>NZ_KB905362.1:0-14104 GCF_000378845.1 Salinispora pacifica DSM 45544 | reverse complement strand
CACGCACCGCATGGCGACAACGGCTCGGAAGTCCGCCCAGTGGAAGGCCAAAGGGTGGACCTCAGTCCCCAACTCGATCATCCGCACCCCCGACCTGTCGTTCGAGCTAATCGGGCTCGTCGCCTGGATCGCCTCGCACGACGAAGAGTTCGAGTTCACGGCTCGTGCGATCGCAGAACGAACGTCGGCGGGCTACAACAAGGTCGACGCCCTGGTGCGGGAACTTGAGCATCGTGGGTACCTCACCCGACAGCGCCAGCGAAACAACCTCGGCGTCATCACCGGCATCGTCTACGAGCTACACCCGGAGCCCGTTCCAACCGAGCAGAACACCTGGGTGCCACCTCGCACGCCTAGGGCTCGAAGGCCACACCCCGGCTCGAAGGCTGCCCAGGCCGAAGAGCGAGAAACCGCAGGTCAGAGCCACTTCATGACCCGCCATTCAATGGACCGCCATTCAATGGACCGCCATGACATGGCGGGTCATGAACTATCTAAGGAAGAGAAGACCAACAAGAAGAAAGATCCTTCCTCCTCCGTAGGTTCCTCCGCTGCTCGTACGCGGTCGGTGGGGATGGAAGGAGGAGGGGGCGAAGGAGAGAAACCCCAGTCGACCGACGATGCGCATCGGTCTACCGCTGAGGCGGTCGTAGACGCTCTCCCGGCGGTGGGGCGAAGTCGGGTTGGAGCGTCGTTACGGGCCACGCTGGTGACGGAGGTGGCTGCCCGGTTGGCGGCTGGGTGGTCGGCGGAGGGTGTAAGTGCGGAGTTGACGCGTGATCTGGCGTCTGCCCGGTCGACGGGTGTGTACGTGCATCGGTTGGCGGAGTTGCCTGCGGTTGGCGGAGTTGCCTGCCGATCCGCCCCGGCGGGTACCGGTGGAGCCTGCGGTGGGTGTGCGTCCTGATTGGTGCGGCGGGTGTGATGAGCGCACTCGTCAGCGGGTCACCGATGACGGGGCGCCGTATCGATGCCCACAGTGTCATCCGTTGGCGGCCGTGCGGCCCGCTGAGAGCGCCGTAGCAGCGTCAGATGATCGGGTGTCGATACCTCGCCAGGATCCACGCCTTTCGGCGCTCCTACGCGCTGCTGTCGGCTCTAAGCGCTAAACCCAAAAGCGCATCAACGGATAGGCGGAGTGCGGGGCCAGGTTGTGACTGGCCCCGCACTCTCTATTGCTGCCTAGGACGCTCTACGGGATGTGGCGTTTGGTTACGGTGCCGGTCATGGGTTTCAGCGTGGGTCAGCGAGTGCGGGCGACGACGGCTATCCATCGGTCGAGTGGGTCGGCGTGGCCGGGTGATGCGGGCAGGGTCATCAGGACTACGGGCGATGGTGCGACCGTGCGGTGGGACAACGGCGCGACGACCGATGTGGTCAAGGACCGGGAGCTAGACCGGGCGTAACCGGTTGTTGTCTCCTCGCTGCTGCGAGCTACGGTCGTCGGCGCGATCATGGGGAGGCTGGTATGGCCGATCACGCCGATGTGGCGGTATTGGGCATTGATCCGGGTGCGCGGTGGACTGCCGGCGTTCTGCGGGTCGGTGAGGCGGCGGTTACGGGTTGGACGATCGGTCCGGGTGATGATGCCGCCCGGTTGGCGGATCCGGATGATGTGGAGGCGGTGGGCGCCTACGTGGCCCGGGTGACCGCGCAGATTGAGGCCACGATGGCGCTCATGGCCGACTACCCGCGCCGGCGCCTGGCGGTGGAGATGATCCGGGTGCCGGTGGGGTGGCGCTACGGCAAGCGCACGTCAGTACGGCTGACGGATTGGCTGGTGCCGCGCCAGGTCGGCGTGGCCATCATCGGCCGCTGGCCGAGCACGCGACTGATCGCGCCGGACCGGCACGGCCGCCGCGAGCTGGCCGACTACCCGGCGGAGCTGCGGCGCCGTCGGCCGCCCGGGTGGCCACCGAACGAGGCACCTCGTGGCGAGCGTGACCACGAGCGGGCGGCCTATGACGTTGCGGGTGTTGCGGCGAGGATGCCGTGACCGGGCGGGCCGCGTTGGTCCATCAGGTCCGCGGTGAGGCCCGTGCGGTGTGGGTGGAGGTCCGCGCCCGGCCGGTGCGGCACGCCGCGATCCTGCTCGCCGCGACGGTAGCTGTCGCGACGGTCGCCTCCACCGCCGTCACCCTGGTCACCGACCCGTGGCAGGCGGCCGGGACGCTGGTGTCCACGCCGCTGTTTCTGGGCGCGGTGGCGGTGGTGTTGTGGGGGTTGGTGTGGGCGTGTGGGTCGGTGTCGGCCGGGTTTGTGCGGTGGTGGCTGCCGATGCCCCGGCACGCCGCGGACCGCCTCGCGTCCGCGATCAGCGCTGCCGCGCCGTTGGTGGGTGCGGCGGTGGCGGAGCTGGTGGTGTTGCTGGCCGCTACTGGCGGCCTGGTGGTGGCGGTGGCCACGGCCGCAGTGCTGGCCGCGCTGGCTGCCGTGACCCGGCAGGCCCGGCAGCGGGCGGTGGTGTTGCGGTGGCTGGTCGGGCACCTCGTCGGCGCCGCGCGGGAGTTTGATCCGCACTCGGGGACGTGGGTGATCCGTGATGCGGTGTGGGACGGTGACCGGCTGATGTCGGCCACCGCCTACTACCCCGACCAGCTACGGGTGTCCGAGCCCGGCCGGCGTGCCGGGATCGAGCGTGCGTTGATGTGGGCGATGCGCCACGACCCGCGCGTGTGGGGTCTGCGGTGGGCTGACAACGCCCGCGCGGTCGACCTGGTGGCCGAGCCGCCGCTACCGGATCGCATCGTGGACGGACGTTGGCCCGATGTGGGCGGCATCGTGGTGGGGGCGTGCGCGATGGTCCACGCCGACGCACACGTCATCGGCCCTGACGACAGCCCGATCGGGCTGCGCGTGTGGGATCCCGACGCCCAGCGCGACCTGCTCATCGCCGGGGTTAAGGGTTCCGGCAAAACGATCCTGGCCCGGGGCATCGTCGTGCGAGGCCTGTCCAGTGGCGCGTTCCCGGCCGGCGTGATGATCCTCGACGGCAAGGGCAGCGCGGACTACGCCTCGTTGGAGGGCCGAGACGGTGTCCTCGTCGTGGCCCGCAGCCCGCAGCAGTGGCGGGCGGCCCTGGATCACCTGGTGGCCATCATGCGCGAGCGCTACGAGGCCGACTACGCCTTCGAGTCCGGCCGCAGCAGCGAGCGGATGACCGCGCCGCGGTTGTGCATCGTGCTCGACGAGGTGCAGAACATCCTCTACGAGGTGCCTGAGGCCCTGGACCCGCTCAACCAGTTGGCCAGGATGGCGCGGGGTGGGCGGATTACCATCGTGGCCGTCACCCAACGACCTGATGCCAAAGACGCGATCCCCGGCGCGATCCGTGACCAGCTGGAGGACCGGGTGGCGGTCGGGTGGATGTCCGAGCAGGGCGGACGCATGGTCCTCGAGGGTGATTGGCGGCTGGTCGTGGACGACGACGGCAGCGCCGACACCATGCCCCGTGGTCGTGCCGTGGCCCGTATCGCGGGCCGGCTGTGCCGCATTCAGGTGCCCTGGCTCGACTCCCCGGTGCATGACCCCAGCGTGGAGGGTCTGTACCCGCGCCGGGACGGCACACCACCAGCGCCAACACCGCCGGCACCATCACCGCAGACCCCGGCGGTACCCGCGCCACGATCAGCCGACGACACCCGGCAACCAGCCACACCGACCACGGACTTCTTCGAGTGATCCGAAAGATAGTTTTGCCCCGATTTGACCTGCGGATAGCTTTCAGACCAAAACCAACGACAACGGGGCCCGCAGCAACCGCTGTAGGCCCCGTTGTCGTTGGTTTTGGTCAGGGGGTTGGTGAGGTGGCGACGGGGTCCGGCGGGGCGGTGATGGGCACGGAGGTGACCGCATCGACGCCGTCTACGTCGGGTTTGGGTTTGAGTTCGCCAGTCATGCAGCTTTTGATGTACGCCTCTTTGACCTGATCGCTCCACGCCTTCGATATGGAGTCAGGTCCATCTCGGTCGTACGGTGGGGTGTTCTTGAGCAGGTCGTAGCCGATCGTGCACGCCTCCCTTGACGGTTCGGTGTCCTGCTCGTAGAGCTGCCCCCGGTACGCGATGCCCTTAGCTGACACCTCATCCAGGTGCCGCATCCGCTCTTCGTACGAGGCGGCGCATCCGGTCGCGCCCAGGACTGCCGCGAGGGCCACCGCAGTGGCGACTGTCCGAAGTTTCATGACCGCAGAGTGTATGTGCAGCCACAGACAGCCCTCGATGCCCTGGTCATGCACCATAAACATCCTTCTGGTGTAAACCGGCGGCCAACTGTCGCCCGGCCGACACTGCGAATCCCTTGCGCTAGCTGTATGCGCTCGCATACGGTGTATGCAGTTGCATACACCACGGAGGGAGGCGACAGTCGATGTTGACCTACCGCGAGGGAGACGACGCCCGCCGGGGCGGCCTGGATCTGGTCATCAGCCTCACCGCTGACCAGGCCGACGCTCTCGGCACCGACGCTGCCGAGCTGGCCGAGGCGATCGACACACTGCTGGTCGGACTGGCCGCACTGCGGACCGGACGAGATCCGGCCGTGCCAGCCGGCACCGGGCAGAGCCTCAAGGACCAGCCGGTCACCGCCGAGACGCGGTGGGATGAATGGCTCCTGCGCGACCTGGCCACACTGCGTCATCGCGTCGCTGGGGCCACCGCAGCCGCCATCCGATCCCACGCCAACCACGGCGGTTCCTACGGCGACCTCGCCGCCGCGACCAGTGTCCCGAGGGGCACCGCGCAGCGGCGCCGTGACGCCGTGACCCGCACCGCACCCGGCGACGCCGAGCGCCGGGCCACCACCCGACCCGACACCGAGGGAGCACCAGTCATGGGCAAGCGCAACATCGCCAGCGGTAACGACCGGGTCGCCATCCAGGCCGGCCAGATCAAAGGCGGCAAGAGCGAGAGCGGAGACAGCAGGAGGTCCGGCGAGTCGACCAACATCCGCTCCGGCAACGCCAGGGTCGGCCGCCAGCACGACCGGATCGATGGCGACCTGAACATCTGACCGAGATGGGTTGGGCCCGTCGCAGGCGGGCCCAACCACGGCCGATAGGAGCAGGGAATGACCAGCTACATCGACACCTACACCGACCCCAGCGTCCTTGAGGGCATCCGGGCAGGCGCAGCCTGGGCCGACCCCACCATGGACCCCACCGAGATCGACTGGTCTGTACGTCAGGCTCACGCCCTGGTGCCGTTCCAGGTCATCAACGGCCGCCCGGTCAACCCGGCCGGACCCACCGGTATCCGCCACGGCCGTAACGAGCTGGGCCATTGGGGCGAGCAGCGGTGCGCGGACGCGATTGTGATCGCCACCGACGAGCACGGCCGCCGCTGGATCGCCATGGTCGAGCGCGCGGACGGCCACGGCTGGGCACTGCCCGGTGGCTACGTCGACCCAGGCGAGACGCCCGGCGATGCCGCCGTGCGCGAGCTGGGCGAGGAAACCGGACTCCTGCTCTGCCCGGAAGACGGAGTGGCCTGGGAGGCGCTGCCGGCCCGAGTGGTACCTGATCCGCGCGCGTCAGATGAGGCGTGGATGACGACCGCGCCATCCGTGGCCCGGCTGACTGCCCGCCCCCGAGCGGATTTCCCGGTCCTGACCGGAGCTGACGATGCCCGGCATGCCGAGTGGGTCCGCGCCGACACCTACGCGACCCTGACGGGCCATCTCGGCGCCGTTCACGGAGGCGAGGTGTTCGCCGCCCACCGAGACCTGCTCGCCGACATGCTCGGCGCGACCGACTCCGTCAGCGGTGCCGACACTGCGGCTGGTGCAGAACTCCCGATGAGCAGCCAGGACTCAGCTACGGAGGAGACACGATGACGCGGCATGCAGACGTACTGGCCGCAGTGGACGATGCGCTCGGCGCTGTCACCGTCTGGTGTGACGAGGTGCGCCAGGACGCGGAGCGCCGCCGGGATCTGCCCGCCGGAGCGGAAGCAGCAATCGGCGACCCGTGGTACGTCGAGGCATTAGAGATCTACAGCGATCTCAAGGCGCTACGCGCTCGCCTCCGGGACGCCGAGATGGGGAGCTCATCCTGAACCAGGAGCGGATCGAGCGCGCGGTGGCCGCACTAGACGCGTGGCACGCCGACATGGACATCGACACCGCCGCGCGGCTGTTGACAGCGTGGGCGGGTCGGCACGACCTGACCGACGCCGAGCGCGATGCTGTCCTGGACCGGATCGCCGCCCGACAGGCGAATCGCTCCGGATCCGGCGCAACCGCAGACATCACCAGATAGCCGGCCAAAACGGGGCAGGCCAGCAGGGGTAATGCGGGCGTGGTCCGGATCCGATCCCCTGACGAGTCCCCTTTGGGGACTCGTCAGAGTCTAACCGGCCACGTCCGGTGGGCGAAAAAATGCACGCGTCTCCGCCGACGACCTACTCTGAACGCGCGATGCCGCCGCCAGCTCCCCCGTTGCTGGCGGCGGCATCGCGTGCGTGATTCGGCCCGGTGCGTGGGTAGCCGTGGCTAACTCCAACGACTACTGACCCACGCACCGGGCCGAATCAGCAGCGGACGTAGCCGTCCGGACCGCACCACGGCGGCGGCTGTACCGAGGTGATCCACCACCCGTTGCCCCGACGGACGACCTCAAACGTCCACGCCCGGCTCTCGGTGCCGTACGAGGCGCCGTCGGCGTGCAGCACCATCCGCCACCACTCGGTGATCGTGGCCCGGTCGCCGTCGACGACCGTCGTCATCGGTGTGCCATCCGGGGCCGCGCCCACCGTCAGCGTCGCCCCGGCGTCAGTCAGGTCCGCGGCCCACCGCTCCCACACGTCGTCAACGTCGGCGGAGTCGACGTGGCGCCGCGCGCTGGACTCATCGCCGTACTGCAGCGCGAACATCCAGCCCGTTGTGGCGGCGTCTGGCGCGTCCGCGCCAGACCCAGCCTCCACCGTGCCCCGCCCGACCCACCACACCGCCCCGGCCGCCGGCACGAGCAGCAGCACCGCCAGGAGCACACCCCACCGCCGCCACCGGCCCGACGGCTCACGCCGCCCCGACTCCGGCTCCGCCACCGCGACACCACCAGCCGCACTCGCGCCCGTCTCCCCGATCACAGCCAGCCGATACGTCGGCACCTCATCCGTCACGCGAGCGATCATCACGTACGGGTGTCTCCTACGGGTGCCCGTCACCAGGCGGAGGCGTGTCCAACACACGTCGGACACGGCGCGGATGGCAGGCTGACACCACTCCTACCCGCGTATGAGAGGCACTGATGGATGCTGAGATGACCCCGGATCGGTGGCGTGAGCTGCGCGTCTACCGCACCGCACCAACACCACGACGCCTCGCGGTGGTCAACCGCAAGGGCGGGTCAGGCAAGACCACCACGTCCGTACAGCTCGCCGCCGCACTTGCCGCGTGGGGCGTGCGAGTGCGGATCACCGACGGCGATCCGCAACTCGCCTCCGCGACGTATTGGCTGACTCCGCAGCGTCCCGCCGGCTACCCGACGCTGCTAGACGTGTTCAGCGGGGACTGCACGATCCGGGAGGCGACCGCGCCGACGATCGTGCCCGGCGTGCGGATCGTGCCGAGCCTGGACACCCTGGGCAGGGTCGAGTCCGAACGGCCACCCGGGTCGGACACGCTGCTCGCGGCCGAGTACGACCAGGACGCCGATGATGTCGACGTAGAGATCATGGACGCGGCGCCGAGCATGGGCCTGGTCACCGTCTCGATGCTGACCGCCGCCACACACGTGGCGGTGAGCATGAAGGGGTCAACGTTGGACTACGTCGGCGCGGCGGAGCTGGCCAAACCGTTGGCGTTGATCCGGCGGAGGCTCAACCCGGCCATGGTCACGGCGGCCGTGGTCATGGCCGACACCGACGGCGCCACCGTCCTGTCGCGATCCCTGGACGCGCGACTAACCCAGGAGTACCCGGACGCGATCGTGCACCAGGTGCCGCACAGCGTGCGCGTGGGCGAGGCACCCGGGCAGCATCAGCCGCTCATCGACTACGCCCCGACCAACCCGGTCACCGAGTCCTACTGGCGGCTGACCGCCGCACTCGTGCCAGCACTCGGACTCGCCTGGAAGGTCGGCCCGTCATGAGCGGCCGTCGACGACAGGTCGACATCCCGCCGGCCGCATCCGTACTCAACGAGCTGTACGCCGACCCGGTCGACCCGGTGACGGACACACCTCCGCCACCGCCCACACCCGTGGCGGACACGTCTCCACGTCAGCGCCGACCCGAGACGGACACGCGTCGGAGGCGTGTCCAACACGAGGCGGACCCAGCTCCTACAACCGGGCGGCGGACACCGCCCGGCATGACCCGACACACGATCTACGTCGCTACTGCCGCCGCCGCCGCCCTCGACGACACCGTTGACCGCCTCCACCGCGATCTCGGCGGAATGCTGCCCCGGCACCGCATCCTGGCCGAGCTGATCGCCGCCGCCACCGCCGCCGCACCGACCGTGCGCGACCACCTCCGCGCCGAGCTGATCGCCACCCTCAACGACGACGCACGGTGACCGGCCCGGACGGGGTAGTTGCAGCACCAGCCCCGTCCCGGTGCTCGTCGACGAGCACCGGGTAGACCGGTAGACCCTCCGAGCGCCCACACGCCCCACCACCCCGCCGAGGCCCGGATTTCGGGGCCCACGGGGGGTGGCAGGGGTGGGTGTCTACCGGTCCACACGGGGCTGATCGTGGCTGGCCAGGACATGTAGAGGCCCCTCTACCGGCCGCCCTACCGGAGCTCTACGCGGTAGAGGCGGTATGGCGGCGGTAGAGGGGCCGGTAGGGCCGCCTCAGACGGCCCTCACGCGGGCGATGGCGGTGTCGATATCGCCCAGCCGGTACCCGTTGGCGTTGGCCACACCGCGCACGTTGCGTAGCTGCGCGGGGGCGAGTCCGGTCGGGCGGACCGCGTCGGCGAGGTCGGTGCTCGACCATCCGGCGTAGCGGTCATCGCGGTCCGCGAGGGCCGGCAGCACCTCGCGCGTGTGCATCGCGTCCGCACCGGCATCGACCAGGACCGCCCTCAGGTCAGCCAGCACCACGGGCACGGTGCTCTGCTCCTGGGCGCCGTCGTCGGCGGTCGTGTCGTCAGGGGCGAGTAGGTCGTCCATGCCTACACCCCACCGCCGTCGGGCGTAGGCGTCCGCCGCAGTCCAGGTCGCCTCATCGATTGTCGGCCGCCCGTTGGCCTGCATGTGCTGTAGCCGCTCGATGGCCCGGTCACGGACCTCAGTCGCGCTCAACCGGTACACCGCAGACAGCCGAGGCTCGGTGTGCCCGGGCCCGTCGACGAAACACCTGCCGGCGTCGTTGGGTTTGCCGTCAGCGGCCGGCTTGAGCCGGTCCGGCCGCCACCCCTCCGCCCGTTTACCCGGCCCCATCAGCATCTCGATGTCCCCGGCCTCACACGCCAGCAGCACCTTGCTGACCGCCATGGTTTTGATGGTGGTGGTGCCCATCTCGGTCCGCCCGGCCCGCTGGCTGGCGATGTGGGCGAACCCGGCGCCCTTCGCGGCGGTCCGCAAGAACTCTTCCACCAGGGGGCCGAGTCCGGCCTCCACGAGCAATGGGTACTCGTCGAGCACCAGGACCAGCGCCGGGCCCTCCGGCGTCGGCTCCCAGTTCTCCGACACGTCCTCACCGGGCCGGCTATCGGCGCTCGGTCGTAGGCGGCGGCCCATCACCGCGGCCCGCGCCATCCCGATGGCGATCGCCGCCCGCAGTAGCCCGTCCAGCCCGGCCACGGACGACCGATAGTGCTGCACGCAGTCACCCCAGATGTTCAGCGCCGGAGCATCACTGAGGTCACCACCCCACACCACCACGTCATTGGCGGCGGTCAGACGGTCCAACACCGTCCACACCGCGCTGCTCTTGCCTGACCGGCTCTTACCGACGTAGACGGTGTGCGCCAGCAGCGGCAGCCGCAGATCAGCGCCGTCGAGCATCCGCCCGATCGGGTGCTGCCCCCGCGCCGAGATCGACCGGGGCTGCATCCGCGCCGGGGCCGGCATCGACGCGTACGGGTCAGCCCACACCACCCGCAGTGTGGCCATGCCGGCGTCCTGCGGGTCCGGGATCACGCTCACCGCACCCGCCCGGGTGCGCAGCCTCGCCTCGATCTCGTCGACCTTGTCCGCGACCTTGCCGAGAGCCTGACCGGCCATGACCTGCACATCCCAGCCCCACGGATGTGCCTGCGAGCGCAGCACCGTCACGTCCAGGCGCAGCCCCCGCATGACCGCCGTGATCGTCGCGTGGAGCTGCCCGGCCGGCATGCCCAGGGCCACCGGCCGCGCCGGCCCCGCCGCCGACGGCAGGATCTGCTCGCCCGGCCGCCGGCCCGCGATCCCGGCCGCGAGCACCGCAGCCGATCCGATGCCCACCCACAGCAGCGGACCCACCGCCAGGCCCACCGCCCACACACCCAGACCCGCCGCCGGCACCCCGAGCACGGCCACCCAGCCACGCCCTTTGCGGGACCGGCGCGCACGCTCCCGCGCCGTCTCCCACGCCGCAGTGCTCACACCCTCCTGACGCAGCTCCGCCGCCTCCGCAAACAGCGCGTTGGCGCGGGCCCACCGCAGCCACGCCCGCACGGCACGGCGGATCCCCCGCCCGACCGGCGGAGCGCACCGCCACACCACCACCGGACTGGCCACCGCACCCCGCGCCGCGTACCGGCCCGCCGCCAGCACCAGCCACCGCGCCCGCTGACCCGCCACCGCCCGGTCCCGCAGCCACACCGGCAACACCGGACCCTGCGCAGCCGCCCGTACCCGGTCCCACGCCGACCCCTCCGCCGGCAACACCTCACCCGACACAGCACCGGCACCGGCACCGATCAGGCCAGCCGCCCGCAGTTCAGCGGCCTTCGCGTCCAGTTTCGGCCGCCGTAGCGGCACCACGTTGTCGGTCATGTCGCGCTCCTGGTGGTCGGGGCCAACCGCAGAGATCGGGTGAGTCATGCTGGTGTCTCCTTCTGTGAGGGAGCGGGCCCGGCCGGTTTTCCAGGCCGTGAGGCCGGGCCCGCGAAACATGGGGGCTAGTTGGTCACCACAGCGTTGGCTCGCTGTAGCCGGGAGGCAGCGCCAGGCGGCGCTTGTCCTCGCGTGCTCGCGGCGGCTTCGGCTCCTCCTCGGGCGGCGTCCGCCGCAGATTGCGCGTCGATGTCTCCACCTCGGTGCCGTCGGCCAGGCGCACCCGCACCCGGTCTACCGCCGTCACCCGCACCACCTCGCACGCCGGCAGCCCATACGCCGCCGTCGGCGCGGTCATCAGCACTGGCACCAACCACACCTCGGCGCCCTCCCGGTAGGGCTGGTAGCCGTTCACGGCCGCCACCCAGCCACCAGCGCCGCGACTCGTGTCGACCGTTGCCGGTCGCCCCGGCCACCCATCACGTGCTTGTGGATCGCGTAAGCGCTCGGGTCCACCGGCAGCACACCGGCTCCAATCGCCTCCTGAACGTCCGCCCACAGCGCCCGAACATCGTCCGGAAGCTCTTCCGGAAGCGCACCCTCGTCGCCGTCTTCCGGGGCGCGTTTTCCCAGCCTGATTGCGTCCGGACGCCCGCCCGGCAGCACATCCAACTCCGCCAGCCGAGGCGCGCCGTCCCACGGCTTCGCGCGGCTGGCGTAGTCGATGATCAGGCCGATCAGCCACGCGGTACCGGCCGCGCCCAGCGCCCCGACCGAATGGCCCAACGCACCGCCGGCCGCATCAACCCAGCCGGTGACGTTGTGCCATCCGCCGAGCATGTTCAGCGCGATGCTCGCCCCGAGGGCGACCCACTCGGCGATGGTGGCGCGGCGGTCCGTGTCACCACCGGCCGTACGCAGCACGGCCCGCACGATGATGATCCCGGCCACGATCGCGATCAGCAGCGGCTCTACCAGCCACGCCACCCACCACCCCGGCGACCCCTCTTTCAGGTTCAGCAGCCGGGCCATACCCGCCTGGACGCCCGTCGTTGACCAGGCCGCGAAACCGGTCAGGACCGGCAGGCCCACCACCAGGGCGCCGCGCTGCACCATCGCCACCCGCAACGCCCGCATCTCCGCCGACCGGCCGATGTCCGCACGGACCCGCGCCCGCTCACCCGAGCGGGCAGCCCGCCGATACAGCGCCGCGAGCGCGGCCTGCTCGGCGTCGTCACGCTCACGCTCACGACGACGCCGACCCGCCACCTGGACCTGCTCATCCACATCAGCCAGATCCAACCGATGGTCAGCGGCCGAACGGCGACGCTGCCGCTCGTCATCGCGCTGCACATCCACCCGCGCCCGCCGAGCCTCCAACCGGGCCGCCAGCTCATCGGCCGTCACCGGCTCACGCCGCCACCGCCGACCACCCGACCCGTCGCCCAGGTCGTCCGGACGGTCATCAACCTCGGCAGACGCCTCCGGCTCCGGCTCCACGGCAGGCGCCGGGGCAGGCACATCGACACGGACACCCGGACGGATCGGCACCACACCGGCCGGCACCAGCAGGCCACCACGACGGACCATCCCGTCCTGCACAGCCATCGCGCTCACAGGTCACCCCCAGCGATCTCCCCCTCAATCGCCGCGAACAGATCCGCCGCGACCCGCCGCCAATGCGCCGCGCCCTCCGACCCGATCATCGCCAGCGTGGCCGCCATCCGCTCCGCCCGCCCGTACTCGCGGACCATCTCCAACAGCCTCACTCGGCACCCCCGAACACCGCCGAGCCGACCTGATCCAGACCGGACCGCAGACCCGCCACCACCGACTGAGACACATCCGCCGCCGGCCCGTTGCTGCCCGCCAACACCACACCCAGCAGCACCGCCGCCACAGCCGTAGCGATCAGCCGGCCCGAGGCACGCCAGCACAACGCGAACAGCGCACCCACCAACAGCAGACCGAAAATCCCGAGACTCATCGCCACGCCCTCCCATCGCTGGCCAGCGGCGCGAGGCCCGCCCGGCTCGACACGTGCTCATCCGCCCAGCAGGTACCGGCGATCACCGCCGCCGCCCCGCGCTCCACGCTCACCGCGACAACCACCAGCACCAGACCCGCGCCACGCGCGACCAGGGCCAGCAGCGCCACCAACACCGCAGCGACCAGCCACCCCACCGGGGCGTGCCGCATCCGCTGACGCGCCACCGCGTTCACGACTCGCCCTCGGCGCCGACGCCCTCAGCGGTGGTCGCCTGGTAGTGGGCCAGCGCCCACACAGCCGCCACCAGCACCGGCAGGCCCACCAACACGACGGCCAATGCCCACGCCGCTACCCGACCGGCCTCAACACCCGCCACCGTGACCACACCGGCCGCCAACAGCAGATACGCCCCGGCAAACACCCGATCCGATGTCGACCTCATGCCGCCACCACCAGACGGCCGCCGGCACGCTGAGACGCCGCCACCAGCATCTGACGACGCAACCGACGAGCCCGCCGCCACGCCCACTCAGCAGCAGCCGGACCACGCAACAACCCCGCGATCTCGACATCCAGCAACGCCAACTCGACCTCGATCGACGGCCACTCCGCCTCAATCGCGGTCAGCTCTGCGACGGTCGGCTCTCGCCCGGCCTCATCCGGCTCTGGGCACACGCCACTACGATCAACCATGGGTCGGACCTCCACTGTCCGATCAAGGCTCCCGGCGGTGGTTGCGTCACCGGCCCGGGAGCCGCCTAATTTGGCCACTCCGGACGTTAGTCGATGCGTTCACATAGCGCAAGCATCGTGTTAACGTCTTGGCATGCCTAGGCGGAACAACATTCAGCAGGTCGGATGGCGTTTACCTGCTGACCTATATGAGGACCTGAGCGCGTACGCAGCTCAAACACATCGCAGCATCGTGTCGGCAGCCATCGTGATCTTGGGGCGCGGGTTGGCGGCGGCAGCCAAAACCAAGGAGTACACCCCACCAGGGGGCAGTCGACGCGCCGACTGACGGATCCCGTAGCTGCACGATTACCGGAGGTAGAAAGAGCAACGACCCGCCCAGCTTTGACCGGCAGGCGGGTCGTTCTTGCCCCAACAAGAAGAGCGAGCGCCAGAGTACCGGCTGCCGCATGCCGAACGCACGGTGATGCTGGCCTCGCGTGTTCAACAGAGGAG
>NZ_KB905361.1:0-34131 GCF_000378845.1 Salinispora pacifica DSM 45544 | reverse complement strand
CGGTGACGGCATGAGCGCCCTGGACCTCGCTGACCCGGTGGACGCGGTGGTGCTGCGGCACGCCGAGTGGGATGCCGGCCAGCCGTCCAAGACCACGTGGCCGCTCACGGCCGCCGCCGCCGAGCCGATCACCGTCGAGGACCCGCTGTGTGGGCATCTGCCCGGGGAGCCTCACGACGGCTCCTGCAGCTACTGGCGGGGTGTAGCGGCCGGCGAGTACCCGCCGCCGCCGGAGATGCCGGTGACGCTGCCGCCGCACTGCCCCGGCCTGCTGCCGCTGACTGATCCGGCGCTGCGGGAGGTGGCCCGGTGATCCGCACCGCCGCGCAAATCCTCGCCAGCATCGACGACGAGCCAGACGACGTCGCCTCCCGCCCGGCTGAGGCGCCCCGCCGCACGCGCGGCGTGGTCGACCTCGACGCCGGGGTAGGTCGCCTGCTCGTCGGCTACGACACCATCCACCGTCACGCCCAGGTGTGGACCGGCGAAGCACCCCCACCGGAGCCGCTACCGCCGCGGGTATCGCCGCTGCGGCAGGGCTGCCCAAGCGAAGGCCAGTACCGGCGGCATCTGAAGGCTGGCGAGAAGTGCCAGCCGTGCCGCGAGCACGTCCACGCGTTGGAGAAGGCTCGCCGCGCGAAGTGGGGGCGGCGATGACTGGCCGACGCGACCCCGAACTCATCCACAGTGGCCCGAACATGTGCCCCGGCTGCCTGACCGTCCCCGGCCGCACTCACGGTCTGGCCTGCCCGGCGGTCGAGGGCCCCCGGCACGCTGCCGCGCCGCACGCGGACACCGTCCGCATCGTCTCTGCCCTGCTGGTCGGGGTGCCCCTCGGCGTCGGCCTGTACCTGCTGCTCGCCCTGCTGATCTGGAGCCTGACGTGACCACTGACGACATCGTGCGGGAGTTGGCCGCCGAACTGGACGCGGCCGACCGCGAGCGTGCCCGCCTGCAGGACGAGCTGGACACCACGACGGCCGCCTACGAGCGGCGGACCCGGCAGGCCCGCCAGTGGCGGGACCTGCCCGCCAGTGGCGGGACCTGGCCCGCGGGCTGTCCGACGACCTGCGGCAGGCACGGGCCGCCCGGGACCAGGCGATCGCCACCTCGCAGCAGTTGCGGGTGGGTTTGGTGGCCGCGCGGGAGCGGCTCGGCGTCGGCCGTGAGGAGGCGGGCCGGTGAGCCTCATCGACGCGTTGGTCCTGCCCATGGCCGCGCACTTGTCCCGTCCGGTGCGGGTGGCGGGCCGGCACCGGCGCACGCCCGGGGACCTGCCGCGGGCGGTCCGGGTACGGACAGTCCGCCGGCACCGCTACCCGGAAGCGAGGCAGCGGTGAGGGCCGGGCGATGGGCGGACGTCGCCGCCGCGACCCAGGCCGCGATCACCGGCGGGCGACCGTGTGCTGGCGGGTGCCGGTGGCCGGTGCATCCCGCCGCCACCGTCGGCGCCGACGGCCAGCGCGGCGTCTACGACCGGCATCCCGGGTGTGAACCCGGCGGCCAGCAGCTACGCGCAGTTCCGGGGAGGCGGTCATGAACACGGTCGAGTTGCTCACCCCTGAGCAGGCCAACCCCGTTAACCCGGAGTGGCACGCGCTGCGCCGTGACGGGGTCACCGCGTCGGAGATCGGTGCCGTGCTCGGCCTGTCGCCGTGGGACAGCCCGTTCTCGCTCTACTGGCGGAAGATCAACGACTGGCGCGCCGAAGACACCGTGGACATGTCCACTGGTCGCCGGATGGAGCCGGTTGTCGCCGACTGGTGGGCCGACACCGTCGGCACCCCAGCAGGCATGTACGTCCGTCCGGCTGGCCTCTACGCGCACGAGGCCCGGCGGTGGCAACTCGCCACCCCCGACCGGCTCGTTAGGACACGGGTGCGGCCGGGCGTCGGCCGGCTGACGTCGGTGCTGGAGTGCAAGTGGACCGGCACCTGGGACGGCTGGGGCGAGCCTGGCACCGATGACATCCCGGTCTACTACCGCGCGCAGGTGCTGTGGCAGTGCGACGTTCTCGGCGTCGACGAGGGACACCTAGCCGTGCTTGGCCCGGGTGGGTTCCGGGCGTATGGGCCGATCCGCCGCGACGAGCGGGACCTGACCGTAATGCGGGACGCCGCCCGCCAGCTACTTGCCCGAATCGACGCCAGTAAGCCGCCCGACGTAGATGAGCACACTGCCACTCTCGCCACGATCAAGCGCCTCCACCCGAGCCTGGTAGACGAGCAAACAGAAATCAGCACCGAGACAGCCGCGGGCTACCGGCGAGCCCGCGCCCTCAAGCAGGCCGCTACCCGGCTGTGCGACCGGTTCGAAGCCCGCCTGCGCGCCGAGATGGGCGCGAACCGCACCGCGGTCGACGCCGCCGGGGTGAAGGTCGCCACCCGCTCCGTCTACGACGTGACCCGCGTCGACACGGTCCGCCTCAAGGCGGACCAGCCGGAGATGGCCGCCGCGTACGCCACCACCTCCACCACCGATCGGCTTACCCCCGCAAGGAGCAAGCGATGACGCAGACCGTCTCACAGGCCGTGGCCACCCGGGACAACTCCCCGGCCGGCTTGATCACGCAGTACTCCGAGTCGTTCGCCCAGGTATTGCCGTCGCACATCAAGCCGGCCACGTGGGTTCGGCTGGCCCAGGGTGCGCTCAAGCGCGGCAAGCGTGGCGACGGTGGCCGGTTCGAGTTGGAGCTCGCCGCCGCGAACAACCCGGGCGTGTTCCTCGCCGCGCTACTCGACGCCGCCCGGCAGGGCCTGGAGCCCGGCACCGAGCAGTACTACCTCACCCCGCGGAAGGTGAAGGGCCGGCTGGAGATCCTAGGAATCACCGGCTACCAGGGGCACATCGAGTTGATGTACCGAGCCGGGGCGGTCGCCTCGGTGGTCGCCGAGACCGTGCGAGAAAACGACGAGTACCGCTACCAGCGCGGCATCGACGACGTGCCGGTACACCGATACAAGCCGTTCGCCCGCGACGCCGAACGCGGCGCCCTGGTCGGGGTGTACGCCTACGCCCGCATGAAGGACGGCGCGGTGTCCCGGGTTGTCGAGCTGAACCGCGACGACATCGACCGCATCAAGGCCAGCAGCCAGGGCGCGACCAGCGAGTACAGCCCGTGGCAGAAGCACGAGGCCGCCATGTGGCTCAAGTCGGCGGTGCGGCAGTTGCAGAAGTGGGTGCCCACATCGGCGGAGTTCCGCCGGGAACAACTGCGCGCCGCGGCTGAGGCCCACCGGGTCGCATCCGCCACGGACGCCCCGGATGGTGCCACTACACCGCAGGGCGACGTCCTGGACGGCGAGGTACTCGACGAGGCGCCCACAGAGCCGACGCGATCCGATGATGCCAGCGGGCATGCCGAGCAGGAGTGGCCGGACGCGGCGCAGCCGGGCGACGCCCAATGAGCCACGCAGATCCGTACTACGGCAACGCCATCGAGGTAGAGCACGTATGGGCTCGACCGCCGTCGCCCGGCTGCGACGCCTGCGGATGCTGCTCCGCTCCGCTGTGCGCTACCGCCGCCGAGCGGGAGCTGCCGTGCTGGGCGTTGGTGTCCGCCGGGCCGGCGGTGATGGATGTCAGCGGGTGCCCGTGCGCCCCGGTGACCGGCAAGGGCCGGCCGTGACCCGCGACCGCGACGCCGCCCTCGGCGGGCCGGTGAGGGAGCCGGGCTGGTGCGTGTGCGGGCACCTGGAGCCGCTACACACACTGCGGTCCGGCCGCCGGGGCGGCTGCTCCACCTCGACGTGCGGATGCGGCGGCTACGAGCCCGGGGCCGGTGTCATGCCGGCCCCGGCCGGGCCGCCCCGTCTCCTGCCGGACCTGGACGCCATGGCCAGCCGGTACGCCGTGTACGCCGACGCCCGCGACGGCGGCCGGCAGCCAGATGCCGCCCTGCTCGCCCGTGCCGTGGCCGATGACGTACCCGCCTGGCGCGACGAGGTGCACCGCCTGGAGGCACTACGGCGGGAGCTGGCCGCCGAGCTGGACCGGCTCCAGGACGGCGCGTAATGGGCAGCAGCACCTACGTAGACCAGCTCGCCGCCGTCGCCGCCGAACTGGTCGTGCGGGTCCGCGACGACGACCCGCAGGCCAACGCGCGGTGGCTCGCCGCGACGCTGCCCGACCCGGGCGACCGGGAACGGCTGCTGTACGTCCTCGCCGCTGCCGTCCCGGACGACCGGCCGTGGCTGCACCTAACCGCTTGGACAGTCACACCACGGCCGGCCCGCGGTCCACAGCCGTGTGGGACGCCGGCCGCCGCGAAGCGGCACCGAGAACGCGACGAAAAGCCGTGCGAACCGTGCGAGACCGCCGAGCGGGAGGACTGGAGGCTCCGCAAACTCGACCAGCGCGCCCGCCACAAGACCACCCCCTGACCGGTTGGGCCGGCCCCGGGAGGGGCGGGGCCGGCCCAACCACCCCCGCACAGAACAGCGCATAGATAGGACGTCGAGGATCGATGAGTGTCCGGGTTATGACCTGGGTGTGGGAACAGTCGCGGTCAACCAAAACTGACCGTCTGGTCCTGCTCGCCATCGCCGATTGCGCCGCGGATGACGGCAGTAATGCCTACCCGAGCATGGCCGAGTTGGTCCGTAAGACCGGGCTGACCGATCGGGGTGTGCAGAAGGCCATCGCCCGTCTGGTCGAGCTCGGCGAGTTGGTTGTGGGGCGCAACAGCGGCCCGAAGGGCTGTAACCGCTACCGCGTCGTCATGCCTACCCCCGAACACCGTTCACCCCCGAACACCGTTCGCCCCCCGAACGATGTTCCCCCGAACACCGTTCGGCCCCCCGAACACGGTTCACCCCTACCCCCGAACGCCGTTCGGGTCACCCCCGAACGGCGTTCACCCGGAACCGTCCTTGAACCGTCAATAGAACCGTCAGTAGAACCTTCTCCTTCGTCGCACCCGACGAAGGACGTCGCGATCCCCGACCGAATCGACGTCGAGCAGATCTGCCGCCACCTCGCCGACCGCATCGAAGCCAACGGCTCCAAACGCCCCACCATCACCAAAGCGTGGCGCGACGCCGCCCGACGACTCATCGACCGCGACGGCCGCACCGTCGACCAGATCACCCGCTGCATCGACTGGTGCCAAGACGACCAGTTCTGGCGCTCCAACATCCTCTCGATGCCCAAACTCCGCGAAAGGTATGACCAACTCCGCCTCACCGCCCAACGCAGCCAGGCTCCCCGACCATCCACTACCGACCAACGCGTCGGTGCCGCCCTCGAACTCGCCGCCCGCTACGCCGCAGAGGAGGCGTCATGACCAAAACCGAGGTAGCGCTCATCCTCGCCGCCGCCGCAGCCCGCGACCTACGCACCGTCGGAGATGCCGACGTCCTCGCCTGGCACGAAGACCTCCACGACATCACCTACCCCGAGGCCCGCGACGCCCTCCGACGCCACTACCGCGACAGCACCGACCGGATCATGCCAGCGCACATCCGCCACCACACCCACACCATCCGCGACGAACGGCGCCGCCAGGTCGCCCACCAGGTCCGCGCCCTGCCATCGCGATACGAAAACGACGCCACCCGCGACGCACGGGCCGCCCGCGGCGCCGAACTGTGCCGACAAGCCATCGCCGCCGCCCTCGGTGAGACGGCCGACGAAGAGCCACCCCCACCGCTGACGCCATCCGACGAAATCCGCCAACGGGCCCTCGACCGCGCCCACGCCGAACGGAAAACCGGCCGGGTGCCGGGCCTGTCGTCCGTCGGCGACGTCCTAAACCAAATCGTCCGCCGCAAGTCCGCCTGAGGAGATGCCATGACCCAGCACGTCAACCTGCCCATCCACGGCGAGTGCGACCAGGCGCAGCGTGCGCTCACCGACGTGTGGGCCGCCCTCAACCGCGCCGGCTGCCACAGCCCCCTCGCCACCGCCGCCGAGCTGATCGACCAACTCGCCGCCGACCGGGCATGGTCCCGCTCCGCCCTCGGCGAAGCCCAAGAGCTGATCGACCAATTCGCCGCGCAGCGGCACCGCGCACGCGCCACCCTCGCCGACGCCCGCGACCTGATCGCCACCCTCGACGACGTGGTCGAGCAGCTCGACGAGGTACGGGCGCGGTACGCCGCCCGCCCCGGTTCCGCTGCCGGCAGCGCGCACGACGTGGGGACCCTGATCCGCTACTGCGTCTACCCGGGATGTCACCGGAGCTATCGCGCAGATGTCGGCCCACAGGACCGCGGCTGGATGCGTCTGCGTGGCCTCACGGTGCTCTGCCCGGACCACAGCACCGCCGCCACCGGCGGCACGCAGGACACCGCGCCACCCGCTGAGAGCCACACACAGGCCCGTGTAGGCCCCGAGCGGGACCGTGACACCACATGCCCCCAGCCGAGATGCAGGCGTTCCTCGACCACTCCACGGCGGAGTGGCGGGCCGCCCGCGCCGCCGAGGAACGCGTGGAGGTCATCCGTGACCTCCTGCTCCACCCTTCGCCCAGGTCGACCGTTCGGCTGTCGATCATGCCAGCCCAGGCAGAGTTCCGGCCCCGAGGAGTTCACGCATGAGTAGCAACTGGTGCGGCGGCAGCACCAGCGCCGTGACACCGCACCATCTCCACGCCACCGCCGCCGCCTGGTCCATCCACACAGCCAGACAGCAGCTCGCCACGCTCGCCGCCGCCGAGGCCCGGCACCGAGGCGACACCCTCACCGCCGCCGCGCCGATCCTGCGTAGCCCCATTCACGGCACCATCCACCCGATCGGGGGACACGCTGACCCTGTCGCGACGCTGACCGCCGACCGGCCCGCACCGCGCACCCAGACGTGGGCGGAGCGCATCCAACGCCTGGACGGCCGGCTGACGTGGCTCGCCGGCATGTACCGGCTCCCCGCCGGGCGCGACCCGCTGGAACGCATCCTCACCGCCCTACCCGCCCTCACCCTGCCGCCCCGCGCCCTCACCCTCCTCGCCTCGCACCTCGCCGACGAGGACGAGCTGGTCCGCGGCTGGCTCAACCAGCCGCCCTACCGCACGCGGATACCCGGCGACTGCCCCGGATGCCAGCAACGCTCCCTGGAGGCGAACACCGCCGGACCCACCACCGCCCGCACCGTCATATGCGCCGCCGACTGCCGACACACCCCCGACTGCCGGTGCCCCGGCGGCGTGGAGGGCGTACGGCACATCTGGCCCCGACATGCAGTCGTCACAGATCCGCCGTAAACGTCGGTCGGAATCCACGCACCAAGGCCCAGCGCTCTGCCTCGATCAACAGGTTGCCGATTTCATCTATCGAGCAATCTCTCATACGCACAATCCCCGCAAAAATAAGCATCTTTAACCCCACCACTCTCCCCTCCGGAATAGCAGACAAATCCACGCTCTCCCCGAGAGCCGAGCGCAAAACCAGCTCCACTTCCCCTACACTCATTCGAGGATCCGGGAACCGCCTAACCATCTTTCGAGACAACTTCCTTACGTCCGGCAGCGTCGGGGGAGCCGTAAAGTGCGTATCCAACGCTACTGCCAGTGCGCCGTTAACCAAACCGTCCGCATCTCGCCAGCGCGTCGACACCAGCTGCGCTTGGATCTGGTCCCGATATTCACTGTCGCGAAGAATCGTAGCCATCATAAAATGCGCTATTAGCGATCGAGGACTGACGGCTTCACTCATCTTCGATGCCTCCCCTATACACTCTGAAGATAGTGCCATGCCCGACGTCGTCGCCGAGTTGGGCAACGCAGACCCCGGGCACCAGTAGGGACATACGCTCGAACCATGATCAGTCTTGTCGGCCACCGCTACGGCACCGCCGCGCAGATCGCCCACGCCCTCGGCCCCGACATCACCGCCGCCCGGGTCCGTGACTGGGCCCGCCGCTCCCGCCGCACCAGTGACAAGCTGCACGGCCTCCTGCCCGCCCACCACCTACCCGGGCAAGGACGCGGCACCACCTGGTACCGCTACGACCAGGCCGCCCACGTGGAGATGCTCACCCGAACCACCGGCCGGGGCCGGGCGCGTGTCGAGTTGACGGCGGCCACCTGACCGAGCAATCATGTTTTCACACATCCACCGCATAGGCGGAGTGTGCCCAAGGCCCGGCCGACCACTCAGTGGCGCCGGGCTTTCGCGTACCCACAGACCGGAACGCGACCAGGGCGAGGCGGGCAGGTCGCAGGCTGGGACGGCCTGCCCGCACCAACCCCACGCGAAGCCCACCCCCCCCCACCTCGGACCGGGCAAGGCCCGGGACGGAGCGACACACCATGACCGCCCGACCAGTCACCCAGGCCGACTACGACCGAGTCCGCGAACTGCACGCCCAGGGCGTGTCTCGCAACGAGATCGGCCGGAAAATCGGCCGCTCCGGACGCACCATCAGCCGCCTCGCTCAAGAGCTGGGTCTGTCCTTCGAGCGGTCCGGCGCGACCGCCAAGGCCACCGAAGCGCGCAAAGCCGACGGCGCTGCCCGCCGCGCACAACTACACGTTGACGCCCTCCAGGCCGCCCAGAAACTCATGGCGCAGATGTTCGCTCCGGCCCTGGTCTACAACTTCGGCGGTCGGGAAAATGACTACAACTCGACCACGTTGGAAGAGCCGCCGTTCGCCGACAAACGCAACATCGCCAACGCGATCCAAGCCCTCGCCGGCACAGCACTCAAGCTGGCCGAGTACGACAAGGCCGCCGGCAGCGACGACGAAAAGGGCATGCTGTTGGAGCTGCGCGACCAGCTACGCGCCGCCCGCAACCAGGCGAGGTCCACCGATGGTGGTTAACCTGCGCGCCCTGCCCCTGTCCGAGAAGCAGACCGACTACGTGGTCGACTCCAACGCGTTCGTAAACCTCGCCGAGGGCGCCGTCCGATCCGGGAAGACCGCCTCCGGGCTGCTGCGCTGGCTGATGCAGGTAGCCGATGCTCCCACCAGCGGCGATCTGGTGGTGTGCGCGAAGACCTACGACACAGCCGTACGGAACATTTTCAACCCGCTACGCGACTCCCGACTGTTCGGCCCGCTGTCCAAGGCCACCACCTACACCCGGGGAGCACCGACAGCGACGATCCTCGGCCGCACCATCGAGGTCATCACCTTCAACGACGAACGCTCCGAAAACCGGCTCCGCGGCATGACCTGCGCGTCGGCCTACGTTGACGAGTGGTCGCTGATGCCGCAGAGCTTCCACGAACAGCTACTCGCCCGCTGCTCTCTCGACGGCGCCCAACTGTTCGGCAACACGAACCCGGACAACCCGCGGCACTGGCTGAAAGCCAACGGCATCGACGAAGCCCGCCCCGGTGGGCGGCTGCACGGTGACTGGGCGATCTGGCATTTCGGCCTCGATGACAACCCGTTCCTATCCGAGCGGGTCAAGAATCGGTATCGACGACAGTACAAGGGCCTGTGGTACCGGCGGATGATCCTCGGCCAGTGGGTTATGGCCGAGGGCGCGGTCTACGAAGGCTGGGACCCGGACAGGCACGTGGTCAGCGAGCTACCGCACATCACCCGTTGGGTTTCCCTCGGCGTGGACTACGGAGACGTCAACCCGTTCGCCGGACTGCTACTGGGTGTCGGTGACGACGGCCGCCTGTACCTGTGCCGGGAGTGGCGGTGGGACTCCAAACAGCGGATGCGGCAGCTCACCCAGGCCGAATACTCGGCGCGGCTACGTAGCTGGCTCGACAATATGCGTGTCCAGCCTGAGTGGGTGTGCGTCGACCCGGCCGCCGCCGGCTTCCGCCACCAACTCTTCCGCGACGGCCTCATGCCGGTCGCCGCCGACAACGACGTCCTTGACGGCATCCGACTCATCGCCTCACTGCTCGCCGAGGGTCTGCTTTTCGTGCACGAGTCGTGCGAGGGCTGGATCGCCGAAATACCCGGCTATGTGTGGGACGACAAAGCTGCCCTCCTTGGCGAGGACAAGCCGATCAAGGTCGGCGACCACTCGTTGGATGCCGGCCGGTACGCGATCAAAACCCCCGAGGTGCTGTGGCGCCCGCTGCTGCGCTCCGTCCAGCACCTCGACGCCTGAGCTGACCATCGGACCCGAGGAGGGCCGCCCCGTGCCGCTGCCCAACGGCGACGCCGAATGGCCACCCCGCGACCTCAAGCCGATCCTCAATCAGCTTGAGGAGTGGGACGCCTGGTACTCCGGCGACCCGCAACGCCTGCACGCCTACTACGCGGCGAACATCGCCCGCTGGAGTCCGCGCCCTGTTCAGTACGCCGGAGGCGTCGGCGGGTGGCTCGCCCGCCTCTGGTGGGGGCGGCCCGCCACGACCGGCGAGCCACCCGACAAGCTGCACATCCCGGTGGCCGCCGACCTGGCCACCACCAGCGCCGATCTGCTTTTCAGCGAGCCGCCGAAGGTCGTCACGGATGACAGCGGCACGACGGCATGGCTGGAGCAGGCCGGCGACCAGTTTCAAGCCGCGCTGCTGTGCGCCGCGGACGTGCAGGCGGCGCTCGGCGGCGTCTACCTCCGCGTCGTCTGGGACCGCGACGTCTCCGACCGGCCGTGGATTGCCTCCGTGCACGCCGACGCGGCCGTACCTGAGTGGCGCTATGACCAGCTGTACGCGGTCACGTTCTGGCGGGAGCTGCAAACCGACGGGCAGCAGGTGATGCGGCACCTAGAACGACATGAGCCGGGCGGCATCATCCACGGCCTGTTCGTCGGCGGCCTGACCGCCCTCGGCCGGCGAGTGCCGCTGACTGAGCATCCGGAGACCGCGGGCCTCGCCGCGCAGGTCACCGCCAACGGCGACACGATCGAGACCAGCACGCAGCGTCTCACCGCCGCCTATGTCCCGAACCAGATGCCGTCACGCAGGTGGAGGGCGACACCGGCGGGCGCCAACCTCGGCCGCTCCGACTACGAGGGTGTCGAGCCGCTGATGGACAAGCTCGACTTCGTGTGGTCGGCGTGGATGCGAGACATTGACCTGGCCAAGGGCCGGCTGATCGTGCCGTCGTACATGCTCCAGTCCCAGGGCCCCGGCGGCGGCGCGACCTTCGACGTCGACCAGCGGCTGTTCACCCCTGTGCATGACCTGCCCGGCTCCGGGGCCGGTATCACGGTCAGCCAGTTCGCGATCCGCGTCGAGGAGCATTCCCGGTCGGCGAACGAGCTGCTGGAGCAGATCCTCCGCGACGCCGGCTACAGCCAGCAGACGTTCGGCATCGCCGGTGAGGCCGCGGCGACCGCCACCGAGATCCAGTCCCGGGAACGGCGCAGCCTCGTGACCCGGGCGAAGAAGGCCCTCTACTGGCGGCCGGGCCTGTCGTCCGTCATCGCCGCGCAGTTGGAGATCGCCCGTACCGCGTTTCGTGCTGCGGTGACACCGCAGCCACCAAAGATCACCTTCGCGGACAGTGTGCAAGAGGATCAACAGCGGCTCGCGACCACCGCTGACCTACTGCGCCGCGCCGAAGCAGCGTCCACGGAGACGCTGGTGCAGCTGATTAACCCGGACTGGGACGGACCCCAGGTCGATAAGGAGGTCGCCCGGATCCAGGCCGAGACGGGCCAGCAGGTGCAGGATCCAGGCACGTTCACCGGGAGGTAAGCCATGCCGGAGCGCGCTCACCTCGCCGACCAGCTCGCCCGCACTCTCGTCGACCTGTACGCCGAGCTGGAAACCCGGCTCGCCACCGACCTGGCCCGCCGTTTCGCCGCAGGCATGGACCGCCCCGACCGCCCCGACTGGGCCGACGAGAAACTCGCCGCGATCGGCACCGTGCGCCGCTGGGCGCAGACCCTGCTTGACCGGCTCGATGGGCCCCTCGCCGACCGGGTCGCCCAAGCGGTGATCCTGGCGTGGATGCGCGGCGGCCGAGACGCGCTCGCGGAGCTGGCCCGCGTGCAGGACACCCACCCGGACTGGCTCGCCCGCGCAGGCCTCGCCGACCTGCCGCCAGGGCTGCAAGAGATGGTCAACGCCCGACGGGCAGGCCTCGCCGCCGAGCTGGCCCGCGTCGCCACCCACATGCCGGGCGCTGCCGCGATCAACCGGCTCGTGCTGTCGCTGGTTAGCACGCTACGGGGCACGCACCTGCGGATCCTGCGCTGGACCCTCGACGCCTACCGGGACGTCATCGCCCACGCCGCCGCGCCCGACGTTCTCGCCGGCCTGGCCAGCCGCCGACGCGCCGCTCAAATCGCCTGGGAGCAGCTACTCTCCCGCGGCATCACTGGGTTCGTGGACCGGGCCGGCCGCCGCTGGCAGCTGGCCTCCTACGTGGAGATGGCTACCCGCTCCACCGTCGCCCAAGCCCTCGTGGAGGGCCATTTGGACCGGCTGGGCGCCGCCGGGCTGGACCTGGTCATGGTCAGCAACTCGCCGCAGGAGTGCGCCAGGTGTCGACCCTGGGAGGGTACGGTGCTCTCCCGGTCCGGGCCGGCCGGGCGACGCACCGAGCACGTCGCCTCGGCCACGGCCGAGGACACCGTCGCCGTCGAGGTGGCCGGCAGCGTCAACGAGGCCGTCCGAGGCGGTCTGCTGCATCCGAACTGCACGCACCGGCTCACCGCCTACCTACCCGGCGCCACGAGGCCGCCGACGCACACCGCCAACCCGCAAGGCGACCGCGACCGGCAGCGCCTGCGGGAGCTGGAGCGTCGGGTGCGCCGCGCCAAACTCCGCGAGGCCGCCGCGATCGACCCGGCCGCCCGCCGCGCCGCCGCGGCGAAAGTCCGCGCCGCTCAGGCCGCGATCCGCGCCCACGTCGACGCGACCGGGCTGATCCGGCAACGCCCACGCGAGCAGATCGGCGTGGCCCGATAGTCGTCCCCGGACCGTCCGGGGCAGCACCCAACCCGAGGAGTCGATCGTGACTCAGCCCGCCCCGCAGCCGCCCGCCGGGCCGTCGCCGCAGCCACCCGCCCCGCAAGGGCAGGCTGGCCAGCAGCCGCCGCCCGCCGCGCCGCCCGCGTCGCCGGCACAGCCCCCACCGTCCGCCCCGCAGCCGCAGCCGCAGCCGTACGGCAGCCCGCCGCAGACCCCGCCCCAGCAGCCACCCACGCCGCCGCAAGGCTGGACCCCGCCACCGACCGGCTGGCAGGGCCCGCCCTTCCCGGAATGGCAGCCGCCGCCGGGTCAGCCGCCCGCACCGCCGTACACCCCCGCTCCGACCGGGCAGCCGCCGGCACCGTCGGACCTCGTCCCGCCTCAGCCGCTGTCGCCCCCTCCAGCCGGTCAGCCGGACAACGACGGTGGCGGCTACGACCTGTCCCGGCTACCCAAGGCCGCCCGAGAGGAGATCGAGCGGCTCCGGAGTCAGGTGTCCGAGCGGGACACGCAACTGCGGACCGCGACCGCCTCCCAGCACGCCGGGACCGCCGCCGGGCAGGCAGGGGTCAACCCAGCCGCGCTGCTCGGCTCGACCGCATGGCAGCAGGCCGCTGCCGGCCTGGACCCGGCCGCCCCGGACTACGCGCAGCGTCTCGCCTGGACCATCCAGACGATCGCCGCGCAGAACCCGTGGATGGCCGCCCAGCCCGCCGGCCTGCCCCAGCCGCAGCTGCCGGCCCGCTCCGGCGGCCACTTCGGCGGCGCACCGACCGCTGCAGCGATGAGCCTCGACGAGCAGATCACCGAGGCGCAGAAGGCCGGTAACTGGCGCAAGGTCATCAGCTTGCAGAACCAAAAGCTGACGGCCGCCCACCAACAGCAACCGCAGTAGGCCCCGGCCGAGTCCAGGGCTCTCTCGACCTAAGGAGCACACCGTGGCCGGAAGCATCACCGGGCTCGGCACCACCTATGACCTGCCCAACTACACCGGGGTCCTCTACCAGCTCACCCCGAGCGACACCCCATTCTTCTCCGCGATCGGCGGGCTCACCGGTGGCGGGCAGACCGACGCCAACGAGTTCGAATGGCAGACCTACGACCTACGCGCGGCCGGGCAGAACACCGCGCTGGAGGGCGCGGATGCCCCAACCGAGGAGAACCGGGTCCGCGCCAACGTGTCCAACATCGTGCAGATCCACCACGAGACCGTCGGCGTGTCCTACACCAAGCTCGCCGCCGTCCAAGCCAAGGCCGGCATCAACAACGCGCTAGCCAACCCGGTCACCAACGAGCTCGACTGGCAGGTCGAGCAGATGCTCAAGCAGATGGCGCGGGACATCGAGTACAGCTTCATTCAGGGCACCTACGTGAAGCCGGCGGACAACTCGACCGCCCGCAAGACGCGCGGCATCCTCGAAGCGACCACCACCAACGTGGTCGCGGCGGCGGCTGCTGCGCTGACCGAGACGATGGTGCTCGACCTGCTCCAGTCGGTGTGGGTGAACGGCGGCATCCAGGAGTCGGAGACCGCGACCCTGATGTGCAACGCCGTCCAGAAGCGAGCCCTGACGACGATCTTCGTCACGAACAAGAACTACCGGGAACAGTCGCGCAACGTCGCCGGAGTCAACGTGCAGACGATCGAGACGGACTTCGGTCGGCTGAACCTGATGCTCAACCGGCACATGCCCGCCGACGCGCTGTCTGCGGTGTCGCTGGAGCAGTGCATGCCCGTCTACCAGGAGATCCCCGGCAAGGGGCACTTCTTCGCTGAGCCGCTGGGCCGCACCGGAGCGAACGACCGCAGCCAGCTCTACGGCGAGGTCGGCCTCAAGTACGGCAACGAGAAGACCCACGGCAAGATCACCGGCCTGGCGACATCATGATGACATTCCGCTGCGACCGGTACCCGCAGCTTCAGGTGTGGACCGAGGCCGGGACGGTGCACTTCCGTGACGGGCAGGCCGAAGTGCCCAACATCGTGCAGGCCGAGACACTACGCGGCCTGGGAAACGAGTATGGCGTGGTCGAGGTCAGCCCCGCCGAGCCCGACGCGCCGAACGAGCCGCCCGCACCATCGGCGGTCAAGGCCGAATGGGTCGGCTACGCGGTCAGGGTGCACGACGCCGACCCGGACGAGGCCGAGGCGCTCACCAAGGCCGACCTGATCGAGAAATACGGGCCGAAGCCCGAGTGAGGAGGCAGCAGCGTGGCGTACGCAACCGAGGCAGAGTTGGCCGCCTACCCGGTGACGGTGCCGTCCGGCGCGTCCGCCGCGCTGCTGCTCACCCGAGCTAGCAGGGATGTCGACAGGGCACTGCTGACCGCCGTCTACGACGCGACGGATGCGGACGTGATCGCCGCCCTACGCGATGCCACGTGTGAGCAGGTCGCCGGGATGATCGCCGCCGGGGACATTACCGGCACCGGTGCCATGCCCCCGACCGCGAGCTTCGCGATCGGGAAGGTCAGCGTTGTGCGTGGCGGGCAGGGTGCCGGCGGATCCAGCCAACAAGCGCGCAAGGTCAACGGCTTGTGGCCGCAGGCATGGCAGGCGCTCCAGGCCGCCGGACTGACCGGGCACGGACCGCAGGAGCCCTGGCATGGACTGGGCTGACTTCATCGCCGTTCACATCCCCACGCCGGCCACCATCTCGGTGCAGGCGTACGAGGGATCCGGCGCCTACGGTGACGTGCTCGCCGCCCCGGCCGATGTCACGCCGTGCGTGGTGGAGCAGTCCCGCCGCCTGGTGCGGGTGCAAACCCAGGACGCAGCCGGCACCGAGCAGGTGTCGTCCACCACCGTCTACTGCCCATCGGACACCGTCTGCCCGCCCGGATCCCGGGTCACCTGGGCTGGGCGCACGTCGCGGGTGCTGGCCCGCTCCGACCTATCCGCACACGGCCTGGACCTGCCGGAGCACGTCGAGCTGAACCTGGAGTAGCCGATGGCCGACGACTTCCGGCTGGAATGGGACGGAGACAGGGTGCTCGCCGCACTATCCGACGCCAGCATGGACGGCCTCCTGGTCGCCGGCGAACACCTGCTCCAGGAGTCCTCAACCCTCGTGCCGCACGAGGAGGGCGACCTGGAGCGGTCGGGCGAGGTCACCACCGACCCCGGCTCCGGCACCGTCGCTGTTTCCTACGACAGGCCATACGCCGGCCGGCAACACGAGGATATGACGTTGCGGCACGACGACGGCCGCCAAGCCAAGTACCTGGAGCAGCCGATGACAACGGAGTGGGACGTGATGCTCGCCCTCATCGCGCAGGCTGCCGGAAAGCCACTGAAGGGATGACATGGCACTCGGTGACGGCTGGACCTCCCAACTGCTGACCGGCCTCGCCGAGCTACTCCACACTGGTGACGCCGGAACCTGGCGCACATCCGGCGCCTACCAGGCCGGCGAGACAGCCATCGTCATCCGCGCCATCCCGCAGCAGCCAGACCGGCTGATCACCCTCACCGCCTACCCGCTCGGCGACGACCTGCCCGGCATGGCCGACCACACAGTGGGCGTGCAGGTGCGCTGCCGGGGACTACCCGATGACCCGCGCAGCGTCGAGGACATCGCCGACGCCGTGTACGAGCTGCTCGACAGCCTCGGCCGGACCACCCTCGGCACGGTGCAGGTCGTGGACGTGACCCGCCGCAACCACACCTCCCTCGGCCAGGACGCCAACCGCCGGTGGGAGTCGTCCAGCAACTACTACGTCGAGGCGATGCGCCCGACGCTCAATCGCACCGACTGAGAGGCAGGGCCGCGTCATGGCGACCACCCCGACCACCCGGGTCACCGAGCTGGCCCGCACGCACCGACTCGACATCGACACCGCCACCTACCCGGCCGTCGCGTACCAGCAGCTCATGGGCATCGAGGAGGCCAAGCTCCTGGAAGAGCTGCGCACCGAGGACGACGAGGTCTACGACGACACCGGGGCGATGCGGGAGGAGGTCACCGGCTACAACTGGCGCATCGAGGCCAAAATCGCCTGGTCGACCAACCTGCAGGGCAGCGCCATCGACGCCGTGCAGGCTTTCCTCCGCAGCCGTTTCAAGGCGCTGCGTACCACCTCCACCGGGAACGCCGAGTTCGGAATCCGCTGGTACAACCGCGACGGCCTCGACGACGGCGAAAGTCACGAAGGCCGCTGCTACGTCAAGTCTTGGGCGCCGTCAGGCGGTAAGGGCCGCAAGACCATCGACATCGTGCTTCAGGGGCAGGGCCAGCTCACCGACATCACTAACCCCGCCGGCTCCCTCATCCCAACGGTCACCAGTATCTTCCCGACCTCCGGCTCAACGGCCGGATCTGACCAGGTCGTAGACGTCTACGGGCAGCACTACCGGCCCAACGGCGTCACCGACGTGACAGCAGTCGACTTCGGCGCGAACCCGGCGGTCGGCTACACGGTCGTCTCCGACAGCCACATCGTGGCGATCCCGCCCGCCGGCCTCGCCGGCACCGTCCAAGTCCAGGTCACCACCACGACCGGGACCAACACGGACACGCCCGCCGACGACTACACCTACGCCTGATGGGCACCCGTCTCCACGACCTCGACGCCTACTGGTCGCCAGGGCTCACGCTGACCGTCCGAGGCCGCGAGTACACGCTGCCGCTGCCCTCCGCCGAGCTGGGCCTGTGGTGCCGCCGCCTGGCCGAGGTCACCGGAGAGGTACACAACGCCAGCAACGAGCAGGAGATACAGGCCGCCATCGCCCGCATCGAGGCCCTACCGCAGCTGCCCGGCGACCTCAGCCTGCCGGAGCGGGTCCTTGGCGACGTCTACCAGCAGATGGCCGCCAACGGCGTCGAGGACCCGTACATCCAGTTCTGCGGGCAGACCGGCTACATCTGGATCATCGGTGGAGAGGACGCCGCCGAACGGTACTGGACCTCCGGGGGCCGCCCGGAAGCCTCGGGCCCGGGAAACCGGGCCCAACGCAGGCAGGCGAACCGGAACGGGACTGGCGGGAACCGTACGGCCGAGGCCGACGCGACAGCTCGACCGGCCTCTACGAGTGGTACGACATCCCCGCCGACGCCCGGGCGCAAGAGCAGACGCCGGACGGCGCGGTGAGCTGGCCTGAACTGCTCGCACAGTGGGCACTCATCGAGGCCGACCTACACGACGTGTACGGCATCGACGTCGAAGACCGCACCCTGATGCGCACCCGGTCCTGGCGGTGGCTCCAAACACGCATCCTCGGCCTACTCACCGCCGACACCCGCACCTACCGCGCCCTCGCGCCTGAACCCGAACTCCCCGAGGTACCTGGTCGGTAGGTCAGTAGGTCGGGCAGATGTACGTACGCACCACGGCAAGGATCTTCTCGGCCTTCGCCTCGCCGAACCCCTCAGAGTAACCGGGTGCGGTGAACCGTAGGTTCGTCAACTCGACAAGCTTAGATTGATCGTCCGGCCACTGCTTCACGCTGCCGCATTGGCTGCGGCCTCGGCTGATCAAAGTTCTCTCGTCCTTGGTTCCGACAATCGCAGGGTCGATCTCCTTGAGAGCGGCGATGTACGCATCCCAGCTTTCCTTGTCGGGCATAGGAAGACCTGTGGCATTGACGGCGGGGGGAGCCGATGCGGGGCAGGTCCGGTCCTGGTTCATCTGGACATCGAACTGCCCGTCGTCCAGACCGGTTCGGGCCTTGCCGAGCGTGCCGATCCCGAACCGAACGTTGGCCAGCCGGTTGTCGGACGTCTCGCTGCCACCGGTGGAGCAGTTGATGGACACGTGGTAGCTGGTCTCCCTGGTTTGCTTACTCCGCAGATCGACGCCGATGGCCTCTACCTGGTCGGCGGTAAGCACCTGATCCACCTCGACGACAATGTCCCCACCCTCCTGACTGACCGCAGTGTAGGCGGGAGGGCTCTCGAGTTCGGTGTCGTCGTCGCTGAACAACAGGCCGCCAATCAGACCGGCGAACAGCACGAGCGTCAGCGCCCCGGCGACGGCACTGAGTACGACGACGGCTGTCGACGGTTTCCGCTTCTGACTCATCTTCAACCTTCCGTAGCTCGCTGGTGACGCGAGCACCGTACACAAGGCATGCCCAGCTGGAGGTGACCGACATGGCATTGAAGCTCGGCGAGTTGGTTGCCTATCTCAAGGCCGACAACACACACTTCGCCAAGGGCATAAAAGCCGCCGAGGGCAAGATGCGGGAGCTCGGCGAGCGAGCCAAGCAGCACGGCCCCGTCCTGGGTGCCGCGCTCGCCGCAGGAATCGGCGCCGGCCTGGTCGAGGGCCTGCACATGGACGCCGCCCGCGCGAAACTGACCGCCCGGGTGGGTGATCCGGCGCTGGCGCAGTCAATCGGTGAGGCCGCCGGGCGGGTATATGCCCGTGGGTTCGGCGAGTCGGCGGATCAGGTGATGGAAGCCACGCAGGCGGTGGTCTCCTCGCACCTGGCGGCGGTAGACGACGCCGGAGCGATCGAGCGGATGACCGTGAAGGTGCAAGCGTACGCGTCCGCGTGGGGGACCGATGTCGCTACGGCTGCCCAGTACGCGTCCACGCTTATCGGCTCGGGGTTGGTGCGCGACGCCGACCACGCCATGGACCTGATCACCGCCGCCTCCAAACGGGTGCCGATAGCGCTACGAGAAGACGTCCTGGAGACCGCAGACGATTACGGGCAGTTCTTTCGGACGTTGGGGTTCGACGGGGAACAAGCGTTCGCGCTCCTGACAGCCGCCAGCAATAAAGGCGGTATCAGCATCGACAAAACCGGCGACGCGCTTAAAGAGTTCACCGCCCTGGCCACTGACATGTCGACGTCCTCGGTGGACGCCTACCAGGCGATCGGGTTGAACGCCAAAACGATGTCCAACCAGATCCTCGCCGGTGGTGACACCGCGCACGCCGCTCTCCAGAAGATCACCGCCGGACTGTTGTCAATCAAGGATCCCACCGAGCAGGCGACCGCCGCCATCGCCCTGTTCGGCACCCCCTTGGAGGATCTCAACGTCGCAGATATCCCTGGTTTCCTGCGCAACCTGTCGGCGGTAGGCGATGGCCTCGATGGCGTGGCGGGGGCCAGCGACAAGGCATCCAAGAAGCTTGAGGACACCACCATCCAGCGGCTGCTGTCGTTCAAACGCACGGTCCTGACCGCTTTGGGTGACACGCTGGGTTGGCTGTCTCGAAACAGTGATTGGGTGGTGCCGCTGGCGACTGGGCTGGGAATCCTCGCCGGGGTGATCGGCACGATCATCGTGGTCACCAAGGCGTGGGTGGCGGTGCAGACGGCCCTCAACGTGGTGATGGCTCTCAGTCCAATTGGGTGGATCGTGCTGGGCATTATCGCCCTCGTTGCTGCGATCATGTGGATTGCGACGAAAACGACGTGGTTTCAGGACCTATGGCAAACCGCGTGGGGTGGCATCAAGGCCGCCGCTGAATGGGTGCTGAACTGGATCGTCGGCGGTTGGGAATGGGTGATAGGGATGCTCGTTGCGGGGGCGCGGACGTGGTGGTCGCTATTTTCGGAGACCTGGCGCAAGGTCGGTAACTTGGGCCGCGCCGTCTTCGACTGGATCGTCGATAAGGGCTCGGCATGGCTGCGTTGGGTGACCGGGCTGCCCGGGCGGGTTGGACGGGCGACGCGGGGACTTTTCGACGGGTTCAAGGCTGCCTTCAAGAGCGCCCTGAACTGGATTATCGGCAAATGGAACCGGCTGTCCTTCCGCATTCCGGGCGTTAGCGTTCCGGGTCTGGGCCAGGTGTGGGGTGGCGCCACCTTGTCCACCCCGAACATTCCCTACCTGGCGAAGGGCGGTACTGCTCTCGCGCCAGGTCTGGCCGTGGTCGGTGAACGCGGCCCCGAGCTGGCGTACCTCAACCGCGGGGCCACGATCCAACCCCTCACGTCGGGGTCGGCCGTGGCCGGGCTGATCCGGCTGCTGCTCACCGGCGAGTTCCGGATTCGTGGCGGGGATCTGGTCCTGGCGCTACGGGAGCAGGTCGCCCTGCGTGGCGGCAATGCGCAGCAGGCCATCGGCAGTGATTTGTAGGAGGCGGTATGGGCTGGGCTGACGGTGACCCGCTCGCTGTACGAATTCGCGTCGCGTTCGGCGCTGACCTGTCCGCCGACCCCGCCACCTGGTCATGGACGGACCTGACTAACTACTGGTGGGCGTCGGATCCAATCGAGTTGGAATGGGGACGCCAGTCCAGCGCCACCCGCCCAGAGTCGTCCACGTGTGCGCTGACGCTACGCAACGGCGACGGCCGGTTCACCGTCGGGAATCCAACCTCTCCGTACTGGCCGTATGTGCGCACCTGGACGCCGGTCAGTGTGGATGTGGACCTGGGAGACGGGACCGGATGGCGTAACCGTCACTCCGGCTACGTGCGGAGTTGGTCGGTGACCTGGCCGGGCCGCTCCGGCAAACTCGCGGTGACGCGCATCGAGTCGGTGGGCGTCCTCGGGCGGTTGGGGCGCGGATCCCCGCCGGCCCGATCACCGATGTACCGGATCGTCGCCGCCAATGACGGATTGCTGGCCTACTGGCCATGTGAGGACGAGGCCGGCGCGACGCAGGCGGCATCCGGATTCCGCAGCGTAGCGCCGATGCAAGTAGACGGGAACGTGGAGTTCGGCGCCGGGGACGTGGACCGAGGCATCCAACGGTTCGGCACCAAACCCCTGCCGCTGCTGGTCCTGGGCGGCTCCCTGTCCGGTCGGGTGCCGGCCGGGACAGCCGCCCCGGTCGCCTGGACGTTGGAGGCGTTCTGGCAGACGGGCAATCCGGTGGACACGGTGGTGCTCCTGAGGTGGACAACACCCGCCGGGACGTTCGTGCGCTGGGACTATGTGGATAGCTACGACGACGTCTACGGCACCTATCTGGTCGCCTACACCGCGTCAGGGTCGCCGACAGTCGTCTGGAGTATGCCGACACGCCGCGTCGGGCCCTACAATCTCAGGATATCCGCCGTCCAGAACGGCGGGTCCATCGACGTGACGATCATGACCGGATCGTCCACCGTTGGGTCGGTGACCGTCACCGGCACCCTGGCCCGGGTTGACACCATCGCGCTCAACCCCGACCAACGCGTGATCTCCTCGCCTGCCCCACTCGACTTCGTCGTGGGACATCTGCGGGTGTGGGACAGCGCGACGTCGCCACTCACGTACGTCCAGGTAGACGCCCACCCGGACGAAGCGGCGCACCTACGGCTGGCCCGGCTGTGCGCCGAGGACGGCATCGCCCTGTCGGTGCCGACAGTCCCCGATGAGGGCGCGACCGCGATGGGCCTACAGCCAGACGGCACCCCACTCGACCTGTACCAGCAGTGCGAACAGGTCGACCTCGGCATCATCTACGAGTCCGAATTCGGGTTGGCGTACCTGCCTCGCTGGTCCCGATACGCCGCCCCGGTCGCCCTGACCATCGATGCCGCCGACCAGCAGCTCGGCGGGAACCTGACTCCAACCGACAACGATCAGCAGCTGCGCAATCACTGGACAGTCACACGAATCGGTGGCTCCAGTGCGGTCGCCGATGACAAGGAGTCGATCACCCAACGAGGCCTGATCCCGTCCAGCCCCCGTCTCAACCTGGCGTCGGATGACCAATTGCAGCATCACGCCGACTGGCGGCTATGGATGTACGGGCAGACAAGTACCCGGTATCGCCTCACCGTGCCACTGCACACCCGCTCCGGGCGGGCGCTGACCGGGGACTGGGTGGCCTGCCAGCCCGGGTCACGGATACAAGTTGTCAACGCCCCCGATGCGGCGGGGATCGACCTGATCGACCAGACCATCGTGTACGCACGAGAGACGATTAGCGGCCGACGCAAGTGGATGATCGAGCTGGCCACCGAACCCGCCGCCCGCTGGGAGGTCGGCGTCTGGGACGACCCATCATTTCGGTGGGACTCGCGCACCACCACCCTGGACGGCGACCACAACGCTGCGGACACGTCAATCACGGTCTCAGTCGCAGGGTTTTACGACACATGGTCGACGACCGCAACACCCTACGACCTGCTTGTGGGCGGGGAACGCATCACCGTGACCAGTATGAGCACGCCCGGCGGCTCCGGTCCGTGGACCCAGACCGCCACTGTTGTCCGCGCGGTCAACGGGATTAGTAAACCGCAAGCGGCCGGCACAGCCGTGCATTTGGCCGACGCGAAACGATGGGGGCTGTGATGGCAGCTGGAGACCGTGCCTACTGGTCAGATATCGTTGGACGGCCGCTGTGTCTGATGACAACCATGGCCGCGGACCCCATTCCTAACGCCACCTACACGCAGGTGCCGCTTACTACCGTCAGTGAGGACACGGATGGGATGGCGAGTATTGTCGGCGGTGGCATCTATTGCAGAACGGCTGGCCTCTTCCGGGTAGGTGCCGCAGTCGGGTTCACGCTCCAGTCCAGCGGATCCCGTGCGCTGGTCGTGTATCGCGACGGCACTGCGGCCCGCGTCGGAGTCGCAGTCCCGGCGACGCCATCCGGGATTAGCTCTCGGCTGTCAGCGTCCGGGCTTATCAGGCTGACTGTTGGCGACTACCTCGAAATATTCGTGTGGCAAAACAGCGGCGGGTCGCTTTCGCTTTACAACCAATTCGGCTTCACGGCCGTGCTCGAAGCCGAATGGGTGTCCCCATGACAAGGAGCAAAATGCAAACCAATTCCGCGCATCCGATACCGGACGAGTACCCGGAGCAGCACATCGGGATCCAGCTCCCGGACCCCTGGTCCGACCCTAAGCAGACCGACTGGCCAGACCTGGAGGTGAACACCGATGATATGGACAGTAGTACCAAATCTGGATGAGGCCCGTGATCAGCTCAACAAGCGGTTTCCCGGGCGGGACACCAGATCGGACGGTGCGATCGGCGACACCGCCCACCAGGGTTACCCGTCGAGCCACAACCCGGACCGGACCGGGCGGCCGGAGTATCGCGACGGCGACCAGCTCGACGAGGTACGGGCCCGAGACTTCGACGCCGACCTGCACGACCCGCACGGGGTCACGATGGAACAGGTCGTGCAACTGTGGGTGACACTCGCCCGATCGGGCGCGCTGTGGTGGGTGCGGTACATCATTTACCAGGGCCGGATCTGGCACCGCCGCCACGGCTTCGCCACCCACGCGTACACCGGGTCGAATCGGCACACGAGCCACTGCCACGTGAACTCCGACTTTACCCAGGCCGCGGACACGGTGCGGGGTACGGACTGGCGGCTCGACGAGCTCGGCACGCCGGTGCCGGTGCCGGTGCCGCTGCGGCCGGCTCCCGGCCCGGTGGTGGCGTTCCCTCTGCCGAGCGGCTACTACTTCGGCTCCCGTAGCAGAGGGAATCGGTCGGTGTCTGGCTACTACCGGCGAAAGTTCAACGGCAAGACCGACCGGCAGTGGCTGGCCGCCTGGACCAAACAGCTCACCCGCCGAGGCTGGCCCGCCGGCAAGGGCAAGCGGTACCTGCGCAAGAGCGGCGCCGATGGCCTGTATGGGCCGGAGTACCGGGAGCTGATCAAGGCATTCCAGGCCGACCAGGGCCTCACCCGCGATGGGCTGCTGGGCCGCAAGACGTGGGACGCCGCCTACCGCAACCCGATTCGCTAACCCGCTGGGAGATCCACGGTGGAGACGCTGCTCTACATCTCGGCGGTGATCGTCGCCGTCGGCGCCGCCGCCGAGGTCCTCCGCCGCGCCGGCCGCGGGACGCTGACCACCAGCCGCAAGGTGTCCCGGCTCGTTGACGACCTCGTCGGCGAGCCACCCCGCCCCGGTCTACCCACCGGCCGCCCGGGGCTCATGGCCCGGGTCGGTCGGATCGAGGACCGCCTGGACGCCCTAGAGGAGCTGCGCCCCAACGGCGGCCAGTCACTCAAGGACCAGATCGACCGGATCGCCCACGCCACCGGCGCCGACCAAGCCGAGCACTGACCGTGCTACAGCAGGCTCCTGCTCAGCCGTTCACGCACCTCGGATGCGTGCGGAAGTGACGGCACGTTCACCATCCCCCGACCCTAACCAGGAGCCCAGGAGGCACCCCGATGACGCACGACTACCTGATCAGCCTGATCCGTACCGCTGTCCCCGCCGCCGTTGGCGCCCTGCTCGCGTGGCTGGCGGCCGAGGCGGGGATCGTCCTCGACGCCGACTCGGGCACCGCTCTCACGGCCGGGGTGGTGGCGCTGGCGATGGCCGGCTACTACGCCCTCGTCCGGGTCGCCGAGGCACGCTGGCCACGGCTGGGCGTGCTGCTCGGCGCGCCGGCAGCGCCTCATTATGAGGCGCCGGCCGCCCGGCAGCAGTAGTCCTGCCGACGTAACCACACCCGCCTGTGGTGGTGACTCGGGGGCACCACCACCGGCGGACACCCAGACACCCCCGGGGTTAACGCGGGAGAACTGAATGACCGCCTGGACCGTGCACCACGGCGACGCCCTGACGATCCTGCCCACCCTGCCCGCCGCGAGCGTTGACCTCGTGCTGACCGACCCGCCGTACAACTCCGGCGGCCGTACCCAATCTGACCGGACCAAGCACACCACCCGCAGCAAGTACGTCTCCGGCGACGTCGCCCATCAGCTGCGGGATTTCACCGGGGATAACCGCGACCAGCGCTCTTACACCGCATGGCTGTCGCTGATCCTCGCCGACTGCCTCCGCGTCTCAAGGCCCGGCGCGTCACTGCTGGTGTTCACCGACTGGCGGCAACTACCGGCCACCAGCGACGCGCTGCAGGCCGGCGGCTGGCTATGGCGCGGCATCATCTGCTGGCACAAACCCATCTCCCGCCCGCGTGTCGGCGGGTTCAAGGCCGACTGCGAGTTCCTGCTGTGGGGCTCACACGGGCCGCTCGACGCCACCCGCAACCCGGTTTACCTGCCCGGCCTCTACAGTGCCAGCCAGCCCCGCAAGGGCAGGCAGCACATCACCCAGAAACCCGTCAGCCTGCTCGCCGACCTGGTCAGGGTATGCCCGCCCGGCGGCACTATTCTCGATCCGTTCGCCGGCTCCGGCTCCACCGGCGTTGCCGCCGTCGACGCCGGCCACCCGTCTATCGGGATCGAGGCCAGCGCCCACTACGCCCAGATTGCACGGCAGCGGCTCACCGACGCCACCATGCAGCACACGCCCGGGTAGGGTCGTCGTTGCGGTGCCGCCGGTGACGTCCCGGCCGGCGCCGACCACCAAACATGAGCGCCCCGCCCGGCTGTGAGGCCAGGCGGGGCGTTTCGTCGTGTCGGGCCATCCGAGACACGCTCTTTAGCTGGGCTCAGGCAGAAAACAGGGCCTGGCAGCTACCCGGACCGGACTCACACCGGCAGGCGACGACGAGCTTACGACTCCAGATGAGCTACACACTCACACCTCCAGGTCCGCTGGACGCACGAATCATCGAGGCTAGAGAGTCACATCACATATGAATTTGGGATCACAGCGCGTGATTAGGCGAATCGCCCTGACCTCTAGGTTTACTGGCACGCGACTACGTGTTGCTACTGTTCGTGAAAGAATAGAAAAAGTTAACTACTCAATGTGAGTATTGGCAGCGTGGTGCATCAGCGGTGATGCCCTGCAGGGGTCGAGGCGTTGATGTCGCAGGATCTACCCCTTGTTACCGAAAGTAAGTTTCTGTTACGATTGGTCGTGGGTTGCCTGAATTAGGTGTAAGGCGTAGCGTTCTTTCTCGCAGGGCGCTGGTGCCCCTTACGGTCCAATATGGCGCAACCTCGTCACTAAGGAAAGGAAGTAGGTGCTTTAGATATGAAACCCTGGCACGCTTCGGCCCTAGTGGTCGTTGCCATCTTGGTCGTGTCCACACTTTGGCTAGTAAAGAAATTCAAAGATGGGCGCAGCGGGCGCCAATAGCGCGGAAATGTTTCTAAACTTGGGAGAGACATGCTTCGGAAGCCTCTTGTGATAGCAACAATGACATTGGTTGCATCGCTAGGTTCATCCCTGATTGGGGGTGCGCCAGCCGCCGCCGATCCGCAGGTGTCGAAGGCTGATATCGAGTACGTTCGCACGGCTCTCGCCAAGTATGATGTGCCGACTAAGACGCAGGACGCACTACTTCAGGAGTTTATCGACGGGGAGCGTTGGGACTCGGAAAGTGGCGCAGCCCCGATTTCAACCGAAACTGAAGCCCTCAATGGGGTTGAGCAGACGGTGTATCGCTATCGGGATGGTTCCATCAACGTCAGCACGGTTGAGATCCCTACTGAATCTACTGGCGATGTTTCGCTCCTGGGAATTTCCGGCTGCGAGAGCATTTCTGTGGTCAGCTATAAGGCTTGGAGGAACTGCAGGGTTGATTGGGATGCGATCACCTGGAGCGTAGGCTTTACGGCGGCTTACAGGTACGCCTTGGGACCTGTGTATGGATGTTATATTGACTCCATCGGCGGACTCACCCACGGCGGCATAGGTGGCTTCTCAAACGGGAAGCTGTCATACGTTACGCGCCAGGCGAACGGGTTCACCGGAAAGTGCGTTGCTGACGCAAGCTACACGCGCACAGGTGGCGGCGTTTTTAGTGAAACCGTTGGGGTGCGACTTAACCTCACGGCTCAGCACGGTGGAGGCTGGACGAGCAAGATAACGTCCTGACCCCAGCCCCACGCGAGATATGCCGGGCGAGGTGCTTAGGAGCCCGCGGCAACAACGTTGGAGTCCCGGTAACCGCCTTAGGTTGCCGGGACTCCTTCTTCCGCAGGGACCCCGTCCGTCCCGGCTGGGCCCTCCACCTCGCGCGGCCTGCCATCACCGAAGCAATCTGTGCTGGTCGATTGACACGTCCGCCCGCTCGTTCGCCGACCCGGACAGCCGGATGCCCTCGAGTTAGCCTCCCGGGCGTACGAGAGTTTGCCAGTCGAATCGGTGTTGCCACGGGCTAGACTGGCCGGACATCAGTGCGGGGTGGACCGAGCAGGTCGTGGGTGAGTAGCCCGGCGTACGCGTCCGCCCAGGGCCAGCACCGCCGCGGGGTGCCGCACACGGGGCAGCGGCCGTCGACTTGGCGGTGGTCGTGCAGGTCCCGCCACCAGCGGCGGATGGTCGCGTCGCCGGGCGTCAACGCCGGCTCCCGGCGCGTTGCGGTGGCGCCCAGTTGCCCTGCCCGGCCGTGGTGAGGTAGTCGTAGGCGGTCTCTGTGCGCGGGCACGGCCAGGCGGACCGGCAGATCGGGCACCGGTCGATCCGCGGCCAGTGCTCGGTGATGATCCGCCGGGCGGACAGGATCATCCGGTTGCGTAGCTGGACCGTCGACAGGCTGCCGGAGTGCGGCCGGGCGTGGGTGGCCATCACCGGCGGCAGGCCCGTTGCCGGGCCAACCGGGTCATCAACGGCCGATGATCGAGGATCACCGTCGGCTGGTCCCACAGTGGGCGGTAGGCGCCGGCCCGCGCCGAATACACCGTGGCGGGACCAGTGGCGTCCAACCGCGCGGAACGGCGGCGTTTGCGGAAAAGCCGGATCATGTGCGTGCTCCCCTCGATCAGGTCGAGGCGGCAACGGCACCAGTGTCACCACCCAGAATCATCCTTTGGTGACACCGAGCTACTTGTCAGGATGGGCGCTGTCCGCGACGTGTCCGCGTTTGGCTGCGGACGGTTAGCTGGCGGTGAGTAGCGCGTCGCGGTACTCCTGCGTCCACTCCGCGTCGCGTTGGTCCGCGGGCAGTCCGGCGAGCCCGGCACGGAGGTTGTCCACACCCGTGGCGCTGTCGCCGAGTGCCAGGTAGGCCAGGCCGAGACTCATCCGGGAAAATGTCGGCGTCAGCCAGTACGCGAGCCCGGGCGGCGGCTGCGACTCCGCCACTGTGGTCAGGTCATTCGCCTCGCCCAGCAGCCGCGCGGCGGTAGCCCGGTCGTCCAAGAGCGCGTACCCATGGGCGGCTTGCACCGCGTCACCTACCCGTTGCAACGCCGCCGCTCCGGGGGTGTGGTAAGCGGCGAGGAAGTGCCGCACGATCCCACGCGGGTTACCGCGCTGACGCTCCAGGTAGCCGCGGAAGTTCTCCACTTGAGCGGCCAGTGGACCACTGTCGACCGCGTCCGCCTCGTCGGCGGCCTCGATCAGTACCCGTATCGCCTCGGTGTCGTGACGGGCCTCGGCATACAACCAGCCGACGAACTGGGTCCACTCCGCCGTCACCTCATGCAAGCCGGCGGCATGCGGGCCCGCAGCCTGGGCGGTGAGGCGGCGCACGGTTTGCCATTGCGGTATCACCGCCGGCAGCAGAAGCGACGCCGAAAGCGTGTCGTCCAGGCGGCGCTGATTGGCCAACACCTCGGCGAGTAGCCGCACCGTGGTGCCATCCAGTCGGGTTGGCTCGGCAATCGCGTAGGCGATCCGCTGCTCATCGTCCGGGGTGTTGACCAGGGGAGCCTGGACGACCATGGCGGCGAGCCTCCCGCCAGCTCGTAACGTGTCATCGAGCTGGCGAGCGATCTCGACCGTGGGTCTGGTCCGACCTGTTTCGAGGTCATGCACGTAGCTTTTGCCGCAGAAAACTCGACGCGCCACGTCGCGTATCGACATGCCCGACGCGCCACGGATACGGGCCAGCTCAGCGGGGAATCGGGGATCAACAAAGGTAGGAACACGGGCCGGCATCAGTTCTCCCAGGTAGCGGTCTGGGGTGGCGGGCGCCGACCGCTACAACCGGCGCCCTGCCGCCATCGACGGTACTCCCCGCCCGCACGTCACGCCGTCACCTGTCCGTATGGATGTTCCGGCGCGTCGCGCGGTACGCCCTACCACGGAATGGTGGTTCCGAACAGGTTCGAGCTGTCCGCTATGAAGTAGCGGACATTCAAAACGTCAACGGACGTCCAAAATCATTCGTCGATATGATTTGTCGACTATGGATACGCTACTAAAATTGTTCGGGCTGATCCGTGATCACGAGCAACGGTGACGGGGGCCTCCGTGCGGGGGTCGTGGCCCTCGGTCGCGCACCATCGCCGCCTGCAACCGGGCGAAGATCCATCGACACACCCACGAAGAGTCTTCCCATTCATTCATACGTGTGTTCGACTAGCACGCCCTGACCGGCACTCACCGGAGGTCTTCGACAGCGTGAACTATCCCTCCCACCCCCACCCCCGCCCTGCCATGCCACTGGTTGCCCGCGCGGCACACGCCGCCACCGCCGCCTACCAGCGCGCAATGACCAGCAAGCGCGAACGCCTGTACCAGCAGGAAAACCGGCGCCTCCGGCAGGAGAACGCGTGGCTCCGGGACGAGGTCCGGCACTGTTGGGATGCCATCGACGTGATGGGCCACGCCATGGAGGCACGGCGCCGGGAATTCGTCCTGGGCGAACTCTCCCGAGTAGACGCGCACAGGCGCACGGCGGTCGTCGATCAGCGGCACCTGTTGGAGGTTCACCTTCGCGAACAGCTTGCCGCCGAACTGGAGGATGCGTTGGTCCAGGGCTTCGAGACCGGTTACAAGGCTGGACTCACAGACGGTCGGCCACCAGGGGCTCAGCGGCGTCGACTCACAGGCGACTCATGATCTCTACCACCGGATAGCAAGAGGGCCGGTTGGAGCTCTCCAACCGGCCCTCTTACCTGCAAATATTCAACGTGGGCGATACTGGGATCGAACCAGTGACCTCTTCGGTGTGAACGAATTCCAGCCAATCCCCTGACCTGGCACGGAGGGACGATCATGCGTCTGACCTGCACCTAGAGTTAAGCCAAGTTAGGCGGTTTCAACATGACATATCAAGATCATGACTCATGGGCGACTCATCAAGATCCACCACGCGCCCGGCGCAAGGCCTGACGAGCCCGGTCGAACCTTTCCTCCCGCGAATGCAAATACCGCTGCGCTGACCGCACATCCTCATGCCCCATCAGCGCCATGATGTCGTGCAACGGCACCCCCTCGTCCGCGAGCCGGGTGCCGAACGTGTGCCGCAGGTCGTGCGGAGTCGGCTGCGGGTCGTCCAAGTCTGCGCCCGTGACCGCTGGCCGGAACTTATGCCCCTTTACCATCTGCCGCTCTGGCATGCCTTGCAGCGCCGGTTTCCACACCCGACGATGCCAGTTTGAATAACGCAGTTCCTTACCATTCTCTGAGGTAAAAATCAGTCTGCCCGGGTCGTCACCAGGAAACACGCCCTTCACTTCCCGAGCTGCAACCTTCGCCTCTTTCATCCGCACGGAAAGGTGGTCCCCGTAGGTCACCGAGCGATTACCAGCAGCAGATTTTGCATACGGCCGCGCCGTACCGTCCCTCTCCATCACCCAGGCGATGTGAATACGCTGCCGCCGCGTATCGACAAGCGATGGCGGAATTGCCGATGCCTCTTCCCACCGCATTCCCGTGTCGGCTGCCAACTCTACGAAAAGGGCCGCGTCAACCCGGCCAGGAAACATCCGATCGAGCGCGTCCAGCAGTGCTGTTTCCTCATCGGGGTCCAGGACCCGGTCAACGTGAGCGTCGCGTTTCGGCTTTCGGACACCTCGAGCTGGATTGTCCCGGATAAGTTTGGCCTCGACGGCTAGGTCGAGAACCGCACGGAGCACACCGACCGCACCCTCGATTGTGGCCGCGCCGACTGGGGCCTTACACCCGGGACAGGTTCTTGGGCTGCGGCAGCTCGCTGTGTGTACGCCCTCCATCTCGACCACCCATGCCGTCACATCCGGCTTGAGGATCGATCCGACGCGCACGTCCGCCCACCGTGGTGCTACATGGCACCGGTAGTGGGATTCGTCCCGCCGTCGGCTGGCCTGTTCAAGCCGGCGGGACGTGGTGCCCCACTGCTCCCAGCACTCCCCCACGGTCTTCTTGCCGGCGCGCGGGTCAATCCAGTCGCCCCGCCGCAGGCTGGCCTCCTGGTCAGCGGCCCACCTGGTGATGACCACCTTGGACCTATCGGTCTCCGTGAGTCGATCGTTTGGTCCGGATCCGTATCGGATCGTCGCCGCCCACTTACCCGAGTCGAGTTGGCGGATCCACGCCATTACCCCTCCTTGGCGTGATCAATCCACCACTGAACCTCTTCAACCTCCGCAGCCTGACGCTGGCGGCGCAACTCGTATAGACGCTCCCGCATCCGGGCCTTGACCCGAGGCGGATGACCGCTCTCCTCGATCACCTTCAGTGCGGCATCCTCCGCGATCTCAAGCGGGTTCGGCGGAGGCTTGACGGTGAGATCGGCTTCACGGTAGTACCCGACCCTCGTGAGCAGGCCCATCGGATCACGTCCGGTGGTCCGTGCGACGAGGCGCACGTACTCCTCAGAGACAGCCACCTCCTCACTCAGCCAACGCTGGAGCGTCTTCGAGTTGATACCGAGGAGCCGGGCCAGCGGCTCTTTTTTGCCACCGGTCTCCGTCTCCAGCACCTCTCGGACCACCGCAGCCCACTCGGCCCGATCGATCCGGTGCTCACTGTCCATCGGGACATGGTAGGCGACATGCGTGTCTGAGGACGCGGGCAGGCGCGGCAATGGTGGCAGTAGTGGCGGCGGACGCATGGGCCGGTTGGTCATCGCCGACCTCCGCGCCCTGCGTAGCACTCGCTGAGACATGCAAGTAACGGTACCCAGACACGCATGTCCGAGTCTAGTCATACGTCCGGGTGAACTTAGACATGCGTGACCTACAGCGCTTGCTAGCCCATGCATATCCGAGTAATCTCGGACACGTGAACACGGATATGAAGGTCAGGACAAGGCCAGACGTTGACGGGGTGAAGCGCCCCCACGTCCGGCTACGTCTCGACCGATTCGACCTCTACACGCGCATTGTCGGAGCCACATCCGACCAAGCGCGCGCACGACTACTCGGCATCGCATCACGCACCATCACCCGACTCCGTCGCGACCAGCACGCCGGAGAGGCCGTAATCGCCGCGACACTCGCGGCGCTCCAGCACCACAGCGAGGTGCTTGGCCAACTCGGGCTATCAGTCAGCTTCGAAGACCTCTTCGAGGTGGCCGAGTGATGGACACCTACCTGACCGTCAAGGAAGCCGCCGCAGTCATGCGCACCCACAAGCAGACGGTCTACCGGCTCGTGTGGGCCGGCCTACTTCCCCGCATCGACATCGGTCAGGGCAAGTCCCGACCCCGGTTTCGCGTCCGCCGGTCTGCGGTTGACGCACTGATGCAGCAGCGGGAGAAGGGCAGGATCGCATGACACACCCTCCCGCCGGACCGAGCAATCCGACTCCGCCTGCCGGCCCCGGCCGCATTTACGCGATTAGCCCACTTCGGATCCGCGCCTTCATCGCTCAGGTAGAAACCTCCGGCGGCCTTGACGCCTGTTGGATGTGGCGCGGCCACACCAACCCCGACGGCTACGGGATCTTCGGCAAGGGAAGCGAGGGAGCACATCGGGTCGCCTACGAACTGATGGTCCGCCCCGTCCCAGACGGCCTGAACGTCGACCACCAGTGCCACAACACAGACACCACTTGTCCAGGCGGGACCGGATGCCGGCATCGACGGTGCGTGAATCCGACCCATTTGGAGGCGGTAACGCAGCGGCAGAACCTGCTCCGCTCCCGCCACACCATGCCCCACCACAACGCGGCGAAGACCCACTGCCGGCAGGGCCACGAATACACGCCACAGAACACCTACTCACGGCGCACTCCGAAGGGCTACGCCCGGCGCGAGTGCAAGACGTGCCGCCGTGAGCGGTTGAGCAGCAAGGCCGCCCAATGACCCTCATCGACGCGAAGCGGTCGATGAAGTGAGCCCCCCGCCGATCTGCGGTCGGCGAAGGGCTCGACACCCGGACAACACCACTCAAAGAAGGAGTCCAGATGCACACCGATCGTACCGACACCACCGAGCGGCAGATGTGCGCCGCCGCCCAGGCCGACGTTTACTGCTCGCCGCGCTGTTTCGGTAGCCGGGGCCGGGACTGCGAGAACCCGCTGCCCACGCCGGCAGCAGAGCCTCAGAGCACCCCGGAACCGGACTACTGGCAGGCCCTCGCCGCTGATCTACGTGCGGCGGCTGACCGGATCGGCTCTCTCACCGGCACGCCGGCCCCCGACATCTACCCGACCTTGTCCGTGCATGTCGGGCCGTTCGTGGAGCGGGGTAGCGGGGAGCGCCGGCCCGTGGTGGAGGCGATCGCCGCCGCCCTTGGTGGGACGCCGGTAGATGTGTCGGTGTCGTCCCTCTGGGAGTGCCGGGCGGATGTCACGGTCGGCGCGCTGGGCGTTACCGCGTGGACCCGGATTCCCGCGCCGGAGGCCCCGGAGACGGTGGCGCTGCGGGCCGAGGTGGCGGCGCTGCGCGCCCAGCTCGCCGAGGGCGGTGCCCGGTGAGCGCCTCGACGGTGCTGCCGCCGCACACGTCGGCCGCCGCGGAGCACGCCCGGA
>NZ_KB905360.1:23871-59197 GCF_000378845.1 Salinispora pacifica DSM 45544 | reverse complement strand
TAACGACCGGCGGGCCGCCATCATTCCGGGGCTCACGCACGGGCGGCACCCGCCACGGGCGGGGCGCCTCCTCGGTCGTACGCAGGGTGTAACGCCCCGACGCCGGCCGGGATTCCACCACCACCGTGCCCCCGACCACACCCCACACGGGCATCAACCAGACACCAGTGATGTTGATCCAACAGCTCCCATACTCGCCCATACACACCCTGTGGGCTGTGTATGGGGGACATAGACCGTGACTTCAGCTGGGCATGAACCGGCGCGCCGATACGACCACCAGCAGCCCCGAAGCTGACCGGACCGCCGTAGCGGCCACCGCGTTCCCCTCCACCACGGCAGCCACACCCGATAGGCCCGCTCGGCGCTATCGGCCCGGCGCCACCATGGACACACTCGACGTGGCAGGGCGGACAGTGGGCTGCTGTTCCTCACTGGCTGAGGCGACCTCGGTGACCGCCGAGATCGTTGACTGCGGAAACGCGGACGCGGCCACCGCTGCCGGCTCGGTGCCGTGTCGGCTCTGCACCCGCACTGTGCCGAGATCAACGGTTTCGTCGAGCTGGTCTTGCACCACCCGGCACGCGTAGGCGGCTGGCCGCTGGGCCCGGTCCACGAACCTGGACACGCCGCGTAGAAGCTGCTGCACGTCGTGGCCAGTGTGCTGCGCCTGGTCCAGGGTGTATGCCAGGGCACCCCACGCCTCGCACCCGATCACCGTGTCGGCTCGCTGCCCAGACGGCCATGCCTTGTGCACCTCAGCGGCCATCCGCTCGTGCCTGTCGCTCACCGCCTCGGCGGACATCGGCAGCCGCTGAGACTGTTCCGTGTCCTCGGACACCGCACGGTCGACGGCATCAGACAGCGCCTCGATGCCGTCCGGTTCCGCTGCGGGCTTGTGTGTCTCGGGCCCCACCCGGCCCGCCCGTTTGGCGAGCTGGTCGACGACCATCTGCCGCGCCTGCTGCGCCCGAGGGTCGACGTGGTGCCACGTGGATGCCGCACGCCAGACCCGGGCGATGTCCTCCGTCCCCGCGGTGCGCCACCAACCCGTCCGCATCGCTGGCCGCCACACCGCCGCGTCGGCCTGCTGCGCGGCACGGGTTTGGGCGCGGATCCGGCGGGCCTGCTCGTCTCTGGCACGCGCCGAGCGCTGCAGCTGCATGATGTGAGCCTCGATCACGACCTGCGCCACCTCGCCGGCGGCCTGGATCATGGCGGTGACCGCCGCGGTAGCCCGCTGGTGGATCTCGGCCATCTCGTTGTCGGGCACTGCCTCGTCCTCCTCATCGCTGCACTTCCCCGTCACCGCTCAGATCTCGGGGTCGGACCGGGCCGGGCACGGTGTGGGGCTGCGCCTGCGGCATGCTGCTCTGGGTCGGCACCTGCACCCGGTCGACGCCCTGGACGCCGGGCTGCAACAGGGGCATCAGATGCGCCGCGGCGGCGGCTGCTGCGCCGGCGGCGTGGGCCTGCTGCTGGGCGGCACGCAGCTCGGCCAGCGCCACAACCAGCCGCGCCGCCTGGACCACCACGGCCAGCAGGATGGCTGCCTCCCCGCCGTTGCGGGCGTGCCCAGCGACCAGCAGCGCGTCCGCCACGCGGCCCAACTCGGCGGCCACCGACGACGCTGCCGGCGCCGGTGCGCGACGTGGTGGTGCCGCCGCACGCGCCAGGGCATCGGCGGCGCGGGTCACCGGGCCCCGCCCGGATGGTTCGGCGCCCGCCGCTACCCGGGCCAGCAGCTCGGCGCTGGCCCGGGTAGCGGCCGGCCACTGCGGCGAGTCGGGAGCGATCCGGGTCAGCCGGTCACTGATCGCCTCCAACGCGGTGGCGGAGGATCGCCACACCGCCATCCGGTCCTCTCCACTCAGCCGGATCCGCGGCGAATCCTCGGGGTCAGCCGCCTTCCACTGACCGGCCGACGGCGGCTCGGCCTCGGGCCACCGCTTGCGGACCTGGGGCAGGCTGAGGTCACCGTCCAGACTGCGCCCGGCGTACCAGGTTGGCTCAGCGGCTCCGGTCGGCCTCATAGCCACGGCGTACCCGACCACCTGCTGCGAGTCCGTTGCCGCTGTGCGCGTGGCCACCAGTAGGCCCGCGCTCTTCATCCGCGCCACCCACTCGGCTTCGCCCGCGGCTCCAGCGAGGGCCGCTCGGACCTGTCGGCGCAGCAACTCCCGCTCCGGTGTCTGGCCGCTGCGCCGGGCCCGGTCGACCTCCGGCCGGGTCAACTCCGGCCGCTTCGTCGTACCGGCCCGGCCTGGTGTCCACTTACCCAGGCCGAACTCGTCCTCCAGCAGGTCGGCGACCTGCTGGCTGCGCCGCTTGTCCTGCCGCAGCCACACCGGTGCCCCGTCCTCGGTGGCGAGAGTGACGACCACATGTATGTGGTCGTTGCCCTTTGCGGACAGGCCGTGGCGTACTGCGATCCATCGGCACCCGGCCCGCTCGGCGTCACCGGTAAACCCCATCGCGGTCACGAATCGGCCCGCGATGCGCGACCAGGTGGCGTCGTCGAGCTGGCCCTCCTGTTCGGGCAGGCTCAGCGAGCACTGCCACACGTACTGGCGCACCCCGCGCTCGCCGGCGGCGATTTGCGGCGCGTCCAGCCGCGCCGCCAGCTCCTCCAGCGACCAGCCGCCGTCGTGCGCACGCTGCGGTGGGGCGAGCAGCGCGACGTCGTCGTGGCCGGCAACCAGGTGCGGATCGAGGTGTTCCTCGGCCTTTCCCGGCCCCCACAGGTACTCCAGCAGGCCGCGGACCCGGCTGCCGTAGGTGACCTTCGGGATCATCGCCGGCCTGTCTGGGCGGCGGCGATCGCGGTGACGAGGTCGTCGACGCGCGCCGCGACGCGCGCGAGGTACGCCGCGGTCGCGGTCAGGTCCCCGGCCGGCTCACCGGTCGAGTGAAGCCGCCCCACCGCCTGATTCAGGTTGTGTGCCGCGCCCCGTACCTGCCGGTGCAAGCCCATCAACTCGACCAACAGGGGCCCGGTCTCCGTGGCACCATCCGGGCCAGCGGGAGCGGGGACGAGCGGCGCTGAGCCGGCTTCCGCCAGATACGCCGAGGTGGCCATCCGGGCCGCCGCCGCGTTCGCCTCGACCGCCGTCATCTCTGCCTCGGACAACCGCACGGTCACCCGATGCACACGCGGATCATCATCGCTGTGGGCACGCCGCCGGCGGTGGCTCGCACCGAACCGGACCACGCCGATCTGCGCCGGATCAGCCACGTCGACCACCCTTCCGACGGGTGTCAACCGCCGCGTTGCGGCCGGCCGCTAGGCGGCCCGTCTGACCAAAAGTCAGACTTTTACTCCAACTTGCTCCGTCAGGACGGGCGCGTTGGACCCGCCGAGGCTCCGAACGAGATCGGCCTCCACCGGACGTAGTCGGACACCGTGTAGTGCCCATTACCGGGAGGCCGCCCGATCGCCACTTACACACCTCACCGAGGATGTACCTGTAACACTGCCCCGGTCACTTGTGCTCGATGACGTCGCCTGACTCAGAGTCGCACTGGTCGGCGAGAGGAACGCCAAGACCGCGGTATCAGTGGACGTACGGTCGGCAGCAGAGTCGAGGTGAGCCACAGCCCTACGGACCGCCTCAGCGAGAGCCGGCTTGAGATGCTCACCAATGCGCTCTGCCGTAGAGCGTGCACGCTGAGAAAAGTCGTCGCGCTCCTCGGTCGTCCATGCCCGTGATCGCTCGCCTTCGATCGCCTCTCGCAAGCGAGCCGGCTCGCTCCAGCTGCCGCTCTCGTCTAGGGCGTTGCGGTAGAGAGTCTCGCCACCGCGACGCACCACATACGCCGCGTCAACGAGACGCTCATCCTCCAGCCGATCAGCTGTGACAAGCACGGCCGGGTACGCCCTGTCATGGATCTCGGGCGACACGAAGCGGCCAACACCGTGTTCGTTTCTTTCCCGCTGATACCGGTCAAGGACCGCTAACAGACTGCGCGCCTCGTGCACCGCGACGAAGACATACTCCACCCGGTACCCGGCCTGGTGGAACTCGTCGAACCGATCCGCTGCCCAGTCCGCCCCGGCCAACGGTGCGCTGATGACGGCATCACACTGTTGCCCCCGAATGTGCTCGGCGAGCATCGTCCACCACCGGCTAGCAGCATCAGCTAGCAGCACACGCACGGTCTGATCGTTCTCGGTAGCCAGCCTGGCGTAGTCCGGGTGGTACTCAAAAAGGTCGTCCCCGTCAACCGCGACCGCTTCCTCACGCCCTAACTGAACAACAACCTGCGACTCGACGGTGGTTTTACCCGCACCCGGCTGCCCAGCGATGAACACGACCACCGGGTGTTCCCGCACGGCGCCGGTATACACCGGCCTGATCTGCTCTTCGAAGATGCGCCGCAACTCCTCCTCGGGAAGCCGGAATATCGACGGATCCGTGTTCGCGGTCATCGCGGCTCCGAGACCTCCCGCGCCAACGCAGGATAGTCACGCATGACTCGCTCGATCTGCTCCCGGTCATCCAGAGTCAACAGGCGTCTCTCCCGCGCATACCGCTGCTGCGCCGCCACCAGCGCGGCACGCTCCTCAACATCCACCGTCTGACCCAAGCGACTGCTGTAGGCCGCGATCACCGCACCGATCGCCGCCCTGGCCGACTCGAAATCAGCGGCATCCTGCTCGCTCCACCTACCCAGATCGTTAAGCCGCCCTGCATACCGTCCCCGGTCACCCTCCACCATCCGCTCTCCTCTCACATACGCTTTGCTCGATCGAGCCGCCCTGTGAAAGGACGACGACATGAACCCTGACTTCCCTGCTGACCGTGCTCTGTGGCGCAAGAGCAGTCGCAGCCTGAACGAAAACGCCCAGTGCGTCGAGGTCGCCCTGACCCCGCACGCCATCGGCATCCGCGACTCCAAAGACACCTCCGGACCAGCCCTACTGGTTACCGCCACGGGGTGGAGCACATTCATCGAACTGATCAAGAGCAACGGGCTGCGTACCTGATCTACACGACGGCGCACACCAGGAGCCCACCCCGTGAGGGCTGCAGACGATAGCCGGCCGCCGTCCAGCGTCAAGGGCGCTACGCGTCGCTGCGCGATGGGCCTATGGCCCACCCTTGGCCCTGGCCACCGTCCTCGGCTGACAACCAGGTCGCCCCCACGGGCCGGAAACAAGGGTGGAAAAGCGGTAACACAAGGATCGATCTTGCCCACTATGCTCTGCCTCCACAGCACCCGGCAGTCGTCATTTTGGGGAGGACTCCATGGCCGACCAGACCGCTAAAGCCGTTCGAAGCCAAACCGAGAAAGCCGCGCTCGCGCTGCTGAAAGAGCGCACCAACCTGGTTGGAGAGGCCGCGACGGCGCGACACGAGCGAGACCAGCTCGCCGAGGCTCTGCGCCAGGCCACCGACCACTACAACGCCCGGTATACCGCCGCGGTGGCCGGCGGTTGGACCGCCGACGACCTGGCCCGCCTGGGACTGGACGCACCAGAGTCCAACTCGCCGCGGCGCCGACGCCCACCCCGTCCAGCTACCGGACCGGAATCGGCCGGCGAGCAGGGCGTCCAGGCGGGAGTCGAGCTGTAGCGCGACAGCTCGGGTGGTGGCCTGCCCCGCCACGGCGGGGCAGGCCATCCGGTCCGCTACCCGCATCACGTGCCCTGCCCTAGTGGTGCGCCCTGGGCGGCCATGAACTGCACCGGGTCGACAGCGTTGTCGCGGTCGGCGTTGTACGGACCTGGCGGGACGTCCAGGTGCACCTCAAAGTGCAGGTGCGGGCCGGAACTACCGCCACTGTTGCCCACAAGACCGATGACCTCACCCGCGGCGACGCTCGCTCCGATAGCCACCTCCGGTTGGCGGATCATGTGGCAGTAGCGGGTGACGATGTCACCTGAGTGGCGGATATCGACATACCAGCCGCAGCCCCGTGAACCGGTGTGACCATCGCGGTCGCACGTGGTGTACCAGTCACACTTGACCTGCTCCACCACCCCGGCCGCCGCCGCCCGAATCGGCGCGCCCCGCACGTCGACGCGGGACATGTCCACCCCGGCGTGGAAGGCACCGCCACGCGGCCCAAAGCCGCTGCCGACGTTGGCGTTCACCGGCTGCACCCACCCACCCGGGCCTACCGGCACCGGGCCGAAATCATCAACGCCGCACGGGGCGCTCGGCGCTCCACCGCCGATGTCCTCGATGCTCCCCAGCCCCAGCACATGCGCGGCCAGCTGTTCGGCGGCGTCCTCCCACTTCTGGTACGCCTCCGGGTACGCCGAGCGCTGCACGGCCTGCGCCGCGTCGGTCAACCGCATCTGCTGCCAGCCCTCCACGCCGGCCAGCGCCTCGTAGAACTTGTCCGCGGCGTAGGAGGGCGTCATCCGCTCCCGCACACTGCCCCACCCCGGGCGCTGCTGGAACAGCCCGATCGAGTCGTGGTCATGGCCCACCCCCTCATGCGGCAGGGTCAGCGACTCCGGCACCGTCGAGTTGGCCAGGTTGCGTAGGCCAGACTCCTGCATCGCGGTAGCCAACGCGATGACGTAGCCGCGCGGCGGCACCTCGCGCGCCGCTCCAGCGGACACGATCGCCACGGCGTGCGCCGTCTGGGTCGCATTCCACGACCCGGTGGCGGGCGGCTCGGCACCCGCCGCGGACACCACCTCACAGGCCGCCGCCTCGGCATCGCTGAGGCCGAACATCACCAACGGCAGCACGACCATGCCGCCGCACATCAACCCGACCACCGCCACCACCGCGACGATCACCATGATCGGCCGCCGCGTCACTGGCTCACGGCCCGAACGAAGTCGACCCCGGTCGCCACCCACCGGCCATCAACGCCTGCGAGCGTGACCGTCACCGTGCCCGCATTGGTGGGCACCTCGAACTCCGCCGCGCCGTCTGCCGGCGCCTGCGTGGCCACCGGCGGGCCCGTCACCCGCGTCGCCGGTACCTGCGCCGGATCAGCCGTGCGTAGCAGCGCAGCGAAGCCCTCATCGCACAGCGGCGCGAGCTCCTGCCACCAGGCGGTGGCCGACAGGTCAGGTCGTGCCCACGCCGCCGCGAACCGCGCCGCGACCGGCGCCGCCTGCGCGGCAGGTGGCGGCGCGGGCGGCTCCACATGGTCGTGGTCATCGTGTCCCGGTTGTTCTCCCGCTGATTCCGCGGCGGTTGCGGACGCCACAGTGACCGGCTGCTCCGGCACCGGCGGCGCGGACGATGGCGGCGACCCCATCGCACAACCCGCCACAGTGGCAACCGTGGCCACCCCAACCGCGCGAGTAATCACCCAACGCGCACACACAATTACTCTCCCCGCTTGCCATCACCCCTAACGGAGCCATAACAATAGATCTCTTCGGAAACGCAGTGCTACGGTCACGTGCTCGTGGGTGACCTTCGAACACGGGGGAGAGCATCGAGTGACGACGCGATCACGTTTGTGGGGTCGAAACGCGACGCCTCCGCCCGTACGACAGCCCGGACCCACCCGGAAACTGCCGATCCGAGAAGTGCCCGCCCTCCGCGAATTGCCGCCCGTGTGGTGGGTCGGATGCCACGGCGGCGCGGGCACCAGCACCATCGCCCGCCTCGTCGGTAGTGGAATCGACTTCGGACAGGCATGGCCACGCCTGACACCCGAAATGCCGGCCGCGAACGTCGTCCTGGTCTGCCGCGCGTCAGCCCAGGGCGTCTGGGCCGCCGTCGGCGCCGTCGAGCAGTGGCGGATGGGAGCAACCGGAGCCAAGCTGGCCGGCGTCGTCGCGGTCGCCGCATCACCACGGCGCCCCCCACGCATCGCCACCGAGCGGCTGCAACTCCTGCGCGGGTGGGCGCAGCGCATCTGGCACGTCGCCTGGATCGAGGCGCTCACCGCCGCCGACGACCCGACCGATGTCGGCGTGCCACCCGACATTGAGGCACTACGCCACGCCATATGGCCCACATCCCGGGAAGGGACCCGCCGATGACTCTGCTCGACCAGATAGATCAGCTGCTGCTCGCCTGGGCGGCTGTTGATGTGCCCAATCCCGGCGGCGGCGAAGCGCCACCCGGAGTGGTGGGCGACAGAATCCTCACGCTCCTGCAGTGGGTGGCCTACCTGGCCACCGCCGCGTGCGTCGGCGGGGTGCTGTACACCGCGGCGAAAATGGCCTTGGCCCACCGCCGCGGCGACGACACCAACCTCTCCCAACTTGGCTGGGTCTTCGCCGCCTGCATCCTCATCGGCAGCGCCTCCACGGTCGTCGGAGCCCTGATCTAGGAGACCCGAATGTCGCAGCAACAGGACTTCGCCGACCGCCCTCCATGGACCAGGCCCGCATTCATCGCCTCCGCGGCCCTGGTGCTCATCGTCATCGTCGCCGGCACCCTGATCGCCGTCCTCGGGGCCGACGACAGCCGTGACAACAACGCCGACGACACACCACCGGCCAGCCCGGCACCGGCCGATCCCGCACCGCAGAGCCCCGACCAGGCGCTGCCCACCGCGATTCCCACCACCGCACCGCAAGGGGTCCGGTGGGAGCTGGTCGGTCCACTGCCCGTACCAGTCAGTGACACTGCCGGCCCGACGCAGATCACTGACACAGGCGCGTCCGGCTTCGCGCACACCCCCGAAGGCGCCCTGATCGCCGCCGCCCAGATCAGCACCCGAGCCAGCTATTCCCTCGGCCGGGAGCACTGGGAGCCCGCCCTGGAGCACCAGTTCGTGCCCAGCCCCGACCGGGACCGGATGTTGGCCACGCTGCGCACCACTGACACCAGCCCGTCGGATCCAGGCTCCCTGAGCCAAATCGCGGGATTCCAATACCTGTCCTACACCCCGGACACGGCCGTCATCGGACTCGTGCTTCGGGTGCCATCGGCCGGGACACCGCGCTATCACGTCCTATCCACGACCCTGCTCTGGCGTGACGGTGACTGGCGAATGCAGGCACCTCCCGGAGGCGCATGGGCCTCGGTCAACCGTGTCACCAGCGACCTCACCGGCGTCGTCGAATGGGGGGCGAGGTAGTTGCCCTGCAACCCACTCGACCCGGGCTGCATCATCGGCGAGGTCGTGGACAGCACAGCCGGCCGATTCCTCGATGAGCTGGCCGAGCAGGCGTCCAAAGCCGCTGCGGAGATGCTCGAAACAGTCGTCGCCGGCTGGCTGTCCATTGACACTCCCAGCACGTCGGAGTCCTGTCGCCTTAACGCGGCGGGCGACGAGCTGGTCTGCGATGGCGTTATCGGATACCTGCGCGCCTACACCAACTGGGCGGTCGCGGCAATCGCGGTCGGCGCGCTACTCGTAGCGGCGATCAAGCTGGCCCTGAACCGTGATGGCCGGGACGCCGGATCCGTAGGCAAGGGCCTGGCGGCGATGGTCGTGCTCGCCGGCGCGGGAGTGCCGGCGGTGCGGTACCTCATCGAGATCGGCGACGAGTACTCCACCTGGATCCTCAACGCCTCCGCCAACGACGACCTCGGGGCGCGCCTCCTCCTTCTAGCCCCTGCCGCCAGCCAGGTCGCCACGTCACCGCTGATGACCATCGGCATCTCACTGATGCTGTTTTTAGCCACGATGGTGCAGCTCCTACTGCTGCTGGCCCGCAACGCCGGGTTGATCCTGCTGTCCGGGCTGTTGCCGTTGGCCGCCTCCGCGGGTATCTCCGGCTCCGGCCGCTCAATACGCGACCGGTACCTGACGTGGCTACTCGCCCTAGTGCTCTACAAGCCCGCCGCCGCCACGATCTACGCCACCGTGTTTTGGCTCATCGGTGAGGGCCAGAGCATCACCGACCTACTGACCGGCCTGGTCATGTTCATCATGGCCATCGTCGCGCTGCCGGCCCTGATGCGGCTGATCGCACCACCGGTAGGCGTCCTTTCCGGCGGTGGGGGCGGCGGCGCTGCGATCGCCGCCACGGCCGGCGCGGGAAAGCTCGCCACCGGCGCGGTACGCCTGGCCTCCGAGACCGGCAACCGACCCGCCGGAGACGGCGGCACGCAGTCCGGTGCGGGAGGCCGTCCGAACGGCGCCGGTCCCGGTACCGCGCGTCCGGCCCCCCAACCGTCCAGCGGCGGCCCAGCTCCTAGGGCCGCCATCGGCGGCACGGGCACGGCTGCCAGCACGGGCACGACCGCGGCGACGGCGGGCACTCAGGCCGGGAGCACCGCAGCGGCCACCAGCACCAGCTCGACCGCGGCGGCCGGCGCGGCCGGCGCGGCGGGACCGGCCGGTCTCGCCGCCGGCGCGGGGGTAGCGGCGGCTAAGGCCGGGCCGGCTGCGGTGCGCAAGGTCGGCGGAACAGCCTCCGGAGCGATTGATGGTGAGCACACGTGAGTAGCGGGGTACAGGAACGCACCAGCGGGCAGCAACGCACCTACGGCAACTGGCGGCTGGGGCGCGGCGCCGGCCTGTTCGGGCTGGGCCCGACCGGCACGATCGCCGCGTTCGCGGTCATGGTGCTGTCCGCCGTGATGATGCCGGTGTCCACCCTCGCGGCGCTGATCACCGCGGTCGCCGGGCTGCTCGTCCTGGCCCCCCTGGCCGTGCGCGTACACGGACGCACCGGCTTCCAGGCACTCGCCGCCCGGGTGGCGTGGTGGCAGGCCCGCGCGCGCCGCCACCACGTCTACGTCTCCGGGGTCGCCTCCCGGGTCACCGCCGCCCACCAACTGCCCGGGGTCCTGGCCCGCAGCGAGGTGTGGGAGGTGGAGACCGGCCGCTCCGGAGTCGTGGCCGTGGTCGTGGTGCCGCAGAGCCGGCACTACACCGTCAGCCTGCGCTGCGCACCAGAGGGCATGGACCTGGTCGACCAGAGCAGCATCGACGCCCGCGTCGGACACCTCGCCTCGTGGCTGGCGGCACTGGGCCGCGAACCGCACCTCGTGCAGGCACAGGTCACCGTCGAGACCACCCCAGACCCCGGTACCCGCCTCGCCGCGGAGGTAGCCGCCACCAGCCGCCCCGACGCCCCGCAGCTGGCCCGAAAGGTCCTCGACGACGTCGTGCGCTCCTCACCGGCCGGAGCAGCGACCGTCGACACCCGCGTGTCGCTGACCTACACCGCGCCGGCCGGCCGCTCCATGTCACACGAGGACGTGTGCCGGGAGGTCGCCGCGCGACTGCCGAACCTGCACGCCGGTCTCACCGGCGCCACCGGCGCCGGCATCAGACCGATGAACGCGCGCAACCTCGCCGGCGTACTCCGCGCCGCCTACGACCCCGCCGCCGCAGTCGACCTCGCCCGCGACCCGCACCTGACCCCCGACTGGACACACGCCGGGCCCGTAGCCACCCGGGAGGGCTGGGACACCTACCGGCACGACTCCGCGGTCTCACGTACCTGGTGCATGACCGAAGCCCCCCGCGGCGCGGTGGACTCACGGCTGTTCGCCCGGCTCACCGACCCGGACCCGCAGCTGCTACGCAAACGGGTCACCATGCTCTACCGGCCGTACTCCCCCGGCGAAGCCGCTCGCCTCGTCGAGTCCGACAAGCGCGACGCCCGGTTTTTGGCCGGCAAAAAGCACCGGCCCAGCGCCCGCGATCTATCCGACCTCGCCGCCACCGAGCAGGCCGCCCAAGAAGAGGCCACCGGCGCCGGCGTCACACGATTCGCGGTGCTGGTCACCGCCACCGTCGCCGACGACACACAGCTGGAGGAGGCCACCGGTGTCATCCAGGCCCGCGCCGGCGAGGCACGCCTGACACTACGGCCGATGTACGGCTGCCAAGCCGCCGGGTTCGCTGCCGGGCTACCCGCCGGCGTGGTCCTGCACACCCACGCCACGATCCCCTTCTAAGGACCCGGCATGAGCCCATCCCGCACCCCCCGCCCACCCGGACGGCCCGGTAGCCGCCGACCCGGCCGCCTCGGCCACGCCGGGCCCGGCGGCGGCACCTGGTCCTACATCGAGGCACCCACCGAATACCGGGGCACCACCGTGCAGGTCTGCGGACTGTTCCCCTTCGGCACCGGCGCCTCCACCCCCATGACCGGCGTACCAATCGGCCGGCACCTCTACACCGGCAGCGCGGTCTGCTTCGACCCGATCTCCTGGTACACGAGAGCGAGGTTGATTAACAACCCGTCGGTGTGGATCGAGGGCGAACCCGGCATGGGCAAGTCCACCGCGGTGCGGCGGATGGTCCTCGGCCTCACCGCCCAAGGCGTCACGCCCCTGATCCTCGGCGACCTCAAACCCGACTACGCCGCCCTGGTCCGCGCCCTCGGCGGGCAGGTCCTACGCGTCGGGCCCGGCCTGGACCGGATCAACCCCCTCGACGCCGGCCCATGGCGCAACGTGCTGGACCGCGTCGACGAGCGCACCGGCGCCGTGGTGCGGGCGGCGGTCACCGACCGGCGGCTCAACATGCTCGTCGCCCTGGCCACCCTCGTGCGCCGCGGACCCGTCACCTCCGACGAGACCACCGTCCTGTCCGCGGCCCTGCGCTACCTCGCCGAACGCGAAACCGATGACAGCCAGCCCGTGCTCTCCGACGTCCTGGCCGTCATCGCCGACGCCCCCGCCGACGTCCGCGCGGTCACCCTCTGGCAGGCCGACGAAGACCTGCACCGGTTCCGGGAGGACACCAACGGGCTGCGCCGCACCCTGCTCGCGCTGCTACACGGCCCCCTCGGCGACACATTCGAGGGGCAAACCACCACCGCAATCCGACTCGACACCCCCGCCGTGTGCGTGGACATCAGCGGCATCGACGACACCGACGAACTGCGCACCGCCGCGACCCTGCTCTCCACCTGGTCCTACGGGTTCGCCCAGGTCGACGCCGCGCACCTGATGGCCGACCTCGGCCTCGCCCCCGCCCGCACCTTCTTCACCGTCCTCGACGAACTGTGGCGCGCGTTGCGGGTAGGGCACGGCCTGGTCGACCGCGCCGACGGCCTCACCCGCCTCAACCGCCAAAAAGGCACCGGAACCGCGTTCATCACCCACTCCCTGGCCGACCTGGAAGCCCTACCCACCGCCCACGACCGGGCCAAAGCCCGCGGCTTCGCCGAACGCGCCGCCGTACTAATGATCGGCCCCTGCTCAGAGCAGGAACTAGACGCCGTCTCCCGCGTCCGCCCGCTCTCACACGCCGAACGCCGGGAGGTGCTGTCCTGGTCAGCGCCACCATCCTGGACCGCCACCGAAGACAGCGAAACCGTCGGCCGCGGCAACTTCCTGATCAAAGTCGGATCCCGGCCGGGTATCCCCGTGCACCTGGAACCCACCGACACCGAGAAGGACCTGGGTAACACCGACTTCCGCTGGACCATGACATGAGCCGCCGCCCGGCCGGACCTCGCGGTAGCCACGACGACGCCGGACTCATCGTCGGCGCCATCTCCGCCCTGGCCCTGGCCCTCGCCACCGCCGCATGGCTACCCGTCGCGCTCGTGCAGCCCCCCGGCTACACCGGCGGCGGCCCCATCGCCACCACCGCCGCCGTGCTGCGCGGTGACATCACCTGGACCACCACCTGCACCCTCATCGCCGCCGGCGAAGTCGCCGCCCTGGTGCTGCTGACCACCGCGGCGGTAGCCGCCTGGCGGTGGACACGCCGCCGCCGCACCCGCGTCGATGGCGCCGCCCGCAAAATGGCCTCCCGCGCCGACCTGGCGCATCTCGGGCCCAAAGGCGTCGCCGACAGCGGCCGGCGGCTGCGCCCCAGCCTCGCCGACGTGACCCGACCCGACCCCGACCAGCTCGGCGTGCTCATCGGGCACACCGTCGCTGGCGGCATGCCGCTACGCCAATCCTGGGAGGACATGGCCGTCGACATCTGGGGACCACGCACCGGTAAAACCACCAGCCGGGCCATCCCCGCCATCGTCGCCGCCCCCGGCCCCGTCCTGGTCACCAGCGTCAAAGGCGACATCGTGGATGCCACCCGCGACATCCGCGCCCATCGCGGCACCGTGTGGGCGTTCGACCTCCAACACATCCTCGGCTCCGGCCAGCACATGTGGTGGAACCCGCTGCGCACGGTCGCCACCGTCACCGACGCCCGCCGCCTCGCCGAACACTTCGCCGCCGCCGAACGCGAACCCGGCGTCAGCCGCGACGCCTTCTTCGACCCGTCCAGCGAGGAACTTGTCGCCAACCTGCTGCTCGCCGCCGCCGTGGCCGGCCGCGACATCCTCACCGCCTACCGGTGGGCCGTCAGCCCCCGCGACGACGAACCCGCCACGCTGCTGCGCGAACACGGCTACGACCTACCCGCCGACGCCGTCGCCGGTGTAGTCAACATGCCCGACAAAACCCGCGGCGGTATCTACGCCGGCGCCCAAAAAATGCTCATGTGCCTCACCGAACCCGCCGTCACCGCCTGGATCACCCCACCCACCCGCGGCGGCATCCGCGAGTTCGACCCGGCCGCATTCGCCACCAGCACCGACGTGTTGTACCTGCTGTCCCAAGGCGGACCCGGTTCCCCCGCCCCACTCGTCGCCGCCCTCACCGACGCGGTCCTGCGCGCCGGCGAACTACGCGCCCGCGCCTCAGCCGGCCGGCGCCTCGACCCGCCGCTACTGAGCATCCTCGACGAAGCCGCCAACATCTGCCGCCTCCGGCAGCTCCCCAACCTGTACTCCTACTACGGCTCCCACGGGCTGCCAATCATCACGATCCTGCAGTCCTACCCCCAAGGCATCGACGTATGGGGCCGTGAGGGCATGCGCAAACTTTGGTCCGCGGCGAACATCCGCACCTACGGCGGCGGCGTCGCCGACCCTGACTGGCTGGAGGAACTGTCGAAGTTGATCGGCGAGCACGACGTCACCACCCGGTCAACCAGCAGCAGCGGCACCGGATGGGGCCAACGATCCGTCTCCCACGCCACCCGCCGCCAACGCATCCTCGACATCTCCGACCTACACGCCCTACCCCGCGGCCGAATGATCGTCTATGCCTCCGGCGCCCCACCCACGCTCGCCCGCACCGCCCCCTGGCAAACCGGCCCCCACGCAGCGGCTATCCGCGCGAGCATCGACCACTGGGCCCCCCACACCGACTGGACCCTCACCCCCAACACCCCGCCGGAGCCCATCACATGACCACCCCGGCCCCCGGCCCCACAACCGACCCAGTCGCCGACCTGACCACCCTGCTCGACCAACTCACCGGCGACCCCGACGAACCGACCCCGCAGCAGGACCAGGCGGCAGAGCCAGAGCCGGCTTTCCGCAACGTCGACCAATTCGTCGGCGGCTACCTGGTCCACGTCCTCGAACGACGCGTCGCCTCCGGACCCACACCCGGCATCACCTGGTGCCCCCGCTGGTGGGCCCACCCCGAAGCCCTATCCCGCCTCTACGCCCTATGGCGAGCCTGGGAAACCCTCCGCATCACCGACCCCGGAACCGGCATGAGCATCTGGTGGCGCGACCACCTCGACCCACACCTCACCGCCCTCACCAGCGACGCCGGACCCTTCAGCCGATGCGGACCCGACAAACACCGAGACCCCAAACCCCTACCCGCCGAACCCGCCCCAGCCGACGTGCTAGCACAGCTACCCGACGCCTAACCCCAGACTCATACAGCTAACCGTCGTGCCCCGCCGCCACTGCGGACCCACCACGGTGACCGGGCACAGATACATCAGGGGCAAGGTGACCCGGACCGGAGCGCCGCCAGGCGCGAGGACCGGAAGCACCGCGGCAGCACCTGAGGGGCTTGTGCCACGACCATCGCGGCCGGCTACAGCGGCAAGGAGCGGGGTGGGCAACCCTCACGTACACTGAACCTGTGTCCAGGGCAGGCAGGAGCGGCTAACCCCTTGAGCCGCCACACGCGCCACTAGCCGAACCTGCCCAAAATCAAAACACCAAGGTCGCCCCCGACCGGACTGTCGCCTGCGGAGGAGCATCAGGCGAATACGGTACGCCGGGAAGCACCGCAAAAAGGTGGATCACCTGAGCAACCTCATCCGGCTATCGCTTCTGACTACTGGACAGATGGCACTGGGAGTCCTCGGGAATATGGCCTACGACCTGCTGAAGTCACTGTTCAGCATGGGCTAGTGAAGGTCATCACCCGGCGGGCGCGGCCCCGTTGCCCTTGAGCGCGGATGTTGACCGACCGCTGGTACGCAAGAGCGAGTACCGCCAGCCGCGGGAACCAGCCGGCGGGGCAAACCGGTAGGCGGGAAAGCAACATTTCGGCTCGTCGTTGTTGCAGGGGTAGCAGAGCAGCCCACGGACCAAGTCGGTGTCGTGATCGTGGTCGATGACGCGAGGGGTAGCGCGGCGGCAGATCGCGCACACGCCGCGCTGCTCGGCGAAGAGAACTCCCCAGACGTACCAACGCGGCGGACGGTCGTCGGGCCATGTCTGCAGTGGCCCGGGATTGTGCCGTACGGCCTCCGCGGCTGGCCACACGGTGCGGTTACGGCACCGCTGCGTGACCGGTACGGCCAGGAGCGGGACCGGCTGCCCCTGTAACGGCAGGCCACGTTGATAGTGACAGCGCGCCTGGCCGGTGCGCGAGTCCCGCACGTGGTAGCGGCCGTCGACGCCCACCGCAGCAGTCGGCGAATCGGCTGGCCGTGCCCCCAAGTGCGGACACATCTGCTCGGTCGCGAGCGGCGGAAAAGGGTCAAAATCGCACCGCTGCTGCTGTGGCAATTGTGGATCTTGATCGCTGGCTGAAACGATACTGGCGATCACGACCCCGTCACGAAGCAGTTGCGCGACAGCACCGTCGCTGGCCAGGCGAACCGCAGCCGCTAACGCTGCTGGATCGTCGGCGGGTACCTGATGGGTCACCACGAATCCCCTCACCGTCACCGACACTTCTCAGCGATACACGATCCTGATCGCCGGCACCGCTGGTCGACTTCAAAGGCCAGGCGGAGCGGTACGCCCCCGCGCGGACGGTACCCGGCTGGGGCTAGGGCTGCTCGACTGTGCGGGGCTGATGCCGATTCCACCTAAGCGGCCCGGCTCGCCTGCTCCCACCGCCCCGCACTCGACTGCGATACGTCAATGTCACTGCCTTCTGCGATGCTTTCCTTCGTCTGGTGTGGAGCGTGGCTGGATCGAGGTGGTGCCACGGTGATGGGGCGATCTCACGCGCTGTCCGGGGCGGTGGTGTGGCTGTGTGGGTGTGCGGGGGCCGCGGTGTGGGGCGCCCAGCCCGCGGCGGGAACCGTTGTGGTGGGTGCGGCGGTCGCCGCGGGTGCCGCGTTACTGCCGGACATTGATCATCCAGGGTCGGTTGTTGCGCGGTCGTTGGGCCCGGTGACGCGGATGATCGCCCGGGGGACGGCGGCGGGGGCTGCGGCGTTACGACGCTCGTCGTGTGGTTGTTGCACGGATCGGGGTGGGCATCGGGCGGTGACTCACACGCTGGTGTTCGCGGTGACCGCCGGCCTGGTGGTGTCGCTGGTGTGCTGGCTGGGGGGAGATGTGGCCGCGGCGATTGTCGCCGGGTTGGCGGCGGCGTTGGCAGCGCGTGGGTTACTGCGCCGCCGTACGCGGGGGATGTTCGGTGTGGCGGGAGTGGGGCTGCTTGTCGGGGTGATGGCGGCGGCGCTGCCGGGCCCTGGGGGTGGTTGGTGGTGGCTGGGTGTGCCGTTGGGGTTGGGTTGCCTGACTCATTCCCTCGGCGACGCGTTGACGCACTCACGGGTTCCGCTGTTGTGGCCGATTCGGGTACGAGGCTGCCGGTGGGCGGCGTTGGGTATGTGGGCGCCGTTGCGGTTCCGCACCGGGTCGGCGGTGGAGCTGCTGCTGGTAGTGCCGGCGCTCGTGCTCGCGGGCGGGTTCAGCACATGGATGCTGGCGACCGCGTAGGCAGCCTGCGGGTTCCCGCTCGGTGGGGTCTTGTCGCAGCACCGTGGTATCGATGCACGTCTGCTAGTAGTGGCGAGATCACGGAGCTGTCATGCCCTTCGTCAAGGCGCACAAGCGAGGCGGGAAGCCGGTCCGCGGCTACTACCGCCTGAACTCGATCTGGAACTTCTGGTTCGGGCTGATCCTGATGCTGCTGTTCTTCGCCTACGTCAGCAAGCACCAATAGCGGCCCCACGCTGGGTCGTCTGTGCGAAACTTCGCCCCGGCCGGGCCCGTGCGGCCCGGAGGCAGCGGCCCTGGAGCAAGCGGGGGCATCAGCGTGAGCACTGGGCCCAGTCGACGTGAAAGCGCAGCTCAGCGGCGCTGATCACGTGATCGACGCGCTGCCGCGGCGCTGGATGTACCAGTGGCCGGCACTTCGAACCCCGTAGAAGTCATCAAGGCCAGTTAGATACTATTTCTGCGACCGCAAAGGGTTTAGTCGGGGGACGCCGCTGCCAACTAGCAACGACGCCCCCACACTGTTACCGCTTACGTGAGTGGCAGCTCACGTTGAGCAACAGGATCAGCACGAGGAGCCCAACCCCAAGGTTGGGGTCCTCGTTGCTGGTCAGTGCCTCAAAGGCAGAGACCAGCTCACAGGCCACGCCAAGCTCTACAGCTAAGGCGATCTTGCGCTTTTCCTGTTCCTCGGGTGATTCCACCATCGACCCCTTCCGTCGGTTACCTCGCTACGGGAGCCCGTAAGAGGCCCGCGATCCTGCGGACCCCGCCGTGGCACCGAGTCGGGAAATCGGACGGTCAAATACACCGGTTCCACACCGTACCGGAAGCCCATAACTGGTTGTCCGATGGTCGATGGCTGAGCATCCGGCGGCCCGCAGGCGTCAGCCCTCGGCGGGCCAGCTCCAACTGCGCCTGCAGGTCGGTGCCCAATAACAAACAACCCGCGAAACTTGGTCTTGACTGATTAGTTCCGCGCAAACGGGCCTACGGCGATCGCCGTAGGCCCGTTGTCGTTGGTCTGACGAGCAGGGGGATCGAACCGAGGCCGATCAGGCGATGTCGTCGTCCTGGTGGTCGACGACATCACCGAGAGCCTGCCCGAGCCGGCGCATCGCGTGATCGACGCGCTGCCGCCCTGACCACGGGCGCGGGCGCGGTCACTGGTACCCGATCCGCAGGCCCGGCACCTCCTGGGCGATGCGGGCCACCACGGCCCGATGCCACGACGCGGGGAACTCGACCTCAGGATGCGCTGCGCGGTACTCCGCATCCGAGCGGTACGTTGGCACGGCCGGGTCCGGCACGTCCAACAGCTTCTCGACAACGCCACCGACGAACTCGGCAGTGCGCCGCTCCAGGTCCTCGATCGCCAGCCTCACCCCATCCGGGATCGGGTACTTGCCCTGCTCCCAATGGCGCACCGTGCGCGGGCTGACGCCCAGGTGCGCGGCGAGCCAATCGCCCGTAAGGCCAAGGTGTTCCCGGACCACCCGAAACTCGGCGTCGGTCATCCGCTCGTCCTCGGGCATACCGGGCGGGTCGGCGTAGTCGGCCATGTGTGACTCCAGGATGAGACGACGCCCGCGCGGCTCCGGCTACGCGGGCCGCACGGGCGTCAGTGATCAGATCGTCTTGTCGTGACGGTTCGCGATCTCATCGAGATCGACCCCGTCCACAATCGCCTTGAGGTCCAGGCGCCCATCCTCGTCGACGGGCCAGCCGTCGAAGTCCCGGTCGGCGGCGTCGTATGGTCCGATGAACTCGTCCCCGGACAGGACGACACTGTCGGGCAGCGCACCATTGATCGCGGCGCGGTAGTCACCAACTACAGCGGCGAAGTCGTAGTCGTCGACAAAGTCGCCGAGGTAGTCGGCGACTGACTGCTCCACGCTGAGGGAAAGGGACTCGATGCGGTTCCAGGTGCCGTAAACGGTTGTGATCATGGCCGGTTCCTTCCGGTTGGGTCTGGGGCTACTCCCCTGACCGACACCTCAATCTTAGCTTCCTATTTTAGGAAGCGCAAGGTTTTGGTGGCGTGTCCGATGCGACTTTCGGGCGGGATCAGCGTCGGCGACGGAGACGCTGCGACACTGTCGGCGCCGGGATCCCCGTCGCCCGGCCGATCTCCGCCTGGCGCACCCCGTCATCTACGAGCCGTTGCGCCACCCGCGACCAGCGTTCAATGTCCCCCTCAGCGTGGGCGAGTGCCGCAATCTCCGCCACGCTGAGGGCGCGCCCCCTGCGCGCCTGAGAGCCAGTCGCCACCCGACTCGCCACCCGCTGCGGACGATGCTGACCCTCGGCGGTCATCGCCGCCCGCGCGCGATCTGGGTCCCGGCTGGCCTCCAAAGCACGGCGCCCGCTACTGCCGGCTTGTGCCTGTGGCATCGCCGCGAACCGCTGCTGTGTGGCGGGAGAGGCCAACGATTGCCCACTCGACAGGCCATGCCGGCGGCGATACTCCGCCGCAGTAGTGCCGTGGGCGTACCAGGCGTGGGTGCCCAGCGCCCGCTTCCACGTGCCGCACTCGTGACACCGCAGCAGCTCGCCGTCCTCGGTGGCCTCAAGCATCGCCCATCGGCTGTGCCCGTCAGGGTCACCGGGAGTCGGCTCAGCGGCGGTCATCGCCATCTGCCTGCTGGAGATCTGTTCGCCTGCCCTGCATCTGCAGACCCGGCACCTCCTGGGCGATGTTCAAGGGTCTCGGTACGGCCGTCGTCGCGGCGAGCCCGGGCACGCTCTAGCGCCCTGTACACCGTCTGGCGCGACACCTCGAACAGTTCGGCCAACTCGGCGACGGTGTGCTCCCCGGCGACGTGCAGCTTGAGTAGATGCGCCTGCCGTGGGGCCGACAGCTTCGGTGCCCGGCCCTTGAGTTTGCCCTTGGCCCGGGCGATGGCCATGCCCTCCCGGGTCCGCATCCGTAGTAGATCGACCTCGAACTCGGCGAAGGTGGCCAAGATGTTGAAGAACATCTTGCCCATCGGGTCAGTCGGGTCGTAGACCATCGTGCCCAACTGCAGCCGGATACGGCGCGCGGCGAGGGAGTCACCGATCTGCCGGGCGTCCGGGACGGACCGGGCGAGCCGGTCCAGCTTCGGTACAACGAGCGTGTCACCGGGCCGCACGGCGGCGAGGGCCTGGTCCAGGCCGGGCCGGGCGCGGTTGGTGCCGGAGTACGCCCGGTCAAGGTAGATCCGTTCGGCCGGCACCCCGAGGTCGAGCAGGATCTGGCGGTTGGCCTCTAGATCCTGCTTGTCGGTCGAGCAGCGGGCGTATCCGATCAGCACGGCGGTCACGGGTGGAGCGTAACGGATAGCCCCCCACCACCGGACAAACCACCGGACACCCTATCTGAGACAGTCTTCGTCGCTGGTGGACGCGTGTCGTCGGCACTGCCGGCGGGTGTCCGTTGAGGGTTCCCCTAACGGGACACCAGCTCAACGACCGTCGATCGCCCCGGGTGGCCCGTGAAGATCAACCATTTGGCCCCTGGTGTCGTCGTTCTTACCAACACCCCAGGGGCGATGAGGACCGGCGATCCCGGCACCGGTGTCACCGGCGTCCTGGGCGGGTTGCGATCCCTGGTAGGGGCGATGAGGACCACCCAGACCGTCGCCCTGCTCATCGCACGGCTCCCCGCGTTGCGATCCCTGGTAGGGGCGATGAGGACCCCGTCACCGGTCACGTCCGCTCCGACGATCATGTGTTGCGATCCCTGGTAGGGGCGATGAGGACCACGAGCTGATCGCCGTCCTCGCAGCAGCATTCCAGTTGCGATCCCTGGTAGGGGCGATGAGGACCGAGGCCCGAGACCAGCTCAACCAGCGGTTCCCCAAGGTTGCGATCCCTGGTAGGGGCGATGAGGACCCGGACGGCCACGCGTGCCCGTCTCGGTTGGCGTGGGCCGGTTGCGATCCCTGGTAGGGGCGATGAGGACCCGATCAGGTGGAAGAGCGCGTACAGGTCGTCACCACTGATGTTGCGATCCCTGGTAGGGGCGATGAGGACCATGGATCGCCGGCATCACCGACGCCCACCCGATCCGGTTGCGATCCCTGGTAGGGGCGATGAGGACCCCGCCGCCCCGAGCTGATTTCCGGTCGTTCCTGCACCGTTGCGATCCCTGGTAGGGGCGATGAGGACCCCGCGCTTGGGTAACTGACCCAGCCCGCCAAATCTTGTTGCGATCCCTGGTAGGGGCGATGAGGACCGCGTGCTCGCCGGTGGCCGCCTGGTCCGCTGGTTTGAGTTGCGATCCCTGGTAGGGGCGATGAGGACCACACCAAGGTCATGTTCGCGCAGGACCCTGGCATCGCGTTGCGATCCCTGGTAGGGGCGATGAGGACCCCGGCAGGTTCCGCAACGCCCGCAGCCACGTCTCGTTGCGATCCCTGGTAGGGGCGATGAGGACCTCTGAGTTTGAGCGGATCACCGGACGCTCGTTTGTGGTTGCGATCCCTGGTAGGGGCGATGAGGACCTCGCCACGGTACTGGCGCGGACAGCGCCGTGATGTATGTTGCGATCCCTGGTAGGGGCGATGAGGACCCTGTCCTGCGTGACCAGCGTGGCGAGGAACGCCGTCGTGTTGCGATCCCTGGTAGGGGCGATGAGGACCCTCGGGCTAGAGGTCCCTCTCCCGGTTGGCTGATCTCGTTGCGATCCCTGGTAGGGGCGATGAGGACCCCCCAGCGTTAAGTCCCTGGTCATGGGCCCTCTGACTGGCCGGTTCCGTGCTCAATTTGCAGCGAACCTCCGGTAGTGCAATCTACCTCGGCATGTCGCTGAACCGGCCAAGATCACAAGATATCTGAAGGGCTGGGTTGAGACCGCCCCCACTCCTGCCGCTGACCAGTCGTGCCGGGAAGGAACGTGTAGACGAGTACGCTGTCGTACGACGCGTCGATCGCTTTGTCGACGGCGCTCCGGAAGCGGCGGAGTTGTGCGTCGCTGAGGTTGCCTTCGAACACGCTGCGTTGGACGTGGTGCAGGTACTGGCGGCAGGTTCGCAGGATTCTGGGGTTACGGTTCGCGGCGGTGTCGTAGACGACGATCACGTACACAGGTCACCACCAGATCCGGAACGGCTTGTACGGCTCGCGTTCCAGGCAGTAGCGGGCCAGCCGCAGCGCCTCCAGGTACAGCAGTTCGTCGTAGGCGACCTTCCGGCCGAGGCTGCGGTGCTGGACCGTCTTCGCCAACTCATCGCGTACGGTCTGCACGACCAGCTTCCGGCCGTTTTCGCTGAGCATGGCTTGGTTGACGTCAGAGTCGAAGTGGTGAGGTTTGAGCTGGTCCCGGCCGGCCAGTCGCAGGAGCAGTCGTTCGGCGAACAGAGGTTTGAACACCTCGGCCAGGTCGAGGACTAGCGAATGTCGCTGCCGCTCCATGGTGCTGTGCAGGAAGGCGATGCCGGTATGCAGTGGGGTCAGACGCAGCGCGGTCAGCACTCGGGCGTAGACGATGCCGTTGACGTATGAGATGAAGGCGTTGCCAGCGTTGCGCGGCGGTCTGCGGTGCCGGCCGCTGAGTTGCAGCCATTCGGGCAGGCGAGTGTCGAGCACCTGCCACGCGGAGCGGCGGAAGGTGCCTTCGGCGCCCATGAGTTGGCTGCTCGACTCCGCCACTCGCACCGATGTCTTCAGCGTGTCGTAGGGCTTGTCGAGCAGGTCACGGTCAACGACGCGGCGGACGTTGAACGCGGTGGCGATCACCAGGTCCCGGGCGATGGGGAGGCTGGCGTGCGGGTCGGTGGCGAGCTTGGCCTGGGCGATAACTGTCTCGCCGGAGGTGCTGGTGTCGCTGGTGAGCAGGGAGCCGGCGTAGTCGCCGTAGTGGCTGAGAAAGTGGAGGTTGACGCGATGCCGGTTGAACAGGGAGACGACGGCCGTGTTGATGTCAACGGTGGAGCAGGCAACGATGTCGCGCACGTCGGTGATGGGGATGTGAACCTTGTCGCCGGTTTCACGTTCGATGACGAGGGACTGGTCCTGCCGTCGAATGCGGCAGGCGGTGGTGAGCCAGTAGGTGCGGCTCGCGGCTGGCATCAGTCACTCCAGCAGTAGTCGAGGAAGCTACATCCGCGGCAGGCGCTGCGGGTCAGTCGGGGCGGCGGGGTGTCGGCGGAGACGACGGCGAGGGCTCTGTGGATGTCGGCCCGAGCCTGTTCGACCTCGCTGGCGCCATAGATAATCTTCTTCGTACGCCGGGTCTTGGGGTAGTGCAGGACCGCCCCTTGTGCCGGGACGTCGACTTCGTGCAGCTGGTGGCAGTAGTGGATGGCCTGTGCCTCATCGGCTGGGGGGGGCCGGGTGGAGGACTTCACCTCGTGAACCCAGTGCTGGCCGTCCATGTGATCGAGTCGGGCTGCACCGAGGTCGACCGGTGCGTTGCGCTGGTAGGAGGTGTCGTGCACGGCTTCGCCCAACTGCACGGCGATGTTGAGGTGTTCGGGGCGGATGCCTCGGGCGTAGAGCCAAAGCTGCCGTTGGCAGTGGTAGAGGTACTTGATGTGCACGCCACCGATGTCTGCTTCGCGCATCAGATCACCTCGCCGGGCTGATACCGGTTAGCCCCGACGGTCCCCCGGATCGCGGTAAGGCCCCGGTCGGGGCGGTAGTCGCCATCGATGATTTCGACGCCGAGGGATCGATCCAGGCGGCTCAGACCGACTGCCCAGCCGGGCAGCGGGATAAGCCAGTCTGCAGCGAGCAGGCGGCCTTCGGCGCGGCCGGTGGCCGAGGTCAGCGCGGCCTCATATTCGGGCAGGTCTTCGAGCAGGACCGCTTCCGTGCCGTCGAACATGCTGTCGAAGGCATCGGCGAGGTGGCTGCGATCGTCGTACGGTCGCTTGAAGGTGAGGAAAGCCTGTTGGAAGTCGACACGAGCGGTGTCGACCTGGTGCCGCCACTCCTGTCCCCAGGTGCTGGCGTAGATCTCGTCGAGCCACTTCGTGGCGTGTTCCTCGTCCACGGCGAGGTCGGCGTGCTGGTGGAGGATCCACATCGCCGCGCGGGTGGGTTCGCTGTCGTAGACACCGTCGGCGTAGTCGACCTGCCGGCCCTCGCCGCGGCGGGGGCCGAAGGACGGCTCGTGCACGACGACGTCGGCGGGTTCCCGGGCACCGGCCCGGTTGACCCGCCCGAACCGTTGCAGCAACGCTTCCAGCGGCGCTCCGGAGGTGAACAGCAGGTCGAAGTCGACGTCGAGGGAGACCTCCACCACCTGTGTCGCCACGACGAGGCCGGGGAACCGACGCCCGGAATGGGTTCGGTGAGCGCCGTACCGGTCGATGATTTTCCGCTCGACGCGGGTGCGGTCCATTCGCCGGAACCGGGAGTGCAGCAGGAGGGCACCGTCCGGGCCGTGTGCGGCGATGGCGTCGGCGGCTAGGGTATCGAACACTGTCTGGGCGTCGGCGACATTGTTCGCCACCATGAGTACGGAGCGGCCTGCGGTCAGGTGAGCTCGGGCTTCCCGCAGGGCCTCGTCGTCGGTGAGGTGGTGCGGGCGTAACCGGAGCCGGTGGCGGGGCAGGGTCAGCCCAGCCGGAGCAGTGACCAACTCGACCGGATCTCCGATGGCGTCCCGGACCAGGTCCGCCAGCACGGCCGGCAGGGTCGCCGACATCACCGCGACGCGACCACCGAGCCGCACCCAGATTCCCGCGCCGGCCAGGATGAAGCCCAACCGCTTTGGGTCGTACGCGTGCAGCTCGTCGAGGACGAACACCGAGTTGGCCGAATCGAGCAGGATCCCAGCGTGCGCCGGCCCAGCCAGTGCCGCGCGCAGCAGCTGGTACGGCGTACCGACCCGGACGGTTTCGCGGAAGAGTTCGGTGGCTGCGCGCCGAGCTACCGCCTTGCGGGCGGCGTACAGCGGCAGCGCTCCATCCGGGCCGGGGGTGTCCGGGTCAGCGCTGGCGGCTTCGTCGATCGCGGTGGCGAGGTGGTACGACGCGGCGCGGGAATGCGCCACGCCGACGAGTTCCCGGTCGCCGAGTACGCCGACGAGGCGGTCTGCCATCGCGTTGATCGACGCCAGGTAGGGCAGAACGAGGAAGACCCTCGGTGCTCCCGCGCCGGCGGCGATGAGGTCAGTGACCTGCCGGGCGGCCCAGAACAGGCCGGCCTCAGTCTTGCCGCTGCCGGTCGGCGCCCGCAGCAACAGGTGCCCCCGCAACGCGCCGGACTGCTCTTGGTGCGGGTACGGCCGCCGGCCGTTCTCACTGAACCGCTGGCGTAGCCGTTTGGAAAAGCCCGGGCCGATGGGTTGCGTGACATGCAGAGTGCTGTGTGCCGACGACAGATGATCGGCAAGGGTGACGGCGCCCTGCAGCAGGATGGCGGTCAAGCCCTCATCGGCGGTTGCCCGGCGGCGACGCCACCGTCCCAGTACGTCGGTCAGCACCTGATGTGCTCGAGCCACGACGTCAGGGCCGATCACCGTGTCGTCGGCACGGTCGGCGGCGAGGAGATGTCCCCCGGCGTGGATCAGCCAACGCTCGAGTGCCGCAGCCACTGCCGGGTCCACTGGGCCGAAACGCTCGCGGAAGTCGGTGAGGGTACAGCCGCCGTACAGGGTCATGATCGACCGGAGGCCGGCCCCGGTCGGGCTGGTCAGCGGGCGGTGGTGAGTGACAACCGCCTCCGCCACCCACAGCAGCAGCCCACCATCCGGCACCAACGGTGGCAGGAAGCCCAGAGACAGCGCTTCGTGCCGCTCGCCCCACGGCCCGCCGCCGGTCACCATGGCCTGAAACCCGGCAGGGACCTTACCGGCGTCGTGAGTCAGCGCGGCAAGCAAGGACACCGGCCAGAACCGTTCACCCAAAACCGGCTCGGTGACGGCGATCGGCCCGATCCGGCGCCGCAAGTCGACGGCCGCGCCCAGCGTGGCATCCAAGTGCTCGATGAGCAGCTCGGCCGGGCGTCCCAACCGGGCACTCTTGGCTAGGACACGGTCGAGAACCTGGTCCACCCCGCTACGCCTCCGCCAATCGCCCGGACGCTGCCGGCTCGGCGTGCGTGGGGTGAGTTGGCGGTAGCAGGACCACCACCTGACCGCCGGCGGCAGACCAGCCGGACGGCACCCGCTCGGCGGAGCCCGCCTCGTGGTAGCGGTAGTCGTCCCACCGGGTGCGGGCTCGGTCGAGCGATACGGCGGTTGGCAGACGCATCCGGGTGCCCGAACGCGTCGCCTCCCCCGGCAGCAGCGCATGGCCCTGCCGGCCGCCGCCCGGTTGCAGCTCCGCCTCGCGGACCGCGACGGCGACCAGGTCCTGGCTGCGCCCCAACCGCAGCGGCCACACCGGTCGGCGTAGCCGACGCCGCCAGTCGTCAAGGTCACCGACGAGCCAGACGGTGAGTTGCACCCCGGCAAGGAATTGCCGCCCCCGAGGGGTCGGATCCGGCTTACCGCCGGCCGCCGCCAGCGGATGGTACGTCTCCAGATCTTCTCCCCGCCCCCGCGCCTGGAAGGCCATGGCGAAACGGGTGTCCGGGTCGACGCGCCCCCATCCGCCGGCGGCCGCCGCCAACAGTCCACCGACGGTGGCCGGTGGTGGACACGCGAGAGTCAGCTGAACGGCGGCGTAGAGCGGGTTGCGGAACGAGGCGACCGGCGCGGTGACGGTCACCTCCAACGCGCTGACCGGCCTCCCCATCAGCGCTTTGGCTCCTCGAACCAGTCGTCGTGCTCACCCTGCTCGATCCGGTCGGCCAGGGCCTGCAGCATCGTCCGCGGGTGCCCGATCGTCACCTTCCCGTCGGCGACCAGATCCGCCAGGTCGTTGCTCGCCTTGGCCCGCTGGTCACTCAGGAAGCCCGGTGCCCAGCCGAGGATCACCGGCGCTTCCAGCTCGTCTTCCCACGCGTGCAACTCATCCCGCAGGACGTCCGCGCGGAAGACAGTGCGCCCGTCCTGAGCGGCCAGAATGCGGGTGAACGGGTTGATCCCGCCCTTCATCGGGGCCAGCAGCAGCATTGCCGGGGTCCGGTCGCCGTAGTGCAGCGACTGCTTGGCGCCGCCCCGCAAGGCGGCAAGCGTACGCAGCAGCACCGCTGTCCGTCTGCGCCGCTCCGCGATTCCCAACCGTAGGCAGACGGTGTCCCGGAACTGCACTTCGTCGGCTCCGGCTGCCTTGGCTTGCGCGGCTGCTGCGGCTGGCAACGCCACCTTGAGCCCGGAACCGCCGGTCTCGAACACCCCGACCCGTGGCAGATCAAGCAGCAGGTCCCCGGCCAGCTCGGCGCTGTAGAACTCGTGCCAATGCAGCACCGGGTTCTCGCCCGCCGCGAGCCCCCGGCTCATCGTGCCGAAGTCTTCCTTCGGCTGCCGGGGCGTGACCGCGACCATCGTGCCGGTCGCCAGCACGGTGTCCCGCTGGCAGGTGCCCTTACCACCCTTGATCGCCACCATGTACCCGAACAGGTCATCGTCGAGATACCGATCCGGGCGGCCTTCCGTGTACGCCTGCTGCTTCTTACCGGAACCCAACCGGGTCACCGGCGACCGCTTCTCCTCCGCCGGCATCGAGTCCCGCAACCACCGCCGGAACGCCTGCGCCGACACGTACGGATAGACATCACGCCCGATCCGCATCGACTTTGCCTTGCCGACGTTGTCCTCGCTCTGACCATTGTTCGGCGCACCCGCGACGACCTCGACTAACACCTTGCCCGCCAGGAAGGTCATCGTGTCTCCCTGCCCTCGACCAGGTCCTCGTCCTCCATCGCGTCCTCCTCGTCCTCGGCCAGTTCCTTGGCCGCCTGGTCCGCGTCCTGCGGCCGCCAGTCGAGCTGATGCAGCTTCTCCAGCACCGCGAACAGGAACAACTCCCGGTGGAACCACGCCTGGCTGTCCAACCCGGGATCGAACAACAACTCGTACGCACGCGTGCTCACCAACGACTGTCCCGGCACCGAGGCGCCCACGCCGGCCGTCCGCGGACCATGCAACGCCCAGTCCGCCGCCTGCCGACGCAACCATCCGCGCAGCAGAGCCGGCTTACGGAAGGCGGCGTAGAACTTGTTGAACTGCCCAGCGGTACCTTCGCCGAGCAGCTGACCGACCCGATCGGCCGTCGCCCGGATCTCCGCAAGATTCTCCTGGTCCATCCCCATGACCTCATCGACGTAGGACATACACAACGTCACCAGCTCCGACGTACCAGCCGGCAACCGGCCAGCGCACGCTCGCCGACTCAGCCAGCCACTGGCCGTAGCCACGATCCGGCCCGGATCCCGGAAAGCGTTACGCGCCAGCGCGACCACCCCGGGCCGATCCGCAGTCTTGTGCGCCCGCAGCAGAGCGGAGTAGCCGGCCCGAGCCGCCGGCGCCTGGCTGGTTCGCCGAAGCCACTCCGCCAATGGTTGATCCATCACGTGGACGTCGAGCACCTGGCCACGGTTGTTGTTGCTGTAGACCAACAACTCGACCCCGGCGTTCAGCTCATCGCGGTACTCCCGCAGAGCCCGCAGTGCGAGCACCTCCCGGGACGGCGGCTGCCACGGTACGCCTCGCCCAACGAGAATCTCCCGTCGGTTGCGATCCACCTGCTCCGCAACGGTCCACGCCAGAAAATCCTCGTCCCAGCTGTGCAACGCCATCCCCGGACCGCCGCTCAACTGGCTGCCGTACGGCAACGCGTAGAAACAGCACAGACAAGGCCAGCAGAGCGCCATCCCCTGATGACCACGGGGTGTGTTGTTCCGGTAGGCGTCGCTCTCCGCCAACGCCACATCCAACTTGCCGTAGAACCCCACCCCCGGCCGACCGCACAGCACGCACGGGGCTAACGGATCCCGGGCGGAGGACGGGCGGCCCCGCCACTTCCGGACCGCGTCCGCCACTACCGATGGGGCCTTCTTGCCGTTACTCGGGTGGTTCATCGGCGAGTTCGGAAAAAACGACAGACTGCACTTCAGCCAGAAGCCCTCCGGCGCCTTGCTGTCGGGGCCCGTCGCCGCAGCGACAGCATGATCAGCCATCAAGGCCGCTACCGACTCGAGGCGCCCACCCGACACCACCGCCACGGAATCCACCTCGGCCAGCGCCGCCAACGCGTACGCACCGATGCGTTGCAGCGGATGGGCCGTAAGCTCCACGCAGTCCACCAGCGGCGCGTCGCCCTGCTCAGCCGCCATAGTGGTCACGCCTGAATCCATCCGAAGCCCGCCGCGTTTGCCTGCCCCAACCCCCAACTCCAGATGGCCTGCAACGCCTCAACATCGCCGCTCAACCCGGCTTCGATCGGCGCACCCGGCTTGGCACCTCCACCCACGCCGAATGACCGCTTCGGCCCGACCCACGTGATCGATTCCAGCGACACGGTGCTCCGCAGGCCCAACGTCTCCACCTTGCGACGCAGGTTGCCCTGCACGTAAGCCGGGAACTCCGGATCGGTCGGCAGCAGCCACACCCGCTCCCCCGATGCATCGACCTGCGATCTGGCATGGTCTGCCGGTGCCTCGACAACGCCGGCATTACGCCGCGCCGCTACCGTCGCGGGAACCACACCGCCACGCTTCATAACGACCGGTGTGGCAGTCCGCAGCCTCGCTCGCCCCCCAGCGAACTCCGGTGGCGAGACCACCTCCACGTTGGCGATCCGCATCGCCACCCCGCCCCAGTCGAGCATCTCTCGCTGCCGAAGCGCTCTCGCCCACGCCTCCACCACCTCCGGCAGTGGGCTGCCGAACTCCACCACACCCCGACCACCGGCCGCATACCGGCCGCGCTGACGTCGCGCACCAGGAAACACCGGAGCACTGTGCGCGATCGGAGTCATGCCGTAGGGCCCTGAACCCTTTTCGTGTAGCCGCTCTCCGAGATCAGGATGCGCTACCGCAAGCAACTGGTACGCGATCCCCCGCCCGGGAGCCAGCACCATCGGCCACGGAATCTCCGACGCCCGCGTCACCACATGCACCCGCAACCGCACCAGCGCCTCCCTGGGCTGCAGCCAACAACTCGGCCACCCTAGACAGACCCACCGACAAGAAAAGTGATCTGTCACATGAGCGACGCTCTGCGCCAACGCCAGATCCAGCACCCGACGGGACCGAGACTTTGATCATCTAAGCCGATTGCAGCGATACCCCGGGGTAAGCTGCAGCACCGGAGGTTCACCGCAAATGAGCCAGCAACTCCCCCAACACGAGCCCTCTAACCAGGGACTTAAGTTTGGGGTCCTCATCGCCCCTACCAGGGATCGCAACACCGCCAGCAGCCGCAACAGCCCCTCCCCCGGCTCCAGGTCCTCATCGCCCCTACCAGGGATCGCAACTGCTCCAGGTGCACAAGGTGCGCCCGACCCCGGACCGGTCCTCATCGCCCCTACCAGGGATCGCAACCGTCAACCCTGATGGCACGGTGACCGCCTGGGGGCGTGTCCTCATCGCCCCTACCAGGGATCGCAACGAGATGGTGCGTCACCATCTGGTGATCCGGCTGCCGCGTCCTCATCGCCCCTACCAGGGATCGCAACGATGCCGAGTGGGGCAGATTGCTCGGGAGCACGCCGAGTCCTCATCGCCCCTACCAGGGATCGCAACCTGCGTGACCTGCCGTTCCGCCGTCTGGTCGGATCCCGTCCTCATCGCCCCTACCAGGGATCGCAACGAGGGTCCCGATGTTCGGAAAGCGTAGCGGCAGCCAGACGTCCTCATCGCCCCTACCAGGGATCGCAACCGATAATCCGGTCCATAGCCGCAGTACGGACGAACGGGCGTCCTCATCGCCCCTACCAGGGATCGCAACGTCCAGCCGGTCAGCTCCCGATGCACCGTCACGATCCCGGGTCCTCATCGCCCCTACCAGGGATCGCAACATGACCTGCGCCAGGCGCTGCACCTGGTCCGTGGTGTCCTCATCGCCCCTACCAGGGATCGCAACCCCAGGGGCAGCAGCAGCCGGCAGGGCCGCCGCAATACGTCCTCATCGCCCCTACCAGGGATCGCAACTCGTCAACTACGGGCTGTTGGAACAGCTCAACTACGACCGGTCCTCATCGCCCCTACCAGGGATCGCAACGTGGCCTGCTCGACGGTGCCCCCGTCACGGACCCGGTCCTCATCGCCCCTACCAGGGATCGCAACATGCTCGCCGGCGAGGCGATTACGTACGAGCTGGCCGGTCCTCATCGCCCCTACCAGGGATCGCAACAACGACTGCTCGACGCCATCACCGCCGGCCGCATGTCCTCATCGCCCCTACCAGGGATCGCAACCCGCTGATGCCGTAGGCCGCCTGTATTCGTCGGGCGTGTCCTCATCGCCCCTACCAGGGATCGCAACCTGAGGAGTTGGATGAGGGCGAGCGGTGGGCACTGGCGTGTCCTCATCGCCCCTACCAGGGGTAGCCCCAGTACGAACCATCTACCCGGCAGTCCTCACGATGCCCTCGCCTGGCGACGCCCAGGTATGGCTGTTGGCCGGCACCCGTGTCGGGTGCCGGCCAACAGTTTCTTTCCCCCTTGAGGGTTAGGTCTGGTGGTGGTGCCGGGGTCAGCTGGTCCAGTGCTCGGCGACCAGGTCGGCGGCCTGGGTTTCCCACTGGGCGTAGTGGAACGGGTACGCCGACACCTGCACCGTCTGCGCGGCCTCGGTCAGGGGCATGTCCTGCCAGCCCTCGACCTGCTTCAAACCGTTGAGGAAGGCGGTGGTGGAGTACTCGGGGTCGGTGATCTGCTCCACGGTGCCCCAGCCGGAGGACGGGCGCTGCTGGAACAGGCCCTGCGAGTCGTGGTCGTTGCGGTCACCCAGGTGTCCCAGGTTCTCCAGCTTCGACTCCTGCAGGCTGGTGCCGATCGCCACGACGGCGGCACGCTCGCCCATGCCGGCCTTCTTCGTGGCCTCGATGATGGCCTTCACGTTCGCGGTCTGCTCATCACCCAGGTCGATACGCGACTGCTTGCCCTGGGTGCCGTGCGGGATCAGCGTGTCCATGTCCGGCTTCGCCACCTGCACCGCCGCTGCGGCGGCGGGGGTGGGGGTGGTGTCGGTGAGGGTGGCCAGGGGGCCGGCGACGACACCGGTGGACAGGGCCAGACCAGCGATACCAAGCACGCTACGACGCAGAATCGTGTTCATGAGGTGTGCTCCATTCGGGGGTCGACGCCCACGCCCGAAAGGGGGTTCAGGGTGGGTGCGAGCACCGTCGGGCGCTCAACAGAACAAGAAGAAGATCCTCAGGCAACCGCGGCCCTGCGGGGCTCTCACGGTGCCGGGTTCATGTGTAACGACCGGCGGGCCGCCATCATTCCGGGGCTCACGCACGGGCGGCACCCGCCACGGGCGGGGCGCCTCCTCGGTCGTACGCAGGGTGTAACGCCCCGACGCCGGCCGGGATTCCACCACCACCGCGCCCCCGACCACACCCAACCAGGGCATCAACCAGACACCGATGACACTCCTCTCAAGGCATACATCTCCCGCGAGGTAGGCATCAAACGGCTACGAGCCCTGTCGGCGATTAACCGCGGTTAATCGCCGACACTCCGGGGCGGACCAGGCTTCTGAGCAGGCCGGAACTGGATCTAGCATGGGGCGGCATCCGAAGTACCTCGGCCGTGACGGCCAGGGAAGCACACGGAACGGAGCCAACATGACTCAGGTGCATGTCATCGCCAACCAAAAGGGCGGCGTCGGCAAGACCACGCTCGCCGTCAACCTGGGGGCGGTGACGTATGACGTTTTGGTTCACCCCGAGCCAATCCTCCGATCGACCGCTGAAGCGGTGGGTGACCCGGACAGTCCGGTGATGGTTGCCTCCACGGACCCTCAGGCGTCTTCTGTCTGGTGGTCAAAGCGGGTAGAGAAGCACGGCGGATTGCCGTTCGACTTCGCCCAGGTCGACGACCCACGCGACCTTGGCAAGCTACGGAACCTGCACTACGAGCACATCTTCGTCGACACACCGGGGTCGCTAGAGGATGAGCGGATCCTCCAGGCCGCGCTCGACGAGTGCGATGACGTACTCGTGCCGATGGTGCCGGAGCCGCTGTGCTACGACCCCACCAGCCGTACGATCGAGGCCGTCATTGCGCCCCGTGGCATCCCGTACCGAGTGGTCGTGAACAGCTGGGATCCGCGTGACGGTCTGCCTGACCTGCAGCAAACCGCGCAGTTCATCCAGCGCAAGGGCTGGGCCATGTGCAACGCAGTCATCCGCCGTTACAAGCTGCACTCTCGGGCATCTGCCGAGGGAATGGTGGTGACGCAGTATCCGCGGAACCGTGTAGCGATGGAAGCGCGTGAAGACTTCTTCCGGCTGGCGCTGGAGATGGGCTATGGGGGGACAGCAGCAACCCCACCGCAGACCGCGCCAAGCCTCCAGGAGGTCTGACGTGGCGGGGAAACGAATCAACCTGTCAGACCTCGCCAGCGAGCCGGCCCTACCTGAGGCACGCGTTCCCGCCCTTGCCGAATCAGCGCCACGGACGGCTCGCGTACAGCAGATCGCAGCCAACCCACTGAACACCCGAGACCTCGATACCGATCACGCGAAGATCGAAAGCATCGCGGACTCGATGCGAACGCACGGACAACTCCAGCCATGTGCCGTCGTTCCCCGGGAAGCGTTCCTACGGATCTACCCCGAGCACGGACCTGCGGTCGGTAAAGCCCTCTGGGTGCAAGTCACCGGCGGCCGGCGGCGCGCAGCCGCACTGCTGGCCAACCTGGCCACACTCGACATCATCGTCAAGAACCACTTGGCTGAGAGCCGAGAGACCTGGGTCGGTGCCACCGCAGCCGAGAACCTTGACCGGGAAAACCTGGACCCGATCGAGGAGGCGCGAGCAGTTCAACTCCTGGTGGAGGAGAGCAGGACAGGGAAGGCAGCAGCCGAACGCCTATCCCGCACTCCTGCATGGGTGACCCAGCGACTCAACCTGCTCAAGCTTGCCCCGGAGCTGCAGTCGATGCTGAGGTCGGGTGAGGTGCCACTACGAGACGTGCGAGACCTCCACCAGCTACCACCCACAGAGCAACTTGAGGAACTGCGACAGCGCCAGCACAAGCCAGAATTAACCGCGGTTAACGAGACTGCAGTCCCCAAAGCCGCTGTCGACAGCCGAGAAAAAGGCGGACGTCCGCGCAAGGTCGCGTCGGCCATCAGGCACCTCGGCGGCACTCCCGACAAGATCGCGAAGTCGCTACAGGCAGAGATGACACCTGAAGACCTTCGAGCGCTGGCTCAGCTACTGCTGCAGGTTTACACCACTCCTGATGATCAGAAGCAGGTACCGGCTGGCACTGAATAGGCGACTCGCTATTGGCCAGCAGTCCCGGGCGGTGGGCCTTAGGTACGGCTGTTGGCCGGCGCCCGGTTCGGGTGCCGGCCAACAGCGTGTTTTCCCTCTTGGCGCAGTGTTGACTGTGCTGGTCTAGCTGGTGCTGTACTCGCTGCCTAGCCCGGCGGTGTGGTCAGCGACCCGGTCGGCTCACTTGTTGAGCCGCCACTGGTCCACGGTCTCGCCTCGGAGAACGCTGAGTAGTGCCTCTTTGTTCTCGAAGCTGGTGACC
>NZ_KB905360.1:0-23771 GCF_000378845.1 Salinispora pacifica DSM 45544 | reverse complement strand
GAGTACTCGGCGATGTTGGTGGCCTCCGAGAAGGTCCAGTCGTAGGCGGCGGCCTTGTCCGAGGGTCCGCCCTGGTCGTTGTCGTCAAGGACGGAGTAGTCGGTGGGGCTGTTGGCTACGCGGGTGTTGTGGTAGCCGGGCTTGTCGGTGTAGACACCGCCGTCGGCCGTGCCGGGCTGCAACTTCAGCAGTTCCTCCTGCAGCCACGACGAGGCCTCGGCCACCTTGTCCGGGTTGCCGGCAGCGGTTGCGGGCGTGGCGCCCACCGCGAAGGCTCCGCCCAGGGTCGCGGACGCGGCCAGGGCCAGCACACTACGACGCAGAATCGTGTTCATGAGAATGCTCCATTCGGGGGTCGACACCCCACACGCACCCAAAAGGGGGGCGCAGGGTGCGAGCACCGTCCGGCGCTCAACAGAAAAGGGGGAAGGAAGTTCCTCGGCTACCGCGGTCCGGGGGACACACACGGTGCCGGGTCCAGGTGTAACGACCGGCGGGCCCCCGTCATTCCGGGCCTCACCCACCCCACGGGCGGGTCGCTTCCTCGGTCGTACGCAGGGTGTAACGCCCCGACGCCGGCCGGGATTCCGCCACCACCGCGCCCCCGACCACACCCCACATGGGCATCATGTGGATATCAGTGATGACGGCCTAATCAGGTACCACACCACCCATACCCACCTGCAGGTGCCCAAATCCGTAGCACCCTGTACAGCTGGGCCGGTCAGTCGAAGACCTGACTGGGTCCAACCGGCATACGCCGAAGACCGGCACAGCCTGCCCCCTACTCGTCCAGGGCCCCGGGCCACGTGCCGCCAAAGGGCGTGGCCCGGCCACAGGTAGACGGCTCGCTACCGGCCGGCCTCGCGGCGCAGCAGGGCCTGTACCTGCTCGGTGGTGAGGCCGTCGACCTGGTCGCCGTCCTGGATATCGACGGTCCAGCGCAACGGCCGGCGTCGACGTCAACGCGGACCTGGCGGCAGTCGGGCATCTGGTAAAGGCCACCAGCCGACCACCCCGCCGTCGCCGCCCTGCCGGCCACCGACACCCGGCCCGCCAAGGGCCGGGCCACGCGCCGCCAAGGCGCGTGAACACCACAACGAGGTAGACAGCCCGGCTAGGCCGATGGCGCGTCGCTCAGAACGGCGCTGGACCGGGCGTGCGATCCCGTTCCGGGGTCGGCGGCTCCTGGCCAACGTCGGCCAGCTCCTGGGCCAGGTCTCGCTCGATCAGCTCGGCCCGGCCGTTTACGTGAGTACAGTGCAGCCGCTCGCAGGTGAACCCGCCGCCGGGAAGCGGCCGGTGGTACTGGTCGTAGACGGTGCTGTTGGCATCGGTCATGATCTTCATTCTCCGCTTCTCAGAGATCGTCGTCCTGGTGGTCGACGACGTCGCCGAGCGCCTGCCCGAGCCGGCGCATCGCGTGATCGACGCGCAGCAGGCTGGCTGCCGTGTACGGGCGTGGCGTCGGCGCCGTACCCTTGTCGGCGGTCACGGTCAGCGGGTGTAGCGGGTCGGCGTCGGCGTTGACCGTCAGCGTCTGAGTCGACTCTTCAGCTTTCGGGTAGAGCTGCACGATCGCCGTACCCATGGTCGTGGTAAATCCGGCGTCCATCGATCCGAACAATTCCGCTTCGGCGGCGGCGTGCTCGACCGCCAGGCCCTGCCCGGCGATCTCCATCGCCGTGCCCGCGATGTCCGAGCCCATGTCAGCCACGTCCCACCAGCGGGAGAACCGCTGGTCAGCTGGCGACCCGGTCTCGTAGTCCAGACCACCGGCGGCCGTGTTGACCAGCTTCGCGGCCTGCCACAACAGTTGTGCCTCCGGCGCGGGGTCGGCCACGGCCATCTGCTTGACCAGCACGTCGTGGAGCTGTTCGGCGATCTGGCGCACCTGCGTGGCGATGTCCTCGGGCAGGCCGCTCATTTGTCGTCCTCAATCACTGCGGCGGCGCGCTCGGCGGCGTCGCGGTCGGAGGGGCAGGGCATCGAAACCGGCTTGTGCACGGTGTCCTCAGCGGACGTCGAGCGGCTGGAGGGCATACCTGGTTCTCCTTCAAGTTCGTGGGCCTGGCGGTGGCGGTCAATTGGTCCAGGTGATCGCGGAGGCGAACGCGACTACTGCCCGCTCGACTCGCTCACGTTCCTGCGCGTCCATGTCCTTCTTCCTTCGTGCGCGGGCCGTGTCAGGAGCTTGGTGGTAGTGCCCGTTCTAGGAACTCGTCGTATTCTGCGGCGTCTAACGCGCCGTCGAGGTGGAGTGCGTCGGTGATCGCCTGCGTCACGGCCTCTCTTGGGATGCCTTGGCGGCGTTCGGCCTCACCGATGATTTCGGTGATGGTGCGGGCGGCCAGGCGTGGCTCGTGACGCACGAGCCAGTCCAGCATTTCGGCCACGTCCTGGAAGATGGTGTAGTCGTGCTCGCCGCCGTGCATCTGGTGGCTCGTCGCCAACTCGTCCAAGACAGCGCCTCGGATCGTTCTGGCCAGCAGATGGGTAGGCACGATGGAGTCAAGGTCGGCAGCCACCGTCCAACTCAACTCGGTGGCGATCTCCCGCACGGACTCCTCGGTGCGCCACCGCAGCGCCAGACGCTTGCGCAGCGTAGGTGACTCCCGAATCTGCATGGCGAAGGTGTTCGTGAACTGCTGCCACAGGTCGTTGACGCCGAGGGACAGGTGTGAGCTGTCACGGTGGGCGGCCATAGCGCTGGCGGCCCCGTCAGGAGAGCGACGCCGCTGCTCGGCCCACTCCTGGGCGACGACACGCGCCCACATGCTGCGGCCTCCCACGACCGCCTGCGGCGTCGGAACGGTGCTCTCTCCACGAGTGAGGTAGGCGCGCAGAGTCGACGGACTCAGTCCGGCGATCTCCGCCATCTCGGTCACCGTAACCAACTGGTCCGCAGCCAGCTCCGGTGCTGTCATCTGCACCACGCAACGAGACAACGCTCGTGAGGTGTCACTTCGCGTGGCGACCCAGGCCGCGAGGTGAGCGGTCCAGGGACCCTGCAAAGCGGCGTCGAGGTCGACGTCCTCGACACCAAGGACGCGCGCCCGATCACCTAGGCCACCGGTGATTATGTCGGCCGCGGTCACTGTCGAGGCAGCGGGAACCTGCCGCTGCACATGCACTTCGCTGGCCCAGTCGAAAATCTGCCCCGGCCGGTACCAGGTAGCCCCGTCCCACCAGTAGCCACCGGCGCGGAACAGCTGGGCTGTCTTCATGAATGTCATGTACGCGCCCGACGAGTCGGCGTTGCGGTACAGCACCACCGAACGGCCATGCTCCGGATGCCAACGCACACACCACGCCAGGTCCAGACGCTTCGGGTCCGAGGTGTAGGCCACCCACCCGCCATCAGCGCACTTGTCCGTGCGCCCCCACATGTTCTTCCCGCGGTTACGACCGACAGCTTCTACCGCCCGCCGATCCTCGACCGGGATATGCGCATCGTCAACGAAGGGCAAACCCGGCACCGGATGATCCGTACGAAGCCCGTTCCCCACCGGCTCATAGTTGTGCAGCGTCACAGCTACCATCCTCCACTCGACACGCTGTAGATATCTACAGCGTACCCAACACTGTGAAGATGGCAAATATGCTGCCTATAGCGCACGCCTCTGGATGCATGACCATGCTGGTCAGATGCCGGAAAATCCGCTGATGCGCGGCCCGGATTAGCGGTCGAGGCCGGCGGGCAGACCGGAGCCGGGTTGCGCGGTGTGCGGCCAGTCCTCGTCGGTGGTGCGGTGCTGCTGCGGGGTGGCTGTGGCGGGCTGTGTGGTTGCGGCGATGGTGCGGGCGGCGGTGTGGTCACCGCGGGTTGCGGCACGAGCCGCGGCGAGGGCGGCGTGGCGGCTGTGGCCGGGCCCGGCGCGCTCGGCCTGGCGGGCCTGTTCGCGGGCGGCCCATTCGGCGTGGCGGTCGGTGGTGTGGGCGAGGGTGGCGGCGTGGTCTGCGGCGCGGCGGTCGCGGTCAACGGTGTCGCGTGCGGGTGAGGGGTGGGATATCTCGGCGTTGGGGTTGGTGAGGGCCCTATCGAGGACTGCGGCGAGGTAGGACAGGGGGGAGTGGGCGTCGCCGGCGGGGATGACGGTGCGGGTTTCGGCGTAGCGGCCGGTGAGGCCGTGGTGCTCGACCAGGCGGACGATGTCGTCGGCGGTCCAGTCCCCGCTGAGGCGGGGTGCGAGGGTGGCGGCGATCATCGCGATGCGTCGTCCCCGCTCGCGGTCAGCGCCACGCTGGTCGGCACCCCCATGGTCGGTCAGGAATTGGGCGAGGAAGTCCCACCGCCCAGCCAGGCTGCGGGCGAGGGGTTTCGCCCATGCCGCAGCCGCTGAGCGGCGGGGATGTGCCGGTGGTGTGCCTCTCCCTCCGTTGGTCGTCCTAGGACGCGTAGGCGATGTCGGCCCGGTCACTCCCCTCGTTGGTGCTGGGCGCGAAGCGCCGCCGTTTGGTTTTTGTCCCCGGCCGGCAGGCCGTTGTCGTGCGGCGGCTAGTGACGTTGACGCTGAGAAGGAGTGGTACCCCCTGTAACCGGAAGAAGATTTCTTGCTTAACCCCATACGGGGAGGGTGGAAAAAATTGGTCATGCGGTTGGCGAGGTCAAACGCCGCGCGCACGGTGTCCTCAGTGGGGTGGGCGGCCTGGTGAGGGTGCCGGTCGGCTGAGGTGGTGGTGGGCTGGTTGGCTCGGCCGCGGGCAGCGACAGCGGTAATAAGCGCCTGGCGGGCATCGGGCACCCATACGGCGCTCACACTCGCCTGAAGCTGGAGGTCCTCGGCGGTGCGTTCGGCCGCTGTGGCGTGGGCGTCGAGCAGCTGGGTCTGCGCGGCGGCCGCCGCGGTCTGGGCGGCGGCCACAGCGTCCTGGTGCTCGTCGACGAGCTGCACGGCGCGCTGCAGCAGCTGGGCCACCACCGCGGTTGCCTCCCCGAGGTGTGGTGTGGGGTCGAACGGTGAGGTGTGCAGGGGCGCGAAATCAAACACGGTGCGGCGCCGGCGTAGCCCGGTGTCCTCCCGCTCGGCCAAAGAGCAGTTCCGGCCCGCCTCCGTCCGCACGGTGGCACCAACCCGCTCGCTGCACGCCCACGCGGTAGTGACCGTCCTGGCGGCCACTCCGGCATGGGCCGCGGTGGGGGCGAGTCCGGCCATCGACCGCCGGCCCGCGGCAGGATCCGCGGCAACAGCCATCACACCGACCACTAACGGATGTTGTGACGGCCGGCCCCGGCCACTCACCCCACGCTCGGCCCGATCCGCAGCCGCCCGCGCCAGGAAATCGGCGATCAGCCACACCGCGCGGGCGCGGCCTGTGGGGCTCTGCTTGAGCTGCAGCTGTCCCCGCGGCCCGGTCCGCGACAACGTCGGCATCGCGGCAATGACAGCCTCCACCCGGTCACGCCACGCCTGCACACCGGTCAGCCGCCGCTCAGCGCGCGCTACCCGCCTCACCGCCGCCCGATGCGCCACCCGCAACTCGTCCACACGCCGCTGAGTTGCGGCGGCCTGTTCCGCCTCGGCGGCCTGTGCCGCGCGGGCCGACGACGCGATCCACGCCTCATCCCCACACCGCCAACACCCCTGACGGCGGCGGCCACTCTCCCCCCGCTGCCGCTTCTGCCGCCTCTCCTGCCGCCGCTGCCGGCGCAGCTCACGGCGACGCTGCCGGCGACGCCACCGTCGCTTCCGGACCACCTCCACCGGCAGATCCACCACCGCGACCTGGTCCGGCCCGCCACACGTCTGACACGCCAACCGCTCGACCAGCTCCGCGAGCCAGCCGGACTCCTCCGGCGTCAACCCCCGCCGCGCCGCGCGACGCTGACGGCGCCGCCAACACCCCAAACACAACGGCGCCGAGCCTGGCCCATCGCGTGACACACCCAACCCGGCCACACCGGCGGCAGCGCAGTCCACACACGGCACCCGCTGACCAGTAAGCGGCGGCACCCGCGCCACATCCGGCAACGCCAACCGCAACTGACCCGCCCGGGTGGCCTCCACAGCCACCACCGACAGGCCCAGGTGCACGACGCACCGCGTACGCCCCGGGGCAGCTAGGACCGCCTGCCCACGTGCAGCGCACACCGGGCAGTGCCCAGACGCAACCACCCGTTCCGCAGCCACCACCGCGCCACTCATCGCGACACCGCCGGCTTGTGCCACGGCGAAACGGCCGCAGCTTGCGCTACGACATAGGGGAAGGGCTGGGGCAGATGGGCGTCACCGCGACACGCAGAAAACGTGTTCGAAGACAAGAGTGCACCCAGCCCGGGGCCAGGTGCTATTGTTGCCTCCGAGCTTGTTGGAGCCTCATACCCTTCTCGCCGCCAAACGAATCGGGGTGTGGGGCTCTCTTGCTGTCTGGAATTAGGGGTTGAGCGAAGGCGCTCCCTCAAAGTCTGATAACCCGGTGATCTTACGTCCACGTGCACGCTGGATGCAGACCCAACACGCGCCGGTATATCAATATCCTGTATGGATCTGTCCCACAACCAGGCACATATTGGTACAAGCCGGACATCGCTGTGCGGTAGAGGAATCCACGCGTGGGCGACCCGCGGAAACGGGCCGCCCGGCTGTAGGTGGTGAATGCTCACGCGGGCAGGTGGATGGTGTCGCAGTAGAGCGCGATGCCGTCGCCGTCATGGGCATACAGCTCGCCGTAGCGGTCGGCCGGGCCGTCAACGGCGGCGAGTAGCCGCTGCGCCTGGTGGCAGGCCGCGTCCATCGTGATCGCCATGAAATATGCGATCGCTTGGGGGTTGTCGGGGTCGGGATCGCAGACGACATCCAACCGGTACTCGTCGGTCGCGCCGGTGATGTCGGTGGCGAACGGGCGGTGCATCATGGGTTAGCTCCTGTCATCTGTTGCGGATCTAGGGAGTGGCGGGCGGCCCCGGGAGCTGTCCAGGCCGGTGGGGCCGCCCGCGCCGTGTTAGCGGCTGGTGAGAGTGGCGTACAGGTGGAGTAGGTCGGCGGGACGCATCAGGACGTCGCGAGCCCCATCAACGGCGGGGCCGACCACCCCCATCTCGTGCAGGGTGTCCATGAGCCATGCGGCGGTGGCGAAACCGATGCACAGTTTGCGTTGCAGCATCGCGGTGGAGCCGAACTGTGAGTCCACGACCAGCTCGGCGGCGGCGCTCAGTAGGTGTCGCTCGTCTTGTGGGATCGGCTGGTGGTTCATCTTGTTCTCCTATCGGTTTAGCGGCGGGCGGCGAGGACGGCGATGAGCCATGCGGCGGCGGCGCCGGCGGTGGCGGTGAGCGTCTGGGGCCATCCGCCGCCGGCGGCGATGGACATCAGGACCGCGGTGACGGTGGCGGCGTGTAGGACGTAGCTGGCGGTGTGGGAGCGGCGGCGGGCGAGTACGCCCTGGTGCAGGGCGGCGAGGGACACGGCGGCCCAGCCGGCCCAGAGGGTCCAGCCCCACGGGCCGTGGGTGGAGGCCCACGCGGTGGTGGCCGGTAGTAGCAGGGTGTGGACGGCGACGACGGCGGCCAGGGCGAGCAGGAGCCAGCCGGTGTAGCGGGCGGCGTGGGCCAGGCGGCGGCGGTCGGCCCAGACGGTGCCGATGGTGGTCACCCGGTTCGCTGGTGGCCAGTGGTCGCAGCACCGCACGGCGGTGTCGTGCTGGTGGGTGCGGGCTGCGGGCTGGCTCATGACGCCTCCTGGGTGGTGGCGGGCGGCTGGCTCGCGATGGCGGGGGTGTGCCGGTCGACGAGGGCGGCGTACCGGGCCTGGGCGGTGTGCATGTCGGTGGTGGCGGCGGCGAGCGCGCGGGCGTCACGGGCCCGGTCAACAGCGGTCAGTCCTAGGGCAATGGCGGCGGTGGCTAGGAACACGCCGCCGATGAGTGGGGGGCCGGCGCCGTCGGCGGCGAGGTGCCCGGCGGTGGCCACGGTGCCGAGCAGACCGCTCGCGCCGGCCACGACCGGCCACCGGCGGCGGCCGGTGTGGGCGCGGTGACAGCGGCGGGCCGCGGCGCGGATGGCGTCGTCGGCGGCGTGCATCCGCGCCCCGGACAGCTGCCAGGCGATCAGTTCGGCGGTCAGGCCGTCGATGCGCCGCTGGAGCGCCTCGGTGGGTGCGCTGCGGGTCAGACGGCCGATCTCGGACTCCAGCTCGGTGACACGGGACACGGGAACTCCTTCACAGACGGTGACCTAACAGGGGGTCTCATAACAGCGGCCGGGGAGGGGGTTGTCCCCTGCGTAGGGGCCCCTCACAGGGGGGAGGGGGCGTGCGGTTATGACGGGTTATGAATTACTGGCCGTAACCGTGGTGGCCGTGGTGGTGGCGGCCTCGGGTGGCAGGTACTGCCCCGTCGCTGCCCGCCCGTCCGGGGTCTGCGGCCGGGTGATGCGGCCCTGCTGGGCGAGTTGGGTCAGCGCGTTGGACACCAGCTGCGGCGTGGCGGTGCTGTCACCGGCCTCGTGCAGCGCGGCGAGGATGTCGCGCGGCCCGGCCGGGGCGTTGGTGGTGCGCCAGATCTGACGCACCGCCGCCTCTACCCGGTCGGCGCGGGTGCGGTACCCCGCCAACGGCGTCGGCTCGGCCGTCGGGCCGGCCGGCTCCGTAGGGGCGGGTACGGCGGCGGGTTTGCCGCCGAGCTTGGCGAAAATCGAGGTGATGGCTGAGGCCATGGCCTGCTCGGCGTCGCGCTCGGGCGCGGGCGCGCTGGCCTGTGCCGAGCTGCGGGCGCGGGCGCCGCGCAGGTCGGCCAGGTACTCCTCGGTGACGACCTGGTGCCGGTCGGCGTAGACAGGGCCGGCGGCCTGCGCCGATCCGGCGTCCAGGTCCCGCTGGTGGTGCCGCCGGTTCCAGGCGATCTCGTCAACTTTCGGCCCATCATGCAGCACCGGCCGGGACGGGTCGCTGGTCTGGACGTACTCGATCTTCGCCCGGACCGGCTCGCCGTCGCCCAGGCGGGCGTAGCACTCGCCGCGGTGGCGCAACGGGGGCAGCTTGTAGTTTCCGGTGACCCGGCCGGCCTCCTGCTCGTCACCGGACATCAGCACGATCTCCCGACCGATGTTCGCGCTGGCGTCGCCGCCCCGGTCACCGAACGCGTGATGCACCCCCCGCTGCGTGGCCACGACCAGGTAAATTCCCGCGCTGGCAACGGCCTGGGTGCACTCGGCGTACATGTCACCGGCGGTCACCTCCGCCCCGTCGTAGCGCAGCTTGATCTTCGTGTTCAGCGCGAAGCTTCCCTCATCGATATAGACCATGATCTTTTTGAAGTCGCGGCGGGCGCTAAACGGCTGGTCCTGGCGCCAGCGGGCGATCTCCATCACGGCGATGAGCATGTGCAACACGCCCTCGGCGTCCGCGCGCACCCAGTCCAGCGGCGGCCGCATGTCCGTGCCGAGGTAAGGCTCCAGCCACTGCCCCACCAGGTCGTAGAGCTTGCGGGTGCCAGCCACCCAGATCAACGCGTCCTCGCAGCGGGTCACGTCCGCCCACTCCCGGTGGATAAAGGCGGACTTGCCGCCGGTTGACGCGCCGAGGATCCAGGCGTGCCGGGCCACGTCCACGCCGATCGGCATCCCGTCCATGCCCCACAACGCGTGGCAGGGCTCGGCCAGACGCCGCCACACCGGCCGACCGGACGCGTCGACCAGCTCATCGGGCTGCTCCCGATAAGGGCGGACTCTCTTCATGACGTCCTCGGTGTTGGCCTGAATCGTGTAGATGCCGACCCGGTCCGGGTCCTCGCTGATGCTCACCCAGTCCGGGGCGATGTCGCGGCGGGTGATGTCGCGCAGCGCCAGGGCGATACGCCGCACGTCGTGGTCGTCGAGCCGGGGGGCCTGTTCCACGCGGACCCGTCCTTTGACCACCCGGCGCAGCTCGATCGGCGCCCACGCCTGCACCCGCGCCCCGAACGGCCGATCCGCCGGGCCGACCATCCGCGGGTCAGAGATCCGCAGCCAATCCAGACCAGCCCGACGCACCGCCAGACGCAGCAACCAGGCCAGATGCGGCTCACCCTCACGCGGCCCCGACAGATCCTCGGCGGTCAGCGCCAACTGGCCGTGCGCCGTCGTGGTCAACGCCGCCGCGGCCGGAGCCGGCCGGGCCGGCGGCGGCGCGTACCGCAGCAGGTACTGATGCACCCGCGCCAACACCCACGTGCTCCCACCCAACGCGGGCAGGACCAGCGCCCACACCGGCCACATGTCCGGCAGCGTCAACGCCAGCATCGACCAGCCCGTGTAGACGGTTACCGCCGCCACCAGCCACCCCACAATCCGGGCCTTCGCCGGCTCACCCAGCCGGGCGAACATCGGCGAGATCCGCACCAGCATCCGGGCGCCGAACGCCGCGGCCGCCGCGAGCAGCACCGTGGCCAGGCCGGCGATCCACACCGCGGACCCGGTGACCAGCCACACCGCCACCCACACCGCGCTGCACAGCGGTGCGACAACGGCCCAGAACGTCTTCCACTCGATGCCTACCGCTCGCCGCTTCGTCACGACGCCTCCTTGCCGATGTGCCTGGTCAGGGGGTTAGGGGTGCGGGGCCGCGCCGAACGGCGGCGCGGCCCCCGCGCGGTCAGAACCCGATCGAACGGGCATCCGCCTCGTACTGCTCGGCCTGCGCCTCGTAGAACCGCGCCGCCAAGATCTCCCGCGCCGCTTCCGCCTCGGCCTCACGCGCTGCCACCGCGTGCTCGTGGGCCACGTTCACGTCGCGGATCGTGCGGGCGGCCATCTTGTGGTTTTCCGCTGACTCCTGGTTGTCCCGGGCGTCACGGCGGTACTGGTCAGCCGCGTCCCGGCAGGCAGACGCCCGGGCCTGCAACGTCTCGGCCTTCTCGATCATCTCGGCGTAGCGGTTCGCTACCCGCATCGCGTCCTGGTCAGCGCTAGTGCTGCCGCTGGTCGTGATCGTGCTCATCTCTGGTCCTCCAAACTGGTCACCAACAGGACTCACCCCATGTGGGGTGGAATGCAGCGATGTCGACACAGACCGGCGCCACCACCCGCTGCCAGCGGCGGCCCCGGAGTCAAACGGCGCGGTACGCGGCGCCGAACGATGCGACCGGGCCGACCCGGTCGAGCTACCTGGATGGCTCTTGCTCTGTGGGCTGGCGATGTCGTCCAGGTCCACGTCGATCACCGTCTCCGGCCCCAACCCACCCGGCGTAGCCCGCGCATAGCGCGGCTTCGGCTCGTCCTTGCCCGGCTTGTCCCCGGACTTGCGGTCCCCGGACTTGCTCTTACGCGCCGCCCGCACCAGCCCCACCAGGCCCAACAGCGCCGCCCCACCCGCCGTCCTGGCCCGACGCCGCGCGTCACCGGTCGGCCTACCGCCAGAAGCGGGGGCCTTAGGCAGCTTCGGGGCCTTACCGGCCGGGGCCTTGCCCCCACCACCAGGGTTTTTAGCCCCACCACCAGGGGTTTTACTGCCAGCAGGAGTGTTCTTCCCCCGACTAAACGGCCACCAGCCGCCGCCCTTGCCCCCACCAGCCGGCCTCCCGCCGGGAGCCTTCCCGCCCTTCGGGGCCGCCCCACCCTTAGGCGCCTTCCCCCCGCCACCAGGAGTTTTGCCACCAGCAGGAGTGTTCTTACCCCGACTAAACGGCCACCAGCCGTCGGTCTTGCCCCGGCCTCGCGGTGACTTGCCGGACCGGTCGGAACCGTCCCGGCCCGAGCGGTCCCGGCCGGTCTTGCTCCGGCGCGTCCATCGCTGCCAGGCCAGCCACCCACCGGCAGCCAGCACCGCGACCAGAATCAGCCCAGCCCCCAGCAGCAACGCAAGCAGCGGCGACACCATCCACATCGCCACCACCACCGCAGCCACAATCGACACCACCACCAGGCCCACCACCAGGCCCACCGACGCCGGCGTCGTCTCCGTCAACTCCTGCTTGTCCTGCGCCTTTTCCGACTTGTCCTGCGGCTGCTCCGCCGCCTCCACCGGCTGCTCGGCCATCACCGACAGATCCGGCTCCGGCATCTCCACCGCCTCCACCTGGCCGCCCTCAGGCTCCGCCAGGGTCGTCTCGTTACGCATCGCGCTACCTCCTCCCATCAGCGTTTTCGCAGCTCACGACCCACAGTTATGAGCTGTTATGAGGCGCGGCCGTCCTTGGCCGCGACGGCGGTCAGCACCGTGCGGACGGTCCGCTCGGAGGTGGACACCTGCTCGGCGAGCTCCCGTTGGGTGGCGTCGGGGTGGTCCGTGCGGGCCTGCAACACCGCGCGCACGGTCTCCGGGCTGACCCGCTCGACGTGTGGGACCGGCTGGCCGTCGAACAGCACCGGCTCAGCCGCCGGCTTTGACGACGCTGTAGTACGGCGTGGCCGGCGGCCGGACTCCGCGGCGGCCTGAGTCAGCGCGGTACGCAGGTCTGCGGCCTCCTGCCGGGCGGCCTCGGCCAGGGCCTCCGCCCGGTTCTGGGCCTGCCGTGCCACGAGCAGCTCCCGCTCGGCGCGCACCGACTCGGCGTCGGCGTGCTGCGCCTGGCGGCGTGCCTCGGCCAGCTCCGCGTCGAGCTGTCCCTGAGTCCGCGACGACTGCGCAGTCACCGACCGCAGCTCGCCCAACGCGGTCGCTGCTTCCGCTTCCGCTTCCGTCCGGAGGGCCGTTTCCGCTTCCGCCCGCCGCGTAGCGGTCGCTGCTTCCGCTTCCGCTTCCGCCCGGCGCATTGCTTCCGCTTCCGCCCGCCGCGTCGCAGTCACCGCTTCCGCTTCCGCTTCCGTCCGGAGGGCCGTTTCCGCTTCCGCCCGCCGCGTAGCGGTCGCTGCTTCCGCTTCCGCTTCTACCCGGAGGGCCGTTTCCGCTTCCGCCCGCGCTTCGGCGGCAGCAGTGCGTGCTTCCGCTTCCGTCAGCGCTGCCGGTGTGCCGGTGTGTGCCAGTTGCACTAGCGCGTCCAACGCCGCACCGGCCTCGCCCTTCTTGGTCGCCGCCTGCGCCGCCTTACGGGCACGACCGGCCACCTCGGAGGTCATCTTCTGCTGCCGCTTCCGCTCCCGCTCTGCCTCCGCTACCTGGCGCCGCTCACCACGACGTTCCTCAAGCTGGGCTCTATTGGCCGCACGCCGCGTTTCGATCCGAGTCTGCTTCGCCGCGCGCCGCTCGTCGGCCTTCGCGATCAGGGCCTTCGCCCCCGGGCTGAGCCGGCCACGCACGTCCACCCGCCACGCCGCGAACGTCTCCCGGGGGTAGGTCAGCCACCGGCGCCACCCGAACCGCTCCGGCGGCTCCGGGATCATGCCCAAATCCCGCAACGCTTTGCGGTGCTTGGCCCCGGACCGCACCTCGTAGACGATGATCCCCAGCGCGCTGAGCGCGCTCAGCCCGACCGCTTTCACCGGCTCGCTGCCGTGACCAATCGCGTTGATCGCCACCGCCGCCGCCGTGCAGATCCAGATCAGGCACCGGGCCACCGTCGCCCGCTCGCCCCGGAGTCGCTGCTGCTGGGCGGTCAGCGCCATCGCCAACCCGGTGCCCTCAATCGCGACCGCGGCGATCACACCGACCGGCGTCGGCAACCCGCTCGCACGGGCCGCGTCGACCTGCCCATACACCGCACCAGACACGGCCAGCCCGTAGACCAGCCCGCAGTAGACAGCCGCAGCGTTGTCCCGCACGTACTCCACGCGCCGCTGCACCCACGCGCCAAGCTCCGCCCGACGGACCTGCTTGCGCGCCCGCTTCGCCTCCCGGGCAGCCTCCCGCTCCGTACGGCGCCGCTCAGCCCGATCAGCCTTCACCCGGTCCCGCTGGGCCGCGAGTTGCAGCTTGCCGTCCTGCATCCGCAACCGACGCTCGGCCTGCGCGTCATCGCGGGCGATCCGCTGCTCAGCGAGCAGCCGCTCCCGCTCCGCAGCAGCCAAATCACGAGCCACCCGCCGGTCCTGCAACGCCAGCTGACCCAAATCCGGGCCGCCCTGCACCACCGTCACCGCGTCACCTCCCACTCGTAGGAGGCCGTCACGGCCAGGATCCCGGCCAGCGTGAGCAACATGCCCGTGGCCGCAGAGATGCTCAGCCGCCCCAGGTCGTCAACCTCGGCCGGTGCCTGCTCGAACACCGCCGCCCGGGCCACCTTGATGGCCGCGACGACGTCGCTCAGCGGCAGCCCCGCCGCCGGCCCAAACTGCTCCAGCCACGAGTCGAGCAGCTGCACCGCCGTCGCGTAGGCCCCGCACACGCCCTTGGCCCAGGCGTGCCCAGCCGGGTCGATGTGTTCAGTGCGGTCCGCCTCCCGCAGGGCCGTCTCACCCCGCGCGGCCCAATCAGCGCGCACCTGCTCCGGCGACAACACCTCATGGCCGTTGAGAATCAGGCGGCCGGTGTACGACACCACCGTGCCCCGCCGGTCACTGCGAATGCTCGACCGACCAGTCGCGCGGAAGCTGACACCAGCGAGCGTCGGAATCCGTAGCGTCGGCATCAGCTCTCACCACCCGCCGCGCGACGGGCCCGGACCTGCGCCAGCAGCTCCCGACCAACAGAGTCCAGGTCAGCCTCGGCCACATCCACCGCAAGGGGATACCGGCGGTCGCCAACCCAACGGGCCAGCCGGATGCCACCAACCACAGCCACCACCAGGCCGACCGCGACAACCGGCGAGTACAGCAGCACCTGCGGCGCCTCACCGGCGTAATCCGACATCGCCCGACCGGCAAGAACCGACGCCGGAGCACCCGCCACCGCCACCACCGCCGCGACCCGCAGCGCCCGCGACCGCGCCGACGTCACCGGTCGAGGTGCCGTACGGCGAGACTCACGCTCGTCATCCACCATCCGGCGCAGCTCGCCAGCGAACCAGCCCGGCAACGCCGCCACCTCGGCCGCCCGCCGCTCCAACCCGGCGTCAGTCAACGCCGACAGACCCGCGCGGAACTGCGCCAACGCATCAGCCAAATCCAGAGCCACCGTGGAAGTCATGCCGCACCACCCAGCACACGAGCGGTCCCAGCCATCGCCCGCAACCGCACCACCGGCCGCATCTCCACCAGCGGCAAACCCGCAGCCCGGTCGTACTCAGCCACCGAGTCGCCGCCGTTGGCCTTGGCCTTGTACAGCGCGATATCCGCAGCCCGCAGCACCCGCAGCGGGTCATCGCCAGCCATCGCTGACACGGCACCGACACTGGCCCGCACCGCCAGCTCCCGGCCGCCCGGCACCGTGATCGGCGCGGCCAGAGCCCGCACCACCTCGGCGCCGAGCATCCCCGCGATCGGGGCCGGCGACGGGCACACCAGCACCATCTCGTCCCCGCCGAGCCGGGCCACACACGCGCCGTCGACCTCGCTGAGCACCGCAGTGAGCCGGCTCGCGGCCTCCACCAGCACCGCGTCACCCGCGTCGTGCCCGAAGGCGTCGTTGATCTTCTTGAACCCATCCAAGTCCAGGAGCACCAGGTCGTAGGGCTCACCAGCCATAGCGGCCAGGGCCTCGTGCAGGCCGGCCCGGTTCGCCAGGCCCGTCAACGGATCCGTGGCCGCCTCCTGACGGGCCCGCACCAGCTGGACCCGCTGCGACCGGGCTACCCGCGCAGCCCACACATGCCCCACCAGTGACAACGCACCCAACGTGGGCAGCAACACTTTCGCCTTCATCGGGCCGCCCCCCGACGGGCCTGGATCGCCGCGATCCGCTGATGCGGCGCCAGACCGCCGTAGATCCCTTGGATCCAGTCCGGAGGGAGCTCCGCCTCCTCCCGCAACGCCAGCTCGGCGCACTCAGCCTTCACCGGGCAGCCGCTGCACGCCTTGCGCGCCTGCGCTTCCAGATCCGCCTCATTTCGCGTGACCGGGAACCACGGATCGCTGACCGCGCTGACCCTGGACTTCTTGCCGTCCGGGGCGCACAAACCCCGGCCCTGCCTCCGCTTGGCCAGCACAGACGACGACTCCGTAGTCACGGCTACAGCCCGAGGGGGCGGAGCCGATACGCTGATTACTGACACCTCGATCTCCTTCCAGAGCTGAGGGGGTGTCCAGGGCCTTGGCGGGTGCGATCCGCCAAGGCCCTCTGTTTCTGGAGGTCAAGCGAGCCTCCTTTTGATCTCTAGCACAACGCAGGCGTTGTAAAAACTCCTTCCGAATACAACACCGGCGTTGTGTCTATGGGTTGCAGACTACAACGCCGGTGTTGGTTAGGCCATGCCTTGACGGCAAGAAGTGCGACTATGCGACTACTTGATGTTGCGACCGCGGCGAGGGCGGCTCTTCGCCCACGCCTTCACCACGGAAGGGCGCCAGGCCGGCGAGCGGCCAAACATGCGCCCTGGTTCGGGGGCCTGCCCCCGAGAGACGTAGGACGCCCAGGTGCTACGGCCGATGCCGAGATAGGTGGCGCAATCATCGGCGGTCCACCAGTCAGTGGGCAGCTGCGAAGGGTCGGCGGCAGACGTGGTCACACCCGTACGGTACGACAGGACAACTTCGGCGTTGTATGCGCGCCGATGTATTGGTCTACTGAGAGTCCACCCCCGGCAAGCCATGCCGGGAGGGCACTTCGATGGAGTTGTCAAAGGACGGTCGTACTTCCTGGCCTCCATCACACCCATCTGATCAAGCTTCTGTTAGATGACAGCGATGGACATGAAAGGACATCTGTGGTGTCCACAGGGTTGACCAGGGTGCCAGCGCAGGCACGTCGCAACCTCGTGGCGATCGAGATGCGGACGAAGAAGGGTTGGAGTCAACGCAGGCTCGCCAAGGAGTTCCAAGACATCGGCGCCCGCCTGGAGTTGCCCGTCTCCGAAGACATCTCAGCAGTGGTCAAGCAGATCTCCCGTGTCGAGCGGGGTTCGACTGAAACCCCTGACGCGATGTACCTCCGGCTGTGGTGCGAAGCGTTCCAGGTCGAGGCCAGCGAGCTGTTCGGCCACCTCGATGCTCCCGTGGTCTCCGCAGACGGCAGGGCCACCTACGCAGTCATCTCGCACAAGTTCATCCCCGCGTACCTCGGGTGCGCGAGCGCGCAGAAACTCCAGAATCAGGCGACGCCTGCTACCGGGCAATGGGTGGACTGTTGGCAGGCTAGCCTGCCTCACCCCGCGGGGTCGGCGTCCGTGTACGTATGGCCGTTCGGTGTAGGCGTGGTGCACCTCGTTGAGGAGCTGGAACTGCCGTCGTTGGGGGAGTTGGCCGCCTGGCGCGCTCAGTCGTACCCGGTAGCCCGATCCTGGGCGGACAAGCAGCTACAGGCTTTGATCGGCACGTGCGTGGAGACGGAATACGTCCTCTCCACCTACTGGCTGTCCCGCGCCAAGTGGACCGGTGTCCAGCTCGACACAGCAGTGCGCCTGCTCACCATGCCTTCAATGTTGCTCGACCGAAATCAGAGTTTTGACACAGTCGAGACCGTGTGCGCGGCCGAGCAGGTTGAGCGGCAGCTGCTGCGGGACAACAACGTTGAGCGAGCAGACTTGCTGCCCTTCGGGGCGCGCGGCGTCTCCATCGCCTACGCCTCATGGTCCGGGGTCGCCTATCACCCGGTCTCGGCTCGGCGATCCCTCGACATGACCGAGTTGGTGTCGTGTGAGCTGCTGACGCAGGCCATCTGGTGCTACACCTACGAGATCCAGCGTCAAGTGGAGGCCGGCCGGGATCCTGTGGTGCCCGCCGAGTATTCGTGGCGGTTCCTCCGCGCGATACGGTCACGACTGACCGCTCCACGCCCGTTGGAGAGCGGACAGCACAACTCCATGCGAGATGCGGTACTGCTGACCAGCCAGCTGTCACCGAAGTTGGATGCAGCGATCGACGCTCTACGCGAGTCGGAAGCAGGAGGCTAAGGACATGGACCTCGCCAGTTCCGTGCTGGTCGTGATCGACATGCAGCACGGATTCGTTCGGGAGAAGTCTGCTCATGTCGTTCCGATCGTGACCGACCTTGTGCGCCGGTGGCAGGAGGCTGGCGGGGCTACGGTGTTCAGCCGGTTCATCAACCACCCCGGATCACCGTACGAACGGTTGATCCGTTGGACTCAGCTAACGGACTCTCCTCAGATCGACATCGTCGACGAGCTGGCCCCCTACGCCGCGCGTGCCACGGCTGTGGTGGACAAGGCCGCATACACGCTGTTCACTCCCGAGGGCGAGGCCATCATCCAGAACGGCGGCTGGCGCGACCTTCTGATCTGCGGCCTCGCCACGGAGTCATGCGTCTGTAAGACCGCCGTTGACGCCTTCGAGCGCGACCTCACACCCTGGGTGCTGACTGACGCCTGCGGAAGCCACGCGGGCGCGGAAGCCCACAACGCGGGTCTGCTGGTAACCAAGCGCTTCATCGGCGCAAGCCAGCTCATCACCACCGCTGATCTGCCGATCCGCACGGTGGCACCAGCCGCATAGCAACTCACGCTGAGACCCCATGGAACTGGACTCGGCAATCGAGCCGGCCAGTGCTGAGAAGGGCAACGAGGACTGGGTCCGTGTCAGCCAGGACCTGGTGCTCGTGCTCGACGGCGCGCTCGACGGCGCGACTGCCCGCACAGACACCGGGTGCGCTCATGGGGTCGCCTGGTTCGTCGGCCAGCTGGGCGAGGCGATCGTTGACCGGGCTCACCGGTTGAGCCTGGCGGCCTCCGTCGCGGCGTCGATCCCGCACGTCGCGGGTCTACACCCTGAATACGAGCCGAAGCTGACCGCCACCCGATCGGATCACTGGCGTCCTGGAGTTGATGCAGGCAGCGGGCGCAACCGAGCTGATCCGCCAGGTACGTGCCGCTGAGCGGAGTGACCCGGACGGGACTCGATGGCCTCGTAACAAGCGCAGCGACGACGCCACGGCTGTGTTCGGGCTACTCACGCAGCGCGTTTGACTGCGGTGTCTATCGCGCGGTGAAGGTCGGCCACGCGGATGGTGACGGTTTCCTCTTTGCCGCTCTCGGCGGTGCTGAGTCCGGCCTCGACGTACTCGCGGATGAGTTCACTGGGGGTCACGTCGCGTCGCTGCGCTTCGGCGAACAGCCGCTCGGTGAGATGGTGGCTCATGCGGGTGGAGTGCACGATGCTGACGCCGCGAGGTCGGGCGGTATCGATCTGGGCGGTGGACCAGTCGCGGCTTTCCAGTGCGGCGTTGGCCTCGTCGAACGTGCTCACGGCTGGTCCCCTTTCATACGGGTGATCGCGTTGATCTCGTTGTTGTCGAGCCGGCGGGCGCCGGTGACGATGTAGTGGTCGTCGCCGCCGCGTTCGATCAGCGCGACGCCGATCCAGGCGCCGGCCCGGTCCTGACCGGCGATTTGCAGTGCCGCGCCGAGGTGGCGGCGCACTTGGAAGCCGCCGCCGTGAAGGACGTCGAGCACGGACATCGGGGTGATGCCCGCGGCGTCCAGTCGTTCATACGTGACGTCGCTGAACTGGTAAAACTCCTCCGGCACTCCACCAGTGTATGACATCTGTATACGGATGGCCTCGGGTTCGGGGTGCTTAGCGAAACGGGCGCTCCGGTAGCGGCGCCGACGAGGCGGATCAGTGCGTTGCGGTCGGGGAAGATCCAACGGCTGATCGACCGATCAAGGGAAGACGCTAGATGACGACCGAGGCGACCGTGGGACAGCCGGCCGTGGAGCCGGTGGCTGCGGACACGGATGAGCAGTTGATCGCGAAGGGAGCCGACCAACAACACCTCGCTCAGTGCGGGTGGTGCGTTGGTCGGTATCGGCGGGTGAGGTGGACCAGGGCGGCGCCGGTGAGGATGAGCAGGGTGGCGGTGCCGATGGTGGTGGGCAGGTTGGGTCCGGTGATGGGGAGGTCAGGGTCGTCGGGTGCGGTGATGGTGATGGTGATGGACTCGGACTGGCCGCTGGGGCAGGTGTTGGTGCTGGTGTAGTGGGCGGTGAGGGTGTGGGTGCCGGGTGGGAGTCGGGTGGTGTGGGTGGCGGTGTTGGTGTGGTCCAGGGGCACGGTGGCGAGGTCGGTGGTGGTGCGGAAGGTGATGCTCCCGGTGGGGGTGTCGGTGGTGCAGGTGACGGTGGCGGTGAGGGTGACGTCCTGATTCGGTTTCGGGTCCGGTGGGGACACCTGCAGGGTTGTGGTTGATGTCGGCGGGACGATAGCCAGACTGTGGAAGCGGCCGGCGGCGACGGCGGTACCGGACGGCACGTCCACCACAACAGGAGTGCTGCTGTCGGTGGTGGTCCCATCACCCAACTGACCAGCAGCGTTGAAGCCCCAGGCCAGCACGGTGCCGGCGGAGGCTAACGCCAGACCATGGAAGCCGCCGGCGGCAACGGCGGTGATCGTGGTACCGGACGGCACGTCCACCACAACAGGAGTGCTGCTGTCGGTGGTGGTCCCATCACCCAACTGGCCCAGGTCGTTAAGGCCCCAGGCCAGCACGGCGCCGGCGGAGGCCAACGCCAGACTATAGCTGCGGCCGGCGGCGACGGCGGTGATCGTGGTACCGGACGGCACGTCCACCACAACAGGAGTGCTGCGGTTAGTGGTGGTCCCATCACCCAACTGACCGAAGGCGTTGAAGCCCCAGGCCAGCACGGTGCCGGCGGAGGCCACCGCCAGACTATGGAAGCGGCCGGTGCCGACGGCGGTGATCGTGGTACCGGACGGCACGTCCACCACAACAGGAGTGCTGCTGTCGGTGGTGGTCCCATCACCCAACTGACCAGCACCGTTGAAGCCCCAGGCCAGGACGGTGCCGGCGGAGGTCAACGCCAGACTATGGGAGTCGCCGGCGGCGACGGCGGTGATCGTGGTACCGGACGGCACGTCCACCACAACAGGAGTGCTGCTGTCGGTGGTGGTCCCATCACCCAACTGACCGAAGGCGTTGAAGCCCCAGGCCAGCACGGTGCCGGCGGAGGTCAACGCCAGACTATGGAAGCCGCCGGCGGCGACGGCGGTGATCGTGGTACCGGACGGCATATCCACGGCAACAGGAGTGCTGCTGGTGGTGGTGGTCCCATCACCCAACTGGCCCAGGTCGTTAAGGCCCCAGGCCAGCACGGCGCCGGCGGAGGTCAACGCCAGACTATGGCCGACGGCGGCGGCGACGGCGGTGATCGTGGTACCGGACGGCATATCCACGGCAACAGGAGTGCTGCTGGTGGTGGTGGTCCCATCACCCAATTGGCCGGAATCGTTGAAGCCCCAGGCCAGGCCGGCACCAGGAGGGCCCGCTGCCGCCGACGGCGCGCTCTGCGCGAGCACACCCCCCGCGCCGACCGAGGCTATGCCCAGCATGATCGCCAACATCAGCAACACCGCGAACAGCCCCCGCAGATCCGCGGGCCGGACCCAGCTTCTTCCCACGTCCGCAACCTTGCAGGTCCAGAAACTCGCCACTTGCCCCTACCAACTTGCCGAAAATCTCGCCCGTCGCAAGGTATAAGCGAACGAAACAGGCTCAGGTGACGAAGGACCCGAGATGCGGCTGTTGGCAGGCACCCGAATCGGGTGCCCGGGGAAAGGGACCGGAAGTAGTCCCGGCACCGCGCCCAGGCCGACTCATCGGGATCTGCGGCAGGCCAGATTTGCCTGCGGATCCATGTCGACAGCCAGGCTCCGCTGCCCAGTGCGGGCCAACGCCGTGGCGAGTTCGCGGGTGAGCTTGCTGGGTTCTGGTGTGCGGTGGATAGGAGAGCAGGCCTAGCTGCCACGCAACCTGGTGGGCGAGGTCACTGCGGTATGTGGATGACCGGCAGGTGCTCGCCGTAGCGGGTTCCCTCTCCGGTCAGGATTGAGGCTCCTCCGTTGTCCAGTGATGCCATGACTGTGGTGGCTAGGTCGATGCGGCCGGTCAGGCCGCGCCAGTAGGACAGTTCCAACCAGTCGCCGCTGGTGGGGAGCATTGCGCAGGACTGCTGGCGTAGCAGTCGGTGTAGGTGTTCGCGTTGTTTGGGGTCGGTCATCAGCGTCAGCGTCTCGGCGACGGTGACGTCGGTAACGCCGTATCGATTTCCGTCTCGGATGACCTCGCCTATCGGCTCGGCCACGTGCATCGAGTAGGGGTAGGCCAGCAGAGCTGAGCGGTCTAGCACGAGCGTGACCGTGCCTGGAGGGTCGTCGTCGAGGCTCACGCGGCTGGTGCCTGCTGGTCACCGTTGGACAGCTCGGCTGTCATGTGGTCACGCACCCGCGCGCGTAGGGCCGCCACCCGCTCTGGGGTCCACTCGGCTTCCACAGCCAGTCGGCGGGCTCGCGCTGCGGCCATGCCCTGCTCGGTGAGGTGCACGCCGGCCTCGGCCACTAGATCGCGGAACTGCTCGAAGTTCCGGCGAGCCCGCACAGTCTCGGTGACGTATGCGGAGGCGTTGGGTTGCTGCTCCAGAGTCTCGGCCACGTCCGAGGGTACGGAGATGGTCACTCGACGCTTTGTCATACCGCTAGCCTACTCTCGTATGACATCCGGAGTGCGGTGCATCACCCATCCAGGCGCGTGAGGGTGGCGTTGATCAGTTGGATGGGTCGGGTGGCGTTCACAGGCATCACGGCGAATACCTTGATCCGTATCGCGGTGGACGCGTTGCTGGCCCAGCGGTCGGCGATGACGAGGCGGCGCTGCGGGAGGCGTATTTCCGCGCGCTGGGTATCCAGGACTTCACGGTTCGCTGATGCTCTCCTTCGTCCGCCACGTGTCGTCACCGGGTCTGCCGGCGGTACCCGACCTGCGCCGCGTCATCGCCGCCGACCTCGCCGCCCGGCCAGACGACTCCGCCACCGACGGCGACTGACCTAGGGCCGCGGGAGGAGACGAAATGGCGGCGACGGAAGTAGACAACCCGGAGTTGTTTACTTATACAAAAGGGAGTACCTTTTGGTACCACCTGTGGTGCCAGTTTGGTATCACAGCGTGATGTAGCTGGAAAGAGCCCCGCCCCAGCTTTGCGGGCGTCAAGGCGGAGCCCTTCCGTCGATGTGGGCTCAGCTGACGGTTGTCAGTTGGGCCCGCATCCGTTTCCGGCGAGGGTTATCGCCAGACCTGTGGCGTAGGCGAGCACCTTGAGTACTAGTGCCGCCCACTCTCCGACATCCCGCCACCTGTTGGTGGTGGCCCGTCGGTACTTCCTCGGGCCCGAAGGCCCCTTTCGGTGCGTTGACACTCGTCACCGTCCCTGAGATGCAGAGGCCGGGCGTCCGCCCGACGCGCCAGGGCGGGCGTACCGACCTGTTTCTCGGAACAGAGAAATCTGTGCAGTGCACCGCGGACAACCATATAGGACAGGCGGTAGACATCAAGTCGGTGCAATACATCGCACGAGATTGGGGGGACTCTGGGGAGAGACGCCTGAAATCTGGGGGGACTCTGGGGAGAGATGCCTGAAATCTGGGGAGCGTTGAGACACTGGCGGTCAATCACGCTACCCGAGGCCGGTGGTCGTAGCCGTGCCAGCCCACGGCACATGACCCCGGATACGGCTGTTGGCCGGCACCCGTGTCGGGTGCCGGCCAACAGTTTCTTTCCCCCTTGAGGGTTAGGTCTGGTGGTGGTGCCGGGGTCAGCTGGTCCAGTGCTCGGCGACCAGGTCGGCGGCCTGGGTTTCCCACTGGGCGTAGTGGAACGGGTACGCCGACACCTGCACCGTCTGCGCGGCCTCGGTCAGGGGCATGTCCTGCCAGCCCTCGACCTGCTTCAAACCGTTGAGGAAGGCGGTGGTGGAGTACTCGGGGTCGGTGATCTGCTCCACGGTGCCCCAGCCGGAGGACGGGCGCTGCTGGAACAGGCCCTGCGAGTCGTGGTCGTTGCGGTCACCCAGGTGTCCCAGGTTCTCCAGCTTCGACTCCTGCAGGCTGGTGCCGATCGCCACGACGGCGGCACGCTCGTCCA
>NZ_KB905359.1:5350289-5357320 GCF_000378845.1 Salinispora pacifica DSM 45544 | reverse complement strand
ACCGACCGACCCGACAACGGCCACAACACCACCGACGACCCCACCACCCCCACCGACTCACCAACACCAACCACCGGAGCCTGCTCCAGCACCACGTGGGCATTGGTGCCACTCACGCCAAACGACGACACCCCACCCCGCCGCGGTTGGCCGTGGTCCGGCCACTGCCGCGCCTCGGTGAGCAGCTGCACCGTGCCGGCCGACCAGTCCACATGCGAGGAGGGTTCCGATACGTGCAGGCTCTTGGGCAGCACGCCGTTGCGCAACGCCAGCACCATCTTGATCACGCCGCTGACGGCGGCGGCGGCTTGGGCGTGGCCGATATTGGACTTCACCGAGCCCAACCAGAGCGGCCGATCCGCCGGCCGGTCGTGACCATACGTGGCGATCAGCGCCTCCGCCTCGATCGGGTCACCGAGGGTGGTGCCGGTACCGTGCGCCTCGACCAGGTCGACGTCGGTGGAGGAGAGCCCGGCGTTGGCGAGGGCTTGACGAATGACCCGCTGCTGGGCCACCCCGTTCGGCGCAGTCAGGCCGTTGGACGCGCCGTCCTGGTTGATGGCCGAACCGCGGATGACGGCGAGTACCGGGTGGCCGTTGCGCTGGGCGTCGGAGAGGCGTTCCAGCAGCAGCATGCCGACTCCCTCACCCCAGCCGGTGCCATCGGCGTCATCGGAGAAGGGCTTGCAGCGGCCGTCGGAGGCCAGGCCACGCTGCCGGCTGAAGGCGACGAACGCACCGGGGGTCGACATGACGGTCACGCCACCGGCCAGCGCCAGGCCACACTCCCGCTGACGCAGCGCGTGCGCGGCCAGGTGCAGGGCGACCAGCGACGACGAGCACGCGGTGTTGACGGTGACGGCGGGTCCCTCCAGCCCTAGGCTGTACGCGACCCGCCCGGAGATGACCGCACCGGCGTTGCCGGTGCTCATGTAGGCCTCGACGGGTTCGGGTAGCACCGTAAGCCGGTCCCAGTAGTCCTGGCCGCCGCAGCCGACGAAGACGCCGACGGGGCCACCGCGCAGCGAGTCGGGGTTGATGCCGGCCCGCTCGCACGCCTCCCAGCTCGTCTCCAGCACCAGCCGCTGCTGCGGGTCCATGGCCAATGCCTCGCGGGGCGAGATGCCGAAGAACTCAGCGTCGAACTTGGCGGCGTCGTGGACGAAGCCGCCCTGCCTGACATAGCTGCTACCGGCGGTGTCTGGGTCGGCGTCGTAGAGGGCTGTGGTGTCCCAGCCCCGGTCGGTCGGAAAGTCACCGATGGCATCGACGCCGTCGACGACCAGCCGCCACAGCTCCTCGGGCGAGCTGACCCCGCCCGGATAACGGCAGGCCATCCCGATGATCGCGATCGGGTCCTGCTCCTGCGACTCGACCTCGCGCAGCCGTTCCCGAGTGCGGTGCAGATCAGCAGTGACCCGCTTCAGATAGTCAAGGAGCTTCTCTTCGTTCGCCATCTGAACCTCACCAAACTCGTTGCCAGCGGGACACGTTCCGGGGGGGCGCGGTGGCGGCTCAGGTCATCCCGAGTTCCTTGTCGATCAGGTTGAACACATCGTCGGCGGAGGCCGCCTCAAGGCGGTCGACCAGGGTGGCGCCCGCGGTGGTGCTGAGGGTCTCGTTGAGCTTCGCCAGCATCGACTGGAGCCGGACGGTCACCCGGTTCCGCTCGATCTCCTCCGGCGCCAGACCCGTGACGGTGGCCTCGAGCCGGTCCAGTTCGGCGAGCAGGCCGCCGGCGGTGTCGCCGGTGTATCCGAGTTCGGCGCGGAGCTGGTCGGCGAGGGCGACCGCGTTGGGGTGGTCGAAGACCAGGGTCGCGGAGAGCCGGAGGCCGGTGGCGGCGCTGAGCCGATTGCGCATCTCCACGGCCGTCACCGAGTCCATACCGAGGTCCTTGAAGGCACGCCGCGGTTCCACCGGGTCGGCGTCGCCGTATCCCAGGACGGCGGCCACGTTTGTGCGGACCGTGTCAAGCAGCAGTACGCGCTGCTCGGCCTCGGGCATTGCGGCGAGCCGGTCGGCGAGCGCCGAGGACGACGGCGCGTCGGTGGCATCGGAGGTTTCGGCGACGGCGTCGAGAAGGTCGGCGAGCAGCGGCCGTGGCCGGGCCAGGGTGTAGATCGGGGCGAACCGGTCCCAGTCGATGTCGGCGACGACGAGGTGACTCTCATCGTGGTCGAGGGCCTGCCGTAGCGCCTGGACAGCGAGTCGGGGTTCCATGACGCCGACACCCAGCCGGTCGAGGTGCGCGCCGACCTCGCCGCCGGCCATGCCGCCGCCACCCCAACTGCCCCAGGCGATGGAGGTGGCGACCAACCCGCGGGTCCGCCGCCGGTGCGCCAACACGTCAAGATACGCATTCGCGGTGGCGTAACCGGCCTGCCCCGCACTACCCCACACCGCCGCTCCGGAGGAGAACAACACAAACGCCGCCAACGGCCGGTCAGCCAACAACGCATCCAAATGCACCGCACCAAGCACCTTGGCCCGACACACATCAACAAACTCATCGAGACCGGTCTCACCCAACGGCACCTCCGGACGCAACACGCCGGCAGCGTGGAAGACCGCGGTCAGGTCCTCACCCAGATCGGCCAACAACCCAGCAACCGCCTCGCGATCAGCCACATCACAAGCAACAACCTCAACACCTGGAAGCCGGGACACCACATCCGCCGCACCCGGAGCGTCCATCCCCCGCCGACTGGCCAACACCACCCGATCCGCGCCATCGGCGAGCAACCACTCCGCGACATGCCCGCCAATACCACCGGTACCACCGGTCACCAGGACCGTGCCGGTAGGCCGCCAGCGCCGATCAGGGGTGCCAGGGGCGGGCCAACGGACCATCCGCCGGGCCAAGACTCCGGCAGTACGGACAGCGACCTGATCCTCGCCCCCATCGGCGAACGCGTCCACGAGCCGCTCAACGTGGACGTCGGTCCAGTCCATGGGCAGGTCGACCAGGCCACCCCACCAGTCGGGGTAGTCGAGGGAGAGCACAGTACCCAGACCCCAGAGGGCGCCCTGCGCGGGGTGCGGCAGGTCCTCGAACCGATCGACGCCGACGCCACCGGAGGTGACGCACCACAGCCGGCCGGTGAAATCGGCGGCAGCCAGGGCGTGTACCAGCGACACGGTGGCGGTGACGCCGGCGGAGAGGCCGGCGTCGGTGTCGTCCGGGGTACCGTCGAGGGCGAGCAGGGACACCACCCCGGCCGGGTGTTCCCCGGCCGGCAGCCCAACGCCGGTGACCGTGACCACCTCGGCGCCCCGGGCGGCCAAGCCGTCGGTGAGGGCCCGTACCCGTGCGTCGTCGGTCAACGTCGCCGGTACGACGAGCCACCAGGCACCGGCCAACTCCCCGCCGGCGGGCAGGTCGGTGGAGCGCCACACCACCCGATACCGCCAGCCGTCCACCGTGGCGGAGGCGTTCTGCCGGGACCGCCACGACGTCAGGCCGGGCAGCACCTCGCCGACAATCTCGGCGTTGACGGCGAGACCGTCGGCGAGGGCGTCAACGTCGGCGCGTTCGACGGCGTCCCAGAATCCGGCATCGGCTCCGGTGACGGTCGGGGCGGCGGTCGGCTCGATCCAGTAGCGCTGGTGTTGGAAGGCGTAGGTGGGCAGCTCCGCCCGGTGGGTGCCGGGCAGGGCGGTGGCCCAGTCCACGTCGACGCCGCGCACGTGCAGCTCGGCCAGTGAGGTGAGCATCCGGTCCAAGCCGCCGTCATCGCGTCGCAGGGTGCCGGTGACCACCACCGGGCGGTCCACCGACTCCAGCGTCTCCTGCATCCCCATGCCGAGCACGGGATGTGGGCTGACCTCCACATACGCGGTCCACCCCTGTTCGGCGAGCGTGCGAATCGCCGGGTCGAACCGGACCGTGTTGCGCAGGTTCTCGTACCAGTAGCGGGCGTCGAGGGTGGCCGGGTCGATCCAGTCGCCGGTGACCGTGGAGAACATCCGGATCGTCCCGGTACGGGGGTTGATCGTTGCCAGGTCCTCCAACAGCCGGTGTTCCAGCGCCTCCACCTGCGCCGAGTGGGAGGCGTAGTCAACGGCCACCTCCTTGACCCGCACCCCCTCCTCGGTAAGCGCGGCGACGAGTTCACGCAGCGCCTGCGGGGTACCGGAGACCACCACCGAGCCGGTGCCGTTGACCACAGCGAGGGAGATGTCCCCCGCCCACTGAGCGATCCGTTCCTGCGCCTGGTCGGCGGAGAGCCCGACAGAGACCATCCCACCACGACCGGCCAGCTCCGCACCGATGGCGCGGCTGCGCAGGGTGACCACCCGCGCCCCATCAGCGAGGGAGAGCGACCCAGCCACGCAGGCGGCGGCGATCTCGCCCTGCGAGTGACCGACCACCGCGTCCGGTTCGACGCCGTACGCGCGCCAGGTGGCGGCGAGGGAGACCATCATCGCCCAGAGGGCGGGTTGGACGACGTCCACCCACTCCAGGGAGGTCGCGCCGGGTACGCCGCGCACCACGTCGAGCAGGTCCCAGTCGACGTAGGCGCGCAACTCGGTGGCGCAGCGCCGCATCTGCTCGGCGAAGACGGGCGAGGAATCCAGCAGGGCGGCGGCCATGCCGGCCCACTGGGTGCCCTGACCAGGGAAGACGAAGACGACCCGGCCGGCGGCGTCGGCGGTGCCGGTGACCGCGGTCGGAGACGGCTGGCCGGCGGCGACCGCGGTGAGCGCGGCGCGCAGCCGGGGCAGGTCCTCACCAAGCACCACCGCCCGGTGGTCGAGTCGGGCCCGGCCGGCCAACGTACGGCCCACCGAGACGAGGTCGGCCTGCTCGTGATCCAGGTGGGAGAGCAGTTGCTCGGCCTGGGCGGGCAGTGCCCGGTCGGTGTGTCCGGAGAGTACCCACGGCAGTACCGCCGGGGCGGCCGGCTGCTCGTCCTCCTCGGCCGGGGGCACCTCCTCCAACACGACGTGGGCGTTGGTGCCGCTGATGCCGAAGGAGGAGACCGCGCAGCGGCGGGCCCGAGAGGTCTGCGGCCAGTCAAGCGGCTCGGTCAGCAGGCGCACCGTGCCCGGAGACCAGTCAATCTCACTGCTGGGCTGGTCAACGTGCAGGGTGCGGGGTAGCACGCCGTGCCGCATCGCCTGCACCATCTTGATCACCCCGCCGACTCCGGCAGCGGCCTGTGCGTGACCGATATTGGACTTGAGCGAACCGAGCCAGAGTGGCCGGTCGGCGGCACGGTCCTTGCCGTACGTGGCGAAGAGCGCCTGCGCCTCGATCGGGTCGCCGAGCCGCGTGCCCGTGCCGTGTGCCTCGACCGCGTCGATGTCCTGCGCGGACAGCCGGGCGTTGGCCAGCGCGGCCCGGATGACCCGCCGCTGGGAGGGGCCGTTCGGAGCGGTGAGCCCGTTGGACGCGCCGTCCTGGTTGGTCGCGGAGCCCCGGATGACGGCAAGGACAGGATGGCCGTCAACCCGGGCGTCGGAGAGCCGCTCCAGCACCAGCACACCGGAGCCCTCGGCCCAGCCGGTGCCGTCGGCGCCGTCAGCGAACGACTTACATCGGCCGTCGAAGGACAGCGCCCGTTGCCGGGAGAACTCGACGAAGGCGTCGGGGGTGCCGATCACGGTGACGCCACCGGCGACGGCGAGGGAGGCCTCCCCGGACCGCAGCGACTGGCAGGCCCAGTGCAGAGCGACCAGTGAGGACGAGCAGCCGGTGTCGACGGTGACCGCCGGGCCTTCCAGGCCGAGGGTGTAGGACAGCCGGCCGGAGACGATGCTGCCGGCGCCCCAGCTGTTCGGGTAGTCGTGGTAGGCAACGCCGGTAAACACGGCGGTGGGGCTACCCTTGAGCGCCAGCGGGTCGATGCCGGCCCGCTCCAGCGCCTCCCAGGACGTCTCCAGGAACAGCCGCTGCTGCGGGTCCATCTCGGCAGCCTCACGGGGCGAGATACCGAAGAACGTCGGGTCGAAGTCGGCGGCGTCATAGAGGAAGCCGCCGTGCCGGGTGTAGCTGGTGCCCGGATGCTCCGGGTCCGGGTCGTAGAGCCGGTCGAGGTCCCAGCCCCGGTCGGTGGGCATGCCAGCGATGGCGTCGGTGCCGGCCGCGACGAGGTCCCACAGCGCCTCGGGGGAATCCACCCCGCCCGGGTAGCGACAGCCCATGCCGACGATGGCGATGGGCTCGGCGGCACGCTCCTCCATGTCGCGGAGCCGCTCGCTGGTCTCGTGCAGGTCGGCCGTTACCCGCCGCAGGTAGTCACGAAGCTTCTGTTCGTTGGACATCAGGAACCCATTCGTGGACGGGGCCGGCACAGCGGACGGATCATGAGGTGCCGAACTTGCTGTCGATGAATTCGAAGAGGTCGTCGTCGGAGGCGTTGTCGAGGTCCTCGGTCACGCTGACGACCTCGGCCGGGCGTTGATCAGCGGTCCAGGTCGCCAGCAGGGCCCTGAGCCGCTCCCCCACCCCGGCACGGAGGTTCTCGTCGAGGGCCGCCACCGTCTTCGCGTCCATCATGGACAATGCTGCCTGGAGTCGGTCAAGGTCGTCGAGTAGGCTGACGCCCCCCGCATCGGCGGGCACCAGCTCCGTGAGCAGGTGCCGGGCCAGTTCGACCGGGGTCGGGTAGTCGAAGACCAGCGTGGCGGGCAGCCGCAGCGCGGTCTCCGAGGCGAGTTGGTTCCGGAGCTCGACGGCGGTCAACGAGTCGAAGCCGGCTTCCTTGAACGCCCGCTCCGGTTCGACGTCCGCGCCGGAGGCGTACCCGAGTACTGCGGCGACCTGGTCGCGGACCAGCGCGATGACGGTGTCCAGACGGTCCGGTGCCGGCATCGCGGCGAGCCGCCCGGCGAGGTCGACGGTGGTGGCGACCGGGGCGGCCGGTTCGATTGTCGGGTGGGCGTCGGGGAGCGCGGCGAGCAGCGGCCGTGGCCGGGCCAGGGTGTAGATCGGGGCGAACCGGTCCCAGTCGATGTCGGCGACGACGAGGTGACTCTCATCGTGGTCGAGGGCCTGCCGTAGCGCCTGGACAGCAAGCCCGGGG
>NZ_KB905359.1:5345861-5350189 GCF_000378845.1 Salinispora pacifica DSM 45544 | reverse complement strand
ACCGACCGACCCGACAACGGCCACAACACCACCGACGACCCCACCACCCCCACCGACTCACCAACACCAACCACCGGAGCCTGCTCCAGCACCACCGCAGACTCAGACACCCCCACCGCAGAATCCACCAACTCCACCGAAGACCCAGACGTCCCCACCGAAGCCCCCGCCGTCCCCACCGGAGACTCGGCAGCCTCGACCAACGGAGCCTCCTCCAAAATCACATGCGCGTTGGTACCACTGATCCCAAACGACGACACCCCAGCCCGGCGCGGCCGCCCAGTAGCCGGCCACCCAACCGGCTCAGTGAGCAACCGGACATCGCCCGCGTCCCAATCAACCTGTCGCGACGGCGTCTCCACATGCAGCGTGCGCGGCAGCACCCCATGCCGCATCGCCATCACCATCTTGATCACACCAGCCACACCCGCCGCCGCCTGCGTATGCCCAAGATTCGACTTCACCGAACCCAACCACAACGGCAACTCCCGACCCTGACCATACGTCGCAAGAATCGCCTGCGCCTCAATCGGATCACCCAACGTCGTACCCGTACCATGCGCCTCCACCACATCCACATCAGAAGCAGAAAGCCGCGCACTCGCCAACGCGGCACGAATCACCCGCTGCTGCGCCGGCCCATTCGGAGCCGTCAACCCATTCGACGCACCATCCTGATTCACCGCCGAACCCCGCACCACCCCAAACACCCGATGCCCATTACGACGAGCATCCGACAACCGCTCCAACACCAACACACCAACACCCTCAGACCAGGCCGCGCCGTCAGCGCCGTCGCCGAAGGACCGACACCGGCCGTCCGGGGACAGCGCGCGCTGCCGGCTGAACTCGACGAAGAGCTGCGGGGTGGCCATCACCGCGACGCCACCAGCCAGCGCCAGGCCGCACTCCTCCTTACGCAGCGACTGACAGGCCAGGTGCACCGCGACCGACGACGACGAGCATGCGGTGTCCACCGTGATCGCAGGCCCCTCCAGGCCCAGGTGGTAGGCGACCCGACCGGAGACGAGGCTGCCGGAGGTGGTGCTGTCGACGTAGTCGTGGTGCATCACGCCGACGAAGACGCCGGTGGCGCTGCCCTTCAGGCCGACCGGGTCGATGCCACCGTGCTCGAACGCCTCCCAGGATGCTTCCAACGCCAGCCGCTGCTGCGGGTCCGTCTCCACCGCCTCCCGTGGGCTCATCCCGAAGAAGCCCGGGTCGAAGTCGGCGGCGTCATAGAGGAAGCCGCCGTGCCGGGTGTAGCTCTTGCCGGGCTTGCCGGGTTCCGGGTCGTAGACGCCGTAGACGTCCCAGCCCCGGTCGGTCGGGAAGTCGGAGATCGCGTCGGTGCCGTCTAGGACGAGCTGCCAGAGGTCCTCCGGCGACCGGACACCCCCGGGGTAGCGGCAGCCCATGCCGACGATCGCGATCGGCTCCTGGTCCCGGGCCTCCACCTCACGCAGTCGCCGGTTGGCCTGTTGCAGTTCGGCCGTGGCGCGCTTGAGAAAGGTCCGGAGCTTGTCGTCGTTCGCCATCGTTCACACCAATCTTCCGGCGCCGGAGGGACCTCGGAGTCGGACTGCCGTCAGGAGATGCCAAACTCGTTCTCCAGGACGTCGAAAAGTTCCTCGTCGGTGGCGGACTCGTAGTCGTGCCGGGTGCCGTCGGGGCCGCCGGTCCGGTCCTGCCAGCCGCGTAGCACCGCCTCCAGCCGTGCGGTGACCCGGCCGTACTCGTCGACGGGTACGCCGGCCAGGGTCTTCTCCAGGCGGTCGAGGTCGGCGAGGACGGCGTCGGCCGGATCGGCATCGGGCACCACCAGGTCGGCCTTCAACGCCCGGGCGAGGGCGGCGGGTTCGGGGTGGTCGAAGACGAGCGTGGCGGGCAGCCGCAGGCCGGTGACGGTACTGAGCACGTTGCGGAACTCGACGGCGGCAAGGGAGTCGAAGCCGAGGTCCTTGAAGGCACGACCGGGTTCCACCGACGCCGGGCCCGGAAAGCCGAGCACAGCGGCGGCGTGCGTGCGAACCAGGTCCAGCAGCAGGGTGTCCCGGTCGGCGTCGGAGAGACCGGCGAGCCGTTGGGCCAGCCCCCGGTCACCGGCCATCGGGTCTCCCGTGGCCACGGGCCGGGCCGGGCTGCGGACCAGGCCGCGCAGCACGGTGGGCAGCGTGTCGGTCCGCCGCCGCAGTGCGTCCAGGTCGACCCGCACCGGTACGACGTTGGCCCGGTCGGCGGCGACGGCTGCGTCAAAGAGGCCCAGCCCCTCGTCGGTGGTCATCGCGGGCATGCCGAGTCGGCGCATCCGGTGCAGGCCGGCCTCGTCGAGCTGACCGCCCATGCCGGTGCCGGCGGCCCAGAGGCCGAAGGCCAGCGAGGTGGCCGGCAGCCCGTCTGCGCGGCGGTGCTGGGCGAGCGCGTCGAGGAAGAGGTTGGCGGCGGCGTAGTTGCCCTGGCCGGCGCCGGCCACCCAGCCGGCTGAGGAGGAGACGAGCACGAACGCGGCCAGGTCGAGGTCGCGGGTGAGGTCGTGCAGGTGCCAGGCGGCATCCACCTTGGGCCGTAGCACCCGGTGTAGTTGTTCGGGGGTGAGGGCGTCAACCAGCGCGTTCTCGGCGGTACCGGCGGCGTGCACGACGGCGGTGAGCGGGTGGTCGGTGGGAAGCTCGGCGAGCAGCGCGACGAGCGCGTCCCGGTCGGCGACATCGCAGGCGGCGACCGTCACCTCGGCGCCGGCAGCGGTGAGGTCCGCGACCAGTTCCGCCGCGCCGGGTGCGCTGGCGCCGCTGCGGCTGGTCAGCAGCAGCCGGCGTACGCCGTGCCGGGCGACCAGGTGCCGGGCGATGAGGCTGCCCAGCCCGCCGAGGCCGCCGGTGATCAGGACGGTGCCGTCGGCGGGCCACGGGGTGTCGCCGGGTGCCTCGGCGGATACCCGGGTCAGTCGGGGCACCAGCAGTTGACCCTCTCGGACGGCCACTTCCGGTTCGCCGGTGGCCAGCGCCGCCGCGAGGTGGTCGGTGCCGGCGCCATCCGTGTCGACCAGGATAAACCGACCGGGGTGTTCGGCCTCGGCGGCCCGGACCAGCCCCCACAGGGCCGCCTGGACGGGGTCGACCGGGGTGTCGCCGGCACTAACCGCTTCGCGGGTGAGCAGCACCAACGTCGCCGCGGCGTACCCCGGCTCGGTGAGCCATCGGCGCAACAGCGCCAGCAGTCGTTCGGCAGCCCGGTGCACGGCGGCGGGCGGCGTGCTGGCCGGGTCGAGGGTGACCACGACGGTGCCGGGTGCCGGGGCGGGCAGTTCCGCCTCCGCGTCGATGAGGGTCCAGTCGTCGGCGACAACGTCCGGGGTGGGGACGGGCCGCCAGGCCACCTCGAACAGGTTGCGCTGATGGCGGCGGGCGGCGGTGCCGAGCACGTCGGCGGCCACCGGTCGGACCACCATCTGGTCGATGGTGGCGACGGGATTGCCGTTACCGTCGGCGACAGCGACGGCCAGCTTGTCGGCGGTGGCCGGGGAGATCCGGATCCGCAGGGTGGCGGCGTGCGCCGCGTGCAGGGTCACCCCGCGCCAGGAGAACGGCAACGGCGTGTCGCCTGCGCCTTCGGCTACGAGGTTGGCGTGCAGCGCCGCGTCGAGCAGCGCCGGGTGCAGCAGGAACCGGGGTGCGTCGGCAGCGGCCACCTCGGGAAGCGCCGCCTCGGCCCAGACCTCGGCGGTGTCGCCGTCGCCGCGCCGCCATACCGCGCGCAGTCCCTGGAACGCCGGCCCGTAGCCGTATCCGTGGTCAGGTAGCCGGTCGTAGAGTCCAGTGAGGTCGACCGGCTCGGCGCCGGGGGGCGGCCACGCGGACAGGTCGGCAGCGGTCGGGTCGGCTCCGGCCCGGAGGACCAGGATCCCTTCGGCGTGCCGGGTCCAGCCGGTGCCGTCGGCGGCGTCGTCGGGCCGGGTCCAGATGCCCAGGGTACGGGCGCCGCTGTCGTCGGCGGCGGCGACCGTGACGCGCAGCGCCAGCCCGCCCTCAGCGGGCAGCACCATCGGCGCGCCGATGGTCAGTTCGTCCAGTACCGGACAGCCGACCTGGTCTCCGGCGTGGAGGGCGAGCTCGACCAGCCCGGTACCGGGGACGAGGACGGTGTCGAACACCGCGTGGTCGGCGAGCCACGGCTGGGCGGTGCGGGAGATCCGGCCGGTGAGCACCACACCGCCAGCGCCGGGCACATCGACGACCGCGCCGAGCAGCGGGTGGTCGGCGGAGTCCAGACCCATCGCGGTGACATCACCAGGATCAGCCGGGGCATCGATCCAGTAGCGCTGGTGTTGG
>NZ_KB905359.1:5342855-5345761 GCF_000378845.1 Salinispora pacifica DSM 45544 | reverse complement strand
AAACCTCCAACAACTGACGCTGCTGCGGATCCATCAACACAGCCTCGCGAGGCGAAATACCGAAAAAGGCCGGATCGAATTCGGCGGCATCGGTGAGGAAGCCACCCTTGGCCACGTACGTGGTCTCGGGGCGGGTGCCCGTGGGGTCATAGAGACGGTCGACATCCCACCCCCGGTCGGTCGGAAAGTCGCCGACGGCGTCGAACCCGTCGGCGACCAACCGCCACAGGTCCTCCGGCGAGGAGACACCACCGGGGTAGCGACAGGCCATCCCGACGATCGCCACCGGCTCATCGATGCCAGTCGTGGTGGTGACGGCCGATGTCGGGTCGGCGTCGCTCGGGCCGGCGATCTCGCTGAGCAGGTGTCGGGCCAGATCGCTCGGCGACGGGTAATCGAAGATCAGGGTGGCGGGCAGCCGCAAGCCGGTGCTGGCGGAGAGCCCGTTACGCAACTCGACCGCGGTGAGCGAGTCGAAGCCCAGTTCCTGGAACGCGCGGCTGGCATCGATCCGCTCGGTGGAGGCGTGCCCCAGCACCGCCGCCACCTGGGCCAGGACCAGGGCGGTTGCGGCACGGTCGCGCTCGTCCGCGGGTAGCGCGGCAAGCTCCTCCGCCCAGCTGGTGGCGCTGGGGGCGGCGGCGTGGGCAGCCGAGCGCCGCGCCGGGCGGACCAGGCTGTGAAAGGGCAGCGGCAGGTCATCGCCGAGGGTACGCAGCGCGGCCACATCGAGTCGGGCCGGGATAAGCATGGCCTGCTCACTGGCGACCGCAGCGTCAAGCAGGGCAAGCCCATCGGCGGTCGTCAACGGCAGCACCCCACCACGGGCCATCCGCTCCTGATCCACACCAGACAACCGCTCGGTCATCGCCGAGCCCTGCCCCCACAGCCCCCACGCCAACGACACACCAGGCAACCCCGCCCGCCGACGCACCACAGCCAACGCATCCAGAAAAGCATTAGCCGCCGCGTAATTACCCTGCCCCGGCGCACCCAACACACCAGACATCGAAGAAAACAACACAAACGCCGACAACTCCCGACCCCGGGTCAACTCATCCAACAACCACGCCGCATCCACCTTCGGACGCAACACCCCAGACACCCGACCCGCCGACAACGACGACACCACACCGTCATCCAACAACCCCGCCGTATGCACCACCGCCGACAGATCCACCACACCCGCCAACACCGCCGCCAACCGCCCCCGATCCGCCACATCACAGGCAACCAGCTCGACCCACGCACCAGCCCCCGAGAGCTCCGCCACAAGGTCCGACGCACCGGAGGCAGCCATACCACTACGCGACAACAACAACAGACGCCGCACCCCATGCGTCACCACCAAATGCCGAGCCACCGCCGAGCCCAAGGCACCCGTCGCACCAGTAACCAACACCGTGCCCGTACCGAAGAGCGGAGCATCCAGCTGCCTAGTCGACGACGGCCGGCGCACGATCCGCGGTACAGAGACCACACCACGACGCACCCGCACCTGCGGCTCGCCAGCGGCCAGGGCGACGGCGAGCAGCGACGTGACGTCCCCGGTCGGGTCGGTGTCGGTGTCGGTGTCGGTGTCAACCAACAGCAGCCGGTCCGGGTTCTCGGCCTGCGCCGAGCGGAGCAGACCCCACACCGCCGCGCCGGCCAGGTCGGTCACGTCATCGCCGACAGCGTGTCGGGTGAGCACCGCCAGCCGGTGGGTGTTCGAGCCGGCCAACCACTCCTGTACCAGGCCGAGCACCCGATTCACCTCGTCGTGCACCGCCGGCGGGCCGGCGACGTCCCCGCCGAGTCCGGCGGTCAGCACCAGCAGTGCGGCGGCGGTCGCTCCGTCCCGGGCGAGTGGGTCGGCGATGGGCACCCCCTGGGTGGTGCCGGTGGGGGCGAGCTCGGGCCGAACGGCCGGGTGGTAGGCCCAGTCAGGATCGGTCAGCGCCGCGGACGTGTCGATCTCCTGCCAGGTGAGGTCGAACAGCGCGTCGGAGGTGCCACCGGTCTGGTGCGCCTGGACCGGCCGCAGGACCAGCGAATCAATCGTGGCGACGGGGGCGCCGACCGCGTCGGCGACCACCACCCGGACCCCGGAGCCGACCGGGGTGAGCCGGATCCGTACACCGGCCGCGCCAGTGGCGTGCAGGGTGATGCCCGACCAGGCGAACGGCAGCCCGCGGAAGGTGTCACCGTCGGCGAGGCCGAGGGTGTGCAGACCGGCGTCGAGCACCGCGGGGTGCAGGCCGAAGCCATCGGCCTCCACGTTCTCGGGGAGGTTCACCTCGGCGTAGAACTCGTCGTCGCGTCGCCACACCCGGCGCAGACCCCGGAAGACCGGGCCGTAGGCCAGGCCGCCGGTGGCGAGGTGGTGGTAGAGGTCGTCGGTGGACACCGGTTCGGCACCGGTGGGCGGCCATTCGGCAAGGACGGTTCCGGCGCTACGGCGGCCGGTGGTGAGCAGGCCGCTGGCGTGCCGGGTCCACTGGGCGTCGGTGTCGGCGCTGCGGGCGTACACCTGGACGGAGCGGGCCGGGCCGGCGTCGGCGGCACCGACGACGACCTGGAGTTGGACGGCGCCGCGTTCGGGCAGCACCAGCGGGGTCTCAATGGTCAACTCATCGACGGCTTCGGCACCGACCTGGGCACCGGCGTGCAGCGCGAGCTCGACGTAGCCGGTGCCGGGGAAGATCACCGCGCCGTTGACGACATGGTCGGCGAGCCAGGGGTGCCGGTCGAGGGAGAGCCGTCCGGTGAGGACGGCGCCGTCGGCGTTGGCGAGGGTGACCGCCGCGCCGAGCAGCGGGTGGTCGGCGGAGTCCAGACCCATCGCGGTGACATCACCAGGATCAGCCGGGGCATCGATCCAGTAGCGCTGGTGTTGGAAGGCATACGTCGGCAAATCCACCCGC
>NZ_KB905359.1:5341599-5342755 GCF_000378845.1 Salinispora pacifica DSM 45544 | reverse complement strand
CATCAACAAACTCATCGAGACCGGTCTCACCCAACGGCACCTCCGGACGCAACACGCCGGCAGCGTGGAAGACCGCGGTCAGGTCCTCACCCAGATCGGCCAACAACCCAGCAACCGCCTCGCGATCAGCCACATCACAGACGACGACATCGACGCCGCGGTGCCGAGCCACCAGGTCGGCCGCGCCCGGAGCGTCCATCCCCCGCCGGCTGGCCAGCACCACCCGATCCGCGCCATCGGCGAGCAACCACTCCGCGACATGCCCGCCAATACCACCGGTACCACCGGTCACCAGGACCGTGCCGGTAGGCCGCCAACGGCGTTCGGGGATACCGACGGCGGGCCAGCGGACCATCCGCCGGGCCAGCACTCCGGCAGTACGGATGGCGACCTGATCCTCGCGGCCGTCGGCGAGCACGTCCACGAGCCGCTCGACCTGGTCGTCGGTCCAGTCGGTGGGCAGGTCGACCAGGCCGCCCCAGGAGTGCGGGCTCTCCAGGGACAGGACGGTGCCGAGGCCCCAGAGGGCGCCCTGCGCGGGGTGCGGCAGGTCCTCGAACCGATCGATGGCGGCGCCACCAGAGGTGAGGCACCAGATCCGCCCCGCGAAGCCGGTGGTGGTGAGCGCTTGCAGCAGCGTCACGGTGTCGGTGACCCCGACGGAGAGACCGGCGTCGGTGTCGTCGGCGGTGTCATCGAGGGCGAGCAGGGACACCACCCCGGCCGGGCTGTCCCCGGCGGGCAGGTCGGTGCCGGCAACGGTGACGACGTCAGCGCCCCGGGCAGCCAGCCCGCCGGCGACGGCCCCAACCCGCGCGTCGTCGGTCAACGTCGCCGGCACGACGAGCCACCAGGCACCGGTCAGCTCCCCGCCGGTGGGCACGTCGGTGGAGCGCCACACCACTCGGTAGCGCCAGCCATCGAGGGTGGACGCGTCCCGGTGCCGCGAGTGCCAGGCGGTGAGGCCGGGCAGGACCTCGTTGACGATGTCGGGGGCGACGCCGAGACCGTCGGCGAGCCGGCTGGTGTCGCCCCGGCCGACGGCGTCCCAGAACCCGCCGTCGGTGCCGTTGGTGGCGGCGCCGACGGTGCGGTCGGGCTCGATCCAGTAGTGCTGGTGTTGGAAGGCATACGTCGGCAAATCCACCCGCCGCCC
>NZ_KB905359.1:5337341-5341499 GCF_000378845.1 Salinispora pacifica DSM 45544 | reverse complement strand
CCGCCGAACCCCGCACCACCCCAAACACCCGATGCCCATTACGACGAGCATCCGACAACCGCTCCAACACCAACACACCAACACCCTCAGACCAGCCGGTGCCGTCGGCGTTGTCGGAGAACGACTTGCAGCGGCCATCCGGGGCTAGTCCCCGTTGCCGGCTGAACGCCACAAACGGGGTGGGATTCGACATCACCAACACCCCGCCGGCGATCGCGGTGGCGCACTCCCCGGCGCGCAGCGCCTGACTGGCGAGGTGCAGGGCGACCAGCGACGAGGAGCAGGCGGTGTCGATCGTCATCGACGGCCCCTCGAAGCCGAAGGCGTACGAAATCCGGCCAGAAATCACCGACGCGGAGCTACCGGTGCTCAGGTACGCCTCCGACTCGGCGGGGGCGAGGCCGAGCAGGTCACCGTAGTCCTGGGCGCCGGAGCCGACGAAGACGCCGACCGGACCGCCGCGCAACGCCTCGGGGTTCATCCCGGCGTGCTCACACGCCTCCCAGGTGACTTCGAGCATCAGCCGCTGCTGCGGGTCCATGGCCAGCGCCTCGCGGGGCGAGATGCCGAAGAACTCGGCGTCGAACCCGCCGGCGTCGTAGACGAAACCGCCGGAGCGCACGTAGCTGGTGCCCGGCTGATCCGGGTCGGCGTCGAAGAGCGCATCGGTGTCCCAGCCCCGGTCAACGGGGAAGGCGCTGATCGCGTCGGTGTCGGTGGCGACAAGCTGCCACAGGTCCTCAGGGGACTGGACGCCGCCAGGGTAGCGGCAGCCCATGCCGACGATGGCGATCGGCTCGTCCGGAGCGAGGCCGGCAGTAGTCGATGGGACGGTGGGTCCGGCGGCGGTGCTGACGAGTTCGTCGTACAGGTGACGGGCCAACACCGCAGGGGTCGGGTGGTCGTAGACCATGGTGGCGGGCAGGCGCAGCCCGACTGCCTCGCCGACCGCGTTGCGCAGCTCCACCGCGGTCAGCGAGTCGAAGCCGAGTTCCCGGAACGGCCGTTGGACGTCAACGGCGGCGGAGGCGTCGTACCCGAGGACGGCCGCCACGTGGGTACGGACGATGTCCAGCAGGTGCGGCAGCCGGTCGGCGTCGGGCAGATCGGCCAGCACGGAGGCATCCCGTGGCTGGGCCGGCGCGGTGGCCACCGCGCTCTGGTGGGCCTCGGGGAGCGCGGCGAGCAGCGGTCGGGGCCGGGCCACGGTATAGATCGGGGTGAACCGGTCCCAGTCGATGTCGGTGACCACGAGGTGGCTCTCGTCGTGGTCGAGGACCTGCCGCAACACCGCGAGAGCGAGTCGCGGCTCCATCGGTGGGGTGCCCTGACGCAGCAGCTGTTCGGTGGCCTGGTCGTCCACCATGCCACCGCCACCCCAGGTCCCCCAGGCGATGGAGGTGGCGGTACGGCCCTGGCGACGGCGCCGGTGGGCGAGGGCGTCGAGCCAGGCGTTGCCGGCGCCATACGCGGCCTGTCCAGCGCTGCCCCAGACGGCCGCGCCGGAGGCGAAGAGAACGAATGCGTCGAGCGGCCGGTCGGCGAGCAACTCGTCAAGGTGGGTCGCGCCGAGCACCTTGGCCCGGCACACGTCGGCGAAGGCGTCAAGGTCGGTCTCGCCGAGCGGGGTGGCTTCGGGCAACACCCCGGCGGCGTGAAAGACAGCGGTCAGGTCGTCGCCGATCCCGTGGAGAAGCGTGGCGGCCGCCTCGCGGTCGGTCACGTCGCAGGCGACGACCTGAACGCCGGGCAGACGGGCGGCGAGGTCGGCGGCGCCGGGGGCGGCCGGGCCGCGTCGGCTGGCCAGGACGACCCGGTCGACACCCTGGTCGAGTAGCCATTCGCTGAGGTGCGCGCCGATGCCACCGGTGCCGCCGGTGACCAGGACGGTGCCGGTGGATCGCCACCGCCGGTCCGGGGTGCCGGCGACGGGCCAGCGGACCATCCGTCGAGCCAGCACCCCGCCGCTACGCAGGGCGACCTGGTCCTCGCCGCCGTCGGTGAGCACGTCGACGAGCCGGTCGAGGGTGTCGGGCGTCCAGTCGACGGGCAGGTCGGCCAGGCCGCCCCACCAGCCCGGGTAGTCGAGGGACAGTACGGTGCCGAGCCCCCAGAGCCCGGCCTGCGCGGCGTGCGGCAGGTCCTCGTACGGGTCGACAGCGACGGCGCCGGTGGTGAGGCACCAGAGCCGGCCGGCGAAGTCGGCGGCGGCAAGGGCGCGCACCAGGCGTACGGTGCTGGTTACTCCGGCGGAGAGACCGGCGTTGTGGGTGTCCGCGGTGTCGTCGAGGCCGAGCAGGGATACGACTCCGGCGGGCGTGTCGCGGTCGTCTGGCACGGTGTCGGTGAGCCGGACGACGGTCGCGCCGCGTGCGGTGAGTGCGTCGGCCACGGCGGCGGCCCGGGGATCGTCGGTGAGTGCGCCTGGTGTGACAACCCACCAGTCGCCGGTCAGGTGCCGCCCGGTGGGCATGTTGGCGGCCCGCCACATTACCCGGTACCGCCACCTGGCGGTGGTGACGTCCTTGTCGGTTCCGGTGTCATGCAGCCAGTAATGCTGGTGTTGGAAGGCATACGTCGGCAAATCCACCCGCCGCCCACCCCCACACACCACACCCCAATCCAAATCCACACCCGACACCCACACCCGCCCCATCCCCTCCACAAACCGCAACACCTCATCACCACCACCCCGCTGCAACCCCACCACCACCGCCCCCGGCACACACTCCCCCACCATCGCCGACAACACACTGTCCGGACCCACCTCCACAAACCGCGACACCCCACGCCCCACCAACGTCTGCACCGCATCCGCAAACCGCACCGTCCCCCGCACCTGCCCCTGCCAATACCCCACCGAACCCAACACCTCACCCGACACCACCTCACCCGACACCGTCGACACCACCCCCACACCACCACCCACACCCGCCTCCACCCCACCAACAACCCGCCCAAACTCCCCCAACATCGGCTCCATCAACCGCGAATGAAAACCATGCGACACCCGCAACCGCCGACACCACACCCCCAACCCCCCCAACACACCCTCCAACCCCACAATCTCCTCCACCGACCCCGACACCACCACCGACCCAGGACCATTCACCGCCGCCACATCCAACCCACCAAAATCCACCTCACCCACACCCACACCCACCGCCAACATCGCCCCACCCACCGGCAACCCCTGCATCAACACAGCCCGAGCCGCCACCACCCGACACGCATCCTCCAACGACCACACCCCAGACACATACGCCGCCACCAACTCCCCCACCGAATGACCCACCACAAAATCCGGAACCACACCCCACGACTCCACCAACCGAAACAACGCCACCTCAAACGCAAACAACGCCGGCTGCGCCCACCCCGTCTCATCCAACACACCACCCGAATCCACAAACATCACCTCACGCAAATCACCCCCCAACAACGACCCAAACACCCCACACACCTCATCCAACACCCCCGCAAACACCGGAAACGCCCCCGCCAACTCCCGACCCATCCCCACCCACTGCGCACCCTGACCCGTAAACAACACCGCCGTCCGACCCGACACCACCCGACCCGACACACCACCACCACCAACCAACTCCCGAAGACCCCCAACACCATCACCCACAGCAACACCACGATGCTCCAACCCAGCCCGACCAACCCCAAGAGTCAACCCCACATCCACCGACTCAAAATCAGCCCCAACCAAAAACTCAGCAAGATGCGCAGCCTGCGCAGCCAGACCACTGACCGACCGACCAGAAACCGGCCACAACACCACCGGCGACACCCCAGAACGAACCACCGGCACCACAGCCGGAGCCTCCTCCAAAACCACATGCGCGTTCGTGCCACTAATCCCAAACGACGACACCCCCGCCCGCCGCGGCCGCCCAGTAGCCGGCCACCCAACCGAATCCACCGCCAACCGCACCGCACCAGCACTCCACTCCACATGCGGACTCGGCTCATCCACATGCAAAGTCCGCGGCACCACCCCATGCCCCATCGCCAACACCATCTTGATCACACCAGCCACACCCGCCGCCGCCTGCGTATGCCCAAGATTCGACTTCACCGAACCCAACCACAACGGCAACTCCCGACCCTGACCATACGTCGCAAGAATCGCCTGCGCCTCAATCGGAT
>NZ_KB905359.1:4974724-5337241 GCF_000378845.1 Salinispora pacifica DSM 45544 | reverse complement strand
CCACTGCGCACCCTGACCCGTAAACAACACCGCCGTCCGACCCGACACCACCCGACCCGACACACCACCACCACCAACCAACTCCCCCAAACCCCCCACCAAACCCCCCACATCCCGACCCACCACCACACCCCGATAATCCAAACCCGCCCGACCCACACCCAACGAAAACCCCACATCCACCGCACGCTCATCGGTGTTGGCGGAGAACGCCGCGATGCTGCCCGCCTGCCGGGCGAGGCCTTCGGGCGAGCGTCCCGACACCGGCCAGAGGGTCACCGGTGGGGTCGGTTCCGTCTCCGGATCCTCGACCGGTGCTGCCTGCTCGATGATGAGGTGCACATTGGTGCCGCTGATGCCGAACGACGACACCCCAGCCCGGCGCGGCCGGTCCACCGCCGGCCACTCGACCGGCTCAGTGAGCAACCGGACATCGCCCGCGTCCCAATCAACCTGTCGCGACGGCGTCTCCACATGCAGCGTGCGCGGCAGCACCCCATGCCGCATCGCCATCACCATCTTGATCACACCAGCCACACCCGCCGCCGCCTGAGCATGCCCAAGATTCGACTTCACCGAACCCAACCACAACGGCAACTCCCGACCCTGACCATAAGTCGCAAGAATCGCCTGCGCCTCAATCGGATCACCCAACGTCGTACCCGTACCATGCGCCTCCACCACATCCACATCAGAAGCAGAAAGCCGCGCGTTGGCCAGGGCGTCGGCGATGACGCGACGTTGCGAGGGACCGTTGGGGGCGGTGAGGCCGCTGCTGGCGCCATCCTGGTTGACCGCGGTGCCGCGTACGACGGCCAGCACCCGGTGCCCGTTGCGCTGGGCGTCGCTGAGTCGCTCGACGAGCAGCAACCCGACGCCCTCGGCCCAACCGGTGCCGTCGGCGGCGGCAGCGAACGGCTTGCACCGGCCGTCGGAGGCCAGACCCCCTTGCCGGCTGAAGTCGACGAATGTCTCCGGGGTGGCCATCACCGTCGCGCCACCGGCCAGCGCCAGGGTGCACTCCTCCCGGCGCAGTGCCTGAATCGCCAGGTGTAGCGCGACCAGTGACGATGAGCAGGCGGTGTCCACCGTGATCGCCGGCCCCTCCAGGCCCAGCACGTACGCGACCCGACCGGAGAAGATGCTGCCGGCGTTGCCGTTGCTGAGAAAGCCCTCCAGCTCGGCGGGCACCGTCGGCAGCCGGGTCGAGTAGTCGTGGTACATGAGCCCGGCGAACACCCCGGTGCGGCTGCCGCGTACCGAGACCGGGTCAATGCCGGCCGACTCAAACGCCTCCCAGGACGCCTCCAGCAACAGCCGTTGCTGCGGGTCCATGGCCATCGCCTCACGCGGTGAAATGCCGAAGAATTCGGGGTCGAAAAGCGCGGCGTCGGAAAGGAAGCCGCCGCTCCGCGCGTACGTCTTGCCGACCTTGGAACGGTCGGGATCATAGATGTCCTCGGTGTTCCAGCCCCGATCGTCGGGGAAGTCGGAGACGGCGTCGACCCCCTCGACGAGGAGCTGCCACAGCGCCGCCGGACCATCCACACCACCCGGAAATCGGCAGCTCATACCGACGATCGCGATCGGGTCGTACTCTCGGCGCTCGGCATTGCGTAGCTGCCGGCGTGCCTCGCGCAGATCTGTGGTGGCCCGCTTCAGGTACCCGAGAAGCTTCTCCTCGTTCCCCATCTATGTCTCCCACCACTAGCCCAGCCGCAAAGCCCGGGCCAATTGCGACTCACGGGCCATCGGGACGGCAACTGTCGAAATAGCGAGCTTCTTCCGGCATTGTTGGTTGTTCGCGATGACCCTACGAAGCGGTGCACGCACCCCCAACCCCCTACCGCCCCCAGAGCGCCCCCTAGCTCCCGAGGTGGGTACCGAGGCAGCCGGCGCCGGCGTTTCGGCGGTGGGCGACGAGTCTCTGGCGGGATGGTGGAGAGTGCTGCTCCCACGGCCTGTCCCACTCCGGTCGGGACCGAACGCGGTCCAGGTCGTCCAGTCTTCTCCGCGATCGATCCATGCTCTCAGCTGGCTACGAGACCCCGTTCAGGATCCGCCTGTTGTGGGAGCCCGGCACCCGTGATGGGGCTGGAAGCGATCATCACGATGGGTACCAGACCCCGGCACACGCCGGGCAGGGGCACCGATACGCCCGCAGCAGGTGGGTTCACCACGACTACGCCGGCTGGCGGTAGTGTGGGCATCGGAATCATCAAGGGCAGCGATCTCACCACCCAAACACAAGCCGCAGAGGTTAGGAGCCATACCGAAGTAGTCGGACCGAGAAGGGTTCACCACATGCCGCTCGACCCCTCTGACCAGCACCGTCGCGCCGTCCAGTTCCGTGACCTGCACGCGGCCGCCGAGCCGTTCGTGATCCCGAACCCATGGGACGCGGGCACGGCTCGAATCCTCACCGGTCTCGGGTTCGCCGCCCTGGCGACCACAAGCGCGGGACTGGCCTTCGCACTCGGTCGCCAGGATGGCGCTAATCTCGTCAGCCGCGCGGAAACGCTGGCCAACGCGGCCGCAGTGGCCGAGGCCACGCACCTTCCCGTCTCCGCGGACCTCGAGAACGGCTTCGCCACCGACCCTGGCCAGATCGGTGAAACGATCCGGCTCGCCGCCGATGCGGGCCTGGTCGGCGGATCGATCGAAGATGCCACGGGGCGACCGGATTCGCCGGTGTTTCCGTTCGACCTGGCCGTGGAGCGCGTGGTCGCGGCGGTGGAGGCGGCCAAGGCCCTGCCGTTCCCGTTCATCCTTACGGCACGCGCGGAGAACTTCCTCTACGGCATTCCGGACCTCGACGACACTATCCGCCGTCTGCAGGCGTACGAGGCGGCAGGAGCGGACGTCCTGTACGCGCCGGGGCTGCCCGACCTCGCTGCGGTGCGGGCGGTGTGCACAGCGGTCGACCGACCAGTGAATGTGCTCGCGGGCGGGACGTGCCCGACCTGGACGGCGGCGGAACTCGCCGCGTGCGGGGTGCGCCGCATCAGCATCGGGTCCGCGCTGCCACGTGCCGCACTGGCCACCGTGCTCGCCGCGGCCACCGAGATCAAGGAGCGGGGTAGCTTCGGGTTCGCCGGCGACGCCCTCCCCTACCAGCAGGTCAATGCGATGATGGCGGATCCTGGGGAGCTCTCGTGATGGCCGTAGGCGCCACCGCGGTGGGGTGCGCGCGACGAGCCGTCGACACGGCGTTGGCGAGGGTCGGCCGAGCGGGGTGGAATGCCGACCGCGGCGACCGGAGCGTTGGCCGGCATCCGAGCGTGGCGCGCTGAACGCGTCGGCTGACAACGGTCGTCGTGAAGCTGATTTCAGGAGATCTCGGTAGTGTGCATGCCATCGCCCGTCGGGGCCGTCGTCCACCCGAACCCGTACCCGTACTACGCCGCCATGGTGGCGGAGCGCCCGTTGCACTTCGACGAGCAACTCGATACCTGGGTGGCGGAATCGGCCGCGGCGGTGCAGGCCGTGCTGACCGCCCCAGGTTGCCGGGTTCGTCCGCCTCACGAACCGGTGCCGCAAGGCATCACCGGTACACCGGCCGGTGACGTGTTCGGCAACCTGGTGCGGATGACCGACGGCGAGCCACAGAACCGGCTCAAAGCGATCGTCACCCAGACCCTCGGAGCCGTCGACCGGGACGACCGTCGCCGCGACGGCCGCACAGCGCGCCCAGCAGATCCTCAACGATCCGGTCCGCACGCCGTACGAACAGTTGATGTTCGAACTGCCTGCCCAGGTCGTGGCGATGCTGTGTGGCCTCGACCCGGCTGCCGGTGGTGAGGCCAGCCGGCTGGTGGGCCGTTTCGTGCAGTGTATTCCCGCCGCTGCCTCCCCTGAGCAACAGCAGCGGGCGGCGCGGGCAGCCGCCGGGCTGCAGGAGCTACTCGGCCCGAAGCTCGACGACACGCAGCACGGTCTCCTCGGTGACCTGGTGCGGATGGCAACCCAGGTCAACTGGACGGATCGAGCTCCCCTGCTGGCCAACGGGATCGGCTTCCTGTCCCAGACCTATGACGCCACCGCCGCCCTGATGGGCAACACCCTGCTTGCCCTGTCCCAGCAGGAACGCGAGCGGCCCGCCGGCGAGACAACCCTGGAGCGATTCGTGCGGGAGGTCATCCGCCACGATGCCCCGGTCCAGAACACCCGTCGCTTCACTACGACGCCGATCCGGCACGGTGCCGTCGAGGTGCCGGCCGGGCAGGCCATACTCGTGCTGCTCGCCGCCGCCAATCGCGATCCGGCGGCCAACCCCAACCCACACACGTTCCGCGCCGACCGGACCGCCCCCACCGTGTTCACCTTCAGCGCTGGGGCACACCGTCGCCCCGGCGAGATGCTGGCCGTGACCGTCGTGACGACGGTCGTCGAGCAGCTGCTGAAGGTTGGCTTCGAGCCGGCGAGCTTGTCCACGCAGGTGACCTACCGGCCATCGCCGAACACGCGGATCCCCGTGCTCACCGACCAGGCCGGTACATGATCGCCGCATCGCCCACCGCACTCACGCACCGGGCGGCGAGACGGTCGACGCCAGCGTATTCCGCGGGCGGCAGCGATGCGCCGGCGGCCGTCGGCCGCTACGGCCGTGCCGACCCGGAAGTCTCGGACGTCGACGAGCGAGCCGGGTCTGTCGGCCTGGCCTGCTGCGCCTCGATCGCCCGGATGTGCCGGTACGCGAACCACAACGGTGGGAACGCCCCGACGGCAAAGGACAGGTCCACCATGGTCCAGAACCACGGGATCTGCCGGAGCGGACCGCAGATCAACGCCAGCGGTACAATCCCGACGCAGGCGATCATGCCGAGCTGGACCACCCAGACGTTGCGCACCGGGTCGCGAAGTGGTCCCCAGAACGCCACCGCGAGCACCAGATGGGCGAAAGCGAGCCAATCCGTCCCGTACCGCATGAACGGGTGGCGGTCCCCGGTTTCGACCAGCCCGACGTGCACCCGCTCAATCCAACTGACCAGCGCCGGCAACTGGTCGGTGAACGGGTCGACCGCCCGCAGCAGCCAACGCACCTCGATCTCGAGTGGGAACGCGGTCACCCCACTCAGGAACAGCCCCACCACCACGACCCACAACCAGCCGCGAGTCCGCCGCAGGCGCTCCTCGACATACATGCCGCCAGGGTAGCGACGAGCTCCGAGGTGCCTGGCCGCGGACCACGACGTGAACCCACCCGAGTCGCCGGCAGCCACTCGTCATGTTCAGGTACCGCAGCAGCCCGCATCCGTCGAGGAACTCACCGCCGAACTGCGGGCGTTGGGTGAGGCTTACCGCCCGGTGGGAGCGGATCCGATGGTGACCACACGCGCCCACTCGGGCGGGGCGTCCGGCCGGTAGTCGGGATCGTCCTCGTTGTACCGAGCGGCACGATGGAACAGCCCCACGACCGTTCGGGAGGGTGGCCGTGAGGCCGGCCAGGGCGTCTGTCCGTCGGTCAGCACAACGATGACGTCCGGGCGTGGACGCTGCCGAAGCGCGCGAGCAAAGCCCGTGCGCAGATCCGTACCCCCACCTCCGATCAGCGGCATGCTCGCATCCCGGCACAGCGGGCGGACGATGTGGGCAGCCGCGTCGCACGGGAGGACGGTGACCAGGTCGCGACGGCCGCCCACGACCCGGGCGATCGCGGCGACCTCAAGCAGGGCGCTGCCGAGTTCGGCGTCGCTGACCGAGCCAGAGGTGTCGATGATGACGCAGACCCGCGGGAGTCGGCGTCGCAGCGCCGGCAGGACGACCCCGGGTATGCCGGCGGAGCGTCGCGCTGGCCGGCCGTAGGAGTAGTCCTCGCCCACGCCGGGCGCGGCGACCGCCGAGCGGACCGCCGCTCCGAGTAGTACCCGCCACGGCTGCGGTGGGTGGAATGCCTGTTCCGCCCACCGCCGCCAGCCCTGAGGGACGTTCCCCGGTTGGCCGGTGATGCCCTCGGCCACCCGGAACCGCACCATGTCCTGTTCCTGCGGGCTGAGCGCGTGCGCGCCGTCGGGTCCGAGGTCCCATCGCCGCCGCAGCCCGTCGGCGCCGCTGCCGCAGTCCAGCCATGCCAGGTGCTGGAATCGCGGGCCGAGCCGGAACTGCCGCAGATAGTCCTCCATCAGTTGTCCCTCCGGCAGCAGCAGCGAGCTCGGCTCGACCGCGCCTTCCGGGCGGGCCAGCCCGTCACCGAAGACGTCATCGTTGATCTCGCAGTCCGCGGCGATGTTCATCCGCAGCCGCTCCCCCGGCCCGGTCAGCCCGCGTTCCCGGGCAACCCGGTCGCCGCGCCCGTGGTGGTCGCGGAGCAGGTGCGAGACCTCGTGAACCCAGACTCCGGCGAGTTCCGCCACGGGTGTTCGGTCCACGAACGCGGGCGAGACGTAGCACCGCCAGTGTGGGTCCACCGCCATTGTCGGCACCCACCGGGACTCGACCACGTGCAGGGCGAACAGCGCCGTCGCGAGGTAGGGCCGCACCCGGGCGGCGTGCAGCCGGGCGGTGAAGAGCTTGTCTCGGTCCAGCGTTTCGGCGTGGTCGGTGCTCACCGACCGGTCCCCGCGACCGCCGCGACTCGGGCTGCCGTACGGTCGGCTCGGCGGGACAGGGACACCACACCGGTGAGCTGCTCGATGGACGCGGGCACGTCCCAGTCATCCTGGCGCAATCGGGCGAGGGTGGACGCGGGGACGACAACCAGGTCCGGGGCGCCAGTCTCCAGGGCCCGGACCAGCAGGGTCCAGGCCGCTTCCCAGCGGGACCGCTCCGGGCGGCGGCGTACCGCCTCCACCACGGCATCCAGAACGGCTTGGCGCAGGTCGCCGCGCTCGGGCAGGACGGCGATTGCCGGATCGGCGAGCAGCACCTCGGGGTCGGGAAGGTCCATCCGGTCCAGACCAGCCAGCAGCTCCAGACCTGGGCCGTCGCCCACGACGCCTCTGACCAGCATCGACAGCACCTCCCGGGAGGTGTCGGCCGCAGCGGCGAAGGCGATCAGGCGCAGGGTCATCTCCCAGCTGCGGGGCGACGGCCACGGACCACCGCGGCCGGCCTCGCTGGTGGGTAGACGGTGCACGAGCCCCGGGCGGGCCGACAGGAGTCCGCACACCGCGCGGCGGGCGAAGGTGACGGCCTCCGGCAGCCGCTCCGGGTCGAGCCGGGGCAGTTTGCCCCGGGGCCAGGTCCCGCCCAGACCGCGTACGACGACCTCGTGGTCGTGGGTCCACTGCAGGTGGACGAAGCGGTTGGCAAGCGGTGGGCTCAGCTCCCAGCCGTCCGTCGCCGAGGATCGTGGATTCGCTGCGGCCACGATGCGTACCCCGGCGGGTAGACGCAGACTGCCGATCCGCCGCTCGAGCACGAGACGGAGCAGGGCGGCCTGCACGGCCGGCGGGGCAGTCGACAGTTCGTCCAGGAACAACAGCCCACGACCGGCGTGTACCAGACGTACGGCCCAGTCTGGCGGGGCCATCGGAACGCCCTGGGTCGCCGGGTCGTCGCCGATGACCGGCAGCCCCGAGAAGTCGGACGGCTCATGGACGCTGGCGATCACCGTCGTAAGCGGCAGGTTCAGCGATGCGGCGAGCTGCGTCAGCGCGGCGGTCTTGCCGACTCCCGGCTCGCCCCACAGCAGGACCGGCAGGTCGGCGGCGACGGCCAGGGTCAGGGCCTCCAACTGCGTGTCGGACCGGGTTTCGGTGGTGGTGCGGGAAAGCAGCGCGAGTAGGTCGGCGGCAACGTCGAGCTGGGGCGCCGGGGCGGTGTCGATCGAGGTACAGGCGGATAGCATCTGAGATCACCTATGAGGTCGTGGTGGGCCCGCCAGGAGCCGGGCGACGGAGAGCCCGCTGGTCAGCGGGGGAACGTGTGGCGTGGGTGGTGGCGACGGTCATGCTTGGGCCGCCGGTTCCAAAAGGAGGGAGGTGGTCCGTGTCCGGTCAGTCCGGCTCGGAACAGCCCGTACGTGATCCGCCGCAGCGCGGCGTTCTCCAGTTCCTCCCGCAGGTTCCCGTTGCGGAGGAGCACGTTGGGTCCGAGTAGGGCCTCGACGGTGGCCAGCGCGCCGGCGGTGTCCCCGTGGTCCAGGCGGGCGCGGATGTCGGGAAGAAGCTCCGGTCGGCGGTGTGTCTCGTCGATTGCCTGTAGACAGGGCAGCGGGGTGCCGGTCAGCGCGGCCAGCAGTTCCTCCCGGCGGATCTGCGCCCCGTCGTGGTCAAGGGATGTGAGCACCCCGTTCACCAGGCCGATGCGGTGCCAGGCGCCCCGGCAGGACACGAGACGTGGCGCTGCCGCCGGGTCCGGAGATGCCGGGGTGAGGCCCACCCGATGGCCCGGCGCGAGCGCGGAGGCCACCAGCGGGTGGAGCCGGTCGACCTCGATCAGCCCGTGGCGTAGCAGCTCCAGGTCCGGCGCCATCCAGGTCGCCGCGTCGGGCAGCACCGGCAGCCCGGCGACCCGACCAGCCCGCGACGCCCCGGCGATCCGCGCCGTGGGAGGCCGCCGGTCGGCGCCGGCCGGAGCGACGTCCAGGAGCAGACGACGTCGAGGGCCGAGGCGCACCGCCACGGTGCCGCTGGTCTGGCCCACGGCATGGAGCAGCAGCGCCGCCTCGGCCGCCCACCGGTGCACTCCGTAACCGCATTCCCGCAGCGCATCCCATTGCGGATCAAGGCGAATCGCGGTGGCGGTGCCGGCGGCCAGCTCCGGTGCGCCAGCCCGAACCCGCAGTTCATCGGCGCTCCGGACGTCCCACAGGTGGCGGTGTAGGTCGAGGCGGAATCGACGGTCGGGACGCGCATGCGGATGCGGGCTATCGCCCTCGTCGCGGGATCCACACCACAGCGCCAGACTGATCCGCTGGCCCGCATCCGCCCAGGCCGGTGCCGTTCGGGCGACGAGGTGCACCTGCTTGGCATCGTTGTGTTCCGCCGGGCCGTACCGTGCCAGTGAGACGGTCAGGCCCGGGCGCAGCAGCCCGTCCGGAGCGATCCTCGGCATGTGCCAGCGCAGCAGGTCCGGCGCGAGATGCCGGAGATCAGCCCGGAGCCGGGCGGCCAGCTCACGGCCGTGGCAGTGAGCGACGGCGCGCAGGTCAAGGTCAACGTCGACACGAGCGGCGGCACAGGCCCCGGCCCAGTCACCGACGCGGCGACGAACGGTCGCGGCTTCGATCATGAAGGGTGGCACGGCGTACTCGCGTACCCGGCGCAGGAGAGAGAGGCGGGAATCCGCAGTCGCGGCCGGGGAGCGCATCAGCACTCACCTTCCGCGATCCGGACCCCCAATCTGAGAGAAAGATTCATCGCGGCGGAGTGTAGCGCTCCGCGGTGAGCTACGCCAGAGCCCAATCCATCCTGAACCGAGCTCCGCAACTGTCGAGTCGAGTGGCGCCCGAAGGGTGGTCCTGAACAGCTTCACTTCACGACCACCTGCGTCCATCGTCTGCCCTATGGCTTTCCGGCTGTCGCAGACGCCGCGTGGCCTGCCCGAAGCGTCGCGCTGCCGCGTCGTGGCAGGATCTCCTCGCATGGAAGGTGTTCTGCCGCACCGAGCTGCTCAACTCCTCGGCGAGGCCCGCCGGGTCGTCATCTTCACTGGTGCCGGGATGTCAGCAGAGAGCGGCGTTCCCACCTTCCGCGACGACCTCACCGGCCTGTGGGCGCGTTTCGACGCCCAGCAACTCGCCACCGCGGAGGCGTTCCGCACCGACCCGGACCTGGTCTGGGGCTGGTACGAATGGCGACGCGCCCGGGTACGCCGAGCCGAGCCCAATTCAGGGCACCTGGCCATCACCACCATCGAATCCCGAATCCCCGGCAGTACCGTCATCACGCAGAACGTCGACGACCTGCATGAACGCGCCGGCACCCAGGCCGTGATCCACCTACACGGCAGCCTCTTCACACCTCGCTGCGGGACGGCGGCTGCGCACCCGGGCGACCTTCCCAGACCCACCCGACGGGGAGCCAGCAGAACCGCACGAAGGCCGCCGCATCTCGCCGCCCCGGTGCGCCTACTGCCGGGCGCCCGTCCGCCCGGGCGTGGTGTGGTTCGGTGAGGCACTGCCCGAGGCCGCGTTGACCGCGGCGGTCGAAGCCGCCACCGCCTGCGACGTGCTGCTGACCGTCGGCACCTCCGGCGTCGTGTACCCGGCCGCCGCGATCCCCCAGATCGCGGCACGCTCAGGCGCCACCGTGATCCAGGTCAACCCCCAGCCGACCCCACTCGACCGGATCGCCGCCATCAACCTGCGCGGCACCGCCGCACAGGTCCTTTCGACCCTGGTCGCAACCGCATGGAGGTAACTCAGGATAGCGGCGCCCAGAGGGGCCCTGCACACCGTCGCGGTCCAAGTAGACAGGCACCCACCGGTGTGTCAGCTCACGGCTGTCGTCCCTCATACGCTTACCTCTGCCAGAAACACCGGCAACACCGAGGCGCATCCCCTAGGTCATCCATCCCCGCCCGGCAGCGACACTTCGTGATCACGTTCTGTCGATCCAGACCCGAATTCGCTCCCGCGTAGTTGAGCCATCAGATGTTACGCCTGCTGGACGTGCAGCCAGCGCGAAACGGTCCACACAATTCTGTCATCCGGCTGCTGAGTAAACCAAACACCCGAGACCGGATCCAGCTGTTCATCTCCGTCTACGAGGCGACCCTGATCACCGGGCCTGATCGGCACCTCTGCCCCTTATAAGTAGCTGGTCGCCCAGGGTCCCTTGATCTACAACGAACGGCACACGTAGCCGTAGGCGGCGAGTAGGTGGATCTGTGGGTACCGAAAGCCTCGCCATCCTGGTCACGATCATCCTGATCACTGAGGTGAGATAGCTGGTGTCGATGAGCGGCCGTGACCAGGGGTGCCGAGCTCCTCGCTCGGTGGCATCAGGTTCGTACATCGCCCGGTCATCGGGCCACCGCCCAGCCGCCTTGGCGCCTTTCCTGGTGCGGCGGCAGTAACGGCTGTGCGAGATGCCAGAACGCCTCGGGGCAGTACTTCTCCACGTCATCCACACCCGGTTAATGACCTTGCGCTTCAACAACACCAAATGACACACGGTCTAACGGGAGGACCCTGGCTGCGCTTTTGGCCTTCGAAACTCGCCAGGACATCTTAGATTGATAATCTTTCCTATTTGTGACAGGATTACTCAGAGATCCGACGGATTCGAACTCCATTGTGGCGATGGGCTTCCTCGTAGTGACGATTCGGGCATCACGGCCCGTAACAAACGGGCCCTCAGGGACAAAGACGCGCGAGGCAAGCGGTCAGCGATCGGCGTGTCCTGAAACGCTACCGGCCGTTCACGGAAGAATTAGCGATCTACCCGGCCAGAGTGGACGTGATTCATCCGACCGGTATTTTTCCGGCGTTCCAGATCGGAGAAGCAGGAAGTGACCAGTTTCCTGGTACTCGGAACCATAGAGGTCCGTACCCGCACCACTGTTCAGCGGATCACCGGGGTCATGAAGCAGACGCTGCTAGCTGCCCTGCTCGCCGCCGACAACCGGCCCGTGACCATCGAAGCCCTCTCCGAGGAGCTGTGGGGGCCAACGCCACCGGCCAAGATGGAGAACGCACTACAGGCCCAGGTCAGCCGCATTCGACGATTGCTCCACCGGCTGGAACCCGACCGCCCGGAAAGTCGTCTTATCACCACTGTGTCCAGCTACCGAATGATGGTTTCTTGGTCCGAGGTGGACGTGTTGTCGTTCGAACGCACCGTAAACACCATCCAGGACCGACCGTGTACGGACCTGAGGCGCGACATCCGCGACCTGCGCAGCGCGCTGGAGCTGTGGCGCGGCCCGATCTTCGGTGGTCTCGCCGGTGGTGCGATCTGCCAGGCAGCAGCCGCCCGCTACCGGCAAATCCGGACCACCGCCCTCGAACTGCTCTACGACCGGGAGCTGCGCAACGGCAACCAGGCCCGGATTATCCCCGAGCTGATGGGACTGATGGCCGAGAGCCCTACCAGCGAGCAATTGTGCAGCCTGCTCATGGTCGCGCTCTACCGCGCCGGGCGCCAAGCCGAGGCACTCGAGGTGTACCGCCACCTCCGCCGTCACCTCGCCGACGAGCTGGGTATGGAGACCTCGCCCGTGCTCCGGCGATACGAGAAGGCGATCCTCGACCACGATCCGCTGCTGTTCCAGCAGGCCGCCCCGCCGGTGTTCAGCAGGGGCGACTGACTACCGGCATCCCGGCGGCACGGGCCACAAGGACATCGACGGAGCCGCCCGGCCGCTACGATCGACACGTCCACGCGTCGGACAGGCCCTGGGAGGACCGGATGGCTCGGTTGGCGGTGGTGTCGGGAGGCGGAACCGGTATCGGCCGAGCGGTGGCAGCGGAGCTGGCCGCCGATGGTGCCGACGTCGTCATCCTCGGTCGCCGGCCGGAGCCGTTGCGGGCGGCCGCAGCGCAGATCAACGCCGATGTCGGGGCGCACCGGGTACGGTCGGTGCTGGCCGACCTCACCCAGGCCGAGCAGGTCCGCGCCGCCGCCGCGGACATCACCGACGGCGGCGCCATCGTCGACGTGCTGGTCAACAACGCCGGCGGCAACGTCGCTCCCGCCCCGCCGCAGGACCTGACCGAGGTCGGTGAGCACTGGCGGGCGAATATCGACGCCAACGTGCTGCCGGCGGCGCTGCTGACCCACGCGCTGCTGCCCGCGCTGCGGCGGCCCGGCGGTCGGATCGTCACCGTCACCTCGATCGCGGCCTTCCGCGGCCCTGCCACGTACGGCGGGGCCAAGGCGGCCCTGCATCCGTGGTCGCTCGAGCTGGCCAACCTGCTCGCGGCGGAAGGCGTCACCGTCAACGTCGTCGCGCCCGGCTACATCCCGGATACCGAGTTCTACGGCGACCGCATGTCGCCGGGATTCCACGCGAGCCGCGTACAGCAGTCGCCGATGCGTCGCGGCGGCGAGGTACGCGAGGTCGCCGCAGCCGTCGGCTTCCTGGCCAGCGAGTCGGCCGGCTTCGTCACCGGCCAGATCCTGCAGGTCAACGGCGGCGCGATCGCCGGGCGGGGCTGAGACCCTGTGTCATTTGGGGTTGTCGCCGCTCGATACGTTGTTGCCGGTCGGCGCCGGGTAGCGGACTAGAGCGCGGGCCAGGCGCAGGCATCCGAGGAAGTGGGAAGTCGGGCGATCCGCAGGATGATGTTGCGCTCGGGTACCGGTAGCCCGCCGCGTTCGCTGATCGCATGAATCTTGGAGTCGGGCCCGCCCCGGTCTACTGGGCTGGGCCCGGTCCGGTCCCCCTCCCGCGCGGACGGACGTGCGTACTGTCGATGCTCGCCCGCGACCAGTCGATCTGCGCGGCAAGGCCGAGCACGTCGAGCGTCGCCTGGTGCAGAGCTGCCATCACCCCAAGCTCGACCCATTCGGCGAACCGGCGGTGCGCGGTCCGCCAGTGCACCGGAAACGAGCCGGGAAGCGTGCGCCACGAGCAGCCGGAGCCCAGGACATACATGATCGCCGCGAGTATCGCCCGGTCGTCGGTCCGCCGCCGGCCGCCGCCTTGGTGCCTTTCCGGGTGCGGCGGCAGCAACGGCTGCGCGAGATGCCAGAACGCCTCCGGGCAGTACCTCTCCACGTCATCCACACCCGGTCAACGTATGACCTTGCGGTTCAACAGCCCCAACCGATACACGGCCTGAGCGCGCCGTCACGCCGACGAGCCCGTGCGCTGCGGGTCCAACCGCTTTCGCGCCTCGTCGACCGTCCGCATAGTCAACTCGGCGGACGCGCCGAGGTACGTCCCCGGGTCGAATACTTCCTCGATCGTGGTCGGTGCCATGGCGCTGATCAGGTCGGGGCGCTCGGCGAGCAGGTCGCGCACCCGCCGACCCTGCTGGAACGCCTCCTGGGTAATCTGATATACGAGTTCGTGCGCATGTTGCTTGCCGAACTGACGGCCCAACACCAGCATTAGCCGCTCCGACATGACCTGGTCGGCCACCGCGACAACGTTGCGCTCCAGACGGTCGGTGTTGATGGTCAGGCCTTCGACGCTCTCCAGGACCATCGCCAACGCGGCGAGACAGTAGTGGGAGACATCGGGCACGCACGCCCACTCCAGCCGCAACGAACGGGAGTCGCGTTCGTGGTCACCGATCATGGCCGCCAGCGCGAGACCGGACTGGGCGGCTGCCAGCCGGGCCATCACCACGGCCTGCTCGCAGCGTTCCGGATTGCGCTTGTGCGGCATCGTGCTGCTGCCCACCTTGCCGTGCCGCCACGCCTCCCGTACCTCGTTGAACTCCGGCCGCGACAGCGTCCGGACCTCGTCGGCGATCCGGCCGAGCGTGCCGGTCAGCATGGCCAGCCCGGTCACGAACTCGACAACCCGGTCACGGGCCACATGCCAGCCGACCGCCGGGACACGCAGCCCGAGTCGGGCTGCCACCCGTTCCAGTAGTTGCGGGCCGCGGTCACCGAACGCGGCCATGGTGCCCGAGCCGCCGAACAGCTGCACCACGAGGATCCGCTCCCGCATCTGGTCCAGCCGCTCGCGATGCCGCAGCAGCTCGTCCAGCCAGCTCGACAGCTTCAGCCCGAAGCCCATCGGCAACGCCGGCTGAGCGTGGGTGCGACCGAGGGCGACCGTGCCGGCGTGCCGCTCACAGAGCGCTGCCAACAGCGTGAGCAGCCGGTCGAGCGCCGGCTCGACCTCGTCGAGCACGTCACGCATCTCCAACGTCTGGCCGGTGTCCTGAATATCCTGGGTGGTCGCGCCGTAGTGGATGAACTGGCCCGCCTCCGGCCCGCAGGCGGTCTCGAAGACCCGCAGCAGTCCGACCAGAGAATGCCCTGAGCTCTCGATCTGCGCCTGCACCTCGTCCAGGTCGATATTGGACAGCGCTGCCGAGGTGGCGATCTGGTCCGCCACGCGCCGGGGTATCAGGTCAACCTCCGCCTCGGCCAACGCCAGGGCCGCCTCGATGTCGAGCCACCGCTGGTGCCGACAGGTGTCGCAGAAGATCCGCCGAGACGCCGGAGTGGCGTAGCGGTTGCCGTAGAACCGGGAGTCGGTGATGTGGCCTCGTTCGTGCCGGCAGCTGCCGGCTTGTGCCTCGGGCACAGCTCTACCTCGCCTTCGTCAGAGCTTGGCTTCGCTCAGGTACGGACAGCCGCCGTACGGCGGGGCGGCGGTGTCGATGCGGGCCGCGGCGGCCAGGTCCAGCGCCGCCTTCCGCGGGGTGAGGCCGTCACGGCGGGCGGTGTGGGCGATCTGCCCGATCAGCTCGCGCATGATGCCGGTCAACGTGTTAAGGACTTCCTGACCACTCGGTACCTGTCGCGGGCCGAACAACGCCTCCATCGACGCCGACCCCCCAATGCCACCGATGAAGTCCGGTACCACGAACACACCGCAGTGGTACAGGGCCTGCTCGGCCTCGGCGGACAACCCGCAGTTCGCCCCCACGACCACGGCGGGGAACTGGCAGCGCATTACCTGCGACATCGACATGGCGTCGGCGCAGGCGGCCAGCACCAACACGTCGGCCGGGGCGGCGAAGATGTCCTCCGGCCGGCCGCCCACGCCGAGCTGGGACACCGGTGTGCCGGTCGGGTCGGCCAGCATGCGGACGACGTCCAGGCCGGCGGAGTCAGTGACCGAACCGAACTCGTCGGCAACCGCGATGACACGCGCGCCGGCCTCGTGCAACGTCAGCGCCGTCGCCCGGCCCAGGTTGCCGAAACCTTGCACCGCACAGCGCAGCGGGCCCGACACGTCGATCACCCGTGCCGCGCCGACGACGGCGTGTGCGACCGCATGCCCAGCCCGGCGCTGGCTGACGGCCAACGGCCCGACCATCTCGTCCAACCGCGCCATCCGGGTGAAGAACTCCTCGTTGGTCAGCCCCTGTGCGGTGGCGATCGCGTACTTGATCGAGGGGACGCCGACGGTGCGGGCATGCTGTTGCAGCTCCGCCCACTCGGTGCCCATGTCGGGTCCCATACTGAACCGCGAGCCCAGCTCGTCACGGAGAAAGCCGACGAAGCCACGCAGCGCGGCGTCCTTGTCGGGACTACGCGGGTCGTGGTCCAGGCCACACTTCGCACCATCGATGTTGAGCCCCAGGACCCGCTGTTTCAACGTCATCCGTTGCGCGAGCCGGCCCAGCTCGGTGACGTCGAGCCCGGGCTGCACTCGGCAACCGCCTGCTGCCAGCGGCCGCTCGGCCCGGTCGTAGACCAGCCAGCCACGAAGGTCCGACCGGTGGTCTTCGTAGCTCAGCACAGTGGTCATGGTCGGTCGTCCTCCATCTGGGATCGACGCAGCAGCGCTGCCACCTCGCGGGCGGTTACGACGCCACGGAGCAGGCCGCCGTCGAGGACCAGTAGCGCACCGGCGGCGCGAAGCCGCCCGAGCACGTCGTCCAGCACCTCGCCGGCGCCGGCGTGCGGCAGGGGCGGATCGACGATCGGGCCGATGGCATCGTGCACCACCACCGCACCGGTGGCGAGCAGGTGGGCGAGGCCGGGCTCGGACACGGTGCCCGACACCTCGGCGAGCCGGATCGGCGGCTCCGCCGCCGTCACCGGGAGGTGGCGCAGACTGGTGTCGGCCATCAACTTCAGCGCGCCGGCGACCGTCTCCTGCGGATGCACGACAACGGCCGCCGGCCGGTCGGTCACCGTTTCGAGCGCGGCGCCGAGACAGCGCGCCGAGGTGGGGTCGGCAACAAAGCCGTACCGGCGCGCCCACCCCTCGTCAAAGATCTTCGACAGGTAGCCGCGGCCGCTGTCGGGCACGACGACCACGATCACGTCCTGCGGCTTGCACCGTCTGGCCAACCGCACCGCGGCGGCAACGGCCATGCCGCTGGAACCGCCAGCCAGAATTCCCTCCTCACACGCCAGCCGTCGGGCGTACAGCACCGAATCGCGATCGCTGACCGCCACCACCTCGTCGGGCACCGACGGGTCGTACGACCCGGGCAGCGACGGCTGGCCCACTCCCTCAACCAGGTACGGCCGGATCCCCGTGCCGCTGTAGACCGACCCCTCCGGGTCCGCCCCGACGACGCGCACCCGCCCGCCGGAGACCTCCTTGAGGTACTGGCCGATGCCGCTGATCGTGCCACCGGTGCCTATCCCGGCCACCAGGTGGGTGATCCGTCCGTCGGTCTGCGCCCAGATCTCCGGGCCGGTGCCGTAATAGTGTGAGTCCGGATTGGCGGGATTGGCGTACTGATTGGGCGAGTAGCCACCGGGGATCTCCGTGGCCAGCCGAGCGGCGACGCTGCGGTAGGAGTCCGGATGCTCCGGCGGCACGGTGGACGGGCACACAACCACCTCGGCGCCGTAGCCGCGCAGCAGTGCCCGCTTCTCCTCGGCTACCTTGTCGGGGCAGGTGAACACGCACCGATAGCCACGGGCCTGCGCCACCATCGCCAGCCCCACGCCGGTGTTGCCGGACGTCGGCTCGACGATCACCCCGCCTGGCCGCAGCTGGCCGACGGCCTCGGCCTCGGCCACCATGCGCAGCGCGATCCGGTCCTTTGCGGAGCCGCCGGGGTTGAGCGACTCCAGCTTGGCGAGCACCAGCGGCGCCAGGCCAGCGGAGATCCGGTTGAGCCGGACCAGCGGTGTGTTACCGATCAGGTCCACGATCGACTCGTGGTACCTCACGACGCCTCTCCCCCGGCACGGCGCGCTTCCGACACCGTCGACAGGCGGCGGTACGCGGTGATGAATTCGAGGCTGGTCCGCACCCACACCAGCGCGGGGCCGGGATTCGCGAGGGCCTTCACCAGGCACGGGCGCACTTCGTCCGGGTGCTGCACGGTGAATGCGAGCGCGCCGAACGCCTCGGCCAGCCGGGCGAAGTCCGGGTTGACCAGCTCGGTGCCGATCGGCCGGCCCGGATGATCACGTTCCTGCTGGAGGCGGATGGTGGCATAGCTGCGGTTGTCCGCGACCACGTAGGTGACCGGCACCTGTCGCTGCACCGCGGTTGTCAGCTCACCGAGGTTCATCACCAGTCCGCCGTCGCCGACCACCGCGACGGTCGGTACGGTCGCGTCCCGCAGTCCGGCCGCGACGCCGGCGCCAACAGCAAAGCCCATCGCGCTGGACGCGACGCCGAGCAGACGGCCGCGTTCGTCAAAGCGCACATACCGGTAGAGCCAGCTGGTAAACGTGCCGGAGTCGACCACCAGCGTGAGATGTCCGCCGGTCAACTCGTCGAGTGCCGCGGCGACCTCGCCGAACACCACACCGTCCGGCGCCGTGACGGGTCGCCAGACGGCCTTGTCGGCCTCGATCTGGTGCAGCCGGGCGATCCACTCGGCCCGGTCATCCGGTACGGCTGACTCTCTGGTCAGGTCGGTCAAAAACGTGGCGGGATCGCCCACGGCGCCGAGCGTGACCGGGTGGTAGGCGTCCAGCCAGGCCGGATCGGTGTGGACGTGGATCAGGGTCTGTCCCCGCGCGGGTAGCCGCCGCCGCAGCGTGGTGGTGCCGTCCAAAGCGGTGCCGACGGCCAGGATGACGTCGGCGGCGGCGAAGGCGCCGGCCTGCGCCGTGGGCGTGGCGTTGTGCAGGTGCCCGGCGTAGTGCGGGTGGCGGTTGGGCAGCAGGTGCTGGCACTTGTTGGCGGTGACCACCGGTACCGCCTGCCGTTCTGCGAACGCACGCACAGCGTGCCGGCCGCGCGGATGGTCAAGTTGCGGGCCGGCGATCAGCAGCGGGCGGCGCGCCCCGGCCATCAGCTCGGCAGCCCGGACCAACTCCGCCGCGCCGACCCGGGGCGGGGCGACCGCCGCTCGGCAGGCCGGCAGGGCAAGCGGGTCGGCGCGGCCGATGACGTCCTCCGGCACGGTCAGCACGACCGGTCCGGGCGTGCCGGACTCGGCGGTGCGCACGGCGCGGGCGACGAACTCGGCGGTGTCCGCCGGGTCGTGCAACGTCCACACCGCCTTGGCGATGCCGCCGAAGAGCCGGCCGCAGTCCACGCCCTGAAACGGGTCGCGGTCGGTATCGCGCCGCGGGACACCGCCCACCACAAGCAGCAACGGGACACCGTCTTCGCGGGCGGCATGCACGGCGATCGCGGCGTTGGCTGCGCCGGGCCCTCGGCTGACCAACGCGACCCCGACCCGGCCGGCAAGCTTGGCGTCGGCCAGCGCCATGAAGCCGGCCGACCCCTCGTGCCGGCAGGTCACCACGTCCACCCGGGGCTCGTCGTGCAGGGCGTCGAGGATCGGCAGGTAGCTCTCCCCGGCGACGCAGAAGACCCGATCGACGTCGTACTCCCGCAGGCTGGCCACGATGGTCGCGCCGGCCGGGACCGGTGCCGGCGCGCCGTCGGCGCCGGTCATACGCCGCCCCCGCCGGGCGCCCGGTACGGTGCCGTGGCCTCCGTCCGCGGGAAGATGATCGCCGACTCATCGAACGTCTGCCCCAACCGCTGGTACTGCAGTAGCACCAGCTCCGGCGCCACATGGTGCCAGTGCTCGGCGCCGCGCTCGTAGCGGATCGGACCGCGCCAGGTGTCGAACGGCATCCGCTCCAGCGCGTCGAGAACGCCGGCCCGGCTGCCCGACGAGGCGGCGACGGCCTGGGCGATGACGGTGACGTCGGTGAAGTGGGTCAGCGCGGTGTCCGGCGGAAACGATCCGTACCGGGTGCTGTACCGGTCAATGAACCAGTGCGCGACGTCGGTGAGTCCCTGCCACGACGGTCGGTAGCGCATCGCCGGCCACATGGTGCCGACGCCCGCCGGCCCCGAGAAGCGCCAGAAGTCCTCCGACCGCAGCGGGAAGCCGAAGGTCACCATCATCGGGGTGCCCGGCAGAATGCCCAGCGCCGCTGCCTGCTCGATGATCAGATAGTTCGTGCGGACGACGCCACCATTGATGAACAGGTCGGGCTCGAACTGCTGGATGCCTTTGAGCTGCTCGGTGAAGTTGTCGGTGTCGTCCTGTGGGAAGTCGAAGCGCAGGAATTCCATGCCGTGCCGCTCCGTGCCGTACCGGACCAGGGTGTCGGCCATCATCTGGCCGAAGACGGTGTCGGAGGCGATCAGACCGACCCGACGCATGCCCTGCGCGGCGGCGAAGTCGAGCATCACCGGCACCCGGTCGGCGATGCTGAAGTACGCGCGAAAGACGTTGCGACGTCGCTCTGCGGTGACGTCACTGTGCCCGTTCTCGATGAAGATCGGCACGTCGTAACGGGTCGCCACGTCGACCACCCACGGGGTGGTCCGCAGGTGCCACTGTCCGAGCACCGCGACCACGTCGTCAACGAGGGCAAGCTTTGTCATCTGCGCCGCCGACGAGCGGGCCATGCCCTCCTGCGCGGCGGTGGCCTGGTCGTCGTAGAGCACGAACTGCACGCCGCGACCGCCGACGAGGTCGTGCTCGCGGACGTACTCCGCGCCCAAACAGGCGCCCCGGACGATCAGTTCGCCGGCGATCGGGTCGCCCGGCGGCGTCAGCGGGGTGAGGATGCCGATGCGGACCGGGTCGTCCCCGGCGCTCCGGTTGACCTTCTCCACCATGGCGGTGGCGCGGGTACGGGGGTTGTCTGCGGTTGCGGTCACGATCGTCCTTCCTCGAACTCCGGGGTCAGCTCGAACTCGGTCAGGTAGCCGGAGAAGCGGTCCGCCAGTTCCGTCGGGCGCAGGCCAAACGGCTCGACCCGATACCGGTGGTGATCCCGCGGCCGACCGGCCCCAGCGATGACGAACCGGGTCATCGCGTCGCGGGCGGCGTGGGTCATCGGCACCCCGGCGTGGTCACACACCCGCTCGGCGACGCCGAGCGGGTGTGTCACGAGGTCCGCGTAGCGCACGTCCAGCGGCGCTCGGGCGGTCCCGCCTCGGCCGCGGCGCAGGCCGGGTAGCACCGCCGCCGCCCGCGCCAGCCACTCCTGGCCGATCTCGGCGGGGTCGACCTGGCGGGACCGGGCCGCCCGGATGGTCGCCGTCAGGCTGCACACGCTCGGTATGGCCACCGCCGGATCGCGATGCAGCCGGACCACCGTGGCGTCCGGGAAGCTCCGGGTCAGTTCATCGAGGTGCCACAGGTGCGACGGGCACTTCAGCAGCACCGCGTACGGCTCTGCCACGTCGGCGTCCGCAGTGGGCCGGGCGAGCAGACACTGTAGGGCGGCGCGGTGATGCGCGTAGGCGGGCGCCATCGGCTGTTCCGCCAGCCAGCCGAGATAGCCGGGCACCCGGTACCGCAGGCCGTAGATGAAGTGCCGGAACGTGTTGGCGGTCAGCCGGTGGCACTCCTCGCCGTGCCGCGCGTCGAGGTGATGGATGGTGCGGAAGCCGGGCGCCGCGCGGTAGTACTCCGCGACGTACCGCTCGCACTCGCGCACCAACTGCGGCTCCGGACGGGGATCCGCCGGGTGCATCAGCTCCCACAGCCTCGGCGTGCGCAGCCTTGGATGCCGGGACAGCAAGTTGTGCAGGAACGTGGTGCCGGTGCGGAGTAAACCCGTGATCACCAACGGCCGCGGCGGAGGGGGAAGAGGCCGGGACGCCACCATCTGGCGTACGCGGTGGTAACTGGTCAAGGCCTGCACGAGCGCCGCGCGGGTCCGGACGCGTCCGTCGTCGGTCAGCCGGGCCTCCGCGTCCAACGCGGCGGTGAGCTGGCGCAGTCCGGCGACGACCTCCGGATCCTCATCGGGCTCGCCACCCACCGGGTCCGAGGCCAGCCGGACCACCTCGTCAGGATCGAGCGACCGCGCATCGTTTCGGTCCGGTGAACGGGTCACGGTCCCTACCTTCCGCAACTAACTCGGGACGGCGACGGGTCGTTACGCCGAAAGCCCAAGGAGTTCTGACGGCGATTTTGGCATCCCATACTTACCGTTTACTGACGTTGCGCTGACGCTTCTCATAACCGCTCCAACGCGAACGGACGCCATTATCATTCGTCATACTGACGGGACACTGACGGCAGCCTGACCGAACTCGCACACGCGTAACCCTTGTTCCGCAGCACTCACCTGTGTAATAACTGGATCGGCCACCGCGTCAGATGGGACGACATTATGAACGGTTCACCCAGCGAATCCGATATCGTCCTGGCAGCGCTCCAGGACTATACGGAGTCAGACAATCCGAGTGCATTCCTAGCGTTGAACTCGGGTAACCGGTACTTCCACGCGGAGGGGATCCCGGGCGTCATCGTCTACCGCGAGGCGGGGCGGTACCTGGTGCAGTTCGCCGGCCCCTTCGCCGCACCGGGCGACCGCGGCAAGCTGCTGAACGCGTTCGTCGCGTTCGCCGCCGAGCGCGATCGCGAGGTGGTCGCCGTACAGATCCAGGCCGCCGACGCCCCCGACTACGTAGCCGGCGGATTCACGGTCAACCAGATGGGCGCCTCGTTCGCCGTCGACCTGACCCGGTTCACGCTGCGCGGGACGGCGTTCATGCAGCTCCGCAACAAGATCTCTCGGGCCCACCGAACCGGCCTCGTGGCCCGGGAGGCACCGCTGGCGGACTGGTACGAGCGGATGCAGGCGCTGGACGCCGCCTGGCTGGGCAGCAAGGGTGCTGGTGCCAAACCACTGGAATTCCTGGTGGGCCAGTACGGCGACCGCCACCAGTCGCTACGCCGGCTGTTCGTGGCGGCCATCGGCGACCGACTCATGGGCTACATCACCTACTCGCCGGTGTACGGCGCCCACCAGGGATGGCTGCACGACCTGACCCGCCGCCAGCCGGAGGCACCGCCCGGCACGATGGAGGCGATCAACCGGGCGGCGATCGACACGTTCATCGCCGAGGGCGTGCACTGGCTGCACTTCGGCTTCACGCCGTTCACCGAGTTGGACAGGCTGCCCCGGTTTGGTGACCACAGCCGCGCCTTCCATCAGTTCATGCGCTACCTGTGGCAGCACGGGGAGGCGGTCTACCCCGCACAGACCCAACTGGCGTACAAGCAGAAGTGGGCCCCCAGCCACATCACGGGTGAGTACATCGGCTTCCAGCACGGGGCGAGTATCCCCGCCCTGGTCGCGATCTTCCGCGCCTGCAACGCCGTGTGAGCCCTGCCCAACAAGATGTTTAGGGAGGTCAACGTGTCCAACACCGAGATCGAGGCCCTCAGCGAACGACTGGCCGAGTGCTTCGGGGCCTGCGCCGCCGCACCGGACGACCGGGCGGCGGGTGCCACGGCCGACCAGGTGCTCGCCGAACTGGAGAAGTTGATGCGCCGCGTCCACGACGCCGGCGCGTCGTCCTAAGGCTTCCGTAGGAGCCCGGTGCGGCTCATCCGACTACCGGGTTCCGCTCCAGTTCGACCACCCGCCACAGGTACCAGCTGGCCACTGTCCGGTACGGCCGCCACCGTTCCCCCAGATCCGCTACCTGCTCCGGGGTGGGGATCGGAGTTATCCCGTAGAGCAGCCCGACGCCCCGCCGCAGACCCTGGTCGGCCAGCGGCAGGACGTCGGGGCGGCCAAGCCGGAAGATCAGGAACATCTCCGCCGACCACCGCCCGATGCCGCGCACCTCCGTCAGCCGGGCGACGATGCTGTCGTCGTCCATCCCGGCCAGCTCTTCGAGCCCGGGTAGGGCTCCGCGGTCGGCACGGCTGGCGAGGTCGTGCAGGGCGAGGACCTTGGCCCGGGACAGCCCGACCGCCCGCAACTCGTCCTCGCTGGCACGAAGGATCCGGGCCGGGGTGGGCCGGCCGTCGGCCCCCGCGCCGAGCGCGCGCAGCCGGCCAAAGATGGTCGCTGCAGCCCGGGTGCTCAACTGCTGGTGGACGATCGCCTCGGCAAGCATGTCGAACACCGAGAAGGTCGGCCGTACCGGCAGGTCGAAGGGCCCCAGCCGGGGCATCTGCGCGGCGAGGACCTGGTCCGCGCGGCGCAGGCACGCGACCGCAGCCGCCGGGTCGAACCCGAGCCGGCCCGGGGGTGTCTCCGCGCCGGCCAGCGGGATCGCGGCGCCGCCGGCCGCCGACGCGGTCGTGGCCGACGCCCTCTTCTTCGACCGCGTCTTGTCCGGCGCGCTCCTCGCGGAGGTGGTCCTGGCCGGCGCAGCGTTGGTGGGCACGGCGTTCTCGATCTCCAGGAGTCGCAGTTTGATGTCCACGCCACCCGCCGCCGTGAAGCCGCCGGGCCGGCCGTTGGCGGCGACGACCCGGTGACACGGGACGATGAGGGGGAACGGGTTGCGCCCCAGCGCGTGCCCCACGGAACGGGCGGAGCCGGGCGCGCCGATGGTGCGGGCCAGCGCCCCGTAGGTCACGGTGCCGCCGGCCGGGATCCGTCGCGCAGCCTCGTAGACCCGGCGGCGGAACGGTGGCAGCCCGTCGAGGTCCAGCGGAACGGCGCCGAGGTCGCTCGGTTGCCCGGACAGCAGGGCCACCAGGTCGTGCACCACCCGGGCGATGTCGGCCGGCGGATTGCCCTCCCGCGTGCGGGGAAACCGGGTCTGCATCCGCTGTCGGGTCTTGGCGCTGTTCGTCTCGGGGAGTTGGGTGCCCACGACGCGATCGCCGCACCACGCGATCGCGCACCGACCGATCGCCGTATCGAACATCGCGAAGCCCATGTCGGCACCCATGTGGCTCCTCACTTCCGTACCGGAAAGCAGAATGCGCTCGCGACATTTCACTCGGCGCAGAACTGGCTGCCTCCAGGGGCGGTCAGCATGCCCAACCGGCGGACCGGAGATCGGCGGTTTCGGTCGCGCCCAGATCGCGGATGCGCTTGACCTCTTTATCAAGATCTACGGTCAGCATAGCAATGTGTACCCGGTTTGGCCTTGCGCTGTTCCGGGACACGCTGCGCAGGTACGAACCCTGTCGCCCATCACTGGCCGCGTCGACCGCTCGGTCGCCCCTCACATGATCCGGGCTGCCCTGGCCCGCAGCAGATCGATCGCCTCCGGCAGGCCCATGAACCTCAGCCGGGCGTCGGCCAGATCGTCGTTCCACTGCGCCGCCAGGTCCCAACGCTCCTGCGGCGTGGTGTCGATCAGCCGGCGTCCCGGGAAGATCTCGTAGTCGCGCAACGCCTCGGCATGCGGCTGCATACCCTCCTGGAACAGCCGCTCCCGGTGCATGACGAACTCCTCGTCCTCCAGCTGATCCCACAGTTGTCGGCCTCGGCGCAGCACCTCGAGCACGTGCCCCCGATCCTCCGGGTGCTTGATCAGGTGATCCCGTACGTACGAGCTGCCGACTGTCAGGTGACGGATCTCGTCGATGGAGGCACCCCGGGCGATCTCCCCCGCGACCGGGTCCAGCACCCCCCACTTGCGTTCGCTGAGTTCGGTGGAGGCTGCCAGGATCCCCTCGATGATGACCGCGAAGGCGATGACCGCGCCGACGAAGTCCCCCTCGTCCCGCACGAGCGTGATCGCGAAGTCCTGCACCGGTCGCAGCACCCGGCGCTGGTATTCCGCGCCGGCACGGCGCACGAAGTCCATCAGCTCGCCTTTGGGCACACCCACGTTGAGCAGGTGATTCCTGAAGATCATATGGTGGCGGGCCTCGTCCAGCAGCTGGGTGCTGAAGAACTCGAGTTCGGGAATGTCGGGGGCGGTCGTTACGTAGTAGGCCAGAACCCGGGTCGCGGCCTCCTCATCCAGCGCGCGGTACGCCAGCTCCAGGCGAAGCGCCTCGTTGAGCGGGCCGGGCTCGCGCATGTAGTCGGGGGTGACCAGCTCGCCGGAGTAGCCGAGAGGCCGACCGCGCAGGGTTCCCTGGGCCACCTCCCGGAACCAGTAGCCGACGTCACACTGCTCCACGGTCAGGGCCAGATTGGCGGCACCGTCCAGCAGGCCGGGCGCGTGGTCGAAGTCCGCTTCGGTGGCAACCACATCGGTCATAGTGATCAGCTCCTCTTGGTCAGCTCTGTTGAATCGGGGGCAGGGGCATGGAGACGTGGGGGTACAGGCGGCCGGCGTACGACAGCAGCGGCTCGCCCCGGTGGTGCCGGCCCTCCACGACATCTGCGAAGATCAAATCGTGGTCACCCACCGGGTGCAGTTCACGGACGCGGCAGGACAGGTGGGACAGACACCCGTCGATCAGCGGCGCCCCGGTGTGCGGATCCGGATGCCAGGTCAGGTTGTGGAACTGGGCGTCGCCGGTGGGCCGCAACGGATCGGCGAAGTGGGTGGCCAGGTCCATCTGGTATCGGCCCAGCACATTGACGCAGAAGGCGCCAGCCTTCTCGGTCAGGGCAGTGAACGTCGACGAGACGCGCAGCGCGACACCGAGCACCAGCGGATCGCGGGAGACGGCGACGATCGCGCTGACCGTCGCGCCGTGCGCGGCGCCGTCCTGGTGGACCGTCAGCACCGTCACCCCCGAGGCCAACCGGCGCAGCGCGGAGCGGGCCGGCGACCCGAGATCGACCACCTCCCCGCCGGCGACGGCACCGCGCTCCCGTACCTGGTCGGTCACCGCGCCGCCCCGACACTGCCGACCGAAACCGGCTCCTCGGGGGCGGGCACCCGGCTGGTCCCGGCCGAGCGGGCCCGCAGCATCGCGACGATCCGGTCGTACGCGGCGTTGGGGACAGGCTCGAAGGGCCGGCCGAACGGCTTAAGGAAGTTACCGAACACCCCGCGGTCGCCGAAAATGTGGAACGGAATCGCCAACAGGGCCCACTCCGGGCCGATCAGCCACAGCCACAGACCGACCAGGGCGGTCTGGGTGATCAGGCTGTGCATCGTGTTGTACAGCACGTAGTAGACCTTCGAGATCCGCCCGTCCGGGCTGCGGCGGAACGCGATGGCCCCGGGGATGTAGCCCACCAGGTCGATGATCGCGAACAAGGCAATGAAGGGGATCCAACGAATCTCGTCGAAGTGGACGAGGATCAGCACGATCGAGATCGCGAAGCCCACCAGGTATTCGGCACGGTGTAGACGGAACGTCAGCGGCGACTCATACGGATTCTTCTGGTCCATGGTGGTCCTCCCTCGCGAGCGGCGGTTACGACAGATTGAGCGGAGCGCCGGCGAAGTAGTCACCGAGCGCCTCGACGGTGCTGGTGCGCGACGGTGGGTGGAACGCCAGGGCCCGCACGGCAGATATCAGGTACGCGACGTCGAAGGTGCGCATGAAGGTCAACCCGCCCAACAGTTCGGCGGCGTCGTTGACCGCGACGGCGAGCAGATCCTGCACCGCGTACCGGGCCACGAGTACGGACGCCACCGCCTCGTCGCCGGTGACCCCGTCGTTCATCGCCCGGGCGGCGCCTTCCACCAGGTCGACCGCAGCCTCCAGGCGCCGGGCCACCCCGACCCGGTCCGAGACGCTGCCCCGGCCGGTCGCCACCAGCTGCGCCACCAGGTGCGAAGCCGCACCGACATAGATGGACGTGGCCAGCAGCTCGAACCAGGTGAAGCCGACGGTCTGCAGGTCGTCGAGCCGGCTCTCGTCCTCGGCGGTGCTCTGGATGACCAGTTCCTGCGGGACGAAGACGTTCTCCAGCCGCACCTCGTGGCTCTGCGCGGCGGCGAGGATCGGGCTGACCCAGAACGGCGTCGTGCTGATGCCCGCCGATCCGGCAGGGATCAACAGCAGGGCCAGGTTGTTACGGCCGTCCGGTCCGGGGAGCGCAACGCTGGCGGTCAGGATGTTCATCGACGCCGACAGGCTGCACGGCTTCTTGCTGCCGTTGACCAGATAGCCGCCGTCGGTCGGCCGCGCCACGACAGACGGCAGCAGGATGTTCTGATCGGTACGTCCCTCCGCCCAGCCGGAGGCGAGTAGCAGTCCGTCGCTGGCGATACCCGAAAGCACCTTCAGCTGCGCGTCAGTCAGCCGCCCGGCAGTCTCGGCGAGCGCGAACAACATGGCGACGGTGAAGTGATGCATGGCCAGGCCCACGCCGAGCGACGGCGACAACGCCGACACCGCCCGCTGTACGCGTACCGCGTCCAGGGGATCCGCGGCTGATCCACCGTGCTGCCGGGGCACCAGCAGCCCCGGGCCGCCGTGCGCACGGAACACCTCGACGACGCGACTGCCTTCAGCCTCGCGCTCGTGCAGCGGCATCCGCTCCAACGCCGCGAGCAACCCGGGATGGAACCGCTCGCACACTTCCCGTGCCACCGTGAGAGAACGCATCTGTAACACTCCCTGATGTCGAAAGGCACCGTCCAGCCACGTGCTTCGAGCCCGTTTTCAATCTGACAAACTGCGCTGACCGAAAACTGACGCCGTCTTGACAAGAGCAAAATCGGGTAGGAATACAGCGAGCGCCCGGGCGTACCCGGGCGCTCGCTGTATTGTGCGGAGAGGGCAGGATTCGAACCTGCGTGGGCCGAAGCCCTTCCGGTGACCCGGACCCCAATAGGCCGCTCTGGGCACCTCTCCCTCAGCGCGGCGGCCGGCTCCGCTGGTGAGATCTCCCGCCGCCTTGCTGAGACAATCATCGCAGAGTGGTCCTGACCCGATACTGACGCCCAACTGACGTCGTTCCCCGGTTCGGTGTGCCTCGCCGGAGGAACGTTTCGGTCAGCGTCCGATCAGGAACCGGTCGATATCGTCGGGTGCATGGATAATGCGCATGATCGGCTGCTCGGTCTCGCCGCCGGCTACGCCACCGCTTATCTGGACAGTCTGCCCACCCGACGCGTCGGCGCGACCGCCAGCCCGAAGCAGCTGGTGCGGCTGCTCGGCGGCACCATGCCCGAGGGCCCGTCCCCGGCCGAGCAGACGATCGCGCTGCTGAACCAGGCGGCCCAGGAGGGCGGCGTGGTCGCCAGCTCCGGGCCCCGGTTCTTCGGCTTCGTCGTCGGCGGCACCCACCCGGTGTCCATCGCAACCGACTGGCTGGTCAGCGCCTGGGATCAGAACAGCGGCGTGTACGACCTCGGCCCGGCCGTGGCCACCGCCGAGCAGGTGACCGCGGAGTGGCTGGTCGACCTACTGGGTCTTCCGCCCGGTACCTCCGTCGGTTTTCCGACCGGCTGCGCCATGGCGCACGTCGCCGCGTTGGCGGCGGCCCGGCACAACGTGCTGGAAGAGGTCGGCTGGGACGTGGAACGCGACGGGCTCCAGAGCGCGCCACTGGTCAACGTGGTCGCCTCGGAGCAGCGCCACCTCACCGTCGACCTGGCGCTGCGCTATCTGGGCTTCGGGATGGCCAACACCCGGCTCGTGCCCACCGACGCTCGTGGCCGGATGCTCGCCGACCGGCTGCCGGAGATCCTGCGCACCTGCGAGGGCCCGACGATTGTCTGCACCCAGATCGGTGATGTGAACACCGGGGCCGTCGACCCGGTTGGCGCGGTCTGCGACATCTCTCATGAGCACGACGCCTGGGTGCACGTGGACGGGGCGTTCGGGCTGTGGGCGGCCGCCAGCCCCAAACTGCGCCACCTGGTCGCCGGGGTGGAGCACGCGGACTCCTGGGCCTCCGACGCACACAAGCTGCTGAACGTGCCGTACGACTGCGGACTGGTCTTCGTGGCGAACCCGGATGCCCATCGCGCCGCGATGCTCAGCGTCCGACCTGGCTACCTTCCGGACCCCGCACCTGGTGAACGTGATCCGATCGATTGGGTGCCGGACTTCTCCCGTCGGGCCCGCAGTCTGCCGGTCTGGGCGACGCTGCGCACGCTCGGCCGTAGCGGGGTCGCCGAGCAGGTGGAGCGGTGCTGCGCACTGGCCCGACGCTTCGCCGACCACCTGCGCGACGTCCCGGGGGTGCGGGTCCTCAACGACGGCCCGCTCAATCAGGTGCTGGTGCGCTTCGGTGACGACGATGAGGTCACCCGAACCGTCATCCGGCGGCTGCAGAACTCCGGCGACTGCTGGTTCGGCGGCACGATGTGGCAGGGCTCTGCCGCGATGCGGATCTCGGTGAGCTCGTGGCAGACCACCGCGGCGGACGTCGACCACACCGCCGTGCGCATCGCGGCCACCGTGACTGAGGTCCTGCACCCGTAGGCGGTGGCGACGCCGCGGTCAGCTCAGGCGAGGAAATTGTCCAGCGTCGCCATGGTGAGCTGCGGCTGGTCGAGCTGGATCAGATGTCCGCACTCCGCCAGCACGGCCACCGTGCAGTCGCTGACCACCGCGGCGAACTCCTTGGCGTACTGGACGTCGACGATGCGGTCCTGACGTCCCCAAACGAGCAGCACGGGGACGGTGATCCGGTGCAGCCGGCGGCGCAGCCCGTGCTCCGGAAACGGCCACACGAACTTGCCGCTGCAACCGTACGCCCAGATTTGGGCAACCATCCTGGCGCGCATCTGCTCTGGATCGGTGGGCAGTTGCAGGACCGTCTTGACCAGGTCGCTGGAGAGGTTGTGAAACAGCAGCGCCGGCAGCTTGTCCGGGGCTACGGCGTTCCAGTTGACGACGGGGGCGTCGTCGAGCCACAACCCGAGTGGGGCCAGCAGTACCACCCGGCCCGGCAGTTCGGGGAAGTGCGCGGCCAGGTCAGCGGCGAGCATCCCGCCGAATGAGGCCCCGACCAGTACCGGGCGCTGCAACCCGAGCTGTCCGATCATCTCCTGGTAGGCCAGCACCAGGTCCGACCAATCCGCTATCTGCCGGATGGCGTGCGGGTCGTCGGGACTGGTTCCGGGGAACTCCGGGACGTACACGGTGTACCGCTTGGTCAGGTGCCACAGCAACGGATCCCAACCGAAACCACCGGCCTGGTGCAGGTAGACCAGGGGCACACCCGCGCCGGCGATCTGCACCTCGACCGTGAGCCGTCCGCCGAGGACGGTGACCGCCTCGCGACGTACCGAAGGCAAGCTGGTGCTCATGCGACGGTCCTCTCATTGTGGTTGTCTGACGTGGTGGCGGGTGCGGCGGTCGTCGTAGCAGGGCTGCCACCCAGGCGCTCGGGCCACCAGTGGTGGGCGTGGTCCGTGTCGCTCCACAACTGACGGAGTCGCGGCGCGACCGCCTCCGCGAACAGCTGAATGTTTTCGCGGACCAGCTCGGTGGGGAGCGAGCCGAAACCGAGCATGGCGTGCAGGTTGCCGATCCGGTGCTCCCGGCAGAACGCGAACAGCTGCTCCGCCACGGTCTCCGGGCTACCGGCGATCACCGCGCCGGCCTCAACGAGCTCTCGGTAGGACGCCCCGCGCATCTGCCGCGACATGCCGACGTCACCGGGGTCGGCGAAGACCGCCCGCAGGCCCTGAATGTCAATCCCGCCGGGGATACCGAGCAGGTGGCCAGGGATCGAACCGAGGCCCTTGCGGAATGCGTACTCGGCGTGCTCGGCGTACCGGCGGTCCGCCTCGGTGTCGGTGTCGGCTACCGCGATGGTCTGTAGGAAGCCCACCCGATACGGGTTGGCCGGGAGGCCGGCGCGCTCGACCAGCTCCCAGAACCGGGGAAAGATGCGCCTGCCGGTCAGTTTGGCGCCGGAAAAGCCAAAGTAGTTGAAGCCGAAGTCCCGGTCGAGCGTCATCTGCATTGTGCGCGGGTTGCCGATGCCGGTGACCCACAGCGGCGGACGCGGCTGCAACGGCCGCGGCCAGATGTTGACCTGGGGATAGCGGCTGTACCGACCGTTCCACGGAAACGGCGCCGGGTCGCTCCAGGCGCGCAGCACCAGGTCGAGGTTCTCCTCGTAGCGTCCCCGTGCCTCGATGGGTGGCACGCCGTTGTTGATCGTCACGTCGTAGCCCAGGCCGATCGGAAAGCCCGCGATCAGTCGGCCACCGCTCATCACGTCGAGCTGTGCGTACTCCTCAGCCACCCGGACCGGCTCGTGGGTCTTACCCAACGTGCGGCCCAGTGGCATGATCCCGACGTTGAGCCCCTCCAACTCGGTGGCGTATGCGAGTGCCCCGGCGACGATGTCGGGATTGGGCGTCACGTCGTAGGCGCTTTGGCCGTGCTCAGTGACCAGGAGCGCGTCGAAACCGGAGCGGGCCCCGACCATCAGCTCGTCCAGAAACGAGCGCATCGACTCGTACATGCGGCGGGGATCGACCAGCGCGTACGGCGTGTCGCAGACCGAGTCGAACCGCTCCTCGAAATCCGCCGGGAGATAGCGGTACGGTGCCTGCTCGAACAGCGTTATCCTCACGTCGCCCTCCGGCAATAGATCAACCGATTCACCCGTCCGCGAGAAGGCAAAGGTGCCTGCCGAATGTGCCCACTCAGGGCGGAAATACCGGACGCGGGCGGTTGGTGTCACCTTCGCATCCGCCGCTGACCCGATGCTGATCCGCCACTGATTGGGGCCTCGCCGCCGTATCACCCGGTCGTCAGTCGGCGGTCAGCGGCAACTGCTTGACTTGCTGATAGACCACAACCGCGACGGGGGCGCCGCGGGCACGTAGCCGGTAAATGGGAGAGCCTTGATGACCCCGGAAACGGTGCTGGAGTTGCGGGAGCTGCCTCGACACGAGCGCCGCGAAGCTCTCGAGGTGATCGTCGCGGAGCAGTTCCGCGCCACGCTTCTTATGGAGGAGGACGAAGAATTTCCAGCGGAAACCAGTTTTTTTGACCTGGGCTGCACGTCGCTCATCATCGCTGATGTGAAGGAACAACTCGAAACGTTGCTTGGTTGCCCCATCAGCGCCACAGTTGTGTTCAACCGGCCAACCCTCAAGCAGTTCGTCAACTACCTAGCCGACGACCTCCTGCGTCTGTCGGCCACATAGCACAGAAGGTAAGGAGGCGGCGCCGTGTCCACCAATTCTGACACGCAGCCGACGGCGGTCCGGGACCATGGTGCCGATCCTGGCGCGAGTCGTGAGCCGATCGCCATCATCGGAGCCGGCATCCGGTTCCCGGGCAGCAACGAGTCACTCGACCAGTTTGCGGCGTTCCTCACCCGCGGCGGCAACGGCATTCGCCCGGTGCCTGAGGATCGGTGGGATGTGGAGGCGTTCCGGTCCGATGACCCCGACGCCAAGGGCAAGATCGGGGCGGCGGGGTTCGGCTTCCTCGACCAGATCGATCAGTTCGACGCGCCGTTCTTTGGGATCTCCCCGTTGGAGGCGCAGTACGTCGACCCCCAGCAGCGGATGCTGCTGGAGGTCACCTGGGAGGCGCTGGAGAGCGCCAACCTCGATCCCGCCGCCCTGCGGCACAGCAGCGGCGGCGTCTACGTCGGCGCCAGCTCCTTCGACTACGCCCTGGAGCTGGACTCGCTGCCCTACGAGGAGGTCGACGGGCACCTGGCCGCCGGCATCAGCTTCTTCCCGTTGGCCGGCCGGCTGTCGTACTTCCTGGGCTGGCGTGGGCCGAGCCTGAGCACCGACACCGCCTGCGCGTCCTCGCTCACCGCCCTGCACCTGGCCGTGGAGGGTCTGCGTGGTGGCGAGTGCCCAATCGCAGTGGCCGCAGCGGTCTGCGCGATCCACCACCCCAAGATCCCGGTGATGTTCACCCACGGCAACATGCTTGCCCCCGACGGGCAGTGCAAGACCTTCGACGACTCCGCAGACGGGTACGTGCGTGCCGAGGGCTGCGGCGCGCTGGTGCTCAAGCGGCTGGCCGACGCGCAGCGCGACGGTGATCCCATCCTTGCGCTCATCCGCGGCACCGCCATCGGTCAGGACGGCGAGAGCGCCGGCCTGACCGTGCCCAACGGCAACGCGCAGGAGGCCGTGATGCGCGCCGCGCTGCGCAACGCCGGGTTGACGCCGGGCGACATCCAATACGTGGAGGCCCACGGCACCGGCACCGCGCTCGGCGACCCGATCGAGATGGGCGCCATCACCGACGTCTTCGCCGCACATCACACCAAGGACGCGCCGCTGGTGGTGTCCTCGGTGAAGACCAATGTCGGGCACATGGAACCGGTCGCCGGCATCGGCGGCGTGGTCAAGAGTGTGCTGCAGATGCGGGAAAGGAGTTTCTTCCCCCATCTCAACATGACCAAGCCCTCCGGGCGCATTCCGTGGGACCGGATCCCGGTGCACATCCCGACCAAGGGCGGTCCCTGGCAGGCCCCGGTCCGGCGGGCGCTGGTAAACAGCTTCGGCTTCGGCGGCGCCATCGCCAGCGCGGTGCTGGAGGAGGCGCCGCCGGTCACTGTCGAGCCTCCGGTGGAGCTGCCCGGCAACCACGTCGTTGTGGTCTCGGCCAAGAGCCGTCAGTCGCTGGCGCAGCTGCTGAGCCGGTACCGGGAGCACCTCGCCGCGCATCCCGACACGCGCCTCGACGAGCTCTGCTACACCGCGACCGTGGGCCGCTCCCACTTCCCGCTGCGGGCCGCTGCTGTTGTGCGCGACCGCGAACAGCTCGACGCGTTCCTCGCGAAGCAGATCGAGCGGACCGGCAAGGCCACCGCCACCGAGAAGATCCGCAAGGTGGCGTTCCTCTTCACCGGGCAGGGCTCGCAGTACCCGGGCATGGGAGAGGCGCTCTACCGGCAGTTCCCGGTCTTCCGCGAGCACCTTGACGCGTGCGACCGGCTGTTCGCCCCCGAACTCGGCCGCTCGGTCGTCGGGCTGATGCTCGGACCGGAGAGCAGCGCCGAGGACCTGCAGCAGACCCGCTACACGCAGGCGGCGCTCTTCAGCCTGGAGTACGCGCTCGCGCAGCTGTGGTTGTCGTGGGGAATCCGGCCCAACGTGCTCATCGGACACAGCATTGGCGAGGTGGCGGCGGCCACGGTCGCCGGCCTGTTCAGGCTGCCGGACGCGGTGCGTCTGGTCGCCGCCCGTGGCCGGCTGATGCAGGCGGTCACCGCGCCGGGCGGCATGGCTGCGGTGAACTGCGCCGCCGAGGAGCTGACCGAAGTGCTGGCCGGCCGCGACGATCTGGCGGTCGCCAGTATCAACTCGCCGAGCCAGACAGTCATCTCCGGCGCCGCGGACGCGCTCGCCGAGGTGACGGCCGCGCTGACCGCACAGAGCCGCAAGGTCACCACCCTCGCCGTCTCGCATGCCTTCCATTCGCCGTTGATGCGGGAGGTGTTCGACGAGTTCCGCGCGGCGCTGACCGACATCGAGTTCCACGAGCCGAGCATGACGGTGGTGTCGAACCTGACCGGCAAGCCGGCCCGCTTCAGCGAGCTGGCCGACCCCGAGTACTGGGTGCGGCATATCGGCGAGCCGGTCAACTTCCTGGCCGGCATGCGCGGTGTCGAACGGCGGGGCAACCACAACTTCGTCGAGATCGGTCCGTCCAACGCCCTGATGGGTCTCGCCCGGCAGTGCCTGACGCCGGAGAACCACCGGTGGTTGGCCAGCCTCGACCGCCGCGACGAGCACGGTGACGTGATCCGCGAGTCGGTGGCCGCGCTCTACCGGGCCGGCGCCACCATCTCGTGGACCGGATTCCACTCCGGCAGGGAACGAGGCAAGATCGACCTGCCGACGTACCCGTTCGACCGCAGGCGGTACTGGTTGCCGATCAAGGGACCGCGGCACGGCCTTGGCGGCGCTTCCGGTGACGGAACCGTTCACCACCCGCTACTCGGCGCCGAGACCGAGGGCGGCGACGGGATGCGCGAGTTCCGGGCCCGGTGGAGTGCCACGTCGCCGGGCTACCTCGCCGATCACGTGGTGATGGGTCACGTGGTGTTTCCCGGCACCGGCTACCTGGAGGTGCTTCTCGCGCTGCAGGATGCGGTCCTCGGCCAGACCGGGCACGAGATTCGCGACGTGCAGATCGCGGAGCCGCTGTTCTTGGGCGACGAACCCGTGCAGGTGCGGATCCGCTTCCGTCCGGCCGCCGAGGACGGCGAGGACCACATCGCCGAGATCACCAGCCACGCCGACGGCGTCGAACGGGTGCATGTGCGGGCCCGCATCGCCCGGCACCCGTCGCACGCGCCAACGGAGACCGGGGCGGCGCTGCAGGAACTGGCAGCCTCCGTCGGCGAGCCCGACGAGGTGCTCGGCGAGGACGCCGTCTATGCCGCGTACGCCGCCGCCGGGTTGGAATACGGGCCCAGGTTCCGCCGCACCCAGAAGGCTGCCCGGCACGGTACCGACCTCGCCGTCGGCGAGGTGCGCGGCGTTCGGGCCGGCGCGGTGGAGCACATGCCGCCATACCTGACTGACAGTGCCACCCACGCGTACGCCGCGATCGGCGACGACGGCAACAGCTACCTGCCGGTGAGCTACGCGGCGTTCAGCATGTTCAAGAAGCCTAGGGCCGACGCACTGCGGGTGCTGATGCGCATCGATCCCGCGCCACCGGCCGGCCTGGACCGCTCGATCGACCTGCTGGCGCTGGAAGCTGACCAGCCGGTGTTCGAGCTGCGCGGCCTCGGTATGAAGCGGGTGGAAAACGCCGCCGGCAGCCGGCGGCGCGGCATCGCCCACCAGCAGCGGTGGCTGAAGCGGTCCCTGCCGCCGACCGCTACGCCGCAGCCGCATACTGTGCTACTGGTCGGTGCGCCGGGACCGGTGGCGTCCGGACTGGGCGAGCAGGCGGTGGAGTCGGCTCGCGTGGTTACCGCAGCCGATGCCGCCGAGGCCGCCGGGATGGTGGCCGCCGGCGGGATCACCGACGTGTGCTGGTTCTGGACGCCGGTCGGGCAAACCGGCACACCGACCGGCGAAGCAACCGTCGCGTCCCTGCGTGCGGAGTGCAAGGCGAACTACACGGCACTGCTCGACCTGATCCGGTCGCTCGGCGACGCCGGCTTCGGCCGGCAGCAGCGATTGTGGCTGGTCACCGAGGGGGCCCAACTGCTGCCCGGGGACGCCGCCGCCGATGACCGGCCGGTCGCGGCCGCGAGCCTGTGGGGAGCCGGGCACACGCTGCTCAACGAACACCCCTCGTACCGGACCACCCTGGTGGATGTGCCCGGCGACAGGACCGGCTACCGGCAGCTACTTGAGGAGATCGCGGCCTCGGTCGGCGGCGAGTTCCAGGTGGCGTACCGCGACGGTCACCGACACGTCCGCCGGTTGCTCCCGCTGCCGCTGAGCACGGGAGCGGGCCCCGAGGACAACGTCGCCGTCACCATTCGCGAGTACGGGCAGTTCGGCAACCTGCAGGTCATCCCGGCGCCGGTTGTCGCCCCGGAGGGCGACCAGGTCGAGGTTCTGGTGCGTGCCGCCGGCCTCAACTTCAAGGACGTGTTGAACGCGCTGGGGATGCTGCGCGCCTACGGCGAGCAGCCCCTCGGCTTCGAGGCAGCCGGCACGGTCGTGGCCGCCGGCCCCGACGCCACCCACCAGGTCGGCGACGAGGTGATCGTCAACTACCTCGGCTGCCTGCAGCGCCGGATCGTGGTGCCGTCGGCGGTCGCGGTGCGTAAGCCGCCCAACCTGGGCATGCTCGAGGCGGCCGGCGTGGCAGCGGTGTACGTGACGGCCCACTATGCTCTGCACACGCTCGCCAACATCAAGGCCGGCGACCGGGTCCTGATCCACGCCGGAGCCGGCGGGGTGGGCCAGGCAGCCGTCCAGCTCGCCAAGGCAGCCGGCGCGGAGGTGTACGCCACCGCCAGCCCGCACAAGTGGCAGGTGTTGACCGCGCAGGGTGTCCGGCATGTGATGAACTCGCGCACATTGGACTTCGCCGACGAGCTGATGCGGGTCACCGACGGCGCCGGCGTGGACATCGTGCTCAACAGCCTGAACAAGGACTACATCCCGGTCAGCATGTCCTGCCTGGCGCCGGGCGGCCGGTTCATCGAGATGGGCAAGGTCGGTGCCTGGACCCCCGAACAGGCTGGCGAGGTGCGTCCCGACCTCCGCTACCACAACTTCGACCTCAGTGAGCTGCCGTGGGACGACGCTGTCCGGGTCACCAGCGAGACGCTGCGGATCATCGCCGATCGGCTCGCCACAGGGGTACTGAGCCCGATTCGCACCACCACCTACACCCTCGATGAGCTGGAAGAGGCGTTCGGGGTGCTCAGCCGGGGTCAGAACATCGGCAAGCTGGTCGTCGACCTCGCGCCGGAGCCGGCCCGGCCGGAGATTCCGATCCGACCCGACCGCACGTACGTGGTCACCGGTGGGCTCGGTGCCCTCGGTCTGGTGACTGCCAACGAGTTGGTCGCCGCCGGGGCCCGGCACATCGCCCTGATCGGGCGCAGCGGCGCCCCCGCGCCGGACGTGGCGGAGTTGGTCGAGCGGCTGCGCGCCACCACCGAGGTGACCGTGCACCGCGGTGACGTGGCCGAGCCGGCCGACCTGACCCGGATCCTGGCCGAGATCGGTCGCCGGCCGCACCCGATCGGCGGGATAGTGCACTCGGCGGGCATGCTGCGTGACGCGCCGGTCGCTGCCCAGACCTGGGAGTCGATCGACGAGGTGTTCCGCCCCAAGGTGTACGGCACCTGGCTGCTGCACCAGGCGGCCCGGGACCTGCCCGAGCTGGCCTTCCTGATCGGGTACTCGTCGGCGGCGCCGATTGTCGGCACGCCGGGGCAGTTCAACTACTCGGCGGCCAACGCATTCCTCGACGACCTGCTGCTGCGCCGATTCGCCGCCGGGCACGGCGGGATGACCGTCAACTGGGGACCGTGGGGTGAGGTCGGCATGTCGGCCCGCCTCTCCGATCAGCTGATCAAACGGTGGTCCGACGAAGGCATCGTGTTGACCACACCGGCGGTCGGCATGCGGGCGCTGCGCGCCCTGCTGCGTACGCCGACCGGGCAGGCCGTCGTCGGCGGGTGCGACTGGGACCGGTTCATCGCCGCCAAGCCGGTCGCCAACGCCCTCTACCAGCGGCTGCGCGACGACACCGGTGACGCTGCCGCCGTCGGGCTCGACGTGGCCGCGCTACTGACCGCTCCGAGCGAGCAGCGCCTGGCGAGCATCGACCAGTACGTGCGGGCGAAGGTGGCCGGCGTACTGCACTTCGACGACGTCGACGCCGTCGATTCCACTGTCGAGTTCGTCCGGCTGGGTCTGGACTCGCTGGTGGGCGTCGAGCTGAAGAACGCCTTGGAGTCCGCGTTCGGCGTGCCACTGCCGGCGTCCGTGGCACTGGAGTACCCCACGGCTGAGGCGCTGGCGGAGTACCTCGACGGCTTGCTCCTTACCGAAACCACCGCCTGAACCCGCGGTGCCGCGTCCCACCTCAGCACGGTGGGAGGCGGCACCCGCCACGACCGAGTTCTGGTCGCGGCTCCCGCGACGACGAAAGGAGGTCCGATGGTCCAGCGTCGCGCGATAGTCAACCGCTGGTTCCAACCCGAGGGGGTGCCCGCCGACGCTGCCGTGCGGTTGTTCCTCCTGCCGTATGCGGGCGGCAACGCCGGAGTGTTTCGCGACTGGCTGCCGCTGTTCCCGGCCGACATCGCGGCGCAGGCCGTACAGCCGCCCGGCCGGCTCGACCGCCGCGACGAGCCGCTGCTGACCGACCTCGGCCCGATGACAGAGGCGCTCGGCGAGGCGATCGCCGCGGAGCTGGACGGGCGGCCCTTCGCGCTGTTCGGGCACTCGATGGGCGGGCTGCTGGCGTACCGGGTGGCGGTGCTGCTCGCCGCCGAGTACGGAGCGACGCCGATGCTGGTCGCCTCGGCCGGATGGACCCCGGAGGGGTTCTCGATGCCGACCCTCGAGCAGGTGCAACTGCCCCAGCCCGAGCTGGTTTCCTGGATCGTGGGTCTCGGCTCGCTGCCACCGGTGATCTACCAGGACCCGGAGCTGCTGGAGCTGACGATACCGCCCACCCGGGCCGACCTCACTGCCTGTGCCCGGTACGTCGACGACGGCGCCCCGGTGCCGTGCCCCGTGATCAGCTACACCGGGCGCGACGACCCGCTGCTGACCGCCGATGCCCCGGAGTCCTGGAACAGCCGGAGCCCCGAGTACCTCGGCAACTCGGCGTTCCCCGGCGGCCACTTCTTCATCTACGCCGCGGCGCTGCCGATCGCCGCCGACCTGACCCGGCACCTGCGCCGGCTCGCGGCGCTCACCTCGGCACCCGGGCACTAACCGGCGGGCCGGGACCCGCCAGAACGGAGCGATCATGTCGAAGAGAAGCCTCAACGTACTCGTTGACCGGTACATCGCCACCTGGAACGAGCCGGAGCCCGACGTCCGCCGCAAGATGATCGACGAGCTGTGGGCGGAGGACGGGACCTACTACAACCGGCTGTTCGTCTGCCAGGGGCGGGACATGGTGGAGGCGGCCATCTCCACCGCCCACCGCGAATACAGCGCCAAGGGGTTCACCTTCAAGTCCCGCAACGACGCGTACGGCCACCACGGTGGGGTGAAGTTCGGCTGGGTCCTCGCCGCCCGGTCCACCGGGGAGGTCGACACGTTCGGCGAGGAGTTCCTGATCCTCGACGGCTCCGGGCGGATCGTCGCGGACTACCAGTTCGGTCTCCGCCCACCGGCGATCTGAGCCGGCCGATCCGAGGGAGCAGCACGATGGCAGACCACTTCGACTACAACGACATCGCTGAGCGCTACGTCGCCTCCTGGAACGAGCCCGACCCCGAGACACGCAAGAAGCTGGTCGAAGAGCTGTGGGCGGAGGACTGTACCTACTACAACCGGCTGTTCGTCGCCTCCGGACGCGAGATGATGCCGTTCGTGGTGGGGCGGGCTCATGACGAGTACTACGGCAAGGGCTTCTGCTTTCGCTACCAGAACGACGCGTACGGCCACCACGGCGGGATGCGCTTCCATTGGGTGATGGTTTCCAGCGCGACCGGGGAGGTGGATACCTTCGGCGAGGATTTCGTCATCCTGGACAAGTCGGGTCGCATCCGGGTGGACTATCAGTTTGCAATGAAGAAGCCGTCGGTGTGACGGGTAGGTCATTCGGAATCGGCGCCGACCCCCATGGTCCCGTGGTCGGCGCCGAGCCCGACGATGTCGTCGAGAACCGACGTGCGGCTGGACCGGGCTGGCTGGGCGGTCAGCGCCAGCGCGGTGAGCCCGTCCTGCGGATAGAACGCCTTGATCGCGAGGTCCGGCACGGTCACGTCGAGCGCTGTGCCGAAGACCGTGACCGTGCAGCAGAAGGTCAGCTCACGTTGGCCGTCACGCAGCCGCAGGGGCAGCAGCGGATTGTCACGTTCGCCGGCGGCGACAAGCCGTTCCGACCCGCCGTAGCTGCACAGCTCGGCGTACAACTCGGCGAGGACGGGATCGGCCAGCGAGGTCAGGCGGCGCTGCAGGCGACCGAGCAGGTTCTGCCGCCACTCGACCAGGTTGACGATCCGAGGGGCGAGCCCGTCCGGGTGCAGTGTCAGACGCAGCACGTTGACCGGCGGCACCAGCAGCTGGTCGGCGACATCCCGGGTGAACAGCCCCCACCCGGTGTTGGCCGCGATCAACCGCCACGCACCGTCGACGGCGATGGCGGGGATCGGCTCGTGGCCGAGCAGCACCTGTCGGGCGGCGGCGTGCAACAGGTCGAGGTCGTCAGCGTCACCCGCGTACGCGGGGGCGAGCCCGGCGGCCAGCAGGATCTGGTTGCGGGCGTGGCCGGGGATACGCAGATGGTCGGCGAGCCGGATGATCAACTCTCGGCTCGGCGCCGCTCGGCCGGACTCGACGTAGGAGAGATGCCTTGGCGACACCGCGGCGTCCGAGGCCAGCCGCAGCTGGCTCATTCGGCGTTGCTGCCGCCACCAGCGCAGCAGCGTGCCCGCATGGCGCCGCTCCCGCACCAGGGCCGGCGCCGGGCCCCGGGACACCATCGAGCGGTTCCGCTGTGCCGTCTCGCTCATTTCCGCTCGCGACCTCTGAGGTTATTGCCCGTCGCCATCTCCGTCGCAGAGTATCAGGACGGCCGGTGATGGCACCTTTTCCAGGAGTAACGATGGCGACTCACGCACGCCCGGTCGACGCCGGTGGCGGCACGACACCGCCGACTCCGCGCACGGATGCCACTGCCGCGGGGTCAGCCGATCACCCAGGCATGGTCCTCGTGCTGATGATCGGCATATTCCTCAGCGTCCTCGATTTCTTTGTCGTCAGCGTCGCCGTACCGTCGATTCAGCGGGATCTTTCCGCCACGTCGGCGACCGTGCAGTTGACCATCGCCGCCTATGCCCTTGGATACGCCGGCCTGCTGATCGTCGGTGGCCGCCTTGGTGACATCTTCGGCCGCCGCCGTATGTTCAGCGCGGGCATCCTGTTGTTCACTGTCGCGTCGGCGGTGTGCGGGGTGGCCCCGAACGCCGGATCCCTGATTGTCGGCCGGTTCGCGCAGGGGCTCGCCGCTGCCATCATGACGCCGCAGGTGCTCAGCATCGTCAGCGCGACACTCACCGGCGCATCGCGCGCCCGGGCGTTCACCGCGTACGGCTTCACGATGGGCGTCGCGGCGCTCTTCGGCCAGCTCATCGGTGGTGTGCTGATCTGGGCCGACCCGATGGGGCTCGGCTGGCGCAGCGTGTTCCTGATCAATGTGCCGATCGGCGTCGCGGCGCTGGTTCTGGTGCCGCGCCGGGTGCCCGAGTCACGCGCCACCGGCCGGCCGGTGCTCGACCTTCCCGGCATGATCCTGATCTCGCTGGCGATGGGCGCGATGGTCCTGCCGTTGATCGAGGGCCGCGAGCGCGGCTGGCCGCTCTGGGCCTGGTTGTGCCTGGCCGCCGCGCTGATGCTCTTCGCCGCCTTCATGGTGCGGGAGCGGGCCGTGGCCGGGCGCCGCGCAGCGCCGTTGGTGCACCCGGGGCTGTTTCACGACCGGGCGTTCTCCGCTGGACTGCTCACCCAGTTGCTCTTCTATTTCGGGCAGGCGTCGTTCTTCCTCGTCTTCGCCGTCTACGTGCAGAACGGCCGAGGATTCAGCGCGCTGCAGGCGGGCCTCCTGTTCATCGCCATCGGCGGCGGCTACATGGCCACGTCGTTGATCGCCCAGCGGGTGGCGATGCGGCTCGGGCGTCAGGTGATCGCCCTCGGCGCCCTGCTGCGTACCACCGCTGCGGTGTTGATGATCGTGGCGCTGGCCGGGCCGGCGGGCGAGGGCAGCATCTGGTGGCTGGTCCCCGCGCTGGTTATTGACGGTGCCGGACAGGGGCTGGCCGTAGCGCCGCTCGCGTCGACGGTGCTGTCGCGCATCGACCCGCAGCATGCCGGCGCGGCCTCCGGCGTGCTCAGTACCGGAATCTGGGCCGGCAACGCCTTCGGTGTCGCGATCATTGGCATCATCTTCTACGGGACGCTGTCGCGCGTCGGCGGCGATCCGTTCCGGGACGCCTTCAGTGCCAGCCTCGTGTTCATCGCGGTGGTCGGGGTCCTGGTGGCAACCTTGGTCCAATTCCTGCCCCGGGCGCCGCAATCAGCGCGCTGACCGCCCGACCTGGCCGACCTGCCCGTGCGGCCGCGCCACGGGCAGGCCGGATCGTCCCGGATGCCCTCGTGGACCTCCGGATCGCAGGCCACAGCCGCGATCGGTCTACCGGCTACCGGTCTTGACGACCAGTTGCAGGCTGCCTTGAACTGCGGACTGCCCCGGCAACGTTTCCCGGTCGTGGGCCTATCCTCGCAACCCCAGAGAATCGTCCAATATCATTTACGCGGCTCAGGAGCATCGGGCCGGATCAGCGTCGGGTCAGCGTGACGTAAAGATCAACTGATCTAATAGTTAACTGGGATGGGAACCCCACCACCACTGGGCTGAGGACCACTGCGCAGTTCGTTGTCGTTCATGATGGGGAGGAAATGAATGACCACCACACGCGCTCCAGCCGTCGAACGACTGAGGCATCTGCCGGCTTCCGAGCGCCGCGCGGAGCTGGAATCCATGGTGACCGAACAGTTCCGGGCGGTACTCCTCATTCCGGACGACGAGCCCGTGCCGTTGCACGAGAGTCTGTTCGCACTCGGCATGTCGTCGGTTCTCATCGGCGAGGTGCAACATCGCCTCTCCGACCTGCTCGGTCAGAATCTGCACAGTTCCGTGTTATTCAACAGTTGCACGGTCGCCCAGGTGATCGACTACCTTACGACCGACGTGCTGCCCGACATGTTCCCGCAATCCGCCTCGCCGCCGACCGCGTTACCACCTGCAATGACCCGAGTGCTCTGGGACAACGTTCTGCACGAGATGGGCGCAGGGGCGGCATGATCTCCTACGAGCACACCATCGCCGCGCGCATCGCGGAGCACGCCCGGCATCGGCCGGACGTGGCCGCGATCCTCTTCGAGGACGTGCGGGTCAGCTACGCGGAGCTGCACGCTGAGAGCAACCGTGTCGGTCACGCTCTGCTGCGTGACGGCCTCGACCGAGGCTCCCGCGTCGCCTATCTCGGCCGCGAGTCACACCACTTCTACACGATTGCCATCGCGTGCGCGAAGATCGGTGCGGTGCTGGTGCCGGTAAATCCTCGACTTACCACAGTGGAAATCGACCATGTGCTGCGCGACTCCACGGCGGAGATCCTCTTCGTCGAGCACGAGTTCGTGTCGGTGATCGAACCACTGCGGGCGGACTTGGCCACGCTGCGACAAATGGTCGACATGGACGCGCCGGGAGCGCGCTACGGCAGATTTCTGCGGTGGTTCGCTGGCGGCCCGACACACGACCTGGATCTACCAGTGGACACCGACGACCCCGTGGCGCAGATGTACACCAGCGGCACCACCGGACTACCCAAGGGCGTCATACTGGCGCACCGCACATTCTTCACGTTCATCGACAACATGCGACGCGCCGGCGTGGACTGGATCGACTGGCGGCCGGAGGACCGCAGTCTCAGCGCCTTTCCTGGCCTGCACGCCGGCGGCTACGCGTGGTTCATGCACAGCCTGAGCGTCGGCGCGACCAGCATCGTGATGCAGTCGTTCGTGGCCGGCGAGGCGGGCGCGTTGATCGAACGTCATGCCGTGACAACTTTGTGGGCCGCCCCCGCCATGCTGCAGATAGTGCTGTCGGAGCCGGACGCCGGCCCGCATCGGTTCCGGTCCCTGCGCAAGATCGTCTACGGTGGTTCGCCGATCTCCCCGGAACTGCAGGAACGCTGCATGCGCGAGTTCGACTGCGACCTGGTGCAGGCGTACGCCGCCGCCGAAACGGGCAGCTTTGTCACCTGCCTACGCGCCGACGAACACACCCCCGGTCACCCCAAGCTCGGCTCGGCGGGGCGGATCTGTCCCGGCAATGATCTGCGCATCCTCGACGAGGCCGGCGTCGAGCTGCCACCCGGGCAGCCAGGCCGGATCTGCGTACGCACCCCGGCCGAGTTCATCGGGTACGCCAACCGGCCGGACGAGACCGCCGCGATGAAGGTAGACGGCTGGCTGCGCATGGGCGACAGCGGCTACCTCGACGACGACGGCTACCTGTATCTGCGGGACCGGATCAACGACACGATCATCGTGGCCGGCCAGAACATCTACCCGGTCGAGGTGGAGAACGTGATCCGGACCCACCCGCACGTCGCCGACGTGGCCGTCTACGGCGTACCGCACCCGCGCTGGGGTGAAGTGGTCCACGCGGCCGTCGTGCTGGCCCCCGGCGCGCAGGTGTCGCCGCGCCAGTTGATGCTGTTCCTCCGCGGCTGGATCGCGGACTACAAGGTGCCGGTGGGATACCGATTCCTCGATAGCCTCCCGCGCAATCCCACCGGCAAGGTGCTGCGCCGGGTACTGCGCGCCGAGGACGGTGGCGCGCGCGCACCTACCACCGGCGCCCCGCGCACCGCCGGCACCGCCTCCTGACCGGCCGGGTGCGCGAATGCTCGGCCTTCGCCCCACCTGACAACTCGCCGGGAGTAGGCGTCGACCAGGACGGCGAGGTTGCGGAACCCTTCCCCGGTGCGCAGGTAGGAGGTCGGTGACCACCGCCGGTTGGCTGCGGTCGTGGTGGTGAACTGCCGCTGGACCAGGTCCGACGCGGTCGCCGTGGACGAGGCCTGGCGGCGGGACTGACCGCGGCGCCGGCGGTGGGCGCCCTCGATACCGGCCAGCCGCATCAGTCGGGCCACCGCCTTGCGATTCCACCGATGTCCGCGTTCATGCGGCTCGGCGTGAGCTGTCGGGGCGCCGTGGGGGCGGGCAGCCACTGCAGAAGGTGCTGTGGCCGACGCCGAAACGCTGGCCGGTTCTTGACTGCTTTTTACCCTTTTCCAGACGTGCCTTCACCTTGCGCTGCCATCGTGAGGCCTGCCGAAGCTGCGCACCTCCCACTCACCGGTCCGGCGGTGCGTCGCCACCTTTGTGGATTCACCGAGTGAGGAAGACGTCTGTTGCTCAACACCAGGAAAAACACCGCTCCGTCGACCGGCGATGAGGGGGCAGACAGTGCTGCCTCATCGACCCCGCCAGCGGTGGGACGAGACCGCTACCTTGACCTCCTGCGGTCCGTCGCCATCCTTCGCGTGGTGGTGCTACACACCGCCGGGGCACCCTGGATGACGCTGGCCTTTCCATCCATGGGCATCATGTTCACGCTCGGTGGAGCGATGATGGCTGCATCCCTCGACCGCCGGAAGGGAGTCACGACCGTCATTCGGGGCAGGATGCGTCGGCTACTACCCCCGCTGTGGATGGTGGCGGCGGTGGCCCTGCCGTTGATGTGGTGGGAGGCACACGGGTCGGATGAGCCGTTCCGCCCAACGTGGCAGTATCTCTTCTGGCTCCTGCCGGTGGGTGACCCACCCGCCGGCGAGTCCGAGCTCGGTGGCGGTTTCACCGGCGTGCTGTGGTACCTGCGCGCGTACCTGTGGTTCGTGCTGCTCTCGCCCCTGCTGCTGCGCATCTTCCGCCTGAGTCCCTGGGCGGTGCTGGCTGTGGCGGTGTGCGGGGTGGTTGCCCTCGACCTGTCAACCGTCGGGGAGCAGGGGATCCTGAGCTCAACGCTGAGCGGCTCGGAAGGGCTGTTGAGCAGCTTCGTCGTCTACCTGGCCTGCTGGCTGCTGGGATTCGCTCACCACGACGGTCTGTTGTCCCGCATCAGCGGCTGGGCCACCATGCTCCTGGCCGGCGGGCTGACAGCCGTAGGCCTGTGGTGGACCTACCGGGCCGAGCAAGAGATCGAATTCAGCTCTCTGAGCCTCTATGACGGCCTGGTGTTGAATACGCTGCTGTCACTCGCTTTCGCCTTGGTGTTGCTGCGCTTCCGGCCGGGTGCCGGGCTGATCGACCGGATCGCCCCACTCCGTGTGCTGAGCGAACGGATGAACTCCCGGGCGGTGACCATCTACCTCTGGCACTACCCGTTGCTGCCGCTGGTGTGGTGGCTGAGTGAGGACGGCGTGTTCGCCGGGTGGCCGATGCCGGAGGCGCTGGCCATGATCTGCGTGGAATTCTCGCTGGTCCTGGTCGCGGCGTGTGTGTTCGGCTGGGTCGAGGACCTTGCTGCCCGCAGACGTCCCTCGCTGCTGGGCGGAGGCAGGAAACGGTCCCCGGCGCGTGCGTGAAGGTCCGCAGGCCGACGACACAAAGGGGGGCCACATGACGGCCACTCATCCTCGGGGCCGAGGTTGGGCTTGTGAGCGCCAGATGATCGGTTCAGCGCTCCGGCAGCTCGAAGCCGATCGTGGCGCCCCCACCGTCGCGGTTACCCGCGAACACCATCCCGCCGTGAGCGGTCACCACATCCCGGACGATCGCCAGGCCCAGCCCCGAGCCGCGCATGCCCTGGGCCTCGGGAGCCCGGTAGAACCGGTCGAAGAGCCGCCCTTCGGGTAGGTCTGGTATCCCGGGTCCGCGGTCCCTCACCTCGACCCGGCCCCGGTGGATCACGATCTCCACCGGGGCCCCGGAGGAATCGAACTTGGTGGCGTTCTCGACAAGGTTGGTGAGGGCTCGTTCCAGGGCCTGTGGCCGGCCGGTGACGACGGTATCGTCGGCCTGCGTCGTGATCTCCCGGCTGGATCGGGTACGGAACCGCTGGGCAACCCTTCCCGCGATCTCCGCGAAATCAACGGGCTCGGTCGCCTCCAGTTCTCGGGTGTCCGTCGCAAGCTCCACCAGCTCGTTCACCAGCTTGATCAATTCCCTGGACTCCATCGTGAGGTCGGTCAGCAGTGGACCGCGGGCGGCCAGGGGCAATTCGTCGAACCGGTGCAGCAGGGCGATGTTGGTCCGCATGCTGGTCAGTGGAGTGCGTAGCTCATGGCCTGCCTCCTGCACCAGTCGTTGCTGGGCGTCCCTGGACCGGGCGAGCTGACCCAGCATCCGGTCGAAGGCCGTGCCGAGGCGGCCGACCTCGTCTCGCCCACCCGCCGGCACGGGAAGATCCAGCCTTCCGGTGACCGCTACCTCCTCCGCCACCCTGGTCAGTCGAACAAGGCCGCGGGTCACCCGGGTCGCCACGAACCAGCCACACACCCCGGCCGCCAGCGAGATCGCGACGCCGACCGCCGTGATTCTGGTCCTGAGGCTCGTGAGTAGCGAATCCACCTCGCTGAGCTGTTGTGCCACCTGGATAGCTCCGCGTCCTCCACCGAGCGCGACCGTGATAATTCGTACCCGAGTGTGATCCAGCTGTGCTTCGCTGCTCCGGGTGTGCCCCGGATCCCCGGCCGCGGCCACCGCCCGGTCCGTGTAGGACACCGGAAGCGGCTGGGGGTGACCCTCGTCAACGACCTGCCCTCCGGGTCCGAGGATCTGGCCGATGAGCGTGTCGGATCCAGCGAGGACATCACCGAGATCAACACCGAGATCGTCGTCCAGCTCGACCAGGTCCTCCGGCGTCAGGTCACCGGCGTCAATCGTCAGCTCCGCCACGGCCTCCGTCGCCCGGTCGAAGTCGTCGTCGGTCTCCTGCCAGATCAACCCGGACGCCTGACCATAGCTCAGCGCGCCGACACCGACGGCGACCACCGCCGCGACCGTGGCGAACAACAGGGAGAAGGTCAGCCGCAAGCTGGGTCGGGTCATGTCACGCAGAGTCATGATTCGCGGAGCGTGTACCCGACTCCCCGGACCGTGTGAATGATCTCGGGTGCGCCTGGGCGGGCCAGCTTGCGCCGCAGGTAGCTGATGAAGACGCTCAAGTTCTTCGAACCAGTGCCGAAGTCGTAGCCCCAGATGCGGTCGTGAATCGTGGTGCGGTCCAGCACCACCCCGCAGTTACGAATCAGCAGTTCGAGCAGGTCGAACTCCGTCCGCGACAGGATGATCTCCGCACCACCCCGCCATGCTCGGCGCGCTGCCAGGTCGAGCCGTACCCCGGCTGCTGCCAACTCGTCGCTGGCATGGCTGTCTGGGCCGATGCTCGGGGCCGCCCGGCGCAGCAGGGCGCGCAGCCTGGCCAGGAGTTCCTCCGGCTCGAAGGGCTTGACAAGGTAGTCGTCCGCGCCGGCGTCGAGCCCAGCGACACGGTCGGAGACCTGGGTTCGTGCGGTCAGCACAAGGATCGGGGTCCAGTCGCCCTGTGCCCGCAGGACCCGGCAGACCGTGAGACCGTCCAGGCCGGGCATCATCACATCCAGGACGAGTAGGTCCGGGTTGTCCCGGCGGACCGCAGCAATCGCCTCAAGGCCGTCACCCGTGGCGACGACGTGGTAGCCCTCGAGCAGCAGGGACTGCTCGACGGCGCGGCGGATGGCGGGATCGTCCTCGGCGAGGAGGATAGTGGGCACGGACACCACCGGACTGTGCCACATCTCGTCCGACCGGAGCCACCTCAGCTGACCTCCCCGTACTCCGCGAGGCCCGCTTCTTCGACACCTGGGCCGACCGGCGCCGGAAGGTGCGCCCTGCGGTCACCGACCACGCCACCCGCCGGGTCCGCGTCCTGGACACCGTACGAACACGTCGCCTGGCCGAGCTGCGCCAAGCCGTACCCCGTGAACTCTGCGATGATCGTGCGGGTGGCCCGTGAGCGTGATCGTGGCGTGACGTCGAGCGGGTCGCGCGCCGGTCGACGCTCACCGTGATGACCGAAGTTCGGTACCGGTTGCTGGTCGATGCCGCCCGCGATGCCGGACAGGCGATGGCTGAGCGCACCGCTCGGCGCAGCGGATCTGTTCGGGTAACGGTTGGTGGAACGCATTCGGGAAGAACTCACTTCACGGTGAGGGCGGACACGGTCGGCCCGCCGGCGCTGGGGTGACGTCGGCGGAGTCCTGGGCGCGCCGGGGCGACCAAGGGCCTGTGTCGAAGTCGGTCATAGCCACTCATTGATCGCGGCGATGTGCACAGTGGCTCCGTAACGCGCGGCGAGTTTGTCGAAACGGGTGGCCACGGCGCGGTGGCGTTTGAGGCGGTTGATACCGCACTCCACGGCCTGGCGTTGCTTGTACCGCCCGGGCTCGAAGGCCGGTGGCCGCCCACCCTAGGCCCCCTCCTTACCCCGGTTGGCGTCCTGGTCGACCTTCGACGGGACCGTCGCGGCGATCCCGCGCCGGTCCAGGTAGCAGCGGTTGGCCTTGATGTGTACGCCTTGTCGGCCACGACCCGGGCGTGTCCGTGCCGACCTCAGCGCAGATTGCGTGGGCGACACCCGCGAACCCCGACCTGCTCGTAGCCGTGCGGCAGGATGGGCGTTCATGGGCGCGACCGAGCCGTACGTGACCGTCATGGAACCGACCTTTGTGGCACGGTTCCTCCTTGATCCCGACGAGACCGAGGAGTGGGTGGCCAACGTGGATACCGTCGTCGACCTTCCTGACGGCTCCAGGTGGGCACTGACGATCCTCACCGTCGACGAGGTCCGCCGCCTGCTCGTGAAGTGGAAGGAGACCGGTGACGTCCGGGACGGCAGCTACTTCTGGGCGGTTGACCAACTGATTGTGCCTGAGCCGGGCGTGCCGGCCATGACTGCAGCCATCCGAGAACTGGTTCATACTGGAGAGATAGCAAGCATCGGTGTTCGATGCGATGATCCAGGCTGAAGCCGCCCGGGCGTACCCGCAAGAGTGATGGCTCCGACCGTTGCCACGCACGAGGCGCGGCAATGGGGACTGGGGCGGGGCAGGATAGCCCGGTGCCCGTCTGGAACCGTGGCCTTACTCACCGTCCCGGCGGCTTCTGACCCTACTGGCTACGCGTCCGCTCATCGGCCCGCGCGTCGAGACGCCCGGCCCATCACTCAACGTGACGTATCACTGGCGGCATGAAGTGTTAGTGGGCTGCGTCGGCTCGGTTGTTCCTGCTCATGCTGGCGGGATGGATTTGGGGTGCGGGGTTGGCGTGGTGGTGGGCAGGATGGGCGGGTGCATAGTGCAATCTCGGTGACGCCGGCCCAGTTGCCGGATCTGTTGCTGCATGTGGCGGTGGTCCGGCCGGTGTTTGTGTGGGGTGCTCCGGGTATTGGTAAGAGTTCGCTGGTGCGGCAGTTCGCCGTGTCGCTTGGGTTGGACTGCGTGACTCTGGTTGGTACGCAACTCGCGGCGGAGGATCTGATCGGGGTGCCGGAGTTGCGGGATGGCCGTAGCCGGTTCGCGCCACCGGAGTCGATCGCTCGCGATGAGCCGTACTGTCTCTTTCTTGACGAGTTGAACGCGTCGGCGCCGGAGGTACAGAAGGCGTTCTACTCGCTGATTCTGGACCGCCGTATCGGGGCCTACGAGTTGCCGGCGGGGTCGATCGTGATCGGCGCGGGTAACCGTGCCACGGACAACGCGCTGGCCCGGCCGATGGCCTCGGCGTTGGTCAACCGGATGGTTCATACGCACCTACGCGCCAGTGTCGATGACTGGCTGGCGTGGGCGCAGGGCGCCGGGATCCACCGTTGGGTGGTCGACTACCTGTCGGAGCGTCCGGACCAGTTGTGGGTGAGCCCGCCCAAGGTGGAGGAGGTGTTCTCCACCCCACGTAGCTGGCACATGCTCTCCGACGCGCTGCAGTCCTACGGCGATAACATCGACGAGCACACGCTGCGGCTGTTGGCGGCCGGCACGTTGAGCCCCAGCCACGCCTCCGGGTTCTGCGGCTACGTGAAGATCGTGCGGCACCGGCACGGGCTTGAGGCCGTCGTGCGTGGGGATGCGGGCTGGCCTACCGCTGCCGCGGACCGGGACCTGCTGTACTTCCTGGCAGAGGCGTTCCGGGCCAGGTTGGTCAAGGAACTGCCGGCGAGCAAGGAACACGCCTCGCCGACGATGCGGCAGTTCGCGCATCGGACCAAGGCGCTGCTGGTGGAGTTGGCGGAGACGTCGCTGGAGTGCGCCCAGATGGTCATTTCCACCGACGAGGACGGCGCGCCGGTGCTGCCGACATGGTTCCTGGTCGAGGTGAGCCGTGACCTGCCCCGGCTGGTCGCGGCCCGAAGCTGAGGCCGTACACCACGATGGGGAAGAAGAGGCGGGCGCAGGGCGATCCGAACATGACCGCGTTCGAGGCCGCGTGGCGGAAGCTGACCAGCCATCCGATGTTCGCCCCGCTGCTGAGCGTCCAGGTCGGACCCGGGCAGCGTGCCGGTGTGCGGGCGGTGCTGGCCGAGGACGGCCAGCTCGTGGCGGCGAACGCGATCGCCGTGGTCGACTCGCGCGGCCTGATCCGGGCGAGCAAAGCCTGTCGGCTGGACGAGGACCAGTGGTCATGGGTGCTGGCGCACTGCCTGCTGCACCTCGGTTTCGGTCACCTCGCCCCAGATCGTCACGCCATCGACCCGGCGTACGGGGAGGTGGCCTGCATCGCGGTGGCACGGTTCCAGCGGGCCGTCAAACTCGGCACCGAACCGGTGCTGCTGCCAGCCGAGCTTCCCAGTGTCGACGAGTCGGTGCTGCTGCGGCAGTGGCGGCAGGCCGGGGTACCGGCCGAGTACGCGGGCTGTGGCACCGGCGGCCACGGACCAGACCTGATCCCACCACCTCACAGCCCGGACCCGGCCGGCGCCAGTGCACCGGACTGGCCGGCGCAGTTCGCGGTGGGCCTGTCCGCGGCGGCGACGGCGGCGGTGGACGTGGCGGGCGGGGCACGCACCTCACTGACCGACCCGGCCAGCCGCCGGTAACCGTGGCACCTGGCGATGGGCTGGTTCCTGTCGTCCTACCCGCTGCTCGGTGCGTTGGCGTCCCGATTCACCCTGGTCGCCGATGTCGAACTCGCGCGGGGCTGGGACATCACGATCGCCGCCGTCTCCCCGGTCGCGGGGGAGATCTACCTCAATCCACTGCGAGACCTGTCGGACGAGCAGTGGCGGTTCGTGTTGGCGCACGAGATGCTCCACGCCGCACTGCGCCACGGTGACCGAACCGGTGGACGCGATCCGTACCTGTGGAACGTCGCGGCGGACTACGTCATCAACGGCTGGCTGATCGAGATGGGTGTCGGCGAACCGCCCGCCGGCCTGCTCCACGACCCGCAGTTGGCCGGGATGTCCGCCGAAGCTGTCTACGATCATATCGCCAAGGATCTACGCCGCCTCCGCAAACTGGCCACGCTGCGCGGCACCGGCCTCGGCGACGTACTCGGTGAACCCCTGCCATCCGGCGGCACACCCGGCTACGGAGTTGACCTGGACGACTTCTACCGGCGGGCGCTGCTGGCCGGCTACGCCTATCACCAGCGGGAAGGCCGGGGACACCTGCCAGCCGGACTCGTCGCCGAGATCCGGGTCCTGGAACAGCCGCCGTTGCCGTGGGATGTCCGGCTGGCCCGCTGGTTCGACGAGTACGTACCGTCGCCGCAGCGTGCCCGATCTTACGCCCGCCCGTCACGCCGGCAGGCGGGCACACCGAACATCCCGCGACCGGGCTGGCGGTGGCCCGAGGAACCGATACCCCGATGCACATTCGGGGTCGTGCTGGACACCTCCGGATCCATGAACCCCGAACAGCTCGGCAAGGCACTCGGCGCTATCGCCTCGTACGCCACCGCCCGTGACGTACCCGCAGCGCGAGTGGTCTTCTGCGACGCGCACCCCTACGACGCCGGGTACCTGCCGGCCGAACAGATCGCCGGCCGGGTACGGATCCGCGGACGCGGCGGCACCGTGCTGCAGCCCGGCATCCACCTGTTGGAGAACGCGCCCGACTTTCCGGCCACCGCACCGATCCTGCTCATCACCGACGGATACTGCGACACCGTACGCATCCGCCGCCAACACGCCTTCCTCATCCCGGAAGCCGCCCGACTACCTTTCGCCCCCCGCGGCCCCGTCTTCCGACTACGGTAACGACAACCTGCCGATGACACCCAGCGACACCACCCGGATCGATACATAGGCGTACGTCGATGTTAGGTCGGAGGTCCGCGCCGCGCCCGGGCACCGCGTCGAAGACGGAGATACCGCCGGCGTACGGCTCCTGAAGGCCGGTGATGCAGCGCGTGCGCGGTCATCGGCAGGTCGGACGCGGGACCTCCAAGATCTCCATCACGCTGCGGATCCGCTGCTGACGGTGGATGAGGGCGCCATTTCCGGCCTCGGTACCTTGATCCCAACTCATGGGGTGTCAGCGGGGCTGGGTTCGTCCCGCAAGAGGCTTGGCTTCCAACGCGGCACCGAGATGCCTTGAGCAAGAGTGGCCCACGCAACGCAACCTGTTCAACCGCCTACTCAGCGCCCTGCACCACTGCCTGGCCACCGGCGCCACCTACGACGAAGCCAAGGCGTTTCCCGTCGAGCGGGCGGCTACCGGTGCGCGGTCGCCCGCTTGAGAGCCTGGCGCAGCGGAGCAAGCGGAGGCACACCAGACAAGCCCGCGTCATCGAGATAGAGCCGACAGGCGAGCCCGGCCGTTCGCGCCGGAGCGGCAAATGGGTCACAGCCGTCTATCAAGATCGTCGGAGAGCCGACGAATCCCACAGCCTCCGCCTCAGCCTGGTCGGCCACCACACGGGTACTGAACTGCACTTCGGGCAGACCAACCTCGTCTAGGGCTTGACGCAAGATCACTGCGGCCCGCTCTTCGTTGGGGCAATCAACAACTACCAACAGCTGCACATCCACAACCCCATCATCGCCCCTCCCGGCGCCGAGCCGATCAGCCCGACAAGCACCTCTGCTTGACAGCAACGGTCGATCGGATGTCTTGCTACGGTCTGGTCGTGGAGTGGGGCACCTTCTGGGAAATCGTCGAGCACACTCGCGCTGTGGCGGGCAGTGACACCGAACGCGTTGCGCAGGTTCTCCTTCGCCGTCTTCGCGAGCTGTCGCCGGGCGAGATCGAAGAATTCCAGGAACACTGGGAACAGGCGCAGGACGGGCTCTTTCGCTGGCCGATCCAGGACGCCGCGACGCTGCTGCTGGGACCACTCGACGACGACGCTCTCTTCGCGGTGCAGGACTGGATTGTTTCCCACGGCAGGCGCACCACTCAGCACGTGCAGGACGACCCCGACAACCTTGTCGAACTGATGCCGGATCGGCACAACGCCCGCATCGACTGGTTCGGTGGCCTCGCGATGGAGGCACACATCGCCGTAACTGGCCGCCCCTTCGCCGTCGACGGTCCGGACAGCCCCGACGAGCCACTAGGAACCGCAGCCGACCTCACCGACGAGATCTCGACGCGGCAGCGTTTCCCCAGAGTCGCGGCCTACCTCGACGCCAACACTTGGATCAAACGCCCGTGGGAGAGCGCAGCCAGCTAAAAACGCTCCGCCGAGCACGACTTCCTCTGCTTGCTCGCCGTGACCGTCCGCGACCGGTGAACGCGCGGCGGCAGATCCAGATATCGATCACCGCCGGACGGCTACGGTACGACGGCTAATGACTATCCGGCATCCTTGATGAGGTGGCACATCTAGAGCCGTTCCTGAGATTCGTACACGAGCGCCGCGACGGGCTGCACTGCTACGTGGCCCGTGCCGATGAGACGGACATGCCGGGGCCAGTGTGGCCGGGACTGTGGGAGCAGGACTATTCCGACGATGCGGGCCTGAATCCTTGGTGTCGATACGCGATCAACAACGCCGACGGTGAGGCCCTAGCGGTGTGGCGGGCACTGGCCTGGGAGCTGACCGCGGGTCGGAGCCGGTCCGCCATTCCCACCTACTACCGCGATGAGGCAGCTCAGCTGCGAGAAGTAGGCCGTGAGGCGGTGCAACTGGTCCGTTGGGAGTACGAGGTCGACGTCGAGCAACCCGAGTGGCTCACCGCGGACATCGGGTTCGTCCCGGCCCGCGCCTGCGTTCCGCTGTGGCCGGCGGCGGACCCGTGGCAACGAGAACACGCCGGCTTCGCCGGCCTGTTCGCCTTGGCCAGCTTCCGGCACCTCACCGACCTTGCCCTGGCCGTAGCTGGCGACGCCACCTCGGAGATCACGCTGTTCGCCCTTCGCGATCCGGGCCGGACCCGCCTACTGGCCTCGACACTGAATCAGGCGCACCATCCTGACCTGGCCGAGATCCTGCAGCCCGGTGACATTTTCGTCGACCTAGCCGTGGTCCACGATCTTGTACCAGGCGGCGCCAGCTACCTCACCATCAAGACACCTGAAGCCACCGACAAGGTCGACCACCTGGCCGAGCACTTCAGTGAGACGTTTCGCCGCTATACGAACACCGCAGGCCAGGTCCATACCTTCGACGAGTTCCACAGCGCGATCGATGCTCTACTCGCCCCACCCCGCAGCATCGGAACCAGCTGACAACGACCCCTCAACCGCACACTGCCACTCTCACCAGGCGGCACATCAGGATGGCGGTGCCGGCAGCGCCGTTCATACTTCGATCATGGCGACCGGCGGCGAAGCACCTCCTCTACTGGTGGTCGACGGGGCGAACTTCGCCGACTTCGATGGCTTCGCCCACGAGTTCTCGAGACGAGGTGGCTCAACTCGAAGTGTTCAGGGCTGCGCTCGGTTACGACGCGACGGTCCGACGGTTTGAGTACATCCTGCCTACCTGCCACCCGTCGAACCGCGCGGACTCCGGGCCAGGATCAGCGCCGCGCAGCAAGGCAGAGGCCGCACGCTCTCCGACGAGATCGTCGAGCACGGCGTCAACAGATCCCTCGACCGCATCGCCGCCTGGTCGCACCTTCGTCACCGCTACCGACTCGTTCCTGTTGGCACTGATGACCGGGCTGACAGTGCAGCCGCTGTCCGGCCCCAAGGCCACCCCGTCCTGTCGTACCCGCAGTCCATGATCCTGTCGTACCCGCAGCCCATGATCCCGGTCGTGACGTACGGCGACGGCTGACTCTGCCGGCGGCGTGGTGATGGGAAAGTTCGGTGCGCGGCGGACGGGAAGGTCGAAGGGTGGCGAACATGGACGATGTTGGGTGGGCGCGGCGAAGTATGGTGCGGGTGGTAGCCCCCGCCCAGCCTCGCAAGCTGGTCAAGGTGCCATTCGTGGAGCTGGCCGATGGGCGACTGCAGGGCGTGGTGTCCAGCGGGTCGGATACCGCGCGGGTGTACGTTTCGTCGATCACGGCCAGTACCCACGCCTACCACTGCAGCACCAACAACAACCGGCCGTGCGGGGGCCTCCGCGGCGCTCCGTGCAAGCATTTGGAAACCCTGGCCAATGAGGCAGTGCTGCAGTACGGGTTCGATCGGGTGGCCCGATACCTGCGCGTCGAACCCGACGTTGCGGTGAACACGGGCGCGGCGCTGCTCCACAGCCTGGACACGCGGCACGAGCCGAGCTCGGCAGCGGTGGTATTCAGCCGGTTTCTGCGTCACCTCTCCTACCTGGAGGTGCCCGGCAGCACCACGTCGCTACCCGAGCTGCACTGGTTCCCATCAACCAGGACGGCGCGCTGATGCCCGGAACGCAGATCGCCGCCCTCACCGCAGGCCATCCGGCCGGGCTGACCGACGCCCTCCACCTGGTGACAGGCGTCGATGCCGCCCTGACCCGAGGCCTGGCCCGGGTTGGCGACGAGGACGCTGCGGCGCTGGCCGGCCTGGCCGGGGCGGTGGCGACCACCCCGTTGGCGAATCTGGTCGCCGAGGCCGTCGACAAGATCATTGCTGGTTCGGGTGCCCAGGAGTATGTCGCTGCGCTCGCTGGAGCACGATCGGCGGTGCTCGGAGCGGTGCACGATGCCCTGCTCGGGCAGCTCGACGTCGCCTTGGGTCGCAGCCGCACGCCGTGGGTGCCGATACCGGCCGCCGTACCCGGCGAGGTGTCGCCGGCCCTGGCCGCCGCGCGCGCGTGGTTGTCCGAGGTGGCGGTAGCCGGGTGGCGCGGCGTTGACCACGAATTGGTGGCGGGCGCCGGGTCGGTGGTTGAGGCGGCGCTGGCCGTACCTGAACTGCGGCGGCTCGCGGTGCTGCTTGACGGCCTCGCCGCCGAGCTACGCGCCTGCGTGCCGGTCGCCATGATGTCCCAGGTGCCACAGCGCCGCTGGGCTGACCTGTGGTCCCGTGGTGTGCTGCTCGCCCAGGACACCGCCGCCGGCGATGCTGCCCTCAGCGTCACCGAACGGGTCTCGGGGCGGTTGCTGCCGCTGGCGGTGGATGTGCACGAACACGACACCGCGGTGCAGTTCCAGGTGCACGCGCTTCTCGAGCCGGCCGATGGCGGGTCGACCCGACTGGTCCGCACGGCGGTGGGTGCCGCGAAGGTGGACAGCATCGTTGGTCCGGCGCTGTGGCGGCTGCTGCCGGCGCAGCCCGTCCTGCTGGCGGCGCTGGCGCAGCGACGCGGTGTGCTGGTGGCCGACGTGCCGATCCGGGGCGCGGACGTGCACTGGCGGGACGACCGGGCACGGCTCGACGAGCCGGTCGACCCGTTCGCTGCGGCACGGGTCCTGCTGCCGGATGCCCTGGCGGCGGCACCGCATCCGGTAGACCGGCACCCGGCTGGGATCGCCGAGCCCGTCCTGCTCGAGGGGTACGCCGTCAGCGGCCAGGAGGGTGGGCTCACGGTGGAGCTGGACGGCCACCGGCTCGCCGTGACGGTAGACCGGCTGCCCTCCTGTGGTCCGCTCACCCCGGAGCTGGTCGCTGCCTCGTCGGCCTGTCTCGGGCTGCTGCGGTGGGATGCCGGCCGGTGGCTGCTGCAGCCGATGGCGGTGCAGGCCACCGTCAAGCGCAAGATCGTCGCTATGCATACCGGCGACTGGGCGTGCGGGGTCACCGACGCGAAGGTCGCGAAGGCCGAAGCGAAGGCGGGCGACGCCGTGACGGTGCTGCGGGAACGGGCGGGACGGTTGCTGCGCCGATGACCCTCCCCCATCACGACCGTGCCGACGAGAACCGGCGGCAGGTGCTCTACTGGCGGCTACTGGCCAGGCTCTTCGACCCGACCGAACAGCCCACGCTGGAAGCGGCGAGCCTGGCCGTGGTCGAGGACCTGGGGCTACCCGGCGCGCTGCTGGACCCGGCTGTCTCGGTGGACACCGTGATCCAGCGTTACCCGTCGCTCGCCGCGGAGTTGCGTGGCCTGCTCACCGCCGCCGAGCACGCACCAACGGCCGACGACGCTGCCACACCGGAACCCGGCCCAGCCGAGGTGCGGCGGGCCGCGCTGGTGTCGAAAGTGCTGCTCAACGTGTTCGCCGCCGATACCGGGCCGGTCAACGCCAGCCAGCTCGCCCGGTGGCAGTCCGACGCCGGCTGGTTCGAGCAGGCGCTCGGCGCCGAGCCGGGCGAGCTACGCCGGCAGGGCGGAACGGGGTTGGGCGGCACCCTCGCCGCGCTGGAGGGCGACCTGGTCCGCCGGATGCACCTACGCGAGGTGCTCGCCGACACGGTGCTGGCCCGCCAGCTCACCCCGAGCATGTCGCTGATCGAGCAGCTGTTGCGGGACAAGGCGAACCTGTCCGGAGTGGCCCTCGCCAACGCCAAGGCGCTGATCCGTCGGTTTGTCGACGACGTCGCCGAGGTGCTGCGCACACAGGTGGAGCAGACCAGCGCCGGGACCATCGACCGGTCGGTGCCGCCGAAGCGGGTGTTCCGTAACCTCGACCTGGATCGCACCATCTGGCAGAACCTGACCAACTGGAGCCCCGAGGATCAGCGGCTCTACGTCGACCGCCTCTACTACCGGCACACCGCCCGCCGTACGACGCCGGCTCGGCTGATCGTGGTGGTGGACCAGTCCGGCTCGATGGTCGACTCGATGGTCAACTGCACGGTCCTGGCGTCAATCTTCGCCGGGCTACCCAAGGTGGATGTGCATCTGATCGCGTACGACACGCAGGCGCTGGACCTGACCCCGTGGGTGCGCGACCCGTTCGAGGTGCTGCTGCGCACCAAGCTGGGCGGCGGCAACGACGGTCCGGTCGCCATGGCGCTGGCCCGTACCAAGATCGCCGAACCACGGAACACCGTCATGGTGTGGATCTCGGATTTCTACGAGTTCGACCGTTCGCAGCCCCTGCTCGACGGTATCGAGGCCGTACACCGCTCCGGCGTGCGATTCATCCCCGTCGGCTCAGTCAACAGCTCCGGCCAGCAGAGCGTCAATCCCTGGTTCCGGCAACGCTTCAAGGACCTGGGCACCCCCGTGATCTCGGGTCACATCCGCAAACTCGTCTTCGAGCTCAAGAGCTTCCTCACCTAGGAGTCCAACCCCTCATGTCCGAGATGCTGCGTGCCCCCGTCGAGGTCAAGTACGCCGACGAACTCGACTACCTGGCGTCGGTCGACACCGATCCGAAGCCGTTTTCCTGGCGGCTCAGCCCACGCATGGTCCGGCTGTTCGTCCTCGGCTCCGAACGCGCCGACGGCCTGGACCGGGTGATCCCGCAGAAGTGGTTCGGCGACCGCAGCTTCGTCGAGCGCAGCATCGTCACCCTGGCCTCTGACCGGGGTCTGCTGCTCCTCGGTGATCCTGGCACCGGCAAGAGCTGGCTGGCCGAGCTGTTGGCCGCCGCGATCTGCCGCAACTCCACGCTGGTGGTGCAGGGCACCGCCGGCACCACCGAGGACCACATCAAGTACTCGTGGAACGTGTCCATGGTCATCAGCCAGGGGCAATCCCGGAAGTCGATGATCCCGTCACCGATCATGACCGCGATGGAACAGGGCGTTGTCGGCCGCTTCGAGGAGCTGACCCGCTCCACCAGCGACGTGCAGGACGCGCTGATCTCCATCCTGTCGGAGAAGTACGTGTCGATCCCGGAGCTGGACCACGACAACATCGTCTTTGCCAAGCCGGGCTTTTCCATCATCGCGACCGCAAACAGCCGCGATCGCGGGGTCAACGACCTGTCCTCAGCGCTGAAACGACGATTCAATTTCGTCCGGATCCCGGTGGTGACCAACAAACGCAGCGAGGCAGAGATCGTCCGGTTCCGCACCGAGGAACTGCTGCGCCGGCACCGCATCGAGGTGGAGGTGCCGCCCACCCTGCTGGACATCCTGCTGCAGAGCTTCGCCGACCTGCGTACCGCTGCCGCGGGGGCGACCAGTGACGACGAGAAGCTCGAGTCGGCGCTGTCCACGGCGGAGCAGATCGGTGTGTTGGAGGACGCAATCCTGCACAGCCAGTTCTTCGGTGATCGGGCGCTGCGTGCCGAAACCCTGGCCGGGTCGATGATGGGGTCGTTGGCCCGGCGGAGCCCGGAGGACCTGGCGATCCTCAACAAGTACCTGCACGGGGTGGTGGAGCCTCGGGCCAAGCAGGACGGCGGTGGTTGGGAGGGCTTCCTCGACGGTGGCCGCCAGGCGATCGCCGCGTTGTCGTGACCGCGCCCGTTGCAGGTGGTCCCTTCGCTGGTCTGCGCCACCAGCTCACCGCGGCCGCCACTGCCTTCGCCGACTCTCCGGACACCCTCGCCGGCATCCTCGCGGGCATGATTGACGACGTCGACCGGGCCCTCGCCGTGCCGCTGGAGATCTTCCCGGTCTGCCACCACTCGCCGGCCTCCGCGCTGGCCGTGGTGCGCCGGCTGCGCGAGAAGCAGCCCCAAGTGATCTATCTGGAACTCTGTGAGGACCTGCGACCGCTGCTCGGCGAACTGGGTAACTGCCGGCTTCCGGTGGCGGTGCAGGCGTTCGCCTCCGAGCTGGATGGCCACCCGAGCGAGTGGGGTCCGCTCAGCATCGTCGCACCGCTCACCGAGGCCTCTGCCGAATACCAGGCCATCGTGTACGCCCTGGAGACACCGGGGGTCGAGCTGGTGCTGGTGGATCGTTCCACCGACCACGTCTTCCAGTGGCTGCCCCGCACCCCGGAGGCCCAGCCAGACGGCGCCGTCCAGGCGGGCGAGGAGGGCGGCCGGCCCGGCGACGACGCTGCCCTGCACGGCGACGCGGTGGGGGTGGAAGTCGGTGACCTGCGCCCCGGCTTCGCGGAACTGGAGGCGTACCTGCTGCACCATGGCAAGGTGCGGCACTGGTCGGAGTGGTGGGACCAGTACGTCGAGCAGCCCCTCGCCGACGCGGATCATGACACCTACCGGCAGGTGATGGTCCTCATCGGCAGCCTGTTCCGCCGGCTGCGCCCGACTCACTCCGAGCGGCTGGACCGCGACGAGGACCGGGAGCGGTACATGTGGACGCGGATGCGCGAACACCTCGCCACCTCCGGCGTTGACCCTGGTCGCTGCCTCTACCTTTGCGGCGCCTTTCACGCCGCCAGTCGGGTTGAGCAGTTCGGCCTCGCCTCCGATGCCCCCGGCTACGAAATCAGCCCCCGCACCGGCACCCGCTGGCGGTACGGGCTGATCCCATCCAGTCATTCCGCCATCGAGGCGCAGTTCGGCCTGGCCCCCGGCTCGGTCTCCATCGCCGCGGCGACCTGGACGAAGGCATTGAAACGCTCGGGTCTCACCCCGTACCGCCTGGAGGGGCAGCGCGGCACCCGCACTCGCGGCCGGGACGGACGGGATACCGCCGCACCTGCCACCGGTCCCACCGACCGGCTCTCCAGCTTTCTCACCGCACCACCCGAGCTCAACGGCATCGACGAGGCGGAGCTCCGTGGCTGGTGTGTCGACATCGTCCGGCTCGCCCGACGCAACGGCTACCTAGCCAGCACCGCCGACGCGATCGCCGTCTACGAGACCTCTACTCTCCTCGCCGGCCTACGCAACCGGACCCGCCCCACCCCATACGACTTCACCGACGCGGCGGTCACCTGCATCGAGAAGGACGTCGTCCCCGGCCGGCGGGATGTCCGCCGGCTCTGCGAGATCCTGCTCGGCGGCGACCGAGTCGGCCGGGTCGGCTACGAGGCCCTCCCACCGCTGGCCCGCGACGTCCTCGAACGTCTCCGCCCACTCGGCTTGGACCTGCAAAAGCGGACTGTCCAGCGGGCCCTGCTCGACCTACACGCCGACTCCCGGCTGGCGCCCTGTTCCGATCTGCTCTGGATGCTGCGCTACCTGCTCCCGCACGATGCGGTTCGTCCTATCATGGGAGAGCGGCGGCTGGGCCACCGATCCATCCAGGAGAGTTGGGATGTCGCGCTCGGCCGCAACCAACGGGCCCTGATCGAGCTGGGCTACGAGGGCGTCACCGTGGAACAGGTGCTGGAGCAGCGGCTGCGTCGTGCGGTACGGGGGCCGCAGGCGACCGCTGCCGGGGCTCTGGCTGCCATCGAGGACGCTATTCGGCTGCTCGGCAGTCCCCGTCTGATCGGCGAACTCGGTACCCGGGCCGTGGAGTTGCTCGCCACCGAACGCACTGTCGACGACGCCCCGGACGTGCTGCGCCGCATCCGCCGGCTCCTCACCCACCACCGTGCCACTGCGACGGCTCTGCCAGCCTGGTGCGAGGCGTTCGTGGCCGCCGGCTACACGCACTACTGCACGCTGCTGCCGAGCGCGTTCGTCGACGAGCAGGCTGGGGTCCGGCAGGTCGGCGCCATGCTCGGCTTCCTGTTCAGCATGGAGAACCTGGCGTTGTCCCTCGGCTGCGATCGCACGCAGCTCGAACTCGCCGTTGCCCAGGCACACCCGGAGGCACCCGCCAAGGTGGCCCTGCGCTGGGCAGCCCGGCACCAGCTGGGTTTGCTGCCCCTCACCGAGTTGCGCGACTGCTGCGCCGAGTTGCTGGCCAACCCACTGGTGGTGCCGATCTTCCCGCAGTATCTCTCCGGCTTCGTACAGGCCCTCGACCCGGTACCCGGGCTGGCGTCGTTCGTCGTCGAGCTGATGTCGACGGCCTTCGCTCAGCTGCCCGACCCAATCCTGCTGCCCTGGCTGCCCACTCTCATCACCACGCTGCGCGAGCACGGCCAGGAGCTGGTGCCACTGCTGATCCGCGAGGCGGCACACACCTTCCCCGGCACCCTGCCCGCGCTGGACAGCTGGGAGCCGCCCTGGGTCAAAGCCACCCCAGCGCCGGCGCCTCCGAACGTGCCGGCGGGGCCCGTCGTCGGCCTGCTGACCGACCATCCCGATTCCGTTGACGCGATCGCCGGGCTGCTTGGCTGCTCCAACCCGTGGCAACGGCACGACCAACCCGGTCGCATCGAGGTAGTGGCACTGCTCGCCCGGCACCCGGATACCGCCGCAGCCGTGGTGGACCTCCTGTTGGTAGATCGGACAACTGCCGTAGTAGCGCAGAGGTAAGAAGCGCATGCATGCCGTGGACCTAAGGTCATGGCCGTGCTTCTAGCGCGGCCGACAACATGTCCGGAGGGTACGCCGGAGGCTGTCCAGCAGGTGGTGGGCAGGCGACAGACCCCGCGAACACTCGTGCTCGAACCGCGCGGCGATCCCGCACCGGTCCTGCTGGCGGGATCCTGTCGGTGGCCAGTGCCAGAATGCAGTTCGGTTGACTCTTGGGGAGGACAGCGTGGGAGCCTGGGACGTCGGACCGTTCGACAACGACACCGCCGCCGACTGGTGTGGTGACCTCGACGATGCCCACCCGGGCGACCGCACGACACTGATCCGCGCTGCCCTGAACCGCGCCGCCGACGAGGACGACTACCTCGACTCCGACTACGCCTGCAAAGCGATCGCCGCAGCTGCCACTCTTACCGCACAGCTGCCCGGGGGCCAACCGATCGACTCCCCGTACGCGCCGGAGTTTCTGCGCGGCGGCAACCGCCTGAAGGTGCCCGAGGATCTGGCGGCACTTGCGGTACGCGCCATCGACCGGATCATGGCTGACGACTCCGAATGGCGCGACCTCTGGCAAGACGCCACTGACGGAGATACCAATGCCGCCTTCGACGCCGTCCATGGCCTTCGTACGGCCCTATCCGCGGTACGGGAAGGCGCGTGACACATTCAGCGGTCTGGACACCGACGCCCGCGTGCCCTCGCTCCAAGCAGAAGGGTATTCGATCCGCCATCGTCGCCGGATACCCCACTCCCCTGCCGACCCCCGGACGAGCTGACCGTGCGCTGCCTGGAGAACCCGAAAGCACGGTTCGGCTGTTCGACCGGTACTCCCGGATGAGTGCGGCACCAGATTCTCTGTCGAGCTCGAAGCGGTTGGGATGCGGTGGCGCCAGCACGACCGGGGATGTATCTGATGCGCGACGATTTCTCTCTTCGGCGGCCCAACGGACAGGGGATACATGACGGTTTGGCTGCCGGATCTGCGACACCACTCTGACGATTCCGGTGTCGCGGGTGGCACTGCCCGTCCACGCGCACCAGAAGTACGGGAACGCGCCGGGATGGGTTGCGACGCAGCGTGCCACCCCGGCGAGGTCCACGGTGTTTGGTTGTTCGGCTGGCCGCCCACCCCTGCCGTCTCCGGCCGCACCGAGGACGTGCGCGGCCCGTGCCGCTGGGGACTCTGTCGGTCGCCACCGCTATGGTTCCGTCGCTGCCCCGCCAGGAGGTGCGTTCGCACTGGTGGCGTTGCCAGCCGCTCCGGCGGCTGGTGCATGCTGTCACAGGTCGCGCGGTCCGGTAGCAACCGTTTCGTTGAGCAGGAGGTTCGTGAGTGGGCAGCACCCGTAGCTTGGAACTCGTAGCCGGTGGGTCCGGGAAGTTCTGGGAGGTCACCCGCGAAGGCCGGGAGGTGGTCGTCCGGTACGGCCGGATCGGCACGACCGGCCAGACGACCACCAAGAGCCTGACCACTGAGGACGCGGCCGCCGTCTACGTCGACAAGCTGATCGCGGAGAAGCTGCGTAAGGGGTATCTCGAACCGAGCACCGACTCACCGCAACCGTCCGCCGCCACCCCCGTCGCCTCGGCGACGACGGTTGTCGGGGGCCACCAGGAGGGTGAGCCGGTCGCGGCGGAGGGCGCTGCCTCCGCGGTGCCTGCCATCAACGAGGACGCCTTCGTCGTGCCGCCGTCGTGGCGCCGCAACCTCTTCCCCCGTCGAGGGGCTGCCGGTGCGGCGGTGCGCAAGCCCGACCTGGCCTCCCGCGCCAAGGGGGTGGCGCTGCTTGACAAGCTCTCCGGGCACATCGAGCAGGCCCTTCGGCACACCCAGACCGAGCCGGAGGTGGCCGCGGCCGGCCTCCAGCAGCTGGCTGGAAGCCCGTCCCCGCTGGGGGCGGCTGCGGTCGCCGCCGCCGTGGTGGACAGATTCACCTGGCGCGAGCGGGACGAGCCGCGGGGGCTCGCCGACCTGTGGCTGGCCGACTACGGTCTTCCCTTCGCCGTGGCGGCGGCGGTCGAGCTGCTGTCGCTGGGCTGGAACTGCGGCAGCCGCCACCAGTCGGGAGCCACCCCGATTCGCCACCTGCACCCGGACGAGATTCGGTCGTGGTGGGTGCACGAGCCCGGGCTGACGATCGCCGGACGGGTCCGAGCCGCGCTCGCCGTCGCACCGGACGACCGGTATGCCGACGCCCTGGCTGCCCTCGGCCCGTTCCGGGAAGGCACGCTGCACCAGCGGGTGGCGGCGACGTTTCTCGCACCCACCGAGACCGACTGGCACGACGAGACCGTCGCGGCCGTCGCCGCCGCCGGCAACCGAGTTCTGGCGACGATCCTCCTGACCGTGGTGACCTCCCCGACGCACGTCGCCCAGGCCGTTGACCACTCCCAGGACCATTCTGTCCTCCCGTCGGCGGCACTGCTCTACTCGTTCGTGGCCGGTGCCGGCCCGGTCGCGGCACCCACGCTCGCCGCCTGGCTCGACGACGCGTACGCCGATGCCGACATTAAACGCCGGCTGCTCGCGGCGTTGGCCGCGTTGCCGGGCGACGAGGCGTTCCAACTGCTGCTCGACCGGTGCGACCAGAAGTACGTGCCAGCTGCCCTGCTGGACGCCGCCGGACGGTTTCCCGTCCGTGGGCTTCGGCTGCTCGCGGGAAGCGGACGGCGCGGTGTGGGTGACCTGCTGCGGGCGCACGTGCTCGCCAACCCCGAGTTGGCCGAGCGGATGCTACCGACGCTGCCGGACGACACGGCGGGGCGGATTCGCGCCGTCCTGGCGGCGACGGTCGCGGTCACCGAGGCATCCGCGGATGCCCTTCCCAACCTGCTCGTCCGTCCGCCCTGGAGCGTCAAGCGGCCGGTCCGCCGACCGATCGTCGTTGACGGCCTGGTTTGCCGGGACGAGCCGACGATGGTGTGGGGCGCTGGCGAGCGCGAGGCGTGGCGTGACGACAGCGGCCACCACCGGGCCTGGTCCAATCGCAACCGCAGCTGGGAGTCGCTGACGGCACGGGTGCGCGACGGCCAGGCGACCTGGTGGGAGGCGGCTGACTTCTTTGTTCGCGCGCCCGACGAGATCGCCCGCCCGCTGATCAGCGGCTGGCGTCCGCAGGACCTTTGGGGCGGCGGGTCGTGGATGCGCATCGTGGTGGGCCGTTTCGAACTCGACGCCCTACCTGCCGCCCTCGACGCCGCCCGGCGCAGCCCGGTGACGATTGCCGGAACGCTGCTGCCGTACGCGGCCCCGGAGATCGCGGTCTTGATGGTCGACTGGCTTGGCCGGCTCAAGTCGACCCGGGCGACGGTACTGGCCTGGTTGACCCGGCACACCGCGGTGGCCGCCCGGGCACTGGTCCCGCCGGCGCTGGGCCGGCCCGGAGCCGAACGGCGCCAGGCCGAGCGGGCGCTGTGGGCGTTGGCTGGCAACGGGCACGCCGACGACGTCCGCACGGCCGCGAAGGAGTATGGACCAGCGGCGGCTGAGGCGATCGACGAGTTGCTGGCCGTCGACCCGCTCGATGCGCTGCCGGCAAGGATCCCGAAGCTGCCGGACTGGGCAGACCCGGGCCGGCTGCCCCGCATCCAGCTGCGCGACGGATCGGGTGTCCTGCCGCTGCCGGCCGCCGGCCACGTGATCACCATGCTCGCGATGTCGCGCCCCGACGATCTGTACGCTGGTGTCGCGGTCGTCAAGGACATCTGTGAGCCGCGCAGCCTCGCCGACCTCGCCTGGGCGCTGTTCCAGAACTGGCAGGCCGCGGGTACCCCGTCGAAGGAGAGTTGGGTGCTCGACGCGCTCGGGCTCGTCGGCGACGACGAGACCGTGCGCCGGCTCGCGCCGGTGATCCGGGCCTGGCCCGGCCAGGGTGGTCACACGCGGGCGGTCGCCGGCCTCGATGTACTCGCCGCGATCGGCACCGACGTGGCGCTGATGCATCTGCATGGTATCGCGCAGAAGGTGAAGTTCAAGGGCCTCAAGGAGCGGGCCAACGCCAAGATGCGCGAGGTCGCGGCCGGGTTGGGGTTGGCGCCGGATCAGCTCGCCGACCGGCTCGTACCGGACCTGGGGCTCGGAGCGACGGGCAGCCTCACCCTCGACTACGGCCCACGGCAGTTCGTGGTGGGCTTCGACGAGCGTCTCAAACCGTATGTGCGGGATGCTGACGGCAAACGGCGCAAGGATCTGCCGAAGCCCGGCGTCAAGGATGACCCTGCCCTCGCGCCCGCTGCCTACCAGCGGTTCGGCGGGCTGAAGAAGGACGTCCGTACCATCGCCAGCGAGCAGATCCGCCGGCTGGAGCAGGCGATGGTGACGCAGCGGCGATGGACGGGCGCCGAGTTCCGTCAGCTCTTCGTGGGGCACCCACTGGTGTGGCACCTGGTACGGCGGTTGGTGTGGGGGCGGTACGACGAGCGGGGCGAGCTGGTCGGCGCCCTGCGGGTGGCCGAAGACCGGACGTTCGCCGATGTGGACGACGACCCGGTGTCGCTTCCCGATGACGCCGTGGTCGGTGTCGCCCACCCGGTGCAGCTGGCCGATGCCGTGGCCGCCTGGGGCGAGGTGTTCGCCGACTACGAAATTCTGCAACCGTTCCCGCAGCTCGGCCGGGACGTACACACGCTGGCCGAGACGGAGCTGACAGCGCACCGGCTGACCCGGTTCGAGGGGATCACCGTGCACGTGGGCAAGCTCCTCGGCCTGGAGCGCCGTGGGTGGCACCGGACGTCGCCGGAGGACGGCGGCGTCCAGGGCTGTGTCGAGCGCGAACTGCCGGGTGGGGGTGCCGTCGTGATCGGGCTCGACCCGGGCATCGTCGTCGGCCTGGTGGACGAGTTCGTCGACCAGAAGCTGGACGAGATCTGGGTGCGGCGCGCCCAGGACAGGCACTGGGACAACGTACGGGTGGCGTCGTTCGGCGACCTGGACCCGGTTTCCGCTTCCGAAATCATCCGTGACCTTGAGGAGATCACCGAATGAGCGCGGGTAGCGGGCGAACGGCGGGCGCGGTGGGCGCCGACGGCGGCGCGACGCCACGGGTGCAGCGGCCGCCGGCCGAGGTGCGCTACGCCGACGAGTTGGCGCGGCTGCGCGCCGAGGACACCGCGGAGCGGCCGCCCGGCTGGGCGCTGAGCCTGCAGGCGGCCCGGCGGTTCATTCTCGGTGACGAGCGGGCCGGCATCCGTCGCAAGTTCGTCGGTGACCCGTCGCTGATCGACCGCGCCCTGGTCACCCTCGCCACCAGTCGCGGCCTCATGCTCGTCGGCGAGCCGGGCACCGCCAAGTCGCTGCTGTCGGAGCTGCTGGCCGCCGCGGTCAGCGGAGATTCCACATTGACCATTCAGGGCGGCGCAGCGACAACCGAGGATCAGATCAAGTACTCGTGGAATTATGCGCTGCTTGTCGCCGAGGGTCCGTCCCGGCGGTCCCTGGTGCCGGCGCCGCTGTTGCGGGGCATGGCGGAGGGCAGGGTGGTCCGGTTCGAAGAGATCACCCGCTGTCCCCTGGAGGTGCAGGACTGCCTGCTGTCGCCGCTGTCCGACCGGGTGCTCGCGCTGCCGGAGCTGACCGGCGACGACGCGATGGTCTTCGCCCAGGAGGGATTCAACATCATCGCCACGGCGAATACCCGTGACCGCGGTGTCAACGACATGAGCTCTGCGCTCAAGCGGCGGTTCAACTTCGAGACGGTCTTCCCGATCGCCGACTTCGACACCGAACTGACGCTGGTCGTCGCCGAGGCGGGCGAGCTGCTCCGTCGCTCCGGGGTTACCGTCGAGCCACGGCGCGACGTTCTCGAGGTGCTGGTTACCGCCTTCCGCGAGCTGCGCATCGGCCAGACGTCCCGCGGCGACGCGATGGAGCGCCTGTCGGCCGTGATGAGCACCGCTGAGGCGGTGTCGGTCGCCCACGCCGTCGGGCTACGTGGCTGGTTCCTGCGGGGCGAACCGGGCACGGCCGCCGATCTCGTGTCGTGCCTCGCCGGCACGGCCGCCAAGGACAACCCGGACGACCTGGCCCGGCTGCGGCGCTACCTCGAGCAGCAGGCCAGTCGGCACGCCGGCGGGCAGTGGAAGGAGCTGCACACCGCCCGGCACCTGCTGCCCGGCTGATGGGAGCCACCTTCATCGGCGTGCGCCACCACAGCCCGGCCTGTGCCCGGCTCGTCGCCGAGACAATCTCGGCACTACGGCCGGCGTACGTGCTGGTCGAAGGACCAGTCGACATGAACGGCCGGCTCGACGAACTGCTACTCGGGCACGAGCTGCCCGTCGCGGTCTTCACAAGCTACCGCGATGCGGAACGGCAGCATGCCTCCTGGGCGCCGTTCTGCGCGTACTCCCCGGAGTGGGTCGCGCTGACCACGGGCCGCGAGGTGGGTGCCCAGCTGCGCTTCATCGACCTGCCCGCCTGGCATCCCGCATTCGCCGGCCGGCGTAACCGCTACGCGGACGCTGAGCAGCGGTACGCCGAGGTGATGGAGTCGCTGTGCCGCACGTTCGCGGCCGACAACGTCGACGCGTTGTGGGACCACCTGTTCGAGGTCCCCCCGGCCGACGGCCTCGCCGAGCGGCTCGCCGTCTACTTCGACCTGGTCCGCGGCGAGTCGACGGCCGGTCCGGAGGACGCCGCGCGGGAGGCGTACATGGCCCGGTGGGTGCGGGCGGCCGTCGCCGACGCCGGGGACCGGCCGGTCGTGGTCGTCACCGGCGGGTTTCACCGGCCGGCACTTATCCAGCTCAGCGCCACCAGCGACAGCGCCCCGGTCGACCTCGGCTGGCCGCAGACGCCGGGGCTCCCGGCCACAGCGGCCGGCGGCAGTTACCTGGTGCCGTACTCGTTCCGCCGGCTCGACGCCTTCGACGGCTACCAGTCCGGGATGCCGTCGCCCGACTACTACCAACGGCTCTGGGACACCGGCCCGGAGTCCGCCGCGGACCAGTTGATGGCCGCGGTGGTCGGGCGGCTGCGGGAACGGCGGCAGACGGTGTCGACGGCGGACCTGATCGCGGCGCGAGTCTCGGCGGAGGGGCTCGCCCGGGTACGCGGACACCGGCACCTCGCCCGGGTCGACGTTCTCGACGGGTTGGCCGCCACACTGGTCAACGAGGCGCTCGACGTACCCCTGCCCTGGTCGACCCGGGGCACCCTGCGCACGGGCACCCATCCCGCGATAGTCGAGATGGTCGCCGCCCTCAGCGGCGACCGCGTCGGCCGGCTGCATCCGTCGACCCCACTGCCGCCGCTGGTGCACAACGCCGAGGCCGATCTGGAGCGGCACGGGCTCGACCGGCCCGGCGACGTACGCCTGAAGCTGACCGACCCGACCGACCTGAAGCGCAGCCGGATCCTGCACCGGCTGCGAGTCCTGCGGATCCCCGGCTTCACCCGACACGCCGGCCCCACCACCGGCATCGACCCGGTCCTGGACGAGGAGTGGAGCATCTGCGCCGATGACAACCGCCTGCCGGCCCTGATCGAGGGCGGCGGCTACGGCCGGACGCTCGAAGAGGCAGCGGCCTCGGTGCTGGCGGATCGGATCGCCGCCGCCCGAGGTGACATGGAAAAGCTGGCCGCCGCCTTGTTCGACGCGGCCCTGTGCGGCAGCGACCAAGTCTCCGACCGGGTGCTACACGGGGTCACCGGGGCGGTCGCCGCCGCACCCGAGGTGGCACCCGTCGGCCGGGTGCTGGCGGTCGTCCTCGCGTTGTGGCGCCACGACCATCTGCTGGGCACCGCTCGCACCGAAACGCTGGGCGTGGTCGTCAAAGCCGGGGTAGAGCGGGTCCTGTGGCTCGCCGAGGGGGTTTACGGCGGGGCGGCGCCAGCCCAGCCGGCGCGGATCGACGCGCTGGTGGCAGCCCGCGATGCCCTCGTGCACGCCCGGTCCGCCCTCGGGCTCGACCGCGAAGCGGCCCTGGCCGTGGCAGCCCGGATCGCCAGCAACGCGGACGTGCCGCCGGACCTCCGCGGGGCGGCGTTCGGCTTCGCCTGGTCGCTGGGCGCCCAGGTCGAGCCGGTACGCGCCGTGCGCGGCGCGTTCGCCCCGGGATCGGTCGGTGACTGGCTCGCCGGGATGTTCGCGCTGGCCCGGGAGGAGGTCCTCGCGGCCGACGGCGTCCTCAACCTGCTCGACGAGCTGCTCAGCGGGATGGGTGAGCAGGAGTTCCTCGTCGCCCTGCCGGCGCTGCGTCAGGCGTTCGCGTATTTCCCGCCCCGGGAACGCGAGACGATCGCCCGGCACGCGCTCGCCCGGCGCGGCGTCGCCGGGTCGGGCCGGGCGCTGCTGCGGCTGCCCATCGCACCCGACGTGGTCGCGGCCGGCCGCGCCCTCGACGAGCGGGTCGACGCGCTGCTCGCCCGGGAAGGACTGATGGGCACGTGACCGATCCCGAGTTGGAACGGTGGCGGCTCGTGCTCGGCGAGCCCGGCGACGCCGCCCTCGGCTGCCGATCGCTCGCGGCCGAGACCACGGCCCGCGACGCCGCACTGGAATGGCTGTACGGACGCGACGAGGAACTCGGTCGCCGGGGCGTACGCCGCGCCGGCAGCCGATCCGGCGGCGACGGTCCCCCGATGCTAACCACAGTGGACTGGCTCGACGATATCGCCCGACTCTTCCCCCGCGAAACCATCGAGCGACTGCAGCGCGACGCGGTGGAGCGGTACGAAATCCACGACATAGTGACCGACCCCGCCGTCCTGGAACGTGTGGAGCCCAACCAAAGCCTGCTCAGAGCGGTGCTGCGCACGAAGCACCTGATGAACCCGCAGGTCCTGCGGCTGGCCCGGCGCATCGTCGAAGCGGTCATCCGCCAACTCATGGACAAGCTGGCGACCGAGGTGCGGGTGGCCTTCACCGGCGCACGGGCCCGGCGGCCGAGCCGGTTCCGGCAGGCACGCAACTTCGACGTCCGGCGCACCATCAACGCCAACCTCGGCCACTACCAGCCCGCAGACCAGCGGCTGTTCATCGAGACGCCATACTTCTTCTCGCGCACCCGCCAGCACATCGACCAGTGGCAGGTGATCCTGCTCATCGACCAGTCCGGGTCGATGGCCGACTCGGTCATCCACTCCGCGGTCACCGCCGCCTGCCTGTGGGGACTGCCCGGCGTCCGCACCCACCTGGTCGCGTTCGACACCGACATTGTCGACCTGACCAGCGATGTCGACGACCCGGTCGAGCTGCTGATGAAGGTCCAGCTCGGTGGTGGCACCAACATCGGCCGCGCGGTCGACTACGCCGCGCAGCTCATCGAGCAGCCCCGGCGGGCCATCGTCGCGCTGATCACGGACTTCTACGAGGGCGGGTCGGAGGAGCGGCTCGTGCGTGTCGTAAGCGGCCTGGTCGAGCAGGGCACCAAGGTGCTCGGGCTGGCGGCGCTCGACGAACAGGCCAACCCGGTGTACGACCGCGCGGCCGCGCAACGCCTCGCCGACGTCGGCGCGTCCGTCGGCGCGATGACACCGGGCGAACTCGCCACGTTCGTCGCCGAGCAGGTGGGCCGATGAGCACACCCCCCGCCACCACCCGCGGCGACCTGCTGGCCCTGACGCCCGATTCGCTGGCCGCCCTAGCCAACCGAGGGCTCGTCAAGCGGGCCACCAAGGAGCTCGACCAGGCCGGGCCGGCCGTCACCGTGGACGGCGACGGCACCGTGCGTGGCACCTTCCCCGACGGCACCGCCGCCAGCCTGCCAACCGGCGGCCTCGACGTTGGCGCCTGCTCCTGCGACGCCACCACGGTCTGCCGCCACCTCATCGGACTCGTCCTCGCCTACCAGCGGCAACAAACCGCTGCCAGCTCGCTCGCCGACCCGGGCTCGCCGCCGTGTTCCCCGACCGACGTTCCGTCCGCAGCACCGCCGAGCACCGGCACCGGCCAGGCCGCCTGGTCACCGGGCTCGTTCACCGACGAGCAGCTCACCGGCCGCATCGGCGCCCGACTGATGGCCGCCGCCCGGCGGGTGGCGCGTGCCGGATACCTGGCCCGGGTACGCCGCCCCGCACCCACCGACCCCGTCCCCACCGTCGAACTGGGCTCGGTCACCGTACGCTTCCTCGTCCCCCACGACCTCGGCTTCGTACACACCGACGCCGTCGCCGGCACCCGCGACGACGTGGTCGCACTCGCCGTGTGGGCGTTCCGGGTCGCGGACGAGCGCGCGCCCAGCCTGGCCGAGGCGCGGGTCGAGGTCGGCGGCCCGGCCAACGACAACGGCAGCGGCTCAGGGCTCGAGGCGACGCTCCTGCTCGCCGACCGGGTGCTGCGCGACGGCGCCGTGCACGTCGGAAGCGGTATGGCGGCGGCTGTCGCCGAGCAGCAACAGGCTCTGGACGCCGTCGGGCTGCGCTGGCCGCTGCTCGCCCTCGGCGACCTGGCCGACCAGCTGACGGCGTACCGGGAACGCAGTGCCCGGTACCGGCCGGACACGCTGGCCGGACTGGTCCTGGAGCTGCATGCCCGTCACCGAGCGGTCTGCGACGGCGGCGGCAGTTTGCGGGCCCTGGTGCTCGGCACAGACGAGGCAGCCGAGACCCCCCTTCGTCGGGTACGGCTCGACTCCCTCGGCTGCCGGGTGTCGGCGATTGGCGAGCAACGTACGGTGGAAATCTTCTATGCGCACGCCGAGACGGCCACGGTGCTGGTGCTACGGCGTAGCTGGGACGGAGAGGCCGACGGCGCCGCCCTGGCCCGCCGACGCATCACTGGCGCCGCCGTCGGCGCCCTGGCATCGGGCAACGTGGTGACCGAATCCGCCGTACGCAGCGCGAGCCGCGCTGTTCGGCTGGCCACCAGCCGAGTCGCCCAGACCACAGTCAACCCGTCGCAGGGGCATTGGGACGCGCTACCCGAGGCGCTCGTCGTGCGGGACATCGACGCGCTCGGCGTCGAGCTCGACGCACTGCCACCGCGGATGGTCCGGCCCCGCATCGAGGCCGAGATGGTACGCGTGGTGGCGATCGCCGACGTCCTGACCGTCAACTACTCGCCCGGTCAGCAGCGCCTCGACGCCGTCATCGTCGACGTGCACGGCACCCGTGCCACGGTCACCGCCACCCACACGGTTGCCGCGCCCGGCCGACTCGACGCGATCGCGGCGGCCCTCACCGGCAAGAATGGCCGGGTCCGATTCGTCAGCGGGATCGTGCACCGCTCCGCCGGCGAAGTGGTGATCGATCCCCTGGCGGTCGCCGTGGACGGAACGATGGTCGTACCGGACCATGCGCCCTCGGTGGCGAGTCACCTCGGGTTCGACGGCGGCGACGAGCCCAGCCAGCTGGTCGCCGTGCTGCAGGAAAGCCGGACGCTACTCACCACCGTTGCTCACCAGGGGTTGCTGCACCTGCCGGCCACCTACCCCGACCGCCTGCTCGGCGCAGCCCGGGAACTGACGAAGGTTGGGCTGCTGCGGGTGGCGAGCGCCGTCGACGGCTTCGCCAAGACGCTTGGCGCAGACCCCGGCGATGACGCGGTGCAGGCGTGGGTGGACGCCTACTTACGAGTAGAGGTGGCCCTCGACCTGTGTTGATCCGGATCCCGGGCGTGGCGTCACGGCGGCGCCTCCCCCACTCGTCGGCGGATCAGTCCGCAACAGCACCTACCTGGCCGAGCTGCGGCACGGCCACGCCGCGTCAGGGTCATCGCCCTGTCGCCGACTGAGTTCGTCGCTGCCGGCCGCACTCGCGCTTCCCCACAGCGGCGGCCTCACCGAAGGCGTCAACACCAAGACCAAACAAAATCGCCCGCCGGGGCCGAGCCGCAGGTACAGGTCCCAGGTGAGATGGCAGGGCGCGAATCCGAGCTCGGCGTCGGTACAGGCCCCGGCCGGCGACCTCGCTGAGCGCCGTGGGTGATCGGTGAGCAGCGCCCGCTCGTCCAGCTCGCCCGCCCCTCCGACGAATCGGTAGAGCGAGACGAACATCGCCGGGTCGATGCCGACCGGACCGGCCCCCACATGCTCCCAGTCGATGAGCACCAGGTGCCCGTCGTCAGAGTCCCCGGGTGGCACACTTGCGCGGATGCACTCCTGCAGGTCGCCTTCACGATAATGGGTGTAGGCCGGCCGTTCCCGATAGGTGGTGTTCACGTGGTCAGGGCGCGACCAGCCGCGGGCGGTGGGCGGTGGGTGGAGATCTCCCCGGAGCGAATTCGCGGTTGGCTCGACGGCTTCTACAGCCGCCACGACGGCGCCACCGAGGAGGGCCTCGTGCTGACCGGCATGAACAACGGTGATACCGCCACGCTGTATCCGCCGCCGGGGCTTGCCGAGGCGAAGGATATCGACACGCTGCTGGCCGGCATCATCCGACCGCCCCGGATCGCCGTGCTGCTGGCCCGTAAGGGTGCGGTTGCCGCCGGCGTCGCGGACGGAACGACCATCACCGTCTCCAAGGTCGAGCGCTTCTACGTACAGGGTCGCACCGCGGCCGGCGGTTCCTCACAGCAGCGCTACGCACGTCGCCGCGCCAACCAGGCCCAGGCTGCTACCCAGCGGGCTGCGGACATCGCCGCGCGGATCATGCTGCCCCATGCACCCGGTGTTGTCGCCGACCCTCACGACGCAGTCAGGTCCCTGGTCTGTGGCGGCGACCGATTGATGATCGAGGCGATCCTGACAGACCGGCGTCTGTCACCACTGGCACTGCTGCGTCATCCACACCTGCTCGATTCCGCCGAGCCCCGGCTGGCCGTCCTGGCCGACGCGGCGGTTGCGGCCAGACGGATCCGCGTCCATCTGATGCCATGACCTCGATCAGGTCCGGCTGATCGACGACGACCGACCAGGATGATGCACGAGGGCCCAACAGCGCCGGACCCGTACGTCCCGTGGCCCGCCCCACCCTGCGGCACGATCGGGTATCTGAGGTTCCCCGGTATCTCGGAAACATCATCGCCTCCGCGCTATCGGGGGAACCTCAGCTGGGCTCTTCCCCTGGATCGGACGGAGAGCTGCCGCTGTTCATGTCACTTCGCGTCCGTAAGCCGGCCGGCGACGGTGCGCCCCGGCCGCACGTGGGGTGGCCGGAGTTCACTCTGGGGCTGCCGGGCAACGGAGCCAGTCCGGTTGGCCGCCGCTTGACGGCGGTGCCGTCGCCGCGTGAACACCCTCACCGGCCGATGAGGGTCGGCCGGTCACACCGTGTCGACGGTCGGCACCCGACGGTCGTCCGGTGGCACGTCGGACTTGTCGAGGTGCATGATGTGACCGGTGGCGGTGAACGTCTCGTTGCCGACCAGCGGGCCGGTCCGGGTCTGCGTGACGGTGAACCCCTCGCTGGCGTAGAGCGCCTCGGCAGCCGGGTTACCGTCGAGCACGGTGACCTCGACCCGGGGCCCGGCGGCGGCGACCGCGTGGCCCAGCAGCGCCCTGCCGATTCCCTGCCGGTAGCGTTGCGGGTCGACGTACAGCCAGGTTACTTCGTCGTCGTCGAGTGCGACGAAGCCGGCTACGCTGCCACCGGCCTCCGCCACCCACAGGTGCCCGTCGAAAAGCCCTTCTCGCTCGGCGGTCTGCGCAAGGGTCAGGAAAGCCTCGACCCCGGCGGATCCGCGTAGCTCGTCACGTCGCGCGGCGTCGTGAATGCGCGCGATCGCATCCCAGTCGTCGTTGGTGTAGGGCCGAATCTCGATCTCCACCTGCGGCATGTCGACAATCCTTGCCGCCCCTCTCGACCGACGCAACACATTAACCGCCCAGGTGATGTCGGCATCGGCACGCGACAGGATCGGCCCCTGCGTCTCCGCAGGTCAGCCATATCCGTTGGTTCCTCCGCGCTTACTAGAACCGCAGGTCACGGGCTTCAGACACCTCGCGAACCCCGCGGTCCGGGCTCTTCAGGGAACCGCGCGCACCCTGCACGGCCCAGATCCTGGCGAATACTGGGCTTGCATTGTCTATTGCGGAACTCGTCAGTGGTGTCTTCGGGGCCGAGTGAATTCAATCATGGCAGGAGCCGTGAGCGAATTCGGTGTGTTGGCGCTACAACTCTGTGCATCGGGGTGAGCCGTCGGGCGCGCTCGTGCGCGTGGGTTGCCGTCATCGTTGCCGTCAAGCACGTACATAGCATGCATGTAGAACGATACTTTCGTCCAATGTGCACCTCTGTGGCCTTCGTGCTTGGTCGCCATCGTTGGTTAAGACTGGTTGAGGTAGACGGTGCCGTGCCGCGTCAGCGGTGCGGCGGCGGTCGCCGGTAGCCACCGGATGGCCTGACCGCCCGAGCGATCGTCACGGCCTCTGGCGTTGTGGGCTTGATTGGCTGCCGACATCGGGCGACTTGTTGCGTGGGCGCGTGCGCGCGGGCCGGAACGGCATAGCGCGTGCGCGTGCGTCCGGCGTAGCCGGGCGCTCTTGATTAGGTGAAGCAACTTTTAGCCCAGTGGCTCCGTCGGCGGCGGGTTCGCTTGGCCGGGGTATCGGCTGCGCCGCTTCTTCTCATGCCAAACGGTACCGCATGGTACGGTGTGGTGCATGACGAGGATTACGTTGCGGGAGTTCCGTGATGGCGCGGGTCGGGTGCTGGACGGGGTTGAGCGCACCGGTGAGCCGGTGATCATCACGAAGTACGAGCGGCCCGTGGCCGTCCTGGTGGGTATTGATGAGTGGGAGGAGATTGAGGCGTTCCGGGATCGTCGGGACGCTGCGGTGATTGCTCGTTCCCGTGCCGAGGGTGAGTTCGTGCCGTTGTCGGCGGCGCTGGAGTCGCTTGGGGTGGATCCTCGTGAGGTGGAGGCGCTGCTGGCCGACCGGGCCGGCGGTGCGGCGGCGTGAAGGTGCAGATCGACCGGGACGTGCTGGTGTGGCTGCACAAGCAGCCCCGCAACGTCTTCCTGACCGTCCTGAGCGCGATCCTCGGCCTGGTCTCCGACCCCGCGCCACAGAACTCGACCGAGATGCGCGACGGATCCGGGCGCCGATTGCGCGTCGGTGACTACCGCGTCCTCTACCGCCTCGACGGCAACGAGCTGACCATCCACGCCGTCGGGCACCGCAAAGACGTCTACTCATGAGCCGTCCGGGCCCCGCGTCCCTATCCGGCTGCAATGGGCTCACGGCCAAGGACCACCACTCACCGAGCGGGGTGTGACGCCGGGGCGGTGCGATTGAGCCGGGAGGTGGTCCCGTTGCCTGGCGCTCACGGGTGGTGGTCGGGTCAACGGCTCGTACCTGTAGCCGAGCGTGCGTCGGTGTTGCTGTCATGACTGCTGTCACCATCAATGATGCCGATATTCGACGGCTTGAACCGGGAGCGAACGTGCAGGTAAGGCCCGTCACTACCTAGCGTGACGTCGCCACCGGCTCCACACGTACTATGTGTTGACTTGCAACGGCGGATTAACCCTACTGGCGGACATGAAACACAGCCCGGTGAAAGGGCAAGTGATTTTGGGCGGATGATGGACTCTCTAGGCAGCAAGGTGCTAACAATCAATGGGAACCTTGTGGATGAGAACAAGGCGTCGTTTATCGCAGCACTTGCGGGCGGAAACACGCCAGAACAGGCTGCATAGACGACCTGGACCGGAAAATGACTGAAAGGCATGGCTTCATGAAGCTCTTGCATGTAGACCAAGAGGTATCCGGCGGTGCCCCTGTTCGGCTGAGGTTCGGTAGGCCGTGATGCCTGGTGCGGGAGAGTGGCGTCATATTCTTCGCGCGTCGATTGATTCTGGTGGCGGATTAGTTGATATTGCTCGCATAATCAGGTCTCATGGAGCGTCTGGTCAATACATTCAGGCGGCAGCGGCGTTGCGGCAAGAGTTCGGGTTCAAGATTGTTGAAGCCTTGGCTGTTGTGGGTTGGGCTGAAGGGAGCGATGACAGCGAAGTGTCTCTGTTAGAAATGTGCCGTAAGACAGAAACGGAAATAAAATAGCTGGGTCGGCGTCGCGGAATCGTCTGCGGCGATGGCTGACCGATTGCCGCGGCTCTTGGTGTGCGGACCGGTGTTACCGGCGTGCGCGTCGATGTTTCGGGTATTGAAGGACATGGACGTCTTCCCAGGTTGCCGTCGCCGTCAACACCCATATATTTTCGATACGCAGGGTGGACGCTATACACGAATGGCCAGGTGGAACGCTATGAACATGTAAGTCACACTGCGTGAAGGGCTGGAAATCCCACACGTACTATGTGGTAGCCGGCGACTCGCCGGTCCTCGTACACAACCGCGGCACAGGCGAGACGCCACGAGTTTCGCGGTGGATTCGACTGGGGAGACAACGATCCTGCCGGTTTACTAGATCGATTCGGCTCTCTATCCAGATGTGGCGGACAACTTCACAAATGCTCTGGCGAATGGCGAGAGTCCAATCGTCACTCGCCTCACCGGAAGGGCGGCAATCCGGGCGAACCGGAATGCAGCGCAAGCGGGCGTACCACGTCCTGATACGCTCGGTACCGATGTGAACAGCCAGGCGCTTTCTTGGGAAGAGTTCACATTCGCTTTTACGAATGAAGGCGGAGCGGGAGCGACGTTGCGACTGATCAACCGTGCACAGAACATCGCGCATGGGAGAGATTCGCTATGGCCTTTCCTTCGAGGTAACGGAATTGGCAATGCTGACCCGTATTATGTTCGTGTCGGATAGCGTGATGGGGTAGCTGATGTTGACTACTGAACTTGAGCGGCTGGTTGCTCACCTACGTCGTCTTGAGCGATCTGTGGTTCCGCTACTGCGGCCGGGGGTTGGCGCTGACCGGGTCATTGCCGCCCTGGGGGGTACGAATGTGCCATCTTCGGTGGCGGAGTGGTTCGGCTGGTGTGACGGAGTCAACGCACGGCCGGGTCAGTTGCAGGACGACGTCAATGTCATTCCGGCGTACAACCCGCTCTCCCTTGATGAAGCCATCCATATTATGCCGTACTATGCAGGTGATCCCGTTCTAGGAGATCACTTTATGCCGCTCCTGACGACGGCCACCGGAGATATATACTCGGCCGTCTGGGGCGCGGTCGGAGATGAGGCAAACGCGGCAGGCGTGCTTGTTGGAGAGCCGACCGAAATCGAATTTTCGAGCATTGAGCAAATGGTTTCGGTCTTTAACGCTTGTTACGACAACGGTGCATTTTTTTTGGGTAATACGGGACGCCTGGAGATGGACGTCAAGCGATATGAGGAAACCTATGCGGAAGCTGTTGGTGGTGAGTAGACAACTTCTCCTGAACATCATCGTCAGATGGCGGAGATTGGTTGTCGGTTGGTGGCGAGGCGACGAAACACATGGCGATGCCCGACCACTCCGTCGCGTGCTGGGACCGTGACTTTGTGCACTCCGATGCGAGGTTGTGCGCCCGGGTTGCCGTGACTGGGTTACATAATAGGCATATGAATCGATGGAACAGTCTATTGTAGACGCAAGTTGGCGTTTGCCCTGATCGCGGTCGTCGCTTTGGCTGTGGGCTAGTCGAGGTGCTCGGTGGCGCTCCGCGTAGCGGTGCGGCGTCGATCGCCGGTCGCAGTCACTCGGCTTGACCGTCGAGGCGATCGTCCACGGCCTCGTCCACTCCGGGTTCGGGTCGCCTTGTTGCGTGGGAGCGTGCGCGCGGGGCCGGGATGCTGTAGCGCGTGCGCGTGCTTACCCTGAACGGAATGTGCGTACCGGCGGTGATCGAGGACCAGACCGTTGACCTGGACAAACTGGCAAGGTTCGCGCAGCTGATCGGCGACCTATCAATCAATGAAGCAGTGCTGACGCTTTAACGGGGCGACGAGCGCTGCAATGTGGTCGAGGTGTCTGATCCTGAAGCCGACGGCATCTTTGATGATTGGCCTGATGCTCAACTTCCGAAATCCCCGGTCCCATTTTCAGCGTCGATTACCGTGCACCCGATCTCGTGATTGCGCTGGTGTATTCGATTGCGCAGCGGCGTTCGTTGATCGTCGATACTAATTACGGCCAAATTGTGTCCGGTGGGACTTGGTTCCCGGCATGTTTCCGCATACATGGCGATCTTGGAAGTAATTCCTACCTGATCCGTGCATCATTGAGGCCTGCCGGCTTCGGTTGCGGACCGTAGCGGGCGACTGTACGCGGATGCTCGTGTCTGTGTCGGTTGCCGTCACGGCTGCCGTCAAGCGCCCACCATCTATCCAGAGTCACCGGCGCTTTCGATAATGGATTTGCTAAGAACCTGGCCAACAAAATGGCGCGCCGGTCATTTAATATGTGGTTTTCATCCGGATCGAGGGTCTTTACGCTAAGCGGCTAGAATAAGTGGGGTCAATGGTATCGACCCGCCCCTGGCCAGGGTCTAGTAGCAGTCTCATGGGGCAACGATGATTGAGAATTTAGGCTTCTTCCGAGAGCTGCCGCATGGAGATGCACAAGGTGCTAGCCTGCGAGAATGTGCCGGAAAGGGTGATGTTCAGGTTTCTGTCCAAGTTGCTAGTTACCTTGCCAGCGGAGCTATTCTCGCTGCTACCGGAGAGCGTGTCTTTGATGTTCTAAATGCTGGAAAGGTAGACGTTGGGGCGCTTGCGCTCCAGACGGACGGCCATTGGGTCTGGCCATCCGATTTGGCGTATTATGTTGCCGAATACAATGTTCTCTTGCCCGTAAGATTTATTGATTGGATTCGTTCTTCGGGGTGGATCCCTCCCCAGTTATCCGTCGACGAGTTGGTTCGAGTTGAAAAGGCGTTGCTCCCCGAAGGGTGACCACCTCAAGTTCCCTGCGTTTCCGTCGAGCGCGCCCTGCGCGGATCGGCGGTTCTCTCGCTGGGTGTCAGTGAGGGAGTGCCGCCTTGCTGACGGTACCCTGGGCGCGAGGTCTACGGTGGTTCTCGGTTAGCTTGGCCGTTAACCGATCTATCCAAGTCCTGAACCTTTATCGAGTACCGATGTATCGAGCCTACCTCACCAGCCGAAGGCTCTTACGAGAAGAAACACGGGGCTAACCTCGATGATTCGCGTCTGACGCCGGCTCCTTTGGCCCGGCAGTCCTGATTGCTATTGATCGATATCGTGTGGTGTCGGGCATGGTGGTGGGCCGTTTGTCGCGGCGGTGGGCGTGGTCTCCTGGGGTCCTTCGGGTTGTTGGGGCGGCGGCTGTGCTGGTCAGCCGGCGTCTGGGATGGCGGTGATCCGGTGGATCGCTGTGGTGATCTGTTCGGCCCAGGGCCACCTGAACGGGATCCGTAGCGTGCGGCGACGTTGGCCGTGGACGAGGCGGGCGGCGGTGTGCAGGATCCGGTAGCGCGGTCGTTTCGGTTCGGCTTTGGCCAGGTCGCCGTCGAGGCCGATGAGTTGTAGCCAGGCGATGAGGTCGGCGGCGATCGCGGCGGCCGTGTACCAGGCCTGGTTGGTGGCGAACTCGCGGGAGGGTAGCCGGCGCAGGCCGGTGTCTTTGGCGCAGCGGATCCGGTCCTCGACGCGGGCGTGGGCCCGGTGTCGGGCCTCCAGCCGCTGCAGGGCGCCGGTGGTGGTGTTGGTGACGAAGGCGGTGTAGCGCCAGCCGTCTCGGTGCTCGAAGAGGGTGAGTTGGGCGCCGGGGTGGGGGCGTTCCCGCCGGACGATGACTCGCATCCCGGCCGGCCAGCCTGGCAGGGGCAGCAGGCCGGTCAGTTCGGCGACGGTGGCGCCGTCACGGACACCACCGTCGGCGTCGATCGCCGGTGACCACGCTTGGGCGGGTAGGGCGGCGGTGTTGACTCCCGCGTTGCCCGGCCGCAGCTTCACCGCGAGCGGTTCGGCGGTGTTGTCGCTGGTCACCAGGATCAGATGGAACCCGTAAAGTCGGCCCGGGGCGCCGTGCAGCGTTGCCGCTGTGGGTTCCCCGGGCCGCCTTCCGAACCCGGCGTGCCCATTCCTGAGCACCGGGGTCTCCACAAGCCCGACCGGTCGTGCCAGTTGATCTCGTCAACCTGTCGCCGGCCACGGACAGGGATCCGCGTCCCTCGGTAGCGGTAACGGGTGGTCCACACCTTCACCAGATCAAACAGCGTGATCTTGTCCGTTGGTGGCCACCACGTCGCGGCGCAGAAACGCCGTCGTAGTTCCTTCCAGCCAATGCGGGCGTGCTTGCCTCTGATCCAGAGGATCGCTCTGCGCCAGATGTAGCTGCTGAGATAGGCGAAGGTCTTGTAGGACACGCCCGGCCGGAAGTAGACACACCACCCCTTGACCATCCGGTTGATCCGCAGGATCAGGCTGGACAGGTCCATGTTCTGGTTCTGCCGGCACCATATCTTGACCTTGGCGCAGATCGACCTGACGGCCTTGCGCGCCGGATAGGTGTAGACGTAGCGCTTGTTCGTCCCCTTCTTGCGGTGGCGTTGGATGCGCCAGCCGAGAAAGTCGACGCCCTCGTCGATGTGGGGGATCGAGGTCTTCTCCGGGGACAGGCGCAAGCCTATCCCGGACAGGACCTCGGCGATCTCCTCCTTGAGCGCCTCGGCATGCTGCCGGGTCCCGATGACCAGGAGCAGCCAGTCATCGGCGTACCGGCTACTTGCCCGGCCTCGGTGAGCAGGCCGGACTTCAGGAACGCCTTCACCAGGGTCAGGATGCGCTTGTCGGCGATGCGTACTCGCACCCCGGTCCATCAGGGCCGGATGGGAGATCTCGTCGAAGCACGCCTTGATGTCGCCTTCCACGATCCACTCGTAGCCCTTGGTCGTGAACATGCGCGTCTCGGCGATCGCGTCCTGCGCCCGACGGCTCGTGCGAAACCCATACGAGCACGGACGGAAATCCGCCTCGAAGATAGGTTCCAGGACCAGCTTGAGGACCGCCTACACCACCCGGTCCCGGACGGTGGGGACCCCAGCCGGCGACGCTTATGCGTCCCCGGCTTCGGGATCATCCGCTCCCGCTCCCGCACCGGCACCGGCACCGGCACCGGCACCGGCTGAAAGCTCCACGCCTTCACCTCAGCCGCGATGCCGGCCAGGAAGCCCTCCACGCCACGCACCACCTCGACGTAATGGACGGTTTCGCCGTCCACGCCAGCGGTGCGTGACCCCTTGTTCCCCCGCACCCGACCCCACGCCACCAACAGGAACGCGGGGTCGTAGACGAGGTTGTGCAGATCGTCGAACACTCGACGAGGACCGCTGGTCGCCCAGCGGTGCAGCTTGATCTGGATCTCCCGTACCCGTCGCTCGGCCCGCAATATGGCCAGCTCCGGATCGTCGGTGTTCACCAACGGGCTCCGGGCATCCCGGTATCCGCGCTGCCTGCTTGCTGGCCCCCTTGGCCATGTGCACGCCTCTCGCGTGCTCGGACTGCTACGGGGCCTCCGCCCCGTCCCACACCCAGGTCGGCAACGGACCCTTCCCGGCCCGACGGGTTGGCTACCCGCCAGCGGGAAAGGCGTAGGACGGTTCCCACGTTCACCACGGACACGATCGGCCGGGTCGGTGCCCAGCTGTACTCCGGCAGCCTCGCCACGCCTACGCCGCAGGCTTTCAGCATTACCTCCCCACCGATACATTCAGTCGGCTTCGGAGTCGACCACCCACCTACACAGCGGTCGCGCACTGCGTCCCGGCCCTCATCCACCAGGTTCGAGCCGGCACAAGCGTTACGGAGCTTCAGACACTGGTTCACACGCGGCTACACCTTTCGGCCTCGCTTGCCGGACCCGGACCATCTGGCAGTACCGACCCGTCCCAACGTTGTCAGGGCTGCTCCCACCCCCACCGGCGCTCCCCGGCAGCGGCTGCCCCAGCTTCACCGTCCTGCTACGACAGCACAGCGGTGGAGTCCTCTCACCTCCACTCGCATCCATAGCGCCTCGTGGCGCACGTAGCTGTGCTTGTAGGTGGCCGCAGCGCCTTCCTTGTCACTGTGCGCGATCACGATCGTGGAGTCGATGTCCAGGACCACCACGCCGGCACCGATGTCCCGCCCGGCCGCCCTTGCCACCGGTGGACACCGAACAGCTGCCACATCCGGGCGCGTACCTGCGCCCTGACCGCTGCGATGCGCCGCAGTTGCACCGCGCCGATCTCGTCCAGGGCCCGCCACACCGTGGTATCCGAGGCCACCGACCCGAACACCTCCCGCTAATGGCGCAGCACGTCGATGTCCGCGATGGCTTCCCCACCGTCAGCGATCATCACCGCGAGGTCGACCAGCACCCGACCCCGGTCATGCACCGGCCACCAACGGGCCCCGGCCAGCTCTCGGCCCGGTCGTGGCCGGCGAACTGATCCGGGCCGGTTTCAGCGCTGCGCTACGCGGCCGGACTGCTGAGGAGGACTGGCGGGAGCGGGTCGACCAGTACGGTCGGGACTACATGGCGGTGGGAGCCGTGGCGCTTCAGTCCCGCCTCGCGAACGACCTTGTGATCCTGCAACAGCACCTGGATACGCCGGTCATGTGGTCACACGCCGCCAGGGCGTTGGTGACCTACGGCAAAACCACTCCCAACCCCACTGAGGCCATCCGGTGGTATGACCTAGCCGGCGTGGCCGCCGACCGCTCCGACGATCTCGCCGTGCGGGTGTGGGTCCGGGGCCGGGCCGCGATCGCGTTGGCCTACGAGGGGGCGGCGCTAACCACGGCGCGGCGGTACGCCGATCAGGCTGTCGCGCTGTCGGACCGGCCGTCACTCGGACGTGTCCAGGCGTTGATGGCGCAGGCACACGTGGCGGCCGGACGCGGGGACCGCAGCGGCGCCGTCGCGCTCGACACCGACGCTCGGCGGGTGTTCGACCAGGTGGCATCGGCGGATGGCGCGGTGTCTGATACCGCCGTCCCGCCTTGGCGGATGGCCACGTTCCGGAGCATGTTGTATGCCCGCCTCGGGATGCCCGGCCCCGGGTCCGAGGCCCAGGAGGAGGCCGACCGCACACGACCTGGTGATCTACCGCGTTTCGCTACTCATATTGAGCTGCATCGTGGACTCACGATGGTTAAAGCCGGTGACAGCGCCGGCGGGTTCGCCTACGCCCAGCGGGCAATGGATGCCCTACCGGCCGACCGTCGATCGCAGAGCCTGTTACTCATGCTGCGCGAAGTGGAGCAGGCTGCGCGGCGAAGGGCGAACCGGAACGACGGCACCGACCGGACGCCCACCTGACCGGCAAGCTGCTCGTCGTCGCGGACCCGGTCGGCGTACCCGTCGCCGGTCACCGCGGTGACTTGTTCGCCGTCCATGCCTGCGGCCTCGGCCTGCTCGCGCAGCACGACGTGGTCGGAGAGGTCGGCCGACCGGGCGTGGTAGGCGTCGAAGAGGTGGCCAAGCAGCGGCTCTACCAGGCCGGCGTGCTGTGCCAACTGCGCCACCCGGTGCATGTCGAAGGTGTTGACCGGCCGCACGATCTCCGGGCGCAGCACCGCCCCGTAGGACGCACCGGTGGTATGGATCCGGTCGAAGACTCCCTCGATCTCGGTCGGCGGCATCTCCCAGTCGTCGGTCATGATGTCCACGAGCCGACGCCTCTGGCGCGGCAGTTGGGGCCGCAGCTCGAAGGCGCGGTGGACGGTCCCGACGTCCGCGGCGGCCGGTCAGCCCCGGCCACGCATCGCGTCCACCACACCCCGGCGTACTCGTTGCCGATCTGCTGCGGGAAGGTCACCGGAAAGCCGGAGCCGCCCTGGCGAAGGCCGGCGTCGAACGGCTGCACACCGGTGGCGCCTACCCGGACCTGGATCTGGTCGGGAGTCAGCGACCGGTCAGGCTAGACCCTCAACCGTGCTTGAGGTCAAGCCGCCTCTGGCTCGAACCAGGCTCTCATTCCGGCTCCAACGCGGTCGCCACCCGAGCCTGCAGGACTCGGTCGACGATCAGGGGGATGTCGGCCGGACGACGTCGGCCGCGCGGTAGCTGACCGCCGGTGGGGCGGGCGGTGAGCCGACCGGTGGGGCGCACCGCTGCCGCGAACCTGAAAGGTCCGGCAGGTGCGGCGCTGGTGGCGCGCGTGGAACCCGGGGCGTTGTTCCCGGAACGTCCGCCGAGCTTGTCGGGAAAATCCATCGACCAATTTCGCTTATAGATGAAGGGAGGGAAAGGACTGCGATACCCCGCGAGTAGTTACCGGTGCTGCGGTAAAACCGGAAGCGCAAATCATCTTTCCCGCGAAGCGGCCTGGTTTCCCCGAACCCACACGAGCGACCGCGACGCCACGGTGACACAGGTCACCCGACTTTAAGTAGTTACCGTTCGTGTCAGGCGACTATCCCTGATCTCCGTAAACCTTCCACCAGGTCACAGAGAGTGAACCTTTGTTAAGCCACTGTTTCTGTTATGTTAGGTCGAAATGAGAGCACTCCGTCAGCATCTAGCAGCGATTAGAAACCAGAGCGGGTTAGCTGTAATATCGCTTCATCGCTAGCACCATCGCCCGTTCCGCACTCGCGATATCAGCACACATCATGCCGCCGTAGAGAGTGATTCACGCCACAAGGAGTTGAGCATCGAATGGCGGAATCCACAATCAGTCACGCCATCAATGCCCGCTATTTTGGCCGGCATGGAAAATCAAAGCTGACCCCTCCCGAACTGGACAAAACCCCCAAAGGAAAGCAATATGTGAGCTGGCATGTGCGGAAACCTCGCCGCCCAAAGGCACACACCGCAGTGGTACACCTGCGGGGAGCGCAGACATCCACAGTTGGTACCAAACCTTGCTCCTACCCAGGCACGCGCCGCCGAGAGCGACACCGGGAGGGTCCACCGCGTCGCCCACACCCCGCCTTCCTGCCGAGTTCGGCAAGAGTGACGACACCCCTTGGGTTCAAGGAACCCGCGGAAATCCGGAACCTCCCTCATGCTTACCCAGATAAAGCCAAAGACGATCAACAGATAGGTCCGGCTGCGCCTGTTGCCGACCTCAAGATTCCGGGTTTGATCAGCCGAATAATCGCCGGCGACACGCACTGATCCAGCCAATCCAGCACACCGACCGGCCCGCGAACCGAATTCCCGCGTGGCGGGAAACAAATCCGTGCCACGAATTCATGTGCTCGCCTTCGACCGCGAGCCGCTTGACCACGGCTTTCGCACGGGAGGGTGTCGCAAAGGCTGCCGTAGCCGCAGCACCCAGGGGGACATCGCATGCCGATCAACACACTATCCGAGGAGGAAGGATGTCAACTGTCGCCATTGAAACCGACGTTACGGAATGGCGAGCCATGGGGGCGAAGGCGTCCAAACTGGCGGCGATGAGGAGTCTTGACGTTCATGTTCCGCGCTGGAGCGCGGTTTCCAGCGATATCTTCACCGCCTTCCTGGAACACGTCGAGGGCATCGACGTATTGCTGACCCAGGGTGCCGACGAACCGGAGCGCGTCGCAGCCGAGGTGACCCGACGGATGCGGGCGACCGTGATCCCGGACCACCTCGCCGGCCCGATCCAGGCGGCGTACCAGGCCGCCGGCGGCGGCAGTGTCGCGGTGCGCTCGTCCGGCCTGGAGGAGGACGGCGACACGTACTCCTTCGCCGGCCAGTTCGACACCTTCCTCAACGTCAGCGAGGCCGACGAGGTCCTGGACCGGGTCAAGGACTGCTGGGCGTCGGCCTTCTCCGCACGCTCGCTGACCTACCGACTGCGCAACGGCCTGCCACTGCGCGCGACCGGCATGGGCGTACTCATCCAACAGATGGTGCGCGCGGAGGTCAGCGGCGTGATGTTCACCGCCGATCCGGCGACCGGTGCCGGCGACCGGTACGTGGTCAGTGCTGTCTACGGTCTCGGCGAGGGCATCGTCTCCGGCGCTGTGGATGCGGACACCGTGACCCTCGAGACGGCCACCGGTGTGGTTCTGGAGACCGAGCTCGGCGACAAGTCTGAGCGCTACGAGTCCGCGCCCGGCGGTGGCGTCGAAGCCATCGAGGTACCGGACGCCGACCGTGCGCAGCTGTCGCTCGACCGGGTCGACCTTGGCACGTTGTGGGAGGCCGGCCGCGCCATCAGCGACGCCTTCGGCGCACCGCAGGACATCGAGTGGGCGGTCGCGGACGGCCAGCTGTGGATCCTGCAGAGCCGACCGATCACCACCGTGCCGACCACGAGCAGGCCCATGGGCGAGCTGCGGATCTGGGACAATTCGAACATCGTGGAGAGTTTCCGGGGGATCACGTCCCCGCTGACCTTCACGTTCGCCTCGAAGGTCTATGGCGCGGTGTACGAGAGCTACGCGCGATCCCTACGCGTGCCCGAAAAGCAGCTCGCGCAGATGCAGGAGTGGCTACCCACGTTACTCGGCAGCTTCCACGGCCGCGTCTACTACAACCTCGTCAACTGGTACCGCCTACAGCGGATCGCGCCCTTCTACGATGTCAACCGCAAGCTGCTCGAGGTCGCCATGGGCGTGGACGAGGCGCTGCCGGACGAGATCGCCGAAGGGCTGTACCCGTACGAGTTCGACTCGGCCTGGCAACGCCGACGCGCACGAGTGGTCACCTGCACGACCTTCTTCTGGAAGTACCTGCGCATGGACCGTGACGTCGAGCGGTTCGTCGCCTACTTCTACGAGCAGTACGCAATCTTCGACAAACGCGACTACGCCGCGATGCCCGCCGACGAGGTGCACCGGGCGTTCCAGGACCTGATCCACAGCCTGAACCGGCGGTGGGGTCCGATGCAGATGCTCGACTCCACGATTCTGCTGTCGATGGGCATCCTCACGATGCTCGGCCGGCGTTGGCTGCCGCACGCCCCCGAGTGGCTGACGTGGGCCGCCGCTCGGCCCGGCGCCGACGTAGAGTCCGCCGAGCCGGCCCGCGAGTTGGCCGCGCTGGCGGCCACCGTCAAGGCCGACGACGAGCTGCGCCGCCTGGTGACGGAGACCGATCCGGCGGCGATACCCGACGCGCTCGCGGCTGCCGGGCACACCACCCTGCTCACGGCCGTCGACGCCTACGTGCAGGCGCACGGGTACCGCAGCCCCGACGAGCTCAAGCTGGAGGTGCCCGACCTACACGAGGATCCGTCGAGTCTGTACCTGATGCTGCGCGACGCGCTACAGGCTCCGCCGGAGACAGCGAGCGGCGACAGCGCGCAGGAATATCTCGACCAGCACCTGCGAGGGCCGCGACGCTGGATCTACGAGCTGACCCGCCGCAAGGTGTCACGGTCACTGGCGGCGCGCGAGCGGCTCCGGTTCTGCCGGACGAAGGCGTTCGGCTCGGCCAAGCGGATGCTTCGCGCACTCGGCCGGCACTTGCAGCAGGTCGGGGCGATCGAGCGGTTCGAGGATGTGTTCCTGCTGCGCCTCGACGAGCTGGCCGGGGCATACGAGGGCAAGATCGCTCACGACGAGTTACGCGACATCGTGGCGGTGCGTCGGCGCACGCAGGAACGACAGGCAACGATGTCCGCGCCGCCGCGCTTCCGGACCTACGGCGCTCCCTACTGGGAGGGCAATCTCGAGGCCGCCGGTTGGAGCGTCGGCCGGGCCGCCCGCACCGGCGTCGGTGAACTGCGCGGGACACCATCGTCCCCGGGCGTCACGACCGGACGAGTCGTCGTCACCACGCGACCTCAGGACGTCAACGGCGGGATCATCGTGGCCTACAGCACCGACCCGGGCTGGGTCGCCGCACTACCGTCAGCGACCGGACTGATCATCGAGCGGGGAAGCCCGCTGACCCACGTCGCGATCGTGGCGCGCGAGCTGGGCGTGCCGACGATCGTCAAGGCCAAGGGCGCCACCCAGGAACTGGAGACCGGCATGACCGTCCGGATGGACGGCGGCACCGGCACGATCACGATCCTCGACGACACGGATGGGACGTCCGCGTGACCACCACCCTGGATTTCAGCGATGTGCGCAACTGGCTGGTCGATCCCCGGACCGACAAGGGGATCCGGTTCCTCGGTGACGGGGGCGACTGGGACTACCACTCGTACGCCGACCTGTCTCTCGCGGCACGACGCAGCGCGGCGGCGATGACCGCTGCCGGCGCCCAGCCCGGGGAGGTGGTCTGCCTGCTCATGCCGACGAGCTACCCGACGCTCTGCGCGTACTTCGGGGCCTGGGCCGCGGGCCTCACCCCCTGCATGATCACCCCACCCAGCCTCACCAGCAGCACCGAGTACGTCGAGCTCGTCTCGAGCATTCTGCGTCGGGCGCGACCGGTACTGATGATCACTACCGAGCGCCACCAGGACATCGCCGACTCGGCGCTGGCCGCGGCGGACCTACCCGGCCGCGCCTTCCTGCACCGGGAGGCCGAGGAACCGGTCGAGGTTCCCAAAGCGGGCCCCGACGACCTGGCGATCCTCCAGTTCACCTCCGGCTCCACCGGCGTCCCGCGAGGCGTGCCGGTCACCTGGCAGAACCTCGCCGTCAACGTCTCCTGCACCCGGGCGTGGAGCGACTGGAGCGAGGACGACTCGGTGGCCTCCTGGCTGCCGCTTTATCACGACATGGGCCTCGTCGGCACCCTACTCGCCGCCGTGTGTAGTCAGGCCGACCTGTGGCTGATGCAGCCCACGCAGTTCCTGCGCGACCCGGGCAGATGGTTGGAGTGCATGACCCGGGCCACGATCACGGCCGCGCCGCCGTTCGCATACGAGTACGCGGTGGAGCGAATCGCCGCCGAGCGGATCGCCAGCTGGGACCTGTCCGGATGGCGGACCGCGTTCGTCGGCGCGCAGACCATCAACCCCGCAGTGCTCGACAGGTTCGTGCAGGCTACCGCCGCTGCGGGCTTCGATCGCGGCACGCTCACCCCTGCCTACGGACTGGCGGAGACGACGCTCGGGGTGACCGGCACTGACCACGGTGCCCCTCCGCTGGCGGTGCAGGTGAGACCGGACACGCTGCGATTCGGCCAGCGGGTCGAGCTGACCCGGCAGTTGCACCTCGGTGCGGAGCCGATGCCGACACGCAACGGCTGGCTGACCGGCTGCGGCGGCCCGCGCCTCGGCACCCGGATCAGCATCGTCGACCAGGATGGCGTCGAGTTGCCGCCGGGCCACCTCGGTGAGATCAGGGTCAGCGGGGAAACGGTCACCGCGGGCTACACCAACGACGCCGACTCCGGCGGCACCCGCTTCACCCCGGACGGCCTGCACACCGGCGACGCCGGGTTCCTCCACGCCGGCCAGCTGTTCGTACTGGGCCGGATGGGCGACAGCCTCAAGGTCCGGGGCCGCAACGTCTACGTCGAGGACCTCGAGGCGGCGGTCGTTGAGGCGACCGGCCTGTCCCCCAGTCGCTGCGTGGTGATCAGCGCTCCGGAAACCGAGCGTGCCGGCGTTCTGCTGCTCGTCGAGGGCGGGCGCCGCGGCTGGGAGGAGAGCGCCTACCACACCCTGCGCTCCCGACTGGGCGTCGAGCCGCGAATCCGGTTCGCGGTCGGTAACCGTGGCCTGATCCAACGCACCACCAGCGGTAAGCCACGCCGCCGTGGAATGTGGCAGCGCCTCCAGGAGGGAACCCTGAAAGCGTCGATCGTCGAGCCGGAGGTCCCCGCATGATCCTCGACGAGGCAAAGATCAGCTCACTCGCGGCCGAGACGCTGGAGCGTATCGGTCACCCCAGAAGTGTCGCGCTGATCCTGGAAGGCTCCATCGCCGAGGGTTTCGGCAACTCTCGCTCCGACATCGACTTCCTCCTGATCGCCGACCAGGAGGCCGACCTGCCGACGATGCCCACGATCTTCTTCATCGCGGGGCGTCGGGTGGAGATCCGCACCCGATCCGTCGGCCAGATCGTGGACCACCTCCACGAGGTCAACGGGTACGTCGGACACACCCCGCGCCGTGTCGCCACACTGGACGAACACCTGCTCAACCGGTGCCAACGGCTGCTCCGAGCGCATGTCGTGTACCGCCCGGACCTGGTCGAGAAGGTCCGCGACCACCTCGCGTACGACGACTTCGCCGTCGTCATGACCACGTGGTGGGCGGAACACGCACGGCAGTCCATCCGACACTCCATCGCGCTGCTCGCCCTGGACCAGGTGGAGTCGGCCGCCGTGTGGGCACGGGCGGGACTCCAGCAGGCCGCCAAGAGCTACCTGGCACGCCACGGCGAGACGTACATCGAGCCGAAGTGGCTCTCGCTGCAGCTCGACCGGCTCGTCGGGGATCCGCTGGTCGAACGCTACTGGCAGACCATCAACGCGGAGCCCGGCGCCGGCGAGGAGATCGAGCACACGCGCGACTGCATACGCCTGGTCGCGGACCTCGGCGTGCCGGGCTGCGCCGAAGATCCGCAACGGCTGGTCGTTGCCCGAGTGCCAGCAGTGACCACCTGGCAGATCGACGACCAGGTACACCTGGTACGTGACCGACGTGACGTCTTCGTCCTCGGCGACGCCGCCACGCGGGTGTGGCGACGCATCGTCTGGGGACGACCGCTCGCGGCGCTGATGGCCGACGCCGAACGGACGGGCGTCGCCGACCCGGGTGAGCTGATCGCCGCCTACCTCCGGTACGGCCTGATCCGGATCACCTGGCAGGGTGCTCCGATCTCACCACGGATTCCGATGGCCGCGCCGCTCGGCCCCATCACCCCCGCCCCGGCGACCAGCAGCCCGATCCTGGGTATCGCCGGCGCCGAGCCGCCGCATCCCCGCGCGATCGCGTTGCTACCCCTGCCGGCGCCGCGCTTCGCCGCCGCCGCGATGGCACTGATGTGGGGCAACTTCATGATCGAGAACGCTCTGGAGGACCTGCAGGGCGCACTCGACCGCGAACAGTGGCGGGTCGCCGCACTCACCACGGCGCGCGCGGTCAACGGCGGGCTACGTGCCCTGCTCAGCGCGCACGGTGTGAGTCCGTTGCCGCCGGATCCCGAGCTGCTGCACCGACTCGATCTGCTGCCCGATGGGCACTCGCACATCCGTGTCCTCGCCGAACGGCTGTACGCCACCGTGGCCACGACCGAGGAGGACGCCCGGCTTCTGCTCACCCTCCTGCACGAGTACGTGACCAACATCCGGAAGGCCTCGGGCGGTGGGGCGTTCCCGTCGTCGTTCGACTCCGCGGACGGCTGGCAGCGCACCCTCGACATCGGTTACGACCTGCTGCGCCTCGGCGCATATCTGGACCAGCAACTCCCCCTCGACGAGGCGCAGGACCTGCTCTCCAGCGGCGGTGTGCAGCCGCACGCACGGGCCGGCGCCGCAGCACAGGAGACGTGATGGACAACGCGTTCGACGAATCGACCGGTTACGCGATCATCGCCGCAATGGCACCGCACCCACTCCCCCGCGTCGGGGCGGAGACCCACCTACGCGACGACCTGATGTTCGACTCGATTCGGCTGATCGAGCTGGCGATGGCCCTGGAACGGCAGTTCCGGCTGCCCGCGCTCGACCTGAACGAGTCGGCGGACCTGACGACCGCTGGAGACGTCCTGAACCTGGTTCGGCGGCAACTGAAGACCGGAGGAAGGGCATGAGCAAGCCGAAGCGGATCCTGGTCACCGGGGCGGCCGGCCTGGTCGGCGCCGAAGTCTGCGCCCGCCTGCTGAAAGCCGGGCACCGGGTGTCCGGCCTGGTGCACCACACCCGAGTGCTGGTCGCCAACAGCGGCCGAGGCGTCGCGTCGTCGACGGACGACCGGGCGGGCACCGTACGGTTGGTCACCGGTGACGTCACCGTTCCGCGGCTGGGCCTCGACGACGACACCTGGACGGACCTGGCGAACGGGCTCGACCTGATCGTGCACTCCGCCGCGATCACCGACTTCGGTCACCCCCGGGAGGTCTACCAGGCGATCAACACGACCGGTACGGCGCACGTGCTGGAACTGGCCCGCGAGCGATCCACCCCGCTGGTGCACGTCAGCACCGCCTACGTGTGCGGCGAGCGGGACGGCATGATCCTGGAGTCCCAACTCGACGTCGGGCAGCGGTTCGGCAACCCGTACGAGGAGAGCAAACTCGCCGCGGAGCAACTGGTGCGAAAGGCCGCCGCGGAGAGCCTGCCGACCGTGGTGATCCGACCCAGTGTCGTCGTCGGTGCCGCCCGCACCGGCGCGGTCCGTGACTTCAAGAACCTGTACGTCGTGCTGAAGCTCCTGTCCGAGGGTCGGATCGGCTCGATCCCGGGCTACTTCGACGCCTGCGTCGACCTTGTGCCGGTCGACCATGTGGCAGCGTTGATCACCGCCGTGGCCGACGACATCGACCGGGCCAGCAACCACACGCTGCACGCGGTGGGATCGTCGGTGCGGATGCGCGACATCTCCGACGTGCTGGCCGAGTACCCATCGTTCCACGTTCCCCGCTACATCGCCCCCGCCAACTTCGACCCAGCCATGCTGTCGGACCTCGAACGCGCCTACTGGCACCGGGTCATGTCGCTGTACGAGAGCTACTTCCGCCGCCAGCAGCACTTCGACGACACCGCCGCGGCCGGGTTCCGGAGGCACAAGCGCCTACCCAACGGGCCGAACCACCTGCGGCGGATCATCGACTACGCGGTCAGGGCGGGCTACCTGGGCGCGCCCCTGCCGAGCGTGGCGGAGGCCCTGAGCCGGGCTAGCCAGCGGTGAGCAGTGTCGCGGCCCACGGACCGCCGTTCCCCGAAGGCCTGACCCACGATCCGGACAAGCAGCGCTATCACGGCACCGACAGCTACTTCCTGGAGGCGTACGAGCAGCTGTCCACGCTGGCATCCGACCCGGTGCGATTCGCGTACGAGCATGCCATGCTGTTGATGAAGCCGGACGCGGTGGCGTCGCGTTCGATCGAACGAGTCGTCGAATGGCTGCGCGAAGCGAACTTCCGGGTCGTGGCAGTGCGGCGACTGCGGATGCGCCGGGAGTCGGTCCGGGCGGTCTGGCACTACCAGCTGAACCGAGCGACACCCCAGCGCTGTCTCCTTGCTGACGCGCTGTGTGAGCGGTCTGACTCGTTGGTGGTCCTGGCCCGTCTCACCGAACCCGCCGATGTGCCGGCCACGGTCGCGCTCAGCGTCAACAAGGGACCGGCCGATCCGGCGCGGCGCCGTCCGGGCCAGCTGCGCGCCCGGCTCGGCGACTTCGGCTTCCTCCTCAACCTGGTGCACGCCTCGGACGAGCCGGCCGACCTCGTCCGGGAGCTTGGCATCCTGCTGGACCACCGGGAGCGTCGCGCACTGATCGGCCAGGCACTGGCGAACACGGACCAGCATGATCAGACGACCGCGATCGCCCGAGAGCTGTACGCCGCACATCCCCCGCATGATCTGGACTTCGTTGCCTCGGCCCGCCGCCTGACCAGGACTGTGCGGGACCTACTCGCCACGACGGCCCTGCCGGACGAGGTACGCCGGACCCTGGGTCACACGCTGGCCTCGACGACCAGCGACCCGGCGAGCTGGGCACCGCTGGTCAACGTGATCTGGTCGGCGGACCTACCGCTGACCGGTTGGGATTTCATCGTGGTGGGCAGCCACGCGGTATCACTGTCCCGCCCACGGTACGGACAACTGCTGGCCGGAGCCGATCCTGGCCGGTGGCGGTCCCTGGCCACCGTGGCTGCGTCATGAGCAGCGCTGTCGGGCAGGCCCCGGCGCTGCTGCGCTACCGCGCGTTCCTGGGCGCTGTCTTCGCGCCGGGAGTGCACGTCACCTACGGACTGCTGTGGGCATGCGCATACGAGGCCGCCGCGGTCATGACAGCGGGGGGCATCTGGCGGCCGTCGGTCGGGTCGCTGGTCCGGGCCATGACGATCATCGTGGTCCTGCTGCACCTACGGCTCGCCGACGAGCGAATGGACGAGTCGTACGACCGGATCCACAACCCGGACCGTCCGCTGATCACCGGTCTGGTCAGCGTGCCCGAGCTGCGCCGCGCCGGTTGGGCGACGGCAGCCCTGGCGATCGTCGTCAACGTTCCGCTCGCCCCCTGGTCGGCGGTGGCCGTGGCGCTCCTCGTGGGCTACACCGCGCTGGTCACTCGGCTCACGCTGCACTCGCCGAGACTGCGTGATCGGGCGCTGCTCTACATCGTCGTGGCGTACCCGGTGCAGTTGCTGATCGGCGTCTACCTGTACACGTCCGTGACCGGCGCGGGGGTGGTACCGCCGGGGATCCGCCCAGCCCTGCTGATCATTGTCTTCGCCGCCGCGTTCCTGCACTTCGAATTCGCCCGCAAGACAGTACGCGATCCCGACCCGGGGGCCCGGACATACTCGGCGACCGTACTCGGGGTCACCGGCAGCGGTGTACTCACGCTCGGCTGGGCTCTGCTCGCGTGCGCCCTGCTGGCCGCGGTCACCGAGCCGTGGCGAATGTCGGTCGCGGCGCACCTGCCCTACGTGGCTCTCGTCTTCCCGGTCGCGGGCGCCTTCTCCTACCTCAGCGGCAGGGAGCAGAAGTGGCCCACGTCGCTCGCCATGCTCTATCTGATCGTCCTCGACGCGGCGCTCGTCACCAGTGGGTGGCTCGGATGATGGAGATCGGCGTGGTCCTGCCCCAAGGCGAGCTGCACGGCGGGCCACGAGCTCTACGCGAGTATGCGAGCGCGGCACAGGAGCTGGGATTCCGACACCTCCTCGCGTATGACCACGTGCTCGGTGCCGACCCAGCCGGGCATCCGAACTGGCAGGGTGTGTATGACGCGGATAAGCCGTTCCACGAGCCACTGGTGCTCTTCGGCTACCTCGCGGCGGTGTGCGACCTCGACCTGGTGACCAGTGTTCTGGTCCTGCCGCAACGGCAAACCGCGCTGGTCGCCAAGCAGGCGGCCGAGATCGACCTGCTCTCCAACGGCCGGCTACGGCTGGGGGTCGGCATCGGCTGGAACACAGTGGAGTACGAGGCTCTGGGCCGGCCCATGCGGTCTCGGGGTGAGCGGCTCGACCAGCAGATCGACCTGTTGCGGGCCCTGTGGGCACACCGGTCGGTCAGCTTCGAACACTCCGGGGAGCGAATCGTCGCGGCCGGGATCAACCCACGACCGAAACGACCGATTCCCATCTGGATTGGCGGCACCAGCCCAGCCGCCTACCGCCGGGCGGGCCGTACCGGCGACGGCTGGATGCCCCGACTCCAGCCCGGGCCGGAGCTCACAGCGGCCCGGATGATCGTGACCAGGGCGGCGGAGGCGGCGGGTCGACCCCCCGAGGCGATCGGTATGCACGGCCGGGTCCGCTACATCGACGGCGGCGCGGTCAGTGTCGCCGCCGCGGCTCGGCGGTGGCGTGAAGCCCGCGCCACACACCTGGCCGTGAGCACGCTCGGCGCTGGGTTCACGTCGCTCAGCGAACACCTCGAAGCGCTCACCGCGATCGCCCACACCCGACTACTCGACGAAAACATGGAAGGGCTTGAACGATGACCGACACCCGGCTACTGACCCAACCTCACACGACCGTCGAACCGGCGGTTGTCCATCGTCGTCATGCTGACACCGCCTTCCTCGCCGATGTCCATCCGGACGGCACCGGCGGATATGTGGCGACGGCGTTGCTGCCCGAGCGACACGCGTACTACGCAGCACACGTCGCGGAGGCGAATCGCCGTCTCGATCCGATGCTGCTCCTGGAGGCCTGCCGGCAGGTCGTCATCTACATCGGCCACAACGGCCTCGGCCTGGCCGACGACACCCAATTCCTGATGGACTCCTGCGAGCTGTCCGTGCCGGCCGACGCGTATGTGCAACGACCCGACGGCGGCGCGACCAAGCTGACGATGCACGTCACCGTGGCGGCGGTCCGGGTCGGCAGCCGGCTCCGCGCGTTCACGTCCCGGTGTGAGCTGTCACTCGGTGGTGTGCGGATCGGATCAACAGTCATCACCTCGTCGGTCGTGTCCCCGGCCGCCTACACGCTGCTGCGCCGCCGGGCTCGTGGCGGGTCGCCGCCACCTTGGTCCGACCAACTGTGCCCGTACCTGGACGGGGCGGCTCCCCCCTCGACCGTGGGCCGCCTGGTACCCGCCGACGTGCTGCTGGCCGAGGTGCGTACTGGTGCGAGTGAGACCAGCGCGCGGGTGCTGCTGCCCTTCGATCACCTGGGCTTGTTCGACCACCGGCTGGACCACGTCCCGGGGACCCTGCTCGTCGAGGCAGCCCGTCAACTCGGCACCGCGCTCAGTCCCGCGCCATCCGCGGCGGTGATGACCGGGCTTGTCGGCACGTTCGACACGTTTGTCGAACTGGACGCTCCCGTGCACCTCGTGGCCCGGCCAGGCACGAACCACGGTGAGCGGTCGGTCGAGGTGGTGCAGGGCGGCACCGTACGCGCTGCGATCAACGTTGCTACCGCCCGCGCGTCGAGCGGGTTGCCACAGTGACCAGCCATCACCACATCTCGGCGATCCGGCCTACGTAGCGGAACCAGCGCTTCGGACCGCACCATCGGCGACCCGCGCCTGGAAGGCCCATCAGTTGATGGGAGCGGCACAGCGCATCGGCATCCTTGGTTACAAGGCTCAAGTCCCGCGGTGCCGGCTCGCCGCTTCGTGCGTCCCCGAGGCGGGCGTCTCCCCCCTTCGTCGAGCCACAACCGGCGGGTGCGCCCGCGGCAGACCGCCGTCACCGTGCGACGGCGGCCGCGCTGCGCCACGAGCTGTGGTGGGCCACGAGCTGTGGTGGGCCGACGTGGTGGCGCTCGCGCCGACGCTCGCCTACGACTCGGCGGTCCTGGGTGACCTGCGCCGCGGTGGCACCCTGCCGGTGGAGGGCTGCGGTGGGGTGGATCAGCGTAGGTGCTCGGGGCGTAGACCGATACCGACGAGCCGGGCGGCGAGGGCTTGCAGCGCCGGGATCCGCTGCAGCAGGCGGACCGGCGCCGGCGCCTCGATCCGGCCGGTGGTGTGCAGCAGGGGATCGACGACGCGCCGCTGGGCGGCGCGCTGGAGGTTCTGCGTCACCACCGCCGGCAAGCGCCGGCGCTTCTGCACAGCGGCGAGGTCCGCTTCGGATACTGCCTGCCCGGTGGCGAGTTTGGGACCCAGCATCCGGGCGGTGGCCGCGGCGTCCTGTACTGCCAGATTGATTCCGACGCCGCCGATCGGGGACATGGCGTGTGCGGCGTCGCCGATGAGCAGCGCGCCGGGCGCGTGCCACCGCTCCAACCGGTTGACCTTCACCGTCAGCAGTTTGACGTCGTCCCAGGTGGCGAGCTCGCCGACCCGATCGGCGAGGGCTGGGTGCCGCCGGGTCACCTGCTCCCGCAGCGCCTCCAGCCCGGCTGCGCGGATCTTGTCGTAGCCGCCCTTGGCGATGACATAGGCGCACTGGTAATAGCCGCCGCGGTCGACGGCGAGCATCAGCCCTCCGGCGCCGATCCGCATCGCCAGACCGTCGCCGTCGTCTGTGTGGCGTGAGATCCGGAACCACAGTACGTCCATGGGTGCGCCGTACTCGAGGGGCTTCAGACCGAGTTCCCGGTGCACTATCGAGTCGCGGCCGTCGCAGGCGACGGTGAGCGACGCTCGGACCTCCTGTTCGCCCTCCGGACCCACGGCCCGGACGCCGGCGACGGCACCGGACGGGTCGCGGAGCAGGCCCGTCACTTTGGTGGAGCGAAGCAGCGTGAAGGTCGGGAACCTCGCCGCCTCGTTCGCGAGCATCTCCAGGAAATCCCACTGGGGGACGAAGTACAGGTAGTTGTGGGGCGCCGGCAGACGCGTGAAGTCCACGATGGTGTAGCTGCCGTCGTCGAAGGTGGCGCGCAGCGCACCAGCCTTGCGCCCGTGCAGCGCCGCCATCCGTTCGCCGAGCCCGATCTCGTCGAGCATGTTCAGTGTGGAGGGGTGCACGGTGTCACCCCGGAAGTCCCGGAGGAAGTCGGCGTGCTTCTCCAGCACGGTGACCGCCACTCCCTGCCGGGCGAGCAGCATCCCGAGGACGAGCCCCGCGGGCCCGCCGCCGACGACGCAAACGATGGTCTTCATGGATCCGCCTCCAATCGCAACTCGTGTTGCTTTTTAAGCCTGCCATGATGGCACGATGCAACGCAACAGTCGTTGCGATTAAAGGAGGTGTCCGATGCCAGCCAGCCAGCGACCGGGCGGGCGCAGCACCCGCGTCCGGGCCGCAGTCCTCACGGCCGCCCGCGGCCTCCTCGCCGACGGGTACGCCGAGCTGACCGTCGAACGGATCGCCCAGGCAGCCGGCGTCAACAAGACATCGGTCTACCGTCGATGGACCGACCTGGAAGGCGTCCTCGGCGACCTGCTAAGCGAGTACGCCAGTGAGGTCGTCCCGATCCCGGACACCGGCGACCTCGGCATGGACCTCGAAGAACTGGCGTTGCTGGTCCGACGCGGCATGACCGGTGAACCGGGCGAGCTGATCACCGCCCTTGCCACGTCCGCACCCCGCAACCCGCGCGCCGCGCAGATCGTCCGCGGCTTCTTCGCCGAACGATTCCGCCTGGCCGAGGCCGTCGTCGGCCACGCCATCGCCCGCGGCGAACTACCCCAGGGCACCGACGCCAGGGCCGCGATCGAGATCCTCGGCGCGCCCCTCTTCCTGCGGCTGCTCGTCGTCGACGAACCCATCGACGAGGAGTTTGCCCGACGCACTGCCGCCGCGGCCACCGCAGCCCTTCGCGCCGGCGTCTTCGAACCGAGGTGAGCGCCTCATCCCGCCATCGATGACGACCAGGGCACCCCGGTCAACGCTTGGTGTTGACCGGGGCCCTTAGCGGAGAGGCTCAGGCGGGAAGGCCGCCGACCTGGGTGTCGATCCAGGAACGGATCGACGGCAGGTCACCGTAGATCGATGGACCGGTGGCACAGATCGGGTGATTGTTGCCCGACCGGCTGGTGGCACCGACCACGTGCCACACCCCGCCGATCCGACGAACCTGCGGGCCGCCCGAGTCGCCATAGCAGGCGCCCGAGTCACCGTTCGTGTTGTTGGTGCAGATCTCGTACGGGCCGTTGATACCGATACACGCGCCGTCCGACCGGATCGACGTATCCAACTCGTGCGCGACCGTCGGCGTCGAACCGCAGCCCCGGAACGGACAGGTCAGACCCCAGCCGATGATCCGGGTAGCGGTACCGACCTCCCCGGACGTCGCCGGGATCGGGGCCGGGGCATAGGACACCGCACTGGACAGCTGCAACAGCTTGACGTCGATCGTGGGATTGTTGACGGCGCGACGGACCCCGACGACCGTGCCACCGCTGGTGCGGTTGACGCTACCCACACGGACCGAGGACGGTGTCGGGCAGTGCCGCGCTGTGACGACCCAGTCCGACTTGACCAACGTGCCGGTACAGCCGGAGGTGTAGACCAGCCACGAGTAGTTCTCGGTCGCCGGCCGGCCGCCAACCACGAACGGCGTGACGTCGGCATCAGCCTGGGCCGCCTGGTCGAAGTTCGGCCGGAACTCGCCGGCCCGGCTCGCGTCGTGGTAGGCCGTCTGGGACGCGGCGGCCGGTGCACCGGTGACGATCTGCACCCCGGTCGCTGCCAGCACCGCCGCCAGCACGGCGCCGAACGCGCGCAACAGTTGTCTTCTGACCATCTCACACTCCTGGGGTTGCGGCGGTATCGCCATCCATTGATATAGATGGATACTAGCCGAACATCTGCAATGTTCGATATAACGGAACCATCACACCCCATGCCACAGCGCGGCGCGTGCCACCGTCGCCGCACGGCCTCGCCCGTCAGCCCGAACTGGCGGCCTGGCCGGCCACTTCGGTCCGCCATCGATCGATGATCGTTGTTTAACCTCAGTGGTCACTCCGACCACCCCGCGTTCATACAGAACGAGCCCTGGCCCTGAAAGATGACCGACGATGCGGTGGTGCCGCTAGCTATAGGTCTGGCTGAGCTCGCGCGCCGGCCGGTTCGTCGCTTGCACCCCGGCGGACGTCCGCGTTCAGCCGCTGGCGCCGAAAGCAGCGTCCGGGACAGCCGTCGCAGTTCCAGGTCTTGCCGCCGGAGGTGACGGCGGCGCCGGTGCACGCGAGCGAGGTGGTTACGCCGAAGGTGACGCTGAGTGGGCGACGCCGGCGGAGCGGGTGGCTCGCGCCGGACCGGTGCGGGCAACCGTCACCAGGACGCCTTGCGGATGCCTGGCAACTCGCCGCGCAGCGCCATCTCCCGGAACCGCACCCGGGACAACCCGAAGCGGGTCAGCACACCGCGCGGGCGACCGTCGACCACGTCTCGGTTGCGCAGCCGAACCCGGCTCGAATCTCGGGGCAGGCGGGCCAGCTGACGAACGGCGTCGGCGCGTACGGCCGAGTCGGTCTCCGGGTGCGCGATCAGCCGCTTCAGCTCCGCCCGGCGGTCGGCGTGCCGGGCGACCAGTTCCTCCCGGCGGGCCTGCCGGTTACTCAAGCTCCTGCGGGCCACGTCAACGCGCCTCGCGGAACTCGACGTGCCGGCGGACGATCGGGTCGTACTTGCGCAGCACCAGCCGGTCCGGGTCGTTGCGGCGGTTCTTGCGGGTGACGTACGTGTAGCCGGTGTCGGCGGTGCTTTTCAGCCGCACGATGGGACGGATGTCGGTCTGGCGGGCCATCAGAGCTTCACTCCCTGGGCTCGCAGCTCGGCGACAACCTTCTCGATGCCCTTGCGGTCCACGGTCTTGAGCGCCTTTGCGGTCAGGGTGAGGCTGACCCACCGCCGCTCCGACGGCAGCCAGTAGCGGTGGTTCTGCAGGTTCGGGTTCCAGCGGCGCCGGGTACGCCGGTGGGAATGGGACACGGCGTTGCCAAAGCTCGGCTTCGCGCCGGTGACGTCACAACGTCGGGACACAGTGCTCACTCCTCGATCGGATTCAAACGGTAACGACAACGGTTTTCAGTTTGACATCAGCCCTCGGGCAGATCCAACCCGGGGCCGTCGGCGATCTCCACCCAGGCGGGGCGCCGGGTACGGGCAGTTGGACCGCGCTGGCTTCGGGAGCCTCTCGTATGCTTAGAATGACAATCGTTTTCAGTAAGTCGAGAGGAACTCCATGTCGTCGTCACCACAGGCCCCGACCCATGCTGTGACAGCCGACGCCGATACCCGCCCGTCGTTGACCGTGTTGTCCGGGTTCTGGCCGGCGGCGACGTTCGCTGCCGCCCGCGCGCTGCTCGCCGCGGACCCCTCGCTGCTGCTGATCCGGCACGACCTGGCCGGGATCCGGGACGGCGCCGTACGGCGGGTGATCCGCACCGGCACCGGCATCATCGAGGACGAGCGGGTCGAACTGCGGCACGGCTGCGTCTCCTGCACCCTGCGCGAGGACGTACTGCCCACCCTTGTCCGGCTCACCCGCACGCACCCCGGCCGGGACCTGCTGTTGATGCTGCCGGAGACGGTAGAGCCGGAGGCGGTGGCCGCTACCGCCGCGCACTGCCTCGTCAACGATGCCCCAATCACCGACCTCATCCGGGTGGACTCCTACGTCACCGTCCTCGACGCCGAGCACCTGCTCGACGGCCTGGCCAGCACCGACGACCTCATCTCACTCGGTATCCAGGCCGCCGACAACGATCACCGCGCGCTCGCCGACGTCGTCGTCCGACAGATCGAGTACGCCGACACCCTCGTACTGTGGGGGCAGTCCCGCGACGGCGAATTCGATACCGGCCGAATGTCTGTCCTGCTACAGCGGATGGCGCCTTGGGCAACCCACCTACGGGTCGACGGCGACCTCGTCGACGCCGGCATGCTGACCCGTCAGCTGCGCCACACCCATCGGCACCGGCCAGAGACCCCGGGGGTACTCGCCCGCGGCCTGCAGGGCTATCTCCTCGGCGCACACGAACCGGAGCCCGACTACGGGGTCGTTTCCGCCGTTTTCCGCGCCCGCCGCCCGTTTCACCCGCAGCGCCTGCACGACGTCCTCGAAGAGATAAACGCCGATGTCATCCGCTCCCGCGGTCACCTCTGGTTGGCCAGCCAAGCCGACACCGTCATCGCCTGGGAATTCGCCGGCGACGGCCTGGCCATGGGATCCCTCGGGCACTGGCTGGTCAGCCTGCCCGAGGACCGCTGGGACCAGGTCGAAGACCAACGCCGGCTCGCCGCAGCGATGGACTGGGACCCCTACTACGGCGATCGGCACCAGCACCTGGTCTTTATCGGCCTCGGCATCGACCCCGTCGAGCTGCAACAGACCCTCGCCGGATGCCTGCTCACCGACGCCGAACTCGCCGACGGCGAGGACACCTGGCGCATCTATCCCGACCCGTTCGCCGGCTGCTTTCCCCTCGCCGTAGCGGAGCAGGCCGACACCGACACCGACACCGACACCGATACCGACACCGAAGGAGCACGATCCAGATGAAACCCGGCATCCACCCCGAATACCGGCCCGTCGTCTACCGTGACAAGGGCGCCGACTTCGCCTTCCTCACCCGCTCCACCGCCACCAGCGACCAGACGATCGAGTGGACCGACGGCAACACCTACCCGGTTATCGACGTCCAGATCTCCTCGGCCAGTCACCCCTTCTGGACCGGCAGGCAGCGCCTGCTCGACACCGCCGGCCGGGTCGAGAAGTTCCGCCAGAAATACGCCCGCCGCGGGCCCCGGAGTGGTTGAGCACCAACACCCACGTCGACTGGGCGGAGCTGGCACCGCAGTTGGTCAATGCTGCCCAGCAGGACCGGGCCTGGTATCAGACGCCCGCCCGCGGAGGGCCACGCGCACCGGCGCGGCCGGGCTCCCTGCCGGTGCGCGTGCGCCTGGCGCTGACGTGCTGGGCGGTGCTGGTGTCACCGGCAGCGGTATGCCGGGCGCACCTGACACACAGCTGCCCGTCGGGCCTGTGGGGCACTATCGTTCTGGCGTGCACATTCGTTTTGACGTCCCGGCCGATCCCGCCTACCCGAGCCGCGTGGCCGCAGCGCTCACCATCGATCAGCTACGCAAGTACCTATACCTCGGCGCGGCGCTGGCAGCGGTGGGGGCGGCGGGTCTCGCCGTATCGCGGAGCCTCGGGTGGGGCGACCAGATCCAGCCGCTGTGGCTGACGGTGCTCATGGGCGGCCTGCTGGCGATGCTGTACTGGCCATGGGTCCGGCTGCGCGCCCGGCGTCGGTCCAGTGACTACGCTGTCGAGGGCGCCTATGAGATTACTGACGACAACATCCTGATGCGTAGTGGCTCGCAGTCCAGCGGCATCGCCTGGGACGGGGTCGATCAGGTGAAGGCCACCCCCGAGTTCTGGATCCTGTACGTCGGTCAGATGCCGGCGACTGTAATCCCCCATCGGTTGCTGTCTGCCGAGGACGCCGAGACGCTACGCGCCTACCTGGCCGAGCGCGGGCTGCTTCAGGTCCGATGAGATCGCATTCGGAGACGCGGTCGTCGAGCCGCAGCTCCACGACCGCATCCCCCGACCCTAACCAGGAAGGGCCCCGCCTCCTGCCGCCCGTAGACGGTAGGGTGGGACCCCTCGTGGTACCCGGACGACGGGTCAGTCCGGGCAGCCGATGACATCGACGCAGTTGTTCGGCCGGTTCTTTGCCACGACGGTGCCGGTGGCGGTGTTCAGCTCGACTGCGCCGCCGTTGTTGAAGATGCCCCCACCATCAACGGCTGCGGTGTTCTTGATCACTTTCCCGTCGAAGACGGTGACGATGCTGGTGTTGTAGATGCCGCCACCCTGGTCGTTGGCGGTGTTGCCGGCGACCTTCGTATCTCGCAACACCAAGTCGCCATTGTTGGCGATGCCACCACCGTCGGTCGCGGCGGCGTTGTTTTCGATCACGCCGTCTTCGATGACCATGGTCATACCGATATCCATGAACAGCCCGCCGGAGACGCCGGTTGTCGCGGTGTTGTCGGCGATGACGACGGACCGAAACGTGTACGCCCCTCCTCCGACCGCGGTGACACCGCCGCCGGCGGTGGCGGTGTTGCGCATGATGTGAGTGTTGGTGACGGTGCCCGTACCCGTTCCTATGACGAGCCCGCCGCCTGACGGAGCCTGGTTGCCGGTAATCGTGCTGTGGTCGACCCGGGTGGTGCCCGCGCTGGCGATGCCACCGCCGAACAGAAGGGCGGTGTTGGCGTCGACCCGGGACTTGCTGACTGTGAGCAGGCCGCTGCTGACGTTGATCCCACCGCCGCCGCTGTTGGCGGTGTTGTGGCTGACGGTGGAGCGCCGTACGCGTACGGCGCCGTTGACATCGATGCCGCCTCCCGCGACGTTGGCGATGTTGCGGGAGATGGTGCTGTGGTTGGCGGTGAGTGCTCCGCCGGCGTTGACGAGGATGCCCCCGCCGCTGTCGTCGGTTTGGCCGCCGGTGATCTTCAAATGGTGGAGGGTGAGGTCGCCGCCGGCCTCGACGGTGAGGATTCTGAACAGGGGTGCGGCGGCGGCGCGTTCGATAGTGGTGTTCTTGCCGCCGTTGAGGGTGATGGGGGCGGTGATGGCGGGTAGGCCGGCGTCGTCGATGGCGGCGGTGAGCAGGTAGGTGCACTTCTTGGCGAGGTCGAGCACGGCACCACCGCGGGCGTTGGCCAGGGTGATCGCGGCGATGAGCTTGTCCGCGTCACAGGGGACCGGGATGCCCTTCGGCCTCACCTCCTTCTTCCCCCTCATGTCGCCCTTGCCCCTACCCCGGTTTTCGTGCTTGCCGCCGTCGAGTTTGCCGCGGTGGTCGTCGGCGGACGTCCGGTCGTCCGTGGCGTTGGTGGGGTGTTCGGAGGCGTCGGCGGCAGGGGTGGCGGTGGCGACGCCGACGGTGGTCAGGGCCAGGCCGGTCATGCCGGCCAGTCCGACGGCCCACCATCGTGACCTCGCCCGGCGTGCACCTGGTCGGTCCGGTTTGTGTTCGTGGCGCTGATAGTTCATCGCGGTGTTGGTGTCCTTCCCCGTCACGGACGAGGAACCACCAATCCCGGAGGGCAGGACCCGGGGTGGTGTTCCTCGGCTACCAGGCAGGCGGCAGCAACCACTCTGAGTTAAACCGACACCAACCCCACCAAGACATGAACCCGAAAAATATGCCTAAACGAGACATGTATCCGCCACGAACACCAGGCGCGCCCCGCACACCCGGAGAGGAACCCCGACGACTCACGACTACCTGATCTCCCTCATCCGCACCGCTGTCCCGCCGCCGTCGGCGCCGCCCTCGCGTGGGCTGGCCTCGACGGTGGGCATCGCCCTCGACGACGACTCGTCCACCGCCCGGACCACAGGCGTGGTCGCGTTGACGTGGCCGGCTACTACGCCCTCATCAGGGTCGCCGAGGCGCGCTGGCCGTGGGACAGCGTAGATTTCCGTGTTTGGCCTGGGTGCGGACCGTTGGACAGGACGTCGGTCCTGTCCAGGAGAGACCACGTCACGGCAGACACGAAGAACCCGGTTCAGCTTCCGGAGCCATCGGCAGCGGAGCAGGAGTTCGCCCAGCAACTGATCGAGCGGGCCAAGACCGACGGAATTCGCACATAAGGTCTCAACGACATCGACCACCTTCGTACTGCGACAACCACCGCGAGCATCGTGCCCCCGAACAGGCAGGCCGACGCCTGCTTGGCGGTGAAGCGACGAGTTCGACTGCCCCGGCGTTCCACCTGGTACGCGGAGCGTGCTCGAGCCAGGCGTGCACCCGGCGGTCGAGGGCGCGCTCGGTGCCGGTGAATACCGCGTTGCCTTGGGCCGGGGTCATGCGAGATCGCTGGGATTCCGGGCCGGGTCGGTGGCCATCACACACCACCGGCGTACGTGAGTAGGCGCGGTGCCCACACGTCGAGACCGGGAACCTGATGCCCGACGATCTTGGCTGCTTCGTCGGCGCGACGCAACGTCACCGCGTCGGCCGCAGCCGGATTGGCGAGAAATTTCTCCTGCTCCTCGTCGGTCATCACGGAGCCCTGCCGCAGCAAGCTCAACCGGCTCGCCTCCGACAGCTCGTAGTCGGACTCAGTCGAGGCGAGGTAGCGCTTCGCCGGGACGTGCAGGGCGACGAGGTCGGCGACCCGTGGGCCAAGGACCGGACGGACGATGTCAGCGCCGACCCGGGCATGGTCGGGGTCGTCGCCAACGGCGTGGCCTATGTCGTGAACCAGTCCCGCCAGTTGGAGCCCGAGGTCGTCTGGTCGGTCGTTGTGCAAGACGGCCGCGCACTGCAGCCCGTGTGCCAGCAGGTCCACCGGGTCTCCCAGCGGTGGGGGTGCGTCGTACACCCCGTCGAGCCTGGCGAGGAAGACCAGCAAACTCTCGGCGTCGACCACGGCATGCATGACCGGCACCCTACCGGTGGTCCGCCGCTCTGAGTCGCCGTGGGATGGGCGCCCAAGGTGCCGGCGATGACGGCCAAACCGGATCGTGCGGGCCTGCGCTACCCCGACCGGCTTCCAGAATGGGCGGTGCGCCGCTGAGGGTTAGGGTCAGCCGGTGTTTGTCGACGCGGTTCGTGACGGAGTGCCCGAGCATGGTCGGGTCCCCAAGTATTTTGTGGTCAAAAACCAACTGGCTGATCTCCTGGCCGAACTGGGGGAAGGTGCCCTGCTGCCGCCGGAACGCCAGCTCGCTGCGACCTACGGGGTGGCTCGCTCCACGTTACGGCAGGCGATCTCCGAGCTGACCATGGAGGGACGCCTGCGTGCGTACCGTGGACGCGGCACGTTCGTCGCCGCCCCCAAGCTGTTTCAGCCGCTTGGCCTGCACAGCTACACCGAGGCGCTACACGCGATGGGCCGCCAGCCGAGCCGTCGTGTGGTCACGATCGACCGTCAGCCCGCCGGTGACTCGCTCGCGGCGGATCTGGGAGTAGCTGCCACTGACGAGGTGGTGCACCTGGAGCGGGTGCTGCTTGCTGATGGCGAGCCGTTGGGGCTGGAGAGCACCTACCTGCCGGTACGCCGGTTCGCCGACCTGATGACTGATTTCGACGGGACCGGCTCGCTCTACCAGCACATGATCGACCGGTACGGCATTCGCTATGCCGAGGCTACCGAGCGCATCGAGACCGTGCTGGCCAACCCGCGCGAGGCGATGCTGCTCGGCACGAACCCGGCCCAGCCGATGCTGCTCATGCAGCGGGTCTCGGCGGACCAGGACCGGGTGCCGATTGAGCGAGTCCGTTCCCTGTATCGCGGTGACCGGATAGGGTTCGCCACCCGACTTCTCGGCTGACCTGGGATTTCGTTCGACCGACCGGGCACGCGCACCGAATACTAAAGGTGCGAACCTTTCGGGCTCATTCACCGGCGCGTCATCCTCCCTGCACCTGGAGGTCAAGGCTCTCCCCAAAGCTGCTCGCTGAGCAAGGGAGAGAACATGCGAATGATCATCGTGGGCGGCGGAGTGCTCGGCACCATGCACGCCTGGCAGGCCATCCGACGCGGCCACGAGGTGCTGCATCTGGAACGGGACAAGGAAGCGCGCGGCGCTACCGTCCGCAACTTCGGCCTGGTCTGGGTTTCTGGACGTGCCAGCGGCGCCGAGTTGGAGACCGCCCTGCGGGCTCGCGAACTCTGGGAGGAGATCGGCACCGAGGTGGCCGGCATTGGCTTCCGAGCCAACGGGTCACTCGCCGTGTGTCGAACCCCCGAGGAAGTCGCCGTCGCCGAAGCCGCCGCGGCGGCTCCCGACGCCCCGGCCCGTGGGTTCAAGCTGCTCGACCGGGACGAGACGCGGGTGGTCAACCCAGCCCTTGGCGGCGACTTCGCCGCCGCCCTCTGGTGCGAGCGCGACGCCGCCGTGGAATCCCGGGTGGCGTTGCCGGCGCTGCGTGCGGCGCTCGCCGCCAGCGACCGCTACCAGTGGTTGCCTGGCCGCGAGGTGCGTGACCTCAACGATCGCGGAGTCCGGGACGACCACGGCGACGTGCACGTTGGCGACCAGGTCGTCCTGGCCACCGGCGCGGTACTCACCGGCCTGGTCCGCGAGCTCGCCCCCAACCTGCCGGTGCGCCGAGTCTGGTTGCAGATGGCCCAGACCGCGCCTCTCGATGTACCGCTGACCACCTCGGTCGCCGACGGGGACACCTTCCGCTACTACCCCGGTTACCGGGGGCCGCAGCTCGACGAGATGAACTCCGTCCAGCCGCAACCGCCGGTCGCCGCCGAACATGCCATGCAGCTGTTGATGGTGCAACGCCTGGACGGTGGCCTGACCATCGGCGACACCCACGCCTACGCCGAGCCGTTCGCCTTCGACCAGGTCGAGGAGCCCTACGAACACCTCGCCGAGGTCGCCTCGGCGTTGCTTGGCCGGCCGCTGCCGGCGATCCGACGCCGTTGGCACGGCGTCTACGCCCAGTGCCTCGACCCGAACGAAATCGTGCAACGCCAACGGGTCGGCGACAACGGCGTCGTGGTCACCGGGCCGGGCGGACGGGGTATGACCTGCGCGCCGGCGATTGCCGAGCAGACCGCGAAGGAGCTGAACTGGTGAGCGCCCTGGTGGGTACGACGCGACTCGTCTGTTTCGACATGGCCGGCACCACGGTCGCCGACGACGGCCTCGTCGAGCAGGCATTCACTCGTGCACTGGACGAGGTCGACTCGATCGCCATCGGCCGGGACACTGCGCTGCGCTACGTGCGCGACACCATGGGCGAATCGAAAATCACGGTATTCCGGCACCTCAGCGGGGGCGATGAGGCGGCGGCACGGAGTCTCAACGGTGCGTTTGAGCGGGCATACGAGCTTCTCGTGGACGCCGGGCTCTGCGCACCGATCGACGGGGCCGAACAATTGATCACCAAGCTCCGTGCTGCTGGGGTGCGTACCGCGCTCACCACCGGCTTCTCCCGGGCTACCGCCGACCGCATCCTCTCCGCCCTGGGCTGGCAGGACCTAACTGATCTGACCCTGGTGCCGGCCGAGGCCGGCCGAGGGCGTCCCTATCCCGACTTGGTGCTCACCGCGCTGTTGCGGCTGGGGGTCGATGACGTCCGGCAGGTTGCCACCGTCGGTGACACCGCCTCGGACGTGCTCGCCGGCCGTCGCGCCGGTGCCGCCATCGTCGCCGGAGTACGCACCGGCGCGCACGATGCCGCCGCACTGCGTGCTGCCGGGGCCACCCACGTTCTCAACTCCGTCGGCGATCTCGAGACCCTGCTTCTTCCCACCGACACCCCTGAGGAGTAATGGCCATGCGACGCCTCCCGCTAGCCCTCGCTACCCTCGCGGCGGCCGCACTCGCGCTCGCCGCATGTGGATCAGGCACCTCCGACTCCGGTGGGGCCGACAGTGACACAACCGTAACCGTCTACTCCGCTGACGGACTCGGCGACTGGTACAGCAAGCAGTTCGTCGAGTTCGAAAAGCAGACCGGCATCACGGTGCAGATGATCGAGGCCGGTTCCGGTGAGGTCGTCGCCCGGCTGCAGAAGGAGAAGGCGAACGTCCAGGCGGACCTCGTCGTCACGCTGCCGCCGTACATCCAGAAGGCCGACGCCGACGGTCTGCTGCAGCCCTACACGCCGGCCGGCGCCGACCAGGTGACCGGCGCGACCGACACCTACGTGCCGTTGGTAAACAACTACCTTTGCTTCATTTACAACCCGGACAAGCTTGACGCCGCCCCGAAGACGTTCGACGAGCTACTCAGCCCCACCCTCGCCAAAAAGTTGCAGTACTCGACGCCCGGCCAGGCCGGCGACGGTACCGCCGTGCTGCTGCACCTGCAGCACCTCCTCGGCAAGGACAAGGCCCTGGAGTTCCTGGCGAAGCTCGAGGCCAACAACGTCGGGCCGTCGTCGTCCACGGGCAAGCTGCAGCCCAAAGTCAGCAAGGGCGAGATCTACGTGGCCAACGGTGACGTCCAGATGAATCTCGCGTCAATCAACAACGACAGGTCCAACTTCGAGGTCTTCTTCCCGGCCGGTCCGGATGGCAAGGCCTCTACCTTGTCCATCCCCTACACCATGGGCCTAGCGGCCGATGCCCCACACGCCGATGCTGGTCGGGAGCTGGCCGACTTCCTGCTCTCCGCCTCCGCCCAGGAGCAGGTGTCCCAGCAGGCATACGGGGTTCCGGTGCGCGCCGATGTCAAGCCCACCGACGCCCAATTCCAGCAGGTCGAGCAGGTGCTGCAGGGCGTGGAAATCTGGCCAGCCGACTGGGCGAAGATCCTGACGGAGATGGACGCGGACATCGCTGCCTACAACACGGCCCTCGGTCTGGCCTGACCGACCGCACCCAGTCCCACCGCTGTCTCCGGTCCTCGCCACTGCGGACCGGAGACAGCGGATCCAAGGAGGAACACGGTATGACCGAGTCGTCGGCGGTCCAGTTTGACCGCGTCAGCGTCCGCTACGGGCAGGTCACGGCGCTGCGGGATTTCTCGCTCGACGTAGCCACCGGCGAGACGGTGGCCTTGCTCGGCCCCTCCGGGTCGGGCAAGTCAACCGCCCTGAAAGCGCTAGCCGGATTCGTCCGGCCGACGTCCGGTCGGGTCCTGCTCGCCGGCCAAGACGTCACCGGGGTGCCACCACACAAACGTGGCCTCGGCGTCGTGGTGCAGCAGTATGCCCTCTTCCCGCACCTCACCGTCGCCGACAACATCGGGTTCGGCTTGCGTGCTCGGCGGATGCGGCGCACTGAGTCAGCCCGACGGGTCGAGGAGATGCTGGAGCTCGTCGGTATGGAGCGCTATGGCCGCCGCTACCCGCGAGAGCTTTCCGGCGGACAGCAGCAGCGGGTGGCGATCGCCCGCGCGTTGGCGATCCGGCCGCCGGTGCTACTGCTCGACGAACCGCTCTCCGCCCTCGACGCGCAGCTGCGTGCCGACATGCTCGACGAGCTGCGTCATCTTCGGGACGAACTCCCGGACATCGCGATCCTCTATGTCACCCACGATCAGACCGAGGCGCTCACTCTGGCACACCGGATCGCCGTCATGCGCGAGGCCGAACTACTCGATCTGGATACCGCCCAGGGCCTCTACCGACAGCCACCCAGCGAGTTCACGGCGGCCTTCCTGGGCGGGGCGAACCTCTTGCCAGCCACGGTGCGCGATGCCAACGGCACGGTCGAGGTAGGTGCGGTCACCCTCACCGCCATGGCGCCTGGACCGCTCGTTCCAGGTGCCCACGTGCGGCTCGCGGTAAGGCCACACACCATCGGGGTACGTCGTGACGGGCCCGGCTTAGCAGCTGTCCTCACCGGCTTGCAGTGGCGGGGTGCAAACTATCGCCTGACCTGTCTTATCGCCGGGCTCGACGAGCCGGGCGGAATCAGCGTGCATGCCGACGTGCCCAGCATCGACGGGCTACCGCGGGTCGGCTCTCCGGTACGGGTTCGGTTGCCGGAGCACGGTGCCGCAGTGGTAGCCAGGGCGGGTGCCGGGTCAACCGCCGGAGACGCCGGCGAGAGCTTTCCGCAGAATTTGGCAGGTGTGGCATGACCACCGCGGCCCTCGCCGTTGTAGGGCCCGCTCGCGCCACCCGGGTCTCGCCGCTGCTCTGGGCGCTTCCCCCGTTGGTGGTGCTGGCCGGCTTCCTGATCTACCCGCTCGTCCTCGTCGGCGTCCAGTCGGTCACCAACGAGGACGGTGTAGCAACATTGGAGACATGGCGCTCCGTGCTAGGGGCAGGTGAATTTCACCGGGCGATCGGCAACACCGTGCTTATCGCGGGTGCCGCTACCGCTGGTTGCATCGTGCTCGGCACCTTCTTCGCTGTGGTACTGGCGCTCGTTCCGTTCCCTGGTTCCGGTGCGGCTGCCCGGGCGGTCGACACCTTACTCGCTTTCCCCTCCTTCTTGATCGCGCTCAGTTTCACGTTTCTCTACGGTGCCGCCGGTGTGTTTCAACTCGGCGACTTCCTCTACTCACGGTGGTGCGTCATCCTCGCGGAGATCACCTTCTACACGCCGTTCGTGATGCGGCCGGCCCTCGCCGCCCTCACCCACCTGCCGGCGGAGCGCCTCGCGGTCGCCGCCTCCCTCGGTGCACGGCCAGGCCAGGTCCTGCGCCGCGTCGTGCTGCCGGAAATAGCCCCGGCGGTTGCCGCCGGTGGTGCGCTGACCCTGCTGTTGACCCTCAACGAGTTCGGCATCGTGCTGTTCATCGGCGCCAAGGACGTCATCACGTTGCCGATGTTGGTGCACTCCAAGGGCGTGGTCACGTTCGACTATCCGAGCGCCTGCGTGGTTGCCGTCGTCGAGGTCGCCCTGTCCGCCCTGCTCTACCTGCTCTATCGCCGCATCTTCAGCCGTAAGGGAGCCCGTGGTGCTGATCTGGTCCCGTAGCGCCCGCTGGCCCATCTGGGCGCTGTTCGCCGCCGCCTTCCTGGTGATCGTGGCAGCACCGCTGGCGGTGTTGGTGGCCGCCGCACTGGCTACGGAGTGGAACGATGTCCTGCCCGGCGGCTTTACCGTCGCCCACCTGGGGGCCGCCCTGACCGGCGAGAACCAGGACAGCCTCCTCGTCAGCCTGCAGACCGCGGCTGTCGCCGGGCTGGCCGCCGTAGCCGTCGGCACCTGGGCGGCGCTCGCGCTCGCCGCGGCACCCCGCTGGCTACGCAAAGGCGCCGACGGGCTCCTGCACCTACCGGTTGCCATCCCTTCGGTGGTGGTTGGGCTCGGGCTACTGGTCGCGTACAGCCGACCGCCGCTGCTGCTCAACGGCACGCGCTGGATCGTGCTGATCGCCCACCTGGTGCTCGTCCTGTCCTTTTCCTACGCCACCGTGGCCAGCGCGCTGACCCGCATCGACGACTCGTACGCCCAGGTCGCCGCGTCGCTGGGGGCGCGGCCCGCGCTGGTACTTTTGCGGATCCGCCTGCCGATGCTGCTGCCGGCAATGTCGGCGGCCGCGGCCCTCGCGGTCGCGTTGTCGATGGGCGAGGTCGGTGCCACGATCATGGTGTATCCGCCGGACTGGCGCACGTTGCCGGTCACCGTCTTTACCTTGACAGACCGGGGCCGGACGTTCGATGCAGCGGCGGCCACGCTGATCCTGCTCGGCGCGACCCTGGTGACGTTGCTGATTCTCGGCCGGGTATCCCGCGGCCGGGCGACCACCGGCGTCTCGCCGTGATCATCAGAATTCGCTCAACCCGGTCAACGGCCTACCGTTCGGGGAGCAGGTTCCGGCGCTCCGGACGGGGTGGCAACATCCGTTCGGTCTCGGATCTGGGGCGGCCCGAGACAATCCTCACCGGCAGGATGGCAGCCCGCTACAAGGAGATGGTCTGCAAGGGGGCGGCCTGGAGCATCTTCCATCCCACGTTGCTGCTGCCGACCCTTCGCCGCCGCACCGCCGCGACCCGGAACGGAGCGGCGCGCCGCCACCGCGTGAGCTGGCGAACTGGTTGTCGACGCCGGGTCTGGACCGGTTTCGGGCACATCCACCGCCTGATCCCGCCGGGCCGGGGTAGCTCTGACCCCGGCCCGGCAGGGGCGGCCTCAGGCGGGGTTCGCCGCGGTGAGGACGTCGAAGGACCACAGCTCCCACTTGTTGGCGTAGGTCACCGATTCGGGGGCGCGATGCGGGCGGGTGGCGTACCAGGCGTCGTACGCCTCGGTGTCACGCCACTGGGTGACCACCAACCAGGTCGTGCGGTCGTCGGTGGGACGCAGCACCTGGAAGCCCTCGAATCCGTCCGCATGTTCGATTTTTCCTGGGCGTGCCGAGAACCGTTCGACGAATTCGTCACCGTGACCCTCGACGATGTCTATCGCATTAATTTTGACGATGCTCATTTGTCGCTCCTTAGGTCGGCGGCCGCGGGTGGCTCAGGCCGGTTGGCATCTTTGACGAACGTCAGCATGACGACAGCGTCACTGACCGCTCGCAGGTCGTGTTTGTGATCTGGGATCACCAGGTAGTCGCCCGCGGAGCCGTGCCACGTCATCTCGGTGGTGCTCACGGTGGCTGTTCCCGACAACAGTTGCAGGGTGGCCTGTCCTGGGTTCTCGTGCTCACTCAACGCCGATCCAGCCCGCAGTGCCAGCACTAGTTGCTTCAGGCTGCGGTGATCGGCGTTGAGCGTGGCCGCGGCGCGCCCGGACGAAGCTTCGTGGGCGCGGGTCAAGAGTTCCTGTCCGAGTTCGTGCAGACTTTTCATCGGCGTCGTGGGCATTAGTCTTTCCTTCGGGTGCGGCGGGTCAACGTGATCTGACACGAGTCAGGTCGCGGGAAAGGGGTGAGTTGGGCCGCCACCGACGTCCCGGCAGTGGCGCGGGTGATCCCGTCCACCATGCCGTCGTGTAGGGAGCAGATGACGTCGCCGTAGTCAGGTATGAGGTCAAGGAAGGGGCAGTGCCATAACGTGATGTCGGCGCGGTCCCCGGTGAGCGTGGCGGTCGGCGCGAACTCGTGGGCATCGAAGCGGGATGTGAGCGCGGTTGTGGCCCGCGTGAGTGGGGTGCCGTCGATGGGCACCGTCGGCTGCTCGGATGCCCACGCCCGTCCGGCGGCACGTGCGAGTGCGCGACCATTCGGCTGCTCGCGCAGTGCGCGCGCGAGGAGCCCCGCCAGCAAGCGGTACTGGGTGGGTCCGGCGGTGTCCATGCCGACGGTTGCGCGATAGGTCATCGGTGGGCGGCCACGGCCGCGAGGAGCGCCGGGTACGCGCTCGGCGAGCCGCGCGCCAACCAACTCCTCCAAGTGCAGCCGGGTGGTCTCGACCGGCCAGCCCACTTCGTCTGCGACCTGCTGGGCGGTCATGGCACCGGCCGCCCGGTGGAGGACCTGCCGCAGGGCTGTTCGCCGACTCGCCACGAACCAAATATACACAAGACACCTTGGGTAAAATTCACGCTGTTCACCTCGGCCCCCTAGGGTCTGATCCGTGGAGCGGTTGGCGCGGCGGCTGGGGGTAACTGATGCGGTGGTCATCGGGATGGGGGCGATGCTCGGCGCGGGCGTCTTCGTGGTGTTCGCTCCAGCTGCGGCGGCGGCCGGCGGGATCGGACTGCTGGTGGCGCTTACGCTGGCCGGGTTCGTAGCGTTCTGCAGTGCGACCAGCTCGGCCCGGCTGGCGGCCCGCTACCCCGAGTCCGGCGGCACGTACGTCTACGGGCGGGAGCGGCTCGGCCCGTTCGCCGGGTTCGTGGCCGGCTGGGGCTTCGTGGTCGGCAAGACCGCAAGCTGCGCGGCGATGGCGCTGACGGTTGGGGCATACCTCTGGCCGGATCGGGCCCGGCTCGTTGCCGTCATCGCCATCGCGGCCGTCACCGCCGTGAACCTGCGCGGTGTGGCGAAGACGGCGCGGGCCACGAAGGTGCTGGTCGGAGTGGTGCTGGGGGTCCTGTCCCTGGTCGCGGTGGTCGGCCTGACCGGCTTCGCTGCGGAGCGGATCGGCGGCGTCGGTTCGGTCGGCGGCCAGGTGCTCAGCGACGTCGGCGGTGCCGGTGCGCCCGGTGTGCTGACCGCCGCAGGGCTACTCTTCTTTGCTTTCGCCGGGTATGCCCGGATAGCCACTCTCGGCGAAGAAGTACGCGACCCGAGGCGAACGATCCCCCGAGCGGTGCCGCTGGCGCTGGGTACGGTGCTGGCGATCTACTTGATGCTAGCGGTGATCACGTTGGGAGTGCTCGGCCCGGACCGGCTGGCCACCTCCGCCGCGCCCCTGGCCGACGTGGTGACCGCCGTCGGGCTGCCCGGCCTGTCCTGGGTGGTCCGGGCCGGCGCAGCCGTGGCGGTGATCGGGGTGCTGCTCTCGCTGCTCGCCGCGGTGGGTCGGACCCTGCTGGCGATGGGCCGCCGACGGGACGTGCCGGTCGGCTTGGCCGCCGTGCACCGGGTGCACCAAGTGCCATACCGAGCTGAGCTGGCGGTGGCCGTGGTGGTTGCGGCCGTGGTCTCCGTCGGTGACGTCCGCGGGGCAATCGGCTTCTCCAGCTGCACCGTGCTGGTCTACTACGCAATCACCAATGCCGCGGCGCTCACCCTTGGCCGTGACCCGGGCCGTCGGCTACCGGTACGGCTGCTCGCCGTGCTGGGGCTGGCCGGCTGCGTCACGCTGGCGGCCAGCCTGCCCCCAGCCACCGTTGGGGCGGGAATCGGCGTGCTCGCCATCGGCGCTGCCTGGTACGCGCTACGTCGGCGGTACCTCAACCGCGCCGGAGGCCGTTGACCAGCTCCAGACGAGTGATTCCCAACTCTGGGGGTTGGGCGGCGTGGCAGGTCGACCAACGCATGGGGAGATGCCGTCGATAGTTGTTTGTATAGACAGACCTCGACACCCTCTTGACCGCACTGTACGTGCGGATCGACGACCACGTCATCCCGGCTGGCCGCAAGCGCCCTGGCCGGCCGAACGGCTCTCCGACGCGGAGCTGGCCTTGCGGGTGCCGAAAGCCTCGTCCGTCCTGCTCAGGGGTCGCCTTGATCACGAGGATGAGGTCACGGATGCGCTGACGAGCGCTCTCTTGGACGCGTCGGTGATCGACGTCTGCGTACTGCGCGAGGATGACCAGTTGTGCTCTTTCAACTGGCCTACCTCGGTGTGACCAACGCTCTCACGCTGCTACGGCTGCTACCGATGAGCGACCGGGACAAGGATGCCGAGATCCTGGCGCTACGCCACCAGGTAGTGCTCCTGCAACGGCAGCTGCACGGCGAGCGGGTGCGGTTCACCCGGGCTGACCGGACCTGGCTGGCTGCTCCGCTACGCCGGCTGCCGCGCGACATGCTGGGCAACCGGCGGCTGCTGGTCCGCCCGGAGACCGTGCTGCGGTGACACCGGGATCTGATCACCCGCCAGAATCTCCCGACCCCGGCGGGTCGGACGGCCACGAACCGTGCGGTCGATCCGCCGGCTGGTGCCGCGCCTGGCCCGCGAGAACACCACGTGGGGATACCGCCGCATCCACCGAGAACTGCTCGTCCTCAGTGTGAAGGTCGCCGCCTCCACCGTCTGGGAGATCCTCCACCAAGCCGGCATCGACCCGGCACCCCAGCGCACCGCCACCACCTAGGCGACGTTCCTGCGCTCCCAGGCACACGCCACCATCGCCGCCGACTTCTTCGAAACCACCACCCTGACCGGCGCCCGCCTGTACGTCCTGGCGATCATCGACCACGCCACCCGCCAGATCCGGGTCCTAGGCACCACCGCCCACCCAACCGCCGCCTGGGTCACCCAGGCCGCCCGCAACCTCGTAATGGATCTCGAGGACGCTGGATGCCAGATGAGGTACCTGATCCGGGATCGAGACAGCAATACCCTGCCCTGCTCGACACGGTCCTCGCCGACTCCGGGATCACAGTCGTGCGCAGCAGTGTCCGGATACCCCGCATGAACTCGATCATGGAACGCTAGATCCAAGCCTGCCGCCACGAACTCCTCGACCGGGCACTGATCTGGAACACGCCCACCTGCTACACGCCCTACACGAGTACGAACACCACCACAACCAGCACCGCCCGCACCACGACACCGCCAACACCCGACCACTGCGTCCGCTGCCCAAGCCGATCACCGACCCCACAACGCTGACGCACCTGCACGTCCACCGACACCACAGACTCGGCGGCCTCCTCCACAAATACGAGAACACCGCCTGACCAGCACGGATGAGTTTTTCGGCACCCGCAGCGTCACGTCCACGGCTCGATTGCCCAGCGGGATGGCTGTGGTGCGGGCGATTGCGAGCGAGGCTGGCGGAGATGTCGTGACCAGTTCCGGGGCCCCGAGTTGATAAGTAAATGCACGTTCATTTACCCTCAGTAGGGACTGCGACGCACCCATGAAGGTAGACCGAACGTGACCGAACTGAACCAGAAGCCAGAGGCGACAAGCCAGCCACCTTTCGCTGCCATCGCAACGCTGTGCCTGGTCCAGATGCTGCTGATCCTCGATATGACGGTGCTCGGCGTCGCAGTGCCCGTCATCCAGGTGGACCTGAAGATGGACGCTGCGGACACGCAGTGGGTGGCCAGCGCCTACATGCTGACATTCGGCAGTCTGCTCGCCCTGTCCGGACGACTCGGCGACCTGTTCGGACCGCGGCGGTTGCTGCTGGTCGGCCTCGGGGTGTTCGTGGCCGCGTCGGCGTGGTGCGGCTTTGCGACGAGCGGTACCGAGTTGTTCGCGGCCAGGGCTGTTCAGGGCGTGGGCGCGGCGATGGTTTCCCCCACCGCCCTGGCCCTGCTCAACCTCGTCAGCACCACCGGCTCCGGGCGCAACCGGGCTGTCGCGTGGTGGAGCTTCACTGGTATCGCGGGGGCGGCGCTCGGCCAGGTCGTGGGCGGACTCGTGACCGATGCATTCGGGTGGCGCTGGATCTTCTTGCTCAACCTGCCGATCGGGCTCGTGGCCGGACTCGCCGTGGCATCGCTTTTGCCGCGCACCCGGCCGGAGCAGCGGGTGTCGCCGGACGTGCTCGGTGCGCTCACGCTCACCGGCTGGCTCGGGATGCTCGTGTTCACGCTGACGAGGGTCGAGCACGGGTCAAGCGCCCTGGTGATGACGATGAGCGCGGCCGCGACGGTGGTGTTGCTGGCAGCCTTCGTGGCCGTGGAGCGCGGGCACAGCGACCCGCTCGTGCCGTTGGCGGTGTTCGCCGAACCTGGGGTTCGGGCGGGCAATGTGACCAACCTGCTGTCCACCGCCGCCAACCTCGGCGTCATGTTCTACGTGACCTTCTACATGATGCGTGTGCTCGGCTACTCAGCCACGGACGCCGGCCTGGCCTACCTGCCGATCACGCTGTTGATGGCGGTGATCGCGACCAGGGTGGCGTGGTTGATGGAGAAGGTGGGTGCGCGAGCACTGCTTCTGATGGGCACAGCAGGTGGCGCGGCCGGTTCACTGTGGTTCGTGTTCGCGCCCGGCGACGGCTCCTACCTGGCGTGGATCTTCCCACCCCTGCTGCTGATCGGCGTCGGCGCGGCGTTCATCGAGGCTCCCGCGATCATCGTGGCGACGCGCGGGCTGCCGGAACGAAAGCAGGGGCTCGCGGCCGGCCTGATCAATACCTCCGAACAGGTGGGCCCGGTGCTGGGTCTCACGGTGGCGGTCACCATGGCAGCGGCGATCGTTCCGGTGACGGCCGACGACACACCCGTGCGGCTGCTCGACCACTACCACGTCGCCTTCGTCGCCGCGGTGGTCATGTACGTGTTGGCAGGCCTTGCCACGTTCCTCGTACCGCGGCGCAGCTACATGGGATCGGCTCCGGCACCCCTTGCGGCGAGTGCCGAAAACTGAACACAGCCGTGTAACGCCAAACGATCACTACTCCTGTGCGTATCGAACGAACCGGGGAGAGATACAAGACTGCACCGATTCGCGCGAGGACTGGACTCGCGCGCCGATCGTCAGAGACGACTTCAACGCCCGGCTGACCAGCCTGCGAGTGAAGGCCAATAATTTCCGCCCGCACATCGACGAGAACCAGGTTCTCCATTTTGAGAACCGCGCCGTACCACTCATCAGTGAGCGTTTTCAGGCGGGCCCCGGAAGGGTGACCTCAGGGTTGGCGCAACGGACAGGGCTCCCGTGCCGTTGAGAAAGGTGTTCTACGTCGCAACTCGCCAGCCCGGGACGCCATCGCGGCCAGCGATCTGCGGCCTCGGACCGGGGGCCGGGTTCGGCGAGGAAGTCCGTCATCGGTGGGCGGCCGCGCTTGCGGAACCGGATGTCGTGGGCGTTGCAGAGTCCGCGCCTGGCCGACGCCGCCGTCCGGTCGCAGTCCGTGACCGCGCACTCGTCGGCGATGAAGACGGGGTCGTCCGGAGCGGGGACGTAGATCTCGGTGCGGAACTCGGATCGAACGACGGCCATGAGCTGCTCAAGCAGCCTCGTCCGTCCGTGCAGCCACCGCTGTCTCGAAGGCTACGAGACCGGTATCCGCCGTGGTCGCCGACCTCAATCCCGTACTACGGGGCTGGGGTGCGTACTTCCGCAACGGGAAGTCCGGGCGGAAGTTCAACGCGGTCGACGGCTACGTCCACGAACGCCTGGCCATCCTCGCCAGCCGGAAACACGGCCGGCGAGGCCGGAACTGGACCACCCGTTTCACCTACGGGTGGGTCACCCGGCTCGGGGTCTACCGCCTTACCGGAACCGTACGCAGGGCGAGGGCTCATGCCAGTCGGTGAACGATGTCGGAAAGCCGTATACGAGAGAACCGTACGTACGGTTTGAAGCGGCGGGGGCTGGAAACGGAGCGTCGGCTACCGCGCCAGTCCCCGACCCTACTCAGTCCGGTGGAGAAGTCCTCAGGCAAGAGCCAGCGCCGCCGGCCCAACCGCGGCGGAGACAGGCAGGCCAATGCCGCGCTGCACCGCATCGTGGTCACCCATAAGCGACAAGACGAGCGCACTCGCCTCTACCTTAAGCGACGCACCGCCGAAGGAAAGGGAAGACGCGAGGTCATGCGCTGCCTGGAACGCTACACAGCCCGCGAGGTGTACTGCCTGATCCGCGCCGACATGATCACGCGTCACCAGCAGCCTGATACTTCAGCGACCCTGATGACCGCAGCTTGACGAACATAGGGGCAACTGTGCATTATGCGCGTCCGCCGGCGCATCGCACCATTGGGCCTCGTCCTGCGCAATAATCGAGGACGGGGCTACGCGCTCGAACAGGCGGAGATCGCAGCGGGTGCGTGAACCACCTGCAGGCTGCGCCGTGACCTCGCGGCCGCCGGCGCTCCCGCGGACCTGATCACCACCGGCCACGCCGACTACTCGATCAAGGTGGAACGCGGGCGGCTCGACACGTGGGCCTTCGAGGAACTGCTGCGGGGGGCGCTGGAGCTCTTCCGCGGACCGGTGCTGGACAACATCGGCAGCCCGGTGCTGCGGGTTGCGGCGCTCGAATGGGAGCACTCACCGCCAGCCGCACCCTCCCCCACGCCACCAAAGCCGGACACTGCATTGAACCCGGCGAAGTCCGCACCATGCCGCTCAGCCACGACGAGGTGGCCGAAGCGGCGGTGACGTTGTGCGGCAAGGACCTCGGGGCCCACGTGAACCCGGTGCTCGCCGAGGAGGAGATCCGGGCCCATCTGTCGGCATCGTTGTCCAGGCAGCTCGTGCCGTGGTTCTCGTGTTCCTCGACCACTTGCCACACGCAGTCAACGGCAAGATCGATCGCAACGAGCTGCCCGCCCGCGTCACCGCGGCGAGCCGGAGGAGCACTCCGCCGCGCACCGAGGTGGAACGCACCCTCGCCGGCATCTGGCGCGAGGCGCTCGCGATGCCGGAGGTCGTCGCGCACGGCAACTTCTTCACACGATGGTACTCGCTCCTGGCGTCCGCGCGATGAACCGCATCCGGGCGACTACCGGCATGCAACTGCTGTTGCGTCGGCTCCTCGAACGGCCGGCTGCCGTCAAGCCGGCTCTGGCAGCGGAGAGGCGCGGCCATGAGGAGGCTTCTGTCATCTCAGTGCTGCGGCGGAAGGTCAGATGATCACGCGACGCGGCGTTAGTAAACGCCAATTCACTTATCGGGTATTATCCGTGCCATGAGCCCGCGACCGATGTCCGTCACCAACGAGCAGATCTTCGTCAGCGCGTCCCGCACGCTGGCCCGCATCGGCCCGCTCCGCGTCACGCTCAACGACGTGGCATCCGACCTCGGAATCTCGGCAGCCACGCTGGTCAAGCGGTTCGGGTCCAAGCACGACCTGCTGGTCGCGATCAACGAGTACGAGGCGTCCAAGGTCGACGAGTTCTTCACCGAGATCGTCGCCAAGTACGAGTCGCCGCTCGAAGCCCTCTACGCATTCATCGCGGCGCTCAGCAGCGACGTGGACAGCCCCGCGGAGATGGCCAACCACGTGGCGTTCCTGCATCTCGACCTCAGCGACGACGCACTGCACTACCACGCCGTGAGGTTCGCCCAGTCGATGCGCACGGGCATCGCGTCATTGCTGGAGCGGGCCGTTGAGCAGGGTGAGCTCGTCGAGTGCGATGTGGATGGTCTTGCCAGGGCGGTGCAGACGACGTACAACGGCGCGCTGATCATGTGGGCGATCCTCGGTGACGGCGAGCTCTCGGAGTGGGTGCGGCGCGATGTCGCGTTCCTGCTCAACCCTTTCTTGGTAGCGAAGTGACCGGAGCGAACGACGTACGGCGTCACGACGACCACGGCTGGATCGAAGTAACCGGTGCCCGGACCCACAACCTGCGCGACATTAGCGTACGAATCCCGCGCGGAAAGCTGGTGGCGTTCACCGGCGTCAGCGGCAGCGGGAAGACCTCGCTGGCGGTCGACACAGTGCACGCCGAGGCACAACTGCGCTACCTCGAGGGCATCTCGCCGTTCGTGCGGCGCTACCTCGGCCAGCGCGACCGCCCCGAGGTCGACCGCATCACCGGCCTCGGCGCGACGCTCGCGGTGGACCAGCGCCGACTCAACAACAATCCTCGTTCCACCATGGCCACCGTCACCGGCATGGACGCGTACCTGGGCCTGGTCTACTCACGCCTGCCCGCGCTCCGCACCGGCGCCGAGCTCGCGACGACCAGCTTCGACAGGTTCAGCCCCGAGGGAGCCTGCCCGGTGTGCCACGGAGCGGGCGGTACCGTGCGCGCCGACGCGGAGCTGATCATCAACAATCCTGAACTTCCCCTGTTCTCAGGGGGTTCGCATTGGTTCGCGAAGTGGCGCTCCGGCGAGCACTCGTTCATTCCCGCCCTCGCCGAGTTGCACCGCGTCGATCTGTCCGTGCCTTGGCGCGACCTGCCAGCGACTTTCCAGCACGCGGTCCTGCACGGCACCGGTGAGCAGGTCATCGACGCCAGCGTCACCATACCGAGCCGGGCCACCGGCACCGAGTGGACCTACAGCAGCAGCCAGCCGATGCGCGGCGCCCTCGCCGAGGTGGAGCGCGTGTTCGCCAACGCGGGCAGCGAGACGAGCAAGCAGCGCTACCAGCGGTACATGCGCATGACGCCCTGCCAGGAATGCGCTGGCAGTGGGTTCGGCGAGGCGGCCCGCACCGTCACCGTCGGCGGTCGCACCTATCCGGAACTGATCACACTCACCGGCACAGACCTCATCTACTGGGTGCACCAGGCCGAAGCCGAACTCGGCGACCAGGATCGCGCGGTCGGCCTCTCGCTGCTGCGCGAACTGGGCGCCCGCCTGACCGTCCTGCACCGCACCGGCCTGTCCCACCTGCAACTGAGCCGCGAGGCCTCGACCCTCTCCGGCGGCGAGCTGCAACGCGCACGCCTCGCAGCCCAGCTCAGCACTCCGCTTGAAGGCATCACGTTCGTCCTGGACGAACCCACCTCCGGCCTGCACCCCGCAGACAAGGCAGATGTCCTCGACATGCTGAAGGCGCTGCGGAACAACGGCAATAGCGTGCTGCTCGTCGAACACGACCCGGAGATCGTCAAGGCCTGCGACTGGGTCGTCGACATCGGACCGGGAGCCGGCCGCGACGGTGGTCACCTCCTCATCTCCGCACCACCAGCCGAAGCGGCCCACCACGAGACCTCACCGACCGCGGCCTACCTCTCCGGCCGCAAACAACGCGTCGAACGCAAGACCCGAGACGCCGATCCAGCCCGTTGGCTCACCGTCCGCGACATCAGCAACCAGAACGTCGACGTCGCGGAAGTACGGGTGCCCCAGGGCAGACTCACCTGCCTGACAGGCCCGAGCGGCAGCGGCAAGAGCAGCCTGCTGCACGCGTTCGCCTCCGCCGTCGAAGCCGACGACACAGCACCCGTCGCCTGGGTGGCCGTCGTCGACCAGGACCCCATCGGCCGCACCCCGAGGTCGAACCCCGCGACCTACAGCAAGGCCTTCGACGCGATCCGCACCCTGTTCGCCTCCACAGACCACGCCCGCAGAGCCGAGCTGAATGCTTCCACGTTCTCCTTCAACACCGCCGGTGGCCGCTGCGTGGACTGCTCCGGCCACGGCCGCAAACTCGTCGACATGCACTTCCTGCCAGACGTCTGGGTCACCTGCACCACCTGCGCGGGCCGCCGCTTCACCCAGCAGGTCCTGGACGTCGAGTACCAAGGCCTCTCCATCGACGCGGTACTCGACCTGACCGTCGACGAAGCCGCGGAGTTCTTCACCGACCCCGACTCCCTGGTCGCCACACTCCACGCCCTGCGCCAGGTGGGCCTCGGCTACGTCACCCTCGGCCAGAGCGCGACCGACCTCTCCGGCGGCGAAGCACAGCGCCTCAAACTAGCTACCACGATCCAACGAGGCAACCGGGGCCGCAAACGCGGCCTGGTCGTCCTGGACGAGCCGGTGACGGGCCTGCACCCCGCCGACGTCCAGCGCCTCGTCGAAGCCCTCGACGTCCTCATCGACGCCGGCAACACCGTGGTTGTGGCGGAGCACGACCTCCACCTCGCTGCACGCGCGGATTGGATCATCGACCTGGGCCCGGGAGCCGGCCCTGCCGGTGGCCGAGTGGTCGCCACCGGCACACCAGCAGATCTGGTCACTGCCGACACCAAGACAGCACGCTACCTCAACCTCCAGCACGTCCTGAGCTGAGCAGCGTCGTGCGCGAGGTCGTCTGCCACGGGGACTGCTGAACGGCCCGCCTCGGCCGCCGTTTCCGTATCGGGTGTCGACCGGCGGCGTCAGCTGGATGTCAACTTCAGGGCGTTTCTCCATATCTACGTGGGATAGGTGGTTGACACTTACGCCTGCCCTATTGACGGTGCTTGCCTGCTTGGAGGTAGGAACGATGGAGAGACTCTGCCGATCGGCAGGACGTGGCGCGGGCCGGGTGAGCCGGGCCATCACCGGCTGGTTCTTTGTGGTGTTGGCCGCGGTGGTCACGCAGGCAGTCGCCGTGTGGCCCGCGGCCGCGCAGCACGCGCCATCACCATCCGACGTCGCGTCGGACACCGTCCTTACCTGGGGTGAAAATGTCTTCGGTCAGCTAGGGGACGGGACCACTACTGACAGCAGTCTCCCTGTCGACGTCGACCTGCCCGCAGGCACCACGGTCACCGCCATCGCCGGCACCGACGGCAACAGTTTCGCCTTAACCTCCGCCGGCACCGTCCTCGCCTGGGGCGAGAACGGCTCCGGCGACCTGGGTGACGGCACCAACACCGACAGCACCACTCCCGTGGACGTCAAGCTGCCGGCCGGAACCACAGCGACCGCCATCGCCACGGGCACCTTCCATGCTCTGGCGTTGACCGCCACCGGCACCGTCCTCGCCTGGGGACTCAACTTCTTTGGTGAGCTGGGAGATGGAACCACCCTTGCAAAGAACAAGCCCGTTCCCGTGAACCTACCCGCAGGAACGACGATCACCGCCATCGCCGGCGGCCGTGGCCATAGCTTGGCGTTGACCTCCACCGGCACCGTCCTCGCCTGGGGCAGGAACAGCCAGGGCCAGTTGGGCGACGGGACCAACACCGACAGCACCACACCCGTCGACGTCGACCTACCCCCAGGCACCACGATCACCGCCATCGCCGGCGGCGGCCGCCACAGCCTGGCGTTGACCTCCACCGGCACCGTCCTCGCCTGGGGTCAGAACTCCGCCGGCCAGCTAGGCGACGGCACCAACACCGACAGCACCACACCCGTCGACGTCGACCTACCCCCAGGCACCACGATCACTGCCATCACTGCCCACGACGGCGATCACAGTCTGGCCTTGACCTCCACCGGCACCATCCTCGCCTGGGGCAGGAACAGCCAGGGCCAGTTGGGCGATGGCACCAACACCGACAGAAGCACACCTGTGGACGTCGACCTGCCCGCAGGCAGCACGGTCACCGCCATCGACAACGGCGACGACCACAGCATGGCCCTAGTCGCACCACCAACATCCACCACCACCCTGCAGGTCGCCCCAGCCACCCCGACAGCGAATCAGGACATCACCCTCACCGCCACCGTCACCTGCAACGTCGACACCCCCACCGGAACCATCACCTTCCACACCAACACCACCCACCTCGCCACCGTCCCCCTGACCACCACCGGCACCGCAACCCACGTCACGACACTGCTCGTCGGCACCCACACTCTCACCGCCGGCTACACCAGCACCAACACCTGCCCCAACAGCCAATCCACACCGATCGGCGTCACCATCAACCCACCACCCGACGAGCCCGACCTACCCATCACCGGCTCCAACATGACCGCCGGCATCGGTGCTGCCGCCCTGTCCATCCTGGCCGGCGTCATCCTAATCAACGCCGCACGCCGACGCCGACCACCACACCAGCCCGAATAGAAACAAAGCCCCGCCCTCCCGATCGGGGAGAACGGGGCCGCCTTGGTGGGCTGTCCTGAACCGGGCAGGCGCCCCGGCTGCCCATCGCCTGACGCGGTGGGCAGGAACTACCTGGGCTACACCGACGCGGGCTCCGCAGGTGGAGCATTGCGACTGAGATGCCATGACTGGACTCCCTGGGGGATCTGGTAGTCCGGATTCGGGTCGGTCTCGGGCTCGGACGTGTCCCCAGATGCCGCGGCAAGGGCGACATGAAGCGCTCGACCGGTGTCGACGGCTACGGCATCCCACTCGGGATCACCGGCGCTGCGGCCAACCGGCACGACTCGCCGCTGCTACGCGATACCTGCGAAGCGTTGCTCGGTGACAGCGGTCAACTCGGCGACACTGGCGGCGTTCAAGTATTTGCGGACCGTGGCCTGGTGCAGACCAAGCTTGCGGCCGATCGCCGACTTGTTCAGTCCCTGGGCAGCCAGCTGGTGAACGGCGGTGTGGTGTTCACGAAGGCGGGTCACGATCTTCTTCTCGGGTAGCGGCTGCACCTCGGCGGGCATGGTGTCGTCCTCTGGCGGGGACCGCTTGGCCCAGGTTCTGCCAGAGATGGAACCGGTCCGCGACCTGAACCGCCTGCGGGGCTGCGCAGCGGGCGCCTTCGCCATAGCCGCCGGCCCGGTCCCGGCAGTCACCTCGATCTCGGGGGTGCTGCCGCAGCCACTCGGCGAGGCTGTCACCGTCGCGTCCGTCGAACATGCCGACCGGGCGGTGGCTGTCCATGTCGATCAGCACAGTGCCGTAATGACGGCCCCGGCGGAACGCGAAGTCGTCGACGCCGAGGACGGTGATCGGCGTCTTCGGCGGTTCAGGCAACGCCTTGACCAGCCGCAACAACGTGTCGCGACCGGCAGCTACCCCGATCACCGACGCCAACCGGGAACCGGCCCGGCCAGCCAACGCCAAACCAATCTGCGTCAACACGCCCCGCAGCCGCGACGTCAATCGCGCATGTGGACTGGTCAACCCCTCGATCTGCTCAACGAACGTCCGCGCCGGGCAGGTGGCGTTGTCACAACGAAACCGCCGGACCCGCACCTCAAGCAGCAACCCCGTCCTGGCGACCGCGACATCACGCAACCGGCGCGCATACCGGCCATGAACCCTGGCTGACCGCTGCTGACACCGACCACACCGCGCGGTCTCCGCCCGGACCCGCGCGGACAGCACCACGACGCCGCCACGCGGCTCAACCGTCTCGATAGATAGAAGCGAGAGATGCGGCAGTAGTTGCTCCACAAGCGCACACGCCGGACATGATCACCGAAACCAACGCATGGGCGCCGGCAGTGTCCACATCACAAGATCGGCGACAGAGCCCAGACCTTGACCACGATGGCGTCGATGAACACCGCGGCGTAAATTTCGTCCAGGGGCCGGTGCGACCAATCCGCCATCTCCTCGAGCACCTTGTCGGTGATCCGGGAGATCGTCTCCTTCGACACCGAAGCCCCGTAGATCTCGGCGAAGTGCGCGCTGATCTCCCCGGTCGTGAGGCCTTTGGCATACAGCGACAACACGACCTCGTCGACCCCCGACAGGCGCCGCTGCCGCTTACCGACGATCTGCGGCTCGAACGTGCCCGCCCGGTCCCGCGGCACATCGATCTGCACCGGGCCGTTGCCGTCGGTCACGACCGTCTTCGACCGGCTGCCGTTGCGGATGTTGCCCGACCCGACACCGGCCTGGTCGTGCTTTTCGTAGCCGAGGTGCTCGGTCATCTCCTCGTTCAGCGCGGTCTCCAGGACCGTCTTGGTCAGCTGCTTAAGCAGCCCGTCCGGGCCCGTCAACGACAGCCCTTGTTCCTTGGCGGCTCGGAGCAACTCGACGGCGGCTTTCGCCTCCGCGGTCGACTCGGGCCGTTTCTTACGTCCGGTCTGATCGTTCAGTGTCGCGGCCACGGCACCCTCCTCACCAGGCACAACGCCTGGCAGGTCAGGCCGGAAACACCGTTAGATCCACACTCCCGAGATAGGCCTGTTCCACCTGCCCGGTCCCGGAATCGCCTTGCACGGCGACGGCGCGATACCAACGGCCCGCGCCATCCTCGCCTCCGTCCTAACCACCACCGCGGCCGAGAAAGCCACCGCCCGCCCCATCGTGGTCACCACCGCCGACCTAATCGCCCGGCTCCTACCCGAAAACGCCCTGACCGTCGGACTCGACCCCGACAACATCGCCTACGACGGAGAACGCCTCATCGTGCTCGCCGACACCGCAGCGGCCATCACCCACGCCGAAGAAGAAATGATCGGCCGGCGCCGACTACTGGACACCTTCAACGCCGAAACGATTCTCGACCTCAACACCTACACCGACCACGCCGAGACCCAACCCCCATACGTACTACTCATCGACTCCAACCCCCGGCACGCGCCCCGCCTCCACGCCATCGCCACCCACCACACCACCCTGGACCTACACCCCGTCATCCTCGGACACCACGACGGCATTCCCACCCTCGACATCAGCGCCGAGGGCACCATCACCAGCGACGAACCACACCCGGTTTCCCGACTGTCCACCCTCCCCGCTGGCGATCTCGCCGCCGTTCTCGCCATGCTCACCGACGCCGCCGCGCGTCCGGAACCCGGCCATGACATCGACCTCGACTTCGACCCCGCCCCGAACTACGCGGTCGACCAGGCGGCCACCACCGAGGTGGCCCCGCTGATCCCCGCCCAGCCAAGTAGGGCGGCGGCCCCGGTGCGGCTGCGGGTCCTCGGCCCAGTCCTCATCGACGTAGACACCGGGCCGGTAGCCACCGGGATGCGCAGCGGCTCCTACACCGTCCTCGCATCTCTGGCCGTGCACCCGAACGGGCGAACCCTCGACCAGCTCTCCGCCGACCTGCACCCCGACACCGACCCGAGCACCGCCGGCAAACGCATCCGCACCGACATCAGCACCATCCGGCGAGTGCTACGCGCCGCCACCGGCACGGAGGCCATGTTCGTCGTCTACGACCCAGCGGCCAGCCGCTACCACCTCGACCCCGAACTCATCGCCGTGGACCTGTGGCAGATGCTCACCACCATCGAGCGCGCCAACCAGGCCAAAGACGACACCGCCGCGCTCGCCGCGCTGCGGAAGGCAGCCGAGTGGTATAGGGGTGACTTCGCCGACGGCGGCGACCATCCCTGGATCGGCGACCACGCCACGACCTACCGGCACCAGATCCTGTCCGCGCTCGCCCGCATCGCTGAAATCGCCGAAACCGATCACCCGGACCAGGCGGTAGCCGCCCTGGAGCGTGCGCTGGAGTTCGACCCGGTCAACGAGGAGCTGTACCAGCGGATCATGCGCATCCATGGCCGCGCCGGACGACCCGACGCCGTGCGGCGCACCCTACGCCGCCTCGAGCAACGCCTCGCCGAGTTGGGTGACGCCGAACCATCCGAGGCCACCCGCCGCGTCGCCGCACGCCAACTCCAGCCCACCACCGCCGCCGGGGACCGCAGATGACCGACAACCCGGACACTCACATCCAGGCCAACCACGACACCGCCGACTACCCGGGCCGCAGCCGACCGCCGAGCGACGGCAGCGCAGGCTGGTCAGCGCGGTGGGCATACCCGTTCTATGCCGTGGCCGTCACCGGCGCCGTGATCGGTCAGACCTGGGTCGCCCTCGAACACCTGCCCTGGTCGCCCGCCGTGCCGGTCCCGGTCCGGGTACTCCTGGTGCTGCCGTTCGCGCTGTGCCTGGAACTCTTGGCGATGGCCCTCGCCGCGATGGCCGACGAACGGATGCGCCTCGGAGAACGCGCCTACGGCCTACGTGCGTTCTCGGCCATGGTCGCCGCCGTCGCGGTCGGTATCCAGGTAGCCGGGCACTGGCCAGACCTGTACTGGGCCGCCGTGTTCGGTGTCCTGTCCAGCTCCGCATACGCCCTGTGGATGCTGCACGCCGCCGCCCGCAGCCGAGACGCCCTCCGCGCGGCCGGCAAACTCGCCGACACCGCCCCCGACTACGGCCTATGGCGGCGGATACGCCACCCGAACCTCACCGCCCACGCAGCAGAGCTGGCCCGCGAAGGCCACCGCGACGCCACCACCGGCCAATGGCGCCCCCTCGCCCTGTTTGAGTCTCTGCGCGCCGCCGAACAGGCCATCAACGCCGAGAAACGCCGCCCGGCAGTCGCCCGAGCCGTCGCTGAAGTCGTGCGCGCCGACCAACACGACCCCCGCATGGCTGACATCGCAGTCCGGACACTGGACCTGGACCGGCTAGCCGCCGAACTATCCGCCCGCGTCAACTACTGCGCCTGGGCTGACCGACTAGCACCCGCCATCACCGCACCCACACCAACCCCGACCGACGGCGACACCAACAGGCCCGATCCGGCCGAGGCGTCAGAGCCCGAACAGCCACACCAACCTGCCCCCGCGCCTGACTTCGATGCGGCCACCCCGTATCCCGAAGCCCAACCCGTACCCGAGCTGGACTCACACGACCACGACCACGACCACGACCACGACGGCGGGGACTACGGCCCAGACGACGACGTGGACGACGGACAGGAAGCCGACACGGACGATGGTGACCTCGCCCCAGACCTCGCCCCGCTGCTACCCGCCGCCCGCGCGGCCCGCGACGACCTGGTCCGCCAAGGACGTACCGTCAGCCGAGACGCCCTCGCTCACCACCTCCGCCGCGACGGCCACGCCATCCGCAACAACCGCGTGTCCGAGCTACTCAACGCGCTACGCCGTGAAGAGACGACCCGCAACGGACACCTGAAGGTGCCGGTATGACGTCATTCCGGCCAGGCCAGAGGCCGAAACGACGCTGATGGATCTCTTATGCCGAACGAAAATGGCAAGCCCATCGCTGGCCACCGGCGTGTGCGCCCACTTCGCGCTGGTGTGATGGGTTCGTCCGCTACTAAACCTCCCGCCAGGGGTTGCGGGGTGCACAGATCATGCGGCATGCTAGCTCGCTGCGGGCGGCGACTGTTTGGTGTGGCCGCCAATCTTCGAAGGTAAAAATGACGGGGGGAAGTTTGCAGCAGGGCCCATCTTCACGGAAGAAGCGTCCTGATAGGACTTTTCTCATTCTCTGGGCCGCGGTTCCAGTTTTTGAGCTTCCCGTCGTCGCCCTCGTGATTTCCTCACCGGACGTAGCCTCAGATGCAGCCTTCGGCTCGGCCGGTTCGCAGGCGGTGGCCCTACTTTCGTTAGCGCTGGCGCTGGTCGGTGTAGCGCTTGCCTGGAAACGGCCTTCGCTCTGGCCTAGCCGGATCGCGGCTGCCCTGCTCTGGCTCACCTCTGGGCTCCTGGCGACGCTGACGCTCGGGTACCTAACACACGGAACATGGATGGGATTGGCGGTTTTGCTAGGGCACTCTGCGCTCGCGACGGGCGTCATCGGATGGGCACTGGTACGGCGCGTAGCGGCGGCTCAGCCATCAACCTTAGGGTGATGAGATCAGCATGAAAAAGGACCCACTTGCCCGACTTCGCGAGATCCAGAGCCGGGCGCTGGAGCTTCAGGATGCGATCAGTGCAATACAGTCTCAGCCACACCCGAACGGCGCGCGAGGCACTGACCCGACCGGCTTCGTTGTCGTAGCCGTCGCGGCGGACAGCCTGCCATCACGTATCGAGGTAGGTGCTGGTTGGCAACGCCATCTGACAGCTGACGAGATAGCACCATCCGTGCTGCTTGCCTTTCAGCAAGCGGTTGCCGAGGCTTCTCGGGCATGGTCCGAATCCCTCAACACCCACACCATGCGCTCCCTCACTTCCCTGAATCGCCGAGGGAAGGCCGCATCGGAGGCGCCAGGTCGGGGCGGTGAAGCTGCGATGGTGCAGACTCAACCGATCGGTGACCCACGTGACCCGTTGAGCCTGACGGAGGAAGTGCTCTCAGCGCTAAAGGTAACGCGGGACCAGGCCGCCGAAGCATCACCAACGTTGACGGGCTGGGATAGGGACCGGGCCGTCTCGATCACGCTTACTCCTACTGGCTTGCAAGCGTGCACGATTAACCCACAGTGGGCGGCACGAGAGGGCTCAGCGGGCATTAATACAGCATTGTCGGAGGCGCTGAGACAGGCGCGTGCTGGCATCGAGGAATGTGCCGCGCGCCGTAAGTCGACGACGCAGAACCTCGATGAACTTGCGCAACAAGCGCTCGCCACGTTGGCGGGGTTTCAAAATTTAACCAGCTCGCCGAAGGAGCGCTGAAATGCCACCCACCAATCGTCAACAGGTAACTGTAGCAACGGACGCGCTGCGGATCGAGGCAGGCGAGTGGGACCGGCAGAGTGCGGCGATCGGAGCGACCGCCGCCAAGGTTGCAGACATGGAGCTTGGTCGGGTTGAGGCTGGTCTATTTCAGCTGATCGTCTCCCCCTACAACGACGTTGTCCGACACGTCAGTCAGCGCTGCATCGAAGGGCAAACCGCCATGACTGAGGTCGCGAACACCCTACGCCAGGTCGCCGATACCTACGACGAGGAAGATCGCAGTAACGAGCACAAAATCCGAAACATCTACTAAATTAAGGTTCGTCGTGGACTTCAGTAAAGCCCAATTTGAGGGATTGTTGGCGGACATCAGCGCAGGCTTGGACGACCTGAGCATGCGGCTTAACCAGGTCGAGCCAGCCGCCATTGCCGCCGCTAACCGCTGGTTCGTTCCAGATTTTTTGGCCGAAGAAATTTTGTGGCTTGGTCGCGAGTCCTTCAAGGTTGGCAGAGAAATCTTCGACTTCCTTGTCGACCTCCTAAAAGGCGCCACCGCACCAATCTTCATGTTCATGGACGCCTGGGAATGGATGGACGTTCGCGGTTCCGCCTCGGGAATCGGCAGCGCCCTGTCCTCACAGCACCTGGTCGTTGACAACTCCGACTGGTCAGGCAAGGCCAGAGACGCCTACGTCAACAGCGCCGCGAGTCATTCAGATGCAGCCTCACACATCAGCTCGCTCGCGTCGAGCACATCGAACCACCTTCTACTATGCGCCGGTGCTGGCGCACTGTTCTACACCACGCTTGCCGTTGTGGTCGCCAAGCTCATAACAGCAACCATCGCCGCGATCACCGCTTTTGGTTCCGGTGTCTTCTCTCCGGTTGGTGCCGCGCTGATCCTGGAGGAAGCCGGGGTAAACACTGCGATCGTCTGGACGGCTATCTCTACGCTGTCGGCCTTCCTTGCTTCGCAGGTCCAAGTAATGGTTAGCCTGCACGGCGAGGCCGTGGACAACAGCTCCTTCCCTGCTGGGAAATGGCCATCGCCCAACTCGTCAACATTCAACGACGCGACGGTCAAGGACGGAGACGCAGACTGGTCGCTCGCCCCACCAAACTAGCCGCCCAGGCCGAGAGCCAGCATCCCAGGGATAGCAGGGCGCTCCCTGACTAGATTGGCTACCGGCTACCGGCCCATCTCTCTACCTGCCGCGGCGAGTAGCCGTTGGGCGGTGCGTTGTGGGATGCCGAGGTGTTGGGCCAGCTCGATGCCGAGGCCACGCCGGTCTCGACCGGCCTCGGCTGCTTCGGCCAGTAGCGGGAGTGTGGCGTTTTCCGTGTTTGGCCGTTGGGTGTGATCGATGTTGTTAGATGGTGATCCGGTCGCCGTAGGCGAGGATCAGGGCGTTGAGGGCCTTCGCCCAACCGTAGACCCGGCCGGTGATGCTCCCACTCTTGCGCTTCTGCTGGACGACGAGGTAGAGGACCTTCATCGCGGCCTGCTCGGTCGGGAAGTGCCCCCGCCGCCGGGCGGCCTGCCGGAACCGGGCGTTGAGGGACTCGATGATGTTGGTGGTGTAGAGGACCTTGCGGACCTCGTGGTCGTAGTCCAAGAACGGCACGAACTGTGGCCATGATGTTCGCCAGAGCCAGATCACGGCCGGGTACTGGTCGCCGAACTCGGCGGCGAACTCCTCGAACCGGGCCTCCGCGGCCGTGACGGTGGGGGCGGTGTAGATCTCCCGCAACGCGGGGGTGATCTTCTGCCAGTCCTTCCGATTCGTGTATCGCAGTGACGCCCGGACGAGATGGACGACGCACTGCTGGTGCACCGCCTGCGGCCAGACCTGCTCGATGGCGTCGGTCATGCCCTTGAGGCCGTCGGAGCAGACCATGAACACGTCGGCGACGCCCCGGTTGCGCAGTTCGGTAAGGTAGCCGGCCCACAGCCTTGGCGCCCTCGCCGCCGGTGCCGGCCCACATGCCCAGCACGTCGCGTTCCCCGTCGAGGCTGATCCCGACCACGACGTAGACAGGCCGGTTCGCGACCTGCCCCTGGCGAATCTTCATCACGAGTGCGTCGATCCGCCAGATGCGCGGCAATCTCCCCGGTGGTCAACCCTTTGGCATACAGCGACAGGATCGCCTCGTTGAACCCGTCCAACCTGCGGACGTGCTTCGGCACGATCCGCGGGGCGAACGAACCCGCCCGATCCCGAGGGACCTGGATCCGTACCGGCCCGACCTCGGTCCGCACCGTCTTCGCCACATGCCCATTGCGAACGTTGCTCCGCCGGCCGGTCGCCTCGTCGACGCCGACCTCGTCGAGGTGGGCATCCAGTTCGGCGTCGAGCGCTGATTCAAGGACCGTGCGGGTGACCCCAGCGAGGAGCCCACCCGGGGGTGACCAACGAGACTCCGTCGGCCTTGGCCCGCTCGACCAGCTGCTGCGCGAACTCCACCTCCGCCGCCGTCGGCTCCGGATGCTGAACCGCGTTCTCCTTGTCTGCCATGACGTGGTCCTTCCTGGACAGAATCAACGTCCTGTCCAACGGACCACACCCAGGTCAAACACGGAAAACTACGCAGTCCCAGCACGGTGCACATGCGACGCGTTCCGGCACGGTACAGGGGTTACGGGAAGGCCCGGGGCCCCCGGTGAGGGGTTGGCCCGGACCACGCTCAGGACCTCCGCCCTGGGCGATTCGAACCTCGAACGACTTCCACGGGAGGATCTGCTCTCCGGGTCTGGCGCGGGGAGAGCTGTCACGATCGGGATTCGTGATCCCTCTGTTGTGGGGCTCCGTGACTGCGTGGCGTCATACGCATGACCCCTTCGCCATGTGGGACGGCAACGTTTCTGACAGCTCGACCGAGAAGTTCACGCCGACCTCCAGCGTGTAGGTCCCGGCTCCCTGGAAGTCCAGGGTTTTCTTGGCGGTGTTGAGTGAGAAGCCGGAGGGAAGGGTGGTGCCCTTGCTCTTCGCTTCGGTCAGGAAGTCGTAGAGGTCATAGCTGCGGGGGCCTCCCATCATCATTTCCGTTGCCCAGAAGTTCCCCTGGAAGCTGGTGTTGAGGGCCAGGTTGCCGGTGTAGGTGGCTGGCGTCAGCGACGCGACGACGTACCGGGTTGTTCCGGCGGGCACAAGGACGCTCTGCGACGGTGCGGTGTGCCTGTCGTCGAGCCTCGTGGTCTGGGTGGTCGATTCTTGATAGGAGATCGTGGTCGATTTTTTCGTTCCGAAGTTCACGACCTTCGAGAAATCGAAGGTTCCCGAAACCTCGAAGGTGGTGGACACACCGGTGGTGACGGTGGTCGACACGATGTTGGTTCTTGTCCTGCTGAACGAGTTACTCTTCAACGTCTGGTCAATGGACGTGTTGTTGGTCAGTACCGCGCAACCCAGGTAGTACCGTTCACCCTGGACGATCGTGGGCGTGCCTACCGGAACTGCGATCTTCTCCGTCTGGGAGATTGGGAAGGTGTGGATATTATGGAGACCGCCCCAGTAGACGTAGTATGCTTGGTCCTTGATTAGTGATTCCAGACTGGTGACCGTTGCGGCCTGTGCAGGGGCTGCCGCTATCAGCACCGAGGCGACTGTGCTTATTGACAACGCAGCGAACATTCGAGCTCTGGATATTTTCAAACCGTGCCCTCCTCGGAACAACTGATCGTCGACTATTACTGATACGCGGGCGATCGGTATCGGGCGTAGGCGCGCAACATTTATCGACGCATCGAGATCCCCCTTCCCCTTGTTCATGGAGCAGGGTTGTCGATCCGTTCAGTCGATCGATCGACCTGACTATCAGGGATCACCATAGCCGCTTCGATGCACGATGTCCAATATTCTTGTCCGCGCCGCATGAACTGGCGATGATATACCACACCACAAGCCATTCTCCCAGAATGGCAGGGGTGCCTCACCTGTAACGACGCGATAAATGTGCCCCGTCCACCCGGAGAGGCAGGCCACAACCATCAGATTTACTACTGTCAGTACATTAATTCTTACGGCTCGCTACTGAGAACACTTAATACGATCTTGAATGTCTGTTGAGAGCTCCTAACCTGCGCCGTCATCTGCTGGCGCCGACGCCCACTGACAGCGTCAGGACCGCTCAAAATCCCCGGAACGTTCATCCCGGTGCTCAGACCAGACCGGCGTCGTGGACCAGGAGCGCCACCTGGACCCGGTTGTTGAGGTCCAGTTTCGCCAGCAGCCGCGACACGTACGCCTTGACCGTCGCCACACTCATGAACAGCTCCCCCGCGATCTCGGCGTTACTGCGGCCCTGGCCGAGCGCGATCGCGACCTCCCGCTCCCGCTCGCTCAACGTGGCGAGTTGCCGCTGTGCCCGCTGGCGGCGCGGGTCGACGCCGACGGCCCCGGTGACGTGCGCGACCAGTTGGCGGGTAACCGTCGGAGACAACATGGTCTCACCCAGTGCCACCCGCCGGACGGCATGCACGATCTCAGTCGGTGCAGTGTCCTTGAGCAGAAAGCCAGCCGCCCCAGCCCGCAACGCCCGCAGTACCTGCTCGTCAGCATCGAACGTCGTCAGCACCAACACTTCAGGTGCGTTGGGCGTAGACCGCAACTTTTCCGTAGCCGCCAACCCGTCAAGCCGCGGCATCCGGATGTCCATCAACACGACGTCCGGCGCGTACGCGGCCACGGCGGCGGGCACCTCGGTGCCGTCGGTGGCCTCTCCCACCACCAAAAGATCCGTCACACTGTCGATAATCATCAACAGCGCGGCCCGAACCAGCGGATCGTCATCGACGATCAACACCCGAAGGGGACCGGCCGGTGCCCCACCGCCCGCTGGCAAGCCGTTCGACCCCACCGGGCCCGGCTCGCCGGACGGACTGGTCAGGCCGGCCACGGCAGCCACGCGGCGAGCCGGAAGTGCCCGGCCGCGTCCCGTCCGTGCTCCAGCCGCCCGCCGGCTAGGCCGACCCGCTCGGCCACACCGATAAGCCCAGTCCCGGTACCGGGGATGCCGTCACCGGAGCCGGCCACGGGGATTGCCACGCCCTGCCCCGCCGCGCCGACCGGCCAGGGATTGCGGATCTCGACGGTGAGCCCGTCGCCCCGTCGCCCGGCGAGCCGCACGTCGACCACCGCGGCCGGGGCGTGCTTGCGGGCGTTGGTCAGCCCCTCCTGCACGATCCGGTACGCGCTGCGCCCCACCGCGGGCGGCACCTCCGCCCGGTCGGCGACTTCCTCGACGAGATTCACCCGGACACCGGCGGCTCGGGACTCGCCGATCAGCGTCGGCACGTCGACGAGGGTGGGCTGAGGCCGTTCCGGTTCGGCGCCCTCCGCCACCCCGGTCTCCGCCCGGAGCACCCCGATCACCTCCCGCAGGTCCCGCAGGGCTGCGTGTGCGCTGTCCCGGATTACCCCGGACGCCCTGGACACCTCTTGAGGCGAGGCATCCGGGCGGAATTCCAGTGCTCCGGCGTGCAGGCTGAGCAACGAGATGCGGTGCGCCAACACGTCATGCATCTCCCGGGCGATGCGGGTACGTTCCAACTGTCGGGCCCGCGTCACTCGCAGCTGCTGCTCAGCCTCGGCCCGATGCGCCCGCTCCCGCAGCGACACCACCAGTTGCCGGCGTGCCCGGACGAACATGCCCCAAGCCAGCACGGCCCCGAGGAACAATAGGGTCCACCCCACGATCAACCACAGCGACATCACCGGTTCGGGGCGCAGCCGCAGATGGATCGGCGTGGCGAGCAGGTGTACACCGAACATGCCGGCGGCGACCGGGAACGGCCGGTGCACGGTCACCGTGAACAGAATGATCAGCAACGCCACGCCGCCACCGACCGAGAACAGCGTCAGCGGCAGGCTGGCCAACGCCAACCCCACCGGCCAGCGCCGACGGACCCAGAGAGCACCACAGAGCATCAGGCTGGCCAGAAGATCGACCTCGTTGAGCCAGCTCGGGCCGACGTTCAGCGGCGAATCGCGCGGCGCCATCCCCGCCCAGCCGAGGGCGGCCAGGAAGCAGATGCTGTCGACGAACCAGTCCCGCAGTGTCCGCCGGGCACGGGCCGTGGGTACCCTCAGCGTGCCCGGAAGGAGCCAGGGGTGTTCGGGTGCAGCGGCGCTGGTCACCGGTCAATCGTAGGCACCAGTCGGGGAGGCCCGACAGCTACTAAAGTCGACGCCGGCCATGGTCCAAGGTCTACCCGACGACAGTCGGTCGACCGCAGCGCGCCGCCGGGTGGTTCCGGCAGCCTCGACGCCATGATTACGGTCGAAAACCTCACCAAGCGGTACGGCCCGCACACGGTCGTCGATAACGTCTCGTTCCACTGCGAGCCGGGCACCGTCACCGGCTTCCTCGGGCCGAACGCTGCCGGCAAGTCCACCACCATGCGGATGATCTGCGGGTTGACCCCGCCGACCGACGGCGCCGCAACGATCGCCGGCCGGCCGTACCGGCAGCTACCCAATCCGGGGCAGGAGATCGGAGTGCTACTCGACGCCTCGGCCCAGCACTCGGGGCGCACCGGGCGGGAGACGCTGGCCCTGGCTGCCACGACGATGGGCGTAGACCGCCGCCGGGTCGCCACGGTGCTGGACCGGGTCGGCTTGAACGCGGTCGCCGCCAGGCGGCGGGTCGGGGCGTACTCGCTGGGGATGCGGCAGCGGCTCGGCCTCGCGCTGGCGCTGCTGGGTGACCCCCGGGTGCTGATCCTCGACGAGCCGGCCAACGGCCTGGACCCGGAGGGCATCTTCTGGATGCGCGGCCTGCTGCGCGACTTCGCCGACCAAGGCGGCACCGTGCTGCTGTCGTCGCACCTGCTGCGCGAGGTGGAGGCGGTCGCCGACCGGCTGGCGGTGATCGGCGGCGGCCGGATTGTCGCCCAGGGCGGCAGGGACGAGTTGCTCGCCGATACGGGCACCTTGGTTCGGGCGCGGGACTCGCATGCCCTGCGGCTCACACTGCAGCGGGCCGCACTGGACGCCACCGCCGACACCAATGGCGGTTTCGTCGTGCGTGCCGAGCCGGGCGTCGTGGGCCAGGCCGCCGCCGACGCCGGGCTGGTCCTCACCGAACTGCGGCCCGCCGCCGGCGGCGGCCTCGAACAGCTCTTCCTCACCCTCACTGCGGGCGCAACCACGAAGGAGGCTGTCAAGTGACCATGACCGCCGAACCCACCACCGAGTCGGGCCCCCGCGTCGCGGCCGTCAGGCCGTCCATAGCCCGACTGACCTCGATCGAGCTACGCAAGCTCGCCGACACCCGAGCCGGCCGCTGGCTGCTGGCCACCATCGGGCTGATCGCGGTCGCCGTCGCTGTGGTGCAGCTGTTCAGACTGGACGACGCGGAGCAGACCTTCACCCGCTTCCTCACCCCGACGCTGCCTCTGGTGGGCCTACTGCTGCCGGCGGTCGGCATCCTGTCGATCAACTCGGAGTGGACCCAGCGCACCGCGCTGACCACGTACGCCCTGGTGCCACATCGGGAACGGGTGGTGCTGGCCAAGCTCGCGGCGGTGGTGCTGGCAGCACTCACGTCGGTGCTGGTGAGCCTGGCCGTGGCCACCGTCGGCACCCTCGCCGCCAAGGCCACCGGTGGCGCGGGAAGCTGGGACGGCGAGTGGGTGCTGGTACCGCACGCGGCCGTGCTCCAGCTGGTCTGGGGACTGATGGGGGCCGCGTTTGGCCTGCTGCTGCTCAACACCCCGCTGGCGATCTTCGGCTATCTGCTGCTGCCGATGGTCTGGGATATCCTCGCCAAGACGATCTCGGCGCTGCAGGGTCCAGCCACCTGGCTCCACCCCAAGATCACCATGGATCCCCTTCTCAACGACAATGAGATGACCGCCGGGCAGTGGGGCCGGCTGGCGGTCACGGTACTGGTCTGGGTGGCCGTGCCCTTGGTCGCCGGCATGCTGCGGACCCTGCGGCGGGAGGTTTCCTGATCGCGACGCCCGGCAGCCCGGCGCCGCCACGGTGGTGGACGACGGCGCCGGGGAGCTGGCACTTCCTCCTGTCGGGCGAACGAGGGTGGTGGCACCCGGGCTCACCGCCGACCCAGAACGTGCCCGGGTGGCGTCCAACTGCCCTGCCCCACCGAGGTCAGGTAGTCGTAGGCGTAGACGGTGGGCGGACACGGCCACCCACATCCACAGACCGGACACCGGTCCACCCGGAGCCAGTGTTCGACGATGATCCGCCGGGCGGACACGATCATTCGGTTGCGCAGTTGCACCGCCGACAGGCCGATCGGGTTGGGTCGGACAGGGGTGGCCATCACCGCTGACAGGTCCGCTGCCGGGCAGGTCGTGCCACCAACAGCCGCGGGTCAAGGATCACCGTCGGCTGGTCCCACAGCGGGCGGTAGGCGCCGGCCCGCGCCGAATACAGCGTGGCGGGGCCGACCGCGTCCAGCCGTGCGGGCCGGCGGCGGAGTAGCCGGATCATGCGCGTGCTCCCCTCGATCGGGTCGAGGCGGCGTGTCACCACCCAGGATGATCCTGCGGTGACACCGAGCTACTTGTCAGGATGGGTGCTGTCCGCGACGTATCCGCGCTTGACTCCGGACGGTCAGCTGGCGGCGAGTAGCGCGTCGCGGTACTCCTGCGTCCACTCCGCGTCGCGCTGGTCTGCGGGCAGGCCGGCTAGTGCCGTGACCACGAACGTTCACGGTGTTGGGTTGACACGCCGTCCGGCCTGTCGGCCGGGCGGCGTTGCGGCGGTCAGGCTGTGGCGGTGGCAGATCTTGTACGCGTGCGGCGGCTCAGTGATCAGGAAGGTCAGCAGCTGCTCAGAATCACTCGCCGGGGAACCGGTTCCCCGATCCGCCTGCGGCGGGCGATGGTCGTGCTCGCCTCGGCCGGTGGGAACACAGTGCCGGCCATCGCTCGCCTGGTCCAAGCTGACGAGGACACGATCCGGCAGGTCATCCACCGGTTCAACGAGATGGGGATGGCCAGCCTGGACCCTCAGTGGGCGGGTGGCCGTCCCCGCCAGATCAGTCCTGACGAAGAGCAGTTCATCGTCGAGACGGCCAACACCCGCCCCGAGAAGCTGGGGCGGCCGTTCACCCGGTGGAGCATCCGCAAGCTCGCCGACCACCTGCGCGTTCACTCGACTCGACGGGTCCGGATCGGGCGGGAACGGCTGCGGCAGATCCTGCACCGGCACCGGATCACCTTCCAGCGGACCAAGACGTGGAAGGAGTCCACCGACCCGCAGCGCGATGCCAAACTCGCCCGGATCGAGTACGTCAGCACCCACCTCCCACAACGGGTGTTCGCCTTCGACGAGTTCGGACCCCTCGTGATCCGCCCCCAGCCCGGCGCCGGGTGGGGGCCCGCGGGCCACCCGCGCCGGCTGCCGGCGAACTACCACAAGCTGCACGGCGTCCGGCAGTTCCACGGCTGCTACTCCGTCGGCGACGACCAGCTTTGGGGCGTGGTCCGACGCCGCAAGAGCGCCGCGAACACCCTCGCCGCGCTCAAGTCGATCCGAGCAGCACGTCCGGACGGGGCGCCGATCTATGTCATCCTGGACAACCTGTCCGCGCACAAAGGCCACAAGATCCGCACGTGGACGGCCCGCAACAAGGTCGAGCTGTGCTTCACCCCGACCTACGCCTCCTGGGCCAACCCGATCGAAGCCCAGTTCGGGCCGCTGCGCACCTTCGTCATCGCCGGCTCCAACCACCCGAACCACCCCGCGCTGACCCGGAAACTGCAGGCCTACCTGCGCTGGCGCAACGCCAACGCCCGCCACCCCGACGTCGGTCAGCGGCGAGCAGGGTCCTCCTCGGGCCGGATCCAATCGAAGGTGCGCTCCACCGCCCGTCGCCAGTTTTCCCGTTCCCGTGTCCGGACTGCGGCATCCATCTCCGGCACCCATCGGGCAGCCGGATGCCAGTTGCTGCGCAGGCCCTCCAGGTCTGGCCAGTACTCGACCGCAAGCCCGGCTGCGTATGCGGCCCCGAGGGAGACCGTCTCGGCCGCCATCGGGCGCACCACCGGCACTGCAAGTACGTCCGCGACGAACTGCATCAGCAAATTGTTCGCGGTCATCCCGCCGTCCACCCGCAAGGCGGTCAGCTCCAGCCCGGAGTCGGCGTTCATGGCGTCGACCACCTCACGGGTCTGCCACCCGGTCGCCTCCAGCACGGCCCGGGCCAGGTGCCCCTTGGTGATGTATGAGGTGAGTCCGACGATCGTGCCGCGCGCCTCGCTGCGCCAGTGTGGGGCGAAAAGCCCGGAGAAGGCGGGCACAATGTAGCAGCCGCCGTTGTCGTCGACCGTTCGGGCGAGGGTCTCGATTTCCGGTGCGGTGCTGATCAACTCCAGCCGGTCGCGGAACCACTGCACCAGGGATCCTGTGATCGCGATGGACCCCTCCAGGGCGTACAGGGCGGGCTCGTCGCCGATCCGGTAGCCGACGGTGGTGAGCAGGCCGTGCCGCGAAGGCACCGGCTCGGTACCGGTGTTCAGCAGCAGGAAGCTGCCGGTGCCATAGGTGCACTTGGCCTCGCCTGGGTCGAAGCAGGTCTGACCGAACAGGGCGGCCTGCTGGTCACCGAGGGCCGCCGCGATCCGGACGCCGGGCAGGACGGCTGTGGCGGTGCCGTACACCTCCGACGAGGAGCGGATCTGCGGCAGCATGGCCGCCGGCACGCCGAAGAAGCTCAGCAGTCTGGGATGCCAGTCGAGAGTGCGCAGATCCATCAACATGGTACGGCTGGCGTTGGTGACGTCGGTCAGGTGCAGGCCACCGTCCGGGCCGCCGGTGAGGTTCCAGATCAGCCAGCTTTCCATGGTCCCGAAGAGCACCTCGCCGCGTTCGGCGCGTTCGGCGAGGCCGGGGATGTGGTCGAGCAGCCAGCGCAGCTTCGGGCCGGAGAAGTACGTGGTCAGCGGCAGCCCGCACAGCTCCTGGATGTGCTCGGCGCCGCTGGCGCGGGAAAGGGCTTCCACCACCAGGTCGGTGCGGGTGTCCTGCCAGATGAGCGCGGGAGCCACCGGGACACCGGTGCGCCGGTCCCAGACGACCGTGGTTTCGCGCTGGTTGGCGATCCCGATCGCGGCGATCTGGTCGATGCTGAGGCCGGCCTGGTTGAGGGCGCGGGGAACGACCTTGCCGACGTTGCGCCAGATCTCCATAGCGTCGTGCTCTACCCAGCCCGGCCGGGGAAAGTGCTGCCGGTGTTCCCGCTGGGCAACTGAGACGAGATTGCCACGGCGGTCGAAGACGATGCATCGGGTGGACGTGGTTCCCTGATCGATGGCGACGACAAAGCGCTCGGTCATTACTCGTCCTTCGTGAAGCCGGGTGGTGGGTGACGGATCACCAGCGCGTGGCGCCGAGATCGCGGGACACCGCGCGGGCGGCGTCGCGGACGTACGTGACGAGGGCTGGGCGGGGGTTGCCGGACCCGTCGCAGGTGCGGTCCACCGGACCGGAGAGCCCGATCGCGCCCACGACCAGGCCGCCATAGCCACGGATCGGCGCGGCGATGCCGGCCTCGCCAGGGGTCATCTCACCGATTTCGGCCCCCCAGCCATTGTCCCGGATTTCGCTGAGGGCCCGGGTGAGTGCTCGTGCGGTGACCAGGGTGCGTCGGGTGTAGGGCTCGGGTTCGCGTTGCGTAACCGCGTTGGCGGCGCCCACGTCGTAGGCGAGCAGGACTTTGCCGAGCGCGGTGGCGTGCGGGGGAAGAAGGGACCCGACGTCCAGCGTCTGGAGGATGTCGTCGGGCCGGAACACGTGGTGGACCACAAGTACCTTGCCGTCCAGCAGAGTGCCGATACGGACCGCCTCGCCGCTGCGCGCGGCGAGTGGGTCCGCCCAGTTGATGGAACGGGAACGGAGCTCGTTGACGTCGAGGTAGCTCGTGCCGAGGTGCAGCAGCGTGGCACCGAGTTGGTACTTGCCGGAGGTCTTGTCCTGTTCCACGAATCCGACGTCTTGCAGCGTACGTATGATGCCGTGCGCCGTGCCCTTGGGCAGGTTGAGAGAACGGGCGATCTCCCCGATGCCGAGCCGGCCGGAACTGCTGGCCAGCAGGCGGAGGATCGCCGCGGCACGCGCGATGGACTGCACCTGACCCGGCATGGGGCGGATGCTAAAGCGTTCGGGGCCAACGCAACAGTGTTCGGCATTGTCGACCGGGGTTCGTTGACCTGCCTCCTCATGTTTCCTACGGTTCACCGCACGGCGACGTCCGACACCTCGCCGACATCGCACGGCCCTCCGTCCCCCGGTCGCGGAGGTCCGCCACCCCCACCTGGAGACACCATGACACAGCGTGTGAGAGCGCCCGGACTCCTTGGCGAGTTGGCCGCCGAGTTCGCCGGCACCGCGATCCTGATTCTCTTCGGCGTGGGCGTCGTCGCCCAGGTCACTGCCGGTGGCACCGGTGAGTTCGACAGCATCGCCTGGGCCTGGGGCCTTGGCGTCGCGCTGGGCATCTACGTCGCTGGCCGGATCAGTGGCGCCCACCTCAATCCGGCGGTGACGCTCGCCCTCGCGGTGTTCAAGGGCTTCTCGTGGCGCAAGGTGATGCCCTATGCCCTCGCACAGACCGCCGGGGCGTTCGTCGCGGCCCTGATCATTCGCTGGAACTACAGCGAGGTGCTGCAGCGGTTTGACCCGGGCTTGACCAGCAAGAGCCAGGGCGTCTTCTCGACCCTGCCGGGTGCTGGCATCACCGAGTGGGGCGCCCTGCGTGACCAGATCATCGGCACGGCGATCCTGCTGTTTCTGATCCTTGCCGTAACCGACGCCCGCAACTCTCTGCCCGGTGCCAACCTTGCCCCACTGATCGTCGGCCTGATCGTGGTCGCGATTGGCATGGCGTTCGCCGTCAACGCCGGCTACGCGATCAACCCGGCCCGTGACTTCGGCCCCCGCCTCGCGTCCTTCCTCACCGGCTACGAGACGGCCTTCCTGGACCCGAGCGGATATCCGTATTTTTGGGTGCCCATCGTCGGACCGCTGGTCGGTGGTGTCATCGGCGCCGGCCTCTATCAATTGTTCGTCGGCCGATTCCTGCCGAGCGATGAGCCGCAGCCGGGCGCGAACAGCGCCGAGACTGCGACCGAAACGGCTGCGATGTCCGAGCGCGCCCGCGTCTGATCGACATATCCCGACGACCCGTAGAGGTGACATCCCGCATGGCTGACTTCGTTGGTGCGGTGGACCAGGGCACCACCAGTACCCGTTTCATGGTTTTTGATCACGGTGGTAACGACGTCGGTCGCCACCAGCTCGAGCATCAGCAGATCCTGCCGCGGCCCGGTTGGGTCGAACACAATCCGGTGGAGATCTGGGAGCGGACCCAGACCGTCATCCAGACCGTGCTCTACGAGCACCGCCTGACCGTCACCGACCTCGCCGCGCTCGGGATCACCAACCAGCGTGAGACCACCGTGGTATGGAACAGGCGCACCGGTCGGCCCTACCACAACGCCATCGTGTGGCAGGACACCCGCACCGACCGGATCGCCTCGGCACTGGAGCGCTCGGGGCGGGGCGACATCATCCGCCGTAAGGCCGGCCTGCCACCGGCCACATACTTCTCCGCCGGCAAGATCCAGTGGATCCTCGACAACGTCGATGGGGTCCGGGAAGCAGCCGAGCGTGGAGAGGCCGTCTTCGGCAACACCGACACCTGGCTGCTGTGGAACCTGACCGGCGGCACCGACGGCGGCGTGCACGTCACCGATCCGACCAACGCCAGCCGCACCATGCTGATGAACCTGGACACGCTGGACTGGGACGACGAACTACTGTCGTTCTTCGACATCCCGCGCGCCATGTTGCCCCGGATCCGACCATCGTCCGACCCGGACTCCTACGGTGCCACCACGGCGCGTGGTCCGTTCACCGGATCGGTCCCGCTCACCGCGGTCCTCGGCGACCAGCAGGCAGCCACCGTCGGTCAGGTCTGCTTCGCCCCGGGCGAGGCCAAGAACACCTACGGTACGGGCAACTTCATGCTCCTCAACACCGGCACGGAGATCGTCCGCTCCCAGGCCGGCCTACTCACCACCGTCTGCTACCAGTTCAGCGACCAGGCGCCGGTATACGCCCTGGAAGGCTCCATCGCGGTCACCGGATCAGCCGTGCAGTGGCTACGCGACCAGTTGAAAATCATCAACACCGCAGGGCAGAGCGAGATCCTGGCCCGCCAGGTGCCCGACAACGGCGGAGTGTACTTCGTACCCGCCTTCTCCGGCCTGTTCGCCCCGTACTGGCGCTCCGACGCCCGCGGCGCGATCGTCGGCCTCTCCCGGTTCAACACCGACGCCCACATCGCCCGGGCCACCCTCGAGTCGATCTGCTACCAGAGCCGAGACGTCGCCGAGGCCATGGCCAAAGACTCCGGCGTACCGCTGGAATGTCTCAAGGTCGACGGCGGCGTCACCGACAACGACCTGTGCATGCAACTGCAAGCCGACATCCTCGGCGTACCGGTAAGCCGGCCCGTGGTCGCCGAGACCACCGCGCTCGGCGCCGCGTACGCCGCCGGCCTCGCCGTCGGATTCTGGCGCAGCACCGACGAACTACGCGAGAACTGGAACGAAAGCCACCGCTGGCAGCCCACCTGGCCACCAGAACAACGCCAAGCCGAGTACGAACGCTGGAAGCAGGCCGTCCAACGCACCCTGAACTGGGTCGACGTCGACTGACCACCACCGCATCCGAGAAACCCGGGAGGCCGGCGTCCCCGCTGGCCTCCCAGACACAGGAGAGAGAACGCATGCACTCCGCGACACTGTCACTGGCCGCCCGCGAGCGGTCGCTGGCCGCGCTGAGCAGCGGCCCGGAACTGGACGTCCTGGTGGTCGGTGGCGGCGTCACCGGCGCCGGCTGCGCCCTGGACGCCGTCACCCGGGGCCTGTCGGTCGGCCTCGTCGAGGCCCGCGACTGGGCCAGCGGCACGTCGAGCCGCTCCAGTAAACTCATCCACGGTGGTCTGCGCTACCTGGAGATGCTCGACTTCGGGCTGGTCCGCGAGGCGCTGCGCGAGCGGGGCCTACTACTGCAGCGACTCGCCCCGCACCTGGTCCGGCCGGTGCCGTTTCTCTACCCGCTGCGGCACCGCGGCTGGGAACGGCTGTACGCGGGCGCCGGTGTCCTGCTCTACGACACGATGAGCCTTTCCGGCAGCAACTCCCGCGGGGTACCGGCCCACCGGCACCTGACCCGACGTGGCGCGGTCCGCGCTTGCCCGTCCCTGCGTCCGGAGTCGCTGGTGGGCGCGTTGCAGTACTACGACGCTCAGGTCGATGACGCCCGGCTGGTGACGTGTCTCGTCCGTACCGCCGCAGCCCACGGCGCGTACCCCGTTTCCCGAGCCCGGGTCGTGGGCCTCCTGCGCGACGGCCACCGCATCACCGGGGCGCGGGTCCACGACCTGGAGACCGACCAGGTCCTCGAGGTCCTCGCCCGGCAGGTCATCAACGCCACCGGCGTCTGGACCGACGAAATCCAGTCTCTCGTTGGGGAGCGTGGGCCGGTGCAGGTTCGCGCGTCGAAAGGTATCCACCTCGTCGTGCCCCGCGACCGGATCCGCTCCACCACCGGCCTGATCCTGCGAACCGAATCCAGCGTGCTGTTCGTGATCCCGTGGGGTCGGCACTGGCTGATCGGCACCACCGACACCGACTGGGATCTGGACAAGGCGCACCCGGCAGCGACCAGCCGCGACATCGACTACCTGCTGGAACGGGTCAACGAGGTACTGGCCAGTCCGCTGACCCGCGACGACGTCGAGGGCGTATACGCGGGCCTGCGGCCGCTGCTGTCCGGGCATTCGGATGCGACCGCCAAGCTGTCCCGTGAGCACACCGTGGCGAACCCGGCTCCGGGTCTGGTGATGGTCGCCGGCGGGAAGTACACAACGTACCGGGTGATGGCCCGCGACGCTGTCGACGAGGCCGTGCGGGGACTCGGCGGTGGGGTGCCGCGGTCCTGCACCGACCGGGTTCCCCTGCTCGGCGCCGAGGGCTATGTCGCCCGATGGAACCAGCGCCGTCGCATCGCGCGACAGTACAACCTGACCGTGGAGCGGGTTGAGCATCTGTTGCGCCGCTACGGCGCCGCCGTCGACGAGGTGTTGGACCTGCTGGGAGAGGATCCGACCCTCGTTGAGCCGCTCGACGGCGCCGACGACTATCTGCGTGTGGAGGTCGTCCACGCGGCGTCAGCCGAGGGTGCCCTGCACCTGGAGGACGTGCTTACCCGGCGTACACATATATCGATCGAGACGTTCGACCGGGGCCTGGCAGCCGCCCGACCGGCGGCGCAGTTGATGGCGTCGGTGCTCGGCTGGGACGCCGAGCGTGTGGACCGCGAGGTGGCGCACTACGTCGCACAGGTGGACGCCGAACGGATGGCGCACGACCAGATCGACGACCAGGCCGCCGACGCGGCCCGGCTGGTCGTGCCGGATGTGGTGCCGCAGGTAGCACTCGCGGCCTGACCTGGCGCGCGCGCCGCATGCTTTCCGCCACGTCCCGCCCGACAGGCCGGAGTCAGCTACGGCCGACCCGGCTCGGATCTGCGTGAAGCCCGAGCATGATCAATTATCGGCCCCTACCTACGGAAGAGAACTGGTTTCCGGGTTAGTACTGCAACGGCAGTAGGCGAATCGAGTTCGGCTCGCGTTCGTTGGTCTGGCTGTGGCGGACGTTGATGTCGACCGGTGGCATGGGGAGTTGGGCCGGTTGCATGCCCGTATCGGGCCCCGGTTTCGCCGTTCGGAGCCACGGCGGCGGGCGCGGCAGTACCTGTGCGGGCTGGTGTCGGGTCTGGGCCGTAAGAACGGCTGGACCCTGGCTGAGCAGGCCGGGGATGTGTCGCCGGACGGGATGCAGCGGCTGTTGCGGTGGGCGGACTGGGACGTCGACGCGGTCCGTGATGATGTGCGGGACTACGTGGTCGAGCACCTCGGCGACCCGGCTGGTGTGTTGATCGTTGACGACACCGGGTTCCTGAAGAAGGGCACCCGGTCGGCCGGGGTGCAACGGCAGTATTCCGGCACCGCTGGCCGGACGGAGAACTGCCAGGTCGGGACGTTCCTGGCTTACCGTTCGTCGAAGGGTCACGCGTTGATCGACCGGCAGCTCTACCTCCCGGCGTCGTGGACCGATGACCGGGACCGGTGCCGAGCCGCCGGGATCCCGGACGACGTCGAGTTCGCCACCAAGGTGCAGATGGCCCGCCAGATGCTGGCCCGAGCCCTCGACGCCGGGGTGCCGGTGGGGTGGGTGACCATGGACGAGGCCTACGGCCAGTCGAAGTCACTGCGGCTGTGGCTGGAACACCAGGATATGGCTTATGTAGTCGCGACCCGCCGCAACGACGACATGATCACCACCACGATGGGCATCGCCCGCGCGGACGAGCTGATCGCCGCGCTGCCGGCTCGGGCATGGTGCCGGCTGTCCGCCGGCGCCGGCGCCCACGGCCCCCGCGAGTACTGGTGGGCGCGGGTACCGGTGCGTATCGGCTGGCAACCCGGTCGCGGGCACTGGCTCCTGGCCCGGCTCAGTATCACCACCGGCGAGATCGCCTACTACGTCTGCTACGGACCCCGCCGCACCCGCCTGATCGACCTCGCCCGCATCGCCGGAGCGCGGTGGGCGATCGAGGAGTGCTTCCAACAGGCCAAAAACGAAGCCGGCCTCGACGAATACCAGGTCCGCGACTGGCGAGCCTGGTACGCCCACATCACCCTCGCGATGGCCGCCCACGCCTGGCTGTCCGTCGCCCGATCCCTTACCGCAAAAGGGGATCCAGCCCCAGCGACGGCATGATGATCGGCTACACGGTACCGGAGATCCGAAGACTGCTCACCACACTCGTAGTCCGTTCAACCCACCCACCAGAGCGCGTCTGGGCCTGGTCCCGATGGCGCCGACGACGCCAACACCAAGCCCGCACCAGCCACTACCGACGACGCGGCTACCCCTAACGGGTCTGCTGCACCAGTAGGTGACATCTGAGTTGGCTTGCCCTGTGGGCGGGCTGGAAGGATGTCGCTGTGTGCCCAAGCCCTACCCCCGAGAGTTCCGTGATGACGTCGTGCGGGTGGCTCGTGACCGCGAGGCGGGAGTGACGGTCGAGCAGATCGCGAAGGACTTCGGGGTCCACCCGATGACGTTGTTCAAGTGGCTGCGTCAGGCCGACATCGACGCCGGCGCGAAGCCCGGCACGCCCAGTGGCGAGTCAGCCGAGCTGCGCGAGGCCCGCAAACGGATCCGCTTGCTGCAGGAGAACGAGGTCCTGCGTCGGGCCGCTGCTTACTTGTCGCAGGCGCATCTGCCGGGAAAAGGCTCTACCCGCTCGTGAGCGAGCTGGCCGCCGACGGGATCCCCGTCGCGGTGACGTGCCGGGTATTGAACATCGCTCGTCAGCCCTACTACCGGTGGCTCGGCCGGCAGCGTCGGTGACGCCGAACTCGTCGCCGCTCATCGCGCGAACGCCCTGGTCGATGCCCACCGCGATGACCCGGAGTTCGGGTACCGGTTCCTGGTCGATGAGGCCCGCGCCGCCGGCCAGGCGATGGCCGAGCGCACCGGGTGGAAGATCTGCTCGGACAATGGCTGGTGGAGCGCCTTCGGTAAGCGCAAGAAGCGCGGCAAGGGCGGCAAGGTCGGTCCACCGGTTCACAACGACCTCGTGCAACGGGACTTCACCGCCAGCGGGCCCGAACCGGTTGTGGCTGGCCGACATCACCGAACACCGCACCGGCGAGGGCAAGCTCTACCTGTGCGCGATCAAGGACGCGTGGTCGAGGCGGATTGTCGGCTACTCCATCGACTCACGGATGAAGTCCCGGCTGGCCGTCAACGCCCTGTACAACGCTGTAGCCCGACGCGGCCGGCTGGCCGGCTGCGTGCTGCACACCGACCGTGGGTCGCAGGGCGAATTCAACTGGTCGTCGCAACACCTTTGATGATGGAGGTGTTTGGATGGCGCGACGTCAGCAGCAGGCGGATCGGGCGTTGCGTCCGGCGATGCGTTCGCCGGGCAGGCCGATGCCGGCGCGGCATGTGCAGCGCGTGCGTTCTGGCGGTTGATCGCGCGGGGTAAGCGCACTGAGGAGGTAGCGCTTGAGCTCGGTGTGTCGACGCCTGTTGCAGTGCGGTGGTTTCGTCACGCTGGTGGCATGCCGCCGTTGAGTCTGGCCGAGCCTTCCGGCCGTTACCTGTCGCTTTTTTCCGAGCGTGAGGAGAATGCGCTGCTTAAGGCGCAGGGGCAGGGTGTCCGTGCGATCGCCCGGGAACTCGGGCGGGACCCGGGCACGATCTCGCGTGAGTTGCGGCGCAATGCCGCGACTCGCAGCGGCAAGCTTGAGTACCGGGCCACCGTGGCGCAGTGGAAGGCACAGGTCACCGCGCGGCGGCCCAAGCCGGCGAAGCTGGCGAGTAACCGGCGGCTGAAGGAGTACGTACAGGCCCGGCTGAGCGGGCAACTGTGCCGTCGTGACGGGACAGTTGCCGCCGGCCCTGCGACGACCTGGAAAGGGCTGAACAAGCCGCACCGTGCAGACCGCCGCTGGGCGGCGGCCTGGAGCCCAGAGCAGATTAGTCGACGGCTGGTCGTCGACTTCCCCGATGATGAAGATATGCGCATCAGCCACGAGGCGATTTACCAGGCGCTCTACATCCAAGGACGCGGCGCGCTCACGCGTGAGCTGGTGGCCTGCCTGCGGACCGGTCGGGCGCTGCGTAAGCCCCGTGAACGCTCGCGGAACAGGCCGCAAGGGCATGTCACCGCTGATGTCGTCTTGAGCCAACGACCCGCCGAGGTCAAGGACCGAGCGGTCCCCGGCCACTGGGAAGGCGACCTGATAATCGGACTGCACCGCTCCGCCATCGGTACCGTCGTCGAGCGCACCAGCCGATACACGCTCCTGGTCCACCTTCCCCGCATCGAAGGCTACGGAACCGTCCCGCCGGTCAAGAACGGGCCCGCCCTCGGCGGCTACGGCGCCATCGCGATGAAGGACGCACTCCAGTCCACGATGACCATCATGCCCGAGGGTCTGCGGCGATCACTGACCTGGGACCGCGGCAAAGAACTCTCAGCCCACAGCCAGTTCACGATCGATACCGGCATTGCGGTCTACTTCGCCGACCCCCACTCACCCTGGCAACGCGGCACGAACGAAAACACCAACGGGCTACTACGCCAGTACTTCCCCAAAGGCACCGATCTGTCCCGCTGGGGCCTCGAAGACCTCCTCGCCGTACAAACAGCGATCAACAGCAGACCCCGCAAGGTCCTCGACTGGAAGACACCCGCCGAAGCTCTCGACGAGCAGCTACGGTTACTCCAACCAACAAGCGTTGCAACGACCGGTTGAACCCAGGCAGTTTCGCAGCCGAAAATTCGTCCACGCCCTGCACCAGCATCACATGACCGGATCGATGGGCAGAGTCGGCGCCGCCGGCGACAACGCCGCCATGGAATCGTTCTTCGGCCTGCTGCAGAACAACGTCCTCGACCGGCGGACCTGGACCACCCGCCAGCAGCTCAGGACCGCGATCGTGACCTGGATCGAACGGACCTACCACCGCCGCCGACGACACTCTCTGTCCCGGTTGACCCCTAACGAGTACGAGACCACCATGACCCCACCGGCCAGTCAGGCCGCGTGACTGAAACTGTCACCTATCGGTGCAGCAGACCCTCATCATCTACTGCGCCGCCTGCGACCGACGCATGCAAGGCCAGTACAACCACGGCCACGCCTACTACCGCTGCCGATTCCCACAGGAGTACGCCCTCGCCACCATCTCCCACACCCCCGCAACGTGTACCTACGCGAGGACGCCCTCACCGACCCACTCGACACCTGGCTCGCCTCCGCCTTCGCCCCCCAACGCCTCGAACACACCATCGCCGCGATGGCCGACGCCCAACCAGTAGCCCATCCGCCCCCAACCGGCATACCAGCCCAGAGCATCATCACCGAGTGCGACGCCAAGCTAGAGCGCCACCGCGCCGCCCTCGACGCTGGCGCAGACCCGACGGTAGTTACCGCCTGGATCACCCGGACCCAGGCCGACCGCGCCCGCGCCGAAGCAGAACTACACGCACTCGCGAGCATCACCCCACACCGGCTGGCCCGAGCAGAAATCACCGCCCTGGTGACCGCACTCGGGGATATCGCCGCCGTGCTCCGCGACGCCGACCCAGCCGACAAGGCCAAGGTCTACCGGCAACTCGGCCTCCGGCTGAACTACCAGCCCGAAACGCAAACGGTGCGCGCTGAAGTGGAACTCAGCGCGCACCGTGGGGAAATGGTTTGTGTCCGAGGGGGGATCGATACCACAACCCCACCATCGCGATGCGTCGGCGATGACATAACAATTGAATTTCGATGGTAACAGCCTGCCAACAGCGAGCTTTGCCGAGTGCTGCGACGACACCGCCCCTTGCAAGGCCGCGGCCAGAGTACCGGGGTAGCTACTGGACCGTCACGGTGATAGACATCGATCGGCCGCCATCCGGGCCGACGGAACGGAGCACACTTGTGTTCCTACTTCCTCATCGTGATCGTCTAATTCCTGCCGACACCTCGGCGCACCGAGACAGGTTTCGTTCATCGCCGAAGGGGAGGCACCCCGCTACCCACTTGTGGGATCCACTTCAGGCAGGGGCCCGGTGACCTGATGTCCATCAACATACACAGCCTGCGCTACATTCGTGCACCCTCATCGCCTTGGCGCCACGACCCCCGCTCCAACGACACCGGCCCTGTAATGCGCCTATAGCCGGAGCATGCGAAGGGGGACGCGCAAGCGCCCATGCCCCTGGTATACCAACCACCCCACCCCACACCCAGGGCTCCGGCAAGGTAGCGATATGACCGTTGTGGCCGGTTGGGTGGGGACGCTCCGGATCATGGTGGTATAGAGACGGGCGCGGCCTTTCGATGATCATCTAGGTGTCGAGTCTGGGAAGATCAAAGAGGACCACGCCCGTTGGGATCATCATCGCTGATTGATGTGTTGGCCGTGCACGCGGACCACCTGGATGAGTCGTTGCCGGTCCAACGCCGGTCGAGCCTGGTCACGGCGTTGGCGGCAGTGCCGGACCGGCGAGACCCCCGCGGTGTCGTCCATGCGTTGCCCGCGGTCCTGGCCACTGCCGTCGCGGCGGTGCTGACCGGTGCCCGCTCCGCGGCGGCGGTCGCGGAATGGGCCGCTGATGCGCCGCAGCAGGTCCTCCCTGAACTGGGCGTGTTCCGGGATCCGTTCACCGGGGTGCATCGAGCTCCGGACGAGTCCACGTTCCGGCGAATCCTGGCCGGTGTCGACGCCGACGCCCTGGACGACACGGTCGGTCGGTGGGTCCTCGCGTGCCAGCCGGCGGCGACCACCGGGCGACGGGTGTACAGCGTGGACGGCAAAACCTTGCGGGGCAGCGGCCCGGCCGGTGAACAGGTGCATCTCCTCGCAGTGCTCGACCAGCACACCGGGACGGTCCTGGGCCAGGTCGACGTCGACGGCAAGACCAACGAGCTGACCCGCTTCCAGCCGCTGCTGGGCCCTCTCGACCTGACCGCGGTGGTCGTCACCGCCGACGCGTTACACACCCAGCGCGAGCATGCCCGCTGGCTGGTCGACACCAAGAAGGCCGCCTACGTCTTCACCGTGAAGAAGAACCAGCCGCGTCTGTATCGGCAGCTCAAGACCCTGCCCTGGACGAAGATCCCGATCCAGGACGAGACCAGCACCCGCGGGCACGGCCGCTACGACATCCGCCGCCTGCAAGCAGTCACCTGCACCGGGCCACTCGCCCTGGACTTTCCCCACGCCGTACAAGCACTACGGATCCGCCGCCGACGGCTGAACCTGGCCACTGGCCGCTGGTCCACCGTCACCGTCTACGCGATCACCAACCTGAGCGCAGCCCAGGCCGGCCCTGCCGAACTGGCCGACTGGCTGCGCGGGCACTGGGCCATCGAAACTCTGCACCACCTCCGCGACACCACCTACGCCGAGGACGCCAGCCGCCTACGCACCGGCAACGCACCCCGCGCCATGGCCACTCTGCGCAACACGGCGATCAACCTGCTCCGGCTAACGGCATCACCACCATCGCTGCAGCCCTACGCCACAACAGCCGAAACCCATACCGGCCACTCCAACTACTCGGACTCGACTGAAACGGCCATATCGTCACCTTGCCGGAACCCTGGCGAGGCAGCCAACCGGGGCGCGTCACTTCGTAAAAACCCGGGCTAATGTGCAGATATGATCGACCAAAGAATGCTCACAAGCATCGCCAGCAAAATCATCCAGACCAAGGCTTTGGTCGCGAGTCGTGCACGAGGTGTACGGGCCTCGGCTAGCCGGCCAAGCATCTCGACCTTCGACTCAAACAGGTACGGGCTGGGACTGTCGGCGGTCCTGAACTTCAGTGGGTCGGTGGGTGGTCCGGTGTCTGGCCTGTTGGGTTTGTCCGGATCTGAACTTGCCACCGTCACAGTATGTCCTCCCAAAGATGCCACGCACAACCGGCCAACGAGTTGACAAGCCTATGTAGGGTTCTGCCGCTGCTCGAACACGGCAGCGGCAGACCCGTTTTCTTCTTAAACAGGATGGGCGACAGGAGGCGGCGGTGTATTCATTGGCATCCGGATGCCGGTCGATGGATCACACATCACAACTATCCCGTAGATCAACGGCTACCCCTGGCATGCTGGACTGGAATTCCATTCCCAATTTCCGGGTAGCGTGCAAATGAGTCCGGGTGAAGCGCATTTTCTTGCTCTGTAATAATTCGCGCCAGCTACGAATGTTTGGTATCTCGCGCCGTCGGTGCCTACCTGCCAGTAGTACTCGCCACCCGTCGACCTGAATTGCATCTCTTCCACGCAGAGGTCGTTGCCTGGCAGCCCGCCACAGTTGTACGTCTGTCGCATAATAAGCCATTTGGACGTCCGCTCCCATAGGAACGCTTTCCTCGGTGAGTACCTAGCCCATTCGAAAGTCGGCTCCCATGGTGTCGCCGTGGCAATGTTGGAGAAATCGCTGTCACCCGCCAGGTTGTTTGCTTGCACTCTGAACGAGTATGTGCGATCTGCGGGGAGTTGATTCCACCGTCACCGTCTACGCGATCACCAACCTGAGCGCAGCCCAGGCCGGCCCTGCCGAACTGGCCGACTGGCTGCGCGGGCACTGGGCCATCGAAACTCTGCACCACCTCCGCGACACCACCTACGCCGAGGACGCCAGCCGCCTACGCACCGGCAACGCACCCCGCGCCATGGCCACTCTGCGCAACACGGCGATCAACCTGCTCCGGCTAACCGGCATCACCACCATCGCTGCAGCCCTACGGCACAACAGCCGAAACCCATACCAGCCACTCCAACTACTCGGACTCGACTGAAACGGCCATATCTTCACCTTGCCGGAACCCTGCACGTCCGGGCGGGGCGTTGTCGTGTCTATCGGAGTTCATTAAGTGGTGCCCCGGCCAGGGGTCCGAGAACGCCGCCACTACGAATCTGCACTGCGGCGGCAGAGGCTACGGAAGGTGCGTTTAGCGTGTTTAGGCAGCGCTCCTGGACTTTCGATCTAATTCAGTCAGCCAGTAGCGATGGGACCGATCAGCCGTTTTAGGCTAGAGACTTCGTATCGCAATACCTGCGATCCGGCTTCAGCTCGAGTGGTGACATTGCCCTACTACAACCTTGCCGTTCTTTCTATCTGAAGAAAGTAGCCAATGAAGACAAGTGCTAGATTGCTTCTATCCGCGACCCTCGTCCTATCGGGACTCCTGTCGATTTCAGGCCCGGCAGCAGCGGTGACCGAAACGGTCGGATCCGCCACGCCCATCCCGTCGCAGCCCAAACCGCCGGCCCTGCCAGCAGGGACTGCCGGAACCGCAACCGCACCAAACAGTGAGTCCTGCGATGAGGTAGTTGAACGTCACAAAAGGCGCACCGCCATTACCGGGAAAGAAGTTGTTGCTTGCGTTGTGGTCGGAGAGGAAGGCAAACTTCCCGAGCAGGGTGACATGCGCGTCGCCGCACCGCTAGAACTGCCGCAATACTGCTACGACAATGCATTTGACGGACAGTGGTGGGGTACTCGAGAAGAAGCTTGCCGCATTCGCGGTGTGCGAGTAGATATTACAAATGTACAAACTGGCCAACTAGTCGGGCAACTGCTATTGAATGAATACGCCTATGCGTATGGGTCATCGACCACCCTGAATTGGGCGCAGCAGGTCGAAGTATCCCTGTATGGCGGCTGGGGCACTATTGCCGGCACGACCGTGGATGCTCGCACCGAATGCAGTGGCGCATGCACTACGAGTAGTAGCGACTTTCCTCGACAGTCCGTCATTCTCGATACCCGCCAAGGTGGCGAGGCATATTTCCGGGGAACATCCAGTGCGGTTGGCAGCACAGGTAATGCAAATGCTAGCTGGCACTACCGCTTCTACAACCCTGCCTGGGTTGGCGGCCAGACCACTGAGGTGGCAGCTCCGTATCCCACTGTTCGTTGCGACAATGCAGTGCCCGGCTACCGTATCGCGGGATGCATTTGGCCAGACTGGCCAGGTGTGCTGAGCTACCAGTGGAACACCTATCCCGAACTGGCTAATCATATCTGGAACGCCCAGCAGTCCGGCCTCCCTGGTGCGTACCCCGGCCTCGCGCCCAATGGCAGCCCACTCACCCGGCTAACCGACGAGACCCTAAAAGTCAAGAACAGAAACAAGGCATGTCCTACCTCATATCCTCGACCGAGTGGCAAGAGTTGTGACGAATACCCCTTCGCTTCCACATACCAGGGTGCGTCTACTGGTGGTGGGACGGGTCGCACTCTCGAAGTCTGCTCCATCAGCGCACTACCCACCGGCGCAACCGGAGCCACAGGATACAGCGCCTGCATGATCAACGCGGAACAAAACAGCGAGGGCGGCACGGGTATCAACAAGATGTACCAGGAGAATCGAATCCTAGACCGCGACCCTTTCCACGTATGGATTTGGTCCACTCAGGACTGATTTTCGTAGGGTTTGCGAAGGTCTGGCTCGGAGGTCGGTGACCGATGTACTTCGCTGCCGGCACGGCTGAATCTAGAGTGGTCGGAGGGCGCCCACCTCCGACCACTTCCTACCACTTACCGATCTAAGGTGTAGCCATGAGCCCACTAACATCTGGACGGGGATCCGTACGCGTAAGCTACCACCTATTCTTCGTTCGCGAAGAGACGGAACACTTCGCCGAGATGACCGATAGCAGCAACGGCCTTGTGTCAACATATACTGGGGTCGCCGCCATCTTTACCGGAATCCACACGGGCAATGTAGCGGTAACGGTGGAAGCGCACCCGAGTGCACCACCGCCAGTTCTTGAAAGCTGGGAAGAGATCGTCGAGGTGTCGCTCGTCGCGCCGCAGGGTAGGGTCGCGGTGCATGCACTCGGAGATGATGGTCCAGACTTGCCAGACCTCACGCCGGCAGGTCCGGGCACCTACAGGATGCGGGTGCACGCTCGAGGCCGTGACATCGCCACTGACCTTGTTGCGACAGACCCCGTCGAGGACTACCTGATCCAGGCTTGGCCAAGCGACCACGCTCCAGAGCGGATCATTCGCCAGTCCGACAAGTACGGCGAGGGCCGGCGGGCTTCTCGAACACTCCCGCGTCGCCTAGAAACCGACCAAGAGCGGACATACAGAGAAGCACGTGCTCAACGGGCAGATAGGCTCCGTCGCCTTGCTCCGCAGTCCGAAGAAAGCTGATCAGCACGTAAACCGGGGGGGGAGGCCAACGTGCTCGCCCCCGGCCTTGGGTCAAAGGTCTGCCTCCGCGGATCGAGCCTCCGAAACCTCGCACTCGTCGGGTGTCGGGGCCGAAGGCCAGGTCCAGCCCGGTAGCCTCGCCTGCCGCTAAATCCGGCTGGATCCCTGAGCAGCGTGGTGGCGACGGTCCCGGGGCGATCCGAGTAGGTCGTGGGCGAGCAGCCCGGCGTACGCCTCCGCCCAGGGCCAGCACCGCCGCGGGGTGCCGCACACGGGGCAACGGCCGTCGACTTGGCGGTGGTCGTTCAGGTCCCGCCACCACCGGCGGATGGTCGCGTCGCCGGGCGTCAACGCCTACTCCCGGCGCGCTGCGGGGGCGCCCAGTTCCCCTGCCCGACCGAGCCGAGGTAGTCGTAGGCGGTCAACGTGGGCGGACACGGCCAGGCGGACCGGCAGATCGGGCACCGGTCCACCCGCGGCCAGTGCTCGGCGATGATCCGCCGGGCGGACAGGATCATCCGGTTGCGTAGCTGGACCGTCGACAGACTGCCGGAGCGCGGCCGGGCGTGGGTGGCCATCACCGGCGGCAGGCCCGCTGCCGAGCCAACCGGGTCATCAACGGCCGGCTATCGAGGATCACCGTCGGCTGGTCCCACAGCGGGCGGTAGGCGCCGGCCCGCGCCGAATACACCGTGGCAGGACCGGTCGCGTCCAGCCGTACGGGCCGGTGGCGACGGAGTCGGCGGAGTAGCCGGATCATGCGCGTGCTCCCCTCGATCAGGTCGAGGCGGCAACGGCACCAGTGTCACCACCCAGAATGATCCTGTGGTGACACCGAGCTACTTGTCAGGATGGGCGCTGTCCGTTACCGGGTAGCGGACAGGCGGCGGACAGCCTCGGCGACCTGCCTAGCCAGCTTCCGCGACGAGGTGGCGTCGGCGATGGCGCGAGCTTCGTCCAGGACCTGCCGGGCAGTGCTGGTGTCCCCGGCCTGCATGTGCGCCACCGCGAGGTGCACCAGGTGTCGGCCGTGCCAGTCCGATCCGCGGGCGTCCTCACTCGCCTCGGCGACCCCGGCGGTCAGCAACCGCAGGGACCGATCGTTGGCCCGGTCGTCCCGGGCGCCCAGGTACCGCCACACAATCCCCTGCTGCACAGCGAAAAACGCGGGCGTGTACCAGTAGCCCCACGGCGACAGGGGCTGGCCGATGGCCTGCTTAGCAAGATCGGCAGCCTCGCTGAGGAGGCCGACTACCTCGCGTGGGTGGGCGTTGGCCATGGCTAGGCCGCGGGCGCCCTGCCCGGTGGAGTATGCGCGTAGCGCGGTGTGGACCGTATCGTCTCGGCGGGCCGCCCCGGACAGGCCGATCATGGTTGGCAGGTCCCCGCACCCCTCGGCCTGGTGGCCCTGAAACGAGAGCACAGCAGCGATCAAATCTTGATTTCCGGCCTCGGTGGACCATTGCAGCGCGCGCCCGAGCCACATTGTGGCGGCGCGGTCATCACCGGTGGCAATCCCTAGCCACCCGGCGAATTGGGCCCATTGTGCGGCCATATCCACAACCGCCGGCCGGACCTGGTGGCCGGCATCTCGCAGCAGGGACAAAACGGTGTCGAGCTGCACGCGGACCGGATCGACAACCAGAGTTGAACCGATGCTGTCCTCTAGGCGCCGGTAGCTGGCGAGCAGATCGGCCAGGGCATCCACGGCACCGTGGTCAACCCGGCGGGGATGCTCGGCCGCATATGTGGCGCGCTCGCTGGGGGTGGGCATGTCGGCGACGAGAGCGGCCAGGGCCCCGCCCGCGGCCAGGGCGTCGTCCAGGCGCACGGCGACGTCCACTGTTGGCCGGGTCCGGCCGGTCTCTAACTGGTGCAGCAGACTCTTGCCGTAGCTGACCGCCACGCCCAACTGCCGCAGCGTCAAGCCGTGCGATTCGCGCCGCTGACGCAGCTCGGCGCCGAATCTCGGGTCCACGATGGTGCGTGTCGGTGCCGGCATTGGTTCTCCCAGGTAGCGGTCTGGGGTGGCGGGCGCCGGCCGCTACAACCGGCGCCCTGCCGCCATCGACGGTACTCCCTGCCCGCACGTCACGCCGTCACCTGTCCGTATGGATGTTCCGGCGCGTCGCGGCGTACGCCCTACCACGGAATGGTGGTTCCGAACAGGTTCGAGCTGTCCGCTATGAAGTAGCGGACATTCAAACCGTCAACGGACGTCCAAAAATCATTCGTCGATATGAGTTGTCGACTATGGATACGCTACTAAAATTGTTCGGGCTGATAAGTGATCACGAGCAACGGTGACGGGGCCTCCGTGCGGGGTCGTGGCCCTCGGTCGCGCACCATCGCCGCCCTATCTCGGCGGCCATCCATCGACACACCCCCGAGAAGTCTTCCCATCTGTTCATACGTGTGTTCGACTAGGCGGTGTCTTCAAAGGATCTTGATGTCGGATGATGTAGCGCGTGGGTCGTCGCTACGAGTTGTCTGACGTCGAGTGGGAAGCGCTGTCGAGGTACCTGCCGTCGGCGGTGACGGGTGGTCGGCCTCGGGTCGATGACCGGAGGGTGCTCAACGGGATCGTGTGGAAGATCCGAGCCGGGGCGGCGTGGCGGGACGTGCCCGCCCGCTACGGATCCTGGCAATCGATCTACACCCGTTTCCGCAGGTGGGCCCTGGACGGGACATTCGAGCGGATGCTGTCCGGGGTCCAGGTCGACGCGGACGCTGCCGGTGACATCGACTGGCTGGTCTCGGTCGACTCGACCATCGTGCGAGCCCACCAGCACGCCGCCGGCGCTAAAGGGGGCGGCGAGAAACGGACGAACCACAAGATCACGCCCTCGGTCGATCTCGAGGTGGACTGACCACCAAGATTCACCTCGCCTGCGACGGCCTGGGCCGAACCCTGGCGTTCGTGCTCTCCGGCGGCAACGTCAACGACTGCACCCGCTTCACCCAGGTCCTCGCCGACATCCGTGTCGAGCGGCCGGGTCCCGGCCGGCCCCGCGTGCGCCCGGACCACGTCATCGCCGACAAGGGCTACAGCTCCAAAGCCATCCGCGTCGACCTACGCCGACGCGGCATCGGGCACACCATCCCAGAACGCGCCGACCAGCAGGCCAACCGCCGCCGACGAGGCAGCCGAGGCGGCCGGCCACCAGCGTTCGACAAGCAGCTCTACAAACGGCGCAACGTCGTCGAACGCTGCTTCAATCGGCTCAAGCAGTGCCGCAGCCTCGCGACGCGCTACGACAAGACAGCGACCTCATACCGGGCCACCGTCACCATCGCCGCGCTACTCCAATGGTTGTGAACCTTTGAAGACACGGCCTAGCACGCCCTGACCGGCACTCACCGGAGGTCTTCGACAGCGTGAACTACCCCTCCCACCCCCACCGTCGCCCCGCCATGCCACTGGTCGCCCGCGCGGCACACGCCGCCACCGCCGCCTACCAGCGCGCAATGACCAGTAAGCGCGAACGCCTGTACCAGCAGGAGATATACCGGCTCCGGCAGGAGAACGCGTGGCTCCGGAACGAAGTCCGGCACTGCTGGGATGCCATCGACGGGATGGGCCACGACATGGAGGTGCGGCGCCAGGAATTCGTCCTGGGCGAGTTGCTTGCCCGGGCGGACACCCGCAGGCAGACGGCGGTCGTCGATCAACGGCGCCTGCTGGAGGTTCACCTTCCGCCGCCGAAGCCGAGGAAGCCGTCCGGGCCACCTACGCGGAGGGCTACGCCGACGGGATCATGCGCCGCAGGACCGACGGCCAAAACTGAGTTCCCCTACCGGTCCCCTACAACGAATCAGGCCCCCTCGCTGGAGGGGGCCTGACCTGCAGTGCGGGAGATCATATTTGAGTGTCCGAGGGGCGATCGATACCGCCGCCCCACCATCACAGTGCATGAACGATGACGTGGTAGTCAGCTATGGATTGTAGCTGCCCGGCACTCGCCCCATGCCGCAATGGAGACCGACCGCTAAGGGCCGATGAAGGCTGACCGCCGCACTCGTGCCAGCGCTCGGACTCGCCTGGCCGCAATGGAGACCGACCGCTACGGGCCGATGAAGGGCCGCTCTCACACCGGCGAGCCGGGTAGCACTATGACGGCCGCAATGGAGACCGGCCGCTACGGGCCGGTGAAGGAGTAACCCATCCGGCGGGTAGGCCCATCAGCCACTCGACGCCGCAATGGAGACCGACCGCTACGGGCCGGTGAAGGGACCGCACAACCGTTTGGCGATGGGAACACGGCAAGCAGCCGCAATGGAGACCGACCGCTAGGCCGTGTCTTCAAAGGTTCACAACCATTGGAGTAGCGCGGCGATGGTGACGGTGGCCCGGTATGAGGTCGCTGTCTTGTCGTAGCGCGTCGCGAGGCTGCGGCACTGCTTGAGCCGATTGAAGCAGCGTTCGACGACGTTGCGCCGTTTGTAGAGCTGCTTGTCGAACGCTGGTGGCCGGCCGCCTCGGCTGCCTCGTCGGCGGCGGTTGGCCTGCTGGTCGGCGCGTTCTGGGATGGTGTGCCCGATGCCGCGTCGGCGTAGGTCGACGCGGATGGCTTTGGAGCTGTAGCCCTAATAGTGCTTTGTTAGGTCGTTGTGGCGTGTCGCTTATATGAGCACCGTGGCGGTGTTTGGCTGCGCCGGTGGATGAACGGGAACTCGCCCGGGTGCGGGGGCAGTTGGAGGACTTCGCCGCAGGGGTGTTCGCGGGGTTGCCGCGGTCGGATCAGCGGGCGACGGGTCTGCGGTATCTGCGTGGGCTGATGCTGGATGGTCGGCGCAAGTCGATGCAGCCGATGGCGCAGCGGCTCGGCGTTGATCACCAGCAGTTGCAGCAGTTCCTAACCTCGTCCACGTGGGACGTCGGCGGTGTGCGACGGCGGATGGCCACCGCTGCGGTCGACGTGGTGACGCCGCAGGTGTGGGTGGTCGACGACACCGGATTCCCGAAGGACGGCAAGGCTTCGGCGTGTGTGGCCCGGCAGTATTCCGGCACCCTGGGCAAGGTCGCCAACTGCCAGATCGCCGTCAGTGTTCACGCGGCGACCGACACGGCATCGGCGGTGCTGAACTGGCGGTTGTTCCTGCCGGAGTCCTGGGACGAGGGCTGCGTGCCCGGCCCGGACGGCAAGCCCGCGAACCCGCACGCCCGCAGGCTGCGCCAGCAGCCCGTCACCCGCGATCAGGCCGGGGCGAAGAAACCCCACTCGCGGGTGCGGCTGCCACCCGTCGAGCAGATCGCGCAGATCCGCCGTCGGCGGGCGGCATCCAAGGCCCCCGACACCGAGCGGTACCGGCCGAAGTGGCTGATGGCCCTGGAAATGCTCGACGAGTTGGCCGAGTGGGGACTGTGTCCACCGCTGCTGACCGCCGACGCCGGCTACGGGCAGGTCGCCGAGTTCCGTCAGGGCCTGACCGAACGCGGCATTCCCTACATCGTGGCGACCACGTCGTCGACCACCGCGCAACCCGGCCACGCCCAACCCGTGCAGGTGCCCTACGCCGGAGCCGGCCCGCATCCCACACCGCGCTACCCCCAGCCAGCCCGCACCCTGAAAAACCTCGCCCTCACCCACGGCGCCGACGCGGCGCGTCTGGTGCGCTGGCGCGACCGGCTACCCACACCCGAACGCACCCCGGACCGGCCCGCCGGTGACCTGTCCGGGCACTTCTTCGCCCTGCGGGTGCGTCCCGCCGGCCGGGCCATCCAACGCGGCCCCCACCGCGGCGACGACGGCGTCCTGCCCGAATGCTGGCTGCTCGTGCAATGGCCTCCCAGCCAGGACGAACCCAGCGACTACTGGCTGTCCAACCTACCCACCGACACGCCCCTTGCCGAACTGGTCCGCCTGGCCAAAAGCCGCTGGCGCATCGAACACGACTACCGCGAACTCAAAACCGCCCTCGGCCTCGACCACTTCGAAGGACGATCCTGGATCGGCTGGCACCGCCACGTCACCCTCACCGCAGCCGCCCAACTGTTCCTCACCCAACTGAGGCTGACACACCCAAAAGCAGCAGGGCAGGCCTGAGCCTCTACGCCATCCTCCGCGAACTGCAATACCTACTCGCGACCTGGCTCGGACTCTGCCCTCTCTGCCACCAACTCGTCCCGACCTAACAAAGCACTACTAGCCCTACTGCGCGCGTTGGACACCGCCTGCCTCAACGCCGAAGAACTGGCCACGGCCGCAGAACAGTCTTTTGATCAACACCCGGACGCCGAGATCATCACCAGCTTCGCAGGCCTCGGTCGACTCATCGGCGCCCGGGTACTCGCCGAAATCGGAGATGACCGATCCCGCTTCGCTGATACACGAGCACTGAAATCGTATGCCGGTTCCGCCCCGATCACCCGCGCCTCCGGCAAGAGCCTGATCGTCATGCACCGACGAGTGAAAAACCAGCGCCTCGCCCACGCCAGCCATCTCTGGGCCTTCTCCGCCCTCACCGCCTCCCCCGGCGCCCACGCTCACTACCAACGCCGACGAACCGCCGGCGACGGCCACACCGCCGCCCTGCGCCACCTGTCCAACCGGCTCCTTGGCTGCCTTCACCACTGCCTGCAAACCCGACAGCTCTACCAGGAGACAACCGCCTTCACCCCACCCCAACCACAACAGCTACCCACCGCAGCTTGACACCAAATTGCGTGGGATGTCTTGTCGGCGATGACGTGGTCCGGGCGCACGCGGGGCCGGCCGGGACCCGGCCGCTCGACACGGATGTCGGCGAGGACCTGGGTGAAGCGGGTGCAGTCGTTGACGTTGCCGCCGGAGAGCACGAACGCCAGGGTTCGGCCCAGGCCGTCGCAGGCGAGGTGAATCTTGGTGGTCAGTCCACCTCGAGATCGACCGAGGGCGTGATCTTGTGGTTCGTCCGTTTCTCGCCGCCCCCTTTAGCGCCGGCGGCGTGCTGGTGGGCTCGCACGATGGTCGAGTCGACCGAGACCAGCCAGTCGATGTCACCGGCAGCGTCCGCGTCGACCTGGACCCCGGACAGCATCCGCTCGAATGTCCCGTCCAGGGCCCACCTGCGGAAACGGGTGTAGATCGATTGCCAGGATCCGTAGCGGGCGGGCACGTCCCGCCACGCCGCCCCGGCTCGGATCTTCCACACGATCCCGTTGAGCACCCTCCGGTCATCGACCCGAGGCCGACCACCCGTCACCGCCGACGGCAGGTACCTCGACAGCGCTTCCCACTCGACGTCAGACAACTCGTAGCGACGACCCACGCGCTACATCATCCGACACCAAGATCCTTTGAAGACACCGCCTAGTGCTGTGACCACGAACGTTTGCGGTGTTGGGGTCAGGCTGCTCGGGTAGCTGGCTGGCCCCAGCGTCGTTGTCGTTCGCTGCGGATGCGGGCGCGTTCTCGGCGTTGGGCGGCCAGGACGTCGGGGTGGCGGGCGTTGGCGTTGCGCCAGCGTAGGTAGGCCTGCAGTCGCCGGGTCAGCGCGGGGTGGTTGGGGTGGTTCGAGCCGGCGATGACGAAGGTGCGCAGCGGTCCGAACTGGGCCTCGATGGGGTTGGCCCAGGAGGCGTAGGTCGGGGTGAAGCAGAGCTCAACTTTGTTCCGTGCCGCCCACGTGCGGATCTCGCGGCTCTTGTGCGCGGACAGGTTGTCCAGGATGACGTAGATGGGTGCCCCATCCGGTCGGGCGGCGCGGATCGATGTGAGCGCGGCGAGGGTGTTCGCGGCGCTCTTACGACGGCGCACGACGCCCCAGAGTTGGTCATCACCGAGGCTGTAGCAGCCGTGGAACTGCCGGACCCCGTGCAGCTTGTGGTAGTTCGCGGGCAGCCGGTGCGGACGCTCGCGGGCGCCCATCCAGTGCCGGCCTGCGGGCGGATGGCCAGGGGCCCGAACTCGTCGAAGGCGAACACCCGCTGCGGGAAGCTGCTGCTGACGTACTCGATCCGGGCGAGCTTGGCATCGCGGTGTGGGTCGGTGGACTCCTTCCACGTCTTGGTCCGCTGGAAGGTGATCCGATGCCGCTGCAGGATCTGCCGTAGCCGTTCCCGCCCTATCCGCACACGGCGGGTCGCGTGCAGGCGCAGGTGGTCGGCGAGTTTGCGGATGCTCCACCGGGTGAACGGCCGCCCCAGCTTCTCGGGGCGGGTGTTGGCCGTCTCGACGATGAACTGCTCTTCGTCAGGACTGATCTGGCGGGGACGGCCACCCGCCCACTGAGGGTCCAGGCTGGCCATCCCCATCTCGTTGAACCGGTGGATGACCTGCCGGATCGTGTCCTCATCGGCTTGGACCAAGCGGGCGATCGCCGGCACCGTGTTCCCACCAGCCGAAGCGAGCACGACCATCGACCGCCGCAACCGGATCGGCGAGCCGGTACCTCTACGAGTGATCCTCAGCAGCTGCTGACCCTCCTGATCACTGAGCCGCCGCACGCGAACGAGTTCTGCCACCGCCACAGCCTGACCGCCACGACGCCGCCCGGCCGGCAGGCCAGACGGCGTGTCAACCAACACCGTGAACGTTCGTGGTCACGGCACTAGCGGCCCGATGATGGGCACCCAAAAGTACGGATATCCACTCGGGTCCAGGAAGGCCGTCTCGTACCCGGTGAGGAAGGACGCGAGGCGGGGGCCGAAGTCACGGGCCGGGTTGATCGCGTAGCCGGCGTTGACGGCGAACGCCATGCCAATCGCGACCACGATCAGGCCGACGATCAGCGGGGCAAGGTTGGCACCGGGCAAAGAGTTGCGGGCGTCGGTTACGGCAAAGATCACAAACAGCAGGATCGCCGTGCCAATGATCTGGTCACGCAGGGCGCCCCACTCAGTCATGCCAGCACCCGGCAGAGTCGAGAAGACGCCCTGACTCTTGCTGGTCAAGCCCGGGTCAAACCGCTGCAGCACCTCGCTGTAGTTCCAGCGAATGATCAGGGCCGCGACGAACGCCCCGGCGGTCTGTGCGAGGGCATAGTACGGCAGCCGCCATTCGTGATCATGGCTGGAGTTCGAGGGTGAGTCGCCGGGCGTAGTGGGCTCGTCTGGCTCGTGCCTGGTGGTGGCGTCGCCATCGTGACCAGCGCAGGTGGTAGGCGATGCTGCGCGTCGGCCGGATCAGTAGGACGTTGATCAGGCGGCGGATTTCGTTGACGGTCAGGTCGATCATGTCGGGTTGAGCGGGACGGTCTGCTGATCGGGCGGCGGCGGCGCAGATCGCGAGGACCGCGAGGGCTGCCAGGGCGAGGGTGGTGAACCGGTGCCAGGACGTCCAGCGGCGGACCTGGTGCTGGTCAAGCCCAACCTGTCCCTTTCCGGTCTGGAAACTCTCTTCCACGATCCATCTGATTCCGGCCACGCGGACCAGTTGGGCGAGTGTGACCGGGCCCGGCGCCCAGCAGCGGTAGAACGCCAGCTCACCAGTAGGGCGTAGAGGGTCAGGCCGGCGCGGGGGCTTTTGGGTCGAGGCGTTGCAGGGTGCAGAAGGCGTGGGCGGCGGATACGAGGGTGACGTGGTGGTGCCAGCCTTGCCAGGTGCGGCCCTCGTAGTGGTCGAGGCCGAGTCCGGTTTTCAGTTCGCGGTAGTCGTGTTCGATGCGCCAGCGGAGTTTCGCCCATCGGATGAGGGTGCGTTTCGGCGTGGTGGCGGGCAGGTTCGACAGCCAGTACTTGGTGGGTTCGTCGCGCTCGGGTGGCCATTCGGCGATCAGCCACGCTTCGGGTAGGTCCTGGTCGCGGTGTGCGGCGAGTAGGACCCGTCCGGCTGGGCGGACCCGTAGGAACACGAACCGGGAGCGCATCCTCACGGGCCGGCCGGCGCGGTTACGGGAGCCGTCACGCCAGTACACCGGCTGGGCCGCGGCAGCGCCGTGGCACAGGACCAGATCCTTGACCGAGGTCGCGGGGTTGCGGTATCGCAGTGTCGGTCGCCGGCCTGTCCACGCTGCCGGTGGCGCGGTCCGTGCCGCTTCCTGCCGTTAAACGCCGATCGTGGTGGCCATCTGCACCACATAGGACAAGCCACGCCCAATCGGGCCGTGGCGGAACTCGCCGCTGTCGCCGTACCCGGCGTCCGCCACGATCACCGGCGGCGTCAGCCCCCACCCGATCACCTCGTCGATCATGTCCAACCCGAGACGCCGCTTCTCCCGATGCCCGACCTCGCCAGGGATCTGCGATCGCACACGCCGCGCATCGACATCAGCCGCAGCGGCCGGCGAGGCGGGATCCCACGACTCCGGCAGGAACAACCGCCAGTCGACCGGACACGACGCGACATCGGTGACCCGGTTCAGACTCACCCCGATCTGACAGTTGGTGACCTTGCCCGCCGTACCGGTGTACTGCCGAGCCACACCCGGCGACGCCCTACCGCACTTGAGCCAACCCGTGTCATCCAGAGCCCACGCCGCCGGCCCGATCGCCTCATCCATCCGCACCGCCAGCCGCCGCCGCACCGGCACCACGTCCCACGGACTGTTCGTCACAAAATGGTTCAACGCCTGATCATGCACACCCGGCAGATGCCCCGCCATCGGCTGGATCGACTTACGCCGCCCATCCACCATCGACCCACGCACATACTGCCCAGCCCGGTCCTGCCACCCAGCACGAGTCAACGACCCGAACACCTCACCGGTGAACTCGGCCAGACCCTCACCCAGACGCTCCACTTCCCAAACATCCACACCAGAGCCAACAACTCACCACACCAACAGTCCTCGAACTATGCCCAAATGCGACAAAGCGCAACCTTGTGATTGGTTGTCACGTACGCGCGGGTCCTCCGGCGACGTGCGAGACGGTGTCGGTCACCTCCGCGAAGCCGCCGGCGCGTACGCGCTCGAACGTCAGCCTGGTGAGGTGTCGCTCGAAGCCCCGGCAGCGGGTTCGGGGATGATGCACGGATGGCACACGTCCTCGAGGCAGCGGCTCCGCTCCGCGGCCGGGCACGGGCCTTTCTGGCCGAGAACGCCCGCGTGATGCCGGTCGGCACCGGCCCGACGACGACCGTTGCCGGGCGGCCATGAAGGCGACGTTCGGACACAGCGACGAACAGGCGTTGGCCGCGCTGCGACACCTCCAGCGTCGGTACTCCGGGCTGACGTACCGCAGCGCGTTCCCGCGAGAGCGAGATCGTCTTCGAGCCCGTGTTCGACGTCGACCACGACGAGAAACAGATCAGGTTCGACTTCGCCATCTCGGACACCGATCCGGACGGTTGCCGCTACGGCTTCCCGCGTCCCGACGGCACGGTGTGGTTCGGCCACCTGAACACCGCCGTCCCCGCCTTTCCGTCGCTGGACTCTTCATCGAGTGCGACGCCCTGCTGCACCACGCCCACCGTCAGCATCTCCGGTCCACCGAGACGCCGCCCGACGCCGACGCCCACCGGGAGCGACTGCTGGACCGCCATCCCACCCTTCGACGCCTCGACATGGCCAGTGGTCTCTGTGTCGAGTGGTGGGCCGACGAGCGAAGACTCGTGCACGTCGATGGGTTCGCCGCACGGCAGGCAGCGCACGGACGCGGCGCGGGCCGGGTCGCGACCGTGGCGAGGACGTGGCACCTCGACGAGGATGCCGGGTCCGGGTGCGATGACCGGTCCTGATCGCCGGGGATCGACGGTGGGTCACCCCGGCGAGGCGACGAAGCGCAGTTCGGCACTGCGCCGCTGACCGTCCGGGCTGGTGAACCAGAGCTGGTCGGGGGCGGGCAGCATCTCGGTGACGGTGACCCGGGCGTCTGCCCCGGCGGTCCGCGCCGCCCGTCGCGCGGCGCGGGAGAGCACCTCCACCGAGGCGAGGCCGGCCAGGTCGACATAGACCGGCTTCTTCTCCCCGGTGCACCGGACGAAGACGTGCCGGGGCAGCCCGTGCCGGCCCGCCCAGGCCCGGGCGCGGCGGAACCGGCGGGCCTCGTCGGGGTCGGCGGCGAAGTCGATGGCGCCGGCGGGCAGGGTCCACGACTCACGGCTCACCACGAGCCTGCCGATGGTCAACCGGGGCCGGTGCGCAGCCGGGGAGAGGAGCCGGAAGTGCGGCATCAGGTTGGCCGCCACCAGGTCCGCCAGCACCTCCAGCAGGTCGTGGCACACGCCGTCGCGGCGCCGCCGGACGACGAGCCGGCCGTCGCTGTCGAGCACCTCGCAGCCACCGACCACCAGGTCGTGCTCCGGGTCATGGCCGCAGGTGTCGGGGGCGAAGACCAGACGACGATCCGCGGGGGCGTGCAGTCTCGGGGACAACCGGGTCGCGCTGCCGCCCTGCGCGCCCGTGGACGCCAGCCGGACCGTGCCGGCCGACAGGTCCGCCGCCATCGCCCGGGCCAACTCGTCCGGCGCGGGGTGGCACTCCACCCAGCTGGCGTACCGCATCGTGTGGTATCCGGGGTGCAGCTCCCCGAGGACCCAGTCGACGTTCCCGGCGACCACGGCGGCCAGGTCCGGCGCGGCGATCATCAGGTCCGGGCTGTGCTGGGCCGCCGCCGGCCAGCCCGGCGGGCCGGCGGGGAACGCGGCGGCGACGCCGGCCCGCAGACCGGCGGCGTCCCGCCACACCCGGCGCTCGCCGTCGTCGACGGCGAGCAGCCGTTCCCAGCGGGCGGCCAGGGCGCGGGTCAGCGGTCGCACCACCGGCTCCGGGTCGTCGATGAGCACTCCCCGGGCGGCCAGCCACAGCTCCGCCAGCGGCACCGGCCCACCCGGCCGCCGGGTGGCGAGCTGGTCGAAGAGGGTCCGAAGCGCCCGCCGGTAGAGGGCCGCACCGGCCGCCGTGTACCACCGGGCACTGTCCAGCAGCAGAGCCAGCGGAGCGCGGAGCGCGTCCAGCGCCGCCGGACCGATCGTGATCGTGTCCGGCTCCCGGCACTCCTCGAAGACCAGGGTACGACCGGCGTACAGCTGACCAGCCGCGCGGACCGGGGCCTCGCCGGTCAGGTCGGTGAAGGTCGCGTCCAGGGTGGACAGGGCGTCGCGGACCGCCGTCGCGTCCCCCCGGGCCGCCGCCACCCCCGCCGCCGCGGCGGTGAGCCGGTCGAGGGCGGCGCGGGCGGGTCCGCGTACGGCGGGATCGTCGACCCGGTCCACGACGGCCCGCATGGTGGCGGCCGGGTGCAGGTCGTCCGGGGGTGCCTCCAGGGTCCACTCGATCCGGCGGTCGACGTACAGCCGGTCCAGGGCGGCGCGGATCCGCTCCGGGTCGGTGGTGCGGGCCGCCGGGTCGGCGCGGACCACGTCGACCACCTCCCGTGCGGTCCGGTCGGGTCGCAGCGCCCGCAGCACGGCGGCGTCGACCGGATCCAGAAACACCGGCTCGGCCAGCGGGACACGCAGGTCCTCCCCGTCGGCGTCGAGCAGGGGCAGCAGCCGGGGAACCAGCCACGGACGCAGCGGCGGGGCGAGCGCCCGACCGAGTGCCGCGAGGGCCCAGCCCTCCAGGTAGAGGGTGCGGTCGCCGCCGGTGCCGTCGTGCACGAGGCGGACGGGCTCCACCTGCGCCGGGTCGATCCGCCCCCACCGCAGCGGCCCGAAGAAGCCGATCGTGTCGTTCTTCAGGCAGTACCGGTGCAGGTAGCTGGTGACCAGGGCCTCGATCCGGCGGTGCCGACCGGTGCGGGAGACCGTCCGCGGGTCACGTCGCAGCAGCGTGTCGAACCCGTTGTCCAGCGCGGCCGGGTTCTGCCAGGCGACCGCCTCGCGGACCCGCGGGTCGGCGGCCACCCGGTGCAGTGCCCGCGCGAGGGCCCGCTCGGCGACCCGGAACCGGGCGAGGTAGTCCTCCGCGGGAGCGCCGCCGTTCGCCGCGTCGGCCAACCCGGCCAGCTCCGGGTCGACCAGGGACTCCACGAGGTCGGCGGGGAAACCGGCCGCGCGGACGCAGAACCACTGCCACAGGCCCCAGCCGCCGCCGAGCGCCACCTGGTGCGGGGCGGCCATCAGCCCGCCCGGACCGCGGTCACCAGGTGGTCGCTCTCCGAGCCACCGAGCACCTGCTGGCGTACCTCGGTGAAGCCGGCCTCGTGCAGCAGGCCGACGAGTTCGTCACGGGCGTAGGCCCGACCGCCCTGGGTGTGGAAGAGGTTCAGGCTGAACATCCGGACGAACGCCTCGCCCGGTCCGGCTGGCCGCTCGGGCACCTCCGCGAGCGGTTCGAGCAGGGCCACCCGCCCACCGGGTCGCAGCGCGGCGGCGACCCGGCGCAGCAGGGTCAGCGTCGCGGCCGGCTGGTAGCCGTACACAATGTTGAAGAGCAGCACCAGGTCGTGGCCGGTGCCGTAGTCGACCTCGAAGAGGTCGCCCGCGCGCAGGGTGACCCGGTCGGTAAGCCCGGCGGCGGCGACGGTCTCCGCACCCTGGGCCAGCGCGCCGGCCAGGTCCACGACGGTCGCCCGCAACCGCGGGTTCGCGGTGAGGAAGGCCACCGGGTAGCTCGCGTGCCCGCCGCCGATGTCGAGCAGGCTGCGCGCGTCGGCCGGTACCGGTACCTGCTCGACGATCTCCGCACCGAGCCGGTCGGCGAGGCGACGCAGCATGGTCTGGAAGTCCGCGAGGGTCTGCGGTTGCGTCTCCAGCCAGGCGTAGAAGTCGCCGGTCGGTGCGCCGGAGCGGATCGACGCCTCCAGGTCGTGCCACCAGCCGATGAGAAGCGCCGACCAGAAGGAGAGCACCGGCGCGAAGCTGTCCGGGGCGGCACGCAGCAGCCAGCGCGCGGTGTTGGCGCTGTTGGCGTACCGGCCGTCGGCACGGGTTAGGTAGCCGTAGCCAGCCAGCGCGTCGAGGAGGATGCGCAGGCCGAGCGGGTCGGTGCCGGTACGCGCGGCGAGCTGGTCGACCGGCAGCGGGCCGTCGGCCAGCGCCTCGAAGACCCCCAGGCGCAACGCCGCTCCGGCGCTGCGGAAGGAGACCGCGTCGAGCAGGTCGAGGTACGCGGCGGGGGCGGCGTCGGAGGTGAGGAACTGCTGTTCCTCCTCCGGAGTCAGCGGCACCGGCATGGCGGGGGCTCCTTCACGTGGCTGGTCGACTGTCGGCCGGGGCGGTCTCGGGGTCCGGAGTGTCGTCGGGCAGGGCGTCGGGCAGGGCGTCGGCGCAGCGCAGCGCCGGCCGGGTCCAGGCGAGCGCGGCGAGGAGCACCATCGCCACCCCGGTGACCGCGAAGAGCAGCGCGATCCCCCGGCCGTCCCCGGTGCCGACCACCCGGCCCACCGAGTCGGCGAGCGCCCCGCCGGGACGCAGCAGCGGCTCGAAGACGCCGTCGGCGACCGGCCCGGCCAGCACGTACGCCAGCGGCACGCTGGCGTCACCGATCACCCGGGCGGTGGCCAGCACCCGGCCCAGCAGCGCCGGTTCGGTCTTGGTCTGGATCAGGGTCATGGTGGAGCTGTTCACGATCGGCAGGGTGAAGAGGAACAGCGGGGCGACCACGCCGATCAGCCAGGCGGAGGGGGACGCGGCGTGCAGGACGAGGGCCACTCCCCCGGCGGCGAGTCCACCGCAGACAGCGGTGACCCGGCGGGTCGGCCCGCCCCACGCTCCCATCACGAGGCTGCCGGCGAAGAGACCGGCGCCCCCGGCGAACATCAGCACACCGAGGGTGTCCGCCGTGGTGAACGACAGGATCAGCGGCTGGACCAGCACCCCGGCGAGTCCGAAGAGGAAGTTGTACACGCCAAAAACCATCATGAGCTGGAGCAGGCCGCGCCGTTGCCGCAGGTACCGCCACCCGGCGGTGGCTCCCCGCAGCACCGCCTCGGCGGGACCGGATCGGGCGGGGCGGGCCACCTCGGCGGGGAGCCGGACCAGCAGCAGAGTCGAGGCCGCGACCACGAAGGTGCCCAGGTCGATCGCCATGACCCCGCCGATCCCGATGGTCACCACCAGCACCCCGGCGATCAGCGGGGCGGCGATCTGCACGGCCCGGGAGATCTGCATCAACCCGTTGAACCGGCCCAGGTGACGCTTGCCGACCAACGCCGGGGTCATCGCCTGGTAGGCGACCTGGTGCACGGTGGACGCGGCGGCGCTCACCGCGGTGGCGAGGTAGATGTGCCAGACCGCGAGGGCGTCGGCGGCAACCAGCGCGGCGAGCGCCGCCGTGCCAGCGGCGGCGACGGTGTCGGCGGCCACCATCAAACGGCGGCGGTCCCGGCGGTCCGCGAGCGCGCCGGCGACGGGCGCGAACAGCACCGCCGGCAGCGTCGCGGCGAGGAAGATCAACGCGAACTGGGTGACCGAGCCGGTGCGCTGGTAGACCCAGACACCGAGGACGAACCCGGTGAGGCTCGATCCGACGAGCGACACGAGCTGCCCGAACCAGATCGCCGCCCACCGGGCGGTGGGTGTCGCACGGTCATCCACGGGGCCGCCCGGGCGGTGGGTCGAGAAAGCCGGCGGCCACGAACGCCGCCAGGTAGGTGTGCACCATCCGCTCGTCGGCTGCCGGGCAGGTGACCCCGGCCGCCGCGAGCACCGCCTCGGTGCCGGCGCAGTCGAAGTCCGGCTGCGTCCGGACCGGGGTGTCCGCGCCGAGGAGCGGGGCGAAATGGGCCAGCGCGGCGTCCGGGCGGTCCAGCAGGGCCGCCCGCCAACGGGGGTACGCCACCACCGTCACCGGGTAGCCGAAGCTGGCGAGCGCGGCGGCCAGGGCGGGGTACGAGATGGTCCGGTTGTTGTAGTAGTGGTGGTCTCCGGTGGAACCGGTCCGGGTCAGGTGCCCGATGCCGGTCCCGACGTAGTCGACCGGCGCGAGATCGGCCGGGTCGTCGATCTCCGGTACGGCACCGAGCTGCACGCAGGTTTTCAGCAGCCGGCTGAAGAAGTCGTCGGTGTTGCCGACGCCGCTGCCGGCGTCGCCGGTGATCCGGGCCGGGCGGTGCACGCTGACCGGCAGTCCCCGTTCCCGGGCGGCGCGGACCAGCGCGTCGGCCACCCACTTGCTGGCGTTGTAGCCGTCGTGGAGGCCGTCGCATTCGTCCGGGACGTCGCCCTCGCGGACCAGGGTGCCGGTGCGGGACGGGGTGACGAACACCCCGAGGGTGGAGACGAAGTGCACCGCGCTCGGGCCGCCGGCGGTGGCCAACCGGAGCACCTCCCGGGTGCCGCCGACGTTGGCCGGACGCAGCACCGGGTATGGCTGGACAAAGTTGACCACGCCTCCGTTGTGCACGATCGCGTCCAGCCGTTCGCCCAGCTCGGCGAAGGCCACACCGGTCAGGCCGAGGCGGGGTGCCCCGAGGTCACCGGGGACACCGACAACGCGGTCGGCGTACTCCGGTCGCCAGAGTCCGTACCGGTGGAGGTTGGCGCGGACCCGGTTGATGGCGGCGACCGGTGTGTCGGCGCGGACCAGGCAGTGCATGGTGGCGGTGCTCGCGGCGAGCCAGTCGGCAAGCAGATACGCCCCGAGGAAGCCGGTCGCCCCGGTGCAGAGCACCGTGCGGGGCGGCGAGACCGGCGTCCCGGGGGGTACGGACAGGTCCTCGGGAAGACGGGCCTCGGCGCGGAGCAGGTCACCGCCGCTGCGCGACGTGGGAGCGCCGCCGTCGAGGACGGCGGCGAGACCGGCCAGGTCGGCGGTGGAGAAGACTTCCCGCAGTGGCAACTCCACCCCGAGCGCGGCCTGGATCCGGGTCGCCACGGTCGCCGCGAGCAGCGAGTGTCCGCCTAGGTCGAAGAAGTTGTCGTGCCGCCCGACCGGGCCGGTGTCGAGCAGCTCGGCCCAGATGTCGGCGAGTGTCTTCTCGGTCGGGGTGGCCGGTGCTTCGTGCGCCGGCCGGCCGGTCTCGCCGGGCAGGGGCAGGGCGGCCAGGTCGAGCTTGCCGTGCCGGTTGGTGGGCAGGTCGGGCACCCGGACGAAGGAGGCGGGCACGAGGTGTTCCGGCATCCGGCGGCGCAACGCGATCCGCGCCGCCGGCCCGTCCGGGGTGGTGTCGTCGCCGACCAGGTAGGCGACGAGCCGGGGGCCGGCCGGGGCGTGGTCGACGACGACGGCGGTACGGCGTACCCCGGGCAGGGTGGCGCAGGCCGCCTCGACCTCGCCGATCTCGATCCGGTGGCCCCGGATCTTGACCTGCTGGTCGGTGCGGCCGAGGAATTCGAGGGTGCCGTCGGCGCGGTGCCGGGCCAGGTCACCGGTGCGGTAGAGCCGCGCCCCGGGTGGGCCGTACGGGTCGGGCACGAACCGGGCGGCGGTCTCGGCGGGGTTGCCGAGGTAGCCCCGGGCGGGGGCGGTGCCGCCGACGTACACCTCGCCGCCCAGCCCGATCGGCACCGGCCGCTGGTGGGCGTCGAGGACGTGCACCCGCACGTTCGGCACCGGTCGGCCGATCGGCAACCGGGTCAGGCCGGGCAGTTCACCGGCGTCCACGGTGGCGTACGTGGTGGCGCAGACGGTCGCCTCGGTCGGCCCGTAGTGGTTGTGCAGGGTGACCCGGCCGGCGGTGAGCCCGGCCCAGCGGCGGACGGTCTCCAGGTCGACGGCCTCCCCGCCGACCATCATGGCGCGAAGCGGGCCGACGTCGACCACGCCGGTCCGGGCTGCGAGGTCACCGACCCAGCGTGCCCAGAGCGGCGCGGCGGTGTCGACCAGGGTGAGGCCGTGCTCCCGGCACAGCGCGGTCAGGCCCGCCCCGGTGATCGCGGCCGGCTGCCGGTGCACCACGAGCGTGGCCCCGCTGACCAGCGCCGGAAGGATGTCGCCGACGGAGGCGTCGAAGCTCAGCGGGGGCAGCATGAGCAGCCGGTCACCGGGGGCGATGCCGTGCAGGTCGGCGAACGCCAGCGCCAGGTTGACGGCGGTGCGGTGGCTGACCATCACCCCCTTGGGCGTGCCGGTGGAGCCGGAGGTGTGGATGACGTAGGCGAGTTGGTCCGGGTGGACCGGCCGGGGTTCCACCGGGGACGGGTCCCCGGCCCCACCGGCGTCGACCCGTTGGCCGTCGGCGTCGACGGCGAGGAGTCTGCCGGCGTACGGCCGGTCGCCGCCCTCGTCCGGCGCACCGGCCAGGGTGGCGGCGAGGTCGGAGTCGGTGAGGCAGACCGCGGTGCCCGCGGCGGCGAGCAAGGCGCGCAGCCGGGCCGGCGGGTGGGTGGGGTCCAGTGGCAGGTATCCGGCGCCGGCCTTGAGGATCGCCAGCAGGCCGGTGACGGCGGCGCGGCCGGCGGCCAGCGCGAGCCCGACCGGCTGGTCGGGGCCGACGCCGACGCGGCGCAGGTGGGCGGCGAGCCGGTCGGCGCCGGCGTCCAGTTGGCCGTAGGTCAGCACCGGCCGGGCCGGCCCCTCCGGGCTGATGTCCAGCAGCGCGGGCGCGTCCGGGTCGGCCGCCGCCCGCGCGCCGACCAGATCGTGCAGCCCCACCCCGTCCGGGTACGCCCGGTCAGTGGCGTTCCAGGCGGCCAGGTCGTGCCGCTCGGCGGGACCGGTCAGCTCCACCGTGGAAAGGCGGACGTGCGACCGGGCAGCCAGCGCCGACAGCACGGAGCGGAACCGGTCGACGAACCGGTCGATGGTCACCTGGTCGAAGAGGTCGGTGTTGTAGTCGACCAGGCCGCCGAGTCCGGCCGGGGACTCGTGCACCGCCACGGTGAGGTCCAGGCGGGAGGTCTCCCGGCGGACCGGCACCGGGCGGACGGCGAGACCGGCCCGTGGACCGGCGACGCCGGCCTGGTTCAGGACCAGCATCACCTGGAAGAGCGGGTTGCGGCTGGCGTCGCGGGGCAGCCGGACGGTCTCGACGATCCGTTCGAAGGGCAACGCGGCGTGGGCCAGGGATTCCACGCAGGTGGCCCGGACCCGGGTCAGCGCCTCGGTCAGGGTCGGGTCCCCGGAGAGGTCGGTGCGCAACGGCAGACTGTTCACCAGCAGGCCGACCATCCGCTGCTGTTCGACGTCGGCGCGCAACGTCACCGGGGAGGCCACACACACATCGTCGGTGTCGCCGAGGCGGGCCAGCAGCACCTGGAGGCCGGCAAGCAGAATCATGAAGCGGGTGCAGCCGGTCCGCCGCCCCAGGGCGTCGAGTGACGCGACCAAATCATCGCCTATGTCGAAGCCGTGGGTGCGGCCGGGGAAGGTCTGCACGGCCGGTCGCGGCCGGTCGGTCGGGAGGTCGAGCAGACCGGAGGAGCCGGCCAGTCGGTCGGCCCAGAACCTCCGCAGTTCGTCGGCGGCGGTCCCGGCCGACCGGTCCTGTTGCCACAGCACGTAGTCCGGGAACTGCGCGGCCGGAGGAGCCGGCGGCGCGGCCACCCCGGAGAGACGGCGGTGGTGACCGTCGAGAAGGCCGGTGAGCACGATGCCGACGGACTGCTCGTCGGCGACGATGTGGTGCAGGCTGACCACCAACAGGTGCTCGTCGGCGGCCAGCCGGCCCACCCGGACCCGGACCAGGGGTGCCCGGCTCAGGTCGAAGGGGGTTTCGCTCTCCCGGTGGACGGCGACGGCGACCGCCGCCTCACGGCCGGCGGGTGCCACCGCGGTCAGGTCCTCCACGGCGAGTACGCACCGGGCGGACGGGTCGGCGGCGGGCAGGACGACCTGCTCCACCTCCCCGTCGCGCTCCACGAACGTTGTGCGCAGCGCGTCGTGCGCGGCGACGACCTCGTCCAGCGCGGACTGCAACGCGGCGAGATCCAACCGGCCGGTGATCCGGACCGCCTGGTTGAGCACGTACGCCGGGTTGCCCGGCTGGAGCCGGTCGAGGAACCACATACCCTCCTGCATCGGAGAGAGCGGCACCCGGGTGCCCGGTGCCCGCCGGGGGATGCCGGCGGGCCGGGCCCCGCCGGCGAGCCCCCGGCGGGCCATCAGCTCCCGGATCAGGCGCTCCCGGTCGGCGCCGGTCACTCCTGGCCACCCAGCAGCGCCCGCAGTTCCTCGTCGGAGAGGTCGGCCACCTCGTGCCGGAGGGCGGCGACGGCGTCGACCTGACCGGCGACCGGTTCGGTGGCGCGCAGCACGCCGGCCAGCGCGGCGATCGTCGGTGCCTCGAAGAGGACCCGGATCGGCACCTCCATCTCCAGCGCGGTGCCGATCCGGCTCAGCGCCTGCGCGCCGAGCAGCGAATGCCCACCGAGGCGGAAGAAGTCGTCGTGCACGCCGATCCCCTCGACCCGCAGCACCTCCGCCCAGATCCCGGCGAGCACCTTCTCCAGCGCGTCGCGGGGGGCGACCCGCTCCGCTCGCCGGTCGGTCCACCGGACGGCGGGAAGGGCACTCCGGTCGACCTTGCCGTTGCCGTTGAGGGGCAACGCGGCCAGCGGCACCAGGGCGGCGGGCAGCATGTACTCGGGCAGCCGGCCGGCGAGTCCGGGTCGGACCCGGTCGGCGAGGGACTCCGGGTCGACGCCGGGCGCGGGCACGGCGTACGCCACCAGTCGGGTGTCGCCGTCGCCACCGGCCCAGGTGCTGACCACCGCGTCCGCGACCAGGTCGTGGCTGCGCAGCAGGGCCTCGATCTCGCCCAGCTCGATCCGGAAACCCCGCACCTTGACCTGGTGATCGACGCGGCCGAGGAATTCCAGCCGGCCGTCGGTGCGTTGCCGGGCCAGGTCACCGGTGGCGTAGAGCCGGGCGCCCGGCTGGTCGGCGAACGGGTCGGGAACGAACCGGCCGGCGGTCAGGCCGGGCCGGCCGTGGTATCCCCGGACCACCCCGGAACCACCGATATGGACCTCGCCCACCACGCCCACCGGCACCGGCTGGCGGGCGTCGTCGAGCAGGTAGATGCGGGTGTTGGCGATCGGCGCGCCGAGGTCCACCGCGGCCGGGGCGGGTGGCACGACGGTGGCCGCGGACCAGACGGTGGTCTCGGTGGGCCCGTAGCAGTTCCACAGCGTCGCGCCGTCGGACAGCAGGGCGTCGGCGAGGTCCCGGGGCAGGGCCTCACCGCCGCAGAGTCGAGTCCGCAACGCCGTCGGTACGCCGCCGGAGGCCAGCAGCAGCCGCCAGGTCGCCGGGGTCGCCTGCATGGCGGTGATCCCCGCGTCGTTCAGGCGACGGCGCAGCGCCGGGCCGTCGCCCACCTCGTCGGCACCGACGACCAGCAGCGGAACGTCCAGCAGCAGCGGCACCAGCAGCTCCAGCACCGAGATGTCGAACGACAGGGTGGTGACCGCGGCGAACCGGTCCCCGGGCGTCAGGTCCAGGTCGTCGTGGAAGGAGGCGACGAGGTTGACCACGCAGCGGTGCGGGACCGCCACCCCCTTCGGCCGGCCGGTCGAGCCGGAGGTGTAGATGAGGTACGCCAACCCGTCCGGGTGCGACGGCACCGTCGGGATCGGTTCGTCGGGGGCCGGATCATCCGTGTCGTCGTCGAGGAGCACCGTCACCGAGCCGTCCAGCACCGCGCCGAGGCGCGCGTGGACCGCCCGTTGCGTGAGGACGACGCGGGTGCCGGAGTCGACGAGCATGTGGCGCAGTCGCTCCGGGGGAAGGCCGGGGTCCAGCGGCAGGTAGCCGGCCCCGGCCCGCCAGACGCCGAGCACGGCCGCGACCATGTCGACGCCGCGGTCCAGGCAGAAGCCGACCGGGGTGTCCGGGGCGACACCGGCGCCGAGCAGCCGGCGGGTGATCTGTCCTGCCCGCCGGTGCAGCCCGGCCCGGTCCACCTGCCCGTCCTCGCCGGTGACGGCTGGCCGGTCGCCGGGCTCGACGGGATCGGTGGGGAGCAGGTCCAGGACGGTGGCGACCGGCGGTGCGCCCCGGTCCGTCTGGTTCCACTCGACCACGGCACGCCACCGCTCCACCCCGCTCAGCAGCGGGATCCGGGCCAGGGCGAGATCCGGGTCGGCGACCCCCGCCTCCAGCAGAGTGCCCAGGTGCCGGGCCAGGCGGTCGATCGTGGACGCGTCGAACAGGTCGGTGTCGTACTCCAGTGCCAGCCGCAGGGTGCCGTCGGAGGCCGTCTCGGCGGCCAGGGTGAGATCGAATTTGGCGGTGCCGCTGTCGACCTCCAAGGAGGCGACGGTGCAGCCGGTGAGCCGGAAGGCGGTGTTCGGGGCGTTATGCAGGATGAGCTGGGCCTGGAAGATCGGCGCGTGGGACATGCTGCGGTCGGGTTGCAGTTCCTCGACCACCCTCTCGAAGGGCACCTCCGCGTTGCCGAGGCCGACCAGGGTGGCCTCCCGCACCCGCGCGACGAGTTGCCGCAGGGACGGGCGGCCGGCGGACGACACCCGCAGCGCGAGAGTGTTCACGAAGAACCCGGCCAGCCGCTCCAGGTCGGGGTGCTCCCGGCCGGCGACCGGAGTGCCGACCACGATGTCGTCCTGCCCGCTGTGTCGGGACAGGACGGCCTGGAAGGCGGCGAGCAGGGTCATGAACAAGGTGACCCCGTTGTCCCGGTTGAACTCCTCGACGCGCGCGGTGACCGACGCCGGGACGGTGAAGTAGTGACAGGCGCCCCAATATGAGCGGACGGGCGGGCGGGGCCGGTCGGTGGGGAGACTGAGCAGGGCCGGTGCCCCACGCAGGTGTTCCACCCAGTAGTCGAGTTGCCGGCGCAGGGCGTCGCCGGCCAGCCGGTCGCGCTGCCAGACGGCGAAGTCGGCGTACTGGGTGGGCAGGTCGGGCAGGTGGGCGGGGGTGCCGGTCGACACGGCGGCGTACGCGACCTCCAACTCCCCGAAGAGCACCCCGATCGACCAGGCATCGAAGACGATGTGGTGGACGCAGAACGCCAGGTGGTGGCGGTCCGCCCCGGTCCGGACCACCTGCACCCGCATCAGCGGGCCCCCGGCCAGGTCGAACGGCTGCCCGGACTGTTCCCAGACGAGCCGGGTGGCCTCGGCGTCGCGCCGATCCGCCGGGAGGCTGGTCAGGTCGACCTCGGTGAGGTCCACCTCGCCGGTGGGCCGGACCACCTGCACCGGTTCCCCGCCGGACTCGTCGAACGTGGTGCGCAGCGCCCCGTGCCGGTTGACGATCGTGGTCAGCGCGGTGCGCAGCGCCGCGACATCCAGCGGGCCGTGCACCCGGTAGGCGACCGGAATGTTGTAGACCGGCACCCCGCCGGTGAGCCGGTCCAGGAACCACAACCGCTGCTGGCCGAAGGAGGCCGGGTGGCTGCGGACCGCCCGGGCCCGTTCGGTGAGCAGTCTGGCCAGCAGGGCCCGCTTGCCGCCGGCGGCGGACGCGGTGGAGTCGGCGGTCGTCATCGAACCCCCTGGTTCGTGGTGTCGTGCAGAATCTGGACGTCGGTGGAGATTCCGGGTATCGGAAGGCCGTGCCGCTGGGCCGCCACCGCGACCTGCCGGCGCAGCGACGCCGGGCCGTTCTGCCCGAAGTGCCGCAGGTAGCCGGCGAGGGTCACCGGGTCATCGGCGAGGAACGGCAGGTCACTGGCGACCATGTGCCGGACCACCAGCATCGGCACCGGGCCGCGCAGCGGCCGGAACGCGGTGTTCCACAGGCCGCCCTTGGCCGGCGGGCCGTCGTGGAACTCGCCGAGCATCAACCCCTGCTCGGTGTAGTCCGGCTTGAGCCGCGCCTGCGTCCGGTCCACGGCCTCCCGGGCCACGTCGGGCGGGAGGTCGGGGAGGGTGAGCAGGATCGTCTTGAACTGGGCGGGTAGACCGGCAAGCGGTTCCAGACGGCGGAACCAGTCCCGGTAGACGGCGAGCACCTCGTCCAGGCCGGCCTCGTCGACGGTGTCCCCCCGGTGCACCGCCAGATAGAACGTGTCCCGGTCCAGGGAGCCCTGGACGAAGGGACAAACCGGGCCCTTGCGGCCCAGTTCCGGGTGGGGTTCGCAGAGGTACTCGCGGGCCCAGTCGACCACCGCCCGCAACTGGTCGACGATCCCGGTCAGCAGCGGGTGCAACGGCTCAGCGTGCAGGTCGGGATCGGTGAAGAGGATCTGCTCGGGGAAGTGCGGCTGGGTCAACAACCCACTCACCGCCCGGCGGACCGACGCCGGCCCGCGCGCAGCGTGGTGGCGGCGAGAGCGGCAGCCAGGACGAGACCGGCACCGGCGCCCCGCAGGATGCGGTCCTGCCGGTCGGCCCGGGCCAACGCGTCGGCGTACGGGGCGGTGGTGTGCGCGACCATCGCGTACAGCGGCACCCACCGACCCGGCAGCAGCCGGGCGAGGGTCCGGTCGGCGGCGGCGGCGATCGTGTACCCGAGCCGGTGCACCCGGCCCCGCAGGTCCTCGAAGTTCGCCGCGGAGAGGTCGGCGAGCACGTCGGTGTGCGGCTTGCGGGCCGCCTCGAACGCGGCGAGCGCGGAGGCCCGGTCGGGGTGCTCGGCGAGGCAGCGGTCGAGGACCGCGCAGTCCTCGAAGGCCGAATTCATGCCCTGTCCGTAGAACGGGTAGACGGCGTGGGCGGCGTCACCGATCAACACCACCCGGTCGGCGTGCCGCCAGGGGGCGGTGCGGACGGTCACCAGGTGGCCGACGGGGTGGTCGGCCACCTGGCGGGCCAGGTCGGGCATCAGGTCCTCCGCGTCGGGGAAGTGCCGGCGGAAGAAGTCCACCACCGCCGTCGGGGTGTCGAGGGCGGCGAAGCTCACCGGCCCCTCGTGGGCCATGAAAAGCGAGCAGGTCAGCGAGCCGTCCCGATTGGGGTGGGCGACCATCAGCCCCTCGTGGCCGGGCCAGACGTGCAGGGCTTCCAGCCGTACCCGGGGGCGGCCGTCGTCGCCGACCGGGATCGTCAGCTCCTTGTAGCCCCAGGGGAGGAACTCCTGGGCGTAGTCGGCGCGGAGGCCGTGCTGCATCTGTTGCCGGACGGCGGAGAAGACCCCGTCCGCGCCGACGACCAGGTCGGCGCGGACCATGGCCGGCTCGCCGCCACCGGTCGGCGCGACCCGCACCGTGGCGGTCTCCCGGTCCAGGTGCACCATCCGGCTGCCGAAGTGGAACCGGACACCCGGTTCGGCCTCGGCGGCGTCCACCACCCGCGAGATCAGTTCCTCGCGGAGCACCGAGTGGAGGATCTCGTGCTCGCGTACCCCGTAGGGCTGGAAGCGGACGGTGCCGTCCGGCGAGTGCACCACCCGGCCGCGCATCGGCACGCTCTGCTTGAGCACGTCGTCGAGGAGACCCACCCCGTCCAGCGCCCGCATGCCCCGGGCGGACAGCCCCAGGTTTATCGATCGCCCACCCGGGCCGGCCAGTGCCGAGCGGGGGTCGGGACGTCGCTCGTGGACCCGCACCTCGTAGCCCCGACGGGCGAGGTGCAGGGCGGCGAGGGAACCGGCCAGACCGGCCCCGACGACGACCACACGTTCTCTGCGCTCGGTCACGCACCCTCCTCGGCGATCAGGGTGTCCAGGAGTTCGTCGACCTCGCTGTCGGATAGGTCGTCGAGCGAGGCGAGTAGGTCCTGCGGCGTCGGGCCGACCGGCCCGGTCCGATCCGGCCCGGCGGGGGTCCCCGCGGTGTTGCCGACCTCGACGGCGAGTTCGGCGACGGTGGGCGCGGCGAAGAGGCTGCGCAGCGCCAGGTCGACGCCGAAGGTGGCACGGATGCGGGCGATCAGCCGGGTCGCGGTGAGCGAGTGGCCGCCGAGGGCGAAGAAGTTGTCGTGCACGCCAACCTCGGTGCGGCCGAGCACGTCGCGCCAGAGCCCGACGAGCTGCTCCTCGGTGCGGGTGCGGGGTGCGGTCGGCCCGTTGCCGGTGGTTTCCCGCCAGGTCGGCTCGGGCAGCACCCGCCGGTCCAGTTTGCCGCTCGTAGTGCGGGGCAGCGCGCCGAGCAGGACCAGGGTCGCCGGCACCATGTAGTCGGGCAGCCGACGGGCCAGGTCGGCCCGGACCGCCGGCCAGATCGACGCCGCCTCGGCGCCGGGCGGATCGGTGACCGCGTAGGCGGCGATCCGCACGTCGGCCCCCGCGCCCCAGGTGGTCACTGCGGCCTCCCGGACGGCCGGATGGTCGCGCAGCGCCGCCTCGATCTCGCCCAGTTCGATCCGGAATCCCCGGACCTTGACCTGCTGGTCGGCGCGGCCCAGGTAGTCGAGTCGTCCGTCGGGCAGCCGGCGGGCCAGATCGCCGGTGGCGTAGAGCCGGCCGCCGGGGCGCGGGCCGAACGGGTCGGGCCGGAACCGGGCGGCGGTGGGGCCGGGGCGGCCGTGGTAGCCGCGCGCCACCCCGGCGCCGCCGATGTGGATCTCTCCGACCACGCCCTCGGGGACCGGCTCGCCCGCGGGGTCGAGCAGGTGGATCCGGGTGTTGGCGACCGGGCCGCCCAGGTCGACCGGGACGGAGTCGCCGACCGCGCCGACCGAGGAGTAGACGGTGGTCTCCGACGGACCGTATGCGTTGACCACCCGGGCGCCGTCGACGCGCAGCGCGTCGGCCAGGTCGCGGGGCAGCGCCTCGCCGCCGCTGATCCGCAGGCGAACCCCCGCCGGTACGCCGGCCGACGTGACCACCATCCGCCACGTCGCCGGCGTGGCCTGGAGCACCGTGACGCCCCGGTCGACGCAGGCGGCGCGGAGCGCGGCGGCGTCCCGCGCGGTCTCCGCATCGAGGACCTCGATCCGGGCCCCGGCCAGCAACGGCAGCACCAGCTCGACCAGCGAAATGTCGAAGGCCGGGGTGGTGATCGCCGCGACCCGGTCGGCGGAGGTGAGCCCGAACAGCCGGTGGCAGCCGAGGAGGAGGTTGACCACCGCGCGATGGCTGACCGCCACGCCCTTGGGCACTCCGGTGGAGCCGGAGGTGTAGAGCAGGTAGGCGAGCCCGTCCGGGTGGCCGGTGACCGGCGGCGGGTCGCTCGACGGGCCGGTCGGGTCGAGCTGGTCGACGCGGAGCACCACCGGGGTGGTGCCGGCCGTCGCGACGGCGTCGGCGACGAGGGCCGCCCCGGCGGCGTCGGTGAGAAGCACCGGCGGGGCCGCGTCGGCGAGCATGCCGGCGAGCCGGGCCGGCGGCAGCGTCGGGTCCAGCGGCAGGTATCCCCCGCCGGCCCGCCAGACGGCGAGAAGCGCCGCCACCAGTTCGGTGCCCCGACCCACGCAGAGCCCGACCGCCACGTCCGGGCCGACACCGTGGGCGCGCAACAGGTGGGCGAGGCGATTGGCGCGGGCGGTTAGGTCGTGGTGGCGCAGGGACCCGTCCGGGCCGGCGACCGCGACCGCGTCCGGATCGGCCGGCGGAAACCGGTCGAGCAGTTCGCCGACTCCGGCTACGTCGGGCAGCGGCAGCTCGGTGTCGTTGCCGTCGCGCAGGATCCGCTCGCGTTCGGCAGGGTCGAGCAGGGGCAACTCGCCGACGGGTGTGCCGGGCCGGTCGAGGGCGGCGGTGAGCAGGGTGAGGTACCGCTGTGCGAGGTGGCGGATCCGGATCTCGTCGTAGAGGTCGGTGCGGTAGGTGATCCGACCGCGCAGCCCGGCCGGACGGTCCTCCACGGTGAGCGTCAGGTCGAACTTGACCGTGCCGTTCTCCCAGAGGCGGGGGGCGATCCGCAGCCCGGCCGAGGTGACGTCCGGGGTTGGCTCGTCGAGGGCGAACATCACCTGCGCCACCGGGGAGTGGGCGAGACTGCGGGTGGGGGCGAGCCGATCCACGATCCGGTCGTAGGGGACGTCCTGGCGGGCCTGCGCGGCGGTGGCCGAGGCGCGGGCCCGCGCGTGGACGCCCGCGAAGGACGGTTGGTCGGCGAAACCGGCCCGCAGGGCGAGGGTGTTGGCGAAGAAGCCCACCACGTCCCGGGTCTCGGGCCGGGTCCGCCCGGACACCGGGACCGCCACCAGCAGTTCGTCGGCGCCGGTGGCCCGGTGCAGGAGGATCTGGAAGCCGGCCAGGAGTCGGGTGAAGAGGGTGCCGTCCCGGCCGGCCCGCAGCCGTCGGGTCAGCTCGTCCGGAACGTCGAAGACCACCTCGGCCCCGGCGTCGGACTGCTCGGCCGGGCGAGGCCGGTCGGCGGGCAGGTCGAGCAGGGTGGGCGCGCCGGCCAGTTCGGCGTGCCAGAAGTCCACGTCGGCGTCGAACGCGCCCCGGTCGGCCTCCTCCCGTTGCCAGACCGCGAAGTCCGCGTACTGCACCTCGGGTGCGGGCAGGGCGGGGCGGGCGCCGGCCACCGCCGCCGCGTAGCCGGTGGCCAGCTCGCGGAAGAGGATCCCGAACGACCAGCCGTCGGCGACGCCGTGGTGCACCACGACGACGAGCACGTGCGCCCCGGCGTCCCGGCGGACCAGGCCGAATCGGGCCAGCGGGCCGGTCGCCAGGTTGAACGGCTCCCGGGCGGCGACATCGACCAGATCCCGCCAGGCCCCACCGGGACCGGCGTCGACCACCGGCAGGTGGACCGGCGCGGCCGGGACGACCACCTGGGCGGGATCCCCGTCGACCGCGGTGAAGTGGGTGCGCAGGGTCTCGTGCCGCTCGACCAGCCAGCTGAGGGTGGCCTCCAGCGCGGGCACGTCGAGTTGTCCGGTCAGCTCGACCGCCCAGGCGATGTGGTAGGTCACCGCCCCCGGGGCCATCTGGTCGAGCATCCACAGTCGACGCTGGGTGAACGACGACGGCACGATATAGGTTTCGGTGTTCATACCCCCGCCTGGTTACGGTGTGGAGGGGCCGGCCGCCGGTCGGCGGCCGGGGTCTCGGGGCCGGTTGACGCGGCGTCGACGGCTCCGGGCGTACGCGTGTCGACGGCGACGAGCCGCAGTTCCGCGGTGTGGCGCTGCCCCTGGGCGTCGGTCAGCCAGGCGTGTTCCGGGCCGGGCAGCATCTCGCTGCACCGCAGCGTGGCCGCCGGGTCGTCGGCGACGGTACGACGGACCGCGCGGGCGAGGACGTCCACCGAGGCGAGGCTGGCGAGGTCGAGGTGGAACGGTTTCGCCTCCACCGGGGTCTTCACGAAGAGGTGCCGGGGCAACCCGTGCTCCTGCTGCCACCGCCGGAGCCGCCGGAACCGCTCGCCCTCGTCGGTCAGCGTGGCGAAGTCCAGTTCCGCCGCGGCGAAACGCCAGCTCTCCCGGGCCAGCACCACCCGATCGACGGTGATCCGGGGCTGGTGGTCGGCGGGGCGGCGAAGGTCGAAGCGCTGCACCAGGTGCAGCATCAGCGGCTCGGCGAGCACCTCGGCCAGCGGCAGCCGGTAGCGTCCGTCCCGGCTGCTCACGGTCAGCACGCCGTCGACCGGGCCGAGGACGCAGTCACCGATCGGCAGCGACGTGGCCGGGTCGAGGCCGCAGCTGTCATGGCCGAAGACCAGTCGGACGTCCCGGTCGGTGACGAGCGCGTCGGCCAGCCGGGACGATGCGCCACCCACCTCCCCGGTCGCGGCGAGGGCGATCCGGCCGTGCGGCAGGTCGGCGGTGATCGCCGCCCGCAGTTCCCGCGGCACGGGGTGCTGGCCGACGAAGAGCGCCGCGCGGAGCGTGTTCACCCCCGGGTGCACCTCGCCGACCACCCAGTGAAAGTCGCCGCTGGCGACCGCCTCCGGCCCGGCGGCGGCGAGAAGCACGTCCGGGCTGTGCTGGTACGCGCCGACCCAGCCCGGCCGGGGCGCGGCGAACGCGGCGGCGACCCGCTGCCGAAGCTCGTCCGAGGTGGCGGTGATCCGGTGGTCGACCGGGTCGGGCAGGATCCGCGCCCAGCGGTCCTGCAATCCCCGCACGACCGGGGCGATCAATTTCTCCGGCGGGTCGAAGAGCAGGTCGTTGGCCCAGAGCCAGAAGTCGGCGAACGGAACGGTCGCCGCGCCGGTGCGGGCGACCAGTTCCCGGTACCGCTGCGTCGCGGCCCGCCGGAACAGCGCCGCCCCGGCGGAGGTGAACCAGCGGGCACTCTCCAACAGCAGGCTCAGCGCCGGCCAGAGGGTCGCGGTGAGGTCGGTGGAGAGGGTCACGTCGGTGCCCGAGGCGCACTCCTCGTAGACCAGGGTCCGCCCGGCGTACACCATGCCGGCCCGGCGGTTGGGCGACTGACCGGTGAGGGCACTGAACCGCTCCTCCAACGCCTCGACCGCCGCGCCCAGCCGGTCGGCGTCCCCGGCGGCCACGGCGACCGCGTCCCGGGCCCGGTCCAACTCGTCGAGGGCGGCCAGCGCCGGTTCGCGTACCGCCGGGTCGGTGACGGCCGCGAGGCGGGCGCGCAGGGCGCGTTCCGGGTGCAGGTCCTCCCTCGGCACCTCCAGCGACCAGGTGATCCGGCGGGCGTCCCGAAGTTCCGCGAGCAGCCGGTGGACCTGGTCGGGGTCGGTGATCCCGCTGCTCGGATCGGCGACCAGTTCGGCGGTGATCGCTCCGGCCGGTCGGGTGCCGTCACAGGCGCGCAGAAGTCGGGCGGTCACCGGGGGGAGAGGCACCGGTGCGGTCAGCGGCACGTGCAACTCGTCGCCGACGAGGGCGAGGAAGGGCATCCGCCGGGGCACCAACCAGGGGCGCAGCCCCGGGTCGCGGGTGGTGAGCGCCTCGGCCGTCTCGACGATCGCCCAGTTCTCGAAGTGGACGGTCCGGCTGGCGAGCGCCGCGGGGCCGTGCCGGACGGTCAGCGCGGGCACGCCGTCGTCGATCCGGGCCCACCCGACCGGGCCGAAGAAGCCGATGGTGTCGTTCTTGGCGCAGTACCGCTGGAGGTAGGTGGCGACGAGCGCCTCGTGCTGCCGGTGCCGCGAGTCGGTGGCACCAGGAGCGGCGGCGCGGAGGGGGTCCACCCCGGTGCACAGCGCATGCCGGTTCTGCCAGGTCACGGCGGCCCGGAAGAGCGGATCGGTGGCGGCGGCACGCAACGCCGCGGTGCGTCGCGCGCCGGCGTCGCCGTAGACCTGCCGGTAGGCGGCGAGCGCGGCCTCCCGCGCGGAGTGGGCGACCCGCAGGGCGGTGTCGGCCTGGAGCAGCGCGCCCCCGCCGACCGTGGCGGCCTCCGGCGGCAGCGGGTCCGGCGGGCCGTCCCGGCGCACCTGCCGGACCGCCCGGTTCCACCGGGCGCGCTCGCCGGGTGGGCTGGCCATGCGGGCCCGGCGCAGCGCCTCGGCGAGGTCCCGGCGGGCCTCGGTGAGCCACTGTTCGGCGGCCAGCACCGCGTCGGCGGCCTGGACCAGTTCCAGGTCACCGAGGGCGGTCAGCGTCCGCAGCGGGAAGCCGGCCGCGCGCAGGCCTACCCAGCGCCACAGCGCCCAGGGCCCGTCGACCGGCCGGACCAGGTGCGACCGGGTGAGGTCGACGGCCGGGTCGGTGGGTGACGACCGGTAACCGGCCCGATCCCGGCGGGTCACCCCGGGGCTCGCCGGTCGCACCCCGGTCGCCCGCTTGCCGAGCAGCCCGGCCAGCCCGGCGAGGGTCGGGTGGTCGTAGACGACCCGCACCGGCAGCTCGACGCCGAACCGGTCGGCGACGACGAAGGTCAGCCGGGTGGCGAGCAGCGAGTTCCCGCCCAGCACGAAGAAGTCGTCGTCCGGGGTGGACGGGGCGGTGCCGAGCAGGTCGGCCCAGAGGGCGGCCAGGCGCACCTGGACCGGGTCGGTCAGGTCGGCGACCGGATGGGCCGCCGGCTGGTCCGGCAGGGGCAGTGCCCGCCGGTCGATCTTGCCGCTGCGGGTCAGCGGCAGGGTCGGCAGGACCAGGTGGGCGGCCGGCCGGAGGTGGACTGGAAGCCGGTCAGCCGCGTACCGGGCCAGGTCCGGCGGGGTCGGAGCCGTTACGTCGGGGCGGGAGGTCAGGTACGCCAGCAGCCGGCGCCGCTCTCCCGCCCCGTCGACCAGGACGGCGGCGTCGGAGACGGCGGGGTGGGTCCGCAGCACCGCGGCGACCTCTCCCGGCTCGACCCGGAAGCCGCGGATCTTCACCTGCTCGTCGATGCGGCCGAGGAAGTCGAGAGTGCCGTCCGGCCGCCATCGGACTCGGTCACCGGTGCGGTACATCCGGGCACCCGGACGGGGGTCGAACGGGTCGGGGACGAACGCCGCGGCCGTCGCCGCCGGATGTCCGAGGTAGCCCCGGGCGACTCCTGCGCCGCCGGTGTGGAGTTCACCGGGCACCCCGACCGGCACCGGCCGGCCCGCCAGGTCGAGGACGTACACCGTGGTGCGGGGCACCGGCCGACCGATCGGCACCGGGTCCGGCACGGCTGCCGGGTCGGTCATCGGGTGCACGCAGGTGAAGGTGGTGTTCTCGGTTGGTCCGTACCCGTTGACCAGGACCGCACCGCCACGAACCCGCAGGGCCCGGCGGACCGCCTCCGGGGCGAGCACGTCCCCGCCAGCGAGGAGTTGCCCGACGTCGGTGAGGCAGTCCGGGTCGAACTCCACCAGCTGGTGGAAGAGCCCGGCGGTCAACCAGAGCACGGTGATCTTCTCCCGGCGGAGCAACCGGGCCAGCTCGACGAGGTCCGGCGTACCGGGCGGGGCGACCACGAGCCGCGCACCGGAGGTCAGGGCACCCCAGATCTCCAGGGTGGCCGCGTCGAAGGCGGCCGGGGCGAGGTGAAGGACCGTCTCGGCCGGACCCAGTCGCAGGTAGCCGGGCCGGTGAACCAGGCGAACCACGGCGGAGTGGGTGACGGCGACACCCTTCGGGGTGCCGGTCGAACCGGAGGTGAAGCTGACGTAGGCGAGCCCGGTGGGGTGCGGTCGCCGTACCGCGACGCCCGCCGGCGTGCCGGCGTCGGGGTCGTCCAGGCGGAACAGCCGGGTCGCGCCGGGAACCTCGGCGGTGGCCAGCACCGGCGGATCCCCGGCGGCGGCGAGCAGCTGCCGGGTTCGCGCCGGCGGGTCGGTGGGGTCGAGTGGCAGGTATCCGCCACCGGCCCTGAGCACGGCGAGCAGGGTGACGACCAGCTCCACCGAGCGGGGCAGGGCCACCGCCACCGGCTCGTCCCGGCGCACACCCCAGGCGACGAGACGACGGGCGAGGGCGTCGGCCCGGCCGGCCAACTCCCGGTAAGTGAGGCTGACCCCGTCGGCGCCGACCACCGCCACCGCGTCGGGTTGCCGCCGGACCACGGCGGCGACGAGGTCCGGCACGGTCGCGTCCACCGGGTACGCCCCGGACGGCACCGGATCGCCGACGGCGCGGAAGCCGGCCAACATGGCCCGGTCGGCGGCGTCGAGCAGGGGCAGCGCGGTGACCGGCCGGTCGAGCCCGTCGGCCAGTCCGGTGAGGATCACCGCGAAGTGACGCAGCACCGCCTCCGCGCCGGCCCCGCTGAGCCGGCGTCGGTCGTGGTAGAGCAGGGCCTTCAGCACCGGTTCGCCGTAGACGCAGAGGGTGACCATCGGACCCGGGTGCCGGTGGACGCGGGCGACCCGAGAGCCCCAGCCGGGCACCGTACGGCTCAGCGTGGTCTGCAGGTCGCGGCGCTCGTACATGAGGAGGGAGTCGAAGATCGGAATGCTGGCCGGCACTCCGCTCCACTGCTGGATCCGGGGCAGGGGGGCGAGCTGGTGCGGGCGGATCTCGTCGACCTGCCGGCGCACGTCGAGAAGCCAGTCCCGGACCGGCCGACGCGGGTCGACGTCGGTACGCAACGGCACCGTGTTGATCAGCAGGCCGAGCATCTCCTCGGCGCCGTCCACGGTGGCTCTCCGGCAGCTGCGGGTGTGACCGAAGACGACCTCGGTGAGTCCGGTGTGGCGGTGCAGCAGCATGGACCAGGCCGCGGTGACCAGCGTGCCGACCGGGACGCCGACGGTCCGGGCCGCCTCGTGGACGGCCGCGGTGGCCTCCGGGGTGAGCGTCCGGACCCGTTCGCCGACCGTGTCCACCCCGCGGGGCAGGTCGTCCGGCGCCCGGTCCCGCGGCACCGGGGTCGGCAGGGGCACGCCGGCCAGCCGGCGGGTCCAGAAGCGCTGGTCTCCGGTGAGCGGGCGCCGCGCGACCCAGACCGCGTAGTCGCGGAACGGTCGTCGCCCCGGCGGGTCGTACGGCCGACCGGTCCGGAGCGCGTCGTGGTCGGTGAAGACCTCGCCGAGCAGCATGTGGACCGACCGTCCATCGAGGATGGCATGGTGCAGGGTGACCGCCAGGGTGTGCCGGTCCGGCCCGTGGGTGAGCAGGGCGACCCGGGCGAGTGGGGCGATCGAGGGGTCGAAGCCGGCGGCGCGGTCGTCGGCGAGGAATCGGGCGAGCCGCTCGGCGTGGCCGGTGGACGGAGCAGCGGACCAGTCGTGGTGCGCCACCGGCAGGGTAACCGCCGGGCGGACCTCCTGCGCGAGGTCGCCGTTCGGGGACCAGACGAAGGCGGTACGCAGCACCGGGTGGCGCGCGGCGGCGTGTTGCCAGGCGGTTCGCATGGCGGTCGGGTCCAGCGGCACGGGCCAGTCGACGACGACCTGGAGGATGTCGACACCCGAGCGGGGCTGGTGTTCCCGGGTGAACAGCATGCCGGGCTGCAACGTCACCGTGTCGTAGCGGCTGTCCGGATCGACGGCGGCATCGAAGGGCGTTGCCGGCACATTGACTCCTTCGTGTCCGGCACACCGGACATAAAAACCTCTGGAACAGTCGGTAAGCAGGGAGGATCGAATTCCCGGCGCCCCGTTGCCGCGATGTGCGGAATTAACTGGGCCGGGGATAGCTAACCAAAAATTACGAGAGCAATTCGGATCTGTCAACCGGTCGGAATGTCCGGTCCGACTCGCCGACGGGTAGCCCGCATCCGATGAACTAATAGGATATTTCCGAGGCAATGGTAAATCGGCTCCCGCCCCCACCGATAGCCAGATCAGTGGGCAGAAGGTTGTGTCTTCCGCCGATACCTCCACCGATCCCACAGCGACGACACCCGCCGGTCGCGCGGCTGACCAGGACACCGGCGCGCAGGAGGGCTCGTCGCCCCTCGGAGGAGACGGGCGGCGGGCGCGACGGGGCGTCCCGGCACGCGCAGGGACCGCCAGCGGCACCGTCGCCCGCCACCTGGGCAGGCAAAACGACCGCGGACGTACCGGTTCTCCCGGTGCGTCCGCGGTCGTCGGTGGTGCGGTGGCGGTCAGCCCTGCACGGCCAGCCACTCCCGCAGGCTGCGCGGGCGCAGGTCGGTCCAGATCTCGTCGATATGCGCGAGGCATCTGGCCCGATCGCCGTCGAAGCCCGCCGGACGCCATCCGGCCGGAATCTCCGAGCCGATCGGCCAAATCGAGTACTGCTCCTCATCGTTGAGCACCACGTGATAGCGGCGCCGGTCCCCAGGCTCTTCCATCGACACTCTCCAAGGCGCTGTAGCCACAAGTTAGACCGACCAATATACCCTCGGTTCGGCCGGTCGGCGTTGACCGATCGGCGTCATTGTCTTGTCCGTTTGCTCATCGACAATAGCCGGACCGCGCGCAGGGGGTACGCCAGAACCAAACCGACGGACGTTCTAGGTGAATTCTCACACCCGGGGTCATTTTTTCGGCTCTGGCACATATTTTGTGATTGATCTTGGTGGCGGTTCACGAGTTGGTCAGGATGCGTTTGCGCAGGAGGTCGAGGTTCGCCCGGCCATACATCTGCCGCTTGATCGTCTTGATGCGGTTGATCTGGCCCTCGACCGGACTCGAACTCCAAGGCTGGGTGAGGCCGGCGACGACGGCGTCGCGGTCGCTGGCCAGGCCGGCGGTGAAGCCGCGGATTTCGGGGTATCCGGCGTGGCGGGTGCGGTCGATCCAGGCGTCGAGGTGCTGCCCGGTGCCTTGGTGGCGGACCCGCGGGCGAGGCTGGCGACGGTGTCGAGGTCCGGGCAGCGGCGGCGGGCGTCGGCGAGATTGGCGTGGTCGTCGTCGGTGAGTTTGTGGCCGGGGCGCATGATCCAGGCGGTGATCCGCCGGGCCGACGGCACCCAGACAGCGGTCGCAGGGGCAGGTCGGGTGCGGTTGATGGTGAGCCAGTCGCGCAGCACCCGCAAGCTGCCGTGGTAGCCGCGGGCCACGATCTCGGCGTGCAGGTCAGCGGTCTGGTGGATGCCGTCGGTGAGGCGTTGCCGTAGGTAGGAGTGGAATGGGGCGAGGACGCTGGGTCGGCTGCTGGAGTTCGGGCCGATCAACGCTTCGGCGGTGGCGGCGTGGGCGTACTTGCGGGCGGTTCTGACGTTCATGTCGAGGCGGCGGGCGGTTGCTTTGATCGACAGTCCTTCGGCTCGTAGGGCGTGCACGGCGGCGTGGCGTTGGCGGGTGTTCGTCGCCCGTCGTCCCGCTGCGACGGGCTCGTTGGCCGGTGTGGCCAGGGCAGATGGTGGTTCGGTGTGGGTGCGTAGGCATCGGCGGTGCCCGCGGATGACTTTCTCGACGGTGTCGCTGAGGTTCTTCAGCAGGTGCCACCGGTCGGCGACCTGGATCGCGTCAGGTGCCCCCTTTGCGGGCGCCGTCGGCATAGCTGCCGCCTCGATCGCGGCAGATGATCTGAACGCCGGGATGGTCGCGCAGCCAGGCGGCGAGGGTGTCTGCGGTGCGGTCGGGCAGAATGTCGATCGGTCGGCGGGTGTGCATGTCGAGCAGCACGGTCGCGTATCGGTGGCCCCGACGGCGGGCGAAGTCGTCCACGCCCAGCGCTGTCGGTGTCACCGGCGGCGGGTTGGGCATCCGGCGGATCATCCGGATCAACGTCGAGCGCGATACCGATGCCGCTAACCGATGCGCCAGCCGGCTGCCCGGTCGACCGCCCAGCGCCACCGCGACGGCTTCCAGGTCGCCCGCGGCCACGACGGTGTGACGGGCATGCCGCCGCGTCAGCCCGGGCACCTGCTCGACGAACGTCCGCCGTCCGCATCCGGCGTTCACGCAGGTGAATCGGCGGACCGTCAACGCGACCAGCACCTCATGACCACCCAACCTGACATCGGCCAGCCGCCGCACATAGCGGCCATGCACAGTGGTCGACCACACGCCACAGGCGCCACACCGTGCCCGCACCGTCTGCGTCGCCGCAGTGATCCTGACCCCGACGGCCCGGACCACCACCGCCTCCAACCGCAAGCCCATCAGGTGCGGCAGCAACGCCGGAATGATCTCCATCCCGGCAACCCAACCCGAACTACCGACGAGCGCGACTCACAAAATGTGTGCCAGAGCCAAGTTTGGGGCGGTGTTGACAACAGCCCGAACACCTCCGCAGGCCCAGCAACGACGACCAGCCCGCGCCGCCCGCCAGGCGTCCCCGCAGCAGCCGCAAACGCGCACCAAAGCAGTAAGCCAGCCGGACCAAGATCCTCGACCAAGATCCGACTGGCTTAAACTGCTCTACAGTTGGCCCTTTGAATCAGAGTAAGGCTACTCATCGCTCCGACAGCAGACAGGTCAATGCCTCCACCAACACCGTCGGCGTGCAGCACCCCGGTAGTTCTGAACCGCTGGCCGCCTGATGGAAACTAGGTGACGTCTGCGCTGCGCTGGCCGCGCAGGAGCGGGCCCTCGAACTCTACTCCCCCGGCGACTACACCGACTGGGCGCTCACCCGGCTCGACCGTGCTATCTGCCTGACGACAACGGGCGACGCATCCGACGCGCTTGACACACTGGCCGAGACGATCGGGAGTCTGGAAGGGGCAAAACGTCAGGGCATCATCGCTGAACGGGCGCGCTGCGTCCTCGACGCGTTGCCTCCGACGCAGCGCTCGTCCTCGACCGCACAAGACCTGGTGCCGAACTAGAGATTCAGGAAGCCCCGCCCGCACCACTAGTCGATTCGCAATCTATTCAAGTGCCATTCGCCGCGCCGGTTAAAACTCAGACTGATACTATGTGTATATGCACGCATACCCATAACCTTCACGGGCGAGGAAACCATTCTGCGTACCCCAGCCTTCGTTGCAATATCTCTTGCCATTTGAGCCCTTGACGCTCACAGCGGCATAACACGAACCTTTATTGGTATCCCCGGGGCAATTGCTGGACTTCTGTGCATAGATCGTACCCAGTGGGGCACTCGTAATCTTTGTTCTAGCCGTCATTTCCCAACTCCAGGTCGGGCATTTCACTTGGGTGTAGGACTCAATGTAGCTGTTCCAAGTCTGTCCAATCCATGCCGTTCCCGTGCACGGGTTTTGGTCATTAAACATCGTTACGGCAAAAGTCTTTGTACTTTCCCGCCTGTAGTCAGATGCATGCGCGGGACTTGCAAACACGAAGACCGCTGCCGCAGCGGATAGTACAGCCGTGAGAAAGATGGCTGATTTACGCGCTAATGATGTTGATCGAATCATGCTTCACCCTAGCATTACCTTTAGGCATGGTCAAGATCGCCGAATGGGTCGCCGACGTGCCGGCCGGGACAGCTCTTGCCCTGGGCATGACTCCCGATCGGCGCCCGTCGGAGGCGATGATCCGTCGGCTGTTGCAGGCCATGGACCCGCAACTACTGACCGCGGCGATCAGTGTCTGGCTCGCCGGCCGGGCCACCGCCTCAACGGCCGGCCGGGTGATTGACGTCAATGGCAAGACCCTGCGCGTGCGACACGAGGTCGCATGTGTCGGCGACACCAACAGGCCCGATCCGGCCGAGGCATCAGAGGCGTCAGAGGCGTCAGAGGCGTCAGAGGCCGAACAGCCACACCAACCTGCCGCCGCGCCTGACTTCGATGCGGCCAACCCGTACTCCGAAGCCCAGCCCATACCCAAGCTGGACTCACACGACCACGACCACGACCACGACGGCGAGGACTACGGCCCAGACGACGACGTGGACGACGGACAGGAAACCGACACAGTCAGTGGTGACCTCGCCCCGCTGCTACCCGCCGCCCGCGCGGCCCACGACGACCTGGTCCGCGAAGGACGTACCGTCAGCCGAGACGCCCTCGCTCACCACCTCCGCCGCGACGGCCACGCCATCCGCAACAACCGCGTGTCCGAGCTACTCAACGCGCTACGCCGTGAAGAGACGACCCGCAACGGACACCTGAAGGCGCCGGAATGACGCCAGTCCGCCCAGGTCAGAGCGTTCCGTGGTCGGGTGGTGTTCGCCGTTCGCGCTCACGAGACTTCCGAGGCAACGCGCGGCGGCGGGAAGGAGACAACAGGATGCGAATGGTCTCCTGAGCATCATCACGGCGATCCTGATCCTTGTGCAAAAGCACCGCTACGGCGCAGAGGAACACCGGATCAGCGCACTTTTTGACCAGGTATGGCCCGGAAGATAGACCTAAAAGGATCACGATAGCGCTGGGGTCATCTGGTATCCAGGACCACACGGGGCTGCTCCCTGACGAAGGAGGGAGCACACCTGTCAGACGACCAAGGACTCCCAACGGACAAGATCAATAGATGTCCGCAGGGACCCCGGAGCCCGGCTGCGATGACTCTCAGTAGAGTGATCGACACCGGGATCCTGCTCGTCGCGCACCACCACAGCCCTGTGATTGAGTCGACGTCGGTGGATCTCTCTACGCCGAACGAAGAACCGGTAGGCCCCGTCGCTAGCCACCGGCGCGTGCGCCCGCTTCGCGTTGATAGCGATGAGTCTGTCCTGGCCAAATTTGCCGGTTTTCGCCGTTGGTACATGTCGAGTCGAACTGGACTCGACGTAGAACTTCTGTTCGAAGGCAACGAACGAGTTCACCAGTTCACGGACATCACCAAACTGGCGCCAGCTCCGTGGTTGAAAATCTGGCCGACCACTGTGGTCGGGTAAGATCAGCACAGGCGCCTCGGCCCGATGCCCTGTGATTAGCGTATGGAGACGGGCGGACCGCTTAGACACCCCAACAAGCCGAGAAACGCGATGATAGACGACTTACCCGAACCCGCTGGAAGGGTAATAGCCGTGCGTGCTTCATTACGTGCGACCGCTAGTTTGAGCCGCCAGCTCGGGGTCGTCCGTGTCGCGAAGTGCGGCCGTCGCGGCGAGGTGTGTGCGGGACTGGAAAGCTGCGCAAGCCTTGCCAAGATCATGAACAGCAGCCATATGGGCCACTAGTCCCCAGGGACGATGGGCAGCCCCCTACAGGTCCGCTGACATGGAACAACTATAGATGACCACTTGGGTCTTATGCGGTAGGCAGGGGCGGCGGGCCCAGCCGATTTCACACGTGAGGCGTGGCCGGACGGGGGGCCGGCACGCCTCACGTGCTTGACCAGAGGAGTTTAGTCGCCCTCTGCCGCGGCGAGTAGCCGTTGAGCGGTGCGCTGGGGGATGCCGAGGCGTTGGGCCAGCTCGATTCCGAGACCGCGCCGGTCCCGCCCCTCGGCGCGGGCCTGTGCGAGGAGGTCTGTGGCGGCCTGCAGGCGTGGGTCGTCAGCGTATGGGTGTGGTTTGTAGGGGCCGGTGGTGCCGGGGGTGCGGCTGGTGGATTGCCGGCCGGTGCGTGCGTCGGCGTGTGCCCATACGGTGCGTCGGTACCAGTACCGGCGGATCCGTCCGCTGGGTAGTGCCTCGGTGTCGTCTGGGTTGTCGATCAGCTCGTGCGGCAGGTTGCGGTAGGAGGAGTAGCCGAGGATTTCGGCGGCGCCGCTGGAGGTGACGAGGTCGGTCGGGTTGCCGCTGCGGTCGACCTTGGTGAGCACGGCCTTCTTGTCGGTCAGGTGCGCGGCGTGGAACACCTCGATGTCGTCGCGCCAGAACCACTCCTGGCCGTCATGAACGAACGCGTTGGGGAAGCCGAATCGGTCGCGGTGCAGGTGCCAGTGGTTGACCGTGGAGCGTGCGGCGCCGGTGTGCGCCGCGACGCCTGCGCGGTCGAGTGCGATCCGTCCGCCGATGCTTCGTTGCGCCACGGCCGTCATCCTCTCAACCTCACCGATGCCGGGATCCGCTGCCCGGTCCTGCCGGTCGCGGTGGCGACGGGCAGGGCGTGGTTGTTGGCGGCTCTCGTAGGATGCTCGGCACGCCCGCCCGGGTAGAGGCTGTCGTCGGCCTGGATGGCCCGGCACCGGGCGAGGTGGCCGGCGGGAGTTCCACGCACCCTTGGGTGTGCCCGCCGGCCACCGACCATCTAGTTGTTCTTCGGCCGGAGTATCTGCCAGGCGACATGCGCCATCTGGCCGATGTTCAGGACGAGGAACTTGGTCCGTGTCGAGGGCCGTTTGAGCGCGCCGTACACGGTCAGGATCGCGGCGGCGGTGGTGCCGTCGATGATCACTCCGTCGATTTTGCGCATGTGTCCTCGCGCGGCCTCCCGAAGCGTCTCGATCAGTCGGGGGTCGCCTGCGGTGGCGTCGTTGGGTAGCTGGTCGATCCACACGAGGTCCGGGCAGTCCGGGCAATCGATGTGCACCGGGTCCTCGCCCACGCGGGTCACGGGGCCGTCGTCGGCGCCGCAGATCGGGCCGGGGTGTCCGCTGGCTTTGGCGTGCGTGTAGCCGTAGGTCATGGCTGCTGCCCGCCGGAGGTCGGGTTGGGTTCTGGGGCCGGGTTGGTGGTGGGTGGGTCGGGCAGGTGGGTCGGGTCGAGGGTGACGCCGAGGCGGGTGCGGGCGGCCTCGATCAGGCCGCTGGTGTGGTAGAAGATCTCGCCGCTGAGTTCGTCGTCGTGGTCGTGTGCGATGCGGCACGCGGTGATGAGTGACCGGCAGGCGGCGGTGAGCGCGTTGACGAGGGCGTCGTGGTCGTCGTCGCGGGGGCACGGTGTGATCTCGGTGGCGTAGTAGCCGTGTTCCTCTCCGGAGGGGAACCGGAGTCGGTACTGGTCGCCGTGCGGTCCGTCGGGCTGGGGCTCGACGGCGGTGATCGTGCCGAGGCGGTACTCGATGGGGTTGACGGGGTGGAGTACCCGGGCGGTGTCGTGCAGGTCCATCGTGGTCTCCATGGTCGTGGTCAGTGGGTGGGGTGGTCGGTTTCGCCGCCGCCGTTGATTTCGAAGGCGATGCGTTGGTCGCTGGTTTCGCTGGTGTCTGCGTGCAGGTACAGGTCGTCGGTGCGGCGTTTGACGCCGATGGAGACGCCGTGCAGGTCGAGCACCACGTAGGCGCTGCGGTCCCCGGCCTGGTGGTCTCGTGGGTAGAGACGCAGGTTCAGGTGGTTGACCGCCTCGATCAGAGCTGGCTCGATCGGCCCGGCGGCGTGCAGTGCGGCGCTGAGATGGCGGCCGTCCAGGATCACCGGTGATGCCTGGGCGTCACCCTCGTGTGGCGCATGTCCGTTCATGTCCGCGTTGCGCTCGGGCGTATCGGTTGCCGGCACGGTCGCAGGGTTGGAGGGGAAGGCGCCGAGGATGGTGGACAGGGTGCCGCCGAGGTGTTGGTCGGTGATCGCGGCGCAGGCGATCAGCGCGGCTCCGGCGACGACGGCCTGCGACGCGCTGTAGCGGACTCGCACGGCGCGGGAGCCGTCGTCGGTGATGGCGCGAACCTCGACCTTCCCGTTGTGCCAGGTGCAGACGGGTAGGTCCGAGTCCGGGGTGGCGCGTACGGGCCGTTCGAGGGCGTGGCGCAGGTCAGCGCGCAGCGTGGCGCGGGTGCGATCGACGGCGTCGTCAGCGTGTTGGGCGTCGGTGAGGGCAACGGCTTGTTCGGTGAGGCCCTCGACGGTCAGGGCGGCCCTGCGTTGGCGGTCGGCGTGTACGGCTGCGTGGGCGTAGGCGGTGGCGAGGGCGAGCAGGCGCTCAACAGTGGTCACAAGGATCTCCGGATAGAAGGGGGATGGTGCAGGCTGGTGCCGGGCGGCGCGGGTGTGATGCCGCGCCGCCCGGAGTGGGGTACCTACTGGGGCGCGGGCGCGCGGCCTTTTGCGGGGGCGCCCTCATTGGCCGGGGTGGTGGGGGTGTGGGTGGTGGCTACGGGTGGCTGGGTGGGTAGTGGGGGCAGGACGCGGTGGAGCATCGTGCCGGTGCGATCGAGGCTGGCGGCGGCGTGTGCGGTCAGGTGTACGCCGATGGCGATGGCCTCGGCGGTGGTGAGAGTGACGACGATTTGGCGGCCGTGTTGGTCGCGGGTGTGGATCTCGACGTGGCCGTTGGGTAGGACCCGCACGGGCAGGAACGTCTCGACCTGGGTGCGGTCCGGCGCGAGGGTGTGGATGGCCTCGGTCAGACTGCTGTAGTGGTTCTGGGCCTCGGTGTTCCAGTACTGGCTGCGGGCGATGTGGTGGTCACGCTCGGTTTTGGTGTCGGCGTGGTTGGCCACGGTGTAGGCCACTTTCGCCTTCGCGTAGGCGTCGCACAGGGCGTCGATCGAGTTCAGGACCGTGTCGGCGGCCGGCGTCGGGACGGTGCTCATGCGGAGGTCCTCCATCGTGGAGTGCGTGCGAGTGCGTCGAGGTGTGGGCGCGGTCGTAGCGGCGCGCAACGGGCGGGTGGTGCGATGCCCCGGTGGGCGGCCGGTCTGTGGCGGGGGTGGGCGTCTGGGGCCGGGCTGTGTGGGCGGGCGGGCCGCGCCGCCCGGTCGGGCAACAGGGTTGGTGACACGTTCGGCGGTGGTGGTGCCCGCCGGTGTCGGGGCCGTCCGCCGCCTGGGGCGGTGCCGGCCCTGATACCGGGCCACGCTCAGACCGCCAGCAAGTCGAACGCGCGGGCCTTGAGGTCGGCCCCGGTGCCGATGACCGCGCGGCGGGCACGGACCTCGACGGTGGCGGCTTTGGCGTAGTGGTCGAGGTACTCGGTGATGGCCTGGTATCCGGCCCACCGGGTGCCCTTGATCGCTTTCTGCGTGTCGGCGTCGCGGGCCAGGTACCGCAAGGTGGCGGTTCGCTGTTTGGCGTTGTTACGCGCGGTGTCCGAGGCGTCGTCGGCCAGGGGCCAGAGCTGGGCGATAGCCTTCTCGAATTCGCCCATGGTCAACGTCTCGTTGATCATTTTCTCGGCCTCGCGCTCGAACGCGTCGAAGTGGTCCCACACCAGCTGCAGTGCCTGCCGGGCCTCGCTGATCTTCGCGGTGATGTTTGAGGTGTGCCGGAACACGTAGGAGCCCTGCGACCGCTGGTAGGCCATCCGTTGCGTGTTGGCGCACACGATCCGTACCGGGGTGGCGTCCACCCGCAGTGAGGCGGTGCCGTCGTGGCTCGTGGTCGCGGCCAGGTACAGATCGTGGAGGTCGACTCCGGCGACCTTCATGCCCTCGGGCAGCTTCATGGTGACGAACACCGAGCGGCCGCCACGCATCGACCCGGCCGTTTCGAAGTGCGCGCCGGAGGCGTCAACGAGGAGGTTGAGTACCTCGGCGACCTGTTCGTTTTGCACCGTGGTGTAGTCGTCGCCGACGATGCCGAGGTATTCGGTGCCGCCGGTGGCCGGGTTCGTGCGTACGGTCATCCACTTGTCGGGGCAGTCGACCTTCGTGACACCCTTGTCGCTGATCTCCATCCCCTGCAGTGGGATCTTGCGGACCTCCCAGCCGCCGAGCCACGCGGTGCTCATGACCTCCTCGGCGGTCATGCAGTCATCGGTGACCTGGCCGAGTTGATGCCAGGCCGACAGTCGGGCGGAGGCGAACGCTGTCTGGCCGTTGGCCAGTGTCTCAAGTTCGTGTGCCACGAGGCTTCCTTCCGAGTCGTCGTGCGGATGTGAACAGCGGGTCGGGGTTCCAATCCCGGGCCGCGCTGTCGTAAATAATTGTTCCTACCTATGGTTTTGGATCAAGTCGATCTGGCCCGCTCTATCGAGTTTTCTGTGGCGAATTTGACGCCCGTCACCGGTGGGGTTCTACCGGGGTTCCGGTTCGGTGTTCAGCCGCCCGTGCGGGCCGTAGGTGTACTCGTGGACGGTCTTGAACAGCGCGGGGAAATACACGGTGAAGCCGTGCTCGGGGATGAACACGCTCCGGTAGGAGCGGGGTGATCCCGAGGACGTAGCGGTCAGGCTTGTCACCATGTAAGCCGGGCGGGATGATGCCACCGCCGGGCCGGTCCGGGCGGACGCGGCGGTGCCGGGCCAGCGCGATATGCGGGCACAGCGTGAGTACGGCCTTCATGCAATCCGGGTGCCCCAGCGGGTCCGCGTAGCGCCGCAGTTCGGCAGCCCGGGGACCACCTAGGAACGTACTGGGGGCAGGAAATATCAGAGTCGTGCGCTATTCGTAGCCGGTAGCCTGGCTCGATGATCGACAGCGAGGCGGTGATCATCGGCGCGGAGGCGGCGAGGCGGCTTGCTGAGCAGCGCCGTGTCGAGTTGGAACCTGGCTTGACAGCAGCGGAGTTTGACGTGTCGAGGGGCGGTTCGGGTTCGAGTTCGCTGATGATCACCGGGCGTTCCTCTCGGCCGGCCTGCCGGTAGGCAGGGGCTGGCCGGACTGGTGCGACGGCGAGGTCGATCACCTGCGTGATCGGCTCGCGTGGCCGGTCAAGGGCGTGCTGTTGACGTCGAACACAACGCGTTCTGGCATGACGAGTGGGGCGCGCGACCGGCCGACCGTGAAGAAGCGCTGGTGGTGGCTGGCAAGCGGTTGGCTTCGATACCGCAGATGATCCCGGTGTACTCGCACCGCTACTTGCCGGCCGGGCGTGGAACCTTCGGACACCCTGTGTTGTCGATGTATCAAACGGACATCATCTTCTATGGCGTCGATCTGATGGAATACGTCCGTCAGGAGTTCGGCGCCGGCGAAGGCCTCGATCGACGCGATCCGCGCTGGCAGCCACATGCGACGGTGGCATTCTGGCAGGAGTTGGTCGGGTGATAGCCGGTGCTTGAGTACCCCGGCGACACCGATGATCCTCGGTATGACGGGTGGTCGTACCTGGGCGACAGGTACCGCTGCCCGCTGGCCGACGCCGAGCTGAATTGTCATCACCGCGCAAGCCGGTTGCTGGCCGAGCAGCGTGAGACAGAGCTACGGCAGATGGTGCACGAGGGCCACCGGTGCGCGTTCGTCCGGTTGATGGAGCTGCTGGTAGAGGCCGGGCGGGTAAAGAGTCTGCGCGAGGTTGCGCTGGGCGGTGATGAGCGCGCTGGGGTGACGTTGGCGGAGTACTGGGTGCGCCGAGGTGACGAGGCGGCGCTGCGCCGGGAGACAGCGGTCCTGCCGCGCACTGGGTTGTGGCTGGCCGGTCTGCTGAGGGATCGCGGCCGGGAGCGTGAGGCGGTGGAGGTGTTGACCGCGCTGGCCACCGACGCCGGTGCCGACGAGCGCCACCGCCAAGAGGCTTGGGGCATGCTCCAACGCTGGACGAAGCGGGATGAGTCGTGATGGCCGCGTCGGAGCTTGCCGACACGGTCCGCGCGGCGTGGCAGCGGCGGTGGCCGGAGTGCCCTGCGATCGCGTACCAGCTACGGGGCTGCTATCCCGAGCGGTGGGTGCGCTTCCACAGCCTCCCCGGATCGAAGCGGTATGCCGACGACGCCAGCGAATACGCAACCATCCTTGACCGCCACAACACGGTGCTGACCGAGCTGTCACCCGGCGTTTCACTGATCATCATCACCTGCGACTGGACCGGCCAGAACGACCCTCCCGTGCAGCGCGCTCCGCTTCAGGCGAAACTCGACCCGGGCGGCGTGCACTGGTCCACCATCCAGCCTGATCCGGACGACGAAGCCGACTTCCAGGTGTACTGGCATCTGTTCGCCAGCCGCCGGACGTGGCGGCCAGGCATCCTGGACGATCTGCTTCGTGCGGTGGCGGACGACGAACTGAGCAATGTGATCGTCGGCCCGTCGGACTTGCGGTGGCTCTATCACCCGTACGACGGCGGCGCCGATGTGCTTCTTCCAAGCCGAGCTGCCCGAGATGAACTGCGAAATCGGCATCGTGAATGGCTGTCTGGGCATCCGGCCGGGCTGTGATGACCGGCCTGGCCGAACGATGACGGCTGGCTCCGCCGTCAGCCCGCCCAGGGGCTTGGTCCCTGCCTAACCACCACGAGAGCTGCCGGTTGGGTCGCCGGCCAAATCTCCACGTGATACCGGAAATAGTCACCGGGCTCGTCCGGGTTCCCGTCAACCTCCGGCCGGTCGGACGGCACGTATGACATACGAGCGCGGTACCGGCCCGCCGAGATATTGACGCGGTGCTCGGGTCCAGGATCCTCGGAACAGCCGTAAATGGACAACACGCCGGTAGGAATCTGCACATCCGCCTCGACGACATGCTCCGCTTGTGGCAGCTCCGGCGGGGGCGTCTCGTGCAGCTCAAGGCTCGTCTCCACGAAGTCGCTACGCGCTGTGCCGACTGAGATCGAGTGCGGCTCCACACCGATGCGGTGCACATGGACCGCTTCGTGAGTCCATCCTGCAGGGGCACGATCCGGATCCATCGCGCCGCCGGAGCGCATCTCTTGATCGTGGGCCTCGACATCTTGCAGGTAGAACTGACCGTGGTCGGCGAATACCACGGCACGTCTGGTCTCGGACACGGACGCAGCCTACGACAGGCTGCGGCTACCGCCCTTCAGCCACCGGTCAACGTTAGGCTTCGGCCCGTCTGATCGACGCTTGCTCAACCGTCCCTACGACGACGGCGCCGCACCCGGCAGCTCGACCAACTCCGCCCGGTGCACCCAGTACTTCATCGGTTGGCCGCACACTGAGCAGCATCGTCCGGCGGCGAGGTGGGCCAAAATGGTGGTGTTTATCGTGGCGAAGTCCACGTGCCATCCGCCCCGATCCGAGTCGGGGTCCGGGTTGGGGTTGGAGTGGATATTCACCGGTGGGATAGGCAGGCCGCGTCGGGCGTCGCGGGGGCGTGCCGCCAGAGCGGCCGGAATCTTCGGTGTTCCACTGTCGGGTCGGGTCATTAGTCGCCTCCGGCCCGCACGTCCACGATCGTTAGGTCGGGGTTTGTTGCCCGGAGCCGGGCCCGTACGCACGGCCACTCGTGGGCGCTGATGCGCCGGGTGATCGTGTCGAGGTTGGCGCCAGTCATCACCGTGTGTTGCACGGCGGCGGCGTCCGCATCGGTGAACACGGCTACCAGGTCACCCCCGGCGACCAGGTACACATCGGCGGTGTCAGCCGGTGGGGGTGTCGGCGCGGTACGACGGCGCCCCGGGCTGTGGCCGGGGTGACGGTGGGTGGTCATTGGTCATTGGTCATTGCCTTTCTGGTCTGTGGTGTGAGCGCCGGGGCCGGGCATGGTGCCCGGCCCCGGCGTATCGGGTCTGTTCGGTCAGGTCGTGGCCGGCGCGGCGTCGGCCCCGTCGGTGTCGCTCGGGTCGGTGCCCGTGCGGGTCATCAGCGCATCGACCTCGTCGGTGGGTGTGGGCGGGTTGTCGGCGAGGGCGTACTTCACCGGGGCCTCGCTGGTCATGATCAGCACGCCGAATCCGTTGAGCTTGTTCATGGCGTTGCCGACCGCGCCCGAGCTACGGCCACCCAACTCACGGCCGACGGTGCCCGGGGTGAGGTCGTGGCCGGGGCCGAGGTCACGAATGAACGCTTCGACCTGGTTACGTAGGCCGTTCTTGCCGAGCTTCGGCGACCCGTCGGTGTTGCTCTCGCCGGTGGTGCTGCGGCGGGTGGCGGTAACCGTGACACCGGTCTTGATCCGGTGCTTGTGTCCGCAGGTACACACACACTCGCGGTACGGGGCAGCGTTGGCGAGGTCCACCGTGTCGAGGTCAGCCTCACCACGCACCCACCGTTCCGGGGCGCTGTCACTGTCACCCGGCTTACGGACCGCCGCCCCGGCAACCTCCATCGCCGTAAGCACCCGGGCGACGACCTGAGCGCGTAGGCCGGACTGGTCAATCACGTCGGCCGCGCTCACCCCGTCGGGGTAGTCGCCCAGCACCCCAGCCACCATCACGATCTTCAGGTGATCACCGGCGCCCGACGGCACCCCCGACACAGGCACCCCGGACACCGGTGCCACGTCCGCCGCCGCGTTGCCGCTCGCCTCACTGTCCGCCGGGGTCGCCTCGTCGGCCGCGCCCGGCATGGCGTCGGTGATGGCTACCTCGTCTTCCGCCGCGTTGCCGCTCACGTCGCTGTCTGCCGAGGTCGGCTCGTCGGCCGTGTCCGGCGTGGCGTTGGCGGCGTCGTTGTTCGGGGTGGTGGGTTCCCAGAGGTCGGCGCTTTTGCGGTTGCCGTTGGTCGGGCCGGGAGTGCGGATGGCGGTTCCGGCCTCCTCCATGGCTTTGAGTGCCTCGGTGACGACCCGCAGCGAAAGGTTTTCCTGTCCGGCCAACTTGCGGGCGGTCACGCCGGGGAGGCGGCGCAGCGCGGCGGCGACGACAGACCGGGCCTCGGTGGTACCGGCGGTGAGAAGCATGTTCGCGGTCATGACATATCCTCCACAGAAAACGGGGTGGCAGCGAATACCGCATCGCGCTAGCGATTGTTGGCGGTTTCGCCGGGGCCGTTGTTTCGGTGCCCACGTCCATGGACCCTCGTTGCCGATTGAATGTCAACCCGTTGTTCAAGGCTCTTTCCGTCACCATTCCGGACGCCACCCACACCTTCATTTCAGGGCTGCTGTCCGACGCGCAATAGGCGCTGCGGGGCGCTGTGGCCCCTGCTGGCGGATGGTCCCCGCGCATGGGTATGTCGGTGTGGGTAGCGTTCATCGGGGCGCGTGTGGCGCGATGACGGCGCCGATGACGAGGACGAACTCGGGCCGGTCGGACCCGGGGTCAGGGTCCAACCGGCGCCGGGTACGCGAACCAGTCGAACGGCGAACCCGAATGATTTGTGGGGAAAATCACTTCATGCTTCCATCGTTTGGATGACTGTTTGGCGACTCTTTGGCGTGTTCTCCATTGGCCTTGTTCAGCTCGGTATGACTCGCCGAATGGCCGCTATCTGATCGGCCCATCCGGATAGTTTGCTGACTCGTACCACGTCACCGGTTTTCGGTGCTTGCACGATGAGGCCGGAACCGATGAACATTCCTACGTGTCGGGGGTCGGCGTGTGTGCCGCCGCTACCGGGGATCAAGATTAGATCTCCGGGGCGCAGATACCTCGCGCTCGGGATCGGGGTGCCGTCGTGTACCTGGTCGCGGGTGGTGCGTCCGATGGTGACCCCGGCCGCCCGGTACGCCTGTTGCATCAGCGACGAACAGTCACACTGCCGCGCTGGCACGCCGGAGTGCGCGGCGGTGCAATCGCCGCCGAAGGTGTACGGGTGCCGAGCTGCGCCAGGGCCCACCCAATGGCGGTCACGACCGGCGGCGGGGTGCCCGCCGGGAGGGTGAAACCCGGGTGGCAGGGACACGGCCACGCCGGGCGGTGGTAGCCCGTGGCCGTCGTACCCGCCGCCGTAGATCGCCGACACCACCCCGGCGGCGGCAGTGGCGATCACCAGCACGAGCGCCGCCGCCGCTACCGCGAGGCCGGTTGCTACCCGTCGCACGGGGCACCGTCCCCGGTGGGGGCGAGATCGGCGAGGCTGACCCGCCCGGGTTGTCCGGCGACCCGCCATACCGCACCCGCCGGCCCGCCCGCGTCGGGGGCGTGGTTGACGGCGGCGGTCGCCACGGTCACCCCGTCCGGTATCCCGGTGCGGGTGAGGTGGGTGTGCAGGTTGGCTTCCCGGGCGGTGGTGGGCAGCCAAAACAGCACAGGGTAAGCCCGGGATGGGGGTAGCGCGGCGTAGCCGGGCAGCTTGCCCACGACCCGGGACAGGGTTTCGGTGCCGAGATCGACTTCAAGCCAGAACGGCACGGCACGCCCGCCGGTGGCCCACACGCCGTGCCCGTCGGGTCGGACCAGGTTGCCGGCCGCCGCGCGGCTTTGGGTTTCGTTGTACCACCGCGTCAACCGCCCGCCGTGGGTGCGGGCGTGCCCGGTCAGCGCGACGAAGAACCCGTTTGTGGCGAGCAGGTGCGGCAGTGTCGGGGACATGGCGAGTCGGGCGGTGGCGTCGCGTACGGCGCCCGGGCGGGGCAGCGTGTCACCGCGCCCGGCCGCCAGGATCGCCGCGCCGACCGGGCCGAGGGTCCACCGCCAGGATTGCGAGCCGGGCCGGTGGTAGTGCCGGAACCGGTCGAGGATGTCCCGGCTGAGCAGGGTGTTAAGCCGGTTGCGGGCACGGCCGAGGGAGCCGAACGCGAGGTCGACGAGCTGGTCGGTGGTGAGGGTCTTGTGTTGGTCGAGCAGGTCGAGCAGGTGTCGGTCTCGGGGGGTGAGTCTGGTCAGTTCGCCGGCCACGACGGACGCCGTGAGGCGGGCACCGGTAGGGGCAGAGGCTTGTGCGCTAGTAGGAGTGATATCTCTTATCAGTCGGTTCCGGTTCACCAGACCTCCTCAGCGCCGTTGACGTGCGCGGATGGCGTGTTATAGGGGGTGGGGTCAAACGAGTCCGACCTCGGCGACGCCGAGCCGTCCCAGGCCACCCGCCGCGTCGCCGAGCGGCAGCTCCGGCCCGTCGCCCCGGCCAGCGGAGGACGGCCATGAACGACAGCCAGCTCCAGCGGATGCAATGGGCCGTACGGGCGACGCTGGCCCTCGGCGTGGCCGCCTCGGTCACCGCGAACATCCTGCACGCACAAGCGAACCCGATCTCCCAGGCCATCGCGGCGTGGCCGCCTCTGGCACTGCTGATCACCGTCGAGCTGGTCACCCGCGTACCCGTCCACCGGCGCTCACTCGGCGTCATCCGAGTCGTCGCCGCCTCGGCCATCGCCGCCATCGCCGCGTGGATCAGCTATCACCACATGGTCGGCGTCGTCGCCCGATACGGCGAGACCGGCACCGTCCCCTACCTCCTCCCACTCTCGGTGGACGGACTGATCATCGTCGCCTCGGTATCACTCGTGGAACTCGCTGCCCGCCGCCGCGAAGCCGAACGCCAACCGCACGCCGTGCCGGTCGAGGCACCAGCGGCACCGTCACCGGCCGCCCGCGCCGCCTCGGCACCTGCCGAGCCCCCGCCCGGCACCAGCGAATTCCCGCTACCCGTTTGGAGACCGCTACCCGAACGCCCTCCCGTTGACGTCGATGTGGATGCCGACAGGTCGCGTCTCGATGAGGCTTTCGACACCGCCGAACGCCCGGCGGACGACCACGAATCAGATGCCAATGAGACCGGCCATGACCTCGACACAGAGTCTCACGACGACGACTCGTCCAACGACACAGACGACGCCGATGTGGACCTCGCCCCGGATCTCGTACCGCTGCTGCCCGCCGCCCGCACCGCCCGTGACGAGCTGATCCGCGAAGGCCAGACCGTCAGCCGAGATACCCTCGCACGCCGCATACGCCAGAACGGCCACTCGATCCGCAACAGCGCCGTGTCGGAACTACTCGCCACGCTGCGCCAGGAGGCACGTTCGGTCAAGGGCTCTCGCCCCACCGCATCGGTATAACGTGCCCACGTCAGCTCACCGCACACGATCAGACGCGCGAGGAGGCCGCACGTGAGCGAGCCTGCCCGAGCGGCCACCGCCGCCCGCCCACCGCACCCCCAGCACTGCCCGCCCTGGTGTACCGAGTGCCGCCACGACGACGCCGACCCTTTCTCACCCCGGGCACTCCTACACCGAGGCGTGGCGGACAGCGTGCACGTCTACGACCCGGCGTGCCTCCTGGTTGAGGCACACGTGCGCGTCGCGTTCTGGGACAAAGCCCCGAGCTGGATCGGCACCGACCCCGCCGACCTGGAACGCCCCTACGTCGAGTTCAGCGTTCCCGCCGAGGACGGCCTACAACTAAGCCTCAACCCGGAGCACGCTCGCGGCCTCGCCGCCGCCCTGCTCCGCGCCGCCGACGCCGCCGACGCCGCCATTCGAGACGACGCCCCTCAGTGACACACACCAAACGCGAACGGCGACGCTCCACCCTCGAACAGAGCCGTCAGTCGTAACCCCGGCCTGGGACCAGCGGCGGTCTTGATCGCACTGTCGAGGTCAGCGTGGATAGGCACGGCTGCCCGGAACGGGCACCACGCCGAACGCTGCCAGAAGGGACCACACATGACCGACCGAACGCCCGGCCTGCGCACGATCGAGGTCACTGACGACGTGCACGACGTGCTGAAGCGCACCGCCGACAGCCGAGACACCGACATCAACGGGGCACTGCGCTACCTGATCGAGATTCCGACGCCTCGGGCCGATACGGACGACGACGAGGACTGAGACAGCTCGCAGACGGGTGCCGTCGGTTCCACCATCGCGGACGCGACGGCACCTGTCGGTGCTTCGGCTTCCGGCTCGCCCTCGCCTTGCTCCTACGCCCGGATAAGACGGCTAATCAATTCCTGTGTGAAGGGTGGGCGCTTGAGCCGGTCCGCCGTCGGCAGTTGTCCACCTGCCGCCTCAACGATCCTTTGCGCGGTTGACCTGAAGGCCGACACGTAGTCGGCCTGACGCAGCAAATCAACCATCTGCTGACTTCGTTTATCGATAGAATGCTCATTCAGCCGCGCGGATCGCCCTTCAAACAACTCATATTTATAGGCCATCAGTATGTGGTAGCGGATAGGCTTGTATTCAGCCTCTAGGCTTGTACGAAAAGCCGTTTCTAGTCGATATGCAGCGAAAGCCGAGGCAACATACGGGGCAAGGCGGTGGTCGTCGTCAAAGATCGAGTCCCCGACCTCTGCGTAAAGGTGCTGGGGGTATCGAGCAGCAAGATGCGGTAGATCAAGGAACGTAGCGGCGACGGCTCGCATCTGCTCACTAATAGTAACGATACGCGTACGTGTGACGTCACGGTAGTAGAACTGCCCAGCTCGTCGCTCGTAAGTCAAACCGGCCCCGAGCTGGTCTTGCAAGTAAAAGTCCTCAAGGCGCTTTTGAAACTTGGTAAGGGCGACCAAGTCGCTGTCGTTGACAGCGGTCTGCGAGTTTGTTGCGCGAATTATGCGTGTCGCCACATCTTCGTCATCCGTGACTACGAGCCGAATAGGCACGTAAACAGAGTCCGCAGCGTCGCCAAGTGACTCCTGTGCCAAATAAATACAATGGCTCGTCTGACACCCGTTGACAACCTGGTAACCAGTCAAAGACACGGCGTCGCCGGGTTTGGGCGCATACGATCGAGCAACCACCGTGACACCGTTGTTCAAGACGGGCAGCAGTGCTCGCTGCGGCGATCCCAGAGTCTCGATTATCTGCTGATTTACGTCGTTTTCCTCACCTTTGAAGCCTCGCACGTTGTCGTAGAAAACTCTCTCATTCAGAGTCCCATTTTCAGTCTGAATAAGCTTGAGAAGCTCTCGAACGGAAACAACGCCGAGGATAGCCTGATTAATGCCTGGCATCCCGGGCAAGTTGACGGCCTTTTCGAGCACGATGCCCGTCTCGTTAGCCTGAGTCTTTTTCCTCGACGCCTCATAAATGCGGGTCGCGCCATAAAGTTCAAACGCCAACTCACCAACGTAACTAAGAGCCTGCACATCCCGCTGGACTGTCGCCGCCCTGTCGAGCACGTTCCCATCCGCGAGCGAAGCATCGTTGGCCGTGCTGACGAATGCCAAGTTTACGCGAGGCCGCCCCTTCAGTTTTGACGCATAGTCATCAAAGATTCCGAACAGTGCGTCGGAGATGGCTGCAAGCTTCGGATGCTGCAAAGGAACTGCATTTGAAAGAACCTTCTTTGTCGCATCCCCAAAGTTCAAAATCTCCGAACTGCTGATACTAGTCGACGCCTTGACCTGCATCAACGTGAGCACAACTTCGAGGCTTCTCTTGTTGTCACACACACCCGGCACTTCGCTACGCTGGGTTACGAGTTCACCGTTGACCTCAAGGATCGCCAAGTCGATGCCGATGGTGGCCGGGTCCAACAAGAGATCCGTCATGTCCACTTGATCCAACACGTCATCACGGAGCAGTAAGGTTGCGACAAATAGCTCAAAAGCGCCCGACTCTGCCATGCCGAGGAGTTCCTGAGTCTCCCGGAATTCCTTGAAGAGGCCCCTAATAAGTGGATCCACGATGCTCCCATCATCGTCTGCTCAAGCCTCCGAGAGCGTACAGGCTCCGTCCGCGCATTCACAGCCCTGGGCATTGACCGGTCGGGCAAGTCCACCCACCAATCCCACAACAGCTACCGATCAGCCTCTAAGCCCTTGACTGCTATTCCCACAAATCAAGCCAGGCCGTCTACTCGGGAAGGGCGCCGCTCACCTCAGAGGGTGGTCCGCAGACGTTCGAGCTGATCTATTCCGTGTACCCGGTTGAAGATATTTTGGCGGGGTTCGCTATTGGTAGGTATCGGCCAATGCGGGAGAATGTGAATCCTGGTCGTGACCGTCAGGCGGTAGCAGCGTTAGGCCGGTCATGGGTGATCGGAAGCCATACCCCAGTGACGTCACCGACGAGCAATGGGCGCTGATCGGACCGTTCCTGGACGCGTGGAAGGCCAAGCGGGTCGCGGTGTCGGTCTCGGGCCGTCATGGTGACTACGACCTACGGGAAATCGTGAACGCGATCTTCTACCAGAACCGGACCGGCTGCCAGTGGGCGTACCTGCCACACGACCTGCCGCCGAAGTCGGCCACCTACTACTACTTCGCCCTGTGGCGTGACGACGGCACCGACCAGACGATCCACGATCTGCTGCGCTGCCAGGCGAGGGAGAAAGCCGGCCGTCGGGAGGATCCGACCGCGGTCGTGTTGGACACCCAGTCGATCAGGTCGGCGAGACGGCCCGCTGGGAGTCCTGTCATACTTTCACAGCGCAGCGGCTGGCCCTCGATCAACTTCGTCACAAAAGATGATCTATAGGATCCCGGCCGCTGCGTCTACTTCGGACGGCTGACCTGAGTCGCGACCGGTCGCCGGATCTCACTCAACGTTACATCCATGAGTGTCGACTTAGTTTTGAATGACCCTCAAGGTCAGCTTGGAAACGGCTTTGTGTATGATCATCCAAATCAGACCGTGCTGTTGCCTGAAGTGGATCCACAAGTGAGTAAAGGGGCACCTGTTCAAACGCCTCGCTCCGACGGAAAGGGCTAATGCATGTACTATCGACTATCCGGCCATCTCATCAAGCGGCTGGCGGTTGGGCTGGCACTACCGCTGGCCCTGATCACCGGACCGGGCGCGGTGTCGCCCGCTTCAGCCGCACCCTCACCGGCTGTACCCGGCGACCCGGCGCTTCCGGCCTATCCGGGGCTGCCCACCACCTCTGACCAGGCCGGTCCCGCCGCGGTCACCACTACCGCCGTACCGTGTGACAACAATGGCGCCGACAAAAACCTGACCCGGGGCGAGGTGCTGACCCGAGCCCAGAGTTGGCTGTCGATCGGCATCCCATACAGCCAGGAGCGATGCTATCGCAACACGTATGGTGACTACCGTACCGACTGCTCCGGCTTTGTTTCGATGGCTTGGGGCCTGGGTGGTTCCGGCAGTGCATTCTGGACAGGCAACCTCATGAGTCGAGCTTCGGCGATTTCGCGCAGTTCCCTCAAGCCTGGCGACGCGCTGCTGAGGCACACGGGCGACCCGAGCGAAAACCATGTGGCCCTGTTCCTGAAGTGGGCGGACTCGGCGGAGACCCAGCCGGTCGTCATCGAGCAGACCGGTAGCCGGAACACCGTTCAGAACACCTGGTCGAGTAGCTATGCCGCGCTCTACTCGCCGGTCCGCTACGACAACATCCTGGACGTTAGTGAGGGTGGTGACCGGTCGTATTACAATGGTAGTCAGGATCATCACTACGAGCGTGGTGCGGATAACACGCTGGTGCACTGGTGGTACACCGACAAGTGGAACCAGGCGATCCTGCCGGGCACGATCACCAGCGACCCGGTGGCGTATTACGCCAACGGGCAGGACCATGTGTACGGTCGTAACGCCTCGGGTGGTTTGCAGCACTGGTGGTATGCCGGTGGGCAGTGGAACACGGCCAACCTAGGTGGTGCCATCACCGGTGCTCCGACGGCGTTCTACGCCAACGGCCAGGATCATGCCTTCGCGCGTACCACCGAGGGGACGTTGTATCACTGGTGGTACGTCTCCGGGTCCGGTTGGCAGAAGGCCGACCTCGGTGGGGCGATCACCGGCAGCCCGACTGGTTATGCCGGGGGTAATCAGCAGCACGTGTATGCCCGTACCACCGCCGGCACCCTGTATCACTGGTGGTATGTTCCCGGGTCCGGTTGGCAGAAGGCCGACCTGGGTGGAGCGATCACGAACAGCCCATCGGGATACCGCGCTGACAATGGTCAGGACCATGTCTACGCCCGTACTACCGCTGGCACCCTCTACCACTGGTGGTATGTCCCCGGCACCGGCTGGAAAACCGCTAACCTCGGTGGAGCGATCACCGACAGTCCGACCGCTTACTACGCCGGCGGTCAGGACCATGTCTACGCCCGTACTACCGCTGGCACCCTCTACCACTGGTGGTACGTTCCCGGGTCCGGCTGGAACACAAGTGACCTCGGCGGAGCCATCACCGGCAGCCCGTCGGGCTACCGCGCCGAGACCAACCAACAAGACCACGCCTACGCCAAGACCACCAACGGCACCCTCCAACACTGGTGGTACGTCCCCGGCACCGGCTGGAAGACCGCCAACCTCGGAGGCAACCTGTGATGCCGCGACTGTTTCGCCATTCCGGCATCCTCGCCGGACTCACCATGGCTGTGGTGACCGCCGCAGCGTTCCTAGTGGTGCCGAGCGCCCACGCTGCGGTGGTGACCAACTGCACCACGGCCGCACCGACCGCTGGCGACGCGGCATTCGCCGCCAAGGTCAAGCCGACGCTGACCAACAAAATGGCGGTAGGCCTCGACGCCGGTAGTGCGGCCTGTGTCCGGGTCATCGTCGCGGCGGTGAAAGCCCGGAATTTGCCCGTACGGGCGGCCTCGATCGCGATCACCACGGCGATCGTCGAGTCGAGCATCAGAAACCTCGACTACGGCGACCGGGACAGCCTGGGCCTCTACCAGCAGCGGCCCAGCCAGGGGTGGGGCACAGAGGCCGAGATCCTGGATCCGGTGCACTCGACGAACTCGTTTCTAAACAAGATGGTCAAATACCCGAACGGCTCGGCTTCCGACGAGTGGAAGACCGGCGACATCGGCGAGATCTGCCAGTTCGTCCAGGTTTCCGCGTTTCCCGGCCGGTACTCGGTGGAGGCGGCGGACGGTGCGCGTATCGCCGAGGCGGCCTGGCACTGGGTTAGTGAGGGTGGTGACCGGTCGTATTACAATGGTAGTCAGGATCATCACTACGAGCGTGGTGCGGATAACACGCTGGTGCACTGGTGGTACACCGACAAGTGGAACCAGGCGATCCTGCCGGGCACGATCACCAGCGACCCGGTGGCGTATTACGCCAACGGGCAGGACCATGTGTACGGTCGTAACGCCTCGGGTGGTTTGCAGCACTGGTGGTATGCCGGTGGGCAGTGGAACACGGCCAACCTAGGTGGTGCCATCACCGGTGCTCCGACGGCGTTCTACGCCAACGGCCAGGATCATGCCTTCGCGCGTACCACCGAGGGGACGTTGTATCACTGGTGGTACGTCTCCGGGTCCGGTTGGCAGAAGGCCGACCTCGGTGGGGCGATCACCGGCAGCCCGACTGGTTATGCCGGGGGTAATCAGCAGCACGTGTATGCCCGTACCACCGCCGGCACCCTGTATCACTGGTGGTATGTTCCCGGGTCCGGTTGGCAGAAGGCCGACCTGGGTGGAGCGATCACGAACAGCCCATCGGGATACCGCGCTGACAATGGTCAGGACCATGTCTACGCCCGTACTACCGCTGGCACCCTCTACCACTGGTGGTATGTCCCCGGCACCGGCTGGAAAACCGCTAACCTCGGTGGAGCGATCACCGACAGTCCGACCGCTTACTACGCCGGCGGTCAGGACCATGTCTACGCCCGTACTACCGCTGGCACCCTCTACCACTGGTGGTACGTTCCCGGGTCCGGCTGGAACACAAGTGACCTCGGCGGAGCCATCACCGGCAGCCCGTCGGGCTACCGCGCCGAGACCAACCAACAAGACCACGCCTACGCCAAGACCACCAACGGCACCCTCCAACACTGGTGGTACGTCCCCGGCACCGGCTGGAAGACCGCCAACCTCGGAGGCAACCTCTAAAGAGCCACTCTGGACGCTGGCGCGTGGTCGAACAGCATTGTTGATTGATCATGCCTGGGCCGTGAGGTACGAGCGGCCGGTCAGCTTTTCCTGTCACCGCAAAGGGCTTCTTCAGACTTGTAGCGGCATACGCCGTGGTGTCCTGGCCTTCGGGGCATCCAGGGGCACCGTGTCAATTTTCAGCCGGAGGGTCACCCCTCGATTTTCCACGAGAATGGGCTGTGCATGTATCGATCAGTAATGCAAAGGAGCCTGCGAACAGCAGTCTCGATAATGTTGCTCGCCGGCGTCATGCTGGTGCCCAATTCACCCGCCCATGCCGGTAGCGACTACACAACCGACGCGTCCGAATGGCTGATGATTCAGCTCTTGAACCTGGAGAGCGGCACCGAAAACGGTGGCATCTACGCCAACAAGCCCGGGTATCACAACACTCGTGCCGGAAACCATCCGAACAACTACTCGGTCCTCGACCAAGAGGACAAGGGTGGGCCATCGGACAAGGCCGCCGCATACGACTGGACCTTTCTAGAGGCTCAGGATTTCATGACGGCCAGCAACCCGGACTTCGACGCGCAACCGATGCAGCAGTTCACTACCACAGCGGCCGATTACAGCGCTATTTCTCGCTATTCCCAGCGGCTGCTGGCCTCGGGTAAGGACCCCGATGACCCACGCATGGATGGGTGGCGCGAATTCTACGGCCAGGCCGACAACGACAGCGGCGTCGAGGGCTACAATTTCCGCTACGACTACGAAATCAGCTCTGACCCATCCCACCTGTGGCACATTCACCTGAGCGAGGACAGGGATAAGGTCACCAGCATGGCCAATAAGGAGGCGCTGCTGAGTGTCCTTCGCGGCGAAACGGTCGAACAATGGCTCAATAAGGGTGGTGACCGGTCGTATTACAATGGTAGTCAGGATCATCACTACGAGCGTGGTGCGGATAACACGCTGGTGCACTGGTGGTACACCGACAAGTGGAACCAGGCGATCCTGCCGGGCACGATCACCAGCGACCCGGTGGCGTATTACGCCAACGGGCAGGACCATGTGTACGGTCGTAACGCCTCGGGTGGTTTGCAGCACTGGTGGTATGCCGGTGGGCAGTGGAACACGGCCAACCTAGGTGGTGCCATCACCGGTGCTCCGACGGCGTTCTACGCCAACGGCCAGGATCATGCCTTCGCGCGTACCACCGAGGGGACGTTGTATCACTGGTGGTACGTCTCCGGGTCCGGTTGGCAGAAGGCCGACCTCGGTGGGGCGATCACCGGCAGCCCGACTGGTTATGCCGGGGGTAATCAGCAGCACGTGTATGCCCGTACCACCGCCGGCACCCTGTATCACTGGTGGTATGTTCCCGGGTCCGGTTGGCAGAAGGCCGACCTGGGTGGAGCGATCACGAACAGCCCATCGGGATACCGCGCTGACAATGGTCAGGACCATGTCTACGCCCGTACTACCGCTGGCACCCTCTACCACTGGTGGTATGTCCCCGGCACCGGCTGGAAAACCGCTAACCTCGGTGGAGCGATCACCGACAGTCCGACCGCTTACTACGCCGGCGGTCAGGACCATGTCTACGCCCGTACTACCGCTGGCACCCTCTACCACTGGTGGTACGTTCCCGGGTCCGGCTGGAACACAAGTGACCTCGGCGGAGCCATCACCGGCAGCCCGTCGGGCTACCGCGCCGAGACCAACCAACAAGACCACGCCTACGCCAAGACCACCAACGGCACCCTCCAACACTGGTGGTACGTCCCCGGCACCGGCTGGAAGACCGCCAACCTCGGAGGCAACCTCTAAAGAGCCACCGTATAAGGGCTTAGCCACGATCCGTGGATGAGGATCGGGTGGGCTTGCAACGGCGGCGTGTAGATGATGAGAGTGCCCTGCTGGGCTGCGATGGTCGGGGTTGCCTACGACCTGACCCTTGCGACGTGGAGGGCACTCTCAGCCCGAGCGTTGACGGGCTTCTACCAGGCGCTTCTGGTGTTGGTGTGGTTCCGCAAAGGCGAGGACAAGACCACCCTCGTGGCCGGGCTTCGGGGTATCGAGGGCAACCGCCTACCGGTATGTCGCCGAGGCCGTACGCGTCCTCGCGGTGCAGACACCGACCCTGCACGACGCCCTGAACCGGGTCGCCGCCGACGGCTGGTCGCACGTGATCCTCGACGGGAAGCTTATCGACACCGACCGGCTCGACGAGACCACCACCAGCGTCAAGGGCGCGACCATTGACGCCTGGTACTCCGGAAAGCACCGCGACTTCGGCGCAAACATCCAAGCGATCATGCGCCCCGACGGGCTACCGATTTGAACCTCGGAGGCGATGCCTGGACACCTGCACGACCTGACCTGCGCGCAGGAGTTGGACGGCACCGCCGCGCTCTACTGGGCCGCTTCGACATTGGATCTGCCGACCCTGGCCGACTCCGGCTACGAAGGCGCTGGTCAAGGCATCCACACCCCGCATTAACACACTGGGGTTGACCCAGTTTGACGGACAGGGTCGATAAGTTGATCTCACGTTACCTTGCTGGTTGGCCTGCGGGAATAGGCGGTCGCTTCGTACTCGGCCGGACTCAGAGGACGTCTGATTCACGTATTTTGTGTGTGTTGTGGTTGTAGTGGTTCTCGCCAGGTTGGGGTGGTTTCGGTGGTGAGGCGTTTGGCGAGGTTGTCGATCATGGCGATGGTGATCATGCTGGCGGAGTTGTCGGGTCGGGCTTCGTAGTCGCGGACGAGTCGGCGGTGGTGCATGAGCCAGCCTTTGACCTGCGGGTCTTTGGTGACGATCTCGACGTCGACGCCGAGTGCGGCGCCGTGTTCGACGAGGCGGCTTTTGAAGCCGGCGTCGACCCAGGTTTTGGTCAGGGTGGGGTAGGCGGTGGTGGCTTGGTCGAGCAGGGCCATGCCGATGGTGTTGTCACTGGCGCTGGCGGCGGTGACGATGACGGCGAGGAGCAGGCCGAGGGTGTCGGTGATGATGCCGCGTTTGCGGCCGACGATCTTCTTCCCGGCGTCTGTGCCCTGGGTGGCCAGTGGAACGTTGGTGGAGGTCTTCACGCTCTGGCTGTCCATGATGGATGCTGTGGGTGTGATGGTGCGGCCGTGGTGGTCGCGGACGAGGCCGGTGAGCTGGTAGTTGAGTTCGGTGAAGATGCCTTCCTTGCTCCAGGCGGCGAAGTAGCCGTAGACGGTGCGGTACGGCGGGAAGTCGTGGGGCAGGTAGCGCCAGGCGATGCCGGTGCGGTTGACGTACAGGATGGCGTTGAAGATGTCGCGCAGGTCGTGGGTGGGGCGCGGCCGCTGACGCCGGCGTCGGTGCGGGCTTGCCGCCAGGCGGTGAGGCGGGGTGCGATGAGGGCCCAGCGGGCGTCGGACAGGTCGGACGGGTAGGGTCGCCGTTCGGTCAGGCAGTAGGCGTACGGTGTCGGGGCCTCGACTTGGCGGACGTCATGTCCGTCAGTGCGGGATGAAAGTGAATCAGACACGATCCCGGGGTGAAATGCGCCGAAGCCCGGCAGGTCTACGCCCGCCGATATGTCTTCTTTCTGGGGCGGGTCGGGCATCTCGCGCTACCGAGGTCGAGGCGCGAATCGGCCATTACCGGCCCGAAGATGAAGCAAACGTCCAGTCAGAGGCAGCGGCAAGCAATCGTTGTGCGGTGCGCTGGGTGATGCCGAGTTGCTGAGCGAGCGCGACTCCGAGGCCGCGCCGGTCGCGCCCGGTGTGGTCGGCCTCGGTCAGGAGCGCGATGGCGGCGGGAAGTCGAGGATCGTCGGCGTACGGGTGCGGTTTGCGGGCACCGGTCGTGCCGGGGGTGCGGCCGGTGGACTGTCGGCCCGTACGGGCATCGGCCACGGCCCACACGGTGCGCCGGAACCATAGACGGCGCACCCGTCCGTCCGGCAGGCTCTCAATCCGGTCGGGGTGGTCGTACAGGGTGTCGGGGAGGTTGCGGTACGATTTGTAGCCGAGGACCCTCGCCGCTGTGCCCGAGCCGATGAGGTCTTCGGAGTCGCCGCGGCGGTCGACCTTCGTCAGCTCGGCGCGTTTCGCGGTCTGGTGCGCGGCGTGGAATGCCTCGATGTCGTCGAGCCAGAACCACTCACAGCCGTCGTGCTGGAAGCCTTCAGGGAAGTCGAACCGGGCGCGGTGGCGGTGCCAGTGGTTGACCGTGGAGTAGGCCGCGCCGGTGTGCGCGGCGACTCCGGCCCGGTCGAGGGCGACCCGTCCGCCGATCATGCGTCGTGCCACGCCCCCATCCTCCCTCCGGTGGTGGCTCGCTGCCGGCGCCGTGCCGTCGAGGCGCTACGGCTCGCCGTAGGATCGGCGGCACGCCACGACTCGGGTAGAAGCGGCCGTGTGTCCGCAGGCGGCCCGGAGTGGGCGAGGTGGCCGGTCGGGGTTGCGCGCACCCTCGGGTGTGCCCGCCGGCCACCGACCCGCCCGGTTACACCTTCGGGCGCAGCAGCCGCCACGCTACGTCCGCCATCCGGTGCAGTGGCAAAGCAGCGAGTTTCGCCCGGTTGGCGGGTTTGAGTGCGTCGTACACGGTCAGGATCGCGGTGGCGGTGGTGGCGTCCACTACCACCCCGTCGATCTTGCGGAAGGCGCCCTTCTTCACCTCGCGCAGCAACTCGATCACGCGGGGGTCGCCTGCTGTCGCGTCGTCCGGGAGTGCGTCGATCTCGGCCATTCCTTCGCAGTCCGGGCAGTTCACGAGGTGCGGGTCCTCGGTGATGCGGGTCAGCGGCCCGTCGTCGGCTCCGCATACCGGGCCGAGGCGGCGTCGGGCCTTGGCGTGGGTGAAGGTGGGCCGCTCGTGTCGCGAGGTGGCGGTCATGGTGCCCCTGCCTCGGTGTCGGGCCAGATGCCGAGCGGGTGGCCGGGGGTGATCTGGCCTCGGCTGGGTGCGAGGGTGTTGAATACTGCGGAGAACCTGTCGTGCAGCTCACCCCGGGTCCGCATCAGGTGTTTGCCTCGGGTGAGCTTCGCGGGCATCGCGTCGGTGACGCGGTGGATCAGCCCGTACAGGTCGTGAGCCTCGATCAGGTCGGCGCACCGCTGACAGGACGTCCAGCGCTCGCCCCACGCCTGGGTGATGGCGTGCTCGGTGTCGGTGCGGCGCACCCTGGCCGCGTGGTGTCGGGATCGGTAGTCGTTGACGGACACGACTTGCCCGGTGATCCGGCGCGCGTCGGTGACCTGGTTGGCGCATTGGTAGATCCAGGCGGCCTCGGGCGCGGAGCAGAAGTCGCATTCGATGATCGGATCGGGGATCTCGGTGATGGGTGCGGGCTCGGGCCGGTGGTCGCTTTGCTGCCCGCGTTGCTCGGCCGCGTGCAGGTATCCGACGATGAGGCCGAGGTCGTTGAAGCGGATGTTGAGCCCTCGACGGCAGCGGCGGCAGTAGATCGGCTCCTGGCCCGGCGCCGTGCTCGTGTCGAGCGCTGCCGCCTCGGGCGGACGGGCGAATTCCTCGGGACGCGGGAAGTGCGGTGCCACTACTGGTCGCCTCCGTCCTCGGTAGCGGTGTGCGGCCAGGCGGGATCGGCGGGGTCAAGGGGCAGCCCGAGGCGCAGGCGGGCGAGGTCGACCAGCCTCCGCAGCAGGCTCGCCGTTCCGCTGCTCAGGTCGGCGTCGAAGTCGTGGGCGATGCGGCAGGCGTCCCGCAGGGCCACGGCCGCCTTGGTGAACGCGGCCTCCAGAGCGGCGTGGTCGTCGGCGCGGGTGCACCACACGACGTGATCGGCCTGGTAGGTGCGCTCGGTTCCGTTGGGGAATCGCAGGGTGTAGCGCAGGGCGTAGGTGGTGTGCGGGGTGGAGTAGGCAACGTCGGTGACGGTGCCGAGGCGGTACTCGGTGGCGTCGGACGGCGTGATCACTCGGGCGGTGTCGCCGACCTCCATGGATCGGTACATCGGTACTCCGTTCACAGACTGGGTTAGCGGGTGGGGTGGTCGGTCTCGCCGCCGCCGTTGATCTCGAAGGCGATGGGCTGGTCGTCGGTCTCGGTGGTGTCGACGTGCAGGTAGAGGTCGTCGGCGCGGCGTTTGACGCCGATGGAGACCCCGTGCACGTCGAGCACCACGTACGCGGTGCGGTCCCCCGCCTCGCCGGGGTAGACGCGCAGGTTGAGGCGGATCAGCACCTCGGCGCACACGGGGTCGACCGAGCCGAGCAGGGCGAGCGCGCCCGCGAGCTGCTGGCCGCTGACGATGCGTTGCCCGTCGCCGATGCCGTCGGTGTTCTCCGAGGGGCTGATCCAGCTCGTCATGCCGGCCTCTCCTCTTCGCTGACCGGCTCGTCGCCGGTACTCGGATTGGGCGGGAAGACGCCGAGGATGCTGGTGAGGGTGCCGCCGGACTTCTCGTCGGTGATGGCGGCGCAGGCGATGAGAGCGGCTCCGGCGGCGAGGGCCTGGGCCGGGGTGTATCGGACGCGCACGGCGCGAGTGCCGTCGGTGGTGGTGGCGCGGATCTCGACGCGGCCTCGCTGCCAGGTGGCGACGGGCAGCTCGTTGTCCGGCGCGGCCGTGACAGTGCCGCGAAGTGCCTCGCGTAACGCGGCGCGCAGGTGCTCGCGGCGGCGGGCGGCGATGGCCTCCCACTCCGACGCCTTCTTCGTGTGCGCGGTGTGGTCGTCGCCGGTGGTGGAGGCGGCGCGGGCGTGGAATCGTTCGGCGTTGCCGGTCGCCTGGGCGAACTCGGCCGCGAGGTCGAACAGTCGGTCTGGGTTCATGCGGATACTCCGTGGTGAGTCAGAGGGGGCGTTGGCCGGGTGTGCCGCGCGGCCGGGGGTCGGACCGTGGCCGCGCGGCACGTAGCGGCGGTCAGGGACGGTCGGCGGGCGGTCCGGCGGCATCGGGCGGGTTCGCCGGTTGACGGGCGGTGCCGTTGGGGGCGAACGGTGGTGCGGCCTTCACGTGCGGAAGCCCGGAGGTGAGCTGACCGATTCGCTCGAGCACGATCGCCCCGGTGGCGGTCAGGTGCGCGCCCACGGCGAGGGCTTGCTCGCCGGTGAGCAGCACGACGAGGCGGCGGGCCGAGGGGTCGTGCAGGTGCAGCTCGACGTGGCCGTCAGGCAGTGGCCGGACCGGTTGGAAACGCTCGACCTGCGCTCCGCCGGGCAGCCCCACCCGAAGCGCCTTGGCCAGTGCCCGCCACTGCTCGTTGACGAGTGCGTCCCACTCCGCGGCGCGGGCCATCGAGTTGTCGTACTCGGCCCTGCTGGTCCCGTGTTCGGCCATCGCGCGGGCGACTTCGGCCCGCGCGAAGTTGGCGGCCACCTGGTTGACCAGGGCGAGCATTGCCTCGGCGGTGGGCGCCGGGGCGGGCGGTGACGCCACGACGGGCTCGGTCCGGACTTTCGCGGTACCGGTGGCGGCGTGCGCGCCGGTGCCGGTCCGGGCCGGAGTCTTCTTCCGACCCCGGAACAAACGCCAGCCCACCTCAGACCGCCAGCAGCTCGAACGCGCGGGCCTTCAGGTCCGCACCGGCACCGGTCAGCGCCCGCGTAGCGCGGACGAGGCCGGTCTTGGCGGGGGCGAAGTGGTCGACGTACTCGGTGATGGCCTGGTAGCCGGCCCACCGGGTGCCCTTGATCACCTTCTGCGTGTCGGCGTCCCGGATCAAGTACCGCAACGTGTTCGTGCGCTGCTTGGCGTTGTTCTTCGCCGTGTCGGAGGCGTCGTCCGCGAGGGGCCACACCTGCGCGACGATCTTCTCGAACTCACCCATGGTCAACGACTCGTTGATCATCTTCTCGGCCTCGGCCTCGAAGGCGTCGAACGCCTTCCACATCAGCCCGAGGGCCTGCCGCGCCTCGGAAATCTTGCTGGTCACGTTCGACGTGTGCCGGAACGTGTAGGAACTGACCGACCGCCGATACGCGAGGGCCTGCGTGTTCGCGCACACGATCCGCACCGGGGTCGCATCGAGGCGCAACGAGGCGGTGCCGTCGTGCGAGGTGGTGGCCGCGAGATAGAGATCCATGTCGTCCACCCCGGCGATCCGCATCGCCTTCGGCAGCTTCATGGTCACGAAGACGCTGCGGCCCTTGCGCATAGAGCCGGCCGTCTCGAAGTGCGCGCCGGACTGGTCGACCAGGAGGTTGAGCGTCTCGGCCACCTGCTCGTTCTGGACCACGCTGTAGTCCTCGCCGACCACGCCGAGGTACTCGGTGACGCCCGTGACCGGGTTGGTCCGCACGGTCATGTACTTGTCGGGGCAGTCGACCTTCGTCACGCCGCGCTCGGTGATCTCGATGCCCTGAATGGCGATCTTGCGGACCTCCCACCCGCCGAGCCACGCCTTGCTCATGACCTCCTGCGCGGTCATGCACGCCTCGGCGACGGTGCCGAGTTGGTGCCAGGCGGACAGTCGGGCGGAGGCGAAGGCGGTCTGCCCGTTCGCGAGGGTTTCCAGTTCGTGTGCCACGGTGGCACTCCTTCCGGGTTGTGTGTTTTGGCGGGCGACGGGCCGGGGGTTGCGACCCCCGACCGCGCCGTCACAAACAATGTTTCCTACCTCTACCGGCGGATCAAGACGATCGGTTGGAGTCGATCGAGTTTTCTGCGGCGAATCTGACGCCCGCCGCCGGGCGGGGCCTACCGGGTGTCGGTGGCCGGGTGTAGCCGCCCGTCCGGGGCGTACGCGTACGCGCGGACGGTTTTGAACGGGGCCGGTAGGTACACGGTGAACCCGTGTTCGGGGAAATGAATCGGGTTCGGTAGTCGCGGGTGATGCCCACCAGGTACCGGTCGGGTTTGTCGCCGTGCGATCCCGGCGGGATGATGCCCGCCCCCGGACGGTCGGCACGGGCGCGGCGGTGCCGCGCGAGCGCCAGATGCGGGCACAACGACAGTGCGGCGGTCATGCACTCGGGGTGTCCCGGTGGGTCCGCGTAGCGCATCAACTCGGCGGCCCGGGGTCCGCCAAGGAAGGCGACCCAATAGCCCATCGGCTCACCGCACAACGAACAACACCGTTCGACAGCGAGGCGTGTTGAGGTGGTGGTGTTGATCGTGGTGAAGTCCACGTGCGACCCGTCGCCGGTCGGGTCGGGGTGGATGTTGACCGGCGGGATGGGTAGCCCGCGCCGCGCGTCGTACGGGCGCGCGCCCAGCGCCGAGGGAATGTCGGGCCGATCGGTGGCCGGGCCGGTGTCCGATGGTCCCGTCACGACGCGTCGGCCGTACGGGAGGACTGGGCATCGGTCACGGTGATGTGCGGTTGCTGTGACCGCAATACGGCGTGTGCCTGTTCCCATTGCGCCTCGGTCAGGGGCAGGGTGACCGGTTCGAGGTTCGCGGCGGTCATCGTGACGGCCATGATGTCGGCCTTTTCCGCCGAGTCGAACACGGCCACCATGTCGCCCCCGGCAACCATGTAGACGGTGGGGTCATCGGTGGGCCGGGGCACCGGGGCGGTACGGCGGTGTTCGGCAAGCCACCGGCCGACCACCTCGGCCAGGTCGCCGGTCAGGGTGCCGGTGTCGTAGCCCTCGTCATCGAGCCATGCGAGGTGATCGGCGATGGTCCAATCGGGATGGATGAGCCAGGATTGCCGTACGGCTTGCCACATGGTCAGGCGTGCCGGAGCGCCGATCGGTTCGGCCGGTTGGGAGCCGGTCGGGCCGGGGACCGGGCACAGCGGGGTGCCGTCGTGGTGGGACGCGTCCGGACGCGAGGCGAATCCGTCGAGGGGCCAGTCGCGCGGCGGCACCGGGCGGCGGTGTTGAGTAGGACCAGCGCGGCGCGGACAGTTCGAGGACGGTATCGACGCAGGCAGCGGACGAATAGCCGTCCGCGCCTGCCGGCCCCGAGGCGGCGGCGGGCCGCCGCCTCGGGGCACGGGAAGGGGACGTGGTTCATGGGGTTGGGCACCTCCGGTGCGCACGCCTGAGCAGCCCGCAGCGGGGCGTGGGTGCGCGAGTGGGCTTGGCGAAGGCGGGACCGGACGATGCGCTTGGTGAGGTGACCTGTGGTGCCGACCGGCGCGGCCGTCCTCCTCACTGGGAAGGCGGGTGAGCCGGGGAGCGTACGGGGTGTCAGCGCCGTCAACGGGTCCGGTCGGAGAAGGTCACCTGCGCGGAAGAGTCCCGCACTAGGGGATTACAAATCCGAGCCTCGGATTGGAAAGCCGCAGCTCAGGCAGGCTGCTTACGGGCGCTTCCGGGCGGTTGGAGCGTCGAGGACCAGGGTCGAGGTGGCCTCGTTGACCACATCGGCGTACGGGTCGGACAGCTCGCCGGACTCGATCGCGGCCTTGAGCCGGGCGACGGCGGCCGTACGCTGCTTGTAGAGGTTCCAGCGGGACTGACCGGTCCGCTCGGCGTACTCGGTCAGGCTGACGTCCTCCATACGTCGCGCCGATAAGCTCCGCCTCCTGGAGGGTGATGGCCCCGGCGTTGACCGCGCGGGCGAGGACGAGATCCGGGTGCCCGTACGGGGCCGGTGGCAGCACCGCGCCGGGGGCGTGGTTCGGTGCCCCGGACGAGGCCGGCTCCAGGTCGCGCAGCTCCGTGCGGGCCTTCGAGAACGCGGCCGACAGCAGGTGTCCGACCACGCCCGGCCTGTCCAGCTCGACGGTGCCGAGCGCGCGGAGGAAGTGCTCGACGATGGCGGCCTGCACGTCTCCGGTGAACAGCTTGGCCAGCAGGTACGCCTTGAACCGCAAACCCGGCAGAGCGACGCCAACGGCACCGGCACGCCACGCCGGGTCACCGGTACGGGCGTGCTGCACCAGCAGCCGCCACGCCGCGTCTCGGGCGGCGTAGCTGCAGGACGGGTGCATCAGGATCGCCGACAGCTCGGGCAGGGCGATGGCCCGGCGGGGCAGGCCATGGCCGAGGCTGCGGCCGTCCACCGACAGCGGGCTCGGTCCCTGCCCCATCAGCCGGAATCGGTACTCGATGTCGTTGAGCAGCGTCTCGCCCCGCTGTGCGGCGGCCGGCTCGGTGGTAGGGGTACGACGGTCCATGGTGGTGCTCCCTCGTGATGACCGTGTGCCGTCCGGCGGGAGTGCCGGTCGGCGCTGTGCCACCACGCCACCAGGGCCTTTGAACAGATCATGAACACTGCTGATCTTGTTCAAGGTGTCTCGACCCGCGTTCAACCCGGCCGTCGCCAATGCCCGTCGATGCGCCTCGGCGGCAGCCGGCCGAGACCCCGAGTCGGGCTGTTCAACCCGTGGTCAGGCTGTTCAAGCACTCCGCGCCGGCCGCAGCCGCTTCGAGACCGCAGGCTTGAACACGCCCGCAACGAATCCACCTATACGAATCCAGTCGGAGGGCCAGGAGAGGCTATGGAACGCGCCCCGGGCGATCTTGTTCAAGCCCCGAGGCACGTCAGCCCAGTCGTGTTCAAGCAGGCGAGGATCTTGTTCAACCCGGCTAACGATCTTGTTCAACCGGTCACAGCTCCCTCGCGATCCGCTGCAGGTCAGATGATGCGGACGGTGGGCGTCTCGACGGCCCTGACCTGCGTGTTCAACCCGTCGATGATCTTGTTCAACCCCTCCGCGTCGGCCAGGGTGCCGAGGTCGGCGCGCGGCGGGGCTTCCAATCCGGGGCTCGGATTTGTAATCCCCTAGTGTCAGCGCTCGTCGGCGGACGTGGCCCACACGCCCATGCCGAAGCCCAGCTCCACCGCCTCCGGTGACCGGCCCCAGCCGGCACCGGTCGGCCTGCTCCTTCCCCGTACCCGTTTCCCGCGCACGCCCCGAGTGGGGGTGCCGGACTGGCACGGGGTGTCCCCGAGCCACCTCGCTTACCTCATCCGCCGCTACACCCACGTCGGTGACGTGGTGCTCGACCTCGACGCGCACCCCGCCGCCATCGCCGCGACCGCCTACATGAACCGGGTGCCGGCCCGGCTGTTCACCGGTCGCCACGGCCTGCACGTGCGGCTCCTGCCACCCGCCCCTGAACGCCGGACCCGCCACGCCCTGCGTCGTCCCGGCCCACGTGTCGACCTGATGCTGGCGGCCCTGCCGAAGGGCGCGCAGGGCCTCACCCAGGACGACGCGGCCACGGCGATGAGCACCTGGCGGCCCCTGCTACGCCCCGGCGGGTCCCTGCTGGTCGGCCTCACCGCGCCGCCGCCGGGCGAGATCAGCCGCCGCGCCACGGTCATCGCCGCCGCCCGCGCCGCCGGGCTTTTCTACCACCAGCACATTCCCGCCGTCCTTGTCCCGCTGCCCGAGCACGAGCCGCGCACCGCCCCGCAACGCCCCGACGAAGCTGACGACGGGCGCCGTCTGCTCGCCGGTCGTCACCTGCCGGCCTTCCGAGATTTGGTCGTGTTCGGCACCACCGCCACCGCCACCGGTGAGGAGAACGCCCGTGCCTGAGCCCCGTCCGCTCCACCCCGCCGACTCGCGCGACCTCGAACCGTCGCACCCCGGCGCGTCCGACCTGGCCGCCCTGCTCGCCGAGGGCTATCTCGGGTCGGTCTGGCTCACCGGTCAAACCGCATCGCGCGACCTGCGGCGCGGCCGGTACACCCCGGAGTCGTTGACGCACCCCGGCAAGATGCTGCCGACCATCCCCCGGTACGCCATCCGCACCTACACCAACCTCGGCGACGTGGTGCTCGACCCCATGGCCGGCATCGGCACCACCGTCATCGAGGCCATGCACCTCGGCCGTCACGGCGTCGGGATCGAGTACGAAGCCGAATGGGTCGCCAAGGCAGCCGACAACATCCGCCACACCGTCGCGGCCGGGGCACCGGGCCAGGGCGAGATCTACCAGGGCGACTCGACCACGCTGCCGGCGCTGTTGCCGGCGAGCCTGCACGGACGGGTGTCGCTGGTCATCACCTCGCCGCCGTACGGGCCATCCACCCACGGCCACGTCCGCACCCCCGGCCCGAGACGCGGCAAGATCCGCAAGATCCACCACAAGTACGGCGGCGTGGACAACCTCGCCTACCGCAGCCACGGCGAACTGGCCGACGGCTTCACCGCGATCCTCGCCGGATGCCGCCAACTCCTACGTCCCGGCGGACACATCGTCGTCACCGCCCGGCCCTACCGCCGCCATGGCGAACTCATCGACATCCCCGGCATGGTCGTCGCCGCCGGCATCAACGCCGGCCTCGAACTGGTCGAGGAATGCATCGCCCTCATCTGCGGCATCCGCGACGGCGTGATCATCCCCCGCGCCTCGTTCTTCCAGCAGAAGAACATCCGCGACGCCATCGCCACCGGCGACCCGCAATGGCTCGTCCAACACGAAGACGTGGTGGTTCTGAGAGCCCCGACCGGCGGTGCAGAGGTTCCCGATGGCCGGTAGCCCGCGTACGTCCGGGGCGGCCAGCAGCAGACCGCGCCGGGTCTCGCCTAACGCCGACAAGAGGCACAAGACTCGCGGCAACGCTCCCGCGAGCGGGGAGCCCGTGGAGGCGACGGGTGCCCGCGGTGACGAGCCCGAGGTTCAGTTCGAGGTCACCGTTCTCGACGGTGACGCCGGCCGACGGCTCGCTGTGCTGCAAGCCGAGGTGATCCTCGACGTACTGACCTGGCTGCACCAGCACCGAACGGCGTCCTCCTGACCGCGCCTCCCGCACGTCCTCGACGTGCTGTGGAGGATGCGGCAGCCGCAGCGGTCTTGATCCCTTCAACGAGTTGAGCGGTGATCGACGCCCACGGGCCGACCGCCAGCACCGGCGGTCGGCCCGTGGCCTGATCCACACGCCAACAGCAGGAGGAACACGTCCATGTACGCCACCGTCACCCGTGACGGCACCGGCCGCATCGTCGTCTACGGCCCCTATGGCATAGCCGTGACCGCATCGAACGATCAGGCGGTAACCGTGGCCATCTGCCCACCGGGTGCCGCCGACCGCACCACCGGCACCCTGGCCCACCCCTACCAGCACGCCACCGCCGGGCCAGCGCTCACCACCGCCCCCGTGTGCGCCCCCGCCACCGCCTCGGTGGGCGACCTCAACGCCCCGACCGTCGCGGTGTGCATCCACCCCCGCAGCCACAGCGTGTTCGTCGTCGGTCCCTTCACCGGGCCTGACCGCGCCGAGCAGTGGTGGCACACCCGCACCAACCGATTCGCCGAGACGGGCGCACACTGCCACGTCCTCGCGCTCACCGCCCCCAGCACCGGCGACGCCACCCCGAGCAGCGGAGACGAGGCATGAACCCCCGCGCAGCGACACCGCCCCCGCGCGTGGCGTTCTACGGCCGGACCGCCGACGCGGGTGACCTTGCCACGGCGGCCCTCGTGCTCGGCGGTCAGTACCAGCAGTGCGCCTCGGTCCTACCCGAAGGCGCGATCACGGCCGTGTTCTACGACCTCGGCACCCGGCCCCACTACCAGCGGGCACCAGCCAACCTCTCCCTGACCAACGAGCGAGAAGTTGGCCGTGACGGCGGTCTGGATGACCTGATCACCGAGGCCAAGCGGCCCGAACGCCGATTCGACTTCGTGATCAGCACCGACGTCTACCGCCTGTCCCGCCGCGAGGCACCGGTCTTCGCGATCATGCGTGCGCTTGCGGTCGCGGACATCGAGTTCCTACTCGCACCCGAGATCCGCGACGGCCACGGGCTCCCGGTCACGCCGTGGCAACTGCGCAGCGTCGCCTATCTCGACGTACTGACCCGCCTGCACGACCAGCGGCGGGAACACCGCACTCCAATCGACCGCAGGAGGTAAGCATCGATGGACCCCACGGTGACTCGCCACAGCACCCCCGCCCAACTGGCAGCGATTTCCCGCGCCTTCAACAAGCACGTCCTCGGCACGGACAGGCCCCGACTCGTCGAGTCATGCCTCCGACTCGTCTCCCCACACACGACGAACCAGCCGGCCCGCGTCCAAGACACGGCGTATCCCGCAGCAGCGGAACTCGCGGACTTCGCGGTCGGGCTGACCGTCGACCTCTCCCGCCTGCCGTCGCCGCTCGTCCGGCGCATCCTCGACGCGTTCGCCATCGACCTCAACAGCCCCTCGAAGGGCGCCAGCACACGCCTCACGATCACCATGAGCGCCATTCTGCGAGCCCATGAACTGCCCAAATCGGCCCTCCGTCTGGAAGTCCCCGATGACTGGCCTGCCCTGACGCCGCCAGCCGCGCGGGCACTCCTACGCCTCCTGAGCCACGTCGCGCAGCGCCGTGACACCGCCCCTTCCCCCCACGGAGCATGATGTGACCACCCTGCCCTTCGCGTTCCTCGGCCGCTGTTCCACCGAGGACCAGCAAGACCCCGAATCGTCCCGAGGCTGGCAGCGCAACCGCGCCACGGCCCTGATCGAGCCGCACGGCGGGATCATCGTCGCCGAGTTCTTCGACATCGGGCAGAGCCGCTCCCTGCCCTGGCAGCGTCGGCCCGAGGCCGGCGCCCTGCTCCGGGCACTGCGTGACCCGGCACGCGGATTCGACGCCGTCGTGATCGGCGAACCCCACCGCGCCTTCTACGGCAACCAGTTCGGCCTCACCTTCCCGCTGTTCACCCACTACGGCGTGGACCTGTGGGTACCCGAGGTCGGCGGGCCACTCGACCCCGACAACGAGGCGCACGACCTCGTGATGTCGGTCTTCGGCGGCATGAGCAAGGGCGAACGGAACCGGATCAAGGTACGCGTCCGCACCGCCATGACAGCGCAAACCAAACTCGAAGGCCGATTCCTCGGCGGACGCCCACCATACGGCTACCGCCTGATCGACCTCGGCCCGCACCCCAACCCCGGCAAGGCAGCCGACGGCAAGCGGCTACACGGACTCGCTCTGGACGACAACACCGCCCCGGTCGTCGCCCGAATCTTCGCCGAGTTCCTTGCCGGCAACGGCCTCTACGTCATCGCCGAAGGACTCACGGCCGACGGCATCCCCTGCCCCTCGGCCTACGACCGGGCACGCAACCCCCACCGCTCCGGCATCGCCTGGTCCAAGAGCGCCATCCGAGTCATCCTCACCAACCCCCGCTACACCGGCTGGCAAGTCTGGAACCGCCAACGCACCGACGAGATTCTGCTCGACGTCAACGACGTTGCCATGGGCCACACCAGCGTCATGCGCTGGAACCCACAACAGCAGTGGGTCACGTCCAACGACGAAGCACACCCAGCGATCATCGACACCGAGACCTTCGACGCCGCTCAGGCGCTCCTGCGCCGCCGGGGTCGTGGTCCCGGCGGCGAACACAAGAAGCACCGCGCTCGCCACATCTACCTTCTGAAGGGCAGCCTGTACTGCGCCTTGTGCAACCGAAAGATGCAGGGCCAGCGATCCAACGGCGAGGCATACTACCGCTGCCGCTACGCCCAGGAATACGCCCTCGCCAACAAGATCAACCACCCCCGCAACGTCTACCTCCGCGAACGTGACCTCATCGGCCCGCTCGACGCCGCCCTCGCCCAAGCGTTCGCCCCACACCGCATCGCCGACACCATCACCGCACTGACCGAGCACCAAGAAACCCCCGACATCGACCACGAGGCCGACCGCGCCCGCATCCAACTCGCCGAGTGCGAAACCAAGCTCACCCGCCACAAGGCAGCCCTCGAAGCCGGAGCCGACCCCACCGTCGTCACAAGATGGATCGCCGAGGTCGAAACCGAACGCCGCAGCATCCTGGCCGTGCTCAACCGAGCCCGCCCCCAACAGGCTCAACAACACCTGACACGACAGCAGATAGGCGATCTTGTCACCGCGCTAGGCGACATCATCACCGTGCTGCGAGAGGCCGACCCCACCGACCGCGCCGAGGTGTACCGGCAGATCGGGCTACGCCTGACCTACGACCCTGGAAAGCAGAAAGTCCGCGTACAAGCACAGCCTGTAGCGGACTTTCATGGGGAAATGGTTGGTGTCCGAGGGGGGACTTGAACCCCCACGCCCTATACGGGCACTAGCACCTCAAGCTAGCGCGTCTGCCATTCCGCCACCCGGACTTGCTCTTTCCAGCCTACCGCGACGACCGAAGTGATCTTCTCACCTGTCGGCTACCCAGCGGGCCGCACGAGGAGTTACTGTACACCGCCCGGATGGATCATGCACATCGGCTCTCGGCGGGCGAGAATACGGACAGGAGTGCTGTCGCAGTAGCGTCGGGGCACGTCGGGCCGGCAGCATGACCACGTGTCGTATCCCTCGCCCTCCCCCTTGGCCGCGGTGCAGCATCGGGCTCTCGCCCTGCGTCACGCCGGCGACCTGGCCGGCGCGCGTCAACTCCTCACCGACACGGTGGAGTCGGCCCATCCGCCGCCGTACGGCCCGGATCATCCCGAGGTGCTGGGCACCGCGCACCTCCTGGCACGACTGCACCGGGAGGCTGGCGACCCGAGCGCCGCCCGCCGGGTGCTGGAGGAGGCGCTCGCGGCGGGTCAGCGCCTCCGGTCGGACGCCGATCCCCTGTTACTGGCGCTCGTCTTCGAGTTGGCGACCGTGGCGGACGAGCTCGGCAACCGACACGAGGCCCGCCGCAACTTCCATCGGATCCTGATCGCCGGTTCGGCCGTGCTCGGGGCCGACCATTCGTCGGTCCGGGCGGCTCGGGCCTACTTCGACGAGGCCGGAATGGCTGACGGCTCGTCCGGCCCGCCCGGCCCGCCGCATCCAGTGCAGCACAATCCGGGGCGCCCGGGCGCTGAGACGGTCGCGGCGCTGCCCTCGAACGTTCGACGGGTGCAGCCGCCGGTTCCGCCGGAGGCCGCGCCGGCTCCATCGGGTCCATCTCCCGGCCATACGACACCACGGCGTCCGACGGTCGGACCGAGCCCGGACGGGGACGGCGGCAGGCGACGGCCCCGACCAGGTCAGCCCTGGGGTCCGCGATCCACCCACGGCTCTTTCGACGCCCGCCCCGCACCTGGGGTTTCAGCCGGTGAACTCGCGCCGGGCCCATCCCGGATAACGGACGATACCGATGTCAGTCTGCTGCCGGCCGCGCATCCGGCCGGGGCGCAGCGGCGGCGCGACCGGAACTGGACCGCGGTGGTCGCGGTACTCGCTGCGGCGGGGGTGGCCGCGGTGGCGATTGTCGGCACGGGCTTGGTGGTGCTGCTTCGGAGCGATCCGGCGGCCGCTCCGCTGCCGGAGACACCCCGGGGGTCGGCGGCGGAATCGCCGAGCGGGGTACCGAGTGCGCCGCCACCGACGGACCTGAGTCTGCGGGACGACCTGACCACAGTCACTCTCACGTGGACGGACCCGTCCGACGGCAGCGTGCCGTTCGTGGTGGCCGCTGGCCAGGCGGGGCAGCAACTGGGGATGAACGGCCGGGTGGAGCCGGGGCGGACCAGCTACACGATCAACGGCTTGAGTGCCGAGGTGGACTACTGCTTCACGGTGTTGGCGGTGTATTCGACGGAGACGTTCACCACGTCCGGGCAGGTGTGCACCGATCGCGAGCGGTAAATAGCCGGGCAGTACGCTGCGTGTACGCCGGTGGACGGTACGGGTTCCCTTACCGCTGCAGAGCCAAATATGATGGCAGCCGACTTCTGGGAGGGCCGCCGTCTTCGGACCCGTGACCTGCTCGAACGATACGGGGAGGCAACTGGTTGTGGCCACCGTCGATGATGGCGTGACTCCGCGTCGCCGCTTTCGTGGTGGGCTGGTCACCATCGCCACTGTGATGGCGCTGCTGGCCGCGATGGGGCTGACTGTGCTCGGGGTGGGCGCCGCCGACAACGCGGTGGCCACCTTCGACGCCAGTTCCTGGTTGTGGAGCAGTGCTCGGGGTGAGTTGGCTCGGGTCAACGGGGTGACGGCGCGGGTGGACACCCGGCTGGAGGTTCCGGGCGCGCAGCAGCATCCGGTGCAGGTCACCCAGACCGACCGGCTACTCGTCCTGCGGGATCTGAGCACGGGCCAGGTCAGCTCGCTGGACCTGGCCACGTTGCGGATCCTCGCGACCTCCCCCACCACGCCCGGTCTCGGGGTGAACGTCGCGTTGCACGAGGAGGCGGCGTTCGTGGTGGACGCGGTGCAGGGCATCGTCCGGCAGCTCGATCCGCGGTCGCTGTCGCCGGTCGGCGAGTCGGTCCGCTTTCCGCCGGGCATCACCGGTGGTTCTTTTGACGGTGCGGGCCGGCTATGGATCGCCGTGCCGAGCGAGGGGACCGTCTCGGCGATCAGCGCCGCGCCGCTGCCGTCATCGTCGGCGGGCGCCGAGGGGGGTCTGGGTCCGGAGCTGATCGAGACGTACGACGTGACCGAACCCCATCACGAGCTGATGGTGTCCACTCTCGATGAGGGTGTGGCGGTGCTCGACCGGACGGCGGGTTCATTGATCATGGTGCGTGCGGGGGATGTGACGCGGACCCCGCTGGTGACCTCCGCGCCGGCGGTGCTACCCGCCCGGACCAACGGGTCGGCGGTGCCGGTTACGGTGCCGTCGCAACGGCAGGTGCACGTGGTCGCGGACGGGGTGGTCACCAACTTCACGGTGCCCGGTGAAGGGGGCGACCTCAGCCCGGCAGTGTCATGGGCGGGCCGGTTCTACTGCGCCGACGAGGCCACCGGCACCGTGTACGTGCTCGACGAGGCCGGCCGGCTGGTCGATTCGATGTCCGGCGCACCGGCTGGTCCGCTTGAACTGGAGGTTCGGGAGAACCACCTGTTCATCAACGCTCCGGACGCGTCGATCGCCCGGGTGGTGGACGACCGGCACCGGATGCGGGAGGTCGACAAGTACGCCAACGACGTGCTGGGCGGTGACCCGCCGCCCACTCCCCCACCGCCGCCCCCGCCGCCGAAGCCGAAGGAGAGCCGGCCGGGTCCACCGCAGGCGGTCACCGCGGCGGCCGGGGACGCCCGGGCCCGGGTGAGCTGGCGGGCCGCCGCCGCCAATGGCGCCGAGATCATCAAGTATGTGGTGTCCGGCGGTGGGCAGCGCGTCGAGGTCGGCGCCAGCCAGCGGGCGGTGGAGATCAAGGGGCTGACCAACGGGGAGACGTACGCCTTCTCGGTGTTCGCGGTCAACGCCAAGGGGGACGGCCCGGCACGGACCAGTAACCCGGTGACGCCGACGGCGGAGGTGCCGGACCCGCCGGCGAGCGCGACCGCCGAGGCGCGCCCGGACGGGACGGTCGCGGTGCGCTGGCCGGCGGCGGACGGGCAGGGCAACACGATCGACCGGTATGTGGTGACGGCCACCTCGGCCGGCACGAACTCGCTGGCCGGGGAGGCGACCGGGACGGAGTTGGTGGTGCCGGCGGGCGAGTTGGAGTTCGGCCGGCAGTACGCGTTCTCGGTCGTCGCGGTCAATGACAGGGGTGCGGGTTCGGCGGCCTCGCCGGTGAGTAACACGGTGGTGCCGTACGCGCCGCCGGGGGAGCCGGTGGAGCTACAGGCCACGACGGTGGCGGAGCAGCCGGGGACGGTCGCGGTGCGGTGGGGGCCGGCGGCGGCGAATGGCCGTCCGGTAGCGGCGTACCTGGTGGACGTGGGTGGTCAGCGGAGCGAGGTGACCGACACTCGGACGACGGTCAGCGGGCTGGGTGACGGCAAGCAGGTCACGGTCAAGGTGCGGGCGGTCAACGAAGCCGGGCCGGGGCCGGAGGCCACGGTTCTCGCGCGGACTGTGGCCGCGCCGAAGGTGACGGTGACCGGTTCGTCGGCGACCGCCACGTCGGTGACGGTGAGCTTCACTGTGGATGCCGGCGGTGGTAAGGCGACCTGCACGTTGAGCACCAGTGGCAAGCCGGCGAAGTCCGGCCCATGTTCCCGGATCACGTTGTCCGAATTGACGGCCAGCACCGCGTACACGTTCACGGTGACGGCGACGAACGTGGCCGGCCCGGGCAGCGCGACCCGCGCGCAGTCGACGGGGGTGCTGTCCGGGACGGCAACCTGCGAAAACGGCGACTCCGGGGACCAGCGGACATACTGTGACGCCGACGTGGACGGCCGCAACGGTAACGAGATCTTCTCGGCGCCGCGGCAGGATGACCCCCGGCAGGTCGGGTGGGCCAGGCCGGGCACGCGGTTGAGGGCGTACTGCCGGCAGGCGGGCGAGGAGGTGTACGCCTTCGTCTACAACGGGCGCAAGAGGAGCACCTGGTGGGTGCAGGTCGACTTCCAGGGGCGCAACTACATTCCGTGGGCCTGGCTGAACCTCGACGGTGGTGACGACATCAACGCCCTGCCGACCTGCTGACCGACGCCAGGCAAGGAGCACCAGCGTGAGTTCCCCCGGGTTACTCAATGAGTCGGAGGTGCAGGGCTTCGCTGCCCTCGCCGCCCGGCTGGCCGAGAACATCAACGCGGTCGTCCTGGGCAAGCCGGAGGTGGTCCGGTTGGCTCTGACCGCGCTCTTCGCGCAAGGGCATGTGCTGCTGGAGGATGTACCGGGGGTCGGCAAGACGACGCTGGCCCGGGCTGTCGCCGCCACGGTGCAGGGTCGGTGGCGGCGGATCCAGTTCACCCCGGACCTGCTGCCGTCGGACGTATCCGGGGTGACGATCTACAACCAGGCCAGTCGGGAGTTCGAGTTTCATCCGGGGCCGGTCTTCGCCAACATCGTCATCGCCGACGAGATCAACCGGGCCTCGCCGAAGACCCAGTCGGCGCTGCTGGAGGTGATGGAGGAGCGCACGGTGACGGTGGACGGGGTGGGCCATCCGGTTCCGCAGCCGTTCCTGGTGGTGGCGACGCAGAACCCGGTGGAGATGGATGGCACGTACCGGCTGCCGGAGGCGCAGTTGGACCGGTTCCTGGTGAGGTTGTCGGTCGGCTATCCGGACGAGGCGGTTGAGGTGGAGGTGCTGCGGGGCGCGACAGCGCGTTCTCCCGAGGCGCTGACCCCGGTCACCGACACCGCGACGGTCGAGGAGATGGTGCGGATGGCGCGCCGGGTGCACATCGCCGAGCCGTTGTACGGGTACGCGGTGCGGATCGCGGCGGCGACCCGGGACCATCGGCAGGTCCGGGTGGGGGTGAGCCCGCGTGGGGTGATCGCGTTGACCCGGGCGGCCTGCGCGTACGCGCTGATCGACGGCCGGGGTTGGATCATGCCGGAGGATCTGAAGCTGCTCGCTGAGCCGGTGTTCGCGCATCGGCTGCTCCTCACCCCGGAGGCGCAGGTGCGGGGGGTGACCCCGACGGAGGTGCTGCGTCAGGCCATCGCCTCGGTGCCGGTGCCGCTGCCGTCCGGGCAGGCCACCACGGTCCGCGGTTGAGCTGTGGGGGTTACTGCCCGGGGGGTCGGGTTGTTTGTCGCTGCCGCTGCCCTGCTGGTGGCGGGCTTCCGCTTCGCGTACCCGGAGTTGGCGTTGCTGGGCGCGGCGGGGGCGACCGCGGGCGGCTACGCGTTGGCCGTGGCCGTGTGGCGGCCCCGGTTGGCGGTGGTCCGCCGGGCCGAGCCGGACCGGGTGGGGCGCGGTGAGCCGGCGACGATGACGGTGACCGTCCAGAACAGTGGCCGGCTCCGGTCGGCGAACCTGGTCGCCGAGGACCGCTGTGGTGGGGTCTCGGTGCCGGTGCCGGTGTTGCGGCTGCGGCCGGGAAAGGACACCACGGCCCGGTACGACGTGCCGACGACCCGCCGGGGCGTGGTGCCGGTGGGGCCGCTGCGGGTGACCCGGCGGGACCCGCTGGGTCTGGTGTCGTTGTCGCGCCCGTACGGCGAGACGGTGCCGGTGTGGGTGCACCCGCGGGTCCATCCACTGAACGTGATGCCCACCGGCGCGGGGCGCAGCCTGGACGGCCAGGTGGATTCCGTCCCGCACGGTTCGATCACCTTCGACTCGCTGCGGGAGTACGTGGTCGGGGACGAACTGCGTCGGGTGCACTGGCGGACCAGTGCGCGGGTGGGTGAGCTGATGGTTCGGGAGAACGTGGACACCAGCCTGCCTCGCCTGGTGGTGTTGCTGGACAACCGGGCGGTGGCTCATCCGCAGCGGTCGGCCGGTCTGGCGGAGTCGTTCGAGGCGGCGTGTGAGGCGGCGGCGTCGGTGCTGACCGCCGCGTACCGGGCCGATCTGCCGGTGGTGCTGGTGCTGGTGGCCCCGGCGGAGGAGGTCAACGCGGCGGGTGTGCCGGATGCCGGGGTGGTGGGCCCGCTGGATCGGCTGGCGGCGGCGGGACTCGGTGCCGACACCCTGGACGCCACCCTGACCCGGCTGCGGGGGGATCGCCTCGGCGACACGCTGATCGCGCTCACCGGCCCGGGCGGGCGGGCGACGCTCGGCCGGTTCGGTGCGCTCCGCGGCGCGTACCCGTCGGTGGTCGTCGGGGTTTTCGGGGCGGCGGAGCAGGCGCAGCCGCCGACGGCCGGCCTGGTGGTGATCGACGCGGTGGACGGGGCGGCCTTCGCCGCCGAGTGGGATCGGGTGCGACGGTGGTGAGGATGGCCGAACGCGGTGCCGGTCTCCCCGCGGGGAGGAGGTCGCTCCTGACCTCGGAGTTGCCGTTGGCGGTGGTGTTGGTCGTGCTGGTGACGCTGGCCGGGGTTGTCCTCGGGCGGATGTACGCCGGGGATCTGCTCCCGCTGCTGGTTGCTGGTGCCGCGGCCGGCTCGGTGCTGGTGGGGGTGCTCTGTCGACGGCTGCCCTCGTGGCTGGTGGCGCCGCTGTCGGTTCTCGGGCTGGCGGCGTGGACACTGTGGTCGTTGCGGCTCACCGCCGATCGTGCCGACCTGCCCGGCCCGCTGGTGGAGGTCGCTGGCGAGGCCGCCCGCAACGGCATTCCCCGGCTGTTGACCGCCATGATCCCGGTGGAGCCGACGCCGGACACGGTCCTCGTTCCGGTGGTCGCCGCCTGGTTGGCCGGGCTGGCCGCCAGTGAGGTGACGTTGCGGGCGGGTCGGGTGTTGCTCGGGTACCTGCCGCCGGTGCTGCTCTTCGCCGGCGCCGTCTACCTGGTCGGGCCGAACGCCGAACCGGCGGTCGGGCCGACGCTGGTCTTCGTGGCGGTGGCGGTGCTCGGGCTCGCGTTGCCGGGACGGGACCGGCCGGCCGCTGCGGACCGGCTGGCGGGGCTGCCGCCGAGGGCCGGCGCGGCAGCGCGGATCCGGCTCGTCGGGGCGTCCACGGCCGGTACGGCGGTCGTGGTGGCACTGGCGGTCCTGCTCGGTCCCGCGCTCGTCGGCATGGTCGGCGGCCGGCCGGTTGACCCGCGCCGGTACGTGGAGCCGCCCCGCGTGGACTCGCTGGACGAGAATCCGTTGATCCGTATCTCGGGTTGGGCACTGCAACCGGAGCAGAAGCTGCTGGACGTGACGACCCTCGCCACCGACGGGGCAGACCCGGCCGGTGCTGGGGTAGGCCCGGCCGGTACCGGGGCACGGATCCGGCTGGCGGTGCTCAGTGACTACGACGGGGTTACCTGGCAGGTCGGCGCGACGTACCGCAACGCGGGCCGGATCCTCCCGGCGACGGATACCGCGCCGGGGAGCATCGTCGAGACGGTCCGTCAGGAGTTCACCGTCGCCGAGTTGACCGGGCGGTTGTTGCCGGCGGTCGCCACCCCGCGGGAGGTGACCGGGGCGCGGGTGGCGTACGACCCGGCGACCGGGACCCTGATTCACCCGGAAGGGCTGGCCCCCGGGCTGCGGTACACGGTGACGTCCGCCCAGGAGCGGCCGGAGGTCAACCTGCTGGCCACGGCGGAGGTGCCGGCCGGGGCGGAGGTGGCGCGGGTGCTGCGGGTCGCCGACGGGGTGCCGGAGTCGCTGCGCCGGTTGGCGGAGCAGCTCAGCGAGTCGACCGGCGCCCCGTACCAACGGGCGGCCGCGGTGGAGCAGTTCCTCGCCGAGCACTACCGGCTGGTTCCGGACGCCCCGAGTGGGCACGCGTACCCGAATCTGGAGTTCTTCCTGTTCGGCCCGCGTAACGCGGGCGGGCAGCGGGGAACGTCGGAGCAGTTCGCGGCGGCGTTCGCGGTGCTGGGTCGGCTGGTGGGGTTGCCGACCCGGGTGGTGGTCGGGTTCCGGCCGTCGGGCGACGGGCCGGTGCGGGCCGGGGACGCGTACGCCTGGCCGGAGGTGTTGTTCGACGGGCTGGGCTGGGTACCGTTCGATCCGCTACCCCAGCCGGACACCGAGCCCCAGCCGGTTGAGGAGGGGTTGCGTCCCCCGCCGGAGGAGCCGCCGACGCCGGAGCCGGAGCCGAGCACGGAGCCGCCGGTCACTCCGCAGGCCTCCGGCGCGCCGGTGGGGCCGGCAGACGCCGTCCGCGGGTCACCGTCGGTGTTGCTGGTCGGCGGTGTTGCGGTCGGGGGTGGGCTGGCCCTGGCGGCACTGCTGCTGCTGACGCTGCTGTGGCTACGCCGGGCGCTGAGTCGGGGCCGGCTGGAGCGCGGCTTCCCTGGTGAGCGGGTGGGCGGCGCCTGGCGGGAGGTGACCGACGCGCTGCGGCTCGCCGGGCAGCCGGCCACCGGTGATCTGGCCGCCACCGAGGTCGCCGTGGTGGCGCGGGAGGTGTTGGCGCAGGCCCGCGGGGCCGACGCGGAGCCGGCGCCGGCCGCGGCGGTGGGGGTCACCGAGTTGGCGGACCTGCTCAACCGGGTCGCCTTCGCCCCGGGCACGCTCACCGAGCAGCAGGCCGAGCGGGCCGCGGCGATCGCCCGGGCGTATGTCACGGCGCTGCGGGTGGCCCGTCCCTGGTGGCGCCGTCTGCTGTGGCCGGTCCACCCTGGCCCGCTGCGTCGGGACCGCGCGGATCGGCGCCGGCGGAGCGCCCGGCCCTGACTGTCGACCCGGTCAGCCGACGAATGAGTTTACGCAGTCCGGCCTGCCAGCCGTCGGGATCCTCCGCGCGGCGGCGGGCGTATTCGGCGACCTCCGGGTGCGGCAAGATCAGGAACCGTTCCTCGGCGAGCCCGGTGATCACCGCGTCGGCCACCTGGTCCGGAGTGAGTACCGTGCCGGAGGCGGCGACGACCCGCGCGGCCAGGTGCCCCGCGGCCAGTCCTCCGGTGAGCATCGGGGTGGCGACGCCCTGCGGGCACAACGCGCTGACCCGGATGCCCTGGTCGCGGTAGGTGATGGCGAGCCACTCGGCGAAGGCGACCGCGGCATGCTTCGTGGCCGCGTAGGGAGCGTCCCCCACCGCGGTCAGCACACCCGCGGCCGAACAGGTCATGAGCAGGTGCCCACCGCCGCGGGCGAGCATCGCCGGCAGCACCGCCCGGGCGGTGTAGACGTGGGAGAGCACGTTGACCCGCCAGGCCCGATCCCAGTCGGCGTCCGGGGCGGCCTCGCCCCCACCGGTAGCCACGCCAGCGTTGGCGCAGAACAGGTCGATCCGCCCGTGGCGTCGCTCGGTCTCGGTGACCAGCGCGTGGACCTGCTCCTCGTCGGTGACGTCCACCTCGACGGGCCGGGCGACGGGCCCGACCGTGTCGGCGACCGCGCGGGCGGCCGTGGGGTCCAGATCCGCTACCACCACGGCCGCCGCTCCCTCCGCCGCGAACCGCCGGGCCAGTGCGGACCCGATGCCCCCGGCCCCGCCGGTGATCACCGCCACTCGGTCGGTGAGGTTCATCGGGGCTCACCCCCGCCCAGTCTGGCGAGCACGTCGAGGAGTACCGCTACGTCGCCGGTTGCCAGCTCGGGCGTTGGCAGCAGCGCCAGTACGGGGACGTCCACACCGGCCGAGGCGTACCGCTGCACCTGGGCCCGGCACTCCTGCGGGCTGCCGTGCAGGACGAGCGCGTCCACCACCTCGTCCGGCACCGCCGCCCCGGCGCCCCGTCGGTCTCCCGCGGCCCAGGCCGTCCACATCGGGTCGAGGACCTCGGCGCGCCCCAGCCAGCGGTGGAACTCCGCGTACGCCGGGACGGTCAGGTAGCTGGTGATGAGCCGGCGGCCCAGTGCGCGGGCGTACCCGGCGTCGGTGGTGGGGCAGACGAAGATCCGCGCGACGACCTCGAAGCCGGGGCGAGCCCGGCCGAGCGCGCCCAGCACCTGCGGCAGGTCGGTGGCGGCGAGCCAGTTGAGGATCACGCCGTCGGCTTCGGCGGCGGCGAGCCGCAGCATGCCCGGGCGCAGCGCGGCGAGCAGCAGCGACGGTGGTACGGCCGGCGGGCGTTCCAGGGTGAAGCGCCGGACGGCGAAGGTGTCGTACGCTCCGTCGACTGTCTTTCCGGCCAGGGCGGCGCGCAGGAAGCGGAGCACATCGCGGGTGCGCCGGTACGGCTCGCTGAACTCGCCGGCGTTCCAGTCCCGGACGATCACCGGCGACGAGGCGCCGATGCCGAGGGCGAACCGATCGGGGGCGGTCTCAGCGAGAGCGGCGGCGCTCATCGCGAGCAGCCCCGGTCCGCGGGTGAAGACCGGTGTCACCGCGGTGCCCAGCCGCAGCCGCGGCGCCCAGGCGGCGGCCAGCGCCAGCGGCGTGAAGGCGTCCGCCCCGGTCACCTCGGCCGACCAGACGTCGGTGAATCCGACCTGGTCGAGTACGCGGTAGACCGTGGCGTGGTCGGCCAGCGGAATGCCGCTCAACGGTACCGTCATGCCCCATCGCGTCGTCATCGGTCGATGATGTCCGGCCGACGGGCGGTGGGCAAGATCTGGCCGGGCCTCCCAGCCCGGTCACCGCGCTACGCTGCGGCTCGTGACTTTCTCCCTCGTCGCCCGCTCCGCCGACGGCAAGCTGCACGGAGTGGTCGTGGCCAGCAGATTCCTCGCCGCCGGGGCGCTGGTGCCGGCCGCGGAGGCCGAGGTGGGCGCGATCGCCACCCAGGCGCACGTGAACCTGGCCTACCGGCCGCAGGGCCTGGCGTTGCTGCGAACCGGGGTTGGCGCGGCGGGCGTGGTCGCCGGGCTGGTAGCCGCCGACGACGAGCGCGACCACCGCCAGCTCGGTGTCGTGGGTGCGACCGGCCCGGGTGCCGGTTGGACCGGGCCGGCCTGCCGCCCCTGGGCGGGCGGGCAGTCGGGAGATGGCTGGGCTGCGCAGGGCAATATCCTCGCCGGTCCGCAGGTGATCGACGAGGTCCGCGACGGCTGGCTGGGTGGCGAGGGGCTGCCGTTTCCGCAGCGCCTTTTGGCCGCGTTGCGCGCCGGGGACGAGGCGGGCGGGGACCGGCGCGGACGGCAGAGCGCCGGGCTGCTGGTCGTCGAGCGCGGCGCCGGGTACGCCGGCACCGGCGACGTCCTGATCGATCTGCGGGTTGATGACCACCCGGATCCGGTCACCGAGCTGGCCCGGCTTCTCGCCGCACACACTCGACTGTTCAGCCGTCCGGACCCGGGCACCCTGCTGGATCTCACCGGGCCGCTCGCGGTCGAGGTGGCCGGCCTGCTCACCGCCCTCGGGCACCCCGCCGATCCGGAGGCTCCGCAGGAGGCGCTGGTCACCTGGGCGGGTCTGGAGAACCTGGAGCGGCGGCTGGTGCCGGGCCGGATCGACCCGGTCGTGCTGGAGCAGCTACGCCGGACCGCCCCGCTGGTTCCCGCGCCCCGTGCTGCCCGCGCCCGGCCCGCGTCCTGAGCGAGCTGGCGCCGGTCCCAGCAGCACGGCGGTCTCGGGCGGGCCCGGGCGCAGCTCCACCAGCGGGAGGTCTCGGAGCCGCACCCGCAGCGCTCAGGGCGCGAAGCTCAGCCAGCGGAAGTCGACGGCGGCAGCGGTTGCCTGCTCGGCGGGGGTCAACGGCAACCGGCCGGTCGTCTTGCGAATCAGGGTCAGCCGGTCCCAGCCCAGGGCGGCCGGCACCGGCTGTCCACCGGTGAACAGGTCGGCCAGCACGGCGGCGGCGGCCGGCGTCAGCCAGGGTCGCCGTTCGAGCGCCGCGGCCACGTCCAGGCCGTGCACCCCCACCTCGACCACGCGGGTGCGCAGAAACTCCAGCATTGTCATCGCATCGCCGTGCCGGGTGCGGACCAGCCGGCCGGGGGGCTGCGCGTCGATCGCGTCGAGGGTGGCCCGCCGGGCCCGGTCCAGGTCGTCGGCGAGCGTCGCGGCGTCCAGGCACCGTCCCGCTCGGTGGCCGCCGTTGATGCGGTCGGCGTCTACCGACGGGGTGAACTTGGCCGCGCCGAAGTAGCCGGCGGCGTCGACCTGCGCCCGGGGCGGGGCGGGGGCGGCGAGCATCCCGGCGAGCCGGCCGACACCGGTGTGCACGTGGGCGAGCAGCTCGCGGACGGTCCACGGCGGGCAGTTGGTGGCCCGGTCCAGGTCGGTCTCGGTCAGGTCCCGCAGTTCGGCAGCGAGGCGGACGCATTCGTCCCGAAACGCCGCTCGCACCGGGGTGAGCTCCGGCGGGCTTCCGACGGCCGGTTCCCTCATGGCCGGTTCCGTCATGGCTCAGCCCGCGTTTCGGGGGATGAGGCGGTGCGCACTGACCAGGACCAGGGCCATCACGATGGCCATCGTACCGGCGATCCCGGCGGCACCGCCCGCGTAGCCAGCGAGGAGGGGCCGGCGGGCCAACGCGCTCGGGACGATTCGGGGGCCGTCGGCGAGCCAGGCCAGGGCGAGACCGCCGGCGACGACCGCGAGCAGGCCGCCCGTGCCGAGTAGCACGGCGGCGAGCCGGTGCGCGTCGCCGGGGTCGACCTTCGCCCGCTCGCGCTGCATGGTTAACAACGCCAGCCCACCGAGCGCCGCCCAGACCCCGACCACCAGGTACGCGGCGATGGCGTCGCTGGGTCGGTGCCATCCGGCGGAGAGGGTGGCCACTCCGACGGCGGCGGCGTAGCCGGTGCCGAGCAACGCGCCCAGGACTCGGACCGTCGGTGGCAGGACGAGGACCAGCGCCACCGCGAACGAGGCGGCGACGGTGGCGTGACCGCTCGGCAGGCTGTTGCCGGCGAAGATCCGTTGCGGGTCGATGCCGAAGTCAGGCCGGGCGAGGCCGTACTTGAGCGCCTGGGTGGTGAGGTTGGCGCCGACGACGAGCAGGGTTGCGGTGACCGCGAGCGCGACCCGGCCACGGATCAGCGCGATGAACCCGATCACGGCGGTCGCGGCCAGCAGCGCCGCCAGCGACATGGCGTTGAGGATGTGGTTGACCGGTCCGTCGATGCGGTCCTGGCCGATCCGGTTACCGGTGAGGGCGACCGTGTCGAGCCACTGGCCGAGCTCGGTGTGCACGGCGGTGCGCCACACCACGATGAGGGCGACGGTCTGTGCCAGCGCCAGCACGGCCAACCAGACCGCCGTCTCGCGCCTTGCCGTGTCATGCACCCGCACAACCTAACGGCAGGTGACATCGGCTGACCGGGTGACCCACACCGTTACGATTTCACCTGTTCAGCGGAGAGCGGCGGGAAGTCGGAGTGTCAGCAGCCGACACCCCAGATAGTTGACCCATGTCAGATCCGGCCGTGCGCTCGCGCCCGAGTAAACGGAGGGCACTGCTGCCGGGGCCAGACCCGCTGCTGGTCGCGGGGCCGCACGGCGGGCCGGGCCACCGGTACCAGCAAGCCGAACGTTGACGGGGGCCGCGATGCCCACGCGCCACGTCGGCACCCTGATCGCGGTGGTGGTGACCGTCGGGTGGCTCGTGATCGGCGGTGTGGCCCACTCCTTCCCCGGCCGCCTGGACCAGGTCGAGATCGATAACTTCCAGACGTTTCTTCCCGCTGATGCGGAGTCGCAGCAGGCGCAGCAGGACAGCCGTGACATCACCGGTGCGGATTCCACACCCGCCCTGGTGGTCTACGAGCGTTCGACCGGGATAACCGCGGCCGACCAGGAACGGGCGGAATCCGACCTGACCCGCTTCGGTCAGGTGCGCTGGGTTGTCGGCCCCATCGCGCCCCCCGTCCAGAGCCAGGACGGGCAGGCCCTGCTGGTGGTCGTGCCGATCGACAACGCCGTGGGGCAGGCGGAGAACGACGTCATCGATCAGCTGCGTGCGATTACCGGCGGCGACCAGGGCGGACTGACCATCGAGGTCACCGGCCCGGCCGCCTTACGGGGCGACCTGATCACGGTGTTGGCCGGGGTGGGCGGCGAGTTGCTGGTCGTCACCCTGGGCGCGGTGCTGGTGGTCCTGCTGATCATCTACCGTAGTCCGATCCTGTGGGCGCTTCCGCTGATCGCCGCCGGGCTCTCGTACGTGTTGGCCACGGTCTTCATCTACTGGCTGGCCGACGCGGATGTGATCAAGCTGAGTGGGGAGTCGCGGGGAATTCTCACCGTGCTCGTCTTCGGTGCGGGCACCGACTACGCGCTGCTGCTCATAGCGCGCTATCGGGAGGAGTTGACCCGGAGGGAACGCCCTGTTGACGCGATGAGGGTGGCGTGGCGCGGTGCCGCTCCGGCGATCATCGCCTCCGGCTCGACGGTCATCCTCGGCCTACTCGCCCTGCTGTTGTCGGTGCTCAGTTCCACCCGCTCCCTCGGACCGGTCTCCGCCATCGGCATCGCCTGCACGCTGCTGGTGCTGCTCACCTTCCTTCCCGCCCTGCTCGTCCTGGGTGGGCGGCGGGTGTTCTGGCCGCGGACTCCGCGCCCGGAGCAGCGGGCCGCAACCACCTCCCACCGCTTCTGGACCCCGGTCGCCCGCCTCATCGGCCGGCGGGACCGACTCGTGTGGGTGATCGCCGCCATCGGCCTCGGCGTGGCCGCGATCGGGGTCACCCAGCTCGGAAAGCAGGCGATCAACCAGGATGACCTGCTCTTCTCCGGGAACCGGTCGTCGGTCAGCGGGCAGCGTCTGCTTGACCAGCACTATCCCGGCGGTACCGGCAGCCCGGCCATCATCGTGACCAACGCGGAGACCGTTGACCAGGTCACCGCCGCGGCCCGTCAGGTGTCGGGAATCGCCTCCGTGGCACCGGTCACCGCGGCGGGCGGGGCCTCGACCACGGCTGAGCAACCAGGGGCCGCACCGAAGGTCGTCAACGGACGGGCCCAGCTGAACGCGACCATGAGCGACGCACCGGACGGTGACAGCGCCGAGCGGACGCTGCGGCGGCTCCGCACCGCCGTTCACGCGGTGCCCGGCTCCGATGCGGTGGTCGGTGGCTTCACGGCAACAAATGTGGACACGGCCAACGCCGCCGACCGGGATCAGCAGGTCATCTTTCCGGTCGTCCTGGCCGTGATCCTGCTCTGCCTGGCGGTGTTGTTGCGCGCCCTGCTCGCACCGGTACTCCTGGTCCTGACCGTGGTGCTCTCCTTTACCGCCACCGTGGGAATCTGCGTGCTGATCTTCCGGTATCTGCTCAACGTCCCCAAGGTGGACCCGGAGTTCCTCCTGTTCGCATTCGTCTTTCTGGTCGCCCTCGGGGTGGACTACAACGTCTTTCTGATGAGCCGGGTTCGGCAGGAGTCAGAGCGGCTGGGCACCCGACGCGGAGTGTTATCCGCACTCACCGTGACCGGCGGGGTGATCACCTCAGCCGGTGTCGTGCTCGCGGCGACCTTCGCGGCACTGACCGTGCTCCCGGTTCGGCTCCTGGTGGAGCTGGGCATCGCCCTTCCGGTCGGGCTTCTCATCGACACCATCGTCGTCCGTTCCCTGCTGGTGCCGGCCCTCACCCATGACGTTGGTCGCCGAATCTGGTGGCCGAGCCGCCTTGAGCGAAGCGACGGCGGTCCGCCGGGCACCGGATGACCGGAGTGGCAGCCGACCCAACTGTCGCCCGGGTCGCGGACGGGAAGGGGCGGCGCCGACCTTCGGAGCAGCCGGACGACAGAGGCCACGGACTGATCCGTGGGAAAGGGCCGTCACCGTGATCGGGAACGAGTGACCAAGTCGATCAGAACAGCGGCAAACGCGATGACGAAGAAGCAGATAATGACCGCCAGCGGTATTCGGAAGGCGAGGAGCCAGTCACCGGTTCGGTCCAGGCTGGTGAAGAGGGCGGTGCCGACGACGGCGACCCCGAACCCACCCCCGAAGCGCTGCCCCGTCTGCAGCATCCCCGCGGCACTGCCGCCCTGGGCCGGTGGCACGTGTGCCAGGGCCAGGGTCTGGTTCGGAGCAATGACCAGCCCGCCCCCGACGCCCGCGGTGACGAGTCCACCGCCCAAGCCCGCCAAGAGCAGGGGCAGGGTGGCTGCGTGCGGGGAGCGTGGATCCGGTAGGAACAGGTCTGCGATCAACAGCATGGCGAGCCCGACTGCTCCACAGGCCAGCCCCGCGGCGATCAATGGCCGCCCGATCCGGCCGGCCCTGGCGCCGGCGGCCACCGAGCCAAGGGCCGTGCCCAGAGCCAGCGGCATGAGGGCGATGCCCGCCACCAACTCGTCGTGTCCGAGCCCTTGCTGCAGATACTCCGACACCAGATAGTAGATGGCCTCGTAGCCGGCGAAGTAGAACGTGGCGATGAATGCGCCCAGGGCGAATGACCGGATCCGGAACAGGCCCAGGTTGAATATCGGCTCGCCGTGGCGGGCATAGGACCGTTCCCAGTAGAAGAAGGCGACCAGCATCGCCAGGCCGGCCGGGAGGAGCAGCCAGCGGAGCAGCCCCGGCCACTGCTCTCCCTGCATCAGCCACAGCAGCCCCAACCCGCATATCAGCAGGAGCGCCCCGACCAGGTCCAGGTCGGGGCGCTGTCCCCGCTCGGCGATGGGGAACAGCCGCCACCCGAAGCCGGCGACGACGATCCCCAGCGGAACATTGATCAAAAAGATCCACCGCCAGCCCTGCTCGCCACCGAGGGTGACCAGGGCACCGCCGAGTATCGGACCGGCCAGTCGGGAGCTACTGACTCCGACGGCCAGCAGCCCGAGCGGACGTCCGCGGTCTCGGGGCGAAAACATTCGCTGGACCGCCCCGAACACCTGGGGTAACGCGACGCCGACGCCAACTCCCTGTACCAACCGAGCGATGATCAGCCATTTTCCGGAGGGGGCGAACCCGGCAACCATGCTCGCCACGACGAACAACATGATGCCGGCCACGAATATGTTGCGCCGGCCACGCTGGTCGCCGAACCGGCCCGCCGGCACCAGTGCCAGTCCGAGCGTAAGAAAGTACCCGGAAACCAGCCATTGCTGACCACTCGAGCTCAGGTCGAACACACTCCTGATCGTCGGCAGGGCGATCACGACCAGGGAGATGTTCAACCCGACCAGAAACACCGTCAACAGCCCGACAGTCGTCACCGGCCATGGTCGGATCGGCCGCCCCGACCCGGTCCGGGGCGCCTCCCCCGCACCCAGCTCACCCTCGTTCATCCGGCTGTCCGGCACCAGAAAGAACCATCGTGGCCGCACTCTCCGGATGGGCGACGGAGAGTGCGGTCACTCCAATCCCCACGCCGACCCCACTCACCCGTACCGAAGGTCAGCCTCCGACCGAACAACATCGACTCGGCGGCGCAGCACCGGCGCTCCAACTCGAAGTCATAACCCGAACCCACCCTATGGGCGACGCCACCAGGCGGACCGATCATCGGAACCGACTCACCCCAACGTGCCGACCTTCCGGGCGCCGTTGCCGGCTATCTTCCGGGCAGCCGACGGGTGCACCACGCCAACGTTCGGGTGCCCCGACAAGGACATGCACGGGTACGGTCCCACCATGGTCGAGTTATCAACGCGGGCAGCGCGAAGCTTCGCGGGCCGACATCGCGCCCGCCGGCTCGCGCCCCGGGTGGCGGGAGTTACTCGATCCGCTCGCCCGCTCCGCAGGGCCTCGCCGCTGACGTGCACCGCTGCGGCTGTTTGGCTGGCACTGAGTGGATGCTCGGACTACCAGGAGGGCGATTCGCTGGCGCGGACCATCGCCGAGGACGAAGCCGCGCTCCTCAGCAAGGACCTCGGTTACCACGATCACATACGGGGCGCCGAGCACCTCGCCGCGACCTGGGTCCGCAGGGAGGGGGTGGGCGCCGGGTCCACCGTACGGCGGGAAGCGGTGGGTTGGTCCGATCGGACCGTCGGATCGGATCAGGTCACGATCGATGTCCGGTTCGTTGTGACGGCCGCACCGTCGAAGAACCCCTTCGAACCCCGCGCCGATCAGACGGTCCCGGCGGCCCGATGCTACCGCTACCTGCTTAAGGTAGATCGCCACCCGACGTATCACGAGATCGACTGTCCTTCCGGACCCGCTCCAGCGCTGCCCTCCGCCTCGCCGGCCCCGAGGCTGCCGGACGACGGGCGTCAGCGGCTGGCCGCGGCGCTACGCACGGCCACGCCCGACACCTTGGCGAAGGCGGTGCGAGCAGCTTTTCCCGAGCCACACATCCGGGTCGATACCGTCACCCACGAGGGTGTCCTCGTCGCCGCGGTCGGCGTACCCGCCGAACGGGACTGTCTCCTCCTGATCCGCACTCCGAGCGGGGACATCGAGTCGCCCGGATTCAACAAGATCTGGTTGGAGCCCGGCGAACTGGGGTGTAACACCGGGCTGTATCTCTCACCGCCCAGATAGCAGGCATCGACGCACCCGACCGGCGGCGACCACGGCCGGTCGATTGGCACTCGGCTGTGGATGGACTCCGCCCCTAGGATCGCGACCATGGAGATCCTACGGTTCGCCGCGTTCACCACCGACCCCGCCGGCGGCAACCCGGCTGGGGTGGTGTTGGACGCCACCGGTGCGGACGACGCGGAGATGCAGCAGGTCGCGGCCGAGGTCGGGTATTCCGAAACGGCGTTTCTCGTGCCCGGCGACGCGGGGCATTTCGCGGTTCGCTACTTCAGTCCGAAAGCGGAGGTCCCGTTCTGTGGCCACGCGACCATCGCGTCGGCCGCGGCGTACGCCGAGCGGCACGGCCCTGGGGTGTTGCATCTGAGCACCCCCGCCGGCCCGGTCGAGGTCTCCACCACCGTACGGGCGGACGGCACCATCACCGCGACGCTGGTCAGCGTCGAGCCGCGCACCCAGCCGATCGCCACGGACGACTTCACGGCCCTACTCGAAGCGTTGCGCTGGAAGTCGGCGGACCTGGCGCCGACACTGCCACCACGGGTCGCCTTCGCCGGGGCATGGCACCCGATCATCGCCGCTGGAAGCCGAGCCCGCCTGGCCGATCTGGACTACGACATGGCCGCACTGTCCAGCCTGATGGCCGAGCGTGACTGGACCACCATCAACCTGGTGTACCGAGAGTCCGCACAGGTCATTCATGCACGAAACCCGTTTCCCCCCGGCGGCGTCGTGGAGGACCCCGCCACTGGTGCGGCCGCCGCGGCGCTCGGTGGCTACCTGCGGGAGCTCGGCCTGGTCGCGCCGCCCACGACGGTCACCGTGCACCAGGGTCAGGAGATGGGCCGCCCGAGCCTACTCACCATCGACATCCCGGCCCGGTCCGGAACCGGGATCGCGGTGAGTGGCGCCGCGGTTGCCCTCGCCCCACGCCGCGATCCGGACCGTGGCGCGCAGACGGCCACGATGTGAGCCCCCGAACAGCACACCGATCTGACCGAGGCTGAGCCCGCGGTCGAAGGGGAGCAGGGCCAGCACGGGCAGGGCCAGGCCAACCGGCAGCCACCGAAGGAAGTGGCACGTCCGGTTGCCCTCGACGGCCGGGTGGCTCGACACGGTAGCCGCTGGGGCCGGCCAGCTGGCGTCCCGCCTCCTGGCTGGCCCCAGCACCTCCGGTCCGACGGTGTCGGGCCACTGGCCCTGACACCGGGTGCGTGCCGGCCGAGCCGGGCAGCGAGTGCTGCGGGATACATCCCCCCGTTGCGCTCCAAATGGAGCTGATCCATCCCGCTGGCAATCCCCATCCGGGTCAGCGACCCGTCGCCCGACGCCTCTGAAACATGCGTTCCGTGTGCGGCGCTGCCGCTAAACACACGTTTCTCAGCGCAGAGTCGATCTTACGCTCACGTTCGGTACTCCTGTCAACAGCTATGTCGCGGCGCCCGTGGCCGCGACGCTGTCATCTATGTCACCCTCCGGCCAGGGACGACAACCTCCGGCCGCGCTACCGACCTGTTGCCGAAAGCCGCTACGGAGCCAGGAGCAGCGCTTCGGCGCCCACCGGTCGGAACCCCGCCGCCTGGAACGCACGCACACTGCGGGCGTTGCCCGCGGCCTGCTGTGCCCAGACCGGCTGCCCGGTCGGCGCCAGGTGCCGAGCGGCCCTCGCCAACGCCCGCCCGAGGCCCGCCTCGCGCCGCCCCTCGTCAACCTCGATCGCCGCTTCCCACCGGCCGGCCACACCCCGGCCTAGGATGACCACTCCCCCATCAGCCGCCCAGACCCGGACGTCGTCCCGTCGCTGGCGCGCCCGGGCTTCCCGGGGATGGGCGAGGTCGGTGAGCTCGGTGAGCCGCAGCGGGGGTGCACCAGCCAGCGGGCTCGCGACCGTCAGTAGGTCGATCGTGTCCATGGAACGTCCGGTGCGCTCGAGCAGCGCGCCCAGGAAGCGTGGGTGCATTGTGGCTGCCAGGCGGTCACAGTCGAGAGCGGCCAGAATTCCCCGGACCCAACGCGGATCCTCGTCGGTGAAGACCACGGAGTGAGCGGTGAACGCGATCACGCCGGCGTCGCGGTCGCCGGGCTGCGGCAGCACGGTCGTCCCACCATCCGGCGATGGGAAGCGCCCGACGGCCGCCGCTTCCAGGAGCTCGGCCAGTTCGCTTCCCATGGTCATTTCCTCTCGGCGCTACGGAGCCCGGGGCTGGATCGGTGGCGGACCACGCCTCCCCCGCGCCGACGGCCAGCATGTTCCAGCCGGAGCTGCCAATCGAGGGTAGGCCTCCTCCGGGGAACCAGCTTCGCATTCCGGGCCAACGCGGGGCGGGACACAGCGAAGGGCCCCGGCCCGGGGCCCTTCGTGCTGCGTCGGGCTAGCTCGACCGTGGCCATTGCTGGCGGACCGACTGCCAGCCATTCACTGCTTGTCGTATGCCTCCATCACGCCGACCGGGATGCGTCCACGGTCCGACACCTGATATCCGTTGGCCCGCGCCCACTCCCGGATCTCCTCGTTACGGGCGCGGGTGGAACGCTGCGCGGTCGCGGCTGCCCCCCGCACCGCCCTCGTGATCCCACCGTGGCCGCTGGCCCTACCGACGCGCTGACCAACGGCGATATAGGGGGCGAGCGCCTGCCGGAGCGTGGATGCGTTCTCGTCCGAGAGTTCGATGGTGTAGGCCCTGCCGTCGAGACCGAACTCAATCGTCTGGTCGGCCTCACCACCGGTTAGGTCATCAATCAGTTGGGTGATTACCTGTCGCGCCATGCTCGGGTTAACTCCATTTCACGAGTGCGAAGAGGAGGACATTAGCATCCAGACAGGGTGGTTGCTAAAGGACCCACAGTCGGGTTTCGCTCCACCACCAAATCTCCCTCATGGGTAGCGGTTACCACACCCGCCGTGGCTGTTCCTCCGGCCACCAATTGCGAGCCACGACCGCTTGTCATCGAGGCGGCTGAGCTCGCATTCCCGCCGACCGCGCTGCCGCCGCCAGATCCCGACCGCAGCGGTTCGGCGTCCAGCGGCGCCACCCGCGCCGACCACCGAGGCAGCCCGCCGTCCCGACCGATCCAGCCACCCGTAGCTTCAGACCACATATCAGCAAATTTTCCTATATCGTCCGGTTATGCACTCCCGGTCCCGCGGGTCGCCTCCGTCCCGACGGGTCGCCCTGATCAGCCTCTGCACCGCCGCCATGCTGGTGTGGCTCGCGTTCTCCAACCTCGGGGTGGCGTTACCGACCATCGCCACCGAGCTGAGCGTCAACCTGACCGACATGCAGTGGGCGAACAACGCCCTGAGCATCGCCTGCGGAACCCTCCTGCTGGCCGGCGGTCGTCTCGCCGACCTACACGGTCATCGAAAGATGCTGCTACTCGGCCTGCTGATCTTCGGTGTCGCCGCCCTGGGGACCGCCTTCACGCCCAACCTCGCCGGTCTCATCGCCGGCCGCGCGTTGATGGGCGCCGGTGGCGCACTCATCCTGCCCGCCACGCTGGCGATGATCCCGGCGCTCTTCAAGCGGACCGAGCAGCCCCCGGCCTTCGCCGCGTGGGCCGCGGTGACCTGGGCCGGGCAGGCCGTCGGGCCCGCCGTCGGCGGAGCCCTGACCACGCTGCTGGGCTGGCGGTCACTGTTCTGGTTGACCGCGCCGGTGGTACTCGTCCTGTACGTCCTGACCACACGAAGCGCACCCGAGGCGCAGAAGGGCCGGGGCAGGGTCGACCTGATCGGGCTGGCCACCGGGGCCGGAGCCGCCCTGTGCCTGCTCTTCGCGCTGACCGAGGGGCAACAGGTCGGCTTCGACGATCCGCTGATCATCGCGCTCTTCGGCGCCGCCGCGGCGCTCACCCTGGCGTTCGTGTTCGTCGAGCTGAGGATCACCGACCCGCTGGTGGATCTACGGCTGTTCCGCACCCGCAGCTTTGACGGCGCTCTTCTCGTCAACCTGACGATGAACCTGTCCTTCGCCGGCGCCCTCTTCGTGCTGTCCCTCTACCTGCAGGACGTCCGGGGCTACAGCGCGATCGCGGCCGGTCTACTCCTGGTTCCGGCCGCCGGAACAATCCTGATCTTCAACGCCGTCGGCGCACGGATCGTCAGCCGACACGACGCCCGCTCCCCCTCGATCTGGGGCCTCGTCCTGGTCGGCGTCGGCAGCTTCGCCGTCAGCGCCCTGCTGCCCTCCATCTCGGTACTCGCGGTGATCCTGGGCCTGCTCATCATCGGTGTCGGGCTGGGTCTACTCTCCGTGCCCGTGGCCGACACCATCGTCGGCGGCCCACCGGTCGCCCTCGCCGGCGCCGCGTCCGGCCTCTACAAGACCAGCAGCATGCTGGGGGGCGCGCTCGGCGTCGTCCTGCTGACCGCCGCGACCACCCGCTTCGGTCGGGCCGACGCCGCCCCGGTTAGCACCGCGGCCGGGCTCACCGAAGCCGAGTCGAGCCAGGTCGTCAATGCGCTGACCAACTCCCAGACGGCGATCGCCATCCTCGACAAGCTGCCAGCGAACGAGCGGAGCCTCGTGATCGCGGTCTATCACCAGGCATTCTCGGACGGAGTGTCGACAGCCCTCGTGCTCGGTGGGGTGATCGCGGTGATCGGCGCGATCCTGGCCGCCTGGATCTGGCCCCGCCAGCGAAAGAGCGGTAGCCCGCGGCAAGCCCAGCAGACCTGACCGCTCAGCCGGGGTCGTGTCGTCGCACGTCAGCCCAGGTCCTGTCGTCGGACGCTAAGCCCCTTGCCCCCGAACTCCGTACAGACGAAAGCGGGCTGGCGGGGCTTACTGAGAGCCGGTTCGTGGCGGTAGCCGATCTCGGCGAAGTCCACGATATCCGCCGGGTCCTCAACCTGGGCGGTCAGTAGCCATCGGGCGAAGGCGCCCCGGGCGATCTTGGCGTGTACGACAACGAACCGCGGCTCACCCGTCTTCGGATTGATCGTCAGAAAGCGGGGGCTGACGAACCGGTCGTGGGGCAGGAATCGGGTGACGATCCGGTTGTACTCGATGGCGGCCAGATCAATGATGACGCCGGTCGGCGGTAGGCACCGGGCAACGGCATCGCCCCAGAACTGGTAGAGGTTGGCATACGGCGGGTCCGGCAGGCGGTACCCCATCTCCAGCCGGTACGGCTGGATGCCATCGTCCGGGCGCAGAATGCCGTACAGCCCGGATAAGATCCGCAACCGCCCTTCGGCGTACGCCCGGTCGGCGGGGGTGAGGTCGGCGGCGCGGAGCCCGCTGTAGATGTCACCGGCGAAGCTGTCGATCGCCGGTGACTGCCGCCCCGGATCGGTGCCCCAATCGGCGAAGAGCCCGTGTGTTCGGGCGGCCAGTTCCGGAGAGAGCTCCATGACGGCGGCGAGTTGCTCCACCGAGAGCGTCCGGAGGTATGCCGCCAACTCCTCGGCCCGGTCCCGTAGGGCAGGCACGGTGAGGGTCGCGCCGCCCTGGGGCGCCGGTCGCATCGCCTTGGAGGTGTGAATCAGAATGATCATTTTCGCCTCGTGCCGAGATCAAGATCCCCTGAGCATAGCGGCCCGACCGGTGGCTCCGCGGCGACGAACCGAGAGCGCCAAGCCGACCAACGTGCCCCACCGGCCACCTCGCCCCCACCCACCTCGACGTCAGCCCCGGCGCCCGACGACGGAGATTCGCTACCGACAATCCAGGCGGCCCCGGGGCACGACTGCGGGACATTACCGCCAGTGCACCCGGGTCACCTCCAGGTGTTGTCAAGCCCCTCGGCGAGATCGTCTTCGCTGCTCGGGTTGTAATGTGGTTCCGCCACCTGCCACATTCGGCGGTAGCCTTCACCTCCTGGAGGAAGCTGTATGCCGGGAACGAACCTTCAGGAGCGTACGACGCCGACCACCGCCGCGCCGCCGCGGATCGTGCAGGCCGCCAATACCGTGACAGCGGTACGTACGATCGGCGCGGTCGCGGTCGCGATCGGCGCGATCGTCACCCAGGACCCGGTCCTGGCGGTAACCGCCTATCTAATCTACTGGGTCGGCGACACTCTGGATGGCTGGACAGCCCGCCGGCTGAACCAGGAGACCCGCTTCGGTGCGGTCTTCGACATCCTGGCCGACCGGCTCTGCTGCATCCTCTGTATCATCCCGCTGCTTCAGGCACGACCACAGATGGTGGCTCCCATCGCGGTCTTTCTGCTGCAGTTCGTCGTCGTCGATCTGGTGCTCAGCCTGTCGTTTCTCCGTTTCGGGCTACTCAGCCCAAACTATTTCTTCCACGTGCACCGTGGTGTCTTCCGGTGGAACTGGTCCCCGCCGGCGAAGGCTGCCAACACCAGCGCGCTGGTGCTGCTCGCGCTCTTCGTGCCGAGCCCCTGGCCAGCGCTCGCGCTGGCCCTGGCGGTGACCGTGATCAAGGTCGTCTCCCTGGTGGTGGTACGGCGACTACCCAGCAGCCGTCCACCGCAGCGCGGCCAAGCCCCCGACCCCGGCTGGCCCCCGTCCGCATGAGCGGGGCCGCGTCATGATCGAGGCCGGGATCGCGACCTTCCTGATGGCGTTCGCCTCGGCCTTCATCCCGGCGGTGCCGGTGGAGCCGTACCTCATCGGCGCGGCCACCGTGACCGGGCAGGGCGCCCTCCTGCTGGGTGTCACCGCCGGCGCCGGGCAGACCACCGGCAAGGCGCTGATGCTCCTGGGCCTACGCGGCACCCTCCGCTCCACGAGGCTGCGCCGCTGGTTGGAGCGGCACACCGCCCGCTTCGCGCCGGAGCCGGAGCCGGCGGCGGCGGCAACCGTGGCGGTGGCGCCGAGCGGTCCGGCACCGAGCGCGACGGCGCCGAGCGGTCCGGGTCTCGGCGCTGCGGAGCCGGCGGCCGTGCCGCCCCGAGTGACCGTCCGGACGATCCTCCGCCGGTCGATCACCGCCGTCGTCGCGGTGACCCGCCGCTGGAACAACCGACTCATCACCCTGCTCGACCGGCCTTTCGTGGCGGTACCGGTGGTGTTGCTGAGCGCGGCGGTCGGCCTGCCCCCGCTCCTGCTGGTCGTCTTCTGCATCAGCTCGACCCGGATGTCGGTGGCCATGTTCGCGGTCACGTGTTTCGTCGGCCGCACGACTCGATTCGCCGCGGTCAGCGTGTTGCCGGACCTCGCGCACCTCCTCGGATAACGCGTGGGGGTATCCGCCGTCCGGCGGATACCCCCAAGGCCGCGCTGGTCAGCACCGACGCCACGCCCGAGCCGCAGCTGCCCACCCGGCCGTGGGAGCTGGCGGCAACGCTCAGTCCCGGGCCATCATGGCGGCCGCCTCCCGCTCGACGTCAACGTAGGCCTCACCGGAGACATCCGCGATGACCTGCTTGATCGTGGCACCGGTCAGCTTCCAGGGACGGGCGCCGGAGTAGTCATAGGTGACGGGCGCGCCGCGGTCCTGGCCGACGTTGAAGCCTTCCCCGGCGAGCGCGAACTTGCCGAGTTGGGTCTGCATTCCCTTGCACTCACCCACCTTCTTCTTGCCGATGAACAGCGAGGCGTTGCCGATGCAGGCACTGGGCTGGTCGGAGCCGGGTGGAGAAATCAACTTGTCTTTCTCGAACGCGACGCCGAGTACCACCTTCCCCTTCGGCACATCGATGTTCGAGGAGATAACCTGCTCCTTCTCCCCCAGGTAGTTGTAGACGTACTTCAGTTTGCCGTCCTTGAGGTAGAGGGCGTGCCCGCCGAAGTTGGAGCCCTGTGCGAAGAGAACGCCTTCCGCGTCGGGACCATCGATGACAACGTCGGCTGCCAGGATGTAGGACCGCCCCCGGATGTTGACCGCGACCGCCTCGGGGACCTCCAGCGTGTTCGGATAGTAGACGTAGTGGTCTCGCGGTGGCGCCACCTGCGGTCGCGGCGTGCTGAGCAACTCGGCAATGGGCCGGTCGTCCACCGGGAGACCGAAGAACATGCCGGCCTGGTGATACCAGAGTGCCGCCAACTCCGCGGCCAGCTCGGGGTGTTGGTCGGCCACGTTATGGATCTCGGCACGGTCGACATCGGTGTGGTAGAGCGCCCACTGATCCAGACCGAAATGACCCCAGTCCGCCGGTGAGCTCGGGTGCAGAGCGTCGACCTTCCAGCCGTCCCGCCACAGCGCCCGGGTACCCAGCATCTGGTAGAACTGGCTTTGCTTCGCGGTCTTGGCCTTCGGCTTCTCGAAGGTGTGTTTGAAGCTGGAGCCCTCCAGTGGCCACTGTTTGAAGCCCTTGACCGTCTCCGGCAACTCGATGCCGAGGCAGTCATACACCGTGGGCACGATGTCGGTCACGTGCGCGTACTGGTCGCGTAGCTCGCCTTTGGCCTTGATCCCGGCCGGCCAGTGCACGATCATCGGGTCACAGATTCCACCCTCCCACGCGTCCTGCTTGAACAGCTTGAACGGGGTGTTGAAGGCAAAGGCCCAACCGGTCGAATAGTGGTTGTACGTGCCGGGCGAACCGAGAATATCGAGCATCTTGATATTCTCGTCGATATTACTCGGGACACCGTTGAAGAACGTGTTCTCATTAACGGCGCCGTCCGCCCCACCCTCACCTGACGCTCCGTTGTCTGAGATCACGAAGATGAGGGTGTTGTCCAGCTCTCCGGTGTCCTCGAGGTAGGCGATCAGCCGGCCGATCTCATGGTCGGCATAGCTGGAGAAGCCGGCGAAGACCTCCGCCATCCGCGTCTGCAGCTTCTTCTCATCGTCGCTGAGCGAGTCCCACGGCCGTACGTCGCTCATGGCGGGCGAGGGTTTGCCGTCCGCGCTGCGCACGTCGCTGAGCGGGTTGATCGGCGAGAGCTCGGTCCCCTTCGGCAGGATCCCCATCTTGATCTGCTTTGCCAGGATCTTCTCGCGGATCGCCTCGTACCCCATGTCGAACTTGCCCTTGTACTTGTCCGCCCAGGCCTTCGGTACGTGGTGCGGGGCGTGGTTCGCCCCGGGGCAGAAGTACATGAAGAAGGGGCGGTCCGGTGCGACCTGCTTGGCGTCGCCGATCATGCCGATCGCCCGGTCGACAAGGTCGGCGGTGAGCAGATACCCGTCCTTGCCCTCCTTCCACTCGTCAATACTTACCGGGTCGGTGGGCTGGTCGACGAACTGCTGGTCCTGGACGAGGTTCGGGTAGTACTGGTTGGCCTCTCCACCAAGGAAGCCGTAGAAGCGTTCGAAGCCACGGTGGGTGGGCCAGTTCCGCCTGGAGGAGGCCATGTTGGTCTCGTCTTCGGCGACACAGTGCCACTTGCCCAGCGCGTAGGTGTTGTAGCCCCGGTCGCCGAGGATCTCCCCGATAAGAGCCGCCTCCCCGGGAATGTGCCCATTCATCCCCGGGAATCCCTGGGTCGCCTCGGCGACGCAGGACATGCCGACGGTGGTGTGGTTGCGCCCGCTCAGCAGCGCGGCCCGGGTGGGCGAGCAGAGCGCGGTGGTGTGAAACTGGGTGTACTTCAGTCCGTTGTTGGCGAGCTTGCTCATGTTCGGCATCTCGATGGGCCCACCGAAGAAGTCCCAGGAGCCGAAGCCCGTGTCGTCCCAGACCAGGAACAACACGTTCGGCGCGCCTTTCGGCGCCTGGGGTTGGGCGTAGGGGTCCCAATCCGGCGTCGAGTCCTTGGCGCCCAGGTTGATAACGCCCTTGAATGCTTTACTCATGAACGGCTTCTCCTTCTCCCGCTCCCACGGCGAGACCCGCGGCCTGCCCGTACTTTGCCAATCAACTCTTCGCGGTGTCGGATGGCGCCACCTGGCCGGTGACCAACATTCGGATGCTCACCAGCAGAACCCAGGCCGGGAAGATGAGCGTGAACCAGAGATTCTGGTTGGTGAAGATCAAGAGCAGCACGGCCAGAATGTAGGTCAGGATCCAGAGCCACTTCGGCATCAGGCGGGTCTTCATCCCCACCGTTCCGAGCGCGAACATGAACACCGCTGCCATACGTACCGCGTAGATCCCACTCGCCTCAAGCATGATCGAGCGACCGAACCCCACCGTCTCGGTACCCAAGGACTGGGACCCACCTTCGGGAACACCATCCACAATGGCTCCCGCCACCACGACGGCGACAAATATCATGGCCAGGAAAAGAACCCCGCTCCCGATGAGCAGAGTGGAGAAGAACCAGTCTCCCAAGTTGCCCATGTACTCGCGCACCACGCCCATGAACCAGAGGAAGAAGATTCCGGCGAACGGGATGAGGAACAACGCCACCCGCATCCGGCCAGCTTCTTGCCGTACCCACTCCACATCGGCAAAAGGCTCCTTCGGGAGCGCCGACCGAAGCAGGATGATACTGATGGCGAAGACCACGGCGAAAAGTATGCCCGCGATCGCGACCCCGCGCGGATTTCGGAGCGCCCGCAACGTTTCTTGATCAGAACTCTTGCCCATCGGCAACACCCTTCACCAGCCGTTTCAACGGTCCCATGGAATGCACGCCCCTCCTTTTCTCGTTCTACCAGAGAACGGGGCACCCAGTGGCCGGAATGCCTCCGGCCACGAGCCGGGCTCGGAGCCGGAGCCTCACCCCCGGCCCGGACCGCCGATTCCCTGCCGGTCCGGCACCACGGCCCGGTCGTGGTCGACCTTGCCCCCGAAGCTCGCGGCCAGGGTCTGGTCCAGCCGGTCAAGCTCGGCGTCCACCGCCGGTCGCCGGTCGGCCGGAAGTACCTCGCGGAGATCCTCGAGCATGGCGCGGAGCCGCCGCAGCACCTGGACGGAGCTGGCCCCGTACTCGCGGATCTCGGTGACCGCCAGCGTGAGGTAGTCCTCCCACGTCCGGCCGGGCACAGTCAGCCGCGGCTGGCCGGACTCGTCGCAGTACCGCATCGTGCCGAGGGGCCGCGCCCCGATCATCCGCAGCAGCTCCTCCAGGTAGTCCATCATCTGCACCGCTGTTGTCGGATCGTTGATGGCCGAGGAGAGCGCCCGGGCCGCGCTGTCCACCAGAATCCGTACCGGAAAGGCCGGATCACGCTCGATGGTCCGCTCGATCCCCAGGGCCACCATGGCGTGGATCTGCTTGGTGGAGTCACCCGACGGCCTCGTCCCGAATATCTCCATCACTGGTTGGCCGGCGATGATGTAGTCGCCGGCCGCCACCTTTGACCGGAGCTGACAGTCGTGCTGGCTGGCCCAACGGACCAGGGCTGCCTCATTCAACGCCTGCACCGACCCGGACCGTTGGGACTGAATCACCAGAGTTGGATCCCCGGCCGGCTCCTCCTTGGTCACCACCGACCCGCCCGACTGGTCGCGCGCCGCCATCAGCTTCCGGGCGGTCTTGGTCACGTCGGCCGCGACCGCCACCGGTCGAAGTTGATGCACCAGATGGTTGAGGAAAACCACGAAGAGCACGAAGCTGACGATGAGGAAAATCCCCGAGATGCCGACACCGAGCGGCGGGATCTCCGCTGACCCACCAAGAGCCAGGAGCGTGAAAGCGAAGGCGACCGTCCCGAGGATAAACGTCACGACGGCCAGGTGGAATCGGTCCCGGTACAACAACCGCAGGTAGCGCGGAAAACTGTCGGCGTGGAGTTCGAGTACGACCACGCTCACGGCCACCACAAATCCGGCCAGCACCCCGGCGACCTCGACCACGATCGTGAGGAGCTCCTGTGCCGCGGACGGCTCGAACTCCCACGCCGACGGCAGGGTAATGACAGCGTCGACCTCGCGGACCACCAGGGCGAGCAGCCCTCCCACCACCAGGCCCAGCAGCGGGAAGAACCACATGCTCCCCACCAGGTTCTGGCGGATTCGGAAGAACTTCGCCCACAGCATCATCGAACTCCTCACCGCTTCGGGTAGGGACCCGACCGGAGCGTGTTGACGACCCGCCGCCGAAATTGCGTTGGGCAACCCATGTCTGCGGTTTTCCGCTGCGGGCCGAAACCAGCCCGGGCCAAGCGGCTGTCGCCTGCGAGCCTTCCACACGTTCTGGTTCGGATTGGGCGGAACCGTCAATCCGGGCTGCGGTGGACCGATCGGTCCCGCGCTACCTCGCGTGGGCGTAGCGGACGGTGGCCAGCCGGTGACCGCTGATCTCGTAGCTGCCGGTCGCCCCGTCCAGGACGAATCCCCGGCGCTCGTAGAACCTTCGGGAGCTGTTGTTCGCCGCGGCACACCAGAGCCGGACAACCGCTGCGTCGAGTTGGGCGATGGCGGCGTCCAGCAGGGCCGCACCGACCCCCTGGCCCTGGAACTCCGGTAGCACGTAGATCGCGTAGACCTCGGCGGATCGCGGATCCTGCCGGTCCGGCCCGGCCATCACCACACCAACGACGCGACCCGGGGTGAACGCCAGCAGTGTGCTCCGGGCCGGGTCCCGCCGACTGCGGAAACGCCGAGCCCAATCCGCCTCGTCCAGGGATGCCAGCACCTCGGTGGGCAGGAGTTCCGCGTAGGCGGCACGCCAGCTCCGCACGTAGACCGCCGCGACCGTCGCCGCGTCCTCGACGGTGGCCGGCCGGATGGCGGCGCCGCCAGCCGCTAGCGAGCCGTTCATGATCACGATTGTGCCCCATCCGGGATCACAGCCGGGTCGGGCCCCGCGCCACCGGTGTCGGTGCGTTGGGCGATTCCCACGGCGAGAGATCGCATCGGTGCCAGACTGTGAGGCACGGAGGAAGGAGGGTCCCTCCCTCCCGGCCCGGACCACACCGATTGCGGAGGCAGGGTGGCGGAGGAGACGGAGACCCGCTGGCGGCGCCGGTACGCCGAGCTGTTGCAGGAGCTGCGGATCGCGCAGACGGGGGTGCAGATCCTCTTCGCCTTCCTGCTCGCCCTCCCGTTCAGCTCCGCGTTCGGCGAGACCAACGCCTTCCAACGGACGCTCTACATCATCTCCTTCCTCGCCACCGCCGCCGCGGCGGTGGCGACCATCGCCCCGGTGGCGTTCCACCGGGCGCTGTTCCGGCAGGGGCGTGATCCGGAACTGGCGCGCTTCACCCACTGGATGACCACCACCGGCTTGTTGCTGATGATCCTGGCCGTGATCGTTGCGGTGCTCCTCGTCACGGACTTCATCCTCGAGCTGCCGCTCGCGCTCGCGCTGACCGGCCTGACCCTGATCTGGCTGCTGCTGCTCTGGGTGCTCGTGCCGATCGGTCGCAGCCGGACCGGCAGCGACTCCGGTACTACCGGATGACGCACCGGAAGCCGAGGTGGCAGGTCGAGGTGTCGATCGCTTCGCCCTGCCGGGCCGCCGGCCGATATCGCATGCAGTAGTTGGGGGCGCACAGGTGGGACCCGCCCTTGATGACGTGGCGGGGAATGCCCGCGCCCGGTCCGTCGGCGGTGACCGGCGTCGTACAGCACGCCTTCGCCGACGGGTCCGCGGGGTACGTGAAGACGTCCCGGGTCCACTCCCAGACGTTGCCGGCCATGTCGTAGAGGCGGTGACCGTTGGGCGGGAAGGCTCCCACCGGCGAGGTTCCCGCGTACCCGTCGAGGAGCAGGTTCTGCCAGGGAAACGCGCCCTGCCAGGTGTTGGCCATCATCTTGCCCTCGGGGGCGAACTCGTTGCCCCAGGTGAAGGCGGCACCGTCGAGCCCGCCACGGGCGGCGAGCTCCCACTCGGACTCGGTGGGGAGTTCCTTGCCGGCCCAGGTCGCGAAGGCCACCGCGTCGGCGTACGCGACGTGGGTGACCGGGTGCAGGTCTCTGCCGTCGATGGTGCTGCCCGGCCCCTCGGGATGACGCCAGGTCGCGCCCGGCGTCCACGACCACCAGTTGCGGTAGTCGGCGAGGCTGACCGGCCCGGAGGCCTTGCGAAACACGAGGGAGCCGGGGACGAGCAGCTCCGGGTCGGCGTCGGGGTAGTCCGCCGCCGTCGGTGCCACCTCGGCCATTGTCACGTGGCCGGTCTCCCGGACAAATCGCTCGAAATCTCGGACGGTCACCAGGTACTGGTCGATCCAGAACCCATCGACCTCGACCCATCGCACGGGCCCTTCTTCAGGATAGAAATCCGTTGATCCCATCCGAAACCGACCGCCCGGGATCCAGACCATCTCCGACCCCGGGCGGGTCGTCGCCGGGGAGCTGAGCGCCTCGTGCACCACGCCCCTCACCCTAAGCCACCCAAAGCACTGCAACTTGCCAATTATCGGATCACCTGGGTGAGCAGGGTGTTGCCGGGCGGAAAGTTCACCAGCGCCACCGAGATAGGCGATCGCGCCGATTTAGACCCGCTTTGTCTGGCTATCTGCGCCAAGCTGGGGACGAGTCATCCCATCGGGTGTTCTCGCGGTCACCGGTGAGGAATGAGGCGAATGACGGGCACGACGGAGCATGCGAGCCGGGCGTTGCTGGCCGTGGGCGGCCTGGTTCGCCGGGCCGAGGTCGCCCCCGACGGCCGGGCCCTCTACCAGGTCGGTGGGCGCCAGGCGGATGCCTTCTACCGAGACCGTTGGTCGTACGACAAGGTGGTGCGCTCCACCCACGGGGTGAACTGCACCGGTTCCTGTTCCTGGAAGGTGTACGTCCGCGACGGCATCATCACCTGGGAACAGCAGCAGACCGACTACCCGAGCGTCGGCCCGGATCGGCCGGAGTACGAGCCGCGGGGCTGCCCACGCGGGGCGGCGTTCTCCTGGTACACCTACTCCCCGACGCGGGTGCGCTACCCGTACGCCCGGGGTGTGCTGATGGAGATGTACCGCGAGGCCCGGCAGCGGCTGGGTGATCCACTGGCGGCGTGGGCCGAGATTCAGGCCGATCCGCAGCGGCGACGCCGCTACCAGCAGGCACGGGGCAAGGGCGGCCTGGTCCGCGTCTCCTGGGACGAGGCGCTGGAACTGGTCGCCGCGGCGCATGTGCACACCATCGCCGAGTACGGGCCGGATCGGATCGCCGGCTTCTCCCCCATCCCGGCGATGTCGATGGTGTCGCACGCGGTGGGGGCACGGTTCCTGTCGCTGATCGGCGGATCGATGCTGTCGTTCTACGACTGGTACGCGGACCTGCCGGTGGCGTCCCCGCAGATGTTCGGCGACCAGACCGACGTGCCGGAGTCCGGGGACTGGTGGGACGCCTCCTACTTCATCATGTGGGGCTCCAACGTGCCGGTGACCCGCACCCCGGATGCGCACTGGATGGCCGAGGCACGATACCGGGGCCAGAAGGTCGTGGTGGTCAGCCCGGACTTCGCCGACAACGTCAAGTTCGCCGACGAGTGGATGCCCGCCCAGCCCGGCACCGACGGGGCACTGGCGATGGCGATGGGGCACGTCATCCTCAAGGAGTTCTTCGTCGACTGGAACACGCCCCGGTTCTTCGACTACGTGCGCCGCTTCACGGACCTGCCGTACCTGGTCAGCTTGGAGCCGGCAGCCGACGGCGGCTACCGCCCGGGGAAGTTCGTCACCGCCGCCGACCTGGGGGAAGGCGACAAGGAGGCGGCCTTCCGGCCGGTGCTGTGGGATTCCGTCGCGGACGGGCCAGCGGTGCCGAACGGGTCGCTCGGGGACCGCTACAGCGAGACCGGCGTCGGCCGGTGGAACCTGGAGCTGGGCGAGATCGTGCCCCGGCTGAGCTGTACCGGCGGCGAGGCGGTGGAGGTGCTGCTGCCCCGGTTCGACACCGACCAGCCGGCGGTGCTGCGGCGCGGCGTGCCCACCAGCCGGGTCGGCGACCGGTTGGTCACCACCGTGTTCGATCTGATGCTCGCCCAGTACGGCGTCGCCCGTCCCGGCCTACCCGGTAGCTGGCCGACCGGGTACGACGATACGGCCGAGCCGTACACGCCGGCGTGGCAGGAGCCGCTCACGGGCGTACCGGCGGCGCAGGTGGCCCGGGTGGCCCGGGAGTTCGCGGACAACGCCGAGCGCTCCGGTGGCCGCTCAATGATCGTGATGGGGGCCGGTACGAACCACTGGTTCCACTCCGACACCACCTACCGGGCGATGCTGGCGCTGACCACGCTGACCGGCTGCCAGGGGGTCAACGGCGGCGGGTGGGCACACTACGTGGGGCAGGAGAAGTGCCGGCCGGTGACCGGCTGGCAGCAGCTCGCGTTCGCGCTGGACTGGGTCCGCCCGCCCCGGCAAATGATCGGCACCGCCTTCTGGTACGTCCACACCGACCAGTGGCGCTACGACACGTACGCCGCCGACGCCCTCGCCGCTCCCACCGGCGCCGGCGCCTTCGCCGGCAAGCACACCGTCGACCTGTTGGCTCAGTCGACCCGGCTGGGCTGGATGCCGTCGATGCCCACCTTCGACCGTAACCCCCTTGATCTGGCCGACGAGGCACTGGCCGCGAACCCGGACGACCCGGCGCGTTACGTCGCGGACGCACTGGTCGATGGCCGACTCGGTTTCGCCGGCACCGACCCGGACGCCCCGGAGAACTGGCCCCGGGTGTTGACGGTGTGGCGGGCCAACCTGCTCGGCTCCTCCAGCAAGGGCAACGAGTACTTCCTGCGTCACCTGCTCGGCACCGAGTCGAACCTACGGGCGGAGCAGGCTCCGGCCGGCAACCGCCCGGCCGATGTCGTATGGCGCGACGAGGCCCCGGAGGGCAAGCTCGACCTGCTGCTGAGCCTCGACTTCCGGATGACCTCGACCACGCTCTTCTCCGACGTGGTGCTACCGGCGGCCACCTGGTACGAGAAGCATGATCTCAGCACCACCGACATGCACCCGTTCGTGAACGCCTTCACCCCGGCGATCAACCCGCCGTGGCAGACCCGCACCGACTTCACCGCCTTCCACGGGATCGCCAAGGCCTTCTCCGCCCTGGCCCGCCGGCATCTCGGTGTACGCAGGGACCTGGTGGCGACGGCACTGCTGCACGACACCCCGGATGCGATGGCTACTCCGGGCGGGGTGGTGCGCGACTGGAAGACCGGCGACGCTCCCGCGGTGCCGGGCCGCACGATGCCGAAGTTCGTGGTCGTGGAGCGGGACTACGGCGCGGTCGCCGACCAGATGGCCGCTCTCGGCCCCCTACTGGACCGGCTGGGCACCACGAACAAGGCGGTCACCGTCGATGTGCACCGGGAGGTCGACTACCTGCGGCGGGTCAACGGCGTGGTGCGGGGTGGCGCCGCCGACGGCCGGCCCCGGCTGGACACCGACATTCGAGCCTGTGAGGCCATCCTGGCGCTGTCGGGCACCACGAACGGCCGCGTCGCCACCGAGGGCTTCCGGTTCCTGGAGCGGCGGACCGGTCAACGCCTGGCGGACCTCGCCGCCGAGGCGGAGGGGAAACAGATCACCTTCGCGGACACCCAGTCCCGTCCGGTTCCGGTGATCACGAGTCCGGAGTGGTCGGGCAGTGAACACGGCGGTCGCCGGTACTCGGCGTTCACGATCAACACGGAGCGGCTGAAGCCATGGCACACGTTGACCGGGCGGCAGCACTTCTTCCTGGACCACGACTGGATCCACGAGACGGGCGAGGCGCTGCCGATCTTCCGGCCGCCGCTGGACCTCCACCGACTCTTCGGCGAACCGCGGCTCGGCGCCAACGGAGAGTTGGAGATCACCGTTCGGTATCTGACTCCACACTCGAAGTGGGCTATTCACTCGGAGTACCAGGACAACCTGCTCATGCTGACGCTGTCCCGCGGTGGGCCGACGATGTGGATGAGTGAGGCGGACGCGGCGAAGATCGGGGTGCGGGACAACGAGTGGATCGAGGCGGTCAACCGCAACGGGGTGCTGGTCTGCCGGGCGGTGGTCAGCTACAAGATGCCCGAGGGCACCGTCTACGTCTATCACGCGCAGGAACGGGTGATAGACGTGCCGAAGGCACAGCTCAACGGCCGCCGCGGCGGGATACACAACTCGCTGACCCGACTGCTGGTGAAACCCACCCACCTGATCGGCGGATACGCGCAGTTCGCCTTCGCGTTCAACTACCTCGGGCCGACCGGCAACCAGCGCGACGAGGTGACGGTGGTCCGCCGCCGTTCGCAGGAGGTGCGGTACTGATGCGGGTGATGGCGCAGATGGCGATGGTGATGAACCTGGACAAGTGCATCGGGTGTCACACCTGCTCGGTGACCTGCAAGCAGGCGTGGACCAACCGATCCGGGGTGGAGTACGTCTGGTTCAACAACGTGGAGACCCGCCCCGGCCAGGGCTACCCGCGCACCTACGAGAACCAGCAGCGTTGGCAGGGCGGCTGGGTGCGCACCCGCTCCGGGCGGCTCAAGCCCCGCTCGGGCGGGCGCCTGAAGCGGATGTTCACCGTCTTCGCCAACCCGAAGCTGCCCTCCATGCAGGACTACTACGAGCCCTGGACCTACGACTACGAGCACCTGATCACCGCGCCATCCAGCGACGACATCCCGGTCGCCCGGCCGAAGTCCCTGCTCACCGGCGAGGACATGAAGATCACCTGGAGTGCAAACTGGGACGACTCCCTGGCCGGCGGGAACGAGATCACGGCGGGTGATCCGGTGCTGGCGAAGGTGTCCGAGCAGGTACGGCAGGAGTACGAGAAGACCTTCATGTTCTTCCTGCCCCGGATCTGCGAACACTGCCTCAACCCGTCCTGCGCCGCCTCCTGTCCCTCCGGGGCGATCTACAAGCGCAGCGAGGACGGCATCGTGCTGGTCGATCAGGACCGCTGCCGCGGCTGGCGGATGTGCATCACCGGCTGCCCGTACAAGAAGGTGTACTTCAACCACCGCACCGGCAAGGCGGAGAAGTGCACGTTCTGTTTTCCCCGCATCGAGATCGGGCAGCCGACCATCTGCTCCGAGACCTGCGTCGGCCGGCTGCGCTACCTCGGCCTCCTGTTCTACGACAGCGACCGGGTGGCCGAGGCCGCCGCCACCGAAGCCGAACAGGAGCTCTACGCGGCGCAGCGCTCGGTCTTCCTCGACCCCCACGACCCCGACGTCGTGGCCGCCGCGCGGGCGGGCGGGATCCCCGACGACTGGATCGAGGCCGCCCAGCAGTCCCCGATCTGGGACCTGATCATGAAGTACGAGGTGGCGCTGCCACTACACCCGGAGTATCGGACCATGCCGATGGTCTGGTACATCCCACCCCTGTCCCCCGTGGTGGACGTGCTGCGCGACACCGGCCACGACGGTGAGGAGGCCGGCAACCTCTTCGGCGCGATCGACGCTCTCCGCATCCCCGTCGACTACCTCGCGGAGCTCTTCACCGCCGGCGATCCGGCACCTGTCCGCGCGGCGCTCGGCCGGCTCGCCGCCATGCGCGCCTACCAACGCCGCGGCAACCTCGGCGAGACACCGGACGACGCCATCCCCGCCAGCGTCGGCATGACCGCCGACGAGATGGACGACATGTACCGCCTCCTGGCGGTCGCCAAGTACGAACAGCGCTACGTCATCCCCGCCGCCCACGCCGAGGACGCCCACCGGCTGGAAAAGATCGCCACCGAGTGCTCCCTGGACTATGTGGGCGGCCCCGGGATGGGCGGCGGCGGACCCTACGGGCAGGGCCCCTTCGGGGAATCCTCCGGCACGCCCGTACCGATCCAGGTGGAGACCTTCGACGCGCAACGCAGCCGGCAGCGGGCCGACTCCCTGACCGAGGCCGGCGACCCGGCCCAACGGACCAACCTGATCGACGCCGGTGGTGCGGGCGACCGGACCGGCGCCCGACCGCGGAAGGATCCGGCCGGCGAGGGCGGCGACGTGACCGGCCCGGGCGTCCTCGACATCAACCGGGACCAGCCATGACGACCGAACCGACGACCTGGCGGCCCGTCGCCGCCCGCGCCGCCTCGCTACTGCTGCGCTACCCCGACGAGGAGGTCCTCGCCGCGCTGCCGATCATCCGGGCCGCCCTCGACGCGCTCCCCGACGCCGTGGCGAAGCCGCTCCGACAGGTGCTAACCCACTGCGAAGCAACCGCCCCCGGCGAGCTGCGCGCCGCCTACGTGCAGCTGTTCGACTTCCGCCGCCGGTGCTGCCTGCACCTGAGCTACTACACCTGCGGCGACACCCGCCGCCGCGGGGAGGCGCTCGTCGGCTTCGCCGCCGCGTACCGTGCCGCCGGCCTGGCGGTGGTCGACGGCGAGTTGCCCGACTACCTGCCGGCGCTGCTCGACCTGGCCGCCGAAGACGACACCGGATGGCGGCTACTGCACGACAACCGGGTCGGCCTCGACCTGCTCGCCGAGTCGCTGGGCCGGGAGGAGTCCCCGTACCGGCACGCGGTCGAGGCGATCCGGACCATGCTGCCCGCCCCGCGCCCCGCCGACCTCGCCGCCGCGCTCCGGCTGGCCCGCACCGGTCCGCCGGTCGAAGAGGTTGGTCTCGAACCGTACGGACTCGTTGACACCACCGGGGGCCGCAGATGAACACGGTGCACGTGCTGCTCTGGGTGGTCTACCCGTACCTGGCCATCACGATCCTGATCGGAGGGCTGATCTGGCGCTATCGCTACGACAAGTTCGGCTGGACCACCCGCTCCACCCAGCTGTACGAGACCGCCTTGTTGCGCTGGGGCAGCCCCCTGTTCCACTTCGGCGTACTCATGGTGTTGATCGGACATGTGGTCGGCCTCCTCATCCCCAAGTCCTGGACCGAGGCCGTCGGCATCACCGAGCACAACTACCACTTCATGGCCGTCTTCATCGGGACCGTCGCCGGCTTCTGCACCCTCGCCGGAATGGTCATCCTGATCGCCCGCCGCCGTTTCACCGGCCCCGTCTTCGCCGCCACCACCCGCAACGACAAAGCGATGTACGTGTTCCTCGCGGCCGTCATCGTGCTGGGACTCTGGAACACGGTGCGGGGCAACATCACCGAAGGGGGCTACGACTACCGCGCGGACCTCTCGCCCTGGTTTCGGTCGCTGTTCTACTTCAGCCCCGATCCCGAACTCATGACCAGCGTGCCGATCGGTTTCCAACTCCACGTCGTGGCCGCCTTCGCCCTCTTCGCGTTCTGGCCGTTCACCCGGCTGGTGCACGCCTTCAGCGCGCCGATCGGCTACGTCACCCGGCCGTACGTCGTCTACCGCAGCCACGGGACCGGACCGCGCCCGTCTCGGCCGGGCTGGGAAGGACCGCCGACGCTGCCGACCCGCTCCTCGTCCCGAAGCCGACGGTGACGGGCTCCGCACAGAATCCAGGACCTTCGGCCCTGATCTGGGCTGTTGTGTGTCTGTTCGGTGGAACCAGGTCATGTTTCCGCAGACTCGTCCGGTAGACGACCGTGGAACACGATCTTTACGCCGATCGATGCTCTCAAAGGAGTGGTCTTGCTCTCGCAATCCTCAGCAGCAGTGGTAACGGCGACCCTGCCCGCTGTGCAGGCGCACGGTGAAGCGATCACCAGCCGGTTCTACCAGCGAATGTTCAAGGCCCACCCGGAGCTACTGAACATCTTCAACAAGGGCCACCAGGCCACCGGGGAGCAGCCGGCCGCGCTCGCCGCCTCCGTGGTCGCCTACGCCGAGCACCTCGTCAACGGCGACGACGAGAAGTCGTGGGAGCTGATCCTGCGCCGGATCGCCCACAAACACGCCTCGCTCGGCATCACCGCCACCCAGTACACGATCGTCGGCCGCCACCTGCTCGCCGCGGTCGGCGAGGTGCTCGGTGCGGCCGTGACCGACGAGGTCGCAGCCGCCTGGGACGAGGTGTACTGGCTGCTCGCCTGCGAGCTGATCGCCCGGGAGGCCCGGCTCTACACCCAGGCCGGGGTGGGCGAGGACGGGTCGGTGTGGCGGCACTGGCAGGTCGTGGAGTGCATTCAGGAGACCGCGGATGTCATCTCCTTCCGCCTGGTCCCGGCCGACGGTGGCCCGCTTCCCACCTTCACGCCCGGGCAGTACGTCTCCGTCGCGGTCGACCTGGACGGCGGGCGGCAGCAGATCCGGCAGTACAGCCTCTCCGGCCCACCCGGCGAAACCTACTGGCAGATCACCGTCAAGCGGGTACGCGCCACCGGCGACGCCCCCGAAGGCGTGGTCTCGACCCTCCTGCACGACCGGGTGACCGCCGGTGACACGCTCCGCCTCAGCCCCCCGTTCGGCGAGGTCAGCGCGATCGGGGATGGGGGCCCGCTGGTGCTGGTCAGCGCCGGTATCGGCCTCACCCCGGCGATGTCGGCCCTGCACCACCTGGCCGCGACCGAGACCGACCGGGAGGTGGTGCTGGTACACGCCGACCGCAGCGCCGCCGCCCACGCCCGCCGCCACGAGCTGCCGGAGTTGGCGGAGCAGTTGCCGAACCTGTCGGTGCTGTTGTGGTACGAGGACGCCGCCAACGGTGAGTTGGACCGGCTGAAGGCGGGGGTCAGCGCCGGCCAGCTGGATCCGAGCCGGGTCCCGCTACCGACCGAGGCCGACATCCACCTCTGCGGGCCGGTGCCGTTCATGTACCAGGTCCGCGCCGAATTCCTCCGCCGAGGCGTGCCGAAGGACCGGATCGGCTACGACGTCTTCGGCCCGGGAATGCTACGCGACTGAGTCCTTCGGGCTGACCCCACGGTTGGATCCTGCGGGCTGACCCCACGGCCACCCGGCCGTGGGGTCAGCCCGTCAGGAGACCAACACCAGCGTGCCGAGCACCAGCACCGAACAGGCGATCTCGATCATGCCGACCGGGGCGGGACGCAGCGCCCGGCCGGGCAGCAGCCACGCCCGGATCAACAGCACCAGGAAGATCGGGGCGAGCCCGACGTCGAGCAGGGTCGCCACGACGAGCGCCGCGAGGTGGAAGCCGATGGACAGGCGCCGGTAGGAGGTGCTGCCGCGCTCCCGGATCATGGTCTTGACGTAGCAGACGGTTCCGGTCAGGTAGAGCAGCAGCACCACGAAGGCCGGGACGACCCGCTCCGGCGACACCCCCGCGATCGTGGCCACGACAAAGATCAGCAGGCAGCTCTGCAGCACCGAGGCGAGGTCGTTGAGCAGGGCCCGCTCGCGCCGGCGCCACGCGTACCCGGCGTTGACCGCCAGCAGCGCCGCAAAGGCCGGGGCGTACCAGAGCACAGCCGGCCGAACGAAAACCACCGCCAGCGCCAACGGCGCCGCGACCAGGGCGTAGAGCCGAATCTGGGCAAGATAGCGACGCGGTCGACGACTCTTGATGGCCTGGAAGACGTAGTAGGACAGCAGGTAGCCGGCCAACCAGGCGCCGAGCAGCGGCAACTGCGGCCATCCCGGTCCGACCACGACGACCCCGACCAGGTACGGCAGGAGCAGCATCGCCCAGGCGCCGTGCTGCGGCGGTAGATAGCGGCGGAGCACCCGCTGGCGGTTGCCGGGCCGGCGGCTGGTGGCGGGGCCGGTGGTCTTGGGTGCCGCCGACGACTGGGTGCTCATACCGGTCGGGTGGCGTCCGACGGGAGGGAGAGCCGCACCACACAGGCGGTGGGCGCGCCGAACGGCTCCAGCACGGTGTCGCCCGCCGGGGCGCCCGCCTGCTCCAGCGCGCCCCGGACGACGCCGACGTGCAGCCCGCAGATGGCGTCTGGATTCTGACTCACCAGTTCGAGGAAGGGGCAGGTGTGCAGGTGGATCTCGGTGTGCCCGTCCGCCGTCTGCTTCAGGTCCGGGTCGAAGCCCAGGCCGCGCAGGACCGCAATCGCGGTGTCGACCGGCTTTTCCCCTCGGGGTGTCGCCGCCGCGAGATGCCGCCCCCAGTCGTGGCCGGCGCGGACGGCCTCGGCCCGGGCGTCGCCCCGGCTCTGCCGGGCCAGGTGATCGAGCAGAGCCGCGGTGAGGGCGCGGTACGGCGCCGGCGCGGGGGCCTCCTCGGGCACCGTCCGGTAGCGCCAGGCCGGCCGCCCCGGCTGCCCCCCGCTGGCGCGGGCCTTGACCAGCAGCCCGGCGTTGACGAGCCGGTCGAGGTGGCTGCGGGCGGTGGAGGGGTGCAGGCCGGTCCGCGCACTGATCTCGGCGATGGTGAGGCCACCCTCGGCAGTGCGGGTCAATTCCAGGATTGACGCCCGGCTAAAGGTGCCGAGCGCCCGATGCCGGGTGGTGTCGATGGCCTGCCCGGTCGGCCCAATGTTCACGGTTGTCACGCTTGACCATGTTACAACGTCAAACATCGTCAAAACTTGAGGCGAATCCGCCTCGGGCACGCCGCACCCCCGCTGCGCTGCACCGACTGGCCGAGGTCGGCCGGGCCGGGAATGGTCGGGCCGGGGCGGGGTGGCCGGGTGGGCCGGAGCCGGGTGGGTCGGGGGCGGGGCCGGGTGGGCCGCAGCGGCGGGGCGCGGCTACGGTCGAAGGATCCGACGCGCGGAGGGGTGGGCCGGTGCGGCTACTCAGCTGGTTGTCCGAGTCCGTTGACGAGCGGCCGGACGCGGTCCAGATCAACGACCGGGGCGTGTCCTGGGGAGAGCTACGGCGGCTCGCCGCGGCCGTCGCCGACGACCTGTACGGCCTGGACCGGGTGGCCGTCGAGGCCAGCACGGATCTGGCGACGGTGGTCGGTGTCGCCGGGGCGCTGCTGGCAGGCGCGGCGGTCGTGCCGGTGCCGCCGGACGCCGGGCCGCGGGAACGGGACCACATCCTGCGCGACTCGGGCGCCGAGGCGGTACTCGTACCGGCGCACGGGAAGCGTCGGGGCGACCACCCCGGCCGACCCCTCATCCCGGTCGACCTCACCCGCCGGGCGGACAGCATCCGCCCGGAGCCCGACCCCGCCGACCCGGCGCTGATCCTCTACACCAGCGGCACCACGGGGGCACCGAAGGGGGTGGTGCTCTCCCGCCGGGCCGTCGCCGCCTGCCTGGACGGGCTCGCCGACGCCTGGGGCTGGACGCCGGACGATCTGCTGGTGCACGGGCTGCCCCTGTTCCACGTGCACGGCCTGGTCCTCGGTGTGCTCGGCCCACTGCGGCTGGGCAGCCGACTGCACCACGTGGGCCGGCCCACCCCGGAGCGGTATGCGGGCGCGGCCGGCTCGCTCTACTTCGGGGTGCCGACCATCTGGTCCCGGATCGCCGCCGCGCCGGCGGCCGCCCGGGCTCTGCGCTCGGCCCGGCTGCTGGTTTCGGGCAGCGCCGCCCTGCCCACGGCCGTCGGCACCGGTCTCGCCGCGCTGACCGGGCGCCGACTCGTGCAGCGGTACGGCATGACCGAAACGTTGATCACGGTCAGCGCCCGCGCCGACGGTCCGCACCGGCCGGACGCGGTGGGGCTGCCGCTGCCCGGGGTGCACACCCGCCTGGTGGACGACGGCGACGCCCCGTTGCCCGCCGACGGGGAGAGCATGGGTGAGTTGCAGGTGCGCGGTCCCACCCTCTTCGACGGGTACCTGCGCCGACCGGAGGCCGATGCGGCCAGCCGCACGTCCGACGGCTGGTTCCGCACCGGCGACGTGGCCACGATTGGTCCGGACGGCTGGCATCGGATCGTCGGTCGGGCCGGCACCGACCTGATCAAGAGTGGCGGCTATCGGATCGGGGCCGGCGAGGTGGAGGACGCGCTGCTGGCCCATCCGGGGGTCCGGGAGGCTGCCGTGGTCGGCATCCCCGACTCCGATCTCGGCCAGCAGGTAACGGCATACGTGGTGAGCGACGGCGTGGCGGAGTCGGAACTGATCGATTTCGTGGCCCGACAGTTGTCGGTGCACAAGCGCCCACGGCAGGTACGGCGGGTCGACGCCCTACCCCGCAACGCCCTGGGCAAAGTGCAGAAGTCTCGCCTGACCACGGAGTGACCGGCCGCACCGTCGGGCCCCAGAATTGGATCTGACCGGGTCCGGAAACCACCCTCGACGCCGCCCAGGGTCCGGAACCCCGACCCAATTAAGATCTTTGACCCTAGGAAGATAAATGAAAATTGACATATATCTTAACAAGCAGTTAACTTAACTGTGAGAGCGCTCTCGTGATCCCACCACCACCCCCTGGAGGTCACGCGAATGAGCCGCAAGCTGAGCGCACTGATGGGTCTCGCCCTCGGCACCTGTCTCGTGGTCACTGCCACCCCCGCCCCTGCCAGCCCCGCCACTGTCAGCCCGGCCGTCGTCCCACCCGCGGTCGCGTCCGCCACTGCAACGACACCCGCTACCACGGCGGCCACCACACCGGCCACCGCTGCGCCGGCGTTGGTCCCGGCCAGCCAGCTCGACGCGCTGCGCCGAGACCTTGGACTGACCGCCGAGGAGCTGGCCACGCGACTGGCCGTTGACGCCACCGCGTCTTCGATCGAGCCGCGAATGCGGGCCGAGCTGGCCGACGCGTACGCCGGAACCTGGGTCGCCCCCGACGGACGCACCACGGTGGTCGGGTTGACCGACCCCACGCTCACCGCCAAGGTACGCGCGGCCGGGGCGAAGCCCCGGATCGTCACCCACAGCCTCGCCGAGCTGCGCCAGCTCACCACCAAGCTGGACCGGCGGGCGACGGTCGCCGGCTCCGCGGTACATGCCTGGCATATCGCTCTGCCCAGCAACACGGTGTCGATCGAGGCCAGCAACACCGCGGCGGCCATCACGTTCGCCCGCGCCGCGGGGCTGCCCGACGACGCGCTGTCGGTGGTGGCCAGCACCGAGGCCTACCGCCCGTTCTACGACATCCGCGGCGGCGACCAGTACGTCATCAACAGCCGCCTCATCTGCTCGATTGGCTTCGCGGTCGCTGGCGGGTTCGTCACCGCCGGACACTGCGGCAACGTCGGCGAACCCACCACCGGCTCCGGGGCCGCGCAGGGGGTCATCCGGGGCTCCTCGTTCCCCGGCGACGACCTCGGCTGGATCGAAACCAACGCCAACTGGATCCCCCGGCCGTGGGTGTCCACCTACGACGGCAATGTGGTCACGGTGACCGGCTCGCAGGAAGCCGCGGTCGGTGCCGCGGTCTGTCGGTCTGGCCGGACCACCGGTTGGCAGTGCGGCACCATCACCGCCAAGAACGTCACCGTCAACTACTCCGCCGGGCCCGTCTACGAGATGGTCCGCAGCACCGCCTGTGCCCAACCCGGCGACTCCGGCGGGTCCTTCGTCGCCGGCTCCCAGGCGCAGGGCGTCACCTCGGGTGGCTCGGGCAACTGCACCACCGGCGGCAGCACCGTCTACCAGCCGGTCAACGAGATCCTGTCCCGCTACGGACTGTCACTGACCACGCCTGGCGGCGGATCAACCCACCAGATCATCGGGCTCGCCAACAAGTGCGTTGACGTGCCAGGCGCCAACGGAGCCGACGGTCAGTACCTGAACCTGTGGCACTGCAACGGCACCAACGCCCAGGACTGGACCTTCCCGGGCGACGGCACGATCCGGGCGTTCGGCCTCTGCATGGACGTGGCCTGGGGATCGGTCCAGAACGGTGCAGTGGTGCAACTGGCCTACTGCAGCGGCAACCCGGCCCAGCAGTGGGTGCTCACCAACACGGGAGAACTCGTCAACCCCCAGGCGAACAAGTGCCTTGATGTCAAGAATGGAAACAGCGCCGACGGTGCTCGGCTGCAGACCTACCAGTGCCATGGTGACGCCAATCAGCGGTGGCGCCTCGGATGAGCAGATCCGCACTCCGGTTCGCTGATATTGCGACCGGTGGACGATAGGAGCGCGGAACTGCGGTGAACGCGTCTGCGTTCACCGCAGTTCCGCGTGGGGAATCACCGTGGTGATGACCCGGTCACTTGACCGAGACCTGTCCCAGCCGGTCGATGTCGTCCCGCAGCGCGGCGCGTACCGTCGCCCACGTGTCGTCGCCGGGATTGAGCGCGCTGCGCAGGTACGCCGTGGTGAGCTGCTGGACGAGGGCGACTCGCTCGGGACTTTCGTCGGTCGTTTCCGTGACGGTGTAGCCGGCGATTCCGCCCAGGGAGTGCTCCGCCCCGTACAGGGTGAGCAGGCCCTTGGGGCCGGGGCTCAGGTGGTACGGATCGGTGAACCAGTCCGGCCCGCGTACGGAGAGCGGCGACTGGTCCTTGTCCCCCGCGACCACGAGCGCCGGCGTTGTCATCTCCGCGAAGCTTGGGCTCATGAACGGAAAGTGCTCGACCGCGAACGGACTCAGGTCGGCCCCGCCGGTGCCGGTCGTGGAGAGCAGCACACCGGCGGTGACCCGTGGGTCGGACATGTTCTCGCCGGGAAGGCCATCAGCTCCGAGGACCCGCGCCCCCAGCAGCATGCCGACCGTCTGGCCACCCCAGGAGTGTCCAACCGCGGCGATCCGGCCACGGTCGAGTCGCCCGGCGAGACCGGGAACGGCGGCCTCGATGACGTCGAGGTGGTCGAGCGTGCGCTTCAGGTCGGCGACGCGGAAGCGCCAGATCTCCGGGTGTCGGGGATCGTCGGGCGCGATGTTCAGCGTGCGGGAGTCAAGGTGGGTGGGCTGGGCCACCACAAAACCGCGTGCTGCCCAGTAGTCGACCAGCGGGGCGTATGCCCGCATCGACTTGCCGAAGCCGTGCGAGAAGATGATGATTGGTAGTTCGCGTCCAGCCACGGGGGCCGAGATCCGGATCTGCAGGTCCTCGCCACGGTCCGCGGCCGGCAGGGTCACCGGGCTGACCGAGACGATCGGGGTGGGCGCTCCTGCCGCTACGTCGCTGTTGAACATGGATGAAGCTCCTTGAAAGTGCTGGGTGAGGCGCAATACGTGGACCTGAGCGGGCGGTCCGACGCACAATCAAGCGGAACCCCGTTCCGCTTGCCCCAACAATACGGAACCTGACTCCGCATGCCATTGATTGTGATGGAGGTAACAGCATCGTGAGCGCATCCGACCACGGGCCGCAGACGTCCGCGCGGAAGCGGGCCGATGCCCGACGCAACGAGCAGAGCCTGCTCGACGCGGCCGCCGCCGCCTTTCTCGCCGCCGGCGTGGACGCGCCGGTACGCGAGATCGCCGCCCGGGCCGGGGTGGGTGTCGGCACGATCTACCGCCACTTCCCGACGCGCGCCGACCTCGTCATCGCCGTCTACCGACACCAGGTCGAAGCCGCCGCCGAGGCCGGCCCGACACTGCTGGCGACGAGCGACACCCCATTCGCCGCCCTCGCGCAGTGGATCGACCTCTTTGTCGACTTCCTGGTCACCAAGCACGGCCTCGCCGAAGCGCTCCAGTCCGACGACACCACCTTCGAGGCGCTACACGCCTACTTCCTCGACCGCCTCGTCCCCGTGTGCACCCGGCTACTCGACGCCGCGGCCACCGCGGGGGAGGTGCGCCCCGACGTGGCGGCCTACGAACTCATGCGCGGCGTGGGCAACCTGTGCATCGGCGCCGGTAGGGACCCCCGCTACGACGCGCGCCGTCTGGTTGAGCTCCTCATCGCCGGGCTGCGCCTCAACCCCTGACTGTGGGTGAACGATTCCCGGGAATGCGCCAAGTGCGGCCGCCGGGCCGGCCAGAACTTCCGCCGCCGCGCTGATCACGATCTTGCGCGGCGGCGAAGGGCCGGCCCCGCCCGGGGCCGGCCGACGAGCCGGTGATTAGGAGGCGGCAGTGGGCCGCCGGCGTCAGGGCCGGTCGGTGAGGTAGCCGCCCATGGACGTGAGGTACTCCGTCGCGGGCAGCTCCCGGCCGTCCTCGGTCCGTACGCGGGTGATGGCCAGACCATGGTTACGGCCCGTACGGGCATCGGCGCCGGCGACGATCGCCACGCCGTCACCCTCCCGGTAGAAGATGCGTCCAGGGGTGCCGCCGTACCGGCCCTCAGACACGACGGCGGCCAGGATCTCCAGGCGCTTGCCCTTGTGGAAGGTGAAGGCCGCTGGATACGGAGCGGACTGGGCGCGGACAAGCCGCTCCAGGACCTCGGCGGGCCAGTCCCAGTTGATCCGGATGTCTTCCTCGGCCCGCTTGTGGAAGAAGGTGGCCTGAGCGCGGGACTGCGGGGTGAATTCGGTCTCGCCAGCCGCGATGCGGGCCAGGGCTCCGATCGTGACGGGGGCGATCAGTTCGACCGTCTTGTGGAACAGGTCGGTCGTCGTGTCGGTGGGGCCCACGGGTACGGCGCGCTGGTCCACGATGTCCCCAGCGTCGAGCACGTCGTCCATCATGTGGGCCGTGACACCAACCTCGGTCTCCCCGTTGATGAGTGCCCAGATCAGTGGGGAGAAGCCGGCGTACTTGGGCAGCAGCGAGTCGTGGATGTTGAGGGTGCCGTGCCGTGGCAGGGTGTAGATGCGCGGCGGGATCCAGGTCCGCCAGTTGTTGGCGACGATGATGTCCGGGTCGGCTTCCTTGAGCCGCTGGAGAAGCTCCTCGTCGTCGGGACGGTTGCGGATGACGACCGGGACGCCGTTCTCCTCGGCCAGTTCGGCGACTGAGTCGCTCCAGATCTTCTCGTAGGCATGCTCGCTCTTGGGGTGTGTCACGACCATCACCACGTCGTGCTCGGAGTCCAGCAGCGCCGTCAGGGTGCGATGGCCCCAGGTCTGATAACCGAACATGACGACCCGCATCGGGTTCCTCCTCAGAAAGAGCGAATGCTAGGCTAAGTAAAGCAAGCCTTACCTAAGCAGCGCAACAAGGCTGTTACCGGACTGACTTGCCCCCGAACTAGTGAACTACCCGCTTTGCCCATCGACAACATGGTCAACTAAGGTTAGCCTTACCTGGGCTCCGCTCGGCATGTCGGCCTCCGACGTGCCTCGCTCCCCCTTGCCCCACCCTGAAACGACGCCTGGTGGGCGACCATCCCGGACGAATGGGAGTGACATGTCACAGACTCTTCCTGGCGACGCACCACTGATCCACGATCTGATCGGCATCGGCTTCGGCCCGTCGAACCTTGCCATGGCCATCGCCCTGAACGAGCACAACGCGCGCGTGGGAAGGCAGGAGGCGGTCACCGCCCACTTCTTCGAGCAGCAACCCCGGTTCGGCTGGCACCGCGGCATGCTCATCGACGACGCGACGATGCAGGTGTCCTTTTTGAAGGACCTCGTGACGCTGCGGAACCCACCAAGTGAGTACAGCTTTCTCTGCTACCTCCGGGACAAGGGCCGCCTGATCGACTTCGTCAACCACAAGACCCTCTTCCCGCTCCGGGTCGAATTCCACGACTACTTCGAGTGGGCCGCGGCGAAGGTCGACGACATGGTCTCGTACGGCCACGAGGTCCTCACCGTCGAGCCCGTCGTCCGCGACGAAGTGGTGGAATACCTCGACGTGACGGCCCGGTCCGGCGACGAGGTCGTGGTGCACCGCGCCCGCAACCTCGTCGTCAGCACCGGGCTGCGCCCGGTCATGCCGGAGGGCGTCGAGCCGACCGAGCGCATCTGGCACAGCTCCGAACTACTGACGAAGGTGGACGGCCTCGAAGGCACCAACCCTTCCCGCTTCGTCGTTGTCGGCGCTGGCCAGAGCGCCGCCGAGAACGTCGCCTACCTGCACCGCCGCTTTCCGGAGGCCGAGATCTGCGCCGTCTTCTCCCGCTACGGCTACAGCCCGGCCGACGACAGCAGCTTCGCCAACCGCATCTTCGACCCACAGGCGGTCGACGAGTACTTCACCGCGCCCGACGAGGTGAAACACAGGCTGATGGACTACCACGGCAACACCAACTACTCCGTGGTGGACATCGATCTCATCGAGGACCTGTACCGACAGTCGTACCAGGAAAAAGTGCTCGGCACCGAGCGCCTGCGCTTCCTGAACGTCTCGCGCCTCACGCACGTCGAGGAGACGCCCGACGGGGTCCATGTCACCGTCAGGTCCCTCGCTACCGGCGAGGAACACGGGTTGGACGCCGACGTCGTCGTGTACGCCACCGGGTACCGGCCCGCCGACGGCCTCGGCCCCCTCGGCGCGGTCGCGGACCGGTGCCACCGCGACGACCAGGGTCGAGTCCGCGTCGAGCGCGACTACCGCGTGGCGACCGACCCCGAACTACGCTGCGGCATCTACCTCCAGGGCGACACCGAGCACACCCACGGCATCACCTCCTCCCTACTGTCCAACACCGCGATCCGGGTCGGCGAGATCCTGGAGTCGATCCTCGACCGGGACCTCAAGGTCATGCCCGACGCCGCACCGTCGGTCGCCGCCGCCCGATAGGAGCCCCTGGCCGGGGTGGCCCCCGGCCGCTGGACCGTCCTGCCCCAAGCCCAGGCCACACTGCCCGGGCCGCCCGTAGCGCCGTCATTCCCGGCAGCTCGGGAGCGCACTGTGACCCCTCGTGAAAGGAATATCCGTGTTCCCTGGTACCCGCCTTGGTAGAACTCTCCCCCGCGTGGCCATCGCCACCCTCGCTACTCTCGCCCTCGCCGCCTGCGGCGGCGGCGCGGAGAGTTCCGAATCGACGCCCTCGGGCGAGGCGAGTGCGGACTCGGCCGCGGTATTCCCCGTGACAGTCGAGCACAAGTACGGCAGCACGACGATCGACCAGGAGCCGAAGAGGATCGTCACGCTGGGCCTGTCCGACCATGACACGGCCCTCGCCCTGGGCGTCAAGCCGGTCGGCGCGGTGGACTGGTTCAAGGAGCAGCCCTACGGCAAGTGGTCCTGGGCCAAGGAGAAGTGGGGTTCGACCCCGCCCGAGATCGTCGGTGAGCGCGACGAGTACAACATCGAGAAGATCGCCGCCCTCGACCCGGACCTGATCATCGCGCAGTACTCCGGCATGAAGAAGGAGCAGTACGACACCCTGTCCAAGATTACCAAGGTCGTCGCCCAGCCCAAGGGCGCCGAGGACTACCAGGCGGACTGGAAGGTCATGACCCAGCAGATCGGTAGGTCGCTGGGCAAGGAGGCCGAGACCACCAAGCTGATCGCCGACGTGGACGCCAAGTTCAAGGCCGTCCGTGACAAGCACCCGGAGTGGAGCGGCAAGACCGTCGCCGTCGGCGAGCCCTACGAGCCGGGCACGTTCACGGCCTTCTCCCCGAAGGACCCAAAGGTCGTCTTCCTGACCGAGATGGGCTTCACCACCTCCGAGGAGTACCGCGCCGCCCTCGGCACGGAGAACCTCATGGACTTCAGCGTCGAGCGCTTTGACGTCATGGAGGCCGACCGCACGGTGTGGCTGGGCACCCTGGACACCGAGAAGGCGATGAAGGCCGACCCGCTGTACCAGAAGACCAAGGTCAACCAGGAGCAGCGGGACCTCTTCCTGCCCTACGACAGCCCGGACATCGGTGCCGCGCTCTCCTTCAACACCGTGCTGTCGATCCCGTACGCGATCGACCAGGTCGTCCCGATGCTCGAGGCCATCGAGTAGGCCGTCGAGCAGGCGGAGACGGATCCCGCACCCCCCGTGGGATCCGTCTCCGCCGAACCCCGCCCGCCGGGTGAGCACGCCTCCCCCGGCCGGGCGTTCCTCGCCCCCTCTCACAACCATCACTGACACACCACCAGGGAGAGGTCACACGAGCGATGGTCAACGCCGAGTCGGACCGGACGCGGGCTGCCGGTATCCCCGTCACCAGTGGGCAATCCGGCATCTGGCTGGCCCAGCAGATCGAGCCGGACAGCTCGGCGTACACCGTCTCATTCACCGTGCATCTACGCGGGGACGTCGATCTCGACTGTTTGGCGGACGCCATCCGGCAGGTGAGCGAGGAGGCTGACTGCCTCCATGTGCGGATCGGAGACGAGGACGGCCGCCCGCGCCAGTGGCCCCGGCGCTTCCCCGTCGAGGTCCGCACCGTCGACCTGCGCGGTGCGGACGACGCCGAACACATCGCCTGGGAGTGGATGGAGGCCGACCGCCGAGGCGCGCCCGGACTCGATCAGGACGGTCCGCTGTTCGCACACACCCTGATCCGGCTTGAGGACGACCGGCTCCTATGGTGCCAGCGTTACCACCACATGGTCATCGACGGCGTGGGCGTGGCGCTGATCTCCCGTAGGGTCGGCGACATCTACACCGCCGCCGAGCCGGCGGGCGAGGTCGACTGGTCGCTGAGCAGGCTGCTGGACTCCGAGCGGGCCTACCGTGCATCCACGCAGTACCACGCCGACCGGGACTTCTGGCTCGACCGGTTCGCGGACCGGCCCGAACCGGTCCGCCTCGTCGAGCGCTCCGCATCGCTGATCTCCCGCCGCTTCCGGCACACCACGGAGCTGTCCCAGCAGGACACCGCCCGCCTCCGGAGCACCGCCGCGGATGCCGGTGTCCGCCTGTCCGCGCTCCTGGTGGCGGCCGTCGCCGCCTACACGCACCGGGTCACGGGAGCGAGGGACCTCGTGCTCGGGCTGCCAGTCACCACTCGCCGGGATCCCACGGCCGCGGACGTGCCCGGCATGGTGTCCAACACTCTCCCGCTCCGGCTGAGCGTCCACCCGGGTATGAGCCCGGTCGAGCTCATGGGCCAGGTGAAGGTCCGCATCGGTGAGACCATCACGCACAGCCGCTACCGCGCCGAGGAACTGGCCAAGGACCTCGGCCTGGCCGAGGGCGTGGCTCAACTCGTCGGCCCCACGGTCAACATCCTGCCCGGCACCGACTGGCTCCGGCTCCGCGACCACACCTCCGACCTACACCCGCAGTGGGCAGGACCAGTAAGCGACCTGGCCGTGATTGTCGGCGAATGGCAGCGCGACGCGGTCCGGATCATTTTCGACGTGGACGCCCACATGTGCGACGAGGAGACCCTGGCCGACCACCAGCGCCGCTTCGGCGTCGTCCTCGACGCCTTCGCCGAGGAGTCCGGCAGCCCGCTCGGCCGCATCGATCTGACCGCTGAGTCCGAACGTGAACTGCTGCTCGGCGAGCTCGGTACGGCGCCCCACGAAGCGCCGGAGCTGTCCTGGCCCGCCGCCTTCGAGCGCCAGGTCGGCCTCGCCTCGGACTCCGTTGCCCTCGTGTACGAGGACCGGAAGCTCACCTACGCCGAGCTGAACGCCGCCGCGAACCGCCTCGCCCGGCTACTCGCCGCCCGGGGCGTGGGTGCCGAGGACATCGTGGCCGTAGCCCTGCCGCGCTCCCCGGAACTCGTGGTCTGCCTGCTGGCCGTCATGAAAGCCGGCGCGGCGTACCTGCCGCTCGACGCCGACCACCCGCCGGACCGCATTGCCTACATGCTGGACGACGCGGGCGCCCGGACGGTCGTGACGACGCGGGAGCTGTCCGCCGACCTGCCCACCACTCCCCGCATCGAGCGGGTGTTCCTCGACGAGCCGTCGGTGGCGGCCGAGTGCGCCGCCCTCGACGCCGCCAACCCCAGCGTGCCGGTCGCCCTGGACCAGGCCGCGTATGTCATCTACACGTCGGGCTCGACCGGCCGCCCCAAGGGCGTCGTGCTCTCGCACGACGGTGTCGGCAGCCTGATCGCCACCGCGACCGAGCGGATCGGCATCACCACCGACAGCCGCGTGGTGCAGTTCGCCTCCGTCGGGTTCGACGTGACGGTCTGGGAGCTGATCATGGCGCTGTGCGTGGGCGGACGGATCATTGTCGTCCCCACCGAGCGCCGTGTCGCCAGCCCCGCGCTGACCGACTACATCGCCCGTCACCGTGCCACCCACATGGCCCTGCCGCCGTCGCTGGTCTCCGCGCTGCCGCGGGACTGTGAACTGCCCGACGGCGCCGTGCTGCTGGTCGGCACCGAGGCGGTGCCCAGCGAGCTTATCGCCCGATGGGCCGGGCGGCTCCAGGTCGTCGTCGCCTACGGACTCACCGAGGCGACCGTCAACTCCACATTGTGGATCGCCGAGCAAGACCGGCCCGGACCCGCCCCGATCGGTCGGCCCGACCCCAACACCCGGGTGTACGTGCTCGACTCGGCCCTGCGACCAGTCCCGGTCGGCTCCGAGGGCGAGCTCTACGTCTCCGGCCGCGGACTCGCCCGCGGCTACCTCGGCCGTCCCGGCCTCACCTCGGAGCGCTTCGTCGCCGATCCCTTCGCCGAGCGCCCGGGTACGCGGATGTACCGCACCGGTGACCGGGTGCGCTGGAGCGTCGATGGCAACCTGGAGTTCCTGGGTCGGACGGACGGCCAGATCAAGATCCGTGGGCACCGCATCGAACCCGGCGAGATCGAGAGCGCCTTCATGGCCTGCCCAGGCATCGCCCAAGCCGCAGTCCTGGTCCGCGAGGACCACCGGAAGGTGAAGCGGCTGGTGGCGTACCTCGTGGCCGAGTCCGGCACAGACGCCGAGGCCGCCGTGGCCGAGGCCCGCGCCACGATCGCGGACGTGCTGCCCGACTACATGGTCCCCTCCGCCGTCGTACGGCTGGACGGCCCGCTGCCGCTGACACCCAACGGCAAGCTCGACTCCCGCGCCCTGCCCGCGCCCCAGTGGACGGTGCTGGGCGGGGACGACGCACCCACCACCCCGGCCGAGTCCACGCTCGCCGGGCTGTTCGCGGACGTGCTCGGCCTGTCGTCGGTGGGCGTGCACGACAGCTTCTTCGAACTGGGCGGCGACAGCATCATCGCGATCCAGCTCGTCAACCGCGCCCGCGAGGCCGGTCTCCCGCTCGCTCCACGCGACGTGTTCCGGCACCGTACCGTCGCCGCCCTGGCCCGTCACGCGGCCGGCGCGGCGGACGCTCCGCACCCGGCCGGCGCCGCACTGCCCGCGCCGTTCTCCCTGGTCGAGCTGACGGACGCCGAGCGCGCCGAGTGCGCCGCCGCCGTGCCGGGATTGGTGGACGCCGTGCCCGCCACCCCTCTCCAGGAGGGCTTCGTCTTCCACGCCACCGTCGATGAGGCGGGTGCCGACGGATACGCCGTACAGAACACCCTCGAACTGGCCGGCGACGTCGACCCCGAGGCGCTGCGGGCCGCCATCCAGGGCCTCCTCGACCGCCACCCGCTGCTGCGCGCCGGCTTCCACCAGCTGGCCGACGGGCGCATCCTCCAGCTCGTCGGAGGGCGCGCCGCCCTGCCCTGGCGCTACGCCGACCTGTCCGACCGAAACCCCGAAGCCCGGCAGGCGGCCGCCGAGGCCATCGCCGGCGAGCAACGGGCCGAGGCCTTTGACCTGGCCGTACCGCCCCTGCTGCGGGCCGCACTGGTCCGGCACGGGGCCGACCGCTCCCAACTGGTACTGACCCTGCACCACATCGTGGTGGACGGCTGGTCGGTCTCGCTCCTGATGCGCGAGCTGCTGGACGGCTACCGTCCCGGTGCCGAGCCCGTGCGGCCGCGGGACGACCCGGCGTACCGGGCATACGCCGGCTGGCTCGCCGGACGCGACCGCCTGGCCGCGTTGGACGCGTGGCGCGAGGCGCTGGCCGGCTACGACGGCCCGGCCCGGCTCCCCCTGCGGGCCGCGGACACCGAAGCGCACCGCACCGACACCGTTGCCGTCGACCTGTCCACCGAGGACACCGCCGCGCTCACCGCGCGGGCCCGGTCGCTCGGGCTGACCCTCGGCAGCGTCGTCCAGGGCGGCTTCGGCCTTCTACTTGGCGATCTGACCGGCACCCGTGACCTCGTCTTCGGCAGCACCGTCTCCGGCCGCCAGGCCCCTGTCGAGGGCGTGGAATCCGTGGTCGGCCTCCTTATCAACACCCTGCCCGCGCGGCTGCGGTGGCGGCCCGAGCAGTCGCTGGCCGACGTGCTCGCGCGGTTCCAGGACGAGCAGGCCGATCTGCTGGAGCACCAGCACGTCGGACTCGCCGAGATCCAGCGTGCCCTCGGCCGCGGTGAGCTGTTCGAGGCGCTGGCCGTCGTGGAGAACCTGCCGGAGGCGGGCGAGCCCGCCGACCCAGCCGGACTGGTGCGGGTGACCGGCTCACACATCCGGGACGCGGTGCACTATCCGCTGGCCCTGACCGTCGTGCCTGGCGAGAAGCTCCAGCTGCGCCTGGACCACGACCCGGCCCGCGTCGCCCCCGCCGCCGCCACCCGGTTCGCCGGCCGGTTGCGGGCGTTGCTCGGCCGGCTTGTCACGGACCCGCTCTGCCCGGTGGCGCGGCTCGCGCTCAATGCTCCCGGCGAGGACCGGGCCGCCCTCGACCGGATGGCCGGTGAGGACCTGCCCCTGCCCGACGACACCGTGCACGGGGCATTCGGCCGGCAGGCCCGCCGGACCCCGGACGCCACCGCCCTGATCCACGAGGACGGGCGGACCACGTACGCCGACCTGGACGCGCGCGCCGAGGCACTGGCCGGCCGACTGGTCGCGCAGGGCGTGACGCCCGGGTCCGTCGTCGCCGTCGCCGTACCCCGATCCGCCGAGGCCCTGGCAGCCCTGCTCGGCGTCCTCAAGGCCGGCGCCGCCTACCTGCCGGTCGACGTCGACCACCCGGGCGACCGGATCCGCTACCTGCTCGAAGACGCCGGGGCGCGGACCGTCGTCGTCACAGCCGCGTCCCAGACCCGGCTGCCCCTCCTCGACGGCGTGACGCACGTTCTCCTCGGTGCGGACCAGCCGGTCCCGGCGCCCGTGGCCATGTCCGTCCACCCGGACGACGCGGCGTACGTGATCTATACCTCCGGGTCCACCGGCCGCCCCAAGGGCGTCGTCGTGTCCCACCGCGCGGCCACCAGCCAGCTCGCCTGGACCGCCGAGCGGTTCGGGTTCGGCCCCGGCGAGCGGGTCCTGCACCAGTACTCGACCAGCTTCGACCCGTCCCTGCTGGAGATCTTCACCCCGCTGCTCACCGGCGGAACCGTGGTGATCGCCCGCCCCGACGGGCACCGCGACCCGGCGTACCTGGTCGACCTGGTCCGCCGCGAGCGGGTCACCAGCATCGACCTGGTGCCCTCACTCTATGGTGCGCTACTCGCCGAGGTAGGCCCGGACGAGTGGTGGGCCACGCTGCGCCGCGCCTTCAGCGGCGGCGAGTCCCTGCCGGCGCCGCTTGCCCGGCGCTGGCGGGAGCACACCGGGGTGCCGCTGTTCAACGTGTACGGCCCCACCGAGGCCACCATCCAGGTGACCAGTTGGGAGGCCGGCTCCTGCACCGAGGACGCCGGCACCATCCCGATCGGACGAGCGGTGTCGAACACCCGCCTGTACGTCCTCGACGCCTACCTGCGTCCGATGGCGGCGGGCGAGCCGGGTGAGCTCTACATCGCGGGCGCACAGCTGGCCCGCGGCTATCTCGGTCGCCCCGGGCTGACCGCGGAGCGCTTCGTCGCCGATCCGTTCGGCGGTCCGGGAGAGCGGATGTACCGCACCGGAGACATGGTTCAGTTCAGTGGAGACGGCGTGCTCACCTACCTTGGGCGCACCGACCACCAGGTCAAGATCAGGGGTAACCGGGTGGAACTCGGGGAAATCGAGGCCCGGCTGCGTGACGAGCCGGCCGTCGGCGACGCGGTCGTCGTGGCACGCGAGGACGAGCGGCGAGTCAAGCAGCTGGTGGCCTACCTGGTACCGGCAGCAGGAGCGCGGGAACTGGACACCGAGGCGGTGCGTGCGGCGCTGACCGGCTCGCTGCCCGCCGCGATGGTGCCCGGCCACTTCGTACGGCTCGACGCGCTACCGCTGACGCCCGGCGGGAAGACCGATCTCGCAGCGCTGCCCGCGCCCGAGGTCCGCAGACGGCCGGCCCGCGACGCCCGCGAGGGTCGCGAGCAGCAGCTCTGCGGCATCTTCGCCGACGTGCTCGGTATCGACGACGTCAACGCCGACGAGGACTTCTTCGTCCTGGGCGGTGACAGCATCCTGTCCATGTCGGTCTCCAGCCGCGCCCGCCGGGCCGGCCTGGCGGTGACTCCGCGCGACATCTTCGCGCACCGCACCCCGGCCGCCCTCGCGGCCGCCCTCAACGGCACACAGGCCACCCTCGCGCCCGTGGCCACGGACTCCGACGGCGTCGGCGACATCACCCTGCTGCCGATCGTCCACCAGCTCCGCGAGGACGGCGGCACGATTGGCCGCTTCAACCTCTCGATGCTGCTCCAGGCACCCGCCGGCGCGGACGCCGGCAAGCTGGCGCAGGTCCTCCAGGCCGTCCTCGACCACCACGACGGGCTGCGCCTCACCCTGGCCCGGATGGACCTGGGTCCGGCCATCCCCGCGCTGTGGTCCGCCCGGACGACCCCCGCCGGATCGGTGGACGCCGCCGAGCTGCTGCGCCGCGTCGACGTGTGCGACCTGACCCAGGCGGGGCTGCGCAAGGCCGTCACCGAGGAATCCGACGCCGCCGCGGACCGGCTCGACCCCGACAGCGGTGTCACGGTGCAGGCCGTGTGGTTCGACGCGGGCGCCGAGCGGCCCGGCCGGCTGCTACTCGTCGTCCACCACCTCGTGATGGACGGAGTGTCCTGGCGGGTGCTCCTCGGCGACCTCGCCACCGCGTGGGAGGCCATCGTCCACGGAGAGCGCCCGGCCCTGGAGCCGGTGCCCACCTCCCTGCGCCGCTTCGCCCGGGAGGTCGCCGAGCAGGCCTCCTCGCCGCAACGGCAGGCCGAACTGCCCCACTGGGCCAAGACCCTGGCCCCCGGCGCCGAGCTCGTCGCCGGAGCCACCCGCACCGGAACCGCGGGTGCGGCCCGGGAGCACGTCGTCACGCTGCCCGCCGACCCGACCCGGGCGCTGCTCACCACCGTGCCCGCGGCCGCCGGCGCCGACGTCACCGAGGTGCTGCTCGCCGCGCTGCGGCTGGCCGTGTCGCGCCACCGCTCGGGCCAGGACGGCGACCTGCTGGTCGACCTGGAACGCCACGGCCGCGATGGGGTCGGCGACGCCGACCTCTCCCGCACCGTGGGCTGGTTCACCAGCCTCCACCCAGTCCGGCTGCCCGCCGCCGAGGACCCCCTCGACGTGCTGAAGCAGGTCAAGGAGTCGGTTCGTTCCGCGCCCGACTCCGGTGCCGGGTACGGCATGCTGCGCTACCTCAACCCGCAGCTCGCCCCGGTGTTCTCCCAGTTGTCCACCGCCCAGGTGCTGTTCAACTACTTCGGCCGGCTGCCCGCCGACCAAGCCGTGGACTGGGCCCCGGCCGTCGAGTCCGATGCGCTGGCTGTCGAGCCGGACGCTGATCTGGCCATGCCGTACCCGCTCCAGGTCAACGTCGTGTGCGCGGAGACCCCGGACGGCCCCGAACTGCGCGCCACCTGGACCTGGCCAGACGGCACCGCACTGACCGAGGACGACGTCCACGCCCTGGGCGAGGCCTGGGCCGACGCCCTGCGTGGCCTCGTCGGCCGGACCGCCGCCCCCGGCGCCCGCCCCGGCCTCACCCCCTCGGACGTCTCGCTGGTCACCCTCACCCAGGCCGACATCGACCTGGTCGAAGGGGTCAGCCCGGCGCCGGTGGCCGACATCTGGCCGCTGTCGCCGCTCCAGGAGGGGATCTACTTCCACGCCAGCTACGACACGACGGCGCTGGACGTCTACACCGCGCAGGACACCTTCGACTTCGACCGCCGGCTCGACGCCGACCGGCTGCGCGCCGCCTGCGCGACCCTGCTGCGCCGGCACCCCAGCCTGCGCGCGGGCATCGTCAGCGACGGTCTCCCGGAGCCCGCGCAGTTCGTCTGCCCGCCCTCCGAGTTGCCCGCACCGCTCACCGAGATCGACCTGACCGGCCTGCCCGAGACCGAGCGGCGGGCCCGGCTCGTGGCGATCTCCGACGCCGACCGGCACAAGCGGTTCGACCTGGCGGCACCCCCGCTGTTCCGGCTCACCCTGATCCGGCTCACCGACACCACCGACCGCCTGATGCTCAGCCACCACCTGATCGCGTGGGACGGCTGGTCCCAGTCCCTCTTCCTCGACGAGTTCCTGGAGCTGTACGCGGCGTCCGGCGACGACAGCGCCCTGCCCGCCGCCGGCAGCTACCGCGACTACCTGAGCTGGCTCGCCGGCCAGGACTTCGACGCGGCCCTCGAGACCTGGCGTAGCGCCCTCGCGGGATTGGACGAGCCCACCCTCATTGCCCGGGAACGCGGCGACGAGCCGACCATCCCGCACCGCCGCACCCTCAGCCTGGGCCGGCCGCTGAGTGAGCGGTTGCGATCCTCCGCCCGCGAGCACGGCCTGACCATCAACGCGGTGCTGTCCGCCGCATGGGCGCTGGTCCTGTCCGCCACCGTGGGCCGCGACGACGTGGTGTTCGGCGCCACCGTTGCCGGCCGCCCCGCGGACGTAGCCAGGGTCGAGACCACCATCGGCATGTTCCTCAACACCGTGCCCCAGCGGATCACCCTCGATCCGGCCGAGCCAATCGGTGACCTACTGCGTCGCATCCAGGCCGAGCGGGTCACGCTGATGGACCACGAGTACCTGGGCCTCGCCGAACTCCAGCGCGCCGGCGGCCATCCGACTCTCTTCGACACCCTGTATGTCCTGCAGAACTTCGCTGACGAGGGCGCCTTCCGACAGCTGGCGGAGAGCCACGGCATCACCGGCGTGGGTAGCGTGGACGCCACCCACTACCCGATGACGCTGATCGTCAACCCGGCCGAGACGGTCCAGGTCAAACTGGAGTACCGCCCCGACCTGGTGGATGACGAACAGGCAGCGGCCACTCTGGACCGCTTCGGCGCCCTCGTGGAGCGACTGATCGGCGACCTGACCGCCCGCACCGGCACCCTGGACCTGCTGCTACCCGGCGAGCGCGAGTCCCTCGCCACCGACTGGGCGGGAAGTCAGGAGCCGTTGCCGAACGAGACCGTCGCGGACATGCTGACCGCCCAGGTGGCCCGTACCCCGGACGCCGTCGCCCTGGTCTTCGGCGAGCGCGCCCTCACGTACGCCGAACTGGACGCGCACATCAACCGGATCGCCCGGCTGCTGCTCGCCCGGGGTGCCGGACCGGAGAAGACCGTCGCCCTGGCACTGCCGCGTTCCATCGAGATGGTGGCCGCGCTGTTCGCCGTACTGCGCACGGGAGCGGCGTACCTGCCGCTGGACCTGGACCACCCGGCGGACCGGCTACGGCTGATGATCGCGGACACCGGGCCGCTGTGCCTGCTGTCCACCACCGCCGTGGCCCCGGCCCTGCGCGGCGAGGCCGGCCCGCTCGCCCCGGAAGTACTGCTGGATGACGAGGCCGTGGTGGCCGAGCTGGTCGGGCTCCCGGGTGGCGAGGTCAGCGACGCCGAGCGGCCCGCGTTCGCCCAGGACCGGGTGGACCGCCTTGAGCACCCGGCGTACGTCATCTACACGTCCGGCTCCACCGGCACGCCCAAGGGTGTCGTCACCCCCTACCGGGGCCTGACGAACATGCAGCTCAACCACCAGAAGGAGATTTTCGACCCGGCGATCGCCTCGGCCGGTGGACGGCGACTACGTATCGCGCACACCGTCTCCTTCGCCTTCGACATGTCCTGGGAGGAACTGCTTTGGCTCGTCGAGGGCCATGAGGTCCACGTCTGCGACGAGGAGCTCCGCCGCGACGCCGAGGCCCTGGTCGCCTACTGTGACAGCCACCGCATCGACGTGGTCAACGTGACGCCCACCTACGCCCAGTTACTCATCGAGGAGGGCCTCCTCGATCACGACGAGGAGGCCGGGAAGCACCGCCCCGCGCTCGTCCTGCTCGGCGGCGAGGCCGTCTCGGACACGGTGTGGACGAAGCTGCGTCGCACTGACGGCACGTACGGCTACAACCTGTACGGCCCGACCGAGTACACGATCAACACCCTGGGCGGCTCCACCGCCGACAGCGCCACCCCCACGGTCGGCCTGCCCATCCGTAACACCCGCGCCTACGTCCTGGACGCCATGCTGCGACCGGTCCCGCCAGGTTGCCCCGGCGAGCTGTATATCGCGGGCACCGGCCTGGCCCGCGGCTACCACGACCGGCCCGGCCTGAGCGCCGAGCGGTTCGTCGCGGACCCGTTCGGGGCGCCGGGGATGCGGATGTACCGCACCGGAGACCTCGTTCGGCAGCGCCCCGACGGTCTGCTGGACTTCCTCGGCCGCACCGACGACCAGGTGAAGATCCGCGGTTACCGAATCGAACTGGGTGAGATCGCCGCCGCCCTGTCGGCGCACCCCGAGGTGGCGCACGCCGCCGTGATCGTCAGCGAGGCGACCGGCAGCAAACGCCTGGTCGGATACTTCGTACCTGAGGCCGGCGCCGAGGCGGGGGAAGAGCTCCTGCAGCGCCTGCGCGAGCAGGTGAAGGCCGGGTTGCCGGACTACATGGTTCCGGCCGCCTTGGTGCCCGTCGCCGCACTCCCGCTGACCGTCAACGGCAAGCTGAACGTCCGTGCGCTGCCCGCCCCCGATTTCGGCGGGACGGGCCCCAGCCGCACCCCGCGCACCCCAGCGGAGGAGACGCTGTGCGCGCTGTTCGCGGAGATTCTCGGCCTGCCCGTGGGCAGCGTCGGCATCGACAGCGACTTCTTCGAGCTGGGCGGCCACTCCCTGTTGGCCACCCGCCTGATCAGCCGCGCCCGCACCGCGCTCGCCGCCGAACTCGCCATCCGCGACCTGTTCGAGGCGCCCACCGTGGCGGAGCTGGTGGACCGCGCGGCCCGCTCCGGGGGTGCCGCCCAGCCCGCGCTGACCATCGGTGAGCGGCCCGCCGAGCTGCCGCTGTCTCACGCCCAGCAGCGGCTGTGGGTCATCCAGCACATCGAGTGCACCTCCACGGCGTACAACTTCCCGCTGGTCATGCGGCTGCGCGGGGCCCTGGACCTGGACGCCTGGACCGCGGCCCTCGCCGACGTGACGGCCCGTCACGAGGCCCTGCGCACCGTCTTCGCGGAACGCGATGGCCAGGCCTTCCAGCGGGTCCTATCCGCCGAGGAGTCCCAGCCCGCGGTCGAGCACCTGCGGGCCGCCGAGAACGAGGTGCCCGGCCTGGTCGACGCCGCGATCAACCGACCCTTCGACCTCGCCGCCGAACTGCCGCTGCGGGCCACGGTCATCGAGGTGACGCCGGACGAGCACGTCGTTGTGATCCTGCTGCACCACATCACCACCGACGAATGGTCGGACCGGCCATTCCTGCGCGACCTCGGCACGGCCTACGCGTCCCGCCTCGACGCCGGCACCGCTCCCAGCTGGGAGCCGCTGCCGGTCCAGTACGCCGACTACGCGCTGTGGCAGCAGCGGCTACTCGGCGACCCGGCGGATGCGGACAGCCTGGCCGCCCGCCAGCTGGACCACTGGCACTCGGTCCTGGACGGGGCGCCGGAGGAGTTGGAGCTGCCCACCGACCGGCCCCGCCCGGCCCGCCCCGCCTTCACCGGCGCCGAGTTGGACATCGCGTTCGACCCAGACATCCACGAAGGACTCAGGCGGATCGCCCGCGAGACCGGCGCCAGCATGTTCATGGTCGTACACGCGGCCGTCGCCGCCCTGCTGCACCGGCTGGGGGCGGGAACGGACATCCCGCTCGGTTCACCCATCGCGGGCCGCGGCGACGAGGCGCTGGACGACCTGGTCGGCTTCTTCGTCAACACGCTCGTCCTGCGCACCGACCTGAGCGGCGACCCGAGCTTCACCGAGCTGCTGGCCCGGGTCCGCGAGACGGACCTGGCGGCGTTCTCCCACGCGGACGTGCCGTTCGAGTCGGTCGTCGAGAAGCTCAACCCGACCCGGTCACTGTCCCGGAACCCACTGTTCCAGGTGATGGTCGGCTATCACGCCCGCGTCGGCGAGGAGCTGGATCTGGCCGGGCTCGGCGTGGAGCCCGTGCCGTTCCGCATCCGCTCCGCCAAGTTCGACCTGGTCTTCAGCTTCACCGAGCACACGGAGGCCGACGGCAGCGCCGGATCGCTGGTCTGCCGGCTGGAGTTCGCCACCGAGCTCTTCGACCAGGAGACGGCCGAGCGGATCGGGGAACGGCTGCGCACCCTGGTCGCGGCCCTGGTCGCGGCGCCCGGCGAGCCTGTCTCGCAGGCGGAGGTCCTCAACCCCGGCGAGCGTCACCTGGTCCTTGAACGCTTCAACGGCGCTCCCCGCGAGGTCGACGAGGAGACCCTGCCGGCCCTGTTCGCGCGGCGGCTGGCCGAGCGGCCCGACGCGGTCGCCGTCGTGGACCACGCGCGCTCGCTGACGTACGAGCGGCTGGACGCCCGGGCCAACCGGACCGCCCGGCTGCTCGCCGCGCACGGTGTGGGCGCCGAGAGCGTGGTCGGCGTGGCCGTGCCCCGCTCGGCCGACATGATCGCCACGGTGCTGGCCGTGCTCAAGCTGGGCGCCGCGTTCTTGCCGCTCGACCTGGCCCAGCCCGCTGACCGCCTCGCCCACATGATCGAGGACTCGGGGGCGGCGCTGGTCGTCGGCACCGAACCGGTGGCCGGGAAGATCCCCCCGGTGGCGGACGTACCGCTGGTGCTGCTCGACGCGCCGCAGACCGCCACCGAGTTGGAGGCGCTGTCCGAAGCCGCCATCGAGGGCGTGCGGGTAGGCCTGGACCAGGCCGCGTACGTCATCTACACCTCCGGTTCCACCGGCCGGCCCAAGGGCGTCGTCGTCCCGCACGAAGGCATCGCCAGTCTGGTGGCCACCGCCGTTGATCGGATGGGTCTGGAGCCGGACAGCCGGGTCCTGCAGTTCGCCTCGATCGGCTTCGACGTCTTCGTCTTCGAGCTGGCGATGGCCCTGTGCCACGGCGGACGACTCGTCCTCATCACCGACGAGGCACGGGTCGCCGGCCCCGCGCTCACCGACTTCCTCACCGATCAGCGGATCACCCACATGATCCTGCCGCCGTCGCTGGTGTCGGCGCTGCCGCCGGGCTGCGAGTTGCCCGAGGGCTCCACGGTCCTCGTCGGCACCGAGACGGTGCCGCCGGACCTCTTCGAACGCTTCGGCGCCACGGCCAACCTGATCTGCGCGTACGGGCTCACCGAGGCGACGGTCAACTCCACGCTGTGGGCTGCGCGCGAGTACGGCGGCCGACCGGGCGGCCGGGTTCCCATCGGCCGGCCCGACCCCAACACCCGCTGCTACGTCCTGGACGACCAGCTGCGTCCGGTCCCGCCGGGCGTCGTGGGCGAGCTGTACGTCGCCGGCCGCGGCCTGGCGCTCGGCTACCTCGGCAGGGCGGGGCTCACCTCGGAGCGCTTCGTCGCGGACCCCTTCGGCGCCGCCGGACGCCGCATGTACCGCACCGGCGACCGCGCCCGCTGGCGCGCCGACGGCAACCTCGACTTCCTCGGCCGGGTCGACACGCAGGTGAAGGTGCGCGGCTTCCGCATCGAGCTCGGCGAGATCGAGGCCGCGCTCGCCTCGCACCCGTCAGTCGCCCAGGCCGCCGTACTGCCGGACCGGGACGGCGACATCGTGCGCCTGATCGGATACGCGGTACCGGAGTCGGGGGAACCGGACCCACAGGAGCTGCGCGCCCACGTGGCCGGGCTGGTGCCCGAGTACATGGTCCCGACGCTCGTCGTGGCGCTGGACGGCCCGCTGCCGCTCACGCCCAACGGCAAGCTGGACCGCAAGGCGCTGCCCATGCCCGACTGGTCCACGATGACCGGCGACGCCCGTCCGGCCACCGAGACGCAGGCCCGCCTGGCGGCCCTGTTCTGCGACATCCTCAGACTGGACAACGTCGGCATCCACGACAACTTCTTCGCGCTGGGCGGCCACTCCATGGCCTCGATGCGGCTCCTGGGCCGCATCCGCGCCGAGTTCGGCGTGGAGCTGAGCATCCGCGACGTCTTCGACGCGCTGACGGTGGCCGGTCTGGCCGGCAAGTTGGAGGGCGCGGCAGCCGCGCGTCCGGCACTGCAGCCGACCGAGGACGCGGGCGGCGGCCTCCTGCCGGCCGCACCGGTCCAGCGCTGGCAGTGGGAGTCGCACCGCCGCGCCCCCGGCTTCGACGGTGCCCTGGTCCTGCGCTCCCCTGAGGGCGGCGTGGACGCCGAGGTCCTGGCCACGGCCCTCGCCGACCTGGTCGCCCGGCACGAGCCGCTGCGCACGGCCTTCACCGAGCACGACGGCGGGTTGCTCCAGCTGCCGGTCGAAGGCACAGCCCTCGCCGTCGACCGGTGCGCCGACCTGGACGCCCGACTCGCGGAACTCGCCGCGGCGAACCCGGACCTGGAGCACGATGCCCCGCTGCGGGCCTGCCTGCTGACGGACCCGGCTGGCGCCCAGGCGCTCCTGCTGACCATGCACTACCTCGCGGTGGACGAATGGTCGGTGGTACCGCTGTTCCGCGACCTCACCACGGCGTACGCGGCCCGCGCGATGGGCCGGGCACCCGAGTGGGAGCCGTTGCCGGTGACGTACCGGGACTACACCCGCTGGGCGCATGAGGTGCTGGGCGACCTCGCCGACCCTGACAGCCGGGGCGGGCAGCAGCTCGCGTACTGGCGGCGGACGCTCCACGACGCCCCGCCGGAACTGGCGCTTCCGACGGACGGCCCGCGCCTGTCCGCCGAGGGCGGTGACTACGTGGGCTTCGTCCTGGACGAGCACCTGCACGCGGCCGTGGACGAGCTGGCCCGGGCAACCGGCACCAGCATGTTCATGGTGCTGCACTCGGCCCTGGCGGCCCTGCTCACCGGCCATGGTGCGGGCACCGATCTGCCCATCGGTACGATGGTCGCCGGCCGTGGCGATGACCAGCTGGCCGATCTGGTCGGCTGCTTCCTCAACACCGTGGTGCTTCGGACCGACACGGCCGGCGACCCGGCCTTCACCGAGCTGCTGACCCGGGTGCGGGAGACCACGCTCAGCGCGCTGGAACGGCAGGACGTGCCGTTCGACGCGGTCGTCCGGGCCACCGGTCTGCCACCGCAGGGCCCGCAGGTCATGGTGATCCACCACGAGCAGGCGAACCTCGGGCAGCTGGAGGGCGGCATGGGATCCTTCCATGCCGTACCAACCGGCACGGCGCGGACGGAGCTGACCCTCAGCTTCTACGAGCCGCCGGGCGACGGCCCCGTGCACTGTGAACTCAGCTACGCCCACAGCCTGCTCGGCCCGGCCAAGGCCCGGCAGCTTGCCGACGAGCTTCAGACACTGCTGCGCACCGCCGCGGCCGACCCCGAGCAGCCGCTCTCCGAGCTGTTCATCGCAGAGTCCACGAGGAGTGACGACGTATGAGCACCAACCCGTTCGAGGACCCGCAGGGCCGCTTCCTGGTCCTGGTCAACGAAGAGAACCAGCACTCGCTGTGGCCGTCCTTCGCCGAGGTCCCCGCCGGGTGGCGGACCGCCTTCGGTGAGGACACCCGTGCGGCCTGCCTCGCCTATGTCGAGTCCAACTGGACCGACCTGCGCCCAGCGAGCCTGATTGCCCAGCAGGACTGACAGTCAGAAGGTGAGATGTTCTCCGCCGGGTCTGGCTCACGGGCGGACCGCCGCTGAATGGCGGTCCTGGCAGACCAGGTGGGACAGATCTCACGTGACGAGCCGGCGAGCCGGTGGTGGGCAGAACGACCGTTCGGTCAGGACCTAGTCCGCCGCCTCGCGCTGCGTGGGCAGCGGCTGATCTCGGCGGCTGTCGGACCAGGCAGCCCAGAGGGCCGCATAGCGGCCGTCCGCCGCGACGAGTTCCTCGTGCGTGCCGGTCTCCACGACCCGACCGCTGTCGAGTACGACGACGCGGTCAGCGGTGGCGGCCTGGGGGAGTCGGTGTGCCACTATCAGGCCCGTCCGCCCCTCCAGGGCGCGAACCGCCGCCGACTCCAGGACACGGGCCCCGGCGCTGCCGGCATCGGCCGTCGCCTCGTCGAGGATGGCGATTGTCGGATCCGCCAGGACCAGACGCGCCAGGGCCAGATGCTGGGCCTGGGTGACCGTGAGGCGGTGGCCGCCCTCACCGACGACGGTGGCGAGACCTTCGGGAAGTGCCTCGACCCAGTCGAGGGCGTCCACGCGGGTCAGTGCGGCCCGCAGTTCCTCATCCGTGGCCTGGGGCCGGGCCAGCCGCAGGTCCTCGGCCAGTGGGCCCGCGAAGACGTGCACCTCCTGACTGACCAGTGTCACGGCGCGCCGGACCCCGGTCGGGCCGAGGTCCCTGGTGTCGATCCCGCCGATGACGATCGAACCGCCCGCCGGCTCGTGGATGCCCGCGAGCAGCTTCGCGAGGGTGGTCTTCCCAGCCCCGCTCGCGCCGACCAGCGCCACCCGTTCGCCGCTGCGGACCTCCAGGTCCACATCGCTGAGAACTGGGTGACCGTCGACGTACGCGTGCCGGAGTGCGGAGATCTTGACCGAGCTGTCCGCCGGCGCCGGCCCGCTTCCTGAGGTGGACCCGGGCTCTGCCGGCAGATTCGACACACCCACGATGCGGGCCAGGCTGGCGCCCGCTGACTGGACGTCGTCGATGAGAAAGAGAGCGGCATTGATGGGGTTGAAGAGGCCGTGGAAGTACAATGCCGCCGCGGTCGCCGTGCCGATGCTCACCGAGCCGGCGTCCACCAGCAGGAAACCCGTCACAAGGACCGCCGCCAAGCCGACGAACTCGCCTGCGTTGAGCCGGGAGAAGAAGCCGGCGACCAACCGTATCCCACGCAGCGCGAGGTCGACGGCCTCCCGGGACCGCCGCTCCAACGACTGCGCGTGCGCCCCGGTCAGCCGGAACGCACGTACGGTGCGGACGCCGCCGATGCTGTCGAGGAGTTGGTGCTGGAGGGCACCGCCCGCGACCCGGTGCCGGGCGTACACAGAGGCGGCACGCGGGATGTACCAACGGACCGTCAGGATGTGCACCGGCACCGCCAGCAGTACGGCGACCAAGAAGCGCCAGTCCAGCACCGCGAGGCCGGCCAGTGTCAGCACGATGGTCAGCAGAGCGGCGGCGAATTCGGGCAGGGCCACCCGCACCGCCTTTGTGATCATCATGACGTCACCGGTCACCCGGGAGGTCAGGTCGCCCGATCCGGCCCGCTCGACCCGGTCGAGGGGCAGGCGCAGTGCCCGGCCGACGAACCGCTCGCGCAGGTCCGCGAGGACGATCTCGCCAAGGCGGGCCACAAGGGAGCGGCCGATCCCGGCGGCCACGCCCCGGGCAACGGCGACCGCCACAAGCAGCACCATCGGTACGGTCAGTGCGCTCGTGCCGCGTTGGGCGACGACCAGATCGACGAGGCGTCCGAGCAGCGGGGCGGTCAGCAGACCGATGCCGGTCCCGGTGACCAGTACGCCGATCGCGAGAGCGGCGAGGAGCCGGTGCCTCCGCAGCGGCGCGCCGAGGGCGGCGAGCGTCTGGGCACCAGTCGCGGTGGGCAGCAGTTCGCGGCTGGTATCGCGTTCGCTGGTTCTGCCCGCAGCGGGTCCGCTCATCTCGGGTCCTTCGTTCGCGTCGGGCCGTCGCCCACCGGTTGACCATTCGTATCCGTCATCCAAGCACCGCCGAGCGGTACGCCTCGCAACCGGCGACGAGTTCGCCGTGGTGACCCTCGGCGGCCACGATGCCCCCGTCGAGCATCACCACGCGGTCGGTCTCCGCGAGTAGTGTCGGGCTGCTGGTGACCAGGATCGTCGTACGGCCGTCCCGCACTGCGCGCAGGCGGGACGCGATGCGGGATTCGGTGACGGTGTCGACGGCGACAGTCGGGTCGTGAACGACGAGCACCGGGGGGTCGGCGGCGATAGCCCGGGCCAGCGCCACGCGCTGGCGCTGGCCGCCGGAGAGGGAGCGGCCGCGTTCGGTGAGGACGGTGGCCGCGCCCTCGGGCAGGGCGCGTGCGACATCGTCGGCCGCCGCCGCGGAGAGGGCCGGGGCGAGGTCGGCCTCGTCGGCATCTGTTCCGGCCCGCACGTTGTCGAGGAGGCTGGCCTCGAACAGGTCGGCATCGTGGTGGGCGACCAGGATCGCGCGGCGGACGCTGACGGGATCCAGTTCGGTCAGCCGCACGCCGTCGAGTTCGACGGTGCCCTCGTCGGGGTCGAGTTCCCGGCCTAGGCAGAGCAGCAGGTCGTGCGCCGCTGCTGGATCCTTCGCGACGACGCCGACGGTGGTGCCGGGGGCGATGTCCAGGTCGACGTTGTGCAGGGCGCCGTGTCCGAGTCCGCGCAGCCGGACCCGCCCAGCGGCCGGACTGGTCGGCACCGCCTCGCCGGTTGGCACGGCGGGCGGCGAGGAGAGCACGTCGGCGATCCGGTCGGCGGAGGCGCGGCCCAGGGCGAACTCGCCGTTGACGTAGGTGAGCAGTTGGAAGGGGCCGAGCAGGTACTGGGCAAGTCCGACGGCGGCCACCAGTTCGCCCACGCTGATCGCGCCGCTCATGGCCAGGTGCGCTCCCACCAGCCCGATGACCGCGATGAAGACGCCCGTGAGGGCGAGGATCGCACCATCGTGCCAGGCTCGGCTGCGGGCGGCCCGCAACGCGGCGGTCAGGGAGTCCTGGCTGGTGCGCCGGTAGCGGGAGTGGGCGGCCGTTTCCGCCCCGATGCCCTTGAGGACCCGCAGGCCCGCGACGAGGTCGGCGGCGACGCCAGAGGCGTGGGCCGCGCGTTCCTGCTCGATCTCACTGCGCTGTTCGAGGGGCTGACTGATCCGATGGCCCAGCCAGAGCAGGGGCGGGACACCGAGCAAGACGAGCAGGCCGAGCGGTACTGACACCCGGAGCAGCATGACCGCGCTGACGGTCAGGCCAGTGAGTGCTGATACCGCGTACGGCACGGCTGCCGCGACCGCTCCGACACGGGTGGCGTCACCGGTGGCTATGGCAGTCAGCGCGCCGGGGAGCCTGCCGGCGTCCGCCCCGCCGCGGGGGTCGAGCACGCGGGCGCCGATGGCGATGCGCAGCCGGTGCGCCGCGTGCTCGCCGGCGCCGTCGGTGATGAGGGCGGCGGTCCGGTAGCTTGTGGACAGGACGAGAAAGAGGCCGGCGAGGACGAGCAGCCAGCTCAGGAGCGAGCTGGCGTCGCCGGTGGTCACAGCCCGGTCGATGATCAGGCCGATGACGACCGGGACGAGGGCCTCGCAGGCCTGGTGTGCCATGCCGAGGAGCGAGGCGCCGGCAAGGCGTCGGCGCTGACCCCCGATCGTGTTCCGGAGGACTCGGGCCCCCGTGGGCCCGCCCTCGGTCGGTCCCCCCAGGGACATCCGGCACCTCCGCCAAGGTGGGCGACAAGTTAGGTGAGGCTACCTTAAGCAGGTAAGCCCGGCCGAGACAGCCGGTACCTACGCGCGCCCGCCGCCGGTCCATCGCATTGACCTTACGCCGGTCGTTCGGTTAGGCTCACCTAAGTCAAGTCGGCTCACGCCCTTCGAGTGCCCTGACTTGTCGTAACACGCGTTGCCGCCAGGGGAGTTGTCGTTGTCGGTCGAAGCCCGGGCGGAATCCGGGAGCGGGGCCGATGCCCCGGTCTCGCCGAGGATCCGCCGGTCCGTGATCGCGCTCCGTGGCACGGGGATTCTTCTCACCCTCGCCGCGCTCATCTTCCTCGGGCTGCTCAGCGTGTGGGTGGGTACCCGGGGCATCCCCTTCAGCGCCACCTGGCACCTGCTGTGGCACCCTGACGGTTCCGAGGCCGCGATCATCATCCACGACTACCGGATCCCCCGGACCATCCTCGGGCTTCTCGTCGGTTTGGCCCTCGGGCTATCCGGCGCGCTGATGCAGTCACTGACCCGCAACCCACTTGCCGACCCCGGCCTGCTCGGCGTGAGTCTGGGCGCATCCAGCGGAGTCGTCGTGGCCATCGCCTTCCTCGGTGTCGGCAGCGTCCTCGGCTACGTCTGGTTCGCCTTCCTCGGCGCGGCGCTGGCGTCCGTACTCGTCTACGTACTGGGCTCGTTCGGACGCTCCCTGGCGACGCCGGACCGACTGGTGGTTGCCGGAGCCGCGGTGACCGCGGTGCTCTTCGCCCTCAACTACGCCGTGCTACTGCTGAACCCGCTTGCCTTCAACCAGTTCCGGTTCTGGACGGCCGGGGCGCTGGCCGGCCGGAACATGGACGTCGTGCTGATCGTTCTGCCGTTCGTCGTGGTGGGCATGCTCCTCGCGCTCGGCCTAGCCCCTGCCCTGAACGCCCTGGCCATGGGCGACCAGATGGGTCGTGCACTGGGTGTGAACGTCAGCCGTTCCCGGGCACTCGGCCTGCTTGCCGTGATCCTGCTGTGCGGCGCGGCGACCGCCGCGGCGGGCCCGATCGGCTTCGTGGGTCTGGTCGTACCGCACGTCGCCCGCTTCGTCGTGGGCGCCGACCAGCGATTGGTGATCGCCTACTCGATGCTGTTCGCGCCCGTCCTGCTGCTGGGGGCCGACGTCCTCGGCCGGGTCGCCGGCGCCCCCGGCGAGATCGAGGTCGGCATCGTCACCGCCGTCCTCGGCGCCCCGCTGTTCATCGCGTTGTGCCGTCGCCGGAAGCTGGTCATGCTGTGAAGGCCGTACCGGAGACCGCCGCCCCCGCTCCCACCCCGGGCCCGCACCGGAAGCCCACGACACCCGCGGCCTACCCAGCCCCGTCGCGGCCCCGGATCGTCACCGGAAGGGTCGTCCGCACCCGGGGTGGCGGCCTGTCCCTGCGGTTCCAGGGACGCGCCGCGGCCGGCACGGCAGCCCTACTCCTCGCACTCGTCGTCGTCATGGGCGCCATCCTGACCACTGGGGACTTCGAACTCTCCATCGGCGAGGTGATCAAGGCCCTGACCGGCAACGACACCGGGATCGCCGACTTCATTGTGAACACTGTGCGTATGCCCCGGCTGCTTACCGCCGTGTGTGTCGGTGCGGCCCTCGCGGTGAGCGGCGCAATCCTGCAAAGCTTGACCGGCAACTCACTCGGCACGCCCGACATCATCGGCTTCACCAACGGCTCGGCCACCGGTGCCCTGCTGGTCATCGTCGTATGGCACGGCAGCATGACGCAGATCGCGCTCGGTGCGCTAGCCGGCGGTCTGGCCACCGCCGCGGCCATCTCCCTGCTGCTACTCGGCCGCGGACTGCAGGGCTTCCGGCTGGTGGTCGTCGGCATCGGTGTCAGCGCACTGCTGCTGGCCCTCAACTCGTACCTGATCACCAGGGCCAGCTGGCAAAAGGCGCTGGAGGCGCAGGCGTGGCTGGTGGGAAGCCTGGGCAATCGCGGCTGGGTCCATGCGAGCGCCATCGGCCTGGCCGTCCTTGTCCTGCTTCCGCCTGCCCTCTTCCTCTCCCGCCGCCTGTCGATGGTGGAGATGGGTGACGGCATCGCGACAGCCCTGGGCGTCAACGTGCCCCGCACCCGCGCCATCCTGCTCGTCATCAGCGTCGCCCTGGCCGCGTTCGCCACCGCGGTGACCGGCCCGATCCTGTTCATCGCGCTCGCCGCGCCCCAACTGGCCCGAGGGCTCACCCGCTCGTCCGCCCCAGGGCTCGTGTCCTCCGCTGTCATGGGTGCCCTGCTGCTCGCCCTAAGCGACCTGGCCGTGCAGCGCCTCTTCGCGCCCGCGCTCCTCCCGGTGGGCACTGCGACCGGGACCATCGGCGGGTTGTACCTCATCTGGCTACTGATCACCGAGTCGCGAAAGAGCCGCTCATGACCCGACCGAACACCCCGACGCCCCGCCTACGCGCCGAGGACCTCACGCTGTCCTACGACCGACGGACGGTGGCCAGTTCCCTCGGCGTCGACATTCCCGACCACTCGTTCACCGTGATCCTCGGGCCCAACGCCTGCGGCAAGTCCACGCTACTCAAGGCCCTCACGCGAATGCTCAGGCCGGCGGCCGGCCAGGTCTACCTGGACGGGCGGGCCATCTCTTCGTACCGGTCCCGGGAAGTGGCCCGGCGGCTCGGACTGCTTCCGCAGTCCTCCAACGCGCCTGGCGGCATCACCGTCGGCGACCTGGTAGCCCGGGGCCGCTATCCGCACCAGCGGCTACTCAAACAGTGGTCCGCCGAAGACGAGGAGGCGGTGGCGGAGGCGCTGCGCCAGACCGGTGTCCTCGACCTCGCGGACCGGCCCGTGGACGACCTCTCGGGCGGCCAGCGCCAGCGCGTCTGGCTCGCCATGGTGCTGGCCCAGCAGACATCCATCCTGCTGCTGGACGAGCCCACCACCTTCCTGGACGTCGCGCACCAGGTCGAGGTGCTGGACCTGTGCGCCGGCCTGCACGCGCGCAAGGGGCACACGATCGTCGCGATCCTGCACGACCTCAACCAGGCCTGCCGCTACGCGACCCACCTGATCGTCATGCGGGCGGGTGGCACCATCGCCGCCCAGGGCGATCCGGCCAGCGTCATGACCGCCGAACTGGTGGAGGACGTCTACGGACTGCCCTGCCGGATCATCGACGACCCCGAGACCGGCACACCCCTGATGGTGCCCGCCGCACCAAAGTGGTACCAGCCCGAAGCTGGCTCGGCCGACACTGCCCAAACCGTCGCCGGCGCCATACTGGCTGAGGCCTCCTAGCAACAGACGGACTGCCCATGCTCTGCACAAGGCTGACGAACGCGAACATCCTCACCATGGACCCGGACCATCCGGTCGCCCACGACCTGGGCATCTGGCGGGGCCGGATCGTGGGCCTGGACGAGGCGGTGACCTCCCTCCCGGTCCGTGAGGTCATCGACCTGCGGGGCGCCACCGTGCTGCCCGGATTCATCGACAGCCATGTCCACCTGGCGTGGGCCGGGCTGAAGCAGAGCACCCCGAGCGTCGCCCCGTTCACGCGGATCGACGACGTGCTGGCGGTCGTGGCGGAGGCCGCCTCCCGCATCGGCGGGATCAGCGCCTGGGTGGACGTGATGGGCTATGACCAGCGGACCCTGGGCCGCCACCTGACCGCGGCCGAGCTGGACACGGTCAGTCGCGGGCGCAGGGTATTCCTGATGCACGACTCTGGCCACGGATGTGTCGTCAACAGCGCGGTCCTGGACCTGCTTCCCGCCGACATCCCGCACCAGGACGGGTTCCTGGCCGAAGGCGCCATGGCCGCCGCGCGGCGGCTCCGGCTGCCCTACGCCCAGACCGAACTCGCCGACGCCGTCGAGCGCGCTGCCCGCACCTGCCTGGCCGAAGGGGTGACCGCTGTCGCTGAGGCGGGCATCGGCGGCGGTCTGCTGGGACACAGCCCGGTTGAGCTCGGCGCCTATCAGCTGCTGCGAGACCAGGGACGGTTACCTCTGCGGGTCCAGCTGATGGCGGCCGGCGACACGTTACGCCCACTCGAGGCGCACCGGGATGACGGCATCCCCCGTTCCCTGGACCTGGGGCTGCGCACCGGGTTCGGCGACGACTGGCTGTCGTTGGGGGCGCTCAAGATCTACACCGACGGCGGCATGATGGCCCGTACCGCCGCACTCACCGCCCCGTATGCGGGCATGGACCACAACGGGCAACTCCAGGACGATCCCGACCGCCTCGCCCAGCTCATCGTGGACGGCCACCTCGCCGGCTGGCAGCTCGCCATCCATGCCATCGGCGACCGTGCCGCCGACCTGGCGCTTGACGCGGTGGAGCGGGCCCAGAGGCGGCGGCCCCGCCCGGACGCCCGACACCGGATCGAGCACGCCGGGCTGATCCGCCCCGACCAGCTCCCGCGCTTCGCGCGCCTGGGCCTCAGCGCCGTCGTCCAGCCAACCTTCCTGTACTCCTTCGGGGACGATTACGCCGAGGTGATGGGCGAGAGGCGGGCACCCTGGATGTACCGGGGCCGAGGATTCCTGGACCACGGAGTGACGCTCGTGGGCAGCTCTGATCGGCCCGTCACGGACGGGTCGCCGCTGCGGGCCATCCAGTTCATGGTCGAGCGCGGCTCCGTCTCCGGCCGGCTGGTCGGGCCCGATGAGGCCATCACCGTCGAAGAGGCGCTGCGCGCCTACACAGTCGCCGGCGCCTATGCGTGCCGATGGGACGACAGCGCGGGCAGCCTCACTCCGGGAAAGCGCGCCGACCTCGTCGTCCTGGGAGATGACCCACGGCACATCGATCCCTCCCGGATTGGCGGCATCGAGGTCGTGGCGACATTCGTCGACGGACACGAGGCGGCGATGGGGAAGAAGCTGTGATCGGTCGGATGAACCTTCCGCAGCGGCTTCCTCCCGCCAGGACGGTCGTGAGCACTGGCCCCATCCTCGAGGCCCCTCCTGGGTAGCCGCGTCACCGACGCGCTGGCCCTCTCCGGCCACCAGGTGGGCTGTACCGGCCACGCGGGTCGACTTGGCTCAATCCAAAGGTAAGGTTAGCCTTACCTTTGCCGTCGGGGTCTCGGCAAGCCACCGCGTCATCCGGACTTGCGTCCGGGAGATCCTCGCGGCCGTGAACGGTGCAACCCAAGGAAGGAACGCCTTGACCACGGCCACGCAGTTCCCCTGCCTCCCCACCGTGCTGCCGCCCAGAGCGCCCGCCACCCGATCGCACCGCACCTCCGAATTCTTGGTACGACCAGCGCACGAGGGGGACGGCACCACACTCGCCGCGCTCTCCTCGCCGTTCGCCCACACCGGAGCGCTCCGCGAACGCCCCCTGTCCCTCTACCTGTCGAGGGCATCAGAGTTTCTTGTCGCCCAAGCCCCCGACGGAACCATCGAAGCCTGCGTCGGACTGAACGAACACCCCGCCGCCGGTGTGCTGTACAACTTCTGCGTCGCCGCCCACCGACAGAGATCGGGCATCGGCGCCCGCCTGCTGCACGCGGCGTTCGCCAGGGCGCGGAGCCGCTCGCTGCCGACGCTGTTCACCGCTACCACCGGAAGCGGCCAGCTCTTCCTCCGCCACGGCTTTGTCCTGGCCTGCCCCAGCCTGGCCCCGGCCGCCTGGACGCAGTCCCTGGACCCCGGCCGCAACGCGCGCATCCTGGCCCGCTCCCTGCGCATGGCGAACGGACAGCTACCTGGCCCAGTCCCACCGCCATGAAGTGCGCCCGCAGCCCCCTTGGTGCGCGCTGCGGGCCACCGGCGATGACCTTGGGAAGAAAGAACCGGACCCCACCCGAGGTCAACTCGGCGATGCGCTCCACCTGGTCCAGCAGCGCCCGGTCGTGGCTGACAGCAGCGAAGATCGGGTCGGTTGCCTCGACCGCGATCAACACCACGAACAGCCCGAACTACGCTTCAGTATTCACGAAGTATAGGTCCCATGTAAGCTCCGTCGAGCTGTGGCCACGATGCTGCACTCGCGACATGGGGTGCCTATATTGGCGGGCAACACACCGGACAACGACGGGATGGTGATCATGGCACAGGCGGCCCAGCCCAGGGCGACCGACGGGGCGAAGGGGTGGACCTTCCTGACCAATCACGCACATGTGCTGCTGGCCATCGCCCGAGAGCCGACGACGCGACTGCGCGATGTCGCCACCGCTGTCGGCATCACCGAACGCGCCGCACAGGCCATCGTCGCCGACCTGGAAGCCGCCGGCTACCTGCACCGAGAGCGGGTTGGCCGGCGCAACGCGTACACCGTCAACCCAGCCGGCCGATTCCGGCACCCGGCCGAGGCCGACCACCGCATCGGCGAACTGATCGACCTGTTCACCGACGTACCGAAGCCCTGACCCCTCGCCCCGACACCTGCCCGTTCCACCCCTCGCCCACCGCCCGGCCCAGACCCGAGGAGCACGTACGAATGAGGATCGGGGTCTCCGGGACGCACGGGACCGGAAAGACGACCCTGGTCGAGGCGCTGTGCGCCCGGTTGCCGGGCCATGTGGCGGTGGACGAGCCGTACTACCTGCTCGAGGAGGAGGGGTACGAGTTCCAGTATCCACCGTCGCCAGCGGACCACCGGGCGCTGATGGCACGCTCGGCCCGAATTCTCTGCTCGCCGCCGTCGCCGTCCGCCACGATCTTCGACCGCACCCCGTTGGACTACCTGGCGTACCTGGTGGCGACCGGGGCGGACCCGTCGGAGGAGGCGGGCCACACGCCCCTCCGAGCCGCCTTCACCCACCTCGACCTGCTGGTCATCACGGTGATCACACCCGAGACGGAGCGCCGGCTCCCCGGAACGGAATGGCCCGGCCTCCGGGCACGAATGAACGACGCGCTGCTGGAGCTCGTCTATGCCGACCCGCTCGACGCCTGGCCGGAGCTGCCGGTGCTGGAGCTCAGCGGCCCGCTGGATGGCAGAGCCGACCTGGTCCTCGGCGCCGTCGCGCAGCTCGGCTAACCGGGATCGGGAGCCCCGCCGACCGGGCCGGCGAGGGAGACCAGTTTCCGCACCGTGTTCCAACTGCGCATTGTCATGTTCGCGCCGAGCTTGTGGACGCGGATCGCCTTGCCGAGGGGGGAGTTCTGGGGCCCGTCGGCGAACCACAGGTAGCACGTGCCGTCGCGGACCATGATTCGATCCGCGCCGAGCTTCGTGGCGTCGATCGAGTCCAGGCGTTCCTGCGACGGCGCCGGGTCACAGAATCCCACGTGGAAGAAGTTCGGCGCGCGCTCCGCCTCCCCGGGCATGGGGTTACGCTCGATGACCGACTCGACCAGGGCGCGACTGCGCACCATGACGGCGATCGACAGACCGAACGCGTCGCTGATCCCCCTCTGGATCCGGCGCGCCGCTGCGGCCGGATCCGGGTCCGGCGTCGTGACCACGGCGTTCCCGCTGTTGAGCAAGGTCCGCACCCCCGTGTAGCCGAGGCCGGTGAGCAGGGCTTTGAACTCGGTCATCGCGATCCGGTTGTGCCTACCGACATTGATGCCCCGCAACAGGACGATGTGCCTGGCCATAGCTCCCTCGACTCGTCAGATGATGGCCGGGCTGCGGCGTTCCAGCAGCACCACGTCGCGCCACCGGCCGTGCTGACGGCCGACACGGCGATCCAGCCGAGGACCGTATCGCTGTCGTCAATGGCGACGTAGCGGTGCTCGGGCAGCCGGCCGGCATCAAATTCCGTCCAGGCCGGGGCCTTGGTTTCGAAGCTGGCGTCGCCGGAGGAGGCCCGCCTGGTAGATCCGTAGGATGACCTCCGCGTCATCGCGGCGCATGGGCCGGACAGCGGTATCGTCCATCAGCACACTCCTCGACTTGGTCCGCCCGGAGGCCCGGATCAGGTCCCGGACTACGGTATCGTCCTGTTGAAGCGCCTTTCTCACGTCTGTCGAACCAGCGCTTGCGGGCTGATTCCCCTGCGGGCTGACCCACTTGCGGGCTGATTCGAGAAATGTCAACCTAGACGGATGCCGAAGCAAGTGACACCGCTCCCCCACACCGTCCTCGGCGACGACACTCCCTGCTGCCCACCCCTGGCGCAGCAGCGCCTTCCCGCGGAAGTCGCCACCGCACTCGCTCCGGCGTTCAAGGCACTCGGCGACCCGGTACGGCTCCAGCTTATGTCAATGATCGCTTCGGCCGAGAACGGCGAGGCGTGCGTGTGCGACCTGACCCCCGCGTTCGACCTGAGCGGGCCGACGATCTCGCACCACCTCCGGACCCTGCGCGAAGCGGGACTCGTGGACGCCGAACGGCGGGGCACCTGGGTGTACTACCGGGCTCGCAAGGCCGTCCTCAGCCAGCTCGCGGCGCTACTGGCGAGCGGAGGCGGGACGACAGCCGCGTAGGCCGAAGCACCACCGCGCACAGCTCGGCTCCACCACCACTTTCACCCGACCACGCTGTCACCCAGTCGCGAAACCCCCACCATCAGAGCCGACAAAGTTGGCACACTCCTCTCATCTGTACATGAAACACCCGGCAGATGAGGAGCAGCTGTCGTGCGCGACTGGAGCCACCTGGTACCGGGCTGGGCGCTGTTCCTCATCTTCCTGACACTCTTCGTCGGAATCGCGGTGCTGGGTGCGCTCCTGCTACACGGGCGAGCCAGGCGGACATTCAGCGCCGAGCCGAAGTGGCTGAACCTCATCACGCACACCATCATGATCACCGGCACCTTCTACGCGCTCCTGCTCGCCCTGACCGCCTTCTCCGCGTACGGGACCTACACCCAGGCTGGCCTCGCGGTCGCCACCGAGGCGGCGGACCTGAGCGCCCTCTACCGCACGGTGTCCAAGCATCCCGAGCCCGCCCGAACCCAACTTCAGGGCCTATTACACGCCCATGTCGACTTCATGGTCGACGAGGCCTGGCCCGCCTACCAACAAGGGCGCAGCGCGGATGGCGAACTCAAGGCAGAGAACAACGTCCACGACGTGTTGCTGACGTTCAATCCAGAGTCAGGGAAGGACGGGCAGCTCAACAGTCTCGCCTTGGGGGAGCTGGAGAAGTGGAGCGAAGCGCGCCAGCTCCGCTACACCTACACCACTGCCGCGCTTCCGACGACGCTGTGGTTCGCTCTCCTGTTCGGCGCACTGGTCGTCATTCTGCTGTCCTGTCTGATCCCCACCCGGACCCGACGTGCCCTCCTGGTTCTCGTCTGCGCCGTCGCCACCATGATCAGCCTCCTGCTCTTCGTGGTCGAGGGCATAGACGAGCCGTTCCGCGGTTCGATGATCGTTTCTGTCGATCCCTACCTCAAAGCCGGAGAAACATTCAACTAACCGGCACAGGCCACGCGACGACCTCAGCCGAGGCTGGTGCGATAGGTCGCGAAGGTCCACACATGCCCCTGCGGGTCACGGCAGGTGAACTCGTAGGAGTCGTGCGGCTTCACCTCCGGTTCGAGCAGGATCTCCGCACCGGCGGCCACCGCCCTGCGGTGCAGCTCCCTCACCTCCGTGTCCGTCTCCCGACGGACGAAGGTGCCGGCCAAAACGACGACACTCTACGCCTGCTCCATTCCCCGTGCGGTACTCCGCGCGCTATTCAGGCATGGTTACCGATTGACCCACCTCAAGAGCATGCCAGTTATATCTGTTGTGGACGGCTTCGCGACATGACCCTCATCGACGGGTCCGGCGGGTGGCACGGTGTCTGCCCACGGGTGCGGCAGGGTCGGTAGCCGGCCCAGCCCTGGAAGCAGTTCGGTGCCGTGACACGGGAAGGTACCCTGACTGGCCGGTTGGAGCCCCTTCCCGCCCGTACCCACGCTCCACCACCCTCAGGAGGGAAACACATGACAGACCTACCGCCGGCTCAGCACTCCTCGCCGGCACCGAACCCGATGCCGGGCCAGCCGCCATATCCGCCCCATCCGTATGCTGCGCCATTCAACACCTATGCGATTCTCGCGCTGGTGTTTGGCGTGATGGTGTTCCCGCCGTTGGGCATCTACTTCGGCAAAAAGGCCAAAAACCAGATCGCCCAGACGGGCGAACGCGGAGCGGAGCTGGCCACCGCTGGTGTGGTGGTTGGTTGGATCTTCACCATCCTCTACGGACTGATGTTCGTCGTCTGGTGCGGCGTGGCTGCGGTCTTTCTCAGCTCCGAACCAGGGGTACAACCCTGAGGCGAATCACCGGTCGCGCTATCACCGTACGGTGACTGGCCGCCCCACCCTGGTCGTCGTGAGCGGACCTCCCGGCTCGGGGAAGACCCTCCTCGCGCACACTTGCCCGGCAGATCGGCGCTCCGCCGATCTGCCGGGACGAGATCAAGGAAGGAATGGTGCACGCGTCGACGTCCGCCTCCGGCCTGTTACGGCTGGAGCGGTCGACGAGTTGGCGCGGACCCTACCGACCTTCTTCGGCGTGCTGGAGCTACTGCTTCGCGCCGGGGTGACGCCAGTACCGCCGAGGAAGTCGGCCAGCGATGGCGGCAGGACCCGACCATGCAGTCTGATCTGGATAGCGCGCTGCACCGCTGGTCCCACCAGCCGGCCAGCCGACACGCCGATGGCTCGCGGACGTGAACGCCGAGCTCGCCGGGCTTGACCGGGCCGCGGCGCGGCTACGCCCAGTCCAGGAACCGGCGATACAGATCCGCGTTCCGGTGAACCTGCGACAGGTGTACATCAGCCTCCGCCATCAGCGCCGCGAGGTAGACGCGTAGCGCGACGCGGTCCGCGTGGTATTCGGCCAACAGGGCGAGGCGAGCTGAGCGGCAGGGCCACTCAGCCTGACAGGTGTCGCAGCCCCACAAGGGCCGCATCGGCAGGTGCCGCTTGTTCGCCATCAGGCGGCCCGGATCCGCGCCAGCGCGGCGAGCAGGACCACACGTAGCGCGTGCTCGTCGAGCCTCGGCGGATAGCCAACCTGGGCTACCCCGACCGCCCGGCCAACCGATAGCGGACGATCCGCCGGCTGGGCGGTCACCGCAGCGCCCCGATCGCGATGGCGGCGACGACGATCACCACGATGAGGACGGCCAACGTCTTCTGTCTGGTAGTCGGTGGCGGGGTGTGCCCGGTCGGGGTAACCCGCCGTACTCGATCGCCGTCGGGCACCGGCGGTGCTCCGTGCGGATCGTGGTTGGCCCGCACCTCGGCGGGGTTGTTGTCGTCGGCCATCACAGCCTCCGGAGCCCCGCCACCACGGCCGCGAGCACGTCGTCGCTCGGGCGCATACAGCCGACACCAGCGCAGCCGACAACACGGCCGAGAAGCAGCCGTTGCTCCGCATCGACTCCGGTCACGACCGCGAGCTGTTCGCCACTGGTCGGGTCGGGCGGCGCGGTTCGGCGGGTGCGCTGCGGCACTCGGTCGTGGGATAGGTGTTCCGTAGCAGTCCTCATGATGCTCCTGTGTGAAAGGTGTACTGCTGTCCTTGCTCCACCGCGGGCGGTGGCTTTCCCCACTGCCCTACGGCCCACGATCAGCGCGATTGATCTCGAATACAACGTCTTGGACTACGAACCTCTATGCAGGACGACGCTTTTAGGGAATGATGCGATCGCTATCTCACGAAATGCCGGCCAGCGCATCAGAATGAGACAGGGAGACACCCACCAATGACCGACGTCGGATCGACAGTGCCGAGGCGGCAACTTGGCAGGCTGCTTCGACAGGCACGGGAACAGGCTGCCATCGGGCTGGAAGCCGCTGCCAGTGATCTTGAATGGTCCCGCGCCAAGATGTATCGCATCGAGTCGGGACAGGCGCCCGTCCGTGTGTTGGACGTTGATCAGATGTGCCGGCTGTATGGCGCGTCGGCCGAGATGACGGAGGTCATGAAGAGCCTCGCCAAGGAGTCGAAGAGTAAGGGCTGGTACCACTCCTACGGCGAGGCGATCCCCCGCTGGTTCGAGCTGTATGTCGGGCTGGAGTCCGCGGCCAGCCGGATCCGGACCTACGAGCATGCCGTCGTGCCAGGGCTACTCCAGACGCCGACATACGCCGAGCAGGCCATCCGCACCGAGCCGGGCAACCCTCCGGAGGAGGTGGCGAAGCTCGTGGAATTACGCGCCGAGCGGCAACGCCTGCTGCACCGGAAGCGGCCCGCCGCCCCGACCCTGGACGTCATCCTGGAAGAGGCGCTCCTGCACAAGAACGTGCCCGGGATGCGTGAGCAGATCGATCGACTGCTCGACGCCGGCACGGCCCCGAACATCTCCGTGCGGGTGCTGCCCCTCGGCAGCGAGCTCAGCCAGATGGTGACATCGGGAAGCTTTGTCATCCTGGACTTCCCCACAATCGGGCTTCGGCCCTCCGAACCGACGACGGTCTACAATGAGGGGCTGTCCGGTGCCCTCTACCTCGATCGCATAGCGGAGGTGCGAACCTACGCTGACGCCTGGAATGGGCTGACCGCACTAGCGCTGGACGCCGACGAGTCCCGGAAAGCCCTACACACGATCAAGGAGAAGTACTATGACCAAGCTCAATGATGCGAGGTGGCGCAAGTCCGGCCGGAGCTCGGGTCATGGGAACTGCGTGGAGGTTGCCGACAACCTTCCGGGTGTCGTGGGTGTTCGGGACTCCAAAGACCCGACCGGGCCCGCCCTCACCTTCGGTCCGGCGGCATGGCGCAGGTTCGTCACCTTTACGAAACAGCGCTGACCCGCAGCCAGAGAGCGGGCCCGGCCTCCCCCTGGGGAGACCGGGCCCGCTACCGCACTATCTGAGCTGCTGATCGTCGGCTGTGGCGGGCCACCGGATGGCGGCCGGCGTCCCGCCACAGTCGGTTGGATCAGTAGACGTCGACGCCGTAGGCGTTCAGGGCTTCCACGACCGGCTGGAAGAAGGTCGTGCCACCGAAGAAGCAGTTGCCGCTGCCGCCGGAGGTGAGGCCGACCGCGGTGGAGCCACTGAACAACGAGCCGCCGCTGTCGCCCCGCTCCGCGCAGACGTTGGTGCGGATCAGGCCACGAACCGTGCCCTCGCGGTAGTTGACGGTGGCGTTGAGCCCGGTGACCGAACCGCTGTGCAGGCCGGTGGTCTGACCAGAACGCCGCACGGACTGGCCGACGAAGGCGTTACCGGCGGTGGTGATGTCCTGGTATCCGCCATTGTAGAGGTACACGTTGCCCGGCTCGTAGCCGCTGAGGCGCACGATGCCGTAGTCGTTGCCGGGGAAGCTGGACCCGACCGTGGGGCCGAGATAGGTGTTCTGCGCGCTGTCTTCGTACCAGTTCGAGATGACGTCGGTGCAGTGCCCGGCGGTGAGAGCGTAGTAGCTGCTGCCGCTGCGGACGTTGAAGCCGAGCGAGCACACACCGCCGCCGCCCCAGATCGCCTCGCCTCCGGAGATCTGGGTGCTGTACACACCCACCTCCTGCTCGACGCGCACCGCGCCGCCGATGCGGGCCGCAACGGCCTCGACCCGCGCCAACTTGGTGCCGGTCACCGTGCTGTCGACGGAGACGACGACCTGGTTGGTCTCTGGGTCCGTCCACCATGCGGTGCCGGGAATCGTGGTCAAGCTTTCCAGCTTTGCGGTGGCACGCCGCAGTTCGGCGGCATCCCGCTTGACGATCTTCGGGGTAGCGCCGGCTTTGGCGACCTGCCGGGCGGCAGCGTCGTCGGTCACCGCGACGGTGACTGCGCCATTGGCGTCGGCGAATACACCGGCGGCGCGATCGCCGAGCTGCTCGGCGAGGTCGACGGCGACCTCCGGTGAAGCATTGGGAGCCGCGTGCGCCGGGCTACCGACGAGCGCTCCGACCACCAGGGTTCCGGCCACGGCCACTGCCGCGGCACGACGCAACATGAACCTCGTGGGTCGCATGTAGTACCTCCGTTTGGGGGTTAGGGAGGAACGGCCCCACCGAGGTCGGCGGAGCCGGTGAACAACCTGACCAAGTGGCTAGGGGGTCAGGCTGAATGAAGTATTCAGATATTCACATTGCTTGGCAAGACTGTTGGTTTCCAATTTGGATGACTCGGCGCAGCATTTTGTTCCGTTATGACCCAACATGTGGCGAAAGATCACTGCGTCCTCGGGCGGCGAGACCGGCACCTGCTGGGCCGTGACCGTTACGGAGAAGTTAATTCGCCGCCGAACGGGGCAATATTTGACAAAAACCAAGCCATCACGTGATCATCTCTCCAATGTCCGAGGTCGATGCCTGGGCATGAAGAGAGGGCGGACCTGGCCGGCTGGGCCAGCTACAGCTACTGCGCCTCCCCCTCCCGGCTCTCCTGGCGACTGCGGCTGTACCTGGTGTGCACCCCGACCGGGATGCCGATCCTGTGAGCACCGGCCAACCCGAAGCTCGGCCAACGGGAAGTCCTCGCCGCGACGCTGCAGGCCAAGGCAGGCGTGGTCGCCGAACCTGACGGGATCCTGCTGACCTCGGACAAGGGCTTCGCCGCCACGCCGTTCGAGCAGCAACTGGCCGATCAGGGCATCGAGCTGTGTCCTACGTCACGCAAACAGGAGAAGGCCCGCCACAGCGAGGCGACACTCACGAAGGTCCGCCGGTTGACCGAGTCGGTCAACGACACCCTCTGACGCAACAACACCACCGGCGCCCCCGTCACCCGGGTCACTGACGCCTACGACCACCGAAGGACTTCGGACCAACTCGTCTAGGTTTGGAGGCCGGTCCGCTGATTCGCCACGTCCGCATGGGTTGTCCGTGCTGGTCGCGACGACGGGAGGAGAGAGAGTGGGCAGCACTTCGGAGCACCAGACGCCGACACCGGAGCCGGAGTCCCTCACCGACCTACTCGGTGGGCGACGTGGCGCGATCGACGCCACCGTGCCGCCGGTGGCGTTCGCGGCCGGCTGGCTCCTCGGCGGCGAGTCGCTGCAGATCGGGGTCGGCACCGCGCTGGTGACCGGCGCGGCCGTGGCGGGCTGGCGCTGGCGCCGTGGACATCGGCCCCGGTCAGTGCTGGTGGGCCTGCTCGCCGTCTGCGTCGGCGCGCTGATCGCGCTTCGGACCGGACGGGCCGAAGACTTCTTCCTGGTACAGCTCCTGGCGAACGCGGCGAGCGCACTCGCCTGGATGGTCAGCATCGTGATCCGCTGGCCACTACTGGGAGTGGTCGTCGGCGGCGTGCTGCGCCAGCGGACCCGCTGGCGCCGAGACCCGGCGCTCCTGCGGGCCTACGGGCGCGGCAGTTGGGTCTGGACCGCCAGCTTCCTGCTACGGGTTTCGGTCTTCCTGCCGTTGTGGCTCGGCGGCCAGGTGGTCGCGCTGAGCGTGGCCCGAGTAGCGCTGAGCTGGCCGCTGGTCGCCGCCGTGCTCGGGGTGAGTTGGGTGGTGGTGCGCCGTTCACTGCCGGCCGGCCATCCGGGGCTACGGCATCCGGTACTCCCGGGCGAAGCATCGACGCAGGCCGAACAGGTGTCGCGGCGCGAGTCGACGGGCAGCCCGGGCTAGTGCCGTCCTCACGGCACGGATGGAGTCTGGCTCAGCTGCGCGGGTGACGGGTTGGCCCCAGCGTTGTTGGCGTTGCGCCAGCGCAGGTAGGACTGCAACCGCCGGGTCAGGACGGGATGCGGCAGCTCACGTACTCAATCCGGGCGGGCTTGGCGTCCCGGTCCGGGTCGTTGGACTCCTTCCACGTCTCCGTCCGTCGGAAGGTGATCTCGACCGATACGGATCCGGCGGGCGGCATCAAAGCTCAGAAGTTCGGCGAGCACGACGATGGCCCGTCGTAGTCGGATCGAGGAACCAGTTCCCCCGCGGGTCTGAGTAGCTGCTGACCTTCCTGGTCACTCACCCGCCGCACGCGTACAGGTTTTGCCACCGCTACAGCCTGACCGCCCCGACGCCGCCGCGCCGACCGACCCACAGCGGGTCATTCCACACTGTGAACATTCGTGGTCACGGCACCAGACAGTAAGGGAGAGGCCGCCACGGGGGGAGCGGCCTCTCCGTGACTTACATTACCTCGTCGGGATCAGCTCCGCGCTCCCGGGGCACACGTTTTTTGGCCAGTTTGCATATCGCGCACACTCCGGCTAATCGGGCGTCCCGGAACCAGGCTGAATCGGGGCCCCAGATCGCCCCGCCTCCTCTCGTATCGACCCAGCGACCCGGGGGTAATGTCCGTTACATCACTTATCTGTGGTTAGTCGTTCGGAAAGAGCCGCCCAAAGTCGGCGTACGCCATCGCGACATCGGCCTGGGCCCAGAACCGGTGGTAGCGGAACGTCGGCTCCGCGCCGCCGTCCAGATATGCCTGGACCTTCGGCCAGTCCGGATCGTTGAGGTAGAACGAGCGGATCTCGACGAAGCTCCTACCCGCCTCGATCACGTCGCCGTTGGGCATCGTGCCCGTCCAGCCCGGCGGCAGATAGAGGCCCTGCCCGGTGCTGGTGTCGTAGACATCGTCGAAGCGCTCGTAGTCGCCCCGCGTCTCCACCGTCGACACCCCCAGGGCGTCACTCGCCGCGTGTAGCGCGTCCAACAACCCCTTGGCCGTGTTCTTCGCGGCCGCGTCCCCCGACCTCACCGCGTACGCGGTCAGGGTCCGGGCGTAGGCGGCGGCGGCACCGACGTCCTGGCCGGTCTCGGTCACCTCGACGTGCAGGTCGGTGTTTGGCTCCGGGTTGGTCGGGTCCCACGTGTTCGGCTGGCCCGTCCAGGTGAGCTCGGCCGGGATCGACCAGTCGGCGCCCAGCGTGGTGTTGGCGATCGCCCACGGCACCCACCGGTCCAGCAACGCCTCGGCCCGGGCGTCACCGGTCTCGAGGTACAACTCGGCGATCCGGTGCATCGACCAGACCTGCATGCCGAACCACTGGTTCGACGGCGGGTCGTGATACACCGGCTTCTCGTCGTAGAACATGCCGTAGAAGGTCGGCGTGCCCGCGGGCGGCTGACCGTACCGGCCGCCCCAACTGTTGGTCGCACCACCGGCGATCGCGCCCTCGGCGGACTGGAGCCAGGTATACAGCTCCAGTTGCCGCTCCAAACTCTGGGCCCAGTCGGTGGTCGCGCTCGGCGACCTCGGCTCCAGCTCCGGCACGGTGGTCAGGGCCCAGGCGGCGAAGGGGTTCTGGTAGCCGAAGTGGTTGTGGCTGGAGCCGATCCGCCACGACCAGTTCTGACCCTGCTCGTACGCACCGCCCCAGGCGTAGTACCAGGACAGGAGGTAGTGCGCGGACTCCCGGCCACTGCCGGCGGGGCAGGTGGACGCCCCGACACAGTTGCCGATCTGCTTGAAATACTTGTCGAACATCGCGTACCGCAGGTAGTCGCCCAGCTTGGCGGCCTTGGCCACGGTGTCCGCCACCTCCGTGGCCCGACCCTGCTGCGTGGCCCAGGTCAGCGCCCAGTAGGCGGCCTGCACCGCCCGGGCGTCGGCGTCCGGCGCGTTCGTGTACTTCCACTGCTTCGCCGGTGCGTTCTGCTCCTGGACGGCGATGTCCAGGAAGCCGTACTGCCCGCCGTGGGTGAACGTCTCGCAGGACGGCTGCGGGACGGTCTCCCAGACCGACTCCTGCTGTCCACGCTGGAAGGTGTTGAGGTACGCCGGCCGGGTGGTGCCGTCGCCGCACCGACCGAAGCCGTAGGTGTTGTCCACGTCAAGCAACCAGTGCATGCCGTAGATGTCACCGGTGCCGTAGGTGGACTGGAGTTCGGCCCGCAACGGGTCCTGGCCGACCGGGACACCCGGTTGCAACTGCGCCGGGTACTGGCTGGGCAGGTCGTACTCGGCGGCGTACTGCGCGGTGCCGGGAGCGCCCGCGGTCGGCTGGTCGGCGGAGGAGGGGATGATGTGGTTCTCCAGCACCGTCCAGGCGTTGTTGAACGGCACCCAGTCCTCGGTCACCCGGCCGTACTGCGCCTCCAACCAGAGCCAGAAGCTGAACGCCTCACTCGTGGTCTCGTGGCCGTGGTCCGGCGCCTCGACGATCAGGGTCTCGATGGAGTGGTACGGCACCCCCTCGGGGCTGAAGTACCCAGAATTCTTGATCTTGCCGTACTGGGTGAGGAACCGTGCGATGTACTCGTTGTCGCCGCCGGGAACGTCGTTGTCAATCTCCGTCGCGGTAATCGTCAAGGCGGCGAGGCCGGCGGCGGAGGCGGTGATCGTCGCACTCCCCCCGGCGGTGTCGGCGTCCTCGGCCGCCGACACGGTCACGTCGACACCGGTGTTCCAGTTTCCGGCGGTCAGCGTCAGCGAGGTGGGGGCGACGGTGAGGTCGGCGTCACCGGTACGGCCGAGGCTCACCGGGACGTTCGCGGCCGGCGCCGCACTCAACGTCAGGGTCACGTTGGCGCTGCCGCCTTCCGGTACGCCCACCGTCGCTGGGGTGGCGACCAGTTGCGGGCCGGCGGCGGGCGCGACAGTGAAGGAGTGCTCCGCGATCGCGCTGAGCCCGGTGTCGTCGTACGCCCTGGCCTGCACGGTGTAGGAGCCGGATGGCAGCCCCGGCAGGGTGTACGCGTACGGCGCGGTGGTGTCGGTGTTGACCAGCAGACCGTTGCGGTAGAACTCGACCTTGCTGATGCTCCCGTCCGGGTCGCTGGCGGTGGCCGTCAGCGGCACGTCGGCCGGCGCCTCGAAGGGCCCAGCCGGCACGTTCAGCGAGACCGTCGGCGGCTGCTGTGCAGCAGCGCAGGGAACACCGTTGACGGAGAACGAGGTCGGGTCGGCGTTGGTACCGCTGTACGCGGCGTTGAAGCCGATCTGCGCGGTGCCGCCGGCGCCGAGACTGCCGTTCCACGACTCGTTGGTGGCGGTGACGTCGCTGCCGCTCTGGCTCCACCGCGCCGACCAGCCGTGGGTGATGGTCTGGTTGCCGGCGAAGGAGAACCGCAGGGTCCATTCCGTGATCGGGTCGCCGAGATTGGTGAGGGTGATGTTCGCGGTGAAGCCGCTGCCCCAGTCGTTGGTCGTGTAGCCGACGTCACAGGCGGGCGCGGCCGACGCGGCTGACGCGGGTAGGGCCGCCCCGCCGGTTACCGCCAGCACCGCCGCGGTGGCTGTCGCCCAGCCGCGGCGTCGGTTCATGGGTCTCATGCGCGGTGTCTCCTCGGGCCAGGCCGGAGCCGAGACTCCGGCGGGGCGCCTGGCCGTTCTTCCTGCGGTGGGCGAGGCACCCGGGGTGAAGGACTCCCGGCCAAGGCCGGGGCCGGTGATGTGGCGTGGACGGGCGCCCGTCCACCTCGGGTGCCGCACCGGACGTCCCGGCTGCCCTCGGCCCCGCGCTCCCGCGACGGCGGCTCATCCATCAGCTTGCCATGCCTGGAAACGCTCCCACAAGGAGTAACGAATCAATTCAGTCGGATGTGTCAATTTTGTTAAGCCGCTTTCACGAAGCAGTTACGAGACGTTACAGTCACACCAGAAAATTGGGAGCGCTTCCACCTCGCCTCCCACTTCCACAGTGGAAGGAGGTGACCCACAAGCCACTCGCGTGACCCGGCTCCCAGGTGACACGCGCGGGCCAGACGCCACCGTCCGACCCGGCGGGTCCAGCACCGATGGGGGCGGGGGCTGCCCTCCCCCGCCCCCATCTCGCACCCCGGCGACAGCACGACCGGGGCACACCACCCCCCACCCTGTCTAGAATCCCCTCACCTCCGGGCTCCCGCCGGGAGAACCGAAGGCGTACTCTGTCCTTGGGAGCGCTCCCGGTCCGGTTCAGAACTAACAGAGGAGACTCCCCCGATGTCGACCCTCCCCCACCCCGCGCAGCCCGACAGCTCGGCGCACCAGCCAGCAGGCACCCTGCGCTTCCCACCGAACTTCGGCTGGGGAGCCGCCACCTCCGCCTACCAGATCGAGGGCGGGGCCAAGGAGGACGGCCGGGGCGAGTCGATCTGGGACACCTTCAGCCACACCCCCGGACGGACCCGTAACGGCGACACCGGTGACATCGCCGCCGACCACTACCACCGGTACGACGCGGACCTCGACCTCATGGCCGAGCTGGGCCTGCGCAGCTACCGGTTCTCCATCGCCTGGCCCCGCGTCCAGGCCGACGGCACCGGTACGCCCAACCAGCGCGGGCTGGACTTCTACCGGCGGCTGCTCGACGGACTACATGACCGCGACATCCAACCGGTGGCGACGTTGTTCCACTGGGACCTCCCCCAAGCCCTCCAGGACCGGGGCGGCTGGGAATCCCGGGAAGTCGCCTACCGCTTCGCCGACTACGCCGAACACGTCTTCCGGGCCCTCGGGGACCGGGTACCGACCTGGCTCACCATCAACGAACCGAAGACCGTGGTGCAGAACGGCTACCTCTCCGGCCATCACGCCCCCGGTCACCAGGACCAGCAGGCCGCATATCTGGTCGCGCACCACCTGCAACTCGCGCATGGACTCGCCGTCCGGGCGTACCGGGCCGGAAGTGGGACCGGGCGCATCGGGCCGGCGTTCAACCTGCACCCGTGCTACCCGGCCGGCTCCTCCCCCGACGCGACCGAGGCCGCCTGGCGCCACGACGGCTACGAGAACCGGCTCTACCTCGACTCGACGCTCACCGGCCGCTACCCCCAGGACGTGCTCGACGATCTCGGCCCGGGCCACCGGATGATCGGCGGCATCCACGACGGCGACCTCGGCATCATCTCCGCTCCCGTGGACCTACTGGCCGTGCAGTACTACACCCCGTACTACGTCACCGCTGCGGGCACCACCGTGCGACGCTGGCCCACCTCCGAGGCCTCCTGGCAGCAGATCTACCCCGAAGGCATGTACGACATCCTCAGCCGGATCACCCGGGACTACGGCCCGATCCCGCTGACCGTCACCGAGAACGGCCTGCCCACCCCGGACACCCTCGGCGCAGACGGGACGGTTGACGACGGCCGCCGGATCCAGTTCCTCCGCGACCACCTGGCCGCCGCACACCGTGCCCTCGCCGCCGGCGTACCGCTGGAGAGCTTCCACGTCTGGTCCCTGCTGGACAACTTTGAGTGGGCCGAAGGCTACGACCAGCGCTGGGGGCTGGTCTACGTGGACTACCCAACCCAACGCCGAGTACCCAAGCGCAGCGCACACTGGTACCGCGAGGTGATCGCGGCGGGCGGGTTCTGAGCGCGAGGCGTACCCGCGCCGTACTCGGGAGCGGGGCGACAGCGTCGGGGGCGCGGAGTGCGGCGGCGCGCAGGTCAGGAGGGAGCGGTCAGCTCGCCGCTCCGGTCCAGGTCGGCCACCCCGGCCGCGTCGCCGATCCGCCCGAGTGCCACCAGCGCCGCGCCCGTCGCGCCGATCTCCGGGTTCCGCTGGTACCAGACCGACCGGGGAGCGAGGGCCACGGCGAAGGCCCGACGCCACCACTCGGACGCCACCATCGCCCCACCGCCCAGGACCACCTCGACCGGCCGCGAGCCCAGCTCCGACTCCAGGGCCGCCAGGTCCACCGCGACCAGCTCACTCAGACCCCGCATCAGGCCTGCCAAGATCTCCACGGCAGTGGTGTTGAAGCCAAGCCCGGCCAACACCCCGGAACCCGCCGGAGCCAGTCCCGGTGGCCGGTCGCCCCCGAAACAGATGTTCACCAGGGGCCCACCACCGACGACGGGCACCCGGGCCAGTGCCGCGCTCAGCTCGGCCCGGTCGGGGAGCCGCAACTCCCGGTTGGCCCAGGCGAAGAGGTTGCCGCCAGCGGAGTACGCATTCCCGGTGACGATGTGCCGCTGGTCAACCCGGTACCGCCAGCGGCTCGGCGCCAGCCGGGGCAGTGGCTCCCCCGGCGCGACTGCCCGCACCACCCGGACCGCCGCCGAGGTGCCCACCGTCACCGCCGCCCGTCCCGGGTCAACGCAGCCCGAGCCGATGTTCGACGCGGCCCCGTCACCGATCGGGGCCGTCCACCGCGCCCTGGCCAACGACGGCCAGCGGCGCGCGTACTCCGCGCGCAGCCGACCATGCCAGTCCGCCGGCGCCAACTCCGGCAACTCTCCCGGGCCGGTGTCGGCCAGCGCACACGCCTCCGGGTCCCAGCCCATCGTGCCGAGGTCGAGCAGGCCGGTGCCGGAGGCCTGCGACACCGACATCGGGACCGGGTCCAGCAGCACGCCGAGGACGTACTCGGCCAGCCCGGCGAAGCGGGTGGCGGAACCACCGACTCTCACCCGTAGCCAGGGCAGCCGGACCGACCAGTAACAGCGGTGCCACCAGGTGCCGGTGCGCTGGTGGAAAGCCTCCGGGTCGCGCGGGCCGGATTGCCCGGGCAGCGGCACCGCTCGGGTATCCAGCCAGGTGAGCACCGGGCCGATCGGGGCACCGTCGGCGGCGAGCGCGACCACCGAGTGCCACTGCGCGGAGGTCGCCACCAGTTCGACGCCGTCCAGGTGCCCGCCGGCGGCCAACTCGTCCAGGCACTGCCCCAGGCAGGCGAGGTAGCTCTGCGCATCCAGCGTGCCGGCGCCGTCCGCACCGATGACAGGGCTCACCGGCCGCCGGGCCAACGCCCCGGGCAGCAGCCGGACTGCCTCGTCGAGCACCAGACCACGTACCGAGGAGGTGCCCAGTTCCAACGCGAGTGTGGTCATCGTCGGTCACGCTATCCGGCCCGGCGGGGTGAAGCTCTCGCTTCCGCCCTGTGGTCCTCGTCGTCACGCTGCCGGCGAGGTGAGGCTCTCGCTTCCGTACTCGGCGACGACCGCGTAAGCTGGTGCGCATGCTCGCGCACCCGCACCGCTGGTGGCCCGCCAACCCGGCGGCCACTCTCCGCGCGTAGCTTCACGCGGCCGCCCGTCGAGGCGGCCGTCGGTCTCGGACCGGCACCGGACGCCCGTCGGGTGGCACCGGACCGAGGAGACCCGATGACCCACCTTCCCCCGCTACTCGCCGCCGTCGCGGCCGGCACCGACCCCGGGCCGTTCGCGCTCGTCCGCCGGGAGGGCGCCGACCACCTCGACCTCTACACCGGGTCGGTACGGGTGGTGGAACGACTCGCCGACATCCCGCTGCCGACCGGGGCAGCGGGGCCAGCCACCCTCGCGCTGGTGCCCTACCGGCAGGTGATCGAACGGGGCTTCGACTGCGTTGACGACGGCGCCCCGCTGGAGTGCCTGGTGATCGACCGACACGAGGAGATCGACCTCCCGACGGCGCTGGCGGCGCTGCCGGACGACGCGGTGGTCACCCAGAACGCGGGCTTCGACAGCTCCGACGAGGAGTACGCGGCCACCGTTGACCGGGTCCTGGCCGACGAGATCGGTCAGGGAGCAGGCGCCAACTTCGTCATCCACCGCACCCTGCACGCCACCGTGCAGGGTGCGCCGCTGCGGGCGGCGCTGGCGGCGCTGCGCTCGCTGTTGCTACGCGAACGCGGTGCCTACTGGACGTTCATCGTGCACACCGGCGCTCGGACGTTGGTGGGGGCGAGCCCGGAGCGGCACGTCAGCGTGGACGACGGGCTGGTCCTGATGAATCCGATCAGCGGCACCTTCCGCCACACCGGCGCTGCTGCCGACCGGGCTGACCTACTGCGCTTCCTCGCCGACCCGAAGGAGACCGAGGAGCTGTACATGGTCCTCGACGAGGAGCTGAAGATGATGGCCTCGGTGGCCGAGCGGGGCGGCCAGGTGGTCGGCCCGTACCTGAAGGAGATGTCCCACCTCGCCCACACCGAGTACCTGCTGGCGGGGCGGGGGTCGAAGGACGTCCGCGACGTGCTGCGGGAGACGATGTTCGCCCCCACGGTGACCGGCAGCCCGATGGAGAACGCGTGCCGGGTCATCGCGCGACACGAGCGCACCGGGCGCGGCTACTACGCGGGGGTGCTGGCGCTGCTCGGTCGGGACGAGAGCGGCCGGCAGACCCTCGACGCCCCAATCCTGATCCGTACCGCCGAGCTCTCCCCCACCGGTGAGCTGCGGGTGTCGGTCGGGGCGACCCTCGTCCGGCACTCGGTCGCCGCCGGGGAGGTCGCGGAGACCCACGCCAAGGCCGCCGGGGTGCTCGCCGCGCTGGGCCTCGGCCCGCAGGCACCCGCAGCAGCCGCGGGGGCGGTGCCCCGGCTCGCCGACGACCCGGAGGTACGCGCGGCGTTGGCCGCCCGCAACGCGCCGCTGGCCCGGTTCTGGCTGGACCAACGGCCGGCGGACACCCCCGGCCGTCCCGGGCTCACCGGCCGCCGGGCATTGATCGTGGACGGGGAAGACACCTTCACCGGCATGCTCGCCCATCAGCTACGGGCGCTCGGCCTCAGCGTCACCGTGCGGCCCTGGGACGCGCCCGGCCCGCGGGACGGATACGACCTGGTGGTGGTCGGCCCGGGGCCCGGCGACCCAGCAGCGCTGACCCAGCCGAAGATGGTGGCGCTGCGCCGGCTGCTCACCGAGCTCCTCGCCACCGGCCAGCCAACCCTCGCGGTCTGCCTCGGCCACCAGCTGCTCTGCGGGCTGCTCGGGCTGCCCCTGCACCGCCGGGACGCCCCGTACCAGGGGCTGCAGCGGGAGGTGGAGATCTTCGGCGTCCAGCGGCGGGTCGGCTTCTACTCGACGTTCACCGCCCGAGCGGACACGGATCGCCTGCCCACCCCGTACGGCCCGGTGGAGGTGGCCCGGGACGACACGAGCGGTGCGGTCAACGCGCTGCGCGGCGCCAGCGTGGCCGGAGTGCAGTTCCACCCCGAGTCGGTGCTCAGCCCGGACGGCGTGGATGTGCTCGCCGACCTCTTGGACGACCTGCTGCCCGCGGCGAGCCGCCGGTGCCCACGACCCGTGGCACCGTGACACCGGTAACCCGGCGGAGAGCCTCACCCCGGCGCCACGCGGGTTAACCGACGTACGAAGGGGAAGTCCACCCGCGCGTTCTGCCACGACTCGGGGGGGGTGCCAGTGCGGGATCCAGAACCGACCGTCTCACCGATTGTCGATGCATGGACCACGTCTCGGACGTCATCGGCGCAGGATTGGCACATCGAGCGGCTGATGGAGGCGAAGGGGGAGAACCGGGTCAGCGTGGTGCTACCCGCCTACAACGAGGAGGCGACGACCGGGCCGATCGTCTCGACGATCCGCGAACACCTGATGGAGCAGGTCCCCCTCGTGGATGAGCTGGTCGTGGTCGACTCCCGGTCCACCGACCGAACCGCGGAGGTGGCCCGGGCCGCCGGCGCGGAGGTGGTCAGCCAGGACGAGATCACCCAGGGCCTGCCCCGGCTGGCCGGCAAGGGCGACGCGCTCTGGGCCGGTTTGGCCGCCACCGACGGTAACCTCGTCGCCTTCGTCGACGCTGACCTGCGCGAATTCCGGCCGCACTTCGTACGTGGTCTGCTCGGCCCGTTGCTGACCGACTCGTCGATCGATTTCGTGAAGGGCTTCTACCACCGACCGCTGGAAGACCAGCCCGGCCCCGAGGAGGACAACGAGGGTGGGCGGGTGACGGAGCTGATGGTCCGGCCGCTGCTGAACCTGTTCTGGCCGGAGCTGGCCGGCTTCGTGCAGCCTCTGGCCGGCGAGTACGCAGGTCGACGTCGGGTGCTGGAACAGCTGCCGTTCGTCACCGGCTACGGGGTGGAGACGGCCATGCTGGTTGACCTGCTGGAACTGGTCGGCCTCGACGCGCTGTCCCAGGTTGACCTTGGCCTCCGGAAGCACCGCCACCACGACACCGAGGCGTTGGGGCGGATGTCCGCACAGATCATGCACACCGTCTGGGCACGGTTGCAGCAGCAGGGCTGGGCCGTCCCGGGAACCAACCCAGCCACCCTGCTGGCCCAGTTCCGCCGTGGCGACTCGGAGGAGTTGCCCAACCTGGACCGGGAGATCGTCGTCAACGATGTTTCGGTGCAGGAACGGGCGCCCCTGCGGGAGCTGCGCCACCTGGTGCCGCGCCGGTAGCGGCGACACCGGGTGCCGCAACCGGTAGCGGCGGTGTCAACACCGCGGCCGTGGAGTCACCCTTGGCCGCCCGGGCAGCGGCGTAGCTCGGTCGGGGGTCAGGGGATCCGGACCAGCAGCAGCGCGGCCACGGCGCTACCGGCCGCGATGCCCAGGAGAACCCGCATGATGCCGGTGGCGAGGTTGCCCTGCTCGATCAGCGTGCCGGCCGTCGCGATCGCGATGCCCGAGCCGGCGGAGAGAATCGAGAGCGTGGTCCCGGATGCCTCGCCGGCTCGCTCGGCCGGGACCATGGCCTGCGTGCCCAGGTTGGTCAGGGTGAGCCCGGTCCGGTAGCCGAACCCGGCGACGGCCAGACCGATCAGGTACGGCACGATCTCACCGCCAATGGCCACCACGACCAGGCCGACCGCGCCGACCAGGGTGGCCGCGGCGATCAGTCGACGCACCGCGACCCGTTGGCTGAGCCGACCCGCGAACGGACCGGCGATGCCACCGCTGATCGAGGCGGCGAGGACCGCCAGGCCCGCGACGAACGGCGAGTAGCCCCGGACCTGTTGTAGGTGGATTGTGGTGGCGAAGATCGTGACCACGAAGGCGATGTTGGCGACCAGCCCCATCAGGGTCACCGCCACGAACCTGGCGTCGTGGAAGAGATCCAGCCGGACCAGTGGACTTTCGGCGGCCCGTTCCCGGAGCACGAACGCGGCCAGCAGCACCAGCCCACCGACAGCGAGGGCGGTGGCCACCACCGGTCGCCAGGCGTTCATCCGGTCCGCGGCCACGGTGATCGCGAGGATCCCGAGCACCACCACGACCAGACCAGCCAGGTCAATCGCCCGCGACACCGTGGGGTCCCGCGACTCCGGCAGCCAGGCGACGATGGCGACGATGGCGACAACGCAGAGCGGCACGTTCACCAGGAGCACGCTGCGCCAGCTGAGCCACTCGGTGACCCCGCCGCCGAGCACCGGCCCCAGCGCCAGCGCCACCGCCCCGATGCCGTAGGCGTTGCCGATCGCCCGCTTCGCCCGCTTCCCCGGGTAGGCCTCGGTGATCACCGCGAAGGCGAGGGGGAACACGATGCCCGAACCCATCCCCTGCACGGCCCGAAAGGCGATCACGATCGGCGGGTCGGAGCCCAGACCGGCACCGAGCGAAGCCGCCCCGAAGATGAGCAGGCCGACCAGCAGCATGCGGCGGCGACCGAGGATGTCGCCGAGCTTGCCGCCGGGGATGAGAAACGCCGCCTGGGCCAGGATGTAGCCGCTGACCACCCAGTGCAGATCGGTGGTGGTGGTACCCAACTCCGCCGCCATCGCCGGCAACGCCAGATTCAACGCATAGAAATCCAGCTGCACGAGGAAGATGCACGCAGCGGCCGCGATCAGGGTCAGCTCGCGCCGGGGCCGGTCCGCCTCTCCCGCCGATGCGTCACCTTGGCCGTGGGGCCGGGGCAGACGCGGACGGAACGACACACCGAACCGTACCATTCATACGAAAATGTCTTCCTTGTTTCGAGAGACTCCGCACGGTGCCCGCGGCCAGCACGACCCGGAAAACGAAACATCGACAACTCTTCTGGACCACTCTCCGCCAGCAGGCTGCCGAATAGGCTTGAACGTGATCTGCCACCAGATGTAGGTGTGGCCATACACCGCAGCTCGGCCAGGCTGATGACATCCACCCGGACGGTCGCCCGAGGAGGTGACAGTACCGGCGCACCTACTCCATCACCGGTCTGGCCATGATGAGTCGACATTTGTCCGCGATTCTGGCGTGAGGATCGAAGGTCGCGGGACAAACGGCAAGCAGGAAATAGGGGAAATCGATGAAATACACCCGCGAACTGGTCGAGCCCGCCAACTATCACTTCGCTCTTTCTTCGCCGGAATGACGGCGGGTCAGCCAACCCGGAAACTCCTCGCCAGGACAGTCGCGGCCACGGCACTGCCGACCGCGGTCCCGAGGAGAACCCGCGTGATGCCGGTGGCGAGGTTGCCCTGCTCGATCAGCGTGCCGACCACCGCGACGGCGATACCCGAGCCGGCGAAGAGGATTGTGAACGTCACTCCGGATGCCTCACCGGCCCGCTCGGCCGGGACCATGGCCTGCGTACCCAGACTGGTCAGGGTATACCCACTCTGGTAGCCGAACCCGGCGACCGCCAGCCCAAGCAGGTACGGCCCGATCTCACCCCCGACGGCCACCACGAGCAGACCGAGGGCGCCGACCAGGATGGCGATGCCGATCAACCGATGCACCGCGAACCGTTGGCTGAACCGACCCACGAACGGACCGGCAATTCCACCACTGATCGAGGCGGTGAGTACCGCCAGGCCCGCGACGAACGGCGAGTAGCCCCGAACCTGCTGCAGATGAATGGTCGTGGCGAAGATCGTGACCACCAAGGCGATGTTGGCGACCATCCCCAGGAGGGTCACCGCCACAAACTTGGTGTTTCGGAACAGATCCAGCCGGACCAGTGGACTGTCGGCCACCCGTTCCCGAAGCACGAACGCGGCCAGCAGCACCAGCCCACCGACAGCGAGGACGGCGGCCACCACCGGTCGCCAGGCGTTCATCCGGTCCGCGGCCACGGTGATGGCCACAATCCCCAGCACCACCACGACCAGACCCACCAGGTCAATCCGGCGCGACACCGTGGGGTCACGCGACTCCGGCAGCCAGGCGACGGCGGCCACGATCGCCACGAGGCAGAGCGGCACGTTCACCAGGAGCACGCTTCGCCAACTGATCAGCTCCGTAACCCCACCGCCGAGCAGCGGCCCCAACGCCAACGCCACCGCCCCGATGCCGTACGCGTTACCGATCGCCCGCTTCGCCCGCCGCCCCGGGAACGCCTCGGTGATCACCGCGAAGGCAAGCGGGTACATGAATCCGGATCCCATCCCCTGCACAACCCGAAAAGCGATCACGATCGGCGGATCGGAGCCCAGACCCGCACCAAGCGAGCCCAGCCCAAAAATCACCAAACCCACGACCAGCATGCGCCGACGACCAAGGATGTCGCCCAGCTTGCCACCAGGAATGAGAACCGCCGCCTGCGCCAGGATGTAACCACTGACCACCCACTGCAGATCGGTGGTAGAGGAACCCAACTCCGCCGCCATCGCCGGCAACGCCAGATTCAACGCATAGAAATCCAACTGCACCAGGAAGATACACGCAGCGGCCGCGACCAACGTCAGCCGCCGTCGCGGCCGCCCACTCCCCACCGACCCGACACCACGGCCCGGCAGCCGAGGAAGGCTCGGGCGGAACGACACACCAATAACCTAGCATTCGCCCGAAAAAAACCTTCTTTGTTCCATCTGGCTCCGGCAAGGGGGCACGCCTGCGGCACCGCCGCCACCCGAGGGCGAAGGGATTGCGTCGTGCGTCGCGAATGACTCGACACAAACACTCTGGACACAAATAATTAATAGTCTTAATAATAAGACAGTGTGACGACGTAGCTACCGACAGGTGTCTGTCCGGGCGTGGAGGCTCCCATGAAACGTCGCAATTCCCTGATCCTGTCCCTGGTCACCGTCCTGATCGCCGCGCTCGGCGCGGCCTGGCTGGCGAAACCGGCGCACGCCGCCGGCCCCACCGCAAGCTTCGCCAAGGTCTCCGACTGGGGCACCGGGTGGGAGGGTAAGTACACGATCACCAACGGCGGCAGCAGCGGCGTGACCGGCTGGAGCGTCGCCTTCGACCTGCCCGCCGGCACGACGGTCGGCACCCACTGGGAGGCGCTGCTGCACTCCTCCGGCCAGCGCTACACCTTCCGCAACCAGTCCTGGAACGGCACCATCGCGCCGGGCGCAGCGGTCTCCTTCGGCTTCATCGGCAGCGGGCCCGGCTCGCCGACCAACTGCCAACTCAACGGCGCGGAGTGCGGCGGCGCACCACCGCCCACCACGTCTCCACCACCTCCCACCACCGCGCCGCCCACCACCAGCCCACCGACCACCGCGCCGCCCACGACCCCACCCCCCACCACCGCTCCCCCGAACGACGACCTGCCCGCGCACATCCTCACCGGCTATTGGCACAACTTCGCCAACCCGGCGGTCGAGTTGCGCCTGCGGGAGGCCCCCGCCGAGTACGACGTGGTCGCCGTCGCCTTCGCCGAGGCGACCGCCACCCCCGGCGAGGTGACCTTCGCCGTTGATCCGGGCCTCTCCGCCGCCCTGGGTGGCTACACCGATACGGACTTCTCGGCCGACGTACAGACGCTCAAGAGCCAGGGCAGAAAGGTCATCATCTCGGTCGGCGGTGAGACCGGACGGATTACCGTCAACGACGCGGCCTCCGCGGTCGCCTTCGCCGACTCCGTGCACGCCCTGATCCAGCAGTACGGCTTCGACGGGGTGGACATCGACCTGGAGAACGGCCTCAATCCCACCTACATGGCGCAGGCCCTACGGTCTCTGCGGGCCCAGGTCGGTGCTGGACTGATCATCGCGATGGCACCCCAAACCATCGACATGCAGAACCCGACGACCAGCTACTTCAAGCTGGCGCTCGACATCCAGGACATCCTCACGGTGGTGAACACCCAGTTCTACAACTCCGGCGCGATGCTCGGCTGCGACCAGCGGTTCGCCTACAGCCAGGGAACGGTGAACTTCATCGTCGCGCTGGCCTGCATCCAGCTGGAGGCGGGGCTGCGGCCGGACCAGGTCGGGCTTGGCCTGCCAGCCGGCCCCGGGGCGGCCGGTGGGGGGATCGTCGCACCCGGTGTGGTCAACGCCGCGTTGGACTGCCTGACCAGGGGAACGAGTTGCGGCAGCTTCCAGCCACCCCGCACCTACCCGGGGCTGCGCGGCGCGATGACCTGGTCGGTGAACTGGGACGTGACCAACGGCAACAGCTTCGCTCAGACCGTCGGCCCGCACCTGGACACCCTGCCCTGACTCCGCTGAGGCGGCAGCGAACGTCCAAGGGTCGGCACCGCCGCATCCGGTGGTGCCGACCCTCGTGTTTCCCATCACCGGCTCAGCCGAAGAAGCTGAGGTAGCCCAGGAGCGCGCCGTAGCCGATGAAGGCGGCCCCCAGCACCCGAAGCCCCCGCGCGGACCCCCGACCCTGTTCCGCCGGTCGGAGCACCAGCTGGGGGATCCAGTAGTAGCTCATACCGCGCAGGGTGAAGAAGACTCCCAGCAGGGTCACCAGCACCTCCGGCAGGCCACCCCACTCGAAGTGGGTGACCAGTACGCCGAAGCCAACAAAGAGGTGCACCATGCCGGAGATGTTCACCGCCATCAGGTCCGACCGGTCGGCCCGCTGGGTGAGCCGCAGATAGAACTGGGTGGCCACGATAAACGCGACTCCGGAGGTCAACAGATACAGCGAGAGGATTTTTCCGAGCGTCTGGGTCAGGTCCATGTCCGCCGCCTCAGGGGTGTGAGTAACAATCGATCAGGTGCGAAAGATCCCGCTACCGAGTAGCTCCGACGCGACGCGCCCGTAGGTTGACTCCACCGTTGCCGCACCTCCGAGTGCGGTCAGGTCAACGCCGAGCAGCCGCTGCACATGTTCGTGGAGTGCGAGTGCGCCCAGGGACCAGATCGCCAGGAGCGCCGCCCGTTCGTAGGGGTGATCCGTCGGTCGCACCAGGCCCGAGGCGACTCCGTCGGCGAGGTAGCCGACCGCGTCATTGACCATCTCATCAACCAGTGCGGCCGTGTGCGGGGAGCCGTCGGCCAGCGTCCGGGCCAGGTATCGCAGCAGCGGCGGCCCGTCACCCAGGTCACGCAGCTCCGCCGGATCAAACCTTCCGGCCCTCATCACCTGCTGCTTGTGCTCCCGCACGAAGGCCGCGACGTGCTTGTCGCAGGCCACCCGCAGCCCGTCCTTCGAACCGAAGTAGTGAATGATCAATGATGGGTGGACGTCGGCTGCCGCCGCTATGGCACGGACCCCGGTGGCCGCCACGCCCTGATCGGCGAAGAGGGTGATGGCGGCAGCGAGGATGCGACTCTTTGTGGAGGACTTGTCGCCTCTCGGCGGCGATTCATCGGACACCCTCCAACACTAAACGAACGTTCGATTAATGTCTAGCTATCACAATGACTGCCATGATCAGGTCCACTACTCACACCGGCTGGGGCCATCGAGTGTGGTTGACGTCGATCAGCACCCGGTGGGTGTGCACCCACGCCACTCCATTCCACTCGGCATCGGCCAGGTGCGCGCGATCGGCGCCGACGCCGTGCTGGTGCCGGAACACTTCGGGAAGGCCAGCGGGCCAGAGCCGGCGGGCAGAGAGCCCCGCCACGAGCACCAAGCCCGCCAGGAGCGCCCACGCCGTGGTCAAGCCGGCGCCCGCGCCGACCCAGCCGACGAGGGGGTAGGTGAGCAGCCAGCAGAGGTGGGACAGGGAGAACTGGGCGGCGAACAACGCGGGCCGATCAGCGACCGCCGACGAGGCGCGCAGCACCCGGTTGACCGTGACGACAATCAGGCCACCGGCGAAACCGATGAGCAGCCAGACACCCATCGCCAACGGCCAGGATGGCGACGTCGACAACAGCAGCGATCCGGAGAGGGCGAGCAGAGCCGTGCCAGCCCCGATGAGCAGCACACCTCGATCCGTGCGTCGGCGCAGCAGCAGCGGCGCGCCGAGCGCCGCCGCGACACTGCCGAGACCGGAGACGGCGAGCAGAAGTGGAACCTGCGCCTCGGTGGCGTTCAGCAGGTCACGCACCACGTTGACCGTGCTGACCAGAGTGACGGCTCCGGAGCCCGCGACCACCATGTTCAACGCCAGCACCGCCCGCAACCGTGGCGCGCCCGCGAACATCCGCATCCCCACGAAAAGGCGCTCAGAGAACCGGACCCGGCTACTACGTTGCGCCCTGGGCACCGTTGCCGCGCCGACAAACAGCGCGGAGGCGAGAAATCCCACCGCGGTCCCCACAAACAGAAGATTGAACTTCAGAACGAGCAGCAACGCGGCGGCGATGACCGGACTGGCGATATTTTCCAGTGCGACGGCAAGCTGCGACGCGGAGAGCGCCTTCGTGTAGTCCCCCTCATCCGGAATGATATCCGGGAGCACGGACTGGAAGGTCGGCGTGAAAGTGGCCGACGCGGCCTGCAGCACCGCGATGAGCAGGTAGATCTGCCAGATCGCCTCGACCCACGGCAGCAGCAGGACGACGCCGAACCGGACCAGGTCTGCAGCCACCATCACCCCGCCCCGTGGCACCCGGTCCAGCACCGCTCCCACCAGCGGCGACACACACACGTACGCGACCATCTTGATCGCCAGCGCGGTGCCGAGGACCGCTCCGGCCCGCGCGCCCGCGAGGTCATAGGCGAGCAGCCCGAGCGCCACCGTAGCCAGTCCGCTGCCGATGAGTGCGATTATCTGGGCGGTGAACAGCCATCGATAGGTACGGTTACACAACAATTCACGCACAATAATTCGATCGCCTTTCTGAAGCTCCCCGCCGAGGAGATTACCGACCGAAGTTGAATGCGACAATGCTGCTGTTGCCAGATTGGGGCAACGAGTAATCTGCCGTAACTGCGGGTCGGCACAACTGCCGCCGCGTGGTCGTTTCGAGGAGTCGGCCCACCCCACCGTCACCGGCGGCACCCGCGACGGCGACGCCGGGCTTCGTCCGCGCCCCACCGCTGCGGGGGAGGCCCCGGCGTTGATGAAACGGAACGACGATCCGTATAGTATCGTTGCGGAACGGCGCTCCGTTTTGGTGTCCGGGGCACCAGGCCCCGCGCGGGCAGCCGAGACGGGCTATCCAACGAGAGGACCAGACGAGATGAGTGAGCCGACGCAGCCTGCCTACACCTTCGGTGTCAACCCCACCCCCGTCCTGTCCGTCAGTCCAGTGGTGCTGCCAGCTCCCGGCCGAGCCGTGGATCTACAGGTGCGCGTCTCCGCGCCCACGACCGGAGGCGAGCTACCGATCCTCCTCCTGTCACACGGGCACGGCCCCTCACACCACCTGTCCTCACTCAACGGCTACGCCCCGCTCGCGAACTACTGGGCGGCCCACGGCTTCGTCGTCATCCAGCCCACCCACCTCAACTCAAGAACGCTGAGCCTGGACCCAGGTGCTCCCGAGGCCCCCCTGTACTGGCGGTCGCGGGGTGAGGACATGAAACGGATCCTCGACCAGCTCGACCAGATCGAGGCCGCCATCGGGCAGCTATCCGGGCGCCTGGACCGGGACCGCGTCGCCGTGGCCGGGCATTCGATGGGCGGACACACCGCGAGCCTGCTGCTGGGCGCACGGCTGACCGACCCGCACGACGGAACGGAGGTGGACCTCTCCGAGCCCCGGATCAAGGCGGGTGTGCTGCTCGCCGCGCCCGGCCGGGGAGGCGACGCCCTCACCGACTTCACGCGCGACAACTACTCCTTCTTCGCCACCACCGACTTCTCCACGATGACGACACCCGCGCTCGTGGTCGCCGGCGACCACGACACCTCCGCCCACCTGACGGTCCTGGGCCCGCAATGGCACACCGACCCCTACTTCCTCGCCCCCGGCCCCAAGTCCCTGCTCACTCTCTTCGGTGCGGAGCATGGGCTCGGAGGCGTCGCCGGATACGACGTGGCCGAGACCACGGACGAGAGCCCCGCGCGGGTCGCCGCCGTCCAGCGGCTCACCGGGGCCTACCTCCGCTCGACCCTCTACCCCGGGGTACCGGCCTGGCAGGAGGCACAGGACGAACTGACCGGCGGGCCCAACCCGGTCGGCCGCGTCGAGTCCAAGTCCACGCCCGCACGGTAGCCGGGGCGCGCTATCCCCGCGCCGCCAGCGGAACGGCCGCGATCAGCCGCCAGAGGTAGGTGTGGTCGTCACGCCGCAGCTCGACCAGGCTGACGGTCTCGACCTGGACCACCACCGGCGGGATCGACCGCACGGTCGCCACCTGCTCGATCACCGGTTTCGCGACGGTGGGTCGACGGTTGTAGGCGATGCTGACGTGTGGATCGAAGGTCGTAGGGTGGTCAGGTACGGCCCCGGCTCCTCGCACGTGCGCGGTCGCGGCGACCACGGCGTGCCGGAGAAGGTGAAACGGCCGGTGCGGGCCCACGCTCAGAAAGACCGAGTTCGCCGATCCGGTGAGGGGGCCGACCGTCGCGGCGAAAGGCCGGATGGACGCACACCGCCCGGTGGCCGCGGCGGCCACCGCGAGCGCCTGTGAGCTGGTGATCTCGTCGGTGAAGGAGACCCGTTGCACGGTCAGGTGCAGACTCTCGACGGGAACCAGATCCAGGGTTTCCAGGTGCCCCAGCCGGGCCTGACAGCGCTCGACGAGCCGCTGGACCGCCGGGCGCCCGTCAAACCGAACAATCCAGTGGTAGGAGCGGCGGCCCGCCTCCCAGCCGGGCCGCTCCCAGTGGTTGACGAGCCGGTCCAGCTGTCGGTAACGGTGCCAATCCGACCGGATGTACCCGTACTCGTCGGGGCGGTCCGCGGCGCCGTCAACCCGTCTCATCGGTGGGCCTCCCCGGCCGGTCGCGCCGCGCCCCGAGCACCGCACCGACCACGGCGCTGGTGTCTCGGAGGTCGGGAAGAACCGCGTTGGCTCCGCTGGCGGTCAGTGCGTCGACACCGTACGCGCCGGTGGCCACCCCCACCGCGAACACGCCGCTGGACCGACCAGCCCTGATGTCCCGTGGGGTGTCCCCGATCAGCACCGTAGGGGCCGGCGGGAATGGGATCCCGTACTTCGCCGTGGCCTTCCTTCGCGCGACCGGCACCAGGTCGGCACGCACCTCGGTGTCCGAGCCGTACGCGCCCACCTCGTAGTCGAGGGCACCGGCCAACCCGAATACGGAGACCTTGACCTGGGCGTTGTGCCGCGTGTTTCCCGTCAGCACGGACTGGACCACGTCGCCCCGCCCGGCCAACGCCGCGATGGCCGCCGGTGCCCCCATCTGGACGTGTCCACGTTCCGCCAACCGCGACGTGAGCGATTCGAACACTCTGTTCAGTTCCTCAACCGCCTGTGCCATCACATCCGGTGTGGCGTCGATGCCGTGCTGTCGCAGCACCAGCCGCAGGACCGCGGGATCGGTCCTGCCCGCGGGAACAATCGGGTGCTCCGGGGGCCGGCCGGTCAACCGGGTGAAGGTCAACGCGTACGCCTCCTTGCTCACCCCACCGTTGTCGATCAGGGTGCCGTCGATGTCCCAGAGCACCAGCAGCGGTCCGGCGGCACCGGGCGCAGACTCCCGTCCGGTGTGGTCACCGTGCTCGACGGATGGAGTTCGCTCGCCCTTGGCAATCACGTGATTCGTTTTAGCACCGGTCCTACCGGGTACGGACCGATTAGCCGTATCTGCGGCTGGCCCGGCGGCGAGGTCACCGCGACACCCGAGTGGTACGGGGCAGACCCCAGGCTGATACCGGGGTACGACGGCGGCAAGCGACACGAGCCCTGTCGTCATGTGATACGAGATTGGCGTATTCCGCCAGTGCCGTGGCGCCGTTCGTGGATCAGACTTGCTGACACGGACGACCAAAGGGGGAGGTTCGGTGGAATATACTCGCGAATCTGTTCCGGACCTGACCGGCAGCACGGCGGTGGTCACCGGCGCGAACGGGGGCCTGGGGTTGGAGACCGCGAAGGTGTTCGCCAGCCGGGGTGCGCATGTGGTGATGGCGGTGCGTAATCAGGACAAAGCGACGAAGGCGGTGGCGAAGATCCGGGCGGAGACCCCGACCGCCTCCCTGGAACTGGTCGAGCTCGATCTCGGCTCACAGGCGTCGGTGAGACAGGCCGCCGAGCACATCCTGGCCCGGCACGACCAGATCGACATCCTGGTCAACAACGCCGGGCTGATGGCGCTGCCAGAGCGCCGGACCACCGACGGGTACGAGATGCAGTTCGGAGTCAACCACCTCGGGCACTGGACGTTGACGGCGTTGCTGATGCCGGCAATCCTGGCCGCTCCCGCCGCCCGGGTCGTGACCGTGACGTCAACAGCCCACCACTTCGGGCGCTCGGTCGATCCGAACAATCCACACCTGAACGGCACCTACGGCCCGTGGCGCGCCTACGGCCAGTCCAAGCTCGCCAACTACCACTTCGCCATCGGCTTGCAACAGGAGTTCGACCGGGCCGGAGCGAAGGCCCAGAGCCTCCTCGCGCACCCAGGCCTGACCAGCAGCGACCTACAGGTCCACACGGTCGAACAGGGTGGTGGTGGTTGGCTGGGCGCCCTCTTCGCCTGGATGGCCCGGCGCACCGGCATGGGGGTCGTCAACGGCGCGATGCCCCAGATCCGCGCCGCCACCGACCCGGACACCAGGGGTGGCCAGTTCTACGGCCCGCGGTTCGTCAACAGCGGCCGCGCCGTCCGGCTGCCGGTCCTACGCCCCGGGGCCGGTGCCGCCATCCGCACGCTGTGGCAGGTCTCTGAACGAGAGACGGGCGTTGCACTCACGGTGTGAGCCCCTGAGGCCGACCAGGGAGGGCACACCATGCCGACCACCGAGCACTACCGACTGGACCCGAACGCCCGGGTGCTGCTGTCCGATCTGGGCCTGTCCGTCGGCAACATCCTGCGCCGGGCCGGGCTGCCGGGAAACACGCTGTCCGACGGCCCGGCCACCCTCGCACCAGAGCGGTTCTTCACCCTGTGGGAGGCGGTCGCCGCCGAGGCCGCCGACCCAGGGCTGCCGATCCGCATCGGTCAGGCCATCTCCGTCGAGGCGTTTCATCCGCCGCTCTTCGCGGCGCTGTGCAGCCCGAACCTCAGCGTGGCCGCTGCCCGCATCGCCAGGTACAAGGCGCTCATCGGACCGCTACGACTCACCATCACCACCACCGGTGCAGGGCTCGAGGTGGAACTGCACTGGCCGCCACACCACCGGCCCCCGGAAGTCCTGACGACGACCGAGCTCGTCTGGTGGGTCGCTCTGGCCCGACTGGCCACCCGGACAAGGGTGGTGCCGATCGCCGTCACCAGCGCCCAGCCACCGTCCGCCGCCGCCGCACTCGCCGACTACCTCGGAATCCGCGTACGGCAGACCGAGCGTTTCACCGTGACCTTCAGCGCCCGGGACTCGGCCCGACCGTTCCTCACCGCGAACGAGCCGATGTGGGAGTTCTTCGAGCCGGAGCTCCGCAGACGACTCGCCCACCTGGAGCGCGGCTCCACCGTACGTCAACGGGTACAGGCCGCCCTGCTCGAACTGTTGCCCAGCGGCCGGGGCACCGTCGACGGCGTGGCCCGCGAACTGATGATGGGTACCCGCACCCTGCAACGTCAGCTGAAAAGCGAAGACACCACCTTCCAGACCGTACTCAACGACACCAGGCGAGCGATCGCCCACCGCTATCTCAGCGAAGGGCACCTCTCGGTGGCCGAGATCGCGTTCCTCCTCGGCTACGGCGAACCCAGCTCGTTCTACCGTGCGTTTCACGCCTGGACCGGACGTACCCCACTCGACGCCCGAGCAGAACTCGGGACGCGGTGGCACCGGCCGTAGAGCGGGGCGTTGTCCAGTTTCCACCTGGGTGCGCCTCGGCCGACGAGCTACCGTCCTCGCCGCCGCACCGTCGGCAGGTCGCCAGGCGATCCCGGGTACCACCACGCCCGGGCCGTACAGGTGACCCCACCGCCGAGCAGCAGCCCAGACCGGCACCGAGCGAGCCCACACCGAAAGTCACCAACCCGGCGACGATGACGCACGCGGAGGCTGCGATCAGCGTCAACCCACGGCGGGGCCGGGCGGTGTCAGCCGCCGTAGATCCCAGTCGACAACCCGCCCTTCGCGGGCAAACACACAGGCCGTAGGGTTTCACCGGGAGGTTCCTGATGCGCGTGTCGGTGTTCAGCACAAAGCCGTACGACCGGGAGTTCCTGTCGGCAGCCAACCCAGCAGACGGCCACGACCTGGAATTCCTCGAGCCCCGACTGACCCCGCAGACCGCCAAGCTCGCCAGCGGCGCAGCGGCGGTCTGCGCGTTCGTCAACGACGACCTCGGCACCGAGGTGCTGGAGCGGCTGGCCGCGGACGGCGTCCGCCTGATCGCGCTCCGCTCCGCCGGCTTCAACCACGTGGATCTGGCCACCGCCCGCCGGCTCGGCCTCACCGTGGTCCGGGTGCCGGAGTACTCCCCGTACGCCGTGGCCGAGCACACGGTTGCCCTGATCCTCGCCCTCAATCGCAAGGTCTACCGGGCCTACAACCGGGTCCGGGAGCACAACTTCGCGCTCACCGGGCTACTCGGCTTCGACCTGCACGGCCGGACCGTCGGCGTCGTCGGCACCGGGAAGATCGGCTTCTGTGTGGCCCGCATCCTGTCCGGGTTCGGCTGCCGGGTCATCGCCAGTGACCCGTACCCGGACGACGCGGTGGCCGCGGCCGGGATCGAGTACGTGCCGCTGCCCCGCCTGCTGAGCGACTCGGACGTCATCACCCTGCACTGCCCGCTGACCCCGGACACCGAGCACCTGATCAATCCCGAACGGATCGCCCAGATGCGCCGGGGGGTAATGCTGATCAATACCAGCCGTGGGGCGCTGGTGGACACCCGGGCGGTGATCGACGGGCTCAAGAACGGCCAGATCGGCTATCTCGGTCTCGACGTGTACGAGGAGGAGACCGACCTGTTCTTCGAGGACCTCTCCGACCGGGTCCTCGATGACGACGACTTCTCCCGGCTCAACACCTTCCCCAACGTGTTGATCACCGGTCACCAGGCCTTCTTTACCGAGGACGCGATGCGCAACATCGCCGCCACCACGATCGACAGCCTCACCACCATCGAGCGGGAAGGGGCGGACGCCGTCTCCCAGTCGGCCCGGGTCCGCTGAGCGCGCTAACCGCACACCGGCGCACTGTGCGATATTGACTGCCATGTCTGCACTGCGTACTCCGGACAGCCGGTTCACCAACCTGCCCGATTTCCCCTACGAGCCCCACCACGTCGACCTGGACGGCCTACGGATGGCCTACGTCACGGCCGGCCCGGCGGATGGCCAACCGGTGCTGCTGTTGCACGGGGAACCCAGCTGGTCATTCCTGTACCGGAAGGTCATCCCGGTGCTTGCCGACGCCGGACTGCGGGCCATCGCACCGGATCTCATCGGCTTCGGCCGGTCCGACAAGCCGGCCGAGCGCAGCGAGCACAGCTACGCCCGGCACGTCGAGTGGATCCGCAGCTTCGCCTTCGACAAGCTGGGCCTGACCGGGGTGACGCTGGTCGGGCAGGACTGGGGCGGCCTGATCGGACTCCGCCTGGTCGCCGAGCACCCGGACCGCTTCGCCCGGGTGGTGGCTGCCAACACCGGGCTGCCCACCGGTGATCAGCCGATGCCGGAGCTCTGGTGGCAGTTCCGGCGGATGGTCGAGACGGCCCCCGAGCTGACGGTGTCCCGGCTGGTGCAGTCGGGCTGCCAGAGCGAGCTGACCGAGGCGGAGCTGGCAGCGTACGACGCGCCGTTCCCGGACGAGTCCTACCTCGCCGGCGTCCGCACCATGCCCACCCTGGTGCCGACCGCACCAGACGATCCGGCCAGCACCGCCAACCGCGCCGCCTGGACCGAACTCTCCCGTTGGGAGCGCCCGTTCCTGGTGGCGTTCAGCGACCAGGATCCGATCACCGGGGGGATGGCACCGGTGCTGCGCCGCAGCGTACCGGGTGCTGCCGGACTCGACCACCCGGTGCTCAGGGGAGCCGGGCACTTCCTCCAGGAGGACGCGGGAGAGCAGCTCGGTAAGGTGATCGTGGAGTTCATTCGGTCCACCTCGACCGCATCCTAGCCGGGCAACATCTCGTCGAGTGAGCGAACAGTTACCCAGAGCGCACCAGGTGGACTAGCCTTACCTGCGCGTTCGCCAGCGACGTCGACACGCCTCGGCCAACCCTGCCCGCCCGATCGGCCGGTTTTCCGGCGAACCCACACCGCTGCGTCGCTGATTGGGCAGGATCGTCCGCAACAAGGAGGTGCCGTTGTGCAGGACACCCGCGCTGTCGCCCTGACCGTCAAGGTGAGCGGCCTGCCACCGGTCAAAACCGAAGCGTTGTCCATCTTCGCCGCCGGGCATCGGCAGGCAACGAGGGTCCGTGCCCTACTTCAAGCGGCCTGTGCGGCGGCTCAGCACACCGGCTGGACCCCGTTGTCCGGGCCGATCGAAGTAGACCTCGTGCTGCGCTGCCCGCCGGGGCACCGCACATCCGACGCCAGCACGCTACTCGGCGGGGTGTGTGCGGTGCTCCAGGACAAGAAGCGGGTGGCCAGCATCGGTCTGGCCCACCTCGGCGTCCTGGTGGACGTCGCACTCTACGACGATGACCGGCAGATCAGAACAATGACGTACCGGGAGGAGCCGGCGGAGGACTACTCGTACGAGGTGCGGGTCGCCGCCGTGCCGACCGCGGTGTAACCGACGCCAACGGGCGGGGTACCCGGTCGCCGAGGAAGGGAGCGCCGATGTCCGAGCCACACGTCACGCTGGATCCCCGGGACCCGGTACAGAAGAAGCTGCGTGGCCCGTTGGAGGAGCAGCTGACCTCGGCGCTTCAGGCCGCCACCGACCGGGTCCGGGAAAGCTACGCCGGCGAGCCGGTCGAGCAGGTCTGCCAACGGCTGCTGGACGAGACCCGCTCCGGTCTACACCCGGACATCGCGGCCGGGTTCCAGCCCGACATGGACGAGTTCTGTCGGGTGGCGGTGGCAATCGTCCGCGGCACGGACGTGTGAGCGCTCCGCCCACCAGCAGCGGCGGAGCGCTCCACATCAGAAGTGACGCAGCAGGTCGGGGAAGGCGGTGAGGTGTAGCACCGCCGCGTCGTCGTGGTCCAACGCGTCGTCCTCCAACACCCAGGTGTGCTCGTTCGGGAGGTAGACGGCGTTCATGCCAGCCGCCCGAGCCGGAAGAATGTCCGACTTCGGGGAGTTCCCGATCATCCAGGCACGCGACGGCGCGAAGTCGTGCTCATTGGCCAGCCACCGGTAGGTGGTCACGTCCTTCTCCGGCACGATGTGCGCGGCCCGGAAGTGCTGCAGCAGGTCCGAGGCGTCCAGCTTTCGCTGCTGTTCCTCCTGGTCGCCCTTGGTGAGCAGGAACAGCTCGTGCCGGCCGGCCAACTCGTCCAACGCCGCGGCCACCCCCGGCATCAGCTCCACCCGGTGCTCGACCAGGGCGACGGCCAGCTCCTCGATTCCCCGCCGCTCGGCGGCCGTGGCCGGCCGCTCCCGCAGCCGCTCGAAACACTCACCGAGACTGCGCAGAAAGACCTTGCTGCCGTAGCCGTGCACGACCGCGTTGGCCCGCTCGATGTCGTCGAGGATCGTACGGATCTCGGTGCGCTCCAGGGTCGGGTGCTCCACCCAGGTCAGAAAGTCCTCGATGACCCGCTCGAAGACGATGTTGTTCTCCCAGAGCGTGTCGTCGGCATCGAAGATGAGCACCTGCCCGTGTCGGCGTGCACCTGTCATGTCGCCCTCCCGTCAACAATCGGCGCCACCGTAGCCGCCCCCACCAACCCGGTCACCTCATTTCTCGCCCCAGGGCCGGGGCAGCCAGCGGCCGGATCCGAGCTCCTCCGGACCGTACCGTCCCGTTCGGAGGCGGGTGCGCTCCCGAGTGGTGCCCCCACTGCACTACAGTGACGTAGCTGCTGGGCGTCCGGGATCCGGGGAGGGTGAGCGGGCATGATGGGACCGTCGCACGCGCTGTCTGGCGCGACGGTGTGGCTGGCCGGCTCCTTGGCGCTGGACCACTTCGCCGGCTACGAGCAGTCGCCGCTCGCACTCGCCGTCGGCACCGCGGTCTGCGCGGGGGGTGCGCTCTTTCCGGACCTCGACCTCTCCGGCAAGGTCACCCGAAACCAGGGTGGCGCCACGGTCGCCCGCACCTTCGGCGTCGTCTCCCTCTTCGTCGCCGAGGTGACCGAGAAGGTGTCGCTCGGCGTCTACTATGCGACGAAGCTGAGTCGGGACCCGCGCCGCACCAACGGGCACCGCACCCTGACCCACACCATCCCCTTCACCGTGCTGGTCGGCTGGGGCACCACCGCGCTCTGCGCCGCGTACGGCAAGTGGGCCGTGATCGGCATCCTCTTCTTCATGTTCGGTCTCGCCCTGCGCGGCCTCTTCGACGATTGGGCCGAACGCGCCGGCTGGCTCGTGGTGACCCTCGCCTCGCTCGCCGCGGCGTGGTTCACCTTCGCCACCCTGCCGGGAGACCGCGGATACCCGATGATCGGGCTGGCCGTCGGCGTCGGCTGCTTCGTCCACATCCTCGGCGACATGATCACTCGGGCCGGGGTGCCGATCCTCTGGCCAATCCCGATCAAACGTCGGATGTGGCGGATGATCAGTCTGCCGGACTCGATCGCACTCCGGGCGGGCGGCAAGACCGAGGTGGTGTTCGTCCGGACCGCGCTCACCATCGTCGCGGTGCTCTCCGCCATCGGGCTGGTCGCCCCGCACCTGCTCAATCGCTTCAACATCGAGGTCTGACGGCGGTGCCGGTGACCATCGACGAGGCCAACGACGCCGACGTCCCGGCGTTCTGGCAGGGGCTCGGCCTACCCGGCATCGCCGACGTGCACGTGCACTTCCTCCCGCCCCGGCTGCTGCGTCGGGTGTGGGCGTACTTCGATGGGGCCGGTCCACTCCTCGGTACCACCTGGCCCATCCGCTACCGGTGGAGCGACGCGGAGCGGTTGGCGCACCTGCGCCGGATGGGCGTACGGGCGTTCACTGCCCTGGCGTACGCGCACCGCCCCGCGATGGCCGCCGACCTGAACTCCTGGACCCTCGACTTCGCCCGCGCGAACCCGGATTGTCTCCCCTCGGCCACGTTCTTCCCCGAGCCGGCGGCACCCCACTACGTCACCGAGGCGCTCACCGCCGGTGCCCGGGTGTTCAAGGTGCACGTGCAGGTCGGCGGGTTTGCCCCGACCGATCCGCTGCTCGATCCGGTGTGGGGGCTGCTCGCCGACGCCGGGGTGCCGGTGGTGGTGCACGCCGGACACGCTCCGGCCGGTACCGCACACACCGGCCCCGGCCCCTTCGCCGCCCTACTCGCCCGGCACCCGCGACTCGCCGCGGTGGTGGCGCACCTCGGCGCACCCGACTACACGGCCTTCCTCGACCTCACCGACCGGTACGAGAACGTACGGCTGGACACCACCATGGCCTTCACCCCGTTCTTCGACCAGGCCGTGCCTTTCCCCGCCGCGGAGCTGCCCCGGCTACGCGAGCTGGGCCTGGCTGGCAAGGTGCTGCACGGCAGCGACTTTCCCAACCTGCCCTACGCGTACGCCGCCCAGCTCACCGCGCTGGCCCGACTCGACCTGGGCGACGCCTGGTTGCGGCGGGTGTGCTGGACCAACGCCGCCGACCTGTTCGATCTGCCGGGCTGACTACGCGCCGACCCGCTGCGGCGGGATGGTCAACCCGTACAGGGCCATCAACTCCGGGCTGTCGACCCGGCTGCCGTCGGCGACGGTGTCACAGGAGATGTCGACGATCTGGTCCTTGTGTGCCAGCAGGTACGGACGGGCGCCGACGTCCGCGCTGGCCAGCGTGGCGATGCCGGACCAGTGCCGGCGGCCGAACAGCATCGGGTAGCCGCGCAGTCCGCCGTAGGTGGCGCAGACCAGCACGTCCGGGTACGGCAGTGCGGCGACCCGCTGGACCGCCGCCGCGGTCAGGCCCGGCATGTCCACCGGAACGACGACCATCGCTTCGATGGCGTCGTCGTCGATCGCCGCGAGGCCAGCCTTGATCGAGGAGCCCACTCCGGTTCCCCAGGCCCGGTTCACCACGACGGTGGCCGGGGTGAGGTCAGCGGTTTCCTGTACCTGGTCGGCGGCGGCGCCGAGGACGACCACGATCTGCTCGCAGCCCGCCGCCGTCATCGTGTCGATCATCGTGCTCACCAGCGGCTTCTCGCCCTGGCACAGCAGCGCCTCGGGGCCACCGATCCGGCGCCCGCCACCCGCGGCGATGATCATTCCTGCGGTCCGGTTCAGCGGTGCCACCTCCGTCTTGGTAACGGACCGGGCAGGCCACCCGCCCGGTCCGGGACGCACAACGGACCCAACGAGCAGTCAGCGTTCAGGTTCCGGCCGTGAATCGGATATTCCGACCATTAGAGACAAAAGGCAAGAGTCAGGTGTGTGGCCGGGACTGACGGCGCTGCCCGGGACTGACAGCGTCCCCGGGCGCGGGCCGAACCAGCAGCTCCGGCCCGCCAGCCCGCCCACACCCCGAGGACCGGTGTCAGTAGGCGTCGGCGTAGCACTCAACGGTGGAGAGATCGAGCGGGAAACGCACCGGCGTCCGCCCGAAAAGCAACGCGCTCGCCCGCTCCCCGCACCGGGTCACCGCCGCGGCCACCGCCGCGGCCCGCTCGGCGCGGCAGTGCACGATCACCTCGTCGTGCTGGAAGAAGACCAGCTCGGCGTCGCCGCCGGCCAGCCTGGCGTCGCTGCCAGCCAGCTCCCCCCGGAGCATGGCCAACAGCGTCGCGGCCCACTCGGCGGCGGTGGCCTGGATGACGAAGTTCCGGGTGAACCGGCCACGCGCCCGCGCCCGCGCCGACCGACCCCCCTCGCCCCCGGCCGGGACCGAATCCACCTCAGCAAGCTCGACCGAGCCGGGTGGGCAGGTACGGCCGAGCCAAGAGCGAACCAACTCGCCGGCCTCGCCACTGCGGGCGGCTGTCTCCACATAGCCGAAGGCCGCCGGATAGTTACGCCGCAGCACCTCCAACGCCGGTGCCGCCGAACCGCCGGTCTGCCCGTACATGGCGCCGAGCAGGGCCACCTTGGCCCGCGCCCGGTCCCCGCCGAACGCATCGGCGGCCAGAGCGGCGTACAGGTCGCCCGCCCGGGCCGCGGCGGCGAGCCGAGTGTCACCGGAGACCGCCGCCAGGATCCGCGGCTCGAGCTGCCCCGCGTCGGCCACCACGAACGTCCAACCCGGGTCCGCCACCACCGCCCGCCGAATCACCTTCGGGATCTGTAGCGCCCCACCACCTCGGGTCGCCCACCGGCCGGAGACCACACCGCCGGGTACGTACTCCGGGCGGAACCGACCCTCCCGCACCCAGGCGTCCTGCCAGGCCCAGCCGTGCGCCGTCCAGATCCGGTAGAGCTCCTTGTACGCCAGGACCAGCGGCGCCGCGGGGTGGTCAACGCCACGCAGCACCCAGGACCGGGTGTTCGGCACCTCCACCCCCGCCCGGGCGAACGCCCGCACCAGTTCCAGCGGCGAATCGACGTGCAGCTGCGGAACGTCGAAGGCGGCCGCGATCCGGGCGGCCAGCTCCGCCAGCCGATGTGGCGGCCCACCCACCGGGGAGGGGGCACCGAGTAGCTCGCCGAGGAGGGCGTCGTGCACGTCCACCCGCCACGGCAGCCCCGCCGCCCCCAACTCGACGGCGATCAGCGCCCCCGCTGACTCGGCCGCCACCAACAGCCGGAATCGGCCCGGCTGCTCGGTGGCGGCGATCCGAGCGAGTTGGTCGGCGTAGACCCGGGTCAGGGCCGCGATGCCAGGACCCGGCGGAGCCGGCAGCGACTCGAAGAGCGCACCCTGGCCGTAGCCCGGGGGCTCGGCCAACCGCGGCGGCGGATCGGGCGGCACCGGCGCGCCGGTCAGGCGCGCCCAGGCGGCGGCGAGGGAACGCGGCTCACCCCACCGGCCCGCGTGGCCGAGGAGCAACGCCTCGGTCAGCTCGACGTCGTGGCAACGGTCAACCCGCACCCCGGCCCGCAGCAACACGGGGTAGAGCGCCGCACCGGACGCCCAAACCCAGCGAGGGCGCTCCCTTCGCTCGCGGTCGGCCACCGCGGCAGCCAGGTCGGCGACCTGCTCCGGCAGCCCGATCGGCGCTCCGGCAGCGTCGAGCGGTTGCAGCACTCCCCCGCCGACCCCGGTGCCCGCCCCCGGAGCAGCGGGGAGTCGATGGTCCGCACCCGCCACCACCGCCACCACCGCCGCCATGATCGCGATTCTGCCCGCCCGGTACGACATCGCCGGCCAGCCCGGCAACAAATCAGTCGCGAGGCTGGCCGACAACCGATCCACCGGGCTGGTGGGCCGGATTCGCTGGGCGGGCGGCGGTTCGCCGGAATGGCGGCAGGCTACTTGCCGACGCCTGCGGTCAAGCCCGACTGCACCTGGCGTTGGAAGACGATGTACACGATCAACACCGGCAACATCGCCATGGTGACCCCGGCGAAGAGCCCGGACCAGTCGGATTTGTACCCCTGATTGACCGACAGGTCGATCAGGCCCTGGGCGATGACCTGGTTCTTCGACTCACCATCTACGGACTGCATCAGCAGCGTCGGCAGATACCACTGGTTCCACTGCCCGAGCATGTTGAAGATACCGATGCTGATCAGGCCCGGCTTCGCCATCGGCAGCATCACGCTGAAGAACAGCCGGGTGTGTGAGGCCCCGTCGATCAGACCCGCCTCGGCGATCGCGTTCGGCAGGGTCCGGAAGAAGGAGTGCATGAAGAAGACCGTGAACGCCAGCGACCACGCCACGTACACCAGGATCAGCATCAGGTGCTTGTTCGGCCCGAGCGGCGGGAAGAACACCCCGGTGTTGAAGACGCCCTTGTACAGCGGCACGGCGGCGAGGTAGATCGGCAGCGTGAGGCCGGACAGGAACATGTAGTAGATCAGTCGGTTACCGGGGAAGTCGTAACGCGCCAGCACGTACGCGGCCATCGAACCGAACAGCATGGTCAGCGTGACGCTACCCGCCAACACGAGCACGGTGTTGAGGAAGAAGTCGCCGAGTTGCCCCTCGGTCCAGGCCCGGCCGAAGTTCTCCCAGCGTAGGGTCTCCGGAAGCAGCGACAGCGGCTGCCGGATCACCTCCGCGTCGCTCTTCAGGGCCGACATGACCACCCAGATCAGCGGGTAGACGACCATGATCGCCCAGACCAGCAGGAACAGGTGGGAGAAGCCGTTGAAGATCTGCGTGCCGGGCCGCCGGCCGCCAGACCCAGAACGGCGGGCCGACGTGGTGCGGGCCGGCGGAACAAGATCCGGCCCGACGGGACCGGGGTCGTGGGTCACCGTACTCATCGTCGGCTCCTCAGTACTCAATCCGCTCGCGGCGGGTGATTTTCAGCTGCGCCGCGGCCAGGAGAATCGCGAAGATCGCCAGCGCCACACCCATCGCGCAGGCGTAACCGAACTGGCCCTTCTGGAAGGCGGTGAAGTTGAGCACCGACGCGAAGATCTCGCTGGCGTGGTTCGGGCCACCCTGGCTGGGCGTCATCACGAAGACCAGGGCATACATGTCCAGGGCGATGAAGCCCAGATAGATCCAGGCGACCGAGACGGTGTCCCGCAGCAGCGGCAGCGTGACCCGGAAGAAGGTGTGAAACCGACCGGCACCGTCGAGAATGGCGGCCTCGAAGACGTCCTTCGGAATGGACTGCATCGCCGCGGAGAAGAGCACCATGTAGAACCCGGCGCCGCTCCAGACCGCGATCAGCAGCAGCCACCAGAGCACCGCGGGGACGCCGAGGAAGGGTTCCGGGTCATTGGTGAACGCGATCGGGTTGTCCCGATCGACCAGCCCGACCTTCATCAACACGCCGTTGATCAGGCCCTGCCCGTCGGCCCGGTAGATCTGCTGCCACATGACGGCGACGACGACCAGCGACAGCACCTGCGGGAAGAAAAAGATAATCTTGTAAACACCGGAGCCGAGGACACCCCGGATGCCGGCCCTGTCCTCGCGTCCGCCCACGTTGAGCAGGAACGCGAGAAACAGAGCCAGCGCGATCGTGAACAGCGGCACGGTGACCAGGAAGAAGACGTTGTGCCAGAAGGCCTTCCTGATCAGCTCGTCGGAGAGGAGCCGGACGTAGTTCTCCAGCCCGACGAACTGCTGCCGATCGGAGTAGCCACCCCAGTCGGTCAATGAGTAACCAGCCGCCTGGGCGAATGGCCAGACCACGTAGAAGAGGTAGAGCGCGACCGGCAGGGCCAGGAAGCCGATGACGAAACGCGCGACACCATGCCGCATGGGACTCACTCTTTCCGTTCGGCTCAGGCGGAGCGGGTCTGCTTCTTGATCGACGAGTCGCCGGCGACCTTGTCGGCGGCGCCCTGCATGCCGTCAACGAACTGCTGGGCGGTCAGCCGGCCAGCCATCAGCTCCGCGGAGAGGTTCTGGCTCTCCTTGTCCAGGTCGGCGTAGAAGTTCCAGAACTTGACCGAGACGAGATCCTGCGGAGCGTTGCTCATCAGCTCGTTGGCGCTGGCCAACGCCGAGTCCTGGACGTTGTCCCCGGAGCCCCTGGTGGAGGCGAGGGATTTGGTCAGCTCGGCGAACTTCGCCGAGCCCTCCTTGGAGAGCACCGCCCGCAGGAACTCCTTGGCGGCGGCCTTGTTCGGTGCCTTCGAGGGCACGACGATGCCCTCGCCCGCACCGGCGTAGACGTCGTTCGGCGCCTTGTCGCCCGCCCCCAGGCTCCAGTAATCCGACAGCCTCATCTCGAAGCCCGGGGGAATGGTCTCCGCCATCTCGTTCTTCAGCCAGGTGCCGAGCTGGATGAAGGCGGCCTTGCCGTCGAGCCACGCCTGCTGCGACTGGGTGTGGTCGAGCTGGCCGGGGAGCAGCAGCTTGTCCTTGACCAGCTTCTCCCACACCTCCAGGGCCGGCAGCACCCCGTCGGCCTTCCAGGCGTTCTCCTTCAGGTTGTCGATGTCGATCACCGCCTGCTTGCCGGCGGACTTCCAGATCGTCGCCATCAGCGCCCAGCGCGGGTAGTAGCCGTGCACCGCGTCGTAGACGTACGGGGCCATGCCCTTCGCCTTGATCTTCGGCGCGAGAGCGAAGAAGTCGTCGAAAGTCTTCGGCGGCTGCCAACCCTCCTTCTCGAAGAGGGCGGCGTTGTACCAGTTGCCCCAAACCGTGTAGGCGACGTTCACCACGTAGAACTTGCCCTGGTAGGTGCCGTCGTTGACGGTCCCCGGCAGCAGGGTGTCCGCCACCGTGCCCTCGCTGTCCCACGCCGGAGCGGCGAGCAGATCCTCCAGCGGCTCGATCGCACCCTCGTTGACCAGAGTGCTGATGTCCATAATGTCGGCACCGGAGTTCATGACGACGTCGCTGGGCTGGGTCGCCATCTTCGGCTGCTCTTCGGTCTTGATCTTCTGGGTCGAGGACATGTTGACCGTGACGTTCGGGTGCTTGGCCTTGAAGACGGCCTCGTCCTCCTTGGCCCACTGGTCGCCCAGCCCGCCGTTGAAGATGACCACCTTGACGGAGCTGCCGTCCTGGACGCCGAACGGGTTGTCCTTGCTCTTCTCGACGTCGGAGCTCTGCTCCTGGGCCGGCTCGCTGCCGGCGCAGGCGCTGAGCAGGCCGGCAGCGGGGATGGTCAGCAGACCCGCGGCTGCGGCGCGTCGCAGCAGGGTCCGACGGTTGAGATCGGGGGTAGCGGACATGCGATTCTCCTTAGCGGTAGAACGGGGGTACCACTGCGGACTGGTGAATCCGTCGTACGGCCTCGGCGGTCAGCGGGACCGCTTCGACGTACCGAGGTGCGCTGGTCATGAGCTGGCCTCCTTCGCCGCCTTGTGCCCCTCAACGGCCTGGGCGGTACGTCGCAGGGCCGCGTGGGCTCGGTCGTGGGTGCGCTGGGCGACGGCGATGTAGAGCAGGTCGAGTACGACCAGTTGGGGGTGCCGGGCGGACAGCGCGTCGGGGCGGAAGGTGGTGGCACCGCTGGCGGTGAGCAGCACGATCTCCGCCAGCTCGGCGAGCGGCGAGCGGGCGAAGCCGGTCACCGCGACGGTGGTCGCGCCCCGGCTGCCGGCCTCCGCCAGCATCTCGATGGTCTCCCGGGTCCGGCCGCCGTACGAGACGCCGAGGGCGACGTCCCCGGCTCCCAGCAGGGCCGCCGAAGCCAGCCCTTCGTGCACGTCGTTCCAGGCCCAGGCGGCGACTCCGATGCGGTGCAGCATGAACTGCATCTCCTCGCCGACCAGGGCACTACCGCTGGCGCCGAAGATGTTCACCCGGCCCGCCGCGGCGATCGCCGCGGCGGCCCGCTCCACCTCGGCGAGGTCGAGCAGGGCAGCGGTGTCGTGCATCGCCCGGGTGTCGGCGGCGATGATCTGTTCGAGCACCCGGCGCAGCGGATCACCGGGCTGGATCTCGCGGCCGATGTCGACGGCCCAACCGGCCAGGCGGGCCCGACCGCTCTCGGCGGCGATGCCGAGCCGAAGGTCCGCATAGCCCTCGAAGCCCATTGCCCGGCAGAAGCGAGTGATGGTGGCCGGGGAGGTGCCACTGCCCTCGGCCAGCTCGACGATGGTGGCGCGGGTGACGGCCTCCGGGTCGCTGAGCACGTGTTCGGCGACCCGGCGCAGGGCCCCGGTCAGGTCGCCCACCCCGGCCCGGACCCGGGCCAGCACGCCGTCGGCCGCATCAGCACGGACGCCGCGGCGGTCGAGCCCGTCGGCGTTGGCCACCACGGGCTCCGCGGTGGTGCCCACCTCGCGATCAACCATCCGGGACTCTTTCCGCAAAGAAAGTTTACTGTTGGTAAAATTTCTTACTGACCCCCACTTCATGTCAAGACCATGGATGAAGTTTTCAAAACGTTATCTTTGGCGCCGACCCGCCGGGCCGGCCGGCACGCTCCCGGACCGCACCGACCGGGCGTGATCACATCCGGACAACTCGGCGGGGGGCGCGTGGTTTGAGCCTTCCCGGACCCTGCAGATGGTTTCGCGTGACTCATGCCGGTTTGGGGTGTGGTCGGGGGCACGGTGGTGGCGGAATCCCGGCCGCCGTCAGGGCGTTACACCATGCGTACGACCGAGCCGGCGTTCCGCCGATGGCGGATGCCAGCCGTGCGTGAGCCCCGGAATGTTGGCGGCCCGCCGGTCGTTACATCTGGACCCGGCGCCGTGCGTGTCCCCCCGGCCGCGGTAGCCGAGGATCTTCTCTTCCCTGTTTGAGCGCCGGACGGTGCTTGCACCCGCCCCTTTGCCGCCTGAAGGCCCCCCTTTTCCTTCGGGCGTGCGTGTGGGTGTCGACCCCCGAATGGAGCAACCCTCATGATGAACACGATTCTGCGTCGTAGCGTCCTTGGT
>NZ_KB905359.1:3738474-4974624 GCF_000378845.1 Salinispora pacifica DSM 45544 | reverse complement strand
CATGGACGAGCGCGCCGCCGTGGTCGCGATCGGCACCAGCCTGCAGGAGTCGAAGCTGGAGAACCTGGGACACCTGGGCGCGCGTAACGACCACGACTCGCAGGGCCTGTTCCAGCAGCGCCCNTCNTCNGGNTGGGGCANNGTGGAGCAGATCACCGACCCCGCCTACTCCACCACCGCCTTCCTCAACGGCCTCAAGCAGGTCGAGGGCTGGCAGGACATGCCGTTGACCGAGGCCGCGCAGAAGGTGCAGGTGTCGGCGTTCCCGTTCCACTACGCCCAGTGGGAGACCCAGGCCGCTGACCTGGTGGCCGAGCACTGGACCAGCTGACCCCACCCGCACCACCCACAAACAAACCCCCGCAGACCTGACCCACACAAAGGGGGAAAGAAGCTGTTGGCCGGCACCCGAACCGGGTGCCGGCCAACAGCCACATCTGGGCGAACACCGACGGTGAGCAGCACCTTCCCCTACGCTTACGCTCATGGGCCGCCTGCGCCGACTCGCCGAGGCGACACCGGCGAGCCGGAACCGCTACCTCGACCTGCTCCGGGCCCTCGCCATCATCATGGTCGTTCTCGGTCACTGGAGCGTCGTGGACATCGCGCACGACGCCTCCGGGCAACCCACCGCGCGCTCCGCGCTCCCCGATTTTCCCTGGGCCTACCCAGTGACCTGGGCGGTCCAGGTCATGCCGATCTTCTTCCTGGTCGGCGGGTACGCCAACGCCGCGTCCCTGGCCTCGCACCGCCGTCGCGGCGGGGACGCCACCGGCTGGCTGCTCGGCCGCAGTGCCCGCCTGCTCCGGCCCACCAGCGTGCTGATCCTCGTCCTCGCCGCCGCCGGACTCGCCGCCCGGCTTGGCGGCGCCGACCCGTCGTTGGTCCGGACCGTGGTCTACTTCGCCACCATCCCGCTGTGGTTCCTCGCCGCGTACCTCCTCGTGGTGCCCCTGACCCCGGTGATGTACGCGCTGCACCGGCGGTACGGGCTACTCGTACCGGTGGCGCTGGCCGTCCTGGTCGCGGTGGGCGACCTGACGCGCGAACTCAATCTGCACGACGCCGCCCTGCCGAACTATCTCTTCGGCTGGCTGGCCATTCACCAGATCGGCTTCGCCTGGTACGACGCGGACAAGAAAGACGCTGACGCCACGGCACCGCGCGGCCGCTCGGCGGGGCTCCGGACCCGGCGGCTACCGCTGTCCCGGCGGGCCGGGTGGACGGCGCTACTCGGCGGGCTGGCGGTGGCGATTCTGCTGACCGGCCCCGGCCCGTACCCGGTCAGCATGATCAACATTCCGGGTGAGCGGCTGAACAACGCCGCCCCGCCCAGCCTCGCGCTACTGGCGGTGAGCACCGCACAGCTTGGGCTCCTCCTACTGCTGCGCCGGCCGGCGCAGCGCTGGCTACGCCGCGACCGCCCCTGGATGGCGGTGATCGCGGTGAACAGCGTCGTACTGACGGTCTTCCTGTGGCACCTGAGCGCGGCGATCCTGGCGATCGGCGCCCTGGATGCGGTGGGGTTGCTGCCGACCCCGGCCGCCGGCACGGCCGCCTGGCTGGCCTGGCGGATCCCCTGGGTGCTGATCCTCGGGGTGTTCCTGGCTGTCCTGGTCGCCATCTTCGGTCCGATCGAGGCGCGCACCGGCCGCCCCCCAGCCGCCCGAGCGCCCGCCCCGCCATCGGACGACCGGGTGGAGCACCACTGGCGGACCACCGGCCGCAGCGTGCTCACCGTCGCCGCCTTCGTCGCCGTCGTCGCCGCGCTCGTGATCAACGCGACCGCCCCACGGGACGCCCCGCTGCTGCTCGGGCTGCCCGTCCCGGCGCTGGTGGCCTACCTGGCCGGGGCGGGCACCCTGCGGGTACTCAGGTCTGGGTGGGGAACCCCAGGTTGACCCCACCGTGTCGGGGGTCCAGCCAACGGCTGGTGACCACCTTGCCCCGGGTGAAGAAGCGCACCCCGTCCTCGCCGTGCGCGTGCAGGTCGCCGAAGAGCGACGCCTTCCAGCCGCCGAAGGAGTAGTACGCCATCGGCACCGGGATCGGTACGTTGATCCCGACCATGCCCACCTCCACCTCGTGCTGATAGCGCCGGGCTGCGCCCCCATCGTTGGTGAAGATGGCCGTCCCGTTGCCGTACGGGTTGGTGTTGACCAGGTGGACGGCCTCCTCGTACGCACCGACCCGGACCACCGACAGCACCGGCCCGAAAATCTCGTCGGTGTAGACCGACATCTCCGGGGTGACCCGGTCGAACAGGGTCGGCCCCAGCCAATAGCCGTTCGGGTCCCCGTCCGGGCGCACGTCCCGCCCGTCCACCACCGGCACCGCGCCCGCCGCCACGCCCGCCTCGACGTACGAGCGCACCCGCTCGGCGTGCGCGGCGGTGACCAGCGGGCCCATGTCGCAGCCGCGCCGGCCGTCGCCGGTGCGCAGCCCCGCCATCCGCTCGGCGATCTTCGCGACCAGCACGTCCGCGACCGGCTCCACCGCGACCACTGCCGAGATCGCCATACAGCGCTCCCCCGCTGACCCGAACCCCGCGTTGACGGCGGCGTCGGCGGCCAGGTCCAGATCCGCGTCCGGGAGCACCACCATGTGGTTCTTCGCCCCGCCGAGGGCCTGCACCCGCTTGCCCGCCAGCGACGCCCGCTGGTGCACATGGCGGGCGACCGGCGTGGAGCCGACGAACGACACCGCCCGCACCGCCGGGTGATCCAACAGGGCGTCCACGGCCTCCTTGTCCCCGTTGACCACGTTGAGCACCCCCGGCGGCAGGCCCGCCTCGGCGAACCACTCCGCCAGCAGCAGCGCCGCGCTCGGGTCCTTCTCGCTGGGCTTGAGCACCACCGCGTTGCCCGTCGCCACCGCGACCGGCACGAACCAGAGCGGCACCATCACCGGGAAGTTGAACGGGCTGATCACCGCCACCACCCCGAGGGGCTGGCGCAGGTTGTAGGAGTCCACCTCGGTCGAGACGTTCTCGCTGAACCCGCCGCGCATCGCCGCGGGGATGCCGCAGGCGTACTCGATCACCTCCAGCCCGCGCTGCACCTCACCGGCGGCGTCGGCGAGCACCTTGCCGTGCTCCGCCGTGATCACCTCGGCGAGCCGGTCGCGCCGGGCGTGGACCAGCTCCCGGAAGGCGAAGAGCACCGCCGTGCGCCGTGACAGGGAGGCGTCTCGCCAACTCCGCGCGGCCCGGTCGGCGGCCTCGACCGCTGCCGCCACCTCCGCGGCGGAGGCCAGCTCGACCTCAACGGTACGTACGCCGGTGGCCGGGTCGAAGACGTCGCCGCGGCGCACCGCCGTGCCGGAGAGCAGCTTGCCGTCCACGAAGTGCCCGATGAGACTCATGCCGCCATCTCCGCCGCGGTCCCGCCGGACCGGATCGCGTCCACCAGCGTTGCCAGCCCCTCCCGGGCCTCCTCCTCGGTCAGGGTCAACGGTGGGCCCATCCGCACCACGTTCCCGTACAGGCCACCCTTGCCGACGAGCAGGCCACCGGCCCGACACGCCTCGAACACCTGGGTCGCTCGCCCTGGATCTGGGTCCGCGGTGCCCGGAAGGACGAACTCGACGCCGAGCATCAGCCCCTTGCCGCGTACCTCGGCGACCCCGGGCAGCCCACCGACCGCGGCGCGCAGTCCCTCGTTGAGGATCGTGCCGACCCGGTCCGCGTTGGCCTGCAGATCGTTGTCGAGCAGGTAGTCGAGGACGGCGTTGCCGGCGGCGGTGGCGATCGGGTTGCCGCCGAAGGTGGAGAAGCTGATCGCCGGCACCGACTCGACCACCTCGGCCCGCCCGACCACACCGGCGAGCGCGAACCCGTTGCCGACGCCCTTGGCGAAGGTGATCATGTCTGGGGTCACGCCGTGGGCCTGGTAGCCCCAGAAGTGCGTGCCGGTCCGCCCCCAGCCGGTCTGCACCTCGTCCGAGATGAGCAGGATGCCGTGCTCGTCGAGCACCTTGCGCCAGCCGGCGAGCAGCCCGTCCGGGCCGTGCACGAATCCGCCGACGCCCTGAATCGGCTCGGCGATCAGGCAGGCGACATCACCCGAGGTCTGGGTGGCCAACACCTCCCGCAGGTCCTCCACCGCCGCGTCGATCCGATCCGCCTCGGGCAGCCGGGCCAGCAGGCCCCGCAGCCGCTCCCCCGAGTGCAGCCAGGCCACCTGCAACGGGTTCAGCGGGCTCGCCGACCAACCCCGGTTGCCGGTGACCCCGATGGTCGCGTACGACCGGCCGTGATAACTGTTTCGCACGGCGAGGATCTGGTGCGAACGCCGATAGTTGGTAGCCATCAGCAACGCGGCCTCGTTGGCCTCGGTGCCGGAGTTGGTGAAGAAGACCCGGGCGTCCGGGATCCCGGACAGCCGGGCCACCTTCTCGGCCAACTCCACCTGCTGTCGGATCAGGTAGAGCGTCGAGGTGTGCACGAGTCCGGTGCGCAGCTGGCGCTCCACCGCCGCGCGGATCTCCGGAATGTCGTAACCGATGCTGTTGGTCAGCACGCCACCGAAGAAGTCCAGGTAGGTGCGGCCCTGCGCATCGGTGACCCGGCGCCCCTGGCCGGCGACGAGTTCGAGCGGTTCGTCGTAGTAGAGCGGCATCCAGGACGGGAGGACCGCCCGATGCCGGGCCAGCAGATCGTCGGTGGTCATAGTGACACCTCTCAACGAAGTGGGTGATGATCGCACGCTCTCACCACCGCGCACGGTGGACAAGTGGCACCGTGTAGCGTCGCCGCGCCGTCCACCTGACACCACGTCAACAGAGACACCCCGATGGATTGGTCAACCAGCACCGAAGGGCGTGGCCTAGGCGATGTCCAGTACGGCGGCCAGTTCAGTGATCCAGGCACCGCGTGTGGGGTGCCCGGGACAGATTCCTCGCCAGGAAGCAGGGGTGCTCGGTGTAGCCGACCGGCGGTTGCCGCGTCCCCGTACGGGCTGAGGACTCCGTCCACGAGGACGGGACTTAGCGCCCCGAGGCGACCACGCGAACAGGTGACAGCCTGGCGTGGAGGCGGGGAGTACCGTCGATGTTGGCGGCCCGCCGGGGTTGAGGCCGGCGGCCTGCGCCCAGACCTCAACCTGGGAGGCCAACATGGAGCCGAAGCACGACCCAATGCCGCCCGGTGCGCGGATAAAGCTCTATCGCAAGCGGCGCGGGCTCACCCAGGAGGTGTGCGCCCAGCTCAAGGGTGTCAGCGTGGGCGCGTGGCGGAAGTGGGAATCCGGAGAGCGCTCGGTCAACAGCCTGGCTGACTGGATCGAGATTGCTCGGATTCTCAATGTTCGTGACCTCTACAAACTCACCGGCCATCCGCTCGGGGTAATGCCCGATGACCCGGCCGAACACGAATCGGTGCCGCCGCTGCGGGCGGCCATGACCGCCTACGCGCCCGATGCCAACCAACTGTCAAACCTCGCTGAACTACAGTCGGCAGTCCGGCTGGCGTGGACGACGTGGCACCAGTCGCGGCAGCGCTACACCTACACCAGCCCGGTCCTGCCGGGACTGGTACACGCATCCCGGGCCGCGGTCGCCCGCCTCGACGGCAACGAACGAAGGCAAGCCCAGCGAGTCGCGGCCGACCTGTACCTACTCGTCCGCGCGTTTGCGAAGAGGGTCGGCGCTCAGGACCTTGCGATCATCGCCGCTGACCGGGCGCTGACAGCCGCAATCGAGGCCGATGATCCCGCCTATCGGGCGTCCGCTGCGTGGAACATGGGGCAGGTGCTCTCCAATCGAGGGCATACCGAGGATGCGGTGGAGATGTGCCGGCAGGCCATCGCCGACCAGCAGCGCAGCGCCGACGACCCAGCTCGCCTCGCTGCCCTAGGCGGGCTACACCTACTGCTGTCGATCCAGTACGCCCGGCTGCGAGACGAACGGCGGACACTTGACGTGCTTGACCGGGCCGACGCGCTCGCAGCCCGCACCGGGGAGACAGAGCACCACTTCATCTTTTTCGGTCCGACCAATGCGGCCATTCACCGTGCCGCAGCAACGCTGGAGCTGTCCCGACCAGGGGAGGCCGCGCGAATCGCGGAACGGGTCGACGTTGGTCGGTCCCCGTCAATTGAGCGTCGACACTCCCACTTCACGCACCTCGCACGGGCATACGCCAGCAAACGCGATGACTACGCCGCGATCCACATGCTGCAGCGCGCGCACCGGGAGTCCCCCGAGGAGTCCTCGCTGAATCTGCTGATGCGGGCGACGGTTTGGGAGCTACTGACCAGGGAAACTGCTACTAATCGGGATGAATTGCGCAGCATCGCAGAGTTGGTGGGTGTGGTCTGAAGTACCCCGCTACGGGGTGGTCCCCCATTCCGTGAGAGCCGCAGCGTAATAGCACGCTTACCTTCTGTGGTGGCACGGCTGGTTCGGCCCCCCTCCGAATCAGCCGTGCATGACAGATCCGGTAGGGGCGGTTGCAGCCGAAAGGGCGGACGCCTCACCCACCATCGAGGGTGCGGGAGCACGCGCATGATCCGGCTAATCCGCCGACTCCGCCGCCGCCGGCCCGCACGGTTGGACGCGGTCGGCCCTGCCACCCGGTACGCGGCGCGGGCCGGCGCCTACTCCCCGCTACACAACCAGCCGACGGTCATCTTCGACAACCGGCCGTTGCTGACCCCGCTTGCCCGGCAACGGGCGAACCGCCGGTGATGGCCACCCACGCCCGGCCCCGCCCGGCCAGCCTGTCGACGGTCCAGCTACGCAACCGGATGATCCTGTCCGCCCGGCGGATCATCACCGAGCACTGGCCGCGCGTCGACCGGTGCCCGATTTGCCGATCCGCATGGCCGTGCCCGCCCACCACGACCGCCTACGACTACCTCGCCACGGTCGGGCAGGGCAACTGGGCGCCCCCGCCACGCGCCGGGAGCAGACGGTGACATCGGCCGATGCGACTAGCCGCCGGTGGTGGCGGGACCTGGCCGAGCATCGCCAGGTTGACGGACGCTGCCCCGTGTGCGGCACCCCGCGGCGGTGCTGGCCGTGGGCGAAGGCGTACGCCGTGTTACTCACCCACGGCCTACTCGGAGCACCACAAATCGCAAGGTAAACCCCTCAATGATGGAGGCCGCTATGACTACGTTCGCCTCGGACCGCTGCCTGCTGCCGCTCTACGACAGCCGCACCGAGCAGGGACGGGTGAGCCCGGCTCGCCCGTTCGGGCTGACACTGTCCACGCAGGTGGGTGACGAGGTTCCGGTGGTTGACCTGACCGACGCCCACCTGGGCCCGGTGACGCAGACCGTGATCGGTGTCGACGGCGCCTCCTTGGGTAAGCCGCAGACCACGCAGGTAGCGGGGGACATCCACGGGGTGTCTGCGCATGCGTCGATCGAGGTGTATCCGGCCGGCTCCATGTACCTCATCTGGGGCGAACCTACCGACCGGGTGGAGCTCAAGCCTGACGAGCATGACCAGGCCATAGCTGAGATGGTCCGAGCGGCACGGGAGTGGCTATCACTGGACCTTGCCAATCACGAGGCCGTGGCCAGGTATCTGGACTACTGGGTGCACGACGTATGCGGCTATGCAAGGCGGGCCGGCGCAGACACTGACTGACTGGAGTAGCTATCCGCCCAGTCCCGCCGTCGGGCTCGCCTTCTATGGCCTTGACCGGGACGAGGGGTGTCCCGCTGACGCCACAGCGGTCTGCCACGGGCGTCACGTGTCCCCGCCCCCCAGACCGCCTGGATCCTGCCCTCGAACTGCTACCGCCAAGCGGCCGAGCGGTGTTCACGGGGGCTCACGCCACGGCGGCGCTTGAAGGCGGTGCTAAGCGCGAAGGAGCTGCCGTAGCCCACCTGGCGGGCGACCGCGCCGACGGTGGCGTGTGGCTCCCGGAGCAGGTCGGCGGCGAGGCTCAACCGCCAGCCGGTCAGATAGGACATGGGCGGTTCACCAACCAGTGCGGTGAACCGCCGGGCAAACGCCGCCCGGGAGACTCCGGTTTCGGCGGCCAGTGCCGCCACGGTCCACGGCCGGGCCGGCTCGTGGTGCAGCATTCGCAGGGCAGGGCCGACGACGGGATCGCCGTGCGCCTGGTACCAGCCGGGGGGCTCAGCACCGGGACGGGCGAACCACTCCCGCAGTACCGCGATGAGCAGCAGGTCAAGCAGCCGGTCGAGGACCACCTCCTGACCGGGGTCGTCCTTGCCGATCTCGTCGGCCAGCAACGGGATCAACGGGGAGTCCCAGGAGTCGCCGGGCACGACGAGCAGCGGCGGCAATGCGATCAGCAGCCGCTGGCTGACCGCACCCCACATCGGGTACGTGCCGGTCAACAGCATCGTCGGGCCGTCCACACTGTTGCCCCAGGTCCGCACCCCCCACTCGCTCATCCCGCGGAGTTCCCCACCATCCGGGCCGGTGCAGCGTTGGCCGGGATGGATGACGGCCTGCGGCTCCGTGGAGAGGTCGTCGGCGACCCGGTACGGGGCCGGGCCGCGAACGATCGCGGTGTCCCCCGGGGTCAACCGGACCGCCGTGCCCTTCTCCGGCGCGACCCAAGCGTCACCTCGGACCAGGACCACCAGGGTGAGGGGTGCCTCGTCCCGGATTGCCAGGGACCACGGCGGGGTCAGGACCGAGCGCAACAGGAACGCCCCCTGGGCTCGGGGGCCATCCAGAAGACCTACGACCGCGTCCACGTAGACGATTGAACATAAACTCGCGCGGATTAGCTATGTCCCGTCTCGGGCTGTCGCACTTCACTGGGCTTATGGCAGACCAACGAAAGCAACAGCACACCCTGGTCCTCGGCGGCACCGGAAAGACCGGCCGGCGCATCGTGGCCCGCCTGCGGCGTCAGGGCGTACCGGTGCGGGTTGGTTCCCGCTCCGCCCAACGGCCCTTCGACTGGACCGACCAGGAAACCTGGGCACCGATTCTGCGGGATGTGGACGCCGTCTACCTCTCCTACCACCCGGACCTCGCCGCGCCGGGCGCGCTGAAGACGGTTGCCGCGTTCACCGATCTCGCGGTGGCGGCCGGGGTCTCCCGACTGGTGCTGCTGTCCGGTCGTGGGGAGGAGAGTGCCCGGTCCGCCGAGGAACACGTCCAGTCCGCCGGGGTGGAGTGGACGGTCCTGCGGTCGAGCTGGTTCAACCAGAACTTCAGCGAGGACTACCTCCTGGAGCCGGTCTACGGCGGTGAGGTCGTTCTCCCGGTCGGGGCCGTACCCGAGCCGTTCGTGGACGCCGACGACCTCGCCGAGGTGGCCACGGCGGCGCTGACCGATGACAAACATGCCGGGCAGCTCTACGAGTTGACCGGGCCCCGGCTACTCACCTTCGGTGAGGCGGTCGCTGAGATCTCCACAGTCACGCGTCGCCCCATCAACTTCGTGCGGGTTTCCCCCGAGGAGTACGCGGACGGCCTCACCGCCGTAGGCGTCTCCGCTGAGGCGATCGAGTTACTGACACACCTGTTCACGACCCTGCTGGACGGGCGAAACGCCCAGGTGACCGACGGTGTTGCGCGCGCCCTCGGCCGGCCGCCGCGCGACTTCGCCGACTACGCCACGAGCACCGCGGCCACCGGCGTCTGGGGCGGGGCATAGCCTGCGATGACATACGGATCGACTCAGGCCGCGCCGCTGAGGACAGCGGCCTGAGCCGATCCGCGTGGATCCAGCGGCGGAGTCGCCGCCAGGGTCAAGCGGCGAAGCCACCGTCCACAGCGATGGCGGCACCAGTGACATAGCGACCAGCGTCACCCGCGAGGTGGGCGACGGTCGCGGCGACGTCCGACGACTGGCCGAAGCGACCGAGTGCGGTGAGGCCCTGCTGCACATCGGCGCCCTCGGCGTCGGCGGGGTTCATGTCGGTCTCCGTCGGCCCGGGATGGACCAGGTTGGCGGTGATCCCCCTGGCACCCAGCTCGCGGGCCAACGACCTGGTCAGGCCGATCAACGCGGTCTTACTCGTCGAATACAGCGAGACACCGGGGAGCGGCACCCGCTCGGCCAGGCAGCTGCCGATATTGATGATCCTTCCGCCTTCGGTCAGGTGCCGTACCGCCGCCTGGGAAGCCACGAAGGGTGCCCGAACATTGACGCTCAACACGCGGTCGATGTCCTCCAGTGACATGTCTTCGACCAGACCGCGCACCAGAATCCCCGCGTTGTTGACCACGATGTCGAGCCGCCCGAACTCCGCGACGGCCTGATCCACGGCCGTGCGCACAGCAGTCGGGTCTGCACTGTCAGCCTGGACCGCCCAGGCCCGGCGCCCCAGCGCCTTGATCCGGTCGACGACATCCGCCGCGCGCTCCGCACTGTCCCGGTAGGTCAACGCGACATCGGCGCCATCCGCTGCCAGCCTCAGCGCCACGGCCTCGCCGATGCCACGGCTACCGCCGGTCACGAATGCCACCTTGCCGCCAAGTACCGCACTCATGTTCGCTCATCTCTCCTGTCGTGTTCGTGAACAAAGTTAGGTTCACATGCTGCGGGCAGGGAGTCTGGCGGCAATCCGACGTCGCGTTTCGGCCGAGAAGTGCCGAGCACCACCCCTTAACGCGACGTGGCGTCTTCGTCTTCCAGATAGGCCGCGGCGGTCCATGCCACCACCGGGTCATCGTCGCGGGACAACCGTCGCAGGACAGGCTGCGCAACAGTCCGAGGCAGCTCCAGGATGGCCTGGGTGAGGCGGCTGCGGGCGGCGGAGTCCGCGGTGGGGCCGGCGAGTTCAACGGCGAGCGCACTCACGATCTTTTCAGCGCGGGCCGGGTCATCCGACAGGGCACCCAGGTACTCGGCCGCCTCGACGTCGTGCCCGCCCTCGACCACCAGGTCGACGAGGGCGGGCACGGCCGCCACCTCGCCCTGCGCACCCAGCGCCAGGGCCGCGTGTCGACGGACCGTCGAGTCCGGGTCGTCGAGGGCGTCCACGAGCACTGCGGTCGCCTCGTCACCGGCCAACTCGGCAACCGCCTGGATCGCACGGCGGCGGATGTCCACGTTCTCGGAGTGGACACCGGACGTCAACGTTGCCAGGGCATCGCCGCCCGCCCGTCCGAGCGCCCAGCGCAGCGCGCCGGCCACATTCGGGTCGGCTTCGGCGAGGACCGCGCCGGCCAGTAGCTCGGCGGGGATCCGTACCTCCTCGGCGGGAGCCAGGGCGCTCCGCTGGCGCAGGGCGGCGCTGGGTGAGTTGAGCCCGGTGACGAGTTCGGTGATGCGCAGGACGTCCGGCCATCCGGTGGGCGCCGCGGCGGCGACCGTACGCAGCCGGTCGAGCAGCTGACGTTCCCGGTCCAGCCGCTCTTCGGTCCAGCTGATCAGGTCGCTCACCAGGCCGGCCGGCGTGCAGGTGGGATCCTGAAGCGCCTGGGTGATCTGGCGCAGCGACAGCCCCAGCGACCGCAGGCTCTCCACCTGGAACAGCCGTCGTACGTCCTCGTCCGAGTATTCTCGGTAGCCACCCGAGGTGCGACCGGTCGGTCGTACCAGCCCCAGCGAGTCGTAGTGCCGAAGCATGCGGGTGCTCACTCCCGAGCGGCGTGCCACGTCGCCGATCAGCATGGCGATTCCTGCTCCCACCCCATCGGGTCCAGCTTGCCGGCGGCGAGCCGCCGCGCCTCCTCGATGAGCTCGTCGTAGTCGGCCTCCGGGTCGCCTAGCAGCAGCAGCGTGGCGTGGGCGTGTTCCCGCGTCCTCGGCTCCGGGCTGTCGACGCCGGCGGCAAGGGCCAGCCGGGCCGCCGCACCGAGGCCGACCAGTGCCCGACTGAGGCTCAGCCGCACGTCCCGGCCCCCGCGACCGAGCTGGCTGACCAGCTCCGCGGCCAGCGCCCTCTCTTCCCCCTCGGGGACGAGAGCGACAGCGGCCCGCCAGGCCGTCCGCGCGACCTCGTCGTCGGGGTCGCGTAGCAGAGTCCCGACGATCGAGGGGTACGCACTCCGGTTATTGATCTTGGAGAGCGAGTGCAGGGCCTGACTACGAGCCTGGGCCTGCTCAGATGTGAGCTCGGCGCGGAGTTTGGGCAACGTGACCGCCTCCGGCAGGCGGGTGAGTGCCCAGGTGAGCATGTCCCGCACAAAGAAGTCCGGCTCGACCGCGCACCGCTGCACCAGCGCGGTGACAACACTCGGGTCGGGGTACCTGCCGAGCAGCATGGCCGCCTGCAACCGGGTTGACGACGCCTCGGCGCTCAGGGCCGCCACCGCACGGCGGGTGTTCTGGACCGGGTTCATGGGTAGTACCACCTCCCGGCACAGTCAAGACCTTGTCACGGTGTCAAGGTCAAGCGGATCGGCCGAACCGCCTCGGCTTCACCTGAAAACTGTGACAGGCTGCCGCCGGCACACCCGGACGAGGAGGTGCGGTGACGGAACAGCCGACATCGGTGCTGATGCTCTCCCTCGGCGGCACGATCGCCATGACCGGCGGCGCTGGCGGCGTCGTGCCGACCCTCACCGCCGAAGAACTCATCGCCGCCGTCCCCGGGGCCGCCGACACCGGCATCGACGTACAGGTCCAGACCTTCCGCCAACTGCCGAGCGCCTCCCTGCGCCTCGACGACCTCACCGCGCTCGCCGCCCTGATCGCCGAACGCACCACGACCGGCGACGTGGACGGCGTCGTGGTCACCCAGGGCACCGACACCATCGAGGAGACCGCCTACCTGCTCGACCTGCTGCACAGCGACGACGCGCCCATCGTGGTGACCGGGGCGATGCGCAACCCGACCCAGGCCGGCGCCGACGGGCCGGCCAACGTCCTCGCCGCGATCCACACCGCCGCCAGCCCCACCGCCCGCGGCCTTGGCGCGCTGGTGGTCTTCGCCGACGAGATCCACGCCGCGCGGTACGTCCGCAAGACACACTCCACCAGTGGCGGCACCTTCCGCTCACCGAACACCGGCCCGCTCGGCCACGTCGTCGAAGGCGCGGTTCGGCTGCTCGCCTACCCACCCCACCGGCTGACCGTGCCGCTGACGGCAGTCACCCGAACACCCCGGGTCGGGCTGCACACCGTCACCGTCGGCGACGACGGAGCCCTGCTCGCCGGCGCCGAGCACCTGGACGGTCTCGTCGTGGCCGGCTTCGGTGTCGGCCACGTACCCCAACTCCTCATCAGCCAACTCACCGCCCTCGCGGCGACGATCCCGGTCGTGCTCACCTCCCGCATCGGCGCCGGGCCGGTCCTGGAAGCCACCTACGCCTTCCCCGGCTCAGAGAGCGACCTGCGGCAGCGAGGACTGATCGGCGCGGGCTTCCTCGACAGCTACAAGGCCCGTATCCTGCTGCACACCCTGCTCGCCGCCGGCGCCGACCACGACACGGTCGCCGCCGGATTCGCCGCCGCCGGTGGCACCGGAGCGCCCGCCCACTGGCCCTGGGCCAGCACCCCCCGACATCGGGCGAAAGTCGATGAGTAGGCCGACACCACCGCCCGCCCCCACCGGATCCGGGGCCACGACCCGGCTCGTCGACCTGTCGCACGTGGTGCGGCACGGCAGGACGACCTACCCGGGCTCACCCGGACCGCACTCCGAGGACCACCTGTCGCGCGAGGAGTCCCGGACCCACTACGCACCGGGCACCGAATTCCATATCGGCCGTGACGCGTACCTCCTCTTTGGAGCGAACCGACACTGATCGACGTTGCTACGATCAGCTGAATGAGCCCCGCACGATTCGAGACCCCCAGGTTCCGGTCCGGTAACCAGGCGGCAGGCAACGCCGGAAGGACGTCGGTCCGATGACAGCCGACGCCCAGGGGCAAGCCGAGGCCGGCGCGGACGTGCACTCACCAGACCACACGATCCGGATCATCGCCTCCCTGGACGGGCAGGTGGACGTACGAGTACGGAGTCTGCACCGCCACACCGAGGAGTCGCTGGCCCGGCAGGTACGGGCAGCCGCCCGATTGGCCTTGGCCCACCTACAACAGCCGACCCAGAATGACCAGTCTGGCCAGGACCGCAGTCGCCCGAGCCGGAGGTGAGTAGCCGGTGGTTAAGAAACGGCTGATTGCGGTGACCACGGCCGCTGTTCTGGTTCTGGGAGTCATCGGAGTGTGGCAGTGGGCCCCGTGGAGCGAGCGAGCGGCGTTGCCGTCCTGCGACGAAGTGGCCGCGATGCTGCCGGATACGGTGCCCGGGTCGTGGACAGTGACTCACGACGAGTCGAACGTGGGCTATATCCGGCGTTGCGAGTTCGACTTGGCCTCCGCCGACCAGGCGTACATGGGCGAAGTTCGGATAAGCATCATTGATGGTGGCGATGCCACGATGCTGCAAAAGGGAGTCACGGGCAGCACCTGCTTCGGCGAAGAGATTCCGCTTCCGGGCGCCGAGCAGTACCGGGCGGCGAGATTCTGCTCGACTTGGATCAATGACAAGGTCCTCACCACCGTCTACGCGGCCTCGGAGCAGCGCTATACCCACGTCCTAGCCTCGCTGACCGGCCCCGACCGGTCCGAAGAGCAGACCGCCTCCTACACCAACGACACCGTGCAGCGGATCGCTGACTTCTCGATGGCCCTGACGACTACGGACGAAGGCAGCCGGTGAACAGCCTGACCCGATACTTCGCCGATGTCTCCCGCATCCGGGCTGTCGGTCTCTCTACCAATCGGTGGGTGGAAGTTGTCCGCCACCACGACGGGGATCTCGATGTGCACATCCGCCCCGGCCTGCTGCGCCGCTGCACCGAAGAGGAGGTTGCCGCCGAGGTCCGCACCGCGCTGACAGCTGCGATCGCCGACCATCGACGGCAGTACCAACAACTCCGGATCGACTACTTCGGCTCGTCGCTGGGTGTCGAGGAGTTCACGCCATCCCAGCCGTCGGATGACCAGGAGCAGACGCGGTGAATACCGATATCTCCGCCCTTACCGTTGAGACACAGGCCCTGGTGGCCTTCGGCCGGGAACGGTACGAGGATGGCACCACCTACAGCGCCATCCGCCGCTATCTCACCGACATCGGATCCGTACCCCGCTCGGCGTGGGGCACTCTCGACGGCATCTCCGACCGGCTCCACCGAGACTGGACTGACGCGCTCCGCAACCGGACCGCCGAGGCTGATCAGGCTCGCGACGAGATGGAACGAATGGCCGACGGGCTACTCCAGATCGCCGCGGACTACGAAGGCACCGATCTACAGGTGGCGACGACTTTCGACGTAGTCAACCGAGACCTGCAGCCCTACCTGCCCCTTGGCACCGGCTACGGCAACCCGATCCGCGTCCGCGCCGGCGGAGCCGGGATCATCGCACCGCCGGCTCATCGACCGCAGCCGGGCGACGCACCCATCCTGGCGATCCCCGACGACAACGAGCGGCTCGCCGCCACTCGCGCTGAGACGCTACCCCACACCCGGGTCGTCGAAGAACCGCTGACAATCTATAGCGACTTCAGCTTCGAGGGCGGTCGCACCACCTACTACGAGAACGGCGGTGGCGACCAACTCGACACCTTCATCAAGGAACATCGAAGCACGCTGCTGCAGCTCGAGGGTCTCCTGATCCGGCTGGGCACCGGCGACTGGCTTCCACTGACCGACCTGATGATCCACGCCTGGCGATCCGTCCCCCCGATCATCCGCAACCGTGCCGACCTGATTCACTCCGTCGCCAACACCTACAGCGAACTGTCCGCCGAGATGGCCGGCGAGGCGGCCAACCTCAAGCTCTACTGGGAAGGCAGCGCTTCCCAAGCCTTTGCCCAGTACGCCAACCGCGCGACGACCTACCTCACCCAACTCGAAGCGCAGGCCCGCTGGCTGGCCGACGAAGGCAAACGCGCCGCCACCATGCTCGAGGGTCTCCGCAACGCCTACGCCACCCTCGGCTACGAAAACATCAGCGCCCTCATCACCGCCCTGGACAGCTACCTCGACGCCGTCAACAGTCCCTTCTCCGCCTGCACCAACCCGGAGGAGGCGTTCCTCAATGTCGTGCGGGGCTTCACCTCATTGATACTCGATGCGGAAAGACAACACGCCGATGCCATGGCCAGCCTCCTTCGGGTTGAGGAGCAGGAACGCAAGGAACGCCCAGACCTCGGCACCCGTAGCCACGATGCGACGCCGTTTCCGGCCGCCGAGGTCGGTGCCAGCGCATGGACCGACCGCATCACCTGGACACCACGACCGGACCGACCCACTGTCTGACCAGCCAGCACGCAGCTCGAATTCGCCCACGCAAACCTGCTGCGACAGCAGCACCACCCCACCGGCCGGCGTGACCCGCCGGGCTAGCGAGGTGACCACGCAGTGGCGTGTAGTCCACCCCCTGAGGGCTTCCGCAACTCCGCCCTGAACCCAGGCTGGGTCACGGCGTCCGCCGCCTGACGGGGCGGCCGGCTACGTGATTCTCATGTCAGATGCTTGACAACTGAACCCAAGGGCAACATTCTCAAGTAGAGTGTGACGCCCGACACGGGATGTCGGGCGTCCACCAGAGATAATTCGCTGGTCTTTGTCATCTACAGACGTGGCTAGCCGGAGCATTCGGACGTTGCATCCTCAGGAAGGGTGTAGGCGACTTGGTTGCGAAGCAGGTCTACGGCCGCCTGGACGCTGTGACATTAGTTCGGGCCCTGATGGAACGACCTCTCAACGAACGCGGTCGCCCCACCACCACAAGGTCTCCGGTAATTGTCCTCGAAGCCCCGGCAGGTGGCGGCAAAACAGCCCTACTGGAGGCGATGGCCGAATTACTTCATCAGCGCGTACCCTACGCTTTTGTTGATCTGGCCACGGTTACCACCCGAGCCGACCGCGACGCCACTGTCACCAATCTCCTGTCCGCTCTTGCCTTCGAGCTGTCACGCCGGTGCCAGCGGTACGGAACACTTCGCTTTCCTCGGTTCGTTGTCGGTCAACTCGTGATGAGACTCGACCTGTCCCGCGACGATCCTGGCCTGGCCCGTAAGCAGGCAACCGACGCGTTGAAGGCGCACCGCCGTCTCGACCAGATGCTCGATATTTTGGAGGAGGCGGCTGGCACGGCAACCGGCCTCACACCGATTCAGCCCCAAATACCGAGCAGCATGGTGCGTGGAACCCTTTCACTGCTGGTGGACGGCATGACCCGATGGCTCCCCCGGCTCACCCTCGGCCGCTTCCAGGACTGGTACGGCCACCGTGACCGCGGGCTTCAGGATGACCCGATCAGCACACTGGTTGGGCTGAATCGGTGGGCGCATTCCCACGCCACCGGGGGTGCTCAACGGCGCATCGACAACCTGATGTCAGCGGCCTTTCTCGCCGACCTTCGACATGGGTTCGCCAGTAGCCGGCGAAGTGCGGGATGGTCGCTCAACTGTGTCGCCCTGCTGGACAACGCCGACTCTGATCTGGCCCGTGACCTCCTCGAAACACTGGTTCGGGTCCGCGGGGACGACCTCGATCACGGCTACGCCGCTCCCGACCCACTCACGGTCGTCGCCACGAGTGGGGGACGCCTCCTCGCCAAGGTCAACCGTGCCGACCAGGTAGCGCTGTCCGTACCGTTGGTCGATAGCTACAAGGCCCTCGACCGGCGGGTACAGCCGTGGTGGCTGCGGTGCCGGCTGGACGATCTGACCGTCGACGAGGTCAACCTCATGGTGACGGATCTGTCGCTGGACCGCGACGATGATCATCAACTCGCGGCCCTGATCCACCAGTTCACCGGGGGTCACCCGGGGGCGACCCGGATCATGCTCGAGGCGATCACCGCCATCACCACCCGGTGGCGGTCGCTGGCCGAGGTGCTCGGCGGCGACTCCGGCGGGGTAGCGGTGGAGGAGCGCCTACTACAGCTCTTCCTGGACGGGGTCCCCGACGAGGCGAGAGAGGATCTCATCACCTGCTCGGCGGCGCGTACCCGGCACCACGCCATCGAACTGGCGGTCAGACGGCAGGACCTTTTCACCGCGCCGGATCTGGTCATCGGCGAGTTGCGGGAGTCACCGATGTGGCTCCTTCGGGACGAGTGGGGCCCCACCGTACTGCGCCGGCTGCTGCTGCGCCGGCTAGCCGGGCGGCGGGATGGGGCAGCGACCTGGTCGGTGGTCCACCGCTGGCTACGAGAGGCAAGCCCGCTCGAACACCGGGACGAGCGGGACACCCGTACCGCGCTCACCGCCGAGCTCGCCTACGCCCTCGCGGACGGCGACATCGAATTCGTGACCCGTAAACTCGATCAACACGCGGTGGGTCGTGCCACGACCTGGCTGGCAATGGTGGACGCCGTGACGTCGGTACCCGGTCGGTTGGACCCGTACGTCGAGCACACCGTGCAGGCACGTGGCTTGACCAGTTGGCTCGGGTCCGGTGACGAACGGCAGCTGGCCTGCATCGCCGGGCTGGTGGCGCGGTTGTGGATCGCCGCCGACCCGTTCCGCGACATCGGCCGCCGCGGATTACACCGGCAGATAGCCCGGGACTATGACGAGTTAGCGCTCTACCACCCGGAATGGGACGACGAGCTGTACACGCAGAAGAACCGCCACCAGCAGTTGGCTCGCGTCTGGAGCGCCGGGCTGCACCAGAGGGAGACACCGTGACCAGGTCGCCCATCGCGCGTGTCCGGCCGGACATCTTCGAGCCACCCACCACACCGCTGGAGAGAAGGCGGCGCAGTCGCAGGCGTATCGCCGCTGTCCTGGCCCTGGTAATCGTCGCGCCGAGCCTGCTGTGGGGCGGAACCCTCGCGTACCGCGATCTGTCCTGCGGACCAATCGGTAATGGGATTTCCCGGGTCGACGGGCAGTGCGTCGGAGTGACCGACGGATCCTTTGTCTTCCATCCGGACATCGAACAGATACAACAGAGGATCAGGAAGGAGAACGAGAAGGTACGCAATGGCGGGTACGGCAATCTGCCCTACGTGCGAATCGCCGTGCTGATGCCCATGACGGCGGACGACCGCAGCGCGCTGACAATGGCCCGGATTCGGTACAGCCTGCAGGGGGCGTACGCGGCGCAACGGCGGGCCAATGGCGGGGCGGACGACGGGTTCGGCGACCCGACACCGCTGATCGAGTTGTTGCTGGCCAACGAGGGCAGCAACCAGCAGCAGTGGCGTCCGCCGGTCAGCCGGTTGACCAACATGACCACGGGGCCACACCCGCTCGTTGCGGTGGTCGGTCTGGGAGTGAGCATTCCCGCGACGCAACTCGCGGCCGAAGAACTGTCGAGACACCAGGTGGCCACGGTCGGTGCGGTACTCACCGCGGACACGTTGCGGGCGGACAGCTTTGTTCAGGTATCGCCGTCGAACGGCCATTACGCACTGGCGTTGAGAAACTATCTCGACCAGGAGTACCCCGAGGGGCACAGCGATCGTCGCCGCGGAATCGTGGTCTACGACCAGAACTCCGACATGTACACCCGGACACTCCGGGAGGCGTACGAGCAACACCTGGAAGACTTCATGGTCGAAGGTCCCGCACAGCAGTTCAACGGAATTCTGAACGAGGAGGAGCCCGTTCCACTATTCGACCACGTCAGCACGCAGGTCTGTGCAGCGAAAGCAGTCCGGATCTTCTACGCCGGGCGAGTGAAGGAACTGAGAAATCACTTTATTCCCAGCCTCGCCAGGAAGCACTGCGCCGACCGTGAGGAGAATAATGAACAACTAACCATCATGCTCGGCACCACCGGCCTGTCCTCACTCCGGGACGAAGAGACCGTGGACCTGCTCAAGCGGCACCGAATTCGAGTTGTCTACGCATCGTCAATCGACCCGGACGGCTGGAACGGACGCGCCGACGAACTGTTGGGAAGCGAGCAGCAGGATGCGTTACCAGAGTTTCTTTCTGGTATGCCGGTCGGGTACCCGAGCTTCTACCAGAAGCTGCACGCGCTGTTTTCCACCCAGGAGGCCGACGACGCACTCGCCGACGGCTACGCGGCGATGCACCATGATGCGGTCGCCACGGCGGTCCTCGCGACCCGGCAGGCAGCTCGAGAGCGGAAGGAATCCGTCCCCACCCACAAGCACGTCGCGTCGGCACTGTGGAAACTCAACATCCTCGGCGAGGTTCCAGCGGCTGGCGGAACCCTGAGCTTCAGCCCGGAAGGGCTGGGCTGGCCCAGCGGCAAACCCATTCCGATCCTCTCGATCCCGCCAGACGCACAGCCACCCACGTCAACATCGAAGCCCTACATCACCTGAGGTGTCGAACTCGACCCCGTTCCTCGATGGCGGGTGGTCCGGCAGCACCGGGCCGAGCCGCCACGGGAGAGTTCCCCGGCCTCAGTCGGCGGTGTCGCGGACCGCCTGGGCGAAGACCTCGGAGCGGTGCTCGAAGTTCCGGAACTGCCCGTAGCTCGGCGCCGCCGGCGACAGCAGCACCACCCCGCCGGCCGGCGTGACCCGCCGGGCCAGCCGAACCGCCCCGACCAGATCGTCGGTGACCTCACACCGGACCTTCGGCAACCCGTCCAGCGCGGCGACGATCCGCGCCCCGCTGTCCGGTACGCCGATCATGGTGATCTCCCGCTCGGCGAGGTGATCGCGCAGCGGCGTGTAGTCCAGACCCCGATCGGCACCGCCGACGATCACGGTGAGCGGCCGCCCGTCGTACGCGTCGATCGCGTGCATGGCCGCGTACGGGCTGGTGGCGAGGGTGTCGTCGACGAAGGTGAGACCGGACGGGTCAACGATCTCGGTGAGCCGGTGGGCCAGCCCCTGGAACCCGGCGACGGCGACCGCCAGGGTGTCCCGGCGGGCGAGCACGTCGACGCCGAGCACGTCGAGCACGGCCAGCGCCACGCAGAGGTTGCCCTCGTTGTGCCGTCCGACCAGCGGCAGCACCGCCCGGGGGAAGAGCGGCTGGTCGCCGAGGTGGAACCAGGGCGTGCCGTCCGGGCCGCCCGCCACCTGGGTGGTGTCGGGGGTGCCGGCGCGCACCACGGGCCGGTCACCGAGTTCGGCGGCGAGCCGGGGGTCGGCGCCGTTGACCACGACGGTCTCCGGGCCGTGGGCCAGCAGGTTGAGCTTGTCCCGGTAGTACTCCCGTTCGCCGCCGTGGGCGTCGAGGTGCTCGGGGAAGAGCGCGGTCACCACGGCGACGCGGGGGGAGTCGGTCAGGTCGCTGCACTGGTAGCTGGAGAGCTCCAGCACGTAGAGGTCGGCCGCGGGCAGGTCCAACGTCGGCACCCCGATGTTGCCGCCGAAGACGTTGGGCTGGTCCACCGCGGCGAGCAGGTGGCTGATCAGGCTGGACGTGGTGCTCTTGCCCTTGCTGCCGGTGACCCCGACGGTGCGGGCGGCGTGGTCGGCCATCCAGAGCGCGGTGCCCTGGGTCACCGGCACCTGACGCCGCCGCAGCTCGGCCAGCCACGGGTGGGTGTTCGGCACGCCCGGCGAGCGGACCACCACGTCGGCGGCGGCCAGCCGTTGCGCCCCCGCGTCACCGGTGACCAATGGCGCCGCCGTCGCCAGGAATCCGTCCCAGGGCGGGCTGACCGTCGAGCCACCGTCGTCCACGGCAACCAGGTCCGCCGGGCCGTGCGCGGCGATCGCGACCACCGCCGCTCGTCCCTCCCGGCCGGTCCCCCAGACCGCGACTTTGCGTCCGCGCAGGTCAGACAGGCGCACTGGCTCTCCCTCGGAATATCGACGATGTCGGTGGGCGGTCCGGGCGCACTCGGGCACGGCGGACGAACCAGGGCCTAGTATGGCGTGTGCCCAACGAGCAGCTGCGGCGGATGGACGCCTTCACCTTCCCGTCCTACTCCTTCGACCTGTCCACCGGGGAGGCGTTGTTCGACTACGCTCTCACCGGGCCGGACGGCGAGCAACGTTTCACGGAGGTGATCACCCTCCCGCTGCCCGCGTCACCCCCCTCGGATGAGCGGGTAGCCACCCTGGGGCGGGTCCTGGAGCTGCTGCACGTGATCGCCGGGGTCAGCTACTACAAGACCGCCGCCCCGCACCGGCTGGTGCTGCCGGCTCCGCTGGGGCCGGCCGCCGTCGCGCTGGTCACCGCCGTCTACACCAAGGGCCTCGGCGAGTACGCGTACCGCAACGCGCTGCCGCACGTGCTGCGGCTGCGTCCCGAGGTGCCCGCCGGTGAGCTCACCCCACCGGTCGGGTACGACACCGAGGACCGGCGACCACTGTCGGCGGTGGGGGGCGGCAAGGACTCGATCGTCAGCCTGGAGGCGCTGCGCCGGGACGGGCTGGACCCGTTGCCGTTCTCGGTCAACCCCAACCGGGTGATCGAGGCGGTGAACGTCGCCTCCGGGTTGCCGGCGCTGGCCGCACGACGGCGCATCGACCCGGTGCTGTTCGACCTGAACGCCGCCGGTGCGTTGAACGGCCACATTCCGGTGACCGCGATCAACTCGCTGATCGCGGTGGCCACCTCGGTGCTGAACGGGTTGGGCCCGGTGGTGATGTCCAACGAGCGCTCGGCGTCGGACCCGAACCTGGTCTGGGACGGGCACCAGATCAATCACCAGTGGTCCAAGGGCGTCGAGGCGGAGGGGCTGCTGCGCGGGGCGCTCGGGGAGCACGCCGGTCTCACCGACCCGTACTTCTCCCTGCTGCGCCAGCTCTCGGAGCTGCACATCGCCCGGACCTTCGCCCAGATCGACGGCTACGACGCCGTGGTGACCAGTTGCAACGCCGCGTTCAAGCTGCGCGGCGCGAGTGATCGCTGGTGCCGGGACTGCCCCAAGTGCCGGTTCGTCTTCCTCGCCCTGGCGCCGTTCATGTCCCGCGAGCGGATCACCGGGGTCTTCGGCGGCGACCTGCTGGCCGACCCGGCGCAGCTACCCGGCTACCGGGAACTGCTGGGCGTGGACGGGCACAAGCCGTTCGAGTGTGTCGGCGAGGTCGAGGAGTCGGTGGTGGCGCTCAGCCTGCTCGCGGAGCAGCCGGGGTGGCGCGACGCGCCGGTGGTGCGCGCGCTGATCGACGCGGTCCCGGATTCGGCCTGGAAGACGGCGGCCAACTCGGCCGTCTTCACACCGGGGGGACCCAGCTTCATCCCCACCCGGTACGCCGACGCCCTCGACTCCCTTACCGAACGGGTTCGGAACCTGCCCGGGTGACGTTGACCGCCACCGGCCGGCGGATCGCGTCCAGCGCCAGCAGGGCCACGTGCAGACCGAGGCAGGCGTCAACCGAGTCGAGGTCCACATCGAGGATTCGACCGATCCGGGCCAGGCGTTCGTAGAACGCCGGGCGGGACAGGTGCGCGGCGACTGCGCCGGCCGACTTGTTGCGGCCCTGTTCCAGGTACGCGCGCAGGGTGCCGAGTAGCTGCTCCCGGGGGTGCTGCGCATCGTAGGAGAGAAGGGCGCCCAGCTCCCGCTCGACGAAGGTCTGTAGGGATGGCTCGTCGCGCAACAGGTGCAGCAGGCCAGCGAGCCCGACGTGCGGCAGTCGGTAGATCGGCAGGTCCCGCCGGTCCCGGCGGGCCGCCTCGGCCACCTGCCGCGCCTCGACCAGGGAGCGGCGTGCCTCCCGCAGACTGCCCACGCCCGAGCCGGCGCCGATCACGGCGGTGCCGGCCGGGTCGGGGCGGTCCGGGCTCCGCCCGCTGCCCCGTCGGCCGTTGACGTCCGCGGAGAACACGTCCGGGCGGGCCCGGGCCAGGGCCGTGACGAAGGCTGTGAGCGCCCGTTCCTCGCCGGAGCGGTCCGTCAACGCGAGCAGCACGCCGACCGTCTGGTCGTCGAGCGCGCTGGTCAACGCGGTCAGCTGCGCCTCATGTACGGCGTGGCCGACCGCCTCGGCGAGTTCCCGCAGCCGGGCCGAGCCAGCCCGCGGGCCTCCCCCGGTGAGGTGACTGCCCTCGTCTGACCTGGCCGGCGCCGGATCGTCGGCCCGATACCGGACCACCACCCCCACCAGGTGCCGCCCCGCCAACGGCACGCCGAGGGCGCGGGCCCGCAGCGCCACCTCGTCCACCGGCCGGGAGTGGTCGAGCAGGGCCGCCAGTAGGGTGCGGTGCAACTGCTGTTCCAGGCCCTCGGCGTCGCGCCGGATCAGCCGGCCCAGGGCGAGGCTGGACGCCGCCCGTTCCACGAGGATCGTCAGTCGGGTGGGCGGGGCGTCCGGCCGGTTCCCGGGGGTCGCCCCGCCGGCACCGAGCCACCGCACCAGCAGCCGCCCCCAGTCCTGCCCCCGGGCGCCGACCATGGTCACCAGCCAGCCGTTGTCCACGTCGTACGCGGTCCGGCCGGCCGGCAGGATCCGCCGGGAGAGCTGCTCCCAGCCGTCGAGCAGCAGGGCGGCGCTGCCCCCCGCCGGGTCGTACGCGAGCACCTGCCGGGACAGGTTCTCCAGCACCACCGCGCAGCCGGAGAGTTCAGCTGCCTGCTGGACCACCTCTCCCGGTCCCGCGCCCTCCATCGAGAGCTCGGTGAAGCGCTGATGGATCTCCTCGGTGGCGCGTAGCTCGGCCAGCTGGGCGTCCACGATCAGCGCGTGCACCGCCTCGGTGACCCGCACGAACGGGGTGGCTCGGCGCAGCTCGACCAGGGGCAACCCGTGCCGGGCGGCGGCGGCGACCATCGCCCGGGGCACCCCGCCGAAGTAGCGGCGGCCCAACTCGACGACGAGGCCGGCGACGCCAACAGCCGCCAGGTCCGCGATGAACGCCCGCAGCCCGGCGTTGTCGGCCGGCAGCCCGATCCCGGTGGTCAGGACCAGTTCCGAGCCGCCGAGCAGGGAGGCGATGTCGGGCACCTCGGCCACGTGCACCCAGCGGACCCGTCGGTCCAGCGCGGCTTCACCGGCGACGAGGCGGGGCGCGCCGGAGCGCACCGGCTCCAACGCGAGCACTTCCCGAATGGTGGGGAACACGGCGACACGCTACCTCGTATGACGTTGGTCACTAAACTCCCGTGCCCCGCGGCGGCTGGGGTTGAACCGGGGTGAGCGGCGCGGTGTGGGGTGACCGTTACCGGTGGTCAGAGCGGATCGTCCCGGCCGAGTTCCCAGCAGGCGACGGCGGTGGCGGCGGCCACGTTGAGCGAGTCGACACCGCGGCGCATCGGGATGACCACCCGGACGTCGCTGGCCTCCATCGCCTCCCGGGTCAGGCCCGAGCCCTCCGCGCCGAGCAGCAGCGCCGCCCGGGCCCGCTGGTCCGGTCCGAGGCGCTGGATCGGCACCGCGTCGGGGGCGGGGGTCAGGGCCAGCACGGAGAAGCCGGCGGCGCGGACCTCGGCGAGCGCCTCGGGCCAGGGGCCGAGCGTCGCGTAGGGCACGGCGAACACCTCCCCCATGCTGACCCGGACGCTGCGGCGGTAGAGGGGGTCGGCGCAGGTCGGGGAGAGCAGCACCGCGTCCACGCCGAGCCCGGCGACGGCCCGAAAGATCGACCCAAGGTTGGTGTGGTTGTTCACGTCTTCGAGGATCACCACCCGGCGGGCGGTGGCGAGCACGTCGGCCGCCGTCGGCTGCGGCCGACGGCGGAACGACGCCAGGACCCCCCGGTGTACGTGGAAGCCGGTCACCTGGCGCAGCACGTCCGGGGTGGCGGCGTAGACCGGGGCGTCGCCGTTGTCCAGGTCCGCGATCTGCTCCACCCGCTTGGCGTCCACCAGGTAGGACCGCGCCGGGTAGCCGGCGCGCAGCGCACGCCGCAGCACCAGCTCGCCCTCGGCGATGAAGAGGCCGTGCGGTGGCTCCCAGCGGGTTCGCAGCTCCACGTCGGTGAGGGCGCGGTAGTCGGCGATCCGGTCGTCGTCGGGGTCGGTGATCTGGTGGACGGGCACCGGACGATTCTGCCGGACGACGCGGACGGCGCCCCGTCCACCCGCCCCGCCCGAGGGGCACCGCAGCTGGTCGCGCAACCGGCGGGGGGTGGGTGCCGAGCGTCGCGCCCACCCCGGCAGTGCCGGCGCCGCCGGACTGCCGACGCGCGGATCGGGCGGCGCGGATGATGACATCCGCCTGGGTCCCACGACAGGCCATCGCACCGGCCATCGGTGACCGGAACCTACCGTTACCCTGATCGATGGCCGCACCTGGGGAGGAGCTGCGAGGTGACGGATCAACTCGGACCGCTCTTGCGCCAACTACGGAATCAAGCGGGATTGACGCAGGAGGCGGTGGCGGAACGGTCCGGGGTGAGTGTCCGCACGATTCGCCGCCTGGAGTCGGCGACAAACATTGATCACCGTTTGGGAACGCTGAACCTGTTGGCTGACGCCCTTGAGCTCGGGCCCGCGGACCGCGAGCTACTGGCGACGATGCTGGCGAGAGCCGGCACCCCGGCCGTGGCCATGACTCAGGCCGCCCCCGCGGCTCCTGGCCCAACTGGGTCGGCGAGCGAGCCGCCCCGGTCACCGTCGGATCGGGCTCCCGCATCGGCACCGCCGGCCGCCGTGCTGGCGGCTGCGGACGCGTTGGCGCGGGAAGCCCGGCGGCGGTGGCAACGTGAGGAGGAGCGGCGCCAGGTCCACGACCCGTTTCCGTTGCCGTTGCGCTGGCGGTCGGCCCCCGCACCGCTGATGGACTACGCGGTGAACATCCAACGCCTTCCACCGGGAGCTACGGCACAGCTTGACCTTGGTGGTGAGCTGCACAGTGTCGCCGAGGTCTACCGGAGGATCCGGTCCGGCCGGTTGGCGATCCTGGGCCGGGCGGGTTCGGGCAAGTCGATCCTGTTGATCAGGCTTGTCCTGGACTTCCTGGCGACCCTTTCCCTTCCCGATCGAGTGCCGCTGATCTTCAACATCGGAACCTGGGACGCGACAACCACCACCCTGCGGGACTGGCTGATCGGTCAGCTGCTGCGGGATCACCCACACCTGGCCCGCCGGACTCCAGACGGGCCGACGCTGGCCGCCGCACTGGTCGACGCAGACCTCATCCTGCCGGTCCTGGACGGGTTTGACGAGATCGCCGAAGGCCTACGGCGGGACGCGCTCGAAGCCCTCAACGCGACCTCACTGCCGCTGGTGCTGACCAGCCGCCGGGACGAGTACGCCGACGCGGTACGGGGAGCCGGGGCGCCGCTGAACTGGGCAGCGGGCATCGAACTCGTTGATCTCACCCTCGACGATCTCAGGGCCTACCTACCCCGAACCGCCCGCCCGGCCGGCCGCGACGAGACCGTGGCGGGGTGGGATCCCGTACTGGAACAGCTGCGGACCCGGCAGTCCCCGGCGGGCGGGGTCCTCACGAAGGTACTGACCACTCCCCTGATGGTCGCCCTGGCCCGGACGATGTACAGCGAGGCACCGGGCCGGGATCCGGCCGAGCTGCTGGACAGCGTCCGCTTCCCCAGCGTGGAGTCCATCGAGAAGCACCTGCTGGCCGGTTTCGTCTCGGCGGTGTACCGACCGTGGGTCCCCGAGCGCAACGCCGGCGGCTCCCGCAGCCGGAACGGGAACTGGAACCCGCAGCGCGCCGGGCACTGGCTCGGCTTCCTCGCCCACCAGTTGATGCGGCCCAACCAACCTCGGCGAGACCTCGCGTGGTGGCAGCTCGGTGACTCCCTTCGTCGTTCGACCCGGATCGCCGCCGTGACCGTGGTTTCCGCGCTGTGTGTCGCCGGGGCAACCTGGACGATCGGGCTGGTAACGGCCCAGGCCGACCGCGGTCAGGTCCTGCTGGAAGGGGCCATGATGGGCCTGTCGGCCGGCCTCGCGTTCGGGACTGTCTACGCGGCGATCATCGCCTTCGGCGGCACCTTCCAACCGGCCCACGTGCGGCTCCGGCTACGTCGCGGCCGGAGCGGCAGGGTCCGCCCGCCGGCCCGGGCGTTCACGCTCCGGTTCGCGGTTGTCCTGCTGGGCGGATTCGTGATGGGCGTCGGCTGCGCCTGCGCCATCGCCGTCGTACGCGCGCGGTACTGGGACATCCCACTCACGAGTCCCGAAGCGATCCGGGCCGCCCTCATCAACATGCTGGTCTTCGGGCTGATCTTTGGCTTGGCGGTCGGGCTAGTGTTCGGGCTCCTGGCCGCGCTGGAGGTGCCGGTGGACGTTTCCTTCGCCGCCACTCCGGTCCACCTCCTGTCCGCGAACCGGACGACCGTGGGCCAACAGGTCCTCATCCTCGCCCCCGCGCTCGCCCTGACCATCGCCTTCGGTGGACAGCTGGTCGTCAACCTGCTCCAGGGACCTCTCGGGCCACTGAGCTGGGAGTTGCCCGATGCGCTGATCATCGGTGCTGCCGGTGGTCTGGGCAGCGCCCTGTCGTACGCGTTCTGTTTCACCGCCTGGGGGCAGTGGGTGATCCTGTGCCGGGTGTGGCTGCCGCTGACCGGCCGGCTGCCGTGGAACACGATCGCCTTTCTGGATCACGCCTACCACCGAGGCGTACTCCGGCAGAGCGGGGCGGTTTACCAGTTCCGCCATTTCCGGCTTCAGGAGCACATCAACCACTCGTACCGCAAGCGGTAGGCGCCACCATCCACATTCACCCGCGCCCTACGCCGCGTGGGCGTGAATGGCTAGCCAATCGTGAGCAATCTTGCAATTAATTTCCACCAACAGCCTGTGTCGTACGGTGGAATGGCACTCAACACAAGGAGGTCCACATGAGAGTCATCCCATTCGGCCGACGAATGCCAGTTCGATGGCTGGGTGCAGTTTCCGTGGGGCTGCTACTCGGCAGCACCCTCGGTGTTGGCACCGCCAGTGCGGTGCCAGAAAAGCGCGTCCACAACGCGATGCAGATCATCTTCAGCCCAACTGCGCCCGACAATTTCTGCACGATCGGCGCGGTGGGCACCGACGACTACGGCCGGAAGATCGCAATCTCGGCCGGTCACTGCATTAACGACCCGGATTACGCCGATCGCGAGATCCATGAGAACATCGCTCCCGTCTACCATCGACAGGACCCGACATTCGGCCCGATTGGTCACATTCGCTACTTCAAAGACCAGGAGGGATCGGCTACGGGACACCCAACCAAGGACTACATGATCATCGAACTGGTCCCGGAGGTGACACCCTCCGCACAGGGCCCGCACCTGAAACAGACCGGTGAAGTGGAGGTCCCGGGCGGCACTGCCAGCCCGAACGCGTTGAGCCCCGCGCTGGATAACGAGCGGCTCCTCGGTGCCGGGCGGCTCAGCAGCAATGACATCATCGTCTCGGGCCAGCTTGGCGTCTGGTATGCCGGCATTACTCACAATACGGACGGCATCTACCGGTCCTGGGCCCAACACCGGCTAGGCGACTCGGGGGGTCCGACGATCTGGCACGTGCCGGGCAGCCCCTACCCGTCCGAGGAGAACGGATTCCAGGCCGAAGGGCCGTGGGCTGGCATCACCAAGGGAAAGGGCCTGCAGATTCCGTGGTACCAATACACCAGCTCCGCCAACATCCTCGCCGACCTTCGCGCTCGGGACGCCGCCGACCCCGCTGACATCTATGGTGCGGGCTTCGAGGTGACCCACAACCCGTGACCCCCATTGACCGGTGACACCGGTTCCAGAAACGACGCGCCCGCCCTCGGGGCGGGCGCGTCGCTGTCGGGTCGGTCAGCTGCCGTCGGGGAGTCGGGTGACGAAGGCCCGCCACGCCGCCGGGCCGAAGACCAGCGCCGGCCCGGCCGGGTCCTTGGAGTCCCGGACGCCGACGACGCCGGGGAGATTGTCGGCGACCTCAACGCACGAGCCACCGTTGTTGCCGCTCTTGCTGCTTTTGCGCCATCGCGCACCGGTCAAGTCCATGATCCCGCCGCTTCTCTGATCAGCTCCAAGGAGGAAGCTCGGGGGAGGGATTCGCCCCTGATGCGCTCCCACCTTCGGCTCAGGGTAGCAACGTCGGCGGCCTGTCGGAGGATCTGCGCGGGCGCCTGACTGTCGACGTGGGCGACGTGCTCGACCTCGGGCAGTTCGGCGAGGATGAAGCCGCCGCCGAGCCCCGGATACATCCCGATGTCCTTGGGCACCAGGTGGACCTGCACCGTGTCGTCGGTGGCGCGCTCGGCGAGAAACTCAAGCTGTTCGCGCATCACCCGGCGGTCGCCGTAGGCCGACTGGTAGAGCACTCCCTCGAAGATGACGGCGGTCAGCAGCGGGGGGCGTTCGGTGCGGAGGATGGCCTGTCGACTGATCCGGGAGGCGACGAGCTCGTCGACCTCGCCCGGGGTCAGTGCCTCGCCGGCGAGGGTCGCGCGGGCGTAGTCCTCCGTTTGGAGCAGGCCGGGAATCCAGGTGTGCTCGAACCAGCGCACCGCGACCGCTTCACGCTCCCAGTCAACCCATTCCCGCAACCACTCCGGCTCGCGACGTTTGACGACATCCGGCCAAAGCTCCTCGACCTCCCGACCGAGGATGGTGGCCACCTGCAGGCGGCGACGGGGCCGCGGAATACGTCCCGGCGTAATCCAACGCGCCGCAGTTTTCGGGTCGACGCCGGTCTGGGCAGCCAGGCTCTCCGCGGTCTCCCCCGCCTCCACCATGGCCCGCTGCAATGCATAGTTCATCCTGCCTCCATTCAGGGATGTTCTCGGACGTCCCAACAACGTGCACAAATGCTGTGTCTTCATCCCGTGGCGTGTTGACAGAGTGTGCGTCATGGAGGCGCGTTGGGGGAAGACCCAAATTCCGGCGGAGGCGCGGAAGGGGCATCCGTACCCGGAATGGGGTGGACAGTTCGATCCAGAACGCGAAGGCGAGGATGACCGATGAGAGTAGAACCGTCGGCCGGTCAGCCGAGAATGTCGAGACTGTCGAGCGCTGCGCGCAGCTGGCGAAGCCATTTCGCGCCGAGCTGGCGTCCATTGGGAAGTCGATCCGCTCGATCCCAACGCCATGCGGTGATCATCGCCAGCACCAGGATCCGGCACTCGCGGAGCAAACCTTTGTCGACACCGGGATAGTGCTCGCCGACTTCCTCGGGCGCGTGGGCGAGGTCGAATTCGACCGGTCGCCGGCAGCACGTCTCCAAATCAATAAACAGCACCCCACCCTTTGTCGCCAACATACGCATGCCGGCGTGCAGCCGATGCAGCGCACTCGCGTAGTCCACCGGGGAGACCACTGCGGATGCCACCGTTCGTAGAAGGTCCAGAACGCCCTCGCGTAGCCATTCTGCGGGTAGACACGCGGCTCGACCCGAGGGTCAGGAACAGCCACCGGGCTCCCGAAATCCGCCTGGCCGCCGCCACCGCAGGTGGGACCGCTGACACCGACATCGTCGGGTAGCCCTCTCCGTTGAGTACCGCCGCCACCACCCAGACACCGAGGACCTGCCGGCGGGCGGTGAGCTCCGGGCAGACAAAGCCGGAGCGCTGGGCGATCAGCAACAGCGCGGGAACACCGGAGGGAAGGGACGGCTGGGCTCTACCGTCTCACCATCGCTGAGGTAGGTTCTGGCCACATACCCCTCCGTGACGCATACGCCGATCAATTCTCCGAAGGACGATGCCATGCGGAGATCGCGGCCCGGATGGCGGAGGGTGACTCGACCGCTACCACCTCTTCGGCTGACGGAGGCCTGATGGGCAGATATGTGATTACCGGGGCCACTGGCGGCATCGGCGGAGCCGTCGCGGAGCTGCTGCATGAGCAGGGGCATCAACTGGTCTTGGTGGGTAGCCACCGCGGGCGTCTCGACGCAGCGGCCGGGCGACTGGGCGGATGCGAGACCCTTGTGCTCGATTTGCTTGACGTGGAGGGCATCGCCGCTCACGGATCCGCGCTGGCCGCCAGAGACAGCCCCATCGATGGTCTCGTGCACAGCGCCGGTCTGGCCCAGCTGGGCTCCATCGCCGACTCCGAGACCAACAGTTGGATGGAACAGTACAAAGTCAACGTGGCAGGCCCAGCTGAGCTCACCCGTTGTCTGTTGCCCGCGCTCCGGACCGCGCGCGGCCAGGTGGTCTTTGTCAACTCCGGTCAGGGCCTTCGCACCAGCCCCGGGTGGGGCGCATACTCCGCAAGCAAGCACGCGGCCCGCGCACTCGCGCAGGCGTTGCGCGCGGAGGAGGGCCCCCACGGAGTTCGCGTGACAAGCGTTTACCCCGGCAGGACAGCCACCGAGATGCAGCGAGCCATCCATCGGCAGGAGGGCGCCGAGTACGTGGCGCAGGCGTATATCCAGCCGCGCAGCGTAGCCCGGACCGTGCTGGCAGCGCTCATGTCGCCCCCTGACATGGAGATCACCGACGTGTCCGTGGCCGTTCCTGGCTCGTGACGGGAGACATCTGGTTCCACCCGCACCTCGGGTTACAGCGCCCGGCACCACGTGGAGCGGCCCCCACCGAGCGTGGTCATGGCGAGTCGACCGGCTGTAGCGGCAACCCACCGATGGACTTCAGATCCAGGGGCGCGGTCAGACCCGACAGCTCGACCAGCCGGACGCCGTCGCCGTCGCCGTCCGCCAACCGGATCCACGGGTCCGCACCGTCGAGGAGTGACTGCCAGGCCGCGCGGGTGGCCGCTGGGACCGCGACGTGAACGCGCGCGACCGCGGTGGCTCCGTTGGCGTGCACGACCCGCTCCGGCCGGGCTGACGGCCGGTAGGCGGACATGGCGAACGGCAGGCTCGGGTCCTGTGGCACGGCGAGCTGCCAGCGCAGGGTGACGCCGTCCGGGGTCGCCCTGCGCATGTTCAGAATCCGGCTCATCGGCACGCCCGCGGCGACGAGCCGATCCCGTTCGGCACCGATCGACTCGTCGTCGGTCTCGACAGACACATCGATCCACGAATGGTCCTGTCCGGCCCACCGTTCCACCCGCCGCCGCAGGCCACGGCCGCCGTATAGCTGGACCGCCCACCGTAGCGGTAGAGACAGCCGCGGAACCCGAACCAGCTCAATAAACGGACCCTCCTCGAACCAGATCAGCGCATTCGAACTACGGTCGGGCCGCCGACCGTACACGACCGTGAACCCGACCTGCTGGAACGCTCGCACAGCGGCGTGGATGTCATCCACCCGGTGCAGGATGTGGCTGCAACGCATGCGATTCCCTACGAAGTAACGGTTACGACTCGGACAATACGGTTACGAATTAGGGTGATCATCGCCGACTTGACCTAGGCCTGGACCGGCTCGGCGTGTTCGTGTTCGTGCAGGTCACCCAGATCCCACTCGGGAAACGGGTCGGGCAGTGCCCGCCACCAGGATTCCCCGGCGGCGACCTCCGAATCGGTGAGCAGGCAGGCGGTCAGGGCAGCCCGCAGCCCTTCGCTGTCCAGGTTGACGCCAATGAGGACCAACTCCTGCTGCCGGTCACCGAACACCGGATGCCAGCGAGACTCCAGGTCCGCCCGTTCGACCGGGTCCTCCGGCCACTCCCCAGACACCGCGATCGGCACGCCCGCCGGGTCGCACCGCCCGGACGCACCGGCCTGCGACCAGAGGGCCATCACGTCCGGCCGGCTGGCCAGCCACAGGAACCCTTTCGATCGCACCACCCCGAAGGTGTCCAAGCCGTCGGCGAGCAGCTCCCACAGGCGCTGCGGGTGGAACGGCCGGTGGTCGCGGAACACGATGCTGGAGATGCCGTATTCCTCGGTCTCCGGCACGTGCTCACCGTTGAGCTCAGCCACCCAACCGGGCGTGGTCTCCGCCCGCTCCAGGTCGAACCAGCCGGTATTGAGGATCATTGCTGGTGGCACCCGGCCGTGCATGGCCCGGACCTGACGGGCGGCCGGGTTGAGTCGGGTCAGCAGAGCCTCCACGACCGTCAGGTCCTCCGGGGCCAACAGATCGGTCTTGTTCACCACCAGCACATCGGCGAACTCGATCTGGTCAACCAGCAGGTCGGCGATGCTCCGGTCGTCCCCCTCGTACGCGGCCAGGCCGCGCGACTCAAGCGTCTCCCCCGCCTCGATCCGAGCCAGCAGACCAGCGGCATCGACCACAGTGACCGTGGTGTCCAACCGGGCCAGGTCGTCCAGGATCTGTCCGGCCTCCACGCCGAAGGCGAACGTGGCGGCCACCGGCATCGGTTCGGAGATCCCACTGGACTCGATCAGCAGATAGTCGAACCGGCCCAGGCGCGCCAGCCGCGCCACCTCGTCGAGCAGGTCGTCGCGCAGCGTGCAGCAGATGCAGCCATTTGTCAGCTCCACCAGCCGCTCTTCGGTACGCGACAACGCACCGCCGTCGCGGACCAACGCGGCGTCAATGTTGATCTCACTCATGTCGTTGACGATCACCGCTACCCGCAGTCCGTCACGGTTGGCCAGGACATGATTGAGCAGGCTGGTCTTGCCGGCCCCGAGGAACCCCGACAGCACCGTCACCGGCAGCCGGTCACTCACGGCGTATCCACCACTGGGCGCCCCTTGTACAGGCCGCAGTGCGTGCAGGCCCGGTGCGGCACCACCATCTCCTTCCGTGGACAGGGGCAGGGGGTCAACTGCGGCACGCTCGCCTTCCACTGCGCCCGCCGGTGCCGGGTGTTCGACCGCGACATCTTCCGCTTCGGAACGGCCATGACGATCTCCTTCTTCGACAGGTCACACCAGAGCCTATCGGTAACGGTTGTCGTTTCCATAACTGCGGTTCCGATCTTCGGCGTGAGGTGGGACACCGCGGCGGTCATCGCGCTGCGCGTTGAGGTGGCGACGCTGGTGGCTGGCGCCGACGACGGGCAGGAGCCGGTAGCGCAGTTTCTTGGGTTCGGCGGTGGTCAGCTCGCCGAGCAGCGGACCGCACGTCCCCCGGATACCGACATCCGCCGCGCCACGACGTGCTACACCGTGGTCGACCACCGCGAGCCTTGGGTGACCGGCGCAATCTGGAACGCGAAGGCGAGGATGACCGATGAGACCGGAACCCTCGCCCGGTCAGCCGGTGCGGTCGAGCGCAGCGCGAAGCTGGCGGAGCCAATCCGCGCCGAGCTGGCGCCCCTTGGGAAGTCGATCCGCTCGATCCCAACGCCATGCTGTGATCACCGCCAGCACCAGGATCCGGCACTCGCGGAGCAAGCCTTTGTCGACACCGGGATAGTGCTCGCCGACCTCTTCGGGCGCAGGGGTGAGGTCGAATTCGGCCGGCCCCCGGCAGCACGTCTCCGATGCAGGGCACTCGCGTAGTCCGCTAGGGATGCCACCGTGGATGCCAGCGGTTCGTAGAAGGTCCAGAACGTCACCGCGTAGCCATTCTGCGGGTAGACACGCGGCTCGACCCGAGGGCAGGAACAGCCACCGGGCTCCCAGAATCCGCGAGCCGTTGCGCGAGCTCGATTTCGAGCCGCGCCTCCTGGTGCCCGCCATCGCCCACTCGGGCCAGGACATCACAGGGCAGCAGGCGCAGCGTGAGCCGGTTCGAAGCCTGCAGGACGACCGCGTCGTCGGCCTTCAACCCAGCGCCGAGGCGACCGACCTGGCCGCCGCCACCGCAGGTGGGACCGCTGACACCGACATCGTCGCGTAGCCTCTCCGCCGACCTCGCCATTCGGAGGACGGCTCGTGCGACCACGCGCAACCGCACCGAAAGGCCGCCCCAACAGGGGGTCTAACGTGAACGGCCAAACACGTCAACGGCTAGGGTGGGGCATGACCTGGCAGACACCTGACCACATAATACGCAGGCGCATAGTCACTGCCGAGGCGATTTTGAATGGTCACGTCGATCTTCGTGGATACCCCTACCGGCTAATAGCCATCTATTCTATCGCAACGAGCACTGAAAGGATCACGCGCATCCTAGCAGCCGCGGAGGTGCTCGAGGCGTTCGGCTGGAAGCTCCTCACCGTCAACGATTCTGGCTGGATCTACGCCGTGCTTCGTAGATGACGGGTTACGAGCGCTTGACCTCCGAGAGGGTGGATCGTCCGGATCAAGCGGAAGACACTCGCCCCATGAAGCCCCCAGACTGCGTCGTCTGTCGCTCAGAGACCGGCCCAGTTGACCATTTCACCCTCATCTACTTCGGCCCCCGCGAACAGGAAGAAGTAGGACGCGCGGTAGCCCGAGACCGAGGATGGGTCGGACATCCGGCCAACGCCTTTTGGTTCTGCGCCGACCACGTCCATCTCGGCCAGGAACGCCAGTCGATGCATTGGCGCGAAGCCATCGCCGAGATCAACGCCACGATCGGCCGGTAGAACCGCTACGTCGAGCCGTCATCACCACGGAACTTTTCCCGAGCGCGCTATCTCAGCCACGGCTCTCAAGCCAACGACGCAGGTCGGCGAAGGGACCACGGTCGTCGCCGGGCTCCGGCCGCCCACGGTCCGGCTCAGGCCGTTCGACCGGGCGGCGCGGATCACCGACCAGTTCCCGGCTGGGCGCGACGAACGCCTGCTCCGGCTGCCCCTGCACGGCGGTGGAGATCACCTCAGCGACCGCGTCGATCACCTGCGCCTGCACCGCACTGCCGACCGCGTCGGTGGTGTCGTCGGGGTTCGCGGCGATGCCGGCGACCGCGATCTGCGGGGTGAAGCCGACGAAGCTCTCCGTGGCGTTCCCCTCTGAGCTGCCGGTCTTGCCGGCGACCGGCCGACCACCCAGGATCTGGTTCACCGAGGTGGCGGTGCCGCCGTTGCACTGGTTGGTCGAGGACTGCTGGCCGACCGGGCAGCGGGCGGCGTCGGTGGCGGCCCGCGCCACCTCCGCGTCGAGCACCCGCTCGCAGGACGGTGCGACCGGCACCGCCGAGCCGTCCGGCGCGGTCACCGAGACCACCGGCAGCGGCTCGCAGTACGTCCCCTCGGCCGCGACGGTGGCGTACGCGTTGGCCAGGTCCAGTGGGGTGGCGGCGGCCACACCGAGGGTGAACGAACCCCAGTTCTCGGCGTTGTTCTCGGCGAACGCCGCGTCCGCGTCGGACCGGAAGGTGATGCCGAGGCGCTGCGCCATCTCCACCACCTTCTCCGGGCCGACCTGCTCGGAGAGCCAGACGAAGTACGTGTTCACCGAACGGCCGAAGCCGTCCCACATCATCCGGTAGCCGTCCATCCACGCCGGGTTGGCGTTGCTCGGGCACCAGCGTCCGTCGCAGCTCGCGTCGCCCTCGGCCGGGTACCGGGTGGGCAACTGGCTGGGCGCGTCGAAGCCGGTGGCGAGGGGCATCCCCGCCTCCAGGGCGGCGAGCATGGTGAACAGCTTGAAGGTCGAACCGGCCTGGTAGCCGGCGATGCTGCCGCCGCCGGAGATGAGCGGGTTCACCGTGTTCGGGTAGTTCGGCTGCCCGGCCGGGTTCTCCGCCAGGCTGTAGTGCCGGTTCACCGCCATCGCGAGCACCCGGCCGGTGCCGGGCTCCACCGCCGCGAGCGGCAGCGCCCGCTCGTTGTCGTACCCGTAGACGCTGGTGACCTGCTGCTGCGCCGTCGCCTGCAGCTCCGGGTCCAGCGAGGTGACCACCGTGTAGCCGCCCCGGCGCAGCGCCTGCTCCCGCTCCTCGACGGTCTCCCCGAAGGCGGGCTGGGTGAGCCACCACTGGCGTACGTAGTCGCAGAAGAAGCCCCAGTCGTCCGCGCCACCGGTCGGGGCGGTGCAGCCGTTGGGCTGGGAGGTGGGGCGCAACGTCAGCGGCTCCACCTTCGCGGTGGCGGCCTCGGCAGCGGTGATCTCGCCGGTGGCGACCATCGCGTCGAGCACGTACGCCCGCCGGTTCAGCGCCGCCTCCTGGTCGCCGTCGATCGGGTTGTACGCCTCGGGCGACTGCACCAGGCCGGCGAGCAGCGCCGACTCGCTGAGGGTCAGCTCCGCCGGGGTCTTGGCGAAGTACCGCTGGCTGGCCGCCGAGACGCCGTACGCGCCGGCGCCGAAGTAGGCGATGTTCAGGTAGCGGTTGAGGATCTCGTCCTTGCTGAGCTGCTGCTCGAGCGCGTTGGCGTACCGGATTTCCTGAAGTTTGCGTTCGACGGTCTGCTCGGTGGCGGCGGCGCGCTCCTCGGCCGTCAGCCCGGGGTCGGTCTTGAGTACGTTGCGGACGTACTGCATGGTCAGGGTCGAGCCGCCCTGCGAGGTCTCGCCGCCGGTCACGTTGGCGACCAGGGCCCGGGCCATCCCCCGCAGGTCCACGCCGCCGTGGTCGTAGAAGCGGCGGTCCTCGGCCGCCACGATCGCCGCCTGCAGCGACGGCGCGATCTCGGCCAGCCCCACGTCGGTGCGGTTGACGTCGTAGAAGCTCGCGATCAGCGTCGTGCCGTCGTTGGCGTAGAGGTAGGAGCGCTGTGGGGTGGCCGGGGTCCGCAGCACGTCCGGCAGCGACGAGTAGCTCCCGAGCGCCGACCGGGCCGCGAACCCGAGCAGCAAATTGCCCGGCAGCACGGTGACCGCCAGGACAAGACCAGCGAGCAGGCCGGCGAGCAGCACGGTGAACAGCCGAGACAGCGGCGTACGGGGCAGGGCCATGGCGTCCAGGATTGCCAGGAAATGCGCAGACCGGCCAGCCTGAACGACGACTGTCAGCCAATTCACCGGCTACTGCCAGCTAATTCCCGGTGTAACCGCTCGGGAGGCCGGTCAGGCGGACATACCAGGCAAGGGACGACACCTCACCCTCTTCACCATGTTTTACCGGCTTGCTCCCGAATAGTGTGGTTAATGCGATTAAAGAAGTTGGCCAGTGCGATCTGGAGGGTTATCGCACCCAGTTGCTCCTCGGTGAAATGTTCGGTGGCGTCGTCCCAAATCTGGTCGGTCACGCCCGGTGCCCCGTCCTGGATTCGGGTGGCCGCCTCCGCCAGGGCGAAGGCCGCCCGCTCCGCCTCGGTGTAGAAGGGCGTGTCGCGCCAGGCGGTCACGTTGTGCAGCCGCTCCGCTGTCTCCCCCGCCTCCCGCGCCGACCGAACCGCGCCGAACACACACGGGCTGCAACTATTGATTTGGCTGATCCGCAGGTGAATCAGGGCCAGCAGGCCCGGGGCGACGCCCCCGGCGTGGATCGCCTGACCGAGATGCTGGACCGCTGTCATCACGTCGGGACCGGTCAGACTTGGCATGCGCGCTTCCATCGGTGTGCTCCCTCATCGCTGTCAGCAGTGACGTGGGTCCCTTCGGACCCAGGGGACTGTCACCAACCATGCGGGAGTAGAACCGGGGAGGGTACCGACGTGTCTGAAACTAGCCCGACGACAGACCTGCCAGCCCCGTGGTGATCCGGGCCGAGACAGGTCAGCCCGCGGCCAACGGTCCGCCGGTCCCGGCCGGGCCACCGGTGGCGGGCGCCGCCGGCACGGTCGTGGGAAGGCTGGCATTGGTGACGTCGCGAATGATGTCCCGGGGCAGCAGGCGGCCGGAGCGGTAGCCAATGCCGATGCCGGCGATCAGCGCGAAGATCGCGCCGAAGGTCTGCAACGAACCAAGCAGCGAACCCGCCAGGCCGAGCAGCGGCGCCGCGATCATCAACATCACGCCGTCGCCCATGCTGAACATGCCGGAACGGGCGACCGCCCAGCCGGTCGCCAGCCAACCCACGCTGTAGCAGCCGGAGCCGACCAGAACCAGGACCCGGGCGGTGGTGCCGAAGACCGGCGTCTGCGCGGCCAAGCCGGCGAACGGCAACATCAACACCAGGCCCGCGATACTGAACAGGAGCCCGATCACCGCGGCTCGTCGACTCCGGGTCGCCGCCAGCAGACCAGTCAGCGCGAGTACCGCGAGCAGCCCCAACCAGATCGCCAGCAGCCAGCTGACCAGGAAGAGCGGGCGGCCATCGGTCGGGTACGGCGCGTTGCCGATGCCCCGGTCGCTCGCCATCGAAACGATCCCGTAGAGGATCGCGTACGCGGGTAGCAGCCACACCGCCGCGCGGGCCAGCCGACGGATCGACCACGCCCAGGTCGCGTCGGTAGCCGGCAACCGTGGCGGCGGTTCCCCGATGAACGGCAACACCGCGAAGCCGCCACCGGTACGGCGGGTACCCAGTGGCGCGACCGGATCGTGCGTCCCGGCTTCCGACGCCGAGGAGCGGCGTCGCCTGTCCGCCTTCTTCATCTGTCACCTCGCTCCGCCCGAGCGGTGCGGGACGCGCCGAGGCGCCCCGAAACCTGGTCACCACCCGCCCTATGACCGATGGTGGCAGGCACCGGAGCGCCCCATGAGGTGTTCTCGTGTTATCGCTTGCGCTGGTGCTCAGTCCTGCTGGCGCTGGTGCTCAGCCCCGCCGGCGCTGGTCGGTGGCATCGTCGGGTGAGCCCTCCGCCGGGACTGGCTCGGGTGCGGGCAGCTCCGCCGGAGTTTCGCCTCCGGATGCCTGCGCCTCAGCGACGCGAACCTCGTCGTGGATCTGCCGCGCGGTGTCCGCAGCGACCCGCGCGGCTTCCTCGGCCTCCCGCTCGACCTGGCTGACCCCGTCGGACGCCTCCGGCAACGGCGAGTCACCGGCCATCTGGCTCAACCCCCCCAGCGCGCCTCCCATGCCCTCCAGCGCCTTGGTCAGCTCCGCCGGGACGATCCAGACCTTGTTGGCGGAGCCGTTGGCGATCTGCGGCAGGGCCTGCAGGTACTGGTAGGCGAGCACCTTCTGGCTCGGATTCGCCTGGTGGATGGCGTCAAACACGGTACGAACCGCCTTCGCCTGCCCCTCGGCCTCAAGGATGCGGGCCTGCCGGTTACCGTCGGCGCGCAGCACCGCCGCCTGCTTCTCACCCTCGGCGGTGAGGATCTGCGACTCCTTGTGCCCCTCCGCGTTGAGGATCGCGGCCCGCCGGTCCCGCTCGGCGCGCATCTGCTTCTCCATCGAGTCCCGGATGCTCGGCGGCGGCTCGATCGCCTTGATCTCCACCCGGGTTACCTTGATTCCCCACCGACCGGTGGTCTCATCCAGCACGCCGGAGAGGTGCCGGTTGACCTCCTCCCGGCTGGTCAGAGCCCGCTCCAGGTCGAGGGAGCCGATAACATTACGCACCGTCGTCACGGTGATCTCTTCAATGGCGTGCAGGAAGTCCTCAATCTCATAGGTAGCCCGAACTGAGTCGACCACCTTGAAGTAGAGCACCGTATCTATCGAAACAACCAGGTTATCCGAGGTAATCACCGGCTGCGGCGGGAAGACAACCACCTGTTCCCGCATGTCGACCTTGGTGCGCACCGAATCAATGAAAGGCAACAGCAGATTGGGCCCCGGCTTCAGCGTACGTCGGTATCGACCGAGCCGCTCCACCACGTCCTCACGCTGCTGCGGCACGATCCGCACCGCCTGGAACAGGGTCACCACGCCGATAACCGCCAGGGCTATCAGGAGGATTGGCACAATAGTGTCCATGTTCACCTTTTCATTTCAGGTAGTTCACCGGGGCGGGAAACGTCATCTCGCCACACCTGGACCGTGGCGCCGCGCACCTGGATCACCTGCACCCGGTCACCCGGCGCGAAGACTTGGGTCGCGTCATACGAGCGGGCCTGCCACAACTCGCCGTCGATCTTCACCAGACCGTTCTCGGCGTCAACCCGCTCCAGCACAAGAGCCGCGCTCCCTTCGATCGCCCCGACCCCGAACGATGAGCCATCTTTCGGGGTCAGGTTAAACCGTCGCCGCAACATCGGCCGCGCACCCAACACAGTCAACGCCGAGACCACGGCGAAGACGACCGCCTGAATCTCCAGGGGAGCCCCGAGTGCCGCCGCGCCGGCCGCCGCGAAGGCCCCGACCGAAAACATAATCAGGAACAGCGTCGTCGTAAAAATCTCGGCGATGGCGAGCACCGCCCCGGCCACAATCCACAGCACCGCGTCCACCCCACGATCGTGACATGCCGGTGCACGTGTCATCGAATCGACATCTGGTGCGGCAGGTTCGCACGCTCCCCGGTCGGGTCGACGCCAACCAGGGCTCAGCACCACCAGACTCAGCGGCTGAGCCCTGGCTCAACCCGCCGGTTCGGTGACAAAATCGATCAACCGCTCCATTGAGTTAATCAACGGCGTCTCGACATCGGCGAAGGAGTTCACCCGGGACAGAATCCGCCGCCACAGCTCGGCGGGTTCGGCCACACCGAGCGCCGCGCAGACCCCCTCCTTCCAGGGCTGCCCGGGCGGTACCACCGGCCAGGCCGAGATGTTCAGTACGGCCGGCCGTACCGCCTGCCACACGTCCACGTAGGGATGCCCGGTCACCAGCACATGCGGCGAGGTCACCCGGGCCACCATCCGGCTCTCCTTGGAACCGGGGACGAGATGATCAACAAGTACGCCGAGCCGCCGGCCCGGACCGGGGGCGAAATCGCGTACCCGGGCGTCGAGATCGTCTATCCCGTCCAGCGGCTCCACCACCACACCCTCGATGCGCAGGTCGTCGCCCCAGATCCGCTCCACCAACGCGGCGTCGTGCACCCCCTCCACCCAGATCCGGCTCGCCTTCGCCACCTGGGCGCGGACGTTGTCGACGGCGATCGAGCCGGAGGCGGTCCGCCGCCGAGCCGCCGGTACCGTCGGACGGGAGGGGCGACGCAGCGTCACCGGCTCCCCATCAAGCAGGAACGCCGCCGGTAGCAGGGGAAAGGTACGCCGCCGTCGGTGCCGGTCCTCGAGCAGCACCCCGCCGGCCTCAAACCCGACCACCGCGCCGCAGAACCCCGAGTCGGCGTCCTCGACCACCAGGTCAAGCTCCGCGGCCACCTCCGGGATGACCCGGCGCCGCCGCCAGTCCCCCGCCAACACGTCATGGTCGTAACGCCCTGCCATGCCGATCAAGCTAGCCCCAGCGGGTCCCCACCGCCGACCCGGCACGCCGGCCGGGGTGCGGGACGGCTGGTGCGGCAGCCGAGACAGAGGCGGGCAGGAGGACGTACCCTTTCGGCATGTCCACCCCCGCCGCTGGCGCAGCCACCCTCGCGCCACGCCGGTCCAGCCGGTTCGTTGCCTGGGTACGCGCGTGGCGTGCCGGGCTGGTGCCGTTCGACGAGGTCGCCGATGCCATCGCCGGCGACGAGGAGCATCTGGTCGCCGACGCACCCGGGACCTGGACCGATATCCCCCTACCCGCGGCCCTGCCCACGCTCGCCAAGCTCTCGCCCGATGTGATCCGCCTGGTGCTGCCCGCGCCCGGTGACCCGCGCGGGCTGCCCGGCCCGGGTGACTTCGCCGGTGCCGCGCTGCTCGCCGGCGAGGGAGTGATCGCCGGTTCACTTGGCCTGGTCCCGCAGCTGCGCACCCACACCTCCGGCTCCGGGGACGTCTTCGAGACCGTGCTGTGGCGGAGCTACCCGCTGCCGGCCGATGCGGCGGCCGCATCGCTCGCCCTCCCCGGGGCGGCAGAGGCCGAGGCGGAGTTGGCCGCCGCTCTCGCCGAGACCACCGCCACCCTGACCCGGCTCGACGTGGCTCAGTGGCGGCCGGAGCTGGCCGGGGCGTTGGAGGCGCTGCGCCGCCCCGACGGCACCACCGACCTGCCACCGGGCTTCGACCCCCGCGCCCGCCGGCTCTTCGCCCGGGCCGCCGTGTTGGACCGGGTGCTCGCCCTGGCGGGGCAGGCCGCCCCAGGGGGCGCAGTCAACAACTACGAGGCCCAGCAGCGCGATGCGGCGCTGCGCCCGTTGACCAGCGCCTGTCGGCAGGCGCTGGCCGCCGCCTGCAACGCCCCGCTACGCCCGTAGCGGCCCCGGCAGCGGGCAGCCAGGCCCCGGAGGTCGCCGCACCGGCCGACCGCCACCCCCGCCGTTAGATCTCGTCGAGCAGGTCGGCCACCGAGTTCACGATCCGCGACGGCCGGTACGGGTAGCGCTCGGCCTCCGTCCGGCTGCTGATGCCGGTGAGTACCAGGATCGTCTCCAACCCCGCCTCCAGCCCGCAGAGAATGTCGGTGTCCATCCGGTCGCCGATCATCGCCGTTGACTCGGAGTGCGCGTCAATCGTGTTCAGCGCCGACCGCATCATCATCGGGTTCGGCTTCCCGACGAAGTACGGCTCCACGCCTGTCGCCTTCGACACCATCGCGGCCACCGAACCGGCGGCGGGCAGCGCGCCCTCCATCGACGGCCCGGTCACGTCCGGGTTCGTGCAGATGAAGCGGGCCCCGTCGTTGATCAGCCGGATCGCCTTGGTGATCGCCTCGAAGCTGTAGGTACGGGTCTCCCCCAACACCACGTAGTCGGGCGCGAAGTCGCTGAGCACGTAGCCGACCGCGTGCAGCGCCGTGGTCAGCCCGGCCTCCCCGATCACGTACGCGGTGCCACCCGGCCGCTGATCGGCCAGGAACTGCGCGGTGGCCAACGCGGACGACCAGATCGCGGACTCCGGCACGTCCAGCCCCATCCGAACCAACCGGGCCTGGAGATCGCGCGGCGTGTAGATGGAGTTGTTGGTCAACACCAGGAACGGCCGGCCGGAGGAGCGCAGTCGGGCGATGAACTCCGGCGCGCCGGGCACCGGCTGCCCCTCGTGCACCAGCACCCCGTCCATGTCGGTGAGCCAGCTCTGGACAGGCTTGCGATCATTCATCTCGGATCCCTGGTGTCGGGCCGCCGAAGCGGTCAGGAGGGGCGGCGGGCCGGAACGCAGCAGACTGTCGGGCAGGTATCCCACATCGGCAGGTCGCCGAGGCGCCGGCGCAGCGTCGCGCCAGCCGGATCGGTGCGCTCCCGGACCAGTTCGCGCACCATCGCCACAAACCGGGAATCGGTGCCCGGCGTGGCGGCCCGGACGAAGTCCAGGCCGAGCTGCTTGGCGGTCTCCCGGGCTTCGGTGTCCAGGTCCCACACCACCTCAAGGTGGTCGGAGACGAACCCGATCGGGCTGACCACCACCCCGGTGACGCCCTGCCCGGGCAGCTCGGCGAGGTGGTCGTTGACGTCCGGCTCCAGCCAGGGTACCTGCGGGGGCCCGGAACGACTCTGCCATACCAGGTCGTAGGCCAGGTCGGGGGCAGCGGCGGCGTGCACCAACCGAGCGGTCTCCGCCAACTGGGCCTCGTACCGGCCGCCGTGCGGGCCGGCCGCTGCCGCCGCGGCGGTGGGAACCGAGTGGGCGGTGAAGACGATCCGGGTGCTGTCCCGCCGTGCCGGGTCCAGCTGGGCCAACGCCGTGCGCACCGCATCGACGTGCGGCTCGACGAACCCGGGGTGGTCCCAGAACTGACGGAGCTTCTCGATCACCGGAGCGTCCGCGCCGACCGCCGCCCTCGCGGCGGCGATGTCCTCCTGGTACTGCCGGCAGGAGGAGTAGCCGCCGAGGGCGCTGGTCACGAAGGCCAGGGCCCGCTCGACCCCGTCGTCGCGCATCTGCGCCACGGTGTCGGCGAGCATCGGGTCCCAGTTCCGGTTGCCCCAGTAGACCGGCAGGTCAACACCGTTGGCGGCGAAGTCGTCCCGAATCGCGGCGAGTAGTTCCCGACACTGCTGATTGATCGGCGACACCCCGCCGAAGTGCTGGTAGTGCTCGGCGACCTCGGCCAGCCGCTCCGGCGGCACACCCCGGCCCCGGGTCACGTTCTGCAGGAACGGCATTACGTCCTCGGGCCGCTCGGGCCCGCCGAAAGAAACCAGCACCACCGCGTCGTACGCCATGGCCCCATTCTTCCCCGGTGACTCGGTAACCAGACGACGGCCCCCGCGGCGTAGCCCGCGGGGGCCGTCGGCCAGGTCAGGCGCCGATCGCGTGGTAGCCGCCATCGACGTGGACGATCTCGCCGGTGGTCGCCGGAAACCAGTCGGAGAGCAGCGCCAGGCAGGCCCGGGCGGCCGGCTCGGAGTCGGTGAGGTTCCAGCCCAACGGCGCGCGCGCCGACCAGGCGTCCTCAAACTGCTCGAAGCCGGGGATCGACTTCGCGGCGACGGTACGCAGTGGCCCGGCCGCGACCAGGTTGCTGCGGATGCCCTTCGGGCCCAGGTGCAGCGCCAGGTAGCGGCTGGCGGATTCGAGGCCGGCCTTGGCCACGCCCATCCAGTCGTAGACCGGCCACGCCTTGGTGGCGTCGAAGGTGAGCCCGACCACCGAGCTTCCCGGGGCCATCAGCGGCAGCGCCGCGGTGGCGAGGGCCTGGTACGAGTAGGTCGAGACGTGCACGGCCGTCGCGACGTCCTCCCACGGCGCGTCGAGGAAGCCGCCGCCGAGGCAGCTCTGCGGGGCGAAGCCGATGGAGTGGACGATCCCGTCGAGGCCGTCGACGTGCTCCCGGACCTGGTCACCGAGCCCGGCGAGGTGGTCACGGTTGGTCACGTCCAGTTCGATTACCGGGGCTGGCTCGGGTAGCCGCTTGGCGATCCGCTCGACCAGGGAGAGCCGACCGTAGCCGGTGAGTACCACCTGTGCGCCGTTCTCCTGCGCGAGCCGCGCCACCGAGAAGGCGATCGAGGCGTCGGTGATGACGCCGGTGACCAGCAGCCGTTTACCGGCGAGCAGTCCTGACATGTCGATGTCTCCTCTCAGTGCCCCATGCCGAGGCCACCGTCGACCGGGATGACCGCACCGCTGATGTAGCCGGCGGAGTCCCCCGCCAGCCAGGTGACGGCGCCGGCCACCTCGTCCGTGGCGGCGAAGCGGCCCGCCGGGATGGCCTTGCGGTACTCGGTCTTGCGGTCCTCGGGTAGCGCGGCGGTCATGTCGGTTTCGACGTAGCCGGGTGCCACCACGTTCGCGGTGATGTTGCGACTCCCCAGCTCTCGCGTGATGGAGCGGGCGACGCCGACCAGGCCGGCCTTACTGGCGGCGTAGTTGACCTGGCCCGGGCTGCCGTAGAGCCCGACCACCGACGAAATGAAGATCATCCGTCCCCAGCGCGCCCGGAGCATCTTGGTCGAGGCGCGCTTGGCGCAGCGGAACGCGCCGGTCAGGTTGGTGTCCAGCACCCCGGTGAACTGCTCTTCGGACATGCGCAGCAGCAGCGTGTCATCGGTGATGCCGGCGTTGGCCACCAGCACCTCGACCGGGCCGAGCTCCGCCTCGACGGCGGTGAACGCCGCGTCCACCGAGTCGGAATCCGTCACGTCGCAGCGGACGCCGAAGAGGCGGCCGGCGTCGGTCCCCGGGTCGGCCGCGTCGGCGCCGGGCGCCGTCCCGCTCCGGTAGGTCACCGCCACCTGGTCACCCTGCTTGACGAAGGCCTGAGCGATCGCCAGACCAATACCGCGGTTACCCCCGGTCACCAACACGGTACGGGCCACGATTCCCCCTCAGCTCGGAAGATCTCCACGTCGCGTCGGAGCCTAGGGGTTACCGGCAGGTAAGCGCTAACGCGCCACGGCGCCGGCCGCCACCGGCAAGGCGAAACCACCGCAACCACCCGGCGACCGTCACCCCCGCCCCGGCCCACTTCGATGCCCCACCGACCAGGGTGTACGATGGCGCCGTTTTGCGAGCTCGCCCTACGACTCGCAGCCCCTGGGCCCCGCCAACCGCTGGAGGTGATCGCTGTGCGAGATAGCGATCCTCCGAGTCGTGGCCGGGCCGACCGTCAGCCCCGCTGAGTCCCATAAGCACGGCTGACAGACCCGCTCCCGCACGCCACCGGACGCCGGCCCCCGCCGGACCGAGCACCGGTGGACGATCGGAGCTGCCGGCCACGACTTTGTGTGCGCGTTCTGACCACCCTCCCGCGGGCCCCGACGCCCGCGCCCAGTCGCCACCGGAGCCAACTCCCATGAGCCGTTACGTCGCCCCCCTGGGCTTCACCCTGGCCGCGGTCTGGGTGGCCGTCCTCTTCGTCCTGGCCGGCGGTGGTCACTGACCGCCACCGAAATCCCCGTTTGTTCCGGACCCCGCCAGCGACGGCCTCAGACAATCCGGGACGACCACAACAGACTGGTCGCCCCGGCGCAGAGCGCCAGCAGCAGCGCCACCCCGGCGTACCACTGGGTGACCTCGCGCGGTTCGGTCCGGAACCCGATTGACGAGCCCATGTCCTGGTAGACCTGCTTCAGCTCACGCACCGAGGCCGCCTCGTAGAAGTACCCGTCGGTCGTCGCCGCCAGATCCGCCAGGGCGAGCCGATCCACCGGCACCCGTTGGCGTTGGCCCCCGATGTCGACCTGGCCGCCGTCGGTCCCGAAGGCGATAGTGGAGACGGCGACATTCGCGGCCTGTGCCGCCGCGGCGGCCTCCTCCACCGACCGACCCGACGTGCGATAGCCGTCGGAGAGCAACACGATCCGGGCCGGCGGAATCCCCGCCGCGCCGTCAGCCGGCACCGAACGGATCGCCTCCAGACAGGTGAAGACCGCCTCCCCCGTCGCCGTCGACTCGGCCAGCGCCAAGCCGTTGACGGCGGTGACCACGGCCTGTCGGTCCTTCGTCGGCGGCACCAGCAGGTTGGCCGCCTTCGCGAACGAGACCAGCCCCAGGTTGTAGCTGGCCGGCAGTTCGGCGATGAACTGCTGTGCCGCCTCCTGGGCCGCCGCCAGCCGGTTCGGAGCCACATCGTCGGCCTGCATGGACAGGGAGACGTCGACAGCGAGCATGATGGTGGCCCGTTCCAGGGGCTGCCGGGTGTCGATCGACGGCCGGGCCAGCGCCGTGGCGAGCACCAGCAGACAGAGGAGGAACGCGGTCGCGGGTACGTGCCGACGCCACCCGAGGCCCTTCGGCGCGATCGTACGTAGCAGCTCCACATTCGTGAACCGCAGCGCGTACGCCCGGCGGTGCAGCTGCCGCCACACGTACAGCCCGGCGAGGACGAACACCGGGAGTACGGCCAGGAGCCACCACGGCTGTAGAAAACGAATCATCGTGTCGTCCCCCGGGTGCGGGTGTGCCGCTGCGCGGCGACGAAGCGCACCATGTCCAGCAGCCAGTCTCGGTCAGTACGCAGTCTCAGGTGGGCAGCGCCCCCGGCGCGGAGCGCCGCGGCGATCTCCGCGCGCTGGGCGGCAGCGGCCTCGGCGTAGCGGTGGCGCAGCCGCGGGTCGCCCGTCCGTACCTCATGCAGTTCGCCGGTCTCCGGGTCAACCACCGGCAGAACGCCCACGTCGGGCAGTTCCAGCTCCCGCGGATCGAGTACCTCGATGGCCAGCACATCGTGGCGCACCCGCAGCTTGCGCAGCGGCCGGGCCCACTGGGCCGGTGGCGCCAGGAAGTCGGAGATGATGACCGCCACACCACGCCGCCGCGGCGGCCGGTTCAACCGGTCAACCAGGGCGCCAAGGTCGCCACGGCCAGGCCGGATCTCGGTGCCGGCGACGGCCCGGACCAGGGCCTGCACCTCCCGGCGCCCGGAGCGGGCGGGCAGTTGGGTAAACCGGCCGGGCCCGGCCGTCGGCGCATCCCGACCGGCGGCGGCCGGCTCGCTCCCGGTGCCGATCACCGCGCCGATCCGGTTGCCGCCCCGGCTGGTCAGGTGCGCCAACGCCGCGGCGGCGGCCACCACCACGTCCCGCTTGAGCCAGCGGCCGGTGCCGAAGTCGAGACTGGCCGAGAGGTCCACCGCAAGCCACGTCTCCAACTCCCGGTCCGCCACCGTGCGCCGCACGTGCGGCATCGTGGTACGCGCCGTGACGGGCCAGTCCATCCGCCGCACGTCGTCGCCCGGGCGGTATTCACGCGAGTCCCCCGCCTCGCTCCCCGGGCCGGGTAGCAGGCCAACGTAGTCACCTTGGAGCAGACCGTCGAGCTTGCGGGTGACGAGCAGGTGCAGCCGGGACAACGTGGCCTCGGTGCGCCTACCGGCGGTGGGATCGACGGAGTCGCGGCCGGTCGCGTCGGTTGGCCGACCGGCGGGTGGGATCACGGCTGCTGCCCAGGCCACCCGGCGCCGGGTGGCACGGCCGGGGCTGGGTTGGCCTGCTGGCGCGGCGCCACCGTGGGCAGCGGGATCGTCGCCATCACCCGGCCGACGACGTGGTCGGCCGGCACCTCGTCGGCCAGCGCGTCGTAGCTCAGCACCAGCCGGTGCCGCAGAATGTCGGGCGCGATGTCCTGCACGTCCTGGGGTAGCGCGTAGTCCCGACCGCGTAGCAGCGCCAGGGCCCGGGTCGCGCGGACCAGGCCGAGCGAGGCCCGCGGGCTCGCCCCGTACTGGATGTGCTGGGCGACGTCGGGCATGCCGTGCTCGGCGGGGGTCCGGGTGGCCAGCACCAGCCGGACCGCGTAGTCGACCAGGGCATTGTGCACGAAGACCTGGTCCGCCTTACGCTGCAGCGCGACCAGGTCGGCGGTGGTGAACACCGGGGCGGGTTCCGGCGGTGTCACGCCCATCCGGTACACGATCTCCCGCTCCTCGGCGGCTGTCGGGTAGCCGACGACGATCTTCATGAGAAACCGGTCCCGCTGCGCCTCCGGCAGCGGGTAGACACCCTCCTGCTCGATCGGGTTCTGGGTGGCCATCACGAGGAACGGATCCGGCACCCGGTGCGTCTCGCCACCGATCGAGACCTGCCGCTCACTCATCACCTCCAGGAGCGCCGACTGCACCTTCGCGGGCGCCCGGTTGATCTCGTCGGCGAGCAGGAAGTTGACAAACACCGGCCCCAGTTCGACATCGAACTTCTCGCTCGACTGTCGGTAGATCCGGGTACCCATGATGTCCGCCGGCACCAGGTCCGGCGTGAACTGCACCCGACCGAACGATCCACCGACCACCGTGGCGAGAGTGTCCACGGCGAGCGTCTTCGCCACCCCCGGCACCCCCTCCAGCAGGCAGTGCCCCCGCGCCAGCAGCGCGACGACCATCCGCTCAATCATCCGGTCCTGCCCGACGATCACCCGCTTGACCTCGAACAGCGCCTGTTCCAGCAGGGTGGCGTCCGCGGCCGGAGTGCTCTGCGCGGCCGGCGGGTTCGACCCGCCGGGGGTCCTGGCGTCGGGCGTGCTCGGCTGGGCCACCGGTCCTCCACAGCATGATCGGTACTCGGGCGTGGTGCGGTACAAGACTGACATGATCGGTGGTGGCACGCCGCAGCGCGAACCCCGTTTCCCGCCCCGCGGTCCGATCCACCGAACTCGCCAGCAGCGGGGTGGACAGCGATCGGTACGGGACGTGTACGATTCACCCGTCGCCGGGCGGCTCCCCCCGTGGCCGCCCGGCGCTCAAACTCCTCCGCGAGCCCGCCTAGACTGGCGGGAATGGATAACCCCGCAACCCCCGCCCTGGTCTGCTCAGCGCGTGGCTGTGCAGCCCCCGCCCAGTGGGCACTGCGGTGGAACAACCCCCGGCTACACGACGCGGCGCGACGTAAGACCTGGCTCGCCTGTCCTGAGCACCGGGTGACGCTCGGCGACTTCCTCGACGCCCGGGGCTTCCTCCGCGAGGTTGTTCCGACGGCCGAATCGCCTACTCTCGACTCGTGAGCACGTACAACGGAACCGCACGGTGACCGGCGACGGCCCGGCCGGGCTCCCGCCCGCTGCCCCACCCCCGACCGGCCCACCCCCCGGTCCGCTGGAACCCTGGCCAGAAACCGTCCGCTGGCAGGCTGTCTCCACCGACCTGATCTGGGTTGAGCTGCTGCGACTGGCCGTGCTGATCGTCATCCTGCTGGCCGGGCTGGCGGTGGGGTGGGCAGTCAGCGGCCAGGGGGCCTTCGGGGTGGCCCTCGCCGGGGTGCTCCTCCTGACCGCGCTACGGACGGTCACCGTCATCCGGGCCGTACGCGCGTGGGGGTACGCCGAACGCGAAGATGACCTTCTGGTCCGACACGGTCTGCTGGTGCGCCGGCTGACCATCGTCCCGTACTCGCGGATGCAGTTCGTTGATGTCAGCGCCGGCCCGCTGGAGCGGGCCTTCAGCCTGGCTACCGTCCAACTGCACACGGCGGCGGCGGCCACCGACGCCCGGGTGCCGGGGCTACGCCCGGCGGAGGCGTCCCGTCTCCGCGACCGCCTCACCGCGCTCGGCCGCGACCGGGCGGAGGGCCTGTGAGCGAGCCGGCCGCACGAGATCCAGAGGAGACCCGGCCACCCGTCCCACAGCCGCACCCCGGCTGGTATCCCCCCGCCGCGCCGCCACACCCCGGCGGATATCCCCCCACCGCACCGCCACACCCCGGCGGATATCCCCCCGCCGCGCCGCCACACCCCGGCTGGTACCCGCCGGCCGGCGCGCCCACCCCACCGGTGCCGCCGCACGGCGCCGAACGCCGGCAGCGGCTACATCCGCTCTCCCCCGCGCTACATGGCGCCAAGTCGCTGGTCGTGGTGATCGCTGGGCTCTCCTGGTCCACGCTGTCCCGGGTCGGCGTCGGCTGGTTCGTGGTGCTGGCGGTGGTGCTGGCGCTCGGCGCCACCGTGCTCGCGGTGGTCAGCTGGTACAACACCGGCTATCACGTCGTGGACCGCGAGCTCCGGGTGCACGAGGGGCTGCTCTGGCGACGCACCCGGGCGATCCCGCTGGAGCGCCTCCAGGCCGTGGAGGTGGTCCGACCGTTACTCGCCCAGCTCACCGGATTGGCGGAGCTGCGCCTTGAGGTGGTCGGGGGTGGCAAGACCGAGGCGCCACTGGCGTATCTGAGTGTCGCGGACGCCGCCGCCCTGCGACAGCGGCTGCTCGCCCTGGCCGGTCCGCAACCGGAGGCCGCCGTCCCGGCACCGGACACATCGCTGGTCCGCCCGGAGGCGGCTCCGCCCGGCCAGCCACTACACACGGTCCGGAACACGGACCTGTTACTGAGCCAGCTACTCACCCCACAGGCCTTCATGATCCCGGTCGGGGTGGCCTTCGTGGCGACGCAGTTCCTCTCCGGCGACTCCTGGTCGTTCGTCGCGGTGGCGAGCACGTTGACCGCGATGGCCGGGGTGCTGCTCCAGCCCATCCGCCGGGTGCTCGACGACTGGAACTTCCAGCTGGCTCGTGCTGCCGACACCCTGCGGATCCGCAACGGTCTGCTGGAGACCCGGGCGCAGACCGTGCCGCTACACCGGGTACAGACGGTCGGTGCGACCTGGCCGCTGTTGTGGCGGGCGAAGGGCTGGCTGCGGCTGCGGCTGGAGGTGGCCGGCTACTCGACGGGGGAAGCCGACGGGCGCAACCGACCAGACCAGCTCCTCCCGGTCGGCCGGCAACCGGTCGCCGAGGCGATCCTCGCGGAGGTGTTGCCCGGGGTACGCCTCGACGACCTGCCGCTGACCGCACCGCCGCCCCGGGCTCGCTGGCTCAACCCGTTGGGTCAGCCGGTGCTCGGCGCCGGGCTGCACGAGCGGGTGTTCGCGGTCCGCTCCGGCCTGCTCACCCGCCAGGTCGTGGTCGTGCCGTACGCGAGGATCCAGAGCGTACGGGTGGTGCAGGGGCCGGTGCAGCGGCGGTTGGGGCTGGCGACGGTGCACGCGGACACCGCCGGCGGCGCCGGGGCCGCCGCCCGCGACCGAGCGGTCACCGAGGCGTGGGCCCTGGCCGCCGAGCTGACGGCCCGCGCGCACCAGGCCCGCCGCGCCAGCCGGCCGCGGTAGCGAGCCGCCGCTCCAGGTGACGAAGCTGGGTGCCGATCAGCGGCCGGCGGCCACCGCTTCATCCGCCGGCGGCGAATCAGCCGACGCCGCGGTGGCCGACGCCGCAGAGTCCGACGCCCGGAGGCCCGACGCCGCCGCAACCGGTTGGTCCGGGGCACGTCGGGCACGCCGGGCCGCCCACCATCGCTCGGCCAGCCCCACCGCCAGGAAGGCCATCCCCACGTACACCCAACCGACCAGGACGTCGATCACGTAGTGCTCCCCGGAGTAGACCAGGGTGAAGGTCATGGCCAGCGGGTACGCGAGCAGCAGCGGCCACCACCGCTTGCGCGTCCCGCGCAGGAAGAACAGCACCACGAACAGGGCGAACGCGGTGTGCAGCGACGGCATCGCGGCGACCGGGTTCGACGCGAGCTGACCGGCGTTGAGCAGATTCCCGGCGCCGTGCAGCCCGAAGACCTGCCACCCCCGGGTGGAGATCCGGGCCACCTCCTCCAGCAACCCGTTCTGCGCCGCCCACCATGGTGGTGCGGCGGGGTAGAGGAAGTACGTCACCAGGCCGCTGGCGCAGAGGAAAGCCCAGCGACGCATGAACGCCGCCCACCGCTGGCGGTCCCGCATCCAGAGCACCGCGGCAGCGGCCATCGCCACCACGAAGTGGGAGAAGTAGACCCAACTCACCAACGCGTCCCACCAGCGCACTTCCGGCTGGTAGAGGTGCTGCTGCAACCAGACCGTGGGCACCTGGCCGCCGGTGGCCCAGCCGAACATCACCCGGTCGGCGACGATCAGCTCGTAGGCGTGCGGGGTCGCCCCGTTGTCGGCGAAGCCACGAGAGAGGTTGTAGAGCATGAGCAGCAACACCACCGGCAGCCAGTCCCGGGCGAAGCGCAGGTGGCTGCGCCACGGCCGGGTGGAGTTCCAGGCGATGGTCGCCGCCCAGATCCAGACGAAGGCGTATGCCGGATCGGTGGGCAGGCCGATGACGAGCCAGCCGAGAACGAAGGCACCCGCCCAAACCGACATCATGATCACGCGACGGCGCCCGCCGTCGGCCACCACCGGCGGATCAGTTCGGACAGGCTGTTGGGGGTCGATTGGCGCAGACATCACGGTCCAGGTTAACGACGGTCGGCGCAGCAGCGGACGCAGGAGGTCCTTCGGACGTTTCCGGGCGGTTCGCCTCAAGCGTGACCGGCCCGCCATCCAACCCATAGGCTGGTGACCATGCAGGAGCCCTTCTCCCCGGGCGCAACCGCCTCGGTGGAGCTGATTGTCACCGAGGTCGACACCGCCCAGGCCATTGGCTCCGGCGACGTGCCGGTCCTGGGCACGCCGCGAATCCTCGCCCTGGCCGAGGCGGCGACGGTTGTGGCGGTCGCCCGCCAACTGCCCGATGACGCCACGACCGTGGGAGTCCGAATCGAGTTGGACCACCGCGCCGCCACCCCGGTCGGCCGGACCGTGGTGGCGCGGGCCCGGCTGACGAAGGTCGACGGTCGACGGCTGATCTTTGCGATCTCCGTCACCGAGGGCGACTCCACCGTCGCCGAAGGGCGGGTGGAGCGGCTCGTGGTTGACCGGCAGCGCTTCATCGGACGAGCCGGGCGGTCGTCATGACCCTCCGCTTCGGCGAAGTCGCCGACCGGGTGTATGTGTTACGCGAGCCGCTGCTACGGGTCAACGTGACGCTGCTCGTCGGCGACGGTGCGGCCCTGCTGGTGGACACCCTCTCCACGGCCGGCCAGGCAGCGGAGTTGGCGCGGGCGGCGCGGGCCGTCACCCCGCACCCGTGGGTGCTGGTGAACACACACCACCACTTCGACCACTGTTTCGGCAACGCCACCCTGGCCGGCGATCCGCCCTGCCCGGTGTACGCGCACCAGCTGGCCGCCGCCGCCCTGCGCGACCCGGACCGGCTACGCCGGGCAGCGTACGAGGAGATGCACGGCGAGCAGCCCCGCCTCGCCGAGGAGTTACTCGGCACTGCCGTACTGGCGCCGACCCATCCGGTGGGCGAGCGAGAGGTGCTCGATGTGGGTGGCCGACAGGTCATCCTGCGGCACCTGGGTCGGGCACACACCGCGGCGGATCTGGTGGTGCACGTACCCGATGCGGAGGTGCTCGTCGTCGGCGATCTCGTGGAGCAGAGCGGCCCGCCGGCATTCGAGGACTCGTACCCGTTGCGGTGGCCGGAGGCGGTGGCCGAGCTTCTGCGGATGACGAACCCGACCACGGTGGTGGTACCGGGGCACGGCGACCTGGTTGACCACGGGTTCGTGCACGCCCAGCACGGCCTGCTCAGCGACCTGGCCTGGCAGATCCGTGCTGGCCACGCCGGTCGGACGCCGGTGGAGCGGGTGGCCGCCGAGGCACCCTTCGGTGCCCGCCCCGCGCTGATCGCCGCCCGTCGCGGCTACGCCGAACTCAACGGCGAGCTCTGATCCACGCCGGCCGGCCGCGCTGCCGGCGGGCACACCGCACCCGGAAGACCGGCGCACCGCCAGGTCCGCCGGGCCGGTGAGCTCCCCGCGGGGTCAGGGGATCAGCAGGTCTGCCAGGCGGGCCAGGTGCGGGGTGGCCGCCATGACCGTGGCGCGCGCCTCGGGGGACAGGCGGGACACCGCGGCGCTGAGCAGGACGGCGCGCTGCTGCTCGTGATCGGCGATCCGAGCGTGGGCGGCGTCGGTGAGGCGCAGCCGGGCGGTACGGCGGTCGGCCGGAGCGCACTCGCGGTGTAGCAGCCCGGCGGCCACCAGGTCCCGGACGAGGGTGCTCACCGTGTTGGGTGCCGCGTGCAGGCGGCAGGCGGCATCCTTCACGCTGACATCGGGGTTGGCCCGGACCAGCAGGAGCAGCTCGACCTGGGCCTCCGGCAACGGGAGACAGTTGGCGTGCTGGGCCACCGCGCGCCGCAGTCGGCGGTGCAGCTCGCCGACGACGGCGCCCAGCGCCGCCGTCGAAGCGGGGTCGAGGCACGGCACCGGCTGCGCCGGCACGTCATCGGTCGTCACCGTGTCGCCCACCTCACCTCAAAAGACTCTGGATACAGAGCTAAGGTTACCCGGTTGGCAGGCAACCCCCGGGGGAACTCAGTGACGCAGACCGCACAACCGACCGCACCCGCCGCAGCCACTCCCGCCGGCCAGCCGCGGCCAGCAGGGGTCGGCGGTGGGCTTGGTCTGCTACTCCTACTCGGGGCGATCACCGCGATCGGCCCGCTCTCCCTGGACATGTACCTGCCGGCGCTCCCCGCCATGGCCCAGGACCTGAACGCGAGCCAGGCCCAGATTCAGCTCTCTCTCACCACCTGTCTGGTCGGGCTCGCCCTCGGGCAGTTCGTCACCGGCCCGCTCAGCGACCGCTGGGGCCGGCGGCGGCCGGCGCTGATCGGCCTCGTGGCGTACACCGTGCTCGCCCTGGCCTGCGCCGCGGCGCCCAGCGCACCGATGTTCACCGCCCTGCGGTTCGCCCAGGGCTTCGCCGGCGGGATGGCCGCCGTGGTGACCCGTGCCATCGTTCGCGACCTGTACTCAGGTCGGGCGGCAGCGAAGTACTTCTCCCGCCTCACCCTGGTCTTCGGGCTCGCCCCGATCGCCGCGCCGACCGTTGGCAGCCTGGTGCTGCGGTTCGGGTCGTGGCGGACCCTGTTCGTCCTCCTCGCGGTCGTCGGCGCACTGCTCACCGCCGTGGTGGCGGCCTGGCTGCCGGAGACCCTGCCCGCGCATCGGCGCAACCGCGACGGCCTCAGCGGCATCGTCCGGTCGCTTCGCGAGCTGCTCACCGACCGGGTCTACCTGGGGTACACGCTGACCCAGGGACTCGCCTTCGCCGGGCTGTTCGCGTACATCTCCGGTTCGTCGTTCGTCTACCAGGACGTGTTCCACCTCTCGGCGAGCACATTCGGTCTGCTGTTCGGCCTCAACGCGTTGGCCTTCGTGGCGGTCGGGCAGGCCAACGTCCGCCTGCTGGACCGGTTCCCGCCCCGCACCCTGCTGGTCAGCACCCTCGGGGTGAGTGCGGTGGCGGCAACCGGGGTGCTGGCCGGCGCGATCGCCGCCAGCCAGCTACTCCTCACGGCCGCGCTGCTGGCCTTCATCGCTTCGCTGGGCATGGTGATGCCGAACGGCACGAGCCTCGCCCTCGACCGACACGCACGCCACGCCGGGACCGCGGCAGCGCTGATGGGCGCCCTCCAGTCGGTGATCGGGTCGCTCGCCGCGCCCCTGGTCGGGCTGGGCGGGGAAGGCAGTGCCGTACCGATGGCAGCGGTACTCGCGGCCTCCGCCGCACTGTCGCTCACCGCCGCACTCACCCTGGCCCGTCCTCAGCGCCCCTGATCGATCACGCGTACCCGGGTGGTTTCGCACCCACCGATCCCGTGAACTGCGCCAACTGAAAAGGACATTGGCTGCTGGCTATTGCGGTCGAATACTTCACCATGTTGCGATAGCAGCACCGGACGACGCGGGACACTCGTCGTCCGCTCGGGCATCCACGCGAGGGCATCGGTCCGACGACGGACCGCCGGCTCGCGTGCCCGCCACTCCTGCGCACGCCGCCTGCCACCGTGACCGCTCGTCGCTGCGGGCCGGCCAGGTGCCGCCCCGCGCCCGTCCCCCACGCGGGGTGGTAGGCGCCCCGCGAGTCAGGAGATCCCGTGTCCTCCTATCGAACCCGAACGGCCGTGCTCCTCACCGCGGCAATGACTCTCCTCGCGGCCGTCGTGGTGCTCATCACCAGGTCGGAGCCGGCGGCGGCGCACGGCGCCGCCATGGTCCCCGGCAGCCGTACCTTCCTCTGCTGGCGGGATGGGCTGAGCCCCACCGGCGAAATCCAGCCGTACAACCCCGCCTGCTCGGCGGCGGTGGACCAGAGTGGGGCCAACTCGCTCTACAACTGGTTCAGTGTGCTGCGCTCCGACGCCGCCGGTCGGACCGTCGGCTTCATTCCCGACGGCCAGCTGTGCAGCGGAGGAAACCCCGGCTTCCTCGGCTATGACCTGGCCCGCACCGACTGGCCACTGACGCACCTGACCGCTGGCCAGAGCATCGAGTTCCGCTACAGCAACTGGGCACACCACCCCGGGACGTTCTACTTCTACATCACCGAGGACAGCTGGAGCCCGACCCGCCCGCTGGCCTGGAGCGACCTGGAGGAGCAACCGTTCCTGACCGTCACCAACCCACCCCAACGTGGCGGTCCGGGCACCAACGACGGGCACTACTACTTCACCGGAACGCTGCCGGCCGACAAGAGCGGCCGACACCTCATCTACTCCCGCTGGGTCCGTTCGGACAGCCCGGAGAACTTCTTCGGCTGCTCGGACGTCACCTTCGACGGAGGCAATGGTGAGGTAACCGGCATCGGCCCCGGTGGCACCCTCCCGCCACCGAGCCCCACCACCACACCACCGAACCCGACCACACCACCACCCAGCGGCGACTGCATGGCGATCTACAAGGTGATCAACGCGTGGCCGGACGGCTTCCAGGGGGAGGTTGAGATCATGAACCACACCGCCGACACCTGGACCGGATGGGCGGCGAGTTGGACCTGGCCCAGCGGTCAGGCAATAACCCAGCTCTGGAATGGCACCCACACCACCTCGGGATCGGCGGTAGCGGTGACCAACGCGTCGTACAACGGCACGGTGGCCCCGGGAGGCAGGACCACGTTCGGCTTCCTCGCCAGCCTCGCCGGCCCGAACACATCACCGACTGTGACCTGCAGCAGCAGCTGAATCGCAGCCGCACCCGGCTGTCAACGGCGACGGTCGGCACTGCCCTGAGCCGCGGCGCAGGACGGTGCCGACCGTCGCTACACCCGGGCCACCCGGATCACAGGATGGTCCACTCGGTACAGATCGGACCGGAGTCAGCCAGGGTGCAGACCAACCGAGCTGGCCCCGGTGCGGTGTCGTCCAGCATGAAACGTCCCAGACCGTCCGCGTCGGTGCCGACGGTCGAGTCGGAACCCGGCTGCTCTACCTGCACCCGAGCTGGCTGTGGCGGCACCAGCTGACCAACGATCCGAAGCCGATCACGAACGGGGATAACCTCCACCTCGATGGTGATCGAATCTGCGCGAAAGGTCAGCAGCCGCGCCTCGTCGCCGCGGACCTCGGCTGCCCCGGACATGCTCTCCACCAACCGGGCAAGCTCGGCATCGGGCGAACGCCAGCTGTAGCTGGCGACCGCGGCGGCGCGTACCGACTCCGGAACCGAATCGACCTCAGCCAGTAGGCTCCCCAGCCGGACAAGCAGTTCCTCATCTGATGTGGTTAATCGGTCGTCACTCATGCGTACGCACGCTCCCCTAGGTACGTCGCTGCGGTGCCGGCTGACTCAGCAGTGCCCGAAGCGTCGCCAGGCACCGGGCGCGAGAAGGGCCAAGACTGCCGATGGGCACCGAGAGCGCCGCAGCAGCGATCGCATAGCTGCCCACCGGCTCGAACACCAGCAACCGTAGTAGCTCCTGACAGCGTATCGGCAACTTGCGGTAGGCGTGCCACAGCTCCGCATCAGTTTCCTCAGCGACCAGCCGCTGCCAGGGCTCCGGCTGCGACTCGTCAATCGGCTCTGACCGCGTGAACTCCGGTGACGGCACCTCCCACCGGTTGCGCAGCAGGGCAAGGGCCTCACGGCGCGCGGTGGTGGCAAGCCACGCCCCCACCGATCCAGGATCACGTAGCTTGTCCAGATTTTCCACGAGCCGCAACCAGGTCGCCTGGCTGACGTCCGCGACGTCAGCCTCGTCGAGCCGGAATCCTCGCGCCACCGTATAGACCAGCCGCGCGTACCGGTCGACCAGTGCCTCCCACGCCGCCTGATCCCCGTTGGCAGCAGCACGCACCAGCTGACCTGCGTCGTCGTCGCTCATAGACAGGAATCGTACAGCGCTACCTGAGCGCATCAGATCAGCCCGAGGTGGCCTCCAAACCGCTGGTTGGCCGTCCTCAGGTCGGCCATTAGCTGGTTGGCAGCGGTCACCGCGCCGACCTCCGAGTCGATCCGGGCGGAGAGTTCGGCAGCCACCCGCGGCGCGGCGAAGGAGGTTCCGCTCCATTGTGCCCACCCCTCCGGGAACAGCGCGTGGTCGATGTACGTGCTTCGTACGTCCGCACCGGGCGCGACGATGCTGACCCACGGTCCGGCGTTACTCCAGGAACAGAGGCTGCTGCCGTCGTGCGCGGCAACCGCCAGGACCTGCCCACTCCACGACTCGTCGGCCGCGGCGAACGCTGCGGGCCAGAACGGGTCGCTGCGGTTGCCATCGTTGCCGGCGGCGGCGACCACCACCCGGTCGATTCCGGACAGGGCCTGCTCCAACGCCGCGCGTACGCCGAGCGGTGCGGATCCGTCGGCGGTGAAGCCGCCGAGGGAGAGGTTGATCACCTTGGTCTCCGGGTGCAGTCGGCCAAGGGAGGCGATCAGCTCGTCCTCCGTGCAGACACCAAAGGTGTCCAAGGTACGAATCACCCGTAACACTGCCCGGTCCGTGTGATTCGCGATGACACCACCGATGAAGTTGGCGTGCCCCACGTCGCCGTCGAGCAGCCCATCCTCATCGACATCGGTCTCCGTCTCCACCTCCACGCCGTCCGCGGCTAGGTAGCCCGCCGGGAGCGGGGTCTCGGTCCAGAACCCGGTATCGACGATGGATACCGGGACACGACCGGTTTCGGCCGGCATCTTCAACGTCGATGCGGCGACGGGCGCCGGCGGCCCGAACGGACCTCCGTGGTTGAACGGACTGGCCAGGAAGACGTGGTTGGGGCTGACCACCTGCCGGCCGGTTGGCCGGTCCGCCCGCAGCGCGCGGCACGCAGCCGGTACATCCAGCCCCGGCGCCCGATAGCGACGCAGGCCCGGCAGTAGCTCCTCATCGCCGGAGCCGGGCTGCGCGGCCCGAGCACGTCCGAGGTAGCGTTCGGCATCCCGGCGACTGTCTTCGGCGACCAACAGTTCGTCGGCGACGAACCACGCCCGGGCGTCACCGCCGACAGCGGTGTGCGCGAGCTTGGGAAGGCGCTCCAGCCGCGCCCGACGGCGGGCAGCGAATCGGTTGACGCGTTCCGAGGACGGAGGCATCCATCTCTCCTTCGCTAGGGGAATCGATCACACCCACCTGCCGGCGACCGGCTGGCGGGCGTTCGCACAAGAGAGGGTGGTGGACCGCTCGCTGATACGAACTGTGGACAGGGAGTTGAGTCAGGTATCTGACTAATACTCATCCGAGTTGACATCCGCCACAGTGGACATTTGGGAAGCTTCATCGGGCGGCTTCTCGGTCGTTCCCCGCTGTGCCAAAATCAAAGGTGATGGACAGCGCCGACCAGATGGACGACAGTCCAGCAGGCAAGGCGCTCCACCTCGTCACCGCCGACCCGGCCCGCGCCGCCGCGCTGGCCGATGCCGCGCTCGCCGCTGCCCGTGCGGGCGCGGATCCCGACCAGGAGACAGTGGCGCTGCGGGCCCTCGGGCTCGCCGCGCGGGAACAACACAACGCGGATCACGGGCTCCGCCACCTACGCCGGGCACGCCGGGTCGCCGAGGTCGCCCAACTCCCGGTCCGCGCCGCCGAAGCCCGGATGAGCCTGGCGCTGGTCCTGGCCGAGGCGGGCCAACCGCAACAGGCGCTGCGCGAGATCGACGCCGCGTCACCGATCCTCCGTGGGCTGCCCGCCGCACGCCTACAGATGCAGCGGGCGCTGATCCTCGACCGCCTCGGCCGCTTCGACGAGGCGATGGCCGGCTACACCGATGCGCTGGCCGCGTTCCGACGGAGCGGGGACCGGTTGTGGCAAGCCCGTGCGCTCACCAACAGAGGCGTGCTACACACCTACCGCGGAAGCCTGCGCCAGGCCGAGACCGACCTGCGGGCCGCGGAGCACGGCTACGCGGAGCTCGACCAGGAGCTGGCTCTGGCCCAGGTCCGCCACAACCTCGGCTTCGTCCTGTCCCGCGCGGGTGACATACCTGGCGCACTGCGCTGGTACGACCTGGCCGACCAGTACTTCGCCAGGACCACCCGCCCGGCGATCGCCCTGATGGATCGAGGCGAACTACTACTGGGGGCGCGGCTACTGCCGGAGGCTCGCGCGGCGGCCGAGGCCGCCCTGGACGCGGCCCGGGCAAGCCGAATGGGGCTCTACGAGGCACAGGCCCGGCTGATGCTGGCCGAAGTCGCGTTGGCCGAGGCCGACCTGCCGACCGCCTCGAAGCAGGCGCAGGCCGCGTACCGCCTGTTCAGTCGACAGAACCGACCGGCCTGGGCGGCACTCTCCCGATACGTCAAGCTACGGGCCAGCTCACCGGACGAGCCGGCGCACCTGCGGCAGGCCCGCTCCGTCGCCCGTGCGCTGGCGGCGAGTAGCTGGCCGATACCGGCACTCGACGCCCGCCTCTATGCCGCCCGAGTCGCCCTCGACCGGGCGCTGCACACCGGGCAACGCGCGAAGGTCGCCGCCATCGCCGGAGAGTTGAGTGCCATCCGTGCCGCCAGCCGTGGTGGGCCGGTCCAGCTCCGGGCCCGCGCCTGGCATGCCGAGGCACTTCGCCGAATCGCCACCGGCGACACCGCCGGGGCACGCCGGGCGCTCAACGCGGGAATGGCACTGCTGGACCGCTACCAGGCAGCCCTCGGCGCCACGGAGCTGCGGGTGATGGCCGGGGTATACGCCCTGGACCTGGCCAGCACCGGCCTTCGACTAGCGGTTCGGGGCGGGCAGGCCCGGGCGATCCTACGCTGGAGTGAGCGGTGGCGAGCCGCCACGCTGCGGCTACCCCCCGCCCGGCCGCCGGACGAAGCCGGGCTCGCCGCCGACCTGGCCGAGCTGCGCCGCACCGTCGACGAAGCCGCCCAGACGAGTGCCGCGTTGGGATCGACCCTGCTGCGTCAACAGCGGATGATCGAGGAACGGATCCGGGCCCGTAGCTGGCAGGCCAGCGGCACCGAGACCGGCACGGCGAGTGGAATTCCACTGGACCGGATCGCGGTGGAGCTGGCCGACCAGACGCTGGTCGAGCTGATCGACATAGACGGCACGCTCCACATCGTCGTGGTGCACGGCGGCCGATTTCACACCCGGGCGCTGGGTGCGCTCGCCACCGTCACCGATGAGCTTCAGGCACTGCGGTTTGCGCTGCGACGCATCCTGACCAGCCGTGGCACCGATGACTCCCGGGCGGCGGCGGCGACCGCGGCCCGGTTCGCGGTGCACCAGCTGGACAGCCTGATCTTCGGCGCGATACAACCGTGGCTCGGCGCCGGCGGGCTGGTCCTGGTGCCGGTCGGCGCCCTGCACGCCATGCCGTGGGCCCTGCTACCGACCTGTGCCGGCCGACCGGTCACGGTGGTGCCGTCAGCGTCGGAGTGGCTCACCGCGTCGGCCCGCCGCCGAGCCGCCCACCCGGCGACGGCCACTCCGCCGCACCAGCGGGACCCAGTGCTGGTCGCCGGCCCCGGCCTCGCCTATGCCGAGGCGGAGGTGCAGCGGCTGGCCGGAACACTCGCTCCCGTCAAGATGCTCCTCGGCCCCGACGCGACCGCCGAGGCAGCGCTCGCGGCGCTGGATGGCGCCCCCCTTGCCCACCTCGCCGCACACGGCACCTTCCGCACCGACAATCCCATGTTCTCGCACGTACGCCTCGCCGATGGTCCGCTGACCGTCTACGACCTGGAGCGGCTCGCCTGCGCGCCCGGGACAGTGGTGCTCTCCGCCTGCGACGTGGGGCTGTCAGCGGTGCACCCGGGCGAGGAACTGATGGGGTTGTCGACCGCGCTGCTCCAGCTGGGAACGGCGACGGTACTGGCCAGTGTCCTGCCGGCGCTGGACTCCGCGGCGCAGGAGCTGATGGTGGAGATGCATCGACGGCTGGCCACCGGTGACACACCGCGGCTCGCCCTCGCCGGCGCACAGGCGGAATTCGGTGCCGGGCTGGACGCCGGCACCGCCACCGCCGCCTCGTTCGTCTGCTTCGGCGCCGGCTGACCGACCTCCCCAGCCCCGGCCGCGCCCACCAGCCCGCCCGGATGACACGCCGTCGACTACCCAGCTAACCTCCCGCGAACACCCTCCGTCACTCCACAACGGAGCGAGTAGTCAGGCGCCGATCTGATACGTCGCCTTCGCGACATGGACCGCATGCATCAGACACGCCCCGGACCCTCTCTTATGGGGGAACCGCACGGGGACGACGAACGAAACACATCCCATCGCGCCGGACAGCTCGCAGCTTCGAGTCCACGCGCGACGAAGGAGAGGTGTGAAGGTGCTCCAGCTAACCAACACCAGCAATTGCACGAGCAGGGTCCGAAGCCGCACCGGTCCCCTCATCGTCGGCATCGGCGGCACCATGCGCCCCGGGTCCTCCACCGAACAGGCGGTCCGGGCCGCGTTGTCCGCCGCCGAGCAGGCCGGAGCCCGTACGCACCTACTCGGTGCCACCGAGCTACAGCTGCCGCTCTACCTGCCCGGCGAAAGCCGGCGGACGGCGGCAGCCCGACAGTTCATCAACGCCGTACGCCTGGCCGACGGGATCGTGATCGGAACGCCGGCGTACCACGGAGGTATCTCCGGCCTGGTCAAGAATGCCCTCGACTACATCGAGGACCTGGGGGACGCGCCCCGCCCCTACCTACACGGTCGGGCCGTCGGCTGTCTGGTCACCGCTCGCGGATCCCAGGCCGCCACCACCCTCACCAGCCTCCGCGCCGTGGTACACGCGCTCCGGGGTTGGCCGACGCCGCTCGGCGTCGCGGTCAACACGGAGCACGTCACGTTCGCCGCCGACGGCGCCAGCAGCGATGCGCACATCTCTTCCCAGCTGTCCCTGATGGGAGAGCAGGTCGTCGAGTTCGCCCTCGCCCGAGCCACCACCGCCTGACTTCCAGCCCGACCCGAAGTGGAGTACGACATGTTGAACAACAACCGCTCCGCCGCAACCGCGGACGTAGCCGACGGCACCGTCGGCAGCCCCCCGCTGGCGGCTTCCCCGGCGGCAGCCGTATCCGTCGACAGCCAGCAGACCAGCGCCCAGCCGATCGATCCCGACGTCGAGGGGCTCGACGACCTGGACAACGTCGACTTCGACCTGGACGAGGTGGAAAACAAGATCGCACCGCTCGCCCTCGCGTCGAATGAGGCGATCCAGTGGCGCCGGTGACCGTGGCCGCCGGTGCCGCCGTTCGGGTGGATATCAACACCGGCCCCGCCAGCTCCTATGTCGGGCTGCGTGAATGTATCGCCGCGCTCCGCGCGGCAGGTGCCAGCTTTGGCGAGCTACCCCACCGCCACGCCGCCGAGTGGGCGGAGCTGGCCCCCGACGACAAGCCACAGGACAACCCACTGCCACTCGGCGAGATCGCACTCGCCGCCTCCGAGCGGCGACTGCACCGGGAGAGCGAGCAGGTGTACCGAGTCCTCTCGGTCGCTGCCGCCGCGCTCTGCGCCGGCACCGCGGAGTTGGGTCGTCCACTGCTCGTCAGCGGCGCCGGCGGCACCGACCTGTCGTCCCTGCGCGGGCTGATGCGGGCCGTTGAGCACTCACGGGTCCACCCCGGCGCGGCACTCCTGCTGGATCGACCGGAGTCGGTCCGGGCGCCGCTCGGACCGCACGCCGACTATCGCGCCGAGCGGGCTCGCTGCCTCCGTCGCATGGACCTGCCCATCACTGTCGAGGATCTCGTGCTGGACCTACCGTCGGTTGCGGCCACCGCGGTGGCGTCCGCCTCCGAGGAGGGCAAGCTCTACCAGCGGGCACGCGACCAGCACAGCTCCGCCGTCGACCGGGTCGCCGCCGCCATGGCCTACTGCCGACGGGCCTTCTTCTCCGCGAACTGGGAAGGGATGGCGCTCGTCGCCACCGAGGCGATCGAGCTCCTGCCCGGGGTCCCCACGCCGGCCCTTTCCGAGCTGCTGGCCAAGGCGGAACGCGAGGACAGTCTGGTCCACGCCATCGAGTTCGAAACCACAATCCTGCGCAGCACCGCTGATATCCGTGGCTTCCTCCTCAAGGTAATCGGCATCCAGGCCGGCTTCCGCGGGGACCAGGACGCGGCTGTCACCGCCTTCCGCGCCATTCGCGAGCACGACGACGGCCTCTCGCCGGAGATCCGCGCCCAGTCCCACCTGTACACCGCCCTCACCCTCTCCAAGCGCAAGGGCCGCCTGGGCGAGGCGGTGGCCGAGGTCGAGCAGGGATTCGAGGTTGTCCGGGAACGCCCGAACGAGGCCGACAGCGTCCGGCGGGAACGGGGCTGGCTGCACAACCTGCGCGGGCTGACCCTCTTCGCCGAGCGACGACTCGGCCCGGCGTTCGAGCATGAGAAGAAGGCGCTTGCCTGCCTCGCCGGCCTGAACGATGCCAGCTCCGCTCACCTGCGCATCAATCTGTACTCCAACATCAGTGTGTTGCAGGAGAAGGCCGGCAAGTATTCGTCCGCGCTGGCGACCTGGGACAAGTTCCGGCAAGCCACCGGCTCCTCGACCGCGGGCTTCGCCAAGCACCACTCGTATCGCAGCGCCGGGCTGCGGCTGCTGGTCGGTGATCGGGAAGCCGCTGTCAAGGAGATCGACACGACCCTCACCAACGCCGCCGGACTCAATGACATCTTCCACCAGACCGAGGTCCGCCTCGAGCTGGGCATGCTGCACGCCACGGCGGGTCACCGCGAGGCCGCCGTCGCGGAATACGAGCTGGCCGAGCAGGACGCGCGACGGCTCGGCGACCCCTACCGGATCGCTCTCGCCCAGGCCGGACAGGTGATGACCGGTGGGGCCGGCGCGGATATCCCGGCCACCGTGGCGAATGCGGAACTGAGCCTGACCCGTCCGGTCGAGGCGACGGCCCTCGCGAAGGCGGTATCCGGCTCAGCGGAGCTCGCCGAACTCCTGCCGAAGCCCCGCACGAAGCTCAACCGTCCCTTCGACCTGATCAACTTTCAGGACTGACGATGACTGAGCAACCAACCCCCTGGCAGCTCTACCCCCGGCTGCTCCTCCGTCGGGCGGGCTTCGGCATCGACCTGTTGACCGCCCTGGCCGACGAACCGACGCGAGCAGGCGCCGCGGAGTACCGCACGGCGGCGAAACAGTTCGGGCTGTGCCGTACCAATTTGATCGAGGGCATCGCCCGGGCGGTCGCCCAGACCGATCGGCAGTCGGACCGGTCGCGACTTCGGGCGCTGTCCCGGGCCCGCAGCCGGGCGGGACGCGGCCTGTCGGTGAACCCCGAACAGCTGGACCCCGCGCTGGTTCCAGCGGCGGCGGCCTACGACACGGCGCAGGCCGAACTGGAGCAGGCGGGCCAACGGCTGACCGACGTCCTCGCCCAGGAGGCGTTGCGCCGACCGGACCGGGTGCACGCGCTGCTGGCCAACGACCGGGTCTGCGACGCGTTGCTTCAGCTCTCACCCTCGTTCTACGGCGAGGTCCTACGCTGGCGGCAGGGGTGGGCCACCCGGAGTGCCGGTGCGAACCGGAACCGGGCCAAGGACCGCGCCTTCTACCGCCGCGCCTACCTCTACGGCCAGCGCCTGGCCGCGAAGAACGAGACGACAAGTTTCTTCGGTCCGCTGGTACACGGACGGATCGACCACACGGCCGCAGGGATCGGGTTGGGCCCCGAGACCGGGTCGGGGGTCCACACGACGGAGGCGCAGACCGCGTTCTGGGCCGTGTGCGAGCTGGCCCGCAACCTCGGCGCCGATCCTGCCGTCCGCGACCAACTGCCAGTGACCTGGGTGCCGGCCTACCGTCGGCGAGCGGAGGCCGAAGCCGGAACCGGCACCGTGCAGACCAGTGCCGGGCGGCGGATCCGGCTCTCCGGCGCCCACTGGCGACTCGTTCACGACGTCAACGACCACCGTTCGGTACGGGACCTCGCGGACCTCGCCGGGATGGAGGTCGCCGAGGCACGGGTGGTCCTGGATCGGCTGCGGCAGATCGGCGCCGTCCGGCTGTGGCCCGAGCCGCCGTCCACCACCGCCCGTCCGCTGGACTGGCTGGTGGGCTTCGCGCAGGAGTATGCCGCCGGCACCGAGTGGCCGGCCCGGCTGCGCGAACTCGCCGCCCTGGCGGACCGGTACGCAGCCGCCGCCGGACACCACCAGCGGGCGGCCGTGCTCGCCGAGGTGGAGGCGGGTTTCTCGGCGCTGACGGCGACCGACGCCCGCCGGGCCGGCGGGCAGATGTACGCCGACCGGTTGGTGGTGTCGCTGGACGCCAAGGGCGACCAGTCTCCGGTGGTGGTCGGCGGCGACATCGCCCGACGCTGGGAGGAGCAGCTCACCCCGGTGCTGGATGTCGCGGCCCGATACGGCGAGCTCCAGCAGCAGGTCGCCGCAGAGTTGTGCGCGAGGGTCGTCAGCGAGACGGAGACCGGTTCGTTGCCCTATGACGAGCTGATCCGCCGGGTGCTACCAGCGGTTGAGGCCGGGGAGCTGACGGCGCTCGCCGACCCGGTACGGAAGTTCACCCAGACCTACACCGAGCTGGTACGCACCGCCCTGCGCGGGCAGGAGGCCCGGTTGTCCACCGCCGCCCTGGCGCCCCTGGCGCCCAGCCCGGGCCGGGACCGGTTCGTCAGCCCGGACCTCATGCTGGAGCGGCAGCCGGACGGAACCGACCTGCTGGTCCTGGGCGAGCTGCACCCCTACGTCTTCGCCTGGGGTTCGCAGGGGCTCTTCTGCGACGACCAGGAGCGGATGCTGGCCGACTTCACCGCGGGGCTCGAGCCGTGGGGCGGCCCCGACCAGCTCGCCACGGTCATCCGTCGACGGCGGCACAAGGGTCTGGTCGCCGACTGGTTTCCGGGACGCTTCGTCGAGGTCACCTCCGTCGCCACCGACGACCGGAAGCGCACCGTGGCGCTCGCCGACCTGACCGCCGTACTGGTCAACGGGGTGCCGCGGCTGCACGCGCCCGACGGTGAACTGACCCTCTACGCCGGCGAGGACGACCACGTCCACCTCCGGGCCTTCGCCGCACCGGGCGTGGCCCTGCCCCTGGTCCGATTCGGCGACTTCGCACCCCGAATTCGCGTCGGGGAGGTCATCGTGCAGCGGGCCCGCTGGTGGTTCAGCGCCGCTGACCTTGGCGTCGCCGAGGTCCGGGACGCCGCCACCGCGTTCCTCGCGGTGCAGTCCCTACGCGCCCGGCACGGGCTTCCCCGCTTCTGCTTCGTCTCGGCGGCACACGAGCCCAAGCCGGTCGGGGTTGACCTCGACAATCCGCTGGCCGTGGACGCGCTGCTGGCGTTGACCCTGGCCGGCGACGGGAAGGTCTCGCTGGCCGAGATGCGGCCCGCGCCAGAGGCCCTGTGGCTACGCCACGGCGACAGACCCGTGACCGCCGAGTTCCGGATCGCTATGAGAAGGGCTTCGTCGTGACCGTCCCCACCAGCGCCGGCCCGGCCGACCCCAGCTGGGAGCTGCTGCCGGTCCTCGTGCTGCGCAGCGCCGGCTTCCCCTGGCAACTGATCGAGTCCCTGACCTATCGACAGACCGCAGCGTTGCTCGGCGAGTTGGCCGCCCTGGAACGAAGGGCTGCCGAGGTAGCCGCCCGAATGCGAGCGTCGGCTCGCCTCACCCGAGGCCAGCAGAGCAAGCTACGCAACGTCCGCCCGCTACCCCCGTCGGACATCTTCGACGGCGACTGGCTCGCCGAGTGGAACGAGATCGCCGAGCAGGCGACGCGGACCCGGGACCAGCTGGAGCCGACCGTCGCGGCGGACGCGGCGACGGTCAATGCCGCGCTCGCGGAGATCCGTACCGACGCACGGATCAACGATGCCATCGTCTGCTCCTCCCCCGCCGTCCACCGGGATCTGGTCCGGGGGGCGACCGGGGGCAGGATCCGCCGCCAGCTCGCCGCGTACGCGCAGCGGCTGGCCGCGAAGAGCGAGACGATGAGCTTCTTCGGGCCGATCAACTACGGCCGGGTGGACGCCGACTCGGACGCGGCGACGACGCTGTCCTGGGCGGGCCACCGGGAGATCCGGGTTCGCCAGGCGCACTGTGCCGCCCGGGTCAACGACGCCGTCCAGACGATGATCATCGACGATGACTCGTTGGTGACGCACCTGGTGCCCATCCGCAAGACCACGGCACGCCCGCCGCGCCGAGACGACCCGGCGGCCGGGTTGATCCGGGCGGTGGACGGCGACCGCACGATCGCTGAGCTCGCCGCGGCCGGTGGCGCCGAGGTGACCCGTACGGTGGGGCTGTTCCGCACGGCCGTGGCCAAGGGGGTGCTGACGCACTCCTGGTGCCCGCCGGCGACGACGGTGGATCCGTTGCGCTGGACCCTGGAGCGGATCGACGAGGCCGGCGCCGAGACCGCCAGCCGCGCGGCGGCCGTCCGGTCGCTGCTGGTCAAGGTGCTCGACCTACTCGACAGCTACCCCTGGACCTCGCCGGAGCGCAAGCTGGCCATTCAGGCCGAGGTGGAGTCCCTGCTCCCCACCGGCGGGCCGACGAACCGCAGCCGTTTCTACAACGACCGGGTGATCATCCACGAGGCCGCGGTGGGTACTGCCCAACTGGAGCTCCGGGGGCGGCTCGCTCACGACCTGCGGGCGGCGGCCGCCCCCGTCCTGGACCTGCTGGCGCATGAGGCGGAGCTGACCCGGGTACAGACCAACCGGGCGGTGGCGCGGCGGCTCGGCCCGGGCCGCACTCCGCTGCTGCGAGCGCTGAGCGCCTGCGCGGACATGTCCATCGAGTACGGCGGCCAGCTCAGCACGGAGCTGGCCCGCGTCGTCGGCGAAGCCGGACCGGAGGCGAGTGAGCTCGACGTCGCCGGTCTGCTGCCCACTGTGCCCGCCCCCACCGCACCGGTTCTCTGCTCCATCGACGTCCTGATCGGCACGGCCGACCTGGCCGACTACGACCCGGGTACGACTCCGTTGGTGCTCGGTGACATCCACGACGCGGCGCTACTCACCCCGTGGGCCCTTCAGTTTCATCCGGAAGCGGCGACGCTGCTGGCCGAGCGCGACGCCGCCGTCCGGCGGGCCCTCGGTGACCAGACAGCCGTCAACGTGATCTCCCGGCGGACGACCGGGCTGCCGCCGTTGGAGTTCCCCGGCGTCGTACTCGAACTGGGCGGCTCCGCCACCGCGGGTCGAGACCGGATCGGTCTGGACGAACTCTGGCTTGACAGTGACGGGGAGCAGGTGGTGCTTCGGGGCGCCAGCTTTCCCGGGCAGAGCCTGCTGTTGCACAACGGCGAACTCGACACCGCGGTGCACACCGCGCTCGCGCTGCCCCGCATTCGGCGTGCCGTCCTCCCGCCGCTGCCGTACCTGCCCCGACTGCGCTGGGGCAACGCGGTCTTCTCCCGGCGGCGCTGGCTGGTGCCGAGCGCCGAGGTACAGACGTCGCTCCGCGGCCAGCGGGACCTGGACCTGCTGCTCGGTGCCGCCCGGTTGGTCACCGAACGCGCCCTGCCGAACCGCTTCTTCGTCAAGTCGCCCGCCGAACGCAAGCCGGTGTATGTCGACACCGCGAGTCCCGACCTGTTGAAGGGGATGGCGCGGCTGGCGGCCACCGCCGACCACCTCGCCATCACCGAGGCCCTGCCCGCGCCGACCGACGCCTGGCTTCGCGACGGTGAGCTGCGGTTCGCCTCGGAGCTGCGCTGCGTCTACCTGCGGGGTGGTGGACAGTGATGCGCCGGGTGATCCTGCCGCCCCTGTACGACCTGAGCCTCGAACCGATCCTGGGGCCCGCCGACGAGCTTTTCGACGCCAACGCCGAGTTCCTCGACCGGCTCTGCGCTCCGGTGCGCCTGCGCACGTTGGCCGAGTCCGCGGCGCGGCCGACGTCTGGTGTGACCACCGCCGAGACGGCCACCAAGGCGCTCTTCGCCGCGGGCGCCGCGACGATCCTGGACCGCGGGCGCTACGACTGGGGCCGACTCCGGGCGACGGGGCTGGCCCTGCGGCTGACCGCCGAAGCGGATCCGACGATCCGGTTGGCCGTAGACGATGTCGAGCTGGTCCACGGCACCACCGAGTCGGGCGCCGACGTGGTGTCTGCCGCGACCGGTACCGCCCTGTTCGGGCCGGAGGCCGACCGGGCCCGATCCTGGGCACCGGGGGCTCGCGTGCACCTGCTGGTCGAAACCGACCAGCAGCTTCCGGCCGCTGCCGCGCTGGCGAAGGCGTTGGGTCCGCACCGGGTCACGCTCTGCGGACGGTTCGCCGCCGCACACCGGAAGGCGCTACGCGCACTCGCGCCATTCGCCGGCGCCGAGATCGAGGACTGGACCCCGTCCTGGCGCCTGCGGCGAGAGTGGGCCCCGGCGGGCGAAGACATCCGCTGGGTACGCGACGCCCACCAGTGGCGCCCCGGGCCGCCCTGGGCGGGTTGGCTCGCCCCCGAGCAGGCCGTGCTGCTGCCGGCCCGAGCCTGGCGGGACTGCCGCGGGGTGGCGCTGACCGTGGCCCGCTTCTCCGCCTGGTCGGCGGTGACGGGGGTGAGTGGCGTCGACACCGACCTGGAGACGGTACGCCGACTCGTCGGCGACGACCGGCTGGCCGTCGAGCTACTGGTCGGCGCCCCCGGGCTGGATGCCGACGCGACCACCACCGCCGCCCGACGGCTGCGCTCCGGGCCCGGACCCCGGCTGGCGGGTCTGAGCCCGTTCCGGCTGACCAGCCGAAGCGGTCCACGCAGCTCGACGATGTGGGGTGGGGTGCCGCTGACCCGACAGGACGCACCGCGGCACGATCTCCCGCGCTGGGATCGTTTTCACGGTCCGGGGTCGCTCGACGACGCCGACCGGCGGCGCATCACCAGCGCCCTGACCGCCGAGTTCGGCGCCGAAACCGAGCTGTATCCGGGTCGGCTCGCCTGCTGCGCGCTCGCGCCCGGAAGCCAGCCCCCCGCCGCGTGGGAACCCTCCGCCGCGGTCGTCGAGGCCAGCGGGGCCGGGCCAGATGGGCGCGGACCCGGATCCTTCGTGGTGAACCTGCGCACGGGTAGCGCCTTTCGGCTGCACCCGAGGCTGACGCCGGTCGTACGGCGGTTGGCGAGCGGCGACGCTGCCGTCTGGCAGCACCTCAGTGACACGGTCCGTACAAAACTGTCCGGTCAGCTGGTCCGGGCCGGGGCAATCCGGAGTCCACAATGACAAGAAACTGGCGCATTGGCCGCGAGTTCATCGTGCGCCACGCGGGAATGCCGTTCGACTGGCTGGAGGAGCTGGGCGCCCCCGGTGACCTGCTGGAGCTGGCCGACGAGGTGGTTCGGCGGGAGGATGTCCTCCTGGCCAGCGTCTCGACGCACTTCACCGGCGATCGAGCCACCGGGATCCGGGCCGACGTGCTGCACGGCCGGATCGACCAGCTGCCCCGGACCGCCGGGCCGGACTGGCAGGCGGCGGTCGATGCCTGGGGAGAGGCCCTGGCCCAGTACGTCCGCGCCTACCAGGCAGCGGACGAGCAGGTGGGCAAAGAACTCCGGGAAGTGCTGGCGACGTCCCAGGTGTCCGAGGCGGTCTTCCTGTCGAACCCGGATGTCTACCGCAACATGCTGCAACCCTTCTTGGCGTATCAGGGTGCACTGAACTCACGCTGGCGGCGGGTACGCCGACAGATGTACACCTACGTGCAACGGTTCTGCGCCAAGAACGAAACCGTCAGCTTCTTCGGCCCGATGGCGTACGGCACGGTGGGCGGCGGAGACGACGCCCAGCTACGCCGAGACGTTCCCCGTACCCGCCGGGTGTTTCTCTCCCACTGGGCGGCCCGGGCCCTGGCGTTGGCCATCGCCCGAGACTCCGCGATCCTGCCGCACCTCCGCTTCCACCACACCGGCCGCGGCGCGGACCCGGGTGAGCCGATCCTGGCCCAGGTGCTCCCGGGTGGCACGACCGTCCGGCAGCTGATCCAGCGTTCGGGCCGACCCGCCGTCGAGGTGGTGCGGACACTGATGAAGCTGGTGGCGACCGAGCACCTCACCATCGGGCTCGGCGGCGGCGACTACGACCTGGACCCGCTCACGACGCTGCGCGAACAACTCGCCGCGCTGCCGGCCACCCCCGCCCGCGACCAATGGATCGCCCGGCTCGGCGATCTCGCCGCGCTCCTGACGGAGCTGGGCGAACAGCCACTGGACCGCAAGATCACCACCGTCGCCGCGGTGGAGGCCCGGTTCACCGAGATCACCGGCAAACCGGCCCGGCGGGGCGCGGGCGCCGCCTACGCCGACCGGGCGGTCTTCTTCGAGGAGTGCGCGTCCCCCTTCGCCCTCACCATCGGCGCCGATCTGATCCGGCGCTGGGAGGAGCAGCTCACCCCGCTCCTGGAGGCCTGCGTCACGCACGGTCACGCCACCCAGACCGCGGCCGCCGAGGCCGTCCGCGAGAGCTTCGCCGGCAACGGCCAGGACCGCGAACTGAACCTCCTCGAATACGCGACCCAGGCCGCCGCGGATCAGTCCGACTCCACCAGCACCTACCAGGCGACCTACGCGCCCAGCTACCCGGGTGAGGACTGGCGGTCCGAGCTGGCCCAGCTCATCGACCGGGCCAACGCCCTTGACGGCGAGCGGTACGCCGTCATCGACCTCTGCCCGGCCGCGACGGACGTGGCGGGGCTGGACGAGGCACCGCTGGTGCTGTCCCGCGCCCACCACCACCTGCTGGTCAACAGCTGGCTCGCCACCATGCATCCGGATCCGCGACGGTACGGCGCGGCCGCCACCGAGTGGGTCGCCCGACAAGCTGACGACCTGGTCGGCCTCGACCTCGGCCGCCGGAACAAGGGCTACTACCGGTTCCCCGGCCGGGAGGTCGCGATGCGTCCGCTCTCCTGGACCGACGAGGGCCGGGCGGACCTACTCAAACCCGAAGACCTCCGGGTCTCCATCACCGCCGACACGGTAACCCTCCGGGACCCGGACGGTCGCACCGTCACCGCGTACGTGCCGCTGAGCGACTTCGTCAAGTACGCGCCGATCGCCGCGCTGTCACATCCGCAGGTCCTGCACCCCACCTTCCGCGCCGCCACCGGCGGTGCGCTGCCCGAGGTCGTACTGGGGGCGGTGACCCTGCAGCGCGCCCGCTGGCGGGTACCGACCCAGACGTTGGCGGCGGCGGAGCCGCACACCCGGTTCCTCGGGCTGCGGCGGTTGGCCCGCGACACCAACGTCCGGTTCCTCTTCGGCCGCAGCGCCCACGAACGCAAGCCGTACCTGATCGATCTCGCCTCCCCACTCGCCGCCGACCTGGTCAACCACATCACCCGGGGCTGCGACGAGATCGACGTGGAGCGGATGGCACCAGGGCCCGAAGGGCTGTGGCTCCGCGACGCCGAAGGGCGGCGCTACACCAGCGAGCTGCGGATGCAGGTCGTCGGCGAAGGCGGGCCAGCATGACGCCGACGATCTGGTTCAGCGAACACTCGCTACGGCTGCGGGTCGACGTCCGACCGGACGGCTCGTTCCCGACCCAACGCTCCACCGCCCGCGGGATGAGTGTGGAGCGGCACCTCGGGGACGGCTGCACCGAACACCGTTTCACCGACGGCGACGCGCTGCTCGGGACCGGCTACGCCGGGCCGGCCGGGCCGGCCGCCGACGCCCTGCGCGAGGTCCAGGGCCGACCGGTGTTCGAGGTGACGGCGCAGCATCGCGCCCTGCTCACCGCAATCGCCGCCGAGACCGGCGCCGAACTCGTGCTCGGCGTCGCGGAGCAGCACGTCGCCGCCGGCGACCCGGAACAGGTCCGCTCCACCCACCGCTTCGTCGCGACGCTGCTGCTCACCCTGACCGGCGACGACGGCACCCGGCACACGCAGTCGGTTCGGTGGGATCCGACCGACGATCCCGGCACCCTGGCGCTGGCGGCGCGGCAGACGGCCACCCAGATGCGCGGCCGGCTCGGTCTGCCACTGGCCGAGGAGCTACCCGTGAACACCGACCTCGTTCTGCTGCCGGGGTTCGCCGGCGCGTTCTTCCACGAGCTCGTCGGGCATCCGATGGAGGCCGACGTCGTCGCTTCCGGCACCAGCTACCTGGGCCAGCAACTCGGGCACCGGGTAGCCCCACCCTGGCTGTCCATCCTCGACGGCGGCCATCTCGCCGGCGGCGGCTACCGGAGCGCCTTCGACGACGAGGGAGCCGACTCGGTGACCAGCCGGCTGATCGACCGGGGCGTGGTTGGCCGGCCGATGAACGATCTGGCCCTGGCCCAGCGCCTGAACACCACCAGAACCGGCCACGGACGGCGACAGAACTACCGTCACCCGGCGATCCCCCGGATGACGCACACCGCGGCGATACTGGAGCCCGGCGTCGAGGTCGAGGAGCCGGCCGGGGACTGGATCGCTCCCCGCGGGCTGCGGCTGGAGATGATGAACATCGCCTCGGGCGCGTTCGTCTTCCACGCGCCGATCTCCGTACTGCACCGGGCCGACGGCACCACCGCCCGGCTCGGCCCCCTCCGCATCGTCGGCGACGGCGCTCGGGCGCTGGCGCGCATACGGCCGTACGCACACCAGGTCGCCGGGTACCTCCGGGCCACCGGCGGCTGCGGAAAGCTTGGCCAGTATCCGGTCCTGGTGTCCTTCGCCAACGCGGGCCTCCGGCTCCCCGCCGGATCGGTCGGGATCCGGGCGGTGCGTCATGCCTGAGCTTCGGCTGCGCGCCTCCGGGCTGCTCACCCCCACCTCCGCCGGCCCCCGGCTGACCGTGTCGCTGGACTTCGTGCGGCTACGCCGAGACGCCTCCGGACGGGTACTCGGATCGGTTCGGGTGGACGGATCCGCCGCCGACGCGGCAGCCAAGAACGTGGCGCTGCTGCTCACCGACGCCGCCGCCCGGATCGGCGGCGCCCTCGACGGGCTGCAGAGCGCGGTCGCCACGATCCACGAGTGGCGAGCCGATACCGACCTGCCGGTATCACACCGCAGCGACCTGCTGCTCCGGGTCGAGACCGCGGCCGGGCCGGTCGTGCTCGGCACCGCCGGCCCCGGCGCACCGCCCGAGTTGGTGTCGGCCGTCGCCGGGCAGGACCTGGCGGTGCTGGCGCACCCACCAGCCGCCGAACCGCCGGCGGGCTGGCGGGATCGCCCGCTCATCCTGCGCCCGGCGCCCACGGCCGTACTCGTGGCCGGCGCGGCATTCTCCCTCTCCTCGCGCAAGGGCCGGCGGAGTGCGGCGCAACTCGCCGGGCGTCGGGTGCTACCCGCGCTGACCATCCGGGATTTCCCCGTGGTGCCGGCCGGGTACGACCGGGACGACCTCGGTGATCCCGCCGAGGCCAGCACGCTGGTGGACGCCGGCCGGATCTGTCCCCCCGGGCGGTGGCGCGACGGTGTGCCGCCGGGCCGGGCGGTCTGGGATCACGACGCTGCCGCCTGCGGCCCGCCTCCGATCGTCCGGCTCGAGCTCGACGGGCCTGATGCGTTAACCCCGCCGAACGCCATCGAGCTGCAGTGGTGTGTCGAAGGGCTCCAGCGCTACCACGGCGACGGCACGATCCGGGTCCACTGTGTGGCCCGGCCGGTGGACCGCCCCGAGGAGAGCTTCGTGGTCGTGCTGCACGGCAAGCCCATCCACCTACTCCGTCATGCCCACGGCCTGACGGGCCCCCGAACGGCTGTCTACGGCGACAGCGACGTGACCACCCGCTCGCTGGTACTCGCCAGCGCAGCCGAACTGGAAGGTGCCGGACATGCAGTCGTTTCCGTCAACCCCTGACGTCGCCATCGTCGGCGGCGGCATAGTCGGTGCGTGCCTGGCGGAGGAGTTGAGCAGCCAGGGCGCCTCGGTCCTGGTGCTGGACGCCGGTGCCGAGCCCGGACACGCGACCCATCGCGCGGCCGGGGTGGCGGTGCCCTCCCTTCGCTACCTGGACGACCAGGAGTTCTACTCCTGGCTGCGGAACGCGAAGCTGGACCTGGACGCGGACGTGGCCCGCCTGGAGCCGGAGTTCGGCACCTTCAGCGTGGTGCGGCCGATTCTGCGCGCCCTGCGCCCGCAGGACATCGAAACCTACGGCCACCTGTTGATGGAGGCGGGGTCCGGGGTGCAGGTCAGCGGCGACGACCTCGCCGCTGTCGCGACCGGCTTGAAGCTCCCCACCAGCCGACACTACCTGTACGCCGAGGGTGGACTCATGATCGACGGACGACGGTATCTGGCCGCGGTCCGCGGCCGCTGCCGAGAGCAGGGGGTCGACTGGCGACAGGGGTGCCAGGTACGCGAGGTGCGCGAGGACGGGCACCGGGTGGTGCTTCGAATGGACCAGGAGGCGCTGCACGCCGACCGGGTGGTGATCGCCGCCGGCGCGTGGAGTTCCGGCACCGGCCTGGCCGAGTCCACCGGAATCCGGCCACAACGCGGTCAGATGGTGGTGTTGCGCACCGACGAGAAGCTGACCAGCATCCTCTCCTCCGCCTACTACCTCGCCCCGGGGGTCGGCGACGACATCCTCGTCGGCGCCACCGAGGAGGACGCCGGCTTCGCCGACCACGTCACCACGAAGGGCATCGGAGCGCTGCTGCGGTTCGCCACCGCCGCCATGCCCAGCCTCGCCGCCTCCGTACCGCTGGAGCTGCGGGCGGGACTGCGACCGGTCTCCGACACCGGTCGACCGTTGGCCGGGGCGCTGCCGGGTCAGGACCGGATCTTCATCTCGGCCGGACACGCCGGCCACGGGCTGCTCTCGGCCCGTACCACCGCGAAGGGGATGGCGGCCGGGCTGCTCGGCGACGACTGGGACGCGCTGCCGTACCGCATGTGCCCGACGCACGCGCAGGGAGGCACCGCGTGATGCGCATCGACCACGTGATCCTCGGCGCCCGCACGATCGCCCCGCTCCGGGAGTTGCTCTGGGAGCGGCACGGCTTTGGGATCACCGACGGCAGCCCCAACCCGGACGGCACCGCGAGCTGGGTCGTCCCGTTCGACACCCCCGACGTCCAGTATCTGGAGCTTCTCGTCACCCACGACGAGCGGGAACTGGGTAGCACCGACTTCGGCCGGGACTTCCTGGAACGGACCGCGGACGGGCCGGCCTTCCTCAACTGGGCGGTACTCACCGACGACATCGCCGGCACCGCGCAACGGGTGGAACAGGTCACCGGCACCGACCCCGGCCTGCTGCGGGGCGAGTCGGTACGCGCCGACGGCCAGCGGGTGCCGTGGGCGGAGGCCGCGTTCGACCTGTCCTGGCGCAGCCAAGTGCTGCCGTTCTTCCTGAGCTACGGCAATCCCGCGGACCGGGCGGATCGGGTGGCGGGTGACCTGCGGGCAGCCGGGCACCGGGTGCGGCCGACCGCACTCGCGGGGCTGGCGACCGGCCCGGCCCGGGAGCGGGACTGGGCGGCACGGTGGCCCGGCCTGGCCGGGCTCGCGGTGACGATCCACGATGACGCGGGCCCCGAGATCACCGCGGTCCGGGTGGAGACCGGCGCGGGCGACACGGTGGTGCGACTGCCATGAGCCGAAGCCGAGCCGCTCGTGGCCGCCCACCGCTACCGTGGGCTCGCCGTCGACGTGCCGCGCGCCCGGTGCAGGTCCAGCAGCCGCTGCCGGGCCGACTGGTCCTGGGCTGCCTGGGCGGCGGTCCAGGCAAGCGCGACCGCGCCCTGCAGCAGTGCCCGATCAGCACCGGGGGCCACGCAGGCCGCGGCGAACTCGGGCTGGTGGTTCACCGCGTCGCCGCTGTCAATCCCGATGCTCGGGTGCAGGCTGGGCAGGGCGCGACTCACGTTGCCCATGTCGGTGCTGCCGGTGGGCATCTCCCGCTCCTGCTCAGGGGAGACCAGCGGCCGGCCCAGCTCGGTAGCCGCCGAGCGGTAGGCCTCGGACAGGAAAGGGTCGTGCACCAGTTCCGCGTAGGCGGGGGTGGCGCTGACCTCGTGCGTGCAGCCGCTGCCGACGGCGCCCGCGGCGAAGCAGTCCCGAATCCGCGACTCCAGCCGGCTCAGGGACTCCATGTCGGCCGCCCGGAGGTTGTAGCGGGCACGGGTGTGCGCCGGCACCACGTTCGGCACGTCGCCGCCGCGGGTGACGATGCCGTGCACCAGTTGGCGCGGCTCGAAGTGCTGACGCCCGACCCCCACCGCGACCTCGGCGATGGTCAACGCGTCCGCGGCGTTGACGCCCAGCTGCGGTGCGAGCGCGGAGTGGGACTCCCGACCGGTGTAGGTGACCTCCAACTCGACCAGTGCCAGCGGGCGAGGGGTGCAGTTGTCTTCCGGCGCGGGGTGGACCAGCATGGCCATCGAGACCTCGTCGAAGACCCCGGCCTCCAGCAGCGTGATCTTGCCGCCCCCATCCTCCTCGGCGGGCGTGCCGACCACGACAACTGTGAGGTCGAGCTCCGCCGCGACCTCCCGCAACGCCAGGGCCGCGCCGACCGAGGACGCGGCGATGATGTTGTGTCCGCAGGCGTGGCCGAGCCCCGGCAGCGCGTCGTACTCGGCGCAGAGCCCGACCACCAGCGGACCGTCGCCGAAGCGGGCGGTGAAGGCGGTGTCGAGGCCGCCGACGCCGACATCCACCGCGAAGCCCTCGTCGCGCAACAGACCGCTCACCTTGGCCGCGCTGCGATGCTCCCGGAACGCCGTCTCCGGCTCCGCGTGCAAGCTACGCGACAGGGCGAGCAGGCGATCCTCGGCTTGGTCCACAGCGTCCGCACACCGACGCCGTACCTCGGGGCTGAGCCTCATCCGCGGCATGTTCCCTCCCGTCGTACCGGCCGGGCCGTGGTGCCGTACCCGGCTCCTCCCGTTCCTACCCGAGCCGGCAGCCGAAAGCGAGACCAGTCAGGAGGCTCACGATGGCAGCACTGACCTGGACGGTGCCGGCCGGGCGGGGAGCATTGACCGTCGAGACCGTACCGTCGGCGCTGCTCCGCAGCACCGGCTTTCCAGTCCAGCTGGTGGCGGGGCTCGCCACCACGACCCTCATCGCCGCGGCCGACCAGGTGTTCGCCGCGGAGCAGGAGATCGAGGCGGCCCGGGTCCACTTTCTGCACGAATGCTGGCCCAGCGCGCGCGAGGCCGTCCGGGAACTCGAACCCCGCCAACGATCCCTGCGCGCGTTGCAGAGCTGTCGGCGGCGGATAGAGGCGGGGGCGCGGCTGGACGAGCGGGGCAGCGAGATCCTGGCGGCCACGGGAGCGCCGCGGTGGGCTTCGCGGTGGAACACCCTGGTCGACACGCACGCCGAACACCTGACGACGCTCCGCGCGGAGTTCGACGGTGCGCTGCGCCAGGCCCGACTGCGTACCGCGGAGGCCGCCAGCTCCGATGCCTTCCGGCACGCCGTGTTCGTGTCGAACCCGGGCTTCTTCCACTCCGCGCTGCGGACGCCGCCGCTGGAGCACCCCGGCTGGTCGGCGGCGGGTGCCGACCTACCACGGGCGCTGCGCCGCCGGCTCGACACCCTGCATCGCTACCTTCGCCGCTTCACCACCAAGTGCGAAACCGTCGCCTTCTTCGGCCCGGTGCTGTTCAGCAGCCTTCGCCCGGAACAGGACCAGGCGATTCGGGTCGGAGCACCCGGGCCCGAGCGCGTCGTGGTGGAGGCCAGCGCCTGGCTGGTCGAACAGCTCCGCGAGCAGGCCGCCGGTGAGACCCCACTACGTACCCAGCGCGCCTGGCCCAGTCCCCTGTTCCGCCAGCCGGGCCCGGAGCACGTGCTGGAACGGGTCGTGGACGGCCGCCGCTTCACCGTCGCCGCCGCCGCGCTGGCATTGTGGCAGGCGGCAGCGGAAAGCCCCGGCGCCCACCTGGCCGATCTACTGGCCGCCACCGGGACGACCGAGCAGTCCGACGAACGCCTGGCACGGTTGGTGCGGGCGCTGGGGCCGGCGCTGACCGTCTCGCCCTGGCGCCTTCCGGCCACCGAGCTCCACGCGTTGACCCGACTCGCCAGCGAGCACCCCACCCCCACGGTTGCCGAACTCGCCACCTGTCGGGACAGGTACGCCCAGGCCGGATGGCCGGACCGCGTCCCACAGCTCGCCGCGGCGCAGCAGGCCAGTGCCCGGGCCGGCGGGGACGCCTCCCGCAACAGTGGACAGCACTACGCCGATCGGGAACTGTTCCACGAGGACAGGTCAAGTCCACTGAGCGAGCAGGTCAGCCTCGGCGCGCCCATCGTTGACCGGATCCGTCAGGTCACCGAGGCCGTCCTCCCGCTGACCTTCCTGGCCGCCCTGCTGGCCCGCGAGGACGCCCGGGACGCGCTGTGTACCGCGCTGCGGGGCACGTCGGCCCCGCTCGCGGCCCTCGCAGCGCGGGAGATCCCCGCCCGTACCGATCGGCGGGACCAGTTGGATGGCATCCTGCACGAGCTGGTCACGAAGGCCGTCGGAGACCTGACGGTGGTCGCCGACCGTCCACCGGTCGTCGACCTCGACCCACACGTACTCGCCGATGCCCTCGCCCCGTTGTGGGACCTGGTCTCCCTCGACCCGGACGACGCCTGCCTGCCCAGCCCCGACCTGATGGTTGTCGGCCCGGACCCCGCCACCGCCACCTGGGTGCTCTCGGAGCTGCACGACGACTGCAGCTCCATCTTCGGGGGGCTGGAGCGACCCCTGCACAGCGATCCGGACGGGCTCTGGGCGGACTTCGTGACCCGGGTCGAGCAGGCGGTGTCGCCACGGACGGCCGCGACGATCGTCTCCCGCCGCCGCAGCGCCCACGTCACCCCGGAACTGCCGGGGGTGGCGATCGAACTCAGTGGCCTGTCGAGCAAGGACCGCGCCGAGGTGGTGCCGATCGCCGAGGCCCACGTCCCCGCCGCCGCAGACGCCGTCCTGATCGATGGCGAACGCCGGCTGCTGTGGCCGGGAGACCTCTCCTCCACCCTGCACCGGGCGCTCTCCCGCCCGGCGCTCGGCCCGGTCTCGATCGACCTCGGCAGCTACACGCCGCGCATCGTCGTCGGCGGTGTCGTGCTGCAACGCGCCCGGTGGCGGGTACGGCTCCCGGAACGCGCCGAGGACGCGTACGGGCAGTGGTTGGCGCTGCACCGCATCCGGGCGCAGCACCGGCTGCCGCGCCACGTCTATGTCCGGCATCCCGCCGAACCAAAGCCGCTGTACGTCGACTTCGCCGACCCGATGGCGGTGCTCGACCTCGCCCGTCTCACCTCGGCCGACGTCGTGGTCTCCGAGATGCTGCCCACGCCGGAGCAGCTGTGGTGGCGCCCCAACGACCAGCCGCACTGCGCCGAGCTCCGCCTCGGTGCGGTGGTACGACCGACAGCCCCGGCCCGCGCGGACGAGGACGATGCCGTCCCCCACCGCACGTAGCCACCGCAACCGCAACCAAGGAGAAGGTCATGACCGAGAAGAGCAGCCTTACCGCCCAGGTCCGGGACGCCTACGACAAGTCCGCCGACCAGTACGATTCCGCCGGCCAACTCGTCTTCCACCCACTGGGCAAGATGGTCGCCGACCGGCTGGAGCTCACCCCGGGTGAGCGGGTGCTCGACCTCGGCTGCGGCCGGGGCGCCTGCCTGTTTCCCATCGCCGCCCAGGTCGGTCCCGGGGGGTTCGTGCTCGGCATCGACCAGGCGCCCGGCATGGTTGAGGCGTGTGGGGCCGACCTTGCGGCCCGCGGACTGGCCGACCGGGCACAGGTCCGGCTCGGTGATATCCAGAGCTTCACCGTTGACCAGCCCTTCGACGCAATCAGCGCCGGTATGGTCCTGTTCCTGCTACCGGCGCCGCAGCAGGCGTTGGCCGCTGCCGCGGCGGCGCTGCGCAGCGGCGGACGGCTGGTCGCGACGACCTTTCCCACGGAGAACGGTCGACTCGCCGCCGGCTGGGAGTCGGCGGAGATTCTGGCCGAGGTGCTGTCCGCCCATCTCCCGGAGGGCGTGGACGATCCGTGGCGGCTGGTCCTCGGTCTCGACGGACCGCTGGTCTCCGAGGAGTCGACCGCCGCAGCGGTTCTGGCGGCGGGCTTCACCGATGTCGAGATTCAGCACGTTCCAGCGAAGTCCCGATTCGAGTCAGTCGACGACTATCTCGCCTGGACCTGGACGGTCACCCCGCGCATGCAGTGGGAACTGGTGCCGCCGGAGCGACGGACCGAGGCGACCGATGCGGCCCGGACCGCGTTGCGGAGCCTGGCGGGCTCCGACGGTTCGCTGGAGTTCTCCTGCCCGACCCGGACGATCCGCGCCCTTCGTTGACCGACGCCCTGCCCTGACCGGCGTCGTCCGTTGACCGGCATCGTCCGCCCACATCTACCCCAGAGTACGAAGCCGAAAGGTACGAAGACATGCGTAGCGAGTTGATCCGGCCGCTGTCCGAGCTACTCGGCGGACACGCCGCCCAACGCGGAGACAAGATCGCCTTCGCCGACGGTAAGCGTGGCGTCAGCTACGCCGACCTCGATCGGCGGACCGCTCGACTGGCCGGGCACCTGGCCGCCCTGGGGTTGGCGTCCGGTGGGCGAGCCGTGATCCTGATGGGTAACAGCGTCGAGGCGGTGGAGAGCTCCCTCGCGGTGATCCGGGCCGGCGGCATCGCGGTACCGCTCAACCCACAGGCCGCCACAGCTGAGATCGACTACCTCCTCGAAGACGCCGAACCGACGGTCATCGTGTGCGACCCGGCCCGCTTCGACCAGGTGGGCCGGCGGCACCGCCCGGGCCAACCGCCACGGATCATCTGCACCGGCGAGGCTTCAACGGCGGAGCGCGCCGCAGCAGCGACGGTGAGTTACGAAGAGCTGATGGGCACCGAGCCGAGCGGACCGGCCCCGGACGAGGCCCCCCTGGACGACCCGGCGTGGATGCTCTACACGTCCGGGACCACCGGCCGGCCAAAAGGGGTGCTGTACTCACTGCGCAGTTCGTTGTGGCTGGTGGCGGCGGGCCATGCGCCGGTGCTGGGGCTGTCGGAACAGGATCGTCTGTTGTGGCCGATGCCGTTGTTCCACGGGCTCGGGCAGAACCTCTGCGTGTTGGGGGTTACCGCGGTCGGCGCGAGTGCGCGGCTGATGAGCGGGTTCGCGCCGTCCGAGGTTCGCGACCTCCTGCGCGAGGAGGCCGTCACGTTCCTGGCCGGGGTGCCGACCACCTACCACTACCTACTGGACCAGGACGCCGACGCCAGCACCGACCTCTCCGCACTACGACTCGGCTTCGTGGCGGGATCGGCGAGCGGCGCCGCCTTGGGCAGACGCTTCGAGGAGGCGTTCGGTGTTCCCCTGGTGGACCAGTACGGGTCCTCCGAGACCGGCGCCATCACCTCGAACCGGCCGTTCGGGGAGCGGGTCCCCGGTTCCGTCGGGCCGCCGCTGCCCGGCGTGGACATCCGCCTGGTCGACCCGGAGACCGGCCAGGACGTGCCGCCCGGAGAGGAGGGCGAGGTCTGGGTCGCCGGACCGAACCTCATGCTCGGCTACCACCGGCAGCCCGATGCCACCGCCGCGGTCCTGCGCGACGGCTGGTACCGCACCGGGGACCTTGGGCGACGGGACGCCCTGGGACACCTGACCCTGACCGGCCGGCGCAAGGAGCTGATCATCCGTGGGGGCGAGAACATTCACCCCGTCGAGGTCGAGGAGGTGCTGCGCGCCGCCGCCGGGGTAGCCGACGTGGCGGTGGGCGCCGAATCACACGACGTGCTCGGTGAGGTCCCGGTGGCCTATCTGGTGCCGGGCCCGGAGGGCGTGGACGCGGCGACGGTCTTCGCGCACTGCCGGCGGCTGCTCTCCTTCTTCAAGGTTCCGGACAAGCTCTACACCATCGAACGCGTCCCACGGACCAGCACCGGCAAGATCACCCGACACCTGCTGGCGGAGGCGAACCCCCAGCTGCTGGGCATCGCCAACCCGGACGGCGAGCCCGACGAGGCCGGGCCGATCGACGGTACGGAGTGGGCAGCACAGTTGCGGGAGATGCCGCCGAACGAGCGGACCCGGAGCGTCCTGGAGCTGATCCGCGCCGAGGTGGCCCGTGCCGTGGGGCTGGACACCGCCGATCAGGTCCGACCCGACCAGCCCTTCGTCGACCTCGGGCTCGGCTCCCTCGCCGTCGTCGGGGTTGGTCAGCGGCTCTGCGCGCGAGTCGGGCTACGGCTGCCGGCGACCGTCGTTTTCGACCATCCGACGCCTACCGCCCTTGCGGCCCGGCTGGTCACCGAGGTGAGCGGAGCGAGCGCACCGGCCGAACCCACCGCTACCCCGGAGCGGACCGGCTGGGCCAACGCCGACGAGCCGATCGCCATCGTCGCGATGGCCTGCCGCTTCCCCGGCGGAGTCGATGATCCGGACCAGCTCTGGACGCTGATCGCCGAAGGACGGGACGCCACCACGGAGCTCCCGGAGGACCGGAACTGGCCGCTGGACACCCTCTTCGACCCGGACCCGGACCACCTCGGCACCAGCTATGTGACCCGGGGCGGGTTTCTCGCCGACCCCGCCGGCTTCGACGCCGCCTTCTTCGGGATCAGCCCACGGGAGGCCACCGCGATGGACCCACAGCAGCGGATCCTCCTGGAGATCGCCTGGGAGGCGTTCGAGCGCGCCGGAATTGATCCCACCCGGATGGCCGGCTCGCCGACCGGTCTCTTCATCGGCACGAAGGGGCAGACGTACAGTTCCCTGGCCACCGCGGCCTCGGAGTACGAGGGCTACCTGGGCTTCGCCACCTCGGGCAGTGTGCTGTCTGGACGCGTCGCGTACACCCTCGGGTTGGAGGGTCCGGCCATCACGGTGGACACCGCCTGCTCGGCGTCGTTGGTGGCGCTTCACCTGGCCTGTCAGTCGCTGCACTCCGGGGAGTCCCGCCTCGCCCTCGCCGGTGGGGTCACCGTGATGGCCACCCCCGACGATCTGATCACGTTCAGCCGGCAGCGCGGTCTGGCCGCGGATGGCCGGGTCAAGGCGTTCGCCGCGGCCTCGGACGGCACCGCCTTCGGCGAGGGTGCGGGGGTCGTGCTGTTGGAGCGCCTCTCGGACGCGCGCCGGGCGGGACGGAAGGTACTCGCCGTCATCCGGGGCAGCGCGGTCAACCAGGACGGTACGTCGAACGGACTCACCGCCCCCAACGGCCAGGCCCAGCAGCGGTTGATCCGGCAGGCCCTCGCCGCCGCCCGGCTCGGCCCCGCCGACATCGACCTGGTCGAGGCGCACGGCACGGGGACCGCACTCGGTGACCCCATCGAGGCCGAGGCGATTCTCGCCACCTACGGGCAGGGGCGGGCACCGGAGCAGCCGGTCTGGCTCGGATCCGTCAAGTCCAACATCACCCACACCCAGGCGGCTGCCGGTGCTGCCGGTCTCATCAAGGTGGTGCAGGCGATGCGCCACCAGACCCTCCCGGCCACGCTCCACGTCGACCAACCCTCGCCGCACGTCGACTGGACCTCCGGCCAGGTACGCCTGGCGACCGAGCCCCGGCCCTGGCAGGTGTCCGGCCGGCCCCGGCGGGCCGGGGTCTCCGCCTTCGGGATCAGCGGCACCAACGCGCACGTGGTCGTGGAGGAGAGCCCGGTTGAGCCGCCGGTGTCGGCGAGCGTTGCCGAGCCCCGGAGCCCCGCCGTCGTACCCTGGCTGCTCTCCGCCAAGTCGCCGGTGGCGCTGCGGACGCAGGCGGCCCGGCTGGCCTCGATGGCGCGCTCCACGCCAGAGCTCAGCCCGGTGGCCGTGGGCCGCGCGCTGGCTCGCTCGCGCGCGAGTCTGGATCATCGGGCGACCGTGGTGGGTACGGAGACCAAGCAACTCCTGGCGGGCCTGGAGGCCCTCGCCTCGGGTACGCCGTCGGCCGGGCTGACGATGGCACGCGCGGTGCCCGGCCGGGCCGTGGCTGCGCTCTTCACCGGCCAGGGCGCGCAGTACCAGGGCATGGGCCGGCACCTCTACGACAGCTTCGACGTCTTCGCCGACACGCTGGACGAGGTCTGCGGTCACCTGGCACCGGAGGTACGGTCGGCCCTGCTGACGCCCGCTGAGGCGCCGGACGACGAGTCGATCCACCAAACCGGTCTCGCCCAGCCGGCCCTCTTCGCGCTGGGGGTCGCCCAGTTCGCCCTGCTGCGTTCCTGGGGGGTACACCCGAGCGTGCTCGCTGGGCACTCCATCGGCGAGCTCACCGCGGCACACGTGGCCGGGGTGCTCTCGCTGCCGGATGCGGCCCGCCTGGTCAACGCCCGGGGTGCCCTGATGCAGGCGCTGCCCCCGGGCGGGGCGATGCTCGCGGTCAAAGCCACCGAGGAGGAGCTCCTGCCCCTGCTCGGCGGGGAGGAGGGGCGGATCGGAATCGCCGCGATCAACGCACCCCGGTCGGTCGTCGTCTCGGGCGACGAGGAGGCCGTGACCTCGCTCGCCGCCCGACTGGCCGAGCACGGGCGGCGGGCCACCCGTCTCCGGGTGAGCCATGCCTTCCACTCTGCCCACATGGATCCCGTCCTGGACGACTTCCGGGCCGTCGCCGAGTCGCTGACCTACCGGCGACCGACCATCCCCATCGTCTCCACCGTCACCGGCGCGGCCGCAGGTGCGGAGCTACTCACCCCGGAGTACTGGGTCGGGCAACTCCGCCAGCCGGTTCGCTTCGCACCGGCGGTAGACGCGATCCGTAGGCAGGGGACCGACACCTTCGTCGAGCTCGGTCCGGACGGGGTGTTGACCGCGCTGGTGCGGGAGACCCTCGGTGCGGACGAGCACCACGCGGTGTCGTTGTGCCGTCGCGGCCGGTCGGGCGCCGAGGTCGCTGCCCTGGGCGCCCTGCACGCCCTCGGTCTCCCGGTGGAGTGGGAGGGTTTCTTCCCGCCAACCGGCGGACCCGAGGTCGACCTACCCACCTACCCGTTCCAACGACGGCGCTACTGGCTCCCACCGGCCACCGTGCCGCCGCCCGCCAGCCCGGGTCCGGCCCCCCGCGAGCTGGTTGCGGGGGCCGACCCGTCCCACCTCTCCGCGGCGGCTACCCAGCGATCCGCCGGCACCGGGCCGTCGACGGGCGCCACCCCGGCAGCCGATGCCGCGCAGTTGGCCGGCGCCATGCTCGCGGCTCGACTCGGCCCGCTGGACGAGGAGGAGCAGTTCCTGGAGCTGGTCCAGACCGTCAAGACTCTGGTCGCCGCCGTACTCGGTCACGCGGACCCGGACGAGCTCGATCCGGACGAGTCCCTGCTGGATCTGGGCTTCGACTCCCTCACCGCTGTGGAGCTGCGCAACCAGATCCGCGACCTCAGTGGGGTCAACCTCCCCGCCTCGCTGGTCTTCGAATACCCCACCGTGGCAGTCCTCGCCGATCACCTGCTGGGCCGGGTGCTCCGCGCCGCCGACGACGATGAGGAGCAGGTGGACTTCGCCGCCGAGGTAAGTCTGGCCGCGGACATCGTCTGCGCGGACGAGGTCATCACCGCCGCCACCGAGCCCCGCGAGGTCCTCCTCACCGGAGCGACCGGCTTCCTCGGCGCGTTCCTCCTCCGCGACCTGATGCGGAGCACGAACGCCGTGGTGCACTGCCTCGTTCGGTCCACCGATGAGAAACCGGCCCTGGACCGGCTACGGGACAACCTCGAGTGGTATCAGCTCTGGGACGAGATCGATCCGAACCGGTTGTCCGTGGTCGTCGGCGACCTGGCCACTCCCGGGTTCGGCCTGTCGACGCAGCGGTACGACGAGTTGTCCCGCCGGGTCGACGCGGTCTACCACGCGGCTGCCACCGTCAACGGGCTCTACCCGTACTCCTCGCTGAAGGCCGCGAACGTGACCGGCACCGAGGAGATCCTGCGGCTGGCCGCCCGGCATCGCAGCGTTCCGGTCCACCACGTGTCGTCCACGGGTGTCTTCGCCGCCGAGGTCGTACCCGGGGTCGCTTTGAAGTCGACCGACCTGCCGGGGCCCGCCACGGCCCTCTCCTCCGGGTACCGACAGACCAAGCTGGTCGCGGAGCAGATCATCGAGATCGCCCGGGAACGCGGGCTGCCGGTGTCGATCTATCGAGTCGATGAGATCTCCGGCGACTCGGAGTTGGGCCGCTGCCAACGGCACGACTTCGTGTGGCTGAGCATGAAGGGCATCCTGCAGGCGGAGGCCGTTCCGGCCGACCCGGCCGGGATCTTCCACCTCGTGCCCGTCGACTACGTCAGCTCAGCGATCCTGGGGTTGTCCCGGAACCCGGCCGCCGGCAACCGCAACCACCACCTCGCCAACCACACGCATCTGCCGTTCGTCGAGATGATGGACGCACTGCGGGTGCGGGGCTATCGCCTCGACGAGTTGGGCTGGGACCCGTGGGTCAGGCGGGTACGGTCCAACCCCGAAAACAGCATGGTGGCGATGGTCGACAGCTTCGAGTCCACCATCTACAGCGGACGTAATCACTACCTGACGGTTGACACCGCCGAAACCCGCGCGTTGCTGGCCGGCACCGGCATCGACTGCCCGGCCATGACCCAGGACCTGTTCGCGAAGTACGTCGACTTCTTCGTCCGGGTGGGCTACTTCCCGCCGCCCGGCGCGCACCCGGCGCCGGCCTCCGCCGGCGGTCGCCTCCACATCCGCCCGGCGACCACCGCCGACCTGCCGCGGTTGGCCCAGATCTGCTATCGGGCATTCGAGGACACCAACGCCGCGCTGGGTCTACCACCGGAATGGTCCTCGGAGCAGGCGGTGCTGGAGATGCTCCAGGGACGGCTCGCCGCACCGAGCTGTGTGAGTGAGGTAGCGGTCGATGCGACGGGCTCGGTGGTGGGCTCCAACTTCTTGGTGCTGGGTGAGGAGGTCGCCGCCTTCGGGCCGGTGAGCGTCGCCCCCGACGCGCAGGGAGGTGGGGTGGGCCGGCTGCTGATGGAGTCGATAGTCACCGCCAGCGAGCGGCGTGGCTGTTCCTCCGTACGGGCCGTCCAGGTCGCCAACAACACCTGGGCCTACCGGCTGTACTCGTCACTCGGCTTTGTGCCACAGGAACAGCTCTCCCTGATGGTGGGGTACGCCCCGCCGACTCCCGGCAACATGGCGGGCTTCGAGGTGCGTGCCATGACCGAGGCGGATGTTCCGGGCTGCCAATCCCTGTACCGCAAGATCAACGGACACTCCCGGGACAGTGAGATCCACATGGCGGCCAAGCGGGCCTTCGAGTGGTCGATGCCGTACGTGGTGCTGGACAAGACCAACGGGGAACTCGCCGGCTACACCACCGGCCTGGCCGACCTGGGCCACCTGACCGCCACGTCGGAGGCGGCGGCGCGGGCGCTGTACGCCGGAGCGGGTGAGCTGATGCGCCGCCAGGATCCCCACGGCCTGGCCCCCCGGCTACGCATCCCGGGCCGGCTGGCACCAGGCCTGCTCAGCTGGGCCGCCCGCACCCGAGGGGTCGCGCTGCTCCGCCTGGAGACCCTGATCTCACTGGGCAGCTACACCACACCGGAGGGCGGGGTGTACTGCCCCGGGCTGTCCTACTGAATCTCACTGGAAGATCAACTCGGCCCGGGAGGGGCGTCGGGGCGGCTCGTGAAGCCGCCCCGACAAGCCCGGCGAGTCCGGGGCCACACCCGGGCGGTCGACCCGACGCTCCTCGGCCCGCTCAGCGGACCATGCTGCCGACAACCGGCTTCGTCAACAGGGCCGACTGGTTGCGCTGGATGCCCGGGTCCAACGTCTTGGCGATGAAGATCGCATGCCAGATGCAGAAGATCAGCACCGTCCAAACCTTCCGGGAGTGGTCGGCCTCCTCCCGCTTGTGCTCATCGAGCAGCCGCAGCACGTACGGCAGGTCGATCAGGTCACCGGCGCCCGAGGTGGCCAGCATGTGCCGGGCCCACTCGTACATCTCGCCCCGCAGCCACACCCGGGTCGGGGTCGGGAAGCCCAGCTTCCGGCGATTGACGATCGCCGGCGGGACCACGCCCTGCAACGCCTGGCGCATCGCATACTTGGTGGCGTCGGAGCGTGGGGGCAGCCGGAGTTCGACCGGGATCTTCGACGCCACATCGAAGACCGCCCGGTCCAGGAACGGCACCCGCACCTCCAGCGAGTGCGCCATCGAGATCCGGTCCGCCTTGACCAGGATGTCGCCACGCAGCCAGGTGTAGAGGTCCACGTACTGCATCTTGGTGACGTCGTCGAGTTCGGTGCACTCGGCGTAGATCGGGGCGGTGATGTCGGTGTAGCGCACCGAGGGGTCGTAGCGGCGCAGCAGGTGCTGCTTCTCCTCCTCGGTGAACATCCGGGCGTTGCCGTAGTAGCGTTCCTCGATCGGGGTGGTGCCACGTTCCAGGAAACTCTTGCCCTTGACCCCCTGCGGGATCGCCTTCGACACCGCCCGCAGCCCCTTCTGCACGCCGTCGGGCAGGCCGTTGACCGAGCTCAGCGAGAGCGGTTCCCGGTAGATGGTGTAGCCACCGAAGAACTCGTCGGCACCCTCACCGGAGAGCACCACCGTGACGTGTTCGGCGGCCTTACGCGCCACGAAGTAGAGCGGCACCAGCGCCGGGTCGGCGACCGGGTCGTCCAGGTGCCAGACAATCTTCGGCAACGCCGACATCATGTCCTGCGGCCCGATCTTGGTGGGAATGGTGGTGACATCGAGATGGCGGGCCGACTCCTGGGCCACATCGATCTCCGAGTAGCCAGGCACGTCGTAGCCGACCGTGAAGGTCAGAATATTCGGGTTGAACTCCCGGGCCAGCGCCACCACCGCGGTGGAGTCGATCCCACTGGACAGGAACGAACCGACCGGGACATCCGACCGCATGTGAATCCGGACGCTGTCCCGCAGCGCTTCCCGGATCTCGTGGTAGAGCTTCTGCTCGTCCGGCACCGGAGCAGGCCGGAACATCGGCCGATACCACCGACGGACATCGATTCGACCACCCGGTGACCAGGTCAGGTACTCCCCCGAGCCGATCCGTCGGACCCCCTGGTGCAGGGTGCCGGGCTCCGGCACGTACTGCAACGTCAGATAGTGGCTGAGGCTGGCCGTGTCGATGCCGGCGTCACCCTGGTAGTTGGCCGGCGTGAACGGCAGCAGGGCCTTCTTCTCCGAGGCGAGGTAGAGGCCGTCGGCCGTCTCCAGATAGTGCAGCGGTTTGATCCCGAAGTAGTCACGCGCACCGAAGGCACGCCGCTCCTGCCGGTCCCAGATCACGAAGGCGAACATCCCCCGCAGCCGGGTGAGCACCTGCTCACCCCAGTAGTGGTAGCCGGCGACGATCACCTCCCCGTCACCGGAGGTGGCGAACTGCGCCCCGTAGTCGCGGGCCAGCTCCTCCCGCAGCTCGATGTAGTTGTAGATCTCGCCGTTGAAGGTCAGCAGATAGCGACCGTTCGCGTAGGGCAGCGGCTCGTGACTGGACGCCACATCGATGATCGCCAGCCGCTTGTGGGCGAAGACACCATCCGCGTACTGGCCGGACGCGTCGCCGACAACCTCCACCCCGGTCTCGTCCGGGCCACGATGGTGCAGGCATTCCAACGCGTTGGCGATGTGGTCGCGGTGAGCCGCGGCGTCTCCGCGCGCGCTGAAAAAGGCCAGGAGTCCGCACATAGTTGTCATCTTTTCACGCCCCGGTGGCGGCCGTAGCGGCCGTCCGCGCAACCAGCTTCAGCCGCCGGCCCGGCCCCGTCGGATACTGTCGAGACCAGCGACAACGCGAAGGGGGCGGCGATGACCGAGGAACGCATCCACCGCGATCCAGGGGGTACGGAGTCGCATGATCCGAACTTCCCGGCGGCGCTCCTGACGTTCATGCGACAGGGCTGGCGAGACAGTCCGCTGCCGGCTGTCCCGCACCCGGCGGCGCCCAACCACGCCAAGCGCCGGGCGGCCCTCTCCGCGGCCTTCCCGGGCGAGACCCTGGTGATCCCCACCGGAGGCGAGCAGGTACGCGCCAACGATACCGCCCACCGTTTCCGTCCCGGCAGCGACTTCGCGTACCTGACCGGCGACCACGAGCCGGACAGCGTGCTCGTACTCCGTCCGACCGGCTCCGGACATGAGCCCCTTCTCTACCTGCGGCCCCACACGTCCCGGCAGACCGACGAGTTCTTCCGGAGCCGGCACGGCGAGCTGTGGCTTGGCCGGCGGCCCACCCTCGCGGAGAAGTCGAGTGAGTTGGGCATGCCCACCGCCGACCTCGCTGACCTGGACGCCGCCCTGGCCGACCTCGCCCCGGCCCGAACCCGAGTGCTGCGCGGCTTCGACGCCCGGGTCGACGCGGCCCTGCGCCCGTACGACGGCCGGCGGCAGCCGTGGCAGCCGCCCCGCGACCAGGAACTGGCCAGCGCGATCTCCGAGCTACGGCTGGTCAAGGACGAGTGGGAGATCGCCCAACTCCAGGACGCGGTGGATGCCACGGTTCGCGGCTTCGAGGATGTGGCCCGGGCCCTCCCGGCCGACCGCGGGGTTTCCGAGCGGCTGCTTGAGGGCATCTTCGCGCTGCGGGCCCGACATGACGGGAACGACATCGGCTACGGCTCGATTGTCGGCGCCGGCGAGCACGCCACGATCCTGCACTGGGTGCACAACCACGGCACCACCCGCCCGGGTGACCTGCTGCTGATGGACATGGGCGTGGAGAACGACCACCTCTACACCGCCGACGTGACCCGGGTACTCCCGGTGAGTGGCCGGTTCACCGCGCTACAGCATCGGATCTACGACATCGTGTACGCCGCGCAGCAGGCCGGCATCGAGTTCATCCGGCCGGGCGTGGCGTTCAAGGACGTACACCTGACCTGCATGCGGGTTCTCGCCGAAGGCCTGGCTGAGCTGGGCCTACTACCGGTCAGCGTGGACGAGGCGATGGACGAGAGGTCAGCGGTATACCGACGGTGGACCCTGCACGGCTTCGGGCACATGCTCGGCATCGATGTACACGACTGCGCGAACTCGCGCAGTGCGGCGTACCGCGACGGCGCCCTGGGCGAGGGCTATGTACTCACCGTGGAGCCGGGCCTGTACTTCCAGCCCGAGGACGAGTTGGTGCCGGAGGAGCTGCGCGGCATCGGCATCCGGATCGAGGACGATGTCCTGGTCACGGCGAACGGCACGGTGAACCTCTCCGCCGGGCTCCCCCGGACCGCTGGCGACGTGGAGACCTGGCTGGCTGAACAGCGGGAGGCGGGCCCGCGCCTGCCGGGCTAAACCTCGACGACCACCTTTCGGCCCCGCCGCTGGGCCGGTGACCGCACGGTCACCGGCCCAGCGGCGGGGCCTTTCGTCTGGGTAGCCCCTTTTCGGGCCAGCCCGTGCCAGCTGCGCTAGCCGCCCTAAGATGAGCCGAATGCGGGGATTTTTCGGATACATCCCCTCCATGAAACATCTTCTCATACGGTGGTCATCGGAGGCTGCAACCGTTTTGTAGCAGTTCGCGCCACCTTCGTTCGGTGCGGACCGTCTGGTAGTCGAAAGGGCGGAATGCTCTGATGTCCATTGACGTAACAACTCCTTACGGCGGGAACAACGCCGACCCACCGAACCGGGGACGGCGGACACTGTGGGTCGCCGCCGGTGTCGTTGGCCTGACCGGCGTCGTCGGGTTGGCGGCCCTCGGTGGGGTCGCTGCCCGAGACAACGAGACGGCCGAAAGCTCCGGCCGGGCGGAGACGCAGGCCAACATCCAACAGAAGGTCAGCGATGCCGACCCCGCTGAGACCATTCCCGCCGAGGGCGGCACGGTCGGCGACAGCCAGGGCCAGTGGGGCGGTGGCGACAGCCAGGGCCAGGGCCAGTGGGGCGGCGGCGACAGCAGCGGCCGGGAGGAGCACCGGAAGACTGCGGACCACGCGAAAGCTGTCCCGTGCAACAGCGACAAGCTGATCCAAGCAATCGTCCACGCCAACCAGAACCGTGGCGGCGTGCTGACGCTCGCCAAGGGCTGCACCTACGAGCTGACCCGGGGCGAGCACGGTAACGGACTTCCAGTGATCAAGGAACCGATCGTTCTCAACGGGTACGACACCACGATCGCTCGGGCCGCCAACGCCGCGCACTTCCGGATCTTCAACGTCGGGCGCGATGGCCACCTGACCCTCAAGGGAATTACCGTCAAGGGCGGACAGACCACGCCCCGCTGGGCCTACTCAACGCCCGAAACGCCGTCGCCGCTCGACCTCTCGATGACGGGGGAAGCTACTCAGGCAACTGAGCAGGCAGTAGCTGGATCAACAACCACCAGCACGGCGATGATCAGCCGCCATGGCGACGGCGACGGCGCCGGAATCCTGGTCCAGCGTGGCGGCAAGGCCGACATCGAGAAGAGCGCGATCGTGCTGAACCACGGCCGCAACGGCGGTGGCGTCGCCAACTACGGCACGACCACCATCCGGGACTCCGCAGTCGAACACAACAGCGCCACCGAGTTCGGCGGCGGCGTCTTCAGCACCGGCATCCTACGGATCGAACGGTCGAAGATCGAACAGAACAACGCTCGCCTGGGCGGCGGCGGCTTCGCCAACGGCTCGTTCAAGCCCGGCGCCAAGGGAGGCACCGTCTGGGTATGGAGTAGCACGATCAGCCGCAACCAGACCCCGGGCCTGGCCGGCGGCATCCTCGACCGCTCCGGCAACACGAGCGTTACCCGTAGCGAGGTCACGGACAACACCGCTGGGCGGGACGCCGGCGGCATGCTCGGTATCGACAAGTCCAGGTTGTACCTGGAACAGGTGAAGATCGAGCGGAATGTCGCCACGGACGTTGCGGGTGGCCTCGCGGTAGCCAACAACTCCACCGCGATCCTGGAGGAGAGCGTACTCAAGGAGAACGTGGCCGAAGGTGTGGGCGGCGCTGGCCTGTTCAACGTGAAGGCCTTCGTGACCCTGCGGAAGAGCGAAGTCGTCGGCAACCGGGCGGTCGGCCCCTTCGCGGTGGGCGGTGGCATCGTCAACGCCTACGGACAGGTCTCCCTGATCCAGAGCACGGTGATCGAGAACTTCGCCACCACACCGCCGGGCGGCATCTTCACGACGAACAACGGCGTCAAGATCGACGAGAAGTCGGCGGTCAAGAAGAACCGGCCGACGAACTGCACGGGCAGCCCGGTCGTTCCGAAACGCTGCTTCGGATGAGGCACCCCTGAGTGCACCACCACATAGATCGGACTCCTCCGGCCGGGTGCGGCCGGAGGAGTCCCGTATCTACCCGAAGCTGACGCGATGAGCTGTTTAAGAGGTATGTCCGATTGCATACCATAACTCACATTTTAGAACACATTGATATATCTGCGCCTTATGAGGACTCACGCCCCAATCCATCCCGCAGCAAACCAAATGTGGGCTTCTTTCATAAAAGCCCCCGAGGTGAGAATGATTCCCATACGGTGTTTCTGGGAGCTACAACCGATTTGTAGTAGGGACACTCGCTCTCAAGCGAGGCGCCCCTGTCTGGTATGAGGAGAGGGTAGAGAGCTCCAATGTCCAACTACCAAGATCCAAACAACGCCACCGGCCCGGAGGCTGCGTCGAAGCGACGACGCAAACTCTGGTTCGCCAGCGGCGTCGCCGGCCTCACCGGCGTGGTCAGCATCGCCGCGGTCGGTTTCACCGGGGCCGGAGCCGGCGCCCGGGACCTGGCCTGGAACACCGCTCAGATCACCACGAACGAGCAGGCAGCCGACGACCGAGGCGCGGGCGGCGAGGGCGACTGGGAAGCCAACCACAGGGGAAACTGGGGGGGCAGCCAAAACAAGGAGTACCCGGGGAAGAAGCACGGAAAGGAGGTGCCCTGCAACACCGACAAGCTGATCCAGGCGATCATCCACGCCAACAGCAACCAGGGCGGCGTACTCAAGCTGGCGAAGGACTGCACCTACACGCTGACCCGTTCCGACGGCTACGGCAACGGCCTGCCGATCATCAAGGAACCGATCACGCTTATCGGGCAGAACACCAAGATCGTCCGGGATAGCCAGGCTGACTTCTTCCGAATCCTCAATGTCGGCCGGGGTGGACACCTAAAGGCACAGGGCCTGACCATTAAGGGGGGTAAGACCCTTGCGGACGAACGGGGTAAGAACCACCCCGAGGCGGTGTGGTCACGCTTTTCGAACTCGGTCGCGGCGGGAGAGGCTGCAAAGGCGGGCCAGCCGTACCTACCGCTGTTCCAGGGCGAGCCGCGGACTGCGGGAGCCGGCACAACGACCCCGGCCACCACGGCCAACCCCACGGCGAACACGGAGACCCCCGTCGACACGGCAGGGCCAGCACAGTGGTCAGGCGACGCGGTGACCGGAGACGCCAGCGTTAACGGGGACGCCACGATGGACGAGGCCACGAATGTGGACGCCGCCGTCACGGACGAGGCCACCGTCACGGACACCGCTGTCACGGACGAGGCCACGACCACCGACACCACCGTCGCGGACGAGGCCACCACCACCGACACCGCTGTCGCCGACGAGGCCACGACCACCGACACCACCGTCGCGGACGAGGCCACCACCACCGACACCGCTGTCACCGACGAGGCCACGACCACCGACACCACCGTCGCGGACGAGGCCACCACCACCGACACCGCTGTCACGGACGAGGCCACGACCACCGACACCACCGTCGCGGACGAGGCCACCGTCGCGGACGAGGCCACGGACGCCACCGTCGCGGACGAGGCCACGGCCACCGCAAGCGTGGACGCAGCCGTCAACGGCGACGCCGCCAGCTGGAACCAGAACGGCGCCGCCAGTGGGGACGCCACCAACGAAAACGGCGCCGCCAGCTGGAACCAGAACACCACCACCAGCGACGACGCCACCAACGAAAACGGCGCCGCCAGCTGGAACCAGAACACCACCACCAGCGACGACGCCACCGTCGGCGCACCAGTTGCCGAGTGGACGGCCCCTGCCGCTGAAGGTGCGAAGCACAAGTTGTTCCCGCACCACAACACCAAGGACGGCGCTGGCGTCCTGGTGCAGGCCGGCGGCACTGCCGATTTTGAGAAGTCCTACCTGGAGCACAACCTTGCCGGTGGTGTCGGAGGTGGGATCGCCAACTTCGGCAAGACCAACCTCTACCACACGTCATTGATCAAGAATGACGCCTTCCACTATGGCGGCGGCATCTTCAACGGGGGTGTCCTGCGGGTCTCCTCGTCCCGAGTGATGGAAAACGGCGCTGTCATCGGCGGTGGCGGTATCGCCAACGGGGCAGCGTTCCTGGACCGCAAGGACATCAAGGCCGGGATGGTCTCGGTCGAAAAGGCCGAGGTCACCGGTAACGATGCACTTGGCTTCGGCGGCGGCCTGTTCGACCTCGGCGGCGACATGACGGTCAAGCAGACCATAGTTGCCCGGAACCTGGCGCTGCTCGCCGGCGGTGGGATCGCCGCGGCCGAGCGAAGCAGCCTCTACCTGCAGGAGGCACAGCTCGTTAACAACGGCACCGTCGGTGACGGTGGAGGCATGGCGCTGGCACTTGGCGTGATTGCCAACGTCGACAAGAGCAACATCACGGACAACAAGGCCGGCGTCTTCGGGGGCGGTGTGTTCAACCTCCTCAGCGCGGTCACCTTCCGGTACAGCTCAGTTTCCGAAAACCTCGCCGGCTTCTCCGGCGGCGGGATCTTCAACGTCCTGGGCAGCGTCGATCTGACTGCTTCCAAGGTGACGAAGAACCGCTCGACCTTCAAGCCGGGTGGCGTGTTCAGCGCACTGGGGAAGGTCACAGTCGACAACAAGTCCGCGATCAAGGGCAATGACCCGACCAACTGTCAGGGCAGCCTCGAGCGGATCGAGAACTGCTTCGGCTGATCGACCAGCTAGTCAGTCCGGCCCCCTCCGCTGACGCGGAGGGGGCCGGACCAATTGCGCGTCGGGTCACCGCTGCACGAAGACCGCCACGCTGCGGGCCGGAACCGTGAACGTGCCACTGTCGGCCGCGAACGAGGACGTTCGCAGGACCTCATCAGCGGAGGTACGCAGCACCGGGTGCAGCGCTATGTCCGCTCCGCGCAGGTCGGTGAGCTGTTGGGCAGCCGCCTGGGGGGTGGCATTGAAGACCACCGTCACCGACTTCCAGGGACCACCCAACCCGCGGCTGTCCAGCGTCATCGTCAGCACCCCCGGCTGTTCCGCAGGGCCCGACAACGGGAACGCCACCCGTTGCTGCACCTGCGCTGCCGTCCGCAACCCGAACACCGGCGACGATGAGCGGATCCGAAGCAACTCGGTGTGCCGGCTCCCGGCCAGGTCGATCGTCGCGCAGTCCGGCACCAACCCCGGATCGGCAAGCAGGGGACGAGCGTACGACCACTTGTCCTTGTTGTCCTGCTCGGATGGGAGTCCGATGCCAAACCCGTTGCCCTGGGCGCAGTCCCATCGGATCTGGTTGAACCAGTCACCAGAGTTGTACGAGTTACGGTCCAGCGACTTCGACCGCAGCCGCTCACTGCCGGCGGTGGCGAATCCGGTGCCCTGCCCCAGCAGTGCGGTGGCGAGCGCGAGTACCTGCATCCGTGCTCGGTCTACCGCCGTGGTGTCTTCCGGCAGCTTGTACGTCAACGCGTCGTACAGGATCTCGTTGTCGTGCGCGTCCACGTAGGTAACCGACTCCCCCGGTGCGGCCGTGTAGCCGGCTGGCGATCCGTTGTAGTCCACCTGCGCCCCGGTGACCTGCTCGCCGGCGGTGTTGGTGAATCGGTAGTCCCGCAGGTTGCCGGTGAGCCCAACTTTGATCAGGTCGTGCTGGTGCAGCAGGTGGGCGCGTTGCTGCGCCGCTGACCCGTTCACCGGGTCGTGGTTGGGGTCGGTGTACAGCCCGGAGGCGAAGCCCTGTCGACGCGGGTTGGCGTCGAAGGGACCGCCTCCGCGCACCGCGTCCCGGAGGCGGTCGTTGAAGGTGCCGATGCCGGTGCCGGCCAGGTTGGCCTGGGTTGCCTGAACGAACCGCGCGTCGTTGGCTACCTCGCCGAAGTTCCAGCCCTCGCCGTAGAGCAGGATGCTACGACCGTCCACTCCGTCACGGACGATGGTCAGCTCGTCGAGGGCGGCGCGGACGGCCAGCATGTTTGCCTTCGGGTGGTGACCCATCAGGTCGAACCGAAATCCATCCACCTTGTACTCTTTGGCCCAGGTGACCACCGAGTCGACCACGAGTTTGCCCATCATGGCGTGTTCGGGGGCCGTGTTCGCGCAGCAGGTCGAGGTGGCCACCGAGCCATCTGCCAGCAGCCGGTGGTAGTAGCCGGGAACCACCTGGTCCAGCACCGACTTCGGGTCGGTGCCCGCCGCCGAGGTGTGGTTGTAGACGACGTCGAGCACCACCCGCAGCCCGGCGCCGTTCACCCCGGCGACCATCCGCCGGAACTCGTTGGTCCGCGCCGCCCCGGTCGGGTCAACGGCGTAGCCGCCCTCTGGCACGGTGTAGTGCAGCGGGTCGTACCCCCAGTTGTACCCGTCGGTGTCGGCGACTGCGGTGACGCATCGCTGCTGCTCGTCCGAGTCTGGCGGGAGCGCCGCCAGGTCGCAGGGGGGTTGCTGCTGGTCGGCGCGGCGTTCGGGGATCGTGGCGAAGTCGAATGCCGGGAGCAGGTGTAGGTGGGTCGTCCCGGCGTCGCCGAGCGCCTTCAGGTGTCGCATCCCGGTGGTGGCCGGGTCGGTGAAGGCACGGAACGTGCCGCGTCGCTCGGCCCGCACCGTGCTGTCCGCGATCGAGAAGTCTCGTACCGACAGCTCGGAGATCTGCGCCCGCGTCGCCGGTACCGCCGCCGGCTTCGGTAGTTGCGTCCAGCCCGGTGGCGCAAGCCGAGGGTCGGCGAGATCGACGATCTGGCTGTGGGTGGAGTCGGGGGCGAGCGCCAGCGAGTACGGGTCGGTCACCGCCGCGGTGACCATCCGCTGCTCGGCCGGTTGCCATGCCTCGACCTGGTAGCGGTAGTACCTCCCGGTCCAGGATGGGGCTCCCCGCACCGACCACACGCCGGTGCGGTGGTCCCGTTGCATGGCCACTGGCCGCGGTCGCGATGTCGGTGTGTCGAACAACTGCAGTGTCACCGTGCGGGCGGTGGGGGCCCAGACCGCGAGCGTCGGCGCCGCACCGGTGAAGGTCGGGCCGAGCCGCGCCCGGATCGCCGGGGCGTAGACGTCGTCGAGCACACCTGGGATCTGGACGCCGGTGGCGGCGCGCAGGGCGCCTCCGGCGTCCCGCTCGGTCACCACGAGTTGTCCGCGCAGCGCCGCTGGTACCCCGGCCAGGTGCTTTCGGTTCAGGGCGAGGGCCTGGTACGCCGCCAGGTGCGGGAACCGCTCGCGTTGCGCCGCGGTCAGCCCGTGCCGCCGGGCCTGCAGCGGGATCGTCCGGTACGTCCCGACGAGTTCGCCGTCAACCAGGGTCACCTCGCCGGCCGCGGAGGTTACCAGGGCGTACCTCGTGCCGTCCGGGATCTCGGTCGGCCAGGCGACGGTGCCGCGGTCAATCCAGTGCGCCTGCTGCGCGGTCAGGTCGAGGCCGGTGGTGGTCCCGAATGCGGGTTGGTGGTCACCGGCGGCGAGCAGCGTGGTGTCGAGGTGGTCGGCGGCCCACGGCTCGGCACCGGCCACGGCCGGCGCATCGGCGTCGCCGGGTGGCTGGAGGTGAACGAGGGTGTTGGTGCCGGCGAGGGTGAGGGTCGCCAGCGAGGCGAGAGTGAGCAGCGCCTTGCGCGGGATCGGCGGGGGTTTCATCGACGGCCTTCCTCTGGTCGCTGATGAGCCGCACGCTAGCTGCCGTCGAAACTTTCTGCAATCCCTTGCAAGTTTGGTCGAAATTCTGCAGGCACCTTGCACAAGGTGAACCCGACGCCCGCCCTCACTCCGTAGCGCCGCCCGATATCGCCCCAGCGCTCCACAACGCCAGACCATGGAAGATCTCGTAGCGGTCGGGGTCAGGCGGCAGGAACCAGTGGAAGCCCGCCTGGAGGAACACCACCACCAGGTTCGCCGCCACGATCACTAGGAACAGCCCGCAGACCACCTTGGACGGCCAACCGAACCGCACACCCCGCGGTACCAACGCGCGGGCGAAGATCAGACTCACCCCACAAAACACCAGTACCACGCAGAACGTAATAAATGCCCAGGTGTACAGGTGTAGCCCCAATAGGGGCGACCCGTAGCCGGGGTCGGGCGGCACGATGTGCAGCAGGATCTGGCGGACCGCGATGGCGGCACCGGCCACGGCGGCGACGATACTCATCCCGTACCCCATGGCGTAGTCGGCGAGCCGCACATCGCCACGGCGGGTCCGCGCGATGATATAGAGCGGCCCGAAGGCCACCAGCATCATCGCCATCCGTTGCAGGATGCAGAGCGGGCACGGGAGATCGCCGGTCACGAACTGCACCACGAACCCGCCGAGCAGCACACCGCAGTAGGCGAGGACGAAGAGGTGCGCGAGCCAGAAGCCCAGACGGCCGGTCATAACATCCTCAATCGATCAGAAGTTCAGCGGCAGCTTCGCGCCCACGTGATAGTTGAAGAGCAGCAGGATGGCGCAGAGCGAAACCGTCCACGCGGCGAGGACTGTCCCGCGCCCGCCGCCCCGCACGATGAGCCAGCCGGCGACGAGTAGCACCGCGAAGATAATTGTTGCCATTTACTCAAAATAGTGGGTAGATCGGGAGCTCCGAGCCGGAATCAAGAACCAACTCGACCGTCGACCGGACTTCAACCCGAACCGGCTACGCCCCGCCGCCGGCAAGGGGGCGAGACCGCAACCGGCGGCGCACCGGCGCGCACTCACCACCGCCGCACCCACTCGACACAAGCGGCGAACCGGCTGGCCTCGCCCCGCACCGGGGTCAGGGTTGCGCGAATAGCAAGACGGACGTACGGTTTGTACCCGCAGCTAATGCAGGTAAGGACCCCCTAAGCACCGCACCGCCCCCGCCGGTGCGACAGACTGCTCAGGACTGCTCACGGCCACTGGTGTGAAGGAGTACGACGTGGCGAGCCTCGACACCTTCGGTGCGAAGACCCAGCTACGCGTCGGCGACGCGAGCTACGAGATTTTCAAGATCAACAAGGTGGAGGGGCACAACCGACTCCCCTACAGCCTGAAGATCCTCCTGGAGAACCTGCTCCGGACCGAGGACGGCGCGAACATCACCGCCGACCACATCCGGCAGCTCGGCGCCTGGGAGCCGGCCGCCGACCCGAGCGTGGAGATCCAGTTCACCCCGGCGCGGGTGCTGATGCAGGACTTCACCGGCGTACCCTGCGTGGTTGACCTGGCCACCATGCGTGAGGCCGTGCGGGGTCTGGGCGGCGACCCGACCAGGGTCAACCCGCTCGCCCCGGCCGAGTTGGTCATCGACCACTCCGTCATCGCCGACCTGTTCGGCCGCGAGGACGCCTTCCAGCGCAACGTGGAGCTGGAGTACGAGCGCAACAAGGAGCGCTACCAGTTCCTGCGCTGGGGTCAGACCGCCTTCAACGAATTCAAGGTCGTCCCGCCGGGCACCGGCATCGTGCACCAGGTCAACATCGAATACCTCGCCCGTACGGTGATGGAGCGCAACGGCCAGGCCTACCCGGACACGGTGGTCGGCACCGACTCGCACACCACGATGGTCAACGGCCTCGGCGTGCTCGGCTGGGGCGTCGGCGGCATCGAGGCCGAGGCGGCCATGCTCGGCCAGCCGGTGAGCATGCTCATCCCGCGGGTCGTCGGATTCAAGCTCTCCGGGGAGATGCCAGCCGGCACCACCGCCACCGACCTGGTCCTGACCATCACCGAGATGCTGCGCAAGCACGGTGTGGTCGGCAAGTTCGTCGAGTTCTACGGCCCCGGCGTCAGCGCGGTGCCACTGGCCAACCGGGCCACCATCGGCAACATGTCCCCGGAGTACGGCTCCACCGTCGCGATCTTCCCGATCGACGCCGAAACGGTGCGCTACCTGGAGCTGACCGGGCGCGACCCGCAGCAGGTCGCGCTCGTCGAGGCGTACGCGAAGGAACAGGGCCTCTGGCACGACCCGGCCGCGGAGCCGAACTACTCGGAGCGGCTGGAGCTGGACCTGAGCAGCATCGAGCCGTCGCTCGCCGGCCCGAAGCGGCCCCAGGACCGGGTGCCGCTGGGCAACGCCAAAACCTTGTTCCGGGCCGCCCTCACCGACTACGTCGCCGTGGACGCGGCCGACGGCGAGCCGGAGCAGGGCATCAGCGGCCCCGCCGACGAGGCCAGCGCCGAGTCCTTCCCGGCCAGCGATGCCCCCGCCAACGAGGTCACCGACCCCGCTGACGCCCCGCGCGACCTGGTCACCGCGGCGGTGGGCTCCGGCGGCCGGGCCACCAACCCGATCCGGGTCACCGGCGCCGACGGCACCGAGTTCGAGCTGGACCACGGTGCGGTGGTGATCGCTGCCATCACCTCCTGCACCAACACCTCCAACCCGCAGGTGATGATCGGCGCCGCGCTGCTGGCTCGCAACGCCGTGGAACGGGGCCTGGCCCGCAAGCCGTGGGTGAAGACCACCCTCGCCCCGGGCTCGAAGGTCGTCATGGACTACTACGAGCGGGCCGGCCTCACCCCGTACCTGGAGAAGCTCGGCTTCCACCTGGTCGGTTACGGCTGCACCACCTGCATCGGCAACTCCGGCCCGCTGCCGGAGGAGATCTCCGCCGCGGTGAACGAGAAGGACCTCTCGGTCGTCTCGGTGCTCTCCGGCAACCGCAACTTCGAGGGCCGGATCAACCCGGACGTCAAGATGAACTACCTGGCGTCCCCGCCGCTGGTGGTCGCGTACGCGCTCGCCGGCACCATGGACATCGACCTGGCCAACGAGCCGATCGGCGAGGACGCCCAGGGAGACCCGGTGTTCCTGCGCGACATCTGGCCGAGCAGCGCCGAGATCCAGGAGGTCATCGCCGCCGCGATCGGCGCCGGCGGCTTCAGCTCGGCGTACGCGGACGTCTTCGCCGGTGACGAGCGGTGGCAGTCGCTGCCGACGCCGACCGGCGACACCTTCGCCTGGGAGGGCGAGTCGACCTACGTCCGCAAGCCCCCGTACTTCGAGGGCATGCAGCGCGAGCCGGCACCGGTCCGCGACATCGGCGCGGCGCGGGTCCTGGCCAAGCTCGGCGACTCGGTAACCACCGACCACATCTCGCCCGCCGGCGCGATCAAGGCCGACTCCCCCGCGGGTCGGTACCTCGCCGAGCACGGCGTGCCGCGACACGAGTTCAACTCGTACGGCTCCCGCCGGGGTAACCATGAGGTGATGATTCGGGGCACCTTCGCCAACATCCGGTTGCGTAACCAGCTTCGGGTGCCCGGTGCCGACTCCGCTGCCGGGGCCGCGCTGCCGGAGGGCGGCTTCACGGTCAACCACCTGACCGGCGCGCAGAGCACCATCTACGACGCCGCCGTGGCCTACCAGGAGGCGGGGATCCCGCTGATCGTCCTGGCCGGCAAGGAGTACGGTTCGGGCTCGTCCCGGGACTGGGCCGCCAAGGGCACCATGCTGCTGGGTGTCAAGGCGGTCATCGCCGAGTCGTACGAGCGGATCCACCGCTCCAACCTGATCGGTATGGGCGTCCTGCCGTTGCAGTTCCCGGCCGGCGAGACCGCCGAGTCGCTGGGCCTGTGCGGCACCGAGTCCTTCTCCATCACCGGAGTCACCGCCCTCAACGAGGGCAACACCCCGCGGACCGTCCAGGTGACCACCGACACCGGGGTCGAGTTCGACGCGGTGGTCCGCATCGACACGCCAGGAGAGGCGGACTACTTCCGGCACGGCGGCATCCTGCAGTACGTGCTGCGGCGGATGATCGGCTGAAGCGGTAACGGACGGGCCCCCACCACGGTGGGGGCCCGTCGCGTTTCCGTCCGGCGGGTCGGGCCGGGCTACCTACCCGAACGGTTCCCCGCCTCGCCACCGCCATCACGGCCGACCAGGCGTCGGCCGTGAGACAGCGGCCCGATCCCGGATGTGATCTCGCCATGCTGTGCCAGGCTCGTGGTCATGGACGACAAGACCATCCTGAAGCGCATCTCCGCGCTGGTTGACGAGGAACACCAGCTCCGCGCCGCGGCCCAGGCCAACGAGGAGGGCACCGACGACGAGAGCCGCGACCGGCTCCGGGATCTGTCGGCGTCCCTGGACCAGTGCTGGGACCTGCTGCGCCGGCGGCGTGCCGCCCGCTCCACCCACGGCGACCCGGACGCCCAGGGCGGACGTCCGGCACCGGAGGTGGCGCGCTACCTCCAGTAGGCCCCCGGTTGGAGGAGTGCTTCAACGCAGGCCCGCCTCCCGGAGCAGGTGTTCGGTGAGGGCGAGCGGTTCTGCCTGCTCCGCCGGCAGGCCACGAGCGACGAACCAGGTGGCGACGACCCGGACGTCTCGGGCCAGGTAATCCGGCCCCTGCGGATTGGTGACCAGATCCACGACCTGCGGCAGGTCGATGAGTACCAACCGCCCCTCGTGCACCAGAAGGTTGTAGGGCGACAGGTCACCGTGGGCGTGGCCAGCCCGAGCGAGTACCACCAGCGCCTCGACGAGTTGTCCCCACAGGTCACGCAGGTCGGCCTCCGCCGGCCGCAGCTGCGCCAGCCGAGGGGCGGCCCGCCCCTCGTCGCCGTCACCAAGAAACTCCAGCATCAGCTCGGTGCCGCGGAGCTGGACCGGGTAGGGCACGGCGATCGTGCCGTACCGGGCACCGATCTCCCAGAGGCGGCCGAGCACGGCGAACTCCGCCGCCGCCCACTGCCCCGCGATCATCTGCCGGCCGAACGCGCTTCGCCGGGTCATCGCCCGCATCTCCCGGGAGCGTCGCACGCGCCGCCCCTCCAGATATCCCGCGTCCCGGTGGAAGAGCCGATGGTCGGCAGCTCGGTATCGTTTCGCCGCGAGCAGGCAGGACCGATCGGTGTCGGGCACGGCGCGGCGGACGAGGTGGACGTCTGCCTCCTTGCCGGTCTTGAGTACGCCCAGTTCGGTGTCCTTGGCGGCCAGCTCCGTTACCAGCCAGGCGGGGTACGGCTGGGGGCCCCGGATCGCGTCGTCCCAGGACGACCAGGGCTGGGCGTCCGGCAGCGGGTCGGAGTCAGCGGGCTGCGGCCCGGCTCTCCACCCCCGCTTGATGAAGCGTGGTTCGTCATCGTCGAAGCGGCGTCTGCCGCGGGTCCGGCGTTCCGGCACCGGAGAGTCGTGATCGCGCACTGCGGTGAATTCCCTCGGTCGAGGTCGATGGAGACAGCGAAAAGTGACCTGTGTAGACGGCCATGACCGACCTCCTCCCCTCGACCGGGCCACTCGCCCGGGTGCGCCGTGCGGTCCCCATGCTCGCCGTCGGATCGCGGCGCGGCAACCGGTATTACGCCGCGAGCACCGCGGCGAGGGCGGCGATCAGACCATCGACCGTGAAGGTGGGGGCGAATCGTCCGTCGGTCCAGGTGCGCCCCCGGTGCAGCCAGACGCTGGGCAGCCCCACGGCCGCGGCACCGCCGATATCCGCCTCCGGGCCGTCACCGACCACCCAGGCCCCGCGCAGCGGCATCCGAACCCGCTGCGCGGCCAGTGCGAAGATTCGCGGGTTCGGCTTGCTGACCCCGGCCGCCTCGGAGATCACCCAGTCGGCCAGGTAGCGGTCCAGCCCGGTCCGCCGGATCTTCTCCTCCTGCTGCCGTACCGCCCCGTTGCAGACCACCACCGGCATCCACCCGGCATCGCCGACGATCCGCAGCGCGCACGCCACCAGTGGATCAAGCCGGGTGTCGGCGAGCACCCCCTCGTGCAGCTCCTCCACCAGGTCGACCGAGCGGACCGCCAGTGAGTAGCGGTTACGGATCGCATCGGCCACATCCCACCGATCGGTCAACCCGTCCGCGTCGACGGAGAGCAGCCAACGGAGGTCACCTGGCGGCGCACCGATCTTGACCAGGAAGCGCTCGCCCCAGGTTCGGAACACATTCTCTCGGTCGAGCAGGGTGTTATCCAGGTCAAGAAGGAGCAGCGGCACTCCGGCACCTTACGGGACGGAGGTGTCCGCCCGACAGCCCCAAGCAGCCAAATGTCCAGAAATTCGCGACAAACGGACTAAGCACTGGTAGGAGATTCGGCCGCTGGAGGCGGACCGGGGTTGCCGGCACACGCGCCAGCCGATCGGGGCTCCTCCGCCGCGCGAACCGAGCCGGCCGGCCACACCGCAAGCCGTACGTACGGTTTGCAGGACGCCGGGTGGTTTGACACGATCGAACCGTGCCCAGAGTAAGTCAGGACCAACTCGACGCGCGCCGGCAGGAGATCCTCACCGCCGCCCGGGTCTGCTTCGCCCGCCACGGGTACGAGGGCGCCACCGTGCGCCGCCTGGAGGAGGCGACCGGGCTGTCCCGTGGAGCGATCTTCCACCACTTCCGCGACAAGGACTCCCTCTTCCTCGCCGTGGCCGAGGACGATGCGGCGGCGATGGTCGAAACTGTCGCCCGTAATGGCCTGGTGCAGGTCATGCGCGATCTGCTGGCCCGGGCTGCCTCCCCCGACACGACGGGCTGGCTCGGCAGCCAGCTGGAGGTGTCGCGCCGGCTGCGCACCGATCCCGCGTTCGCCCGGCGGTGGACCGAACGATCCGCAGCGATCGCCGAAGCCACCCGCGACCGCCTACTCCGCCAGCGCGAGGCGGGCGTCCTACGCGACGACATCCCGCTCGATGTGCTCGCCCAGTTCCTGAAGCTGGCGTACGACGGTCTGGTCCTGCACCTGGCGATGGGCCGCCCCGCCGACGACCTCGGACCGGTACTGAACCTGGTCGAGGAGGCCGTCCGCCGGCGTTGACCATCCCCACCCAGACCTGCTTTGGCGGCCCTCCCCTCGGTTGGCAACGGTGACCCACAATGGGTTTCATCCCCCACGACAGGAGTGTCCGATGGTCCTCCTCGCCGCCCCCAGCAACACCTGGGGCATTCCCGGCCCGGTCTTCCTCGGGCTGTACCTGGTGACCGCCGCCGTTCTCGTCGCCATCGCACTCCGACGTCGAAACGAGGTCCTGAACGGTTCGGCGTACGACGCGAACCTGCTCGGCCCCCAGCAGGTCGCCTACCTCCACGGTGGTACGCAGCTGGCGGTCTGGACAGCTCTCGCGGGGCTCCGCAGCGCTGGTGCGATCAACGTGGGCCCGGATCGACGGTTGACCGCCAGCGACTCGCTGTCCATCGGCAGCACGTCGTTGGACCAGGCCATCCACCTCGCCGCCAGCCGGGGCCTACGCGCCCAGGAACTCAGCCGAGACCGAGGGGTGCGACACGCCGTCCACCAGCTCCGCGCCGACCTGACGCGACACGGCTTGGCGATCTCCGCCGAGCAGCGGGCTGCCCTGCGCGACACGGCACTGCTACCCACCGGCCTGTTCGCAGTCGGCATGCTGCGGCTCGGGGCCGGTCTGGCGAACGAACGTCCCATCGGCTGGCTGTTCCTGATCCAGGTCGCGCTGCTGGCCGTGATAGTTCTGCTCTTCCAGCGTCCATGGCGCACCCGCAACGCCGACCGAGTTCTACGCCGGCTACGCCACCGGCACACGCACCTGGCACCCCACCACAATCCGGCCCCTGCCACCTATGGCGCCGCCGGGGCGGCGATGGGCGTCGCCCTCTTCGGCACGGCCGCCCTGTGGGCCATGGATCCCGGCTTCGCCGAGCAGGCGCAGATCCAGCAACAGTTCCTGCCTGGTGGGACGGCAGCCGGCGGGGGCGGGACCGCCGGAGCAGGTAGCGGTGATGGCGGTGGCGGCGGCGGCGGTGGTGGTGGGTGCGGCGGATGACCGGTCCGGTCGGAGTGGGCATCGGATGGCGGCCCGAGATCGCTGGCTTCGTCGCCGGACTCCCCGGGCTACCTTTCGTCGAGGTGATCGCCGAATCGGTGCCGGCCGCCGGTCCGCTGCCGGCTGAGCTCACCGCGCTGCGGGAACGCGGCGTGGCCGTCGTGCCGCACGGGGTGCGGCTCTCCCTCGGCAGCGCCGAACCGGTCGATTCGGCCCGGGTAGCTCACCTGGTCGCGGTGGCTGAGCTGACCGACGCGGCGCTGGTGAGCGAGCACATCGCCTTCGTCCGGGCCGGCGGGTTGGAGGCTGGTCACCTGCTGCCCCTACCGCGCAGCAGGGAGGCGGTGACGGCGGTCTGCGCCAACGTCGCCCGCGCCCAGGCCGAACTGCCGGTGCCGATCGCGCTGGAGCCGATCGCCGCGCTCTTCGACTGGCCCGACGACGAACTGGACGAGGCGGCGTTCCTCACCGAGATCCTGGACCGCACCGGCGCCCACCTGCTGCTCGACATCGCCAACGTCTACGCCAACGCCCGCAACCGCGGCGCCGACCCGCTCGACCTGCTGGACCGGCTGCCGCTGGAACGGGTCGCGTACGCGCACGTGGCCGGCGGGGCCGAACAGGACGGTTACTACCACGACACCCACACCAGCCCAGTGTCCCGGCCGGTACTCGACCTGGTGGGTGAGCTGTGCGCTCGTCACAGACCGCCGGCCCTGCTGCTGGAGCGGGACGGAAACTACCCCCCGGCCGCTGCCCTCCGCGCCGAGTTGGACGCGCTCGCCGCCGTCGGTGGTCTGCCGGTGATCACATGAACCCCACCAGCCCGGCGAACGTACCGGCGACGCAGCCCACCGGCCCGACGGAGACCACGCTGGCCGCCCGGCAGGCCGCCCTCGTCGCCGCTCTGGTAGCCGGCGCCCCGCCGCCACCAGGTTTCGTTCCGGAAGCGCTGGCCGCGGCCCGGACCGCCCTGCTGCGTAAGCGGGCCGGCGAGGTGGCCCGGTACTGGCCACTGCTCGCCACCGGCCTGCACCCGCGGTGGCTGGAGGTGTTCCAGCACTGGGCGGCCGGGCGACCGCCCGCCGGTGCCCCTCGCGAGGGTTGGGATCTGGCCCGCTACCTACACGGCGCCGGTGAACTGCCGCCGTTGGGGGCGGACGAGTTGGCCTGCCGGCAGGCTGGGTACCACTGCCCGGAGCCGGGTCGCCCGCCCCGGCCACGCCGGCTGCCGTCCTGGGGGCGGGTCGGCGGCGCCGTCGCGATTCAGTTCGCCGGGCGGGTGCGCCTCCTGCGTCCCGCCCGCCGCAAGCCCTAGCCAACCCCGCCGGCGGGCACCGGATACGGCAGGATCAGGGCATGGATCTCGGCCTGACTGACCGCGTGTACGTACTCACCGGTGCTTCCCGGGGCCTCGGCTACGCGACCGCGGCGGCGCTCGTCGCGGACGGGGCGCGCGTCGTCCTCGCCGCCCGGGACGCCGACGCGGTGGCCGCCGCCGCTGACCGCCTCGGTGGCCCCGCGTACGCCGTCGGTGTGACCGCCGACCTGGCCGACCCGGAACTGCCCGAGCGGCTGACGGCGGCCGCCCGGGACGCGTTCGGGCGGCTGGATGGCGCGCTGGTGTCGGTCGGCGGCCCACCGCCGGGTAGCGCGGCCACGGTGACCGACGTGCAGTGGCGCAACTCCTTCGAAACGATCTTCCTCGGCACCGTCCGAATGGCCCGGACCGTCGCCGCCGCGTTGCCCGCTGGCGGGGCGATCGGGCTGGTGCTGTCCACCTCGGCCCGGGCGCCGCTGGCCGGCCTGGGCATCTCCAACGGCCTCCGGCCCGGCCTGGCCGGGGTCGCCAAGGATTTGGCCGACGAGTACGGCCCCCAGGGCGTCCGGGTGGTGGGGCTGCTGCCCGGGCGGCTCCTGACCGACCGGAGCGCGCAGCTCTTCGCCGCCGCCGGGGACCCCGCACAGGCCCGCGCCACGGCGGAGGCGGAGATCCCGCTCCGCCGGCTGGGTGAGCCGGCGGAGTTCGGCCGGGTGGCGGCGTTCGTGCTCTCCCCCGCCGCCAGCTACCTGACCGGAATCACGCTACCGGTGGATGGCGGCGCGCTGCGCGGGCTGTAGTTGGCGGCCAGTCCCACAGCAGGCCACGGTCGGGGGCAGCGCTGGCTAGTTGGCGGCGGCCGGCGGCAGCGCCTCCTCGGCGACATAGGAGCGCATCGGCAGCGTCACCGGTTCCGGCCCGGTCGCGTCCTGGTACGGCGTCGGCGAGTCGGCGACCGCGAACTGCGTCCGGTACAGCTCGGCGTAGAGCCCGCCCAGGACGACCAGCTCCTCATGTCGCCCCTGCTCGACGATCCGCCCCTGATCGAGTACGAGAATCTGGTCGGCCTCTCGCACCGTGGAGAGCCGGTGCGCGATGACCAGCGCGGTCCGCCCCGTCAACGCCACCGAGAGCGCCTGCTGCACCGCTGCCTCGCTTTCCGAGTCCAGATGCGCGGTGGCCTCGTCGAGGATCACGATCGAGGGTGCCTTGAGCAGAACCCGGGCGATCGCGATGCGTTGCTTCTCCCCGCCGGAGAAGCGATAGCCACGCTCACCCACCACCGTGTCCAGGCCGTCGGGCAACGCCCGCACCAGGTCCGCCACCTGCGCACCGGCGAGGGCAGCCCAGAGTTCGTCGTCGGTGGCCGCCGGCTTGGCGTACCGCAGGTTCTCGGCGATGGTCTCGTGGAACAGGTGTGAATCCTGGGTGACGACACCGATCTCGTCGCGCAGGGAGTCCAGGCTGGCGTCCCGGACATCAACCCCGCCGACGAGTACCTGACCGTCGGTAACGTCGTAGAGCCGAGAGATCAGCATGGACAGGGTCGACTTGCCCGCACCGGAGGGCCCGACCAGGGCGACCATCTGCCCCGGCTGGACGGTGAACGACACCCCCCGGAGCACCGGCTCGGTGGCCGTCCGATCGAGGGCGGCGACCTCCTCCAGAGACGCCAGCGAGATCTCGGCGGCGCTCGGATACTGGAAACGCACCGACCGGAACTCGACCCGTCCGTCGCCCCGCGGCACGGTGACGGCGGCGGCCTTCTCGGTGATGGCGGGTTGTAGGTCGAGCACCTCGTAGACCCGGTCGAACGAGACCAACGCACTCATCACGTCAACCCGTACGTTGGACAGCGCGGTGAGTGGGCCGTAGAGCCGGGTGAGTAGTAGCGCGAGCGTGACGACGGTGCCGGCACTGACGCTGCCGGTGACTGCCAGCCACCCGCCCAGCCCGTAGGTGAGCGCCTGTGCGAGCGAGGCCACCAGCAGCATCGCCACGAAGAAGGTCCGCGAGTACATCGCGGACTGGATGCCGATGTCCCGGACCCGCTCGGCCCGCGCGGCGAACCGGCGTGCCTCGTTGTCGGGCTGGCCGAAGAGCTTGACCAGCAGTGCTCCGGAGACGCCGAAGCGCTCGGTCATCGTCGCGTTCATCTTCGCGTCGAGGTTGTAGGACTCGCGGGTGATCTCGGCGAGGCGCCGCCCGACCCGACGGGCCGGAATGATGAACACCGGCAGCAGCACCAGCGACAGCGCGGTGATCTGCCACGAGAGGGTGAACATCACCGCCGCGGTGAGCACCAGCTGGATGACGTTGCTGACCACCCCGGACAGGGTCGAGGTGAACGCCCGCTGGGCTCCGAGCACGTCGTTGTTGAGTCGGCTGACCAGCGCACCGGTCTGCGTCCGGGTGAAGAACTGCAACGGCATCCGCTGGACGTGGTCGTAGACCCGGGTCCGCAGGTCGAGAATGATGCCCTCACCGATGCGGGCCGAGTACCACCGTTGGGCGAGTGAGAGCAGCGCATCTGCCACCGCGAGCGCGGCAATCACCAACGCCAGCCGAACGACCAGGGCGGATGCCTCGGTGCCGCCCCGGGTGATGGCGTCGATCACCTTGCCGGCGAGCACCGGGGTGGCGACCCCGATCATCGCGGCCAGCACGACGGTAGCCAGGAAGACGACGATGTCCCGCCGGTACGGCTGGGCGAAGCCGACGATCCGACGCGCCACCCCGCGCTGGAGCCGGTGCGCCGAGATCTCGTCGTGGCTACGCATCGACCGGAGCATGCTCCAGCCGCCCATGCCGCCGCCGGACATCGGATTGGACACGCTCACCTCCGGGTCATCGGGCCGACCACAACCTCCGGGTCGATTCTCCCGACGCCTGTGACAACCCGGTAAGTAACCCGAATCTTCCCGTACGGCCCTTACTACTCTCCCCGGCCGGCGAGTTCCCGCAGCCGCCGGGTCTGCGCCTCCCGTTCAGCCCGTTCCTGCTCGGCCGGGGTCCGGCCGGACGCACCGGCGAGCAACGCCTTGATCTCCACGACCGCGTTCCGGTCATTGGCGAGCAGCCCCGCCGTCAGGTCGCTGACCGCGCCGGCCAGCTCCCCGGTCGGCACGACCAGAGTTGCCAGCCCAATCCGGTCCGCCTCGGCGGCATCCAACCGCCGCCCGGTGGCGCAGAGCTCCAGGGCTCGCGAGTAGCCCACGAGCTCGACCAGGCGCTTGGTGCCAGCCAGATCAGGGACCAGACCGAGCGTCACCTCGGCCATGGAGAACCGGACATCCTCGGCAAGAACCCGCAGGTCGCAGGCGAGCGCCAGCTGAAAGCCCGCGCCGATCGCATGCCCCTGCACCGCCGCGACCGACACCAGGTCAGGGCGGTGCAGCCAGGTGAAGGCGTCCTGGAACTCGGCGATCCGGTCCGCGCACTCCTGCTCGGGCAGGGTGGACAGCTCGGCGAAGGAACCCGGCCCAGAAGCACCCGCCACGGAAAGGTCAAGGCCAGCGGAGAAGGCCCGGCCCGCACCGCGGACGACCACGACGCGTACGTCACCGGGGAGCTTCCGGGAGAAGTCGCGCAGCGCCTGCCACATCGCCGGAGTCTGCGCGTTGAGCACGTCGGGCCGAGCCAGCGTGACCGTGGCCACCGCCCCGTCACACTCCAGCCGGACCCCGGTCGCCTCGGCAGTCACCGGGCGGCCCGGGGAACGGTGCTGATGGGTGACGCCGCTCGGTGGCTCACGCCTTCTTGCGACGCCGGGCGCCGCCGCGCTGCCGCAGCTGCACCCCGGACTCGGTGAGCACCCGGTGGATGAATCCGTAGGAACGGCCGGTCGAGGCCGCGAGCGCACGGATGCTCTCCCCCGAGGTGTACCGCTTGACCAGGTCCTTGGCGAGCGTCTGACGCTCGGCCCCGACGATCCGGCGACCCTTCTCAGTGCTGGTGGCTGTGCCAGTGGCTGCCATACTGTGTCCTCACGTCCCAGACTGTGCGGTTCGGATACGGTCCCACCTATTAGACCGCCTCGAACGATCATGCGCCAGATATCAACTATTCGCCAACCGACACGCTATGTAATGTCGGCTTCCCGATACCAAGGCCCACGATCGGTCAGGCCAGCTCGACCAACTCCAGGAGGTCGTCACTCCAGGCGTCCTCGTCCCCGTCGGGCAGCAGGATGGCCCGGTCCGGCTTGAGCGCGGTCACCGCGCCCGGGTCGTGCGTGACCAGCACGATCGCACCGGGATAGCGAGCGATGGCGTCCAGCACCTGCTCCCGGCTGACCGGGTCGAGGTTGTTCGTCGGCTCGTCCAGCAGCAGCACGTTCGCACCGGAGCAGACCAGAGTAGCCAGGGCCAGCCGGGTCTTCTCCCCACCGGAGAGCACTCCAGCGGGCTTCTCCACGTCCTCCCCGGAGAAGAGGAACGCACCGAGGATCCGGCGCAGATCGGTGTCACTCTGCTCCGGCGCGGCGCTGCGCATGTGCTCCAGGATCGTCCGCTGGACGTCCAGGGTCTCGTGCTCCTGGGCGTAGTAGCCCAGCCGGAGGCCGTGCCCGGGCCGCACCTCGCCGGTATCCGGTTCCAGCAGGCCACCGAGGATCCGCAACAGGGTGGTCTTGCCGGCGCCGTTGAGGCCGAGGATCGCCACCCGGGAGCCGCGGTCGACCGCGACATCCACATCGGTGAAGATCTCCAACGACCCGTACGACTTCGACAGTCCACTCGCGGTCAGCGGGGTACGACCGCACGCCGCGGGGGTGGGGAAGCGCACCTTCGCCACCTTGTCGGAGACCCGGACCTCCTCCAAACCGGAGAGCAGCCGCTGGGCCCGCCGAGCCATGTTCTGGGCGGCGACGGTCTTGGTGGCCTTGGCCCGCATCTTGTCCGCCTGCGCCATCAGCGCGCCGGCCTTCTTCTCCGCGTTGGCCCGCTCCCGGCGGCGACGCCGCTCGTCGGTCTCCCGCGCCTCCAGGTACGCCTTCCACCCCAGGTTGTAGACGTCCACCACCGAACGGGTGGCGTCGAGGAACCAGACCTTGTTGACCACCGCCTCCAGCAGAGCGGCGTCGTGGGAGATCACGATCAGGCCACCCTTGTGGTTGGCGAGGAACCCGCGCAGCCAGGTGATCGAGTCGGCGTCTAGGTGGTTGGTCGGCTCGTCGAGCAGCAGGATGCCGCCGCCGTTCTCGCCCGCGTCGCGGAACAGGATCCGCGCCAGTTCGATCCGGCGGCGCTGGCCACCGGAGAGGGTGCCGATGGTCTGGGCCAGCGCCCGGTCGGGGAGCCCGAGGTTGGCGCAGATGCGGGCCGCCTCCGCCTCGGCCGCATATCCGCCGAGCGAGGCGAACTGGTCTTCCAGCGTGCCGTAGCGGCGGACCAACCTGTCTTCCGGCGCCTCGGCGAGCTTCGCCTCCAGCTCCGCCATCCGGGTCATCAGCTGGTCGAGGCCGCGGGCGGAGAGGACCCGATCTCGTCCGGTGACGTCGAGATCCCCGGTACGCGGATCCTGCGGCAGGTAGCCGATGTTGCTGCGGCGGTCGAGCTGACCGGCGTACGGCTGCCCCTCTCCGGCCAGCACCTTCAGCGTCGTGGTCTTGCCGGCGCCGTTGCGGCCGACCAGGCCGATCCGGTCCCCCGGCTGCACCCGCAGCGTGGTGTCGGAGAGCAGGATTCGGGAGCCGGCGCGGAGTTCCAGGCCGGTGGCAGTGATCATGTCGGAAGACTCGCTCTCGGGGTGGAAGGGCTGACTCAGGGCACGCGAAAGCACCGGCGGGCCGGAGGACCGTCGGTGCGGGGCGGTTCAGCCTTCGCAGAGCAGCACGCGCCAATTGTACCGGGACACCCCCCACCCGGTCCTGCGGATAACGCCGCCAAGATCACTGACCGGCCTCGGGCCGCCCGCCGGGGTCGCCGGCGCCGACCAACCGGTCAGGTGGCGGATCCGGCGTTGCCCGCGGCCCCCACCTCGGGATCACGAACGAGGATGTGAACGGCCCGGGCGGCGGGAATGGCATCGAGCAGCACGGCGCGGCGCGGCTCCGGCACGGTCAGGAGGCGCTCGGCCCGCAGCCCGACCAGCGGAGCCAGCCGACGATCCGCGAGCACCGCGTCCACCGTCCGCCGGTCCCCACCACAGACCAGGGCCGCCAGCGTCGGAGCCGCCGGCAGCAGCAGGCGCACAGCCAGCTCGACCGCGTCCGCCACCGCCGCCTTCGCCTGGTTCTCCCGCCGCCGGGCGAACCGCTGCTGCGACCAACCGCCGGCAGCCGTCCGGCCCTGGACGTAGTGCGTGTCGACCTTCGACACGACCAGCTCCGCTCCCTCGGCGACGCCGAGGGCCACAGCGCCCTTGCGGGCGAGCAGCAGGCCGATCCGCCGGGGCCGGGAGACGGCTGCCAGGAACCCGTCCAGGTCAGCCGTGCCGGGTACGCCGGGCGGGGTATGCACCTCGGCGGTCGTACCGTCCGGGGCGGTCAACAGCAGCCCGTACTCCTGCGGGGTGGAGATCGACGGACCGTGCCGGCCGGCGAAGCCGGCAACCCAGCGCGGGACCCGGCCCGGGTCCACCTCAACCCACCGGCCGCCTCCCGCTGCGGGCCTACTACGCACACCCCGAACCTACCCCCGCGGTCCGGCTGCCCTTCGTCGGGTCAGGCCGCCACAAGCATGACGACGGCGAGGGCAGCGATAATGGCGCTGGACACCAGAGCCGTGCCGAGCCGGCCACGGGGACCGGCGAGGACCCGGCCGACCATCGTGCCGCCCCCGGCGACCAGTAGCTGCCAGCTCGCCGAGGCGACGAACGCCCCGAGCACGAACGCCCCGGCGGCCGGCAGAGCCGGGGCGGCGGAGTCCTGACGGCCAAGCACCAGCGCCGCGAAATAGACGACGGTGGCGGGGTTCAACAGGGTCAACGCCAGCACCCCGGTGAACGCCCGTGGCGGCGTCTCCAGGCCCCAGCGGCCCACGAACGGTCGGCTGCCGGCGTCCGGTCCGCCAGATCCGGATGTGGTGTCGGAGCCGGGGCCAGCAACCGAACCCGACCGGACGGAGCGTAGGGCCCGCACCGCGGTGTGGGTCGCCAAGGCGAGCAGGATCACCGCGGCGACCACCCGCAGCGAACCTGCGACCGGGGTGAGCACCGTGACCAGGGCCGCCCCGCCAAGGGCAGCGACGGCCGCATACAGTCCATCGGCCGTGGCGACCCCGAGGGCCGCGGCGGCCCCCACCCGGAACGAGGTCCGCGCGGCCAGCCCCATGACGAGTACCGCGATGGCGCCGACTGGGATGGCCACCCCGAATCCGGCGACCAGCCCAGCCAGAAACACCCCGGTCATGGTCGTGGGCAACAGGCCGGGAGGGCGCCGGGCAGCCGAGTTTGCTGTCGGCACCCGGCCTCGGCTACGCGGACCGGAAACGGCAACAGGTACGGCTCGATCATGCCGTCATCCTGCGCCGTCCCCAGGCCCGCGGCTACCGGTTTTGCCCGACGGACGCCCGTGGCGTCAGACGTTGAAGCCCAGCGCCCGAAGCTGCTCGCGCCCCTCGTCGGTGATCTTGTCTGGGCCCCACGGCGGAAGCCACACCCAGTTGATCCGCATCTCGTTGACCAGGCCGCCCCCCGGACCGGTGGTCAGGGCCGACCGCGCCTGGTCCTCGATGACGTCGGTCAGCGGGCAGGCCGCCGAGGTGAGCGTCATGTCCAGCGTGGCGACGTTGTCGTCGTCAACGTGGACGCCGTACAGCAGGCCCAGGTCGACCACGTTGATGCCCAGCTCGGGGTCGACGACATCCTTCATCGCCTCCTCGACATCGGCGACGGCGGCCTTGCCGGCCGGCACGCCCTCCGGAGCCGCCGCACCGGTCGCGCCATCACCAGGGGCCGGCGTGGCCTCGGTGGCAGTGTCCTCGCTCATCCCTGAACCTCCGTCGGGCTCGTGTCCACACCGGCGCGTGCCGCGGCGTCCTTGAACGCCATCCACGGCAACAGCGCGCACTTCACCCGGGCGGGGTAGCGGGCGACGCCCGCGAAAGCCACCCCGTCCCCGAGTACCTCCTCGTCCGGCGTGACCTCGCCCCGGCCGGACATCAACTCCACGAACGCCGCGTGCACCGCGAACGCCTCGGCGGCCGGACGGCCGGCGAGTAGCTCGTGCAGCACACTCGCCGAGGCCTGGCTGATAGAGCAGCCGTACCCGTCGTACGAGACGTCGTGCAGCACCGCGCCGTCGGTGGCGACCCGGACGGTGACCTCGTCCCCGCAGGTCGGGTTGACGTGGTGCGCCTCGGCGACGGATGCCGCCGGGTCGTCCGCGTCGCGCAGCCCCCGGCCGTGCGGGTGCTTGTAGTGGTCCAGGATGATCTCCTGGTAGAGCTGGTCAACCTGCATCAGGCGAACACCTTCCGCACCTGCTCCAGCCCCGCCACCAGGGCGTCGATCTCCTCGGTGGTGGTGTAGAGGTAGAACGAGGCCCGGGTCGTGGCCGGCACCCCGAACCGCGTGCAGACCGGGCGGGCACAGTGATGACCGACCCGCACCTGCACGCCCAGCGAGTCGAGTACCTGCCCGACGTCGTGCGGGTGGATGTCACCCAGCGCGAACGAGATCGTCCCGCCCCGGCCCACCGGAACGTTCGGCCCGAAGATCCGCAGCCCGGGCACCGTCGCCAGGGCGTCCAGGGCGTACGCGGTGAGTTGCTTCTCGTGCCACTGGATGGCCCGCATGCCGACCCCGGAGAGGTAGTCCACCGCCGCGCCCAGCGCGACCGCCTCGGCGATCGGCGGGGTACCCGCCTCGAACCGGGTCGGCGGCGGGGCGAAGGTCGACCCCGACATCGCCACCGTTTCGATCATCGACCCACCGCCAAGCACCGGCGGCATCGCCGCGAGCAGCTCGGTGCGGCCCCAGAGCACTCCGATGCCGCTCGGGGCACACATCTTGTGCCCGGTGAAAACGATGAAGTCCGGGTCATAGTCGACCACGTCCATCGGCATGTGCGGCACCGACTGCGAGCAGTCGAGCAGCAGCAGTGCACCGACCTCCCGGACCCGCTGCGTGATCCGGGACGTCGCGTTGACGGTGCCGAGAATGTTGGACATGTGCACCAGCGAGACGATCTTCGTCCGCTCGTTGACCAGGTCCGTCAAGCCGGACTCGTCCAGCCGACCATGGTCGGTGACCGGGAACCAGCGCAGGGTAGCGCCGGTGCGCTCGCAGAGCAACTGCCAGGGAACGATGTTCGAGTGGTGCTCCATCTCGGAGATCACCACCTCGTCTCCCGGGCCCAACCGGAACCGCGGGTCGGCGTCGGGACGCAGCGACGCGTTCGAGAAGGCGTACGCCACGATGTTGATCGCCTCGGTGGAGTTCTTGGTGAACACCACCTCGTCCGGGCTCGGGGCGTTGATGAAGGCGGCGACCTTGGCTCGCGCGCCCTCGTACGCCTCCGTCGCCTCGGTGCCCAGCGTGTGCACCGAGCGCGACACGTTCGCGTTACGCCACTCGTAGTGCTCCCGCAGCGCGTCGAGCACCTGCCGTGGCTTGTGTGACGTGTTCGCGCTGTCCAGGTAGACCAGCGGGTGCCCGTTGACCTTCCGGTCCAGGATCGGGAAGTCAGCGCGCACCGCCGCCACGTCGTAGCTTGGTACGTCGCCGTACTGCGGCATACCCGGTGGTATCGCGATGGTGGTCATCGTGACCGGCCTTTCCTTGAGGTCGTCAGGCCCGCGCCGAGCCGGCCCCGGTGACGTACCGCTCGTAACCCTCGTCCTCGAGCTTGTCGGCCAGTTCCGGGCCGCCCTCCTCGACAATCCGGCCGGCGACGAAGACGTGCACGTGGTCCGGCTTGATGTACCGCAGGATCCGGGTGTAGTGGGTGATCAGCAGCAGGCCGGTGTCGCCGGTCTCCCGGACCCGGTTGACGCCCTGGCTGACGACGCGGAGCGCGTCCACGTCGAGGCCGGAGTCGGTCTCGTCGAGGATCGCCACCTTCGGCTTGAGCAGCTCCAGCTGCACGATCTCGTGCCGCTTCTTCTCGCCGCCGGAGAAGCCCTCGTTGACGTTGCGCTGGGCGAACGCCGGGTCCATCTGCAGGCGCTCCATGGAGCCCCGCAGCTCACCCGCCCAGGTGCGCAGCTTCGGCGCCGCACCGTCGATCGCGGTCTTCGCGGTGCGCAGGAAGTTCGCCACCGACACCCCGGGCACCTCGACCGGGTACTGCATGGCCAGGAAGAGGCCGGCGCGGGCCCGCTCGTCCACGGACATCGCCAGGACGTCCGCGCCGTCGAGGGTCACCGAACCACCGGTGATCTCGTACTTCGGATGCCCGGCGACCGAGTAGGCCAGGGTGGACTTGCCGGAGCCGTTCGGGCCCATGATGGCGTGCGTCTCCCCCGACCGGACGGTCAGGTCGACACCGTGCAGGATCGGCTTGAGCTCACCCTCGGGCAGCTTGACCGACACCTGCAGGTCACGGATCTCAAGGGTGCTCATTATCGGGTCACTCCATTGCTTGGCATCGGGCGGCCGTCGGCGCCCACTGGGATGTAGATGTCGCCGTCGCGGATCTCGACGGGATAGACGGGAACGGGTTCGGTGGCGGGTAGCCCGGTCGGCTCACCGGTGCGCAGGTCGAACCGGGAACCGTGCAGCCAGCACTCCAGGGTGCAGCCCTCGACCTCTCCCTCGGAGAGGGCCACCGCGGCGTGCGAGCACTCGTCGTAGACGGCGTAGAAGGCGCCGTCCTCGCCGTGCACGATCGCGACCTTCACACCGTCAATGTCCGCGCTGACCACGCTGCCCTTCGGCACGTCCTCGGCGGAGCAGATGCGGATCATCACGCGCCGGCCTTCGCGGCGACGTCCCCGCTCGCGTGCGTGGGGTCGGCGAACTCGCTCCCCCCGCCGGCCAGCCGGGCCTCGATCGCCGCGCCGAGCCGCTCCCGCAGGGACTCGACCGGAATCTTGTTCAGCAGCTCGGCGAAGAAGCCGCGGACCACGAGCCGCCGCGCCTCGGCCTCCGGGATGCCCCGGGCCATCAGGTAGAACAACTGCTCGTCGTCGAAACGGCCGGTCGCGCTCGCGTGGCCGGCACCGGCGATCTCCCCGGTCTCGATCTCCAGATTGGGTACGGAGTCCGCCCGCGCGCCCTCGGTGAGCAGCAGGTTCCGGTTGATCTCGTAGGTGTCGGTGCCGGTCGCCTCGGCCCGGATCAGCACGTCGCCGACCCAGACGGTACGGGCGCTCTCGCCCTGTAGGGCACCGCGGTAGCCCACGTGGCTGCGGCAGTCCGGGACCGAGTGGTCCACCAGTTGCCGGTGCTCCAGGTGCTGCCCCTCGTCGGCGAAGTAGACACCGTACAGCTCGGCCTCGCCGCCCCGCTCGGTGTACTCCACGGTGGTGTACTGCCGGACCAGGTCGCCGCCGAGGCTGACCTGGACGTGCAGAACCCGGGCGGCGCGCCCCAGCCGCACCTTCAGGTGTTGCGCCTGCACCGCGTCCTCGGCCCAGTCGGCGACGGTGACCAGGGTCAGCTTCGCGCCGTCGGCGACCGAGACCTCGACGTTGTCGGCGAGCGTCGCCGAACCGACGTGCTCGAGCACCAGCGTCGCCTCGGCGAACCGGCCCACCTCGACGAAGGTGTGCCCGAAGGCGAGCTCGTCGGCGCCCGCGCCGACCACCCGCAGGGTCACCGGCTCGGCCAGCACGGCCTCATCGGCGACCCGCACCAGCTGCGCCTGCGCCGCACCGCGGTACGCCAGCGCGCTGATCCGGTCCACCGGGACGAGTACGCTGCCGATCCGCGGATCGTCCTTCGCGATCGGCTCGACGGTGACGCCCGCGGGCAGGTCGCCGTACTCGTGCCGGACCGCGCCCGCGCTGGCCGGCACCTCGCCGGTCAGGCCCCGGAGTCGGTTGAGTGGGGTGAAGCGCCACTCCTCCTCCAGCCCGGTGAGGGCCGAGAAGTCGGTGACATCGTATGAGCGCAGCGCCTGCGACTTGGTGCTGGGCGGCGCGGAAGCCTGGGTAGTCATCTCTTCCTTGGTTCTGTTCTGCGACGACGGTGTCAGTAACAGGGGACGGGTCGGGTCCGCCACGGCCGCGGCGGTCTCAGCCGACCGCGCCCTCCATCTGCAGCTCGATCAGGCGGTTGAGCTCCAGCGCGTACTCCATCGGGAGCTCCTTGGCGATCGGCTCGATGAAGCCACGGACGATCATCGCCATCGCCTCGTCCTCGCTCAGTCCCCGGCTCATCAGGTAGAAGAGCTGGTCCTCGCTGACCTTCGAGACGGTCGCCTCGTGCCCCATCGACACGTCGTCCTCGCGGATGTCGACGTACGGGTAGGTGTCCGAGCGGGAGATCGTGTCGACCAGCAACGCGTCGCACTTCACGGTGCTCTTGCTGCTGTGCGAACCCTCCAACACCTGCACCAGACCGCGGTACGAGGTACGACCGCCGCCGCGGGCGATCGACTTCGAGACGATGGTGCTGCTGGTGCGCGGTGCGGCGTGCACCATCTTGGCACCGGCGTCCTGGTGCTGGCCCTCACCGGCCATGGCCACCGAGAGCACCTCGCCCTTGGCGTGCTCGCCGGTCATGAAGACCGCCGGGTACTTCATCGTGACCTTGGAGCCGATGTTGCCGTCGATCCACTCCATGGTCGCGCCCTCGTGGCACACCGCGCGCTTGGTGACCAGGTTGTAGACGTTGTTCGACCAGTTCTGGATGGTGGTGTAGCGGCAGCGGGCGTTCTTCTTGACGATGATCTCCACGACGGCGCTGTGCAGCGAGTCCGAGGAGTAGATGGGGGCGGTGCAGCCCTCGACGTAGTGCACGTACGCACCCTCGTCAACAATGATCAGGGTCCGCTCGAACTGGCCCATGTTCTCCGTGTTGATCCGGAAGTAGGCCTGGAGCGGGATCTCCACGTGCACGCCCTTCGGCACGTAGATGAAGGAGCCACCGGACCAGACCGCGGTGTTCAGGGCGGCGAACTTGTTGTCGCCGACCGGAATCACCGTGCCGAAGTACTCCTTGAAGAGATCCTCGTGCTCTTTGAGCGCGGTGTCCGTGTCGAGGAAGACGACGCCCTGCTCCTCCAGGTCATCACGGATCTTGTGGTAGACGACCTCGGACTCGTACTGTGCCGCCACCCCCGCGACCAGCCGCTGCTTCTCCGCCTCGGGGATACCCAGCTTGTCGTAGGTGTTCTTGATGTCCTCCGGCAGCTCCTCCCAGCTGGTCGCCTGCTTCTCGGTGGAGCGCACGAAGTACTTGATGTTGTCGAAGTCGATCCCGGTGAGGTCGGCGCCCCAGGCCGGCATGGGCTTGCGATCGAACAACCGCAGCCCCTTGCGCCGCAGGTCGAGCATCCAGGCCGGCTCAGCCTTCTTGGCCGAGATGTCCCGCACGACCGCCTCGTTGAGGCCACGCTGCGCGACGGCCCCGGCCGCGTCGGGGTCGGCCCAGCCGTACTCGTAGCGACCGAGGGCGGCGAGCTGCTCCTCCTGGGTCAGGGGCTGAACGGTCTGCTCGGTCATCTATCTGTCCTCACAGTGGTGACGGTCTTACTGGACTGAACATGCCCCGGTTGGGCCGGGATGTGCGTCGTGCACACCCCATCGCCGTGCGCGATGGTCGCCAGGCGCTGCACGTGGGTGCCGACCAGACGGGAGATCACCGCGGTCTCGGCCTCGCACAGTTGGGGGAACTCGGCGGCCACATGCGCGACCGGGCAGTGATGTTGGCACAGCTGCCCCCCCGAGGCGATCGTGGAGGCGTTGGCAGCGTAGCCCTCCGCGGTCAGGGCGGCGGCGAGTGCCTCTGCGCGGGCGAGCGGGTCGTCGCCGGCGTCTTCCATGGCTGCCAGGCAGCGGGCCTCCAGGGCGGAGACCTGCTCGGCGGCGAAGGCCGCCACCGCCGCCGATCCCCCACCCCGGGCGATCCAGCGCAGCGCGGCGGTGGCCATGTTGTCGTAGTGGTGGGTGCCGCACCGACCGCGGGCCGCCTCGGTCAGCAGGAAGACCTTGGCCGGACGGCCACGCCCGCGGTGACCTCGGACCGCCGGATCGCGGGCGAGGACATCTCCCTCGGCGAGCATCGCGTCCAGGTGCCGTCGAATCGCGGCGGGGCTGAGCCCGAGCTCGCGCCCGAGCTGCGCGGCGGTGGTGGCACCTCGCTCCAGCAGCAGCTGGGTAACCCGGTCGCGGGTTGACGGGTCGGCGACGGCCGACCCACCGGCGAGCCCGACAGGCGCCGGCTGGTGCCCCGAGAGCCCCGCCACCTTTTTCACAACGCCAACGTTACGTAATTCGCCGGAGGCCTGCAAACTCGGGGTCCGGTGATCCAAAACACCGTTGTGGCGAAGCCGCCCGAGGGGGCACCACTACGATGCGTAGGATTTGCGCCGTGACTGTCGCCGCCCGGTTCCCGGTCTCCACCACCATGCTTCGCCGGCTGGCGTTCGCCAACATTCTCGCGAACGTGCTGATCGTCGTCACCGGCGGGGCCGTCCGGCTGACCGCCTCCGGCCTGGGCTGCCCCACCTGGCCCCGATGTACCGACACGTCGTACACCGCCACGCCGGAGATGGGCCTGCACGGGGTGATCGAGTTCGGCAACCGGCTGCTCACCTTCGCGGTCGGCATCGTCGCCATCGCCGTGGTGGTGGCCGTCCTGCTACACCGACCACGCCGACGCGGCCTGCTGCCGCTCGCGGTCGCCGTCCTGCTCGGCATCCCGGCGCAGGCGGTGATCGGTGGGATCACCGTCCGCACCAATCTCAACCCGTGGGTGGTCGGGCTGCACTTCCTCGCCTCGATGGTCGTGATCGCCCTCGCGTACGCCCTCTGGCGGCGGATCGCGGAACCGGACGGCCCGACCGTGCCGGTGGTGCCCGGGCCACTGCGCACCCTCGCTGTGATCACCACCGTGGTCTGCGGGGCTGTCCTCGTGGTCGGCACCTGGGTCACCGGCAGCGGCCCGCACGCCGGTGACGGTGGGGCGGCCCGCAACGGCCTCGACCCCGAGCAGCTCTCCCAGATCCACGCCGATGGCGTGTTCCTGCTGATCGGCCTCTCGGTGGCCTTGGTCTTCGCGTTTCGGGCGGTCGGCGCCGCCGGCCCCGCCCGGGCCGCGCTGGTGTTGGTGGGGGTGGAGGCGGGGCAGGGCGTGATCGGCTACGTGCAGTACTTCACCAACCTGCCAGCACTTCTCGTCGGCGCCCACATGCTCGGCTCCTGCCTGGTGCTGCTGGCCACCCTCGCGGTGCTTCGGTCAACCCGGGAGCGACGGCCGGCCGTCGCCCCCACCCCGAGCGCCACCACCGCCCGCGACACCACGACCGAGCCGTCGGCCCCCGTTCCCGCCTGAGCCGCCTGAGCCCGTCGACCCCGGCCGAGCCTGAACCGTCGGCCCCGGCCGGACCGCAGCGGCCTGGGGGCCCAAACGCCAACGTCGTCGGACGCGAAACCGCGTCCGACGACGTTGGGCGAGGATGTCTCAGGGTTGGCTGTGCAGGTGGGTCAGGATGGCATCCGCGAGGCGATCCGGGGCGCCGTCGGCGTACCCGAGGAAGAGTGACGGCTCGGTCAGTTCCAGCTCGACCAGGAGCGGCACGTCGCCCTCGCCCGGGATCAGGTCGACCCGGGCGTAGAGCAGCCGCTCCGGTCCGCCCGGAACCTCGGCGAGGATCTTCTCCGCCACCGCCACCTGCTCCGGGCTCGCGGCGCGGGGGGTGATCCGCTCGGTTTTACGGGGCTCCTCCGGCCCCAGGTCCGGGCCGGTCAGCATCGCGCCCTTACGGATCGCGTGACTGAAACGCAGGCCGTCGGGGCCAGCGAGGAAGAGCAGCGCGGTCTCCCCGTCGGTGTCAACGGCGGAGAGGTACGGCTGCACCATGGTCACTCGTCCGGCCGCGCCGATGCGTCGAACATGCGCCTGGGCGAGCTCCCGGTGCTCGGGGTCGGCCAGGTCGTACCGGCCGGTGTCCTGGCTGTCCGCGCTGACCGAGGGCTTGATGACGAACTGCCCACGCTCCGCGGGGAGCGACCACTGCTGCCCCGGTTCGATCCAGGAGGTGGGGACGACGGCCACTCCCGCGGCGGAGAGCTGCTCGAGGTAGCGCTTGTCGGTGTTCCAGCGGACGATGTCCGCCGGGTTGGCCAGCGCCGGCACCGTCGCCGCCCAGGCGACGAAGGCGTCCCGACGGGCGGTGTAGTCCCACGGCGAGCGGAGGACCACGAGGTCATAACCCGCCCAGTCAACGGCGGGATCATCCCAGATCACCGCCTCGGCGGTGATGCCACGAGCCGCGAGCGGCGCGTGGACGAGGCGGTCGTCAGTCTCAAGGTCAGGAAGGGCCGCACAGGTCACGATGGCGACCCGGGGCTCCCGCCGGGCCGACTCGGGCGAAGTGATCACCATAGCCGGGAGCCTAACGAGCCATCGTGCGCCGGGCCATCGACCGCCAGAGATCGTTACTCGGACGCATCTGGTCCATCAGTTCACGCTCCCACGCGTTCTCGACGGTGACGCCCGCCTTGGCGCACGCCTGCCGCGCGACGACGGTGTCGTCGGCGAACTGGTCGCCCCAGACCCCGTCGGAGCCGACGAGGACGATGCGCGCACCACGCTTGCCGACATACTCGATGACCGCCTTCGCCCCACCGTGCCCGGCGGCGAACGACTTGATGCCGGCCACCAGGCCGCTGGGGGCCGGACCGTTGGCGGCCTGCTCGGCCGTCAGCGTCGTATCGGAACGATCTGCCATGACGCGAAGCCTAAGCAGAGTTCCCCCCATGCGGGCGAGTTCGGTGAACCTTTTGTGATGCCAGTTACCCCGAAAGCGTGACCCAAGATGCCCCTTTTGGTCCGATTTACCTGCATAATTTTCGCATTAGCAGCCAGGGGATTTCCAAAACAAAAACCAGGGTGACGGATTTCCGACCAACCAGGGATTCCCGCAGGTCAATGACGAAACCCGACAAACCCAATACCTTCGCCCCGGCCGGGGCGGGGCGGTCAGATCACCGCGTCCAGCGCAACCGCCGCGAAGACGACGGTCAGGTAGGTGGTGGACCAGTGGAACAGCCGCATCGGCTTGACCGCCTGCCCCCGCGCCGCCCGACGGCACAGCCGGTGCGCCTCGATCAGGAAGACGACCCCCACGACGAGGGTCGGCAGCCCGTAGATCGGCCCGATCCCAGCCCCGAGCGGCCAGGCCACCAGCGAGACCAGCACCGTCAGCCAGGCGAAGATGAGAATCTCGGCGTTGACGCGCCGGGTGGACGCCACCACCGGCAGCATCGGGATGCCCGCCCGGGCATAGTCGTCCTTGTACTTCATCGCCAGCGGGTAGAAGTGCGGCATCTGCCAGAAGAAGACGACCCCGAAGAGCGCCCAGGCGGCCGGCGCGAGGGAACCGGTCACCGCGGCCCAGCCGATCAACACCGGCGCCGCCCCACAGGCCCCGCCCCAGAAGGTGTTCGCCGCGGTGGTGCGCTTGAGCCAGGCGGTGTAAACCAGGTCGTAATAGAGAATCGCGGCCAGCGTCAACCCGGCGGCCAACGCGTTGGTGAAGACAGCCAGCAGGGTGACCGAGACCACTGCCAGCACCAGGCCAAAGATCAATGCGTTCCGCGGTGTGACGGTGTGCGCCGGCAGCGGGCGACGCTTGGTGCGCCGCATCACCTGATCGATATCCCGGTCGATGTAACAGTTCAGGACGCTGGCCGCGCCGGCCGCCAGCGACCCGCCGACCAGCACCACCGCCATCAGCCAGAGCGACGGCAGACCGCCGTGCGCGAGCATCATCGCCGGCACGGTGGTAACCAGCAGCAACTCCACGATCCGCGGCTTGGTCAACGCCACGTACGCCGCGACCACCGCCCGCAGCTCCCGCCGCGAGCCGACCGCCCCCTCCCCCCTTGTGCTGACCGACTGCCCGGCGGTGTCGCTGACGGGGCGCTCGGTGATCATGCTCACGGATGCCACCTTCCGGCATGGGCGAGGGAGGTCGAAATGATCGGGCCCCACTCCGGGACCACCACCGCCCCACCCTACGCGCCGCCGTAGTGGCTGCCCTGGTGACCCAGCAACGGTGCGGGGCGTCACACCCGGACGCGACTAAGCGGCCCGAACCGGGAGAACAGCATGCACGGATCCGTGGGCGGACGTTTAGGACCGCTCGATAGGGTCACGGGTGAGGGTTCCGCCCATCTGCCGAGGAGCACACCGAACGTGGCTGACAACCGACCCGAGCTTCCTGCACTCAACTGGTCCGACCTCGACCGTCGGGCGGTCGACACGGTCCGCGTACTGGCCATGGACGCCGTCGAGAAATCCGGCAACGGCCATCCCGGCACCGCGATGAGCCTGGCGCCCGCGGCCTACCTACTCTTCAACCGGGTCATGCGCCACAACCCCGCCGACCCGACCTGGCCCGGCCGAGACCGCTTCGTCCTCTCCGCCGGGCACTCCAGCCTCAGCCTCTACATCCAGCTCTACTTCGCCGGCTACCCGATGAGCCTCGCCGACCTTGAAGGGCTGCGGCAGTGGGGCTCCCTCACCCCCGGCCACCCCGAGTACGGGCACACCCCGGGAGTGGAGACCACCACCGGTCCGCTCGGGCAGGGCCTGGGCAATGCGGTCGGAATGGCGATGGCCGCCCGCCGGGAACGCGGACTGTTCGACCCCGAGCCGGCGCGCGGCACCTCGCTCTTCGACCACGACATCTGGTGCATCGCCTCCGACGGCGACATCGAGGAGGGGATCAGCCACGAGGTCAGCGCCCTCGCCGCGCACCAGCAACTGGGCAACCTCTGCGTGATCTACGACGACAACGAGATCTCGATCGAGGACGACACCCGGATCGCCAAGAGCGAGGACGTCGTGGCCCGCTACCAGGCGTACGGGTGGCACGTGCAGACCGTCGACTGGCGGCCCGGCGACGCCGACCAGGGCGACTACCACGAGGATGTGGCCACGCTGTACCGGGCGCTCCTGGCGGCCAGGGCGGAGACCGGCCGGCCGTCGTTCATCGCGCTGCGCACCATCATCGGCTGGCCAGCACCGAACAAGCGGAACACCGGCAAGATCCACGGTGCGGCGCTCGGCGCCGACGAGGTCGCGGCGACCAAGGAACTCCTCGGCTTCGACCCGGAGCGCACCTTCGAGGTCGACGAGGACGTCCTCAAGCACACCCGCCAGGTACTGGAACGCGGCATCGCCGCGCAACGCGAGTGGACCGAGACCTTCACGGCCTGGGGACGGACGAACCCGGAACGGCGGGCGCTCTGGGACCGGCTGGCCACCCGGACCCTGCCGGCGGACTGGACGGACGCCCTACCCACGTTCCCCGCCGACGCCAAGGGCCTCGCCACCCGCGCGGCCTCCGGCAAGGTCCTCGCCGCGCTCGCACCGGTGCTGCCGGAGCTGTGGGGCGGCTCGGCCGACCTGGCGGACAGCAACAACACCACCATGAAGGGCGAGCCGTCCTTCATCCCGGCCGAGCACGCCACCAAGGACTTCCCGGGCAACGAGTACGGCCGCACGCTGCACTTCGGCATCCGTGAGCACGCGATGGCCGCCATCCTCAACGGGATCGCCCTGCACGGCGGCACCCGCCCGTACGGCGGCACCTTCCTCGTCTTCAGCGACTACATGCGCCCGTCGGTGCGGCTCGCGGCGATGATGAAGCTGCCGGTGACCTACGTCTGGACGCACGACTCGATCGGCCTCGGTGAGGACGGTCCGACCCACCAGCCGGTGGAGCACCTCACCTCGCTGCGGGCGATCCCCGGACTGGACGTGGTACGCCCCGCCGACGCGAACGAGACCGCCTGGGCGTGGCGGCAGGTCCTGATGCACACCGACCGACCGGCCGCGTTGGCACTGAGCCGCCAGCCGTTGCCGACCCTGGATCGGGCCGTGCTCAACAGCGCGGAGGGGGTGGCCCGCGGCGGCTACGTGCTGGCCGAGGCCACTGGCGGCAAGCCGCAGGTGATCCTCATCGGCACCGGCTCGGAGGTGCAGCTCTGCCTCACCGCCCGGGAGCGGCTGGAGGCCGACGGCACCCCCACCCGGGTCGTCTCCATGCCCTGCCAGGAGTGGTTCCGGGCCCAGGACGAGGCGTACCGGGAGTTGGTCCTGCCCCGTGGGGTAAGGGCACGGGTGAGCGTGGAGGCGGGTGTCGCGATGTCCTGGCGGGCCTTCGTCGGTGACTGCGGCGAGACCATCAGCCTGGAGCACTTCGGGGCGAGCGCCCCGCACACCGTGCTCTTCGAGGAGTTCGGTTTCACCCCGGACCGGATCGTGGGTGCGGCGCACGCCGCGCTGACCCGGGTCGGCGACATCACCGGTAATCCGACCGGCAACTGAGGGGAGCGCGACGGCATGACGGACAGGCTGGGTGAGCTCACCGCCGCGGGCGTGGCGGTCTGGCTCGATGATCTTTCGCGGACGCGACTCAGCTCGGGCGGGCTGGACCGGCTGCGCCGGGAGAAGCACCTGGTCGGGGTGACCACCAACCCGACGATCTTCGCCAAGGCCCTGGGCGACGCCAAGGACTACGACTGGCAGCTACACGACCTCGCGATGCGCGGGGTCAAGGTCGAGGAGGCGGTCCGCACCCTCACCGCGTACGACGTGCGCTGGGCCTGTGACGTGATGCGACCGGCGTACGAGGCGTCGGCGGGCGTGGACGGACGGGTCTCGCTGGAGGTGGACCCGCGGCTGGCGTACGAGACCGACCAGACCATCGCCGAGGCGCGGGCGCTCTGGTGGCTGGTGGACCGCCCGAACCTGTTCATCAAGATCCCGGCCACCGAGGCGGGATTGCCGGCGATCACTGCCGCCCTGGCCGAGGGGATCAGCGTGAACGTCACCCTGATCTTCGGGCTGGACCGCTACTCGGCGGTCATGGAGGCGTTCCTGACCGGCCTGGAGCAGGCGAAGGCGAACGGCCACGACCTGTCCAAGATCGGCTCGGTGGCGTCGTTCTTCGTCTCCCGGGTCGACACCGAGGTCGACAAGCGGCTGGAGAAGGTCGGCTCGGCGCAGGCCAGCGCGCTGCGCGGTCGGGCCGCGATCGCCAACGCCCGACTGGCCTACGAGCGCTACAGCCAGGTCTTCGCCTCCGACCGGTGGCAGGCGCTCGCCGACGCCGGGGCGCATCCGCAGCGACCGCTCTGGGCCTCCACCTCGACGAAGAACCCGGACTACCGGGACGTGATCTACGTCGAGGAGCTGATCGCCCCCGGCACCGTCAACACGATGCCGGAACCGGTGATCGACGCCTACGCCGAGCACGGCGAGACCAGCGGCGACACCGTCACCGGCGGCTACGACGAGGCGCGGGAGGTCTTCGCGGGCCTGGCGGCGGCGGGGGTTGACCTGACCGACGTGATCGACACCCTGGAGCGCGAGGGGGTGGAGAAGTTCGCGGCGAGCTGGAACGAGCTGCTCGAAGGTGTCCGCCGTTCCCTCGCCGCCGCGAACCGGGGCATCGACCACCCCGGCGACGCCGCGACGAAGAACGCGCAGGCCGCCGAGCAGGCGGGGGGCAACGCGTGAGCGAGCTTCTCGGACCGCCCGTCGAGGCCGCCGCCGGCCTCTCGGTGCGCGGGGCAGACGCGGTTGACCAGGCCGCGGCCGCCTCCACCCGGACCGCGGTGACCACGGCCGGTGTTCCAGGCAAACTGGCGGCGAAGGACCCCACGCTCTGGGGGCCGGAGGCGGAGGCCGAGGCGCGGATCCGGCTGGGTTGGGTCGACACCCACACCCGCAGCCGGGATCTGCTTCCGCAACTCGCCGAGCTGACCTCGGAGCTGGCCGACCTGGATCACGTGGTGCTCTGTGGGATGGGCGGTTCGTCGCTGGCTCCCGAGGTGATCTCCCGGACGCTCGGCCGACCGCTGACCGTCCTGGACACCACCGATCCGGGCCAGATCCGGGCGGCGCTCGCCGACCGCCTGGAGCGGACCGTCGTCGTGGTGGCCAGCAAGTCCGGTTCAACCGTGGAGACGGACAGCCAGCGACGCGCGTACTGGCAGGCGTTCCTCGACGCGGGGATGTCCGAGGCGGAGGCCGGGCGACACTTCGTGATCGTCACCGACCCGGGTTCGCCGCTGGCGGCAACCGCTGCCGAGATGGGCGCGTTCACCGTGCTGGCCGATCCGAATGTCGGCGGGCGCTTCGCCGCACTGACCGCGTTCGGACTCGTTCCGACGGCGCTGGCCGGCGTCGAGGTGGCCGAACTGCTGGACCAGGCCGAGGCCTTCGCCGGGTCGTTGGCCGCCGAGCGGGACAACCCGGCGCTGGCGCTGGGCGCCGCGCTGGGCGCGGCGGCCACCGCCGGCCGGGACAAGGTGGCGCTGGTCCCGGACGGCAGCGGAATCGATGGGCTCGGTGACTGGGCCGAGCAGTTGATCGCCGAGTCGACCGGCAAGTCCGGGAGCGGCATCCTGCCGGTCGTCGTCGAGTCGCCGACCAGCCCGGGCGCGACTGGCGAGGACATCCTCACCATCAGCTACGGCGGGGCTTTGACCGCCGGGGAACTCAGCAGCGGGGAGGGGCCCGGCGGCGCGCCGGACGTGGCGGTCAACGGGCCGTTGGGGGCGCAGTTCCTCGCTTGGGAGTATGCGATCGCGGTTGCCGGCGTGGTGCTCGGCATCGACGCGTTCAACCAACCGAACGTCACCGAGAGCAAGGAGAACACCAACAGGATCCTGGCCTCGGGCGCGCCGACGGAGCAGCCGTCCTTCACCGAAGGCGCGATCGAGGTGTACGCCCCGGCGGGTGTACCGAACGACCTGGCCGGCGCGGTGCGCTGGCTGATCGACGGCGTGGATGACGACGGCTACCTCGCGGTCATGGCGTACCTCGACCGCGGGGCCGATGCCGACGCGGCCCGGCTCCGCCCCACGTTGGCCGAGGCCCTCAGCCCACCGGTGACCTTCGGCTGGGGCCCCCGGTTCCTGCATTCCACCGGGCAATATCACAAGGGCGGCCCACAGGTGGGTAGCTTCCTCCAGCTAACCGGTACGGTCGACGTTGATCTGCCGGTGCCCGGGAAGGCGTACAGCTTCGGGGAGTTGCAGGCGGCGCAGGCCGCCGGCGACCGGCAGGCCCTGGCTGACCGGAAGCGTCCGGTGCTGCGGCTACACCTGACCGACCGGTCGGCGGGGGTGACGCAGCTGTTGGAGGCGGCTGGCGCGCTACCCAAGCGACGATGACGGACGAAACAAGGCGGAGCGAGGAGACGGCGTGACCAACCCGTTACGCGACCCGCAGGACCGACGGCTGCCCCGCATCCCGGAACCCTGCACTCTGGTCATTTTCGGCGTTACCGGGGACCTGGCCCGCAAAAAGCTACTACCCGCGGTGTACGACCTTGCGAACCGGGGGCTGCTGCCCCCGAGCTTCGTCGTGCTCGGCTTCGCCCGCCGGGACTGGGGTGACGGCGACTTCGAGTCCGTCGCCCAGGCCGCGGCGAAGGCGCACGCCCGTACTCCCTGGCGGGAGGAGGTGTGGGCGCGGCTGGCCGGCAACATCAAGTTCGTCGGTGGTTCCTTCGACGACGACGACGCCTTCGACCAGTTGGCGGGCACGTTGGACGGGCTACGCCAATCGCATGGCATCCCCGGCAACGCCGCCTTCTACTTCGCCATTCCCCCAACGGCTTTCCCGGTGGTGCTCAAGCAACTCGCCCGCACCGGAATGTCGGATAACGCCCGCTGCGGCGGGTGGCGCCGAGTCGTGGTCGAGAAACCGTTCGGGCAGGATCTGCCCTCGGCGAAGGAACTCAACGACCTGGTGGACGATGTCTTCACCCGTCGGGACGTCTTCCGCATCGACCACTATCTGGGCAAGGAGACGGTCCAGAACATCCTCGCCCTGCGGTTCGCCAACAATCTGTTCGAGCCGTTGTGGAACTCGAGATACGTCGACTCGGTGCAGATCACCATGGCCGAGGATGTGGGGATCGGCACCCGGGCCGGGTTCTACGACACCGCTGGCGCCGCCCGGGACGTGCTCCAGAACCATCTCCTGCAGCTGCTCGCGCTGGTGGCGATGGAGGAGCCCACCAGCTTCGCCGCCGACGAGATCCGCGCCGAGAAGCTCAAGGTACTCAAGGCCATCACCCTGCCACCAGATGTGAGCCAGGGGACCGTACGCGGCCAGTACCTGCCCGGCTGGGTCGGCGGCGAACGGGCACTCGGCTACCTGGACGAGGAGGGGGTCCCGGCGGACTCGACCACCGAGACCTACGTCGCGGTGCAGCTCGGCATCCAGAACCGCCGGTGGGCGGGGGTGCCCTTCTACATCCGCGCCGGCAAGCGGATGCCCCGGCAGGTGACCGAGGTCGCGGTGATGTTCAAGAAGGCCCCACACCTGCCGTTCGACGACGCCGATGTGAAGTCGCTGGGCAACAACCAACTCGTCATCCGGGTCCAGCCGGACGAGGGCGTGGTCCTCAAGTTCGGCTCCAAGGTGCCCGGGACCGCGATGGAGGTCCGCGACATCGCGATGGACTTCCAGTACGGCGAGGCGTTCACCGAGGCCAGCCCGAAGGCATACGAGCGGTTGGTGCTGGACGTCCTGATCGGCGACCGCACCCTCTTCCCGGACGCCGCCGAGGTCGAGCAGAGCTGGCGGGTGGTGGACCCGCTGGAACAGGCCTGGGCGGGCACGAAGCCGGAGCCCTACCGATCCGGTGAGTGGGGTCCCCGCCGCTCCGACGAGATGCTGGCCCAGGCGGGCCGCGCCTGGCGGCGGGCGTGACGACCGGGCGACACGAGCGGACTGGGAGGCAGCGATGATCGGCCTGTGGGACACCACCGGCAACGAGGTGGTCAAGGCGCTCGCTGCCGAGCGGCGCAGCGCCGGCGGGGTGGCCAGTGGCATGGCCCTCACCCTGATCGTCGTGGTGGACGAGAAGCGGGTCCGCGAGGCGGAGGCGGCGGCGACGATCGCCTCCGCCGCCCACCCGTGCCGGCTGTTGATCGTGGTTCGCTCCGATGTGGATCGAGACCGAAGCCGACTGGACGCGGAGATCGTCGTGGGGGGCCGACTCGGCCCCGGCGAGGCAGTGGTGGCCCGGATGCACGGGCGGCTGGCCCTGCACGCCGAGTCGGTGGTGATGCCGCTGCTGGTGCCGGACGTACCGGTGGTGACCTGGTGGCACGCGGATCCGCCAGCCGAGATCGCCACCGACTTCCTGGGCGTGGTGGCCGACCGGCGCATCACCGACGCCGCGCAGGCCGACAACCCGATCGAGGCGCTGCGGCAGCGGGCGCACGACTACGCACCCGGTGACACCGACCTGGCCTGGACCCGGGTCACGTTGTGGCGCACCCTGGTGGCGGGCGCCTTCGACACCACCGAGGCACGGGTCACCGCGGCGACCGTGGTGGCACCGCCGACCGACCCGACGGCCGCGCTGATGCGCGGCTGGCTCGCCGCCCGGCTGGAGATCGATCCCGAGTGGCGGCACACCGACCAGTACTCCCGGATGCATGAGGTGCAGTTGCGCTGCGCCAACGGCGACGAGCTGACGCTGACCCGCAACGACAGCATGGCGGTGTTCCGCCGCACCGGTCAGGAGGACCGCCTCCTGCCGCTGGTACGCCGTCCGCTCGGCGACGAGCTGGCCGAGGAGTTACGCCGACTCGACGCCGACCAGGTGTACGCGGAGGCGCTCGGTGCCGCGACGGGGCTCTCCGGGCTGGAACGCCGCCCGGCCCAACGGGTACATGTCTGGAAGGACCCGGCTCAGGCCCACCGGGCCGAGGCGGGAATCGCCGCGCACGCTGGGATCGCGCGGGCATGAGCGAGGCGAGCATCGCGGTCCACGCCGACGCCGAGCTGCTGGCGCAGGCGGTAGCCGCCCGGCTACTGGTCCGCATCCTCGATGCGCAGACCGGGCGCGGTCAGGCGTCGGTGGTGTTGACCGGCGGGCGGATAGCCGCCGCCGTCTACCGTGCCTTGGCGGCGCTGCCCGCTCGCGACGCGGTCGACTGGTCCCGGGTGGACGTCTGGTGGGGCGACGAGCGGTTCCTGCCCGAGGGCGACCCGCAGCGCAACGCGACGCAGGCCCGGGCGGCGCTCCTGGACGCGGTGCCGCTGAACCCGGCCCGGGTACACCCGATGCCGGCTTCGGACGACTCGGCCGGCAGTGACCCGGAGGAGGCCGCCGCCCGGTACGCGGCGGAGCTGGCCCAGGCGGCCCGCCCCGGCACCGCCGTCCTCCCCCACTTCGACGTGCTCCTGCTGGGGGTGGGCGAGGACGGACACGTGGCCTCGGTCTTCCCGGAGCATCCGGTGCACTACGAGAGCCGGCCGGTCAGTGCGGTCCGGGGCAGCCCGAAGCCACCGCCGATCCGGACCACCCTGACCCTGCCGACGATCAACACCGCGGAGGAGGTGTGGCTGGTCGCCAGCGGGGCGGACAAAGCCCGCGCGGTCGGCCTGGCGCTGGCTGGTGCGGGGCCGATGCAGCTACCGGCCGCGGGTGTGCGGGGCATCAACCGCACCCTCTGGCTGCTGGATCGCAGCGCCGCCGCCGACCTACCCGCCCGTTTCCGCAGCATCCGCTGAGCTGCCGCCCGTGGCGGCGCCGCGGGTCAGGTGCCGCCGCGGACGCCCCGGCAGCTGCGGCGGGTTGGGAAAACAAACCGCGCGCGGCCCGTCCGAAGAGGAACCGCGCGCGGTTTTGACTCTAGGTGCTGGGCTCAGCCGACACTGGCCTGCTGAAGTCGCAGCCAGAGCCCAAGACCGACGATGCAGGCGAACCAGACAATGCCCACCAGAACGGTGTAGCGGTCCAGGTTCTTCTCGGCGACCGACGACCCAGCCAGGCTGGAGCTGACCCCGCCGCCGAACATGCTGGACATCCCACCGCCCTTACCCCGGTGTAGCAGGATCAGCAGGGTGAGCATGACGCTCGTAATGACCAGCAACACGATCAACGTGTACGCGAACCAGATCGGCATGGCGGGGGACAGTCCTCTCGTTGCGATCCTCGCCCGAGCAGAACGGGCACGGTGGCACCGACCGGCGGACGGGCGGAGTCAAGGATAGCGAAGCGGTCAGCCGGTGGTGTGCTCCGGGAACCGGCAGATCTTCGCGAACTCCTCAGCGTCCAGGCTGGCGCCGCCGACAAGGGCGCCATCCACGTCTGGCTGAGCCATGATCGCCGCCACGTTCGACGACTTGACCGACCCGCCGTACAGGATCCGCACCTGGTCGGCCGTCTCCTGGCCGAACTGCCCGGCAAGGCGCTCACGGAGCGCCCCGCAGACCTCCTGGGCGTCCTCCGGGGTGGCCGTCTTGCCGGTGCCGATCGCCCAGACCGGCTCGTACGCGACGACAACCTGGGTCACCTGCTCGGCGGAGAGCCCCTTGAGGGCGGCGTCGAGCTGGTCGTTGCAGTGCGCCACCTGGCCGCCCTGCTCCCGAACGTCCAGCCCCTCCCCCACGCAGAGGATCGGGGCGAGGCCATGGGTGAGCGCCGCCTGCACCTTCGCGTTGACGACCGCGTCATCCTCATGGTGGTTCGCCCGCCGCTCGGAGTGGCCGACCGCCACGTAGGTGCAGCCCAGCTTCGTCAGCATCGGCCCGGCGATGTCACCGGTGTGCGCTCCCGACGCGTGCGGCGAGAGGTCCTGCGCACCGTAACCCACCAGCAGCTTGTCCCCGTCCACGGCGGTCTGCACCGTCCGTAGGTCGGTGAACGGCGGTAGCACCACCGTCTCGACGTCGGTGAGCTGCTTCGCGGTGAGGCTCGCGGCGAGCTTCTGCACCAGCAGGTTCGCCTCGAGATGGTTGAGGTTCATCTTCCAGTTGCCGGCCATCAGCGGCCGGCGGGTGGGGTTGGCCATTCAGCTCTCCAAGGCCGCGATGCCGGGGAGGGTCTTGCCCTCCAGGTACTCAAGACTGGCGCCGCCACCGGTGGAGATGTGGCTGAACGCCTGCTCGTCGAGGCCGAGCGCCCGCACCGCGGCGGCGGAGTCGCCGCCACCGACCACGGTGAACGCGTCCGACTCCGCGATCGCCTCGGCGACACCGCGAGTGCCGTGCGCGAAGGCCGCCATCTCGAACACGCCCATCGGGCCGTTCCAGAAGATCGTCCGAGCGTCCCGCACCGCGGCGGCGAAACCAGCCACCGTCTCCGGGCCGATGTCGAGCCCGACCCGCTTGCTGGGGATCCCGTCGGCCCGCACCGTGTCGTGTGAGGCGTCGGGGGCGAACGCATCCGCCACCACCACGTCAACCGGCAGCATGATCTTGCCGTCGGCGCGCTCCAGCAGGCTCCGGCAGGTCTCGACCATCTCCTCCTCCAGCAGCGAGGAGCCCACCTCGTGGCCCTGCGCCTTCAGGAAGGTGAAGCACATGCCGCCGCCGACCAGCAACCGGTCGACCTTCGGCAGCAACGCCTCGATCACCGCCAGCTTGTCGGAGACCTTCGACCCACCGAGCACCACCACGTACGGGCGGTCCGGCTCCCCGGCGAGGGCGCCGAGCACCTCCACCTCGCGCAGCACCAGCCGGCCCGCCACGTGTGGCAGCCGGGCCGGTACGTCGTACACGCTGGCGTGCCGACGGTGCACCGCGCCGAACGCGTCGTCCACATACGCGTCGGCGAGCGCGGCGAGCTGGTCGGCGAAGGCGCCCCGCTCCGCCTCGTCCTTGCTGGTCTCACCCGGATTGAACCGAAGGTTCTCCAGCAGAGCGACCTGGCCATCGGCGAGACCCGCCACCGTGGACCGGGCCGAGTCACCGACCGTGTCCTCGGCGAAGTGGACCGGCGCGCCGAGCAGCTCACCGAGCCGCCCGGCCACCGGACGCAGGCTGAACGCCGGGTCGGGGCTGCCCTTCGGCCGCCCCAGGTGGGAGCAGACGACCACCTTCGCGCCGGCCTGGACCAGCGCGCCCAGGGTCGGCAGCACGGCCCGGATCCGGCCGTCGTCGGTGATCTGACCGGTCTGCTTGTCAAGCGGGACGTTCAGGTCCGCGCGGACCAACACCCGCCGACCCGTTACCTCCTCGGCGAGCAGGTCGTCGAGGGTGCGGATAGTCACCGGACCGACCTTCCCTTCGTCACCAGGCCCCCCGCGAGCTGCCTACGCGCACTCACAGCGACTGACCAACCAGCTTCACGAGATCCACCAGGCGGTTCGAGTAGCCCCACTCGTTGTCGTACCAGCCGACGACCTTGACCTGGTTGCCGATCACCTTGGTCAGCGGGGCGTCGAAGATGCAGGACGCCGGGTCGGTGACGATGTCGGCCGAGACGATCGGGTCCTCGTTGTAGGACAGGACACCGTTGAGCGGGCCGTTGGCGGCCGCCTTCATCGCGGCGTTGACCTCGTCCACCGTGGTCTCCCGGCCGACGGTGACGGTCAGGTCGGTGGCGGACCCGGTCGGGATCGGCACCCGCAGCGCGTAGCCGTCCAGCCGGCCCTTGAGCTCCGGCAGCACCAGGCCGATCGCCTTCGCCGCACCGGTGGAGGTCGGCACGATGTTCAGCGCGGCGGCACGGGCCCGACGCAGGTCCTTGTGTGGAGCGTCCTGGAGGTTCTGGTCCTGCGTGTAGGCGTGGATGGTGGTCATCAGACCCTGCTCGATGCCGAACGTGTCCTGCAGGACCTTCGCCATCGGCGCCAGGCAGTTGGTGGTGCAGGAGGCGTTGGAGATGACGGTGTGCTTGGCCGGGTCGTACTCCGCCTGGTTGACGCCCATCACCACGGTGACGTCTTCGTTCTTTGCCGGCGCGGAGATGATCACCTTCTTGGCGCCGCCGTCGACGTGCGCCTTCGCCTTGGTGGCGTCGGTGAACAGACCGGTGGACTCGATGACCACGTCCACGCCCACCTCGCCCCAGGGCAGCTTCGCCGGGTCCTTCTCGGCGTACACCTTGATGGTCTTGCCACCCACGGTGATCTCGTCCGCGCTGGCCTTCACCTCGTGCGGCAGCCGGCCGAGGATGCTGTCGTACTTGACAAGGTGGGCGAGCGTCGCGTTGTCGGTCAGGTCGTTGACCGCCACGACCTCGATGTCAGCGCCGGACGCCAGCACTGCCCGGAAGAAGTTACGGCCGATCCGGCCGAAGCCGTTGATGCCAACCCGGATGGTCACAGGTCCCATCTCCTCGCGTTCTAGTCCGCCGGCGTGATGACCCACGGGCCGGCGACTAGTCTGCGCCAGCCGGTGGAACCGGCCGTTTGACGGTTCATCTCGGCCGCCCCGCCGCGGTCCGAGGGACCGACCGCCCGAGGCGGTGCGCACGGCGAGGAGTGCCGAGTGCCGGCTCCCTTGCCGTACGCAGCGACCCTATCCGAGCATGGGGGGTCTTGCTCCGGCGGGTGGTGATCCCGCCGCCGTCCTATCAGACCACGAGCATGTCGGGCGTGACTGCCGCTTCGGTATCCGGGATGCCGAGATCGCGGGCTCGCTTGTCGGCGAGCGCGAGCAGCCGCCGGATCCGTCCGGCGATCGCATCCTTGGTCAACGGCGGGTCGGCGAGCGCGCCCAGCTCCTCCAGCGATGCCTGGCGATGCTCCAGCCGCAGCCGCCCGGCCGAGGTCAGGTGGTACGGCGCGTCGTCGGCGAGGATCTCCAGGGCACGGGTGACCCGGGCGGCGGCGGCGACCGCCGCCCGCGCCGACCGACGCAGGTTCGCGTCGTCGAAGTTCGCCAACCGGTTCGCGGTGGCCCGCACCTCCCGCCGGACCCGACGTTCCTCCCAGGCCAGCACGCTGGCGTGGGCACCGATCCGGGTGAGTAGGGCGGCGATGGCGTCGCCGTCCTTGACGACCACCCGGTCCACGCCGCGCACCTCGCGGTTCTTCGCGGCGATGCCGATCCGGCGGGCCGCGCCGACCAGGGCGAGTGCCGACTCCGGGCCGGGGCAGGTGATCTCCATCGCACTGGAGCGACCCGGCTCGGTCAGCGAACCGTGCGCCATGAACGCGCCGCGCCACGCCGAGACCGCGCAGCAGACGTTGGCGGCCACCACATGCGGCGGCAGACCCCGCACCGGCCGACCGCGGACATCGAGCAGGCCGGTCTGCCGGGCCAGGAACTCCCCGTCCTTGACCACCCGCACGATGAAGTGACTGCCCTTGCGCAGGCCGCCGGAGGCGAGGACATGGATCTCGCTGGGGTAGCCATAGACGTCGGCGATCTCCCGCCGCAGCCGCCGGGCCACCGCCCCAGTATCCAGCTCGGCCTCCACGACCACCCGACCGGAGACGATGTGCAACCCACCGGCGAAGCGCAGCAGCGCCGCCATCTCCGCCCGCCGGCAGCAGGGCTTGGGCACGTCAACCCGGCTCAGCTCGTCCTTGACCGCCGCCGTCATCGCCATTGTGCGTCCTCTCACGGACCGGTTCCGGCGTGTCGCCGGAGATTACGTACGTGTCTAACGAGCGGCGCCCAGGACCGGCACCAGAGCAGCGGCGAGAGCAGCCGAATCATGACAGGGCGTGCCGTCGTTGACCGCGACCGGGGCGAGGATCAGCCGAGCGCCCAGCGATTCTGCCGCACGCTCGACCGGTGCGGGATCGCCCACCGCCTTGACGTCTCCGAGCACGCAGTCGACCCGCAGCTTCGGCAGGTACCACCGCAGCTCGGCCAGGTGATCGGCGACCGAGAGCCCGAACGTCTCCTTCTCGGCGGCCAGGTTCAGGGTGACCAGCCGGCGGGCGGGGCTCGCGGCGATGGCCGCGGCCAGCTCCGGCACCAACAGGTGCGGCAGTACGCTCGTATACCAGCTGCCCGGGCCGAAGAGGAGCCAGTCGGCTGTGCCGATCGCGGCCAACGCCTCGGGGCAGGCCGCCGGCGCCTCCGGGTTCAGCCGCAGCGACTCGACCCGACCGGTGGTGACGGCCACCTGATGCTGGCCGCTGACGATGCTGACCTCCGCCGGCCGGCCGGGGTCAACACCCCGGACCCGCGCCTCGATCCCGACCGGCTCGCAGGACATCGGCAGCACCCGCCCGACCGTGCCCAACATCGCGCCGGCATGCTCCAGCGCCGCCACCGGGTCGCCGAGCAACTCCATCAGCCCGCAGAGCACGAGATTGCCGACGGCGTGCCCGGTCAGTCCGCCCGCCGCCGCCCGGTCCTCAATCGTCGAGGTCGGGACCGCGCCGAATCGGTGCTGGAAGAGCCCGGCGCTGCGCTTGGTGGCGGGGTGGTCTCCGGCCAGCGCGACGAGCGCCTGGCGCAGGTCCCCCGGCGGCAGTCCGCCCCGCTCCGCGCGCAGCCGGCCACTGGACCCACCGTCGTCGCCGACGGTCACCACGGCGGTCAGATCAAGGTCGAGTTCGGGAGCACAACGCCGCAGTGCCCGCAGCGAAGCGGAGAGTCCGTGCCCACCACCGAAGGCGACCACCCGGATGGCCGTCACTCGCGCCCCAGGTCCCGGTGCTGGGCGTTGGCGGCGAGGCCGGTCTGGCGCAGCCGCGCGGCCAACTCCTCGGCGATGGCGACGCTGCGGTGCTTGCCGCCGGTGCACCCGACGGCAGCGGTCAGGTACCGCTTGCCCTCCCGCTCGAACCCGGCGGTGGTGGCGTTGAGCAGGTCGGCGTAGGTCGCCACGAAGTCCTCGGCGCCGGCCTGGCCCAACACGTACGAGCTGACCGCCTCGACCTGCCCGGTGTGCTCGCGCAGCTCCGGAACCCAGTACGGATTCGGCAGGAACCGGGCGTCGCAGACGAAGTCGGCATCCGGCGGTACGCCGTACTTGAAACCGAAGGAGACCACGGTCACCCGCAGCCGGCGGGCGTCCTCGGCGCCGAAGAGCTCCTCGATCCGCCGACGCAGCTGGTTGACGTTGAGGTGGCTGGTGTCGACGAACACATCGGCCTGGTCGCGAGCCCCCTCCAGCAGCCCGCGCTCAACCGCGATGCCGTCGGCGAGCCGCCCCTCCCCCTGCAACGGGTGCGAACGCCGGACGCTCTCAAAGCGCCGGATCAACACCTCGTCGTCGGCGTCGACAAAGACCACCCGCGGGGCGAAGCCCCGCTCCTTGAGCTCCCGGATCGCACCGGCCAGGTCGGTGGAGAAGGCCCGGGAGCGCACATCCAGCACCATCGCCGTACGGCGGGCGGCGCCACCGGCCTTCATCGCCAGCTCGGCCATGTCCAGCATCAGCGCCTGGGGCAGGTTGTCCACCACGTAGTAGCCGACGTTCTCCAGGGCGCGGGCGACAGTGCTGCGCCCACCGCCGGAGACCCCGGTCACCACCACGAGCGTGGTGTCGGTGCCCGACGGGTCGAGCCCCTCCGGCACGCTCGGCTGCCCCTCGATCACCTGGTACCCCCAACCTGTGGCACCGCGACCCGAACTGGGCCACGGGTTCGAACAGCGACTCTAACCCGCCGAACCACCCAGATCCGCCGCGTCACATTCCCGACACCGAGACAGCTCGCTGCCCCATCAGCGGCGCAGTCACACCCGACGGTGACGCCGGCTGCGGTAACCCCGACCCAGGTTTCGTCCGGCGGCTCCCCGCCACCGGCCCCGCACGGCCCGGGCGTGCACCGTCGCGTCAGGGGCCACTCGTAGACTGCGCCCCATGCCCTCCGCCACCGACCCGCAGCCCGCCGCGCTGGAAGCCCTGCGGCGTGTCTTCGGCTACGACGCCTTCCGGGGCTTCCAGCAGGAGGTCATCGAGCACCTGACGGCCGGTGGGGACGCCCTGGTACTGATGCCCACCGGCGGCGGCAAGTCGCTCTGCTACCAGATCCCGGCGCTGCTGCGGGACGGGGTCGCGGTGGTCGTGTCACCGTTGATCGCGCTGATGCAGGACCAGGTCGACGCGCTGACCGCGGTCGGGGCCCGGGCCGGCTTCCTCAACTCGACGCTGGACCTCGACGCCCGCCGTGCCGTCGAGCGGGCCTTCGTCGCCGGGGAGTTGGATCTGCTCTACCTCGCCCCGGAGGCCCTGGGTGCCCGGGGCGTGCAGCACCTGCTCGACCAGGGGCGGATCAGCCTCTTCGCAATCGACGAGGCGCACTGCGTGTCGCAGTGGGGGCACGACTTCCGCCCGGACTACCTCGCCCTGTCGATGCTGCACGAACGTTGGCCGGGGGTGCCCCGGGTGGCGTTGACCGCCACCGCGACCAGCGCCACCCGGGCCGAGATCGCCACCCGGCTCCAGCTCACCTCAGCCCGACACTTCGTCGCCAGCTTCGACCGGCCCAACATCCAGTACCGCATCGCCGCGAAGCGGGAGCCGAAGCGGCAGCTGCTGGCTCTGCTCCGGGACGAGCACCCGGGAGACGCCGGCATCATCTACTGCCTCTCCCGGGCCAGCGTGGAGAAGACGGCGGAGTTCCTGGTCGACAACGGTGTTGCCGCGCTGTCCTACCACGCCGGCCTGGACGCGGTCACCCGCGCCCGGCACCAGCAGCGTTTCCTGCGCGAGGACGGCCTGGTCATGGTCGCGACGATCGCTTTCGGGATGGGCATCGACAAGCCGGACGTACGATTCGTTGCCCACCTCGACCTACCGAAGTCGGTGGAGGGCTACTACCAGGAGACCGGCCGCGCCGGACGGGACGGCCTGCCGGCGACGGCCTGGCTCGCCTACGGTCTGACGGATGTGGTGCAGCAGCGCCGGTTGATCGACACCTCGGAGGGGGACCTGGCGCACCGGCGTAACCTCGCCGCCCACCTGGAGGCGATGCTCGCGCTCTGCGAGACGGTCCGCTGCCGCCGGGTGCAGCTGCTGGACTACTTCGGCGAGACCGCCGCCGCCTGCGGCAACTGCGACACCTGCCTGCAGCCGCCCGAGTCGTGGGACGGCACGGTCGCCGCGCAGAAGCTGCTCTCCACGGTCTACCGGCTCGACCGGGAACGTAACCAACGCTTCGGCTCCGGGCACTGCGTCGACATCCTGCTCGGCCGCGCCACCGACAAGATCCAGCAGCACCGGCACGACTCCCTGACGGTCTTCGGCATCGGCACCGAGCTGAGCGAGACGGAGTGGCGGGGAGTGGTCCGGCAACTGCTCGCCGAGGGGCTGCTGGCGGTCGAGGGAGACTACGGCACCCTGGCCCTCACCGACACCAGCGCGGAGGTGCTGGGCCGGCGCCGCACCGTCATGCTCCGCCGCGAACCGGCCCGGAAGGCCCGCCCGGCGAAGCCGCGCGGCGCGGCCACCGTGGTCGCCGAGCTGGCGCCGGCCGCCGCCGAGGCCTTCGAGCGGCTACGCGCCTGGCGGGCCACCACCGCCAAGGAGCAGGGCGTACCGGCATACGTGATCTTCCACGACGCCACGCTGCGGCAGATCGCCACCGACGCACCGGCCGCCCTGGCCGACCTGGCCCAGGTCAGTGGCGTCGGAGAGGCGAAGTTGGCGAAGTACGGCGAGCAGGTGTTGGCCGTACTCGCCGACACCCCACACCCTGCTTAAGCAAAGTGGGCAGCCGATCCGCTGCCCACCCAGGACCCGTGGGTTGCTGGAACACGCTGGCCATGTCGTCCCACCCATGCCGGGCGCGGGGACCGACCGGGCCGAGCACGGCTGCTGGCCGACCGGCGACGGTAATAGTCACGCGTTCACCCGCTCGTGCCCGACGTACCAGGTCGCTGGCGTTCTGCCGCAGCTTCCGTCGCCCAACCTCGTCCCACGTGGCCCACGTTGGCCGGGTGTGTGCAGGTCCCGTGCCGGCGTCAGCGACGGTTCAGCACCGGGCGATGAAGTCCGTCAGCACTGGGGTTAGGGTCTGCGGCGACGGTACGTGACCCTCGCCGGGCAGCACCCGGTGCGTGCCCTGCGGCAGCGCCGCGGCGGCGGCGCGGGCCACCTCGATCATCCAGTCCGGGCTCTCGCCGCCGCTGAGCACCAGCGCGGGCACGGAAACCCGGGCGGCGATCTCCACCGGCAGGATGCCACCACGGCTGCGGTCACCCATGACCGCCGAGTCGTAGGCGAGCGTCGGCGCGAGCGCCACCACGTCGGCCCACCACGGCTCGTGGCGCAGCTCGGCCACCGCCTCCGCCGGCACGCCGGTGGTCTGGAAGAACAGCGCCACAGCGTCGTCGCGTCGATCCTCCGCCAGCAGCGTGGTCAGGGCCTCGGCGTAGTCGCGGGCCTCCTGGCGGTCCTCGTCGGTGTCCGCGCCGAAGGGTGGTTCGTGAAGCACGATCGCCCGGGCCGGCACCCCGGCCGCGGCGGCGTGCAGCACCAGTGCGGCACCGGACGAGTGCCCGTACAGGATGACGTCGGCACCGAGGTCGTTGACGAGGGCGGCGATATCCTCGACCTCCCGCTCGACGGCGTACGGGCTGACGTCGCCGCTGTCGCCGCGACCACGCCGGTCGTAGTTGACGACCGGCAGGTGGGCGCCGAGTCCCTCGGCCAGTTGGCGGGTCTTCGCCCGGTCGCAGGTGGCGCCGCCGACCACGATCAGCGGATCCGCGCCGTGCTCCCCGCAGCGTTCGTACGCGATCACCGTGCCGTCCACCGATGTCACCTTCAGCATGCCCGTGCCGTACCCTTCTGTCAGAAACGCTCCGATTGAACAGGTGCTACGTGCGTGGTTCGTCTGGCTCCGCAGAGCCGCCGAGCGCAGCGAGGATCGCCTCGGCGGTGCGCCTGCCGACCCCGGGGACCTCGGTGATCTCCTCCACCGAGGCGGCGGAGAGCCGCTTCAGCGAGCCGAAGTGCCGCAGCAGCGCCTTGCGCCGCACCTCGCCCAGCCCGGACACCCGGTCCAGCGCCGACTCGGTCATCCGCCGGGAACGCCGCTGCCGGTGGAACGTGATGGCGAACCGGTGCGCCTCGTCCCGCACCCGCTGCAGCAGGTAGAGGCCCTCGGAGGTGCGCGGCAGGATGGCCGGGAAGTCGTCGTCGGGCAGCCATACCTCCTCCAGCCGCTTCGCCAGCCCGCACAGCGCCACATCATCGACGCCCAACTCGGCGAGGGCCTGCGCCGCCGCCGCTACCTGCGGCGCACCCCCGTCCACCACCACCAGCTGTGGTGGGTAGGCGAACCGGCGTGGCCGGCCGGTCGTCGGATCGACCAGGGTGCCGACCCGCGGCTCGTCGGGCGCGCCCGGCCCGGTCGAGGCCGGCCCGGCCGGGGCGACCGGCTCACCGGCCGACTCGACACCGGCCTCCCCCGTCTCGGCCCGGGCGTCCAGGTAGCGGGCGAACCGCCGCCGCAGCACCTCCGACATCGCCGAGAGGTCGTCGGTGGCGCCCCGGATGATGAACCGCCGGTACTCACTCTTGCGCGGCAGCCCGTCCTCGAAAACCACCATGCTGGCCACCACGTCGGTGCCCTGGATCTGGGAGATGTCGTAACACTCGATGCGCAGCGGCGCCGTCTGCAGGCCCAGCGTCTCAGCGATCTCGTCGAGCGCCTTGCTCCGGGTGGTCAGATCACCGGCGCGTTTGAGCTTGTGCCGGGCCAGGGCGTCGGTGGCGTTACGCGCGACCGTCTCCAGCAGGGCCCGCTTGTCGCCACGCTGCGGCACCCGCAGCGTCACCCGGCTCCCGCGATGGTCGGAGAGCCAGTCGGCTAGCGCCTCGACATCGGCGGGCAGCTCGGGCACGAGCAGTTCCCGGGGGACATCGGCCTCACCGTGCTCCCCGCCATAAACCTGGGTGCAGAAGTGGTGGACGAGGTCGCCGATGGTCAGCTCCTCGGTCTTCTCGACCACCCAGCCGCGTTGGCCGCGGATGCGCCCGTCCCGTACGTGAAACACCTGCACGGCCGCCTCCAGCGGGTCATCGGCGAAGGCGACCACGTCGGCGTCGGTGCCGTCGCCGAAGACCACGGTCTGTTTCTCCATCGCCCGGCGCAGGGCGGCCAGGTCGTCGCGGAGCCGGGCGGCCCGCTCGAACTCCAGCGCCGCGCTGGCGTCGGCCATCTCCCGCTCCAACCGGCGGACGATGAGGTCGGTCCGACCGCCCATGAAATCGCAGAAGCCGTCCACGATCGCCCGGTGCTCCTCGGCGGAGACGCTGCCGACGCAGGGCGCGGAGCACTTGTCGATGTAGCCCAACAGGCAGGGACGGCCGACCTGACCGGCCCGCTTGAACACCCCGGACGAGCAGGTGCGCGCCGGAAAGACCCGAAGCAGCAGGTCGAGCGTCTCGCGGATCGCCCAGGCGTGCGAGTACGGCCCGAAGTAGCGCACCCCCTTGCGCTTCGACCCCCGCATGACCTGGAGTCGGGGGAACTCCTCGGCGACGGTGACCGCCAGGTACGGGTAGGACTTGTCGTCCCGGTAGCGGACGTTGAACCGCGGATCGTACTGCTTGATCTCGGTGAACTCCTGCTGGAGCGCCTCGACCTCGGTGGCGACGGAGATCCAGTCCACCGATTCGGCGGTGAAGACCATCTGCCGGGTGCGCTGGTGCAGATTGACCGGGTCGGCGAAGTAGGAGTTGAGCCGGTTGCGCAGGTTGCGCGCCTTGCCAACATAGATCACCCGGCCGGTTCCGTCACGGAACCGGTAGACCCCGGGTGATTCCGGAATCGTGCCGGGCGCGGGACGGTAGGACGAGGGATCAGCCACGTTCCGAGCCTAGTCGCCGGCTCCGACAGTCTCCGTCCGCGCCAGCTCCGGCCTGGTCGGCCCCGGCCGGGGTCGACCAGGCCGACCGCCGCCGGTCAGGCGAGCGAGATCTGGTCGCCGTTGACTTTGACATCCCGCGGGGCGAGGGGCTTGGTGGACGGGCCGGTCAGCACCGAACCGTCCTCGATCGAGAACTTGCTCCCGTGACAGGTGCAGTTGATCGTGCCACCGTCAACGTTCCCCACCGGACAGTTCTGGTGCGGGCAGATCGGGTCGAAGCCCTTGAACTCGCCCGCTGACGGTTGGGTGATGACAACCCCCTGCGCGGCGTAGACGACACCGCCCCCGACCGGGATGTCACTGGTCCGGGCCAGCGACTGGGCTCCCTCCCGATCGCCGCCACCCGGGTCGCCGCTCTCGCTCAACGCCGGGCCAGGGCTGGCCTCGGCTTCGCCGGTGGAGTTGTCGCCGCAGGCGGCCAGGGCCATCGCCGCGCCGACCGCGCCTGCGCCGGCCAACACGGCCCGCCGGGTCCGTACGCCGTCGCCAGTGCCGACCCCCGCACCGGTCCCCGTCTGCTCGTCACTCATTCCACAGTCTCCTCGGCCAACGACCACCGCCATGATGGTGTGCCCCCGTCGGTCCCCCGAAACCAACGCACCCCGTCGGTTCACCCGGTCCGCGTCCCGGGGCCACCCGTGCGACCCTACCCGGCCGGCGAAGGTCACCGTCCTGGTCACCTTGCCGCCCTGATCATTCACCGGTCCGTGTCGCCCTCGGGTGACCCGGACCGGTGACGCAGGCCAGTTACCGAGCCTTGACGGCGGCCCTCTGTGGGGCACGGGTCTTCGCCCCGGCCGCGCGGGTCTTCGCCCCGTTGGCCTTGGCCGCCCGGGAGGTGGCCTGCGCCGCGCCCTTCGCCGCACCGTCGAGCTTGAGCACCTGGCGCACAAACTGGCCGGTGTGGCTCTCGGGCACCTCGGCGACCTCCTCCGGGGTGCCGGCGGCGAGGACCGTGCCGCCGCGGTGGCCACCCTCCGGCCCCATGTCGATGATCCAGTCAGCGGTCTTGATGACGTCGAGGTTGTGCTCGATGGTGATCACCGTGTTGCCCTTGTCGACCAACCCCTCCAGGACCATCAGCAGCTTCCGGATGTCCTCGAAGTGCAGCCCGGTGGTCGGCTCGTCGAGCACGTAGACCGTCCGCCCGGTAGAACGCTTCTGCAACTCGGAGGCGAGCTTGACCCGCTGCGCCTCGCCCCCGGAGAGGGTCGGCGCGGGCTGGCCCAGCCGGACGTAGCCGAGCCCCACGTCCACCAGCGTCCGAAGGTGCCGGTGGATGGCCGGAATGGCGGAGAAGAACTCCGCCGCCTCCTCGATCGGCATCTCCAGCACGTCCGAGACGGTCTTGCCCTTGTAGTGCACCTCCAGGGTCTCCCGGTTGTACCGAGCACCCTTGCAGACCTCGCACGGCACGTAGACGTCGGGCAGGAAGTTCATCTCGATCTTGAGAGTGCCATCGCCGGAGCAGGCCTCACACCGGCCCCCCTTGACGTTGAACGAGAACCGGCCCGGCCCGTACCCCCGGACTTTGGCCTCGACCGTCTCGGCGAACAGCTTGCGAACGTGATCCCAGACGCCGGTGTAGGTGGCCGGGTTGGACCGCGGGGTGCGGCCGATCGGCGACTGGTCCACCCCGACAACCTTGTCCACGTGTTCCAGACCGGCGACCCGGGTGTGCCGGCCCGGCACCAGCCGCGCCCCGTTGATCTGGTTGGCCAGCACCGCGTACAGGATGTCGTTGACCAGGGTCGACTTGCCGGAGCCGCTGACCCCCGTGACGGCGATCAGCTGACCGAGCGGGAACGTCACGGTCAGGTTCCGCAGATTGTGTTCGCGGGCCCCCCGCACCGTCAGCTCCCGGCCCGGCGTCTGCGGACGGCGCCGCTCCGGCGTCGGGATCTCCTTCCGGCCGGCGAGATACGCCCCGGTTATCGACTCCGGGTTCTCCAGCAGCGCCGGGACCGACCCGCTGTGCACGATCCGGCCGCCGTGTTCGCCCGCCCCCGGGCCGATGTCGACGATCCAGTCCGCCGTCCGGATGGTGTCCTCGTCGTGCTCGACGACGATCAACGTGTTGCCGAGCCCGCGCAGGCGCAACAAGGTCTCGATCAAACGGTGGTTGTCTCGCTGGTGCAGACCGATCGACGGCTCGTCCAACACGTAGAGGACGCCGACCAGGCCGGAACCGATCTGGGTGGCCAACCGGATGCGCTGCGCCTCACCCCCGGAGAGGGTGCCGGCCGGGCGATCCAGGGAGAGGTAGTCCAGCCCGACGTCGAGCAGGAACCGCAGCCGAGCGTTGATCTCCTTGAGGACCCGTTCGGCGATCAGCCGCTGCCGATCGGTCAGCTCGACGCCGGCGAGCAGCTCGGCGCACTCCCCGATGGACATCCCGCACACCTCGGCGATACTCCGACCAGCGACGGTGACCGCCAGCACCTCCGGCTTGAGCCGGGCACCGCCGCAGGCGGCACAGGGCACGTCCCGCATGTAGCCCTCGTACTTCTCCCGGGACCACTCCGACTCGGTATCCGAGTGCCGGCGCTCGATCCACTGCATCACGCCCTCGAAGCCGGTGTAGTACGAGCGTTCCCGGCCGTACTTGTTGCGGTACCGCACGTGCACCTGGTCGTCGGCGCCGTGCAGGATCGTCTTCTGGATCCGGGCCGGCAGCGCCCGCCACGGCGTGTCGAGATCGAAGTGCTCCGCCTCGCCCAGCGCTCCCAGCAGGCGCAGGAAGTATTCCAGGGTGTGCCCGCCGGACCAGGGCTGGATCGCCCCCTCCCGCAGGGTGCGCTCCGGGTCGGGGATCACCAGCTCTGGGTCGACCTCCTTTTTCGTGCCCAGGCCGGTGCACTCCGGGCACGCGCCGTAGGGGGCGTTGAAGGAGAAGACCCGGGGCTCCAGGTCCTCGATCGCGAGCTGGTGGTCGTTGGGGCAGGCCAGGTGCTCCGAGTAGCGGCGCTCCCGCTCCGGGTCGTCCTCGGGCAGGTCGACGAAGTCCAGCAGCACCAGACCGCTGGAGAGCCCGAGCGCCGCCTCGACCGAGTCCGTCAGCCGCTGCTTGGCGGACGGCTTCACGGTGAGCCGGTCGATGACCACCTCGATGGTGTGCTTCTCCTGCTTCTTGAGCTTCGGTGGCTCGGTCAGCGGGTGCACCACCCCGTCCACCCGGGCGCGGGCGTAGCCCTTCGCCTGCAGCTCGGCGAAGAGGTCCACATATTCGCCCTTACGACCCCGGACAACCGGCGCGAGCACCATGAACCGGGTGCCCTCAGCCATGGCCAGGACCCGGTCAACGATCTGCTGCGGGGTCTGCCGGGAGATCCGCTCGCCGCAGACCGGGCAGTGCGGCTGGCCGATCCGGGCGAAGAGCAGGCGCAGGTAGTCGTAGACCTCAGTGATCGTGCCCACGGTCGACCGGGGGTTACGCGAGGTCGACTTCTGGTCGATGGAGACGGCCGGGCTCAGCCCCTCGATGAAGTCCACATCCGGCTTGTCCATCTGACCCAGGAACTGCCGCGCGTACGACGACAACGACTCGACGTAGCGCCGCTGCCCCTCGGCGAAGATCGTGTCGAAGGCCAGGCTCGACTTGCCGGAACCGGACAGCCCGGTGAACACGATGAGTGCGTCCCGCGGCAAATCGAGACTGACGTCACGCAAGTTGTGCTCGCGCGCGCCACGGATGATGAGTCGGTCAACCACGGTGCGTGTTCTCCCGGGGTGTGGATTGGTGGCAGCTGTCGCCCGACGGCCCGCCCGGGAGGTCTGACCCGGATGACGGCCACGCGGTCGCGCTGTGCGGTTGTGTCGCCCATCGGGCGTGGTGGTTAGCCCGTTGAGCGTGGTGGTTCCCTGGTCACTTGGTCACCTTTGTCACTCACTTGGTTACCTTTGTTACCTGGTTCCCAAAGCACCAAAGAGCGCCTCGGCAAGCCTAGCCCTGGGGTGTGACACTTCCCTTCGCCTGCGCATTCCCCCAGCTCAGATCGGTCAGCCGGGCACCGCCCGTACCCCCGGGGTTTCCACCACCGCGCCACCGCCCGGCACCGCCACCAGCGCCCGCCCAGCGGAGTGGGGTCGGCCCGCGCCGTCCACCCGCCGGCTCGCCGACGTCGGCAGCGTCACCGCGCCGGCCAGCGCGTTCACCAGACTCGACCGGCCCGCCCGGGACGGGCCGAGCAGGCCGAGGGTCCGACCCGGCGCCACCTCCGCGCGCAGCGGGTCGAGCCCATCACCTCGCTGCGCCCTGACCGGCAGCACCGGCACCCCCGGCGCCGCCGCCGCGACCTGCCGCACCACCGCAGCCGGATCGGCGACCAGGTCAGCTTTGGTCAGCACCAGCAGTGGCCGGGCTCCCGACTCCCGCGCGAGCGCCAGCAGACACTCGATCCGTCCGAGGTCGGGCCCGGGACGCATCGGCTCGACCACCGCCGCGACGGTCAGGTTGGCCGCCAGCACCTGCCCCTGGCCGGCCCTGCCGGTGGTCCGGGACACCACCGCGGTACGCCGGGGCAGCACCACCTCGACCGTCACGTGCCGGTCGGGCCAGGTGGCGAGCAGCACCCAGTCCCCCACGCACGGCAGGTAGCTCCGGTCCCGGGCCGCCGTGGCCAGCACCGCCCCGCCGAGGGTGGCGCGGAGCGGGCCGGCAGCGCCGAGGACGGTGCACACCCCCCGCTCCACCCGAGCCACCCGGCCCGGCTGACAGTCGGCGCGCCGTCGTGCGTCGGACGCCCAGTCGGCGTCCCAGCCCAGAGCCGTCAGGTCGATGGTCATGAAATCCACTACCTCCTCCGACCTCCCGGCCGCGCGTTGCCGCCGACCGTAGGGCGCACCGCCGCGCACCCGAAACCGATTTCCCCGGCGACGAACGGACGGCCCGACCGCTAGGGTCGAGAGGTGACCTCCGATCCACTACGGCTGACCGGCGAAGTGGACGACGCGACCGCCCGTCTCCTGCGCACCACGGCTGAGCTCGACGAGACGAGCCTGGCCACCGCGTCCCTGCTGCCCGGTTGGACCCGGGGGCACGTCTTGGCCCACCTCGCCCGCAACGCCGACGGGTTCGTCAACCTGCTCACCGCCGCCCGCACCGGCGCCCCCATCCCGATGTACGCGAGCCCCGCCGCCCGCTCCGCGGACATCGAGGCCGGCGCCGTCCGCCCACCCACGGCACACCGGGACGACCTGCGCCGCAGTGCGGACCGGTTCGCCGAGGCGGTGGCGGCGATGCCGGCCGAGGCGTGGGGCGCCACCGTCACCACCCGACGCGGGCCGTGGTCCGCGGCGAACCTCGTCTGGGGTCGACTCCGCGAGATCGAGGTGCACCACGTGGACCTGGCCATCGACTACCAGCCCGCCGACTGGCCGGAGGCGTTCGGCCAGCGGCTGCTGCGCGAGGTCGCCACCGGGCTGGCCCGGCGCTTCGACGCGCCGCCGATGGTGCTGCGCTGCGACGGCAGAGAGCACGAGCTGGTGGTCGGCGACCGTACCGCCGCCCCCACGGTGCGCGGCGCCGCGCCCCACCTCGCCGCCTGGCTGATCGGCCGCAGCCGCGGCACCCGGCTCACCGTCACCCCGGACGGCCCGCTACCAACCCCACCCGAATGGATCTGACCGACCAATGACCTACACCGGAGACGTCACCCCCGGCGGCCCGCCAGCCACCCGCGAGTTGGGCCAGCTCACCATCACCAAAGTCTCGGTGGGCCCGATGGACAACAACGCCTACCTGCTGCGCTGCCGGAGCAACGGCGAGCAGGTCCTGGTGGACGCGGCCAACGAGGCCCCCCGGCTACTCGACCTGATCGGCGCCGCCGGCCTCGCCACGGTGGTCACCACCCACCAGCACATGGACCACTGGCTGGCACTCGCAGAGGTGGTGGCCGAGACCGGCGCCCGGCCGCTGGCGCACGCCGAGGACGCGCCCGGGCTGCCGATCACAGTGGAGCCCCTCGCCGACGGCGACCGCATCCCGGTCGGCGACTGCACGCTGGAGGTGATTCACCTGCGCGGGCACACCCCCGGCTCGATCGCCCTGCTCTACCAGGACCCATCCGGCACCCCACACCTGTTCACCGGGGACAGCCTCTTCCCCGGCGGGGTCGGCAACACCGAGCAGGACCCGCAACGCTTCGCTCAGCTCATCGACGACGTTGAGCAGCGCCTCTTCGACCGGCTACCCGACAACACCTGGTTCTACCCAGGCCACGGCAAGGACTCCACGTTGGGCCGAGAACGCCCCGCCCTGCCCCAGTGGCGAGCCCGCGGCTGGTAGTCCACCGTCTCCACGCCACTAACAACCACCATCCGGGGAGGAAAGACCGCTGGCCGGCACCGATCAGGGTGCCGGCCAGCTGTGTCAACTCCAGGGTCTACCGCTGAGGGGTTCGTCGGGCGTTACCAGCGGCGGGTGTTGTCGGGCCAGGAGTTGTACGGTTGGGCGGAGAGGATGGGGTCCCAGCCGCTGCTGGTGGTGCCGGTTGGGGTGTACGGGGTGATGTCGGTGCCGCTGCCGTTGAACGGGGACGTGTCCAGGTAGCCGGTCACGACGCCGTTGCCGTCGCGTCGGTAGTAGAGGCCGCCGCCGGGTGAGAACAGTGCGGTGGCATTGCCCCAGCCGCTGGTGGCGAGGTCTGCCCGGCTCCAGTCGTTGGTGCCGACGGCGGTGTAGGCGATGAGGGCGCCGGCGTTGGTGGTTGCCAGCAGGCGTCCCTCACCGGTGGCTGCCAGGGTGGGTACGCCGAAGCCGCTGCTGACGATGGTCGTTCCGTTGATCAGGTCGGTGGCCGGGTTCGCGGGTTTGGCCTTGGTCACGGTGTATCGCAGCCACTTGCCGCCGGCGCGGCCGAACAGGGAGCCGTGCCCGTCGTAGACCAGCAGGTCGTGGGTCCAGCCGCCACCGAGACGCTCAGCGGTGCGGGTGAAGGTCAGCGGTTGGGTGCCGGTGATGTCGACCCGGTGCAGGCTACCGGTCTCGGTGGTGACCAGCAGCGTGTCCGAGTTGAGAGTTGCCAGCGCTTTCGGCGTGAACCCGAGGGTCTGTTCCGACACGGTGCTGGCCACCTTCGCCCCGGTGACCGGGTCCAGCGCGGTGTAGGAGATCCGACCGTCTGAGTTCACCCCGTACACCGACACCAGTGCGGTCCACGGCCGCGCCGACAGCAGTATCTGGTCCCAGCCGCTGCTGCTGACCGGATCGTTCGGGAAAGACTGGATGTCACTGCCGCTACCGTCGAACGGATTCACGTCGCGGTAGCGGTCCAACCGACCGCTCGAGGTCCGCGCGTAGTAGTGGCCACCACCGGGCGAGAGCAACTGCGTCGGGGCCGACCAACCACTGGCGGCCAGATCGTCCCTGGACCACGCCTCGGCACCGCTACCGTGAATCGTGTACGACAGCAGCCGGCCGCCCGAGGCGTTACCCAGGATCCGTCCCGCACCCGGCGACGTGATGGCCCTCAACCCGAACCCGGTACCGATCACGGTGCCCCGGCTGATGTGCTCCGCGCTACTCGGCTTCTCGGTGGTCAACGTCCGACGGCGAAGCTCACCGTTGTCGAGGATGCCGTACAACGACCCGTACCCGTCATAGGTCAGCCGGTCATACGGAGACCACCCGCTCATCACCCAGGTGGCAGTGAAGGTCAACGGATCCGTTCCGGTGACATCCACCCGATGCATCTTGCCATCAGGATCGGTGACCAGAATGGTGTCCTCGTTCAGCGTGGCCATCGCCTTCGGAACAAAACCGAGGCTGGCAGCCGACTCCCGGTCCGCCCGCAGCTCCCCGGTAGCCGAATCAATCACACTGTAGGTCAACCGGCCATCATCCAACACACCGAAAATCTGCACGTCAGCGATCTGCTCACCGACCCACGCACCAAGGTCGTCAACCCGGGTCGCGGTCGCCCCGTCCCGGGTCTCCGTCTCCCCCAGACAGCCCTTCTGCCACGAAGTACTACTAACGGCCACCAGTACGGACGCACCCTCAACATCGCGGAACACCGGCCCCCCGGCATCCCCCCTACACACCGTCGCCCCAGCCGACGCCCCCACCACACCAACAGTGGCCGCAGCGACATCCTCAACAGTGAACGCCGCAGCATGCAGACGATCCGGCACCCACTCCGTAGCCGTACGGCCATACCCCGCGACCATCACCGTCTCACTGACCCCGGGAGCAGTGTCGGCAAGCCCCACCGGAGCAACATCGGTAACCGGCGCGGACAGACGCGCCAAGACCAGGTTCCGATCCGGATGCGGCACCACCGCCACCACCGCACGCTCCTGACCCGCCGTCCCCGTCAGGTCAGTACGACCAATCACCGCACTAGTAGGTTTCCCCGGCGCCCCCCGAACCACCGGCCCAACACCATCACTGACACAGCTCTTCGCCGTCAACAACCAATCCTGGTCGACCAGCACACCCGTACACGCCCGATCACCACCAAACACCACCCTGGCAGTGAACCCATACGCCCCATCCGGAACCGGATCAGAACCACCAACAGCCCGAGCAACACCACCACCCAACACACCAGCCGCAAGCACAGCCCCGGTCAGGGCCGCACCCCAACGACGCAAAACATGAACCGACACAATATCCTCACACAAACGGCACAACGCAAATCGACACGGACATCGGCGGGTTGCCGCAGATGGCCAACCGGGAAGCATTGGCCTCTACGGGACTCCCCATACCTATTAGGACTCTCCTGGAGTCAGGCGCAACTCCACCAAGATTGCCTCAGGCCTTTCTCCCTGATCACCAGTATCGATTACAACCGGCCTATTCGGTGGAACTTCGAATGTCTGCTCGCCATCCTCACCCAGATCCGCAACAGCCTCGACCGGGACACTGCCACCACGAATGCCAAACGTTGCAGGGACCTCCAACGTCAGATAGCCTTCCGTACCCCGAGTTTGGAAGCAAAACCACACACCATGTGGAGCCACTTCCAGGGCTTTCTCCACCTGAATCTCCCCTACCGGACACCGACCCTCAGGGGAGCCATAGAGGCGCGACGACGAGAACCAAATATTCCCGTCCCCTTTGTAGACTTTTAATCCGTGCTCAGTCAAAATCTGATCAGCACCAGGATGAGTAAAGTCCTCCACCAAGGAGGGTGGTGAATCAGATTCTGACGACACCCCCGCGGCCGACGCCAGCGAGCCGGACCCTACCCCCAACCCAACAAAACCCGCAGCCAGCACCGAAGCCGAACCGAAAATCAGCAGATTTTTCATACGCCCTCCTCAAGTAGCACATCCCTAGAATCCATGCAAAACAAACTAGCAAACCATCAAATCACAGCGACTATCCTTCGAAGCGCGCCACACATAACCAGCTCACTATAACCGGTTCCAATTATTCGATCACCTTCCGATACCCTCAACCGTGAGCACATCGCCCATCTCATGGCGGTCGCGGGGAGTCCATCTCTTAACAATTTGATAAACTAGATTGGCACCAAACTGCTACCACACCTTGGGATGCGAGCCGACTTTCACCACGGATCAAGAGCGTGTCCCCAACTGGTCACCCACCAACGGAGCAACGATCCGCACCAACTTTCGCTGCACCAACCTCAAGGTCTTGATCGTCGATTCATCGGACAAACCAGTTGTCGTTGCCCATTCGACACCGGACCCGATAACATCGCTTGCAAACGCAATCTCCGTAGCCATAAGGGCTCGAGCCCAATCAATTGCCTCAATTCTTTCATCGGCAGCAAGGGCGGCTCGAATCCTTTTGGATTGTGTAAGCATGTCGGCAATGCCGGTGAAACCCATAGCAACAGCAAGCTCTTCGGTGCAACGAGCAGGGCCAGCCCACTCGAGCAGGCCCCTCCTAAGTAGATCACGCTCGTCATCATTAAGCGAATCATCTGCAATTCGGTCGACTGTCATTCGACTACCCTCGATTCAACTTAGGCCATCCAAGTAATCATTAACTTGTTCTTCAGTTCCATCCCTACGAAAAACAGTCCCGCCATCGGGATGCATTGGATCGTGAATTACGATAGTGTTTCCATCTTGACCCAGATAGGCTTTGCGATTATCCTTTAATGGCCTTTCCCGCTTAGGGTTTGCCATTACATCCGCTACATGCCTCTCCAAGTCGGAGGACGACATTCCCGGAAATTCTTGGGCATGCTTTTGATTGGCGTGGCCATGCGAGATATCTTTGGCGTCGGCAATTCGCCAGCACGCCGCGCCGCCGGCGCTCTGCACCAGCATCGAACTGCTATAGATTCGAAAATACGGGTGAAAGCCAGTAGCGACGAGATTGCCTACGTACGAACCGACAGAATAATTTGTAAGATTGCCGATCGTAGCGAGGGATCCCGCATGCATTCGGAGCCAGAGACTAACAGCTACTTCCCCTGCCAGCGTCCAGATTCTTTGCCTGGCTGGCCAGGATGGGTGCTCGGTTATGACAGCATTGCTTGCCGGGTTGGTGCCGATGGTTGCTGTAGTGATTTTGCCGGCACTCGTACCGGTATCAGTGGCGGTTGCGGTTGCGGTTGCGGTGACAACATCACCGGCGGCGATGCCCTCGGTCCAGGTGCTGAAGGTAGAGCTATTCGGCTTCTTGCAGCCCTTGGCGAGACTGTCGGCGATGCGTTGCATATCACGCAGCTTGTCCTCAGAACGGACTCCCTTGGCCCCTGTGGCGACCCAGCCCGCGAACGGGACCATAGCACCGATGGAAAGGAAACCACCTATCCAGTCACCGCGACTGAAGGACACAGCAGCATCGACGGCGTCGCAGGCTTCACCCACAACGGGGGCGAGACCGCATGCCATGAGCGCGAACTGGAGCATGTCAAGCATTACCTCGGGGTTTTCCTCGACGAACCCCTTGAGGTCGTCAACCATGCGACATCCGGGTCCGCCACTATTAGCGGGGATATTGCATGACCCTGGGTTTTGGAGCGCCAACGCGAAGTCACCCGCGATTTTCGCACAGTCCGCGTTCAAGTTTTCAATGTCGGTGAAGCATCCCCAGGTCCGGTGCTGCTCCAGCGCGGTACCAGCCCCATCGCTGCTGCTGCCTGGTTCGGTGCTACGCTGCTCAGCTTCCCATTCCTTGAGTTTCGTGGTGTAGATCTCAGAAGCTTCCCTCGCAGCCAGATCTGCTGCGAGCGCATCCTTACCGGCCGCTGCCGCTGCGGCCCGCGCATCCTCCTGCGCCTGATATGCATACTGTGCATGGACGTTCGCGCGTTCTGAGGCGGCGGTGGCGGTCGCAGCGGACTTGGCAGCCTTGTCCGCGCTGACCTGCGCGCTGGCCGCAGCGTTACGGGCAGTGGTAGCGGACTGAGCGGCCTGATCAGCGGAGGCTTTCGCCGCGCTGGCCGAATCGGCGGCGTCATTGGCGTGACCAGCGGCGATGTTTGCCGCGTCAATGGCCTGCTGGGCGTAGGCTTGCGCTTCGGCGGCCTTACCGGCCGCGTCCGCCGCGACCCGCTGCGCCTCGGCTGCATCCGCCAACGCGGTCTGCGCATACTGCTGCGCCTCAGCGATCAGCGCCTTCACCGCCGCCACGTGCGCGGCCTGCTCTTGATCGCGCTGCGCCGCCTGATACCGCGACACCGTCAGGAAGTATGAAGCAAACGATTCCGGCCCCGCCAGAGCCACCTGGCCAGCAGCCTTCACCTGCGGACCGCCGGAGTCCATCGCCCGAAATACCTCGAGCCGCTCATCCGCGCCTCGCGCCACATACTGCCCCTGCCGCAAAAACGCGTGCATGTCTGCGGCTGAACCCGACAGCGCCTGCTCCGCCGCGGTCGTCACCGACGGCCCTGCCCCATCCAGCATCCGATAGATCGTCAGCCGGTCGTTGTAGAACTTCCCCGAGTAGTCTCGGGTCCGTAGAAACTGTTCCACTGCCGCGTCATCGCCGGCCAACGCTGCCTGCGCCGCGGCTTTTTCATTCCCATCCGGCAATACGTCGATCAGATGCCACACCCGTGCCCGGTCATCCTGACCCACTGCGACCCGTCGCCCATCGGTCAACCAGGACCGCAGCTCGACCTCACCACCGGCCAACGCCTCCGCAGCAGCGGCCCGCGTCCACTCGCCTCCGGTGGTCAACAGGTTGATAGCCGCTCGACGCCCCCGGTCCAGCACCACATCCGTCGGCGCGTCCGCCACGGTGGCCTCGTCCAATAGCTGTCGGGTAGCAGGATCAACCCGATCCTCCTCCGCGGTGTCCCACAACAACTCACGGTTCCACGCCACCAAGTCACCGGCGGCAAGGTTGGCCTCCTGCTCCGCCGCAAGCTGCTCCTGCGCGGCCAGCACACCCTGCTCCGTGGCCTCCTCCAGCCTCGTCTCATCCTCCTGCCGAGCCAGCGCCTCCAACTCCACCGCCTGATTCGCCGCCGCCACCGCGGTATTTGCCGCCGCCACAGCCGCCGCGGCGTGCTTAGCCGACTCCTTCGCCGCGTTCGCCGCGTCACCCGCCGCCTCAGCCGCTGCCTCCGCAGCATCCGCCGCCGCTTCCGCATGCGCCGCCGCCTGCGCCGCGAAGTCGAACGCCTCCTCCGACGCCGCTGCCGCCGCCACCGCGAACTGATACGCCCGATCCGCCGCTCGCGCAGCCGCCGAGGCCAACCGCTGCGCCTGCGCCGCCGCCGCCCGCGACCGCGCCGCCTGCTCCGCCGACACGCCCGCATGCCCCGCTGCGGCATTCGCCGCCACCGCCGCCTTATCAGCATTCGCGCTCGCGCTCTTGGCCGCCGTAGCAGCAGCTTTCGCCTGCGCCAACGCCCGATCACGCTCAGCCCGAACCTGCTCCATCTCCCGCGCCTTCGCCGCCGCGTCCCGCGCCGACTCCGCCGCCTCCCGCGCCGCTGCCGTCTTATTAGCATCCGTGCGTGCGTCCGCCGCTGCCTGCTGCGCCCGCGCCGCCGCCCGCGCCGTCAAGGACGCCGCCGTCGTCGCCTTACGCGCCGCGTCCGACGCCACCCGTGCCGCCCGCATCGCCGCGTTCGACGCACCCACCGCGTCCCGCGCCGCATCCGCCGCGCCCCGCGCCGCATCCGCCGCCCGGCCCGCCGCTGCCGATGCACGTCCCGCATCGCCTCCAGCCGCAGCCGCCTCCTGCGCCGCCTCCTGCGCCGCCTCCTTTGCTTCCTGCGCAGCCGCCGCTGCTCGACCCGACCACTCCGTCGCCGCTAACGCCTCCCGCGACGTTGTCTCACCAGCCTCCTTGGCCTGCTCCACCAAACTCCGAACAGACGCCAACTCCTCATCCCGGGCCCGCGCCACGAACTGCCCGGACTCCACAAACTCCCGCAGTTCCTGCGCCGAGCCCGCCAACGCCTGCTGAGCCGACGCGTCCAACACCGGCCCGCTGTTGTTGACCCCCCCGGTCAACATCCGCGTCACCGCCAACCGGTCGTCAGCGAACAGCGCCTCATGGCGCCCCTGCGCCAAAAACTCCGTCAGCTCCTCCGGCGACCCCGCCAACGCCTCCTCTGCGGCGGCCTGCACCGTTGGACCACCCGACTCCAACAATCGATACGCCCGCACTCGTTCATCCGCAGCCCACGCCGACTTCCAACCGCCGTCAACGAACGCACTTAACTCCTCATCAGAACCCGCCAACACGTCCAGCGCCGCCGTCCGCATCGCCGGGCCATCCATCCCCGCCAACACCCGTGCCGCCGCTCGGGTGTCCGCCCGGACGGCTTCATCCCGACCCGACTCAAGGAACTCCTGGACGTCCTCATCCGACCCCAACAACGCGGCTTCCGCCGCGCGACGCACTGATGGGCTACCCGACAGTAGATCTGCCACGACCCACGCACGCTCATCACCCACCTCGGCTGCCCGCGCCGCAGATTCCGGAGGTAGCAACGAAGCAACTACTACCGCCACCATGAGGACACTGACCCACCGCACCCACGCGGCGACCACACGCCCCGAAGCAAAGATCGTGTCAAGTCGAAGCGACGAAGCAGCCACAGTGAACTCCCCCAGATAGATGGCGTCCGGAACCCTAACCCAAATCCCATCGCAGCTTGTAACCGCTGCCGCAATAACACGCAAGCGGCAAAAGTCCGACAGATGGGGTTAGTCGCAAATAGTCACCAGCGTAAACAACTCACATCGTCACGATTGACGACATAGGGCAGAGGCACCTACCGCCCAATCCCCAGTGTCTAGCTTCGCGACCATCACGCCGGTACCAACACCTGCTGGCCGGGCTACAAACGCGGGCGGTGCCGCAGGCGCCCCGACGAAGCCACTCGGTCTACGAACTCCCGGAGCTGGCCGCCGGAGGGGTCGCACCGCTGACTCCCGGAGCGTCCAGGAGGACGCCGGGGTTGAGCACCCACGATGGATCCAGGGCAGCTTTCGCGGCGTGCAGGGCCAGCGCCACCGGCTCGGGGCGCTGCTGGTCGTACCAGGGTCGGTGGTCGCGGCCGACGGCGTGGTGGTGGGTGATGGTGCCCCCGGCGGTGAGCAGCGCCGCGGAGACGGCGGCCTTGATCTGATCCCACTGGGCGAGGGTGCTGCCCCACCGGCCGGCGGCGTAGACGCCGAAGTAGGGGGCTGGCCCGTCCGGATAGACGTGGGTGAACCGGCAGGTGACCACCCCGGTGGCGCCGACCTCCCGCAGGGCCGCGCCGACCGCGTCGAGCACGGCGGCGCGCAGCGCCGGATAGCGGTCCCAGGTGCAAGCGGTCTCGAAGGTCTCCACAATCATCGACCGGGCCGCGAGGGCGTCCCGCTGGTACGGCATCCGCAGGAACGACGACCGCCAGGTGTCGGTGGCGCCGCTCCCCCGGGATGTCGACGCGTCGCGCTCCCGGGGCGGCTCGGGCAGCGTCCCACCGTGGTCGCGGCACAGTGCGACGGCCCGTTCCAGCGCGGGCCCGACAGGATGGTCCGCGGATTCGAAGCCCAACACGAGCACCCCACCGCCGGTGGCCGTGCCGGCGTTCAGCAGCGCCTCCGCCGGGTCGAGCAGCCGGCAGTTGCTCGGGTGCAGCCCGGACTGGGCGATTGCCCGGGTCGCCGCGACGGCCGCGTCGTGGTCGTCGAAGTGCGCCGCCGCGTCGGCCCGCCACCGTGGCCGGTCCTGCACCCGGAGCCACGCCTCGGTGATGACGCCGAGCGTGCCCTCCGAGCCGAGGAAGAGCCGGTCCGGTGACGGTCCCGCGCCGGAGGCCGGCAACCGTCGGGACTGGCTGATGCCGGCCGGGGTGACCACCCGCAGCGCCTCCACCAGGTCGTCGATGTGGGTCAGGACCGTCGCGTAGTGCCCGCCCGCCCGCGTCGCCAGCCAGCCGCCGACGGTGGAGAACTCGAACGACTGTGGGAAGTGCCGCAGGGTGAGGTGCTGCGGGCGAAGGTGTTCCTCCAGCGCCGGCCCGAACACGCCGGCCTGGACCCGCGCCGCCCGGCTGGTCCGGTCGACCTCCAGCACCCGATCGAGCCGGCCGAGGTCGAGGCTGACCGTGCCGGGGTAGCCGTCGCCCACCCGGGGCTCCACCCCGCCAACGACCGAGGAACCGCCACCGTACGGCACGACCGCCAGGCCGGAGCGCGAGCACCAGTCCAGCACGTCCACCACGTCCTGTTCGGAGGTGGGGCGGGCGACCACGTCCGGTGGGTGCCGCACGTCGCCGTGCAGGTTCCGGACCACGTCCCGGAACGCCTTTCCGTGTGCGTGCGCCGCCCGGTCGGCCGGCTCAGCCGCGCAGAGGTGCGCCAGCGTCGCCGGCGGGGTGATCCGCGTCGGCGGCAGGTCCAACTCGGCCACCGGTGGCGGTTCGTGTGGGGTCAGGTCGACGTCGGGTAGCAGGGCCCGCACCCGGTCGGCGAGCCGCGCGGCCTCAGCGCCGTTGACCGCGTCCTCGATGTGGCCCCAGCCCCACCATGAACGATGCTTCGCGGGCATCCAGTCTCCCCCACCGTCACTGACGTCGATGCAGTGAACCTACTCGACGGACGATGTGACCGGTATCCCACCGCCCGCGCCGCTGACACGTCACCCACGGTCGGCGCCGGACCTCTGCTCCGGCGCCGGTGCCGGGTGGAGGGACCCGGCTGGGGCCGGCTGCCCGTCGTCGGGCAGTTCCGGCCGCAACCGATGCCGGGTCACCGCCAACACCCCGGTGGCGAACAGCACACCGACCACCATCGTCACCACCATCGGGCTGGGTGCGCCGGGCAGCAGCCCAGTGATCGACCGGGCTGCCGTGCCCAGCACCAGATAGAGCCCGCCCCACGCCGCCGCGCCAAGCGCCGCACAGCCCACAAACCGCCGGTACGACATCCGCAGCCCACCGGCGACCAGCGGCAACAGCGCGTTGAGGACCGGTAGGAAGGGCGCCACCAGCACCATGTGGCCGCCGCTGCGGCGCAACAGGTGCTCCGCCGCCGCCCACCGCTGTTCGCCGATCCAGTCACCGACTCGCCCCCGCCGCAGCCGGTCAGCGAGGTGACGACCGACCAGGAAGCTCAGTGACCAGCCGGCCAGGCAGCCGGCGACCACGGTGCCGAGCACGGCGAGGCCGGCGGTGGGACCCTGCACCCCCACCGCCGCGAGGATCGCCACATCCCCGGGCACCAACACTCCCAGCAGCGGTATCGCATCGAGGATCATCACCAACCCGAGCGCCCCCAACAGCAGGAAAGTGGGAAGCTCTCCGATCTGGGCCAGCCAATCCATGCCCGACACGTTAGAACCACGCCGCCTCCCTGGATATCCGAGTGGCCCCCAGCTCCCCCCTGATTCCCGCTCAGGGTCACCGCCGGCGTCGGTCAGGCGGGCCGCAGCACCTGCACCCGCCGCACCGGGGAGTCGGCGGTCGGCTCGGTGGTCGGCACCAGGTACTCAGCGACGATCGCCATCCCATGGGCCGGTACGTGACCGCGTCCCGGCTCGCCGACCAGCACGTTGACCTCGGCGGCCGTGGCGCGGCGGAGGAAGGGCAGCATCCGCGCCGCCATCGCCCGGTCGTACAGGACATCGCCGGCCACCAGCAGGTCCAGCTCGGCGGGGGTGTCGTCCAGCAGGTCCCGGTCGGTAGCCGCGATCCGCACGCCGTTGGCCCGCGCGTTGACCGTGACAGCGGCGACCGAGTACGGATCGGTGTCAGCGGCCACGACCCGCGCGGCGCCGGCCAGCGCGGCGGCGACCGCGACCACCCCCGAGCCAGCGGCCAGATCGAGTACCCGGCGACCCGCCACCAGGCCGGGGTGGTCGAGCAGGTGCCGGGCGAGGGCCTGACCGCCGGGCCACACCGACGCCCAGTACGGCGGGGGCAGCGCGTGCCCGGCTCGGGCCTCCATCCGCGCCCACCAGACAATCGGGTCCTCGGCCAGATGCAGGCGCAGCTCGGGCACGAACGGCACGGGCAACAGTCGCAGCCGGTCGAGGCCGTGGCCGGGCGCAGCGATCTCCCGCTCCAGGTCGACCAACGCGGTCGCGGCTACGCCCACCGGGGCAGCATGACCCAGTCTGGTTGCCACCGTGCGGTGTTTGGCAGGTCCGCCCCGGACCGGTCATTTCGTTGCCTACGGCACTTCGTCCAGCGGATTGGCGCGCGGCCCGCTACTGTCGGGAAGGTACCGGGCGATCATCGGCCGCCGGCCGGGGTTCGCCCGCTTGGAACAGGGAGAGATGCATGGCAACCGGCACCGTCAAGTGGTTCAACGCAGAAAAGGGCTTCGGCTTCATCGAGCAGGATGGCGGGGGGCCGGACGTCTTCGTCCACTACTCGTCGATCTCGATGAGCGGTTACCGGGAGCTGAGCGAGGGCCAGAAGGTCGACTTCGATGTAACCCAGGGCCAGAAGGGCCCGCAGGCGGATAACGTCCGCCCGGCGTGACCCGGTGCGGTGGCGGTGGTCGGATCAACCGGCCGCCGTCACCGTCCGTCATTCCAGAGCCACGCAAGTCAGACACTCGTGTCTAGACAACCTCGCTGGCACCAGCGATAGGCAGCTCATCCCTTACCGCCGGTCGTAGCGCCACCCACGCCGCGGGTTGGGGCTCAAGTCCGGTCAGCGGCGCGAAGTCATTCCCAGTCGCCGCAGCCCGACACCACCCGGGCACCCTGCAGAGCGCCCCTCCGGCATACCAGCTACCGCCGCTGCCCAGAATCTGGCGGCACCATCGTTTCGCTTCGGACCGGTCGACCACGCCGCAACACTGCCACAATCCGCTGGCCAACGCTCTGCACAGCTGCGTCCCGCTGCCGGAAAGGCGATGCCGCTGCCGCCCCGGAGCTTCGCAGCGCCCGCGTTGCACCACGCAGCGCAGGAGCGACCACTCAACCCAGTTGTGGTGACCGCATAGATCTGGTTTCCGGTGGCCACGGCTCTATCTGGTCGCTCCTCCACACGCCGGCGCAGGCAGCCGAGGTCCACTATGTTTAGTTATGGCGCAGCCCCATAACTAAACAACCTACATCAACCCTATTGGCCCTATTAGTCCCAAATCTGGGAATCAGTATGATCTCACACCTAACTATGACGAAAATTGCATCAAAGGGATAAGAATATCGGCCATATGCCGTTCGAGGTGGGGCCCACAATTCTTAGGGGCGCGTGATCTAGGCTGACCGAGGAGTGCACCAAAAGCCCTCGCCAGCGTTCGCTGGTCGGAGCTTGGCCCTCCACGCCCCAACACACCTCTGACGGGAGAACCCTTGTCACCACATCACCGACTCCGTTGGAGCGCAGCGCTACTCGGCACCACATTGGTCGCCGGATTGTTGAGCGGCGGCTCAGCCAGCGCGGTCGCCGGAGGCGATCCGGTCCCAGACGGCGCTCACAGCTTTACCGCAAAAATCACTTTTGGCGATATCTCCGCGTGCAGCGGAGCCCTGATAGCACCGAATTGGGTAGTGACAGCGAAGAGTTGTTTCGTCGAGGGGGGAGCGCCCGTTGCCGACGGGGCGCCCACCCAACCAACGACCGTGGTTGTTGGCCGTACGGACCTAACAGCCCCTACCGGGCACGAAACCCAGGCGGTATCGATCGTCCCACACCCGGACCGCAACCTCGCCCTCGTTCGGATTTCCGGGCGGATGGTCGGAATCCCGGCTATTCCGATCGCTGCCGCTGAGCCAGCTTCCGCCGAGACACTCACGGTCTCCGGATACGGTCGAACCGCGACCGAGTGGGTGCCGAACCGGCTACATGCCGCCCCATTCACGGTCTCGGAAGTTGATCCCGAACTCATCAGCATTGACGGCGCCACGACTGACGCGACGATCTGTAAAGGCGACGCGGGAGGCCCAGTATTCCGAGAGAACGACGGCGACCCGCAGCTCGTAGCGATTAATAACACGTCCTGGCAGAAGGGCTGCTTGGGCGAGACAACAACCCAGGACGGCGCGACTGGCACTAGGGTTGACGACCTGGCCGACTGGATCCAGGAAAACACCCCATCCGGCTGCAACGCAGCGGGGTGGGCCACAACCGATACTCAGGTGAGCCAGGTTGTCCAGTTCGGGGACTACACCGGTGACTGCATTTCCGACCTGATCAACCAGAATCCCGGTGGGACGCTCCGGGGCTGGCACGGCACCGGCGACCTGTCGGCGGACAACCGAATGTTCGTTGGATCAGATGTCGCAGTGGGTAGCGGCTGGAGCACTTCGTTGGCCCCACGCATCATCACCGGCGACTTCAACGGCGACGGCCGCACCGACCTCATACACCAAAACGCCGTCGGCCACCTCCGCATCTTCCCCTCCACCAGCGACCTCACCGGCGACAACAAACTATTCACCAACTCATACATCGTCGGCAGCGGCTGGACCACCTCGCTGGCCCCACGCATCATCACCGGCGACTTCAACGGCGACGGCCGCACCGACCTCATGCGCCAGAACGCCGCCGGCCACCTCCACATCTTCCCCTCCACCAGCGACCTCACCGCCGACAACAAACTATTCACCAACTCAATCGTCGTCGGCAGCGGCTGGACCACCTCGCTGGCCCCACGCATCATCACCGGCGACTTCAACGGCGACGGCCGCACCGACCTCATACACCAAAACGCCGTCGGCCACCTCCGCGCCTTCCCCTCCACCGGCGACCTCACCGCCGACAACAAACTATTCACCAACTCATACATCGTCGGCAGCGGCTCGACCACCACCGCATTCCCACGACTCTTCTAACCTGACCTTTAACCTGCCGGGCGGCGGCTCCCGCCGCATTGGTTAGAGATCACGTTTTGGGGCAGCGGTGGGCGGCCAGGCCAGAAACTGGTCGGCCGCCCACCGCGGCCTACGACTCGCTCGGCACGTCCCGCGCTATGGGCAGGACCACCGCCGACGGGTGCCGCGGATCATGCAGGATCTCCCGCCATCCGGCCTGCAGCGTGATCGCGGTGCCGAGCGGCTCACCGGTGCCGGGGTTACGGGCGTATCGGGGATGGGCCCCACCGCAGATCTGCACCCGCAGTCGGTGACCGGCGGCGAACCGGTGGGCCACCGGCCACAACGGCACCGCGACGCGGACCGCGCCCGTCGGGTCGGCCGCGAAGGTGGTTGGGCTGATTCGGACCAGCCCATCGCAGATGTTCCAGGAGCGACCTCGACGGTCCACGTCGCAGAGTCGCACGAAGACGTCGAGGTGAGGCAGCTCACTTCGGACGAAGACCTCCGCCTCGACCGCTCCGATGATCTCCAACGCGACCGGCAGGGCCGCGCTGCTCCAGGTCAGTACATCCGGGCGAGCCTCGACGCGCCGGTTGTCGACCGGGCCGGCCTGCTGGGCCACCAGCAGCGGGCCGCCCACCGAGGGGGTGGGGTCGGCCGGGTCGTACCAGAAACCGTCCGCGGCTGAGGCCGGCGACGGCGCGGCGCGCAACACGCCCTCCGGGTGCAGGTACCAGGGCGTCGGCGTGGCTGGGGGCGGCCAGTCCGGCAGCTCCCGCCAACCACCGCCGGACCCGCCGACGTGCAGGCGAACCGGGGTACGAGCGCGCTCCGGATAGCCACCCAGGTGTTCGTCGAGCCAGTCCAGTCCGTCGCGGAGCGCGGCGACGAAGAGCCCCGGACTGCCGTGCGTCCACGGCCCGACGGTGAGCCGGGGCGCGGCACCGGCGTCTCGCAGGGCCGCGAAGTCACGCAGCTGGGCGGGGAGAAAGATGTCGTGCCAGCCACCGATCATGGATACCGGGGCGCGCACCTCGGCGAGCCGGTCGCCGAAGACCCGGGCCCGCCAGTAGGCCGCGTCGGGGGTGTGGTGGCGCAGCCACTCCTGGAAGAAGGGCACGGTCACCCCGGTGGCCACCCGGTCCGCCTCGGCCAACGGCAGGTGGGACAGGCCGGCGGCGAGCCGGGGCTGGCCGCGCCGGAGCTCCCACTGCCGGGCGAGCCACCCGACGGTCTGCGCCTGGAGCAGCTCGACCCAGGTGAGCACGGTGTCCAGGGCGAAGGACTCACCCGGGTACGTCGAGTCGCGGGTGCCGGAGGCGGTCACCACCGCGACCATCGCCCGGAGGTCCGCCCCGGCGTCGGCGGCGACGGCCCACTGGACGAAGCCCTGGTAGCTGACCCCGAACATGCCGAACTCGCCGTTCCACCAGGGTTGCCGCCGTAGCCAGTCGAGGGTGTCGAGGCCGTCCTCGCGCTCGTGGACCAGCGGGTCGAACCGGCTGTCCGAGCCGCCGGTGCCCCGGCAGGACTGAATCACCACGTGGTAGCCCCGCTCGCCGATGAGCCGGCCGAGCAGCCGGATCGGCCCGCCCCGCCCGTACGGGGTGCGGATCAGCACGGTGGGCGCGTTCGGGCGGTCCGGGGCGTAGTGGTCGGTGCGCAGCGACACGCCGTCGCGAACTCGGACCGGGATGTCCCGGGTCAGCCTGACCCGGCGGGTACGTGACGGCGGCAGGCGCAACACGGCCGTGGCTGCCCGGGTCGCCAGCGCCGCGAACACGGCCTCAGCCGTTCGCCCGGCGGGGCTCGGGGCGGGCGGCCCGGACCGCGTCGCGGTGTTCGCGGAGCGTGGCCCGGACGGCCGTGACGAAGCGGTGGACGGTCTCCAACTCGTCGTCGGTGAAGCCGAGCATCACCGCGTCGGTCCGGCGACCGAGCGGTCGGAAGAACTCCCTCGCCACCTCGGCACCGCGGTCGGCGTAGCGCACCAGGACCTTGCGCCGGTCGGTGGAGGTGCGGTCGCGGCGGACGTGGCCGGCGCGTTCCAACCGGTCGAGGAGGGCGGTGACCGACCCGGAGGAGAGGTCGAGTTGTTCGCCGAGCCGACCCGGGGTGATCGGGTCGCCGTGTAGTTCGGCGTCCATGACGGCGATCAGGGCCTGCAGGTCGGTGGCGCCCAGTCCGTGCAGGTGGGCGAAGGCGTGGCCGACGTGTTGGGCGTCCACCGAGTACCGCCGGAGCTCGTTGGTGATCTCCGCGATGAGGTGCTCGCGTCGGGTGTCGCGTCGCCGGTACATGCTCTGACCTGCCACGTCCCGATTTTCTCCTCGCCCTGGTGGTGTGGTTGCAGCATAGCGGAGATACCGATAATCTCGTCTGCCAAGATACTTGGCAATCGCGTATTCCCCGATGTGAGCACCCGAGCCGTCATCCCGTCGAGCCCACGAGGAAACGATGTCCGTCTTCACCCACGTCGCGCGGGGCAGGTGGGCCGCGTGGCTCACCGTGCTCGCCGCGATCGTCCTCGGCGCCGCCGTCTTCGGGCTGCCGAAGCCCGACAACCCCGCCCCCGTATCCGCCACCGGTCTCTCCGACCAGTGGCAGTCCACCCAGGTCGAACGGCTCCAGGAACAGCTGCCCGCCAGCGAGGTCCAACCGGCTCTCGTCGTCGTCAGCCGCACCGACGGCAACGCGCTCACCACCACTGACCAGGAGACCCTCACCGGGCAGAGCAACGAACTTCGCCGGTTCGCGGTAAACGGGCAGGTGCCGCCACCGCAGGTCGCCCCGGACGGCTCGGTCGCCCTGATCGCCGTACCGCTGTCCGCCACCGAGGGGCAGGAACGGACCGTCGAGACCATCGACGAGCTGCGGGCCGTGCTGGCCGACACTCCGGGCGACCTCACCATCGACGTAACCGGGGCCCCGGCCTTCACCACCGACCTGACCCGGGTCTTCGACGGCGCGGACACCACCCTGCTGGCGGTGACCGCCGCCGTGGTGGCGCTGCTGCTGCTGATCACCTACCGCAGCCCGATCCTCTGGATGGTGCCGCTGGTGGTCGTCGCCGCCACCGAGCAGCTCACCCTGCGCGCGATCGAGACGATCGTGCCGGCGGTCGGGATCAACCTGCAGTCGGGGGCCATCACCGGCATCGCCAGCGTCCTCGTCTTCGGCGCCGCCACCAACTACGCGCTGCTGCTGATCGCCCGCTACCGGGAGGAGCTACGCCGCGAGGCGGACCGCTTCACGGCGATGCGAACCGCCCTGGGCCGCACCGCGGAACCCATCCTGGCCAGCGGATCCACCGTGGTCCTCGGCGTTCTCACCCTGTTGCTGTCCGAGCAGGAGAACAACCGGGCGCTCGCCGTGGCCTGCGCCACCGGCGTCGTGTTCGCCATGTTCTCCGCGCTCTTCGTACTCCCGGCCGCCCTGGTGATCTTCGGCCGTGGCCTGTTCTGGCCGTTCGTCCCGCGCCTCGGCAGCGCGGTCACCGAGGGACGCCTGTGGGGCCGGCTCGGCACCGTGGTCCTGCGCCGCCCGGCCTCCGTCGCGGTGCTGGCGACGCTGCTGCTGGCCGGGCTCGCCCTCGGCGGCCTGGGCGTCCGCACCGGGCTGTCGGAGACCGAACAGTTCCGGGTCGAACCGGAGGCGGTCGCCGGAGCGCAGACCCTGGCCACCGCGTTTCCCGCCGGGACCACCCAGCCGGTCGCGGTGCTCACCAACCCGACCGCCGTCGCCGCGGTCACTGCGGCCGCCGCCACGGTGCCCGGCGTCGCCTCAGCCCAACCGGGTAGCACCGGCGCCACCGTCGCCCAGGTCGACGCGGTGCTGACCGCCGAGCCCGGCACCGCCGCCTCCGACCAGACGGTACGGGAGCTGCGCGCGGCGGTCGCCGCAGTACCCGACTCCGCCCCACCCGCGGTTGCCGGCACCGGCCCCCACGACGGAGCCCTGGTCGGCGGCGCCGTCGCCGCCGGCTACGACACCGCCGAGGCCAACACGCTGGACCTGCGGCTGATCCTGCCGATCATCCTGCTGCTGGTCGCCGCCGTCCTGGTACTGCTGCTGCGCGGCCTGCTCGCCCCGGTGCTGCTGGTACTCACCGTGATCGCGTCGTTCTTCGCCAGCCTCGGGGCGGCGTGGCTGCTCTTCGACCACGTCCTGGGCTTCCCCGCACTCGACAGCGGCGTGCTCCTGCTCGCGTTCGTGTTCCTCGTCGCCCTCGGGGTGGACTACAACATCTTCCTGGTCACCCGGGCCCGGGAAGACGCCCGCCACACCGGGACCCGGGACGGGATGCTCTCGGCTCTCCGGGTTACCGGCGGCGTCATCACCAGCGCCGGGGTGCTGCTCGCCGCGGTCTTCGCCGTCCTCGGCGTGCTCCCGCTGATCCTGCTCACCCAGATCGGAGTCATCGTCTGCATCGGTGTCCTGCTCGACACCCTGCTCGTCCGGACGGTGCTGGTCCCCGCCCTGGTGTTCCTGCTCGGCGACCGGTTCTGGTGGCCCGGTCGCCCGCCGGCCGTGGCCCCCGGGCAGACACCGGCCACCCCGGTACCGGTCCCCGCCCACGACTGACGGCCCTCGTTCGGGCGCCACGGCGTGGGCGTGGCGCCCGAACCGTCAGTAGGTGAGACAGACGCACTCGGTCATCAGCGCGCGGACGTTGCCCACATACCGCGGATTCGGGATGGTGATCGGGCCCTCCCCGCTCGCCACCGCCGCGTGGCCGTAGTTGTAACTGGCGATCACCGCATTGAGCAGGCACGAGTTCAGCTCGGCCGAGCACAGCGCCGCGTCCAGCCGGTAGTCGCCGTCGAAGTACTCGTCGCCGATGTACTTGGTCAGCCAGGCCAGGTAGTTCACGCCGAGATAGGCGTTGTCGCGGTAGTCCCACACGTCGTAGCTCTGCCCGAACCGTTGGTTCATCCAGTCTGCGGTCGCGGGCATCACCTGCATCAACCCAATGCCGCCGTCACAGGCGACGATCGTGGACTGCCAGCCGCTCTCCTGCCACGCGGTCGCCTTCACCAGGGCCGCCGGAATCCGGATTTCCGGTGCGGAGGTCGGCCAGTACGTCTTCGCCGCGGCGTCGGTGAGTGCCGACCTCATCTGCGTACGGGAGGCCGGCGTGCCCTCGTGGCGGGGTGGGCAGCCGGTCGGCTCCGACTCCGGCGGCGGAGGTGGGGCCTGCGTCTCCGGAGCGGATTTCGCCGCCGCCCCAGACGACGCGGTGGCGGCGGGCTTCGATGCGGGCCCACCGCCGGCGGAACTGCTGGGTGTGGCACTGTGGCTCGGCGCGTCACCCCACTCCGTCCGCGCGAACGGGGTGGCGGTCGGCGAGGGCTCCGTGGTGCTGGCCGCCACTGTCCGATCGGCCGCCACCTCGCCCCGCTCCCCCGCGCACCCCACCGTGAGCAGCACAACAGCGAGCGCACCCACGCCGATCCGGAGCATCTTCATGTCGTCTCCCCCTCCGACCGACGCAAGGTAGCAGTTGTCGATGCCTACCGCCGCCCCGTCACCCGCCGGAGACCCCCTGCGGCGAACGCGACCCGGCTACCGCCGGGCCCGCCGGGTCGCCGACGTCCGAGGCCACCCCGACCGCCCGGTCCCGGGTCACCCACGCCACCATGAACACGGCCGTCCACGCCACCCCCAGCAGCACTCCGGAAAGCGCGCTGCTGGCGGTGCTCAGGCCTAGGTACAGCCGGGCGCCACCAACCCCCACCACCCCGGCGGCGGCACCAGTCCAGGCGGCGACGGCGACCGGCCAACGGGCGCCCCGAGACAGCAGCCACGCGAGGGTGCACAGGCTCGCGGCGACCACGGCGGTCTGGGTCGGAAACAACACCGGCGGGCCGGATCGGTCGGGTTGGACCACGTCTGCGGCGACCGCCAGCACCACCAACGGCATGCACGCGCCGACGGTGCCCACCACGCTGAGCAGGTCTGCCCGCCAGGGTCGCTGCCGCCAGGCGACCCCCGCCGCCACCACCGACACGAACAGGATCACCACCGGGCCGCGCAGCGCCGAAACCGCGGCCAGCGCCACCTCCACCGCCTCCGGCGTACGACGGGCGGCGAACCAGTCGGCGACGGCGCCGTCCACCACCGACAACCCGCTCCGCCGGACCACCACGCCGAGCACCCAGGCGACGGCGAGCCCAGCCAGGAACAGCAGCAGTAGACCGGCAACCAGGTTCAGCAGCAAAGTCCACCCCGGACCGAGGGAGCGGGCGAGCAGACCGAAGAGCGCCCCGTAGCGACGGGTCAGCCCGCGCACCGGGGGCAGGCCGCCGGCCCGGGACAGCAACGCCCGTACCGGGTCCGGGTTTCGACCCAGCCAGCGCCCCGCCAGCAGCACCGCCAGCACCGCCCCGAGCAGCACCAGGACCGCTCCCGTGGCTCGGCCGAGCAGGTGCGAGACCGTCTCGTACGACTCGCCGGCCAGGTTTCCGGCGACCACCGAGCCCCCCACCCAGGTCACCACCCCACCCAGGTTCCAGGGCGCGAACCGCCGGTACGGCATCTGCCCCGCCCCCGCCAGCCGGGGCACCAGGGTCCGGGCGAAGGCCACCCAGCGGGCGGTGAAGACCCCCCGGCCCCCCAGTCTTCCGAGCATCGCGTCCGCGCGGCGCCACCGGTGGGGCCCGACGCGGGCACCGAAGCGGCTGGCGCGCAGCCGGGGCCCGTACCGGCGACCGGCCCGGAACGCCACCGCATCTCCCAGCACACCCGCGGCGATCATCACCAGCAGTGCCGGCCCCAGCGGCAGGGCTCCGGTGTAGGTGAGGAATCCGACCAACAGCAGCGTGGCCTCCCCGGGCATCAACAACCCGAAGATGAGCGCCGTCTCGGCGGCCACGATCAACGCCGCGACCAGCAGGATCAGCCCGGGTGGCAGCTCCTGCAGCCGGCTCAGCAACTCATTCACCCGGGCCCCTGGTCACGAGGGTCAGCTTGCCAGCGGTCGATCGCGAGTTACAGGCGTTTCGGTAGAGATCCGGGATACCCCGGGGAAGACCCCGGATGACCCCGACGCTGCGCCGGATCCGCGCAGGCGGAAGGATGGAGGCATGCAGCTTCGCACCGACCTCCGCAACGTCGCCATCATCGCCCACGTCGACCACGGCAAGACCACCCTGGTTGACGCCATGTTGCGGCAGGCTGGCGCCTACGGCGCCCGGGGTGAGGTGACCGAACGGGTGATGGACTCGATGGATCTCGAACGCGAGAAGGGCATCACCATTCTCGCAAAGAACACCGGCGTGCGGTACCTGCCGGCCGACGGCTCCGATCCGGTGACCATCAACATCATCGACACCCCGGGGCACGCCGACTTCGGCGGCGAGGTGGAGCGCGGTCTCACCATGGTCGACGGCGTCGTGCTGCTGGTGGACGCCAGTGAGGGCCCGCTACCGCAGACCCGGTTCGTGCTCCGCAAGGCCCTCCGGGCGCGGATGCCGATCATCCTGGTCATCAACAAGGTGGACCGGCCCGACGCTCGGATCAAGGAGGTCGTGGACGACACCTACGAGCTCTTCCTCGATCTGGACGCCGACGACGCACAGATCGACTTCCCGATCGTCTACGCCTGCGCCCGGGACGGTATCGCCTCCCTCACCCAGCCCGCCGACGGCGCCGTCCCGCAGGACAGCCACAACCTCGAGCCGTTGTTCCGCACCCTGCTCGACACCATCCCGCCGCCCACGTACGACGAGCAGGCCCCGCTCCAGGCGCACGTCACCAACCTGGACGCCTCGCCGTTCCTCGGCCGGCTCGCCCTCTGCCGGGTCCGACAGGGCACGATCACCAAGGGGCAGACCGTCGCCTGGTGCCGCACCGACGGCAGCAGCCAGCGGGTGCGTATCTCCGAAATGCTGATGACCGAGGGCCTGGAGAGCAAGCCGGCCGACTCCGCCGGGCCGGGTGACATCATCGCCGTAGCCGGCATCCCGGAAATCATGATCGGGGAGACGCTCGCCGACGCGGAGGACCCGCGGCCGCTGCCACTGATCACCGTCGACGAGCCGGCCATCTCCATGACCATCGGCACCAACACCTCCCCGCTGGTGGGCCGGGCCAAGGGCGCCAAGGTCACCGCGCGGATGGTCAAGGACCGACTGGACCGGGAGCTGATCGGCAACGTCTCGCTGCGGGTCCTGCCGACCGAACGGCCCGACGCCTGGGAGGTACAGGGCCGCGGCGAGTTGGCCCTGGCCATCCTGGTCGAGCAGATGCGCCGCGAGTCCTACGAGTTGACCGTCGGCAAACCGCAGGTCGTCACCAAGGAGATCGACGGGAAGACCTGTGAGCCGGTGGAGCGGCTGACCATCGACGCGCCCGAGGAGTACCTGGGCGCGATCACCCAGCTGCTGGCCACCCGCAAGGGTCGGATGGAGCAGTTGGTCAACCATGGCACCGGCTGGATCCGAATGGAGTGGCTGGTCCCGGCGCGGGGTCTGATCGGATTCCGCACCCAGTTCCTCACCGAGACCCGGGGTACCGGCATCCTGCACCACGTCTTCGAGTCGTACGAGCCCTGGTTCGGCGAGCTCCGGACCCGCAACAACGGCTCGCTGGTCGCCGACCGGACCGGCACCGCCACCTCGTTCGCGATGATGAACCTGCAGGAGCGCGGCACCCTCTTCGTCGAGCCGAGCACCGAGGTGTACGAGGGCATGATCGTCGGGGAGAACTCCCGCTCCGACGACATGGATGTCAACATCACCAAGGAGAAGAAGCTCACCAACATGCGCTCGTCGACCGCCGACGAGACGGAGAAGCTGATCCCGCCCCGCAAGCTCTCCCTGGAGCAGGCCCTGGAGTTCTGCCGCGAGGACGAGTGCGTCGAGGTGACCCCGGCCGCGGTGCGGATCCGTAAGGTACTGCTCGACCAGACGCAGCGGGCCCGGGCGGCGGCCCGTCGTAAGCACTCCAGCTGAGGCCACGCCGGGGCGCCGACACCGCGAGACGCGCGGAGGCGCCCCGGCATACCAGCTACCCTCGGTAGGTGATCTTCGACGGTGTCGACGCGCGTCTCGACCGGATGCCCGGCACCGTCTCGGCCTACCTGGCTCGCCTCGACGCGGCCCCCACCTGGACCCGGCGCCCGGACACCACCCACTACGCGGCCAGCACGATGAAGGTGGCCGTGCTGGTGGCGCTCCACCGCGCGCTGGCGGCCGGACACCTCGCCCCGGACACCGCCGTACCGGTCCGCAACGAGTTCGACTCGGCCCAGCCCGGCGCCGCTCGGTTCGCCTGCACCCGCCCCGCTCGAAACGACGACGACGTCTGGGAGCGGATCGGCGGTACCGCCCCGCTACGTTGGCTGGCCGAACGCATGATTGTCCGATCCAGCAACCTCGCCACCAACCTGCTCCTGAACCAGGTCGGCCTACCGGCCGTCGCCGACGTCTGGGCCCGGGCCGGGGCCCGGCACAGCGTCACCGGCCGCGGCATCGAGGATTTCGCCGCCCGTGCGGTCGGCATCACCAACCTGGTCACCGCCGCCGACCTCGCCGCCCTCCTGCGCAGCCTGGCGCTCGGCGCCACCCGGCCCGGGCCACTGGCGACACCCGAGAGCTGCGCCGCCATGCTCGACATCCTCGTCGCGCAGGAACACCGCGAGGATCTCGCCGCCGGCCTGCCCGCCGGCACCCGGATCGCCCACAAGAACGGCTGGGTACGTGGGGTGCGGCACAGCGTTGGGGTCGTCTACCCCGACGACGCGCCCCCGTACGTCCTCGCCGTCTGCCGCACCAGCGACCGCCCCGACCACAGCCGGGACGAGGACGCCTGCCAACTCCTCGCCGACCTCTCCGCCCGCGCCTTCGCCCACCGCCACCAGCTCGGCTGAGCCGGGCCGCCACCAGCTCGGCCGGCGGCCCAGAGCTCACCCCGCCACGGTGTGGGGCTACTCCAGCAACCGCGCCCGCAACGTCGCGACCAACTCGTCGTCCACCCCAAGCCCGTCGCGCAGGTACGACCCGAACGACCCGTACACCCGCCGCGCCTCGTCGTACCCGGCGTCCAGGTACTCGTCGCGCACCTCCAGCACCGGCCGGACCACGGTGACGTCCAGCTCCGGGTTCCGCCGCCGCATCCCGGCGAGGAGCACCTCCCGCAGGCTCTCGGTGAGTACGTTGTTGGCGAGGTAGTCCGCCCGGATCGTCGCCTCGTCCACCCCGAGGGCGTGCAGCAGCACCGCCGTCAACCAGCCGGTGCGGTCCTTACCAGCCGAGCAGTGGTAGAGCAGGGGCAGGTTCGCCGCCTCCGCCGCCAACCGCACCGCCGCACCGTAGCCGGCCCGCGCCGACTCCCCGGTCACGAACCAGCGGTAGATGGATCGCATCGCCGCCGGCGTGCCCTCCTGTGCCAGTTCCGCGTACGCGCCCAGGTCGTGACCGAGCAGCACCGCCGACACGTAGGTGAAGACCGGATGCGTTACGTCGTACACCGGCAGGTGGATCACTCGGGGGTCCCCCGGCAGCCGGTCCGGCGGGGCCACCACCGCCTCCGTGGCGTCCCGCAGGTCCACCACACAGGCCGGCATCAGCTTCGCCAGCACCGGTAGGTCCTCGTCAGCCAGCCGCCCCAACGCGGGGGTACGCAGCAGCACCCCATCGCGCACCCGACGGCCCCCCGCACCGACCAGACCGCCGAGGTCACGCGCGTTCGGCGCCCCCACCAGCGCCAGCTCCCGGGCGGTCACACCGGTGCTCCACCCCGTTGGCGGACACCACTCGCCCGCACCACACCCGCCGCAACGGTCCACTTGTCCACACAGTCCCCAATCACCCGCCGGTCCCTCCAGGGTGCCCGATGACGATCACGGCGGTACACCCCAGCACGGCGGGCAGCACCGGCTGCGGCGGGCCGTCGGGCCGTCGGGCCGCGAGCTGAACCATCCCGAGGCCGGTCGCTCCGCCAGTCGCGGTGCTGGACCAGGTCCGGCGTGGGCCTTCAGTCGCGGACCTGAACCAGGTTCCGACGTCGGTCCCGGGACGACTTGACCAGGCTTGCCACCGTTGCCAGCGTCAAGGTACCCAGGATGACCGTCAACGAGAGCCAGATCGGGATGTGCGGGGCCCATCCGACATGCTCGCCTCCGTTGACGAACGGCAGGCTGTTGTCGGCCAGGGCTTCCAGCACCAACTTGACGCCGATGAAGCCGAGTACCACCGCGAGGCCGTAGCTCAGGTAGATCAGCCGGTCCAGCAGGCCGCCGAGCAGGAAGTAGAGCTGCCGCAGACCCATCAGGGCGAAGACGTTCGCGGTGAACACCAGGTACGCCTCCTGGGTGATACCGAAGATCGCCGGAATCGAGTCGAGCGCGAAGATCAGATCTGTCGTGCCGATCGCGATCATCACGACCAACATCGGGGTGAACACCCTTCGCCCGTGCTCGTACGTGGTGAGCTTCGCGCCGTCGTAGTCCCGCGAGATCGGCAGCGCCCGACGGCTCCACCGGATCAGCAGGTTCTCGCTGAAGTCATCCTCATCCGAATCGCCCTGCCGAGCGAGGTTGATCGCCGTGTAGATAAGGAATGCGCCGAAGATGTAGAAAACCCACGAGAACTGGGAGATCAACGCGGCGCCGGCGGCGATGAAGCCACCGCGCATCAACAACGCGAGCACGATGCCGATGAGCAGGACCTTCTGCTGGTAGATCCGGGGCACACCGAAACGGGCCATGATGATCACGAAGACGAAGAGGTTGTCCACCGAGAGGCTGTACTCGGTGAGCCAACCGGTGTAGAACTGCCCCGCCGCGCTCGGCCCGGAGACGAGCCAGATTCCCGCGCCGAAGACCAGCGCGAGGGCGACGTAGAAGCCGACCCAGAGACTCGACTCCCGCATGCTGGGTTCGTGTGGGCGACGACCGATGATCAACAGATCGATGATGAGGATCGCGGTCAGTGCGACGAGTGTCCCCGCCCACACCAGTCCGGACACGTCCAAGGCTCAACCTCCGGCAGACACGCAACAATCGGCGCACCGTACGCCCAGGAGGACGGGGTGTGCCGATGACGCCGACTATGGTGACTGTCGGAGGTCTCTTCCGCCACCGCCCCTTCCGGGGCAGTGACCGATGGGGCCGGGTCGAGTTATCGGGCTCGCACTCGACCGTGCTGACGACTCCATCGCGGGGGAATACTCCCCTCCGCCGTTCATTGTCGCCCACCTCGTGGAGCCACCGCACAGTGGGCGGCCGGTGTCCCCCTCACGTCCACCAACCCCTGGTCACGGCGGTGCAGCGGGGCGCGGGGCGCGGCGAGACAGCGGGGCAGCGGGCGTAAGTACCGCGCCGGAGCCGGCCGAGCTGCCCCAGCAATAAGACCGAGGAGCCCGGGTTGGTAGTCGGCGGCCCGCCGGTTCGCCCTCGGCCGACCTCGGCTACCCAGACGGCGAGCTGACCCAGCCACCGTGCGAAGCTGCACACATGGTGCTCGAAGTCGCATTGATTGACGTACTGCCAGGACACGAGGAGGCCTTCGCAGCCGCGTACGCCAAGGGACACTCGGTGCTCGCCGATACGCCCGGCTGCCGCTCGGTGCGAATGACTCGCGGGGTCGAGTCCCCGTCCCGGTTCGTACTGCTGGTCGAGTGGGACTCGGTCGAGGCGCACGACCAGAACTTTCGCGCCTCCGACCGGTTTCGCCGGTGGCGGGAGCTGATCAGCCCGCACTTCGCCAATCCGCCGCAGGTCGAACACTTCACCGACGTGCCGGGCGGGCAATGACCGCTCCGATGACCGGTAGATCAGCTGCCGGGCCGGTCGACAGGTGACCGCCCAGTGACCCGGCGCCGGCAAAGGCTGTCACACCCAGCGCCTACGGTGTCCCCACACGCACCGACCGCTGGCCCCGATGCGCTCGGGGGCACCGGGTCCGGTTGGTCGCGCCGTGCATCCGGGTGCATGCCGCTGTTCTGGTAGCCGGCGGCATGCACCCGCCATCGCAGCCAAGGGTCACGACACCCCCGCGGCATCCATCCCGCGTAGTTCCTTCTTCAACTCGGAGATCTCGTCACGAATCCGGGCGGCCAACTCGAACTGCAACTCCCGCGCAGCGGCGAGCATCTGGCCATTCAGCTCCTGAATCAGCTCAGCCAGCTCCGCCCGGGCCATTCCCTCCCGGGCCGGTCCGGCGGCGGCTCGACTGCGGCTACGGGTCTCCTTCACCGGCGCCTTGCCGCGGGAGAGCTGCCGGGCCGCTCCACCGACCCGGTTGTCTGTCTCCTCCGCCTCCCGGTAGATGTCGTCGAGAATGTCGTGAATCTTCTTGCGCAGCGGCTCCGGACTGATGCCGTGCGCCTCGTTGTGCGCGATCTGCTTGTCCCGGCGCCGGTTGGTCTCCCCGACCGCCTCCGCCATCGATGGAGTGATCTTGTCGGCGTACATGTGCACCTGGCCGGAGACGTTACGCGCCGCCCGCCCGATCGTCTGGATCAATGAACGGCCGCTGCGCAGGAAGCCCTCTTTGTCCGCGTCGAGGATGGCAACCAGCGACACCTCCGGCAGGTCGAGCCCCTCCCGCAGCAGGTTGATACCGACCAGCACGTCGTAGTCACCCTTCCGGAGTTCCCGCAGCAACTCGACGCGGCGCAGCGTGTCCACCTCGGAGTGCAGATAACGCACCCGGATACCGTTCTCCAGAAGGTAGTCGGACAGGTCCTCGGCCATCTTCTTCGTCAGCGTGGTGACCAGCACCCGCTCGTCGCGCTCGGTACGCAACTTGATCTCGTGCATGAGGTCATCGATCTGGCCCTTGGTCGGCTTGACCACCACCTCCGGGTCAACCAAGCCGGTCGGTCGGATGACCTGCTCCACATACTCGCCCTGCGCGTGCTCCAACTCCCAGGAGCCAGGGGTGGCCGAGAGGAAGACCATCTGGCCGACCCGCTCCAGGAACTCGTCAAACCGCAGCGGCCGGTTGTCGGCGGCGCTGGGCAGTCGGAAGCCGTGGTCGATCAGCATCCGCTTGCGCGACGCGTCGCCCTCGTACATCCCGCCGATCTGCGGGATGGTCACGTGCGACTCGTCAACCACCGTGAGGAAGTCGTCCGGGAAGTAGTCGAGCAGGCAGTGCGGCGGGCTGCCGGGCAGTCGGCCGTCGATGTGCATCGAGTAGTTCTCGATGCCGGAGCAGAAGCCGACCTGCCGCATCATCTCGATGTCGTACGTCGTCCGCATCCGCAGCCGCTGCGCCTCCAGCAGACTGCCCCGCTGCTCCAGCTCGGCCAGCCGCTCGCCCAGCTCAGCCTCGATGTCACGGATCGCCCGCTCCATCCGCGCCGGCCCGGCCGCGTAGTGCGTGGCGGGGAAGATCAGTAGGTGGTCGACCTCCCGGACCACATCACCGGTGAGCGGGTTGAGGTAATAGAGCCGTTCCACCTCATCCCCGAACAGCTCGATCCGGACCGCCAGCTCCTCGTAGGCGGGGATGATCTCCAGGGTGTCGCCCCGCACCCGGAATGTGCCCCGCTGGAAGGCCATGTCGTTGCGGGCGTACTGAATGTCGACCAGCCGGCGCAGGAGCTGGTCGCGGTCCAGTTCCTGACCGGTGACCACCCGGACGGCCCGGTCCAGGTACTCCTCCGGGGTACCCAGGCCGTAGATCGCCGAGACGGTGGCGACCACCACCACGTCCCGGCGGGTGAGCAGCGACATCGTGGCCGAGTGGCGCAGCCGCTCCACCTCCTCGTTGATCGAGGAATCCTTCTCGATGTAGGTATCGGTCTGCGGAATGTACGCCTCGGGCTGGTAGTAGTCGTAGTAGGAGACGAAGTACTCCACCGAATTGTTTGGCAGCAGCTCGCTGAACTCCTTGGCCAGCTGGGCGCAGAGGGTCTTGTTCGGCGCCAACACGAGCGTCGGGCGCTGCAGCCGCTCAATCAACCACGCTGTGGTGGCGCTCTTGCCGGTGCCGGTCGCGCCGAGCAGCACCGTGTGCCGGTCGCCACGCCGGACCCGCTTCTCCAGGTCATCGATCGCGGCCGGCTGGTCACCGGCCGGCTGGAAATCACTGACGACCTGGAAACGGCCGTCCAGCCGGGGAATGTCGAGCGCCATGGCCCCACCGTACGCTCGGTGGCCGACATTCCGGGGCGACTACCAGAGGTCCGGTGATCAGCTTCGATATTTCGTTGTCGGCCCGCACCCGGCGAGCTACGCTTTTCGGGTAGGCCGCTCGCGGCGGCCGACCGGGCCGGCAACGGGCCCAGGATGGCCCCCACCCCCCGGCACGTGGTCGCAGCACCCGTTTCCGGCGTGCGCACCCGACGTGGTCGCGCTGACCGCGCTGACCGGCCGCCGCGAGCGCAACACGCGTCACCCGCGGCCGGTCGGCTCCGTTCAACATGCCGTGGAGTCCTCTGCCCGCACCCGCCGTACCCCCCGTCCCCGCCGCACCCCCCGGCATCGGCCCACGCCCGATACCCAGCCCACCTCGACCGCCCCCGACGACAGCCAGACCGGCCAGCTTCCCCGGATCACCGGCCGCCGCCGGACCATCCTCCGTACGCTCGCCGCGGTGGCCCTGCTCGCCGCCACCGCACTGGTTCTCGGCCTGAGCTGGATACCCGAGCCAGCCGAGCCATCGCGCCGGCCAACCGCCGACGAGCGAACCCGACTCGCCGCGGTACGGGTCACCAACTACCGCGAGCTGCGAGCCGGTGTACATCTGACGGCGGGGACCGGAGCCACCCGGATCGACCTGGTCGGCTGGGTCGACTGGTCCCGACGGCTGCTCTACCTCGATCTCGGCGGTCCCGGCCTGGGCGCCCAACGGGGGCTGCTCCAGGCGACGCCCGCAGTGCTGCTACTCCGCCCGGACTCCACCACCCCGGCACCCCCGGCACCGGCGTCCCCGCCCCTGGTACCCCCTGCTGACGGGTGGCGGCTAGCCGCCCCGCCGACGGGCGACCGCCTCCGGCCGCTGCTCGACCTGCTCTTCGCCCTCGCCACCGACCGGGCCGATCCACCAGTCGGGGAGACGGCACGGTGGATCGCCAGCGCCGACGGAACCGACGTCCTCACCGCCGGGCTACCGCCGGCCCGACCCGGCGCACCAAATCCACCGCCGGCCACCGAGGTCCACTGGTGGGTGGATCGGGAGGCGCGGCTACACCGGCTGGAGGCCCAGCTCCCCGACCTCGGCCCGGTCACCGTACGACTGAACCGCGCCGACCGACCGTCGCTACGTCCGGTGGAGGCCCTCGGTGGGCAGGCCGGTACCCCGCGGCAGCTCAGCGCGGCCGAACGCCGCCGCCTGATGTCACTCCCTACCCAGCTCCGCACCGCGGGCGAGGCGCGCGCCACCCTCACGGCGCTGCTCGGCTCTGCCGCCAACCTCCGGGGGACGGGATGGATCAACTGGAGCCGACGCAGCGCATACCTCGCGGTGGATGACCTTGACGTCCCACGTCGGCGTACCCTGCTCCGGCACGAACATGGACGCACCACCCAGACCGAGCTGCCAGTAGCCGTCAGCGCCGGGGTGGACCCGGTGCCGCCACCGTTGCCCGTCCCCACCACCGGCTGGGAACCCGCTCCCGACGCTGAGCTCACCGCCCTGCTCGACGCCGCGCTGCGCGCGGCGACACCCGCCGAAGCGGGCACGGCGCGCCGTATCCGAGGCGACCGACTGACCGGCGCCGAGCTGGATGTGGTCGAGGTGGTGGCGGCCGTCGGCGAACCGATTCGCTACTGGCTCGACCGGTCCGGGCTCCCCCACCGGCTGCAGTTCCCGACGGCGGCCGGGACCTGGGCACAGCTAGACCTCACGTTCGAGGACGGTGCCACGGGCGGACCCTCTTGACGCACACCGCCCGGGCGGGGCGCTGTCCGCGGTCACCGCCGCGGGCCCTCACGGCCGCCCGCCGGGCCAGCCCGCCTCCCGGACGTACAGGCGCACCGGGCGCGCCGGGTCAGCACTGCCGTGCACCCGTTCCGGCCAGCGTGCCGCACTCCGCGCGGGCTCGGGCAGCCGGGGAAACCCGGCGTCCGCGAGTTGCTCGGCCAGCGCTCCGTCCGCGTCACCCAGGCGCGGCACGGTGAGCTGGATGTCGATCACATCCGCCGAGTCCGATGCTGGAATCGCCATCGATCCGAGGTAGTCGATCCGCAGGTCCGCGGCGGTGACAGCGCGGTGGATCCGGGCGGCCAGTCGCGCGTACTGCTCGGACCGGGGCGGGCCGACCACGACCCGCTCGGACCGGGGCGGGTCAACCAAGACCCGCTCGGGCCGCGGCAGGTCGACCTCGACCTGCTCGGGAAGGGGCAGGTCGGCTGCCCGCCGGTCGCGGAGATTGACCGCGTAGGGCAGCAGCCGGTCGGCCCAGAGCGCGTCAACCGCGCGGTGCAACTCGTCGCGGGTCCCGTCGTTGGTCAGCAACACGTCCGCTGCCGCTCGGCGGCGGGCGTCGTCGGCCTGCGCGGCGATCCGCCGCCGCGCCTCGGCCGGCGCCATCCCCCGGTCGCGGGTCAGCCGTTCCAGGCGGATCGACAGGGCCGTCTGCACCACGACCACCAGGTGGTACGTGGGGCCGAGCCCCGACTCGACCAACAGCGGTACGTCATTGACGACGACCGCGCCGGCGGGCGCCGCAGCCACCAGCTCGGCCGTGCGGGTCCGGACCCGCGGGTGGATGATCGACTCCAGGGCCCGGCGACCCGGTTCGTCGGTGAAGACCAGGGCGCCGAGCGCCGCCCGGTCGAGCGCCCCGTCCGAGCCGAGCACCCGATCACCGAAGGCGGCGACGATCTCCGCGAGCCCTTCGGTGCCCGGCGCCACCACCTCGCGGGAGAGCTGGTCGGCGTCCACAATCACCGCACCCAGCCCCGCCAGTCGGGCCGCCACGGCGCTCTTACCCGAGCCGATCCCACCGGTCAGTCCCACCATCAACACCGGACCAGTCAACCTGATCAGTCGGCAGCACGCCACACCGGCGCCCCGGCTCACCCCGGTCGGCGGAAACGGCGGGGCCCCGCCCCGGCGATCTGTCGATCACCGGGGCGGGGCCCGTCGTCAGTACCGGCTCCGGCTCGCCGCGGGGCGGCCCAGAGCCCTCGGATCACTTGCCGCCAGCGAGCTTCTCCCGCAGGGCGGCGAGCGCCTCGTCCGTGGCGAGGGTGCCGGAGGGCTCCTCCGCCTGCCGGGTCGGAGCCGCGGTCGCCGTGGTGGTCGGGCTGGCGGCCGGCGGGTTGGCCGCAGCCTCGGCGTCGGCGGCGCGGGATGCCTGCACCTGCTTCTGGTGGGCCTCCCAGCGCTGACGCGCCTCAGCGTACTGCTGCTCCCAGGTCTCGCGCTGCTTCTCGTAACCCTCGAGCCACTCGCCCGTCTCGGGGTCGAAGCCCTCGGGGTAGATGTAGTTGCCCTCGGCGTCGTAGGTTGCCGCCATGCCGTAGAGGGTCGGGTCGAAGTGCTCCTCGCCCTCGACGAAGCCCTCGTTGGCCTGCTTGAGCGACAGCGAGATCCGGCGACGCTCCAGGTCGATGTCGATGACCTTGACCATGACCTCGGAGCCGACCTGGACGACCTGCTCCGGGATCTCCACGTGGCGCTCGGCCAGCTCGGAGATGTGGACCAGACCCTCGATGCCGTCGTCCACCCGGACGAACGCGCCGAACGGCACCAGCTTGGTGACCTTACCGGGCACGATCTGCTGGATCGCGTGGGTGCGGGCGAACTGCCGCCACGGGTCCTCCTGGGTCGCCTTCAGCGACAGCGAGACCCGCTCGCGATCCAGGTCGACGTCGAGGACCTCGACCTCGACCTCCTGGCCCACCTCGACCACCTCGGACGGGTGATCGATGTGCTTCCAGGAGAGCTCGGAGACGTGCACCAGGCCGTCCACGCCGCCCAGGTCAACGAAGGCGCCGAAGTTGACGATCGAGGAGACAACGCCCTTCCGGACCTGCCCCTTCTGCAGCTTGTTGAGGAACTCGGTGCGCACCTCGGACTGCGTCTGCTCGAGCCAGGCCCGGCGGGACAGGACCACGTTGTTACGGTTCTTGTCCAGCTCAATGATCTTGGCCTCGAGCTCGCGGCCGACGTACGGCTGGAGGTCCCGCACCCGACGCATCTCGACCAGGGAGGCCGGCAGGAAGCCGCGGAGCCCGATGTCGAGGATCAGGCCGCCCTTGACCACCTCGATGACCGAGCCGCGGACCACGCCGTCCTCGTCCTTGATCTTCTCGATCGTGCCCCAGGCGCGCTCGTACTGCGCCCGCTTCTTCGAGAGGATCAGCCGCCCCTCCTTGTCCTCCTTCTGGAGCACAAGGGCCTCAATGTGGTCACCGACCGAGACGACCTCGGCGGGGTCCACGTCGTGCTTGATCGACAGCTCCCGAGAGGGGATGACGCCCTCGGTCTTGTAGCCGATGTCGAGCAGGACCTCGTCCCGATCGACCTTGACGACGGTGCCTTCGACAATGTCGCCGTCATTGAAGTACTTGATGGTCTCGTCGATCGCGGCGAGGAAAGCCTCTTCGCTTCCGAGATCGTCGACGGTGACCTTGGTGGCGCTCGAGGGGGCCTCGATGCTGCTCGTCATGTGGGCGGTTGCTCCGGTCGGATGGTTGTCATCACGGATGTGAGCCGCGGTGACCTGTTCGCGCAAACGGACCCGCCGCCGGACACACCGAACGATCACTGCGCGGGATCATGATGTGGCTCCGTCGACCGCGCACCTGCTCCCTACCGAGGCACACAATCCGCGAGCGCATCGTCTACCCTACCCTCTGCATTACCACAGCGTGCAAGGCCTCCCACCCGCTCACCATCGCGCCACCTGCGAAAGCGGATTATCGTCGAATAACACGCCCGGCCTGTCACCCGAATCACACCGCCCCCACCGGCACCAACCCAGCGGCGCCAGCCAGCGGGCGCGCACTGCCAGCACCCGATGCCGCACTCTCGCCCGTCCCTGCACCGGGACCACGCCTGCGCCGCTGAGGGCCGTCAGGTGGCGGGCCGTTCGGCGACGAAGATGGCGGTGCCCGGGATCAGCCGGCCCCGCAACGGGCTCCACTGCCCCCAGGTTTCTTCGTGCCCCGGCGGCCATTCCGGTTCCACCAGGTCGCGAAGCACGAAGCCGGCGGCACCCAGGTCCCGGATCCGATCACCAACGGTGCGGTGTGCCTCGATGTAGGTCGGCACTCCCGACGAGTCCTCTTCCACGTAGGGGCGGCGGTCGAAGTAGGAGTGCACCGCGACCAGACCGCCCTCGCCGGCGTCATCCAGAAAGACCCAGCGCAGCGGGTGGGTAACCGCGAATACCCAGGCTCCGCCGGGTCGCAGCACCCGAAACACCTCACGCATCAGCGTCGCCGAGTCCGCGACAAACGGAACCGCGCCAAACGCGGAATGCACGGTGTCGAAGACGCCCGCCCCGAACGGCAACGCCAGGGCGTCGGCCTGCACGAGTGGCACCCGCACGCCCGAGCGCTCGGCGGCCAGCCGGGCCTGCCGCAACATGCCGGCGGACAGGTCGAGGGCCGTCACCGCCGCCCCCTGCCCGTCCAGCCAACGGGAGCCCGCGGCCGCGCCACACCCCAACTCCAGGACCCGAGCCCCGGCAACGGCACCGAGCAGCCGCGCCTCCGCCTCCCGCAGCCCCTCGGGACCCCACACGAGATCAACATCCCCGAGGAACGCACCGTGCTCCGCCTGATAGCTGTCGGCGTCCTGGTCCCACCACCGTCGGCTCGCCGCCCGCCCCTCAGTCGCTGACACCACGCGACGGGTGACCGCCGGTTCGGACTGCTGCATCCTGCCAACGGTACGGATCGTGGCAACCCGGGTACGCGGCGGCCGTCGTTTTCGTCCAAGACTCCACCGGTGGCGGTTGCCTAGCATGGGCGGCGCGCTCCACCACGGTGCGTCGGCCGGGCGCTACCTCCTCTCGGTGGGTTCATCCCGCGCGAGCAGGGTGACGGCCGTTCGATCGACATGGTGACGCCGGTCGCCTACTCCTGGGAGCACGAGACATGCGTGAGCTGGTCTACACCGGGTTCATCTCGCTAGACGGCGTCCTGGACTCCCCCGGCGGCGGGCCGGGTGAGGAGCACCGCAGCGGCGGCTGGGTGTTCAAGGACATCGAATTCCTACCCGAGGTCTTCTCGCTCAAGGGCGAGGAGCTCAAGGAGACCTCGGCACTGATGTTCGGCCGCCGGAGCTACGCGGCATTCGCACCGATCTGGCGCGACTCGGACGACCACGCCGACTACCGGGAACTGCCCAAGTACGTCGTCTCGACCACGCTGTCCGACGACGCCCTCGTCCCGGGGTGGGGACCGACGACGGTCCTGCGATCAACCGAGGACATCCGCGAGCTCAAGCAGAGCGAGGGCGGCGCGATATTCATCCACGGCAGCGCCGAACTCGCCCGACGGCTCTCCGACGCCGGGTTGATCGACCGGTACCACCTGCTCTGCTTCCCACTCCTACTCGGTGCCGGGAAGCGCCTGTTCAGCACGGCGGACAGGGCCAAGCAGCCCCTGCGCCTCCGGGACACCGCGGCCTACCCGAACGGTGTCGTCAAGCTGCTCTATGACGTCGTCCGTTAATCCAGATCCAGAGCGATCGGGCCGCCCTCGCCCGCGCGGAGTTGCCGCGCCGTACGGCCCACGTACCGGCGCAGCGCACGGGCCAGGTGCGGCTCGTCGACGTACTCAAGACGGGAGACGACATCGGCGACCGGGGCGGCGGCGGCCAGGAGCGCCGCCGCTTCGCGTACCCGTTCGACCTGCCGTACCGCGCCCTGGGTGAGCCCGGTTGCCGCTCGGAACCGACGCTCGACGGTCCGCTGCGAGACGGAGGGCCGGTGGCCCCGGCGGACCGCGGTGACGATCGGGTCACGGACTACGGCTCCGCTCCGGACCAGGCGGTCTACCAGGGCCTCGGCGTCGTCTGGGCCGGGGGTCTCCCAGCGGGCGCCCGCCAGCCGGAAGGTCCGGCGGGTGGCGTCGGGAAGCTCGGCGCCGCCGTCCACCAGCGCCGGCGTCGACACGGTCCGCAACGACGTACCGACGGCGAAGTCGATCCCGACGAAGCTCGCGCCCTCCGGCACCGGTGCGGCGCTGGTCCTCGTCTCGGGCCCGGTGATGGCCGCGTACGCGGTACCCAGCCGCTCCCAGAACACCAGGCCCCAACAGACCGTAGCTACCGAGGTCATCTCCACGACCCCGGTACTCGTGCCGGTCCAGACGGCGTCGATCCAGGGCGAGTCGGATGCGCGCGTCTGGAGTCGTAGGGCCATCCGACCAGGATAAGGGTGGTCCCCGTACCCGCGCTGGCTCGCCGGGCGCGAACGAGGCGAACCAGCGCACCGTCGTCAGGGCCGTTTCCGCAGTTCTGGCCCGGGTAAGCCAGGCGGACCGGGCCGGACAGGAGGTGCTACGCCGTGAGCCGTCGTAACGACCCGCAGCAGACCTACCAAGATTTCACCGCGGCGGTGAACATGCGCCCCGGTGAACTGTCGAAGTGGCTGGAGACCGAGAAGTCCAAGCATGTGGGCTGGCGAAGACGGGGCGACCAGGGCGGCGAGACGGTCGGCCACCGCTCCGGCCGACGAATCCTCGACCTGCTCCGGCGTCGACGGGGCGATCTCTCCGAGGACGACTACCGACACATGCGGAAAGTTGTCGGCTATGTCCGCCGACACATGGCGCAACGGCCCAGTGGCGACGTTCGGGACACCCGATGGCGGTACTCCCTGATGAACTGGGGGCACGACCCGACCAAGGGCCCGCTACCGCCACCGGGGGGCCCGTCCCGCAAGGCGCTCCGACGGCACGGCACCCCGCCCAGGGAACGCCGGGGGCCCGGCCGGTAGTAGGCCGGTCAGTGGTCGGCGCTGTTCCAGTCCCGCCCCTCCCCGACCGACACCTCCAGCGGCACGGACAGCGGGTAGGCCCCGCCCATCTCCCGCCGGACCAGCGTCTCCAGCACCTCCCGCTCCTCGGGGGCCACTTCGAAGACCAGTTCGTCGTGCACCTGGAGCAGCATCCGGGAACGCAGCCCGGCATCGCGCACCGCCGCGTCAACGTTCATCATCGCCACCTTGATGATGTCCGCGGCAGAGCCCTGGATCGGAGCGTTGAGCGCCATCCGCTCGGCCATCTCCCGCCGCTGCCGGTTGTCGCTGACCAGGTCGGGCAGGTAGCGGCGACGGCCGAGGACGCTCTCGGTGTAGCCGTCGCGCCGGGCCCGGGCCACCACCTCCTGCAGGTAGTCGCGCACCCCACCGAAACCGGCGAAGTAGATCTCCATCAGCCCGCGCGCCTCCTCGGCGGAAACGCCGAGCTGCTGGGAGAGGCCGAACGCGCTCAGCCCGTAGGCCAGTCCGTAGTTCATCGCCTTGATCTTGCGCCGCTGGTCGGGGGTGACCGTCTCCACCGGCACCTGGAAGACCGATGAGGCGGTGGCGGCATGAAAGTCGCGGCCCGAGTTGAAGGCATCGATCAGGGCCTGGTCCGCCGACAGGTGGGCCATGATCCGCATCTCGATCTGGCTGTAGTCGGCGGTGAGCAGGCATTCGTACCCGGCGCCGACCACGAAGGCCCGACGGATCCGCCGCCCCTCCTCGGTACGGATCGGAATGTTCTGCAGGTTCGGCTCGGTGGAGGAGAGCCGACCGGTGGCCGCCACGGTCTGGTTGAAGGTGGTATGGATCCGACCGTCATCAGAGACCGACTTGAGCAGCCCGTCAACCGTGGTCTTCAGCTTCGCCACGTCCCGGTGACGCAGCAGGTGCCCGAGCACCGGATGCGGGTTCTGCCCGTGTAGCCACTGCAGGGCGTCCGCATCGGTGGTGTAGCCGGTCTTGATCCGCTTGGTCTTGGGTAACCCCAGCTCGCCGAAGAGGATCTCCTGCAACTGCTTCGGGGAGCCCAGGTTGAACTCCCGCCCGACCGCCTCGTACGCGCCCTGCGCGGCGGCCTTCACCTCCGCGGCGAAGTGCGCCTCCAGCTCGGACAGGTACTGCGTGTCGGCGGCGATGCCGGTGCGCTCCATGCCGGCGAGCACCCGCATCAGCGGCAGCTCCACCTCAGCCATCAGCCGGGCCGACTGCTCGCCGTCCCGCGACAACTCCGCGTCGATCGCGTCGGCGAGGTCGAGGGTGGCTCGAGCCCGCAGCATCAGGTTCTGCTCGGCCGCACCGTCATCACCCAGGCCGTCGAGGGTGAGCTGGCCGGTTTCCGGCAGGTCAACCCGCAGTTCCCGGTGCAGATATCGCAGCGCCAGGTCAGTCAGGTCGTAGGAGCGCTGGTCGGGCCGGGCCAGGTAGGCGGCGATCTGCGTGTCTCTGGTGATGCCCCGGATCGACCACCCGTGGGCGGCGAACGCGAGCACCGCCGGCTTGCTGTCGTGCAGCACCTTCGGTCGGCTCGCATCCGCCAGCCACCCCGCCAGGGCGGCCTCGTCGGCGGCGTCGAGTCGGCCGGGGTCGAACCAGGCCCCGGCCCCGGCGGCGGTCGCCAGCGCCATGCCGGTCACGTCGGCGAGGTGCCGCCGATTGGGCCCGGTGTCGAGCGTGACGGCGAGGCCGACCGGCGTGTTCGGTGCCGCGTGCGCTCCCAGCCAGGCGGCGAGCGCCCCCGGCTCGACGAGGAGCTCGCCCGCCAGGTCAAAACCCGCCTCGGCTTCCGGCTCAACCGCGTCCAGGTACTGGTAGAGCCGATCCCGAAGGATGCGGAACTCCAGCGTGTCGAAAACCTGGTGCACCGCCTCCCGGTCCCAGCCAGCCCAGCGTGTCTCCGCCAGCGGCAGGGGCAGATCCAGGTCGGTGACCAGGCAGTTGAGCTCGTGATTACGGATCACGTCGGCGAGTCGCTCCCGCAGATTCGCCCCGGCCTTGCCCTTGATCTCGTCGGCCCGGGCGACGACACCCTCGACCCCTCCGTAGGCGGTGATCCACTTGGCGGCGGTCTTCGGGCCGACGCCCGGGACGCCGGGCAGGTTGTCGCTGGTCTCGCCAACCAGCGCGGCGAGGTCCCGATAGTGCCGCGGAGGTACCCCGTATTTCGCCGTCACCGCAGCTGGGTCCATCCTGGCCAGGTCGGAGACGCCCTTGCGGGGGTAGAGCACCGTGACGTCGTCGTCAACGAGTTGGAAGGCGTCCCGGTCTCCGGTCGTGATCAGGACCGACATCCCCTGCTCGCGGGCCTGCCGGGTGAGCGTGGCGATCACGTCGTCCGCCTCGTAGCCCACCATTTCCACCGCCGGGACGCGCAACGCCGCCAGGATCTCCTTGACCAGGCTGACCTGCCCCTTGAAGTCGGTCGGGGTCTCGCTGCGGCCAGCTTTGTACGCCGCGTACCTCTCGGTGCGGAAGGAGTGCCGGGAGACGTCGAAGGCCACGGCGATGTGTGTCGGCTGCTCATCCCGAAGAACATTGATCAACATGGAGGTGAAGCCGTAGACCGCGTTGGTCGGTTGCCCCGTCGTGGTGGAGAAATTCTCGACCGGCAGGGCGAAGAACGCCCGGTAGGCCAGGGAGTGTCCGTCAACGAGGAGCAGGCGCGGCTTCGTGGCTGTCACGGTGGCGACTCTAGTCCGTGCCGCCGACAGGGCCGGGCGGCGGCACCGGGGCGCCGGCGCGGAAAGTCACGTCGGGCCCGGCCGTCCCGGCGTGGAGATAGTCCGGACCCGGGGCGGCGGGCGGCGGCCGGTCGTCCCGGGGCGGGACGACCGGCCGCGTGGGCAGCGCCGTCGATCAGGCGACGCCCAGATACGCCTCCTTGACCGATGGGTCGTGCAGCAGGTCCTGGCCGGACCCCTCCTTGACGATCCGGCCGGTCTCCAACACGTACCCCCGGTGGGCCCGGGAGAGCGCCTGCTGGGCGTTCTGCTCCACCAGGAGGATCGTGGTGCCCTGCTGGTTGATCTCCACGATGATATCGAAGATCTGCTGAATGATCATCGGAGCGAGCCCCATCGACGGCTCATCCAACAGCAGCAGCTTCGGCCGAGCCATCAACGCCCGCCCGACCGCCAGCATCTGCTGTTCACCACCGGAGAGCGTGCCCCCCAGCTGACGACGCCGCTCCGCCAACCGCGGAAACAGCTCGAACACCCGCTTCAGGTCGGCGGCGATCCCGGCGTGGTCCCGACGCGTGTACGCCCCCATGTCGAGGTTGTCCAGGACCGTCATGCCCGGGAAGATGCCCCGCCCCTCGGGTGCCTGGCAGATGCCCCGCCGTACCCGCAGGTCGGCTCGGAGGTTGGTGATGTCCTCCCCGTTGAACCGGATCGCCCCCCGGCTCACCGGCCGGAGTCCGGAGATCGCCCGCATGGTGGTGGTCTTACCCGCGCCGTTCGCACCGATGAGGGCAACCACCTCGCCCTCGTTCACGTGCAGGCTGATTCCGTGCAGCGCCTCGATCCGGCCGTACCGGAGGGTCAGATCGTCAATCTCAAGCAGCATCTGCGGGCTCCCCCAGGTACGCCGCGATCACCTTCGGGTCGTCCCGCACCTCGGCGGGCGCCCCCTCAGCGATCTTCTTACCGAACTCCAGCACCACGATCCGGTCGGTGACCCCCATGACGAGGCGCATGTCGTGCTCGATGAGCAGCACCGTGAAACCGCGATCCCGGATCTTGCGGATCAGTTCGAGGAGTTCCTCCTTCTCCGCCGGGTTGAAGCCGGCGGCCGGCTCGTCCAGGCAGAGTAGCTTCGGCTCGGTGGCCAACGCCCGCGCGATCTCCAATCGGCGTTGGTAGCCGTACGGGAGGTTGCGGGCCAGGTCATTGGCGCGGTCGTCAATCCCGACGAAGCGCAGCAACTCGTATGCCTTACGCTCGCCGGCACGCTCCTCAAGCGTGTGCCGCGAGATGCCGAACACCTGGGCCGAGGAGCGGCGAACCTGCTGCCAGAGCCGCACCAGGCCGTTGGTCGAATCGACCGTGGGCAGTTCCTCCGGCTTCGGCTTGACCCGGTACAGCCGGAACAACGCACCGACCACGCTGGTGCGGTGCTGGGAGTCCGCACCAACCAGCACGTTCTCCAGCGCGGTCATCTCCGGGAAGAGCCGGATGTTCTGGAACGTCCGGGCGATCCCCATCTGGTTGATCCGGTGCGGCTTCCGTCCGCTGACCTGCTGTCCGTCGAACCGAACCGCACCAGAGGTCGGCCGGTAGACCCCGGTCATCGCGTTGAAGCAGGTGGTCTTGCCGGCCCCGTTCGGACCGATGAGCCCGAGGATCTCACCCTTGTACAGGTTGAAACTCAGATCGTCCAGCGCCACCACCCCGCCAAAGCGGAGCGTGACCCGGTCCACCTCAAGCAGCACCTCGGGCTGGGCGGCGTCCTCGGGCGATGTCTTCTGCTTAGGCAACATTTGCCGGAGCCTCCTTCGCCCTGTCCTGCAACTCGCGCGTTCGTCGCCGACTCGGCAACAGACCCTGCGGGCGCAACAGCATGATGAGTACCAATGCTAGGCCGAAGGCGAGGACCCGGTACTCCGAGAAGTCGCGGAACCGCTCCGGCAGGTACGCGAGCAGGAAGGCGCCAACCGCCACACCCGCCATGTTGCCGGAGCCACCGACCACCACCATCGCGACGAACAGGATGGAGAGCTGGACGTTGAAGGTCTCGGGCTGAATGAAGGCCGACCGGCTGGCGAAGAGCAGACCGGAGAACCCACCCAGGGCGGCACCGATGGCGAACGCCCACAGCTTGAACTTGAACGGGTAGACGCCCATCACCGCGGCGGCGTCCTCGTCCTCCCGGATGGCCAGCCACGACCGCCCCACCCGGCTGTGCTCCAGCCGCCGAACCAGCAGGACCATCACCAGCACCACGCTCAACGCCAGCCAGTACCAGGGCTTGATGTCGAGCAGTCCGAAGACCTTGTTGTCGGGCGACGGTGGGCCCTCCGGGCCGGGAATTCCGGGCACGCCCTGTGCCTCGCCGGCCCACCCCGAGTTCTTCGCGACGATCCGAATGATCTCGCCGAAGCCCAACGTCACGATGGCCAGGTAGTCGCCCCGAAGCCGTAGTGTCGGCCAGCCGAGCAGAACTCCCGCGACCAACGAGAAGGCCAACGCGATCGGGATACAGATCGCCCACGCTATCGCCCAGTCCTGGGAGAAGCCGAACCGTTCCTGCAACGCCCCCACAACCGGCGACTCGGCCGACCCGAACAGCGCCACGCTGTAGGCGCCCACCGCGTAGAAGCCGACGTAGCCGAGGTCGAGCAGACCAGCCAGCCCGATCACGACGTTGAGCCCGATAGCCACCAGGACGTACAGGGCGCAGACGAAGAGCACCCCTGCCCAGTTGGCGCCGCCGTCGATGGAGTCGGTCCGGAACCAGTCCAGCCCCGGAATGATCAGGTTCGTCCCCGGGATGTCACCGAGGAACGGCAGGTAGTAGAGGAAGGCAACACCCGCGAGCAGGGTCAGCCAACGCTGCCAACGAGGCAGGGCCCGCCACCGGTCACCCATACCCCCCAGAACGTGTCGGCGCCGCTCGTTGAATTGTCGTAGTGCCTCTGTCATGCCCTCGCCTTTCCGAGAGACTCACCGAGCAGGCCGGTCGGCCGGAAGATCAGCACCACCACCAGCACCACGAAGGCGGCCACATCCTCCCAGGTGGATCGGGTCAACGTCGCCGCGTACACCTCGATGACCCCGAGTAGTAGGCCACCGAGCAGTGCGCCGCGGAGGTTACCGATACCACCGAGCACCGCCGCGGTGAACGCCTTCAGCCCGACCACGAAGCCGATGTCGAACTTGGTGATCCCGTACCGCATGTTCCACAACAGGGCCGCGGCGCCCGCCATCAACCCGCCCAGGACGAAGACCAGCATGATCACCCGGTCCTGGTGCACCCCCATCAGCGCGGCGGTGTCTGGGCTCTGTGCCACGGCCCGCACGCCACGGCCGTACCGCGTCCGGTTGATGAACTGGTCCAACCCGTAGAGCATCACGAGGGCGGAGACCACCATGATGATCTGCACATTGGTGATATCGGCGCCCGCCACCGAGAGAACCGTCTCCTGCTTCAGCAGCGGCGGAATCCCGATCACGAGTCGGTTCTCGGTGAATCCGCGCCCCGAGAAGAACCCTGCCATCCACAGCGCGAAGATCTCCACCAGGACGAGCGAGAGCCCGATGGCGGTGATCAGGAAGATCAGCGGCGGCGCGTTCATCCGGCGTAGTCGCCGGTAGGCGACCCGTTCGACGGTGAGCGCGGTGGCACCCGAGGCCAGCGCACCGACCACCAGACCGATGAGCAGGTAGACGATCGCCATCCCGATCGGAGGGTTGTCGGCCACCCCGAGCAACGACCAGGTACCGAGGATCGCGAAGGTGCCCACCATGAAGATCTCAGAGTGCGCGAAGTTGATCAGACGGAGCACACCATAGACGAGCGTGTACCCCAGGGCGACGAGGGCATAGATCGCCCCCTTGGACAAGCCGTCGACAGTGTGCTGGGCTAGGTCGCCGAATAAGGCATCGAAATTCACGGGTTTCTCCCCTTTGGCACCGTTGCGCGGCCGGGGAAAGCCCCGGCCGCGCAACGGTCATCCTGGCTCAGCTGAGCTTGATCTCCTGCTGGGCCGTGATCTCACCGCCCTTGATCTCGTAGGCCCAGATCACCACCCGGGACTCGTCCACGTCACCGTTGTCGGCGAACTTGAGGGACTTCGAGACCCCCTCCTTGTCGTACGAGTCGACCCACGCCAGCAGATCCGCACGCGTGGTGTTGCCCTCGGCCAAGCCCTCGATCAACACGTTCGCGGCGTCGAAACCCTCGGCACCGTAGGAACCCGGAGGCCCGCCGTACGCCGCTTCGAAGTCAGCCGCGAAGGTGCCACCCGCCTTGTCCGGCGGCAGGCACGGGCAGGTCACGATCACACCCTCGGCGCTGGCCCCGGCACCCTTCGGGAAGGACGGGTCGTAGAGACCGTCGAAGCCGAGGAAGGGCGTCGTGATGCCGGTCTCCCGCAGCTGCTTCACCAACGGCGCCGCCTCGTTCGTGTAGCCGCCGTAGGCGATCGCGTCCGGCTCGGCAGCCTTGATCTTCGAGATGGTGGCGGCGAAGTTGACCTGCTTCTCCTGCACCTGATCGGTGCCGCCCGCCAACCCACCGAGCGCCTCGGTCAGCTCGTCGGCGATGCCGGCGCCGTAGGTGGTGCCGTCATTGATCACGAAGACCTTCTCGGCCTGCACGACGTCTCTGAGGTAGACGGCAGCGGCGGCACCCTGGACGGCGTCGTTGCCGACCACCCGGTGGAACACCTCGTTGCCGCCCGCGGTCAACTCGATCGCGGTCGCCGATGGGCTGACCATCACCATCCCGGCCGCCTCGTAAACAGCCATCGTCGCCTTGCTCTCACCAGAGAACGCGCCACCGATGACGCCCAGGAAGGACTCGTCACCGGTGACCTGATTCGCGACCGGCGTGGCCTGGGTCGGGTCGCCCTGGGTGTCGAACTCCTGCAGGGTCACCTCGCAGTCCGGGTTCGCCTCGTTGTGCTGATCCACCGCAAGCAGTGCGCCGTCGCGCGACGGGATCACCAGACCCGAGTTCGGGCCGCTGAAGGCACCGAAGATGGCGATCTTGCCACCGCAGTCACTGCTGCCGGCGGAGTTGTCCTCCTCCGCCTGGCAGCCCGCAGCGCCAATGAGGGCTGCCGACAACCCAATGGCGCCGAGCGCCCGTACGTACTTACGCCTCACGGCTATAGACCTCCTCCAGTTGCAGGAGCCCGAGCACACCCGAGGCAGCCGGCCGCACCAGTACGGCGGCCTCCCCACCTCGATGTGAGCCCACACACCTGCTACGGCTCGTGATGGCGGAGCGTACTGGTCGAGATACGGTCCCGGAAGCCCTCGAAGCCACGCTTGTCAAACCGTTACGAATACAAACGCCAATACGACCCCAACGCGTAACATCCTTCACAGCTGGCCAGCGGCCGCACGCACACCGGCGATGACCAGCGCAGCCGGCCACGACCAGCGACACCGGCATCAATCGATCCGGCGGGAGGAAAGAACAACCGCGGCGTCGGTACGCGCCGGGTGCACACCCCGGACGGGCGAACGTCGCGGCGGCGCCAACCCCTGACCGCAGCGACCGTCGGAAGAGGGCGCGGGAGAGGGAGAGGGAGAAGGACCGGACCTACTGGGCCGGACGGGGCACCTCGCCGCCGGCGGTCTCCTGGAGAATCCGCTCGGCGACCTCTTTCATGGTCATCCGGTGGTCCATCGCGGTCCGCTGGATCCACTTGAAGGCTTGCGGCTCGGTCATCCCGTACGTGGTCATCAACGCACCCTTGGCGCGCTCGATGACCTTACGCACCTCCAGCCGGTCGGTGAGGCCAGCGACCTCCGCCTCCAGGGCGGCGACCTCCGAGTAGCGCGACAACGCGATCTCTACCGCCGGGACCAGGTCACTCTTTTGGAAGGGCTTGACCAGGTACGCCATCGCACCGGCCGCCCGTGCCCGCTCCACCAGGTCCCGCTGACTGAAGGCGGTCAGGATGATGACCGGAGCAATCCGCTCGCCGGCGATCCGCTCGGCGGCGGCCAGCCCGTCCATGATGGGCATCTTGATGTCGAGGATGACCAGGTCCGGCTTGAGGTCCTTGGCGAGCCGGACGGCCGTCTCACCGTCACCGGCCTCGCCGACGACCTCGTAGCCCTCCTCGACGAGCATCTCGGCGAGATCCAGCCGGATGAGCGCCTCGTCCTCGGCGATCAGTACCCGCCTACGCTCGGCGTCCGTCTGCGTCTCGGCCACGAGCAACTCCCACCAGTCCGTACCGACACCCGACCGGGTGCCGCGCCCCTTAGCGTAGTGGGTACTCTATGACCCGACACCGAGGCTGTCGGCGCCACTGTCCCCGTATTCCAACCGGTAGAGAAACGGAGCTCAAACCTCCGACAGTGTGGGTTCGAATCCCACCGGGGACACCACCAACCGTCGCGTGGCCGGCGGTTGACAGATCGCGAGCGGCGTCAAGCTGCGGGCGGCAGCCCCAGCAGGGTGGTGCCGCCCGGCGGCACACCCGTTCCGGTTCAGCGCGAAGGTCACCAGCAGGGAGCCGTCGTCGGCGCGGCCACCGCTTCCCGGCAACCGACAGCCGCAACAGTCCACCGCTGGGCGTGCCCGCTCGCCCAGCACCGCGCCGGTCGCCCCGGCAGCGCCGGTGCTGCCCCACCGGCGAGACGCCCGGGACAGACCAGCGATACCGGGAGGTTGTTCCGGATCTCCGCCACCCGGCGAGTGGCTGGGTGATGAGCCGTGGCACCGGCTCGGGTTGGCCACCGGGGATTCCGGGAGAGCTACTCGAAGGCTCCCTGCTGGGCGACGGAGTCGTCTCCCAACCCCGACCTGCTCGGCTTCGGCATCCGGAGACCGTCATGACGGGGAGATTGAATATTTGGCCATGGAGAAGTATTCAGCCCGAACAAAATTCGGGAGCATTGCGTTGAAACTCGCATAGATTCCCGGAAAGATGGCGCTATGTCCTCTTCCCCGAATCCGGCACCACCCTACGCGAGCCTTGATGACACCGACCGCGCAATCCTGGCGGAGCTGGCCGCGGACGGCCGCCTCCCCAACAACGCCCTCGCCGAGCGGGTAGGGGTGGCGCCGTCGACCTGCCTCGCGCGAACCAGGGCGCTACACGGATGCGGGGCGATCCGCGGCTTCCACGCCGAGGTGGATCCGGCGGCGATGGGCCTGCCGTTGCAGGCGCTGATCTCGGTACGGCTCTCCGCCCACGACCGGGCCGTGGTAGCCGCCTTCCGCGCCCGATCAGTACGCCTACCGGGGATGGTGGCGGTGTTCCACGTGGCCGGTGCGGACGACTACGTGCTGCATGTCCGGGCGGCATCGGCGGACGCGCTGCGGGACTTCGTGCTCGACCACCTGGCAGTCGATCCGGCGGTGCAGCACACCCAGACCAGTCTGATCTTCGAGCAGGCACGAGGCCTGGGGTAGGACCGATCACAGCCCTGACTACGCGCCGAAACAGGATCTTCACCTCCCTGTCACGCCTGGGACGCGGGCCCCGCCTATTTTGGTTTCGGTGGTGGTTGGCACTCCCGGTCGGGACGGGTCGGGAGTTGCCAAGTTGTGGCGCACCGGGCCGGAGTCGACGGATTCCGCGAAGCCGGCCCGGTGCCCCACTCCCTCCCTCACCCGGCAAGCGCTACCGGACCGGCCCAGAGCCGGCCACCGTCCCCTCGCGGGACGCTTCGGTGGCGACGTCACCGCCGGGCGACTCAGCGGTGCTCGCACCTCGGGATGGCGTGGCGCTGCGGGCAACAGCGACGACAGTCCGGGCACGACGGGCGCGCAGCAAGGCCCGGAGCGCGAACGCGAACGCGACTCCCCAGGCGAGGGCCAGCAGGGCGTACGCCACAGGTCGCACCCCCGCGCCGAGATCGAGAGCGCGCATCAGCGTACGAGCGTTGGTTAGCACAATCACACCGCCGACCGCTGCACCGAGCAGTTGGGCCGGGACGAGGCGCACCAGCCAGGCGGCCACCGGTGCTGCGATCAGACCACCGGCCAGTAGCGCGAGCACCATCGGCAGCAGAAAGCCCTCGGAACCAAGCCCAATCAGGAAGCCGACGCTGGCCGCACCGGCGACGAGAAACTCGGCGGTGTCCACCGACCCGATCACGCGGCGAGGTTCCAGTCGCCCGCTGACCAGCAGCGCGGGGGTCGCCACCGGACCCCATCCGCCGCCGCCAGTGGCATCAACGAAACCGGCGACCAGCCCCAAGGGGCTAAGGAAGCGACTACGCAGCCGGCCAGCCCGTCGTTCGGTGCGCAGCGGCCGGGCGAAGCGCACCAGCAGGTACGCGCCGAGGGTGAACAAGATGGCCGCCATCCAGGGCGCGGCGGCAGCGGTGGAGAGAGCAGACAGAAAGGTCGCTCCGGCGAACGCGCCGAGGGCGCCGGGCACGGCGATACGCCCAACGACGCGCCAGTCGACGTTGCCGAACCGCCAGTGCGCCACGCCCGCCGCGAACGTGGTGCCCACCTCAGCGAGGTGCACCGACGCAGAGGCAGCCGCCGGTGCGATCCCGGCGAGTAGCAGCAGCGTTGAGGAGGTCAGCCCATATGCCATGCCAAGGGCACCGTCAACGAGTTGCGCGGCCAACCCCACGAACGCGAGGACCAGCAGCTTACGCACCGCGCCTCCCTAGTTTTCTGATATCTCCTATCGACTTGGTCGACAATGCGGTATGAGTGGGGCCTGGGTCAACAACGTTCAACGGCGAGTTACGGCTCAGACCCAGGCGCGGCCTAGATCCAGGCGCGGCTCAGGTCCAGGCGCGCGGGTCGGCGACCAGCTCGGTAACCCGGGCTGGAAGGGCACCGTCGGCCACGTCGGCTACGGTGACCAGCTCAAGGATCTGGCGTTCGCTTGCCCGCAGAGCGATCCAGACATCCTGCAAGGCGCGCGCGGCACCGTGGTAACCGAGCTGCTCCGGGCGCTGCCCACGGACATGGGCCAGCGGACCATCGATCACCCGAATCACCTCGGCGAGGGAGATCTCGCCCGCCGGCCGCGCCAGCCAGTAGCCTCCCTCCGGGCCCCGCTGGGCCTGCACCACACCGCCCCGACGCAGCTGCAACAGGATGCTCTCCAGGAACTTCGGCGGGATCTCCTGGGCTCGGGCGATCTGTTCGGCGGTCACGAACCGCCCTCGGCCGGTCGAGGTACTGCCGGTCGCCGAGGCGAGCTCGGCGACCGCGCGAAGGGCATAGTCGACCCGGGCGGAGAGACGCATGGCTGACAGGCTAACCGGCTCGGCCGCCAACGACCGACCATCCCTCGGTCCCCACCAAGCCGGAGGCCTGCGCTCGGGAGGCCGGACATGGCTGTTGGCCGGCACCCGGTTCGGGTGCCGGCCAACAGTTCTTTCCCCTTGTGTGGGTCAGGTCTGTGGGGGTTTGTTTGTGGGTGGTGCGGGTGGGGTCAGCTGGTCCAGTGCTCGGCGACGAGGTCGGCGGCCTGGGTCTCCCACTGGGCGTAGTGGAACGGGAACGCCGACACCTGCACCTTCTGGGCGGCCTCGGTCAACGGCATGTCCTGCCAGCCCTCGACCTGCTTGAGGCCGTTGAGGAAGGCGGTGGTGGAGTAGGCGGGGTCGGTGATCTGCTCCACCGTGCCCCAACCAGACGACGGGCGCTGCTGGAACAGGCCCTGCGAGTCGTGGTCGTTACGCGCGCCCAGGTGTCCCAGGTTCTCCAGCTTCGACTCCTGCAGGCTGGTGCCGATCGCCACCACGGCGGCACGCTCGTCCATGCCGGCCTTCTTGGTGGCCTCGATGATGGCCTTCACGTTCGCGGTCTGCTCATCACCCAGGTCGATGCGTGACTGCTTGCCCTGGGTGCCGTGCGGGATCAGCGTGTCCCTGTCCGGCTTCGCCACCTGAACGGCCGCCGCGGCCGGGGTGGGGGTGGTGTCGGTGAGGGTGGCCAGGGGGCCGGCGACGACACCGGTGGACAGGGCCAGACCAGCGATACCAAGCACGCTACGACGCAGAATCGTGTTCATCATGAGGGTTGCTCCATTCGGGGGTCGACACCCACACACGCACGCCCGAAGGAAAAGGGGGGCCTTCAGACGCCAAAGGGCGGGTGCAAGCACCGTCCGGCGCTCAAACAGGAAAGAGAAGATCCTCGGCTACCGCGGCCGGGGGAACACGCACGGCGCCGGGTCCAGATGTAACGACCGGCCGGCCGCCAACATTCCGGGGCTCACGCACGGCTGGCATCCGCCATCGGCGGAACGCCGGCTCGGTCGTACGCATGGTGTAACGCCCTGACGGCGGCTGGGATTCCGCCACCACCGTGCCCCCGACCACACCCCAAACCGGCATGAAACCGCCATCAGGCAACATCGTCGTGAACTGTTTGGGCCGACCCGTTCCAACGGTAAATCGGTGGAAAGGTCGGCCCTCCCCGGGGACAACAAGCGCGTCAGGCCCCGACCTTACGCAGCAAGCCCTCCTGCACCGCGCTGGCGATCTGCCGGCCGTCCCGGGTGAACATCCGACCGGTCGCCAACCCGCGCGCACCGGAGGCCGACGGGCTCCAGCAGTCGTAGAGGAACCACTCGTCGGCGCGGAACGACCGATGGAACCAGAGGGCGTGATCGAGACTTGCGCCCACCACCCCGCCGGGCCCCCACACCTCTCCGTGCACCGACAGCACCGAGTCCAGCAGGGTGAGGTCGGAGGCGTACGTCAGAGCACAGGCGTGCAGCAGCGGATCGTCCGGGAGCTTGCCGTCGATCCGCATCCACACCCGCTGGTTCGGCTCGGCCGGACGGTCACCAGGGCGCACCCAGCCGGGCTCGCCGACATAGCGGACATCGATCGGCCGGGGAATCAGCGCCCAGATGCCCAGCCGTTCCGGGTAGCGGGCGAGCCGATCGCTCATCGTCGGTACCTCGTCCGGGCCGGGCACGTCCGGCGGGGAGGGCGCGTGGTGGTCCAGCCCCTCCTCCTGACGTTGGAAAGACGCCGACATGAAGAAGATCGGTTTGTCGTGCTGCAGCGCCACTGACCGGCGGACGGAGAAGGAACGACCGTCACGGACGCACTCGACCTGATAGTCGATCGGTTCACTCGGATCGCCCGGTCGCACGAAGTAGCCATGCAGGGAGTGCACGGAGCGCTCCGGATCGACCGTCCGCCCGGCGGCGACCAACGCCTGCCCGGCGACCTGCCCCCCGTACACCCGCTGCGGGCCGACCTGCGGACTCATCCCCCGGAAGGTTCGCTCGCCGGTCGGGCTGAGGTCCAGCACCTCCAGCAGCTGATCGACTGCGGCCTGACCGACCACCGCACCGGACTCGCTCACCGGACCCCCCGTCGTGTCCGCGGGGATCGCGGGTCCGGCTCGCTCCGAACGCTCACTGGAGCGCCCGGGCCGCAGCGAGGTCAACCAGCGACCCGAGCTGGTGCACACGCAGGGTGTTGGTCGAGCCGGGGGTTCCGGGCGGGCTACCGGCGACGATCACGACGTATTCGCCGGGGTTGGCCAGACCGAGGCCGAGCAGCGCCTCGTCAACCTGCCGGAACATGGCGTCGGTGTGCTCAACGAAGGGCATCAGGAACGTCTGTACACCCCAGGAGAGGGCGAGCTGGTCGCGCACCTCCGGCACCGGGGTGAACGCGAGCAACGGCAGGTCGCAGTGCAGCCGGGAGAGTCGTCGGACGGTGTCGCCGGTCTGCGAGAACGCCACCAGAGCCTTGGCGTCGATCGCCCGGGCGATCGACGAGGCGGCGATGGTGAGCGCGCCCCCGTGGGTACGCGGATCGTGCTGGAGCCGAGGCACCGAGATCGAGCCCGCCTCCGTTGTCGCCACGATCTTCGCCATGGTGCTCACGGTGAGCACCGGGTACTTTCCAACACTGGTCTCACCGGAGAGCATCACCGCGTCCGCACCGTCCAGCACGGCGTTGGCCACATCGGAGGCCTCGGCACGGGTGGGCCGGGAGTTCTCAATCATGGAGTCAAGCATCTGGGTGGCGACGATGACCGGCTTGGCGTTCTCCCGGCAGAGCTGCACCGCGCGCTTCTGGACCAGGGGCACCTGGTCCAACGGCATCTCCACGCCGAGGTCACCCCGGGCCACCATGATCCCGTCGAAGGCCAGGACGATCGCCCCGAGCTGATCCACCGCCTCCGGCTTCTCCACCTTGGCCAGCACAGGCCGGTGCACACCCTCCTCGGCCATGATGGCGTGGACCAGCTTGATGTCGTCGGCGGAGCGGACGAAGGAGAGCGCCACCAGGTCGGCGCCGAGGCCGAGGGCGAACCGCAGGTCCTCGGTGTCTTTCTCGGAGAGCGCGGGGACGCTGACCGCCACGTTCGGCAGCGAGACGCCCTTGTTGTTGGAGACCGGTCCGCCCTCGGTGACCAGGCAACGGATGTCGTTGCCGGTGACGTCGGTGACCTCGACCGCGACCCGGCCGTCGTCGATCAGCAGCCGGTCGCCGGGCTTCACCTCCTCGGGCAGCTTCCGGTAGGTGCAGGCGACTCGGTCCCGGGTGCCGAGAACGTCATCACCGGTGATGACCACCGAGTCACCGGTGCGCCACTCGTGCGGACCGTCAGCGAACCGGCCAAGCCGGATCTTGGGACCCTGGAGGTCGGCGAGAACCGCGACCGGCCTCCCCGCCGCCTCGGCCGCCTCCCGCACCAGCCGGCAAACCGCCTCGTGATCGGCGTGGCTGCCGTGGCTGAAGTTGAGCCTCGCCACATCCATTCCGGCCTCAACAAGGCCACGAATACGCTCCGGCGAGGAGACGGCGGGGCCGAGTGTGCAAACAATCTTTGCGCGGCGTGTCACGCCCATCAGGCTAATCTCTCCTCCGGGCCGGTCCGCGGGCCGACCCCTGTCGCAGTGCGAACACGTTCTCCGACGTTGCGCGGCTGCACGGCCGGCAGTGGATAACCGCCGGGAACGTCGTGGGGGGCGGGCGTCGGCGACCGCGCGCCCCGAGATCGTACCGCCCACGGTAAGCCGGGCCGAAAGGCATGGGTTAACAGCGCGGGGACATTCGACCTCGCTCGCCGGTTTGCCCGATCCCCGCCCCACTGCGACCGGGAACGCACGCCACGGGAGGGCCGAAGCAGCTTGGCACGCGGCCCGGGCGACAACTGGATCAGCCGGCACAGCCCAGTGGGGCGGTCTACGTGCCGACCGCCCCACCGGAAGACATGCCTAGACGGCCCAGCAGTTGGGGCGAATCGACTCGTCGCGCAGCGCCTGCCGAATCACCGTGTAGGTGGTCCCGTCCAGCGCCAGCCCGAGGTGCCCGACCAACCGCAGCGGACACCAGGACTGGATCAGTACGTTTTTCGCCCCGTCATCCAGCGCGGCGTTGCGCACCGGCCGCACCAATTCGTCCTGCCACGTACGAACCGTGGTGTAGCTGACCGAGCCGGGGGTGTCGTCGCCGGCGTTGAGGTCGGCGAGGAAGTCCGAACCGATCCTCATCTGCTGACAGGCCACCACACCAGCGCAGCTGCCGAGCCCGAGGAAGGCGATGACGTTGGCCACGTACGTCCCGTACTGCGGGCTGCCGAGGCTGACGTATCGGTCGACGGCTCCGGTGCCACCGAGTCGCTTCAGGTAGTAGCGGGCCACCAAGCCCCCCTCGGAGTGCCCCACCAGATCCACCCGGGTGGCACCGGTGGTGGCGCGAACCTGATCGACGTAGTCGGCGAAGGCGCGGGCCGAGGTCGGGATGTCGCCGAAGCCCAGCCCCGGCAGTTCATAGATGAAGGGACGGAAGCCATCGGCGCCCAGACGCGCGGCGAGCGGCTCGTACGCGAAGGCGAAACCGCTCAACCCGCCAACGATGATTACCGGGTTGTTGGTCGCCACGGCCGGGCCGGCTGCGGCGGCACCGGAGCTACTCGCCGGGGCGTCGTGGGTGGACGTTTGCTCAGCCGCAGCACCGGCGGGTGCCGCACTGACGGCGCCCTCCGGGACGGCGGGTGCTGCGCTGGCGGCGACACCGGGGACGGTGAGCGTGGCGCCGAGCGCGAACGCGAGCACGACGGCGGTCTTTCGAAGCAGCATGGGCTGCACCTCCATGAGGGTGGTGGGTGCGGTGCGAGTCCGATCGACCGGTGCGAACGATGATGCGGGCAGTAATTCTCGTTCGTCAATGCCTAGCTACCTCCCAGTAACCTGTTGTTCCACCTACGGCACACTCCGGCGATCCAGACAAAGACCCCCCAGAGGGATACGACTCGCGGAACCCCCACACCGCAACACCGCCCCAACCCCGTCAGGAGAGAGTTGCTATACCTAATCCTGTAGTAGAGGTGCTATCTTCAAGAGCATGACTACAGTCGAACGGTCGGAGGCTGTCGAGGCCCCCCGAAGTCCCGACGATCATTTGGTCCTCGACGTTCGAGACCTACGCATGCGCTACGGCACCGTGGACGTGCTGAACGGCATCGACCTCACCGCGCAGCGAGGGGAGGTGATCGCGCTGCTCGGGCCGAACGGTGCCGGCAAGACCACCACCATCGAGATCCTTGAGGGGTTCCGGCTGCCCTCAGCCGGCTCGGTCCGGGTGCTCGGCGTTGAACCCGCCCGCGGGGACGAGCGGTGGCGTGCCCAGATCGGCGTGGTGCTCCAGTCCTGGCGTGACCACGGCCGGTGGCGGGTCCGGGACCTCCTCTCCCACCTCGGCGACTACTACGCGCCGTACGCGACCGACCTGATCCAACGCCCGTGGCCGGTGGACGACCTGCTGGCGGCTGTCGGGCTGACCGCACACGCCAACGCTCGGGTGTCCCGGCTCTCCGGCGGGCAACGGCGGCGCCTCGACGTGGCGGTCGGCATCGTGGGCCGGCCAGAGCTGCTCTTCCTGGATGAGCCGACGGTCGGCCTTGACCCGGCGGCCCGCCGGGAGTTCCACGAGCTCGTGCACCGCCTCGCCGACCTGGACCAGACCACCATCCTGCTGACCACCCACGACCTGGCCGAGGCGGAGAAGCTCGCCGACCTGATCGTCATCCTGGCCAACGGCCGGATCATCGCCCGGGGCTCGCCGGACCAGCTCTCCCGCCGGCTGACCACCGATGCGGAGATCCGCTGGACCTGCGACGGCCAACGCCACGTACACGCCACCATGGACGCCACCGGGTTCCTGCGCGACCTGCTCCGCGACCACGGCGACGGGGTGCAGGAGCTGGAGGTACGCCGAGCCAACCTGGAGGACGCGTACCTGGCCCTGGTGCACGAGGAGGAGACCGGAATCCGTACCGGCTGGGCCGATCGGGTGTGGCAGCAGCAGGAGGAGACCCGATGAACCCGAAGACCACCGCACTCCGGGTCGGCCTGCGGCGCGGAGCCATCGAGTTGCGCAGCACCTTCACCAACGGCCAGGACCTGTGGAACTACTTCTTCCCCACGGTGGTGCTGCTGGTCGCCGTCTTCTTCATGCGGGGGGCGACCGTACCCGGCACCGACTTCTCCCTCGGTGCGCGGACGCTGCCCAGCGCGCTGGGCATGGGCCTACTCTTCGGCGGGCTGCTCGGGCTGGCCCAGCAACTCGTCGTGGACCGGGAGGACGGCACCCTGCTGCGGGCCAAGGCCATCCCGAACGGGATGCTCGGCTACCTGGTCGGCAAACTGGTGCTGGTCTCCTCGGTCGCGATGATCGGCCTGGTCATCCAACTGACCCCCGGGATGCTCTTCCTGGACGGGCTCCGGCTGGGCGACCCCGGCGCCTGGTTCACGCTGGCCTGGGTGGTGCCGCTCGGGCTGGTGGCGACGCTCCCGCTGGGCGCGATGATCGGCTCCCTGATCGAGAACCCGCGCAACATGGGGCTGGTGGTGCTGCCGGTGATGGGGCTCATCGGCATCTCCGGCATCTTCTACCCGATCACCGGCCTGCCCGACTGGCTCCAGGGCACCGCCCAGGTCTTCCCGCTCTACTGGCTAGGCTTGGGCATGCGCTCCGCGCTGCTTCCGGCTGACCTGGCGGCGGTCGAGATCGGCGAATCCTGGCGCCATCTGGAGATGGTTGCCGTCCTCGGGGCGTGGGCGGTGCTCGGACTCGTGCTGGCGCCGGTGCTGCTGCGACGGATGGCCCGCCGGGAGTCCGGCTCGCGGGTCGCGGCCCGACGGGAGCAGGCCATGCAGCGGGTCGGATGAGAGGGCATTGATGAGCGAGACCGTGCACAACCGAATCGCGGTACTGCGCGCCGAACGGGGCATCTCCCGACGGCAGCTCGCCGACGCGCTCGGAGTGCACTACCAGACGATCGGCTACCTGGAGCGGGGGGAGTTTCGGCCCAGCCTGCACCTGGCGCTGCGGATCGCCGCCCACTTCGAGGTGCCGGTCGAGGTGGTCTTCTCGATCGAACCGTTTCCCCGCATCGGTGATGCCGCTGTCGGGAACCGCCGCCCAGCGTGAAGCAACGGCGGCGGCCGGCGACGTCGATGTCCACACCCGCCGCCACCGTCGGCCGGCCGTCCACCTGGGACTGCCGGCCGACGGGCGGGATCAGCCGGTGACGGCGTTCAGCGCCGGCAGGTAGCCGTCGCGGTAGCCCTCGTCGTTGGGGTGGTACGCCTCGATGATCCTGGTGACGTCGTTGATCCAGGGCTCGTCACCGCAGACGCCATGGCCGGCGAAGTGGGGACGGAGGTCGGCGAAGGCGGCACCGGCCGCGCCGGCACGGCCGGCGGTGATGCTGTTGAGAAGGTCAGCGGCGTCGTTGAGCTGCTGTCGCTTGGTGGCGCTCATCCCGAACAGGCCACACCAGCCGGTCTCGAAGAGTCGCGGGTAGCCGAGCACGATCAGCTGGGCGTTCGGCGCCCGGTCCCGGATCGTCGCGTAGGTGGCGTCCAGCCGGCCGGGCAGGGTGGTCTGGGCGAAGTCCCGGGCCTCGTCGATGGCCTCCGTGCAGGCCGAGGTGCTGCCGAACCGACAGGTCAGCATCACGCTGGCGAAGCCGACGTCATTACCACCGATGGTGACCGTCACCATCGTGGTGCTGGCGCTGAGCGAGTCGACCTGGTTGTTGATGACGTCGGCGGTGACCGCGCCACCACAGGCCGGGAACTGGAAGCTGGTCACCGCATTCGCCGCAGCCCAGCGCGGGGCGTAGGACTTCTGACTGCGCAGGCAGCTGGATCCGTCGTACGGGCCGGCGCCGACGCCGGAGGAGTACGAGTCGCCGAGCGCGACGTAGTTGATGGTCGCGGCCTGCGCGGCGCTGGGGACCAGCACCGCGCCGACAACGGCGACGCAGAGGGCGACCAGCGCCGCCAGGGCGCGGGCGGGTGCACGGGGTGGCATGTGGACCTCCACAGGGCCGGGGGGTGGGGAGCCCAGAGACCGCGCGCGTGGCCAGGGTAGAGCTTGTTACTAGCTGGTAATGCTACCGAAACAATTCACCAAAGTGAATCGTTTCACCCGGCCACCCGCGCCCCCGGCCACCCGCCCCTCAGCCGGCCAGCGGCCGAGCGTCCGATCCCACCGGCGCCGGCAGCGAACCCCGCCCGTCCAGGTACGAATGGATGGCGGCAGCGGCGGCCCGGCCCTCGGCGATCGCCCACACGACCAACGACGCGCCCCGGTGCATGTCCCCGGCGACGAAGACGCCATCCACATCGGTCTGCCAGTCCGCACGGGCCGCTACCGCGCCCCGTTCGTCACGGGACACCCCGAACTGCTCAAGCAGCGGCTGCGGCTCGGTACCGTCGAAACCGATCGCCAGCAGTACCAGGTCGGCCGGCAGCTCCCGCTCAGTGCCCGGCACCGGGGTGACGAGCCGCCGGCCATCGCGCTTCTCCACCGTCACCTCGGCGATCCGGACCGCCCGCACCGCCCCACTGCCGTCGTCCACGAACTCCTGCACGGCGACGGCGAAGACCCGCTCCCCGCCCTCCTCATGCGCCGGGTACTCGCGCAGGATCCACGGCCAGGTCGGCCACGGATCCCGTGCCTCGTCCCGCTCCCGGGACGGCTGCGGGTAGAGGTCGAGCTGGTACACCGCGGCGGCGCCCTGCCGGTGGGCGACGCCGAGGCAGTCCGCGCCGGTGTCTCCGCCACCGATGATGACGACGTTGCGGCCCGCCGCGTCGATCGGCGTGCCGTCCGGCAGCACCGCGGTGGCCGGCGGGTTGGTCTCCGCGGCGGCCACCACCCGGTTGGCCGCGACGAGGTGCCCCATCGCCTGATGCACCCCGCGCAGCGAACGCCCCGGAGTCGCCGGGGTGTCCCGGCTGGCCAGGGCACCGCAGGCCAGCAGCACCGCGTCGTGCTCGGCCCGCAGCTGCTCGGCGGTCACGTCGACACCGACCTCCACCCCGGTCCGGAACCGCACCCCCTCGGCGGCGAGCTGTGCCAGCCGCCGATCGATGTGGTGCTTCTCCAGCTTGAAGTCCGGGATGCCGTACCGCAGCAGGCCGCCGAGGGCGTCGTCCCGCTCGTACACGGTGACCGCATGCCCGGCCCGGGCCAGCTGCTGCGCGGCGGCGAGCCCGGCGGGCCCGGAGCCGACCACCGCCACCGCACGGCCACTGGCCGGCGGCACCGACCAGGGCCGTAGCCCGCCGCGGGCCACGGCAGCGTCGGCGATCTCCACCTCGACCTGTTTGATCGTGACCGGCTGCTGGCCGCCGAGGCCGAGTACGCAGGCCGCCTCGCAGGGGGCCGGGCAGAGCCGACCGGTGAACTCCGGAAAGTTGTTGGTGCCGTGCAGCGTCTCCACCGCGGCGTCCCAGCCACCGGTGCGGACCAGGTCATTCCAGTCCGGGATGCGATTGCCCAGCGGGCAGCCGTCGTGGCAGAACGGAATGCCGCAGTCCATGCAGCGGGTGGCCTGCTCCCGGATCAGCTCCTCACCTGCCGGTGGGTAGACCTCCCGCCAGTCCATGATCCGCACCGGAACGGGCCGTCGGGCGGGAAGCTGCCGGTCGTACCGCAGGAAACCAAACGAATCAGGCACGAGCTACCTCCTGGACAGCCACCCGCGCGACGGGCGACACCGGCGTGGACGGTGCGGACGACGTGGGCTGCGCTGCCGGCGCCGCCAAGGCGCTCATCACCGCGTCGTCCACGTCGTAGCCGGCGGCTTCGGCAGCCCGCATGATCTCCAGCACCCGGCGGTAGTCCCGGGGCACCACGGCGGTGAACTCCTCCACCGCCTCCGACCAACGCTTGAGCAGCTCCTCCGCGACCGCGGAGTCGGTCTCGGTGTAGTGCCGCTGGACCAGGTCATAAAGGGTTGCCTGCTCCTGCTCGCTCAGGGGCGTCAGGTCCACCAACTCCGTGTTGACCCGCCGACGATCCAGCCGCCAGACGAACGCGGTCCCGCCGGACATCCCGGCCGCGAAGTTCCGCCCCGTCGGCCCCAACACCACGACCGTACCGCCGGTCATGTACTCGCAGCCGTGGTCGCCGACGCCCTCGACGACAGCAGCCGCCCCGGAGTTGCGTACCGCGAACCGCTCCCCCGCCCGACCGCGGAGGAAGACCTCACCTGCCGTGGCGCCGTAGAGGATGGTGTTGCCGGCGATGATCTGATCCTCCGCCCGCCGGCCCGGCATGGCCTCCGCGTCGACAAAGGGCGCGGCCCGGTCCGGTCGGAGCACCAGCCGCCCACCGGAGAGCCCCTTGCCGACGTAGTCGTTGGCGTCGCCGTGCAGCCGCAGGGTGACCCCGGACGGCAGGAACGCGCCAAACGACTGCCCCACGGTGCCGTACAGGTCGAACTCGATCGTGTCGGTGGGCAGGCCGGCCCCGCCGTGGCGGCGGACCACCTCGCCACCGAGCATCGCGCCGACGCTGCGGTGCTCGTTGCGCACCGGCACCCGGGTCCGCACCCGGGTACCGAAGCGCAGCGCCGGCTCGGCGAGCGCGATCAACTCGTTGTCCAACGCCAGCCCGAGACCGTGGTCCTGGACGCGAACACCCCGTCGAGCGGTCCCCTCGGGTAGCTCCGGCAGGCGCAGCACGGGGCTCAGGTCGATACCGGCCGCCTTCCAATGATCAACTGCGGGGGCGACATCGAGCAGTTCGGTCCGGCCGATCGCCTCGTCGATCGAGCGCAGACCCAGCTCGGCGAGGTACCCGCGGACCTCCTCGGCGAGGAAGAGGAAGAAGTTCTCCACGAACTCCGGTCGGCCGGTGAACCGCTCGCGCAGCACCGGGTTCTGGGTGGCGATGCCGACCGGGCAGGTGTCCAGATGACAGACGCGCATCATCACGCAGCCCTCGACGATCAGCGGGGCGGTGGCGAAGCCGAACTCCTCCGCCCCGAGCAGGGCCGCGACCAGCACGTCCCGACCGGTCTTGAGCTGGCCGTCAACCTGCACGGTGACCCGGTCCCGGAGCTTGTTGAGCAGCAGGGTCTGCTGCGCCTCAGCCAGGCCCAGCTCCCACGGGGTGCCCGCGTGCTTGAGCGAGTTCAGCGGGGACGCACCGGTGCCGCCGTCGTGCCCGGAGATGAGGATGACATCGGCCTTCAGCTTCGCCACGCCCGCCGCCACCGTACCCACCCCGACCTCGCTGACCAGCTTGACGTGCACCCGCGCCGCCGGGTTGACGCACTTGAGGTCGTGCACGAGCTGGGCCAGGTCCTCGATGGAGTAGATGTCGTGGTGTGGTGGCGGAGAGATCAGGCCGACCCCCGGGGTGGCGTGGCGGGTCCGGGCGATCCACGGCCAGACCTTGTTGCCGGGAAGCTGGCCACCCTCGCCGGGCTTGGCGCCCTGCGCCATCTTGATCTGCAGGTCATCGGCGTTCACCAGGTACTCGGTGGTGACCCCGAACCGACCGCTGGCGATCTGCTTGACCGCGGAGCGGCGGGTCGGATCGTGTAGTCGCTCGACGTCTTCACCGCCCTCGCCGGTGTTGGACTTGCCGCCGAGCCGATTCATCGCGATCGCGAGGGTCTCGTGCGCCTCCACCGAGATCGACCCGTAGGACATGGCGCCGGTGGCGAAGCGTCGAACGATCTCGGTGGCCGGCTCGACCTCCTCGATCGGCACCGGCGGGCGCACTCCGGTACGGAGCGCGAACCGACCCCGCAGCGCACCCCCCTGGGCGGCCAGCGCGTCCACCTTCGAGGTGTACGCCCGGAACACGTCGTACTGCCGGCTGCGGGTGGCGTGCTGGAGCAGGAAGACGGTCTCCGGGTTGAACAGGTGCAGCTCGCCCTCACGCCGCCACTGGTACTCGCCACCGACAGCCAGCCGGTCGCTCGTCGCCGTCCCCGGCTCCGGCCAGGCGTGGGCGTGTCGAGCGGCGACCTCGACGTGGATCCCGTCCAGGTCAACCCCGCCGATCTTGCTGGGAGTGCCCCGGAAGTACCGCTCGATCAGCTGGCTGTCCAGCCCAACCGCCTCGAAGACCTGGGCGCCGCAGTACGACGACACGGTCGAGATGCCCATCTTGGACATGATCTTCAGAACGCCCTTGCCGAGCGCCTTGACGTAGTTGCGGACCGCGGTGCCCGACTCGACGCCGACCAGCGCCCCCGTCGAGATCATGTCCTCCACCGACTCGAACGCCAGGTACGGGTTCACCGCCGCCGCGCCGTACCCGACCAGCACGGCCGCGTGGTGCACCTCCCGGCAGTCGCCGGACTCCACGATCAGCGCCACCTGGGTCCGGGTCTGCTCCCGAACCAGATGCTGATGCACCGCCGCGGTGAGCAGCAGCGACGGGATCGGGGCGAGGTTGGCGTTGGAGTCCCGGTCGGAGAGGACGAGGATGCGCACGCCGTCCTCGATGGCCTCGGAGACGTGCCGACAGATCTCGGTCAGCCGCGCCCGGATGCCCGCGCCGCCCTCCCGGATCCGGTACAGGCCGGAGACCCGGACCGCCTTGAATCCGGGGAGGTCCCCGTCCTCGTCGATGGAGAGAATCTTCGCCAGCTCGTCGTTGTCGATCACCGGATAGGGGAGCACGAGCTGCCGACAGCTCGCCGGCCCCGGCTCGAGCAGATTGCCCTCCGGCCCGATCGTGGTCTGGAGACTGGTCACCAACTCCTCCCGGATGGCGTCCAGCGGCGGGTTCGTGACCTGGGCGAAGAGCTGGTGGAAGTAGTCGTAGAGCAGCCGGGGCCGGGTGGAGAGCGGAGAGATCGGGGTGTCCGTCCCCATCGAGCCGATCGGCTCGGCGCCGACCCGCGCCATCGGCGCGAGGAGAATCTTCAGCTCCTCGTCGGTGTAGCCGAACACCTGTTGCCGGCGGCGTACCGAGTCGTGGGTGTAGACGATGTGCTCCCGGGCCGGCAGGTCGGTCAGCTCGATCAAACCGGCGTGGAGCCACTCCTGGTACGGCTGGGCCGCCGCCAGCTCGGCCTTGATCTCGTCGTCGTGCACGATCCGGCCAGCCACGGTGTCCACCAGGAACATCCGACCGGGCTGCAGGCGCCCCTTGGCGACCACGGTGGCCGGATCCAGGTCCAGCACACCCGCCTCGCTGCCGAGCACAACCAGCCCGTCGGCGGTCTGCCACCAACGGCCGGGACGGAGGCCGTTGCGGTCCAGCACCGCCCCGACGATCTCGCCGTCGGTGAACGCCACCGACGCCGGCCCGTCCCAGGGCTCCATCAGGCTGGCGTGGAACCGGTAGAAGGCCCGTTGGTCAACGGGCATGTCCGGGTCGTTCTCCCAGGCCTCCGGAATCATCATCAACACCGCGTGCGGCAGGCTTCGCCCCGCCAGGTGCAGCAGCTCCAGGACCTCGTCGAAGTTGGCCGAGTCGGATGCCCCCGGGGTGCAGACCGGGAGGATTCGACGAATGTCGCCGGGCAGCGCCGCACCGGCTCCACCGGCGAGCATCGACTCTCTCGCCTGCATCCAGTTCCGGTTGCCCCGGATGGTGTTGATCTCGCCGTTGTGGGCGATGAACCGGAACGGGTGCGCCAGGGGCCAGGACGGGAACGTGTTCGTGGAGAAGCGGGAGTGCACCAGCGCGATGGCGCTGCGCATCCGCTCGTCGGTCAGCTCCGGGTAGAACTCCGGCAGCTGGTCCGGGGTGAGCATGCCCTTCCAGACCATCGTGCGGCCGGAGAGCGACGGAAAGTACGCCGGCACGCCACGCTCCGCCGACTCCCGCTCGGCCTGCCTGCGGACGCGGTACGCCACCCGCTCCAACTCGATGCCGGTCAACCGGGAACCAGCTGGGCCCGTCGCCGAGTCGGTGAGCCGGTGCGCGGTGACGAAGAGCTGCCGGACCCGGGGCATCGCCGCGAGCGCCGTCGCACCCAGGCCCGCCGGATCCACCGGTACGTCCCGCCACCCCAGCAGGTCGGCGCCCTCGACCAACGCGTACTTCTCCACCACCCGGCGGGCCCGCAGCTCGGCCTCGTCGTCGTCGGGCAGGAAGACCAGGCCGGTCGCGTACTCACCGATCGGGGGCAGCGGGAAGTCCACCACCGCGCGCAGCAGCGCGTCCGGCACCTGGATCAGGATGCCCGCGCCGTCGCCGGTGTTCGACTCCGCACCTCGGGCACCCCGATGGTCCAGCCGGCGCAGCGCGGCGAGCCCATTGGCCACCACCTCGTGCGACGGCCGGCCGCGCAGGTCCGCCACGAACGCCACCCCACACGCGTCGCGTTCGTAGGCGGGGTCGTAGAGCCCGGCGGTGGACCCGTTCGGGCCGGAGTGCGGGACCTGCTGCGGGATGCGGTGCGGGTACGGAGCGGCCACCCGGGCCTCCTGTCGTCACTCAGGCTGAATCTTGGTCGGGACGACGTCGGCCCTCAAGGGTCATTTGAGTCTACGTTAGGGGGGGCCACACAAGGCCAGTGCAGATTGATCACACCTTCCAGAGTGTGAGAAAGATACTCCCATTACCGCACCACCCTCGGCCGCCTTCCCGTCGGTTGGCATCCGGAGCTGGTCAGGACGGAGGATGCCACTGGTCGGCGGTCGTGCTGGCGCTGCCCAGCAGCCGGGGGGTGAGGGCGCCGAGGACAGCGTCCCGGGCCCTAAGTGCGAGCCGGCCCCGGGCCTGGAGCACCGCCGACATCCGTCGGGTCTGCCGGACCGTCGCCGTCACCCGGGGCCGTCGGGTCCGGTCGTAGGCGACGACCGCGTCCGGCAGCCGGGACTCCCGGAGCAGCCCGGCCAGGGTGGCGGCGTCCTCGAAGGCGAGGCAGGCACCCTGCCCCAGGTGCGGGGGCATGCCGTGCGCGGCGTCACCGAGCAGCACCGCCCCACCAGGACCGGTGGGGAAGCCGTACGTGCGGGGCAGCGGGCGCAGTTCGCGGATCTCCCGCTGGACCAGGTCGGCCGGGTCGGTGGCGTCGAGCAGCTGGGCGATGGGTGCGGGCCAGCCGGCGTACCAGCGACGCAGCAGGGCGAGCTGGGTCTCCGGCGACTCCGGCCGGGGCGCACCGGCGGCGGTGGCCACCCAGTAGATCCCGCCGCGGCTGGAGGCCCCGGACGCGCCCCGTTCGCCCAGCGACACGTAGACGAAGCGGTACCCGGCACCGAGGATCTCCCCGGTCGGCGGCAGGTCGGCGGGGAGTTGGGGCGCCCGGTACCACGGGATCACCGCCCGCCACGCGGCCGAGCCGCAACTGACCACTGCCGCCTCCGGTGCGAGCTGCGCCCGCGCCACGCTGTCGAGGCCATCGGCGGCGACCACCAGGTCCGCCTCGTAGGTGTGCCGGCCGTCACTGACCGACGGGCGGTCGCCCGGTTCCGCGCGAACCGAACGGAGGGTCACGCCGGTCCGCAACTCCACACCGTCGCCCAGCCCGGCGATGAGCGCATCGTGCAGGTCCTCCCGGTGCACCACGACCGGGCTTCGGTCCGCCGGGACCGGACGGGGCCGCACCAACTGGTGGCCGTCGGGTCGGCGCACCCCACCGCTCGACAGCGGGGTGGCGATCGCGTCGAGCCCGGCGCCGAGACCGAGGGCGCGCAGTGCGCGTACCCCGTTGGGCCAGAGCAGCACCGCGGTGGGCTCCGGACGGATCCGGTCGGCTCGCTCGACCAGCGTGACCTGCCAACCGGAGCGCGCCAACGCGCCCGCGACCGCAAGGCCACCGACACCGGCGCCGACCACGACCGCGCTACGCATGCGGCCCTCCTCGCTCAGCTGTCGCGCTGGTCGGCGGGCGGGGCGGCATCCACCGGCTGGTCGGTGGGCGGACCGTCACCGGGGCCCCCGGCCTCCGGCCCCGGCGGCGCCTCGCCCGTCTCCTGCCAGTGCCGGAACTGCTCCTCGCCAACCACCTGGTAGCCCTCCGGCGCCGCCGGCCGGGCACTCGCCTCGCGGGCGGAGAGGTCGACCTGCGACACGTCCGACTCGGGGGCGGACGCCGGCACCTCGCGGATCGGAATCAGGTACTCGCGCGGTCCGCGCACCCGCAGGAAGTAGATCAACGCACCGAGGAAGACCACCGCCGCGGTCCAGACGTTCAGCCGTACGCCGAGGATCATGTTCGCCTCGTCGGTACGGATCATCTCGATCCAGAACCGGCCGGCCGTGTAGCCCAGCACATAGAGCGCGAAGGCTCGGCCGCGGCCCAGCTTCAGCCGCCGGTCGAGGAAGAGGACGAGGGCGACCACACCCAGGTTCCACAGCGCCTCATAGGCGAAGGTCGGATGGTAGAGCCCCGCCTCGAGGATGGGTGTCCCGGTGTCGTCGCGCAGGGCCTGGCCCGACTCCTGGTCCATCCGGTGGATCTCCAGGCCCCAGGGCAGCGTGGTGCGCCCACCGTAGAGCTCGTTGTTGAACCAGTTGCCGAGCCGCCCGATCGCCTGGGCCAGCGGCAGCCCCGGGGCGAGGGCATCCGCCACCACCGCGAGCGGAATACCGAGCTGCCGGGCGGCATACCACGCACCAAGCGCGCCACCGGCCACCGCACCCCAGATGCCGAGACCACCCTCCCAGATGGCGAAGACCTTGAGCGGATCGCCACCGGTGCCGAAGTATTTCTCCGGTGAGGAGATCACGTGGTAGATCCGGGCGCCGATGATGCCGGCCGGCACCGCCCACACGGCGATGTCGAGCACCGCCCCCGGCGCCACCCCGCGCTGGCGTAGTCGTCGCTCGGTGATCCAGCAGGCCACCACGATGCCGAGGAGGATGCAAAGCGCGTACGCACGGATCGGCACCGGGCCCAGCTGCCACACGGCGGTGGTCGGACTGGGCAGGGCCGCCATAGAGGTCTGCGAGGCGAGGTTCACGAGTGCACAGGCTACCGCCGTTCGGCCCCGCCGTGGCACCCCGGCCCACGCGACCCGTGGCGCTCATCTCCGGGGCGCCGGGCCCGTGACCCGGGTGTGCTCAGCTCGGGGGTGCCGGGCTGATGGCCCCGGGGCGGGCGTCAGGAGGCCGGGGTCCGGACACCCGCGGCGAGTTCGGTGCTCAGCTCACGCAGGGCGGTCAGCCCCGCCGGTAGACTCGCGGCATCTAGCAGGCAGCGGATCAGGGCGCTGCCGACGATGACCCCATCGGCGAACCCGGCCGCCGTGCCGGCCTGTTCCCCGCTGCCGATCCCGAGGCCGACACCGACCGGCAGGTCGGTGACCGCCCGGACCCGGGACACCAGCACCGGGGCCGCCGCCGAAGCCCGCTCACGGGCCCCGGTGACCCCCATGAGCGCGGTCGCGTACACGAATCCCCGGCAGTGCTCGACGGTCATCTGCAGCCGGGCGTCAGTCGAGGAGGGCGAGACGAGGAAGGTCCGGTCCAGCCCGTACGCGTCGGAGGCGGCCAGCCACTCCTGCGCCTCGTCGGGAATCAGGTCGGGTGTGATCAGCCCGGTGCCGCCCGCCGCGGCGAGGTCCCGGGCGAAGGCGTCAACGCCGTACTGCTCGATCGGGTTCCAGTAGGTCATCGTCACCACGGGCGCGCCGGTGGCGGCGACCGCGTCGACGATGCGCAGCGTGTCGGCGACCCGGACCCCGCCGGCCAGGGCGATGTCACTGGCCCGTTGGATCACCGGACCGTCCATCACCGGGTCGGAGTACGGAATCTCCACCTCAATGACGTCCACGCCCGCTTCGACCATGGCGGTCATCGCGGCGATGCTGCCCTCGACGGTCGGGAACCCGGCGGGCATACAGCCGACCAGGACAGCCCGGCCCTCGGCCCGAGCCCGGTCGTACGCAACCCCGATGCGACTCACGCTGTCACTCCTTGTCGAGGACGCCGAAGTACTCCCCGGCGGTGTGCACGTCCTTGTCCCCACGGCCGGAGAGGTTGACCACCACGACCGGCTCCCGGCCCAGCTCGGCGGCGAGTTCCGGGGCGATCGCGACCGTGCCGGCCAACGCGTGGGAGCTCTCGATCGCGGGGATGATGCCCTCGGTACGGCAGAGCAACTCGAAGGCGGCCATCGCGTCGGCGTCGTTCACCGGCCGGTACGTCGCCCGGCCGGTGTCGTGCAGCCAGGCGTGCTCCGGCCCGACGCCCGGGTAGTCCAACCCGGCCGAGATCGAGTGCGACTCGACGGTCTGACCATCGGCGTCCTGCAGCACGTAGGTCCGGGTCCCGTGCAGCACGCCCGAGGAGCCACCGGTAATGCTGGCCGCGTGCCGGCCGGTCGCCGGCCCGTCCCCGCCGGCTTCGAAGCCGTACAGGCGCACGCTCGGGTCGTCAACGAAGGCGTGGAAGACACCGAGTGCGTTGGAGCCGCCGCCCACGCAGGCGGTGACCGCGTCGGGCAGCTTACCGACCAGGTCAAGGCACTGCTGGCGGGCCTCGTCGCCGATGCCTCGGACGAAATCGCGGACCAGGGCGGGGAAGGGGTGCGGGCCGGCCGCCGTACCGATCAGGTAGTGGGTGCTGTCGACGTTGGCAACCCAATCCCGCATCGCCTCGTTCATCGCGTCCTTGAGGGTGCGGGACCCGGTGGTGACCGGCACCACGGTGGCGCCCAGCATCCGCATGCGCGCCACGTTCAGCGCCTGCCGTTGGGTGTCCACCTCACCCATGTAAACCACACACTCGAGATCGAACAGGGCGGCCGCGGTGGCGGTGGCCACCCCGTGCTGACCGGCGCCGGTCTCGGCGATGACACGCCGCTTGCCCATCCGCTTCGTCAGCAGCGCCTGGCCGAGCACGTTGCGCACCTTGTGCGCCCCGGTGTGGTTGAGGTCCTCCCGCTTCAGCAGCACCTGTGCGCCGATCTTGGCGGAGAGACGCCGGGCGGGGTAGAGCAACGAGGGGGTGCCGGCGTAGTCGCGGAGCAGGGCGGCGAACTCGGTCTGGAATGACTCGTCGCCGATCGCGGTACGCCAGGCGCCGTCGAGTTCGTCCAACGCGGCCACCAGGGCCTCGGGGACGAACCGGCCGCCGAACCGGCCGAAGTGACCGGCGGCGTCCGGGTATCGGACGGTCGCGGCAGGCGTGTCGACGCTCATCGCGGCTCCCTTCGTTCTGACCAGCGCGCGCTCAGCGCGCCGGACGGGGTGTCGCCGGGTGGTTACCGGCGTTGACCAGCTCGGCCACCGCCTCCCGGGGGCTCTTCTGGGTAACCAGGCCCTCACCGACCAAGACCGCGTCGGCACCGGCCGACGCGTACCGGATGAGATCGTGCGGCCCGCGCACCCCCGACTCAGCGATCTTGACAACGCTGCTGGGCAGGCCGGGCGCGATCCGCTCGAAGACCGACCGGTCGACCTCCAACGTACGCAGGTCGCGCGCGTTCACGCCGATCACCTGGGCGCCGGCCTCCAACGCCCGGTCCGCCTCCTCCTCGTCGTGCACCTCGACCAGGGCGGTCATGCCCAGCGACTCGATCCGCTCCAGCAGGCCGACCAGCACCTTCTGCTCCAACGCCGCCACGATCAGCAGCACCAGGTCGGCGCCGTGCGCCCGCGCCTCATGCACCTGGTAGCTGGATACCACGAAGTCCTTCCGCAGCACCGGAACATCAACCGCGGCCCGGACGGCGGCGAGGTCATCCAGCGAGCCACCGAACCAGCGCCCCTCGGTGAGCACGCTGATCGCCCGGGCACCGCCGGCGGCGTAGTCGCTGGCGAGGTCGGACGGGTCGGCGATCTCCGCCAGCCGTCCCTTGGACGGCGAGGAGCGCTTCACCTCGGCGACCACCGCCACGCCGGGCCGACGCAGGGCCGCGTACGCATCCAGCGGCGGCGGGGCGGCGGCGGCCAGCTCTCGAATGCGCTCCAGCGGGACCTGGTCCTGCCGCCGAGCCACGTCCTCGCGCACTCCGGCCAGAATCTCATCGAGCACGCTGGGCTTCGCCGAACCGGCGTCGCTCCCTCCCGCGTGCGCATGCTCCGCAGTCACCAACGCTCCCCTCTCCGGGCGTCATGGACCGATGCTAGGCGGCGTACCCGATGCCGGCCGCCGGGGGTATGGCGCTACTCACGAATCGGCTTGCGGCATAATGCCCAACCTCCAGTGAAGGTGAGCTCACACACAGCCATCACCTCCCGGTCGTCAGTCGAGGCCGACGATCATCGACCACCACCATCCTGGGCATTGATGTGATGCTATCCGGCCGGCTAGCCACCGGCTGAAAGCCCGGGGCAGGGCTGTGAGCAAGCTCAAGGCCAGTGGACTCTTCCCAGGTCAGCACCGCGGAGCCAGGGTTGACACGGCGGACACCCCGACGAAACGTGAGTCGATGAGCATTCCCCTCGGGCAGACTCGGTTCGGCATCCGCCCGCGCCACCCAACGATCTCCGGGACTGATCATGAGCACTGAGAGCATCGGCCTCACCACCATCTCCCGTACGGTCGCCTCGCTCGCCGTCGGCGTGGTGCACACGCTCGAACGCGCCGTGGTCGGCGAGGCGCAGACGCGTACCGCACGGGGCAATGCGTGGGAAGCCGTCTGCGCCGACCAGGCCCGCGCCGACCAGCGGGCCGAACTGGACCGGATCGTCGCCGAGTTCACCACGAACCGCGACACGAACCGCGACCCGCGGCCGATGGGCTGAGGCGGCGGGGCAGCCGGACCCGGCCGCGGTCGCCGGCAGCGGCCGGCGGTCGGCGTCAGTCGTCCGTCGGATCAGCGCCCCGGTCCAAGGCATCCCAGGCGTCCCTGGCGCTCCGGCCCGACACCGGGCCGGTCGTGGCCCCCGCCGGCCGCTCGTATCGAGCACCCATCACCGACCACCGTTCCCCCCGGACCGCGGTCAGCACGCCGGCGACCGCGGCACACCCCCCACCGAGCAGGCAGAGCAACGGCCACTGCCGACTGATCGCGCCGCTGAACCCCGCGACCAGGCCATACCCACCACCAGCGGCCACCGCCATCGCGAGCCCGGTCAGCACACCGCCCAGGAGCCGCCGGACCCGCCCCCGGGTGGCCAGCACCGCGCCCCATCCGGCGAGGGTGACCAGGGCCAGCGCGGGCAGCCAGGGCAACAGCTGCGCGCCGGTGCGGGTGACGCGGACCGGCGGCAACGGGGCCGGACGGGGTGCCAGCTCAACGACCCAGGCCTGGCTCACCGCCCAGATCGAAAGGCCCGCTCCGGCCACCCCGAGGAGCACGGCGTAGAGCAGTTCCCGCCGGCCGGGCCGGGGCCGCCCCGGATTGGCCCCGTCCCCGGCGCGCCCCGGACCGACCCCGTCCCCGGCGCTCACCGGGCCGCACGCAGGGTCTCGGCCGCGGCGATGGCGGCCAGCACGGCGGCCGCCTTGTTCCGCGTCTCCTGCTCCTCGGCGGCCGGGTCCGAATCCGCCACCACGCCCGCGCCGGCCTGCACGTGCGCGCGCCCACCGTGGATCAGCGCGGTACGGATCGCGATCGCCATGTCGAGGTCACCGCCGAAGCCGAGGTAGCCCACGGTGCCGCCGTAGAGCCCCCGCCGCACCGGCTCCAGCTCCTCGATCAGCTCCATCGCCCGCACCTTGGGGGCACCGGAGAGAGTACCCGCCGGGAAGGTCGCGACGAGCGCGTCGAAGGCGGTGCGGTCCTCGGCGAGTACACCGACCACCGTGGAGACAATGTGCATCACGTGGCTGTACCGCTCGATCGTGGCGAACTCGGGTACCTCGACCGTGCCGGGCCGGCAGACCCGCCCCAGGTCGTTGCGGCCCAGATCCACCAGCATCACGTGCTCCGAGCGCTCCTTGGGGTCGGCGAGGAGTTCGGCGGCGAGCTGGGCGTCGGCCTCGGGCGAGCTGCCGCGCGGCCGGGTGCCGGCGATCGGATGCAGCAGGGCGCGCCGTTCTCCGTCCACCTCGGTGGCCACCTTCAGGTGCGCTTCGGGAGACGAACCGACGATGTCGAAGCCGTCAAAGCGCAGCAGGTACATATACGGGCTGGGGTTGGTGGTCCGCAGCACCCGGTACACGTCGAGCGGGTCGGCGTCGGTCGCCCGTTCAAAGCGCTGCGACAGCACGATCTGGAAGCACTCGCCGGCGCTGATCGCCTCCTTGGCCGCCACCACCGCCTTCTGGTAGCCGCCGTTGGGCGTACGGCAGCGCACGTCCCCGACGGGCGCTGCGCCAACGGTGGAGGTCATCGGCGGAATCGGCCGGGACAGCGCGGCGGTCATCGCGTCCAGCCGCCCGACCGCGTGGTGGTACGCGGCGGTGACCGCTGCCGCCCGATCCGGTGCCTGAGGCGGTGGCAGGACGGCGTTGGCCACCAGGAGCGCCGAACCGTCGTAGTGGTCGAGCACCACCAGATCAGTGGCGAGCATCATTCCCAACGCGGGCAGACCGAGGTCGTCCTCGGTGCGCTCGGGCAGCCGCTCGAAGTGCCGCACCAGGTCGTACCCGAGGTAGCCGACCATGCCGCCGGTCAGCGGCGGCAGCCCGCCAGTGTCATCGGGGGGTGACCCGGCAAGGGCGGCGACGGTGTCCCGAAGCACCGCGACCGGGTCGCCAGCCATGGGTAGCCCCGCCGGCGGCTGACCCGTCCACACCGCGACGCCGTCGCGTTCGGTCAGGGTGGCCGCGCTGCGGACCCCGATGAAGGAGTACCGGGACCAGGTCATGCCGGTTGACCCAACGCCCTGCTCGGCGGATTCGAGGAGGAAGGTGCCCGGACCGCCGGCCAGCTTGCGGTAGACGCCCACCGGCGTCTCCGCGTCGGCGAGCAGCCGCCGGGTGACCGGCACCACCCGCCTCCCGGCGGCCTGCTCGACGAAGCTTGTCTCGTCCGGACGGACGGTGCCGTCGGTCATGGCCGGGCCCGCCGTTCGCCGGACCCACCGGTGACCGGCAGGTCGTTGTGGAAGCAGCTCCGCCGGCCGGTGTGACACGCCGGGCCGACCTGGTCGACGTCGACCAGCAGGGCGTCTCCGTCACAGTCGAGGGCGACGGCGCGGACGTACTGGTGATGTCCGGAGGTCGCGCCCTTGACCCAGTACTCGCCGCGGCTACGAGACCAGTAGGTGGCCCGGCCCGTGGTCAGCGTCCGATGTAGCGCCTCGTCGTCCATCCAGGCGAGCATCAGCACCTCGGCGGAGCCGTGCTGGCGGACCACCGCGGCGAGGAGCCCGTCCGACGTACGGCGGAGGCGCGCGGCGATGGCCGGGTCCAGGCGGGACGGCCGAGCCGGACCGCCGCTCGGGTCCGAGCCGGGCAGGGCGCCGGGCGACGGCGCGTCAGGTACGGGCATAGTCACCCATTCTCCGATACCCGACCGGCGGGTGGTACGGCACCCGTGCGCCTTGCTCACCCCGCACAATTCAACTACCGTTGAGTTAAACAGTCGATCTTCTACCCGGAGGTGCGCGATGCAGGACGCCATCGCCCTTCGTGACCTGGTTGTCGACCGGGGCGGGCGACGGGTGCTATCCGGAATCAACGCCACCGTGCCGTGCGGGACGGTGACCGGCCTGCTCGGGCCGAGCGGCAGCGGAAAGACCACACTCCTGCGGGCACTGGTCGGGGTGCAGGTCGTCACCGCTGGCGCGGTCACCGTCCTGGGCCACCCGGCCGGTGCCGCACAGCTACGCCGCCGAGTCGGCTACCTGACCCAGACGCCGAGCGTCTACGCGGACCTGACCGTCCGGGAAAACGCCCGCTACTTCGCCGCCCTACAGGGGCGAGGCGCCGCCCAGGCCGACCAGGCCGTGGCCGACGTCGGGCTGCGGGCAGCCGCCGGCCAGCTGGTCGCCACCCTCTCCGGCGGGCAGCGCAGCCGCGCCGCACTGGCCTGCACGCTGGTCGGCGACCCCGAGTTGCTCGTGCTCGACGAGCCGACCGTCGGTCAGGATCCGGTGCTACGAGCGGAGCTCTGGGCCCGGTTCCACGCGCTGGCCGCGGCCGGCACTACCCTGCTCATCTCCAGCCACGTGATGGACGAGGCCGCCCGCTGCGACCGACTCCTGCTGATTCGCGAAGGGCGGCTGATCGCGAACGACACACCAGCAGCGGTACGCGCGGCGACCGGCGTGGACGACCTGGAGGAGGCGTTCCTACGAATGATCCAGGCAGTCGAGGCCGGTACGGCCGGGCAGGAGGCGTCGTGAACCCCCGGATCCTCGCCGCCACCACCGGCCGCATCCTGCGCCAACTGCGTCATGACCGGCGCACGGTCGCGCTGCTCGTGGTCGTGCCGGCGGCGCTGCTCACCGTGGTCTACTACATGTACGTCGACCAGCCGACACCGCCCGGCCAGCCGGCGCCGTTCGATCGGATCGCGCTGGTGCTGCTGGGGTTCTTCCCCTTCATCATCATGTTCCTGGTGACCAGCATCGCGATGCTTCGCGAACGCACCAGCGGCACGCTGGAACGGCTGCTCACCACCCCGTTGGGCAAACTCGACCTGCTCTTCGGGTACGGCATCGCGTTCGGCCTGGCCGCCGTGGTGCAGGCGGCGGTCGCCGCCGCGGTGGCCTACTGGCTGTTCGATCTCGACACCGCCGGTAGCAGCGGGCTGGTCATCCTGATCGCGGCGGTCAACGCCGTGCTCGCGGTCGCGCTCGGGCTCCTCTGCAGTGCCTTCGCCCGAACCGAGTTCCAGGCCGTACAGTTCATGCCGGTCGTGGTCGCCCCACAGCTACTGCTCTGCGGGCTCTTCGTCCCCCGCACCGAGATGGCCGGCTGGCTCCAGGCGGTCAGCGACGTCCTGCCCCTGTCGTACTCGGTCGAGGCGTTGCAGGAAATCGGCTCGAACGCCGAACCGACCGCAACGATGTGGCGCGACCTTGCGATCGTGGGCGGCGCCGCGGTGCTGGCGCTGGTACTCGCCGCCGCCACCCTGCGACGACGCAGCGGCTGACCCGGCGACGGCGACGAGCGAAGGACGACGATGGCGCGGCGGATCGGACGGCGACCCGGCAACCCGGACACCCGGGCGACGATCCTGGCGGCGGCCCGGACCACCTTCGCCGAACGGGGCTTCGACCAAGCCTCCATCCGCGCCATCGCCGCCACCGCCGGCGTGGATCCGGCGCTGGTGCACCACTATTTCGGCAGTAAGGACAAACTCTTCCTCGCCGCGATGAACGCCCCGGCCGACCCGGCCAAGGTGGTGCCGACGATACTCGCCGGGGACCCGGACCAGATCGGAGAACGGCTGGTCGGCGCCTTCCTCAGCATCTGGGACTCCCCCGCCGGTACCCCCGCGGTGGCGCTGCTGCGCTCGGCGGTCAGCAACGAGTGGACCGCTCGGCTGCTGCGCGAATTCCTCACCACGCAGGTACTGCGCCCGGTCCTCGACCACCTCGACGTGGACCCGGCGCAGGCACCGCTGCGCGGGTCGCTGGTGGCCAGCCAACTCTTCGGCCTGGCGATGGCGCGCCACGTGCTCCGGCTCGAACCAATCGCCACCGCTGCCCCCGAAACACTCATCAGCTCCGTCGGCCCCACCATGCAGCGCTATCTCACCGCCCCGCTGGAGGGCCAGCCACCCCACCGGCGGAGCCGGGTCACCCCGCCGGAGGGCTGAGGCTCGGCTCGCCCCGCCGCAGTCACCGGGTCTGCTCCAGCCACGAGGCGTAGAGCTGCCCGTACACCGACTCGACGTCGCGGACCAACTCCTCGTGCGCACCCCGCTGCACGATCCGCCCTCGATCCACCACGATCACCTCGTCGGCCGCCTGTGCCGTGGAGAGCCGGTGTGCGATGGCGAGCGTGGTCCGGCCCCGGGTCACCGCGTCCAGGGTGCGCTGCAGACGCACCTCGGTCGCCGGATCGACCGCGCTGGTGGCCTCGTCGAGCACCAGCAGATCCGGGTCGGCGACGTACGCGCGGGCGAGCGCGACCAACTGCCGCTCGCCCACACTCAACGCCTCACCACGCTCCCCCACCGGGGTGTCCAGGCCCGCCGGGAGACTGTCCAGCCAGTCCGCCAGCCCCAGCTCCACGAAGGTGGCGGTGAGCTGCGCGTCGGTGAGGTCCGGTCGGGCGAAACGGACGTTGTCTGCGACCGTGGCATCGAAGAGGAACCCGTCCTGCGGGACCATCACCACCCGCGAACGCAGCGAGCCGAACCGCACCTCCCGCAACGGCACCCCAGAAAGCAGCACGTCCCCCTCGGTCGGATCCATCAGCCGGGTGAGCAGCTTCGCGAACGTCGTCTTCCCGCTGCCGGTCTCACCGACCACCGCCACCCGGCTCTTCGCCGGAATCTCCACCGAGATGTCGTGCAGAACCGGTGCGCCGCCCGGATAGGCGAAACCCACCCCGACGAAGCGGATATCCAGCGGACCCGGCGGAAGCTCCCGCCCCGACTCGCCGGGGTCCGCGACATCCGGCTCGACATCCAACACGTCGAGTACCCGTCGCCAGCCGGCGATCGCGTTCTGCGCCTCGTTGAGTACCTCGGTGGCGATCTGCACCGGCTGCACGAAGAGGGTCACCAGGAACAGGAACGCGGTCACCTCACCGACGCTCAACGTACGGTCGGCGCCGAGCAGCACACCCAACACCACCACGCCGGCCAACGCCAACCCGGCCGCGATCTCCCCGACCGAGCTACCCAGGATGCTGATCCGGATAGCCCGCTGCTGGGCCCGCCGCTGGCTGTCGATCGCCTCGTCCAACCGGCGCCCGGTGCGCCCGGAAATGCCGTACGCCCGGATCACCGACGCGCCCACCACGCTCTCGGCGATCGCGCCGAGCAGTGCGCCGGTGCGCTGCCGTACCACCCCGTACGCGCCGGCGAGCCGCCGCTGGATCAGCCGGATCACGAACACCGCCGGGCCGAACGCCGCGTACACCACCAGGGTCAGTTGCCAGGAGTACGTGAGCATGACCGCGGTGGTGACCACCAGCTGACCGAGGTTGATCAGCAGGATCACACCGCCCCACTGGAGGAACTGGGTGATCTGGTCGACGTCGCTGGTCACCCGGGACACCAACGACCCACGCCGCTCGGACTGCTGGTGCAGCATCGACAGGTCGTGGACATGTCGGAAGGCCCGCACCCGAACGTTGGAGAGGGCGGTCTCGCTGACCGTGAACAACCGCCGCATCATGAGGTAGCCACAGGTCGTGGTCACCACGAGCACCGCCGTGGTGACGGTCACCACCGTCCAGACCACATCCAGGCGGAGGCCGCCGGCGATACCGTTGTCGATGCCCTGCTGCACCGCCACCGGCACGGCCGCCCGACCAACCATGTAGACCAGCGCCAGGCCGAGCGTGCCCGCCAACCCGACCCGCAACTCCGGGGAGAGCGCCAAGCCCCGCCGCAGCGTCCGCCAGGTCGACTCAGCCGCCGCCTCCGGCGCCATGGTGCCACTACTCACTGATCCACCCTCCGCTCGCGACTGCGGGGCTCGCAAGCTCACTCCTCGCACTCACCAGTCCACCCTCCGCTCGCGACCGCCTCACCGGTCCACCTCCAGTTCGAGGCCGGTTGTCAGCGGCGGCGGGACCTCCTCGTACCCCTGCTGTTTGGCCTGCTCCACGTCGGCCTGCTCGTAGGCGGTGACCAGGTCGGCGTAGCCGGGCACGGTGGCGAGCAGGTCGGTGTGCGTGCCCCGGGCCACCACCCGCCCGTGCTCCAGGTAGACCACCTCGTCGGCGAGGGCAATGGTCGCCCGCCGGTAGGCGACCACGAGGATCGACGTCGCCGCGCTCCCCGGCTCCGCGGCGCGCAGCCCGGCCAGGATCGCCGCCTCCACCCGCGGATCGACCGCGCTGGTCGCGTCATCCAGCACCAACAGACGCGGCCGACCGACGAGGGCTCGGGCCAGGGTGAGCCGCTGCCGCTGCCCCCCGGACAGCGACGTGCCCCGCTCGCCGACCCGCGTGTCCAGGCCCTCCGGGAGAGCCGCGACGAAGCCATCCGCTCCCGCCAACCGCAACGCCGCCCAGACCTGGTCATCACCGAGGCCGGGCCGGTCCAGGGTGATGTTCGCCCGCACCGAGTCGTCAAAGACGAACGGCACCTGCGCCACGAGCGCGACGGTACGGGCCAGCGAGTCCGCGGTGAGGTCGCGTACGTCCATCCCGTCGATCTCGACGGCGCCCGCACGCGGGTCGACCAACCGAACAGCGAGCGAGGCGATGGTGGACTTCCCCGCGCCGGTCGGCCCGACCAGGGCGACCGTCCGCCCCGCCGGCACGGTGAAACCGACCTCACCCAGCACCTCGGCGCCGGGCAGGTGCGCCTCGGCCGGCTCGTACGCGAAGTGGACGTCACGGAAGGTGAGCGTTGCCGGGCCGGCGTCGGCGGAGTCGAACGACATCGGGCCGTACGGCATCTCGCCGGTGGCGTCGAGTACCCGCCGGACCCGTTCCCAGCCGGCGACGCTACGCGGCAGTTCGGCCAGGACCCAGCCGATCGCCCGCACCGGGAACGCCAGCACGGTGAAGAGGAAGGCGACGCTGACCAGCTCGGCCACACTGATCGCGCCCTGCCGCAACCGGAGGGTGCCGACGACCAGCACGGCGAGCGTCCCGAGGCCGGGCAGGGTCTCCAGCATGGGATCGAAGACGCCGCGCAGCCGGCCCACGGACACCAGCGCGTCCCGCAGGTCGCGGGCGCGCGCGGCGAACCGCTCAGTCTCCTGCGCCTCCCGGCCCATCGTCTTGACCACCAGCGCGCCGTCGAAGCTCTCGTGGGCGATACCGCTGACCTCGGCCCGCAGCCGCTGGGCGCGGGCCTGCCGGGGGGCCATCCGGCGGGAGTAGACGACGTTGAGCGCGAAGAGCGCCGGGAAGACACCCAACCCGACCAGGGCGAGCGCCCAGTCGGTGACGAAGAGTGAGACCACCGCACCGACCAACATCACCAGCGTGCCCACGGCGAAGGGCAGCGGGGCCACCGGGTGCCACGCGGCCTCGACGTCGGAGTTCGCGTTGGACAGCAGGGTGCCGGTGGCGTTGCGCTGGTGCCAGGAGAGCGGCAGGTCAAGATAGCGGCGGGTGACCCGACGACGGTAGGCGGCCTGGAGCCGAAACTGCATGTAGCCGGCGCCGAGTCGACGACCGAGGATGCCGACCACCCGCAGCACGCTGAGCCCGAACAGCGCGGCGGCGGCCAGGGCAAGCGCGGCGGTGGGCACCGAGCCCTCGGCGATCGCCGGTACGACCACGTCGCCGACCACCGCACCCACCACGTACGCGCTGGTGACGACCAGCAGCCCGAAGAGCACACTGGAGCTCGCCGCGACCGCGAAGATCCTGGGTTGTTCCCGAATCGCCCGACCGAGGACGACCAGCCCTCGCCAGAGCACGTCCCGACTCGTTCCGCTCGCCACGTTCTCCCCCGCCGTAAGTCGCCGCTGTCTCCCCCATCCTTACCTGCCGGAAGCAGGTCCGACGACTCGGAGGCCATTCTCATGCGGCGCGACCGAGGTATCCGGAGGTAATGGGCCTACCATCAAGGGATGCCGCAGTACGCCCGATCGGAGCGGAAGACGCTCGCCGACCTTATGCAGACGCTGGGACCGGACGCACCGACGCTCAACGCGGGTTGGACTACCCGGGACCTCGCCGCCCACCTGGTGTTGCGGGAACGCCGCCCGGACGCCGCCGCCGGCATCCTGTTGCCGCCGCTGCGCGGGCACGCCGAGCGGGTCCGCCAGAAGCTCGCCGCCCGCCCCTGGGCAAGCCTGGTTGACCAGGTACGACGGCCGCCGGTGTGGAGCCCGATCAGCAATCCGCTGCTCGACGGGGCGGTCAACACGATGGAGTTCTTCATCCACCACGAGGACGTTCGCCGGGCACAGGCCGACTGGCAGCCCCGCGACCTGCCCGCGGGGCTGCAACAGGCGCTGTGGCAGCGGGCAGCGGGACTGGCTCGGCTGACGCTGCGCCGTTTCCCAGCCGAAGTGCTGGTCCAAGCCCCGGGGTACGGGCAGCGAGCCGCCGGGCGGGGCGGCGAGCAGCTCCGGTTGGTGGGCGCCCCCAGCGAGTTGGTGCTCTTCCTGAGCGGACGGCAACGGGCGGCGCGGGTGCAGATCGACGGCCCGGCGGGCCCGGCCGACCGGCTGCGCGACGCCCAGTTGGGGCTGTGAAACGACCGCACGGTCGCAAAGTGCCACCGGCCAGCCGCGCCTGAACCGCCCGGACGGCGGGATTGTCCCGCCGTCCGGGCTGGCGATACCGGAGTGGTCACAGGTTCCGGCCGCGCCACTCGTCCTGCTTGGCCTCGGTTGCCAACTGTTCCCGCAGCGCCGTCTCACGGATCTGATGCCGGTTCGGCGCGTCCACAACGAACTGCACGATCAACAGCAACAGGCACACCGCCAACAGCAACACCAGGGCGAGCAGACCCGGCAGCCGGTGGGACAGCGGAATCAGTGGGAGAAGCAGCGCGACCGCGGTGACCGGCGGCCAGCGGAGTTTGCGGGGTGCCACGGCGCCCAACGCAATCAGGGTGACCAGGTAGATGATCACACCGCCGTAGAGGCTCAGCGCCTCAATGACCGGCAGGGGTAGCCCCCAAGCCGGTGTCTGCGGATCCGCCAGGTCATGCAGCAGCCGCTTCAGGGCCAGGGCGAACAGGATGATCCCCGCCACCAGCGGCAGATGCAGATAGGTGTAGGCGTAGCGGGCGAGTCTGCGCCGCGCATCCGGATCCTGGGTCCGGTACAGGGCGTGCTCCATCCCGACCGCGAGACTGTCGAAGTACGCCCACCACAGCACGGCGATGATGGCGATACCCACCACCGCCGCCAGCACAACTGGCGCGGTCAGCGGCAGGCTGTCGGCGGCCAGGTTCGGTCCGAGCCCCAGCGAGATGATCGACTCCCCCAGGGCGATCAACACGATCAAGCCGTACCGTTCCGCCCAGTGCGCGGCGGAGGTCACCGTCCCCCGCACACCCAGGCCCGCGCCGTACTCGACACCGATCGCGGCGATCCAGAGCGTGAGCCGGAGCAGCCGCTCGGCGTCGCCCTGGAGGAGGTGCTGCGGCACCAACGCGGCGGCGACCAACAGGGCGGTGGCGGTCAACGCCGGCGCGAGCAGCAGCAGCCAGCGCCGACGCAACTTCGGATTTGACCGCGCCACCCAGCCGAAGACACCCACCTGGAGCACCCGCACAAGGCAGTAGCAGGCAGCGAAGAGCAGCGGACCGGCCAGGCCCTCGGGTGTCGTCACGAACGCCGACGGGCTACTCAGCGCGAGTACGAAGACCGCTGCCGTGGTGACGAACCCGACCAGCGGGACGCTGCCCTGATCAACGCGGATCACGTTGCCGAGGGCGGCGAAGCCCACCCAGCACCACCAGAGCAACGCCAGCACCAGCAGAGACCGCAGGAGGACAGGCACGTTGAGGTCAACGGCGGCCAGCTCAGTGACGTTGAGAAACGCGAATACGAAGACCAGATCGTAGAAGAGCTCGAGGCGGGTGGTCCGGGAGCCGGGCGCGCCCGGCTGAATCGCCGGCGACCAGCGGACCCGGCTCTCGCGCTCCACCCGGCCAGTCTCCCAGCGGGACCGGCTGCCGCGGGCGACTTCCGCCGGCGCTACCCGATTCAGGCGATGACCGCCGGCTCCGACCACTGCGGCCGGCCGGCGCGGTCCAGGTCGTAGCGGACGGCCGCGATCCGGCTAACCGCCTCCACCAACTCCGCGCCGGGCAGGGTGAACGGCAACCGCAGGAAGCGCTCCAGCGTCCCGTCCAGACCGAACCGGGGGCCGGGGGCGAGGCGGACGCCCGCCTGCTCGGCGGCGCGGGCGAGTGCGCTGGAGACCGGACCGTCGAGCTCCGCCCAGAGGGTTACTCCGCCGTGCGGCACGGTCACCCGCCACTCGGGCAGGCGCTCGGCGAGGGCACCGAGCAGGACGTCCCGCTGGGCGGTGAGCTGGGCTCGCCGGGCCGCCACGATCGCCGGCCGCTGCGCCAGCAGGTGGACGGCGACCAGTTGGTCCAGTACCGGACTCGCCATGTCCACCCCGACTCGGACGGCGGCGAGCCGCTGCACCTGTGGCGCGGAGGCACGGATCCAGCCGATCCGCAGCCCGCCCCAGTACGCCTTGCTCATCCCCCCGACGGTGAGCACCCGGGAGTGTCGGTCGAAGCTGGCCGTGGGCGGAGGCATCACCCCACCGGCCAAGGATAGGTCCACAAAGGATTCATCAATCACCAGTTCGGAACCGACGGCGTGAGCGGTGGCGACCACGCGCTCCCGCAGCTGGGCCGGCATCAGATGGCCGGTCGGGTTCTGAAAGTCGGGGATCAGGTAGGCCAGCTTGGGTCGCCCCTGACGGAGGGCGCCGAGCAGGAGCTCAGCGTCCCAACCGGGATAGTCCCGGGCGAGTCCGTGGGTGCTGATGCGGGCCCGCCGGGCGTGCAGCGCGGCCAGGGCGTTCGGGTAGCTGGGCGCCTCCACCAGGACGCCGCTACCCGGAGCGTGTGTGAGACGAAGCACCAGGTCCAGGGCGTGCTGGGTGCCATTGGTGACCATGACCTGCTCGGGTGAGGTGGGTAGGCCCCGTTCGTCGTACGTGCGGGCGATGGCCTCCCGCAGTTCGCTGATACCGGTCGGGTGGTAGCCCGCCCCACCCAGGTAGCGGGGCAGGTCTGCGGCGGCGGCTTGGGCGGCCGGCAGCAGCTCAGGCGGGGCGGCCAGGGCCGCAACGCCAAGATCGAGCATCTCGCGATCGTCCAGCGGAGTCCACAGGCCGCTCCCCGCCATCCGATGGTTGCCGGGGAGCATGGTCCAGCTGCCGGCACCGCGCCGGCTGGCGAGGTGGCCGCTGTCCCGGAGTTCCCGATACGCCGCGGTGACCGTGGTGCGGCTGATCCGCAGCGCCTCGGCCAGCTCGCGCTCGGCCGGCAGGCGGGCGCCCAGCGGAAGCCGCCCGTCGGCGAGCAGCCCCCGGACGGCGGCGGCCAGTGCCGCGTAGTCGGGGCTGCGCCGGCGACCGGGGAGCGCATGCCACTGGCCGAGCAGCCGGGTTAATTGGTTTCCACGTATCTGACTCGCCATGGGGGCCACTCCACCATAATTGGCTCTACTGGTTGCCTAATTGGTTACTAGATTGGCATGCGTGCAACAGATTGGCAATCTCAGCTACCGGCCCGCGCGACGGCTGACCCAGCTCTACGCTGGACTCGGCCTCTACGGCGTGAGCATGGCCCTGTTAATCCGCTCCGGCCTCGGCCTGGACCCCTGGGACGTCTTCCACCAAGGGATCGCCGGGCACACCGGGCTCTCTTTCGGCACGGTGACCATCGCAGTCGGGGCGCTGGTGCTGCTGCTGTGGATCCCGCTACGGCAGCGGCCGGGCCTCGGCACGGTCAGCAATGTGGTGGTGGTCGGGCTCGTGGTGGACGCCACCCTCGCCCTACTACCGGCGGACCTGCCGCTCGCCACCCGAACCGCCCTACTCGTCGGCGGGATCGTCGCCAACGGCACGGCGAGCGGGCTCTATCTCGGCTCCCGGCTCGGCCCCGGCCCCCGCGACGGCCTGATGACCGGCTTCGTCGCCCGCCGGCCACGATTCTCGATCCGGCTCGTCCGCACCACCATCGAGGTCGCCGTACTGGGGCTGGGCTGGCTGCTCGGCGGCGCGGTCGGCCCCGGCACGGTGGCGTATGCCCTGACCATCGGCCCGCTGACCCAGTTCGTGCTGCCCCGCGTGACGGTCCCTCCTCCGCCCAACCCCACCCCAGTCCCGGCTCCCGGTTGAACCGTGTGCTTCCGCGCACCGTCCCCGTCCCGCCGCCCCCCGGCGGCTGTCCGGCTCACCGCTAGCGACGCAAAGGACGACCCGTTGTAGTCCAAAGGGAGGAGGTGTTTCCTTTCCGGCGCGGGATCGGCACAATCTGGCCATGGGGGAGAGACAGTGGCAGTGGACGGATGCGTGGATCTTCGTTTCGTTGGTGATCGCACATGGCGCCGGCCGGCACCGCCGAGCAGCGTCCAGCCGGCGGCCGTTAGGGGTTCGGCTCACCGATGTTCTCTCTACCGCCGACCACCTCAACCGCGCGATCCCCGAACGGCATGAGGTCGAGGTGGCGGTCCGCCGGTTGGTCGGCACCGGCCTGGTCAGTGTCACCGACGGCTGGTTCCGGATCACACCGGAGGGGGAACGGCTCTGGCGCACCCGTCCCCACGCCGGCCTGGCCACCACAGTCGACACCGTGCAGGACGTGTTGAGCCGTCGGCACACCCCGGGCGACGCGGACTGGCAGCTCGACGAGGCCGAGCACGCGGCGGCGGTCCAGGAGTACGCGGTACGTTCCATCCCGACGCGACGACAATCTTCGCGGCATCACGCCCGCCGGGACTGACCGACGCAGCCCGCCCACCCACCGGCGAGGCGGCTCAGCAGACCAGGTGACCACCCTCGCGCAGCGCGTCCTTGACTTCACCGACGGTGAGTTGGCCGAAGTGGAAGACGCTCGCGGCGAGCACCGCGTCGGCGCCGGCGTCGATCGCCGGCGGGAAGTGACCCGCCTCCCCCGCGCCCCCGCTGGCGACCACCGGCACGTTGACCCTCTCCCGCACCGTGCGAATCAGCTCCAGGTCAAACCCGGTCTTGGTGCCGTCGGCGTCCATCGAGTTGAGCAGGATCTCACCCGCGCCCAGCTCGGCGCCGCGCCGCGCCCAGTCGATGGCATCGATGCCGGTACCACGCCGGCCGCCGTGCGTGGTCACCTCGAACCCGCTGGTCGTGGTGGCGGAGGGGGCGCGCCGCACGTCGAGGGAGAGCACCAGCACCTGCCGGCCGAACCGCTCCGCGACCTCAGCGATCAGCTCGGGGCGGGTGATCGCGGCGGTGTTCACGCCGACCTTGTCCGCCCCCGCGCGCAGCAGCGCGTCAACGTCGCTGACCTGCCGCACCCCGCCACCGACGGTGAGCGGAATAAAGACTGACTCCGCGGTACGGCGGACCACATCCAGCATCGTGCCGCGGTCGCTCACCGAGGCGGTGACATCCAGGAACGTCAGCTCATCAGCGCCCGCCCGATGGTACGCCGCGGCCCGCTCCACCGGGTCACCCGCGTCCCGCAGGTTACGGAAGTTGACGCCTTTGACCACCCGCCCGGCGTCCACGTCGAGGCAGGGAATCACGCGTACGGCCAGGGACATGCCGCCAGCCTAGCCAACGCGATCAGCCGGTGGCCATCGTGTGCGGCCGGCCACCGGCGGATCGCGTTGCGGAAGATGCGTCCCTACCGCCGAGGCGCGGCGGGACCCCGACTCACACCCGGACCAGCATCTTGCCGAGGTTCTCGCCGCGGAGCATGCCCAGGAAGGCCGCGGGGGCGTTCTCGATGCCGTCGATCATCGTCTCGTCGTAGCTGAGCTTCCCGTCGCGCAGCCAGCCGCCGACCTCCTGCACGAACTGCTCGCCCAACTGCCCGTAGTCGGAGACGATGAAGCCGCGCAGGGTGAGCCGCTTGCTGATGATCATTGCCAGGTTGCGCGGGGCGGCTGGCGGCTCGGTCGCGTTGTACTGCGCGATCATCCCGCAGATCGCGGCCCGGCCGTTCGGCCGCATCGCGCCGATCGCCGCCTCCAGGTGCTCGCCGCCCACGTTGTCGAAGTAGACGTCGATCCCGTCCGGCGCGGCGGCGCCGAGCGACTCTCGCACCGGGGCCTCGTGGTAGTCGAAGGCAGCGTCGAAGCCGAGCGCCCGCAGCCGCTCGACCTTGGCCGGCGAGCCGGCGCTGCCGACCACCCGACCGGCGCCGCGAAGCTTGGCGATCTGGCCAACCATGCTCCCCACCGCACCGGCCGCGCCGGAGACGAAGACGGTCTCCCCCGGCTGCATCGCGGCGACCTCGAGCAGTCCGGCGTATGCGGTGAGCCCAGTCATTCCCAGCACCCCGAGGTACGTGCTGACCGGGGCGAGGGCAGGATCGACCTTCCGGACGGTCGTCGCGTCCAGCAGCGCGTACTCCCGCCAGCCGAGCGAGTGGAGCACCGTGTCGCCGGGGGCGAAGTCGTCGGCCTCGCTCGCCACCACCGCACCGACCGCCCCACCGTCGAGCGGCGCGTCCAGCGCGTACGGCGGGACGTAGGAGGCGACATCATTCATCCGCCCCCGCATGTACGGGTCGACGGACATAAAGGTGTTCCGCACCACGATCTGCCCCGGACCCGGGGTGGGGATGTCGGTGGAGACCAACCGGAAGTTCTCCTCGGTCGGCCAACCCTGCGGCCGCGAGGCTAGTTGGATCTCGCGGTTTGCGGTCTTACTCATGGTCGCTACTGCTCCTTGTGTTGGTGGATCGTACTGGTAATCCGGTTGAGGGTGTCGCGTAGGACGACGAGATCGTCCGCGCCGAGCCCGGTCGCCTGGGCCAGTTGGCGGGGAAGGTCGGCCATCCGCCCACGCAGGGCCCGCCCCGCCGGGGTGAGCTCCACCACCACCCGTCGTTCGTCGGCCGCCGACCGCCGCCGGGTCACCAGGCCCGCCGCCTCCAGCCGCTTGAGCAGGGGGGAGAGCGTTCCGGAGTCCAACTGCAGCCGAGCGCCGAGGTCAGAGACGGTCGGCAGCTGCTCCTGCTCGCCCTCCCAGAGCACCAGCAGCACGAGGTACTGCGGATAGGTCAGCCCGAACTCGGCGAGGATGGGCCGATAGACATCGGCCATGGCGCGCGACGCGGTGTAGAGCGCGAAGCACACCTGCCGCCGCAACACCAGATCATCGGTCACCAGAAAAGCGTAGCCCACGGTTTAGTTGTGCACAACTAAACCGTGGGCTACGTCGCCCTCCTGGCTCAGAACCACCGGTACGAGGGACAACACACCCGGACGCTGGGCTGACGACGCCGGCGGGTGGCCAGCCCGGCAAGGGCGCCGGGTGAGATCAAGCGTCGGGTGCGATCAGGCGTCGGCCAGTGTCCGCAACGCCTCGGCCACGGTGAAGGCACCCGCATACAGCGCCTTGCCGGCGATTACCCCCTCCACCCCGACCGGCTCCAGAGCGGCCAGCGCACGCAGATCGGCCAGGGTCGAGACCCCACCGGACGCGATCACCGGTGCGCTGGTGCGGGCGCAGACCTCACGAAGCAGCTCCAGGTTCGGCCCGCGCATCGTGCCGTCCTTGGTGATGTCGGTGACCACGTACCGGGACGCGCCGGCCCGGTCCAGCCGCGCCAGCACCTCCCACAGGTCGCCGCCGTCCCGGGTCCAGCCCCGGGCGGAGAGGGTCTGCCCACGCACGTCGAGGCCGATCGCCACCCGGTCGCCGTACTCGCCGCAGACCCGATCGCACCACTGGGGATCCTCCAGCGCGGCGGTGCCGATATTGACCCGAGCGGCCCCGGTCGCCAGCGCGGCCCGCAACGACGCATCGTCCCGGACTCCGCCGGAGAGCTCCACCCGCACATCCAGGCTACGCACCACATCGGCGAGCAGCTCCGCGTTGGAGCCCCGGCCGAACGCCGCATCCAGGTCAACCAGGTGAATCCACTCCGCCCCGTCCCGCTGCCAGGCCAATGCGGCGTCGAAGGGATCACCGTAGGCGGTCTCGCTACCGGCGGCGCCCTGCACCAACCGGACCGCTTGCCCGTCAGCGACATCAACAGCGGGCAACAGGGTTAGGCTCACAGCAAAATCTCCTCGGATCAGGAACGGCGGTCCAGGGCGATCACCACGATCGCCGGCAGTACGAGCAGCAGGAGCGCGACCAGCCCGAACCGCAACGCAAGATCATCTACCAGGGTCCAGATCATCAGGATCACGGCCACCGTGGACAGCACGATCGCGGCGCGCTCACCTCGGGTCCGCCGGGGCAGCCGGCCGATCCGCCCCCGGCGTACCGTCGGAGTCAGCCGACGAAGCAGCGCCCGCCGCTCGGCTTGCCGGGCGAGCTGCCGCTGCCGCACCGCCCGCCGCTGCGCTGCCTCCGCCTCCCGAGCAGCCCGACGCCGCGCCCGCTCCTTGCTCACCGACGGCCCCCAGCAGCGTGGCCGGTCGCCGGCTGAACGCTCGACGAAAGCGTGCGCAACCAGTTGCGCAGCAGCGCGGCACCAGTATCGGCGGATTTCTCCGGATGGAACTGGACGGCGCTGAGTGGACCCCGCTCCACGGCCGCCACGAACTCCGCCCCGTGGTGGGCGGTGGTCACGGCGACACCGGCAGCGGCCAACGCGGCCACCCCGTCCGCCGCGTATGAGTGCACGAAGTAGAACCGGCTCTCGGCCAGGCCGGCGAAGAGCACCGAATCGGCCGGCGGAGCGACCGTGTTCCAGCCCATGTGCGGCAGCCGCGCAGCGGGGAGTTGACCCACCTGCCCGGGCAGCAACCCGAGACCATCGGTCACCACACCGTGCTCGGCACCGCGCTCGAAGAGCACCTGCATCCCGACGCAGATGCCGAGCACCGGGCGGCCGGCGGCGACCCGCTCAACAATCACCGGACCGGCGCCCAACGCCGCTATTCCCGCCATGCAGGCGGCGAAAGCCCCGACACCGGGGACCACCAGGCCGTCCGCCTCGGCAGCGGCGGCCAGATCGTCGGTCACCGTCACCTCCGCGCCGGCCGCCGCGAGGGCGCGCTCCACGGAGCGGAGATTCCCCGACCCGTGGTCCAGCACCACGACCCTGCTCACGAGCCCTCCCCCGGCAGCAACCACAGGCCCCCGGCAACCGCCGCCAACATGGCCAGCGCCGCGGTGGTGAGCACCGCGCCCCGCGGCACCCCCTGTCGGTGCAACGAGACCGCCCCGCCGACCAGCACCCCAGCCAGAATCAGCAGCAGGATCGGCAGCACCCCACCCATCAGCGCCACCCTCCACCCACGACCAGGACTTTCACAGCTTCCCCTTCGTGCTGGGCACCACGCCGGCAGTCCGCGGGTCCACGGCCGTCGCCTCGCGCAATGCCCGGGACACCGCCTTGAACTGGGCCTCCACCACGTGATGGGCGTCCGGATGTCCGCCCGGCCGGGCCGCCCGTAGCACGTCAACGTGCAGCGTGACCCGGGCCGACTGACCGAAGGACTCCCAGATGTGTCGGGTCATGCTCGTCGGGTAGACCGGTCCGATGTACGGGGCGAGCGACGGCTCGTCGTGCACGACGTACGGCCGACCCGAGAGGTCAACGGCGGCCCGGACCAACACCTCGTCCATCGGAACGGTAGCCGAGCCATACCGCCGGATGCCCGCCCGGTCACCCAGCGCGCGATCAACCGCGACGCCCAGCGCCAACGCCGTGTCCTCCATCGTGTGGTGCGCGTCGATGTGGAGGTCGCCGACGGTGTGCACGGTGAGATCAAACCCGCCATGCCGGGCGACCTGGTGCAGCATGTGGTCATAGAAGCCGATACCGGTCTCGATGTCGGCCTTGCCGCTACCGTCGAGGTCGACCTCGACGAGAACCTTGGTTTCCTTGGTGACCCGCTCAACCCGGGCGGTGCGACTCATGACGAAAGCTTCTCCACAGCGATTAGGAAGGCATCGGTCTCGGCGGGGGTGCCGGCGGTGACCCGCAGCCAGCCGGGCAGGCCGACATCGCGAACCAGTACCCCGGCGTCGAGCAGGACCTGCCAGGCGGCCCGTTGGTCCCCGCCGACCTCGAACAGCACAAAGTTGGCGTCGCTGTCGGCGACCCGGTGACCGCGGGCCCGGAGCTCGGTCACGATCCGGTCCCGCTGCACCCGGATCGCCGAGACAGTGCTCAGCAACTCGTCGCGATGCGCCAGGGCGGCCCGCGCCGCCGCCTGCGTCAGCGCCGACAGGTGGTAGGGCAGCCGGACGAGTTGCACGGCCGCCACCACCGCCGGGTCGGCGGCCAGGTAGCCCAGCCGGCCGCCGGCGAACCCGAACGCCTTGCTCATGGTGCGGGTCACCACCAGCCGGGGATGGTCGCTCAACAGCGACAGGGCGCTGACCGTGCCGGCCCGGGCAAACTCCGCGTACGCCTCGTCGACCACCACCATCCCCGGCGCCTCGGCCAGCACCGCCGTGACCACGGCCAGGTCCAGGACGGTGCCGGTGGGATTGTTCGGTGAGCAGAGAAAGACCACGTCCGGGCGGTGCTCACGGACCTGTGCCACCGCCGCGGCGACGGTCAGCCCGAAGTCGACGCCGCGCCGGGCCGGCGCCCACCGGGTGCCGGTGCCGAGCGCCAGCAGCGGATGCATCGAATACGCCGGCAGGAAACCGAGCGCGGTCCGTCCCGGCCCGCCGAAGACCTGGAGCAACTGCTGGTGGACCTCGTTGGAGCCATTGGCCGCCCAGATGTGGTCCAGGTTGAACCCGGCGCCCAGGTACGCCGCCAGGTCGCCACGGAGCGCCACCGCGTCCCGGTCCGGGTACCGGTTGAGGTCCCGCAGCTCGGCGGCGATCGCCCGGCCGATCGTCTCGGCCACCGCCTCCGGCACCGGGTACGAGTTCTCGTTCGTGTTCAGCCGAACCGAGGCATCCAGCTGCGGCGCCCCGTACGGGGTCAGCCCGCGCAGATCCGCCCGGATCGGCAGGTCGTCCCAGCTGGTCACGACGCTCCCTCCGGCAGCCGGGCGGTGACCGCCTGGCCGTGTGCCGGCAGGTCTTCCGCCGTCGCCAGGGCGACCACGTGCGGCGCCACATCCCGCAGCGCGTCCTGCGTGTACTCCACCAGGTGGACACCGCGCAGAAAGGACTGCACCGACAAGCCCGACGAGTGCCGGGCGCAGCCCCCGGTGGGCAGCACATGGTTGGAGCCGGCGCAGTAGTCGCCGAGCGACACCGGTGACCAGGCCCCGATGAAGATCGCTCCGGCGTTGCGCACCCGCAGCGCCCACTCGCGGGCACTCTCGGTCTGGACTTCCAGATGCTCGGCCGCATAGGCGTCCACCACCCGCAGCCCGGCCGCCAGGTCCGCGACGAGGACGACGCCGCTCTGCTCTCCGGTGAGCGCGGTGCTCACCCGCTCGGTGTGCCGGGTCGCCGGTACCTGCCGGGCCAACTCCCGGTCCACCGCGTCGGCCAGCTCCACCGACGGGGTGACCAGCACACTCGCCGCGAGCGGGTCGTGCTCGGCCTGGCTGATCAGGTCGGCGGCCACATGCACCGGGTCGGCGGTGTGGTCGGCCAAGATCGCGATCTCGGTGGGACCCGCCTCGGCGTCGATGCCCACCACACCCCGCAGCAACCGTTTGGCGGCGGTGACCCAGATATTGCCCGGCCCGGTGATCAGATCAACCGGCGGACAGAAGGCGGTGCTGTCCGGGTCAACCGCACTGCCGTGCGCGAGCATCGCCACCGCCTGCGCGCCGCCGACGGCGTACACCTCGGTCACCCCAAGCAGGGCGCAGGCGGCGAGTACCCGCGGGTCGGGCAGCCCGCCGTTGTCCTTCTGCGGTGGACTGGCCACAACCAGCTCACGTACCCCGGCCTCCTGCGCGGGCACCACGTTCATGACCACCGTTGACGGGTACATCGCCAGACCACCGGGCACGTAGAGCCCGACCCGGTCAACCGGCACCCAGCGCTCGGTCACCGTGCCGCCCGGTACGACCTGCGTGGTGTGGTCGCTGCGACGCTGCGCGGCGTGCACCCGGCGGGCCCGGTTGATCGACTCCGACAACGCGGCGCGAACCCGCGGGTCGAGCGTGCCCTCAGCCTCGGCTATCGCCTCCGCCGGGACCCGCAGCACCTCCGGCGAGACCCCGTCGAACCGCTCGCTCGCCGCCCGGATCGCCGGGTAGCCATGCTCCCGCACCGCCGCCACGAGCGGACGGATCTGCTCGACAGCCGCGGAGACGTCGAGCCGGGCACGGGGCAGCAGGCGGCGCGGGTCACGAACCCCGCCACGTAGGTCAATCCGGTGCAACACCCTTGCGAGTCTAGGCGGCTCGGGTCCGGGCTGACCGGCACCGCCCACACGGCGAGACGATGAGCCGAGACACACCCTCCGGAGCCGGATCGGGCTACCCTCGACCCGTGACTGCGCGGCTGCCGGTGTTCCCGCTCGGGACCGTTCTCTTCCCCGGTCTGGTGCTGCCGCTACACATCTTCGAAGACCGATACCGGGCCCTGGTGCGCCACCTACTCACCCTCCCGGAGCAGCGGCCACGCGAGTTCGGCGTGGTGGCGATCCGGACCGGTTGGGAGGTCGCTCCCACCGCGCCGGACGGCCGCCCGTTGCCCGACGCCGACGTCACGCTGCACGAGGTCGGCTGCACCGCCGAGCTGCGCCAGGTGACCGAGCTGCCGGACGGGGGCTACGACATCGTCACCGTGGGTCGGCAGCGGTTCCGGATAGACAGCGTCCACCGGGCCAGCGCGCCGTACCTGACTGCCGAGGTCGAGTGGTTGCCCGAGCCGCACCCCCCGGACCAGGCGGGAGAGCTGTCCGCCCGGGTGACCGCGGTCTTCCGCCAGTACCTGGGCCTGATCCGCGCCGAACCGGAGGAGGCCTCGGAGCAGCTCCCGGAGGACCCAACCGTCCTGTCGCACCTGGTCGCCGCGACGGCCGCGCTGACCCTCGCCGACCGACAGCGGCTACTCGCCATCGACGGCACCGCTGACCGGCTCCGCGCCGAGCTGCGACTGCTCACCCGCGAGGCGGCTCTGCTGCGCCGGGTCCGGGCGGTTCCGGTGCCGCTGAAGGAGCTGGCGTCTCCGCCGACGCCCAACTGACGCCCGGCCCGGTCGACCAGTCGGGTGTCGGCTCCGGGCGCAACGACGGCCAACGGGACCAGCCCGCCAGCAGGGTGTAGCCGACCGCCGCGCCAAACGCGGGCAGCAGCACGTTGCCGTACGGCACCGGCAGGGGACCCACCCACCTCACTCCCCCGGCTCGCAGTTGCGCGGGTTGTCCGAAGGTCTGCCCCTCCGCGGCGGTCGCCAACAGGTGCTCGAAGGTGGCCAGCCCCACCTGTTGGCCAACCTGCCAGGCGACCAGCGCCGCGCCCAGCGACCCCAGCACGGCGGCAGCCAGTCCGATCGGGCCCCGCGAGCGGCGCAGCAGGAACCAGAGGCCGACCGCGACCAGGACGCCGAAGCCGAGACCGAGCAGGCTGAACCAGCCGTCGGCAGCGATCGGCTGCTCCGGCTGCGACTCGCCGTAGACAGCACCCGACTCGGTCTGCAGCACCGGGGTGTCGGGGGCCAGCGTGGCCCAGAGCAACCCCAGCGGAACCCCGAGGATCATCACCCCGAACGCTCCCGCCGCCGCCCACCCGAGCTGCGGCCGGAGCCGTTGCCGCGGCGCCGCGGCAACGGACGGCGCCTCGTACCAGGTCAATGAGGCCGGTGGTACCGGCCCGACGGCCGAGGCACGATCTGGGTACGGCGACGTGCGGCCATCGCCCAGCGACTCGACGTACGGCGGTTCGGCCCCGGATCTGGGCCGGTCGGGGTCGGGGGTGTCCGCGCTCACCCGATGATCCTCTCAGGAGTGGCGGCGCCATGGGGCGCCGGTGGACGACACGCCACTCAGCGGGCGAACGGCTCCAGCATCACCGCGGCGGCGCTCAACCACGCCTCCCGGGTCGCCGGCTGGAGCTGGTGGTACTCGATTGACGAGCCGGACTCCAGGATCGGGTCATATGGCACCACAGTCACCGCCCGGGTCCGGGTAGCGAAGTGTCGTTCCAGGTCGGCCCGGAGCTCACTGTGCCCTGGGGTCGGGCACGAGATCAGGGTCACCGCGTTGTCAGCCAACTCCCCCATGCCCACCTCGTGTAGCAGGTCGAGCATCCAGTCCGCGCTGAACGCGGCGTCTTCCCGCGGCACCGTGGTGACCACAAGTTGGTCGGCGGCCTGCATGACGGTACGCCAGTTGGGGCTCTCCACGTTGTTGCCGGTGTCCACGCAGATCACGTCGTGGGTGCGGCGGAGCAGTTCCAGCACCCGCCGGACGGTGAACTGGTCCAGCCGTTGGGCGAACCGGGGACTCTCCTCACCCGCCAGCACGTCGTACGAGCCGTCTGAGGCGTGCCGGAGATAGTCGTCGAGCTGCTCCAGCAGCTGCGGCCCATCCTTGATCTCGATGTGCGCGAGGTCGCTGATCAGGTGCCGAATGGTACGGGCGTGCCGGGCACTGCCCGCACGCAGCCCGAGCGTGCCCCGTAGCTCGTTGTCGTCCCAGGCCAGTACGCCCCGGCCGCGTACGCTGCCGACGGTCGCGGCGGCCAGCACGGTCGCGGTGGTTTTGTGCACTCCACCCTTGGGGTTCGCGAACGCCAGCACCCGTGGGCCGCCGAGCTCCCCCCGGAGTACGTTTGCCGCGCGCTCCGATCCACTCCGCGCCGACTGCGGCCGCCACTCCAGTCGAGCGTAGCCCCGGCCTACCGCGGGCTGGTAAGCCGGCTCAGGCCGATACGCCGGCTCAGGCCGATACCCGGGATCAGCCGGGTGCGCCGGCTGAGTCCGGTAGCCGTTCGCTGCCGGCGGCGCATGCCGGTAGCCGTTGTCCAGCAGGGCATAGCGGGACGGCGCCGGCGCTGCCTCCGGTTCGGAGTAGCGGGGCTCCGGAGCCGGCGGCAGCGGGGCCCGGTAGCCCGGATCAGCCCCATACGCCGGATCGGCCGGTAATCCCCGCTCGGCCCGGTAAGCACCCCGGTGCCCCGCGTCCCGCGGATCGGCCCCGTAGGTTCGCGCCTCCGCGCCATACGACACCTCGGCGGGCGGCAAGCCCGAGCCCGGCACGTGCGACCCGACTGCCGGCACGCGGGCCGCGTAGCCGTTGCCGTCGGCCCGTCGGGGCAATGACTCGGCCTGAGCCGCATGCCCCGATCGGTCCGGCCCAGCTGGCTCCGCGGCACGGCTACCGAGCCTCGCCCGGTCGAGCAACGCCCGCCACCGCGGTGCCGGTTCGGCGGGCTGGCCCCAGCCGGTCTCGCTGCCCTCCACGGCTCGCCCTCCCAGCTCCATGCTGCCGCCCCGTCTGACAGGCTACGAACGAAAGCCTATTAGGGCTATACCGATCCGCCTGCCACCGGGCCGACCTCAGCTTCCGAAACCGCCCCGGAGGCACCGCTGCTGACCACGTTCGCCGAGGTGGCCGGCGTGGGCGGCGCCCCAGACGCGAGGTCGGAGGTTGGTGAAATTGATGGTGACTTCCTCGCCTCTGGGGCTGGGCCGGGAACGGGTTCCTCCGTCGGCGTCGGCGGGCTGAGAGTGACCGGTTCGGGGCTCGGGGTGGGGCTGGCCTGGTCTGGGACCACCAGGGTGGGGGTGGTGACCGGATCCGGGACCGCCGGGTCGGGAACAACCGGGTCGGAAACCGCTGGATCCGGGACCACCGGGTCAGGAACAACCGGGTCAGGGAAGACCGGATCGGGGGTGGTCAGATCGGAGTCCGCAAGGGGGTGCGCCACCGCATCCTGCTCTGGCAGGGGCGGAGTGAAGACGGTACGGTCCAGCCGACGCACCTCCGGCGCGGGATCAACGACCCGCACGTCCGGCTGGGACGCCACCTGGCGCAACTCGACCGGCTCCGCGCGGACCACCGCCGCGTAGACGCAGGCACACCCGCCACGGTATGCCGTTGCCTCGGCCTCCGCCATCTGCGCTGCGCTCAGGTACAACTCGCGCTGCTCGCGCTGCTCCGGTCTCTCATCAGTGACCGCGGCGGCCCGGGACCGGTAGTCACCCGCCTCCCGTTCCTTGCGGGCCGCCAGGTCAGCCATGGCGGTGATCACATCTTTCGGCAGGCCCGGCACGTCGATCCGGACAACCTCCGGCTGCCGCTCAGGTAACGGCACCCGGCCGATGACAGCGGCGACCGGCACGTCACCGAGGACGTTGGCGGCCTGATCCGGCGTCAGGTACGCCGACAGCGAGACCAGCGCGAAGGTGCCGCTCGCTGGGGACGGGACCGCCGTCGGTAGCGCTGCCAGGTCATCCGTGGCATCCTGCAGATAGCCGGGAATTGATTCCCCGGCGGCCACCCCGACCCGGGTCATCTCGTCCGCAGTGGGAGCACCGGCCGGCGGAGCGCCGGTTCCCCACACCGCGGTGACCGCTACCGCAAGGCAGGAGAGCAGCACGGCCCCGAGGAGGAGCCCGAATTGGGCAGAACCCTGGGCCAGCCGGTTCGCCGCGCCCACGAGGTGGGGTAACAGCCGCTGGTCCAGCTGGCGCAGCAGGTCACCGGAGCGCACGGACGGAGACCCCTTCGTCGCGTTTGGATCGGTCAGGTCATGGCCGCGCTCATTCCCGCAGGATTCCCAGAGCACGGTCCAGGTCGTCAGGGTAGCCGCTGACGAAGCAGACCTCCTCCCCTGTGCGGGGATGGCGGAACCCCAACTCCCGGGCGTGTAGCCACTGCCGATCCAGGCCGAGCCGCTTGGCGAGGGTGGGATCGGCCCCGTAAGTGAGGTCGCCCACACAGGGGTGCCGTAGCGTCGAGAAATGCACGCGGATCTGGTGGGTACGGCCCGTCTCCAGCCGTACGTCCACCAGACTGGCCGCCGGAAACGCCTCAAGGGTGTCGTAGTGGGTGATGCTGGGCTTACCGCCCGAGACCACCGCCCAGCGGTAGTCGTGGTGTGGGTGCCGATCGATCGGAGCGTCGATGGTGCCCCGCAACGGATCGAGGTGCCCCTGCACCACGGCGTGGTAACGCTTCTCCACCTCGCGGTACTTGAACGCCCGCTTCAGGAAGGTGTAGGCCTGCTCGCTCTTGGCCACCACCATGATCCCAGTCGTGCCGACGTCGAGCCGGTGCACCACACCCTGCCGCTCGGCCGCGCCGCTGGTGGCGATCCGGTGGCCGATCGCGGCAAGCCCACCGATCACGGTCGGTCCGGTCCAACCGGGACTGGGGTGAGCGGCCACGCCAACCGGCTTGTCCACCACCACGATGTCGTCGTCGGCATACACGACGCCCAGGCCGGATACCGCCTGCGGCACGACGGCCGGCGGAGCCGCCGGCGCCGGCAGCGTCACCTCCAGCCAGGACCCGGCCCGAATCTTGTAGGAATTAGCCCGCACCGTGCCGTCGACCAGCGCGGCGCCCTCGTCAACCAGGGCCGCCGCGGTCGTCCGGGAGAGCCCGAAGAGCCGCGCAACGGCCTGGTCGAGGCGGAGTCCGTCGAGCCCGTCCGGGACTGGCAGCGATCGTTGGTCACCGCCGGCCGCATACGCCGCCGTCATGCCCGCTCCCGGGGCGCGGTGGGGGTCGCCTGCCGTCCGCCCCGGCCGAGCCGGCTGCCGTCGCGCTGGCGGCCGGTCAGTTCCAGGAACACCGCGAGGAAGACGCCGCAAACCAGAGCGCTGTCGGCCACGTTGAACACCGGAAACGCCCGGCCGTACGGCTCCAGGACACTGATCATGTCGACCACGTGACCGACGAACCAGCCCGGAGCACGGAAGATGCGGTCCATCAGGTTTCCGAGTGCCCCGCCGAGCACCAGCCCCAACGACACCGCCCAGGGCAGGGAGCGCAGGCGCAGCGCGGTCCAGAGGATCCAGCCGATCACGAGGATGGTGATCAGCGAGAAGATCCAGGTGTGGTCGGCGCCGATGCTCCACGCCGCGCCGCTGTTGCGGGTGAGGCTGAGATAGACCAGGCCGCCCAGGAGCTGGACCGGCTCTCGGCCCTCCAGCGCCTGAAGTGCCAGATGCTTGGTCCCGAGGTCGAGCGCCAACACGGTGAGGCCGATGCCGAGCAGGACCGACGCGGCGCGGCGCCGGGTCGTCGCACCGTCGGCGGCGCCGGGCGACTCGACGGCACCGGGCAACTCGGCGGCAACGGGCGGCCCATCCGCCTCGACGGCGCCATCCGGCCCGGGGGCCGGACGGCCCTCGGCGGGCCCGGTTGACCCGGTCGCCTCGGCACGGCCGGATCCCGGGGTCGGTCCTGCGGTCATCTACTCCCCATCGACGCTCGCGGCGGCGGACGCCGCCTCACCGGGCTACTGGAGAGCGAGGTCTCAGCGCCGCTCCGCCAGCTGCTTACAGGTCACACAGAGGGTCGCCGACGGGAAGGCGGCCAGCCGCTCCACCGGGATCGGGTTGCCGCACCGTTCGCACCAGCCGTAGCCACCCTCATCGAGCCGTTCCAATGCCCGCTCGACCTGCGTGATCCGTTCCAGGATGCTGTTGGCGAGGGAAATCTCCTGCTCCCGCTCGAACGTCTTGGTGCCGGTGTCGGCCTGGTCATCCCCGGCCGAGTCGGTCAGCCGGTCGCGCTGCAGCTCGGTGATCTCGCTCAACGTCTGATCATACTCGGCACGAAGCTCGTCCCGCCGTGCCGCCAGGGCTGCCCGGATCTTCTCGGTCTCCGCCGCGCTGCGGGTGGACTTGGTCGCCGGCTTACGGCCGGCGGTCCTGGTGTCGGCTGGCTTCGCCATCGTCGCTCCCTTAGCCGCGGAGCCGCGGAGGGCCGCGGCACCTGGACAGGGGCCGCCGCGTTCGGCGCCCCCAGGTACAAAACGGGCGCGCAGCCATTGGCCGCGCACTCCGGAGGTTCGCAAGGATACGGAACGTACAGGCGTCGGACAATGTGGCGCACCGACGCCCTGACGCCCACCCCGAATTTACACATCTCGGGCAAAAAGAACGCTAGCAGACTGATCGCTCCGGCCCTCGCCGTAATCGCCAAACCCGTACCCCACTCGCCGCTGCCGGATAAGAGGCCGCAGCCACCGCTGCACCTCGGTCCGCCGCCGCGGAAGCGTCCCACCGCCTCGGATGCCCGGCGAGCAGGTTGTTGCCGGCCGCGACGGAAAGTGGTCACCCGCATCCAACCAGCAGCACCCGCTGCCCAGCACAGCAGGTTTGGGCCGGGCAGGGCGATGGCTCAGAACCGAGGCCGGGGCAAGTGCCAGGGGCTGGGGCAAGTGTCAGGGGACCGGGGCGAGCGCCAGGGGACCGGGACCGGTAGCAGCGGGAGCCGGGGCGAGTTGCGGACGCAGGGCCTGGGCGCGCGGTGACCGGCCCGCCCTATCCGTCGCGGAGTTGGCGCAGCCTCTGGGCGATCTCGGCACTGACCCCACCGACGTAAAAGATCTTGTTTCGGCTGGCCGCCCCAGCGCCCAGCAAGACCGCTCCCCGCCGGACACCGAGCGCTTCGGCCAGGGCACGGCGCGCCGCCTCGGTGGCCCGCCCGTCCACCGGTGGTGCCGTCACCGCGATGATCAGAGCAGGGCCATGCGGACCCAGGTAGCAGCCCCCTACTCGGGACCGAGACGATCCCGGTTTGATCCGGACCGCGACAGTCAACGAGTCACCGCCGTGGGCGGCTGGCGCCTCGGCCTCAGGGACCGGCACCGGCACCGCCGCTGGCGATCCGCCCTTCCGCACTCAACAAGGCGGCGACCGGGGCGCAGTGGGCACAAGGGGTGAAGCCGAGGTCTGTCGCCTCGGCCACGGGAAGCGGCTCGGGCTCGCCGAGTAGCTCCCTACAGCCGGCAAGGTGGTAGCGGGGGTGGGCGTCAACCACCCACACCTCCCGGTCGAGTTGGGCCAGCAGTGCTGCCTCCGCCGGGGTGACCGCCGCTGGAGCTGGCTCGCCGTCCACAACCGGTGCGGAGCCCACGACCGGCGGCCCGGGTGGTTGCCGCCACCCGGTGCCGCCATGGTCGATCGACGGAGGAACATGCTGGCCGGGAGGCATGCGGCCGCCCGGCTGCCGGTCGGCGCTCCCACCACCTTGATCCGCCTCGGCCGGGGTCTGCTCCGCCGCTGCCCGGGCCGCGGCTGCCTGGCGGGCACCCATGACGAGCGCGACGGCAGCCAACAGGCTGGCCGCGATGGAGACGATCAGCAGGCTGCTGGATCCATCAGCGAGGCCCACCACCAGCAGCACCACGGCAACGAGAATGAGCAGGATACTGGCGACTATCAAAGCCCACCCCCCGCGTCTCGTTCCGATTCTGCGACCGGGCAACCGTCAGTGCGGCGACCGCCCGCCGGTGTGGTCAGCGACCGGATTCCAACGCACCAGAGCGACCGCCGCCGTAGGAGCCGGCGAGACCGGCTGCGGCAAGTCCGTTGCCGCCACCGGCACGGCCCCCACCATCGGTCCGGTCAATCTCGACATCCGGGCCCTGCCCACGGCTGTCAAGGTCACGCAGCTGACTCTCGAGGTACGCCTTGAGGCGGGTGCGGTACTCGCGCTCAAACTGCTTGAGCCCCTCGATGTGCTCCTGCAACGCGGTGCGCTTGGTGTCCAGGCCGCCCATGGCCTCCTGGTGCCGCTGACGGGCATCCCGCTCCAGGGCGTCGGCCTTGGCCCGCGCCTCGAGGGTGACCTCCTCGGCCTTGGACCGAGCCTCGGAGAGCACCTGGTCGGCTTCGCGGCGGGCGTCAGTGACGTGCTCGTCGGCGGTCCGCTGGGCCATCATCAGCACCCGGAGCGCCTGCTGCTCGCCGTCGCCGCCGGCTGGCACGGCACCGGCACCACGGACCTGCTCCAGCTCCGCCTGCATCGCGCGGGCGGCCTGCTCGGCTCCGGCCTTGTCCCGCTGGACCCGGTCGAGCTGCGCCTTCACGTCGTTGAGCTCGGCGGCGAGCCGGGCGTCACCACCGGGGCCGACCGGACCGGCGGGGCCAGCGCCGCGACCACCGCGCTCCACCTGAGCGCGCAGCTCGTTGTTCTCCTCGATCAGACGGGCCAGCTCACGCTCGACCTCGTCCAGGAAGGCATCGACCTCCTCCTCGTCGTACCCCCGCTTGCCGATCGGCGGCTTTTTGAAGGCGACGTTGTGGACGTCGGCCGGGGTCAGCGGCATCGAAACTCCTCGGGTCAGTTGCGGCCGCGAAAGCGCATCGGTCATCCAGCAGTGCTGGTGATCGACGGCCCTAACACGAACTCCATCAGCACGAACAGGATAACCAGGAGCACAAGGGAGGCCAGGTCGATGCTCACGGTACCAATTCGCAGCGGAGGGATCACACGCCTCAACGCGTGGAGCGGGGGATCAGTGACGCTCCACACGGTTTCCAGCCCTGCCGAAGCCCCACGCCCTGGTTGCCAACGCCGACCGTACTGGAGCACCGCACTTAACACAAATCGGGACAACAGGATAAGAAGAAAGACATACAAGACCAGATACAAGACCTGGAGCAGGATTGACAACACGGCTGGCGACGTCCCTTGCACTCGGGCTGATCAACTGAGGCTGAAGAAACCGCCCTCAGCGATCTTGGCTTTGTCCTCCGCGGTGACCTGGACATTGGCCGGCGAAAGCAGGAACACCCGATTGGTCACGCGCTCGAACCCGCCACGCAGCCCGAACGCGAGCCCAGCGGCGAAGTCCACCAGTCGCCGTGCATCCGCCTCGTCCATTTCCGTCAGGTTGATGATAACCGGGACCCCATCTCGGAAGTGCTCGCCGATGGTCCGCGCCTCCCGGTAGGTGGTCGGGTGCAGCGTGGTGATCTGGTAGCGCTGCTCCTCCTCCACCGAGACCCGCTCCCGAGCCGACGCCTGCGGCGCCAGGGCCAGATTGTCGCGGGTGTGGTAGGTCAGGGCACCAGTCGCCTCGGGGACGGACCGGGTGATCGACCGGACACTGGAGCGCTCGGCCCGCTCCGGCTGCTCGTTCTCCTCGTCTTGGTCCGCGTCGCCAGCCCGCGCCGCAGCCCGCTCCAGACGCCCCCGGTCGCCAAGCCGCGAGCGGGGCGGAGCGGCCTCCTCATCGTCGTCGTCTCCAAAGTCCTCGGAGTATCGGCTCGACCGATACCGCGACTCGCGGTAGTCACCCTTGTCGTAGCCACCGTCGTCGTAAGCCCGCTCGTCGTCCTCCTCGACCAGACCGAGCCAGACCCCCGCCTTGCGCAGCGCACCCATCCCGCGCCCTTCCCGTCCGCCCTGCGGCACGCACCCCCGTGCCGCGTCGCCTGCCGCAAGTGGATCATTTCTGCTCGCCGGGTCGGCACCCCCCTGGGCGCGCGTTTCGCGTCGCGCGCCACAACCCGACGAGTGGAGTGCCACTCCTACCAAACAACACCGATGTAATTTGCTCCTGGCGGCCAGGCTACCGCAGCGTGGGGCGCATTCCGAGTAACGCGCTGCCCACCCGGACATGTGTCGCGCCGTACCGGATCGCCGATTCCAGGTCCCCACTCATGCCGGCCGACACCAACGTCGCCCGCGGATGCTGGGCCCGGAACCCGGCCGCCACCTCCGCCAACCGGGCAAACGCCCGGTCCGGTTCCCAGCCCAGCGGTGCCACCGCCATCAACCCGCCAAGCCGCAGCCCGTCCGCACCCGCCACCACCTCGGCCACCGGATCGAGCCCCGCGTCCAGGTCGGTGGAGCCGGGCAACGCGCCACCGCGGCCCAGCGCCCCGTCGATGCTGACCTGAAGGAGGACCTCCAACGGTCGGTCCCGTTCGGCCGCCGCCCGATCCAGCGCCCGGGCCAACCGGACGCTGTCGACCGAGTGCACCACGTCGGCGTACCGGACCACCGACTTCGCCTTGTTCCGCTGCAGTTGGCCGACGAAGTGCCACCGGGGCGTCACCCCCGCCGCGGCCACCTCGGCGGCCTTCGCCGCGGCCTCCTGGTCCCGGTTCTCCCCGACCTCGGTCGCCCCGAGCCCCACCAGGGCGACGACGTCACTCGCCGGGTACGTCTTGGTCACTGCGATCATGGTCACCTCCCCCGGGTCCCGACCGGCCGCCGCACAGGCGTCGGCGATTCGGGTACGGACTCGGGCAAGGCCAGCTGCGAGATCGGCGCTCCGGTCGGTGGGCGCCGCGGCGGGGGTGTTGGTCATCGGCGGGACTCAGGAACCGTTCTTGAGGAAGTCGGGAACATCGACGTCGTCGAAGAGAACCCGACGCGGCGACTGCTGCGGGGCGGGAGTGGTTGGCGGCGCCGGTGCCGCGGGTGTGGCCGGTGCCGGCTGATTCTGATTCGTCTTGCGGGCCGGCTCGGCCGCCTTGTATGCGGGCGCGCCTCCGTCGAAGCCCGCGGCGATGACAGTGACCCGCACCTCGTCGCCGAGGGCGTCGTCGATCACCGCGCCGAAGATGATGTTGGCTTCCGGGTGGGCCGCGTCGGTGACCAGTTGCGCCGCATCGTTGATCTCGAACAGCCCCAGGTCAGAACCGCCAGCGATCGAGAGCAGCACGCCGCGCGCGCCGTCCATGCTCTGCTCCAGCAACGGACTGGAGATGGCCGCCTCGGCCGCCTCCACCGCCCGGTTCTCACCCCGGGCACTACCGATTCCCATCAACGCGCTGCCGGCACCGCTCATCACGCTCTTGACGTCGGCGAAGTCCAGATTGATCAGACCGGGAGTGGTGATCAGGTCGGTGATCCCCTGGACACCGGAGAGGAGCACCTGGTCGGCGGTACGGAAGGCGTCCATCATGGAGATGTTCCGGTCACCGAGCGCAAGGAGCCGGTCGTTCGGGATCACGATCAGCGTGTCGCACTGGTTCCGCAGCTCGTCAATGCCGGCCTCTGCCTGCACCTGGCGGCGCTTACCCTCGAACGAGAACGGCCGGGTGACCACACCGATGGTGAGCGCGCCGAGCTTGCGGGCGATGTTCGCCACCACCGGAGCGCCGCCGGTGCCGGTGCCACCGCCCTCGCCACAGGTCACGAAGACCATGTCGGCGCCCTTCAGGACTTCCTCGATCTCGTCGCGGTGGTCCTCGGCCGCGTTCTTTCCGACATCTGGGTTGGCACCAGCGCCCAGACCACGGGTCAGTTCCCGCCCCACGTCGAGCTTGACGTCGGCGTCACTCATCAGCAGTGCCTGTGCATCGGTGTTGATCGCGATGAACTCGACGCCCTTGAGCCCAACCTCGATCATTCGGTTGACGGCGTTCACGCCGCCGCCACCGATACCGACGACCTTGATGACCGCCAGGTAGTTGTGCGGAGGTGTCATCTGAAGGTCCTTTCCCCCTCGAGATTGGCATGGGCCGCGCCACTCGGCTTGCCCAGGATCAACGGTTGACGACGCGGCCATCACCAGGGCTCGGGTGTAAACCCTCACCCTCTACTAGAGGGTTACATTTATGTCAACCACTGATCCTCTTCGGGGCAACGTAAGCGCCTCCGCCCAATGTGCCAAGCAACCCGGCGGCGTGTCGCCCCCGCGGGCAGATCACACATCACCGGACGGTCACCACGTCCGGAGCGCTGACATCGATCGTGGCCGCCGCCCCGTTCAGCAACGAGGTGGCGATTCGCGCCTTGTCCGCCCCCCGGGTCGCATCCCCCCACACCACCTGCCGCTCATCGCGCAGGTGGAGCGTGAGTCGGGCCAGCCCTTCCACCGTGACGTCCACGAGTTCGGCCCGCAGTTGCGGGGTGAGCTCGGCGAGCACCGCCAGAGCGGCCTGGGTCTCCGGATCGGCCGGGCCCGGCGTCGCCAGCCGGATCACCGGTAGGCCGTCGGGGGGAACCGACAGCCGACGGAAGACAACCCCAGCAGCGTCCACCACGAGAAACTGGCCCTCCTGCGGCACCACCGCCGCACCGGTCCGCTCGGTTAGCCGGACCACAAGGACATCCGGCCAGTCCCGCGTCACGTCAACCCGCTCGACTGCCGGCAGGCCACCGATGCGCTCCGCGGTCGCCGCAAGGTCCACCCGGGCCAGCGGCGTGCCGTCGGGCACCCCCGCGACCTCACGCACCTCCACCGGGGTCACCAACTCGGCCCCCTCCACCCGCACCTCACGCACCCCGAACAGGCCAGTGCCGACCAGCACCCAGCCGACCAAACCCGCCAGCGCCAGCCCGCCAGCGGTAAGCGCCCAGGGCAGAACCGCGCGCATTCGGCGCCGCCGGGCACGGGCCATGAACCGTCGGGTTGAGGCGGGCACCGCGTCCCGACCGGCCCGAACCAGCTGCCAGCGGCGGGCCGGCCCCCGGCGGCCGACGCCCCCCTCCACCCCGGAGGTACGCCGACGCCCAGGCCGCGAGGTCATCCGGCGGTAGAAGCGTCGGGAGTGGAGCTACCCGGGAGGTCGGGAACGGTACCCCCGATCGTCGTCGCACCCCCGACGTCACCGCCGGGCACGGCGCCGGCGGTGCCCGCCACGCCCCGCTTCGCCAGCGCGTCAAGTAGCTGGTCGCCCAGGAGCGAGCTGGGTGGCGCGCCCATCGTCACCACGACATCGCCCGACCTCGCCCGGCGGGCCACCTCGACCGGCGCCGCCTCCCAGGAGTCCACGAAGATCTTACGGTCGGCCGGCAGCGGCACCGCCTCGATCAGCTCCGCCGAGCCCTCCCCCGGCCCCCGGAGCTCCCCCGGGCCGAAGACCTCCAACAGCACCAGCTCGTCGGCGATGGCGAGGGCCTCGGCGATCTCCGCCTGCAGGTCGCGGGTGCGGTAGAGCCGATAGGGCTGGAACACCACGAGCAACCGTCCCTCGCCGGCCACCTCCCGCAACGTCCGCAACGCCAGCGCAATTGGTGTCGGGTGGTAGGCGTACTCGTCATAGACGAGCACGTCGTCCGCGACACCCTTACGCTCGAAGCGCCGCCGAACGCCGGGAAAGGCCGCCAGCGCAGCCTGCGCCGCCTCCAGCGGCAGGTCCAACAGGTGTTCGGCGAGCACCGCCGAGGCGCTGTTGAGCCCCATGTGCCGCCCCGGCACCGGCAGCCGGAACTCGCCCAGCGACCGGCCGTCGATCTCGGCGAGGTAACGGATACCCCGGGTGGAGGAGGCCATCTCGGTCAGCTGAAGATCCGCGTCGGCCGAGGTGCCGTACGTGTACACCCGTCGTCCCTCGGCGCGCAGCGTCTCGGCCAGTCGCCGGCTGCCCGCGTCGTCAGCGCAGGTGATGATGAAGCCGTCCGGGTCGGTGAGGCGGGCGAAGTCGGCGAAGGCCGCCTCCAGATTGGCCAGGTCACCGTAGGTGTTCAGGTGGTCGGCCTCAATATTGGTGATGATCGAGACAAACGGTCGATAGATCAGAAAGGAACGGTCACTCTCGTCCGCCTCCACCACGAAGTACTCACCCGTGCCGTGGTGCGCACCGGAACCGACCTCGGATATCTCCCCGCCGATCACGAAGGACGGATCCACCCCGGCCTGCTGAAGCACCATGGTCACCATCGAGGTGGTGGTGGTCTTGCCGTGGGTGCCCGCCACCGCGACCGTCCGGCGGCCGGTCATCGCCGCCGCAAGCGCCTCGGAACGGTGCAGCACCCGCAGGCCACGCCGGCGCGCCTCCACCAGCTCCAGGTGATCGGAGGGGATCGCCGAGGAGTAGACGACGGTGTCCACACCGTCGAGGTTGGCCGCCTCGTGAGTCATGTGGATGGTGCCACCCAGCGCCCGCAGGCCCGCCAGGGATGGCCACTCGCGCAGTTCGCTGCCGGAGACCGAGATCCCACGGGTGAGGAAGAGCCGGGCCAGGCCGCTCATCCCGACCCCGCCAGCCCCGATCAGATGGATGGCGCCGAGGTCCTCCGCCGTCAGCTGACCGGCCGGGGAGAACTTCGCCGTACTGTTCCCGCTCACCGGGCCACCGCCTCGTAGACGAAGTTGAGTAACGCCTCATCGCCGTCACGATGCCCGTACGCCGCCGCGGCACTCCCCATCGTGGCCAGCCGCTGCGGGTCCCGGATCAGCGGGATCACCGTGCTCTCCACCCAGGCCGGGGTCAGCTCGGCGTCGTCAACGAGTAGTCCGCCCCCGGCCTCCACCACCGGCACCGCGTTTCGTCGCTGCTCCTGATTGCTGTGTGGGTACGGCACGTAGACCGTCGGCAGCCCGACCGCCGCCACCTCCGCACAGGTCATCGCCCCACCCCGGCCGAGCATCAGATCGGCCGCCGCGTACCCCAGCTCCATCTGCGACAGATACGGCACCGTCACGTACGGCGCGGGCAGGTCGGTCGGCACCGACACCGCCTCGTTCCGTGCGCCTACCACGTGCAGTACCTGCACTCCGTTCCGGGCCAGTTCCTTGGCCGCCCCGGCGACCGCCAGGTTGATCGAGCGGGCGCCCTGCGATCCGCCGGCGACGAAGAGCACCGGCAGGTCCGGCCGGAGCCCGAAGTGGGCGCGGGCGGCGGTACGCATGGCGGCCCGGTCCAGACCGGCGATGCCCCGGCGTAGCGGCACCCCCACCACCCGGGCCCTGCGTAGCGACTCGGCCTGCGCGGGCTGGTGCGGGAAGCCCACCGCGAGGTGTTTGGTGAACTTCATGCCCAGCCGGTTGGCCACCCCCGGTGGCACATTGACCTCGTGAATGACGATCGGCAGCTCACGTCGCCAGGCGGCGAGGTACGCCGGGACCGAGACGTACCCGCCGAACCCCACCACCGCATCGGCCTGCACCTCGTCGATGACCCGGCCAGCTGCCCGGGCCGCGGTCCACATCCGGCCTGGGGTCTTCACCAGGTCCAGGTTGACCGAGCGGGGCAGCTGGTGCGCGGGGATCTGACGCAGGTCGTATCCGGCGGGTGGGATCAGCTCGTTCTCCAGCCCCTTGGGGGTGCCCAGGCAGGTGATCCGGATACCGGAGTCGTGCCGGCGCAGGCAGTCGGCGAAGGCGAGTAGCGGGTAGATGTGCCCCCCGGTGCCACCTCCCGCAAGCACCACCGAACGCAGCGGACCCATCACCGTCTCCTCTCCTCGGCCGACCCACGCCGGGCCCGGTTCGCCCGGACGGCACGCGGCGCGGCTTGGTCGTCTTCATGCCGCCCCCGGGGCACCCGGCCCCGGGGAACTGGTGGGGAACCCGGGCGGCGCCGGCCGGGGAGCGGCGGCAACGGGGCCCAGACTAGTCGGACCCATCGGGCCGGCGGACGGGCATGCAGGGCTCTCGCCGCATCAGGTTCGGCCCGCGCGAACGAGGCGAGCATGCCGACCGCGGCGAGCGTGACGACCAGGGCGGTCCCGCCCTCGGAGATGAAGGGCAGCGGCACGCCGGTCAGCGGTAGCAACCCGGTCACGCCACCAATGTTGATCACCGCCTGGCCGACCAGCCAGGCGGTCGCCCCGGCGGCGGCGAGCTGCCGGAACCGGCCGGCCACCCGGCGGGCGATCCGCAGCCCGGTGTACGCGAGCACCGCGAACAGCGCCACGACCACACCGCACCCGACCGCACCCAACTCCTCAGCGATGATCACGAAGATGAAGTCATTCTCCGCCGCCGGAAGCGCCTCCCACTTCAGGGAACTCTTGCCCAACCCGGTGCCGAACCAGCCCCCGTGCTCGATCGCGTACCGAGCTTGGAGCATCTGGTAACACTCGTCCGCCTTACAGGTGTCGAGCGGCGGCGGGTCAAAGAAAGTCGTCAGCCGCTCCAGCCGGAAATTGCCCTCGCCCTTCTCGCCCGACCCCTTCGACCCGGCGCCGTACGAGGCGACCGCCACCAGCAGACCGACACCGAGCAGGCCGATCGCACTCAACACCGCGAAGACCCGCAACCGCACCCCGGCCGCCCAGAGCAGCCCGACGACCAGGGCCAGCAGACAGAGCAACGTGCCGAGGTCGTTGTAGCCGACCAGCACGAACAGCAGCCCCAGCACCGGGAAGAGCGGCGTGGCCAACTCCCGCCACCAGCCGAGCCGGGCGCCCTTCCGGGCGAGCACGTCCGCCCCCCACACCACGAGGGCGAACTTCGCCAGCTCGGAGGGTTGGAGCTGGAACGGCCCGAGGTACAGCCAGTTCCGGTCTGCGGAGAACGGGCCGATCTGGCCGACATCGGCCAGCGAGCTGAGCACAAGCACCAGATTCAGCAGCAGCAACAACCCCACCGCGCCACCGAGGGCCGGCCAGGCGACCGCCTGGAAGGTGCGGACCGGCAGCCGCTGGCACGCCCAGAAGGCCACGATCCCGAACACCGCGAAGAAGGCCTGCTCGGTCAACGACGCGGTGGCATCGCCGCGTCGGGCGAAGTCCTCCACGCTGGTCACCGAGAAGACCATGGTGAGACCGATCAACAGCAGCAGGCCGACACTGGACAGCAGAAGGTAGTAGGAGGCCAGCGGCCGGTCCAGCAGGCCACGCAGCGCGGCCAACCCGCCGGCGGCGCTCAGACCGCGCAGGGGCGGAGTGTCTGGAGGCGCCTCCGGTGCCCGCGCCACCGGCGGAACCTCGGCGGTACGCGTACTCCCCGGCGGCCAGCGCCGCCCCGCTCCCGGGCTGTCCTCTTGATCTGGTCCCTCCCCCACCCGACCATCATCGCGGGTGGGGGAGGCGTGGCCCTCGCAACCATCTCCCCGGCGTGTCGAGAAGCTGCGTCCGGTCAACCGACGCGGGCGAGGAACTCGCTGTAGAACAGGCCCAGCGCGATCGCCACCCCGATGCCGGCGATGATCCAGAACCGCACCACGATGTTGACCTCGCTCCAGCCCGCGAGCTCGAAGTGGTGCTGCAACGGTGACATCCGGAAGACCCGCTTACCGGTGGTCCGGAACGAGATGATCTGGATCACGACGGACATCGTGATGATGACGAAGAGTCCGCCGATGATCGGCAGCAGCAGGATCGTCCGGGTCGACATCGCCATCCCGGCGATCAGACCACCCAGGCCCAGCGCCCCGGTGTCGCCCATGAAGATCCGGGCCGGCGAGGTGTTCCACCAGAGGAACCCGACGCAGGCACCGGCCGCCGCGCCGGCGATCAACGCGATCTCCAGCGGGTCCCGAACCGCGTAGCAGTACTCCTGGGTGTAGTTCGGGTCCGCGCACCAGTGCCGGTACTGCCAGAAGGCGATCAGCGCGTACGCCGCGAGCACCATCACCGAGGCACCGGTGGCCAGACCGTCCAGACCGTCGGTGAGGTTGACGCCGTTGGTGGCGGCCATCACCACGAAGATGAAGAGGATGACCGCACCGACCTTGGTGAGCTCCAGCGCCGGGATGTCCCGGATGAAACTCAACGTCGTGCTGCCGACCGTCTCGGTGTTGGTCAACGCGCCCTGAGAGTCGGTCATGGTGCTCGGGAAGTAGAGCGCGATCACCCCGAACACCGCGCCGACCAGGATCTGGCCGAGCAGCTTACCGCGCTTGTTGAGGCCACCGCTGTGCCGCTTGCGGACCTTCAGGAAGTCGTCAATGAAACCCACCGCGCCGGAGAACACCATCAGCCCCAGCAGCACCAGCGCCGTGATGGTCGGTTCGACCTGAGCGATCTGCGCGTCCGGCAGCGTGGTCAGGGCCAGGTGACCGGCGACATACGCGATGACGGTGGCCAGGATGAAGACCACCCCACCCATTGTCGGCGTGCCCTTCTTGCCCTGGTGCATCACCGGCCCCTCGGCCCGAATGGGCTGGCCGGCCTTCAACCGGGTGAAGACCTTGATCGCAATCGGGGTACAGAACAGCGAGACCAGGAAGGCCACCCCGACCGCGACGATGACTGCCCTCATGCCAGGCCACCGTCCGCTCCCGCGCCCCGATCGGTCCCGGCGTCGGCGCGCAGCGCGTCCGCCACCTCCCAGGTGCGGTACCGCGAGCCCTTCACCAGGACGACGTCACCGGGCCGCAGGTCTCCCCGCAGCACCTCGACAGCGTCCGCCTGATCGGTGAGCTGCACCGATTCTCCTTCCCAGTCACGTACCGATGTTGCGCCCTGATGGATTGGGGCCGCCGCCTCGCCCACCACGAGCAGGCGGTCCACCCCGAGCTCGGCGGCGAGTCGCCCGACCTCGACATGCCCCTCCTGCTCGTACGGCCCCAGTTCGGCCATGTAGCCGAGCACCGCGATGGTGCGCCGCCGCTCGAACCCGGCCAGCGCCCGCAGGGCGGCGGCCATGGAGGCGGGGTTGGCGTTGTACGAGTCGTCGATGACGGTGACCCCGTCCACCCGCTCGAAGACATCCATCCGGCGACTCGAGACCAGCCCGAGCTCACCCAGGGCGGTCGCCAGCTCGGTCACCGGCATTCCCAGTTCCCGGGCGACCGCGGCGGCGGCGAGCGAGTTGGACACCTGGTGCCGGCCGGTCAGCCCGAGCCGCACCGGCGCGCGCCCCTCCGGAGTCACCAGCGTGAACGAGGGCCGGCCCCGCTCGTCCAGCACCACGTCAACGGCGCGCACATCTGCATCGGCCGCCTCGCCGAAACGGACCACCCGGGCCCGGGTTCGCGTCGCCATCGCGGCGACGAGGTCGTCGTCGGCGTTGAGCACGGCCAGCCCCTCCGCCGGCAGCGCCGCCACCAGTTCCCCCTTCGCCAAGGCGATGGTCTCTCGGGAACCGAACTCACCGATGTGGGCCACCCCCACGTTGAGCACCACGGAGATCTGCGGCGGCACCACCTCGCAGAGGTAGCTGACGTGCCCCACCCCGCGGGCCCCCTTTTCCAACACGAGGTAACGCGTGCCCGGGTCGGCCTGGAGTGCCGTGTAGGGGTGCCCCAGCTCGTTGTTGAACGAGCCGGGCGGGGCGACCGTCGGCCCCAGTCGAGAGGTGAGGGCAGCGATCAGGTCCTTGGTGCTGGTCTTACCGGAGGAGCCGGTGAGCCCAACGACGGTCAGCTCGGGCAGCCGATCCGCCACCGCGCGGGCCAGTCGCCCCAGCGCCAGCTGGGCGTCGGCTACCAGCACCATCGGCACGCCAGGCAGCACCCGGGTGCCGAGCACCGCCACCGCGCCCGCCCGGATCGCCCCGTCGGCGTAGTCGTGCCCATCCACCCGTTCCCCGGGGAAGGCGACGAAGAGCCCGCCTGGCGCGACCTTGCGGGAGTCGAACTCGACCGAGCCGGTGACCACCACGCTCGGGTCGGCGGCGACCAACCGACCGTCAACCGCCGCCGCCACCTCGGCCAGGCTCAGCCGGATCACGGCTGCCCCGGCCGGTCGCCGAAGCGGGCCCGCAGCGCGGCCGCCAGCTCCGTGCGGTCGTCGAAGGGATGCATCTGTCCGCCAACCTCCTGCCCCTGCTCGTGCCCCTTGCCCAACAGCGCCACCACGTCCCCGGGCTCAGCGAGCTCGACCGCCTCGGTGATCGCCGCACGCCGACCAGGCACCTCCAGGATTTGCACCTCGGTGTCGGCCCGACGCACGCCGGCGAGCACCTCGGCCCGGATCTCGGCGGGATCCTCGGTCCGCGGGTTGTCGTCGGTCACCAGCACCACATCCGCTCCCTGGGCGGCGGCGGCGCCCATCAGGGGCCGCTTGCCCCGGTCCCGGTCACCGCCGGCGCCGAGTAGGCAGATCAGCCGACCGGTGCTGAACTCCCGCAGGGCGGCCAGCGCGGCGACGATCGCATCGGTCTTGTGTGCGTAGTCGACGACGCCGCGCACCGGGCCGGGGGACGGCACCAGCTCCAGCCGACCGGGAACGCCGCCGCAGTCGGCCACTCCCGCGACGGCGGGCCGCGGCGCCACCCCGGCCGCCACCAGCACCGCGACGGCGAGCAGCGCGTTGGCGACGTTGTGTCGACCGGGCAGGGCCACCCTGGCGGGCAGGGTCAGCCCGCGCGGGCCGTGCAGGGTGAAGCGCTGCGCGTACCCCTCGCCACCGACCTCGTCGGCCCACCAGGTGGCGCCGCGGTCGCCGGCCGCGGAGTAGGTCACAGTGGCGGGTCGGCGCAGCGGGGTCAGCGCCGGGTCGTCGTGGTTGAGCACCTCCACCGCGCAGCGGCCGTCGAAGAGCTTCGCCTTGGCGGCGAAGTAGTCCGCGGAGTCGGCGTGGAAGTCGAGGTGGTCGGAGCCGAAGTTGGTGTAGCCGCCGACGGTGAACCGGACGCCGCCGACCCGCCCCATCGCCAGGGCGTGGCTGGACACCTCCATGACCACGGCGGTGACGCCGCGCTCTCGGGCAGCGGCGAGCATGGCGTGCAGGTCGGTCGCCTCGGGCGTGGTCCGGACGCTGTCGATCACCAGATCACCGAGGCGGGTCTCCACGGTGCCGATCAGGCCGGTGGTGTGCCCGGCCGCCCGCAGTCCTGACTCAACCAGGTACGCCGTGGAGGTCTTGCCCGCGGTTCCGGTCACCCCGATCACCGTCAACCCGGCGGTCGGTTCGCCGTACACCACACTGGCCAGGTCCCCCAGCACGGTCCGCGGGTCCGGCACCACCAGCATGGGCAGACCGGCTTCCGCGGTCGCCGCCGCGCCATCCGGGTCGGTCAACACGGCCACCGCACCAGCCTCGGCCGCGGCCGAGACGAACTCGGCACCATGCCGCCGGGCACCGGGCAGGGCCGCGTACAGGTCGCCGGGGCGGACCTCCTGGCTGGCGTGTGTCACTCCGGTGACCGTCGGTTCCGTTGGACCGGACCGGAGATCAACAGCGTCCGCGCCGGACTCGGCGGCGAGCCGAGCGGCGAGGTTACCGAGCCGGATTCCGGTCACGCTACGAGGGCGAGGTTTGCCGGACACGGCGTCAGACCCTACCCGGTCGTCCGGTTCCGGCCGCACAGCCGCCCCGGTGGTTCGTCGGCACGCACCGATGATGTCCCGTCTACGCTGCTCAGCGGGGAAAGACGTCAAAGTTGGGCGGTGGGACCTGCGACGGCGGCACCCGATAGTGCTGCAGGGTGAACCGCATCATGTCGGCGAACACCGGCGCGGCGATGTCGCCACCCCCACCATTGGGAGTGTGGGCGAAGACAGCGATCACGTAACGGGGCTTCTCAGCCGGGGCCATCCCGATGAACGCCGCCACCTCACCGGGCTGTTTCTGCCCGTCTACCAGCCGCGTGCCCGTGCCGGTCTTGCCGGCCACCCGGTAGCCGGGGACCGCCGCGGCCCGACCGGTCGCGCCGTCTACGGTGGTCACCGCCTCCAGGAGGGTACGCAGCTCGGCGGCGGTCTCCGGGGTCAACACCTCCCGGGTCGTCGGCGCCTCCGGCGTTGTCCGCTCTCCCCGCGGCCCGACGATCTCCTTCACCAGGCGCGGCGCGACGTATGTGCCGTCGTTGGCGATGGTCGCGTACGCGGCAGCCATCTGGATCGCGGTGGCGTCCACACTGTGCCCGATCGGCACCGACCCATGCGACGAGGCACTCCACTCGTCGGCGGGCAGCACCGCGCCGCTCGCCTCGCCGAGCAGCCCGACACCGGTCGGCTCACCCAGCCCGAAGCGCTTCTGGTAGTCGATGAGCCGCTCCGGACCGAGCCGGTCGGCGATGGCGATGGTGCCGACGTTGGAGGAGTACGCCATCATCCCCGCCAGGCTCATCCGTCGGCCGTCCACCTTGGTGGTGTCGAAGAACGTGGTGCCGCCGAGGCGGATGGTGTTGGGTACGGGCAGCGTGGTGTCCGGGGTGATGACGCCTTCCTGGAGGGCGGCGCCGAACGTGATCGCCTTGTGCACCGACCCCGGTTCGACCACGAACGTGGTCGCCACGTCATCCCGGTCGGCCGGGTCGCTCTCCCCCCAGTTCGCGACGTTGTAGGTGGGGTAGGAGGCCTGGGCCAGAACCTCGCTGGTGCCCACCTCCAGGACGACCGCGGTGGCGGTCGAGCCGTTGACCGCTTCCATCGCCTCGGCCAGCTTGGCCTGGACCATGTATTGCAGGTCCCGGTCGAGGGTGAGGCACAGCGAGCTGCCCGGTTTCGCCTCGGTCGTCTCGCTGAAGCCCCCGGGGATCTGCACACCCCGCCCCGCCTCGTAGCGTTCCAGGCCGTCCTTGCCAGCGAGCACCTTGTCGTAGCCGGCTTCGAGCCCCTCCAGGCCGGCCATCTCCTGGCTGGTGATGCCGATCAGGTTGGCGGCCAGATCCCCTCCGGGGACCTCCCGTCGCTCATCTTGGCGGGTGTCGATACCAGCCAGCCCAAGATCCTCGATCTGCTCGGCCAGGTCAACGTCCACCCCCCGTTTGAGGTATACGAACTGCAGTTCGTTTCCGTTGGGCCCGTCGCGTTTCCGCATCCGATCGGCGAGTTCCGACGCCGGGATACCGAGCGGCTCGGAGAGTGCCTGCGCGGTGGCCACCGGATCGGCGATCTGGGTCGGGTCGGCGAAGACATACCGCGCCTCGACACTGTGCGCCAGCACCTCCCCGTCCCGGTCGTGGATCGCACCACGAGGCGCCGGCAGAACCACGACCTTCAGCCGGTCGTCGATTCCGGCGCCGGCGTAGTCCGGATTCTCCACGACCTGCAGCACGACGAGCCGGATACCGATGACGGTGAACAGGGTCAGCACCAGCGCGGTGCCGAGCCGCAGCCGACGGCCGGAGTCGGCCAGGCGGGGTGGCCTCAGCCGGCGGCGTCGCTTCGGCCGAGCTGAGGTTGGGCGCGGCGGGCGTCGCCGCGGCGGCGGCTCCTCCGCCGGTGGACGCCGGGGCACGGTGCGCACCACGGAGGTGCGACGCGGCGGGTTCGCCCGCCGGGCAGCACCGGCCCGCCCTCCGCTGAGCACCTGGAGTGCCGGCCGGAACGGGTCACCGGAGCGACCGCGACCTCCCTGCGGTGCCCGACGGGGCTCGGCGCGACCTGCGCGGGCCTCCCCCAGCCGCTGCTCGCCGATGCTGCGGCCGCGAGGGGTGTAGGCCCGGGCACCGGAGATGCCACCACCCGACTCGGCCGGACGGGGATCGGCTGAACTGTCGGCGCGGGACGGACCGCGCCGGGACCCCTTGGCGTCCCGGCGCGGCTCCTCCGATCTGGGCGGCACGACTATCCCCCGGTACCCGGCTGGCCGACCCCCGACGATGGCCCGCTGCCCGGCTGTGGCACATCAATGGCCGCGCCGCCGTCGGGCAGCTGGATGTAACCCGGCTCGAGCTCGACGAGGCCAAGCTTGCGAGCGGCTTCGAGCAGGTTGCCCGGTGCCTTCGCCTCGGTGATCTGTTGGTTCAGCTGCTGCTGCTGCAGGTTGAGGGTGGTCTGCTGCTCCCGGAGCTCACCCAGGCGAATCGCGTTCTCGTTGATCTTGGTGTTTACCAACAGGATGCCGAGCACCCCACCGACCACCAGTGCCACGACCAACGTGGCGAACGGTGCGCGCGGCACCGACACCGGAGCCGGTGGCGCCACCCGTAGCCGGGTCGTTCGGGTGCTGACCGTCCGCGCGCTCGGGCGCAGCGCCGCGGTGCCCTGGGTCGGGAACGCACGCGTGCCCCGCGCGCGGGTCGCCCCCGACCGCGGCTGGGTGCCGGTGCGCGTGGCCCGCTCCGCCGCGATCCGGCCCCCCGACCGCGGTGTGCGCTGCCCGGCGCCGGCCCCCTGCCGGCGGTCGCGCTTGTCAATCGTCATGTCCCTCCCCCTCGTCATCCGCCCCTGTCCCGTCATCCCCCGAGGCCGGCCGCCGCACGGCCGACCCCGTCCCCGGTTGGTGCATCGCCCGGACCCGCCGCCGGTACCGTTCGCGGTCGGTACGCTGGCGCTGCTGCATGGTCGGATCGAGCCGTTCGGCGGCCCGCAGCCGCACCGAGGCCGCCCGTGGGTTCACCGCGACCTCCGCCTCGCCGGGCAGCTCCGCCCCTCGGCTGAGGAGCCGGAAGGTCGGGCCGGTCCCCGGCAGCTCGACCGGAAGGTCGATCGGGCCCTTGCTGCGAACCCGGTCCGCGAGCGCCACCTTGGTAAGCCGGTCCTCCAACGAGTGGTAGGACAGGACCACCATCCGACCCTCGATCGTGAGCCGGTCGAGCGCCGCCGGCAGCGCCGTCTCCAGCGCCGCTAACTCTCTGTTCACCTCAATCCGTAGCGCCTGAAAAGTTCGCTTTGCCGGATGGCCACCGGTGCGCCGGGCTGGCGCGGGGATGCTCTGCCGGACCAGCTCGGCCAGCCGCGCCGACGAGGTGATCGGGGCCCGGGCCCGCTCCCGAATGATCGCCGACGCGATTCGCGGCGCGAACTTCTCCTCGCCGTAGACCCGCAGCACCCGGGCCAGCTCCGGATGCGAATAGGTGTTGACCACCTCTTCGGCGGTCACTCCCCGGCTCTGGTCCATCCGCATGTCCAACGGAGCGTCCTGCGCGTAGGCGAACCCGCGGTCGGGCGCGTCAAGCTGCAACGAGGAGACCCCGAGATCGAAGAGGATCCCGTCCACGACCGGATGGCCGAGCTGATCGAGCACCTCGGGCAACTCGTCGTAGACGGCGTGCGCCAGGTGCACCCGGTCCGCGAAGCGGGCCAGTCGTACGCGGGCGTGCGCCAGCGCCTCGGTGTCCCGGTCCAGCCCCACCAGCACGGTCCGCGGATGCGCCGTCAGGATCGCCTCGGCGTGCCCACCCAGCCCCAGCGTCGCGTCAACGTAGACCGTCTGCCCCGGCCGGTCCAGCGCGGGAGACAGCAGCTCGAGACAACGCTCAAGCAACACCGGCACGTGCGCGCCGCGCAACTCCCCCATGTCGCCCCCCACTGGTTCCGTCCCGTCTGTCATGCCGTGCCTGTCGTCGGACGGCGCCCCGTCGTCGTACTGCCAGATCCCCATCCGCTCCCGCCCGCCTTCCGGCAACGGCCCCCGATCGGATCGCGCGCCTGGCACCGGGGAAGGGATGCCAGGAACTCGAAAGCGGCTGGAGATCTCGCAGTACGCCAGGCGCCGTCGCGCCTACAGACCGGGCAGCACCCCCTCCTCGATGTCAGCGAATTCGTCTTCACTCTCGGCAAGGTAGCTCTCCCAGGCGACCCGGTCCCAGATCTCCACCCGGGTGTGCGCACCGATCACCACCAGATCCCGGTCAAGCGCGGCGTACTCCCGCAGGTGGCCCGGGATGGTCACCCGCCCCTGTTTGTCGGGGACCTCGTCGTGCGCGCTGGCGAAGAAGACCCGGCTGTAGGCCCGGGCCGCCTTGTGCGTCATCGGCTGCGCGCGTAGCTGATCCGCGATGTGCTGGAACTCCGGCGTCGGGAATACGTATAGGCAACGCTCCTGCCCTTTGGTGATCACGACACCCCCCGCCAGCTCATCCCGGAACTTCGCCGGAAGAATCAGCCGACCCTTGTCGTCCAGGCGCGGAGTGTGGGTGCCGAGGAACACGGCCCTAACCCCCTCGCCCCTTCAAGCGGCGTTCGCGGCGCCGCTGACCCCCGGGCCGGTGCGCCCTCCCGGCCGCACCATCGGGCCCCACTCTACTCCACTTCCCTCCACCTGCAACCAGAATCGCCCGCGCGGCGCGGCGACCGTCCCACCAAAACCGCACGTCAAAGCGGGTGGAGCGGAGTGGAGGGCAGCACCACGCCGGGAGCCACCCACCGTCCGACATAGATCGACTCCACTCCCGCCCCCGATCGGCTCGGCCGCATCGGGCAACGAGTCGAAGCGTTCCGCGCCAGCAGCGATCTGGGGAGCCCGGGCGTGGAGTAACCTCGCTCGCGTGACGGACGCGAGAATGCCCCTACGGGCGAAGGTGGCCAGCTCCGTGTCGCGGACCGCCGCGGCCCTGTCGCGGGCCGCGGGCCGCGGGGACGGCTCGGTTATCGGTGGTTGGATCGGCCTGAAGATCGACCCGGAGCTCCTCGCGCACCTCGCCGCGGGCCGCGCCATCGCCCTGGTGTCCGGCACCAACGGCAAGACGACGACCACCCGACTCGCCACCGCCGCGGTCGGCGTACTCGGCAAGGTCGCCACCAATTCGTTCGGCGCGAACATGCCCACCGGGCACACCTCGGCGCTCGCCAAGGCCGGTAGCACCCCGTACGCGGTGCTCGAGGTGGACGAGCACTACCTGGCGCAGGTGCTGGACGCCACCGATGCCCACGTGGTGGCACTGCTCAACCTCTCCCGCGACCAGCTGGACCGGGCCCGGGAGGTCGCCATGATGGCGCAGCTCTGGCGCGCGGCGCTGATCCGCCACCCCGAGCTTCGGGTCATCGCCAACGCGGACGACCCGATGGTGGTCTGGGCCGCCACCCCGCCGACCAATCACGACCAGCGCCTCACCCCGCCCCAGGTCACCTGGTTCAGCGCTGGCCAACGCTGGCACGACGACTCCTGGGTCTGCCCCGAGTGCGGCTCGACCATCGCCCGGCAGAACGACCAGTGGTGGTGCACCGGCTGCCCGCTGCGCCGGCCACAACCGCAGTGGTCCGTCGAGGACGACGGCGTGATCGATCCGACCGGCGCCTGGCACAAGGTCCAGCTCCAGCTCCCGGGCACGGTCAATCTCGGCAACGCCGCCACCGCCCTCGCCGTCGCGGCCGAGTTCGGCGTACGACCGGTTGACGCCGTACTCAAGCTCAGCTCAGTCACCTCGATCGCCGGCCGGTACGCGCAGGTCGAACGAGACGGCCGGCTGATCCGCCTGCTGCTGGCGAAGAACCCGGCCAGCTGGCTGGAGGCGTTCGACATGGCCGACGAGGCGCCGACACTGCTGTCCATCAACGCCCGCGATCCAGACGGGTTGGACACCTCCTGGCTCTTCGACGTCGACTTCAGCCCACTGCGGGGCCGGCAGGTACTCATCACCGGTGACCGAGCGTTCGACCTGGCCGTACGACTCGACGTGAACGGCGTGCCGTTCCAGCACGTACGCACCTTCACCGAGGCGATCCAGTCGGTCCCACCAGGCCGACTGGAGGTCATCGCGAACTACACCGCGTTCCAGGACATCCGAGCGGAGTTGGACCGTGTTCTCTGACAGCCTGCGCATCGTCTGGGTCTACCCGGATCTGCTCTCCACCTACGGTGACCGGGGCAACGCACTCATTCTGGCCAGCCGCGCCCAGCGGCGCGGCTACCCGGTCGAGGTGCTGGAGGTCCGCTCCGACCAACCGCTGCCTGCCACCGCCGACATCTACCTGGTCGGTGGCGGCGAAGACGGCCCGCAGGCGCTCGGGGCACAACGGCTCATCGCCGACGGCGGCCTACACCGTGCCGCCGCGCAGGGCGCGGTGGTGTTCGGCGTCTGCGCCGGCTACCAACTCCTCGGCTCCTCTTTCTTCGCCAAGGGCACGCAGTACGCCGGCCTGGAACTGCTGGACCTCTCCTCCGACCGGGGCCCCACCCGCGCCATCGGCGAACTGGCCGGCAACATCGACTCACGGCTGGGCCTGCCACCGCTGTCCGGGTTCGAGAACCACGGTGGGCGTACCCGCCTCGGCCCGGAGGTGTCGCCGCTGGCCCAGCTGACCGCCGGGATCGGCAACGACACCCGGACCGAAGGGGCCTGGCGGGGCAAACTGCTCGGCACCTACTCGCACGGACCGGCCCTGGCTCGTAACCCGGCCCTGGCCGACCTGCTGCTGCGCTGGGCAGTCGGTGTCAACCAGCTCCCCCCACTGGACGACACCTGGTCGAACCGACTCCGCGCCGAACGCCACGCCGCAGTGGCCGCCGCCCGACCGTGACCCACGACGGTCGCCGCGACCCCACTCCCCGCGGCGGCCACCACGATCCGGGCACCTCCCACCGCTGGGAACCCCCCGCCGTCCAGCCCCGCTGGTGGCGGGGGCAGGACCCGGCGGCCGGCCGGTTTGGCCTGCTACTGCTTCTGCTAGCCGGGTTCGGAGTGGCACTGCTGGTGGTTCCCCGCCCGGACCCGGCCGCCCTGCCCGACCTCGCCGACCAGTTGGGCGGGTACGCCCCGATCACCGCGATCGGTGGCGGCGCGCTCCTGCTCGTTGCGCTGGTCCCCCGTACCTTCATCACCCTGGCCGCCGGTGCGCTATTCGGCGCCGTGGAAGGGGCCGCGTACGCGCTCGGCGCGGCACTGCTGGCAGCCGCCGTCGGCTTCACCATCGGCCGGTTCCTCGGTCGGGAGTTCGTCGCCGACCGGATTCGCGGTCGCCTCGCCCGGCTGGACGGCTGGTTCACCCGGCAGAACGTACTCGGTGTCGTTACCGTACGGCTGCTGCCAATCGCCGGCTTCGGCCTGGTCAGCTACGGCTACGGCACCACCGGGGCGCGGGTGTTGCCGTTTCTCGTCGGCAGCGTCGTCGCCTCCGCGCCGACCGCCTTCGGATACGCCGCCGTCGGCGCCGCGGTCACCTCACCCGGCGAGGTCAACTGGTTCGCCGCCGCCCCGGCCGGGCTCGGCCTGATCGCCAGCGCGGTGCTCCTCCACCGCTGGTGGCGCGCCGAGCGGACCAGCGGGGGCACGCAGCCCAGAACGGACTCGTAGCCGGCGCTGAGCCGACGCACCCATATCCAGCACGGAGGTGGTGGGGCGGCGCATCCCGAACCGGTACCCGCCCGGCACCACAACTCCGTGATCGGCAGTGTGGGCTGAGGAGTGGACCTCAGGCCACGACGGAAACCATTCGGCCACGGACCACGATGACCTTGCGGGGTTCCTTGCCGGCGAGCGAGGCGGCGACCGCCTCCAGCGCCGCCGCCCGGACGGTCTCCTCCGCCGCGTCGGCCGGCACCTCGATCCGACCCCGCACCTTGCCGTTGACCTGCACCGGGTACGTCACCGACTCGGCCACCAGCAGGGCCGGATCGGCGGCCGGGAAGTCGGCGTAGGTCAACGAGGTCTCGTGACCCAGCCGGCGCCACAGCTCCTCGGCGATGTGCGGAGCAAACGGCGCCAGCATCAACACCAACGGTTCGGCCACCTCACGCGGCGTCGCCGGTAGTCGGGTCACCGCATTGGTCAGCTCGATCAGCTTCGCGATCGTGGTGTTGAACCGCATCGCGTCCATATCGCCCCGGACCCCGTCCACGATCCGGTGCAGCAGTCGGCGGGTCGCCTCGTCGGCCGGTTCGTCCACCACCCGGGACGCGCCGCTGCGCTCATCCACGATCGCCCGCCAGACCCGCTGCAGGAACCGGAACGACCCCACCACAGCCCGCGTCTCCCAGGGACGGGAGACCTCCAGCGGGCCCATCGACATCTCGTACACCCGGAACGTGTCCGCCCCGTACGCGGCACACATCTCATCCGGTGTCACCACGTTCCGCAGGGACTTGCCCATCTTGCCGTACTCACGGTTGACCTGGACATCGCCCAGGTAGTAGGCACCGGAGCGCTCGACCACCTCCTCCGCCGGCACGTACGCCCCGCGCGCGTCGGTGTACGCGTACGCCTGGATGTAGCCCTGGTTGAACAGCTTGCGGAACGGCTCGAAGCTCGACACGTGCCCCAGGTCGTACAGCACCTTGTGCCAGAACCGGGCGTAGAGCAGGTGCAGTACGGCGTGCTCGGCGCCGCCGACGTACAGGTCGGTGCCCCCGCAGTCGCCCTCGCCACGGGGACCCATCCAGTACCGCTCGGTCTCCGGGTCGACGAAGCGGTCGGCGTTGGTCGGGTCCAGGTAGCGCAGCTCGTACCAGCAGGAGCCGGCCCACTGCGGCATCACGTTGGTTTCCCGGGTGTAGCGCTTCGGACCGTCGCCCAGGTCCAGCTCCACCTCGACCCAGTCCCGGCGTCGCGACAGCGGCGTCTCCGGGTTCGACTCCGCGTCCGCGGGATCGAAGGTGCGGGGCGAGAAGTCATCCACCTCGGGTAGCGCGACCGGCAGCAACTCCTCCGGCAGGGCGATGGCGGCGCCGGTCTCGTCGTACACGATCGGGAACGGCTCACCCCAGTACCGCTGCCGGCTGAACAGCCAGTCCCGCAGCCGGTAGGTCACCGCGCCCGAGCCGTGGCCCTCCGCCTCCAGCCAGGCGATGGTCCGCGCCTTGGCCTCGGCGACAGCCAGGCCGTTCAGGTCCAGGCCGCGTTCGGGCACGGCGCTGTTGATGGCCGCGCCCTCACCGGTGTACGCCTTACCGGCGAACCCCTCGGCCGGCTGGACGGTACGGACGATGGGCAGGTCGAACACCTCGGCGAAGGCCCAGTCCCGCTCGTCCTGACCGGGCACCGCCATGATCGCGCCGGTCCCGTAGCCGGCCAGCACGTAGTCGGCGATGAAGATCGGAATCTGGGCCCCAGTGACCGGGTTGGTGGCGTACGCCCCGGTGAAGACGCCGGTCTTCTCCTTCGTCTCGGCCTGCCGCTCCAGGTCGGTCTTTGCCGCGGCCACCTTGCGATAGCCCGCCACCGCCGCCCGTGGGCTGGCCTGCCCGCCGGTCCAGGCCTGCGGAACCCCCGCCGGCCAGGCCGTCGGTACCAGTTCGTCCACCAGGTCGTGCTCGGGCGCCAGCACCAGGTAGGTGGCGCCGAAGATCGTGTCCGGCCGGGTGGTGAAGACGCTGATCCGCTGCTCGCCCCCCGGGTCCGAATCCGAGGCCGAGGTGGGGAACTCGATGTGCGCGCCGATGGAGCGGCCGATCCAGTTCCGCTGCATCAGCTTGATCGGCTCGGGCCAGTCCAGCTGCTCCAGGTCGTCCAGGAGCCGGTCACCGTACGCGGTGATCCGCATCATCCACTGCTTCAGGTTCCGCTTGAAAACCGGGAAGTTTCCCCGCTCGGAGCGGCCGTCGGCGGTGACCTCCTCGTTGGCCAGCACGGTGCCCAGCCCGGGGCACCAGTTGACCGGTGCCTGCGAGACGTACGCCAGCCGGTGTTGGTCAACGACGGACCGCCGCTCGGCGTCGGTCAACGCACCCCATGGTCGCCCGTCGGGGGTGCGCCGGACACCGCCGGAGAACTCGGCGATCAGCTCGGTGATCGGGCGGGCCCGCTTCGCCTCGCTGTCGTACCAGGCGTTGTAGATCTGCAGGAAGACCCACTGGGTCCAGCGGTAGAAGTCGGCCTCGATGGTGGCCACCGAGCGGCGCTCGTCGTGGGCCAGCCCCAGCCGGCGCAGCTGCGCCTTGTACCGGGCGATGTTCGCCTCGGTGGTGGTACGCGGGTGGGTGCCGGTCTGCACCGCGTACTGCTCAGCGGGGAGCCCGAAGGCGTCGAAGCCCATCGCGTGCAGCACGTTCCGCCCGGCCATCCGCTGGTAGCGGGCGAAGCAGTCGGTGCCGATGTAGCCCAGCGGGTGGCCGACGTGCAGCCCGGCACCCGACGGGTACGGGAACATGTCCAGTACATACAGCTTCTCCGCTCCCGCCCGCGGATGCTCGGGGTCGGCCAGCGGGCCGGTCGGGTTGGGGGCGTGGAAGGTGCCCTCGCGTTCCCAGGTGTCCTGCCAACGGCGCTCGATCTCGTCGGCCAGGGCCGCCGTGTAGCGGAAGGGGGGAATCTCGCTGGCCGGTGCGGCTGCCTCAGTCATGGCTCTCCTCGCTTCAGTCGGCGCGGATGGTCTCGTGCGGTGTCGGTTGATGCTCGCCACCTGCCGGCGGGACCGGGCCGGCGACGGGCACGAAAAAGCCCCTCGCGCAGGAGGGGCCGCCGTGCTGTCGCGCGTTCAGCGCATCAGCACGGCCCGGTAAGAAGCAGGAAGACTCCGGCCATGTCCCGGAGTGTACCCCGCCGGCATCCAGGAGCGCGCCCGCGGCCACCCGAGCCGGTCATCCCCGGGCCCGTCCGGCCAGACCGGTCATCCGCGGCCCGGCCGCCGGGGTGCCGCTGGGATCCGCCCGCCGAGTTCGTCATAGCGCGTGCTGTCCGCCAGCGGGCTACCGGCCCGGTAGGCGGCGCGGGCCAGGGCGTACCCGCCGACCGGCGCCGAGACGAGTTGCAGCCCGATGGCGACCAGGCCCACCAGCACCGTCCGGGGGCCGGGCAGCAACAACAACACCGCCAGCAGGACGCAGATCAGGCCCAGGCTGCCGGACTTCGCGACGGCGTTCATCCGGTTGTAGACATCGGGCAGTCGGATCAACCCGATGGAGCTGATCACGATCAGGCCGGCGCCGATGACCAGCAGCGCGGAGGCGACCAGCAAACGAATCATGGCCGCCGCCGATGTACCAGCCGGGCCAACGCGACCGTGGCCAAGAAGCTGACCAGGGTGCCGGTGAGGACCAGGTCCAGCAGCCCGGGCGCGTCCAGCCGCACCGCCAACACCGCCACCGCCGCCAGGAACACGAAGAAGCCGTGGTCGAGCGCGGCGGCCCGGTCGGCGTCGGTGGGGCCGACGATCAGCCGGCCGAGCACCACGGTCATCGACAGGGCGAGCACCACCAGCACCACGTCGAGTAGGAGCATCCGTCACCCACCTCCCTCACCACCGGCCCGGCCGCCGCCGACCGGCCGGACGGCAGCCAACAGCCGCCCCTCCAACTCCGCCACGGCGCGGCGAAACGCCGTCGCGTCGTCGGCGTACATGCCGTGCACCCACATCACCCGCGGGTCCCGCCGCACCGCCAGCGCGAGGGTGCCCGGGGTCAGGGTGACGAAGAGCGTGAGCAGGGCCACCTCGGAGTCGGTCCGGGCACGCAGCGGAACCCGAACCACCGCGGGCTGCAGCCCCAGGCCCGGAGTGACGATCTCCCGGGCCACCACCAGGTTCGCCTGCACCAGCCGACCCGTGAACCAGGCCAGGAACCCCACGATCCGCGCCGCCCGGAGCGCGGCCCGCCGCACCACGCCACCCACTGCCCGGTACCCCCCACCGCTCACCGCCGGCTCACCGCCCGCCGTACCACGCCACTCATCGGCCGCTCACCGCCCGCACATACCCGGCCGGCTCCAGCAGCCCCGCCGCGGCGTCATCGGCCACCTGCAGCAGCGGCCCGCCCAACGGCCCAAGCAGCAGCGCGCACGCGCCGAGCGCCAACGGCGGTCCGAGCAGCGCCAGACCGGGGCGGGCGGTTCGCTCCCGGGCCGCTCGCGGCACCTCACCCCAGAACGCGACACCCCAGATCTTCAGCATCGACAGCAGCGTCACCAGGCTGACCAACACCGCCACCGTCAGCACGAGCCAGTCACCGACCTCGTTGGCGGCCCGCAGCACCAGAAACTTGGCGAGAAACCCGCCGAACGGGGGCAGACCGGCCAGGGACAGAGCGGCGACGCCGAAGGCCAACGCGAGCAGCGGGCTGGACGAGGCCAGCCCACCCAGCCGACTCAACCGGTCGGTACCACGGGTGGCTCCCACCACCGCCGCGCACAGGAACAGTGCCGCCTTCACCAACACGTACTGGGCCAGGTAAAAGATGGCGGCGGCGAGACTCGCGGCGGTGAACAGGGCCAGCCCAAGCAGCACGTACCCGATCTGGCTCACCATGTGAAAGGCCAGCACCTTCCGCATCGAACCGACGCCGATCGCGCCGAGCACCCCGATCACCATGGACGCCAGCGCCACCGCCACCAGCAACGGGTGGTACGCCGGGTCGCCGCCGTACAACACGGCGTAGATTCGAATGATCGCGTACAGCCCCACCTTGGTGAGCAGACCGGAGAAGAGCGCGACGACCACCGGCGAGGCGACCGGGTAGGCGCGGGGCAGCCAGTCGTGCAGCGGCACGAGCGCGCCCTTGAGCGCGAACGCCAGCAGCACGACACCGCCGGCGGCTGCGGCGGCGGGGACCTCCCGGGCCGTACCGGCGAGGTCCGCGAGCCCGACCGTACCGGTGACCCCGTAGAGCAGTCCGACGCCGGCCAGCAGGATCGTGGAGCCGAGCAGGCTGGTGGCGATGTACACCCGGCCCGCACCGGCACGCCCCGGGCCGCCGGAGAGCGCCAGCAGCACGTAGGACGGAACGAGCATGACCTCGACCAGCACGAACAGGTTGAACAGATCGGTGGTGAGGTAGGCGCCGTACGCCCCTGCCGACAGCACCATCGTCAGCGGCAGAAAGGCCCGCTGGCAGTCATCCCCGGTCCCGGCGGCAGCCACCAGGCAGGCCAGCACCACCATCGCCGAGACCGTGACCAGTAACGCGCTCAGCGGATCGGCCGCCAAGGTGATCGTGACAACCGGCGGCCAGCCGCCGACCCGGAGCACCGGAACCGCGCCGTCGGAGGTCGCCACCAGCAGGACGACACCCACCGCGATGACGGCCGCCGTGGCGAGCAGCGCCACCACCCGGCGCAGCACCAGCCGGTCGGGAAGAGCGAGCAACACGGCGGCGGCGAGAAGCGGACCCACCACCGGAACCATCAACAGGATGCTCACCGCGGCCCCCCGTCCCACGTCTCCGGTGGGCGACTTCCCCGCCGGGCGCCGCGGCGCAGCAGCCGCAGCAGGTAGACGGTGATACCGAAGGTGATCACGATGGCGGTCAGGATGAAGGCCTGGGGCAGCGGGTCGGCGCTCTCCGGGCCGCCGCCGTCGACCGGCGGCTCCCGCCGGTGCAGCCCACCAGCGGCCAGCAGGAGCACGTTCACCGCGTGCCCGAGCAGCACGAAGCCGAGCACCAGCCGCAGCTGCCCGGGGCGGAGCAGGAGGAAGACGCCGGCCGCCACCAGCACTCCGACGATCAGCGGCCCGCTCATCGGACCCGCTCCCGAATCGGCCCGGGCGCCGGGCCGGCGGGCGCGCTGTCCAGCCGGCGGACCGCCGCCACGACCAGGGCCAGCACCATCAGGTACACACCCAGGTCGAACAGGAGAGCCGACGACACCGAACCGACGCCGGGCAACGGGAGCTTGACCGGGGTCAGGAAGGCCCGGCCCACAGCCACCGGCGCCAAGCCCACGACCAGCGCCAGTAGCAGGCCGACGGTGAGCAGTGGCGCTCCCCGGAGGCGGCCCAGCAGCGGCGCTCCCGCGGGGTGCGCCAGGTGGCCGAGGCCGACCGCGGTACCGGCGAGCAGGGCGGCGATGAACCCGCCCCCGAGCTCCTGGTGGCCGCGGAGGAACAACACCGCGGAGGCGACCAGCATGACCGGGGCCAGCACGCGGTACGCCAGCTCAAGCACCGGATCGACGGCGTGCCGTACGGCGTCGGGACGCTGCCCTGCGGCTTTGGCCGGCCGGGCGAGCCCGATCAGCCCAACCGCGACCACCGCGAGTACGACCGCCTCGCCGAGGGTATCCAGGGCCCGGAAGTCGACGAGGATGGTGTTGACCAGGTTCTGCCCACCGGTGACCGCGGACGCCTCCCGCAGGTACCAGTCGCCGGCGGGCGACAGGTCGCGGCGGCCGGTCAACGCCGCGGTCGCCACCGCCGCCGCCACCCCGGCGAGCACCGCCAACCCGGCGCCGGCGATCAAGCCCACTCGTCGGCCCGGCGCGACCAACCTTCCGGGCCGGCCCCGCAGGGCGAGCATGACCACCACCGTGGTGAGCACCTCGACCAGCATCAGGGTGAGCGCCACGTCCGGGGCGCCCGTGGTGAGGAACCAGGCTGCCAGGATCAGGCCGACCGCGCCGGTCAGCGCGACCGCCGCGAGCGCCGACCGGGTGGTCAACAGGCCGGCGAGGGCGACGAGTAGTAGCCCGAGCACGAGCCAGTCCCCAGGTCGGGTGGCGTCCGGATGCCCGGTGGGCAGCGGACCGAGGAGCAGCCCGGCGACCGCCGCCAGCGCCACCACAGCCAGCAGCGGCCGGGCCAGGTAGGGAGCCGGAGCCGTGACCTGGGCGGGTCGGGCGACGACCGCCCCGAAGCGCAGCAGGGCACGCCGGAACCGCTCGAGGTAGCCGGTGAACGGTGGGGTGGTCGGTATCGCCGCGAGCACCGGGCCGGTCCGGCGCCGGTACCAGAACAGCAGCGTCCCGAGCAGGACGGTGAGCGCGGAGAGCCCGAGCGCCGGGGTAAAGCCATGCCAGAAGGCCAGGTAGGGCGCCGGCCCCTGGGGGCGGGCATCGCTGGCGGCCCGCTCCACCATCGGGCTGAGGATTGCGACGGCCGGGCCGAGAGCGGTGGCGAGGAGCGCCGCGACAGCCGCCGGCGCCAGGAACGACCAGGCCGGTTCGTGCAGCTCACGCTGCCGGGTCGGGCCAGAGAGGACACCGTGGACCAGCCGCGCGGCGTACGCGAAGGTGAGCGTCGCGGCGAGCACCGCCAGGCCGGCGGCGATCCACCCGAGCCAGGGCACCGCGTCCACCGTGATGAGCGCCTCGAAGATCGCCTCCTTGCCGACGAAGCCGATCGTCGGCGGCAGACCGGCCAGCGACATGGCCGCCAACACGGTCAGCGTCACGGTGATCGGCATCGCCCGCCGCAACCCGGACAGGGCCCGGATGTCCCGGCTGCCCGCCTGCCGGTCGATGATTCCCACCAGCATGAACAGCGTCGCCTTGAACAGGGCGTGCGCGATCGTGTACAGGATCGCCGCCGCGTCCGAGGCGGGCGTGCCGACGCCGATGACGCTGACCAGCAGGCCGAGCTGGCTCACCGTGGAGTACGCGAGCAGCGCCTTGAGGTCGTGTTGGCGGAGCGCCAACAGCGCGCCGACGATCGCGGTGAGCAGCCCGAGGCCAATCAACGTCAGGTCCCACGGCCACTGTCCGCCAAACAGCGCCGAGAAGCGCATCAGCAGGTAGATGCCCGCCTTCACCAGCGTGGCGGCGTGCAGATAGGCGCTGACCGGGGTGAGGGCGACCATGGCACCGGGCAGCCAGAAATGGAACGGCACCTGCGCCGACTTCGTGATCGCCGCGAAGATCACCAGGGCGCCCGCCGCCCAGGCGGGTCCGGTCGCCAGCCGGCCCGGATCGGCCAGGATCAGATGGAGGTCGCTGGTGCCGAGGCTCACGGTCAGCACGACCACCGCCACCAGCAGCGCCACCCCACCGGTGGTGGTGATGACGAGGGCCTGGATCGCCGGCCCACGGGCCTGCGGGCGACCGTCCTGCCCGATGAGAACGAACGACAGGATGCTGGACAGCTCCCAGAAGACGAAGAGCAGCAGCAGGTCGTCGGCGAGCACCAGACCCAGCATCGCCGCGGCGAACAGGGTCATCGTCACGTACACCCGGGTGTGCCGGCTGTCCGGGCTCAGGTAGCGCGGACAGTACGCCATGACGAACGCGCCCACTCCCAACACCAGCAGGGCGAAGATGAGATTGAGCGCGTCCATCCGCAGCTCCGCGTAGACCCCCAGCGACGGTAGCCACGGCCAGGAGACGGCGACGGCCTGATCGGCGAGCAGGAGCGGACGCTGGGAGAGGAGCAGGCCCGCCCCGGCCAGGTAACCGACGGCGAGCAGGTAGCCGGCGTTTCGCCCCAACCACCAGGTCAACACCGGCGCTACGGCAGCGAGGAGGAACTGCCCGCCGAGGACGACAGCGAGAATCATGCCGGCCCGCAGCAGCCGGACCGGTGTCGCCCACGAACCCCCGGCGCCGCCACGGCTGCCATCGCCTTCTCCCTACTCCACCGACCGTGTCGGGGCTGCGGACTACTACCCGTCCGGCGCCCCGTCGACACCTCCCCCCGACGGACGAATAATCCGGACGTATGCGATGGAACACCGGTGACGGTCGGCTGCGGTGTCAAACATCGCTAGCCTGAGAGGCCAGTGAGATTTCTGCGGCAGACGAGGCTTGCGCGGGACCGCACGAACCCAACGGCGGGTCCAGCCGCTCCGGACGGAGCTGCCGTCGAGGCGACGAGGAGGACGTCCGTGACCCAACAGACCTGGGACGAGGTGGGCGATCTGCTGCCACACGATGAGTTCTGCGCCGTCGGTGACGCGATCGTGGCGAACATCGAACAGGTCATTGAGGGTAAGACCGCCACCGTGCAACTCGCCCTCGCCGTTCTACTCGCCGAGGGTCACCTGCTCATCGAGGACGTCCCCGGAGTCGGCAAGACCAAGCTGGCCAAGGCACTGGCGCGCTCGATCGACTGCTCGGTACGCCGCATCCAGTTCACCCCCGACCTGCTACCCAGCGACGTCACCGGGGTCAGCGTCTACAACCAGGAGACGCACGACTTCGAGTTCCGTCCCGGCGCTGTCTTCGCCAACCTGGTGGTCGGCGACGAGATCAACCGGGCCTCACCGAAGACCCAGTCCGCGCTGTTGGAGTGTATGGAGGAGCGGCAGGTCACCGTGGACGGCATGACCTACCCGCTGCAGACGCCGTTCATGGTGGTCGCTACCCAGAACCCAATCGAGATGGAGGGCACCTACCCGCTGCCGGAAGCCCAGCGCGACCGGTTCACCGCCCGGATCGCGATGGGGTACCCGGACGTCGGGGCCGAGTTGGCGATGCTCGACGGGCATGGCGGCACCGACCCGCTGGAGTCGCTGCGGCCGGTCTCCGACGCCGGCATCGTGAGCCGACTCATCACCCACGTCCGGCAGGTGCACGTCGCCGACGCCGTCAAGCGCTACGCGGTGGAGCTGGTCACCGCCACCCGCGAGGCTCCCGACCTCCGCCTCGGTGCCTCGCCCCGAGCGACCCTCCAGTTGCTGCGCACGGCCCGCGCGGTCGCCGCGCTCGAGGGGCGCGACTACGTCCTCCCCGACGATCTGCAGGTGCTGGCCGTACCGGTGCTGGCGCACCGAATCATCCCGACCGCCGACGCCCAGCTGGCCCGACGCACCACCGACACGATCGTCTCCGAGCTGGTGCACCGGCTGCCGCTGCCGCAGGAGCGCCGGCGTTCGTCGTACGACACCCGGCCCGCCACCGACAGCGGCCGCGCCCCGTACGAGCCGCGGAGGGCGTGAGGTGCGCGACGGGCTGCGCGGGCTGACCACGCGGGGCCGGTCGTTCCTCGCCGCGGCAGTCGCGGCGGGGATCTCGGCCGCCATCCTCGGGGAACGGGACCTGCTCCGGGTGGCGGCGCTACTCGCGGTCCTGCCGCTGCTGGCCGCACTCTACGTTGGCCGTAGCCGCTACAAGTTGGCCTGCAATCGGTCACTGGAACCAGAGCGGGTACCGGTCAGCGCCAGCTCCCGGGTGGTGCTGCGGCTCCAGAACCTGTCCCGCCTGCCCACCGGTACGCTCCTGCTGGAGGACCGACTGCCGTACGCGCTGGGCAGCCGGCCCCGGGTCGTGTTGGACCGGCTCGGCGCGCAGCAGGCCAGCTCGGTGGCGTACACGGTGCGGGCCGACGTGCGCGGCCGATACAGGCTCGGCCCACTGGTGGTCCGGATGACCGACCCGTTCGGTCTGTGCGAGGTGACCCGAGCCTTCCCCAGCACCGACCAGCTGACGGTGGTCCCGCAGGCCACGCCCCTGCCCACAGTCCGACTTCCCAGCGAGTACGCGGGCAGCGGCGACAGCCGGGCCCGGTCGGTGGCGGTGCACGGCGAGGATGATGCGGCGACCCGGGAGTACCGGTTGGGCGACGACCTGCGGCGGGTGCACTGGAAGTCCACCGCGCGCACCGGTGAGCTGATGGTCCGCCGCGAGGAGCAACCCTGGGAGAGCCGCGCCACCGTGCTGCTGGACACCCGGGCGTACGGGCACTGTGGTGACGGGCCGACGGCCAGCTTCGAGTGGGCGGTCTCCGCCGCCGCGAGCATCGCCGTGCACCTGCGACAGAGCGGCTACCGGCTCCGGCTGCTCACCGGCTCCGGCACGGACATCGACGCGACGGAGGCGGCCGGGCACGGGCTCCTCCTGGACAACCTCGCCGACGCCCGCCTCGACCAGCGGACCGAGCTCGCCACGCTGATCCGGGAGGTTCGGCAACACGTCGGCGGTGGTCTGATCGTCGGCTTGTTCGGGACGCTCAGCACCGTTGAGGCCGAACTACTGGCCGCGCTACGCGGCAACGGCGCTACCTGCGTGGCGTTCCTACAGAACAGCTCCACCTGGCTGACCCTGCCGGCTGGTGCCCGGGCCGAGGCCGACGACGCGCACGCCGCCGCCGCGCTTGCGCTGGTCCGAAGTGGCTGGCGAGTGATCAGCGTAGACCATGGTTCCCGGCTACCGGCCCTGTGGCCGCAGGCCGGGCGGGGCGCGCAGGGCTTCGCTGTCCGGGCGGCGTCGGCCGAGACCGTGGCGAGCAGACGATGAACCGGAGGCCGCGCGCATGAACTCCCACCGGAATCTGGGCTTGGTCGCTGCGGCCGCGACACTGCTCGCCGCGGCGCCGTTGTCAGCCATCTTCGACCGCTGGACCTGGCTGGTCCAGTCGACCATCACCGTCGCCGCGGTGGCCGCGGTGGCCGCCCTGGCCCGGCTGGGCCGGGCCCCGCTGTGGGGGCAGGTGCTGGCCATGCTCGGTGGCCTGTTACTCGCTCTGACCTGGCTGTTCCCCGCGGGCACCGAGTTGCTGGGCGTAGTGCCGACCCCGGCCACCATCGGGCACTTCGGGGCGCTGGCGGAGGCGTCGCTGGTAGACATGCGCAGCTACCGCGTGAAGGTGCCCGACACGGACCCGATGCTGTTCCTCACCGCACTCGGCATCGGCGGGGTCGCCGTGCTGGTGGACCTGTTGGTGGTCGGGCTGCGCCGGCCCGCACTCGCCGGTCTGCCGATGCTGGCCATCTACTCGGTCCCGGTGGCCATCTACGTGAACAGCGTCCCCCCGGTGCCGTTCGCCGTCGGCGCGGCCGGTTACCTGTGGCTGTTGGCCGCCGACAACGTCGACCGGGTACGCCGGTTCGGCCGGCGATTCACCGGCGACGGCCGGGGGGTGGACGTGTGGGAGGCCTCCCCGCTTGCCGCCGCTGGTCGCCGGCTCGCGGCGGTGGGGGTCGCGGTCGCGGTCCTGCTGCCGCTGGCGGTGCCGGGGATGACCAGCGGCCTACTCAGCACGCTCGGCTCGGGCGCCGGGGACGGCACGGGCGGATCGGGCCGGGGCACAACCGGCCAGGTCGACCTCTTCTCGGCCCTCCAGGGCCAGCTCAACCAGGGCGAAATCACCGACCTGGTGAAGGTGACCACCAATGAGCCGTCCCCGCCCTATCTACGGTTCGGCACCGCCGACCAGTTGCGAAGCGGTGGCTTCCAGGCCCGCTCTCCCAGTGGTACACCGATCAACCGGGAGTTCCGCCCGACCGTGCCAGACCGGGCGGAGATCACCCGCGCCCGCTACCAGGCGACGGTCGAGGTGACTGCGAATTTCGACATGCCGCTGCTGCCGGTGTACCCCGAGCCGGTGCAGTTCAAGCTGGACGGCAGCTGGTCCTTCGACCCGAACCAACAGGTCCTCTTCTCCAATCGGGAGCGTTCGTCGGGCAAGCGCTACGAGTTCGAGTACGTGCGGTCGACCTACTCGCCGGCGGCCCTGCGGCAGGCCCGCCCACTCCCGGCCGAGCACAGCCTCCGCCGACAGACGGCCACGCCGGCGGTGCCCGCGGTGGAGGCGTTGGTGGACGAGCTGACCCAGGGCCAAGACACCGAGTACGACAAGGTGCGGGCCATCTATGACCACTTCGCCACGGAGAACGGGTTCAGTTACGCCCTCAGCACCGAGGGAGGCACCAGCGGTTCCGAGATCGTCGACTTCCTCACCAACAAGGTCGGTTTCTGTCAGCAGTACGCCGCCGCGATGGCCTGGTTGGTCCGGGCCGCCGACATTCCGGCTCGGGTCGCCTTCGGCTTCACCACCGGCACCAGGTCCGACGGTGACGCCTACGTGCTGACCAACCGCAACCTGCATGCCTGGACCGAGGTCTACTTCGACGGGTTCGGCTGGGTTCCGTTCGACGCCACTCCCGCGTACGGCGTGCCGGGGTCGGTCCGCTCCGACTGGGCCCCCGATCTTGAGGTGGAGGAGGAGGTCGCCCCGGGGCCGAGCGCGTCAGCGGGGCCGGCGGGCTCCGGTTCCGAGACGAGTCAGAACCAGCTGCAGGAGGGGCTGGAGGGGGATTTGTCGGGGCTGTCGAACGGCACCAGCACCCCCACCCGGCCCGGATCATCCTGGCTCTGGTGGGCGGTCGGGGCGCTGGCCCTGCTCGTGCTGCTCACCGCACCGGCGTTACGCCGGTCCGCCCTACGCCGACGGCGCAGTGGCAGCAGCCGGACGCCGTCGGCCGCGCGGGCCGGGGTGACCACCGGCGGTAAACCTTCGGACGACCACCGCATGGTGGTGCTGGCCGACGCGGACCGGGCACGGGCCGACGCGCACGCGGCCTGGGACGAGTTGCTGGACACGTTGGTGGACTTCCGGCAACGGATCAACGGGGCGGAGACACCGCGCGCCACCGCGAGCCGACTCGCCCGCGACACCTTCCGTGCGGACAGCGAGGCCGGTTCAGCGGTACGGCTGCTGGGCCGGGCCGAGGAACTCGCCCGCTATGCCCGCGATCCGCACCCCGGGGAGCCGCTGCTGCCAGCTCTGCGCCGGGTTCGGGCCGCGCTCGTGGCAAGATCCGACCGCCGTACGCGCCTGCTGGCGGCAACCCTGCCCTCGTCGGTGCTGCTGCGCTGGCAGACGGCCGCCGCTGCCGTCTTGACCCGCCTGACGTCGTCCTACGGTCGGTTCCGGGTCGTGACCCTACGCTGGAGCCCGCGCCGGCTACTCGCCGACCGCCGCCCCCGTTGACACACCCGCCCCAACCGGTCGTCGCCGGTTGGGGCGGGACGGTCAAGGTCTCAACGGCGCCCCTCCGGGCGCTGCCGCCACCGGTCCTCCATCCGATCCAGGATTGACGGTCGACGCCCCGACCGCCCACGGGACCGGCGGCGCGTTGTCGTCCCACCCACGACATGCAGGTCGGGGGACTGCGACCGCCGGTGCGACTGCGCCCCGAAGCCCAACGCGGCCAACATGACGACGAAACCCGCCACCGCCAGCGGCGGGGTCTTGATCACCGCGCCGTAAACCAGCAGGGACAGGCCGACGACGACCACGCCGGCGGCGATGAGCAAACGACGCCGCGCGTGGAAACGCGGGTCGCTGGCGCGCACGGCCGAGGCGAACTTGGGGTCCTCGGCAAGCGACCGCTCGATCTGATCGAACAGCCGCTGCTCGTGCTCCGAGAGCGGCACGGCACTCCTCCCCGGTCACGTTGGTCGGCCCGGGCGGCCGACAGACCGTGGCAGCCAACCAGCTGCTTACCCACAAGTCTACGAGGGCCCTCGCGCGTCGGAAAGCGGGACGACCTATGGCCGGCGCTGATTTTCCCTCAGCTGCTGGTCACGGGGGCGCAACAGGCTGGCTGGACCGATGACGGAACGCCCGAAACGGGCAGCGGCGGCGTCAACGGCGCGTTCGGCCTCCCGCCACCCCCGAGCGGGCTCACCAAGGGCGAGTTGCCGGGGTGCGTCCCGGACGGGCACGATCTGCTCAGCCCGGACGCCGACCAGCCGGATCGGTTCCCCGGGGTCCAGGAGGGTGTAGAGCGCCCAGGCGGTGTCGAACATCTCCCGGCCGACATCGGTCGGAACATCGAGGCTGCGGGAGCGGCTGACCGTACGAAAATCGGCCAACCGCACCTTCAACGTCACCGTCCGCCCCACCTGGCCACCGCGGCGCAGCCGGGCACCGACCTTCTCGGCGAGGCCGAGCAGAGCCCGACGGATCTCCCGCCGATCGGTCACGTCAACGTCGAACGTCACCTCCGCACCGACCGACTTCTCCCCCCGCTCCGGGGTGACCCGCCGCGGGTCCCGCCCCCACGCCAGCTCGTGCAGGTGCCGGGCCGCGGCGGCACCGAGCGCCCGACGGAGCATCCCGTCCGGCGCCTGCGCCAGCTCACCGACGGTGACCAGGCCGAGCCGACGCAGCGTCTCGGCCGACCGCTCCCCAACCCCCCAGAGCGCCTCCACCGGCAACGGATGCAGAAACTCAAGCACCCGTGCGGTCGGAACCACCAGCAGCCCGTCCGGCTTGGCCCGCGTCGAGCCAAGCTTCGCGACGAACTTGCTCGACGCCACCCCGACCGAGCAGGTGATCCCCACCTCGGTCGCCACCCGCTCGCGAATCAGCCGGGCGATCGCCGACGGCGGGCCGAACAGCCGCTGGGCGCCGGCCACGTCGAGGAAGGCCTCGTCCAGGGAGAGGGGCTCGACCAGCGGTGTGACCTCCCGGAAGATCTGCATCACCCGGCGCGAGGCGGTCGTGTAGGCGGTGAAGTCGGGCGGCAGGAAGACCGCGTGCGGGCAGAGCGCCCGGGCCCGCGCGGTCGGCATCGCGCTGCGAACCCCGTACCGTCGGGCCGGGTAGCTCGCCGAGCTGACCACCCCCCGCGGTCCCAGCCCGCCGACCACGAGCGGCCGGCCGCGCAGCTCCGGCCGGCGGCACACCTCGACAGCGGCGAAGAAGGCGTCCATGTCGACGTGCAGGACCCGGCAGCCGGAGTCGTCGGCGTCCGGCCCGAAACGTGGGTCGCCGCCACGCGGCAACGACTGGCTGCGGCCCATACCCGGAAGGCTAGTGCGGTTATCCCTGCCCCGGCCAGCGACGCGGCAGCGAAACCGCAGCTCAGCCCCGGACCACCAACAGTGGGATCATCATCTCCGCCGCGGTGTCCGAACCGTGGTACGCCACCAGCCGACTCGCCATCGGCGGCTCGGAGCGGGTGGCCAGCACGGCGTGGTCGCCGTTGCAGAGCACCACCACGTCCCCGATTCGGCCCAGGTGCTCCTCGGGCACCGGGCCGAACCAGCCCGCCGCCACCAGCTCCGCCCGGGTGGTGACCCGGGCGGCGGCACCGAGCACGGCCGACCAGGTGGCCACCACGTCGTCCTGGGCACCGGGCCGCACGTGCAGGTAGCGCACTCGGGGCTCGCCGGCCACCACCGTCACGCCGGCGCGCAGGCGCGGGTCGGCATCCAGGTCGAACCGGTGCTCAGGGGGAATGTCGAGCTGACCGTGGTCGGCGGTAACCAGCAACGCCGCGTCCGGCGGCAGCCCCTCCACGAGACGAGCCAGCAGCCGGTCGACATCGGCCGCGGCGGCGCGCCACGGCGCCGAATCGACCCCGCTGAGATGGCCGCGCCGATCGAGGTCGGGGTGGTAACCAGAGACCAGGGTGGGCCCGGACCCCGCCGCCAGCGTGGCCAACATCTCCCGACCCAGTTCGTCAGCGTCCGCCGCACCCCGGTAGTCGCCACCCCGATTGGCCGCCAGGGTGAGGCCGCTCCCGCCGAACTCGGGCCGGCTCACCACCGTCACCCGGACCCCGGCGGCCTGGGCCCGTTCCAGCTGGGTGGGGACGGGTTGCCAGCGCAGCGGCTCCGGGTCGCCGGCCCAGTCAAGGTGGTTGAGCACTCGGTCGGTGCCGGGGACCCGCAGGGTGAACCCGAGCACGCCGTGCGCACCGGGGGCAGTGCCCGTGCCGAGGGTCACCAGGCTGGTCGGAGTGGTGGACGGAAAGCCGGAGGTGAGCGGCCGGCCGACGGTTGCGGTCAGCCCAGCCAGGGTCGGTGCGTACGGCGTGGCGGTGGGGATCTGGTGCCAGCCGAGCCCATCCACCAACAGCACGGCGATCCGGCGCACGCCTTCGAGCACAGCAGTCAGGCCGAGCACGTCGGTCGCGCCGGGCACTCCCAGCGCCGCGAGCGCGGCGGGCAGGATGTCCGCGAGGCTCGCCACGCCGTACTGGGGGGCGAGGATCCCGTACGGATCGCTCGCCCCGGAGTCAGCCCCGACCGGCGAACCGGCCGCGGCCCACGGCGACGGGACGCCAGGCCGGCGGGTGTGCTCCGGCGGGCCGGTCATGCCTGCCGACGGGCGAACAGGTGTAACTGGGCGGCGAGGTCCCGCCAGGGCGGTTGGGCGGCGAGCGCCAACTCCAGCTCCAGCAGGGCGGCGGGCTGGCCATCGGCGACCGCGGCGGGCAGCAGGTCGGTGAGGACGCGTACGCCGTGGATCTCCTCGACCGCCAGACCTGCGGCCGTGAGCAGCGCGGCCGCCTCATCGGCGGCGAAACGCCGCCGCAGCGGGTCCCGGGGACCGGCGGCTCCGGAGGTATCGGCGGCGAGGAGTGCGGCGACCTCCAGCTGGCCGGTCATGGCCCGACCGAGCACGGCGGCGGCCCGCCCGGCGACCAGGGCGCTCGCGGCCCCGCCGGGGCGCAGCGCACCGGCCAGCGCGGCGACCACCGCCGCCGGGTCGTCAACCACCTCCAGAACGGCATGGCAGAGCACCAAATCCACGCTGGCCGGCTCCACGAGCCCGGCGAGCGCGTCACCGTCGCCCTGCACCGCATGCACCCGGTCGGCAACCCCGGCCTCAGCGGCGCGGCGGGTCAGCGCGGCGAGCGCGTCGGGGTTGGCGTCCACGACAGTCACCTGGTGCCCAGCCAGGGCCAGCGGGACCGCGAAGCCGCCGGTGCCGCCACCCACGTCGAGTACGGTCAGGTCGGTGCCGGCACGGCGGTCAAGCTCGGCGCGCAGCACCGACCAGATGACAGCGGTACGCGGGGTCAGCGGCGGGCCAGTGAGCCGCCCTCGGGTCTGCTCCACCTCGACCAGCCTAGTCACCACGTCCAGTCCCGTCCGGAACGGCTGGCCGGTCAGGACCCGGGACGGTCAGGACCCGGGACGGTCAGGACCCGGGACGGTCAGGACTCGCCGCCGGTGACGGCTTCCTCCTCGTGTCGCGAACGCACCGAGTTCGCCACCGGTCCCTCGGTGATCTCGTACTCCCGGGCCTCGGCGTGATGGGTGGGCACCCACCCGGCCCCGAGCCGGGTCCGGCTCGTGTTGGCCACCCCACCGTTGTAGGCGCGATTCCCCGTCATCGGTTCGTCCCCTCGTTACCGCGCGGGCCACGTTGCCAGCGCGGGCAGGAGTCTTCCGCCGCCCGAAGGCAAAAACCGTAACCCGAATCACTTAACGATCATCGGAAATCGCGGGCGGGCTGCCGAACCTGGAGTTCAATCGGATCCAGTCGGTCAGCGGTGAGATTGATCACCCCCTCGTGTCGGCGGAGGAGGCCCCGGACCACCAGCCCCCCGCTGTTCTTCGCCACCTGCCGATAGCGCTGCCACAACCCGGGGGAACAGGTGACATTGAGCATCCCCGTCTCGTCCTCCAGGTTGAGGAAGGTGACCCCACCCGCGGTCGCCGGACGCTGCCGGTGGGTGACGATCCCGCCAACCCGAATCCGCCGACCCGGCTCCACCAGCGCGAGCCGGGCGATCGGCACCGCCCCCAGAGCGTCGAGCTGGTCCCGGACGAACCGGGCCGGATGGCTCTCCGGCGACAGCCCGGTCGCCCAGACATCCGCGACGAGACGATCGACCGCCGCCATCCCGGGCAACGTCGGCGCGACCGTGCCGGGCACGGTACCGGGCAGGCGGTCAGGATGCTCCTGGGCCGCTGCCCCGGCGCTCCAGAGCGCCTGCCGTCTGGTCACGCCGAAACACGCGAAGGCATCTGCGGTGGCGAGCGCCTCCAGCTGCGTGGCGGTCAGACCCGCCCGCCGGGCCAGGTCCGACATATCCTGATACGGCCCATGCGCTGCCCGCTCGGTCTCGATCCGCTCGGCCACCTCCACACCGAGCGTACGCACGCTGCCCAGCCCGAGCCGGACCGCCGGACCACCCAGCCCCCACTCGTGCGGCGGCTCCCCCGGCTGGCTTCCCCACCGGGTGTTCGGGGTGGACTCCAGGACCGCCCCGGCACCGCTGGCATTGACATCCGGCCGGCGGACCTCCACCCCGTGCCGACGGGCGTCATCCACCAGGGTCTGCGGCGAGTAGAACCCCATCGGTTGGGCGTTGAGCAGCGCGGCCAGGAACGGTGCCGGGTGGTACCGCTTGAGCCAGGAGCTGGCATAGACCAGGTAGGCGAAGCTCATCGCGTGGCTCTCCGGGAAGCCGTAGCTGGCGAACGCGGTGAGCTTGCGGTAGACATCGTCGGCCAGCTCACCGGTGATGCCCCGCTCGGCCATCCCGGCGTAGAGCCGATCGGCGATCCGGGCCATCCGCTCCGCCGACCGCTTGGCCCCCATCGCCCGGCGCAGTTGGTCCGCCTCGGCCGCGTCGAAGCCGGCCAGGTCGATGGCGAGTTGCATGAGCTGCTCCTGGAACAGCGGCACGCCCAACGTCTTCTCCAGCGCGTTGCGCATCAGCGGATGCGGGAAGGTGACCGGCTCCTGGCCATTCTTACGCCGGATGTACGGATGCACCGAGCCGCCCTGGATCGGACCCGGCCGGATCAGCGCCACCTCCACCACCAGGTCGTAGAAGCAGCGGGGCTTGAGCCGGGGCAGGGTGGCCATCTGGGCGCGGCTCTCCACCTGGAACACCCCGACCGCGTCGGCCCGACAGAGCATGTCGTAGACCTCGGCGTCGTCCAGGGACATGTCGCCCAGCTCGAGCCGCGCCCCGATCAGGTCGTAACCATGGTGCAACGCGGCGAGCATGCCGAGGCCGAGCAGGTCGAACTTGACCAAACCGACGGCGGCGCAGTCGTCCTTGTCCCACTGAAGCACACTCCGGCCGGGCATCCGCCCCCACTCCACCGGACACACCTCGATCACCGGCCGGTCGCAGATCACCATGCCGCCGGAGTGGATGCCCAGGTGCCGGGGAAAGGTCTGCACCGCGTCGGCGTACGCCACCACCGGCTCGGGGATGCCCTCGACATCAACCGCGGCGACCGAACTCCACCGATCTATCTGTTTACTCCAGGCATCCTGCTGGCCGGGGGAGAACCCGAACGCCTTCGCCACGTCCCGCACCGCCGACCGGGGCCGGTACGAGATGACATTGGCTACCTGAGCGGTGTGCTCCCGCCCGTACCGAGCGTAGACGTGTTGGATCACCTCCTCTCGACGGGAGGACTCGATGTCCACGTCAATGTCCGGTGGCCCGTCCCGCTCCGGAGCGAGAAAGCGCTCGAAGAGCAGCCGGTGGCGGACCGCGTCAACGTTGGTGATCCGTAACGCGTAGCAGACCGCCGAGTTCGCCGCCGACCCTCGGCCCTGACAGTAGATGCCCTGCTCACGGCAGAACGTGACGATGTCGTAGACCACCAGGAAGTAGCCGGGAAAGCCCAGCTCCTCGATCATGTTCAGCTCATGTTCAAGCTGCGCGTACGCCTCGGGGTGCGCCTCCGGCGGGCCGTAGCGCTCGCGTGCCCCCCGTGCCGTGAGATGACGCAGCCAGCTCATCTCGGTGTGCCCAGAACCCACCGGATACGCCGGTAGCGCCGGGGCGACGAGCTGTAGGTCGAAGGCGAGTTCCGCGCCGAAGCCGGCGGCTCGGGCCACCGCCCCCGGATAGGCGGCGAACCGGGCCGCCATCTCGGCGCCGCTACGCAGGTGAGCGGTGCCGGCAGCAGGTAGCCAGCCGTCGATCTCGTCCAGGCTACGGCGGGCTCGGACCGCGGCGAGGGTGGTGGCCAGCCGACGTCGCCCCGGAGTGGCGTAGTGCACGTTGTTGGTGGCCACTGTCGGTAACCCGGCGGCCTCCGCCAGCTCGGCGAGGGCGTCGTTGCGGTCAGCGTCAATCGGGTGGCCGTGGTCGGTCACCTCCACCGCGACCATCTCCGTGCCGAACAGCGCGGTCAGCCGATCCAGTTCCCGGGCCGCCGCGTCAACTCCCTCGGTGAGCAGCGCGGCCGGTACGTGGCCCTTGCGGCAGCCGGTGAGCACCAGCACGTGATCCCGCAACTCGGCCGCGACCTCCGCCAACTCCCCGTAGACCGGACGGCCCTTCTCGCCACCGCGTAGCTGGGCCCGGGAAATGGTGGCGGCCAGCCGGGCATACCCCTCGTGGCCGTGGGCGAGCAGCAACAGGTGCCGCCCGAGCGGGTCCGGCTCGCCACCGGGCGGTCCCGGTAGGTCGAGGGAGAGCTCCGCGCCGAAGACCGTCGGCAGGTGCAGGGCACGCGCCGCCTCGGCGAAGCGCACCACGCCGTAGAAGCCATCATGGTCGGTCACCGCGAGCGCGGTGAGCCCCAGCCGGGCGGCCTCCTCGGCCAACTCCTCCGGGTGGCTGGCACCGTCGAGGAAGCTGAAGTTGGTGTGCGTGTGCAGCTCGGCGTACGGCACCGCATCGTCCGGGCGGGCTGTCGCGGGCGGCGGATGGTACGGACGCCTGCCGGCCCGCGCGGGAGCATCGCCGCCGTCGGCCTCCACCGTCAGCGGGTCCACCACGTGCAGATGCCGCTCGCGATCGCGGGTACGACGTTGCCCCCGAGTGGATTCACCGCTGAGCACCCGCTCCAGCTCCGACCACGGCAGATCCGGGTTGTGGAAGCTCATCGGCGCCCGCCAGCGCCGCAGAGGCTCATCGGTGGGCCGCCGGCGCCACAGAAATCAGTCATAGCTCGCCTCCACCAGCCACCGGCCTCCCTCGACCGCGAGTAGCAGGGCGGCACCGTCGGCGAGGCAGACCTGGAACCGGGCCCGCCGCCGGGCCGTCGCCGGCTCCCACCACCGCTCGTCAACCGGCCATGGACCGGCCCATCCGGTGATCGCCACCGGCCGGCCGGCCCCGATGGTGAGCCACGCCGGTGCCGCGCTCACCGCCAACCGTGCGCTGACCACGACGGGCTCCTCAACGGCGTCCCGCACGGTGGCGGCCAGCGGCTCGGGAAGCACCACCGCCGGCGCCGGCGGTGGCAACCGGCCCGGCCACGGCGGCTCCCCCGGCCGGTCCGGCAACCACCCCGGCGTGGGGGACCCGGGGCGGGCCGACCGGCGTTCATCGCCCCACGGCACCAGGCGCACCTGGTCGGCCGGGGAGCGCCCACCGCCGAGTACCGCGGTGACCACCGCCTCGGGGCCAAGGAGACCCTGGATCCGGCTCAACGCCCGATGCGCCCGATCCCGCTCCTCCCCGGCCTCCCCCCACAGGCCGGGCTGGAGGGCCCCCAGCGCGACCACCCCGTCGGGCACCAGCCGTAGCCGGACGATGCCGGCGGTGGGTCGCACCGGGGCGGCACCCGACCGGCCACCGGAGAGCCACCCGTCGAGCTGCCACCGCGTCCGGTCGGCGATGGCAGCGGCGGTGAGCAGACCGTCGTGCCGCCAGGTTCGATGCAGTTCCTGACCGTGCGCGGTCACCGCCTCAATACCGAGACGGGTGCAGGCCAGCCCGTACGCGGCGAGGCGGTCGTGCAGCCGCTCAGCCAGTGCGCGGCCGACGAAGGCCGCCGCGTCAACCCGGTCGAGCGGTTCGTCCTGGTCCGCGGTGACCGTCAGGTCCACCGGGGGCCGCCGAACCGCGAGCGGGCGGTGGTCCCGGCCCATGGCCAGCTGGTGGGCCAGCGCACCGTCGGCGCCGAATCGGGCCAGCACGTCGCCGGGGGGCAGCGCGGCGAAGTCGCCGAGGGCGCAGATACCGAGCCGACGCAGCAGGTCGGCCAGGGCCGGTCGACCGAGCGCCTCGACCGGCTGGTCGGCGAGGAACCGGGGCGTCCCACCTGGGGGGACCACCCGGCCACTGCGGGCGGCCAGCCCGGCGGCGAACTCCCCGTCAGCGATGCCGACCTGGCTCTCCACCGCACAGGCCTGGGCGACGTGCTCGATGATTCGCTCCGCCGCCACCTCCTCACCGCCGAGGTGGCGGGCCGGGCCCCGGGCCGGTACCGCGCACATTCCGGGGCGGACCACCGCCACCCCGGCCACCAACTCCTCGACTGCGGCCACCACCGGCTCGAACGCTCGGGCGTCCCGGGCGGGATCGTGGGCGACGACGGTGAGTCGGGGGCAGCGGCTCTGTGCCTCCCGCCGCCGTAGTCCTCGGCGCACTCCCTCGGCCCGGGCCGGCTCGGAGCAGACGACCACCCGGTTGGCGTGCAGTACCGCGACCGGGTCGGTGCTGGGCACCCCCTCCACCAGCTCAGCGGCGACCACCGGCCAGTCCGGGCACCAGAGCACCATCGTGCGGAGCCCGGTCATGCCGAACCAGCCAGGGTGAGCGGCCCGGGCGCGTCGGTGGCCGGTGGCACCGCCCGGAGTCGCCCGGCGCCGGAACGCCCCGTGGGCGAAGCCGCCCGGGTGCCGCCGGTCGAATCCGGAACCACCCGGGTCGAACCAGCACCGGGCAGCCAGATCGTCACCTCCCGGGGACGGGTGGCGGCGCCCCGCCCCCGCGCCGCCACGGTGACCTCCCGCCGCCGCAGCCGGCCCCGGCCGACACCGACTCCCTGCCAGACTCCCCGGGTCACCTGAAGGGTCAGGTCGGCGCCGTCCCACCGGCCGTACGGGACGAGGACGCTGCCCCGCTGCCGGGCCCGCGCCGCCAGTCGACTGGCGACCGACGCGGACACTGTGGCCGGGACGGCGGCGACCACGACGTCCACCCCATCGATCAGCGTGGCGACGACGGTGGCCCACTCGGGTCCTGGATGCGGCACGAGGGCGAGCCGGTCCAGGGCGATCCCGAGCTCGGCGGCGGCGACCGCCCCGAGGGTCGGCACCCCGACCACGGCGCACCACGAGCCGGCCCGGGACGCCTCGGCGAGCAGCGCCAGGGCCAGGGAGGTGGCGCCGCTGTGCCGGAGCTGGCCAGCGGCGACCGAAATCGTGCTGCCGCGGCGTAGCCCCCGGTTGGGCAGCAGGCCGGTCAGCTCGGGGGCGACCGGCAGCACCCGCTGCCCCCCGATCGGGTCCGGCGCACTCGCCGGACGCACCAGACCCGCCAACGCGGCGGAACCGACCACCATGCGGCCCGCCATCGGCCCTACCCCCTGTCGTGCTGTTGTACTGATGGACCAGCGCATTACAAATAGCTCAAGAACTCACAAAACGGACTTATTAGAAGAATCTCTGCTACTACCAGCACCCTCGGTGGCGCCGCGACTCAGGCCGCCCGGCCCTCCGGGGGCGGCGCCTGCGCCACACCCAACGCGGCCTCCACCACCAGCACGAACTCCTCGGCGGCACGCAGCAGGTCGTCGGCCTCCCGGGCGGTGACGACCCGCGGGATGCCAGCCTCGGCAGCGGCGCGCTTACTGGCGGCCAGGGCAAAGAACCGGGCCCACTCGTCGAGCTCGGGGGCGACACCGGAGAGCAGGACCCAGACACTGGTAACCCGGCTACGCCGAGTCGGCACGGGGCGAGCATGGACGGCGAGCAGCGCCGCGGCGGCCCGCAGAGCCGCCAGGTGGGCCGCCGCGTAGCGGAGACCGTCGGGGCCAGTGCGGGCAGCTTCGACGAGCCCGCAACGGGCCACCGCGAGGAGCTGGACAGGGGTGCGCTGCGGCAGCACGTGAGCCGGCACCGTCGGCACTGGAGCTGGGTTGATCGGCATGCGCTGTCTCCTCCAGGGGCCGAGGCGCCACCCGACGGACCTGATCCGCCGGCGGACCGCCGGGTCGAGTGGTGCGGAGGAAGACGCACCGGCGGGGCCGGCCGGGCGTGGACGCTTCCCCACACCACACCCGGCCGGCATGACCAGCAGGTTCGTCGCCCGCCACCCGGGGGTCGAGGGCGGCGGGCGACGCTCCCGCCTGACGGACCGGGGCTCGCGACCGCCCATGGCCCTGGGCGCGACCCGCGGCGCCGCACCCGCCCGGAGCAGCGCCGCGAAACACCACTCCGGAGGTCAGAACGAGCATGCGAAGCAAACCCTCGGTATCGAACACCCGTTCTAACTACTGCTGACAGTACACCCTCCGGTCGACAAAAACACAACGTGTGCCACACATCGCCGCACGTCGGACGGGTCGCCGGCCGCCGTACCACCGCAGTCAACCTGGCGGCCGGACCGCCGTGGCCGCCACCTCGGGCTCGCCACCCACCGGCCACCACCGCTGGCGTGGTCAACGAAGGCGCCCGGGGCGCACCGGGAAGAATGGCCGGATGCACCCACACCCGAAAGTACGAGCGACACAGGAGGCGCTGGACGGCGCTGGCGCACTCGACGGCGCTGGCGCACCCAGCCTGGTTCGCCTGTTGCCCGACGCCGTCCACACCGCCGCGGCGGCCGCCGCCGCCCTCGAGGTCGAGATCGGGCAGATCGCCAACTCCCTGGTCTTCGAGACAGCCGACGGGCCACTGCTGGTGCTGACCTCCGGAGCGCACCGGGTGGACACCGTCGGCCTCGCCGCGGCGATCGGCGTCCCCCGACTCCGGCGGGCCACGCCGGAGTTCGTCCGCGAACACACCGGACAGGTCATCGGTGGAGTCGCCCCGGTCGGCCACCCCCAGCCGCTACGCACCCTGGTGGACACCACCCTCGACAAGTACGACGAGATCTGGGCCGCTGGCGGCGTACCCCGCGCGGTCTTCCCCACCACCTATCCGGAGCTGCTGCGGGTGACCGGCGGCACACCGGCCGAGGTGGCGTGAGCGGGCTTGTCGAACGAGCCACGCCCGGTCAACCGCCGGGCGCCGGTCCCCGAGTTGGTCACCCTGCATGTGTGGCGGACCAGCCGAGCCGGGCTGCCCCGGGCGCTGGCCCGGATGGCAGCCGACCCGCGCCGGCTCCGCGCGCTGCCCGGCGTCCGCTTCGCCAAACTGCTCGGCACCGGGACCGGCACCGGCTTCGGTCCACGCGACGCGGACCTGACCCGGTGGGCGGCGCTGACCGTGTGGGACTCCCCCGCCGCGGCCACCGGCTTCGCCGGCTCCCCGGTGGGACGGGCCTGGGCACGCATCGCCCGCGCCGCCGTCCGGATCGACCTACGCCCGCTCACCAGCCGGGGTGAGTGGTCCGGCCGGCAGCCGTTCGGCGACCCGCCAGGCGGGCGATCCAACGGCCCGGTGCTGGCACTGACCCGGGCCCGGCTCCGCCCCGCCCGGGCGGTCACCTTCTGGCAGGCGGTACCCCCGGTGGCCCGCGCGCTGCACACCGCACCCGGCCTGCTCGCCCGCTTCGGCGTCGGCGAGGCGCCGCTGGGCTGGCAGGGCACGGTCAGCGTGTGGCGCACCCCGGCGGAGCTGGTCGCATTCGCGTACCGTCACCCCGAGCATCGTGCCGCGATCAGGCGAACCCCCACCGCGGGGTGGTACGCGGAGGAGCTCTTCGCCCGGTTCGAGGTACGCGACGTGGTCGGTGACCGGACGGTGCTGGGCTGGACCACGGACGGCGGAACGAAGGTGGGAACGGCATGAGGCTGGTGCGGTGGACACCGGACGACCTCGTTCGGCGGCTGGACGACGTGGTGGCCGTCTACGGCGAGGCGATGGGGTACCGCGCCGACCTACTCAGGGCGCGGCGCGGCTACATCGCCTCCCACGTCCGCCGCCCCGGCTTCCGCGCCGTCGCCAGCCTCACCTCCGAAGGCCACCTGGCCGGATTCGGCTACGGATACCACGGGAAGCCCGGCCAGTGGTGGCACGACCAGGTGGGGCGGATGCTGGACCCGGCCACCCGCCGCCGCTGGCTGGCCAGCTGCTTCGAGGTGGTCGAGCTGCACGTCCGACCACCCGCGCAGGGGCATGGGCTGGGCGCCAGCCAGCTGCGCGCCCTGCTCGGGATAGCAGAGGGGAGCACCACCCTGTTGTCCACCCCGGAGGCGGACGAGCAGCACTCCCGGGCCTGGCGACTGTACCGACGCTTCGGCTTCGTTGACGTCCTGCGCGACTTCCGCTTCCCCGGTGACGAACGTCTGTTCGGGGTACTCGGCCGGGACCTGCCGCTCCCGCCACCCGCCGCCTCCGGGAGGGCCCCCACATGACCCGGCCCGCCGCCCTGCCGGGGCAGGCCCTCCGGACCGTCTGGGCGCTGTTGGCCGTGCTGGTACTGGCGCAGATCTGCTACCCCCTGACCACGGGGCAGACCCGGGCCCGGCTGACCGTCGCCACCGTCCTGCTCGGCTACCTGCTCTCGGTCGGCCACGCGCTGCTCAGCCGGGGTCCTCGGACGGCGGCGGCGTTGCTCGCCGTGGTCACCGGCGGCGGCTTCGCCATCGAGGCGCTCGGCGTGGCCACCGGGTTCCCGTTCGGCAGCTACGACTACGCGGAGCAGCTCGGGCCGAAGCTGGCCGGAGTACCGCTGATCATCCCCCTCGCCTGGACCTGGATGGCCTGGCCCGCCTGGCTGACCGCGGTCCGCCTCACCGGTGGTGGGCCGACCGGGGGCACCGGGCCGGCTGTCCGCCGAATCGCGCTGGCAGCGGTCGGACTGGCCGCCTGGGATCTCTTCCTCGACCCGCAGATGGTCGCCGAGGGGCACTGGGTCTGGCGGAACGCCACCCCCGCGCTGCCCGGCCTGCCCGGCATCCCCATCAGCAACTACCTGGGCTGGCTGCTCTTCGCGGTGCTGGTGATGGCCGCCCTGCGGCCACTGGCCGGCACCGCCGTGGCCACCACCGACAGCCGCGACGCTCCGATGCTCGCGCTCTATCTGTGGACGTACGGCTCCAGCGTGCTGGCCCACGCCGTCTTCCTCGGCCTGCCCGCCTCAGCCGGGTGGGGCGCAGCGGTCATGGCGCTGACCGCGGTGCCGCTGGCGGTGACGCTGCTGCCCCGACGCATCCGGCCGACGCTGCTGCCCCGACGCGGCCGGACAGCACCGCCGGGACGACAGCGTCGCGCCGGCACGTCGGTATGAGCGATCCGGCCCGGCGTCGCGCCGCCGGCCCCCACCGAGGTGGGGCGCCGACATGATCCTGTTGCTGGCGATCCTGGCCGGCGTGGCCACGCTGACCACACACACCCTGGTCAACGCGGGCCGTTGGCTGCGCCGTCCGGTAGGGACGCCGGCGAGGGTGACCGAACCGGTGGCGGTGCTGCTGCCGCTGCGCGACGAGGCCGCCCGGGTCACCCCATGCCTGCGCGCGCTGCTGGCCCAGCGCGGTGTGCCGCAGCTACAGATCGTGGTACTCGACGACGGGTCAACCGACGGCACCTGCGAGGTCGTCCGCACGGTCGTCGGCGACGACCCTCGGGTCACCCTGCTCGACGGCGGCGCTCCACCGCCGGGTTGGCTGGGCAAACCGCACGCCTGCTGGCAGCTCGCCGCCCGGGCCGACCCGGCCGCCACCGTGCTGGTCTTCGTCGACGCCGACGTGGTGCTCGCCCCCCACGCCGTGGCCGCGGCGGTCGGCGAGCTACGGGCCGCGCGGGTGACGCTGCTGTCGCCGTACCCCCGGATCCTGGTCACGACGGTGGCCGACCGGCTGGTTCAGCCGCTGTTGCAGTGGTTGTGGCTGACGTTCCTGCCGCTGCCCGCGATGGAGCGGTCGGCCCGGCCGTCCCTGGCCGCGGCCGGTGGACAGTTCCTGGTCGTGGACCGGGCCGGATACACCACCGCCGGTGGACACGCGGCGGTGAACGACCGGGTTCTGGAGGATGTCGAGTTGGCCCGGGCGGTCAAGCGGTCCGGCGGCCAGATCGCCCTCGCCGACGGCTCACGGCTGGCCACCTGTCGGATGTACGACGACTGGCCACAGTTACGCGACGGCTACTCGAAGTCGCTGTGGGCCTCGTTCGGTCGTCCCTCGGCGGCAGCCACGGCGGTCGCGCTGCTGCTACTGCTCTACACCGCCCCGGCGCTGGTCGTCGTGGCCGCGCTGATCGGCGGTGCACCGGGGACGGCCGCCGTCGCCGCTGGGGCCTACCTGCTCGGGGTCGCCGGGCGGGTGGTCAGCGCCCGGGCGACCGGCGGCCGGTGGTGGCCGGACGCGTTGGGGCACCCCGCGTCGGTAGCGGTCCTCGGTTGGCTGACCCTGCGGTCGTACCATCTGCGGAGGCGACGGCGCCTGAGCTGGCGGGGCCGTCCGGTCGGCTAGGAGGCACCCATGGCGCGGATCGTGATCGTCGGCGCCGGGGTGGGTGGCCTGGCCACCGCCGCCCGGCTGGCCACCACCGGACACCGTGTCACCCTCCTGGAGCAGGGTGACACGGTGGGCGGCAAGCTCGGCCGGTACGTATCCGACACACCCGCCGGCCCCTTCCACTTCGACACCGGGCCCAGTCTGCTGACCCTGCCCCAGGTGTTCCACGACCTGTTCGAGGCGACCGGGGCGAAGCTCGACGAATACCTGGACCTGGTCCCGCTCGACCCGATCGTGCGACACGTCTTCCCCCAGGGTGGACCAACTCTCGATTCGTGCGCCGACTCCGACGAGTTCGCCGCCCGCGTCGGCGCGGCCCTCGGTGAGCGGGCCGCCGCCCAGTGGCGGCGCCTCTGGCGGCGTGCCGAGCGGGTCTGGACGGCCTCGGAACGCGATGTCCTGCGCCGCCGGGTCGACTCGCCCCGGGACCTGGCGATGCTGGCCTGGCGGCTGGGTGACCTGGCCGCTATCGGGCCCGGCCGGACGCTCCGCGGACTGGGCCGTGCCCACCTGTCCGACCCCCGGCTCCGGATGCTGCTCGACCGGTACGCGACGTACGCCGGAACTGACCCGCGCCGGGCGCCGGCGGCCCTCGTCGCCGTCCCCTACGCCGAGCTGGCCTTCGGCGGCTGGTACCTCCGCGGTGGCCTGGGCACCCTCGCCGACGCCCTGCTGACCCGCTGCCTGGAACTCGGGGTGATGGTACGGACCGGCGTCCGGGTCACCCGGATCGACGCGGCGGGCGGACGGGTGCACGGCGTACGCCTCGCCGGCACCAGCGCCCCCGTGCCGGCCGATGTGGTGGTGGCCAACGTTGACGCGCTCACCCTCTACCGGGACCTGCTACCCACCCCACGACGGCTGGCCACGCTGACCGACCGCAGCCTCGCCGGCTTCGTGCTGCTGCTCGGCGTACGCGGGGACTCTGGGCTGGCCCATCACAACGTCTTCTTCCCCGACGCCTACGACAGCGAGTTCGACGCGGTCTTCGGGGCGCCCGGGCGGGGGGTTCGGGCGCGCCCGGCCCCGGACCCGGCGGTCTTCGTCACCGTGGCCGCCGACGAAACGGTCCGCCCGGCTGGGCACGAGGCGTGGTTCGTGCTGGTCAACGCCGCTCGGCAGGGTACCGCCGCCGGTGCTGTCGACTGGCGACGCCCCGGCCTCGCCGAGGCGTACGCGGACCGGATCCTGGCCGTGTTGGCCGCGCGGGGGGTGGACGTACGGGACCGGTTGCTGTTCCGGGAGATTCGCACGCCGGCCGATCTGGGCAGTGCGACGGGTACACCGGGCGGGGCGATCTACGGCACCACGGGCGGCCTGCTCCGCCCGCCCAACCGGGGGCCGGTCCGTGGGCTGTGGCTGGTCGGTGGCTCCTGCCACCCGGGCGGCGGGCTGCCGATGGTCGCCCTCTCCGCCCAGATCGTCGCCGACTCCATCGGCCCCGCCTGGTAGCGGACCGGGCCGGTCCGCCGACGCCTACCGCGCGGGCTCTCCCGACCACCCGCGGGCTCTCTCGGCTTCGCCGCCGCCCACCCACGGTCCCGGGCTTCGCCGGCGCGCCTCCGGTGGGGCGCGAGCGTCAACTGGCGTTGATCAGCGCGCCCCGGACCGCGGCCAGTAGCTGTCCGAGGCCGAAGCCGGCCAGCAACGCCCAGACCGCGCTCGCCATGGTGCTGGTGCCCGCGGTCAGGTCCGGCGCGATCAGCCCGGCCAGCCCGGCCAGCAGCAGGCCGACGAGGGCCACCACGACCCGGGTCGGCCGCTCCCCCACGGTCACCGCACCGATCTCTCGCATTCCGGCGGAGGTCGCCCGGGCCCGCACGTACTCGTGCAGCCAGGAGAGGGCACCACCGGCGACCACCAGCGCGCCCGGCGCGCCGAGCAGCCAGAACGCGACCAGCCAGGCCGCCTCACCGAGCCGGTCGGCCACCGAGTCGTAGACGTACCCGAGCCGGGTGGTGCGGTTGCTCGCCACCGCGACCGCGCCGTCGAGACTGTCCGCCACCGAGGCGAGCAGCACCAGCAACGCACCGAGAAAGGGCCCGTCCTGGGGGCGTATCGCGACCAGCGGCACACCGAGGCAGAGCAGCACCCCGGCGACGGTCACCGCGGTCGGGGTGACCCGTAGCCGACCCAGCACGTAGCCCCCGTGGTACGCGAGGCGCAGCCAGGCCCGGACGGGCGGGGCCGCGGCGCGCGGATCGAACCCACCGTGCAGTCGCGCCCAGGCTGTGGCGTACTGGTCCCAGTTCAGCTGTCTGCCCACCACGGATCAACCGTCGCACCGATCGCGCGGTGTCGTGGCGCGTCTGCTCACCCGGGGGTACTGACCCGCAGATTCCGCCAGATCTCCCGGGTCGCGGTGGACCGGTTGAAGGTGATGAAGTGGATACCGGGAACACCCTCGTCCAGCAGCCGCTGGCACATCTCGCTGGCCTGCTCGACCCCGAGCTGGCGGACTGCCTCCGGGTCGTCCGCGACCCGCTCGAAGCGTGCGGCCAGAGCCGGCGGGAAGGGCGCGCCGGAGAGCTGCTCCGACCGCTCGATGGTGCTGACCTTCGTCACCGGCATCACGCCCGGGATGATCGGCGTGTCACAGCCCGTCGCTACCACCCGGTCCCGCAGCCGAAGGTACTCGTCCGCGTCGAAGAACATCTGAGTGATCGCAAAATCGGCTCCGGCCCGGCACTTGCGGACGAAGTACGCCGTGTCGGAGTCGATGTCGGGCGAGCGGGGGTGCTTGTACGGGAAGGCGGCAACGCCAACGCTGAAGTCACCCGCGTCACGGACCAGGCGGACCAGGTCCTCCGCGTAGTCCACGCCATCCGGGTGTGGGATCCACTCGCCGGTGGGGTCGCCGGGCGGGTCGCCGCGCACGGCGAGCACGTTACGCACGCCCGCAGCGGCCAGCCGCCCGATCACGTGCCGCAGCTCGGCCACCGAGTGGTTGACTGCGGTCAGGTGCGCCATCGGCAGCAGCGTGGTCTCGGTAGCGACCCGTTCGGTAACCGCCACGGTCGTGTCCCGAGTCGAGCCACCGGCGCCGTAGGTGATCGAGACGAACGACGGGCGCAGCGACTCCAGCTCCCGGATGGCCTGCCAGAGCAGCCGCTCGCCCTGCGCTGTCTTCGGGGGCATGAACTCGAAGGAGAAGGTCGGCCGGCGGTCGCGGATCAGCTCCCCGATCGCCGGCTGCGGATTGGGGAGAACCGATGGAAGACCAAGCGCCACGCCATGACTCTAGCGGCGTGGGGCCGCGATCCCTAGACCTTCCCCCGTCGCAAACGATGACAAGGGGTACGGCACGGCCGACTCCCCGCAACATGGCACAGTCGACACCGCACGACCGGGCCCGGCGCGTCGACAGGCCGCCGGTGGGGAGCCGGCCGTCGCGACCGGCTAGCGTCAGGGCGTGACCTACGCTGCTCCTGTCTCCCCGGTGGACCGTGCCGGGCTTCGGCAACGCGTCAACAAGGCACTGGCCGACTTCCTGGTGACCCGACGTGCCTGGATGACCGAGGTTGATGCCTCTCTCGCCCCGTTGGCCGACGCGGTCGAGGCATTCGTCCTCGGCGGCGGCAAGCGGCTACGGCCCGCCTTCGCCTACTGGGGCTACCGGGGCGCCGGTGGAATCGACACCGAACAGGTGGCGACCGCCCTGGCCGCGTTGGAGTTCGTGCAGGCCAGCGCCTTGATTCACGACGATCTGATCGATCGCTCGGACACCCGGCGAGGGGAGCCGGCGGTGCACCTGCGGTTCGCCGCCCGGCACCGGTCGGCGAACTGGGACGGAGACGCGGACGGCTTCGGTGACGCGGCGGCCATTCTCCTGGGCGATCTGTGCCTGGTCTGGTCGGACGAGCTGCTGCACTCCGCCGGACTGGACCCGCGCACCGTCGCCCGGGCACGGCCGGTCTTCGACCAGATGCGGACCGAGGTCACCGTGGGCCAGTACCTCGACGTACTGGCCCAGGCCACCGGGGACACGTCGGTCGAGCGGGCCGGGAAGGTCGCCCGCTACAAGTCGGCGAAGTACACCGTCGAACGCCCGTTGCTACTCGGCGCCGCGCTGGCCGACGCCACCCCCGAGGTCCACGCGGCGTACTCGGCGTACGGGCTGCCACTGGGTGAGGCCTTCCAGCTGCGCGACGATGTGCTGGGGATCTTTGGTGACCCGGCGCAGACCGGTAAACCAGCCGGTGACGACCTCCGCGAGGGAAAGCGCACCTACCTGGTGGCGGCGGCGTTGGAGGTGGTCGGCCCCGCCGACCGGGAGATGTTGCTCGACGGTCTGGGCGACGCCGACCTCGACGACGCCGGGGTGGCCCGGCTGCGGGAGCTGATCGGAGCCAGCGGCGCGCTCGGCCGCGCCGAGCAGCGGATCCAGGAGCTCACCGACACCGCGCTCGCCGCACTGTCCACCGTTGATCTCGATACCGAGGCGCACCAAGCCCTGGCCGACCTCGCCATCGCCGCCACCCGCCGCCCTGCCTGACCCCCGCCCATCCAGACCTCGACCGGACCGGGCGGGGAACGCCGAGGTCAGAAACCGAGGGCTTGGGCGCGACGTTTGACCTCGCGGGCCTGGTCGCCGGCCAGCGCCACGGCGGCGGTGCCGCCGGCCAGGGTGTCATCGGGCTGATAGAGCCAGCGCAGGATCTCTTCATCGTCGTAGCCGGCGTCGGCGAGGAGGTTCAACACCCCGGGTAGATGCTTGAGCACCCCTCGGGTCGCCACCAGGTCCGCCGGCACCCGACGGGCACCGTCTCGGCGGACCGCGATCAGCTCCCGGTCCCGGATCATCTGGTGGACCTTGCTGATCGTCAGGTCGAGGCGCTCGGCGACAGCCGGCAGGGTCAGCCACGCGGTCGGTTCGGCGGCAGGGCTCACGGCGGGCTCGCCAGCGGGTACGGAGTCGGTCACCCGACCACCCTGCCACGCCGCCCCGGCATCGGGCGAGCGCCCCCACGGCCCCGGACCTGGGCCGCCGGGCACCGACCGGAGCTGCAAGAACGGCCGTCCGGCGAGTCACCGGATTCAAAACGTCACTGCCGGCCTGTAGCATCGGTGTCCAACCACCTACCCCTGGACACATAGACTTCCTGCCGATGGACACACAGGTCGCCGACACGTTGCCGGGCTCACTGATCGATGGGCGCTACCGCATCCGCGGTCGGGTCGCCCGGGGTGGCATGGCGACTGTATACACCGCAACCGACGAGCGCCTCGATCGCACCGTTGCACTTAAGATCATCCATCCCGCGCCGAGCCCGGAGGCCCAGGGGCGGACAACGGGCTTCGTGGACCGTTTCGCCGACGAGGCGAAGACCATCGCCCGGCTGACCCACCCCAACGTCGTCGCGGTCTACGACCAGGGCATCCACGCCGACCGGCCATACCTGGTCATGGAGTACGTGCGCGGGCGCACGCTGCGCGACGTGCTCTCCGAACGGCACCGCCTCAACCCCGACGAGGCGCTCGCGATCATCGAACAGATGCTCGCCGCGATCGCCGCCGCGCACCGAGCCGGGCTCGTCCACCGGGATGTCAAACCGGAAAACGTGCTGGTCGCCGAGGCACCGACCGGAGGTGCGGCCAACCTGGTCGACAGCGTGGTGAAGGTCGCTGATTTCGGACTGGCCCAGGCGGTGGAGGCGAGCGCCGACGACGCACAGGCCAACCAGCTGATGGCCACGATCGCCTATGTGGCACCGGAACTGGTGACCGATGGGCACGCCGACCCGCGCACCGACGTCTATTCCGCGGGCATCGTGCTGTTCGAGATGCTCACCGGCCGCGTGCCGTATGACGGCCAGCGCCCGGTCGAGGTGGCCTGGCAGCATGTCCGACAGGATGTGCCGGCACCGTCGACCCTGGTGCCGGGGCTGCCAACGGCCCTCGACGACCTGGTCATCCGCGCCACCCGGCGCGATCCCGGTGCCCGCCCGGCCGACGCCGGTGCGCTGCTCATCCAGGCACAGGCGGCTCGGGAGGGGTTGGGTAACCCGAATACCCACACCACGGTGCTGCGCCGGGTGACTGAGAGGCCCCCGGTGAGTGACCCGACCATGGTGGTCGCGGCCGTACAGCCGGCGCAGCGCCCCGCCTGGGCCCGGTTGCCCGAGGAGGCCCCTCGGGGTGGCCGACGACGGGCGGTCGACAACGAGAGTGTCCGGTCCCGGTTGGCCCCGCTGCCTCGTCGGCTGATGGGTGAGCAGCGCGGCCGGCTCGCGGTGGCCGCTGTCGTCGTGATGCTGGGGCTGATTGCCGCGGTGGGTGGCTGGTGGGTCGGTGTCGGCCGATTCACCGAGGCCCCAGAGTTGGTGAGCCTGGACCAGGCCGCCGCGGAGGCGCAGGCGAAGCGGGCCGGTCTGATCCTCCGATACGCCGATCCGCGCCACGACGATCAGGTGCCGAAAGATGCCGTCCTGTCCCAGGATCCGGCCTCCGCATCCCGGATCCTGAAGGGTGGCACGATCACCCTCACCCTCTCACTGGGCCCCGAGCAGTTCGCGGTGCCGGATGTCGTCGGCAAAGAGTTCGAGTTGGCCTCGACCGACCTGACCGAGGCCGGCCTGGAGGTGATCAAGGGTTCCACCAGCTACCACAACAGTCTGCCGGAGGGCATGGTGGTCGCCACCGACCCGGAGGCGGGCACCGAGGTCAAGCCCGGACACGAGGTCACCGTAACTCTGAGCAAAGGCAGGGCGCCCATCTCGGTGCCGAACCTGGTCGGCAAGCCCCTGGACGAGGCCCGTTCGGTCCTGAACCAGCTCGGGCTGGTACTCGTTGAACCGCCGACGGTGAAGGAGTCCGACAAGCCCAAGAACGAGGTCATCGGGCAGAGTCCAGCCGACGGCGCCGGCGTGGAGAAGGGGGCGGAGGTCAGCCTGGAGGTCAGCCAGGGCCCACCGCAGGTTGTCGTCCCCCGCGTGATCGGCATGCCGTGCCAGCAGGCCAAGCAGATGTTGGAGGGGCAGTCCTTCCCGGTCGCGGTGCAGTTCAACCAGAACGGCACCGTCCGGTTCCAGACACCCGGTGAGAACTCCCAGGTACCACCGGGTACCCAGATCACCCTCGGCTGCCTGTGATGGCGGCAGTGCGACCGGTCGGCGCGCACACACCAGCTGGGGGCGGGCTGGCGAAAGCCGCCCTGCCCTACCTGGATGCGACGGGCGCCGAGGTAGCCCAGGTCTACGTGTCCAACTCGCGGGGCTGGGCATTGCCGCCCGGCAACCCGACGCAGGACGCGCTGTTTCGCGCCGGCTGCGCCGAGCGTGGCGTCCCGGTGTTCATCCACGCGTCCCTGCTGGTCAACCTCGGCTCGCCCACCGCCGCGACGGTGGAGCGGTCAGCGCTGACGCTGGCACACGCGCTACGCCGAGGGACGGCGATCGGCGCCCAGGGGGTGGTGTTCCACGCCGGCAGCGCGGTTGACGCCGGGTACGCCGACACGGCGATGCGCCAGGTTCGGGAAATGCTGCTGCCACTGCTGGACACCGCCGGTGACGCAAACGGGCCGATGCTGCTGGTCGAGCCGAGCGCCGGTGGCGGGCGCTCGCTCGCCGCCCGGGTAGAACAGCTCGGCCCCTACCTGGATGCGGTGGACCGGCACCCATGGCTCGGTGTCTGCTTCGACACCTGCCATGCCTGGGCCGCCGGGCACGACCTGTCCGTCGAGGGTGGCATGACCGCCACCCTCGACACGCTGGTGGACACCGTGGGGTCGGACCGGCTACGGCTGGTACACGCCAACGACTCGAAGGACCTCTGCGGCTCCACCCGGGACCGACACGAGAACATCGGCAAGGGCACCATCGGGGAGCCCGCCTTCGCCGAGCTGATGCGCCATCCGGCGACCTCCGGGGTGCCGACGGTGGTGGAGACCCCCTCCGAGAAGCACGTGGGCCACGCCGGCGACGTGGCCATTCTCAAGCGACTGCGTACCTGACCCGACCCGCGGTACGGATCAGGTACGCAGGGCACGGGTGAGGACGTCGATCGCGCGGTTGATCGCCGCATCGTCGACACCCAGATGGGTGACCAGGCGGGCGGTGTCCGGGCCGAGCACACTGACCAGCACCCCTTCCGCACGGACCGCGGCGGCGAAGGTGTGCGCGTCCATCGGTGTCTTGGTGAGATCCAACGGGACCAGGTTGGTACGCACCTCGGCCGCCAAGACCCCGAACGGGGCAACCGCCTCGGCGAGCCGGGTCGCCTTCGCGTGATCCTCGGCGAGCCGCTCCACCTGGTGTGCCAGGGCGTACCGGCCGGCAGCGGCGAGGATCCCGGCCTGCCGCATACCACCGCCCATCCGCTTCCGGATGAACCGAGCTCGTTCGATCTTGTCGGCACTGCCGACCACCAGCGAGCCGACCGGCGCACCAAGCCCCTTGGAGAGGCAGACCGCCAGGGTGTCGAAGAGCACGCCGTAGGTGGCCAGCGGCACCCCGTCGGCGATGTGCGCGTGCCAGATTCGAGCGCCGTCGCAGTGCACCGCGACCCGGGCCGCGTCGGCGACCCGACGCAGCTCACGCAGAGCCGCCAGCGGGATCACCCCACCGCCGCCCCGATTGTGGGTCTGCTCCACGGTGACCGCCCGGGTGGGCACCGCAAAGTAGCCGTCGGGCCGAATCATGCCAGCGACCACGTCCGGGTCGACCGCCGCGCCGACCGTCGGCCAGGTCCGCGACGAAATGCCGCCGTACGCGGCAGCCGCACCGATCTCGTACGTCACCACGTGCGCGTCCGCGTCGCAGAGCAGTTCGCCACCGGGTGGCACCAACAGCTGCAGCGAAATCTGGTTGGCCATCGTCCCGGTTGGGCAGAACAGCGCCGCCTCATGGCCGAAGAGCGCCGCGACCTCGGCTTCAAGGGCGTTGACCGTAGGGTCCTCGCCGTACACGTCGTCGCCCACCTCGGCGACGGCCATCGCCTCCCGCATCCCCGCGGTTGGGCGGGTGACAGTATCCGAACGCAAATCGATCATGACGTCCTCACTCCTCGCGTCAGCCACGGAGTATCCTTCGGCCGCCGACTGCGGGGCTCGCAAGCTCACTCCTCGCGTCAGCCACCATCATCCTCACCGGCCACCGACTGCGGGGCTCGCAAGCTCACTCCTCGCGTCAGCCACCATCATCCTCACCGGCCACCGACTGCGGGGCTCGCAAGCTCACTCCTCGCGTCAGCCACGGAGCATCTCGGCGACCAGAAACGCCAACTCCAGCGACTGTTGGGTGTTCAGCCGTGGGTCGCAGGCGGTCTCGTACCGGTCGGGCAGATCAACATCGCCGATGCCCTGGGCACCCCCGAGGCACTCGGTGACATCTTCACCGGTCAGCTCGACATGCAGCCCGCCGGGGTGGGTTTCCAGGCCACGGTGTACCTCGAAGTAGCCCAGCACCTCGTCTACGATCCGGTCAAAGTGCCGGGTCTTGTAGCCGTTGGACGATTCATGGGTATTGCCGTGCATCGGGTCGCACTGCCACACCACCTTGGCGCCGGCGGCGGTCACCTTGGCGACGAGCGATGGCAGGACGTCACGGACCCGGTGGTTGCCCATCCGGCTGATCAGGGTCAGCCGGCCCGGAACATTGTCCGGGTTGAGCTTCTCGCACAGCTCGATGACCTCGTCCGGCTTCGTCGTCGGGCCGAGCTTCACCCCGATCGGGTTCGCGATCCGGGAAATGAAGTCAATATGTGCCCCGTCGAGCTGCCGGGTCCGCTCGCCCACCCAGAGCAGGTGCCCGGAGAGCCCGTACGCTCGGCTGTCGGAGACACGGGTCAACGCCCGGTCATACTCCAAGGCCAGCGCCTCGTGGGAGCAGTAGAGGGTGACGGTCCGCAACGCCTCGTCCTCGGTCATCCCACAGGCCCGGATGAAGGCCAGCGCCCGGTCAATCTCCCGGGCGATCGCCTCGTACCGCTCGCCGGCCGGCGAGTTCCGCACGAAGCCCTTGTTCCAGTCGTGCACCGCGTGCAGGTCCGCCAGCCCGCCAGCAAGGTAGGCCCGGAGCATGTTCATCGCGGCGGCGGAGTTCGCGTACGCCCGGATCATGCGTTGCGGGTCGGCGACCCGCGCCTCCGGCGTCGCGTCCAAGGAGTTGATCATGTCACCCCGGTAGGCCGGTAGGCCACGGGCGTCGGTCGGCAGCGACCGGGGCTTGGTGTACTGACCGGCAGCCCGGGCGACCTTGACCACCGGCAACGAGGCGCCGTAGGTCAGCACGATCGCCATCTGCAGCAAGGTACGGGCGTTGGCGAGCAGGTGGCTCTCGGTGTTGTCGGCGAAGGTCTCCGCGCAGTCCCCACCCTGGAGCAGGAACGCCTTACCCTCGCAGACCAGTGCGAGTTGGCGCCGCAGCTGATCAACCTCGTACGGGGCCACCACCGACGGGACGTTCTCCAACACCTTGCAGACCTCGGCGACCTGGGCATCGTCCGGCCACGGCGGGGTCTGGGCGCGCGGCAGGTCCCGCCAACGGTCCAGGCCGAGGGCGGCGTCCTCGGCGGAATCGATGGTCGGCCGGCTGGTCTGCAGCACCGGACTACCGACAGCGGGATGGCTCAGCTGATGCCACTCTTGGCGCATGCCAGAAAGCCTACGGCGACGGACCCGGCACCCAACCCGCGAGGGGGGCCGTTCCGCCAGGTGAGAGATCCGTCACCGACATCGAACCGAGTCGGGCGCCGGGCACCGGCCGTCAGACAGCCAGATCAGGGGGTTTGGGTCGGCTCCGGAGCCCCGGCCGACGCGGACGCCGTACTGCCGGGTGTCTCACTCGCGATACACCAGTCAGCCCCGTCCCGGGTGACCGTGAACAGCAGCGGGCGGACCAACTCCTCCGCACCGGAGGTCACCGACACCGTCGCACTGACCTCCTCGCCCCGCGGACCGGGCCCGACCTCGGTGATCTGCGCCTGCGACACCTCAAAGTGGTCGGCGAAGTCGCCGCTCGGTCCGGTGGCGACGGCGTCGAACGCCGGATGCACCACAGCGCAGAACTGGCTGCGGCCGGCGGCCACGTCCTTGGCCGCCACCGCGTCAAGGTACGCCTGCACCCGCTCCCGCGCCTTGGTTGCGCTCTCCACCGCGGGCGCCTGCTCGGCGGACTCCGTCGGCTCGTCCGCGCTGCAGCCAAGGAGGGTCGCCAGCAGACTCACGCCGAGCACGCCGAGCCCCAGCCTGCGGTACGCCGTACGCATGCCACCTCCGAACGCCATGGATTCCGACCGTCGACCGGCGAGTCTGTCACACCGGCCGGAGCGCCGGTCCAACCGACACGGGCGGGGCAGGAGCGATCCGTGGCCCCTCCCCCGCCCGGGTCGATCGGGCGGCGGCCGGGCTAGCCGAGACCGCCCTCGATGGCGCTGATCAACTCACCGTTGGTCGTGTCACCGGAGAGTTCCCAGAAGAACGCTCCGCCGAGACCCTCGTTCTTCGCGTAGGTCATCTTGCCGCCGATGGTGGACGGGGTGTCGTAGCTCCACCAGTTGTTGCCGCACTTGGCGTACGCCGTGCCACCGACCGTTCCGGTTACCGGACAGGTGTTCTTCAAAACCTTGTAGTCATCAAAGCCCGCCTCGTAGGTGCCGGAAGCGGGGCCGGTCGCGGTGCCACCTGGCGCCGTCTGGGTGACACCGGTCCAACCTCGACCGTAGAAGCCGATGCCGAGCAGCAGTTTGTCGGCCGAGACCCCCTTACTCTTCAGCTTCTGAATCGCCGCGTCGGACCAGAAGCCCTGCTGCGGGATGCCGGAGTACGAGTAGAGCGGCGAGTGTGGGGCGGTCGGACCCTGCGGGCTGAAGGCGCCGAAGTAGTCGTAGGTCATGGCCATGATCCAGTCGAGCGTGGGCGCCGCGCCGGCATAGTCGGCAGCGTCGATCCGGCCACCGTTGCTGGCATCGCCGGTGATCGCGGCCGTGATCAGTGCCGACGGGCCAAACCGGGCACGCAGCGCGTCCACCACGTTCTTGAACGCGGCTGGTCCGCTGGAGTCACAGGTGAGACCGCAGGCGTTCGGGTACTCCCAGTCGATGTCGATGCCGTCGAAGACGTCCGCCCAGCGCGGATCCTCAACCAGGTTGTAGCAGCTCTCGGCGAAGGCGGTCGGGTTCTGCGCTGCCTGGGTGAACCCGCCGGACCAGGTCCAGCCGCCGAAGGACCAGATCACCTTGAGGTGCGGGTACATGGCCTTGAGCTTGCGCAGCTGGTTGAAGTTCCCCCGCAACGGCTGATCCCACGTGTCGGCGACGCCGTCCACGCTGCCCGCCGCGGTGTACGCCTTCTCGTAGTCGGCGTAGCTGTCGCCGATCCCGCAGCGCCCACCTGCCGTCTTGCCGAACGCGTACATGATGTGGGTCAGCTTCGCTGCCGAGCCACTGGTGTGGATGTTCTTGACGTGGTAGTCGCGGTCGTAGACACCCCACTGCGTGAAGTAGCCGACAATCTTGTGGTCACCACTGGGGGGTGCGGTGGTCGGGGGCGGCGTGGTCGGGGGCGCGCTCGTCGGAGGTGACGTGGTCGGGGGCGACGTGGTTGGTGGGGCAGACCCGCCGGAACAGGCAACACCGTTGATCGTGCAGTTCAGGGGCGCTCGGTAGGGGCCGGTCCCGTTGTACCCCCAACTGAAGCTGACACCCGGGGCAAGCGGCCCGGCCCAACTCTTCTTGACCGCGACGTAGTGGTTCCCGGTGCGGGTGACGTCGGCGTCCCAGAACACGCCGATACTGGTCCCGGCAGGAAGGTCGAACTCGATCCGCCAGGTGCTCACCGACTCATTCGAGCCGTTGGTGACCGTCACCTTCGCCGAGTGGCCGGTCCCCCAGTCCTGCACCTGGTTGAAGGTGGCGGTGACGCTGCCCGCTCCGTACGCAGAGGCCATCGGAACAGACGCGGCTGCCAACACGACTACGGCGCCAACCCAGAGAGCCCGGCGAAGTGATCTCTTCATGTAACACTCCTCAAATAGTTAGTAAACTTTGTTAATTATTTGAGACGTTACTCACAGCGCGCAAATTCGTCAAGAAGTTCACACACATCGCATTCGAACGCTCTGGTTAACACCGGCGAACCCGCTGTACATGCGTCGCACGCCACCCAACACAACTGGAAAATCCATAAAGCCTGAAATTCCACGCATGACGGAAAGAGTAAGTTTTTCGCCAAAACCGCCCCCGAAGTAGCTTCCCCCGGAAGCGCACGCGGCGGAAGGCAGCCCTTTCCACACCCGCGGGGACGTTCTTTCGCACGTACGCTAGAGCGGTTTGGTTCGCAGTAGCGCGATTGGTAAGGTCACGCCATCTTTCGGGTCCAGCCACGGAGCCGGCGACCCGGGCCGACAAGGACGGCGCAATGCTGCATCACCCAACCAAACTGCCCCAGCCTCGACGGCCCACGATGGTGGATGTCGCGCGACGTGCCGGTGTGAGTTTGAAGACCGTCTCCCGCGTGGTCAACAACGAGCCAACCGTCGGCCCCGAACTTGCCGAACGAGTGATGACTGCCATCTCCGAGTTGGGCTTCCGGCCCAACGGCATCGCCCGCAATCTCCGATCCCGGCAGCTCAGCGCGACGATCGGCCTACTCATCGAAGAAATCGCCAACCCGTTCTACGCGACGGTCGCGGGTGTCGCAGCGGAGATCGCGGCGGCACACCAAACACTGCTGATCACCGCCTCTTCGGAGGAGGATCCGGACCGCGAGCGCACACTGTTGCTGGAGCTGGTCCAGCGCCGGGTGGACGGCTTGCTCGTGGTTCCCGCCGGAACAGACCACTCCTTTCTTCGGCGGGAGGTGGAGATGGGCCTTCCGGCGGTGTTTATCGACCGACCACCCGGGCAACTCCTCGCCGATGTGGTACTCCTGGACAACCAGGGCGGAAGTCGCACCGGAATCCGTTCACTACTCGACGCCGGGCACCGACGGATCGGCCTGTTACTGGGTTCCTTGAACGTCTACACAATGCGTGAGCGGCTGGCCGGCGTACAGGCCGAGTTGTCGGGTTCCGGTATCCCGTACGACGAGGCGTTGGTGCGAAGTGGGCTAGAGGGTCCCGAGCAGGCCAGCCGGGCGGTGGCAGACATGTTCGGCCTCGCCGACCAGCCCACCGCCTTCTTCTGCGCCAACAACCGCCTCACCCTCGGCGCACTCCAGGAGCTTCATGACCGAGGCAGCGACGCGGCGTTGGTTGGCTTCGACGACTTTGAACTGTCCCATCTGATGCCGCGACCGTTGACCGTCATCGCCTACGACGAACGTGAACTGGCACGGGTCGCGACGGAGCAACTGTTCGAACGCATCGGTGGAGACCGGTCGTGGCCGTCGACCTCGGTCCTGCCGACACAGCTGGTTCACCGCGGCCCGCGCTGACGCCAGCCCGCCGCCCGGGACCGCCGAGCACCAACGGGGCCCGGCCGACGCTTCCGCCGGCCGGGCCCAGATCGCTACCCTGGCCCTAGGGGAAGCGCCGCGACGACATCGGCGAGCGTGGGTGGATCGGCCCCCCGCCGGCCGCAGGTGAGCGCGGCGATGGTGCTGGCCTGGTGCAGCCCCTGGCGCCACTGGTTCGGGGTGACGGCCGCGAGACGGGCCCCGGGCTGTTCGCCGAGCGCACCGAAGTCCGCGAGGGCGGCGAGCAGGCCGCCGGTGAACGCATCACCGGCACCGACGGTATCGACCACCTCACCCCGCCGGGCCGACTGCCGGTACATCTCCCCGTCCGGCGCCAGCAGACAGCTACCGGCAGCGCCGCGCGTCACCACCGCGCAGGCCACCCCGGCAGCCCGCCACTCGGCCATGACCTGCTCGATGGTCCGGTCTGGGTAGAGCCAGTCAAGGTCCTCCTCGCTCGCCTTGACAATGTGCGCGGAGCGCACCTGTCGCTCCACCCGGCGCTGCTCCCCGACGCGGTCGGGGATGATGGAGGGGCGCAGGTTGAGGTCGATCGACAGGGTACGCGCCCCGCGGTCCCGCTCCCGGGCGAAGAGATCTTCCACCACCGCCGCGCCCGGTGCCAGGGCCAGTGCCAGTGAGCCGGAGTGCAGGGCGGTGAGCCCGGTGTCTTCGAAGCTTGGTAGCTCGGCCGTGGTCCACTGCCAGTCGGCGGTCCCAGCCAGGTAGCACTGATAGGTGGCCTGGCCGGAGTCGTCGAGCGTGGCCACCACCAGTGAGGTTGACTCGACCGCGGAAACCGCCCAGGTCAGGTCGACTCCGTTGGCGTGCAGGTGGCCCCGGATCCGCTGGCCGAAACCATCACTACCGAGCCGGGCGAGCAGCCGGACCGGCTGCCCGAGCCGGGCCAGGGTGAGTGCGACATTGGCAGGTGAGCCGCCGGGTACGGCCCGGTAGCTCCCGGCCTTGTCCTCGGCGACCAGGTCGACCAGCGCCTCGCCAACAACCGCGATCACCGGTCTACCTCCACCTGATCGGTCCCCATCGGGTCGTACAGACCCGCGAGGCTGGGCTTTATCGGCGCCTGGGACAGCAGGACGGCCTGGTACGCGTGGTAGACGTCGGGGCGGCCGTGCCAGACCCGGTTCGCCGGCTGGTTCAGCTCGTCCAGCTCGTGGTGCCACTCTCCGGTCTTCGGGTCAATGAGGTGGCGGACGGCGTAGTCCCAGAAGGTCTGGTACCAGTGCTCGTAGTAGTGGTCGCCGGTGCGCCGCCACAGGGTCGCCGCCGCCCCGATCGCCTCGGCCAGCACCCAGTGCATCCGGGATCGAACCACGGGCCGGTCCGACCAGTCGAGGGTGTAGACAAATCCATCCGCCCCATCAACCGACCAGCCCCGGGTGACCGCCGCGGTGAAGAGCGCGCGCGCGTCTTCGAGTAGCCAGTGCGGGGGCGCAACGAGCGCGGTCTCAAGGTGTAGCAGCAGTCGCGCCCACTCCAGCCAGTGGCCCACCGTGGACCCGTACGGCCGGAAGGGGTCCGCGGGTTGGTCGAGGTTGTAGTCCAGCTGCGGTTCCCAGTCGGCGGTGAAGTGCTCGGGCAGCCGCCAGTCGTGTCGGGCGGCCACCCCGTGCACCAGGTGCTCGCAGATCGCCAGCGCGCGTTGCGCCCAGCGACGGTCCCCGGTGACCTCACCGACGGCCAGGAACGCCTCGACCATATGCATGCTGCTGTTCGCACCCCGGTAGGGCTCCAGCTCGGAGAAGTCCCGGCTCCACGACTCCCGGGTCCGACCGGCGGTCTCGTCCCAAAACCGCTCGCCCACCACCGCGATCGCCTCGGCCAGGAGTTGGTCGGCGCCGGGCCGGCCGGCGTGGGTCGCGCTGCTCGCGGCCAGGAGGACAAAGGCGTGCTCGTACGCGGACTTCCGGTCCGTGACCGGTTCCCCACCCAGCTCCACGGCGCTGAACCAACCGCCGTGCCGCGCGTCCCGCAGGGTATTGCGCAGCGTGGCGACGCCGTGGTCAACCACGTCGGCGGTGTCCGGGGTCTGTTGCAGGTGTGCCAGGGCGAAGACGTGGGTCATCCGACAGGCGATCCAGGTGTGCAGCGGCTGACGGGGGTCGGGGCCGCCATGTTCGCCCAACCACCAGAACCCTCCCTCGGGCCGAACCGAGGTGCGGGCGGCGCGCAGCAGCGCGGCGCGCTGGTCGGCGAGGAGCTGCTGATGGGCGGTGTCCGGGGTCGGGCCGGTTCGCGTCGGCCGCCGGCCGGAGAGATGTTCGGTCATGTCAGCTCTTCACCGATCCCGCCATGAGGCCACCGATGAACCAGCGACCCAGGAGTACGTAGACAACCAGCGTGGGCAACGAGGTGATCAGCGCCCCGGCCATTGAGGCCGCGTAGTCGGGGGACTGAGCTCCCGCGAGCGCGTTGAGCGCGATCGTGATCGGCCCATTACGGGTGTTGGAGAGGAAGATCGCAAACAGGTAGTCGTTCCACGCCGAGGTGAACTGCCAGATCACGGCGACCACGAAGCCCGGAATGGACACCGGCAGGATGATCGACCGGAAGGTACGGATGAGGCCCGCACCATCGACCCACGCGGCTTCGACCATCTCCACCGGCACCGTGGTGGCGTAGTAGTTACGGAAGATGAGCGTGCAGATCGGGATGCCGTAGACGCAGTGCACGAAGATCAGCGTAGGAATACCCGGCGCGATCCCGAGGGTGCTGACCACATCCCGCAGCGGAATCATCACGGCCTGGTAGGGGATGAACATCCCGAACAGGATCAGGGTGAACACGATGTCCGCACCGGGAAACCGCCACCGGGACAGGACGAAGCCATTCGCCGCACCGAGCAGCGACGAGATCACCGCGACCGGAATGGCGAGCTGGAAGGTCCGGACGAACGACGGGCCCAGGGCCGCCCACGCCTTGGCCCACGATTCGGTGCTCCACTGCTCGGGCAGGTTCCACTGCCCGTTCACGCCGATGTCAGAGCCCGACTTGAAGCTGGTCACGACGAGGACGTACGCCGGCATCAGCACGATGAGCAGGAAGAGCAGCAGCAGGCCGTACCGGAGGGTACGCCCGATCACGCCGGCGGCGGGACGGCGACGCGGCGGGGGCGGCGCCGTGACGGCCGGTGGGGACGTCCGCTGGGTGGTCGTGGTGGTCACGAACGTCGCTCCGTTCTCATCGTCTGCACCAGGTAGGGCACGATGACCAGCGCGACCAGCAGCAACAGAATCACCGAGATCGCCGAGGCCTTGGCGTAGTCACTGGTCAACAGGGTCTGCCAGACGTAGACGGCCGGCACCTCGGTCAGCCACTGGGCGCCGGAGACCGACATGATCAGGTCGAACATCTTCATGGACATGTGTCCGACGATGATCAACGCGGAGAGCGCCACCGGGGTCAGCTGCGGAAAGAGGACCCGCCGGTAGAGCTGGAAGGTGCTGGCTCCGTCGACCGCGGCCGCCTCGCGAAGCTCTGCCGGAATGCCACGAAAACCAGCGAGGAACAGCGCCATGACATAGCCGGAGAGCTGCCAGATCGCCGGGACCGCCATGGCGACCATGCCCCATTCCGGGTCGGTCCACCAAGGGTTTTGCAGAAAGTCAAGATGCAACTGCCCGAAGACCGCGTTCAGGCCGCCAGCGTCGTCACCCTGCCCGGAGTTCATCAGCCATCGCCAGACCACACCGGAGGCGACGAACGAGACTGCCATGGGGAACAGGTAGACGGTCCGGAACAGCCCCTCTGCCCGAACCCCGCGCTCCAGGAGGAACGCCCAGAGCAGGCCCAGCAGCATCGTGCCGAGCAGAAAGACGACGGTAAAAATCAGCAGATTCCGTAGGGAGTGCAGGAACCGGCCATTGATGTCGTTGGCAAACAGATCGACATAGTTACTCAGCCCGACGAAGCCGTCCGACTCAGCGGCGGTGTGCCGATCCGACATCGAGACCTTTATCGTCCAACCAATGAGACCGTAGACGAACACTCCAAGCAGGAGCAACGAGGGGGAAATCAGCAATAGGCCGGGTCCCCATCGCCGGACGCGAGTAAGCATGGCAGATTCCTGGTGGGTTCGGGCGGACGGGTGTCAACCGGGACCGGTAACCGCACGACGAGCGAGAGCGCCAGCCGTGCGGTTACCGAAACTGCGAGCCGTTCTAGTTCTTGCCGAGCGCGGCGGCGGCGGACATCGCCTGCTGCAGTCCCGCCAGGTCCTGATCGCTGGAGAACTTGCCGATCGCGGAGTTCGCCGCCTCCATGGCGCCCTGCGAGCAGGCGGCGCCGTGGGCGCAGGACGGGACCTGCGTGCCGGTCTTCCAGTCCTGGATGGCCGACTGCTGGTAGGCGGGGTAGTCGGCCTCGGTGACGTCGGTACGGGCGGGGATGGAGCCCTTCTTGATGTTGAACGCCTGCTGTCCCTCGGCGCTGCCGACGGCCTTCAGCCAGCACTTGGTGCCCTCAGGGCTATCGGCGCCCTGCGGCAACACGAAGGAGTCGGCGAGCCACTGGAAGGTGTCCCCGTTGCCGGGGAACGCGAGGTGGTCGAAGTCGGTGAAGCCCTTGGTCTCGAAGTCGCTTGGGGCCCAGTCCCCCATCAGGAAGAAGCCGGCCTTGCCGTCCATGAGGAGCTTGCCGGCGTCAGTCCAGTCGTAGGTGTCCCGGTCCGTGTTGGTGTAGCTGAGCAGCCGCTTGTAGTTCTCCAGACCCTGGGTGACCTCGGGGCTGTTCCAATCGGTCGCACCGGTCCAGAGGCCGGTGAAGCTCTCCGGGCCGAGGTCACTGATCAGGACCGCCTCCAGCAGCATCAGCTGGGTCCAGTCCTTGCCGATCGCGAGCGGCGCACTGACGCCCGCGGTCCGCAACGTGTCGAGCGCGGTGAAGAGCTCGGCCAGCGTCGTCGGCTCGGCCGTGACACCAGCGTCGACCAGGACCGACGTGTTCGTCCAGAGCACGTTTGACCGGTGGATGTTCACCGGCACCGAGTAGACCTTGCCGTCCACACTGAGGTTGTCGATCAGGCCCGGCGGCAGCGCCTCGGTGAGGCCCCACTCCTCGTACAGGGCGCTGAGATCCTCGATCTGGCCCGCCGCGATGTAGTCCGACAACTCGGCGCCGGCGTGCGCCTGGAAGGTGTCCGGCGCGTCGCCCTGCTGGAGCCGGGAGGCCAGCACCTGCTTGGCGTTCGAACCGGCGCCGCCCGCCACCGCCCCATTCACGAACGAGTAGTCACACTGCTCGTCAAAGGCAGCGACCAGACCGTCGAGGCCAGCTTTCTCGCCCCCGTCGGCCCACCAGGTGAAGACCTCCACCTCCTGGTCGGCCCCGCTGTCGGCACCACCGCAGGCGGCGGGCGACAGCAACGCGAGCGCCCCAACCGCGGCGACGGCCGCCCTACGCATCCTGCCCATGCTTCCTCCGCTAGGGATGACATCGTTGTCTAAGAGCCACCACACTTTCGCTGCGGCCAGTCTTCGTCAACGTCGACCAAGCTACGAAAAAGTAACGATGGCGTCACGATACGATCCGTCAAAACCCACTTAACTCCCCTATTACAGCCACTCTGGCGCGGCGATCATGAATCGCGCCACCGGAGGCCCACCCAAGACATTCACCAACCTATTGACAACGTTGTCTCCTGCCGACACGCTTTTTCCGACCCTCAAGCGTGACCCCCCGCACGCTTGACGACCCCCTGGAGGATCACGTGGGCAGACACCGGAGGGCGATAGCCACCGTGCTCGCGGTTGGCCTGGCGATACCGGGCACCCAACTGCCAGCAGCGGCGGCACCGTCGCTCGACACCGACTTCTTCTCCTCGTTCGATTCCGACGATTCGCATCCGACGTGGACCAACACCGTGGAAACCGACGCGGCCGGAAAACCCAAGATGTCCGGCGTAACCGGGAATCCAGATTCCGGCGGAATCCCCGGCAACATCAATGACACGATCGCCGAGGTAACCGCCAACGGCGACAACCCGCCCAACGAAACCGTCCGGCGGGTCATCGACAATGACGCGTCCACCAAGTGGCTGGTCTTCGAGCCCACCGGCTGGGTACGGGCCCAGCTCGAGACACCGGCGACGGTGGTGCACTACGCGCTCACCTCCGCCAACGACGTACCGGAGCGGGACCCGCAGGACTGGGAGCTGCAGGGGTCGACCGACGGCGACACCTGGGTCACCCTCGACACCCAGGCCGGGCAGGACTTCCCCGAACGGTTCCAGACCAAGGAGTACCGGTTCAGCAACGACACCGAGTACTCGCACTACCGCCTGGACATCACGGCCAACCACGGCGCGGACATCGTCCAGCTGGCGGATCTCCAGCTCTCCGACGGCGACACCACCCCAAAGCCGCCGACACCGATGTACAGCGTCGTTGACAACGGGCCCGCGGGAAGCCCCACCGCCAAGGCCAACGCCGGCTGGAGCGGCAAACACGCGCTGCGGTACTCGGGGGGACAAACCGTTGACGGACGCGGCTACGCCTACAACAAGATCTTTGATGTTGACATCGACGTCACCGCAACCAGCGAACTGTCGTACCTGATCTTCCCCGAGCTGACCCGGGGCGATCTCGACTATCCGAGCACCTACGCCGCGGTCGACCTGGCCTTCGACGACGGCACCTACCTCAGCGACCTAAACGCGGTTGACCAGTACGGCTTCGGTCTACACCCATCGAAGCAGGGGACCACCAAGTCGCTCTACGCCGACCAGTGGAACAGCAAACGATCGTCCCTCGGCGAGGTGGCCGCGGGAAAGCGGATCGATCGAATTCTGATCGGGTACGACAGCAGCACCGGCCCCGGCACCTTCCGGGGCTGGGTGGACGACATCCGAGTGACCGGGAGCCCCGAGCGCCCCACCTACGAGCGGCTCTCCGACTACGCTCTGACCACCCGGGGTACGAACTCCAGCTTCGACTTCTCCCGGGGAAACACCTTCCCGGCGACCGCGGTGCCACACGGCTTCAACTTCTGGACGCCGATGACCGACGCCGGCTCGAACAGCTGGGTCTACCAATACCAACGGGACAACAACGCCGACAACCGGCCGACGATCCAGGCGTTCACCGCCAGCCACGAGCCCAGCCCGTGGATCGGTGACCGGCAGACCTTCCAGGTCATGCCCGCGGCAACCAGCGACAAACCAAACGCCGACAGAACGGCGCGGGCACTGGCCTTCCAACATGTCAACGAGACCGCCAAGCCCCACTACTACGGCGTGACCTTCGACAACGGGCTCAAGACGGAGATCACTCCCACCGACCACGCCGCCATGTTCCGATTCACCTTCACCGGGGACCGCGGCAACCTGATCTTCGACAACCTCAACAACCAGGGCGGCCTGACCCTCAACCCCGACGGAACCGTGACCGGCTACTCCGACACCCGGCTGGGCAGCGGCGCCACCCGGATGTTCGTCTATGGCACGGTGGACCGCCCCGTCGTCGCCCACGGTGGGTTGACCGGTGGCGGTGGCGACAACGTGACCGGCTACCTCGCCTTCGACACGTCGACGGCAAAGGTCGTGACACTACGGATCGCGACCTCGCTGATCTCTCTCGACCAGGCTCGGAAGAACCTGGCACTGGAGATCGCCGAAAACGACACCTTCGACACCATCCGTGCCCGCGCCCAGGACCTCTGGGATGACAAGCTCGATGTCATCGAGGTCGAGGGCGCCACCGACGAGCAACTCGTGACCCTGTACTCCAACCTCTACCGGCTCTTCCTCTACCCAAACTCCGCACATGAGAACGTCGGAACGGCAACCGCTCCGGTGTGGAAGCACGCGGTGCAGTCGTCCACCTCGAGCACCCTGCCACCCGGGACCACACCAACCGAGACCGGCGCGGACGTGGTAGCGGGAAAGGTGTACGTCAACAACGGCTTCTGGGACACCTACCGCACCACCTGGCCGGCGTACGCGCTGTTCAGCCCCACCACCGCCGGTGAACTCGTCGACGGCTTCGTCCAGCAGTACCGGGACGGTGGTTGGGTGTCGCGGTGGTCGGCCCCCGGCTACCGGAACCTGATGACCGGCACCAGCTCGGACGTCTCGTTCGCCGACGCGTACGTCAAGGGGGTGCGCAACTTCGACGTAAGGGCCGCGTACGACGCGGCGGTGCGCAACGCCACCGTCGTGCCACCCGGGAACGCCAACAACAGCAGCGTCGGCCGGAAGGGCCTACCGGAATCGATCTTCCACGGGTACACCTCGACCGCGGTCTCCGAAGGCGTCTCCTGGGCGCTGGAGGGCTACATCAACGACTTCGGCATCGCGAACATGGCCGCCGAGCTGGCCGAGGACCCGGAGACCCCGGAGGCCGACCGGTCCCGCTACCGGGAGGAGGCGGAGTACTTCCGCAGCCGGGCGCTGAACTACACGCACACCTTCGACCCGGCGATCGAGTTCTTCCAGGGGCGCGACGCGTCCGGGCAGTGGAAGTCGACGCCAGAGACGTACGAGCCGCACGTGTGGGGGCACGAGCACGACTACACCGAGACCAACGGGTGGAACTTCGCCTTCCACGTCCCGCACGACGGCGCCGGCCTCGCCAGCCTGTACGGAGGGCGGGAGGCGCTGGCCGAGAAGCTGGACGAGTTCTTCGCCACGCCGGAGACGGGGACCTTCCCCGGCTCGTACGGCGGGATCATCCACGAGATGCGGGAGGCCCGGGACGTCCGGATGGGCATGTGGGGCTTCAGCAACCAGGTGTCGCACCACATTCCCTGGATGTACAACTACGCCGGCCAGCCGGCCAAGACGCAGAAGATCGTACGAGAGGTGCTGTCCCGGCTGTACATCGGCAGTGAGATCGGCCAGGGGTACGCCGGCGACGAGGACAACGGCGAGACCTCGGCGTGGTATCTGTTCAGCGCGCTGGGCCTCTACCCGCTCCAGGTGGGTAGCGAGAACTATGTGATCGGCTCACCGCTGTTCACGAAGGCCACCGTGCACCTGGACAACGGTAAGAAGATCGTCGTCAACGCGCCGAACAACAGCGCCGACAACGTCTACGTGCAGGGCCTCAAGGTCAACGGGAAGCCGTACCAGCAGACCTCGATCTCACACGAGGTGCTGGCCGGCGGCGCGGTGCTGGACTTCACCATGGGCTCGCAGCCGTCTTCCTGGGGCAGCGGCGAAGCGGACCTCCCCCCGTCCCTCACCCCCTCCGGTGCGGCCCCCCGACCGATGTCCGACATCGCGGTGACCGGTGGTCCCGCGGCGCTGGCCGACAACACCTCCACCACCTCGGCTTCGGTGGCGGCGCCGGTGCGGTGGGCGGTAGCGGGCGCCCCGGAGCGGGTCACGCACTACACCCTCACGTCGGGGCCGGACACCGGGACCGACCCGGTGGGCTGGCAGCTGCAGGGCTCCTACGACGGAGACACCTGGACCACCATCGACAGTCGTGCCGGTGCGGAGTTCACCTGGCGACTGCAGACCCGGTCCTTCGCCGTAGACCGGCCCGGGCGGTACCTGCACTACCGGCTCACGCCCGAGGGCGGCGACTCCGTCCCCGTCCTCGCCGAGGTCGAGTTGCTCGCCACAACCTCCCCCTCGTGTACGAAGACGGTGAGCGGCACCGTCAAGGGGCCGCTGAAGGTCGAGTCCGGGGTGACGTGCCTGTCCGAGGCAACCATCGACGGGCCGGTGACGGTGCGATCCGGTGCCGCGCTCCACGCGGTTGACTCGACCATCTCCGGTCCGGTCGCCGCCAACCGGGCCGAGGCGGTGGTACTTCGGGAGGTCCAGCTCGGAGGGCCGCTGGCGGTGTCCCACGTGACCGGCGAGGTGAGCATCGAACGCACCACCGTCGCCGGACCGGTGGTTCTGACGCAGAACCAGGCGCCGGTGATCGCGGCGGCGTCGGTCGACGGGCCCCTGTCGTGCTCCCGCAACACTGTCGCGCCCACCGACAACGGGGTGCCGAACTCGGTGCGGGGACCTACCTCCGGGCAGTGTAAGGACCTGTAACGATTTCGGGGCCGGCCGCTGGCACGGTGGTCGGCCCCGGCCTGCTCCCGGTGCGGCATCCCACCGGTGTCCGTTGCCGCTCAGTCGGCTTGCGCGGCCAGTTCCCCGGCCCGGTCCCGGGCCGCCTCCAGGGCGGCCAACAGCGCCGCCCGCACCCCGTGCCTCTCCAACTCGCGAACGGCGGAGATGGTGGTGCCGGCGGGCGAGGTCACCGCCTCCCGCAGCTTCACCGGGTGCTCGCCGGAGTCGCGCAGCATGACCGCCGACCCGATCGCGGTCTGCACGATCAACTCGTGGGCGACCTGCCGGGGCAGGCCGAGCAGGATGCCCGCGTCAACCATCGCCTCAACCAGCAGGTAGAAGTACGCCGGCCCGGAACCCGACAACGCGGTCACCGCGTCCTGCTGCGACTCGGGGACCCGCAGGGTTCCGCCGAGCGGGGTGAACATCTCCTCGGCCAGGGCCAGGTGCGCGGCGGTGGCGTGTTCTCCGGCGGAGATCGCCGACATCGCCTCGTCAACCAGAGCCGGAGTGTTGGTCATCACCCGCACCACCGGGGTACCCGTGGCCAACCGCCGACCGAAGAAACTGGTGGGTAGGCCGGCGCAGAGCGAGATAACCAGCTTTTCGGCCGGAATCTTCGGGCCGATCTCGTCCAGCAACGCGGCCGCATCCTGCGGCTTGACCGCGATCGCGAGCACCTCGGCCTCGGCCACCGCGGTGTGGTTGTCGACCACCCGCACGCCGTAGCGGAGGGCCAGCTCCTCGGCCCGCGCCTGCCGCCGGGTGGTGGCCAACAGCCGCTCCGCTGGCCAGCCCGAGCGCAGCAGGCCGGAGAGCACCAGCTCGCCGATCTTGCCAGCCCCAATGACCGCGACCGGGTGCACGGTTTCCGCCATCGGCCGTACCTCTTCCCGCGTAGGCCGGTGCGCGGTGGCCCGTGGGCCGACCGCGCACCGGTTGACGATCAGCTACCGAAGAAGACCTCGGCCTCGGCGTACCGCTCCAGCGGCACGGTCTTCAGCTCGCGGGTGGCCTCGGCCAGCGGCACGCGAACGATGTCCGTGCTCTGCATCGCCACCATCTTGCCCCAGTCGCCCTCGTGCACGGCATCGATCGCCTGGAGACCGAGCCGGGTGGCGAGCACCCGATCGAAGGCGGTCGGGGTGCCGCCGCGCTGGATGTGACCGAGCACGACGGTACGGGCCTCCTTGCCGGTCTTGGCTTCGAGCTGCTCGGCGAGCCACTGGCCGACGCCACCGAGGCGGACGTGGCCGAAGGCGTCCAGCTCCTGGTTGTGCAGGACCATCTGCCCCTCGAGCGGGTGGGCGCCCTCGGCGACCACGACGATCGGGGCGTACTGGTGCTGGAAACGCTTCTCGACGTAGCCGGCGACCTGGTTCACGTCGAACTGCCGCTCCGGCAGCAGGATCACGTTGGCACCCCCGGCGAGCCCGGCGTGCAGGGCGATCCAGCCAGCGTGCCGGCCCATCACCTCAACGACCAGGGTGCGGTGGTGGCTCTCGGCGGTGGTGTGCAGCCGATCGATGGCCTCCATCGCGATGTTGACCGCGGTGTCGAAACCGAAGGTGTAGTCGGTGGCGCCCAGGTCGTTGTCGATCGTCTTCGGCACGCCGATGACGTTGACGCCGAGTTCGTGCAGCTTGGTGGCGACACCGAGAGTGTCCTCGCCGCCGATCGCGATCAGCGCGTCAACGCCCTGCGTGGCGAGGTTCTCCTTGATCCGCTCAACGCCGTTCTCAATCTTGAACGGGTTGGTCCGGGAGGAGCCCAGGATCGTACCGCCACGTGGCAGGATACCCCGCACCTCCGCGATCCCCAACGGGCGAGAAAGCCCCTCGAGCGGGCCCTTCCAGCCATCCCGGAAGCCCACGAACTCGTGGCCGTAGTTGGCCACGCCCTTCCGAACCACCGCCCGGATGACCGCGTTGAGACCGGGGCAGTCGCCGCCGCCGGTGAGCACGCCGATACGCATGATCTGCTCATCCTCCTGGGAACAATTGGGTAAAGCCCGGTTAAGCCCCAGGATATGTGTCGAAACAGACCATCGGCGCCATTGCCGGCCCGGGGCGGGCCGTCATTGCGAACTGTAGTCCCGTCCGGAGTGCGCCGACACCGCGCCCCTGGGAACCAGGCGGCAGACCAGCCCCGAAGCGAGATCTGATCAACGGTGACCCGGTCCCGTCCGACCCGATCCGGTCATGGCCTGCCACCGAGCCAGGTTGTGTCGTGCGTCCACCAGCGCGTTGTGCCGCGCCGCGTCCGCGTCCGGCAACGGCGGACGACCCCGGTCGTCCCAGAGCTGGCGCAGGTCCTTGGTGAAGCGCGGGATCTGCCGAGGCAGTGCCAGCATCGCCCCCCACAGCTGCGCCAGCGACACGTGGTCGTACGCCGCGTACCACGCCCACAGCTCCAGCTGCTCGCCGGGACGGCCCCGGACCGGCTCCAACAGAAACTCCTCCAGCTCGTCCCGGATTCGCGCGCGGGACCGCCAGGCCCGATCCGCTGGCGACGGCAACTGACTCAACACGTTACGACGCACCCAGGGCACCGCCCGAGAGTCGTCGAACTCGGTGGAGACGGCGTAGAAGTCACGGCCGTACTCATCGACGACGCCGATCGACACCAGATCGATGGTGCGGCCATCCTCGATGAACTCGCAGTCATAAAAGTAGCGATAAACCATCACCGCCATCTTGGCGTACGCCGCCACGACCGGGCCGGGGTGGGTGCCGCCGGCCGGAATGCTCCGCGTCCTCGCAGGTCAGAACTGGTATCGGATAGGTCTCGAAGGTCACGCAAACGAATTGAGGGGTGTACAGCAAGCAACCAGGCCGTCATGATCTGATGTGTACCGCTACCGGAGGCGTCGGAGCATCTTGGCAGTCCCTGTCAGGTTCACCCGGGAGCGAGTCAGGGGTCCTTGACCGGGGGAGGGGTTGGGCCGTGGAGGTGCGCCTACCGGAGCCAGGTGACGCGCTCACGGGCGTCGAGATGTTCGCCGGGCTCGAGCCAGAAGCCCGGCAACGGGTGATCTCGGCGGCGGTGCCACGCACCTACCGCAAGGGGCAGCTGCTCTTCGTCGAGAACGACCCGGGCGAGTCCCTGATCGTGCTGCGCCGCGGCGCGGTGGCCGTCTTTCGCACGGCTCCCACCGGGGAGCGGGCGGTGCTGTCGGTGATCCGGCCGCCGGAGGTGCTGGGCGAGGTCTCCCTGCTGGATGCCTCCACCCGATCTGCGTCCGCCGAGGCGATCGAGGACTGCGCAGCCCTCGCCCTGTCCCGGGGGGCGTTCATGGAGTTGGTGCACTCCAATCCACGCATCCTCGACGCGGTGATGCGCTCCCTCGGCAGCCTGATCCGCCGGCTTACCGAGCAGAACGCCGACCATGTCTTCCTCGATCTGCCCGGACGGGTGGCAAAGACGCTGGTCCGCCTGGCCGGGGAGAGCCAGGCCCCGATGATCACCATCGAGCTCAACCAGAGCCAGCTCGCCGAGATGGCCGGCGGCTCCCGACAGAGCGTCAACCAGGCGATCGGCTCCTTCGCCAACCGGGGCTGGCTGCGCACCGAGGGCCGCCGGATCGTGGTGACCGACGTGGCGTCGCTGCGCCGCCGCGCCGGCATGAGCGAGCGCTGACGGCACGTACGATCGGGGCCGGGGTAGGCGGGCGGGCCCCGGCCGGGCCCGCCCGCGATTGCTCCGATCGCAAGACGCGAGCGAACGCACTCCCGCAACCGGTCCCCGGCGTGTCACGATTCAAGGCACGGCGGGCAGAGACGCCGAGAGGGCTTCGGGAGCGCGCCCCCGGCGCGCGAAGAGGAGGTTGTCCGGTGTCAGCGGGTGGGGCCCGCCGGGGACGGCGGGACAACGGGATCGACGCAAGCGAATACGCGGTCGCTGGCGATGTGGATCCCCGCGTCGGTGAGCATCTTCTGGACGTGCTCGCCGCCGGGGGCATCGCCGCCTATCTACAACCCTCGGCCGACCTCAACCCGGTCACCCGCACCACCACCGTCCCACCCCGGCCGACCGACCGGCTGTACGTCGACCGCTCCCACCTGCGTACCGCCCGGGACTACCTCACCCAGCTCGCCGACGAGGGTGCCACCGACCGCGCCCGGGACAACGAACCCGACATCGAGGCCGAATGGGCACGGATAGTCGCCGGATTCCACACCACCTCCGCCAGCGGCGGTGACAACCGGTGGCCCGCCGCCGAGGACGTGGACGACGACCGGGCCGGCCGGACCTCCACCGACACGCGGCGACTGCCCTACGCGGCGGATGTCTCCGGCGTCACCGTCAGCCAAGGGCGGGAGGAGGAGCCATCGCTCCTCGACGGGTTGGACACCTTCGGCGCGGACCTGCCCGACGACGAGCAGGAGGAGGCAGAGCGGTACACGCCGCCCCCACCCCCACCGCTGCCCCGCATCTCCAAGTACGCCGCGCTCGGCACCCTGGCCATCGTGGCCGGCTTCCTGCTCTTCCTGTACCCCGAGCTACTCCCGGTGGACCCGGGGATTGTCACCCTGCTCGGCTTCACCGGCATCCTCGCCGGCTTCGTCACCCTGATCAGCCGGCTCCGCCCCGGTGACCGGGACGAACACGACCCGGACGACGGCGCCGTCGTCTGAGCTCGGCCTCCTGGCCCGAACCGCGCAGCCACCACCCCCGTCAGCCCACCCACCGCGGTCCCCGCATCGACATCACGGCCCGCCCCACCGATCACGGCCCGCCCCACCAGCTGCGGCCCGCCGCACCGATTGCGGGCCGACCGGGCACCCACTCCAAAGCTGGGACGTAACAGTGGTGTAACTTACGGTTAGTAGGAATACTGCTGTCCGTCATTCCCCCTCCGCCGGCTGCCGGCCCTATCCCCCTGTTGCGGCGGTCACCGGCAGATCGGAAACGTCCGAGGTGCGACAGAGTTCCCTGGTGGTGGTCGCCAACCGCCTTCCCATCGACGACAGTACGGCGCCGGACGGTGCCTGCGAGTGGCGCCGCCGCCCCGGCGGGCTGGTGAGCGCCCTGCACTCGCCACTACGGCAGACACCCGCCACCTGGGTGGGTTGGGCGGGTGGCACCGGACCGGCACCGGCGCTGCCCGACGTTGACGGTGTCCGGATGCACACGGTGCCGCTCACCGCTGACGATCTGCGTGACCACTACGAGGGCTTCGTCAACTCCACGCTCTGGCCGCTCTACCACGACGCCGTTGAACAGCCGGAGCACCACCGCCGCTGGTGGGAGGCGTACCAGCGAGTCAACCAACGGTTCGCGGCGGCCGTCGCCGAGGTGGCCGAGCCCGGGGCCGTGGTCTGGGTGCAGGACTACCACCTACAGCTCGTACCCGGCCTGCTCCGGGCACTCCGCCCGGACCTGCGAATCGGCTTCTTCCTCCACGTGGCGTTCCCACCGCCGGAGCTGTTCATGCAGCTCCCCCGGCGAGCCGAGCTACTGCGGGGAATGCTCGGCGCCGACCTCGTCGGCTTCCAGCGGGCCCAAGCCGCACACAACTTCGCCCAGCTCGCCGACCGGGTGCTCGGGCTGCCGGCCACCGACCATCGAATCGCCGTTGACGGCCGGATCGTCCGCATCGGTTCGTTCCCGGTCTCCATTGACACCGCTGAAATGGCCGCACTGGCCGACCAGCCCGACGTCGCCGACCGCGCCAGCCGGCTCCGCCGTGACCTTGGCAGCCCGGAGCGCGTAATCCTCAGCGTGGACCGGATGGACTACACCAAGGGCATCGAGCAGCGGCTGAAGGCGTACAGCGAACTGATCGCCGACGGGCACGTCAAGGTACAGGACACGGTCCTGGTTCAGGTCGCGGTGCCCAGCCGGGAGCGAGTGGGGCAATACCAGATCCTCCGCAAACGGGTGGAGCGCGAAGTCGGTCGGATCAACGGCGAATTCGGCCGCGTCGGCGAGCCGGCCATCCACTACCTGACCCAGCCCTTCGGCCGCGCCGAGTTGGCAGCGCTCTACCGGATCGCAGATGTGATGGCGGTGACCCCGCTTCGAGACGGCATGAACCTGGTCGCCAAAGAGTACGTGGCCGCCCGGGTGAACGACACCGGCGCGCTGCTGCTCAGTGAGTTCGCCGGCGCTGCCGCCGAGCTGGCCCAGGCGTACCTGGTGAACCCACATGACCTGGAAGGCCTCAAGCAGGGCCTGCTCGCGGCGCTACGGGCCCAGCCGGAGCAGGTCCGCGAGCGGATGCGAGCGATGCGGACGCACCTGCGCCAGCACGACATCCACGCCTGGGCTCGCTCCTACCTGACCGCGCTGGACCAGGACAGCGCCCTGCTCAGCCGACTCGGCACGACCCGCTGACCCACCCGGGCTCAGCCGCCGGACGGCTCCTTCTCCAGCCAGTCGAGGATCCCGTCGATCGGTTCCCGCCACCGGGCGTCCAGCATCAGGTCGTGGCTCATGCCGGGGAAGAGCAGCGGGGCCGAGCCGTACCGTCTGGCAGCCCGGATGAGCACCGAGTGCGGCACGACCCGGTCCTCCGGGCTGCCGAGCACCAACACCGGTGGGTCGCCCACAGCCGGCTCGGGCTCGCGCCCGAGCAGTAGCTGCCACTGGGCACGCCGGGCGGGGCGGCCCAGCCGGGACAGGTGCCGCCGCACCTCGTCCCGGGGCAGTTCCCGACCGAACAACTGGGCGCGGTTGCACTGCAGCCGGCCGCCAACGAGCGCGGGTAGCGTACCCAGGGGGTTACGGCGCAGCGCCGTGAACGCCGTTGCCCAACCACCGAAGACCGGGGCCACCATCACGGCGGCCCGGGCCGGGTAGCGGGCCAGGGCGTGCGCGACCACCAGCGCCCCAGCCCCATGCCCCACCAGCACCGCCCGGCGGGACAGGCCCGCGGCCACCTGCACCACGTCGTGGGCGTACGCCCGCAGCGTGGCTTCCGGCGCCGGTCCACTGCCAGCCTGCCCACGCAGACTCAACGCGTACCCAGAGAAGCCGCGCTCGGCGGCGTGCCCCAACCAGTGCTCAGCGAACGCCCACGCACCGTGCCCGAAACCAGGGACGAACAACAACGGCGGTCGGCCCTCATCCAGCCCGGGGATGGCCTCGAGCACCTCGCGTCGCACCGGACGGACCGGGCGAGCCCACTCCCGCCCCCGCATGATCCGCACCTGCTGGCTCACCGAATGAACCCTCCGCTCGCGACTGCGGGGCTCGCAAGCTCACTCCTCGCACTCACCACGCCCACCCTCCGCTCGCGACTGCGGGGCTCGCAAGCTCACTCCTCGCACTTACTTGGCCTCCAGGTCGTGCAGGGCGCGCTGCAGGGCGCGCAGGTAGTCGGCGTGACCGACCTCGAACCAGTGTCGGCTGCTCTCCTTGACCGGCCCCGAGTAGCGCTCCCCCGCCCGGGTGGTCACCGTGGCGGCGAAGGCTGCCGCCTTGTTGGGCCGGGTCTCCCGCAGCCGCAGCAACCGGGCGAAGAGCACGCTCTGCCAGTGGGACAGCGGGAAGATGCCGGAATCGGGCTGCACCAGGCCGGCCACGGCGAGGGTCGGATGATTCGGCACAAAGGCGTTGAGCCACAGCACCGGACGTCCGGTCGTGCCATCGTCGCCAAGGATCTTCGGGTCGAGAAACTCGAACCGGGGCAGGTAGCCGGTGGCGAAGACGACCAGCTCCGGATCGACCTGCCGGCCATCCGCCAGCTCGACGGAGTCCGGGTGGAAACGGACGACCTCCGGCACCGGAGTGACTCGGCCATGGCCCAGATAGTAGACAAGCTGACTGTTCACGATCGGATGCGTCTCCAGCATCCGGTGGTCTGGTCGCGGCAGACCGAAACGGGTCAGATCCCCCACACTCGCCTGGAGGAGACGGTGAAAGAGCCACTGCCGGAGCCGCCGGGGCACCCGCAGCGCCAGCATCAGGTCGTTGAGCTGGTCAGCCGGACGGCCAAGGAGATACTTCGGCGCGTACCAGTAGCCACGGCGGGTGGAGTGCCAGCAGTGGGCGGCCTGCTGAGCTGCCTCGGTAGCGATGTCGCAGCCGGTGTTGCCGGCTCCGACCACCAGCACCCGTCTGCCCCGCAACTGCGCCGGATCCTGGTAGGCCGAGGCGTGCATGACCTCGCCGCGGAACTCGGCAAGGCCCTCGTGGGTGGGTAGTTTCGGCGACCAGTTGTGGCCGTTGGCGACCACAACCGCGGCGTACCGGGAGGTCCGTTCCGGGCCGTAGCCGCCGGTGCTGCGGGTCGTGACGTCCCACCGGTCGCCCTCAGCCGGCTCGACCCGCACCACCTCCGTACCGAACCAGACGTGCCGGCGCAGGTCGAAATGGTCCGCGTACCGCTCGAGGTAGGTCAGCAACTGACTGTGGTGCGGGTAGTCCGGCCAGTCGTCCGGCATCGGGAAGTCGGGAAACTGGGTTAACGGACGCGACGAGATCAGGTGCGTGCTGGCGTAGACCGGGCTGCGGTCGTGCCGCCAGTTCCACACCCCGCCGACTCCGGTCTCCCGCTCGTAGCAGTCGACACCGAACCCGTGCTCGGTCAAATTCTTGATCGCGGTCAGCCCGGTCGGGCCCGCCCCGATCACGCAGACGGTCTCACCGCGGTAGGAGACGGAGCGGGCCCCCCGGGCCAGGTCGAGGGTGCTCAACTCCGGGTCGGGCCGGCCGTGATCGGTGGAGGTGGTCACCGAGGCATCTCCTTAGGTGCGGCACGGATGCCAGGTCGCGCAGCATCCTGCCCACATCGGATGCCCAATGTCCAGCCCGACGACCCGCCGGCCGTCGGGCACCACCGCCAGCGGCGCTGCCGCATCGTCCCGCTGGCGGTGGGTACGGTACGACCCGGACCCGCGACGGCACTGAGCCGCCCGGCGTCGCTACCGGCCCGCGTCCGGGATTCGACGGGCGAGGTCGGCAGCGCCGATAAGACCGGCGTCGTTGCCGAGCTTGGCGGGGCAGACCTGCGCCACCGGCAGCCGGCCCCGCTGCGCGAGCGCCTCGGTGTAGGCGGAGCGGGCCGGTCCCAGCAGCAGATCACCGGCTTCGACGACGCCACCGCCGACCACCAACACCTGCGGGTCCAGGATCTGCGCCAGGTCGGCGAGACCGCTGCCGAGCCAGTGGCCGACCTGGGCGAAAGCCTCGGTGGAGACCGGGTCGCCGTCCCGCGCCGCGACCGTGACCATCCGGCCGGTGATCGCATCGACGTCGCCACCGGCATGGGCCAGCAGGGCGGCAGCGCGGTGCGGTTCCTGGCGGGCTGCGGCGCGGGCGAAGCGCACCAAGGCGCTCCCACTGGCGTACTGCTCGATGCAGCCCAGCCGACCGCAGCCGCACTGGTGCCCGTCCGGCACGCTGAGCATGTGTCCCAGCTCGGCGGCGATGCCGTGCGCGCCACGCACCAGCTCGCCACCGAGCACGATGCCGCCGCCGACCCCGGTGCCGATGGTGAACATGACCATCGAGTCCTCGGCGTCGCGGGCCGCACCGTAGCGGAACTCCGCCCAGGCGGCCACGTTGGCGTCGTTCTCCACGATCACCGGCAGGTCGGTGGCGCCGTTGACGAACTCGCGTAGCGGCTCGTCCCGCCAGGCGAGGTTCGGGGCGAAGAGCACCGTCGAACGACTGGCGTCGATCCAGCCGGCCGCACCGATGCCGACCCCCTCGACCGCCCGCCCCTCGGCCAGTTCTCGGATCACCTCGACGATGACGTCACAGGTCTTACCGACGTCGTCCGCGGGAGTGTCCCGTCGGGTCTGCACGAGCACCGTGCCCGTGTCGTCCACGACACCGGCTGCGACCTTCGTGCCACCGACGTCCACTCCGATGGTCAGCGTCACCGCTGCCACTCCCCTCTGCTGTACTGCCCGGCCCGAGGCGTTACGCCGGTTGGGTCGGGGTGCTGGGTCAGGCCCCGCGGGCGTCCTCGCCCATGTCGCCGGGCACCCGAGCGGCGGGCACCACGGGACGGTCAGCCGTCGCCGGTATCTTCTCTGTCGCGGTCGGCCCGGCGCCGTTGACGGGCGGTGCGGCGGCCGGGACGGGGTCCTCCTCCGCCCGAGTTGCGGCGGACCAGACATCCCCCTCGGGCGCCGACGGAGAATCATGCCTGCTCTGGGTGGCTGCCTGCCACACCGGGGTTGGCCTCCCCGGTGCCGCGGTTTCCGCGGTGGGGTCCGCCGCGGCGGGGTCCGGCTGTGCCGAGGCGAATGCCCGGAGCAGGCTCGCCACTCCGGCAGCCAGGTCACCGGCTCCGGTGGCGAGCCGCTCGGCGAATTCCGGACTCGGGTCTCGTAAGGCGACAATCGCTCGGCAGAGCGGGCAGATACAGCACTCCGCCGTACCGGTCGACAGACCGGCACCGGTCGAACTTTCAGCGTGACCGAGAACACTCGAGACGATCCCACCGAGCGGGCCCCACGAGGTGCCGCCCTCCGTGCCGGCCGCGGCGAGCCGCGCCCCGGCCAACAGGGTCGCGACCAGCCGTTCCGCCTCTTCCCGGGCCGAACCCGGATCCGTTGCCCCCATGGGCGGCTCCCCCTACCGAAACGGCCGCGTCAACACGGCGCGTCAGATGCCTTCTACCCGGCGCTTGAGCTGCTTCAACGCAGCTTCCATGATCATTCTCTCAGCCTTGCGGCGAAACATCCCAAGCATCCCAACCGACAGCTCGACCTCCAGTGTGTAGGTCACCGTGGTCGTGCCATCCGCGTTGCCCACCAGGTCGTACGAACCGTGCTGGGAGCGCTGCATTCGGGAGGGCGCCGCCAGGTGCCACTCGATCCGGCTGCGGTCCGCTGCGTACTCGTAGACCAGCACATACTCGTCCATCAGAACGCCGGCGTCGAGGGTGAACCGGACCTGACGGGCGTAGCCGTCGGCGTCCTCCTCAAGCACCTCCACCTGCCGCAACGCCTCGGTCCATTCGGGGTAGCGGGCCAGGTCGCAGATGACCGCCGCCACCTGCTCCGGTGCCGCGCCGATCGTGATCGACTGGGTGGAGGAGTCCGCCATGGGGGGAGGCTACCCGGCCGTGTGACGAACCTGTCTGCACCACCCACGGCGCTGGACGGGTAGGTTGCGACAGAGCCGACCGTGAGGGCGGCCTGCCCGGCCAGCGTGAACACGAGGAGAGTGCAGGTGCGCGAGTTCTCCGTCCCACCGATCGTCACCGTCGGCGACTCGGCCAACCTAACCGATCCGGTCTGGGAAAACGCTGAGGTAGCCCCAGACGTGGTGCAGTTCATCCGTGCGGGTGCCGGCGACTCCTGGGTCGACGTGACCTGCCGCCAGTTCCGCGACGAGGTGGTCGCGACGGCACGCGGCCTGGTCGCAGCCGGGGTTCAGCCCGGCGACCGGGTCGGGCTGATGAGTCGCACCCGGTACGAGTGGACGCTCTTCGACTACGCGGTCTGGGCTGCCGGTGCGGTCACTGTGCCGATCTACGAGACCTCCAGCGCCGAGCAGACCGCCTGGATCCTGTCCGACTCGGGGGCGGTCGGCGTCCTGGTGGAGACGGACGCGCACGCCGCGCTGGTCGCCAGGGTCCGCGACGGGGTGCCCGAGCTGACGCACGTCTGGCAGATCGACCGCGGCGGAATGGACGAGTTGGTCACCGCCGGTGAGTCGGTTGACCCGACCGAGATCGAGCAGCGCCGCGCGGCCGTGCGGGCCGATGACCTCGCCACCCTCGTCTACACCAGCGGCACCACCGGCCGCCCCAAGGGGTGCATGCTGACCCACCGCAGCATGTTCGCCGACATCGCCAACGCCGTGCCCGTGCTACCCAACCTGTTCGGTCCGGGCGCCTCCACCCTGCTGTTCCTGCCGCTCGCCCACGCCTTCGCCCGGCTAATCCAGGTCGGTGTGGTGCAGGCCCGCGCCACCATGGCCCACTGCCCGGACACCAGCGACCTGCTCCCCCGGTTGCAGGCGGTTCGCCCCACCTTCGTACTCTCCGTCCCCCGGGTCTTCGAGAAGGTCTACAACAGCGCCAAGCAGAAGGCCGACGCCTCCGGCAAGGGCCGGATCTTCGCCCGTGCCGAGGCAGTCGCGATCGCGTACAGCGAGGCGCTGGAGACCTCGACCGGGCCGGGCCTGGCGCTCCGGGTGCAGCACGCGCTCTTCGACCGACTGGTCTACCGCAAGCTGCGGGCCGCGCTCGGCGGACGGTGTAACGATGCAATCTCCGGCGGAGCGCCACTCGGCGCGCGACTTGGGCACTTCTTCCGCGGCGTGGGGGTGACCATCTACGAGGGGTACGGGCTGACCGAGACGTCCCCCGCCGCCTCCACCAACCTGCCCGATGCCATCCGGATTGGCAGTGTCGGCCGCCCGCTGCCCGGGGTGACCATCCGGATTGACGACGACGGCGAGGTCCTCGTCGCCGGAGACCTGGTCTTCCGGGGCTACTGGCGCAACGAGGCCGCCAGCGCGGATGTGCTCACCGCCGACGGCTGGTTCCGCACCGGCGATCTGGGCCAGCTCGACAGCGACGGCTACCTGCGGATCACCGGCCGGAAGAAGGAGATCATCGTGACCGCGGGCGGCAAGAACGTCGCTCCGGCGGTCCTTGAGGATCAGGTCCGGGCGCACCCGCTGGTCAGCCAGTGCGTGGTGGTCGGCGACCGGCAGCCCTTTGTCGCGGCGCTGGTCACCGTGGATGAGGAGGCGCTGCCGGCGTGGTTGGAGGAGGCCGGCCTGCCGGCGAACACCCCGGTCGAGCAGCTCCGCGATCATGAGGGGCTGCGGTCCGAGATCCAGTCCGCGATCGACACGGCCAACCGCGCCGTGTCCCGGGCCGAGGCCATCAGGGTCTTCCGAATCCTGCCCCGGGACTTCGCCGAGACGACCGGCGAGCTGACCCCCTCCCTCAAAGTAAAGCGACAAATCGTGCACAGGTCATACGCGGCAGAAATCGCCGAAATCTACCGAAGCTGACTACCATCCGTCAGGTGCCCGCCTCCACTCCGAGACTGCCCCGACCGCATCCCCTCGCTGCTGCCGCGCGCGTGGTGATGCTGGCCTTGGTGGCGGTACTGAGCCTGCTCGCCACGCACGACCTCGCCCAGCTGTGGTGGATCGCACTCCTGGCGGCGGCGGGCCTGCCGGCACTGCTCGCGCCGACACACGACCGGCTCGGGCCGCTGAGCCGGGGCGCCGAGGTGGTGGTGCTGGGGCTCGCCACCAGCCACGTCGCCTCGGTGGCGACGATCGGCGCGCAGAACGCCGGGCTGGGCGCCTCGGCGGTGCTGCCATACCTGACCGTCCCGGTCACCGTCACCGCCCTGCGCCGACGCTTCCGCGAGGGCGCAGGGCTGCTGACGGTCATCGGCCTCACCCTCTTGCTGGCCGGAGCGCTGACCGAGATCGACGGCCAGCGGCAACTCTTCCAGGTCGGCTACCTGGCAGTCAGCGTCCAGTGGCTGACCCTCTCCGGCCTCGGGCTCTATGCGGCGCGAACCCTGCACCGGGTGATCCGGGCGCGCAGCGACAGCAAGCCCCAGCCGTACGCGGAGGCGACCCGCCTCCTTACCCAGCTACGCACAGTCGCTCGGAAGCTACCTGGCGCCACACTGGACCCGGGTGGCATCTCCGAGCACCTGCTGGAGGAGCTGCGGACGCTGGCCCGGACAGACCGGGGGGCCGTCCTGTCGGCCAGTGGTGGTGGCCGGTTGGTCGTCCTGGCCCAGTGCGGCGCCGACCGGGTGGACTGGGAAACCACACTGGACGCGGACTCGGCGATCGCCGACGCGTGGGCCAGCCAGCAGCCACAGACCGCCGCGCACTCGCAAGCCCGATCACCCGTCGGTGGGGAGGTCTCCGCGCTGATCGTGCCACTGGTCGCCGGGGTGCGTACGGTCGGGTTGGTGGTGCTGGAGGCGGATGTCGCGCAGGCGTACCCGCCCGCGGTGGTGGCCCGGGCGACCGGACTGACCTCCCCCGCCGCGCTGCGCCTGGAGGCAGCCCTGCTCTTCGACGAGGTGCGCTCCCTGGCCACGAACGAGGAGCGACAACGACTCGCCCGGGAGATCCACGACGGGGTGGCCCAGGAGCTGGTGATGGTCGGCTACGGCATCGACAACGCCCTGGCCACGGTGCACGAGGACACCGAGGAGACCGCTGGGTCGCTGCGTGGGCTACGTCAGGAGGTCACCCGGGTCATCACCGAGCTGCGGCTCAGCCTCTTCGAGCTGCGCAGCGAGGTGGACCGGCACGGTGGCCTCGCCGCCGCCATCGCCGAATACGCGCGCACGGTCGGGGTCTCCGGCGGCCTGCGGGTACACCTGTCGCTGGACGAGTCGACCGCCCGGCTGCCCGCCGCCACCGAGGCCGAGCTCCTGCGGATCGCCCAGGAGGCGGTGGCCAACGCCCGCAAGCACGCTGGCGCCTCGAACCTCTGGGTCACCTGTGCGGTGGATCCGCCGTACGCCCAGATCGAGGTGTCGGATGACGGTCACGGAATCTCCGACCACCCTGCGGACGGGCACTACGGTCTTGCGATCATGGCAGAGAGGGCGGAACGTATCCGAGGTCGACTGGAGATCCGGCCGCGGCAACCGAGCGGCACAACGGTGGCCGTGGTGGTTGGTTCGTCGTCCCAGCGCGATAGCGTGCGTGGCAGTACCACAGCAGAAGGGGAGTAACCCGAGGATGACCACACCGACACCCGCCACTCGCACCAAGGTCCTCCTTGTGGACGATCACGACCTGATCCGTAAGGGGCTGCGGCATGCCTTCGAGCGCGACCGGCAGTTCGAGGTCGTCGGCGAGGCTGCCACCGCGGCCGAGGGGGTCCGCCAAGCCGGCGCCCTCCAACCAGACGTGGTCATCATGGACCTGCGACTGCCCGACGGCAGCGGCCTCGAGGCCACCCGCGCACTACGCAAGTCCAGCGCCACGATGGGCATCGTCGTGCTGACCATGTACGCCGGCGACGACCAGCTCTTCGGCGCGCTCGAGGCGGGCGCGAGCGCCTTCGTCCCGAAGACCGCCCCGGCGGATGAGGTGGTCGCTGCGGCCCGGCACGCCGCCTCCTCACCCAGCGCCTTCACCGCTGCCGACCTGGCTGAGGCGATGAAGCGCCGGCTGGCCCCGTCCGGGCCGCAGCTCTCCCCACGCGAAGGGCAGGTGCTGCGCCTACTCGCCGATGGAATGAGCGTGGCTGGCATCGCCAAGCAACTCTTCGTCAGTGAGTCCACTGCCAAGACGCACATTTCCAAACTGTACGAGAAGCTCGGCGCCGCCAATCGTGCCCAGGCATTGATGACTGCGCTCCGACTCGGTCTGCTCGAGGCTCCCGACGCGCCCAAATTCTGACCCACCGCTCAGCTAACGAGCGGACAACTTCTCACCTACGGCGGTGTTGGTCGGCGCGATGTCGCGCTATGGTCTCCCCCGGCGGAGGGGCAGTTTGCAGGGACGGTCCCCGTGCGCACGAAGAGGTGAGGCATGCGACGGCCGGACTGGGCACCCGACGACATCGACATCGAGCGTCCCAGTGTCGCCCGCATGTACGACTACTACCTTGGCGGCTCCCACAACTTTGCGGTGGACCGAGCAGCAGCACAGGCCATGGTCGCAGCCGTTCCCGAGGCCCCGCTGATGGCTCAGGCAAACCGCGCCTTCCTGCGCCGGGCGGCGCACTTCCTGGTCGATGCCGGGGTCCGGCAGTTCCTCGACATCGGCTCCGGAATCCCCACGGTCGGCAACGTGCACGAGATCGTCCAGCAGGTCGCGCCCAGTTCCCGGGTCGTCTACGTCGACACCGACCCGGTGGCGGTGGCGCACGGCCAGGAGATTCTCTCCGACAACAACCAGGCAACCGTGGTGCAGGAGGACCTGCGGCACCCCGACCGCATCCTCAGCCATCCCGAGCTCCGTCGGCTGCTCGACCTCAACGAGCCGACGGCGGTGCTCATCGTCGCCGTCCTGCACTTCGTCTCCGACGACGACCGCCCCGCCGAGCTGCTGCGGACCCTGCGCGAGGCCCTCGCTCCCGGAAGCTGGCTGGTGCTCTCGCAGGCCAGCGACGAGGGGCGGCGGGACACCGAGCGGAGCGACGCCGAGGCGGTGTACCAACGCACCGGCAGTCCACTGTGGTTCCGCGACCGCTCCGAACTGACCACGCTCTTCGACGGTTTCGAGCTGGTCGAGCCCGGAGTGGTGTGGGTCCCGCAGTGGCGACCGGAGACACCGGAAAGCAGCGTGAACGCCGAGGCGTCGGCGTTCCTCGGTGGCGTGGGGCGGATCGGTGGCTAGCCCAGCCACCGCGGCTCACCCAAACGGCGCCAGCCCCGGCATGGCGGCCTTTACCCAGGAGTGGGCGAACGCGATCACCGGGACGAGCTACCTGCCGATGACCCAGGCACAGCTCAAGCGACTACTTGACCGCCTCGCCCGGCAGCTGGCGGCAGCCCTGCTCGCCGAGCCGTTCGACCTGCGAGCCGGGCAGCGCGTCGGCGCCGAGCTGGTGGCCGCACACATCGCCTCCGCCGAGGCGCTGGGCCGTACCGTTGAGGTCGTTCAACTTCGCCTGGTGCGCGACCTGGGCTTGGTCGCCGAGGACGTGGCGGACCGGCTGGCCCGGCTGCTCGCCGCCGTGACCACCGGGTACGCCCGCGCGCTGCGCGACCGCACGCTGGACGAGCAGGAGACGATCCGGCGGGCCGCGATGGCGCAGCGAACGAAGGCCGAGCGGGCGCTCCGGGCCAGTGAGGCCCGCTTTCGGCACCAGGCCACCCACGACTCGCTCACCGACCTGCCAAACCGGAATCTCTTCACCGAACGGCTCACCGCGGCGCTGAAGGCGCCGCAGCGGGACACGGACCGGGTCGGCCTCTGCTTTCTCGACCTGGACGGGTTCAAGCGGGTCAACGACCAGCACGGACACCAGGCCGGAGACCGGGTGCTGACGGAAGTGGCCAACCGGCTGCGCCAGGCTCTCACCGGGCATCTGGTCGCCCGGCTCGGCGGCGACGCGTTCGTCATCCTGATCGAACGCACCGGCGGCACCCGGGACGTGATCGCCGTGGCGGAGGCGGCCCTGGCCGCCGTGCACAAACCGGCCGAGGTGGCGGGCCGCGAGGTGACGGTTCGGACCAGCATCGGCATTGTGGAGCGGCAGGTTGCCGGCGCCACCGCGAACGAGCTGATGCGGGCCGCCGACTGCACCCTGCACTGGGCCAAGGCAGCCGGCGGCGGTCGGTGGATGCTCTATGATGCCGAGCGCGACCGCCGAGAGCTAACCAGCCAGGCACTGACCGCGGCGATCCCGGCCGGGCTGGACCGGGGGGAGTTCTACCTCGACTACCAACCACTCGCCTCCCTACGCGACGGCCGCGTGCTGGGTGTGGAGGCACTGGTGCGCTGGCGGCATCCGGAGCTGGGTGTCCTGCGGCCGGGCCAGTTTATCGGCCTCGCCGAGGAGACCGGATTGATCATCCCGCTCGGCGGCTGGGTGCTCGCCGAAGCGTGCCGGGCCGCCGGCAGTTGGTCGACGACCGCCGGGACGCCGTTCGTAAGCGTGAACCTGGCCGTCCGGCAGGTGCACCGACCGGGCCTGGTGCAGGAGGTCCGCAGCATCCTGCGGCACACCGGACTACCGCCGGAACGTCTCCAGTTGGAGATCACCGAGAGCGCCATGATGAGCCCCGCCGAGGAACCGGTGCGGGCGCTGCGCCACCTCGCAGACCTCGGTGTCCGCATCGCCATCGACGACTTCGGCACCGGCTACAGCAACCTGGCGTACCTGCGCGACCTACCGGTAACCGAACTGAAGGTGGCCGGGGAGTTCGTTGCCGGGCTGCGTGCCCAGGAGCCCCAGGCAGACGAGAGGATCGTCGCGTCGTTGGTCTCGCTGGCCCACGCGCTCAACCTGACCGTCACCGCGGAGGGGGTGGAGACAGCCGGGCAGGCCGAACGGCTGCGGGCCATCGGCTGCGACGCCGGCCAGGGCTGGCACTTCGGCCGCCCAGAACCCGCCGACCGGATTCTGGCCCGACTGGGCTGACAGCCGCCGGGGCCGAACACCGCTCCGCCCGGCCCACCGCGTGTACTCCGGGCCCCTGCTCCTCCCGGGCCACCCGCCCACCGCGTCGCTCAGGGCTGCAGGAGGGTGGTCATCCGGGCGGCCTGGGTCTCCCACCGCCACTCGCGTTCGACCCAGGCCCGACCGGCGGCACCAAACTGGCGGGCCAGATCCCGGTCGGCGAGCAGGGTCGCCACCCGGTCGGCAAGCTGGGCCACGTCCCGCCCCCGCACCACGAAACCCGTCTCGCCGTCGCGCACCGCATCCGGTGCGCCGCCGGAGTCACCGGCCACCACGGGGAGCCCGGTCGCGGAGGCCTCCAGGTAGACGATGCCCAGCCCCTCTACGTCCAAGCCCCGGTTCCGGGTACGGCACGGCATCGCGTACACGTCACCGGCCGCGTAGTGCGCGGGCAACTCCGCCGCCGGCACCGTACCGGTGAAGACCACGTCTCGCTCGACACCGACCTGCCGGGCCAGTTTCCCCAGCCCGTTCCGGTACGGACCACCCCCAACGATCAGCAGTGCGGTGTCCGGGACCCGGCGGCGGATCTCCGGCAACGCCCGGATCAGGGTGTCCTGCCCCTTTCGCGGCACCAGCCGGGACACACAGACCACGACCGGTCGGTCAACCAGCCCGAGCCGGGCCCGCACCGAGTCGCCCCGCACGGTCGGATGGTAGGTGTCAAGGTCGACACCGGGCGCGAGCCGACGCAGCTCGGTCGCCCCGCGCAACGCCCGGTCCAGCCGGAGCCGGGTGTACTCCCCCAGGTATGTGGTCACATCAACGTCCCGGCCGATCCGGCGTAGCGCGGAACGGGCACCGGGCAGCGCTGCCCAGCCAATCTCATGCCCGTGGGTCTGTGCCACCACCCGCCGGACGCCGGCCCGGCGCCGCAGACCCGCGGCGAGCAGCCCGAGGGGTGCCGCCGCACCGAACCAGACCGTGTCGCAGCCGTTCTCCCGGGCAAGCTGGGTAACCCGCCGCGCCACCAGTGGGGTGGGCAGCAGCACCTTGGTGTCTTCCCGCACCACCTCGAAGGGCTGTTGGGTGTCGAACGTCTCGGCGCCGCGCCAACTCGAGGCGTAGACCACCACCGAGCCCGCGGGCTGGCGCACCGCGAGGCCATGCACGAAAGACTGGATCCCCCCGGGCCGAGGTGGGAAGTCGTTCGTGACAAGCAACGTTCGGCTCTCGCTCATCGACTGGTCTTCCTGGCGTAGGCGCGGGCGGCGGCGATCCGCTCCACGGTGGATGGATGGCTGGCGGAGTAGAGGTATCCCAGCCGGGGCGGGTCGGGGTCGGCGAGGTTGATGCCGGCGAGTCGGCGCTGCATCGCCACAAAGGCGCCCGGGTCCTTGGTCAGTGCCAGCGCGTGTGCGTCGGCCCGCGCCTCGACCCGACGGGAAATCAACGCCTGCGCCGGCGTGGCGACCAGGCCGGCCACCGTCACCAGCGCCAACAGCAACGGGAAGGCCCGCGGCTGGTCGATCGAGTCAACACCGGCCATCCGGAGCAACGGAGCGACAAACCCGAGCAGGTAGAGCGTCACCACCAGTATCGCCGCGCCCAGCGCGCCGGTCAGCGTGCCGACCACCACGTCGCGGTCCTTGGCGTGCCCCAACTCGTGGGCCACCACCGCGGTCACCTCCTCCGCGGTGGCTTCGCGTAGCAGCGTGTCGTAGACGACGATCCGGCGGGTTGGCCCCAGCCCGGAGACGTAGGCGTTGACGGCACGGGTGCGCCGGGAGGCGTCCGCCACCAGCACGTCCCGGACCGGTACGCCGTCGCGCTCCGCCAGCTCCATCAACTCTGTCCGCAGTGGGCTCGGCTCCAACGGGGTGAACCGATTGAACACCGGCTCCACCAGCACCGGGAACACGAACGACAGGAGCATCACCAGGCCGGCTGCCCCGGCCGCGCCGAACGCCCACCACCAGCGCGGCGCCAGCCGGATCACGGTGTAGAAGCCACCCAGGGCCACCGCCCCGATGACGGCGCTGACCGCGTACGACCGGAGCAGGTCAACGGTCCAGCCACCCCAGCCGTTGGTGGCCAGCCCGTAGCGGGTGAGCACGGTGTGTCGCCAGACGGCGAACGGCAGGGTCATGAGGTCGGCGACGAGCACCACGGTGAGCCCGCCGAGCACCGCCTGCGCGGCCCAGTGCCCACCGAACGGGCGGCCGACCAGCTCCACCAAGCGGCTGCCCAGCGGGGTGAGCCCCAGCGCGAGCGCCACCAACAGGCCGACGCCGAGCGCCGCCCAGCCGCCGGGCCGCAGTGCCGCCCGGAACTCCCGCCCCCTACGCACCTGCTCTCCGGGCAGCTCATCCAGGGCGGCGAGCTGGTCGGCTCGCGGGGCCGGCGGGCGCTGCCACGGGATCAGCACAGCGGCGGTGACGGCCAGCGCAGCGACCAGCCCGACCAGCGTGAGCAGGGCCCAGCCGCGCGGACTCACTGGATCGCCTCCCGGCCCCCGATGCCGGCGATCGCGATGGACCTGCCCGCAGCGCGCCATTCCCGCGTCATGCCACTCCTCCCGCTGTGCGCGCCCATCGTAGTGGCCACCCGGTCCCGACGGACGGGGTGCACACACCATCGACGACCACCGGACGATCGCGGCCGACCGCGGCGGGTGTGTCGAGGCTCCGCGGGCACCACGCAGCTCCCGCCCCACGGCACCACGTGGCCCGACCCGCTCCCACGGGCAGGTCAGGCCACCCGATGGTGGCGATGACCGGGCCGGTGTACCGGAGGCCGGGGCTCCGGCAGCACCTGCACGTCAAACCCGGCCCGAGCGAACACCTCGATCGCCCGCGCCTCGGCCGCGCCGAACTCCACGGTCTCGTTGAGCAGAACGGTCAGCAGGCAACCCGAACAGCCGTCTGTCCGGCCCACGCACCCGTCACAGTCGATCACCATCACGCCTCCCGCCGCGCCGACGGTGACCCATCCCACCTCTGCGAGGTCTTCCCAGCACCGTCAGTCACATCGACGCTAGCCAAAGCGTATGACAGATCCGGGACAACTCGATCAACTCGCCACCGGGATCCCCGGGAGTCAAACCGACTGCCGTGTCCCGCTCGGGCCGGTCACCCGGCCGGTCAGGAACGGGCCAGCCGGCGCAGCAGCGCGTCGGCGCCCAACGGGTAGGCGCCGTGCCGACGTACGCCATCGGCCACCTCCCGGTCCGCCGAGACCACCACCACCGGCCGCCCCGACGGCTCGGCCCGGACCAGCCGCCGGATCAACTCGTCGGCCGTCTCGCCCTTACGGGAAAAGAGCACCCGGACGCCGCGAGGACTCGGCGGCAGGCCATGCATCCGCTCGGCGCCGTCGAAGACCACGGTCACCTCGTCGCCGGTCTGCGCGGCGATCCCCCCCAGCCCGGTAATCAGCCGTTTGCGCTGCTGCTCCAGTGACATCTCGCCGAAGCCCCGTTTGGTGACGTTGTAGCCATCCACCACCAGATGAGCCCGGGGCAGGGCGAGTAGTTGGTCCAACCGGGCCGGATCGTCGGAGTCCCGGGCTCGGGTGGCGACGCCCGTGGCGGGAGCGTTGGACTGGTCGGCGAAGGCGTCGGCGACGAAGTCGGCCGGCAACCTGTCCGCCGGATCCAACGCCAGCTCCCGCCGCAGGCCCACCGCGGCCTGACCGATCGTCTCCAGCAGCAGCCACAACCGGGCGTCGTCAACCGACCTGGATTCCTTGGCACTGGCCCGGGCCACCCCGGCCGCCGCTTCCGCCTCGGCCAGCCGGGCCCGGGCCCGGCGCAGCTCCGAATCGGCGTCCGCCGTCGCGCGCGCCGACCGGCCCCGCTCGGTGGCGAGCAGCTCGCTCGCCCGGCGCTCTCGGGCCTGCGTCTCCCGCAACGACCGGCCAAGCTGCCGCGACTCCTCCCGGAGTTGGCCGAGTTCCTCGCGGACCCGGGCCAGCTCGTCGCGGAGTTTGTCCGCCTCCACCCGAGCCACCGCACGGTCGTGTTCTGCCCGGGTAGCCCGCTGCTCGGCCTCTCGGACCAGCTCGGCGACGACTGCGCTGTCAGCCTCGGCCCGGACCGCCGCGCCGCTGGACTCGATGAGGTCCCGCCACCCCCGCGGGCGCGCCAGGTACGCCAGGGCCGCAACCTCCACCGGCTCGGCGGCGGCCGGCGCGGTGCCCCCGAGTACCGCCGCGCCAAGGTCACCGGCGTCGGCAAGCACCCGCGCGGCTACCCGCTGACGAAACAGTGGGTCGCCGGTCAACTGGGTCGCGATCATCGGCGCGCCGAGCCGCGCCCGCCGGTTGGGGGCGAACTTGGCCACCCGGCGCAGCGGGACCGGCACCTCGTCCGCGGGCAGGCTGGGCAACACCGCGGCGGCCAGCACCACGATCCGCTGCCGGACCGGCTCCGGCAGCACCGGTTCCGGACCGTCCTCCGCTGCGGGGTCCTCGTCGCCCGACGGTGCGGGACCGTCAGCGGACGGCACGACACCGTCGCCCGGCGAGGCGGGACCGTCAGCGGACGGCACGGGATCGGCCCCGCTGCCGGGTCCGGAGCCGGACGCACCGGCGATGCCGGTGCTGGCCGGGTTGGCGGTGGACGCGGTGGCGCCGGCGGCGACCGGATCATCGAGGGTGCCCCCCGTACCCTCGATGCCCGGCTCCGGCGCAGCGGCGACCGACTCCTCCGCGGGGCGGTGGTCGTCGTCGTACGGCTCGGCGAGGGGCATATGGTAAGTCTCCCACTGTCACCCGACCCACCGCCGAGCGAGTGAGCCAATATCTCATCGCAGGACTGTTGTCAACGCTACGCCACCCGCCGAAGTCGGCGATGCTCCGGACGACGCGATGGCGAAGGCCGCAGGAAGCGGTGTCGGACCGGGCCGTTAGCGTGCCCGCCGATGGCACCACAGAAATATGTCCAGGAGTTGTTAGCCGGTCTCGACCCCGCTGTCGGCGGCGTTGACCCGGCGCTGCCGCTCTACGCGACCACCTTTGTCGTGGTCGACCTCGAAACCACGGGCGGCGCGCCGGACGGCGGCGGCATCACCGAGATCGGTGCGGTGAAGGTCCGCGGCGGTGAGCAGCTCGGTGTGCTCGGCACCCTGGTCAATCCCGGCACTCCGGTCCCGCCCTTCGTCACTGTGCTCACCGGCATCACCCAGGCGATGCTGCTGCCCGCCCCACCGATCACCGAGGTCCTGCCGAGCTTCCTCGAGTTCCTCTCCGCCGACGCGGTCCTGGTCGCCCACAACGCCCCGTACGACGTGGGGTTTCTCAAGGCGGCCTGCGCGGCGCACGGCTATCGCTGGCCGAGCCCGCGGGTGCTGGACACCGCGGCGCTGGCCCGACGGGTGCTGACCCGCGACGAGGTGCCCAACCGCCGACTCGGCACCCTCGCGGCATACTTTCGCACCGCCACCCGGCCCACCCACCGGGCGTTGGACGACGCGTTGGCCACCGTTGACGTGCTCCACGGCCTGATCGCCCGGCTCGGTGGTCACCGGGTGCACACTGTCGGCGAGGCGATCGAGTTCGCCCGGGCGGTCACCCCGACGCAGCGCCGCAAGCGGCACCTCGCCGAGGGCCTGCCCCACTCGCCGGGGGTCTACCTGTTCCGGGGCACCGACGAACGCCCGCTCTACGTCGGCACCTCGGTCGACATCGCCACCCGGGTCCGCAGCTACTTCACGGCCGGGGAGAAGCGGGCCCGCATCTCGGAGATGCTCGCCGCCGCCGAGCGGGTGGAGGCGGTGGAGTGCGCCCACTCGCTCGAGGCGGAGGTGCGGGAGTTGCGCCTGATCGGGACGCACGCCCCGCCGTACAACCGACGGTCGAAGTTCCCCGAGCGGGTGGTCTGGCTGAAGCTGACCGACGAGGCGTACCCACGATTGTCGGTGGTGCGAAACCTGGCCCCGGGGGACGAGGCCTACCTCGGGCCCTTCGCCTCCCGCCGCGCCGCGGAGCTCGCCGCGGCCGGCTTCCACGACGCGATACCGCTGCGGCAGTGCACGCACCGGCTGTCGCTGCGGAAGGTCACGCCGGCCTGCGCCGTAGCCGAGCTGGGTCGCTGCCTGGCACCCTGCGAGCACCGGATCACCCCGGCGGAGTACGCGGACCGCGCGACGACGCCCTTCCGTACGGCGTGTGACGGCGACCCGCAGGGCGTGGTGGACGCCTTGCTTGACCGAATCGAGACGCTCTCGGCGGGACAACGCTACGAGGAGGCCGCGGTGGTGCGGTCCCGGCTCACCGCCGTGCTCCGCGCGATCACCCGGATGCAGCGACTCGCCGCGCTCACCGGGATTGCCGAGGTGGTGGCTGCCCGGCCGGCGCCGGATGGAGGTTGGGAGTTGGCGCTGGTACGGCATGGACGGCTGGCCGGCGCCGCGGTGTCCCCGCCCGGGATCCACCCACGACCAACGATCGCCACGATCCGGGCGACCGCGGAGACCGTCGCCCCGGGGCACGGACCTACTCCGGCTACCAGCGCCGAGGAGACCGAGCGCATCCTGTCCTGGTTGGAGCGTCCGGAGACGCGGTTGGTGGAGATGTCGTCCGCCTGGGCCTCCCCGGCTGCCGGTGCGGGCCGGTTCCGAGCCCTGCTTACGAAGGCGGCAAACGCGGCTTCCCACCAATTCTCGACCGAAAGCCCAGGACCAACCAGCTGATCGGATGACGCTGACTCGCATAAGCTGTTAACAAGTGCAGTCCCGCCCGTTTCTGGGCCGGCTCCCGGCACCGGCACGGTGACCTGGGGTCGGGGTGAGGAGGTATCCCTCGTGGATGTCGACGCCGGACACGGCGCCGCCCTGGAGGGCGCGCTTCCGCCCCAACCGGCGGAGCTGCCGCTGACCCGCCGACTGCGGACGTTGTTGGCGTGGTCCACCGCCGAGGCCGAGCCGGTTGGTGAGCTGGTCCGCACCCACCGGAACATCCACTCCGGAACGGACCCGTCGGTGCTGCGTCGGGCGTACACGATCGCCGAGACGATGCACCGCGGGCAGTTCCGCAAGAGCGGCGAGCCCTACATCACCCACCCGCTCGCGGTCGCCCAGATCTGCGCCGGCCTCGGCATGGACGCGACCACCCTGGTCGCAGCGCTGCTGCACGACACCGTCGAGGACACCCGCTACACGCTCCAAGCCCTCGCCGACGATTTCGGGCCCGAGGTCGCCCACCTGGTGGACGGAGTGACCAAGTTCGACAAGGCGTTCTACGGTAAGGCCGCCGAGGCCGAGACGACCCGAAAGATGATCATCGCGGCCGGCAAGGACGTCCGCGTGTTGATCATCAAACTGGCGGACCGGCTGCACAACATGCGCACGCTCGGGGTTCGCTCCGCCGCGTCCCGGGAACGCATCGCCCGCAAGACCCAGGAGGTACTCGTTCCGCTCTGCGATCGGCTGGGCATCCAGAAGCTCAAGCGAGAACTGGATGACATTGTCCTGATGCACCTGGAGCCAGAGGAGCACGATCGCATCTCCCGGCACCTGCACGACCGACCCGGCTGGGACGCATACCTGACGGAAATCGTCTCCCGGGCGAAGACGGCGCTCCGCCGCAGCCGGGTCAACGCCGACGTGACCCCTCGGCCGCGCCACCTCTACTCAATCTGGAAGGACACCGTGGCCGGCGACCACGCCAGCCCGTACGACCTGCCCCGGGTCGTCGTCGTCGTGAACGGTCCGGACACCGACTGCTACGCGGCTCTGGGCGCCATCCACGGCACGTGGCCCCCGGTACCCGGCCGGTTCAAGGACTACATCGCCTCCCCGAAGAACAACCTCTACCGCTCCCTACACACCAGCGTCCGCGGGCTAAGAGATCGCACGGTGGAGGTGTTGATCCGCACCGAAGAGATGCACCGCTGTGCGGAGTACGGCATCGCCGCCAGCTATCGTTTCCCCCGCGCCCGCGTTGACCAGGCCGTCCGGGACGAACGGCTGGACTGGCTGCGACGCGTGCTGGACTGGGAACAGGAGACCGCCGACCCGGCGCAGTTCCTGGAGTCACTGCGCAGCGACCTCGCCGAGGCGCAGATCCAGGTCTTCGCCGACGGGCGACAGGTGGTGCTGCCCGCCGGTGCCACCCCGGTCGACCTCGCGTACGAACTCGGCACCGAGCGCGGCGACCACTGCCTGGCGACCCGGATCAACGGTCGACTCGCCCCGCTCTCCTCCTGCCTCGAAGACGGCGACGTCGTGGAGATATTCACCGAGACTGAGCAGACGCCCAGCGACTTCGACGGGGCTCCGCGGGGTCCCCGCCGGGAGTGGCTCGGCTTCGTCAAGTCCCCGCAAGCCCAGATGCAGATCAACCGCTGGTTCGCCGACCACACCGAACCCGGAATCTCCATCGCCGACAAGGTCCGCCTCGGCCGGGCCGCCGTCGGGCTGGCCCTACGCAAGCACGATCGCGGTCTGGCCAGCGACCTACCCCTGCTCCGACTCTCCGAGGAGCTCGGCTACCCCGACCTGGAGACGATGCTCGTCGCGGTCTTCGACCGGGCGATCGCACCGGACGCGGTGGTACAGCAACTCATCGACCTGGTCGACCACCGACGGTGACCCGACCGGCCCCAGGCCGGCAGAGATTCACCCGACGGCATTAGCCTGAACGCATGATCTGCCGCCTGCGGGTAACCGGACGCGCCGTCGCATACCAGGTCTTCTACCGGCTCCCGCTGCCCGTGCGACGTCGCCTGGTCCGGCTGACCGTGCCCAAGTACATCGTCGGTGCGGTCACCCTCGTCCGTGACAGCGAGGCCACGGGAGCCGGCCGGCTGCTCCTGCTGCGCCAACCGCCCGGCCGGGGGTGGACGCTGCCAGCGGGGCTGTTGCAGAAGCGGGAGGCGCCGGTGCTCGGGGCGTGCCGCGAACTATACGAAGAGACGGGCATCCGGCTCTCCCCCCACGAGCTGACCCCGGCGGTACCGAACGCAGTCGTCCACGACAAGGGTTGGGTGGACGTGGTGTTCACCGCCGAGGTTCCGGCGTCAACCACGACCCTGCGGGTTGACGGTGCGGAGGTCTTCGAGGCCGCCTGGCACCCGCTGGACGCCCTGCCGAAGTTGACCTGGCCCACGGCCCGCCTGCTCGGCTACTTCGACATCGGGCCGCTGGCCGGGCAGTTCCCGCCTAAGCTCCCCGACCACCAGCCGTGACCGCCGTCGAGATCTGCGCGGTGGCCCTCGCCGCCGGCGAGGGCAGCCGGCTGCGTCCGCTGACCGAGCGGGTACCCAAAGCGCTCTGTCCGGTCGGGAACGTCCCGCTACTCGACCGGGTGCTCGCGCGGCTCGCCGGGATCGGTCTGGCGGGGACGAGCCGGGTGGCGGTCAACGCCAGCTACCTCGCCGAGCGGGTAGTCGCGCACGTCGGCGACCGCGCCCACCGGTCAGTGGAGCCCGACGGCCCGCTCGGCACCGCCGGCGGCTTGGCGAAGCTACGCGACTGGATCAACGGGCGGGGCGTGCTGGTCGGAAACGCCGACGCGTACCTCGCCGACCCGGACCGTCCACCTGGGCTGGATATTGCCGCGCTCCTGCAGGACTGGGATGGCGAGACCGTACGACTGCTGGGTCAGCCCGCCGTGGACCCAACGGCACCCGGCACCTTCGACGGCCACGCCTTCACCGGTTTCTCCCTGCTGCCCTGGTGGCGAGTTCGGGACCTACCACTGGAGTTCGGCGATCTGGTCCGGACGGTCTGGCGGCCGGCGGAGGCGGCCGGCGAGCTGACCGTGGTCCCCTATCCCGGCACGTTCTATGACACCGGCACACCCGCCGACTACCTCACCGCCAACCTGCACGCCGCGGGCGGCGGCACCCTGGTTCACCCCACGGCGCTGGTCACCGGCCGGTGCCGGTCGGCAGTGGTCGGGGCGGGTGCCCGGGTACACGGGGCTGTCACCAGGGCCGTGGTCTGGCCGGGCGCCACCGTAGCAGCGGAGGAGCATGTTCAGAACGCGATCCGGGTGGGGACCGATCTCACCGTCGTCGTCAGCGAACCGCCACTACCGGAGCGTCTAGCATGAGCGGGGAAGCCGACGAACGGAGCGAACTCCCGTGATCACCGCGATTGTCCTGATCGACTGCGCCACCGACTCGATCCCCGAGGTGGCGGAGGCACTCGCCGCCCTGCCCGGTGTCAGCGAGGTCTACTCAGTGGCCGGGCAGGTCGACCTGGTCGCGATAGTCCGGGTCCGCGAGTTCGAGCAGATCGCTGAGGTGATCGCGGGGCGCATCTCCAAGGTGTCGGGGGTGCTGAACACCGACTCCCACATCGCGTTCCGCGCGTACTCGCAGCACGACCTCGAGCAGACGTTCGCGATCGGCCTCGGCACCGCCGACTGACGGGGCGGCAGGGCGTAGCCCCTGCGCCAGCAGACGGCTGGTCCACCCCATCCGGGGCGGACCAGCCGTCGACCTACCTCATCATGGTCCAGACCTACCTCATCGTGGTCAGCTCGTACCCGGAGCCGGGGTCTCCGTACCGGTACCGCCACCCGGAGCCGGCGCCTCGGTGGTGCTACCCGGAGCCGGGCTCTCGGTGGTGCCAGGGCCCGGAGTGGTCATACCCGGGCTCGGGGTGCCGGTGCCGGTGCTCTGCGGGACCGGGACACCCATCTGGTTGGCCAGCTCGACCAACTCGTCGTAGTGGGTCTGCAGGGTCGGCAGCGCGGTCTGCGCAAGCTCGATCACCGACGGGTCGGAGCCCTGCGAGATCTCCGTCTGGGTGGCCTGGATGGCCTGGACGTGGGCGGTCAGGTTACTGGTCACCCAGAGCTGGTCGAATTCCTGGCCACTGGCGTTGTTCATCTGGTCGGTGAGGTCCTGCTGGTCGGCGGTCAGCTCACTCGACAGCTCGACACCGAGCTGGTTGGCGACCTGTTGGACCGTCTCGTCCAGTTGGGTGTGGTCAGTCCCGATCTGTTGGCCCAAGTTCTTGACCCCCTGGTCCTGGGCCTTCTGTCCGGCCAGCTCCCCCTTGCTGATCTCAAAACTGATTCACCTGGTGAATGGCCTGCAGGTACTGGGTGTCCTGCTGTGACGGCTGCGCCGCGGCGTGGGCAGCCGCGGCGGGTGCGATACCCACCAGCACCAGCGCGGCCAGCAGGCCCAGGCGTTTGAATCCCAACATTCGTCCTCCCCTAGAGACGTTGGACCGCACGGATACCCGGCTGGCCGGGGTTATACCTCGGTCCCGGCCCAGGTATGCCAACAGGCGTGGCGCCCGCCGAAACTCCGGCGGGCGCCACGTGCGGTTACGTCGCGGTGAGGTCAGCGGCGCTCGCCGCTGGTGATCTCCGAACGCTCGGTGTCCGAATCGACCGGGGGCGCCGGCGATACCGGCGCCTCGGCGGGCTTCTCGATCGGGTAGAAGAAGCCCCGGATCGCCGGGCCGAGCGCGCCGAGCCGGTTCATCTTCTTCGGCACCACCCAGCCGACGTACTCCAGTTCGCCGTCCTCGCGGTGAAGCGGCTGGTGCACCTCGACGAACCGACCGTCCGGCAGCCGCCGGATGATGCCGGTCTCGACCCCGTGCGCCAGAACCTCCCGGTCATGCTGCTGGAGCCCCAGACAGATCCGGTAGGTGACGAAGTACGCCAGCGGCGGGAGAAGCAGCAGACCGATCCGGCCACCCCAGGTCATCGCGTTCAGGCTGATATTGAACTTGTCGGCGATGACATCGTTCGCCCCGGAGAGCGCCAGCACCAGGTAGAAGGTGACGGCCATGGCGCCCAGCCCGCTCCGCGCCGGAACGTCCCGCGGCCGCTGGAGCAGGTTGTGGTGACGGTAGTCCTTGAGGCGCCGGGCTTCGATGAACGGATAGAGCACGGACATACCCACCAACACCCCGGGCAACACGACCGTTGGCCAGAACAACGGCGGGATGACGTACCCATCGCCGATCGGAATGTAGATCTCCCAGGCGGGCATCAGCCGGGTAGAGCCGTCGAGGAACATGACGTACCAGTCGGGCTGGCTGGCGGCCGACACCACCCACGCCTCGTACGGCCCGAACAGCCAGATCGGGTTGATCTGGAACAGGCCAGCCATCAGCGCGATCACGCCAAAGACGACCATGAAGAAGCCGCCCTGCTTCAACGCGTAGCGGGGGAACATCCGCTCGCCGACCACGTTGTCGTTGGTCCGGCCGGGGCCGGGCCACTGGGTGTGCTTCTGCTTGAAGACCAGCCCCAGGTGGGCGCCGATCAGGGCGAGCAGCAAGCCGGGGATGAGCAGCACGTGCGCGATGTAGAACCGGCTGACGATGATTGTTCCGGGGAACTCGCCGTCGAAGATCGAGGACGTGAGCCAGGAGCCAATCACCGGAATCGACAACATGATGCCGGAGGCGATCCGGAGCCCGGTGCCGGAGAGGCCGTCGTCCGGCAGGGAGTAGCCGGTGAAGCCGGCCAGGAAGCCGACCCAGAACAGCAGCGAGCCGATGATCCAGTTGGCCTCCCGCGGCTTGCGGAACGCGCCGGTGAAGAAGACCCGCAGCATGTGCACCACGATCGCGGCCATGAACAGCAGGGCCGCCCAGTGGTGCATCTGCCGCATGATCAGGCCGCCCCGGACGTCGAACGAAATGTCCAGACTGGAGGCGTACGCGGCGGACATCGGCGTGCCCCGCAGCGGGGCGTAGCTGCCGTTGTAGATCACCTCGGTCATCGCCGGCTCGAAGAAGAAGGTCAGGAAGACCCCGGTGAGCAGCAGCACGATGAACGAGAAGAGCGCGATCTCACCCAGCAGGAAGGACCAGTGGTCCGGGAAGACCTTGTTCAGCAGCCGACGGAGCGGGGTGGCCATCTGAAAGCGGTCGTCCACTCCCCGGGCCACGTTCCCCGGGACGGCTGCCATCTCAAACTTGCGCCGCTTCACGGCCGCTCCCAGAAGTCGGGCCCGACGGTCTCGGTGTAGTCGGACGTGGCCACGAAGTAACCCTCGTCGTCAACGACGATCGGCAACTGCGGCAGCCGGCGGCTGGCGGGACCGAAGATGGGCTTCGCGTTGTCGGTGATCAGGAACTGCGACTGGTGACACGGGCAGAGCAGCCGGTTGGTCTGCTGTTCGTAGAGGCTGGCGGGGCAGCCAGCGTGCGTGCAGATCTTGGAGTAGGCGGCGAAGTTGCCCCACATGAAGTCGTCGTGACCGATCCGCGCGTTGGCCTCGCGGGCCTCCTGCGCATCCGCGTCCCGAAGGTGGATCAACAACGCCGGCGAGTCCGCGTACTTGTTACTCACCCCGTGTTCGATGCCGGGGAAGACAGTGATCTGGCCACCAGTGCTGATGTCCGCCGGGCGGATCGGTCGGCCGTCCTCACGGACCAGCCGGACCTTCTGGCCGCCCTCGGTGGGCGCGAAACCCGTGGTGAACATCTGGTTGTTCTTGTGTGGCTGCGAGATCAGGCCACCCACCAGCGGCGCCGCGGCAACCGCCCCGACCGGCGCGAGACCCGCCAGCAACGAGACTCCCAGCAACGGCCGGCGCTTCACGCCCAGTTCGTCCGCCATGTAGAGCATCGTCTGCGCGGTGATCTTGCGGTCCCGCTCGTTGACCTCGCCCTCATGCCGGTCCTGAACCGACACCTCCTTGGGCAGCAGCTTCTTGCCCCAGGTGAGGATGCCGAAGCCGATACCGAGCAGGGAGATACCCAGGGTGACACCGAGTAGCGGCGTATACCACTTGTCGCCGCCGTAGCCCAGCTCGTACTCCCAGGGCCACCAGATGTAGATCGCCAGGAAGGCGGTCGCAGAGACGCCGGTCAGCAGAAAGAACAGGGCGACCGTACGACTCAGTCGCCGCTCGGCCTTACTACCCGGCACGACCTGCGGCTCGTAGTGCACGATCTGGATGTCGTCCGCACGGGCGCCCGCGCGGACGATGTCGAAGCGACTGAGATCCGGATCATCCAGGTCGACCGGCTGGTCGCCGCCCGCGTGTCCAGGGTGAGTGGTGGTCATGCCGTCACCTCGCTGTGGGCGGTGCCGACCCGCGACACCGGCGCAATGTTGGTCAGGAACCGCCCGGTCACGACTTACCCGCAATCCACAGGGTGGTAAAGACCAGCGCGACGATGCCGACCAGGAAGATCGCCAAGCCCTCGGTCGAGGGGCCGTAGCGGCCGAGGTTGAAGCCACCCGGGTCCTGGTTGTGGTTCAGGTTCGCCTGGATGTAGGCGATGATGTCCGCCTTCTGCTCGGGCGTGATCTGGTTGTCCCCGAACACCGGCATGTTCTGCGGGCCACTGAGCATCGCGGCGTAGATCTGACGGTCGCTGGCCGGCTTCAGGCTCGGCGCGTACTTACCCGACGAGAGGGCTCCGCCGCCACCGCCGAAGGCGTGGCACTGCGCGCAGTTGATCCGGAACAGCTCACCACCGGCGGCGAGGTTGCCGTCCTGGTGGAGGTTCTCGCCGGCCGGCAACTCCGGGCCGCCACCAAGCTCCTGGATGTACTGCCCGAGCTGACGGATCTCATCGGGGTTGAAGACCGGAGGCTTGCGGGGCGCCTGGGCCTCCTGCCGGACCATCGGCATGCGACCCGTGCCCACCTGGAACTCAACCGAGGCGGAGCCAACACCGACCAGACTCGGGCCGCGCCCCTCGACGCCCTGCGCGTTGCGACCGTGGCAGCTCACACAGCTTTCGTTGAACAGCGCCTTGCCGTCCGCGGCGGCGCTGGACATCGGTGTGTCCTGCGCCTGCACGCTGGGGGCGAAGGCCGTGTAGGCGCCGCCGGCCAACATCAGCGCTGCCAGCAGCCGGACCGCGGCACCCAGCCGGCGGCGGCCCCGGCTGCGCGCCGCGGGCCGCCCGCGCAGCCGCGCGAACAGACCGCGTCGGCGGTCGTTGTCAGAAGTCATGACCTGTGTCCTTAACCGGTTGGACCTTGCCTGAGGGGACGAAGCAGCGGCGCGATTCGGGGCGCCAAGATCACTGAAGCCAGTAGATCATGCCGTAGAGCGCGATCCACACCACATCGACGAAGTGCCAGTAGTACGACACCACGATCGCCGACGTCGCCTGCGCCGGCGTGAATCGGCCCATGGTGGTGCGGATCATGAAGATGACGAAGGCGACCAGACCACCCGCCACGTGGAGGCCGTGGAAGCCGGTGGTGAGGTAGAACATCGACCCGTAGCCATCTTCGTTGATCTTGACGCCCTCGTGGATCAGCTCCCGGTACTCGTTCAGCTGGCCGAGTACGAAGATCAGTCCCATCACGAAGGTGATCGTGAACCAGCGCCGCAGGGCGTGCACGTCCCCCTTCTCCGCGGCGAACACGCCGATCTGGCAGGTCACCGACGAGAGCACCAAAATCACCGTGAACGTCGTCGCGTACGGAACATTCAGGTGCGGAGTGTGCTCCGCCCACTGCTCCGGCGCCGCGGCACGGATCGAGAAGTACATCGCGAACAGCGCCGCGAAGAACATGAGTTCGCTGGAGAGCCACACGATCGTCCCGACGCTGACCATGTTGGGTCGCGTCAGGGAGTGGATCCGGCTCTTGTCAATCGCTGGGGCCGCAGTCACGCGGTCATTATTGCCGTTAAGCGAGGCCGGCGATCAGCGGGGGCCCAAACCGGTGCTCCGGGCAGCCCGATCGGGGGGGTCCGATTAGCCTCACCTAGGGTAAAAACGTGCAGCGCGTCGATCCAATCTCCATTGCCACCGAAGTCGCCGCACCCGCCGCGACCTCGGTCGCCGCACCGGCGGCGCCCGCGACCGTCCCACCGCCATTCAGCCTCACGTCGATCTTCACCGAGGTGCAGCCAGTCAGCTGGATCGCCGTCGGCTTGGCGCTCGCAGCTGGACTCTACCTCTACGGCGTACGTCGGCTCCGGGTGCGCGGCCACCGATGGCCGGTGGCCCGAACGCTGCTCTTCCTCGGCCCCGGCCTCGGTGGCATCGCCACGGTGACCCTCAGCGGGCTGGCGGCCTACGACACGACGCTGCTGTCGGTGTACCTGACGCAGCATCTGGTGCTCTCCATGGTGGCACCGATCTTCCTGGCCCTGGGCGCCCCGGTCACGCTGGCGCTACAGGCGTTGCCACCACACCCGCGCGAGCGGCTGCGAACGCTCGTGCACAGCCGGACCGCCCGGCTCTGCAGCCACCCCCTGGTCGCCTTCGCGATCTTCATGGCCACCCCGTTCGCCCTCTACTTCACCGACCTGTACCGCTACACGCTCGAACACGCGTGGGCGCACGAGGTGGTCCACGCACACGTACTCCTGATCGGATGCGTCCTCTTCTGGCCGCTACTCGGGCTCGACCCGCTGCCCAACCGCTGGCCCTACCCGGGCCGGGCGCTGCTGATGCTGCTCTCCGTGCCGTTCTACACCGTGCTCGGACTCACCGTCATGCAGTCAACCGCCCTCTTCGGTGGCGACTGGCACTCCTCGCTCGGCCTGACCTGGGCCGACCCGTGGGAGGACCAGGTGATCGCCGGCGGCATCCTCTGGGCGGGCGGCGAGTTCGTCAGCGTCACCATGCTGGCGGTGCTGGTCGTGCGCTGGATGCGCCAGGCCGAACAGGAGGCCCGCCGGATCGACCGCGAGCTGGACCGCCAGGATGCCGAACAGCGGGCCAGCCCGGCGATGGGCTGACTGCCGGGGATCGGGGAGCACCGCCCGCGGAAGCCCTGCTGGGTACGCCCGGTACGATCGGCGGATAGCTACGAGGTGGGAGCCAGTTAAGCAATGAGCGATCGTCGGTGCACTGTCCTGCTCTACAGTGACGACCCACAGGTCCGGGATCGGATGCGACTCGCCGTCGGCACCCGGCCCGCCCCCGGCCTCCTGGTTGAGTTCGTCGACGCGTCCGACTACGCCGAGTGCATCCGGCTGGTCGACGACTACGAAATTGATCTCCTGCTCCTGGACGGCGAGGCCCACCCCGGCGGCGGCCTCGGCATCGCCCGGCAGATCAAGGACGACCGGGCCGACGCCCCGCCCACCTGCGTGGTGCTCGCTCGCGCCGCCGACCGATGGCTCGCCGCCTACGCCGAGGTTGACGCCACCCTGGTGCATCCACTCGATCCGGTGACCACCGGCACGACCGTTGCCGAAGTGCTGCGGACCCACGCACCGACCTGACGTCCCCACTCCGGCACCGCCTCGGCGCCGGATCCGCCGGCGCCGGATCCCAACCCCTGGACCGCTCGGGAGGCCCTGATGGGCGAACGGACCTGGCCGCACCTGCTCGCCGCGCTGCTGCGCGGCGACGAGCTATCCACCGCCGACACCGCGTGGGCGATGGGTGAGATCATGTCCGGATCGGCGGGCCCGGCGCAGATCGCCGGCTTCGCCGTCGCGCTGCGGGCCAAGGGCGAGACCCCCGCCGAGCTCTCCGGCCTGGTCGAGGCGATGCTCACGCACGCCGTTCGAGTCGATCTACCCGCGGAGCTACGCGCGACCGCAGTGGATGTGGTGGGCACCGGCGGCGATCTCGCGCACACCGTGAACATCTCCACCATGGCCTCTCTGGTAGTCGCCGGCGCCGGCGTACGGGTCGTCAAGCACGGCAACCGGGCCGCCTCCTCGTCCTGCGGTACCGCGGACGTTCTGGAGTTCCTCGGTCTGCCGCTGGACCTGGGCCCCGAGGCGGTGGCGACCTGCGTCGCCGAGGCGGGGATCGGCTTCTGCTTCGCCGCCCGGTTCCACCCCGGGATGCGCCACGCCGGCCCGGTCCGTCGGGAGTTGGGCGTACCGACCGCCTTCAACTTCCTCGGCCCGCTCACCAACCCGGCTCGTCCCCGAGCCGGCGCGGTCGGCTGCTTCGACGCTCGGATGGCGCCGGTCATGGCCGCGGTCTTCGCCGCCCGCGGTGACTCGGCGCTCGTCCTGCGCGGCGAGGACGGGCTCGACGAGTTCACCACCGCTGCCCCCACCCGCGTCTGGGCGGCACAGAACGGCACGGTCTCCGAGGCAGTGCTCGACGCGACCGACCTTGGGATACCCCGGGCCACCCTCGCCGACCTCCGCGGTGGTGACGTCGCCTACAACGCCGACGCGGTACGCCGCCTGCTGGCTGGAGAGACCGGGCCGGTACGAGACGCGGTGCTGGTCAACGCCGCCGCCGCACTTGCCACCCAGGGACCTCTGAACACAGACCTCACCGAGGCGCTCCGGGCCGGCCTACTCCGCGCCGCCGATTCGATCGACTCCGGCGCCGCGGCCCGGACTCTGGACCGTTGGATCGAGGTCGCCCAGGCCGTCCGGCCGGCGTCCGTCTGAGCCAACGCCAGGCCGGCCCAGACGGACGGCGGACCAGCTCAGCCAACGCCAGACCGCCGGAAGGGGCCGGCGGCCAGGTTGGGCCGGCCGGGAGACGATCAACCGACCCGGCCGATCTCCCGTGTCCAGCTGCGAGCGCCATCCACACGGCGAACGGCCCGCTCCCTGCCGGGAACGGGCCGTTCGACTGGTGGTAATCAGTGCTCGGCGGTGCGCCGGGTACCGCTGTAGTACTCGAAGAGCAGGCCACAGGCGGCGAAGACGACCGCTACCAGGCCGACAGCCAGCAGCCAGAGCTGCCAGAACACGAGGCCGAGACCGGCGACCGTGGCTGCCAGCGCGATCCCGAACGGCCAGTAGCTGCCCGGGCTGAAGAAGCCCACTTCACCCGCGCCATCAGCGATCTCCGCATCAGCCCGGTCCTCGGGGCGCAGATCGATCCGCCGGGCGACAAACCAGAAGAAGCCACCGCACATCAGACAGAGCGCGAAGCTCAACAACAGGGCGATGGTGCCAACCCACTCGATCTGGCCGCCGTCGCCATAGGTCCAGCCCCCATAGAGCGCCGCGGCGAAGAGCAGGAACCCGGCGATGATGAGGAAGATGCGCCACTCGGTCTTCATGCCTGCTCCCTCAGTTACCCGCGCCGCTGGCCGACTTGTCGGGGTTGAAGTTCGACTCGGTGCGTCGGGTGTCGAACGGCTCCGTGGTCATCGCGTACGGATCCTCACCGATCGCGATCAGCGCCTCCTGCGTGGACTGTCCATCCTGCTTGGCGGCGAGGAACTGGTCGTACTTCTCCGGCGTGACAACCCGCAGTTCGAAGTTCATGAAGGCGTGATAGGTGCCGCACAGCTCGGCGCAGCGGCCCACGTACGCACCCTCGCCCTCAAGCTTGGAGACCTCGAAGACGTTGCGAATGCTGCCGGGGAAGACATCGCGCTTGAACAGCATCTCCGGCACCCAGAACGAGTGGATGACGTCGCGGCTGGTCTCCTCGAAGCGGATCGACCGGTCCGAGGGCAACACCAGGATCGGGATGACCTCGCTGGTGCCGAGGACCGAAGCGACCGTGTTGGCCTCCACGCCCTGGCCGTCGCGGTAGTTGAACTGCCAGTTCCACTTGAAGGCGACCACCTCGACGGTGACGTCCGGGTCCCGGGAGGTCTTCCCCACATCGGTCTGCACGATCGCCGTGTAGTAGAAGAGCACGGCGACGATCAGGATCGGGGCGATGGTGTAGAGGAACTCCATCGGCAGGTTGTAGCGAGTCTGCACCGGCAGCTCGTTGCCCCGCTTCCGGTAGCGCACCACGCACCAGAAGATGAGGCCCCACACGAACACACCGACCGCGAGCGCCGCGATGCACGAGGCGATCCACAGGTCGTACATCCGGTTCGCCTCGGGGGTGATGCCGCCCTGCGGCCAGCCGAAGCCGCCGAACGCGGCGCCGACATCGCAGCCCGTGAGCAGGACCAACAGTGCCGCTCCGCCGAGACCGAGCCCAGCCACCCGGCCGGCACCCCGCACCCGGCGCCCACCGGCTCCCGGGTAGGCGCTGTGCCGTACGGCCGACGGCCGTACCTCCGAACTCCTTGCGACCACCTGGTCCTGCCTCCCTAGCGCGCCGCCGTGTCATCTGGTCTGCCGGCCTCCGCCGGTGGAGCTACAACACCGGCGGCAAAGGGGTCACCGACGGTCGCAGATTACTCGACCAGGACCGGCTGGACCCGATTGGGGTGGTTGTCCGCCCCCATCGGGGTGATCACGGAACAGCGGAGGCGATATCGTGGAACTCCGTGAACGCCTCTCCGGTCTACCTGGACGCCGCCTCCGCCGCGCCGCTGCACCCCGTCGCCCGACAGGCGCTACTTGCCGCCCTTGACGACGGCTGGGCCGACCCACAACGGCTCTACGCCCCGGCACGGCGGGCGCGTCAACTCCTGGACGCGGCGCGGGAAGCCGCCGCGGCCACGCTCGGCGTCCGACCAGACGAACTCTCCTTCACCCCAAGCGGTACGGCGGCTGCGCACTCGGCCGTCCTCGGCGGGCTCGCCGGACGACGCCGGGCCGGATCCGGCCTGGTGCACTCCGCGATCGAACACTCGGCGGTCCTGCACGCCGCCGAGCGACACGTGGCTGACGGCGGCACGGCGACATCGGTCCCGGTCGACCGGGTGGGCCGAATCGATCTGGACGCCTGGTCAACGGCGGTCGGGGCGCCCGGCACCGCGCTCGCGGCCCTGATCGCCGCGAGCCACGAGGTGGGCACCGTGCAGCCGGTCGCCGCTGCCGGTGCCGTCTGCGCCGCCGCCGGAGTACCGCTCTACGTTGACGCGGCACAGGTGGTCGGGCACGCGCCGGTGCCGGCGGGCTGGTCGGTGCTGACCGCGAGCGCCCACAAGTGGGGCGGACCGCCGGGGGTCGGGCTGCTGGTGGTCCGCAAGGGCACCCGCTGGGAGTCGCCGTGGCCGATGGACGAACGCGAGGCAGGGCGCACCCCGGGGGTGGTGAACCTACCGGCGGTCGTCGCGGCGGCGGCGAGTCTGCGCGCGGCGGCGGCCGACGCGGCGGCGCGGTCGGTCCGACTCGCCCGCCTGGTGGACCGGATCCGGGCTCGGGTGGCGACCGAGGTGCCGGATGTGGAGGTGGTCGGTGATCCAGAAGATCGACTTCCGCACCTGGTGACCTTCTCCTGCCTGTACGTGGATGGTGAGGCGCTGCTACACGCGTTGGACCGGCGCGGCTTCGCCGTCTCCTCCGGGTCGTCGTGCACCTCGTCAACGCTGCGCCCGTCGCACGTGCTGGCGGCGATGGGGGTGTTGTCGCACGGCAACGTTCGGGTCTCGCTGCACCGGGACACGACCGAGGCCGAGGTGGAGCGGTTCCTGACCGAACTGCCGGAGATCGTGGGCGCGTTGCGGGCCGAAGCCGGGGTGGTGGGGCTGTGACGGCGCCCGAGGTGGTCGACTGCCGGGGGCAGCGCTGTCCGCTACCGGTGATCGCGCTGGCCCGCCGCCTGCCCGAGCTGCCGGTTGGCGCCCTCGTCCGGGTACTGGCCGACGATCCGGCGGCCGCGGTGGACCTGCCCGCCTGGTGCCGGCTTCGAGGTCAGGAGTTCGTGGGCCGGGTGGACGGCCCCGACGGCCCGGGATTCGACGTTCGCCGCCGGCACTGAGCCCCGAGGGCCCCGGGGCTCAGTGTCGGCGTGGGACTACGGCACCAGGTGCGAACGGACCTCTTCGGCAGCAGCGTCGCCGTACGAGTCGGCGAGCCGCTTGACGAAGAGATCCCGGTGGAGCTGGTACTCCTGGGTGCCGACAGCTTCCAGCACGAGGGTGGCCAGCAACGAGCCGACCTGGGCGGCCCGCTCCAACCCCAGCCCCCAGGAGAGCGCGGCGAAGAAGCCAGCCCGGAATCCGTCGCCGACCCCCGTCGGGTCGACGGCGCGGATCTCGCGGGCGATCGGCACATGGATCGGGTCGATGTCCCGTCCGGCGATCTCCACACCCTGCTTGCCCAGGGTGGTCACCCGTACCTTGACCAGATCGAGCAGCTGCTCGTCGTTGAGGCCGGCCTTGCTCTGCAGCAGCGACTTCTCGTACTCGTTGGTCATCAGGTACTCGGCGCCCTCAACCAGCGCGACGACGTCCTCGCCGGGCATCCGAGCAAGCTGCTGGGAGGGGTCGGCCGCGAACGCGTACCCCCGCTCCCGGCACTCGGCGGAGTGGCGCAGCATCGCCTCTGGGTCGTTGGCGCCGACCAGCACCAGGTCGAGACCGCCGGCCCGGTGGGCGATCGGCTTCAGCTCGATGTTACGCGCCTCGCTCATCGCCCCCGCGTAGAAGGAGGCGATCTGGCACATCTCGGTGTCGGTGGTGCAGACAAAGCGGGCGGTGTGGGCGATCTCGCTCACATGCACCGAGTCGCAGTCGACGCCGTGCCGCTCCAGCCAGGAACGGTAGTCGGCGAAGTCGGCGCCCACCGCGCCCACCAGAACCGGGCGCAGGCCGAGCTGGCCCATCCCGAAGGCGATGTTGGCGGCCACCCCGCCCCGTCGTAGCACAAGGTCGTCCACCAGGAAGGAGAGCGACACCTTGTCGAGCTGGTCGGCGATGAACTGCTCGGCGAATCGGCCGGGGAAGCTCATCAGGTGGTCAGTCGCGATCGAGCCGGTCACGGCGATCTTCATGTCATCCCTTGGGGTGTCGGGAGCGGGGCGTCGGTCAGCCTACCGCTCCGGCTACCCCGAGGTAACCGTTCAGATGCACCATCGACAACTCCCGTAACGACCACCGGGGGCCGGTCCGGTCCCATGCTGAAGAACCGGGGCCGGCCCGCCGAAAGCGGTCAGCTGAACGAGTCGCCGCAGGCGCAGGAGTTCCCCGCGTTCGGGTTGTCGATCGTGAAGCCCTGCGCGTCGATGCGGTCGGCGAAGTCGATGGTGGCGCCGCCCAGGTAGGGGGCGCTCATCCGGTCAACGACGACCTCCACGCCGTCGAAGTCGGTGACGACGTCGCCGTCGAGCGACCGCTCGTCGAAGAAGAGCTGGTACCGCAGGCCGGAGCAGCCGCCCGGCTGCACCGCGACCCGGAGCCGCAGGTCGTCACGGCCCTCCTGCTCGATCAGAGCCTTGACCTTCTGGGCCGCGACGTCGGTGAGGATGACGGTCGTGGGGGCCTCGGTCGACTCGGTCTGCGCTGGCGTGGTCACGTGGAATCTCCCTGCACACGTAAGGTGTGGTCGTCGTGGCCAACACGTCGGTCAACGATTCCCACTGCGGTCCGGCTTTCGATTGTAGGCCGCCTGCTGCCGGGCCACCCAGGTGACGGGGGCCGCACCCGGGCCGGTCAACGACTCCACTGCCGCGCCAACCGGGCCGCCAGGGCCCGCAGCCCGTCCGCCGGCTGGCCGATCGCCGCCTCCACCCCGCCGCGTTCCGCCCCGCCGTAGTGCTCGACGAGGCTGTGCGCCTCGGTGACACCCGCCGCGGCCGCCTCGCGCCGGCCCGCGCCCACCCGCCCCGCCAGCACCACGCACGGCACGCCCCGGTCCCGGGCCGCACCGGCGACTCCAGCGACCACCTTGCCGCGCAGGGACTGCTGATCAAACGAGCCCTCGCCGGTGATCACCAGGTCGACGTTATCCAGCGCGGTGTCCAGCCCGACGGCGCGGGCGACCAGGCCGATCCCCGAGGAGCGCCGACCGCCGAGGGCGAGCACCGCCGCGCCCAGCCCACCGGCCGCCCCGCCGCCGGGCAGAGCGCCCAGATCACCAGGGCAGCCGGGCAGGTCCCGTTCGAGGACCGCGACGAACCGCTCCAGCGCCGCGTCGAGCAGCAGCACGTCCGCCCGGTCGGCGCCCTTCTGCGGTCCGAAGACATTGCTCGCCCCGTGTACCCCGAGCAACGGGTTGTCCACGTCCGTGGCCGCGACCAGCCGGGCGTCCCGCAACCGCGGCGCCCCGTCCAGCGCCGCGACAGCGGCCAGCGCCGCTCCCCCGTACGGCAGGGCCGTGCCGACGCCATCCAGCGAGGTCACGCCGAGGGCGGCGAGCAGGCCCGCACCAGCGTCGTTGGTGGCCGAGCCACCGAGACCGATCACCACCTCGGAAGCGCCGCACTCGACGGCAGCGGCCACCAAGAGCCCGACTCCGTACGAGGTGGTGCGCCTCGGGTCACGCTCGGCCGGGGCGAGTAGGTGCAGCCCGCAGGCCTGGGCGCTCTCCACGTACCCGGTGCCGGCCTGGGTGAGCAGGATCTCACCGGCCGCTGGACGGCCAAGGGGGTCAACGGTTGGTACCGGCACCCGGCGCGCGTCCACCGCCCCGGCCAACGCGTCCAGGAACCCCGGGCCACCGTCGGCGAGGGGGTGCACCAACAGGTCGTCGTTCGGTGCCACCGATCGCCAGCCGGCGGCCACGGCGGCGGCCACCGCCGACGCCGACAGGGTGCCGGCGAACTTGTCCGGACAGAGCAGCACACGCATGCCGAGCAGTGTGGCAGCACACACCGGCGACAGTCGCAACGCCGTCGTACTGTGGAACCATAGGGGGCGTGACGTCGACCTGGGTTGAACCTTCCGCCACCGCCACCGCGCTCCTGCTGCTCGGTCGGGGCAGCGATCCGGCCTCCGAACGGGGAGTCGAGTGTCCTGGCGACCTGCCGGCACCGAGCGACCCCGAGTTGGTGGCCCGGGCGGCGGCAGCGAAGGCACAGCTGGGTGACCGGGTCTTCGTGCTGGGCCACCACTACCAGCGCGACGAGGTGATCCAGTTCGCCGACGTGACCGGCGACTCGTTCAAGCTGGCCCGGGAGGCCGCCGCCCGGCCAAACGCGGAGTACGTCGTCTTCTGCGGCGTGCATTTCATGGCCGAGAGCGCCGACATCCTCACCACGGACCAGCAGCGGGTCGTCCTGCCCGACCTGGCCGCCGGTTGTTCGATGGCGGACATGGCGGCGCTTCCGCAGGTCGAGGCAGCCTGGGAGACCCTGGCCGACCTCGGTCTCACCGAAGGCACCGTCCCGGTCACCTACATGAACTCCTCGGCGGACATCAAGGGTTTCGTCGGGCGCAACGGCGGTGTCGTCTGCACCTCGTCGAACGCCAAGCGGGCGCTGGAGTGGGCGTACCAGCAGGGCCAGCGGGTCCTCTTCCTCCCCGACCAGCATCTGGGCCGGAACACCGCCGTACTGGAGTTGGGCTTCTCGCTGGACGACTGCGTGCTGTACGACCCACACAAGCCAAACGGCGGGCTCACCGCTGAGCAGCTACGTGACGCTCGGATGGTTCTCTGGCGGGGGCACTGCTCGGTCCACGGCCGGTTCACCCTCGACAGCGTCAACGACGTACGCGAGCGGGTGCCGGGCGTCAACGTGCTGGTGCACCCGGAGTGCCGGCACGAGGTGGTCCGCGCCGCCGACTTCGTCGGATCCACGGAGTACATCATCAAGATGATCGAGGCGGCGCCGGCCGGCTCGGCGTGGGCGGTCGGCACGGAGCTGAACCTGGTCCGCCGGCTGGCGCTGGCCAACCCGGACAAGCAGATCATGTTCCTGGACCGGGCGGTCTGCTACTGCTCGACGATGAACCGCATCGACCTACCCCATCTGGTGTGGGCGCTGGAGGAACTGGTCGCCGGCCGGGTGGTGAACCAGATCACGGTGGACGCGGAGACCGCGCACCAGGCGCGGGTGGCGCTGGACCAGATGCTGGCCCTACCAGGAACGGCGAACCGGCCGCCAAGCCGAGTGTGATAACTGTCCGTATCGACTCTGGCGCAAAAAGTGCCAGAACGCCGATAGCTGCCGCCAAGCGCGATCTGACCGACTCCGCCTTCGTCACAGAGGGCTATGCTGCCCTGGGCGACGACTCGTGGGTGTCCCGGTCCCCGACCCCTGTCATCGCAGATCGCAGGACATCCAACCCCACCGATACCCGGCACCACTCGACGCGCTGGAGGTTGCGTTGACCGACGACGTCCTGGTCGTACACGGAGGCACTCCGCTGGAAGGGCGAATTCGCGTACGCGGCGCGAAGAACCTCGTCTCCAAGGCGATGGTCGCCGCGCTGCTTGGTGACAGCCCAAGCCGGCTCTACGACCTACCGAAGATCCGTGACGTCGAGGTCGTCCGTGGCCTGCTCGGCGTACACGGGGTCAAGGTCACTGATGGCGACGAGGACGGCGCACTGATCCTCGACCCCGCCAACGTGGAGAGCGCCAGCACCGACCAGATCAACGTGCACGCCGGTTCCAGCCGGATCCCGATCCTGTTCTGCGGGCCGCTGCTGCACCGGCTTGGCCACGCCTTCATCCCCGACCTCGGCGGTTGCCACATCGGCCCCCGACCGATCGACTTCCACCTCCAGGCGCTGCGCGAGTTCGGGGCGACCGTCGAAAAGCAGCCGGAGGGCCTACACCTGTCGGCGCCGGACGGCCTGCACGGCACGAAATTCGCGCTCCCCTACCCGAGCGTCGGCGCCACCGAGCAGGTGCTGCTGACCGCGGTGATGGCCGAGGGCGTCACCGAGCTGCGCAACGCCGCGGTCGAGCCGGAGATCGTCGACCTGATCTGCGTCCTCCAGAAGATGGGCGCGATCATCAAGGTGCACACCGACCGGGTGATCGAGATCCAGGGTGTGCCGAAGCTCCACGGCTACTCGCACCGCCCGATCCCGGACCGGATCGAGGCGGCCAGCTGGGCCGCCGCCGCGCTGGCGACCCGCGGCCACGTCGAGGTGCTGGGCGCGGAGCAGGCCGACATGATGACGTTTTTGAACATCTTCCGCTCGGTTGGCGGCGAGTACGAGGTCACCGACGCCCGCCCACCCCGGCTGAACGACCCGGGCCAGGAGGGCGGTATCCGATTCTGGCACCCGGGCGGGGAGCTGAAGTCGGTCGCACTGGAGACCGACGTACACCCGGGTTTCATGACCGACTGGCAGCAGCCCCTGGTCGTGGCGCTGACCCAGGCCCGTGGCCTCTCGATCGTGCACGAGACGGTGTACGAACAGCGACTCGGCTACACCTCGGCGCTGAACTCGATGGGTGCGAACATCCAGGTGTACCGGGACTGCCTGGGCGGCACGCCGTGTCGCTTCGGCCGGCGCAATTTCAAGCACTCGGCAGTCATCGCCGGGCCGAGTAAGCTGCACGCCGCCGATCTGGTCATCCCCGACCTACGGGCCGGGTTCAGCCACCTGATCGCGGCGCTCGCCGCCGAAGGCACCTCCCGGGTGTACGGCGTCGATCTCATCAACCGTGGTTACGAGGACTTCGAGGCGAAGCTCTCCGACCTGGGCGCACATATCGAACGCCCGTGACCCGTACCACCCCGGGCGGCACCGCCCGCTCCTGACGCCCGCGCCCGGCGCACCGCGATGTGCACCGGGCGCGGGCGTTTGGCTACGCTTGTTACGTGCCCCTGTTTCGTCGCAAAGCCACTGACCTGCTCGACGAGTCCACCACACCGGTGACGCCCGAGGAGGAGCCCGCCGCCGCCCAGCCCCGGGGCTACACGCCGGCGAAGGGGCGCGAGACGCCCAAGCGGCCGAGCATCGGGCGGCGCCCCACCACGGCGGTCAAGTCGCTGAGCAAAGACGAGCGACGCGCGGAGCGCCGCCGGATACGCGCCGAGACGGCCGCGGAGTTCCGCCGCGAGGGCGGCCCCCGCGACCGGGGGCCGGAGCGGCTGCTCGTCCGCAACGTGGTCGACTCCCGACGCACGGTGGGCACCTGGTTCTTCGGTGGCGCACTGATCGTGCTGCTCGGGTCGAACCAGGCGATGCCGCCGGAGGTCCGACTCGGGGCCAACATCCTGTGGGTGGCGCTCGCGTTCGCCCTGATCATCGACTCGGTCCTGATCTCACGGAAGGTCAAGAAGCTGGTCCGGGAGCGTTTCCCGAACACCGGGCAACGGCTGGGCTCGCTCTACCGCTACGCGATCATGCGGTCGATCACCTTCCGCCGGATGCGGACCCCCGTACCCCGCGTCGCCATCGGCGACCCGGTCTGACGGCACCCGCCGGCGAGCACCCGCTCGCCCCCTTCCGACACCTCGGCCCGATGCCGCACGGCACGCGGCGGGGCGCTGACGCCACCGGAGTCGAACCCGGGCAGCTACCAAGCGGCGGTTAGCTGCCCGGAACCAAACTCTGGTCCGGATATGACCCAAATTTCCGGAACATGGGATAACGTTTGGGTCCCGCGCGGGCGCCACAGTGGCGGCAACCGAGCCCGCGCCGCTACCCTCCTTCCGCAGCTACGCCTTGCGGGACGGGAGACGCTACCGGCCGGCGGGTGCCCAGCGCGACAAGGTGCAACGAGGTGACAATCGCCGTGAGCGAGCGGACGCGAGCCGGTCATCGGGGCGCGCCCGAAAGCAGACCGACGCCCCCGACAGATCCTGCCCAACCCCCACCCGCGGGACGGGGTCGCCCCCTCGTCCACACCGACGGGTCGCACGGATGAGTCGCGGCGGGTACGACCCGTGGCACCGCACCACCGAGCCGTCCTGGATGGTCGAGCCGACGAACGAGTGGCATCCGCAGTTCCCCGGCCAGCGCTACCCCGGTGACATCGACGTTGAGCACAACCAACCGCCCGCCCCGCGCGGACGAGCTGCCGTCGTCGGTCGGGCCACGGTACCCCCGCTGGCGCCGACCCGACCCGACGGGACCTACACCGGCCGCTCCTGGAATGAACCGGACGACCACCGCGCCCACCACGACGAGGAGCCGCGCCGCCGATGGCCGGGTGAGACACCCCGGGTAGCGGACCGAGGCCGGCGACCGGCGCCGGGCGGTTTCCGGGAGGGCAACCCCGGCCGGGAACGGGAAAGCCAGCGCACCGACTCCGGGCGGGCTCCGTACGCCCGCCCGGACCGGCACGACGGCCCGGCTCCGTGGCACGAGCCCGTCGGACGGAGTCAGCCGGTCTCCCCCGCCCGGCACCCGGAGCCGGGCTGGATACCCGAACCGGACGAGGAGCGACCCCGGGGGCGCGACCGCCACGCCTTCGGTCGGGAGGCAGGAGAGCCGCCACCTCGGACCCGCCACCCGTGGGAGCGGTCAACCAATACCGATCATGGTCGGCGCGGCGCACCGTCGGAGAGCGACGAAGGGCGCCCGCGGCCGGACGGGCCCCGGGCGCACCGGGACGGACGGGTTGATCCATACCCACGACGACATTCCGCTGGCCCTGGTAACCCGGCCGGCCCCGGTCCCTCGGCAGAGCACGGCACCGTCCATCCGCACCGTGATGGGGCACCCGGACCGGTCCGCCATCCCGACCGGCACCCCGGCCAGCAGCAGCCGCACGCCAACCCTCGGCCCGGTATCGGACGCCCTTGGCACCCAGCACAGCCGGGCCCGAACCAGGAGAACCCCCAACACGGCAAACCACCCGGACCGTACCTCCCGCCACCCCACCGACCGGCGCAGGCTGGTCCCCCGACAAGCACGTCGGCACCCCCATACGGCCGACCGGTATCCGGCACGCCCAGCCGACCGGTATCCGGCGGCGCCGGGACGGTCCCGCCGCCTCATCCGGACCCGGACCGCCCGGTCACCGGCGTACCTCCCGGACCGACGCCGCCGCCCAAGGCGGCCGGACCGACACCAGTCATCAAGGAACCGCCGCCGCAGCGGTACGTTCCGCCGCCGCCCACCGCGGAGCCCGTCCGGCCTGCACCCGGGCCAGGTGGGCCAAGCGCCTGGTTCGGGGTGGCCACCCCCGCCGAGCCAACCGCCCCCGCCGAGCCGCTCACCCCCGCCGCAGACCCGTCCAGCCCAGACGCACCACCGTCGACGGCCACATCCGACCAGCCCGACGACGCGTCACCGCCCTCGGCGACAGCGGCCAGCGCCACGCCTGAGCACGCGGAACCTGTCAGCATCCCCGAGGAGGAGACGGAATCCGCCTACCCCGCACCGGAGGAGACCGAGCCGGCCGATGCCGCACCGGCCGACTCCGCTGACATCCTCGGCAGCAACGACGAAGCCCCGAACGAGGATCCAGCCCCGTCCGCAGACGCTGCCCCAACGGAAGACCCAGACCCGGCGCACGCCGACGCTGACCTGGAACGGGCACCAGCGGCGGGACTCGCTCCCACCGCCGAGCCGACCTCGTCGGATTCGGAGACCGCGTTGCCCCCAGTCGGGACGGACCGGAAGCCAGAGCCGGAACCCGAGCCGGAGCCAGAACTGGAGCCCGAGCCGGAGCCCGAGCCGGAACCGGAACCAACACCAGAACCAGAACCAGAACCAGAACCAGAACCGGAGACTGTAGCGACCTCGGTGCCGGTAGCCCCGGCCGTGACGACCACGGCGGCGGTTGCGCCGGAACCGGCCCAGGTGCTCCCCGCGCCCCCCACACCGCGACCGGAGGCCGGCTCAGCGGAGGCGGACCCAACGGAGGCGGACCAAACGGAGGCGACGGAAGTCCCCGCGCCGGAGGCAGAAACCGCTCCCCCGCCGGAGACGGCTGCCACTCCCGCGACGGTTCCGCCCACCACGGACCGGAGTGACCCACCGGAGGCCGCGGACGTCAACGACGCTGCCCCACCGGGCGACCCCGAACGGGTGCTGGCCAACCTTCCCTGGCGGCTGGACCCGGCCACGCTCCGCGAGGTCATCCCCGACCCCAAGCAGTTCCGGAATATCCGACACCGGCTGACCGAGAAGCTCGGCACGGCCCTGGACAACCGATCCCGGGCCCGGCTGCTCAGTCTGCGGGCCGTGGCGTCCCGGGCAGCTGGTGATCTGGACGACGCGCTGGCAGACGGCCGACTGGCCCTGACCTACGCGGAGGCCACCGGCGAGTTGCGACGGTCCGCTCTCGCGCAGGCCCGGCTTGCGCACGTGCTGCGGTGGCGGGGCGAGTACGACGAAGCCGACCGCCTCTTCGCCCAGGCGAACTCGCCGGAGCTACCCGACCGGCTGCGGGTGGCGCTGCACGAACACGCGGGACGGTGTTGCGTTGACCAAGGTCGACTGATCGAGGCCTGCCTGCATTTCGAGCGGGCTTTGGACCTACGCGGCACCGCCGATCCGGAACTGCTGGACCGGGTACGGGTGAGTCTGGACGCTGTCGCCGATCGCGCCGCCAAGAGCGGCTTCGGGCCGTACCCCCGCAGCAGGGCGGAGTTGCTGGAGCCGGACCAGCCGCCGGTGCCGACGCGTGACGGCGATCTCTGGGGGTACGCCGACCCGGACGGTGATCTGGTCATCGTGGCGGAGTACGCGGAGGCGCAGCCGTTCCGGGAGGGCCTGGCCTGGGTTCGCCGCCCGGATGACCAACAGTGGTCGCTACTCGATCAGGCTGGCAGCACCGTGATGACAGCGTCCTGGTCGGCGGTCCGCCCGTTCGCCGACGGACTGGCCTGGGTGTCCCCGGGCGAACCCGGTGGCTGGCGTGCGATTGACCGGCAGGGCGAGGTCGTGGTGCCACCTGGCTTCACCGACGTGCGCCCGTTCCGACACGGTATCGCCGTGGTCCGGCGCGACAGGTGGGGCGCGGTGGACCGCGCCGGCCGGCTGGTGGTACCGACCCGGTACCACGGGTTCGCCACCATGCTCGCTGCCGGCGGACAGGTGGATGGCTTCACCGAGGAGGGGTTGGCCGTCGTTGACCTGGCCGGACGGTACGGCGTGGTGGACCGGACGGGCCGGGTGGTCGTGCCGCCGGTGCACCCGGCGTTGGTGGTGCACCCCGTGGCCTACCTGGTAGCCACCCCCGCCGGCCGATGGGGAGCATTGGATCGGCAGGGCAGACCGCTGATCGAGCCGACGCAGCTCGACCAGGCCAGGGTGCTCGCCGAGATCGAACAGCTGCTCACCGATGCGGTGCCACTACTCTGACCTGGCCGGAGCGGAAGGTCGGCCGGCGACTCCGCCGCGGCCGGCCCAGCTGGTGCACCGATTCGGCGAGCGGGGCCGCGCCCTTCGTGGGCCCCACCGAGTTAGGGTCAGGGAATGGAATTCCGACACCTGGGCCGTTCCGGCCTGATAGTCAGCGAGATCTCGTACGGAAACTGGATCACCCACGGCTCCCAGGTTGAGGAGGAGTCGGCCTTCGCCTGTGTCCGGGCCGCCCTGGACGCCGGTATCACCACCTTCGACACCGCGGACGCGTACGCGGGCACCCTGGCGGAGGAGGTTCTCGGCCGGGCGCTGCGAACCGAACGGCGTGCCGGAATCGAGCTGTTCACGAAGGTGTTCTGGCCGACCGGTCCGGGTCGCAACGACCGGGGCCTGTCCCGCAAGCACATCATGGAGTCGATCGACGGTTCGCTGCGCCGGCTGGGCACCGACTACGTCGACCTCTACCAGGCGCACCGGTACGACCACAGCACCCCGATCGAAGAGACGATGGAGGCGTTCGCCGATGTTGTCCGCGCCGGGAAAGCCCTCTACATCGGGGTCTCGGAGTGGACGGCGACGGAGCTGCGCCAGGCCCACCAGCTCGCCCGGGAGCTGCGGATCCCGCTGATCTCCAACCAACCGCAGTACTCGATGCTCTGGCGGGTCATCGAGGCTGAGGTGGTGCCGGCCAGCGAGGAGTTGGGCGTCGGTCAGATCGTCTGGTCCCCGATGGCCCAGGGTGTGCTGACCGGTAAGTACCAGCCCGGTCACCCCCCGCCCGCGGGCTCCCGGGCCACCGACGAGAAGTCCGGCGCGCGCTTCATCGCCAAGTGGCTCAGCGACGACGTGCTGACCCGGGTGCAGCAGCTCAAGCCGCTCGCCGACCAGGCGGGGCTGAGCATGGCCCAGCTCGCCATCGCCTGGGTCCTGCAGAACCCGAACGTCTCCTCGGCGATCATCGGCGCCTCCCGCCCCGAGCAGGTGCACGACAACGTCAAGGCGGCCGGGGTACGGCTCGACGCCGACCTACTCAAGGCCATCGATGACATCATCGAGCCGGTCGTCGAGCGGGACCCGGCCCGGACCGAGTCCCCCGCGCAGCGGCCCTGACCTGACCACCGCGGTGGGCTGGCCGAATCGACCGGCCCACCGCCGTGCGGGCTGCCCGTCCCACCGCCGTGCGAGCTGACCCAGCGGCGTGCGGAGTAGCCGTCTCACCGCCGGCCGGAGTGACCGGCGGCACCCGCGGGGCTCAGCCCTGCCAGAAGCGGACCAGATCCAGGCCGAGCCCGTACAGGCCCGGCGGTAGGCCCAGCGCGTCGCCGACGGCGAAGACCGTCCCGAAGAACCAGCCGTTGATCCGGGGGTTCCACAGCAGCGCGAAGAGCAGGAGAAAGCCGTACGGCGCGAAGAGGTCGTACATCCGCCGGTACGGCGGGGAGAGCCAGGGCTGGATCATGTTGCCACCGTCCAAGCCCGGCACCGGAAGCAGGTTGAGCAGGCTCGCCGTGAGTTGGAGGAAGGCGAGCAGCGCCACCGCGGCCCAGAACTGCACCGGCCCGTCGCCACCCGCTGCCAGCCGGACCGCGATCACCAGCACCAGCGTGAACACCACGTTGGTGGCCGGGCCGGCGAGGCTGACCAGGGTGTGCCGGAGCCGCCCCGGAATGGCGTGCCGGTCCACCCAGACCGCGCCACCGGGCAGGCCGATACCACCGAGCAGCACCACCAACACCGGCAGCGCGATCGACAGCAGCGGATGGCTGTACTTCAGTGGGTTGAGAGTGAGGTAGCCCTGATGCGCGACGCTACGGTCCCCGGCCCGGAACGCCACCAGTGCGTGCGCGTACTCGTGCAGGCAGAGTGAGACCAGCCACCCGGAGACGACGAAGAGGAACACGTTGACGCGGATGTTGCCGGTTCCCTGCCAGGTCAGGACTCCACTGAGCACGAAGAGGGCCACCAGCCCGAGGAAGACCGGGCTGGGGCGGAACGCTGCCCGGGGCACGCCGAGCACCAGCGGCCCACCTCCAGCACGATCTCCGGCCATCACTCCGCCGGGGGCTGCAGACTCATCCGGTACTCCACGCGGTCGTCCTCGACAAGCAGGACCGCGATCACGCCGGCCGCCGCGAGTTCCCGCCAGGTCTGGCCGATCCAGGACTCGGCGTCCGCCTGGCTACTGAACGACTCGGCCGGCCCCGACGCCGGTTCGCCGTTCTCGCCCTCGTACTGCCAGCTCCACGCCATCTGCGTGTCTCCCCTCGCCGCTGATCTCCCGTCAGCCTAGTCCGCCGCGCCGCCGACGGCTGCACGTCCAGCCCCGTCATGATCGTTACGAGGCGAATGTGAGCAGCCCCGGGAGGAGCGGGGCGGGAGGCGGGCGGGCACCGGGCGGCCTTAAGGTACGGACATGTCCATTGACGGGTGGAACACGGTCCTGGTGCTCGGCGGAATCCGGTCGGGAAAGTCCGAGTTCGCCGAGGCCCTGGTAGCCGACGCGCCGACGGTCCGGTATGTGGCCACCGCCGCCGACACCAGCGCCGACGACGAGGAGTGGGCGACCCGCCTCGACGCTCACCGCGCTCGCCGGCCGACGACGTGGACCACGGAGGAGACCGCGGGGCAGCCACGCCGGCTGGCGGAGCTGCTGGCCGCCGCGCAGCCCGCCGAGACGCTACTCGTTGATGATCTCGGTGGCTGGGTGACGGCTCTCCTCGACCCCGCCCACCAACCCCTCGACGCCACGGCCGCCATCGCCGAGCTGGTCGCGGCGGTCCGCTCCTGCCCCGCGCGGCTGGTGCTGGTCAGCGCCGAGGTTGGCCTCTCGCTGGTACCGACGACCCCGCTCGGCCGTGCCTTCACCGACGCGCTCGGCACCGCCAACCGGGCGATCGCCGACGCGGTTGACACGGTCGTGCTGGTGATCGCCGGCCAGCCCAGCTGGCTCAAACCGCCCCCACCGCCCCGCCCAGCCGCCGTCCCGGCGCAGATCACGCCGGCTGCCGCCCGAAGCAGAGCCGCTACCGGCCCGGTCCTCGCACCGCCGCCGCTACCGGAGGTGCTGGCCCCGAGCGCCCCGCCCGCACCGGCCGCACTCGCCACCGGCGCCTCCTGGTTGACGCCGCCGGTGGCCGCGACCGGCCTGGCCATCGAGCCGGGCCTGGAGTTGCCCATGCCGGACGAGGACGCCGGCGCGCAGGCCGGGCAGCGGGTGGCCACCCGGGACCTGCCCGGCGCCGGCTTCGGCGGGCTCACCCAGCTGGTCGAGTTCGCCGCCGCCACCCAAGGCACCTCGCAGCCCGTCCCCTGGGGCAGCACCCGGGTGCTGCTGGTGCATGGTGACCACACGGGCGGTGCCGCCGCCGGTACCGCCCCGGGCGACTCCGCCCGCCGAGCCCAGGAGGCCCGGAACGGCCAGGGTGCGTGGGCCCGCCTCGCCGCTGAGGCCGGGGCTGAGCTGCAGGTGGTTGACGCCCCCACCGCGGACCCGATCGAGACCGACCCGGCGCTCCCCCTCAATCAGGTCGAGGCGGCGTTGCAACTCGGCTGGCGGCTCGCCGACCAGGCCGCCGACGCGGGCGTACGGCTGCTGGTGCTGGGCGCCTGCGGCGCCGGCGCCGAGGCCGCCGCGGCAGCGGTGCTCGCGACCACGGCCGGCGCCGAACCACCCGCCGTACTCGCCCGGGTCCGCACCGGGGCCGGCGAGTACGACGACGCCGCGTGGATGGTCCGCTGCGCGGCCGTCCGGGATGGGCTGCACCGCAGCCGCCACTCGTCCCGCGAGCCCAGGGAGGTCCTCGCCGAGGTGGGCGGCGGCGACATCGCGGTCGCCACCGGCGTGCTGCTCGGCGCTGCCGCGCGGCGGCTGCCGGTACTCCTGGACGGGCCGGTCGGAGTTGCGGCCGGTCTGGTCAGCCGCGACCTGGCCGGGCCGGCCCGGCACTGGTGCCTGCTCGCCGACCATGGCGGGCACCCCGGTGTCCAATTCGCCGCCGACGTGCTCGGCCTCACCCCCCTGCTTGACCTGCGGCTGGACCTGGGCGAGGGCGGGAACGCACTGGTGGCGCTGCCGCTGCTGCGGTCGGCGCTGGCCTTGGCCGCGGCGCTGCCGGCGCACCCGTCGCTACGGGCCGCGCCGGACGAGGCCGCGCCGGACGAGGCCGAGTTGACGACGGAACCGGCAGCCGCCGGGTCGACGACGAGCGAGCCAGACGAGGCCAAGCCGCCGACGGAGGAGTCGAAACCGGCGACGGAGCAACCGGAGCCGGCGAACCCGATGGACGACGAGCCGGACTTCCGCGAGCCAGAACCGGCCGGACCGGGGCCCACCAGCACCGATCCGGAGTCCACCCCGCTGGATTCATCCGGCTGGCGTGCCGGCTGAACCGCGGCTCGCTGCCGGTGCCCGGCTGGCGCTGACCACGTTCACCACGTTGCCGGTGCGGGCCGGCCGGATCGACCGGGCCGTGGCCGGCACCGCGATGGCCCTGGCCCCGGCCGTCGGCGCGCTGCTCGGCGCCCTCCTCACCGGAGTGCTGCTACTCACCGGCGGCTTCGCGCCGCCACTGGTAGCCGCCGGCGTCACGGTCGGTGCCGGTGCGCTGCTCACCCGAGGGCTGCACCTCGACGGGCTCGCCGACACCGTGGACGCACTCGGCTCGTACCGGCGCGGGCCGGCCGCGCTGGAGATCATGAGGAAGCCGGATGTCGGCCCGTTCGGGGTCACCGCACTGGTGGTCGTCCTCCTGGTGCAGGCGGCGGTGCTGGCGGAGCTGGCCGAATGGTCAACGTCGACCGCGCTGGCGGCGGTGATAACCGCCACCGCCGCCGGTCGGCTCGGGGTCGCGTTGGCCTGCCGGCGCGGGCTGCCGGCAGCCCGACCGGACGGGCTGGGAGCCCTGGTCGCCGGGACCGTCGGGCCCGGCGCCCTCGCCGCCGGGACCACCGCGGTGGCGCTGCTGGCGCTCGCCGCCGTGCCGGACCGTCCCTGGCAGGGACCACTGGTCGTCATCGCCGCCCTCGCCACCGCGGTCTGGCTGCTCCGGCACGTGGTACGCCGTCTCGGTGGGATCACCGGCGACGTGCTCGGTGCCACCACCGAGGTGGTCACCACCCTGGTCTACCTGGGACTGGTCTTGTCCGGCTGAACTCCGCCCACCCCGGCGGGTAGCGTTATGCACGACAACACCGGCACGGCCATCCGGGAGACCCATGCTCATCACGGACGACTTCCTGCCCGTACCGGTCCCGGAATCACTGAACGCCACCTACCTGGTGCCGATGGCCGGGCTTCCGAAGGTGGGCACGAAGACCGCGGTACGGCAGCTCACCGGACGGCTCGCCGAGCCGGTGCACGACCTCGCCCGGCAGATGCTGGACAGCCCGCTGATGAGCGTGGACACCCGGCCGATCCACGAGTTCCCCGAGCTGCCGCCGGACCTGCTCACCGCCTTCGGCGCGACCGAGGCCCAGCTGTCCCGGCTGGCGGCGGCGACCCACCTGGTCGTGGTGCAGGCCGAGTACCGCCCCGGCTGGCCGCCGGCGCACGAGTGGGCGGCGCGGGCGGTGGCGGCGGCGGTCGCCGACACCACCGGCGGCGACGTGGTGGATGTCTTCGGGCTCCAGTTCCTCGACCCGACGACCGCGCTGCGGTCCCTGCCGGACGAGCAGGGCCGGATCCGGCTGGTTGACTGGGTACTGGTGCCGTACTCGTCCGACGCCGACGGGCTCTGGTTCACCACCAAGGGGCTGCGCCGGTTCGGGCTGCTGGAACTACAGGCACAGGGCGTGCCGGACCACCTGACCCGGGCCTGGGGCGCGGTGATGACCGGCACGGCGCGGCGGCTGCTGCGGGTGTGGACCGACGGCCTGGCCGGTGAGGAGCTACCGGCGTTCGTGCAGCTACCCGTACTGGCCACGGTCACCGGGGGAGACATCGCGGTGGCGTACGGCAACCCGGAACAGCATGGGGCCACCGCCCCGGTGCTGCTTCGGCTGGAACTGGACCCGGCGACGGACCCGGAGGCGGATTCGTTCCTCACCCTGCGACCGCCGGCTGGCTACTCTGGGCCGGACGGCCGCTACTACGCCGCGGCCTGTGGAACCCTCTTCACCGGCATCGCCCCGGACGTGCGCTACACCCGCTCCGGCGACGCGATGAGCCAGGCGGTCGCCACCGCCCGGGCCGCACTGGGCGAGATCCGCGCCCGCTTCCTCGCCGGGGCGCTACCGCCCGAGACGCAACTGGTGGTGAAGTACGGACTACCCGGAGAGGACGGCCCGGAATACGTGTGGGCCGGGGTGACCTCCTGGCCGACGCCGGAGCAGATCGAGGGTGCCAGCGCCAGCGACGCCAACACGGATCCGGCCGTACGGATCGGCTCCGCGGTGGTGGTGGAGGCGACCGACGTGGTCGACTGGGCGGTCCTGGACGGCACCGGGGTCCGTGAGGGCGGCTGGACCCAGGCCGTCCTGGATGCCGGTGAACGCCCCGCCCCGCCGGTCTGACCCGCGGCCCCCGCCCCCACCGATCGGCGGGGGCGGCGCGGGCGCCGACCGGAGGCGAGCTACCGAACCGAGGGGTTGACGAACGGCGGGCGGACCAGGCTCACCGCTGCCCGGCGTCCCCGGATGTCGACCTCGAGTTCGGCCCCGTCGGCCAGGGCCGGCTCGGTGTCGATCAGGGCCAGGGCGATGCCCTGTTTCCGGGTCGGGCTGAAGGTGCCGCTGGTGACCGTGCCGACCGGCGTCTCACCGTGGTAGACGACCATGCCGGGGCGTGGGATGGCCCGATCGACCGCCACCAGCCCGCGCAGCCGGCGCCGAGGGCCGGCGGCCTTCTCCGCGAGCAGCGCCGCCCGCCCCCAGAAGGCGGGCTTGTCCCAGCCGACCGCCCAGCCCGAACGGCCCTGCACCGGGGTGATCTCCAGCGACAGGTCCTGCCCGTGCAGCGGGTAGCCCATCTCGGTACGCAGGGTGTCCCGGGCGGCCAGGCCGCACGCCTGCAGCTGCTCCTCGGCGGCGAAGAGCGCGTCCCAGACTCCGCCAGCATCCCCGGCCGGCAGGATCAGTTCATAGCCCAGTTCGCCGGTGTAGCCGGTGCGGCACACGGTCAGGTTGGCCCCCGCCAGCGTGCCCTCCGCGAAGCTCATATAGCCGTGCTGCGTGGGCAGGCCCAGCGCGCCGAGCAGGTCGGCCGAGCGCGGCCCCTGCACCGCGAGGATCGCGTACGCCTCGTGCTCGTCAGTGATCGTGACCGTTGGTGGCGCGGCGGCCCGCAGCCGGCGCACCACCTCGGCGGTGTTCGCGGCGTTGGGGATCAGGAAGACGTGGTCCTCGGCGTACAGGTAGGCGATGATGTCGTCGACCACACCACCGGTGGCATCGTCGCAGCAGAGGGTGTACTGCGCCCGGCCCGGCCCGATCCGGGCCAGGTCGTTGCTGAGGCAGGCGTTGACGAACTCCGCCGCCCCCGCGCCGGTGACCCGCACCTTGCCCAGGTGCGACACGTCGAAGACACCCACCGCGTCGCGCACCGCCGAGTGCTCCTTGCGCACCCCGCCCCCCGCGTACTCAAGCGGCATCTCCCATCCGCCGAAGAGGGCAAACTTGGCGCCGGCAGCGACATGCCGGTCGTGCAGCGGGGAGCGGCGCAGCCGGGTTTCGGCGGAGCCGGAGGTCACGTCGGTCATGGGTGGCAACTTACCGGCACCACCCCGGCTGGTTAGCATCGGCGGGACCCGCCAACACCACTGGCGGGACAGCCCTGGTCAACGGCGGGTACGGTCCGCCGAAGACCTTCATCGCTGGTACGCGACGGCGCGACCAGCCCGGCCCGCCCGGAGTAGCTTCAGTGACATCGCCCACCATCTCCCTCAGCCTCGTCGACACCGACCCCGCCGAACTCGCCGTTGACGCGATCGTCATCGGCGTGCACAGCCAGCCCGGAGAGCGGGCCGGCGACCTCGTCGGCACCCTGCTGCTGGCCAGCGGCGCGGAGAGCATCGCCGCGGCCTTCGATGGAAAACTTACCGAGACGCTGGCGTTGCTCGGCGCAACCGGAGGCCCGGGCGAGGTGATCAAGCTCGCCACGCTCGGCACGGTTACCGCTCCGGTGATCGCCGCGGTGGGTCTCGGTCCGGAGCCGACCGGCGCCGCCCCCACCCCGGAGACGCTGCGCCGGGCGGCCGGTGCCGCGGTGCGGGCGCTGGCCGGCTCCGCCCGAGTCGCGCTGGCCCTGCCGCTGCCGGACGACGCCGACGCGCCGGCCGCGCTACGCGCGGTCGCCGAGGGCGGCCTGCTGGGCGGCTACCGGTTCGCCGGTTACAAGACCCGCCCGCAGCCGGCCCGGCGGGAGCCGGTCGCGGAGGTGCTGGTCGCGGTCCCGGACGCGGGTGACGCCACCGCCACGGCCGAGGTAGCCCGGGCGCAGGCGGTGGCCAACGCGGTCCGCTCCTCCCGGGACTGGGTCAACGCCGCCCCCAATGAGCTGCGTCCGCCGGCCTTCGCCGACTCGGTGGCGACCGCCGCCCGCGCGGCTGGCATGGAGGTCGAGGTACTCGACGAGGTCGCCCTGCGCGAGGGCGGCTACGGGGGTATCACCGCTGTCGGCCAGGGGTCGCAGGCCCCGCCGCGACTGGTGCGGATCAGCTACACCCCGGCCGGCGGCGGCAACGGCAAGCGGGTCGCCCTGGTCGGCAAGGGCATCACCTTCGACAGCGGCGGCGTCTCGATCAAGCCGTCGCAGGGTATGTGGGAGATGAAGGCCGACATGGCCGGCGCCGGCGCCGTCGCCGCCGCGATGTTGGCGGTCGCGGAGCTCGCGCCCGCCGTGTCGGTGACCGCGTACGTGCCGATGGCGGAGAACATGCCCTCCGGTACGGCGTACCGGCCGGGCGACGTCATCACGATGTTCGACGGCAAGCGCGTCGAGGTGCTCAACACCGACGCCGAGGGGCGGATGATCCTCGCCGACGCGATCGCCCGGGCCTGCGCGGACGGCTGCGACTACCTGCTGGAGACCTCCACCCTCACCGGCGGCCAGGTGGTCGCGCTGGGCAAGAAGGTCGCCGGTGTGATGGGCACGCCGGAGCTGTGCGAGCGGGTACGGACCGCCGGCGAGGCGGTCGGCGAGCCAACCTGGCCGATGCCGCTGCCGGAGGACGTGCGCAAGGGCATGGACTCCGAGGTCGCCGACATCTCCCAGGTCAACGCCGGGATGGACCGGGCGGGTCACATGCTCCAGGGCGGTGTGTTCCTGCGTGAGTTCGTCACCGAGGAGGTCGCCTGGGCGCACATCGACATCGCCGGCCCCGGCTACCACTCGGGTGAGCCGACGGGCTACTGGACCAAGGGCGGCACCGGGGTGCCCGTCCGCACCCTGCTGCACCTGATCGAGGACATCGCCAGCCAGGGCTGACCGGTCAGCGGAGGCCCTCGTACCCGCCCGGGCGGGTACGAGGGCCTCCGCGCACCCACCCGCCGGGTCGGTGCCGGTTTCAGAACAACTCGGGGCGACGCTTACGGCGTTCGTTGTAGTCCCGCATCCGCTGCGGGTAGCCCATCAGGCTCACGTCGTAGACCGGAATGCCCAGCCGGTGGGCGAAGCGCCGGGCGCCGTCCGGGCCGTCGATCCGGCGGCGGGTCCACTCGCCGTCGTCGGCGATCAGCATGACCGTGGTCTCGGTCATGGTCGTCCGGGGCTCGATGTACGCCTCGACTCCCCGCCGGGTCCGCACGAAATTCTCCAGGTGGCCCAGATCGCCCCGGTCCGCCCCGCGATCCTGACTGACCGGACGCGCCTTCTTCCGTCGGAACAGTCCCACCGGCCGTCTCCCCACACCCGCACCATCGAAGCTGATGCCAAGGGTACGTGTCTCGGACGTGTCGTTGGGCACCTCGTTACCCGTGCCGGGCGTGGTGGTGACAAGATGACCGAGGTGGGGTGTGTCCGCATTACCCCACCGTGACCCCCCGATGCAGCCAGGCGACCTGGGAGTTGGACGTGAGCGAGCCGAACGAGACCTTCGACATCGTCATCCTCGGAGGTGGCAGCGGTGGCTACGCGGCGGCGCTGCGCGCCGCTGAGCTGGGCCTCTCCGTTGCGTTGGTCGAGAAGGGCAAGCTCGGCGGCACCTGCCTGCACAACGGCTGCATCCCGACCAAGGCGTTGCTGCACGCCGCCGAGATCGCCGACCAGACCCGCGAGTCGGAGCAGTTCGGTGTCAAGGCCGAGCTGGTCGGCATCGACATGGCGGCGGTCAACTCGTACAAGGACGGGGTGGTCGCTCGGCTGTACAAGGGCCTGCAGGGCATGCTGCGCGGCGCGAAGAACATCACCATCGTGGCCGGCGCTGGCCGGCTGGTCGCGCCGAACACCGTCGAGGTCGACGGGAAGCGGTACACCGGCCGTAACATCATTCTGGCCTCCGGTTCGTACGCGAAGAGCCTGCCCGGCCTGGAGGTCGACGGCGAGCGGATCATCACGAGCGACCACGCGCTGGTGATGGACCGGGTCCCCGCGTCGGTGATCGTGCTCGGTGGCGGCGTCATCGGGGTGGAGTTCGCCAGCGTGTGGAAGTCCTTCGGGGTGGACGTCACGATCATTGAGGCGCTGCCCCGGCTGGTCGCCGCCGAGGACGCGGAGTCATCGAAGGCGCTGGAGCGGGCCTTCCGGAAGCGGAAGATCAACTTTAGGGTCGGCAAGCCGTTCGAGAAGGTCGAGAAGACCGACAGCGGCGTTCGCGTGACCATCGCCGGCGGCGAGACCGTTGAGGCCGAGCTGCTGCTGGTCGCCGTCGGTCGGGGACCGAACACCGCCGGCCTCGGCTACGAGGAGCAGGGCGTCCGGATGGACCGGGGCTACGTGCTGACCGACGAGCGGCAGCGCACGAGCGTGCCGAACGTCTACGCGGTCGGCGACATCGTGCCCGGCCTCCAGCTGGCACACCGCGGCTTCCAGCAGGGCATCTTCGTCGCCGAGGAGATCGCCGGAGAGAATCCGGCCGTCATCGACGAGGCCGGCATTCCTCGGGTCACCTACTCTGACCCCGAGCTGGCGTCGGTCGGCCTGACCGAGGCGAAGGCCAAGGAGCAGTACGGCACCGACAAGATCAAGACCTACAACTACAACCTGGGCGGCAACGGCAAGAGCCAGATCCTCAAGACGTCCGGCTTCGTCAAGCTGGTCCGGGTCGAGGACGGCCCGGTCGTCGGCTTGCACATGGTGGGTGCTCGGGTCGGTGAGCTGATCGGTGAGGCCCAGCTCATCTATAACTGGGAGGCGTACCCCGCCGAGGTGGCACAGCTCGTGCACGCCCACCCGACCCAGAGTGAGGCGCTGGGTGAGGCACACCTGGCCCTCGCCGGCAAGCCGCTGCACGCGCACGCCTGACACGACAACCACGGCGTCCGGCGACGGGCGACGATCCCATCAGGGGAATGAAGGAGTCTGGAGAAAATGCCGGTATCGGTCACCATGCCCCGGCTCGGTGAGAGCGTCACCGAGGGCACCGTCACGCGCTGGCTCAAGCAGGAGGGCGACACCGTCGAGGTTGACGAGCCGCTGCTCGAGGTGTCGACCGACAAGGTGGACACCGAGATCCCGTCCCCCGCGGCCGGTGTGCTGACCCGCATCGTGGTCGGCGAGGACGAGACCGCCGAGGTCGGCAGCGAGCTGGCGACGATCGGCGATGAGGCGTCGGGCGGCAGCGGGGCGGCGGGCGGCGGCGAGGCCGAGCCGCGGCAGTCGGCGCCCGAGCCGACCGCCGCCGCCGAGGGCACCGGCCCGGAGCCGGAGCAGGAGCAGCCGGCTCCCGCGCCCTCCGACGAGGGCAGCTCGTCGGGCGACGGCAGCCCGGTGACGATGCCGGCCCTCGGCGAGAGTGTCACCGAGGGCACCGTCACCCGCTGGCTCAAGCAGGTCGGCGACACCGTCGAGGTTGACGAGCCGCTGCTCGAGGTGTCGACCGACAAGGTGGACACCGAGATCCCCTCGCCGGTCGCCGGGACCGTCCTGGAGATCACCGTGGCGGAGGACGAGACCGCCGATGTCGGCGCGACGCTGGCGATCGTCGGCACGGCCGGTGCGGCGGCGAAGCCCGAGCCCAAGCCGGCGCCCAAGCCCGAGGCGAAGCCGGAACCCAAGCCCGAGGCGAAGCCGGAACCCAAGCCGAAGCCGGAGCCGAAGCCGGAGCCGGAGGTCACCGAGCCGACCCCGGGCGCCTCCTACAACGAGCCGGCGGCCGAAGCCGAGAGCGCCCCCGATCCGGCGAAGGCGGAGCAGGCCTCCGCCCCGTCCGCGCCCGCCCCCCGGCCGGCGACGACCGGTGGCACGGAGAACGCCGGCTACGTCACCCCGCTGGTCCGCAAGCTCGCCGGCGAGCACGGGGTTGACCTCGCCACGGTCAACGGCACCGGCGTGGGTGGCCGGATCCGCAAGCAGGACGTGCTCGACGCGGCCGAGCAGGCCCGCGCCGCCAAGGCGGCTCCGGCCCCGGCGGCGCAGCCCGCCGCCCCCGCGGCGAAGCCAGCGGCCCGGCCCACGCCCAGCAGCAAGCGGGGTAGCACCGAGAAGCTGCCGCGGATCCGTACGACCATCGCGAAGCGGATGCACGAGTCGCTGCACGAGATGGCGCAGCTCACCACCGTGGTCGAGGTCGACGTCACCCGGATCGCCAAGCTGCGGGCGCAGGCGAAGGACGCCTTCCAGCAGCGACACGGCGTAAAGCTCTCCTTCCTGCCCTTCTTCGCCCTGGCGGCCGTCGAGGCGTTGCAGGCGTTCCCGATCGTCAACGCCCAGATGGACCTGGGGGCCGGGACGATCACCTACCCGGAGGCGGAGCACCTCGGCGTCGCCGTGGACACCGAGCGGGGCCTGATGGTGCCGGTCATCCACAACGCCGGCGACCTCAACCTGGGCGGTATCGCCAAGCGGGTCGCCGACCTGGCCGAGCGCACCCGGACCAGCAAGATCAGCCCGGATGAGCTCGCTGGCGCGACCTTCACGCTGACCAACACCGGCAGCCGGGGTGCCCTCTTCGACACCCCGATCGTGCCGTCGCCGCAGTCGGCGATGCTCGGCACGGGTGCCGTGGTCAAGCGTCCGGTCGTGGTCAACGACCCGGAACTGGGCGAGGTCGTGGCCGTCCGGTCGATGATCTACCTGGCCCTGTCGTACGACCACCGGCTGATCGACGGCGCCGACGCGGCCCGTTTCCTTGGCGCGGTCAAGGAGCGGCTGGAGGCCGGCAACTTCGAGGCCGAACTGGGCCGGTAACACCCGACCCGACGACGGTGGGCTGCCCGGTGATCCGGGCAGCCCACCGTCGTCTCACGGGTCCGGCTACTCGGCGACGAAGACACCGACGCCGTGGACTCCCTCGACGAACCCTTGCGTCTGAAGGACCAGGATCGCCTGGCGCACGACCGTCTGCGACACGCCGTGCTCCTGCTTGAGCTGCGCCGTTGACGGCAACTTCTCCCCCGGCGCCCACTCCCCGGACTCGATCCGCGCACGGATATGGTCCGCGAGGAGCACCCACTTCGCTTTGGCGGGCATCCACACTCCCAGGTCTGCACCGCCATTCGACCATGAACAAACTTGGTGCCCGCGAAACGCAGGACGCACGGTCCGCCCCGTTACGCGACCGGGTGCAGGTGCAGCAATGGACAGGTCACGAGCGGCGCTAGCCGCTGCTGTCACCCTCCGGCGGTTCTGCGACGAACACGCCGACTCCCTGCACGCCTTCTACCAAGCCTTCGGTACGCAACGCGAAGATGGCCTGACGCACGACGATGGCGGAGACGCCATGCTCCTCGCAGAGCTGCCGTGTTGATGGGAGTTTGTCTCCCGGAGCGAGCTCACCGGACGCAACCTGCTCACGGATGTGGTCAACGAGCTTCGCCCACTTGGGTTTGGCGGGCATCTTAATCTCCCTGGTCTGCACCGCCATTTGATCACGCGACTACTTGTGATCGCAACCAATGCCCACCGATGCCTTGCTTTATATAGCGGTCGGGTGCCACGCCCTGCCCGAGCCTCCAACGCAGAGAAGGACCTCAGACCCCCGGGGACAGTTCCGGGCGTCAACCGTCCTGGCCCGGGCCCTCCGCGCGCCGGTCCTCCGGTGCCGCGACCCGAGAGGAGACGCCATGCCACGAGCCGTACCTCGACCGACCGGCGCGGAGCGCAACTCGCCGAGGCGAAACACACCGCGCGTACTCCCCCGGTGGTGGCGACCCGACCCGCCGGTGCCACTCGCTCCCCGCCACCGGCGGACCTGGCGGGGCTACGGCGCTGGTGCTCGTGCAGCCTACGCTGGACCGCCTGCCCGGACCGGCACACGCCCATCCCGACCGAGCCGCCGACTCCGAGGCCGAGGCCGCGAAACACCCGTTGGCACGACGAGCCGACCCAGGCCAACCCACAGGTGGGGCGGGCCGGGCGGTTGACCTTCGCGCAGGCCTGGCGGGCGAACGGTGGGCACTAGTGACGAAACGTCCGCACACGCCCCTGCGGCCGGTCTGGCTGTGTCGACGATGCGGCGCATCGTGGCCGTGCGGCTCCGCACGTTTGACGCTGCTGCGGGAGTACGCCCACGATCAGATTGCGTTGATCATCTACCTCGGCGGGCTGCTGTACGAGGCGACCGAACAACTGCACGCGCTCAACCCGCGGGAGATGCCGGACGCGGGTCAGCTCTTCGACCGGTTCCTCGGCTGGCACCGAAGCCGGACGTCCGGCCCCTACCCACCGGCGAACCTGACGAACGGCGGTGGGTGCCGCGCCGAACACGTCGTCAACGAGGTCCGGAGCGAGTAGTCGTTTCGATACGCTACGCAGGTGTGGTCGCGACACGTCCGTGCCCTGGAGTGGCTTCGGCAACGGGATCCGGACTACTGCGCCATCCGCCATGCGGCCCGGGTGACCCTCGTCGCGTGCCTCCTCTTCTACGGCTTCCGGTACGGCCTGAACAGCACGATCATGGCCACATACGCGCTCTTCGGCACCATCGCCGCCGGCATCTTCGCCCAGCTGCCGGGCGGGCCGGCGCACCGGGCCCGGACGCTGCTCGCCGCCCTGCCGGTCATCTGGGTCCTGATCGCCGTCGGGACCGTGCTGGCGGTGAGCACCTGGGCCGCCACGATCGGCATGCTCGTGATCGGGTTCGCCGTGGCGTTCGCCGGTGTCGGCGGACCTCGCCTGATCGGCCTCGTCGGCGCGTTTCAGATCTCCTACATCCTGGCCAGCTTTCCCCCGTACCAGCCCGACACCCTGCCGGAACGGCTGGCCGGCGTGACGCTCGCCGTCGTACTGATCGCGGCAGCGGAGGTGTGGCTCTGGCCCGGGCCGGCGCCGGCAACCAGCGCGCAGCGCCTGGGCTGGGCCGCGCGGAGTATCGCCTCGTTCGTCGCCGCGCTCGCGGACCTGCTGGATGGGCAGCCGGCCGCGGGCGAAGCGGCCCGACGGCGCCGGGCCACGGCGGCCGACGCGGTCACGCAGACCCAGATGTGGCGGCTGCCGCCGTCCGAGCGGGCATCGTCGGCGAGCCGGCGAGACCACGCGCTGCGGGACGCGGCTACCGACCTACATCAGACATTCCGGCACGCCGACTGGCTCCTGCAGGCCCACCCCACGACCACCGACGTGGGCGCGGCGAGGTCACTACGGCGCTGCGCGGCGTCCCTGCGCCACTCCGGCGACGCGCTGTTGGGAACGGAGCGGGCGTCCCCCGACCGGGCCGTTTCCAGCGAGCACCAGCAGCCGGACGGCGGACGATCAGCCACTACTGAGAAGCTCCGCGTGGCCGTGATCGTCCGGTCGCTGGCCCGGCACACGGATTTCGTCGCGACAGCCGTCCGAATCGCCGGAGGCCACCCTGGCAACACCCCCCACCAACCGGGCGGACCGCACAGCTTCTGGTATCTCCGGCGGAGCACCCCGTCGCTGTACTGGCAACGGCTGCGGATACACCTCACCCCACGTTCCGTGTTCTTCCAGCGGGCCCTGCGACTCGCCGTCGCTCTGGCCGCCGCCCGGTTCGTCGCCGGTGCGCTGGATCTGGAGCACGGCTTCTGGGTGCTCCTGGCCACCCTCAGCCTCCTCCGGACCTCCGCGGCGGAGACGTGGACCACGTTCCGCCGGGCCATGGCGGGCACCCTCGTCGGCGCCGCTGCCGGGGCACTGCTGCTGCTGGCCGCTCCCGGGCAGGAGACGTACGTGGTGATCCTGCCCCTGGCGCTGGGGCTGACCCTGGGGGTGGGCCCACTACTCGGGCTCGCCTGGGCGCAGGCGTTTCTCACGCTGGTGCTGATCGCCGCCTTCGCTCAGCTCACCCCGACCGACTGGCATCTGGCCGGTGTCCGCCTGCTGGACGTCCTGATCGGCGCGGCGATCGGCGTCGTCGCCGGCGTGCTCATGTGGCCGAAGGGTGGCGGTGGTGAGCTCCGCCGGTACACGTCGGCCTATCTCGACGCGGGCGCCGAGGCGATCGAGGAGACGGTTCTGAAGGTAGCGGGACGAGCCCGGGGCCAGCAGGCGCTTGCGGCCGCGCACCGAGCGCAGATCCTCACCGACGCATCGTTCTGCCAGTATCACCTGGAGCACACCGCTCCGCGCCCCACCGATGTGGACTGGGAGGCGGCCCTGGCCGCGGGGCATCGCATTGTGCGCGGTGCGGAGCGACTCGGTACCGGTGACCAGGCTGGGACGCTGGCGCACCGGTGGCCCGGGCCCACCGGCCAGCTCGTACGCCGGGCTCAACGGCTGCGGTCCGACTACGCCGACCTGGCCAGCCGCATGGCGCGGGGTCGCCTGCACGGTGCGACTCCCGTCACGCAACCAACGACGGGTGTCGCCGACCAGGTCCGCGAGATCATTCAGGGTGACAATCGAGAGGGCGACGTCCTGCACCTGATCGAGGTCGACCACTGGCTGGCCGACCTCGGTCGAAACCTCAACCGAATTCCCACCCCCGCCCAGCCGGGCCAGGGGAAGGGTCGACCCGAACCGTCGAACCCGTCGGGCAGCTAGCGCGGACGCCCATGGCTGTCGTAGGCGCGAATCTTCGCCAGCAAATGAACGTACTGACGTTCGAGCAGGTGCATTCGCTCCTGGACCCGCCCAGCGTGCCGTTCCAGCAACGCCTGACGCTCCCCCACGGTGTGGTCGCCCTCCCTGACCAAGTCGGCGTACCGGCACATCTCGGTGATCGGCATGCCGGTGTCGCGCAGGCAGCGGAACAACATCAGCCAGTCCAGTCGTCGTCAGTGAAGACGCGCCGCCCACCGGAGGTGCGGCCGACCTCGCTAAGCAGGCCAATCTTCTCGTAGTACCGAAGCGTGTCGCGGCTGAAGCCGCTGCGCCGCGCGGCCTCCGACGGTGCGTACCCGGGCAGGTCGGCAGCCTAGAGGAGCGGTGGGTGGCGGGGAGGTCAACTACCGTGACCTGCCCCTCGCCAACAATGATCAAACGCGGACCAGAACCTCCTCGCCGACCACGTCGAAGGTGGTGTCGATTTCCGCCTCAGCGGTGATCTGCGCCAGGTAGGTACGAACCGCGCGCCCGTCCGCGGTGTCCGCCCGGTACGGCACCGGCTCGCGCGCCTCATTGATCACTACGGGCACGAAGCCAACCCGGTCGATTTGACCGTCGACGATGTGCAGCCGGACGATCATCGATTTTCGGCCCTCCTCGTGCAGATCCTGGCCGGGGGCGAGTGCCTGATAGAACCGCACCGCTTTCTCGAACCACTCCCGGCTGAACGACTGCCACCAGCGCTCGTTGATCTCGAGGGCGAAGTCACCCAAGCTGTAGAAGATGACCTTGCCTCGGTAGACCTCGACCGGCTTCAGGATATGCGGGTGGTGCCCGATCACCACATCGGCACCGGCGTCGATCGCCGCATGCGCCACCACCGGCTGGTACTCCGCGAGCCGTGAGCGCTGAAAGAGCAGGCCCCAGTGAAGTGACACGATCAACACGTCCACCTGGTCGCGCAACTCGCCGATGTCCGCGACGAGCGCCGCCAGATCGGAGTCGTCCGGCAGGGATCTGACCGAGGGTGGAGCACCGGGCTGGTCGAACTGAAACGGTTCATAGAACGTTCTCGCCCGCATCGGTGCCACACCATGCTGACCCGGCCCGGCATAGTAACCCTCCGGCGCGACCGAACAGTAGGCCAAGAATCCGACCCGGGTACCGTCGCGTTCGATGACCCCGGGCCGGCGTGCCTGGTCAATGTTCGCACCCGCACCCACCACGGTGATCCCGTCGCAGCGGCACCGCTCGATGCAGTCGAGCAGCGCTTCGGCCCCCCAGTCGCCGGCGTGGTTGCTCGCCATCGAGATGACATTGAAACCCGCGTGCGGGATCGCCGCGTAGTTCGCCGGATCGTTCGGGACCGCGCCGCGCGCCCCGCATGAGCTCCGGGACCCCTGGTCGGAGTACGGCGTCTCCAACTGGCCGAAGGTGATGTCAGCCTCCGTCAACTGGTCCCGTACGTGCTGAAACATATCGTTTGGGCGGTCGCGCACGATGAGCAGGTCACCGGTGGCGGCGACGACAATCCCCCGACCTTTTTCGCCCATGGATGGACGCTAACACCCGTTCGGTAGAAGCTTAGTCCGTTTGGTGATTAGCCAGAAAATTGTTCCAAAGTGCGGTCGATGTATGCCGCAGTAACCACCACCATTCGCGAGGACCTCCCACCAGCCGATTTCGGAGTTCACGAAGGTGTCAGTCCCTGCGGCACAACACGAGTGTGGTCCCCTCCAGGACCACCCATCACCCCTGGCATCGGCGGCACCCTCGAAGTACTTGACCTGGAGTGCACTCCAGGTCCCAGGCTGGCCCGCATGACGACGACACGGACACTGGGCCACAGCGGAATCGAGGTCAACGCGATCGGAATGGACTGCTGGGCGATCGGCGGGCCGCTCTGGGCGACGGTGGGCTACGCCGCCTCGGCACCGACCACGTCGACCTCTACCAGTTACACCTCAACGACCTCTCGACGTCCGCCGCGCTCGACCTGATCGACACGCTGGAGGACCTGGTGAGCGAGGGCAAAATCCGAGCGTACGGCTGGAGCACCGACCATCCGCGATCGGCGGCGGCGGTCGCGGCGGCCGGAGCGCACTGTGCCACCGTTCAACACGACCAGTCGGTGTTGAGGGACAACGCCGCGATGCTCGCCGTCTGCGACACCTACGACCTGGCGAGCATCAACAAGGGTCCACTGGCGATGGGTCTGCTCACCGGCGCGACCCGGGCGGTCGGCTCCGACGATATTCGCGGCGAGGCTGCGCCGTGGCTGGTCTGGTTCACCGACGGCCGCCCCACCCCAAAGTGGGCCCAGCGGGTGACGCGGATCCGGGCGGCGCTCACCGCCGACGGTCGCACCCTGGCGCAGGGCGCGCTGGGCTGGCTGCTGGCCCGCAGCCCACGGACCGTACCGATCCCAGGCTGCCGCACCGTCGCCCAGGCAGCGGAGAATATCGGCACCCTCGCCCGTGGTCCGCTCCCGGCGGACGCGTACGCCGAAGTCGAGCGTCTGCTGGCGGGTCTTCGGCAAACCCCAGTCGAAACGGTCGGGTGACCAACTCAACGCATCTATTGGTCACCCGTGTCCGAGAATATAGGCATGCGGATTCTGATGGCCGGCGCGTCCGGCTTCCTCGGCACCCGACTTGCCGACCGACTCAGCGCGGACGGGCACCATGTGACCCGGCTGGTCCGTCGGCCGCCGCACGGCGCCGACGAACGGCAGTGGAACCCGACCGCGGCCCAGCTCGACCCGGCGGTGGTGGCGGAGGCTGACGCCGTGGTCAACCTGGCCGGTGCGGGGGTCGGTGACCGCCGGTGGAACGACGCGTACCGGCGGGTCATCCGCTCCAGTCGGGTGGACACCACCACCACACTGGCGATCACGATCGCCGGGCTGCCGGCCGCCGACCGTCCGAAGGTACTGGTCAACTCGTCGGCCGTGGGGTGGTACGGCAACACCGGTGACCGGGCCGTCGACGAGGAGGCGGGGCCCGGCAAGGGCTTCCTGGCCGATGTCTGCCGGGGCTGGGAGGCCGCGACCCGGCCGGCCGAGGACGCCGGGGTACGCGTGGTCCGGCTGCGGACCGGGTTGCCGCTGCACCGCGAGGGCGGGCTACTCAAGCCGCAGTTGCTACCGTTCCGGCTCGGTATCGCGGGCCGGTTGGGCAGCGGCCGGCAGTGGCTGCCGTGGATCGCGATGGTGGACTGGCTGGACGCCGCCGCCCTCGCCATTGACCGCGCCGACCTCACCGGCCCGGTCAACGCGGTCGGGCCAGCACCGGTGACCAACGCCGAGTTCACCCGGGAACTGGCCCGGCAGCTGCACCGTCCGGCGATCATCCCGATCCCGGCGCTGGCGCTCAGGGTGGCTCTCGGGGGCTTCGCACAGGAGGCGCTGACCAGCGCTCGGGTCCTGCCGGGGGCGCTGACCCGAGCGGGGTTCACTTACCGTCATCCGGATCTGGCCAGCGCCCTGCACGCCGCGCTCGCGGCGGAACCGGACCGATGAACAGTGAGCCGGTGCCGGGCGCGGCGACAGCGACAGCGACAGCGACAGCGACAGCGACCGGCTTTAACGAACTCTTCCGCGCAGGTCTGACCGGCGCGTCCAGCTCCGGTTGGTAACGTCCGCTCCGTGCCGACCTCGCCGTCCGTGTCCACGCCGACCCCGCCCGCCCGCGTGCGCCGTAGCCGCCGGGCAGATCTGCTCGTGACGCTCATCGCGCTCGCCCTCGCAGTCTGGGTGACCAGCGGGCTCTGGCGGGACCCAAACGGTCGCACAATCATGGTCAACTCCAGCGACCAGGCGCTGTTCGAATGGCTGTTGGCCTTCGGCGGGCACTCCCTCACCCACGGGCAGAACCCGCTCTTCACCCACATGATCAACGTGCCCGACGGGGTCAACCTCGCGGTCAACACGTCGATCACCGTGTACGCGGCGCTCTTCGCGCCCCTGACGTACCTGATCGGGCCGCCGGCCACCTTCCTGGTGATCCTCACGCTCAACCTCGCCGCCACCGCGATCGCCTGGTACTGGCTATTCAACCGCCAGTTCGCCCGCAGCCCGCTCGCCGCCGGGCTCGGTGGCCTCTTCATCGGCTTCTCCCCCGGCATGGTCTCGCACGCCAACGCCCACCTGAACTGGACCGCCGGCTGGCTGGTCCCGCTGCTGATCTGGCGCGTCTTCGCGCTACGTCGCAGCGGCCACCGGATCCGTGACGGCGTCATCCTCGGTGTGCTGGTCGCGGTGGCGTTCTCCATCGCCGCTGAGGGGCTCTTCTTCACCGCGATCGCCCTCGGCCTCTTCGTCGTCGTCTGGGCGCTGCACCCGGCCAGCCGCGCCGAGGCCCGCGCGGTGCTGCCGGGCTTCCTCGGCGGGCTCGCGGTGACCGCGCTGGTGGCGGGGGTGCTGCTGGCGTACCCGCTGTGGCTGCACTTCGCCGGCCCACAACGCTTCGACGGCACCGGCTTCGACGCGGTGATCCACTCCGAGAACATCGCCGCGTACGGCGCGTACCCTCGGCGCTCGATCGCCGGCGAGGTCGGGCTCCGGACCGGTCTCGCCCCGAACCCCACCGAGGAGAACTCGTTCTTCGGGCTACCGCTGCTGCTGCTCACCATCGCCGCCTTCGTGCTGCTGTGGCGACGCGTCAAGCAGGCGCCCCAGCGGGCCACACTCTGGGCACTCGGGGCGGTGGCGGTGGTCTTCACCGTACTGTCATTCGGGCCGCAGGCCACGTTCGCCGGCCGCCGCTTCGACCTGCCGATGCCCTTCGACCTGCTGGCTCACCTACCGGTGGTGAACGCCGCGCTGCCCGCCCGGTTGGCGCTGGTCGTGGCGCCGGTGATCGGGGTGCTGCTCGCGTACACCGTGGATGCGCTCCGGGCCGAACCACCGCGCTCCCGGCCGGCCCGGCTCGCCTGGCTGGCGGCGTTCGCCGTGGCGCTGGTTCCGCTGACACCGTCCCCGCTGATCACTATCGAGCGGGAGCCGATCCCACGCTTCTTCACCTCCGGCACCTGGCGGGACTACGTCTCACCGGGCGGCGTTCTCACGCCGATCCCGCTGGCCGTGGACGTGTACCCGGACGGGCAGCGGTGGCAGGCGCACGTTCTCGCCGACCGGCAGGGCGAGTTCCGGATCCCGGCCGGGTTCTTCCTCGGCCCGGGCGGCCCGGACGGGCGCGGCCGGATCGGTCCGGTGCCCCGGCCACTGAGCGCCATCCTCGACGAGGCCGCCCGCCTGGGTGTGGTGCCGATCGTCACCGAGGGCACCCGGGCGGATGTCGAAGCCGACCTGCGGTATTGGCAGATCGAGGCGGTGGTACTCCCGGACCAGGTACACGGGGCGAAGTGGGCCGTCGACGAGGAGGCGCTCCTGCAGACCGCCACCGCGCTGTTCGGTGAGCCGGAGCGCGTCGAGGACGTCTGGCTCTGGCGGATCCCGCCAGGATGAGCCCCGGGGACGACGCACCGTGCCCCGGCACACCGGTGAGCCGGATCACGAGCCGGAGTGACTGGCGGGTACGGGACTAGGCTGGTCGTCGTGAGCACGACTACCCCGGACCTGACCATTGTCCACGCCGGCACTCTCGGCTACGAGGCCGCGTGGGAGGAGCAGCGCCGGCTGCACGACTCGGTGGTCGCCGACGAACGTGGCGACGCCGTGCTGCTGTTGGAGCACCCCAGCGTCTACACCGCGGGCAAACGCACCGAGCCGTGGGACCGGCCGATCGACGGCACGCCGGTCATCGACGTCGACCGGGGGGGAAAAATCACCTGGCACGGTCCGGGTCAGCTCGTCGGCTATCCGATCCTGCGCCTGCCCAACCCGGTCGACGTGGTCGCGTACGTGCGCCGGGTGGAGCAGATGCTGATCGACGTCTGCGCCGAGTTCGGGCTGACGGCCGGCCGGATCGAGGGGCGCAGCGGGGTCTGGGTGCCGGCGGACGACCGCGGGCCCGCACGCAAGGTCGCCGCCATCGGCATCCGCGTCGCCCGCGGCGTCACCCTGCACGGCTTCTCGCTGAACTGTGACTGCGACCTGACGTACTACGACCGGATCGTGCCGTGCGGCATCAGCGACGCCGGGGTGACCTCGCTCGCCGCCGAGTTGGGCCGACCGGTGACCGTGGCGGACGCCCTTCCGGTGGTCGAGCGGCACCTGCCCACCCTCATCGAGCCCTGAGCCGCGAGGGCCCGGGCCCTGCCGAGGCCCGCCAGACCCGGGCCGGCGTCGATTGCCGACACCGGCCCGCTGGGTGGGCCGCACACCGGGTCGCTCAGGCTGGCCGACGCCGGATCCACCAGAGCGAAATGAGCGACAGGGCGGCGGTCAGAGCGAGCAACACCCCGAGTTCCCGCCACTGCACCAGCCAGAACCGCCTTGCCGGCACGTAGCGCTCCTCCTGCAGCAGCCCCTGTGCGCCCAGCCACTCCCGGCAATCCGGTGTGCACTTTTCCTGGTCGGTCGGCCCGCGATACTCCGGACCGCCGGGCGTGGTCACGATGGCGTTCGACAGCTCCCACGAATCAGTTTCGCTCGGCCAGCCCTCGACCCTGGTCACCACGTCGTTCATTCTCGCGACCATGTTGGCACGCTCGGCGGTCAGCGCGGTGACGCGATGCACGGGGTCGGCGATCAGCGGGCGTAGTTCGACGGCGCCGATTTGTGTCGCCACGACGAGTGCCAGGGTCACCGCCATCGCGGCCAGGGTCTGGCGCAGCATCAGTCCGGCGGTCACCCCGATCGCGAAGGCGAGGGTGGCGTAGCCGATCGGGACCACGCCGCGGGTGGGAAAGACCAACGGGGTGATCAGATTGGCGTGGGCCAGGGTGGCGTGGGCGTCGTCGATGGGTTGCGCCCAGCTGGTCAGGGCGAGGCTGAGCGCACCCGCGACGAGTGCGGCTGCCAGGCCACCGACCGACAGCTTGACGAGCAGCCAGCGGCGTCGGGAGACGGTTTGGCTCCAGGCGATCCGGTACGTTCCGGTTTCGAGTTCCCGTGCCACCGTCGGGGCGCCCCAGAACACGCCGACCAGGGCGGGCAGCCCGAAGGACGCGCCGACGCCGGCGAGCTGGACCCGGCCGGCCAGGCTCTGCTCTATCTCGTCCAGGAAGGAGTCTGCCGCCTTCTGGCAGTCGTTGCCGGTGCAGCCGGTGTATCCGGTGCTCACCGCCAGACCGCGGACCTGCCACCAGGTGAAAAGGAGAGCACCGAACAGCACGGCCAGGCAGGCTGCGCCGACGATGGCCTGGGTCCGGAACTGCCGCCAGGCCAACCAGGTCATCGCTGTGCCTCCAGCACTCGTTCCGGCGCGGCCGCCGGGGCCGACTCACTCAGGTAGGCGAGCAGGATGTCCTCCAGATCGAGCTGGTCGGCCTGCCACGACGGGTCGTCGATCGGGGCGGTGCTGCGTACCACCAGGGTCGACTGCGCGGCGGTGTGCCGGTCCTCGATGAGAGTCCAGCCGTACGATGCGACGTCCACGGACTCACGCCGAGGGCCGATCAGGCGATGGTGGCTGGCGAGCAGGTCGTCGACGTCGCCGGCCAGCCGCACCTGGGAGCCGACCAGCACGATCAGGTGGTCACAGATTCGTTGTAGGTCGGAGACCAGATGCGAGGACATGATGACGGTCATCTCCTGCTCCGCCACCAGTTCCATCAGTGCCTGCAGGAACAGGCGGCGGGCGAGCGGGTCGAGCGCCGCCACCGGCTCGTCGAGCAGCAGCAGCTCGGGCCGTTTGGCGGCGGCGACGGTCAGCGCCAGATTGGCCCGCTGGCCGCCGGAGAGCTTGCCGGCCTTCTGACTCGGATCGAGCCCGGCCTGGGCGATTCGCCGCTGGGCGAGCGCGCTGTCCCAGGACGGGTTCAGGCGGGCGCCCAGCCGTAGGTGCTCGGCGACAGTCAGTCCGGCGTAGACCGGGGCGTCCTGGGCGACGAAGCCGACCCGAGCCGAGCCACTGACCGGGCGCTCCCCGAGCACCTCGATCATTCCGGCGGTCGGTTCGAGCAGTCCGCAGGCCAGTTGCAGCAGGGTCGACTTACCCGCACCGTTCGGGCCGACCAGGCCGACGACCTGGCCCACCGGCACGTCGAGCGTGCAACCGGAGAGCGCGGTGCGGCGACCGTACCGTTTGGTCAGATTTTCCGACCGAAGCACGTTGGTCATGCCCTCGCCTCCGCGAAGGCGCGGAACGTGCTCAGGAACAGCGCCTCGACGCCTTCGTCGTCGAGGCCCGCCTCGCGGGCCTCGACCAGCCACTGTTCCAGCTTCTGCCGCAGCAGCTCCTGTGCCGCGACCGCCGGGCCGTCGAGCGTCTTCGCGATGAAGGTGCCCCGCCCCTGCCGGGCCGTGACCAGACCTTCGTACTCCAGCTCGCGGTACGCCTTCGACACCGTGTTCGGGTTGATCGCGAGCTGGGCCACCACCTCCCGGACAGTGGGCAGTCGGTCGCCCTCATGGAGCACGCCGAGCCGAAGCGCGTGCCGCACCTGCTGGATGAGCTGCATGTACGGCGCGACCCCCGACTTTGCGTTCAAGTAGAAATCGATCATCCGTCCACCCCCGTTCTACTAGTTCTCTAGCAGAATAACTTATTCTGGCCACGCGTCAAGATCGCCAAACCGAGCGCTGGGTACGGCACGGGTGAGTGGTGCTGTCGGTCAGGTTCCACCGCTCCGCGGGGAACTCCCCGCAGCACCGTGGCGGCACGGCGCCACGGCGGTGGGGCGTCGGGGGCGGCGCGGTGTCCGGCGTCACCGCTGCAGCGGCGTGATGCCCGTCGCCCAACACGCATCGACGGTGGGCGACGGGCGTAGGCTCGACTTCGTGACGATCGAGCACTCTGCGCCGACGGCCGGTCAGGCAGCGCGTACCGCGACGCCCGCTCCCGAGGGGCGGCGCCTCCTGCGGATCGAGGCGCGCAACGCTGAGACGCCGATCGAGCGGAAACCACCCTGGATCAAGGTCAAGGCCAAGATGGGCCCGGAGTACACCCAGCTGCGCGGGCTCGTCACGCGCGAGGGGCTGCACACCGTCTGTCAGGAAGCCGGCTGCCCCAACATTTACGAATGTTGGGAGGACCGGGAGGCCACCTTCCTCATCGGCGGCGACCAGTGCACCCGCCGCTGCGACTTCTGCCAGATCGACACCGGCAAGCCGGCCGAGTTTGACGCCGACGAGCCCCGCCGCGTCGGCGAGTCGGTGGTCTCGATGGGGCTGCGCTACGCGACCGTCACCGGAGTCGCCCGCGATGACCTGCCCGACGGCGGCGCCTGGCTCTACGCGGAGACCGTGCGGCAGATTCACGCCCTCCGGCCGGGCTGCGGTGTCGAGCTGTTGATCCCCGACTTCAACGCCGTCCCCGAGCAGCTCGCCGAGGTCTTCGGAGCCCGGCCGGAGGTGCTCGGACACAACGTCGAGACCGTGCCGCGGATCTTCAAGCGGATCCGGCCGGCCTTCCGCTACGAGCGGTCCCTGGACGTGATCCGGCAGGCCCGCGCCGCCGGCCTGGTAACCAAGAGCAATCTGATCCTCGGCATGGGCGAAGAGCGCGCCGAGATCTCGCAAGCCCTCCGGGACCTGCACGATGCGGGCTGCGAGCTGATCACCATCACGCAGTATCTGCGCCCCTCCCCCCGCCACCACCCCGTCGAACGCTGGGTCAAGCCGGAGGAGTTCGTCGAGCTTCAGAAGGAGGCCGAGGAGATCGGCTACGCCGGCGTGATGAGCGGCCCGCTGGTCCGCTCGTCGTACCGCGCCGGCCGCCTCTACCGGCAGGCCCTCGCGGCCCGTGGCGACGCCCCGGTTGACCGCGACAGCTGACCGTTTCCGGGTGGGGGCCGCCGCCGTGGTCGCGGCCGCCCTCTCCCTGCCCCACCGGCAGGGAGGGACCTGCTCAGCGCCACAGGGGCGGCCGGCGCCCGGCATGACCAGTACGCCCAGGCCGCGCGAGATTCGCCGACCACTAGACTCGGGGCATGGCAAAGCCCCAGGAGAAGGTCTCGTTCGGCCAGCGGCTGAAGCAGATCGGGATGGTGTTTCGGTTCACCGCCAAGCAGGACCGGTGGTTCGCGCCCCTGGCCTTCGCCGCGGTGGTCATTCCACTCGCGCTGACCGTGGTGGCGTTCTTCGTGTGGGGCTGGCTCTGGATCCCGCTGGGCATCCTGTTGACGCTGCTCTCCCTGCTGATCGTGCTCAACCTGCGCTCCAACCGGGCGATGATGAACGCCGCCGAGGGACAGCCGGGCGCGGCCGCGCAGATCATCGAGAACATGCGCGGCGACTGGCGGGTCACCCCGGCGGTCAGCTCGACCACGCAGATGGACATGGTGCACCTGGTCATCGGCCGTTCGGGAGTGATCCTGCTGGCCGAGGGGAACCCGCAGCGGGTGCGCGGCCTGCTCGGCCAGGAGAAGCGTCGGTTGGCCAAGGTGATCGGCTCGGCGCCGCTCTACGACTACGTGATCGGCCAGGAGGAGGGCGAGCTGCCGGTCCGCAAGCTGCGAATGACGCTGATGCGGTTGCCACGCAAGCTCAGTGGCCGGGATGTCAACGCGCTGGACAAGCGCCTCAAGGCGCTCAGCGCCCGCCCACAGCTACCCAAGGGCGCCATCCCGAAGAACATGCGTCCGCCGAAGGGCGCCTTCCGCCAGGCCCGCGGTCGCTGACCTGCCGCGACCACGGCGGATCGCCCCGCTGACCTGCCCGCGACCGCGGATCGCCCGCTGACCCCGAGCTGGGTCAGCGGGCGACGGGGGCGATGACCGAGCCCGCTGCTCGGTCATGCAGGCCACGGCGGTCGGCATCCATGATCAGGGCAGGTATCACGAGCGCGAGCAGGACACCGCGGAGTAGCGCGCGAAGCACCCCGATCCGACCACCGCTGGTCCAGGAGACACAGCGGACTCGGGTGAGGTACATCCCGGGGGTCTGGGCGAAGAGACCGATGAAGAAGCCGTACTCGACGACGAGCACGAGCACGGGAGCCCACCCGTCGTGGAACGGATCGGCGAAGATGCTGGCGACCAGTATGCAGAGCACCCAGTCGATCACTAATGCGCCGAAGCGCGGCCCCAGGCCCGGACTGGCGGAGACGTCGGAGCGGGGCGGTACGGGCTGGTCAGCCGAGGTCGTCACAGCGCTCAAGACTAGCCAGTGCCGCAGCCGGCTACACGCCGACCTACGCCCAAAAAACGGACCAAGCCTCGCAAGTTTCACTACACTGGCACACTGGCCCCTCCCGGGAGCATCAGGACTGACCGCTCCACGCAGCGAAGGCTTCACGGAGCCTCCGCGGAGGACGTAACACGGCAGAAACATTGAAGACATGGCCGGGCAACCGCTCGGCCATAGCGTCGCCAGAAGCCTAGCCACTTCAGTGGACGAGCCAGGAGGACGAGTGTTCGCCAATCCCGAGGAACTCCTGCGTTACCTCAAGAACGAGGACGTGAAGTTCGTCGACGTACGTTTCTGTGATCTGCCCGGCGTGATGCAGCACTTCAATCTGCCCGCCGAGTCGATTGACGACCAGCTCCTCACCGACGGCCTAGCATTCGACGGGTCGTCCATCCGCGGCTTCCAGGCGATCCACGAGTCGGACATGCTCCTGCTCCCGGACGTCGCCACCGCGTTCATCGACCCGTTCCGCGCGCAGAAGACCCTCGCGCTCAACTTCTTCATTCACGACCCGTTCACCCGCGAGGCGTACACCCGCGACCCCCGGAACGTGGCGAAGAAGGCCGAGGCGTACCTGGCGGCCAGCGGCATCGCCGACACCGCCTACTTCGGCGCGGAGGCCGAGTTCTACATCTTCGACTCGATCCGCCACGAGACCTCGGCCCACCAGTCGTACTACTACATCGACTCGGTCGAGGGCTGGTGGAACACCGGCCGTGACGAGGAGGGTGGCAACCGCGGCTACAAGACCGCGTACAAGGGCGGCTACTTCCCGGTGCCGCCGGTTGACCACCACGCCGACCTGCGCGACAAGATCGTCCGTCGGCTGATCGACGCCGGCTACACCGTGGAGCGCTCGCACCACGAGGTCGGCACCGCCGGTCAGGCTGAGATCAACTACAAGTTCTCGACCCTGCTGCACGCCGCGGACCAACTCCAGCTCTTCAAGTACATCGTGAAGAACGAGACCTGGGTCAACGGCAAGACCGCCACCTTCATGCCGAAGCCGCTCTTCGGGGACAACGGCTCAGGCATGCACACCCACCAGAGCCTGTGGCTGAACGGTGATCCGCTCTTCTACGACGAGACCGGCTACGCCGGCCTCTCCGACACCGCGCGCTGGTACATCGGCGGTCTGCTGCAGCACGCGCCGTCGCTGCTGGCCTTCACCAACCCGACGGTGAACTCGTACCGCCGGCTGGTGCCCGGCTTCGAGGCGCCGGTCAACCTGGTCTACTCGCAGCGCAACCGCTCCGCCTGCACCCGCATCCCGGTCACCGGGAGCAACCCGAAGGCCAAGCGGGTCGAGTTCCGCGTGCCGGACCCGTCGGCCAACGTCTACCTGGCCTTCTCGGCGATGCTGATGGCCGGCCTCGACGGCATCAAGAACAAGACCGAGCCGCCGACCCCGATCGACAAGGACCTGTACGACCTGCCGCCGGAGGAGTGGGGCGACGTCAAGCAGGTGCCGGGCTCGCTGCCGGCGGTGCTCGACTCCCTCGAGGCCGACCACGACTACCTGCTCGACGGCGGCGTCTTCACGCCGGACCTGATCTCCACCTGGATCGACTGGAAGCGGACCAACGAGGTCGACCCGGTGCGGCTGCGCCCGACCCCGCACGAGTTCGCGATGTACTTCGACTGCTGAACCCCTGCAGCAACCGGCCGGGTTGCCTCCACAACGTTGTGGAGGCAACCCGGCCGGTTTCGGTTTCACGCCGAGATAGGCGTTGTCGCGGTACTCCCACACGTCGTCAGCCCGGCGGGAACGGGGACCGACCGGCCCGGGACCGCCACAGCCGCGGCACCCCCCACCCGGCAGCCACCACCACCAACCCGGTCATCACCAGCGCCCCCGGCGCCTTCACCAGCCGGGCCAGATTGGTGCCATCCGGCAAGGTGAGAAAGGCCGCCGCCGCGCAGGGCAACACGAACCAGGTCGTCCGCGTCGCGGCCGCCGCCAGCAGGACCAACGGCCAGGTCGCATACCAGGGGTGGAAGACGGGGGCGAGCACCACCGTCGCGGCAAGCGCCAGGCCGGCGCCGAGCAGGGCCACCCGAGGCCGCGCCGCCTCCAGCCGGACCACCCGTTGCCGGACATCACCCAACGCGCGCAGGGCCGACCAGGCCCGCCACCACAGCACCACCAGGACCAGCGCCAACAACGCCAACGCCAACGCCCGGACCACCGGCACCGCCACGGGACGCCCACCAACGAGTTCACCGGCATAATCCAGGACCATGCCGACCGCCGTGGGAGGCGATGTCCACTGCTCCAGATCGCCGCTGTGGCGCAGCCCGGCCACCCAGCCCAGGCCCAGGCCGGAGAAGACCGAGACGCCCCCCAGGGCGATCAGAGCGCCCGCGGCCAGCCAGCCGCCATCGCGCAGCACCGACCGCACGGTGAACCGACCGAGCACCGCGGCGAGCGCCGCGAACGGCAGCACCACCACCGCAGTCGCCTTAACCCCCACCGCCAGCCCGAGTAGCGCCCCCGCCACCAGCAGCGGCCATGGTCGGCCCGGGAACCGCACCACCACCAGCAGGCCGAGCAGCAGCAGCCCGAGCATCACCGCGTCGTTGTGCGCGCCCGCCACCAGATGCACCCCCAGCAAGGGGCAGGCCAGCGCCAGCCAGACCGCCCGCCGAGTCGGCACCCCCGCTGCCCGCGCCAACCCGAGCAGACACACCGCGACGAGCAGCACCCCGGCCACCGCGATCAGCCGCAAGACCACCACCACGCCGACCAGCCCACCACCGAGCGCCACCGCCAGCGCGGCGAGGAGCACAAAACCCGGCCCGTACGGCGCGGGCGTATCCCGCCAGATCGGCGAGACCGCATCCGCCCAGGGGCAGCCCGCCACCGCCACCCCGACCGCGTACGGGTCAACGCCCTGCCCGTACGCCCAGCCCTGACAGGCGTACGAGTAGACATCCCGGCTGCCCAGCGGCGGCGCGACGAGCAGCGGCACCGACCACAGCCCGGCAGTGCGGTACGCCCACCCGGTTGACGGCGTACCGTGCCGTAGCGCCCACCACGCACCGGTCAACAGGCCGGTGCCGACCAGCCAGAGCAGGACGGTCAGCGGGCCATCGGCGGCGCGCCACACCCGCTCGTCGGTCGCGTCGGGCAGCGCTCCCCCGAGGTACCCGGCGACGGCCAGCAGCACCGCGCCGACGAGACCGAGGTAGCGGACCGCTCCCGCCCGGACCGGGATCCGCCCGGCCCCGCGCGGAGGCACGCCTGCGCCGGTCACCGGGGTACCTCGGCGGTGGGGAGGGTTGTCGCGCCGGTCCGGCCGACGAGGTGGATGGGCACGGAAGAACATGTTGCCAGTACCGTGGGCGCGGACACGGAGGTAGGCATGCGGGGCACACGGACGGTGGTGGCGATGGCCGCCACGTTGGCCGTGGTGCTCGGCGGCACGTATCTGCTGCTGCCGCCGATGGGCTCGGACCTCGCCGCCCAGGTGGCCCGGGCCGACTTCTTCGCCGCCCACGGTGCCACCCCGGTCGACCTGCGGTGGTACGGCGGGGTCAACCAGTTCGGCTACAGCCTGCTCTCCCCGCCGGTGATGGCGCTGCTCGGCGTCCGGGTGACGGGGGTGCTCGCCCTGGTGGCGTCAACCGTCGCCTTCGCTGCCCTGCTGTGCCGCGTCGACGTCCCCCGGCCGTTGACCGGCGCCCTGGTGGGGGTGGTCACCTTCGCCGGCAACCTGGTCGCCGGCCGGGTCACGTTCGGGCTCGGGGTGGCCTTCGGCCTCGCCGCCCTCCTCGCCCTCACGCTGCCGGCCGGGCGACGACGACTCGTGCCGGCCACCGCCGGGGCGCTGCTGGCCGCCGCGACCAGCCCGGTGGCCGGGCTCTTCGTCGGGCTGGCCGGTGCCGCGCTGCTGCTCGGCCGCCGCTACGTTGACGGCCTCGCCCTGGGGCTGGCGGCAGCGCTGCCGCTCGGGTTCACCGCCCTGCTCTTCGGCGACGGCGGCTGGATGAACATCAGCCGCACCGACACCGTACGGGCGGTGGGGAGCAGCCTGCTGGTGGCGGCGCTGGTGGCGTACCGGCCGGTGCGGGTCGGCGCGCTGCTCGCCGCGGCCGGGGTACTCGGGGCGGCGCTGCTGCACACCCCGGTCGGCCTGAACGCGACCCGGTTGTCGGCGATGTTCGCGCTCCCTCTGCTGGCCGCCGCCGCGACCATCGGCACCGGCCGCTGGTTGCCGCGGCACACCGGCGAGCGAACGCACCCCCGCTGGCCGGCCCGACTCGTTCCCGCCGGCGGCACCGGGCTACGCCGGCTACGGGCCGGCGGCGGACTCACCCTGGTCGTCCTGCTCGCCGCCGGGTTCTGGTGGCAGCCACCGGTGGTCCCGGCGGACCTGCGCAGCGCCACCGACCCAGCCGCCCGGCCCGCCTACTTCGCGCCCCTGCGCGACTTCCTCGCCACCCAACAACTCACCGGGCGGGTGGAGATCCCACCGACGCGCACCTATCGGGAGTCGGCGGCGCTGGGCGAGGTTCCGCTGGCGCGGGGCTGGCTACGCCAGGCGGACATCGACCGCAATCCGCTCTTCTTCACCACGGTGCCGGGTGCCACCGGCACCGGGGTTCCGCTGACCGCCCAGACCTACCACAGCTGGCTGCGGACGAACGCGGTGCAGTACGTGGCCGTACCCGACGCGCCCCTGTCCTGGGTCGGCCGGGCCGAGGCGGAGCTGGTCCGCGACGGCCTGCCCTACCTGCGCGAGGTGTGGTCCGACCCGCACTGGCGGGTCTGGGCCATGGTCGAGCCGACCCCCCTGGTCGGTGCCCCCGGCACGATCCTGCGGGCCGACGGCGCGACCGTGACGTTCCAGACCGACGGGCCCGCCACGGTCCCGGTACGGGTCCGGCACAGCCGTTGGTTGACCGCCACCGGCGGCACCGTCACGGCAGCCGGCGAGTGGACCGCTGTCACCGTGCCACGGGCCGGGGTCTGGACCCTCGGCAGTTAACGACACTCACCGCTCGCCGACCCGCTCGGCCCAGCGCCGAGGCCGCCGGGTCTGCTACGCCCCGGCGTGCCCGAGGCCGTCCTCAGAGCTCGAAGACGCGTTGCATGGCGGCGCGGGAACGGCGACCGGTGCGCAGATAGTCGTCGAGGAACTCGCCCGGATCGTCGCGGCCCAGGAGCCGAACCACCCCCGCCAGGTCCACCCCGTGCCGGGGCAGCTGATCAGTAGCCCGGCCGCGCACCAGCATCAGGGCGTTGCGGACCTGCGCGGTGAGGGTCCAGCCGGCCGTCATCGCCGCGGCGTCGTCCGGGTCCACCAGGCCCGCGTCCCGGGCCGCAGCGAGGGCGTTCAGGGTACGCGTGCCGCGCAGCTGCGGCAGCTGCCCGGCGTGCCGGAGCTGGAGCAGCTGCACCGCCCACTCGACATCGGCCAGCCCGCCCCGGCCCAGCTTGGTGTGGGTAGCCGGGTCGGCGCCCCGGGGCATCCGCTCGGTCTCCACCCGTGCCTTGATCCGCCGGATCTCGACCACCTGCTCCCAGGTCAGGCCCGCCGCCGGATAACGTAGCGGCTCGACCATCGCCAGGAACTCGGCGCCCAGATCCTCGTCACCGCAGACGAACCGGGCCCGCAGCAGTGCCTGCGCCTCCCACACCCGCGACCAGCGGGCGTAGTACTGCTGGTACGCGGCGAGGCTGCGGACCAGCGGCCCCTGCCGCCCCTCGGGGCGTAGGTCGGCGTCAACGCCGAGTGCCGGGTCGGGCGCGGGCATCCCGAGCAGTCGACGTAGCTCCTCGGCGACCGCCCGCGCGGCAGCGCTCGCCGTGCTCTCCGCCATCCCGGCCGGCGGATCGTGGACGAAGAGCACATCGGCATCGGAGAGATAGTTGGACTCGTATCCGCCGAGCCGGCCCATGCCGATCACGGCGAAGCGCAGACCGGGCACCAGCGGCTGGGACGCCCGGGCGGCAGCCAGGGCGGCGGCCAGGGTGGCGTCGGTGACATCCGCCAGTGCGGTGCCGACCGCGCCCACGTCGGTCAGGGCCAGCGCGGCCCGCCCCGGCGCAGCGGGCGGCGACGGCGCCAACGAACCGGCCCGACTCAGCACGTCGGCACAGGCGAGGCGGAGTAACTCCCGACGGCGGAGCGCGCGGACTGCCCGGATCGCCTCCACCGGGTCGCCGGCGTGTCGCGCCGCCGCCGCCGCGAAGCCCTCGCCGAGCACCGGCCGGGGCCGCGCGGCCAGTTCACTCTCCTGCGCGAGCAGACGCAGCGCCTCCGGCTCGCGGGCGAGCAGGTCGGTCACGTACCGAGAGGAGGAGAGCACGCGCGCCAGCCGGCGGGCCACCGGCCCCTCGTCGCGCAGCAGCCGCAGGTACCAGGGGGTGCTGCCGAGCTTCTCGGAGACCTTCCGGTAGCTGAGCAGCCCGCGGTCCGGCTCGGGAGCGTCGGCGAACTCGCTGAGCAGCACCGGCAGCAGGGTGCGCTGGATGGCCGCGGTGCGGCTTACCCCACCGGTGAGGGCCTGCAGGTGGCGCAGCGCCCCGGCCGGGTCCTCGAAGCCGAGGATCTCCAGCCGGTTGCGGGCCGCCGCCGGGGTCAGTCGCAGCCCGTCGGCGGGCACCCGGGCGACCGACTCCAGCAACGGCCGGTAGAACAGCTTGGCGTGCAGCCGGCGTACCTCGGCGGCGTGGGTGACCCGCTCGATTCGAAACGCCTCGACGGCGCTGCGTCCCGGTGCCGCCGAGTAGCCGAGCGCCCCCGCCAACCAGCGCAACGCGTCCGGGTCGGTGGGTACGGTGTGGGTCCGGCGCAGCCCCTGCAACTGCAGCCGGTGCTCGACGGCGCGCAGGAAGTGGTAGCCGCGCAGCAACGCCTCCCCGTCCACCCGCCCGACGTAACCACCGCTGACCAACGCGCGCAGGGCGGGAATGGTGCCCGGCACCCGCAGCGCCTCGTCGCCCCGGCCATGCACCAGTTGCAGCAACTGCACCGCGAACTCGATGTCGCGCAGCCCTCCCGGACCGCGCTTGATCTCGCGCTCCTGCTCCGCCGGCGGAATGTGATCGATGATTTTGCGCCGCATGGCCCGAACATCCTCGACCGCCTCCGGGCGCTCCGCGGCCCGCCAGAGCAGCGGCGCGAGCTGCTGAATCCACTCCTGGCCCAGCGCCAGGTCGCCGGCGGCCGGCCGCGCCTTGAGCAGCGCCTGGAACTCCCAGGTCCGGGCCCACCGCCGGTAGTAGGCGAGATGGCTGGCGAGGGTGCGCACCAGCGGGCCCCGCTTCCCCTCGGGGCGCAGCGCGGCGTCTACCGGCCAGGCGACCAGGCCACAGATGTGAATCAGGCGGGTGGCGATCGCGGTCGCCGCGGGAAGGTCGTCGTCCTCGGCCGCGACGAAGATCACGTCAACGTCGGAGACATAGTTCAACTCGTCACCGCCGCACTTGCCCATGGCCACCACGGCCAGCCGGGGCCGGGGCGTACCCTCCGGCAGCTCACCCTGCGCGAGGTCGTAGGCAGCGGTGAGAGTCACGTCGGCCAACGCGGAGAGCGCGGCCATCGTCTGCTCCAGACCCTGGTTGCCGGTCAGGTCGGCCGCGGCGATCCGGAGCAACGCCAGCCGGTACGCCGACCGCAGCTGGGCGATCGAACCGTCCGCGCCGGTCAGCTGGAGCCGACCGTCGGCGGTGGGCGCCAGTCCGTCCGCGGTGCTCCGGAGGTCAGCCCACTGGCCCGGGTTGGCGACCAGGTGGTCGCCGAGCGCCGAGGAGGCGCCGAGGACGGCGACCAGGCGCCGCCGCAGCCCCGGATCGTCGTACAAGTCGGCGAGGAGCCTGGACGCGGCTCCCATCCCCACCGGGTCAGCGCCACTGGCCGTTTCACCGGCTCCCGCGGCCCGATATTCGGCCTCCACCAGCCGGTGCAGCTGGCGCAGCGCCAGATCCGGATCGGCGGCCCGGGACAGCGCGGCTAGTAGCTCCGCCGCCCGCTGGTCCGCGGGTTCCTGCGTCTCCGGCTGCCAGAGCGCCAGGCCCGCCGGGCCGAGCAGGTCGCCCGCGCGGACGCTGTTGTCGCTGGTGCCGAAGCCGTAGCGGGCGAGCCGTCCCGCGGCCCGGGTCGGCCGTTTCATTCGTGCCCGAGCAGCGGCAGGCTACGGCGGGCCCCCTCGTCCAGCTCGCCGCAGGCCAGGGCGGCGAACCGCGCCGCGAAGGGCTGCCAGACCTCCTCGACATCGACCATCACCGCGGCGCAGGCGGCGACGACCAGCTCCGGGTCATAGTCCAGCTCGGCGAGCAGGTCCGAATCCGCCGCCCAGTCGGCGACCATCGCGGTGTCGCACTCGATGTGGAACTGCAGGCCCCAGGCGCGGTCACCGAGGCGGAAGGCCTGATGCGGGTAGCGGGTGGAGGCGGCCAGCAGGGTCGCCCCGACCGGCAGCTCAATGATCTCGTCGGCGTGCCACTGGAACACGTCCGGGATCAACGGCACGTACTTGAAGAGCGGATCCGTCTCGGCGGCGTCCCGGCGGCCCACCACCGCGGGACCGACCTCCGGCCCGGACTGGCTGCGCTCGACCGTTCCGGCGTGCGCGGTCGCGAGCAGTTGCGCGCCCAGGCCGATCGCCAGGGTCGGCACCCGGTGCCGGACCGCCTTGCGCGACAACGCCTCCACCCGCGGGAGCCAGGACGCCGACGGCTCACCATCGGGCAGTGGGTACGCCTGCTGCCCACCGCCGAGGACAACCAGCGCCGCGTATCCGTCCAGGTCGGCCGGGAGCTCGTCGCCGACGTGCGGCCGGGCGAGGTGCAGCCGCAGCCCGGCTTCGGTCAGCCACTCCCCGAGCCGACGCGCGTCTTCGGCCGGGTCATTTTCGATCACCAACGCGGTTGCCACGCCGTCGAGGCTATCCCGTGCCACCGGCGGGGGGCTGGTTAGGCTCGATTGTTGTGATCACCGATGAGGTACTCCGTCCGCCCGCGCTGCGTCCGGGCGACACCGTACTCCTGGTGTCGCCGTCCGGGCCCACCCGGCCGGAGCGGGTCGCCCGCGGCATCGAGTTGCTGACCAGCTGGGGTCTGCGGCCGGTGCCGGCCCCCAACGCGTACGCCCGCCAGGGCTACCTCGCCGGCGCGGACGAACTGCGGGCGGCGGACCTGAACGCCGCGTTCACCGACCCCGCCGTGCGGGGGATCATCTGCACCCGGGGCGGGTACGGTGCGCAGCGCATGGTGGACGCGATCGACATGGCAGCCGTCCGCCGGGATCCGAAGGTGGTGGCCGGCTTCTCCGACATCACCGCCCTCCAGTTCGCGCTCTGGCGGGGGGCCCGGTTGGCCGGGCTACACGGCCCCGGCGCGGCCTGGCGGGACGAACGGACGGCGTTGAGCTCCGCGCAGTCACTACACGCCGCGCTGACCACCACCGAACCGGTGACGGTGGCCGCCCGGGAGGGCGAGGAGACCTTCGGCGTCCGGGTCCCGGGTCGGGCCGGCGGCCGGCTGCTCGGCGGCAACCTCTGCCTGATCGTGGCGTCGATCGGCACGGTGGACCTGCCGGACCTGACCGGGGCGGTGCTGCTGCTCGAGGAGATACAGGAACCCCCCTACAAGATCGACCGGATGCTCACCCAACTTCGCCGGGCCGGGGTGCTGGCCGGGCTGGCCGCGGTGGCGGTCGGGCAGTTCACCGACTGCGCCGACGGGTGGGCGGTGGACGTCGCCGATGTGCTCACCGACCGCCTGGGGGACCTCGGCGTCCCCGTCCTCGGTGGATTGCCGATCGGGCACGGGGTGGGTCAGCTCACTGTTCCGGTCGGCACCGAGGCGGTGCTGGACGCGGACGCCGGCACTCTCACCGTCGCCCCGGCTGTCCGCGGCTGACCCGGCCGTCCGGCGCACCGGCTGTCCGGTGAGCCGCCGGAGCAGTGGTCGGTTCACCGGCTACCCCGGGCATTGCCCAGATTGCCAGCTGGCACATAGCTTCGCCACGGTGTTCCTCCAGCGGGAGCGGTCACTGTCGGTCGGGTAGTGCATCACCGACGAGTTGGAGGATCACCATGTCCCGCACGATTCGTAAAAAGCACCTACTGGCCGGGCTCGCCGCGGCCGGCGTGCTCGGCGTCGGCGTGGCCGCACCGGCCGTGGCCGCTGACAACACCTCGCCCTCCCCGAGCGCCAGCGCCGTCGCCGAGAAGGGCGCAGACAAGGAGCAGCAGCGCTCCGACCGGCAGGCCGCGTTCGCCGAGGCGCTCGCCGAGAAGCTTGGCGTTGACGTGAACAAGGTAACCACGGCGTTGGAGGAACTGCGCGAACAGCGGGCGGCCGACCGGCCCGACCGGCCCGAGCGGGGCGAGCGGCCCGAGCGGCCCGAGCGGCCCGAGCGGGGCGAGCGCCCGGACGCCGCTGACCGGCAGGAGGCGCTCGCGCAGCGCCTGGCCCAAGCGGTCGAGGAGGGCACGCTCACCCAGGAGCAGGCCGACGCGATCACCGCGGCGGCCGAGGCCGGCATCCTCCGGGGCCCGGGCGGGCCGGGCGGGCACGACGACTCCGTGGGTAAGTAGTTCGCCCCGCCGGCGGACTTCCCGGGCGGCGCGCCGGTAGCCCGGCGCGCCGCCCTTCGCGGGACCGAGCTGCGGCACCTCGCCCGCACCACGGTCCTCGTCGGTCCCGGTCGGATCCGAACCAACCACCGGCAGCCCGACGGTGGTGCTGGAGTCGATGGGCAAGGTCGGCCCGGCCGGCACGCAGTCCGACGCCAGGAGCAGGACCGGCCGGGGCCGGCGGATCAGAGCGAGAGGTAGTGCTGCCGCTCGTACGGCGTGACCTCGCGGCGGTACTGCTCCCACTCGGACCGCTTGTTGCGCAGGAAGAAGTCGAAGACGTGCTCGCCGAGCACCTCGGCGACCAGTTCGGAGCCGGCCATCACGTCGATCGCCTCGGCGAGGTTCTCCGGCAGCGGCTCGTACCCCATCGCCCGGCGCTCGGCGCTGGTCAGCGACCACACGTCGTCCTCGGCGCCCGGCGGCAGCTCGTACCCCTCCTCGATACCCTTGAGGCCGGCGCCGAGCATCACCGCAAAGGCCAGGTACGGGTTGGTCGCCGAGTCGGGCGATCGGACCTCGACCCGGGCCGAGTTCGGCTTGCCGTACGCCGGGACCCGGACCAGCGCGGAGCGGTTCAGATGCCCCCAGCAGACGTACGCGGGGCTCTCGGTGACCCGGTTCGGCAGGGCCTGCGGGAAGAGCCGTTTGTACGAGTTGACCCACTGGTTGGTGACGGCCGTGTACTCCCGGGCGTGCACCAGCAGGCCGGCGATGAACGCGCGGGCGACCTTGGAGAGCTTCCTCGGGTCACCGGCGTCGTGGAACGCGTTGCGCTCCCCCTCGAACAGCGAGAGGTGGGTGTGCATGCCGCTGCCCGGCTGGTCGGTGAAGGGCTTCGGCATGAAGGTGGCCTGCACGCCGGTGGAGAGCGCCACCTCCTTGACCACGTGCCGGAACGTCATGATGTTGTCGGCGGTGTTGAGCGCGTCGGCGTAGCGCAGGTCGATCTCCTGCTGACCGGGGGCGACCTCGTGGTGGCTGAACTCGACGGAGATTCCGATCCGTTCCAGCGCGAGTACCGCCTGTCGGCGGAAGTCCCGCGCGACCGCGTGGGTGGTGTGCTCGAAGTAGCCACCGGTGTCGACCGGGGTCGGCACCGAGCCGTCGGGCGCCCCATCCTCCAGCAGGTAGAACTCGATCTCTGGATGGGTGTAGTAGGTGAAGCCCTTCTCCGCTGCCCGGGACAGCGCCCGACGCAGCACGTGACGCGGGTCGGCCCAGGACGGGCTGCCGTCGGGGAGCAGGATGTCGCAGAACATCCGGGCGCTCTCGCCGCTGACCCCGCCCTCGAAGGGGAAGACCTGGAAGGTGGTCGGGTCCGGCATCGCCACCATGTCAGATTCGACGACCCGGGCGAAGCCCTCGATCGCCGAGCCGTCGAACCCGATGCCCTCCTCGAAGGCGGACTCCAACTCCGCGGGGGCCACCGACACGCTCTTCAGCGTGCCCAGCACATCGGTGAACCACAGCCGGACGAACCGGATGTCCCGCTCTTCCAGCGTACGGAGGACAAACTCCTGCTGACGGTCCACTTCCACCCCTTACTACCCTATTGTCCACTTTCGGCCCGCCAACGACCGGCCTGGCCGATCAGTTTCCACCGGCCTCGTTACGCCGACGTTACGCGACCTTCCCACGCCCGCACCGGCCTGTCCCACCCCCGCCACAACCAGCTGGGAGCCCCTCTCCCCGCACGCGCCATACCCCGCTCGGACCGCTGCGGCAAGATAGGGACATGACCACCCTGCGTCTCGCACTCTGCCAGGTCAACCCGATCGTCGGTGACCTCGTCGGCAACGCCACGATCATCCGGGAATGGGCCCGACGCGCCGCCGACGCCGGCGCCCAACTGGTTGCCTTCCCGGAGTTGACCCTGACTGGTTACCCGGTCGAGGACCTGGTTTTCCGCCGCTCCTTCATGGAAGCGTCGAAGGCGGCGCTGGGCCGGCTCGCCGCCGACCTCGCCGCGGATGGGTTGGGCGACCTGCCGGTGGTGGTCGGCTACCTGGACGCGGACGGCCCACCACAGGTCAGCGGCGACGCCGAGCCGGGGCACGGGGCGCGTAACGCGGCGGCCCTGCTGCACGGCGGGAAGACCGTGGCCACCTACTTCAAACACCACCTGCCCAACTACGGCGTCTTCGACGAGGACCGCTACTTCGTGCCCGGCGAGACGCTGTCTGTGGTACGAGTCGGCGGGGTGGATGTCACGCTGACCATCTGTGAGGACCTGTGGCAGGTCGGGGGGCCGTTCGCCGCCGCCCGGCAGGCCGGCGTCGGCCTCGTTATCAACATCAACGGCTCGCCGTACGAGCTGAAGAAGGACGACGTCCGGCTACCGCTGGTCCGCCGCCGGGCCGCCGAGGCCAGGGCCACCATCGCGTACGTCAACATGATCGGCGGCCAGGACGAGCTGGTGTACGAGGGCGACTCCATGATCGTGACGGCGGAGGGGGAACTGCTCGCCCGGGCGCCGCAGTTCGTCGAGCACCTGCTGGTACACGACGTGGATCTCCCTGCCGCCACCGACGGCCCACCCGCCGACATCGAACTGGCCGACGGGATGCGGGTGCTCCACCGCCACATTGAATCGCTGCCGGCCACGCCCACCGAGAAGTCGGCGGCCGGGGAGCTCCTCGAACCGGCGGCCGACGAGGCGGAGGTGTGGCAGGCGCTCGTGCTGGGCCTGCGTGACTACGTCGACAAGAACCGCTTTCCCACCGTGGTGCTCGGCCTCTCCGGCGGCATCGACTCGTCGGTCGTGGCGGCCCTGGCCGTTGACGCGCTCGGCGCGGACCGGGTGGTCGGGGTGTCACTGCCGAGCCAGCACTCCTCCGAGCACTCCCGGGAAGACGCAGCGGAGTTGGCCCAACGCACCGGACTGGACTACCGGGTCGAGCCGATCCAGCCGATCGTCGACACGTTCCTGGCCAACCTGTCACTCTCCGGCCTCTCGGTGGAGAATCTCCAAGCCCGGGTCCGCGGGGTGATCCTGATGGCGCTGTCGAACCAGGAGGGCCACCTGGTGCTGACCACCGGCAACAAGAGCGAACTGGCGGTCGGCTACTCCACCCTGTACGGCGACTCGGTCGGCGGTTTCAACCCGGTCAAGGACGTCTGGAAGACCCTGATCTGGCAACTCGCTCGGTGGCGAAACGCCGAGGCGGTCCGCCGCGGCGAGACCCCGCCGATCCCGGAGAGCTCGATCAACAAGCCCCCGTCGGCCGAGCTCAGCCCCGGCCAGCTGGACTCCGACACGCTGCCGGAGTACGACCTGCTCGACCCGATCCTCATCGGCTACATCGACGGCGATCTGGGCCGGGACGGGTTGATCGAGGCCGGCCACGACCCGGCGCTCGTTGAGCAGGTGCTGCGGATGGTGGATACCGCCGAGTACAAGCGGCGTCAGTCCGCCCCCGGCACGAAAATATCGATGAAGGCCTTCGGGCGGGACCGCCGCCTACCGATCACCAACCGCTGGCGCGAGGACGGCGGAGCGGCCGAAGCAGCCGCGCGCCTCGGGGAGTGACATCTTGCACTGCCCCCTGCCGCGACCCGCGGTGCGGTGCGACGATCGCGGCAGAGCCCGGGGACCGCGTACGCGGCCTCGAGGAAGGAGAGAACCATGCTCGAATCCAGCCCAGCCGAGGTGACCGCCCTCTACGGCGGACCGGCGACCCGACGGGTCCGCGCCCGCGACCTGCTCGCCGCGAAGGAGCGTGGCGAGCGGTGGGCGATGCTCACCTCGTACGACCAGTACACGGCGGGGATCTTCGACGCCGCCGGCATCCCGGTGCTGCTGGTCGGTGACTCGGCCGCGAACAACGTCTACGGCTACGACACGACACTACCGGTGACCCCCGACGAGCTGCTTCCCCTGGTCCGGGCCGTGGTCCGGGCCACCCGGCAGACGCTGGTCGTCGGCGACCTGCCGTTCGGCTCCTACGAGGAGGGACCAACCGCGGCCCTGCGCACCGCCGTACGGTTCATGAAGGAAGGCCGCTGCCACGCGGTCAAACTGGAGGGTGGCCGCCACTACGCCGAGCAGATCGCCGCGATCGTTCGAGCCGGCATTCCGGTGATGGCGCACATCGGCTTCACCCCGCAACGGGAACACACCCTCGGTGGTTACCGAGTCCAGGGCCGGGGTGACACCGCCGAGGAGGTGCTCGCCGACGCCCACGCGGTCGCCGAGGCGGGGGCCTTCGCGGTGGTACTGGAGATGGTCCCCGGCGATGTGGCGAAACGGGTAACCGCCGAGCTGACCATCCCGACCGTGGGCATCGGCGCTGGCCCGGACACCGACGCCCAGGTGCTGGTCTGGCAGGACATGGCGGGTCTCCGTACCGGTCGGACACCCCGCTTCGTCAAGCGCTACGCCAACCTCGCCGACACCCTGGGCGAGGCGACCCGTCGGTTCGCCGACGAGGTCCGCGACGGTGGGTTCCCCAGCACCGAACACACCTTCTGACCGGGCTGGCGGTGGCCCGGCCAACACCGGGCCGCCGCCGACCGGCCGCTCAGGAGGAAAGAGGTAAGATCCTCGATCGTGCTTAAAACAAGTTTCTTCCGGGCCCTGCTGATCCCTACCGCCATCCTCGCCCTCACCGCCTGCGGCGGCGAAGACGACTCGGAGCCAGCCGCCTCCGAGTCGAACTCCCCCTCCGCGGCTTCCTCGTCGGCCCCAGCCGCAGCTGCCGCCAAGAGCGACGAGGAGGTTTGCGAAGCGGTGGCGGCAAACCTGAAATCCGTCCAAGAAAACATGATGCAGGCCTTCACGCCTGCCGATGGCCAAACGGACGAAGCACTGACTGAAGCACTGACTGAGGTCTTCAGCGAGCTGGCGACGGGAATGACCGAGATCGCCGCCACCGGCAGCGCCGACAGCGAGGTCACCGTCGCCGTGCAGGCGCTGAGCGCGGAGGCCGAGAAGATGGTTGCCGACCCCAACCTGATCGAGGGCGCGGACAACCCCGCCTACGAATCGGCTGCCGAAGCCGTCACCGAAGCTTGCCAGAAGGTCGGCGTCGAAATCGAATGACGCCGATCTGATCGATAGGTCCGGGTGGCCGTGGGCTGACCAGGGTAGTGCCGCTCGTGTGCTCCGCCGGGATTCCGGCGGAGCACACACCCTCCGCCCACGTCCACCCACAACCCCACGGCGGCAGCGCATCATGATCCGCTGCGAGCCGGGGCTGCCCGGGCAGCAGGCTCCCACCCGGAGCGCACGCCCCGACGGGTCTCCAATGGGGATCAATCCGGGTAGCATTACCTTCCGTGCGTAAGACAACTCTCTTCCAAGCTCTGCTGGTCCCCGCCGCGGTCCTTGCCCTCACCGCTTGCGGAGGGGACGACCCGGAGCCGACGGCATCCGGGACACCGACGACCGATCCCACGACGGCCTCCTCCTCGGCGCCACCTGCGGATGCCGCCGGCAAGGGCGACAAGGAGCTCTGCGAAGCCGCCAACAAGGCCAATATGGAGCTCCGGCAGACCCTGCTCGACGCCGTCTCCGGAGGCGAGGAGCCGGATACGGAGCTGTACCAGGAGATCTTCACCGGGTTGGCGACCGAGTTCGGCGCCATCGCCGCCACCGGAGACGCCGACAGCGAGGTTGCCTCCGCGCTGTCCGCGTACAGCGCGGAGGCCGGCAAGGCAGCTACCGCCGGCAGCCCGGAAGCTGCCGACAACCCCGCCTTCAACAAGGCCACCGACGCGGCCGTCGAGGCCTGCCAGGCGGTCGGGGTTTCCCTCGACCTCTGACCCGCACAGCGGTTTGGGCTAACCGACGAACATCTGCCGGCTAGCTGTGGCTCGGTAGGACAATGGTGCGGCCCGCTGGAAGCCCAGCGGGCCGCAGCACGTTTCGCCCCACCTCCGAACGCCGCCCCGATGGCGGGGCGCACCCGGCCCCCACCACCTTCAGAGGTCGGTGACCCGGATGCCGGCGTGGGCCTTGTAACGCTTGTTGATAGCGATCAGGTTCGCCGTGAAAGCCTCGATCTGGTGGGCGTTCCGCAGGCGACCGGCGTAGATGCCACGCATGCCGGGGATCCGGGCGGCGAGGGCACCGACGATGCCGGCCAATTCCCGCTCCTCGGTGCAGATCAGCACGTCCAGCTCGATCCGATCAATCTGCGGATCCGCCAGCAACGGAGCACTGACGTGGTTGAACGCCGCGCAGACCCGGGACTGCGGCAGTAGCGCGGCGGCCTGCTGGACGGCGCTACCCTCCGCCACGGTGAGGGCGTAGGGGCCCTGCTTGTCGAAGCCGAGCGGGTTGACGCAGTCGATCACGATCTTCCCCGCGAGGGGCTCGGCGAGCGCGCCGACGATGCTGGCGTGGCCGTCCCACGGCACCGCGACTACCACCACATCGCTGCGCCGCGCGACCTCCTCGTTGTCGGCCCCGGTGACGCTCGCGCCGGCAGGCACCCCGGGCAGGGCCGCGATCTCCGCAGCGGACTGGGCAGCGCGCTCGGCCGAGCGGGAACCGATCAGCACGGTCTGGCCAGCACGGGCGAACCGGTAGGCGAGACCACGCCCCTGGTCGCCCGTGCCGCCGACGATACCGACAGTGAGCCCGGACACATCGGGTAGGTTGCTCGCGTCGTAAGCCATGCGAACATCCTCGCAAACCGCCGATGCACGAGCAGCAGTCGATGCTGTGACAATCCCCGCTGGGGTCAGGCCCGCTCCACCGGAATCCACAGTTCGGACTCCGCGGTCGCGCCGTCCGCCGCGACACTGGTGCGGGATATCTCCGGACCCGGACGACTGCGGTACGGGTTAGCCGGGAACCACAGGGTGAAGACGTCCCGCCACAGATACTGGACGGTCTGCGGGAACGGACCGGAAGTGGTGAAGACCGCCCACCTGCCGGCGGGGACCGCCATCGCGTCGAGCCCCTCCGGGGCACTCGCGCCGGTGACCACACCGTGCCAGTAGTCCAGCTCACCGCCCTCCGCCCGGCCATCAGCGATCTTGGTGCTGACGTTGACGATGCCCTTTGGTTCCTGGTCGGACAGCGCCGCCATCCGGTTGACTGTCTCCTGATCAATACTCCGGACGAACTCAACGATCGCGGGGTTCATCCCCTCGTGCACCAGGGGCACCCGGGCTCGCCGGCCCACCAGGCGGAAACCGTCCTTGTCAACGATCCGGTACTCCATACTGCTACTCCCGTCGATGGTGAGACGGAAGGAGATCCGGGGCTGGGCACGCAGAGTCGCCCCCGTACGGCGGGCCTCGCCCGGACTGACGCCGTGCACGGCCTGAAACGCCCGGCCAAACGCCTCGGCGGAGCCATAGCCGTACCGCACCGCGACGTCGAGCAGCGACTGCTCCCCCGACAGCACCTCCGCCGCGGCGACGGTCAGTCGCCGACGGCGGACGTACTCGGACAGTCCGATCCCCGCCAGTGCGGAGAACAGCCGCCGCAGGTGGTACTCCGACGTCGCGGCGATCCGCGCCAGTTCGGCCACGTCGACCGGCTGGTCGAGTCGCTGCTCGAGGTGGGCCATGACATCGTTGAGCCGCTTCAGCACCCGGACCTCCTTCCCTTGTGCCCACGACGCTAGGGCCACGCGGGCAGCACCAACCCGACAAGCTGTGCCAGATTCGATCAGGTCATCCCAGCCTGGGGTGGCTACCTGGCGGCGGTGCCACGCGTTGCGGGACCAGGCTCCGGTGCACCGTTCCAGTCGACGAGTTGGACGATGACCCCGTTCGGTTCGCGGACCTGGAAGGCGCGCTCACCCCACTCCTCGGTGGTCAGCGGCATGGTGATCTTGACGCCCTCGGCCTGTAGCCGCGCCAGCTCGCCCTCCAGGTCGTCGACCACGAACGCCAGAATCACACCACGGGCGTGGTCGTCACGCTGGTCATCGGGGAGGGTGGCGAGTCCACGCTGCAGGAAGACAACGTGGGCACCGGCGTCGTCGCGGGTCAGCGAGGCAAACCCGTCCGCGGCCATCTCCTGACGAAACCCGAAGTGCTTGGTCAGGAAGGCGGCAGCGGCGGGGACATCCTCGACATTGAGTGATACGGCAGTGGAGGTGATCTTCATGGAAGAGTCCTTCTCGCGATGATCCGAATACGTCATACGTCGTACGTTGTACATTATACAGCGTACGGAGAAATTGGGAGATGACTATGCGTGCACCTGACGTAACCGGCGGCGGAGACCCCGCGCGTACGCTCGCTCTGCTCTGGCGAGAGCCGTCGACGGCGGCGCGCCGAGGCCCGCAACGCGGCCTCAACCTGGACGCGGTGATCGAAGCGGCGACCGCCGTCACCGACACCGAAGGACTGACCGGTCTGACTATGCGTCGCGTCGCCCAGGAACTGCGGGTCTCCCCCATGACCCTCTACACGTACGTGCCCGGCAAGGCGGAGCTACTCGACGTGATGCTCGACGCCGCGTACGGCCGGATGTCGCGCGCCGACACCACCGGACAACCCTGGCGAGTACGGCTGACCGCAGTGGCCGAGGAGAACCGGACGCTCTTCGAGACCCATCCGTGGACCGCGACGGTCTCCACGCTTCGGCCCCCGCTCGGCCCGGGCGCGATCGCCAAATACGAGCACGAGCTGACCGCCCTGGACGGCTTGGGCCTCGACGACATCGAGATGGACGACTGCCTGACCCTTCTGCTGAGCTTCGTCCAGGCAAACGCCCGAGTCGCCGCCGAGGCCCGGGCCACTGCCCAGCTCACCACCATGACCGACGAACAGTGGTGGGCGGCCGCCGGGCCGCTGCTGGCCCGGGTCCTCGACCCCGCCGCCTACCCGCTGGCCACCCGGGTTGGCAGCGCCGCCGGCACGGCGCACGGCAGCGCCCACGACCCCGCCCACGCCTACGAATTCGGCCTCCGCCGCCTCCTGGACGGGCTCGCCACCCTCATCGAACGCGCAACACCCGCGGCATGAGGGAACTCCTGATCCCGATCCAGGACGATCAGCGACTGGTGAGGTTCCGAATGTTCACTCGGCGGGGCGACGGAGCAGAGTGACGGCGAAGTCGCTCTCCTCCCGCCACGGACGCAGATCCCAGGTGGCGAAACGCTGCTCCCGGCGTAGCCCGGCAGCAGCCGAATCGTCGTCGAAAGCCGACAGCGGGTAGCCCCGGTCCGTGCCGAAACCAACCGCCACGATGCCGTCGGGACGCAGGTGGGCCGCGATCCGGCGGAGGACGTCGGCCTCGGTGCCCGCAGCGACGAAGGTCATCACATTGCCGGCGACCACGGCGGCGTCGAAGGGTTCCGGCTCGTCGGCGGCGGCCAGATCGAGTTCAGCCAGGTCAGCTACGAGCCAGCGCGGACCGGGATAGGCGGCCCCCGCCGCCTCGACCAAGACGGGATCGGCGTCAACACCCACCACGGTGTGCCCCCGCAAGGCCAGCGCGGCCCCGACCCGACCAGTGCCGCAGCCGGCATCGAGGACCCGAGAACCTGGCGCTACCAGGGCATCGATCAGCCGGGCTTCGCCGGCGAGGTCCGCCCCCTCCGCCGCCAACCGACGGAATCGGTCGATGTACCACTGGGAGTGCTCTGGGCCGGTGTCGGTCACCCATCGGGTCGGCTTTGCCATGACGACAACCGTATCCCCTCGGATCTTCGGTCAGTCCGGCGCCGGTCACCGCTGGCCCCAGCCCCAACCAGCGGTTTCCCACCCGCGGCGGGGCTGGTATTCGCCCGGACATGGCTGTTGGCCGGCACCCGGTTCGGGTGCCGGCCAACAGTTTCGTTCCCCCTTGTGTGGGTCAGGTCTGCGGGGGTTTGTTTGTGGGTGGTGCGGGTGGGGTCAGCTGGTCCAGTGCTCGGCCACCAGGTCGGCGGCCTGGGTCTCCCACTGGGCGTAGTGGAACGGGTACGCCGACACCTGCACCTTCTGGGCGGCCTCGGTCAACGGCATGTCCTGCCAGCCCTCGACCTGCTTGAGGCCGTTGAGGAAGGCGGTGGTGGAGTAGGCGGGGTCGGTGATCTGCTCCACCGTGCCCCAACCAGACGACGGACGCTGCTGGAACAGGCCCTGCGAGTCGTGGTCGTTACGCGCGCCCAGGTGTCCCAGGTTCTCCAGCTTCGACTCCTGCAGGCTGGTGCCGATCGCCACCACGGCGGCACGTTCGTCCATGCCGGCCTTCTTGGTGGCCTCGATGATGGCCTTGACGTTGGCGACCTGCTCGTCGCCCAGGTCGATGCGTGACTGCTTGCCCTGGGTGCCGTGCGGGATCAGCGTGTCCCTGTCCGGCTTCGCGACCTGAACGGCCGCAGCAGCGGCCGGGGTGGTGTCGGTGAGGGTGGCCAGGGGGCCGGCGACGACACCGGTGGACAGGGCCAGACCAGCGATACCAAGGACGCTACGACGCAGAATCGTGTTCATCATGAGGGTTGCTCCATTCGGGGGTCGACACCCACACGCACGCCCGAAGGAAAGGGGGGCCTTCAGGCGGCAAAAGGCGGGTGCAAGCACCGTCCGGCGCTCAACAAAACAGAGAAGAAAAAGGGGGGTTCGGCGACCGCGGGTCTCACAAGGGGGACACGCACGGCGCCGGGTCCAGATGTAACGACCGGCCGGCCACCGTCATTCCCGGCAACCCACACCCGGTGTCACCCGCCCACGCGGGGCACCTCCACGGCCGTACGCATGGTGTAACGCCCCGACGGCCGCCGGGATTCCGCCACCACCGTGCCCCCGACCACACCCCAACCCGGCATTCCCCGAATACCAACGGCAAATGGCATCATACCGTCACAACGCCCTCTCCTCCGCGGCGGAGCTGGACAGCGCAGTGTTCTGCTACCGGAGACCGCGCTGTCGGCTCCACTTAAAAGTGACCGTGGTTCCGGGCGTTCTGTCGCCGGCTGGGCGTCCCGCAGCATACGGCGCATAAGGCCTTGGCCAGTCATGAGCCGCCCCGTTATCAGCGGGGCGGTGAAGGGTTCGATCTGGGCGCGGTGGAGCCGCAGATCCGGGCGTTGTTGGCGGAGCTCCTATAAGCCGGGATCAAATCCTCGCGCCGCGGCTGACCAGGAGTGAAACGTGGCAACAGCGTTGCAGGCCGCCAGGACGCCGCCCGTCGGCCTGCCTCAGCCGATGTGAGACTTCGGCAGATAAGTGGCGATCCAACCCCTCAGGCGCTTCATCACCAGAGGATGCACGTCAACCAGGAGTTCAATCCGCTCGGCGACCGTATCCGGCCGGACCAAGCCCGCCCGGAGCAGCGCGTCAGCGAAAAGGGCGTCCTTCTCCCTGCCGGCCACAAGCTTCGACACCACGCAGTCGTGCGGGTCCAGCGCATAGCCACGTCCCGGCTGGGTGTTCTCCGACTCCACCAGCACCAACCGATCGCGCCAGCCCTCGGGCAGCACAGCAGTCGACACACTCACACCCTGGGCGTAATAGCCAAAGGTCTCGTGGAACGGCGAAAACTCGCCGATGAAAGCGTCAACCTGGTCGGCCTTCTGATCGTCGGGATCGTCGAAGAACGCCACGTCTACCTCCATTGAGGCAGTGGCTTCCAACGGCAGATCATCATCTGGAATCGTCCCCAGCACCGACTGACTGCCGACGATGAGGACGTTCCGATCAACGACAATCCGACCCGTCGATCTCAGCACGTGCTCCAACTCTGCACGCCTCACGCTGCCCGCTCCCAGCCCCGGCGCTTGAAGGACTCCAGAACCTTCCCGCGCTGCGCCTGCGAGAGCACACCAGCGAAGGGCGAATTCTGCCGCATCTCGACAGCCTCCGGATCTTCCGATGTCAACACCCGAAGAACGGAGCCAACTCCTTCGTTGATCTTGTCTTGCCAGCGCCTCAACCAGACCTCGGCCATGGTCCCCCGGTGCTGCCGAAGGAGCCGATCGAGATTCTCCCCAGCCTTACTCAGCACGCCATCCGGATCGGCGACCAGGCCGCCTGCCACGGCTTGGTGCAGCCACAGCGACTTGAGCTGATCACGGGTCAGCGGCTGTCTGGGGCGCAACAGCGCCTCGACGTGCTCCCGTCGGACCTTGCGGTGCGCACCCACCCGCACGAACGGCAGATCACCACGCTCGCACAGGTTGACCACCTGCTGGCGCGAAGAACCCAGCAGCTTGGCCGCCTGACCAGTGCTTAGTAGTTCCCCACCCACCGTCGCCATACTTGCCAGCATCGGCCAGAAACGCCAAAAACGCAACTCGACAGAGCATGCGCTGCTCAGAGCCTTGATCACGGCTCTGACCTGGTGGGCGACGGACGAGTCGACCTGTACGCCGGATTCTCCCCTTGAAACGCACCCTGACCTGCGCGAACACTTGCCACTACCACGTTCAGGCCGTCAGGACCGACGCGGGTGCCCTCGAACAGGTCATCAATCGCCCGGCGGGTGCGCTCCTCACTCGTCGGCATGAGGTGCGTGTAGACCGAAGCGTGAAGCCGGGGTCAGCGTGGCCGAGGTACGCCGCCAACGCCTTGATGCTCTCCCCCGCATCGAGCAAGGCCGAGGCATAGAAGTGGCGTAGCGCGTGCATGCCCGTCGCCCTGGTCGGCACGAGCCCTACGGCAGTCACCGCAGGCTTCCAAGCCTTGGCATCGAAAGTGCCCTCGATTGATCGCACCCTTACGCGGAGTGGTCAACACGAGTGGCACAGTGACCCGTTCGTCACTGAATGGATCCTCCCACGGCAGGGTAAGTTCTACTGGCTTGCACCAGGCGAGGTGCTCCCGCAGAGCGTCCACCACCGTCACAGGCAACGGGATACGCCGGTCCCGATCATTCTTCGGTAGCCCAAAGACCAGACGCGACCGCACGAGCTTGAGCTGCCGAACCACAGGGACCCAGCCCGAATCAAGGGCGGGCCTTCGGCCCGCCGCCGCGTCAGCGCCGGGCCGCGCGTGCGGCCTGGCGGCCGGTCACGTCCCGGCGCACGCGGCGCACCAGCAGCGACAGCCGGCCACCCGGCCTACACCACCGCATCCGGCTACCGCTGGGAGAGTGACCGCCTGTGGCCAGCCGTCCGCTCCGCCGGAAGCGGCTGTGGGCCCTGCTGCGCGACAACCACTGCTTCCAACTCCAGCCGCAGTCACAGCCCCAGCTGAACCCGCGCACGTTCCCCAGATCGGACACTGTCGTAGCCGGCGAAGGTCAGCTCGGGAACGAGGTGTCCATCTCGTCGGCTTGACGCCCAAGTTCTTCGGCGTGATCGTCCCAGTCCGGCCCGTGGGAGTAGAGGTCCACGCCCGCCGCACGAAGCACTTCAGCATCGTGGGGCCGCTGAAGGCATGCCAGACGATAGGCGAGGTTCCGCGCCCATACCGGAAGATCCCCGGTGAGGTCCGGGATCGTCTCGTTGATCATCGCCATGATCGCGTCAGCGTCTGCGAAGGTCAGCACCTCGATGAAGTCCCGAGCGGCCTCGTTGAGGTGACCACCCGGTCGCTCCGGATATTGAGGGTCAAGACAGAGATCTAGAGCGAGTTCAGTAAGACTCTTCACGAACGGATCATCCCTCCACCCACCCTCAGCGGGGCGTTGCCCCCGCACCCCCACCCTCCTCGGAGACGGCGACAGGTCTCCTCGCTCGGGTACCACAAGGGCTGCCCGAGAACCCCGGCCAGGTCAAAGCTGCTACGCGGTCGCCTCCGGCGAACCTTGACCCGACCGAGAACCCCGGGCAGAAACACGCCTGCCGACCGAGGAAACCTGCCCAACCACACAGTCCGCTTGACAGCCGCCATTTGAGACTCGTCCGTGGAACGCTCCCACCAGTCCATGCCGAAAATCACGCGCCAGCGCAACACCCGCAAGAAACCTGGCAAGGGGACGGCGTCCGCCGTGCGCGGGTCGATACCCCCCGTGCCCGGTGGGAACTGCGGTTCGGTTGGGTCAAACCCTGGCATCTGGGAGGGAGGCGGTGGCCGTCGTGGACCGGGTAGACCCTCCAGGGGCCGGGCCCGTCGTCGGGTGCGGTTGAGGTCAACTGCGCCACTGTGGCGGCGGCCGCGGGATGCCGGGCTCGTGACACGCGGCCGACTACGACCTCAGCCGCGCGTCAGAGCGAGAAGCCCGACGTAGACCGGCGAGCCGGACGTAGATCTCCCGGCGGGCGACAGCGTGGCCCTGGCCGTCGAGCTGGTAGCCGGTCAGCCACACCCAGCCCGGGTACGTGGGCTGCGGACACACCGAGATCACCCGGAACACGAAGCTCGGCTGCCGCGCGAACTGCACCGAGGCGTTACGGGTGATCCACACTTCGTGGCCAGGCTCCGGCGGGCGTGATTGCAGCCATGTGCGGCCGTGCTCCTCGGCAGGCATACGGGCTCCTCTTCTTGAAGGATGCCCTGCCCGGCAGGGTTCGGAGGTTACCGACCGGGCAGGGCATTCGCCGTACCGGCGGCGGGTTCGGGTCCTCCACCACCGGCACAGCGGCTAGCCTCCACCTTACAGGTGTCAAGCCCGTCAACTTGACAGGGTTGCTGCTCGGCAAGTCCGTACGGTCGGATTTATGCGGCTCGCGGGCATGTCGGAAATCCAACAACTGTTGGGCGGTGTCAGCCGGCAGCGTGCCTCGGAGATCGTGGCGCGCCCCGGATTCCCGGCACCGCTGGACACCTTGGCGACTGGGCGGATCTGGGAGCGGGATGCGGTAGTGGCGTGGATCGCCGAGAAGCGGCCGACCCAGCGAACCGACGAGCAGTAGCTCAGCGCATACGGGGCGACACGGCAGCACATGCCTGGCTCTGGAATGAATCGGGAGATGATCTCCCCTAACCGCCTCGCACACCTCGCGGCGGAGTAGAGACCGACGACACCAGCGACATCCGAATGATCGGTGTCCGGTCCGCTCGAAGTTGGCCAGTCCGCTTGAGGATGGCCAACGACGTGGCCACGTCCGGCTGAAGGTGGCCAGCCGGTACGGCGCTAGGGTGCTGCGCGCGGTGCAGGGCCTGGGTGGTCCGCTGACGGCTGAGTTTGAGGTCGGCTTCGTCGGCGAGGGAGCGGAGGCCCACGCTTCCTTGATCAACTCTGCTGGAGTGAGGTTCGAGCAGGTCAAGCCTGTACGAACATTCTCGTCGCACAAGCGGCAGCGGCACTTTCCGGGCTTGTGGTGGTCGTCGACGACCGGCCGGCATGTCGGGTACGAGTCCTGGCTTGAACGGGACCACCTGATGCTGCTGGACTTCGATCGGAGAACGCAGCGCCTCAGAGACCGGCCAAAATGACGGGGTTGGTGAGCGCCGCCATGTGCCCTCCGAGGTGGCGTAGCTCGACGCGGACGAACGCCGATTCTGCCTCGCTGGTGCGCCATTCCACGGCACCGGATCCGTCGCTCGGCAAGGATTCGCGGTGCACCGTGCCTCGATCGGTGTGGAAGCTGACGATGCCGGATGGCACGCCGCTTACGTCCACCCGTACTACAACCGGCTCGTCGCAGGTCTTCAGCCGCTGACCGATCCCGGCGCTACGATCACCAGCAGCGGCGGTGAGCGACAGCTCAATGGCGGCTGATTCGGCGATCCAGCTCCGGCCGGCCCGGATGCCGGCGAGGACCGCCTCAGTGCTCAGCTCCTCGGCCAACACGACTGTGTGCGGTACACCGATCTGGCCCTCCAGATGCGCGTCGCTGTTGCCCAACGCTGGCCGCCATCGCCCACCTCGGATGTCGTCAGCCAGGCTGCGACCCCATTCGGCCAGTGCCGCCTCATTGTTAGCGTTCCAGGGCAGGTCCGAACTCCACAGCCCGTTCCACACCTCTACCACGTCAAACCCGTGGAACGGGTACATGAAAACGCCAGAGGGATACGGCGCGTGCGGGTGGGCCGCTACGCACAGCCCACCGGCTTGATGCACCTGGTCCACATGTCGGTCGATCGCATCGTCGCGAATGCCGTACCGCCAGTCGACCACCTGTCCCGGGTCGATGCCAAGCGCCAGCCAGTGCCCGGTCCAGGTGGTGACCTCCTGGCCGAGCATCACCAGCAGATCGTCACCGGCGAGTGGACCCCAGACGCCATGCGTGTCGGACGTGTTGTGCTCGGTAATGGCGATGAAGTCCAGTCTGACCTTACGGGCACCGGCCGCGAGCTGCTCCGGCGTCAGCTCTCCACCATTCGAGCGCGCCGAATGCACATGGCAGTCACCTCGGTACCAGCCGCGCCCCCGACCGGTCACCCGCCCCGGTGGGAACCACGACTGCGGAACCCGCTCCGCCATGTCGTCATCCGTAGTCATGCCCGGCAGGGTACTCACCACCCGCAGACAACGAGTCACAAGATCCGGCTGGATCGGCACCGCAGGCTCCAATAATCGGCCAGCTAGCACCGGACGATCACAGTCCGCCTGTCCACTCCAACCTGTCCTGGCGCTGGCCACCACCTTGCCGGCTGGCCAGGTTTACGTGGACCGGACAATCGGCACCATAGATCGAAATGCGTGATCACAGGTGAGCCTCGCCGCCTCCAAGATCAGGCCGTCTCCAGGCCGTCAGGCCGTCGTCAGGCCGTCAAAAGCTGGCCAATCTTGACCGAGGACGACCATTGACGCCCGGATATAGAGCCAGCTCAGAGCCTTGATCGGGTCTCTGAGCTGGTGGGCGACGGACGAGTCGACCTGTACGCCGGATTCTGTGCGCGACGCGGACCCGAGGGCACGCGCCGGCGGCGGTCATCCATCTCGGCCTGCCGTCACCGACAGGCTCCAGCGGCCTACCCGCAGACATCGGGCGGGCCGCCCTCGATCGCCTGCGCGGGTCGTCGTCTCAGCTGATGACGCCCCTTCTTGGCCTTGCTCCGGGTGGGGTTTACCGAGCCACCCCGGTCACCCGGGGTGCTGGTGGGCTCTTACCCCACCGTTTCACCCTTACCGTCCCCGTCCGGAGACGGCGGTCTGTTTTCTGTGGCACTGTCCCGCGGGTCACCCCGGGTTGCCGTTAGCAACCACCCTGCCCTGTGGAGTCCGGACGTTCCTCGACGGCGGGCCGGAGCCCTCCGACGCGACCGCCCGGTCGACTCGTCCGTCGCGCACCTATCCTAACGACCCTGTCGCCGCACCCATTTCCGCCCCAACCACCACACCAGCACCCGCCAACGCGTCGGACCGGTCCTGCGGGGTGGACGGGGCACCACGGCGTACTAACCTGCCTCACCATGCACATCGCCGACGCCGCGCTGCTCGTCCCCGCCGGCCTCGCCGCCGGCATGCTCAACGCGGTAGCCGGTGGGGGTTCGCTGATCACCTTTCCGGCGATGATCGCCGCCGGGTTGCCACCGGTATCGGCGAACGTGAGCAACTCGGTGTCGGCCTTCCCCGGGTACGCGGCGAGCGTCGCGGGCAGTCGCGCGGAGCTGCCGCGTGGTCGGGAGCTGTTGGCTCTGCTGCCCACCACCGTCCTCGGTACGGTCGCCGGCACCGTGCTCCTGTTGGCTACGCCGGCCCGGGCGTTCGAGTTGGTCGTACCGTTTCTGGTGCTCGGGGCGACGGCGGTGCTGGCCTTCCAGGGGCCGCTGCGCCGGTTTGTCGGACACCCCCGTGACCGGTCGAGGCGGCACCGTAGCGTCTCGGTGCAGGCCATGGTCGCGCTCGCCGCGGTGTACGGCGGATACTTCGGCGCGGCGCTGGGGGTGATGTTGGTGGCGGGCCTGGCGCTGATGCTGGACGCGTCGCTGGTCCGGGTCAGCGCCGTCAAGAACCTACTCTCGGCGGTGGTCGGACTCACCACGCTGGTGGTGTTCGCGCTGTTCGGGCCGGTGAACTGGGCGGCGGTTGCCGTGGTCGCACCGGCGACGCTGGTGGGTGGGTACGCGGGCGCGCGGCTGCTCCCCCGGCTGCCACCGATGGTGCTCAGAACGGTGATCGTGGCCTTCGGGACAATCATCGGCCTGTACCTGCTCTGGCGGACCGGAAGCTGAACGAACCGGAAGCTGAACAGACCAGCCGGCTGGGGGCCGGAGGCTGAGGGGGCCAGCAGCCGGGTCGATCAGCTGGACGGGAGGTGAGCGGTGTCGTTGACGGAGCGGACGGCCACTCCGCCGTCGGGCCACAGGTCCACCACGGAGATGCCGGCCGCATCGAGGAACAGCCGATGCAGCAGCGTGTCTCCGCCGCCGAGAGCCTCCCGCAGGATCAGTTTGATCGGCGAGACGTGCGAGACCACCACGACGGTCTCCCCCGGGTAGGCCTTCCGCAGCTCATCAACCGCCCGCCGGCTGCGCGTGGCGACTTCGGCGAATGACTCTCCGCCGGGCGGCGCGACCGTCGTGGCGGCGAGCCAGGCGTCCATCTCGCCGGCCCAGCGCTCCCGCACCTCTGCGAAGGTGCGGCCGTCCCAGGCCCCGAAGTCACACTCGACGAGGTCGTTGTTGTCGCGGACCGGCTTTCCCCCGAGCGCCGCGGCGATGGCCTCGGCGGTGTCCCGACACCGGCTCAGTGGGGAGCTGACCACGGCCGCGGCCGACGGGGCCAGCGCGGCCACCCGGTCGGCGGTGGCTTCGGCCTGGGCCCGACCGTGGTCGGAGAGGGGCACGTCCACCCGGCCGGAGTAGCGGCGCTGTTCGGTGTACTCGGTCGCCCCGTGCCGCACGAGAACCAGCCGGGTCGCGGTGAAGCTGGGCCGCGGCTCCCAGGAGGCGGGGGCGGTGGCCGGGTCGGTGCCGCTGGTACGGGCGGTGGCGGCGCGGGCCGCGGCCTCGCGAGCCGCCGCGCGGGCGGGCGAGTCGACGGCGGCCACCGGCCGTGGTTCCTCGACTACCCGGTTCGCTGGCTGGGCTGGTGCTCCGGCGGCGGCGTCCATGGCGGCGTTGGCCAGCGCGTCGGCGTGCCGGTTGCGGTTCCGCGGAATCCAGGTGAACCGGACGGCGGCGAATTGGCCGACCAGCCCGGCTGCCTGCGCGGCGAGCGGACGCAGGCCGGGGTTTTTGATCTGCCACCGGCCGCACATCTGCTCGACCACGAGCTTGGAGTCCAACCGGGCTTCCACCTCGGCGGCCCCCAGCTCCGCTGCGGCCTCCAGGCCGGCGATCAGGCCACGGTACTCGGCGACGTTGTTGGTGGCGGTGCCGATCGCCGCTGAGCGTTCGGCGAGCACCTCGCCGGTGCCGGGGTCACGGAGCACCGCGCCGTATCCGGCCGGACCGGGGTTCCCCCGAGATCCGCCGTCGGCCTCGACGACAACCACGCGCGGCGCCACGACTACAGCCCGGACTCGTTGGTACGGATCATGATCCGGCGGCACTCCTCACAGCGCACCACGTCGTCCGGATCCGCCGCGCGGATTCGGGCCCGGTCCGCGCCGGAGAGCTCAAGCCGGCATCCGCCGCACCGGCCGCCGGTGAGCAGGGCTGCGCCGAGTCCGCTCTCCGCCCGAATCCGGTCGTAGAGCGCGACCAGTTCGCCGGGAAGGTCGGCGGCGAGGGGCTGGCGGGCGCCGCGTTTGAACTCCTCCTCCTTGGTGATCTCGCTCAGGCTGTCATCGCGGCGCTGCTCGACGGCGTCCCGCTTCTCCCGGGCCTCGGTAATCCGCTTCTCGACCCCGGTCAGGACGCCCTGCGCTGTCTCCCGCTGCTCCATCAGCTCCAGTTCGGCGTCCTCGAGGTCGCCCTGGCGGCGGTTGAGGGAGGCCAACTCGTGTTGGAGCGCCTCCAACTCTCGGGCCGGGCCCACGCCGGCGGCGAGGCGGTCCTCGTCCTTGCGCTTGCGGGCTCGCACCTGGTCAACGTCCTGTTCCAGCCGGTCGATGTCCCGGTCCAGGTCATCGATGGCCACCTGGGCGCGGGCGCGCTCGTCCTCCAGCGCGGAGAGCTCCCGGGCGAGGGCGTCCAGTTCGGCCCGCTCGGGCAGCGTCCGGCGGCGGTGGGCGAGTTGGGCGAGGGTGGTGTCGATCCCGGCCAGGTCGAGCAGGCGGCGCTGGACTAACGGTTCAGCCTTCACAGTCGGGCTCCTTGTTGTCCGCCGCGGGCAGGGCGGCGTGTACGGTCCACGGGTCAGTCTCCAGGTCGGACACGAGCGTATCGACGCCCGTCGTCTCCCGCAGGGCGGCGGCCAGGTCGTCCAGCCACGGGCGTTCGGTCGCCCAGTGCGCGGCGTCGAGCAGCGCCGGCCCGCCGGTGGCCAGGTGCTCGCTGGTGGGGTGGTGCCGCAGGTCAGCGGTGAGGTACGCGTCCACCCCGGCGCCTGTCGCGGCAGTGAGGAAGCTGTCGCCCGATCCGCCGCTGACGGCGAGCGTACGCACCGTGCGGTGCGGGTCCCCGGCGGCGCGTACGCCCCAGGTGGTGGCCGGGAGCACGGCGGCGGCGTGCCGGGTCAGCTCGGCGAGGGTCATCGGCTCGGGTAGCTCGCCGATGCGACCGATCCCCCGGCCGGCCCCGTGTGCGGGTGCGCCGACGGCGGGGGGCGCCAGCGGCCGGAGCCCGGTCAACCCGAATCGGGCGGCCAGTGCGTCGGAAACGCCCGGTTCGGCGATGTCCGCGTTGGTGTGCGCCACGTACAGCGCGACATCGGCCTTGATCAGCTGGTGAACGATCCGCCCCTTGTAGGTGGTCGGGGCGACCGACGACACCCCCCGTAGGAGCAGCGGATGATGCGCCACGATCAGGTCGGCCCGGGCGTCGATCGCCTCGGCGACCGTCTCCGGCACCACGTCCACCACACAGAGCACCCGGCGGACCGGCGCGTCCGGGTCGCCGAGGACCAAACCGACGCGGTCCCACTCCTGCGCCCACGCCGGTGGGTAGCGCCGCTCCAACTCGGTCACCACGTCGGCGACGGTCGGCGGGAATTCGGGTGTCCTCACGGCGGGCCAGCTTACCCGGCGAGCACGGGGACGGAATGCGTCGCCACCCGGGGCTGCCGGTCAGGCGACCGTGGTCGCCACGGTTGGTTCTGGCAATGCGGCCACCACCGCCTCCCAGGGGAAGGTGGGCAGGTGACGCTCACCGGACCCGGGCGGATGTAGCGGGACGACATGGTCGCCGAAGAGCACGGTGACGCCCCATTCGGAGAGCCGGCCGAGGGCCGCCTGGAAAGCTGGGTGGGCGGCCATCGCCGCATTGGTGAACGGGACCGCGACCAGCGGCACCCCGCGGCCCTGCGCCTCCACGAGCAGGCCGAGGGGAAGGGTGTCGGCTATCCCCGCCGCCCATTTGGTGATCGTGTTCACCGTGGCCGGGCAGACGACCATCGCGTCCGCCGGCGGCAGGACATCCGGATCGCCCGGGTCCTTGTAGTGGCTACGGACTGGGTAGCCGGTCTGCCGGACCAGCGCCGGCCGGTCAGTGAACTTGGCCCCGTCGGGGGTGGTGACGACACAAACCTCCCACCCGGCCTGCTGGGCCAGGTCGACGAGCCGGCCGACGCGGCGGGCGAGCGGCGAACCACAGGCGAGCACGTAGAGCACCCGGCGCGCAGCGCTTGGCGACCGCGACGTGGCCAGCGACGCATCCAGACTCATATTCCGACTCCCATGTGTTCAGCCAACTCCGCGATCGAGACGGACGGGGTGCCCCGGGTGCGACGCAGGATGTCGGACATCACCTCGTGGGCGATCGGTCGACAACGGATCTCGGACGGAGCGAGCCGGTCGCCCTGCAGCAGCATCTCGCCGGCGTTCACCACATCACCAACCTGTGCGTAGCCCCGGGCGATGTCGAGCAGGTGGTGGGCGCGGCGCTCGGGTAGCAGGGCATTGAACTCCGGCCCGATCCGCTGGTGGACCTCGACCGCCCGGCCGCCGTCGCCGAGTTCCACGGCGGCCGCGGCGCGGTGCAGCTTGACGTTGGTGGGCCCGAAAGAGGTCCAGTAGTGGTTCTGGTCGCCGCCGAGCAGGGTCGCCGCCTCGTCGGCGCCACCCAACAGGTCGTCCACTGTGGCGGTGTCACCGATCCGGGAGGCGGCCATCGCGCCCTGAAGCAACAGCATGCCGTAGACCGACAGCCGACCCGGGGTGGCGTCGTTGTTACCGCCCGGGGCCAACCGGTTCGCGATTGCGACGTTCACCTCCAGAGCTGGGAAGGGGCGCCCCATCGCCACCAGGGCGTTACCGACCCGGGTGGTGGCGATACCGGCCAACAGTGGATCGTCGGCCCGCTGGGCGACCGCCATCGCCCGATCGGCGGCGAGCCATGCCAGATCGCACTCCCCCAGCTTGCGCAGGACCGACGAGGCGATCTGGTAGACCTGCCCGAGCAGGTGTGCCGCCTCGCGGTTGTCGTCGCCACCGAAGCCGGCGTCGGCCGCCTGGGCGTCCCGCAGCAGTTTGGGGAGCGAGCGGGTCAGCATCCCGTATCGACCGTACTGATAGGTCAGCCAGGCGTGGCTGACGGCCTTGCGCATGTCGGGCAGGGGCGGCGGGTACGGCGCCGCGTCGAAGTAGGCGCTCATCGCGTCGTACCGCTCCAGCGCTGCCCGAATCTCCTGCACCTCGGTCTGGTCGATGCAGTTCAGCGCGTCAGAACGCCGTTCCGGGTCCTTGCCGAGCAGTAGCTGCACGTCAACCCGGAGGGTGTCGGCGATCTCATAGATGACGGAGAACTTGTCCAGCCGACGTACCCCGCGTTCGACCTTGTCCACCCAGCTCTTCGACTTACCCAGCCGGTCGGCGAAGACCTGCTGGGACATCTTGCGTCGCCCCCGCCAGTAGGCCACCCGACGCCCGATGGGTAGCTCGTCCATGTCCCATCCCTTTCCTACGCGTCCATTCCAGCCGATTAGCCAGGTTTGTCGCGGGCACGGCGCTTTGTTTAGGTTTTTCCGATCGCACAGCATGTACGTCAGCTGATCAGTTGACGCTCCTAGCGTTCATGCAAGTTGCATCAGCCGTTCGTCAACTCAACGATCGCGGGTCGAGGCAGTGACGGTGCTCGACAGATACCACCGGCACCACCAGATCCGGCGAGGGGAGATGGCACATATGTGGGGGAATATCGGACCACGGGTCGCTCAGCTGTCGCCCTTGGAGCGGGTACGGCTGCGCCGCGTCGCCGTACGCTACGCGCTGCACGGCTGGGAGGTGACCCCCGGCGCGTGCCTGGCCCGCAGCCGCTTCGTCTGCGGGCGGGCGGGCTGCCCCACCGTCGGCTGCCATCCCGCGCTGGTGGATTGGGAGTACTCCGCCAGTGCCGACCCGGCCCGGATCGCGACGTGGTGGCGCACCCGCCCGCACGGCGTGCTGCTACCCACCGGGCGGGCCTTCGATGTCCTGGAGGTGCCGGCCCACATCGGACGAGACGTGCTCCTCGCGGTCCAGAACCATCCGGCCGGCCCGGGAGTACGCGGGCCGGTGCTGTCCACCCCCACCGGCCGGTGGATGTTCCTGGTCCGACCCGGCGACCCGCTTCGACCCGAACTTGAACACTGCTTCCACGTGGTGCGGCACGGCCCGGGATCGTGGATCCCCGCCCCGCCGACGCGGCTACCCGAAGGGGCGGTGCGCTGGGTGGTCGCCCCGGAGCAGGCCCGCTGGCAGCTCCCCGACTCGTACCTGGTGCAGAACAGCCTGATCTCGGGGTTACGGGCGAGCGGAGTGCCACTGGCAGTGGAGCAGCTGGTCCCCGGCCACCTGCCGCTTCCTCGGCAGGGATTCTGACCGGCAGGGCCACCGACGGACCAGTCGCACTGCCATCTGGACCGGTCGCACTGCCCATCCCGCCTCCGCATATACGGTATCTAATAGGTTGAAATCTACCTTTAGTGGGTATACCAACCCTAGCGCTCTAAGCCGCCACTAAGGGCATTGCGCCGCCCCTGAGGACATCGAGCCGGGCCAAAAGCCCCAGCTAGCTGGCTGCCGGCCCCGAGCCACCCCCCGAGGCGCCAGCCCAGGGCATGCCGCCCGTACGTCGGAAAGTGTCAGCAGCAGGAGCGTGAGCTGCTACCGCAGCGGGTATGCCCCGCGAGCCGCTGAACACGTGAGGGGATGGCACATGCTCAGCAAAGAGGATCAGCGCAGGTTCGAGCAGATCACCCGCAACCTCCGGGAGAGCGACCCGGCATTCTTCGCCCGGCTGGACCATCGGGCGAAAGGCCACCGCGGCCGGTGGTTGATGCTGTTGACCATCGTGCTCTGGGCGGCGCTCCCGGCGACAACTGTGCTTGCCGGCCCGACGGCTGGTGCGGTCTGCGCGGTGGTCCTGGTAGCCAACGCCGTGGTCATGTGGCGCTTCCGGCGCCGCTGGCTATGAATCACCCGGCCTTCCGCCACGGACGGTCAGCCGCTGCCCTGCTCGCCGAGCCGCCGATAAGCCCGGCGTAGTCGCTCCACCAGCCCGGGGCCACCGATGGCTGGGGCGGGCGCACCGAGCTGCCGCAACAGCAGCTCAGTCCCCGTCGCCAAGGTCGGCGGTCGGTCGGGGAGCGGAACCGGCGCGGACCAGAACCGATCGACGGCGTCGGCTAGCGACGCCGCCGGCAGGCCCGCCACCGACCGCGCCGCACCACTCACCGGCACCGACCGCGCCGCACCGGTCACCGGCGCCGATGACAGTTCGTCCGAATCGGATCGTTCGGCTACGGCGGCGGCACCACCCCGGCGCACCCGCAGCCGGTCCAGCAACTCGTCTCGACCACGGCCGCGCCAGTGCAGCAGCGCGAACGGGTCGGCGTCGAACGCCTCGGCCAGAAGGTAGAAGGTCGCGGCGAGATGTTTGCACGGCACCGCGCCGTCGGGGCAGCTGCACCACTGGCCCAGCTCGCCCAGGCCGGCGGGGAACAGCGGAGCGCCCGCCACGACAAATAGCTCCTCCAGCTCAGCGGGAAGATCACCGGCGAGTAGCCGCGCGCTGAAGAAGGCCTGCGCGGCCAACTCCTCCTCCACCCGGGACCAGAGCGTCGCCGAGAAGGGCGCCAGTGTGATCCGCACCTCGTACGGCCGAGATCGCGAGCCCTGCACCGTGGCCGTCACCTCGCCCGGCGTCACCTCCAGCCGCAGCACCTGCCCCGCCCGGGCGTACGAGCGACCACGGGTGAGACGGGTGCCCAGCGCGAAGGACTCCAGCACCTCCAGGAACCGGCGGGACCACCAGGAGGCGCCGATCGCGCCACGGGTACTGCGGGCTCGCAACCCACCGGTGACCCGGCGCGGTGGACCGTAGTCGGCGAACCGGTCGGCCCGGCGGCCCGGCTTGTCGCTGCGAGCGGCCCGCGGGCTCATTCGGCCACCGCCCCGGCCTCCAACTGGAACAGCTCCCGCAGCTGCGCCGTGGACAGCTCGGTCACCCACTGCTCACCGGCGCCCACCACGGTCGAGGCGAGCCGGCGCTTGTCGGCGATGAGGGCGGCGACCTTCTCCTCCACGGTGCCGGCGCAGACGAACTTACGGACCTGAACGCGTCGCCGCTGCCCGATGCGGAACGCCCGGTCCGTGGCCTGGTCCTCCACCGCCGGATTCCACCAACGGTCAACGTGCACGACGTGGTTGGCCGCGGTCAGGGTGAGACCGGTGCCACCGGCCTTGAGCGAGAGCACGAAGAGCGCGGGGCCGTCCGGGGCCTGGAACCGGGTCACCATCGCGTCCCGGTCGGCCTTACCGACGCCGCCGTGCAGGAACAACGTCTCCTGTCCGAACCGCGCCGACAGGTGGCCGCGCAGCATCCCGCCGAACTCGGCGTACTGGGTGAACAGCAGGGCCTTCTCCCCGGCGGCGAGCACCTCGTCGAGGATCTCCTCCAGCCGGGCGAGCTTGCCGGAGCGGCCGGTCAGCACCGAACTGTCCCGCAGCAGGTGCGCCGGATGGTTACAGACCTGCTTGAGCCGGGTCATGGCGGCCAGCACCAGCCCTCGCCGCTCGATCCCCTCGCTGGACTCGATCCGGGCCAGCATGTCGTCCACCACCGCGCGGTAGAGGCCCGCCTGCTCTGCGGTCAGACTGCACACCACCTCCATCTCCAGCTTCTCCGGCAGGTCGGAGATGATCGAGGAGTCGGTCTTGAGTCGACGCAGCACGAACGGGCCGGTGATCCGGCGCAGCCGCTCGGCCGCCTCCGCGTCGCCGTGCCGCTCGATCGGTTCGGCGTACCGCTTCTTGAACTCGGCGGCCGGGCCGAGCAGGCCGGGATTGGCGAACTGCATGATCGACCAGAGGTCGGCGAGCCGATTCTCCACCGGGGTGCCGGTGACCGCGATCCGATGCCGGGCGGGCAACGCGCGAACCGCCTCGGCTTGCCGGGTGGAGGCGTTCTTGATGGCCTGCGCCTCGTCCACCACCACCCGATGCCAGTCGACCCCCGCCAACTCCCCCGCATCGCGGGCAGCCACCGTGTACGTGGTGAGGACCAAATCCGCCCCCGCCACCGCGGCGGTGAGCGCCGCCCCCCGGGCCCGCTCGGTGCCGTGGTGCACGTGGACCCGTACGCCCGGGGTGAAGGTCGCCGCCTCCCGCTGCCAGTTACCGACCAGCGACATCGGAGCGACCAACAGAGTCGGGCCGACGCCAGGGGGATCACCGGCGAGCAACGCGAGTAGCTGCACCGTCTTACCGAGACCCATGTCGTCGGCGAGCACCCCGCCCAGACCGAGGGACTGGAGGAAGACCAGCCAGGCCAGCCCCCGCCGCTGGTAGGGGCGGAGCACGCCGCGGAACGACGGGGCCGGGTCCACCGGGGTGAGCTGCCGCTCCACGGCTCCGGCGAGCAGGTCACCCAACGCGCCGTCGGCCGCCACCTCAAGCACCGGCAGCGCGTCGCCGGCGGGGTCGGCGAGGCCCTGCCGCAGCAGGTCGCCGACGGTCAGCTCGCCGGTGGAACGGAGCAGCCGCAGGCCGGCGGCGAGGCGCTTCGGGTCCAGCTCCACCCAGCGCCCGTGCAGCTGGACCAACGGGGATTTCAGCGCGGCCAGCGATTCCAACTCCTCGGCGGTCAGCGGCTGGTCACCGAGGGACACCTCCCAGCGGTAGTCAACCAGGGCATCCAGCCCCACCCCACCGCCCGCCCCGGCCACGGTGCCCGGAGCGGTGCGACTCTGGGCCTGTAGTCGGGCGCCGAGCCGGGACGAGGGACGCCGCCACCACGAGGGCAACAGCACCGCGAACCCGGCCGCGTGCAGCACCGGCGCGCCGTCGCGGAGAAAGCGGTGCGCGCCCTCGGCGTCCAGCTCCAGCGCCTCCGGGGTGGCGGTGCGCAGGGCCGAGTTCAGCTCCGGCCAGAGCCGGCTGGCCCGCCCCAACTCGGCCAGCAGGGCTTCCTGCGGAGCGGCCGGACCGGGCAGAGGCACCGACTCATGCCAGATCCGCGCGGCGTCAACGTGCAGGCCGGGCTGGTCAGCGGGCTGCAGGCCGAACTCGACCCGCCACGGCCCCTCGGCCGCGACCGGCCCACCGGCCGCCGCCTCGACGAACCCGTCCGTCGGCGGCTCCACCAGCCGGAAGCTGGCCCGGACCGAGCCTCCCACCGCATCGCGCTGCCAGGCGTCCAACTCACCGCGCAGGGTGTCGAGCTCCACCGCATCGGCGGCAAAGTCACGACGCGGGCCGGTGAGCGCCGCCAGCCACGCCGTGACCGCACCCCGCGGACGAGCTCCCCGGGTGAGGGAGGTCTCCGCGAGGGCGGCCCGCACGGCCGCGTCGGTGAGCGCGTCGAGCGCCTCGGCCACCAGTTCCCCGGGTTCCCCGACGGCCGCCGTCGGTCGCCTCGCCCCCCGAGCCCGCGACGGCACACCACCCTTGGCCGGCGCTTCCGCTCCGCCGGTCACCGGCGTCTGCGGTGCGCCGGTCACGGCGAGCGGATCCAGATCGACCTCGACGGCGGCGCGGGCCGCGGGCGGCAGGGCGAGGGCGAGGGCGCGAGCCCAGCCGGCGTCCGCGCCGGTGAGCAGCGGCCGCCACACCGCCCACGCGGTGGCGCTGGCGCGCTCCTGGGATGTCGGCGTCACCCGGGCCGGGGCGGCTCGACCGGCACGGGTGGCACCCGTACGCTGCCGCCGGGTCCGCGGCGCCGGTCGCGGGTCATGCCCGGGCTCCGGCTGGATGCCGGGCAGGACCCGACCGCGGGCGGCGAGGTCCACGGCGAAGGCCGCCAGCTCCGCGAGGTGACGCAGGCTGGCGCCGGGTACGGCGTCCGGTAGCGCGCTGGCCGCGGTGATCCGCGACAGCAGCGACAGGGCGGTGTCCGGGGTGTACACCAGGGCCGGCACCCGCCACCCGGCCAGCGTGACCGGCCCGCGGAGCGGCTCGACCGGCGCGGAGCGGACCAGCTCCGGCGAGTCCAGCGGCGAACCAGCTCGGGTGGGCAGGGTGAGCAGCGCCGCGCCGGGCGCGGTCGGCTCGGCGACCTCGGCCAGGGCTGCGGCGAGCACGGGGTGACCGGCGGCGAACGGGTGTGGTCGCTCGCGGGGCGCCCGCCCGGCCCGCCGAGGTGCCCGGGGCGGCGACGTGCTGTCCTCGGCCCAGATGGCGAGCCCGCTGCCGAGGCGCCACGACCCGTGGACAACCAGCACGCGATCCCCCCTCATTGGCACCCCGGCCCAGGATAGGCGGGGCGGCGGCGTGGCTCGGCACCGCTCTAGCAGACCCGATCCTGGCCCGTACCTGTTTTCCGGGGCCGACGCTTCCGCTCCGCCGGCACGCCGGTCGGGGCAGGATGGGCGCATGGCGCCAACCGTGGAGATTCCGCTGGCCGGTGGTTCGTCCGACGGGCAGACCGTCACCGTCGAACTGGACCCGAACGGTCGCCCACCGCTGACCCACCACCACCTCGGCGACGGCGGACTCGCCGACGCCGAGATCTACGAGCTGGAGACGGTGGGGGGAGACGCCAGGAGGTGGCGCTACTGCTGGCGGGGTCCGGCGGTCTGACCGGCTCACCCGTCCACGGAGACCATCGACTGGGTCCGGAGACTCTCCAACACCACACGGGTCACCTTCGAGGTGCCCCGGGCCTCCTCACACACCTCGGCGACCCGCCGGGCGGTGGCCTCGGCGCGCTGTTCCCGCTCGTCCCACAGTCGGTCAACCTCGGCCAGCAGCGGGCCCTCGACCTCCCGCTCCACCCCACGCAGGGCGGGGACGCCGAGGCGCTGGGCCAGGTCGAAGACCTTGCCGGCGTACGGCAGGGGAAGAAACGGGGTGTTCACCATCGCGGCGAAGATCAGAAAGTGCAGCCGCATGCCGACCGCCAGGTCGAAGTGGCGCATCAGGCCGAGCACCTGCTGGGGTGAGTAGCTGCCGTGCAGGATGCGCCCCCGTTCGGCGGCGACCATGTGTGACAGCACGCCGTGGGAGTGCCGGATGTCGTCCCGCTCCATCGGAACGAAGAGGACATCGGCATCGATCCGGTGCACCAAGAAGTCACCGATCTGGGCCAAGAGCCGGTGGTAGCCGTCGACATCGAGCCGCTCGGCGGCCCGCCCCGGTTCCCGCACACTCATCCCGACCAGGTGCCGACCCGCCGGCACTCCCTCCTCCCGAAGCAGGTGCACGGGAAAGTCCTCGGGCTCCAGGAGAAACGCCGGATCCGCGGTGACCGTGATCGGGTTGAGCAGCCCAGCCTCCTCCAGGAGCATCCGGGACTCCTGGTCCCGCACCGTGACCTGGGTCGCCCCGGCCAGCGTCTCGCGGACCATCCCGGTGTCCACCATCTCGCTGAGCGGGCCGACCCCCACCGCGTAGGTGAGCAGCGGCAGGCCGCGCTCCTGGGCGACCCGGACAACCCGCAGGTAGCGGCGGGCCTCCTGGTCGTAGAGGATGCCGCCGCCCCCGAGGATGAGCAGATCGAGCTGAGCGAGCAGCGGGGACGAGTCGGTGCGGCTCACCCCCTCCCACGGCACCGCCTCCACCGCCGGGTGAGCGGCCCGGGTGTGATCGGGGTTGCGGGAGAAGACAATGATCCGGGCGTTCGGCTCCTGCTTTCGCAGGTCAGCCAGGAGACCGGTGAGGATCGCCTCGTCACCGAGGTTACGACCGCCGTACGAGCCGAGCACACCGATGGTCAGGCCGGTGCCAGCTGTCATCCGTCGCTCCTCCCGGGGTGCGTCCACGCGGATTCCCGGTACGCCGGGGAACAGTCCTGCCCCGGGCGACGGGTGGAGCCCGACGGCGGTGGGGCCGGCGGGTGAACCGTCGCCGGGCCGGGACCGGCGTCAGCCGGGGGGACCGGTGGGGTGGGTGAGGAAGGGCAGCACCGCCGCCGGCAGGGCCGGGGACGAGAGGATGTCGTAGTGGGTGAGGCCGGGCAGCACCGCCAACCGGGCGGCCGACCGACCGGTGCCGTCCCAGCCGGCGTCCCGGTGCCCACCGCCGAGCAGCCCGAAGAACTCCACCATGTGCGCGGTGGTCACCGAGTCCGCGTCGGCGAAGACCAGCAGCGTGGGCAGGACGAGGGCGGCCACCTCCGCCGACCAGTCGTACTCGCGCCGCAGCAGCTCCCCCGACTTCGCCCACAGCCGGGGCCACTGGGCTGGCTGGGGCGCGATCCGGAGGTAGCGCTGGTGCGCTGGAGTGCCCCACATCCGCTCCCCAACCGCCTCGTCCTGCTGGGCCATCTCGGCGCGGGTCGCCCGATACCAGCCCTGCTGGCGGCAGGGCGCGGAGACCACCACCAGCCGGCCGACCAGGTCCGGATGCTGGATCGCGGTACGCAACCCCACCCCGCCGCCCAGCGAGTAGCCGAGCACGTCAACCTCAGCCAAACCGAGCTTCGTGATCAACGCGGCCACATCGTCGGCCAGTGACTCGTACCGGAGCGGACGATCCACGTCGGCGGTGCGGCCATGCCCCTGAAGATCCACCGCGAGCACGCTGCGCCGCTCCGTCAGGGCGGGCAGGAGCGGGGCGAACAGCTCAGTCGACCCGAAGCCGCCGTGCAGCAACACCAGCGGGCGCCCGGTGCCGTGCCACTCGTACCACATTCGAAGCCCGTTGACATCGGCGTAGCTCACGGCTCCCCACCCGGCCTCCGGTGGACCGCAGCACCGTGCATACCGGCGATCCTATTGCCCGGATGTCGCTGTCGGTGCTGACTGTTCCAGGTCTGTCGCGGAATCGGACAACGCGTTCCGGCTACCTGCCGACGTTCGGGTGGCTCTGGTGATGGAACCGCTGGTGGGCGCCGGCTCGCCCGGGGCTGCTCGGCGCACCGGCCGCGAGCGGGGGCGATGGAACGCGATGGCGGCAGCGGCGGAACAGACCCCTGCCGCAGCGAAGAGTGGGACTGTGCTGCCCAGCCGAACAGCACCGGCCCCGAGTGGGATCGCGAGCGCCACAGGCCCGAACATCGCCATGTTGACCAGCCCGGCAGCTCGCCCGAGCTGCCCCGCCGGAATGTGCCGCTGCGTCGCGGTCACCGCTGCGACCAGCGTCCAGGGCAAGCCGACTCCCACCGCCCCGGAGGCCCCGGACATCGCCGGCAACCAGGGCAGACAACGACCGAGGCAGCCAACGGCGAACAAGGCCGTACCGGCTGTGCCGACCGCGGTCGCCCCCCACCGGGTGATGAATCGCCCCACAATCAGTCCACCGAGGATGGATCCCAGTCCCTGAACACCGGCGAGGACCCCCAGAAACGTCGCCGGCAGATTCAGCTCGGTGGTGACCACCGCGTAGTAGCCGGCTGTCGTAAAGCCCGACATCGTGATCGAGACGGATGCGAGGCAAACCGGGACCCGAATCCCGGTTCGCCCGAGTAGGACGGCAAGTCCAGCGCGGGGGCTGCGCTGCCGATCGCGTGCTCGTTCGAGCGGCGCCGAAGCCAGCCGCAGGCCGGCATAGAGGCCGGCGACCAAAGCTGGTACGACCGCGAGCGCGCCCACGGCGCGACCGCCCTGCCAGGTGTAGAGACCGATGCCAGTTAACGGAGCCACGAGCTTCATGCCTTCCTTGGCGCTGGACCGCCAACCGTTTACGCTCCCGAGCTGCCCGGCGGAAAGAACAGCTGGCAGGAGCGCTGTCTCGCCCGCATCAACCAATATGCGGCTGATACCGAAAGCGAAAAGAACGGCGAACACGAGCCAGATTTGGCGCGGCCCCGGTACGGCGAACAGGCAGGAAAGGGCCAATGCCAAGGAGATATTCACTCCGATAAGCAGTGGCCGCCGGGGCGTTCGGTCAAGCAGGCCACCCAGCCAGGGAGCACCCAACACCGGGGCGTACAGACAGAGTTGCGTGAGCGCGGCGAGGCTACTGGAATCGGTGAGATCGAGGATCCAGATTCCGGGTATCAGGGACAGGATTCCACTGACCAGGCCCGCCAGCCCAGAAACAGCTACAAGAAGCCCAATGTTGCGCTGCGATGACCCCCCAAGGTTGAGGTTCGGTGCCGCACATCCTCAATCCTTGAGCGGAGTCCAAGCAGGACTGTCCGAGGACGTCAAGCTTTTGTTGACATTGCGATCTCGATTCTCCGGACGACCGCTTGGACCGGTAGCGGCAGCCGGCGAGCCTCCACCTCCGCCAGGTCAGCAACGAGATGCCGGGCCAGGGCGTACAACGCCCCCGGCGCTGAGTCCGACGCGTGCGCTGCCGTCCCGCGCACCAGCGACGCCGCCGGAAACCGGGCATCCCAGCCCCGATCCGCGTCGATCCACCGCTGAAGGTCAGCCACGGCCGCCCGCAGGGCGGCGATCCGAGCGGAGTAGCGACGATCGAGCGCTTGCCGCCGGGATCGTCGAGCCGCTGCGAGGCGTTGGCGGCGCTGCTCCGCGGCCTGCCGGCTACCCGAACCCAACGCTACGGCTATCTCGGCCCAGGTGGCACCCGCATGGCGGGCGCGGTCGATGAGCTCCAACTCCCGCTCATCGAGGTGGACTCGCGCGTTCCTGACGTCGGCCAACTGTGCGATCGCTGAGGTCACCTGTCAACACTACGTTGACATGGATGTCATCGCCCTTCCACGTTGGCACTCGTAGGTCTCAGCCGTCGGTCACCGACCCCCACCGAAGCACCGTCAAGCGATCCACGCTCTTCGACCAGACCGCCCTGAAGTCACCCGTTCGACCGCTGCCACCCGACATAACGCGCATCCACCAAAACCAGGCGAGGCGCCGTCCGGGCCGCGCAAGAGCCCTCGCGCCTCGGCAAAACTCGAACCTGCCTCATGTTGATGGGTATGATCCGTAAATGACAGGCAGGCCGGAGGCGACTGACGGTCGGAAACGACCAACACAATTAGTCAGTCGCAGAAAACTGATGACGCTGGCTGGCGTCGGAACGCTTGGCGGGCTAACCGCCCTCATTGGGACGAAAATTACCCCTCGGTGGACTGACCGTAGCGCCCACGGAATCGATCCCGCCTGGATAGAGCCCGCCGAGGTCAGCGCCACCCCCGCGCCACCGCCACCGCCACCGACGGCTACCGGCACCGGCACCGGCACCGGCACCGGCACCGGCACCGGCACCGGCACCGGCACGCTACCGTCCCGAGAAGAGATCATCAGCCAGTACGGTGCCCGGACACCACGCTACTGGGGATTACACCCGGACAGTTCCTGGTCGACATTTCCGACCGACACCTCACTGACCCGCAACTCCGTCTGCCTGACGTTCGATGCTTGCAGCGACAGCAGCGGTTACGACGAACGGCTGATCAATACGCTGCGGGCGCAGCGCATACCGGCGACGCTGTTTGTCAACCAGCGCTGGGCAACTACTCATCGACAGGAATTCGAAAGCCTGGTGGCTGACCCCCTGTTCGAGATCGGCAACCACGGCACCAAACATCGCCCATTGTCGGTCTCCGGTCGCTCCGCGTACGGAATCGCCGGCACGAAAAACGTTGGCGAGGTGTACGACGAAATCGCCGGCATGCACACGTGGATGGCCACCAACTACGACCTCCAGCCAAAGTTCTTCCGTCCTGGAACAGCCCACGCCGACAATGTGGCCACGCAGGTGTCCCGAGCGATGGGCGAATGGATCGTGATGTTCAGCGTCAACGGCGACTCCGGTGCCACCGCAAGCGCCAACCAGGTCTACCAGCAGTTCCTGCGGCTCCGCCCCGGTGGAATCCTGCTGGCGCACTTCAACCGTCCTGGGTCGGAGACAGCCGCCGGCGTCGAACGTGCACTTCCGGTTCTCAAAGCACGCGGCCTACGCTTCCGAAGGCTCGACGAAGTGATCCCTGCTGCTACTTCTCCGGAGCAACCTCCCCGTTGGTGAACCGTCCGCACCAGCCAAGTCGCCGCTGCCACGACGGCACTCGCCATCGCACGCGCGTGACACCATCGGCTGGCACCCCGCGCTCAGCCAATCCGCAAAACTCGTCCACTCCGGTCGACTGAGGGCGGTTTCGCCACGCACTCCGCCCCGGCCGGGTGACGATCAGTGTGCGGATCCAGCGGGGGGGTGACGTGACGCAGACGGGCGGAGGGCCGAGACACCGGTATCGGCGGGACAGCGAGATGTCCCGGGACACCGACCGGGTGGAGGCCTTCAGCGACGCCGTGATCGCCGTCGCGCTGACTCTGATGGCGGTGGAGCTGCTCCAGTTCAACCCGTCGGGCGCGGCCGACACCGACCTGGTGTCGCGGCTCCAACAGGAGTGGCGGGCCTTCCTCGCCTACGTCATCACCTTCGCCGTCGTCGGCCAGATCTGGCTGGCGCACCACAACAGTTGGCGATACGTAGTCCGGGTTGACCAGATGCTGTTGGTGCTGAACCTGCTGATGCTGATGTTCGTGGCGGCCATCCCGTTCACGGCCAACCAGCTCTCGGACCACCTTCGCGGCAGCGATGTGGACCAGCGGTTGTCGGCCGCGATCTACGTCGGCGCCGTGCTCGGCGAAGCGCTGTTCTTCAACCTGGCCTGGTGGTGGGCACGCTGGCGGGGACTGCTCAACCCGGATCTCGATCCCCACCTGGCGGCGTCGGTCTCCCGCCGATACCTCATCCGCCCGCTGCTCTACCTGATCGCCTTTGCCATCGTCTTCATCAATCCGATCCTCAGTCTGCTGGCCTACCTACTGCTGGTGGCGATCTACCTGATCCGCGGCCCGGGCGACCTCCCGCCCGCCGGACGGGCGGAAGACGAGTGTGGCTAGCCCGGGGCCGACCTGGCCATGCCGGACCTCGACTACGTGTGCTGCTCCGGAGACCCGACGCCGGCGCAGACCATGGATGGCCCGACGCGTTTGTCAACGCCGCCCCGTCCATGAAGGCAGCTCGACAGCACGCCCACACCACACCCAGATCGACCCGGACTCGTTCGTGGCGTTCGTAGCCACCCAGCGCACCACCGTCCGGTCAATCGCCCGCTTCAAGGTCCGCGACCCGAGAGCTCACGCACTGCGCGAGGACGGGCCGTGGAGCAACCCCGGGGAGGTGACCTCCGGGCCGTTGTCGGTGCTGGTGGTACGGGGTGGGCGCGGCAGGTTTCGAACCTGCGACCCCTCGCTTGTAAGGCGAGTGCTCTCCCACTGAGCTACGCGCCCCGGGCGCCGGTGAGACGGGCCGGAGGCTGGCAAGCTTACCCTGCCGCCACCAGCCCCGCCCCGACGGTCGACCAGGTGTCAGGCGGCCGCAATCTCAGCCAGCGCCTTACGCCAGCCCTGCTGGTCCCGGGCCTCACCCGGCGTGTTCATCTCGGCGAAGCGGACCACACCCGCCTTGTCGATGACGAAAGTGCCCCGGTTGGCGACGCCCCCAATGTCGTTGAAGACCCCGTAGGCCTGGGCGACCGCGCCGTGCGGCCAGAAGTCGGCGAGCAGCGGGAACTGGTAGCCCTCCTGGTCCGCCCAGATCTTGTGGGCGTACACCGAGTCAACGCTGACGGTGAGCACCTGAACGTCTTCGTTGACGTACTGGTTCAGGTTGTCCCGTACCTCGCACAGTTCACCCTGGCAGATACCGGTGAAGGCGAGTGGGTAGAAGACCAGGAGCACGTTGCGCTTGTCACGGAAGTCGGCGAGCCGAACCTCCTGGTTGTTCTGGTCCTTGAGCACGAAGTCCGGCGCCTGCGCGCCAACCTCGATGGGCATACGGAACTCCTTGCGGGTCGGGTCAACGTCACGAAAGCCTGCCATACGGCGGGCGCTGAGCGGTGCGGAGTCAGTTACTTCTTGCTCTTCGACCCACGGCGCAGCACCAACCGGGCGCCACTCCAGTCCCGGCCGGCGTTGATCGTGGAGGTCTGCTGCAGACCGGCGGTGGGCGCGGACTCGGCGATCTCGCTGGGCTCCACGTGCCCCTCACGTCCGGCCTTCGGCGTCAGTAGCCACACGATTCCGCTGTCCGCCAGCGGGCCGAGCGCATCGACGAGCAGCTCGAAAAGGTCACCGTCGCCGTCCCGGTACCACACCAGTACCGCGTCGACCACCTCGTCGGTGTCTTCGTCAACCAGTTCCCCACAGCGGTCGGTCAGTGCGTCTCGGAGATCCTGGTCGACGTCGTCGTCGTACCCCATCTCCATGACGACCATCCCCGGCTCGATTCCGAACCGGTCCGCCAGGCTGCGTACCCCGTCGGCGGCCTGACCAGCGGTCGCGCTCACTGTCGCGTGCCTCCTCTTTCATCCAGCTCACGGCGTCGGTTGACGCCGTGAGCCAAGTCCACACAGTTGCGGCTCGGCGCGCAAGTGGCACACCGGGTGGAACGGAATTTACCCTGCCAGGAGTGTGCGGGCACCCTGGGTGATGGCATCGTCGGTGACCAGAACCTGACGGGCTGCCGGGCGTTATGGTACGAACGAGTCAACTGCCGCGACACTCCGACGTACCTGGCATCGACCATGGCCACGATGCCTCTCCGCGACGACAGGGGCGCCCGGTCTACTCCGCCGCGCCAGCTTCCGGGCAGCCGTACTCGGATATTTTGGTCACCAGCAGGCGCAGGGCGCTGATCTCCTCATCGCTGAGACCGGCGAGGAGCCGGGACTCGGACATCGCTTGGTGGACCCGCACCCGCACCAACCGCCCGGCTGTGGTCACCACGAGTGCCTTCTGCCGCCGATCGGCGGGGTCGATCCGGCGCTCGACCAGGCCCGCCTGCTCCAACCGGTCTACCAGGGCGGTCACGTTGGACCGGTCGCAGCGCAGCTGCTCGGCGAGTTCGCGAGCCGGCAGCGGTCGGTCCGGGTCGAGTTCGTACAGGGCGCGGGCCACGGCGGGGGTGAGCCCCAGCCGGGTGATGTCGGTTTCCTGGTCCTGCCGGATGGTCGAGGCGATCTGCATGATCCGACGGATGGCGTCCCCGGCCAACTCGGACCGGTTGCCCGCGGGGGAGTCGGCCCGCTGGATGGTGCGATGCGCCATGTCCGGCACCCTACCCGCCGCACCAGCTGAGGTGGCCAGTTCCCGAAACGACGGGCACCGGTGTCGGAACCGCACCGCCCGAGGAGGGTGCTGTCCGTCGGGCCGGTCAGCCGGTTCGTCGGGGCCGGTCAGCCGGGCAGGAACGAGAAGCGGACGTGGCGGGTCGGGTTGTCCCCGTTCGGGTCCACCAGGCACAGCGACTGCCAGGTACCGAGCATGAGCCGCCCGGCACACACCGGCAGCGTCGCGTACGGCGACAGGAAGGCGGGCAGCAGATGGTCCCGCCCGTGACCGGGGGCCCCGTGCCGGTGTCGCCACCGGTCGTCGGCGGGCAGGAGGTCGTTGAGCACCCGACGTAGGTCGTCGTCGGACCCGGTGCCGAATTCGATGAGCGCGAGCCCGGCGGTGGTGTGGGGCACGAAGACGTGCAGCAGGCCGTCCCCCTGTCCGGCGACGAACCGGTCCGCCTCATCGGTGATGTTCCGGACGGTGAGGCGGGAGCCCGTCTGCACGGTGATCACTTCGGTACGCATGTCTGAATTCTGCCCCGCGGCCTGCCCTGGCCGACCCGTGACACCGAGACACCGTCCGGCTGCCCCAAATAAGTTACCAATGAGTACCTGTGTCGAGCATCGCGTCTCCTGCGGGTGAAGTGACGGGGAGCGCCTCGAGAAGGCAGGATGGCGCTATAACCTGACCAAAATCCAACCGAGGGAACGCCTGTGGCCACGGAACGCAAGCGCCCGGTGATCAGTGCCGGTCTGCCGAGCCAGCTTCCGGATATCGACCCCGACGAGACCGGCGAATGGGTCGAGTCGCTCGACGGTGTCATCGACGAGCGCGGGACGAAGCGCGCCCGCTACGTCATGCTGCGCCTGTTGGAACGAGCCCGCGAGCGTCAGGTCGGGGTGCCATCCCTGACGACCACGGATTACCTCAACACCATCGCTCCGGAGCAGGAGCCCTGGTTCCCCGGTGACGAACACGTCGAGCGGCGCATCCGGGCCTACATCCGATGGAATGCGGCGGTGTTGGTGCACCGGGCCCAGCGGCCGGAGATCGGGGTCGGGGGGCACATCTCGACGTTCGCCAGCTCGGCCTCGCTCTACGAGGTCGGCTTCAACCACTTCTTCCGGGGCAAGGACCACCCGGGGGGCGGCGACCACCTCTTCTACCAGGGGCACGCCTCCCCCGGCATGTACGCGCGGGCGTTCCTCGAGGGACGGCTCAGCGAGCACCAACTCGACGGGTTCCGCCAGGAGCTGTCGCACCCCGGCGGCGGGCTGCCGTCGTACCCGCACCCCCGGCTGATGCCGGACTTCTGGGAGTTCCCCACCGTCTCGATGGGCCTCGGCGGCGCCAACGCCATCTACCAGGCCCGGTTCAACCGCTACCTGCACCACCGCGGCATCAAGGACACCTCCGACCAGAACGTGTGGGCGTTCCTCGGCGACGGCGAGATGGACGAGCCGGAGACGCTGGGCGCGATTGGGACCGCCGCCCGGGAGGAGCTGGACAACCTCACCTTCGTCATCAACTGCAACCTGCAACGCCTGGACGGGCCGGTCCGCGGCAACGGCAAGGTCATGCAGGAGCTGGAGGCGTTCTTCCGGGGCGCCGGCTGGAACGTCATCAAGGTCGTCTGGGGCCGCGAGTGGGACCCACTGCTCGCCCGGGACACCGACGGCGCGCTGGTCAACCTGATGAACACCACGCCGGACGGTGACTACCAGACCTACAAGGCGGAGTCCGGGGCGTACATCCGGGAGCACTTCTTCGGCCGTGACCCGCGGACCCGCAAGATGGTCGAGCACCTCAGCGACGACGAGATCTGGAACCTGAAGCGGGGCGGCCACGACTACCGGAAGCTCTACGCGGCGTACAAGGCCGCGGTGGAGCACACCGGGCAGCCGACGGTGATTCTGGCCAAGACCATCAAGGGTTGGACGCTCGGCTCGCACTTCGAGGGGCGTAACGCCACCCACCAGATGAAGAAGCTGACGCTGGAGGACCTGAAGACCTTCCGCGACCGGCTCTACCTGGACATCCCGGACAAGGCGCTGGAGGAGAACCCCTACCTGCCGCCGTACTACCGGCCGGAGGCGAAGTCCGACGAGATCGAGTACCTGCACGAGCGGCGCCGGCAGCTCGGCGGCTACCTGCCCTCCCGACGGTCCGGCACGAAGCGGCTCGCCATCCCCGGCCCAAAGAGCTTCGCCGACGTGAAGCGTGGTTCCGGCAAGCAGAAGGTGGCCACCACGATGGCCTTCGTCCGGCTGCTCAAGGACCTGATGAAGGACAAGGAGTTCGGCCGACGCTGGGTACCGATCATCCCGGACGAGGCCCGCACCTTCGGGATGGACTCACTCTTCCCGACGCGGAAGATCTACTCGCCGCACGGCCAGCGCTACACCTCGGTTGACCGGGAGCTGTTCCTGTCGTACAAGGAGGCGACCAGCGGGCAGATCCTGCACGAGGGCATCAACGAGGTTGGCTCGGTCGCCTCCTTCACCGCGGCCGGCTCCGCGTACGCCACGCACAACGAGCCGATGATCCCGATGTACATCTTCTACTCGATGTTCGGGTTCCAGCGGACCGCGGACGGGCTCTGGGCGGCGGCCGACCAGATGTCCCGCGGCTTCCTGCTCGGCGCGACCGCCGGCCGGACCACGCTCAACGGCGAGGGCCTCCAGCACGAGGATGGTCACTCGCTGTTGATCGCCGCCACCAACCCGGCGGTGGTCGCCTACGACCCGGCGTTCGCCTTCGAGATCGCGCACATCGTGGAGAACGGCCTGCACCGCATGTACGGGGAGGCGCAGGAGAACGTCTTCTACTACCTGACGGTCTACAACGAACCGATCGTGCAACCGGTGGAGCCGGCGGAGGTCGACGCCGAGGGCATCCTGAAGGGCATCTACCGGTACGCGCCGGCGCCCCAGGTGGACGGCCCGTCGGCACAGCTGCTCGCCTCCGGCACCGGCATGCAGTGGGCGCTCAAGGCGCAGGACCTGCTCGCCCGGGACTGGGGGGTGGCCGCCAGCGTCTGGTCCGTGACCTCCTGGACCGAGCTACGCCGCGACGCGGTCCAGGCGGAGGAGCACAACCTACTCAACCCGACCGAGCAGCAGCAGGTCCCGTACGTGACGGCCAAGCTCGCCGATGCCGACGGACCGAAGGTCGCGGTCAGCGACTGGATGCGCGCGGTACCGGATCTGATTGCCCGCTGGATACCCGGCGACTACACCTCGCTCGGCACCTGCGGATTCGGGAAGTCCGACACCCGGCACGCGCTGCGTCGGTACTTCCACGTGGACGCCGAGTCGATCGTGGTCGCCACGCTGCGGCAGCTCGCGCTCCGCGGCGCGGTCCCGGCGGGGGTTCCCGCCGAGGCGGCCAAGAAGTACGCCATCGACGACATTGGCGCCGCCCCGGTCGGTGAGACCGGCGGCGACAGCTGACCGACGGTCACGGCCGGTCCGGTGTGGAGTGTTCCACGCCGGACCGGCGTCGTAGCTCGGGGTGTGCCGGCCGCATCCCCTGGTGCGGTTACTGGCCGCAGGTGGATTCTGAACGTATGCGAATCTGGCCGCCCCGCACCCGGGAGTGGGAGCCGCACAGTGGCGGTGGCCCGGATCCCTGGCTAGGACCCCAGGCCACCGCCGGAACGGGTGACGCCAGGACGAGACCCGGTCAGCCGACGGCGGCCAGGTCGGTCAGCCGGGCGAGCGAGTCCTCCAGGTCGGCGCCGACCCGACGCAGACCGAGCCGGAGCAGGGCGGCCTTGACCGGACCGGCCGGCCAGCGTACGACGATCAGCCGCACGACCGTCCCGCCCGCTGCCTCGTCCGCGGTGAGCTGGACGTAGATCTCGGTGCGCGCCTCCGCTCGGGCACCGGCGCCCTTGGCGCGTTCCCGCCAGCCGATCAGGGTCGGCTCCTGGTAGGCGATCACCTCGGCCTCATGGGCCGCGCCGCGCCCCGCCTGGACCCGCTGCCGCCGGCCGAAGCCCTCCCCGGAGAGCACCTCCGCCGCCCGGACCCCGGCCAGCCAGGCCGGTAGCTGTTCAGCCCGCTGCACGACGCCCCAGACCGCTTCGATCGGTGCGACTACGTGCGAGCTGCGTTCCACGAGGATCATTTTCCGTTTTCCTCCAGTGCGGACAACCCACGATATCGGCACTCTATGCGCTATTTCGGACTTAAACGGACAGGTAGGCAGAAGACACGCCGAAAACCCTTGCCTCTATCCGCGCGCTACGGGTATGGCCGCCACCGGCGACGAGGGGCCCTTCCGAACGCCGGTTGGGCCGGCCGTAGGCTTGAGGGCGTGACGGTACGTGTACGCTTCGCCCCCTCCCCGACCGGAATGTTCCACGTCGGCGGCGCCCGCTCGGCTCTGCAGAACTGGATCTTCGCCAAGCAGCAGGGCGGAGTGTTCGTGCTCCGGGTCGAGGACACGGACGCGGCCCGCAACAAGCCCGAGTGGACCGAGGGCATCCTGGCCGCACTGGAGTGGATCGGCATCGCACGCGGCAGCTACGAGGGCCCCTACTTCCAGTCCTCGTACGCGACCGAGCACCGCGCCGCCGCCAGCCGGCTACACGAGAGCGGGCGGGCGTACTACTGCGACTGCACGCGAGAGGCGGTGCAGGCCCGTACCGGCTCACCACACACCGGCTACGACGGCTTCTGCCGGGATCGGAAGCTGGGTCCGGGCGCCGGCCGCGCCCTCCGCTTCCGAACCCCGGACGAGGGTACGACCGTGGTGGTCGACCTGATCCGCGGTGAGCCCACCTTCGACAATCGGCTGATCGAGGACTTCGTGATCGCCCGGAGCGACGGTTCACCGGTCTTCCTGCTCGCCAACGTGGTTGACGACATGACGATGGGGATCACCCACGTCATTCGGGCCGAAGAGCACCTACCCAACACGCCGAAGCAGCAGCTGCTCTGGGACGCACTCGGCGTGAAGCCGCCGGTGTGGGCGCACGTCCCGGTCGTCGTCAACGAGAAGCGACAGAAGCTGTCCAAGCGCCGGGACAAGGTGGCCCTCGAGGCGTACCGCGACGAGGGCTATCTGGCCGACGCGATGCGCAACTACCTGATGCTGCTCGGCTGGGCCCCGGCCGGCGACCGGGAGATCGTGCCCTGGCCGGCCATCGAGGAGGAGTTCCGACTGGAGGACGTGAATCCCTCCTCGGCCTTCTTCGACGAGAAGAAGCTGCGCGCGTTCAACGGCGAGTACATCCGAGCGCTGCCGGTGGCCGATTTCATTGCGGCGTGCCAACCATGGTTGACCGGGACCGCGACGATCGCACCGCCACCGTGGCAGCCGGACGAGTTCGACGCCGAGGCGTTCGAGGCGGTGGCACCACTGGCGCAGACCCGGATCGCGGTGCTCAGCGAGATCGTGCCCAACGTGGACTTCCTCTTCCTCGACACGCCACTGATCGACGAGGGAGCGTGGGCCAAGGCGATGAAGGACGGCGCCGGCGACCTGCTCGACGCGGTGATCGCCGCCTTCACCGAGGTGCCTTCCTGGGACGCGGAATCGACCAGGTCGACACTGGAGTCGGTCGGCGCAGAGCACGGCCTGAAGCTGGGCAAAGCCCAGGCGCCCGTCCGGGTCGCGGTGACCGGCCGCCGGGTCGGCCTCCCCCTCTTCGAGTCGCTCGAGGTCCTGGGCCGCGAGCGCACCCTGACCCGGCTACGGGCCGCCCGGCTCCGCCTCCCCTGAGGGAGATACACCCGGCCGTCCGGTTGTCCGGCGCGGTAGGTAAAATGCGCGGGTCGACCGGCCGCGATCGGCGACTCCTGGGTTGAAGATCACAGATAGCTGAAATCTCTTCACCAGGAGGTGCAACCAGCTGTCGCGTGACGGAGTCTATTGAGGTGGAGGCGTCCGGCCTAGCATCCGGCGTCCACGGCGATCCGCGTGCACAAAGCCCGCAGCGATGCCATCCATCGAACGGGGGCGAGGAGGCAGCGATGGTCCGTAGGGTATGGCGGTTGGTCGCCATCATGGCTGGTGTTCTCACAGCGGGAGTGCTCTCACTCGGCCTCACCGCACCCGCGTCGGCGACGACGCAGTCGCCGCCAGCGGGGGTGGATATCACCGGCGCCGATATGGCTGAGCCGCTACACCTGCGCGCCGACACCCACCCGACCCAGGTGGCGGCCGTCATCGACCAGGTTAACTTTCTTGGCGACGCCGGCCAGAGCAGCAAACCGAAGAAGGCCGATCTCGGTCCTAAGTACACTGTCGTCGTGCTCGCCGGGGACAAACCCCAGCAGACCTACGACCTGTACCCGAAGGCCGCCGGCGGGCCCCGTATCTACCGGCCGGCCAAGCAGCCGGACTCCGAGCAGACCGCCGCCGGCTGGTTCTTCGGCCGATTCACCATGTCGGAGACGCTGCGGACAGCTGGTGTGCCGTTGGAGCGGCAGGTGGACACGGTTGGTGGTGGGGCCGGCGGCAGCGAACGGATGATTCCGGAGGACGCGCTCGACCCGGCTGGAAACATCGACGAGGCCTTCAGCGGGTTGCCCCGACTGCTCCTGGTCAACGTAGCCGTCGTGCTGACGATCACCTTCGGGCTGGCCGGGATCGCCCTGCTGATCCGGCGTCGGACCCGCTGAAACTCACGGTCGATCCACTGACGTCGCCGGCCGGCCCACCGCGCCGGTCGGCCGCGGCGCCATCCGGCAGCGACCGCTTCCCCGCTGCCGGATCAGCACCAGCGGCTGGGCGGTCGGCCGGGTCGCCCAGCCCGCGTTCGAGGTCGAACCGGGCCGTGCCGGTGCCCGCCCGCCCAGCCTGGCAGGCTGCTGAGGCAGTCTCGAAGTGGGCTTGACGGCGACCCGACCGACTCGGCGGACCGTTGGCGCGGCACCGCTGAATCCTCCGCAGCGCGCTCCGATGAGGGCCCGCTCGGTGTCTCGCCCGGAACGCCGCCGGCGAGCCACCGGTGCTGCTTGGTTGCCGGCAACTCGTGGTGGCCCGGCCGGCAGTGCCCATCCTGGGCGCAGCCGTGCTCGGCCTCCCCGTGCGCCATCCAGGTCTCCTCACCCTCGCCGTGACCCACCGGCGCTGCCCCGGCGTGCCCCTGTCACCGTACTGGCCGGGACCGACGGGCGGTGTGGCGCGCGTACCAGGTCACATCCGGAATCGACGCGAATCACCAACCTCGGACGAATCGACCAGGCGCCACGCGCCACCGGAGGTGGGACGCGACCGACGCCCAAGCCGTGGGAAGGCCGACCGTGACCGCCGAACAGCCCCGCTCACCCGGCACAACACTGCAGGTAAGGACGTGTCAGGCTAGGGCGGTGAACGAGCCGGGAACCGAACTGGCGGCCACGCTGCGCCGGATCGAGCGGGCGGCGGGAGCACTCGCCACCGCCAGCGTGGCGCGGATGGACGAGACACTGCCCTGGTTCCGCGAGCTCCCGGCGGACCAACGCTCCTGGGTCATGTTGGTGGCGCAGGCCGGTGCCCGCTCCCTGGTGCAATGGCTGCGCGCCGGCGGCGGCACCGCGGACAGCACTCAGGAGGTCTCCGACGAGGTCTTCGCGACCGCACCGCAGGCCCTGGCCCGTTCTATCAGCCTCCAGCAGACGGTAGCCCTGATCAAGGTGACCATCGACGTGGTGGAAGAACGGGTCCCGACCCTCGCCGCCCCCGGGGAGGAACAGCAGTTACGGGATGTGGTGCTGCGCTACTCCCGGGAGATCGCGTTCGCCGCCGCCCGGGTGTACGCGCGGGCCGCCGAGTCCCGTGGTTCCTGGGACGCCCGGCTCCAGGCCCTACTGGTTGACGCGCTACTACGTGGCGACTCTCCAGACGTGTTGGCCAGTCGGGCGGCGGCACTGGGCTGGGCGGACGCGCCCCCGGTGGCGGTGGCCGTGGGCCGCTCCCCCGGCGGGGAGGTCTCCGCCGTACTGCACACCGTCTACCGGCTGGCCCGGCGCATCGGCGCCGAGGTGATCGGCGGCGTGCACGGCGACCGCCTGGTCATCGTGCTCGGCGGGGTGGCCGATCCGGTGGCCGCCACCGGCAAGCTGCTCGACGCCTTCGGTACCGGCCCGGTCGTGGTGGGCCCGGCCGTGCCGAGCCTGGACGAGGCCACCGACTCCGCCCGGGCCGCCCTCGCCGGATTCCGGGCCGCCCCGGCCTGGCCGGCCGCGCCCCGACCGGTACCCGCCGCCGACCTGCTGCCGGAGCGGGCGCTCGCCGGAGATGCCGAGGCCCGGCGCCGGCTGCGGCACGACGTGTATGCCCCGCTGGCCCGGTCCGGTGGGGAACTGCTGGAGACGCTGGACGCCTTCTTCACCGCCAGCGGCACCCTGGAGAGCGCGGCCCGGGCGCTGTTCGTCCACCCGAACACCGTGCGGTACCGGCTGCGGCGGGTGGCGGAGGTGACCGGGTTGTCTCCCCTCGCGGCCCGGGACGCCTACGCGCTCCAGGTGGCGCTCACCGTCGGCCGACTCGACCCGGTGGTCGCCCGAACACCGAATCGGACGTCAGACCCGATTACCCCCAGAAAAGGGCAATAAACTGACCGCGCCAAGGGGTCTTTGTAGGATTCCTCCAAAGGTTCTAGTGCGGTTTGGTGCAAGACGGCACAGCGCTGCCCGCGCGGATCCGGGAGAGTCGTACCCGTGCTCGCCGTACTCTCCCCCGGCCAGGGTTCACAGAAACCCGGCTTCCTGACCCCTTGGCTCGACCTGCCCGGTGCCGAGGCGCGGTTGCGCTGGTGGTCCGCGCTCGCCGGGGTCGACCTGGTGCACCTCGGCACGGCCGCGGACGCTGACGAGATCAAGGACACCGCCCGTACCCAGCCGCTGCTCGTCGCGGCGGCGCTACTCGCCGCCGAGCAACTGCCGATGCACGATGTCACGCTCACTGCCGGCCACAGCGTCGGCGAGTTGGGCGCGACCTCGCTCGCCGGAGTACTCACCCCGGAGGCCGCGGTCACGCTGGCCGCCGTCCGGGGGCGCGAGATGGCAGCTGCCTGCGCGCTGGAACCGACCGGGATGGCCGCGCTACTCGGCGGCGACCCCGAGGAGGTGCTCGGCGCCATCGAGAAACACGGGCTACACCCGGCCAACCGCAACGGCGCCGGCCAGGTCGTGGCCGCCGGCTCCCTTGGTGGGCTGGAGAAACTCGCCGCTGAGCCCCCCGCCCGCGCCCGGGTCCGCCAGCTACAGGTGGCCGGCGCCTTCCACACGCCGTACATGGCCCCGGCCGAGGCCGCCCTCGCCGCCGTGGCTGCCGGCGTCACCCCCACCGATCCGACTCATATCCTGCTGTCAAACCTCGACGGCGCGGCGGTGAACCATGGCCGGGAGATGGTGCAGCGGCTGATCCGCCAGGTCACCGCCCCGGTCCGTTGGGACCTGTGCCTGCGCACCCTCGCCGACCTCGGCGTGACCGGGGTGATTGAGCTGCCCCCGGCCGGCACCCTCGCCGGCCTGGTCAAGCGGGAGCTCAAAGGCGAGGCGGCTCCGGAGATCGTCACCCTCAACACCCCGGACGACCTGCCCGCCGCGCGAGACCTGATCGCCCGGCACAGCGGCCCGGCTGGCCACGAGCCGATCATCCAGTTCCGGGTCGTGGTCTCCCCCGCCGCCGGCACCTTCGTCCCCGCTGACGAGCTGACCGAAGGCGTTGACCTGCGCGTCGGTCAGATCATTGGCCATATCGCCACCCGACAGGGCTCGGTCGAGGTCACCGCCCACGACAGTGGCCTGCTCACCGAATGGCTCGCCCACCACGACGATCCGGTGGCCCCGGGCCAGCCGCTGGCCCGCGTCGGTGGTCACACATGACATCGCGGTACCCATGGCCGCATAGGGAGGGACAGCCTTGATGACGGGCAGCCGGATCGTTGCGCTCGGCCACTACCAGCCGTCCCGGGTGGTGACCAACGACGAGATCGCCCAGCTGGTGGAGACCAGCGACGAGTGGATCCGCGACCGGGTCGGCATCGCCAGCCGCCGGATCGCCGACGGCGAGACGGTCACCGACATGGCCGCCGCCGCCGCTGGCAAGGCGCTGGCCGGCTCCGGCCTGACCGCCGCCGACATCGACCTCGTCGTGGTGGCCACCTGCACCGCGGTCGATCGCAGCCCGAACGTCGCCTCCCGGGTCGCGGCCCGGCTCGGGATCACCGCGCCCGGCGCGTTCGACCTCAACACCGCCTGCTCCGGCTTCGCGTACGCCCTCGGCACGGTCGACCACGCTGTCCGGGCCGGCGCAGCGCGGAACGCCATCGTCATCGGCGCGGAGAAGCTCTCCGACTTCACCGACTGGACGGACCGTTCGACCTGCATCATCTTTGGCGACGGGGCGGGAGCCGCGGTGGTCACCGCCACCGGGGCGGATGAGCCGGCCGGCATCGGCCCGGTGGTGTGGGGCTCGGTGCCCGAGCGCGGCGACGCGGTCCGGATCGAGGGATGGCGCCCGTACGTGCGGCAGGAGGGACAGGCCGTCTTCCGCTGGGCCACCACCGCACTGGCGCCGCTGGCACTGCAGGCGTGTGAGCGGGCCGGGGTCGCCCCGTCGGAGCTGGCGGCGTTCGTGCCGCACCAGGCCAACACCCGCATCATCGACGGTATCGTCAAGCGCCTCGGCATCCCCCAGGCGATCGTCGCCAAGGACCTGGTCGAATCCGGCAACACCTCGGCGGCGAGCATTCCCCTGGCCCTGTCGAAGCTGGTGGAACGGCGCGAGGTGCCCTCCGGCGCACCAGTGCTGCTGTTCGGCTTCGGCGGTGGCCTGACCTACGCCGGTCAGGTCATCCGCTGCCCCTGAGACCCGGTGTGCCTCGGCACGCCACCCTTCGCCAACACGGCGAAGCAACCCCGATGAGAGGAACCAACAGCAATGACCCGTGACGAGATCACCACCGGCCTCGCCGAGATCCTCGAAGAGGTTGCCGGGGTGACCCCGGACGACGTGGCCGAGGGGAAGTCCTTCACCGACGACCTGGATGTCGACTCCCTGTCGATGGTGGAGGTCGTGGTGGCCGCCGAAGAGAAGTTCGGCGTCAAGATCCCGGACAACGAGGTGCAGAACCTGAAGACGGTCGGGGACGCCGTCAGCTACATCGAGGCGCAGTCCTGACCATGACCCACCCTGACGTCGTCGTTACCGGTCTCGGCGCGACCACCCCGCTGGGCGGGGACGTCGCGTCAACCTGGGACGCCATGCTCAATGGCCAGTCCGGGGTGAGCGCGCTTACCCCGGACTGGGCCGAACAGCTACCGGTCCGGATCGCAGCCCAACTCGCGGTCGACCCGGCTGAGCTGCTGGACCGGGTCAAGTTGCGCCGGCTGGACCGCTCCGAGGCAATAGCGATCATCGCCGCGAAACAGGCCTGGGCGGATGCCGGTCTCGCCGACTCCGGGCTGGACCCGGAGCGGCTCGGCGTCAGCGTCGGCTCGGGCATCGGCGGCGCACTGACCCTGCTCAACCAGGACGACATCCTGGAGGCCTCCGGCCCACGGCGGGTCTCCCCGCACACCATTCCGATGCTGATGCCGAATGGCCCCGCCGCCTGGGTCGGCCTGGAGTTGCAGGCCCGCGCGGGCGTGCACTCGGTGGCCAGCGCCTGCGCCACCGGCGCGGAGGCGATCACCCTCGGCATGGACATGATCCGTGCCGGGCGCGCCGATGTGGTGGTGGCCGGCGGCACCGAGGCGGTCATCCACCAGCTGCCGATCGCGGGCTTCTCCTCAATGCGGGCGATGTCCACCCGCAACGACGAGCCGGAGAGGGCCTCTCGCCCCTGGGACAAGGCCCGCGACGGCTTCGTGCTCGGCGAAGGCGCCGGGGTGCTCGTGCTGGAACGCGCCGACCACGCCGCGGCCCGCGGCGCCCACGTGTACGCCCGACTCGCTGGCGCCGGAATAACCTCCGACGGCTACGACATCGTGCAGCCGCACCCGGAGGGCACCGGCGCGATCCGGGCCATCACGAAGGCGATCGCCGACGCGGACATCGACCGGGGCGACATCGTGCACGTCAATGCGCACGCCACGTCAACCCCGGTCGGGGATCTGGCCGAGATCAAGGCACTGCACCAGGCGCTGGGCGACCACCCCGTCCTGACGTCGACGAAGTCGATGTCCGGGCACCTGCTCGGCGCGGCCGGTGCGCTGGAGTCGATCGCCACGATCCTGGCGATCCGGGATGGTGTGGTGCCACCCACGATCAACCTGGATGACCCGGACGACGGTCTCGACCTGGATGTGGCCGCCAACAAGGCGCGCCACCTGGAGATCCCCGCTGCGCTGAACAACTCCTTCGGCTTCGGCGGGCACAACGTGGCTCTCGTCTTCACGCGGGCCTGAGGACCACAGCCTTGGAGGCTCACGTGACCACCACTGTTGCCGGCCCCGAAACCTCTACCGTGGACTATCGGGATCCGGAGCTGCGGCTCCGGTCCCTGTTCGACGCGGGCACGCTCCGCCTACTCGCCCCACGTGACAGCTCCGGGGTGCTCTGTGCCCGCGGCGAGATCGAGGGCACACCGGCCATCGCGTACGCCACCGACGCCACGAAGATGGGCGGCGCGATGGGCGTTGACGGCTGCCGCCACATCGTTGACGCGATTGACACCGCCGTCCGGGAGCGGGTGCCCGTACTCGGGCTCTGGCACTCCGGCGGAGCCCGACTCGCCGAGGGCGTGGTCGCGCTCGACGCGGTCGGTCAGGTCTTCGCCGCCATGGTCCGCGCCTCCGGCCGGGTACCACAGATCTCCGTCGTGCTCGGTCCCGCCGCGGGGGGCGCCGCCTACGGGCCGGCGCTCACCGACATCGTGGTGATGAGCGGCGCCGGCCGGATCTTCGTGACCGGCCCGGAGGTCGTCCGCAGCGTCACCGGCGAGCAGGTCGACATGGCCCGCCTCGGTGGCCCCGAACCGCACGGCCGACGCTCCGGCGTCGTACACGTGACGTGCCGGGACGACGAGGAGGCGCTGGCCCAGTCGCGCCGGCTCGCGGCCCTCCTCGGCCACCAGGGCCGACTCTGCCCAGACGACGTGCCGGCCACCGCCGAGGACGGGCACGACCTGGCCGCGAAGATGCCGGCCGAGACCAACCGGGCGTACGACGTCAAACCGGTGGTCAAGGCGCTGCTCGACGCGCCCGGTGTCGAGCTGCACGCCAAGTGGGCCCCGAACATCGTCACCACCCTGGGACGGTTCGCCGGCCGAACGGTCGGCGTGATCGCCAACAACCCGCTGCGGCTCGGCGGCTGCCTCGACGCGTCCAGCGCCGAGAAGGCGGCCCGTTTCGTGCGGATGTGCGACTCGCTCGGCGTACCGCTGATCGTGCTCGTTGACGTCCCCGGCTACCTGCCCGGGCTGGGTCAGGAGTGGGACGGGGTGGTCCGGCGCGGGGCGAAGCTGCTGCACGCCTTCGCCGAGGCGGTCGTACCGCGGGTGACGCTGGTGACCCGCAAGGCGTACGGCGGGGCGTACATCGCGATGAACTCCCGATCCCTCGGCGCGACCGCGGTCTTCGCCTGGCCGAACGCGGAGGTCGCGGTGATGGGCGCCAGCGCGGCGGTGAACATCCTGCACCGCAAGAAGCTGGCCGCCACGCCGCCGGAGAAGCGGGAGGCGCTACGCGCCGAGCTGATCGAGGAGCAGATCCGGGTCGCGGGTGGCGTGAACCGGGCGTTGGAGATCGGTGTGGTCGACAACGTCATCAAGCCAGCCGAGACCCGCCGACAGATCGCTGAGGCTCTCGCGGCGGCACCGGCCGGTCGCGGCGCCCACGGCAACATCCCGCTCTAGCGGATATCGGGCAGCCCCCGGGTACCGCCGACCGCGGTGTCCGGGGGCTCCGGTATACATCTATCCCGGTGGGTGGCCGGCACGCTGCACTGTGTCGGTTCAATTCGATCCTGGGGATGTGTACTGTGCTGCGTCATCGTCTACCGGCCACGCTGGCCGTTCTCGCCCTCCTGGTGTCGGCCGGCTGCGGCGTGGCCGACGAGCCGGCCGACGAGCCGGCGTCGGCCGAGAGCGCCGCCGTCGGCGAGCCCTGGTACGACGAGATCACCTCGGCCGACGCCGACGGTGCCGCCGGTGGCGCGGACGGGCCGTGCCCGCTGCCGGTCACCTTCCCGGTCGCCGAGGGATGGCAGGCCGAGACCATCGAGGTGGACCCGACGACCGCCGAGGATCCGGAGTTGGCCGCCGAGATGGCGGCGATAATGACGCTGCGCGGCGGCGCCACCGTACGGTGCGAGGTGGGCCGTGGCCCGGGTGGCGGTTTCCTCCGGGTCTGGACCACCGAGCAGGGTGTCACGCCCCGGGCGGCCCTGGACGCCTTCCTCGCCGACACGTCGCTCGAGCAGGCCACCGAGGCGCAGTTCCGTGACCTGACCGTCGATGACCTCACCGGCGTGGAGGCGACCTGGGTCAGCCAAAACTCGCTTGACGAGGTCAACCGCGGCTGGGGAGCGGCCGTTTCGGCGAACGGGCAAGCCCTGCTGTTCGTGACCAACGAGAGCGTGTTCACCGACCACTCCGACATGTTGCCGGTGTATCGGTTGGCGGTGCAGGGGGTGCGTACGGCGGGCTGACCGGTCCACCGACTGGGCCCCGGCCGACCGGGTAACTCAGCTGCCGCAGGTCGTGGCGGGCAGGCCGGATACCGGCACCGGTGCGCGGCCGGCCGGGATGGCCTTGCCGGCCAACACCTGGGCCAGCCCGGTCATCGACGCCGGGCTCGACGAGTAGGTCGCCAGCAACGCCGGGGAGTCCGCCTCGGCCAACAGGTACGGGGTGTTCATAGCGACGGTCACGGCGGCGTCGGCGCTCAGGTCGTCGGCGCTGTCGCCGTAGCCGACCAGGTGGACCACGGCACCCCCGCTGTCGGTGACCGGCACCCCGGCCGCGGTCAGCTTCTCGATCAGCGTCGCCCGGGTGCGCTCCCGGCCGTCGGCGGCGGTCACGGTGACCGGCCCGGAGACCGGGCTGCCACACGGGCCGCGCAGCGCGGTCACCGCGGCGGTGGCGAGTTCGGCAGCCGCCGCCTGGTGGGCCGGCGCGCCGAGGACATCCAGTTCCGGGGTGGCCGCACCAGCCAGGGTGAACTTCATGGTCAGCACCCGGGTCACCGCCTCCACCAGCCGGTTGCGGGGCAGCGAGCCGTCACGCAACGCGGTGAGCAGCCCGTCGTACGCCTGGCCGACGTTCGGCGGCATGAGGATCAGGTCGTTGCCGGCCTTCAGCGCCCGAACCGCAGCCTCGCCGGGCGACCAGCGCTTGGCGGGGGCCATGTTCATCCCGTCGGTGATCACCACCCCCGGAAAGCCGAGCTCGCCGCGGAGCACCTCGGTGAGCAGGGTGTGCGAGAACGTCGCCGGGGTGCCCGGGTCGACCGCGCTGACGTCGAGGTGCCCGGACATCACGGCGAGGGCGCCGGCCCCGATGCCGGCCGCGAAGGGAGGCCAGGCCTCCAGCTCAAGCACGGTGCGGGGCTGCGGCAGCACCGGCAGTTCCTCGTGGGAGTCGGTGGCGCTGTGCCCGTGGCCGGGAAAGTGCTTCAGCGTTGCCGCGACGCCGGTCGCCTGTAGACCGCTCACTGCCGCACTGACCTGCTCGGCCACCGTCGACGGGTCGGCGCCGTACGACCGGGACCCGATCACGGTGCTGGGGGTGACCAGCACGTCGGCGACGGGAGCGAAGTCCAGGTTGATGCCCATGGCGGCGAGTTCGGTGCCGGCGGCCCGCCAGGCGGCCTCGGTCAGTTCAGGTCTGCCGGCCGCCCCCATGGCCAACGCGCTGGGCAGCAGGGTGACCCCGTCGCTGATCCGGGTGACCACCCCGTACTCCTGGTCGGTGCCGATGAGGAACGGCGCCTCGCCGGCGGCCAGGCCGGCGGCGGCGGACCGCAGCCCGGTGGTCAGTGCCCGGACCTGTTCCGGGTTGTCGACGTTGGTGGTTACCTGGTTGCCGCTGGTCGGGTCGTCCGCGCTGAAGCCGACGAGGATGAGCCCGCCGAGGCGATACTTCGCGATCATTTCGGCGGGGGTGTCGACGCCGGCCAGTTCCTGGTTGCCGGCGGCCGAGCCGGCCGTGACCTGGTCGGCGGCGGCACCGTAGGCGAATGGCATCAACACCTGACCGACGAGGTCCTCATCCGCCAGCGTACTGGCCAGGGCGGCGGCACTGGCCGCCGGATCTTCGACCGGGCCGATGGGCGACGGGCCGGCCGGCGGGCCACTCGGGGCCGGGGTCGACTGCGCGCGCCCCGGGCCGCCGGTGCAGCCGGCAAGGAGCAGTGCGGTGAGTACGGCCAGCGCGATGACCGCGACACCATTACGTCGGGCAGGTATCGACACGCGAGCCATCCACTCTTTCGACGCTGGTTGGGGCAGGTCGACCCTACCCGCGCCGAATTGCCGCCACCGAAACACGTAGCGACCTCACCTGTGGGTGTAGACCTCAGCCGACGCGGGTGAGCAGCGTCACCGGGGCACCGTCGCCGGCATACCGGTAGGGCTCCAACTCGGCGTCCCAGGCCGCCCCGAGGGCCTTCTCCAGGGCGTGGGCGAGGGCCTCGGGCGCCCGGGCATCCGCCATGATGCTGCGCAACCGGTCCTCACCGAGCTGAATGTCGCCGGCCGCGCCGACGGTTGCCTGGAAGAGCCCGCGGCCGGGGACGTACATGAAGCGTTCTCCATCGGCGCCCGGGCTCGGCTCCTCCGTGACCTCGAAACGGATCATGGGCCACTGTCGAAGGGCAGCAGCCAGCTCGGCGCCCGTTCCGGGGCGGCCGGTCCACCCGCACTCCGCCCGGCGGGCGCCGGGGTCAACGGGCTGGGTTGTCCACTGCAGGTTGACCGGCGCCGCAAGGACGCGCGCGATCGCCCACTCGACGTGCGAGCACACGGCGAGCGGGGTCGAGTGGACGTATACGACGCCACGCGTTGGCACGGTGACCTCCCGGGGAGCGAGGTGCGTCTTCCCCTACGACCTCGTCGCGCCAGGTGGCTACCGGGGCACATCATGACTGGTGTGACAGATGGTGCGCTAGGGATTCGGAAAATCGGGTCCCGGAATAGCCGGTCGGGTGAACCCGTTGGACCAGCCCGAGGCGGTGGCCAACCCGGCCCCACGCTCGTGTACAGTTCCATTGGCGGCCTGTGCCGCGAATTCTCCGCGGGATCACCCACCGGGTGAGGTCCGCACCAGCCCCCGGACGTCTTACCCGCGTCCTCACCGTACGTCTGCAAGGAGTACCTCCGTGGCGAGTAACACCTCGAAGACCGCGCGCGCGTCTGTCCGGGCCGGCCAGGCTGGCCAGGGTGGTGCCCTCAGCGTGCTGGGCGAGTTCAAGTACGTGATCCCGCTCAACGGCGGCCGGAACGCGTACGTCCGTAACCTGACCAACGGCAAGACGGAACACCTGCGCACCGACTCCGACGCCTTCGTCGAGGAGATCCGGACGCTGGCCGCGGCGGGGCACGCCGCCAAGATCCGGGCAGAGCTGAGCGCCCTCAACGCCACCCACCCGGGTGACGGCTGGGACGCCACCGAGAAGCGCCTCGTCGAGGCCGGCGTCTTCGAGGGCTGACCCTCCCGCCAGCCAGCTACCCCGCTCGGGGAGCGACGAACGATGCGGCCCGTCGGGACATCCCGGCGGGCCGCATCGTTCTTTGCTGGTCAGCGGGGTGCACTCCCGCTGCTGAGCGCCCTGGCGCGGTGCACACAGCCGGGGCGTACCCTCGTGCGGTTGACCGCCGCGTGTCCCGCGCGGCGCTGGTCACCGACCCCAGGAGGAACGAGCGTTGACCGACCGGACCGAGCTGGAGCAGGAGATCGCCGTCGAGCAGCGGCACCTGGACCGGGTGTACGCGCGCCTCGCCGAGCTGCGCCAGGCGGCGGTCCGCGCCGAGTCCGACGGCTACCGCCTGGCCCGGGTCGGCAACTTCGGCGCGCTCGTCGAGCGGGACGCGATGGTCTTTCACGCGGCGCAGCGCCGACACCTGCTCGACGCCGAGCACGAGGGGCTCGTCTTCGGCCGACTCGACCTGCACAACGGGCAGGTGCTGCACGTCGGCCGCCTCGGCATTCGGGACGAGAGTGCCAGGACACTGGTGGTGGACTGGCGGGCCCCGGCCGCCGCCGCCTTCTACCGGGCGACCCCGGCACAGCCGCTGGGCGTGATTCGCCGCCGCATGATCTCCTCAAGCGGAGAGCGGGTCACCGGGATCGAGGACGACCTGCTCGACCCGGCTGCCACTCCGCCGGAGATGACGACGGTCGGCGACGGCGCCCTGCTGGCTGCCCTGTCCCAGGCGACCGGGCGGGGAATGCGGGACATTGTGGCGACCATCCAGCGGGAGCAGGACGAGGCGATCCGCTCGCCAGGCTCCGGTGTCACCGTGGTCTCCGGCGGCCCGGGGACCGGCAAGACGGCGGTGGCCCTGCACCGGGCGGCGTACCTGCTCTACACCGACCGCAGCCGGTACGCCGGCGGCGGCATTCTGGTGGTCGGGCCGTCGGCCGTGTTCGTCGAGTACATCGGGTCGGTGCTGCCGTCGCTGGGCGAGGAGACCGCCACCCTCGCCGCGCTCGGTGGGCTCTTCCCGGGGGTCCGTGCGACCCGTACCGACCCACCGGAGGTCGCCGCGGTGAAGGGCTCGCTGCGGATGCGGCGGGTCTTGGAGCGGGCCGCCCGGGACGCGGCGCCGGGCACCCCGAACGAGCTGCGGCTGCTCTACCGGGGCGAGCTACTGCGGGTGGATCGTCGCGAGCTGACCGCGATCCGGGATCGGGCGTTGCGGCGGGGCGCGCGGCGCAACGAGGTACGCCGGGCCGGCTTCGACGGCGTCTTCGCCGCGCTCTGGGCGCAGGCCCGGCAGCTGGGCGTTCCCGGCCTGCCGCAGCAGCGGGCGTTCGAGGACGAGCTGGCCGACCGGACGGACTTCCGCGAGTTCCTCAAGGCGTGGTGGCCGCGGCTCCACCCGCGGCACGTACTCGGCTGGCTGGCCGAGCCCGAGCGGCTGCGCCGCTACGCCGCGGGGGTGCTCTCCGCCGACGAGGTCCGCCTGCTCGGCGAGGCGTACCGGGCCGGGGCCGCCCTTGGGTTGACCGTGGCCGACGTCGCGCTGCTCGATGAGTTGGACGCCCTGCTGGGCAAGCCGATGAAGCCGGCCCGGCCGCGGCGGGACCCGTTCCAACTGGCCGGCGGAGTACGCGAGCTGAGCACGTTCGCCGATCGGCAGCGCGCCGCCCGAGCGGCGGCCCGGGAACGCCCCGAGGACTATCGCGAGTACACGCACGTGGTGGTGGACGAGTCCCAGGACGTGTCGCCGATGCAGTGGCGGATGATCGGCCGCCGGGGGCGGTTGGCCTCGTGGACCGTCGTCGGCGATCCCGCGCAGACGGCATGGACCGGTGACCCAACGGAGTTGGCTCGAGCCCGCGACCAGGCGCTCGGCCGGCGCGCGCGGCACCACTTCACCCTGACCACCAACTACCGCAACCCGGCGGAGATCTTCGCGGTGGCGGCGGCCGAGATCCGGCGGGTTGACCCGGACCTCCCGCTGCCGACCGCCGTCCGCTCCACCGGCGTCGCCCCGGTGCAGCTGAGCGTGCCGCCGGCGGAGTTGGAGACCACCGTGCGCACGGCGGTCAACACCTTGCTCGCCGAGGTCCCCGGCACGGTCGGCGTGGTCACGCCGGTGCCGCGTCGGGCCGAGGTAGCCGGGTGGCTGGACGGGATCGACGCGCCCCGGTTGCAGGTGGTGACGAGCCTGGAGGCCAAGGGCATGGAGTACGACGGCGTCGTCCTGGTCGCCCCGGGCGAGATCCGGGCGGAGCCGGGGTCGGGCGTACGGACGTTGTACGTCGCGCTGTCCCGCGCCACCCAACGGCTCACCACGGTTGACCTGTCCGGTTGAGCTGTGCTCGATCCGGTCGCGCCGCCGGGGGTGGGACCGCTGGGGTGTCCCCGCTGGTCGCGTTCCGCGGCACGACTCGGTCTAATTCCCGCAGCTAGCTATACACATGGCAATGTGAACATAGGTTGGGTGCAGGACCGGACAGCCGGCGGAAGGTGTCCGAGTGGGTGCAGCACATGACCACCACGGGGCGGTGACCAACGCGGGGCAGCGGCACCGGGGGCGCCTCTGGGCCGCCTTCGCCCTGCTCGCCGCCCTGATGGTGACGGAAGCGGTGACCGCCGTCCGCACCGGATCTCTGGCCCTGCTCAGCGACGCCGGGCACATGTTCACCGATGTCCTCGGCATCGGCATGGCCCTCGCCGCGCTGACCGCCACCCGGCGCCGCGACAGTGACCCGCAGCGGACCTTTGGGCTCTACCGGCTAGAGGTGCTGGCCGCCCTCGCCAACGCCCTGCTTCTCTCCGCCGTCTCGATCTATGTGCTGGTGGAGGCCGTCCGCCGGTTCGGTGATCCGCGCGAGGTAAGCACCGGGCCCATGTTGGTTGTGGCGATCCTGGGCCTGCTCGCCAACATCGTCGCCTTCGCGCTGCTACGCCCGGGCGCGCAGGAGAGCATCAACATCCAGGGCGCCTACCTCGAGGTGCTGGGCGACCTACTCGGCAGCCTCGGCGTGATCGCGGCGGCACTGGTCATCGCCGGCACCGGGTGGTGGTGGGCTGACCCGCTGGTCGCGGTGGCGATCGGGCTGTTCATCCTGCCGCGAACCTGGCGGCTCGGCCGGGCAGCCCTACGCATCCTGGTGCAGGCCGCGCCGGAACATCTGAAGGTCACCGCGGTACACGACCGGCTGGTCGCCGTATCCGGGGTGAGTGAGGTGCACGACCTGCACATCTGGACCCTCACCTCCGGGATGGAGGTAGCCTCCGCACATCTCACCATCGCCCCCGCCGCCGACCTCGGCGCGGTCCTCGGAGCCGCCCGGTCCGCGCTGCAGGAGGACTTCCGAATCGAGCACGCGACACTGCAGGTCGAGCCGGGGTCAACCAGTGGGGACTGCGGTTCCGTCGGGCGGTGTAGTTTCTGATCAACTGCCGAGTGCGCCCGGCTCAGGAGCACCGGTTAGGCTCTGAGCCGGCCTACGCCAGGCGGCACCCACCGGTGCCGGCCGGGCCGCCGCCTAATCACCCGCCAGGGTGAGCCGGGGAACCAGGTACCTGGGGTGCATCCGCGTCAGCGGTAGGGATCTTCCGTCCCGAACCCGTCAGCTAACCCGGTCGGTGGCCGACGGAAGGACATCTGCATATGCCAGCAGCGGCACCCGTACGACACCGCGCCGCCCGGGTGGCGGCACTGATCATCGTGGCGCTCACCCTCAGTGTCGGCCTTGCCCCCGCCGGCCCCACGGTAGCCGCTCCCCCCGCCCGGCAGGTCGCGGTGACCGACGATCCGGAGGGCGGCACCGCTGCCCTTCGCGCCGCGCTCGAGGAAGCCAGCAAGGGATTCCTGGACGCCAAACAGGCGCTGGCCGAGTCGGTGCAGCGGCAGCAGCAGCTCACCGCCCAACTCAAGACCGCCAAGGCCGAACAGGCCGAGCGCACCGAGCGGGTGGAGCAGATCGCCGGCCAGGCGTATCGGACCGGTCCACTGCGCACGGCGTCGGTGCTGCTCGACAACACCTCGCCGGCGGACTTCCTGGACCGCGTCGCGACGCTGGAGGCGACGGTCGCCAACGAGAACCGAGCCATAGACGAGTTGCAGCAGACCCAGAAAAAGATCGCCCAGGACACCCGCGCGGTCGAAGCGGAGATCATCGAACAGCGCAAGCAAGAGGCCCTGATGGCCAAGCGCAAACAGCAGGCGGAGAAGGCGCTGACGGTCGCCAATGAACAGGCCAGCGCCGCGGCCGCAGCCGCAGCCGCAGCTGCGGCTGCGGCCACCAACACCACCCAGAACTCGGCCCGGGCAGACCCGGCCCCGCGCAACCCGGACGGCTCCTGGCCGGCCGAATCCTGCAGCGTCAATGATCCCACGCCGGCGGATGGTTGCATTACCCCGCGAACGCTGCATGCGCTGAACGAGGCCAAGGCGGCCGGCTTCACCCGCTATGTGTCCTGCTATCGCCCCGGCAACTCCGGCGAGCACCCGAAGGGCCGGGCCTGCGACTTCGCCGCTCAGCAGGACGGATTCGGTGGAGATGCCACCGGCGACGACCGGACCTACGGCAACAACCTGGCGGCGTTTCTGGTGGACAACGCCGACCAACTCGCGGTGCTGTACGTGATCTGGTACCGGCAGATCTGGCTGCCCAGCAGTGGGTGGAAGTCGTACAGCGGGGCCGCCGGCGACCCATCCAGCGACCATACAAACCACGTGCACCTGTCGGTGTACTAACCGGTGGTCGGGCCGGGAGCCGTCCGCTGGCGAACAGCTCCCGGCCCGCGCACCCGCCTGGCACGAGCTGAATCAGCCCCCCGGCAGGGCCTCCGGGGCCGTCGCCCCCGCGAAGTAGGGCTCGGGGGCACCGAAGAGACCGAGCAGGCCAGCGACCCAGAGCTGCCGGTGTACGAATCGGCTGGGCTCGGTCACCACCAGCCTCACACCGCTCACCTCTGCGGTCTGGAAGCCGGCAACCATCGCGCTGATGCCGACAGAGTCGATAAAGGTCACCAGCCGCATATTCAACTCGATGCGGCGAGGATGGCTTTTGGCCAGGGCCTCAGCGACCGCCTCACGCACCTCGTATGCGGTATCGACATCGATCTCACCACGCGGTGAGATCTCCACGACGCTCCCGGGTAGGACCGACTTTACGATCGACAGGCTCACGCGAGCACCTCCACTCGCCAGTCAACAGGCGCCTCATCAGTACGCAGGCCGCGACCGAGAGTATTCCTCCAACACGCTCGGTCGCCACCCCCTGGGATGAGTAGTTCTTGTGGTTCGAATGCCAGGTCACCCTTATCCGAATATTTCACCCTTCGGTTACGGAGCTGCCTCAACGGGAACAGCCCTAACACGAACAGCTCTCATCCGGAACAGTTCTCCATCCCAACAGTTCTCCACCTGAACAGTTCCCCACCCAAACAGTCAAGGGCCGGAGTACCCGGGACCCGAAACAGTCACGGCCCAATGTAGCGGCCCGATGCGACGAAAGGCGGAGACCCGGGCCGCGCGGCGTGGTCGCCCAGCACGGGCACAGCCGGCACTCCCGACCCCACAACCGCCTCGTCGCGCCGACGCTGCGGGGTCGGGAACCATCCGGGCCGGGTGAGTCCTCCTCACCCGGCTGCCGGCGACAGTAGGAGGCATGACCGATCCGAACGTGCCGGCCCAGTCGGCACGTGGCAACCGTTTGGTGGTGCGGTGATGACGACCCCACACCAGGTCACCCCACTCCTCCGAACCCCGGTTGTGGAGAGCGACCACATCCGGGGACCGGTGGACGCGCCGGTGACGCTCGTCGAGTACGCGGACTTCCAGTGCCAGTTCTGCGGGGTGGCCTACGCCAACCTCGCCGAACTGCTCCGACAACGGGCCGACATGGTCCGGCTGGTCTACCGACACTTTCCGATCTCCAACGTGCATCCGTACGCGGAAAACGCGGCCCATGCCACCGAGGCGGCCGGCGTCCGAGGCCGATTCTGGGAGATGCACGACTGGTTGTACGAACACCAGGACCAACTCGATCCGGTGCACCTCTCGCTCGGCGTCGGACAACTCGGCCTCTCCGCCGCCGAAATCGACGCCGAGACCGATCAGCAGGCCCACGGCGACCGAGTCCGGCGAGACTTCGTCGGTGGCATCCGCAGCGGCGTGCAGGCCACTCCGACCCTGTTCGTCAACGGCGCCCGACACAACGGTGGATTCGACCTCGCCGACCTGCTGGCGGCGGTCGACGCCGCCGACCGGGAATGACCGGCACCGTGGCGGTGATGGTCGACGTCGCTGATCAGATCAGCCGCAGTTCCCGGGCCCGACGGACGGCCTCCCGACGGCGGGAGGCGTCGAGCTTGCGATAGATATTACGCACATGGGTCTTAACCGTGTTGATCGACAACGACAACTCGGCCGCGATCTCCACGTTGGAAAGGATGCTCTGCAGGTAGCGCAGGATGGTCACTTCACGTTCGGTCAGTGGCTCGGCCAGTGCGGCCCTGGCCGGCCCGGGCCGTTCGTCCGGCTCCTCCACTCCGCGGACCAGGTCGCTCACCGCCGACCAGTGCGCCGTACCGGCATCCAGATGCGCTGCCAGCAGGTCACGGATCTCCGGGTCCGCGCGGGTGAACGGCCGCCGGACCCCCTCCGCTCCGGCCAGGTCGAGGGCGGCCTCCAGGGTCCGGTGCGCCCGCCGGGCATCCCCCGCCTGCTCGGCCAGCGCCACGTGCAGCACCGCGGCCTCCACCCGCACCGGTAGCGGCCAGTCCGCCGCCTCGGGCGCCTGCCAGTCGGGCAGCACCGCCTCGGCCGTCCGGCTGTCCCCGGCCCGAAGCTCCACCCGAGCAAGGCCCACCGCGAGTTCGGGGCCCGCCCCGACAAGCAACTCGCGGGCGGCGTCCAGGTCGCCCCGCGCCGCATACAGGTCGGCCTCGGCAGCCCGCAGCCACCGCTCCAGCTCCCCCCGCCGACCGCCCAGCTCCCCCCGCGGACCGCCCAGCCGCTCCCGGGCCGCGACGAGCAGCCGGTGCCCACCCGTGCGGTCACCGGAGTCCCGCAACAGGTGGGACCGGCACAACGCCACCACCGCTCCGGCGGCGGGCTCCATGGTCGCCGGTTCCGCCAACGCCAGATTCGCCGCCGCCTCCTCGGGCTGGTCCCGCAGCAGCGCCACCACCGCCAGCGCCAGGTAGGCGTACCCGCAGTCGGTCCGGCAGGACCACCCCTGGCCGGGCGGAAGGGCGAGCGCGGAACGGGCCCCCGTCTCCGCCTGCCGCAGTTCACCGCGGATCGCACGCAGCAGCGCCACTCGGCTGGCACCGGCCAGCTCGGTCCGTACCCAACCGGCGGTCCGGGCGGCCCGGGACGCCGCCACCAGCTGCCGCTCCGCGCTGCCCAACTCGCCGACCGCGAATTCGACCAGGCCGAGCGCGGTGCCCGCCACCGCCCACCCATCCGCATCCTCGACGATGGTCTCGCGCGGTTCGGCGGTGGCCGGCATCCGGTCCTGCCTTCCGGACGCCCCGGTCGCCGAATGGGTGGCGAGCAACCGGGCAGCGGCGGCGCGTACCGCCGGAATGTCGTCGGACCAGCGGACCACCGCGAGCTCCACCGCGGCGACCAACCGGGCAAAACGCTCCCGGCGGGGCGCCGGCAGTTCACGCACCGCCCCGGCGGACCGCAGATACCCCTCGGCGGCCGACAGGTCCCCCGCGTACGCCCGTTCCGCCGCGCACGCCAGCGCCAGCTCCGGGTCCCGCGCCAGGGTCTCGGCAGGCGGTGGCGGTGGCGCGGGCGAACCCTCCCGGTCGTACGGCGCCAGCTCCGGCCAGGTCGTGCGGAGCAGTTCGGTGGCCCCGGACCAGTCGCCGCCCTGCAGCGAGTGCCGCAGACCGTCGGCGGGCCGCCCGTTGTCGGCGTGCCAGCCAGCAGCACGCCGGTGCAGTTCCCGCGCGTCAACGGCGGGCAGCCGGGCCAGCTCGTCACGGAGCAGATCGGCCAGGAGCGGATGACAGCGGTACCAGGGGGGCCGGCCGTCGTCGTGCCGCAGTACCCCGCCGACGCCGGCCAGCTCGGCCAGCCTCGCCGCAGTGTCCGAACGGCCGGTCACCGCGTCGGCGAGGCCAGCGCAGGCGGCGTCCGCCACCGCCGTGCTCCGCAGCAGCTCCCGGTCGTCCGGATCCAGCCCGCCAAGGACCTCCTCCCGCAGGTAGCCGGCGATGTCCGGCTGGTCACTGCCGAGCCGCCCCACCCACCGGGCCGGGTCCGGCTGCCCGGGCAAGGCGAGCGCGGCGAACCGGAGCATCGCCGGCCAGCCGCCGGTGCGCTCGCGCAGCCGCCAGACCCCCTCCGCCGGAAGGGCCGTCCCATGTGCGGTCAGTAGGTCGGCGACCTCGTCGCGGGTGAAGGCCAGGTCGTCTGGACCGAGCTCGGTCAGCTCGCCGGCCAGCCGCCACCGGTGGACCGCCAACGGCACCCCGGCACGAGCCCCGGCCACCAGACGCAGCCGCTGCTCACAGTGGCGGAGCAGGAACTCCAATCCGGCGACCGCCGCCGGGTCGGTGATCCGGTGCAGGTCGTCCAGGACCAGCAGCACCGGCCGTTCCCGGGCGGCAAGTGCCGCGGCCAGCACCTCCAACTGGTCCAGTCGCGGCGGACCGTCCGGCATCGCCGATCGCAGCGGACCGTCCAACGCCGCCGATCGCGGCGGGTCGGGCCGCAGCGCCGCCGCCAGGTACGACCAGAGGCGTTCGCCGTCGTCACCGACCTCCACCGAGACCCAGCCCAGGTCCGGCCGGTCCCGGCCGGACCCCGATTCCGACGGGTCCGGCGCCTCCGCCCCGACCTTCGTCGGCGACCCGACACGATCCCCGCCGGCGGCGCCGGTCACCGTGCCGCCCCGCACCGGGTCACCGCCGGTGGCGGCCTGATACCAGGAGGTGAGCAACGTCGTCTTACCCCAGCCCGCCGGCGCGGCGACAAGCGTCACCGGTACGGCGCTCCCCTCGTCAAGCTGCCGCAGCAGCCGGGGCCGCAGGACCACCGGTCCGGGCAGTGGACCCGGGGTCAGACGGGAGGCCAGTAGCGGCGCACCGGCCCCCGTGGTCTGCCGTCGCTCCTCCGGCATCGGCCCACCCCCATCGGACACGTTCTCCCCAGATCCGCGGTTACCCGGCCGGTGCCGATTCACCCCTTCCGGGGGAACCCGGTTCACCCAGGCCGAGCCGACGCTGGGAAGAGTGGCGTCCGGCGAGAAGGAAACCCCGGGCAACGAAGCGGGTGGTGGACCGACGGGGAAACGGGCCGGGTAATGGGCGGGATGGGCAACGGACGGACCGGTAACGGACGGACCGACGGGAGGCACGGGTGAGACACCGCACGAGACGGGCCGGGACCGCTGCCGGGATGCTGGCGAGGCTCGCCGGTGCCCGACGGCGGTTTCACCCGGCTGATCCGCGCCCCGATGCCCCGCCGGCCGGTGGTTGGGAGGTGGTGACGGTCAACCGACCGCCCAACGAGGTGCTGCCCGGCGGGCGACGGCCGGAGCCGCTGCGCCGACTCGGCCACGCCGTCCAGGTGGACGTCTGGCCCGCGCCAGCGGGCCGGGGCACCGAGCTGGCGGCGCGGATCCGTCCTGGCGCGGCCCTTCCGGGCCTCGCCGCGCACGTGGCCGGCGACGATCCCGACCGGGTGGTGCGGACCGCGTTGCGACAGGCCAAGCAGCTCGCCGAGACCGGGGAGGTGCTCTACGCCGACCGCTCGCCGATCGACCGGGGGCTGGCCGGATGAGGGCACTGTGCTGGACGGGCGCCGGCCGGGTCGCGGTCCGGCAGGTACCCGATCCGGAACTGCGCAACGGCCACGACGCGATCGTGCGAGTACGCCTGAGCGCCACCTGCGGCGGGGATCTGCCCCTCCTGGCCGGTCGGGCACCGTACCTGGCCGATGGGGATGTGCTCGGGCACGAGTTCCTGGGCGAGGTCGTCGCGGTGGGACCGCAGGTACACCGGCACCGGGTCGGCGACCGGGTGGTGGTCAGCTCTACTGTGGCCTGCGGCTCCTGCTGGCAGTGCCGCTCCGGCGCACCGTGGTGCTGCGACAACGGAAACCTGGTGCCGGAGGCGAGCGAGCTGGCGTACGGCCAAGCCGTGCCCGGCGCCTTCGGGCGACCCACCGCTGCGGGCGGGTTCGCCGGTGGGCACGCCGAGTACGTCCGCGTCCCGTACGCCGATGTCGGCGCGTTCGGCATCCCGGACGAGGTCAGCGACGAACGGGCGCTCTTCGCCGCGGACGCCGCCCCCGCCGGTTGGCTCGCCGCCGAGCTGGGCGGGGTCCACCCGGGAGCCGTGGTGGCGGTCTGGGGTGCCGGGGCGGTCGGTCAACTCACCGCCCGCGCGGCCAGCCTGCTCGGCGCCGACCGGGTGATCATCATGGATCCGCAGGAGGACCGGCTGCGGATGGCACGACGGCACACAGACGCGGAGACGGTCGACCCGCGGCACCCGGATATCCCCGCCGAGTTGCGCGAACGAACCGGCGGGCGGGGGCCGGACATCTGCGTGGAGGCGGTCGGACCGGCCCGGGACGGACGGCCGCGTTCCCTGGCCGAGCGGCTCACCGGCGCGGCGGAACGCCCCCCGGCGGTCCACGAGGCGATGCACTCCTGCCGTAAGGGCGGCACCGTGGTCGTGCTCGGCGAGTTCACCGGGCAGGTGGACGCCTTTCCGCTGGGCGCGGTCGGCGCCAAGGGGTTGCGGGTGCGGGGTGCGCGGCAGCACGGGGCGGGGCAGGTGCCGACGCTGCTGGAGCGGATGGCCCGCGACGAGTTGCGGACCGAACACCTGGCCACCCACCGACTGCCGCTGGAGGAGGGGGCGCGCGGGTACGCGCTGTTCCGGGACCGACGGGACGGCTGCGTCCGGGCCGTCTTCAGCCCGGATCTACCCCCTGCCGGATAGCCGCCTCAGGTGGCAGACTCGGCAGATGCCTCCGGAGCGGACGTACGACCTCGTCCTGTTCGGCGCCACCGGCTTCACCGGGAGCCTGACCGCCGAATACCTGGCCCAACACGCGCCGCCCGGGCTGCGCTGGGCGCTAGCCGGGCGGAACCCGGACAAGCTCACCGCCGTCCGGGATCGACTCGCCGTTATCGACGCAACGCTGGCTGAGCTGCCGTTGCTCACCGCCGACGTCACCGACCCCGCGTCACTGCGGACGGTGGCCGAGCGCGCCCGGGTGGTCGCCTCCACCGTGGGCCCGTACATCCACCACGGCGAGCCGCTGGTGGCCGCCTGCGCCGCGGCGGGCACCGACTACCTCGACATCACCGGCGAACCGGAGTTCGTCGACCTGATGTACGTACGACACCACGAGACGGCGGTACGCACCGGCGCCCGGCTGGTGCACACCTGCGGTTTCGACTCGATCCCGTACGACCTGGGTGTCTGGTTCACGCTCAAGCAGCTCCCGACGGGCGCGCCGATGCGCGTCGACGGCTTCCTCCGGGCCGGGGGGCGCTTCTCCGGCGGCACGTACCACTCTGCCCTGACCGCGTTTTCGCGGACCGGTGAGACGAGCCGGGCCGCGGCGGCCCGACGGGCGGTCGAGCCGCGACCGGAGGGCCGACGGGTCCGGGCGGCGGCCGGCCGGATCGCCCGCTCCCCCGACCTCGGCATGTGGGTGGCGCCGCTGCCGACGATCGACCCCCAGGTGGTCCGTCGCTCGGCAGCCGCCCGCCCGGAGTACGGGCCGGACTTCCGCTACCGGCACTTCGCGGCGATACGGCGGCTCCCCACCCTGCTCGCCGGGGCGGCCGGGATCGCCGCCGTGACGGTGCTGGTGAAGCTGCCGCCGACCCGGCGCTGGCTATTCGGGCGGCTCAGCCCCGGGCAGGGCCCGAGTCCCGAACGGCGGGCCCGGTCCTGGTTCCAGCTGCGGTTCCTCGCCGAGAGCGGCGGGCAGCAGGTACGCACCGAGGTGGCGGGCGGTGACCCCGGCTACGACGAGACGGCGAAGATGCTCGCCGAGTCGGCGCTCTGCCTCGCCCTGGACGACCTCCCCCCGACCACCGGCCAGGTCACCCCGGTCACCGCGATGGGCGATGCCCTGCTGGAGCGGCTCCAACGCGCCGGCATCACCTTCCGCGTGCGGTAGCCGGAGCCGACGCTGAGGGCAAGCCGGGGGCGGTGGGCCCGCGACGGTAGCATCTGGTGGTCCACCTGACATCCGGACGGAGGCGTACGGAGCAGCATGCTCGACATGGAGTTGATCCGGAAAGATCGCGACGCGGTGGCGTCCGCGCTGGCCAAGCGACTGGACCCGGCGGAGGTGAGCCAGGCGCTGGACGAGCTGTCGCAGCTTGACCAGCAGCGGCGCAGTCTGATCTCCGAGATCGACGGCGAGCGGCAGCGCCGCAAGGCGGAAGCCCGGGCGTACGCGGAGGCCAAGCGGGCCGGCCGCGAGCCGGAGCCGACGGTGGCCGAGGCCGGTCGTCGGCAACTCGCCGAGCTGGAGACCGAGCTGGGCGAGGTGCAGGAGCAGCTCCGGGCGCGGATGAGCGAGCTGCCGAACCTGCCCGCCGAGGATGTGGTGCCCGGCGGCAAGGAGGCCAACCGGGTGGTGAGGACCTTCGGCGAGCCACCGACGATCGAGAGGGTGCGCGACCACGTCGAGTTGAGCCGGCTGTTGGGCCTGGTCGACCACGAGCGGGGCGTGAAGCTCGGCGGCTCCGGTTTCTGGATGTACACCGGCCTGGGTGCCCGGCTGGAGTGGGCGCTGGTCAACTGGCTGATCGACCAGAACATCGCGGCCGGCTACGAGTTCCTGCTCCCGCCGCACCTGCTGCTGGAGACCGCCGGCTTCGCCGCCGGGCAGTTCCCCAAGTTCTACGACGACGTCTACCACCTGAGCCGGCAGTCCGCCCCCCGCGGTCAGTTCCTGCTGCCGACCGCCGAGACGGCGATCCTCGGGGCGTACCAGAACGAGATCCTGGACACCACGAAGCTGCCGCTGAAGGTGTTCGCGTACACCCCGTGCTACCGCCGGGAGGCGGCCGGCTCGCACTCGGACGAGCGCGGCACCGTGCGCGGCCACCAGTTCAACAAGGTGGAGGTCTTCCAGTTCGTCCTGCCGGAGCAGGCCGACGCGGCGCTGGAGGCGATGGTCACCCACGCCGAGGGCCTGGTGGAACGGTTGGGCCTGCACTACCAGCGCAGCCTGCTCGCGGCCGGCGACTCGAGCGCCGCGATGCGCAAGACCCTCGACATCGAGGTCTGGATGCCGAGCACCGGAAAATACAAGGAGGTCTCGTCGGTCTCCTGGGGCGGTGACTACCAGGCCCGACGGGCGGCGATCCGCTACCGCGAGCCGGGCGGCAAGCAGACCCGCTTCGTGCACACGCTGAACGGCTCGGCGCTGGCCACCAGCCGCCTCTTCCCGGCCATCCTGGAGCAGTTCCAGCAGTCCGACGGGAGTGTCCTGGTGCCGGAGGTGCTGCGGGACCGCCTCGGTACCGACCGCCTCACCCCGCGCTGAGACCGCCGGGATCACCACCGCCGACCATGCCGGGCACAGGCCCCGGCGTGGTCGGGCCAGAGCCGGCAGCGGTGGGCTTGACCTCAACCGAGGTTCAGGTTGAACCCTGGTCGGGATGCTGTCTGTCCCAAAGGGGTGCCACTTACACATGCGCGCAATACAGGTAACCGCGTTCGGCGGTCCAGAGGTGCTGTCGCCTGCGGAACTGCCCGACCCGGCGCCCGACCCCGGCCAGGTTGTCGTCGCCCTGGCCGCGGCGGATGTCATCTTCCTCGACACCCTGCTACGCAGCGGCTGGGGACAGGACTTCTTCCCCCGCACGTTGCCCTATGTGCCGGGTGGCGGCGGAGCAGGCGTGGTCGTGCAGACCGGCGACGGGGTGGACCGGGCATGGATTGGCCGGCGGGTGGTCGTACAGACCAGCACCGGCTACGCCGAACGAGTCGCCGCGCACGTCGAGGAGATCCTGCCGGTCCCCGACGGCCTGGCCATCGAGGCAGCCGCGGCGCTGGTGCACGACGGCGTGACCGCGCTCCGCCTGGACCAACTGGGCACACCACGAAAGAGAGAGTGGGTACTGGTCTCCGCTGCCGCTGGTGGGGCCGGATCACTGCTGGTACAGCTAGCCGTCAACGCCGGAGCGCGGGTGGTAGCCGCCGCGTCCTCCGACGCCAAGCTGGCGCTGGCCCGCCGACTGGGCGCGGAGATCGCCGTCGACTACACCCGACCGGACTGGATTGATCAGGTGCGGGAAGCAACAGGCGGCGGTGTCGCGCTGGTTTACGACGGGGCTGGTGGCCCAACCGGCACGGCCACCCTGGCTGCGGTCGCCGACGGCGGACGGCTCGTCACCTACGGCACCGCCGACGGTTTCGCGACCCCAGATCCCGATTCGGCCGCCGGTCGCGGCATTCGGATATTCACACCACTGTTGGACGGCCCGCCGGACCGACAGACCGTACGCGAGCTGTTGGGCCTGGCCCTGGAACGGAGCACGCGGGGACGCATGCACCCGGTGATCGGCGCCACCTACCCGCTGGAACGGGCCGCTGACGCTCACCGCGCCCTGGCTATGCGCGCCACGGTCGGCAAGTCACTGTTGCTGATCGGCGACCAGTCGGGGCGCGCCTCTTAGGAACTGGCGGGACCACGGGTGTCGAACCGCTTCCCAAGGGTGCCGCTTCCACGCCTGACGCCCCCGGCGACCGCCGGGGGCGTCAGCTGTGGTGGATCGGTCAGCCGAAGCAGGTGGGTACGGGGTTGGGGCTGCCGACGCAGTTGGTGGGTCGGTTGTTGATGATGATGACCTTGCCGAAGACGTTGATCACGCCGCCGTTGTAGACGCCGCCGGGTTCGTTCTGGGCGAGGTTGTCCGTGACGCGGACGTCGGTGAGGGTGAGGACGGTGGTCTCGTTGAATGGGCTGAAGTAGATCCCGCCCGCGGCTTCCCCGGCCTGGTTGCCGGCGATGATGGTGCGGCGCAGAGCCACCACGGGGTCACCGTCTTCCACGCCGACGATGGCGATGCCGCCGCCGTCGCCGGTGGTGGCGGTGTTGTACACGATCTTGCTGTCCTCAATGGTGGCGCCGATGTCCTCAACGAGGTAGAGCCCCCCGCCGGAGGTGGCGGTGTTCTCGGCGACCTTGACGTGCTGGAGCAGGAGGGCTTCGTCACCGTCGTCGTAGATGCCGCCGCCGAGGCCGCTGGCGGTGTTGCGGGCGATGGTGCTGTGAACGATCTCGGTGAGGTCGCCGTCGCCGTGCACGCCGCCGCCGTCGACCGCGGTGTTGTCGCTGATCACGACGTGGCTCAAGGCCGCGTTTCCGTCGTCGTTGACCAATCCGCCGCCTTCGTCACCAGCGGTGTTGTGGGTCACCTTCGACTTGCTGATCGAGACAACGGCGTTGTCGTTGTAGAAGCCGCCGCCATCGCCGCCAACGGTGTTGCGGGTGATGGTGCTCTTGGTGATCGTGACCTTGCTCCGGTCACTGTAGATTCCGCCACCTTCGCTACTCGCGCCGGTGGCGATGTTGTCGCGGACGGTTACCCGTTCGAGGGTCAGGCGGGTGCCTTCGCCAGCCGTGATGCCGCCGCCGTCAAGGTCCGCGACCTGCCCGCCGGCGACGGTGAGGTCTTTGAGGGTGAGGTCGCCGCCGGTGACGACTTCGAAGATGCGGAAGTTGTCGGCGGCGGCGGCCCGGATGATGGTGGCGCCCTGGCCGTGGATCGTGATGGGCTGGAAGACCTGGGGTAGTCCGTTGTCGTCCTGGTTGACGGTGAGGGTGTAGGTGCACTTCTCGGCCAGGCGTAGCGTGCCGCCGCCGGCCTGGTTCGCCGCGGTGATCGCGGCGATCAGCGCGTTGGGATCGCAGGGCACCGGGGTGCCCTTGCCCTTCCCGTCACCATGCGCATTCCGCTTCCAACCCGGGTTGCCGGCGGCGCTCTTGTCACCTCCCTGGTCACTGTTTGCGGAGCCGCTTCGGTGCTGCTCCGGGCCGCCTTTGCCGGGGGCGCTGCCGCCGTCGCTCCCGGGGAGGGAGGCCCGGGCAACCGCTCCTGGCGCCTGGGCGAGGCTCATGGATCCGGTGGCGGCCACGGTCGCGAAGCCAGCGAGAGTCGCCACCCCCAGCGTCGTCGCGGTCCGGGTGAGGCGCCGCCGACGGGGCCTTCCCGCTGGGCGTGCTTGGTCCAGCATGTGATCTACCTTCGTGTCGGTCGGTCCGCGCTCCTGGTGAAGCGGTGGGGCGGCTATCCAGCCGCATAAGCAGTTAAATCCCACCAAACCGAATAGTGAGCCGCTTTCACCACAAAGTTCCTCATATCGGTACAAGGTGCTCGTAAGTCAACCCTGAGACCGACCACCATCGAGCCAACGAACCCGTCTGTTTTGAGGGGTTTTTCAGGTTCATGTCCCTTTTGGCGGCCCGCGTAGCTAGCGTGCGAGTGGCTGCCACCGACAATTCGGTCGCCGAGGAGCCACCCGGTCCATCCGATGGTCGGCTCTCGTCGCTGACGGGAAGGACACGACACCGCGATGCACCATCAGGACACCCACGAACCCGAAGCCGACCGCCGCAACGGGGACCAGCCAAGGTCACGTCGGCGCTGGTGGGCGGCCGGGCTGGCCGGTGTGACCGGCCTCGCCCTCACCACCGTCGGCGTCGTCGCCGCCACCCCGGCCGCCGACGCCGCCGGGCGCACCCGGAGCACCGCCGACGACCACAGCAAGCGCGGCAGCGGCAAGACTGATGCTCGGCGCGACCACGGCAAGACCGACGACCGGCGCGACCGTGCCGGCAAGGGCAAGCCCGGAGGCGGCACGCCAGTCCCCTGCGACGCGGATGCGCTGATCGCCGCGATCACCCTCGCCAATGCCCGTGGCGGCGCCACCCTCGACCTCGCCAAGGACTGCACCTACCTGCTCACCGCCGACCTCGACGGCGCCGGCCTGCCCGCCATCACCACCCCGATCACCATCAACGGCGGCAAACACACCATCATCGAACGCGCCGCCGCCGCCGACCCGTTCCGCATTCTGACTGTCGAGGCCGGCGGCGACCTCACCCTCAACCATGTCACCATCGCCGGCGGCCAGACGGAAATGTTCGACGACGGTGGCGGAATCCTCACCAGCAGCGGAAGCACTCTCGCCATCAACCACAGCGTGATCAAAAGAAACATCGGCCACAACGGCGGCGGGGTGGCCAACCGTGGCACGACCACCGTCAAGCATTCCACGGTTAGCGGGAACACGGCACGGGCGAGCGCCGGCGGCCTCCAGAATATGGCGGGCCTGCTCACCGTCGGACACTCCACCATCACCGACAACACCGCCACCGGACTTGCGATCGGCGGGGGAATCGGCAGCATCAACGGTGCGACCACGCGCATCAGCCAGAGCGACATCACCCACAACTACTCAGCGCTAGCCGGCGGAGGGATCGGCGACTTCGATGCCACCAGCGTTGTTGCCGACTCCACCATCAGTCACAACACCGCCGCCAACACCGGGGGCGGGATATTCGAAGAAGGGCAGCTCACCCTGCGACGCGTTACGCTCACGGGCAACAGCGCCCCCGGCGATGGCGGCGGCGGCCTCGAAATTCAGAACGTTCTCGGCGGGAACACCGCAACCATCGAGGACAGCGAGATCACCAACAACAGCACAGGCCGGGGCGGCGGAATTCGCAACCTCGCCGCCACGGTCGTGCTCCGCAACACCCGGGTCGCCGGAAATCAGGCCGACACCGGCGCCGGCGTCTTCAACAACGACAACTCCACCCTCACCCTCTTCTCCACCAAAATCGTCAAGAACACCGCCGTCACCGACGGTGGGGGCATCCTCAACATCGCGGGCGGCACCGTGAACCTGAATACCGCCACCGGCACAATCGTGATCAAGAACCGGCCCAACAACTGCGTCAACGTCCCGGGCTGCTCGGGCTGACCGCCCACCGGCCCGCGCCACCGGGGGTTGGGCCCCGCCGCCGGGGCAGGCGGCGGGGCCCAACCCTGGCCGTACGATCTCGCAACGACCGGTGGCCTTCGCCTCTGGCATGGGTACAGAGTCCAGGGGTATGACCGGAAGATGAGGGCAAGCTTCCGGCTCGGCCGGATCGTGGGCGTACCAGTCGGGGTCAACTGGAGTGTCCTGGTCATCTTCCTGGTGATCGCCTGGGCACTCTCCGCCAACCAGTTCCCCCGCACCTACCCGGACCAGCCGGGGATCGCGTACCTGCTCGCCGGCCTCGCCGCCGCCGTGGTCTTCTTCCTCGGCCTACTCGCCCACGAGGTCTCACACGCGGTCGTCGCCAAGCGCAACGGGCTCGAGGTCGGCGGCATCACGTTGTGGCTCTTCGGCGGTGTCGCCGAGCTGAAGGGCGAGGCGCCGAACCCGGGCGCAGAGCTGCGCATCGCCGGGATCGGACCGCTGGTGAGCCTGCTGATCGGCGTCTTCTTCGGCGCCATCGCGGCGGGAGTGGCGATGACCGGGTACGACGGGCTGTGGCTCGGCGCGCTGGCCTGGCTCGCCGGCATCAACGTGCTGCTGGCCGTCTTCAACGTGCTGCCCGCCGCCCCGCTGGACGGCGGGCGACTGCTGCGGGCAGCGATCTGGAAGGCCACCGGGGACCGGACCAAGGCTTCGGTGGTGGCCGCCCGGGCCGGCTGGGTCCTCGGGGCGCTCCTGATCGGCCTGGGGTTCTGGCAGTTCTTCGCCGGCGGCGGGTTCGGCGGCCTGTGGCTGATCCTGATCGGTTGGTTCCTGATCGGCGCCGCGACGATGGAGGAGCGGCAGGCCCGGATGGGCAGCGCCCTGAGCGGGATCCGGATCGCCGATGTGATGACCCCAGAGCCACAGACCGCCGCCGGCGACATGAGCGTGGCCGACTTCATCGAGCACTACCTCTTCGCCTACCGATACTCGACGCTGCCGCTGGTCGCCGACGACCGACCGGTCGGGCTGATCACCCTCGACCGGATTCGCCGGGTACCGGCCGATCGCCGGTCCACCACCACCCTCGCCGAGGTCGCCTGCCGCACCGACGAGTTGGTGCTCGCCGCCCCGAATGAGTCACTCAACGAGCTCCTTCCCCGGCTCACCGACTGCGCCGACGGGCGGGCGCTCGTGGTGGAGGACGGGCGGCTGGTCGGGATCGTGTCGCCCAGCGACATCAGCCGGGCGGCGCAGCGCGGCAGCATGCGGGAGCAGTTGGCCGGGCAACCAGGTTCCTGACGGGTGCGGTTTCGCCGCCGACCGGGCCGGGAACTCCCCGACGATGAGCAGCCACCGTGTTCCGGCGCCACCGACCACGCCGGGCCCCCAGCCCACCCCGGCACCGCCGCCCGCGCCGACCCCGGTGCCGCACCCCGGGCCGCCGCCGCGCTCCGGGCCGGCGGCGCTGACCGGGCCACCCCGCACCAGGCCGGCTCACCCCGAGCCGACGCATCGGGCCCCTCAGACGTACGGCCGGGTGGTGTAGGCCCGCTTGAGTGCGGCCAGGCCAACGTCCTTCGGCACCAGTCGACCCCAGCCGGAGTTGAAGTAGTTCGTCCGCACGATCCGGGGCCCGCCCTCGGCGTTGAGCGCGGCGACGGCGGCCGGCACGGTCCCGATCCACGCCGCCTGGTCGGGAAGCTCCGCCGACCGGACCCCCCACTCCGCGATCAGGACCGGGCGGGAGAGGGCGATCGGGCCGAGGTCGGCGACCGCCCAGTCCTTGGTACGGCAAAACCGGGCCAGCGCGGTGTGCGTGGCGCTGGTGGCGTAGACGTTCCACTGCAGGAAGTCGAGCTTCGCCATCAGCGCCTCCGGGTGGGTCCGCTGATAGCAGGCCCGGTCGAAGCCGCCCGCCCCCACCGAGAAGGTGGTGTCGGCGGGCAGGCCCCGGGCCTTGAACCAGGTGACGATGTATGTCAACGCCGCCACCGCCCGGGCGTCGGACTCCGCCCAGGTGTACGCCCCGCCCGCCTCCGTGGTGCCGAACTCGTGGTCGGTGTCCAACTCCGAGGCGAGTTGGAGGTTCATCCCGACGTCCATCTCCTGATACTGCGCCAGGGCTCGCGCGAACAGTCCGTCGCACTGGCCGGAGAGCACCTGGTCGTACCCGTATGCCCGGGGCCAGGTCGTCCCCGGTCGCTGTTGGATGGTCATCGCCGGGGCCGGGACCGTGTACGTCCGGCCGTTGACCCGGAACGTCTGCTCCCTGGCGTACGGGGCACCGTAGTGCTTCAGCTCCAACACCATATTGATCTTCATCCCGGCCCTACCGAGCTCCGTCAACCAGGGCTTGTTCCACCCCGGGAAGAGGTAGCCGTCGGCGAAGCTGCGGTACTGGGTCAACGATCGAAAGTTTCCGCCCGCCAAGTCGGCCACCGGATTTCCGTTGCCGGAGAGGTAGTAGCCGCCCAGGACGGGCGAGCTGACCTGGTAGTCGGCGGTGGTGGTGGCGGTGCGCCCGCCGGAGTCGCGCGCCGTGACGGTGACCCGGGGCATCACGCCACCGCCTGGTAGCCGGCCACCGCGCCGTTGTCCGACAGCTTCGTCCAAGCCCGGCCGGAGTCATCGGTGACGGTGAGGGTGAGCGGGTCGATTACCGCGGTGACCTGCGCGGGGGCGCTGCTGCGGCCGCGCACGTCGGTGACCACCACGGTGACGGTCACCGGCCGGGTATCAGCGTCGCTGTAGGTGACCGTCATGATCATCTCATCACCAGGGGCGTAGACCGCCGCGTTCAGGGCGACGGTCACGGTGGGAGCAGCCATCGGTTGGCTCCTTCCAAGCGTGGGTGGGGCGGGCCGACGGCGCGGGTCGCGTCAGCGACGACGCTCGCGCCGGGCTCGGTGGCGGCGGCGCCAACCGATACGCTGCTGGCCCCGCCAGGCCCGAGGATCGGGATGTGGCCCGCCATCCACGCCTCTCACCTGCTACAACAGTGCGTCGACGCGGTGCCCGGCGTCCTGTCCGTTAGCCGATCAGCCGACTGTCGCGCACCTGCTTGCCCCTCTTCCCGGCTGCCCGGTGACGCCCCGTTCGCCGTTCACAGTCCGTGCCGGCCCTCGCCGGCCACCAACTCGGCGATCCGCGCCTCGGACCTGCCCGAGACCGGCTGCCGCAGGGCGGCGACCGCCCGGCGGGTCTCCGCAGCGATCAGGTCAGCGTTGATCGCGGCCCCGGCGACAGCGCCGCCAGCGGCGGCGGCCCCCACCTGGGCCGCCAGGTCGGTGACGTTGCCCGCCGCCCAGACCCCCTCCACCTCGGTACGCCCGGTCGGATCGGCCGGGATGTGCTCGCCGAGCCCGCTCGGGTGCTCGACCGCCAGTAGGCCGAGCCCGGCCAGGAACCCGGCTCGCGCCACCATCCGCGGCCCGACCCCCAGGGCGGTCCGGGGTACGACCGTGCCGTCCACCAGCCGCACCCCGACGAGCCGGTCGTCGGCGGTCTCCAGGGCCGCCACCGTGCCGGTGACCACCCGCACACCCCGGGCCGCAAGCTGCTCCGCCTGCTCCTCGTCGGGTCCGGCGGACATGTGGGTGAAGTAGCTGATGTCGGCGCTGAGCTGGCGGAAGAGCAGGGCCTGGTGCACTGACCGCGGACCGGTGGCGAGCACTCCGATGGCCTGGTCCCGCACCTCCCAACCGTGGCAGTACGGGCAGTGGAGAACGTCTCGGCCCCAGCGTTCGCGTAGCCCGGGAATGCTCGGTAGTAGGTCGACCAGTCCCGTGGTGACCAGCAGGCGGCGGGCCCGTACCGACCGGCCGTCGGCCAGGGTCACGACGAAGCCGGCACCGTCCCGAGCCGCGGTCGCGATCTCGGCGGTCACGACGTGGCCACCGTAGCCGCGTACCTCGGCCCGGCCGCGCCGGAGGAGCTCGGCCGGCGGCATGTCCTCGCGGCCCAACAGCCCGTGCACCCCCTCGGCCGGGGCGTTGCGTGGGGCGCCCGAGTCGAGAACCACCACCGATCGACGTGACCGGGTGAGCATCACCGCCCCGTTCAGGCCAGCGGCGCCGCCACCGGCCACCACCACGTCGTAGCTCTCCTTCAGCTGATCGGTCACTCTGACCACCTCCTGCGGCCACGGTGCCCCCAGCCTGCCCTCCCAGCAAACCCTGTTGCCAATATGGCAAGATATTGGCCATGGACGGTGATCTGAACCAGGCTCTCGGAGCGGTCGCCCCCCGGCTGCGCGCCCTGCGCCACCAGCGCGGCACCACCCTGACCGACCTCTCCATCGAGACCGGCATTTCGGTGAGCACCCTCTCCCGGCTCGAATCGGGCGCCCGCCGGCCAACCCTCGAGCTGCTCCTCCCCCTCGCCCGCGCCCACGGCGTCACCCTCGACGAACTCGTCGGGGCACCGCCCACCGGCGACCCCCGCATCCACCTGCGCCCGGTGACCCGCCACGGCATGACCGTGCTGCCGCTGACCCGACGAGTCGGCGGCATCCAGGCCTTCAAGCTGATCATCCCGATCAGCAGGCGGGAGCCAGACCCCAAAACCCACGACGGGTACGACTGGCTCTATGTCCTCAACGGGCGACTACGACTCCTGCTCGGCGAGCATGATCTCGTGCTGGCACCCGGCGAGGCGGCCGAGTTCGACACCCGGGTCCCGCACTGGTTCGGCGTCGCCGAGGATCAGCCGGTCGAAATCCTCAGCCTCTTCGGCCAACAGGGAGAACGTGCCCACCTCCGCGCCCGGCCCAAGACCCCACCAGCTTCGGAGTGAGGCGACCGGCCCACCCCACGCCGATCGGGCCCTCGCGCCAACCTGACCGACGGATCCCGACCACACACCCGCCAGTGATCGACGGCGATGGCAGCCGTGCGATTGACCCCCGGCAGTAGGGGTATAACGGACCAGGTAGGTCTGCCGCCGCCCACCGACGAGACGAGGGGACGCCCGCATGTCACCGCACGCCAACAACCAGCCGGTCAAGGCCTCCGGTACCTACCGCATCGGTGGGGACCTCCCGGTCGACCGACTCGGGTACGGATCCATGCAGCTCGCCGGCCCGGGAGTCTGGGGCATGCCGGACGATCCGGCGAAGGCGATCCGGGTGCTCCGACGCGCCGTCGAGCTCGGGGTGACGTTCATCGACACCGCCGACTCGTACGGGCCATTCGTCTGCGAGATGCTGATCAAAGAGGCGCTACACCCGTACGCCGATGATCTGGTCATCGCGAGCAAGGCAGGGCTGGTCCGGGGCGGGCCGAACGACTGGAAGTCGCTCGGGCTCCCGAGGTACCTGCGGCAACAGTGCGAGATGAGCCTCCGCTACCTCAACCTGGACTGCATTCCGCTGTACCAGCTGCACCGCATCGACCCGGAGGTGCCCCTTGAGGACCAACTCGGCGAGTTGGTCCAGTTTCAGCAGGAGGGCAAGATCCGGCACATCGGTCTCTCCGAGGTGACCGTCGAGCAGATCGAGGCCGCCCGCGAGATCACCCCGATCGCCACCGTGCAGAACCTCTACAACGTGAGCAAGCGGGATGCTGAGCCGGTGCTGGAGTACTGCGAGCGCAACGACCTTGGGTTCATCCCCTGGTACCCGATCGCCACCGGTGACCTCGCCCGCCCCGGCGGCCCGCTGGAAGCGATGAGCGCCGAGTACGGCGCAACGCCCGTGCAGCTCGCCCTGGCGTGGCTGCTGCGCCGCTCGCCGGTCATGCTGCCGATTCCGGGCACCTCTTCGATAGCGCATCTGGAGGAGAACCTCGCCAGCGCCGAGGTGGAGCTCACTGACGACCGGTTCGAGGCCCTAACCCAGGCCGCCTAACCCTAATCTCACTATAACTGCACCTCTATACAAGTTTACCCGATTTGGGCAAGTTTTTCAGGTTCACATTCGGATGGGGTTTTTGTCGGTTTAGCGTGCGGGTGGCTGCTACCGCCCGCTCGGTAGCCGAGGACGACACCGACCCGGTCCGCCCCGGGGCTGGCGCCTCCTCGCCACGCACGGGGGAAGGACACCGGCGCCGCGATGAACCAGCAGGACCACACCCACGAACCCGAACCGGGCCGCCCCGGCGGACACGAGACGAGGTCACCGCGACGCTGGTGGGCCATCGGCCTCGCCGGCGCTACCGGGCTCGCCCTCACCACCGTCGGTGTCGCCGCCACCCCGGCCGCCGACGCCATCGGACGTGCCCTCACCACCGACATCCGCACGGTCAAACCCCAGCCGCCCAACAGCGACAACCGCGGCGGCGAACAAGGGCAACATGACGACAGGAGCAAGGGCAAGAAGGAGAGGAAGCCGCAGGGCACCCCCGTGCCCTGCGACGCCGACGCCCTGATCGCCGCGATCACCCTCGCCAACGCCCGCGGCGGCGCCACCCTCAACCTCGCCAGCAAGTGCACCTACCTACTCACCACCACCATCGACGACGCCGGCCTCCCCGACATCACCACCCCCATCACCCTCAACGGCGGCAAACACACCACCATCGAACGCGCCGCCGCCGTCGAACAATTCAGAATCCTCACCGTCAACACCGGCGGCGACCTCACCCTCAACCACCTCACCATCACCGGCGGACACACCGACAGCGACGGCGGCGGCATCCTCGTCAACACCGGCGGCGCACTCACCACCAACCACAGCACCATCACCCGCAACATCGCCGCCACCGCGGGAGGCGGAGTCGCCAACAACGGCACCACGACCGTCAACCACTCCACCGTCAGCCGAAACACCGCCAGCACCACCGGCGGCGGCAGCTGGAACACCGGCCTCCTCACCGTGACCAAGTCCGACATCACCGCCAACCTCAGCGGCGCCTCCGGCGGCGGCATCCAGAGCACCAACGGAACGTTGTTGGTCGACCACAGCCGGATCACCGCAAATCAGAGCCAGACCGGCGCCGGCGGCCTGGAGTCATTCGGCGGGACCGGCACTGTCACGAACACCAAGATCACCAACAACACCGCCACCGCGGCAGGCGGAGTCACCACGAGCGACGGGCAACTCACGCTCCGGAAAGTCCTCATCGCCAACAACACCGCGACAACGGGACTGGCCGGCGGGATGAACGTGAACCCCAACACGACCGCGGTGGTCGAGGACAGCACCATCAAGAACAACACTGCCGCCGCCAATGGCGGCGGCATCTTCAACTTCGATTCGCTGGTTCTGCGCAATACGAAGGTAGTCGGGAACCAGTCCGGAAACCAGGGGGGCGGAATCTTCAACAGCTTTACCGGCAGCCTCTCTCTTTTCAACACCCAGGTGGTCAAGAACATCGCCGTCACCGAAGGTGGAGGCATCTTCAACGCCGCACCCGGCGTGGTGAACCTGAACCTCGCCACCGGCACCGTGGTTATCAGGAACCGACCCGACAACTGCGTCAACGTTCCGGAATGCGTCGGATGAAAACCGTGCACGCCCACCTGAATGTAGGTGCCTGAACGAAGGGGATCCCTCCTCGGCCGGTAGGCGGAGGAGGGACCCCTTCAACCCCTACAACAGGAGAACAGACCTGTAACCAGCGGCAGCGCAATGATCTTATGGATATTTTCTTCCCCTTCGCACCCCTATAGCCATCTCCTCAGGCTCAACTAAGGGGCCTGCTACCGCCCTCCTGGATAGCCGAGGACCAACCACCCGCCAGCTACCACCCGCGGGTTCATCATCCGTGACCAGGAAAGGACACCGACGCAGCGATGAACCGTCCACACAAACCCACAACGGATCCCACCGGTAAAACGCAAACGAGATCACGGTGGCGATGGTGGGCCGTCGGCCTCGCCGGCGTGACCGGCTTGGCCCTGACTACTGTCGGTACCCCGGCCGCCTCGGCCGCCAACACGGCCGGACGCAACCTCACCACCGTCGACGACCAACCCTCCACCGGGAACCACCGCGACAAGAGCGGCAAGGGCGAGAAGGAGAGGAAGCCGCCGGGCACCCCCGTACCCTGCGACGCCGACGCCCTGATCGCCGCGATCACCCTCGCCAACGCCCGCGGCGGCGCCACCCTCAACCTCGCCAGCAAATGCACCTACCTACTCACCGCCCCCATCGACGACGCCGGCCTCCCCGACATCACCACCCCCATCACCCTCAACGGCGACAAACACACCACCATCACCCGCGCCGCCGCCGCCCAACAATTCAGAATCCTCACCGTCAACACCGGCGGCGACCTCACCCTCAACCACCTCACCATCACCGGCGGACAAACCGACAACGACGGCGGCGCAATCCTCGTCAACACCGGCGGCGCACTCACCACCAACCACAGCACCATCACCCGCAACATCGCCGCCACCGCGGGAGGCGGAATCGCCAACAACGGCACCACGACCGTCAACCACTCCACCGTCAGCCGAAACACCGCCAGCGATAGCGGCGGCGGAATCCACAGTCTCGGCCTCCTGAACGTCAGGGAGTCTCATGTCGATGCAAACATCGCCAACGCTGGCGGCGGCATCTTTGAATCCGGCAGCACCGTCACCGTCACGGGCGGCAGCATCTCCGGCAACCAGGCAGGTACCACTGGAGGGCTGTTCGTGTTCGGTGCCAACGGTGTGGTGACCGGCACCAAAATCACCAGAAACACCAGCTCCGGCAGTGGTACCGGGGTCCGGGTTGACAACACCGCCCAGCTGACAATGCGCCACGTCAACGTGTCGGACAATACATCGGACATTTCCGGAGGCGGGCTGTTTGTCGGAGAGGGGGACAACTTCGCCGTGGTCGAGGACAGCCTCCTCAAGAACAACACCGCCACGTTCACTGGCGGAGGCATCTTCAACAGCGGGGAAACGGTGTTGCGCCGGACAAAGGTCGTCGGCAACCAGGCCGATGTGGGCGGCGGCATCCAAAACTTCGGGACGGTCAACCTGTTCACGACGAAGGTAACCAAGAACATCGCCATCACCACCGGCGGTGGCATCCTCAACAGCGGCGGAACGGTGAACCTGAACACCGCCACTGGCACCGTTGTCATCAAGAACCGGCCCAACAACTGCGTCAACGTTCCCGGCTGCGCGGGCTAACCCCAGCGCCTGACCGTCACGAGGGGTTCTGTCCCTGCCGCTGTTGGCGGCTGGGCGGAACCCCTCGCCCGCCTCCCCAACCCACCGGCCGTGCTCAGGTGGCCTGTACAAGCTGGATCAGATTGCCACAGGTGTCGTCGAGGACCGCCGTGGTGACAGCACCCATCTGCAGGGGCTCCTGGGTAAACCGGACCCCCAAGCCGCGAAGCCGTTCAGCTTCTGCGCCGACATCCTCGACGGCGAAAGACGCAGCCGGAATCCCATCGTTGACCAGCGCCTCCTTCCACGGCGTGGCCGCAGGGTGGGCCTCCGGTTCGAGCAGCAGCTCGCAGCCGCCCGGATCCTCCGGCGAGACGACCGTGAGCCAGCGATAGCCGCCGAGCGGAACCTCCGTCTTCTTCACGAATCCCAGCACCTCCGTATAGAACCGCAGTGCCACCTCCTGGTCGTGCACCAGAACGCTGGTGAGATAGATGCGCATCAGCTCTCCTTCGCTTCGCGGTTGCGCCATCGATCGGTAAGGCGCTCCAAGGGCTCGGTGTTGAGGTGGTGAAACTTGTAACGACCCGCCCGCCGGCTGACGACAAGGTCGGCCCTGATCAGCACCTCCAGGTGCTGTGAGATCGCCTGGCGGGACGAACCGAGCTGGTGCTTCATGGCCAGTCGTGAGCAGATCTCGAACAACGTCTGGCCATCCCGCTCCGCCAGCTCGTCGAGGATCTTTCGGCGGGTCGGGTCGGCCAACGCCTTGAAGACGTCGCCCGTTGCAGCCGGGTGGCCCTTGTCTGCGCCAGTGTCACTCACCCGTCAATGATAGGCAAGCGAAGACTTGCCTATCAAGCCGCCCACCCGACCCTCCAGCTGCCATCCCCAACCCCAGCACGACCACACAGCGGGTGACGGCGTGGCGTGCAGGCCCCCCCGGTCACCACCCCGGATGATGATCAGCGGATCGCCAGTGCGGTCGCCGAGCCAACCCGGCTGGACGGCCACCACCGTACGGCCACTCGCCGAGGTGTTAGCCAGAAGAACTTCCGCGGCCACCTGGAGCGTCAGCGCGGTCGCCCACATGGGATCGTGCGGCACTTCCTCGCCACCTACCACACACCCCGGGAGCGGCGGCGTTGCAACGGGTAGGTGACGCGGTGCAGGCCGCGCACGGGTACGCGCTTTGGGCGACCGGGCCCGACCGCGTGTCACGACTGCCTGGTTTGAGGGCCGGGCGTACGGTGCGGTTGTGACCCATAAACCGATCGTGATCACTGCTGTGGCAGTTGCCCACGGAAGAGGGGGTCGATGATGCGCCGGGACCTAGTTGCATCCATGATCGGTGTCCTCGTCGGTCTGGCGCTAAGCTGGCTAGCACTCGCCACCGCCCAGGGCGGGGACCAGACTCCGGAGTCCGTAACTTGGGGCCCTCAGAAACCGACCCCAGCCGCACAAGGCACCGCGTTTGGCGTCCTAGCCCTAATGTGGTCAGCCGGATGCAAGGACGGTGAGATATTCGCGTTTGATCCAGGACAGTACGAAATGGGCACCTGCACTATGGGCGGGGATGAGGTGACGGTTGCCGTGTTCGCCCCGGGTGCCGCCCAATCCAGGTGGGTGGATTCCATGACCGAGGTCGGAGCCATCGTCGTGGAGGGCGACCGGTGGGCAGTCGCCAGCCTGGATGCCACCGCCCCAGTAGAGTTCGCCGCCGCGGTCCCGGGAACTCCCGCCACGGCGTAGCCCCTACCTGCCCGCACGACTGCCTGGTCGACCCGGGGCAGGTTCCCCTCCCGGCGAGATATTTCCTCTTAGTCCCGCCGCTTTTACATTTTTCCATCGACAATTACGAGAACACCACCGAACATGGCTACTCCAAGTAGCGCAAGGGATAGCGGGATACCCTAGCTCCGTTTATAGCCATAGAGCGGAGTTCAGGTAGTCGTGCGTCGCCTCGAAGCCGGCCCGGGACGCTACGGCGCTAATGGGAAAGGCTGTTCGGGACACCAGACACGCCCTGATGCGCACCCTTGATCTTGGCGCACGCCAGGTTTTACCTGGTGGGGCGGGCGGGACTTGAACCCGCGACCGAGGGATTATGAGTCCCCTGCTCTGACCAGCTGAGCTACCGCCCCAGTACCGCGCTGGATCGTACCCGCCTGGTTGATCAGGGGCCAACGCGAACCAGCTTCCCTCGGTCACGGCGTCAGACGCAGTAGCACGATGGGCAACGCGAGGATAACAGTGTGCGCCCAACCAGTTCGGCCGAGGAGCCGTCAGGGCGCCGGCCGCAGGTACGCGAGGACCGCGCCGGCGGTACGCCAGCCGCTGGCCAGCGCGCCCTGGATCGATGGGCTGTCCCGGTGGTCGCCGGCGACGAAGAGGCCGTCTCCGAGGGCGACCGGCCGCCGCAGCCGACCCTGTGGCGGTGGTGCGGCGGGGAGCGCCCCGGCGATGGTAATGGTGCTCAGGTGAGCCCAGTCTGCGGTGGACTGTCCGTAGAGGCGGGCCAGCTCGGTTCGGATCACCGGCTCGGCCGGTACGGTTGGGCCCACCATCGAGGTGGCGACGAGGTGCCGCCCCTTCGGCGCGTACGTCGGGGCCGCCTTACTGACGACGACGGTGTTGGTTATCAGTTCGCGGCGGTCACCGTCAACGAGCAGAATCGGCTCCGTCAGCGGTGCTGTCTCGGCGGCGTGGTACCAGGTTGTGTAGCTGTGCATGCGGACCGTGGGGAGCACCGGCAGCAGGGTGGTCGCCGTGGGTGGGTCGACCGCGACCACGACGGCGCGGGCGGTGATGGCACCGGCCGGGGTCCGCACCCGACCCGGCTCGATGTGGTCGACCGGGGTGTCCAGGTCGATCAGGTCCGCGGGGAGCGGGGCGGCGACCGCGTACGGCAGCGCGGCCATCCCCTCGGCGGGCAGGCCGATGCGACCCCGGACGAAGGAGCGCAGCACCAGCGCGAAGACGTGGCTGGAGGTCTCCAGCTCGCGTTCGAGGAACACACCGGAGAGAAACGGCCGCAGCAGCTGCTCAATGATGGTGTCGGAGAGGCCGGCGCGACGCAGGGCCGCCTCGGTGGTGGTCTCCGGGGCGTTGAGTAGCTGCCGCGCGGGCAGCGTGGCGGCGCCGGTGGCGAGTGCGGCGAAGCGGAGTCGGTCGCGCAGCGACCCGACTCCGGCGAGCAGGGTGGTGGGCGCGCCGACGGGTTCGCGGAGCGGGTTGACCAGTCTGGTGCGGGTGTCGCCGTGGCGCACCAGCACCCCGGGGACGAGGTACCCGAGGTCGAGCCGGCTGACGTCCAGCAGGGTGCCGAGCCGCGGGTACGCCGTGTTGAGCACCTGGAAGCCCCGGTCGAGCCGGAATCCGTCGACAAGGTCGGTGCCGACTCGGCCGCCGAGCCGGCCGCTCGCTTCGAGGAGCCGCCAGGGCACCCCGGCGCGATGCAGCCGGCGCGCCGTCGCCAGCCCGGCCAGGCCACCGCCGACGATCACCACGTCGGTATCAACCGACATCGCGCGCCTCCCGCCCGCCGTTGGTCCGGGCCAGCCGGCTCGGCCACCAGATCTTCGACCCGATGTCGTACGCGAGGGCGGGCACCAGCAGCGAACGGACGACGATCGTGTCGATCAGGACGCCCACGGCGACCGCCACCCCCAGTTCGATGAGCACCACCAGCGGGAGTACGGCCAGTGCGCTGAACGTCGCGGCGAGCACGATGCCAGCGGAGGTGATGACGCCGCCGGTGACGACGAGCCCGTACAGCACACCGGAGCGGGTACCCCGCTGCACTGCTTCCTGCCGGATCCGGCTCATCAGGAAGATGTTGTAGTCGATGCCGAGGGCGACCAGGAAGACGAAGGCGAACAGCGGGAAGGAGGCGTCCACACCGGGGAAGTCGAAGAGGTACCTGAAGATCAGCGCGCAGAGGCCCAGCGTGGCACCGTACGAGAGCAGCACGGTGGCGACGAGCAGCAGCGGGGCGAGCAGGGCGCGCAGCAGCAGCGCCAGGATGACGGCGATGACACCGAGGACCACCGGGATGATGACGTTGCGGTCCCGGGTGGAGGCGTCAGCGGTGTCGATGTTGATCGCGGTTAGGCCGCCGACGACCGCGCCGGCGGCGGGTACGGCGTGGACCGCCACCCGTAGCTCGCGAATGGTCTCTTCGGCGCCGTCGGAGTCGGGTGCGTCGGCGAGGGTTGCCTCGAGCTGCACGATGCCGTTGACGACTTTCGGCGGCTCGGTCGGTGGTGCACCGCCGTCCGAGTCCGAGCCTGGACCGGCGCCGGGACGGTCGGTGACCGGTCGCACCGCAACGACACCGGGCGTCTCCTGGGCCACGGCGGCGACCTGCTCGGCGGTCTCCTGGCGGGTGAAGATGACGGCGGGGCTACCGGTGCCGGCCGGGTAGTGGCGGGCGATCGTTTCCTGGCCCGTGACCGAGTCCGTCTCTTCGGTAAACAGGTCACTCTCACCCAGGGTGGTCACGTTCAGCTGGGTGAGGCCGAGGGCGAGCGCGGCCAGCGCGAAGGCGGTGACCAGCCACACCGGTCGGGACCGGCGGGCTACGAACCCCGCGACGCGACCCCAGATCCCATGTTCGGTCTGCGGCTCGGCGTGGTCGAGTCGCGGCTGGCGCGGCCAGAACACCCGGCCTCCGCCGAGCACGAGCAGCGCGGGTAGGAGGGTGAGCATCACCAGCAGGGTGGCGCCGATGCCGATGGCGGCGACCGGCCCGAGTGCCTGGTTGGAGCTCAGGCTGGACAGCAGCAGGCAGAGCAGGCTGGCGATGGTGGTGCCGGCGGAGGCGGCGATCGCCGGGGCGGCGCCGCGCCAGGCCGCCAGCATGGCGGCGGCCGGCTTGCCGTGCCGGTGTAGCTCCTCCCGGTACCGGGCGATCAGGAGCAGGGCATAGTCGGTGCCGGCGCCGAAGACCAGCACGGTGAGGATGCCCTGCGCCTGCCCGTCGAGGGTCAGGATGTCGGCCTCGGCGAGCCGGTAGACGATCGCCGTGGCCAGCGAGAAGGCCATCCCGGCGGCGAGTAGCGGGAAGATCCAGAGCACCGGGCTGCGGTAGACGACCAGCAGGATGAGGAGCACTACGCAGAGGGTGACCAGCAGCAGCGTGCCGTCGATCGCCGAGAAGACATCGATCAGGTCGGCGAGCAGGCCGGCGGGCCCGGTGACGTTGACGGTGAGCCCGTCTCGATCCGTATCGACGATGGTGCGCAGCTCCGCCACGACGGTGGCGATCTCCTCGCCCCGCTCGTCGTCGACGGGGACGATCAGCTGGACCGCCTGCCCGTCCGCGCTGGGGATCGGCGGCGGCAGCGGGCCGACCACACCGGGCAGGTCGGCGATCTCGGCGGTGTCGGTGGCGATCTGCTGCTGGTCGGCGTCGGTGATGCCGCTGGTGCGTTCGTAGACGATGAGTGCCGGGGTGGTCGGTTGGTCCACGAAGAGTTCGGAGAGGTCCTGGGCCCGGGTCGCCTCGGCCCCGGTGGGGAGGAAGGCGGCGTTGTCGTTGGTGCTGACCTCACTGAGCCTTCCGGTGTACGGCCCGGCGAGGCCGCCGACCACCAGCCAGGCGAGCGCGATGAGCAGGGCGACCAGCGTGCCCCGGCCCGCGGCACCTTTCCCGGACATCCGCACCCACCCGATGCGCCGTCCGACGCGTTGGGGATCTTGGTCAACGTCTCCCATCCTGCCCTCCGGCGCCGGTTTCGGTCCCGGAACCACCGGTAAGGGCCACTGTGGGGTGACGTGCCGGACCGACGGACCGGGTGCCGAAGGCACCGGAAGCCCACCGGCACGGGAGGGGCGCCAAAGTGAAGAAAGCCCACCGACCTGGGTCGGTGGGCTTGATGGGGAGGGAGCTCCCCCGTTTGGACTCGAACCAAAAACCTGCCGGTTAACAGCCGGCTGCTCTGCCAATTGAGCTACGGGGGATCGTGCCGTCGCCCGGCCTCCGGAGCTCCGGTTCGCCGTGCGACGGGACAAGAGTACAGGACTACCGGCGGCCCCAGTCGAGGGGGTTACCGCACCGTTCCGGGTGCTACCGCGAGCGTTCCCACCCAATATTCCGGATGTGCCCAGATAAATCGGTGTCAGGGCACCCGGAGGTCAGCGCGGGGAGCAGGATGGGGAGTTAGCACGTTAAGTACGGAAGGAGGCGCCATGCGCGGAAAGATCATGTTCCTTGGCGGGATGGCGGTGGGATTCGTCCTGGGCGCCCGCGCCGGCCGAGAAGCGTACGAGGAACTGGTGGTGTGGGGGCGAAAGATCGTCGACCACCCCACCGTCCAGGAGGCGGCGGGGGTGGCACAGGCACAGGCGAACCGGTTCTACAGCGAGAGCCGCGACAAACTCGGTCAGTCCAAACTGGGCGAAACCTTCAGCGGCAACGGCCAGCGACGGAGCCCGGCCGCCGCCGACGACCCCTTCGCCGGCACGCCGGTTACCGGTAGAGCAACCGACTCATCCGGCGGGATGCGATAAAGAGGCCAATGGCCAGGACCACCAGCAGGTATCCGATGTCGAGCAGCCACGTCCAGCCACTGCCGCCGACGGTGATCCCCCGGATCAGGTGCACCGCGCGGTAGAGCGGAGTCACCTCGACCAGCCAGCGCAGCAGCGTCGGGTAGGCCTGCGCCGGGATGAACGTGCCGGAGAAGAGGAAGAGCACGAACTGCGCCGACGCCAACACGTCGAAGTCCTGCCAGCTTCGCATGAAGGTGGCGATCGTCATGCCGATCGCCCCGAACGTGAAACCGACCAGCACCGCCGCCGGGAAGGCGACCGCCGCCCGGGCGGCGGTGGTCAGATCCATCACGACCATCACCACGAGGAACGCACCGGAGTAGGCGCTACCCCGGATCATCGCCCAGGTCAGCTCACCGAGGGCGATCTCGAACGGCTGCACCGGGGTGGCGATCACCCCGTCGTACAGCTTCATGTACTTCATCTTGCCGAAGAAGTTGAAGGTGGTCTCCGCGAACGACCCGGTCATCGCCGACGAGGCGAGCATCGCGGGCGCGACGAACGCCGCGTAGCTGACGACGGCTCCGCCGGGCAGCGTCAGGTCACCGACCAGCGCCCCCACCCCGACCCCGATGGAGAAGAGGTAGAGCAGCGGCTCGACGAAGCCGGAGACCAACAGCAGCCAGTAGATCGACTTCAGGGCCGAGACGTTCCGTTCGGCCACCGAGGCCGACCGGCGCGACGCCGCCGAGACATCCATCAGCCGGGGCAACACCAGAGCGACCATGACACCCCTTTCCTAGACGACGAGCCGGCGGCGCAGGGCACGGTGAGCGAGCAGCCACCCACCGGCCGCCCAGGCGGCGAGGTAGAGCAGATGGCCGGTGACCGACCAGACCGGCGCAGCGCCGAGCGTGGCCGCCCGGCTCAGGTCAACCGCGTGCCAGAGCGGGGTGACGTACGCCAGCCAGCGCAGCCCCACCGGCAGCGACTCGACCGGGAAGAAGACCCCGGCGAAGAGCGTCATCGGGATCACCGCGAACCGGAACAACAAGGCGAGCCAGCTGTCGCTGGAGGCCGTTGCCGCGTACGCGAAGGTGGGCGCGGCAACGGCCAGGCCGAGCAGCGCCGCCACCGGTAGCGCCAGCACCGCCCACGGCGAGCGCAGGGCCCCCAACACCCCGGTCACCAGCAGAAACACCGCGGCCGAGGTCAGCACCCGGAACAGCACGAACGCCAGCTGACCAGCCATGATGTCCGTTACCCGCAGCGGTGCCGCATACTGGGCGAAGTAGACTTTGGTCCACTGGAGGCTGCTGTAGACCGGCCAGGTGGACTCGGCGATCGCCACCTGCAACGCGGTTGACGCGAGCAGTCCTCCGACGATCCACTCCAGATAGGAGACACCGTCGACCCCCTGGTCGATGAAGGCCCCGACGCCCACGCCGAAGCCGAGCACGGTCAGCGTGGGGAGCAGGAACGACGAGAGCACCCCGCCCCGCCAGGTGCGCCGGTAACCGACCAGGTGGTATTGCAGCACCGCCAACGCCGGCGCGCGGGCCGGGCCGGGCCGGGCCCGCTTGGCCGCGAGTTGTGTCATGCCTTCGCTCCCCATCCACCCGGGCCTCTTCCGGCCCGGCTCCTCGCGGCCTCAGTCGATCAGTGTGCGGCCGGTGAGGTGCAGAAAGACATCCTCCAGGCCGCTACGCCGCACCAGCACGTTGATCGGGTGCAGGCCGAGCGCGGTCACCTCGGCCACCGCCGCGTCGCCGTCGGGCACGTAGAGCAGGACCCGGTCGGGCAGCACCTCGACCCGTTCGCCGAGTTGGTCGAGTTTGCTGGCGAACGGCTCCTGCGACTCGCCTGCGAAGCGCAGCTCGACCACCTCGCGGGTGGAGTGCTGCTCGATCAGCACGCGCGGGGAGCCTTCGGCGACGATCCGCCCCCCGTCCATCACCACCAGCCGGTCGCAGAGCTGCTCGGCCTCGTCCATGTAGTGCGTGGTGAGTACCAGCGTGACACCCTGCTGCTTGAGCTGGAACAGCCGCTCCCAGACCAGGTGCCGGGCCTGCGGGTCAAGACCGGTGGTCGGCTCGTCCAGGAGCACGATCTCGGGCTCGTTGACGAGCGCCCGGGCGATGGTGAGCCGTCGCTTCATGCCGCCGGAGAGCGGCTCCACCTTGCTGTCGGCCCGCTCGCTGAGCTGCACGAAATCGAGCAGCTCGGCGGCGCGCAGCCGGGCCACCCGGCGGGCGATGCCGAAGTAGCGGGCGTAGGTGATCAGATTTTCCCGGACGGTCAGCTCCGGGTCGAGCGTGTCGAGCTGGGGACAGACACCGAGGCGGGCCCGGATGGCCGGCCCGTCCCGCACCGGATCCATGCCGAGGATGCGCAGCTCGCCGCCGCTGGGCGGCGAGACACAACCGATCATGCGCATGGTGGATGACTTGCCGGCGCCGTTGGGCCCGAGGAAGCCGAACGCCTCCCCAGCCCGGACCGCAACGTCGATCGCGTCGACCGCGGTGAAGCCGCCGAACCGCTTCACCAGCCCCCGCGCCTGGATGAGTGGTTGAGCCGTGGTCACCCCCTGACCCTAGCCACCCGGTCCGACACTCCTCACCGGGTTTTCACCCAGCCGACCGGTCCAAACTCGCGGCGGTCGACCGCCTCCGCCGCCCATCGCCGCGTTGTCATGGCCCCGCCGCCCCTGGCCGCGTTGTCACGCCTCCGGGGCGGTGGTCGCGACGCGGGCCGCGGCGACCAGGCGCTCGGTCTCCGCACGGACCGCGGGATCGTCGACCGGGGTGCCCGGCTCGTACCGGACCGTCCAGGTCAGCCCGTCAACGCCCGGGACCCGCCGGGCGACCACCCGGCCCTCGCCGCCGGGCACCGAGTACGCCTCGGTGTACGCCACCGAGCGGGTCACCCGTTCCCGCACCTGGTGCGGGAGCTCTCCCGGATCCGGCAACGGGTAGGCCTCGGTGGGGCGGTCGGCCACCACCAGATAGCCGTCCCGCTCGACCACGGGCTCAGCGGCGGTGACCACCAACTCCTGCCCAGACCAGACCGCCCGAAGGATGTCGTGCCAGCCCAGCCGTTCCGCCCGCCGGGGTAGCCAGAGCCCAAGGTTGGTGGCGACCAGTACGGTGCCCTCCGCGCAACCACCGGCGGCGGCCCAGGCGAGCACCCGTTCCCCGGCGACGAGTGGTGGACGGTCTGCCGGCGACAGTTTCGGCCGGCGGCGGAACAACCCCATCTAGCACCCTCCCATGGCTACCGGCCCCGCACCTGCCGGCGGTCGGCCTCACAGCCCACCCGCGGCCTGCTCACGCAACGCCCGGGCATGCTGCTCAAGGGACAGCAACTCACCGAAGGCGGCGAAGTACTCGTCCTTGTTGCTGACCGGATTCATCCGCTGGATTCTCGACTTGAGCTCCCGGATCCGACCGGTCACCGCTCCCCACTGGAGGCGGGCCATCGTCACCGACACGTAGCGCGGATCGAGCTCACCGTCGATTCGCAACGGCTCGACCGCCAGCTCACCGACGAGCGCCTGGGCGGCGAGGTCCGCACAGGCGTGGCGGACCGACTCGATCCAGACCGCACCGCCGGTGGCCGCCGCCGCTCCCCCGGCCGCCGCCACCGCCGCCCGGACCGCGACATGCAACGGATGGCGGTACTCCGTGGCCTCCACGGCGTCGAACATCGGCCCGGCGAGCACCGGCGCCTGAAGGGCCAGCTTCAGCGCCTCCCGCTCGACAGCCGCCTGTGGGCTCTCCGCCGGTGAGTGCGATGGTGCCGGGGCCCCGCCGGGCGCGGTGTTGGCCCTACCGGAGGCGGTGTTGGCCCTACCGGAGGCGGTGTTGGCCCTGCCCGGGGCGTGGGCGGCAGCCAGCACGGCCCGCTGTACCGGCTCGATCTCCATGCCGAGGTCCCCGGCGAGCTTGCGGACGTACTCTGGGCGCTTTTCCCGGTCCTTGATTTTGGCGACCAACGGCGCCGCCCGGCGCATCGCCTCCACCCGACCGTCGACGGTGTCGAGGTCGTGCCGGCCGATCACGTGCCGCAGCGCGAAGTCGACCAGCGGTTCACGGCGCGCGACCAGGTCCCGAACGGCCAGCTCCCCCTTGGCCAGCCGCAGCTCACAGGGGTCCATGCCGTCCGGGCTGACCGCGATGAAGGTGCGCCCGACGAAGCGCTGATCGTCGTCGAAGGCGCGCAGCGCCGCCTTCTGCCCGGCCGCGTCCCCGTCGAAGGTGAAGATGATCTCGCCGGCAACGGCGTCGGTGTCCAGCAGTAGCCGGCGCAGCACCCCGATGTGGTCGCCACCGAAAGCGGTGCCACAGGTCGCCACCGCGGTCGGCACCCCGGCCAGGTGACAGGCCATCACGTCGGTGTAGCCCTCGACCACGACCACCTTGCCCTGCTTGGCGATCTCCCGCTTGGCCTGGTCGATGCCGTAGAGGACATGGGACTTCTTGTAGATCGGCGTCTCGGGGGTGTTCAGATATTTCGGGCCGTCGTCGTCGTCAAAGAGCTTGCGGGCGCCGAAGCCGACGACGTCACCGGCCAGATCCCGAATGGGCCAGAGCAGTCGGCGACGGAACCGGTCGATCAGGCTGCCCGACCGGGCCGGTCGGGACAGCCCGGCGGTAACCAGCTCGTCGTGACTGAAGCCCTGCTGGCGCAGGTGACGGGTCAACAGGTCCCACCCGTCGGGCGCGAAGCCGCAGGCATACCGCTCGGCGGCGGCCTTGTCGAAGCCGCGTTGGGCGAGGAACTCGCGGGCCGGCCGGGCGCCGGCGGTGGTCAGCTGCGCCTGGTAGAACTCGACCGCGGCGGCGTGCGCGGCGATCAACCGCTGCTTCTGCCCCTGCTGCGGCCGGGCCCGGGGGGTGGTGTGGTCGTTGGCCACGTAGCGAAGCTGCAGGCCGGCGCGGCCGGCCAACCGCTCGACGGACTCGACGAAGCTGAGGTGCTCCGCATCCATCAGGAACTTGATGGCGTCCCCGCCCGCGCCACAGCCGAAGCAATACCAAACGTTACGAGCTGGTGACACGTTGAAGGACGGGCTCTTCTCGTCGTGGAACGGACAGAGCCCTTTGAGGTTGCCGCCACCAGCGGACCGCAGGGTGACCGTCTCGGAGATGATCTCCGAGATCGAGGTGCGCTCGCGGACCAACGCGATGTCCTCGTCCCGGATCCGCCCCGTCATCTCCGCCACCCCCTCGCCGTACATCCTGCCCTGTCCGACCGACGTCCCCGTGGCCGGGGGACGCGGGCACGGCGACCACTACCGAATCCCCACCGGGACTCCGCGGCACGAGACCAGGATGGGCGGGGTCTACCCCTCCTCTTCCCTGGTCGAGCGGGTGTGGCGGCCCTCCTCCCTGGTCGAACGAGCGCGGCGGCCCTCCTCCCTGGTCGAACGAGCGCGGTCGAGGGCCTCGGCCAGCCCGTGCTGGTGGGGTGGGCGGGCCTGCACCACCGGATCTTCACGCATCTCCTTGACCAGCGACACGGCGAGGCCGAGCATCACCACCACGAACGGCAACGCCACCATGATCGTCGCCTGTTGGAGTGCGCTCAGCCCGCCGGCCAGCAGCAGCACCGCGGCGGTTCCACCGATGAGCACACCCCAGATGATGACGATCACCTGGCGCGGGCGCAGCGCACCTCGGGAGGTCAGCGACGCGAGCACGAGAGAGGCGGAATCGGCGCTGGTGACGAAGTAGAGCGTCACCAGCACCATGGCCAGCACGCTGGCCAGCACGCCCAGCGGCAACGCCTCAAGCAGCCCGAAGAGCGCGTTCTCGGTGCCGGCGGCGGTCTCGGCGACCAGGTCCGCGGCGCCGGTGGCCTGTACCCGCAGCGCGCTGCCACCCAGCACCGCGAACCAGACCACACTGGCCCCGCTGGGCACCAGCAGCACGCCGATCAGGAACTGACGCACCGTACGGCCACGGGAGATACGGGCGATGAAGGTCCCGACGAACGGCGCCCAGGAGATCCACCACGCCCAGTAGAAGATCGTCCAGGAGCCCAACCAGGACGACTCGGAGAAGGCCCCGGTGCGGGTCGACATGAAGACCAGGTTGCTGAGGTAGTCACCAATCGAGGCGGGCAGCAGCTCAAGGATGTAGACGGTTGGGCCGACCACGAAGACGAAGACCATCAGCAACACCGCCAGCACCACGTTGGTGGTGGACAGCCACTTGATGCCCCGGTGCAGCCCGGAGAAGGCCGAGACGACGAAGGCCAGGGTCAACGCCCCGATCACGACCAGTTCCACCGCCCTGCTGCTGGGGATCCCGGCGACCCGGTCCAGGCCCGCGGTGACCTGGAGTGCGCCGAGGCCGAGGCTGGTCGCCGAGCCGAAGACCGTGGCGAAGACCGACAGCAGGTCGATCACCCGCCCGACCGTGCCGTCGGCTTGAGAGCCGAGCACCGGGCGAAACACCGCCGAGATCCGGTTCTCCCGCCCCTTGCGGAAGGTCGAGTACGCCAGGGCGAGCGCCACCACCGCGTAGATCGCCCAGGGGTGCAGCGTCCAGTGGAAGAGGGTGAACTGCATGGCGACCGAGGCCGCCGCGCCGGTCTCCGGCTCGGCTCCGGTGGCCGGCGGCGGCGAGGCGTAATGCTGGATCGGCTCGGCCACGGCGAAGAAGACCAGGCCGATCCCCATGCCGGCGCTGAACATCATGGCGACCCAGGCCAGGGTGGTGAACTCCGGCCGCTCGGTCTCGGCCCCCAGCCGAATGGTGCCGAACCGGGAGAACGCCAGCACGAAGGTCAGCACCAGGAAGACGTTCGCCGCGACGACGAACAACCAGCCGAACGTGGTGATGACCCAACTCAGCCCGGACCCACCGACACGGGAGACCGAATCGGGTGCCAGGGCGCCCCAGACCACGACGGCCAGCACGACGCCCACGGCGAGGCCCAGCAAAAGGCGGTCCACGCTCCCGCTGTCGGGCCGTCGCCCAGCCGCCTCGCCCATGTTGGCCCCTCCGCTGCCCGCCGGTCCACCGATGCCCCTCTGTCATCCTGCGGGTGGCGGGGGTGGAGCCGCGGCGAAATGGGAACAATCGTCAGGTTGGGGCGGCGGCGGACTCCTCGGCCTCGACCTGGCGGTTCCACTCCGCCTTGCTGGCCCGCCAGCCCTCGTCATCCACACCGCGACGCCAGTAGCCGGAGATGGAGAGCCGCTCGCGCGGAACCCCCAGCTCGCCCCGCAGCAGCCGGCGCAGCTCCCGGACGAAGGTCGCCTCACCGTGTACGAAGGCGTGCACCCCCGGTGGGAAGTCCAGCGCCCGGACCGCCGCGACCAGCGCCGCGCCAACCGGCCGGTCCCCCCGGTGCAGCCAGGTCAGCCGCACCTGCCCCGGGCTGGGCAGCGGCTGTTCCTCGGCCGGTCCACTGGTCTCGACCAGGACGGTGGCCGGCGCCCCGACGGGCAGCCGTTCCAGGGCGACGGCGATGGCCGGCAGGGCGCTCTCGTCGCCGACCAGCAGGTGCCAGTCGGCGTCAGGGCTCGGGGCGTACGCCCCACCCGGGCCGAGGAAGTGCACCGGGTCACCGGGACGCAACGCCGCGGCCCACGGCCCGGCCAGCCCTTCGTCGCCGTGGTACACCACGTCCACGGTCAGCTCACCGGCGTGAGTGTCGAAGGCCCGTACGGTGTACGCGCGCAGCCGTGGCCACTGCGTGGCCGGCAGGTCCCGACGGATCGCGGCCAGGTCGATCGGCTCCGGGTAGACCGCCCCGGGCACCGGGAAGAGAATCTTGATGTAGTGGTCGGTGAACTCGCCGACCGGCAGTCCGGCCAGTTCGGCACCGCCGAGGACCAGCCGAACGACGTGCGGGGTGGGCCGTCCGATCCGGACGACACGGGTGGACGTGACCTTCTTTGGACGATCCGGCATGCGGTTAGGTTAACCTAAGTCAACCTGCCCGACGGCGTCGGTCGGGCCACCAAAGAGCCGGGCATGCCGCTGCACCGCCGCCGGATCCGTCAACGACGCCACCTGATCGACCACCACCCGCAGCCGGGCCGCGTCGTCTCCGGCAGCCCGCCACAACGGGGCGAACACCGTGTCCAACGCGTCGGGGGCCCGGTCGGCCAAGCCCGCGACCAGGCCGGCGAGGAGCTGCCGCTGCCGCTCGTGCCGGGCGGCGGAGCCGGGGCGACGCAGCACGTACCGCAGGGCGATGCCCTTGAGAAGGGCGCACCGAGCCCGGACCTCGCGCGGCACGACCAGGTCGGCGGCGTACCGCCGGTGCGGACCGGGCCCGAACCGACGCCGGGTGGCCGCCACCGCGGCGGCGACGAAGCGACCGGTCAGCACGCTGGTGGTCGCCTTCAGTGCGGCCTGCGCCCGATGACTCCCGTCGTAGCCGGCCAGCGCCGCGAGCAGCGGGTCGGCAAGCAGCTCAACCAGCACCTCAGCGAGGTCGGACGGGGACTCATTGGAGTAGGCCGCCGCGACATCGGCACTCAGCGCCGCCCGCTCGTCGGCGTCGACCAGCAGCGGACGCAGCGTCACGTACCCGCCGTGGATGCCGTCCTCGACATCGTGCACCGAGTACGCGACGTCATCGGCCCAGTCCATCACCTGCGCCTCCAGGCACCGCTGCCCGTCTGGCACGTCGGCGCGCAGCCACTCGAAGACCGGGCGATCGTCGGCGTACATGCCGAACTTGCGCTCTCCCGGCCGGCGCGGCCACGGATACTTACTGACCGCGTCGAGGGTGGCCCGGGTGAGGTTCAGCCCGGCGGAGGCGCCGTCCGGCCCGATCACCTTCGCCTCCAGGCGGGTGAGCACGCGCAGCGTCTGGGCGTTGCCCTCGAAGCCGCCGCAGGTCGTGGCGAGGGTGTCCAGCGCCGCCTCGCCGCTGTGCCCGAACGGCGGGTGCCCAAGGTCGTGGGCGAGCCCGGCGGTGTCCACCACGTCGGGGTCGCAGCCGAGCCGGCTGCCCATCTCGCGGGCGACCTGGGCGACCTCCAACGAGTGGGTCAACCGGGTACGGAGGAAGTCATCGGTGCCGGCCGTGTGCACCTGGGTCTTGGCGGCAAGCCGCCGGAAGGCCGCCGAGTGCAGCACCCGGGCGCGGTCTCGCTCGAACGCCGACCGGCCCTGCCCGGTGTCCTTCGCGGGCTCGCCCACCCACCGCCGCTGGTCCGGGCCGACCGGATTCATGCCGCCAGGTTACGCCGGCCAGCCGGTGACCGGTGGGCGCCGGCGTGGGCGGTGACCGGTGGGCGGTAGGTAGCCGGCCACCCACCGCCCGGCACGTCAGCGGCTGTCCGATCCGGCGGTCTCCACGGCCGCCCGCCCCGCCTCCAACCGGGCGACCGGCACCCGGAACGGCGAGCACGACACGTAGTCCAGCCCAACCTCATGGAAGAAGTGCACCGAGTCGGGGTCACCGCCGTGCTCGCCGCAGACGCCGAGCTTCAGCTCCGACCGAGCAGCCCGCCCCTCCTCGGCGGCGATCCGCACCAACCGGCCCACCCCGTCCCGGTCGATCGACTCGAACGGTGAGATGCCGAAGATGCCCAGCTCAAGATAGCGCCAGAAGAAGGCGCCCTCCACGTCGTCGCGGGAGAAGCCCCACGCCATCTGGGTCAGGTCGTTGGTACCGAACGAGAAGAACTGCGCCGCCTCGGCGATCTCGCCGGCGGTCAACGCCGCTCGCGGTACCTCGATCATCGTGCCGATCAGCACCTCGACACCGCTGCCGCCGACCACCTCGGCGATGATCTTCTCCGTTTCGGTGCGTACCGTCTCCAGCTCCTGCACCGCACCGACCAGCGGGACCATGATCTCCGGGAAGGCGGACCCACCGGACTCGGCGACCGCGACGGCGGCCTCCGTGATCGCGCGGACCTGCATGGCGAAGAGGCCGGGAATGACCAGGCCGAGCCGGACCCCACGCAGGCCGAGCATCGGGTTCTCCTCATGCATCCGCCGAACGGCGGCCAGCAACGCCTCTTCCCGGGCCGCGGCCTCGCCCCGCTCCTGGGCTACCGCCACGTTGACCGCGAGTTGCTCCAGCGGGGGCAGGAACTCGTGCAGCGGCGGGTCGATCAACCGCACCGTGACCGGCAGCCCGTCCATCTCGCGGAAGATCTCGACGAAGTCCGCCCGTTGCAGCGGCAGCAACGCGGCCAGCGCCTGCTCCCGATCGGCGTCGGTGGAGGCGAGGATCAGCCGCTCGACCAGTTCCCGCCGGTCGCCGAGGAACATGTGCTCGGTACGGCACAGGCCGATCCCCTGCGCGCCGAAACGCCGGGCCCGCGCCGCGTCCGCCTTGGTGTCCGCGTTCGTCCGCACGGCCAACCGCCGCCGGTCGTCGGCGTGGGTCATGATCCGGTGTACGGCCCGCACCAGTACGTCGGCCTGCTCCGGGTCGAGGGTGCCCTCGAAGTACCGCACCACCTCGGACGGCATCACCGGGACCTCGCCCAGGTAGACCTTGCCGGTGGTGCCGTCGATCGACACCACGTCGCCTTCGTGAACGGTCTGTCCGGCCACGGTGAATCGCTTCGCCGGGATGTCCACGTCGAGTTGGTCGGCGCCGGAGACACAGGTCTTGCCCATGCCTCGGGCCACCACGGCGGCGTGGCTGGTCTTACCGCCGCGCGAGGTGAGGATGCCCTGCGCGGCGATCATGCCATTGAGGTCGTCCGGGTTGGTCTCCCGGCGGACCAGGATCACCGCCTCGCCCCGGCCGGCCAGCTCCACCGCGCGGGCGGAGGTGAAGACCACCTTGCCGACGGCCGCGCCCGGTGAGGCGCCGATACCGGTGGCGACCGGCTGGAACTCGTGGTCCAGGTTGAAGCGCGGGAACATCAGCTGGGCGAGCTGGGCACCGTTGACCCGGTGCAGCGCCTCGTCCAGGTCAATGAGGCCCTCGTCCACGAGCTGCCCGGCGATGTTGAACGCGGCGGCGGCGGTGCGCTTACCGACCCGGGTCTGGAGCATCCACAGCTTGCCCCGCTCGATGGTGAACTCGATGTCGCAGAGATCCTTGTAGTGCCGCTCGAGCCGGGCCATGTAGTCGAGCAGTTCGTCGTAGGACTTCTTGTCGATCCGCTCCAGCTCCTGCAGCGGCACGGTGTTGCGGATCCCGGAGACGACATCCTCGCCCTGCGCGTTGGCCAGGTAGTCGCCGTAGATGCCCTGGGTCCCGCTGGCCGGGTCGCGGGTGAAGGCGACGCCGGTCCCCGAGTCCGTACCGAGGTTGCCGAAGACCATGGCGACCACGTTCACCGCGGTGCCCGCCTCGGCGGGCAGTCGCTCCTGGCGGCGGTAGATCACCGCCCGCTCGGCGTTCCACGACTCGAAGACCGCCCGGATCGCGAGGTCCAGCTGCTCCCGCGGCTGCTGCGGGAAGTCCCGGCCGGTGTGCCGGCGGAAGATCTTCTTGTAGGTGTCGACCAGTGCCCGGAGGTCGTCGGCGGTCAGGTCCAGGTCCAGGTCGCTGCCCTTGGCCCGCTTGGCGTCGTCGAGGGCGTGCTCGAAGTCCTCCCCCGGCACCGCGCAGACGGTCTTGCCGAACATCTGGATCAGGCGACGGTAGGAGTCCCACGCGAACCGGTCGCTGTCGCTGGTGGAGTCGGAGCCCGCCGAGCCGCCGGCCTGTCGGGCCAGCCCCACGACGCTGCGGTCGTTAAGGCCGACGTTGAGAACGGTCTCCATCATGCCCGGCATCGAGAACTTGGCGCCGGAGCGCACCGAGACCAGCAGCGGGTCCTCCGGGTCGCCGAGGGTTCGACCCATCGCCCGTTCCAGGGCGTCGAGGTGGGAACCGACCTGGTCGGCGAGGCCGGCCGGTTCGCTACCGGTGGCGAGGTACGCCTGACACGCCGAGGTGGTGATCGTGAAGCCGGGCGGCACCGGCAGGCCGAGGTTGGTCATCTCGGCCAGGTTGGCGCCCTTGCCGCCGAGGAGCTCCTTCTGGTCTTTGTTTCCCTCGGCGAAGTCATAGACGTACTTGTGATCGACTGTCTCCTGCGCTGCCACCAGAGCCTCCCACGCACGCCGAATGTGTCACTTGACGAAGGTTTCAGCTGCCACCGGGCGGCCCGGCCGCCGGTCCGCGGCCACGCTGCCGATCGTGGGGCGAAGGTTAGGCGAACATCGGACCCCCAGGGACCGTTCGGTGACAATCGGCACAGTCGTCCCCACTTTCCGTGTTCGTACCCGTATTTGGAAACGCTTCCACGCGCACGATCACGCATCCGTCGTACCGCCGTACCCTTGATGCGACGCCCTCGGTGAAGCCTTGCCACAACCGCCGCGAATACACCCCCGAAAGGCAGCTCCGTGCACCCCACCCCCGCCACCTCGCCGCAGCAGCCGGAACACCGGCCCGCCCCCGCGACCTCGGGTACGACGGGCACCGTGCCGGGCACCGACGGTGACGCGAACACCCCGACGAACTCCGCCCCGACACCTGTCCCGCCGGCAGCGGGCGAGCTGGCCCGGCTGGCGGCCCACGAAGCCGGCACCCGACTCGCGCCCGCCCCGGTCCGACTGGGCGACGTGGTGCCCGCCCCCGAGCAGATACGCCCGGCGCCCCGCGCCGACTTCACGCTGACGGCCGACACGAGAGTGTGGGTCAGCCCCGACCCCGCCGCGCGGGCCGTCGCCGAACGCCTCGCCGACCTGCTCCGGCCGGCCACCGGATATCGGCTCCCGATCGCCGAAGCCCCGCACGCCGGGCCGACCGACGGCATCGCGCTCGTCCTCGCCGAGCAGCCCGAGCTCGGTCCCGAGGGCTACCGACTCGACGTGACCCCGACCGGGGTCCGGATCAGCGCCGCCACCGCGACCGGGCTCCACCACGGCACCCAAACCCTGCGCCAGCTTCTACCGGCCACGATCGAGAGCAGCACACCGGTCCGCGCCACCTGGACGTTGCCCGGTGGATCGATCCTCGACCGGCCGCGCTTCCCGTACCGGGGCGCCATGCTCGACGTGGCCCGACACTTCTTCGGGGTGGACGACGTACTGCGGGTGATCGACCACCTCGCCCGCTACAAGCTCAACCACCTGCACCTGCACCTCACCGATGACCAGGGGTGGCGGATCGCGGTCGAGTCCCGACCGCGACTGACCGCGGTCGGCGCAAGCACGGCGGTCGGTGGCGCCCCCGGCGGGTGGTACACCCCGGCCGACTACCAACGAATCATCGCGTACGCGGCCGAGCGGCACCTCACCGTCGTTCCGGAGATCGACCTTCCGGGGCACACCAACGCCGCGCTGACCGCCCACCCGGAGCTGGCCCCGGCCGGGCCCACACCGGTGCCCTACACCGGCACCGAGGTCGGCTTCAGCTACCTGGACCCCACCAACCCGCAGACGTACGAGTTCGTCGCCGACGTGCTGGGGGAGGTCGCCGCGCGTACCCCCGGGCCGTTTCTGCACATCGGCGGCGATGAGGCCTTCAAGGTGAAGGGAGCGGTGTACACCGGATTCGTGGAACGGGCGCAACGCATCGTGGCCAAGCTCGGCAAGACCGTGGTGGGCTGGCACCAGTTGGCTCCGGCCGCCCACATCGAGGGACGGGTGCTCCAGTGGTGGGGCACCGACGGCATCGACCCGACCACCGCCGACGCCGTCCGCCGCGGCGCCCGGCTGATCCTCTCCCCCGGTAACCGCGCGTATCTGGATATGAAGTACACCTCCGACACCCCGATCGGACATGACTGGGCGGGCCTGATCGACGTCCGGCGGGCCTACGACTGGGACCCGGCGACCCAGGTGACAGGCGTGCCGGCGGAATCGGTGTTGGGGGTGGAGGCCCCGCTCTGGACCGAGTCGGTCACCTCGCTCGCGGAGATCGAATTCATGCTCCTGCCCCGGCTACCCGCCATCGCGGAGCTGGGCTGGTCACCGCGAGCCACCCACGACTGGGCGGCGTTTCGTACCCGACTGGCCGGGCAGGGACCCCGCTGGACGGCGGCCGGCATCGCCTTCCACCGCTCCGCTGAGGTCCCCTGGCCCGCGACGCCCGCTGATCCGCCGACGGCGCTGGTCGCGGCGTCCACGCCGCGCCCCAGGGCGGCCTAGCCGGGGTCTCGGGGCCACGGTGTCACCGATCCACCTGCCTGGGCCGGATGTCTGGTCTGGTCGCATGGCCGCGCGGGGAGATGCCACCTGATCGCCCACTCTGGGCGGCTTGTCGGGTGGCCCGGGTCACCGTCGCCGGGGAATCGGTGGTGGGGGCCCGTGGTTATACCTGGCGTAACCATGCGGGGCAGCCGCGAGCGCCCCGCCGGACCGCCGGACGCCGGTAGTTCGCCCGCCCCGGAATGCCACCGGGCCGGCGTTGGTTACCCCCCTCGGGCCGCCCGAGTAGCACCCCGCCGGGCGCAACCCCCTCTTTCGAATCTCTTCTCGAACCACCTCGCCCGACCCGTAGGCGCGCCCCCGCGTCCGCGGCACCCCCGAGCGAAAGGCTTCGATCATCATGCGTACCGACATCCTTCGCAAGACCGCCCTGACCGCCGCTGGCCTGATCGCCACCGGTGGCGCCATCGCCGCCCCCGCGACCGCCGCCTTCGCCGCCCCCACCGCGCAGCCCACCGCGCAAAGCCAGCGCGACGGCACCCGCGTACTCCCGGTCGACTACGAGGCCCAGCCGAACTTCTACTACTGCGGCCCCGCCGCCGCCCGCAACGCCCTGTCCGTGCAGGACAAGGACATCGACGTCTACTCGATGGCCGAGCGGATGGGCACCACCGAGTCCGGCACCGACTCCATCAACGACATCACCCCGGTGCTGAACACCGAAACCGGCAGCGACGTGTACCGCAGCGTCGAGATCTCCACCCCCGAGGCCGACACCACACAGACCGACACCCTGCGCGAAGACATCATCCGCACCGTCGACGACGGCCGCGCCGTCGTGGCCAACATCGCCGGCACCGCCACCGACACCAACGGCGAGAGCCACTCCTTCGCCGGCGGCCACTACATCGCCGTCAACGGCTACCGCGACGCCGGCGACCAGGTGAAGATCGCCGACTCGGCGAACCCGAACACCGCCGAGTACTGGATCACCACCGAAGCCCTCGCCGACTGGATCGCCACCCGCGGCTACTCCACCAGCTGACCACCAACCAACCGACAAGGGCCGGCCCCCACCAGGGGCCGGCCCTCGTCGTCGTCCGCCGGGCCCGGTTCAGCCGCCCGAGTCGGCCAGCTCCGCGCCCTGCGGAACCGTGTCGTCGTCCCGGCTGTCCAGCCACCCGTTCGGCAGGAACACCTTGCCCGGGGAGTTGGTCCGGCCACGGGGCTGACCCAGCGTCTCCACCGGGAACGGCGCCGCCGGGTCGAGCTTGCCGAGCAGATCGTCGAGCTGCGCCAGGCTGTCAATCATCGCGAGCGACCGACGTAGCTCGCTGCCGACCGGAAAACCCTTCAAATACCAGGCGACGTGCTTCCGGAAATCGGTGCAGCCGTCTCGTTCACCGCGCGCCGCGTCCCGGGCGCCGACGGTGAACTGCTCGACCAGCAGCTCCGCGTGCCGGCGCATGGTCGTGGCCACCTCCCCCAACGTGGGCAGCCGCCGGTGCGGCGCACCGGTGAAGGCCGCCTCCAGGTCGGCGAAGAGCCACGGCCGGCCCAGGCAGCCCCGCCCCACCACGACCCCGTCGACGCCGGTGTGCGCCACCATCCGCAGCGCGTCGTCCGCCTCCCAGATGTCGCCATTACCCAGTACCGGCACGTCCAGCGCCGCCTTCAGCGTCGCGATGGCGTCCCAGTCGGCGGTCCCCGAATACCGCTGGGCAGCCGTACGCCCGTGCAGCGCCACCGCCGCGACCCCAGCATCCTGGGCGGCGAGGCCCGCCTCCACGTACGTCAGGTGGTCGTCATCGATGCCCTTGCGCATCTTCACGGTGACCGGCACCCCGGCGGGTGCGGCGGCGTCCACCGCGGCCCGCACCAGCCGGGCGAAGAGCCGACGCCGCCACGGCAGGGCGGCACCACCGCCCCGGCGGGTCACCTTCGGGACCGGGCAACCGAAGTTCAGGTCGATATGGTCGGCGAGGTCCCGCTCGACGACGATGCGCACCGCGGCGGCGGTGGTGTCGGGGTCGGTGCCGTAGAGCTGGAGGCTGCGCGGCGACTCTCCGGGGCCGAAGGCGATCATGCGCAGGGTCTTGGGGTTCCGCTCGACCAGCGCGACCGTCGTGATCATCTCGCAGACGTAGATGCCACCGCCCTGCTCCCGGCAGAGCTGACGGAAGCCGACGTTGGTGATGCCCGCCATCGGTGCCAGGACCACCGGCGGCCACACCTGGTGCCGCCCGATGGTCAGCGGGCGGGGCGGGACGGCCTTCGTCGTGGTCACCACTCCAGTGTAAGGAGGCCCTGGTCCTCCCTCCGCTGGCCTACCAGCGGAGGGAGGAGCCGCCCCGCGGCTCAGCAGCCGGGGAGGCGCTCGATCAGGTACCGCTCGACCTGGTCCAGGGCAATCCGCTCCTGGGCCATCGTGTCCCGGTTGCGCACTGTCACCGCGTCGTCGTCGAGGGTGTCGAAGTCGACCGTCACGCAGAACGGGGTGCCGATCTCGTCCTGCCGGCGGTAACGGCGACCGATGGCCTGCGAGTCGTCGAACTCCACCACCCAGCGCTTACGCAGGTCGGCGGCGAGTTTCCGGGCCTTCGGCGAGAGCGCCTCGTTGCGGGACAGTGGCAGCACCGCCACCTTCACCGGGGCCAGCCGCGGGTCGAAGCGCATCACCGTGCGCTTGTCCACGCCGCCCTTGGTGTTCGGCGCCTCGTCCTCGTCGTACGCCTCGAGCAGGAACGCCAGCACCGCACGGGTGAGGCCGGCCGCCGGCTCGATCACGTACGGGATCCAGCGCTCGCCCTTGGCCTGGTCGAAGTAGGACAGGTCGACCCCGGAGTGCTTACTGTGTGTGGCGAGGTCGAAGTCGGTGCGGTTGGCGATGCCCTCCAGCTCCGCGAACTCGGTGCCACCGAACTGGAACCGGTACTCGATGTCGACGGTCCGCTTCGAGTAGTGGGAGAGCTTCTCCTGCGGGTGCTCGTAGCGACGCAGGTTCCTCTCGCTGAGACCGAGGTCGAGGTACCAGTTCCAGCGCTCGGCGAGCCAGTACTCGTGCCAGCCCTCGTCGGTGCCCGGTTCGACGAAGAACTCCATCTCCATCTGCTCGAACTCGCGGGTCCGGAAGATGAAGTTTCCCGGGGTGATCTCGTTGCGGAAGGACTTGCCGGTCTGGGCGATGCCGAACGGCGGCTTCTTCCGCGCCACCGTCTCGACGTTCTTGTAGTTGACGAAGATGCCCTGCGCGGTCTCCGGTCGCAGGTAGTGCAGACCCTCGTCGCTCTCCACCGGGCCCAGATGGGTCTTCATCAGGCCGTTGAACATCCGCGGCTCGGTGAAGGTGCCCTTGTTTCCGCAGTTCGGGCAGTTCAGCTCGGTCAACGAGGCCGGCGGACGACCGTGCTTGGCCTCGTACGCCTCCTCCAGGTGGTCGGCCCGGAACCGCTTGTGGCAGGACTGGCACTCGGTCAGCGGGTCCACGAAGGCGTCCAGGTGGCCGGAGGCGGCCCAGACATCACGGGCCAGAATCACCGCGGAGTCGAGACCCACCACGTCGTCGCGCTGCTGGACCATGCTCCGCCACCACTGCCGGCGGACGTTCTCCTTCAACTCCACCCCGAGCGGGCCGTAGTCCCACGCCGAACGGGTACCCCCGTAGATCTCGCTGGACGGGAAGACGAAACCCCGACGCTTGGCGAGGCTGACAACGGCGTCGATACGGTCTGCAGGCATTTTTCCTCCTACGCCGGCTGGCGGTCGGCGGGGACAGTACGGGATGGAGTGAGGTTCGGGACAACGGTATGACCGGCGACGTCCTGAGCCCAGGAGAATACCGGGAGCGGTTCAGCTCACCCCGCACACCTCCAGTTGACCGGTCTGCTGGTTCTGCTCAAGGTTCACCCGTTGGTGGTCGCGGTCGCCGCCGCTGAGGGTGACGTCCACCGACACGGTCAGGTCGTTCTGGTCGACCTCGCCGACCTGGAACGAGGTCACCTGCGGCGCGCTGGCGGCCCGCCGTTCGAACTCCCGCCGCGACATCTGCTGTCGTGCCTGTGGACAGAGTTGGTCGTAGGCGGCGCCGTACTCCCGTTCCACCAACGCCTGGTAGTAGTCGGTGGAGGCCGCTCGCCCCTGCTCATCGATCGCCTGCACACCGGTCACCAGAAGCCCGATCACCGCCGCGCCCCCGCCGCCGCAGCAGAGCACCAGGGCGAGCGCCCCGGCACCGAGTCCCAGCCAGAGTCGGGTGCGACGGCCCTCGACCGGCGGTGCCGCGAACGGCGGCGCGACGCCGGGGCCGGCCGGCGGATTCGGCACTCCCGGCCCGGGGGGCGGTCCGGGCACGGCGGGGGGCGCGGCGCCGGCTGCCGGTCCGGGCGCGGCAGGGGGTGCGGCGCCGTCTTGCGGGCCGGGCACCGACGGGTGTGGGGAGGGAGCGGCCGGTCCGGGAGCGGTCATGGGCTCAATGTAGTGCGTATCGCTCACCGGTACGGATCGGCCGCCCGATCGCTCGCCGTCACGACCACGTCGGCGCCGGGCGCGGCGGTGGCGAGGGCCTCGTAGGCCGACGGTTCGTCGACCGACTCGGCGAGCAGCGGAACCGCGGTGACCTTGACATCGAAACCGCCGAGCGCTCGCCGGTAGGTGCCGACCGATTCCCACTCGGTGAGCAGGCACCAGTGGCGCGGTTCGTCCAGCGCGCGGACGAGTTGCCCGCGCAGGTATCCGGGGCGGGCCGCGAGCGCGGCGAGCGCGGCGTGCGCCCGCGCGGTGAAGTCGGCGACGACATCGGGCTCGACCACGAACCGGTTGGTGACCAACACCGGCTACCTCCTCGTAGAGTCTGTGGGATGCAGCGTACGCAGCACCGGTTCGCGAGCCGGTTAGCCCGGGCAAACCCGACGGCAGTCTTCCTGGTCACCCTGGTGGTGGTGCTGGTCGCACTCTTCACTCCGGGGGTGGTCGGCGGGCTACTCACCCTCGCCCTCGCGGCAGTCGTCGCCACGCTGGTGGTCACCGCGGGGGCGAGCCAGCCGGCGCGGCTGCGGGTGGTCCGGCTCCTGGTGCTGACGCTGCTGATCGTCGCCGGGCTGGTCAAGCTACTCTGACATGCACTCATGCGTTTTTGACAATCATTATCACGGTTGCGGACAGTTGCTGGTATGAACTACCGCCGCGCTCCGCGCGCCTTAGCCGCCACCTCCGCCGCCCTGCTCGCCCTCGGCACGGCCGCCTGCTCTGACGAGCCAGTCGATGCAGACCCGCAGCGGGTTGAAGTCGTCGCTGCGTTCTACCCACTTCAGTTCCTGGCCCAGCAGATCGGCGGCGACGCGGTAACCGTAAGTAACCTGGTCAAGCCCGGCGCTGAGCCCCACGACATCGAGCTGAGCCCGAGCCAGGTTGGTGACGTGGCCGGGGCGGAGCTGATCGTCTACCTCAAGGGTTTCCAGCCTCAGGTCGACGATGCGGTGCAGCAGAACTCCGCCGACCGGGCATTCGACGTCGCCACGGTCGAGCCGCTACTCGACGCCACCGGTGACAGCCACGATCACGACCACGGACACGAGGGCGAAGAAGCCCACGAGGGCGAAGAAGCCCACGAAGGCGAAGAAGCCCACGAAGGCGAAGAAGCCCACGAAGGCGAAGAAGCCCACGAAGGCGAAGAAGCCCACGAAGGCGAAGAAGCCGGCAGCAAGGACCCGCACCTGTGGCTGGACCCCACCCGGCTCGCCACCGTCGGTGACCAGCTCGCCGACCGGCTCGCCGAGGCCGACCCCGATCACACCGACGGGTACGCAAGCCGAGCAAAGGAGCTCCGGACCAAGCTGGAACAGCTCGACACGGAGTTCACCGCCGGTCTGGAGACCTGCCAGCGCCGGGAGATCGTGGTCAGCCACACCGCCTTCGGCTACCTGACCACGCGCTACCAGCTGGAGCAGATCGGCATCACCGGACTGAGCCCGGAGCACGAGCCGTCACCGCAGCGGCTAGCCGAGGTGATCGAAGAGGCGAAGGAGCACCAGGCGACCACGATCTTCTTCGAGACGCTGGTCAGCCCGAAGGTCGCCGAGACCATCGCCGACGAGGTCGGGGCCGAGACCCTGGTGCTCGACCCGCTCGAAGGGCTGTCCGCCGACGACGGTGGAGACTACTTCTCGGTGATGCGGACCAACCTCACGAACCTGCAAACGGCGCTGGACTGCTCATGACCACTCCCGTCATCACTGTCACACACGCGGCGATGGGCTACGAGGGCCGGACCGTGCTGCGGGACGTCTCGCTGACCGTCGCCGCCGGTGAGGTGGTGGCGGTGCTCGGTGCCAACGGCTCCGGCAAATCCACCCTGATCCGGGCCGTACTCGGACTCGTTCCGATCAGCTCCGGGTCGGTCGCGCTCTTCGGCCGGCCCGGGCGCCGGTTCCGGCAGTGGCACCGCATTGGGTACGTCCCGCAACGCCTCGGTGCCAGTGGCGGCGTGCCGGCCAGCGTCCGCGAGGTGGTGGCGGCTGGCCGGCTGGCCCGTCGGGGCTTCCTGCGCCCGCCCGGCCGCGCGGACCGGATGGCGGTGGCCACCGCGCTGGCGGCAGTCGGCCTCGCCGACCGAACCGGCGACCCGGTGTCCACCCTCTCGGGCGGCCAGCAGCAGCGCGTTCTCATCGCGCGGGCCCTAGCCGGCGAGCCGGATCTGCTGATCCTCGATGAGCCGACCGCCGGCGTGGACGCGGCGAGCCAGGAGGCATTCGCTGGAGCGCTCAAGGAATTCGTGGGCGGCGGGGGTACCGTCCTCTTGGTCGCGCACGAGCTGGGGCCGCTGCGGCCGTTGATCTCCCGGGCCGTCGTCGTACACGCCGGTGGGATCGCCCACGACGGCCCGGTGCCCGAGCCGGCCGGCCATCACGCCGACCCCGACCACGACCACGTGCACCCGCACGGTCCCAACGAGCCCGCCGGTCTCTGGAGCACGTGAGATGGAACTCTTCCAGTACCCGTACATGCAGCGTGCCCTGATCGGTGCGCTGATCATCGGCTTGGCCGCCCCGGCGCTCGGCATCTACCTGGTGCAGCGGCGGCTGGCACTGATCGGCGACGGCGTCGGGCACGTGGCGCTCACCGGTGTCGGTGCCGGCCTGCTACTCAACCGCTCGCCGGTCCTGGCCGCCGTGATCATGGCCAGCCTCGGCGCAATCATGATCGAACTGGTCCGAGCCCGCGGTCGCACCTCCGGTGACCTGGCGCTCGCCCTGCTCTTCTACGGGGGCATCGCCGGCGGTGTGATGCTCGTCGGGCTCTCCGACAGCACCAGCGCGAGCCTCCACGCGTACCTCTTCGGCTCACTGTCCACCATCAGCCCGGCTGACCTGACCACGATCGTGGTGCTCGGCGTGGCGATCCTGGTTACCATGCTGGCGCTCTACCCGGCGCTCTTCGCGATCGGCCACGACGAGGAGTACGCCCGCGTCTCCGGGCTGCCCGTCCGCGCCCTCAACCTGCTCCTCGCGGTCGCCACGGCGGTCACCGTCACCATCGCGATGCGCGCCGTCGGTGTCCTGCTGATCAGCGCGCTGATGGTGGTGCCGGTCGCCGCCGCCCAGCAGGTCACCCGTGGTTTCCGTAGCACGATGACGGCCGCCATGGCGCTCGGGCTCTTCGCCGCCGGATCGGGGGTGTACGTGGCGGCCAACGCCGACACCGCCCCCGGCGCGTCGGTGGTGCTGATGGCGATCGCCTCGTTCGCGGTGGTGGCGCTCGGCGGCGTGGGCTGGCGGACGCTACGACGACGGCGGGTCGCCGCGGCGGAGCCGTCGGCGGTAGAGCCGCACGAGGTGGTGCTGAGTCGGTCCTGACCAACAGCGCACCCCTGGGGTTGGTTACCGTTACCCCTGTGAGCAGCGAGTCCGGCTACGACGCCTACGAGGGGGCGAGCGAGCTGCTGCGCGCCCTCTCCGCCCCGATCCGGCTGGCCATCGTCAGCCAACTCGCCGAGGGTGAACGGTGCGTACACGAATTGGTTGACCAGCTCGGTGCCGCACAGCCGCTGGTCTCCCAGCACCTGCGGGTGCTCCGCGGTGCCGGGGTGGTGCGGGGTTCCCGGCGCGGACGGGAAATCGCCTACACGTTGGTTGACGAACACGTCGCGCACATCGTGGCGGACGCGGTCAGCCACGCCGGCGAGCACACCACCCCCGCCTGAGGCTCACCTCGGATCCCGGACCCGGGCCACGATCGCGTCCGCGAGCGGCGCTGGTGCCCGGTCCGGAATCCAGTGGCTCACCCCGGTCAGCTCGACGAAGCGGTAGTCCCCGGTCACGTGGGCGGCGCAGGCCGCGGCGGCGGTGCGGCCGATCGCGATGTCCCGGTCGCTCCAGACGTACGTCGTCGGCACCGACACCGGCCCGACGGCCGCCAGGTCCCTCCGGGACATCGCCCGGTACCAGTTCAGGGCGGCACTCAACGCGCCCGGAGCGAGCATCGGTTCGACGTACGCAGCCACCCGGTCGGCGTCGCCGGCTCCGGCCAGCATCCGGCGCAGCCCGGTCGCCCGTCGGGCCAGCAACACCGCCTCCGCCGTCCCTTTCCGCCGAAACAGCCGCATGTACGCCGAGCGGGCCCGCTGGGACCGATCGGTGCTGAGGGCATGGGCCATGGCTCCCGGGTGCGGCACGGAGACCGCGGTCAGCGAGCGCACCCGGGCCGGATGCCCGGCAGCGAGGGCCCAGCTGACCACCGCGCCCCAGTCATGCCCGACCACGTGCGCGGCGGCGACGCCGAGGTGGTCCAGCACCGCCACCGCGTCGCCGACCAGCTCACCGAGGCGGTACGCGGAGACCGCCGCCGGACGGGCACCGGGCGAGTAGCCGCGCTGATCGAGTGCGTACGTGCGCAACCCGGCGGCGTGCAGGAGCGGCACCACGTCGGCCCACTCCCCGCTGTGTTGGGGGAAGCCGTGCAGCAGAAGCACCGGCGGGCCGGCCGCCGGGCCACCGACGCGGACATCGAAGGTAAAACCGCGGACATCGACACCCATGATCGGCAGCCTACCCCGGCCCGACCGAAGTAACCCCGGTCAAGCTGCACCGATGTCACTTTGTTGAAAGATCTTCGGAGGTGCTAGCGTCGGTCGCACATTTTCACCTCCGACAGGGGAGCGCACAGCGCTGAGAGTGTGGGCAACGCCCCACAGACCCTCGAACCTGATCTGGGTAATGCCAGCGCAGGGAGTTCGGTCGGCCTCCAGGCGTGCCATCGTCCGGCCTAGCCGGAATGGACGTGCCCTCCCCTGCTCTCCCGGAGCAGACAGGGAAGAACGATGAGTAAAGTCACAACAACGACCAAGCGCTGGCGCACCGTCGATGTGGTCGTCGCCGCGGTCATCGCCGTCACCTTCGGCGTCATCTTCTGGGCCTGGGGGCTACTCTGGAGCGTCGCCACCCCGGTGTTCGCCTTCTTCCCGCCGGCCCAGGCCATCATGTACGGCGTCTGGCTGATCCCGGCGGTGCTGGGCGGCCTGGTGATCCGCCGCCCCGGTGCGGCGCTCTTCTGCGAAATGGTGGCCGCGATCGTGTCCACCCTGCTCGGCTCCGAGTGGGGCAGCATCACCATCCTCCAGGGTCTGGCCCAGGGGATCGGCGCCGAGTTGGCCTTCGCCGCCTTCCGCTACCGCTCCTTCCGGCTACCCACGGCACTACTCGCGGGGGCGCTGACCGGCCTCAGCGCGGCCCTCTTCGACTTCTTCGTCTGGAACAGCGAGTACGCGCTGGGCAGCTACCGGATCCCGTACGCGCTGCTGACGATCGCCAGCGCCACCGCCATCGCCGGGTTCGGCGCCGAGAACCTGACCCGAGCCCTGGCTCGGACGGGCGTGCTGGACCTGTTCCCCGCCGGCCGCGAACGCACCACCATCTGAGCACCGTGTCGATCGGGAGGTTGGGGCCGCAGTCCGCGGGTCAGCATCCAGCTCCGGGGCGGCGCCGGTGAGCGCGGTTCGGTTGCGGGGCTTCGGGTGGCGGCACGCGGGGCGGAAACGGTGGGCCGTCCGCGGGCTCGACCTGCGGATCGAGCACGGCGAACGGGTCCTGCTGTTGGGTGCCTCCGGGGCGGGTAAGAGCACCCTGCTCGCCGCGCTGGCCGGGCTACTTCCGGAGGACTCCGGCGAGCGGGAAGGCACGGTCGAGGTCGACGGCCGGGACCCACGCACGGCCCGCGAAGAGGTCGGCCTGCTCTTCCAGGACCCGGAGACCCAGCTGGTGATGGCGCGCTGCGGCGACGACGTCGCCTTCGGCCCCGAGAACCGTGGGCTACCCGCCGAGCAGATCTGGCCCCGGGTGGACGAGGCCCTGCGCCGGGTTGGTTTCCGCTACGGCCGGGACCGGCCGACCGCCGCGCTCTCCGGCGGCGAACAGCAGCGCCTCGCCCTCGCCGGGGTACTCGCGCTCCGCCCGCGTCTGCTGCTGCTCGACGAGCCGACCGCCAACCTGGACCCGGCCGGTGCGGCGCTGATCCGCGACGCGGTCGCCGCGGCGCTCGATGCCGACACCACCCTGCTCCTCGTCGAGCACCGGCTCACCGAGGCGCTGCCGCTGGTCGACCGGGTGGTCGTGCTGGCGCCGGGCGGCGGCGTCCACGCCGATGGCACCCCGCAGGCGGTCTTCGCCGCACACGGCGAGGCGCTCGCCGCCGAGGGGGTCTGGGTGCCGGGCCATCCGGTGCCGCCGCGGCCGGCCACCACCAGCGCCGGGGAGACGTTACTCACCGCCGACGAGCTCGCCCTGCCGCCCCGGCTGGCCAGCGTCTCCCTCTCCGTACGGGCCGGCGAGGCGCTCGCCGTCCACGGACCCAACGGGGCCGGGAAGTCCACCCTGGCCCTCCTGCTGGGTGGGCTGCTCGCACCGGCGGCGGGCCGGGTCACCGCGACCGCGGAGCTGGCCGGTGGGGACGCCCGCACCCCGCCGCACCGGTGGCGGGCGCCGGCGCTGGTGCATCGGATCGGCTCGGTCTTCCAGGATCCGGAACACCAGTTCGTCACCGCCGCCGTCGCCGACGAACTGGCGCTGGGTCCGCGCCGCACCGGCCGGACCGAGGCGCAGGTCCGCGCCACCGTGGACGCGCTGCTCGACCGGCTCCGCCTGACGGCGCTCGCCGAGGCCAACCCGTACACCCTCTCCGGCGGCGAGGCGCGGCGGCTGAGCGTGGCGACGGCCCTGGCCACCGCGCCCCGCCTGCTCGTCTGCGACGAGCCCACCTTCGGCCAGGACCGGCGGACCTGGCGGGAGCTGGTGGAGCTCTTCGCCGAGCTGCGCGACAACGGGCACGGGCTGGTCACGGTGACCCACGACCCGGAGTTCATCGCCACGCTCGCCGACCGCCAGGTACGGCTCGACCATCCGCGGAGCGTGCCGTGATCAACCTCGAACCGGTGACCCGACCAGACGCCCCGCTGGCCCGGCGCAACCCGGTGGCGAAGCTGGCGGCGGCGCTACTCTGCTCGGTCATCCTGATCGCCACCCTCGACCCGGTGGCACCAGCCATCGCCATCGCCTTCGAGCTGGCGCTGCTACCGCTGTTCGGCGTACGGCTCCGGGTGCTCGCCCGCCGGGCCATGCCGCTGCTGGTCAGCTCGGTGGGCGTCCTCGGCACGCTGGTGCTCTTCGCCGCCGAACGCTCCGGGCGCATCCTGGTCGAGGCCGGCCCGTTCCTGGTCACCTCCGGTGTGCTGATCACCGCGCTCGGTCTGGTGTTGCGCATGTTCGCGGTGGCCCTACCGGGAGTGATCGTGGTCGCGACCACCGACCCGACCGATCTGGCCGACGCGCTGGTGCAGAACGCCAGGCTGCCCGCCCGCTTCGCCTACGGGGCGCTGGCGGCGTTCCGGATGGTGCCGCTGCTCACCCAGGAGTGGCAAATGATCAGCATGGCGCGGCGGGCCCGGGGCGTTGACGCCGGCCGTAACCCCCTGGCCCGGCTGCGGCTCTTCGGGTCGACCGCGTTCACGCTGCTGGTCGGCGCGATCCGGCGCGGAACCCGACTCGCGGTGGCGATGGACGCGCGGGGCTTCGACACCACGACCCCCCGATCGATGGCCCGCCGCCAACACTTCGGCCGCGCCGACGGTCTCCTGATCGCCGGTGCGACCCTCCTGGCCGGTGCCGCGCTCACGGTCAGCGTCGCCGTCGGCACGTTCCGCCCCCTGATCGGCTGACCGCCGAGCCCAGAGCACCGCCGGGTGGGGTGGCTGTGGACCAGCGGAACGCAAAGCGCGATACGGTCACAGACGGAGCGAGGCGGAGGTGGCAGGGATGGACGGCCAGGCACAGATCGGCGTTACCGGGCTGGCGGTGATGGGTCGCAATGTCGCCCGGAACCTGGCCCGCAACGGCTTCGTCGTGGCGGTGCACAACCGCTCTCCAGAACGGACCCGCCGGCTGATCGACGAGCACGGCGAGGAGGGACGGTTCGTCCCCACCGACTCGCTGGCCGACTTCGTCGCCGCGTTGGAGCGCCCCCGGGCGGTCATCACGATGGTCAAGGCCGGCGCGCCGACCGACGCCGTCATTGACGATTTGGTGCCGCTGCTCGATGCCGGCGACATCATCGTCGACTGCGGCAACGCCCACTTCGCCGACACCCGGCGGCGCGAGGAGGCACTGCGCAAGCAGGGGCTGCACTTCGTCGGCACCGGCGTCTCCGGTGGTGAGGAGGGCGCGTTGTGGGGGCCGAGCATCATGCCGGGCGGCTCCGCCGAGTCCTACCAGAAGCTGGGGCCGATCTTCGAACGGATCGCGGCGCAGGTGGATGGCGAGCCCTGCTGTCGACACATCGGGCCGGACGGCGCCGGCCACTTCGTCAAGATGGTCCACAACGGCATCGAGTACGCCGACATGCAGCTCATCGCTGAGGCGTACGACCTGCTGCGGGTTGGTCTGGACGCGACCCCGGCCGAATTGGCGGAGATCTTCCGGGAGTGGAACTCCAGCGAACTGGAGTCGTACCTCATCGAGATCACCGCTGACGTGCTTGGGCACACCGACGCCAGCACCGGGCGGGCCTTCGTGGACATCGTGCTCGACCAGGCGGAGCAGAAGGGCACCGGACGCTGGACCGTGCAGAACGCCCTGGACCTGGGCATCCCGATCACCGGCATCGCCGAGGCGACGTTCGCGCGTTCCCTCTCCGGGCACGCCGACCAGCGCGCGGCCGTCCGCCACGCCTTCGCCGACCTGGGCCCGACCTGGCAGATCCAGGACCGGGACGCCTTTGTCGAGGACGTCCGGCGCGCGCTGCTGGCCACGAAGATCATCGCGTATGCCCAGGGCTTCGACCAGATTCGGGCCGGCAGCCAGGAGTACGACTGGGACATCGACCTGGGCGGCACCGCCACGATCTGGCGCGGCGGATGCATCATCCGGGCCCGCTTCCTCGACCGGATCCGGCAGGCCTACGACGACCAGCCCAACCTACCCACGCTGCTGGTGGCGCCGTGGTTCGCCGACGCCGTACGCGCCGGGTTGTCGGGGTGGCGGCGCGTGGTCGCCGAGGCCGCCCACGCCGGCGTGCCCACCCCCGCGTTCGCCTCGTCCCTGTCTTACTTTGACGCACTGCGCGCGGACCGGCTACCGGCGGCCCTGCTCCAGGGCCTGCGGGACAACTTCGGTGCCCACACCTACCGCCGGGTTGACCGCGATGGCTCCTTCCACACCCTCTGGGCCGGCGACCGCAGTGAGGTCGAGGCCTGACCCGGGCGACCGGGGTCAGGTGGTAGGCGCCACCGGGTTCGGCAGCGCTCCGCCGAACCGGCGGTCCCGCTGGGCATAGAGCTCACAGGCGTACCAGAGGTGCCGGCGGTCGAAGTCCGGCCAGAGCGTGTCCAGGAAGACCAACTCGGCGTAGGCGCTCTGCCAGAGCAGGAAGTTTGAGGTGCGTTGCTCTCCGGAGGGGCGCAGGAAGAGATCCACGTCGGGGACCTCCGGGTGGTAGAGGTGGCGGGCCAGGGTCTTCTCGGTGACCTTGGCCGGGTCGAGCCGGCCGGCCGCCACCTCCCGGGCGATCGCGGCGGCGGCGTCGGCGATCTCGGCCTGTCCGCCATAGTTGACGCAGAACTGCAGGGTGAGCGTCGAGTTGCCGCGGGACATCTCCTCGGCCGCCTGCAACTCCGAGATGACGCTCTTCCACAGCCGCCCGGACCGGCCCGACCAGACAACCCGTACGCCCAGGTCGACAAGTTGGTCGCGGCGGCGACGGATCACGTCCCGGTTGAAGCCCATCAGGAAGCGCACCTCGTCCGGTGAGCGCCGCCAGTTCTCCGTCGAGAACGCGTACGCCGACAGGTACGGGATGCCCAGCTCGATCGCGCCCTCGACGGCGTCGAAAAGGGAGAACTCTCCCGCTTCATGCCCTTTTGTCCGTGGAAGCCCGCGCTCCTTGGCCCACCGGCCGTTACCGTCCATCACCACCGCGACGTGCCGCGGCAACGCCTCGGCGGGCAGCGCCGGTGGCCGGGCGCCGGACGGGTGGGGGGTGGGCGGCACCGGTGCACGGCCGGGTCGCCTGCTCGATCGGATCACTCGGTCTACTCCCTGTCCACGCCGGCCACGGCCGACCCGCCTCCGCCGGCCGGCGTCCCGACCGCGCCGGCGACCGGAACGCCCCGGTCCACCAGCGGCAGCGAGCGTAGCGCGCGCTCCAGATGCCACTGCAGGTGCGCCGCGACCAACCCGCTGCACTCCCGGCGAACACCGCTCCCCGCGGCGTCGGCAACCCGCCAGTCGCCGCTGGTGAGCGCGGTCATCAGGTCAATGGTGGCCGGTGCGGGGTGGGCCGCGCCGGGCGGCCGACAGTCGAGACAGACGGCACCACCGGCCGGAACGGAGAAGGCCCGGTGCCGCCCCGGCGTGCCGCAGACCGCGCAGCCGGCCAGCGCCGGCGCCCATCCGGCCAGGGCCATGCCACGCAGCAGGTACGCGTCCAGCACCAGGGTCGCGGCGTGCTCCCCGTCGGCCAGCGCGCGCAGCGCCCCCAGGGTGAGCTGGAACAACCGCAGCGACGGCTCCCGCTCGACCGGGGTGAGCCGCTCCGCGGTCTCGCAGACCGCACTCGCCGCCGTGTAGCGGGGGTAGTCGCCAAGAAGGCGTTTGCCGTACAGGGCAATGCCCTCTACCTGGCTGACCGTGTGCAGCGAGCTGCCCTGCTGGCCCTTCGGGTCGCCGGCGAGTTGCAGGTCGACGTGGCCGAAGGGCTCCAGCCGGGCTCCGAACTTGCTGGTGGTCCGGCGCACCCCGCGGGCCACCGCGCGCAGCCGCCCGTGCCGACGGCTGAGCAGGGTGATGATGCGATCCGACTCGCCGAGCTTCTGCACGCGCAGCACCACCGCATCGTCGCGGTAGAGCTGTCGGCGGTACCCGGCCATCCGATCATTCTCCCTCAGGTTGCCAGCTCCGGGTCGACTCGGGGCGGCCGCGGCGCCCCTGGGTGGTCATCGCGCGTTGCTGTCCATGCTCTCGTTCTGTACGTGCTCGTTCTCCGGCGACCGGGGCGTCGGCACCACCGGCGATCTCCGCGCCGTCCCGGCCTGGTCCGCCGGGCCGACCGCGGGCTGCGCCGCCTCGGGTATGGCTGCCATCTCCGCAGACGTGGCCGCCGCCTCCGGGGGTGTAGCTGCCGCCCCCGCAGACGTGGCTGCCGCTCCCGGCGGTGTAGCTGCCGCTCGCCGTCCGAAACCGGGAAACAACTCCGGCCGGCGCCGGGCTGCGATGTCCTCAACCCACCCGACGAGCATGATGACGACCCCGAGCAGGGCGAAGACCAGCACGACCCGGATGGCCAGGCCGAGTAGGTTCTGGTGCGACCAACCAACCACGTCCACCAGCGGGGTGAGCGCGACCACGAAGGCCATGTGCCACAGGTACACGGTGAGGGCGCGCCGATTGATCAGAGTGATCAACCGACTGACAATCGCGTTGCGGTCGATCCACGCCGTTCTCGCCGGTTCCCGCCCAAGCACGACCAGGATGACACCAGCCGACCAGAGGGCGTTGGCGAGCGGATTGCCGTTGAGGTCGAGCCCCTTGGTCCCGGGCTGGGTCAGGTTCCACCAGCCGCCGACGGCGACGAGGGCGATCGCGGTCGGCCACAAGATGCGGTTGGCGAGCCGGCGCAGCATCCCCTCCTGGTGCGCGAAGCCCAACATCCACGCCCCGAGGTACAGGCCGAACTGCTGCACCACCATCGGCGGATCCGGGTACAGCCCCAGTTCGATCGCCGCGGTCAGGACGTACGGGACGAGCAGGGTGGGCAGCGGGAACCGGCGGAACAACCACAATGCCAACGGCGAGACGAGCACAAACCAGAGGTAGTTGCGCAGGTACCAGATCGGGCTCAGCGCCAGGGCGCCCCAGTGGGTTGACGGTGGGTTGGCCACCGGGAAGAGCCAGAGCAGGACCTCGGAGGTGAACGGCAGCCCGGTGAGCAGCATGGCCGGCACGAAGATCGCGGCGACCATCCAGAGCGACGGCAGCAGCCGCCGCAGCCGACGACCGACCGCCGCCGTCCCGAACCGATGCAGGGACGCCGCCATCAACGACCCGGCCAGCGCGAACATCACCGACATCGCGGGAAAGACCAACGTCATGGTGGCCCACCCCGTTACGTGGTAGACCACGACCCGTACGACGGCGAGGGCGCGCAACAGGTCCAGGTAACGATTTCGCATCAGCTCGCAACTATTTCCAGTAAGGGGCGGGCAACACAACCCCCTACCTTCCGCTGGCGACCGGAAAAGCGCGAGCCTGTCGGGAGGAAAGTGAACTTCCTCATCAACTCGTCGAAGCCGACAAGTCACCTGGAACGGCCGGCGAACCAGCCGGACGTTGCGCTAGAAACCGAGCTTACGGAGCTGTTTCGGGTCCCGCTGCCAGTCCTTCGCCACTCGGACGTGCAGGTCAAGGTAGACCCGGGTACCGAGCAGCTCCTCGATCTGCCGCCGCGCCCGGATGCCGACGTCCCGGAGCCGGCTGGCCCGGTGCCCGATCACGATCGCCTTCTGGCTCGGCCGCTCGACGTACACATCGGCGTAGATCTTGATGACCCGTTCCGCGGAGATCATCTCCTCCACCACCACCGCGATGGAGTGCGGCAGCTCGTCCCGCACCCCCTCCAGCGCCGCCTCCCGGATCAGCTCGGCGACCAGCACCTGCTCCGGTTCCTCGGTGAGCATGTCGTCCGGATAGAGCTGCGGTGACTCCGGCAGGTAGCGGGTCATCACGTCCACCAGCGTGTCGACCTGGTGCCCGGAGACCGCGCTGACCGGCACGATCTCCGCGAAGTCGGCCAGTTCACTCACCGCGACCAGCTGCTTGGCCAGCTGCTCCCGGTCGACCAGGTCGGTCTTCGTGACCACGGCGAGCACGGTCGCCTTCAGCTCGGCCAACTCGCCGGTGATGAAGCGGTCGCCCCGGCCGATCGGCTCGTCCGCCGGGATGCAGAGGCCGATCACATCAACCTCGCTCCACGTCTGCCGCACCAGATCGTTGAGGCGCTCGCCGAGCAGCGTCCGGGGCCGGTGCAGGCCCGGCGTGTCGACCAGCACGAGCTGCGAATCGGGCCGGTGCAGCACCGCCCGGATGACGTGCCGGGTTGTCTGCGGCTTACTCGACGTGATGGCGATCTTCTGCCCGACGATCGCGTTGGTCAGCGTTGACTTACCGGCGTTCGGCCGTCCAACAAAGCAGCCGAAGCCCGCCCGGTACGGCTGCCGAAGGTGCGCGGAAGTCACTCGGTCACCGTCCCGAGAACCGTGCCGTCCGGCGCGGCCACGTGGATCGGCGCGTCGGCGGCGAGGTCACGGACCGCCGCATGGCCGGCGGCGTCCAGCGTCGACGCCTCGGTCACCACCGCCGCGGCCTCCAGCCGGGTGCAGCCAGCCGCCGCCGCCGAGCCCACGGCGAGCTGAAGCGCGGTCAACGCCAGCGACGGCAGCGAGACGCTCGCCGCGGCGTAGGTCCGGCCGTCCTGGTCCCGGACCGCGGCACCTTCGACGGCACCGATCCGGCCGCGCGCCCCCCGGGCCAGGACGACCAGTTTGGCGTCCTCGGCGGTCAGCTCCACCGGGGTAGACCCGGTGGACGGTACGGCGGGTGAATCAGGCATCGGCGGGTTGCCTCTCCTCGGCTTGGTCGGTGTCGTCCGGGGCGTCGGCGGATTCGCCACGCTTCGGATCGTGCTGTTGGTCGGCCGGCTCCACCCGACGCACCAGGACCGTGTCGATCCGGTTACGCCGCCCGGTGGTGCCCTCAGCGAGCAGCCGCAGACCGGCCACCTCCACCTGGGCACCGGGGATCGGGACCCGGCCCAGGGACTGTGCGAGCAGGCCGCCCACCGTCTCCACCTCGTCGTTGGGCAGCTCGGTGTCGAACAACTCGCCGAGGTCCTCCACGGGTAGCCGCGCGGTTACCCGCACCGCATCGTCGTCGAGGTGCTCGACCGGCGGACGCTCAACATCGTACTCGTCGGTAATCTCGCCGACGATCTCCTCCAGGATGTCCTCGATAGTCACCAGCCCGCCGGTCCCGCCGTACTCGTCGACGACGATCACGAGGTGGTTCCGGGCAGCCTGCATCTCCGATAGGAGATCGTCAACCGGCTTGGACTCCGGCACGAAGGTGGCCGGGCGCATCAACTCGGCCACCGGGAGGCGCCGATCCTCCGGTGCGCCGCCCTGCGTGCGCCGGATCAGGTCTTTCAGGTAGAGCACGCCGAGCACATCGTCAACGCTGTCGCCGATGACCGGGATCCGGGAGAAGCCGGACCGCAGAAAGAGCGCCAGGGCCTGGGAGAGCATCTTGTGCCGCTCAATCCAGACCATTTCGGTACGCGGCACCATCACCTCCCGGACGATGGTGTCACCGAGCGCGAAGACCGAGTGGATCATCTGCCGCTCGCCGTGCTCCACCACGCCGCGCTGCTCGGCCAGATCGACCAGTTCACGCAGCTCCACCTGGGTGGCGAAGGGACCCTCCCGGAAGCCGCGCCCGGGGGTGACCGCGTTACCGATCAGGATCAACAGAGAGGCGAGGGGGTTGAGTGCCCGACCCAGCCAACGCACCAGCGGCGCCACCCCGCGACCCACCGCGTAGGCGTGCTGTCGGCCGATGGTGCGCGGCCCGACACCGACCACCACGAAGCTGACCACGGTCATCGCCCCGGCCGTCACCACCGCGGCCAGCCAGCCGGCGCCGAGCGAGTCGACCGCGACCAGGGCCACCAGGGTGGTCGCGCTCAGCTCAGCGAGCAGCCGCAACAGCAGCAACAGGTTGAGGTGCCGGACCACGTCCCCGGCGACAGACTGTAACGCTCGGGCGCCCCGGGCTCCGTCGCGGACCAACTCGGCCGCGCGGGCCGGCGAGACCGCGGCCAGCGCCGCCTCGGTCATTGCGATCAGGCCGGCGAGGACCACCAGGCCAGCCGCGAGGAAGACCAGTTGCACGTCGGGCAGGCCGGACGCGCCGGCCGTTGTTGCGGCAAGAGAGGCCATCATCGTGACCGGGTCGACCGCCAACTCACCAGCAGCCGGGCCTGGAGGGCGAACATCTCCCGCTCCTCCTCCGGCTCGGCGTGGTCGTATCCGAGCAGGTGCAGCACCCCGTGCACGGTGAGTAGGTGCAGCTCATCGGCGGTGGAGTGACCCGCGGTCGCCGCCTGCTTCGCGGCCACCTCGGGGCAGAGCACGATGTCACCGAGCAACGCCGGCTCGGCGCCGACGGTGGCGTTCTCCCCCGGCCCGTGGTCGACGCTGCCCTCGTCCATCGGGAAGGCAAGGACATCGGTGGGGCCGTCCCCGCCCATCCAGCGATGGTTCAACTCGGCCATGTAGTCGATATCGACAAGCAACACGGAGAGCTCGGCGAGCTGGTTGACCCCCATTTCGTCGAGGGCGTGCCGGGCGACGGCGAGTATCGCGTCGGTGTCGACGTCAACCCCGGACTCATTGGCAATCTCGATGGACACTGTCTTCCTTCGCTTCGTTAGCGGCGCCGACCGGCGCGGCCACCCTGGGCGGGCCGCCCGGGCACCGCCTGCACGCTCTTCGCCTGCTGGCTTTCCCGCTCCACGTCCCAGCGGGCGTACGCGTCAACGATCTCCCCAACCAGCCGGTGTCGAACCACGTCCGAGCTGGAGAGCTGGGCGAAGTGCACGTCCGCCAGATCGGTGAGGATCTCCCGGACGACCCGCAGGCCACTGGTCGTCCCGCCGGGAAGGTCCACCTGGGTAACGTCGCCGGTCACCACGATCCTGGAACCGAAGCCGAGCCGGGTGAGGAACATCTTCATCTGCTCCGGCGTGGTGTTCTGCGCCTCGTCCAGGATGATGAACGCGTCATTGAGCGTACGACCCCGCATGTACGCCAGCGGCGCCACCTCGATCGTGCCCGCCGCCATCAGCTTCGGGATCGACTCCGGGTCGAGCATGTCGTGCAGCGCGTCGTACAGCGGTCGCAGGTACGGGTCGATCTTCTCGTTCAGCGTGCCGGGCAGGAAGCCCAGCCGCTCGCCCGCCTCGACCGCCGGCCGGGTGAGGATGATCCGGTTGACCTGCTTGGCCTGCAGTGCCTGGACCGCCTTCGCCATCGCCAGGTAGGTCTTGCCGGTGCCGGCTGGACCGATACCGAAGACGATGGTGTGCGCGTCGATAGCGTCGACGTAGCGCTTCTGCCCGAGCGTCTTGGGGCGAATGGTACGACCACGTCGGGAGAGGATGTTGAGCGTCAGAACCTCGGCGGGCCGTTCGGCGCTGCCCTGCTCGAGCATGCCAACGGTGCGCCGGACAGCATCGGTGGTCAGCGTCTCACCTTTCTCGATGAGTTCTATCAATTCGCCGAAGAGCCGCTCGGCGAGAGCGTTGTCCGCGGGTGCGCCGGTGATCGTGATCTCGTTACCCCGAACGTGCACGTCGCTGTTTACGGAGCGCTCGACCAGTCGCAGGATCTCGTCGCCCGCACCGAGGAGATTGACCATGATCCTCGGTTCCGGGACGGTGATCCTGGTCTGTGCCCGGGGCGGGCCGGGAGGTGGAGTGCTGGTCATAGGTTGGGCCGAGTGGCCCTGCGCCACCTGCTCTCGATCTCGGCGCCGGGCTGGTCGCCGCGGCGTGCTGGTCGTTGCCCCCATGGTATCGGTTCAACCGCCGGGGCACCTCGCCCAATTCCCCTGCCCGGCACCGACCGGCCGACCCCCGCCGCCGTCAGCTGAGGTTCCCGGCCAGCATCGGCCCGAGCGGCGCGCCACCGAGCAGGTGTGCGTGGACATGAAAGACCTCCTGACCGCCGTACGCTCCGGTGTTGAAGAGCAGCCGGAAGCCATCACCGAGCAGGCCTTCCTCCTCGGCGACCGCGGCGGCGGTGGCGAGCACCTCGCCGGCGAGCCCCGGGTCCCCCTCCGCCAGGGTGGCCACGTCGGCGTAGTGCTCCTTCGGAATCACCAGCACGTGCACCGGAGCCTTCGGACCGATGTCACGGAACGCGAGGGTTGTCCGGGTCTCCCGAACAACAGTGGCGGGAATCTCACCGGCGACGATCCGGCAGAACAGACAGTCAGTTGTGTTCACCGAGGCAGTGTAAGGAAACGCTCCGGACACCGCCGCCCAGAGCGGAAGAACCGGCGCTACCAGCGGCCAAGGCGGGCGGCGAGCACCGAAAGCGCCGCCACCCCGGCGGTGGAGGTACGCAGCACCGACGGGCCCAGCCGCACCGTCCGGGCTCCGGCCCCGGCGAAGGCGGCCAGCTCGGCCGGGGCTACGCCGCCCTCGGGACCGACCACCAGCACGATCTCGCCGCGGTCGGGTAGCTCCGCGGTGACCAGACGTTCCTCCGCCTGCTCGTGTAGCACGAACGCCGCCGCAGCGCCGGCGATCCGACGGGCCACCTCGGAGGTGGACTCGGCCGGGGCGCCGGTCACTACCGGCAGCCAGGCCCGGCGGGCCTGCTTCGCGGCCTCCCGCGCGGTGGCGACCCACTTGCCCCGGGCACGTGCCCCCCGATCACCCCGCCACTGGGTGACCGAACGCCCGGCTGTCCAGGGCACGATCGCGTCCACGCCGACCTCGGTCATCGCCTGCACGGCCAGCTCACCCCGCTCCCCCTTGGCCAGCCCCTGAACGACGACGAGCCGGTGGGCGGGGGCGGCGAGGTGATCCCGGGAGGTGATCCGAAAGTCAAGGACACCCTTTCCCACCGCCGTGACCACGGCGACGGCCGTGCCGCCGCAACCGTCAGCGAGCAGCAACTCCTCGCCGACCCGCAACCGCTGCACCGTCGCGGCGTGATGCCCCTCCGGCCCGTCCAGGGTCGCCGTCTCGGCGGTGGGCAACGAATCAACCAGGAACAGCGGCGCGGACACGGTGCCAGGCTAGCGACCGGCCCGGTGCCCCGGGCCGCTGGCCTGGGACACCGGGACCGGTCGAGTCAGGCGTGGCCGTTGAAAGCGTCGCGCATCCGGGAGAAGAAGCCCCCCTGCTTGGTCAGCTCGGCGACCTCCTCGCCCCGGGTCTGGGCGAACTCGCGCAGCATCTGTTCCTGGTCGGCGTCCAGCTTGGTGGGCGTCCGCACATCCAGGTGGACGAACAGGTCACCCCGGCCGGTCCCCCGCAGGTGCGGCACGCCGCGGGCGCGAAGCCGCAGCATGCTGCCGGGCTGGGTGCCGGCCTTGACGTCAACCGGCTCCTCGCTGTCCAGCGTCTTGATGGTCAGGCGGGTGCCGAGCGCCGCCGTCGTCATCGGGACAGCCACCCGGCAGTGCAGGTCGTCGCCCTTGCGGGAAAAGACATCGTGCGGGCGCTCGTGGATCTCCACATAGAGGTCGCCGGCGGTGCCACCGCCGGGGCCCACCTCGCCCTGTTGGGCCAGTCGGATCCGCATCCCGTCCTCGACCCCGGCGGGAATCTTGACGGTCAGCGAACGCCGGGTCCGCACCCGGCCGTCCCCGGCGCAGGTGGGGCAGGGGTTCGGAATCGTGGTGCCATGGCCCTGACAGGCGGTACACGGCCGGGCCGAGACCACCTGCCCGAGGAAGGTGCGCTGCACCGACTGCACCTCGCCCCGCCCGCCACACGCCTCGCAGGTCTCCGGATGGGTGCCGGCGGCGGTGCCCGCACCGGAACAGGTGGTGCAGAGGACGGCGGTGTCGACCGTGATCGGCGCCTCCACGCCGAACGCTGTCTCGGGCAGGTCCAGTTCGAGGCGCAGGATCGCGTCGGAGCCCGGTCGGGTGCGGGGGCGCGGCCCCCGTCCGCCGCCGCCGGCGGCCCCCCCGAAGAAGGCGTCCATGATGTCCTGGAAGCCGACGAACGGACCGGCCTCGCCGGGTCCACCCGGGCCGCCGCCCCCGCCGCCCGGGGCGAGCGGGTCGCCACCGAGGTCCACGATCTGCCGCTTCCGGTCGTCGGAGAGGACCTCGTACGCGGCGTTGATGTCCTTGAACTTCTCTTGCGCCGCCGCGTCCGGATTCACGTCCGGGTGGTACTGGCGCGCGAGCTTGCGGTAGGCGCGCTTGATCTCGTCGTCGGAGGCTTCCCGGCTCACGCCGAGGATGCCGTAGTAGTCCTTGGCCACTGCGTTCGGTGTCCTCATGTTCGTCTCGCTTGCGCCGACCGCCGGCCCGGTCCGGCCGGACGGTAATGCCTAGTTCTGGGCTAGCAGGTCGCCCACGTAGCGCGCCACGGCCCGAACCGTGGCGATGGTGCTGGGATAGTCCATCCGGGTCGGCCCGACCACTCCGAGACCCCCCAGGATGGTCACCCCTGGCCCGTAGCCGGTGCTCACCACCGAGGTGGCCCGGAGGTTGTCGATCTCGTTCTCGTCGCCGATCCGGACGCGCATCGCGCTCGGCTCGACCTCCCCAATGAGTTTGAGGAGGACCACCTCCTCCTCCAACGCCTCCAGGATGGGGCGCAACGATCCCTGGAAGTCGAGCAGACCACCGCGGGTGAGATTGGCGGTGCCGGCGAGGGCGATGCGCTCCTCGTGCCGTTCGACCAGCGTCTCCAGCAGGACGGTGGAGAGGGTGATCATGGCCGGGCGCAGCTCACCGCTCACCTCGTCAACCAACGCCTGCACCAGCGGCGGTGTGTCGGCGAGCCGGGTACCGACCAGCTTCTCATTGACCAGCTGCCGCAGATCGATCACGTCGTCCGGGGGGATCGGCCCCGGTAGCTCGACGAGCCGCTGCTCGACCCGACCGGTATCGGCGATCATGACCAGCATCAGCCGGGTCGTGGAGATCGGCACCAGCTCCAGGTGCCGGACCGAGGAGCGAGCCAAGGACGGGTACTGCACGACGGCGACCTGCCGGGTCAGCTGGGCCAGCAGCCGGACCGTGCGGTGCACCACGTCGTCGAGGTCAACCGCGCCGACCAGGAAACGCTCGATCGCCCGGCGCTCGGCCGGGGTGAGCGGCTTCACCCGGGACAGCCGGTCCACGAAGAGCCGATAGCCGCGGTCGGTGGGCACCCGGCCGGCGCTGGTGTGCGGCTGCCGGATGTAGCCCTCCTCCTCCAGGACCGCCATGTCGTTGCGGACGGTCGCCGGGGAGACTCCGAGTTGGTGGCGCTCGACCAGCATCTTGCTGCCGACGGGCTCCTGCGTGGCGACGTAGTCTTCGACGATCGCGCGCAGCACCGCGAGTTTGCGGTCGTCGAGACCCATCCTTCCCCCCTCCTCCTGCGACGCGTCGGCGGTCGAGGCGCTTCCTGGCACTCGACTCTAGCGAGTGCCAGTCTACGTCGGCACGCCCGCCAACGCGATGATCAACAAAGATCGAGTACCGTCATCGAATGATGCGGCTGGGCCCGCCGCCCAACCCGACGGTCCGCCTAAGGTGATCATCTGGACAGCCGGGATGGCGCCGCACTGGGGCTGGTTGTCCCCTGCGCCTACGGTGACCCCATGACGGAACCACCTCGCCCTCCTACCGGCGGAGAGCCTGGGCTACCCGGCCCGGGTCCTGACGACCCCACCACCCCGATGCCCGGGGCATCTGACCCGGGTAGCTGGCCGCCACCGGGCAGCTACCCTCCCCCCGGCGCCATGCCACCGCCCGGCGGCTATCCACCCAGCGATGCCGGCTTCCCACCCGGCGGAGGGTACGGCCCACCCGGCGGAGGGTACGGCCCACCCGGCGGTTACGGAAACAGCGAGGACCGGATGTGGGTCCTCGGCGCGCACCTCGGCGGCGCCGTCGGCGCACTGATCAGCGTTGGTCTGCTCGGGTTCGTCGCCCCACTGATCGCCTACCTGGCCCGCGGCAACCAGTCACCAGCCGTCCGCGCGCACGCCCAAGCGGCGCTCAACTTCCAGATCACCTGGTCGCTAATCGCCTTTGTCCTGCTCTTCGTGGGCGGGTGCCTGCTGTTCCTGCCGAACATCACCGTCGTGGTGATGCAGGTCGTGTTCGGCATCATCGCCGCCCTCCGGGCGAATGAGGGCCGGCAGTACCGCTACCCGATGTCGGCCAAGCTCATCAAGTGAAGCCCGACTGGCCGGATCCCGACCGAACGGGTTCCGGCCGGGCCGGCTCCGCTGTTGCCCGGTCCCATCGCCGTCGCGGTCCACGCCGGCACCGACCAATCATCCGATCTGCCCATCCTGACTGGATGACGGGATACGAGTGGTTCGTGAGCGCTGGGCCGACGAGGACCGGAAGGCGCCGATCAGCCGAGCAGGTCCCGCACCACCGCGTCCGCGAGCAACCGACCGCGCAGGGTCAACACCGCCCGACCACCGCCATACGCCGCCGCGGCCAGCAGACCGGCTGCCCGGGCCCGATCGGCGCCGGCACGACCGACGGGGTCCAACACGTCCAGCGGTAGGCCCGTGGCGAGCCGGAGCCGCAGCATGACGTCCTCCAGGTGCGCCTCGTCGACGGTCAGCACCTCCCGGGCCAGGCCCGGCGACGCACCCGCCGCGAGCCGTTGCGCGTACGCCGTGGGGTGTTTGACGTTCCACCAGCGCACCCCCCCAATGTGGCTGTGTGCCCCCGGGCCGAGGCCCCACCAGTTGCCGCCGGTCCAGTACAAAAGGTTGTGCCGGCACCGGGCAGCCGGGGTCCGCGCCCAGTTGGAGACCTCGTACCAGGAGAACCCGGCGGCGTCGAGGGCCGCCTCCGCGGCCAGGTAGCGGTCCGCGGCGACGTCGTCGGAGGGCTGCGCCAACTCGCCCCGCCGCACCTGGGCCGCGAGCCGGGTCCCCTCCTCCACGATCAGGGAGTACGCGCTGACGTGGTCCACCCCCGCGGCGACCACCTCGTCGAGCGAGGCGGCGAAGTCGGCCGCGCTCTCCCCCGGCGTCCCGTAGATCAGGTCCAGGTTGACGTGGTCGAACCCGGCCTCCCGAGCCTCCCGGGCGGCGGCGACGGCCCGGCCGGCGCTGTGCCGCCGATCCAGGATCGCGAGCACTCCGGGCGACGCGGACTGCATACCCAGGGAAATCCTCGTGTAGCCGGCAGTCCGCAGCGCGGCGAGAGATCGCGGGGTGACCGACTCCGGGTTGGCCTCCGTGGTGATCTCCGCGTCGGTGGCCAACCCCCAGGTGCGATCGATGCCGTCGAGGATCCGGGCGAGGTCCGCCGCGGGCAGCAGGGTGGGGGTGCCACCGCCGACGAAGACCGTGTCGACCCGGGGCGGAGGGTTCCCGCGCAGCACACGGGCGGCTAGCGCGAGTTCGGCGAGGACCGTGTCGGCGTACTCCTCCCGGCTGGCGCCACCCCCCAACTCGGCGGCGGTGTAGGTGTTGAAGTCGCAGTACCCGCACCGGCTGGCACAGAAGGGGACGTGTACGTACACGCCGAACCCCCGCGTTCCCACCGAGGTCAGGGCGGTTGTGGGCAGCGATCCATCCACCGGGATGCGCTCGCCTTCTGGTAGGACACCGGGCATGGCCACTAGTGTGCCCGCATGACCTCTCCCGACGCGCTGGTGCGGGCCGCCACGGCCGGCGGGGTGATCACCCTCACCCTGAGCAGCCCGCACAACCGCAACGCGCTCTCCACCCCGCTGATGACCCAGCTGCTCGACGGACTCGCCGCGGCGGTCGCCGACGACGCCGTGCGCGCGGTCGTGCTGGACCATGCCGGGCCGGTCTTCTGCTCCGGCGCCGACCTGAAGGAGACCGCTGCCGCGTACGCCAGCGGCACGGTGCCGGCCGGGATGCTCGGTGACGTGCTCGCGGCCGTGTCGGAATGCCCAAAGCCGGTGGTGGCGCGGGTGGCCGGGCCGGCACGGGCCGGCGGGCTGGGCCTGATCGCCGCGGCCGATCTGGCGATCTGTGCCCAGGAGGCGACGTTCGCCTTCACCGAGGTCCGAATCGGGGTGATCCCGGCGGTGATCTCGGCAACGGTACTGCCCCGACTGCGGCCCCGTGCCGCGGCCGAGCTCTACCTGACCGGGGACACATTCGACGGGCAGCGGGCCGCCGAGGTCGGTTTGGTCACCGCGGCGGTACCGCTGGCGGAGTTGGACGCCGTCGTCGCCCGCTACTGCGATTCGCTGGTCCGGGGCGCACCCGGCGCACTGGCCGGGGCCAAACAACTGCTCCGCCGCCCCACCGCGACCGATCTGCGAGGCGAGCTCACCGACCTGGCCACCCTCTCCACCGGCTACTTCCTCTCCGCGGAGGGGCTGGAGGGCGTGTCGGCGTTCCGGGAGAAGCGGCCAGCGAGCTGGGTGCCGGGCCAGTAGCCCGATTCTTGGCGGGCCCGGCACGGGCGGTAGCCCCGGGTTTCTGGCCGGCGCAGCACGGGAAGGCTGACGCCCACCGCCGCCTCGACCGACCGGCAGCCGAACCGACGAACGCCCGGGCAGCGCCGCCCCGGCTGGCCGGCGGCTCACGGGCACCCGGGGCTTACTCTTGTCGGACTCGTCGAAACAGGGGGTGCAGGTGCGGACTCGGGCAGTCGTAGCGGCTGGCGTCGTTCTGGCGCTCGTCGCCATGGTCGGGCTCTTCGTCACCTTCCGGCACATCGCGGACGGGATTCGGCTCCCGTTCGCCGGGCGGAGTTGCACGGTGCAGGCAGGCGGCCAGGTGGAGCTCGATGCCGGCCAGATGGCCAACGCGGCGACAATCGCGGCCATCGGGGCGCAGCGCGGCATGCCGGAACGGGCGGTCGTGGTGGCGCTGGCGACCGCGTACCAGGAGTCGGGGCTGCGCAACCTGGCCGGCGGCGACCGGGATTCGGTGGGCCTGTTCCAGCAACGGCCCAGCCAGGGCTGGGGCTCGCCAGCCGAGATCCGGGACCCGCGGTACGCGACGAACACCTTCTACGCCGCGCTGGCGAAGGTGCGCGACTGGGAAGAGATGCGGGTGACCGACGCCGCCCAGACGGTGCAGCGCTCGGCCTTCCCGGAGGCATACCAGAAGTGGGCCGACGAGTCGGAGGTGCTGAGCCGGGCCCTGCTCGGTCAGGCCAGCGGAGCGGTGGCCTGCGCCGTCAACGACGATCCGGAGCACCGCGGCGCCGCGGCGACCGCGGCGCTGGCCCAGGGGCTCACCCTGGACTGGGGGCTCGCCCCCGAGGCCGCGGCGGCCGGCCCGACCCGGCTGACCGTGGCCGTGGACGACGAGCAGGGCGGCTGGCGGTACGCGCACTGGCTGGTGTCCCACGCCCAGGACAACGGCGTCCAACTGGTCCACTTCCGAGGGCTACGGTGGACCGCGGAGGAGGGCGTCTGGGCCCCGACAACCGGCAAACAGAGCCCCACCCGGGTGGTCGCCGAGGTCCTCGACGCCTCCTGAGGTCGGTCCTCGACGCCTCCTGAGGTCGACCGGATCGGGCTGACCAGGGCGGCTGCCCCGAGTCAGCCCGAGCGTCGGCTATTTCTTACCGGACGTCTTGCCGCCGCCCCCGGAGTCCGCGGAGAGCGCGGCGATGAATGCCTCCTGCGGCACCTCGACCCGGCCCACCATCTTCATCCGCTTCTTGCCTTCCTTCTGCTTCTCCAGCAGCTTGCGCTTGCGGCTGATGTCACCGCCGTAGCACTTCGCCAGGACGTCCTTGCGGATCGCGCGGATGGTCTCCCGGGCGATCACCCGACTGCCGATCGCCGCCTGGATGGGCACCTCGAACTGCTGACGGGGGATCAGGGAGCGCAGCTTCGCGGCGATGGTGGTGCCGTAGGCGTACGCCTTGTCCTTGTGCACGATCGCGCTGAACGCGTCAACCGGCTCGCCGTGCAGCAGGATGTCCACCTTGACCAGGTCGGAGGCCTGCTCGCCGGAGGGCTCGTAGTCCAACGACGCGTACCCCTTGGTGCGGCTCTTGAGCTGGTCGAAGAAGTCGAAAATAATCTCTGCCAGCGGCAGCGTGTAGCGCAGCTCCACCCGGTCGGCGGAGAGGTAGTCCATGCCGAGCAGCGTGCCCCGGCGGCCCTGGCAGAGCTCCATGACCGCGCCGACGAAGTCGTTCGGGGTCAACACCGTGGCGCGCACCACCGGCTCGTACACCTCGGCGATCTTGCCGGTCGGGTACTCGCTCGGGTTGGTGACCACGACCTCCTCGCCGTCCTCGTTGATGGCCCGGTAGACCACGTTCGGCGCGGTGGAGATCAGGTCGAGGTTGAACTCCCGCTCCAGTCGCTCCCGGATGATCTCCAGGTGCAACAGGCCGAGGAAGCCGCAGCGAAAGCCGAACCCGAGCGCACCAGAGGTCTCCGGCTCGTAGGTCAGTGCCGCGTCATTGAGCTTGAGCTTGTCCAACGCGTCCCGCAGGTTCGGGTAGTCCGACCCGTCAATCGGGTAGAGGCCGGAGTAGACCATCGGCTTCGGGTCCTTGTACCCACCGAGCGGCTCCGCCGCCGGCCGCGCGTTGATGGTGACGGTGTCACCGACCCGGGACTGCCGGACATCCTTCACGCCGGTGATCAGATATCCGACCTCGCCGACCCCGAGGGCGTCCGCCTTGACCATCTCCGGGGAGATCACCCCGATCTCCAGCAGCTCGTGGACCGCACCGGTGGACATCATCTTGATCCGGTCCCGGGCGCTGATCTGCCCGTCAACCACCCGGACGTAGGTGACGACGCCCCGGTACACGTCGTACACGGAGTCGAAGATCATTGCCCGGGCCGACGACTCCGCCACACCGACCGGCGGGGTGAACTGCCGGACGATCTCGTCGAGCAGGTGCGGCACACCGTCGCCGGTCTTGCCGGAGACCCGGATGCAGTCCGCCGGATCGCCGCCGATCAGGTGGGCCAGCTCCTCGGCGTACTTCTCCGGCTGCGCCGCCGGCAGGTCGATCTTGTTGAGTACCGGGATGATGTGCAGATCGTTCTCGAGCGCCAGGTAGAGGTTGGCCAGGGTCTGCGCCTCGATGCCCTGGGCGGCGTCCACCAGCAGGATCGCGCCCTCGCAGGCCGCCAGGGAGCGGGAGACCTCGTAGCTGAAGTCGACGTGCCCGGGGGTGTCGATCATGTTGAGCACGGCGCTCTCGCCGGCCCGCTCCCCCTCCCGAATCGTCCACGGCATCCGGACGGCCTGACTCTTGATGGTGATCCCGCGCTCCCGCTCGATGTCCATCCGATCGAGGTATTGCGCCCGCATCTGTCGGGGATCGACCACACCGGTGAGCTGCAACATCCGGTCGGCCAGGGTCGACTTCCCATGATCGATGTGGGCGATGATGCAGAAGTTCCGGATACGCGCCGGTTCGGTGGCACCAGGAGTGTTCGCGCCGGAATCGAGCGTCGGTGGCACAGCGGTCCGTTCTGGTCGACTGACGTGGAGCGAGCCGGCGCGGCACCGGCCCCCTCTATGCTCCCACGCCACGCTCATGGGTCCGCTGCGCGGGCAAACCCGAACGCGCCGTGCTGATGAACCGGGCTCGTTCCGCGGCAGGCCGGCCGGTTTCGCCCGGCAGCCCAACGCATCACTGGCTACTGAACTATTCGCCCGGTGGCTCGACGAAGAGGGCGGCGAGCTTCGGGAGCCGGCGGCGAGCCTCATCCGCGTCGTCAAAATCCCAGAAGTCGTTCAGGTCCGGCACCGGAACCGGGTCCCGGTCCGCCGGCAGTTCGGCCGCGGTCGCCTTCCGGTACGCCTCCCACGGCACCGCCAGCATTCGGGCGCAGGCGAACTCCTCACCCGACAACGACGCGGTCCGTACCGGCGGCAGGTCGGCCAGCGAGTCCGGCTCGGCGACGGCACGCGCGAACACCTCGCGTCCCTGGGTCATCAGCCAGCCACGGAAGTCGTGGAAGCCGTCGTCGGAGATCCCCCCGTTGATCAGGTACGCCGCACCCCAGAGGTCCACTCGGTGCGAGGCGGCCAGCACCCGGGCCTGATGGCGCGTGTATCCGAGGATCTCCTCCGGTTCCCGCGCCGCGAGCAGGGCCACGGCCCGAGCGGCGACCGCGTCCGGCTCACCCCCACCCCCTGCCCGGGCCTGGTCAACCAGCTGCCAGAAGTCGTCGGTCCGCATGACCCGCCAGTCTTCCAGCCCCGCCGACCAGGAGCGTGCGACGACTCCCCGAACCCGCCGGCCAGGAGGATGCGACAGCCTTCGGGAAGCCACCCGATCATGGCTGGCCGGTGACACCCGCCGTTCGTTCGTCGACACACTGCCCGCTTTACCTGGTGGACTCGCGAATCCATACGACACTGGAGAGATGCCGAGTTCACCCCCGCATCCCGGGACCACCCGCCGGCCCGGCTGGTCCGACCTGCCAGTGGGTGTGCGGGCAGCCCTCGCCGACCGCCTCGGCGCCCCCGTGGTCGCGACCCGTACCGCGACCACCGGCTTCACCCGTGGCTTCGCTGGGGTGCTGTCCGCCGCCGACGGCGGCCGGGTCTTCGTCAAGGCCGCGCCCCGCGACTCCCACCTGGCCAACTGGTACTGGCGAGAGGCGACGGTCCTCGACCGGCTCCCGCCCGGGCTGCCGGCACCCCGAGCCCGGTGGACCCTGACCGAGTCCGGCTGGTTCGCCGTCGCTCTCGACGCGGTTGACGGCTATCCGCCCAGACGCCCGTGGGAGCCATCGGAGCTGACCACGACCCTGACCGCGTACGCGGAGGTCGCCGCCGCCCTGGACCCACCGCCCAGTGACCTCGCCGCGCTCAACCCGCCGCACCTGGCCGACCTGGCCCGAGCCGACATCCTCTGCTGGGGTGACGTGGCAGCGGGCCGGGAGGCCCCGCCGCCGCTGCCGGCCGGGCTCGAGCAGCGGCTGCCCGAACTGGTCGGGCTCGAGTCCCGGCTGCCGGGGTACCTTGCCCCGGCGTCCGGTTTCGTCCACGGTGACCTGCGTCCGGACAACGTGCTACTCACCTCGCACGGGCAGGTGTGGTTCTGTGACTGGACCTGGCTCTGCCGAGGTCCGGCCTGGTTCGACCTGGTCACGCTCCTCCTCGGGGGGCTTGCCGTGGAGCAGCAGGAGATCACCGTCGCAGCGTTGGCCGGGACCGGCGGCGCAAGCTCCCCGAACGAAGCCGCGAGCTCCTCCTTCCCGAAGATCACCGTCGGACCAACGCCCGCCCTGACCACCGACTGGCTGGAAACCGCCTTCGCGGCCCACCCAGCTACCGCCGAGGCCCCGCCGGATGCCCTGGATGTCACGCTGGCGGCGCTGGCCGGCTACTTCCTCACCACCGCAGCCACGGTTCCGGAGACCGCGACCGAGCAGCTCGCGGCCCACCAACGCCGCAGCGGCGAGTACGCGCTCGACTGGCTCGCCCGCCGGCAGGGCTGGAGTTGAGCCGCGGTGGGTGCAGAGCTCCACCGCCCCCGGCGGGTGGCCCGGGAGGCAACTTTGGCGCTACCCAAGCGACCTGGTAGCCTGGCACCTCGCGCGACGATGACGCATGCTCGCCGCGTGGATGCAGACCAACCCGAGCTATCAGACGAGGCTGTCGCGTGGCGAACATCAAGTCCCAGATCAAGCGCAACCGGCAGAACGAGAAGCGCCGGCTGCGTAACAAGTCGGTCAAGTCGTCGCTGAAGACCGCCATCCGCAAGTTCCACGAGGCCGCCGAGACCGGCGACGTGGAGAAGGCGACGGTCCTCATGCGCGATGCCGCCCGCAAGCTGGACAAGGCCGCCAGCAAGGGCGTTATCCACGCCAACCAGGCTGCGAACCGTAAGTCGGCTATCGCCAAGCGCGTGGCGTCGTTCTCCGCCTGACCCAGCCATACCAGTTCAGGACAAGACCCCGGGTCCGATCCGGTCCGGGGTTTTGTGCTGCCCGCCGCACACTCCTGCGGTGACCCGGGGCAGCCGTCGTGTCGCCGAGGTCAGCGGTCGGTCGGGGCCGCTCCGGCCGAGGAGAGCTCCCCGCTGCGGCCGAGGACAGCTCCCGTGCTCCGGCCGAGGTCAGCTCCCCGGGACGCTCCGGTGCGGACGAGACGACGACGCCGGGCACGCTGTGCCAGTTCCAGCCGACCCGCGCGGTGCCGACCACCGGCTCCATCTGGTGACGGAAGCGGTCCCGCTCCTGGTCGGGCACGAGCGCCGCGGAGCGGACGACCCGCGCCGCCACCACGTCGTTGATCTTCACCATCACCGCGACCATCGTCGGCAGCACCAGCACCGACCACCAGCTGACCAGTTCGGCGAGCGCCAGTAGCGCCGCCAGCGCGACGGCCCCCTCGAAGAAAACGAAGCAGAGCACCCCACCGGGGTTGACGAACCGCAGCCCCAGCAGTCGCGCGTACAACGGCCGGTAGCGCTCCTCCTCCGCCGTCAGGATGGCCCACGACCTCGGTCCGGTCACCGGCCGCCACCCTGCCGCGCCGCCGCCACCGAAAAGACGGCCCGCTCCAGCGCGTACGCCCGGTCGTCCGAGCCCCCCTTCACGGCCGCATTGCACTCGGCCGCAGCCCGCATGGCCTGGACCAGCCCCTCCGGCGTCCAACCGCGGCTCTGCCGCTGCGCCCGCTCAATCTTCCAGGCCGGCATGCCGAGGGTGCTGGCCAGTTGGTAGGGGCTTCCCCGCCCGGCGGAGGCGACCCGGGCCACGGTACGCACGCCGTCGGCGAGCGCATCAGCAATCGGCACCGGGTCAACGCCGACGTGCAGCGCCCAACGCAGCGCCTCCAACGCAGCCGGCACGTCGCCCACCATCGTCGCGTCGGCGACGGTGAAGCCGGACACCTCGACCCGCCCCCGGTAGTACCGGGCCACCGTCTCCGGGCTGATCTTCCCCTCGGTGTCGGCCAACAACTGCGAGCAGGCGGCGGCGAGTTCGCGCAGGTCATTACCGACCGCCGCGATGAGCGCCTCGGCAGCGGAGTCGGTACACCGGCCACCGGCCCGCCGAAACTCGTCCCGGACGAACGCCACCCGCTCCCGGTGCCCCCGCAGCCGGGCAGCCGGCACCACGGTCGCGCCGGCCGCCTTCAGCCCGTCCGCGAACGCCTTGCCCTTGGCCGCACCGAGGTGGAGCACGACCAGCTGCACCTCGGGGTCGGGGTGCTTCGCGTAAGCGAGGAGGGCCGTCGCCAGATCCTTACGCGCGTCCTGGCCAGACCGCAGAATCAACAACCGCCGTCCGCCGAAGAGCGACGGACTGAGCATCTCCGCGATCTCACCGACGGTGAGGGAGCCGGCTTGATACTCGCGGACGTCCACCTCCGGATCCACACTCCGACTCTGGGCGACCGCCTCGGTGACCGCACGAGTAGCGAGAAGTTCCTCGTCACCGAGGACGAGCAGAATCGGAGCGAGGCTGGCGGCGGTCACGCCGCCCATATTCGCATGGTCGGCCGAGCACGCCAGCCCGGTCGTCCGCCCTCCGATGTCAGAGCCCGCACTCAGCGCAAATCCCGACTTTTACCCCTGTTTCATCTTGAAAACTGACATAACGAGCACCGGGTGGGGCTCTCGGAACCGGATGGCGACGGCAGTGCCACTGAACACCTATCCCGGGCTGCCACTGAACACCTATCCCGGGCTGGTAGTTACCCCGAACCCAAGACGTCGTAGCCACGGCCGGGGCGTCCAGCAGTTACCCATCCGTAAGCAGGTGACCGGGTGAGCACAGCATGACCACGGTCCGACCAGACAGCGTCTCGGCAACGGAGCGTGAGGAGGGCATCGTCGGTGCACAGGGCCCCTGCTTGCCCGCAAAGCGATCATCCGCAACAACCGTCGTAATGCGTTGTGGCACCCAAGCAAAAAATGAAGCCCGGGCCCGCCGCCCGTACGGGGGTGGTCGAGCCGGTCGACTGGTTCGACGCCTTCCTCCCGTACGGCGAACAACGGCGTCAACATCTGCGACAACCCGCGAGGAGCGCAGGTATACCATCATCACTTTCACCCGCTTTACGCCTGGAAACTGGCGTACGTAACTAGCGCCCGGTCGGGTCCTCGGCACCACGGGCAACAACGGCCAACCCGGATGGCTGGTTCACCACGGCAACGTCGCCGTCAAGGTCGGTACGCAGGATCCGGGTTCCGCCGCGGGCAAGACGGCCCAGCACCGACGCGTCCGGATGCCCATAGGTGTTCTCCCGGCCGACCGGGACCACCGCGACCAGCGGACGGACCGCGTCGAGAAAGGCCGGGTCCTGATACGCCGAACCGTGATGGGCGACCTTCAACACGTGCGCGCGGAGCCCACCAGGCGGCGCATGATCGAGGAGGGCCTGCTGTTCCTCGATCTCGGCATCTCCGGTCAGCAGGATCCGCACCCCGTTGACGGTGGCCAGTAAGACCAGCGAGTTGTTGTTCGGATCTGAACGGGTGCCCCGCAGTGGAACCGGTGGACCGATCACGGTCATCTCCACCGTGCCAGCCCGATAGCCCCAACCGGCCGGCGCGGAGATCATCTCGACGGAGCCCGCCGCCGCCGCGACCTGAACCAGGTCCCGGCCGAACGCCGGCTCCGACCACGACGGAGCGAGCACGGCCGCGACCCGCCGCCCCCGGAAGACACCGGCCACCCCACCCACATGATCGTGATGGAAGTGGCTGATCACCAGCAGCGGCACCTCCCGGATACCGATCCGACGTAGGCAACGATCCACCACCCCCGGCTCCGCCCCCGCGTCCACCACCACCCCCCGCCCCGGACCAACCGACAGGACCAGCGCATCACCCTGGCCGACCGCACACGCCACAACCACCCAACCGGCCGGCGGCCAACCAGCAGCCACCAGCCGCACCGGCAAGGCACCGAGCACGGCCGCAACCGCGGTCACCGCCACCAGCCGCCGCACCACCCGGCGACGGACCGCCACCAGCAACGCCAGCGTCAACCCCGCCAGTAGCAACGCGCCCCCGACCCCCGCCGGCCAGGGAAGCGCCCCCGCCGGCGTCCGCGCCCCGTAGTGCGCCACAGTGACCAGCCACCACACCGGCCAACTGGCCAGCCAGGCCAGAAACTCGGCACCCGCCGACCACAGCGGCGACAGCGCCGCCGCCACAACACCGAGCACCGTGGCCGGCGCGATCGCCGGCGCCACCAGCAGATTCGCCGGCACCGCGACCAGGCTGACCGTGCCCGAAATCCCCGCGACCACCGGCGCGCAGGCCACCTGCGCAGCAGCCGGCACCGCCAGCGCCTCAGCAACCCCCGGCGGCACCCGACGGCGACGTAACGCATCCCGCCACCGCGGCGCCAACAGCAACAACCCACCCGTGGCGAGCACCGAGAGCGCGAAACCGAAGTCCCCCGCCAGCTCAGGATCGACAAGCACCAGCACGGTGACCGCCGCAGCCAATGCCGGCAACGCTGCGCGCGGCCGACCCACGGCGAGCGCGGCCAACCCGATCGCGCCCATCGCCGCCGCCCGCACCACACTCGGCGACGGACGGACCAAGATCACGAAACCCACCAACGCAACCACACAGAGTCCGGCGGCGAGCCAGGGACCAGCCCGCCCCCAACGAGCGAGCAGCAACACCGCACCAACGACGATCGCGACGTTGGAACCAGATACCGCTGTCAGGTGGGTCATCCCGGTGTCGAGAAAGTCCTCCCGCACTGAGTCGGGCAGCCGGCTCGTGTCGCCCACCACCAGGCCGGGCAGCAGGCCACCCCGCTCGTCCGGTAGCGGCTCGCAGGCTTTCTGGAGGCCGGCGCGGAGCACGCCGGCGGCACGCTGCAAGCCCGGTGGCGACCCGTGTGGGACCGGGGCCCGGGTTGACCCCAGGACCGCAGCGGTCAGATCGCCGCCCCGTGGAGCAGCGAGTCGACCTTCGGCGGTCAGCCGCTGCCCCGGCAGCAGCGCTAGCCAGGCCGGGTCGGTAGCGAGGACCAGCATCCGGACCCGCGCCTCGACCCGGTGCCCGCCGAGAGTGGTGATGCGGGTCGACTCCGCTGCCACCAAGAACGTGGCCGGCCGCCCAGACCCGGAGCGGACCAGCCGGGGGTCGTCCCGGACGACCAGGTCGACGGTTACGACGGCCCGCTCCTCGACGAGGGCACGCACCGGGGTGGCGTCCCGCGCGGCTACCCGCGCGGCGGTGACGCTCGCTCCGCACACCACGCCGAGTAGGACGGCGATGGCCGTCCAGCCGTACCGGCGGACGGATGCCGGCGGCCGGCCGAGAAGCCCAGACAGGTAGACCCCGCCGGCGGCGGCCATCACCGCGGCGATCGCGGCGACCAGCAGCGACGCCCTGGCGGGCAGGTACAGGCCGGCCAACGCGGCCAGCCACGCGGCGACGGCCAGCCCAGCCAGCCGCAGGTCCGGCGGGTCAGCGGGCGTACCAGGGGCGGAACGTCCCGGGTGGGCAGGGACGCCGCCGGATGCGGTCGGTGCAGCTGCCCGCCGAGCGGGCCCAGGGCGCTGCCCGTCCCGGTGGCTTCTCACACCGTCACCAGGTCCTTGAGCTGTTCGTACCGGGTGTCGCCGATGCCGCCAACCTGGCGTAGGTCGCTGACCGACCGGAAGCCGCCATGCTTTTCACGGTGGTCAAGGATGCGCTGCGCGAGCACCGGGCCGACTCCGGGCAAGGTGTCGAGCTGCGCCAGGGTGGCGGTGTTGAGGTTGACCTTGCCGCCGGGCACCGCTCCCGCCGCGCCACCGGCGGAGGCCACCCCCGGTGGCGCGGTGACACCGATCAGAATGAGTTCCCCATCGACTACCTTCCGGGCCGGATTGAACAGGGCGACATCGACGCCGGGCAGCGCCCCACCGGCCGCCTGCACCGCGTCCGCGACCCGGGCACCGGCCGGCACCCGGACAAGTCCCGGTCGGCGGACCTTGCCGGCGACCGCCACGACCAGCTCACCGACCGCCTCCGTCGGGTCAATGGACGCGGACGGAACGACCGGCGTCACCGCTGCGACCGGCTCGACCGGCTCGACCTGAGGCCGGGACTGCCACGCCCAGAAGCCCGCACCGAGCACCACCAGCACAGCGACGAGAGTCAATGCCCGCACCCCACGCCGCCCCGGATCGAAAGCGCCCGGCCCCGACAGGACCCGGCTCGATGGGTCTCCATCCGATTCGGCGGACGACACCGCCTCCCCCTCCGACCCGTCCTGCGGGGTGCGCCACGGACCGTCCGGCGCCGCCGGCCGCGGCACCACCTCCGGCGCCGCGGCCATCGGCGGGCCGACGCCGGACAGCTCGCCCGCGGGCAGCACTCGATGCAGGCGCTCCCGGACCGCCCTCTCCTCGTCGTATGACACGGCGCGACGCTAGGCCGACGGGCGGAACGAACGCCCTCCGCGCGAGGCTCCGCTGTGGATGAGAGCGCGCCTGTGGACAGCCCCCTGACCATGGTCCCGGTATGCTACCGATCGCGCCTCCGACAGCCGTTCCGCCGGAACGAGCAGCGTGCTGGGTCAGCCCTCGGCAGGCGGACGGCGGTGCACGACCACGCCGATCAGACCGGGCCCCGCATGCGCGGCAACCACCGCACCGGCCTCAGAGACGTACGTGCTCCGCAGGCGATCCCCGAACCGCGCCGCCAACGCCACCTGGAGTGCCTCGACGCGCTGCGGCGCGGCGAGGTGATGCAGAGCCAGGTCAACGTCGGCATCCCCGGCGGCCTCGACAGCGAGGTCCACCAGCCGGGCGATGCCCCGGCTGGCGGTACGCACCCGGTCTCGGAGGACGATCACGCCATCCCGCATGTGCATGATCGGCTTCACCGAGAGAGCAGTCCCGAGCAGCGCCGAGGCGGCGTTGATCCGCCCGCCCCGACGGAGGAACTCCAACGTGTCGACGTAGAAGTAGATGGTGGTCCGGGCTGTGGCCCGCTGGGCGGCAGCGTGAGCCGCGACCAGGTCGGCACCGGTTGCCGCAGCTTCGGCTGCGGCAACCGCGGGGAATCCGATGCCCATGCCGCAGGAGCGGCTGTCCACCACCGCCACCCGGTCACCGAACTCCGCGGCGGCCAGTCGCGCCGACTCGACCGTGCCGGAGAGCCCCGCGGACAGGTGCACCGAGACGATGCCGTCGGCGCCGCCATCGAGGATCCGGCGGTACGTGCGCACAAACTGCGCTGGGGCCGGCCGGGAGGTACTGACTGACACCCGCCGCCCGCTCAGGGCCCGGGAAGCGTCAGCGGGAGAGGTCTCCACCCCCTCGCGCCCTTCCATGCCGTTGAGCACGACGGTCAGAGGCACCACCGTTAGCTGGTGACTGGCCAGCAGCCCAGGGGGAAGGTAGGCGGTGGAGTCGGTGACGACCGCGACGGGCATGCCGGAACGCTAACCGATGCCGACCGGCGCCGCAGAGGCAGAATCAGGTCAGAAACCGCCGAAGGCGCTGTTGGCCGGCACCCGGTTCGGGTGCCGGCCAACAGTTTCTTTCCCCCTTGTGTGGGTCAGGTCTGCGGGGGTTTGTTGTGGGTGGTGCGGGTGGTGCGGGTGGGGTCAGCTGGTCCAGTGCTCGGCGACGAGGTCGGCGGCCTGGGTCTCCCACTGGGCGTAGTGGAACGGGAACGCCGACACCTGCACCTTTTGGGCGGCTTCGGTCAGGGGCATGTCCTGCCAGCCCTCGACCTGCTTGAGGCCGTTGAGGAAGGCGGTGGTGGAGTAGGCGGGGTCGGTGATCTGCTCCACCGTGCCCCAACCAGACGACGGACGCTGCTGGAACAGGCCCTGCGAGTCGTGGTCGTTACGCGCACCCAGGTGTCCCAGGTTCTCCAGCTTCGACTCCTGCAGGCTGGTGCCGATCGCCACCACGGCGGCGCGCTCGTCCATGCCGGCCTTCTTGGCGGCCTCGATGATGGCCTTCACGTTGGCGACCTGCTCGTCGCCCAGGTCGATGCGTGACTGCTCGCCCTGGGTGCCGTGCGGGATCAGCGTGTCCATGTCCGGCTTCGCGACCTGAACGGCCGCAGCAGCGGCCGGGGTGGTGTCGGTGAGGGTGGCCAGGGGGCCGGCGACGACACCGGTGGACAGGGCCAGACCAGCGATACCAAGGACGCTACGACGCAGAATCGTGTTCATCATGAGGGGGCTCCATTCGGGGGTCGACACCCACACGCACGCCCGAAGGAAAAGGGGGCCTTCAGACGGCAAAAGGGGCGGGTGCAAGCACCGTCCGGCGCTCAACAGAACAGGGGAGAGAGGATCCTCGGCTACCGCGGCCGGGGGGGCACGCACGGCGCCGGGTCCAGATGTAACGACCGGCGGGCCGCCAACATTCCGGGGCTCACGCACGGCTGGCATCCGCCATCGGCGGAACGCCGGCTCGGTCGTACGCATGGTGTAACGCCCTGACGGCGGCCGGGATTCCGCCACCACCGTGCCCCCGACCACACCCCAAACCGGGACAAACCAGATTTTCATTGCCTAACCAAACGCACAGCCACAAAACGGATAGCCGCTATCGGAGCCGCTATCGGTGGCTAACGGTGGAGTCGGCGTCATAGCGGGGTCCGATGTTGTGTGCCCGCAGGCGCCAACCCCGCAGTTCGTCGTGCCACAGCTCCGTCCAGTGGCAATTACGCAGCGAGTCGATCGTACGCAGCACGGCGGGCTCCCAGCCAAGTAGCTGACCGATGCCCTGCCGGGCGGCACCAGCATGGGTGGCGACCACCACCGTCCCACCGGCGGCGGTATCGGCGGCCTCCTGGAACGCGACACCCAGCCGCTTACCGACGTCGTCCAGGGTCTCGATGCCGGCTCCTGGGTCTGGGTCACCAGCTCGCCAACGGGCGTACTCGTCCGGGTACTGTTCGGCCGCCTCGGTGAGCCGCAGCCCCTGCCAGGGCCCGAAGTGCCGTTCCCGCAGTCGTACGTCGGCGTGGACCGGCAGCCCGGTCAGGGCGGCCAGAGCGGCGGCCGTGTCCGCTGCCCGCTGCAGGTCACTAGCGAAGATCGCGTCGGGGTGGAACCCGGCGAGCAGCCGGGCGGCAGCCCGGGCCTGCTCCCTACCGAGGTCGTTCAGACCGACGTCGGTCTGCCCCTGCACGCGGCCGCTGGCGTTCCAGTCGGTGTTGCCGTGTCGCCAGACGATCAGCCGAGTCATTCGGCGGCGCCGGGCTCGGCGGCGGCGAGGTCGCGGTCAACAAAGGGAATCTGCGGGCAGTCCTTCCAGAGCCGGTCCAACGCGTAGAACTCGCGCTCCTCGGTGTGCTGGACGTGCACGACGATATCCACGTAGTCAAGCAACACCCAACGACCGCCTCGCTCCCCCTCGCGCCGGACCGGCTTGGCCTTCTCCGGCAGCTGGAGCAGACGCTCCTCGATTGCGTCAACGATGGCGAGCACCTGACGCTCATTTGGGGCGGCGGCGAGCAGGAAGGCGTCGGTGATGGCGAGCTGATCACCCACATCAATGATGACGATGTCCTGCGCCCTCTTGTCGGCGGCGGCCTGGGCGGCGGCGGTCGCCAGCTCGTGTGCGCGTTCGGAAACTGTCACCGTTCTCCTTCGATCATGCGTGCGACCCCTTAAGCGTCTCACATGAAAGCGCGACTCGGCCGGTCGGTTACGGCGCATTCGGGCAGAAAGGGCCGCAGGCCAGGACGAATCACTGCTGGTAGAGCCGCCGCTTTGCGATGTACTGCACCACACCGTCGGGCACCAGGTACCACAACGGCTGGCCGCGGGAGACCCGGACACGGCAGTCGGTGGAGGAGATCGCCATCGCGGGTACCTGCACCAGGCTCACCGTGTCGGCGGGCAGGTGCGCGTCGGACAACCTGAAGCCGGGCCGGGTCACGCCGATGAAGTGGGCCAACCCGAAGGCCTCGTCCAGGTCCTTCCAGGAAAGGATCTTTTCCAGGGCGTCCGCGCCGGTGATGAAGAAGAGCTGCACCTTGGCGCCGTACACGGCCCGCAGGTCACGCAGCGTGTCGATGGTGTAGGTGGGGCCACCACGGTCGATGTCGACCCGACTGACCTGGAAGCGAGGGTTGGAGGCGGTGGCGATGACCGTCATCAGGTATCGGTCCTCGGCCGGGCTGACCGGCTCGTCCTCCTTCTGCCACGGCTGCCCGGTGGGGACGAAGATCACCTCGTCCAGCCCGAACCGGTCGGCCACCTCGCTCGCTGCGACCAGGTGCCCGTGGTGGATCGGGTCAAACGTGCCGCCCATGATCCCCACCCGCCGGATGTCTTCCTCCACCCCGCGATCTTAGGCCGACCGCGCAGCCAGCACCGGCACCGCCCCGGCTTTCCGCCCGCCCGAGGCCAACACGGCCCCGCCTCCCCGCCGCCTGAGGGCCGAAGCGGCCCGGTCCCCGCGCCGCCCGAGACCGAAGCGGCCCCGCCGGAAGTGGGGTGCTTTCCGTCGGTCAGGACTGCGCCCACACGGCCGGACCGCTCTTCTCAGGCGTCCACCGCCGCGACGGCGGTCCGGGCGATCAGCGCCCGGCGCATGTCGTCGTCCGCGTCGATCAACGTCCGACGAAGGCCCCGGGTGAGATCCTCCCGGGTGAGCAGCGCCGCGACGCCCTCCCGGGTGCTCTGCGCGACCGCATAGCGCGGAAACGCCCGCTCCGCGATCCGCTCCGCCGCCCACGGGGTACGCAACCGCGAGGCAGCCGGCATGTCGGCAAGGTACCGCCCCACGTATGGGGCGGTCAGCGTCGCCTGCTCCGGCTGCCAGAAGCCCTTCGCGGTAGCCGCGACCAGGCGGTTGGAGCATTCCGTGTCCGCCACGATGATCTCCCAGGCAGCCTGCTTGGCCGCCGGGTCGGGCAGGGCCGCGCGACAACGGGCGGCCCGCTCGGCCCCGGTGGCGCTCGGGTCGGCTGCCGCCTCGGCGGCGATCTCCGCCGCACCGGCCCCACCCAGCGCCACCAGCCGCCCCAGCACCGACCACCGCAGCTCCGCGTCGATCGCGAGCCCCGGCGGCCTGACCTGGCCGGCAAGCCAACCGGCCAGCCGGTCGACGTCGTCGGTCGCGGCGATCCACCCCCGAGCCGCGGCCAGCTGCAGCGAACCACCGGGCGGCGCGGTGGCGAGTAGCTGCCCGGCGGCGACGGCGACCTGGGCCAGGGCCGCCTCGCGGGCGCGGGGGGCGAGGTAGCGGTTGATCAGCGATCGACTGATCGCCACCACATCCTCGACGATCACCACCTCGGTCTCGGCCGGCAGCGCGGTGGTGATCAGCCGCACCAGCTCCGTGACCGGCCGCTCCCCGTCAGTGACGGCATCCAGCTCAGCTCCCCAGAGCAGCGCCCGCGCGAGCGAGTCGGTCAGGCGGGGCAACAACAGCGGTACCGCGTCCGCCGAGGCCGGATCCAGTCGGATCTTGGCGTAGGTCAGGTCGCCGGCGTTCGGCAGCAGCAGCTGGGCGGCCACCTGCCCGGCCAGGTCCGTGAGCACCGTGCGACCGCCGTCGACGGAAGGTTCAAGATCCGCCAGACGGTGCTGCACGGTGCCGTCAGCGGCGTACCGGGCGACGCCGACCCGGTGCGGGCGCAGCGCCGGGTGGGACTCCGGCCCGCTCTGCACCAGGGCCACCTCGGTGTAGCGACCATCGGCTCCGAGCGAGACCTCCGCCCGCAGCGTGTTGACCTGCGCGGTCCGCAGCCAGCACCGGGCCCAGCCGGTCAGGTCACGCCCACTGACCTCGGTCAGGCTGGCCAGCAGGTCCGCCAGGGTGGCGTTGCCGAACCGGTGCTCGGTGAAGTACGCGTTGAGCCCGGCCAGGAAGTCGTCGTCGCCAAGCCAGGCCACGAGCTGGCGCAGCACCGCGGCGCCCTTCGCGTACGAGATGCCGTCGAAGTTGAGCAGTCCCTGGGCGGCATCGGTCACCTCCGCCGGGGCGACCGGGTGGGTGGACGGGCGCTGGTCGGCCGCGTACCCCCAGATCTTGCGCCGCATCGCGAAGGTCGTCCAGCCGCGATCGAAGCGGGTGGCCTCCACGATCACCCGGGTGGCCAGGTACTCGGCGAACGACTCGTTCAGCCACAGGTCGTCCCACCACCGCATGGTGACCAGGTCCCCGAACCACATGTGCGCCATCTCGTGCGCGATGGTGCTGGCCCGCCACTCGCGCTCGCTCTCGGTGACCGCGGACCGGAAGACGTAGTCATCCCGGATGGTCACCAGCCCCGGATTCTCCATCGCCCCCGCGTTGAACTCCGGTACGAACGCCTGGTCGTACTTGCCGAACGGGTACCGCTGCGCGAAGAGCTGGTGATACCGGTCCAGGCACTGCTTCGTGATCGTGAGAATCTCGCCGATCTCCGAATCCAGGTACGTCCCGAGCGACCGGCGACACCAGACGCCGAGCGGAATGCCGTCATGCTCGTCCCGGTGGACGTACCAGGGCCCGGCGATCAACGAGACCAGGTACGTGGCCAGCGGTTCGGTCGGGGCGAACTCCCACCGGCCTGGACGCGGCGAGGCAGCCAGTACGCCGTTCGCGGCGACGGTCCAGTGCTCGGGCGCGGTCACCGCGAGGGTGACCGGGGCCTTGAGGTCGGGTTGGTCGAAGGCGGCGAAGATGCGCTGCGCCTGGTCGAGGAAGGACATGGCATACAGGTAGGTCTCCCCGTCGGCCGGGTCGACAAAGCGGTGCATCCCCTCACCGGTATTGGTGTACCCCATCTCCGCCTCGACCGTCAGCGTGTTCCGCTCGGCGAGGCCGGTCAGCGGCAGCCGGTTGTCGACCAGCAGGGCGGGGTCAAGGTCGGTGTCGTTGATTCGGACCGAGCGCAGCGTCTGCGGTTGACATTCGACGAACGTCCGCGAACCGGGAGTCGCCCGAAACCGGATGGTGACCTGCGAACGAAACCCTTCGTCGCCGGTCACGTCGAGGTCCACCTGATAGGACTCGACAGAAATCACAGCGGCGCGCGCGGTCGCCTCTACGCGGGTAAGGCTCGGCATCCGCTTATCCTGCCCGATGGAACAATACGAATTGCCCCCCCAACCCACGGCACTGGAGGAATGCACCATGACGACGCACCCCAAAGGCGACTTCGATGTCTCGCGGGCCGTCTGGCAGCGAGCCGAGGGCGACACTTCCGAGGCCGCCGTCGAGGTCGCGTTCGTCGACGACCTGATCGGCATGCGGAACTCCGCCGAGCCGGACGGGCCGGTACTCGTGTTCACCCAGGCCGAGTGGGACGCCTTCGTCGCCGGCGCCCAGGACGGCGAGTTCGACCTGGACTGATTCGGCTGGACCGCCTCGGCCCGGATCGGCGGTCCGGGTCGGGGCGGTGCGTCCGGCCCTTCGCCCGCCTCGGCTCCGGCCGGCCACCGGTGTGATCCACCGTTTGGCTGCGGAGTCCGCTGGTGGGACCGGACAATGATGGACTGTCGGGTCGGGGGCGAGCCCGCGCCACGGCGCCAAGGCCGCGGATCGACGGAGGTGCAGGCATGGCAGAGCACGCACGAGCGCGGTCGCGAACCGGGCTCCAGGTCGCGGCCCTCGCCGTGGCGGGACTCCTCCTCCTACTGGGAGTGCTCGGGTTCGTGCCCGGGATCACCACCGACTATGCCGAGTTGCGGTTCGCCGGGCCAGACTCCGAAGCGAAGCTGTTCGGCCTGTTCCAGGTCTCTTTCCTGCACAACATCCTGCTCCTGGGCTCCGGCCTCGCCGGCCTGCTGCTGGCCCGCCGGGTAGGCGGGGCACGGGTCTTCCTCACCGTGGGTGGTGCGCTCACCCTCGCCCTGTGGATCTATGGGCTCGTGATCGACCGATCCAGCGCAGCGAACGTGATCCCGGTGAACGACGCCGACAATTTTCTACACCTCGGGCTCGGCTTCGCGATGCTCGTGCTCGGCCTGCTTCTGTCCAACCAGAAAGGCACCGGGGGTCGACTCGACACTCCCCTGGACCGGCCCTGACCCACCCATCGGCCCGACTGCCCGCCCGCCAGACCAACCTGGCCCTCGCCCGGGGCAGTCGCCCGCCACGAAACGTGGCCCTCGCCGGGTGGTTGCCCGGGCGATCAGCCGGCGTGGTCGGTCACTCCGCGTCGTCGCCGACCGGCTCGCCGGAGTCGACCTCATCGGCTGGGCGCTGCCGCCGGGCCTTGCGGGCCGCCAGCCGCTCGGCGGCCGACGGCCGCTCCGACTTCCCCCCCAGCCGCTGGTCACCACCGCGTATCCCGGGGACGAACTCGGTGTACAGCGTCGGCTGCCAGTCGAACTCGCGTTCGCCGATTCGGACCAGGTCGCCCGCCTGCGCACCGGCCTTGCCGAGCTTCTCCTCGACGCCGAGCCGGGCCAGTCGGTCAGCCAGGTAGCCGACCGCCTCCTCATTGTCGAAGTTTGTCTGCCGGACCCACCGCTCCGGACGGGTACCCCGCACCACCCAGGCACCGCCCGGCACAGCCTCCACGGTGAAGCCCACGTCGTCGACCGCCTTGGGCCGGATCACGATCCGGGCGGGCTCCGCCGGCGGTGCGGACGCACGCGCCGCCGTCACCAGTTCGCCCATGGCGTACCTCAGTTCCTTGAGCCCGGCCCGGGTGGCCGCCGAAACCTCGAAGACCCGGAAGCCACGGGCCTCCAGCTCCGGCCGGACCATCTCGGCCAGGTCCCGCCCGTCCGGCACGTCGACCTTGTTGAGCGCGACCAGGCGCGGCCGATCAACCAGACCGCCGTACGCGGCCAGCTCCGCCTCGAGGGCGTCGATGTCGGCCACCGGGTCGCGCTCCGTCTCCAGGGCCGCGGTGTCGACGACGTGCACCAGCACCGCACAGCGCTCGATGTGCCGGAGAAACTCCAGGCCGAGCCCCTTGCCGGTGGCCGCGCCCGGAATCAGGCCGGGTACGTCCGCGACGGTGAAGGTGTGGTTGTCCGCCCGGACCACGCCGAGGTTCGGTACCAGGGTGGTGAACGGGTAGTCAGCGATCTTCGGCTTCGCGGCGGACATCACCGAGATCAGCGATGACTTACCCGCGGACGGATAGCCGACCAGACCGACGTCGGCGACGCTCTTCAGCTCCAGCACCACGTCCATCTGGTCGCCGGGCTCGCCCAGCTCGGCGAAGCCCGGCGCCTTGCGGCGGGCGTTGGCCAGCGAGGCGTTACCCCGGCCACCACGGCCACCGCGGGCCGCCTCGAAGGTCGTCCCGGCACCTACCAGATCGGCGAGAACCGTACCGTCGGCGTTCTGCACGACAGTGCCGTTGGGAACCTTGAGGACCAGGTCGGCGCCGTTCGCGCCGTCCCGGTTCGAGCCGGCCCCGCCCCGGCCGTTGGCGGCCTTGACGTGCGGGCGGAAGTGGAAGTCGAGCAGCGTGTGCACCTGCGGATCAACCACCAGTGAGACGCTGCCGCCGTGCCCGCCGTTACCCCCGTCCGGACCACCGAACGGCTTGAACTTCTCCCGGTGGACCGAGACACAGCCGTGCCCGCCGTCGCCGGCCTGCAGGTGTAGGACGACCCGGTCAACGAACGTCGTCACGCCACCAATCCTTCCAGCGGGGGTTGAACTGAGCACAAGAAAAGCCGAAGCGGGCCGGGACACCAGGTCCGCGGCCCGCTTCGCCGGAGCTACTGCTGCGGAACGATGCTGACAGTCTTGCGACCGCGCTTGGTACCGAACTGGACCGAACCGGCGGCCAGCGCGAAGAGCGTGTCGTCCCCGCCCCGACCGACCAGGTCACCCGGGTGGAACTTGGTGCCACGCTGGCGGATGATGATCTCGCCCGCGCTGACGAGCTGACCACCGAAGCGCTTCACGCCGAGCCGCTGGGCCGCAGACTCACGACCGTTACGCGAGCTGGACGCACCCTTTTTGTGAGCCATTGGAGGACGACCTACTTCCCGCTGGAGATGCCGGTCACCTTCACCTGGGTCAACGGCTGACGGTGACCCTGGCGCTTGTGGTAGCCGGTCTTGTTCTTGAACTTGTGGATCCGGATCTTCGGGCCCTTGGTGTGCGCGGCGATCTCACCGGACACCTCGACCTTGGCAAGCTTCGCCGCGTCGGTCACCAGGTCGTCACCGTCGACGAGGAGCACCGCGGCAAGCTGCACCGCGTCACCGGGGGCACCGGCGAGCTTCTCGACCTCGATCACGTCGCCCTCGGCGACCTTGTACTGCTTGCCGCCGGTCTTGACGATCGCGTACATCGGAGGCGGACTCCCTGTCGTTGAGGCTGCTGGCGGTCGTTCCCACGGCGGCTCGCCGGATGACACAAGGCACGGCGGCGCGGGCACGCGGGAGGTCGGCACACCAAAGTGCGCCGCCGGCAAGCGTACGCCATGGTCCGGAGCTCCCCCAAACCGGCCGGCCAAAACGCCCAACCCTACCCGGCAGGAGGATCCGCCGACCGGACCCGCGGGGCGGGTTCCGGTCGGCGTGGCACCGCCGTCAGGGGCGGGTACGGCGTCGCGCACCGCTCCGGCGGGAGCGCCGCCGGCCCGCGGTTTCGAGCTCCTCGCCGTCCTCGCCGCCCACCGCGTCCGGGTCGTCGGGCGCCGCGAGCCGCGCCATGTCGCCGCTCTGGCTCGCCACCGCGCTCGGGGCAGCCGGTGTCTCCACCTCATAGCGGGACAGGTCATAGCCCATCGTGTCGTAGTAGTCAGCCCCGGACGTCGTGGAGGTGGCCTCCGGGGTGGTGGTACCAGCGCCCCGCGACTCCTCGCTCTCGGACCCGGTCTGCTCGGCGGCGGAGGTCCCCTTCCGCGCCCGCCGGCGGGACGACCCGCCCGACTCGGCCGGTGCCACCGCCTTGACCTTCTCTCCGCTGCCGCCCGTACGTGGCTTCTCCGGCACCGGCTCGGTGTGCAGGATCAACCCACGACCCTTGCAGCACTCACAGGTCTCGCTGAACGCCTCCAGCAGACCGGCACCGATCCGCTTCCGGGTCATCTGCACCAGACCAAGCGAGGTGATCTCCGTCACCTGATGCTTGGTGCGGTCCCGCCCCAGGCACTCGGTCAACCGACGCAGCACCAACTCCCGGTTCGACTCCAGGACCATGTCGATGAAGTCGATGACCACGATGCCGCCGATGTCCCGCAGCCGCAGCTGCCGGACGATCTCCTCGGCGGCTTCCAGGTTGTTCCGGGTAACCGTCTCCTCCAGGTTCCCGCCGGCACCGGTGTACTTGCCGGTGTTCACGTCCACCACGGTCATCGCCTCAGTACGGTCGATCACCAGGTGCCCCCCGGAGGGGAGGAAGACCTTGCGGTCCAGGCCCTTCAGGATCTGCTCGTCGATCCGGTACTCGGTGAAGACGTCCACGGTGCCCACGTGCCGGCGCAGCCGGGCGACCAGGTCCGGCGAGACGTGCGACAGGTACGACTCAACCAGGTCGTACGCGCTCTCACCCTCAATCACCAGCTCGCGGAAGTCCTCGTTGAAGAGGTCCCGGACAACCCGGATGACCAGATCTGGCTCCTCGTAGAGCAGCACCGGCGCACCGCCTCGGCCCGCCTTCGCCTGGATGTCCTCCCACTGCGCCTGCAACCGCTTGACATCCCGCGCCAGCTCGTCCTCGGTGGCCCCCTCGGCGGCGGTACGGACGATCACGCCCGCTCCCTCCGGAACCAGCTTCTTCAGCGCGTCCCGCAGGCGCTTGCGCTCGTTGTCCGGCAGCTTGCGGCTGATCCCGGAGGCGTTGCCGCCCGGCACGTAGACGAGGTGCCGGCCGGAGAGCGCCACATGGCTGGTCAGCCGCGCGCCCTTGTGTCCGATCGGATCCTTGGTGACCTGCACCAGGACCGAATCACCGGACTTGAGGGCCTGCTCGATCGAGCGGGCTCGCCCTTCCAGCCCGGTGGCGTCCCAGTTGACCTCACCCGCGTACAGCACGGCGTTGCGGCCGCGCCCGATGTCGACGAACGCCGCCTCCATGCTGGGCAGAACGTTCTGCACCTTGCCCAGATAGACATTGCCGGCCATGGTGACCGCTGAGTTACGGGTGACGTAGTGCTCGACCAGCACCCCGTCCTCCAGTACGGCGATCTGCGTCCGGTCGCCCCGCTGCCGGACCGCCATCACCCGGTCCACCGCCTCCCGGCGGGCCAGGAACTCAGCCTCGCTGAGGATCGGCGGCCGGGTCCGGCGCTGCTCGCGGCCGTCCCGGCGGCGCTGGCGCTTGGCCTCCAGCCTGGTCGAGCCGGAGACGCCCTGCACCTCGTCAACGGTGCGACGCGGCTCCCGGATCTTGACGACCGTGGGTACCCCGTCCTCTGCGGCGGCCTCCACGTCTCCGGCACCACGCCGGCGCCGACGGCGGCGGCGCCGGGTCAGCCCGTCGCCTCCTCCGGCGTCGGCCTCGGCCTCGTCGTCCTCCTCGGCCTCCGGCTCCACCGCCTCGGCCTGGGCAACGGCCTCCTCCTCGGCCTCCTGCTCCTCAACCTCGTCGGCGCCCCCCTTGCCCCGGCCACGCCCGCGACGACCCCGCCGACGGCGGCGCCGGCCACCGAGGATGTCGTCCTCGTCCTCGCCCTCGGGGACCTCCCCGGCCTCCTCGACCTCCTCGACCTCCCCGGCCTCCTCGGTCTTCCGGTCCGCCCCAGGCTCGACGGCCTCGGCCTCCGCGGTCGACTCGCCGTTGCGGCGGCCCCGCCGGCGGCGCCGCGACGTCTCGACCGGCTCCTCCGCGGCCGGCTCGGCGGCGGCCGGTGTCTCGGCGGCCCGGGCCGGCACCGACTCCTCGGGCAACGGAGCCATGAACAGCACTGTTGGGGCGGAGAGCCGGGCACGTCGACCACGAGCCGGGCGCTCCGGCTCGACCGGGTCGGCTACCGCCACCCCGGGCGGCACCTCCCCCACCGCCGCACCGCCGGGTGGAGCCGACTCAGCCGGCTCCTCCTCAGGCGCGGCAACCGGTTCGGGCGCGGTTGGCTCAACCGGAGCACCGGTCGGCTCGACGGGAGTATTCGGCGCAGCGGGAGCAATCGGGTCAACCGGAGCAGCGGCCTCAGCCGGGGTGGCGGTCGGCTCGACCGGCGCGGGGACGGTCTTCTTGCGGCGGGTCCGCGTCGCCTTCACCGGCGGCGCGGTTTCCGCCGCCGCCTCCTCCTGCGCGCCGGGGGCTGGCACCGGCTCCGCCGGCGCCTTGGCCGTCGTCGCCTTCCGACGACGACGCGTCGCCTTCGTCGGTGACTCACCCTCACCCGCGATCGGGGCAAGCACCTCGGCCTGGGGTGCCTCGCCCGCCCCCGGTACGGCGCCGCTACCCGCCTCGATCGGCGCATCGCTCTGTTCCGGCCGGTTGACCGGGGTCACCCGTTTCCGGCTGACCCGCTTGCGGACCCGGGCCGCCGGCTCGGCCGCGCCGGCACCCACCGCCTCGCTCGTCGTTGGGCCGACCGACGACGGTGTGTCCCCGGCGGGTTCCCGGGCAGCCCGGTCGCCCTTCTCCGACGTGGTGTTCGCGGCGGCGGCACCGTCGCCAACACGGTGTTCGGCGGTCTCGCCATCCGGGTGGAAGCCGGTGCGTTCGCCGCCCTCGGGCTCGTTCTCGAGCATGGACGTCTCCAGTTCTGGCTACCCCGGGCGCGGGTGAGCGCTGCCACGCAGGGTCGCCGCAAAAGGTGTTTCCGCCAGTCGCGATCGGCGCGACCGGCGAAGTCTGCCTAGCCAGACACTGACCGTCGGTCAGCGTCCACCGATAACTGCCCCGTCGCGGCCCGCGTCCAACGGATCCGCGATCGCACCCTGCGCGGTCAGCGTGCCCTGAGCCAGCCGGGTCACCCGCGGCGACACCGGCGGCTCCAGGTCGGCCACCACGCGGAGGCCGGAAAGGACGTCATCAGGTCGAACGGCGGGAGTGACCTGCCGCACGACCAGCTCGAGTATCGCACACGGTACTGCCACGGCCTCGGAAGGTGTCTCATCCGACATGATCACATTGATATCGATGACAGCTGCCCGGGCGTCAAAAGTCCGCCGGCCCTGCTTGGTCATCCGCTCGACGAAGACCTCGTCCGCAGCGGTGAAGGCGGCCACCGCCGCGCGCAGCACATCCGGGTCCACCTCCGGCAACTCGATCCGCCAGTGCGCCGCCTCGATCCGGTCGACCAGGCTGCCGTCGGTCGCCACCACCGCATCCAGCACGTCGAGTCCGGGCGAGAGGGCCGCGTCAAGCGCCGCCCGCAACGCCGCCGGGTCGACCGACTCCCGCAACCCGATCTCCAGGTACTCGGCCTCGCTCGCCACACCGGTCGGCGCGGCGCTGGCATAGGAGATCTTCGGGTGCGGGGTGAAGCCCTGGGAGTACGCCATCGGTACGCCGGCCCGACGCAGCGCCCGCTCGAAGGCGCGCGCGAAGTCTCGGTGCGAGGTGAACCGCAGTGGCCCCCGCTTGGCGTACCGGAGGCGAATCCGCTGGACGACCGGCGCCTGTCCGCCCTCCGGCTGTCGTTTCCTACTGATCGTTGCGCTCCTCGGTTTCAGGCCGACGACGGTCGCCGGTACCCGGGACCTACTGCTACTGCTGGGCGTCGCTGGGGACCCGCAGCCCGTTGACCGGGGTCAACGGGAGCAGTTTCCTACCCGTCGGGCCGATCTGGATCTCGGTGTCCATGGCCGGGCAGACACCGCAGTCGAAGCACGGCGTCCACCGACAGTCGTCCTGCTCGTACTCGCCCAGGGCGTCCTGCCAGTCCTGCCAGAGCCAGTCCTTGTCCAGGCCCGAGTCCAGGTGATCCCAGGGTAGGACCTCCAGCTCGTCGCGCTCCCGGGTGGTGTACCAGTCGAGGTCGACGCCGAAGTCGGGCAGCACCTCCGCGGCGGCCTCCACCCAACGCTGGTACGAGAAGTGCTCGCTCCAGCCGTCGAACCGGCCGCCGTTCTCCCAGACCCGGCGGATCACCGCGCCGACCCGGCGGTCACCGCGGGAGAGGAGGCCCTCAATCAGCGACGGCTCGCCGTCGTGGTAGCGGAAGCCGATCGCCCGGCCCAGCGAGCGATCCGCGTTGACGGCCTGTTTGAGCAGCCGCAGCCGATTGTCGATGACCTCCGGCCGGGCCATCGCGGCCCACTGGAACGGGGTGTGCGGCTTCGGCACGAACCCGCCGATGGAGACTGTGCAGCGGATGTCCCGGCTGCCGGTCGCCGCACGGCCGGCCCGGATCACCTCGTGCGCCATCGCCGCGATCTCAAGGACGTCCTCGTCGGTCTCGGTCGGCAGGCCGCACATGAAGTAGAGCTTCACCTGCCGCCAGCCGTTGGTGTAGGCGGTGACCACGGTCCGGATGAGGTCTTCCTTCGACACCATCTTGTTGATCACCTTGCGGATCCGTTCCGACCCGCCCTCCGGGGCGAAGGTCAGCCCGGTCCGCCGGCCGTTGCGGGCCAACTCCTGCGCCAGGTCGATGTTGAACGCGTCCACCCGGGTGGAGGGCAGCGAGAGCGACACGTTGGTGCCCTCGTACTGCTGGGCCAGGCCGGAGCACATGTCGCCGATCTCCGAGTGGTCGGCCGAGGAGAGCGAGAGCAAGCCCACCTCGTGGAAGCCGGAGAACTCCAGCCCCTCCCGCACCATCTGCCCCACCGTGGTGATCGAGCGTTCCCGCACCGGGCGGGTGATCATGCCGGCCTGGCAGAACCGGCAGCCCCGGGTGCAGCCCCGGAAGATCTCCACCGCGTACCGCTCGTGGACCGTCTCCGCCAGCGGCACGAGCGGCTTCTTCGGGTACGGCCACGCGTCCAGGTCCATCGTCGTGCGCTTGTGCACCCGAAACGGCACGTCCGGGCGGTTCGGCACGACCCGCTGAATTCGACCGTCAGGCAGGTAGTCCACGTCGTAGAAGCGCGGCACGTAGACGCTCTCGGTGCGGGCCAGCCGCAGCAGCAGCTCGTCCCGGCCGCCGGGAGAGCCCTCGGCCTTCCACTCCCGAACGATCGTGGTGATCTCCAGGACCGCCTCCTCGCCGTCACCGAGCACCGCGGCGTCAACAAAGGCGGCGATCGGTTCCGGGTTGAACGCAGCGTGCCCACCGGCGACGACCACCGGGTCGGCGTCGCCGCGGTCGGCGGCCAGGAGCGGAATTCCCGCCAGGTCAATCGCGGTGAGCAGGTTCGTGTAGCCCAGCTCGGTGGCGAAGGAGACGCCGAAGACATCGAAGTCCCGCACCGGACGGTGCGCGTCAATGGTGAACTGCGGCACCTGGTGGGCGCGCATCAGTCGCTCCAGGTCCGGCCAGACCGCGTACGTCCGCTCCGCGAGCACGTCGGGCTGCTCGTTGAGTACCTCGTACAGGATCTGCACACCCTGGTTGGGCAGGCCGACCTCGTACGCGTCGGGGTACATCAGGGCCCAGCGCACGGCGGCCGTGTCCCAGTCCTTGGCCACCGCCCCCAACTCACCGCCGACGTACTGGATGGGCTTGGCGACCTGGGGCAGCAACGGCTCCAGCCGGGGCCACACGGAGTTGGCCACGGCGCTGCGCGGCGTGGTGGACGGGGCACTCATGATGCCCAAGGGTACGCGCAACGACGACGAGCCCAACGGCGGCGGCTCACGGACGCGGGTAGGTCGGTACTAGCCTCGGGTCGCCGAGAGGAGATTGACACGATGCCGGAGCCGACCAACGCCGAACCGGACGGCCCGACCCGTACCCAGAGGTTCCCCGCCGACGGGAGCACCCAACCACCGGCTCCCGCCGGGAGCGGGTCCGCTGCCGCGCCGCTGCCACGCCGCCGGTCCCGGGCGGAGTCGAGCGAGCCCGCCGCGGCGGAAGGGCGCCCGGAGGCACCGGAGGACCAGACCCCGGTTGATCCGTGGGCCGGCACCGACACCACCGGGTGGGACCTGCTCTCCATCGAGCTGCCGTCGACCCCACCGGCCCCGTCCGCCCCGTCGGCCCCGTTCCCTTCGCCGGCCCCACCGGCCCCGTCCGCCCCGTCGGCCCCGTTCCCTTCGCCGGCCCCACCGGCCCCGTCCGCCCCGTCGGCCCCGTTCCCTTCGCCGGCCCCACCGGCCCCGTCCGCCCCGTCGGCCCCGTTCCCTTCGCCGGCCCCACCGGCCCCGTCCGCCCCGTCGGCCCCGTTCCCTTCGCCGGCCCCACCGGCCCCGTCCGCCCCGTTCCCTTCGTCAGCCCCGCGACAGCCACCCTCCGCCGGCCCGGCGGCTGCCGCGTCGCCGCCGGCCGGGTACGCGGCCGTCCCCTCGGCCGCACCGGCTCCCACCGATGCTCCCGCCCCAGCTCACCACAGTCACCCGACCCCACCGCCCGCCGGCTTCGCCAGTCCACTGGCACCCGGTCGGCCGACGTCGAAGCCAACCGGCTCGGCACCGAGCCGCAACCGCCGGAAGTGGCCGTGGGCGCTGCTGTTCGTCATCGCGTGCTGCTGCGGCGGCCCAGCCTACTGGGCGACACCGGTGCTCAACCAGTTCCCGGCGCACGCCGCCCTCCCGACCGAGTTCGGGGACCTGCACCTACGCGAGGACCACCACAGCAGACAGACCACGGCGGAGTTGGCGCGGCAGATCGACGAGGCACACTGGACGGCCAGCGATACCTTCGCCGGCATATACCGCACCGGCGCCGGCAAGAAGGTGACGGTCTTCGGCGGCACCGGCCTCTGGCTCGCGCCGAAGTCGGCAGCGGAAGCCGAGATAGAGCGGCTCACCGGCCAGTACGCGCTCGGCCCGGCACAGGTCATCGGGACCGGGGTCCGCAGCCGGCACGGACGCTGCGCTCTTGGTCACGAGGACGGTACCGACGTCGTGGTCTGCACCTCCGTTGACCACAGCAGCATCGCCACCGCCGTCTTCACCCGGCTCTCGGTGGCAGACAGCGCCACCCTGCTCGGCGCCCTACGGAAGCAGATCGTCGTCCAGCCGGACTGACCCCTCCGGCGTCCGTTCCCGCGACTCGGTCGCCCGGCTGGGTCAATTAGCCGGGGCCCCCGCTCCCCCAGCATCGGTTCAGGCCGGGCCCGATTCCCCGTCCACCGGCGGACGGCCACGTGCCGGCGCGTACCGCGGGACATACTCCTGACCGGTGAGCTTCTGAATCTCGCTCATCACCTCATCGGTCATGACCCGCAGCGAGCTGCGGTCGTCCGACCGCCCGGTGAAGTCCAACGGCTTGCCGAACCGGACGGTGATCCGCCCGGTGAAGGGGCGAGGCACCCGAGCACCGATCGGCTGCACCTTGTCGGTGCCGATCATGCCGACCGGGATGATCGGCACACCCGCCGACACCGCGAGTCGGACCGCGCCGGTGCGTCCACGGTAGAGCCGCCCGTCCGGGGAGCGGGTCCCCTCCGGGTAGACGACGACGAGGTCACCGGCGCGGAGCGCGGGGATAGCCGCGTCAAAGGCCGACAGCGCCGCGCGACCGCCGCCCCGTTCGACCGGGATGGCACCGAGACCGGTGAGCACGAACTTGGAGAACCGCCCCTTCAGCCCGGCGCCCCTGAAGTACTCGGACTTGGCCCAGAAGGCCAGGTGCCGGGGGACCGTCGTGCCGAGGAAGAGCTCGTCGGCGACCGAGAGGTGATTGCCAGCGAAGATCGCACCGCCGGTCTCCGGCACGTACTCCAGCCCTTCCACGGTCGGACGGAAGCCCAACCGAAGCGCGGGCGCCAAGGTGAGCTTGCCGATGGTGTAGAGCAGCGGCACTGGTCCTCCGGCTGGTCGAATGCGGGCACAGGGGCGGTGTCACCGTAGCGGACCCCCACCAGACACCCCGCGCGAGGTGCGGCGGGTCCGCTGACCGAGTGACCAACTTTAAGATCAACTTGGCGGGGCGGGGTGCGGAGGGGCACGCCCGGGCCGCCGGCTACGGCCCGAGCCCTTCCGCACCCTGCCTAAACCTGACGGACGGTTACCGCGACCTGCTCACCGTCGCCCACCTCACCGGTGAACCCGGACAGCCCGGGGATGAGCTCCACCGAGTCGGCGAGCACCTCCCGAGCCACCACCTCGCGGTACGTGGAGACCGCCGCCCACACCTGCTCGGATGCGGCGAGCGCGACCACGATCCGGTCCGAGACATCCAGGTCGGCGTCCCGGCGGGCCTGCTGCACCACCCGGATCACATCCCGGGCCAGACCTTCGGCGGCCAGCTCCGGGGTGACCTCGGTGTCCAGGACGACCACGCCCTCACCGCCGGGCAGCGGCGCCGACTGCTCGGCGTCGGCGGCGACCAGCCGCAGCTCGTACTCGCCCTCGGCGAGGGTGACCCCGGCGGCGACCGGTGCGCCGTTGACCAGCTCCCACTCACCGGCCTTGACCGCCCTGATCACCTGCTGGACCGCCTTACCGACCCGCGGGCCAAGGGCCCGGGGCACCACCGTCAACACCTGCTCGCAGTAGCTACCCAACTCGTCGGTGAACTCGACCCGCTTCACGTTGACCTCGTCGGCGACCAGGTCGGCGAAGGGCCGCAGCGTGGCGGCGGCCGGCGTGGCGACGGTCAGCACCGACAGCGGCAGCCGTACCCGCAGACCCCGCGCCTTGCGCAGGGACAACGCCGCCGAGGCGACCCCCCGCACGGCGTCCATCGCGGCGACCAGGTCGTGGTCGGCGGGGAACTCCGCCGCCGCCGGCCAGTCCGTCAGGTGCACCGAACGCTCACCGGTCAGGCCCCGCCAGATCTCCTCGGCCGTCAGCGGCGCCAGCGGTGCGACCACACGACAGAGCGTCTCCAACACCGTCCACAAGGTGTCGAAGGCGTCCTCGTCGCCGGACCAGAACCGATCCCGCGAACGGCGTACGTACCAGTTGGTCAACGCGTCCAGGTAGGACCGAACGGTGGCGCAGGCACCGGAGATGTCGTACCCGTCCAGCTGCGCCTGCACCGTCGAGACCAACTCGTTCGTCTTCGCCAGCACGTACCGGTCGAGCAGGTGCGCCGAGGCGGTGCTCCGCCGCGCCTCACGCCCGTCGGCGTTGGCGTAGAGCGAGAAGAAGTACCAGACGTTCCAGAGCGGCAGCAGCACCTGCCGGACCGCATCCCGGATGCCGGCCTCGTGCACCGCCATGTCACCACCGCGCAGCACCGGGGAGGACATCAGCATCCAGCGCATCGCGTCCGAACCGTAGGTATCAAAGATGTGATAAACGTCCGGGTAGTTACGCAGGCTCTTGGACATCTTGCGCCCATCCGACCCGAGCAGGATGCCGTGACTCAGGCAGTTACGGAACGCGGGCCGGTCAAACAGCGCCGTGGCGAGCACGTGCATCGTGTAGAACCAGCCGCGGGTCTGCCCGATGTACTCGACGATGAAGTCACCCGGGTAGTGGGACTCGAACCAGTCGGCGTTCTCGAACGGGTAGTGCACCTGGGCGAACGGCATCGCACCGGACTCGAACCAGCAGTCCAGCACCTCCGGGACCCGACGCATCACGGACTTCCCGGTCGGGTCGTCCGGGTTGGGGCGGACCAGCTCATCCACCGCGGGCCGGTGCAGGTCGCTCAGGCGGACGCCGAAGTCCCGCTCCAACTCCGCGAGGGAGCCGTAGACATCCACCCGCGGATAGGCCGGGTCGTCGGATCTCCACACCGGGATCGGCGAGCCCCAGAACCGGTTCCGGCTGATCGACCAGTCCCGGGCGTTGGCCAGCCACTTGCCGAACGAGCCATCCTTGATGTGCCCCGGAGTCCAGTTGATCTGCTGGTTGAGCTCGACCATCCGATCCTTGAACCGGGTCACCGCGACGAACCAGGACGACACCGCCTTGTAGACCAGCGGGGTGTCGCAGCGCCAACAATGTGGGTACGCGTGGGTGTAGGTGTCCTGCCGGAACACCACGCCCCGTTCCTTCAGCTCCCGGATCACCGGCTTGTTGACGTCGAAGACCTGCTCCCCCTGGTACGGCGGGACCAGCGCGGTAAACCGGGTACGGTCGTCCACCGTGACCACAGTGGGTATGCCGGCGGCGTTACAGGTGTTCTGGTCGTCCTCGCCGAACGCCGGCGCCAGGTGCACGATCCCGGTGCCGTCCTCGGTGGTCACGAAATCCGCGCCGAGCACCTGGTACGCGTGCTCCCCCGCCGGCTCGACCAGGAAGTCGTACAGCGGGGTGTATCGGCGTCCGACCAGGTCCCGGCCGTACACGGTGCCGACCTGCCGGTACCCCTCCAGCTCCTTGGCGTACGCGGCGAGCCGGGCGGCGCCCACCACGTAGCGCTGCCCGTCCCGCTCCAGCACCGCGTACTCGATGTCCGGGCCGACGGCGAGCGCCAGGTTGGACGGCAGCGTCCACGGCGTGGTGGTCCAGACCCCCAACGCGACGGCGCCGCGCAGCAGCTCCGGCGCGCCCTCGTCGGGGGTGAGCGTCAACCACACGCTGAGCGTCGGGTCGTGCCGGTCCCGGTAGACATCATCCATCCGGGTCTCGGTGTTCGACAGCGGCGTCTCGCACCGCCAGCAGTACGCGAGCACCCGGAAGCCCTCGTAGACCAGGCCCTTGTCGTGCAGGCTCTTGAAGGCCCACAGGACGCTCTCCATGTAGTCCAGGTCCAGCGTCTTGTAGTCACTGGCGAAGTCCACCCACCGGGCCTGCCGGGTGACGTAACGCTCCCAGTCCTGGGTGAACTCCAGCACCGAGCTCCGGCAGGCCTCGTTGAACCGGTCCACTCCCAGGTCGAGGATCTCCGCCTTGCTGGTGATGCCGAGCTGTTTCTCGGCGACCACCTCGGCGGGCAGGCCGTGGCAGTCCCAGCCGAACCGACGCTCCACCCGCCGGCCACGCATGGTCTGGTAGCGCGGCACCACGTCCTTGACGTAGCCGGTGAAGAGGTGGCCATAGTGCGGCAGGCCGTTGGCGAACGGCGGGCCGTCGTAGAAGACGTACTCGTTGTCGGCGGGGGCGCCGTCGGCGACGACGCCGTCTGCGGATCGGCGGGAGGCCGGCCGGGCCTCGACGGAGGCCTCAAAGGTCTTGTCGGCCGTCCAGTGCTCCAGGACCCGGCGCTCGATCGCGGGCAGGTCCGGGCTCGCGGGGACTCCGGTCGCGGTCGGGTCATGCAACGGATAGGCCATCGGAGGGTCGCGCTCCTTCGCAGCTCACACTTCGTGGGTCTGCGAGGACGAACCCGTTCCGGACGCCGTCGGCGTGCCGGGGCCGGGCCCGCGGTACCACCCCGCTTGACGATCAGGATCGACCGCCCGCTCGTTGGCCGGCTGTGACGGGCCGGACCCGTCCGGTTCTACTCGGGCGCGGCGGCCCTTTCTTCCGGAGGCTCACCGGTGATAGCCGGGTCGTCGCCGTGGTCGCCAACCCTACCCGACCCCGGGCAGAGATCGCCGCCGACTTCCACCGCCGGACCGGCCGATCACGAAGCTCCGACCAGCTCCATGATCGGCCGGCGTGATCACCGCGGAGCGGGAAGCGTCGTGCTCCAGAGCGAGTTACCGGTGCGGTCCCGCAGGTGGACCGTGCAGGCACCGCTGTCGGCGTCGATACGCACCTCGCCGAAGTGCTGGAAACCCGCCGCGGGGCTGGTGTTCGCGCTGGGCGGCGCGTTGACGAAGACCGCCTGCGGGCCGAACGTGCCGTCCAGCTGGTTGGGGCCGAAAGCGCCGGCGTGCGCCGGGCCGGAGACGAACTCCCAGAACGGCGTGAAGTCGCCGATCGCCGCCCGGGCGGGGTCGTAGTGGTGGGCGGCGGTGTAGTGGACATCGGCGGTGAGGAAGAAAATGCCGGTCACCCCGGCGCGATGGGCCGCCCGGAGCACCTCGGCCAGCTCCAACTCCCGGCCCGCCGGCGCCCCCGGGTCGCCCTGCGCCACACCCTCCTGGGCCGACCCGTCCGGCACCACCAGCCCGAGCGGCAGGTCAGCGGCGATCACCTTCCACGTCGCCCGGGAGCGGGTCAGCTCGCGGATCAGCCACTCCCGCTGCTCCCGGCCGAGCAGCCCCCGGTCCGGGTCCGGGTAGTTGTTCCCGTCGTTCGGGTCCTTGTGCGTACGCATGTCCAGCACGAAGACGTCCAACAACGGCCCGTACGGCAACCGCCGGTAGCGGGGGCCCCGGATCGGGGTGGGCAACCACTCGTCGAACGCCTGCCGGGCACGGGCGGCGAGCACGTCGACCCGCTTCTCCGTGTACCGGTCATCGGTGAGCACCTCACCCGGGTACCAGTTGTTCGTCACCTCGTGGTCGTCCCACTGGTTGATCTGCGGCACCTCGGCCACGAACGCCCGCAGGTGCTCGTCGAGCAGGTTGTACGCGTACTGCCCCCGGAACTCCGCCAGGGTCTCGGCGACCTTGCTCTTCTCCGGGGTGACGAGGTTCCGCCAGACCCGCCCGTCCGGCAGCGACACCGTCTCGGTCAGCGGGTTGTCGGCGTACACCGTGTCACCGCCACAGAGGAAGAAGTCGGGTTCGGCGGCGCGCATGGCGGCGAAGATGGACATGCCGCCGAAGTCGGGGGCGATGCCCCAGCCCTGCCCCGCGATATCTGCGGTCCAGACAAACCGGATGTCGCGCCGCGAGCCTGGACCGGGGGCGGTCCGCAGGGAGCCGGTCAGCGGCTCACTGCACAACCCGGGCCGGTCCAGGCTCTCCGCCCGAACCCGGTAGTACCAGCGCTCACCGGCCGGCAACCCGCGCAGTCGTACCTTGCCGGTGAAGTCCCCGGTCGGGTCCAGGACCGGCCCACGCAGCCGCCGGGCGTCCCGCAGGTCCGGCCGACGGCCCACCTCCACCAGCATCCGGCCGGGCCGATCAGCCCGGGTCCACACCACCGCCGACTCGGCGGAGAGGTCGCCGCTCTGCACCCCGTGCGTCAGAACGGGACGACCGGCTGGGCGCCAACCCGCGGCGGCGGGCCCGGCGGCGCCGCTGACACCTCCCAGGAGCGCTCCGCCAGCGGCTCCCGCGCCCACGGCAAGGCCGGTCCGCAGGAGCGTACGTCGATCGAACTCGGTCATGGTTCCTCCCGGGTCGGGGACTTACCCCGCCGGTCTACCGAACCGACATGACCTTTCCCCGCGGCCCAGATGGCCACCCCGGGAACACCCGATGACGACCGCGCCGCGGGCGCGACACCACCCTGCCGTGGGCGCGACCCTACCGTCGGCGCGCGCGACAACACCTCAGCCGCGGTCCTCAGACCAGTTCCGGGAACCAGAGCCCGATCTCGCGCTTCGCGCTGTCGACGGAGTCGGAGGCGTGCACGAGGTTCTCCCGGTTCGACAACGACAGGTCACCCCGGATGGTGCCGGCCGCGGCCCGCCGGCCATCGGTGACGCCGATCATGCCACGTACCACCTCGATGACCTGATCGCCCGAGAGCACCAGCGCGACCAGCGGGCCGCTGGTCATGAAGGTCTTCAGCGGCGGGTAGAAGGGCTTGCCGACGTGCTCGGCGTAGTGCTGATCGGCGAAGTCCTCATCCAGCGTCCGCTGCACCATCGCGTCGAGCCGCAGGCCCTTACCCTCGAATCGGGAGATAATCTCGCCGACCAGCCCGCGGCGGACCGCGTCGGGCTTGATCAATACGAGCGTACGCTCCTCGGGACTGCTGCTGGACACGCTGTTCCTCCTGTACACCGAAGGCGACCGGGCTGGGTACGGTCAGCGTATCGGCCCGGTCTCGGCGCCGGCGCGGCGGTCGGTCCTTCCCCCGGCGGGCGAGCCGGCCTAGCCTGACCCCTACCCCCTCCAGGAGGTCCACAGTGGCGAATGGCGGTAGCCGCCCGATCGCGCCGGTCCGCAAGCTGGTCGGCGCGGCGCTGGGCACGGTGGCTACGTTCGTGGTCTTGTTCGGCCTGGGCATGCCGAGTTGGTCGATCGTGGCGCTCGGCGGCGCCATCCTGGTGCTGGCGGTCGCCCTCGCCACGGTTCGCGCCGGCGGCCGCACCTGGGTCATCGGTGAAGGGGCCGTACACACCGTCTCCGAGCCACCAACCCAGTACGCGTTCGGCCGCTGCGAGCTGCAGCTCTTCATCGACGCACCCGGGCTACCACCCCGTTCCAAAAAGATCATCGAACCACGGGTGCCGGTCGCCAAGTGGCCGGCGCCGGGCCAGACCCTACCGATCCGGGTGGCGCTCGACGACCAGCGGCACGTTCGCGTTCTCTGGGACGAGGTGCTCACCCACGCCGAAGCCGCGCGGGTCAGCGGGGCGGACCTGCCCCCACACTATCCGGACCCGGACCTACCGGCAGAAGAGCTACTGATCCAGCAGGAGGCACCGCCGTGGGCCGGCCGGGCAGTCGACGACGAGTTCCGGGACCCGTACGGCGACCCGGTCCCGCCGCCGCCCGAACCCAGCACGGTCGTCGTACACCAGGTCCCTGGCGGCCCGACAGTTCTGGACGGGGAACTGGTCAACCCGCCCGCCCCGGGCGACCTACCGCGGCGCGCCGCGCCGAGCCCTCGACCTCCGGCCGAACAACGATTCGACCCATCGACCGAGGCGACACCGTTCCCGGCGGGGCCATTCGAGACCTCGTCCACCGCCACGCCGGCTCGCCCGACCCCCGAAGGGCCCGGACCGATGGCCGAGGGGTTCCGGGTTCCGGCCCCGGCAGACCCGATCGACCTGCCCCTGGACGACCCGATGCCGCCGTACGCCGAGGAACCGGTGATCCCGGACCTGGACGAGGCGATCTTCGGGGAGCCCGCCGGTGACCCGCCGATCGCCGGGGTGGGGTTCACTTTGCTCGTCACCAACCTGACGCGGTCGCTCACCTTCTACCAGGATCTCGGCTTCACCGAAGTTGACCAGGGCTCCGGGAACGCGGTGCTCGCCTCCGGGGCGACCCGCCTGGTGCTCCGGGAGGCCACCGAGGCCGTCCCCATCAGCCGTCGGCTCGTACATGTCAACCTTGAGGTTGACGACATCGAGGAGGCGTACACGCGGCTGCGCGAATCCGGCGTCCGCTTCACCTATCCGCCGCGGGTCGTCAACCGTGGGTCGAAGCTGGAGGTGTGGGCGGCCGCCTTCCGCGACCCGGACGGGCACGGCATCGCCCTCACCCAGTGGCGGGAACGCGCCGAGGCCTGAGTGGGCCGGTCAGCCCAGGATCACCCGCCGCACGTGCAGGGCGTACGCCCACACCAACGCGAAGATGACCCCGAGCACCAGCAGCGACCAGTGCAACGCGCCGGCGAGCAGCAACGCGCCCTGCAGAACGACCCCCGCCGACCAGGCCCAGGCACGACGGATCATTCCGGCCAGCAGCACCGCCACCACCGCCAGCGTCACCACAGCGGCGATCGCGGCAGCACTCAGCCCGCCGCCGACCACCCGGATCGGCTGGATGGCCAGCACCAGGACCAGGGCCTCAAGGCTCAGGAGCCCGGCACCGAGACCGGCCACCGCCCGCTGCGGATTACGCAACCCGGAGCGGCGCGGCGGCGACGCCGAGCCCGGCGACAGCTCGCCCGCCGGTCCCGAACCCGGCGACAGCTCGCCCGCCGGTCCCGAACCCGGCGACAGCCCGGCCGCCGGTCCTGAACCCTTCGGCAGCCCGGCCGCCGGTCCTGAGCCGGCCGGACGCCCGGCGGCGGTCATCGCTTCAGCAGCCGGCGGGCGTCGGCCACGGTCACCACCGAACCGGTGACGAGTACGCCGATCCCGGCCAGCTCACCGGGGACATCCTGCTCGGCCAGCGCCACCGCCGCCTCGATGGCGTCCGGCATCTGCTCCGCCACCACCACCCGGTCCGGGCCGAAAACGTCGGCGGCGAGCGTCGCCAGTTCCCGGGTGGGCATCGCCCGCGGCGAGCTGTTTCGGGTGACCACCAGCTGGTCAACCACCGGCTCCAGCAGTTCGAGCAGGCCGAATGCGTCCTTGTCACCGAGGACACCGAGGACGGCGACCAGTTTGCTGAACGCGAACTCCTCCTGCAGCGCGGTGACCGTGGCCGCCATGCCCTGCGGGTTGTGCGCGCCGTCGAGCAGCACGGTCGGGGCGGTGCGGACCCGCTCCAACCGCCCCGGCGAGCTCACCGCGGCGAACCCCTCCCGGACCGTCTCGACATCCAGCTGGCGGCGCGCACCCGCGCCGAGGAACGCCTCCACGGCCGCGAGCGCCACGGCGGCGTTCTGCGCCTGGTGGGCACCGTGCAACGGGACGAAGAGCTCCTCGTACTGCCCGCCGAGCCCCTGCAGGGTGAGCACCTGGCCACCGACCGCGACGGCCCGACGCAACACCCCAAACTCGGCGCCTTCTCGGGCGATCGTCGCGCCGACCTCGGCGCAGCGCTCGAGCACCGGACGCGCTGCCTCCTCCTCCTGCCCGGCCGAGATCACCGTCGCGCCCTTGTGGATGATGCCTGCCTTGTGGAGCGCGATGTCGGAGATCGTGTCGCCGAGCCACTCGGTGTGATCGAGCCCGATCGGAGTCAACACCGTGACACCGGCCTGAAGGACGTTGGTCGAGTCCTCCGCGCCACCGAGGCCCACCTCGACGACGGCGACATCCACCGGCGCGTCGGCAAAGGTGGCGAAGGCCAGCGCCGTGGTCAGGTCGAAGTAGGTCAGGGGCTCCGCGGATCGCTGGTCAACGAGTTGGGCCAGCGGCGCCACCTCGCGGTAGGTGGCGACGAACCGCTCTTCGTCCACCGGCTCGTCGTCCAGGCTGATCCGCTCGCGGACGGTCTCCAGGTGTGGGCTGGTGTATCGCCCGGTGTGCAGCCCGAACGCCCGCAACAGCGAGTCGATCATGCGAGCTGTCGAGGTCTTACCGTTGGTGCCGGTGAGGTGGATCGACGGGTACGCCCGCTGTGGGCTCCCGAGCAGATCCAGCAGCATCTCGATCCGGTCCAGCTCGAAGACCATCCGGGTGAACCCGCGAGTGGCGAGTTCCGCCTCGACGGCGGCGAAGTCAGTCTGCTCGCTCATGAGGGGAGGGCCTCCAAAGCCGTGTCGATGCGCACCAGGTCGGCCTCGGCGGCGGCGAGCCGGTCGCGGATCTTCTGCACCACCGGCTCGGGCGCCTTCCCCACGAACGCCGGGTTGTCGAGCTTGGTCCGGGCCTGTCCGACCTCCTTCGCCGCCGCCACCCGGTCCTTGGTCAACCGCGCCCGCTCGGCCGACACGTCGATCGACCCGCGGGTGTCCAGCGCGACCCCCACCTCACCGGGCAGGGTCAGAACGGCGCTGGCCTGGAAGTCCGTCCCTGCCACGTCGAGGCGCACCAGCGACCGGATCAGCGGTTCGTGCCCAGCGATACCGGCGCCGGCCAATCCGTCGAGCCGGGCCACGACCCGCTGGGTCGGACGCAGCCCCTGGTCGGAACGGAACCGCCGGATCTCGGTGACCACCCGCTGGAGCGCGGCGATCTCCGTCTCCGCGGCGGCGTCAACCAACGCCCGGTCGGCGGCCGGCCAGGCTGCCGTCATGACCGTCTCACCGCCGGTCAAGGCGATCCACAACTCGTCGGTGAGGAACGGGATGATCGGGTGCAGCAGCCGCAGCAGTTGGTCCAGCACCTGCCCGAGGACGCGCCGAGTGACATCCGCGGCCGGACCACCGGCAGCCAGGAGTGGCTTGGTCAGCTCCACGTACCAGTCGCAGACCTCATCCCACGCGAAGTGGTACAGCAGGTCGCAAACCTTTGCGAACTCGTACGCCTCGAACTGCTCGTCCGCCTCCACGGTGACACGCGCGAGCCGGGAGAGAATCCAGCGGTCGACTGTTGACAGTTCCGTCGCCGGCGGTAGCGCCCCCCGGGTGTGCGCGCCGTTCAACAGGGCGAACCGAGTCGCGTTCCAGAGCTTGTTGCAGAAGTTACGGGAGCCCTGGCACCACTCTTCGCTGACGGCGACGTCCCCGCCGGGGTTCGCACCACGGGCCAGGGTGAACCGGGTGGCATCGGCGCCGTACCGATCAATCCAGTCCAGCGGATCAACCACGTTGCCGAACGACTTCGACATCTTCTTGCCGTGCTCGTCGCGGACCATGCCGTGCAGCGCGACCACGTCGAAGGGCTGTCGGCCGTCCATCGCGTAGAGGCCGAACATCATCATCCGGGCGACCCAGAAGAAGAGGATGTCGTAGCCGGTGACCAGGACGCTCGTCGGGTAGAACTTGGCCAGCTCCGGAGTCTGCTCCGGCCAGCCGAGGGTGGAGAACGGCCACAGCCCGCTGGAGAACCAGGTGTCCAGCACATCCTCGTCCTGGCGCCAGCCGTCGCCGGTCGGCGGCGTCTCGTCCGGACCAACGCAGACGACCTCACCGGCCGGGCCGTACCAGACCGGGATGCGGTGCCCCCACCACAGCTGGCGGGAGATGCACCAGTCGTGCATGTTGTCGACCCAGGCAAAGTACCGCTTGGCCAGCTCCGCCGGCTCGATCCGCACCCGTCCGTCCCGCACCGCGTCACCAGCCGCCTTGGCCAACGGGGAGGTGTTGATGAACCACTGCAACGACAGGCGGGGCTCCACCGTCGTACGGCAGCGTGAGCAGTGACCGACCGCATGCGAGTACGGGCGCTTCTCGGCCACGATCCGGCCCTGTTCCCGCAGGGCGGCGACGATGGCGGGACGCGCCTCGTACCGGTCCAGGCCGGCGAACGGCCCGGGCGCGGTGATGACGCCCCGCTCATCCATGATCGTGTGGGACGGCAGGTCGTGCCGCTGGCCGATCTCGAAGTCGTTCGGGTCGTGCGCCGGGGTCACCTTCACCATGCCGGTGCCGAAGGTCGGGTCAACATGCTCGTCCCCGACGATCGGAATGCGCCGGCCGGTCAGCGGCAGCTCGACCTCGGTGCCGATCAGGTGCTGGTAGCGCTCGTCCTCGGGATGCACCGCGACGGCGGTGTCACCGAGCATCGTCTCCGCCCGGGTGGTGGCCACCACGACCTCGTCGCTGTATCGGATCGACACCAGCTCACCGTCGTCGTCCGTGTGCTCCACCTCGATGTCCGACAGCGCGGTGAGGCAGCGCGGGCACCAGTTGATGATCCGCTCGGCCCGATAGATCAACCCGTCCTCGTACAGCGCCTTGAACATGGTTTGGACGGCCCGCGACAGGCCCGCGTCCATGGTGAACCGCTCCCGCTCCCAGTCGACGGAGTCGCCGAGCCGGCGCATCTGCCCAAGAATCGCGCCCCCGGACTCGGCCTTCCACTGCCAGACCCGCTCCACGAACGCCTCGCGGCCGAGGTCATGCCGGGACAGGCCCTGCTCGCCCAGCTGCCGCTCCACGACGTTCTGGGTGGCGATACCGGCGTGATCCATCCCGGGCAGCCAGAGCGTCTCGTAGCCCTGCATGCGCTTCCGCCGGATCAGAGCGTCCTGCATCGTGTGGTCCAGCGCGTGCCCCATGTGCAGCGAGCCGGTGACGTTCGGTGGCGGGATAACGATGGTGTATGGGGGTTTGTCGCTCTCCGCCGACGCGCGGAAGTGTCCGCCGGCTACCCACTGCTCGTACCGTCGCTGCTCCACCTCGCCCGGCAGGTACTGGCCGGCAAGGGTCGGGGCGTCGGGGCGTTGGGCGTCCAGTCTCTCGGTCACTCCTGGAAGTCTACGGAGAGCTTCCGCAGACCTTACGTGCGCCACCAGGGCTTCGCGTACGGTGTCGGTTATGTCCAACGGGCACCTCAGTGAACGCGCCGTCAACGAGGCTCCCGAGCCAGTCAACCTGACCGACGAGCCGATCCGACTCGACGGCGAGGACCCGGCTCCGAAGCCCAAACGAACCGACACCCGAGCTCGTCGCCGCCGGGTGGCCTGGCTGCTGGCGGCAGCCGTGGGGCTCGCTGGCGCGGGAACCTTCGGCGCTGTGGGCTGGCGCGTCTTCCAGCAGCAGGACACCACGGTAGCCAGCCCAGCGCAGGTGGCCGGGTTGACTCGGGACGACAGCGAGCCGGCCCGCAGCACGGCCGACTATCTCCGGAACGGGTTCGCGGCCGGCATCGAGTTGGACCAGAGCTTCGGCACCGTCTACCGGGATCCGACGGACGAACGCCGGCCGGTGCTCGTCTTCGGCGGCACCACGCTGCTCTGGCAGCCCGAACGCGACCTGGACAGTCTGTTCGGGCTGATGGCCGACGAAACTGGTCAGGTCAGTGGCCTGCGGAGCCTCTCCCCAGGCCCCCTTGGTGGGGTGCTGAAGTGTGGCACCACCAGCGGCACGGGTGGCGATTTCGCTGTGTGCGGCTGGGCGGACCATGGAAGCGTGGTGATGGGCCTGTTTCCGGATCATCCGGTAGAAGACGCCGCTGACCTGTTCCGGAAGATGCGCAACGAGATGCAGACCCGCTGATCGGAGGAAGCGGTGATGGCGGTGTTGTCTTCCGGGTGGTGTGCCCGCCGGGAAAAGCGTTGAGGGCCGACCCGGGTAGGGTCGGCCCTCAACAAAAGTTTTGCCCGGCGGTGTCCTACTCTCCCACACCCTCCCGAGTGCAGTACCATCGGCGCTGGAGGGCTTAGCTTCCGGGTTCGGAATGTAACCGGGCGTTTCCCCTCCGCCATGACCGCCGTAACACTTATCGACATATCAAACACACCCAACACCACAGGCAATGTTTGCTTGCCAAGAGATACACAGTGGACGCGTAGCAACTTAGTAGTCAAGTCCTCGGCCTATTAGTACCGGTCAACTGAACCCGTTACCGAGCTTACATTTCCGGCCTATCAACCCAGTCGTCTAGCTGGGGGCCTTACCCCACCAAAGGTGGATGGGATACCTCATCTTGAAGCAGGCTTCCCGCTTAGATGCTTTCAGCGGTTATCCCTTCCGAACGTAGCCAACCAGCCGTGCCCCTGGCGGGACAACTGGCACACCAGAGGTTCGTCCGTCCCGGTCCTCTCGTACTAGGGACAGCCCTTCTCAAGTATCCTACGCGCACGGCGGATAGGGACCGAACTGTCTCACGACGTTCTAAACCCAGCTCGCGTACCGCTTTAATGGGCGAACAGCCCAACCCTTGGGACCTGCTACAGCCCCAGGATGCGACGAGCCGACATCGAGGTGCCAAACCATCCCGTCGATATGGACTCTTGGGGAAGATCAGCCTGTTATCCCCGGGGTACCTTTTATCCGTTGAGCGACACCGCTTCCATTCGCCAGTGCCGGATCACTAGTCCCGACTTTCGTCCCTGCTCGACCCGTCAGTCTCACAGTCAAGCTCCCTTGTGCACTTACACTCAACACCTGATTGCCAACCAGGCTGAGGGAACCTTTGGGCGCCTCCGTTACCCTTTAGGAGGCAACCGCCCCAGTTAAACTACCCACCAGACACTGTCCCTGAACCGGATAACGGTCCGAAGTTAGATACCCAAACCAACCAGAGTGGTATTTCAAGATTGCCTCCACATGCACTGGCGTGCACACTTCACCGGCTCCCACCTATCCTACACAAGCTAATTCAGATACCAATGTCAAGCTATAGTAAAGGTCCCGGGGTCTTTCCGTCCTGCCGCGCGTAACGAGCATCTTTACTCGTAATGCAATTTCGCCGGGCCTGTGGTTGAGACAGTGGGGAAGTCGTTACGCCATTCGTGCAGGTCGGAACTTACCCGACAAGGAATTTCGCTACCTTAGGATGGTTATAGTTACCACCGCCGTTTACTGGCGCTTAAGTTCTCCGCTTCGCCCCGAAAGACTAACAGGTCCCCTTAACGTTCCAGCACCGGGCAGGCGTCAGTCCATATACATCGAATTACTTCTTCGCATGGACCTGTGTTTTTAGTAAACAGTCGCTTCCCCCTGCTCTCTGCGGCCATACAACGCTCCAGCAGCACGTGCCTTCACGTCTCCGGCCCCCCTTCTCCCAAAGTTACGGGGGCAATTTGCCGAGTTCCTTAACCACAGTTCACCCGATCGCCTTGGTATTCTCTACCTGACCACCTGTGTCGGTTTAGGGTACGGGCCGCTCGGAACTCGCTAGAGGCTTTTCTCGACAGCATAGGATCACTGACTTCACCTGAATCGGCTCGGCATCACGTCTCAGCCACACGCGCCGCGGATTTACCTACGACACAGCCTACACGCTTACCCCGGCACAACCACCGGCCGGGCTCAGCTACCTTCCTGCGTCACCCCATCGCTTGACTACTACCCGCCAGGTTCCCACGCTCCCCCAGCACAGTCCAAAGACCACACCAAGATCGGATGGTTAGCACAACGAAGTTCATCAGGGACGCTCCTTCGCGGGTACGGGAATATCAACCCGTTATCCATCGACTACGCCTCTCGGCCTCGCCTTAGGCCCCGACTCACCCAGGGCGGATTAACCTGGCCCTGGAACCCTTGGTCATCCGGCGGAAGGGTTTCTCACCCTTCATTCGCTACTCATGCCTGCATTCTCACTCGCACCGCGTCCACAACTCGATCACTCGGCTGCTTCACCCCCGGCACGACGCTCCCCTACCCATCCACACACCTACACACAACCCAAAGGCCATGCGAAGTACACGCGTGAATGCCACAGCTTCGGCGGTGTGCTTGAGCCCCGCTACATTGTCGGCGCGGAACCACTTGACCAGTGAGCTATTACGCACTCTTTCAAGGATGGCTGCTTCTAAGCCAACCTCCTGGTTGTCTATGCGACCCCACATCCTTTTCCACTTAGCACACGCTTAGGGGCCTTAGCTGGTGATCTGGGCTGTTTCCCTCTCGACTACGAAGCTTATCCCCCGCAGTCTCACTGCCGCGCTCTCACTTACCGGCATTCGGAGTTTGGCTGATTTCGGTAAGCTTGTAGGCCCCCTAGACCATCCAGTGCTCTACCTCCGGCAAGAAACACACGACGCTGCACCTAAATGCATTTCGGGGAGAACCAGCTATCACGGAGTTTGATTGGCCTTTCACCCCTAACCACAGGTCATCCCCCAACTTTTCAACGTTGGTGGGTTCGGCCCTCCACGCAGTCTTACCCACGCTTCAGCCTGCCCATGGCTAGATCACTCCGCTTCGGGTCTAGGACACGCGACTCTGACGCCCTATTCAGACTCGCTTTCGCTACGGCTCCCCCACCCGGGTTAACCTCGCCACATGCCACTAACTCGCAGGCTCATTCTTCAAAAGGCACGCCGTCACCCCTAAAGGCTCCGACGGATTGTAGGCGAACGGTTTCAGGTACTATTTCACTCCCCTCCCGGGGTACTTTTCACCATTCCCTCACGGTACTATCCGCTATCGGTCACCAGGAAGTATTTAGGCTTACCAGATGGTCCTGGCAGATTCACGGCAGATTACAGGAGTCCGCCGCTACTCGGGAACACCCACAGGAGACTGGCAGCTTTCACCTACCGGACTTTCACCGTCTACGGTCAGCCATTCCAGACTGTTCAACTAACCACCAGCTTTATAACTCCCCACACGAGTGTCAGCCCGTGCCGCAGGGTCCCACAACCCCAACCACGCAACCCCTGACAGGTATCACACGCAGCCGGTTTAGCCTCAATCCGCTTTCGCTCGCCACTACTCACGGAATCACAATTGTTTTCTCTTCCTACGGGTACTGAGATGTTTCACTTCCCCGCGTTCCCTCCACACACCCTATGAGTTCAGGTGCAGGTGACATCACATGACTGATGCCGGGTTCCCCCATTCGGACACCCTGGGATCACAGCTCGGTTGACAGCTCCCCCAGGCCTATCGCGGCCTCCCACGTCCTTCATCGGCTCCTGGTGCCAAGGCATCCACCGTTCGCCCTTGACAACTTGACCACAAAGATGCTCGCGTCCACTGTGTAATTCTCAACAAACAACCAACCCGCAACCACCACCCCGCACCAGCAACACCAACCCCACCCCCTCACAGGAGGCAAAAGCCAGCATCCGGTATACGAAGCAAGCCACGCCAGGCAAACCGCCAACCCGCAACACCACCAACCGGCGACATCACAGACCACACGGCCCAAGAAACAACCACACGGTCATTCCTTCAGGACCCAACAGGGTGTCCAACGCCAGCCCCAGCCGCATCATCAACCCCTTCCAACCACCCCCCGAAGAGAGCGTGTACAAGAGCATCAAACCGCTGCCAAAACCAACTAGCCAGTGTCTCCGACCAATGAGCACCCCATCACCCAACACAGGCAACCGAGGCTCCATACCGCCCTTCGACGGATGGCGCTCCTTAGAAAGGAGGTGATCCAGCCGCACCTTCCGGTACGGCTACCTTGTTACGACTTCGTCCCAATCGCCAGCCCCACCTTCGACGGCTCCCCCCACAAGGGTTAGGCCACCGGCTTCGGGTGTTGCCGACTTTCGTGACGTGACGGGCGGTGTGTACAAGGCCCGGGAACGTATTCACCGCAGCGTTGCTGATCTGCGATTACTAGCGACTCCGACTTCACGGGGTCGAGTTGCAGACCCCGATCCGAACTGAGACCGGCTTTTTGGGATTCGCTCCACCTCACGGTATCGCAGCCCATTGTACCGGCCATTGTAGCATGCGTGAAGCCCTGGACATAAGGGGCATGATGACTTGACGTCATCCCCACCTTCCTCCGAGTTGACCCCGGCAGTCTTCGATGAGTCCCCGCCATAACGCGCTGGCAACATCGAACAAGGGTTGCGCTCGTTGCGGGACTTAACCCAACATCTCACGACACGAGCTGACGACAGCCATGCACCACCTGTCACCGGCCCCGAAGGACCCCCCATCTCTGAAGGATTTCCGGCGATGTCAAACCCAGGTAAGGTTCTTCGCGTTGCATCGAATTAATCCGCATGCTCCGCCGCTTGTGCGGGCCCCCGTCAATTCCTTTGAGTTTTAGCCTTGCGGCCGTACTCCCCAGGCGGGGCGCTTAATGCGTTAGCTGCGGCACAGAGAACCGGAGAGGCCCCCCACACCTAGCGCCCAACGTTTACAGCGTGGACTACCAGGGTATCTAATCCTGTTCGCTCCCCACGCTTTCGCTCCTCAGCGTCAGTATCGGCCCAGAGACCCGCCTTCGCCACCGGTGTTCCTCCTGATATCTGCGCATTTCACCGCTACACCAGGAATTCCAGTCTCCCCTACCGAACTCTAGCCTGCCCGTATCGACTGCAAGCCCGCAGTTGAGCCACGGGTTTTCACAGTCGACGCGACAAGCCGCCTACGAGCTCTTTACGCCCAATAAATCCGGACAACGCTCGCGCCCTACGTCTTACCGCGGCTGCTGGCACGTAGTTGGCCGGCGCTTCTTCTGCAGGTACCGTCACAAACGCTTCGTCCCTGCTGAAAGAGGTTTACAACCCGAAGGCCGTCATCCCTCACGCGGCGTCGCTGCATCAGGCTTCCGCCCATTGTGCAAGATTCCCCACTGCTGCCTCCCGTAGGAGTCTGGGCCGTGTCTCAGTCCCAGTGTGGCCGGTCGCCCTCTCAGGCCGGCTACCCGTCGCCGCCTTGGTAGGCCATTACCCCACCAACAAGCTGATAGGCCGCGAGTCCATCCCAAGCCGAAAAATCTTTCCACCAACCACCATGCGGCAGCCAGTCATATCCGGTATTAGCCCCGGTTTCCCGGGGTTATCCCAAAGCCTAGGGCAGGTTACTCACGTGTTACTCACCCGTTCGCCGCTCGAGTACCCCGAAGGGCCTTTCCGCTCGACTTGCATGTGTTAAGCACGCCGCCAGCGTTCGTCCTGAGCCAGGATCAAACTCTCCAACAAAAACTTGAAGAAAACCCCAGCAACAAAAAACAATCTGCTGCCAAATTCAAGCCCAAGCCAACCCACCAAACAGCAGGCCAACCCAGACCAAAACGGCACTGGCTTTCCAAACACCCTGTTGAGTTCTCAAAGAACAACCACACACCATCAGAACCCCAAACCAGGGCCCCTCAAGAGGCAACCGCTCTAAACTAGCCGGGCCATTCCGCGCTCGTCAACCTGACGATTCAGGCAACAAACTCGTCTTAGCCCACCCACAATCACGCACGCCAACTTGGCGGTCGTTACTGTTGTGAGAATCGGCAGACCGGCCGACATCCGCCTCGCGGCTATCCGCCCGGCTCCTGCCGGCTTCAGTACTCTACCCGGTCGGCTTCGTGATTGCAACTCCGTCTCCGGAAGCGCCTCACACCGCCCGCGCTCCAGCCCCGCTCGGCGATATCGCCACGGTCCTGGTGCCCGCTCTCCACCGGTCTGCCCGGCTTCCCGCGTGCAGAGAGAAAGTTACGCGGTCCCCCCGCAGAAGGCAAATCAAGATCCATCACTGACACCAACCGGCGGCGACGCCCAGCTCCGCCGCCACCACTCAACCCCGTGCAGAAGACCGGAACCGCTCATCCGTGGGAGAGTGTCTGCATGGCCGAGCTGACAGCGACCCCGGTGCTGGCCGAGGAGGTGCTGCTCGGGCTGCTCCTGCCGTTCTGGCAACTCGTCATCGGTGCCTTCGTACTCGTCGTCCTGGTCCTGTCGATCGGCCGGCTGGCTCGTCGGGGACCTTCGCGAATGACAACGGCGCTCCTGGTCACCGCCGCCGCCATCGTCGGCCTCGCAACAATCGGGGTCCTCCTACAGGACTGAGGACGGATCCGACGAACAGCGGCTCGACGACAAGCCGTTCGCCGCCTGCAACTCTGACGGCTGGGCTCAGGGAGACTACAGGCGACGGTTGGCCAGGCTCGGCAACTCGGCCCGGACCGTCCGCAGCCGCTCCAGGTCGAGGTCGACAATCGCGAGCCCGGCACCATCTGGCACCTGGGCGAGCACTGTCCCCCAGGGATCTATCACCATGCTGCGCCCGAAGCAGGTACGGCTCGGCTCGTGGTCCCCCGTCTGGGCCGCAGCCGCAACGAAGCACTGGTTCTCGATGGCCCGGGCACGCAACAGCACCTCCCAGTGGTCCCGCCCCGTGTGCAGCATGAACGCTGCCGGGACAAGGAGTAGCTCCGCCTCACCGTCCGTGACGAGCTGACGATAGAGCTCGGGGAAACGGAGGTCGTAACAGATCGACAGCCCAACCCGAATGCCCTCCACGTCTACGACGACCGGCTGCACGCCAGCGGCGACCGTGGCTGACTCCAGATACGACACCCGACCGGGTATCTCCACGTCGTACAGGTGGATCTTGCGATAGGTGGCGGCGAGCGCCCCGGAGCGATCGAACACCAGACAGGTGTTATACGAGAGCTCCGGATCCGGGCCCCGCTCGTGAATCGAACCAACCACGACCCAGATACCAAGCCGCTGCGCGGCATCGGCGAAGAAGGTCCCGACCTCCCCGTCCACCGGCTCCGCGACCGGTTGCCCGGCGGCCGGACCGAGATAGTCGACATACTCGGGGAGGATCGCCAGATCGGCGCCGCCGGCCGCCGCCCGCTCCAGCAGGGCCTCGGCGGCTGCCAGATTTGACCCTCGGTCATCCCGGGCATTCAACTGGCAGACCGCGACTCGCATGCACCCAGGTTACGGGCAGGGGAGTCAGCGGAACAGAAGCAGGACTGTGGCCGCGGCAAAGTTGACGGCAGCGAGGTGGCTGGAGGGCCTTTCGGGCTCGGCTAGCCCCCCGAACGGACCAACCCGATCACGCCGACTTATCCTCACGCTCCCGCCGCGCCCGACGGCTGGTGAACTCACGCGGAACAATCGTCGGGTTGACGTTCTCCAACACCACTTCGCGATTGATCAAGACGCGGGCCGCGTCGGGGTTGCTCGGCACCTCGTACATCACGGAGAGCAGAACCTCCTCCATGATCGCGCGAAGGCCGCGGGCGCCGGTGCCCCGGAGCATCGCCTGGTCGGCGATCGCCTCCAGGGCCGACTGCTCGAACTCCAGCTCGACGCCGTCCAACTCGAAGAGGCGCTGGTACTGCCGGACGAGCGCGTTTCGCGGCTCGGTGAGGATCTGTACCAGAGCCTCACGGTCGAGACTGCGAACGTTGGTGATCACCGGCAGCCGACCGATGAACTCGGGGATCAGACCGAACTTCAGCATGTCCTCCGGCATCACCTGGCTAAAGGTGTCATCGGTGGAACGCTCCGAGACCGCCCGCAGCCGGGCACCGAAACCCGTGCCGCCGTGACCGGTACGTGCCTCAATAATCTGGTCGAGGCCGGCGAAGGCACCGCCACAGATGAAGAGCACGTTGGTGGTGTCGATCTGAATGAACTCCTGATGCGGATGCTTGCGGCCGCCCTGGGGCGGAACGTTCGCAACCGTCCCCTCCAGCATCTTGAGGAGGGCCTGCTGCACGCCCTCGCCGGAGACATCGCGGGTGATCGACGGATTCTCCGACTTACGCGCGATCTTGTCGACCTCGTCGATATAGATGATCCCGGTCTCGGCGCGCTTGATGTCGTAGTCGGCGGCCTGGATCAGCTTGAGGAGGATGTTCTCCACGTCCTCCCCGACGTAGCCGGCCTCGGTCAGGGCAGTGGCGTCCGCGATGGCGAACGGCACGTTGAGCATCCGAGCCAGGGTCTGCGCCAGGTGGGTCTTGCCGCACCCGGTGGGACCAAGCAGCAGGATGTTGGACTTGGCCAGCTCAACGCTGTCCACGCTGGGCGCACCGGCCGCCTCGGCCTGAATTCGCTTGTAGTGGTTGTAGACCGCGACGGCGAGAGCCTTCTTGGCCTGAGCCTGACCCACGACGTAATTGTCGAGGAACTGGCAGATCTCCATCGGCTTGGGAAGCTCTTCCCACTTCACTTCACCCGACTCGGCCAGCTCTTCTTCGATGATCTCGTTACAGAGATCGATACACTCGTCGCAGATATAGACACCGGGACCAGCGATAAGCTTCTTGACCTGCTTCTGCGATTTCCCACAGAAGGAACACTTCAGTAGGTCGCCGCCGTCACCGATCCGTGCCACCCACAGTCTCCCTGCACTCGTCGGCCGGTGATCCGGCCATGACTCCCGGACACCACGCGCCGCCCATCTCAGCTACCACCGGATCGACCGGCGAAGCGGCACAGACCCGACGTTACCCGCTGGCGCGGATTTCTCCGACCCCTAAAACGGGTGTGTCAGAGGTCGGTCGAGTTTACCCCGGCCGACCCCTGACCCGATCCGGCTCAGTTGGCGGCGTTGGCGGCCAACAAGCCCTTCTTACGGCTGGTGAGGATGGTGTCGACCAACCCGTACTCGCGGGACTCCTCGGCCGTCATAATCTTATCCCGATCGATATCTTTGCGGACCTTCTCCACCGGCTGGTTGCAGTGCCGGGAGAGCATCTCTTCCAGCTGGGTACGCATCCGCAGAATCTCCCGGGCCTGGATCTCGATATCCGAGCCCTGCCCGTAGCCCCCCTCCGTGGCAGGCTGGTGGATGATGATCCGCGAATTCGGCAGTGCCATCCGCTTACCGGGCGTGCCGGCCGAGAGCAGCACCGCCGCCGCACTGGCCGCCTGCCCCAGGCAGACCGTCTGAATATCCGGCCGGACGTACTGCATGGTGTCGTAGATCGCCGTCATGGCCGTGAACGAGCCACCCGGCGAGTTGATGTACATGATGATGTCGCGGTCCGGGTCCGTGCCCTCCAGCGTGAGCAACTGGGCCATCACGTCGTTGGCCGACGCGTCATCCACCTGGACCCCGAGGAAGATGATCCGATCCTCGAAGAGCTTGTTGTACGGGTTGGACTCCTTCACCCCGTACGACGTGCGCTCGACGAAGGACGGCAGGACATAGCGGTTGTGCACGGCCGCGAACTGCGGCGGCAGGCTCAGGTCGGTCATCGTCAGCTCCTCGCTCAGCTCAGGGTCCCGGCGCCTTCCGGAACCTGAGCGGCCCCGGTGATCACCTTGTCGATGAAGCCGTACTCCATGGCCTCCTGGGCGGTGAACCAACGGTCCCGGTCCGAGTCTGCCTCGATCTCCGCCTGAGTCTGGCCGGTGTGGAAGGCGACCCGCTCCTGGAACATCCGCTTGGTGTAGAGCATCTGCTCCGCCTGGATAGCGATGTCCGATGCGGTGCCGCCCATGCCACCCGACGGCTGGTGCATCATGATCCGGGCATGCGGCAGGGCGTACCGCTTGCCCTTGGTGCCGGCGCAGAGCAGCAGCTGACCCATGGAGGCCGCCATGCCCATCGCCACCGTGGACACGTCGTTGTCGATGAACTGCATCGTGTCGTAGATCGCCATGCCCGAGTAGACCGAGCCGCCCGGCGAGTTGATCCAGAGGTTGATGTCGCGGTCCGGGTCCTCCGCGGCGAGCAGCAGCAGCTGCGCGCAGATGCGGTTGGCGACCTGGTCGGTCACCTCGCTGCCCAGGAAGATGATCCGCTCCTTGAGCAACCGGTTGTAGACCGAGTCGTCGAGGTTGCCAATGTTGTCGCCACCGCGGGCGTCGATCGCCCGGAGCGGCGTCGGCGGAATGTGCATGTCGGTCATGGCAGCCCTTCGCTCTCCGTACCGTCCTACCCGACACTAACGGCTCGACCGAGTGGCAGAACCCCGGTCAGGGCACTGTTCGCTCTCAGCGCAGCCCGGTCAGGCGTACCCAAAAACAGGTTTCGGCCGTCGCCCCAGCCAGCGGCGGGGACGGCGGCCGAAACCTAAGATCATTCCGCGTGAGCGTGCGCGGCCTCGTTCTCGGCGCGCAGGGCGTCGAGGCTGACCGCCTCGCCGGTGGCGTCCTTGATCGTGATGCGATCCATGATCGAGGCCAGGGCCTTGCCCCGCCGGACGTCACCGAAGACCGCGCCGGCGGCACCCGAGCGGACCAGCTGGTCGTAGAACTGCTGCGGCGCCACCCCGGCGCGCTGCGCCCGGTGCACGATCTCGTGGCCGAACTCGTCGTCGGAGACCTGAATCTCCTCCGCGTCGGCGACGGTGTCCAACAGGAGCTGAATCTTCACGCCCTGGACGGCCGCCTCGGTGAGCTCGGTGTTGATCTGCTCCTCGGTCTTCTCCTCGGCCGCGAGGTACTCCTCCATCGAGGCGCCGATCCGCTCAAGCTGATCCACCATCGCCGCCTTGCGGCTCTCGACCTCCTCGCGGACGACCCCCTCCGGCGCCGGCACCTCGACCGCCTCGACAATCTGCTCGAGGGCCTTGTCCCGGGCGGCGTAGATCTGCTCGACCTGCTTACTCCGGGTCACCCGCTCGCGGACGTCGTCGCGAAGCTCCGCCATGGTGTCGAACTCACTAGCCAGCTCGGCGAAGTCGTCGTCCAGCTCCGGCAGTTCCTTCTCCTTGACCGTGCGGACGGTCACCGATACCTCGGCGTCGCGGCCGGCGTGGTCCCCGCCGACCAGCTGCGTGGTGAAGGTGGTGCTCGCGTCGGCCGCCAGGCCGACGACGGCCTCATCCAGGCCCGGCAGGAGCTGCTTGCTGCCGACCTCGTGCGAGAGGTTGGTCGCCGAGCCCCCCGGGACCTCCTCGCCGTCAACGGTCGCGTTCAGGTCGATCTGCACGAAGTCGCCCTCGGCGGCTGCCCGCTCGACGGTCTTCAGCGTCGCGAACCGCTCCCGCAGGCTCTGCACCTGCTCGTCGATCTCGCTGTCATCGATCTTGAGCTCATCGACGGTCACCTCGACCGTCGACAGGTCGGGGAGGTTGAGCTCCGGCCGGATGTCCACCTCGGCGGTGAAGTTGAGCGAGTCACCGTCCGCGAACTCGGTGATCTCGACCTCGGGACGACCAAGCGTCTTCAGGTCATGCTCGCGCACCGCCGAGAGGATGTTCTGCGGGATGGCCTCCTGGACCGCCTCGTTGAGCACGGTGCCCCGGCCGACCCGCTGATCGATCACGGCGGCCGGAACCTTCCCCCGGCGGAAGCCGGGAACCTGGACCTGCTGGCCGATCTCCCGGTACGCCTTCTTGAGGCTCGGCTCGAGCTCGACGAACGGCACCTCGATGGCGAGCCGCACGCGCGTCGGGCTCAGAGTCTCGACGGTGCTCTTCACAGGCGTACTCCTTGACGGATCTTGGTGGTCTGGGCGCTGTCTACAGCCCATCGAGTGTAGGCGAGCCGGTACGGCCTGCAGGCAGTGCCCGGGAACCACACGTAGAACGGCGGCACCCGGGTCGACCCGGCCGCGAACGACAGTCGGGGTGGCGGGATTTGAACCCACGGCCCCTCGCTCCCAAAGCGAGTGCGCTACCAAGCTGCGCCACACCCCGTGGCGGGATGCAGTCTATGCCGTCCACGCCACCGCATAGTTCCCCGGGGCCACATCCGATCGCGTGTTCCGCCGTAGGGTCGACCGACGGAGCCCACCAGCCGGCTTGGAGTAGCGGCAGCGGGAACCCCTCGGTCGCGCCGCACCGACCGCAGGCTGAGCTCTCCCGAGCCCGCCCGGCCTGTGCCCGAGGTTCGTTCCCGACCACAGCCATGGGCAGGCTACGCGGAGATCGGCGGCATTGGGTACGCTGTCGGCGCGCCTCCACACGGAGGCCGTCGCGGGCGTAGCTCAATGGCAGAGCTTCAGTCTTCCAAACTGACGGTGCGGGTTCGATTCCCGTCGCCCGCTCCAACAACCTCCGGCCCAGCTCAGAGGCGGCATCCCGCAATTCTGGGCTGGTCGGACACTCCCCGCCCCGATCTTGCCGGTCAGCCGTGGGCGGAGGCTGTGGCGAGGGTGTCAGCCGGTATGGCGCAGGTCATGGAAGTGAGAGCCGGGCAGCCCGAGCGCTGCGACCGTCCGCGTCCACCTGGCCGCACGGCCGAAGTTGCCGGATCACCGCAGCATGCCCTTGAGCGCCGACAGATATCGGTGATCTGCTCAATGCGCATGCCGCCGTCAGATAGCAGGGACCCGAAGCTGTGTCGTAGCTCGCGTGCGGTTCGGTCGTACGGATCAAGGTCCGCTCTGGCGACAATCGGAGCGCACGAAGACTGGAAGGGTGTCTTGACCTCGACGGAGTTGGAACTCTTCGCGGACTACCACCAGGTCTACGTGTTCGACGACGGGTCCGTCACCGACCTTGGGGACGCCTGGACCGATGAGGCGGTGCTCGACGACCTTGCCGTTGACACGGACGCCATGGCGGTCGGCACCGCCGTCAACGTCAACGTGGCCGTGACGGTAGAGATGCTGGAGGCAGCGCCAGAAGACGACAGCGCGGAGTTCGACCACGTTCTGGAGGCAAGCCTGCACGTTCCCTCGGGCCGACTCGTCGTCATGGGCTGCACCGACCACGAGCCGGAAGCCGCACGGTTCGAGATAGCGGCGGGACCGGTTCGCGTACGAGCCGCGAGAAGCAACCTGGCCGAAGCAGAACGTCTCGGCATTGATGCCGACAACGCTGGACAGCAGTGGCACCGGAGAGTTTGACTTCGAGTGCTCGCTACGTAGGCAGGACAGCGGTTCATCCTTGGACTCCACAGTGGAGACAGACTCTTCCGGTAGTCCGACCGGAGCTAGGCGACAACCAGGGCTCGCTCAGGTATTAACCAGCTCCTTGGTCGTGCTCCTTTACCCAGTTTGTCAACCGCACGAGCTGATCCCGGAGTTCAGCAGGTCCACCAACCTGGACGTGGTCAACACAGCTACCCCCACGCTCCAGCCTGACGTATCCAGTCGGCCATATCTCGGCTACGCCGGACGTCTCACCCAGCCTGAGCGTCACGCTTGCCAATGGATCGATCGGGGTCAGCAACTCGTCCAGATCCGCACCCCATGCCTCATGGCTGATTCCGCCCAACTCCCAGCCTCGCTTGAGGGATCTGCACACCTCCACAATGACAGGTAGGTCGAGCGGGTCCACACCTGCATCGTACGGCGGTGGGCCGGGATGACCACGAGGGCGACCAACCGCCGCCTCTGATCATGGTCAGCGCAGTAGGGTCTCGCCGTGACCGTCAACACCATCGATCGGCTTGCCGCCGCTGTTGCCGCCCGTAGGCCGATCAACGGCATCCGCATCGTTGGCATCGACGGCCCGAGCGGCTCCGGAAAGAGCCACCTTGCCCGTGACCTCTCGGCGGCACTCCACGCGCCGATCATCGAGATCGACGACTTCGTGTCGTGGGACAACTCCGCCGGCTGGTGGCCTCGCTTTGACGCCCAGGTACTCACCCCACTGCTTCGCGGCCAGGATGCCCACTATCAAGCGCGGGACTGGACGGACTGGTACGGCAACAGGCTCGGCGAGTGGAAGACCCTACCCTGGGCCCCGGTCGTGATCTTCGAAGGACTCACCTGCACCCGCCGCGACACGATCGGTCGGCTCGCCTACGCGGTCTGGGTCGACGCACCGGCACCGTTACGGCTGACGCGCGGCCTCACCCGCGACCGCTCCTTCGCCGGCGCCGCGCAACTCTGGCAGAAGTGGATGGTCGAGGAGGAGGAATTCTTCGCCGCGGACGGCACCCGCGACCGCGCCGACCTCGTCATCGACACCGCACATCGTGGCTGACCGCTAACGCACACCCGGGCCACAACCGTCCCGGCGCGGAAGCAACTCTTCCAACGTAGCGAAGCCCACCCGCCATTGGTATGGTCCACTGCCGCATCGATGAGTCCGGCGGGAAGGGGCATCATGTCGTCCGAGGTCCTACTCTTCACCGGGGCTGTAGGTGCGCTCTTGGCGACAGCCGTCCTGCTTGGCAGGACACTGGCCAAGCGGCGGCACTGGCGAATTCTGCCCATGATGGGCTCCCTTACCGCCTCGGTAATAGTGCTGACGGTGACCACGGGGCCGTTCGGTGCACGTTCACTGGCGGTGATGCTGGCCGCCGCGCTGTGGGGTGCGGTCCTCTTCTCCACCGCCAGCTTGGTGCGACACTCGCACTCCCTCCTTGCGACCGTTGTCAGCGTGATTGGTGGTGTCATAGCGATCAACGCGGCGCTGGTTGCCTTTGTGGTAGTGAGATTCAGCTCGACGGACGCCCCCCGGGAGTACGCCCTGCACTGGTTGCCCGCGATGCTGACCGGTGCGGTCAAGGATCTGGGTGGGGTGCGCAGCGAGACCGAGACGCCGCTGTGGGTGCACATGTCCGAGGACGCCAGCTTGTTGCCGTTGCTGATGGTCGTGCTGACGGGCTTCGCCCTGTCCTACGTCGTGCGACGAGGGGCCCTCACCCGTACGGCCGGTGTTGCGGGCTGAGCTGGCGCTTGGACCCGGTTGGCGAGATTCGCCCAGTGAAAGCTCAACCCGGCGAACGACAGCGACCAGAGGCCGGCGCCACACCCGGCCCAGGAGCCCCGTCGCCCCCCGACCGTGCCGGCGGCGCCCTCGCTGCGTCGGTCGTCGTTGTTCGCGGTGCTCCGGCTCATGTTGCCTCCCGGTAGATCGGCCCGATTCGGTAGCGCCGTGCGGTCCAGCACGGGCTACCGCCCGCCGGGCGCTGACGGGACACCACCGAAGGGGCGAAGCGGCCGGTCAGATGGTGATGACGACCTTTCCCTGGGCGTGACCTCCCTCGAGATAGCTGATCGCCTCGGGTACCTCGCTCAGGGGATAGGTCCGGTCGAGGACCGGGGTGACCTTTCCGGATTCGAAGAGATCGGAAAGCGCCGCCAGGTCGTCCCGGTTGGGGCTCGCCACGAAGAACACCAGGCGTTGCCGTACGAACGGGGACAGGGCGAGCCCACGGAGCACGCGAGCCAGGGGGCCGAGCAGCCCGTCGCCCGAACCGCTGTTCAGGATGAGTGTGCCCCGCGGGGTGAGGATGCGTCGGCAGGCGAGGAGCGGGTGGTTGCCGACGTTGTCGAGGAGCAGGTCGTAGCGCTGTCCGCTGCGGGTGAACTCCGCTGTGGTGTAGTCGATGACGTGGTCGGCGCCCAGGTCGCGGACCAGCTCGACGTTTCGGCTGCTGCAGACCCCGGTCACCTCGGCTCCCAGCGCCTTGCCGATCTGCACGGCGAAGGTGCCCACGCCACCCGCCGCGCCGTTGACCAGGAGCCGCTGACCGGGTTGCAGCCGCCCGTGGTGGCGTAGCGCCTGGTAGGCGGTGAGGGCGGCCACCGGCACGGAGGCGGCCTGTTCCGGGGTCAGGCGGGCCGGCTTCTTCAGCACTCCGGCGTCGTGGCGCATCGTGACGTACTCGGCGAACGCCCCCTGTTGCAGGGCGAACACCTCGTCTCCCACCTGGAGCGTGGTGACATTACTGCCCACCGCCTCGACCTGCCCGGCCAGGTCGTACCCGAGCGTGTTCGCCTTGGGGCGGGTCAGTCCACCCTGGGCCCGGGTGATGTACGGGCTGCCTCGCATCATGTGCCAGTCCACCGGATTGACCGAGGCGGCCCGCACCCGGACCAGCACGTCGTCGGCACCGACGGCTGGCATGTCAAGATCTTCAAGGGTGAGGACCTCGGGAGAGCCGTACGCGTAGAAACGGATTCCTTTCATCGGTTTCCCCTCTCATTCCACGCTGCGGAGGATGTGTTCGATCGATGCCGTACGGGTTCGTAGTTCGGCGAGGTCAACGGCGCTCCGCTGCTGGGCGTCGAGAGTGTTCTCGGCGAGCTTCTCGAACCGGTGCACGAGCTGACGCAGGTCGTCTGCGCGGGCGGCTGCCCGCTTCTCTTTTCGGCCCTCGAACAGCCCGACGATGACCAGGGCGACCAGAAAGGCCGCCACGATGACCACGACCAGCAGGAAGACTGTCGTTGGCCAGGACATTTCCCCTCCAAGCGGGTCCATTACGTTGACTCCTTGGGTGCGGGACCCTTTCCTGGGTCCGGCCGGGTAAGGGTCTGGGCCGCCTCGGCCACCGCCGATGCGGTCAGGTGCAGGTCGAAGTCGGTGACTTCGTAGTACTTCATGGCTTTGCCATCGTCGGAGAGCTCGAGCCGGCCGGTGATCAGGCCTGCCACCTCCAGCCGCCGCAGGTGCATGTGCAGGAGTGGACGACTCACTCCAAGCTCGCGGGCCAGCTGGCTCACGTAGTCACGACGGCCGGCCAAGGTCGCGACGATGCGCAGTCGAATCGGATTGGCCAGAGCCGCCAGCATCTCGACCAGGTCGTCTCCGGTCGGTCCGCCCACTGACACAAGACCCCTTCACATGTCATTTTTTCCTTACACGTGAAACACTAGCAGTCACCACCCCCGCCGGCAATGCTCACCGCCGTTCGACCCGGAGCTGCAGCAACGAGCACCCGACCGGCCAGGGCCGCGACCCACGATCGAGGCCACTGCGGGATCCGGGCTCGTCGGCGGCGGGCTGGACGGCACACAGCTGACCGCCACCCGCGACTCAGGGGGCTCCGACGATCACCACAACCGGAGCCAGATCCGCCGCTCCTCGTCGGTGAGGGGCTGATCTGGGACCAGCCGCTCCGGGTGGCCCGGCGGCGGCTGCTCGGAGACCCGCCGCGGCCTGGAAGCGCCAGCCGGCGGCCCCCCGACGACCGGGGAAGAACTGTCGGCCAGGGCAGAATCGCCTTCCGGCCCGGCACCGCCCGCGGGCGCCGCGTCACCCCAACGGGCCCGACCGCCCCGCAGAATCTCCCGGGGATCCATTCCGACGACCGACGCCCCGAACAGGCTCAGGCCGAACGCCAGCTCGGACTTGATGCGCCGGAGCCAACCCATCAGCCCGCCACCCCCGGAACCGGAGCGGCGCAGTCGGCAACCAGCCCGGCCACTGATGCGTACGTCACGGGGCTCCTCGGGTCCGGCGCCAAGCTGAGCCGACCGATTCTCCCGAGCCCCACTCAACAGCGACTCAAGTCAACGGACCGAAGACCGCCCCCGTCAGCTGTTGGTAATCCAGCTCCAGAACGACACCACCCACTCGGTCTGCTTGAGCCACCCGAAGCCGAGGCTGACGAGAAAAACAGCCGTCACCAGGTGCGCGCCGCGGGCGCCACGTCGCACCCGGCCCAGACGCTGCTCCAGTACCACCCGGCCAACGAGCCGGGCGAGGGCGAAGAGCCCGACCGCCACCAGCAGACTCAACAAGAAGATCAACAGTGGTGCGGCGAGGTTGCCGCCACCCGAAATCGCCCAGATCCCCCAACAGACGAACGCGAAGAGCGCTCCGCCGGCGCTCCACTCCCGGCCCGGGCGGAGCTGCGCGAGGTGCCAGCTCATCGGCCGACGCGAAGCCCGCGCCTCCGGCCAGCCCGCTCCGACCTCCTCCTGCTCGACCGCCGGGAACGGCGTGGTCCGACGGGTACCGGTCTGCCCTACCGAGGCCACCCCCCGCTGGAAGGCATCCGGCTGCGGCGGCACCCCGGCCTCCGGCTGCGGCGGCACCCCGCCTCCCCACTGCAGCGGAACCCCGACCCCGGGCTGCGGCGGCACCCCGACGCCTGACTGCGGCGGCACCTCGACGGTCCGCTCGGCCCACGGTTGCGTCTGGTCGGCCATGTCGTCCCTCCCCTGGACCAGACGGGGACCGGCGGACCCCGTCTAACTATCGAGGGTAGCCAGCACGCAAAGATGGGTCCGGTTGGCACCGGGCTCCCGCGGCCATGGAGGTCATCGGACAACCCGGGGTACGGTCGGTAGATGGGTGACGTGGAACGACGACGACGGCGGCACCGGAAGCCCGCTGACCGCACCACCGAGAGCCCGAGCCCGGCCCCCACAGCGGCCGGGGGAGCGAGCGGCGGCCGGCCATCCCGGGTCCGCCGGGGCGGCGCCGACGAGAGCGAACGAGGGCTGCGGGGCCTGGTCGGCTCGGGCTCGTCGCAGCTGAGCGTGACCGCGGCGATGCGGGCCCGGGACGCCACCCGCCCGACGGAGCAGGACCTGGTGGAGGCGGAGGCCCGGGTGGTCCTGGTCCGCCGGAACTGGGTTCCGCGCGAGGACCTCCCCCGTCGGTGACGACCCGGTTCAGGGCAGGTCCGGAAGCTTCCGGGTGCGCTCGTAGTCGGCCACCTGGCCGATGCGGCGGGTGTGCCGTTGCTTCTCGGAAAACGGGGTGGTCAGGAACGCCTCGACGATGGCGGTGGCTTCATCGAGGGTGTGCTGCCGCCCGCCGATCGCGACAACGTTGGCGTTATTGTGCTCCCGGGCCAGGTGCGCGGTCTCGATATTCCAGGCCAGCGCGGCCCGAACACCGTCGATCTTGTTTGCGGCGATCTGCTCACCGTTGCCGGAGCCCCCGATGACCACGCCGAGGCTACCCCGATCGGTAACCACCCGGTCGCCGGTGTGTAGGCAGAATGCCGGATAGTCGTCGTCCGGGTCGTAGGCGCGCGGGCCGACGTCAACCACGTCGTACCCCTCCTTGGCCAGATGGTTGGCCAAGTGCGCCTTCAGCTCGAAACCGGCGTGGTCGGATCCCAGGTAGACACGCATACCGGGCAGTCTGACAGGACGTGTCTCCGACCGACGCTCGCGGGTCGGTCGGAGACACCTTCAGCACAGTCCGGGAAGAGCTCAGCACAGCCCGGGAGATGTCAGCCAGCCCGGGCGGGTGTGCCTACTTTCCGCCCGGTCCGGACAGCAACTCGGCGACGACCAGGCCGCCCCGGGCCTTCGGGGTGAACCAGGTGCTCTTGCGGGGCATCTTCTCCCGCGCCAGGTTCACCGCGACGAAGTCGTCCACGGTCACCGGTGCGACGAGAACGGCCAGCTCGGCGCGGCCGGCGTCAACCTCACCGGTGAGCCAGCTCGCCGGGTAGTCGCCGCCGACGTAGGTGATCCGCTTGTCGCCCGGGTCCAGCCCCAGCGCGTCCCGCAGCAGCAACCGCTCGACCAGGGCATGATCCAGGTTCTCCAGGCGCCCCGCACCGACCTGGGGCAGGCGTACGGCGTACGCCGCATCGGGGAGCCGGAGGTGGATGGTGCCGCCGGCCGCCGGGACCTCGACCGGGCCGTCGATCGGCTCGACCTGGGCGCCGGCCGCGCGAAGCCGGTCGATCAGCTCAGCTGGGCTGACGGTGAGCTCGTCAACCAGCCGGTTGTACGGGGCGATGGCGACCGAGGCCGGCGTGGTGACCACGGCCAGGAAGCGCGACAGCCCGCCGGTCTGCGCCGCGAGACTGCGGTGGTTGCCGTCGGCGACGACCAGCTCGCCACCGCCGGCCAAAGCGGTCAACTCGTCCTGCTGCTCGCCCGGACCGACCAGCCAGATGGCGTGCGTCCGTCCGGTCTGGTCGGTGTCGGTCGCCGCCGGCACCCCGGCCCGGTCGGCCGCCGCAGCGAGGGCGGCGTGCAGCTCGTCGCCCCGGCCGGTCTGCAGCAGGAGCACCGGCGACAACAGATGCCCCAGCGCCTCGGCCAAGGCCACCCGCTCGCGCACCTTGGCGATGAAGACATCCTCGTTGCGGATGACCAAGCCCGGCTCGGCGGTGCTGGTGGAGATCTGGTCGGTGTCGACCATGACGAACAGCCCGTATCCGGGCTCCTCCTGCGGGGCGCTGATCCGGTAGAGGACCACCACCTGTTCGGCGGGCGTGTAGCTGCCCGCCGCCTTCGCCTCGGCGAGCCGGGCTACCGCCTCCGGGAGCGCTTCGAGAAAGGCCTTCCCCCGGCTCTCCGGGGCCCGATGCGGCATCTCGATGCCGAGGGCGCTGTGCGGATTCGCCGCAATGATCGAGGTGATCTCCGCGTCGTCAGCGAACTCGTCGTAGTTCTGCGCGCCGGTGCCGCCAGTGGTGATCCAGGCCCGGGCAATTGGATGGGCGACCGTCATGCCCGCTGACGCTACCGGTATCGCTCACCCCCGGTGTCCGGGCCCACCCACGGTGTGGCGGAGCACCCGCGGGCACCGGCGGAACTGCGGGCCCCAGCCATCTCCCGGCGACCCGGGGCCCGCCTCGTGGCCGGCGCGCAGCGCATCGTCGTACTCGGTGCTGTCGACGGCCCCGGCCAGCTCCGGGTCCAGTCCGGTACGCCGCTTCTCGACGCCCGCACCGATCCTCGCCGCAGGTTCCCAGGCACAACACGGAAGGAGACCGTGACCTGTCCCACCCACCGGCCTGGGTGCGTGTAAGACTCGACTCGCGTGACCGCTACGAGCGGTTGCCCGACGACGCCGCGGTCGACGTGCGGTGAGACGAGAGATGGAGACGAACAGTGCCGGGAGTGCGCAACCTGACGCAGGCGGAGGCCATCGAGCGAAGCCGGCTACTCGACGTGACCGGGTACGACATCAACCTGGACCTGTCGAGCGCCGTGCAGGCCGAAGGCGACACGTTCCGGTCCCGGACCGAGGTCCGATTCCGGTGCAGTGAGCCGGGTGCGAGTACCTTCATCGAGGTCGCCGCACATTCGGTCCGGTCGGCCACCCTGAACGGCACCTCCCTGGAGCTGGGTGGCTGGTCGGCGGAGGCGGGGCTCACCCTGCCCGACCTGGCCGCCGAGAACACCCTCGTGGTGGACGCGGACTTCGCGTACTCCAACAGTGGTCAGGGGCTACACCGCACGGTGGATCCGGTCGACGGCGAGACCTACCTCTACAGCCAGTTCGAGACGGCGGACGCGCAACGGGTCTACGCGGCCTTCGACCAGCCCGACCTGAAGAGTGTCTACACCTGGCACGCCACCGTGCCGGAGCACTGGAAGGTCGTCTCCAACATGCCGGTGGAGCGGGAGGAGCCGGCCGGCGAGGGCCGCAAGACGGTCCACTTCGTGGAGTCGGTGCGGATGAGCACCTACATCACCGCGCTCTGCGCCGGGCCCTACCACGAGGTGCGGGACAGCCACGACGGCATCGACCTGGGTGTCTTCGTTCGCGCCTCGATGGCGCAGTACCTGGACGCCGACGATCTCTTCCTGATCACGAAGCAGGGCTTCGACTTCTTCCACGACCAGTTCGACATTCGGTACCCGCTGCCCAAGTACGACCAGCTCTGGGTGCCGGACTTCAACGCGGGTGCGATGGAGAACTTCGGCTGTGTCACGCACGCCGAGTCGCTGTTCATCTTCCGGTCGCAGGTCACCGACTTCGAGTACGAGCAGCGCGCCAACACGATTCTGCACGAGCTGGCACACATGTGGTTCGGCGACCTGGTCACCATGCGCTGGTGGAACGACCTCTGGCTGAACGAGTCGTTCGCCGAGTGGGCCAGCCACTGGTGCAACACCCACGCGACCCGCTTCTCCGAGGCGTGGACCACCTTCCTCTCCGTCCGGAAGAACTGGGGCTACCGACAGGACCAGCTCTCCTCCACCCACCCGGTCTACTGCGAGATGCCGGACCTGGAGGCGGTCGAGGTCAACTTCGACGGGATCACGTACGCCAAGGGCGCGAGCGTGCTCAAGCAGCTCGTCGCGTACGTGGGCGAGGAGCCGTTCCGGGCCGGGCTCCGGTCATACTTCCGCAAGCATGCCTGGGGTAACGCCACCTTCGACGACCTGCTCTCCGAGTTGGAGACGGCCTCCGGGCGGGAGCTGCGCAAGTTCGCCGCCCAGTGGCTGGAGACCGCCCAGGTGAACACGCTGCGCCCGGAGCTGACGATCGGCCCCGACGGCAACTACCAGCGGGTCGTGGTCCGCCAGGAGGCGCCGGCCGACCACCCGACCCTGCGTACCCACCGGATCGGGGTCGGCCTCTACGACCGCACCGATGGCCGGCTGGTCCGCCGCGAGCGGTTGGAGGTCGACGTCATCGGCGAGACGACGGAGCTGCCCGAGCTGGCCGGGGTTCCCGCCGCGGACGTGCTGCTACTCAACGACGACGACCTGACCTACACCAAGCTGCGGCTCGACGAGCGGTCGATGGCCACCGTGGTGCAGCACATCACCGGCTTCGAGTCGTCGCTGGCGCGGGCGCTGTGCTGGACCGCTGCGTGGGACATGATCCGTGACGCCGAGCTGGCCGCCCGCGACTATGTGGCGCTGGTGCTCGCCGGCCTCCCCGCCGAGACCGACATCAACCTGGTCACCGCCACCCTGCGGCAGGTCACCACCGCCCTCACCTTCTACGCCGACCCGACGTGGGCACCGAGTGGCTGGGCCGACCTGGCCCGGACCGCGAAGACCGCCCTCGCCACCGCCGAGCCGGGCAGCGGCTTCCAGCTCGCCTGGGCTCGGGCGTACGCCTCCGCCGGTCGGTCGGCTGAGGACCTGGCGACGTTGCGTGGCTGGCTGGAGGGGAACGGGGTCCCGTCCGGGCTGCGGATGGACACCGAGCTGCGGTGGACGGTGCTTACCGCGCTGGTGGCCAACGGCGCGGCCGGCCCCGACGACATCGAGGCGGAGCTGGCCACCGACCGCACCGCCAGTGGCGAGCGGGAAGCCGCGTTGGCGCACGCGCTCGTGCCCACGCCGGAGAACAAGGCAGCCGTCTGGGCCCGGTTGACCGGTCCGGAGCCGCTGCCGAACTGGCGGCACCGCGCGCTGCTGCGGGGCTTCGCCCACCCGACGCAGGTCGAGCTGGTCCGTCCCTACCGGGAGCGGTACTTCGCCACCATCGCGCAGGTCTGGGCCAGCCGGGACAGTGAGCCGGCGCAGGAATTCGCCCTGCTGGCGTACCCGGCGTACCTGGTGGAGGAGGAGACCGTGGCGGCGACCGACGGGTGGCTGGCCGGTGTGGGCCAATCGGCGCCGCTGCGGCGGCTGGTCGCCGAGGGCCGCGACGGCGTCGTCCGGGCTCTCAAGGCCCGGGCGCGGGACGCCCGAAGCGGCTGACACGCAACGGCCCGGGGTCGGTGTGGAGCGTTCGCCCACACACCGACCCCGGGCCGAGTGCCTACCGCGGGTCAGCAGCCCTTACCGGCGTGACTGGCCAGCTGGTCCAGGCCGGTGACGATGCCACCGGTGAGGTCGCCGCCCCCGAAGGCCGCCACCATCGACAGCGCGGCGAGCCGCGCGTACGTGTCCGGGATGCGCCGACGGGCGTGCTGGCCGGTGACGATCTCCAGCTGCCGCTGGTTCGGTGAGATCGCGATCAGGACCGACCGGTTGGGGTCGGCGAGCTGGCGGTGCCGCCGCTCGGCGTCTTCCCGGACCGGCTCGTCGAGTCCACCGACGAAAATCGAGAAGGTCAGCCCGGTGCTCTGGTCGGCCAGGCGCATGGCCTCGTCAACGCGGAGCAGCTGACGGGTCGAGAACGGGCCGTCCAACTCCGGCGGGGCCGCCGTCTCGGACGACGACTGCAGTTCACCAACGGTCACTTGCGCCTCCGGTTCCACCGACCGGCGCCTGCTGGCCGGCCTGCTCCTGCTTACGGCCCGTCAACGCGGGCGCCTGGGCGCCGGCCGTCAGTGCGGTGCCCGCCGAGTCGGCCAGCTCCTCCGGACTACTCAGGAACCAGACCGGAGTGAAGTCAAAGGGCCGGCCGGGCCGGTAGCGCTTGCCACCGCCACCAGCGCCGCGGCTGCTGGCGGCGTATGCCACACCAGCGATCACCAGCGCTGCTACCGCCGGGATTCCGACGAAGACCAGCAACGTATCGGTTACAGACAATCCCAACGCCCCCAGGCGAAAGAGAGACCAGGAATCCGGGTCGGGTGGACGGTCAGGTAGACGATTCCCCGACTCCGCTTGAGGTATTCACGTTAGCGGAGCCAACCGCCCGCCAGATTGCGGGGTGGCGATCCCACCCCCCACTGAGCTGCTCCAGCTGGGCGGCGGCGGCGAGCAGCCGCGCATCGTTGCCCTGCCGGCCGCTGAGGAGGACCCCGACCGGTAGTCCGTCGGCGGTGGTACCCACCGGGAGCGACACCGAGGGGTCACCCGTGACATTGAAAATTGCACAATACGGTGAGAACCGACGTTGGCGGTCGAAGTCGTCCGCCGGGTCACGAACATCGGTGAACCAGCCCACCGGCGCCTGCGGTGCGGCGAGAGTGGGACAGAGCAGCAGATCGCAGCCGGCGGTCCGGCGTATCCCGAGCCGGACCTGCGCCTGGAGCTCACCGAGCGCGGCGGTGAGGCTGGCAGCGGAGATCGCCGTCCCGCGCTCCCGCAGCAACCGGGTCAACGGCAGTAGCTGACGCTCCCGCTCGGGCGGCACCGGGGCGAGCGAGAGCACGTACCAGACGGTCTCGAACAACGGCCACGCCGTCGGCGTCAACGGCGGCGGCACCTCGACCACCTCATGCCCAGCGGCGGTGAGTAGGTCGGCGGCCTGGTCCACGGCGGCGACACAGTCCGGGTGGACGGGCTCATCGGCGAGCATCGGGGTGGTGAAGCGACCGATCCGCAGCCGGCCCGGCGTGGCGGTCCGGGTCGCCGCGAGCCAGCCCCCGGCCGGCGGTGGCGGCGCCAGGTAGGGCTCACCGGGAACCGGCTGAGCCAACACGTCGAGCAACGCGGCCACGTCGGCCACGGTCCGCCCGATCGGGCCGCTGGTCGGCAGGCCGTACGCACCGAAGCCGACCGGACCGCCGGAAACCACCCCACGGCTGGGCTTGTAACCGACCAACCCGCACAACGAGGCCGGGATACGCAGCGAGCCGCCGCCGTCGGAGCCCTGGGCCACCGGAAGGAGACCGGCCGCCACCGCGGCCGCCGCACCACCGCTGGAGCCGCCGGCGGTGTAGGCGAGATCCCACGGGTTGCGGGCCGGCGGGGCGACCCGCCCTTCGGAGTAGAGCGAGCAGCCCAACTCGGAGGTGGTGGTCTTGCCGAGGCTGACCAGGCCAGCGGCCCGGATGAATCGGACCACGTCCGCGTCGACCGGCGGTACGAAATCGGCGAAGGCCGCGGAGCCGAAGGTCGTGCGCACGCCGGCGGTGAGGGTCAGATCCTTGATCGCTGTGGGCACGCCGTGCAATGGCCCGCGGACCGTGCGCGGAACGGCGTCCGCCGCATCAGCGGCAGCGAGGGCCGACTCCGCGGTCACGGTGACGAACGCACCCACGGTGTCCCCGAGCGCCGCCACCCGGGTCAGGTGGTGCTCGACCAGTTCCCGGCTGGTCCGATCGCCGCTGGCGATCGCGGCAGCCTGCTCCAGTGCGGTCAGATCGTGCGGCTCGGTCATGCTGTAATCCTGCCCGCTGCCCGATCGGGCCGCCGCACCGACAGGCCGTACGGGTCGGCCGCGGTGGGTTCACCCTGCCCCCCGGCGGCGAGAAAACGCAGCGCGTTGCCGCCGAGCAGGCCGGCCCGTTGGTCCGGGGTGAGGAAGTCGGAGCGGTGCACGACCGCACCGACCGGCCGCTCCCCCAGTGGATACGGATAGTCGCTGCCGAGCAGCACCTGGTCGACGCCGATCGTGTCGACCAGCAGCCGCAGCGCCGCCGGTTCGAACACCACCGAGTCGACGAAGAACCGGTCCACGTACGAGCTGGGGGGCCGGACCGAGGCGCCACGGACCAGATCGCCGCGACGGTGCCAGGCGTTGTCCGCACGGCCCAGCCAGAACGGAAAGCTGCCACCGCCGTGCGCGAAGCAGATCCGCAACGTCTCCGGCACCCGGTCGAAGACCCCGCCGAGGATCATCGCCAGCACCGACAGGTGGGTCTCGGCCGGCATCCCGGTCAGCCACCGCGCCATCCACCGATCCAGCCGTGGCCCGCCGGGCATGTCCCACGGGTGGACGAAGACCGGCGCGCCGACCTCGGCGCAGTGGGTGAGGAACTCGGCGACGCCGCTGTCGTCCAGGTCGAGGTCGCCGACGTGGTTGCCGATCTCCACCCCGGCGTGCCCGGCGGCGAGACAGCGGTCCAGCTCGGCGCTGGCGGCCTCCGGGTCCTGCAACGGCACCTGGCAGAACGGAACCAGTCGGCCGTCTCCGGCGGCCGTGATCTCCAGCATGCGGTCGTTGAAGATCCGAGCCACCCTGGCCGCCTGGGCGGCCGGGCGGTCGTAGCAGAAGAAGACGGGCGTTGGCGAGACCACCTGCACGTCGACACCGTCGGCGGCCATGTCCGCCACCCGGATCGCCGGGTCCCAGCACTCCGCGCCGACCGGGCGGAACTCCATCTCGCCGACCATGATCATCGCGGCGCGCTCGGAGTCGACCCGCAGCCAGGGCCAGCCAGAGCCACCGCAGGCCGCGGCGAGGTCCGGCCAACCCCGCGGTACGGCGTGTGAGTGCACGTCAATAACGGGGATACCCATCAGCCCTTGCCCGGATGCAGCGTGCCGCACTGGTCGCAGGTCCGCGCCGCCTCGTCGGCGTAGAAGGTGGCGAAGACCGGGGGCAGGTCGGCGGCGATGTCGCGGACCTGCAACTCCACCTCGTGCACCTTGTTGGCGCACTCGGGGCAGTACCACTGGAACCGTTCCAGGGTGCCCTCCTCGCGGATCCGCTCGATCACCAAACCGATCGACCCGGCCTCCGGACGCTGCGGCGAGTGCGGAACTCCGCGCGGCAGCATCCACATCTGCCCCTCGCGAATGTGCACCGTCTGTGGCCCGTTCGGGAGCATCAGGTTGACGTGCATGTCTCCTTTGATCTGGTAGAAGAACTCCTCGTAGGGTTCGACGTGATAGTCGGTGCGCTGGTTCGGCCCGCCGACGACCATGACGATGAAGTCGGAACTGCCGGGGAGCAGTTCCTTGTTGCCCACCGGTGGCTTCAGCAGGTGCTGGTTGTCCACGACCCAGCCGGGGAAGCTGAACGGCTCAGCGATCTCGCTCACAACGGACCTCCTTCGGGGCGCAGGGCGACGGCCTGCATTTCGATCAACAGGTGCGGGTGCGGTAGCTGGTGGACCGCCACGGTGGTCCGAGTCGGCCCGCTCGCGTCGAAGAACTCCGCCCACACCTCGTTGTAGCCACCGAAGTCGTTCATGTTGACCAGGTAGCTGGTCACCTGCACCAGGTCGGCCAGCCCGGCACCGACCGGCTTGAGTAGATCCCGGATGTTCGCTATCACCGACCGGGTCTGGGCCCGGATGTCGAGGTTGGTGGTACCGAACTCGTCAACGGCGACACCCGCGAAGGTGTTGTCCGGGCGGCGGGAGGAGGTGCCGGAGACGAAGATGAAACCACCGGCCACCTTGACGTGTGGGAAGGCCCCACGCGGCACGGCCTTCCCGGCCACGACCCGGGCGGCTGCCCGCCCACCGGGGTCCAGCGCCGGTGGCGCCCCGCCGGTCACGCCGCCGCCCGCAGCGACGCGGCGCCGAGCTTCTCCACCACGGCACGGACGTGCGCGCCGGGTCGCAGCGCGACGGCGGCCGTCGCGGCGCCGGCCAGAAAGACCCAGCCCGGGTGAAGCCGCACCCCATGCTGGCCGGCGAGGCGGACCCCCTCGTCGAAGGCGCGACGTGGGTCACCCAGGATCGCCGCGGTCGACCCCACCTGGGCGACCTGGCCATCGATCTCCAGCAGCACCCCAAGGTTGTCCAGACCGTCCGGAACGGGGCACCACGGCCCCACCACGAAGGCCCCCGCCGACGTGTTGTCGGCGATGACGTCCGGCAGGGAGAAGGTGAAGTCCGCGTACCGGGAGTCGATCAATTCGATGGCCGGGGCGACCGCGCGGACCGCGGTGGCGAACTCCGCGACCGGCTCGCCCGGCTCCGGCTGCCGGTCCAGCAGGAAGGCCACCTCCGGCTCCACCCGGGGATGGATGAAGTCTCCAACCGAGACGGTCCCGCCGTCGGTGACCCGCATCCGGTCAGTGAGCCGGCCCCAGATCACCTCGTCCACCCCGACCTGGGCCATCTTCGCCTTACTGGTCAGCCCCATCTTGAGGCCCACCAGCCGCTCACCCCGGTCCAGCCGGCGCCGCACCAACTCGGCCTGCACCGCGTACGCGGCATCGACGTCGAGCCCGGTCTCGGCGGCGAGCTGGCCAATCGCCGTACCCCGGTCGGCCGCCGCGACCAGTTGACCGGCGATCTCGGCGATATCTGCTCCGATCACGTCTCCTCCTTGCCGGCCAGGTCCAGCGCCACATCCACGATCATGTCCTCCTGGCCGCCGACCATCTGGCGCCGGCCCAACTCGACCAGGATCGAGCGGACGTCCACGCCGTAGCGTTCGGAAGCCCGCTCGGCGTGCCGCAGGAAACTGGAGTAGACGCCGGCGTAGCCCAGCGAGAGCGTCTCCCGGTCCACCCGTACCGGTCGGTCCTGCAACGGCCGGACCACGTCCTCGGCCGCGTCCATCAACGCGAAGACATCGCAGCCGTGCTCCCAACCGTGCAACTCGGCGACCGCGACGAAGACCTCCAGCGGCGCATTGCCCGCGCCCGCACCCTGCCCGGCGAGGGAGGCGTCGACCCGGACGGTTCGGCCGGCCGGCGCATCCAGCGGCCCATCCCCAAGGACCCGGCCGTGCTCGACCGCCACCACGCTGTTCGCCACCCCGAGCGAGAGGTTGTGGTGGGCGTGGATGCCGATCTGTGTCTCCGGTTCGAGCACCTGACGGTAGGCGTCGATTCGCTCGGCCACGTCGGACATCAGCAGCCGGCCGCCGGAGTCGGTGACGTAGACGCAGTGCGCCCCGTACGACTCCATCAGCTTGGCCTGCGCCGCCAACGCCGCCGGGTCGTTCATGTGGGCCATCATCAGGAACCCGGAGACGTCCATCCCGTTCTCCCGCGCCCAACCGATGTGCTGGGCGGAGATGTCGGCCTCGGTGCAGTGGGTGGCGATCCGAACGCTGGTGACGCCGAGCGCCCGCGCCGCCCTCAGGTCGGCGATGGTCCCGATTCCGGGCACCAGCAGCGTGGTCAGCCGCGCCGTGGTCAGCACCTCGGCCGCCGCCGCGATCCATTCCGCGTCGCTCGCCGCACCATGCCCGTAGTTGACACTCGACCCGGCCAGCCCGTCGCCGTGCGCCACCTCGATCGCCGCGACTCCGGCGACGTCTAGCGCGGCGGCGATCGTCCGAACCTGGTCAACGGTGTAGCGGTGGGCGATGGCGTGCATCCCGTCCCGCAGCGTCACATCCTGGAGGTAGAGCTGGGTCATGCCGGCACCGCCCGCCGGGCGATCAGCCGCTCCGCGGTGCGCAGCGCGGCCGAGGTCATGATGTCCAGGTTGCCGGCGTACGTGGGCAGGTAGTGCCCGGCCCCGGAGACCTCCAGGAACGTCGAGACCTGCAGGCCGGTGAGGCGCCGACCGAGCGCCGGTAGGTAGCTGTCCACCCGGTCGAACTGCACATCCTGTTTCAGGCGATAGCCGGGCACGTACTCCTGCACGGCCCGGACCATGTCGGCGATGGCGGTGGCGATCGCGGCGCGGTCCGCGTCCGGGTCCGGGCAGAGGCAGTACACGGTGTCCCGCATCAGCAACGGCGGATCAGCCGGGTTGAGCACGATGATGGCCTTGCCCAGTTCGGCGCCGCCAACCACCTCGATCGCCCGGGCGGTGGTCTCGGTGAACTCGTCGATGTTGGCCCGGGTGCCCGGCCCGGCTGACTTGGCGGAGATCGAGGCGACGATCTCCCCGTACGCGACCGGGGTGACCCGGGCGACGGCGGCGACGATCGGCACGGTCGCCTGTCCGCCGCAGGTGACCATGTTGACGTTGGCTTCCTGCAGGTGTTCGTCCAGGTTGACCGGCGGCACCACGTACGGCCCGACCGCGGCGGGGGTCAGGTCGACCACAGCCCGACCGTGAGCGCGCAACACGGCGTCGTGGTGTCGGTGCGCCCCGGCCGAGGTGGCGTCGAAGACCAGCGCCACGTCGGCGAACTCGGGCAGCGCCACGAGCCCCGCCACCCCCTCGGCGGTGGTGGTGACGCCGAGTCGCCGGGCCCGAGCCAGCCCGTCGGAGTCCGGGTCGATGCCCGCCAAGGCGACCATCCGCAGACTGTCGCTGAGCCGCAAAACTTTGACCATCAAGTCGGTCCCGATATTCCCGGAACCGAGCACTGCCACCCCGACGCTCACTCCTCGACCTCCTTCGCGAAGCAGGTACGTACCGATCCGAGGCCGGAGATCCGCGCCTCATATGCGGCACCGGGCGTCACCGGCACCAACGGGCCAAGGGCCCCGGAGAGCACCACGTCGCCCGCCCGCAGCGGATCACCGGAGCGGGCGAGGGTCCGGGCCAGCCAGGCCAGCGCGTGCAGCGGGTTGCCGAGGCAGGCCGCCGCCGCACCGACCGAGACCGGTTCCCCGGCCTGCTCCAGCACCATGCCGGCGAGACGCAGATCCACATCGGCGAGCCGGCGGGGCGTGGTGCCCAGCACGAACAGCCCGCTGGAGGCGTTATCCGCGATGGTGTCCACGATGGCGATATCCCAACCGGCGATCCGGGAGTCGACGATCTCGATCGCCGGTAGCAGGTGATCTACCGCCCGGGTCAGGTCGGCGGTGGTGATCCGCTCGTCCGGCAGGTCCGCGCCGAGCACGAACGCGATCTCGGCCTCCACCCGGGGCTGGAGCAGCCGACCAGGCGGCACCTCCACCCCGTCGGGCACCGCCGTGGCCTCGGTCAGCACCCCGAAGTCCGGCTGGTAGACGCCGAGGCTCTCCTGCACGGCCGCAGAGGTCAGACCAATCTTGGCGCCGACCCGCCGGTGCCCCTGCCGCAGCCACTGGCGCACCTGCGCCTGTTGCACGAGGTACGCCGAGTCAGTGTCGCCGTCGGGGATGAGCCGCCCGCGCAGCGGAGGACAGGGTTTGCCGCTCTCCCGAGCCTCGCTGAGCTCCCGGGCGGCGGTCTCGTAGTCGACGGTCATGTCAGGTCCACACAGACGTTGGTGAGCTCGGAATAGAAACCCAGCGAATGGATGCCGCCCTCGCGGCCGACGCCGGAGGCCTTCACCCCGCCGAACGGGGTACGCAGGTCACGCAGATACCAGGTGTTGACCCAGACGATCCCCGCGTCCAACCGGGCACCGGCGCGGTGGGCCCGACCCACGTCCCGGGTCCACACCGCCGCCGCCAGGCCGTACTCGGTGCCGTTGGCCAACGCGTACGCCTCCTCCTCGTCGTCGAAGGGCGCCACATGCACGACCGGGCCAAAGATCTCCTCCCGGTTGGTCCGCGCATCCGGGCCGAGCCCGGTGAGCACCGTCGGCTGGATGTACGCGCCACCGTCGCGGGCGTCGCCGAAGCGGGGCGTACTCCCGCCGGCGAGGACCTCCGCCCCGTCGGCACGGGCCAGCTCGTAGTGTCCGAGCACCTTCTTCCGGTGGGTGGGCGAGATCAGCGGCATGTTCATCGTGGCCTCGTCGACGGGCCACCCGAACGGCAGCGCGGCGGCCCGCTCGGCCAGCCGGGCGGTGAACTCCGCGAAGACCGGACGCTGCACGTAGATGCGTTCGGTGCAGAGGCAGACCTGGCCACCGTTGGTGAAGCTGGACCGCACCGAGCCATCCACCGCCGCCGACAGGTCAGCGTCGGCGAAGACCAGCCCGGCGTTCTTGCCACCCAGCTCGAAGGAGACAGCCTTCACCCCGTCGGCGGCGGCCCGCATGATCGCTCCACCGGTGGTCGACTCACCGGTGAAGGTGATCGCGTCGACGTCGGGGTGCCGGGTGAGGAACTCCCCCGCCGAGCCGGGTCCGAAGCCGTGCACCACGTTGAAGACGCCCTCGGGCACGCCGGCCGCGGCCATCACCTCGGCGAGCAGGGTCGCCGAGGCGGGTGTCTCCTCACTGGGCTTGACCACCACCGCGTTGCCACACGCCAACGCGGGCGCGACCTTCCAGGTGAGCAGGAGCAGCGGCAGGTTCCACGGGACGATCACGGCGACCACGCCGACCGGCTTGCGCAGCGCGTAGTTCAGCGCCCGGCCACCGGATGGGGTGCGGGTGCTGAACGACTCGGTCGGGGTGGTCGCGGCGATCTCGGCGAAGGCACGGAAGTTGGCCGCGCCGCGCGGGATGTCCAGCGTCCGAGCCTGTGAGATCGGCTTGCCGGTGTCGGCCACCTCGGCGGTGACCAGGTCATCGAAGCGGCGCTCCAACTCGTCGGCGACCCGGAGGAGTACCTCGGCGCGCTCTCGTTCGCCGAGCCGGCCCCAGGGGCCGCGCAGCGCCGTACGGGCGGCGGCCACCGCGTCGTCCACTCCGGCCTGATCCGCCGCCACGACCTCGAAGATCGCTTCCCCGGTGACCGGGCTGTGCTTGGTGAAGCGGCGACCAGCGGCAACGAACTCACCAGCGATGAAGTTGGGCAGCAGGGCCGGCCCGTCCGGTGCCCGACCCGTCATCTGGCGCGCATCCCACCGGGTCATCTGCGCCGCCCTCGGCGGAGCGCGGCCCCGACCACACCGGCCAGCAGGGCCGCCGCGCCACCGGCCGCCGCCCCCAGCAGCTGGTGCTGGCGACGGACTCGACGGCGTACCTGCGCGTACGGGGTGGTCGAGAAGGAGACCAACTCGTACCGGGACACGTACCGGCCGGGTAACGCCCGCTCCAGCGTCTGCTCCACCCGTCGGCTGAGCTGGAACAGCGGCGAGGCGACCCGGTCGCGCATCTCGACGAAGTTGGCGAGCGCCATCTGGGCGATCGCCTCGGCGTTGGCCTGCCGGCGGTGTTGGAACAGCGGTAGCGCGGCGGACCAGTCGTCGGCACACTCGTCGAGGCAGCGGTCCAACTCCACCACGTCCTCGAAGGCACAGTTGGCGCCCTGACCGTAGAACGGCACGATGGCGTGCGCCGCGTCGCCGAGCAACCCGACTCTCCCGTTCGCCTGCCAGGGGTCACAGCGGACGGTACCGAGGACTCCGACCGGATTGTGCAGATAGTCGTCAACCAGGTTCGGCGCGAGGGGGAGCAGGTCCGGGTAGTGCTGCGCGAAGTGTCGCTCGATCGCCGCCGGGCTGCCCAGTGAGGCGAAGCTCGCGGTGCCGTGGGTGGGCCAGAAGAGCGTACAGGTGAAGGAGTGGTCCGGGTTCGGCAACGCGATCATCATCGAGGTGCCCCGCGGCCAGATGTGCAGTGCCTCCGGGTCGAGCGCGAAGGCCCCGCCCACCGGCGGAATGGTCAGCTCCTTGTAGCCGTAGTCGAGAAAGTCCAGGCTCTCCCGCAGCAGGCCGTGGCCGAGTAGCTGGCCACGGACCGCCGAACCGGCGCCATCGGCGCCCAGGACCACCGACGCCGCATCCGTGACCTTCCCCTGTGGAGTTTCAAAGGTCATCTCTCCGGTGGCTGGGTCAAGGTCGACCAACCGGTGGTCGAAGGCGACCCGCACGCCCGGCAACGCGGCGGCCGCGGACAGCAGGGCGTTGTTCAGCGCCCCCCGACTGATCGAGTTGATCGCCCGGTCCCCGGCCGCGCTGTAGCCCTGAAACTGCTGCTCACCGACCACCGGGTGAATCATCCGGCCCCGCATCGGCAACGCGTCAGCCAGCACCCGGGCGTCCAGGCCGATCCGGCGCAGCGCGTCCAACCCTCGTTCGGAGAGTGCCAGGTTGATGGAGCGACCACGCTCAACCCGACCGGCCCGGGGATCGGGGCGGCGTTCGTAGAGGGCGACCGGGTAGCCCCGCCGGGCCAGGAAGGCAGCGAGCAGGCAGCCGGAGAGTCCGGCACCGACGACGGCGACCTCAGCGCGCTCTGTGCTCATCAATGAACCTCCACCGTGGCGGCCAACGCGTCGGCCACCCGCCAACAATCGTGGTACGTCGAGTAAAGCGGCACCGGTGCGAAGCGGACAACATCTGGCTCCCGCGCATCTGCGACAACCCCGTGCTCCAACCGCAGCCGCTTCGCCAGATCCGCGGCGCTCCCGGTGCCGATCCGCACCGACAGTTGCGCGCCCCGGCGGGCCGGGTCACGCGGAGTGACCACTGCCAGGGGCCGGCCCGGGGTGACCTGGTCCAGCAGCCACTCCAGGTAGCCGGTGAGCCGGACACTGCGCTCCCGCAACGCCGTCATGCCGACCGAGTCGAAGAGCTCCAGCGACGTGCGTACCGGTCCCATCGCGAAGATCGGCGGGTTGGAGACCTGCCAGGCCTCCGCCGTCGCCGGTGGTCGGGCAACCGGCGACATCTCGAACCGGGTAGCCGCCTCGGTACTCCACCAGCCCTCGAACCGGGGCAGCGTCGGATCGGCGAGGTGGCGCTCGTGGACGAACACCCCGGAGAGCCCGCCCGGCCCGGAGTTCAGGTACTTGTAGGAGCACCACGCCGCGAAGTCGACATCCCAGTCGTGCAGGGCCAGTGGCACGTTTCCCGCGGCGTGCGCCAGATCCCAGCCGACCACCGCGCCGGCAGCCCGACCGGCGGCGGTGATCTCCGGGATCTCCATCAGCTCGCCGGTCAGGTAGTTGACGCCCCCGAGCAGCAGCAACGCGATCGTGTCCCCCTCCGCCGCGAGCAGGTCAAGCACGTCGGCCGTACGCAGGGTGTCCTCACCGGGACGGGGAGCCAGGCGTAGCACCGTGGTATCCGGGTCCAGGCCGTGGAACCGGGCCTGACTCCGGACGGCGTAGCTGTCCGAAGGGAAGGCGCTGTCCTCGATGACGATCCTGGTACGGGTGCCGGTCGGCCGGTAGAAGCTCACCATCAGCAGGTGCAGATTGACGGTGAGGGAGTTCATCACCACCACCTCCGCCGGCCGGGCGCCGACCAGCCGGGCGGTCGGCCCGGTCAGCAACTCGTGGTAGGGCAGCCACGGTCGACCGGCCGTCAGGTGTCCCTCCACCCCGAGCCGGCGCCACGCCTCCAGATCGGCGAGCAACTCGTCCCTGGTTGCCCGGGGTTGCAGGCCCAGCGAGTTCCCGGCCAGATAGGCCGCCTGCTGGAAACGGCCGCCGTCGGCCGGGGGTAGGTGGAACAGGTGCCGATGGCCGGGGTCAGCGGTGTCCAGACGGTTCGCCGCCTTCTCCTCCTGGCTCAGCTCTTCCTGGTGCATACGTTCGCTCCGCTCCCGCTCACATCTCGGTCCGGGCTGACCACAGCTCCGGGAAGACCACCCGGGCCATGCTCCGCTGCAGCCAGGCCAGGCCGGCGGAGCCACCGCTGCCGACCTTGGCGCCCATCGTCCGCTGCACCGCCTTGACGTGGTGCCAGCGCCAGTCGCCGAACCCCTCGGCCACCTCGGTCAGTGCCTCGCCGAGCAGCCGGAACTGGTCGTCGGGGCGGGCGGCGTAGATTCGCACCCAGGCCGCCTCCACCGCCGGATGCGGCTGGTGCTCCTCGGCGACGTCCCGACCGAGGAGCTCCGGAGGAAGGTCGTGACCGTGCCGGGCGAGCAGCGCGAGCACGTCGTCCCAGAGGCTGGGGGCGTTCAGGGCGGCGGTCAGGTCGGCATGCACCTCGACCTGCCGACGGAACGGGCGGATCAGGGCCGGATCGCGCAGGCCGAGCAGGAGCTCGACGTGGCGATACATCGCCGACTGGAAACCGGAGCCCTCGCCGAGGAGGTTACGGAACCGGTTGAAGTCGGCGGGAGTCATCCAGCGCAGGCTCCGCCAGGCGGCGTTCAGCCCTTCCAGGTGCAGGGCGGCCCGACGCAACGGCGCCTGGGTGTCCGGAATCTGGTCCGCCCGCAGCAGCCGTTGGGCCTCGCGCAGTTCGTGACAGGTCAGATTGAAGTACAGCTCCATAATCTGGCTGGTCACGAGGAAGGACATCTCGCCCGGGTCACTACTCAGCGGAGTCTGCAGCCGGTGCAGGGTACTGGCCTGCACGTAGGCGTCGTACGGAATCTGCCCGGTGAACTCCAGGGTCGGCTCACCGCCGTTGCGGGCCGCTCGCGTGGCGCGTTGCCGCGGAGTTACCGGCCGTACCTCCGTCGGGGTGGCCGCCCGTACCTCTGTTCGTTCCACCAGTCCGCTCCCTCCGCTCGAGCTGGCCGTACTGCGGTAGCGGACATGATGTCGCGGCGGACGGCACCAGTGGAATGCCGAGACAACGGCTGTCGCAGCGGTTCACCTACCAAACCGAAGGCAATACTCCAGATCTGGTTGGAGAACGTAAGATTCCCAGTGTGGACGAGATGGACTGGGCCCTGCTGCGTGAACTGCAGGCCGACGCCCGGCTGTCGTACAGCGAGCTGTCCCGACGGGTGCACCTCTCCCCACCGGCGGTAGCCGAGCGAGTACGTCGGCTGGAGGAATCCGGCGTCATCACCGGCTACCACGCACACGTGGATCCAGCCCGAGCCGGGCGAACGGTGGTCGCGCTGATCCGGATGTCCTGCTATGGGGCCCGCTGCATCCTCAACAGCCCGGAGATCACGGGCTGGCCGGAGATCATGCAGATCCATCGGATCACCGGCGACGCGTGCAGCATGCTGACCGTCACCGCCGGCTCGATCGAGGAGTTCGAGGCGGTGATTGATCGCCTGGCTCCGTACGGCCAACCGTCCAGCACGATGGTGCTCTCCACCCCACTCGGTTGGCGTCCGGTCACACCAGCTGGCTCCGCGGACGGCGAACCGGCCCCTTCCCGCCGCCGCCGCTGAGTGCCCGCGCGGGTTGGCCCGGAAGGCCGCCGAGCGCCCACGAGGGTTTGCCCGGAAACCAGCGGGAAAGCAGGCCGCGGTACCCGGGGAGGGTCCGGTGGTCGGCACCGGGAGGGGGAATCATGCGGGGTCATCGCGTACTCGCCATGCTGGCTCTGGTAGCAGCGTTCGTCCTGTTCGGGGGCGCACCTGCCAGTGCCGGCGAGCACACCTTCATCGAGGTCACGCCGAATCCGGCGCAGGCGGGCACCCGTGTCGACCTCCGGGCCAGCTGCGACCGGGACAACAACCGTCAGGCGACGGTGCACTCAGGTGCCTTCGATGGCCAGGTCTTCCTCCGACCCGACAACGGCTTCCTCACCGGCCACGCCACCATCCCGAGCAGCAAGGAGGCCGGCGACTACCGGGTTGACCTGCGCTGCGAGAACAACAAGACCGCCAGCACGACACTGACGGTGCTGAACATGTCCCAGCCGACGAAGGGCCCGGCGACCGGTGGCGGCGGCACCGCCGTCGGTCGCACCGGCTCCTACCTGCTGGCCGGGGGCGTGGTGGCGGTGGCGCTGGCCATCGGCTTCGGCTTCTTCGGCAACCGTCGCACCGGGAACGGCGCCTGACCCGACCGCCACCATGGCCCGAGCAGACAGACGCAGGCGACAGCAGGCGGCGGATACTGCCGGCGCGGTGGACCGTGGAAGGGTCCGCGCGGGTAGCCGGCGGGCGGTGTCGGCCGCTGCTCGGCTGGCCGCCGGGCCCGCCCGCCGGCTACGCCAAGCCGCCGGGCAGGCGTCCGCGGCGAGCGTCGTCACCACCGACCCGGCCACCGAACCACTGCCCCCACGTCCGCGCCGGCGGTGGGTACGGGCCCGGCGGCAGCTGGGGTTCTCCCGCAGCCCCGGGATACCCGTACTGGCCATCGGGGCCCTGATGATGCTGATCATCGCCATGCTCGGGGTGGAACAGGTGACCGGCATCAGCGTCCTCCCGGAGCGGTTCACCGCCGGCCTGCGGCCACCGCCGAAGAAGTTCCCGGTGCTACCAGCGAGCGATCCGGTCGCCGTCGAGATCGATGCCATCGACGTCACCGCCCCGGTGCACAGCGTCGGGCTGGCACCGGACGGCACCATCGCGGCGCCGGACGCGGGTCGCGCCCAGGAGGCGGGCTGGTACGACCAGGGTCCCACGCCCGGGCAGTACGGTCCGGCGGTCCTCGTCGGGCACGTGGACACCGACACCGGGCCGGCGGTCTTCCAGGGGCTGCGTAACCTCCGCGCCGGCGACCGGGTCGAGGTGGACCGGACCGATGGGCAGGTCGCGGTCTTCGAGGTCAACTCGGTGGAGCGGTTCGCCAAGGAACGATTCCCGACCGACCAGGTGTTCGGGGACTTCGACCGACCCAACCTACGGCTGGTGACCTGCGGCGGTCGATGGGTTGGGGGCCAGACCGGTTACGCCGACAACGTGGTGGTCTTCGCCTCCCTGGTCGAGGCGCGGGGCGGCTGAGCCACCGGCGAGGCCACTCCGGCGGCTCCGAGCTCGCCGGTGGCTCCGGTTTCGCACGTGACTCAGGCGGCTCCGGGCTCGCACGTGGCTCAGGCGGCTTCGGGCTCGCGCAGGTCGAGCCAGTCGACCCAACGCGGGTCGGGAGGTCGGTGCCCGAGTACCCGCCAGGCGATGCCTTTCGGCGCCATTGGCGTGGCGGGGAGCCGCCAGCCCAGTTCGGCCGGCGTCTTGTCACCCTTGGTGTGGTTGCACCGGCCGCACGCCGCCACCACGTTCTCCCAGGAGTGCCGACCACCGCGGCTCCGCGGGAGGACGTGATCAATGGTCTCCGCCGGGCCCCGGCAGTAGGCGCACCGCCACCCGTCCCGCGCGAAGATTGCCCGCCGGGAGAGCCCGACGTGAGCCCGAAAAGGCACCCGGACGAAGCGGGTGAGCCGCACGACCGAGGGGACCGGCAACGAGTTGCGGGCACTGTGCAGGACACCATCACCATCGGCGACGCAGACAGCCTTGGCGGTGAGCACCAGGATGGCCGCACGTCGGACCGACACGACGCACAGGGGCTCGTAGGTGGCGTTGAGGACCAGCGCGCCGGAGCCCACTGTGGGTCGTATGTCAGGCATCGCGCTCACCCCTCCGGTTCAGCGCCCCTCGCCAGCACCACCGGACGGAAGCGGGCGCAGCGACCCACCGGTCAGACGTCGCACCAGATCATCGCCGTCCGTGCGCCAATCGTCCCTGATAAGGCTCGGGATTGCACGCGTTAATCCGGGGTACCCCGCCGGAGGCTTTCTGGGGAGGACCTGGCCCCGGCCCACCCGACAGCGGTTCCCGGTCGCCGGCGGGCCGCGCGCGGCGACCGAAGCCGACTGCGGTACGAAGGCAGAGTGGATGCCTCCATTGTTTCGGCCGCGACCGCCGGCTTCCTTGCCACCGACGAGCCCAGCGCAGAGTGTCTCCAGGAGCCGCTCTGCGCCGCCCTACACGACCTGACCGGCGCGGTGTGGTTCGCCGAGGGCAGCTACTGGATCTTGATCAAGCCACTCCGGATCGCACTGATTCTGGTACTGGCCCTGGTAGCCCGATGGCTGATCAGCCGAGCCATCAGGCGACTCGTCCGCAGCACCAGCAGTGCGGGCATGCCCACGATGCTGCGACCGTTGCGAGAGCGGATCCCGACCTCGGTCACCCAGCCGGGTGAGTTCGTACCGGAACGGCGTCGGCAGCGCACCGAGGCCATCGGCTCGGTACTGCGCAGCCTCTCCACGGCATTTATCTTCGGCATCGCATTGTTGATGGTGCTCAAGGAATTCAGCTTCGACCTGGCGCCGCTGCTCGCCAGCGCCGGCATCGTCGGGGTGGCCCTGGGTTTCGGTGCGCAGAGTCTGGTGAAGGACCTGATCGCCGGATTGTTCATGCTGATCGAGGACCAGTACGGCGTCGGGGACACGGTCGACTTCGGTGAGGCGACCGGCTTTGTGGAGTCGGTCGGCCTGCGGGTGACGACGGTACGCGACGCACGCGGAGTCCTCTGGTATATCCGCAACGGAGAAATCATCCGGGTCGGCAACAAGAGTCAGGGCTGGGCGCTGGTCGTGGTGGACCTGCCGATCGGCTTCGCCAGCACCGAGGAGGCGACAACTGTGCTCCGGGAGGCGGCCGCATCGGTCGCGGTGGACCCGGACCTGGCCCCGGAGGTCATCGAACCGCCTGAGGTGCTGGGTGTCGAGCAGATGACGATGGAGGGCGCGGTAATCCGGACCGTGGTGAAGACGACGGCGGACGGTCAGTTCGCCGTCGGCCGGGAACTACGTCGCCGGCTGGCCGGCGCACTGGAGAACTCCGGCTTTACCGATAAGATCGCCGCGGCGCGGTTCCCGGGTCTGCCGGGGCAGGCGTCCCGGGTGGGCGACGCCAGCAGCACGCCGTGACCGAAGCAGCACTTTCGGTCACACACCCCTCCGGCTATCCCCCTTTCGTTCAGTCGGCGATCCGACGATCAACCATTTCGCCCTGGCTGGTTGCCAGTGAATCCGGCAGAATCCGATACAGCTCCCCGGCAGCGGAGGAATTCTCCTCGCTGGTCGGCAATTCGGACGATGCTTCCCGACTCGGCCAATCAGCAGTGCCTGGTCCGGGAACTATGGAGGCGATGTGCCCAACGGCCGACCTTCTCCAACCCGTCCGGCCACCTTCAGGGAGGTGTTCGCCCAGCGCGAGTACCGATTTGTTCTGACGGCCGGAGTCCTCTCCTGGGTTGGTGACTACCTCGCGAAGGCTGCGGTGACCCTCCTGGTCTATCGGGAGACCGAGTCGGTAGCCCTCTCCGCGGCGGCATTCGCCATCAGCTACCTGCCCTGGCTGGTCGGCGGTCCACTGCTCGCGGCCGTCGCCGAACGGCATCCCCACCGAGCCGTGATGGTCACCTGCGACCTGATCCGGATGGTGCTGCTGCTCGTCATCGCGGTGCCCGGGATGCCGACTCCGCTGGTCCTGGCGCTCCTCTTCGCCGCCACCCTCGCCAACCCGCCGAGTCAGGCCGCCCGGTCGGCGCTGCTGCCACGGATCCTGGCCGGTGACCGCCTCGTGGTCGGAATGTCGATCATCGCCAGCGTCGGCCAGGCCGCGCAGGTGGTTGGCTACCTGGCTGGCGCGGCGATCGCTGCGGCCAGCCCCGTCCTCGCCCTGCTGGTCACGTCGGCGACCTACGCCGTGTCCGCCACGCTGGTCCGTCTCGGGGTGGCCGCCCGACCAACGGAGATGCAGACTGCGCACCGCAGCCACCTGCTGCGGGAGACCGGCGAGGGCTTCCGGATGGTCTTCGGCCAACCCGTGCTACGCGCCATCGCGATCCTCGTGTTCAGCGCCATGCTCTTCTCCATCGTCCCGGAAGGGCTCGCGGCGGCGTGGGCCGGCCAGCACGCCGACGACATGGACAAAGGCCTCGCCCAGGCAATCATCATGGCCGCCGTCCCGGTCGGGTACATTCTTGGCGGCCTGATCGTCGGCCGCCTGGTCGCGCCGGCCCGCCGGATCGCCCTGATGCGTCCGCTGGCAGTGCTCGCTCCGCTGCTTCTGGTTCCCACCCTGCTCGACCCGTCACCACTGGTGGTGGCGCTGCTGGCCGCCGGGTGCGGATTCGCCGTCGCCGGGCTGCTGCCAACGGCCAACGGCTTGTTCGTCCGGGCGCTGCCGGACGGCTTCCGGGCTCGCGCCTTCGGTGTCATGGCCTCCGGCATGCAGGTGATCCAGGGGCTGGCGGTTCTGGTGACCGGGGTGCTCGCCGATCGGTTCTCCATCCCGCTCGTGGTCGGGCTCTGGAGCAGCGCCGGGGTGCTACTGATGACCGTCGCGGTGCTGTCGTGGCCGAGTCGGGCGAGCGTTGACGCCGCGATCGAGGCGGCTTCGGGAGCTGACGCACGTGATCCGGCGCCGGCACCGCCCGCCCCCCGGTCGGGATCGGACCGCCCTGGGGACCAGCCGATCGACATCCCGGGCGAGGGCCAGCAGGGCGCCCAGGAACGGCATCGCAACACGGTGTCCGCACCGGGCCGGAGGCGGGCCGGTACGTGACCCGTCCCACGTCCGGCCAGCGGCGGACGGCCACCGAAACCTGGCAGGATGGACCCGTGCATCCCGCAGGTGATTCCGGCAACCCCGCCTCCGCAACGAGTTTCTTTACTGCGGTTGGCGGCGAGCCCACCTTCCGCAAGTTGGTGGACGAGTTCTATGCGGGCGTCGCCGACGACCCGCTGCTGCGGCCGATGTATCCAGAGGAGGATCTGGGGCCCGCCGCGGAGCGGCTCACCCTGTTCCTGATGCAGTACTGGGGCGGGCCGAACACCTACTCCGCCCAGCGGGGACACCCGCGACTGCGGATGCGGCACGCACCGTTCCGGATCGGGGCGGCGGAACGGGACGCCTGGCTACGGCACATGCGGCAGGCCGTGGATCGACTGGACCTACCACCGGAGCTCACCACCGCGCTCTGGGACTACCTGGAGCGGGCCGCGTACTTCATGGTGAACGCGCTGGAGGACCCGGCCACCTCGGCGTGACCAGAAGACCCAGGCGGTCCGAGCGGGGCGGGGCGGGTCAGAGCAGGGCACCTTCGTCGTGCAGCCAGTCGACGAAGTTGGTGGCTACCGCCGCCCCGCAGTCGATCATTTCGACCAGGAGCGCGTCGTGCACGCCGGCGGCGAACGGCACCTGCAGCTCGGCATAGATCGGAAGCTGGCCGCGTTCGGACGGATCTCCGATGTACGCCTTACAGAAGCGACGGGTGTGGTTCCACTCGTTGACCACCCGGTAGGCCCGATCCTCCCAATCCGGCGGGACGGTCGCATGCGGCCGAACGCGCAGTACCAGAATCTCGTCGTCCGGGCCCTCGAGCGCGACCAGGACCGCGTGCCGCTCCCACATCGCCAGCAGGTTTCCGTCGCCGTCGGACAGGTAGCGGACGTCGAGCTGGTCGAGCACGGCACTGATCCGGCTGAGCGTGACCGGTGCGACGGTGGGGGATGCGTCCACGACCGGAGAAAGATCGACTCCGGGGTAGCTGTCGCCCGGTTGTCGGGGAGCCGGCGGACTGACCCGGACCGTGTCCTCCACTGTGGCCCTGCCCCGGCTATCCGGCTCACCGCCGTCAGCGGGACCGGGGCGCCACGACCACCACGGCATCGCTCACCCACCTCACTCCCCAGCGGATCCAGCCCTTAACGCTGCGTTGGATCCGAGGATGGACGGTACCCGGACAGCCGGGAAGAAGCACCCCCCTAATGAACTCCCTGGGACAGAAGGACGATGGGGGATCATCCAGACTGCTGACCAAGGATAGGCTGAACAGTTAGATCTGTCACCCTCTGCAACCAAACTGCCCCGTACGGGCCAACCAGGCCGACCCATTGACCAACCGCCCGCACCTGCACCACCCCACCGGCCACCTCCGGCGCACCGAGAAAGCCCATCCGCACCAAGCCCTGGACCAACCGCTGGGGCACCTCGACCGGCGTGCGGGGAGCGTCGTCCGGAGTGACGACCACCGGCACATGATCCAGGAGCGCATCGCGCAGCACCCGCTCCCCGAGCGCCCTACCCGCCACTCCGTGCCCGGCGGCCTCCCGAAGGGCCGTCGCCGCGGCTTCGGCCACCCGCCACAGCTCGGCCGCGGGAAGCGTCTCCACCCGCCGGCTGGTGGGCGGCGGCAACGGCCAGCGCCACTGCGCGTCCCGCCGGACGGGCCGTGCCGAGCCGCCCGCAGCCAGCTCCGCCAACAGCTCGCCGGCGGAGACGGTGGCGTCACCGGGGCCGCCGCCGGCCACCGTGTGGACCACCAGCACCCCCCATGGCAACCGGGCCCAGAGGGCGGTCCGCTCCTCCGGCCCGCCGGCGGGCCGCAACCGTACCAACGCCCCCCGATCCAGCCGGACCAGCCGGGTCAGAAAGGTGCCCGCGTCAGCGACGCCGGTCAACCCATGCCCCATCCCGCCAGGCACCGTGGGCGGATGACCGCCCCGTCCCACGGTCCCCGGGCCGGTCACGCCGACCCCTCCTGGATGAGGTAGGTACGTAGGAAGGCCCGCTCCTCGGCGGAGAGGCGACGCGGCAGCTGCCGGCTCAGATCAAACGGCACCAGCACCGACCGGGCCCGACTGACCAGCAATTCACCGTCGTACATCTCGTAGTCGACGGTAACGGAGGCAACCCGAATCTCCGACACCCAGAGCTCAATCCGGACCGTCGGCGCCGACTCCGCGGTGGCTCGGCCAAGCGCGTAGTCGACCGGCCGCAGGTAGTCCACCTCGTGCCGCCGAATCACCACACCGTCGGCGAACGAGCCGACGCCCCAGGCCCGCCCCCCGGCGAACATCAGGGCCACCCGCGCCTCCTCGTAGAGGGTAAGAAAGCGTGAGTTGTTGATGTGCCCGTACGCGTCCAGGTCGGACCAGCGGAGCGTGCAGTGGTAAAGGAACCGGTCCGCCATGAGTCAGTCGCGGGTGAGCTTGCGGTAGGTAACCCGGTGCGGCCGGGCCGCCTCGGCACCGAGACGCTCGACCTTGTTCTTCTCGTACGCTTCGAAGTTGCCCTCGAACCAGAACCACTTCGCCGGGTTCTGGTCATCCCCCTCCCAGGCCAGGATGTGCGTCGCGACCCGGTCCAGGAACATCCGGTCGTGGGAGATGACCACGGCGCAGCCGGGGAAGTCCAGCAACGCGTTCTCCAGGCTGGAGAGGGTCTCCACGTCCAGGTCGTTGGTCGGCTCGTCCAGCAGGATCACGTTTCCGCCGATCTTGAGCGTCAACGCCAGGTTGAGCCGGTTGCGCTCGCCCCCGGAGAGGACCTTGGTCGGCTTCTGCTGGTCCGGCCCCTTGAAACCGAAAGCAGCGATGTACGCCCGCGACGGCATCTCGACCTTGCCCACCATCAGGTGGTCCAGGCCGTCGGAGACGACCTCCCAGACCGTCTTGTCTCCGGCCAGACCCGCCCGGGTCTGGTCGACATACGACAGGGATACGGTGTCACCGACCTTCACGCTGCCGGCGGTCGGCTGCTCCAGCCCGACGATGGTCTTGAAGAGGGTCGTCTTCCCGACGCCGTTCGGGCCGATGATGCCGACGATACCGTTGCGCGGCAGCGAGAAGCTCAGGTCGTCGATCAACACCCGGTCGCCGAAGGCCTTGGTGAGGTTCTGCGCCTCGATCACGGAGCTGCCCAGACGCGGGCCTGGCGGGATCTGGATCTCCTCGAAGTCCAGCTTGCGGGTCTTGTCCGCCTCGGCGGCCATCTCGTCGTACCGGTCGAGACGGGCCTTGGACTTGGTCTGGCGCGCCTTGGCGTTCGAGCGGACCCAGTCCAACTCGTCGGCGAGCCGCTTCTTCATCTTGGCGTCCCGCCGGCCCTCGACCGCCAGCCGGGCCGCCTTCTTCTCCAGGTAGGTGGAGTAGTTGCCCTCGTAGCCGACGGCCCGTCCCCGGTCCAACTCCAGGATCCAGCCGGCCACGTTGTCCAGGAAGTAACGGTCGTGCGTGATCGCGATGACGGTGCCGGCGTACTTGGCCAGATGCTGCTCCAGCCACTGCACGCTCTCCGCGTCGAGGTGGTTGGTGGGCTCGTCGAGCAGGAGCAGATCGGGCGTCTCCAGCAGCAGCTTGCAGAGCGCGACCCGGCGCCGCTCACCACCGGAAAGCTGGGTCACGTCGGCGTCCGGCGGCGGGCAGCGCAACGCGTCCATGGCCAGTTCGAGCTTGGAGTCGATGTCCCAGGCGTCGGCGTGGTCCAGCTCCTCCTGGAGACGGCCCATCTCCGCCATCAACTCGTCGGAGTAGTCGGTGGCCATCTGCTCGGCGATCTTGTTGAACCGCTCCAGCTTGGCCTTGGTCTCCGCAACCGCTTCCTCGACGTTGCCGAGGACCGTCTTCGCGTCGTTGAGCGGGGGCTCCTGCGCCAGCATGCCGACGGTGTAGCCGGGCATCAGCCGGGCCTCGCCGTTACTCGGCCGGTCCTGCCCCGCCATGATCTTCAGCAGGCTGGACTTGCCGGCGCCGTTCGGGCCGACCACACCGATCTTGGCACCCGGCAGGAAGCTCAGCGTCACGTTGTCGAGCACGACCTTGTCGCCATGCGCCTTGCGCGCCTTTTCCAGGACGTAGATGTACTGGGCCACGGTGCGGGCTACCCTCCATCGATCAACGGTGTGGTCTACACGCGGGCGGGGCCGCCGCGGATGCGGAGCCGAGGTCGCCCGTCGGCGGGCCGGTCACGCCGGCCCGCCGTCAATCCTGACAGGTCACCCCGGCTGCGCCCACATCACCCCGCCGGGCCGGCGACCCGACCTGACCGCCCGGCAGAACACCAGAAAGTGTCGACAAGATCACGTTTGGGGTTGTGCGCCGACGAGCGGGTGGGTTAAGTCCGGCACGGTACACCAGACGCCGCGGCTACGCTCAGTACGCTCGACGCGGGGGATTCGTCAGCACCCGGAGGTGGCCCAACGTGACCGTCCGCAGCTCCTTTGTCGTAGTGGCCAATCGATTGCCCGTTGACGAGGTGAGCACACCCGAGGGACGGCAGTGGCGACGCAGCCCGGGTGGGCTCGTGACCGCACTGCATCCTGTCCTCGCCGAGCACCACGGGACCTGGGTGGGCTGGGCCGGCGGCAAGGGGGCCGCACCGGAGCCGTTCGACCTGGAGGGCATCCGGCTACATCCGGTGCCGTTGAGCGCGGAGGAGTTGGAGCGCTACTACGAGGGGCAGTCCAACGCCATGATCTGGCCGCTGTACCACGACGCGGTCGAGACCCCGGTTTACAAGCGCCGCTGGCGGGAGACCTACCGGCTGGTGAACGCCCGCTTCGCCGAGGCGGCATCGGAGGTCGCGGCGGAGGGTGCCACGGTCTGGGTGCAGGACTACCAACTCCAGCTGGTACCGGCGATGCTCCGCGAGCTCCGCCCCGACCTACGGATCGGCTTCTTCCTGCACATCCCGTTCCCGCCGATCGAGCTGTTCATGCAGATGCCGTTCCGCACCGAGATCCTCCGCGGGCTACTCGGCTCCGATCTGGTGGGCTTCCAGCAGCGGCTCGCGGCGCAGAACTTCGTCCGGCTGGCCCGGCACCTGCTCGGGCTGCGCTACGAGGGGCAGATGATCCAGGTCGACGGCCGCCGGGTGAAGGCGGGCGCGTTCCCCATCTCCATCGACACGCAGGAGATGGAGCGCCTCGCGGTGGATCCGACGATCCGGGCGCGGGCGGAGGAGATCCGCGCGGAACTGGGGAACCCACGCACGATCATCCTGGGCGTTGACCGGCTCGACTACACGAAGGGCATCGAGTTACGACTCAAGGCCTTCCGCGAGTTGCTCTCTGACGGAAAGTTGACAGTTCCGGACGCGGTTATGGTGCAGGTGGCGACGCCGAGTCGAGAACGGGTGGAGCACTACCAGGCACTTCGCGTCAAGGTGGAGCGCGAGGTTGGTCGGATAAATGGTGAATTTGGTCGGGTTGGGGTACCGGCAGTGCATTATCTGCACCAGTCGTACAGTCGCACCGAACTGGCCGCGATGTACGTCGCCGCCGACGTGATGATGGTGACCCCGCTGCGAGACGGAATGAATCTGGTGGCCAAGGAGTACGTAGCAGCGCGCGCCGACCGAGGCGGCGCGCTGGTGCTGAGTGAATTCGCTGGCGCCGCCACCGAGCTGCGCCAATCGTTCCTGTGTAACCCGCACGACCCGGACGCGGTCAAGGAGGCCCTGCTGCGGGCCGTGCACGTGGAGAAGCCGGAGGCGCGTCGCCGCATGCGGACAATGCAACGTCATCTGCGTACCCACGACGTGGGGCACTGGGCGAAGTCCTTCCTCACCGAACTCGGCGTACCGGGACCGGATGCCTCGTGAGCACCGGCACCACACTCGGTAACCCGGTCGGTGGCGGTCTGGAGCAGGAACTGCGCACCGCGATCGGTCGCATCGCCCGCGTCCCCCAGCTGCTGATCGCCTGTGACTACGACGGCACCCTCGCCCCGATCGTCGAGGACCCGAGCCAGGCCGTGCCGCTGCCGGAGGCGGCGGCTGCGGTCCGGGCGCTCGCCTCGCTGCCGCAGACCAATGTGGCGGTCGTCTCCGGGCGGGCGCTACGGGATCTGGCCGCCCTGTCCCGGCTGCCCAGCGAAGTCCACCTCGTCGGCAGCCACGGTTCCGAGTTCGACATCGGCTTCGTCGAACGGCTCTCCCCCGAGCTGGTCGCCGTCCGCACCCGGCTTCGGGACGCGCTGCGCGAGATTGTCGCCACCCACCCCGGAGTTCGGCTGGAGCGCAAGCCGGCCAGCGTCGCCGTACACACCCGCGGGGTTGATCCACAGATCGCCGCCGCAGCCGTCGAGGCGGTCCGCAACGGCCCCGCGACCTGGGACGACGTCACCGTCACCCAAGGAAAGGAGGTCATCGAGCTGTCGGTGGTCGCCACCCACAAAGGCACCGCCGTCGACCAACTTCGTACCCAGCTCTCCGCCAGCGCGGTGCTGTTCATCGGCGATGATGTAACCGACGAGAACGCCTTCGGCAACCTGCACGGGCCAGATGTCGGCATCAAGATCGGGCCCGGCGAGACCAGGGCGCAGCATCGGGTAGCCGAGCCGATCGAGGCCGCCCGCGCCCTCGGCCTGCTGCTGGAGACCCGACGGAACTGGCTCTTCGGCGAGCGGGCGGTGCCGATCGAGCGGCACTCGATGCTGGCCAACGGCCGTACGGTCGCGCTCCTCACCCCGGAAGCCAAGGTCACCTGGCTGTGCAACCCCAAGCCCGACTCCGCCGCGATCTTCGCCGACCTGGTCGGCGGCAGCCCCGCCGGCTACTTCAGCGTCGTGCCGGAGCGCGGTGGCATCCCGCTCGGCCAGCGCTATCGCTCCAACACGATGACCGTGGAGACCCGGTGGTCCGGCCTGACCGTGACCGACTGGCTGGACACGCCGGACACCGAGACCACACCGGACGGGCCGGCGATCGTCAGCGCCGACTCGGCCCTGGTCCGGGTGCTCACCGGGCGGGGCCGGGCGCAGCTGGAGTTCGCCCCCCGGCCCGAGTTCGGCCAGGTCGCCGTCCAGCTCCAACCGCTCGACGACGGGCTGCTGGTGCTCGGCTCCAACCACCCGGTCGCGCTCTACTCTCCCGGCGTCACCTGGGAGGTGGTCGGCGACGGCGTGTACGAGACAGCGACGGCCACCGTTGACCTCTCCGCCGCGGGCGGGCCGGTCGTGTTGGAGATGCGCTTCGGCACCCACAGCCTGGAACACCATCGGCAGCCGATTCACGAACGGCAGGCCGCGGCGGAGCAGCCCTGGAAGGACTGGGTGGCCACGCTGCGGTTGCCGACCACCGGTCGGGACCTGGTCGCCCGCAGCGCGCTCACCCTCCGCGGGCTGTGCCACCAGCCGAGCGGCTCGATCCTGGCCGCCGCGACCACCTCCCTTCCCGAGGAGTTGGGCGGCGTCCGCAACTGGGACTACCGCTACTGCTGGCTCCGCGACGCGGCGCTGACCGCCCGCGCTCTGGTTGACCTCGGCTCCACCGAGGAGGCCGAGGCGCTGCTGCGCTGGATCGACGGAGTCGTTGACCGGACCGGTGGGCACCCCGAACGGCTACACCCGCTCTACACGGTTGACGGTTACGAGTTGGGCGCCGAGGCGGTCATCGACACCTTGCCCGGCTACGCCGGCTCCCGGCCCGTCCGGGTCGGCAACCTCGCCAACCACCAGCTCCAACTCGACGTCTTCGGTCCGATCGCCGACCTGATCGCGGCGGTGGCCGACGCTCGCGGCTCCGTCCGGGACGACGAGTGGCGGGTGCTGGAGAACATGGTGGAGGCGGTCCGCCGCCGCTGGCACGAGCCGGATCACGGCATCTGGGAGGCGCGGCTGGCGCCCCGACACCACATCTTCTCGAAGGTGATGTGTTGGCTGACCGTCGACCGGGCACTGCACGTGGTGCGCAAGCACGGCGGTGCGGAGCAGCCCGAGTGGGTGGAGCTACGCGACCGGATCGGCGCCAACGTGCTCGAGTTCGGCTGGCACGAGCAGGCCGAGGCGTACAGCGTCGCGTACGGGCACGAGGACAGTGACGCCTCCTCGCTCTGGATCGGCCTCTCCGGCCTGCTCCCCGGGGACGACCCCCGCTTCGTCTCCACCGTCCTCAAGATCGAGGCAGATCTGCGCAGCGGCCCGGTGGTCTACCGCTACCACTGGGAGGACGGCCTACCCGGCCGGGAGGGTGGATTCCACATCTGCACCTCGTGGCTGATCGAGGCGTACCTGCGTACGGGCCGCCGGGGCGACGCGGAGGAGTTGTTCACCCAGATGATCGACACCGCCGGACCGACCGGGCTGCTACCCGAGCAGTACGACCCGCTGACCGAGCGCGGGCTGGGCAACCATCCACAGGCCTACAGCCACCTCGGCGTGATCCGCTGCGCCCTGCTGTTGGACAACATGCTCAAGCAGTGAGCTGCGGCCCCGACAGCCACCACGAGCCGCGTCGGCCGACCCGGCTCGTGGTGGCGGCCCGCGTCGGGCAGCCACCACGAGCACCGGGCGGCCACCAAAGGCGCGGGGCCGCCACCAAAGGCGCGGGGCCGCCACCACGAGCGCGGGGCCGCCACCACGAGCGTCCGGCCGCTCTCAGAAGCCCAGGGCGCCGACCACGTCGCCGACGACCACGACCGCCGGGGGACGGAGGCCCGCCGCAGCCACGTCGGCCGCCACCACGCCCAGCGTTGAACGGATCGTCCGTTGGGCGTCGGTCGTGCCCTCCTGTACGACCACGGCCGGGGTCTGGGCCGGGCGACCGTAGGCGACCAACGTCGCGGAGATCGCCGCCAGATTCTTCAGTCCCATCAGAATCACCAACGTGCCACGCAACCCGGCAAGGTGCTCCCACCGCACCATGGAGGCGGGCGAATCCGGCGGAAGGTGCCCGGAGACCACGGTGAACTCGTGCGCGACCGCCCGGTGGGTCACCGGGACACCGGCGCCGGCCGCGGCGGCGATGGCGCTGGTCACTCCGGGTACCACCGTCACCGGTACGCCCGCACCGGCGCAGGCCAACAGCTCCTCGCCGCCACGACCGAAGACGTACGGGTCGCCCCCCTTGAGCCGGACCACGGTCCTACCGGCCCGGGCCCGGTCCACCAAGATCCGGTTGATCTCCTCCTGGGCACGGGCCGGGCCGTAGGGAATCTTGGCGGCGTCCACCAGCTCGACCTCGGGACCCAGCTCGTCCAGGAGCAGCCCGGGCACGAGCCGGTCGGCGACCACCACCTCCGCCTCGGCGAGTAGCCGCCGCCCCTTGACAGTGATCAGCTCCGGGTCACCCGGGCCCGCGCCGACCAGGGCGACCTGTCCACCGCGGTGGGTTGGGCGCGGCGAGGCCTGCCAGCGATCGACGCGGACCGACCCCGGAGCACCGCCGGCTCCGGCACCGGCCGGCGGCGGGGCCAGCCGACCCGGCCCGGCGGCGAGCAGATCCCGGATGGCGTCCCGGACGGCCATCGACCGGCGGGGGTCACCGCCGCCGAGAACCGCCACCGTCACCGGCCCCTGCCGGGTCACCGCCGGCGTCCACGCGGTGGCGGCGGCGCGATCATCGGCCCGAACACAGAAGATCCGCCGCTCGTCGGCCACCGCGCTGATCGCGGCGGCGGCGCTCGGGTCATCCACCGCGACCTGCACCAGCCAGGCGCCGTCGAGGTCGTCCGCGGTGAACCGCCGCCGCTGCCAGCACAGCCGCCCGGCGTCGGCGTGGGCGCGCAGCGCCGGGGTCAGCTCCGGCGCGACCAGGAGGACGTCCGCGCCCGCGTCGAGCAACGCCGGCACCCGGCGGGTGGCCACGACTCCGCCACCGACCACGACCACCCGCCGGCCGGCCAGCCGCAGACCGAGCGGGTACGGATTGCCGCTCACGCCGCCGTTCCGCCCGTTCGGACGGTCGGTGCGCTCATTTCTGCGCCACCCCCGCCGAGTCGAAGGTGGCGACCTCGTGCAGCACGCGGACGGCACCCGTGACCACCGGCAGGGCCAGCAGCGCCCCGGTGCCCTCGCCGAGGCGCAGCCCGAGGTCGACCAGGGGGGTCAGCCCCAGCCGGCGCAGCGCCACCGTGGCTCCCGGCTCGACCGAGCGGTGGCCGGCCACCATCGCGCCGGTGGCAGCCGGGGCGAAGGCCGCGGCGGCCAGCGCGGCCGAGTCGGCGATGACGCCGTCGAGCAGCACCGGCACCCGGCGGGCGGCAGCGCCCAGGATCAGCCCGGCCAGGGCGGCGTGTTCCAGGCCGCCGACCGCGGCCAGCACGCCCAACGGGTCCGTCGGGTCCGGCTGATGCCGGCGCAGCGCCGCCCGGACCACCTCGATCTTGCGCTGGTGCGTCGGATCATCCACTCCGGTGCCCCGGCCGGTCACCGCGGCGGGGTCAGCCTCGGCGAAGACCGCGATCAGCGCGGCGGCCGGCGTGGTGTTGCCGATACCCATATCCCCGGTGAGCAGGATGGCGGCGCCGGCATCGATGAGTTCGCCGGCGACCCGGATGCCCGTCTCCACCGCGGCCCGGGCCTCCTCCCGGGTGAGGGCGGCGGTGACGGCCAGATCCCGGGTTCCGCGCCGGACGTTCGCCTCGACCAGCCGGGGTCCGGCGCCGCCGGCCGGGCCCGATCCGGACGGTACGGCCGCAACCGGCGTTGGCGGCGTGGCGACCCCGATGTCCACGACGGTGACCGCGGCGCCGGCCTGCCGGGCGAACGCGTTGACCACCGCCCCGCCGGCGAGGAAGTTGCCGATCATCTGCCCGGTGACCTCCTGCGGCCAGGGCGTCACACCCTGGGCGTGCACACCGTGGTCTCCGGCGAAGATCGCCACCGCGGCCGGCTCGGGCAGCGGCGGCGGGCAGGTGCCGGCCAGGCCGGCGAGCCGAATGGAGAGATCTTCCAGCGCCCCGAGGGAGCCCGCGGGTTTGGTCAGCCGACGCTGCAGGTCCGTGGCGGCAGCCATCGCCTCTTCGTCGAGCGGTCCGATCGCCGCCCTCGTCGTCTCCAGCATCATCCCTCCAGAATCTCGGCCAGCACGGTGGTAAACGCGTCGGTCGTCGCCGGATCGCGGACCGCGATCCGCAGCCAGTCCGGGCCCAGCCCGGGGAAGGTGTCGCCGCGGCGCACTGCCCAGCCTCGCTCCCGCAGGGCACGGCGTACGGCGTCGGCGCCCGGGTGGTGGATGAGGACGAAGGCGCTCGCCGGCCGGCCGACGACGCGTACCCCCGGTAGGGGCGCCAGCCGGGCAAGGAGGTGGTCGCGGTCGGCGGCGAGGTCGGCGGCGATCTGGCGTTCAGCTCGCACCGCTTCGGGGCCGGCGCAGGCTGTCGCGGCAGCGAGGGCCGGGGTGGAGACCGGCCACAACGGCTGCACGGCGGCCAGGCGTTCCAGCAGTTCCGCTGCACCGAGCAGGTAGCCGACGCGCAGCCCGGCCAACCCCCACGTCTTGGTGAGGCTCCGCACCACCAGCAGGCCGGGCAGATCGGACCGGACAGCAAGCGACTCCGGCTCGCCGGCTACTCCGGGCGCGAGGGTGGTGTCGGCGAACGCCTCGTCCACCACGAGCACCCGGCCCGGCCGGGCGAGCGCGGCCAGGTCGGCGGCCGGGTGCAGCACCGAGGTCGGGTTCGTGGGGTTGCCGATCAGGACCAGGTCGGCATCGACCGGGACCTTTGCGGGGTCGAGCCGGAATCCGTCGCCGGGGTCGAGCAGTACCCGCTCGACCCGGTGTCCGGCCGCGCGCAGGGCCGCCTCCGGCTCGGTGAACTGCGGGTGCACCACCACCGGGCGACGGATCCCACGCAGCGCCTGGGCGATCAGCACGAATCCTTCGGCCGCCCCGGCGGTGAGCAGCACCTGCGCCGGTTCTCGACCGTGCCGGGCGGCGACGGCGGCCCGCGCCGCAGCCGAGTCCGGATACCGGGCCAGGTCACCGAGGGCAGCGGTGATCGGGTCGGCCAGCCAGTCCGGCATCGAGGCCTGGCGCACGTTCACCGCGAGGTCGACCAGACCGGGTGCGGCTTCGACATCTCCGTGGTGGCCAAGGTCGAGCTCCGGTGCCGCCGGGACGTCCGGTGGGTTGTCCACCGGGGCAGGCAGGTGGTCCGGCAGCGCGGCCACTCCCCCGCTCGACTGCGTAAGCATGACCGCGATCCTGCCGGGAAGGGGGCGCGTGGCACAGCGCATCGTGACGTGGGCCGCATCACGAACGACGGATTAATGAATATTTCTCTAGTACGAATCGGAAATGTCATAACTTAGCCCTGTGAGCAACCGTCCCCTTGCTGCCGCCGGTCGTCTCGTCCCACTTCTCCGCGCCGGACTCATCGCCGGCATCGTCATCGCCGCCCTGGCCTACCCGATCGCCGCCGCAGCCGGCATCGGCGCCAAGGTCACGGCGCACGCGATGGAACACAAAACCAAGATCCTCAAAACCGCCCTGCCAGCCGAGACCTCGTACCTCTACGCGCCGGACGGCAAGACCGTCCTGACGATGTTCTACGAGGAGTACCGGCAGTACACAAAGCTCGCCGACGTGTCGCCGAACATCCAGCAGGCCATCATCGCCGCTGAGGACGCCCGCTTCTACCAGCACACCGGCGTCGACCCGAAGGGCATCGCCCGCGCCTTCGTGGCCAACGCCCGCTCCAACGGCATCTCCCAGGGCGCCTCCACCATCACCATGCAGTACGTCCGGATGGCCCTGCGGGACAGCGCCACGACCCCGAAGGAGGTACAGGAGGCGACCCAGCAGACCAGCCTGCGCAAGATCCGGGAGATGCGGCTGGCCATGGACCTGGAGAAGGAGCTGACCAAGGAGCAGATCCTGGAGCGATACCTCAACTCGGCGTACTTCGGGCATCGCGCCTACGGCATCTACGCCGCCAGCGAGATCTACTTCTCCAAGACCCCAAAGGACCTCTCCGTGATCGAGGCCGCCACCCTCGCCGGACTGGTCAAGTCGCCATCCCGGTTCGACCCGGCCAGCTCCGACCAGAAGGAGGCGACCGCCCGCCGCAACTACATCCTCGACCGGATGACCGACCTCGGATACCTCTCACCGGACGCCACCGCCAGCGCCAGGTCCGAACCGATCGAGCTGACCCTGAGCTACCCGTCCAACGACTGCGCATCGGTGCCGCAGGAGTGGAACAGCTGGGGATTCATCTGCGACTACGTGAAGAACTGGTGGAGTGCGCAGCCCGCATTCGGCGAGAACCGCCTGGAACGGATGGACAAGCTGCGTCGGGGCGGGTACCGGATCGTGCTCAGCGTGGACCCGAAGACTCAGGAGGCGGCGGAGAAGAACGTCGGCACGAAGGGGAGAACCGGCAGCCCGTACGCCAACGGCATCGTGGTCACGGAGCCCGGTACCGGGCGGCTCAAGGCCATGGCGGTGAACCGGACCTACTCCCTGAACCTGGACGGGAATCCGCTCAGCTCCAACCCGGAGGTCGGCCCGAAGGTCAAGGCCAGCTACCCGAACACGGTCGCACCCCTGCTCGGCGGCGGTGACCTCCCCGGCTACCAGGCAGGATCGACCTTCAAGATGTTCCCGCTGCTCGCCGCCCTCGATTCGGGCATGACCCTGAACACCAGCTTCAACGCGCCGTACCGGTACCGGTCGGAGGTCTACAACGGCTGGGCCCCGTCGAACGCGAGCGGCGCCATGTCCGGTATGCAGACCATGTGGTCCGGCTTCGGAAAATCGGTCAACACGTACTTCGTATGGCTTGAGGAGCAGGTCGGGGCAGACCGGGCGGTACGCCTCGCCGAGCAGCTGGGGCTGCGCTGGCGCACCGATGTGGACCGACACCACGCCGCGCCGGCGAACGCGAAGACCTGGGGTGCCTTCACCCTGGGGGTCTCCGACGCCACCCCGCTGGAGATGGCGAACGCCTACGGTGCCGTCGCCGCCGAGGGCCGGTACTGCGAAGCGATCCCGGTGCAGGCGATCTACAACCGGGACGGCACCCCAACAATCTTCCGGACCGCCGGCGGGATCGAACGGGAGGTCGCCAAGCCCCGCTGTCGCCAGGTGGTCAGCGCCGACGCCGCCCGGGCCGCCACCGACGCCGCCCGGTGCCCCACCGGCGACTCACCGGCCCGGGGCGGCTGCGGCGGTTGGTCAACGGCGGACAGCGTCCGCGGCACCGTGGGCCGCCCGGTGGCCGGCAAGACCGGTACCACCGACAGCACCCGGTCGGCCTGGTTCGTCGGGTTCACTCCCGAACTGGCCGCGGCCAGCTTCATCTCCGACCCGGACAACCCCTTCAACGCCGTCGGTGATGGTCAGTCGCAGATTCCCATCCACGCGGTCGCGAACACCCTGCGCGACGCGCTGGAGGACAAACCGACCCGCGACTTCACACCCCCCTCGGACGCGATCGTCGGCTGACCTGGGTGCCCTGCCTGGGCAGCGGGCAACGGCCACCGACGGTCGCACCGATCGACCCGCCACACCTACGGGTAACCTCATGGCCGTGTACCGGTTCCTGCTGACGCCACGCTGGCTGGGCGCGCTCGCGCTGACCCTGGTAGCGGCGGTGATCATGGTGTTGCTCGCCGACTGGCAACTGGCCCGTTACCGCGATCGCACCGCGATCAACGAACAGATCGATGCCGGCCAGCGAATGGACCCGGTGCCGCTGGCCGAGGCGGTAGCCGCCCCGACCGGGGAAGCGGGCACCGTCGGGCCTGCCCCCACCACCGAGCGAACCTGGACGAAGGTCAACGTCACCGGACGGTACGACGCCGCGAACGTGATCCTGGTCCGGGGGCGCTCACTGGACCGCACGGTCGGCTTCGAGGTACTGACCCCGCTGCTGCTGACCGACGGCACGGCCGTGTTGGTCAACCGGGGCTGGATCCCGCCCACACCGGGCGGGGACGCCACCGTCCAGCCGACCGTGCCCACGGCCCCCGCCGGCACGGTCACCGTGACCGGCCGAATCCGCGCCGGTGAGGGCGGTTCGCTCCCGGTCACAAGCCGTGACGGCAAACTGGAGACCCGCCGCGTCAGCCTGCCCAAGCTGGCCGGGGAGTTGCCGTACCCGATCTACGGCGGATATGTGCTGCTCGATCAGCAGACCCCAGCCGCCGACCCGACCTTCCAGACGGTCCCGGTCGGCTACACGAACAGCTGGCAGAACTACGGGTACGTCGTACAGTGGTGGATCTTCGCCGGGATGACGCTGCTCGGCTTCGGCTACTTCGCCCGGCGGGAGGCCCAGCGACGGGCCGGCGTGGTGCGCGAACGTCCCACCGACCGGACGGCCGAAGCAACCTTGGCCTGATCATCGGGTGCGACGTCCACGCCGCCACACCGGCATCGCCGGCGAGCGGCACCGGTGTGGCGGGCAGGCGGGCAGGCGGGCATCAGAACGAAACGGGCTCCTCGATGCGCAGGCCCCGGGCGCGCACCCCGTCAGCGACCCGGGCGAGCGTCGAATCGAGTGCGACCAGCGCGACAGAGAGCTGACCGAGCCGCTCCTTGAGTGACTCATCGGACCACGCGGAGACGTCAACGTCTCCCAAAGCACTGACGGCGGCCTCCAGGCGGGCCATCACCTCGTTCGTACTCATGTACGAAGGCTATACCAACCGGGTGACCGACACGCCGGAAACGCCCCGCCAGAACAGGACGTTATGGTTCCGACACCCGGGACGGCTGGGACGCGCCGGCGGGGGTATCTACCCACCGCCGACGCGTCCGCCCGCAGACCCGCTCCGCAACGCTGAGGCCAACCCGCCCGGCTCAGCCGTGCCGGGTCAGCCCCTGCCCAGAGGTCAGCCCTGCCCAGGGGTCAAACCTGCCGTTGGAGACCCCCGCTGCGGCTCAGTCCCGCCCAGCGGCGGCGACGTTCCGCAGCAACAGCGCCTCGGCCAGGCACACCCGGGCGAACTCCCCCAGGTGCAGGCTCTCGTTCGGGCCGTGCGCCTGGGCGTATGGATCCTCCACACCGGTCACCAGGATCGCGGCCTGCGGGAACATCTCCTGGAACGTGGCGATGAACGGGATCGAACCGCCGACCCCGATGTCCACCGGGTCGGTGCCGTCCCAGGCGGTACGGAACGCCGAGCGAGCCGCGTCGAACATCGGGCCGGAGGCGTCGATGCGGCTCGGGTCGCCGTCGTGTTCCAGGGTGACCGACACCTGCGCGCCCCACGGAGCGTGCCTACTCAGGTGCGCGCGAAGCGCCGCGTACGCCCGCTTGGGGTCATCACCCGGCGCCAACCGCAGGCTGAGCTTGGCCTTCGCGGCCGGGACCAGGGCGTTCGGCGCCTCCCCGGTGGCCGGCGCGTCGATGCCGAGTACCGCGAGGGCCGGCTTGGTCCAGAGCCGGTCAGTGATCTGATCGGTGCCGATGAACTGCACGCCCTCCGCCAGCCCCGCCTCGGCGCGGAAGCGGTCCTCCGGATAGTCCACCGCCGCACCGCCCCGGCTGACCAGCCCGTCCACGGCCACGTTCCCGGCGTCGTCGTGCAGGGTGGCGAGCAGCCGGGCCAGCGCGGTCAGCCCGTCCGGCACCGGGCCGCCGTACATACCGCTGTGTACGGCGTGCTCCAGCGTGCGGACCTCGACGAAGCAGTTCACGATTCCGCGCAGCGACGTGGTCAGCGCTGGCACGCCAATGTCCCAGTTGGTGGAATCGGCGATCACGATGACGTCCGAGGCGATCTCGTCCCGGTACTCGGTGAGCAGCCCGGCCAACGAGTCGGAGCCGTACTCCTCCTCGCCCTCGATGAACAGCACGACGCCCACCGGCAGCGAGTCACCGAATGCCCGCAGCGCCGCGATGTGCGCCATGATGCCCGCCTTGTCGTCGGCGGCGCCGCGGCCGTAGAGGCGGCCGTCCCGCTCCACCGGCTCGAACGGGTCCGACTCCCACAGCGACCGGTCACCGACCGGCTGCACGTCGTGGTGGGCGTAGAGCAGCACGGTCGGGGCACCGGGCGGCGCCGCCTTCGTCCCAATCACGGCCGGCTGCCCACCAGCGCGGGCCAGCCGCACCTCAAGGCCGCAGTCCCGCAGCAGCTCCGCGACCGCTGCCGCGGAACGCTCCACGTGGGTGTGGTCGAAGCCGTCGAACGCGATACTCGGGATCCGGACGAGGCGCTCGAGGTCCGCCCGGACGCCGGGCAGCTCCCGCTCAAGCGCGGCCCGCAGGTCAGACTCGGACATGATCGGTGTTGTCATGACCGGCATCGTATGCCGGCCTTACCGACCAGCCTCGCCGCAGGTAGTACCGGGCGCGGTCGTGGGGCAACACCGGCGCACCGTCCACCACCAGGTCCGCCCGGCCGCAGGTGCCGTCGGCCGCGAAGTGGGCCCGCTCACCCGCGTGCCAGCGACGCAGCTCCGGCAGAATCCCGGGGCCGTCCCGGGTCACCGCCCGGGTGAGCCGCAGCTGCTCCGGGGCGGTCACGAACACGGCGAGGCTCAACTCCGGCGCCACCGCGGCACGCGCCGCGCTCACCCCTTCCAGCAGCAGGACCGGTGACACCGGCACCGGCACCGGGCGGGGCAGGAACGAATGCCGGACCCAACTGAACCGCCGGTACTCCCCCACCCGTCCCGCCCGCACCGGCGCCAGCACCCACTCCTCCAGCCGGGACCAGAAGGTGAGCTGGTCAGCCCAGCCGTCGAGCAGGTCGTCGGTGTGAATCACCACCGGGCGGGCCCGGCCCGGCCCGGCGGCGAGCGCATCGGCGAGCTGCGCCGTGAACCAGCTCTTGCCCGCGCCGCTCGGTCCGTCCACCGCCACCAGCCGGGTCTTTCCCAACCGCGCCGGCGCCGCACACACCCGCTCTGCCAGCCGGGCGTACGACTCCATCACCGCTACCGCCACGGCCTGACCGTATCCGGCGGCGGAGCCGCGCCACCTCGGTCCGTCGCCCGTTCGGGCGGTCGTGCCGCTGGCCGACGCCGTTCGACCGCGCGTCGCCGGGCGCGGGCGGCATGATCGGCTGGTGTCCCACAGCGTGATGAGCCCAGGCGTTGATGCCCTGTTGGAGCAGGCCCGCGCCGGAGTGCGCCGGCTGACCCCGCACCAGGCCGTCGAGACGATCCGCGCCGGGGCGTTGCTGATCGACACCCGCACCGAACGGCAGCGGGCGGAGCAGGGTGAGCTGCCCGGTGCGATCGTCATCGAGCGGGCGGTGCTGGAGTGGCGGCTCGACCCGGCCAGTACCTGGCGGATCCCGGAGGCCACCCGGTACGACCGGGAGGTCGTGGTGGTGTGCCGGGAGGGTTACAGCTCCAGCCTGGCCGTGGCGGGCCTACGCGCGCTGGGCCTACGTCGCGCCACCGACGTCATCGGCGGGGTGCAGGCCTGGCGGGAGGCGGGACTCCCACTCTCCGACCACCCCGCCGACGTCCGCGACTGACACTGGGCCCAACTCCCGTCAGACGGCCGGCTCCCCGTCAGACGGCCGCCTCCCGTCAGGCTGACCCCCATCGGCTGGCTGCCGGGTCAGACGGCCGGGCCCCCGTCGGGTGCGCCCGGCGGGATGAACGGCAGGCCCGGTGGCGGTCCGGTTTCGATCAGCCGCCACAGGGCGGCGGTGTCCAGGTGCTCCTCGACCAGATCCCCGAGCAGGTCCAGGGAACGCTCGCGGGCGCCGGCGAAGGAGGTGTCCGGGGCCGCCCGGAACCCGTGTCGGCCCGCCTGCCGGGCCACCTCGGTCAGGAAGCGGCGACGGAACCCGTCCGACTCGAACGCGCCGTGCCAGTGGGTGCCGTACACCGCCCCGGCGATCGCGCCCTCACCGGTGCCGTCGGCGTACGCGAAGAGCGCGTCGAGGTCGGGGGCGGCGGCCGAGACGTACCCGTGGTGGATCTCGTAGCCGTGGACCGGGACGCCATCCCACCCGGTGCCGGTCGACTGCCGGACCGTCTTACTTCGGTCGAAGGTGACCTCGACCGGCAGCAACCCCAAGCCGGGTACGCTGCCCTGCCCGCTCTCCACCGGATCGTGGATGTGGCGGCCGAGCATCTGGAAGCCTCCGCAGATGCCGAGCAGGGGCCGCCCGGTGGCGGCGTGGGCGAGCACGGCATCCGCGAGGCCGGTCTGGCGCAGCCAGGCCAGGTCCGCCACCGTCGCCTTGGAGCCGGGCAGCACGACCAGGTCGGCGGCGGCGAGTTCGGCGGGCTCGACGGTGAGGCGCACCCGCACACCCGGTTCGGTGGCGAGCGCCTCGACGTCGGTGGCGTTGCTGATCCGGGGCAGCCGGACCACGGCCACGTCCAGCCAGTCCTGGCCGTGGGGCGCGGCCGGACGGCCGAGTACCCGCCCGTACGCCAGCGAGTCCTCGGCGTCGAGCCAGAGGTCAAGTGACCAGGGCAGCACCCCGTAGGTGGGCCTTCCGGTGACCTGGCGCAGCATGTCCAGGCCCGGGGCCAACAGGCCCGGGTCGCCGCGAAACTTGTTGATGACGAATCCGGCTACCAACGCCTGGTCGGCGGGCTCCAGCAGGGCCACCGTGCCGAACATGGAGGCGAACACCCCGCCCCGGTCGATGTCCCCGACCACGATCGCGGGCAGGCCGGCGTGCCGCGCCAGCCCCATGTTGACGTAGTCCCCGGCCCGTAGGTTGATCTCCGCCGGGCTACCCGCGCCCTCACAGATCACCACGTCGTAGGCGGCCCTCAGGTCGGCCAGGGCCGCGTACGCGGTTTCGGCGAGGCGGGGGCGAAGCTGCCGGAACGACCCGGCGGTGAGGGTGTCGACCGCCGCACCGAGCAGCACCACCTGGCTGCTCCGGTCGCTGCCCGGCTTGAGCAGCACCGGGTTGAACCGCAGCTCCGGGGCGAGGCCGCAGGCCGCTGCCTGCATCGCCTGCGCCCGTCCGATCTCACCGCCGCGCCCGTCCGGGCCGACCACCACCGCCGAGTTGTTGGACATGTTCTGCGCCTTGAACGGCGCCACCCGCACGCCCTGCCGGTGCAGCCAGCGGCAGATCCCGGCGGTGAGGACGCTCTTGCCGGCGTCCGAGGTGGTCCCGGTGACCAGCAGTCCGCCGCTCACCGCCGCCGCCCGCCTACGACCTGTTTCCCGCCGCTGATCGCCCGGCGGCCCACGGCGGAGAGCAGCCGCCCCACGGTCAACGGGTACGCCGTCGCGAGCCCGAGCGTGGCGAGCCCAACGGCGGCGGAGATCCGGGCCACGCGAGGAAGGTGGCTCGCGTCTGGACGGGGGCCGTCGCCGAGGAATGGACGCACCTCGACCCGGCCGGCGTAGACGTTGCGCCCGCCGAGCCGGACGCCGAGCGCCCCGGCGACCGCCGCTTCGCACTGCCCGGCGTTGGGGCTGGGGTGGTCGTTCCGGTCCCGGCGCCAGACCCGCCAGGCCCGCTCCCGGTCCCCTTGGGCCAGCGGCGCCACGGCGACCGTCAACAGTCCAGTTAGCCGGGATGGAGCGAGGTTGAGCAGGTCATCGAGGCGGGCCGCGGGGGCGCCGAAACGCGCGTACCGGGAGGAGCGGTGGCCAACCATCGCGTCGAGGGTGTTCGCCGCCCGGTAGCCCAGCAGCCCGGGCAGGCCAGCGACCGCGCCCCAGAGCAACGGGGCGACGACGGCGTCGGAGGTGTTCTCGGCCACCGACTCGACGGCGGCGCGGGCCAGCTCCGGCTCGTCCAGCGTTGACGGGTCCCGCCCGCAGAGGTGTCCCAGGCGTTGCCGGGCCGACGGCAGGTCACCATCGCCCAGCGCCGCACCGAGCACCGCCGCTTCCCGGTGCAACGTGCGCCCGCCGAGCACAGCCCAGGTGCCAGCAGCCACGACCGCGCCTCGCGCAAAGGGGCGCCCTCGGGTGGCGACCGTCGCCGCGGCACCGAGCACCACCGGCACCCCCACCGCCAGCGCGGTGTAGGCCGCGCCGGCCGCCCGGTCCGGCCGGTAGATCCGCCGCTCCAGGGCACTCGCCGCGCGGCCGAACCCGGCCACCGGATGCCAGCGGCGAGGGTCGCCGACCAGCGCATCCACCGCGTACCCCGCGACGAGCCCCGCCACTGTCGCCTGCCGCACCGGCCATCACCTCCGGCCGGTCAGCGTAGCCGAGCCCCACGTCCGGCCTGCCCGACCGTCTCGCTTGCTCCCTCGGCGGCGGACGGAGCCGGGCGGCGACATGGACGCGCGGGGTGACGGCCCACGGCGGCCGGCACCCCACCCCGCCCCCGTCGCGCCCTTCCCACCAGACCCCCGCGGGCCGGCACCAACCAACGCCCGAGACTGGTCGCCGTCAGACGGACACCCGGCCCCGGCCCCTTCGGGCTCGGCTACCGCTGGGTGCCGGCTCTGCGCTCTGGCCGGCCGAATCGACCTGGCTGGCCCCATCGGTCACCTCCACTGGCGGGTGCGGGATCCCGGCGGCGGCGGACCCGTCGGTCTGACCAGAACCAGCTTCGCCCCGGTCCGCCTCAGCAGTCGGGGCGTCCAGGAGATCCATGTCAGCACCGGCGACGGGCGGGGGATCGGGCAACGCGGGCAGCTCGACCTCCTCGTCGACTGGCTGGTCAACTTGCTGGTTGGCGGGAGCAACCGATGCCGACTCGGTCGGCGCACCGGGCACCCGCAGTTGCGCTGTGGCATCCACCGGGAGCTCGGCCGTGGGGTCCACCGTGGGATCGGCTGTGGTATCTGCCGTTGCGCCGGTCGTGGCCACCGGTCGGTTACGCAGAAACCGACCCCGACCGCGGGAGAGGTCGTGCCCGACCGCGACGGCTTCCAGTTCGTAGTGGGTCCGATGGCTGCCGGCATCGTCGGTCCAGTCGCGGGTGTGGAGCCGCCCCGAGACGATCACCGGGTCGCCGACCATCACCGAGGTCACGACCCCCTCGGCGAGCCGACGCCAGCAGTTGACCCGAAGGCGGAGGCTGTTGCCGTCAACCCAGCGACCGCTCTCGCGGTCGAGACGGCGCGCGGTGGAGGACACCTTGAAGTTGGCCACCAGGGTCTGGCTCTGGTTGGTGCGCCGCCACTCGGGCGCGGTCACCGCGGTGCCAATCACCGTGACGTGGGTGTCGAACATCGTCCCTCCCGGATCAGGTTGTCATCGCGAGTTGCTCGGCCTGAGCCTGTCCGGCCCCGTCGGGCACTGCCATCGCGCTGGGGTGAGCTGTGGACAACGGAGCAGGGTGTGGACAACAACCTGTTCAAAGGCCCGTCTGCTAGGGGCCTCTGGCCCTGGGACAGCAGTGGAGCAAGCAGCAGAATTGACCATGTTCCGGAACGGAAAGAACTGGGTACACCTGGATCAGAAAGAACGTAACCGGATGAAGGGGTCAGTGATCATGATGACGATCACCACCGGCACCGGCCAGGCGCGGTCATGAGCGGGGTCACCAACCCGGCCACCGTCAACGAGTGCCTCCGGGTGGGGGCCGGCTTCGCGCAGGGCGATCGGGCCTGGATCGCCGACCATTTCGGCATGCTCGATGCCCGGCTCGCCAGCTTCCACGCCGACGCCACCGAGCTGGAGGTATCGGTCAAGAACCGGGAGACGAAGGGGCAGAAGGTCACCCTGGAGTGCTGGATCGCCGGCCGGCAGAAGATCGTCACCACCTCGGCGGAGGAGGACCTGCAGGCGGCGCTCAACGACGTCCGGGACGACCTGCGCCGCCGCCTCAACGACGCGAAGACCCGCCAGGAGCCCCGGCACAACAAGCACCTACGCGACACCAGCCCGCCACCCGGGGGAGCACAGGACCCCGACGACTGACGGCCGCACCACCACCAGCTCGGACGTACCCGGCCCTCCTCCAGCACCACGCCGGGAGGAGGGCTACCGTCCGGTAGCTCGCCGGCGTACCGTCAGAGTCGTGGAACCAGACGTGCTGGGGCCGCCCTACGAGCGGCACACAATCGACCTGGGCACCGATGACGAGGGGCCGGTGGTGGCGACCCTGGTACGCCGTCGTGCCGACCGACCCACCAACCGTGCGGTGCTCTACGTGCACGGATTTGTCGACTACTTCTTCCAGACCCACGTCGCCGACCACTTCGCCGCCCAGGGCTGGGACTTCTACGCCCTGGACCTGCGCAAGTACGGTCGCAGCCTGCTCCCGCACCAGACGGCGAACTTCTGCCTGGACCTCGGTGACTACTTCACGGAGTTGGACGCCGCCGTAGAGATCATCAAATCGGAAGACGGGCACGACACCCTGCTCGGCATGGGCCACTCCACCGGCGGCCTGATCGTCTCGCTCTGGGCGCACGCCCGGCGGGACGCCGGTGTGGTTGACGGGCTCTTCCTCAACAGTCCCTTCTTCGACCTGAACCTCCCCTGGGTGCTGCGGCGCCCCGCAGCGGCGGCCGTCGCCCGCCTGGCGCACCGGTCGCCCAAGCGCACCCTCGCCAACGGCCTCAGCACCGTCTACGGCGAAAGCCTGCACGCCAACCACCGCGGCGAGTGGAACTACGACCTCGCCTGGAAACCACTCGGCGGCTTCCCGATCCGGGCGGGCTGGCTGGCCGCGATCCGGCGGGGCCAGCAACAGCTCCGTGCCGGGCTGGACATCCCGGCACCGATGCTCGTGGCCGCCTCGACGCGCAGCTTCAAGGGGCTGAAGTGGCGGGAGGCGGCCGCCAGCGCTGACTCGGTGCTGGATGTGGAGCACATGGTGCGCTGGGCGCCCCTGCTCGGCCAGCACGTCACCCTGCTCCGGGTCGACGGTGGGCTGCACGACCTCACGCTCTCCGCGCCCACCGTCCGCGACAGAGTCCTGACGGAGGTCGGACGATGGGTCGACGGATTCCTCGGCACCGGGAGCATCGACAGCGGACGACGCCCGCCAGCGCAGGCGGCACCACCGACGACCCGCCAGGCCGCCGAGGCGAAGTCGACGGCACCGCCGGCCTGATTGCCGCCGGGCGCGGTCACCACCACCCGCTCCCCCGTCGACCGGGCCCCCGGCGGTACCCTTCTCGGGCGACATTCCGCGGCACGCGCCCGTAGCTCAGCGGATAGAGCAGGGGACTTCTAATCCCAAGGCCGCAGGTTCGAATCCTGCCGGGCGCACAGGCACCTCTTCAGTCTGAGTGGCGTGGTCAGGTTGTTCGTGGCGTACCGCTGGTCCTGGTGCCGCACTTCGGGACCGAGGCCGCACCGTCCACGCGCCGTCAGCTCTGGGAATGATCAGCTCACGGCCGGGCGCGATGCCGACAGTCAGCGGCGGGCGCGGTGGGTCACCGTGCGCTTCACCGTGCCGTCCCGGTTGAAGGTCGTCCACTCACCGACCTTCTTGTCGCTGCCATAGTCACCCCGGTCGATCATCTCGCCGGCGGCGTTCCACCTCGTCCACGTGCCATGCTTGCGTCCGTGGTCAAATCCGCCCCGCTGCATGATTCCGCCAGACGAGCGGTACCACACCCACTCACCGTGCACGGTCCCATTGTCGAAGCCGCCCTCCGCACGCAACCTGCCATCGGCGAAGAAGTGCCGCCAGGTGCCCTGCCGCTCACCCTCGACATACTCGCCCACCATCACACCGCCGTGCGGGTCCGGGTCGGTCCAGCGGCCGGTCTTGCGGCCCTGCGCGTCCTTTTCGTCCAAAGTCGGTGGGGTACTCACGTGCGTTCTCCTGTTCGCTCAGTGGCCACCGCTCAATGATCGAGCGCGCAGTGGTGCGGCACCGAGATGATGGACCTCGGCGCGGCCCGCCGACCCCTTCGGACCAGGCCCAGCCCCGCCTCTGCCAGTACGGCCAGCACCTACCCCCGTCAACCATAGGCAACCCGACGCTTGCCTATCAAGCCCTTCCGGCTCACGTCGTGCGCCGTCACGGGCGCGCTCCGTCGAACGGGTCCAGCAAGCCACGCCGAGACTTCGGTGCATAAGGCCAGCAACTCTCCCAAACCCACCACCCCAGCAAGCGTGCCGCGGGTCGTGCCGCCGCAGCCTGTCGAGGCCGGCCGGCAGTCGGCGAAGCCAGGTAGCACGGTCGGGCGAAGCGTCACCTTCGCCGGAAGAGGAGATCTGCCCTCAGGACCTCGTTGAGCTTGGGGTCCGCGGCCGTTCCCACCGACCAACCCTGTCGTTCGAAGGGAACTCCGGCACGCCAGAGAAGTAGGAACGCGCCGGCCAGCATGACCAACGAAAGCCAAGCGTAGGAGAAGACCGCATCCGCCAAGCTGATGTCATCAGCAAGCGCAACGACGGCGAACGGCACCAACTGTGGCACGACGGCCAGCCGCCCCAGCCACAAGGCCGATTGGTACGCCGGTCGCCGGCGGATGACGGCCAAGTCCTCGTCGCTCATCGTCACAGGTCGACGGTAGGCGACTGCCGCAACGAGCGACCGGGCCGGGGCAGATACCTGACCAGCCCATCCGCGACCTGCTGAACTTCCCCGATGGCGGACATCGACAGGCTGCTGGCCGGCGAGTTCGACCAGTGGGAACGCAACAACTTCCTCCGGCTCGTCGCGCAACACCCACATGCGGACCGAGGGGTTCTGCTCAGGGTCCTACAGGAGACCGAGGTCCTGCTCCGTCAGCCCGACGTGCGACCGTACGCCGCGGCGATCGCCCTGGCCGGTCGACAAGAGTTGGAAATTCATGAGGTCCGCCGCCTACCTGGCCTACCGGGCGCGTCGAAACGGATGCGCCGAGGCGTAGCGCGGGCACTCCTTCGACGGGGAGCCCGATGAGAGCACATTCAGCTTGGCCATTCTGACGTTTACCGGCCGGGTGGCCACATGCGGCCAACAGTGCGGCAAAGGGGGCGCGAAGTTGAGCCCTCCTCCGGAGCTAGCCGGGGAGTTCCTTCCACCTCGTCACCGGAGCACGCCGATTATGACAGCGACGACAACGATCATCACCACCAGCACTGCCGTCAGTTTCTGCCCGGTGGTGAGCGGGTTCGGGTCCGGGGGGCGACTCGCTCGCACCCAGTGGCCATCGGGCAGTGGGGGCGTCCCGGACGGGTCGCGGTTGGGGTGCAGCTCGGACGGTCTTCGGTCGTCGGTCATCACAGCCTCCGCAGCCCAGCAAGCACAGCTCGAAGCACGTCCTCGCGGACGTGAGAGACGCGCGCTCTCCCCACCGCCCGCCCACCAGCCCCCACGCTCAGCAAACGCGCGGAATCGACTTCAGACACGGCCGGTTTAGTCGGGTTCAGGCTGATCGAGCCGGCGGATGCGGCTCAACCCTTTCGCTGCGACCAATCTTGGCTAACTACTGTCGGCACGACGACACTCCCACATCTGAATGGACATTGGTAACGTCCCCCTCGGCTGAGCCCCTTAACCGAAGGGCGACCCCGACTGCGCCTCCGGTGGATTCGGATACCTCCACCAACTAAGGCTCTAACTCCAGGTTGCACGCCACAGCCCCGGGATTACCAGGCATGTGGGTCCGCTGGGCCGTGGGCTGACGCCAGTCCGCCGCGCGCTCACTATCGACTTCATCCAGGGCACCGACCGCGCGCTCAGGACCGGCGGCCTGTTCGAGCGGCTGGCCGCCAAGCTGGGTGTCCCGTCCTGGTTCCTGCGGTGGCTGGACGCGGAGCGCACCGCGACCCAACTTCGCTACTTCGAGCCGATCCTGATTCCCGGTCTGCTCCAGACGGAGCACTATGCCCGGACGGTTTTGCGCACCGACGACAGCCTCAGCGACGGTGAGGTTGACCAGTTGACCGCCGCTCGGATGGAGCGACAGAAAATCCTAACGAACGATCACCCGCCGCAACTCGTCGCGGTACTGGACGAGGGCACCCTTCGGCGCACCGGCGACAGCTTCAGCGGAATCATGGCACAACAGATCGCCCACTTGATCTCCATGACCGAGTTGCCGCACGTAAACGTACTGATCGTCCCCGCCGCCACCGGTATCCACATCGGGCTGTCGCGGCCGTTCGCGCTGGCCCGATCGACCGAGGGGCGGTGGATCGGCCACCTGGAAAATCAGCTTGGTGGCGAGGTGGTCGACGAAGACGATGGAGTGGCTAAGCTGCACATGATGTGGGAGAGCGTTCGCAACGAGGCTCTGCCGCGCCACCCGTCCGTCGACCTGTTGAGGGAAGTAGAGACCTACTATGGACCTCAATAGCGCCCGCTGGAAGAAGTCCACCCGCAGCGGGGCGAGCGGCGGCAACTGCTCCGAGGTCGCCGACAACCTGCCGGGAGTCGTCGGCGTCCGGGATTCCAAGGACCCGAGCGGCGCGGCGCTGGTGTTCGGGCCCACGGCGTGGCGCGCGTTTGTCGCGCAGCTTCCCGAGCAGCCCTGAACCACCTCGCCCAGGGCAGACCCCCAACGCGCCGAGATTCCCCAGTCGAGGTCCGACCGGGCTGGGGATTCTCGGCGCGTTGATGGGCGGCTAACAGGAAAGCGCAGCCCGAGCAATTGCGTCCGCATTCGCAAGAATCGCGGACCCAACGCCGGGCCGGATTGTTTCGTTCAGCGACCAGGAAACCGACTCGATCGGTGGCCCGTAGGCGAAACGGTACGGATGAGGCTCACCGGCGGCATCAATCAGGCGAAACGGTCGTGGGGTGACGTCGAGCCCACCGCTCTCGTAGGCACCACTGGCGTCCGGAATGCGATACGGTCGACACTTGCCAGCATCGAGCAGGAAACGTAGCAGCGGGTTGGCGCTGTGCGGTAGGTCTGGTTTGGGAATACGCGCCTCAATCAGTGCCGTGGCCCGGGTCGGCCGCCCCGGAATCATGGTGGACCGCACCGTGAAACAGCCACCTTGCGGATCTGTTCGCACCTCCGGCTCGGGGCCCACAACCTGCAGCAAGCCACACTCGATGAGCGCCACCATCTGCTCGACCCGCAACGGCGGTGGACCGGCGGAAAAAAGAGTGCTCAGCGGCGTGAACCAGTGGACCACCTCGTCGCGATACGAGGACCCGGTGACTCCGGACAGGTCGATGGCCATTCGGATCTCCCCGTGCAGGTCGCGTATGACGTCCAGTGCTGTTTTTATGGGGTCGTCAATATTACCGACCTTGGCACGGTCAATATCTTTGCGGAGGTGGTCGAGCAGCCATTGATTGAAGTTACCTCGTTCGGGGAACTCGCGCGAACGCCAGGGCCGGCCGACGCTCTCCCAACTCCACTCGTCTGACTCGGTTACGCCGTGCCGTCGAAGAATCTCGGAGTCATCCGGCGCAGAAAGGTACTCTTCCTGGAATTCGCTGGCGGCATCTGGTCCGTGGCGTTGCGTAACGAGAGCCGCATAATAGACCATGCGGACCTCGGCATCCAGTAGGGGCCACACGTCTCGCCGGAACGTTGACTCTGGATTTTCACGAATACGACGGGCAGCGCTGCCGGTCAGAAACCGGGGGCTGTGCTTGCCCGCGGCGCCCTTCTGGTTCCGCCCCCGGGCATAGTCCGGAATGCCGTGATGCGCCCCGGCGTAGAGCACTGGTTCCCGACCGGAGGGCTCATACCGTAACCCCTGGTCCAGCGGTGTGAACCGGCCACCGCGCCCCTCCGTGACCAGGGCGAGGATGTCGAAGAAGGCAAGCCCGAGCCCCCGGACGGCGACCGCCTCCCCAGCATCGATTCCATCCAGGTCGAAATCCGCTGGATTTCCGGGCGGGAAGTAGCGCAGCCCGTGATGCTCGGCGAAATCCGCCAGCTCACGCTCGTCACCCGTGAGTTCCGTGTCGAGGTGGCCAAGCGACAGCACCACGGCGTCCATGTCCGGCAGTCGATCCCCGTTGTCCAGAGTGACGCACTGACCGTCACTCCCGTCCTCCAACGCCACTGCGGTGGCGCGGTGGACATTGACGTGGACGGATTCGGGCGCGCCCGACACCACGCGTTCAAAGACCCATCTCAGATAGCGGCCGTACAATCTCCGCGAGGAGTATTCGTCCGGCCCCCGGTGCCCCTGGTCCGCCCCGGCAGCACGGCTCTCCATCCAACCGTGCAGACTCGGACCCGGCCTGATCGGACCCGCGCAGTCGACACTCTCATCGGTAAACTGGCTCACCTGGGCGGTAACCGTATTCATCAACAGATGTGGCGACTGCTGCTCCCGCCATATCCTTCCTGACCCCGGCGGAAAGGGATCCACCAGGTGGAGCACCAACTCGTTCTCACCATCGTGGTTGGCGCACAGTCGCTCCAGGACCGCGAGCCCCCGCGGACCCATTCCCACCAGGCAGATCTTTCTGGTACGCACCGCGCGAAACCTTTCACATTTCTGACCTACCCCGGGGGGGCGGGAGCGAGCTCGCAGCGCCTCTCAACTTACCGCCCCCTCCTCGTGTGGCGGCCCAAACCTGCGAATCGGAGATATTCGTGGTCTCGTCGTCAGGATCGTGATTGACAGCCGGCCCGTAGGGCTTGGTCGACAACTCGGACCGGTGTCGTTTCAGCGATTTCCAGCTGGTCCACAGGCCGCGCACAGTCCGCACCCGAGATCAGCGACCACAGTAGTGGCATGACTTCTCCTCGAAACGGCTCTGGTCGACCCACCCGCCGTGTCCTCCTGCTCGGTGGGCTCGCCGCCGCCCTCGGGGTATCGGCGTGTGGCCGGACGACGGTCACCGGGGTCAACGACCCCTCGACGTCAGCCACCCCCGTCGACGCACCGACCACCCCGGTGTCGACCGAGTTGACGGGCAGCTACTCGATCGCCGACAGCGCCACCGGCGCCCAGATCGACGTGACGGTCACCGGGGACAGTCGAATCATCCGTGCCAACGGAGTGCCGAACCACCCGAGGGGCAGCTTCCCGAACGCCAACAACCCCCACACCGTCTCGGCCCAGGCGTACGAGTTCCAGCTGCCACGCAACGGCACCCAGGCCAGCCGCGCCACCCCACTCGTCCTGCCGCAACCCTTCGGCATCGCGATCAACGGGGTCCCCTTCGACCCGCTCGCCGCCGAGTGGTACCGACGAGACCCGGCCTCCGGCTGGACAGTCGAGGCGATCAGCCCCAAGACGAATCTCGGTTTGGACGACAACAACGCGCATGTCCAGCCGACTGGGGCTTACCACTACCACGGCCTACCCACGGCAGTGGCCGGCCAGCGGGACGCGAGCCGCCACTCTCCGCTGCTCGGCTGGGCCGGCGACGGCTTCCCCATCTACGCGGGACTCGGTTACGCCGAGGCGATGGACCCGGCCTCCGGCATCACCGAGTTGACCTCCTCGTACCGACTCCGCTCCGGTGTCCGACCGGACGGCCCGGGCGGAGCCTACGACGGCACCTACACCGAGGACTTCGAGTTCGTGGCGGGCCACGGTGTGCTGGACGCGGCCAACGGCCGACACGGAGTCACGCCCGAGTACCCCGACGGCACCTACTACTACGTCCTCACCGACACGTTCCCGTTCATCCCGCGACAGTTCGCCGGCACCCTCGCGGAGAGTTTCCGCCACTCCGGACGCGGCGGTAGGCCCCGGTAGCCGCACTACCAGGGATGCCTGCCGCATTCATTGAACTCAGGGGTTCAGTATCGTAAGGTGAACTGCATGGTTCACCAAGATGTCCTGGACCGGGTGTTCGCGTCGCTGGCCGATCCGACCCGCCGCGGCATTCTGATCCGGCTCGGCGATGGCCCGGCCACCATCGGCGAGCTCGCCGAGCCCACCGGGATGAGCCTGACCGGCATGAAGAAGCACGTCCAGGTGCTCGAAGACGCCGGGCTCGTGGTCACCGAGAAAGTCGGTCGGTCACGCCAGTGCCGCCTCGGTGCCGCGCCGCTAAACGAGGCGATGGCCTGGATCGGCTTCTACCAACGGCTCTGGGCCCGCCGCCTCGACGGGCTCGACGCCTACCTCACTCTCCAGCCCGACCCGAAGGGACAGAACTCATGACGCTCGACCTGCGGATAACGCGGCACCTGCCCGCGACACCCGAGGAGGTCTTCGACGCGTACACGGACGCCGAGAAGCAGAAGATCTGGTTCACCATCCTCGACGAACAGCCCGGCGTCGTCGAAATCGAGGTCGATCTTCGGGTTGGTGGGCAGCAGACCGCGGTGTGGGGACCCAGCCCCGACCAGCTGTTCCGGGAGACGCAGACCTTCGTCGAGATCGACCGCCCGCACCGGCTCGTCACCGACTCCACCGGCGCCAGCCCGGACGGCACGACCATGACGACCCGCATCGAGGTTACGTTCGAAGAGAAAGACGGCGGCACCCTGATGACCGTCGTCCAGAGCGGCTTCCCGACTCCCGAGGTTCGGAACTTCTTCGTCGACGAGGGGTGGGACGGTGTACTCGCCCGGATCGAGGAGTTCCTGGCCCGTCAGCGTGGCACCGAGCCTGCTGATGCCTAGGCTCTCCCGGGTGGCGGTCGTCGCTCTCCGCGGCGTTACTGCCGCGGCTGCGAGCGCTTGCTCGTCGCGGGGTTACGCACGAGTGCTTCGGCAAGTTGTAGGTATGCGCCGGCCGCGACCGTCGGCTACCGGCCCGGCCTCCGCCACCCCGCGCGGCCCGGAGCCGTTTGTCATACCAGGGCTCGACAATCAGCTATCCCGTACGACGACCGAGGGAGATCTGCATGCGTAAGCTCGTGCTCTACACGCTGATGTCACTGGACGGGGTGGTGGAGGCACCCGACCGCTACATTTTCGACTTCGACGAGGTGATGTACGCCAACCTCGCCCGCACGATCAAGGCCCAGGATACCGTGCTGCTCGGCCGACGGACCTACGACGAGTGGGCGCTGTACTGGCCGACAGCGGCGGAACAGCCCTTCGCCGACTTCATCAACGAGGTGGAGAAGTTCCTGATCAGCTCGGCGGCTCCGACCGTACCGTGGACCAACACCACGGCCGTCTCAAGCCCGGTCGCCGATCTCGTTCGCCGGCTCAAGGAGCGTCCGGGTGGCGACATCGGCGTCCACGGCAGCATCCGCCTCGCCCAGTCCCTCCTGGCGGAGAATCTGGTTGACGAGCTCCGACTCGTCATCGCCCCGGCGGTGCTGGGCTCCGGGCGACGACTACTCGGCGAGGGTGACGAGCAGCTACGGCAGTGGAATCTGCTGCGGCTGGAGGGAACCCCCTCCGGCGCCGTGCTCGCCGACTACGAGCTCAACCGAACCCGCTGACGACCCACTTCCACCCCGCCCAGACCGAGCTTGGTCACCTGCTCGCCGCAGCCACGGAGGCGGGCTGGTGACCGCGTCCGCTCCGAAGTAATCCAGACCCGTGGGCGACTCAGGAGCGATCCAGGGTGCCCGCCTCGGCGGGGGTTGGTGCGCTGCCGCCCAGGTGCGCCGGGAGCCACCAGGTGTCGTCGGGGCCAGCGGGGCGCTCCGGGTATGCCCGTTGGTTCCGGTCGACCAGGGCGCTCAGCCGCTCGGCCAGGTCGGTGGTCATCGCGTTCGCATCCGGGTAGGCGGCCGGTTTCATCGGCTCCCCGATCAGGATGGTGATCGGGGTGTGCCGCCGGCCAAGGGTGCGGGGCCGTCCCTTGGTCCACAGCCGCTGGGTTCCCCAGACCGCCACCGGCAGCACCGGCACCTCGGCTTCCCGGGCCATCCGGGTCGCACCGCTCTTTAGCTGCTTGACGGTGAAGGACCGGCTGATCGTCGCCTCGGGGAAGACTCCGACCACCTCACCCCGCCGCAGCGCGGCGACCGCCTCGACGAAGGAGCCGGTTCCGGCCCGGCGGTCGACCGGAATGTGCCGCATGCCCCGCATCAACGGCCCGGAGATCCGGTGCGTGAACACGGACTTCTTGGCCATGAACCGAACCAGCCGCTTCGACTCGCGCGCGCCCAGACCGCAGAAGATGAAGTCGAGGTAGCTGACGTGGTTGCTGGCGAGGACCGCGCCGCCGGTCCGCGGTATGTGGTGGGCACCCTCAATGGTGATCTTCAGGTCGAGTACCCGGAACATTGTCTTGGCGGCGGCGATCACGGGCGGATACACGAGTTCCGGCATCCGCCGACCTTACCCCGGTTTCGGTAACCGCTCGGTAGGTGGAAGCCCCCATTGTTGGGGCCGTCCGCCTGCCCAGGGGCCGGGCCGGGGCCGGGGCCGGGGCCGGCTCACCTCACTCGCCGCGCTGGCGCAGGTCGAGCCGGCCGCGGGCGAACGCGTCCACTCGACCCCACCGGCCCGGGATGTCCAGTACCTCGATCCGCCCCATCCCCGCTGGCAGTCGCGGCTCGACAACCAGGTGGCCCTGGTGCGGCTCCAGCCCGAGCATGGTCCGCAGCAGCAACAGCGGGGCGCCGGTGGACCAGGCCTGGGGCGTACACGCGGTCGGGTATTCGACCGGGAACTTGGTCAGCTCTCGTGGGTAGCCGCCGAACGCCTCCGGCAGCCGACCGTCGAAGTAGCGGGCGGCGTCGAGGATCCCGTTGGCGACTGTCGCCGCCTCCTCCGCGAAGCCGTACCTGCGCAGACCCCAGGCGACGAACGAGTTGTCGAACGGCCAGATGGTGCCGTTGTGATAGCCGATTGGGTTGTATCGGGCCTCCCCCCTGGCCAGCGTCCGCACCCCCCAGCCGGAGAAGAGCCGTGGCCCCACCAGGTGCTCGGCGATCGTCGGGGCTCGCTCGTCGTCGACGATGCCGCTCCAGAGCAGATGCCCGATGTTGGAGCTGAGCACGTCGCACTGCCGGCCGTCCGGGTCCAGAGCGAGTGCGTAGTACCCGCTGTCCTCCACCCACCACTCCCGGTTGAACCGTTCCTTGAGGTCGGCCGCCTCCCGCTCCAGTTGCTCGGCGTAGGCCGGGTCGTCCCAGAACTCACGGGCCAGCCGAGCCGCCCGCACCTTGGCGTCGTACGCGTATCCCTGCACCTCGCAGGTGGCGCGGGGGAACGGCGGCAGGGTGCCGTCGCGGTAGGAGATGGAGTCCCAGGAGTCCTTCCAGCACTGGTTTTCCAGCCCGGTGTCGGTATTGCGCCGTTCGTACCAGATGTAGCCGTTGCCCACCAGGTCGGCACAGCTGTCAATCCACTTCAACGCGGCCCGACACTCGACCTGCAACGCCCGCACCAGTTCGGCGTCCCCACTCCACCGCTCGTACTCGTCGAGGAGCACAATGAACAGCGGGGTCGCGTCCACCGAGCCGTAGTACGGCGAGTGTGGCTGCTCCTCGAAGGCCGCCGTCTCGCCGTACCGCATCTCGTGCAGTATCCGGCCCGGGTCCTCCTCCCGGAAGTCGTCGAACCGGGTGCCCTGAAGGGCGGCGAGGATCTGCAGCGTCGTCTTGGACAACTCCGGGGTGAACGGCAGTACCTGCAGGCAGGTCAGGATGCTGTCCCGGCCGAACATGGTCATGAACCACGGCAGGCCGGCGGCCGGTAGCGCCGCCCCACCCAGCGAGAAGGGAACGAAGCGCAGCGCCGCCAGGTCGACCAGGCAACGGCGGTAGGTCTTGGTCAGATCCTTGCGTTCACTGTTGACCTTGGGGGCGTTCGCGATCCACTCCTTGAGGTCCTGTTCCAGGGCGAGCCGCTCGTCGCCGTGCGCACGCAGACCCCTGCGCAGGTCCCGGCCGCCGGGGCCGAGGGTCAGGGTCCGGACGTCGATCTCCGCCACCCACTGCTCATTCGCCGCCAGGTCGATGGTGTACGTGAAGCCGCCCTGGTCGAACCGGGCCGGCATCGACGAGGTGATCATGGTTTCGCGCCGGAAGTTGCCACGCCGGTAGCCCAACCGCAGCCGGTCCGACTCGGCCTCGGTGTAGCGCTCGCCCTTCTTGGTCAGCTGGTCATCCTTGATCTCGAACAGATCGGCGAAGTCGGCTGCCGCCGCCATCCGGACCTCCAGCTGCACTGGATTCTCGTCGTGATTGAGAATGGTGAGCGTCTCCCGGAAGCTCCCCCCCACCGCCCGCTCCCGGATGACCGAGAGCTTGGCGTCCACGTAGTGCGTCGCCGCCCCCGGCACCAGGAAGAACCGCGCCTCGTAGTACTGCAGGTCGTCATAGGAGAGCGGGTTGAGCCGTTCGCCGTTGATCGTCAGCACCCAGGTGGACAGGAAGCGGGTGTCGAGGGAGAAGAGACCGGTCGGCTCGGTCGGTGTCGCCTCGATGTCCCCACTCTCCGCGGAGACCACGAAGGTGTTGCCGTCGAGGATGCGCACCGTGTTGCCCGGCATCAACGAACCTCCCGCTCGAAGGCTCGGCGCGGGCCACGTGCGCGTGGATTGCCCGGGAAGAGCCGCTCCACCTGAACGAAGAGCCGTGGATCACCGCTGACCCTCAGGTCTCCCCGCAGGCTGGCCGCGATGCCGTGCTCCCGACCGGCGGCCAACTCCTCGAAGAGCCCCGGGCTGAGCCCGATGACCGCGTCGGCCTCCAGGTCCTCCCGACTCACCCGCAACTGCCCCCGGTCGATCCGGAGGAGCCAGTGCGTCGTGTGCGCCCCCTCGTGCAGGTCGAACCGGACCGTTCCGGTGGTCTTGATCAGCAACGGCTCGCAGCCCCGCCGGTCGAGATCCTTGAAGAAGGCCGTGGTCGCTTCCGACATTGGTCCCCACCTCCCCGCCGGCCCGTCCGCACGCGCGACTGGGCTGCCCATGGCACCTCCCACCGTGGTGCCATCGGCCTCCGCGCACGGGTCCCCCGATCCGGAGCGGTCAACCTCGCCCGGATCGGGTGAGACCTGGCCGGGCCGCGCTAGTTGTTCGGGTCGTCCGCGCTGATGTCCGCGAGCACCGACTGCGGTTCACGCTCCACCGCCAGGTCCCCCATGGACACCAGGCCGATCAGCTGCCCATCCTCGACCACCGGCAGCCGACGCACCGCGTAGGTCCGCATCAGGTCGGCGGCGGCCACGGCGTCGTCGTGCTGGCTGACCGTGATCACGTCCCGGGTGGTGATCTCGTTCAGCCGGGTCGAGGCCGGGTTCATGTTCTCCGCCACCGCTCGCACGGTAATGTCACGGTCTGTCACAATACCGACGACATCGTCACCATCCGTGACCACGACGTCCCCAATGGCGCAGTCCCGCATCTCCTGGGCGGCCGCGATGAGTGTGTCGTTGCCGTCCATCGTCACCAACCGGGTCGTCATGAACTCTTCGACCGTTGTCATGGTGCTCCCCCTCTCGCTGTCGGCACCGCGGACTACCCCCACCAGGGCGGCAGATAACGAGCCCAGACGCGATGGGGTGGCCGCTCAGCCGCGCGGGGGCAGGCCGTAGACCCGCTCGACGTGCAGCCGCAACACCAGCCGGCGCTGCGCCACCATCTCCCGGCGGAAGTCGTCCCAGTCCGGGTGTTCCCCCTGCATCGCCCGGTAGAGAGAAACCAGCTCCTCGACCGTGGGGTCGTCCGCGCGCTCGGCGACCGGCGTCAGCTCGGCCCGCCCCTCGACGACCGCGTACGCCCAGCCGGCACCGCTGCTGACGTGGAAGCTGGCCCGCGGATCCCGGCGCAGGTTGGCGACCTTGGCCCGGTTGTCGGTGACCGAGATCCGGATCAGCCCGGCCGCCGGGTCGTACTGGTAGAGCACGGTGGAGAGCTGCGCCGGCCCGTCCCGCCGCAGCGTCGCCAACACACCCATCCGGTGCTCCGTGAGGAGCTCGAGCAGCGGCGCCTGGCTCTGGTCGGTCACGGTTGCCTCCCTCGTCTGGTCACCCACAATCCAAACACGTCGGCGCCGCCCGGGGGTATGAGCGGCGCCGACGGTGTGGCTCAGGCGCGTTCGGCGGCGACCAGTTCGGCGATCTGCACGGCGTTGAGCGCCGCACCCTTCCGCAGGTTGTCGTTGGCGCAGAAGAGGGCGAGACCGTGTTCGACGGTCTGGTCGGCGCGGATTCGACCCACATAGGTCGGGTCCTGACCGGCGGCCTGCAGCGGCGTGGGCACCTCGGAGAGGGCGACGCCGGGCGCGTCAGCGAGCAACTCCCGGGCCCGCTGCGGGGTGATCGGCCGGGCGAAGCGCGCGTTGACCTGGAGTGAGTGACCGGTGAAGACCGGTACCCGGACGCAGGTGCCGGAGACCTTGAGCTCCGGAATCTCGAGGATTTTGCGGCTCTCGTTCCGCAGCTTCTGCTCCTCGTCGGTCTCCTCGGACCCGTCGTCCACGATCGAACCGGCGAGCGGGAGCACGTTGAACGCGATCGACTGGGCGAACGACCGGGGCACCGGGAAGTCCACCGCCGCGCCGTCGAAGGTGAGGCCGCTCGCGTGCTCGGCCACCTTCCGGACCTGCTCGTCCAGCTCAGCCACGCCGGCGAGGCCGGCCCCGGAGACCGCCTGGTAGGTCGAGACGACGAGACTCACCAGCTCCGCCTCGGCGTGTAGTGGACGCAGCACCGGCATCGCGGCCATCGTGGTGCAGTTCGGGTTGGCGATGATCCCTCGGGGCCGGTGCCGCGCGGCGTGTGGATTCACCTCGGCGACGACGAGCGGCACCGCCGGGTCCATTCGAAAAGCCGACGAGTTGTCGATCACCACGGCTCCGGCTTCGGCAACCCGGGGGGCCAGATCCCGGGCGGATTCCTTGCCGGCCGAGAAGAGAACGACGTCCAGCCCCGAGTAGTCGGCGGCGGCGGCGTCCTCCACCGTCAACTCGCCGCCGCGCCAGGGCAGGGTCCGCCCCGCCGACCGCGCGGAGGCGAACAGCCGAACCTGTTCCGCGGGGAACTCCCGCTCCGCCAACACCTGCCGCATTACCCCACCGACCTGGCCGGTGGCCCCCACAATGCCGATCCTCATACCCGCGAGGCTACCCAGCGGAGCCCGCCAACCAAGAATCCTTTCCCACCGCCCGGACCTGGCGATCCGGGCGGTGGGCGGTCAGCGCGTGCTGGTGATGACCTCCCCCAGGTCGGTCGCCGCCAACTCGGCCCGGATCAGGGCGGCGTCCCCCTCGACCACCAGGGTCAACTCCTCCGGGTGCAGGTGCGCGGCGGCGGCCGCCGAGACCTCATCGACCTCGGCGGCGAGCAGCGCCGCACGCAGCCGGGCATGGTAGTCGTCAGGTAGGTCGTGGACGACCAGCGTGGTCAGCGCCGTGGCGATCGCCCGCGGGGTCTGCAGCTCGACCGAGAGCTGGCCGGCCAGCCAGGAGCGGGCCACCGCCAGCTCCGCTTCGGTCACCCCGGTCTGCTGGGTACGGGTGATCTCGCCGACCGCCTCGACCAACGCGGGCGCGGTCACCGCGGTCTGCACGCCGGAGCTGACCGCGAACCGCCCGAACCGACGCGACGACACGAAGTCACCCCGGATCCCGTACGTGTAGCCCCGCACCTCACGGATCAGATGGTTGAGCCGGGAGGTGAAGGCGCCGCCGAGAACGGTGCCGGCGAGCCGCATCGGCACATGGTCGGGGTGCGCGCGGTGCGGCGACGGATGCCCGAGCCGCAGCGTCGACTGCACCGAACCCGGCCGGTCCACCAAGATGATCTTTCGTCCCTGGCGCGGGGTGACCTCGACCGGGCCGCCCCGGTCCGCCGCACCACCACCGGCGCCGGCGAACGCCGTCGCCGCGAGCGCGTCCAGGTCGAGACGCTCCAGGTCCCCGACGACGATCAAGGTGCCCGGCCGGAGGAACCACTCCGAGTGAAAGATCCGGACGTCCTCGACCTCCAGCGCGGCGACCGTCTCCGGATCGCCGTACAGCGGCCGGCCCCAGCGGTTCTCGGCGCCGAACAGGTCGGCCCGCAGCGCCGCATCGGCCCGCGGGCCCGGATTCGCCCAATCCATGCGCTGCGCGGTCGCCTCGTCGTCGCGTACCCGCCGAACATCGTCCGGCTCCAGCCGCGGCGTGCGCACCGCCTCCGCCAACAGCTCCACGGCGGCGGGCAGCCGATCCACCGGCACCTGCACGCTCACCTGGAAGGAGTCCCAGTCCAGGCCGGCCACCAGCTCGGTACCGAGCGCCTCGATGGCCAGCGCGTACGCCGTCGCGTCCCGCTGCGCTGTCCCCTCTTCCAGGGCCTTGGCGAGCACCGCGCCCAGCCCCTCCCGCCCCTGTGGCTCGCGGCCGGCGCCCGCATCGAGCAGCAACAGCGCCACCGCCAGCGACTGCCCCGGCAGGTGCGCGGCGACCAGTTGCCCACCCGCGACACCACGGCGAACGACCTGCGGAAACCGGTACGGTCGGGCGGCCCCCGGACCGGGCCGGGTGCTGATCAGCGTCATGAGTTCTCCTCGGGCAGGTAGGTCAGGGTCACCCGGTCGGCGGGGGCGAGCACCTCGGCGGCCACCGCCGCGATCTGGTCGGCGGTCACCGCCAGCCACGCCGGCAGCCGCTCGGCTGCCCGGCGCGGGTCACCGAACTGTGTCGCGTACCGGCCGAGGGTGTCGGCTCGGCCCTCCACCGTTGACATCTGCCGCCACCAGGCGGTGCTGAGCAGCGCCTTGGCCCGGTCCAGCTCCGCGGCGGTAACCGGCACGGTGGCCAACTCGTCAACCACCTCGCCCAACCCGGCGGCCAACCGCTTCGCCGCCACCCCGGGGCGGGCGGTGGCGGTGACGATCAACGGCGCCGGCGCGTATGCCAGGTCCACCCCGTACGCCCCGACCAGGTCCGGCTGCGCGATCCGCTCCCCGTCGACAAGCCGTTGGTAGAGCCGGCTGCCCCGCCCGCTGCCGAGGACGGTGGCGAGCACGCTGGTCACGTCGTAGCCGGCGGTGCCGAACGGGTGGGTACGGTGCGCGACGTACACCCGGGGCGCGGGTACCTCGGTGACGACCGTCTCCGTCGTCGCCACGCCGGCGCCGGAAACGTGCTGGCCGTCCGGCGCGGCAGGGATCTCCGCTCGGGGTGGGATCGCGCCGAAGTACTTCTCGGCCAGGGCGAACACCTCGTCGGCGGAGGTGTCGCCGACAACCGTCAGAACAGCGTTGTTCGGCGCGTAGTACGCGGCGTGGAACGCCTGGAAGGTGGGGAGGTCGGCGGCGTTCAGGTCGGCCATCGAGCCAATCGTCGCGTGGTGGTACGGGTGGCCGGGTGGGTAGAGCAGCGGCAGCAGCCGCAGCCAGGCGTCGCCGTACGGGACGTTCTCGTAGCGCTGCCGTCGCTCGTTCTTGACCACGTCCCGCTGGTTGTCCAGCGTCTCCTGGGTCAACGCCGGCACCAACCCGCCCATCCGGTCGGCCTCGAGCCAGAGCGTCAGCTCAAGGTGCTCGGCGGGGACCGTCTCGAAGTAGTTGGTGCGGTCCGGGTTGGTGGTGGCGTTGAGGGACCCACCACATCCCTGGACCAGCTTCATGTGTTCGGTCTTCGCCACGTTTGTCGAGCCCTCGAACATCAGGTGCTCGAAGAGGTGGGCGAAGCCGGTCTGCCCCTCCGGTTCGTGCCGGGAGCCGATGTCGTACCAGAGGTTCACGGCCACGGCTGGGGCGGTGCGGTCCTCACTCACCACCACGCGCAGGCCGTTATCCAGTCGGGTCGTCTCGATGGGCCAGGGAAAACCGCTGTCGGGCATGGGAGGACGCTATCCGATCTCCGAGGCGCGGGGGCGGTGCGCCGCGGGACGGGCCCGACGCGGGGAGGGCGCGCGCCACGAAACGGGGCCCAGCGCCGACGGTGTGCTGCGGGACGGGGCCCAACGCTGGCTCAGCCGCGGGCCCCGCCGCTCGCTCAGCGGAACGGGCCACGTACCTCGTAGGTGATGCCGCCGGAGGACCATCCGGAGGTGCCGCGCTGGGACGAGAAGTAGAACCGGGTGCCGTCGGGCGAGAACGCTGGACCGCAGATCTCCGACCGGGACTGACCGGTGATCCGCAGGAACGGGGCGACGACCTCGTCCGGGGTGATGATGTTGATCTCCATGTTCCCGCCGTCCTCGGCGACGTAGAGGTCACCGCCGGCGCTACCGGTGATGTTGTCCACCCCGGTCAGCGGGGCGGTACCGGAGACCAACGAGTCGTCGTACGCGAGGTCGATCCGCTCGTTGACCGCGTCGTACGCCCAAACCCGGTTGTCCCCCTTCGTGGTGAACCAACAGGTCCCGTCGGCGTACCAACAGCCCTCGCCGCCGTTGAATCGCTTCGCCCCGGAGACCTGGTTTCGGGTGTACCTCGGCCAGCCGTCCGGGTCGGGCACCGGGGCCCAGGACACCGGGCCGCTGGTGGCGGTGCCAGCCACCAGCACCTCCAGGGTCCCGGCCGAGAGGTCACCCCAGGTCGTCGGCCGAAACCGGTAGAGGCAGCCGTCGCGCTCGTCCTCGGTGAGGTAGATCACCTGTCGAGTTGGATCGCAGGCGGCGGCCTCGTGCTTGAACCGACCCATCGCGTCCCGCCGTAGGGCGTCCGCGCCACCGGTCGGATCGGTCTCGTAGACGTAGCCCCGGCTGACCTCCTCGCAGGAGAGCCAGGTCTCCCACGGCGTCGCCCCACCCGCGCAGTTCTGCCGGGTGCCCGACAGGATCTGGTAGGCCGAGGCGACACTGCCGTCGGCGTCGAACCGGATCGCCGACGCGCCCCCACCCGGGGTGATCTCCGAGTTGGAGACGTAGATCCAGCCGGCACCGGCGGCGAAGCAGGCGCCGCCGTCGGGCGCGTCGTGCCAGGTGTGGGCGGTACCGGGGACGGCCTGCCGGGAGCGGGCCACGATCCGACTGGTGAATCCCACGGGCAGCTGGATACCCAGGGCGTCGGCCGACTGCAGGGGCCCGTAGGGGCTCTCCCCGGGCTGGGCGGGGTCGGCCAGCGCGGCGCCAGCCCAGAGGCTGCCGGAGAAGGCCGCGGCGCCACCGGCGACGCCAGCGCGGAGCAGAGTACGACGATCCATCGAAAACCTCCGGGAGGGGGAGTGGTCGGTCGTTGGCACCACAAACCTATCGAAATCTCCATCGAAGCTGGTAAAAATCAAATGAGTATTTCTGGACGGGCGGGTGGCCGTTTCCGTCGAGTCAGGTAGACTCGCTGACGTGACATGCTCGTATCGATGGTTTAGGCAGCCGGCTCCCGCCGGTGACCTCATCGTGAGCTGAAGTCACCCGCACGAGCCGGCAAGGCAGGAGCTTCCGCTCCTGCCTTTTTGCGTACGAGCAGCCGGCTCTCCCGGGCACCGGCCCCGGGCACGGTCCGGCGAAGGGATGCCCACCGTGACCACCTCCGAGACGAACCGGATCAGCGACCAGCGGATCGACCGCGTGGTGCCGCTGACCACCCCGGCCCTGCTACACCACGAACTCCCCCTGGACAGTCCGCTCACCTCGGCCGTGCTGACTGGCAGACGGGCCGTCGGCCGGGTGTTGGACCGCACCGACGACCGCCTCCTGGTAGTGGTCGGCCCCTGTTCGGTACATGACCCGGTCGCCGCCCTCGCCTACGCGCACCGACTCCGCGAGCTCGCCGATCGACTCGCCGACGACCTGCTCGTGGTGATGCGGGTCTACTTCGAGAAGCCGCGCTCGACCGTCGGCTGGAAGGGGCTTATCAACGACCCCGGCCTGGACGGCTCCGGTGATGTGAACACCGGCCTGCGCCGAGCCCGGGCGCTCCTGATCGACGTGCTGCGCCTGGGCCTTCCGGTCGGCTGCGAGTTCCTCGACCCGATCACCCCGCAGTACATCGCCGACACGGTGGCCTGGGGCGCGATCGGCGCCCGGACGGTGGAGAGTCAGGTGCACCGCCAGCTCGCCTCCGGCCTGTCGATGCCGATCGGAATGAAGAACCGTCCCGACGGCAGCATCTCCACCGCGGTGGACGCCATCCGGGCGGCCGGCGTGCCGCACGTCTTCCCCGGCATCGACGCCTCCGGCACCCCGGCGATCATGCATACCCGCGGTAACACCGACGGCCACCTGGTGCTCCGCGGCGGCGGCAACCAGCCGAACTACGACGCCGAGTCGGTGAACGACGCGCTGGCGCTGCTGCGCGCCGCCGGGCTTCCCGAACGGCTGGTCATCGACGCCAGCCACGCCAACAGCGGCAAGGACCACCGAAACCAACCGCTCGTCGCCGCCGACGTGGCCGCCCAGCTCGCCGGCGGCCAGCACGGCATCGTCGGCGTCATGCTGGAGAGCTTCCTGGTCGCGGGTCGGCAGGACCTGGACCCGACCCGTGAGCTGACGTACGGACAGTCGATCACCGATGCCTGCATCGGCTGGGACACCACGGAGCAGGTCCTGGCCGACCTGGCGGCCGCCGTACGCACCCGGCGGCGGGCTCCGGCCGTCACCCCGGTCTGATCTCCGGGCGGGTGGTTTACCGGTTACGGCCCCGGGTAGTTGGGCGCCGTGACCGACAACCCACCCGTAACCGCGGTGCCCGAGACCGAGTCGGACCTGCGCCGTCTCGACGACCTCCTCGAGGATCTCTACCGGGGCCAGGAACGGATCAGCCAGGGCGACATCTACCGGCGGGCGGTCGCCGCACAGATGCCGGCGGAGCTGCTCACCCGCATCTGCGGACTGCCCGAGGGCGAGTACTCGGTAGACGAGGCGGCCGACCTGCTGGGCGGGTCGGCCACCTGACTGGGCCGCGGCCGACGAGCCGGGCCGCCGGTCCGGCGATGCCCGGCGACGGGTGTGCAGCCCGGTGATCCGACGCGAAGGAGAGTGACATGTCCCAGCCCGCCCGGCGGCATTCGGAGCAGCAGGAACAGCTCGCGGCTCTCGGCCAGCCGCCGGAGGGCCGGGACACCCTGCCGGAGCCGGACTTCGCCCGGGAGCACGATGTCACGGCGGTTGATCGAGACATCATCACCGGCGCGGACGCCGACGAGCGGGAGGAGGAGTCTCCCCGAGGTTGGTCGGGCGAGGAGAGCTGAGCGCCTGCTCCGCTCGGCGCAGGCCGAGAGGTCGCACGATCGCGGCGGTCCGGTTGCCCGGACCGCCGCGATCGTGCGACGGAGGTCAGCCGGCTGACTGACCCTAGCTCCGCTCGGCCGCCTGCTGCGCCATCGCGTGCGCCAACTGGAGGAAGTCCGACGCCGTCATAGCGGTGAGAGCGGTGGCGACGAGCCGGGTCAGCCGCGGCGTCAGCACCAGTCCTCCGGTGAGCCCGGTAGCTACCCAGACGGCCAGGCAGAACGGGCAACTGAGCAGCTCACCGACAGCGTGTCGGGTGGAGCTGCCCGAGTCGCGCACCTCCTCCATCACCTCGCCGCTGCCGATCGGGCGGGCGTAGCGGGTGAACGGGGCCCGCAGCGGACTGGTCACGGCCTCTTTGGTGAGCAGCCGGCTGAGCTTGTAGGTCGCGATGGCCAGCAGGACCACGTCGGCCGTCGCGGGCCGCTCCGGCAGCGGCCGTCGAGTGGCCTTCACCAGCCCGGCGATCGCGGACGTCACCCCAGCGTAGGCTCCCATGGCCACCAGATAGCCGCCGAGCGGCCGGTACTCGTGTGGCGCGTAGGCCCGACGCAGACGGGTCACCTTCGCCTTCAACTCGGTCACCGCTTCCTCGGTCTGGTCGCCGAGCCGAACGGCTCGACGGTTGCCCCCGGCTCAGCCCGCCTGCAGGTTGTCGGCCACCGCTTGGGCGAGGTCTTCCAACGCCTCGTCCACCAGCCGCTCGGCGGTGCCACCGGTCAGGTCGAGCCGGATCCACGCCCCACCGGCGTCGGCCGGGTCAACCCGGATCTCGGCGGTCCAGTCCCCGGTGGCCCGCCAGCGGGCCGTAAGCTCCGTCGGACGGATGTCAGTGGCCGGTCGGCCGTCGGCGCGAAGCGGCTCGGGGAGCCACGCCGACATCCGGTTCGGGTCGATCGCCGTGTTGAACACGACCTCCGGGGGGGCCGAGATACCCCGCTCGGCTGACGCCATCACGACTCCCGTAGTCGGCTCGGGTCGACCTCCCGCCCCGGACGCCGGGCGAGATACTCGGTCTCGAGCTCGGCGGTCCGCCGCAGGTGGGTGGCGAGCGCCGCGTCGGCGGCGTGCCGCAGGGTGTCCAGCCGCGTTCGGTGCAGGCTGTGCAACTCACGGATCAGGTCGGCATCGCCGAGTTCGGCAGGGTCGACGCCGAGCACCTCGCCGTCGGAGTCCGCGGTGCCGGAGGCCCGGTCGTGCAGGTGGTCCCCGTCCCATTCGGGCATCCGCTGCTCCGGGCTCGGGTACTCATCCCGCCGCACGGATCCGGTCATCATCGCCCCCTTCACTGTTCTGGGCTGGCGTCTGGCCGGATGCCCACCCGAGGGTGCCGGCAAACCAGCCCGCCGCGAGGACACGGCTGTCGGAACGCGCCCGCGCCCCCGGTACCCTCGAGGCCATGAAGCGGCTCTGGACCCCGGCGTGGATCGTGCGCCACGTGGCCCTGGTCGTGCTCGTCGTGGGCTTCCTCGGGCTCGGCTGGTGGCAGCTCAGCCGTGCGGCCGGCGGCAATCCGATCAGCTGGGGATACGCCGTTGAATGGCCGGTTTTCGCCGGCTTCGTCGTCTTCGTCTGGTGGCGGGAGGTCCGCCAGGAACTCCGCGGGCCCGAGGCGCCGGGGCCAGCGGCGGAGACCACCGAGCCGTCCACGACCGCCGAGCCGACCCGGCTGGCGGTGCGCCGGCCGGTACGGGCCAGCCGTACCGCGGCCACCGTGCCGGACAGTGACGATCCGGAGCTCACCGCCTACAACCGCTACCTGCGGTGGTTGACCGACAATCCGGGTGCTCGACCCGGCGACTACCCCGGCTAGGCCGGGTCGGAAGGACGGACGACGGTGGGCGCAGCCCTGACCCGGTACCGCGTGATCGCCTGGATCGTCGGCGTGGTGCTGATCCTGCTCATGGTGATCGGAATGCCGCTCAAATACGGCTTCGACTACCCGCTCGTGGTGGAGACGGTGGGCCAGGCCCACGGCTTCCTCTACATGGTCTATCTGGTGGCCGCCTTCGACCTGTCCCGGCGAGCGGGCTGGCCGTTGTCCCGCATGATCCTGGTGATGTTGGCGGGAACCGTTCCGTTCGTCTCCTTCTTCGCTGAGCGGCGGGTGAGCAGGTGGGTGACCGCGCAGGCCGCGATTCCGGAGCCGGTTGCCAACACCCCCGTCCGATAGAGGTTCACGTACTTCCGTCTGGCAACAATCGCCTCAACTTCCCCTGCGGTTCACTCCTGCCCCGGGTTACCTTGTCCGGGTCGGCCCGCTCGACGCCGTCCGTCCGGAGGGCACGGGTCCGGCGCCGCTGGGGCCTCCGCCCCTACCCGGTGGCTGGTGGGAGAAGGAGCCGTCGCACTTGCCGTCCGTCCGGAAACGACTTCCCGCCCTCGCCGTCGCGGCGATCTCGGCCACGCTGGTCGCACCGGTCGCGCCCGCCCAGGCCGAGCCCTCCCCCGCCGAGCTGACCCGGCGGATCGAGAAAGCCTCCACCGAGCTGGAGCAGGTCGTGGAGGCACACAACACCCTCGCCGAAGACCTCAAGACAACCAAAGCCACCCTGGCCCGGTTGACTGCCCGGCTGGGCCCGCTGGAGCAACAGGTCGCGCGGGGCCGGGCCGAGGTCCACCAGCTGGCGGTGGCCGCGTACAAGACCGGTGAGCTCGGCACCGCCACCGCATTACTACGCCCAGACGACGCCACGACCCTGGTCAACCGGTTCACCACCGTCGACCGACTCGCCCAGGAGCGGCAGCAGCGCATCACCACCTTCACCGACGACCAGCGTCAGCTCCTCGCGCAGCGGACCCGGCTGGAGGAAACCGTGGCGAAGGTGACAGCGCAGGCCCGAGGGCTGGCCAGCACCCGCGAGCGGATCGAGCGCGACCTGGCCGACCTGTACGAGCTGCGCCGGCAGGCGTACGGCCGGGCAACCGAACCCGCCGGAGCCGACCCGGACCAGGTCCGAGCGGCACCACCGGTCTCCGGCGCGGCCGGGGTGGCGGTGCGGTACGCGTACGGGGCGCTGGGCAAGCCCTACCGGTGGGGCGGGGACGACGGCGCCGGGTACGACTGCTCCGGCCTGACCTCGGCGGCGTGGCGAGCGGCCGGGAAGTCGCTGCCGCACAGCACCCGCCGGCAGTGGAAGGTGGTGGCGCACCTCAAACGCCACGACCTGCGCCCCGGCGACCTGGTCTTCTACCGTGGGCTCGGGCATGTCGCCCTCTACGTGGGCAGTGGTCAGATTATCGACGCCCCCACCGCGGGGCGCAATGTACTCAAGCGCGACATGAACATCATGCCGATCGTGGGGTACGGCCGGGTCCGCTGACCAGCACCCGCATGAGTAGGGTCGGGCCGGCGCCCCGACGGACGCCGGCCCGGTACCGCTCAGGCTGCTGTCTGTAGCCCTTCGGCGCGGGCCAGCTCGCGCAGCCGGCCGAGCGCCTGAATCTCCAACTGCCGGATCCGCTCCCGCGAGAGCGAAAACCGGGAGGCCACCTCGGTCAGCGAGTGCTCCCGACCGTCCTCGAGGCCGTAGCGGGCGCGCATGATGCCCGCCGACCGGTCGTCCAGGTGACTGAGGAGGCCCTCGATGCGCTGCCGCTCCAAGCCAGTGAGGACGATCTCCTCCGGTGACGGCGCGTCGGTGTCGGCGACCAGGTCACCGAGGTTGGTGTCGCCGTCGTCACCGACCGGCGTATCCAACGACACGGTGTCCTGCGACCAGCGAACCAGCTCGTTGACCCGCTCGACGGTGACGCCGAGCGCCGTCGCGATCTGCTCCGGCTCCGGGTCGCTACCGAGCTCACGGGTGAGTTGCCGGGCCATGTTCCGCATCCGGTTGACATCTTCCACCAGGTGCACCGGCAGCCGTACCGTGCGCTCCTGCTGGGCGATCGCCCGGCTGATCGCCTGACGGATCCACCAGGTCGCGTAGGTGGAGAACTTGAAGCCACGCTCGTAGTCGAACTTCTCCACCGCCCGGACCAGGCCGGTGTTGCCCTCCTGGATCAGGTCCAACATCGGCATCCCGGAGCGGACATACCGTCGGGCGATCGACACGACCAGTCGCAGGTTGGCCCGGATGAACAGGTCCTTGGCCCGCGCCCCGTCAGTGACCAGTCGTTGGAGTTCGGTCTTCTCGACGCCGGCCGGGACGCGGTCCTCGTCGAGCAGATGCTCGGCGTAGAGGCCGGCCTCGATCGCCTTGGAGAGATCGACCTCCGTGGCGGCGTCCAGCAACGGCGTCCGGGAAATCTCGTGAAGGTAGACGCCGACCAGGTCGCGCTCCTCGGCGACCTCGTCGGTCCGCATGCCGATATTCTTGTCCACGTTGCTCACGGTCCCCTCGCTCGCGCCGGTTGCCCGGTTCCTTGCCATCCCCACGTCCGCCAGCTCCCTCCCCGTACCTTCCGCTGCTGCTCGTCGGCGCTGACACCTGCACAACAGTTGAGACGCGTCAGGGATTCCATTCCGTGAGTCGAACGTGTCACGAATGCCTGATAATTAGCTGAGAGCAGGGTCCATATTTGCTGTCAGCACCTCAGCTGGCGGCCCTGAGCCGAGCACGACGTCCGATAGCTGGATCGACGGCCGCCGGCCAGGCCAGGTCCAGGCCAGGTCCAGGTATGAGGCAACACCACCCCGACCAAGGGCACAGCGACCCGGGTCACCACCGAGCTGCGATCCTGGTCACGCCCGGATCTGCCACGGCGGCCCGGTCGGTTCATCCACACCCGTGGTGATACCCCACGCCCGGGTGAACAATCCGCGGGCGGGTTCCCGGCCGGGCCGGGGCCAGCCGGCGGCCACCCCACCACTCGTGCCGATCACCGCGGCACCGGAACCCGAGCCGGCTCCGGCGCCGCGCCCAACCAACTGTGCAGGTGCTCCCTGATCTGCCGGGTCACTTCGTCCGCCGGACGGTCCGCATCCACCAGCACGAAGGTGGGGTGCTCTGGCAGACTCCGGTACGCGCGATCCGCCGCGACCAGGTATCGCATGCTCTCGTGGTCAGTGCCGCGCCGCTCGATCCGCCGGTACGCCTCGACGGGGTCAACAACCAGCAGAAACGTCACCTGCGGTCGGGGGAAGACGCGGTAGCCGAGCCGGGCCAGCCGCTCCCACCGGTGACCGCCGTGCGCCCGGATGCTCGCGTACTGGCAGGCGGAGTAGCGGTCCATCACCGCGACCCGGCCGGTCAGCCGGCGCCCCAGCAGGGCGGCGGCGATGGCAAGCCAACGCAGAACGGACTCTGCGGCCAGGAGGCCAGCCCGCCCGAGGAGCCGCTGCGCGTCCCGCCGACCCAGCCGCCGCGCCACCCGGCCGAGGAAACGCCGACCACCGGCGTTGCGATGATAGGTGGCGGGAAGCCCGATCGCGGTCAGTCCCGCGGCCAGCCGGTGGGCCTGCGTCGTCTTACCCGAACCGTCGATGCCGATCAGGGCGACGGCACGCAGTCGGGCCCTGCCGCGCCGCAATCGGGCCCTGCCGCGTCGCGCCACCTTGGAATCGGCCACCCTGCACACGCTATCCGACCCATGCTCCCGCTCTTTCGACCTATCCACCACCTTTGGCGGCAGGTGACGCTTTCCCGCGCGCTGCGCCAGGTGTGGCAGACCACGATGCCGGGTACCGACCTGACACCTCCTCCCGACCACCAGGAACGGAGAGCCAGATGGCCGAGCGCGGGGCCGAGACCCTGGTGCACACGCTGAAAAAGGTAGCCGCCGTGCTCAAGCAGGAAGACATCCCCTTCGCGCTCGGCGGCAGCTTCGCGGTCTACGCGCACGGCGGCCACTCCAGCGAACACGACGTCGACTTCCTGATCCGGGAGGCAGACGTTGACCAGGCCCTGGGCGCCCTGGTCGCGGCCGGCTTCCTCGCCGAGCGCCCGCCCGAGGACTGGCTGGTCAAGGTCTTTGACGACGACCGCGCGGTGGACCTGATCCACCGACCCATCGAAACACCGGTGACGGACAGCACCTTCGTCGAGACCATCATCCGGCCGGTGGACGCGATCCACATGCCGGTGCTCTCGGCGACCCAGCTGATGGTGCACAAACTGCTCAGCTTCTCGCAGCACTACTGCGACTTCACCCGGGGCCTGCCCCTGGCTCGCTCCCTGCGCGAGCAGATCGACTGGGAACGGGTATGCCGGGACACACGCCACTCGCCGTACGCCGAGGCGTTCCTGGTGCTGCTGGACCGACTCGAGGTGGTGGCGTACGCCGGCACCCCGGAACGAAGGGAGACACCGTGACCGAACACCACGACGTTGCCACGCGACGGGCGACCGACGAGTACGTCGCAGCCGAGATTCACCGGCTCCTCGCCGAGGACCCCGACGTGGCCGAGCAGGGCATCACCGTGGTCCGCCGGGAACTCGGCCTGGTGTTGCACGGCGAGGTGGAGAGCGTGCAGCGCCGGGACGAGATTCTCCGGCGGGTCGCCGAGCACTTTCCGGAGCTGGCGGTCACCAGCGACATCGGGGTGATCCGCGCGCACCCGCCCACGGAGATCGAACAACTGCCCTGAGGGAGACCCGATGGTGATCCGAATCGCCGCCGTGGGCGACGTGCATCTGGACGAGGACGTGGTTGGCCGCTTCCGGCCGGCTCTAGAGGAGATGCCGAATTACGCCGATGTGCTGCTGCTCGCCGGTGATCTGACCCGCCACGGCACCGAGGCGGAGGCGCGGTGTGTGGCACGCGAGTTCGGTGGCCTGGGGGTGCCGGTGGTGGCCGTACTCGGCAACCACGACTACCAGTGCAACGAGGTACCGCAGGTGGTGGAGGTGCTTGAGGCCGCTGGCATCACCGTGCTGGAGGGGAACGGGACGGTGTTGGACTGCGGCGGCAGCCGGCTCGGCGTCGCCGGGGCGAAGGGGTTCGGTGGTGGCTTCGCCGGGCGGTGCGCCGCGGACTTCGGCGAACCGGAGATGAAGGCGTTCGTGAAGGCCAGCACCGACAGCGCGGACGCGCTCGGGGCCGCCCTACACTCCCTCGACTGCGACCTGCTGGTGGCCCTGACCCACTACGCCCCGGTGCCCGACACGCTGGCCGGCGAGCCGCCGGAGATCTATGCCTTCCTCGGCTGCTACCAGCTGGGCCAGGCGATCGACTCCGCCCCCACCGCACTCGCCCTACACGGACATGCTCACCACGGGACCGAACGCGGCACCACACCCGGAGGAGTACGGGTGCGGAACGTGGCACACCCGGTGATCAAACAGGCGTACAGCGTCTTCCACCTGGGTGAGCACCTCGAACCGGGCGAGGTTTCCCGGATGGGCAGCCTGGGTACTAGGCCGGCGTGGAGCTGATTCTCTGGCTGATCTCGGTCGTCCTGGTGGTGGCCGGGATTCTCGCCCTGTTCCGACAGCGGATCCTGTGGGGAGTCGTCCTCATCGTCGGTGGCCTGCTGGTCGGACCGGGTGGGGTCAACGTCATCAGCTGACGGTGGAGCGAAAGCACTCCCGGGTGCACCAGAGCGCGGGTAGGTCCGAGGCGGCCGGTGATCGACGCCGGTGGTGGGCCCCACTTGGTTTCGGCGCGGCCGTCTGCTGCGCTGCCGCGATCGGCGGACTGGCGGTCCGCGACAGCAGCACCGACTACGCCGGCCTGGAGCAGCCTGCCTGGGCGCCCCCGGCGGGAGTGTTCGGCCCGGTCTGGACGGTGCTCTACGCGATGATCGCGGTCTCCGGCTGGCTGCTCTGGCGGCGCGGTGGCTTCGGTTCCGCGCTCTGGGCGTGGAGCACCCAGCTGGCGCTCAACGCGGTGTGGAGCCCGCTCTTCTTCGGAGCCGGTCAGTACGGGCTGGCGTTCGCCGACATTATTCTCTTGTGGTCGGCGATCGGCGGGACCGTCCTGCTCTCCTCCCGGATCTCCCGGGTCGCCGCGATTCTGCTGCTGCCGTACTGGGTCTGGGTCTCCTACGCCGCCCTGCTCAACCTGGCCATCTGGCGGCTCAACGCCTGACCGACCCGGCCATCGCATCGACGTTTTCAGATCGTTACCCGCTCGTGTCGTCTTCGGGGTAGACCACACCAGCCGCAAACGCTTTTGTGTGGAGCACGCCCATCGGACCGGCGCCAGGTCTGTCGTACCGACCCGCGCCGGCCAGGAAGGAGGACGGCATGGCGGTCTTCGTCAGACCACGCAAAGCCTTCGTATTAGCTGGCGTACTCAGCCTGGCCGTCGGCGCCACCGCCTGCGGTAGCGACGACGGCGACAGCGGCAGGGCCGATTCCCCAGAATGCGCGGTATACGAGCAGTACCAGGGCAACAGCGACACCGAGGTCTCCATCTACGCATCTATCCGTGATGCCGAGGCGGACCTGCTCGAGCAGTCCTGGGAGCAGTTCGCCGACTGCACCGGCATTGAGATCGACTACGAGGGCAGCGGCGAGTTCGAGGCACAGCTCCAGGTCCGGGTGGACGGCGGCAACGCGCCAGACATCGCCTTCATCCCACAGCCGGGCCTGCTGAACCGCTTCGCGCAGGCCGGCAAGCTCAAGCCGGCATCGGCCGAGACCAAGGCGATGGCCGAGGAGAACTACGCCGCCGACTGGCTGCAGTACAGCACCGTCAACGGCGAGTTCTACGGTGCTCCGCTGGGCTCGAACGTCAAGTCATTCGTCTGGTACTCCCCGAAGATGTTCCAGGAGCAGGGCTGGTCGGTGCCGACCAGCTGGGACGATCTGATCAAACTCAGTGACCGGGCCGCTGCCGACGGCATCACGCCGTGGTGCGTCGGCATCGAGTCCGGTGACGCCACCGGTTGGCCAGCCACCGACTGGATCGAGGACGTGCTGCTGCGGACGCAGACCCCCGAGGTCTACGACCAGTGGACCACCCACGCCATTCCCTTCAACGACCAGCGCGTCGTGGACGCCGTCGATCGCGCCGGCACCATCCTGCGAAACGACACGTACGTCAACGGCGGCTACGGCGGAGTGAAGAGCATCGCCACCACCTCGTTCCAGGAGGCCGGACTGCCGATCCTCCAGGGCGAGTGCGCCCTGCACCGACAGGCGTCGTTCTACGCCAATCAGTGGCCCGAGGAGAGCGAGGTCGCCGAGGACGGCGACATCTTCGCGTTCTACTTCCCGCCCATCGACCCGGCGAAGGGCAACCCGGTGTTGGGGGGCGGCGAGTTCACCGTCGCCTTCGACGACCGCCCGGAGGTCCAGGCGGTGCAGACGTACCTCGCCTCCGGTGAGTACGCCAACAGCCGGGCCAAGCTGGGCAACTGGGTATCGGCGAACACGAAGCTCGACCTCGCGAACGTGACCAACCCGATCGACCGGCTCTCGGTCGAGCTCCTTCAGGACGAGCGGACGGTCTTCCGCTTCGACGGTTCCGACCTGATGCCCGCCGCCGTCGGCGCCGGAACGTTCTGGAAGGAGATGGTGTCCTGGATCAGCGGCAAGGACACCGCGGCGGCCCTGGCCGCCATCGAGAGTTCCTGGCCCAGCTGATCAACCGCCCCGGTGGCCCGGCCGCGGGGCCGGGCCACCGGCAGCCCACGCACCCCCCGGAGGGTGGATGAACTTCGACTTCGCCGACGAGGCGCCGAAACTCGCCATGTTGCTGTATGGGGTGGTCGCCTTCGTGGTGGTGGTCGGTGGCCTGCTGCTGCTACTCGACGTCGTCCCCACCCGGCTCGCCCGCCGTCGGCAGGCCCGGCTCGCCGCGACCGTCCCCGCCGGGACGCCGCTCGGGCCGGGCCGACGCCGCTCCCGCGAGGGCCTGTTCGCCCTCTTCTTTCTGCTACCCACGGTCCTGATGCTCGGCGTCGGGCTGGTCATCCCCGCGATCCGCACCCTCGTGCTGTCGCTCAAGAACGGCGACAGCACGCAGTGGGTCGGGCTGCGCAACTACGGCTGGATGGTCGACCGGCCCGAGATCGTCGACATCCTGCGAAACACCGCGCTCTGGGTACTCCTGGTGCCGCTGCTCGCCACCTCGGTCGGCCTGATCTACGCAGTGCTCGTTGACCGCGCCCGCCTCGAGGCCCTGGCCAAGTCCCTGATCTTCTTGCCGATGGCGATCTCGTTCGTCGGCGCCGGCATCATCTGGAAGTTCATCTACGCGTTCCGGCCCGCGGAGGCAGACCAGATCGGCCTGTTGAACCAGATCTGGGTGTGGCTCGGCGGCGAGCCCCAACAGTGGTTGGCGAACCCGCCGCTGAACACCCTGCTGCTGATCGTGGTGATGATCTGGATCCAGGCCGGTTTCGCCATGGTGGTGCTCTCGGCCGCCATCAAGGCCATCCCCACCGACATGATCGAGGCTGCTCGCCTCGATGGCGTGAACGCCTGGCAGCAGTTCTGGCGGATCACCCTGCCGGGTATCCGGCCCGCCCTGGTCGTGGTGGTGGTGACCATCTCGATCGCCACGCTGAAACTCTTCGACATCGTCCGCACGATGACGAACGGCAACTTCGACACCAACGTGATCGCGACCGAGATGTACAACCAGGCGTTCCGGTACGGGCAGACCGGCCAGGGCTCGGCCCTCGCTGTCGTCCTGTTCATCCTGGTCATCCCCATCGTCATCTACCAGGTACGCAGCCTGCGCCGGCAGCGGGAGGTATGACCTCGTGACCACCACCCCGACACGGGCCGGAACCGACGCACCGGCGACCATCGCCGGCCGCGTCCGCCGGCGGCTCAACACCCGCTGGGCCACCGCTGCCTCAATCGTGATCGCGATTGTCTGGACCATCCCGACCTTCGGGCTCCTCATCTCGTCCTTCCGACCCGAGGACCAGATCAAGACGACCGGCTGGTGGACGTTCTTCGCTGATCCACAGCTGACACTGGAGAACTACGAGCAGGTACTCTTCGGCCGCTCCTCGTCGGCCGGCCAGCTGGCCAGCTACTTCCTCAACTCGATCGTCATCACGCTGCCGTCGGTGTTGTTCCCGTTGGCCTTCGCGGCGCTGGCCGCGTACGCGCTGGCATGGATCAACTTCCGGGGGCGGGACTGGATCTATATCGGAATCTTCGCGTTGCAGATCGTCCCGCTCCAGATGGCCCTGGTCCCACTGCTCAGCTTCTTCTCCCAGGGCGTCGGTATCGGCGGCATCGACCTCCTGCCCGCCTGGAACCTCGACGACGAACAGCGGTTCATCCAGGTCTGGTTCGCCCACACCTGCTTCGCGCTGCCCCTGGGTGTCTTTCTGCTGCACAACTTCGTGTCCCAGCTGCCCCGGGACCTGATGGAAGCAGCCCGGGTCGACGGTGCCACCCACCCGAAGATCTTCCGTACGATCGTGCTGCCGCTGATCACCCCAGCGCTCGCCGCGTACGGCATCTTCCAGTTCCTCTGGGTCTGGAACGACCTGCTGGTCGCGTTGATCTTCGCGGGCGGCGGGGACGAAACCGCACCGCTCACCGTCCGCCTCGCCGAGCTCGCCGGCACCCGGGGCAACGAGTGGCAACGCCTCACCTCCGGCGCGTTCGTCGCCATCGTCGTACCGCTGCTCGTCTTCCTGTCGTTGCAGCGCTACTTCGTCCGCGGGCTCCTCGCCGGCAGCGTCAAGGGATGACCACGCCCCGTACTACATCCGCCTGGCACGGGCCCGGAGCAGTAGTCGCACCGCAGCGATGTCCCGTGGGGAACTGCGGGCGGCGAGCCAGTACATGATCCCGGTCGGCACGAAGAACAGCTGGAACGCGGCGAGCCCGACCGCGTAGTTCAACGGCGGCGGGAAGGCCGCCCGCAGCCCATGGAACACCACCCCGACCAGTCCGTTCCCGGTCGCCCGGCCGACCCCGTTGACCAGGTTGCCGAGACTGTACACAGTGCCGCGATGCTCCGGCGGGTTGACGTCCGCGATCAGGGCGAACCAGTTCGGTGAATTGGCCGAGGTCAGGGCAAGCGCCAGCAACGCCGTGAGCAGACTCAGCCCGACCGTCGGCTCGGTCAGCACACTCGCCAGCACCGCCCGGACGATGGTGCCCGAGCCGGCCCCGTCGGGCACATCAATCCGAATCGGCACGAAGAAGAGCACCAGATAGAACGGCAACGCCGCGAGGATCCCGACCGCGGCGACCATCGCCCGGCCGGACGGGGTACGGCGTTGCAGCGCGTCGCCGACCAGTCCGCCGACGATGGAGAAGACCCCACCGAGCTGGAACAGGGTGGCGAAGACGCTGCCGACCACGACCGCCGTCGCGGCCGAGTAGCCCTGCGCCTCGGCCCGTTCGGCGAAGAGCACCGGCAGCCAGACCAGCGAGCCGAACGCGGCCTGCGCGGTGAGCCCCTGCAGGATCAGCCAGCGATTCGTCGGGCGGCCCAGAATCCGCGGCAGGTCGGCCCGGCTGATCCGGTGGTCGTACTCGGCGCCACCGGCCAACCGGTCGGCCAACTCCGGTTCGCTCTGACCACGCTGGATGTCGAAGGTGAACAGGTAGGCCGCGGTGGCACCGAGCCCCACCACGGTGAGCACCAGGAACGGACGTCGCCAGTCCGCCGCCCCGAGCAGGCCGCCCACCAGGGTGCCGGCCAGCGTGCCGACCCCCTGGGACAGCCCCCAGAAGCTCATCACCAGACCCCGCCGGCGGGGTGAGATCAAGTCGGTGACCACCGAGAAGCCAACCGACCCCACGGCGCCGAGCCCCACCGCACCGACCACCTGGGCGGCCAGAAACGTCGGATAGCTGCCCGCCACCGCACTGCCACCGGTGCCGAACGCCCAGATCAGCGTGCCGACCATGAGCAGCGGCTTACGGTTGGTGCGGTCCCCGACGTAGGCCCAACCCACCGCCGCCACCGCGCTGACCAGAAAGTTGGCCGCGGTGACCAGGCCGAGTAGACGCCGGGACACATCGAGCGCGTCGGCGATCGAACCATACAGCGGAGGCACCAGGCCGATCGCCACATTGTCCAAAGAAGCGAGCAGCACAAACACCACGACGCTGTAGAACCGGTGCGCCGGGCTGCCACCCCACGCCCGCACCGGGCCACCGGTGACCAAGGCCATACCGGCAGCCAACCAGGGCCGGCCCACCGCCCCGTCACCGGGGTGATCGCGGTGCGCCCCCGTGGTCGAGGACATGCTCCCGCGCCTCCGCATACCGGGCCCGAATCGCCGGCACCGAGTCCGCCTCGTAGCTTCGCGACCCGGCCACGGTCCACCTCGGCGGCGGCACCGCACCCAGGACAGCCCAGGCGGCCTGGCGGGCGGCGCCGTCGGCGACGTACTCGCCCGGGGGCGGAACCACCACCGGCACACCGAAGACCTGCGGAGCGACCCGTCGTACCGCGGCGGAGCGGGCGCCACCACCAACCAGAATCACCCGCCCGACGGCGACGCCCTGCGCGACGAGGGCGTCCAGTCCGTCGGCGAGCGCGCAGAGCATTCCCTCGACTGCCGCCCGCGCCAGGTGCGCCGGGGTGGCGGTACGCAGCGTCAGCCCGTGCACCGCACCGCTGGCGTCCGGCCGGTTCGGCGTCCGCTCCCCCGCCAGGTAGGGCACCAGGACCAGACCGTCTGCCCCGGGTGGCGCGGACAACGCCAGGTCGGCCAGCTCAGCGAGGCCGACCCCGAGCAGCGCGGCGGCGGCGTCGAGCACCCGGGCCGCGTTGAGCGTACAGACCAACGGCAGGTATCGGCCGGTGCTGTCGGCGAAGCCGGCGACGACACCCGTCGGGTCCGCTGTCGGCTGCTCCGCGACGCCGCACACGGTTCCGGAGGTGCCGATCGAGACGACCACGTCGCCGGGGCCAGCGCCGACCGCGAACGCGGCGGCGGCGTTGTCACCCGCGCCGGGGCCGAGCGAGACCTCCCCCCGCTCCGGTGCTCCGGCGAGCACGGCCGGGTCAAGTCGGCCGGCCGACTCCACCGGACCGAGTACCCGGGGCACGGTCACCATCCGGCCGAACGCCTGCTCGAACAGGTCCCGTCGGTACGTGGCGCGGGCCGGGGACCAGTAGCCGGTGCCACTGGCGTCGCTGCGGTCGGTGCTCAGCGCCGCCAGGCCGGGGGCGCCGGCGAGCCGCCAGGTAAGCCAGTCGTGCGGCAGGCAGACAGCAGCCACCCGGGCGGCGTTGCCCGGCTCGTGCCGGGCCAGCCAACGCAGCTTGCTAACGGTGAGACTGGCGACCGGCACCACGCCCACCGCGTCCGCCCAGAACCGCCGCCCGGTGTCGCCCGCGCCCGCCTCGGCCACCAGGTCGGCGGCGGCGCCGGCGGAGCGGGTGTCGTTCCAGAGCAGTGCCGGGCGGACCACCGCGCCGGCATCGTCAAGGCAGACCATGCCGTGCTGTTGCCCGGCGACCGAGACCGCCGCGACGTCGGCGAGCCCGCCGGCGGCCGACACCGCCTCGCCCAGGGCGGACCACCAGGCCGCCGGGTCGACCTCGGTGCCATCCGGGTGCGGCGCCCGACCCTGGCGGACCAGGACGCCGCTCTCCGCATCCCGAATAACGATTTTGCAGGACTGGGTCGACGAGTCGACTCCGGCGACCAGCGGCATCCGGCCGCCTTCAGCGCGCGCCGAGCAGATGCTCGACGGCGAGTTGGTTGAGCCGAACAAAGTGGTAGCCACGGGCGCCGGCAGCGGTCACGTCGTACTCCTCGAAGGCAGTACGGTCGGCGCGAAGCCCGGCGTGGGTCTCGCCCGGGGCCAGGGTTGGTGTTGTCAGCTCATCCACCCGGCTCATGGCCAGCGCCGCGGTCACCTCCGGGTCCGCCCGGAACGCCGCAGCCCGCTCCTTGAGGAGCAGATAGGTGCGCATGTTCGCCTCGGCCGAGGCCCACACCCCGGTCCGGTCCTCGGTGCGCGACGGCTTGTAGTCGAAGTGCCGGGGGCCGTCGTAGGCTGGCCCGCCGCCCGGACCGCCGTTCTCCAGGAGGTCGACCAGGGCGAAGGCATTGAGCAGATCACCGTGGCCGAAGACCAGATCCTGGTCGTACTTCACCCCACGCTGGCCATTGAGGTCGAGGTGGAACAGCTTGCCCTGCCAAAGCGCCTGCGCGATGCCGTGGACGAAGTTGAGCCCGGCCATCTGCTCATGCCCGACCTCCGGGTTGAGACCGACCAACTCCGGGCGGGCCAGGGTGGCGATGAAGGCGAGCGCGTGCCCGACGGTGGGCAGCAGAATGTCGCCGCGCGGCTCGTTGGGCTTCGGCTCGATCGCGAACCGCAGCTCGTATCCCTGCGCCACCACGTACTGGCAGAGCAGGTCAACCGCCTCGCGGTAGCGGTCCAGCGCGGCGCGGACATCCTTGGCGAGGTCGTACTCGGCGCCCTCCCGACCGCCCCACAGGACGAAGGTGCCCGCGCCCAGCTCCGCGGCGAGGTCCACGGCGCGCAGCGCCTTGCGGAGCGCGTACCGCCGGGCATCCCGGTCGTTGCTGGTGAAGCCGCCGTCCTTGAACACGGGATGGGTGAAGAGGTTGCTGGTGACCATCGGGACCACCATGCCGGTCTCGTCGAGGGCCCGGCGAAACCGGGTGAGGTGAGCGTCGCGAGTGGCAGCGTTCGCCCCGAAGGGGAGCAGGTCGTCATCGTGGAAGGTGATGCCGTACGCCCCCAACTCGGCGAGGCGATGCACCGCCTCGACGGCGTCCAGCTCCGGCCGGGTGGCATCGCCGAACGGGTCCCGGGCCTGCCAGCCCACCGTCCAGAGACCGAAGGAGAACTTGTCGGCAGGGGTGGGACGGGGCGCCATGCCAGCCTCCGGGTGTCGTCCGCCAGGTTCTGTGGTTGGTTTACCAGACCGAGGCCAACAGTCCCACCACGCACGCCATCCCGAAGCCGCGGGGGGAGCGCCGCCGGAACGCTCCACGCACCCGCACTAGTACGCCCCGCGGCGGTTCACCACTGCGCCGAAGGTCTTCCACAGGATGGTCAGATCGGCGGCGAGGGACCAGTTCTCCACGTAGTAGAGGTCGAGCCGAACACCGTCCTCCCAGCTCAGGTCAGACCGGCCACTGATCTGCCAGAGGCCGGTCATGCCGGGCTTGACCAACAGCCGCCGGGCGACATCGCCGTCGTACCGGGCGACCTCCGAGGGCAGCGGTGGGCGGGGGCCGACCAGGCTCATCTGCCCGAACAGGACGTTGACCAGCTGTGGCAGTTCGTCCAGTGACCAGTTGCGCAGCAGTCGACCGACCCGGGTCACCCGGGGGTCGTCCCGCAGTTTGAACAGCAGGCCGTCGGTCTCGTTCCGCGACGCCAGCTCCACCAGCCGGGCGTCGGCGTTGACTTCCATCGTGCGGAACTTCCACACCCCGAACTCCCGGCCTCCCTGCCCGACCCGGGTCTGCCGAAACAACACCGGCCCCCGGCTGTCGACCAGCACGGTCAACGCAATCACGATCAGCAGCGGCAGCAGCAGGGTCAGTGCGAAGAGCGCGAACGCCTTGTCGACCAGCCCTTTCACCAGTTTACGGGCGCCCCGGAACTCCGGGGCCTCGACGTGGATCAGCGGTAGCCCGGCCACCGGACGGGTGTGGATCCGGGGTCCCGCGACATCGGTCAGTGCCGGCGCGACCACGAGATCAACCCCGGTGCTCTCCAGCTGCCAGCCGAGCCGACGCAGCCGGGTGGCGGTCAGTTCTCCGGAGGCGGTCACCGCCACGGTGTCGGCGCCGATGGCGGTGGCGGCCTCGGGGATGCCTCGAAACGAGCCCACCACGGGCACGTCCCCCAACTGCTGCGGGACCGGCGCGAGCAACACGTCCGGGATGCACGCCCCGATGACCTGGTAGCCCGCGTACAGCTCGCGCCGCAGGGTGTGCACCAACTCCAGGACATGCGCGGCGTCCCCGACCACGAGAACTTTCCGGGACCAACCGCGGCCCCGTGCGCGGGACCGGTGCAACCTCTTGCGGGCGACGAAGCGGGCCAGCTCGAGCCCGACCACACCGGCGGCGAAGGAGGTGACGAGGAACCCCCGGGGCACGCCGACATCCAGGATCCAGCCCACGATCACGACCCCACTGGCCAGGCGCAGGCTGGCCACACCCACCCGCCGATACTCGTCGGCGCCATAGCCGACTACCCGATCGTCGTAGCAGCGAAGAGCCTTGAGCGAGACCAGCCACGCCAGCACCAGGCCGGGCGCGAAGACGGCGTAGGGCAGCACAGCGCCGCCGGGGGGCCCGATGCCGAAGCGGGTGAGGTACCCGAGGAGAACGGCGAGACTCAGCGCCGCGGTGTCGAGTACCACCAGAGCCCGAAGGTAGGACCGCAGCGCAGCGCGAGTCCTCGGCGGGGTCAGACCGCCCGCCGTTGACCGTCCGGAGGTCAGCAGCGTGGCTGAGTTCACCGACCCTCCCCACCTCACCTCGCCCCCGGTGGTCACGGCCGGAGGCGGCCCGGTGGTCCGAGCCGAGGATGGCCTGGTTCCCGCCGGAACAACGACATCCTGCCCTGCGCATTGTGGACGCCGATTCTTTCCGACATATTACCGTCACTTTGCGCGGCCGCCGCCCTGCCGAGAGTCCCGCCGCATCGTTCTCGACGCTGCTGGCAGCCGCGCCGCTGATCCTCGGGTCAGGTCAGGAACCCGTCTCGCGCAGCGCGATGGCGTTCAGGAAGATGTCACCAATCTTGGTCGGGTCCTCGGTGACGAAGGAGCCGCCACCGGTAACCTTCGTGATCGACTCCAGCTCTGCCTTGCTGACGTCCGCGCCGATCCCGATCAGAACCACCTGCACCGGCCGCTCCGGGTCCTTGATCCGCTCCAGTTCGGTGATCAGTTGCTGCTGGCTGATGCCGTTGTCGTCGTCATTCTTACCGTCGGTGAAGAGCACGATCGAATTGACCTGCCCCTGATCCCAGCCCTCCTGGACCGCCTCGTACGCGGCGAGCACCGTGTCGAACAGACCAGTGTCACCCCGGGTCGGCTGGATCTGGGTCAACGCCGCCTCAAGCTCGCTCCGCTGACTACTCAGCGGGCCGATCTCAACCAGCCGCCGATAGTCCCGTCCGCTGCCCAGGTTCGTCGAGAACTCCCACAGCCCGATCTGCCAACTGTCGTCGAAAAGGTGGAGCCCACGCCCTGCCGCAGCGAGGGTGACCTGCTGACGGCTCATGCCGTTGGCGCTCGCCACGGGTTCCCGCATCGAGCCAGAGACGTCGATGACACAGAGCATCCGGCCGGACTGGGTGGCGATTGACCAGCTGGAGACCACCCGCTCGACCGCCAGTAGATCCAGGTCGCCGGTGGCGCTGTCGCCATCGGCCGCCGGGCTCGGCGCCCCTACGGGCACGCTGAAGCCGGCACCCCAGGTACCGTCCGGCCCCCGCAGCGACAACGACGCCAACCGGTCCTTGAAGCTGGCCGTGGTGAGCACATCGAAGAGCATCCGGGCAGCCGCCGTCTTGGCCGACCCGATCCCCGGCAGCACCGCATACGGATAGTCCAACGGTGTCGCCGCCGGCTTCGGATAGAGCGCGGCCAGCGGCACCACCGGATCCCCGGCGTTGTAGGAGAGCAGATCCTCCTCCGACAACGCTGCCGCGCCGAGACTACGGGCCATCGTGGTCGGGTCGACAGAGGTGGGGAACTTCGCGAGCAGTTCCTGACGCCGATCCGCACTGCTGGCTGACAACGCACGTAGCGCACCGACGGTTGCTGCCTGGCCGTCCTCCCCGGCCGCGGCGGCGGCGCTCAACGCGAGTAGCCCGGAGAGGCCGGCGGCATCCTGGGTCGGGTTCACGGTGCCGGCCTTGAGCGGCTCCGTGTCGTTGACCTGGCTGACCAGCGCGGACCAGGTGAACTCCTGCTCCGGCCAGCCAAGCTGGGAGGCGATCGGCTCGGGTACGCCCACGACCACCGGGCTCCGGGCGATCGATGCTCCGTTACCCGGGTTGAACTCGGACGCTCCACCGCTTTTGAGCCGCAGCAGCCACGCCGACGAATCCGGCACCCAGACATCGGGGCTTACCACGGCGCCGCTGACCTGACCCACCCCGGGCAGGATGGCACCGTGTTTGGCGGCGACGGTGGCAGCTATCCCGACCGGCTCGGACGCGGTCACGCTCACCTCAACGCAGGTGCCGCCAACCGCCGCACCCCCGTTCTCCCACTCGGTCGCCGCGGAATCGACCGCCGGTGCCAGCTCAGCCGCGACCGCTACCGCCAGCTGGACCGAGCCGGAACAGTCCGGCGCCGCGAGCTGCCGGTAGCCGAAGTATCCACCAGCAGTAACCACCAACACGCCGACGGCTGCGGCGACGCTGGCGAGGTGGATGTTCGTTCGGTTGCGATGGCGGCCTGCAGACACGGGGTCATTTTCCGGCTGCCGGCGAGCAACGGCCACCTCCGGTCAACTTTAGTTACGCAGAAGCAACAAGTACCCGCACATCTACTACGCTACGTGAACACCAGAACCCCGTGTGCCGTACTCCTCCGTCCAGGGCAGGACGCAGGTGGGGCTCCGGACACCAACCGCCTCGTTGACCAGCGACGGCACGCCGGTCTCCGGGTTGACCCGGAACACGCCGATCAGGTCGGCCCGCTCGTCCGCGACGTACAGGTCGGCGCCGATCCGCGCGAAGTGCCGGGGCCACTCACCGCCGGAGTCCACCTCGGCGACCAGCACCGGCAACTCGCCGTCGAGCGCGAAGACAGCGATCGTGCCGACACCCCGGTTCGCGACGTAGAGGAAGTGCCCCTCCGGCCCGACCGCGACCTCCGAAGGCTGCACCTGCCCCGGCCGCCCGCTGGCCGGAACCCGGCCCCGGAACCGCAGCGAAGCGTCAGTGGTGACCTCGTAGGCCAGGACCGACCCGTCCAGTTCCCCGACCAGCCAGCAGCGTCTTCCGTCCGGGTGCCGGGCCAGGTGCCGGGGACCGACACCAGCGGCGATGCGCACCCGCGGAGCCCGTACCACCAACCGCCCCGGCCCGGCGTCGAGCTCATACCGGTAGATCGAGTCAGTGCCGAGGTCAACCACGAGCAGCGGCCCTCCGTTTCGGCCCGGAGCGACCATGTGGGTGTGCGCCCGCTCCTGCCGCTGTGGGTCCAGGCCATGCCCCTCGTGCCGGACCAGGTCGGTGCGCTCCCCGGGCACCCCCTGCCGGTCGAGCGGGAATACCGTCACGCTCCCACCGCCGTAGTTGGCCACGAAGAGGTGTCGGCCATCGTCGGCGACAGCGAGATGGCATGGTTCGGCGCCACCGGTGGGCCGGCTACCCAACACGGTGAGACCCCCATCCGCGGCGACTCGGAACGCGCTGACCCCGCCATCGGCCACCTCATTGACCGCGTACAGGACTGGCAGGTCCGGATGCCGAGCGAGGAACGACGGCGCCGGGGTGACCGCGACCGTGCCGAGCGGCGTGAGCGCACCCGAATCCGGCTCCCGCTGAGCGACGACGATCCCCTCGCCGCGCCCCCCGGCGGCCGCCGTGTAGCAACCGAGGTAGACGAACACGCCCTGAACCGCCACCGGACCCCCTCCGCGCCGACTCCTCCGATCCAACCAGAGCTTCGTCCAAGCCGCGGCGCGTCACGTTGGAACGCCACCGCGCGGCTCCACGTCCGGAGCGAGCTACCGCCCGGGCCGACAGCGCACCGCGGCGAGGCGGACGCCTCGCACCGGCCGGCACCGGATCAGACCGGCACCGGTTCCCCATGCTGCCGGGCCACATGTTCGACGAGTGCGATCAACACCTGCTTGCCGGACTGCCGCTCCCGGGCGTCACAGAGCAGCATCGGCACGTCGGGGTCCAGGTCCAACGCCTCACGTACGGTCTCCAGGTTGAACCGGCGTGCCCCATCGAAACAGTTGACACCGACCACGAACGGAATCCCCCGCTGTTCGAAGTAGCCGATGGATGGGAAACAGTCGGCCAGTCGTCGGGTGTCGGCGAGCACCACCGCGCCCAGCGCCCCGAACGCCAACTCGTCCCAGAGGAACCAGAACCGGTCCTGTCCCGGCGCACCGAAGAGGTAGACCAGAAGATCTTCGTTGATGGTGATTCGACCGAAGTCCATCGCCACCGTGGTGGTCGACTTCGCCTCCACCCCCGCAAGATCGTCGGTGCCGACCCCGGCATCGGTCAACATCTCCTCGGTCTGGAGCGGGCGAACCTCGCTCAACGCGCTCACCAGCGTCGTCTTCCCGGCGCCGAAGCCCCCGGCGATGAGGATCTTGAGTGCGATCGGGATGCGGGCCCCGGTTTGTGGAAGTTCAGAGCGCACGGAGTCCACTGACCACCGCCTTGAGAATATTGTTGTCGGGCAGGTACGGGCCGGCCGAGGGCTGGTGGACCGTCACCAGACCCCGGTCCACCAAATCGCCGAGCAGCACCCGGACGACGCCAACCGCCAGGTCGAGGCCGGCCGCCAACTCGGCCACCGGGACCGGCCGGGCGGCCAACGCCACCAGCCGTAGGTGCTCGGGATGCAGGTCGAGGTGTACGGCGGGCTGCGCGTTCCGGTCGGCGAGGACGTACGCGACCAGGTCGAACCCGCCCGCCGCCCGAACACGTCCCCCGGTCAGGGTGTAGGGGCGCACCACCGGAACCGCATCGGCATCCAGCCAGTCATGCGGCATTCCGGGCTCAGCCCACATCGCGTGGGCCCACCGCTGGCCGAGCCGGGATGCTCATCGTCTCCCCCACCTGGGTCACCAGCATCGCCATCTCGTACGCCACCAGCCCGATGTCGGCGTCTGCGTCACTGACCACAGCGAGGCAGGCGCCCTGCCCGGCCGTGGTCACGAACAGAAATGCCGATTCCATCTCGACGACAGTCTGCCGAACGGGACCACCGGCCACCTGCCGGCTCGTGCCCCGGGCCAGGCTGGAAAGGCCAGAGGCAAGAGCGCACAGGTGCTCCGCATCGTCCCGTTCCTGCCCGGCGGAGGCCCCCAGCAGCAGCCCATCGGCGGAGAGCACCACCGCCTGCCGGGCGGGCGGCACCCGCTCCACCAGTTCGTCGAGCAACCAGTCGAGATCAACATTCTGCCTGGCAGATTGCAGCATCACGCATCCCTCTCAGCTGCGGTCGGGGGTTCGAGATCGTTCGAGGGGTCGACCGGCTGAGCGCCGGGTCCGACCTCGGACATTGATACTCGGGCGGCGGCGACCCGACGCCCCCTCGTCGTGCCGGCTTGTAGCGCCGCCATTATCCGGCGGGCTTCCTCCGGGGAGCGGGGGGTTGGGTCCGACGACAGGGACTGCCGACCGTCCCCGGCCGGCTGCCGCGCCATCGGCTCTGCCACGGTCGGCCGCAGCCGCCGGGTCTCGGTGGTCGCCCCGTCGGGCGCCGCCGCGCCCATCCGGCTCCGCGGCGCCCCGGCCGGACGACGGCGAACCCGCCGCGGCAGCCCGTCGATCTCGCCGGCCACCTCGACGGGCACCGGGCCGGCATCGGTCCCGGCCGACTCGCCGGCAGTCGGGACCGACGTACTGTCGGCGAGCGCCAACGGCTCCGGCTCGGCGGACGAGCGACGCGGCGGCTCCCGCCGAACTGCCCGGGACTCCGGACGCTCTCGCTCGCCGCCGGCCAAGCCCGCCGGCAGCGGCTCCTCGGTGATCAACTCGTCCGGGATGAGAACGACCGCGGTCAGACCAGCCGACTCGGACGGACGCAGCCGAACCCGTACCCCGTGTCGGGCGGCCAACCGGGCCACCACGAAGAGCCCGAGCCGGTCGGTCCGGGTTGGGTCGAACTCGGGCGACGAGGACAACAGCGAGTTGGCGTCCGCCAACGCCTCCGCGCTCATACCAAGGCCATGGTCAGTGATCTCGAAGAGGTAGCCGTCAGCCCTGCGCACCCCGGCGACCTGGACCCGGGTCCCCGGCGGTGAGAACCTGGTGGCGTTCTCGATCAGCTCGGAGAGCAGGTGGATCAGGTCACCCACGGTCCGGCCGATGAGCCCAGCCGACTGCACGCCGCCGATATCAACCCGCTTGTACGCCTCGACCTCGGACAGCGCCCCCCGAATCAGATCGACCATGGCGACTGGGTTGCGCCAGCCCCGGCTCGGAGCTGAGCCAGCCAGGATCACCAGGTCCTCCGCGTGCCGCCGCAGCCGGGCGGCCAGGTGGTCGACCTGGAAGAGGTCAGCTAGTTCGTCCGGTTTCTCGGCGCGCCGCTCCATCCGGTCAAGCAGCGCGAGTTGGCGATGCACGAGCCCCTGGCTACGGCGGGCGATGTTGAGGAAGACCTCGTTGAGACCACGGCGCAGGTTCACCTCACCCTCGGCAGACCGGATGGCGGTCCGCCGCACCGCGGTGAAGGCGCGCCCCACCCGGCCGATCTCGTCCGTGCCGAAATCGACCGACGGCGCTTCCCGTTCCACGTCCACCGTCTCACCCTGGCGCATCCGCGCCACCAACTCGGGCAGCTGGCGTTCCGCCCGTTCGAGTACGGTGTGCAACCCGGCCAGCCGGCTGGCCAGGGAACGGCCGACCCGAACCGCCACCACCAGGGAGACCACGACCGCGACGAGGCCCAGCAACCCGGCGGAGGCAAGCAGCAGAAAGACGCGTATGGCCAGAGGCTTCGACCGATCGGCCAAGCCGTCGGCCTGGTTCAGCTCATAGTCCCGCATCGCCTGCTGGACCGCGTCGTAGTCGGCCTGCCAGCTCGCAGCCACTATCGGCAGCCGATCGGCGGAGTTCTCGATCAGAAGTTCCTGCATCTGACCCAGTCGGCGGAACTCCGCCTGCTGGGTCAACCGCTGATACTCGCTACGTTCCGCCGCCGGTAGGTCGGCTACCGCCGAATCAGCGAGGAACCGCTGGTTGGCGATTGTCTGCACGAGTTTGCGGTGCTCGCCCTCGGCGAAGCTGCCCGAGACGAATGCCCCGGCCAACACGGCATCGGCCTGACCGAGCAGTTCGCGGGAGTGGCCGAGCGCGGTTATCGCCAACGCCTCCCGGTGTAGTTCGGGGTCCGGCAACGCTGACAGCGCCGCGAAGGCCTGGAAAGCCGACGAGATCATTCCGCTGTAGAGATCAACGATGTCGGACGTGTCCGCCTCTCCCCGGTCGATCTGACCACGCCCGGCTGACAACGCATCCAGGGCGATGAGGAACTGGTCCAACCGCACATCCAACAGGTCGTTGGTGGCGTCCCGAAGGTCGTCGCCGGCAGCTCGAAGACGGAGTTCGGCGATCGCCTCGTCCGTATGCCTCCGCTGTTCATCGAGGCCAACCTCAGCAGACTCGGCAGCCAGGTACACGACCGAGAGCCGACGCTCGCGTTGCAGCTCGGCGACGACCGCCTCGCCGGGCCGCCCAAACTCATTGAGGCGGGTCCGGGCGGAGAGCAGGCTCTGTGCGGGTCCAAAGGCGAGCGTGGTGGCGAAGATCCACAGTGCGAGGAGCGCGGCTATCGGCGCCACGACCAGTGCGGTCAGCTTGGAGCGGATCGGCCAGTCGCGAATGTTCAATCAGGACCTCGCCCAGATCGTGGGGGGCTGCGGGGCGCGGCACACGCCGGACAGCACCCGCCGGAACGCGCCCCAAATCGTACCGGGGCGCCATTGGCGGTCGCCTTGGGCAGGATACGGAATTTGCTCCAGTTGCACTACCGTCTGCCTGGGCATGGACGGGACAGCCGGATGCCGCCAGCCCGGGCAGCGGGACGCCCAACACGTACTCCGCCCCCAACCAGACGGCCACGGAGCCCCGCACGGCGGCTACCCACGACGCCACGACCTCAGCGTACCGTCCATCCACTAGCTACCTGATTACGCGATTTTAGCCGGCAAAACCCGAATGGGTGATTCCCTCCGGCCACCGAAAAGTGCGCCGGACCGGGATTGATGCGCTGCATCAGGTGGGATACCCAAGGCAGCGGAGGAGCCAGGTTGAGGAGTCGAGAATGCGCCAGGACGAGCAGCAGGCCGACACTGAGCACCCAGAGGGAGCACCCGTCGCAGCCGCACCAGCACGACCGAAGGGTGGTCGACCGACGACCGGCGACGAAAACGACCAGCGCGTCACGCCGGACGGCGACAGGGACGACCGGCCCGAATTTCACCGACCCGCCCCGGTCCCGAGCGCCCTCGGTGCACCCTCAGTCGGCGGGGCGGTCGCCGCGTCCGCGCTGGCCGGCGGGGCAGAAGCTCCGGACGCGCGGGCCGAGTCAACCCCCCGACCCGGCGACGGTGCCGTTGACGTGGCGCGAGAAGGCTGGCGGGCAGACCCGACGGCCGAATTCCGCGGAGGCCCGGGATGGGTGCAGCGGCGGGCCGAACGCGCTTCGGAAACTGCCGAGCCTTCCGCCGCCGAGAGCCACCGCGAGCAGCGGGAGGACGACGCGACGCGGACCGCCGACTCCACCGCTGAGCCACGGCGCGATGCAGGTGGCATGGCACCCAGTGCACGGGGTACGCGGAAAGGTAGCGCACGTACGGACGGGAGGGCGACACCATGACCGATCGGGACCGGTACCGACCGTTGGAGGAGAGCGCTGAGGCAGTCGCGGCGGTCGAGGATGACACCGGCGTCCCCCAGCTGATGACCGACGGGGGTGGCGACCGGAACACCCCCACCTTCGCGGCCGCTGGGGAGCAGGCCGAAAGCGGCCCGTCGACCGAGGACCTCCTTGGCGACCCGTACGACGCCGGGGCCGGTGGGGGCGGCATCCGCACCGGCGCGGAGCAGCCGTGGGAGCCGGAGGATCTGGTGGCGGCCCGCGGTCAGGACCTGACCCCGGAGAATGTTGAGCGGGCCCGCCGAGACCTGGTCGAGAAGGGCCGGGCGGCGATCGAACGTACGGTCCCCTGACCCGTAGCCGCCGGGGCCCCGGACCCGATCGAAATGATCGGGTCCGGGACTCGGGGAACCCACCGCCCAAGCGCCTCACAACCCCAGCGGCTGAGTTCCAAATCAGGGCAGCGGCGGATGGGCGTTCTGCATGAGCTGCTGGAACTGCGCCGGGAACCAGGCACCGGAGATCGGCGCATCGGGCAGGGCCCCGGTGGGGTTGAAGCCGTTCCGGGCGTTGCCCTCGTACGTCGGGTCGCACATCCGGTCAAAGCCCTTGCCGTCGTCGTTCGGGATCTCCTCGCTGGAGCCGTCCGACTCACCCGGTGGCTTCACCCAGACGTAGGCATCGATCCCCGGCTCCGGCCCGGCCTGCGGCCGCTCGCCCAGGCCCGCGCCAGACTGGTTGCACCAGTTGCCGGCATGGATCCGTCGATCAACTCGACCACCGTCGACGTAGCTGTCGACATCGGTCATCGGCCCGGGGCCGGCTGGTCGGGCGCTGCCACCCCAGCCGTTGCGGGAGGTGTCGATCAACATTCCCACTTCCGCGTCAAAGCCCTGGCCAACCAGTTCGTCCCGGAACGCCTGCGCGAACGTCAACTCGTCCACGTACTGATTCCAGTCCACCCACGTGGACTGGCGGATCGTCTGACCGTTGACCGTGTCGTTGATCTGGAAGTAGGGCTCACGTAGTGCCGAGTAGTTGGCGGTGTTGACGATGAAGCCGTGCACGTTGTCGACCGTGCTGCCCGAGGCGGTGGCGGCATCCTTTAGGAGCAGGGCGACCGGGCTGAAGTTGGAGTCCCAACCGATCCAGCCATGGTGGGCGGCGTCCACATAGTTGTAGACGTTGCCGATCGCACCCAACGTGGCCAGCGCATAGCCGATGCCGTTGACGTAGGCGCCGTTCTGCTTGACCAGGTCACAGGTCGGAGTGGCGCCTGGGTTGCTGCCGGTGTTGGCGTGCAGGTTCGGCAGCGAGTCAATTTCGATGATGTTGATGATCCGGAGGTCCTGATACGCCGGGTCACTCTGGATTGCCGCGATCGGATCGATGAACTCGGACTTGTAGCGGGGCAACTCGTCTGGCGCCAGTTCACCGTTCGAGGCGAGCGCGGCGCAGTCCCGACCCGGCAGGTTGTAGACGACGAACTGGATGTAGTCCGCCCCCTGACTCAACGCCTCGTCCAGGTGATCCCGCACGCCCATCGGTCCGTTGGACTGGCTGTCGTCAGTGCCCTCGATGGCAGCGATCCGGTCGATCCAGACGGCGGTCGACGTATCCGAAACCCGATCGCCACCGGGCACCGACTCGGCCTTGGCCTTCCACTCCGGGTTCACGTACCCCACCGCGTTCAGGTACGGGTTATCGACCCGGCTTCCGGGTGGGGAGGTGGTGGGGGGTGGGGTGGTCGGCGGTGCCGTGGTGGGTCCGCCGCCGCCGCTGCAGGCCACCTCGTTGAGGGTGAACGACGCCGGTTTGGGGTTGCTACCACTCCACGAGCCGTTGAAGCCGATATCGATCGTGGCACCGCTTGCTACTGAGCCGTTGTACGACTCGTTCTGTGCGGTGACGTTCTGCCCGGACTGGCTGTACCGAGCCGACCAGCCGTGCACAACCTGCTGACTGCTGTTCGGGAAGGTAAAGCGGAGCGTCCAGCCGTCGAGCGCCTCCCCGGTGTTCTTGATACTGAGGGAGGCGGTGAAACCGCCAGGCCAGTCATTCGTGGTATACGACACCTCACACTGGGTCGCGGCGTGGGCCATGGTGACCGGCAGGGTCACCAACCCGCCCACGACCAGGACGCCCGCGCCGGCCAACGCGAGGGACGGGCGCGGGCCGGCGAGTCTTCTCCACACATTCATGCCACAGATCTCCTTGGGCGAGACCGTTCCGTGGACGGCCGGGCCGATCGGCCCGGTGGATGCCGACGTGGACAGCCACCGATGCCAGCGGATATTTTCCGAGGCCGTCCTGGACCGGGTGGTGGTGGTCTTTGCAGACCTGCGATGCAGGTCGGTCGGACCGGCAGGATGATCGTCCGGCGAACCGGTTGCCCTCGATGCCCCTGCCGCTGCTGGTGTGGCTCCCTAGGTACGCCGATTCTCCCATGGGAGCGCTTCCATCGCAATCCTTCGACGGAAGCGACTCTGACCGTCAACCCTCGCCGGAATAAAGGTGCACAACGTGGGAAGAGCACACCAGCCCATCGAGACCGAAGGTCATCAAACCCTACATAGCTCCTAAAGTCGGAAAAGACGAAATTTCTCCTTCATAGGTTGTGAAACGGACTAACGTCTGCCCTAGCTCGGTTGTCACCGAGTTCAGGACAACAGGGGATGGAGTGACGCACGTTATGGCAAAGAAGCTGCTCGGGAAGGTCGTGGCAGGTGCGGCCCTCGGTGGCGCCTCCCTGCTCGTGTGCGCGCCGGGTATCGCGGTCGCGGACGATCATCACCGGGATGATGAAGGCAAGGTCCTAGCGAAGCCGCATGCGGTCAGGGCCGGCCAGGAGGTCAAGCTGATCCAGTTCTGCCCGACGCCGCAGGAGCACGCCTATGTCTGGTCGAAGGTGACCGGCAAGGTCCCGCTCCGGCCAGCTGAGGACCGACGGGACGGCAAGGACCACCGGGGCAAGGGCGGTCACGACTGGAAAGACAAGGGCCACGACTACAAGGGCCACGACTACAAGCGCCACGGCTACCAGGGCTATGGATCCGAGGGCGGCTGGGGCAGCGAGTCCGAAGGCGGCTGGGGCAGCGAAGCCCGCCACGGCTACCAGGGCTACGGATCCGAAGGCGGCTGGGGCAGCGAGTCCGAAGGCGGCTGGGGCAGCGAAGCCCGCCACGGCTACCAGGGCTACGGATCCGAGGGCGGCTGGGGCAGCGAGTCCGAAGGCGGCTGGGGCAGCGAAGCCCGCGAAGGCAGCGAAAGCCACGACTACAAGCGCCACGACTACAAGGGCCACGACTACAAGCGCCACGACTACAAGGGCCACGAGTCAAAGGGCCACGACTACAAGGGCCACGAGTCAAAGGGCCACGACTACAAGCGCCACGAGTCAAAGGGCGGCTGGGGCAGCGAGTCCGAAGGCGGCTGGGGCAGCGAAGCCCGCGAAGGCAGCGAAGCCCGCGAAGGCAGCGAAGGCCACGACTACAAGCGCCACGACTACAAGGGCCACGACTACAAGGGCCACGAGTCAAAGGGCCACGACTACAAGCGCCACGAGTCAAAGGGCCACGACTACAAGGGCTACGACTACAAGGGCCACCAGGCGGCTGGAGACCACGGTGACCGGGGCGGGGACCGCTGGGAGCACAAGCGGGACTACGTCTACTACGGCGAAGCCATGGTTGACCGGAATGCCAAGCCGGGTACCTACAAACTCGAAGGCTCGTGTGGCGAGGGCGAACTGGTCGTCCTGCCGCGGGGCGGTGTCGCTGGTGGTGACGGCGGCATGAGCGCCGGCACCAACTTGGGCCTCGCCGCCGGTGGGGCTGGTCTGGTCGGCGCGGCCGCCCTGGGCGGTCTGGTGCTGCTTCGCCGTCGGACCAATGGTTCCCTGGTCTGAGGTGACGACGACCCGGGCCGGTGGCCGCCACGGATTCTCGTGGCGTGCCTCCGGCCCTGTCGTCCTCGTTCTGCTTGCCCTGGCCGGCTTCGGCCTGATCGGGGCATCGCTTCCGGACGGTCCCGCGGCCCGCCCCCCGCAGCCTCCCGCACTGGTCAACTCCCCAGTCGGGGCAGCGGCCACCAGCCCGGAAGCCGCCCAGCCTGCCCCCTCCGGCCGCCCCCGCTCCGTGCCCAGCCAGATCGTCATCCCCAAGATCGGTGTCCACGCATCGATCATGAAGATCGGGACCAATCCGGACGGTACAGTTGAGGTACCCCCGCTCGATCAGGCGCAGCTGGCCGGCTGGTACGAGCCGGGAGCGAGCCCGGGCGAGATCGGTAACGCCGTGATTGTCGGACACGTCGACTCGGCAGAGCTTGGTCCCGCGGTCTTCTTCTCCCTCGGTGACCTGCGACCTGGCGACATGGTTGGCGTGGTCCGGGAGGACGGCGAGCAGGTCGACTTCACCATCGAGTCGGTGCGGTCCTATCCGAAGAACGATTTCCCGACCGAACTGGTCTACGGCCCCACGGACCAGATCGCACTACGGGTGGTGACCTGTGGTGGCGTCTTCGACGAGGCGGCCGGCGACTACCCGGACAACATCGTCGTTTTCGCCACCCAGGCCCACGCCAAATGACCCAGGGATCGGAGGTCCCGGCGGCCGTGCCTCGGCCGCCGGGACACCACCCGGGTCAGGATGCCGCCGAGGTCCGCACCAGGGTTCGGATCTGACGCAGCAGCACCGACAGGGCAGCCAGGTCGGCCCGGGACTCGTCGAACTCCCCCATCGCCCGCTGGGCACGGTGGATCGAGGTGGCGTTCGACTGCTCCCACTGCTGCACCCGCTCCACCGGTGGCAGATCGCCTGGGGTACCCCCCAACACCTCGGTGGTCAGCGCGGCGAGCGCGGCGTACAGGTCGTACCGCAGCGCCATCCGGGCCAGTGTCTGCCACCGGTCCTCTCGCGGCAGCAGCGAGATCTTCGACAGCAGCGAGTCCACCCGGAACCGGTCCGACAAGACGAAGTAGACCGATGCGACTTCGGACACGTCCCGTCCGCTGCTCGCCGCAGTCTCGACGACGTCGAGCAGGCCGAAGCTGTACATCAACCGCACCGTCTGCTGCGCCAGGTCCCGCGGTAGTCCCTTGGCGACCGTAGACTCGATGTGCGCCGCGATCGCCTCCCGCTCGCTGCCGTAGAAGAGCGTCTCCATCCGGGGTAGGAGGTGGGCGACCCCGTCACGCAGCCGCGCGATCTCCGCCGGCACGTCGATCGGAGAGCGGCGGTTGGTCACCAGCCACCGCACCGCCCGGTCCAGCAGGCGCCGGAAGTCCAGGTAGACGTCGGTCTGCAGGTCAGGGGCGACTCGATTGTCCAGCTCCTCGACGGCGTTCCAGATCTTGCGCAGCCCGAACACCTCGCGGACCACCACGTACGCACGGAGTACATCGGCGGCGCTCGCCCCGGTCTCCTCGACCACCCGGTAGACGAACGAGATCCCGCCCCGGTTGATCGTCTCGTTCACCAGCATGGTGGTGACGATGTCCCGACGCAGCCGGTGGCGGGACATCCGGTCGGCGAACCGCTCCCGCATCGGCGTCGGGAAGTAGTTGACCAGCAGTTCGGTCGTCCACTCCTCGTCGGCCAAGCCTTCCGCCAGGATCTCCTTCTCAAGCACGATCTTGACGTACGCGAGCAGCACCGCGAACTCCGGCGCCGTCATCCCCGACTCCATGCGGACGGCCAGTTCCTCGTCCGGTGGCAGCGCCTCCAACGCCCGGTCCAGGGCACCTGAGCGCTCCAGGTCAACAATCATCCGCCGGTGTACCGGCAACAGCGACGGCGCCTGGGCCTGCGCGTTGCTGATCGCCCGCGCCTGGTCGTAGTTGTCCCGCAGCACCAACTCGGCGACCTCGTCGGTCATCTCGGCGAGTAATTCGTCCCGCTCACCAACGGTCAGTTCCCCGTCGGCGACCGCCGTGTTGAGCAGGATCTTGATGTTCACCTCGTGGTCCGAACAGTCCACCCCGGCCGCGTTGTCGATGAAGTCGGTGTAGATCCGACCACCCGCCTCGGCGTACTCGATCCGGCCGAGTTGGGTGCAGCCCAGGTTGCCCCCCTCACCGACCACCCGGCAGCGCAGGTCCTTGCCGTCAACCCGAATCGCGTCGTTGGACTTGTCCCCCACCTCGACGTTGGTCTGGCTCGAGGCCTTGATGTAGGTGCCGATGCCGCCGTTCCAGAACAGGTCGACCGAGGCGGTGAGGATCGCCTTCATCAACTCCTGCGGGCTGAGCTGGGACACGCCGTCCTCGATGCCGAGCGCCAACCGCACCTGAGGCGAGATCGGCACCGACTTCGCGGTACGGAGGAACACGCCGCCCCCCTCGGAGATCAACTCCGGGTTGTACTCCTCCCACGTCGACCGGGACAGGTCGAACAGCCGCCTGCGCTCCACCCAGGAGGTGGCGGCGTCCGGATTCGGGTCGAGGAAGATGTGCCGGTGGTCGAAGGCGGCCACCAGCCGGATGTGCCGCGACAGCAGCATCCCGTTACCGAAGACGTCACCGGACATATCGCCGACACCGACCACCGTGAATTCCTCAGTCTGGGTGTCGTGCCCCAACTCGCGGAAGTGCCGTTTCACCGACTCCCAGGCGCCGCGGGCGGTGATCCCCATCTTCTTGTGGTCGTAGCCCGCCGATCCGCCGGAGGCGAACGCGTCGCCCAGCCAGAAGTTGTGGGCCGTGGAGATCTCGTTGGCGATGTCGGAGAACGTGGCGGTGCCCTTGTCCGCCGCGACCACCATGTACGGGTCGTCCCCGTCGTGGCGAACCACATCCGGCGGCGGCACGATCTCGCCGCTGACGATGTTGTCGGTGGCGTCCAGCAGCGCGGAGATGAACTCCTGGTAACAGGCCACGGCTTCGTCCCGGTCGCCCGGCTTCTGCTTGAGCACGAAGCCGCCCTTGGCGCCGACCGGGACGATCACGGCGTTCTTCACCATCTGCGCCTTGACCAGACCGAGTACCTCGGTACGGAAGTCCTCCCGCCGGTCGGACCAGCGCAACCCGCCCCGGGCCACCGGCCCGAAACGCAGGTGCACCCCCTCGAACCGGGGCGAGTACACGAAGATCTCGAACCGGGGCCGCGGCGCCGGCAGGTCCGGAATCGCCTGCGGATCCAGCTTCAGGGCAACATACGGCTTCGGCCGCCCGTCAACGCGCTTCTGGTAGAAGCTCGTCCGCAGGGTGGCCTGGATCAGAGTCAGGTACGACCGAAGGATTCGGTCCTGGTCGAGGCTGGCCACGTCGTCGAGCGCGGCACGCAGCTCGGTGACCAGCTCCCTGCTCTGCTGCTGACGCTGCTCGGCGCTCGTCGAGCCCGGCGCGAACCGGGCCTCGAAGAGCCGCACCAGCAGGGCCGCGATCCGCGGATACGCGATGAAGGTCGACTCCATGTAGTCCTGGGAAAAGACCGTGCCCGCCTGGCGCAGATACTTGGCGTACGCCCGCAACACGACCACCTGCCGCCAGGTGAGGCCGGCGCGCAGAACCAGCGCGTTGAAGCCGTCCACCTCGGCCTCGCCCCGCCACGCGGCCGCGAAGGCGTTCTCCACGTGCGGGCGAACCTCGGCCAGCTCCTGGTGCCCCTCCGGCAACCGCAGGCCGAAGTCGTACAGCCAGATCCGACCGTCGATGCGCTCTACCTCGTACGGGTGCTCGTCGACCGCCTTCACCCCGAGCGAGTGCAGCACCGGCAGCACCGCCGAGAGCATCATTGGCTCGCCGTACCGGTAGACCTTGAACCGGACGTCCATCGACTCGTCGCCGCCGGCCACCCGACTCGCCGCACGCGGCGCCAACTGCTTCCGGAACAGGTGCATCTCCAGTTGGCCGGGCTCCTCCAGCAGCTCCAGCTTCGCCAGGTCCTTCATCGCCTCGTACGGCGTGTGCCCGTCCTTGTAGCCCTCCGGGAAGGCGTCGGCGTACCGGGAGAAGAGATGCTTGGCCTGCTCGTCGCCGAGCTTGCGCTCCAGCACCAGCCGGTAGTCGTCGTCCCAGAGACGAGTGGCGTCGGCCAACTCCTCGGCGAGCAGGTCGGCGTCGATATCCCCCGGCGGCTTGGTCGGGTCGGTGCGCACGATGAAGTGCACCCGAGCCAGCATCGACTCGGTAACCCGGGTGGTGTAGTCGACCCCGACCCCGTTCAGCTCCCGCAGCAGGATGTCCTGCATCCGCAGCCGGTTCTGGGTGGTGAACCGGTCCCGCGGCAGATAGATCAGGCAGGAGATGAAGCGTCCGTACGCGTCCCGGCGCAGAAACACCCGCAGTTGCCGGCGGCCCGCCATCCGCAGCACACCGATCACCGCGTGGTAGAGGTCATCGGTCTTGATCTGGAACAGCTCGTCGCGCGGATAGGTTTCCAGGATCTGCAGCAGATCCTTGCCGGAGTGGCTGCGCAGACTCAGACCGGACCGATCGACCACCTCCGCCACCTTGCGCCGTACCACCGGCAGTTCCTGCACGCTGGTGCGGTACGCGGCGGTGGCGAACAGACCGATGAACCGACGTTCGCCGACCACCTCGCCGGCCTCGTTGAACACCTTGAAGCCGATGTAGTCCAGGTACGCGGATCGGTGCACGGTCGCCCGGGAGTTCGCCTTGGTGATGACCAGCAGGCGCTTCTCGGTAACCCGCTCGTGCGCCTCGGGCGTCATCGACGACAACGCCCGGGACTCCGTGGAATCCGAGCGCAGGATCCCGAGGCCGGTGCCGAGCACCGCGCGCAGGGCCTGGCCGCCTGTCTCCCCCTCGGAGTCCACCAGGCGATACTCCCGGTAGCCGAGGAAGGTGAAGTGGTCGTGGGCGAGCCAGCGCAGCAGCTCGACCGAGTCGGTGATGTCCTTCTCCGGCACCGGCGGCCGATTCTCGCTGTTCCGCGCGGCCGCCAGCTCGTCGGCGAGCGTCAGCGCCTGCTGGCGCATCCTGGGCCAGTCCTCGACCGCCTCCCGCACGTCGGTGAGCACGCGTTGCAGCTCCCGACGCAGGTTGTCCCGGTCCGCCGCGTCCCGGACCGGGTCGATCTCGATCCGCATCCAGCTCTCGACCAGGCCACCGGTGGTCACCTCGTCGGGCTCCACGTCGGCGGCCACCTCGATCAGCCGGCCCAGCGGCTCGCGCCGAATCACCAACAACGGATGGACCAGCAGGTGCACATCCAGGTGATGCGAGTTGAGCAGGGCTGTCACCGAGTCCACCAGGAAGGGCATGTCGTCGGTGACGATCTCGACCACCGAGTGGTGCTGGTCGGCATCCGGCTCGTGGATGCGCAGTTTGAGTTCGCCCGGTACCCGCTGCTCGGCCAGTTCCCGGTGGGTGCGGACGGAGTCGAGCATCTCCTCAGCCGTGAAGCCGATCAGTTCCTCATCGGGTGCGAACCGCCAGTAACGGCGAACCAGCGACGCCGAGTCGTGGTCGTCGCCGGCGAGCGCGATCGCCTGCGCCACCAAGCGCTCCGCGTTGGGTACCGTTTCGTCGAAGTCCGAATCCTCGGCGTCCTCCCCCAGGGCATTGGCGGGCAGGCCCAGGTCGTAGATCGAGTCGATGCTCGAACCAGTCAAGCCGGTCATACCAGTCTCGACGTCACCGAACCCGTCGGAATCGGTCGCCGAATCGAAGTTGTCGTCCCGGCCGGTATCAACCTGCCGGAGGTCGGGTCCCGGTTTGGTAGCCGGACGCCGGTCCATCGGTGCCACTCCCCTCGACCCACCACGTCGTGGGTCACTCTGCGCCCAGCCTAGGCCCTGCCTATCCGCGCCTTGGTCGGCGGACCATCATCCGGGCGTCCGGTTCGGGACTGCCGTCTTTCACCTACTGCGATAGGGGTCGACCCACCCCCGGATTACCCCGCCTCCGGATATTCATCACCCAATCGGAGCCGGTCTTCGGCGTCTCGGCCTCCAGCTGGGGGCGGGCCCGGAACCGGGCGCCACTCTTCGGGACACCCCGCAGCACGGCTGCGGGCTGCCCGAGGCGGCCGACTGTGGGCCGTGATCTGGTTGGTCGCCTCCCGGCCGGCGGGCGTCTCCTGGCGGCCTACCGACGCCCGGGGCCTGCCGGCGCCGTCGGATCAGCGGGCACCTCGGGGTCAACCGGCACTTCGGGAGCAACAGGCACCCCCGCGCCGGTCAGCGGCTCCGGCGGCTGCGCCACCTTTGCCGGCCCGCCCCGGTTGACGAGGAGAGCCGGCTGCTCCGAGCTCCGGCGGCGCTCCGACCCCCGCCGGGGTAGGGCGACGGTAGGCCGCCGGGGCGGGACCGATCCCGGCGCGGTGACCGGGCGGAGGCCCCCGACCAGGGTGTTAACGATCTCCGCGGCGTACGATCCGTCCGGGTCGTAGTCCGGGTCGAAAACGGTTAGCTCGACGCCGAGGCAGTGCGGGGTGTCGACCAGGCCGGCAAGCAGGCTCTCCAGTTCGGCGAAGGCGATCCCGCCCGGGTCGGGAGCGTCAACGGCGGGCATCACAGCTGGGTCCAGCACATCCACGTCAACGTGCAGCCAGTAGCCGGCACAGTGGGTGAGCTGGTCGTGTGCCCACTGCGCGGTGCGGGCCGCACCCTCCGCGCGCAACGCCGGCACTGGTCGGGTGGTGATCCCGGCAGCTTGGAGGTCGAGCCGATAGTCGTCCTGCGCCCGGATGCCCAGCACCACCACGTCGATATCCCGAAAGTACGGCCGCCGGCCTTCAATAGCGGTCAGATCCAGCTGACCGCGACCGGTGACCAGGGCCAACCCCTCACCGGCGGCCGCGCCCACGTAGGAGGCGTTGCCGGGGTGCCGAAAATCCGAATGCCCGTCGACGAAGACGAGCCCGACCCGACCCCCCACCGCCGCACCGAGCCGGTTCATGGCCAGCGCCGAGCCGAGCACGACCGAGCAGTCCCCGCCGAGCACCAGCGGAAACTCGCCTCGATCTATGACCGCGCCAATCCGGTCGGCGAGCGCCACCGAGTAGTTGGCTATCTCATACGCGTGACATACGCCATCGCCGGGCCGCCAGTCGCCCGGGTCGTACCGGGACGGGGTCAGGCAGCCGGCATCCCGGGCCCGAAGCCGGCTGAGCAGGCCCTGGTCGCGCAGGGCGCCAGGAGCCTTGCCACAGCCCGGCACCGAGGTGGCGGTGGGTGGGCGTAGCCCGAGGTTGGTGGGCGCGTCGAGGACGGCGAACCGGCGCGTCATGGGCTCCCGTCCTCAAGCTCGTGCGGGCCGGTCGGCGCACCGGCCCGCGCCGACATGACTGGATCAGAACAGGGCGCTGGCCAGTGCCCGACGGGCCAGCGCCACCGCGGAATCGTCGGGGCCGGCGATGGTGAAGAGGCCGACCAGGTGCTGACGCACCTTCTCGCGGTCCTCACCGGCGGTGCGGCGAACCAGCCCGACCAGCCGTTGGTAGGCCTGCTCCGCCATCCCGCCAAGCACCTCGACATCGGCGGCGAGCAGCTGGGCGTCGATGTCGTCGGTGGCCGCTGCCGCCGTGGCGAGCACCGCCTGCGGGTCGGCACCGGCGGCCCGGCGGGCCAGCCCGACCTGGGCCAGCCCCGCCTCCGCCGCGGCGTCCGACGGCGTCTCGGCCAGGATCTTGCGGTACGCCTGCTCCGCCGCGTCCAGATCACCGTTGAGCAGCGATTCGTCGGCCTCGTCCAACCGTGGATCGGCCGTCTCGGCCACGCTCGCGCCACCAGCCTTGAGAACCGCCTGGATCCACTGCCGTAGCTGCGCCTCGGGCACCACCCCGGAGAACGCGTCAACCGGCTGGCCGCCGACCACCGCGTACACCATCGGGATGCCCTGCACCCGGAACATCTGCGCCAGCCGGGGGTTGGCGTCCACGTCGACCTTGGCCAGCACCCAGGCGCCGCCGCCCTCGACGGCGAGCCGCTCCAGCACCGGCGAGAGCTGCTTGCAGGGTTCACACCATTCGGCCCAGAAGTCGACGACCACCGGCGTGCTGAGCGACCGTTCGAGGACCTCGGCCTGGAAGGTCGCCTCGGTGACAGCAATGACGGGGGCAGCGCTCCCAGGGCCGTCATCGGACGGGCTGGACTGGGCAGGCGCGGGGGCCGGGGAGGGTTCGGGGGTGCGCAGCGCGCTGAGGTCTACCGCGCCGCGGGTAAAGATCGACGGGGTGATCCGTGGGTCGCTCATGGTTACCTAGTCTCGCACGGGTGACGCCAATCCCCGCCCTTCGGTGACGCCGAAGGTCACGGTTCTCACGCAGGTCACCACACCTCCCCGCCGCGCCTACGGGATACCGGCCATCAGAAGCGAGCCGGCTCGCGGTAGACGCCCCACTCGAGGCGCAGCGCGTCACAGATCTCGCCCAGGGTCGCCTCGGCACGGACCGCATCGAGCATCGCCGGGATCATGTTCCCGCTGGTCCGGCTGACCGCGACCATCCGCTCCAACGCCGCGCTGACCTCGGCATCGTCCCGGGCTGCCTTCCGCTCGCCGAGGGTGCGCCGCTGTTCCAGCTCGACCTCGTGCGAGATCCGCAGGATCTCCAGGTCCTTGGCGACGGTGCCGGTGTGGCAGTTGACCCCGACAATCTTCTTTTCGCCCTTCTCCAGCGCCCGCTGGTAGGCGAACGCCGCCTCGGCGATATGCCCGGTGAACCAGCCATCCTCGATGCCGCGGAGGATTCCCGAGGTCATCGGACCGATCTCGTGCGGTCCCTCACCGCCGAGCTGCCGGATCCGGGCGAAGATCTCCTCCGCCTCGGCCTCGATCTTGTCGGTGAGCGCCTCGACGTACCAGGAGCCGCCCAGCGGGTCGGCCACGTTGGTCACCCCGGTCTCCTCCATCAACACCTGCTGGGTCCGCAGGGCGATCTCTGCCGACTCGTCGGTGGGCAGTGCCAGGGTTTCGTCGAGGGCGTTCGTATGCAGCGAGTTGGTGCCGCCGAGTACGGCCGCGAGGGCCTCCACGGCCGTCCGGACGACGTTGTTGACCGGCTGCTGCGCGGTCAGTGAGACCCCGGCGGTCTGCGTGTGGAAGCGCAGCCACTGCGCCTTCTCACTGGTGGCACCGTAGACGTCGCGCAGCCAGCGAGCCCAGATCCGGCGAGCGGCACGGAACTTCGCGACCTCCTCGAAGAAGTCCACATGGGAGTCGAAGAAGAAACTCAGGCCCGGTGCGAAGACGTTCACGTCGAGGCCGCGGGAGAGGCCCAGCTCGACGTAGCCGAAGCCGTCGGCGAGGGTGTACGCCAGCTCCTGCGCGGCCGTCGAGCCCGCCTCCCGGATGTGGTAACCGGAGACGGAGAGCGGCTTGTACCGGGGAATCTCCCCGGCGCAGTACTCCATCAGGTCGCCGATCAGGCGCAGGTGCGGCTCCGGGTCGAAGAGCCACTCCTTCTGTGCGATGTACTCCTTGAAGATGTCCGTCTGCAGGGTGCCGTCCAGGCGGGAGAGGTCGGCGCCCTGCCGCTCGGCAGCGATCAGATACATGCAGAAGACCGGGACGGCCGGCCCGGAGATGGTCATACTCGTCGTGACCCCGGCCAGGTCGATGCCGTCGAAGAGCACCTCCATGTCGGCGGCGCTGTCCACCGCGACGCCGCAATGCCCGACCTCACCGAGCGACTGCGGGTCATCCGAGTCACGGCCCATCAGCGTGGGCATGTCGAAGGCGACGGAGAGCCCACCGCCCCCCGCGCCCAGGATCATCTTGTAGCGCTCGTTGGTCTGCCGGGCGTTACCGAAGCCGGCGAACTGCCGGATGGTCCAGGCCCGCCCTCGATACCCGGTCGGGTGTAGGCCACGGGTGTACGGGAACTCACCCGGCCAGCCGATCCGCTCGAAGCCGGGGTGGTCCACCCCCTCCGGCGGCCCGTACACCGGGGCGACAGCCATCCCGGAGAGCGTGGTGAAGTCGGCGTCCCGTTTACGCGCGGCATCGTAGCGGTCCTGCCAGCGTTTGCGTCCAGCGGCGATCTCGTCGGCGTTCATCCGCGGGGCTCCTCCTCGGGTCTGCGACTCCACCTCCGAGTGTAGATCCTGCCCTGAACGATCGCTAAGGACGTTTGTACCGGCCGGTAGGGTTACCGGTGTTGTCGCCGGCGATCTGGGTGAGGAGCTGGTCAGCCGCCCCGTACGGGTCGAGCGAACCCGCGGCCACCCGGGCAGCGAGCGTCGGCAGCTCGGTGCCGTCCCGCAGCGAACCGATGCGGGCCCGCAGTGCGCCCAGCGCGATCGCCTCCACCTCAGCGGCGGCCCGTGCCTCCTGACGACGGCGGAGTTCGCCCCGCTCGACCAGCCAACCCCGATGCTTGTCGATCGCCGCGGCGACGTCGTCGATCCCCTCACCCCGTACGGCGACAGCGCGTACCACCGCTGGCCGCCACTGCCCCGGCCCTCGTTCCCCCAGTGCGATCATGCCCTGGATGTCCCGGACCGTGGCGTCGGCGCCGTCCCGGTCGGCCTTGTTGACCACGAACACGTCGGCGATCTCCAGGATGCCGGCCTTGACCGCCTGGATCGCGTCCCCCATTCCGGGTGCGAGCAGCACGAGCGTGGTGTCCGCGAGCGAGGCGACCTCGACCTCCGCTTGACCCACGCCAACCGTCTCCACCAGGACCACGTCACAGCCGGCACCCTCCAGCACCCGCACCGCCTGCGGCGTTGCCGCCGAAAGCCCACCGAGGTGCCCCCGGCTGGACATGGAACGGATGTAGACGCCGGGATCGGTGGCGTGGTCCTGCATCCGGACCCGGTCGCCGAGGATCGCCCCACCAGTGAACGGGCTGGACGGGTCGATGGCCAGCACGCCGACCCGGTGTCCCCGGGAACGCAGCGCCCGCACCAACTCGTTGGTGGTGGTCGACTTACCCACTCCGGGCGAACCCGTCAGGCCGACCACCTGGGCCTGACCCGCGTACGGGGCGAGCGCCGCCGCGATCCGCGGCAGCGTCTCATCCCCGGATTCGACCAACGTGATGAGCCGGGCGACCGCACGGGGATCACCCGCGCGGGCCCGCTCAACGAGCATGGGAATGTCCCGGCTGCGGCGCACCGGCGGCCCGGCCGGGACCTTGTTGACGGCGTCAGTCATGGTGCCTTTCGTTCCCAACCAGGAGGGCTCGCCGGTCTGGCTCACCCCTGGCTCTCGGCCCCCGCTGGGACGTGGATGATCAGCGCGTCGCCCTGGCCACCACCGCCGCAGAGCGCCGCCGCGCCGGTGCCGCCGCCGCGCCGCTTGAGCTCCAGCGCCAGAGTCAGGACCAGCCGGGCACCGGACATCCCGATCGGGTGCCCGAGGGCGATCGCACCGCCGTTGACGTTGACCTTGTCCGGGCTGATCCCGAGGTCACGAGTTGACTGGATGCCCACCTGCGCAAACGCCTCGTTGACCTCGATCAGGTCCAGGTCGTTGATGGTGAGGCCCGCCTTCCGGAGCGCGTGGCCGATCGCGTTGGACGGCTGCGAGTGCAGCGAATTGTCCGGGCCGGCGACGTTGCCGTGCGCGCCGATCTCGGCCAGCCAGGTCAACCCGAGCTCCTTGGCCTTGGCTTTACTCATTACCACCACGGCGGCAGCGCCGTCGGAGATCGGCGACGAGCTACCGGCGGTGATGCTTCCCTCCGGGGCGAAGGCCGGACGTAGCTTCGCCAACGACTCCGCGGTGGCGTCCGGACGAATGCCCTCGTCCTCGCTGATCACCAGCGGCTCACCCCTACGCTGCGGGAGCACGACCGGAGTGATCTCTTCGGTGAAGTGCCCATTCTTCTGGGCTGCGGCGGCACGCTGGTGACTTACCGCGGCGAAGGCGTCCTGCTCCGCACGGCTGATCCCTCTGGTGCTGCCGTGCCGCTCGGTCGACTCCCCCATCGAGCAGCAGTCCCAGGCGTCGGTCAGCCCGTCGAGGGCCATGTGGTCCTTGATCACCACGTCGCCGTACTTGTAGCCGCCCCGCTGCCCCAACAGCAGATGCGGAGCGTTGGTCATCGACTCCATGCCGCCGGCCACGACGATGTCGAACTCCCCAGCTCTGATCAACTGATCGGCCAGGGCGATCGCGTCCAGCCCGGAGAGGCAGACCTTGTTGATGGTCAGCGCCGGAACAGAGAGCGGGATGCCCGCCTCGGCGGCTGCCTGCCGGGCCGGAATCTGACCGGCGCCCGCCTGAAGCACCTGCCCCATGATCACGTACTGGACCTGGTCCGGGGCAACCTCGGCACGCTCCAGCGCTGCCTTGATCGCCACGCCACCAAGCCGGGTCGCGGAAAGATCCTTGAGATTTCCCAGCAGTCGCCCCATCGGGGTTCGAGCGCCGCTGACGATCACCGAAGCCATACCTGCCTCCGAGGGTCCCGACCTGTACGCCTTAACGATTGTTAGGACGCACCTTAGCTTCTGAGCGCAGATCGGCGACGGTGACCCCGCGCACATCGGCGATGCGCGGCAGGACCGACCCGGTGCAGACCTCGCCCCGCCGCGCAGGGGCACGGGAGCGCCCGCGTGACCGTCCGGACAGGGTAGCGCAGCACCATTTCGACGACCCGGGTCAGCGCCATCCGGTGACCCGGGTCAGCACCGCTCCGTGGCGTGAGATAGTCAACCGGCCGCGCTCCCCGCACACCCGTTCGGCCAGACTGAGGCCATGGCCGAGCATCCCCCCGTCGAGTCCGCTGCGGACCACGACACAGACATCGGACTACGTCGCATCGACCACATCGGTATCGCCGTGCCCGACCTGGACGAGGCGATCACCTTCTACCAGCGCGCCTTCGGTATGCGGTGCGTACACATCGAGACCAACGAGGAGCAGGGCGTCCGCGAGGCGATGCTGGCGGTCGGCCCGACCGCCGCCGGCGGCTGCGTGCAGCTGCTCGCCCCGCTCTCGCCGACATCCACGATCGCGCGGTTCCTCGACCGACAGGGCCCGGGTGTGCAACAGGTCGCGTACACGGTCGCCGACATCGACGTAGCCTGCGCGAAGCTGCGCGAGCGGGGCCTCCGCCTGCTGTACGAGCAGCCGAAGCGGGGCACCGCGAACTCCCGAATCAATTTCGTTCATCCGAAGGATGCCGGTGGCGTCCTGGTCGAGTTGGTCGAGCCCGCCACAGTCCACTGAGACGGGGGCCCGCCACCGCCCACCGAGACGGGTGGGCCCGCCCTGCTCCCTGCCGAGCCGGCCCACCCACCAATCGATGCACTTTTTCACACAGCTCTTCCGAGCAAAGCTACCGTTCAGTAACGTCCGCCTCCACAGCAGCGCGGTCGATGCCGGGTGCGTCAATGCCGAGCCGGTGGCTGACCGCCGGGCGCCGACTATGGCATGCCCCTACCGGCGACGCGCTGGGCAGACGAACGGGAGGTCGAAGTGCAGGACATCCTCGAAACAATCATGGCTGCGGAGGGTTCGGCGCAGCCCGAACGTGCACTCGCCGGTGTTGCTCGGCTCCCGATTCCGCAGTCCTACCGAGGCGTCGTCGTACGCGCCGAGGAGACCCATATCTTCGATGGGATGACCACGCGGGACAAGGATCCACGCAAGGCGCTGCATGTCCAGAACGTGCCGACCCCGCAACCCGGTCCCGGCGAGGCACTGGTCGCGGTGATGGCCAGCGCCATCAACTACAACACGGTCTGGACGAGCATCTTCGAACCGCTACCGACCTTCAAGTTCCTTCAGCGCTACGGCCGACTCTCCGAGCTGACCAGGCGACACGACCTGCCGTACCATGTGGTCGGTTCGGACGCGGCGGGCGTCGTGCTGCGTACCGGTCCCGGCGTGACCCGGTGGCAGGCCGGCGACGAGGTCGTCGCCCACTGCCTCTCGGTGGAGCTGGAAGAGGCCGCCGGACACGACGACACCATGCTCGACCCACAGCAGCGAATCTGGGGCTTCGAGACCAATTTCGGCGGTCTGGCCGAGCTGGCGATCGTCAAGGCCAACCAGCTCATGCCGAAGCCCCGCCACCTCAGTTGGGAGGAGGCGGCGAGCCCGGGGCTGGTCAACTCCACCGCGTACCGGCAGCTCGTCTCCCATCACGGCGCCAACATGAAGCAGGGGGACGTCGTACTGATCTGGGGGGCTTCGGGCGGCCTGGGCAGCTACGCCACCCAGATGGCGCTCACCGGCGGGGCGATTCCGGTCTGCGTGGTCTCCTCGCCGGAAAAGGCGGAGCTGTGCCGGCGGATGGGCGCGGAGCTGGTGATCGACCGGGCGGCCGAGGACTTTCGGTTCTGGAAGGACGAGCAGACCCAGGACCCGGACGAGTGGCGCCGCTTCGGTGAACGAATTCGCGAGCTGACCGGCGGCGAGGACCCCGACATCGTCTTCGAGCACCCGGGGCGGGAGACCTTCGGAGCCAGCGTCTTCGTCACCAAACGCGGCGGCACCGTGGTCACCTGCGCCTCGACCAGTGGCTACCAACACCAGTACGACAACCGCTACCTCTGGATGCACCTGAAGCGGATCGTCGGCAGCCACTTCGCCAACTACCGGGAGGCCTGGGAGGCGAACCGGCTGATCGCCCTTGGCAAGATCCACCCGACCGTGTCGAGGACCTACAGCCTGGAGCAGACCGGCCAGGCCGCATATGAGGTGCACCGCAACGCGCACCAGGGCAAGGTCGGCGTCCGCTGCCTTGCTCCGACGGACGGCCTCGGTGTGCGCGACCCCGAGTTCCGCGGGCGGCACGAGGCAGCGATCAACCGGTTCCGCGGTCACTGATCAGACGGGCAAGGGTCGCCACCAATGTGGCGGCTGGATTGCCTTTCCTTTCGCTGGCCTGGACGCCCATTCGAACGATGCCGGCTCCCCCGATACCGGTGCAGAACGGAATGGGGCCGCGAGTCCTTGCTCACGGCCCCATTCCAGAGCCCACTTCAGACCGTCACCCCGTCCGGGAGCAGCCAAGATCGCCGATTGGTCCGGCCGCTGCGACCCAACCGGGTTGACCCTGTAATGAGGATGGCAAAGGCCGGGGCGCTCTTGCGAAGGCCCCCTGGTCGTCTGCCAGTATGTCCCAATGCCCCAGCAGCAGTCCTCCCCTCTTGCGTTCTTCGATAGCGCGAACACCCAGCCGGACTTCACCGTCACCCTGCGCGGCTACGACAAAGGCCAGGTTGACGACTTCCTTGGTCGGCTGAGTGCCGCGCTGACCCAGTCCGAGCAGGCCCGCGCCGAGGCCGAGCAGCGGATGAACGACGCGCAGCGCCGGCTCCGCCAGGCCGAGCAGCGGATGACCGCCCTCGACCAGAAGCTCTCCGAGGCCAGCAAGCAACTCGAAGAGAACAATCGGCCGACCCTCTCCGGCATCGGCACCCGCGTTGAGCAGATCCTCCGGCTCGCCGAGGAGCACGCCAACGACCACCGCAACGAGGCGAAGCGGGAGTCCGAGGGCATTCTCTCCGCCGCCCGCCTCGAGGCCCGGGAGATCACTGACAAGGCCCGGGCCGAGGTGGCGGCGATGAAGGCCACCGCGGAGCGGGAGGTGGGCAACGTCCGGACCGCTGCGGAGCGAGAGGCGGCCGAGGTTCGCGTCCAGGCCCGCCGCGAGGCCGACACCCTGCGCTCCGACGCCGATCGGGAGACCAAGCAGCTGCGCACCGTCACCGCGCATGAGGTGGCCGAGCTGAAGTCCACCGTCGAGCGGGAGGTGTCCACCCTCCGCGCCACCGCGGAGCGGGAGATCACCCAGCAGCGGGCGAAGGCCGCCCGCGAGGCCGAGGAGAAGCGCGCCGAGGCGACAAAGCTCCTCACCGACGCGCGGGACAAGCGTGACAAGGACCTCCAGGCCCTTGAGCTGCAGCTGGCCGAGCGGCGGGAAAAGGCCGAGCGCGAGGAGTCGGAGCGGCACGCCACCCAGGTCGCCCAGACCCAGAAGCTGGTCAACGAGGCCGAGGAGCGGGCCCGGGCCGCCCAGGAGCGGGCCAAGGAGATCGAGCAGCGCGCCGAGGCGCGCCGGGTCGAGTCGGAACGCACCGCCCACGACACGGTCGAAGGGGCCAAGGCGACCGCCGAGAAGAGCCTGAACGAAGCGAAGGCCGAGGCGGAGCGACTGCTCACCGAGGCCCGCGCCGAGGCCGACCTGGCTACTCAGACGGCCCGCCGCGAGGTCGAGGATCTGACCCGCCAGAAGGACGCTGTCACCTCTCAACTCGGCCAGATGCTCTCCGGGCTCGCCGGCATCGTCCCGGGTACGGGACCGGACGCCGCCGCGGCTGCTGCCTCCGCCGTGGCCGCTGCCACGGAGGCGAAATCGGAGGACACCACGGAGGCGAAGAAGAGCGAGAGCACCGAATCAGCCAGCTGATCAGCTCAGCCAGGCCTGTTCCACCACGCGGGGCGATGCTGGACATCCGGTGTCGCCCCGCGCCGTACGTTGTTCTAAGTCCGGATCGCACCGGTTGAACCGCTGCATCCGACGAGTCCGTATCGCCCCAAGAGGGCCGATTGCGTGTGAGGATGGGGTCATGTCGAACGGCGAGGAACTGTTCGCTCTCGGCGGGGATGTGACCACGGAGCCCAGCTTCGAGTCCGGCCTGCGGGGGTACGTGAAAGGGCAGGTCAACCGGTACGTCGCTCGCGCCGAGCACGAGATCGCCACCCTGACTGCCGAGCGAGAGCAGGCCTACACCCAAATCCATAAGCTGGCTGGCCAGGTGGAGGTGCTCCAGCGAGATCTCGCCCAGGTCCGCAAGCAGGTCGGCGTGGTGGACCGTGCCTCCTTCCGGCACCTTGGACCCCGCGTCGAGCAAGTCCTCACCCTCGCCGAAGAACAGGCCGAAGAGATCCTCGCCGCCGCGAACAAGGAGATCGATTCCCGCCGAGCCGCCGCCGAGCACATCATCGACGAGGCGCGGGCGGAGGCGGCCCAAGCGCTCAAGGACTTCGAGCTGGCCCTGGCCGCTCGCCGCGTCGAGGAGGAGCGACACACCGCAGCTCGGAAAGCGGAGGCAGACGCCACGGTCAAGGCCGCCACCGAACAGGCAGGCGCCATGGTCAAGGCCGCCACCGAACAGGCCGACGCCACAGTCAAAACCGCCACCGAACAGGCAGACGCCACAGTCAAAACCGCGACCGAACAGGCCGACGCCGCGGTCAAGGCCGCCACCGAACAGGCCGACGCCACAGTCAAAACCGCCACCGAACAGGCCGACGCCACAGTCAAAACCGCCACCGAACAGGCCGACGCCGCGATCAAGGCCGCCACCGAGGAGGCCGCCCGGCAACGCAAGACCGCGCAGGAGGCGCTGACGAAGGCCCAGCAGGAAGCCACCCAACTGCGGGACACCGCGAAAGAGGTGCACACGCGGGCCCAGCAGGAGGCGACGAAACTGCGCGAGGCGGCCCGCGCGGCGCAGGACAAGGCCCAGCAGGAGGCGACCGAGCTGCGGGAGGCCGCCAAGGAGGTGCAGGCCAAGGCGCAGGAGGAGGCCGGACGCCTCGTGGAGCAGGCGACCGAGGCGAGCCGGGCTACCCACGCCAAGGCCCAGCAGGAGGCCAAGCAGATCATCGACGACGCCAGCACCGCCGGCCGGGCCGCCCACACCAAGGCCCGCCAGGAGGCGGAGCTACTCGCCAAGCAGGCTGCCGACGCGGCAAAGCGGCAGCGGGCCGAGGCCGAGGCGTACGCGCAGGAAACACGCACCGAGACCGAGGCGTACGCCCGGCAAACCCGAGCCCAGACCCAACAGGAGTTGGGAGCGTGGCGGGCGGGGGTGGAGAAAGAGGTCAACAACCGCCGGGCGGCGGCTGACCGCGAGCTGGACCAGCGCCGAGCCGCCGACGACCAGGAGTTCGCCAGCCGCCGCGACGAGTTGGAGCAGCGACACGAGTCCCGCCGCGACGAGTTGGAGCAGCGACACGAGTCCCGGCACGCCGAGTTGGAGCAGCAGTACACAAGCCGGCAGCAGGAGCTGGAGACCGGATTCGCTACCCGACAGCAGGAGCTGGAGACCCGACAGCAGGAGCTGGAAGGCGGCTTCGCAGCCCGACAGCAGGAGCTGGAAACCGGATTCGCTACCCGACAGCAGGAGCTGGAGACCCGACAGCAGGAGCTGGAAACCGAGTTCACGACCCGACAGCAGGAGCTGGAAACCGGCTTCGCTACCCGACAGCAGGAGCTGGAGACCGGGTTCACGACCCGTCAGCAGGAGCTGGAAACCGAGTTCACCTCGCGGAGGACCGAGTTGGAGTCCACGTACACGGCCCGCCGAAACGAGATCGAGGGTGCCGCCGAGAGCATTCGGCGGACCGCCGAGCAGGATGCCCAGGCCCTACGGGAGCGTGCGGACCAGGAGGCATCGGCGCTGCTGAGCCAGGCCGAGGAGGCGGCGGCCGAGCAGCGCCGCACCGCCGACGAGTACGCCGCCACCTCCCGACGCCAGTTCGAGGAGTACGCCGCCACCACCCAGCAGGCCCTGGCCACCACCCAACAGCACCTGGCGGCGACGCAGCAGGAGGCCGCGACCAGCCGGCAGCAACTCGCCCAGGTGATGGCGGAGATCGCGCAGGCGCAGCAGCAGCTCGCTGATCTGCGGCAGGAGACCTGGCGATCCCGTCAGGAGTCCGACGATCTGCAGCAACAGGTGGCAGCACTTCGGCTGGAGTTGTCCGGTGCGGCCAAGCCCGCTCCGGATGGGACCGCGGGCAGCGATTCCGACAACGGTCGGGCCCCGACGGCCGCGCCGGCGCCGCCCGCTGGCGACCGGGCCGAGGTCGGCAAGGTCGATCCGGCTGATGCCGGCCAGCCGGCCCGCGGGCGGATCGAACCCGCGGTTGACGAGTCCGCGAAGGGCAGCGTGAAGTCGGTTACCACGAAGGACGGTGATGAGGCCAGCGCCGGGGTGGACGGTGAGCCGACCGTCGCGGCTGTACCGGGTGAAGGGGGTCGGGCAGCCGCCCCCACGAAGATCACCAGTACCGGCGAGAACAACACCCGGCCGGCGAAGCCGACCACCGACGAGCGCAGCTCCAAGCCGAGCAAGGTCGTCGTTGACAAGGACTGAGCCGGCCGGCTCGACGGCGACTCCGGGCGCGGCCGGCTGGACGGCGACTCCGGGCCAGGCCCGCCGGTGGCGGAGCGAGGCGTGGCGGGCCGGCCACGGCGCTGGGCGGGCGGCCTGAGCTCCGGTGGCGCCGGGCGAGCCGGAGTCGCAGCAGCACCGCGCCGACCAGGGGTCCGGGCGGTTCGGCGTGCCGGGGCGGCCCCTGCGCCGGAGCAGCTTCCTCGTCGGCTTCACCGGTGGGCTCGGCGCGCTGCTGGCCTACGCCCTCTTCCTCGGCGTAAGCAACGCCGCCGGCCTACTCGTCCCCGTCGTGATCGCGCTCTTCCTCGCCGTCGGGCTCTATCCGGCGGTGGCGCGGCTACGCCGGCTCGGGCTGCCCCACGGGCTGGCGGTCACGGTCGTCATGCTGACCCTGCTCCTCCTGCTCTGCAGCGGCGCGGTAGCCCTGGTGCCACCGATCATCACCCAGTCCAACCAGTTCATCGAGCAGTTCCCCAGCTATCTGGAGACGCTGCGGCGCAGTGAGACCATCAACGAGCTGATCGAGCGGTACGACCTGGTGGAACGGGCGCAGCACGCGGCGGACACCGGCACCCTCGGCCAGGCACTCGACGGAGTACTCGGCGGTGCCCAGCTCATCTTCGGCACCGTCTTCCGGACCCTGACCGTGCTCGTACTCACCATCTACTTCCTGGCGTACTTCAACCGGCTGCGGTCGCTCGGATACGCGCTCGTCCCCCGGTCCCGTCGGGATCGGGTACGTCTCATCGGTGACGAGATCATCGCCAAGGTCGGCGCGTATATCGTCGGGGCGCTCATCATCGCCCTCCTCGCCGGTACGACCACCTTCGTCTTCGCGTTGCTCGCCGGGTTGCCGTACCCGTTCGCCCTGGCCGTCGTGGTGGCGGTGACCGACCTGATCCCGCAGATCGGTGCCACGCTCGGGGCGGTGATCGTGAGCCTGGTCGGCTTCGCCACCGACCTGCCGGTGGGAATCGCCTGCGTGCTGTTCTTCCTCATCTACCAGCAGGTGGAGAACTACCTGATCTACCCCAAGGTAATGCGCCGATCGGTGCGAGTGAACGAGGTAGCCGCCCTGGTAGCGGCGCTGCTCGGTGTCGCCCTGATCGGCGTGGTGGGCGCCCTCATCGCGATCCCCACCGTCGCGGCGTTCCAGTTGATCCTGCGCGAGGTGGTCATCCCGCGCCAGGACTCCCGCTAGTCTGCAGCTGGGCCCGGCACCGGCCGGTCGGCGAAGGCCGCCACCGTGCGATCGGCGTACGCGCTGACATCACCGGTCTCCATCGGGCCGTCCCAGGTGGTCGGCAGCGGCACGGGGACGGAGGGGTTGACCCGCCGGACGACCTCGTCGAGGACGGTCTCGGCGTCACCGACCCACAGGTGTTTGGCCCCCGGCACTCCGACCACCTCAGCCTGCGGCACGGCCGCGAAACGCTCCCGCGCCTCGTCGGGCCGCAGGTAGTCGTCGAACTCCGGCACCAGCGCCGTGAACGGCTTGCCGGCGGAGGCCCAGTGCGCCAGGTCCTCGGGGCCGGAGAACCGCAGCGGCGGGGAGAGCAGGAGGGCACCGGCCACAGCTGGGTCACAGCCGTACCGCAGGGCCAGATCGGTGCCGAACGACCAGCCCAGCAGCCAGATCTCCGGCAGCTCGTGGAACTCCGCGTACTCGATGGCGGCGGCGACGTCGTACCGCTCGCCGACCGCGTTGTCGAACGTCCCCCCGCTGGTACCGCGCATGCTGGTGGTGCCCCGGGTGTTGAACCGCAGCACCGCCAGGTCGGCCAGGGCCGGCAGGCGCCAGGCGGCCTTGCGGAACACATGGCTGTCCATCATCCCGCCGTGGGTGGGCAGCGGATGCAGACAGACCAGCGTGGCGACCGGCGCGCGGTCGACCGGTCGGGCCAGCTCGCCGACGAGGCGCAGCCCGTCGGCGGTGTGCAGCTCGATCTCCTCCCGGCGGCCGGGCAGGATCGACGAGGCGCGGATGGGTGTGCTCACCCGCCCAGTCTCCCCCGTCACCGGGCCGGCAACCCGGCCGGGGTCGGAAGACCGCGATCAGATCGCGCCTCAGCCGTGGCGGGGCGCGCCGCGACCCCGCTGCACGATCGGTGCCCGCCGGTCCCGGGCCCGCCAACAGCCGCTGTGCCAGTGCCGGCGGTCGGTCGGATCGCCCCACCCCTGGCCGGGCCACGCCACGACATGCGCCACACCGGGCCGGATCTCCTGGTCACAACCGGGGCAACGGTAGGTCTTCACCGACGCGCCGCCGCTGATCAACCGAACCTGCCAGTCGCCGTCCCGCCACTGCTGCACCGACTCGACCCCCTGCCGCAGCCGCGCGGAATCGACCTGCACGCTCTCATCCCGGCGGGATCGGTTACGACGAGGGCTCACACCTCCAGCGTACGGCGGGACGGGGTCGCACGGCGTCGGCGGGCCGGCGACGCGACCGGCCCGCACCACCGGTCAGCGACGGGTGTGATCGCGGAAGCCCCGGCCTGTCTTCCGGCCCAGATAGCCGGCGGTGACCAGGTGCTCCAACAGCGGCGCGGGGGAGAACCCCGGCTCGCGCAGTTCCAGGTACAGCTCCCGCTGAATAGCCAGGGACACGTCGAGGCCGACCACGTCGAGCAACTCGAACGGGCCCATTGGGTAACCGCAGCCGAGCTTCATCGCGTGATCGATGTCGTCGGCGGTCGAGTAGCTCGCCTCCAGCATCTTCACCGCGTCGTTGAGGTACGGGAAGAGCAGCGCGTTGACGATGAACCCGGAGCGGTCACCGCAGACCACACCAGTCTTGCCCAACTCCCCGCAGACCGCCTTCGCGGTCGCGGTGGTCTCCGCCGACGTACGGATGGTCTGCACGATCTCCACCAGCGACATGACCGGTGCCGGGTTGAAGAAGTGCAGGCCGACCACGTCCGCTGGACGCTGGGTGGCCATCGCGACATCGATCACCGGCAGCGACGAGGTGGTGGTGGCGAGGACGACACCGGGCTTGCAGATCTCGTCGAGGCTGGCGAAGAGCGCCTTCTTGACACTCAGCTCCTCGATGACCGCCTCGACCACCAGGTCGACGTCAGCGAGATGCTCCAACGTCGCGGACCAGGTGATCCGGCCCAGCGCGGCGTCCCGGTCGGCCTCGCCCAGCTTGCCCCGCACCACGCCCTTGTTGAGCGAGGTCTTGACCGCCTCGAAGAGCTTGGCGGACTTCTCCGCCCCGCGGGTCACCGAGACCACCTCGTAGCCAGCCTTGGCGAAGACCTCGATGATGCCGGTCGCCATCGTCCCGGAACCGACCACACCGACCTTCGCGGTGCCCCGCGCACGGGCCTCGAGCGTCGACTCCTCACTCACCGGCGTCTGGTCGTCTGGTACGACCACCGGCGAGCCCGGCCGCTCGTAGGTGTAGAAGCCGCGCCCCGACTTCCGACCGAGCAGCCCGGCGGTGACCATCTGCTTGATCAACGGCACCGGGGCGTGTCGCCGGTCCCGGCCGCCCCGCCGGTACATCGTGTCCAGAATCTCGTACGCGGTGTCCAGCCCGATCAGATCCATCAACGCCAACGGGCCCATCGGCAGACCGCAGCCGAGCTTCATCGCCGCGTCGATGTCCTCCCGGCTGGCATACCGCGCCTCGACCAGGCTGACCGCATGGTTGAGGTAACCGAAGAGCAGGGCGTTGGCGATGAAGCCCGCCCGGTCGCTGATCGTCACATCGACCTTGCCCAGCCGCGCGCAGAGCCGCTCCACGTCGGCGACGACCTCGGCCGAGGTGACCACCGTCCGGACGATCTCCACCAGCTTCATGACCGGCGCCGGGTTGAAGAAGTGGATGCCGATGACCTGGTTGGGGCGGGTCGTCGCCACCGAGATCTCGGTCACCGACAGCGACGAGGTATTCGTGGCCAGCACCGCCTCGGGCTTGCAGACCCGATCCAGCTCCGCGAAAATTCGCTGCTTCAGATCGAGCTGCTCGGGAATGGCCTCGATCACCAGGTCGACCGCGTGCAGGGCCGCCAGCCCGACCTGCCAGCTGACCCGGGCCAGGAGCGCGTCCCGGTCGGCCGCCGCGAGCTTGCCCTTGGCGACCGCCCGGTCGGTCGAGCCGGTCAGGGTGGCCCGGCCGCGCTCCAGCGCTGCCTCGGTCACCTCGACGGCGACGACGTCGATGCCGTTTCGGGCGAAGACTTCGACGATGCCGGCACCCATGGTGCCCAGACCCACCACACCCACACTGGCGAACTCGCGCGTCACGCCAAGCCTCCCTGGTCAGCTCCATGCAGCCGGAATTAACGGCCGCTAAGGTATGCGCGCGAGTCTGCCATGTGCCGCAGGGTTGTCGAGATGCCGTGGGCTATGTCACGACGCCGAGGTGGCAGTAGGCGGACGTAGCCTGCCCTACCGGTGAGTAGCAAGCCGGGTCTAAACTTCTGCCATGACGGCTGTACATGTTCCGGGCACGCCGGTAATCGAGGATGGTCGACTCGTGTCGACAAACCCGGCGACCGGCGCGGAGGCCGGGCGGCTGCCGGTCGCGTCCCCCGCCGATGTCGAAGCAACCGTCGCCCGGGCCCGTGCCGCCAGCGGGTGGTGGGCCGGGCTCGGCGTCGCCGCCCGACGGGAGCGGCTGCTGCGCTGGCGGAGCCGGCTGGCGTCCCGGATCGAGGAGCTCGCCGAGCTGGTGCATGTCGAGGGCGGCAAGCCGGTCGCCGAGGCCGTCATCGAGGTGGTCACCGCCGTCGAGCACGTCGACTGGGCCGCACGCAACGCCAAGCGGGTGCTCGGCCCCCGCCGGGTACGGTCCCGGCTGATGCTGGCGGAGTTCGCCGCCCACCTGGAATACCAGCCGTACGGGGTGGTCGGCGTGATCGGCCCGTGGAACTACCCCGTGTTCACCCCGATCGGCTCCATCGCCTACGCCCTGGCCGCGGGAAACGCCGTGGTCCTCAAGCCCAGCGAGTACACCCCAGCCGTCGGCCAGTGGCTGGTGGACAGCTTCGCCGAGGTCGTCACCGAGCAGCCGGTGTTCGCCGCGGTGCACGGCCTCGGCGACGTCGGCGCGGCGCTGTGCCGATCCGGGGTCGACAAGGTGGCCTTCACCGGGTCCACGGCTACTGGTCGAAAGGTGATGGCCGCCTGCGCCGAGTCCCTGACCCCCGTGCTCATCGAGGCCGGCGGTAAGGACGCCATGATCGTCGACACTGACGCCGACCTGGACGCCGCGGCCGCGGCAGCCGTCTGGGGCGGGCTCACCAACGCCGGCCAGACCTGCATCGGCATCGAGCGGGTCTACGCCGTCGAGGGGGTCTTCGACCGCTTCGTTGACCGGGTGGTCCAGCGGGCCGGACGACTCACCGTGGGCGCCGACGGCACCGATATCGGCCCGATCACCATGCCGAGCCAGCTGGAGGTGATCCGCCGGCACATCGACGACGCGCTGGCCCGCGGTGGCCGGGCGGTGCTCGGCGGGGCAGACGCGGTGCGGCCGCCGTACGTGCAGCCGACCGTGCTGGTGGACGTGCCGGAGGACTCAGCCGCCATCCGCGAGGAGACCTTCGGCCCCACCCTGACCATCAACCGGGTCCGGGACGTTGACGAGGCGGTCGCCCGGACCAACGCGTTGCGCTACGGGCTGGGCGGCTCGGTCTTCGGCCGGCGTCGGGCCATGGCGGTCGCACGGCGGCTGCACTCCGGGATGGCCTCGGTGAACTCGGCCCTGACCTTCGCCGGGATGTCCACCCTGCCCTTCGGTGGTGTGGGCGACTCCGGTTTCGGACGAATCCATGGCGCGGACGGGCTGCGGGAGTTCGCCCGCCCCAAGGCCATCACCCGGCGCCGGGCCCGGTCACTGCTGCCCGCGACGACCTTCGACCGCACCGACGCGGACATCGCCCGACTGGTCAAACTCGTCCGACGGTTCTACGGCCGCTGACCCGCCCGCGGCCGCCCTGCCTTCGAGCTGCGCCGCGGCCCCCTGCCCTCAGACTGTGGGCCGCGGGCAACTCAGAACAGCGTCAGCTCGTCCCGCTCGATGCCACGCAGCTTGTCGTAGTCCACGACCACGCAGCGGATCCCCCGGTCGGTGGCGAGCACCCGCGCCTGCGGCTTTATCTCCTGCGCGGCGAAGACACCCTGCACCGGCGCCAGGAGTGGGTCCCGATTGAGCAGTTCCAGGTAGCGGGTGAGCTGCTCCACCCCGTCGATCTCACCGCGACGCTTCACCTCGACCGCGACGGCGCCCTGCGCCGCGTCCCGGCACAACAGGTCCACCGGGCCGATCGCCGTCATGTATTCCCGGCGCACCAGTGTGAAGCCCTCGCCCAGCGTCTCCGGGCTGGCCGCCAGCAGCTCCTGAAGGTGCGCCTCCACGCCGTCCTTTCGCAGGCCCGGGTCGACACCCAGCTCGTAGGCGGTGTCCTGGAAGACCTCCTCCAGGGTGATCCGTAGCTCCTCACCAGCCTTGTTGACCACCCGCCAGACGCCCGGCGACTCCTCCAGCCGGCACGGGGGACTCATCCAGTTCAGCGGCTTGTAGGCCCGGTCGTCGGCGTGGATCGACACCGACCCGTCCGCCTTCACCATCACCAGGCGCGTGGCTGGCGGCAGGTGGGCCGAGAGCCGTCCAACATAGTCCACAGAGCACTTCGCAATCACCAACCGCACCTGACGAGGGTAACGGAGCTACTGCTCCGGCAGGCCGTTGGCGTGGCGAACCACGGTCACCAACTCGTTGACGACCCCGGTGAGCGCGAAATCCTTCGGCGTGAAGACCCGGGCGACCCCGGCATCCCGAAGGGTCTGCGTGTCCGCCTCCGGGATGATGCCGCCGACCACGACGGGCAGATCCCCCCGCCCGGCGGCGCGCAGCCCCGCCAGGACGGCCGGCACCGCCGCCAGGTGCGAGCCGGAGAGGACCGAGAGGCCGACCAGGTCCACATCCTCCTCCACGGCGGCGGCCACGATCTGCCCGGCGGTCAGCCGAATGCCTTGATAGACCACCTCGAAGCCGGCGTCCCGGGCCCGGACCGCGATCTGCTCGGCACCGTTGGAGTGCCCGTCCAGACCGGGCTTGCCGACCAGCAGCCGCAGCCGTCCACCGCCCAGTTGCCGGGCGGTGGCGACGACCCGGGCCCGGACCGCCGCCAGCGGGCCGTCCGCGCCGGAACCGACCGCCCCGGCTAGGCCGGTGGGGGCCCGGTACTCCCCGAAGACCTCCCGCAGCGCGCCCGCCCACTCACCGGTGGTCACCCCGGCACGTACGCAGTCGAGCGTGGCCGACATCAGGTTCGTGGTGGACGCGGCGTCCGCGCGGAGCCGGGCGAGCGCGGCGTCCACAGCCACCGTGTCCCGGCTGGCCCGCCAGTGGCGTACGGCGGTCGTGGCGGTCGCCTCCACCGCCGGGTCGACCTGTTCGATCGCGGCGGCGCCGGCCGCGGTCAGCGGGGAGGGTTCGGTCTCGGTGAACCGGTTGACGCCGACCACCACATCGGTGCCGGCCTCCATCCGGCGACGCCGGTCGGCGAGCGAGGCGACCAGGGCGCTCTTCAGGTAGCCGGTCTCGACCGCGGCGACCACACCCCCCATCTCCAGCACCTTCTCCAACTCGACCCGGGCTCCGGAGACGATCTCGTCAACCAGCGCCGTCATCAGGTGCGAACCGTCGAACAGGTCGGGGTACTCCAGCAGGTCCGACTCGTACGCGAGCACCTGCTGCATCCGCAGCGACCACTGCTGGTCCCATGGGCGGGGCAGACCAAGTGCCTCGTTCCAGGCGGGGAGTTGTACCGCCCGGGCCCGGGCATTCCGGGAGAGGGTCACGCCGAGCATCTCCAGCACGATGCGTTGAATGTTGTTCTCCGGCTGCGCCTCGGTCAGCCCCAGGGAGTTGACCTGGACGCCGTAGCGAAACCGACGCTGCTTCGGGTTCGCCACGCCGTACCGGTCGCGGGTGATCTCGTCCCAGAGCGCACCGAAGGCGCGCATCTTGGCGATCTCCTCGACAAAGCGCACGCCGGCGTTGACGAAGAAACTGATCCGCTGGACCACATCCCCCATCCGCTCGGCCGGCACCTGGCCGGAGTCCCGGACGGCGTCGAGGACGGCGACCGCGGTGGCGAGCGCGAAGCCGACCTCCTGGACCGGGGTGGCGCCGGCCTCCTGAAGGTGGTACGAGCAGATGTTGACCGGGTTCCACCGGGGCATCTCCCCCAACGTGTACGCGATGAGGTCGGCGGTCAGCCGCAGGGACGCTGCCGGCGGGAAGATGTAGGTTCCGCGGGACAGGTACTCCTTGATGATGTCGTTCTGGGTCGTGCCGGCGCAGCGGTCGAGCTGTGCCCCCTGCTCGGCGGCGACGGTGCGGTAGAGGCCGAGCAGCCACATCGCCGGCGCGTTGATGGTCATCGAGGTGTTCATCTCGGCCAGGGGAATGCCCTGGAAGAGGGCCCGCAGGTCGCCGAGGTGCGCCACCGGCACCCCGACCCGGCCGACCTCCCCGGCGGCGAGTTCGTGATCGGGGTCGTACCCGGTCTGGGTGGGCAGGTCGAAGGCGACCGAGAGCCCGGTCTGCCCCTTCGCCAGGTTGCGGCGGAAGAGCGCGTTGGTCGCGGCGGCCGAGCTGTGCCCGGCATAGGTTCGCATCACCCACGGACGGTCCCGCTCGGGCAGCCGACCTGGGGGGGCCTTCTCGTCCATGGCGGGAGTTTAAGTTACTGACGGGTAAATCGGGTTGTGGAAAATTCCACAGCGACCACCACACCCCGGCGCTCGACCGATTGCGCGGGGGCAGCACACTTGTTGCATGGACAACGAGCTCGCGATCGTCGCGCGGGGGCTACGCAAGGCGTACGGGAAGAACGTGGCCGTGGCGGGGGTGGACCTGGAGGTCCGCCGAGGTGAGGTGTTCGCCCTCCTCGGCCCGAACGGCGCCGGCAAGACGACCACCGTGGAGATCCTGGAGGGCTACCGGCGGCGCGACGCCGGCGAGGTCTCGGTGCTCGACAGCGACCCGGCGGCCCCCGCCGCGAGCTGGCGCAACCGGATCGGCATCGTCCTCCAGGGCGTCGGTGAGTTCGACGAGCTCAGTGTCTCCGAACTGGTCCACCACTTCGCCGGCTTCTACGCCGACGCCGACGATCCGGAGAAGGTGATCGCCCGGGTCGGGCTGGCCGGCAAGGCCCGGGCCCGCACCCACACCCTCTCCGGCGGACAGAAACGCCGCCTGGACGTGGCGCTCGGCATCATCGGCCGGCCCGAGCTGCTCTTCCTCGACGAACCGACCACCGGCTTCGACCCCGAGGCACGGCGCGAGTTCTGGCAGCTGATTCGGGATCTGGCGGCGGCGGGGACGACGATCGTGCTGACCACGCACTATCTCGACGAAGCGGAGGCGCTCGCGGACCGGGTGGGGGTGATCGCCGGCGGCCGACTGATCGAGGTAGCCGCACCCGAACACCTGGGCAACCGACAGCAGGCCCAGGCGACGGTCTCCTGGCGTACGCCCGAGGGGCTTACCGAAAGCACGGAGAGCGCGACGCCCACCGAGCTGGTGACGGAGTTGGCCGCGCGCTTCGGCGGTGAGGTGCCCGGGCTCACGGTTACCCGGCCAACCCTCGAGGACATCTACCTGAAGATGATCGGACACCGATGACCACCACGTTGAAGCCCGCCACGGCCGCCCGAGCAGCCGGCCACCAGCCCGGCCCGCTCGCCCTCGCGCTGCGGCAGGGCCGGCTGGAGCTCACCCAGTTCCTGCGCAGCCGGGAGTCCGTCGTGTTCACGATGGGATTCCCGGTCGTCATGATCCTGATCTTCGCCGCGGTCTTCGACGGCGAGATAGCGCCCGGGGTGAGCTATCCGCAGTACTTCATCACCGGCATGATCGCGACCGGTCTGATGACGGTGAGCTTCCAGAACCTCGGTATCTGGATTCCGATCGAACGAGACCGCGGGGTACTCAAGCGCTACCGCGGCACACCGATGCCGAAGTGGGTGTACTTCGCCGGCAAGGTGATCATGGTTGTGGTGATCAGCGTCGTCGAGACAGCGCTGCTACTCGCCGTCTCGGTCGCCGTGTTCGACCTACAACTACCGGGCACCGCCACGAAGTGGCTGACCTTCGGCTGGGTCTCCGTCCTCGGTATCACCGCCTGCACGCTCTGCGGCATCGCGGTCTCCTCGTTGGCGCGGACGTCGCGCAGCGGATCGGCGGTGGTCACCCCGATCGCCCTCGTCCTCCAGTTCACCTCCGGGGTGTTCTTCGTCTTCACCGAGTTGCCGAGCTGGATGCAGCAGGTGGCCGCGCTCTTCCCGCTCAAGTGGATGTGTCAGGGGCTCCGCTCGGTCTTCCTACCGGGCGCCTTCGCCGGGCAGGAGCCCGGTGGCTCGTACGAGCTGGGTCGGGTCGCCCTGGTGCTGGCCGCCTGGTGCGTGATCGGGCTGCTGCTCTGCCTCGGCACCTTCCGCTGGACCACCCGCCGCGACGGCTGAGGGCGAGCCCGGATCAACCGATGGAGGCGGGCCCCTTCGGATCACTGCCACGAAGGGGCCCACCCGGCCGGTCGGCTCGGGCTAGCCGTACGAGTAGAAGCCCTGGCCGGTCTTGCGGCCCAGGTCACCGGCGGTGGCCATCCGCTGGAGCAGCTCCGGGGGGAAGAACTTCTCGTCGGCAGTGTCGGTGTAGATGTTGCGGGTGGCGTTGAGCAGCACATCCACCCCGGTCAGGTCCACCGTCGCCAACGGGCCCATGGCGTGGCCGAAGCCCAGCTTGCAGGCATTGTCCAGATCCTCGGCGGAGATCACGCCGGATTCGACCAGGCTGACCGCCTCCATCGCCAACGCGCAGATCAGCCGGGTGGTCACGAAGCCGGCGATGTCCCGGTTGACGACCACGACCGTCTTGCCGATCTCCTCGGCGAACGCCCTCGCCGTGTCGATGGTGGCGTCGCTGGTCTTGTAGCCACGGACCAACTCGCACAGCTTCATCATCGGCACCGGCGAGAAGAAGTGGGTGCCGACCACCGACTCGGGGCGTTCCGTGGCGGTGGCGATCTGGGTGACCGGGATCGCCGAGGTGTTGGTGGCCAGCACCGCATCCGCCTTGCAGATCTTGTCCAACGCACGGAAGACCTCGTGCTTGAGCTCAAGCTTCTCAAAGACCGCCTCGACGACGATGTCCGCATCGGCGGCCGCCGCCAGGTCGGTGGTGAGGGTGATCCGGCCGAGCGCCGCCTCGACATCGGCCGACGAGATCTTCCCCTTCTCGGCGAACTTCTCCAGCGACCGCTGGATGCCCGCCAGGCCCCGCTTCGTGGCCGTGTCGTCCAGGTCCCGCAGCGTCACCTGCCAGCCCGCCTGCGCCGCGACCTGGGCGATTCCCGAACCCATCAGTCCAGCACCGACGACCGCGAGTCGACCCGCCATCTGCTTACTCCCTCACTGCGATTGGTGTCTGCCTGCACCCTAACCGGCAGACCTGAACGCAGCTTAAGGGCAGGGCGGCGGTCGACTGCGAACCCGTGAGGCCCACCGTGACACCCTCACCGTCCGAGCGAGATGCCCGCGTCGGCAGCGCCACCCCGCTCCACCTCGACGCCGAGGGCCCGCAGGTCCGCCACGAAGTCCGGGTAGCCCCGATCCACATGGTGCACCTGGGAGACCTCGGTGATCCCGTCGGTGCAGAGCCCGGCGATCAGCAGGCCCGCTCCGGCCCGGATGTCGGTTGCCCGGACCAGCGCCCCGGAGAGCCGCTGTCGCCCCCGGACCACGGCGTGGTGACCATCGGTCTGAATGTCCGCGCCGAGTCGCATCATCTCGTTGGCGAACATGAACCGGCCGTCGAAGATGTTCTCGGTGATCAGGGAGGCACCGTCGCTGACCGCCGCCAGCCCGATCGCCATTGGTAGCAGGTCGGTGGCGAACCCGGGGTAGGGCAGGGTGACCACATCCACCGCACGGGGGCGCTCCTCCATCCGGACCCGGAAGGCGTCCCGCCGGGTCTCCACCAGTGCGCCGGCGGAGACCAGCTTGTCCAGGGCGATATCGAGGAAGGCCGGGGAGGCGCCGGTCACCGTCACGTCGCCCCGGGTCATCGCCGCGCCGAACGCCCACGTACCCGCGACAATCCGGTCGCCCACGGTGGCGTGCCGCACCGGATGCAGCCCCGGCACGCCGACGACGGTCAACGTCGAGGTGCCGGCACCGTCGATGAGCGCACCCATCTGACTGAGCATCGTGCAGATGTCCACAATCTCGGGCTCCCGGGCAGCGTTGTCAATGACCGTGGTGCCCTGGGCGAGCACCGCCGCCATCACCAGGTTCTCGGTGGCGCCAACACTCGGGAAGTCCAACACGATCTCGGCGCCGCGCAGCCCGCGCGGAGCCGTGGCGACCACGCAGCCGCCTTCCCCGGAGATCTCGGCGCCCATTCGGGTGAGCCCGGAGATATGCATGTCCAACCCGCGCGAACCGATCGCGTCGCCCCCCGGTTGGGCCACCCGGACAGATCCCCGACGCGCCAGCAGCGGACCGAGGACGCAGATCGACGCGCGCAGCCGACGAACCAGATCGCAGTCCGCGTCGATGTCGGGACGCTCCGGCACGTCAATGATCACCGACCGGGAGCGGGGAACCCCGCCGTACGCCACCATCGGGTCCACCGGATCGTCCGCGTCGAACCGAACCCCGCAGCCGAGCCGACGCAGCACCTCACCCATGATCGCGATATCGGTGATCCGGGGGACGTTGGTGATGACACTCCGGCCCGGCGCCAGCAGTGCAGCCGCCATGAGTTTCAAGGCCGAGTTCTTGGCGCCCACCACGTGCACGGTGCCGGCCATCTGGATGCCACCACGCACCCGAATGACATCGTCACCCGGCACCCCACCGGCATCGCCCGGGCCGGTCAGCCAGGCGGGGTCCGGCCGGTCCGGGATCATCAGATCCGGTGTCCGTAGGCTGTGCGTCATGGCCGTCCACCTCACGCGCATCTACACCAAGGCCGGCGACGCCGGCACAACCAGGCTGAGCAACAACGAGCAGGTTCCGAAGACCGACCCCCGGATCGCCGCGTACGCGGACGTAGACGAGTGCAACGCGGCGATTGGCGTGGCGCTCGCCCTCGGGCAGCTCAACGAAGAGCTGCGCACGATCCTTGGAGCTATCCAAAACGACTTGTTCGACGTGGGGGCCGACCTGGCGACGCCGGTCGAGCCGAACCCGAAGTACCCGCCGCTGCGGGTCACCGAGGCGTACGTCGAGCGCCTTGAGGCCTGGTGCGACGAATACAACGCACGCCTGAGCAAGCTCGACTCCTTCACCCTCCCCGGCGGCACCGCCGGCGCGGCGCTACTGCATGTTGCGCGGACGGTAGCCCGGCGCGCCGAGCGTGCGGCTTGGGCCCTGATCACCCAGGACCCCGACCGAACCAGCACGCTCCCGGCAAAGTATCTCAACCGGCTCTCCGATCTACTCTTTATCCTGTCAAGGACGGCAAATCCGGCCGGAGATGTGCTATGGGTACCCGGCGGCAAACACTGACCGATCAACCGTCCGACGCGCCGGTGTGGGAGCCGGCGCGCCGCACCGAGGTCTGCATACCCGACCTGCCGGATACCATCCGCGCCCAAGGACAGCGGCTCGACGGGGAAAACAGCAGAATTGTTCGGCCGGGTTCTCCCCGTGCCATTCGGCGGGGTTTCCCGGCGCCGGTCGGCGGGTTTCCCGGTTCCGTTCGGCCGGGGTTCCGTACCGCTCGATTGATGCTCCGCACCGGCGCTGCGTCCCGGGCAGCTCCGTACCGGCCCGCGACGGGCGCGCTAGGCCGCCGGCCAGTCCTGGGCGGTTAGATTCGGCGAGGCCGCCCCCGGAGGAGCGGCCTCAAGCCAGGAGAGAAACCCGGTGACGGTCGAGCGCGCCATAGCGATCTCGACCGGGGCGCGGCGGCTGGTGCAGCGGAGAATGATCCAATCGGCGGGCATCGAGAACCGCTCCTGCCCTTCCGGCAGCCGACGGCGTTCCACCGCGAGGCCCTTTCGGGAGAGCGTCCGCCGGGGACGGAGGGCGAGACTGAACATCCGGTAGAGGCGAAGCTCGTCCCCCACAAAACGGCCGAAGCCGGGGGCCCAGCCCCGGCCATCGAGCATCGCGGAGGTCCGAACGCTGAGGCGGATAACTCCCCCGCTGCGGGTGACCAACGCCCGCCGGACGAAGAGAATCAGGAGCGCGCCGACGACAACGGCGATGCCGATCCCGACCCCTTCGACGATCCCCATCGCCGGGTGGCGCTCAGCTACCCTGCGCGGCCCGGACCGGGCTGGCGCTCTCGGCCAGGACGGTAACGCCCTTGTTGCTCACGGAGAGGAAACCGCCAGCCACCTCGTAGGAGAGCTGGTCGCCTCCGGGGACCTTGATCCGAACCTGGCCGGACTCCGCGAGCTGGCCGAGCAGGGGAGCATGCCCTGGCATCACACCAAGCTCACCCTCGGTCGTCCGGGCCATGACCATCTCGGCCTCGCCGGACCATACCGTCTCCTCGACGGCTACGAGCTCGACGTGAAGCTGCTGTGCCACGCTGTCTCCTTGCTGCGGCGGCGGGTTGCCGAAATTCTAGTCTCGCCATCGGGGGACCGGTAACGCGGGTGGCGAGACGTACGCCACTCGGGTTCAGATTTGGCCCGATGCGGTCAGATCTTGTTCTGGAAGTCCGGGTGCTCCAGCAGGAACGCGTCGAGCTGCTCATCCTGCAGCGCCTGGAAGAAATCCTGAACGGCCGGCTCGAAGCGTTCACCGCGGTATTGCCCGCCGTCCATGATGCCACCACCCGGCAATTTGATCATCTGTATGTTGCCCGGCCGGAGGTCCTTCAGGGCGAGGCCGAAATCAATCACGCTATGCCCCCGACCGTTGAAGACCAGTGACTCACCGGCCGCCCGAAGCACCGAGTCCAGCTTGATCGGGTTGGTCACCACATCAGCGCTGAGGGCCTGGCTCGCCATGGCCTTGACAAACTGTTGCTGGTGCCGCTGGCGGCCGTAGTCACCGTCTGGCACACCGTTCTTGGGGTAGCGCTGACGGACGTAGTCCAGCGCCTGCCAACCCTCGAGGAGTTGCTCCCCCTCCGGGTAGACCGCCTGCTCACCGACGTACCCCCCACCGCCGGGGCGCAGTTCCCGGTGTGTGCCGTCGGGGTGGCGATGCTCCGAGCGGACCTCACGCTCAATGTCCATGGTGACGCCACCCATCGCGTCCACAATGTTGATGAAGCCACCGAAGTTGATGATCGCCCCGGCGTCGAACCGCTGGATGCCGGTGATCGACTGGACCGTCTTGGCGAGCAGTTCGAAGCCCTGCGCCGTGCTGGGGTTCTCCCCCGCAACCCGGCTGCCATAGGACATCGCCGCGTTGAGCTTGTCCGCGCCGCCACGGAATCCGGCCTTGTCGAAAGCGGGAATCTCGACGTAGAGATCCCGAGGCATCGAGAAGAGGTAGGCCTGGTCGAGCCCTTCCGGCACATGCAGCACCATGATCGAGTCAGCCAGCGGTAGCTGCTCCTCTTTGCGCGGGTCAACGCCGACGAGCAGGATGTTGAGCGGGCCCTTGATGTCGCTCGTGCGCTCACTGGCTCCCGCCGCCTGGTCCCCGAACAGGTCCGCCTTGCCCACCGCGCCCTCGTACCGAGCCACCAGCGCCTCGACGCCGACCAGTGCCACGCCACTGACGAACATCAAGACAGCGCCGAAGACGGTGCACACCTGGGCCCACCGCGGCACGCCCGCCCACACCGACGGCTTCTTCTTACCGCCTTTGCCGGCCTTACCCACGATCATCTCCGTTCGTCAACGTCTGTCGGGACGGGCGTACGTCAGCGAATGATTGCACGAATGCGCGCACGGTCAGCGCGACGCGCGTGAACGGTACCGCGCCACGCATCAAGATCACCTACCGTCGATACGAGGCCCGCGACCACAAGGGCGGCAACGGATGCACCGAAAGGCCGCCCCGGCGTCAACCAGAGCGGCCTTTCGTCGCTGCTCGCGCAGTCCGCGGCGGTAGCCGCAGCGGGGCAATCAGCCCTCCGCCATCAGCTCCTTGGCCTTGTTCTCCAGATCGTCCAGGCCACCGCACATGAAGAAGGCCTGCTCGGGGAAGTGGTCATACTCACCCTCACTGATCTTCTTGAACGCCTCAATGGTCTCCTTGATCGGGACCGTCGAGCCCTTCATGCCGGTGAACTGCTCAGCGGCGTAGGTGTTCTGCGACAGGAAGCGCTCGATCCGACGCGCCCGGCCGACCGTGAGCTTGTCCTCCTCGGAGAGCTCCTCAATACCCAGGATCGCGATGATGTCCTGCAGGTCCTTGTACCGCTGCAGAATCCGCTTCACCTCGGTGGCCACCGTGAAGTGCTCCTGGCCGACGAACTCCGGGGCGAGAATCCGAGACGAGGACGCCAGCGGGTCCACCGCCGGGTAGATGCCCTTGTCGGAGATCGATCGCTCCAGGTTGGTGGTCGCGTCCAGGTGGGCGAAGGTGGTGGCCGGCGCCGGGTCAGTGTAGTCGTCGGCGGGCACGTAGATCGCCTGCAGCGACGTGATCGCCTGACCCCGGACCGAGGTGATCCGCTCCTGGAGCTCACCCATCTCGTCGGCGAGCGTGGGCTGGTAACCCACGGCGCTCGGCATCCGGCCGAGTAGCGTGGAGACCTCGGAGCCGGCCTGGGTGAACCGGAAGATGTTGTCGATGAAGAGCAACACCTCCTGCTTCTGCACGTCCCGGAAGTACTCCGCCATGGTCAGCGCGGAGAGGGCGACGCGGAGGCGGGTGCCCGGCGGCTCGTCCATCTGGCCGTAGACCAGCGCGGTCTTGTCGATCACGCCGGACTCGGTCATCTCGGCGATCAGGTCGTTACCCTCGCGGGTGCGCTCACCCACCCCGGCGAAGACCGAGGTACCACCGAAGTTCCGGGCAACTCGGGTGATCATCTCCTGGATCAGCACCGTCTTGCCCACGCCGGCGCCACCGAACAGACCGATCTTGCCACCCTTGACGTACGGGGCGAGCAGGTCGATGACCTTGATGCCGGTCTCCAGCATCTCCGTCTTCGGCTCCAGGTCCGCGAAGGCCGGGGCCTTGCGGTGGATCTGCCAGTGGTCGTCCGGGCTGAGCGTCTCACCCGGCTCCAGGTTGAGGCACTCACCGATCGCGTTGAACACGTGGCCCTTGACCGTGTCACCCACGGGCACCGTGATCGGCGAACCGGTGTCACGCACCTCGACCCCGCGGACCAGGCCGTCGGTCGGCTGCATGGAGATGGCGCGGACCAGGTTGTCCCCCAGGTGCTGGGCGACCTCCAGGGTCAGCGTCTTCTCGCCGCCGGAGAGGGTCACATCAACATGCATGGCGTTGAACAGGTCCGGCATCGCGTCGCGCGGGAACTCGGCGTCGACGACCGGGCCGATGACCCGGACCACGCGACCGGTGGCCGCGTTGGTGCCGGCCGGCCCATCAGCAGTAGCGGAAACAGTCATCACACTTCACTTCCCGACGCGGCCAGCGCGTTCGCGCCGCCGACGATCTCGCTGATCTCCTGGGTGATCCCGGCCTGGCGGGCCGAGTTCATCTCGCGGGTGTACTTCTCGATCATCTCTTCGGCGTTGTCGGTGGCGCTCTTCATCGCCCGCCGCCGCGACGCCGACTCGCTCGCCGCCGACTCGACCAACGCCGCGTAGATCCGCGTGTTGATGTACTTCGGCAGCAGCGCGTCGAGGAGCGCCTCCGCCTCCGGCTCGAATTCGTAGGCCGGCAGCGCACCCTCGGAACGGGGCCGGTCCTCGATCTCCATCGGTCCGAGGATCCGCGGTACCGGCACCTGGGTCATCAGGGACTTGAACTCGGTGGAGACGATGTGCAACTCGTCCACACCGAAGACCCCGTCCGGCCCCGGATCCCCATCGCCGTCGTCCACGCCGGCGGTGAACGCCTTGATCAGCGTCTCACCCACCTCCCGGGCATCGGCGAAGGTCGGCTGCTCGGAGAAACCGGTCCAGCACGCCGCCATCGGCCGGTTGCGGAACCGGTAGTACTGCACACCCTTACGACCGATGACGTAGAGCGAGGGCTCCTTGCCGTCGGCGCGCAGCCGGGCGAGCAGCGACTCCGCCGTCTTGATGGCGTTGGAGCTGTAGCCGCCGGCCAGGCCCCGGTCACTGGTGACCAGCAGCACACCGGCCCGCCGCACCCGCTCCCGGGGGGTGAGTAGCGGATGGTCGATCCGCGTGTTGGACGCCAGCGCCGTGAGCACCTCGGTGATAGCCCGGGAGTAGGGCAGGGAGGCCGCCACCTGCTCCTGGGCCTTGGCGATCCGGCTCGTCGCGACGAGCTCCATCGCCTTGGTGATCTTCTTCATCGACTTCGCCGCGCGGATGCGTTGGCGGAGTACGCGTACCTGGGCGGCCATCGGTCAGCTTCCAGCCGGACGGTCGGTCGGCTCGTCCTGGAACCGGGTAACCGTCTCCCGGTCCTCCGCACCAGCCAGCGGCTCGGCGGCCGGCTCGTTGATCCGCCGCTCGTCCTCCTTGCCCAGGAAGAGCTTCTTGAAGTCGCTGATCGCCGCGTCCAGGGAGGCGATGACCTCGTCACCCCAGGTGCCGTCGGCGATCTGCGCGAGGATCCCCTCGTGCTTGTGCCGCAGGTACTGCAGGAACTCGGACTCGAAGCGACGGATCTCGCCGACCGGGATGTCATCCAGCTTGCCCTCGACACCGGCCCAGACCGAGACGACCTGCTCCTGCACCGGGAAGGGCGAGTAGTTCGACTGCTTCAGCAGCTCGACCAGGCGGGCACCCCGATCCAACTGGGCGCGGGAGGCCTTGTCCAGGTCCGAGGCGAAGGCGGCGAACGCCTCCAGCTCACGGTACTGGGCCAGGTTCAGCCGCAGCGAGCCGGAGACCTTCTTCATCGGCTTCACCTGCGCGGCGCCGCCGACCCGGGAGACCGAGGTGCCGACGTTGATGGCCGGCCGAACGCCCTGGTTGAACAGGTCCGTCTCCAGGAAGATCTGGCCGTCGGTGATGGAGATGACGTTGGTCGGGATGAACGCCGAGATGTCGTTCGCCTTGGTCTCGATGATCGGCAGACCGGTCATCGAGCCGCCGCCCATCTCGTCGGAGAGCTTCGCGCAGCGCTCCAGCAGCCGGGAGTGCAGGTAGAAGACGTCGCCCGGGTACGCCTCGCGGCCCGGCGGGCGACGCAGCAGCAGCGACACGGCCCGGTACGCCTCGGCCTGCTTGCTCAGGTCGTCGAAGACGATGAGGACGTGCTTGCCGCCGTACATCCAGTGCTGCCCGATCGACGAGCCGGTGTACGGGGCGAGGTACTTGAAGCCGGCCGGGTCGGACGCCGGGGAGGCCACGATGGTGGTGTACTCCATCGCGCCCGCCTCCTCCAGCACGCCCTTGATCGAGGCGATCGTGGAGGCCTTCTGGCCGACGGCGACGTAGATGCAGCGGACCTGCTTCTTCGGGTCGCCGGAGCGCCAGTTGTCCCGCTGGTTGAGGATGGTGTCCAGGGCGACGGTGGTCTTACCGGTCTTCCGGTCACCAATGATCAGCTGACGCTGGCCCCGGCCGATCGGCGTCATCGCGTCGATGGCCTTGATGCCGGTCTGCAGCGGCTCATCGACCGACTTCCGGGACATCACGTTCGGGGCCTGGAGCTCCAGCTCCCGGAAGCCCTCGTTCGGGATGTCGCCGAGGCCGTCGATCGGCTCACCGAGCGCGTTGACCACCCGGCCGAGGAAGGCGTCGCCGACCGGGGCCGAGAGCACCCGGCCGGTGCGCTTGACGCGCTGCCCCTCCTCGATGCCGGCGAAGTCGCCGAGGACGACGACACCGATCTCCCGGACGTCGAGGTTCAGCGCCACACCGATCGTGCCGTCTTCGAACTCGAGCAGCTCGTTGGTCATGGTCGAGGGCAGGCCCTCGACGTGGGCGATGCCGTCGCCGGCGTCAGCGACGGTGCCGACCTCCTCGCGGGACACGTCGGCGCGGTAGGAGGAGACGTAGCGCTCCAGCGCGCCGCGGATCTCCTCCGTCGAGATGGTCAGCTCGGCCATCCTCTGCTTCCTTAAGTATCAGGGGCCCGGGATACCTAGTACCGACCGGTCCGAATGACGTCTGGTCAGGGCGCTGGCGCGGCAGTTTCCGGCTCAGCGCTTAGCGAGCGCGTTACGGGATTCGTTGAGGCGACGCAGGACGGTGCCGTCGTACAGGTCGGAGCCGACCTGGACGCTGACCCCACCGAGGACCTCGGGGTTGACCGACTGCTTGACGGTCACCTCGCGACCGTAGATGGCGGAGAGGCGGGCGACCAGGCGCTGCTCCTCCTCCGCACCCAACGGGGCCGCGACGGTCACGTACGCCACCTGGCGGTCTCGCTGGTCGGCGGCGAGCTCGACCAGCCGGGTGAGCGCCCCGACGAAGGAGCGCCCGCCGAACCCGCCGAGCGCCACCTCGACCAGCCGGACGGTGACCGGGCGGGCCTTACCGGCGAGCAGCTCACCAGCGAGGGTGGCCCGCTGCGCGGCCGGGGCCGCCGGGTCCGACAGCACGTTGGAGAGCGCCGACTGGCCGGCTACGACCTGACCGAAACGGAACAGCTCGTCCTCGACCTCGCCGAGGTCGCCCGCCTTGTCGGCGGCGGCCAGCAGCGCGGCCACGCCGAGCCGCTCGGCGCCGTCGAGAAGTTCCGACGGGGCCGACCAGCGGTGGGAGACCAGACTGGTCAGCAGGTCGAGCGCGTCCCCGCCGACCTTCCCGCCGAGGATTCCGGCGAGTAGGTCGGCCCGGTCCGCACCGGAGCGGGCCGGGTCAACGAGGGCCCGGCGCAGCCGTGGCTCACGCCGGAGCAGGTCGGCTACGGAGAGAAGGTCTTCGGCGGTGGCGGCCACCGCCGAAGACTCCGCGCCCCGGACGTACTCGTCGAGGCGGTCGGCCGCGATCTTGTACGACTCCCGGCTGGTGGCGGCCTGCATCAGCGGGCCCCCGCGCTCTCGAGGCCGTCCAGGAACCGGTCGACCGTGCCGGCGCGGCGCGCCTCGTCGGCGAGCGACTCACCAACGATCTTGCCGGCCAGATCCACCGCGAGCGTGCCGACCTCGGTGCGCAGCTCGCGCACGATCGTGGTCCGCTCGGCGACGAGCTGCTCCTTGCCCGCGGCGATGATCCGGTCGGACTCCTCCCGCGCCTTGGCGAGGATGTCCTGCCGGACACCCTCCGCGTCGGCCCGGGCGTCGTCCCGGATCCGGGCCGCCTCGGTACGCACCTCGGCCAGCTGGGCCCGGTACTGCTCGAGCAGCTGGTTGGCCTCGGCCTGGGCAGCCTCGGCACGCTTGAGGCCACCCTCGATCGCGTCCACCCGCGCCTGGTACATCGTCTCCATACGCGGCATGACGAACTTCAGCAGCACGAAGACGAGTAGGGCGAAGGCGATGGTCCCGACGACGAGCTCTTGCCAGATCGGCAGGATTGGATTGTGCGAGCCTTCGGCGGCGAGATACATGTCAGACCTCCGGGTCGGGGAAGGGCGCTCGTCAGCCGCCGATGGCGAAGGCGAGCACCAGGCCGAAGAGGGCGAGCGCCTCGACCAGGGCGAAGCCCAGGACCAGCCAGGTGCGGTTGAAGCCGGCGGACTCCGGCTGGCGGGCGCTGGCCTGGATGTAGGCCGCGAAGACCAGCGCGACACCGATACCGGGGCCGATGGCGGCGAGGCCATAGCCGACGGTGTTGATGCTGCCTTCGAGGGCGAGAACGTCCATTGCGGGTATTCCTCCTAGCTCACACGTGAGGGCTCACGCGTTCGGGGTTTGTACCAGAAGCTTGGTCGGGCCGGGCAGCCCGCCGAGCGGGATCTCAGTGCTCCTCGGCCAGCGAGGTGCCGACGTAGTTGGCGGACAGCGTGACGAAGACGTACGCCTGCAGCACGGCCACCAGCGCCTCGAAGAAGGCCATCACGATCGCCATGACGAAGGAGAAGACCGAGGTCACCTGAACGAAGAGGTTGTCCGCGGAGAGCATCACGAAGCCACCGACGGTGAAGACCAGCAGGAGCAGGTGACCGGCGAACATGTTGGCGAAGAGCCGGAGGGCCAGGGTAACCGGCCGCACGACGAAGTTCTGCAGGAACTCGATCGGGATCAGCAGGAAGTGCATCGGCCACGGCACGCCCGGCAGGATCAGGCTCATCTTGAGGTACTTGAGGAGACCGTGCTTGCGGACCCCGACAGCGAGGTAGAGCACGTAGGAAATCGCGGAGAGCACGATCGGGAAGGCGATGTGCGCGTTCGGCGAGATCTGCAGCCCGGGAACGATGCTGAAGATATTGGTGACCAGAATGAAGCTGAACAGCACCGTGAAGTAGGGGGCGAACCGGATGCCGGCATTGCCCATCTGCTCCCGGGCGATGTTGTCCCGTACCAGGCCGTAGACCGACTCGGCCAGCCACTGCCCCTTGCTGGGGACCAGCTTCGGGTTCCGGTAGGCGGCCATGTAGAAGATGATCACCAGCCCGACGGCCAGCCAGACCATGAGGGTGAACTTCGTGACCCACGGTCCAGCCACCGCTGGCGGGTAGAAGTCATTGACGCTGGGGGGCCAGGGAAGGTCCTGGGCGACGACCAGCTGTCCGCTCACCGTGTCATCCTCCACACTCGACAGACCGGCGCGTGCCGACACTCAGGCACCGAGCCTCTTCATGATCAGGTAGATCGCTGCGGCTGCGCCGAGCATCATGCCAACGGCGATCCCCACGCCGGTCGGCACGCCGAGGAAGCCCTCTGCCAACCAGCCGAGAAATCCCCAGACCAGGATGCCGGCGAGAAGGTAGCCAAGCACGGCACCCGCCACACCCTCCGACGAGTGCGCGTCGGACGGTTCGCGGTCTGGGTTGTCGGCCATTACGACGCGTACATTAGCAGCCGCAAGCCGCAGGAGTGTGCGGCACCCCCCACACTGCAGGACGGCGTGCGGGCGGCGGCTGGCGCATCAATCCGGGCCAGCCTACTCCTGTCCGACACGCCGCACAGGACATCAAAACGTCGGGTGGACGCCAGTCGTCCGCCTGGGGCCCGCCAACCGTTACTCAGCTCCGCGACGAGTCGACTGTGGGTAACGGAGCGCGGAGCGCCCAGGTCAGGTGGGCGGCCGTCCAGACCACCACAGCGACGATGATGGCCACCCCCAGGTCCGGCAGCCCGGCCCAACCAGTCGCGGCGACCGCCGCCATCACCACGCCCAGCACCACGATCTTCGTGACGTAGGTAACCAGCCCAACCGACATGATCAGCTGCGGGCTGACCGCGTCCGCCCAGGCCACCGAGAGACCGGAGACCAGATAGCTCACGACAACGAGCGCGATCCCCGCCGCCACCGCGACCGCGGAGGTAGCACCCCGGACGGCCGCCGCGACCGGTACTGCGGCGACCGCGAGGAGGGCGCACGCGGTCAGGGGCAGCCGCAGGTACGGCAGCCGCGCGCGAATCGCGCCCGGCTCGCCCGCGGCCGGATCGGTCATCCGCGGCTGGTCGTGGTCCCGCCCCCGGGCGGTCGGCGTCGTCTCGGTGCTCACAGCACCACAGTCTATTGCTCCCCGCGCCGGTGGCCGCGCGACGCCAGGGGAGGCGGTGCGACGGGGCACACCGGTGGGCTACTCCGCCCCGCGGGCGAGAACCCGCTCCGCTCCGGGGCGCGGGCTCCTACTCCCCGGTCCGGGCCCCGGTCACGTCGAAAGCGGTTACCTCGCTCGGTGGGACAAAGTCCCGAACCGGCTGCCCCCGCAGCGCGACGGACATCAACTCCGCCACCCCGTCGGCCATCCGCGCCTGGACCGCGTGCCCCACCGCATCACGCGGGTCATCGGGGTTGGTGGCGATCGCCGCCACCGCGAGCTGCGGCGTGAACGCGACGAAGGACTCCGTGCCGTACCCCTCCGAACTGCCGGTCTTACCGGCGACCGGACGTCCCAGCTGGGAGCGAAACTCCTCCGCGGTCCCCCCCTCACAGCCCCGGTACATCGACTGGTCCCCGACCGGGCAGCGGGCGGCATCCACCGCCGCCCGGGCCACGTCCCGGTCCACGACCTGCCGGCAGTCCGGCGACCCGGCCGCCACCGGCCGGCCGGCCGCATCGGTGATCCGCACCACCGGTAGCGGCGCGCACCACCGGCCCTCGGCCGCGATGGTGGCGTACGCGTTCGCCAGGTCCAACGGAGTAGTGGCCGAGACCCCCAGCGTGAACGGGCCCCACGCCCGAGCACCGTGCCGGGCCAACTGCTCGTCGCTGGACGCCCGGAACACGATGCCCAGCCGCTCGGCCATCTCCACCACCCGATCCGCGCCGGCCTGCTCGGTCAACCAGGCAAAGTACGTGTTGACCGACTTGCCGAAGGCGCTCCACATGGTGTGCTCGCCCTTGACCAGCGGGCTGGCGTTGCGGGGGCACCACTTCCCGTCGCAGCTCACCGGACCGCTGACCGGGAAACGGGTGACGATCCGGTCGGGCGCGTCAAACACGGTGTTCAACGGCAGCCCAGCCTCCACCGCGGCCAGCAGGGTGAACAGCTTGAAGGTGCTTCCGCCCTGGTAGCCCTGGATCGTGCCGCCGCCCGCGACCAGCTGGTTGACCGTGTTCGGGCGGTTCTTCCACCCGGCCGGGTTCGGCTGCACGCCGTAGGTACGGTTGACCGCCATCGCGAGCACCCGCCCGGTGCCGGGCTGCACCACCGCGGTCGGCAGCGCGTGCGGATGCTCCGCCGAGTAGATCCGCCGCACCTGCTCGATCGCGGCCTGCTGCACCGCCGGGTCCAGGGACGCCACAATCTGGTAGCCGCCCCGGCGCAGGGCGAGCTGCCGCTCGTCAACCGTCGATCCGAACGCCTCCTGCGAGTTCCACCAGCGGGTGAACCAGTCGCAGAAGAAGCCCCAGTCGTTCTGCTCCGCCGGCACCGCCGCGCAGTCGTTCGGCGTCTCGGTGGGGCGCAGCCGCAGTGGTTCGGCCGCCACCCGGGCCGCCTCGTCCGCCGCGAGCTGACCGGCCTCGACCATCTGGTCCAGCACGTACGCCCGGCGTTCCAACGCCGCATCGACATCCCCGTTGAGCGGGTCGTCGGTGTGCGGGGACTGGACCAGTCCGGCGAGCAACGCCGCCTCGGCCAGGCTCAGGTCCGCCGGGGACTTGGTGAAGTAGCGCTTACTCGCTGCCGCCACCCCGTACGCGCCGGCACCGAAGTACGCGATGTTGAGGTACCGGGCGAGGATCTCGTCCTTGCCCAGCTCCCGCTCCAGCGCCAGCGCGTACCGCACCTCCTGCACCTTGCGCGCGGGGGTGACCTCGGTGGCGGCCCGGCGCTGCTCCTCGGTGAGACGGGGGTCGCTGGACAACACGTTGCGGACGTACTGCATGGTCAGGGTGGACGCCCCCTGCTGGACCACCCCGCCGCGCTGGTTGGCGGTGAACGCCCGGACCACGCCGCGCAGGTCCACCCCCCGGTGCTGGTAGAAGCGGGCATCCTCGGCGGCGAGGATCGCCTGACGCATCACCGGGGCCACCTCGTGCAGCGGCACATCCACCCGGTCCTCCTGGTAGAAGGACGTGATCAACGTACTGCCATCGTTGGCGTACAGGTTGGACCGTTGGGGGGTGGGCGGCGTCCGTAGGGTGTTCGGCAGCTCGGTGTAGGGCGCGGCGAGCGCCGAGAGGCCGACTCCGTACACCAGGGCGGCGGGCAAGGCCGCCACCGCGAGCCCGAGACCGGCCAGCAGGCCGGCGAGCAGGACTGTCATCAGCTTGTTCAGGTGTGCCCGGGTCATCAGCTCTCCCCGCAGGAGCCGGCAGGACCCGTCCAGAATGACCCGAATGCACCTCTTGTCCGTCTTGTTCGTCGACGGGTAACCCAGGTGGGTTACGGCAACAACGCCGCCGTCAGCGGACGCACCGTCTGCTCCACCTCATCCGCGACCCGGCCGAAACACTGGTCGCCCCGGCCCCACGGATCGTCGAGGTCATCCGCGGGCAGCGGCTCGGCCCCAGCCCGAACGGCGTCGATCGCCTCAACCAGCGCCACGCCCCGCGCGTAGACGGCAGCCGGGGTCGCTGCGGCCGCCGGCAGACCAGCCAGGTCCACCGCGGGCAACAGACGACCGAACTCACCCAGCACGAAGGTGCGGGAAACCGCGTCCGGCCGCAACGCCGACACGAACTCCTGCTGGTCGGCGGTCGCGGTGAGCACCAGGTCAGCGCCGTCGATGTGCTCCGAACGCAGCTTGCGGGCCGCGAAACCGTCGATGCCACCGCCCCGCCCGGTCACCTGTCGGGCCGCCGGCGGGTTCATCTCCTCACCGGCGTGCCAGCCGCCGGTGCCGGCGCTGTGACTGTGCAGCAGCTCGTCGGCGAGCCCCGGTGCGGTATCGCCGCGCCGGGCCAGCTGCTCCTGGACCGCCAGGACCAGCAGCCGCTCCGCCATCGGCGAGCGACAGATATTGCCCATACAGACGTGGAGAACGGTAAACGGCGGCACTCAGGCCACCCGGCTTGAGTCGATTTCCGGCACCACATCCCGCAGCCGGTCCAGCTCGATCGCACCGGCCCGGAGCAGCTGGGGCACCGCCCCGGTCAGGTCCACGATCGTGCTCGGCACCGGATCAACCGCCGGACCCGCCTCCAGATACGTGCGCACCGAGTAGGCGAGCTGTCCACGGGCCGCCTCCGCGGTGGTGGCCGCGGGCAGTCCAGCCGTATTCGCCGATGCCACCGCCATCGGGCCGGTCTCCCGGAGGACCTCCAGCGCGACCGGATGCAACGGCATCCGCACCGCGACCCGGCCCGCGGTCTCCCCCAGATCCCAGCGCAGACTGGGCGAGTGCTCGACCACGATGGTCAGCGGACCCGGCCAGAAGGCCGCCACCAGGTCCCGGGCCGCGCTGGGTAGCGAGAAGACCAGCCCGTCCAGGGTGTGCCGGGAACCGATCAGCACCGGTGGCGGCACCTGCTGACCGCCCTTGGCGTCGAGCAGGGCCTTGACCGCGTGCGGAGCGAACGCGTCCGCCCCGATCCCATAGACCGTGTCGGTCGGCAGGACGACCAACTCGCCGTCGCGGATCGCCTTGATGGCTGCCGCGATGCCGCGGTCCCGGTCAACGGGCGACCGGCAGTCGTAAAGCATCACGAGCAGCAGTCTGCCACGCCCGGGTCCGGGCGGTGTGCCGGCCATACCGGGGCGGCGGGAGACACGCGCTCCACCCCCACCCCGGAGGTGGGCGAGTTCACCGGCCTACCCGCCAATGCCACCGGGCTCTCGCGGGCCCCCGACGTCCCGACACCGGGTAGCGGTGGCGAATCGGGGGCGGCCGGCGAGGTCGGCGTGCTCGGCGATCGAGCCGTACCGGCCAGCCCCGGCCAGCAGCCCGGGCACCGCCGCGCCCTGCGTGTCGTCGTGTTCGATCCCGAGCCGGCCCCCGGGCCGTAGCAACAGCGCGGCCCGGGACACCACCGGCCGGATCACGGCCAACCCGTCCGCGCCAGCGAAAACCGCAGACGCCGGATCATGCCGGCTGACCTCCGGCGGCACCACCACGTCCGCCGGCACGTACGGCGGGTTACACAGCAGCACGTCCACCCGACCCAGGAGATCGTCGAGCAGGTCCGGCGCCATGACGTCGGCGGCCACCACCTCAACCGGCCGATCGCCGGCAGCGGCCCGGCTGGTCGCGTTGCGCCGCAGCCACGACAACGCCGCCGGGGAACGCTCCACCGCGACCACCCGGGCCGCCGGGACCTCCTGCGCCACCGCCAGGGCGATCGCCCCGGAGCCGCTGCACAAGTCCACAACCAGCGGCGCCGCCTCCCGGCGTGCCTGCTCCACACCCCACCCGGCGAGCAGCTCCGTCTCCGGACGAGGCACGAAGACACCCGGCCCGACCGCCACCTCGAGATGCCGAAAAGGAGCGCTGCCGGTGAGATGCTGCAACGGTTCCCGGCCGGCCCGACGGGCCACCAACGCGTCGAACCGGCGACGCTGGTCCAGACTCAGCCCGTCGGCCAACGCCAGTCGTCCCCGCGGCACCCCCAGCACGTACGCGGCCAGCACCTCCGCCTCCGCTCGGGGTCCCTCCACCCCGGCGTCGGCCAGCAGCCGGGTGGCCCGGGCGACCGCCAGGGTGGGTCGCTCCCGATTCGTCCCCTCGGGCGGCTGTTGCGACAAAGTGCTCACGCCATAATCATGAGGCGTCACGCAACCAACCACGAGCCGGTGCGGTCAGACGCACACAGACAGGAGGTCGCGGGTGGGTTGGCTGGACCAAGTCGGCGACCAGGTTGACACCCTGACCCGGGCACGTGAGCTACAGGAATCGAGCCGCTCCGCCGAGGCGTACCGCATCCTCTCGGACGTGCTCGCCACCACCAACGACCGGTACGCCCGGGCCGACGCCCTGGTGCAACGCCTCTCCGCGGTGGTCAACCTGGGCCGGACCGCGGAGTACACCCGGGCCATCGAGGAGGCCACCACCGCCGTCCGGGATCTCGCCGAGCCGTACCCGCACGGACACCTGCACGCGCTCGCCGCGCTCGCCGCCCACCACCAGGGCGCGCTGGACCGGTGTGTCATGCACCTGGTGCGGGCCGCTCGCGCGCTGGGCGCCGTCAGCGACCCCGACCGGGACACCGCCTGGGGCTGGCACGACCTCGCGATGGCCTACTCCTACCTCAGCTTCCACGGATACGCGCTGGGTGCGATCGAGCGGGCACGACAGCTCGGGCTCGCCGCCGGCATCCCGGCGGAGACCTTCGCCGCCCCCGGCATCCGACTGCGCAACGCCGTCGCGCTGGACCACACCGGCGACAGCGACGGCTGTCTGCGGGTGCTCCGCGATATCGGCAGCGACCTGAAGCAGTTCCTGCACGCTGGACAGGCCGGGCGGCTCCGCCCGAGCAGCCTCGCCGCGTACGGCTACGCCGCAGCACGGCAGGCCGCCCTGGGTGACCGGTTGGAGGCGGGAACGGACGCCGCGCCGGCCCGACTGCTGGGCCACGGCGGCGACAGTGCCCGGGCACGAGACATGCGCCAACTCGGCGAGGTCTGCCTCGCCATCGCGGCCGACCGGCCGATCGAGGCGGTCAGCCGAATAGACACCGTGCAGGTCTCCACCGAGACCCTGGGCGCGGCCGAGCCGGATCGGCTCCGCAGCATCGCGCTGGGCCGGGCCGGTGACCACGTCGCCGCGCATCGGGTCGACCGGCGGGCGTTCCGGCTCGCCGCGCAACGCAACGACCGACTTCGAGACGTCTACATCGACGGAATCGCCGCCCGCATCGATCACGAGGAGATGCGCCGCGAAGCCGCCCGCTTCGAGGGAGAGGCACTGACCGACCCGCTGACCGGGCTCCCCAACCGACGCCGGCTGGAACGGTACATCGCCGCCGTGATGGCCCAGGGGAAACGGGTGGTGATCGGCGTCTGCGACCTGGACGGGTTCAAGGCGGTGAACACCTACCACGGACACCACTCCGGCGACCTGGTCCTGCAGCGCATCGCCGGAGTGGTCAACCGGGTGATGCGGCGGGACGACTTCGTAGCCCGCTACGGCGGCGACGAGTTCGTCGTGGTGCTACCCGGTACGGACATGGCCGAGGCCCAGGAGGTGGCACGCCGGATCAAGTCCGCCGTGCGGACCGAGGACTGGGAATCGCTCGTGCCCGGCACCCCGGTCGGGGTCAGCATCGGCTTCGCCGAGGTCGCCGCCACCGGTCCCGACGTACCGGACGCTCTGAGCGTCGCCTTCGAGGCCGCCGACCGGGAGATGCTGCGCGCCAAAACCCGCCCCCGCGCCTCCTGACAGCCGCCGGGCGGCCCGCGTTTCGTCCGCGGGGTCTGCCCGCGGCGGGCGGATCAGCGGCGCCCCAGCTCCACGTCGCCCGCCAGCCGGGCCGCCCGGTCCGCCTCAGCGAGCGCCGCCAGCACACCGTCCAACTCTCCGGCGAGGGCCAGGTCCAGGTTGTACGCGGTGTAGCCGATCCGGTGGTCGGTGATCCGGTTCTGCGGGAAGTTGTAGGTGCGGATCCGCTCCGAGCGGTCCACCGTCCGCACCTGCGCCTTACGCGCGTCGGAGGCGGCGGCGTCGGCCTGCTCCTGCGCCACTGCCAGGAGTCGGGCCCGCAGGATCCGCATCGCCTGCTCGCGATTCTGCAACTGGGACTTCTCGTTCTGGCAGGAGACGACGATGCCGGTCGGCAGGTGGGTGATCCGGACCGCGGAGTCGGTGGTGTTCACCGACTGACCACCGGGACCCGATGATCGAAACACGTCGATCCGAAGCTCGTTCGGGTCGATCGTCACGTCGATCTCCTCGGCCTCCGGCAGCACCAGTACGCCGGCGGCGCTGGTGTGGATGCGTCCCTGCGACTCGGTGACCGGCACCCGCTGCACCCGGTGCACCCCGCCCTCCCACTTGAGCCGGGACCACACCCCGTTGCCGCCCTCCGGCACTCCCTTGCACTTGATCGCGAGCGAGACGTCCTTCACTCCGCCCAGGTCGGAATCCTGCGCGTCGATCACCTCGACCAGCCAGCCACAGTGCTCGGCGTAGCGGGTGTACATCCGCAGCAGGTCGCCGGCGAAAAGCGCCGACTCCTCGCCCCCCTCCCCCGCCTTGATCTCGACGATAACGTCCTTGGCGTCGTGCGGGTCCCGTGGGATCAGCAGCTCGGCGAGGCACTCCTCCAAGGCCGGCAGGGTTGCCGCGATCGCCTCGGCCTCGGCGGCGAAGGCCGGCTCCTCGGCCGCCAGTTCCTTCGCCGCTGTCAGGTCGGCTCGGGCCTGCGCCAGCTCGGTGGCGGCCTTGTGCAGCGGCACCAGCTCCGCGTACCGACGGCCCACTCGGCGGGCCGCGTTCTGGTCGGCGTGAATAGCCGGGTCGGCCAGCCGCCGCTCCAGCTCCGCGTACTCGTCGAGGAGGGTGGCCAGACGCTCGCTACTCATGGACAGCTACTCCTTCGACAACGGCGCTGGACGGCGATGCCCCGGCCGCCGGGGCGGAATACGGACGACGCCCGCGCCCGGACTGAAACCGGACACGGGCGCCGACTGGGGCGTTACTTGCCCTTTTTGGCCTGAACCTTGGCGTACTTCTGCTGGAACTTGGCCACCCGGCCGGCGGTGTCCAGAACGCGCTGCTTACCGGTGTAGAACGGGTGGCAGGCGCTGCACGTCTCCACGTGGATGGAACCGCCCTTGGCGGTGCTGCGGGTGGTGAAGGTGTTACCGCAGGAGCAGGCGACCTCCGTGGTCACGTACTCCGGGTGGGTGTTGGGCTTCATGTCGCCTCGGTCCTCTCGTTGGTGGTCGCCGGGTCGCCCGGCCGCGGGTGTACGACGGATGGGCGTGAACCGGAACCGGTGGCCGACGAACCAGTCTGCCACGGGGGCAGGTTGGCTCGGCAGGCGGGCCGCGCCGCGGCACTGGCAGCGTAAACGTCGGCCCGTACCCCCGCATTCCCGATCCGCCGCCGAGCATTCGCCCGGACGGGTCCGCTCCGGGCGTGCGGACGATCCGCCGCGACGTCGCCACTGTTGACCGGCGCCGGGGCACGACCCACTCGGCCGTACCCCGGGCCGACCGGGGCTCACTCCCCGGGCGTCGACTTCGCGATCTGCATCAGGAATTCGATGTTGGTCCGCGACTGCTTGAGCCGGTCCAGCAACAGATCCAGCGCGGCCTGCGAGTCCAGCGCGTGCAGCACCTTCCGGAGCTTGTGGACGATGGCCAGCTCCTCCGGCGCGAGCAGGATCTCCTCCTTACGCGTGCCGGACGGGTGGATGTCGATGGCCGGGAAGGTCCGCTTGTCGGCGATCTTCCGGTCCAGCTTCAACTCCGCGTTGCCGGTGCCCTTGAACTCCTCGAAGATGACCGTGTCCGCCGTCGAACCGGTCTCCACCAGCGCGGTGGCGAGGATGGTCAGCGAACCGCCGTTTTCGATATTGCGGGCCGCACCCAGGAACCGCTTGGGCGGATACAACGCGGTGGAGTCGATACCACCCGACATGATCCGGCCGCTGGCCGGCGCCGCCAGGTTGTACGACCGACCGAGCCGCGTCACCGAGTCCAGCAGCACGACCACGTCGTGGCCCAGCTCGACCAGCCGCTTCGCCCGCTCGATCGCCAGCTCGGCGACGGTCGTGTGGTCCTGCGGCGGACGGTCGAAGGTTGCCGCGACTACCTCGCCCTTCACCGACCGCTGCATGTCGGTGACCTCTTCCGGACGCTCGTCCACCAGAACCACCATCAGGTGGCACTCCGGGTTGTTGTGGGTGATCGCGTTCGCGATCGCCTGCAGCACCATCGTCTTACCGGCCTTGGGCGGCGAAACGATGAGTGCCCGCTGACCCTTGCCGATCGGCATCACCAGGTCGATCACCCGCGTGGTGAGGATGTGCGGCTCGCTCTCCAACCGCAGCCGCTCCTGCGGGTACAGCGGGGTGAGTCGGTAGAACTCCGGCCGGCGCTTCGCCTCCTCCGGTTCCATCCCGTTGATGGTGTCCAGCCGGACCAGTGGGTTGTACTTGTCCCGCCGCTGCTCGCCCTCCCGCGTCGCGCGAACGGCGCCGGTAATCGCGTCACCGCGCCGCAGACCGTACCGCTTGATCTGGGACATAGAGACATAAACGTCATTCGGCCCGGCCAGATAACCGGTAGTCCGGACGAAAGCGTAGTTGTCGAGCACATCGATGATGCCGGCCACCGGGACCAGCACGTCGTCCTCGCTAACCTGGGGCTCCCGGCCGCCATCGCCGTCCCGGTCGCCACGGCCGCGCCGACGGTCCCGGAAGCGGCTGCGCCGACCACGCCGGCCGCCGCCCTCGTTCTCCTCCTCGCCGTCGTTGTCACGCTGACCCCGGTCGTTCCGGTCGCCCCGCTCCGCGCGGTCACCACGCTCGGCACGCTCGCCCCGCTCGGCACGGTCGCCCCGCTCGCCCCGCTCAGCACGCTCGGCACGCTCGCCCCGCTCAGCACGCTCGCCCCGCTCAGCACGCTCGGCACGCTCGCCCCGCTCGGCACGCTCCCGGCCACCGCGGCCCTCACCGCGCTCCCGGCGTTCGCCGGCCTCGGTCCCCTCCGGTCGCGTCTCAGCGCGGGCCTCACCGGCCTCGCTGGCCGCCCGGCCACGTCGGCCACGGGCGCGGCCGGTGGTCGGCGTGGTTGTTGACGACTCGGCGGGACGCGACTCGGCCTCCGGCCGCTCGCCCGACTCCCGTACCTCCGCGTGGACCTCCCCCCGGGCGGGGGCCGCAGCAGCCGCAACCTCGGCCCGCGGTCGAGGGGTTCCGGTGGCTGCCCCGCCACTCTGGCGCTCGGTGATCGCGCTGATCAGCTCACCCTTGCGCATGCGAGCCGTGCCCGAGATGCCGAGCGACGCGGCCAGGCTCTGAAGCTCCGGCAGCAGCATCGCCGACAGACCTGTGCCGCTACGCCGACGACGGGTGGGAGCAGCGGTCGTGGCATCGCCAGCGACGTTGGAAACATCCGACGTCACGTCGGTGGTGTCGCTCAATGGAATCCTTCCCTCGATAGGCCGGGGCTGCCCGGAATCGACAAACAGGTGGCCGGGCGGCCTCGGTGCACCCGCCTCGCATGGACGCGTCGCGGGAGATGGTGGCACAGCAGCCGGTAGCCTTCCCGACTCACCGAGGTGATGAGGACGGGCTCGCCGTCTGCCGCGACCGATGCGCACTGCGGTGCGGCGTGTCTAAGCAGGGGTGACGGGCAGACCGCCGATAGCTTCGGGGGTGCGCCGACCCGCAGGAAGATCGCGTGCTTCGCGGCTGTGCTAAGTCTAGAGCGTAATCAACTCTTCCGACCTGCGGCAACAGGATCCCGCTCCGCGTGTCCCAGTCTACCCCGCCCAACCCGGGCGCCGCGCACCTCTACCGGCAACGACCAAACCTGCCAGTCTGGCCCCGTTACCAGGTCGGCGGGGGGATCGCGCAGCGCCAGCACGGTCGGTCCGGCCCCGGAGACCACCGCTGGCACATCCGCCGCGCGAAGTTCGGCGACCAACGCGGCCGTCGCCGGCATGCTCTCGGCCCGATAGTCCTGGTGCAACCGGTCAGCCGTGGCCGGTAGCAGCAGCTCCGGCGCGACGCTGAGCGCATGAACCAGCAGGGCGGCCCGGCCCGCGTTCTGCGCCGCATCCTGGTGCGGCACCGTGGCCGGCAGGGCGGCCCGCGCGGCGGCGGTGAGCCCTCGCTCCGTCGGCACGAACACCGTCGGCCGGACCCCGACGGCGGTCGGAAGCGACACCGCCCGAGCACCCTCCGGCTCGGTCCAGGCGACGGTGAACCCGCCCAGCAGGCAGGGCGCCACATTGTCTGGATGGCCTTCGAGCCGGGCCGCGAGACGGAGCACGGCCGCATCGTCCAGCCGCTGCTGCCCGTCGGGCACCAAGGCCCGGGCCAGCAACACCCCGGCTACGATCGCCGCCGAGGACGAGCCGAGGCCACGCGCCTGGGGGATCCGGTTGACGCACTCCACCGCCAGCCCCGCCGGCTGGCCGCCACACTCGGCAAAGGTGGCCCGCATCGCGCCCACCACGAGGTGCCGCTCGTCGCTGGGCAGTTCACCGGCGCCCTCGCCGAGCACCCGCACCGTGACGCCGCCGGCGGTAACCTCGGCACAGACATCGTCATAAAGTCCGAGGGCAAGCCCGACGGCGTCGAAACCCGGCCCCAGATTGGCGCTGGTGGCAGCGACTCGCACCCGGACCGGGCCGGGCAAGAAGTTGGTCGACACGCACTCATGCTAGGACCGCACACCGACGTTCCGAACCACCGCCCCCGGCCCGCCTGTCGGGGCGATAATGGGGGCGGGGCCGGTCAGCGCGAAGCCGACTCCGGCTCGGCAACCGGCTCGGTCAGCGAGAGCTGGCGGGTCGCCACCCGCCAGCCGATCGCATAGACCAGGGTGACCAGACCACCACCGGCCAGCACCACCCGTTCGTCCACCACGTCAATCACCGACGCCACCACCAGCTGGCTCACCGAGATGGCGAGAGTCGCCAGCATCATGTCGGTGGCGAAAACCCGCCCGCGTAACCGGTCCGGGACCTCACCCTGGAGGGCGTAGTTGGACATGACCCAGTTACTGCCCCCAGCGAAGTGCGCCACAAAGACCAACACGAGCACCAGCGGGAACCAGTTCACCGCCGAGGTGCCCAGATAGGCCAGCCCGTACAGCGACATGGACAGCGCCAGGCCCGGCAGCAGCCAGGCCCGGTTTGCCAGGACCCGTCGCATCAGGATCGGACCGACCAGAGCTCCCGCCCCACGGACCGCGAAGAGCAGACCGACACCGATCGGGCCAGCCGCATAGGTCGCTGCCAGCAAGGGGAAGACCGTCAACACACCATTACCAAGACCGACTGCCGACTTCACCGTGACCAACGCCAGCACCCGGGGCCGGTGGCCGATGTAACCAAGCGCCTCCCGCACAGCCGCCCAGGTCTGCTGTGCCGGCCGATCCTGCTCTCGGGGCGCCTGCAACGGCCGGCGGATCAGCACGGCCAGGATCGCCGCCAGGACCAGACCGCCGGCAGCCGCCCAGAAGGCGACGTACGGTCCGGTGGCGCTGCTCAGCACACCACCCAGCGACGCCCCGACAATCGTCATCGTGCCCCACGCCGAACCCGCGACCGCGTTACCCGCAGCCAACTCGTCCCGGTCCAACACGTTCGGCAGGGCGGCCTGCGCGGCCGGCGAGTAGAACGCCTTGGCTACCGCCACCACCCCGATCCCCACCAACGCCAGCCAGGCGGTGCCGGCATCGCGTACCCCGAGGAGCAGCAGGACGCCGAGCAGCGCGGCGAGGTTGGCTCCGATCATGATCCGACGGCGGTCGAACCGGTCCGCCACCGCCCCGGTGTACGGCAGCAGCAGCGCCACGACGCCGGTGTCCATGGCCAGCAGCAGCGCACCCCACACGCCACTGCCGGTCAACGCCGGCAGGAGCACCAGCAACGGAACCATGACGAACCAGTCCACACCGAAGACCATCAGCTCGGCCAAGAGCAGTTTGCGGAAGTTCCGGTTACGACGCAGAACCGAGAGGACGGACGGCATCACCGAACCCTATCCACCGCGGTGCCGCGCTTGGTCATCGTGCGGACCGCAGGGTCCGGAAACGGCGCGGACGCCCTCGGCCAGCCGTCGAGGGCGTCCGCGAGCCGGGGGAACTACTCCGCCGGCGGAAGCGGCGAGGTACGGCTTCTGGGCAGTCGCAGCACCTCAAACTGGTCAGTTCCCTCAACCAGCGCTGGTGAGGGCGTCGGTTGGTCGGACACCTCTCCGGCGGTGTCGGCGTCACCGCCCGGACCCGCCGACTCCGCCACGCCGGGACCGCTGACCGCTGGGGAGGCCGCACCGGGCCCGGTGGCCGCCGGCTCAGCTGCGGCGGGCGTGCCGCCCGATGCGTCCGCCCCGGCCCGCGGCCCCCGCAGACCCGCCCGCCAGTCCCGGATCGACTCCTTGGCGTTCTCCACCATGACGTACAGGGTCGGAACCAGCACCAGGGTGAGCAAGGTCGAGCTGAGCAGACCGCCGATCACCACGATCGCCAGGGGCTCCGAGATGAAGCCGCCCTCGCCGGTCAGGCCGAGGGCCATCGGCAGCAGCGCGAAGATGGTCGCGACCGCGGTCATCAGAATCGGGCGCAGCCGCCGCCGGCCGCCCTCGACAACCGCCTCCCGGATCCCCAGGCCCTGCGCCCGGTACTGGTTGACCAGATCGAGCAGGACGATCGCGTTGGTCACCACGATGCCGACCAGCATGAGAACACCGATCAACGCCGGCACCCCCAGCGGGGTGCCGGTAGCCAGCAGCAGCCCGATCGCGCCGGTCGCCGCGAACGGCACGGAGACCAGCAGGATCAGCGCCTGAGTCAGGCTACGGAACGTCACAACCATGATCAGGAATACGATCGCGATCGCGGCGAGCACCGCCAGCCCCAGATCCGCGAAGGCCTCCTCCTGGTCCGCGCTGACGCCGCCGATGACGAAGGTGGCCCCGGGGACGTCGATCGCATCCAGCCGCTCCTGCAACTCCTGGCTGGTCGCGCCGAGGTCGGAGCCGGTGGCCGTGCCGGTCACCGAGACGCTGCGCTCACCGTCGATCCGGGTGATCTGCTGGGGGCCGAGAACCTCACCGACCTCAGCGATGGCGCCCAGCGGGACCGCGCCGACCGGCAACGCCCGCAACTGCTCGGGCGACACCGGCGGTGGGGCGGTTTGCAGGACCACGTTCCGCTGCTGGCCCTCGATCGTCAGCTGCCCCAGCGGGGCGCCCCGGAATGCCTGCGCGACGAGCTGCCCGACACCCGCCTCGGTGAGCCCGGCCGCCGCGGCCTTCGCCCGATCAACCTTGACCTCGATCTGCCCGACCTGGGTCGCCACGCTGGTGGTCACATCCTCGACGCCGGGCAGCCCCGTCATCGCCGCCAACGCCTCGTCGATGGCCTGGCTCCGGATCGCCGGATCGGTAGCCTGCACGACCACCTCGAGCTGATTCGCGGCGGCTCCACCCTGCCCGGCCCCGAACCGGAACTCACCCGCCTCGGCACCGAACCCGTCGAACCTCTCGCGCAGGACAGCACGCATCTGCTCGGCGTCGGTATCGGTGAGGGTCAGCGACCAGGACGCCACATTGTTGCCACCGGCACCAGCCCACGGGTTACCCCCCGCGCCGGCCGTGACCTGGTAGGTCTCGATGCCCTCGGTCTCGGCCAGCACCTCCTCCACCTGTCGGGCCGCCGCGTCCGTTCCCGCCAGCCCGGTGCCCGCCGGCAGTTCCTGGGTGATGGTCATCGTGTCCTGGCCGGAGTCGTCGAGGAAGTTCGTCTCCAGCTGGCGGGAGAGGCCGAACGTGCCGAAGAGGACCAGAACGCCGAGGCCGAGGGTGATCCACCGGGTCGACCGTTCCCGGGTGGCGAAGCCGATGACCGGCAGGTACGCGCGCTGCAGCGGGCTACGCAACTCCTTCTCCTCCGCGGCCCGGCGCACCGCCGCCTCGCCCGCCGTCTGAGCGGCCGGCTGGAGGAACCAGTACGCCAGCACCGGAATGAGGGTCAGTGACACCAGCAGTGACGCGAGCAGCGCCACCGTGACGGTGATCGCGAACGGCGTGAAGAGCTGCCCAATGAATCCACCGACCAGCGCGATCGGGGCGAAGACGGCGACCGTGGTGAGGGTGGAGGCGGTCACCGCACCGGCCACCTCACGGACCGCGGTACGGATGGCCTCCTGCTTGGACTCGCCGTACTCAAGATGCCGTTTGATGTTCTCCAGCACCACGATCGAGTCGTCGACGACGCGGCCGACGGCGATGGTCAGCGCGCCGAGGGTGAGCAGGTTGAGCGAGTAGTCGCCGATCCAGAGCGCAATCAGTGCGACCAGCACCGACAACGGGATGGAGACCGCGGTAACGACGGTGGAGCGCACCGAGAGCAGGAAGACCAGGATCACCAGGGCGGCCATCACGAGGCCGATCAGCCCCTTGGTGGCGAGACCCTTGATCGACTTTTCGACGAATGGGGCCTGGTCGAAGACGACGGTCAGCTCGGCGCCGGAGGCGGTACGCAGCTCCGCGAGTCGGTCCCGGATCTCCTGGGAGATCTCCACCGCGTTCCCGTCCGGCGTCGCGGTCACGGCGATGCCCAGACTGTCCTGGCCGTTGGTACGCGTGATCGCGGTGACCGGCGTGAGCCGCTCCTCGACCGTCGCCACGTCGCCGAGGCGAACCGGGTCGGCCGGCGCCACGGTGAGGATGACGTCGCGCAGCTCGTCCAGGGTGCCCAGCGGGGTGCCGACCTGAACCGGGAGCGTCCGTTGGCCGTCGACAACCGCGCCGGCCGGGACAGCGACGCCGTTGGCCTGCAGTGCCCTGGCGAAGGCGTCGGGCCGAATCCCGGCCTTCGTGAGCTTCGCCACATTCGAGGTAATCACCACCACCTCGTCGCGGGTGCCCGTCAGGTCGACCGCACGGACACCCTCGATCGCAGCCAGTTCCGGCAGGACCGTACCGCGCAGCCGTTCGCCGAGCGCCCGCTGGTCGGCCCCGCCGGAGGCAGCGAGCACCACCGCCGGCAGGTCATCCGTGCCGCCGGCGATGACCTGCGGGTCAACCCCGTCCGGTAGCCCGGCAACCCGGTTGACCGCGCTCTGCAACTGGTTAACCGCATCGTCCACATCGGTACCGAACTCGTACTCAACCTGGATGGTCGCCGACCCCTCGCGCGAGGTCGAGGTGATCTTCTCCAGCCCGGTGACGCCCTGCAGACTGTTCTCGATCGGCACGGTTACCTGCGACTCGACAGCCTCCGGACCGGCGCCTGGATGGGCCGCCACGATGAAGGCGGCCGGGAACTCCAGCGACGGTAGGAGTTGCTGCTTCAGCGACGGCACGGCGAACGCTCCGAACACCGTGGTGACCACCGCGACAAGGGCAATCAGCCCTCGATTGGCGAGACTGAATCTGGCGAGCAGCGACATCGGCTGGGCTCACTCCTGATGCGGGAATTGGGTGCGGGTGAGTCGAGTGTCCCGTACTGGTTCGGCACCGGTGCGGCGGGGTTCAATGGCTGCCGCCCCGCGAGTTCACCCGTCAACGCCCGCGAGCCGTCGTCGGCGCCGCGAACGAATCCCGTCCCGGCCCTCAGGCCAGATCGAGCGAACGGGCCGCGGCCAGCGGGTCATTGGCGATGGTCACCGGCGCGGGGGCGGTCGAGATCGCCCACTCCGGGTCTTTCAGGCCATGACCGGTGACCGTGCAGACAACCGTGGAACCCGGCGGCACCGTACCCGCGGCGGCCTGCTGGAGCAGTCCGGCGACACTCGCGGCGCTGCCCAGCTCGACGAAGACCCCGACATCGCGAGCGAGCAGCCGGTACGCGGTCAGGATCTCCCGGTCGGTGACCGCGGCGATCAGACCGCCCGAGGCATCCCGGGCATCCAGTGCTTTCGACCAGCTCGCCGGATTGCCGATCCGGATCGCGGTGGCGATCGTGGCCGGTTCGCGCACCGCCTGGCCGGTGACGATCGGCGCCGCACCAGCGGCCTGGAAACCGTACAGCTTCGGGGTCCGGGTGATATTTCCGGCGGCCTCTTCCTCCGAGTAGCCGAGCCAGTAGGCGGAGATGTTCCCCGCGTTGCCGACCGGCATGCAGTGAATGTCCGGTGCCGCGCCAAGCGCCTCGACGATCTCGAACGCGGCGGTCTTCTGGCCGTGTAGCCGGTCGATGTTCACCGAGTTCACCAGCGCGACCGGATAGTCCTGAGCGAGCTTGGCGGCCAACGACAGGCAGTCGTCGAAGTTGCCACTGACCTGGAGCAGTCGGGCACCGTGCACCAACGCCTGGGCGAGCTTGCCCAGCGCGATCTTTCCCTGTGGCACCAGCACCGCGCAGGTCAGGCCAGCTCGCGCCGCGTAGGCCGCGGCCGAGGCACTGGTGTTACCGGTCGAGGCACAGATGATCACCTTGTTGTCGGCCTCGACCGCCTTGGAGACCGCGACGGTCATTCCCCGGTCCTTGAAGGAGCCCGTCGGGTTGGCGCCCTCGACCTTCAGATAGACCTCGCACCCGGTCCGCGCCGACAGCACCGGCGCCGGCAGCAGTGGGGTGTTCCCCTCGTGCAGGGTGACGACCGGGGTGGTTGCCGTGACCGGCAGCCGCTCTCGGTACGCGTCGATAAGACCCCGCCACATGTTGTCTCCTCCGCCTCTCCCGGCCTCCACCGGGACTGAGCTATGCGCTCCCCTCGACCCGCAGCACGCTGGCCACCGACCGGACCGCGTCCAGCCCACGCAACGCCTGGACCGTCGCGGCGAGTGCGGCGTCCGGCGCGACATGGGTGACGATGACCAGGTCGGCATCCTCGTCCCGGCCGGCCACGCCGCTGCCCGCAGCGCCCTGCCGAACCGTTGCGATCGACACACCGTGCTCCGCGAACACGCCCGCGACCGCCGCCAACACCCCGGGGCGGTCGGTCACGTCGAGGCTGATGTGGTAGCGGGTGAGCGCCTCCCCCATCGGCCGCACCGGCAGGTCGGCGTAGGCGGACTCACTGGCCGCCCGGACCCCGGCGAGCCGGTTACGGGAGACCGCCACCACGTCACCGAGCACCGCGCTGGCGGTCGGCGCCCCACCCGCACCCGGCCCATAGAACATCAGCTGCCCCGCCGCCTCGGCCTCCACGAACACCGCGTTGAAGGCGTCACCCACGCCGGCGAGGGGATGGGTGAGCGGAATCATCGCCGGATGCACCCGTACGCTGACGGTCTCCCGGCCATCCGCGGCGGTGCCCCGGGCCGCGATGCAGAGCAGCTTGATGGTGCAGCCCATCGCCTTCGCACTGGCGACATCGGCGGCGGTGACCTCGGTGATGCCCTCCCGGTGCACATCCGCCGCACCAACCCGGGTATGGAACGCCAGTGAGGCGAGGATCGCCGCCTTGGCCGCAGCGTCGAAACCCTCCACGTCGGCCGTCGGGTCAGCCTCGGCGTACCCCAGATCAGTCGCCTCGGCCAACGCCTCGGCGAAGCCGGCGCCGGTGGTGTCCATGGCGGAGAGGATGAAGTTGGTGGTGCCGTTGACGATGCCGGTCACCTGGGTGACCCGGTCCCCGTGCAACGACTCCCGCAGCGGGCGCAGCAGGGGAATCGCGCCGGCCACGGCCGCCTCGTAGTAGAGGTCGCCCCCACCCCGCGCCGCCGCGTCGTGCAGCGTCCCGCCGTCCTCGGCGAGCAGCGCCTTGTTCGCGGTTACCACGCTCTTACCCGCCCGCAGCGCCTCCACCAGCCAACTCCGCGCCGGTTCGATGCCGCCGACGCACTCGACCACCACGTCGATGTCGTCCCGCTTGACCAGGTCGAACGGGTCAGCGGTGAAGACGGCCGGATCGACCGGCAGCTCCCCCCGGTCCCGGCCGATCCGCCGGACGGCGATGCCGGCGATCTCCAGCGGGGCGCCGATCCTGGCGGCGAGATCGGCGGACTGCGAGTGCAGCAGCCGAACCACCTCGCTGCCGACCGTGCCACAGCCGAGCAGCGCCACGCGCACAGGTGATGTCATCCCACATCCAAAGCGAGCAGGTCCTCTTCGGTCTCCCGGCGGACGATCAGGCGAGCCCGGCCGTCGCGCACCGCGACCACCGGGGGGCGCGGCACGTGGTTGTAGTTACTGGCCATGCTTCGGCAGTACGCACCCGTGCCGGGCACGGCGACAAGATCTCCAGGCTGCACGTCGGCGGGCAGGAATTCATCCTTCACCACGATGTCCCCGGACTCACAGTGCTTTCCCACAACGCGGGCAAGCACCGGCTCGGCAACGCTCGCTCGGGACGCCAGGGTCGCCGAGTACGACGCGTCGTAGAGCGCGGTTCGGATGTTGTCGCTCATGCCGCCGTCAACACTCACATAACAACGACGCCCATCCGTCGCGTCGCCACCGGTTCCGACCGGCACCGACTTCACCGTGCCCACCTCGTAGAGCGTGAACATGGCCGGGCCGACGATCGCCCGGCCCGGCTCGATCGACAGGTGCGGCACCGCCAGCCGCTCGGCGGCACACTCCCCGTCAACGATTTTGCGTAGCCGCTTCGCCAGGTCGGCCGGCGTGGCCGGGTCGTCCTGCGAGGTGTACGCGATCCCGAAACCGCCACCCAGGTCCAGCTCCGGTAGCTGCACCCCCCGCGCGTCGCGGATCTGCGCCTGGAGCGCCAGCACCCGGCGGGCGGAGACCTCGAACCCGCTCGCATCGAAGATCTGCGACCCGATGTGCGAGTGCAGGCCGCGCAATTCCAGCACATTCTCGTCGAGGATGCGCAGCGCGGCGGCGATCGCCGCGCCGTCCGCCAGCGAGAAGCCGAACTTCTGGTCCTCGTGCGCGGTGGCGATGAACTCGTGGGTGTGCGCCTCCACGCCGACGGTGACCCGGACCAGCACCCGCGGGCGGACGCCCCGCGCGCGGGCCAGGGCGGTGAGCCGGTCGATCTCGTGGGCGGAGTCGACGATGATCCGCCCCACCCCGACCTCCAACGCCCGGCTCAGCTCGGCGGTCGACTTGTTGTTGCCGTGGAAGCCGATCCGCTCCGCCGGCATCCCGGCCGCCAGCGCGGTAGCCAACTCGCCGCCGCTGCACACGTCCAGGTGCAGGCCCTCCTCGGCGACCATTCGGGCGACCGCCCGGCAAAGGAACGCCTTACCGGCGTAGTAGACATCCTCGGTCGGGAAAGCGGCACGGAAATCCCGACAGCGGCTCCGCAGGTCCTCCTCGTCCAAGAGGTACACCGCGGTGCCGAACTCGGCCGCGAGTTCCCGCACCGAGCGGCCCGCGACGGCGAGCGCGCCGTCCGCCGCCCGGCTGACGGTGCGCGGCCACAGCCCGGGCAGCAGGGCGTTCACGTCCCGTGGGGCACGCAGCCACGCCGTACCCTGACTGCCGATCTCCCCGTGCAGGGCACCGGCCTCGTGTGCACGCATCTATCCGTCTCCGCTTCCCGACTGCGGGGCTCGCAAGCTCACTCCTCGCGCTCGCACTATCTGTCTCCGCTTCCCGACTGCGGGGCTCGCAAGCTCACTCCTCGCGCTCGCATGTCACATCCGCTCTGGGGCCGTGACGCCGAGCAGCCGCAGGCCGTTGGCGATGACCACGCGGGTGGCGTCGTTGAGCCAGAGCCGGGCGCGGTGCAGGTCGGTGATCTCCTCGTCGCCCCGGGGCAGCACCCGGCAGTTGTCATAGAAGCGGTGGTACGCCCCGGCCAGGTCCTCCAGGTACCGGGCGATCCGGTGCGGCTCCCGTAGCTCGGCGGCGGTGGCCACCACGGCGGGGAACTCGGCCAGCGCCTTCAACAGCTCGTTTTCCTTGTCATGGTCGAGCAGCTCGGGGTGGAAGTCCGCCGCGCCGCCCCGGGCCAGCCCGACCTCCGCGGCATTACGACCCACATTCGCCGTACGCGCCGCCACGTACTGCACGTAGTAGACCGGGTTGTCGCGGCTGGCCCGGGTCCACAGCTCGATGTCGATGTCGATCGGGGAGTCGGTGGAGTAGCGCGCCAACGCGTACCGGGCGGCGTCCACACCGACCGCGTCGACCAGGTCCTCCAGGCTCACCACGGTGCCGGCCCGCTTACTCATCCGCACCGGGGCCCCGTCCCGGACCAGGTTGACCAGCTGCCCGATAAGGATCTCCAGGTTGCGGCTCGGGTCGTCGCCGAAGCAGGCGACCATCGCCTTCATCCGGCCCAGGTAGCCGTGGTGGTCCGCGCCGAGCATCAGCACGACCCGCTCGAAGCCGCGCTCCCGCTTGTCCAGGTAGTAGGCGCAGTCCGCGGCGAAGTACGTCCACTCGCCGTCGGACTTGCGCAGCACCCGGTCCTTGTCGTCGCCGAAGTCGGTGGTGCGCAGCCAGGTGGCGCCGTCGGCTTCGAAGATGTGGCCCTGCTGCCGGAGCCGCTCCAGGGCGAGCTCCAATTCGCCCCGGTCGTGCAGGTCCTTCTCGTTGAAGTAGGTGTCGAACTCCACGCCGAAGTCACGCAGCGACGACTTGATCTCAGCGAACATCAACTCGACGCCCTCGACCCGGAACACCTCCTGGGCTGCGGCGTCTTCGAGCGCCAGCACGTCCGGCCGCCGGGACTGGACCTGCTGCGCGATCTCCGCGAGGTACGCGCCGGCGTACCCGTCCTCCGGCGCCGGCTCCCCCTTCGCGGCGGCCAGCAGGGAGCGGGCGAACCGGTCGATCTGCGAACCGGCGTCGTTGAAGTAGTACTCGGTGGCGACGGCAGCCCCGGTGGCGCGCAGCAACCGGCTCAACGCGTCACCGACCGCCGCCCACCGGACGCCGCCGATGTGCACCGGACCGGTCGGATTCGCCGACACGAACTCGAGGTTGATCGACTGACCGGCGAGCCGGCCGCTGCGGCCGTACTCCGCGCCGGTCTCCACGATCACCTGGGCCAGCTGGCCCGCGGCGGCCGCGTTGAGGCGGATGTTCAGAAAGCCCGGGCCGGCGACCTCCACCGACTTGACCCCCACGGCCCGGCCGAGCTGCTCGGCCAGCGCGGCGGCGAGCTCCCGCGGCGGGACCCCCACCTTCTTGCTGAGCTGCAGGGCCAGCGTCGAGGCGTAATCCCCGTGCTCGACGTTGCGGGGTCGCTCCACCACGGTCTGCTCCGGAAGCGTGGAGCGGTCCAGGCCCCGCTCGGTGAAGACGGCGTGGGCTGCGGTGAGGACGACCTCGGCGAGTTCTGCGGGAGTCACCGAACCATGCTATCGGGGGTAGACTCAGAGCCCGCGGCGGCGACCCAGCATGTGACCCCGGCCCGCCAGATCCCCGACCGACCGACCTGACGAGGCACGATGAGCATCAGCACCCCGGGCGGCCCGGAGCGCCACCCGACCGTTGCCAGCACCACGAAGAAGTCAGCCGGGGGCAGGCCGGCCAGTGGCAAACCCGGATCCGGCAAGCCAGCGGGGGGCAGACCGGGGTCCGGCAAGCCAGCGGGCAGCCAGCGCGGCGGCAAGAAGCCACGCAAGCCGATCACTCCGGTCAAGGTGAGCCAGCAGCGCAACTGGGGGCCGATCGCCCTCTTCGTCGCCGTCGGCGTGCTCGCTGTCGCGATCGTCGGCTACGGCGGCTGGGCGGCATTCCAGGGCTCCAAGCCGTGGGACGAGCGGGCGAACGACATCGCCGACATCGTCAACTTCCGCGAGCAGGACCCGGCGCTGGTCGCCGGCGGCAACCACCAGCAGGGCTCGATCGAGTACTCCGTCCTGCCGCCGGTCGCCGGCCCGCACAACGACGCCTGGCAGAACTGCATGGGCGACATCTACGACGCTCCGATCGCCAACGAGCACGCCGTGCACAGCCTGGAGCACGGCGCGGTGTGGATCACTTACCAGCCCGACCTCGACGCCGGCCAGGTCGAGAAGCTGGCCGAGCGGGTACGCGGTAACGAGAAGCTCTTCCTCAGCCCGCACGAAGGGCTGGACCAGCCGATCTCGCTCCAGGCCTGGGGATACCAGCTCAAGGTCGACAACGCCGATGACGGCCGGATCGACGATTTCATCAAGACGCTGAGGGTCAATGCCTCCATCGAGGGCCCCACCGCCCTCTGCGCCCAGGGCGTCACCGCCACCGGCACCACGCCGCGGGAGCTCGGCCCGCAGATGCCGCAGTAGCCAAGGAGCCGGGATGTCCGCCCTCACGACCCTCGACGAAAAGCCCGACGGGGCTCCGCGCGCCGACAGCGCCCGTCGCCCCGCTGCCCAGTTCGGCACGGCGGTGGTGGCGATCGCCATCGTGATCGGCCTCCTGCTCGGCTATGCGGGCGGCCTACTCACCCCCGACCTCAATCGACCGGGGGATACCTCCGCCGAGGCGGGCTTCGCTCGGGACATGACCACCCACCACGCCCAGGCGGTGGAGATGGGGTTGATCGCCTTCAAGCACGGCACGGACCGGGAGGTCCAGACGATCGGTAACGACATCGCCCTCGGCCAGCAGGGTGACATCGGCATCATGCAGGCTTGGCTGCGGTCATGGGAGCTGGACCCGACCGGCTCGGAACCCCGGATGGCGTGGCTGCCGGACGGCACCGAGATGATCCGCGACGGGCTGATGCCAGGGATGGCAACTGCGGAGCAGATGACCCAGCTCCGGGAGGCCCGGGGCACGGAGTTGGATGTCCTCTTCCTCGAGCTCATGATCACGCACCACATCGGTGGCATCCACATGGTTGATGCGCTGCTCGACCAGAGCGACGAGAAGGACGTGGTCCAGACCGCGCAGACGATGAAGAACACCCAGCAGACAGATCTGACCAACCTGCGCAACGCACTCGAGCGCATCAAGGGCTGATCAGGCGGTTGGGCCGTCCCGCGACCCGCACCACCACCGGGTGGTGGTGCGGGTCGTTTGTCATGGTCAGAGGCGTGTTCGGCGGCCGTGGGCCCACCGCGTCCGCTCCCACGCCCAACGGTCGGCAGCGGGACCGGGTCGCCCAGTTGAACCGTTAGGTCCGATTCGTGAAGTTACTCCCTCTACGGGCGAATACATCTCAAAGAGAAGTTTCTCCGCACATATCGTGACCAGTTGTGATTCGAGCTCGTTGCGTAAGACGTGGGTGTTGCACTGAGAGACGCACGGCGTTCGGTCACCAGCTGGTGCCGGCGCCACACAATCGGCGGTGACGGGGCGGTGGCGGCCGTCCGTCGCGGAGTGCGGCAGAGCGAGCCAGGAGCGCTCAGCCGCGAACAGGAACTCGAGCTGATCGACACCTTGCGGGGCAGCTACCCCGACGCGTTCGGCTTGGACGAGGGGCTCTGGACGCGACAGGGTCTGCACACCATCATTCAGAACCGGTTCGGGTTGCCGCTCGACCCCGGCGTCGTCGGGGCATACCTGCGGGCATGGGGACTCGGCCCCCGGGAGCCACGCGAGCGCGCCTGCGGGCTCTGCGTCGGCGCGGTGGAGCGCTGGGTACGCACCGAGTACCCAGCGATCGTCCGGGCCGCTCAGGAGCACCTAGCCGACGTGCACTGGATCGGCCGGATCCGGCTCCGCGGCACGATGCCGGCGGCGGACATCATCTCCGCGGTCTCGTCTCGGGGGCGGGTCCAATTCATGATCACTACGCCGTCGGTGGACCCCCCGCTCCCCCGCGACTTCGTACTCCGACTCAGCGGAGCGGAGCAACGCACCGTCCACCTGATCGTGGACGGCTCGTGGCCCCGCAATGAGTGGCCACGCCGGCTACCCCGCCGCATCGCGCTACACCCGCTGCCCAGCTGCGGTCGCGCCGTCGCCGCGTGACCACCGGCCCGGCCGGATGCGGGCGGTTGGAGCGCATCCGTGCGTACCGATTCGGTGATCGCGGGAAGGGTTTGCTACTCTTCTCCGGTCGCTGAGCCCCCGTAGCTCAGGGGATAGAGCACCGCCCTCCGGAGGCGGGAGCGCAGGTTCGAATCCTGCCGGGGGCACGTAGAACATGGAAGCGGGTTTGACCGACAGGGGCGGACGCCAGCGCGTCCACCCCTTTCTGCTTCGCGTTCGGGCTGCCGCTGCCTCGGAACCTTCGGGGCCCTGCCCGTGGCGTCGGCAGCAGCCTGGCTGATGACGTCGATCACCTCAGCGCGTACGGCGACGCGCAGTGTGATCCGCTGGAGGTGTCGGTCGTACCGGATCTACAGCTGGAAGGCGTCGAACAGCTGCCTCTGCATCTCGTCGGGCAGGTCGAGCACGTTCAGATCAACGTGCGGTAGTTGGTCCACCAGTTCGCGGGTTCCCGCCCCCTTCGGCTGTGCGGCCTTGGCCAGCTCCTGGAGTTCAGCAGCGAGTACCTGGGCTCGGCGACCAGACCCATTCGCTGGGCGGGGTGACACGGCCTTTCACTCCTCGATCCGGCCGTGAGCGCTTGCGTCGGTTCCAGACCATGTATCCGGTGTACTTGTGGTTGTTGAGGCGGTGCTGCGCGACCAGCCGGGGTTGTTCGGGCCGGTCGCCTCTGACCCTGCCGCACCCGATGGTGGCCGGCCGGCAAGTCGAGGGTCTGTCCTGGACATTGACGCGACGATCGTGATGTGCCACTCCGCGAAAGAATCGGCGACCCGCGCCTGGAAGAAGACCTTCAGCTACCCACCCGCTGCTGTGCTTCCTGGACAACACCGGCGAAGCCCTCGCCGGCCTGCTGCGCGAAAGCCGAGCCGGGTCAAACACCACCGCCAACCACATCACCGTCCTCGATGAGGCCCTGGCCCAGATCCCCGACGCCCACCGGCACGGCACCCAATCCTGCTGCGCAGTCGATCCAGTACCTCGAGGCCCGCCACCGCGCTCACGCCCGCGTCGAGGACCGCATCCGCTGCGGCAAGAACACCGGCTTCGGCCGATTCCCGTCCCGCGTCTTCGCGATCAACCAAGCCTGGCTCCACCTCGCGCTGACCGGCATCGACCTGATCGCTTGGACCCAAACCCTGCTCCTGCACGGTGACCTCGCCCGCACGGAGCCGAAGAAGCTGCGCTACCGGCTCCTGCACGTCGCGGCACGCCTCACCCGCACCGCCCGCCGGACCCGACGCGCCATTCCCGCCGACTGGTCGTGGACCGACGCCCTGACCAGGGCATTCAACCGGATCGCCGCACTACCCCAACCCCGCCGGCTGACCCCGAAATCTCACGCCTCGACCCGCAGCACGGAGAAACCCGGCCCAGCACCGGGCCATCAGCACGCCAGCGAACCGGCCGACCAGCCCCGAACCAACTCATCGACCAGCAGCTACGACAGATCCCCCAGATGAAAGACCGAGGCCAGCGTTGCGTAGCCGGCCCCGGCCCCACACGCAGATCATCCGCGACCGTGGCCTGTAAGCCCGAAATGTTATGGTTGTCGGGCCGCCTCCTCGTCTTCATGGCGTACCTGTCTCCTCAATCAGATATGACGCTCAGACGAAGCCGAAGGTGACCGATGAACGACCAGCGTCAGCTCGCCGATGAGTTCCATCGGCTCCGTGGCCACCTGCGCGGTGTCGCGTCGCGCATACTGGGCTCCTCAGACGAGGCGGACGACGCGATCCAGGAGGCGTGGCTGCGCGCGAACCGCAGCGACGTTGGCGTTGTTGCGAACGTGCCGGGGTGGCTGACCACGATCGTCGGCCGGGTGTGTCTCGACATGGTCCGTTCTCGCCTGCGCCGGCCCGAGGTCCCGATCGATGTGGGCGCTCCAGACCCGCCTGCCGGTGACACCGCGAGCAGTGACCCGGCCGAGGCAGCCGAGCTGGCCGACTCGGTCGGGCTGGCCCTACTGGTAGTTCTGGATCGGTTGACACCTGCCGAACGTGTCGCGTTCGTGCTTCATGACCTGTTCGCCGTGCCCTTCGCTGAAATCGCAGAGGTGGTGGAACGGTCGCCGGACGCCACGAAGAAGCTGGCCAGCCGCGCCCGTCAACGCGTGCGCGGGGCGCCGAAGCTGCCTGCCTGCGACGTCGAACGGCACCGCAGGGTCGTCGAAGCGTTCCTCGCCGCGACTCGGGCCGGCGACCTGTACGGCCTCATCGCAGTGTTGTCACCCGACGTCGAGCGGCGGGCGGATCGAGTTGCACTGCGGCGGTACGCCCGTGCGCACGTTCGAGGCGCTGGCGAGGTCGCGCAAGAGACGCTTACCAACGGCCAGCAGGCTCGCTTCGCTGAACCCGCGCTCATCGAGGGTGAAGTGGGCGCGGTCGTGGCGCCAAGGGGGCGGCTGCGGTTCGTCCTGCAGTTCGTGGTCCACGACGATCGGATCGCTGCGATTGAGGTCGTCGGTGACCCACTCCGGCTCCGGCAACTGGACATTGCCCTGTGCGCGCCGGTCACCTCCGCCTGACCGCAGACGTCAGATGGGTGGCAGGTTCACAGCAGGGGAGGTTGCACATGAGCACCAAAATCGCCATCGTCTACCACAGCGGATACGGCCACACTCGGCGGCAGGCCGAGGCGGTTAAAACAGGGGTTGAACTGGTATCTGATGTCGAAGCACTCATGCTGACCGTCGAGGAGGCCAAAGACCAGTGGGTCGAACTGGCGTGCGCCGACGCGATCATCTTCGGTGCGCCGACGTACGTCGGCGGTCCCTCGGCCGCTTTCAAGGAGTTCCAGGAGGCCAGTTCCGCCGCAGTGATGCGCAACGGCTACCTGTGGCGTGACAAGATCGCAGCGGGATTCACCAACTCGGGCACACAGGCGGGCGACAAGCTGGCGACGCTAACCCAGATGGTGATCTTCGCCGCCCAGCACGGCATGCACTGGGTGTCGCTCGATCTACCGCCGGCGAACTGCTCGGCAACCGGCTCGGAGCACGATCTCAACCGGCTTGGGTTCTGGCTGGGCGCCGCCGCTCAGTCGAACGTCGACGCTGGGCCTGAGCAGGCGCCCCCGAAAGCCGACCTGCTCACCGCCGAGCACCTCGGTCGACGCGTTGCCGAGATCACACTGCGGTTCGTACAGGGGTCGCCCTCGACCGTTAGCGGATGTTGAGGGGCTCGCAGGGACGCCGCGGCTTCGGCGATCGACTGATCCTGCAGGCCCTGCGCCGTGACCCGGCGTGATGGCCGACCTTCTCATCGACACCATTCGCGCAGCAGGCTCGCCAACCTGGGGTTTCAGGATCGGTGATCTTGGGGTGGGCCAGAAACAGATCGGTTGGAATAGTACTCCAGCCGCACTTTCAGGTTCGATGTCTGCGCAGGTAGTGGCTGGTTCGCGCGCGGTAGCGGGCGACGATGTCGGCGGTTTGGGCCGCCCGGGCCAGTGGGCTGTGGTGGACGGCCGAGAACGGCACTGTGCGGAGCCGTCGGCCCAGCCGGTCGGCCTGGTCGCGGCCGAGCTGCGACAGACCTTCGTCCGGCTCGTCGTGGTCGGAGGCCGCACCCTATTCGCCGTGGCGAACGAGGTACAGCTGTGTACGAGCCATCGTGGGCGACCCTCCGGGTCCTTGTGCGACGAGGAGCACAAGGACCCGGAGGCACGGACGACCCGGTCGAGAGCACTGCCAGGTGCACTCTTCTGGCACCCCTCCCTACGCAGCGTCACCTTCGCATCGGGATGCCGGGCGCGCGGTCGCGTCGATAAGAGACATGCGGTCGCCAGCCAGCGGTAACCACACTCCGCCGTCTGTCGGGCCGCGTGCACCATCGACAGCATCCTCATCTAGCCACCCCGTTCGCACCGGAGGTCATGGTCCCAACCGGGGCGACCGAGGTTCTGATGTGCAGCTACCCCACGCTGGGGCCCGAACCGTGGAGTCTCGGCAGTACCAGGCGCAACACCAGCGACGTCACCGAGCTGACCGACTACCTCAACGGGCTGGCGGTCTCGTCCGAAGACGACGAGGCCTGCCTGATGCACCTCCCGTCTCTGCGGGGCAGCGTCGTGTTCGGCTACCCCGCGCAGCGTGTGGTGTCGATCCATCTGGACTGCCCCTTCTGGCAACGCGACGGCGGCACGTCCCGCTACGGTGGCGACCAGCGGAAGGTCCTCGTGTACTGGGGCCTGAGCTGGAACGAGCACTGAACGCTCCCACTCCAGCGATGGCAGCAATCGACCGGCTCATAGCCAGGCGGCGCGTGCGCACCCTACGCCGACTTCTTCTCCACCAATGCCCGCGCCGAACGGGGCGTCGCCGACTACCGGCGCGGCCTGCCCAACTCGACCAGGGCGTGATCGTGTCCGAGCCCGGCTACACGGTGGACACCGTCTCGACCGCGCCGAGGCCCTAACCCTCTGTCGCGGTGGCATGACAGTTCCGTTTACCAGTGTCACAAATACACAAACCAGATAACGATTCGATAATGAGGGATGCGTTACATAAAAGCATCTGTCAAATAGCCGACAAGCTGGAATCAGTGCATATAGGCCGAGGTCAGAGCTGGTTTCTAATGGCACGGTGAAGGCTGCGGGTACCGCCAGGAAGAGCCTGGGGCGTAATTGTGTGTAGTATTCATCGACGTCGACCTCGACTCCCGGATCGGATCAACCAAGCCTGCGAGCGGACGCGGTTGAGCGAGCTGGTCGCACCATGGAAGGGTCGAGTGCCAGTAATCTATTGGCCTCAGATTGAAAGGGAAACGGCATGAGGTTGAAGAGGACACGAGCGCTCCTGGCGACGTCGATCGGCACCGTGGCTGCGGTATTGATGACCGCCTCGCCCGCACAGGCGGCGACGATCACCGACATCACCACACTGATCGAAGATCATTCTAAGTACGTCTACTTCAATGGTCTTGATCTCATCGGCCCGCCGATGTTAATCTCGGAGACCGATGCGGTTCCGGTGGGTACGGCTAAGGTCGTGTCAGGTGCTCCGTTCTACCTGGGGTGCGCGAGTTTGACGAACTCCACAAGTTCGGATCAGACTCTGACGAGCCACTCGTTCAGCAAGGGCTACTGGAACACGGTGTCGACGACCGTCACCACTGGCGTGTCGTCCACCACAAAGATTTCGGGTAGCTTCGCCCTCTCAAAATTAGTCGGCCTTGGCCTCGAAGAGTCAGTTACGGTGTCGTACCAAAATTCGAACACGCAGTCGGAGTCGATCAGGGAGACACACACCGCGCCGTCCCAGAAGGTGCTGGTGCCCGCAAACGAGACCCGGTACGTCGTGTCGTCGCTGACGCAAAACACCTACAGTGGCTCGCTGGCGCTGAATGGCAGTTTCGAGGGCGCATTTACGGCTTCCGGCTTTCCTTTCTACTTTCCCGAACCGTACAATATGTATGACGTCTTGTCTCAGGCTAAAGATGCCGGCGCCAAGCTTCCTGCGGGATTCTCGCTGAACAGCTCCACCAGAAGGTTGGACTTCCAAGGAGCCGGGACCTACACGGTGAAGGCCGGGGTTCACTTCAAGGTTGAGGTCCTGGAAACGTTGCCGAGCGGGTTGTCGGCAACACAATGCGCCTGAGTTGAAACGGGACCCGGTGGCCGCCAAGGGCGCAGCCACCGGGGGTGTCCCACCAGCACCCCGCCACAACAGTGCCCCGCCTGACCTCGCGGTCGGGCGGGGCACCGTGACAAGTTACCAAGGTTTTCATGCTCGCACAGCGACGCCTTCCGGGAGTTGTTGCACGCCGGAGTACCGGCCCTGGCCTCCCTCCACCCAGCCGCCATGGCACCGTTTCGACCTGTACCCGGGGCACTGGCCGATGTTGTCTGCTCCAGCAGAACTCGCCGACGTCCTCGATCTGGCCGCCGGCTGACCGCGAAGCAATGACCCATTCAGCCGGCGGCCCGCCGGGCACGGGCCCGACGCTTCCCCTCCTGCATCGCCTGCACCCGAGCCACCGGGATGGTGCGCCCCTCGACGATCAGGTCGGCCGGGAGCCGCTGTGCCGTGGGCATTCCGTCCGCCCACGGGTCCGCCGCGGCGACCAGGGCGGGCACGGTCTGAATCGTGAAATCGGTGGGCGTGACCGACGGCAGGAGGTCCCAGGGCACCGGAAACGACACCGGCACGCCGGGCCGCAGCCGCGGACTGTAGGCGGCCACCACCGTCGCCCCACCAACTCGGGTGGAGTCGATGAAGACCTTCCCACTCCGGTCCTCCCGGATGAAGGCGGTCGTCGCGAGGTCCGGATCGAGGCGTGCCGCCCGAAGCGCGAGCGCTCGGGTGGCGGCGGCAAGCTCCTCCGCCGTCGCCTCCGCCGCCACCGGCACGAACACGTGCACCCCCTTGGCACCACTGGTCTTCACCGCCCCGGCAAGCCCGGCTCCGGCGAGCGCCCGCCGGACCAGGAGGGCCGCGGCCACCGCCACCTCGAACGGGGCGCCTTCCGGCGGGTCCAGGTCGAGCACGAGGTGGGTCGGGCACTGCAGCGCGGCGACTGTGGCGAGGGTGGGGTGGAACTCCACCGCCCGCTGGTTGGCGAGCCAGAGCAACGTCCGTCGGTCGCCGCAGAGGGCGTACGAGATCTCCCGGTGCGACGCTGCCGCCCACACCGCCGTACGAGGAACCCAGTCCGGGGTGTACTTCGGCAGGTTCTTCTGCATGAACGGGGGCTGCCCGGGGCGCACCCGCATGACCGACAGCGGCCGTTCCCGCAGGTGCGGCAGAATCCGGTCGCGCACCGCGTCCAGGTAGTTCACCAGGTCGCGCTTTGTCGCGCCCGCACCGTCGAACAGCGGCTGACTCAGGTTGGTCAGTGCCACCCCGTCCCGGGTCTCCTCGACCTTGCCCATCTGATCACACTGCCGGCAGCCGGGACGGCGGTCAACCCAACTGGCCGTCAACACGGACACGTCAGCCAGCCGTGGGCCGGAACCGGCGGCGCCCGGAGCGCCCTCGCCGCGGCGGTCACCGGCACTACCCCCAAACGGCCTCGCCACGGCGGTCGCCGGCACTACCCGAAGCGCCCTCACCGCGGCGGTCACTGTGTCCGGCCAGGCTCGCCCGGGTGTGGCGAACGCCACTGGATCGCCCATCAGTCGGCATCTGACCGATCGGTCAGGCATGCTGTTCGAGGAGGTGGGACCGACATGACACGGGCAGCGCCCGAGCGGCACGCTGATATTCTCGCGGCGGCGGGGCGACGGTTTGCGCAATCCGGCTACCGGGGCACGTCGTTGCAGGACATCGCGGCAGACGTGGGCTGTTCGAAGGCGGCGGTGCTCTACCACTTCGCCGACAAGAAGGCGATTCTTGCCGAATTGGTAGCCCGGCCGATCGACCAGCTACGGGAGCTCGACGAGCGCATCGCCGGCGCGAGTAGCCCGGCGGAGGCGCAACGGATCGCGGCCGAGGGCTTCGTCGACCTGGCGGTCCGGTTCCGCCGCGAGACCGCGTTCCTCCGCGGTGAGTTCCCCGGCCTGTTCCAGCAACCCCCCTTCAGCCACCTACAACACATCCCAGATCGGCTCGTCCATGCCTTCGCCGGACATTCCGACCGCCCGGCTGCCCGGGTCGCGGCGCTGGTGATCCTCGCGGGCATCGCCGAGACGTGCGGCGAATTCATCGATCTCCCCGAGGCGGAGCTACGTCCGGCGCTGCTCGCGCTGGTCCGCCGGGCACTCGAACCGGTCAACTGACCCAACCAATAACGACGGAGGACATCGACCCATGTCGACCCTGCTCTATCGGCTCGGCCGCGGCGCGATGCGCAGACGACGCCTCGTCGCCGCGATCTGGCTAGTCGTGCTCGTCGGTCTCGGCCTGGCGGCCCTGAACCTGCGCGGCCCGACGGCGAGCGACTTCAGCATGCCCGGCACCGAGTCGCAGCAGGCGCGGGATCTGCTCGATGAACAGTTCTCGGCGGCCAGCGGCGCTACCGGCACAATCGCGCTCAAAGCCCCGCAGCCGGGCCTGCTCGGCACCCCGCAGGGCCAGGCGGTGGCCACCGAAGTCACCCAGGAGGCCGCGACGCTGCCCGGCGTGACCGCCGCGGTGGACCCACTCACAGCCCAGGCCATCAGCCCGGACGGCCAGTACGGGCTGATCCAGGTCCAGTTCACCGAGGGCGCGGACAAGGTCACCGACGAAGAGCGGGAGGCGTACGAGCAGGTCGGCGCCGCGGCCAAGGCGCAGGGCTGGCAGGTGGCCCCCGGCGGTGAGGTGCTCAACGCCGAGCCGCAGGCCGGCTCCTCCGAGGTGATCGGCGTCGCCGTCGCGGCGATCGTCCTGGTCATCACCTTCGGCTCGCTGGTAGCAGCGGGAATGACCATGCTGAACGCGCTGATCGGGGTCGGCGTCGGCATGGCCGGTCTCTACGCGCTCAGCGGCACGGTTGAGTTGACCAGCACCGCGCCAATCCTCGCCCTGATGCTCGGTCTCGCGGTCGGCATCGACTACTCGCTCTTCATCACCTCCCGCTACCGGCAGAACCTGCTCGAGGGGCTGCCGCCGGACGAGGCGGTCGGCCGGGCGGTCGGCACCGCCGGCTCGGCCGTGCTCTTCGCCGGCGCCACCGTGGTCATCGCGCTCTCCGGTCTGGCGGTGGTGAACATCCCGTTCCTGACCGTCATGGGTTTGGCCGCCGCCGGAACGGTCGTCATCGCCGTACTGGTCGCCCTCACCCTGCAGCCGGCGCTGCTCGGCTTCGCCGGCCGCCGGGTGCTCCGCCGCAAGCAACGGCACCAGTACCGGGCCACCGCGACCGAGCCCGGAACGGACACACCCGAGCCGATCGCGTCGGCCGAGGACCGCTCCACATTCGGCTTCCGCTGGGCCCGGCTGGTCATCCGGTTCCGGGTGCCGGTGATCCTGGTCGCCCTGCTCGGGCTGGGCGTGCTCGCGCTGCCCACCTCCGACATGCGGCTGGCCCTCCCGGACCAGGGGACCGCGCCGGTCGGCTCACCGGCCCGGGTCTCCAACGACCTGATCAGCGAGGGCTTCGGACCGGGCTTCACCGGTCGGCTGGCGATCGTGGTGGCCGGGGACAGCCCGGAGGCGACAGCGACAGCCGTGCCCCAGGTCGCGGCCCTGGTCCAGGACACCAACAACGTCCTGGCCGTGACGCCACCGCAGCTGAGTCCGGACGGGCGGACCGCCCTGCTCGGCGTGATCCCGGAGACCGGACCCACCGACCCGGCGACCGAGCAGGTGGTGGACGACATCCGCGGCTCGGTCGGCGGCATCCAGGGTGCCGAGGTGCTACTCACCGGGGTGACCGCGATCGGCATCGACGTCTCGGAGAAGCTCACCGACGCCCTGCCGATCTATCTACTCCTGGTGGTCGGGCTGTCGATCGTGCTGTTGATGCTGGTGTTCCGCTCGCTGCTGGTGCCGGTGAAGGCCGCGCTGGGCTTCCTGCTCACCGTGGCGGCCACCTTCGGACTCACCGTCGCGGTCTTCCAGCAGGGCCACCTCGCCGACCTGGTCGGTCTGGACACACCGGGGCCGCTGATCAGCTTCCTGCCGATCCTGCTCATCGGTATCCTCTTCGGACTGGCGATGGACTACGAGGTCTTCCTCGTCTCCCGGATGCGGGAGGACTTCGTCCACGGCGACACCGCCCGGCAGGCCACCATCAACGGGATGGGGCACGGTGCCCGGGTGGTCACCGCGGCCGCGCTCATCATGATCTCCGTCTTCGGTGGCTTCATCTTCATGGAGGACCCGGTGATCAAGTCGATGGGCTTCGCGCTGGCGGTCGGCGTCGCCATCGATGCGTTCGTGGTCCGGATGACGATCGTGCCGGCGGTCATGTCCCTGCTCGGCGACGCCGGCTGGTGGCTGCCGCGCTGGCTGAACCGGGTCCTGCCCAACGTGGACGTGGAGGGTGAGGGACTGCGTAGCCACCTGGCGGAGCAGGAGCCCGCCCGCACCTGAGGTCGACGAGGGACCCTTGCCCCGGTACGCGTGACGTGCCGGAGCAGGGGTCCCTCCCGTGGTGCGTGAACCGGGGCCGCTCTTTGGCGACGCCCGCTACACCCCGGCTGGATACGTCTCCAACTCACCGCGGGTGCCCCGAGCGGGCAGTGGGTCCAGCGCGGTCGCCTCGTCACACCAGACGAACCCGTCGTACCGCTCCCCCAGCCGGGTCGGCTGATAATTGCCCCAGGACTCGAACGAGGGGTTGTAGACCACCCCGATCGCCCGGTGGTCCAGCGGCTCGGTCACCCAGCCGGGCTGGTCGGCGCCATCGAAGATCAGCACTGCCTGTTCGGGTAGCAGCTCGTGTAGCCGCCGTTCCACCGACCCCTCCCGGGCCGGCGGAACGTTCATCTTCTCGGCCGGCGAGCCCCAGTGCGGCGCGGCGACCACCGTGCCCCGATGGCTACCGAACCCGACCAGGACGACATCGTCCCGGCCGTGCCGCTCCCGGGCCAACTGGCCCAGGCTCACCATGCCGTCCGCGACCATGTCGGTTGCCCGCGCGTCCCCGACGTGGGTGTTGTGGGCCCACACCACCCCACGTGCCCCCGGGCCGTAGCGCTCCAACAGCCGGTCCAGCGTGTCTGCCATGTGGTGGTCCCGGATGTTCCACGACTCCGGTCCACCCCCGATCATGGCCCGGTAGTACCGCTCCGCGCCGGAGACGACCTCCGCGTTCTGCCAGGTCGAGAAGGCGTCCGCGCCGTCGGTCGCCGCGTGTTCCCGAATCCGTGCCAGCAGGCAGACCACCTCGTCCTCACAGCGCGCGGAGACGAACCGGCTCGCTGTGCCGTACTCCTCGATCCGCCGTCCGTACGGCTCGAAGCACCGGTAGGCGTCCTGCGCGGCGTCCAGCGCCGCCGGCGCCTCCTCCCCCAGGTAGTCGAAGATGGCCTGCATCGACTCCCACAGGCTGTAGACGTCCAACCCGTGGAAGCCGACCCGTTCCGGGCCGGGCCGCTGCCCGTTCCACTCCCGCAGCCAGCGGCAGAAGCGGGCCACCTCCGCGTTCGCCCACATCCAGGTGGGCCACCGTTCGAACCGTTCGAGGGCGGCCTGCGGTTCAACGGCGGCGTCGGGGGCGGCCGTGACCGAGCGGTGTACCCGGTCGCAGTCCGGCCAGTCCCCCTCCACCGCGACGAACGAGAAACCCCCTTCGGCGATCAACCGCCGGGTCAGCTCCCCGCGCAGCCGGTAGTAGTCATGGCTGCCGTGGGTCGCCTCCCCGAGCATCACGATCCGGGCGTCCCGGGCGCGCTCCAGCAACGGGTCAAAATCGCTCGGGGCGCCGAGCCGCCGCACCAGCATGCCGAGCGGCTACCCTGCCCACCGGGTGGGCAAACCCAGCCGGCCGGGTGGGCCACCCGGTGTGCCGGCACGCGGAGCGGGTATCCGGCCCCATGACCGTCTCCGGCGCGCAGTTGCAGGACTATTTCGCCGCCCTCGCCTACCCCGTCTCCCGCAAGGACCTGGTCCGGTGGGGCCAGGAGAACGGGCTGAGCACGGAGATGCTGCAGGCGCTGCGGCTGCTGCCGGAGGGGAGCTTCAACTCACCGGCCGAGCTGTCGGAGGCGCTGAAGCTGCGCTAACGCCACAGCAGACGGAACAGCACCAGCCACTGCTCCGGCCAGACCTGGCCGACCGGGGTCGCCGGATCGAGTCGGGTCGCGCGCAGCGCCGCCGCCAGCCGCGCCCGCGGGTGGTGGCGGGCCAGCGACGCCGCGAGCGAGCCGCCGACGCCGTCGAAGCCCAACTCCACCATCCGCTGGTACGCGGGCAGCGCCGCCGCCGGCAGCAACGGCTCCCGGCGGCGCTCGATCCGCAGGATGCCGGCGTCCACCCGCGGGACCGGACGGAACGCCGTCCGGGGCACCCGCCCGGCCAGCCGCCAGCTGAACTCCGGCCAACTGCGCACGGTCAACCGCGTCCACCGCCCGTAGTCACCGCTGCGCTTGCGGGCGTACTCGAGTTGGGTGAGCAGGGTGGCCGTGCGCAGGCTCGGCGCGGCCAGGCACCAGCGGACCACTGCGGAGGTCAGCGACCACGGAATGTTGCCGACCACGTCGAAGGGCGCCCGCGGCGGTGGGGCGGTCAGGAAGTCGGCCTGCCGACAGGTCACAGTGGGCAGATCCGCGCAGCTTCGGACCAGTTCGGCGGCGGCGACCGGATCTACCTCGTAGGCGATGAGGCGACGGCTGTGGGCGGCGAGCAGCCGGGTCAGCTGGCCACGCCCAGCACCCACCTCCAGCAGGAGGCGGTCCGGGTCGGGCCGGGTCGCCCGGGTCAGCCGGTTGACCGCGGCCGGATCAACGAGAAAGTTCTGGGAGAGGACGCGACGGGACCGGTCGCGTTCGGTTGCTCGGGTACGGCGGGGCGCCATGGATCGTCGTCCTGTCTGTCGCCCGGTGGCGACGCTGGACAGGCAGCCGGAATCGGGGCCTGTCCGGATGAATCGGGACTCGGACGGCCCTCGGCGCTGGCGCGCGGTGCGCGGTTGGGTCAGGCGCGGCGGGCGCCGGCCGGGGCCGGACGCCGAACGCGCGGGCGGGCCACCAACAACGGCCCGCGGGTCGCCGGCACGGCGGCCCACTTGGTCAGGGGGTACGCGAACATGACCCGGACTGTAGTCGCCCCGGTCACCCCGTTCGACAGATTTTCGCCGTACCGGCGTCGGTACGGATTTTCGCCGTACCGACGCCGGTCAGGACGTGGTGGGCGGCTACGCGGGCACCTCAACGGTGCGGGCCTCGGCGCGGGCCGTCTCCGCCGCCGCCAGGATGGCCACCACCTCACGACCGAACCGGACGTCGAGGCGGTGGTCTCGGGTCCCCGAGTCGATCTCCGCCAGCAGCTGGTCGATCGCCGCCTCGAACGCCCCGGCCAGGGTATCGTCGCCGTCGGGCACGGTCTCGACGCCGCTCTCGCCGTAGAAGACGATGTCCCGGCGGGCCACCGAACTGGGGGCGTCCAGGGTGAGCGACAGCCTGCTCGTGGCGCCGTTGTCGTGGGTGAGCAGCAGGTGCACCAGGCCCCGGGGGCCGTCCATCGCCGCGACCCGGGTGACCCGTCCCATGACCGGCAGGATCAGGGACAGCGCGTGCGGACCGATGTCCCAGAGCCCGCCGTGCTCACGCCGCCAGGTAGAGCCCACGTACGGGCTGCCGGGCTGGAAGATCGAGGTGAAGAGGGTCGCCTCGGCGTGTTCCCAGCCGCCGTCCGCGGCGGTGGCGGCGAGGAAGGTGGTGACGTTCTGGTGATAGCGCTGGGTGAAGAAGACCAGCGAGGCGACCTTGGCCGTCCGGGCCGTGGCGACCAGGCGGTCGGCGTCGGCGAGGGTCAACGCGAGCGGCTTGTCGAGCAGCAGGTGCCGTCCCGCCGCGGCGGCCCGGGTGGCCAGCTCGACCTGCACATCTGGTGGCAGGGCGATCGCCACGGCCTCGCACGCCTCGATCAACGCGTCGGCGTCGGCAAACGCCGGCACGCCGTACCGCTCGGCGAGCACGGCGGCCTTGGCTGGATCCCGCCCCCAGACACCGACCAACTCGGTACGGGGATGGGCAGCCAGGCCCGCTCCATGCGTCCCGCCCGCCCAGTGCCCGGTACCGAACAACCCAAACCGCACCACGAACCTCCAACCGATCGGCGCCGCGACCACCGCGGTGTCGCAGACAACGCTATCCGGCGGGGCGAGGACGCCACCGGCAGGTGTACCACCCGGATTAGTAGAGTGTGCCGGTGACCGAAGCGAGCGCGACCACCAGCGCTGCCGGCGACCTCCCAGTCGACGGGCTCCTCACCGCCGTCCCGATCGCGCTCTCCCTTCTCGTCGCGGGTTGGGCCCTCGTGGCGACGCTGCGGCACCGCGCCCCGGACCGGGCGCAGTTCGCCGGCCTGGCCGTGCTGGAAGCGGCGCTGCTCGTGCTCACCGTCGTCACCCTGATCGCCCTCGGCGGCGGCCAGCGGCCGGATGAGCCGGGTTCCTTCTTCGGCTACCTGGCCACCCTGGTCTGCCTACCCCCGCTGGCCTGGGTGCTGGCCCGAATGGAGCCCACCCGGTGGGGGTCGGCCATCGTCTGCACAATCTGCCTGGTCACCCCGGTGGTTCTGGTCCGGCTCCAGCAGACCTGGACGGTGCCCGGTGGCTGACCGGCGACCCACCGAGCGCCCACGAGCCGCCGATCGGACCCGGACCAATTCCGGCCCCGGCCGCCTCCTGATCGCGGTCTACCTGCTCTTCGCCATCGCCGCCACCAGCCGCGCCGGCCTCCAGATCGCCACCCGGTTCGAGGCGGCGCCGATGGCGTACCTCCTCTCCGCCTTCGCCGCCGCGGTCTACATCGTGGCGGCGGTGGGGCTGGGCCGGGCCGGCCGCACCGGCCGCCTGATCGCACTGGCCTGCTGCACGGTCGAGTTGGTCGGGGTGGTGGGTGTCGGTGCGGTCAGCCAGGCCCGGCCGGAGTTGTTCCCGGACGAGACGGTCTGGTCCGGCTTCGGCAGCGGGTACGGCTACATCCCGCTGGTGCTGCCGGTGCTCGGGCTGTTCTGGCTCTGGCGTACCCGCCACGACCTCGACCGGGCTGCGGCCAGCCGGCCGAGGCCGTCCCGGGTCGCGCCGGATCAGTCCTTCGGCCCGCCGGCGACGTAGAGGACCTGCCCGGAGACGAACGACGCGCCCGCACTGGCCAGGAACGAGATGGTGTGCGCGATGTCCTCCGGGCGACCCACCCGGCGGACCGGAATCTCCGCCGCAGCATGTTTCTGCAGCGCCTCGAAGTCGATCTTCATTCGGGTGGCGGTCGCCGCGGTCATGTCGGTGACGATGAAACCCGGAGCGACCGCGTTGACCGTCACCCCGAACGGGCCCAACTCGATCGCCAGGGTCTTCGTGAAGCCCTGCAGACCGGCCTTGGCCGCGGCGTAGTTCGCCTGCCCCCGGTTGCCGAGCGCGGAGATGCTGGAGAGGTTGACGATCCGGCCCCATTGCTGCTCGACCATGTACTGCTGGGTGGCCTGGCTGAACAGGAAGGCACCCCGCAGGTGCACGCCCAGCACCGTGTCCCACTCGGCGTCGGACATCTTGAACAGCAGATTGTCCCGCAGCACTCCGGCGTTGTTGACCAGGACGGTGGGCGCGCCGAGATCAGCGGCGACCCGCTCGACGGCCGCCTCCACCTGGGCCCGGTCCGACACGTCCGCACCGACGCCGAGCGCCCGTCCACCCGCCTCGGTGATGGCGGCGACGGTCGCCCCGGTCGCGGACTCGTCGATGTCCACCACCGCTACGGCCAACCCGTCGGCGGCCAACCGCCGGGCGGTGGCCGCTCCGATGCCCCGTGCCGCGCCGGTCACGATAGCGACCCGCTGCTCCGACATGCTACCTCCCAGTAACGTCGATCGATCGAAGGAGCTTAGCCCACTCGTGCCGACTCGTTGCCCGCCCGGGAAGCGGTCGCCGCTGGGGTGCTCGACGGGTTGTCGAGGGGAAGCCGGCGGGCGGCCCTGGTTGGCGCCGGCGGGGAGCCGACCAGGGCCGCTCGCACCGCTAGCGGCGGAAGGTGAACCAGTTGACGTTGACGAAGTCGTTCGGCTGGCCGCTGGTGAAGGTCAGGTAGACCGTGTGGCGACCGGTGGGGCCGGCGACGTTGCCGGGCACCGAACGCCAGCTCTGCCAGCCGCCGGTGTTGCCGATCGCGAAGCTGCCGATCGGTGGGCTGGTCGGGCTGTCCAGGCGCACCTCGACCAACCCGCTCACGCCACCACCGGCGCCGGAGGCCACCCGAGCGACGAAGTCCCGGGGTCCGGTGGCGCCGAACTCGACGTTGTCGTACCGGGCCCAGTCACCGTTGCGCAGGTAGCCGATGTTCTCCCCGCCTTCGGTGGCGCCCTCCACCTGAACGCCGTACTGACCGTCGAACGACTCGGCCTCGATCGTCGCGTACGCGTCCCGCGCCCCACCCGGCGGTGGGGTGGTGGGCGGGGCGGTGGTGGGCGGGGCGGTGCCGGCGCCCCGGCTGTAGACCGCGACGTAGTCGACGAGCATCGGCCGACCCGGCACCGTCGCGGCGGTCGGGGTGGTCCCGCCGGCGACACCGTTCGGGAAGGCGCCACCCATCGCCACGTTGAGCAGCAGGAAGTAGCCGTCGTGACTGGTCATCTGCGACCAGGCCGGCTCACCGACCCGGGTCTGGGTCACCGTGTGGTATTGCTCGCCGTCGACGTACCAGCGCAGTTCCTGCGGGCTGACCGAGGCGTCCCACTCGAACCGGTAGGTGTGGAACGCCGACTGACAGGTGGCTCCCGGGCAGGTTCGGGCGGCACCGATGCCGTTGAACTCGTCGCACGGCCCGCCCGGCGCATAGCCGCAGTGCAGCACACCCCACACCGAGTTGATCCCGTTCACGTTCTCCATCACGTCAAACTCGCCGACGCTCGGCCAGTTCTGGAAGTTACCCCGGTACGGCGACCCGAGTGCCCAGAACGCCGGCCAGTAGCCAGCCGCCGGAGCCCCGGTCACATTCGGCACCTGGAGCCGGCCCTCGATCGCGAGGACACCGCCGGCCGGCGGCTTGAAGTCGGTCCGTATGGTCTCGATCCGCGCCGAGGTCCACCCGCCGGCTGAGTCGCGCAGGGGGGTGATTCGTAGGTTGCCCGCACCATCGTGACTGAGGTTGGCGGTGCTGTCGGTATACGTCTGGATCTCGCCGGTGCCCCAGTTGGGCGGGCCGCCGGGGTAGCTGGTGCCGAGATCGATGATCCATTCGGCCGAGGAGGGCAGGGTGCCGGCCGCGCCGTCGAAGTCGTCGCTCCAGACCAGACTCCAGCCGGGGGCGGGCGTGGGCACGGCGGCGCTCGCGGTGACCGCGACACCGGCCAGGGCGGTGGTGGTGAGGGCAGTGAACAGCGCCAACGCCAGTCGCTTCCGGCGTCTCGCGGGCAGGGCGGCAGGCGCCCCGGGTGGGGTGTACATGAACGTGCCTCTCTGGGGACGGGTCGAGAGAGCGCTCTCTCCGAGTTGTACGTGCCCGCCACGCAGTTGTCAATGCCGATCTCTTGCACCTCCGCCCAGCGCCCCCGGGCCCGGGTCGATCCGTGGCAGGATGAGCTGGTGACAGAACGGTTGATCGTCATTGGCGGCGATGCCGCCGGGATGGCGGCGGCGTCGCAGGCCCGCCGCCGCCGCGGCCCGGACGACCTGGAGATCATCGCCTTCGAGCGGGGCCAGTTCACGTCCTACTCGGCCTGCGGCATCCCATACTGGATCAGCGGCCTGGTGCCGCAACGCGACCAACTGATCGCCCGCGATCCGACGACCTTCCGCGAGCGGTTCGACATCGGAGTCCGGCTACGGCACGAGGTCACCGCGGTCGACCTCGACCGACGCGAGGTGGTCGCCCGGGACCTGGCCAACGGCGGCGAGGTCCGCGAGCGATTCGACACCCTGGTCTACGCCACCGGCGCCCACCCGCTGCGGCCCGCCTGGGCGCGCACCGGGGTGAAGGGCGTCTTCGGCGTGCAGACCCTCGACGACGGCGCCGCCCTCCGGGACTGGCTGGACACCGACCCGCGCCCCCGCCAGGCGGTCGTGGTCGGCGGGGGCTACATCGGAGTCGAGATGGCCGAGGCACTGATCCAGCGTGGACTGGAGGTCACCCTGGTCGAGAAGGCCAGTCAACCGATGTCGACCGTGGACCCGGACATGGCCAAGCTGGTCAATGACGCCATGCACGGAGTGGGGGTGCAGATCCGCACCGACCTGGAGGTGACCGGCCTACAGGAGCGAGACGGGCGGGTCTGCACGGTGCTCACCTCCGACGGACCGATCCCCGCCGACCTGGTCGTGCTCGGCCTCGGTGTCCGCCCCAACGTCGCGCTCGCCGAGGCCGCCGGGCTGCCAATCGGGCCCAGCGGGGCGCTGCGGGTGGACCGACGCATGCGGGTACCCGGAGTTGACGACGTGTGGGCCGCCGGTGACTGCGTGGAGTGCCTGCACCGGGTCAGCGGAATGCCCGTACACATCCCGCTGGGCACACACGCCAACAAGCAGGGCCGGGTCGCCGGCGTCAACATCGGTGGCGGGTACGCGACCTTCCCCGGGGTGATCGGCACCGCGGTGATCAAGGTCTGCGACCTGGAGGTCGGCCGCACCGGGCTCCGGGAGCAGGACGCCGCGGCGGCGGGTTTCGAGTTCGTCTCGGTGATCACCGAGTCCACCAACCGTGCCGGCTACTTCCCCGGCTCCCGCCCGATGACCGTCAAACTCATCGCCGAACGGCCCACCGGGCGGCTCCTCGGCGCGCAGATCGTGGGCTGGTCGGAGGCGGCAAAGCGGATCGACGCCCTGGCCGTGGCGCTCTGGAACGGCATGACGGTGGACGACATGACCGCCCTGGACCTCGGGTACGCCCCGCCGTACTCCCCGGTCTGGGATCCGGTGCTGATCGCCGCGCGTAAGGCCGTCGACGCCCTCGGGCGGTGACCCGGTCCGTCTTCGCTCCGGGCCGGAGCAGTCGGGGACGCCCCTCCGGCGCCTGCAAGGAAACGCTACAGAAGAGCCGCCAAACGCAATGATCCGACGGCCAAAGCAACTTCCTACGGTGGATCCCGCTGGCCTGCCCCACATACCGTGGAGCAACGGCGCCAGCCCGCGGGCCACGGTGGCCAGGCGCGCCCGACCCTGAGAGCAGGACAATGCCGATGGACGCCACCCGCCACCAGCGCTTCCTCATGTGCCGGCCGACATACTTCGCCGTCGACTACGCGATCAATCCGTGGATGGATCCCACCGCGCCGGTCGACGTCGACCTGGCGATCCGGCAGTGGGAGCAGCTACGCCAGACCTACCGGGACCTCGGCCACGCTGTCGAGGAGATCACCCCGCTGCCGGGCCTACCCGACATGGTCTTCGCCGCGAACGGCGGCACGGTCCTCGGCGGCCGGGCCATGGCGGCGCAGTTCCGGGCCCCGCAGCGCGCCGATGAGGCGCCCGCCTACCGTGCCTGGTTCGAAGCCGCCGGCTTCGAGGTGCACCACCCGAAGCACGTCAACGAGGGAGAAGGCGACATCCTGCTCGCCGGTGGCCACCTCCTCGCCGGCACCGGATTCCGGACCGCGCACCCCGCCCACGCGCAGTTGCAGGAGGTCTTCGGCTACCCGGTCCTCACCATGCAGTTGGTGGACCCCCGCTTCTACCACCTGGACACCGCGTTGACCGTGCTGGACGAGCACACCATCGCGTACCTCCCTGAGGCCTTCTCCCCCGGCAGCCAGGCGGTGCTGCGCCGGCTCTTCCCGGACGCCGTACTCGCCAGCATGGCCGACGCCGCGGTCCTGGGCCTCAACGCGGTCAGCGACGGCCAGCACGTCGTCCTGCCGGCGCAGGCCACCGGCTTGGCGGCGCAGCTGCGGGAGCGGGGCTACCAGACGATCGGGATCGACCTGTCCGAGCTGCGTAAGGCCGGCGGCGGCCCGAAGTGCTGCACATTGCGACTCTTGCAGGGAGGCGAGTAGATGATCAAAGACGAGGTACGGACACCCACGGCCGTTCGCGATGCGCAACGGTGGACAGCGCACAGCTACAACCCGCTGCCGGTGGTCATCTCCTCAGCCGAGGGCGCCTGGGTCACCGACGTGGACGGCCGCCGCTACCTGGACTGCCTGGCCGGCTACTCGGCGCTCAACTTCGGGCACCGCCACCCGCGGCTGGTCGAGGCCGCCCACGCCCAGTTGGACCGGCTCACCCTGACCAGCCGCGCCTTCATCCACGACCAGTTCGCCGACTTCTGTCGGGAGCTGTCCCAGCTCTGCGGCAAGGAGCTGGTGCTGCCAATGAACACCGGGGCCGAGGCGGTCGAGAGCGGTATCAAGGTGGCCCGCAAATGGGGCTACCAGGTCAAGGGGGTCGCGGCGGAGCAGGCGAACATTGTGGTGGCCGAGGGCAACTTCCACGGTCGCACCACCACCATCATCAGCTTCTCCACCGACGAGGACGCCCGCGCCGACTTCGGGCCGTACACGCCGGGCTTCCGCCTCGTCGCCTACGGCGACCTGGCAGCGCTGACCGCCGCCATCGACGAGAACACCGTCGCGGTGCTGCTCGAACCGATCCAGGGCGAACAGGGGGTGATCGTGCCACCGGCCGGCTACCTGCCGGACGTACGGCGGGTCTGCACCGACCAGAACGTGCTCCTGATCGCCGACGAGATCCAGTCCGGCCTCGGCCGCACCGGCACCACGTTCGCCTGCGAGCACGAAGCTGTGGTGCCGGACATGTACCTGCTCGGTAAGGCTCTCGGTGGCGGCATCGTGCCAGTCTCGGCCGTCGTGGCGGATGCCGATGTGCTCGGCGTACTCCAACCGGGCCAGCACGGTTCCACCTTCGGTGGGAACCCGCTCGCCGCCGCGGTCGCCACCGAGGTTGTCCGGCTCCTGGCCACCGGCGAGTTCCAGCGCCGCTCCGCCGAGCTCGGCGCCCGGTTACACGCCGGGCTTCGGGCGCTGGTCGGCAAGGGCCTGCTCGCGGTCCGGGGCCGCGGGCTCTGGGCCGGCCTGGACATCGATCCGGCGCTAATGACCGGGCGGGCGGCGAGCGAACGGCTGATGAGCCGCGGCGTCCTCGCCAAGGACACCCACGGCTCCACCATCCGTCTGGCCCCGCCTCTGGTCATCACCGAGGAAGAGATCGACCATGCGGTGGCACAGCTGGCTGCGATCCTCACCGAATAGTCCTCGTACCACGGCAGGGGTGCCGGCCGGGTGATCCGGCGCCCCCGCCGGGGCCGGCGGTCAACGCGGCAGACGCATCGCCATCGTCGGCGCCTCGGCCATCACCGAGGTCGGGGTGTACGGCGCGCCAGCCGGCAGTTCGTCCGGGCGCCCGACCTGCACGCCCGGGTACAGCTCCACCATGTGCCCCTCGGCCAGCACCCGAGACTGCTGCGGTGCCAGCGGGACCCGCTCCGCCTCCACCATCGACCCGTTCGGCCGGATCCCGGAGCCGTTGGTACTCACGTCGGTGACGATGATCTCGCCGACCCGCAACTCCAGTCGCAGGTGGCTGCGGCTGATCCACCGGCGGGCCTCGTCGTTGAGCCACTGGCCGAGGATCACCCCGCCGTCAGCCTCCGGAGCACGCCCGACCAGCACCGGTTCGGAGTCGGTGAGCACGAACCGACGCCGGATCAGGCCACCAACCCGGACCGCCAGCACCGCCGACCGCGGACGTGGACCCGCGTCGCTGAGCCGAGCGCCGTGCCGGGGGCAGCTCGGCACTCCCCCACGCAGGCTGGGCGGCGGCTGCGTCACCGGGCTGCGATCGCTGACCGCGGCCAGGTCGGCGAAGGCCCCACCCCCACCGCCCTGACCGAAGAGTGCGCACGGGGCCTCGGGGCAGCGCCAGTGCCGCGCCAACAGCTTGGCGCCGGCCACGGACCGTTCGCCGGCGGAGAGGGCGTCCCCGCCACCGACGTGCGCGACGAAGGTCGGCCCACTCTGGGCGGGTACCGGGGCGACCACCCGGCCGGGCTGGTCGGCCACCCAGGGGTAGCGGCCCCGCAACCCGTCGAACCGGGCCCGACTCAGCACCGGAAGCCCGAGCAGGTCGGCGACCTCCAGCATCCGACCACCAGGATTGTCCAGCACCTCCACCAGGCCGTCATCGGCCCAGCGCCGCACCACCATCCGCTCGTTCGAGGTCAGGTCGGCGTCGGAGAGCACGCCCCGGTGCACCACCGCGTAGACCGGGACGCTGTCCTCCTCCAGGTGACGCGCCAGGGCGTCGATCACCATGCCGAGGCGGAGCAGACTGGCCGGCCGGCCACCGTCAATATCCTGGTACCGAATCACCTCGGCCAGGTCGAGCACCGCGCGGGTCAGCCAGGGGTCGGTGGACACCCGGCCCTCAATGGCGTCCAACACCTTACTGATCTCGAATCTCATCGGATCTCCCCCACGAGGGTCGCCCTCCGCCCGGTGCGCACGGCTGCCACGGGCCGACCCTACCGGCACCGCTGGTAGGGAGCTGACCAGCGGTGTCGACGCCAGCTCGCCACCGCTGGAGCGCTCCTCGCTCAGCGCAACGGTCGGCCAACCGCATGCAGGTGCGCGAGCGCCTGCCGGTACGACTCCACCACCCCCACCTCGACGTACGGGACCCCCCGCTGCGCGCAGTAGGCCCGGACGATCGGTTGGGCCCGACGCAGGTTGTCGCGCGGCATACTCGGAAACAGGTGGTGCTCGATCTGCTGGTTCAACCCACCCAGGGCGACATCGACAAACCGACCACCTCGTACGTTCCGTGAGGTGATCACCTGCTTCCGCAGGAAGTCCAGCTGGTCACCGGCGGTCGGCATCGGCATGCCCTTGTGATTCGGAGCGAACGCGCACCCCATGTACAGCCCCCACAGCCCCTGGTGCACCACCGCGAAGACCAACGCCTTCCCCGGTGACATCACCAGCAGCAGGCCACCGACGTAGAGGACGGTGTGCGCGGCGAGCAGGAACGCCTCACCACCCCGGTGCCGCATCGGCGTCTGGAACCGCCCGTCCGGCCCCCGCCCCGCGATGGCTCGCAGGCTCGACAGATGCAGGTTCAGCCCTTCCAGCAGCAGCATCGGGAAGAAGAGGAACGCCTGCCGGCGAGCCAGCCACCGAGCGAACCCCCGGGTCGCCCGGGCCTGCTCCACCGACCAGACCAACGCGCCCGCCGCCACGTCCGGGTCCTCGTCGGCGTGGTTGGGGTTGGCGTGGTGCCGATTGTGCTTCTCCACCCACCACCCGTAGCTGAGCCCGACCGCCAGGTTCCCCGCGAGCAGGCCGACCAGTTCGCTCGGCCCTCGCCGCCGGAACATCTGTCGGTGCCCGGCGTCGTGGCCGAGGAAGGCCACCTGGGTGCTGGCCACCGCCATCAGTGCCGCGACCGCGGCCTGCCCCCAGGAGTCGCCGACGAGGATGACCAGCGCCCAGACCGCGCCGAAAAACGCGCTTGTGGACGCGATCCGAACCGCATACCAGCCGGGACGGCGCTCCAGAAGTCCCGCCGCCCGGATCCGCCGGGACAACTCGGCGTAGTCACTGCCCCGTACCGGCGGATCCGATACCAGCTGCCGCATATTCGCCCACCCCCTCCTCGACTCCGGTCGCGCCGGTCAGCTCGACCACCGGCACCGAGTCTGCCGAGGAGGGTTGCGCTGAGTAAGCCGGTACGCCCCCGACTGGAGGTGGGAATACGCCCCCCGCCGATGGTGGTGGTACGCCCCCGGCTGAAGGTGGGGTACGCCCTACCGGGGCGGGCTACGAACGGGTCTGTTCGTGGACCCAGGCGGCGTAGTCGGGGTTGCTCTCCACCCGGTTCACCAGGATCTCTGGTACGTCGTAGGGGTGGTTGGCCCGGATCTGTTCGACCAACGCGCCGACTCGTCCCGGGGCGGTCTTGAACTGCACGGACCACTCGGAGCTGGTCTCGACGCGCTGTTGCCACCAGTACGTGCTGTCCACCTGGCCGCCCACCTGCGCGCAGGCCGCCAGGTGATCGACCACCGCCGCGTCCGCGAGCCCCGCGGCGATCGAGCGCTCGTCCACCACCGTCGTCACCACACAGATCTCCTCCACCCGGTCACCCTACGTGGACCCGCTCTGGCGCGTCCCGCACAGCCACCGGGGTGGTGGCGGCATCAGCGGTCCAGCTGGGCCAGGTAGCGCCGCGAGGCCGTGTAGGCCCGGCTGATCCGCCGCCCCACCGCTGCCGTGTCCCGGTATGCCCACGGCGAGTCCTCCCGGGGCTGGATTCCTCCGGTCGGCAGCACATGCACCTGGACCCCGTCGGGCACGGCGGCCAGCTCGCGGGCAAACCGGTGCCGGCGGGCGATCTCGAGCGCGACCTGGGAGATCTCCCAGGGCCGTCGTGGTGGGCTGAGCTCGCGTTCGATTCGCCCCACCTGAAGCACGAAGATCCGGGTGGCTCCAGCCGCCACCGCCTCGCCGATCGGGATCGGGTTGACCACACCGCCGTCGATGTAGTGCTGGCCGTCGATCTGGGCTGGAGGGAGAAGACCCGGCACGGAGGCGCTGGCGAGGACGGCCGGTACGACCGGCCCGGTGTCAAACCAGTGCTCGGCGGCCCGCTCGATGTTCGCCGCGCAGCAGCGGAAGGGCACCCGCAGATCCGCGAAGGTGGTGTCGGCACCGAGTTCCCGCTCCAACAGTTTGCGCAGTGGCCGCGGCGAGTGCAGATGGGTACGCGCGGCGAATCGGCGTAGCTGTCGGGCCACGGAGTCGCCGTACACCTCGCTCGCCTCGGGAGAGGCCCAGAGCCGGACCAGCCGGTCGGTGACCGTGGTGGACGGATCGGCGGCCACCAGCACCCCGTTGACCGCACCAATCGAGGTGCCGAACACCAGGTCGGGTCGAATGTCGGCGCGGAACAACGCGCGCAGCATGCCGACCTCGACCGCACCGAGAACGCCGCCGCCACCGAGCACGAACGCCACCGGACCCCCAGCCATAGCTGCCATCCTGGCATGGGCTACGCCGCCGCCCCGGGGGCCCGTCACCGGCCTCCCCTGCGCGGACTGATCCGGCCGCCGCCCTCAACGGAAGGTGGTGGGGGCGGGTTCGCGCGCGGGGACCACCGCCGAGACGAACCGCTGCAGCACCGCCTCGTAGCCGTCAACCAGCCGGGCGATGGAGAAGTTCTCCGCCACATGCGCGACGCAGACCGCCGGGTCCAGTCCGCCCACCCTCCGCAGCGCCCCCGGCAACTCGTCCCCGCTCTCGCAGATCAGACCGGTTCGGCCCGACATGATCAACTCCGGCACGGCACCTCGACGTAGCGCCACCACCGGCGTCCCGGTGGCCATCGCCTCCAGCATGACGACACCGAACGGCTCCTCCCACTGGATCGGCAGCACCAGACAGCGGGCGTCGAGAAGCAGGCGGAACGAGTCCCGCCGATCGGCGTCGAGGATGACGGTGACATCATCGCCGAGCATCGGCCGGACGACCTCGTCGAAGTAGCGACGTTCGGCCGGTTCGTTGCACTTGCCGGCGAGGATCAGTGGCAGCCCGGCCGCTCGGCAGGCACGAATGGCGAGGTCGGGTCCCTTGTCCGGACTGAACCGGGCCAGCCAGAGCACCGGCCCCCGACCCGGCGTCAGCTTGTGCGGGATATCTTCGATGTCCAGCCCGTTGTGCACGGTGCCGACCCAGGGCAGCCGCGGGTTGAGCCGCCGTTGGGCGTGGGAGATGGCCACCAGACCAACGCCTTGGTCGACATCCCCAAGAACGGTGCCGTACTCCCCGACCGGGTTGCCGTGCACGGTGGCGACGGTGGGCACGGACCGGCGTCCGGCCAACAGGGGTCCGATCGTGGTGTGGTCGTGGACCACGTCGAAGTGTTCCGGAGTGACGGACTGATTCACCTGAACGAGGTGGGCCAGCTCGGGCAGCGCCTCACCCATCCGGTGAAACTTCAGCTCGGCGTCGGTCGAGACGTAGCGGGCGGTCGTCCCGGTCTGCTCACCCGCCCCGAAGAGGGTCACCGGGTGGCCCCGGGCGGTCAGCCCGTCCACGAGGCCAGCGACGACGTGCTCCAAGCCGCCGTAGCCGGCTGGCGGCACCGACAGCCACGGCGGGACCACCATCGCGATCCGTAGTGGCCGCCCGGCCACGCTGCCGTCCCCGCGGTTGCGCGCCACGAGTCCCCCTCCGGGGCCGCTGGTGGGCACCGCCATGCCCGCCCCCAGCACGGCTGCCAGTCGGAGGCGGGTTCCCGGTTGCCACCCGACTAAACCGGACAAGCCGGGCGCATCCTCGCCGCTCCGGCCGGCCCTGGTTCACCCACCGCCAGCGGACGCGGCGGGTGGTGGAGCCAACCCCCTTGGCTCCACCACCCGCCGCAGGAGGGAGGAGGAAAGTCCCGATCGCAGTGACGCCCTGGATGGGCATCACTCCTTAGGACGCTTCAGCGAGCGTCACGGTTGCCGTCGCTTCAACATTGTTTCGCTTGTAGGTCACATCCACCCGGTCGCCCACCTTCCCGGCCTGGACCACGGCGACCAGATCTTCGGAGTCGCTGATCACCTTCTCGCCGAACCGGATGATGACGTCGCCCTGCTGGAAACCCGCCCGCTCGGCAGCGCTGCCGGGGAGGACCTCGGCCACCAGCGCGCCGCCGCCCTCAGCGGCGATGACGCTGACGCCGAGGGTGGGGTGGCTGACCTTCTCACCCCGTTGCAGCTTCTCGGCGACGTCCTCGGCCTTGTTGCTGGGGATGGCGAAGCCGACCCCGATGTTGCCGGTGCTGCCCTGGCCGCTGGTGGCGATCGCGGTGTTGATCCCGATCACCTCACCTCGGGTGTTGACCAACGCCCCACCGGAGTTGCCCGGGTTGATCGGCGCGTCGGTCTGCAACAGCCCCGAAATCGAGGTAACTCCCACCGTCGGGTCCTGCTCCGAACCGCCTGCCTGGATGGTGCGGTCCCGCGCGCTGAGGATGCCGGCGGTCACCGACCCCTGCAGGCCCAGTGGACTACCGAGGGCGAGGACCTGATCGCCGACCTGCATCGCGTCGCTGTCGCCGAACTCCGCCGGCGTCAGGTCGCTCACCCCGGCGGCCTTCACCACCGCCAGGTCGGTCTTGGGGTCGGTGCCGGTGATCTCTGCCGACACCGTCTCGCCGTCGGCGAGGGTCACCAGCACGGTGCCGCCGCTGGCGGTGGCGATCACGTGGTTGTTGGTCAGCACATATCCGTCGGCGGTGAGGATCACGCCCGAGCCCCCGCCGGTGTCGGTGCCGATCGACACCACGCTGGGCTGCACCGCGGCGGCGATCCGCGGCAGGTCGGCGCTGTCGATGATCGGGGCCGCGGAGTAGGTGCGCGTGACGCCGGAGCCATCGCTCAGGGCGAGTGCGAGCGCACCGCCGGCGACACCGGAGCCGAACATCAGGGCGAGCACCGCGACGCCCGCGCCGACGAACTTCGCGACCCGGCTGCCCGGATTCGGACCCGTTCGCGGCGCCACCCACGGTGGCATGGGCTGCCCGGCCAGTTGCGCTGGCTGACCCGGGTAGAACGGGGCTCCGTACCCGCCCGGCTGCCCCCCGCTCCCGGCGCTGGACTGCGGCCCGTACCAGACAGCGCCGGGATGTTGTGCCGAGTAGCCGGGTGGATAGGGGTGCCCACCGGGCGGCGCGGTGACGGGCGCGGCGCCGAGCCGGGGGGCGAGCGGCGCCGCGGGGTCGGCCGACGACGGAGCGTCCGGGGCCGAGGACGGCGACACCTCGGTGCGGTCGGCCGACGACGGAGCGTCCGGGGCCGAGGACGGCGACACCTCGGCACGGTCGGCCGGGGTGTCGGCGGACAGCGCGGCACTGCGGTCCGCACCGGGGGTAGCGGCCGAAGAGTCGGACTGGGTGCGCTCGGGACGAGACAGATCGACAGTGGGATGCGACGGCTCGGCGTCCCCGGGGGTCTGCCGACGCTGCGGGTCGGACTCGTAGTCGGTCATGGAACCACCTTCTCCCCTACCACTTCGATCAGCCTGAAGCCCAGCTGTGGATTGGCTGAAATTACACCTCGTCACCGTCCGGTGCCGGCGCCAGGGGCAGCCGGACCCGAAAGGTCGCGCCTCCGCCCGGAGTCTGCGCCACCTCCACCGTGCCCTGATGGGCGGCGACCAGGGCGGCGACGATCGCCAGGCCCAGCCCGGTCCCGGTGTTGCCACCGGCCCGTCGGGTCCGGGCCGCGTCCACTCGGTAGAAGCGCTCGAACACCCGCTCGGCCTGCTCACCGGAGAGCCCCGGCCCGGTGTCGGCGACCTCCACCACCGCCAACTGACCGGGCTCGGAACGCAGCCGTAGCGTCACCGAAGCCCCCGCTGGGGTGTGCGTCAGGGCATTGGTCATCAGGTTGCCGATCACCTGCCGCAGTCGTGCGTCGTCGCCGTAGACCACCAGCGGCCCGGCGCCCGGGATGATGTCCAGTTCGATCCGCCGGTCCGGCGCCACCGCCCGGGCCGCCGCCACCGCGTCGGCAGCCAGCACCGGCAGCTCGACCGGGGCCGGCGACAGCGGACGCTCCCGGTCCAGCCGGGCGAGCAGCAGCAGATCCTCCACCAGCAGCCCCATCCGGGCCGCCTCGTCCTCGATCCGACGCAGCAGGTCGCCGGTCTGCTCAGGATCCCGCGCAGCGCCCTGCCGATACAGCTCGGCGAAGCCCCGGATGGTGGTCAGTGGGGTACGCAGCTCATGCGAGGCGTCCGCGACGAACTGCCGCATCCGCTCCTCGGACCGACGGGCGCGGGACTCGGACGCCTGGGCGTGCGCCGCGGCGTCCCGGGCGGTGGTTTCGGCGGCGCGGGCGGCGGTCTCCGAGGCGGCGCGGGCGGTGAAGGCCGCCTCGATCTGGGTGAGCATCATGTTGAGCGCCCGGGACAGCCGCCCCAGCTCCGAGGTCGGTTGTGGGTTACCCGCCTCGGGGTCCGGCACCCGGCGGGTCAGGTCGCCGCCGGCGATCGCGGCGGCGGTCTGCTCGATCTCGTCGAGGGGCTTCAGGCTGGCCCGGACGATGCCCGCGCCGATCGAGGCGAGCAGGAGCAGCACCGACGTGCCCACCAGCAGGTCGATCCAGACCAGCCGCTTGACGGCTCGATCCACGTCGGTCAGGTGCCGCCCAACGACCAGCCAATCTCCGCTCGGCAGCTCCGTGTACAGCATTCGCCAGTGCACATCGTTGCCCTCCGCGCGCACGGTGAACGGCTCACCGGCCAGGCGCCGAAACCCCGCGGCGTCCGCCGGCACCGGGGGCAGGTCCCGACTCTCGAACCGGTCTTGGTCGTACCCGCCGTTGGCCAGCCCGGTTCTGGCGCTCGTCACGACGATCAAATAGTCCGTCGGAAAGACGGTTAGACGATCCGACACGTTGAACTCGCCGCGGGTTTCGAGGTTCCTGGTGGTGACCCTCAACCCCTCGTCCACCTGATTGATGAGGTAGCTCCGGAGGAAGACAGCGGTCAACGTGCTGATCACCAGGAGCGCGACCGCCACCAGGGTGAGGACCGCGGCGATCAACTTGACCCGGAGCGGGATCCGGCGCAGCCCGGCCTTCGCCTGCGAAACGGCGTTCACGCTGCCGGCTTGCGGAGCACGTACCCGACCCCGCGGAGAGTGTGGATCAACCGGGGCTGGGTGTTGTCGACCTTGCGCCGAAGATACGAGATGTACGACTCAACGATGTTGTCGTCGCCCCGGAAGTCGTAGTTCCAGACATGATCGAGGATCTGCGCCTTGGAGAGCACCCGGTTGGCGTTCAGCATCAGATACCGCAGCAGCTTGAACTCCGTCGGGGAGAGCTGCACCCGCTGCCCCGCCCGGTGCACCTCGTGGGCCTCCTCGTCGAGTTCGAGGTCGGCGAAGGTGAGCCGGGCCGGGGCCTGCTCACCGCTGACGCTGCGGCGCAGTACCGCCCGGATCCGGGCGGTCAACTCCTCCAGGCTGAACGGCTTGGTCACGTAGTCGTCGCCGCCCAGGGTCAGGCCGCGGATCTTGTCGTCGGTGGCGTCCCGCGCGGTCAGGAAGACGACCGGGGTACGGGCGCCCCCCTCGCGCAGTAACCGGATGACCTCGAACCCGTCCAGGTCCGGCAGCATGATGTCCAGCACGACCAGATCGGGGCGGTGGGTCTTCGCCGTGCTCAGCGCGGCGCTACCACTTGTCGCGGTCGCCACGTCGAAACCAGCGAAGCGCAGGCTCGCGGAGAGCAGCTCCAGAATGTTCGGGTCGTCCTCGACGACGAGCAGTCGGGCCTCGGTCTGGGTAGCCGCCATACGACCATCATCCGCGCCCCGACTGCGACATGCCTGGGTGGTTCCTGAAAAGACGCTGTGAGTGGAGGCACCGGCCACCCTGGGCGGCCGCGGCAGGACCATGGGAGGCTGCCTGGCGGACCGGCGACCGGGCCGGCACCAACCGGAGGTGGACAGCATGATCATCGGCTCGCGGTACAACGGCCCGTCGGGCTCGGGGAACGGCGGGTGGAGCGCGGGTACGTTCGCGGTGGCCGCCCAGAACGCTGCGCTACCGATGCCCGGCAGTCGCCCCCGACCCGACGCGGATCCGGTGGAGGTGACCCTGCGCCGGCCGCCGCCGCTGGAGACGCCGTTGACCCTCGACGCGGGCGAGGTCCGCGATCCAGCCGGCCACCTCATCGCCGAGATCGCGACGGTTGCCGCCTTCGACCCGGTGGCGGAACCGGTGGATCTGGCGACCGCCCGGGCTGCCGCAGCCGACTACCCCGGGCTGGTCAACCACCCGTTTCCCAGCTGCTATGTGTGCGGCCCGGAGCACGCCGACGGGCTGCGGATCTTTCCCGGTCCGCTGGCTGCCGGGCGCATCGCCGCCCCGTTCCGGGTTCCGGCGGGAGCGGACGTGGTCACCGCCTGGGCGGCGCTGGACTGTCCCGGGGGCTGGTCGGTGATCGCCCCCGGCCGGCCGTACCTGCTGGGCCGGATCTCCGCGGTGGTGCTGGCCGCACCGTGCCCCGACGACGAGTGCGTGGTCACCGGGGTGCTGTCGCGCGCCCAGGGCCGCAAAGCCGAGGTGCACAGCAGCTTGTTCGCCCCGGACGGCAGCCTCCTCGGCTACGCCCGCGCCACCTGGATCGCGGGGTAGCCGACCGGCATCGGTCCGGGCAGAATCCCAGGCCACGGTGAGTTTGCGCCGCCCGGTCAAACTGGCGACGGTGATCCTGACACAACCCTGGGAGAAGAATGACGGACGGACGGTCGAGCCCCGACACCACCGGCGAGATCCTGGTCTCCGGGCTGACAAAGATCTACGGCAGTGTTCGCGCGGTCAACGGCCTCTCCTTCCGGGTGGAGCCGGGTCGGGTCACCGGGTTCCTGGGCCCGAACGGCGCCGGCAAGACCACCACCCTGCGCATGCTGCTGAGCCTGGTCACCCCGACGGCTGGCCAGGCCACCATCGGCGGGCAACGGTATGCCGACCTGCCCGACCCGCTGCGGCACGTCGGCGCGGTGCTGGAGGCGTCCAGCGCGCACAAGGGGCGTACCGGCATCAACCACCTGCGGATGATCTGCACCGCCGCCGGGCTGCCCCGCTCCCGGGCTGACGAGGTGCTGGCCCAGGTCGGTCTGGCGCCAGCGGGCCGGCGCAAGTTCAAGGGCTACTCGCTGGGCATGAAACAGCGCCTGGGCATCGCCGCGGCGATGCTCGGCGACCCCCGGGTGCTGATTCTGGACGAGCCGGCCAACGGGCTCGACCCGGAGGGCATCCGGTGGATGCGCGGCTTCCTGAAGGGCCTGGCCGCCGAGGGGCGTACCGTGCTGGTCTCCAGCCACCTACTGTCGGAGATGCAGCTCCTCGCGGACGATGTCGTCATCATCGCAGCGGGCCAACTGGTCCGGCAGGGCCCGGTGGATCGGGTCATCGGCTCGATGGCGCAGACCACCCGGGTCCGGGTGCGCACCCCACAGGCCGAGACGCTACGCACCGCGTTGGAGCAGACGTCGGCGACGGTGGAGGTGGATGACCAGGGAGCGCTGCTGGTCGTCGGCGCGGACGGGCCGACTGTCGGCCGGGCCGCCCTGGCCGCCGGCGTCGAACTACACGAACTCGCCACCGAACGCCCCGACCTGGAGGGCGTCTTCCTGGAGCTGACAGCCGGAAGGGCAGGCATCCGATGAGTAACCTGATCCGAGCCGAGCTGTTCAAGATCCGCACGACCAAGACGTGGTGGATCATGGCTCTGATCTACCTGCCGCTGTGGGGCATCGCGTTGCTTGTCAACTGGGGGCAGACCGAGGTGCTTGCCCGGGACCTGTTCGGCGACGTGCCGGCGGGACAGGCCGAGGCGGTGGGGGCGGTGTCCCAGCCGGATGCGCTGGCGGCCAACCTCTACACCAACGGCCAGTTCCTCGGCCTGCTGATGGTGATGCTGCTCGGCATCATCGTGGTAACCGGTGAGTTCTTCCACCAGACCGTGACCACCACCTTCCTGACCACTCCGCGGCGCAGCGCGGTCGTCCTGGCCAAGCTCGCCGCGACCGCCTGCCTGGCGCTGATTTTCTGGCTGGGGACGACCGGCGCGAACCTGCTCGCCGGGATGGCGATCCTGGAGCAGGTCGGGGTGGGCGCCCAATGGGGCGGCGCCGTCTGGGAGGCCGTTGCGCTCAACGGGCTGGCCTACCTGCTCTGGGCGTTTTTCGGGGTCGGCCTGGGGACGCTCATCCGCAGCCAGATCGGCGCCACCGTCACCGGGATTCTGCTGTATCTGGGGGGCACGATCGGGGCGCTGACCGTGCTCACCGTGGCGGCGAACAGACTCGGCGACTGGGTCAACAACCTGCAGGTGCTGGTGCCGTCGCTGGCCTCCGCACTCATGATCACCGGTGTCGACATCCCAGGGGAGCCGCCGCGCTGGGCCGGCGCCGCCGTACTCATCGGCTATGGGCTGGTCTCCGGGCTGATCGGCATCCTCACCATGCGCCGGCGGGACATCTCCTGACGGATCCATCAGGTGGACGGGCGTACCTGCTCTTCGGGCGGGTACGTCCGTCCGCAGCCAACGGGCTCGGGCCGGGTACCAGGAGTCGGCGGGAGGCACCGCGACCGGCAACCGCCTGGCGTTTTCTGTGAAACCCCCCACGGAGCCGAGTCGGCAACTCCTATCGGTTTGGTACGGCGTAGCCTGGAACCTGACTCGTGTGTCCGGGGCCCCCGGCGTTCGGCGTAACCCACAAACTTGCGTGAAAGAGGCGATTACCGGCCGTGTCGACCCAGCAGACCTCGCAGGAGAACCCACTGGCGGGTTTCGGCCCGAACGAGTGGATCGTCGAAGAGATGTACCAGCGGTTCCTGACCGACCCCACCAGCGTCGACCCGGCCTGGCACGACTTCTTCGCCGACTACCGGCCCACCCCGGGCCCGGGAGAGACGCGGGATGGCGAACCGGCCGCGAAGCCGGAGCCCGACGGCCGGCCGGCACCCTCGGCCGCCCCGCCCGCTGCCACCCCGGAGCGCGGATCGACCAAGCCCGCCCCCAGCAAGCCCGCTCCCAGCAAGCCCGCCGCGAAGCCCGCCGCCGCGAAGCCGGCCGCCAAGCCCGCCCCCACGAAGCCGGCCACCACACCCACCGCATCCGGCCCGCAGACCGCACCGCTACGCGGGGTCGCCGCCAAAATCGTCCAGAACATGGACGCCTCGTTGAGCGTGCCGACCGCGACCAGCGTGCGCGCAGTTCCGGCCAAGCTGCTGGTGGACAACCGCATTGTGATCAACAACCACCTCGCCCGGGGCCGCGGCGGGAAGGTCAGCTTCACCCACCTGGTCGGATACGCGCTGGTCCGCGCGCTGGCGATGCACCCGGAGATGAACAACTCCTTCGCCGTCGTGGACGGCAAACCGGCGTTGGTCCGCCCCGAGCACATCAACCTCGGAATCGCGATCGACCTGGTCAAGCCGGACGGCAGCCGCAACCTGGTGGTGCCCTCCATCAAGGCCTGTGAACAGCTGGACTTCCGCCAGTTCTGGCAGGCGTACGAGGACGTGGTCCGGCGGGCTCGGAAGAACGAGCTGACCATGGAGGACTACAGCGGCACCACCATCTCGCTGACCAACCCCGGCGGCATCGGCACCGTGCACTCGATGCCACGACTCATGACCGGCCAGAGCGCGATCATCGGTGTCGGGGCGATGGAGTACCCGGCGCCGTACCAGGGCATGAGCGAGGGCACCCTCGCCGAGTTGGCGGTCAGTAAGGTCATCACGCTGACCAGCACCTACGACCACCGGATCATCCAGGGCGCGCAGTCCGGCGAGTTCCTCAAGGTGATGCACGAGGTACTCCTCGGCGAGCACGGCTTCTACGACGAGATCTTCACGTCGCTCCGCATCCCGTACGAGCCGGTGCGCTGGATGCGCGACGTCGCGATCGACGGCGAGGGTCAGATCAACAAGACTGCCCGGGTCCACGAGCTGATCCACGCCTACCGGGTGCGGGGCCATCTGATGGCCGACACCGACCCGCTGGAGTTCAAGATCCGCAAGCACCCGGACCTGGACGTCCTCCAGCACGGGCTCACCCTGTGGGACCTGGACCGCCAGTTCCCGGTGAACGGGTTCGCCAACCGGCAGCGGATGAAGTTGCGCGATGTCCTCGGCGTGCTCCGGGACACCTACTGCCGCCGGGTCGGCATCGAGTACATGCACATCCAGGACCCGGAGGAGCGGCGCTGGATCCAGCAGCGGGTCGAGCGCAAGTACGAGAAGCCGGCGGTCAACGAACAGAAGCACGTCCTCAACCGGCTGAACGCCGCGGAGGCCTTCGAAACCTTCCTGCAGACCAAGTACGTCGGCCAGAAGCGCTTCTCGTTGGAGGGGGGCGAGTCGCTGATTCCGCTGCTCGGCGAGGTGTTGGAGGCCTCCGCCGAAGGTGGGCTGGACGAGGTCGTCATCGGCATGGCGCACCGGGGCCGACTCAACGTGTTGGCCAACATCGTCGGCAAGCCGTACGAGAAGATCTTCTCCGAGTTCGAGGGACACCTGGACCCGCGCTCCACGCAGGGCTCCGGCGACGTGAAGTACCACCTCGGGCAGAACGGCAAGTTCACCACCCCGGACGGCGAACACTCGGTCAAGGTCTCGGTGGTGGCGAACCCGTCGCACCTGGAGGCCGTTGACCCGGTGCTGGAGGGCATCGTCCGGGCCAAGCAGGACCGGATCGACCTCAAGTTGGAGGGCTACACCGTACTGCCGCTGGCGGTGCACGGTGACGCGGCCTTCGCCGGCCAGGGAGTCGTCGCCGAGACGCTGAACCTGTCCCAGCTCCGCGGCTACCGCACCGGCGGCACGGTGCACGTGGTGGTCAACAACCAGGTCGGCTTCACCACCGCACCGGAGTACAGCCGCTCCAGCCTCTACAGCACCGACGTGGCCCGGATGATCCAGGCGCCGATCTTCCACGTCAACGGTGACGACCCGGAGGCCGTGGTGCGGGTCGCCCAGCTGGCCTTCGCGTACCGACAGACGTTCAACAAGGATGTCGTCATCGACCTGGTCTGCTACCGCCGACGCGGGCACAACGAGGGCGACGACCCGTCGATGTCGAACCCGGAGATGTACCGGATCATCGACTCGAAGCGGTCGGTTCGCAAGCTCTACACCGAGGAGCTGATCGGGCGGGGCGACATCACCGTGGAGGACGCGGAGGAGCTGCTGCGCGACTACCAGGCGCAGCTGGAGCGGGTCTTCAAGGCCACCCGAGACGCCGCCACCGCACCCCGTCAGCTCAGCCGCCCGCAGCGGAAGGACGAGCCCGAGCCACCGGTGGAGACCGCCACCGACGCCGATGTCATCCGGACGATCGGCGAGGCGCACCTCAACCTGCCGGAGGCCTTCACCCCGCACAAGCGGATCCAGCAGCTGCTCGACCGGCGGGCCAAGATGGCCAGCGAGGGCAACATCGACTGGGGCTTCGGCGAGATCATCGCCTTCGGTGCGTTGCTGCACGACGGGGTCACCATCCGGCTCGCCGGGCAGGACTCCCGCCGCGGCACCTTCGTGCAGCGGCACGCCTCCGTCGTGGACTCCGAGACCGGCGACGACCACCTGCCCCTGGAGGCACTCACCGTCGGCGGTGAACGGTCCCGGTTCTTCGTACACGACTCGCTCCTGTCCGAGTACGCGGCGATGGGCTTCGAGTACGGCTACTCGGTGGAGAACGTCAACGCGCTGGTCTGCTGGGAGGCCCAGTTCGGTGACTTCGTCAACGGCGCCCAGTCGGTGATCGACGAGTTCATCTCCTCCGGCGAGGTGAAGTGGGGTCAGCGCTCCGCGGTCACGCTGCTGCTGCCGCACGGCCACGAGGGCCAGGGCCCGGACCACACCTCCGGCCGCCCGGAACGGTTCCTCCAGCTCTGCGCCGAGGACAACATGCGGGTGGCGATCCCGACGACCCCGGCGAACTACTTCCACCTGCTGCGTCGCCAGGCCCTGTCGCCGAAGCGCAAGCCCCTCATCGTCTTCACGCCGAAGTCCCTGCTGCGGCACCGGCTCTGCGTCTCGCAGGTCGAGGACTTCACCAACGGCACCTTCCAGTCGGTGCTGTCCGACGGGGGCGCCCCCGCCCCGGAGCAGGTGCAGCGGGTGTTGCTCTGCTCGGGCAAGGTCTACTACGACCTGTTCCAGGCCCGGCAGGATCGCGGTATCACCGACACTGCGATCATCCGGGTCGAGCAGCTCTATCCGATGCCGATCGAGGAGATTCGGGCCGCGCTCGCGGCGTACCCGAACGCGGTGGACTTCGCCTGGGTCCAGGAGGAGCCGGCCAACCAGGGCGCCTGGTCGTTCGTCGCGCTCAACATGCTGGAGCACCTGGACGGGGTACGGCTGCGCCGCATCTCCCGCCCAGCGGCCGCCGCCCCGGCGGTCGGCTCGGCCAAGATGCACGACGTCGAGCTCTCCGCCCTGCTCGACGCAGCTCTCCCCCGCCCGTAGGCGCCACCCAACCCGTACTGGTGGGGGGCCGGGACAACCGTCCCGGCCCCCCACATCACGACGTGACCGAGGAACGCATGTACTTCACCGACCGAGGGATCGAGGAACTGACCGAGCGCCGCGGCGACGAGCAGGTCAGCTTCGAGTGGCTCGCCGAGCGCCTACGCGACTTCGTCGACCAGAACCCCGAATTCGAGACCCCGATCGAGCGCTTCGCCACCTACCTGGCTCGGCTGGACGACGAGGACGACGAGTAGGGCCGCAAGCACCCCCGGGAGCCGTCCCACAAGGCCCCGGGAGCCGCCCCACAACTCCCCGGGAACGGCACGAACTCCCCCGGGGAGTTTGTGGTGCACGACGAACACCCGGGCCCCGGGCCGGATGACCGGGCCGAAGGACCCAGGCGGACAGCCCGACGAGCTCCTAGAGTGGATCTCGTGGCGCGGAGTGTGTATCTGACCAGCGTGAGTTCCGGTGGCGGCAAGTCCACCGTCGCCCTGGGACTGGCGGAGCTGTTGTCCCGACAGGTTGGCCGAGTCGGAATCTTCCGGCCGTTGGTCCGAGGCGACCAGCCGGACCCGATCCTCGCCCTACTGAGCGAACGCTACCGGGTCGGTCTGCCGATCGAAGACCTCACCGGCACCACCTACACCGAGGCCACCGGGATGGTCGCCGAAGGACGGCGGGAGCAGCTCGTCTCCCGCATCCTCGAGCGGTACCGCGCGGTCGAGCGGCAGTTCCCGGCGGTGGTCGTGGTGGGCAGTGACTTCGCCGACGACGGCGACGGCGCCGGCCCACGGGAACTGGCCTTCAATGCCCGGCTCGCGACCGAGTTCGGCAGCGTCGTGGTCCCCGTGGTGGACGGGTACGAGCAGGAGACCGCCACCATCGCGGCAGCGGCCCGGGGCGCGTACCACGACCTCGCAGACCTCGGCGCGACGGTGCTGGCGGTCGTCGCGAACCGGGTGACCGGTCCGCTCACCCTGCCCGAGTTGCCGGTGCCCGCGTACCTGATCCCCGAGGTGCCCAGCGTGTCGGCGCCGACCGTTGCCGAGGTGGCGACGGCGCTCGGCGCCACCCAGCTCGTTGGGGATGACGCCGCGCTCAGCCGCGACGTGCTCGACTATGTCGTCGGCGCGGCCCACGTGCCCACGCTGCTCGACCACCTGACCGAAGGCGCCCTGGTGATCATGCCGGGGGATCGGGACGATCTCCTGGTCGCCACCAACGCCGCGCACGTCGCGGGACAGGTCGCGCTCTCCGGGCTGGTCCTCACCCTCGGTGAAACGCCGGACCCGCGCACAATGCAGCTGGTCGAGCTGCTACGGCCGGGCCTCTCCGTGCTCTCCGTGCGCAGTGACAGCTACGACACGGTGGCCGCCTGCAACCGGATCGAGGGCCGGCTCAGCGCCAGCAACCCCCGCAAGGTGGAGGCCGCGCTGGGCGCCTTCGAACGCTGCGTGGACACCGACGACCTGTCCCGCCGACTACGGGTCACCCGTTCGCAGCGGGTCACCCCGCTGATGTTCGAGTACGACCTGATCGACCGTGCCCGGGCACAGCGCCGGCATGTGGTGCTGCCGGAGGGCAGCGAGGAGCGGATCCTGCGGGCCGCCGAAATCCTGCTACGCCGGGATGTAGCCGAGCTGACCCTGCTCGGCCGGCCCGACGATATCGCCCGGCGGACCCGGGAGTTGGGCGTCGACATCGCCGGCGCACGGGTGATCGATCCGTTCACCAGCGAATGGCGTGACGAGTTCGCCGACGGGTACGCCCAGCTCCGCGCCCACCGGGGCGTGACCCCGGACCTCGCCCACGACATCGTGCCCCAGCCGAACTACTTCGGCACGATGATGGTGTGGGCCGGGTACGCCGACGGCATGGTCTCCGGCGCCACCCACACCACCGCTGCCACCATCCGCCCCGCCTTCGAGATCATCCGCAATCTGCCCGATGTCTCCATCGCCTCCAGCGTCTTCTTCATGCTGCTCGCCGACCGGGTACTCGTCTACGGCGACTGCGCGGTCAATCCCGACCCGGACGCCGCCCAGCTCGCCGACATCGCGATCTCGTCCGCCGACACCGCCGTCCGGTTCGGCATCGAGCCGCGGGTGGCGATGTTGTCGTACTCGACCGGCAGTTCGGGCGCCGGCGCCGATGTGGAGAAGGTCGCGGAGGCCACCCGACGGGTTCGGGAGCGCCGACCGGATCTGCTGGTCGAGGGGCCGATCCAGTACGACGCGGCGATCGACCCGACGGTGGCGGCGACGAAGCTGCCCGGCAGTACGGTCGCCGGGCGGGCGACGGTCTTCGTCTTCCCGGATCTGAACACGGGCAACAACACGTACAAGGCGGTGCAGCGGTCTGCCCGGGCGGTGGCGGTCGGACCGGTCATGCAGGGGCTACGCCGGCCGGTGAACGACCTTTCCCGGGGTGCGACCGTCCCGGACATCGTCAACACGGTGGCGATCACCGCGATCCAGGCCGGAGAGGCAGGCAAATGAGCCGGGTGCTGGTACTCAACTGTGGGTCGTCGTCGGTCAAGTGGCGACTCTACGACGGCGACGAAGTCCTCGACCGGGGCGCCGTCGAGCGGATCGGTGAACCCGGGGGCGGGCCGGCGGACCACGGTACCGCCATCCGGGGGATCCTCGCCGAGCTCGACCTGACCGGGCTGGCCGCCATTGGCCACCGGGTGGTGCACGGCGGCCGCCGCTTCGGCGAGCCGGTCCTGATCGACGACGCGGTGCTCGCCGCGATCCGAGAGTTGGTGCCACTCGCCCCGTTACACAACCCGGCCAACCTGGCCGGCATCGAGGTCGCCCGGGCGACGCTGCCCGGAGTCCCCCAGGTCGCCGTCTTCGACACCGCCTTCCACACCACGCTGCCCGAGTCCGCCGCCACCTACGCGATCGACCGGGCGACGGCCGACCGGTACGGCATCCGGCGGTACGGCTTCCACGGCACCTCCCACGCGTACGTCTCCCGGCGCACGGCGGAGGTGCTGGGTCGTCCGTACGCCGACACCAACACCATCACCCTGCACCTGGGCAACGGCGCGAGCGCCGCCGCCGTGGCCGGCGGGCGCAGCGTGGCCACCTCGATGGGGATGTCCCCGCTTGAAGGGCTGGTCATGGGCACCCGGAGCGGCGACCTGGACCCAGCGGTGATCTTTCATCTGCGGCGGGAGGGCGGGCTGGGCGTAGCCGACATCGACGACCTGCTCAACCACCGCAGCGGCCTGTACGGGCTCACCGGCGCCAATGACATGCGCGAGGTGCTCGCCCGCCGGGCGGACGGCGACCAGGCCGCCCGCCTCGCCTTCAACGTGTACTGCCGCCGGATCACCAGCTACGTCGGGGCGTACTACGCGTTGCTCGGCCGGGTGGACGCGGTGACCTTTACCGCCGGCGTCGGTGAGCACGCCGCCCCGGTCCGCGCGGCGGCCCTGGCCGGACTGGAGCGCCTCGGGATCACGGTCGATCCGGAGCGCAACGCCGGCAGTGGCGACCGGGTCATCTCGCCGGACGGGGGCGAGGTGGCCGTCTGCGTCATCGGCACCGACGAGGAGCGGGAGATCGCCCGTTCCGCCCGGGAGGTGGCGGGCCGACGATGACGTCGCTCAGGCGGCGTGGTCGACAACCACCTTGCCGAAGACATCGCCGGAGTGCAGGCGGACGAAGGCCTCCTCGACCGCGGTGAACGGCACCACCCGGTCCACCACCGGGCGCAGCCCCCGCTCAGCGCAGAAGGCCAGCAGCGCGGCCAGCTCGTCCGGGGTGCCCATGGAGGTGCCGAGGATCTCCAGCTGCATGGCGAAGACACGGCGCAGGTTGACTTTGGGTTCGTGCCCGGCGGTAGCGCCGGAGACCACGATCCGGGCCATCGGCGCGGCTGACTTCAACGAGTGGTCGAAGGTCGCGGCACCGACTGTCTCGATCACCAGGTCCACCCGCTCCGGCAGCCGGGCGCCCGGTTCGACGGCGGTGGCGCCGAGCGCCGCGACCCGCTCCCGCTTGGCGGCGTCCCGGCTGGTCGCATAGACCCGCTTACCCATCGCGGCGGCGAGCGCGACGGCCGCGGTGGCCACGCCTCCCCCCGCTCCCTGCACCAGCACGGCGGCGGCCTCGTCCACCCGGCCGCGAGTGGTGAGCATCCGCCATGCGGTCAGCCAGGCGGTGGGCAGGCAGGCGGCATCAGTCGCCGCCAGGCCCGCCGGCAGCGGTAGCAGGTTCGCCCGGGGTACGGCGACCCGTTCGGCCAGCGTGCCCGGGAAGTGCTCGGAGAGGATCGAGACCCGGCGGGGGTCGCTCGGGGTGGGGAGCACCGGGTAGACGACCACCGGGTTGCCGTCCGGGTCAACGCCGGCCGCGTCGCAGCCCAGGATCATCGGCAGCTGCTCCGTGCGTAGTCCGACGCCGCGCAGCGACCATAGATCGTGGTGATTGAGCGAGCTGGCGGTGACCCGGATTGTCACCCAGTCGTCGCCGTGGTGCGCGGGTTCCGGCCGCTCGCCCACGGTGAGCGCGGCGAGCGGGTTGGCGTCGTCGAAGCGGGAGGCGAAGGCGGCACGCATGATCGGCACGGTAACAACCCGGGCGGGCGACCAGAAGGCCCATTGACGTGTGCGAGGCCACACGTCGGGGCTACGCCCTCGCACCGCACGGATCCTGACCGCCACGCCGACCGGGTTACACCGCCACGCCGCGCGGATCCCGCCGGCGCGCCGCCCGCGGCTACCGGGTCACGCCGTCGCGCCGGGCGGCCTCCGCGACCGCCTCGGCCACTGCGGGGGCGACCCGCGGGTCGAGTGGTGACGGGACGATCGCCTCGGGTGTGAGCGAGTCGGCGACCACCCCGGCAATCGCGTCCGCCGCTGCCACCTTCATGCCATCGGTGACCCGGGTGGCCCGGGCGTCCAGCGCGCCGCGGAAGACACCGGGGAAGGCGAGCACATTGTTGATCTGGTTGGGATGGTCGCTTCGACCGGTGGCGACCACCGCCACGTGCCGGGCGGCCACCTCCGGCTGCACCTCGGGGGTGGGGTTGGCCAACGCGAAGACGATCCCGCCCGGAGCCATGCCGGCCACGGCCGCCTCGGGGATCTGGCCCCCTGAGACCCCGATCAGCACATCGGCGCCGCGCAGCGCCGCGGCCACGTCGCCCCATCGGCCGTCACCGTTGGTCAGCTCCGCCAACTCGGCCTTGGCACTGGTGAGACCTTCGCGGTGCGGCCCGATGATGCCGCGGGAGTCACAGACCACCACCTGTTCCGGGTGCACTCCGCCGGCGACGAGCATCTTGGTCACCGCCACCCCGGCGGCACCCGCGCCACTGATCACCACCCGAAGGTCGCCGAGCTTTCGGCTGAGCAGCACCGCCGCGTTGCGGAGCGCGGCGAGCACGACGATCGCGGTGCCGTGCTGGTCATCGTGGAAGACCGGGATGTCCAGTGCCGCGTCGAGGCGCCGCTCGACCTCGAAGCAGCGCGGCGCGCTGATGTCCTCCAGGTTGATGCCGCCGAAGGAGGGGGCGAGGGCCCGTACCGCCGCCACGATCTCGTCCACGTCTTGCGTGTTCAGACAGATCGGCACCGCGTCCACCCCACCGAACTGCTTGAAGAGCACGGCCTTGCCCTCCATGACCGGCAGCGCGGCGTGTGGGCCGATGTTGCCGAGCCCCAACACGGCGGAACCGTCGGTGACGACCGCGACGGTGTGCCCGGCCCAGGTGTAGTCATCCGCGAGCCGGGGTTCGGCGGCGATGGCCGCACAGACTCGGGCCACCCCCGGGGTGTACGCCAGGGAGAGGTCCTCCCGGCTGGTCAGCGGGACGGTCGAGGCGACGGCCAGCTTCCCACCCTGATGCAGTCGGAAGACCGGGTCCGCAGGGTCCACAGTGGACGATGACATTGGTGACTCCAGGATCTGTCGATACAGCTGGACCGGCCGGTCCGGGCGCGAGGTGGGCGCTGACCGGCGGCGCGAGGTATGGGGGTCACCCGGGACACCTGCCGAGCATAGTGCGGCGCAGTCCACCCGGATGTGAGTAGGGTCATACTCTACGGCGGCGCAGCAGCCGAGGCCGCGGCCAGTAGCGTGCCACCACCCGCCCCCAGATGTCCGCCCCACCGTACGCCCGTGAGTCGTCATTGATCAACGGGTTGTCGCCCACGAGCCACCAGCCCTCCGCGGTCAGACCAACCGCTCGCTTGACCACCAGCAGGTCGGGGCGGCTCCGAAAGACCGCGACCACCACGTCACCGGCCCGGACACCACGTTCCCCACGGCGCACCAGCACCGCGTCGCCGTGCCGCAGGGTCGGCGCCATCGAGGGGCCTGTCACCAGGACGGCGGAGAGCGACCACCGGGCACCCGGCGTCGGGCGCGGCGGGGACGGGGGCATGCCGTTCACCTCCACCAGGCACGGCCTCCAAGTAATGTCGTGCTCGATCATCGCAAACTTCCCAGGAGGCTCCTGATGCGACTTCCACGCATCCTCACCCCCCGAGTGACCGCCAGCGCCCACTGCGACCTGCCCTGCGGCGTCTACGACCCGGCACAGGCCCGGATCGAGGCCGAGTCGGTGAAAATGATCTGCGAGAAGTACCAGGCCAACACCGACCCGGAGTTCCGCACCCGGGCCATCCTGATCAAGGAGCAGCGGGCCGAGTTGGTGAAGCACCACCTGTGGGTGCTGTGGACCGACTACTTCAAGCCGGCCCACTTCGAGAAGTACCCGCACCTGCACCAGCTCTTCAACGAGGCCACCAAGCTGGCCGGCGCGGCCGGCGCCAAGGGCGCGACCGACCCGGCGAAGGCTGACGAGTTGCTGCAGAAGATCGACGAGATCTCGAAGATCTTCTGGGAGACCAAGAAGGCCTAGGTGAAGCGTCAACGGCGACGGCCGGCGCGCCGGCCGTCGCCGTGGTACCCGCGTCGGGGTACCGGGTAGAGTTCCCTGGCGGGCCGCCATCCCCGATCCGGGTAACGGGCGTCCCGGGGGGATGACGCGTGACTCCGACGACCGGCCAACCCGCCAGCGACGACGTGGTGCACCTGACCGTGCCCGCGGACGGCGGCTACCTGAGCGTGCTCCGCACGGCCACGGCCGGGCTCGCGGCCCGGCTGCAGTTCGCCCTCGACGAGATCGAGGATCTCCGCATCGCGGTGGACGAAGCGTGCGCCATGCTGCTTTCGATCGCCACCCAGCACGCCGAGCTAGAGTGCCGGTTCTCCGTAACCGACGACGCACTCGCCGTCGAGGTCACGGTGCCGACCTCCCGCGGTGCGCGACTGCCGGCCGAGTCCTCCTTTGCCTGGAAGGTGCTCACCGCACTGACCACCTCGGCCGCCGCGACCGCTGACAACGACCGCGCAACCATCTCCCTGCTGACCCGTCGCGTCGCCGGCTAGGTCGCACCGGTCGCGTCGCTTCCGCCAGGACCGAAGGCTGCCAGCGCCCGCACTCGAAGACGCCTCACTCGAAGCCCAGGGCACGGGTCGTCGGGGTACTGAGCAGCAGGGCGGTGACGCCGAGGCCCAGTGCCATCAGTGGCCCGCCCAGCCAACCAAGCCCACCCTGGATCATGAACCATCCGATCGGCAACAGCATGAGCTGAAGCACGATCGCCGGCGCTCGGGCACCCGCCCGACACCGGGCGAGCGCCCCGCCCAGCGCCCAGAGCACGGCTGCCGCACCAGCGGCGAACACCGTCAACAGCAGCGCCGAGGCCAGGTCAACACTGGGCGCCGTGAGGTTTGCCCAGAGCAGCCAGCCAGCGATCAGACCGACGGCGCCCGCCTCACCACGTAGCGTCAGGACGGCCCACCGGAGCGGGCCGGGTATCTGGTTGGCGGCGATCGTCACGCGACCACGATACCGATGTCGCCACGCGGTACAGTGCCGCCCATGCGGGCCGTCCTGGTGGTCAACCCCAAGGCCACCACCACCAGCGAGCGCAGCCGGGATGTCCTGGTCCGGGCGCTGCGCAGTGAAGTCGACCTGTCGGTGCGCTACACCCGACGCCGGGGGCACGCCACCACCCTGGCCCGCCAGGCGGCCGAGGAGGGCGTTGACCTGGTCGTCACGCTCGGTGGTGACGGCACGGTCAACGAGGTCGTCAACGGGCTGATGTCCGCGCTGCCGACGACGGGGCCGACCGGGAACGCGCCGGCCGAGCAGCTGCCCGCCCTGGCAACCGTGCCGGGCGGTTCGACGAACGTCTTCGCCCGCGCTCTCGGCCTACCCCGGGAGTGGCCGGACAGCACCAGCATGATCCTGGAAGGGCTGCGGCTGAACCGGCACCGCACGATCGGCCTGGGACGGGCGGACGAGCGCTACTTCACCTTCTGCGCCGGCTTCGGAGTTGACGCCGCGGTGATCCACCGCGTGGAACGGTCCCGCCGACGCGGAGAGATCTCCACGCCCAGCCTGTACCTCCGATCAACCCTTGCCCAGTACTTCCTCGCCTCGGACCGCCGGCACCCCGCTATCGCCCTCCAGCGGCCGGACCAACCCACCGAGGAGCAGCTCGCCACAGTTATCGTCCAGAACACCGCGCCCTGGACGTACCTCGGCGACCGGGAGGTGAACCCGAATCCGGAGGCATCGTTCGACCTCGGCCTGGACGCTTTCGCACTGCGGCAGCTCCGAGTGACCAGCACGACACGGACGATCACTCAATTCTTCGGCCGCACGCCGGGTCCGCGCGGCAAACAGGTACTCCGCCTCCACGACCTGACCGAGTTCACCTTGATCGCCCGTCACCCACAGGCGTTCCAGCTCGACGGTGAGTACCTGGGCGAGCGCGAAAAAGTCGAATTCACCGCCGCACCCGCAGCGGTGCGAGTAATCTGCTAGTCCTCGGGTACTCCCCTCGGTTGAGCCGGCCCGTCCGATGACGATTGGCGCCACGTTGGGGTGAGTGACGGAAATGTCAGCGAAATCAGTGCCGCCGTACTATATTGATCCCCGACTGTGGTACTCCGAGTATCCGGAGCCTCGGGCAAATCAGGACAAACGGGTTGTGGGCTTGCTCACCGCGTGAAGTTTTCCGGAGCGTCACCCTTGACATCGCGAGCGTTCGTGAAAGTATTCACAAGCGACTTGAGTTTCCGGAACATCGCCTGGATTCGCTCAGCAGAATGAGTGGATCCAGTAGGTCGACGGAGCCAACAGCCTGCTCACGCACTGCCAGCAAGCCGGGCGCGAACCGTTACGGCCGGCGCTGCGGATGCATATAGCAAGCCATCTGCCACCCATCCAGAATGAGGAGTGTTGCCGCCATGGACTGGCGTCACCATGCTGTCTGCCGCGACGAGGACCCCGAGCTGTTCTTCCCGATCGGGACGTCCGGTCCGGCCCTCCTGCAGGTGGAGCAGGCCAAAGCCGTCTGCCGGCGCTGCCCGGTGACGGACCAGTGCCTGCAGTGGGCCCTCGAGTCCGGCCAGGACGCAGGCGTCTGGGGCGGGATGAGCGAGGAGGAGCGGCGCGCCGTCAAGCGTCGCGGCGGCCTCCGGATGCTGCGCGCTCACACCGCCTGACCACCAACCGAAAGCGAAACGCCCCGGTCGGCTCGACCACCGGGGTGTTTCGCTGCCCGGTCGGTGTCAACCGAGACCCGCCACCAGCGGGGCGACACCACAACAGGGCCTAGTCCAACACCGCGTCAACCCGACGAAGGACCAGGTCAACCAGCTCGGGAGCATCGGAGAGCGGAGCCGCCACCGCCACCGCACCGGCCTGCCGGGCCGAGACGGTCACCGCGTCATGGAACAACCCGGGCGCCAGAAAATACGCGGCCACTGCCACCCGTCGCGCGCCCCGTACGCGCAGGCGGTGCACCGCCACGCCAGCGGCGGGCGGAGCAGCCGAGGCATAGGAAACCCGGGTCGGAACAGCCAAGGCTGCCCGCAGCGATGCCGCCACCCGTCCCACCGAGGCACGGGCGACCGGATCCCGGGTGCCCGCAGCGGCCAGCACCAGCCCGTCGTAGCCACCGGGCTCGGCCTCGGCCAGCCGACGGCGCAGCCCAGCCAACAACGCCGGATCGACCCCCCGGACAGCGGGACCGAGCACGTCGGTCACCCGTACCCCCAGCTCGGGAACCGCCTGGCGGACCGCCGCGACGGCCGCCGGGATGTCCACCCGCCGGTGATACGCGGCGGTCAGCAGCAGCGGCACCAGCACCACCCGGGAGAAACCCGCGCCAGCCAACTCCCGTAGCGCCTCCGTGGGCCCGGGACGGGTGTGGTCCAGCCAGCTCGGCACCACCCGCCGGCCAGGCCGAGCAGCGGACACCGCCGCGGCGAGCGCCCGTGTCGCCGCGGCGGCCCGCGGGTCCCGGCTGCCGTGCGCGACCAGGAGCACCGGGGCCCCGTGGCCCCCGGCCCCGCTCAACCGTGCAGGCCGCACTCGGCCTTCTCGAACATCGCCCACCGGCCGGCCCGCGGATCTTCCCCAGCCTTCGTCCGCCGGGTACAGGGCCAACAGCCGACCGAGCTGTAGGACCGGCCGAACAGCTCGTTGACCGGCACCTCCCAGCGGGAGATGTAGGTCTCCACATCAGCCTGCGTCCACGCCGCGATCGGGTTGACCTTCACCTTGCCCCGACCCTCGTCGAAGGTCACCACCGGGGTGTTCGCCCGGGACGGCGACTCGTCCCGGCGCAGCCCCGCGGCCCACGCGTCGTACCCCACCAGGGCCCGCTCCAGCGACTCCACCTTGCGCAGCTGACAGCAGTCATCCGGGGAGCGGTGGAACAGCCGCGGCCCGTACTCGCCGTCCTGCTGGCCGACGGTCAGCCGGGGTCGGATCGAACGGACGTTCACCGGCATCGTGCGGGCGACCTGGTCCCGAACCTTGAGCGTCTCCGGGAAGTGCAGCCCGGTGTCCAGGAAGACCACGTCAACGCCGGGTGCGACCCGGGAGAACAGGTGGACGAGCACCGCGTCGGCCATCGAACTGGTGACGCAGAACCGGTCCCCGAACGTCTCGGTCGCCCACCGGGCCACCTCCAGCGCGGGGGCGTCCGCCAGGTCCCGGCCGGCCGCCTCCGCCAACGTGCGCAACTCCCGCCGGCTTGTTTCGGCGGCGGCCGGTTCGCCGGCCCCGACCAGGCCGAGATCGGCCGCCCAGCGCGGCCCACTCACCGGAGCACCGCCTTCGCCAACAGGCCGTGCAGCCGTACGGTGAAGACCCGGGCGCAGGCGTGGCACTCCCAACCGCCGTGCCCCGCCTCGTTCGGCCGCAGGTCCTCCTCCCCGCAGTACGGGCAGTACAGCGGGGCGGAACGGGTGTCACTCATCGCAGCTCCCCCTCGTCTGCCCGGATCACCCAGCTGGCGAACGTCTCGCCGTCGGTACGGCCAGCCAGGTAACGCCGAGCCAGCTGCTCCACGTACTCCGGAAGTTCCGCCGCCGTGACCCTCAGGCCCCGCGGCTTGCGGCCGAACCCCGCGGCCCGGTCCTGCGCCATACCCAGACCACCGCCGAGATGCACCTGGAAGCCCTCCACCTGACGGCCGTCCGCGCCGACCATCAGCTGGCCTCGGAGCCCGATGTCGGCAACCTGGGTACGGGCGCACGCGTTTGGGCAGCCGTTGAGGTGGATGGTGATGTCGGCGTCGAAGTCCCGCAGCCGCTCCTCCAGCCGCGCCACCAACTCCGCGCCCCGCGCCTTGGTCTCGACGATAGCCAGCTTGCAGAACTCGAGGCCGGTGCAGGCCATGGCGCCACGCCGCCACGCCGATGGCCGAGCCGACAGACCGATCTCACCCAGCGCCTCGACCAGAGACTCCGTCCGGTCCGGCGGCACGTCCAACACCAACAGCTTCTGGTACGGAGTCAGCCGAACGCGATCGCTGCCGTGCGCCTCGGCCACGTCGGCGAGCCGGGTGAGCTGGCTACCCGAGACCCGGCCGACCGTCGCAGCGGCCCCAACGTAGTTACGCCCGTCACGCTGCTCGTGCACCCCGATGTGGTCGATCTGCTGTGCCGGCAGCTCGGCCGACGGTCCATCCAACAGGGCCCGGCCCAGATACTCCCGCTCCAGCACCTCCCGAAACTTCGCCACCCCCCAGTCGGCGACCAGGAACTTCAGCCGGGCGCGGTGGCGCAGCCGTCGGTACCCGTAGTCGCGGAAGATGCCCACCACCCCCGCCCAGACGTCCGGCACCTCGTGCAGCGGCACCCAGACACCCAGCCGCTGGGCGAGCATCGGGTTCGTGGACAGGCCGCCACCGACCCAGAGATCGAAGCCGGGTCCGTGCTCGGGGTGTACCACCCCGAGCAGGGCGATGTCGTTCGTCTCGTACGGCGTGTCCACCAGCCAGGAGATCGAGGACTTGAACTTGCGGGGCAGATTGGCGTACTGCTTGTCACCGACGTAGCGGCGGACGATCTCGTCGATCGCCGGCGTCGGATCGATCACTTCGTCCTGGGCCACGCCAGCGACCGGGCTACCGAGCACGATCCGGGGGCAGTCCCCGCAGGCCTCGGTGGTCTGCAGGCCGACCGACTCCAGTCGATGCCAGATCTCCGGCATGTCCTCGACCCGGATCCAGTGGTACTGGATGTTCTGCCGGTCGGTGAGGTCGGCGGTGTCCCGGGCGAACTCGCGGGAGATCTCGGCCACCACCCGGAGCTGGGCCACGGAGAGCTGCCCGCCGTCGATCCGCACCCGGAGCATGAAGAACTCGTCTTCAAGCTCGTGCGGCTCCAGCACGGCGGTACGCCCACCGTCGATACCGGCCTTGCGTTGCGTGTACAGGCCCCACCAACGGAACCGACCGCGCAGGTCCTGTGGGTCGATCGAGGCGAAGCCCTGGTGGGCGTAGATGTTCTCGATCCGGGCCCGGACGTTGAGTGGGTCGTCGTCCTTCTTGATCCGCTCGTTGCCGTTGAGCGGCTCGTGGTGACCGAGGGCCCACTGGCCCTCCCCGCGGGGGCGGCGGGGGGGCCGGGCCGATTGGGTCGTCGAATCCTCGGGCCGGGTTGGGTTGCGCAGCGCCATCGTGGCGTCCTCCATTGTCTGCGGTGCCTCGTGGCCGCTGCGCCGAGCGCGGTGGCCGGCCCCGGCACGACAGTTGGGCTGGGGCGGAGCAGCCGGCGCGGAGCGCCCGAGACAGCTGGGTCGGGCGTCGTCAGTGGGCCGGACAGATCGCGCTGCGCGTGCGGCCGAAGTCGACGTGGCGACGGGCCACGAAGTAGCGAACAACGGCGGCAGCCATGACGTTATGCTGCCACGGCGTCACCGAAGCAGCCAAGGTTCGCGTGCGGCATCCCACATCACGGTCGGCGGTGTTCCGGTCCGGCCCCGATGGGCTCGGCGCTGTGCGAGGCTCAGCGGCATGGGCACGCGAACCGTGCCGCAGCTGCCGGTGTGGCTGCCGCCGGCGCTGCTGACGCTCGCGGTCACCCTCACCGACGTGGCCGGGGCACAGCTCTGGCGAGATGAGTTGGCGACGTGGAGCGCCGCCACCCGCCCGCTCGGCGACCTGGTCCGGCTCGCCGGCACGATCGACGCCGTTACCGGGCCGTACTACCTGCTGATGCACCTTTGGGTGGCCGGAGCGGGCGATTCGGTGGCCGCCCTGCGGCTGCCGGCCGTGCTCGCCATGACCGCCACCGCGGCGCTGACCGCGCTCCTCGGCGCCCGGCTGTACGGTCGGCCGGCCGGACTGCTCGCCGGCCTCCTCTTCGCGGTGCTGCCCAGCACCTCCCGGTACGGACAGGAGGCCCGCCCGTACGCGCTGGCCACCGCCCTCGCGGTCCTGGCGACGCTACTGCTGGTCACTGCCGTGCACCCGCGGCCGACGGGACAACGGGCCCGACGTCGGCTTCGCTGGGCCGGCTACGCCGCCGCGCTGGCCGCGCTGGGCCTGACCCACCTGGTCGCTCTCACCCTGCTCCCGGCCCACGCGGTGGTGGTGCTCGCCGCCCGGCGGCGGCACCCCGACAAGCACCTCGTCGGGTCCTGGCTGCTGGCCCTCGTGCCCGTGGTGCTGTTGGTCGGTCCGCTGCTCTGGGTCGCCCACGGCCAGCACGCCCGCCAACTCGACTGGGTGGACCCGGCCCGCCCCGCCGATCTCGCCGCGTTGGCGGGCGGGGTGACGCAGAGCGGGGTGGTCGGTGGCCTGCTGGTCGGGCTCGCCGCACTCGGTGCCGCAGCGCTGGGGCGCGCGGCGCTACTGCCCGGGTTGGCCGTGCTCCTGCCGGTGCTGCTGGTCTTCGCCGTCGGCGCGGTTGTCCCCCTCTGGGTACCCCGATACCTGGTCTTCGTGGTGCCGTTCGGCTGCCTGCTGGCCGGTGTCGCCCTGACCCGGGTGCCGTTTCTACCGGCGCTGACCATCGTGGCCCTGGCCGGGGCGCTCGGCCTGCCGGCCCAGACGGCGCTGCGGCGGACCCACGAGTGGCCCCGTTCGGCGCTGGTCGACTACGCCGGGGCGGCCCAGATCGTGGCGGATGGTCAGCGCCCCACCGACGCGGTCGTCTACTCGCCCCGGGAGGGCTGGCTCTTCCTCGACCTGGGCCTGGCCTATCACCTGGGCGAGCATCGCCCCCAGGACGTGCTGCTCTCCGCCAGCGCCGCCCGCCGGGGTGACCTGTGGGCCGCCGAGTGTGCCCGCCCGGCCCAGTGCCTGGCCGACGCGGATCGGGTCTGGCTGGTGCTGGCCGGTCGGCACCACGACCCGCTGGCCGCCGTACCCGGGGCGAAGGGGGCGGCGCTGCGCGACGGGCGGATGGTCGAGCAGGTCTGGCACCCCCCTGGCCTGACCGTCGCCCTGGTACGCCGTTAGCCGCCGCATCGCCGGCCGGCACCCCGCGGTTGGCCGGCGCCGCAGCACCCAGGTCACGCCGTCAGCCGACACGGAGCTCCCCGGGTGGTCACAGCCGGTTGAGGGGAAGGACGAGCAGCGCCTCAGTGCCGCCGCTGGCGCCCGTCCGCAGTTCGATCGTGCCGCGCAGTTCCCCGGTGACCAGCGCACGGACGATCTGCAGACCGAGGCTGCCGCCGCGCTCAGCGTCGAAGCCCGGCGGCAGTCCACCACCGTTGTCGGCCACCGACACATACAGGATCTTGCGAAACCGATGCGTCGAGACCACCACCTCGGGGGAGAAGCCGGCGGCTCCGGACTGCTCACCAGCCTCGTCATCGGCGGGGAACCCGTGCTCGACGGCGTTCAGCAGGAGCTCGTTGAGCACCATCACCAGCGACGTGGCGAGTTCGGCGGTGAGCACGCCGAAGCTGCCCTGACGGCGCATCCGGACGGTCGACTCGGTCGCCGCCACCTCGGTCGCCGCGCTCGCCACCCGGTCCACGATCCCGTCGAACTCGACCACCTCATCGTTGGACATGGAGAGCGTCTCGTGTACCAACGCGATTGAGGCGACCCGGCGCACCGACTCCTCCAGCGCGATCCGCGCCTCCGGCATGGCTACCCGGCGGGCCTGCAGCCGCAACAGGGCGGCGACCGTCTGGAGGTTGTTCTTCACCCGGTGATGGATCTCCCGAATGGTCGCGTCCTTGGTCATCAACGCCCGGTCCCGACGCCGGACCTCGGTGACATCGCGGACCAACACCAGCGCGCCGATCGGCACTCCGGCGGGGATCAGCGGTAGCGCCCGGGTCAGCATGGTCGCCCCGCGCGCATTGATCTCACGGCGGGGCGGCGCCTCGCCCCGAAGCGCGGCAAGCACCGCGTTGGCCGCGTCGGTCCCCTCCAACGGGTCGTCGGCGAGGCGGCGGTGCAGCGCCGCGAGGTCCTCCCCCACCAGGTCCGATGCGTAGCCGACCCGCCGGTATGCCGACTGCGCGTTCGGGCTCGAATACGTCACCCTGCCGCCCGCGTCCAGCCGCACCAACCCATCGCCGACCCGGGGAGCCGAGGTGGTCTCCCCCGGGTGCCGGGGCGGCGGAAAGGTGCCGTCGGCGAGCATCTGCGCCAGGTCGTCCGCCGTGGTCAGGTAGTTCAGCTCCAGCTGGCTGGGGGTCCGGGCGGTCGACAGGTTGGTGTCCCGGCCGACCACGGCGATCACCTCGGCCTGCTCACCGTCGTCGGTCCGCAGCCGTACCGGGATCGCCTCGTGCCGCGCGGGCACGTCCCCGTACCAGACCGGATCGCCCTCCCGCCAGATCCGGCCCCGCCGGTAGGCGACCTCCAGGTGGTCCACCTCCGGCCCACCGGTGATTCGACCTACCTGATCATCCTGGTATGCGGTGGGCGCGGTGGTCGGTCGAACCTGGGCCACGCAGAGGAACGTTCCGTCCTCGCCCACCGGCACCCAGAGCAGCAGGTCGGCAAAGGACATGTCAGAGAGCAGCTGCCAGTCGCCCGCGATCCGGTGCAGGTGGTCGATGTCGGCGGGACGCAGCTGGGTGTGCTCGTCGGCGAGGTCGCGCAGCGTGGACACGCCGCCCAGCCTGCCACGCCGGGGCTCACATCGTCGCGGTGACCTTCTTCAGACCCCGGGGCGCGTCCGGGTCCTCGCCTCGGGCCAACGCGAGCGCCAGGGCCAGGCGCTGCAGCGGCAGGATGTCCAGCAGCGGTGCGTACCGCTCGTCAACCTCGGGAACGGCGATCCGCGTCGCGGTGGGCACCTCCGCCGAGCCGACCACCACCACATCGGCGCGGCGCTCGCCGAGCCGTGGCAGCACCTCCCCCATCGCCTGGCCGCCGGGGCCGGATCCGACCACCGCGAGCACCGGCACGTCCGGATCGGTCATGGCGAGCGGACCGTGCAGCAGATCGGCACCGGAGAACGCGAGCGTCGGTAGGTACGAGGTCTCCATCAGCTTCAGCGCGGCCTCGCGCGCGGTGGGGTACGCGTACCCCCGGCCGGTCGTGACCAACTGTGCGGCGAAGCGGTAGCGGGGGGCGAGCTGGGCAGGCGTCGGATCGGCGAGGGTGTGCGCGGCGAGTTCGGGCAGCATGTTGAGGACGGTCTGTTCGGCGGCCGGCAGCACGCCGTCGCCAGCCCGGATGCCCTCCACCAACATGAGCAGGGCGAGCAGCTCAGCCGTGTACGTCTTGGTGGCGGCCACTGCTCGTTCATGCCCGGCGGCGATGTCCACGCTCAGCTCCGCCGCCTGGGCCAACGGCGAGTCGGGCGCATTGGTGACCGCGAGGGTGAGCGCGCCGGAGTCCCGGGCGGCCTGCAGCACCGCGGTGAGGTCTGGGGAGCCGCCGCTCTGGCTGACACCGACCACGAGCGCGGCGGAGAGGTCCGGCCGGGCGCCGTACGCGGTGATGGAGCTGGGCGAGGCGAGCCCGGCGGGCAGACCCAACCGGATCTCGGTCAGGTAGGTGCCGTAGAGCGCGGCGTGGTCTGAGGTGCCGCGGGCGGTGAACACCACGTGCCGCGGTCGGTGCGCGGCGATGGCGGCGGCGACCCGGGCGATCGGCCCGGCATGCTCGGCGGAGAGCAGGCGGGCGTACGTGGCCGGCTGCTCGTCAATGTCGGCGGCCATGCCGGCCCCTGGACGCGTCACAGAAACTCCTCCTGGTGCGCGATTCCCGCGCGCTTATGTTCAGTCTTGCACTTTTTAGCGCCGAAGCGCAACACAACGAACAGCAGCCCGCAGTCATCCCTAAAAATCCTCACTATCACCTACGCTGACCGACCGGAGCGCATACCACCACGGCGGGAGAAAAGGTGTCCCCGGACAAGCGAGACCTGCCGGCGGCGGAGGAACTGACCCTGGCCCGACTAGCCCTCACCGAGGGCGATCTGGCGCACGCCGCCGCCCACATCGCGGGGGCGCTGGCGCAGGCGCCGACCCTCCCCGAGGCCCACGAGTTGCTCGCCCGGCTCGCTGCCGTTTCTGGCGACGGACTCGCCCTCTTTCCCCTGCACCAGAACGTCTTCGTCGGGACCGTCGTCGCCCGGGCCCACCTACTCGCCGCCGCCGGCCGGCCCGCCGAAGGGTTGGACCTGCTCGTTGCGGCCACTGGCCACGCGCCGGCCGAGCCGTGGGCCGAGGTGCCCTGGGTGACCGCGCCGGACCTGGCCGAACGCCTCGGACCCGAGCGCACCGCCCAGATTCTCATGCAGATCTGCGCCGCGACCGCCGACCCGGTTCCCCGAGCCAGCCGAGCCGCCCTCACTCCATACCTCGCCCTGGCCCGCCACGCGGTGACCGCCCACCAGGGACACGCGCTGCTGTTCGGGGCCGCCTCCGCACTGGCCCGCCGGCTCGGCGAGGTGGCGCTCGCCGTCCAGTGGGCATCCCAGGGGTTACGCACCAAGCCGTCGAAGATCGGCGAGGTGTGGCTCGGGTACGCCTATCGAAGCGCGGGGCGGATCCCAGACGCTCTCGCGGCGCTGGAACGTGCCGTCGCGCACGACCCGGACGACCTCGCCGTCTATGCCGACATCGCCGGCACCCTCGGCGACCACGGACGGCTGGACGAAGCACTCGACTGGATCAACCGGGCACTCGCCCGGGACCCGACGTTCGACTGTGCGGTGCACACCGCGCAGCGGCTGCGCTTCCGGCGCGACGGCGATGTCGCCCACCTGGTCGCACTGGCGGATTTCATCCGGGAACACCCCGAGGATTCCCACGAGCACACCGACCTCGCCGAATCCTGCGCCGGCCAGCCCTGGCTCGGGCAGATCACGCCGGCAGTCGGCCCCGCTGTTGACGCGCTCCGGGCCAACCATGCCGGCGGGCAGCGGAGAGCCACCATCCGGCTCGGGTCGCCGGTGCCGCCGAGCGCCCTACATACCCTCACCCGGGCCGCGCCCGGCCTGCGCGTCCAGCTGACGCGGGGTCCGGGACCGGACCCGCGCGAGCCCCGACGAGCGGTGGACTGGCGCCTGTGGCGACACGACGGCACACCCGCCATCGAAGCCCCCTCGCCGCTGGCCGCGGACCACCTCCGGCAGTTCGTGCATCCGGCGTGGCCCCACCCACCGGCGGCGTACGACGCCGGCGTCGCCCTGGCCACCCTGGACCTGACCGACCTGCTCGGTCTGCTGGCCCATCCGCCGGCCACCCCACCGACCACGCTGGGCCGGGTCCTCGACGAGCAGGACCCCTCTCTCTGGGTCCGCAGCGTTCAGGTATGGGCCTGCCTCGGGCTGCTGCACCACCGCACCGACGAGCCGTGGCCGACCTCCACCCGCCGGTCGGTCCTGCTGGACCTGGCCTGGGGCGTCGAGGACTGGGCCACCGAAGCCGCACTCTTCGCCCTGGTCACCGTCGCCTGGGTCGACCCGACAGTCCGCCCCGAGGTCGCCGCGGTGGTCGCCGAACGACTCACCGATGTGGTTGAGGTGATGCGAACCCGCCCGGTCCCGATCGCCCGGTCCCTGGCGCACCTGGCCCTGGCCACCCCGGACCTGGCCCCGGAGTCCCGAGCGCTGGCCCAGGCCCTGGCCGGTGGCCGGCCACCAACTCCAGCAGCGACCGGACGGCTACGCCGTCTCTGGCGAGGCCTTACGACGATCTTCCGCCGCCGCTGACCTCGCCGGGCCGAGGCTGGGTCAGCGGTGGGTGTCCGGACGCTGGCGCTCCGCCTCGCCGGCCGGCACCGGGATGTTCTCGGTGCGCAGCGGAATCTCCCGGATGAGCCAGGCGAGCATCGGTACGACGACGGTGAACAGCAGGGCCCACAGGAACACGTGCGAGATCGCGTCGGCGAGGCCACCGAGGACCAGTTCCCGGACCGCCTCCGGTAGCTCCCGAAGCTTCGCGAGGTCCATCGCCGCCCCGGCCTCACCGCCACCGAACATCCCGCCGGCGGGGGAGCTGGCCAACCGGCTGGCGAAGACGGCCCCGAAGAGCGAGATGCCGAACGAGCCGCCGATTGACCGGAAGAAGGTCGCCGCACCGCTGGCCGCGCCCAGATCACGCTGCTCAACGCTGTTCTGCGCGATCAGCATCGTCGTCTGCATGAGAAAGCCCATGCCGACGCCGAGCACGAGTAGGTAGAGCGAGGACTCCGCCACCTCGGTCTGCGCGTCGAGCCGCGTCAGCAGGACCATGCCAACACTCATCACCGCACCGCCGATGATCGGGAAGACCCGGTACCGACCAGTCCTGGTGATCGTCCGTCCCACCACCAACGACACCACCAGCATGCCGAACATCAGCGGCAGCAGAAGCAACCCGGATTCGGTGGCTGAGGCGCCCTGCACGGTCTGCTGGTAGAGCGGCAGAAAGCTCATCGCCCCGTACATCGCGAAGCCGAGCAGGAAGCCGATCACCGAGATCAGCGCGAAGTTGCGGTTCGCGAAGAGCGACAGCGGCAGGACCGGCTCGGTGGCCCGCCGCTCGACGACCGCGAAGAAGGCGAGCGAAGCCACCGCGAGAACCACCAGGCCAACGATCTGTGGCGAACGCCAGGCGTACTCGTTGCCGCCCCAGGTGGTGATCAGCACGATCGCGGTGATCCCGACCGCGAGGAGTGCGGCACCGAGCCAGTCGATCCGGTGCTCGGTGCGGTGCCGGGGCAGACGCAGGGTGGCGACGAGCAGTACCAGCGCGGCCCCGCCGAGGGGCAGGTTGACATAGAAGGCCCAGCGCCAGGAGAGATGGTCGGTGATGAAACCGCCGACCAGCGGGCCAGCTACCAGGGCGATCGCCATGATCCCGGCGATCATCCCCTGGTAGCGGCCCCGCTCACGGGGCGGCACCAGATCGCCGATGATCGCCAACACACCGACCATCAGGCCACCCGCGCCGAGGCCCTGCACCGCACGGAAGGCGATCAGCTCCATCATCCCGTCATCCGGCCCGCCGAGCAGCTCGGAGCCCGCCATTCCGCAGAGCGCGGACCCGACCAGGAAGATCACCACCGAGGTGAGGAAGATCGGCTTCCGGCCGAAGAGGTCACCGAGCTTGCCCCAGATCGGAGTGGAGACGGTGGTCCCGAGGACATAGGCGGTAACGACCCAGGTGAAGTGGTCCAGCCCGCCGAACTCACCCACGATCCTCGGCAGGGCGGTGCTGACGATCATGTTGTCCAACATCGCCAGCATCATGGCGATCATCAGGCCGAAGAGCACGATCCGAATATTCGGTCGCCTCAGCGCCGGGGCTGCCTGGGTTGCCTGGGTCATACGTCGTTCCCCTCGGGGTGGTGAGCTTACTTGCCGACCGGCTAGCCACCTTACTAGCCGTACGGTAAGTTGGGGTGCCGACGACAGTCAAGCGGATCAGGTGATGACAGTGCGGGAGAGCACCGGCAGCACGCGGGAACGAATCAAGACCGTCGCCCTGGAGCTCTTCACCGAGCAGGGCTACGAGAAGACCTCGCTCCGCGAGATCGCCGAACGGCTCGACGTGACGAAGGCAGCGCTCTATTACCACTTCAAGAGCAAAGACGAGATCGTCAACAGCTTCGTCGAGGACCGCCTCGATCAGCTGGATGACCTCGTCGCCTGGGCCAAGGCGCAACCCGCCACGCTGACCACCCGACGGAACATCATCGGTCGGTACGCGGACACCATGTGCGCCGGGCAACACTCGTCGGTGATGCGCTTCTTCGAGCAGAACCAGACCGCGTTACGGAGTCTCGCCGCCGGCCAGCAGATCCGGGAGCGGATGTTCCAGCTGGCCGACCTGCTCTGCGGCGACGACTCCTCCCCCGAGGCCCAACTCCGGGCCACCCTCGCGCTCTTCTCCGTACACAGCAGTTGGTTCGGGGTACGGGCGCCCGGCCTGACCGACCAGGAACGAAGGGGGGTCGCCCTGAAGGTGGCCGATGAACTCATCACCGCCATCGGCCCACCCACGACCGACGACCCCCGCTAACCCAGCCGCCAGCTCAGGCGGGCAGCGAGAGCCGCATTCCACGCAGGAGCACATCGGCCACCGGCGACCAGTCCAGCTCCGGTGCCCGAATGAACCCCCGCCGCAGATAGAGCCGCTGCGCCGAGGCGGCGAGGCCATCCCGGATGCAGATCACCAGCGCGGAACAGCCCAACTCGGTCGCCCGCGCCACGCACGCCTCCACCAGAGCCGCGCCAACCCCCCGGCCCTGCGCTGCCGGGTCCACGGCGAGCATTCGGAACTCCGCCTCACCGGCTCCGGAGAGCTCGGCAAAACGGGTACCGGGCAGCACGAAGAGGACCGAACCGAGCACGGCTTCGGTGCCGGCGTCCACGGCAACCAGCACCTCACCGTGCTCCACCCGAGCCGGGACGTCGGCGAGCACAGCCGCGTACCCATGCTCGCCCTTGAGCTGTCCGTCCGCCTCGTAGGCGGCGACTGTCAGCCGGGCGACCGCGGCATGGTCGGCCGGCTCGACGGGACGGACCAGGACACTCAACCGATCACCGCGATCAGGTCGCCGTCCTGCACCACGTCCCCCTCATTGACCGCCAGCTCCTGCACGACGCCGTCGGACTCGCTGACGACCGGGATCTCCATCTTCATCGACTCCAGGATCACCAGCGTGTCCCCCTCGGACACGGTGTCCCCGGCCGACGCGACGACCTTCCAGACGTTCGCCACCATCTCGGCGCGGATCTCCTCGGCCATCTCCACAGCCCTTTCTCTCGCGACTGTCCTGCCGACGTATCCAATCATGAGCCGGGCCGGGACGGGTGGCCACGCCAAGACCCGATCCACAGCCAGTTTCGCGCCGGGACGCCCGAGCACCCCCGAGAAGCAGCGCGCGTGCCCCTCGCCACGGCGGCGCCGCGGGGCGGGCCCGCCGGCCGACGGCAGCAGCACTAGGGTCGGACGCGTCCGGTTTCCCGTCGCGGCGGTCGTGCTGCCGCGGCGCCCACGAACCACGAGGAGGTCACCATGGCCAAGAGGGCCCGGAAGAAGAAAGCCCGTAAGAAGGGCGCGGCCAACCACGGCAAGCGCCCCAACTCCTGAGCCGCCGCCACGACCAGGCCCAGCCGGCTCGGCCAGCGGGGACAACGGTGGCCCGGACCGAGGTCGGTCCGGGCCACCGCGGCGTCACCCCGGTCGGTCAGTCAGCCAACTCTCGCGACTCGCTACTGCCGAAGACCACGAGTTCGGCGATCTTGCTGCGAAGCCGCTCGCGAAGCTGGTCCGGAGCGGTCTCGTTACCGCAGCAACGGGCCACGAGCGCCTGAACCTCCTGCTCGATGCCGTATTCGCGCAGGCATGGCCCGCACTCGTCGAGATGGTGTCGGATCAGCTTCCGCCGCTCCTCGGCGCACTCCAGGTCCAGGTAGAGATAGACCTCCGCCAACACCTCGCGGCAGTCCGTCTCGTGCGGCTCTCCACAGCTCACGTCACACCCCCCGGCCGGTCGAGCCCTTGGCCGACGACGCAGAGCTGAAGCCCCGCTCGGCCGCGTACTGCTCCAGCAGCTTGCGCAGATTACGACGACCGCGGTGCAGGCGTGACATCACCGTGCCGATCGGCGTACCCATGATCTCGGCTACCTCCTTGTAGGAGAAGCCCTCGACGTCGGTGAGGTAGACCGCCAGCCGGAACTCCTCGGGTAGCTGCTGGAGGGCCTGCTTGATGTCGCTGTCCGGCAACCGATCCAGTGCCTCCGTCTCCGCGGAGCGCAGCCCGCTGGAGGTGTGCGACTCGGCCTCGGCAAGCTGCCAGTCGGTGATCTCCTCGGTCGGCGCCTGAATCGGCTGCCGCTGCCGCCGCCGGTAGGAGTTGATATAGGTATTGGTCAGGATTCGATACAGCCAGGCCTTCAGGTTGGTGCCCTGCTCGAACTGGTGAAAGGCCGCGTACGCCTTCAGATACGTCTCCTGGACCAGGTCCTCGGCATCTGCCGGGTTGCGGGTCATCCGTAGGCCGGCTGCGTAGAGCTGGTCAACGAAGGGCATCGCATCCCGCTCGAAGCGGGCCCTGCGCTCGTCCGTCTTCTCGGTGGTCAACCGCACATCCCCTCGCGTCGGCTGTTTCCTCGCCGAGGATACGTGTACCCGCTCGCCGACAGATTCACTTCCGCCCAGGTGCCCGACCGAGACCCCGGCTACCGACGGCACCGCTGGCCAGTCCGGCCCCTCCAGCACACGGTGTAGCCGCCGCGTGTCCCGCTTGTCCAGCTCCCGGGCCTGCGTCTCGACCGGCATCGGCCACCCCCTCGTCGGAAAAGTCGTCCGCGGGGTGTAACGCAGGTCGGCGGGGCGGGAATTCCAGCCATCGGCCCCCTTTCCTGGTCCCGGCCCGACCTCGGCGGGGACCGGAACTGGGACCAGGAAGGGCCCGGGAGGACCGGCGCCGCCGCCGGGCTGGGCGGGCGGCGCCATCCAAAGCAACGAGAGTCTCCCACCGCGGTCACGCCTCATCGGTGCGGTCAGGCGGTGCGGCCCCACGCGACGACCCATCCGGGGGACGGGTCCAGCCACCGGCTCGTAGCCAGTCGAGGACCACCGTCGCCGTGCCCAGCGGATCCCTGCGCAGCTCATGCCGCTCCCCCGGCCGGGTGATGACGTGCACCGTCGACACCGCGGCGACCGGTATCCCGAACGGATCCCGGTCGCCGTTCACCACCACCGTCGGCACGTTGGCCGGCAACTCGGCGGCGCGAGAACGCTCCGGTCGGCCCGGTGGGTGCAACGGAAACGCCAGGGCCACCACGCCGGCTGCCCCCACCGCGTCGGCGGTACGGCAGGCCACCCGGGCGCCACTGGAGCGGCCGCCCACCACCAGCGGAACCTTGGGACACCGCGCCCGAAGTGCGGACAACACCACCGTCCAGGCCGCGTCGAGCTGCCGCGCGGGCGCGGGCGCGCGCCGCCCCGCGAGCCGGTAGGGCTGAGTCACCCGGGCAACGACCAGACCGGCGGCCAGCGCGGCGTCCCGCAGCGCGAGCAGGTCCGGCGCATCCACCCCGCCGCCCGCCCCATGACCGAGCACCAGCAGGGCGGACGGCGAACCGACGGGCCGGTCGAGGTCCACCCCGGCCGGCCCGTGCGGGGTGTTGATCTCCTCGGTCGGTGACACACCACCATTCTGACCGTCGCGACACTGCTCCGGGCACGCGGCGCACCGACCCCTAACCGCCGAGCGGCACCGGGGTCAGCCGCCGGCCCCGGACCAGCGGCCGGGCGGCGTCCGTGAGCGCGGGCTGACCCTCGCCACGCCAGGCGACGAGCATGGCCCGGCGCTCGCGCGGGGTGGTGCCACCCCACACGCCGTAGCAGTCACCGACCTCCAGCGCCCAGGCGAGACAAGCCCCCTGGACATCGCAGGTGTGACAGAGCGCGATAGCGGCGTCCGCCGGCTCGTTTGGCGCCGGAAAGAAAGTTTCCGGGTCAACGCTCTGGCACAGGCCTCTGGTACGCCATGCCTCGTCTTGCTGGCGCTCGTGCAGCGCCCGCAACAGGCGCGTGTCACGTCGTGCCGCAGCAACCTCGTGTGGACGGGGCATACGTGCCCTGGTCATCCACCCACCTCCCCCGTGGGACCGGAAATCTCGGGCGCAACTCGCCGCATGCGAATCGACGCCCACCACCGGCGATCTGGTGTATCGCACTTTTTGACGTCGATACAAGGGGTAGCGGGAAAAAGCTAAAAAAAACAAGAAAGTTTTGCTCTTAAAACCGACAAATCACCTGACCCTAAGTCACGGATACGTCAGAAAAGTGTCTCCTCTCCGAGCCCGCCGCCACGCCGGTGCGGCACCGACGCGGTGACCCGTTCGACGAGGCCCGGGCCGTCGTTACGGACATTGCCAACCGCCGGCCCGACCGGACGGATCTCCAACCCGGCCAGCCACTCCAGCGACGGCGGGGCGAGCAGATCCACCGGCCCGTCCATGGGCCCCAGCCAGGCACCCCACCGCTCGGTGGGCAGCAACAGCGGCATCCGGTCATGCACCTCGGACAGGTCACCACGGGCGGCGGTGGTCACGATGCCGCAGGTGAGCAACGGACCGTCGGGGCCCTCCCACACCGACCAGATGCCGGCGAAGACGACCGCCGAGCCGTCCCGGGGAGTCAGGTAGTACGCCTGTTTGCCACCCGGGTGACGGACCCACTCGTACCAACCGTCCGCCGGCAGCAGACAACGGTGACGGGCGAAGGCACGGGCGTACGCCCGACTGGTGGCCACCGTCTCAGCCCGAGCGTTGATCATGCGAGCAGCGCCGGCCCGGGAGCGCGACCAGGCCGGGACGAAGCCCCAGCGCCCCAGGGAGAGTGTCCGCTGGCCGGCCGCGGTGGCCCGAACCAACGGCACCGGATCGGTGGGGGCGACGTTGTAGGCTGCGCTGAGCCGACCGCCCGTTTCGTCGTACGCCTCGAACATCGCGCTCAGGTCCCCCGCGGACCGGGTCGTCGCGTATCTCCCGCACACACCCGACACGCTAGCGCCCCCACCGGTCGCCCGCCGTCCCGCGAACCGAGCGAACAACCGGGGGTAGCCGTCAGTAACGGTTCGTGCAGGCGGCAGAATGTAATCGTGGGACATCTGACCGCTACCCGGCCGCTGCGGCCGTGGACCGCGCCGACCGCCTCGGATCCGGTCTCGACGGCGCTGCGCCTACCCGGCTCCAAGTCACTGACCGCTCGTGCCCTGGTGCTCAGCGGCCTGGCTACCGGCCCATCGACGCTCGCCCGGCCCCTACGGGCCCGGGATACCGAGTTAATGGCCAACGGGTTACGGGCGATGGGTGCGCACGTCTCGATCAGCGACGACGAACGCTGGCTGATCCGGCCGCACCCGCTGGCCGGACCGGCACACATCGATGTCGGACTCGCCGGCACGGTGATGCGCTTCCTGCCCCCGGTGGGGGGCCTCGCCGACGGTCGAATCACCTTCGACGGCGACCCGCAGGCCCGCCAACGTCCACTCGGACCACTCCTGGACGCACTGCGCCACCTCGGCGTCCGGATCACCTCGCCGGCCTCCGGGAGTCTGCCGCTGACCGTGCTCGGTGCCGGAAACATTCGCGGCGGCGAGGTCGTGATCGACGCCAGCGCCTCCAGTCAGCTCGTCTCCGGGCTGCTACTGGCGGCGCCCCGCTTCGACCGGGGGGTGGTCGTTCGACACGTCGGCCCACCGGTGCCCTCCGCGCCCCACCTGCGGATGACGGTGCAGATGCTGCGAGCCGCCGGTGCCGCCATCGACGACACCACCCCCGACGTCTGGACGGTCGAACCGGGCCCACTGACCGGCCGGGGCTGGAAGATCGAACCGGACCTCTCCGGCGCGGTCCCCTTCTTCGCCGCCGCACTGGTCACCGGTGGTGAGGTAACCGTGACCGGCTGGCCGGGCGGCAGCGTCCAACCAGTCGAGCGGCTCCGCGGGCTGTTACAGGAGATGGGGGGCGAAGTGTCGCTCTCCACCGCCGGGCTGACCGTGCGGGGCACCGGCAGCGTGCACGGCCTGACTGCCGACCTCTCCGACGTGAGTGAGCTGACCCCGGCGTTGACCGCGCTGGCGATGCTCGCCGACTCCCCCTCCCGGTTTACCGGGATCGCCCACATCCGGGGGCACGAGACCGATCGAATCTCGGCACTCGCCCGCGAGTTCACCGCGCTCGGCGCCGACCTGACCGAATCCCAGGACGGGCTGGCGATCCGACCCCGGCCGCTCCGCGGCGGAGTATTCGAGACCTACCACGACCATCGAATGGCGCACGCCGCCGCGATCGCCGGGCTGGCCGTGCCCGGCATCGAGCTGAGCGACGTTTCCTGCACCTCGAAGACGATGCCGGAATTCCCGGCGCTATGGTCGGCGATGGTAACCGGCAAGAGCTGAGGGGAGCTGTCCTGGCGACGAGGCGGCGGGAGTACGACGAGGACGACGTCCGGATTCGGCCCGGCAGGTCGTCACGCCCGCGTACCCGAAAGCGTCCGCGCCACGCGGACGCGGTCGAGGGGTTCGTCATCGCCGTGGACCGCGGCCGCTACACCTGCGTGCTGGCGAACGTCGACCCGAGGCAGGCACCGGTGACCGCGATGCGGGCCCGGGAGTTGGGTCGCAAATCCGTCGTGGTGGGCGACCGGGTCGGGCTGGTTGGCGACACGTCCGGCGCGCCCGGGGCGCTGGCCCGGATCGTGCGCATAGCCGGCCGCAGTTCGGTGCTGCGACGTACCGCCGAGGATGACGCGACCACCGCCGAAGGGCGACTGGAACGGGTCGTCGTCGCCAACGCCGACCAGCTCGTGATCGTCAGCGCACTGGCCGATCCGCCACCCCGGACCGGCTTCATCGACCGCTGCCTGGTGGCCGCGTACGACGCCGACATCGAACCGCTGCTCTGCCTCACCAAGGCCGACCTCGCCGGACCGGAGGAGGTGCTCGGGTACTACGCCGAGTTGGCGCTGCCCTCCGTCCTGATCTGCCCCGACTCGACCCTGGACGCGCTACGCGGTCTCCTGGCCGGACGGATCTCGGTACTGGTGGGGCACTCCGGCGTCGGCAAGTCGACACTGGTCAACCGCCTGGTCCCCGCGGCCACCCGGGCAGTCGGCCAGGTCAGCGCGATCGGTCGGGGCCGGCACACGTCAACCAGTGTGGTGGCGCTCCGGCTGCCACCGGTCGCCGACGCCGCCGAGGGCTGGATCATCGACACCCCGGGGATCCGCAGCTTCGGGTTGGCCCACGTCTCCGCCGAGAGCCTCCTACACGGCTTCCCCGACCTCGCCGAGGGGGCAGCCGACTGCCCGGCGAACTGCCCACACACCGCCGGTGAGCCGCTCTGCGGGCTGGGCGCCCGGGTCGCCGTCGGCCAGGCCGACCCGCGCCGGCTGGCCTCGTACCGGCGGCTCCTCGCCTCGCGCACGGGCGAGAGCGAGCCACGCACCAAGCCGGGTTCCCGAGACCCGGGTAGCCCGCCGGCGGAGAGTTGACCAGACCGGCACTACTGTTCCCGGGATGAAGGGTTACGCCGCCGACATCACCCTCGCCCACCGCCTCGCGGACGCCGCCGACGCGGTCTCCACCGCCCGGTTTCGCGCCGTGGACCTGCGAGTGGACACGAAACCAGATCTCACCCCGGTCTCCGACGCCGACACCGCGGTCGAGCAGGAGATTCGGGCTCTGCTCGGTGCCGAGCGCCCCGACGACGGCCTACTCGGCGAGGAGTACGGCGAGCAGCCCACCGGCCGACCAGGCGGGCGGCAGTGGGTGATCGACCCGATCGACGGGACGAAGAACTTCGTTCGCGGCGTGCCGGTGTGGGCCACGCTCATCGCCCTACTCGAGGGGGACCAACCGGTCGCCGGTCTGGTCTCCGCACCGGCCCTGGGGCGGCGCTGGTGGGGGGCGCTCGGCGAGGGGGCGTACGCGGGCCCGGACCAGGCGTCCGGCGCGCCGATCCAGGTATCGGCGGTGACCGAGCTGACCGACGCCAGTTTCTGCTACTCCTCGCTCGACGGCTGGGAGGAGCGCGGGCGGCTGCCGGCGGTCCTCCAGATCATGCGGGACGCGTGGCGCAGCCGGGCGTACGGCGACTTCTACGGATACATGCTGCTGGCCGAGGGCGCGCTGGACATCATGGTGGAGCCGGAGCTGTCGCTGTGGGACATCGCCGCGCTGGTACCGATCGTGACCGAGGCGGGCGGCGCCTTCACCGACCTGGCCGGCCAGCCCGCCCCGGGGGCCGCCGGCCCCGGCGGGATCAGCGCGGTCGCCACGAACGGTCCGCTGCACAGCGACGTCCTCGCCCGCCTGGAGCGAGCACCTGCGCGCTGATCTCGGTCAGCCTCTATCCTCGCGCTGTGGTTTCCTCCGGTTGGTGCTTCCTCGCGGCAATGATCATCGCGTACGGGCTCGCCAACCTACTCCAGTCGGTCGCGGCGGCCCGCACCACCGTGCACCACTCGTTCGACCCGGGGTTGCTGCTGCGACTGGCCGGACACCGCACCTACCTGCTCGGTCTGGGCTGCCAGGTCGGCGGTTTCGTGCTGGCCTTCCTGGCCCGACGGGATCTGCCGCTCTTCCTGGTGCAGGCCAGCATGGCGGCGGGGCTCGGCGTGACCGCCCTGCTCGGGGTACTCCTGCTGAGGTGGCGACTACCAAGGGCGGAGGTCGTCCTGCTGGTGCTGCTCGTCGCCGGGATCGCCGGACTGGTGCTCTCGGCCCGGCCGGCACCCTCGCGGCAACTCGGCACCGCCGGCCTGGTAATCCTGGCGGCGACCCTGGGCGTGATCGCCCTCCTGGGCTTCTTCGCGGTACGGCTGCACGGCGCGCCCGGATCGGTCGCGCTCGGCTCCCTCGCCGGCCTGGCCTTCTCCGCCGCGGCGGTGGCGGCCCGACCACTTGCCTCGACCCACTCGGCGGAGGAGTTCCTCGGCAATCCGCTGTTCTACCTGCTGGTGGCCCACTCGGTCATCGGCCAGCTGTTACTCGGCCTGGCGATGCAACGCGGGTCAACCACGGCCGCAGTGGCCGCGATGGACGCGGCCGGAGCGGTGCCGGCAGCCATCATCGGGCTACTGCTGCTCGGCGACCAGATCTGGCCGGGACGGGAGTGGCTGGCCGCAGCCGGCTTCCTGGTCACCCTCGCCGCCGTGCTCGGGCTGACCCGATACGCGGAGCCGCAGCACCAGCACGCCGCGACCGGTAGGCGGGAACGGGTCGTGGTCAGCGTTGGCCGGGCCAGCTCAGCGCCGCCGGGGCGGTTGAGCGCTCAGGCGGCCTCAACCGGGGCGCGACAACGGACCACCCGCTCGTAGAGCCGCTCCAGGGCAGCACCGGTCCGCTCCCACGTGTAGCTACACCGCACCCGGTCCACGGCGGCGTGCCCGTAGGCGAACCGCCCGGCGCTGTCGGCCATCAGCTGACGCAGCGTCACCCCCAGGGCACGTACGTCCCCCGGCGGAACCAGCCGTCCGGTGACCTCGTCCACGACGGCGTCGGCGATCCCACCCATCGCGTACCCGACGACCGGCACGCCGCAGGCCATCGCCTCCAACGACACCCGGCCGGCCGACACGTAGCCCGACGTACACGCCACCACGTCCGCCGAGCGGTACCAGGTGGCCAGTTGCTCGTGCGGCACCGCCCCCACCAGAGTCACCTGGTCGGCCACCCCATTGTGTTCGGCCAGTTCCAGGAGTTGGCGTGCCTCGGCGTGCCCAGCGAGCCGCTCGCCTGGCGGGCCGCCGACGATCACCAGTTCCGCGTCGCCGATCATCCGGATCACCCGGATCAAATCCTCCTGGCCGTGGCCGGGGTCGAGGGTGGTCACGGAGAGGATCCGCGGTCGCGCCGCACGCAGCGCCGCCTCCCCGTCCGGGTGGAACAGCTCCGCGTCCACCCCTGGTGGGACCAACGCCACGGAGGCACGTTGCAGACCCAGCCGGGCCAACTCGTCCACCTCGTCGTTGGACTGAGCCACCGCGATGTCCACCACGCGAACGAGTGCCCGCTCCAACGGAATTCGCTCCGGTGGCGCCCCGTAGCGCGTACCGAGGCGGCGCAGCTGTTCCAACCCGAGCGAGTGGAACGTCTGCACGATCGGGATGTCGGTCTCGCGAACGGCGTGCGCGGCGGCGAGCCCACCGAGCCAGTAGTGCCCGTGCACCAGTTCCGGCACCCAGTCGTCCGCCCACCGACCGGTCAGCCAACGGCCGTACTCGGCGACGTGGCCAACCAACTCGCCGGTGGGCACCGCCGCGGCGGGACCGACCGGGACCCGCTCGATCAGGTAGCCGTCCGCCGTCGCCGTCGCCGCCTGGTCCGGGGCGTCGTGGCGCTCGTAGAGCCGGACGTCGTGCCCCCGCCCGGCGAGTTCGGCGGCGACCCGGGCGATGTGCTGATGGGTTCCGACTGACAGGCCACCGGCACGCCGGGACGGGTCGGCGTGCGCGCAGACGAGACCGACACGCATGGTCACCTCCAGGCATCGTCACAGTGGCGGGTCCTCCCGGTCAGAGGGTCCCATTACCCCGGGGTCGGGGAGCCGAAACTGGCGGATCGGCGGCGGAGCGCCACCAGCACCACAGCCTGACGACAGCGGCCGGAGCGACGGTTATGAGACGTGGGGCAGCGGGTAGAGCATCGGCATGCGCGACGACGAGTACCCGACTCCGGTGTCCGACCCGGAGGCGATGGGCCTGCCTGACACCGCCGACGACGACTCGACGGCGAAGGACGATGTCCGGACGGGACGGGAGGCAGACGGCCCGGACCCGGCTCAGCTACCCGGAGACCGGATGCCGGTCGCGGTCGACCGGTTCGGGACCACCGCCGACGAACAGCTCGACGGCGAGTCGTTGGATGCCAAACTCGGCCGGGAGCGGTACGAGCGGCCGGCGGATGATCCGTTGTCCGGCCCGGTGGACCCGGACATCGCCGCCGAGGCGAACAGCCCAGAGCAGGCCGCCCAAGCCCAGCTCGACGCGGACGTGTTCGAACCGGGGCCCTCCTCCGATCCGAACTCCCCGGTCTCCCTCTACGACCACGGCCTGCTCGGTACCGGGGCCGACGCCCAGGTGGGTCGGCTGGTTGAGCCGGATGAGGGCATCCATCCCGACCAGGAGACCGACTCGGTCGCGTACGACGCGGGTTCGGCGGGAGGCGGTGCGAGCGCGGAGGAACTGGCGGTCCACGAGACCCGCCCGCCGCCGGCGGTCTAATCCCGCGGCAGTCGGCCATCGATCCGGGTAGCGACCCTGGCGTACGGTGAAAATTGCCACTATTCCGCACCGTGACCCCCTGCCGGGAAGGGCCATGACGAACGTAGACCCGGACCTACCGCGCACGGCTACGCCCCCGGAATCCTGCCTGTTGATCGCCGTCACCTTCGACCAGGGAGAGGTGACCCGGCTCCGCCACTCGGCCGCCGCGTGCGCGCACGCGGCGGGCCTACGGGGCCAGCGGCTCAACGACTTCGTGTTGGCGGTCAACGAGCTGACCACCAACGCGGTTCGCCACGGCGGCGGCCGCGGGTCGCTACGGATGTGGCAGCAGGCCGGGAGCCTGGTCTGCGAGGTCTCCGATCATGGGGACGGGGTCAGCAGCCGGCTCCTCGGAGTCCACCACCGCCCGGCCCCGGAATCGGTCGGTGGCTGGGGGCTCTGGCTGGCCCGCGAGCTGAGCGACACCATGGACGTGGCGTCCGACCGGGCCGGCACGGTCGTCCGCATCACGACCCTCCTGCCGATCCCACACGCCGCTCCCGACTAGCCGGGGGCAGGGTGGCTCAGCCGAAGAGCGCGCTCACCGACTCACCGTTGTGAATCCGACGAATCGCCTCAGCCAACGCAGGGGCCACCGACAGTACGGTCAGCATGGGGATCCGCTTCTCGGTGGGGATGGGAACCGTGTTGGTGCAGACGATCTCCCGCACCTCCTCCTGCTCGCTCAACCGCTGCACGGCTCCGTCCACGAGGAGACCGTGGGTACAGGCCAGTCGGATCGAGCGGACCCCCAACTCGCGCAGGTGGCCCATCAGCTCGACCACCGTGCTGCCCTTGACAATCTCGTCGTCCACCACGATCACGTCTCGGCCCTGGACCTCGCCGATGATCGTGCTGATCTCCACCCGGTCGCCCCCGAAGCGCTGCTTGGCACCGGCGGCGACCGGCGTGCCGAGCTGCCGGGCGAAGACCGCCGCCTCCTTGACGTAGCCCAAGTCGGGCGAGACCACCACGGTGTTGCTCAGATCATGCGCCTGGAAGTGGGCGGCTAGTTCGCGTAACGCGTGCAGGTGATCGACCGGGATGCCGAAGAAGCCGTAGACCTGCGGCGAATGCAGGGTCATCGTGAGCACCCGATCGGCGCCGGCCGCGGTGAGCAGGTCCGCGACCAACCGGCCACCGATCGAGATTCGCGGCGCGTCCTTCTTGTCGGAGCGGGCGTACGCGTAGTGCGGTAGCACCACGCTGATCCGACCGGCGGAGGCTCCTCGGGCCGCGTTGACCATGAACAGCAACTCGACCAGATGCTCCTGCACCGGCGGGACCAGTGGCTGGATCAGGAAGACGTCCCGCTCCCGGCAGTTGGCCTGTAACTGCACCTCCAGGCAGTCGTTGGCGAACCGGGACACCCGAGTGGGGTACAGGGGCACCCCCAGGTGGGTGCAGATCTCCGCACCGAGGTCAGGGTGGGCGCTTCCACTGAAAACGGCGAGTTGGCGCACAGCCACCGATTCTACGACCCGATCAGCTCCAGCGCTCGCCAGTGAGCTTCTCGTAGACATCGACGTAGCGGGCACGGGTGGCGGCAACGACCTCACCCGGCACCTCCGGCGCCGGGCTCTGCTTGTCCCACCCGCTCCTGGTGGCCCAATCCCGCACATACTGCTTGTCGTACGAGAACTGGGCGCGCCCCGGCTGGTACGACTCGGCCGGCCAGAACCGGGACGAGTCCGAGGTCAGCAGCTCATCGCCGATCGTCAGCGTGCCATCGGTAGCCCAACCCAACTCAATCTTGGTATCGGCGATCAGAATTCCGCGGTCGGCGGCGAGCTCGGCTCCCCGTCGGTACACGTCGAGGGTGACCTGACGCAGCCGCTCGGCGGTCTCCGCGCCAACCTTGTCCACCACCTCACCGAAGGTCATCGGCTGGTCGTGCTCTCCTACCGGCGCCTTGGTGGAGGGAGTGAAGATCGGCTCCGGCAGGGTGGCCGCCTCGACCAATCCGCGCGGCAGTTCGATCCCGGAGACCGTTCCGGTGCGCTGGTACTCGGCGAAGCCGCCACCGACCAGATAGCCCCGGGCGACGCACTCCACCGGAACCATCTCCAGTCGCCGGCACCGAATCGCCCGGCCGGCGAACTCCGGCGGCACGTCGGTCGCCGAGAGCACGTGGTTCGGCACCAGCTCGGCGAGCTGGTCGAACCACCACAGCGAGAGCGCCGTGAGAAGTTTGCCCTTCTCCGGGATCGGCGTCGGCAGCACGACGTCGTAGACAGAGACGCGGTCCGAGGCGACCAGGATCAGGTCGTCGCCGTCAGCGTAGACATCCCGGACCTTGCCCGAATGCAGAAGTTCCACGCGAGCTAGTACATCACGCGGCCCAGACCGGCCCGCGCCGGCGGAGCGCGGTCCGCAAGACTGACCGAAACGCGCGTCGGGGCGCCGCGGCCGCTGGTGGACTCAGCGCCGGGGCGCCGAAGCCACTGGTCGACTCAGCGCCGGGGACCGCGCCGACCACGGAGGAGCCGCAGGGCGAGCAACACGATCACGACGACCACAACCAGGCAACAAAGGAACCCGAGGAAACCGAAGCCCCCGCGGCGGCGCCGGGCGGCCTCGATCACCAGCTCACCCGGGCCACTGGCCGCCCAAGCCGCCACCGGGACAAAGACCGCCAGTACGACCGCACCGAGGACCGTGCTGAGCCGGCTCCACCACTTCGCGAATGCAGACATGACCCCATCCTGGCCGACCCGCGCAAGCCGGGTACGGCGAAGGCCCTGGAGGAAACCTCCAGGGCCTTCGAACGAGTAGCGGGGACAGGATTTGAACCTGCGACCTCTGGGTTATGAGCCCAGCGAGCTACCGAGCTGCTCCACCCCGCGTCGGCTTCACTACTGTAGCCCATCCGATCCGGCCATGATCCGCACCCCCCTGCCCAGTATTTACCCAGTACATCCACGACCGGTGTTGTAGGTTCGCGTCGATCCACGACCACCTCTGTGGACCGTCCGAACATCGGAGTCGCTTTGCGTAAGCTCGTCTACTTCGTCGCCGTCACGCTCGACGGCTTCATCGCCGCGCCCGACGGATCGTTCGACTTCTTCCCCCTGGAGCCCGATCTAGCGTCCTACCTGGTGGCCGAGTGGCCCCAGACGCTGCCCACCTTCACCCACGCCCAGCTCGGTGTCGCATCCCCGGCCACCGGTCGCTTCGACACCGTGCTGATGGGCCGCGTCACCTACGAGCCGGGCCTCAAGCACGGACACACCAGCCCCTACGACCACCTGAAGCAGTACGTCTTCAGCCGCTCGCTGGCCCCGGCCAGCTATCCGGACGTGGAGATCCTCTCCGGCGACCCGAGCTCCTTCGTCCGCCAGCTCAAGGCACGGCCCGGCCGGGACATCTGGCTCTGCGGTGGCGGACAGCTCGCCGGCCAGCTCCTCGACGAACTCGACGAACTGGTGCTCAAACTCAACCCGATCGTCGCCGGCAGCGGTATCCCACTGATTGACCGGGGCTTCGACCCGCACCGCTTCACGCTCACCTCGACGCGGCCCCTTGCCGGTGGTGTGGTCGTTGCGCACTACACCCGACAAACCGGCGGCCCCGCCTGACAAACCTCATCAGGATCGGCCCGCCGGACCGGTCCACCAATACGCGAAAGCCCCGGAGGATCCCTCCGGGGCTTTCGAATGAGTAGCGGGGACAGGATTTGAACCTGCGACCTCTGGGTTATGAGCCCAGCGAGCTACCGAGCTGCTCCACCCCGCGTCGGCTCGTAAACGTTAGCGCACTACCCCGGGCCAACGCAAAACGGCCTCCACCGAGCACCCACAACGACGCCCCCCGGGAATCCCGGGGGGCGTCGTTGTGGCCTACGTGCTGGGGTCAGCCGCCCGGCGACGGTGCCGTGGTCGGCGTGGCGGCGGGCGGCGACCCAGCTGCCTGCTCGAAGGCCGCGGTCGCCTCATCCAGCGCCTGCAGCGCCCGGCCGTAGCGCTCGAAGTCGCCGGATTCCTGCGCGGCCCGGAGTTCCACGATCGCCGCCTGAACTTGCTGGGCTGCCTCCGCCAAGTCGCCCGTGAGCGGGGGCGGGGTTGCGCTCGGAGTCGTCGGAGTCGCGGTCGGTGTCGGTTCCGGGCTCGGAGGCGTCTCGTCGTCGGAGGGCGGAGGCGACGGTGCGCCGTCCTGTTCGCCCTGCTCGACGAGCTGTTTGATGCCGTCGGTGAGGTTGTCGGCCAGGACGACGAACGATCCACCGTCGCCGTAGGAGAGGAGCACCTTCTGCAACAGGGGATAGGCCTGCTGTTGGTTGCTCTTCACATAGACCGGCTCGACGTAGAGCATGCCGTTGCCGAACGGCAGGGAGAGCAGGTTGCCGTACTGGACCTGCGCCTGGTTCGACGAGAGCAGGTTCAGCTGCTGCCGGATCTGGGCGTTGTTGGTCATCTGCTGGTGCACCTGCACCGGGCCGGAGATCCGCGTGTCTTCCGGTAGCTCGTACACCTCAAGCCGCGGCTTGCCGTCCACGTACGAGCCAGACATCAGCGCCGCGAGGTTCTGCCGTCGGTTCGGCGTCACCGCCGAGGTGAGCTGGAACCGCGGCTCGTCCTGCCCCGGCATCTGGGTGAAGAGGTAGTACGGGGGCTGCTTCTGACCGCTGTCCGGCGCGTCCGGCACGTTCGGCACCTGCCAGAAGTCCTGCCCGGAGTAGAAGTCACCGGGGCTGGTCACGTGGAACCGGGTGTATACGTTCCGCTGCACCTTAAACAGGTCAGCCGGGTAGCGGAAGTGGGCGCTCAGCTCGGTCGGAATCTCCGTCTTCGGCTTGATCAGGTCGCCGCCGAAGGCCTTGTTCCACGCCCGGAGTACCGGGTCACCATCGTCGAACTCGTAGAGGGTGACCGTGCCGTCGTACGCGTCAACCGTCGCCTTGACCGAGTTCCGGATGTAGTTGATGTTTTCCCGGGCCTGCTGGAAGGTGCCCCGGTTGGTGAGTTCGTCGGTGGTCTCGGTCTGGAGGTTGATCCGCTCAGCGTAGGGGTAGGTCGCGGCGGTGGTGTAGCCGTCGATGATCCACGTAACCCGGCCATCGATCACCGCCGGGTACGGGTCGCCGTCCACGGTGAGGAACGGGGCGACCTTCTCCACCCGCTCCCGGGGGTTACGAACGTAGAGCAGCTTCGAGTTCTCGTTGACCGCCTCGGAGAGCAGGAAGTTCGACTCCTGCTCTTTGATCGCGTAGAGCAGCCGGCGACCGAACGAGCCGACGTCAACACCGCCGGAGCCGGTGTAGGTGTAGTAGGACTCGGATCCGTCCTCGCCGACCGGCCGGTCGAACTCGGCGGGGTTGGCCTCCGGGTTCGCCTTACCGACGATGGCGTAGTCGCCGGCCTCCATCCGCTCGCCGTAGTAGATCCGCGGCTGGCTGGCCGGGATCTGGTCAACCTGTGCGGCACACCCCTCCTGCGACCGCTCCCCGAGGAAGCCGGAGACGAAGTACGGCTGGCCACCGCAGACCACCCGGTTCGCCGGGGCCGCGACCAAGCCATAGCCATGGGTGTAGACGGTGTGTCGGTTGATCCAGTTGCTCTGCTGCGTGGTCAGCTCGCCATAGTTGATCTCACGGACCCCGACCACGTAGTCCTGGGTCTCCCCGTCGACGGTGTAGCGGTCGATGTCGAGCTTGGGACCGAAATCGTAGAAGCCACGGACCTGCTGAAGCTGGGTGTAGGTCTCGCTGACCAACTGCGGATCCAGCAGTCGGGCATTCGGCACCACCGCGGTGTCGGTGGCGAGACTCGCCGGTGGTTGCAGGTTGCTCGCCGCGTATCGCGAGGTATCGGCCTCGCCCAGACTGAAGGCCGCCCGAGTCGCCTCGATGCTGCGCTCGATGTACCGCGCCTCCTTGTCTCGGGCACTCGGCTTGACCTCGAAGGTCTGCACCGCCCACGGATAGATGCCACCGATGGCGACCGCGGAGACGCCGAGCAGGGCCAGCGAGATGCCCGGCCAGACCAGGTTCCGCATCCAGGCGTTGGAGAAGACGAGGACCGCGATCGCCACGACGACCGAGATGTAGGCGAGGATCTCCTTCGCCGGAAGCAACGCGTTGATGTCGGCGTAACCGGCACCGTAGACGTTGGCGCCGTCGTTGTACTCCAGCAGCATCGTTCGCCGGTCGAGCACGTACGCGACGGCCTTGAGCAGCACGAAGAGCGCGATCAACGTGCTCAGGTGAGCCCGCGCCGCGGTGCTCATCCGGTCCCCCACGCCCTGGAGCCGGATCCCGCCGAAGACATAGTGCACCGCGAGCGCCCCGAGCAGGGCCAACACCACGGCGGTGAAGGCGACGCCGAGCAGATAGCGCCAGAACGGCAGGTCGAAGACGTAGAAGCCGATGTCCACCCCGAACTCCGGGTCCTTGACTCCGAAGTTCCCACCGTTACGGAACAGCAGCCACTCGCTCCACCTGCCCTGCGCCGACAGCCCCGCGAAGAGGCCGACCACGACGGCGGCCACCGTGAACCAGATGCCGAGCCGAGGGCTGAGCAGCATCCGGTATCGCTCCAGGGTGGCCTGCTCCGGCGACTGCGGTCGCAGCCGGGGCCGCAGTCGGTGCGCCAGCCAGAGGTTGCCACCGACGATGGCCGCCATGGCCAGGCCGACCACGAGGAAGAGCAGCAGCCGGGTGACGAGCACTCCGCTGAAGACCGCGGTGTAGTCGACCTCGCCGAACCAGAGCCAGTCGGTCCACGCCTGCACCCCCCAGCCGAGCAGGGTGAACAGTACGAACACCCCGACCAGGACACCAATCGTGACGCGTCCGCGTCGGCTCATCCTCGGCATGGGGGCGCTGCTACGCATAACCACTGTTGGCTCCGCACGTTCGATTGATCGGCTCCGACCAGGTCACCAGAGTACGGGGTCTTCCCAAAACTGTCGTCCGCGGTCACGCCGAGTGCCGGCGGTTGGGTCAGCAACGGGTCGGTTCGCCCCCTGATCGCAGCTCCCCGAGGGCGGTCAACGCGTCATCCAACGTCGCCACCCTGAGCAGCGGCAGGTCGGGCTGGCGGTTGCGGACCGCCTCGGCGCAGTTTTCGGCCGGGACCAGGAAGGCGGTGGCGCCGGCCTCCTTGGCACCGACCAGTTTCTGGGGGATACCGCCAATCGGGCCGACCTGGCCCACGTCATTGATCGTGCCGGTGCCCGCGATGATCTGCCCACCGGTCAGATCCTCCGGGGTCAGCTTGTCGATGATGCCGAGGGCGAACATGAGCCCGGCGCTCGGGCCACCGATGTCCGCCAGGTCGATCGTCAGTGTGAACGGGTGCGGTTGCTGCTGCTCGATCCCGATCCCGATCCGGGGCCTGCCGTCCTGCTCCTGGGTCGTGATCCGCGCCGTCCCGGGTGTCCCGTCGCGGGTGTAACCGATCTCCAGGACGGTGCCGGCCGGCTCGGCCTGGATCAACTCGGTCAGCCGGACGGCCACCGGGACCGGCTGACCGTCAACCGAGGTCACCACGTCGCCGGGACGGAGCAGACCGGCCGAGGGCCCGTCCGCGGCCACCGTCTTGACCTGGACCGTCACCGGGAATCCGAGCTCGCGCAGCGCGACCGTCTCCGCGCTGGACTGAGAGGCCTCGAAGTCCTCCGCATTGCGCTCCTCGACCTCCTCGCGGCTCTCCCCCGGCGGGTACACCAGTTCCCGCGGCACCACCGCCTCGTCGTCGGAGAACCAACCCTGGATCGCCCCGCGCAGCTTGACCGAGGGCTGCACCCCCACCGTGGTCAACCGCAGCTCCCCCGCCGAAGTGAAGGTCTCCCGATCCTTGACCTGGATGACCTCCTTGCCGTCCTCGGTGCCCAGCGTGTTGACGGTGGGGCCGGGGCCCAGCACCACGTACGGAATGGGCGCCGCGAGCACGCCGATGCCAAGCAGGGCGACAAAGACGGCACCGAGCAGGACGGTCATGCCACGACGTCTCATGCGGCAGAGCGTACCGACCGGGTGCGCTGGCCCCAGCGGACCTGCCAGGACTTCACCGTTGACGCGACGCCAGCCGACGCGACCTGGGGCGCGGCGCGCGTACCGTAGACCCCGTGCCTGATATTCCGTTCGGTTTCGCGCTCCCCGGTGGCCAGCCACCAGACCCCAACGACCCCGCGCAGATGCAGCAGTTCATGTCCCAGCTGCAGCACCTGCTCGCCGCGCCCGGCAGTGGACCGGTGAACTGGGACCTGGCCCGCCAGGTAGCGGCGAGCCAGCTCAGCGCCGGTGGTGATCCGGCTGTCTCGCCGTACGAGCGCAACGCGGTGGAGGAGGCGCTGCGGCTGGCCGACCTCTGGTTGGAGTCGGGCTCGGCGCTCCCGTCGGGCATCCGCGCGTCGGTGGCGTGGAACCGGAATGAGTGGATCTACAAGACCCTGGACGTGTGGCGCAAGTTGTGTGACCCGGTGGCCAGCCGGATGGTCGGCGCCATGGGTGACCTGGTGCCGCCGGAGGCGCGGGCCCAGCTCGGCCCGATGCAGTCGATGGTGGCCACCCTCGGCGGGGCCCTCTTCGGGGGCCAGCTGGGCCAGGCCCTCGGCTCGCTCGCGGCCGAGGTGCTCTCCGCCGGCGACATCGGGTTGCCGCTCGGCCCCGCCGGCACGGCGGCACTCGTCCCGGCCAACATCCGGGACTACGGTGCCGGGCTGGAACTGCCGGAGGACGAGGTACGCCTCTACGTGGCCCTGCGCGAGGCCGCCCATCAGCGCCTCTTCGAGCACGTACCGTGGCTGCGCGGACACGTACTCAACGCGGTGGAGATGTACGCCTCGGGCATCCGGGTCAACCGGGAGGCGATTGAGGAGGCGATGGGCCGCGTCGACCCGACCGACCCGGAGTCGATGCAGGCGATCGCGCTGGAGGGGATCTTCACCCCGGAGGACAACCCGGCCCAGAAGGCGTCGCTGGCCCGGCTAGAGACGGCCCTCGCGCTCGTCGAGGGCTGGGTCTGTCACGTGGTTGACAGCGCGGCCGGGGAGCGGCTGCCCAACGTCGTCCGGCTCGGGGAGGCGTTCCGGCGGCGGCGGGCCGCCGGAGGTCCGGCCGAGCAGACCTTCGCCGCCCTGGTCGGCCTGGAGCTTCGGCCGCGGCGGCTACGCGAGGCGGCGGCGCTCTGGGCGGCTCTCACCGAGCACCGGGGGATCGCCGGGCGGGATGCGCTCTGGGGTCACCCCGACCTGCTGCCCTCCGACGACGACTTCGCCGACCCGGTTGCCTTCGCCCAGGCCCGGCTCGATGCGGACGAGCTGGAGAGCTTCGACTTCAGCGCGCCGGGTGGCCCGCCGGAGAAGGCCCCCGGCGAGCCCGACGGGGAGGACCCACCCACCGCCACCAGCTGACGCTCCGGCCCCGCCGGGGTCAGCGCAGGATGCCGGCACGGTCAGCGCAGGATGCCGGCGCCGGCGAGCAGGGTGCGGGTGGCATCCCAGCCGGCCAGGGCGGGGTCAAGTCGGGCCAGGTCGGCCGGGCCGCGCAGCCGATGCCACCCCGCGGTGACGGCGAGCTCGGCGGGGTGTGGCGCCGCCGCACGTACCGCTGCGGGCACCGCCCGATCCAGGTCCAGCGCCGGTAGCCACGCCGGTAGGGGCAGTCGGGCCGCCGCACCGAGCAGGCCGGTGTCGGCACCCACCACCGGGGCCACGGCCATCGGTCGGGTGGTGAGCGGCCGGAGCAGCTTGCCGATGGTCAGCCCCGGCAGGTCCGGGGCGTCCCCGGCGACAACGGCCACCTGGTCGTATCCGTGCCCGGCCTCGGCCCGGTTGACGCCGGCCGACTGGCTCGGCTGGGCGGTCCGCCCGCAGCTGGCGAGGACGGCCGCAACGGTGGGACGCGGGAGCTGGTAGACGGTGGTGCCGGGCCAGACCACGGCGTCGGCCAGCCACCGGTCGGCCTCGGCCACGGCAACGGCGGTCTCCACCTCGTTCAGGGTGGCGAGTAGGTCAACCACATCCTCGGCGAGCGCCGTCCGCCAGTCAGTCGGGTCAATCTCCGGCGGCGTCCAGGAGACCGGCGCGAGCAGGGCAACCACCAACCGTCGTACCACGCACCGACCCTACGCCCCGCCGACAGGGCTCAGGAGGAGGAGACGGCCGCGACGCCCTCCAGGTAGCCACGGGCCCGCTCGGTCTTCGGGTACCGGCCGACGAGCTGCCAGAACCGGGCGTTGTGACTCGGGACGATCAGGTGGGCCAGCTCATGCAACAGGACATAGTCGATCACCCAGTCCGGCATGTCCTGCAGCCGGTGGGAGATGCGAATCGTCCGATCGGCTGGGGTGCACGAGCCCCAACGGCCGGTCTGATTGGTCACCCAGCGGACGCTTGCCGGGATCGCGTCACGCCCATGGTCGGCCAGGTAGAGGGCGATCAGTCGAGTGGCACGGGCGAGTAGTTCGTCGTCGGATCGGACCAGCCGGCCCTCCCGGGCGGCGAGCCGAGCAAGCATCCGGTCCACCCACTCGCTCTCCTCGGCTCGGGAGAACTGGTCTGGGATCAGGACCACGACCCGCTCGCCGTCGCGGTACGCGGACACTGTGCGTCGGCGGCGCGGGCTGCGCCGCACCTCGACCACCGGCTTCCGCGGTGCTGCCATCAGCCGGCCGCGCCGCCTCGGATTCCTGCCACGAGGAAAAGTTACTTCGTGGTGGCCCGGGGTCCGCAAGGGTCAACCCGCGACACGCGCCCGAAAAATAAGCGTTGGTCGCCAGGAGTCCCGAAAATTTTCCGCGTTAGGGTCCTCGGGAAATAGCTCGAAGGCAAGCCCCACACCAGGTGATCACGTTGACTCCCGTCACCTGTGGGCACCCTGCGCCGTTTTTCAGGGCATCCGTCCGGCGTGTCCCCACCAAACTCACTTATCCAAGCTTATTCGCCGTGCACACTCTCGTCGTCAACTTGCTCACAGTGTCGATGAGGAGTTGACATGGAACCCCCCAGCCCTGGGTAGGGTCCGCGGACCAGTGGTCACGCCTGTGACCACGACGGAAGGCCCAGCGCCGGCGCCCTCATGGCCCGCCGCTGGAACCCCGCCGGATGAGCGTTCGCCGGTGGACGAGACGAGGAGGCACCCGTGGCCGACCAGGCCCAGACTTACAACGGCTACTGCGTCAAGTGCAAGGAGAAGCGAGACTTCGAGGGGCGCGTCGAGGTTTCCAAGACCGGGATGAACATGGCCAAGGGCAAGTGTCCGGTGTGCGGCACAACAGTGAACCGCATTCTGGGTAAAGCGAAGGTCTAACGCCTTTTATGGGTGGTGGAAGGATCCCTTCCACCACCCAGCCAATGTCGGTTGCCGGACAGGCGGGTCCACGGCCTGTGGAGAACCAGGCACTTCCTGTGGAAAACCCCGGGCCAGGCTCCGCGCACCTGTGGACAACGTTCGACGGAAAGCTCAGACACGATCACTATTCGTACTCATGAGCCTTACCGCCCTGCCCCGGCCAACCCTGCTGCCCGGCCTCACCCGCCTCTGGCGGGACCGACACACCTTGCAACTGGGTGTCGATCCGAGCCGAGCCGTCCTGCTTGAGCTGGCCAACCCCCGCACCGCCCGCCTCCTCGACCTACTCGACGGCGCGCACAGCGAGCGGCACGTCCTGGACCAGGCCAACCGAATCGAGGTGGGGCGACACGAGGCCCGCACCCTGCTCGAGGCGCTCCGCGCCGCCGGCCTGGTCGTACCCGCTCACACCCTCCTACCCCGCGACCTGACCGGACCGCCACGAACCCGGCTCGCCGCCGAGGCCGGTGCCCTCGCCCTGGCCAACCAGCGAGGCGCCGGCACGCCCGCACAGGTACTGCGCCGCCGTCGCACGGCGCGGGTGCTGGTGACCGGCGCCGGTCGCCTCGGCGCTCCCGTCGCCGTCGCACTGGCCCAGGCCGGGGTCGGGCACGTGCAGCCACGCCTGGCCGGCCCGGTGGCGCCGGCGGACCTCGTCGGCACCGGAATACCCGCCGCCGACCTCGGCCAGCCGCTCACCAGCGCAGTCCGGGACACCCTCCGCCGCACCGCCCCCGGCACCGCCACCGGCCCGCTCCGACCCGGTCGGATCGACCTCGTGCTGCAGTGCGGTATGGACCGCCCGGCTCCCCTGCTCGCCGCCGCCCACCACCAACGCCGGCAGGTACACCTGCTGCTCGACCTCCGGGAGGGCGTGCCGGTCGTCGGCCCGCTGGTCCGGCCACCAATCGGTCCCTGCCTGAACTGTCTCGACCTGCATCGAAGGGACCGCGACCCGGGCTGGCCGACGCTCGCCGCCCAGCTCGCCAGCGGCACGCCGGAGTGGGCCTGCGCGACGACAACGCTGCTCGCCGCCGTGGCGCACGCCACCAGCGAAGCCCTGGGCCAGCTCGATGGCGGCGGCGTCCCGGCCACCGGCAGCGGTTCCGTCGAGGTCACCGCCGACGGTCGGCTACGTCGCCGGCATTGGGCACCCCACCCCTCCTGTACCTGCTCCGGTCGCGGAACGTGAGACGTCGCGGTCGCCACGGGGCTGGTCGGTCCGCCGCTGCACGGCGGGGTCCACCGCCCGCCCGGATCCGCGGAGGCTGGGCACCCACCGCCGGAAGGGGGCCCGGCCCGCCCGCACGGCAGTCGCGGGCCGGCCCGGTCGGTCACAATAGCCAGGTGACCGAAATCCCGCGCCGGGCCGTCTCCCGGACCGCCAAGCTCGCCACCCTGCCGCTCGGCTTCGCCGGCCGGACCGTCCTCGGTGTGGGCAAGCGCGTCACCGGGCTCGCCTCTGACGTGATCTCCGCAGAGATCCAGCAACGTACCGCCGAACAGCTCTTCAGCGTCCTCGGGCAGCTCAAAGGCGGCGCGATGAAGTTCGGCCAAGCGCTGTCGGTATTCGAGGCGGCGCTGCCCGAGGAGATGGCCGCCCCCTACCGACAGGCGCTGACCAAACTCCAGGAGGCCGCGCCGCCGCTGCCCGCCGCCTCCGTACACCGGGTGCTCGCCGAGCAACTCGGCCCGGACTGGCGGGACCGGTTCGTGGAGTTCGACGACGCGCCGGTCGCCGCCGCCAGCATCGGGCAGGTACACCGCGCGCGGTGGCGGGAGCCGGGCTACGACGCGACCGGCGCGCCACACACCCGCGACGTGGCGATCAAGATCCAGTACCCCGGCGCGGGGGACGCCCTGCTCGCCGACCTCAAACAGCTCTCCCGGCTCGGTGGAATGTTCCGGGCGATCCAGCCGGGGCTGGACATCAAACCACTCCTCGCCGAGCTCCGGGAACGAATCACCGAGGAGCTCGACTACGAGCTGGAGGCCGAGTCGCAGCGCGCCTTCGCCACGGCGTACGCGGACGACCCGGAGATCTACATCCCGGCCGTGGTCGCCGCGTCACCCCGAGTCCTCGTGACCGGATGGGTCGCGGGAACTCCGCTGTCGCAGATCATCCGGGAGGGCTCCGAACAAGAGCGGGACGAGGCAGGCCGGTTGATGGCCACGCTGCACCTCTCCGCGCCGATGCGGGCCGGGCTGCTCCACGCCGACCCGCATCCGGGCAACTTCCGGTTGCTGCCCGACGGCCGGCTTGGGGTGGTGGACTTCGGCGCGGTGGCCCGGCTACCCGAGGGGACCCCCGAGCCGATCGGCCGCATCGCCGGACTGGCCCTGCGGGGAGATGCCGAGGAGGTGATGGCCGGCTTGCGTGCCGAGGGCTTCGTCAGCAACAGCGCGGCGATCGACGGGCCGGCGCTGCTGGACTTCCTCCAACCGATGCTGGAGCCGGTCGCCGCCGAGGAGTTCCGGTTCACCCGAGCCTGGCTACGGGCGGAGGCGGCCCGGCTGGCCAGCCCTCGCTCACCCGCGTACCAGCTCAGCCGACACCTCAACCTACCCCCGTCGTACCTGCTGATCCACCGGGTCACGCTCGGCTCGATCGGGGTGCTCTGCCAGCTGGAGGCGAAGGCGCCGTACCGGGGAATCCTGGAGCGCTGGCTACCCGGCTTCGCCCCAACAGCGTGAGGCGGTGACGGGCGCGTCCGGCGGTAGCCGAACGCGCCCGTCTCAGCGGTGTTGACCAACGGGCCCGCCCCCCCACCTGAGGGGCGGGCCCGCTGTCTAACCGATGCCCAACTCGCGCGCCGACCGCGTGCGAGCGGCCATGGCGATGGTACGGGCGGAGCGATAAGCCTCAGTGCTCGCGGTGGTGCGACCGGCCTGAGGCCGGAGCATTCGAGCCCTCGACAACACTTCGTTCAGTAATTGCAGTTCGAAACTGTTCGATTGCCTGAGCATCCTCATCAACTTTCTCGTGGCCGGCGCGAAGACCGGCGAAGGGTGGAACGGATCGGGTGGTTGTCAGGCCGCCAGCCGGACCGCGTCGCGCCGGGCCAACCCACTGGCCTCCAGTCGCGCCTCGGCCTCGACCCGGAGCGTGGCGTCTCGGGCAACATCTTCCTTACGGGGACGGCCTCGGGGCCGCTTACGCGGGACCACCGCGCCACGCTCGAAGATCTCGCCACCCCAGACGCCCCAGGGCTCAGCTCGCTCCACCGCGCCGGCGAGGCACTCGACGCGCAGCGGGCAGTCCCCGCAGAGCGACTTGGCCACCTCAAGCTCGGCGGGCGAGTCAGAGAACCACAGGTCGGGGTCGAACTTCCGGCAGGGCAGGTTCGCCTCCAACTCGACGCTCAGGTCGAGTGGGGCCAACGCCAGACTCATCGCCCGGTCACCTCTCTCTCACTTTTTCGATCTCTTGGATCGCATTTCCGACATACTTCGACGGGACAAAAACGAAGGCCGCGGATCCCGGTATGCGGGTTCCGCGGCCTCAAGGTGAGCCGGTGGTCTGTATCAGACCGGTCTACCTCGAGGTGGAACACCGCGGACGTCCATGCGCCGCTTGGCGCTATCAACGCCCTTGCCCGTGAAACCACTGGTCTCCTGGGTGCCGTATGGCGCCAGCGCGAGAATCAGCTCGGCCTGGGTCTCGACCTGGTGCACCTGCGGAACCGACGGTCGCGCAGCGGTGCGGGCCACCTGGACGGCCGACAGGGGAGCGACGCCAGCAGGGGACACCACCGGACGCGCGTTGTTGTAGATCTCCATTGGGGCCACCTCCCTGACTTCCCTCGTGCCGACCGAATCACGCCCGTGAGCAGCCCGAATGCGGCCGCTCACGAGGTATGCCCCGAGGCTATGCCGCGCCCGGGGGCGAGGGCAAACGAATTTACGGCAAGATTTCTGAAGTTTTCTCCGGGCAGACCTCATCCACCGTCGCGCCGGCCACCAGGGCCAGCACCGCCTCCCCGTAGAGCCCCAGCTTGCGGGCCCCGATCCCCGCGATCGCGGTGAGGTCGCGGGACTGCTGCGGGCGCCGCTCCGCCAACGCGACCAGGGTCGCGTCGGTGAACACCACATAGTCCGGTACCCGCTGACCGCCGGCCACCCGACGCCGCCACTCGCCCAGCCGCCCGTGCAGCTCCTTGTCCATGTCAGACGGGCAGGCGGTGCACCGGCCCAGCTTGCGCTCCGCGCCAGCGAGCAGCGTCGTACCGCAGACCCGGCAGGAGACGATCTGGGTACGCCGACGTTCGGTTCGCCGTACCCCGCTCGCACCGACCCGCCCACTGGTGCCGGAGGAGTCCAGCCGGGGCAGGAAGCGACAGGGCCGCCGGGGACGCCCACCCGGTGAGCGGGCTGAGGCGTACGACAGCCAGAGCCACTCCCGAGCCCGGGTGATGCCCACGTAGAGCAGCCGGCGCTCCTCCTCCACCTGCTCCGGTGTCTTCGCGTAGGTGGTGGGCAGCGTGCCCTCGGCGAGGCCGACCAGGAAGACGGCATCCCACTCCAGACCCTTCGCCGAGTGCAGGGAGGCGAGGGTCACACCCTCGACCGTCGGCACGTGCTGAGCGGCGGCCCGTCGGGCCAGCTCGTCGGTGAAGTCGGCCAAGGTGGCCGGCCGCTCGACCGCGGCAGCCGGCCCGATCGGCAGCACCGGGGCGCTGGCCGCGTACTCCTCGGCGAGTTGGACCAGGGCGGCGAGGGCCGCCCACCGTTCCCGGGCGGCGCCACCAGCCGGCGGCGCATCCGGTGCCCACCCCACCGCGGCCAGGGCCTCGACCACGGCCGCCGACAGCGGGGTGTCACCGGGAAGGGAGCGGGTGGCGGCGCGCAGCGCGACCATCGCCTGCCGTACCTCGGGGCGCTCGAAGAACCGCTCCGCACCCTGCACCTGGTACGGCACCTCGGCCTCGGTCAGCGCCTCCTCGAACGCCTCGGACTGCGCGTTGGTCCGAAACAGCACGGCGATCTCTCGGGCCGGAGTACCAGCGTCCACCAGGGCACGGCAGCGGGCGGCGACGGCGGCGGCCTCGGCCTGCTCGTCGGTGAAGATCCTCAACTCGGGCTCGGGGCCCGCCGGGCGCTGGCCGACCAACTCCAGCCGAAGCCGCGCCTCAGCGCCCCGAGCCGGCGCGATGACCGAATTGGCCAGCCCGACCACCTGGGGGGTGGAGCGGTAGTCGCGCACCAGGCGAACCACCGTCGCGCCCCGGTGCCGACGGGGGAAGTCGACCAGGTAGGACGAGGTCGCGCCGGTGAACGAGTAGATCGTCTGGCTCGCGTCACCCACCACCGTCAGGTCGTCACCACCGCCGAGCCACGCCTCCAGCAGCCGCTGTTGCAGCGGGTTGACGTCCTGGTACTCGTCGACGACGAAGTGCCGGTACTGGGCGCGTACCTGGTCGGCCACGTCCGGGTGCTCTTCGATTCCCCAGATCGCGGCGCGCAGCATGTCCTCGAAATCGATCACTCCGCCGGCGCGTTTGACCTTCTCGTACGCGGCGAAGACATCGGCCACCTTCGCCGGCTCGTACGGGGTGTCCCGCAGCGCCCGGGCGGCCGCGACCGCGTACTCCCCGGGCTCGACCAGGGACGACTTCGCCCACTCGATCTCGCCCGCGAGGTCCCGGACGCCGGTCCGGTCGGAGCGGATCCCGACCTTCGCCGCGGCGAGGGTGACCAGCCGGACCTTGCTGTCCAGCAGTTCGGGCATCGCCCGACCGGCGAGCAGCCGAGGCGCGAAGTAACGCACCTGACGCAGCGCCGCGGCGTGGAAGGTGCGCGCCTGCACACCCGGCACCCCCAGCGTGGTGAGTCGGCCACGTAGCTCGGCGGCGGCCCGCGCGGTGAAGGTGACCGCGAGCAGGTGCCGGGCCAGGATCTCCCCGGTCAACGTCCGGTGCGCGATCCGGGAGGTGACCGCCCGGGTCTTCCCGGTGCCGGCGCCGGCCAGGACGCAGACCGGGCCGGCCGGGGCGGTTACCGCCGCCCGCTGCTCCGGGTCGAGGCCGGCGAGCACCCGGTTGGATGCTGAGTGAGACACCACAGCGAGGAATTGTTCCAGCCGCTCCCAACGTTGGGGTGGTTAGCCTGGCTCGAATCACGACCAACCCCTTGGAGGTCTGCCGATGTTGACGATGTACTCCACGCCTTGGTGCGGCTACTGCCACCGGCTGAAGTCACAGCTGGACCGGGAGGGCATCGGGTACGAGGTGGTCGACATCGAGCAGGAGCCGGCGGCCGCCGAGTTCGTGATGAGCGTCAACGGCGGCAACCAGACCGTGCCGACGCTGCGTTTCGCGGACGGCAGCGCGCTGACCAATCCCACTATTCGGCAGGTCAAGGAGCACCTGTCGGAGATCTCCGCCTGACCGGTGCGCCCCCGACGGGCGCCGGCTGGGCCGACGGGCTCAACCGGCGCCCACCCCACAGGTAGCTGCTGGCCAGTAGGGTGACCAGGCCCACCACCACGAAGAGCAGCCGGTAGTCGAAGACGCCGACGAGCAGTGCGCCACCCCCGATTGAGATGGCCCGCGGGCCACTGACCACCGCATCGGCGCCGGCGGCGACCCGGCCGATCAGTGGTGCCGGCGTACGCCGCTGGATCAGCGTGTGCAGGCCGACCATGGTGAGCGGCAGCGACACCCCGGCCAGCAGGAGGGCGGCGCAGCCCAGCCACAGGTTGGGGTGGGCGAGCGTCAGCGCGGCCGACCCGAACAGCGCCACCCCCACGGCGAGCGCGCCGACCTCTCCCACCCGCCGGATCACGCCGGCGGAGACCAGCCCACCAACGAGGCCACCGACTCCCTGCACGGTGACGAGCACACCCACGAACGCCGCGTCGCGGCGAAGGCCGTGGTCAACGTAGGCAAAGATCAGCGACTCACTGAAGCCCATCACCAACGAACCGAGACCGTAGCCGAGCAGTGCCCGGCGCAGCGCCGGCTCGTCGGCCAGGTACCGCAGGCCCGCGCCGAACTCGGCCGACCAGCGCAACGGGTGGCGCGGTCGGCTCGCCGGGTTGGACAGCTGGGTGCAGCCCCGAGGGCAGCAAGCCGCTCCGGCTCGTCGGCCGGGACAGCTACGCCCTGGTCGCGACCGGGGCGACTCGGCGACTCGGAGCGGGCCCACCAGCACCGCCGCGGCCACGAAGCCGACTATCGCCACGCCGGCCAACAGCCCGCCGCCGACGGCGGTGTAGAGGGCGGCTCCCGCCAGCGGGCCGAGCAACCGCAGTCCCTGCCGCACCGTCTGGAGCACGCCATTCGCGTCGGCCAGCAACTCTGCCGGCACCAGGTGCCGCAGCAGACCGCTGAGCGCCGCGTTGAGGGTGATGTACGACAGGCCGTAGAAGATCGCGACCAGGTAGATGAGCCAGAGGTCGGTACGGTCTCCGACGGCGAACAACGGGGTGAGTAGGGCGGCCGTGACCAGGTTGGCGGCCACGAACAGGGGCTTGCGTGGATACCGGTCGACGACCCAGCCGACCAGGGGTGCCAGCGTCATCGGGGCGATGATCGCGAAGGTGGTGGCCCCGGCCAGTCCACTCGACCCGGTCAGTTCCTTGACCCAGATGGCGAGCGCGAGCAGCAAGATCGACTCGGCGGTCATGCTGGCCACCAGGCCAGCGAAGAGCAGCCGGAAGTCCGGGCGGCGCAGGACGGTACGCATCTGCCCTCCGTCGGAAGTGGTACACGGTATGCCGCCTTTGGCCGAGACACGCCCCCACCGGAACCTCCGGTGCCGGCCGCGTCGTTCCATACTGAGGGTTAGGGGCGAAATTCAGAGAGTTACCGTCGCATCTACGACGGTCTACGGAAAAGAGGGCACGTGCCTCCAGTCGCACCCAGCCCTATCCTGCGGCGCCGCAGGCTGGGCTCCGAACTGCGTCGGCTGCGCGAGACCACCGGTCTCACCGGGGACCAGGTGGTCGAGCGGGTCGGCTGGGCCTCCGCTTCCAAACTGTCTCGCCTGGAGAATGGCCGCAGCCGGCCAGACCCGCAGGATGTCCGCGCACTGCTCGATCTCTACCGGGTGGACGTAACGCTGCGGGACGAGTTGCTGACCATCACCGGTGAGGCCGGCGACATCCGTGGCTGGCTTCGGAACTACCCGGTCATGACCCCACAGCAGCGCGGCTTCGCCGAGTTGGAGGCGGGCTGTGTGGAGATCTCGGAGTATCACCCGCTACTCGTACCGGGGCTACTCCAGACGGCCGGCTACGCCCGCATTCGAATCGCCTCCGCCCGGGATGTCGACGAGGCGGCTGGCGAGCCGGATGGCACCGAGGACATCGAGACCGAGGTGGGCGCCCGGCTGGCCCGTCAGTCGCTGCTTACCCGGGGACCGGACGCGCCCCGATACACGGCCGTACTCGAGGAGACGGCGCTCGGGGGTCGAGCCGGGCCGGCCGACGTGCTCCGGGAGCAGCTCGCGCAGCTCTACGAGTTGGCCATGCTGCCCAACGTCACGCTGCAGGTGCTGCCTCGGGACACCCAGGCGAGCGGGTGGTACCTGCCGCCGACGGCGTTCTCCCTCTACCGGTTCACCGACCCGCAGGATCCCGAGACCCTGGCGATTGAAAGCGGGTTCTTGAACACCATGTCAACCGAGGCAAAAATCCTAAATCGCTATAAAGTGGTCTTTGAGTGGTTATGCACGGCAGCACTCCCCGCATCGGAGACTCTCTCCTGGCTCAATCAGGCCAGGGGACAGCCATTCGAGGCAGCACCCTCGTCGGCATCGGCGTTCGGGGCGGCAACACCGCCGGCCCAGCGTCGCCGGCGCCCCGGGCGATTGACGGAACGCTGACCCACCGGCACCCAGCGTCGGTCCGTGCGGGCACTACTCGTCCATCGGCCGGTTCACACAGGAGTGCAACCATGAACGAAATCCACCACACGCCGACCGCCTGCCCCGACCTGGCGCGGGTTGCGTGGCGAAAGAGCACCCGCAGCCAGACCTCAAACTGCGTCGAGGTAGCGCCGACGCCAGCCACGGTGGCCCTCCGGGACAGCAAGGACCGGGGCGGTCCGGTGCTGCTGTTCGACCGAGGTGAGTGGCAGAGCTTCCTGGCCGCGGCCAAGGAAGGCCAGCTCGACCGAATCTGACTCGCCTCCGTCGGGGCCGCCGGTGCGTAGGTACACCGGCGGCCCCGCGTCGTCTTCGAACGCCGGGGCGGCGGTCAGTTCGGGCGCCCGGCCCGAGCGTCCCTCGCCCGATCGGCCAGTCTGCCGACCGATCGCGGCATTTCGGTTGCCAGGCCCGCTACGCGGCGTAGCATGACCCGCAGTGACGTGGAACTTCCACTCCGTTCCCGATCGTCGCGGCACTCATCCGGAGACCGACATGCGGTTCCTGATCGTTCGCACCGATGTCCGCGCGGCGGCTGACGTGGACCTCACCACCGCCTGGGCCGACGGAGGCCGGCTGCGCGACGAGACCGTCGCACCCGAGCCACGCCGGCAGGTCGTCCACGCCGACGACCGCGAAGCCGCACTCCTGCTCGCCCGGGCCCTCGCCGCGGTCGGCGCGGTCCGTGCCGGCCGGCAACGGGTCAAGGTGCTCCCGCTCGACGAACCCCCGTCCGCCTGGCCGAGCTGGCCGGACGACCGCGGCGGCTGAGCGGTTACCCGTCCGTCGGAACCGGCCCGGCTCCCCGCCGCGCGCCTCGCCCCAGCCGGTCTCGACGGCACGGTCCCCGGCCCGTGACCGTCGCGGCAACGGCGGTCGCGGGCCGGGACCACGTTCGGACCAACCACCAGCGCCCGGTGCCGCCCTCCCGCAACCGCCCGGTGCCGCCCGCCGTCAACAGTGGCCGTCGAGCCAGTAGCGCAGCAGGAAGGACGCGATCGAAGACGACGGCGGCAGGACCAGCCGGGCCTCCTCGACGGCAACGCTCTGCCCAGCCAGCGCCGCGCTGACCTCGGACCGGGTGAACCAGCGGGCCGCCGTTATCTCCGCCGGGTCGACCCGCACCGGGTGCCGCGGGTCTGCCACCGCCTGGAAGCCCAGCATCAACAAACCGGGGAACGGCCAGGCCTGGCTACCCACGTACGTGATGTCCGTGACCGGGACGTCCACCTCCTCGCGTACCTCACGCAACACCGCCGCCTCGGCCGACTCCCCGGGCTCCACGTAGCCCGCGAGGCAGGAGAAGCGCAGCTCACCCGGCACCCGCGGCCAGGCGGCATTGTTGCCCAACAGGCAGCGCCCATCCTGGCCGGACCCCCCGTCGTGCACCAGGACGATCATCGCCGGATCGGTCCGCGGCCACATCCGCTCCCCCGCCGGGGCGACCCGGGACCAACCGGCCTCATCCATCGTGGTGGCCTGCCCGGTCCGCGGGGAGTACCGGTGCCCACGGTGCCAGTTGAGCAGGGCCAGACCGGTGGTGAGCAGGCCCGCGTCCCGGTCGGTGAGCAGGTGGCCAACCTCCAACAGGTGCGCCGCGCGGGTGCCGGGGAGCACCGGCAACGGCGCGTCCACCGTAAACACCGGTACGCCATCGGGCTCAACGCCGAGGAAGATCGCCCGGGCGGCCGCCTCCTCCGGCACCTCCTCCGGGTCAACCAGCACCAACGCCGGCGACTCCGGACCGGCGGACACCAACGCCCGCCCCGCGTTGCCGCTGTCCAACACGAGCACCCGGCACCGGCCCCAGGCCTGACCCAACCACTCAGGATCGGTACGCCGATGCGCGGCCCGGTCCAGAGTGGAACGGGCCAGCGCCGGGGCCGGTCCACCGTCCGTCACGGAACCGCCGGTTCGGTCACAACCTCGGCGAGCGTCCCCAGCTGCCCAGCGATCCGCTGCGCATCTCCCAGCACGACGGTGACCGCCCGGGCCGGGGCGAGGTACCGGGTCGCCGCGTCGGCGACATCAGCCACCGTCGCCTTCGCCAGCCGAGCCGCATGTTCGGCCAAGAAGTCCAGACACAGGCCACTACTGGCGTACGCGCTGGTCAGCGCCGCCAGCCCGGCCTGGGTGGAGATGCCGAGCTGGAGCGTGCCGAGGGCGTACTGGCGGGCCTGCTCCAGCTCCTCCGCGCCCGGTGCGACGCAGGCCAGCCGACCCAACTCGTACTGGGTCTCCAGCAACGCCGCCCCGGTCACCTCGGTGGCCACCTCGGCGGCGGCGAGCAGGACCGACCCGGCAACCGAGTGCTCGACCAACGAGTACGGTCCATACGTGTAGCCCTTCTCCTCGCGGATGTTCTCCACCCATCGGGACGAGAAGTAACCTCCGAAGATCAGGTTCGCGAGCTGCAGGGCGGCGTGGTCGGGGTCGGTACGCGGCACCGCCGGCAACGCGATCCGCAGCGACGACTGGACCGATTCGGGGCGGTCAACGAGGAGCAGCGGCCCCGGCTCCAACGGCGGCGTGGCCGGTAGCTCGACAACCTGACCGGCGCCACGCCACCCGCCGAGCGCCTGCTCGGCCGCGTCCAACGCCCGTTCCGGCTGGACATCCCCGACCAGCACCAGGACCGCACCGGTCGGATGCACCCGCTGGTCATGCAGCTTCCGCAGCACGCTCGGACGCACCGCGCGGACCTGATCCGGGGTCGGTGTCTGCACCGCGTACGGATGCCGGCCGTAGATCCGCTTGAGCAGGGCGGTGCGGGCCAGGTGCCCCGGCTGGCACTGGGCCAGCTGGATCCGGTCGACCAGCCGGTCCCGCTCGGTGGCGACCTCGTCGGCCGGGTAGGCCGCCGCAGTCAGCACTCCCGCCAGCAGCTCCAACATCCGGTCCAGGCCAGTCGCCAAGCCCGCGCCGGAGAGCATCAACCGGTCTGGGTCCACCCCGGCGGAGAGCCCGCCGCCGACCTTCTGCAACTCCGCGGCGATCTGCACCCCGGTCAGCGTCGTCGTACCGGAGAGCAGGGTCTGTGCGAGCATCGCGGCCCGGGCCGGATGCACCCGCCCGAACGGCATCCCGAGCCGCAGCTCGACCAGGGGCACCGCCGGCCGCCGGACCGCGATGACGGTGAGACCGTTGCCGAGCGTCCGCTCGGCCTGCTTCGGCAGCTTCAGTTTCCGGGTCGGCCCGAGCGGCGGCAGGACGCGCGGCGCGGTCGTCATCGCGGCGCTCACTGCTCCACCCCCGCGAGCACCTCGACGGTGGCCCGACGCTGTGGGCGCAGGGTGGCGGCGGCGGCACGAACCGACTCCGCGGTGACCTCGCCGACCAGGCGGGGCAGTTCGTTGAGCAGACCGGGCTCGCCGCGTTGCTGCTCCAGGACGGCCATCCGTAGGGCCCGCCCCAGCACCGCATCCGTGTCGCGCAACAGGTGCGTGGCCATCCGAGCCTGGGTACGGGCCAGCTCACCCTCGGCCAGCCCGTCGGTGGCCAGCCGGTCCAACTCCTCATCCACCGTCTGCAGCACCTTGTCCACGTCACCGTCGGGTGGCAGGTGCGCTTGGAGCAGGAGGGCCGTCGGATCGCGGACGTCGAATGGGTCGCCCATGAAGCCCAGGTAGCCGCCGACGCTGGTGACCGACCGGTCCCGCTGCACCAGCCGTTCGACCAACCGGGCGGCGTCCCCGTCGGTGAGCACCTCGGCGAGCACCGCGTACGGGAGGTAGCCGGCGAAGTCGCCGATCGGGTCCGGCACCCGCCAGGCGGAGGCGACCGCTGGTAGCGGGGCCAGTCGATCGGTGTACGACACCCGCCGCTCGGCGGCCAGATCCGGCTCGGTGAAGCTTGGCCGGACCGGGGCCGGACGGGCCGGCACATCACCGAAGTGCCGCTCGACCAGCTCGACCGCCTCGGCTACGTCGATGTCACCGCTGACCGCCAGTACCGCGTTGCCGCTGGCGTAGTAGTGCTGGAAGAAGTCGGCGGCGTCGGCCACCGTGGCCGACTCAAGGTCGGTGAAGGACCCGTAGCCGTCGTGCGCGTTGGGGAAGGTGTCGAAGAGCACCGGTGGCAGGGTGAGCCAGGGGAACCCGCCGTACGGCCGGTTGAGCACGTTGACCCTGATCTCCTCCTTGACCACGTCGACCTGGTTGCGCAGATTTTCCTCGGTCAACCGGGGGCCGCGCATCCGGTCCGCCTCAAGGAAGAGAGCCCGTTCGAGGGCGTTGCCCGGCAACGTCTCGTAGTAGTCGGTGTAGTCCAGGTGGGTGGAGCCGTTGAAGGTGCCGCCCGCCCCCTGTACGTGCCGGAAGTGGGCCAGCTTCTCCAGATTCTCCGAACCCTGGAACATCAGGTGTTCGAAGAGGTGCGCGAAGCCGGTGCGCCCCTCCGGCTCGGAACGAATACCGACGTCGTAGACGACTGCCACCCCGATCACCGGGGCGCTACGGTCCGGGGTGAGCACCACCCGCAGACCGTTGTCGAGTGTGAATCGCTCGACGGGATACCTCGTTGCTGGAATCGTCGCTTTGCGGGTGGTCGACACGCGTCGACCCTAACCCGTCCGCGCTGACACACCGACGGCCTCCCGCCGGACTCAGCCCACGGTCGCTGTCGGTTCCGGACTACGCAACTCGACCGGGGCCGCCGGCGCGGCCTTGTCCGGCACGGCGTGCCACGGGCTGAAGACGACGATCAGGGCGAGCAGTACCCCGACCCCGGCAACCGCCGCCACCAACAGTAGTTCCCGTACCGCGTCCAGGCCGCTTTGCCCCGTCATGCGTACCCCTTCCACCCTGAGCGGACGGCGGTGTCATCCCCATCGGACCAGCCTCGCCGGCCGTGCCGCCGGACGCAATCGCCATTCGGACCCATCCGCCGCTGATTACTGACTCAGCCAGCGCTGGTTCCCTCCGCCCCACGTTCCGGGACCGAGGCGATCAGCGCGGTGAGACCCACCGCGTCAAGCAGGTCCACCGGCCGCACCGTCACCCCGTCCCGGACGTAGTGAAACGCCGCACCCACCTGCGCAACCGGAACCCCCGCCAGCTCCGCCCAGGCCAGGCGATAGACCGCGAGCTGCACCGCTGCCGCGGCGGCGGCCGCTCCGGTGGGCTGCCGGCCGGTCTTCCAGTCCACCACGTCGAACCGTCCGCCGGGCCGACCGAAGACCGCGTCCATCCGGCCCCGGACGACCACCCCGGCGATCACCGTCGCGAACGGCACCTCGGCCTCGACCGGCGTCCGATCCGCCCACTCACTGGCCAGGAAGTGTTGCTGGAGTTCGGTAAGCGCCTCGTCCGGTGCGGCGTCCGCGTCCGCCGCACCGGGCAACTCGTCCACATCGAGTAGCCGGCCAGCCCCGAACCGCTGCTCCAGCCAGGTATGGAAGGCGGTACCCCGACGGGCGTACGGATTTGGCTCGGTGGGCAGCGGGCGACGCAGTGACCGGGCCAGGGCCGCCGGGTCCCGTCGCAGCGCCACTAGTTGGGTGACCGAGAGCGCGGCGGGCAGCACGACCTCGATCGGGCCGGTCTGTCGGGTCAGCTCGGCCCGCTCGGCGAGCAGCAGATCGGCCTCCCGGCGCCAACGCGCCACCTCCAGGTCGTCGCCACCCAGGTCGTCGCCACCCGGGTCATCGCCACCCAGGGCATCGCCACCCAGGTCATCGCCACCCAGGTCGCTTACGCCCGGCACCGGAGGGCCGGCCACAGCCACGCCGCCGGCTGCCGGACGGGTCGGCACCCCAGCGGTCAAGTAGCGCCGCACCAGGGTTGCCGCCTCGGTGAGCGCCGGTCGACGGGCACCCAACGGGTCAGCCGGCCACTCCGCCCGGAGCACCACCTCGGTCGTGGGATTCACCGCGTCTGGGGCGGGCTCCGCGGCCCACTCGTCAACCACCTGGCCAGCGCCCCCGTCCCGGCAGGCCTGATGCAGGTCCCGTAGGAGCGCGGAGGGGCCCCGCGGGCGTTTGGTGCCCTCCCCCCACCAGTACCCGGAGCAGAGCAGCAGCCGGCGGGGACGAGTCACCGCGACGTACGCCAACCGCCGCTCCTCCCGCTCGTCGTGTGCCCGCCACGCTGCGGTGAAGTCCGCCAGAGCCTGTGCCACCCCGCGCTGTTCCTCCGCCGCGGCCAGCGCCAACACCGGCAACCCGGCAGCGTCGCCGCGCAGCGGGAACGGCAGCACCCCCAGCCCGCCCAGCCAGTGATCGGAGTTGCGCACCGGACCCGGCCACACCCCGCGACTCAGCCCCGCCACCGCCACGATGTCCCACTCCAGGCCCTTGGCCGCGTGCGCGGTGAGAACCTGCACCGCCCCCTCGACCACCTCCACCTCGCCGGGGGCGAGCCCACGCTCCTCGTCCTCCGCCGCCGCCAGGTAGGCCAGGAAGGCCGAGAGCGTGGCACCCGGCGTCTCCCCGCTGAACCGGGCCGCGACGTCACCGAGCGCATCCAGGTGCCCCCGGGCCAGCCCAGCGTCACCGGCCTCGTCCCGGCCGGCGCGCACCGCCACCTCCACGTCCAGGCCGATCGTCCGCTCGACGTCCGCGAGCAGGTCTGGCAGCGACTGGTCCAGCCGGTAACGCAGCAGGCCCAGTTCCTGGGCGGCGGCGCGGAGCCGGGCATAGCCCTCCGCCGAGTACGCCGGCGCCGGCCCCAGGTCGGCCAGGGCCTCCACCAGAGTCGCCTCGTCCAGCACATCCGGGACGATCTCCGGCTCGTCATCCGCGGCGAGCTGCCGGCGTGCGGCGGCGATGGCCCGAGCCCGACGGTGCAGGGCCACCAGGTCCCGCGGCCCGATCCGCCACCGGGCACCGGTCAGCAACCGAAGCAACGCCGCCCCGTCGGTCGGGTCGGCCAGCACCCGCAGGGTGCAGACCACGTCCCGCACCTCCGGGGTGTCCAGCAGGCCGCCCAGCCCCACCACCTCGACCGGCAGGCCCCGGGCCCGCAGTGCCGACTCGATCGCCGGAATCTGGCTGCGCAGCCGGACCAGCACCGCGGTGGTGGGACGCGCCACGACCGGAAGGTGCTCGGGCAACACCCCGGGCATCCCCGCCGCTCCCTGCCAGGCGCGCAGCAGGCTGTCGGCGATCCAGTTCGCCTCGTCCGCGTAGGTGTCCAACAACGCGCAGTGGACGGTGCCGGCAGCCACCCCGCGGGGGGTGCGGTGCGGGATCGGCTCCTTGACGCTGAGCGCGGCACGCAGCTCCGGCACCCGGGCGCCGGCGGCGCGGAGCGGGGTGGCGAGGGCGTTCGCCACCGCCAGAATCTCCGGTCGGTTGCGCCAACTGGTGGTCAGGGTACGTACCTCGGCCGGAGCGCCGTCGGCCTGGGCGAACTCGGTGCGGAACCGGTCGAGAGTGCCCGCACTCGCCCCACGCCAGCCGTAGATCGACTGGCAGGGGTCACCGACCGCGGTCACCGGGTGCCCGCCACCGAAGAGCGCGTTCAGCAGCACCACCTGGGCATGGCTGGTGTCCTGATACTCATCGAGCAGCACCACCCGGTAGCGGTCCCGCTCGAGCTCACCGACCACCGGGTGGTCCCGGGCAACCCGGGCCGCCCGAGCCAGCTGGTCGGCGAAGTCCATCGCCTCGAAATCCTCCTTGCGCCGGGCGTACGCCCGGACCAGCGGCAGCAGCTTCAACCGGACCTGCGCGAGGGTGAGCGCCCGCCGCACGTCGGCGTAGACCCGGCCGGGGCGGGACTGCACGTCGGCGAAGAACCGTCCGGTCCAGGCCGCCAGGTGGTCCGGCTCGACCAGGTGCTCGTCCAACTCGCCGGCCAGGGCCAGCACCGCGTCGGTGATCGTGCTCGGCATCCGGTCCACCTCGGACATGTCGCCGTCGTAGGTACGCACGATCAGGTCAACGAGTTGCCAGCGGGACGCCTCGGTGAGCAGCCGGGTGGCGGGCTCGTACCCGGCGCGCAGCCCGTGTTCGGTCACCACCCGCCCGGCGTACGAGTGGTAGGTGGCGACCGTCGGCTCGCCGGACAACGGATCGTCGAGCGGGTGTCGCCCGTTGCGCCCGAGCCGGCGAACGAGCTGGCCGAGCCGGGTCCGGACGCGGTGCGCCAGTTCTCCGGCGGCCTTGCGGGTGAACGTCAGACCGAGCACCTGCTCCGGTTGGACGTACGCGTTGGCCACCAGCCAGACCACCCGGGCGGCCATCGTCTCGGTCTTTCCGGAGCCGGCGCCCGCGACGACGAGCAACGGCTCCACCGGGGCGGCGATGATCGCCGCCTGTTCCCGGGTGGGCGCCGGCAGTCGCAGCAGCTTCGCCAACTCGACCGGGGTGTACCGGGGCCCGGCATCGGCCCGACGGGGAGTCGGGGTCGCCGCGCTGAACAGGGTCGGCTGGGTCACGGGCCCTCCGGTGGGCGAGTGCTCGGTGGTTCGACGACCTGGCGCCCCTGCCCAGACACCGGGCAGCTGGTGCGCACCGGGCAGACTCGACACTTCGAGTTGGCGACCGCGGCGAAGGTGGCGGCGGCCATCGTCTCGGCGGTCCGCCGGACCAGGGCGGTCGCCCAGCCGGCCGCCGGCCCCTCGCCGGCCGGCGGTTGGGCCTGTTCCCGGGCTTCCTTGGTGCCGGTGCCGAGCTGCACCAGGGATGCGCCCCCGGACTCGGTCCCGAACTCGGCGAACGCGCCCGCCTCGACCGCCGCCTGGTACGCGCCCAGCTGCGGATGCTCGGCGAGGTCCGCTGCGGTCACCGCGGTCGACTTACCGGTCTTGAGGTCAACCACCACGAGCCGGCCGTCCGGGTCGACCTCCAGCCGGTCCACCCGGCCGACCAGGTCGACGGGGTGGCGTGGGTCGTCCAGCCGGACGGCGAACTCGTGCTCGATGGCGAGCAGCCGACGCGGGTTGGTGGCCAGCCAGCGCAGCAGCTTGTCCACCATCGCCTCGGCGCGGGCCTGCTCCGGGCCGACCAGCCAACGGGCCGCCAGCTCGATCGCGTCGAACCGGGCCGCCACGTAGTCGAGCAGCGCCCGCCGGTCCGAACTGGCGTTCTCGGCCAGCATCGCGGCGGCGTGCACCAGGTTTCCCACCCCCTGCGCCGCGCTTGCCGGCGCGCCACCGCCGTGACGTTCGAGCAGCCAGCGCAGGCTGCACCGCAGGGCGCTCTCCATGCCGGACGGGGTGACCCGCACCGGCTCGCCGTCGGCGGCCAGCGGCCGTTCGTCGGAGAGCGGACGCAGCCCCCACCAGTCATCCGGGTGCGCCCCGGCGACCCCCTCGGCGGCGAGCCGGGCCAGCTCAGCCGCGGCTGCCCGCCGCCGGGGCACCGTCGCCCTCGGGTCGGTCACCGCGGTACGCAGCTCGGCCACCAGCGACGCCAGCGTGAGCGCCCGGGGCGGCCGGCTGAGCGGCAACGTGGCCACCCGGGCGTCGTCCGGTCCCGCGCCCTGGTCGGCTCCTACGCCTCCGTCCGGTCCCGCGCCCGCGCCCGCGGCCGGTGGCGCACCTCCATCCGGTCCCGCGCCCGCGCCCGCGGCCGGTGGCGCAGCCCCGTCCGCGCCCGCGCCCTCGGTGGGTGGCGGGTCGGCCACGTCGAGTTCGTGCAGGAACCGGCTCGGCTGCTCGTCGTGGTCATCGCCACCGACGGCGGCGCTGGCCACGGCGCTGACCAGCAGCCGGCGTCGGGCCCGGGTCACTGCGACGTGGAAGAGCCGCCGCTCCTCGTCCAACAGGGCCGAGGTCTGGCCAACGACGGAGACCCGCCGCCCCTCGCCGGCCGAGCGGCCGGCGAGCACGTCCACGAGGCGCTCCGATCCCAGCAGACTGCCCCGCAGCCGCAGGTCGGGCCAGACGCCCTCCTGCACTCCGGCGATGGCGACCAGATCCCACTCCAGCCCCTTCGCGGCGTGCGCGGTGAGCAGCCGGACCGCGTCGCCCCGGTCAGCGGTCGGGGCGAGAGTGTCGGCGGGCAGGTCCTGCCCGAGCACGTGATCGAGGAAGACCTCGACCCGCGCCCCGGGCAGCCGGTCGGTAAACCGGGCGGCGGCGTCGAAGAGCACCAGCACCGCGTCCAGGTCCCGGTCGGCGGCCTCGGCGCGACGACGCCGGGCGATCTCCCCCTCCCCGGCCGCCGCCGGCGTGCGGGCCAGCGCCGCCGACCAGAGGTCGGCGAGGCCAGTGGCCCGCCACACCGCCCAGAGCACCTCCTCGGCGGTGGCACCCGGTCGGGCGGCCGCCTCCCGGGCAACCGCCAACAGACCGGCCACCGTCTGCGCCGGCTCCGCCCACCGGCGGTCGATGCCGGCCAGCTCGGCCGGGTCCCGCAGCGCCTCGACGATCAGCTCGCCGGAGGGTCGGCGGTCACCGGCGGCCAACGCCATAACCCGCAGCCCCTGCCGCAGCCGCCGTTCCGCCAACGGATCGGCCCCGCCCAACGGTGAGTGCAGCAGGGCGACGGCCGCCTCCTCATCGAGCCGGTCCGGGGCGAGCGCACAGCGCAACAGCAACAGCAGCGGGGCAACCGCTGGTTGCAGGTGCAGCGGCAGGTCCTCGCCGTGCACGACGGTGGGCACCCCGGCGGCGTGCAGGGCACGCCGCAGCGAGGGCAGCGCTCGCCCGGTGGAGCGCACCAACACGGCCATCTCCGACCAGGGCACCCCGTCGAGCAGGTGCGCCGCCCGCAGCGCATGCGCCAGCCAGGCCGCCTCACTGGCGGCCGAGCGGAACGTACGGACCTCCGCCGTGCCCGCCGCCGCTGCGGGTAACGCCCGGGGCCGCCGATGCGTAGCCGGGCCACGCAGCCGGCGGGCCAGCCGCGCGTGCGCCGCCAGCAGTCGGGGACCGGCCCGGTACGACGTGGTGAGGACGACCCGCGCCGCCGGCGCCCCGGAGGCGGTCCGGAATCGGTGCGGGAAGGTCACCACACCGGCCGGGTCGGCACCACGGAAGGCGTACGTGGAGGAGTCGGGGTCGGCGAGGACGACCAGCGCCTTGCCGCCCCCCGCCACGGTCGTCAGCAGCTCCTGCTGGGCAGGGTCGGTGTCGGCGTACTCGTCCACGTAGACGTGCGCCAGTCGGCGCCGCTCCGCGGCCAGCAGCGCCGGATCGTCGAGCAGCATTCCGGTGGCGGCGCGGACCAGTTCGGCCGGATCGTAGGCGATCGAGCCGCGGTTGCCGACATCGCGCAGCGCCAGCACGGCGACGTACTCCCGGAGGAACCGGGCGGCGGCCGGCCAGTCGGCCCGGCCGAGCTGCTCACCCAGCCGAGCCAGCTCCACCGGACCGACGCCCCGCTCGGCGGCCCGCATCAGCAGGTCCCGCAGCTGGCTGGCGAAGGCGCGGGTACGCAGGGCCGGGCGCAGGTCCTCCGGCCAGCCCACCGGATCGGCGTCCGGCTCCTCGCCCACCAGGTCCAGCAACTCCCGAATGATCAAATCCTGCTCGGGGCCGGTGAGCAGCCGGGGCGAGGGTTCGCCGCGCTCCGCGGCGGCCCGACGCAGCAGCCCGAACGCGTACGCCGGGAAGGTGCGTACCAGTGGTTCCCGCAGCACCCGGTGGCCCGCGCCGGCGATCCGGGACTCGATGCGCTGACGCAGGCCGGTTGCTTGTCGACGACTGAAGGTGAGCACCAGGATGCGCTCGGGATCCACCCCCTCGGCCACCCGCGCGGCAACCGCCTCGACCAGGGTGGCGGTCTTGCCGGTGCCCGGCCCACCGAGCACCAGCAGCGGCCCGACGGCGTGTCCGATCACCTCCGCCTGCCGGGGGTCGTCGAGCCGCTCGCCCAACCGACCGTGCTCGCCCAACAGGGCACGGTCGCCCGCCGGAGTGAACGCCCCCGCCGGCCCGCCGGACCGGCGTACCAGCCGGTATGCCTGCATCCCCTCATCCCACCAGATCCGGCCGACAGATCCACATCCGCCCACGCCCACCGGACGCCCTGACCTACCAAGCCACGCCGGCGGGGCGGCGAGGCCGGGGCTACCGCCGACCTGGCCACAGCGCAAGACCCCGGGCGGTGGCCCTCAGCTCAGCCGGGACTCCAGGAGATCGAGGGCCGCAGGGACAGTCGCCACGACGGGGAGCAGTTCCAGGCCCGCCGGCTTCAGGAAGGTCTGCTTGGCCAGACCACCCAGCCAGTCGAAGAGCGGGCGGTAGAAGCCGTCGGCGTCCACCAGCGTCATCGGCTTGCCGTGCAGCGTCAGGGTGGCGGTCGTCCAGACCTCGAAGAGCTCGTCCAGCGTGCCGAGGCCACCGGGGAGGGTGAGGAAGGCATCCGACTTATCGATCATTATGGTCTTACGGTCAGCCATCGACTCGGTGACCAACAACTCGTCGGAGGCGAGGTCGGCGACCTCCAGATCGACCAGGGCCTGCGGGATCACGCCCAGCGTCCGCCCGCCGGCGGCCCGTGCGCCGGCCGCCACCGCCCCCATCATCCCGACCCGGCCACCACCGCTGACGAGCGTGTGACCCCGACGGGCCAGCTCCGCGCCGGTCTCGGTCGCCAGGTCCAGAAAGCGTTGGTCAAGCGTGCGGGAAGACGCGCAGAAGACACAGATCGCTGCCATGGTCAGCCCCGCCCCCCCTCGTCCGCCGCGGCCCGCTGCTCGGCCGCGGTGACGGCGACGGACTCCTCGCGGATCGCCTCCTGCTCGGCGGAGAGCACCGCCTCCGCCTCGACGATGTGCCGCACGGCCGCGTTCACGTCGTCGGTGAGGCAGATCAGATCAAGATCAACAGCTCCGATCTTACCCTCGACCGCCATCGTGTCCCGCAGCCAGTCGAGCAACCCGCGCCAGTAGTCAGCGCCCATCAGCACCACCGGGAACCGGGTCACCTTGCCGGTCTGCACCAGGGTGAGGGCCTCGAACAGCTCGTCCATCGTGCCGAAACCACCAGGAAGCACCACGAACGCCTGGGCGTACTTGACGAACATGGTCTTCCGCGCGAAGAAGTACCGAAACTCGATCGCCACGTCGACCCAGTCATTGATGCCCTGCTCGAAGGGGAGCTCGATGCCCAGGCCGACGGAGAGCCCGCCGGCCTCGCTGGCCCCCCGGTTCGCCGCCTGCATCACCCCCGGCCCCCCACCGGTGATGACCGCGTAGCCGGCCCGGGCCAGCGCCCCACCCAGCTCCTCGGCCAGCTGGCACTCCGGGCTGTCCGGCAGGCTCCGCGCCGAACCGAAGACGCTCACCGCTGGCTGCAGGTCGGAGAGGGTGTCGAAGCCCTCGACGAACTCGGAGAGGATCCGCAGCGCCCGCCACGCGTCCCGGGTCTTCCAGTCACTGCGCTGGCGGGAGTCGAGCAGCCGCTGATCGGCGGTACTGCCGCCGATCACTGACCGACGTGGTGCCCCGGTACCCCGGTGCTGGTCCCGCGGGGCCGCGCCGGCCGCCTCCCGCCCGTTGCTCTCACTCATGCAGGCAACCGTAGTGGAGATGCGCCGACGGGCGGGCGGACAGGGCCGTTCAGGCGACCGAGAGCCAGCGACGCAGCACCGCCGCACCGTCGCGGATCTTCCCGATCTCGACGTGTTCGTCCGGGTGGTGGGCGAGGTTGGGATCCCCGGGGCCGAAGTTCAGCGCCGGGGTGCCCAACGCCGCGAAGCGGGCAACGTCCGTCCAGCCCAGCTTGCCGATTGGTGCGGTACCGACGGCGGCCAGGAACTCCTGCGCCGGCGCGGCCTCCAGCCCCGGCAGCGCGCCGGCCGCCAGGTCGGTGATCGCCACCTCGAAGTCGGCGAACACCTCGCGCACATGTGCCTCGGCCTGCTCCGGGCTGCGGTCGGGGGCGAACCGGTAGTTGACCTCGACCGTGCAGCGGTCCGGCACCACGTTGCCGGCCACCCCGCCGTTGATGCGCACCGCGTTCAATCCCTCGCGGTACTCGCAGCCATCGACCGTCACCCGGCGGGCCTCGTACGCCCCGAGCCGGCGCAGCACCTCCCCGGCGGCGTGGATCGCGTTCACGCCGTGCCAGGAGCGCGCCGAGTGCGCCCGTACGCCGCTGGTGCCGACGGTCGCCCGCAGCGTGCCCTGGCAGCCCGCCTCGACGATCCCGTGCGTCGGCTCCAGCAGCAGCGCGAAGTCGGCCGTGAGCCACTCCGGGTGGGCCTCGGAGACGAGGAAGAGACCGTTGTACGTCGACTCGATCTCCTCCGCCTCGTAGAAGAAGTACGTCACGTCGTACCGCGGCTCGGTCAGGCTCACCGCGAGGTGCAACGCGTACGCGACCCCGCTCTTCATGTCCGAGGTGCCGCAGCCGTACATCAGGTCGCCGCGCACGGTGGCGGGAAAGTTGTTGTTGATCGGGACCGTGTCGAGATGGCCGGCGAGCACCACCCGCTGGTCCCGGCCGAGGCTGGTACGGGCCATCACGGTGTTGCCGTACCGATAGGTGGTCAGGTGCGGCACCCCGCGCAGCACATCCTCGACACAGTCCGCGATCGCCTTCTCGTTTCGGGAGACGGACTCGATGTCGACCAGGGCGCGGGTCAGGGCCACCGGATCAGCGAGGACCTCGGGGGTCAACGGGTTCTTCATAATCCGCACGGTACCGTCACAGAGGTGACCACTACGCAGTCTGCCTGGGGCATCGGCCTGGCCACCGTAACCGCTGACGACCAGGTGCTCGATACCTGGTACCCGACCGGCAAGCTGGGCCTCGGCGAGTTGCCGCTGGTCCCGGGCGAGGATGAGGCGGATGTCCTCGACCTGCCGCCGGGCGCGGTCGGCGACCGGGCGCTGCCGGGTCTGCGGACCGTCCAGCTGGTGACCGTCCTCGGCTCGCTGGCCGACCCGATCAAGGACGCCGCGGACGCGTACCTCCGGCTGCACCTCCTCTCGCACCGGCTGGTGCGGCCCAACGAGCTCAACCTCGACGGCATCTTCGGCAAGCTGGCCAACGTCGCCTGGACCTCGGCCGGGCCCTGCCCGCCGGAGCGGGTGGACGAGCTGCGGGTCATCGAGCGGTCCGCCGGTCGCCACCTGAGCGTGTACGGGGTGGACAAGTTCCCCCGAATGACCGACTACGTGGTGCCCTCCGGGGTCCGCATCGCCGACGCGGACCGGGTCCGGATCGGCGCCCACCTCGCCTCCGGCACGACGGTGATGCACGAGGGCTTCGTGAACTTCAACGCCGGGACGCTCGGCGCCTCCATGGTCGAGGGACGCATCACGCAGGGCGTGGTGATCGGGGACGGCTCCGACATCGGTGGCGGCGCCTCGATCATGGGCACCCTCTCCGGGGGCGGCACCGAGAAGGTCCGCATCGGCGAACGGAGCCTGATCGGCGCGAACGCGGGCGTGGGCATCTCGCTCGGCGACGACTGCGTGGTCGAGGCGGGCTGCTACATCACGGCCAGCTCCAAGCTCACGCTGCCAGACGGTCGGGTGGTGAAGGCGCGCGAGCTGACCGGCGTCGACGGTCTGCTCTTCTGGCGCAACTCGGTCACCGGCGGACTCGAGGCGAAGCCGCGCTCCGGGCAGGGCATCGCGTTGAACGCCGCGCTGCACGCCAACGACTGACGGGACTCAGCCCGGCGGTGGCTCGGCGAGGCGCACCACCAGGTCGGCCCGGTGCGCCGTGCTCGCCACCAGCGCGGCGTTCACCTCGTCGGTGCCGCCCGCCCAGGCCCGGGCCTGGGCGGGCGAGCGCCCGTACGTTTCGTGCCGCGCGGTGAGCCGGCGCCGCCGCTGCTCCGCATCGAGATCCAAGAACCACACCTCGTGCAGCAGCGGCCGGACCTCCTCCCACGGCCAATCCGGCAGCAGCAGGTAATTACCCTCGGTAACCACCAGCCGGACCGACGGCGGCACCTCGACCATCCCGGCCACCGGCTCCTCCCACTCCCGCCGGAACTCCGGCGCGTAGACCGAGGTGGGCTCGGGGCGCCGCAGCCGGCGCAGCAGCGAGACGTAGCCGTTGGCGTCGAAGGTGTCCGCGGCGCCCTTCCGCTCCGCCCGGCCCAACCGGACAAGCTCGGCCTGCGCAAGGTGGAACCCGTCCATCGACACCAGCCGGGCCGCCGGCCCAACGGCGGCGACGATCTGCGTGGCCAGGGTGGACTTACCCGCGCCGGGAGCACCGGTGATGCCCAGCAACTGGCGGGAGCCGGTGTCGGCGAGCGCGCGGGCCCGCGCCACCAACTCGGCAACAGGTACCACTCGGGCCGACCCCATCAGCGGAGGACCGGCTCGCTGATCGTGAACCGTGCCTGCACCGCCGCCTGCACCGACTGGGGTCGCGGGTCCAGATCGAGCTCGGGCACCCCCTCGGCAGTGGCCGAGTAGGGCCGGGCGGCCAATGTGGCTGGCCGATCGACGCCAGCGTCGGCGAGCTCGACCAGCGCGGTCACCCGGGCGCCGAGGGCCTCCGCGTACTCGTGGGCCCGCCGCAGCGCGTCGGCGATCGCCGCGTGCCGGGCCTCGCGGTAGACCGGGCTGTCCGGACGCAGCGACCACCACGGCCCCGACACCTCGACCTGGTCCTGGTCAGCCAGGCGCAGCAGCAACTCGCCCAGGGTGGTGAAGTCGGTAACCGTGACGGTGGTGCGCACGCTGCCGTGATATGCGCGCACCCGTTCCCCCGAGCGGCGTAGCTCCGGGGAGACCCGCAGCTCGCCGGTCTCCCGCCGCTCAATCATCGAGCCGTACCCGTCGAGGAGCACCCGGACCGCGGCCGCCCGCTCGGCCAGCCGGCTCAGTGTGGCCTCCCGGTCCCGGTCCCGGGCCAGCACGGCCACGGCGAACCGGGCCCGCTCCGGCGCGACCTCCCGGAAGGACTCCCCGCGAACCGCCACCACCGGTCCAGCCACCATGTGCACACCCTAGCGGCGATCCGACGGCGCCGGCAGGCCCACCGGCCGCGCGCCACGCCCAACCAGGCCGCGCGTCACGCCCGACCGAGCCGCGCGTCACGCCCAACCGCCGCGCGTCACGCCCGACCTGGTTGCGGCAGCCCGGCGGTGTAGCAGACCCGACCCTCACGCAGCTGACAGCCGCCCAGATAGCCGCCGGCCGCGCCGACCTGCCGAAGCCAGCCGACCTCCGCGGTGTGGTCCCCACCGACCGGGAACTCACGGACCTGGACGGCGTACGCCCGATCGGACAGCAGGCGCCGGATCGCCCCCGCCTCGTCGTAGCGCGCGGTGAGCCGCTCCCGGTCATCGGAGCGCAGGGCCTCGACCAGCTCGTCCAGGTAGGCCCGCACCCCGGTCAGCTCCCGCAGCACCTCGTCCCGGTTGCCCAGCAGCAGGTTGGCCGTCCGCTCCGCCGGGGTGGCCGCGACCCGGGTGCCGTCGCGGAAGCTGCCGGCGGCGAGGGCGAGAACGGCATCCGGTGCGGCTGCCCGACCGCTCGCCCCGGCCAGCGCCCCGGCGAGCAGGTGCGGCACGTGCGACGCGAGGGCGACGGCCCGGTCGTGCTCGGCCGCGGCCAGCGGCACCACCCGAGCCCCGAAGACAGCCAGGAGCAGCCCGGTGAGCCAGCGGAACGGGGCCGTCGCCGGCCCCGGGCACAGCACCCACGCGGCGCCGTCGAGGAGCGTCGGCCTGGCCGCCGCGAGCCCGGCGAACTCGGCGCCCGCCATCGGGTGCCCCGGCACGAACCGGTGCAGCAGACCGAGCCGGGCCGCTACCGCGGCCACCTCGGCCTTGGTACTACCCACATCGGTGAGGACGCAGTCGGGCCCGCTGGCCGTGGCGACAGTCGACAGGGTGGCCGGCAGGGTCGGTAGCGGCCCGCACAGGAATACCAACTCCCGTCCGGCGACCGCCGCCTCAATGGTCTCCGGGACCGGCACTCCCCGCTCACGCGCCTGGTCCCGGGTCGTTGGGTCCGGGTCCCAGCCGGTGACGTCCAGCCCGGCGTCGTGGAGCCGAAGCAGGATGGACCCCCCGATCAGACCGGTCCCCACGACCGCGGCCCGGACCCCGCGGTACGCCGCCCCGGCCGCGGTGCTCCCAGCATCGGTCACGGTCGCACCCGCCGCTCTCAGCCGGCCAACCGGTCGGCGACCGCCGCCACGTGCTGGTCGGACGCGGTCAGCGCCACGCGGACATGTCGAGCGCCGGCGGGCCCGTAGAGGGCGCCCGCCGCCACCAGGATGCCCCGCCGGGCCAGCCAGTCGACCGTGGCCCAGCAGTCCTCACCCCGGGTCAGCCACAGGTAGAGGCCGGCCTCCGAGTGCTCGACGGTGAACCCGGCGGCGGTGAACGCGGCGCGCAGCACGGCCCGCCGAGCCCGGTAGCGCTCCCGCTGCTCGGTGGCGTCCCGCTCGTCCGCCAGGGCGGTCACCATCGCGGCCTGCACCGGCGCTGGCATGATCATCCCAGCGTGCTTGCGTACCTTGAGCAGCTCGGCGACGAGCGCCGAATCACCGGCGACGAAGCCAGCCCGGTAGCCGGCGAGGTTGGACCGCTTGGAGAGCGAGTGCACCGCCAGGACGCTGTCGTACGAATCTCCGCAGACCTGCGGCGACAGCACCGAGACCGGCTCGGCCTCCCAGCCAAGCGGTAGGTAGCACTCGTCACTGGCGACGACCGCACCGCGCTCCCGGGCCCAGTCGACCACCTTGCGCAGGTGGGGTGCGGGCAGTACCCGCCCCGTCGGGTTCCCCGGCGAGTTCACCCAGACCAGGCGAACCCGGGGGGTCGGACCGAGGGCGGTCAACGAATCAGCCCGCACGACAGTCGCCCCGGCGAGCCGAGCCCCGTCCTCGTAGGTCGGGTACGCCACCGACGGCACCACGACCACGTCCTGTGATCCGATCCCGAGCAGCGTGGGCAACCAGGCAACCAGTTCCTTCGACCCGACCACCGGAAGCACGCCGAGCCCTTCCGGGTCGGCACCGCAGGCCCGCGCCGCCCAGGCCGCCATCGCGGCCCGCAGCGCCGGCGAGCCGGCGGTCAGCGGGTACCCGGGGGCGTCCGAGGCGTCCGCCAGCGCCTGCCGGATCGACGGCGGCACCGGGTCAACCGGCGTACCGATGGAGAGGTTGATCAGGCCCCCCGGGTGCGCCGCGGCCAGAGCGGCCGCGGCCTCCAGGGCGTCCCAGGTGAACTCCGGCAGCCGAGCCGAGACCGGCGTGGGCCGGTTCAGTTCGCCTCTCCACGTGGCGCCTGCGCCGCGACGAAGGTGGCGTCCTTCTCCACCTTGCCGATCTTCGAGGCGCCGCCGGGCGAACCCAGGTCCTCGAAGAACTCGTAGTTGGCCGCGGTGTAGTCCTTCCACTGCTCCGGCACGTCGTCCTCGTAGAAGATCGCCTCGACCGGGCACACCGGCTCACAGGCACCACAGTCGACACACTCGTCGGGGTGGATGTAGAGCATCCGGTTGCCCTCGTAGATGCAGTCGACCGGGCACTCCTCGATGCAGGCCTTGTCGAGCACATCCACGCACGGCTCGGCGATGATGTAGGTCACCGATCTTCTCCTCCGCAGACACGCCGCGATCATCCGCGACGGGTATGAGCCTAGTATCTCGTCGGGGAGGAGGTCGATCGTGCTCCAACCAGAGGATGTGGGACAGCGGGTGGTGGTCCGCCGAATTGTGGGGATTCGCGCCGGCCGGCCCCGCTTCTCCGATGCCCTCGGCGAGTTGGCCGAGCTGAGCGAGAGCCATCTCACCCTCGTCACCGCGCAGGGTCGGCTTGTGGTGCCGAGGGCCGAGGTCCACCGAGCGCGACGAGTACCCCCCTCCCGCCGGCCGGCAGCTGCCGCGGTGGCGACGCTGGAGCACGCGGCCGACGCGGCCTGGCCCGCACCGACCCGGGCCCAGCTGGGCGGCTGGCTGCTGCGCAGCGCCGACGGCTGGACCGGCCGCGCCAATTCGGCGTTACCCGTCGGCGACCCGGACCGGCCGCTGCCCGCCGCGATCGACGCGGTGCAACGCTGGTACGCCGACCTCGGTCGACCCGCCCTGATCAACACGCCGCTTCCGCTCGCCGCGCCGGTCAGCGCGGAGCTCGACGCCCGGGGTTGGCGCGGCGGCTCGCCGGTGCTCGTCCAGACGGCACCGCTGGCCGCGCTGCCGGCCGCCCGGCCCGACATCGCCGACGCACCGCCGGTCGAGCTGACCGCCGCGCCGTCGACGGACTGGCTGGCGGTCGCCGCCAACCGCAAGGGCGACCTGTCGGCCGCCGCCCGGCACGTACTCACCGCCGTGCCCCAGATCCGCTTCGCCCAGGTACGCGTTGCCGGCCGGCTGGTCGCCATCGGCCGGGGAACTGTCACCGGGGCGGACCGTTGGCTGGGCCTCAGTCTGATCGAGGTGACGCCCGAGGCACGCCGGCGAGGACTGGCCCGGCAGGTGGTCCGCGCCCTGGCCGACTGGGGTACGGCGGCCGGCGCGACGAAGGCCTTCCTCCAGGTCGAACAGGACAATGCCGAAGCGGTGCCGCTCTATCGAGCGCTCGGCTTCACCACCCATCACACCTACCGAACCCGAACCGCACCTGTCGACTGACCCGGGTCAGCGGCGGACCGGCTTCTGCGGCTTCGCCGCCTTCGACTCGGCGTACCGCCTCAATGCCTGGGAGCGGTGGTCCAGGCCGAGCGCGACGGCCAGCAGATAACCCAGCAGTACCCCGACACCGGTGACCGCGGCGTAGAGCCAAATCTGCGCGAAGAAGGTCCCCGCACCGTCACCGAACGGGTTCTTCCCCACCAGCAGCGGCCCGACCAGTATGGTCAGCGCCAGCGCGACGCCGACCGCGGCGGCGATATCCGCCCCCCACCCGGCGGCAGGCCGGCGTCGGCTCCAGACGAAGGTGACCGCGGCCAGGCCCACCCCGATCACCACGAACATCCCGAGGGACACCCGATCAGCCGCGGTCGTGTCCGCATCGTCGAACCCCACCCAGATAATCAACCGAGCGACCATGTTCACCACGAACAGCGCACCCGCCAGCCCGCCGGCCACCCGCCACCGCTGCCTCATCGCACCCTCCCGCCATACCGCCCGCCACCACTCGTACGGGTCGTCCTGGCAGGAATGTCTACCACCGGAGGACGGGTGCCGTCAGGCCCCGGGCCGGCCAGTCGGCGGGGCGGCCAGGATCTGCCGGAACCCCAGCACCGCGAAGGTCATTGCGCCGGCCACGACGAGCAGCAGGTCCACCCAGGTGCCGGCCAGCAGCACGTCCCCCTCCGAGGTGCGGATCCCGGCGACTGCGACCAGGAAGAACCACGGCACGGCGGGCAGCGCCACCGCCCACCGGCGTCCGACAGTAGCCAGGGCGAACCAGCTCAGGGCCACGTTCAACCCGACCGCGACCAGCACGGTCACACCGATCAGATGGTCGCCGACGCGCAGCGGGGCGAGCAGGAGCTCCAGCACCGCGCTGAGGGCCCCGCCGGCGACGGCCAACACGCCGCCGGTGAACCGCAACGCCCGGTTGGCCAGCCGGGCGTTGCCCCGAGCCGGCGGCGGAGCGCTCTCGTCGGGCAGCACCGACACCGGCATGGCGGGAAGACTCACCACTGGCCGGTCGCGCCGACCGGGGCCCGGTTGACGCCGTCGGCGCGAGTCCGGTCCGAGCCCTCCCCGACCGAAGCCCGGTCGTCCGAGCCCGCCCCGACCGGCAGCCCGGCGAAGAGGTCGTCCTCCCACCCGTACGGGCCGAAGCCGGGGCCCTTGTCACCGCTGGCGAGGGTGTAGTACTCCACCCCCATGAACTCGCTGCCGAAATTGCCGGCGATCGAGTACAGCCAGGAGTTGTCCGGAATCTGGGTGGCGTGCGCGCGCATCGCCGCCTCCTTCGCGGCGTGCTGCCCGCTCGCGTCGATCCGGGCGGCGATGCGCTCGTCCGGCGTACAGAACGGCAACTCCACCGCCTCCTGGATACCCGCGAACGGGTTGTCCGACGAGCCGGCGAAGTGGGTCATCCCGGCCTCCAGCACGCTGCGCGGCATCGCCGTCCAGTAGACCTTCGCCGGAGCGAACCCCTCGGCGGCGGCCAACTCGTGTGCCCGCATCGCCACCCGGTGGGCCTGGATGTGATCCGGATGGCCGTAGAACCCGTTATCGTCATAGGTGACCATGACCTGGGGCCGAAGCTCCCGCATGAGCTCTACCAGCTGCCCGGCGGCTACATCGAGATCGGCCTGCCAGAAGGCGCGCGGGTGCTCGTTGGTGGCCAGGCCCATCATCCCGGAGTCGCGATAGCGGCCGGCGCCACCGAGGAATCGGTGGTCGGTGACCCCGAGCGCGCGGCAGGCCGCCGCCAGCTCCCCGATCCGGTAGCCGCCGAGTTGGTCAGCTTCGGCCGCGGCGAGCTGCGCCAGCTCCGGCACGTGCACCTCACCCTCCTCACCCAGGGTGCAGGTGACCAGCGTGACATGGGCGCCGGTGGCCGCGTAGTGGGCCATCGTCGCGCCGGTGCCGATAGCTTCGTCGTCGGGGTGCGCATGGACCAGCAGGAGCCGGCGATCGGGCAGTGTCGTCACGTCCGTCACTCTATCCGGCGGTTCTCGCAGCCGACCCGGATGCGTCCGGGCAGGTCCGCCACATCACCCACAGCACCGCCCTACGATCCGACGTGTGGACTTTCCGGAGCTGGCCGCACGGACCCGTCGGTTCCGCCACGGAGCGCCGCGGGCGATCTCGGTGGCCGACGACGGCTCCCGGGTGCTCTTCCTTCGCTCCAGCGGGCCGACGGACCCCACCGAGGCGCTCTGGCTCCTCGACGTCGACACCGGGCAGGAGCGGCTCGTCGCCGATCCGGCGGCGCTCCGGTCGGAGGATGCCGACGACCAGCTCAGCCCGGGAGAGCGCACGCTGCGGGAGCGGTTGCGGCTGAGCGCCGCCGGCATCGGCTCGTACGCCCTCGACTCGGCTGGCCGGGTGGCGATCTTCGCTCTCGGTGGCCGGCTCTTCCGGGCCGACCTGATCCACGGGGACGTGGTCGAGGTGGCCGCCGCCGGCCCGGTGCTCGATCCCCGCCCCGACCCAACCGGGCAGCGGCTGGCGTACGTGACCGACGCCGCGGCCGGGGTCCGCCGGGGCGAGCTTCGGGTGGTCGAGCACGACGGCACCGACACCATGCTCGCCGGCGAGGACGCGGGGGTCATCTGGGGGCTGGCCGAGCACGTCGCGGCGGAGGAGTTCAACCGGTTCCGAGGCTACTGGTGGGCGCCGGACGGCCGCTCGGTGCTCGCCGCCCGAGTAGACGAGTCCCGACTGGACCGGTGGCACCTGCATGATCCGGCCGAGCCGGCGACCGCGCCGACCACCGTCGCCTACCCCCGGGCGGGCGGAAACAACGCCGAGGTCAGCCTGCACCTGCTCGACCTCGACGGCGGCTGGGTCGACGTGCACTGGGACCGGGAGACCTACCCGTACCTGACCGCCGTGCACTGGACCGACGGCGGACCGCTGATCACCGTGCTGCGCCGCTCCCAGCAACACGGACTGGTGCTCGCGGTGGACCCACGCACCGGGGAGACCCAGGTACACGCCGAGCTGGCGGACCCGCGCTGGGTGGAGCCGGTCCCCGGCACTCCCGCCCACCTGCCGGACGGGCGGGTGCTGGTCGGCGGGGAACTGGCCCACGACGGCTACGACGCACGGTGCCTCTTCGCCGACGGAACGCTGCTGACGCCGCCGTCGCTCTACGTGCGCCGGGTGGTGGGCCGGCTCCCGGCCCGCTCCGGCACCGGAGCGGCCGACCTGCTGGTGGAGGCGGCCGAGGGCGAGCCGAGCGAACAGCACCTGTTCCGGGTCCGCACCACGGTCGGCGGCGGGATGGACCTCCGCCGGATCACCCCGGACTCCGGCTGGCACGTCGGTGTCGTGGGCGGGGACGTGTTGGTGGTGGGCAGCGCCTCCCTGGACCACCCGGGTCTGCGCTGGACGGTCTGGCGCGGTGACCGGGAGGTGGCGACGCTGCGGTCGTTCGCGGCCACCCCACCGTATGCTCCGCTGCCATTGTTGGAGCGGGTGACCGATCGGCGGCTGCCGGCGGCGGTGCTCTACCCGGAGAACCACGTCTCCGGCCGCCGACTGCCGGTGCTGCTGGACGTGTACGGCGGCCCCGGCCACCAGGAGGTGCTGGCGGCGCGGTCGGCGTGGTTGGAGCGGCAGTGGTGGGCCGACGCCGGGTTCGCGGTGGTCGTGATCGACAACCGTGGTACGCCGGGGGTCGCGCCGTCGTTCGAGAAGGCGATCCACCGGCGGGTGGCGGACATGGTCCTCACCGATCAGGTGGAGGGGCTCACCGCGCTCGCCGACAAACATCCGGACCTGGACCTCGACCGGGTGGCGGTGCGGGGCTGGTCGTTCGGCGGCTGGCTGGCGGCGCTGGCGGTGCTGCGCCGCCCGGAGCTGTTCCGGTGTGGGATCGCCGGGGCGCCGGTGACCGACTGGAGCCTGTACGACACCGCCTACACCGAACGCTACCTGGGCCTGCCCGAGGACGGGATGGACGTGTACGCCCACCATTCCCTGGTGGAGTTGGCCGCCGCCACCGAGCAGGCCCGGCCGCTGCTGCTGGTGCACGGGCTGGCCGACGACAACGTGGTGGCGGCGCACACGCTGCGGCTGTCGGCCGCGCTGGTCGCCAACGGGCACCCGCATTCGGTGCTGCCGCTGACCGGCGCGACACACATGGCGGCGGGCGGTGTCGGTGAGCAGCTGCTGCGGTTGGAGCTCGCCTTCCTCCGTACCCACCTGGGATGAGCACCACCCACGGCGGGTACGGAGAATCGGGTCAACCCGCGCGGTGCCGCCCGTTGCCCGCGCCGGTCACTCCGCCTGTTGCCTGGCCCAGTCGGCGATCCGTCGCGCGCTCTCCTCCTCGGAGAGGTCCTCCACTCGGGTCAGGACCGACCACCGTACGCCGAACGGGTCCCGGATGCTGGCGAAACGGTCACCCGAGACGAACGTGGACGGGGCTTCCCGGATGACCGCGCCGGCCGCCTGGGCCCGTTCGACCACGGTGTCAACGTCCGGGCAGTAGAAGCCGATGGAGTAGCAGTCCTGCTCCCCTTCGGGTGCCGCGACGAGCCCATACTTGGGCATCGGCTCCCCGATCTGCAGCAGCCCCTGGCCGAAGTCGAGGACGGCGTGGGCCACGACGCCACCCAGCTCGGTCACGTCAACCACCCGCGCACCGAAGACTTTCTGGTAGAAGTCGATGGCCCGGCGGGCGTCCGGGATGGCCAGAAAGGGAGTCAGGCTGGTAGCTCCGTGCGGCGTGCCGTTCGTGGTGTGTTCGCCGTCGGCGGCTTGGTTCGGATCAGTCATAGGAGTTGACCATAGGTAGGCGCAGCAGGCATCGGCTTGAAGATTCGCGACAGGAATCCGAGCTGGGTACGGCGAGCCGGCGGGGTGTCCTCTATCCGGCGTGGCTGCCCACGTTCGCCCGCCTTCCGGCACCAGATTCGGTGGCACAGTTGGTGCGCTGGTTCTGGATTCCGGAGTGGTGTCTCCCGGCAGGGCAGACCTCCCGACAGCAGCTGATCGCCTTTCCCGCCTGCAATCTCGTGGTCGAACCAGCCGTGGTCGGCCTCGCCGGGCCAACGACCGGCAGTTCGTACCGCGAACTCACCGGCACCGGCTGGGCGGTCGGAGCCCTACTCCGGCCAGCGGCGGTACCCCACTTCGCCACCGCACCGGCGGTGCTACGGGACCGGTACCAACTCCTGGACCTCCCGGTACTGCGGGAGCGGGTGGGGCGAGCGATGCTCGAGCCGGATGATCCACCCGCCCGGCACCGCCAGGCCGTGGACGCGTTCGCGACGTGGCTTTCCGACACGGTGCCACCACCGCCGCACGAGGCGCTGTTAGCCAACCGGATGGCCGATGTCATCGATGCCGATCCGACGGTGCGCACAGTAGAGGATGTCGCCCGTCACCTACGTCTGTCCGCCCGATCGGTGCAGCGGCTCGCGGCCCGGTTCATCGGGTTGCCGCCGGCAGCGATGATCCGCCGCCGCCGGCTACAGGAAGCCGCCCAGCGTCTGCGGGATGATCCGGAGACGACCCTGGCCGATGTCGCCGCTGACCTCGGCTACAGCGACCACGCCCACCTCGCCAACGAATTCCGGTCGGTCCTCGGTCTCACGCCGGGCGCGTACCGACGGCGGACGGATGCGGCTGGCTCCCCTAGGGTCGAGCTATGACCGAGTTCGATGCGGCCTCCACCGCTGTCCAAGCCGCCCTCGACGCGGGCGCCCGGTACGCGGATGCCCGGGTGATGCACCGGCGCTACGAGTCCATGACGGCCCGCAACGGCGACATCGAGGAGCTGACCCAGGACGAGAGTGTCGGGCTGGGCGTCCGGGCACTGGTCGGGTCGAGCTGGGGCTTCCACGCCGTCCCCGACCTGTCCGACCCCGCCGCCCGCGACGCCGGCCGGCGGGCGACGCGGATCGCCGCGGCCAGTGCCCGCGTCCCGGGCCCGCCGATCGATCCGATCCCGGCCCAGCCGGTCACCGCGAGCTGGGCCTCGACCTGCGCGGTGGATCCGCTCGGCGTGCCGCTGTCGGCCAAGGGCGACCTGCTGGTCGAGGCGACCCGGCTGATGGCCGAGCACGGCGCCGACCTCGCCGAGGGCCTCTACCAGATCTGGGACACCACGAAGTGGTTCGTCTCCAGCGAGGGCCACCGGATCGACCAGCGCATCCGCGAATGCGGCGGGGGCATCTCGGCTACCTCGATCGGCGCCGGAGAGACCCAGCGCCGGTCGTACCCGAGCTACCGGGGCCAGTACGGCACCAGCGGGTGGGAACTGGTCGACTCGCTCGACCTGACCGCGCACGCGGCACGAATGGCCGAGGAGTCCCGGGCCCTACTCACCGCACCGGCCTGCCCCGCCGGCGAGACCGACCTGATCCTCGGTGGCGAGCAGCTCGCCCTCCAGATCCACGAGTCGGTCGGGCACGCCATCGAACTGGATCGGATCCTCGGCTGGGAGGCGGCCTTCGCTGGTACCTCCTGGCTGGAGCTGGCCCAGCTCGGCTCGCTGCGGTACGGCTCGGAGCTGATGACCATCACCATCGACCCGACGCTTCCTGGGGCGCTGGGCAGCTTCGGCTACGACGACGAGGGTTCCCCGGCGGTCCGCCGGGACGCCGTACGAGAGGGGCGCTGGGTGGGCGTGCTCGCGGGCCGCGACTCGGCCGCCGTCGCGGGCCTGGACTACGGCGGCAGCGTCCGGGCGGATGGCTGGGCCCGGCTGCCGATGGTGCGAATGACCAATGTCGGGCTGGAGCCCGGTCCACACAGCCTGGACGAGATCATCGCCGCCACCGACGAGGGGGTGTTGATGGACATCAACCGGTCCTGGTCCATCGACGACAAACGGCTCAACTTCCAGTTCGGCTGCGAGGTCGGCTGGGAGATCAAGAAGGGGAAGCGGGGCCGAATGCTGCGCAATCCCACGTACACCGGGATCAGCCCGCTCTTCTGGCGTTCGATGGACATGCTCTCCGGCGAGACGGTCGCCTGGGGAACACCCAACTGCGGCAAGGGTCAACCAGGGCAGGTGGGGCACACCGGCCATCCGGCCGCACCCGCCCGCTTCCGCGGCACCCGGGTGGGGGTGCGCGCGTGAGGGCGACGATCCGGCCGAGGTCCGAGCTGGACGTGGCCGGCCAGGTGATCGAGCTGGTCCACCGGCTGGCCGGGCCGGCCGCCTCGGCGGAGGCGACGGTTACCCGGGCCGAGCTGGCGCTGACCCGGTTCGCCAACTCGTTCATTCACCAGAACGTCGGCGAAACCCACCACACCGTACGGCTGCGGCTGCACCTCGCCGGGCGGACCGTCGCCAGCAGTGGCAGCGTCGGCACTTCGGACGGGCTGCGGGAACTCGTCGAGCGCACCCTGGCGGCGGTACGACTCGGTCCACTCGACCCGGCCTGGCCGGGGCTCACCCCACCTACCCCGATTCCGCCGGGGGCCCCGGTGGACGAGGCGACCGCGTACGCGGAGCCGGGTGATCGGGCCGAGCGGGTCCGCGCCTTCGTGGCGGCGGCCGACGGGCTGGAGACGGCCGGCTACTGCCGCACGGCGCACCGTTCGTCGGCGTTCGCCAACTCGGCCGGCCACTCGGTCCGGGGCCAGATCGCCGAGGCGGCGATGGACGGCATCGCCCGCAGCGGTGGCGCGGACGGGATGGCCCGGCTGGCCGCCGACCGCCTCGCCGACCTGGACGGTTCCGTCCTCGGCGCCCGCGCCGCCGGCAAGGCTCGGGCGGCTACCGACCCCGTCGAGCTGCCGCCTGGCCGGTACGAGGTGGTGCTGGAGCCGGCCGCCGTCGCCGACCTGCTCCAGCACCTCTCCGCCTACGGCTTCAACGGCAAGCGGCACCACGAGGGCCAGTCCTTCGTCGAGCCCGGCACGGCCCAGTTCGACCCGATGGTGACCCTGGTGGACGACCCACTCGACCGGTCCGGTCCGCCGTTCGACGTGGAGGGCACTCGGCGGGCGGCGTTGACCCTGGTGGACGCGGGCGTGACCGCTGCCGTCGCACACGATCGGCGCACCGCCGCCCTGGCCGGTGTCCCCTCAACCGGGCACGCCGTCCCCGGCGGCGCCGCCTGGGGCCCGGTCCCCCGCAACCTGCGCCTCACCGCCACCTCGGCCGAGGTGCGGCAGCCCGGGTCCGGCGACGCCCGCACCGCGGCGGTCGTCGACCCGGACACCGCCGCGCTGCTCGCCGGCGTCCGCCGCGGTCTGCTGGTCAGCGACTTCTGGTACACCCGGATCCTCGACCCGAAGAGCCTGGTCAGCACGGGCCTCACCCGCAACGGGGTGTGGCTGGTGGAGGGGGGCGTGGTGACTCGGGCGGTACGCGACCTCCGGTTCACCGAGTCCTACCCGCGCGCACTCCGTCCCGGGGCGGTACTCGGCGTCGGGCACACGCCGGCCCGCCAGCCGGACCGGGTGGACGGGGTCTGGTGGGAGGCACCGGCGCTGCGCCTCGCCGGGTGGAACTTCACCGGCGGGGCCTCCGGCTGACCGGCGCCGTCGAACGAACGGATGGGCCTCGATGCACTGACAGGCCTTTTCAAGAACGGGGACACACGGGACACTGCCTTGCGCGGACGGCCCGCAAAGATCGGCGTAACGTGTGTCACCTAGCTGCGCCGTTTCTCCGGCGCGGTCGTTGGTGTGCGCATGACGTTGGCAAGCGGGTGCGGCCTGGTTGCCTACCGAACTTGATCCGCCGCCCATCCGGGGCCCGTCAGGGAGACGACTGGAATGACATCAACGGCAACGAGGCCGGGAGGACCGGGCGCGCGTCCACGTGCCGCCATCGCGGCGCGAACGTTGCGTACCGACCGCTGGTGGGTGCAGCCCGTCGGCATCGCCGCGATCCTGCTCTTCTTCATCGTCTATTCGACAATCCGCGTCTTCATGGCGAAGTGGTACTACGTGGAGGACTACCACTACCTCACGCCGCTGTACTCGCCGTGTCTGACCGACTCGTGCGTACCCGGCTCGTCGCACTTCGGCACCCCGTTCGGGGAGTTCCCCTTCTTCCTCCCACTCGGCATCGTCGCCTTCCCGATCGTCGCCGGGTTCCGGGTGACCTGCTACTACTACCGCAAGGCGGGCTACCGCTCGTTGTGGGCGTCCCCGCCGGCCTGCGCGGTGACCGAGCCACACCAGAAGTACACCGGGGAGACCCGGTTTCCGCTGTTTGTCATGAACTGGCACCGGTACTTCTTCTACCTGGCCTTCGTGGTCCTGCTGATCAACATCTACGACGCGTTCCTCGCGTTCCGCGGGCCCGACGGAGCCTTCGGGGTCGGTCTGGGCACGTTGATCATCCTGGTCAACATCGTCGCGCTGGCCGGCTACACGCTCTCCTGCCACGCCTGCCGGCACGTGATGGGTGGGCGACTGAAGCACTTCTCCCGGAATCCGGTGCGGTACCGCTTCTGGACGTTGGTCTCGAAGCTGAACGTCCGACACGGCACGTTCGCCATGGTGTCGCTGTTCACGGTGCTCTTCACCGACTTCTACATCATGGCCGTCTCCGCCGGCTGGTTCACCGACCTGCGGTTCATCAACTAGAGGGCCCCCGACATGACCACTACCACGCGAATCGAACGACACCACTACGACGTCGTCGTTATCGGCGCCGGCGGCGCCGGGCTGCGGGCGGCGATCGAAGCCCGGCTGGCCGGCAAGAAGACCGCGATCATCTCGAAGTCGCTCTTCGGCAAGGCGCACACGGTGATGGCCGAGGGCGGCGCCGCCGCCGCGATGGGGAACGTGAACAGCCGGGACAGCTGGCAGGTGCACTTCCGCGACACCATGCGCGGCGGCAAGTTCCTGAACAACTTCCGCATGGCCGAGCTGCACGCGAAGGAGTCGCCGCAGCGAATCTGGGAGCTGGAGACCTACGGCGCCCTCTTCGACCGGACGAAGGACGGGAGGATCTCCCAGCGCAACTTCGGCGGGCACGAGTACCCGCGCCTCGCGCACGTGGGCGACCGCACCGGCCTGGAGCTGATCCGTACCCTCCAGCAGAAGATCGTCTCGCTCCAGCAGGAAGATCGGCGCGAGCACGGCTCGTACGACGCCCGGATCCGGGTGTTCGCCGAGACCACCATCACCGAGCTGCTGCTCGACGGCGACCGGGTCGCCGGCGCCTTCGGCTACTACCGGGAGTCGGGCGAGTTCATTCTCTTCGAGGCGCCGGCCGTGGTGCTGGCCACCGGTGGGGTCGGCCGCTCGTACAAGGTCACCTCGAACTCCTGGGAGTACACCGGGGACGGCCACGCGCTGGCGCTGCGCGCCGGGGCGACGCTGATCAACATGGAGTTTCTCCAGTTCCATCCGACCGGCATGGTCTGGCCGCCCTCGGTGAAGGGCATCCTGGTCACCGAGTCGGTCCGCGGGGACGGCGGGATCCTGAAGAACTCCGAGGGCAAGCGGTTCATGTTCGACTACGTGCCGGATGTGTTCCGAAAGCAGTACGCCGACAGTGCGGCCGAGGCGGACCGCTGGTACGAGGACCCGGACAACAACCGGCGGCCACCGGAGCTGCTGCCGCGCGACGAGGTGGCCCGGGCCATCAACAGCGAGGTCAAGGCGGGCCGGGGCACCCCTGCTGGCGGCGTCTACCTGGACATCGCCTCCCGGCTGCCGGCGGAGGAGATTCGCCGTCGCCTCCCGTCGATGTACCACCAGTTCAAGGAGCTGGCCGATGTCGACATCACCCGGGAGCCGATGGAGGTCGGTCCGACCTGTCACTACGTGATGGGTGGCGTGGAGGTCGACCCCGACTCCGGTGCGGCCCTCGGCCATGTCCGCGGGCTGTTCGCCGCGGGTGAGGTTTCCGGCGGCATGCACGGCTCCAACCGGCTCGGCGGTAACTCCCTGTCGGACCTGCTGGTCTTCGGCAAGCGGGCGGGCGGGCACGCCGCCTCGTACGCCGACGGGTTGGCATCCCGGCCCCGGGTCCCGGTGCCGGCGGTGGAGACCGCGGTGGAGACGGCCCTGGCCCCGTTGCAGCGGGACACCGGCGAGAGCCCGTACGTCCTGCAGCAGGATCTCCAGGCGGTGATGGGCGACCTGGTCGGCATCATTCGTCGGGAGGGCGAGCTGGTTGACGCGCTGGCCCGACTCGGCGAGCTTCGCGAACGCGTGGCGAAGGTGAGCGCGGCGGGCGGTCGGCGCTACAACCCGGGCTGGCACCTCGCCCTGGATCTCCGCAACATGCTGGTGGTCTCCGAGTGCACCGCGAAGGCAGCGCTGGAGCGGCGGGAGTCGCGGGGCGGCCACACCCGTGAGGATCATCCGACGATGGACCCGGCCTGGCGACGGGTCAACCAGGTCTGCTCCCTGGAGGGCGACATCGTGCACCTGGACCGCAAGCCGCTACCGCGGATGCGGCCGGAGCTGTTCGCGCTCTTCGACCGCGCGGAGTTGGCCAAGTACCTGACCGACGAGGAACTGGCGGAGTTCGACGCCCTCACCGAGGAGGAGCGCTGAGGAATGGGAACTGAGAAGAGCCAGGCGGCCGGCGCACCGGCCACGAAGCGACAGTTCCGCATCTGGCGGGGCGACGAGACCGGCGGCGACCTGAAGGAATACCTGGTCGAGGTGAAGGAGGGCGAGGTCGTCCTCGACATCATCCACCGACTGCAGAGCACCGAGGCGCCGGACCTCGCCTGCCGCTGGAACTGCAAGGCCGGCAAGTGCGGCTCCTGCTCGGTGGAGATCAACGGCAAACCGAAACTGGCCTGTATGACCCGAATGTCGACCTTCACCGCGGATGAGACGATCTCGGTCACGCCGCTACGGACGTTCCCGATCGTTCGGGACCTGGTCACCGATGTCTCGTTCAACTATGAGAAGGCCCGGGAGACGCCTGCCTTCGCACCGCCCCCCGGTGTCACCCCGGGCGACTACCGGATGCAGCAGGTTGACGTCGAGCGCTCGCAGGAGTTCCGCAAGTGCATCGAGTGCTTCCTCTGCCAGACGGTCTGTCACGTGATCCGGGACCATGAGGAGAACAAGCCCGCCTTCGCCGGGCCGCGGTACTTCATTCGGGCGGCCGAGTTGGACATGCACCCGCTGGACGCGCGGGACGACCGCAAGGAGTACGCGCAGGCCGAACAGGGCTTGGGCTACTGCAACATCACCAAGTGCTGCACCGAGGTCTGCCCCGAGCACATCAAGATCACCGACAACGGGATTATCCCCATGAAGGAGCGGGTAGTCGACCGGAAGTATGATCCTCTTGTTTGGCTCGGTAACAAGATCTTCCGGAGGGGTCAGGTGCCTCAGACCAGCGTGACCAGCGAGCACTCCCCGGGCGCCGTGCGCACCCCCGCGGCCGGCCCGCCAGGGTTCCACTCGCACGCGGGAGCCTCGCACGACCCGGAGGCCGAGGCGCAGGCGCAGGCGGGTGTCAACTGGCACCGCGAGGTGCCGAAGCCGACCGCCCCGACACTTGACGAGACCGGCAAGCTGCCACTGACCGAGCTCACCTTCGACCGACCGGCCGCACCGTCGCCGTTCGGCGAGGACGTGAGTTTCCCGCTGCCGCCGGAGCACCTGAACTACGCCCACCCGGAGCAGGACAAGCACTGAACACGGCAGCGACGATGACAGGGCCGGCGGCGAACTCCGCCGGCCCTGTCCGTTTTCGGGTTGCCCTTCCGGTTCCGCTGCGGGTCAACCAGTGGCCAGCAGTGGGCGGAGCGCGGCGACGATCGGAGCATCGGCGGGTAGCCAGGTGACGCTGTCCAACTCGGCGGCGGAGAGCCAACGCAGTGCCGAGTGCTCCAGGGCCTGCGGCTGGTCGCCGGGGAGCAGCCGGGCCAGATACACCTTCAACACCGAGCGTCCGTGGGCCATCCGAACACTCCGGCCGACCCGCTCGCCGATCTCCACCCGGACGGCCAGCTCCTCGGCGCACTCGCGCAGTAGCGCCGCGGTCTCGCTCTCCCCCGGCTCCACCTTGCCGCCGGGGAACTCCCACCGGCCCGCCACCTCCGGCGGGGCTGACCGTGCGCAGGCCAGCACCCGGCCGTTCTGGATGATTGCCGCGCCGACGACCACCTTCGGCTCGGGTCGCTCGACCCGGCCGCCATCGCTTGCCTGTTCGGTTCGCACGAGCGTCCAGCGTGCCAGATCAATCGTCGGTTTGGGTACCGTGACCAACCCATCAGGCCAGGAAGACCCAGAAGTGTGGCCGTGGACACAGCCCCCACCAAAGGACAGACTAAGTCCACCGATAAGACACGGAAAAGCGACGATTGGGCTACAAGACCGCAACGATGCCGGGAGGTGTGGTGGTACGCATGCCGTTCGGGCGGGGTAAGCACAACTATCTCAACGATGCGCTGACTCTGCTGCCCGGTTGGACCCGGGAGGGCGAAGGGATCCGACGGACGCTCCCCATCGACGACTCCCAGCACGCGGCCCTCACCGAGCGGGTGAAGGTGGTCGCCGACGCGCTGCACCTTCGCCCCGACATCAGCCGCCACGCCGACCAGACCGAGATTCGAGTCGGCCACGACACCGTACCGCTGACCGAGGGCGAGGTCCTACTGGCCGCCCGCATCGAGGACGCGTACCGCGCCGTCACCGAGCGCTGAGGCCACGACGATGGGCCGTCAGTAGCCGACGAGCGTCACCGCGGATCATTTCGTCAGGATTCGATGTGCTCGCCATGCCTACGCTGAGGTCATGGCGAACGCGACGTACGACCGCAAGGAGCAGCTGCAGCAGATCCAGAGCGGGCTGCTTGAGGGCGAGCAGATCATCGCCGTCTACGACGCCGTCGGCACCGGTACCGGCTTCATCGGCGTGACCGACCGGCGCGTGATCATTCAGGACCGCTCGTTCATCGGCAAACGCTACGCGATCACCAGCATCCCGTATGCGAAGATCACCAGCGTGAGCGTGGTCAGCAACAAGTCGTGGGGCGGCTCGTTCTTCTCCACCGGCGCCATCGCCATCCACGTCGGCACGCACACCTACGAGGTGGAGTTCCGCGGCTCCCAGAAGAGCCACCACGTGCACAACGTGATCCTGCACTACATCAGCTGACCCTCCCACCCCGAACCGGGTACGGCGGCCTCTTGGGGTCGGGTCAGGAGGCCGCCGCGGGCCTGCCGGTGGGGTCAGCACTGGTGGCGCCTGGGCTGGGACGACGGGTCAGGACCTGCGGGCCCGTGGCGGTGATGGCGATCGTGTGTTCGGAGTGGGCGGTACGGGAGCCGTCGGCGGAGCGGATCGTCCAGCCGTCCTCATCAAATTTGATCTTGTCGGTGGAGGCGCAGAACCAGGGTTCGATGGCGATGGTGAGGCCGGGGTGCAGCTTCAGGCCGCGACCGGCGCGGGCGTTGTTGGCCACGTGCGGGGCCTCGTGCATGGTGCGCCCGATGCCGTGCCCACCGAACTCGCCGTTGACCTGGTAGCCGTAGGAGGCGGCGACCTGACCGATCGCGGCGGAGATGTCGCCGAGCCGGCCCCCCGGCTGGGCGGCGGCGATGCCGGCTTCGAGGGCGACCTCGGTGGCCTCGATCAGCTTCAGGTCAGCCGGGGCGGGGGTGCCCACGATGAGGGAGACCGCGGAGTCGGCGACCCAGCCCTGGATGCTGACCGCCATGTCGATGCTGAGCAGGTCACCGTCGCGGAGGAGATAGTCGTGCGGCAGGCCGTGCAGCACCGCGTCGTTGACCGACAGGCACAGGACGTTACGGAAGGGTCCGCGGCCGAAGGAGGGAGCGTAGTCCCAGTAGCAGGACTCGGCACCGCGTTGCGCGATCCGACGGCGGGCGTGGTGTTCGAGGTCCATCAGGTTGACGCCGGCCGCGGCGACCTCGCCCAGTTCGGCGAGCAGCTCACCGACGAACTGGCCGGTGACCGCCATCTGGCCGATCTCCACGGCGGACTTCAGCTCGATCACGACGCCTCCCAGGCAGCGGTATTTTAATACCGTATTTTTATACCACCCTCGGGGGAGAACACCGGAGGCTATCCTGCCGACATGGTTCGCCAACCCCTGACCGCCGAACAGATCGCCGCGGGTCAGCGCCTCGGGGTCGCCCTCCGGGCCGCGCGGGCCGACCGCAGCCTCGTCGAGGTGGCCCTGGCGGCCGGCATCTCCCCCGAAACCCTACGCAAGATCGAGTCGGGTCGACTGCCCGCACCGGCGTTCGGCACCGTGGTCTGCCTCAGTCGCGCCCTCGACACCCCCCTCGCCGACCTGGCTGACGCCTGGCTCACCAACCCGTCCATCCGCCAGGCATCCTGACCAACAGCGGCGAGGCCGACCGGCGGTCGGCCTGCCCCGCTCCCGCTGGTCGCCTCCCGGCCAACCAGCCCGGCCGCCACCGCCAGCTCGCCATCGACATATCCCGAACCTACGATCGGAGCCCCGCGCACCACCGCGCGAACCTTCGACGCTAGCGCAGCGACCCAGGGTTCGGCGCGCAAAGCCGGACAGACTCCGCTTTCGGGTGAGACGAGCTGTTTCGCAGAACTGAGACTCAGAGTTTGCAAGACTGTGAACGATGATCAGATTTGGTCTGAAGTAGTCGCCCACTCGGTTGCGAATTCGTGATGCCCGTCTGCGCATCAATCGAAGGAGGCTTCATGGCCCGCTTGATCCGATCCCTCTGTGCCTCCCTCTGCGCCGTGGTGATCTTAATTACCGTCCCCTCGTACACCACTGCGAGATCACCATCTTCCGGTGGGCCAGGAGGGGGGGCCGACAGTCAGGCAACGGACGTCTACGACGTGACGCGCCGCTATGTGACGAAGTTCTATCCTCGATGGTTCACCCACCAGCAACAGCTCATCCTGGTCCCCAACCTGCTTTTCGGGCCAGACCGGATGTCCCCAATATTTCGCTCCGTCGTAGCACCCAATGACGACACGCTGTACACCTCTGCGCTCATCGGCGTGCGGAACGAGCCAGCGGTCCTGGAGATCCCGGACACCATGGCAACTTACGGCGTACTCATCACAGACGTCTACGGGAACATCATCAAAACAGACATCTCGACAACCTCTGGCGGTCGCTACGCCTTTACCGGACCCGGCTGGAGCGGAACCCTTCCTCCGGAGTTGACCGAGATCCCGCTCCCGGTGACGAACCCGCTAATGATTATCCGGAGCAACAGATTCTCACCCGACGGGGAAAACCAGATCGCGCTGGCCGAAGAGTTCCGGCGATCCCTCCGCATGGGCCCCCTGCTGGCGTACGAGAGGGGCGTACTGCTGGAGACCCTGATCGTCCCGGTGTCTTTCTGGGCTCGGTCGTTCAAACTCGATGCGGACAGGATGATCAGAGATAACCCACTTCGCTTCCTGCGAGAACTCCAGCGGGGAGTTATGGATATCCGGACACCACCGCTCACCGGCGACAACAGGGCCCTTGCGGAAGAGTTCGACCGGCTGTTCGCTACCGGGATGTTCGAGGACGAGTTCGCGCGAGCGACCCAGGACGCACAGGCCGAAATCATTTCGAACTATCTTGACAATACCGATCAGAACAACTGGATCAACTTCCGGAATATCGGCTTCTGGGGAACCAACTACCTCGACCGATCCTCGATTACGCAATTCTGCCAGTACTGCAACGACATCGAGAGTTCAGCGTACTACGACGTCTTCCGAGACAGCAATGATCAACAACTCAACGCCGCCTCCGGTGGCTATGTTCTCACTTTCGAGAGGGATCAGATACCCCAGGCCCGCGAGTTTTGGTCGGTCACTTCCTACATACCCGAAACAATCACCCTGCATCGCAACCCGGAGGACAAGTACGTCGTAGCGGGCTATACGCCCGGGCTCGAGACCAACGAGGATGGCTCGATCAGCATCTACGCAACGCCAACTCCCCCAGTAGGAGTAAGCATCGCCAACTGGCTACCCGTTCCCGATGGGCCCTTCAGCATGATGCTCCGCGTCTACGGCCCGGAGGGAAGCGTGGCCGAGGGAACGTACGTCCCGCCGGCGGTCCGAAAAATCAATCCATCTGGACGGAGCGGAGGCGGTCCCCGTGGGAAGGGTTGAGCCTCCCTCGTAACGAGTACGCACCGCTCACCTCCACGAAGAACCGTGTTGGGGCGGGAAGCAGAAAGCGCCCTCCGGGCCGGACTGACGGAACCCTGTCGAGTTCGCGTCAGTCCACCGGGGGGCGTTTCTGGGGATCCGGCAACGACGACTCCGTCCTCGACCAGGCCGGCCGCCCCGATCAGTCTCCGGACCGGCTCGACCCGCGCAGCCCCCGACGGGACACGATGTCCGCCTGACGGGTCGCCTCAGGAATTCGATAGCGCCGACACAAGCTCAGGGTTAGGTCGCACGCCTGATCAAGACCAATTCGGTGGCCAACCGAAACGAAGACGGGCTTGACCCCATCCCGCGTACGTAGCGCACGCCCGAGCGTCTCCCCACCCTCCTCCAACGGCGATCCGGCGCCACGGCGAAGGTCTGGGTACGCAAAGTCGGCGGTGAAGGAGGTCTTGGCGACCCCGAACGTTGGCAGCCCGGTCAACACACCGACGTGGCAGGCCAGGCCGAAGCGCCTCGGATGTGCGATGCCGTAGCCGTCACAGACCAACACCTCCGGCTCATCCGCCAACCCCTGGAGCGCCTCCAACAGAATCGGCGCCTCCCGAAACGCCAGCAGGCCAGGGACGTACGGAAAAGTGACCTCCCCGACCACGGTCGCCACATCTGTCACCGCCAACGACTCCAGCTCGATCACTACCGCCGCCGCACATACCCGGTTGGTAGCTTTCTCGTAGGACACGTCGAGCCCCACCACCGACTCCGGGAAGGAGGTCAGTCGAGTCGACAGGTCAAGCTGACGCCGAAGCTGTCGCTGAACTTCCTCAGCATCCTCTTCACTCCAGGGCACAGCTGAGGCTATCCAGGAACCGGGCGACGCTCGCGCGCGCCTGCCGACGGGTCGCCCACTCCACCTGCCAACACGGGTACAACACCAACCGCGACCACCACGCCAGACAGCTGCCGGGCGCGTCATCAATCCAAAAGCTCAGTGTCCGCTAACCAGGGTTGCTGTCCGCTGGTAGTCGGCGTCCCGGGGCGTACTCCACGCACAGGTCACGCAAGGTCGCGGCCTCCGGTGCCCCCGACTGTTCCACCTTTGTCAACAGTTCCGCAGCTCGCCACCAGTTCGACGGCACCACCCGCCCGGACGCCACAGCCTGCACCCCCAGAGCGACCGCCTCGTCGGGCTGACCGGCGGCGACCAGGGCAAGGCCAAGATCGAGACGAGCTGACGCGGACCGGCGAGGCCGCGCTCCCCCATCTCCGTGCGGGTCCAAGTCAGCCAGCACCGCCCGCGCTACCTGCTCAGCACCGGGGTCCCCCGCCCACGCCAACGTCGTGGCCGTATAGGCGGCAGCCTTGGCCGGGTCGTAACGATAGTGATGCTCGGCCCGCTCCGGAACGGGCAGATTCGCCGTCAACCGCTCCACCCAGTCCAGCACTCGACGGGTCGCACCGACCTCGCCCATCCGTGCCCACGCGCGCGCTTCCTGAGCGGTCGCCTGGATGCGAGCAGAGCTGCCCTTCGGGGCAACCCGCTGAGCTTGGTTGGAAAGATCGAGCGCCCTCCGGTAGTCACCTTGAGTCAGCACGTCCCAGGCCTGGGTTCCAGGCACCATGCCTGGATCTCATTCTGGATGGTCGCCGCACCGGTTTGCGGCCTGCTGGGCTGTCTGTCTATCTGCGCCGTCCTGGCGGCGCTGGCGACCTGGCCCAGGAAGGGCGACCGAGGACGGTAGCCCGCTCACGTTCATCCGTGAGCGCATCGCCGCCCACAAGGGCCGGCCAGGTGGAGCTTCAAGAGGCGGCGGCTGGCCGTGGTTGGCGCAGCAGGGCCGGCGGCCAGTGGGGCTGGCCCACCGGCCGCCGGCCGCCGGCCGCGATCAGTCGCGCCGCTCCCCCACCCGGTACGTGACCAGGTTCGGGTCGGCACGGAGCTGGCGCTGCGTGAATTTGATGGTGTCCCACCCCTTGTCCGAGTACAGCCGGGTCTGGTCGGCGTACCAGGGCGAATTCGGGTTGGCCGACTGCGAGTAGGTGAGGATCTGCCGGCCCGACGGCCCGTCCCTACCCAGCTCGACGGCCATCAGGAACGAGGTGCCGTGCAAAATCTTGGGATAGCCGACGCCGGGCGTAAACCCACTGATGATCATGTTGAAGACACCGGCGTCGTGGTGGCCACCGTGGATCGGGATGTGTTCGGCGCCACGCGGCTCGGTCTGGATGTCGCCGAGCCGGGCGTCGAGCGGAATGCCGTCCAGCTTCTGGACGGCGTTCGCGAGCGCGGTCCGCACCTCCGGGTCGTCGACGGCGAGCCGGCTCGGTGTGGTCAGCGGGGCGGTCGGGTCGAACGGGTCGGCGAAGCGCAGGCCCGCGGCCCGAGCGAACTCGGTGAACAGGTGTGCGCCCCGGCTGTCCAGATCAACCCGCAGATCCCACCCGCGCAGGGCGGCGCAGGCTGCGGTCAGGTCGACGGTGGCGCCGTCGGAGGTGATCGCCGTCGGCTCCGCCTCGCAGCTCCGGACCAGGTCGTCCCGGACCAGTTCGCCGCCGTAGGCTCGGTTGCCGAGCGTCACATCCCACAGGTTGCTGGTGGTGAAGCCCCTCCCGGGAAGTCCATCGGTGCCGGCGCGGCGCTGCTGCACCTGGTGCACGCCGAGTCGGGTCCGCAGGCTGCGCTGGGTCTGCTCGTCGCCGACGATGCGCGGGTAACCCTCCAGCGGATGCTCCGGATTGGCCAGCCAGTGGCTGTCGTTGGAGTTGGTCACGTAGTCACTGCGAACCAGGGTGGGCAGGTTGGCCGGGCCGAGGATGCCGGGTACCGCCGCGTCCGGATCCCGGCCCAACTCGCACGAGGAACGGGAACCGTCGAGGACAGCCTCGCCCGTGCTCTCGTACAAGTCCTGGAAGGAGGCCGGAACGCAGGCGGCGGCCAGGGAGTCGGTTACCCGGGGCACGACCGAGTGATCGGCGTAGAGGGCCTGGCCGCGACGGTCAACGGCGATGACGTTGACCCAGGGCAGGAACTGCCGCTGGTCTAACACCGTCCGCAACTCACCCACCGACCGAGCCTGTCCCATCGCCAGCCAGCCATCGAGCGCGCGGTTGTTGGTGGCATTGGCGTCAGTGATCGCGTACGCCGTGGTGGTGGTCCAGTCGAGCGCACCGGGCACCACGACGACCGGACCGAAGTGGGTGTCGTAGAGGGTCCGGCTGATCGGCCCGTCGGGAGTCTGGATGGTGACCGTACGGGCGGTCATCTTCCGGGGCTGGCCGTCGTGGCGGTAGCTGGTCGGGTCACCGGGTACCAGGGACAGCCGGTGCCACACGTATCTTCTCGCGGTGGAGACGGTATGGCTCCAGGCGACCTGGCCGTTGTGGCCGATCTGGATGATTGGGCCACCGACCAGTGCCGCACCCTCGACGTCGTACCGGCCGGGCACCTTGAGATGCATCCGGTAGAAGCGCTCGGCGCCGTCCCACGGGAAGTGCGGGTTGGCCAGCAGCATGCCGGCGCCGCTGGTGGTGGCGTCCCGCCCCAAGCCGTACGCGTTGCTGCCCAATCCGGTCGGCGTACCGCTAGAGCCGGCGACGGCTGCCGCCGGCGGGGCACTCGCCGACGCGCTGTTCCCGCTGGCGGTGGGGGGCGCTGCGGCGACGATGCCGTCGGCCAGGGCACCAGAGCTGGCCAGGACCATCTGGGCCCAGTGCGCCCGCCACATGTCCAGCTCGCTGATCGGGCGTACCCACTCCTTCCCGGCACAGGCGGGGTCGTTGATCGCCTTCCCGTCCCGGAGGTACGCGTTGTAGCCGGCGGCGAAGCCGCGGATCTGGTCGCGTACCTGCCTGGAGGGTGCGCGGACACCATCGCGGGGACCTTTGAGCAACCTCTCGGCAACCTGGTCGTCGATGGCCTTCTGATGGAACAGGTCGCTGCTGACGTTACTCGCCTCCGCCCCGAACCAGCGGGACCGCTCGGCGCGAACCGTCACCATCTGCTCCGCGATCAGGCAAACGTTGTCCTCGGCTTGCACATAGCCGGTACCGAAGCCGAGGCTGGCGAAGTCACGGGCGGTGATGTGCGGTACGCCGTACGACGCGCGCTGGATCAGGGCCGAGTAGCCATCGCCGTTCGCGACGGCGGTGCTGCCGGTGACAGTGAGGCCGGCGGCGACCAGTCCGACGACGGTAGCCGCGGCGGCGAGCCGGCGCCGGCTCATCGGTGGGCTCTATTCACGGTGCGTCCTCCCACGTGGCATTTTGTCCATGCCCGACAGACGCTAGTGGTGGAGAACTGCCCCGACATCAGTAGCTGACCACGAACTTTCGTCAGGGTTCACCCCGAGGGGCCGCTCGACGATGATGATCAGATGGACGACCTCAGTATCCGTGATCGGGTCCCCGCCGACCTGCAAAGCTGCATCTCAGTCCTCGCGGACGCGCACCGGCGGGACCGCTACCCGCTGAACTGGCCCGCCGCCCCGCACCAGTGGCTCTCTCCCGACAACACCCGCCACGCCTGGATCGCCGAGCGCGGAGACACCATCGTCGGCCACGTCGCCCTCCACCACCCCGTCGCCGCGACCGATCCCGCCTTCACAACCGACCCTGCCGCCGCGACCGGCTCTGTCGCTGCGACCGGCTCTGCCTGCTCAACCGGCCCTGGCTCCGCGGCCGTGGCCGAGGTCAGCCGCCTGTTCGTCGCACCGGCCGCCCGTCGCCTCAACACCGCGACCAGGCTCCTGCACCACGCCCGCCAATGGGCCACCGAGCACCAACTCGACCTGACGCTGGAGATCGTCGACGACCCCAGGTCAGCCGCCGCCATCGCCCTGTACGAGCGCACCGGCTGGCGACACACCCACACCTCCACCACCGCCGCCGCCTGGACCAACCCCGAAGGCCGACCCGTACGGCTGCGCCGCTACAGCCTCCGTGACCACGGGGTGCAGACGTTGCAGGAGAACTAGCGTCATTCCCGCAGCACCACCAGCGGCGGCGCGTTCCAACACCTGCTCAACCGGCACCTTCGGGGCGACTGGTCGATCCGACAGGAGACGCTGGGGCAACTCGGCAGCCGCTACATCTGAGGGCAGCTACGCTTCCGCTTATCTTGCTGCGACAGCGGACCGCTGAGTGGCAGGTCGGCTCTGACCACAGCGTTGGGAACCCGCTGCACACAGCGGTGGGCCGGAGACCTCAGCCAAGGAGAGTGGCGCCACCAGCGATACTAGGCGGGTGACCCTGCTGGAGATACGCATCGCACTCCTAATCCTCGGAACGTTAATCTTAAATGGTTTAACCATCGTGCTCGTTGTAGGTGCGGCCGGCTGGTCATCCCTGCCTATTCCCCTGATGGGAATCCTGACCGCGATGCAACTCAGAGACGCACTATTGCGGAGAGACCGGAGCAGCCCTACGGTCCTCTCCCGCTGGCGCAGAAACGCTTAGACTGGAGTTGGCCCAGAAAAGGGGCGTCCCAACTGGGACGAGGCCAACCCAGACCGTAGCAGCGACCGGTGCGGCGCAACCTCTCCTTCGGCCAGGCCGGGCGGGCCTCGCTGCCGGCGAACCGCTGCCTCAGCTCAGCCTGATCGCCAGGGCAGCGCCGGGAAGCCGGCGCCTGCTTGGCCGCATAACGTGTGCGGTACGTGCAGTTATGTTGGGATCAGGCATCTCCGGCACAGGGACGGACCGATGACCGACGACCGCGACGCCGACGGAGCCATAAGCTTCATCTTCGAAGCCGGCGTCCTCAAACGTGCCGCCCGCACCGGCTGATGGTTCGCCGGCGTCACGCAGCCCGAGTCCATCGCCGACCACTCGTTCCGCACCGCGCTGATCGGTTTGATGCTCGCCGCCATGGAGGGCGCTGACCCGGCCCGGGTGTCGATGCTGTGCGTCCTGCACGACACCCAGGAACCCCGAATCACCGACATCCCCACATCGCCAAGCGCTACCTCACCGCCGCACCCAACACCACCGTCACCGCCGATCAGGTCGCCGCCGGCCCACCAGCCGTCGCTGACCTCATCACCGCCGCCGTCGCTGAGTACGAAGCGGGCGAGTGAGGCCCATCACCCCAGGCGAATAAAGCCATCGCTCGAAGGGTCTGTGCAGGGGGCCGGGCGGAGGTCCTTCCGCGTTCACGACCTCGGGTAACTGTCCGGCCGCTCCCGGCTGTCCATGTCGCGGCTTGTTCCTGTCAGCATCGCTGTCGGACTGTCGCCACCGACGGTGTGCGAGGCTTGGGAGCCCCGCAGCCGGCGGGGCTCCCCGGACTCGGCCCGACTCGAACGGGCTGCCACCCTCTCCATGTTGCGGGCATGGTCATCCGGAGCCACCATGCCTTGAGCGAGGACACCGGATTCAACCAGGTGAAGTACTCACACGGCAACGCTTAATTCAGACGTTGAAGCGGAGCTAAGAGCCACTGTCCCGCTGCTGACGGCGACACCGTCCGACACCTGGTCACTCGACCTCCCGGGCTGTCACGGGTGTTCGCTGTTTGACGACGTTCCACGGTGTCTTGTGCCCCCTGTGTGCCCCGAGCTTCCTGTCGGTGCGTCTGTAGTTGACCCCTGTTGACCAACCGGACGGGCACGCGCCGGGGCACCGACCTCCGGGTCTGCGAGCATGCGGTCACCGCTCGATGCGCAGCTTGGGAAGACACCGAGCTGCTGTGCGAGTCACCACCGTCATGGTCGCACGTGGATGCACCGTCACCCTGGCGAGCGTTAGGCGTTGATCGCCATCTAGCATCATCTCGTGGTTCCGACTAGCACGAACTCAGCTGGCGGGCTGCCGCCTCGGCGCCTCCCGTTGAAAGTCAACGTCGCAAGCGTATTGTTGATTCTTCAGGCGTCGTTGCTCATATTCGCGGCGATTTCCGCCGCATACTCTCAAGGGGAGATCAATGCTGCTGTAAACGATGCAGCGGCTCGTTCCAGCACTCCGATAGACAGCAGTTCGATCGCACTCAAGGCGTCCTACTTCCATTTCCAGGCTCAGCTTACCCTGTGGTATTCACTCTTCTTCGCGCCCGCATTGGTTGGCGTCGCGTTGTGGGTCAGGACGGGTCAACAGAGTGCGCGAGTAGCCACCCTCGCGACGAGCCTGCTTAGCATGCTTTGCTGTTGTGGGGCCGGGGGATGGTTATGGCTAGCTGACGAACCAACAGGGATTGATGAAGCATTGCCGGACGCATTCGGTCGAATATCTCCAGCATGGGTTGAACTGGGTCAACTCGGGCTCGCAGCATCCTTTGTGCCCGCATTTATCGCAGCCGCACTGATCTATAGTGCGCGTACCGTTGCCCGGACCTCGCCAGAATCGGACCAGTGACCTCTTCGGCGTCAAGGAATGATCTCGGTTGCCCGGTTCCGAAACCTTTGTCGTCGGTCACGAGCGGGCATCGTTCGAATACGGCGGTTGCTACGAGCAGGGCGTCTCCGGTGTGATCAATGTTGCCGGACTGCACTGCCTCGAACACCTCTGCGTCGTCTACTACTCGGCACCAACTGACGCGAGAGTAGTTGGCGGCGGCAGCCCCGGTGGAAACGAGTCGACCGAGAGCAACCATCACCAACAGCAGATGTTGCCGGCGGTCTACGTCCGGGATCTCGGCCAGCTCGTCAATGGTCAGGAACATCGACGAAGGGGTCAATGGCGTTTGAATCCAGGAGGGCGGGAGCACCCGCCACGGATGAGCTGTGGTCGATTGAGGGCGTGTCGACGTACCTCCGGGTTCAGGTGAACTTCTCGCGCTACGCGTCCAGGACATCGACCACGTCAGCCGTACGGTGCGGATCGAATGGCAAGCTGCGCCGCAGTCCAAGGTCCGAACCGAGCCGAAGACCCGCCGGTCCCGTCGAACGGTCCCGCTACCAGAGGTGGTGTCGACGGCTCTGCGTGAACACTCGGAACAGTTCCCGCCTGCTGACGACGGCACGATCTTCACCACCCGCTTCACGGGTCCGTACCGGCACGACTATTACGGCTCGCTGATCTTCTCGGCGGCGGTGAAACGGGCCGGACTGCCGGAGGGCACCACGAGTCACGACCTGCGGCACCACTGCGCGTCGGTCCTGCTGATGCAGGGCGAGTCGGTCACTGTCGTCGCCGAACGCCTGGGGCACGAGAACGCAAGCCTCGTCCTGTCGACCCACGGTCACCTGATGCCGGACTCGGAGAAAGCACCCGCCGCGCGGTTGACGACGCGTGGGGTTGTGCCCCCGGTGTGCCCAGAGCGACAGTCCAACCGCCTGAGCTTGCGGAAACAGGCCGGTTTCAGACGTTGAAGCGGAACTCCACGACGTCGCCGTCCTGCATGATGTAGTCCTTGCCCTCGATGCGGACCTTGCCCACCGCCTTCGCGGCGCTCATCGACCCGGCCCCGAGCAGGTCGTCGTAGGAGACGACCTCCGCCTTGATGAAGCCGCGCTGGAAGTCGGTGTGGATGACCCCGGCGGCCTCCGGGGCACTCGCCCCGACCGGCACGGTCCAGGCCCGCGCCTCCTTGGGGCCGGCGGTGAGGTACGTCTGGAGCCCCAGCGTGCGGAAGCCGACCCGGACGAGTTGGTCCAGCCCGGGCTCGGCCTGCCCGATCGACTCCAGTAGTTCGCGGGCTTCCGCCTCGGGCAGGTCCACCAGCTCCGATTCGATCTTCGCATCCATGAAGACGGCCTCGGCGGGGGCGACCAGGGCCCGCAGCTCGTCGAGGAACTCGGCGTTGGCCAGTTCGGCCTCGTCGACGTTGAAGACGTACAGGAAGGGCTTGGTGGTCAGCAGGTGCAGCTCGCGCAGGTGCTCCAACGCGACACCGGCGGCGGCCGCGCCCGCGTACAGGGTGGTGCCGTTGTCGAGCACCTCCACAGCGGCCTTGGCGGCGGTCACCGCGGCGGCCCGGTCCTTGCGGAGCTTGGCCTCCTTCTCCAGCCGGGGAATCGCCCGCTCCAGCGTCTGCAGGTCGGCGAGGATCAGCTCCGTGTTGATCGTCTCGATGTCGTCCGCCGGGGCGATCTTGCCGTCGACGTGCACAACGTTCGGGTCGGAGAAGGCGCGGACGACCTGGCAGATCGCGGCGGCGTCCCGGATGTTGGCGAGGAACGCGTTGCCCCGCCCCTGGCCCTTCGAAGCGCCCCGGACCAGCCCGGCGATGTCGACGAACGACACCGGCGCGGGGATTACCTTCTGCGAGTCGAAGATCTCGGCGAGCTTGCCCAGCCGCTCGTCCGGCAGGCCGACCACACCGACGTTGGGCTCGATGGTGGCGAAGGGATAGTTCGCCGCGAGCACGTCATTCTTGGTCAGCGCGTTGAAGAGGGTGCTCTTGCCGACGTTGGGCAGGCCGACGATGCCGATGGTGAGACTCACGACGAGCCAGCTTACGCCGCCACCACCCGGCACCCGGCACCCGGCACCCGGCACCCGGCACCCGGCACCCGGCACCCGGCACCCGGCACCCGGCACCCGGCACCCGGCACCCGGCACCCGGCACCCGGCACCCGGCACCCGGCACCCGGCAGATGATTCCTGCTGCCGCCTCAGTCCAGCAGGCGTGGGCCGATGGGTGTCTCCCGGATGCTGCCGTCCGGACCGCGACTGACCTCGTACGCCGACGCACCCGGCCGGTCCGCCACCGCCTCGACCAGCCGCTCACCCCGGTAGAGCAGACCGACGCCGTCGTCGGTGCACCGGCTGGTGGGCAGCGTGCCGTCGCCGACCAGCCGGTGCATCAACGGGCGCCGCTGGTCTTCACTGTCGTAGTGCACCCCGTTGCCGTACGGCAGCCAGCCCAACCCGTCGGTGAAGCCGCGCAGGGTGGTCCCGAAGCTGTCGGTGGCGCCGCCGGCGTGCCAGCAGATCGAGCCGGCGGACACCCCGCCGAGCACGACCCCGGCCTCCCAGCACTCCCGCAGGATCTCGCCGAGGCCGTGCACCCGCCACACCGCCACCAGGTTCGCCACGCTGCCGCCGCCAACCCAGATCACGTCCTGCGCCCGCAGGTGGGCCCGCACGTCCTCGACGTTCGGCATCGGGAACAGCGCCAGGTGGGACATCCGGAACCGGCTGCCGGCGAACCCCTCGTAAACCCGGGCCAAGGTGGCCGGCTGGTCCCCCTCGGCCTGGTTGAGGAAGCAGATCCGCGGCTCCGCCGCGCCGGCCAGGTCGGCGGCCAGGTCGAAGACCGGGTTGGTCCGCCGGGGCTGGCCAGCGCGTCCGGGCGCGAAGATGCCCATGCTGGTGGCGAGGATGGTGGGTTCGGTGGCGGCCACGGTCTTCCTTTCCGTCGGGTGCGTCGCCCATCCTGCCCCGAGGGCGGCCTCGGTCAGTCCCGGGGGCGGGCCTGGCGGGGGATGACCGGCTCGATCCGCGGCGTTTCCGGGGGCAGTTCGGCGGCGGCGGCGAGCGGCAGGGTGAAGCGTGCGTCGGCCGCCGGCCCGACCGCGTGCGACTCGCGGAGCATCCAGCGAACCTCGTCGGCGGTCCACCCCAGCCCCGGCCGGGCAGCGATCTCGCCGAGCAGCCGCAGCGCCGCCCGGGTGTCATCGTCGTAGAAGCGCACGCACCAGTGGTGCACCCACATCCCGAGGGCACGAAGCCGATCGTTGTCCAGGGAGCGGACGAGCCGACCGCTGGCGGTCTCCTCGAACGCCCGCTCCGGGTTTCCGGAACGGTCCCGGTCCAGCGCTCCGACCGCCGCCGGGGCGACCACCCGCATCCGGGTGAAGAAGCCCTGCGTGACCGCCGGATCCAGCGGCGGGTGCCCCTCCCGTGTCAGTGCCCGCCCGCCCGCCCCGCTCGCCATCGCCGCACCCTTCTCCCGTGATCTGGTGTGCGAGACGGTACCGACCAGGACCGACCGTCCCTGCCTCGGGCACCCCCGTACGCCGACGTCCGATTCCCGCCAGCCGTTCGGCTCCGGACGGAGGCATCATCGGTGCGTGGACCTGGACTTTGAACGGTGTTATCGGGCCGTTGACAGCCGTGACCAGCGGTTCGACGGCTGGTTCTACACCGGTGTGCTCACCACCGGCATCTACTGTCGGCCATCCTGTCCGGCGACCACCCCGAAGCGAAATAACGTGCGGTTCTTCCCATCTGCTGCCGCGGCGCAGGGGGCCGGGCTGCGGGCCTGCCGCCGATGCCGGCCGGATGCGACCCCCGGTTCACCGCAGTGGGATCTCCGGGCGGACCTGGTGAGTCGGGCCATGCGGCTAATCGCCGACGGCGTGGTCGACCGCGACGGGGTGCCCGGTCTGGCGGCGCGGCTCGGCTACACCGAGCGCCACCTGCACCGGCTTCTCCGCACCGAGTTGGGCGCCGGCCCGCTCGCGCTGGCCCGTGCGCAGCGCGCGCAGACCGCGCGGACCCTGATCGAGTCCACCAACCTCGGGCTGGCGGAGGTCGCGTTCGCCGCCGGGTTCGGCAGCGTACGGCAGTTCAACGACACGCTCCGCGCGGTGTACGCGGTCCCGCCGTCCGAACTGCGGGCCACCCGACGAGGTCCAACGACACCCGCGGGACCCGGCGCCATCACGGTACGGCTGGCCTACCGCCCCCCACTGCACGTCGGGGCGCTGCTGGACTTCCTCGCCCCGCGGACACTGCCCGGGGTGGACGAGGTGCGCGCCGGTACCTACCACCGGGGCCTGCGGCTGCCCCACGGCACCGGCACGGCGGCGCTGACCCCGACGGAGCGGCACGTGGTGGCGACCCTGCGCCTGACCGACCTGCGGGACCTGGCACCGGCGGTGGCCCGGTGCCGGCGGCTGCTCGACCTCGATGCCGATCCCACCGCGGTGGACGCCGCCCTCGCCACCGATCCCGCACTGGCCCCGATGGTCACGGCGGAACCCGGGGTCCGGGTGCCCCGTGCGGTCGACGGTTTCGAGGTGGCCGTCCGTGCGGTCGTCGGCCAGCAGGTCTCGGTGGCCTCCGCCCGCACCACGCTCACCCGGCTCCTGCGCCAGCTCGCCACCCCGGTGTCCGAGGCGGGAGGCGGGGAGTTGTCCGGGTTCCCCGCCGCTGCGGAGGTGCTTGCCGCGCCGGATTCGGCCTTCCGGATGCCGGCCGCCCGCCGGGAGACGCTGCGTCGGCTTGCGGCGGCGGTGGCCGCCGGGGAGATCGACCTGGAGCCGGGTGGGGATCGGCAGGAGACCCGGCGGCGGCTGCTGACCCTCCCCGGGATCGGGGCGTGGACCGCGGACTACGTCGCGCTCCGCGCGCTCGGCGACCCGGACGTCCTACTTCCCACCGATGTGGCCGTTCGCCGGGGCGCCGCCGCCCTCGGCCTCCCCACCAGCCCCGACACCCTGTACTCGTACGCCGACCGCTGGCGCCCCTGGCGCTCGTACGCGCTGAGCCGACTCTGGAGAGCAGCATGAACATGATCGACGCCACCGTCGCCGACACCCCGGCCGGCCCGCTCGGCATCCTCGCCGGACCGGACGGGGTGGTCCGCGCCGCCGGCTTCACCACCGACCTGCCCGCCCTGCTCACCCTGGTCCACCCACGCCTGCGTGGTCCGTTGCGCCAACGACGCGACCTCGGCCCGGTCACCGCCGCCGTCGCGGCGTACCTGGATGGGGAGCTGACCGCGGTTGACGGAGTTCCGGTCGAGCAGCACACCGACGGCGCGTTCCTGGCCCACGCCTGGAACGTGCTGCGGGACCTGAAGCCGGGCGATCCGGTCACCTACACGGAGCTCGCCGGGCTGGCGGGTCGCCCAGCAGCGGTCCGCGCCGCCGCGGCGGCCTGCGCCCGGAACGCTGCCGCGCTCTTCGTCCCCTGTCACCGGGTGCTACGCACCGACGGAACGCTCGGTGGCTACCGCTGGGGCCTGGATGTGAAGGAATGGCTGCTGAATCATGAGCGGCAGTTGACAACAAGCTGACACCGGCGACGGTCCTAAAAGACGTAACGTCGGGTAGTGCCCGCGGAGGTTGACGGTTATCCGGGCCCCACCACGGGCCGACATCCGCTCGACAGCCTCTGGCGGCTGCGGCACTACCTGCGCCCATACGCACCGGAGTTCGCCTGGCTCTTCCTCGCCGGCCTGGCCGCCGTGGCGGCGGGGATCGCCGTACCGCTGGTGGCCCAGCGGGTGGTGGACGGTCCGGTCGCTCGGCAGGATCCCGCCGGGCTGTTCCGCCTCGCCGGCCTGGCGCTGCTCTTCGGGCTCGCCGAAGCAGTGCTGATCTTCGTCCGCCGCTGGGTGCAGTCCTCCTCCTCGCTGGGGATCGAGACGGCCATCCGGGCCGACATCTACGCCCACCTGCAACGGTTGCCGGCCAGCTTTCACGACCGGTGGCAGTCCGGCCAGCTCCTCTCCCGGATCACCACCGACCTTTCGGCGATCCGTCGGTTCCTCTCCTTCGGCCTGCTCTTCCTCGCCCTGAACCTGGTCACATACACCGTGGTGGTGGCGCTGCTGATCCGGCTACACCCCATGCTGGGCCTGGTCGTGGCGGTCAGCGCCATCCCGCTGTTCCTCGTCGCCCGGCGGTTCGCCCAGGCGTACCACGCCGCCTCCCGACGGATGCAGGACCAACAGGGCGACCTGGCCACGCTGGTGGAGGAGACCGCGCAGGGGCTACGCACGGCTAAGGCATACGGGCGCGGGCCGGAGCTGGCCGCCCGATTCGCCGTCAGCTCCCGAGCGTTGCACGACACCGCGGTCGGCAAGGGACGGCTGCTCGCCGACACCTCCGCCCGGCTCGACCTGGTGCCGAACCTGACCCTGGGCATCGTCCTCGTCGCTGGCGCGGGCGCCGCCGCGGCCGGCACGCTCACCATCGGCGAGCTGGTGGCCTTCGTCAGCCTCCAGCTCCTGCTGATCTGGCCGGTGCAGGGCCTGGGGTGGATCATCGCGGGCGGGCAGGAGGCGGCGACCGCGGCTGACCGGATCCGGGAGGTGTTGGACACCCCACCCGCGATCCTGGACGCTCCCGACGCCGCCGCCCCACCCCGCGCCCAGCTCCGCGGTCGGTTGCGGTTCTCCGGTGTCTCGTTCCGGTACCCGGATGCCCGCGAACCCGTGCTGCGCGACGTTGACCTCACCATCGAGCCGGGCGAGACGGTGGCGCTGGTCGGCGCGACCGGCTCCGGCAAGAGCACCCTGCTGTCGCTGGTGCCCCGGCTACACGACGTGACCGGCGGCCACATCACCATAGACGGGTACGACGTGCGGCACCTGCAGCTGGCGACGCTGCGCCGGCTGGTCGGGGTGGCCTTCGAGGAGCCGACGCTCTTCTCCATGTCGGTGTGGGAGAACGTGACCCTGGGCCGGCCCGACGCCGGCGACGAGGAGGTCTGGGCCGCGCTCACGCTGGCGCAGGCCACCTTCGCCTACGACCTGCCGTGGGGGTTGGCGACCCGGGTCGGCGAGCAGGGCCTGTCCCTCTCCGGCGGGCAGCGGCAGCGGCTCGCGCTCGCCCGGACGGTGCTCAGCCGCCCCGCCCTGCTCCTGCTCGACGACCCCCTGTCCGCCCTCGACGTGCACACTGAGGCGCTGGTCGAGACGGCGCTCCGCCGGGCCCTGCCCGACACGACAACGCTGGTCGTGGTGCACCGACCGGCCACGATCGCGCTCGCCGACCGGGTCGCCCTGCTGGAGGGCGGCCGGATCACCGCGCTGGGCCGGCACGCTGACCTGCTCGCCACCGTGCCGGCGTACCGTGCCCTGCTCGCGGCCGAACCGGGGCCACCGGCGGGCGATCCGACCCCCAACGGCCTGGTGCGCTCGTGACCGACGGCGACAATCCGGGCGGTGACCCGCGGTCGGCCGTCCCCGTGCGGAGGCCACTGCCGGCCCAGGAGAACTGGCGGGGCATCGCGGTCGACCCGGACGCCGACCGCAGCCGCGCCGAAGACACCGATCCGGCGGCGGTGGCCCGGCTGCGCGCCCGCAGCCGAGCGCTGCTGCGCAACCTGCTCCACCCGCACCGCCGACAGCTCGCCGTCGCCGTCGCGCTGCTACTCATCCAGAACGTGGCGGGAATGGCCGGACCGTATCTGGTGATGCTCGGCATCGACCGGGCCATTCCGCCGCTGCGGGCAGGTGACGCCGGGCCGTTGACGTACATCGCGGCCGCGTTCGTCGTCGCCACGGTCGCCGAGTACGCCGCCCGTCGCGGCTTCCTGGTCCGCTCCGCCCGGATCGGTCAGGCGGTGCTACTCGACCTCCGACGCCGGGTGTACCGGCACTTCCTGCGCCTGTCGGTCACCTTCCACGAGCGGTACACCTCCGGGCGGATGGTCTCCCGGCTCACCAGCGACCTGGACTCCATCGGCGAGTTGGTCGGCGGCGGCATCGACAGCCTGGTCCTCGCCGCCCTGTCAATCCTGTCGGTGGCGGCGATCCTGCTCTGGCTGGACCTTCCGCTGGCCGCCGTGACACTACTGGCGTTCCCGTTCCTGTTCTGGCTGTCCCGCTGGTTCGCCCGCACCTCGGCCGTCGCGTACCGGTGGACCCGGGACACCATCGCCCTGGTTATCGTGCACACCGTCGAGTCGCTGCGCGGGATCCGGGCGGTGCAGGCGTTCCGCCGCGAGCCGCGCAACCAGCGGATCTTCACCCGGGTCAACGACGACTACCGACGGGCCAGCCTGCACGCGTTCCAGCTGATCGCCACCTACTCACCCGGGGTCAAGCTGATCGGCAACGTGACCATCGCGGCGGTGCTCTGCTACGGCGGGTGGCGCGTCCTCAACGGTCACGCGGAGGTCGGGGTGCTCGCCGCCTTCCTGCTCTACCTGCGTCGGTTCTTCGAGCCGATGCAGGAGCTGAGCCAGTTCTACAACTCGCTGCAGTCGGCCACCGCGGCGCTGGAGAAGCTCGCCGGGGTGCTGGACGAGCGACCGGAGGTGCCGGAGCCGGCCCGCCCGGTGCCACTGCCGGCCGTCGGGCGCGGTGCGGTCACCTTCCACTCGGTCTCCTTCGGGTACTACCCGCAGTCCCCGATCCTGCGCGGGCTGGACCTGGACATCCCCGCTGGACAGACAGTCGCGCTGATCGGACCGACCGGCGCCGGCAAGTCGACCATCGCCAAGCTGCTCGCCCGTTTCCACGACCCGAACACGGGCGCCGTTTCGCTGGGCGGCGTGGACCTGCGGGACGTCGCCGACGCCGACCTACGGCAGGCACTCGTCCTGGTCACGCAGGAAACCCACCTCTTCGGCGGGACGGTCGCGGAGAACATCCGCTTCGGCCGGCCGGACGCCGACGACGACGCGGTGGCGGCGGCGGCGAAGGCGATCGGCGCGGACGAGTTCATCACCGCGCTGCCCGACGGGTACGCCACCCAGGTGCATCGCCGCGGCAGCCGGCTCTCAGCCGGTCAACGGCAGCTCGTCGCGTTCGCCCGGGTGTTCCTGGCCGACCCGGCGGTGCTGATCCTCGACGAGGCAACCTCGTCCCTCGATGTCCCGACCGAACGAGCGGTCCAGCGGGCCCTGGCCACCATTCTGCGCGACCGCACCGCGTTGGTGATCGCGCACCGACTCTCCACCGTCGAGATCGCCGACCGGGTGGTGGTGCTGGAGTCGGGACGGATCGTCGAGGACGGTCCACCGGCGCGACTGGTCCACAGCGACGGGCGGTACGCCGCGCTACACCGCCAGTGGCTCGACTCCCTCAGCTGAGCAGGGGGCGGTTCGACGAGTCGCACCCCGCCGGGTTGGCACGCGATCGCCGCCCAGCCGCCCCGAGACGGGGCCAGCGGTGATCGACCAGCGCTCCATTGTTCGACCGTTTCCAGTCGCCACTCAGAAGCCTCCTCGCCGCTGCCCCGCCACTCCTCAGCTGGTTTCGCCGGCCACACTGAACGACCGGAGCCGATCAACCGCCAGGGCGGTGAAGCCGACCGCGATCAGCGTGCTCATCACCGCCGCGACCGGCACCGAGACATCGGTGCCGAGCAGCTCAGTCGGGGCGAACCGGTCGGCGAGCGCGATCACGTACTGCTGGATGGAGAGCACCTTCGTACCGCTGACGAAGTTGCCGAGCAGCCCCTCCCAGATCAGCACGTAAACCAACCCGAGCAGCACCGGGCGGCGCGTGACCAGGCTGAGCGCGAGGAAGAACGCGCAGTAGGCCAACGCGCCGATGGAGGCGGCGGCGGCGAGCGCCAGACCGACCCGGACCGAGCTGGCGAGCACACCGGCCACATACAGCGGCACGGCAACGGTGACCGCGGTGACCCCGGCCGCCACGGCCAGCTTGGGCAGCACGATCTGCCAGCGCGGCAACGGCTTGGTGAGAAGGTGCACCACGGTGCCGTCATCGATCTCCGCGCCGAGCACCCCGGTCCCGACGATCAACGCGATCACCGGCAGCACCACGGCCAACCCGAGACCGACCAGCACCGGCGGCCCCCACTCGCCGGGATCCACCCCCAGCGCGCGGGAGAGCACCGCGAGCAGAATCAGCAGCACCGGGAGCGGGAACAGCAGCAGGAAGCGACGCCGCCCCAACAGCCCCCGGGCGGTGATCCAGGAAACAGTCGACATTGGTCAGGCCTCCACCAGGTAGGAGAACACGCTCTCCAGGGACTCGTCCTCGGGCACCAGCTGCCGCACCCGGATTCCCCGGGCCGGGGCGACCTTGGGCAGCACCCGGGTGAAGGCGCCGTAGTCGCTCACCCGCACGGTCAGCCCGGCCTGGCCCAGCTCCACGCCGGTCACCGACGGTTCCGCCATCAGCGCCACGGCGAGCGCCCTGTCGTCGGTGGAGCGGACCGCGAAGACATGGGGCCGGTTGGTCATCAGTCGGCGGATCGTCCGGAAATCGCCGGAGGCGGCGAGCCGGCCGGCGACCATCACCTGCACCGTGCCGGAGAGCTGCTCGACCTCCTCCAGGATGTGCGAGCTGAACAGGATGGTGCGCCCGGCGCCGCCGAGGCGGTGCAGCAGGTCCATCATGTGCAGCCGCTGTCGCGGGTCCATCCCGTTGAACGGCTCGTCGAGCAACAGCACCTGCGGATCGTGGACCAGCGCCGCCGCCACCCGCGCCCGCTGTCGCATGCCCTTGGAGTACGTGCCGATCCGGCGGGACTGCGCCCCCTCCAACTCGACCAGGGCGATCGCCCGGCGAGCCGCCTCCGCCGGGTCCGGCAGCTGGTGCAGCCGTGCGCTGGCCAGCACGAACTCGTACGCGGTGAGGAAGGTGTGCACGGCCTCCCGTTCACTGACCAGGCCCAGTCGCCGGTAGACCTCGGGGTTACGCCAGGTGGGCGCCCCGTCCAGGGTCACCGCGCCACGGGACGGCGCGAGGAAACCGGCCATCATGTGCAGCAGCGTCGTCTTGCCCGCACCGTTGGGGCCGAGCAGCCCGGTGACCCCCGGCCCCAGGATCATGCTGACGTCGTTGACGGCGACCACGTTGCCGTACCAGCGGGAGACCCCCGCCAGATCCAGTCGGCTGCCCGTCGGGGCCGACGTCGACCTCGGCTCCACACTGGTCACGCTCATCGGGTGGCCACCTTCCGGTAGCGGGCCAACAGGAGGACGACACAGCCGGCCACGAGCAGCACGGCCGCGAGGGCGTAGAGCGGACCGAACCCACCGATGGGCAGCCCACCCCCGCCCTCGAAGAGCAGGTCACCGAGCGCCCAGGTGCCCACGCCGTTGACCATGGTCATGGGGGAGGCGAGGAAGGCCAGCTCATTGATCGTCTGCGCGGGCAGGATGGCAAGGATGCCGACGATCGGCGTGGTCATCAGAAAGACCGCGACGATCCCGCCGGCGGCGAACGCCCGCTTGCCGGTGAGTGCGGCGATCAACAGGCCGATAGCGCCGAAGACCGCTGCCCAGAGACCGGCGTAGAGCAGGCCCGGCAGCAGGTCGAGCAGCTCGTTCCAGACCCCCCGTGGCCCCTCCTCGGTGGTGAAGGCGGCGCCAAGGAACATCACCAGCTGCGGACCGCCGAGTAGCAACCAGAGCGCGGTGACCAGGGCGAGGAGCTTGGCCAGCGGATAGTCCGACCGGGCCAGCGGCCGGGAGAAGTACAGCGGCAGCACTCCGCTGCGCAGGTCGCGACTGACCAGTTCGGGGGCGGCGACGGCGGCGAAGAAGATGATCAGCCAGCTCATCGTGTCGGCGAACTGCGCGTACGTGATCACCACCTGACCGATCTGGCTCCGGACGGCGGCGACCACCGCGGCGACCACGATCACGATGCCCACCACCAGCCAAGGGAAGATCTTCGCCTTGGCGCTGCGGCCGAAGCCGAAGACCGTACGCAGCCCGTGCAGGTAGAGCGCGGCGAAGACCGGACCACGGCCGAGGCGGGGGCCCTCGTAGCGCTGGTAGCCGATGTCGTGAATGACTCCGGTCGACTCAGACATGGCTGGGCTCCCTGGTGGCGAACAACTCGGCCACCCGGTGACGACGCTGGTCCAACCGGTGCAGCGGCAGGTCCAGCTCGGCGACCGCGCCGAGGATCTGATCGTAGGTGTCGTCATCGGCCAGCTCGACGAGGAGTAGGCGGCCGTCCCGGCGGACCGGCAGCCGCAGCGCGGCCAGGTGGGCGGCCAGTTCCTCGGTGCCCTCGCTGACCTCCACCGCGAGCACGTCGGTGGCCGAGGTCATGGCGTCGATCCGGTCGGCCCGCAGCAGCCGGCCGCCGTCGATGGCGACCAGCGTGTCGCAGATCCGCTCGACCTCGCCGAGCAGGTGCGAGCAGACCAGCACCGAGATGCCGAACTCGGTGCCGATCCGGTGGATCAGGGCGAGCATCGCGTCCCGCCCGGCCGGGTCGAGCCCGTTGGTGGGCTCGTCGAGCAGGAGCAGGTCCGGGTCGTGCACCAGGGCCTGCGCGAGCTTCACCCGCTGCTTCATGCCGGTCGAGTAGCCGCCGACCGGGCGGTAGCGCTCCTCGTAGAGCCCGACGTGTCGCAGTGCCTCGCTGGCCCGTTCGCGGGCCACCGTCCGTGGCAGGCCGCTGACCCGGCCGAGGTGGGTGACCAACTCGGCGGCGGAGAGGTCGGGCGGCAGGGCCTCGTGCTCGGGCATGTAGCCGACCCGCGCCCGGACCTGGTCGGGCTGGGTGGTCGGATCCAGGCTGAGGACCCGGACCTGCCCGTTGGTCGGCGGGAGCAGGCCGAGCAGGATCTTGATCAGGGTGGACTTGCCGGCGCCGTTCGCGCCGACGAGACCGACGACGCCGGGCTCGACCACGACGGTCAGATCAGCCAGCGCGGTGACCCCACCCCGATAGGTTTTGGTCAGCGACTCGGTCGCAATGAGTGCCACGCTCCCAGCCTAGGCAGGCGCCGCCCGCTGCCGACACCCGACGCGCCCCTGATCAATCCCGTAGGGGGCGGCAGTCGTAAGGCTCCGGTAATTTCACCCACCGACCCCGGCCGGCAGACTGAACGTATGGCCTCAAGACTGCTGCGCGCCCCGCTCACCTGGGTCGCGGTCACCGTTCTCGCCGCCGGCACCGCCTTCGGTCTCTACTGGTTCCAGCCGTGGAAGCTGGTCACCGACACCGAGGTGAACGAAGAATTGTCGGTCGTGGCCACCGATGCGCCGTCATCGCCGGCCAACTCCACGCCAGGCGAAGGCTCTACTCCGGACGAGGGCTCCGCCTCGGACACCAGCCCGGTAGTCGTGCGCAGCGGCGAGTTCGTCACCCACGAACACGACACCAGCGGCACCGCTCGGATCATCCGCACCGCCGATGGCAAGCTGCGGTTGGAACTGGTAGGCCTGGCAACCTCCAACGGTCCTGACCTGCGGGTGTGGTTGACCGACCAGCCGGTGCGGACCGGCGAGGCCGGGTGGCACGTGTTCGACGACGGCCACTGGGTCGAGCTGGGCCGGCTCAAGGGCAACCGCGGCGACCAGGCGTACGACATCCCGGCCGAGGTGAGGCTGGACGAGCTGACCAGCGTGTCAATCTGGTGCAAACGGTTCGCGGTGTCGTTCGGCGCCGCTCCCTTGGCCACTGCCTGAATCCGGCCGCACCCCCGTCTCCTGGAGTGGCACTCGACCGATCCCCCGGTTGGCTGAGAAACTAGTGCCGAACAGTGATTTGGGGGGTTCATGAGTAACGGTTGGGTGCCGCCCGACGAGGTGCTGCGGGACGCGCCGGCGTACTCGCCCCGCCCGGGTGAACTGGCCGACCTGGAGCTGCTCCTCACCGGGGCGTACACCCCGCTGACCGGCTTCATGACCCGCGCCGACCTGGTCTCGGTGCGCCGGCGGGGCCGGCTGGCCGACGACGTTTCCTGGTCGGTGCCGGTAACGCTCCAGGTGCCCACGGCCCTCGTCGAGCGGCTCGACGTCCACGATCCGGCCCACCGCACGTTGGTACTGACCGACGGCGAGGGGGCCCCGATGGCCGCGCTGGAGGTTGCCGACGTCTGGCCGGTCCGCGACGGGGTGACGGGGGTCGGCGGTCCGGTTCGCCGGCTCGGTGACGGCGGGCACGGCCCGTTCCAGCGGCTGCGTCGCACCCCGGAGGAGATTCGCTCACTGCTGCCACCCGGCCGGGTGCTCGGGGTGGTCGCCGACCGGCCGCTACACCGGCCGCAGCTCGCCCAGATCGCCCACGCGACCCGTACCCTCGGCGCCCACCTGCTGGTGTTGATCCCGATCGGTGAGGACGGCGGCGAGTTGCCGCCGGAGGCCCTGGTTCGCAGCGTCTTCGCCGCCCGGGACCGAATGCCGCCGGCGACGCTGGTCGCCGTTCCGCTGCCCCGCCGCCGCGAGGAGATCGCCGACGCGTTGCTCCGGGCGCGGGTCTCGGCGGCGTACGGGGTGACCCATCTGCTCTCCACCGGCGAGACGCTCTCCGGTGCCGGGCTGCGGGTGCTGGTCCCACGGGAGTTGGCCTACGACAACCGCGACGGGCAGTGGCGGTGGCGGGAGGACATCCCGCCGCGCAACCGGCGGCAGGCGCTGACCCAGGCCGAGATCGACGACCTGCTGGACCGGGGTTTCCCGCTGCCGGAGTGGCACACTCCACCGGCGGTGGCGAAGGAGTTGGTGCACGCCCGCCCACCCCGCCGCTACCGAGGACTGGTCATCTTCCTGACCGGCCTCTCCGGTTCCGGCAAGTCCACCATCGCCCGTGGTCTCACCGACGCCCTGCGGGAGCAGGGTGAACGGACGGTCACCCTGCTCGACGGCGATATCGTGCGCCGGGAGCTGTCGGCGGGGCTCGGCTTCAGCAAGGCCGATCGGGACACGAACATCCGCCGGATCAGCTGGGTGGCCGCCGAGATCGCCCGGCATCGGGGGGTGGCGATCTGCTGCCCGATCGCCCCCTACGAGCAGGCGCGGGCCGCCGCTCGAAGGATGACGCTGGCCACCGGGGCGGGCTTCCTGCTGATCCACGTCTCCACCCCGCTGGAGGTCTGCGAGCAGCGGGACCGCAAGGGCCTGTACGCACGCGCCCGCGCCGGCCTGCTGACCGGGATGACCGGAGTGGACGACCCGTACGAGGAGCCGACCGACGCTGACCTGACACTCGACACGACCGACCTGTCGGTGGAGGAGGCGGTGCAGGCGGTCCTGCACCAGCTGGCCGAGACGGGCTGGGTCGAGCCCCGCCACCCGAGCGGATAGCTTCCCGGGAAGGGCCCGGAACCGGGGCGCGGGGGGCCCGGGACAGGGCCCCCCGCTGGGAAGGGACGGCTGGCTGTACGCGACAGCCGGGAAGCTGACGGGCGGCGCACGTCGTGGGCGACCACGGTCAACTTTCCTGGACTCGACTGGCATCTCGTCCATCTGGGTCAACGAGGCGCGCCGAAGAAAGTCGCGCCACCCGCCGGCTCGACCCGGCCCCGCCGACTACCCATCGGTAGTCGGCGGCCCCGTCGGTCGGGATTGGTCAGGCGAGCTTGCGGGCCAGGTTCTCATCCAACGCGTTCATGAACTCGTCGGTGGTCAGCCACGGGGCGTCCCGCGAGATGAGCAGCGCGAGGTCCTTGGTCATCTGACCGCCTTCGACGGTCTCGATGATGACCTTCTCCAGCGTGTTGGCGAACTCGACAACCGCCGGGGTGCCGTCCAGCTTGCCCCGGTGGGCCAGGCCCCGGGTCCAGGCGTAGATCGAGGCGATCGGGTTGGTCGAGGTCTTCTCGCCCTTCTGGTACTGCCGGTAGTGCCGGGTGACGGTGCCGTGCGCGGCCTCGGCCTCGACGGTACGGCCGTCCGGGGTCATCAGCACGGACGTCATCAGGCCGAGCGAGCCGAAGCCCTGTGCGACGGTGTCGGACTGCACGTCACCGTCGTAGTTCTTGCAGGCCCAGACGAAGCCGCCCTCCCACTTGAGCGCCGCGGCGACCATGTCGTCGATCAGCCGGTGCTCGTAGCTGATGCCGGCCGCCTCGAAGTCGGCCTTGAACTCGGCCTCGTAGACCTCGGCGAAGATGTCCTTGAACCGGCCGTCGTACGCCTTGAGGATGGTGTTCTTGGTCGACAGGTAGACCGGGTAGCCACGGTCGAGGCCGTACCGCATGGAGGCGCGGGCGAAGTCCCGGATCGACTCGTCGAAGTTGTACATGCCCATGGCGACCCCGCCGCCGGGGAAGTTGGCGATCTCCATCTCGACCGGCTGGGTGCCGTCGGTCGGGGTGTAGGTGATGGTGACCTTGCCGGGCCCGGGGACGACGAAGTCGCTGGCCTTGTACTGGTCGCCGTGGGCGTGCCGACCGATGATGATCGGCTTCGTCCAGCCGGGCACCAGCCGCGGCACGTTGGACATGATGATCGGCTCACGGAAGACGACGCCGCCGAGGATGTTGCGGATGGTGCCGTTCGGCGACCGCCACATCTTCTTCAGCCCGAACTCCTCGACCCGCGCCTCGTCCGGAGTGATCGTGGCGCACTTGACGCCGACGCCGTGCTCCTTGATCGCGTTGGCGGCGTCAACGGTGGCCTGGTCGTCGGTCTCGTCCCGGTGCTGGATCGAGAGGTCGTAGTACCGCAGGTCGACGTCGAGGTAGGGCAGGATCAACTGCTCCCGGATCTGCTTCCAGATGATCCGGGTCATCTCGTCGCCGTCGAGCTCTACGACCGGGTTGTTTACCTTGATCTTCGCCATCGGCCGGCGCTCCTCTCGGGGGACACATGCTCAAGCAGTACGAGCGTACTGCAAACAATTCCGGTCTCCCCAGCCGGCCTCATTCCAGGATCCCCGAGCCCTTGGTGAGGGCGACGGCAGGCCCGCGGCCGGGTGGCCACGGGGCCTGCCGTCGGGATGATCACATGCTGGCGACGTCGCCCTGCTTGGCGCGAACCGCCTCGGCGGCCTCCTTCAGCGCGGCCAGCTCATCGGCGTCCAGGTCGGTCTCGACGACCCGCCGAACTCCCTGCGCGCCGATCTCCGCCTCCACCCCGAGGTAGACGCCGGAGATGCCGTACTCCCCGTCCACCCAGGCGCAGACCGGCATGACCTCGCCGGAGTCCTCGGCGACGGCCTTCGCCATCCGGGCGGCGGCGGCCGACGGGGCGTAGTAGGCCGAGCCGGTCTTCAGCAGCGCCACCACCTCGGCGCCACCGTTGCGGGTCTTGACCACCAGCTCCTCGATCTGCTCCGCGGGCATCGCCTCACGCAGCGGCTTGCCGGCCACGCTGCTCTTCGACGGCACCGGGACCATGGTGTCCCCGTGCGAGCCCAGCGTCAGCGTCCGCACCGACGCCACCGGTACGCCGAGCGCCTCGGCCACGAAGTTGGTGAATCGGGCGGTGTCCAGCATGCCCGCCTGGCCGAGCACCCGGTTGTGCGGGAACTGGGTGGCGATCTGGGCCAGCGCGGTCATCTCGTCGAGCGGGTTGGAGACCACGATCACGACGGCGTTCGGCGCGTACCTGGCGACGTTCTCGGCGACCTGCCGGACGATCTTGGCGTTAGTCTCCAGCAGGTCCATCCGGCTCATGCCCGGCTTGCGCGGCAGACCGGCGGTGACAACGACGACATCCGAGCCCTCGATGGCCTCGTAGCCCTCGCCGTTGGGGCCGGTGGTCACGCCAACCAGCTTGGTCTCGAAGCCCTCGATGGCCCGCGACTGGTTGAGGTCCAGGGCTAGACCCGCCGGCTTACCCTCCACGATGTCGGTGATCACGACGGTGTCGAAGACGTCGTACTCGGCCAGACGCTGCGCGGTGGTGGAGCCGTAGAAGCCGGCCCCGACGACAGTGACCTTCTTACCCATTGACGTCCCACTCCCTGATACCAGTCGGTTTTTCCGGACCGTATCAGCCATCCTGGCACCGATCCGGTCAGGGGCGGACGGTTATGACCCCGATGCGCGCGCTGCGGTGCCGCTGCGGGACGTCAGCCGCGTTCGGCCCGCTCCACGACGTTGGTCAGCAGCATCGCGCGGGTCATCGGCCCCACTCCGCCGGGCATTGGGACCAGGGCCCCGGCCACCTCGGTGACGCCGGGATCCACGTCGCCGGTGTAGCGGCCCTTACCATCAGGGCCGATAACCCGGGTGATCCCGACATCCACCACGACCGCGCCCGGCGTGACCATATCGGCGGTGAGTAGCCCCGGCACCCCGGCCGCGACGATCACGATGTCCGCGGCCCGGGTGTGCGCGGTGAGGTCGAGGGTGCCGGTGTGGCAGAGGGTGACGGTCGCGTTCTCGCTGCGCCGGGTGAGCAGCAGCCCGAGCGGGCGGCCGACCGTGTTACCGCGACCGACCACGACGACCCGGGCACCTCGCAGCGCCACGTCGTGCCGGCGGAGCAGCTCGACGATCCCGCGCGGAGTGCAGGGCAGCGGCCCCGGGTAGCCGAGCACCAGCCGGCCCAGGTTGACCGGGTGTAGACCGTCGGCGTCCTTGTCCGGATCGATCAGCTCCAGCACCCGCTGGGTGTCGAGGTGGCCGGGGAGCGGCAGTTGCACGATGTAGCCGTGACAGGTCGGGTCGGCATTCAGGTCCGCCAGCACGGCGTCCACCTGCTCCTGCGTGGCGTCGGCCGGAAGCTCCCGACGAAGCGAGGCGACGCCGACCTCGGCGCAGTCCCGGTGCTTGCCGTTGACGTACGCCTGGGAGCCGGGATCGCCGCCGACCAGGACGGTGCCGAGACCGGGAGTGACACCCCGTTCCGCCAGAGCCTTCACGCGTACCCGCAGCTCGTCCTTGATCTGGGCTGCGGTCGCCTTGCCATCCAGAAGCGTCGCCGTCACCTCCAGATCGTCTCACGCCGGCCGCCGCGCGGAGCCGACGACCCGGGCAGCCGGCGGCGCGGCGCTGTTGTGACGGGGGGCACCCAGGGCTGCCAGTCACGTGCAATAAGTCACTCTGAGTAGCCTCAAATGACCCAAACCTGCACGACCAACTGCGGGCAGGGGCACGCCGGACGGGTCGGCGACGGCGGGTTCGGTGGTGCCGTTGCGGGTCGACACCCCCCACCCGATCACCGATTCGTGAGACAAACGTGCAGTTCAGCCGCGGATCTGTAGCACGGAGGGCCGCCCCAGACAAGCCTCATCACCACCCTCCGTTACGGCTTCGCAACCCTTCCGTTGTCGATCGCTGACCGGCGGCCTACCGTTGCCGGTCGTTGCGCAGCGTTACCCAACGTCGGGTCCTGTGCAGCGTGAGGATGAGGAGGCTTCATGCGCGTTCGTAGACTCGCCGCCTGGACGGCCCTCCCGCTGGCGGTGACCCTGGGCCTGACGGCCTGCGGCTCCGGCAGCGGTGGTTCCGGCGGGACCGACCCAAACGCGGCCGTGCGGATCGAGATCGCCGAGCCGCAGCACCTGGTTCCGACCAACACCACTGAGACCAGCGGCTCGCAGGTGCTCGCTGCCCTGTTCAGCCCACTGGTCGACTACGACGACGCCCACCAGGCGTACGAGGTGGCAGCCGAGTCGGTGACGTCCGAGGACAACATCACCTGGACGATCACACTCAAGGACGGCTACACCTTCCACAACGGCGAGCCGGTCACCGCCGACAACTACATCGACGCCTGGAACTACGGCGCCTACGCCCCGAACGGCCAGGGCTCGAGCTACTTCTTCGAGAAGATCGCCGGCTACGAGGACCTTCAGGGCGAGACCCCGGCGGCGCAGACGCTGTCCGGCCTGGAGAAGGTTGACGACCTGACCTTCACCGTCACCCTGTCCGCGCCGTACTCCGACTTCCGGACCATGCTCGGGTACAACGCCTTCTACCCCCTGCCGAAGGCCGCGTTCTCGGAGCCGGGCGTGCTCGACGAGGGCTACGAGCAGGCACCGATCGGGCAGGGCCCGTTCCAGATGAAGGGCACCTGGCAGCACGACGCCCGGGTCGAGGTCGAGCGGTACGACGCCTTCCCCGGCGAGCAGCCGAAGGTGGCGGGCGTCGAGTTCCGGATCTACCAGCAGCCCGCCGCCGCGTACGCGGATGTCCTCTCGGACAACCTCGACGTGATCAAGGCGATCCCGACCGAGAACCTGTCGACCGCCCCCACGGACCTGGGGGAGCGGTTCCAGACCAGCCCCGCGTCGTCCTTCCAGTTCCTCTCCTTCCCGACCTACCAGGAGGAGTTCAGCAACCCGGACGTGCGTAAGGCGATCTCGATGGCGATCGACCGGGAGGAGATCACGAAGGCGGTCTTCAAGGACTCGCAGACGCCGGCCCGCTCGTTCGTCTCCCCGGTTGTCGCGGGCTACCGCGACAACACCATCGGCGACGCCGGCACCTTCGACCCGGCCAAGGCCAAGGCGCTCTACCAGAGCGTGGGCGGCCCGAGCCGGCTCGAGATCTCGTACAACGGCGACGGCGGCCACAAGGACTGGATCGACGCCACCTGCAACCAGCTCCGGGCGAACCTGGATGTGGAGTGCGTCGGCAGCGCCGAGCCGAAGTTCTCCGACCTGCTGACGAAGGTCAAGGCGGAGCAGCCGGTCGGCCTGTTCCGGATGGGTTGGGTCATGGACTACCCGTCCATGGAGAACTACCTGGGCCCGCTGTACAGCAGCAACGGCTCTGCGAACTTCTACGGCTACGAGAACCCCGAGTTCGACAAGCTGGTCGCCGAGGGTTCGGCGGCGGCCTCCGAGGAGGAGGCGATCGCGAAGTACCAGCAGGCCGAAGACCTGCTGGCCGAGGACCTGCCGGTGATCCCGCTGCGCTACGGCCAGCACGTCTTCGGGCACTCGAGCAAGGTCACGAACGTGGAGTTGGACCTCTTCAACCGGGTCGACCTGCTGAAGATCGAGGCAGTCCAGTAGTTCGGTAACGAGCGGCGTGGTCGGGTCACCGGGTAGCTGGTGACCCGACCAAGCCTCCCCTTCGCCCTTTTTCAGAGAGACTGCCTAGTATGGTCCGCTTTATTCTGCGACGACTGCTCCAGATGGTCCTCGCCTTCTTCGGGACCACACTGATCGTCTACGCGCTGATGTTCGCCGGTCAGGGTGACCCCATCCAGGCGCTCGCCGGCGAACGCCCGGTCACCGAGGCCCAACGGGCGTACCTGACGGAGAAGTTCCACCTGGACCGGACCGGCATCGACGGCTTCTTCTACCGCTACTTCGACTACATCCGGAACCTTCTCCAGGGCGACCTCGGCGAATCCCTCACCGGACGGCAGATCGGCGACATCCTCGCCGCCGCCTGGCCGGTGACGATCAAGTTGGCCCTGATCGCGATGGCGGTTACCGTGCTCGTCGGGGTCACCGCCGGTGTGCTCGCCGGAGTTCGCCGGGCCAGCATCTTCGACAACTCGACGCTGCTGCTGACCCTGGTCGTCCTCGCCGTGCCGACCATCGTGCTGGCACCCATCGCGCAGTACCTCCTCGGCGTCCGGTGGCAGCTCTTCCCACCCACCGCCGGCGCCGACCCCGACTTCTACTCACTCCTACTGCCGGGGATCGTCCTCGGTTCCCTCTCCCTGGCCACCGCACTGCGGCTGACCCGGACCGCCGTAGCCGAGAACCTGCGCGCCGACTACGTCCGCACCGCCCGGTCGAAGGGCCTGGTCAAGCGACGGATCGTCGGCATTCACGTGCTGCGCAACTCACTCATCCCGGTGGTCACCTTCCTCGGCGTCGAGTTGGGCAACCTGATGGGCGGCGCGATCATCACCGAAGGGGTGTTCAACATCCCCGGGGTCGGTTTCAACCTCTTCCGCGCCATCCGCACCGAGGACGGTCCGCTGGTGGTGGGGATCGTCAGCGTGCTGGTCGTGGTCTACCTCATCGCCAACCTGGTGGTGGACGTGCTCTACGCCGTACTCGACCCGAGGATCCGCTATGAGTGATTTCGAGACGGTGGCCGCGTCGGAGGATCCCCACGCCCGGCGCGGCCCCTCCGGCGAACCCAACGCGCCGAACCAGATCGGCGGCACCTCCGTCACCCCCGGCCGACCGCGCAGCCTCGCTGGCGACGCCTGGCGGGACCTACGGCGAAAGCCGATCTTCTGGATCAGCTCCGCCCTGGTCCTAGTGGTCACCGCGATGGCCGCCGTGCCCGCGCTGTTCACCACCGCCGACCCGGCCGACTGCCTACTCTCCCGGCAGCACGCCGGCCCCTCCGGCGGAGCGATCTTCGGGTACGACTTCCAGGGCTGCAACACGTACGCCCGAGCGGTCTACGGCGCTCGCGCCTCGCTCCTGGTCGGCGCCCTCTCGGCGCTGCTCACCGGACTGATCGCGCTCACCGTCGGCATGCTCGCCGGCTACTTCGGCCGATGGATCGACGCCGTCCTCTCCCGGGTGATCGACATCGTGCTCGGTATCCCACTGCTGCTCGCCGCGATCGTGCTGCTCAAGCGAGTCGCCAGCGACAGCGCGACGATCCGAATCGCGGCCGTCATCTTCGTCCTGGCGGTGCTCGGCTGGACGACGACGGCCCGGGTGGTCCGCTCGTCGGTGATCACCGCGAAGGAGCAGGACTACGTCTCCGCCGCCCGGATGCTCGGCGCGAGCAACAGCCGAATCATGTGGCGACACATCCTGCCCAACACGCTCGCCCCCGCGATCGTGGTGCTGACCATCGCCCTCGGATCGTTCATCGCGGCCGAGGCGACGCTCTCCTTCCTCGGCATCGGGCTCAAGGAACCCACGATCTCCTGGGGCATCGACATCAACAACGGCCGGGTGCACATGCGGGAGTCGGCCACCCCGCTGATGGTCCCGTCGACCTTCCTCGCGCTGACCGTGCTGGCGTTCATCATGCTCGGCGACGCGATCCGAGACGCCTTCGACCCGAAACTCCGGTGAGCCCCATGCGCGGGAACCGGCCCACCCGTGGCAGCGAGCGAAAGGCAGGCGCTGTGTCCCAGTCCGCAGTCCAACCCACGCCCGCCTCCCCCACTCCGGAGGGCGGCCACCTGCTTGAGGTACGGGACCTGCACGTCGAGTTCCGCACCGGAGAAGGTGTGGCGAAGGTGATCAACGGTGTCTCGTACCACCTGGACGCCGGGGAGACCCTCGCCGTGCTCGGTGAGTCCGGCTCCGGCAAGTCAGTCACCGCCCAGGCGATCATGGGCATCCTGGACACCCCGCCCGCGGTGATCCGCTCCGGGCAGATCCGCTACCAGGGCCGCGACCTGCTCGCCCAGTCCGAGGAGCAACGCCGGCAGGTGCGCGGCACCGAGATCGCCATGATCTTCCAGGACGCCCTCTCCGCGCTGAACCCGACCTTCCCGGTCGGCTGGCAGATCGGCGAGACGCTGCGCCAACGGGCCGGGATGTCCCGCGGCGACGCCCGCCGGCGGGCGATCGAACTGATGGAGCTGGTCAAGATCCCGGCCGCGGCCAGCCGGCTCGGCGACTACCCGCACCAGTTCTCCGGCGGCATGCGGCAACGCGTCATGATCGCCATGGCGTTGGCACTGAACCCGAAGGTTCTCATCGCCGACGAGCCGACCACCGCGCTGGACGTGACCGTGCAGGCCCAGATCATGGACCTCCTGTCCGACCTGCGCCGAGACCTCCGCATGGCGATGATCCTGATCACCCACGACCTCGGCGTGGTAGCCGGCGTCGCCGACCGGATCGCCGTCATGTACGCCGGGCGGATCGTCGAACACGCCGACGTCCGGTCGCTGTACAAGTCACCCGCCCACCCGTACACCAAGGGGCTGTTGGAATCGATCCCCCGGCTGGACTTCCACGGCCAGCAGCTGTCGACCATCCGGGGCCTGCCACCGAACCTGATGCGGATTCCCTCCGGCTGCCCCTTCCACCCCCGATGCCCGTACGTCCAGCAGGTCTGCGTGGACGTCGTTCCGCACGACCTGGTCCTCGGCGACGGCCGGACCAGCGCGTGCCACTTCGCGCAGGAGGTCCGCGATGACCGCGCCCGCTAGCCCGCCGAAGAAGGTACGCGGCGAGCCGATCCTGGCCGTCGAGAACCTGGTAAAACACTTTCCGATCACCCGGGGCGTCGTCTTCCAACGCCAGATCGGAGCGGTCCGTGCCGTGGACGGGGTCAGCTTCGACCTGCGCCGTGGGGAGACCCTCGGCATCGTCGGCGAGTCCGGCTGCGGGAAGTCCACGTTGGCCCGGCTGCTGATGCGGCTGGAGATCCCGACCTCCGGAGTGGCGACCCTGGAGGGGCGGGACCTCTTCGCCGCCCGCGGCGGGGAGTTGCGCCGGCTACGCCGCAACATGCAGATGGTCCTCCAGGATCCGTACACCTCGCTGAACCCGCGCATGACCGTCGGCGACATCATCGGGGAGCCCTTCGAGATCCACCCGGAGGCGGCGCCCAGGGGCAGCCGACAGCGGCGAGTCCAGGAACTGCTGGACATGGTCGGGCTCAGCCCCGAGCACATCAACCGGTACCCACACCAGTTCTCCGGCGGCCAGCGACAGCGCATCGGCATCGCCCGCGCGCTCGCGCTGCGCCCCGAGGTGATCGTCTGTGACGAGCCGGTCTCCGCGCTGGACGTCTCGATCCAGGCACAGGTGATCAACCTGCTTGAGCAGCTGCAGGACGAGCTCGGCCTCTCGTACATCTTCATCGCCCACGACCTGTCGGTGGTACGGCACATCTGCGACCGGGTCGCGGTGATGTACCTGGGTCGGATCGTCGAGCTCGGCACCGAGGAGGAGATCTACCAGCGGGCCACCCACCCGTACACCCAGGCGCTGCTGTCGGCGGTGCCGGTGCCCGACCCGGAACAGCGGGACAACCAGAACATGATCCGCCTGATCGGCGACGTGCCGAGCCCGGCGAACCCGCCGAGCGGCTGCCGGTTTCGCACCCGGTGCTGGAAGGCGCAGGATGTCTGCGCCACCCAGGACCCGGACACCGTGCCGCGCGCCGCCGACCCGCACCCGTCGGCCTGCCACTTCGCCGAACTCCGCGAACCGGCGTCCCCCTCCTGACGACCGCATCCCAGGGCGCCGGGATCAACCGGTCCGGCGGGCGCCGCCCGTGGCGCCCAGCTTCCTGGTGCCCACCCGAGGGTTTCGATCTGCGAGGCACCCGACTTTCGATCTGCGGGGCCTTCAGCTTTCGATCTGCGGGGCTCCAGGCTTTCGATCTGCGAGGGGCTCGGGTAGGCCGGCTACGACGCCGACGTGACCGCCCACGTCGTCACGGTCGGCGGCACCGAGGACGGCGCCCAGCAGCCCGGGGAAGCGGGCGTCGAGGTCGCCGCCACGAAGTTCGACGAAGCAGCGGGTGCCTTCCTGTCGGGTGCGGGTGATCCCAGCATCGCGGAGCACGCGCAGGTGATGACTGAGGGTGGACTTGGCGACCGGCACGCGAAGTTCGCCCCACCCGCGTTCCCGGCCATCGGCGAGCACCCGCACCAGGCCGACCCGGATGGGGTCGTTGAGGGCCCCCAGCACGTCGATCAGGGAGATCTCGTCCGGGTCGGGATGTCGTGCCTTTCTCATGGCGACCATGCTACCTTGTTCGACGTTTTACGAACATCGAACATTGGGGTGACAGTGAACGCCAGACCCTGCACCGATCTCACCGCACACGTCGTTGTTGTCACCGGCGCCGGATCCGGCATCGGCCGCGCGACAGCACACGCGTTCGCCCACGCGGGCGCCCGGGTGCTGGGTGTCGGCCGCCGCAAGGACGCGCTCGCGGAGACCGCCGCCGGACACCCCGCGATCGCCGTCCACCCGGCCGACCTGAACGAGCCCTCAGCACCACAGGAAGTGGTTGACGCCGCAGTCGACCGCTGGGGACAACTGGATGTCCTGGTCAACAACGCCGGCGCCACCAAGATCATGCCGTTGGCACACACCACCGCCGCGGGCATCGCCGCCCTGTTCGACCTCAACGTCGTCGCGCCCAGCCTGCTGGCGCACGCGGCCCTACCGCACCTGCGCCGAAGCCGCGGATCGATCGTCAACGTCTCCAGTACCTACGGCCACCGACCCCTGCCAGGCGCCGCCCACTACGCGGCCTCCAAAGCCGCCCTCGAACAGCTCACCCGGAGCTGGGCGGCAGAACTCGCGGCGGGCGGGATTCGGGTCAACGCCCTCGCTCCCGGCCCGACCGAGAGCCCGGCGCTGGCTGCCGCCGGACTCTCCGACGCGGCCATCGAGGAGATCAAACGAGAAGAGGCTGCCCGCATCCCCCTCGGTCGCCGCGGTAATCCCGAAGAGGTCGCCGCGTGGATCCTGCGCCTGGCCGACCCGGCCAGCACCTGGCTGACCGGGCAGGTCCTCACTGTCGACGGCGGGCTGGAACTGACCTGACCTCGGTCAGTGGAAGAAGTGCCGGGTGCCGGTCAGGTACATGGTCACGCCGGCCGCCTCGGCGGCGGCGATGACCTCCTCGTCCCGGATCGAGCCGCCGGGCTGGACGATCGCCCGCACTCCGGCGGCGAAGAGGATCTTCGGCCCGTCGGCGAACGGGAAGAACGCGTCGGAGGCGCACACCGCCCCGCGCGCCCGTTCGGCACCGGCCCGCTCCACCGCCAGCCGGGCCGAGTCGACCCGATTGACCTGCCCCATGCCGACGCCGACGGTCGCGCCGTCGCGGGCCAGCAAGATCGCGTTGCTCTTCACCGCTCGAACCGCCCGCCAGGCGAAGGCCAGGTCCCGCAGGGTCGCCTCGTCGGCGGCGTCTCCGGTCGCCAGCTGCCAGGTGGCCGGGTCGTCGCCCGTGGCGTCCACCCGGTCCCGCACCTGTACCAGCATCCCACCGGTGACCGGTCGCCACTCCGCCGACGCCGGGGCGTAGGCCGGGGCGCGCAGCAGCCGCACGTTCTTCTTGCCCCGCAGCACCTCAAGCGCGTCGGGTTCGAACTCCGGCGCGACAACCACCTCGGTGAACACCTCCGCCACCTGCCCGGCGAGCTCGACGCCGACCGGCCGGTTCACGGCGATCACGCCACCGAAGGCGGACACCGGGTCACAGGCGTGTGCCCTACGGTGCGCCTCGGCGACGTCCGCGCCCACCGCGATGCCACACGGGTTGGCGTGCTTGATGATCGCCACCGCCGGCTGGTCGGGGAAGTCGTTGGCGGCCCGCCAGGCGGCGTCGGCGTCAACATAGTTGTTGTACGACATCTCCTTGCCGTGCAGCTGCTCGGCCTGGGCGAGCCCGGCCGGGCTCGACGGGTCGGTGTAGAGGGCGGCCGGCTGGTGCGGGTTCTCCCCGTACCGCAGCACCGCGTCGCGGCGCAGCGCCAGGCCGGCGAAGCCCGGCCACGGCGCGTCCTCCTCGACCAACTCCCGCGCGCACCACTCGGCGACAGCCACGTCGTAGTCGGCGATCACCGCGAACGCCCGGGCCGCGAGCGCCCGGCGCTGCGCCAGGGTGAAGCCACCCGCCCGTACCGCCGCCAGCAGCTGGGGGTAGCCCGACGGGTCGGTCACCACGGCGACCGAGGCGTGGTTCTTGGCGGCGGCCCGCACCATCGCCGGGCCACCGATGTCGATCTGCTCGACGCACTCGTCCTGCCCCGCCCCGGAGGCGACGGTGGCCTGGAACGGGTACAGGTTGGACACCAGCAGGTCGATCGCTCCGATGCCGTGCTCGGCGAGCTGCCCAACGTGCGATTCCTTGCGCAGGTCCGCGAGGAGACCGCCGTGGATCTTGGGGTGCAGCGTCTTGACCCGGCCGTCGAGGATCTCCGGGAACCCGGTCACCGAGTCCACCGCGGTGACCGGCACACCGGCACCGGCGATGGCCGACGCGGTGCTTCCGGTCGAGACGATCTCCACGCCGGCGTCGTGCAACGCCTGGGCCAGCTCGGCCAGACCGGCCTTGTCGTAGACGCTGACCAGCGCCCGCCGGATCGGGCGGCGCTCGTCCTGACTGGAACTCACGGAACCGTGACCTTTCTTCCGGTGATCGTCCAACCTGCACGGACCAGGCGGCCCACCTGCTCGACGAGCTGGCGGCGCTCGGCCTCTTTGATGCGCTCGGTGAGCGTCTGCTCGTCGTCGCCGTCCCGGACCGGCACCGCGACCTGGGCGACGATTGGGCCGGTGTCCGTGCCCGCGTCGACGAAGAAGAGGGTGGCCCCGGTGATCTTCACCCCGTAGGCGAGCGCGTCGCGGGGCCCGTGAATGCCGGGGAAGGCCGGCAGCAGGGTGTTGTGGGTGTTCAGATAGCGGTCGCCGAACGCGGCGAGGAAGTGCGGGCCGACCAGCTTCAGGAAGCCGGCGGAGACGACCAGGTCGGGGGTGTGCTCGGCGACCCGCGCGGTGAGCGCGGCGTCCCAGTCGGAGCGGGTCGGATAGTCCTTCACCCGCTCAACGAAGGTCGGCACCCCCACCGCCGCGGCCCGGTCCAGCCCGGCGATGCCGTCGCGGTCCGCCCCGACCGCGACCACCCGGGCCCCGTACCCGGGATCGGTGCCGGCGTCGAGCAACGCCTGAAGGTTGCTGCCGGAGCCGGAGACGAGAACGACGATACGGGCGGCAGACGCGGGCTCAGGCACCGGACAACCCTATCGGGGTGGCCCGGCCGCCGGTCCGCTGGGCGGCAAGCCGACGCTGAACCCTCGACCGGACCCGGTACGCTGCCGGTCGCTCCCACGCGCACCGATGGCGACAGTCGTCCCGATGCCGCACCCGTTCGAAGGAGTATCGAGAGATGCAGCCCGCGATCCCGCCCCAGTCCTCGAACTCCTACTGATTTACCGGGGAAACACATGCAGCCCGACCCATCCACCCCGCAGTCCGACCCATCCACTCCACCGGCCGACCCATCCACCCCACCGGCCGACCCGTACGCCCCACCAGCGGACCCGTTCCACCCACCAGTCGACCCGTGGGCGCCACCGGCCGACCCGTACGCCCCACCGGCTACCCCGGTTTCCAAGCAGCCGTACCCTCCGCCGCCGGTGAACCCGTACGCCGCGCCCACCACACCGCCGAGCCCACCACCGGACCCGTACGCTGCGCCCACCGCTCCGCCGTACCCGGGGCCCTACGGTGGGGTGCAGCTGTACCCGAACGCGGGTTACCCGCTCCCGGCGGGAAGGCAGAACTCGCTCGGACTACTGTCCATGATCCTCGGCATCGCGTCGGTCCCGCTGGCCTGCTGCTATGTCGGCCTTCCGGTGGGCATCGCCGCGGTGGTGACCGGATGGCTCGGCCAGCAAAAGGTCGAGCAGGGGCTCGCGGACAATCGTGATCAGGCCATGGCCGGCATGATCTGTGGAGCGATCGGGGCGCTGCTGGGCCTGGGCTGGGGTGTCCTGAACATCATCGGGCTCGCCCTCTAGTCGCCTCGACGGGTCAGCCGCGGGACAGGAACCGGGCCGCCACCACGCCGCCCAGCACGCCGGTCCCGGTCACCACGGTCGCCACCACCGCCACCTGCCACGGCACCGGTCCGACCTCCGCCAGCCGGCCCGCACCGAGCGGGCCGGCGGACGCCGCCGCCGCGGCCCCCACCAGTAGGCCCACCACCGGGCCGGCGAGCACCACCGGGCGCAGCAGCGGCCCCCACTCTCCCCGGGCACTGTCGCTGCCGGACCGCAGCACCCGACGGGTCAACGACCAGCCCGCCACCATCCCGACCAGAACCGGCGCCGCGAGCAGGCCCGTCCCCAGGCCGTCCACCGGTCCACCGGGGAGGCCCGCCACCAGCGGCAGGGCCGGCAGCGCCCCCACTGTCACCTCGCTGGTCTGCACCGTGGTGTCGACGCCAACCGCGAAACCGGGGCCGAGCAGGTAGCTGGTTGACCAGATCGCCGCGTTCGGGGCGTACGCCAGGTTGACCAGGGTGATCCCGGCCTGCCCCGCCACCCCGGTGTGGTAGGCCGCGATCAGGTCGGCCGCGTCACCGCCACCGGTCGCCACCGCCAGCCCCGCCACGCCGGCCCCCGCCGCAAGTAGCAGCAGCGCCGCGACCAGACCGGTCCGGATCCCCTCCCGCAGCGCTAGCGGCGCCCGCGCGGCGAGCAGGTCACCGAGCCCGGTCGTGCGAACCGCCCCGACGAGGGCGGCAACGGTGGCGACCGCGGCGAGGGTCAGGCCGGTCCGTACCGGCGACACATCCAATGTCCCACCGGCTACCAGCAGGGCGGCGAGCACTCCGAGGAGGGTGTAAGCGATCCCGACCGCCCCGGCGGCGATGAACGCACGCTTCGGTGACCTGCTGCCCCGGGCGCCGATGGCCCGGGTGACGTGCACTCCGGCCCGGATGAGTCGCCAACCGGCGAGCAGGGTCACCGCCAGCGGGGCGAGCCCGAGCGGACCGGCGTCCGTCGTCAGCGGGACGCCGTGCCCGAGTAACCAGCCGGCCAGCCCGACCCGGACTGCGTCCGGCAGGTTCGACGCACCCGCACCGAGTTGGAAGAACCAGAGCACAACTGCCACCGGTAGCCAGGAGGTGAGCGCCGCACCGACCGCGGCGACGCCCGCGGCGACGGCCAGCGGCGGACGGCTCGGCGGCCCGCCCGCCCGTGGCGCGGGTACCCGGCGAGCCGGCCCGGGTCGCCCCGGCGGACGGGCGCCCATCCGGGGGGCTCGGCCGGGCTGGTCGGGGGTGACAGAGGACATCAGGTCTACTCTGACATGCCGTGGGGGTGGCAGCAGGTCGATAAACCCCCCGGGCGGGTTCGAGTTGCGCGATCCACCGTCTCCTGCCTCCGATCCGGTCTAGCCTCGGCCACAGGACGCCACCGTGGCCGACCGGTGGGTCAAGTGGGGACCTCCACCACCGGAGGTGTTGACCGTGCCCCCGCAGCCCGGCGGGCGCGGCACCGATGCGAGGAGGCACGCCGTGACCGCTGCATATCCGCCGTCCGGCACGGCGGCGGGCAAGGATCGGACGACGCTCTGGGGCGTACTCGGCATCGTCGTCGGCCTGCTCTGCTGCGGCGTACTCGGGATCGTCTTCGGCTACCTGTCAATCCGCGATGCGCGGCGCTTCGGTAACTCGCCGGTGCTCGGTTGGTTGGGCATCGCCTTCGGCGTGTTCAACATCATCGCCAACGGCTTCTTCTACCTGGGCGGCAGTAATCCGTTCAGCTGAGTTGACGACCGGAGGGACCAGCCGTGGGCGGCTGACCCCTCCAGCGGTCGTCGCCGGGGCTCAGCCCGCGGACATGATCTCCCGCATCAGCCGGGCCGTCTCGGTCGGAGTCTTGCCGACCTTGACGCCGACTGCTTCCAGCGCCGTCTTCTTGGCCTCCGCGGTGCCGGCCGAGCCGGAGATGATCGCACCCGCGTGCCCCATCGTCTTCCCGGGCGGTGCGGTGAAGCCGGCGATGTAACCGACCACCGGCTTGGTGACGTTCGCCTTGATGAACTCGGCAGCCCGCTCCTCGGCGTCGCCACCGATCTCACCGATCATGACGATCGCGTCGGTGTCCGGGTCGTTCTCGAACGCGGCCAGCGCATCGATGTGCGTGGTGCCGATGATCGGGTCACCGCCGATACCGACACAGGTGGAGAAGCCGATGTCGCGCAGCTCGTACATCATCTGGTAGGTCAGCGTGCCGCTCTTGCTGACCAGGCCGATCCGGCCGGCGCCGGTGATGTCGGCTGGGATAATGCCGGCGTTGGCGGCGCCCGGCGACACGATCCCCGGGCAGTTCGGCCCGATGATGCGGGTCCGCTCACCCTGCGCCACGTTGTACGCCCAGAAGGCGGCGGTGTCGTGTACCGGCACGCCCTCGGTGATCACCACGGCGAGCGGGATGCCGGCGTCGATCGCCTCGATCACCGCACCCTTGGTGAACTGCGGCGGCACGAAGATGACCGTCACGTTGGCGCCGGTCTCCCGCATCGCGTCGGCGACGTTCGCGAAGACCGGCAGCTGGGCGCCGTCGAAGTCAACGGTGGTGCCCGCCTTGCGCGGGTTCACCCCACCGACGATGTCGGTGCCCGCGGCGAGCATCCGCCGGGTGTGCTTGGAACCCTCGGAACCGGTCATCCCCTGCACGATGACCTTCGAGTCCTTGGTCAGCCAGATCGCCATTGTCAGACCCCCGCAGCGGCCAGCTCGGCGGCCCGCTCGGCCGCACCATCCATCGTGTCGACCCGCTGGATCAGCGGGTTGTTCGCGCCGTCGAGAATCGCCCGACCGGCCTCCGCGTTGTTGCCGTCCAGGCGGACGACCAGCGGCCTGGTCACCTGCTCGCCCCGCTGCTCGAGCAGGGCCAGCGCCTGCACGATGCCGTTGGCGACCGCGTCGCAGGCGGTGATCCCGCCGAAGACGTTGACGAATACGCTCTTCACCGCGGGGTCGGAGAGCACGATCTCGAGGCCGTTGGCCATCACCGCGGCGCTCGCACCGCCACCGATATCGAGGAAGTTCGCCGGCTTCACGCCGCCGTGCCGCTCACCGGCGTACGCGACCACGTCGAGGGTCGACATGACCAGTCCGGCGCCGTTGCCGATGATGCCGACCTCACCGTCGAGCTTGACGTAGTTGAGGTCCTTCTCCTTGGCGGCCTGCTCAAGGGGGTCCACCGCGGCCTGGTCAACCAGCGCCTCGTGGTCCGGGTGCCGGAACGCCGCGTTCTCGTCCAGGCTGACCTTGGCGTCGAGCAGGAGCAGCCCGCCCTCGGCGGTCTTGGCGAGCGGGTTCACCTCGACCAGGGTCGCGTCCTCGGCGACGAACGCCTGCCACAGGTCCACCGCGATCTCAACGGCCTGGTCGGTAACCTCGGCCGGGAAGCCGGCCTGGGTGACGATCCGCCGGGCCGTCGCCGCGTCCACGCCGACGTTCGCGTCGATGGGCGCCTTGACGACCTTCTCCGGCGTCTCGGCGGCCACCTGCTCGATGTCCATCCCACCGGCGACACTGGCGATGCAGAGGAAGGTGCGGTTCGCCCGGTCCAACAGGTAGGAGAAGTAGTACTCCTCGGCCACGTCCGCGGTCACGGTGATCATGACCTTGTGGACGGTGTGCCCCTTGATGTCCATGCCGAGGATGTCGGTGGCCCGGGCCACCGTCTCCTCCGCGCCCTCGGTCAGCTTCACCCCGCCGGCCTTGCCCCGGCCACCGACCTTCACCTGCGCCTTGACAACCACCCGACCGCCGAGGCGTTCGGCGATCGCGCGGGCCTCCTCCGGGGTCGTGGCGACGCCGCCGGCGAGCACGGGCAACCCGTGCCGCTCGAACAGGTCCCGCCCCTGGTACTCGTACAGGTCCACGATTGCGCGTCCCGTCCCGTCTCCGCGGCGCGCCGTCGCGCCGCCACCAGCGTATGGAAAACAGTTTGACGCCTGTCATCAGTTGTAACAGGCCATTGAAGTCAGCCTAGCGAGGTCGACACCACCAACGACCAAGCGGGTACGTGGTGTGCGGTTCTGCACAGCTGACTTGCCCGCACCCGCCGTTTGGCCGAGTGTCAACCTTCCGGACGATGTTTTCCCCGGCACGTAACCCCGGGGGTTCAGGCCTCGTTGAGTCAGATGTCGAAGCGCTGATCAGCGCGGCGACGAGACGGCCGATGCCCTGTCGGTCGAGGGGTGGCGGCGGGGCATCGTGCATAGAGGGGCCGGGCGTGTGAGGGGTGCGTCCGGCCTCTCCCCCTGCCCGGCCCGCGAAACCCCCGGGCCGATCGTCAGGCGACGGCCTGCGCCACGTTCTGCCGGACCCAGTCCACGATCGACCCCGTGGTGGCCCCCGGAGTGAAAATCTTCGCCACGCCTATCTGCTGCAGTTCCGGGATATCGGTGTCCGGGATGATGCCCCCGCCAAAGACGACGATGTCTCGCGCGTCTCGCTCGGTAAGGAGCTCCAACACCCGCCGGAAAAGGGTCATGTGCGCCCCGGACAGAACGGAAAGTCCGACCGCGTCGGCGTCCTCCTGGATCGCGGTCTCCACAATCTGCTCCGGGGTCTGATGCAGACCGGTGTAGATGACCTCCATCCCGGCGTCCCGGAGGGCACGCGCGACGACCTTTGCGCCGCGGTCATGGCCGTCCAGGCCCGGCTTGGCGACGACGACCCGAACACGAGAGCTCATCTGCGCATCCCTTTCACCGGCTCCGCGGCTTGACCTTAACGAACGGTAACCCGACCGGTCCGGGCCGCGGAATCCGGGCCGCCGAACACCCCCGCCACCTCGGTGCCCGTCCAGCCAGCGGAACCAGGGATGCCCCGAGTAAGTCAAGTCGGACGGCTCCACCTTTCGGTCACCCTACGCGACGAACGGGATGAGATTGGGGACACCTTCACCGGCTTAGGCCCAGGACAATAGTGGATACAAACGGACAGAACATCACACCAATTTAGCGATGCGGCTTGTGACGGACGTGGTGGTTAGTTACCGTGTCCAACGGTTGTCATCAGGTCCATGGACGGGTGACGACGCGGTCGGTGGAGTTCATCCAGCTTCGCGAACCCCGCCCGATCGCCTCGATACCCCGACAACGGAGGGTGTGCGTGCGCCAGCGCCTGTCGTCTGAGCCCGATAGATATCGCGGCCGCCGCCGCGTACCCACCCCACCGCGGAGCCGCTACGCCGCAGTGGTTACCACTGCCCTCGTCGGCGCCAGCGGGGTCGCCCTCTTCGCCGGCAGCGCCCTTCCCGACGCCAAGAGCGTCAGCCCGACAGTACTGGACGAGCTCAAGGCGGCTTCGGCGCTGAGCGAGGACGCCGCAGAGCGCGCCAACGCCGCCGACCGCTCGTCGCGGGACGGCGAGCGGTTGAGCTCGGAGGCGGAGTCCGGAGTCTGGTGCCTCCCGCTGAAGGACTACGACTTCAACTCCCCATACGGCGTTCAGGGTGAAGAGCTGCATACCGGCGTGGACCTGGTCGCACCGGAGGGCACCCCCTACGTCTCCGTCCATGACGGCACCGTCACCAAGGCCGGCTGGTTCGGCGGCTACGGCTACACGGTGATCGTCGCGCACGCCGACGGCAGCGAGGCCATCTACGGCCACTCCTCCACCCTCAGCGTGCAGGAGGGACAGCAGGTCAAGGCCGGCGACCAGCTCGGCCTGGTTGGCAACACCGGCCTCTCCTACGGCTCCCACCTACACCTTGAGGTCCATGTCAAGGGCGAACCGCTCGACCCGGTGCCCTGGCTGATGGAGCGCGGAGTGGACATCAAACTCCAGATGGAACCTTTCTACAGCGATGTAGCCATTCCCTGACGCTGTGTAGTGCCCTACCGCCGCCCGGATCGAAGGATCCGGGCGGTTTTTCTCTCCACCAGCCGGCGAAGGTGTTTGGGGTCACTGCCAACAGTGTGACTGAACCCACGTACGAGCCGGGGTCGCTGCCGCCGCTATTCGCGACACGGGCCGACATAGCTCCGCTGATCGCACCGGACCGAGCCCGCCCGCCGGCCCCTCGTCTCCGGCCGGCTCCGGACGGACCTCAGGATGTCGAGGTCACGTGCCCCTACGAGCAGTGAAGGTCCGCTGTGCAGAACGACACCTCCCGCTCGCGCAGGAACACCGCCCCGGCCCGCCATCGGCGACCGATCAACACCCGAGGTCGGATACTGCGGGCCACCGCGGTAGCCGGACTCGCCCTCGCCGGAGTCGCGTTAACAACGATCACCGGCGATGACCAGGACGCCACCCCGAACGATGCCGTCAACGTCGACCTGCAAGCCCAAGCCGAGGCCCGGGCCAAGGCCGAGGCCGAGGCCGCCGCTGAAGCCGAGGCCGCCGCCCGCACCGCGGCAGCCGCCCGCGCCGATCGCTCCGCCCGAAAGTCGGCGAGCAGCAGTCCGAGCCCGATCGCCTCGGCGAGCCCGAGCGCCTCGGCGAGCCCCACGGCGCAGCCCTCGGCCAGCACGACACCGAAGGTGACAGCCAAGCCGACAACCACCGCGTCGACACCGACCTGGGTCATCCCGATGGCCGACGCCACCATCACCTCCTGTTACGGCCCCCGGGGAGGAATGCTGCACGCCGGCATCGACTTCGCCCTGCCCGCCGGCACCCCGGTCCGCGCCGCTTTCGGCGGCACCGTGACGAAAGCCGGCGACGCCGGTGACGGGTACGGCATCTCGGTCGTCATCGACCACGGCACCGGATATCTGACCCACTACGCCCACCTGAGCACCGCGAAAGTGAGCATCGGCGACCCGGTCGACGCCGGTGACACCATCGGCCTGGAGGGCTCCACCGGCGACTCCACCGGCCCGCACCTGCACTTCGAGGTGCATCAGGGCCAGCTGTGGAACCAGATCGACCCGGCGCCGTTCCTCCGCGAACGCGGCGTCGACGTGGCCTGCTGACCGAGCGCCTCCCGGGGCCGACGGCGGCCGAACAGCACCCGGGCCGTCCGCTCAGAGTCGATCGATCGGTGCGTGCCGGAGCACCAGCCAGACTGTCTGGTCGCCGAAGTCGATCTGAGCACGGGCGCCAGGGCCGTGTCCTTCCACCGCGAGCACCCGACCCAGCCCGTACCGCTGGTGGTTGACCCGGTCGCCGACCGCGACCCGCGGGGGCGCCGACGGCAACTCGCTGGCCGTGGCGAGGCGGCTACCGTCCACGCCGAGCCGACGCGCCAGCTGCGTGGCCTTCGGCGTGCCCCCGGTGAAGCCGCCCTGCCCCCGGTCCGCGCGACCGCCCACGCCCCCACCGCCGCCGGCCCACGAGGTGTACGAGCCCTCGGTGCGCTCCCAGCGCACCAACTCCACGGGCAGTTCCGCAAGGAACCGGGACGGCGCATTGTAGGCCGGCTGGCCCCACGCCGAGCGGGTGACCGCCCGGGACAGGTAGAGCCGCTGCCGGGCCCGGGTGATCCCCACGTACGCCAGACGCCGCTCCTCCTCCAGCTCATGGTTGTCGCCGAAGGTACGGGCGTGCGGGAAGACCCCGTCCTCCAAACCGGTCAGGAACACCACCGGAAACTCCAGCCCCTTGGCGGTGTGCAGCGTCATCAGGGTCACCACCCCCTGGTGCTCCGGGTCGTCGGCGGGCAACTGGTCCGCGTCGGCCACCAGCGCGACCTGCTCCAGGAAGCCGGCGACGGTGGCTCGCTCGCCCTCCTCGCCCAGGCCCTCCACCCGCTCCGTGTACTCCCGGGCCACGCTGACCAGCTCCTGGAGGTTGTCGACCCGGCCGGCATCCTGCGGGTCCAGGCTCTCCTCCAGCTCGGTCAGGTACCCCGACCGGTTGAGCAACGCCTCCAGCACCTCCTCGGGTGCGCTGGTCTCCGCGACCTCCCGGGCACCATCGAGCAGCGCGATGAACTCCGCGATGCCGTTCGCCGCCCGGGTGGAGATGCCCGGCGCGTCCTTGGCCCGGCGCAGAGCCGCGCCGAAGGAGATCCGGTCCCGGCTGGCCAGCGCCTCGACACACGCCTCGGCGCGGTCCCCGACGCCCCGGCGGGGAGTGTTCAGCACCCGACGAAGGCTGACCGTGTCGTCCTCGTTGACCAACGCCCGCAGGTAGGCCAGGGCGTCCCGGACCTCCTTCCGCTCGTAGAAGCGGACCCCACCGACGACCTTGTAGGGGAGGCCGACGCGGATGAACACCTCCTCGAAGACCCGGGACTGGGCGTTGGTGCGGTAGAAGACCGCCACGTCCCCCGGCCGGGTGTCGCCGTCGTCCACGAGCCGGTCAATCTCCCGGGCCACCCAGTCGGCCTCGGTGTGCTCGGTGTCGGCGACGTAGCCGACGATCGGGTCACCGGTCCCGGCCTCGCTCCAGAGCCGCTTGGGCTTACGGGAGGTGTTTCGGTCGATCACAGCGTTGGCCGCGTTCAGAATGGTCTGGGTGGAGCGGTAGTTCTGCTCCAGCAGGATTGTCCGGGCATCGAGGAAGTCCCGCTCGAACTCCAGGATGTTGCGGATCGTCGCGCCCCGAAACGCGTAGATCGACTGGTCGGCGTCGCCCACCACGCAGAGCTCCGCCGGGTCGAGCCCGTCGGTACCCGACACCAGCTCCTTGATCAACACGTACTGGGCGTGGTTGGTGTCCTGATACTCGTCAACCAGCACGTGCCGGAACCGACGCCGGTAGGTCTCCGCGACGTGCGGATGCGACTGGAGCAGGTGCACCGTGGTCATGATCAGATCGTCGAAGTCCAGTGCGTGCGCCTCCCGGAGCCGCCGCTGATAGAGCGAGTACGCCTCGGCGAGCGCCCGCTCGTTCGGCCCCTTGGCCCGGGCGGCGAACTCCTCGGGGTCAACAAGTTCGTTCTTCAGATTGGAGACCTGGGCGGCCAGCCCCCGCGCCGGGTAGCGCTTCGGGTCTAGGTCCAGCTCCCGGGTGACCAGCTGCATCAGCCGACGGGAGTCGTCGGCGTCATAGATCGAGAAGGTCGACTTCAGGCCGGCGTGTTCGTGCTCGGCCCGCAGGATGCGGACACACGCGGAGTGGAAGGTCGAGACCCACATCAACCGAGCGCGCGGCCCGACCAACTGGGCCACCCGCTCCTTCATCTCGCCCGCGGCCTTGTTGGTGAAGGTGATCGCGATGATCTCGCCTGGGTGCACCTGTCGCTCCGCGAGCAGGTACGCGATCCGATGGGTGAGCACCCGGGTCTTGCCGGAGCCGGCCCCGGCCACGATGAGCAGCGGTGACCCGGCGTGGGTGACCGCCTCCCGCTGGGGGCCATTCAGCCCGTTGAGCAGCGCCTGCGGGTCGAGGCGCACCGGAGTGGGCCGGCGCGGCGGAGCAGGGTCGGGCGCGGACGAGGACACGGGAAGGTCAAAGAGAGGATGCATCGCACGGCGAGTCTATGCCGTCGCCCCGACGAATCCCTTCGGCCACGGCCCGGATGTGCGACGGCGCGCCCGCCGCGCCCCGGTCCTCCCCTTCGGGTGGCACCGGCCTCCCCGGCCCGGGCTTTCCTTGCGCCGTCAGGCGGGAGCGGGCATACTCGGGTCCGTGTTCGATCAGCGCGACTACTTTTACTACGGCCCGGAGAGTCCGGTAGCCGTGGGTCACGCTTGATCAACCAAGACCTACGAAAAGGCCCCGGGCTCGCGAGCCCGGGGCCTTTTCGTCTCGGGATCCGGGCACCAGCGCCCGACACCCGAAGGGTACGACGATGATGACAGGCGTGGCGGAGCAGAACGGCAACACGGACGGAACGAATGGCGCGGCGGGCACCGATGGCCGCGACGCCGGCACGAAGGAACCGTTGGCTGCAGCGCAAATCGCGAATATCCGGCAGCGGATCGACGAGATCGACGGCACCCTGATCGACCTCTGGCAGGAGCGGGCCCGGCTCTCCCAGCAGGTCGGCGTGACCCGGATGGCCTCCGGTGGCACCCGCCTGGTGCTCTCCCGGGAGCAGGAGATCCTGGAACGCTTCCGGTCCGCGCTGGGGGCGGATGGTACCCAGGTCGCTCTCCTGCTGCTTCGTGCCGGTCGTGGCCCGCTCTGATCCGGCGGCCCGGTAGCGGAACGGAACCGGGGCGTCGGCCAGGAATGGCCAACGCCCCGGTCACCGTAGCGCTGCTACCGCTGCGCGTGCACCACGTCCCGAACCTCGGCGAAGTGGCAGGCACTCGGGTGGGCCGAACTCTGCCGGACAGCCAGCGCCGGCTCCTGCTGGGCGCAGATCTCCTGCGCCTTCCAGCAGCGGGTCCGGAACCGGCAGCCGGAGGGCGGGTTGGCCGGCGACGGAACATCGCCGGTCAGCACGATCTGGTCCCGCAGACCCCGAAGCTTCGGATCCGGCACCGGCACCGCCGAGAGCAGCGCCTGCGTGTACGGGTGGGTGGGGTTCTCGTAGATCTGGTCCTCGGTACCGATCTCAACGACCCGACCGAGGTACATCACCGCGACCCGGTCGGCGATGTGCCGAACCACGGACAGATCGTGTGCGATGAAGATGTACGAGAGCCCCAACTCGTCCTGAAGCTTCTCCAGCAGGTTGATCACCTGCGCCTGGATCGACACGTCCAGGGCGGAGACCGGCTCATCACACAAGATGATCTCCGGGTTGAGCGCCAGGGCGCGGGCGATACCGATGCGCTGGCGCTGGCCGCCGGAGAACTGGTGCGGGTACCGGTTGATGTGATCGGGGTTCAGGCCGACCAGATCCAGCAGCTCCTGAACCCGGGCCCGCCGCTTGGGCTTCGCCAACACCTCGGGGTGCACCTCGAACGGCTCGCCGACGATGTCGCCGACGGTCATCCGCGGGTTGAGCGACGTGTACGGATCCTGCATCACCAGCTGGATGTTGCGCCGGCCACGACGCCGCTCGGCGCCACCGACCTTCGCCATGTTCCGGCCCTGCACGAACAGGTCACCAGAGGTGGGCGTCTCCAGCCCCACCAGCATCCGGGCCAGGGTCGACTTGCCGCAGCCGGACTCGCCGACGATGCCGAGAGTCTCGCCCCGGCGCAGCTGCAGGTTGATCCCATCGACCGCGCGGACCGCGCCGATCTGCCGCTTGAAGAGGATCCCCTGGGTAAGCGGGAAGTGCTTCACCAGGTCACGGGCCTCCAACACGATGTCAGACATCGGCCTTGACCTCCTTCCAGAAGTGGCAGGCGGAGCTTCGGGACGGCGCCACCTGATACAGCGGCGGCACCGGGTCCCGACGGCAGGCGTCCTGCGCGTACCGGCACCGGGGGTTGAAGGCGCATCCCTTCGGGATGTCGGTCAGCAGCGGCGGCAGCCCCTTGATGGCGGAGAGTTCCTGGCCCTTGAGGTCCAGGCGGGGAATCGACTCCAGCAGACCCTTGGTGTACGGGTGGGAGGGGCTCTCGTAGATCTCCCGGACCGGAGCCTCCTCAATGACCCGGCCGGCGTACATCACCGAGATCTGGTCCGCCACGTCGGCGACCACACCCATGTCGTGGGTGATCAGCAGCAGGCCCATGTTCCGTTCCCGCTGCAGCTCGGCGAGGAGGGACATGATCTGGGCCTGCACGGTGACGTCCAGGGCGGTGGTCGGCTCGTCGGCGATCAACACCTCCGGGTCGAGCGCCAACGCCATGGCGATCATGACACGCTGCCGCATACCACCGGAGAACTGGTGCGGGTACTCGTTCACCCGTTGCTTCGCCGCCGGAATCTTGACCAGGTCAAGCAGCTCGACGGCGCGCACCTTGCTGTCCGCCCGGGACATGCCCCGGTGCTTACGGAACAGCTCGCCGAGCTGGAAGCCGACCGTGAACACCGGATTCAGCGCGGAGAGGGCGTCCTGGAAGATCATCGCGATCCGGTTGGCGCGGACCTTACGCCGCTGCGCCTCCCGGAGCTTGAGCAGGTCAACACCGCGGTAGCGGATCTCCCCGCCGGTGACGAACCCGGGTGGGCTGTCCAGGATGCCCATGATCGCCTGAGCGGTGACGCTCTTACCGCAGCCGGACTCACCGAGAATCGCTCGGGTCTCGCCGGCCCGCAGGCTGAAGTTGACGCCGTTGACCGCGCGGGCGATGCCGTTGCGAGTGCGGAACTCTACCTGCAGGTTCTTGACCTCAAGCGGCAGGGCATCCGCGTCAAGGCCGGGCAGGGCGTCCAGCTTGACGTTCACATCAGTGCTCATGGCGCTCACCGGAACTTCGGGTCGAGGGCGTCACGCAGGGCGTCACCCATGAGAATGAAGGACAGCACCGTGCCAATCAACAGTCCGCAGGGGAAGAGCAGCAGCCACGGATCCTCCAGGAAGTAGACCTGGTGGGCCGAGATCATGATGCCCCAGGACTGCGTCGGCGGCTGGAGCCCGATACCGAGGAAGGTCAGCGTGGCCTCCGCGGCGACGAACGAGCCCAGCACGATCGTGGCGTACACCAACATCGGCGCGATCGCGTTCGGCAGGATGTGCCGGAACATCAACCGGCCGTTACCCGCCCCGACCGCCTTGGCGGCCTGCACATAGTCCAGGTCCTTTGAGGAGATGACGCTACCGCGGATGATCCGGGCGATCGTCGGCCAGCTCAGCAGGAACAGCACCAGGGCGATGGTGAAGATGTTCTGCTGCTTGATCACGGTCAGGAAGACGATCGCGCCGAGCAGGAACGGCAGCGAGAAGAAGATGTCCATCAGCCGGGAGATGAGCCCGTCCACCCAGCCGCCGTAGTAGCCGGCGAGGAGGCCCATCAGGCCGCCGAAGAGCACGATGCCCCCGGTAGCCATGATCGCGATCACCATTGATGGCCGGGCGCCATAGATGGCGTGCGAGTAGTAGTCGCAGCCCTGGATGTTGAAGCCAAACGGGTGCTCCCAGCTCGGCGCGATCCGAGACTGGTCGGTGTGGCACGCCCGCGGGTCCTGACCGGTCCAGAGCTTCGGGAAGGCCGCCATCGTGCTGACCACCACGATGTAGAGCACGGCGAGCATGAAGACCGGGTCGCGGGCCAGCTGCCGGCGGGCATCCGCCCACAGGCTGGCGTTGCGCTCCTTGCCGCTCTTGCTCGTCTTCCCGGGGGCACCGCCGACGGCGGTGCCGGCACTCGTCGCGTCACTCATGTCCCACCTCGTTTCGCTTCGCCCTGCCGCGGATCGCCGGTGTCACCGGCCCCCGGTTACTGACCACGGTGCCGTCACTCATAGCGGATCCTCGGGTCGAGCACGGCGTACAGGAGGTCAACCAACAGGTTGGCGAGCAGAACGACCAACACCAGCATGGTCACCACGCCGATGACCACGGACGACTCTCCCTCCCGGGCGGCAGCCGTCACCAGCCGACCGATACCGGGCACGTTGAAGATGGTCTCGGTAACCACCGCACCGGCCATCGCCGAACCGATGTCGACGCCGAGGTACGTGATCACCGGGATCAGCGAGTTACGCAGCGTGTGCACGCCGATGACCCGCTTGTTGGCCAAGCCCTTTGCCCGGGCGGTCCGGACGAAGTCCGCCCGAATGTTCTCCATGATGCTGGTCCGGGTCAGCCGCGCGGTGGTGGCGAGCGCGACCGAGCCGAGCACCATGCCGGGAATCAGGAGGCTGGCGAAGGGGTAGTCCGGCTTGAAGCCGGGGCTGAAGAACCCGTACGCGACAACGTCGGGGAGCCACTCCTGATCACGCAGAATGTTGCCGAACTTGACCCCGATGAACTCTCGCACCACCACGCCGAGCACGAAGATCGGCACAGAGATCACGAAGACGGTGCTGATCTTCACCAGGTTGTCGGCGAAGCTGCCGCCCCGCAGACCCGCCCAGACGCCGGCGGCGATACCCACGACCGCCTCGAAGACGATCGCGATCACCAGCAGCTTCAGGGTGTACGGAATGGCATTGGCAACCAGCTCGGTTACCTCCTGCTCCCGCAGGTCGATGCCGAAGTCGAAGTTTAGGAAGACTCCGCTCACCCGGTCGAGGAAGAGCCCGAAGCAGGGGTTGCCCTTCTGCTCGAGGCAGGGGTCACCGTAGCCGAGGCGTTCGGTGATCGACTGGAGTAGGGCCGGCGGCGGGGTCCGGTCGCCGAAGATGGCACGGACCGGGTTCCCACTGAACTGAATCGCCAGCGAGGTCATGTAGTGGAGCAGGAACATGGTGCCCAGCACGGTCGGAATGAACTGGAGCAACCGTCGAATGACGTAGCGCCCCATGTCGGGGTCTCCTCTCGGCGCTGATACGGCGGCAACGATCACCCTGGTGGGGTGACCGTTGCCGCCACATCCTGGTTACGGCGGGATCAGATTGCCGAAGCTCAGTTCTACTTCAGCGCGGTCGCACCGTAGTCGGCGCCCGCGACCTTGTTCCAGACAAAGTTGTCGACGTGCTCGCTGTAGATCGCCGCTTCCTTACGCCAGAACATCGGGATGACCGGCAGTTCCTCGGCCAGGATGTCCTCGGCCTGCTGGTAGAAGGGGATGGCCTCCTCCACGCTCGGGGCGGAGTCACCCTGCTTCAGCAGGCTGTCAAAATCAGCGTTGCTGAAGGTGGTGTAGTTGCTCTTGGCGCCGGTGCCGTAGGTCGGAGTCAGGTAGGTCTCCAGGTACGGGTAGTCCGGACCCCAGCCGAGCCGGAACGGGCCGGTGAACTCCCGCTTGTCTGCCTTGTCCAGGTACTCGGCGAACTGCAGGTTGACCTTCAGTTCGTAGTCGATGCCCAGCACGGCCTTGATCTGGTCGCCGACCGCCTGCAGCCAGGCGTCGTGGCTGGCGCCCGCGTTGGCCCACAGGGTCAGCTTCTTCCCCTCCGGCCAGCCGCCGGCCTCTTCGAGCAGCTTCTTGGCCGCCTCGACGTCCTTCTTGCAGTAGGTGCAGACACCCTCGCGAGCACCCTGGAAGGTCGGCGCGACGAAGCCGGTGGCGGGAGTCCACCGGCCGTCGAAGACGGCGTCCACGATGGACTCCCGGTCGACCGCCATCGAGATCGCCTGACGGATCCGCTTGTCCTGGAAGCTCTCGTCGTACAGGGGCAGACCGACGTAGTTGAGGCTGCCGCTCGCCTGCTCGTACAGCCGGTCGCCGTAGCTGGCCTTGGCCTCCTTGAAGCGCGCCGGCGGGATCGTGTACATCACGTCCAGCTCGCCGGCCTGGAAGGCGGCGTAGGCCGCGTCCACGTCCCCGAAGATCCGGTAGTTGATCGCAGCGGGCTTACCCGCCTCGCCCTTCCAGCTGTCGCTACGGACCAGGTTGATCTCGACGTCGTGCTTCCAGCTACCGTCGATCTTGTATGGGCCGTTGCCGATCGGGGTCTCGTTACAGGCATCCGTGTCGTCCAGGCAGGCCTGGGCCATCGGCGAGAAGCCCGGGTAGCCAACCACGATCGGGAAGCCGCTGAACGGCTCGCTGAGCTCGACGGTGAAGGTCAGGTCGTCGACCTTCTTCAGGCCGGAAAGCGTCTCGGCCGTCGGCTCCGGGGCCTTCTCCGGGCCGTCACCGTCCGGGTCCTTGGGCAGGACCGCGTCGATACCGGCGATCCGCGTCATGAAGGAGCCGTTGTTCTGGGCGTTCGGCGCGTAGGCGGCGAAGTTCCACGACCGGATGAAGGCGTCGGCGTCGACCGGCTCACCGTTGTCGAAGGTGTAGCCGTCCTTCAGCTTGATCGTCCAGAGCTTCTGGTCGTCCGAGTCGATCGACTCGGCCAGATCCATCTCTGGATCACCGGTCTCGGCGTTGTACTTGACCAGACCGCGGTAGAGCTGGCGAACCACATAGATCGACGGCTCGTCGTTGGCATTCGACGGCAGCAGGTACGCCGGCTCGGATGCATATACCCGAAGCGTGCCGCCGGCGGCGTCGTCGCCAGCATCGCTCGAGTCGCTGCCACAGGCGGTGGCCAACATAGCGGTGGCGGTCGCCGCGACCGCCACCTTCAGGAATTTCCCACGCATGGGAGTGCCTCCTCAGGCGCTCAGCTCACGAGGGGGTGTGAGGTGCCTGCCACTGTGACACCAGACGCGCGCTAGCGGGAAGGCGTGTTATCAACCCGATACCCGGCCGGGACGGTGTGTACATCCACCCATAGGTGTGTACATCGACCCCGGGCAAGCGTGGTAAGAGTCGGAAAAACTACATCGACAGTAGCCAGTCCTGTCACGTTGAGCAACCCGTCGTCACAGCCGATCGTCGGCTCAGACGAGCCGACGATCCGCCGCCCAGCGCGACAACTCGTAGCGGCTGGACATCTGGAGCTTGCGGAGGACGTTCGACACGTGCGTCTCGACCGTCTTGATCGAAATGTACAGCTCCCTGGCGATCTCCTTGTACGCGTACCCCCGAGCGAGTAGACGCAACACCTCCCGTTCCCGGTTGGTCAACAGGTCCAGCTCGGGGTCCGAGACCGGCACGTCCGGCCGGGCGGCGAAGGCGTCCAGTACGAAACCGGCCAGCCGGGGACTGAAGACGGCGTCGCCCTCGGCGACCCGGCGGACCGCCGCCGCCAACTCGTCCGGTGAGATCGTCTTGGTGACATAGCCCCGGGCGCCAGCGCGGATCAGCCCGATCACGTCCTCGGCCGCGTCCGAAACGCTGAGCGCGAGGAACCGCACGTACGGGTGCGTACGCCGGATGGCCTCAAGCACCGCCCGGCCACCCCCCTCCGGCATGTGCACATCAAGCAGCACCACGTCGGGCTCGGTGGCGGCGATCCGACTGACCGCCTCCGCCACCGTGCTCGCCTCGCCCACCACGTCAACATGCGCACCCAGCTCGGCACGGACTCCGGCCCGGAACATCACATGATCGTCAACGAGGAAGACCCGCAGCCGCCGCGCGGCCACACCCACCTCCACCGCTGAATCCGGCGTCTGGTCCGCCATCACCCACTCCTCTCCGCCGTGGACCCGTCACGGGAGATCGGCAGGATCAACCGGATCTCGGTCCCTTCCCCGGGCCCGGAGCGGATCTCCGCCCGGCCACCGTGTCGCTTCATCCGGCCGATAATCGAGCCCCGAACGCCGTGCCGGCGTTCCTCCACCGTAGCCGGATCGAAACCCCTCCCCCGATCCCGGACGAAGACACTGACCTGCTCCGGTTCGACCTCGGCGTAGAGCGAGACGGTCTGCACCCCAGCATGCCGGCCCGCGTTCACCAACGCCTCGCGAGCGGCGGCCACCAACGCGCCGACCCGCTCGTCGGTCTCCCGGTCACCGACGACCACCGTCTCCACCGTGACCGCGTAGGTGTCCTCCACCTCGGCCGCCACCAGCTCCAGCGCTGCCGCGAAGCGCTCCGTCGGCGAGGCAGTCGGCCGGTAGAGCCAGTTGCGCAGCGAGCGCTCCTGCCCCCGGGCCAGCCGCGTCACCGTCTTCCCGTCGCCGGCGTTGCGTTGGATCAACGCGAGGGTGTGCAGCACCTGGTCATGCACCATGGCAGCCAGTTCGGCCCGTTCCTGCTCCCGGATCCGCCCTTCCCGCTCCGACCGAAGCTGGTTCCAGGTTCGCCAGAGCACCGGCGCGGCCACCACCCCGACCCCCGCCAGACCGACCAAGGCGAAGATCACGCCGTTGAGCACCGCGTCGAAGTTCTGCGTCGGGGAGTACACCGCCGCGACCCCGATCACCCCCACCGCGACCAGGATTCCGCCGCCGATGAAGCGAAGCACGAACGCCCGCCGGTCACTCTCCTCCACCACCGCGCTCAGCCAGGGCACCGGCAGCGTCCCGTCCCACTGCCGTCGCCGCTGCGGTGCGGACTGGTGCCAGATCAGCCCGGCCCCGACCGCGATGATCGTGACCAGCCAGCCGGCGGTGCCCGCAACACCGGTCGCACCCACCGCATCAAAGAAGATCACCTGGAAGATCAGCACCCCCAGGCCGATCGCCACAAACGGCAGCAGCTGAGCCACATCACGACGGGGCGGGGTGGCGGTGTCCCCCGGTCGCAGCGGCACCACCGCCCAGAGGGCCGCGTACAACAGCAACCCGAGGCCGTTGAAGCCGAGCAACACCAGGAACGCGACCCGGACCCAGAGCACCGGGATGCGAAGGTGCCCGGCGATCCCCGCCGCCACCCCAGCAGCGATCCGGTGCTCGCGGGCGCGATAGAGGCGCGGGGGGTTGGTCACGACACTGATCGGGGCTCCCTAGCTAGTCGCGGCGGTTCTTCCCGGCGAGCGGCACGCGCCGCTGGTTCCGATCGTCACACGCCAGGTAAGCACTCGACCACGGGGGCGTCCCGGAGATCCTGCTGCCCGGATCTCAGGGTGAGGTCAGGGTCTCCGCCGGAGGCCGACGAGGCGACGAGGGAGCAGGATCGAGGTCATGACCGAGGAAGCCGCCCAGCACCAGCCAGCCGCGGCGACGCCACCACCTGCGGCGCCGGCGGGTGAACCGCCACCACCCACGGGTCCGCCCACCCCGCCGCCGCCCGGGAGCCCGCCCACCCCGCCGCCGCTCGGGGGCGGCGGCTTCACCTCGCGGTACGGGCTGGTCCGTCCGCGCGACGGCCGCTATCTGGCTGGCGTCTGCGCGGCGATCGGCCGGGCGACGAACACCGATCCGGTGCTGTGGCGGGTGCTGCTCGCGGTGCTCGGCTTCTTCGGCGGCGTCGGCATCCTGGTGTACATCTCCGCCTGGCTGATCATCCCGGGCGAGGGCGACACCGCCTCACCGATCGAGTCGATGTTGGGTCGGGGACGCTCCAGCATGTCCCCGGTCACCGTGATCGTGCTCGGCATCCTGGTGGCGGTCAGCTTCGCCTTCATCGTCACCGACGCGTTCCGGGCCGTGCTGCTCGGCGCGGCGATCCTGATCAGCGGGGCGCTGTTACTCAACCGCGAACGTCCGGGCCAACCCGGCCCGCCCGTTGCACCGCCGCCGGCCTGGCCGACCTCGGCACCGCCGCCGCCCTGGCCGACCTCGGCACCGCCGCCGGCCTGGCCGACAGCGCCCGAGGCTCCACCTGGCGGCGTCCGCCTGCCGTTCGCCCCACATGGGCCGTACGCCTCACCGACCCCGCCGCCCGCACCACCGGCCCCGCGGCCGGAGCGGAAACGACCGCGGGAACGCTCCGCGCTCGGCGGGGTGACCTTCTCGCTGGTCTTCCTCGTCCTCGGGTTGCTGACCCTCCTCGATCTGACCGGCGTACCCGCCCTCGGCGCGTCCGCGTACTTCGCGGCCGTCCTGGCCACCATCGGCCTCGGCCTACTCGTCGGCGCCTGGTTCGGCCGGGCCCGCTGGCTCATCGCGCTCGGCCTGATCACCGCCGCCGCACTGGGGGTGGCCACGGTGGCCGAGTCCGACCGGTTCCGAACGGTGAACCAGGCGGTGACCTGGGCGCCGGCCAGCCATGCCGAGCTCGCCAACCGCTACGAGAACCTCTCCGGCAACTCACTACTCGACCTACGCTCGGTGGATTTCACCGGAAAGCGCAGCGAGGTCACGGTGACGGTCACCGCCGGGAAGGCCACCGTGATCTTGCCCCCGGACGTCGACGCCACCGTCACCGCGACCGTCACCGTCGGCGACGCGGTCGTCTTCGACCAGGGCGTCGCCAAGCGCAGCGGCTCCACCGGTTCGCGCCACGAAAGCACCGACCTGGGGGCGGACGGCCCCGGCGGCGGAACGCTACGCCTCTCCGTTCACGTTGACGTCGGCACGCTGGAGGTGACCCGGTGAAACCCCATCGCACCGACTCGGTGTCGTTGATCTTCGGGCTGCTCTTCCTTCTCCTTGCCGCCTGGTGGCTGGTCGCCCGGTTGCTCGAACTCACGCTCCCCCCGGTGGGCTGGTTCCTGGCCGGCGCGCTGCTACTGATCGGTGTACTGGGGCTGGTCGGGGCGCTTCGCGCGGCCCGGTTCGGCAGCCCGGCCGCTCCGGAGGCGGAGGCGCCGCCAACCGGTGCGACGCCGGAGCCCGGGCCAGCCGAGGGGGATCGGCGCTGAGCGCAACGCCGGCTCGACCCGGCTCGGGGCATATGCTGGCCGGTGGCGCCCGCCCCGCCACGCACTCGCCGGGTTCGACCCGGCAGCGCGCCCACGGGCGATGCCGAGCGACCCGACGCCGATCGCGCCGATCTCACCGACCCGTCGTCCCGACCGTCAGGAGCTTGTCCGACATGACCCAGTCCCCCGCCGTGCCTCCCACCGGCCGCTCCGGTCCGGTCCGTATCGGCGAGCGCGCCGCCCGTGTCCTCGTCTCGGAACTCGCCCGGATCAACGCGCCGAAGGCCGCCCTGCTGGTCGACGCCAGCCTGGAGTCCCCGGTACTCGCCGCGGCGATCGAGGCGCTGTTGCCCGGTGACACGCTCACCGTCGTACCGGCCGGCTGGTCGGACGCCGAGATGCTGCGCGCGCACGTAGCCGCCCAGGGCCCCTGGGTCGCCGAGCGGGTCCGGGTCGTTGACGCGCTGGCCGACGCCGAGGCCGCAGCGGTGGCGATCATCGGTGAACCGCTCACCGGGACGATGGAGGAGACCCGCGCCACCCTCGACGGGCTCGGCAAGTACCTCGACAACGGGGCCACGTTGAGCCTCGCCACCCCCGCCATCACCAGGCGCACCGGCGGCGCGAGCGACGAACTGGCCCGCCAGGCCGCGCTGCACGGCGTCGGTAGCGACCTGCTGCTGCGCAACAACCCACCGCTGCGGGTGCACCGGCTCCGCTTCAGCCCGGCCACCGCGGCGGCGGCGGTGGGGCTGGCCCCGGCGTACCGACCCGCCAGCGTGCCGCTGACCCGCACGATGCACATCGACAGCAACGGGGTGGCCGCCGCCGGGATCGCCCTCGGGCTGGCGGCGGTGGCCCGTGTCGCCCGGCCGACCTCCAAGCTGTGGCTGCTGCCGGCCCTTGCCGCCGCACCGGTCGCCGCCTTCTTCCGGGACCCGGAGCGGGAGGTGCCAGCGGATCCGTCCGCGGTGGTCGCCTCGGCCGATGGCAGGGTGCTCTCGGTACAACGCCTCTCCGACGAGCGGTTCGGCGACGGCGAATGGCTGCGGATCGCCGTGTTCCTGTCGGTGCTCGACGTCCACATCAACCGCTCCCCGGTGGCGGGCAAGGTGGTCGACCACTTCGTGACCGACGGCGGCTTCGCCAACGCGATGAAGCCCGATGCGGAACACAACGTCGCCGCGTACACGGTGTTGGACACCACCAACGGAACGGTGGTCGTGGCGCAACGTACCGGATTGATCGCCCGGCGGATCGTGCAGCGGGCGCCCATCGGTTCGCTGCTGGCCAAGGGCGAGCGGTTTGGGCTGATCAGGTTCGGCTCACGCACCGATGTCTACCTGCCGGCCGAGGCGGCGCAGCCACTCGTCGGGCCCGGCGACCGGGTCGTCGGCGGGTCGTCGGTCATCGCCCGCTGGCACTGACCGCGTCGCACGGGCGCCGGAAGGAGCTGTGGCGGGGCGCCGGGAAACCACGGTGCCCCGCCGGGAAGCCGAATCAGACGGTACGGCGCTGCCGCAGCCAGAGCACCGGACCGCTGAGCAGGTAGCCCACCACGACCAGGGCGAAGGTGAGCCGGATGTCGACCAGCGCGCCGACCAGCGGAGCCAGCCAGACCCAGGGTGGCAGCTTCACCAGGCGAGCGAGCTTCGCGTACGGAAAGCTGGAGACCATCGCGAAGGCGAGCAGCGCCACCCCGCCGAGCAGGACCAGCCCGGACACCGGCAGCCCGATGGCGACGGTCAGGGCCAGCATGGCGGCCGCCATGGTGGTGGGCACCCCGCAGAAGAAGCGGCTGTCCTTCGGCGAGACATTGAACCGGGCGAGACGGATCGCGGCACAGGACGCGACGAGCGCACAGGCCACCGCTGCGGCGGCCGGGGGCACCGAGCCAGCCAGTGAGGCGTAGACCACGACCGGGGCGGCGAGGCCGAAGGAGCACATGTCGGCCAACGAGTCCATCTGGGCGCCGAACGGGCTGGCCACGCCGAGTCGGCGGGCGAGGGCACCGTCGAGACCGTCGAAGGCGACGCAGGCGATCAGGCAGAGCGCCGCGGGCCGCACCTCGCCCTGCATGGCCAGGAAGATCGCCAGCATGCCGAGGGTGAGGCTGGCGAGGGTACAGCCGTTGACCAGCACGAATTTCATCCGCCGGGCCGGCGTCCGGACACCGGGAAGGAGCGGAGTCGAGATCGCCACCGCTTCGTCCACCGGCGGCGCCGGGGCGACAGCAGGGCTGACCGGGACGATCGCCTCCACCTCGGCGTCGTACCGCGGGTAGCGGCGCTGCGGGAACCGGCGCTCGATCAGCGGCCGGTCAACGCCGCCACGGAGGCCACCGTCCGGGCGGCCCGCCCGAACCCACAGCACCTGACGGGCGATTGTGCCGCTGCGCCGCAACGGGCCTGCCCATCGACGCCCTGCAGGACGTGGACTGTCTGTCGTACGACGCCGGCGCCAGGGGGCTCTCGGCACGTTCCCTCCATCACCGGATCGGCGCACCGCCGCGGTGGCAGGGCGTCCGGCTGTCTCGTGCCAGACCTTCTTGGCCCGGCAGCCGTTTTGCGGGGTACACCATCGCACAGGCAAACGGGGCTTGGCGATAGCTGCCGGCGGTACTTAAAACTCCCTTAAACCGCGCGAACCGCCCTCATACTCCTAATCCGGATCGCATCGCCCGTTACACCGTTAACTCCCCGCACTCAAATGTACCGGAGTCCAGCGGCATCACATGATGAGCACTCTTCAGCGTCCGCAATGCCCCAATTACAGCTATATTGGGATCGCATTTCCAACCGGGTCACCCACCCGGGGCCAACACACACCGGACCAGGATGGTCAGCGGAGCTCAGCGACCGTCCGGGCAGCGATATCGCTGAGCCGCAGCCCGCTGAGCTCGTCAACGCCAAACCAGCTCGCCCGTGCGGTTGACCCCCCAGCCAGCTCCAGCACCCGCGCCTCGGTCGGCTCCTCCACCACCACCGTGTAGATGGCCCGAACGGTGTGCCAGTCCAACGGACGCCCCTCCGGCCCGACCCTGCTGGGGTGGTGAAAGCTGTCCACACCGATCAATCTGACGACCCGTCCGACCTGACCGGACTCCTCCACCAACTCGCGGAGCAGCCCCGTCTCCGGCGCCTCACCGTAGTCGGTGCCACCGCCGGGCAGGTGCCAGCTGCCAGCGCCCGGGTAGCCCTCCGCGATCAGCGTCAGCAGCACCCGCCCAGCCGGGTCGGTGACCAGCCCGTACGCACCGAAACGGTGCCGCAGAGCGGTCGCCCCCGGAGCCGTTGCCGCCGGAACCGTTGCGGCCGAGGTCATCGGCACCGGAGCCATCGGCGCCGACGGCAGCACCCGGGACGACCCCGAAGGCAGGGGCGCGCCCGACAGGCCGAGCAACTCCGCCGTGAACGGCAGCACGGGCGCCGCCGCCGCTGATTCGGGCGTGAACCACCCCAGCCTGGCACTGCCGCCGCCCTGCTCCGGCTGGAGTACGCCATCCGTCGCGGTCACGTCGAACACCAGCCGATCGGTGTGCAGCCCGGATCCGGCGGCGTAGGTGGCCACATCGGCTACCGCCGCCCGGACCCCGGCCACCGTCACGGCCAACCCGGTCTCCGCGGCGAACCCGCGGACGACCGTGGCGGCGGGATGCTCGGCGTGCCGAAGGTCGCCGCCCGGCAGCCGCCAGGCACCCCGATCCGGGCTCCCGTCCCCACCCCGTACGAGTAGCACCCGCCCACCGTCATCCCGCAGCACCCCATATGCCGCCGTCCGCCGCTGCTGCACCCTGCCCCCGCCCTACGCCGAATCGATGAGAAGTTGCCGCGACCGACGATAGCTGCGGGAACGTCAGGCTGGGGCGGTCAGGTCAGGCTGGGGCGGTCAGGTCAGCCGAGCGGCCTGGACCGCCTCGGCCGTCACCTCGGTCAGCCGATCGGCCGGGAGGGCGCCCAGTTCCTCCTTCGCGAACCAGCGAGCCTCGCAGGTGGAACCGCCGACGTCGATCACGGTTGGCGGGGCGGGGCGGTCGACCACGACCCGGTAGAAGGCCCGAACCCCGTGCCAGTCGATCGGGTAGCCCTCCGGACCGAGCGAGGCGGCGTCCCGGTGACTCGCCACGCCGAGGAGCTCAACCAGCCGCCCGGTCTGCCCGGTCTCCTCAACCAGCTCACGGATCAGCGCCGCGCCCGGCTGCTCACCGTAGTCTGTCCCGCCACCCGGCAGGTGCCAACAACCGGCACCCGGGTACCCGTCCGAGACCCGGGTGAGCAGGACCCGCTCGTCGGGGTCGGTGACGACGGCGTACGCGGCGAAGCGCTGTGCCCGATGCAGACCGTCGGGCCCCTCGACCGCATAGAAGGACGGAAACTCGGGCGGTTCGTCCGGCACGATGTCCGCCGCCGAGGCGGGCAGGCCGAGGGCGCGCGCCGTGAACGAGCGTAGGGGCAGCTCGCGGGCCTGCTCAAGGGAGAACCAGCGGACCAGGTCGGTGGGCTGGTCGGCGCGGTCGGCGAGCGTCCCGCCCCGCACCGAGACCTGGTAGAGCAGGCGGTCGGTGTGGATCGTAATGCCCCGCTCGGGCAACGCTCGCATGTCGGCGAGCACGTCGGCGAGGGTGGCCACGCTGACCGACAGCCCGGTCTCGGCGGCGGTCTCCCGCACGACCGTGTCGCAGGGGTCCTCGCCGTGGTCGACCGCGCCCCCGGGCAGCGACCAGGCGCCGGGGGTCCCGGAGCGCTGCGACGCACGGACCAGCAGCACCTGACCGACCGAGTTGGTACAAACCGCGTACGCCGCAATCCTACGAAGCGGCTCCAGCATGAGGGTCACAGAGCCAAATTCTCCCCGTTCCCCGCCACCAACGCCGAAAAGGGTCGGAATAATGACTCCCGGCTCGCGGGCAAGGGGCAGATCAGGGTAAGGCCCGGGAAATCACCGAGGTCGGCCGGAGCCGGGCGACGCACCATGAGGAGATGACAAGCACCGGAACTGCCCAGCCCCCGTACAAACAGCTCCGTCGCCCCACCACCGACCGAATGATCGCCGGAGTGGCCAGTGGCGTCGGCCGCTACTTCAACCTCGACCCCACGCTGATTCGGGTCATCTTCGCGGTGACCGGCCTGCTCACCGGTGGGATCGCGGTGCTCGCGTACCCGATCATGTGGTTCCTGATCCCGGCGGAGCCGGCGGGCGCGCCGGCCTGGCCGCACCCGACGGCGCCCGGGGCGACCACCGCCACCCCCACCTGGCCGGGGCCGCAGCCGCCGGCTCCCCCCGTCAGTTGAACGCGACTCACTCCCACTCGATGGTGCCCGGCGGCTTACTGGTGACATCCAGCGCCACCCGGTTCACCTCAGCGACCTCGTTGGTGATCCGGGTGGAGATCCGGGCAATCAGGTCGTACGGCAGCCGCGACCAGTCGGCCGTCATCGCGTCCTCGCTGGAGACCGGGCGCAGCACCACGGGGTGCCCGTAGCTGCGTCCGTCCCCCTGCACACCCACACTGCGTACGTCGGCCAGGAGGACCACCGGGAACTGCCACACGCCGCGGTCCAGGCCAGCAGCGCTGAGCTCCTGCCGGGCGATGAAGTCGGCCCGACGGAGCACATCGAGCCGCTCCCGGTCCACCGCGCCGATGATCCGGATCGCGAGCCCCGGACCGGGGAACGGGTGCCGCCAGACCATCGCCTCCGGCAGGCCCAGTTGGAGGCCGAGTGCGCGAACCTCGTCCTTGAAGAGCGTGCGCAGCGGCTCGACCAGGGAGAATCCGAGATCCTCCGGAAGCCCGCCAACGTTGTGATGGCTCTTGATGCTGGCCGTGCCCGCACCGCCGCCGGACTCCACCACGTCCGGATAGAGGGTGCCCTGCACCAGGAACTCCACATCGCCGTGGGCGGCGATGTCCCGGGCAGCGGCCTCGAAGGTCCGGATGAACTCCCGGCCAATGATCTTGCGCTTCCGCTCCGGATCGGTCACCCCGGCCAACGCGGTCAGGAACTGGTCCGCCGCGTCAACCACCCGCAGCTTGATTCCGGTGGCGGCGACGTAGTCCTTCTCCACCTGCTCCGCCTCGCCCGCCCGAAGCAGACCGTGGTCAACGAAGACACAGGTCAACTGGTCGCCGATGGCCCGGTGCACCAGCGCCGCGGCGACCGCGGAGTCAACGCCGCCGCTGAGACCGCAGATGACCTCCTTGGCACCCACCTGCTCCCGGATCCGGGCCACCTGCTCGTCGATGATGTTCTCCGGCGTCCAGGTGGGCTCGATGCCGGCGATGTCGTAGAGGAAACGGGTCAGCATCTCCTGGCCGTGCGCCGTGTGCCCGACCTCCGGGTGGAACTGCACCCCGGCCCGGCGCCCGGCCCGATCCTCGAAGGCCGCCACCGGGGCCCCCGCTGACTCGGCGGTCACCGCGAAGCCAGCCGGCGCCTCCGTCACACAGTCGCCGTGGCTCATCCAAACCGGAAGATCATCAGGGAGATCGCGCAGCAGCATCCCGGCTTCCGGCCGCTGGCGCAACACCGTGCCGCCGTACTCCCGATTGCCGGTCTGCGCGACCGTGCCCCCGAGTGCCTGCGCCATCGCCTGGAAGCCGTAACAGATGCCGAAGACCGGCACCCCGGCCTCGAACACCCCGGCGTCGACACCGGGCGCGTCGGGCGCGTAGACGCTGGACGGGCCACCCGAGAGGATGATCGCTGCCGGGTCCTTCGCCAGCATCTCGGCCACCGACATCGTGTGCGGGACGATCTCCGAGTAGACCCGGGCCTCCCGCACCCGACGTGCGATGAGCTGGGCGTACTGGGCTCCGAAGTCCACCACCAGGACAGGGCGCGGGGTGCTCATGTGCAGAAAGCCTACCCACCGACACGCCCGACGCCGACCCGGGACCCGAGTCGGCGCAGCGGCCCCGCCGACCGCGCCGTGCCGCGGTCTCCCCCGGTGCTACCGCAGCGCACCAGGGGCATGCGCCGGCACCGCCGGATGGCGCGGGGCCACCGGGGTCAGCCGCACGTACGGGGCGCCGAGCGGAGGGCGGGGATCCGGCTCCCCCTGGTTCGGCCAGAACGACATGGCCCGCTCGGCCTGGGCGGTGATGGTCAGGCTTGGGTTCACCCCGAGATTGGCCGAGACCGCCGCGCCGTCAACGACGTGCAGCCCGGGGTGCCCGTACACCCGCTGCCACGGGTCCACCACGCCGTCCTCCTCGGTGGCGCCGATCACCGCGCCGCCCAGGATGTGCGCGGTCACCGGGATGTTGAATGGTTCGGTGAGCGCACCGCCCGGCACCCCGTTGATCTCCTCGGCCAGGAGCCGAACCGCCCGGTTGCCGGCCGGTATCCAGGTCGGGTTCGGCTCCCCGTGACCCGGTTCGCAGACGAGTCGACGACCGCCGAGCCCACGGCGTAGCCGGGTGGTCAACGAATTGTCCGCCGACTGCATGACCAGGGCGATGACCGTGCGCTCGGACCAGTTGCGGACCGACAACATCTGCGCCGCCGCACGCGGCCGCCGCACGAGCGCGCCCAGCCAGCGACGTATCCGGCGCGGGCCGCCGTCTACCAACAGGGTCTGGAGCAGCCCCATCGCGTTCGAGCCCCGGCCGTAGCGGACCGGCTCGATGTGGGTCTGCGAATCAGGGTGGAACGAGCTTGTGATCGCCACCCCCTCGGTGAAGTCGACCCCCGCCGCCCGCGCCGCCCGTCGGGACACCGACGCGCCGAGAACCGCCTCCGAATTGGTACGGGTCAACGCGCCGAGGCGGGACGAGAGCCGCGGCAGCGCCCCAGCCACCTTCATCCCGTGCAGCAGACGCTGGGTACCCAACGCACCGGCGGCGAACACCACCTGGTCGGCGTGGATCACCTGCGAACGCCCCCGCAGCCAGGAACCGGTGCGCCGGGTCTGCACCGCGTACCCGCCCCCCTCGACCGGCGTGACCGCGGTCACGGTCGTCAACGGATGCACCTGTGCACCGAGCCGCTCGGCCAGCCACAGATAGTTCTTGGCCAGCGTGTTCTTCGCGCCGTACCGGCAACCCGTCATGCAGGCGCCGCAGTGCGTGCAGCCGGTTCGCTCCGGCCCCGCCCCGCCGAAGTAGGGATCGGGCACCCGCTGTCCCGGCTGGCCGAGGTGCACGCCGACGGGGGTGGCCCGGAAGGTGTGCCCGACCCCCATCCGCTCCGCCACCGCCCGCATCGCCCGGTCCGCCCCGGTGGTTCCCGGGTACGTGCTGACGCCGAGCATCCGCTTCGCCTGATCGAAGTGGCGGGTCAACTCCTCCCGCCAGTCGGTGATGTCCCGCCACTGCGGATCTTGGAAGAAGGCGTCCAGCGGCTCGTACAGGGTGTTCGCGTAGACCAGGGAACCGCCGCCCACCCCGGCGCCGGAGAGCGCCAGCACGCCACCGGCCCGGCGCCGGCCCGCCCGCAGCAGGGTGATCCGCTGTATGCCGTAGCAGCCCAGCCACGGTGCCCAGACGAAGCGGCGCAGCTGCCAGGAGGTCTGTGGGAAGTCGCCGTCGGCGAAGCGTCGGCCCGCCTCCAGCACCCCGACCCGGTAGCCCTTCTCGGCCAGCCGCAGCGCGGCGACGCCCCCGCCGAAGCCGGACCCGATGACGACCACGTCGTACCGCATAGCTGCATCATTACCGACCGGTAGCAATCGCGCCAGAGGCAGCTCAGCCCGGTTCGGGGAGAGCGGGCCGGGTGGCGCCGGAGAGCCAGGCGTCGAAGAAGTCGTCGAGCTGCGCCCCGGAGACCCGCTCAGCCAGTTCGATGAAGTCACCGGTGGTGCCGTAGCCGTCACGCCGCTCGGCCGTCCAGGCCCGCAGGATGGCGAAGAAGGCATCGTCGCCGACCGTCCGCCGCAGCGCGTGCACGGTCAGTGCTCCGCGCTGGTAGACGGCGGTGCCGAACATCTGCTCCGGCCCCGGGTCCAGGGCCGGCAGCGACCAGTCCGTCACGGCGTAGAGCTCCTCGAACGCGCGCTGCAACGACCGACCCTCCTCGTGCTCCGCCCAGAGCCACTCGGCGTAGGTGGCGAAGCCCTCGTTCAGCCAGATGTCCCGCCACCGGGTCACCGCCACGCTGTTGCCGAACCACTGGTGCGCCAGTTCGTGGACGACCACATCGAAGTTGGGCCGCCCACCGAGGAAGAAGGCGGGGCCGTACACGGGACGGGACTGCGTCTCCAACGCGTACCCCACCCGTGGGTCGGCGACCACCACCCCGCCGTAGGAGTCGAACGGGTACGGCCCGAAGCGGTCGGCCAGGAAGTCGGCGATCTCGCCCGTACGGGCCAGCGAGACGGCCTCCGGGCCGGTCTCCGCGAGCGACTCCGGCACGGCCGTGACGATCGGCTTCCCGGCGTGGGTGCCGGTCTCCACCCGGTAGGCGCCGATCACCAGGGTGGTCAGATAGCTCGCCATCGGGGCCCGCTGCGCCCAGCGCCAGGTGGTCCGGCCGTCGGCGCTGCTCTGCTCCCCGGGCACCCCGTTGCTGAGCGCGGCGAGCCCGTCCGGGACGGCGACCTCGATGTCATACGTCGCCTTGTCGCTCGGGTGGTCGTTCACCGGGAACCAGGCGGCGGCCGAGTAGGGCTGGCCGAGCACGATCGCACCGTCCTCGGTGTGCAGGAAACCACCGCCGCCCAGCGGACCGTTCGGCCGGGTGCCGGGGCGGCCGGCGTACTCGACCGTGACGGTGAAGCGGTTGCCCTGGGCCAGCCCCCGCGCCGGCGTCACCACCAGCTCGTCGCCGTCGCGGTGGTGCCGGGCCCGGTCCCCATCCACCCCGACCGCCGTGACCTCCAGACCCTGTAGATCCAGGTTGAACCGGGACAGCGGTTGGGTGGCGACGGCGGTGACCGCCGCCTGTCCCCGGAGCCGGTCGCTGGCCGGGTCGTAGTCGACGGCGAGCCGGTAGTGCTCCACGTCGTATCCGCCGTTGCCCGCGCCCGGCACGTACGGGTCACCCAGCTCGGAGGCGCCCGGGCGGAAGTCGTCGCCCGGGCTCGCGGAGGAGCAGCCGGTGAGCAGGGCCGCCGCCACGACGGCGGCGGCGAGGCCGGGTCGAACCCGGGCGGAGGTGGAACGCACCGGTCGAGCCTAACCACCCGACCGGCGCAATGATGTCCCTCCGCGCTGGCTAGCGATCCAGGACCAGGCCGACCTTCTGGAACTCCTTGAGGTCACGGTAGCCGCACTTGGCCATCGCCCGGCGCAGCCCACCGAAGAGGTTGAGCTGGCCATCCGGCTCGTCGGCCGGGCCGTACAGCAGCCGTTCCATCGAGCCGACCGGCTCGCCGGCGGCCTCGAAGGCGCCCCGGGGCAGTGCCGGGTGGCTGGCGGCCGAGTGCCACCAGGCGCCGCCGGCCGGCGCCTCCGGGCAGAGCGAGAGCGGCTCGCCCAGCATCACCGCGTCGGCGCCGCAGCCAAGCGCCTTGGCGATGTCACCGGAGGTCCGAATATCGCCGTCGGCGATCAGGTGGACGTAGCGGCCGCCGGTCTCGTCCAGGTAGTCGCGGCGCGCCGCCGCGGCGTCGGCGATCGCGGTGGCCATCGGCACCCGGATGCCGAGCACCGACTCGGTGGTTGACCAGTCGTCACCGCCGATCCCCACGATCACCCCGGCGGCGCCGGTGCGCATCAGGTGCAGGGCGGTCTTGTAGTCGGTGCAGCCGCCGACGACCACCGGTAGGTCGAGGTCGGCGATGAACTCCTTGAGGTTCAGCGGCTCGTCGGTGGTGGAGACGTGCTCGGCGGAGACGATGGTGCCCTGGATCACCAGGATGTCCACCCCGGCGTCGAGGATCACCGGGGCGAGCGCCAGGGTGTGCTGCGGCGAGACACGTACCGCCACCGTCTGGCCGCCGGCCCGCAGCTCACGAACCCGCTCGGCGATCAGGTCCGCGCGGATCGGCTCGGCGTACACCTCCTGAAGCCGCCGGGTGTGGTGCAGCCCGGTCGCGCCGGCGCGGGTGGGGCGGGGCGACGGGCCGGTGGCGTCCGCGCCCAGGCTGGCCAGCTCCGCGAGCACCTTCGCCGGGTTCTCGTACCGGGTCCACAGACCCTCCACGTTGAGCACACCGAGGCCGCCGAGCTGGCCGAGCCGCACCGCCGAGGCCGGGCTCATCGTCGCGTCGGAGGGGTGGCCGACGCAGGGGATGCCGAACGGGTACGCGTCGAGCTGCCAGGCCGTCGACACGTCATCGACGTCCCGGGTACGGCGGCTCGGCACGATCGCGATGTCGTCCAGGTGGTAGCCGCGCTGCGCGGTCTTGCCCAGCCCGATCTCGACCACGTCACGCATGGGGACTCCAGACGGTAGGGGGTGGTGGGGTCAGCGGGTGTGGTAGTTGGGCGCCTCAGCGACCATCTGGATGTCGTGCGGATGGCTCTCCTTGAGCCCGGCCGCGGTGATCCGAATGAGCTGTCCGCGCTGGTGCAGCTCGGCAACGCTCTCCGCGCCGGCGTACCCCATCGCCAGCCGCAACCCGCCGACCAGCTGATGGGCGACCTGGGCGAGCGGGCCACGGTACGGCACCTGACCCTCGACGCCCTCGGGGACGAGCTTCTCGTCGCTGGTGACATCCTGCTGGAAGTAGCGGTCCTTCGAGTACGACCGGACCTGACCCCGGGACTGCATCGCGCCCAGCGAACCCATCCCCCGGTAGGCCTTGTACTGCTTGCCGTTGATGAAGATCAGCTCACCGGGGCTCTCCGCGCAGCCAGCGAGCAGGCCGCCCAGCATCACCGTGTCGGCACCGGCCACGAGCGCCTTGGCTATGTCGCCGGAGTACTGGATGCCACCGTCACCGATGACCGGAACGCCGGCCGGCCGGGCCGCCCGGGCCGCCTCCATGATCGCGGTCACCTGCGGCACACCGACACCGGCCACGATCCGCGTCGTGCAGATCGCCCCCGGCCCGACCCCGACCTTGACCCCGTCCACACCGGCCTCGACGAGCGCCTTCGCCCCCGCGTACGTGGCGACGTTACCGCCGACGACATCGACCCGGACATCCTTCTTGATCCGGGCCACCATCTCCAGCACCGCCCGCTGGTGACCGTGCGCGGTGTCCACGATCAATACGTCCACGCCGGCGTCCACCAGGGCGCGGGCCCGCTTATACGCGTCCTCGCCCACGCCGACGGCGGCGGCGACGCGAAGCCGGCCGGCGGAGTCCTTGGTGGCGTTCGGGTACTGCTCGCTCTTGGTGAAGTCCTTGACGGTGATCAGGCCCCGCAGCTTGCCGGCGCCGTCAACGATCGGCAGCTTCTCGACCTTGTGCTGCCGCAGCAGGCCGAGCGCGTCCTCCTTGCTGACGCCGACCGGGGCGGTGACCAGCGGGGTCCGGGTCATGATCTCGCGGACCGGCGTGGCCGGGTCGGAGACGAAGCGCATGTCGCGATTGGTGACGATGCCGACCAGTTGCCTGTCGCCGTCCACCACCGGCACCCCGGAGATCCGGTACTGCCCACAGAGCGTATCCACGTCCTGCAGGGTGTCGTTCGGGCCCGCGGTCACCGGATTGGTGATCATGCCCGACTCGGAGCGCTTCACCAGATCGACCTGGAGCGCCTGGTCCTCCACGGAGAGGTTGCGGTGTAGCACGCCGATTCCGCCCTGGCGGGCCATCGCGATCGCCATCCGGCCCTCTGTCACCGTGTCCATCGCGCTGGACAGCAGTGGAATGTTCAGCTCCACGGTGCGGGTCAGCATCGTGCGGGTGTTCACCCGGCTCGGCACGACATCCGACTCGCCCGGCTGGAGCAGCACATCGTCGAAGGTCAGACCGAGTGGAACCACCCGCGCCGAACCGGCGGGCAGCTCCGGCAGGTGACCGCCCAGCTCACCGCTTTCGGCCTCGGTCGGTTGAACGGTGCTGGGCGAATTTTCCACGGTTGCTCTCCTGAGCTGGTCGAACGGGCTTCAGCGAGGTGGCGCGGGCGGGCACCGGCAGAAACCGGGTAGCGGCGCTTCGCCCATCGTACCCATCGACTGGCCGCACCCCTGCTGCCGGCGGGCCGGGTAGGTATACCCGGGGCCGGGCAGGTCACGCCGGCCCAGGGCGGGCGGCGAACGGGCGTTGGGTCTACGGTGAGAGGGTGCACGACGAGCCCATCGATCCCTTCAACGGAGAGCCAGCCGACTCAGTGGCGGGCCAGCCCGATTCCGGCGACGCGGAGCTCGACCCATTGAGCGACGCCGAGCGGCAGGAGGTGCTGGAGGACCTGGCCGACCTGGAGATCTACCAGGCGCTGCTGGCGCCGATCGGCGTACGCGGTCTGGTGATCAAGTGCGAGGACTGCCGGGAGCCGCACTACTTCGACTGGGATCTACTTCGCGGCAACCTGCGCCACCTACTCAGCTCCGGGCACCCCCGGGTACACGAGCCGGCGTACGACCCCGACCCAGATCACTACGTGACCTGGGACTACGCCCGCGGGTACGCCGACGGGGTGCACGACACCCTGAGCGAGGGCACCGACGAGGAGCCGGGCTCCAACCGCTGATCCTGGCGCTCGACCAGGTCTCGGGCCTGGTCGATACCGGTCTCGCGGGCGACACCCGGGTCCGGGCTGATCGACTCCCGGGCCTCGGGCTGATCGACCGACACGTCAGCGACGCATCAGGCGACCAGTCCGGCGCGGAAGCCGGCGGCGACGGCGTGGGCACGGTCCCGGGCGCCAAGCTTGCGGAAGAGGCGTCGGGCGTGGGTCTTCACCGTGTCCTCGGAGACGAACAGCTCCCGGCCGATCTCGGCGTTGCTCTTGCCCTCGGCCATGCCCAGGAGCACCTGTAGCTCCCGCTCGGTCAGCCCGACCGCCGGCCGTGACTCCCGAGCCGGGCCGCCGGCGGGCACCGCGACGGGCTCACCCGCCGGGTCGGCGGGGTCGTCGCCGCGCTGCACCGGTACGACCGTGGGCCCCCCACCGGCCCCCTCGACGGCCCCGGCCGGCCAAGCCGACGGTGGGTCGACGGGAGCCCGGCCGCCGGGGGTAGCGCGGGCCGACCCGCCCACCGAAGCCGCGTCCCGGGCCGGATCGACCCGGTGGCGGTTGGCGGCCCGCCCGGGGGCGGAGAGCAGCAGCAGCGCCTTCGCCACCGAGCTGGTGAGGTCGTGGTCGGCGCCCTGAATCAGCCCCCGGGCACCCGCGCTGATTGTCGCCGCCGCCGACTCGGACTCCTCGACTCCCAGCAGCACCACCGCCGCCTGCGGTGCCCGGGCCAGCACCCGGCGAACGAACCCCGCGCTGTCTGGCCGGGTCAGCGCCGTATCAACCAGCACCACGTCGGCGGGGCGTTCGGCGAGCCGCAGCATCACCTCCGGGTCGGAGACGGCAGTCCGCACCGCTCCAGATAGCCCCAGCCGCGCCGCGGCGGAGGTCAGGTGTTGCGCCGCCAAGGGCGTCCGAACGCACACGAGAACCGTACGCACAGTGGTCTCCTCTCCGTCAACGAGCAGACCATGACGGAGTCCGGTCGGGAGGGGGTTCCCGCCAATCCTTCGAACTTTTCCGACAGTTGGGGCATTTGCCGCGAGTTGTCCGAGGTTCCCGGTCCTGGGGGACAACCAGATGGACAGACAACACGATCAACCGGGCCACACCGAGGCACTGAGCGTCTCCAAGAGCGCGGCACCCCGCTCTCGCCGCGTCCTACCCAGCCACGATGCGTGGTTTGTACTCCACCGCGAACGTCCGCCCGTTTCGGGCGGCCGCCCTGCTACCAGGCGTGCTGGGAGCGTCCGGATGATCCTCTTCCTGGCTCCCGGCAAGCCTGGCTTCACCAGGGAGGCTGCCTCCTCAACCTGGCGGACAGGGATGCGCCAAAGCGAGCGCCGTTGCTACTTCGTGGGTTGGCGGGTTCCGGGGCAGTCGCCCCGACCGCCCATCGGCGTGTGTGGTGGGCAAGAGCTGCCAGGCCTCACCCCGACGCGGGCCCCGCAGGTTGAGCACTGTGACTGAGGCGACATAACTGGGCTCCCTTCTCGGGTGAACTACCGAACCACCAAACCTTCATTACTCCCCGAGGCGGCAGTGCGGCGGGCACAGCCAACCCGACCGGCATGCCAACCGGACCTCGACACACCCGGGCCCGGCTCCGGGACCTCTCCACCGGCAGCTGGGCTTTCCCCCTCACGGCGGCGTCAACCCCCGCGTTCACGCCGCTGCCACGCCAGGTCAAGACCCCGCCCTGGGCGCGGTCCCGGTCGGAGCGCAGACCCAGGGGCAAGAGCAGCCGCGAGACGGCGCACCTGGCGGGTCAGCCAACGGTGACGCGCACCGTGTGCCAACCGGTCGCGCCGTCCGGAGCCACCGGTGCGCTCCGGCCGGTCTGGGTCTCACCGGTCACATCGGTGGCCCGAACCTGAAGCGTGTGCTCCCCCGGCGTCGCGTCCCACCGCCACGACCACTGCACCCAGGTATCCACCGAGACCGTCGGCGCGAGGTCCGCCTCCCGCCAGGGCCCCTCGTCCACCCGGACCTCCACCCGCCGGATGCCCCGGTGCTGCGCCCAGGCGACACCGGCGACAACCACCTCCCCCGCCACCAGCCGACTCCGCCGTCGGGGCGTGTCGATCCGCGACTGGGTCTTCACCGGGCCCTGCGCCGACCAGCCGCGCGGCACCCAGTACGCGTCGAAATCCGCGAAGCTGGTCAACTCCAGCTCGGTGACCCACTTACAGGCCGACACGTAGCCGTACAGGCCCGGCACCACCATCCGAACCGGGAAGCCGTGCTCGACCGGCAGCGGCTCACCGTTCATGCCGACCGCCAGCAACGCGTCCCGGCCGTCCCGCAGCACCGCCGTGGGGGTGCCGCAGGTCCAGCCGTCAACGGACCGCCCAACAACCTGATCCGCGCCCTCCAGCGGCTCCGCCTCGGCCAACAGATCCCGCAACGGCACCCCCAACCAGCGGGCATTGCCGATCAGGTCACCACCTACCTCATTGGACACGCAGGCCAACGTGACATACCGCTCGACCAGCGGCCGGGCCAGCAGGTCGGCGAAGCTGAGGGTGATCGGGTTGCGGACCCGGCCATGGATGCGCAACCGCCAGGTGGCCGGATCCACCTGCGGCAGCACCAGGGCGGTGTCGATCCGGTAGAAGCTGGATCTGGGCGTGACGTAGGAGGCGAGTTGGGCCAGGTCCAGGTCGGCTCCGGCCGGCACCGCGGCGGCCGGCGAGGCCGGGGCCGGCAGCACGACCGCCGCTCGGGCCGCCGACACTCCCCGCCGGCCACTCAGCCACCGGCCGCCGACGCCGGCCGCCGACGCCGCCCCGAGCAGTAGCCCACTCGCGGTGAGGAAGCGTCGCCGGGACTCCGCACTCGGTCCCACGGCCTGCCCCCGGTCAGCTGACCCGGCCACCGGCGCGCCGGAGTCGGCCGGTGGGGTGGGTGCGGACCAGCGCCATGGATCCAACTCCAACGGGCCCCGGATGAACGCCCAGAGCACCAACCCACCGAGGCTGCCCCCGGCCAGCGCCGGCAGGGCGTCGGTGAGATCCGCATCGGCCCGGGTCAGGGCGGCGAACGCCCCCAGCGCCGTAAACGCCGTGACGCCGGCCAGCCCGTACGCCAGGTGCCGCCGGGACAGTACGCCGAGCAGCGCGGCGAAGCCGGCCAACAGCAGGGCCGTACCCACCAACAGGGCGACCTTGTCGTAGCTGCCGAAGAGCGCGATGCCGAACTGTTTGAGTGGCTCCGGCACGGTGTCGACCACCAACCCGCCGACGGCTACCAGCGGAGCGGAACGGGGGCCGGTCAACACCGCGACAAGCTCCGCCGAGCCGATCGCCACCGCAGCGGCGATCACCCCGGCCGAAGCGGCGTGGCGACGGGTCGTACTGGTCACGCGGACCAGTGTTGCCAATCTCGGTCCACGGCGGTAGTCACGTCAGCGTTCCGTAAGCAGTCCGGAAGACGCGTCGGGGCGCGTCGCCACTGTGGACGACGCGCCCCGACCGAGCGTCCGGCGTGGGTCAGAAACCCGGGCCGTGCTGGTGACCGTGGCCGTGACCAGCCGCAGCCGGCTCCGGCTCCTGCGGCTTCTCCACCACGAGGCTCTCGGTGGTGAGCAGCAGGCCCGCGATCGACGCGGCGTTGGCGACCGCGTTGCGGGTCACCTTCACCGGGTCGAGGATGCCGGCCTTGGCCAGGTCGACGTACTCGCCCGTCGCTGCGTCGAGGCCGTGGCCCCAGTCCTTGTCGACGACCTTCTGCACCACGACGTAGCCGTCGTGGCCAGCGTTCTGGGCGATCCAGCGCAGCGGCTCGACCAGCGCCTTGCGCACGATCGAGACGCCGACCTTCTCGTCCCCGACGAGGCCGAGGTCATCGTCGAGCGCCGGCAGGACCTGGGCCAGCGCGGCACCACCGCCGGGCACCGTGCCCTCCTCGACCGCGGCCTTGGTGGCGGCGATGGCGTCCTCGATGCGGTGCTTGCGCTCCTTCATCTCGACCTCGGTCGCCGCGCCAGCCCGAATCACGGCGACGCCACCGGAGAGCTTGGCCAGCCGCTCGGCGAGCTTCTCCCGGTCCCACTCGGAGTCCGAAGCCTCGATCTCCTTGCGGATCTGGGCGACCCGGTCGACGGCGTCGGCGGCCTTGCCGCCGCCGTCAACGACGGTGGTGTTCTCCTTGTCGACCACCACCCGGCGGGCGGTGCCGAGCACCTCCAGCCCGACCTGGTCAAGCTTGTAGCCCAGCTCCGGGGCGACCAGCTCGGCACCGGTCAGGATCGCCATGTCCTGCAGCATCGCCTTGCGGCGGTCACCGAAGCCGGGAGCCTTCACCGCGCAGACCTTCATGGTCTTGCGGAGCGCGTTGACCACCAGCGTGGACAGCGCCTGACCCTCGACGTCCTCGGCGATGATCAGCAGCGGCTTGCTCTCCTGGAGGACCTTCTCCAGCAGCGGCAGCAGCTCCTCGATCGCCGAGATCTTCTGCGTGGTGATGAGGATGTACGGGTCCTCCAGGACCGACTCCTGCCCCTCCGTGTCAGTGACGAAGTTGGGCGAGATGAAGCCCTTGTCGAACTGGAGACCCTCGGTCACGTCCAGCTCGGTGGCGAGGGTGGAGCCCTCCTCGACGGTGATGACACCGTCGCGGCCGACCCGCTCCATCGCCTCGGCGATGAGCTCACCGATCGTGGCGTCCTGCGCGGAGACGGTCGCGACGTGCGCGATCGCCGCCTTGTCCGACACCTCGACGGCCTTGCCGAGCAGCGCCTCGGAGACCTTGGTGGCCGCCGCGTCGATGCCCCGCTTGAGGCCGGTCGGGTTGGCGCCGGCTGCCACGTTCCGCAGGCCCTCCCGGACCAGCGCCTGGGCCAGCACGGTGGCGGTGGTGGTCCCGTCGCCGGCGACGTCGTTGGTCTTGGTCGCCACCTCCTTGACCAGCTGCGCGCCGAGGTTCTCGTGCGGGTCGGTGAGCTCGATCTCCTTGGCGATGGTCACGCCGTCGTTGGTGATCGTGGGTGCGCCAAACTTCTTGTCCAGGACGACGTTGCGCCCGCGGGGGCCGAGGGTGACCTTGACCGCATCCGCGAGGGCGTTGACACCGTGCTCCAGCTGGTGCCGAGCGTCGTCCGAGAAGCTCAGGATCTTCGCCATGAATGTCCCTTCGAAGCGTCGTCGCCCCGGCCCGGCGAGCCGGACCGGGGCGACGACACTGCTCGGTTACCTACTTCTCGATGACCGCGAGGACGTCGCGGGCGGAGAGCACCAGGTACTCCTCGCCGGCGTACTTGACCTCGGTGCCGCCGTACTTCGAGTAGAGGACGGTGTCGCCGACCTTGACGTCGATCGGCACGCGGTTGCCCTTGTCGTCGATCCGGCCCGGGCCGACAGCGAGGACAGTGCCCTCCTGCGGCTTCTCCTTGGCGGTGTCGGGAATCACGATGCCCGACGCCGTGGTGGTCTCAGCCTCATTCGCCTGGACCACGATGCGGTCCTCAAGCGGCTTGATCGCAACCTTGGTCGCGGTAGTCACGGGCATACCCTCCTGGGGTACTTGGTTTCGTTACCGACCGGCAAACCGGCCAGCTCAATCTGCCACATGCCACCGGGCGGGGCCGTCGTCGCGGGTGCCGGTCCGCCTGGCGTTAACCTGCCGGGCACCAGGGCCCGGAGGTTGGCACCCTCAGGTCGAGAGTGCTAATCGCAGGTTATTCCTCGGCTAGCACTCCGTCAAGGAGAGTGCCAACGAACCGCCCAGCGCGTCGCGCGTACCACGTGCGTGGGCCGGCGCCGGCCCGGCAACACCCCAACTCAGACGCTCGCGGACCAGCCGGAAGAATGGCGGGGTGGACCTCGGACAGCTGGCGCGGCTGCGTACCCCCGCGGGGTCGGCGGCGCTGACGGCGGCCACCGAGGTGGCCGGGGGTGACCCGCTGGCCGCGGCGACGGCGCTCCGCTCCGCCGGGTTCCCGGCCGACCTGGCCGCGGCGGCGCTGACCCAGGCCGAGCTACGCCGACGTGCGGTGGGCAAGTTCGGTTCGGTAGCGGCTGACATGTTCTTCACCCGGGCCGGCCTGGAGCAGGCCACCCGCCAGGTGGTGGCGCGGCGACGCGCCGAACGGCTGCGCGCCAGCGGCGTCCGCGCCCTGGCCGACCTCGGCTGCGGAATCGGCGCGGACGCGCTCGCCGCCGCCCGGGCCGGGATCCGGGTGTACGGGGTGGAGGCCGACCCACTCACCGCCGCGACCGCCACCGCGAACGCCGAGGCGACCGGACTCGCCGAGCGCTTCACCGTCAACCAGGGGGACGCGACCACCTTCGATCTGCGCCGGGTGGACGGGGTCTTCTGTGACCCCGCCCGCCGGGCCTCCGGTCGACGGATCTTCGACCCGAACGCCTACTCCCCGCCGTGGGACTTCGTGCTCTCGCTGACCGAACGGGTGCCGCGGACGGTCGTCAAGGTGGCGCCCGGCCTGGACCACGCACTGATCCCACCCGACGCGGAGGCGGAGTGGGTCAGCGTCAACGGCGACCTGGTCGAGGCCGCCCTGTGGTGCGGCGAGTTCGCGACGGTGGCCCGCCGCGCGACCGTGCTGCGAGAAGAGCCGCCGACCGACACCACCGGCCGGGTCGATCCCGCCACGCACCGCACCAGGGTGCACGAGCTGACCAGTTACCGCGTCGCCGAGGCCCCGGTCGGGCCGGTCCGCCGCTATGTCTACGACCCGGACCCGGCGGTGGTCCGCGCGCACCTCGTCGCCGAACTGGCCGGCGCCCTCGACGCCACCCTCGCCGATTCGGCGATCGCCTATCTGTACGCCGACACTCCCACGCCGACCCCCTTCGCCCGCTGCCTGGAGATCACCGACGTGCTGCCGTTCTCGCTGAAGCGGCTTCGTGCCCTGCTGCGCGAGCGGCGGGTCGGCCGGGTGGAGATCCGCAAGCGGGGTTCGGCCCTCGAGCCGGAGCAACTCCGCCGCGATCTGCGGTTGACCGGCGACCAGCCGGCCAGCCTCGTGCTGACCCGGGTGGACGGCGCCCCCACGGTGCTTATCTGCCGTCCGGCCACCAGCTAGCGTGATGGGGTGGCACGACGACAGGCTACGCCGGCGACCACGCTGCTGAGCAAGCGGAAAGTCAGGTACCGCACCCATCCGTACGACGTGCCGGCGGACGCCCCGAACTACGGAGCACTTGTTGCGGCGACGCTCGGCCTGCCGGCCGACCGCGTGTTCAAGTCACTGGTGGCCGTGGTCGATGGCGCGCTCACCATCGCGGTCGTCCCGGTGACCGGAGAACTCGGCCTCAAAGCCCTGTCCGCCGCCGTAGGCGCCAAACGGGCCGTGCTGGCCGACCGGGCAACGGCCGAACGTGCCACCGGGTACGTACGCGGCGGCATCAGTCCACTCGGACAGCGGCGCAACCTGCCGACCGTGCTCGACGAAAGCGCCCTTCACCACGAGACCATCTACGTCTCGGCTGGCCGTCGGGGGCTCCAGCTGGAACTGGCGCCACAGGATCTGGTCGCCCTCACCAACGCCCGAACGGCACGGATCGCCGCCACCTAGACCAGCTGGACAACCCGCGCTCTGGCCTGGTGCCCTGGCCGGATGCGGGCTGATCGCGCCACCCTCCCGAAGCGCCGGCTACGTCCGACGCGGTCTGGCGGCTTGCCGCCCAGGCCTGTCCGCGAGTGGACCGGCGACCGGCCCGGCTCAGGTTCGTCGGGTCATGATGTGCAGGGTGGCGGCGAAGCCGAGGGCGCACCACGCGGCCAGGACCGCGTACGGCGCGGCCGAGACGCCCTCCGGGCCGGCGGTGAGGGAGTCGCGAACCACCTGCGCCATGTGCTGGAACGGCAGCACCTGGTGGACCGTCTGCAGCCACTCCGGGAGCCGGTCGGCGGGGAAGTTGATCGGCGAGAACATCAACGCGATGAAGACGATGAGCTGGGTCACCATGTTCGTCACCGGTGGCGCGGCCGCGTAGGCGATCGCGAGGCCGACGGTGGTCGCGGCGAGCGCGACCAGGACCGCGGCGGGTACGGCCAGCCAGCTCACTCGAAGGGTGAGATCAAAACGCAGTACCGCGACCAGTAGCCCGAGGAGCAGTCCCGGCGCCCCGACGACCAACCAGGTGGTGACCTCCGAGAGCACAACCGCGGTCCGCGGTACGGGCAGTGTCTGGTTGTAGGTGAAGGTGCCCTCGGTCTTCGCGGTGGCGACCAGTTGCGGTGCCATCACCATGCCGATCGTGATCAGGCCCAGGGTCGGCGCCCCGGTGGCGAGGTAGCGCGCGGTGGCCGAGTCGATCTGCGGCAGCAGGAAGGCGAACCCGAGGACGATCCCCACCGAGAGGAAGATCTGGACGACCAGCACCAGCGAGAGCAGGTAGCGCAGCCGGATCGCCGACCAGCGCAGCAGGAGCAGGTAACTACGAAACCAGGGTCGCATCAGGGTTGGTCTCCGGGTTCGCGGTCAGGGTGAGGTAGAACTCTTCGAGGCCGACGGGGTTGAGCGAGAAGCGGCCGGTTATCGACGCTGCCCAGGCCACCGCGAGCTGCGCGTGCTCCGCGGCGAGGGTGATGGTGAGCCGGTCGCCCGCCCGGCTGGTGCGCAGCGCCCAGGCCGGCACGGCCGGTGCGGCGGTCCCGCTCATCTCCAGGCGCAGCTGTCGGTCCGGGGCCAGCGCGGCCGGCGGGCCGGTGGCGGTGACCCGGCCGTGGTTGAGGATCACCACCGTGTCGATCACCCGTTCGGCCTCGGCGATGTTGTGGGTGACCAGGACGACTCCGTGCCCCGCCGCGGCCAGTTCCCGAACCTGTGCCCAGAGCAGGCGCCGGCGGGCCGGGTCCACGTCGTTGGTGGGTTCGTCCAACATGACCAGCCGGCCCGGCTCGACGACCGCCATGCAGAACGCGGTGAGCCGCCGCACCCCGCCGGAGAGGCGTTCGCCGGGCTGGTCCGCCCACTGCTCGATGTCCAGGGCGGCGAGCAGTTCGGTGGTCCGACGTCGCACCGCCCGGCGGTGACCACCGCGGATCCTGCCGATGCTCTCGATCGCCTGACGGACGGTGACACCGGTGAGTGGGGCGTGGGCCTGCGGCTGGAACGAGCAGACCGAGCGCGCCCAGGCGGGCTCGGCGACCGGGTCGCGGCCGAGCAGGGTGATCGTGCCGCCGGTTGGTCGAGCCAGGCCGACGACCTGGTTCAGCAGGGTGGTCTTGCCGGCGCCGTTGTGTCCGAGCAGGCCGAGGAGTTCACCGTCGGCTACCGCCAGGCTGATGTCGTCGTTGGCGCGCACCCCACGGCGATAGACCTTGGTCAGGTTGTTGATGTACAGCATGAGACTCCGAATACCGATTAGTATCTGGATACCAGACGGTATGTAGATACTGGGTCGTATGTCAATGGGGTAGGTTCGGTACCCATGGCGGAGCGACTCACCCGGGCACAGCGACAGGAACTCACTCGGGCCCGCCTCCTGGACGCCGCGGAGGCCCGGTTCGGCGACCGCGGGATTCACCAGACCTCACTGGATGAGATCGCCGCCTCCATCGGCCTGACCAAGGGCGCCATCTACGCGAACTTCAGCAGCAAGAACGACCTCATCGCGGCGATCCTGGAGCGCAGGGTCGGCGGCCACGAAGAACCGCACCCGATCCAGTCCCTGGCCACCTGGGCGGCTCGCCTCGGCGACAGCTACGAGTCCAACGTGGACAGGGACGAGAACCGCCGCTTCGCGCTGGCGCTCATCGAGTTCTGGCTCCACGGCATGCGCAACGAACCCGCGCGAGCGCTCCTGGCCCGATGGCTCCAGACCGCCCGCGAAGCCACCGCCCAGGACGCCGCCACCCTGACCGGCGTCGATCTCCCCCTCCCCGCCGACCAGCTGGCCACCCTGCTCCTGGCGCTCGACATCGGGGTGGGCCTCCAGCGCCTACTGGACCCCGAGTCGGTGCCGGCCGAGGTCTACACCGCCGGCGTCCAGGCGATTCTGGGGCGCGAACACCCGAAGTGACCCCCGCGCCGGTGACCGCACCGGGCAAGGACACGGCAGACCGGGCCCGTCACAGCCCAGAGACCACGACGTTGCCGAATTGTTACTGCCGACAACAAACTCATGACCTCGACACTCTTGTGTCCTCCAGGGATCGCGGAATACGTTGCCGGGCACAACAAACCATCCCCCAATCCCCCACCTGGAAAGGACCCTGCAGATGCGCAAGGGTTTCCTCGCCGCTGCCACCGTCGGCCTCCTGGCCACCGGCAGCATGGCGGCCTGTGGCGACAACTCCGACGAGGAGTCGGCCGGCAAGACCCCCAAGGTCGGCGTGATCCTCCCGGACAGCAAGTCCTCCGCCCGCTGGGAGGGCGCGGACCGCAAGTTTCTGGAGGAGGCCTTCAAGGAGGCCGGCGTGGAGGCCGACATCCAGAACGCGCAGGGTGACAAGACCGAGTTCCAGACCATCGCCGACCAGATGATCACCCAGGGGGTCACCGCCCTGATGATCGTCAACCTGGACTCCGGCACCGGCAAGGCCGTCCTGGACAAGGCCAGGTCGCAGGGGGTCGCCACCATCGACTACGACCGCCTGACCCTCGGCGGCTCCGCGGAGTACTACGTCAGCTTCGACAACGAGGCCGTCGGCAGGCTCCAGGGCGAGGGCCTGATCAAGTGCCTCACCGACGGCGGCGTGCCGAACCCGTCGATCGTGTACCTGAACGGCGCGCCGACCGACAACAACGCCACCCTGTTCAAGAACGGCTACGACTCGGTCCTCAAGCCGAAGTTCGACGCCGGCGAGTACCAGCAGGTCGCGGACGACTCCGTCCCGGACTGGGACAACGCGCAGGCCGCCACCATCTTCGAGCAGCAGCTCACCAAGTCCGGCGGCAAGATCGACGGGGTGCTGGCGGCGAACGACGGGCTCGGCAACGCCGCCATCTCGGTGCTGAAGAAGAACAAACTCAACGGCAAGGTCCCGGTCACCGGCCAGGACGCCACCCCGCAGGGCCTACAGAACATCCTCGCCGGTGACCAGTGCATGACCGTCTACAAGGCGATCAAGCAGGAGGCCCAGGCCGCCGCCGAACTGGCCATCTCGCTGGCCAAGGGGGAGCGGAAGGAGACCGGCCAGACCGTCAAGGACCCGGAGAGCGGCCGGGATGTGCCCGCCGTGCTGCTCACCCCCCAGGCGATCTACCAGGAGAACGTCAAGGACGTCATCGCCGACGGCTTCGTGACCAAGGACGAGGTCTGCACCGAGGCGTACGCCGAACTCTGCGCGAGCGCCGGCATCAGCTGACCGCCAGCGTGGCCGTCGCCCGGCACGGGCCACCCCGTGCCGGGCGACGTGTCGCCGCATCCGGTGGTACGACGATCTCCCCTCACGTGCGTTAAGGAGTCCCCGTGTCCGCGACCCCCCTGCTGGAGCTGCGCGGGATCGACAAGAGCTTCGGTCCCGTCCAGGTCCTGCGTGATGTCGCTCTCTCCGCCTTTCCCGGGCAGGTGACCGCGCTGGTCGGCGACAACGGCGCCGGTAAGTCCACCCTGGTCAAGTGCATCAGCGGCATCTACCCGACCGATGCCGGCGAGTTCCTCTTCAACGGCCGCCCGGTGAGCATCCACAACCCCCGCGACGCCGCCGCACTCGGCATCGAGGTCGTTTACCAGGACCTCGCGCTCTGCGACAACCTCGACATCGTGCAGAACATGTTCCTCGGCCGGGAGAAGCGGCGCAGCCTCGTGCTCGACGAGCCGACCATGGAGCAGATGGCTGCGGACACGCTCGCCGGGCTCTCCGTCCGCACCGTCAAGTCGCTCCGCCAGCAGGTTTCCAGCCTCTCCGGAGGCCAACGGCAGACCGTGGCGATCGCCAAGGCGGTGCTCTGGAACAGCAAGGTCGTCATCCTGGACGAGCCGACCGCGGCGCTCGGGGTCGCGCAGACCGCACAGGTGCTCGAGTTGGTTCGCCGGCTGGCCGACAACGGCCTCGCGGTCGTACTCATCTCCCACAACATGAACGATGTCTTCGCCGTCTCCGACCGGATCGCCGCGCTCTACCTGGGCCAGATGGTCGCCCAGGTGAAGACCACCGACATCACCCACGCCCAAATCGTTGAGCTGATCACCGCCGGCCGCTCCGGTGCGCTCGGGCGCAACGCGGGCAACGGATCGAACGACACCGGCGGGGAGCCCGCCGCCGCCCCGGGAGCCGCCCGATGACCAGCGCCGCCCTCCCCGACCAGGAATCCGTGGCCACCCCCGCCGCCGTGCCCACCCTCACCAGCCACGTGCGCGGCTACCTCAGCCGGGTGCGCGGTGGGGAGATCGGTGCCCTACCCGCCGTCCTCGGCCTGATCGTGCTCTGCACCGTCTTCGCGATCATGCGGCCGTCGTTCCTCACCACCGCCAACTTCGCCAACCTGTTCACGCAGGGGGCAGCGGTCACGCTGATCGCCATGGGGCTGGTCTTCGTCCTGCTGCTCGGTGAGATCGATCTCTCCGCCGGCTTCGCCAGCGGAGTCTGTGCCGCGGTACTGGCCAATGTGGTCACCGTCCTCGGCTACCCGTGGTACGTCGCGGTGCTCGCCGCGGTGCTCACCGGAGTGTTGATCGGCAGCGTGCTCGGAATGCTGGTCGCGAAGATCGGCATTCCGTCCTTCGTGGTCACCCTCGCCGGCTTCCTCGCCTTCCAGGGCATCGTGCTGCTGCTGATGGAGGAGGGCAGGAACATCTCGGTCCGCGACCCGGTGCTGGTGGCGATCGCGAACCGCAACCTGCCACCGGCTCTCGGCTGGGCCCTGGCCGGGCTCGCCGTCGCCGGCTACGCCGCGGTCCAGACGACGCGGTACCGCAGCCGTGCGGCCCGGGGCCTGGTCACCGACCCACTCACCGTGGTTCTCGCCCGGGTCGTCGGGCTGGCCACCGTGCTCGGCACGACGGTCTACCTCCTCAACCAGGAACGCAGCTTCAACGTCCTGATCAATTCCCTGAAGGGCGTACCGATCGTGGTGCCGCTGATCGCGGTACTGCTGATCGCCGGAACCTTCGTACTGCAGCGCACCAGCTACGGCCGGCACGTCTACGCGGTCGGCGGCAACAAGGAAGCAGCCCGCCGAGCCGGCATCAACGTCGACCGGATCCGCATCTCCGTCTTCGTGATCTGCTCCGCGATGGCCGCGATCGGCGGCATTGTCGCCGCCAGCCGGGCCAACTCGGTCGACCCGAACACCGGTGGCAGTAACGTACTGCTCTACGCCGTCGGCGCGGCGGTGATCGGTGGCACCAGTCTCTTCGGTGGCAAGGGTCGGGTCCTCGACGCGGTGCTCGGCGGTGCGGTCGTCGCAGTGATCGACAATGGGATGGGTCTGATGGGCTACAGCTCAGGGGTCAAGTACGTGGTAACCGGGGTGGTCCTACTCCTCGCTGCCAGCGTGGACGCGCTGTCCCGGCGCCGGGCCGCCGCCAGCGGCGGCCGCTGACCGGGCCGGCCCGACCAGGCCACCGACGCCGCCCGTCACCGCACTGAGGAGCAGTACGCCGCGATGCGCGCAGGACCCAGCCAGGACGAGATCCGTCGGCAGAACCTCGGAGCGTTACTGCGGTACGTCCATATGCACGGGGCGACGTCCCGGGCCGAGCTGACCACCACGCTGGGGCTGAACCGCAGCACCATCGGCGCGCTCACCACCGACCTCGCCGCGGCCGGCCTGGTGAGCGAGGGGGCGCCGAAGGAGACCGGCCGGGCCGGACGACCGTCGCTGGTCGTCCGGCCCGAGTCGGCCCGGGTGTACGCGTACGCGTACAGCATCGAGGTGGACCGGCTGCGGGCCGCGCGGATCGGTCTCGGCGGCGGGGTGCTCGACCGACGGGAACTGGCGCGTCCGCGCGGCATCACCGCCGCCGAGGCCGCGCCGTTGCTGGCCCGGGCGGCGCGGGAGATGCGACAGTCCGTGCCCGCCGACGCGATCTGCGTCGGCGCGGGCGTCGCCGTCTGCGGCCTGGTCCGTCGGGACGACGGACTGGTCCGGCTCGGCCCGACGCTGGGCTGGGTGGACGAGCCGATCGGTGCGGCGATCGGTGCCGAGTTGGGGCCGGACGTTCCGGTCGTCGTCGGCAACGTCGCCGACATGGCGGCCTTCGCCGAACACACCCGCGGCGCCGCCACCACCTGCGACAACCTGATCTATCTGTACGGCGATGTCGGCGTCGGCGCCGGCATCATCGCCGGCGGGCGTCGGCTGACCGGGCACGGCGGCTACGGCGGCGAGGTCGGGCACATGGTGGTCCGGCGGGACGGCACCCGCTGCGAGTGTGGGTCACGCGGCTGCTGGGAGACGGAGATCGGCGAACACGGTCTGCTGCAGGCGGCCGGCCGCTCCGACACCCAGGGCCGAGAAGCGCTGCTGGCAGTCTTCGAGGCCGCCGACCGGGGCGACGCCCGAGCCCAGACCGCCGTGCGCACCGCCGGCGACTGGCTCGGCTTCGGCGTGGCCAACCTCGTCAACATCTTCAACCCGGAGTTGGTCATCTTCGGCGGTGCCATGCGGGACCTCTACCTGGCCGCCGCCGCCCAGGTACGCAGCCGGCTCAACGCCAGCGCACTGCCCGCCTGTGTGGAACACGTCCGGCTGCGCACCCCCGAACTCGGCGACGACGCCGCCCTGATCGGCGCGGCCGAACTCGCCTTCGAACGGCTCCTCGCCGACCCGCTCGACGTCCACTGAACCCAGTCCCCGAGTGGACTGGGCGGCGCTGGGGTCAGCGATCGACCGGCGTGAAGTCCCAGGAGTACGGGGGACGCGCGACCAGGGTCACCGGCGGGTCGGGCAGGGGACGGGGGTTGCCCCGCCACTTCGAGATCACCACGACCCGGTGATCGGTGGAGGAGAAGACCTCGCTGGAGACGTGCAGCGGGTCGTGTTCGAACTCCGGCAGGGCGGTCTCACACACCCAGGTGATCAGGTCGGCCATCCCGTACGGCTCGGCCCGTACCTCCCACATCCGCACGATCATGTCTGCTCCTCCCCGGTAACACTGACTGTCGTCAGTGGCATCGCCGAATCGGCGGGCAGGTCCAGGCGGCTCGGCGCGACACCGGCGGCGACCAGGTGTGAGCCGAGCGCGGCGACCATCGCGCCGTTGTCCGTACACAACTTCGGGCGGGGCGTCCGCACCCGGATGTCGTACTTCGCCGCGCGCTGCTCGGCCATCGCCCGCAGCCGCGAGTTGGCCGCCACTCCGCCCCCGATCACCAGGGTCTGCACCCCACTCGACCGGCAGGCATCCAGTGCCTTCCCGATCAGCACGTCGCACACCGCCTCCTGGAAGGAGGCGGCGACGTCGGCGACCGGGATGGGCTCGCCGGCCCGCTGCCGACGCTCCACCCAACGCGCCACCGCGGTCTTCAACCCGGAGAAGGAGAAGTCGTAGCGGTGCGCTGCCAAGTCCTTGGCCGCGGTCAGCCCCCGGGGGAACGCGATGGCCGCCGGGTCACCGGCGCGGGCCTCGCGATCGATGTACGGGCCGCCGGGGAAGGGCAGCCCGAGGAGGCGGGCGACCTTGTCGAACGCCTCGCCGGCCGCGTCGTCGATCGTGGCGCCGAGCGGGGTGACACCGTAGGCCAGGTCGTCGACGAGCAGCAGCGACGAGTGCCCGCCCGAAACCAGCAGGGCGATCGCCGGCTCGGGCAGCGGCCCGTGTTCCAGGGTGTCCACGGCGACGTGCGCGGCCAGGTGGTTCACGCCGTACACCGGCTTTTCGGCGGCGACCGCGTAGCCCTTGGCCGCGGCGACCCCGACCAGCAGCGCCCCGGCCAGACCGGGGCCGGAGGTCACCGCGATGGCGTCGACGTCAGCGAGCGTCACCCCCGCCTCCGCCAACGCCCGGTTCATCGTCGGGACGATCGCCTCCAGGTGGGCCCGGCTGGCCACCTCGGGCACCACGCCGCCGAACCGGGCATGTTGCTCGACGCTGCTGGCCAAGGCGTCGGCGAGCAGGGTGTGGCCCCGGACAACACCGACCCCGGTCTCGTCGCAGGACGTCTCGATCCCCAGGACCAGGGGTTCGTCAGCCATCGATCAACTCCTCGTCCCGGCGCATGACCAACGCGTCGGTGTTGCGCGGCTGGTAGTACCCGCGCCGCACCCCGATCGCCTCGAAGCCGTGCGCCGCGTAAAGCTTCTGCGCCGGGGCGTTGTCCGCGGCCACCTCCAGCAGCGTGCCGCGCACCCGCAGTCGCGCCGCCTCGGCCAACAACGCGCGCAACAGCAGCCGCCCGACCCCCCGCCGCTGCGCGGACCGGCGGACGGCGATGTTCTGCACCCATGCCTCCTCGCCGGCGACGGCGGTGAGCCCCGCGTAGCCGAGCAGGGCTTCCCCCTCGGTCACCACCAGGTAGTGGTGCCCGTTGGCGAGTTCGTTCCAGAACATGGCGGCAGACCACTGCTCGACACCGAAGAGGTCCGCCTCGATCGGCAACACCTCGGCGATGTGCCACCAACGGAACCGCTCCAGTTGGAGGCCACGCCCCCCGCCACCCGGTTCGCCGCCCCGGTTCGCTTCCCCACTCACGGCAGGACCGACTTGCGGCCCGCCGCCGCGACCGCGTCCGGGCGGCGCAGGTAGAGCGGGGTGAGCGGCTCATCGGGGGCACCGGCGGCGATCCGCGCCGCCGCGAGCCGCGCCAGGGCCACCGGCATCGGGTAGCGGGGCTCGTCGGCGACCGGCAGCTCCAGCGTCGCCGCGTACCGGTGCGCGCCGTCGCCGACCGCGGCGACAACCGCCAGGTCACGGGCGCGCGCGGCGGCGACCGCCGGAGCGGAGACCTCGGGGCCGACGACCCGTTGGCCGGCTTCGTCGTACACCGCCCAGTAGATCTCCCGGCGGCGCGCGTCGGTCGCCGCCAGGACCGGCTCGCCGGCGGCGGCCGGGAAGCCGACGGCGTCCAGCGAACAGACCCCGTAGGTTGGCACGCCGAGCGCCTGCCCCATCGTGGCGGCGGTGACCAGCCCGACCCGCAGCCCGGTGAACGGGCCCGGCCCGAGGCCGGCGACGATCGCACCGAGAGCGGAGGGGCGCACACCGACGTCGGCCAGGACCGCGTCCACCTGTGGGGCGAGCAGCTCGCCGTGGGCTCGGGCGTCCACGGCACAGCGCTGCGCCCGCACCTCGACGCCGGCCGCCGTGACCTGCGCCAGCGCGGCGATCACCGCGGGAGTCGAGCTGTCCACCACGAGTACGAGCACGGTGAACCAGCCTAGCCGCCCGGCTGCCGGGACCGGCCCCACCCCGGCAGAGCGATCAGGCGGCGGCGCGTTCCCAGTCGATCGTCGGCAGACCGGCGTCGGCGAGCGCCTTGTTGGCCGCGCTGAACGGGCGGCTGCCCAGGAACCCCCGCGGGTTCATCGGGCTGGGGTGTCCCGCCTCCAGCACCACGTGGCTCGGGTTTGTCACCAACGCCGCCTTCTTCCGGGCATATCCACCCCAGAGTAAGAAGACCACCCGGTGATCCACCGCGTTCAGCGCCCGAATTGTCGCGTTGGTGAACTCCTCCCAGCCGCGGTTGGCGTGGGAGCCGGGGCTGGCCTCGCGAACCGTCAGCACCGAGTTGAGCAGCAGCACACCCTGCGCGGCCCAGCCGGCCAGATTTCCACCGGCCGGTCGCGGCACGCCCAGATCGGCGCCCAACTCCTTGAAGACGTTGCGCAGTGAGGGCGGCGTCGGCACGCCGGGGCGGACGCTGAAGCTCAGCCCGTGTGCCTGCCCGGCCCGGTGATAGGGATCCTGGCCGAGGATCACCACCCGGGTCTCCGTCGGCGGGCAGAGCCGGTAGGCCGAGAAGAGGTCCGCCATGGGCGGAAAGACGGTCTGGGTGGCGTACTCCTGCGCGACGAAACCGGCAAGCGCCGCAGTGCGGGCCGGATCGAGCTCCGGGGCGAGCGCGGACCGCCACCCCGGTGACAGCAGGGCCAGCAGATCCAGGGTGGGTGCGTCGTCGGGCATCGGCGGCCTTTCCGGTCGGGGCGTCCCGCGCACTCTAGTCGCCGGCTCCGACACCACCGGCCACCTCCCCGCGAGGCTCCTCCGGGTCGCCACCGCAACCCCAACCAGGACGGCCCGCCCCCTACGGGACCGGTCGATGGTGTCAGCTGTCGATGAATCCGGGGGTGCCGGTCAACCGCGCGCTCCAGTCGCCACCGACCGGTTCCAGGTCGACCAGCCGGGTGTCGTCGTCCCGGCGGTCGATCCGAACCCACAGGTGCTCCGCGACGAGCTGCTCGGCGAGCCCCTCGCCCCACTCGACCACGGTCACCGCCTCGTCCACCGACGCGTCCAGATCCAGGTCGTCGAGCTCGGCACGGGGGTCGCTCGCATCACCCAGGCGGTACGCGTCGGCGTGCACGAGGGGCACCGAGCCACCCCGGACCGGATCGGGTTGGTGTACCCGCGCGATCACGAAGGTGGGGGAGGTGACCGCCCCGGCCACCCCCAGGCCGGCGCCGATGCCCTGGGTGAGGGCCGTCTTGCCGGCACCGAGGGGACCTGTCAGCAGCAGCAGGTCCCCCGCTCGGAGGAGGCCGGCCAGCCGGCGGCCGAAGGCGTGCGTGTCGGCGACGGTCGGCAGGGTGAATCGGATCGGCCTTCCGGGGTTCACAGCTCCTCCAGAAACCGGATCAACGCCGCGTTCACCTCGGCGGCGTGTTCCAACATCACCACATGCCCGCTGTCGGGGATCTTGACGAACTCGGCGTGCGGCAGCCGGCGGACGATCTCCTCCGAGTGCGCCACCGGCGTGATCATGTCCTTCTCCCCCACCAGCACCAGCACCGGCGCGCTGGCGAGCGCCGCCAGAGCCGGAAACCGGGAGTGGGTGGCGAGCGTTCGCAGGTAGCGGGTGACGGTGTCGGCGGAGGTCCGGGAGTTCATCTCCTCGACGTAGGAGACCAGAGCCGGGCTGGGGTGACCGGTGCCGAAGCCATACCGGCGGGTGAGCAGCCAGGCCACGTTGGAGGTGGACCGACGCGCTCGGTCGATCACCGGGCTCCCGTAGCGGGCGGCGTTGCTCATCAGGTGCAGCACCGGCGGACCGACCCGGCCCAGCAGCGCCGGGGCGACCAGCTTGGTCTCGGCGAGCAGCCCGCCGGAGGTGGCCAGCAACACGGTGCCCACCACCCGGTCCCCGAACAACTCCGGGAAGAGTTCCGCGAACGCCATGATGGTCATACCACCCATCGAGTGGCCGACCAGCACCAGCGGGCCCTCCGGCGCGGTCTGGTCGAGCACCGCGCGCAGCGTCCGACCGAGTGCGGTCAGGTCGTACTCGCCGGTTTCCAGCTGGCCGGAGCGCCCGTGCCCCGGCTGGTCGTACGCCACGATCCGGTGCTCACCCCGGGCGGCGAGCAGCTTGCGCTGGAAGTGGAAGGTCCCCTGGTCCAGGCAGAATCCGTGCACCAGCACGATGGTGGGGTTCCCGGTAACCGGCCGGGCCGGCTCGACCACCTCCACGTGGATGTCGGTGCCGTCCGGCATCTCCACCCGCAACGCCTCGTCGAACCGCCGCTCGCCGAAGTCCTCGCCGGCGTACCGGTCGGTAGGGTCAGCCTTCAGCCGACGGACCAGCGCGCGTTCGGTCGCGACGCCGGCGACGAGACCGGCGGCCGCGACACCGACGGCGGCCAACGCGCCGATCGCGGCCCGGGGGTGGCTGGCCCGGGGCAGCGGAACCCGGAACCGGGACGCCGTCACGAACGCTCGCCGTCATAGCAGCGGGGCACCCGGGTGCTGCCGAAACGGGTGACGATCTCGTAGTTGATCGTCCCGACCGCCTCGGCCCAGTCGTCGGCGGTGGGCTCCCCGTTCTGTCCGGCGCCGAAGAGGGTGGCCACGTCGCCCGGCGCGACCGGATCGTCGCCGCAGTCGAGCACGAACTGGTCCATGCAGACCCGGCCGGAGATGGTCCGCCGAACGCCACCGAGCTGCACCGGGCCGCAGTTGGACGCGTCCCGGGGGACGCCGTCGGCGTACCCGAGCGGAATCACGGCGAGGTTGCTCGCCCGTTCGGTGGTGTACGTGTGGCCGTAGGAGACTCCGGCCCCCGCCGGTACCTGCTTGGTGAGCATGACGCGGGCCCGGGCGGTCATCGCCGGTCGCAGGCCGAATCGCTCTCCGGCCACCGGCGAGAGCCCGTAGACGGCCAGCCCGGGACGGACCAGGTCGAAGTGGGCGTCCGGCCGGGTCAGCGTGGCCGCCGAGTTGGCCAGGTGGCGGTAGCGCGGACGCAGCCCCGCCTGCTCCACCATGCTCAACCCCTCGTGGAAGACGGCAAGCTGCCGGTCGGTGGTCGGGTGTCCGGGAGCGTCGGCGTACACGAGGTGGCTCCACACCCCCACCACCTCGACCGCGCCGTCAGCCTGCGCCTTCGCCGCGGCATCGAGCAGCTCCGGCCACTGCGAGACGGTCGCGCCACCCCGGGACAACCCAGTGTCGATCTTGAGATGCAGCCGGGTGGGACGCCCGGCCACCCGGCCCGCATCAACCATCTCGTCGAGCTGCGCCACGCTGGCCGCACTGAGATCAATACCGGCCAGCACCCCTTCGTGCAACGGCAGGCCCGGCGCGAGCAGCCAGGCCAGGATCGGCACGGTGAGCCCGGCCCGGCGCAGGGTGAGCGCCTCGTCGAGGGTGCAGACACCGAGCCAGTCGGCACCACCATCCAGCGCGGCGTGGGCGGCCGGGACCATGCCGTGGCCGTACCCGTCCCCCTTGACCACCGCCATCAACTCGGCGGCGCTACCGGAGCGCAACCAACTCACGTTCTCACGGATCGCGTCAAGGTCGACGCGTACCTCGGCCTGCCACATGCCCCCAGCCTACTGAGTTGATCAGGAATTGGGCCCGGCCCAGGTCGATCCACCGATCCACCCGAGCCCGGCCAGCACCGGGCGCAGGGCGACGGCGACATCGGGCGAGGCCACCGGGCCGCCCCGCGCCGCCTCCCGACCGGCGAGCCCGTGCAGGTAGGCCGCCGCGGCGGCGGCCCGCTCCGGCGCGAGACCCGCAGCCAGCAACGAGCCGAGCAGCCCAGACAGCACGTCGCCCGTACCGCCGGTGGCCAGGGCCGCGGTCCCGGTCTGGTTGACATAGGCCCGGCCGTCGGGCGTACCGATCACCGTCCGGTCGCCCTTGAGTAACACCACAGCGTTCATCCGGGTGGCCAGGCCCAACGCGGCAGCGACCCGGTCGTCGCCGGGAGCCTCGCCGGAGAGCCGGGCGAACTCCCGATCATGCGGGGTGACCACGACCGGGGCGTCCCGCCGCCGGAGCTGGTCGGCGAGGGAGCCCGTACCGAGCAGGGTCAACGCGTCCGCGTCGAGCACCGCCGGCACCGGTGCCGCGAGCACCGCCCGCAGCTCACCCGCCGCCTCGTCGCCGGTACCCAGCCCGGAACCGCACACCCACGCCTGCACCCGACCGGCCTCGGCGACCCGGTCGGTAGCGATCACCGACGGGTGTTGGCGCAGCACCTCCGTCCGGGCGGTGCCGGCGTAGCGGACCAGGCCGGTCGGGCCGGCCAACGCACCGGCCACCGAGAGCACCGCGGCGCCGGGGTAGCCGGCCGAGCCGGTGGCGAGACCGACCACACCCCGGCTGTACTTCTCTGCCGCCGGTCCGGGCCTGGGCCACCAGTCGGTCACATCCGCCCCCTCGGTGATCTGCAGCGCCGCGGTGCCACGCAGCCAGGGTTCCAGCCCGATGTCGACCAACTCAACCTGGCCGGCCAACGGCGCCGCCGCGCCCACCACCAGCGCGGGCTTCAGGGCACCGAAGGTCACCGTGACGTCGGCGTGGATCGCGGCCGGCTGACCAGCCGCGGTCAGCGGCACCTGCCCGGTGTCGACCGACACCCCACTCGGTACGTCCACCGCGACCACTGTCGCCCGGCCACCGGCCCGCCCGCGATACTGCGCGAGGCCCGCCGCGAGCTGCGCCGCCGGTGCCCGGAGCCCACCGCTGCCACCGATCCCGACGATGCCGTCGAGCACCAGGTCCACCCGGGCCGGTGGGCGGTCGACCAGCCGACCACCCGCGGCCCGCAGCGCCGCTAACGCCTCGGCGTGCGCCCGGCCCGGAGTCAGTAACAGCGCCGACACCGCCGCCCCGCGCCGGGCCAGCCGGGCGCCGGCGAAGAGCGTGTCACCGCCGTTGTCGCCCGAGCCGACCAGCAGCAGCACCGGGGCGCCGTAGACACCACCCCGGTCGGCGAGGAGCTGCGCACAGCGGCGGGCGAGCCCCGCAGCGGCCCGCTGCATCAACGTCCCGGGCGGGAGCGTCGCCAGCAGGCCCGCCTCGGCGGCGCGTACGTCCGCCACCCGCCACACCGGTCTCATCCCACTCCGTCCCCGTGCCCGGCTGGACCGGGCACGCCACCGATCAGCGTTCCGCGACCACCATGGCCGACGCGATCCCCCCGTCGTGCGACAGCGACAGGTGCCACCGGTTGGCCCCCCGCTCGACCGCCGCCGCCGCGACCGTGCCGGAGACGGTCAACCACGGCCGGCCATCCGGATCCGGCACGATCTCACAGTCGTGCCAGCTCAGCCCGCTCGGTGCACCGAGCGCCTTGGCCACCGCCTCCTTCGCCGCGAAGCGGGCGGCGAGCGACTCGGGCGAACGGGCGTTACCAGAACTGGTGTACCGCTCGGCTTCGGTGAAGAGCCGGTCGGCGAGCAGCGGCGTCCGGGTCAGCGCCCGCGCGAACCGCTCCACCAGGACCACGTCGATGCCGACCCCGACGATCATGCGCCCACCCTACCGGCGCGGTGCCCGCGCATGCTGCCGTTGCCGCCACTCGGTACACCCACCGGGCCGTGGTGCGTGGGCCCGTCGGCCGCGGGGCCACCACGTTCCCCGCGCCCTCGGTACTCACTCGACGGTTACGGACTTCGCCAGGTTGCGGGGCTGGTCTACGTCGTGGCCCCGAGCAGCGGCGATCTCCGCGGCGAAAACCTGCAACGACACGGTGGTCACCAGCGGCGCAAGCAGGGTCGGCGTACGCGGTACGTAGACCAGGTGGTCGGCGTACCGGACGACAGACTCGTCCCCCTCCTCCGCGATCACGATGGTCCGGGCGCCCCGGGCCCGCACCTCCTGAATGTTGGAGACGATCTTGTCGTGCAACATGCCGCGGCCGATCGGCGACGGCACTATGCAGATCACCGGGGTGCCCTCATCGATGAGCGAGATCGGGCCGTGCTTCAACTCGCCCGCGGCGAAGCCCTCGGCGTGCATGTACGCCAGTTCCTTGAGCTTCAGTGCGCCCTCCAGGGCTACCGGGTAGCCGACATGCCGACCGATGAAGAGCACGGTCGACTCGGACTTCAGCTCCCGGGCCAGCTCGCGTACCGGCTCGATCCGCCCCAGCAGCTCGCGCAGCTTGCCCGGAACGTCCTGGAGCTGGGACACCACCGCGGCGACCTCGTCGGCGAACTTGATCCCGCGCACCTGGGCCAGGTGCAGGCCGATCAGGTAGCAGGCGACGAGCTGGGTCAGGAACGCCTTGGTGGAGGCGACCGCGATCTCCGGTCCACCGTGGGTGTAGAGGACCGCGTCGGACTCCCGGGGAATGGTGGAGCCGTTGGTGTTGCAGATCGCCAGGATGCGTGCCTTCTGGTCCTTGGCGTGCCGCAGCGCCATCAGGGTGTCCATCGTCTCGCCGGACTGCGAGATCACCACGATCAGGGTGGACCGGTCGAGCACCGGGTCTCGGTAGCGAAATTCGCTGGCCAGCTCCACCTCGCAGGGGATCCTTGTCCAGTGCTCGATCGCGTACTTGGCCACCATCCCGGCGTGGTACGAGGTACCGCAGGCGACGATGAAGATCTTGTCCACGTCGCGCAGGTCCTGATCGCTGAGGCGAACCTCGTCGAGCATGATCTCGCCGGTCTCGGCGAGCCGGCCCAGCAGCGTGTCGGCGACGGCCTGCGGCTGCTCCGCGATCTCCTTGAGCATGAACCAGTCGTAACCGCCCTTCTCCGCGGCGGAGGAGTCCCAGTCGATGTGGAAGTCCCTGCCGGTGGCGGGCCGGCCGGCGAAGTCGGTGATCTCGATGCTGTCGGCGGTGATCAGAACGATCTGATCCTGACCCAGCTCGATCGCTTCGCGGGTGTGCTCGATGAACGCCGCGACGTCGCTCGCCAGGTAGTTCTCGCCGTCGCCCCGGCCGACGACCAGGGGCGAGTTCCGCCGCGCGCCGACCACCGCGCCCGGAACGCCGGCGTCCACGGCGAGCAGGGTGAAGGCGCCCTCCAGGCGCTGACAGACGACCCGCATGCCGGCGGCGAGCAGCTGCGGCCCCTCCGGATGCCCGGCGGACCGCAGGTCGGCGAGGGCCGCGGCGAGCAGGTGGGCGGTGCACTCGGTGTCGGTGTCGCTGCCGAACTGGATCCCGTCGGCCTCCAACTCGGTGCGCAGCTTCGCGAAGTTCTCGATGATGCCGTTGTGAATCACCGCAACCCGTCCGTCCGGGGAGAGGTGCGGGTGGGCATTGCGGTCGGTGGGGCCGCCGTGGGTGGCCCAACGGGTGTGGCCGATTCCGGTGACCCCATCCCCGATCCCGATCGGGGATGCGGCGCAGGCCTCCGGATCCCGCGCGGACCGCTCGGCGAGGACCTTCTCCAGGTTGGCCAGCTTGCCGGCCTTCTTCTCCGCCAGTAGTTCATCCGCGCAGATGACGGCGACGCCGGCCGAGTCGTAGCCGCGGTACTCCAGCCGTCGCAGCCCATCGAGCACGATGCCGAGCGCCGGGCGCGCGCCGGCGTAACCCACGATTCCACACATGGGTGGCAGCCTAACCCAGTTTCACTCATCCGTGGCGCTCGAAAGGCGGGTAAACAAGCATCCGATTTGAGTGAATGGTGCGAGCGACTACCGAGCGTCACGAAAGACGATCTACGACCGCGGCGGGGGTTGAACGGACCCGGACAGTCCGTAGGCTGACAGACGTGACGACCGCCCATGTCGATGCCCTGGTAGCCCGAATGCGCCCCTTCGGGACGACGATCTTCGCCGAGATGTCCGCCCTCGCCGGCCGTACCGGGGCGGTCAATCTCGGCCAGGGCTTTCCGGACACCGACGGCCCACCCGAGATGTTGGCCGCCGCGGCGGAGGCGCTGCGCGGCGGGCAGAACCAGTACCCGCCCGGCCCTGGCATCCCCGCACTCCGCACCGCCGTGGCCGCGCACCAGCAACGGTTCTGGGGCCTGGAGTACGACCCCGACGGCGAGATCGTGGTGACCGCGGGCGCCACCGAGGCGATCGCAGCGGCGATCCTGGGCCTCTGTGAGCCCGGCGACGAGGTGGTCTGCTTCGAGCCCTACTACGACTCGTACGCCGCCTCGATCGCGCTCGCCGGAGCCCGTCGACGCCCCGTGACGTTGCGCCCCGGAGCAGCCGGCCGGTACGCGGTCGACCCGGACGAGCTGCGCGCCGCGTTCGGGCCGCGTACCCGACTGGTGCTGCTCAACTCCCCGCACAACCCCACCGGCAAGGTCTTCACCCCCACCGAACTGGCCCTGGTGGCCGAGCTGTGCCACGAGTACGACGCGTACGCGGTCACCGACGAGGTCTACGAACACCTCGCCTTCACCGATGCCACCGCTGGCCACGTGCCCCTCGCCACGTTGCCCGGGATGCGGACGCGGACGCTGCGGATCTCCTCGGCCGGCAAGACCTTCTCCTGTACCGGCTGGAAAGTCGGCTGGGCGAGTGGGCCGGCGTCGCTGGTGTCGGCGGTCCTGCGGGTCAAGCAGTTCCTCACCTTCGTCAACGCCGCGCCGTTGCAACCCGCGGTCGCGGTGGCGCTGGGCCTGGCCGACAGCTACTTCACCGAGTTCCGGGCCGGGATGCAGGCCCGCCGGGACCAACTCGTCACCGGCCTCGCCGATGCCGGGTTCGGGGTCGGACCACCGGAGGGCACCTACTTCGTCACCGCCGACGTGACACCGCTCGGCGCCCAAGACGGGGTGGAGTTCTGTCGCGCGCTGCCGGAACGCTGTGGCGTGGTCGCGGTCCCGACCCAGGTCTTCTACGACGACTCGGAGGCCGGCCGGCGGCTGGTCCGGTTCGCCTTCTGCAAACGCCCGGAGGTCCTGGCCGAGGCCGTCACCCGGTTGCGGCGGCTGGCCCGGTGAACGCGCCCCGCCGGCACCCATCGCCGGCGGGCAAACACCAGGTCAGCTGACCGGGCTGGCGGTACGAACCTGTTCGGCGATCCGCTCGGCCACCGCCCGCGCCGTCGTCTCGGTACCGGCCTCCACCATCACCCGGACCAGTGGCTCGGTGCCCGAGGGACGCAGCAGGACCCGGCCGGTGTCGCCCAGCTCGGCCTCAGCCCGCGCGACCTCGGCCCGTACGGTCGGAGCCGCCGCACCCACCGTACGGTCACCGACCGGCACGTTGATCAGAACCTGAGGCAGCGGAGTAACCACGGCTGCCAGCTCGGCCAGGGACTTGCCGGTCCCCGCCATCCGGGACATCAGGTGCAGGCCGGTCAGCACGCCGTCGCCGGTGGTCGCGTGGGCGGGCATCACGATGTGCCCGCTCTGCTCGCCACCGAGCGCCAGGCCGGAGGCGCGCAGCTCCGCCAACACGTACCGGTCACCGACCTTCGTCTCGACCAGCCGAATCCCCTCCCGCGACATGGCTATCCGCAGGCCGAGGTTACTCATCACGGTCGCCACCAGGGTGTCGTCGGTGAGCGTGCCGGCCTCCCGCATCGCCAGTGCGAGGATCGCCATCACCTGGTCGCCGTCCACCTCGTCACCGTCGGCGCTGACCGCCACGCAACGGTCGGCGTCGCCGTCATGGGCGATGCCCAGCTGCGCGCCGTGCTCGACGACGGCCTGCCGGAGCGCCGCCACGTGGTTGGAGCCGCACTCGTCGTTGATGTTGAGGCCGTCGGGCTCCGCGTGGATCGCGACCACCTCGGCGCCGGCCTCCCGGTACGCCGCCGGTGCCACCTCGGCGGCGGCACCGTTGGCGCAGTCCACCACGACCTTGATCCCGTCCAGCCGGTGCGGCACGGTGCCGACCAGGTGCTGCACGTAGTGGTCGGCGCCGTCGAGCAGGTCGTGGACCCGGCCGACCCCCGCCCCGACCGGACGCTCCCAGGCGGTCGTCGCGTTCGTCTCGACCGCCGTCTCGATCTTCATCTCGATCTCGTCCGGTAGCTTGTGCCCACCGGCGGCGAAGAGCTTGATGCCGTTGTCCGGCATGGGATTGTGCGAGGCGGAGAGCATCACCCCGATATCGGCCTTGGCCTCCGCGGTGAGGAACGCCACCGCCGGGGTCGGCAGGACGCCGACCCGTACGACGTTCGCGCCGGCACTGGTCAGCCCGGCCACCACCGCGGCTTCCAGCATCTCGCCGCTGGCCCGGGTGTCCCGGCCGACAACGGCCAGCGGGGGGTGGCTCCGATCCGCTTCGGCGAGGGTGTGCGCGGCGGCGACCGCTACCGCGAGCCCCAACTCGGGGGTGAGATCCACGTTCGCCCGTCCCCGTACCCCGTCCGTGCCGAACAACCGACCCATTCCCGTCAAACCTCCGATACGACTGCCGATGGTGAAAAACGGGAACGGCCGGGCCACCTCCATTCGCAGGAGGCGGCCCGGCCGTCCGTCAGAAGTACAACGAGCAGCTGATCGTCAGCGCTTCGAGTACTGGGGAGCCTTACGGGCCTTCTTGAGGCCGTACTTCTTGCTCTCCTTGACCCGCGCGTCCCGGGTCAGGAAGCCGGCCTTCTTGAGCGCCGGACGGTCGTCCGGCTCGCTGGCGATCAGCGCGCGGGCAATGGCCAGCCGGAGCGCACCGGCCTGACCGGTGGTGCCGCCGCCCCGCAGGTTCGCGATGACGTCGAACTCCTCCGCCTTCTCGGTGGTGACCAGCGGGTCCTTGATCAGCTGCTGGTGCACCTTGCTCGGGAAGTACGCCTCAAGGTCCCGGCCGTTGCAGGTGATCTTGCCAGTGCCCGGGACGATACGGACCCGGACGATGGCCTCCTTGCGGCGACCCACGGTCTGGATCGGCCGGTCACCAAGGGGCGCGCGGACGACGGGCGCCAGCGCCTCGGCGGCCTCGGGGGCGACCTCGGTGGCGATGATGTCGGTCATGCTGCTTCCTTCGCCCGCGCTCACTGCGCGATCTGCTTGATCTCGAACGGCACTGGCTGCTGCGCGCCGTGCGGGTGCTCGGCACCGGCGTAGACCTTCAGCTTCTTAATCAGCTTCCGGCCCAGCTTGTTGTGCGGGAGCATGCCCTTCACGGCCAGCTCAACGGCCCGCTCGGGGCGCTTGGTCAGCAGCTCGTCGTAGCCGACCTGCTTGAGGCCGCCGGGGTAACCGGAGTGCCGGTAGGCGATTTTCTGCTGCCGCTTGTTACCGGTGAGCGCGACCTTGCCGGCGTTCACGATGACGACAAAGTCGCCCGTGTCGACGTGCGGCGCGAAAGTCGGCTTGTGCTTGCCGCGCAGCAGCGTGGCGGCGTGGGTGGCCAAGCGGCCCAGCACGACATCAGAGGCGTCGATAACGTGCCACTGACGCTCGATCTCACCCGGCTTCGGGCTGTACGTACGCACAGGTTTACCTTGTCTCGTCGTCGGTCTGGGGCCTGCGCGCCGGGTGACCATGACTTTCCGGCCGAGCCAGCGCGCACGAACGACCAAGCGCACCTCAGACGGCACGCCCCTAGATGTCGCACAACAGCAGGTAACGATACCCAACGTCAGGCCAGCCGGCAAAACGGGGTCCGGTCGGCCTGCCGGGCTGGGCCGGGACAGGCTGGCTTCCTACCCACGGCGCTGGTCGATGATGACCGAAATCACACCCGAGCCGAGGCCAGCCGGGCCCCCGGGCGCAGGTACACAACCCACGTCAGCACGGTCAGCAGCAGGAAGAAACCGACATAGAACCACAGCGCGGGCTGGATGCTGCCGTACGCCGACTTCGCCCACGCGTAGCAGATCGGGACCAGGAAGCCGCCGAAGGCCCCGACCGCGGAGATGATCCCGAGCGCCCCGGCCGCCTGCCGGCGCATGGCACGCATGATCTCCGGCGAACCACCAAGCTCCTCCCCCCGCACCTGGAAGATCCGAGAGATCATCCGGTACGTCGATCCGTTGCCGACCCCGGTGGCCACGAACAACAGCATGAAGGCCAGGAAGAAGAGCTCCAGCCAACGCTCCCGTACCGACCACAGCGCCAGGTACGCGCCGCCGGTCATCAACACGAAGCTGGCCACGGTGATCCGGGCACCACCGACGGCGTCGGCGAGACGACCGCCGAAGGGTCGGCAGAGTGAGCCCACCGCCGCACCGAGGAACGCCCAGGACAACGCGATGTCGGGCCGACCGAAGACCCCGTTGAGCAGCGTCGGGAAGGCCGCCGAGTAGCCGATGAAGGAGCCGAACGTGCCGACGTACAGCAACGACATGATCCAGGTGTTCCGGTCCCGCAGCGAAGACCAGACCGGCCCCACGTCCGCCTTGGCCTCGACCAGGTTGTCCATGAACAGGTAGGCACAGACCGCCGCGATCACCGCGAGCGGGAGGTACATCAGGCCGGCTCGGGCCAGCGCGAGGCCACCGCCCAGCACGATCACCTGCGGCACCAGGAACTGCACGACGGCGACCCCGATGTTGCCGCCCGCCGCATTCAGCCCAAGCGCCCACCCCTTCTCCCGCTCCGGATAGAAGAACGAGATGTTCGCCATGCTGGAGGCGAAGTTCCCGCCGCCGAACCCGGCCGTGGCCGCGATCAGCAGCAGCGGCACGAATCCGATCTCCGGGTGCTGCACCGCCCAGGCCAACCCGGCAGCCGGAATGATCAGCAGCAGGGCGGAGATCACGGTCCAGTTCCGCCCACCGAAGACCGGCACCGCGAAGGTGTACGGCAGTCGCAACAGTGCGCCGACACCGCTGGGCACGGCGGTCAGCCAGAGCGCCTGGCTCGTGGTCAGCGTCCAGCCGACATCGTCCAACCGGACCACCACGATGCTCCAGAGCAGCCAGACGGAGAACCCGATGTGCTCGGCGAAGATCGAATAGATGAGATTGCGCCGGGCGACAGCCCGACCGACGGTCCGCCAGAAGTTCTCGTCCTCCGGATCCCAGTGGCCAATCCAGCGGCCCCGGCCGCGGTGCAGGTCGATCTCCTCCGCCGTGGTCGTCGCGGGCACGCTCGTCGTCATCAGGCGCTCCTTCCGGCCGGGCCGTCCTGGCCCGCCGGCCGCACCGGTTGGTCGGTGTCGAACGGGCCCGGCTGGAACCTAGGAAGCCGGCGTTACCGCAGCGTTCGTCGCTGGATTCGGGGAGGCAACGGTGCGCGCACCGAACTGGACACCGACCGGTGAGGAGCGCTCGCAGCAGGGCGAGCGGCAGGTGACTCAGAGCTGTTGCAGGATGCGCAGCGCCCGGCCGACCCGACGCATGACCTCATGGTCGGCCACGTCCACGCACTCGGAGAACCACTGCTTCATCGGCGAGGAGAGCCGGTCCGGCATCACCACCCGCTCGCCCATCGACACCGCGAGGGGGGAGTCCCGCAGCAGCGCCGTCTCCACCACCTCCGCCACGATCACGATCGGCACCGCGGTGGAGTTGTAGACGTCGGAGCTGACGACCAGCCCCAGCCGCTCCCGGGCCCCCGAGATCCGCCAGACCTCGCCCCTATGCAGCACGCGGACGGCCACCGCGGAGCAGGTCGTTGACCAGCCCCACCTCGTGGGCGTCAGCGAGCGCGGGGGTTTCCCAGTCGAGACCGGCGCGGCTGACCGCGTCAGCGTGGGCGGAGAAAACCGCCCGCAGCGTCTTCTCCCGGGCGGCCTGGTCCATCCAGGCGGACAGAGAGAGCCCCTCGCGTCGGGCGAACCACCGGGCCTGCTCGATCGTCTCGTCGGCGAGCGACAGGGTCACCTTGGCAGTCATGCCGGCAGCCTACCCAGGGGTACGACCATCAGTCAGCCCGCCGAGGTGGTGCGCCCGTCTTGACCGGACCGAAACACGCGGGATCCGGGCCGGAAACCCCCTGCCGGCACGCTTCACCGGCATGACAGACGGTACGCGCCCCGCTACCGCATCCGGACAACCCGACTCCGAGGCGGCGACGCACTGCCCGTACTGCGCGCTCCAGTGCGGGATGACCCTGCGCGAGACGGCCGGCGAGGTGGCCGTCCTCCCCCGCTGGTTCCCCACCAACCAGGGCGGGCTCTGCCAGAAGGGCTGGACCGCCGCCGAGCTGCTGGACCACCCGGATCGCCTCACCACCGCGCTACTTCGCGACCCGGCCGACGGCGAGCTGCGCCCGACGAGCTGGGACGCGGCCCTGGACCGGATCGTCACCGGCATCCACGCCGTCCAGGCCAACCACGGGCCGGACGCGGTCGCCGTCTTCGGCGGGGGTGGCCTCACCAACGAGAAGGCGTACGCGCTGGGCAAGTTCGCCCGGATGGTGCTCCGAACCCGACACATCGACTACAACGGGCGTTTCTGCATGTCGTCGGCGGCTGCCGCCGGGATGCGCGCCTTCGGTGTCGACCGGGGTCTCCCCTTCCCCCTGGCCGACCTGGGCACCGCCGACACCCTGCTGCTGGTCGGCGCGAACCCGGCCGAGACGATGCCCCCACTGGTGCGCTGGCTGACCGCGCAACGCCGCCGCGGTGGGCGGCTGATCGTGGTGGACCCGCGCGTCACCGCCACCGCCCGCCAGGCCGACCTGCACCTACAACCACTACCCGGCACCGACCTGGCGGTGGCCAACGCGCTGCTGCACATCGCGCTCGCCGAGGGGTTCGTGGACCATAGCTACGTCGCCGGCCGCACCACCGGCTTCGACGAGGTTCGCCGGGCGGTGGCGGAGTGGTGGCCAGCCCGCGCCGAGGCGCTGTCCGGGGTGTCGGTCGCCGACCTGGAGACGACCGCACGTGCGCTGGGCGGCGCCCGCCGGGCGATCATCCTCACCGCCCGCGGCGCCGAGCAACACGCCAAGGGCGTCGACACCGTCACCGGGTACGTGAACCTGGCGCTCGCCCTCGGCCTGCCCGGCCGCCCCGGCTCCGGTTACGGCTGCCTGACCGGGCAGGGCAACGGCCAGGGCGGCCGGGAACACGGCCAGAAGGCCGACCAGCTTCCCGGCTACCGCCGCATCGACGACCCCGCCGACCGAGAGCACGTCGCCGCCGTCTGGGGCGTACCAGCGGAGGAGCTACCGGGGCCCGGGATGCCCGCCTACCGGCTGCTGGACTCGCTCGGCACCCCGGACGGGCCGAAGGCGCTGCTGGTGTTCGGCTCCAACCCGGTGGTCTCCGCGCCCCGGGCGGCCCGGATCGAGCGCCGCCTGCGCGACCTCGACCTGCTGGTGGTCGTCGACTTCCTGCGCTCCGAGACGGCAGCCCTCGCCGACGTGGTGCTGCCGACCGCGCAGTGGGCCGAGGAAGACGGCACCATGACCAACCTGGAGGGACGGGTCCTGCGCCGGCGGGCACTCCGCACACCACCGCCCGGCGTCCGTACCGACCTGGAGCTCCTCGCCGCCCTCGCCACGGCGCTGGAGCAGGACCCCGGACACCCGGCCGACCGGGACCGAGGGCCCGCCCTCTCCCCCGAGCCACAGGTGGTGTTCGAGGAGCTCCGAGCGGCCTCGGCCGGCGGGCTCGCCGACTACGCCGGGATCAGCTGGGAGCGAATCGACGCGCAGGAGGGCGTGTTCTGGCCCTGCCCGGAGCTCGACGGGCCGGACGCCCCCCGGCTCTTCGCCGACCGGTTCCCCACCCCCGACGGGCGTGCCCGATTCCACGCCGTGCAGCACCGACCCGCCGCGGAGCAGGTGTGCGCCGCCTACCCGCTGCACTTCACCACCGGACGGGTACTAGCCCAGTACCAGTCGGGAACGCAGACCCGCCGGGTACCCGCGCTGCGCCGGGCCGCGCCAGCGGCCTTCGTCGAACTGCACCCGGACGTGGCCGACCGACTGGGCGTGACCGATGGCGAGCCGGTCCGGGTGCGCTCCCGCCGGGGCGAGCTGGTCGCGCCGGCCCGGCTCAGCCCGACGATTCGGCCGGACACCGTCTTCGCCCCGTTCCACTGGGGTGGGACCGCCCGCGCCAACACGGTCACCAACGACGCCGTCGACCCGATCTCCGGAATGCCGGAATTCAAGATCTGTGCGGTCCGAGTGGAGAAGGTGGCGGCGACGTGACCGACCGAATCGTGATCGTCGGCAATGGAATGGCCGGCACCCGCCTCGCCGGTGAACTCTCCGCACGCGGCGGGGACCGAAAGGTCACCGTGCTCGGGGCAGAACCACACCGGGCCTACAACCGGATCCTGCTCTCCACCCTGCTGACCGGAGCGATCGGGGAACCGGACGTGCAGCTGACCGAGGTCGCCGGGCACGGAGTCGACCTGCGCACCGGGGTCCGCGTCACCGCGATTGACCGCGAGGACCGTACGGTCCGCACCGACCGGGGCGACCAGATCCACTACGACCACCTGGTCCTGGCCACCGGCAGCCGCTCCGTTGTCCCCCCACTGACCGGACTGACCGGCGGAGAACTGCCGGACCGGGTGGTGTCGTTTCGCACCCTCGATGACTGCCGCCGCATCCTCGCCGTAGCTGACCGGGCCCACCGCGTGCTGGTGCTCGGCGGCGGGCTACTCGGCCTGGAGGCGGCCCGCGGGCTCGCCGGCCGCGGGCTCGAGGTGACGGTGGTGCACCCGGTGCCGTACCTGATGGAGCGGCAACTCGACCCGGCCGCGGCGGCGGTGCTCGCCGGTACGCTCGCCGGCCTCGGGGTCACCACCCAGCTGGCCGTGCCGGCCACCGCCGTGCTCGCCGGCCCCCGCGGCGTCCGCCTCGAGCTGGCCGACGGCCGGTCGCTCGACGCCGACCTGCTGGTGCTGGCCTGCGGCGTACGCCCGGACACCGCGCTCGCCACCGCCGCCGACCTGGCCGTACGGCAGGGGGTCCTGGTCGACGACCGGCTGCGCACCAACGACCAGCGCATCTCGGCCATCGGCGACTGCGCCCAGCACGGCGAGACCCTGACCGGCCTGGTGGCCCCGGCCTGGGCGCAGGCACGGGTGCTGGCACAGCTGCTCAGCGGCGCGGACCCGTCGGCCCGGTACCGGCCGAGACCGGTGGTGACCCGGCTCAAGACCGCCGGCATCGACCTGGCGGCGATGGGGGACCCCGGCGACGGCCCCGGTGAGGAGCTGACCTTCACCGACCCGGCCGCTGGCACGTACGCCCGACTGCGGATCAACCACGAACGGCTGACCGCCGCGATCCTGCTGGGTGACAACCCGTCCGTCGGTACGGTCATCCAGCTCTTCGACCGGGGACAGCCGGTGCCCAGCGACCGGCGGTCGCTGCTGCTTGGCCGGGCACCCGGCCCGGGGTCGGCGGAGCCGGCCAGCACACCGGCGCTGATGCCGGCCGCGGCGACGGTCTGCCACTGCAACAACGTCAACAAGGGAACACTGGTGGAGAGTTGGCGCCGCGGGGCGCGGACGGTCGACGAGGTGGTGGCGGCCACCCGCGCCGGTACGGGCTGCGGCTCCTGCCGGGACGCGGTCGCCGGCATCGTCGACTGGCTCTCCACAGTGGAATCGGTGGAGGTGGGGCGATGAGGAAAGGTCGACTGGTCGTCATCGGCAACGGCATGGTCGGGCAACGCTTCGTGGACGCGTTGCGCGCCCGCGACAGCGACGATCGGTGGCGGGTAACCGTGCTCGGCGAGGAGCCCCAACCCGCGTACGACCGGGTGCGACTCTCTGCCCTCTTCGACGGGGTGGGCGCCGCCGAGCTGAACCTGCACACCCCGGATCCGCGGGTACGGCTGCGGCTCGGCGCGGCGGTCACCGCGATCGACCGGACCCGACGCGTCGTGACGACGACCGCCGACGAACACCCGTACGACGCACTGGTGTTGGCCACCGGCTCGTACCCCTTCGTGCCGCCGATCGACGGCATCGGCCTGCCGGGCGTCTTCACCTACCGCACTCTGGACGACCTGGCCGCGATCCGCGCGCACGCCCGGGGCCGCCGGCGGGGCGCGGTGATCGGCGGGGGCCTGCTCGGCCTGGAGGCGGCGAACGCGCTGCGGCTACTCGGGCTCGCCACCAGCGTCGTAGAGTTCGCACCGCGGCTGATGCCGGTGCAGGTGGACACCGCCGGCGGGGCACTGCTGCGCCGCTACGTCGAGGAGCTGGGCGTCGCCTGCCGCCTCGGGGTCGCCACCAGCGCGCTGCACCCCGGCCCGGACGGCGTGGTGGCCCAGCTGGAGCTGGCGGACGGCGGTCGGGTGGACGCCGACCTGGTCGTCGTGGCGGCCGGGATCCGCCCCCGGGACGAGCTGGCCCGCGCCGCCGGCCTGCCCCTCGGCAGCCGGGGTGGGGTGCTGGTCGACCGCGCCGGCCGCACTGCCGACGAGCGGATCTGGGCGGTCGGCGAGTGCGCCGCCGTGGACGGCACCTGCCACGGTCTGGTCGCCCCCGGCTACGCGATGGCGGAGACGGTGGCCGACCGACTGGTCGGCGGGACGGCCACCGTCCCCGACGCGGACACCGCCACCAAGCTCAAGCTGCTCGGCGTGGACGTCGCCTCCTTCGGCGACGCGCACGGCACCACCCCGGGCTGTCTCGACGTGACCTTCACCGATCCGGCCACCCGGGTGTACGCGAAGCTGGTCCTCTCCGACGATGCGCAGACGCTGCTCGGCGGCGTGCTGGTCGGCGACGCCGACGCCTACCCGACGTTGCGGGCCAGCGTCGGTCAGGCGCTGCCCGCCGCGCCGCTCGCGCTGCTCGCCCCGGCCGGTGCGGGCACCGGGGTGGCGGCGCTCCCCGGCTCCACGCAGGTCTGCTCCTGCAACGCGGTGACCCGCGCCGACCTGGACGCGGCGATCGCCGGCGGCGCGGCCGACGTGCCGGCGCTCAAGGCGGGTACCCGGGCCGGGACCAGCTGTGGCTCCTGCGTACCGATGCTCCGACAACTGCTCGACGCCGCCGGCGTTGGGCAGCCCCGCGGGCTCTGCGAACACTTCGAGGTGAGCCGCCAGGAGCTCTTCGACCTCATCCGGGTCCGGGGGATCCGCACCTTCTCCAGCCTGATCGCCGAGCATGGCCGAGGCGATGGCTGTGACATCTGCAAGCCGGTGGTGGCGTCGATCCTGGCCTCCCTCGGCGCCGGGCACCTCCTCGACGGCGAGCAGGCGTCGCTACAGGACACCAATGACCACTTCCTGGCCAACCTGCAGCGGGACGGCAGCTACTCGGTCGTGCCCCGAATCCCCGGCGGCGAGATCACCCCGGAGAAGCTGATCGTGCTCGGCGAGGTGGCCCGGGACTTCGCGCTCTACACAAAGATCACCGGCGCGCAGCGCATCGATCTGCTCGGTGCGCGGGTGGAGCAGTTGCCGCAGATCTGGCGCCGGCTGGTCAACGCGGGCTTCGAGTCCGGCCACGCGTACGGCAAGGCGCTGCGGACGGTGAAGTCGTGCGTCGGGTCCACCTGGTGCCGGTACGGGGTGCAGGACTCGGTCGGGTTGGCGATCGTGCTGGAGCTGCGCTATCGCGGGCTCCGCGCCCCCCACAAGATCAAAGCAGCCGTCTCCGGCTGTGCCCGGGAGTGCGCCGAGGCGCGCGGCAAGGACTTCGGCATCATCGCCACCGACGCCGGCTGGAACCTCTACCTCGGCGGCAACGGCGGATTCCGGCCCCGGCACGCCGACCTCTTCGCAACCGACCTGACCACCGAGGCGCTGGTACGGCTGGTTGACCGCTTCCTGATGTACTACATCCGCACCGCGGACCGGCTGCAACGTACCGCCGCCTGGATCGAGGCGATGGACGGCGGCCTGGAGCACCTCAGCGCGGTCATCGTGGACGACTCGCTGGGGCTCTGCGCCGAGCTGGACGCGGCGATGGCGCGGCACGTGGGGTCGTACTCCGACGAGTGGCGCGACGTCCTCGAGGATCCGGCCCGGCTGAGTCGGTTCACCTCCTTCGTCAACGCTCCCGAGGTACCCGACCCCTCCATCCGGTTCACCGAGGAACGTGGACAGCGAGTACCGGCGGGGACCGGGGAGACCGAGAACCGACAGCCGGTCGGGCTGGGAACGCCGCGGGTACGGCGATGACCGGCCAGCCGCGGGGGTGGACGGTGGTCTGTCCACTGACCCGCCTGGACCCGGGTCGGGGGGTGGCCGCACTCGTTGACGGTGTCCAGGTGGCGCTGTTCCGTACCGCCGCCGACCTCTTCGCCATCGACAACCGGGACCCGGTCACCGATGCGTACGTGCTCTCGCGCGGCATCGTGGGCAGCCGAGGCGGCGCGCCGACAGTCGCCTCCCCACTCCACAAACAGACATACGACCTGCGTACCGGAGACTGCCTGGACCTACCGGGCGTCGCGGTCCGGTGGCACGAGGTGCGGTGCCGGGCCGGGCTGGTCGAGGTACGGCTGCGAGAGGAGGCGTAGATGCGCGACGAACTGGCCGGCTTCACCGTCGGGGTGACCGCCGACCGGCGTCGGGAGGAACTGGCGACGCTACTCCAGCGGCATGGGGCCCGGGTGGTCTTCGCGCCGGCCCTTCGGATCGTGCCACTCGCCGACGACACCGAGCTGCGCGCGGCGACGCGGGCCTGCCTCGATCGACCACCGGATGTCCTGATGGCCGACACCGGGATCGGGATGCGGGGCTGGCTGGAGGCGGCCGAGGGCTGGGGGCTGGCCGAGCCGCTGCGCGCGGCGCTGCGTGGAGCGTACGTGGTGGCGCGCGGTCCGAAGGCCCGCGGCGCGATCCGAGCCGCCGGCCTGCACGACCAGTGGTCGCCCGGCTCGGAGAGCTGCGCCGAGGTGGTGGAGCACCTGCGTGACCGGGGGGTGGCCGGCCAGGTGATCGCCATGCAGCTGCACGGCGGAGCGCAGCCCGAGTGTACGAGGGCGCTGATCGCAGCCGGCGCGACCGTGATCGCGGTGCCGGTCTACCGCTGGGCCCCGCCGACCGACCCGACCCCACTACATCGACTGATCGACCTGGTCGCCGACCGGATGGTGGACGCGGTGACGTTCACCTCGGCGCCGGCCGCCGAGGCGTTGCTGCACGCCGCCGGGGACCGGACCGACCGGGTTCTCGACGCGTTCCGGGGTGCGGTGCTGGCGAGCTGCGTGGGGACGGTAACCGCGGAGCCGCTGCGGCGGCGGGGGGTGCCGGTCAGCGCTCCCGAGCGAGCCCGGCTGGGTGCTCTGGTCCGAACGATCGTGGCGGAGCTACCGCGGCGCGCGGTCACCCTGAAAGCCGCCGGTCACCTACTCACCCTGCGCGGGCACGCCGCCGTGGTCGATGGTGAGCTTCGACCGCTGGCGCCGGCCCCGATGGCGGTGCTGCGGAGGCTGGCGGCGTCCCCGGGGCGGGTCCTGTCCCGAGCGGCGCTACTCCAGACGCTGCCGCGCGGGGCGGACGAACATGCGGTGGAGATGGCGGTGGCGCGGCTACGCGCCGGGTTGAGGGCCCCCGGGGTGGTACAGACAGTGGTGAAGCGCGGCTACCGCCTCCGGGTCGACTGACGCGGAGCCGCCGCAGCCCCGGCCCGCAGCTAGGTGACGGGCCGGGGCGCGCAGCTAGGTGCCGGGCGTGCCGCTCCACCGGCGCCGGCTCACCCGACCGGAGTCGGGTAACCGCGATCGTGCTCCGCCTGCAGGCGGCTCATCGCGTGCTCGACGACGGTCACCAGCACCTGCTTGACCGAGTCCCGGCTGCGCGCATCGGTCAGCACGAGCGGCACGTCCGCCGGGATGGCGAGCGCCTCCCGCACCTCCGCCAACTCGTAGTCGGGGGCACCCTCGAACCGGTTGAGCGCGACCACGTACGGCAGTTTGCGGTTTTCGAAATAGTCCAGCGGGGCGAAGGCATCGGTGATCCGGCGGGTGTCCACCAGGACGGCCGCGCCGACCGCGCCACGGATGATCTCGTCCCACATGAACCAGAACCGGGTCTGGCCGGGCGTGCCGAACAGGTACAGGATCAGATCCTGCGCCATGGTGATCCGGCCAAAGTCCATGGCGACTGTCGTCGTCTCCTTGCCCGGCACCTTGGACGGATCGTCGATGCCGACACCGGCTGCGGTCATGACCGCCTCGGTGGTCAGTGGTGTGATCTCCGAGATCGCACCGACCAGCGTCGTCTTTCCCACACCGAAGCCGCCGGCGACGACGATCTTCGCGGAGATGATCTCCCGGCTCGCCCTGGCGGGGTCATAGTTCGCGAAGTCCACTTAGCACCCTTCCAAGCAGGTTCATCCGCTCCACAAACCCCATCGTGGGAGCGGCAGTGTGTAGCGTCAGCAAGCCCTCGGCCACCATGTCGGCCACCAGCACCCGGGTGACACCGAGGGGCATCCGGGTGTATGCGGCGATCTCCGCCAACGACTGCGCCCGGCCCTCACAAATCCTCGCGATGCGGTGCTTGTCGTGTCCCGCGAAACGTGACTCGGCAACCGCCGTAGCGCTCGCGGACAGCACCGCCTCCAGGGTGATGTCCTGCCGCGGCTCTGTCCGGCCGCGAGTAACCGCATACGGACGCACCAGCGCCCCCCGCGGTTCGGTCCGCCGGCCTTCCATCCGCTGTCACCTCCCCTCTCGCCCGACCAGCGCCCCTTCGGCGACGGATCTACTCTCCTCAGGTGGCGCTGTCCGGAGCCCGGTGATCACGAAGAAACCGCGTCCCGAGGCAGCGGCACCAGTGCGGCACCGACCCGTTCCACCAGGAGTGCCATCTCGTAACCAACCTGGCCGACATCGCAACTGCGGGCAGCGAGTACTGCCATCGACGAGCCGTCACTGATGGACATCAGGAAAAGGTAGCCGCTGTCCATCTCGATGACCGTCTGCAGCACTCCGCCGGCGCTGAACATGCGGGACGCACCGTCGGTCAGGCTCACCACGCCGGAGGTGATCGCCGCAAGCTGATCCGCACGGTCCGCGGGCAGATCCCGGGACGAGGCGAGCAGCAGCCCATCGGCAGACACCGCAACCACGTGGGCGATGCCCGCCACGCTGTCAGCGAAGTTACTGAGCAGCCAACCCATGTCCTGCATGGTTGCTGGCCTGTTCATCAGCTCGTCTCCTTGCTCGAAGTGCTGTTGGGGTCCGAGCCGGCCGCACGGCCCCGCTGCACGCCACGGTGATATGCCGACAGCAGGCCGCGGACTTCGTCCGGCGTCCGGCGGGTCCGTTCCCGGGTCTGGGGCTCGATCCCGCCGGGTACGAGTTGTGCCTTTGGCACCCGCTTCGGCAGACCGGAACGGGTGGTACCGCCGTTGGTCGGCTCGGCAGCCTGGGTGGCCCGGCTCCACCCCTCATCCGCGATGGTGCGCCACGCATCGCCACCGGAGGCACTCGGCGGCGACGCCGGCGGCGCGCTGGCCGGCGGCACGGCGGAGGCAGGAGCGGCGGGTGGCGGCCCTGCGGGTGGCGGCCCGACGGGAGCGGCGGAGTACGACGGCACCGGGGTGGCGGGTGGCGGCCCGGCGGGAGCGGGAGCATACGACGGCACCGGGGTGGTGGGGAGCGGAGTCGTCGTCATTCCGGGCACCCGGGTGGGTAGCTGCGGCTCAACCGGAGAACTCGCCGCCCCAGACGGGTCCGGGGCCGCCTTGTCGAAATCCGGCCGGGTGAAGATGGCGGTTGCGTCGTTGCCGTGCGTCCGGAACCAGACCGCCTCCATCTCCCGGAAGATCGGCGCCTCCGCCGGCGGCGCGGACAAGGGCGCCGCATCGATCGATGCGGTGGCGGCCAGATTCGCGCCGAGCCCACCGGTCAGCGTGCTGTCGGTGCCGAGCGAACCTGCGGGCGGCGGGACGACTGGCGATGGTGGGGTAGCGGCCACGGTAGGGAAGGCCGCAGTCGCAACCGACGACTCACCCGAGGGTTTCCGTTGGGGCAGTGGGTGCGACGCGGTGGGCGCTGCACCCAGCCCTCCGGCGACGCTGAGGCTGGGCTCGGTCCCGGTCACCCCGACGGTATGGTCCGGCACCACGCCGGCGACCACCGGCGCCGGCCACGGAGCCGGCTCGGGCTGCCGCTGCTCCGGCAGGGTGGTGCCGCTCCCGGCGACCGCCACCGGTTCACCGAAGCCGACCGGGGTGGACGGGCCCTGCTCCACCGCCAGCGGCTGACGAGGTGGGGCGAGCTGGGCTGGCCCCCGCCCAACGGGCAGCACAACCGCGGCCGTCGGCAGGGTCACCTGCGCGACGATGCCCCCCTCGACGTTGCGGCGCAGCTCGACCCGAATGCTGTGCCGCTCAGCGAGCCGCCCCACCACGGCCAGGCCCATCAGCCGGAACGCCGTGACATCGACGCCCTGCGGCTCCGCCAGCCGCTGGTTGAGCGAGTCGAGCTGCTCGTCGGAGAGGCCGAGACCACGGTCCTCGACCTGGATGAGCACGTAGTCGCGGATCCGCCGCCCGTCAGCGACCACGGTGGTGTTCGGCGGCGAGAAGCGGGTGGCGTTGTCTAGCAGTTCGGCGACGAGCCGGACCGCGTCGTTAACCACGTGGGCGGCCACCGACACGTCCGTGTCAACGGTGCCGAACTCGATCCGGTTGTAGAGCTCGACCTCGGACTGTGCCGCCCGCAGCACGTCCACCAGGAGAGCGTCCTCCCGCCGAGGTGCGGTCGAGTCGGCTCCGGCGAGGACCAGCAGGTTCTCGTCGTTGCGGCGCATTCGGGTGGCCAGGTGGTCCAGTTCGAAGAGCTGGGCCAGCCGCTTCGGGTCCTCCTCACCACGCTCGATCGCGTCCAGTTCCCCGATCATGCGGTCAACCAGCGTCTGACTCCGCCGGGCCAGGTTGAGGAACATCGCTGAGACGCTGGTCCGCAGTGCGGCCTGCTCCGCCGCCACCCGGACCGCCTCCCGGTGCACCACGTTGAAAGCGACGGCGACCTGACCGACCTCGTCCTGGTTGGTGAGCCGGATCGGATCCCGGATCCCCCGGACGATCTCGTCAACCCCGCCCTCGTCAACCGCCTCCATGCTCTGCAGGCGACGCACCGCTTCCGGCAGATCGTGGTTGGCCACGGCCAGGGCGCCCTCCCGCAGCCGGTGCAGCGAGTGGTTCAGCGAACGGGCCAGCACCACGGCGAGGGTGACGGCGATAATCAGGGTCAGCAGGACCAGTAGCAATTCGATGACAGCCTGCCGGAGGACGTCCGAACGGTCCTGCTCGGTGTCGGCGAGCAGCTCCGCCTGGAGCCGGGCCTCGGTCCACCGCATGAGGTCGTGGACGGCACCGACGGCGGCGCTGGCCTCCTCCGCGCCCACCAGGGACTGCTGCCCGACCGAGCGGCCGATGTCCACGGCGACGGTGTCCGACAGTGTGACCGCGTCGCCCGAGATGGTGTTCTCCACGAACGAGCGTTGCTGCGGCTCCGCCGCGAGGGCGAAGCGGAGTAGCGCATCCTGCTGGCTGGTCAACGTCGCCACGAAGGAGGAGTACTGCTCCTCGTCGAAGCCACCGGCGCTCAACGCGGTGTAGGCGACGGACTCTTCCTCGGCGACTGCTGCCTTGGCCCGGGCGAAGGCCGCGACCGCCCGCCGGGCCTCTGCCAGCCGCTCGTCGCCGGGGAGCTGGGCGAGGCCGTCGCCGTACGCCACCAGGTCGGTCAGGATGACGCCGTAGCGCAACGCCGACTCGGCGACCGCCATCTGCTTACGTTCCCGCACCTGCTGTCGAATCGCGTCCAGCGTCTCAAGGTGCCCGTCGATAGCCGCCACCCGGTCGCTGACAGCGGCGGGCAGCTCGTCGAAGAGCTCGCGCTCCTCCCGGTATGCCCGTACCCGCTCGTCGGTACGGCGCACCTGCAGGTTGTAGGCGTCGGCGGCTGCTTCCGCCTCTCCCGTCGATGCGATATAGACCGCAGCCGCCATTCGTTCGGTATGCAGGTCCTGGGTAAGGGCCGAGATGTCGATGGAGAGTTCGGTGAGCGCTTTGGCCCGCGTGGCGTCGTACGCACCCTCGCCGACTGTGATCAGACGAACAGTTGCCAGCGCGATGACTGCGGCGACCGGCACGACCAGGATCAGCGCCAGCTTCGAGCGGATTCGCGCATTGTGGAGCTGAGGCAGCCGGCGCCGCTTCGGCTGCGGAATGCCGCTCCTTGCGGACAGGGTCGTCGGTCCGGTGCTCACGACATCGCCTCCGTCATTTCACCCACGCCTGAACCGCCGACCCATGTCTGGTCCAGCAGAAGAGAAACCATGCGCGGCACGGCCGCGATTTCATCAGACGAGACGAGTTTTGGGAAGTCGAGCTGGAGGTGAAAGGGCCAGATGACGGCCAGCCGATGCGACAGTCCACAGATGCTACCAATTCAACACCGCCCTGAACAGGCAATGTAGACGTACATTGCTGCACCAATACGGTTTGGAATCAGGCGCAAACTTTACGTGACCCCAGCATGTGAGATTTTCGTCCCGAAACGCCTCCGCCCGGCCCGCTTGACCACGGGGGCCCGACATTGGCAAGGTTCTCCAGGCTGCGCGCACACCGTACGGGAAGTGATCGACTCCCAACGATAACGGACGATCCGCTGGCTCCCGTGCCGTACCTGGAGGACAACGTTGAGCCCCATCCGCTCCGCAACCGCGGCACTCACCTCGGCCGTCCTGGCCGCCACGCTCACCGCCTGCCAGCTCGGCACGGAGGAGCAAGATACCAGCCCGATCATCATCGCCGCCGACCTCGAATTGTCCGGGCCCGGCGCGCCACTGGGCAAGACCTACCAACGGGCGCTCGAGCTCAAGGCCGAACAGCTCAACGCATCCGGCGCGCTCAACGGACGGCAGATCGAGCTCCGGGTCAGGGACAACCGCTCCGAGGCGAGCGAGTCCCTCCGCAACGTCACCGACTTCAGCGCCGATCCCCAGGTCAGCGCGATCGTCATGGGCGGTTGCAACGAATGCGCGATGGACGCGGTGGAGACCGTCAACGGGCAGCGGATGCCGACGGTGGCGCTGGCCGCCGCCGAGGCCATCACCAGCCCGGCAACGGAGCGCCGGTACGTGTTCAAGCTGGCTCCGAGCGCCCCTGACAGCGCCGAAGCCCTCGCTGTCGAGCTTCGCCGCAACAAGATCAATGAGGTGGGGGTACTGCGCAGCGACGACGCCTACGGCGAAGAGGGGCTCACCGCCCTCGAGGCCGCGCTGGACAAGGCCGACATCAAGGTCTGGGGTGTCCAGACCGTCCGCGCCACCGACACCGATGTCTCCAGCCAGATCACCGCGCTGGCTGGGGTACGACCCAGGGCACTGGTGCTCTGGACCCGCGCCGAGCAGGCTGACCTCGCCGCCGTCGCCGCGCGAAAGGCCGGCTTCGAGGGCGCGCTCTACTTCGATGCCTCGGCCGCGGGCGAACTCTTCCTCGGCCCGACGGCCCAGGCCGCGGAGGACGCCACGATGGTCTTCACCCAGACCATGGTGATCGACGACGTGATCGCCACCACCCCGGCGAAGGCGGCCCGGCGACAGTGGTTCCAGGACTACACCGCCCGCTTCGGTGGATACCACGGCTCCTCCTCGTTCGCCGCCGATGCCCTCCAGCTCATCACCGATGCCGCGGTGCGGTCCGGCAACATCGGTGGGGAGCCCGACCGGGAGGGCATCCGGGACGTGCTGGAGACCACCCAGCTGGATGGTCTGTCGGGTCCGATCCGACTGACTCCGGACAACCACTCCGGCCTCATGCCGCAGGCACTGACCACACTGGTCGTGCGCAACGGCCGCTGGCATCTGGCCGGGTGACACCCCGGCCCGGCCCGGTGTGGACCGGGCTGGGCCGGGCCGGGCCGGTCCACACCGGCTGGGTCACCGAGCCGACGTGGTCGCGCGAACCCAGGGCAGGGCGAGGCGTTCGACGAGGTAGAGCAGGGAGTAGAGCCCGATGCTCATCGCGGCGATCAACACGATCGCCGCCCACGCCGTCGCGGTCTCCCCGATTCCGTTGTACTGCAGGATCTGGTAGCCCAGGCCCGGCTGGTCCGAGTAGAACTCCCCGATCACCGCCCCGATGGCCGCCAGCGGCATCGCCACCTTGAGGCCGACGAAGACCTGCGGTAGCGCGGCCGGGAGGCGCACCTTCCGGAACGACTGCCACCAGGAGGCGTGCAGCGACCGCGCCAGTTCGGCGAGGTCCGCCGGGGTGGTCGTCAGACCAGTCGAGGTGGAGAGCACGATCGGGAAGAAGCAGAGCAGGAACACCATCGTCAGGACCGGCTTCGCACCCCAGCCGAAAGACACCACGAGTAGCGGGCCAAGCGCGATCTTCGGTACCGCGTTGACGGCGACGAGCAGCGGTGCGAACATCCGCTCCAGGTGTCGAGACGCGGCCAGGGCAATTCCGATCAGCACCCCGGTGGCCGCCGAGAGCAGGAAACCCACCACCGTCATCAGGGTGGTGATCCCGAGCGCGGGTAGGAGCACACCGCTCCGATCGGCCATCGAGGCCCCGACGGCCTGCGGTGACGGCAGGGCAGCCGGGTGCACCAGGCCGAACCCGGTGGTGACCAGCCACCAACAGGCCAGTGCGATCACCAGTCCGAGGAACGGAAGCCCGGCGGCCCCGACCGGAATCGCACGCCGTCGGCGGGCCGGCGCGGACGGGTTCCCCACCCCCGCCGACGGTCCCTCAATACGGGTCCGGGTCTCGGTCACCGCCTCCTCCTTCCTGCCGGCTGCGGGCCGGCACACGGCGGGGGTGTGGACCGGGACCCGGTCCACACCCCCGAATGGTGGTCGATCAGGCCTTCGGGGTGAGGCTGAAGTCGATGACCTGGTCCGGCTCGAGCTCCTGCGTGAGCTGTCCCGCACCACGCAGGATGGCGATGCTCTTCGCTACCCGGGCACTGTCCAGCGTGCCCAGCGTCGCACCACTGTTGCTGGACCGAACGTAGCCGGCCATCAGCTCGAGCTCCGCCTGGGCGGACTCGACGTTCGTCGAGTCCACGTTCTTCTTCAGCAGCTCGGCTGACTCCTTCGGGTTCTCCAACGCGTACTCCAAGCCCTTCAACAGGGCCTCGCTGAACCGCTTGACCATCTCCGGCTTTTCTTCGGCGATCTTCGCGGAGGTGATCAGCACGTTGCCGTAGAGGTCCTGCATGTACTCGCTGTACGGCAGCATGAACGCCTTCTTCTTGGCGATCGCCTCGATGGTTGGCTGGCCCACGACGAACTGCCCGATGCCGTCGACCGTGCCGGCGGCGAGGGTGCCCATCAGGTCCTGCGGCTGACCGTTGACCCAGGTCACCTTGCTCGCGTCCACGCCGGCCAACTCCGCGTACGTGGGGAAGAGGTTACGGACCACCGAGGTGGGGGAGTCCGCGATCTTCTTGCCCTCGAGGTCCTTCGGCGTGGCGATGTTCGTACCCTCGACGGTGGCGATGCCGGCCATAGTGCGCTGTTGGATCGCGGCGACGACGACGAAGTCCTTGGCCTCGCCGTTGCCGAACTGGAGCAGGCTACCGGTGAGGTCGACCGGCCCGAAGTCCGCCTGGCCGGCGGAGACCGTCTGAATAGTACTCCCGGTGCCCTGTCCCGGCTTGATCTCGACGTCAAAACCCGCGTCGCGGAAGAAGCCCTTCTCCTGCGCCACCCAGGCGTAGGAGTCCCGGCCGAAGTTCCCAAAAGAAGTGAGGTAGGTGACCTTCTCCAGCGCGTCGTCACCCCCCTCAGTGGATTCCGAGTCGCTGCTACACGCCCCAACCGTCGCCAGCGCAGCGGCCATCGTAGCCGCGGCGACCGTACGGGTCAGCCTTCTCATCTGTACACCTTGTCCTTTCCGACCGGGGCCGAGCGCCACCGGAGGGTAGTCGGGTGGCGGCGGCCCGAAGGATGAAGCCAGCGCCGCCATCGTCAGGGGACTCTTCGGGGGCACAGCGTACGAGAAAACCGCCGCCGCGCCACCAGGCATATCGGGTTGCGGAACGGACACAACTAATCCCACCCCAGCCAGCATCATTGCCACGCCCGACCGGTACTCTGTCGCTTGATCACTGACCGTCAACTCAGGAAGGTCCGCGGATGATCCGGCTGTCCGGGGTATCCCGGAGCTTCAATGGCCGCTCCGGCCAGGTCGAGGCCCTGCGTGACATCGACCTTGACATCGGCGACGGCGAGTTCGTTGCCGTACTCGGCCGCTCCGGCTGCGGCAAATCCACTCTGCTCCGACTCATCGCCGGGCTACTCCCGGTTACGGTCGGGGAAGTCACCGTCGCTGGCGCGCCGGTCACCCATCCCCGGCCGGACGTCGCGATGCTGTTCCAGCGACCCGCCCTACTGCCCTGGCGCACGGTGCTCGACAACGTCCTCCTCCCGGTGGAGATCTTCGGCTGGAAGCGGGCCCAACACCGCGACCGGGCCCGGCAGCTGCTGGAGCTGACCGGCCTCGCCGGGTTCGAGAAGCGGCTGCCACACGAGCTCTCCGGCGGCATGCAACAGCGGGTCTCGCTCTGCCGCTCACTGATCGGCGAGCCCCGGGTGATGCTGATGGATGAACCCTTCTCCGCCCTGGATGCGCTCACCCGCGAGGAGCTCTCCGGCGAGCTACAACGGGTGCACATGGAGACATCGGCGACGGTCGTCTTCGTCACCCACTCCATCGAAGAAGCAGTCCTGCTGGCTGACCGGGTGGTCGTGCTCAGCCCTCGCCCCGGCCGCATCCGCGACCTCGTTGACGTCTCCATCCCCCGCCCGCGCACGCTTGGCCGCAACGCACATCTGGCCGATGTCGCCCGGGTCAGCGCCGACCTGCACGAGCTGCTCGCGGAGCAGGAACCCGGATCGGTGGAGGCACCCTGATGCGCGTCTCGGTATTCACCGAACCACACCGTGGCGCCAGCTACGAAGACCAGCTCCGGTTCGCCCGCCACGCGGAGCGCTGCGGCTACGACGCCTTCCTCCGCGCCGACCACTACCGGGCGATGGGCGACGAACCGGCGCTGCCCGGTCCCACCGATGCCTGGCTGACGCTGGCCGCGCTGGCCCGCGAGACCAGCCGGATCCGGCTCGGCACGCTGGTCACGTCGGCCACCTTCCGGCTACCCGGCCCACTGGCCGTCATGGTGGCGCAGGTCGACCAGATGAGCGGTGGCCGGGTCGAGCTGGGTATCGGCGCCGGCTGGTACGAGCGGGAGCACACCGCCTACGGGATTCCCTTCCCCGGCGTCAGGGAACGGTTCGACCGGCTGGCCGAGCAGCTGGAGATCGTCACCGGCCTGTGGCGTACCCCTCCGGGGGCCGGGTTCAGCTACTCCGGAGAGCATTACCAACTCGTTGACGCGCCAGCACTGCCGAAGCCAGTCCAGCGCCCCGGTCCACCGGTGATCGTGGGCGGTCGCGGTGCGAAGCGTACCCCGGACCTGGCTGCCCGGTATGCCGACGAGTTCAACATGCCGTTCACCTCCGTCGCCCAGACGGCGGCGGCGTATGAGCGGGTCGGGGAGGCATGCGATGCCACTGGCCGGGCCGAGTCCGGGCGGCAACCACTGACGCTCTCGGCGGGGATTGTGGTGGCCGTCGGCCGCACCGACGCCGAGGCACGCCACCGTGCCGCTCCCCTGCACCGACCCAGCGCCCTGCCCCCGGAGGATCCGGTCGTGGGCTCGCCCGCGCGGCTCGTCGATCGCATCGGCGAGTTCGCCGCGATCGGAGCGAGCCGCGTCCACCTGCGCCTCATCGACCTCGCCGACCTCGACCACCTGGAGCTCATCGCCGCCGAGGTGCTCCCCCAACTGGATGGACCACAATGACCACAACCGACCTTGAGCTGGGCCCGGTGGGCCAGGAGATCGTTTTCGAGAACGACCGGGTACGGGTCTGGCACATCAGACTGGCACCCGGTGAGCGGCAGCCGCTGCATCGGCACGACCACCCGTATCTGGTGGTGGCGATCCAGGGTGCCAAGAACGTCGTGCAGACCATCGACGGCGACCGAATCGACGCCGATGAGCCAACCGGCGGCGTCGTCTACCGGGATCCGGGAGCGGTGCACATGCTGACCAACACGGGCGACACGACCTACCTGGCCCGGCTGGTCGAGCTCAAGTAACCCAATGCCGGGGCGGGCTACCGCACCCGGCCCGGCGTGCCAGTGGCGCCCGCCCGCGCCGGGACCGTAACCTGCCCGGCATGGCGTTTCGGACCTTGGGCAAGCTACTGCTCACGGCGCTTGGGGTAAGTCTGCTGGCCGGAGCCGGACAGCTCGGCGTCGCATTCGGCTTTGGCATCGTGCGCTTCTCCGGCGCCTTCACCGACGCGAGCGTCAACCAGTGGCCAGCACAACTCGCCTGGGTCGCCTGGTTTGCGGCGAACGCCGCTGTCACCGGTGCCGTCTGTGCCGAACGGCTGGCGCGCCGGGGAGCCCCACTGATCAGCGTTCGTCGGCGGGCCGCCGTGGCGGGCGCCGCCGCGCTCGGTGCCATGGTCGTCGCGCCGCTGGGAATGCAGTCGGCCCGAGCTGCCGACGTGGGTGCCGTGGAACCGGTCTGGTCTGTCGCCGCTGGTGCACTCCTCGGCGCGGTGCTCGGCGGGGGTGCGGCGCTGGCCGTCCTCATACGACCCCCGCTGCTCTGGAACATGGCGATCGTCGCCGGCCTGGTCTGGTTCCTCGCCCTGGCCTCGGTTGCCCCGTCGCTGAACGACACCGGCCCACTGCGGGCAGTACGCCTCGGGGTGTGGGAACCCTCCTGGCTCGACCCCGCCGCGGCGGACCGCCTCTGCCTGCTGGGCCTTCCGGCGGCGGCGCTGCTGGCCGGAGTCGGCGCCGGCGGCCTCGCCCGTCGACGCGGGCAGGCCACATCCGTCGGCGCGCTGACCGGGCTGCCCGGGCCGATGCTGTTAGCCGGCGCGTACCTGGTGGCGGGCCCCGGGGCGGATGCGGACCAGTACCAGACCACGCCGTACTACGCCGCCCTGCTCACGGTGGTCGCCGGCGGACTCGGCTCGGCCGTCGCCGCGACGCTGCGCTGGCCACTGATCGAACGCCCGGTCGAACGAGCCACCACGTTACTGCGCTGGCCACCGAGGAAACGCCCACCGGCAGCCAAACCCGAGCCAACACCGGGCCCCGAACCGCTGCTCGCCCCCGCGCCGACGGTAGTCCCCCCGATATCTCCGGCTCCGGCCGAGGTCGACACGGCCGCGCCGACCACCGGCAGCCCCGTCCCGGCGGCCCGACCGCGTCCGGTAGCGGACGAGGCCGACCCGGGCGCCGCGGACGACCAGTTGGTGGCCGGCGCGACGCCTCCCGCCCCGCGCCGCCGAAACCTGTTCCGACGCAGTCGCTCCCGGGCCGACGAGGTGGCGGAGCCGACAGCGGAGGTCCCGCTACCAGCACAGGACGAGGAGTTCGTTGACTGGGTGACCGGTCTGAGCGAGCCGGTCCCCAACAACGAGCCCAATCGGGAAGGCGCTCGCCGCTCGTTGCGCTCTGTCGGCCGGCATCACGCCGACTGACCAGCCGCCCCCGTCTCGACGGGCCCGGTCAACGCGGTGCCCGATGACCACCGCGGCACCCCGCCTGCTGCTCGGGGTGCCGCGGTGGTCAGAGATCACGCAATCGGAAGGTAGACCCGACCGCCGGACTCAACGAATTCCTCCGACTTCTCCTTCATACCGCGTGCGGCGTACTCCTTCAGCTCCTGGGTGATCTTCATGGAGCAGAACTTTGGTCCGCACATCGAACAGAAGTGGGCCGTCTTCGCTGGCTCAGCCGGCAGGGTGGCGTCGTGGTAGGCGCGCGCGGTCTCCGGGTCCAACGCCAGGTTGAACTGGTCCTCCCAGCGGAACTCGAACCGCGCCTTGGAGAGCGCGTCGTCCCACTCCTGGGCCCCCGGGTGACCCTTGGCCAGATCGGCGGCGTGCGCGGCGATCTTGTAAGCGATCACGCCGGCCTTCACATCGTCCCGGTCCGGCAACCCGAGGTGCTCCTTCGGGGTGACATAGCAGAGCATCGCGGTACCGAACCAGGAGCTCATCGCCGCGCCGATAGCGGAGGTGATGTGGTCGTACGCGGGCGCGATGTCCGTGGCCAGTGGGCCAAGCGTGTAGAACGGCGCCTCGTGACACCACTCCTGCTGCAGGTCCACATTCTCCTTGATCTTATGCATCGGCACGTGCCCCGGACCCTCGATCATCACCTGGACGTCGTATTCCCAGGCGATTTTTGTCAGCTCACCGAGGGTACGCAGCTCGGCGAACTGTGCCTCGTCGTTGGCGTCCGCGATGGAACCGGGGCGCAGCCCGTCGCCAAGCGAGAAGGTCACGTCGTAGCGGGCCAGAATCTCGCAGAGCTCCCGGTAGTTGGTGTAGATGAAGTTCTCCTCGTGGTGGGCGAGGCACCACGCTGCCATGATCGAACCACCGCGGGAGACGATCCCGGTCACCCGCTCCACGGCGAGCGGCACGTAGGCCAGCAGCACCCCGGCGTGCACGGTCATGTAGTCGACGCCCTGCTCGGCCTGCTCGATGACCGTCTCCCGGAACACCTCCCAGCTCAACTTCGCTGGATCGCCGCCCACCTTCTCCAGGGCCTGGTAGACCGGCACGGTGCCGATCGGCACCGGAGAGTTCCGGACAACCGCCTCCCGGGTTTCGTGGATCCGTTTACCGGTCGACAGATCCATCACCGCGTCCGCGCCCCACCGGGTCGCCCAGGTCAGCTTCTCCACCTCATCGGCGATCGAGGAGGTGACCGCCGAGGTGCCGATATTCGCATTGATCTTCACCAGGAAGGCCTTGCCGATGATCGCCGGCTCGCACTCCGGGTGGTTGACGTTCAGCGGCAGCACGGCCCGCCCGGACGCGATCTCCTCCCGCACCAGCTCCGGCGCCACCCCCTCACGGATCGCCACGAACTCCATCTCCGGCGTCACCACCCCGGCCCGGGCGTACGCGAGTTGGGTCGGCCGCTGGCCGTCCACCCCCGCCAACGGGGTACCGGCGCCGCGAACCGGGGCGACATCCCCCCGGGACGCGATCCACCTGCCGCGCATCGGCGGTAGCCCCGCCTCCGGGTCGGAGCCCGGTCCCGAGGTGTCGTAGAGCCGCACCGGCGGGTTGTCTCCGGCGAGGTCGACCTCGGCGAAGGGCACCTGGATGTCCGGCCGCGACCCCTCGACGTAGACCTTGCGACGTTTCTGCATGACAGCCTCCCTATAGGTCAGACGGACCAGCTGAAGTGATCGAGTGGTCCGCGTCCCGCGCCCAACTCCCAGCCCCGAGCGCCGATCAGCGCCCGGGTCACATATTCCTTGGCCGCCGCGACGGCAACCGGCACCGAATCACCGAGCGCCAGCCGGGCGGCGATGGCCGCCGAGAACGAGCACCCAGTGCCGTGGTTGTGCCGGGTCGATACCCGGGCCGCCCGGAGCTGGGTGGTGACGTCCTCGCCGTGGAGCACGTCCACCGCCGCTTCATCACCGTCGGTGTCCCCGCCGGTGACCACGACATACTCCGGTCCGCCGGCGGCCAGTGCCTTCGCCGCGACGATCATCTCCTCGACCGTCTCGACCCGCGCGCCGGTGAGGGCCGCGGCCTCCGCCCGATTCGGCGTCGCCACCCGGGCGAACGGCAGCAACCGCTCCACCGCCGCGACCGTGCCCAGCCGGCGCCCACTGGTCGCCACCAGCACCGGGTCGACGACGAGATGCGGCAGTCGACCCTCCCCCGCCGCAACAGCGACCGCGTCGGCGATCGCCGGGCTGCCGAGCGTACCGGTCTTCACCGCCCGCACCGTGAAGTCGGTGAGCACGCTCTCCAGTTGGTCGGTGACGGTCTGCGGGGGCAACGACAGCACGGCGTCAACACCGCAGGTGTTCTGCGCGGTGACGGAGGTGATGACGCTGGTGCCGTACGCCCCCAGCGCCGCGAAGACCTTCAGGTCGGCCTGGATGCCGGCGCCCCCGCCGGAGTCCGAGCCAGCGATGGTGAGGACGGTGCGGGGCGTCATCGCACACCTGCGCTGGAGACGGTGTCGAAGGCTCCCTGAAGGGCGGCGGCCACGGCGCCCGGGTCCTCGGCCCGCATGATCGCACCCAGGACCGCCACCCCGGCGGCTCCCGCCCGCACACAGTCGCGCACCTGCCCGGACGTCTCGATCCCGCCCAGCGCCACCACCGGGACCGGACTGGCCTTGAGCAAGCTTGCCAGCCCGGACGGAAGCAACGGTGGGCCGTAGCCGGGCTTCGTCGGCGTCGGATATACGGGGGAGAGAGTGGCGTAGTCCTCAACCGTGAGCCGGCCCAGTTCCGCCTCGTCGTGGCAGGAACGGCCGATCAGCCCGAGTCGCGGCGGCGGGTACGGACCAGCCGCCGACAGGTGCACCGCGTCGCCGCCGAGCGGGTCCGGGCCGGCAACGACCAACGTGCCACCGACCGGGGTGAGGACCTGACGCAGCTCATCGGCGAGGGCGGCTCGCTCAGCCCGGGGAAGATCTCGCTCCCGCAGCACCACCCAGCGCGTACCGCCGGCCACGGCCGCGGCGACAACCTCGACGAGCGGTCGCCGCGCCATCCGGCGATCGGTGAGTACCACCAGGCCGGTCGGCCCGGTCACAGCTCTGGCCGCCCGTCGTCCGGAGTCGAGGCGAGGGCGTGGAAGCGGCGCGGTATCCGGCCGGCCTGGTACGCGAGCCGGCCGGCATCGACCGCGTACCGCATCGCCGTCGCCATCGCCACCGGATCGGCGGCCCGAGTCACCGCGCTGGCCAGCAGCACCGCGTCGCAGCCCAATTCCATGGCGAGCGCCGCATCGGAGGCGGTGCCGATCCCCGCATCCAAGATCACTGGCACCGCCACGCTCTGCCGGATGAGCCGGATGTGGTGCGGGTTCGACACCCCGAGCCCCGACCCAATCGGGGAACCCGCCGGCATCACCGCCGCGCAGCCGACATCGGCGAGCCGACGCGCCAGGATCGGGTCGTCCGAGGTGTACGGCAGCACGGTGAAACCGTCGGCGACCAACTCCTCCGCGGCCCGCAACAGCTCCACGCCGTCGGGCAGCAGGGTGCGCTCGTCGCCGATCACCTCAAGCTTCACCCAGTCGGTCTCGAACGCCTCCCGGGCCAGCTGGGCCACCTTGACCGCCTCACCCGCCGTGTAGCAGCCGGCGGTGTTGGGTAGCAGCCGGACCCCGCAACGGTCGACCAGGTCCAGTAGGCCACCCGAAGGGCCCCCGGTGGTGTCCACCCGGCGCAGCGCCACGGTGACCAGGCCGGTGCCGGAGGCTCGGATCGCCTCTTCCAGGACGGTGAGGTTGGCGGCCCCGCCGGTGCCGAGGACCAGGCGCGACGGGATCGGTACTCCACCCAGTTCGAAAGTCACCCCGCTCACCCGCCCTGCGCGGCGCTGAGCACCTCGACCCGGTCGCCCTCGCACAGCAGGGTGACCGGCCAGCCACCCCGCGGCACGACCTCGCCGTTGACGGCGACCGCCAGACCACGCTCCTGTTCGGTCACCGCCCGGACCAGGTCCGCGAGGGTGGAGCCGGTGGGCAGGCTGCGCCCAAGGCCGTTCACCATCAGTTCCACGACTCCTCCAGTGGGGTCGGCCGGGGCACGGCGGATCCGCACGCCGGGTCGGCGGTGGCGGGTGGACGGGAGCGCCCCGGACCGAGGCGCTCCGGGGTGAAGGCGGCGAGTAGCGGATCCGGCGTACCGGTGCTGATCAGGTCGGCGATCAGGTCGGCGGTGACCGGGGTGAGCACGACCCCGTGCCGGTGGTGCCCGGTCGCGGCGAGCACCGCTGGCCGCCCGGGCAACGGACCGAGGATCGGCGCGTTGTCGGGGCTACCCGGACGGAGCCCGGCGACCGCCTCGACCAGCTCGTACTCAGCCACCTCGGGTACCAGGTCGGTGGCGGCCCGGAGTAGCCGCAACACCGCACCGCTGGTCACCATGGTGTCGGTGCGCTCCTCCGAGGTCGCCCCGACCACCACCTCCCCGTCCGGCCGCGGGACGAGATAGACCTGTTCCCCATCGGCGAAACCCCGGATCACGTGCTGGAAGCCCGGCGCACCGGGAGCACGGAGCCGAAGCACCTGGCCCTTGACCGGGCGGACGGGCAGCCCGGTCAGGGCAGCGGAGCCACAGCCGGCCGCGACGACCGTGGTCCCCGCTGTCACCTCGGTCAACTGCTGGACCGGCGTCGGCACCAGCACTCCCCCGGCCCGCTCGGTGGCGGTGCGCAACGCCGACACCAACCGCCGCGGGTCCACCTGGTGGTCGGTGCCGGCGTAGGCGCCACCCCGCATCCGGGGTGACAGCGCCGGCTCCCGGTCTCGAAGCTCGGAGGGGCGCAGTGGGGTGACCGGCAGCCCCAGCCCCTGCTGGTACGCCCAGAGCCGACGGGCCACCGCAAGATCGTCGGTGGTGAGCCCGACCATCAGGGTGCCCTCGCTGCGGTAGCCGACGTCGGTACCGGAGGCGGCGGCCAGCTCCGCGGCGAACGCCGGCCAGCGCGCCGCCGACTCGGTGAGCAGGCCAGTCAGCTCGTGCTCCCCGAAGTACGCCTCGGCGACCGGCGCGAGCATCCCCGCCGCGGCGTGCACCGCACCCGAGCCGGGATCCGGGTCGTGTACGACGACCCGCAGCCCGCGGGCCGCGCACCGCCAGGCGATGGCCAGGCCGATCGGCCCGGCCCCGACCACCGCGACGTCGGGAGTGGACAGCGAGTTCCGGTTGCCGCCCCGGGGGGTACCCGGCAGTTTGCTCACCACGTCAGCGCCTTGATCAGTTCGGCGGTGGTCCGGGCGGGGTCGGCGGCGTGCGAGAGCGCGCCGATCACCGCCACTCCGTACGCGCCCGCGGCCCGCAGGGCCGGCACGTCCGCTGCGGTCACCGCCCCGATGGCGATCACCGGCACGCTGACCGCGGCGGCAACCGCCCGTACCCCCGCCACGCCGATCGCGGGCGGCAGGCCGTCCTTTGAGGTGGTGGAGTGGACCGGCCCGACCCCGAGGTAACTGGCCCCGGCGACGACCGCCTCGACAGCGGTGTCCGCGTACCGGGCGGTGGCGCCGAGGACAGCGGCGGAGCCGAGCACCGCGCGGGCCGCCCCGACGGGCAGGTCGTCGGCGCCCACGTGTCCACCGGCGGCACCAACCGCCAGGGCCACGTGTAGCCGATCGTTCACCAGGCAGGTCGCACCGTACGGGGCGCAGAGCGCGGTCACCTGGCGGGCCAGGTCGTACGCCTGCCGGTCGGTCGCGTCGTCGGTCACGCGGACCTGGACGACCAGTTCGGTACGGGCCACCGACAAGGCGGCCCGCACCACGGTGAGCGGGTTGCGCCCAGGTCTGGTGTCGGTAATCAGATGTAGACGCCCAAGGGACGACACGGCAACTCTCCTCCCTGCGCCGGCACTACCCGGATCAGGTTCAACGGTCGGGGGCTCTCAGCCCCCCTCTCAGCCCGGTTTACCGGGCTCCCGTGGGTTACTACCCACCACCGTACGGCAGGCGCCGTGTGGCTGCCAAGACGGCGTCCTCGGCGCAAGTGTGCGGACCGGCCGCTGCCGGAGCCGGCCCGGACACGAATCGGCCTCCCACCATTGAGACGATGGGAGGCCGAGATTCTCCACTCGCTAGCTGTCGAGTACCGCCCGCAGGGCGGCCAGGTCGTCGGCGTCGGGCACCCAGGCACCGGCCGCCGCGTTGGCCCGTACCTGGTCGGGGGTGGTGGCACCGGCGATCACCGAGGCCACCGCGGGCTGGGCGGCGAGCCCGCCGATGGCGACCTGAAGCAGGCTGAGGCCGCGCTCGGCCGCGTAGGCCTCGAGCGCCTCGATGGTGTCCCAGTCGGCGGCGGCCAGCCGGGCCGCGTACCGGCCGCCACCGGCGAGGCGACTGCCCGACGGCGCGGCCTCGCCGCGCTTGTACTTGCCGGTGAGCAGGCCGTTGGCGAGGGGAAAGAAGGGCAGCAGGCCCAGCCCGAACCGCTCACACGCCGGGACAACCTCGGCCTCGACACCCCGTTGGAGCAGCGAGTAGTGGTTCTGGGCGGAGATGAACCGGGTCGACCCGCGCGAGCTGGCGGTCCAGTCCGCGTCGGCGATCTGCCAGCCGTCGAAGTTGGAGTTACCCAGGTAACGCACCTTGCCGGCGGTGACCAGATCGTCCAGTGCGGCCAGCGTCTCGTCGATCGGGGTGCCGGGGTCCGGCTCGTGCAGCTGGTACAGGTCAATGTGGTCGGTCTGCAGCCGACGCAGCGAAGCCTCCACCGCCCGCATGATATAGCGACGGGCACCGCGGGCACCGTAGTCCGGTCCGTTATGGCCGTCCATGTCCATGCCGAACTTGGTGGCGATCACCACATCGTCCCGGCCTCCCTTGAGCACCTGGCCGAGGAGTTCCTCGGAGCCACCCGGCGGAGCACCATAGATGTCGGCGGTGTCGAAGAAGTTGATCCCGGAATCGAGGGCGGCCGCCACCACCGCCCGGGTCCCGTCCAGGTCGACCCGGCGGCCAAAGTTGTTGCAGCCGATGCCGACCGCGGACACCACGAGCCCGGAGTCGCCCAACCGGCGGTACGTCATCTCAGTCACGAGATCCACCCTATGCCGCCCGCGCTCAGGCCACCTCCCAGACCGGCTCGGCGGCCTCCACCACCTCGCCGTCCCCTTGGAACAGCAAGAATCGATCAAACGAACGGGTGAACCATCGATCATGCGTCACCGCCACCACCGTCCCGGCGAACGCGGCCAGCCCCGATTCGAGCGCCTCCGCCGAGGCCAGGTCCAGGTTGTCGGTCGGCTCGTCAAGCAGCAGCAAAGTCGCCCCGGACAACTCCAGCAGCAGCACCAGGAACCGAGCCTGCTGGCCGCCGGAGAGCGTACCGAACCGCTGGTCCCCCTGCCCGGCCAGCTCGTACCGGGACAGCGCGGCCATCGCCGCGTGCCGATCCATGCCGGCGCGGTGTTCGTCGCCCCGCCAGAGGATGTCGACCAGCGTCCGCTCCATCAGCTCCGGCCGGTCGTGGGTCTGGGAGAAGTGGCCGGGCCGGACCCGGGCACCGAGTCGGGCCACCCCGTCATGCCCGACGGGTGTGAGCCGCGTACCGCCGTCAACCGGCTGATTCGCCGGATCGGGGTCGGTTCCGCCCCGGGCGATCAGGCGGAGGAAGTGCGACTTCCCGGTCCCGTTGGCACCGAGCACGGCGACCCGGTCGCCGTACCAGAGCTCCAGGTCAAAGGGGTAGGTCAGGTCATCGAGCGCCAACTGCTCGCAGATCAGGGCACGCTTACCGGTGCGGCCGCCGGCCAGCCGCATCCGGATGTCCTGCTCCTTCGGGGGTACGGGCGGCGGCCCGGCCTCCTCGAACTTCCGCAACCGGGTCTGGGCGGCCTGGTAGCGGGAGGCCATACCCGAGTTGTACGCGGCCTTCTGCTTGTACATCAGCATCAGTTCCCGCAGCTTCTGGTGTTCCTCGTCCCACCGCCGACGCTGCTCGTCGAGACGGTCGTGCCGGGCGACGCGGGCCTCGTGCCAGCTGGCGAAGCCACCCGGGTGCACCCACGCGCCACCGCCCTCGACCGCCACCACCCGGTCCGCGGTGCGGGCCAGCAACTCCCGGTCGTGCGAGACGTACAGCACCGACTTGCCGGACTCCCGCAGCCGCGCCTCCAACCAGCGCTTCCCGGGCACGTCGAGGAAGTTGTCCGGCTCGTCGAGCAGGAGCACCTCTTCCGGACCACGCAGGAGCAGCTCCAGGGCGAAGCGCTTCTGCTGGCCGCCGGAGAGCGTCCGGACCGGACGGTGCCGCGCCGTGTCCCACGGCAGGTCGAGCACGATCGTGGTCACCGTGTCGAAGAGCACCTCCGCGTCGTACCCGCCCGCCTCCCCCCAGGCGGCGAGCGCGTCCGCGTACGCGAGCTGGGCCTTTCCGGCGGCGGTGCTGTACTTGCCGCGCACCTCAGCCGCCCGCATCGCCGACTCCGTCCCGGCGACCCGCCTACCCGCCTCGCGCAGCCGGGGCGGGGCGAGGGAGAGGGCCAGGTCGGCGAGGGTCGACTCGTCGCCGATCATCCCGATGAACTGACGCATCACCCCCAGCCCGCCGGCCCGGGTGACCACGCCGCGCTGCACCGGCAGGTCGCCGGCGACCATGCGCAGCAGCGTCGTCTTGCCCGCGCCGTTCGGCCCGACCAGGGCGATCTTGGCACCATCACCGACCCGGAACGACACATCGCCGAAGAGCTGTCGCCCGTCGGGCAGCCAGTGCCCAACGGCTGCCACATCCACGTAACCCACGTTGGCATCCTGCCGGGCCAGCCCGGCCGGGCCAACCCGTTTTACCGGACCAACGCGCGCTAGGGGACCAACCCGTCCTACCTGGTCACCCGCAGCAACCGGTAGCCCTTCTGGCTCGCCGGCCGCGCCACCTGCCAGCCCCGCTCGGACAGCCAGCGGTGTAACGAGTCACCACCAAGGTGCCGGGCGACAACCAGCCAGGCCACCCCGTCCGGCGCCAGCCGGGGCAGCCAGCGCAGCAGGAGCTGGTGCAGCTCGTTCTTGCCGATCCGGATCGGCGGATTCGACCAGATCTGATCGAACGTCACCGCCGCTGGCACCGCGTCCGGCGGGGCGACGCGGACCCGGGCCGCCGCCCCGACCCGCGCGGCGTTGGCCGTGGTCAGCTCACGAGCCCGCTCGTTGACGTCGACGGCCCAGACGGTGGCCGACGGCACCGAGGTGGCGAGCACACAGGTGATCGGTCCGAAGCCGCAGCCGAGGTCGAGCAGGTGACCGGTGCTCTCCGGCGCCGGTAGCTCGGCCTTCCGCAGCAGCACCGCCGTCCCCGGGTCAAGCCGCCCGGCGGAGAAGACACCGCCGGCGGAGGCCAGCGTGTAGTCGCGGCCGGCCGCGGCGAAGACCACCTCCCGGGGTTGGGCGGCAGTCGCCGGTTCAGCGGTGAAGTAGTGGTCGCCGGTCACACCGTTGATTCTCGCACCGGCCCCGCCGACGCCCCGCCTCAGGCCGGGGGCGGCACCCGCAACCGGCGGGTCCGGGTGGCCCGCCGGCCGTACTCGGCCGGGTCATCCGGGTAACCCACCTCGACCAGGGTCAAGCCGTGTGCCGGGGCGACGTTCACCTCACTGGCGCGCTCCCGACGGGCGAGCAGCCCGGCCGGCCAGTCAGCGGGGCGGCGGCCATCCCCGACGGCCAGCATCGCACCGACCAGACTGCGCACCATCGCCTGGCAGAAGGCGTCGGCCTGCACGGTCGCCACGAGAATCCCGTCCGGGGCACGCCGCCAGTCCAGCCGGGTCACCTCCCGCAACGTCGTCGCGTTCTCCTTACGCCGGCAGTACGCGGCGAAGTCGTGCTCCCCCACCAGCCCGTCGGCGGCGGTGTTCAGCGCGGCCAGGTCGAGCCGGCTCGGCCAGGACAGGGTGTCGTGGCGCCGCAACGGCTCCGCCCCCCAGGGCGCGTCTGTGACGCGGTACTCGTACCGCCGGAAGGTCGCCGAGAAACGGGCGTCGAAGTCGGCCGGCGCTCCCGTCATCGCCCGAACCCGGACGTCGGTGGGGAGCAGCCGGGCCAGCCGCCGCAGCAGGGTGTGCTCGTGCTGGTGCCACAGCTCGGTCCGCAGGTCGACGTGGCAGACCTGCCCGGTGGCGTGGACGCCGGCGTCGGTCCGACCGGCGACGGTCAGCCCGGTCGCCGCGCCGGCACCGAGCACCAGGTCAAGCGCCGCCACGAGGGCACCAGCGACCGTACGTCGCTGCGGCTGGACCGCCCAGCCGGAGAAGTCGGTGCCGTCATACGAGACATCCAGCCGTACCCGGGTGCGCTCCTGCACTCGTGTCCCCTTCCGCGCGTCGGGCCCGACACCCGGGTGGGTGTCGGGCCCGACGGGAGCCTGGCCGATCAGGCCTTGTTCTGCTCGTTGTTCTCCTCGACAGCGAGGTCGCTGTCCGCGCGGGCCGCAGCGGTGTCACCCGAGACCGAGACGGGCGCCTCGGCGTCCTGGTCGCCGCTGCTCGGCGCCGGGGCCTCCGCGGCTGGGGCGAGCGCCTCGACCTTGTCCTGCTGCGCGGCCTTGCGGCCGGCGGTCTTCTTGTTCGCCTTCGGCTGCGCGACCGCCAGCTCCTCGACCAGCTCGATGATCGCCATCGGTGCGGCGTCACCCTTACGCGGACCGGTCTTCACGATCCGGGTGTAGCCACCGTTGCGGTTGGCGTACCGGGGCGCGATCTGGTCGAACAGGGTGTAGACCACGTCCTTGTCCTTGACGACCCCGAGCACCCGACGCCGGGCGGCCAGGTCACCGCGCTTCGCCTTGGTGATCAGCTGCTCCGCGAGCGGGCGCAGCCGCCGGGCCTTGGTCTCGGTGGTCTGAATCTTGCCGTGCTGGAACAGCGACATGGCCAGGTTGGCCAGCATCAACCGCTCGTGCGCCGGGCTACCGCCGAGGCGGGCACCCTTGGTGGGCGTGGGCATTCTCGGTGCTCCTCGTCAATCCTCAGCCGCGCTTACAGCTGCTCAGTCTCGCGGTAGTCCTCGGTGTCGTAGTCGGCCTCACCGAAGGCGTCCACGACGTTCGCCGGGTCGAAGTTCGGGGCCGAGTCCTTCAGCCCCAAGCCCATCCCGGCGAGCTTCATCTTGACCTCGTCGATCGACTTCTGGCCGAAGTTCCGGATGTCGAGGAGGTCAGCCTCGGTACGCCCAATGAGCTCACCAACGGTGTTGATGCCCTCGCGCTTGAGGCAGTTGTAGGAGCGGACGGTGAGGTCCAGCTCCTCGATCGGCAGCGCCAGATCCGCTGCCAGCTGGGCGTCCTGCGGGGACGGCCCGATGTCGATGCCCTCCGCGGTCTCGTCCAGCTCCCGGGCCAGGCCAAAGAGCTCGACCAGCGTGGAACCGGCCGAGGCCAGGGCAGTGCGGGGCCCCATCGACGGCTTCGACTCGACGTCGATGATCAGCCGATCGAAGTCGGTCCGCTGCTCGACCCGGGTCGCCTCGACCCGGTAGGTGACCCGGAGCACCGGCGAGTAGATCGAGTCGACCGGGATCCGACCGATCTCGGCACCCGCCTGCTTGTTCTGTGCCGCGGTGACGTAGCCACGGCCCCGCTCGACGGTCAGCTCCATGTCGAGCCGGCCCTTGCCGTTGAGGGTGGCGAGCTTCAGATCCGGGTTGTGCACCGAGACGCCAGCCGGGGGCTGGATGTCACCTGCGGTCACGTCGCCCGGGCCCTGCTTACGCAGGTACATGCTGACCGGCTCGTCATGCTCGGAGCTGACGCAGAGCTCCTTGATGTTCATGACGAGCTCGACCACATCCTCCTTGACCCCGGGGATCGTGGTGAACTCGTGCAGCACACCGTCGATCTTGATCGAGGTCACCGCCGCACCGGGGATGGACGACAGCAGCGTCCGGCGCAGCGAGTTACCCAGGGTGTAGCCGAAGCCGGGCTCCAGCGGCTCGATGGTGAACCGGGACCGGGTCTCGTTGATCGACTCCTCGGAGAGCGAGGGCCGCTGGGAGATGAGCATCTCTTCTCTTTTCTTCCGGGGCGCCCGCCATATGACGCCCACGACACACACCGTTGTGGTGGCCCGCCCCGGGAGGGGGCGGACCACCACCCGAGCACCTACTTGGAGTAGAGCTCGACGATCAGCTGCTCCTGGACCTGGGTGTCGATCACCTGGCGGCTCGGGAGCGAGTGCACGAGCACCTTCATCTGGCTCGGAATGGCCTCCAGCCACGCCGGCACGCTCTTGGAGCCGGCCTCGGCCTGCGCCACCAGGAACGGGGTGAGCTCCTTGCTCTTGCCCCGGACCTCGATGATGTCGTGCTCCTTGACGCGGTACGACGGAATGTCGACCTTCTTGCCGTTCACCGTGAAGTGACCGTGCTTGACCAGCTGCCGGGCCATGTCCCGGGACTTGGCGTAGCCGGCCCGGTAGACCACGTTGTCCAGCCGCGACTCGAGGATCTGCAGGAGGACCTCACCGGTCTTGGCCTGCTTCGCCACGGCCTCGTCGTAGTAGCCGCGGAACTGCTTCTCCAGCACGCCGTAGACCCGGCGGGCCTTCTGCTTCTCGCGGTGCTGGAGCAGGTACTCCGTCTCCTTCGTGCGGCCACGGCCGTGCTGCCCGGGCGGGAACGGCCGGGACTCGAACGGGCACTTCGGGCCATCGCACTTGCTGCCCTTGAGGAACAGCTTCATCTTCTCCCGCCGGCAACGGCGGCAGTCAGCACCGGTGTAACGAGCCATCTCTTCCTACCTCTCAGACCCGGCGACGCTTCGGCGGACGGCACCCGTTGTGCGGCTGCGGGGTCACGTCGGAGATCTGACCGACCTCCAGGCCGACGGCCTGCAGCGAACGGATGGCGGTCTCCCGGCCGGAGCCGGGGCCCTTGACGAACACGTCGACCTTGCGCATGCCGTGCTCCATCGCGCGACGCGCGGCGGCCTCGGCGGCCAGCTGCGCGGCGAACGGAGTCGACTTGCGGGAGCCCTTGAAGCCAACCTGGCCGGCGGAGGCCCAGGAGATGACCGCACCGGTCGGGTCCGTGACGGACACGATGGTGTTGTTGAAGGTGCTCTTGATGTGCGCCTGGCCGTGGGCGACGTTCTTGCGTTCCTTGCGCCGGACCTTCTTGACGGCGGCTCCGGCACGAGCCTTCGGTGGCATAAGTCTTCTGCGCTCCTATTACTTCCTGCCGGGCTTCTTCTTGCCGGCGACGGTCCGCTTCGGGCCCTTGCGGCTGCGGGCGTTGGTCCGCGTCCGCTGACCACGAACCGGTAGACCCCGGCGGTGCCGGATACCGGCGTAGCAGCCGATCTCGACCTTGCGACGGATGTCCGCGGCGACCTCGCGGCGCAGGTCGCCCTCGACCTTGTAGTTGGCCTCGATGTGGTCGCGGAGCTGCACGAGCTCCTCGTCCGTGAGGTCCCGGGCGCGCTTGTCCGGCGAGATGCCGGTGGCGGCGAGCGTCTCCAGGGCGCGGGTGCGACCCACGCCGAAGATGTAGGTGAGCGCAATCTCCAACCGCTTCTCGCGGGGGAGATCCACGCCGACTAGCCGTGCCATGTGCGGGCGTACTCCTCGTGGTTTCTGGCGGAGGTGTGGTCCCGTCCCATCCCGCTACCGACCTCCCCGTCTCCGACGCCGATACCGACGCCGGCGACCGGTTCGGTCGCTGCCCGAGCGGGCCCCGGCCTCCGACCGGGGGTTAACCACGACGAGGTACGCGCTGCGCACTCCCTGCGGCTGGAACGAGCATGTGCTGTGTTGTGACGGAATCTGCGGCCGGGTCCGGTGTCGACCGGTCGCGTTGTCACGACCGGCCGGACAGTCAGCCCTGGCGCTGCTTGTGGCGCGGGTCGGTGCAAATGACCATGACCCGGCCGTGCCGGCGGATCACCCGGCACTTGTTGCAGATCCGCTTGACGCTCGGCTTGACCTTCACGGTTGCCTTACTTCCGATCTGGCCCGGCGACGCGACAGGCACGACTCCGGGCGACGATGACGGACACGGGATCACCCGGCCGCCGTCAGGCTTACTTGTAGCGGTAGACGATGCGCCCTCGGGTCAGGTCGTACGGCGAAAGTTCGACGACGACCCGGTCCTCCGGCAGGATGCGGATGTAGTGCTGCCGCATCTTGCCGCTGATGTGAGCCAGCACCTTGTGCCCGTTGGCGAGCTCCACCCGGAACATGGCGTTCGGCAGGGGCTCGATAACCCGGCCCTCGATCTCGATGGCTCCGTCTTTTTTCGGCATGTCCTCCGCTGTCCTGACGTCGGTTGCTCCGGACGGCCCACAACGTCTTTCACGGGATGACTGATCGAAATCAGGTGACCCGCGCCAGCCGCGGCTCCAGCACCCGCCGAAGCGCGGGCGGGCATGCCGGAGTGGACGCTGTGCGCCGATCAGAAAGTGTACGCCGGCCCGTACGCCGTCGCCAAACCGACCACCCGACCGGGCAGTTGACCTCATCGAACCGGACGATCGAACAGTCATCGCCCCCGTCGGAGTGCTGGGAGGCGGGCCGCACCAACCCGTCACCCCCACCGGAGGCCCAGGCCGTCACGAGTCTGGACCGCGGCGGCGGCGTGGTCAATGCCCGCCAGGGCCCCGATGAAGATGCCGCCGCCCGCCGCGACGCCGAGCGCGTCGGCAACCCGAGGCCGGGCAACTCCTCGGCCGAGCCGGCCGCTCCCGGGCTGGCGCCACGCTGCCCACGGGCTGTCCCGGGCTGCTCGCGGTCAGCTGGCTGCTCGCGGGCCTGAGCTGGATGGTCTCGGGCTTCAGCCGGCAACCGCTGGTTGCCGCGCGGTCACCAGGTCACCGAGGCGCTCCCGCCCTCCGTCAACCGCGGTGAGCACCCACACCCCGTCCGGCAACAGTGCCATGCTGTGCTCCACGTGCACCGCCCGGGAGCCGTCCCGCGTCACCACCGTCCAGCCATCGGCCAGCTCTGCCGTCCGGGGCGAGCCCAGCGTGATCATCGGCTCGATGGCCAGCGCCATCCCCGGCACCAACCGGGGGCCCCTACCCGGGCGGCCGTGGTTGAGCACGTGCGGATCCTGGTGCATCTCGGTGCCGATTCCATGACCGCCATACCCGTCGACGATGCCGTACCGCCCGCCCTTGCGGACCGCCGTTTCGACGGCGTGGGAGATGTCGGTAAGCCGTCCCTTGCCACTGGCAGCGCCGCGGGCGGCCGCGGCGATGCCGGCCCACATCGCGTCCTCGGCGACCGCGGCCATCCTCAGTAACGCCGGCTCCACGTCGCCCACCGCGACGGTGATGGCCGCGTCCCCGTGCCAACCGTCCAGCACCGCACCGCAGTCGAGGGAGATGATATCTCCGTCCCGGAGCACCTGGGTGGGGGCCGGAATACCGTGCACAACCTGCTCGTTGACCGATGCGCAGATCGAGGCCGGGAAGCCGTGGTAGCCCTGGAAGGACGGGGTCGCCCCCGCCGCCCGGATCGTCGACTCGGCGATCGCGTCCAACTCCGCGGTGCTGACCCCGGGAGCCACCGCCTCCCGCATCCGGCGCAACGCCTCCGCCACCACCAGCCCGGCGGCGCGCATCTTCTCGATCTGGTCCGGGGTCTTCAGCTGGATATCCAGCTGGGGACGACGCATCGGGGTAAACCTCTCTCACCGAAAAGCGGGCACGCCGCCACGTACCCCGCTACCGGGGCTCTATCCGCGGTGCTGGGACTCAGCCGCCGTAGGACCGCAGAGCATCGATTGCCCGAACGGTGACATCCTCGACCGGGCCGGTGGCGTCGATACCCACGAGCTTGCTCTGGGCACCGTAGTAATCCACCAATGGCGCGGTCTTGTCCGTGTACTCCCGCAACCGGGTGGCGATGGTCTCCGGCTTGTCGTCGTCGCGCTGGAACAGCTCGGCGCCACACCGGTCACAGCGCCCCTCCTGACTGGGGGCGTCGAACTCGACGTGCCAGACCTTGCCGCAGCCCCGGCAGGTACGCCGGCCGGAGAGCCGCCGAATGACCTCGTCGTCGTCAACCACCAATTCCAGCACCAGGTCCAGCGCGGCGCCCAGGTCAACGAGGAGCTTGTCCAGCGCGACCGCCTGTGGGGTGGTCCGCGGGAAGCCGTCGAGAAGGAACCCCGCACCGGCGTCCGGTTCGGCGAGCCGGTCCCGGACCATGCTGATGGTCACCTCATCCGGCACTAACTCGCCGGCGTCCATGTACCGCTTGGCCTGGACCCCGAGGGGCGTGCCCTGCGAGACGTTGGACCGGAAGATGTCCCCGGTCGAGATCTTCGGCACCGCGAGGTGCGCGGCGACGAACTCTGCCTGCGTGCCCTTGCCCGCGCCCGGCGGGCCAACCAGAACGAGTCTCATCTACCGCAGGAACCCTTCGTAGTTCCGCTGCATCAGTTGGCTCTCGATCTGCTTGGTGGTCTCAAGGCCGACACCAACCATGATCAGCACTGCGGTACCGCCGAATGGGAAGTTCAGGTACTGCTGGCGGTCGAGCCAGATGAAGAAGAAGTTCGGCAGGATCGAGACGACGGCCAGGTAGAGCGCGCCCGGCAGGGTGATCCGGCTGAGGATGAAGTCGAGGTAGTCGGCGGTCGGCTTGCCCGGACGGATGCCCGGAACGAAACCGCCGTACTTCTTCATGTTGTCCGCGACCTCGGTCGGGTTGAAGGTGATCGAGACGTAGAAGTACGTGAAGAAGATGATCAGCAGGAAGTAGACCACGATGTAGATCGGGCTGGTCGGGTCGACCAGGTTGTTCTGGATCCACACCTGGGTCCGGCCCGGGTTGTTCTGGTCGAAGAACTGCAGGGCCAACTGCGGCAGGTAGAGCAGCGACGAACCGAAGATGACCGGGATGACACCAGCCTGGTTCACCTTCAACGGGATGTAGGTGGACGTGCCGCCGTACATCCGCCGGCCGATCATGCGCTTGGCGTACTGCACCGGGATCCGGCGCTGCGACTGCTCGATGAAGGTAACCGCGGTGATGATGACCAGCACCAGGGCGATGACGAGCAGGAACTTGGCCCAGCCCTGGCTCTCCTTGATCGTCCAGCCCTCGGCGGGGAGCCGCGCCGCGATCGAAGTGAAGATCAGCACGGACATGCCGTTGCCGACACCGCGGCCAGTGATCAGCTCGCCGAGCCACATCACCACACCGGTGCCCGCGGTCATCGTCATGACCAGGATGCTCAGAGTCAGCCAGTCCGGGATTCCGGTGTTTTCCGGGATGATCGGGAACTGGTCGCACTGGTTGTTGAAGAGCTGCCCGGAGCGGGCCAGCGCCACGAAGGCCGACGCCTGCAGAACGCCGAGCCCAAGGGTCAGGTAGCGGGTGTACTGCGTGATCTTCGCCTGGCCGGCCTGGCCCTCCTTACGGAGCTGCTCCAGCCGAGGGATCACCACGGTCAACAGCTGCAGGATGATCGACGCGGTGATGTAGGGCATGATGCCCAGCGCGAAGACCGAGAGCTGCAGCAGCGCCCCACCGGAGAAGAGGTTGAGCAGGTTCAGTACGCCGGTGCTGCCCTGGGTCGCGTCGATGCACTTCTGCACGTTGGTGTACGACACACCGGGGCTGGGCAGCGCGGCACCGAGGCGGTAGATCGCAATGATGCCGATCGTGAACAGCAGCTTCTTGCGCAGGTCAGGCGTACGGAACGCACTGAGAAAGGCAGACAGCAAGTTCTTCCTCCTGCGCGAAGGCCGCGTGGCCTTTCGCCAACACGGGCACCATCAGACTGGCGACCTAGACGACGCCGAAGTCACACCTTAACAGGCTTGCCCAACACCACACCACTGGGTGCCTACATGTCTCGTTCCGTCAGGCCGCGGCATACGCACCTGACAGACGAGGGAGCGAACCTCCACGGCCTCCCACATCGGGGCCCGGAGCAGCTTGCGCGCCCATCCGACGACCAGAGAGCGACGCGCCGATTTATCGAGCCTATAAGCTTCTATTGACCCCGGCACCACCCGTACGCTAGCGTGCAGAATTGTTGAAAACTATAGCGAACGGCTACGGGCGGCTCCCGCGCACCCCGACCTGACTCCGACCTCGATCCCCTGATCTGGGTCTCGGCCTCGGTCCGGGTCTCAGGCTCGGTCTCGCCACCGCCGTCACGCTGGTGCTCGCCACAGTCCAACCGGACCTCAGCCACGCCTCCACCCTGGCCGGTGAAGTCCGCGTCAGGTGCGCCACGCGAGCACGAAAGTGGTATCGCTGACCATTCCCGCATCAGGGCTTCGAGTCCGCCGGACCGTAACGCGGCAGCACCTGGAAAGAGGGTTACCCAGCCCGTCGGTCAATTCGAAATATTTCTACCGCGACCAACCCGGCCACATTTCTCGAAGCTACCGCAGGCGTAGCGAACGCGGGCCACAAGACCACGGTCTCACTCTTTCGGGAAACAAACCCGAAAGCGGTCGCGGTCGGCATTACCAAAACGCGGTGCGACTCACTGGTCATTCAAACGGCCAATCACAGGGCAGCGGGTTCAGGACGCTTCACGTTTCCCACGAACCAGGCCCACACCACATAACGACGGCCAACGAGTCGCGGCGGGGGCATGGTCGGTTTCCCCAACCATGCCCCCGCCGCAGACCTCTTACAGCTCGGTAATCGAACCACCGGCGGCAGTGATCTTCTCCTTGGCCGACGCGCTGAACGCCTGCGCCGAGACCTGGAGGGTAACGCCACCGAGGTCACCGGTCCCGAGGACCTTGATCGGCTGCCCCTTGCGCACCGCACCGGCATCAACCAGCTCGGCCGGGCCAACCTGGCCACCATTCGGGAACAGCTCGGCGAGCCGCTCCAGGTTGACGACCTGGAAGGTCACCTTGAACTTGTTCTTGAAGCCCTTCATCTTCGGCAACCGCATGTGGATAGGCATCTGCCCACCCTCGAACGCTGCCGAGATGTTCTTCCGGGCCTTCGACCCCTTGGTACCGCGACCGGCGGTCTTGCCCTTGGAGCCCTCACCACGACCCACCCGGGTCTTGGCGACCTTGGCACCCGGCGCCGGACGCAGGTGGTGGACCTTGATCGTCATTACTCGACCTCCTCGACCTTCACGAGGTGGTTGACCGTGAAGATCATGCCGCGAATCTCCGGACGGTCTTCCTTGACCACCACGTCGTTGATCCGCTTGAGCCCGAGCGAACGCAGCGAGTCCCGCTGGTTCTGCTTGGTCCCAATCTCGGACCGGACCTGGGTGACCTTCAGGCGAGCCATCAGGACGCCACCTCCGCCCGCGACGCCAGCATGGCCGCCGGCGCGACGTCCTCAACCGGCAGGCCCCGCCGGGAGGCGACGGCCTCAGGGGACTCAAGCCCCTTCAGCGCCGCCAACGTGGCGTGCACGATGTTGATCGGGTTGGACGACCCGAGGCTCTTCGAAAGCACATCGTGAATGCCGGCGCACTCCAGCACGGCACGGACCGGGCCACCGGCGATGACACCGGTACCGGCCGAAGCCGGCTTCAGCAGCACGACACCGGCGGCGTCCTCGCCCTGCACCGGGTGCGGGATGGACTGACCGATCCGCGGCACCTTGAAGAAGTGCTTCTTGGCCTCCTCGACACCCTTGGCGATCGCCGCGGGCACCTCCTTGGCCTTTCCGTAGCCCACACCGACGGTGCCGTCGCCGTCGCCCACGATCACCAGGGCGGTGAAGCTGAAGCGACGACCACCCTTCACGACCTTTGCGACGCGGTTGATTGCGACGACCCGCTCGAGGTGCGGGGTCTTCTCGACGGGCGCGTTTCCGCGGCCGCCCTCACGGCGGTTGTCGCGGCGACCACCCTCGTTGCCACCGGACCCGCCGCCACGGCGCTGTTGACCTGGCATCAGCAGCCTTCCTTCTCTCTCGTGACGGGGTTTGTCAGAACTCGAGCCCGGCTTCGCGGGCGGCGTCGGCCAGCGCGGCGACCCGCCCCGCGTACCGGTTGCCACCGCGGTCGAAGACGACCTTGGCGATACCAGCGGCCTTCGCCCGCTCGGCGAGCAGAACGCCGACCTTGCCGGCCAGAACACTCTTGTCGCCCTCGGTGCCCCGCAGCGAGGCATCCAGGGTCGAGGCCGACACCAGGGTGTGCCCCTTGGTGTCGTCCACGATCTGGGCGACGATGTGCCGCAGCGAACGGGTGACCACCAGGCGGGGACGCGCGGGCGTCCCACTGACCTGCCGCCGGACCCGGAAGTGCCGGCGCGCCCGCCCGACGGCGCGCTTGGCGGCGACACCGCGGCGACGCTTGAGCAGCGTGGCGCTCACTTCTTACCTGCCTTTCCGGCCTTACGGCGGATCACTTCACCCTGGTACTTCACGCCCTTGCCCTTGTAGGGCTCCGGCGGACGGATCTTCCGGATGTTCGCGGCGACCTCACCGACCAGCTGTTTGTTGATGCCGGCCACGTGGAACAGCGTGGGCTTCTCCACCGAGAAGGTGATGCCTTCCGGCGCCACCACGGTGACCGGGTGCGAGAACCCGAGCGCAAACTCGAGGTCCTTGCCCTTCGCGGTTACCCGGTAACCGGTGCCCGCGATCTCCAGACTCTTCCGGTAGCCCTCGGTCACACCGACGATCATGTTGGCGACCAGGGTACGGCTCAGTCCGTGCAGTTCCTTGGCCGTGCGCTCGTCATTCGGGCGAGCCACGTTCAGCTGCCCGTCCTCCGCCCGCTCGATCGTGATCGGCTCGGCGACGGTGTGCGAGAGTTCGCCCTTGGGGCCCTTGACCGTGACGGTCTGGCCGGCGATCGTGACGTCAACGCCGGCTGGCACCGGGATCGACTTACGTCCAATACGCGACATTTCTACCTGTCTCCCGTTACCAGACGAAGGCGAGGACTTCCCCGCCAACGCTCCGCTTGCGGGCCTGCCGATCGGTGAGCAGCCCCTGGGACGTCGAAATGATCGCCACGCCAAGCCCGCCGAGCACCCGCGGGAGCTCACCCGACTTGGCGTACACCCGGAGGCCGGGCTTGGACACGCGCTTGATGCCGGCCAGGCTCCGCTCGCGGTTCTGGCCGTACTTCAGCTCGACGACCAGTCGCTTGCCGACGGCGCTCTCCTCGGGCTCCTCGACCAACCAGGTGCTGATGTACCCCTCGGACTTGAGGACCTCGGCGATATTCGCCTTGATCTTCGAGTAGGGCATCGTCACCCGGTCGTGGTACGCCTGGTTGGCGTTACGCAGACGCGTGAGCATGTCTGCGATCGGGTCGGTCATCGTCATTAAACTCGTCAACCTTTCTCGCCGGGGTTCCCGGGCGATCCCGGGCCTACGGCGAAGAGACAGTGCAGCTGACGCGCGGAGCGCGCCGGGCTATTACCAGGAAGCCTTGGACACGCCGGGCAGCTCACCGCGGTGGGCCATCTCCCGGATGCAGACCCGGCAGAGACCGAACTTGCGGTAGACCGCCTTCGGACGCCCGCACCGCTGGCAGCGGGTGTACGCGCGAACCGAGAACTTCGGCTTCGCGGCCGCCTTGAGGATCAGCGCCTTCTTGGCCATCTCAGTTCTCCTTGAACGGGAAGCCCAGGAACTTGAGCAGCGCCCGGCCCTCATCGTCGGTCGTGGCGGTGGTGACCACCGTGATGTCCATGCCCCGCTGGCGATCGATCTTGTCCTGGTCGATCTCGTGGAACACCGACTGCTCGGTCAGACCGAACGTGTAGTTACCGTTCCCGTCGAGCTTGCGCCCGTCGAGACCGCGGAAGTCACGGATACGCGGCAGCGCGATGGAGAGCAGCCGGTCCAGGAACTCCCACATCCGGTCGCCGCGCAGCGTGACCTTCGCGCCGATCGGCATGCCCTCCCGCAGCTTGAACTGCGCGATGGACTTGGTGGCCCGCCTAACCTGCGGCTTCTGGCCGGTGATGGTGGCCAGATCGCGGACGGCGCCGTCGATCAACTTGGCATCCCGGGCGGCCTCGCCGACACCCATGTTGACGACGATCTTGACCAGACGCGGCACCTGCATCGGGTTGCCGTACTTGTACTGCTCCCGCAGCTGGCCCACGATCTCGTTACGGTACCGCTCCTTGAGGCGCGGCATGGTCTTGGTTTCGGTAGCCGTGGTCATCACAGGTCCTTACCGGTGCTACGCGCGATGCGGACCTTCTGGCCATTGTCATCGATCCGGTAACCGACTCGGGTCGGCTTGCCGTCGGAGTCCAAGACCATCACGTTCGAGACGTGGATCGGAGCCTCCTGGGTGACGATGCCACCGGTCTTCGCGCCACGCTGGGTGGTGCTGATGCGGGTGTGCTTCTTGACCCGGTTCACGCCCTCGACCAGGACCTTGTCCTGCCGCGGGTAGGCCGCGATGACCTTACCCTTGGCACCCTTGTCCTTGCCGGCGATGACGACGACCGTGTCGCCCTTCTTGACCTTCACGGTCACAACACCTCCGGCGCGAGAGAAATAATCTTCATGAACCGCTTGTCCCGCAGCTCCCGGCCAACCGGGCCGAAGATACGGGTGCCACGCGGATCCCCACCGTCCTTGATGATGACGGCGGCGTTCTCGTCGAAGCGGATGTACGAGCCGTCCGGCCGCCGCTTCTCCTTGGCGGTACGAACGACGACCGCCTTCACGACATCGCCCTTCTTGACACCGGCGCCCGGGATCGCGTCCTTGACGGTGGCCACGATGACGTCGCCGATGCTCGCGTAGCGCCGACCGGAGCCACCGAGCACCCGGATGCACAGGATCTCCCGGGCACCCGTGTTGTCGGCGACGCGCAGTCGCGACTCCTGCTGAATCACGTCTATCTCCTATGTCTGCCGGTTCTCCGGCCGCACACGGCGGCCGGAGCCTGGCGGAACCTGCGCCCGACCGGAACCGGCCGAGCTCGAGCCTTCGCTACTTGGCCTTCTCGAGGATCTCCACGAGCCGCCACCGCTTGGTGGCAGACAACGGCCGGGTCTCCATGATCAGGACCCGGTCGCCGATGCCGGCCGAGTTCTGCTCGTCGTGGACCTTCAGCTTGCTGGTGCGGCGCATGATCTTGCCGTACAGCCCGTGCTTGACGCGGTCCTCGACCTCGACGACAACGGTCTTGTCCATCTTGTCGCTGACCACGAGGCCCTCACGAACCTTCCGGCGGGCCCGCGTGGTCGCGGTGGTGTTCTCGCTCATCCTGCAGTCACCTCAGTCGGCGCGGCCGAGAGCCCCAGCTCGCGTTCACGCATGATCGTGTAGATCCGGGCGATCTCCCGACGAATGACCTGCAGCCGCCGGTTGTTGTCCAGCTGCCCGGTTGCGGCCTGCACGCGGAGGTTGAACAGCTCCGCCTTAGCCTCGCGCAGCTTCGTGACCAACTCCTCCTCGGAGAGCTCACGCAGCTCGGCGGCCTTAACGCCCGCTGCCATCAGGATTCACCCACTTCGCGTGTAACAATCCGGCACTTCATCGGGAGCTTGTGAATCGCGCGACGCATCGCCTCACGCGCGATCTGCTCGTTGGGGAAGGACATCTCGAAGAGAACCCGCCCCGGCTTCACATTCGCGACCCACCACTCGGGAGAGCCCTTACCGGAACCCATCCGGGTCTCCGCCGGCTTCTTGGTGAGCGCCTGGTCCGGGAAGATCGTGATCCAGACCTTGCCACCACGCTTGATGTGCCGGGTCATCGCGATACGCGCCGACTCGATCTGGCGGTTGGTCACGTAGGCCGGCTCGAGAGCCTGGATCCCGAACTCGCCGAACACCACCCGGTTACCGCCCTTGGACGCGCCACTGCGGTCCGGGTGGTGCGGCTTGCGGAAGCCCTTCGGGGGCTTGCGCGGCATCAGCATCTGTCAGCCCTCCTGCTGCGTTTCTGCCGGCTGGGTGGCGGCCGACGCGATCGCGCCAGCGTCCACCGACTCGCCGCTCGGCGTCTCGGCCGCCTGCGCGATGGTGGTCGCGGCGGCGCGGCCGGCCTCGGTGCCACCAGCGGTGGTGCCGGACGAACCAGACCTACCCCGACGCGGACGCTCCGAGCGGTCGCCGCGCTCCCGGCGCGGACGCGACGGAGCCTCGGCCGGGGTCTCCCGGCCCGGCACCGCGTCGCCCTTGTAGATCCAAACCTTCACACCGATCCGGCCGAAGGTGGTCCGGGCCTCAAAGAAGCCGTACTCGATGTTGGCCCGTAGCGTGTGCAGCGGGACCCGGCCCTCGCGGTAGAACTCGGTCCGGCTCATCTCGGCACCACCGAGCCGCCCCGAGACCTGCACCCGGATGCCCTTGCAGACCGGGTTCTTCATCGCCGACTGCATGGCCTTGCGCATCGCCCGACGGAAGCTGACCCGGCTGGACAACTGCTCGGCCACGCCCTGCGCGACGAGCTGCGCGTCCGACTCGGGGCTCTTCACCTCGATGATGTTGAGCTGGACCTGCTTGCCGGTCAGCTTCTCCAGCTTGCCGCGGATCCGGTCGGCCTCAGCACCCTTACGGCCGATCACGATGCCCGGTCGGGCGGTGTGGATGTCGACGCGGACCCGGTCCCGGGTGCGCTCGATGTCAACCTTGGAGATTCCCGCCCGCTCCAGGCCCTTGGACATCATCCGCCGGATCTTGACATCCTCGCCGACGTAGTCCTTGTAGAGCTTGTCCGCGAACCAGCGCGACTTCCAGTCGGTCGAGATGCCGAGCCGGAACCCGTGCGGGTGAACCTTCTGACCCATTACTCGGCACCCTCCGTCTTGCTCTCGGTCGCAGCTGGCGTGGTCTCCTTCGCCGGGGCCGCCTTCTTCGCCGCCGCCTTCTTGGGCGCAGCCGGCGCGACCGCCTCAACCACCACCGTGATGTGACAGGTGCGCTTCCGGATCCGGTACGCCCGGCCCTGGGCGCGCGGCTGGAACCGCTTCATCGTCGGGCCCTCGTCCACGTACGCCTCGCGGACGAGCAGCGCATCGGGGTCCAGCCGCTCGTTGTTCTCCGCGTTGGCGATCGCGCTCGCGAGTACCTTGTACACCTGCTCGCTCGCGGCCTGTGGCGCGAACTGCAGCACCGTGAGCGCCTCCTTCGCGGGCAGGCCGCGGACGAGGTTGACCACCCGGCGCGCCTTCATCGGCGAGATGCGCACGTACCGCGCAACCGCCCGCGCGCCCGGAAGCACCGGAGCGTCGCCCTTTCCTGGCATCGCTGTAACCCCTTGTTCCTCTATCCGTATGCCCGCGGCGTCAGCGCCGACGGCTCTTCCGGTCGTCCTTCTCGTGACCCTTGAACGTGCGGGTCTGCGCGAACTCGCCGAGCTTGTGCCCGACCATCGCCTCGGTCACGAACACCGGGACGTGCTTGCGTCCGTCGTGCACAGCGATCGTGTGACCCAGCATCTCCGGGATGATCGTCGAGCGCCGCGACCAGGTCTTGATGACGTTCTTGGTGCCCTTGTCGTTCTGCGTCTCCACCTTCTTGAGCAGGTGGTCGTCGATGAACGGGCCCTTCTTCAGGCTGCGAGGCATCTCTTATCTCCCTCAGCCGCGCTTACGCGTGGCGTAGCGACGGCGGACGATCAGCCGGTCACTCGGCTGGCCCTTACGGCGGGTACGGCCCTCGGGCTTACCCTGCGGGTTGACCGGGTGCCGGCCACCAGAGGTCTTACCCTCACCACCACCGTGCGGGTGGTCGACCGGGTTCATGGCCACACCACGGACGGTCGGGCGCTTGCCCTTCCACCGCATCCGGCCGGCCTTGCCCCAGTTGATGTTTGACTGGTCGGCGTTGCCGATCTCACCGATGCTGGCCCGGCAGCGCACGTCAACGCGGCGGATTTCACCGGAGGGCATCCGCAGGGTCGCGTAGGCGCCCTCCCGGCCGAGCAGCTGGATTCCGGTCCCCGCGGAGCGGGCCAGCTTGGCGCCGCCCCCCGGACGCAGCTCCACGTTGTGGATCGTCAGACCGACCGGGATGTTCCGCAGCGGCAGGTTGTTGCCCGGCTTGATGTCGGCGCCCGGACCCGACTCGACGATGTCGCCCTGCTTCAGGTCCTTCGGCGCGAGGATGTACCGCTTCTCGCCGTCCAGGAAGTGCAGCAGTGCGATCCGCGCGGTGCGGTTCGGGTCGTACTCGATGTGCGCGACCTTCGCCGGCACGCCGTCCTTGTCGACTCGCTTGAAGTCGATGATCCGGTACTGGCGCTTGTGGCCGCCACCCTGGTGCCGGGCGGTGATCCGGCCGTGGGCGTTCCGCCCACCCTTCTTCGGCAGCGGGGCCAGTAGCGACTTCTCCGGCGTGGACCGGGTGATCTCGGCGAAGTCGGCGACACTCGAGCCACGCCGGCCCGGCGTCGTCGGCTTGTACTTACGGATAGCCATTGTCTACACCCCTCAGCTGACCGGGCCGCCGAAGGCCTCGATGCGGTCACCGTCAGCCAGCTTCACCATCGCCCGCTTGGTGTCCTTGCGCTTGCCGAACCCGGTCCGGGTCCGCTTGCGCTTGCCCACGCGGTTGAGCGTGTTGACCGTCAGGACGCGGACGTTGAAGATCTGCTCAATGGCGATCTTGATCGCGGTCTTGTTCGCGTCCGGGTGCACCAGGAACGTGTACCAGTTGCGGTTCAGCTCGCTGTAGCTCTTCTCCGAGACGACCGGCGCAATGATGATGTCGCGCGGGTCGGCGATCGTGCTCACTTGCCACCCTCCTCGGTGGTCTCAGCGGGAACGCCCAGGAACTCCTCCAGGGCCTCCTTGGTGAAGACCACGTCGTCGGCCAGCAGCACGTCGTACGTGTTGAGCTGGCCGGACTCGATCAGGTGCACCCGCGGCTCGTTGCGCAGCGACACCCAGTTCACCTCATCGGTGCTGCTCAGCACCACCAGCACCCGGCGTGCGTCGGTCAGCTTCGCCAAGGTGGTCAGAGCCGCCTTCGTTGACGGCTTCTCACCGGCGACGAACGCCTCGACGACATGCACCTTCTCCGCGCGGGCCCGGTCCGAGAGGGCACCCCGCAGCGCGGCGGCCTTCATCTTCTTCGGGGTGCGCTGGCTGTAGTCGCGCGGCACCGGGCCGTGTACCACGCCGCCCCCGGCGAACTGCGGAGCGCGGATCGAGCCCTGGCGGGCCCGGCCGGTGCCCTTCTGCTTGTAGGGCTTCTTGCCGCCGCCGGCGACCTCGCCCCGCGTCTTGGTCTTGTGCGTGCCCTGTCGAGCCGCCGCGAGCTGAGCCACCACGACCTGGTGCATCAGCGGGATGTTGGCCTGCGCGTCGAAGATGTCAGCGGGCAGCTCGACGGAGCCGGCCTTGGTACCTTCGACGGTGAGGACATCAACGGTGGTCACTTGGCTGCCCCACCCTTCTTCGCCTTGGCCGCGGTGCGGACCAGGACCAGCGCGCCCTTGGGGCCAGGGATGGCACCCCGGACGAGCAGGAGATTGTTCTCGGTGTCAACCGCCTGGACGGTGAGGTTCTGGACGGTGTAACGCACGCCACCCATCCGGCCGGCCATCCGGGTGCCCTTGAAGACACGTCCCGGCGTGGCGCAGCCGCCGATCGAACCCGGCGAGCGGTGCTTGCGCTCGACACCGTGACTGGCGCGCAGGCCGTGGAAGCCGTGCCGCTTCATCGGGCCGGCGTAGCCCTTGCCCTTGGTCTTTCCGGTCACGTCAACCGAGATCCCGGCCGGGAACTCCTCGACCGTGACCTCCTGGCCGAGCGAGTACTCGGTGGCGTCGGTGGTGCGCAGCTCGACGATGTGTCGGCGCGGCGCGACTTCGGCCTTCGCGTAGTGGCCGCTGATCGGCTTCTTGACCTTGCGCGGGTCGATGGCGCCATACGCCAACTGAACGGCCGCGTAGCCGTCCTTTTCCTGGCTACGGACCTGGCTGACGACACACGGGCCGGCCTGCACCACAGTCACCGGGACAACACGGTTGTTGTCCCAGACCTGGGTCATGCCGAGCTTCGCGCCCAGGATCCCCTTGACTTGCCTGTCCATTTGTCCGATCCCTACAGCTTGATCTCGATGTCGACGCCAGCCGGCAGGTCGAGGCGCATGAGCGAGTCGACCGTCTTCGGGGTCGGGTCGATGATGTCGATCAGCCGCTTGTGCGTGCGCATCTCGAAGTGCTCGCGCGAGTCCTTGTACTTGTGCGGCGAGCGGATAACGCAGAAACGGTTGATCTCCGTGGGCAGCGGCACCGGCCCTGCGACCTGCGCCCCGGTGCGCGTCACCGTCTCGACGATCTTCCGAGCCGAGGAGTCGACGACCTCGTGGTCATAGGCCTTGAGCCGGATGCGGATCTTCTGTCCCGCCATAGTGGCTTCTGTTCCTTCTCTCGATGCCGCTGTGTTGCGGACGCCCGTGCCGAGTGGCACCGGGCCCGCTTCGCCGACCCCCGCGGTCGGGCGTGTCGCGCCCTTGGTTCAGAGTCCGCCCCGGGATTCCGGAGCGATTCTGCCGCGGTGGGTCATCACGTCAATCGCACTATGGCGACCTAGACGCCGCGCGAGGGTGGTCAGCGAAGAATCGCCGACCACCCTGCGCCCGACTGGTTCCCCCGCCCGGAGGTTCGGCACTGCCGAACGCAAACGGGCGAACCATCGTTACGCAACCTGACTAGTATGCCGCACGAGCGGCGGCACACCTAATCGGGGTTACCTAGCTCACTGGATGATCTTGGTGACGCGGCCCGCGCCAACCGTGCGGCCACCCTCGCGGATCGCGAACTTGAGGTTCTCCTCCATCGCGACGGGCTGGATCAGCTTCACGGTCATCGTGGTGTTGTCGCCCGGCATGACCATCTCGGTGCCCTCGGGGAGGGTAACAACGCCGGTAACGTCCGTGGTCCGGAAGTAGAACTGCGGACGGTAGTTCTGGAAGAACGGCGTGTGGCGGCCGCCCTCCTCCTTGGAGAGGATGTAGACCGTCGCCTCGAACTCGGTGTGCGGGGTGGCGGTGCCCGGCTTGATGACGACCATGCCGCGCTCGACGTCCTCGCGCTTCACGCCACGCAGCAGCAGACCGACGTTCTCACCCGCGCGCGCCTCGTCCAGCAGCTTGCGGAACATCTCGATGCCGGTGCAGGTGGTCTTCGTCGACTTCTCGCGGATGCCGACGAGCTCCACCTCCTCGTTCGGCTTCAGCACGCCACGCTCGGCGCGACCGGTGACGACCGTGCCCCGGCCGGTGATCGTGAAGACGTCCTCGATCGGCATCAGGAACGGCTTCTCGGTCTCGCGCTCCGGCTGCGGGATCGAGGTGTCGACCGCGGTCATCAGCTCCATGAGCTTGCCGGCCCACTCCGGGTCGCCCTCAAGGGCCTTCAGCGCGGACACCCGCACGACCGGCAGGTCGTCACCCGGGTACTCCTGCGAGGAGAGCAGCTCACGGACCTCGAGCTCGACGAGCTCAAGGAGCTCCTCGTCGTCAACCATGTCGCTCTTGTTGAGCGCCACGACGATGTACGGCACGCCGACCTGGCGGGCCAGCAGCACGTGCTCGCGGGTCTGCGGCATCGGGCCGTCGGTCGCCGCGACCACGAGGATCGCGCCGTCCATCTGTGCCGCACCGGTGATCATGTTCTTGATGTAGTCGGCGTGCCCGGGGCAGTCGACGTGCGCGTAGTGCCGCGCCTCGGTCTGGTACTCGACGTGCGCGATCGAGATCGTGATACCGCGGGCCTTCTCCTCCGGCGCCTTGTCGATCTCGTCGAACGGCATGTACGGGTTCAGGTCCGGGTACTGGTCGTGCAGGACCTTGGTGATGGCCGCCGTCAGCGTCGTCTTACCGTGGTCGATGTGACCAATGGTGCCGATGTTGACGTGCGGCTTAGTCCGCTCGAACTTCGCCTTCGCCACTGGTGTCCTCCTGTGGACTTTCTTGGTTCGTTCGCCCCGGCGCGCCGGTCGGCGCTTAGGACTCTGTCGACAGCCTTTCCGGCCTGACGGCCGGGAAGCCATTTGTGAGCTCTGCGGCGATGAAGCCTACAGGCCCAGATTCATGCCCTCCGACCGAGGTGGTCACGGGCGGGAGACCCTCCCGCGACCGCCCCGGCTCATCAACCGGCTCAGGCGAGTGTCACTCGCCGGTCGCCTTGGCGATGATCTCCTTCGCCACCGAGGCCGGGACCTCGGCGTAGGAGTCGAACTGCATGCTGTAGCTAGCCCGGCCCTGGGTCTTCGACCGCAGGTCGCCGACGTAGCCGAACATCTCCGACAACGGCACCAGGGCACGGACGACGCGGGCACCGCCGCGATCCTCCATCGCCTGGATTATGCCTCGACGGGAGTTAATATCACCGACGACGTCACCCATGTTCTCCTCTGGAGTGGTGACCTCAACGGCCATCATCGGCTCGAGCAGTGCCGGATCGGCCTTGCGGGCCGCGTCCTTCAGCACCATCGAACCGGCGATCTTGAACGCCATCTCAGACGAGTCGACCTCGTGGTACTGACCGTCCACCAGCGTCAGCTTCACCCCGACCAGCGGGAAGCCGGCCAGAATGCCGTACTGCATGGCATCCTGCGCACCCGCGTCCACCGAGGGGATGAACTCCCGGGGGATGCGACCACCGGTGACGGCGTTGGCGAACTCGTAGGTTGGAGCGTCGTTGTCCAGGGGCAACGGCTCCAGACTGATGATCACCCGGGCGTACTGGCCGGAGCCACCGGTCTGCTTCTTGTGGGTGTACTCAACCTTCTCCACCTTGCGGCGGATGGTCTCGCGGTACGCCACCTGCGGCTTACCGATGTTCGCCTCGACGTTGAACTCGCGGCGCATCCGGTCCACCAGGATGTCCAGGTGCAGCTCACCCATGCCGGAGATGACCGTCTGCCCGGTCTCGTCGTCCAGCTTGACGCGGAAGGTCGGGTCCTCCTCGGCCAGCCGCTGGATGGCGGTGCTCAGCTTCTCCTGGTCGGCCTTGGTCTTCGGCTCGATGGCCACCTCGATGACCGGCTCCGGGAAGGTCATCGACTCAAGGATGACCGGGTTCGCCGGGTCGCAGAGGGTGTCACCGGTGGTGGTCTGCTTGAGGCCCTGAACCGCGATGATGTCGCCAGCCTTGGCGGAGCCGCGCTCCTCCCGCTTGTTGGCGTGCATCTGGTAGATCTTGCCGATCCGCTCCTTGCGGTCCTTGGTGGAGTTGACCACCTGCGAACCGGTCTCGACCACACCGGAGTAGACCCGGACGTAGGTCAGCTTCCCAAGGTGCTTGTCGGTCTGGATCTTGAAGGCGAGACCGGAGAACGGCTCCGAGGTGGACGGCTTCCGCAGCAGCGGGGTCTCACCGTCGGTCGCGGTGCCCTCGATCGCCGGGACATCCAGCGGCGACGGCAGGTAGTCGACCACGGCGTCGAGCATCGGCTGGACGCCCTTGTTCTTGAAGGCGGAGCCGCAGAGGACCGGGTTGGCCTTACCGGCGATGGTCGCCCGGCGGATGGCAGCCTTGATCTCCTCGATGGAGAAGTCCTCGCCCTCCAGGTACTTCTCCATCACCGCGTCGTCGACGTCGGCCAGCGTCTCCATCAGCTTCTCGCGCCACTCGGTGGCGACGTCGGTCAACTCGGCCGGGATCTCCTCGACCGCGTAGTCCTCGCCCTTCTGGGTTTCCCCACGCCAGGTGAGGGCACGCATGCCGATCAGGTCAACGACGCCGATGTGCTCGGACTCGAGCCCAATCGGGACCTGAAGCACCAACGGGGTGGCGTTGAGCCGGTCCACCATCATCTGGACGCAGCGGAAGAAGTCTGCACCGGTCCGGTCGAGCTTGTTGACGAAGCACATCCGCGGGACGTTGTACTTGTCGGCCTGACGCCAGACGTTCTCCGTCTGCGGCTCCACGCCGGCGACTCCGTCGTAGACCGCGACCGCACCATCCAGAACCCGCAGCGACCGCTCGACCTCGACCGTGAAGTCGACGTGGCCGGGCGTATCGATGATCTGAATCGTGTGGCCCTTCCACTCGCACTTCGTGGCGGCGGAAGTGATCGTGATACCGCGCTCCTGCTCCTGCGCCATCCAGTCCATGACGGCAGCGCCCTCATGAACCTCACCGATCTTGTAGGTGATACCGGTGTAGAACAGGATTCGCTCGGTGGTAGTGGTCTTACCGGCATCGATGTGCGCCATGATGCCGATGTTGCGTACGTTGGCGAGCGCGTCTGCGGCGGCCACTTCAATCCCTACTTATCGTCGTCTCGACACAACTGGTGTGGTTCCGGCGCCGAGACGGCGCCGGAACCCGGGTGTTACCAGCGGTAGTGCGCGAAGGCCTTGTTGGACTCGGCCATCTTGTGAGTGTCCTCGCGCCGCTTGACGGCGGCGCCGAGGCCGTTGCTCGCGTCCAGCAGCTCGTTCATCAGCCGCTCAACCATGGTCTTCTCGCGCCGGGCACGGGCGTAGGTAACCAGCCAGCGCAGGCCCAGGGTGGTGGCGCGGGCGGGACGAACCTCGACCGGTACCTGGTAGGTGGCGCCACCAACCCGACGGCTACGCACCTCGAGCGTCGGCTTGACGTTGTCCATCGCCCGCTTGAGGGTGACCACGGGGTCGGTGCCGGACTTCTCCCGGCAACCCTCCAGCGCCGCGTAGACGAGGGTCTCGGCGAGCTGGCGCTTGCCGCGCAGCAGGATCTTGTTTACCAGCTGGGTGACCAGCGGCGAGTTGTACACCGGGTCAGCGACCAGTGGCCGCCGCGGAGCGGGTCCCTTACGCGGCATGTCAGCTCTTCTCCTTCTTCGCGCCGTAGCGGCTACGCGCCTGCTTGCGGTTGCGGACACCCTGGGTGTCCAGCGAGCCACGCACGATCTTGTACCGCACACCGGGGAGGTCCTTCACCCGGCCACCGCGGACCAGCACGATCGAGTGCTCCTGGAGGTTGTGACCGACGCCCGGAATGTAGGCGGTCACCTCGATCTGGCTGCTGAGCTTGACCCGAGCGACCTTACGCAGCGCCGAGTTCGGCTTCTTCGGGGTGGTGGTGTACACCCGGGTGCACACGCCCCGCCGCTGCGGGGACCCCTTCAGGGCGGGGGTTTTCGTCTTGGTCGTCTTGGCCTGACGGCCCTTTCGGACCAGCTGCTGAATGGTGGGCACCGGGTTTCTCCGCTCCCTTCGGTCGCCAGCAGGCAACCGCGCCGTCTGCTTCTAGCCGGCCGGATGGACGGCTCTCCTACACTCCAACCAGGGCCACCTGCCGGGGTCCCAGCACCCGCGGTCGGGCGTGTCGCCGATTCGCGGTTTCCCGGTCGTCACTCACGGGCGAAAACCGGGTTTGGTCACCGGCGCGAGGCGGCCGGATCTCTGGTTGTCGTCGTGCACCGTGAGAACACCCACGAAGCGAGATCACAGCGCACGCACGAACTGCCCAGGCATGCCTGGGCACAAGAAGAAAGGGTACCTACCACAACCGCGCAGGTCAAAACCGGGCGGCCAGCGGGTTCACCCACCGGTCGAGACCGTTCGGCCTGCGCGCCCGTGCCGGGCACCCACCGAGTGTACCGGCTGCACCCGGCGACGATTCCGCGGCCCTCGGTTCCCCACGCCCCACACAATCAGCCCTAAACCCGACGATCAGGACAACCCCACGAGCAGTGCCAACCCAAGCCCACCCAGGTTGAGCAGCAGCCCGGCACCACCGCAGCTCACTCCGGCCCAGGCCAATCCCCGCCCGGAGAACCGGACCGCCGGCGGCGGCATCCGCCGACGGATCTGCCGCAGGCCGAAGAAGCCGACACCAACAGCGCCCGCCCCGGTAAGGACGCCCAACATGGCGAAGGCTCCCGCAGCCCACGCACCGTCCCCACCCGCCCCAATCACGCCGAAACCGACCACCGGCAACGAGACCAGAATCGAAACAATCCCCACGACCAGGGACCCCACCGCGAGACCGGAGGTGACCGCCGGCACGTCGAGGTGCACAACCCCGAACGGCGTACCCGGCACCGGATGAATCTGACTCGGCCGACCCAGCGCCTCCCGCGGTGGCGGCGGAGACACCACCGGCAGGGGGCCCCAACCGGGCGTTGCGGTCGGTGGCGTGCCCGCCGGACCGGACGGCGCTGGTGGCCGGGCCCACGGGTCTGGCGTCGGCGCCCGCAGCGGTGATGGCGGGGGCGCCCCCTCGACTGGCCCCTGCGGCCCGCCGGGCGCCGTCGGGTCGGTGCCCTGTGGGCGTGCCGGATCGGTCACAGGTCCTCCAGGTCGGCAGTCGACGCCCAAGCGCCGAACATCGGTCAGGCTACCGCTGCGCGGCCCACGGGCGGTGCCCGACTTGGTCAACGCTGCCAACGGTCAGTCCATGTTCGGGGCGAAATCCTGGCCGTAGGGAGCCTCCGCCAGCCGAATGACACCCATCACCACCAGGACGGTCAGCACAACCATGGTCAGCACCAGGCCGGTCCAGGCCAGTCGCTCCCCCCGCCGCAGCCACGCCGCTCCGGTGAGAAACCCCCCAGACCGGTACGCCTCACGACGCGCCTGTCGCGCCAACACGAGTGCCACGGTGGCCGGCACCACTCCCCCGACGAACAGGCCGGTCAGGGCCCCGAACAGCCCGAGCGCGAAGACCGCCCGCGCCTTGGTTGACCGCACCGGCTCGGGGTCCTGCGGGTGCCGGGGCAGCCCCAGCAGGGCGACCGGGGTGGGCTCGGCAGCGGTGCTCATGCCCCCATCATGCCCGGACCTGGATAGGAACAGACCTCGAGCCGGTTACCCAGCGGATCACGAAACCAGAACCAGATCACTGGCTGGTCCGGGGCCTGATTCAGCTCACCGACCTCGGCCCCACGCTCGATCAGCCACCGCCGGGCGGCGACGGCGTCGGGGGCGTGAAAGTTGAAACCGGACCACTCGCCTCCCGCCGGGTTGATCAGAGTCACCGGCGGGCCCTCGGGGGCCTGGAGCACCACGATGTGCGAGGTGCGGAAGCGCTCGGGCCAGCCCAGGGTCTCCTGGTACCACTGCGCCACGGCATGTGGATCATCGACCTTGACGAAGACGGTGTCTACCCTACGCAGCGGACTGTCGGACATGCCGAGGACGGTAGCGGCCGGCACCGACACCGACACCGACACCGACACCGACACCGACACCACCGAACACGACGCGGCCCCCGGCAACGCCGGGGGCCGCGTACAGCACGGGGTCTAGCGGTACGACCCGAAGTCGAAGTCGTCCAGCGGGACCGCCTGGCCACTGGCCGGCCCGAAGCCGTAATCGGTCTCCGGGTAGCCGGTCATCGAGTAGACCTTGGCCTTCGCCTCCTCGGTCGGCTCGACCCGGACGTTGCGGTACTTGCTGATGCCAGTACCAGCCGGGATGAGCTTACCGATGATCACGTTCTCCTTGAGACCGATCAGCGAGTCGCTGCGGGCGTGGATCGCTGCGTCCGTCAGCACCCGGGTGGTCTCCTGGAAGGAGGCCGCCGAGAGCCAGGAGTCGGTGGCCAGGGAGGCCTTGGTGATACCCATCAGCACCGGACGGCCAGCGGCAGGCTCGCCGCCCTCGGAGACGAGCCGGCGGTTCTCCGACTCGAACAGCGCCCGGTCCACGAGTACGCCCGGCAGGAACTCGGTCGAGCCGGAGTCGATCACCGTCACCCGCTTGAGCATCTGCCGGATGATGATCTCGATGTGCTTGTCGTGGATGAGCACACCCTGCGAGCGGTAGACCTCCTGGACCTCCTGGGTCAGGTGGACCTGGACCGCACGCGGACCGAGGATGCGAAGCAGCTCGTGCGGGTCGATCGTGCCGACCGTGAGCTTCTCGCCGACCTCGACGTGGTCGCCGTCGTTGGCCAGCAGTCGCACCCGCTTCGAGATCTTGTCGTAGGCGATCTCGTCGCTGCCGTCGTCCGGCACCACAATGATCTTCCGGGACCGCTCGCCATCCTCGATTCGGACCCGACCAGGGGTGTCCGCGATCGGAGCCTTGCCCTTCGGGATACGAGCCTCGAAGATCTCCTGGACCCGGGGCAGACCCTGGGTGATGTCCTCCCCAGCGACACCGCCGGTGTGGAAGGTACGCATCGTCAGCTGCGTACCCGGCTCACCGATCGACTGGGCGGCGATGATGCCAACCGCCTCGCCGACGTCCACGGTCTTGCCGGTCGGGAGCGAACGGCCGTAGCAGGCCCCGCAGACGCCCAGCTTCGACTCACAGGTGAGCACGCTGCGGACTCGGACGGACTCCACTCCGGCGGCGACGATCTTGTCCACCAGAATCGAGTTGATGTCCGCGCCCCGCTCGGCGACGACGGTGCCGTCCGGCCCCTTGATGTCGTCAGCCAACGTGCGGGCGTGCACGCTGGTCTCCGCGTGCTCGTGCACGGCCAGCGAACCGGCGTCGCCGGCGTGCTGGCCCACCTGCATCGGAATGGCCCGGTCGGTGCCGCAGTCCTCCTCGCGAATGATCACATCCTGCGAGACATCCACCAGACGACGGGTCAGGTAGCCCGAGTCGGCGGTACGCAGGGCGGTGTCCGCCAGACCCTTACGGGCACCGTGGGTGGAGATGAAGTACTCCAGTACCGACAGGCCCTCCCGGTAGGAGGCCTTGATCGGACGCGGAATGATCTCACCCTTCGGGTTCGCCACCAGGCCACGGATCGCGGCGATCTGCCGGAGCTGAAGCAGGTTACCGCGGGCCCCCGAGTTGATCATCTTCCAGAGCGGGTTCTCCTGCGGTAGCGCGGTGTCCATCTCCTTGGCGACCTCGTTGGTCGCCTTGGTCCAGATCTCGATGAGCTCACCGCGACGTTCCTCGGCGGTCATCAGACCACGCTGGTACTGCTTGTCGATCCGGTCGGCTTCCTTCTCGTACCGACCAAGGATCTCCCGCTTACGCGGCGGCGCGAGGACGTCCTCCATCCCGATGGTGACGCCGGACCAGGTGGCCCAGTGGAAACCGGCTTCCTTGAGACCATCCAGGGTGGCCGCGAGGGCGACCTTCGGGAACCGCTCGGCGAGGTCGTTGACGATCGCGGAGAGCTGCCCCTTGCGGATCTCGTAGTTCACGAACCGGTAGCCCGGCGGCAGGGTCTCGTTGAACAGAACCCGGCCGAGCGTCGTCTCCACCGTGATCGGGTCGCCCTCGACCCAGCCCTCCGGCGCGGTCCACGGCTCGGCACCGGGGCCACTCTCGACCCCGACGAGGCCCCGCAGCCGAATCTTCACCGGCGCCTGCAGGTGCAGTTCACCGTTGTCGAACGCCATCCGGGCCTCGGCGTCCGAGCTGAACGCCCGGCCCTCGCCCCGCTCACCCGGAGTGAGGTGGGTGAGGTGGTAGAGACCGATGATCATGTCCTGGGTGGGCATGGTCACCGGCTTGCCGTCAGCCGGCTTGAGGATGTTGTTGGACGAGAGCATCAGGATCCGCGCCTCGGCCTGCGCCTCGGCGGACAGCGGCACGTGGACCGCCATCTGGTCACCGTCGAAGTCAGCGTTGAACGCGGTGCAGACCAGCGGGTGGATCTGGATCGCCTTGCCCTCGACCAGCTGCGGCTCGAACGCCTGGATACCCAGTCGGTGCAGGGTCGGCGCCCGGTTGAGCAGCACCGGGTGCTCGCCGATGACCTCCTCGAGCACATCCCAGACGACCGGCCGCTGCCGCTCGACCATCCGCTTGGCGGACTTGATGTTCTGGGCGTGGTTGAGGTCCACCAGCCGCTTCATCACGAACGGCTTGAACAGCTCCAACGCCATCTGCTTGGGCAGGCCGCACTGGTGCAGCTTGAGCTTCGGACCGACCACGATAACCGATCGGCCCGAGTAGTCGACCCGCTTGCCGAGCAGGTTCTGCCGGAACCGGCCCTGCTTGCCCTTGAGCATGTCGGACAACGACTTGAGCGGACGGTTACCCGGACCGGTGACCGGTCGACCACGACGGCCGTTGTCGAACAACGCGTCAACGGCCTCCTGGAGCATCCGCTTCTCGTTGTTCACGATGATCTCGGGAGCACCGAGATCGATCAGCCGCTTGAGCCGGTTGTTCCGGTTGATCACCCGGCGGTAGAGGTCGTTCAGGTCGGAGGTCGCGAAGCGGCCACCGTCGAGCTGCACCATCGGGCGCAGGTCCGGCGGGATGACCGGGACGCAGTCCAGCACCATGCCGAGCGGCGAGTTGCTGGTGTTCAGGAACGCGGCGACCACCTTGAGCCGCTTGAGCGCCCGAATCTTCCGCTGGCCCTTACCGGTGCGGATGGTCTCCCGCAGGCTCTCCGCCTCGGTGTCGAGGTCCATGTTCTGGACCAGGGCCTTGATCGCCTCGGCCCCCATCCCGCCGGTGAAGTACTCGCCGAACCGGTCGCGCAGCTCCCGGTAGAGCAGCTCGTCGGTGACCAGCTGCTTCGGCTCCAGCTTGCGGAAGGTTTCCAGCACCTCGTCCAGGCGGTCGATCTCGCGCTGGGCCCGGTCGCGGATCTGGCGCATCTCGCGCTCTCCGCCCTCCTTGACCTTGCGCCGGACGTCCGCCTTGGCGCCCTCGGCCTCCAGCTCGGCGAGGTCGGCCTCCAGCTTGCCCGCCCGCTTCTCGATCTCCGAATCCCGGCTGTTCTCGGACTGCCGCTTCTCGGCGAGAATCTCGTTCTCGATCGTGGCCAGATCCCGGTGACGCGCGTCGGCGTCCACACTCGTCACCACGTACGAGGCGAAGTAGATAATCTTCTCGAGGTCCTTGGGGGCAAGATCCAGCAGGTAGCCCAGCCGGCTCGGCACGCCCTTGAAGTACCAGATGTGGGTCACCGAGGCAGCGAGCTCGATGTGCCCCATCCGCTCCCGGCGGACCTTGGACCGAGTCACCTCAACGCCGCAGCGCTCACAGATGATGCCCTTGAAACGGACTCGCTTGTACTTACCGCAGTAGCACTCCCAGTCCCGCTGAGGACCAAAGATCTTCTCGCAGAAAAGCCCGTCCTTCTCCGGCTTGAGAGTGCGGTAGTTGATCGTCTCCGGCTTCTTGACCTCGCCGTGGGACCACTGCCGGATGTCGTCGGCGGTGGCGAGGCCGATGCGCAGCTCGTCGAAGAAGTTGACGTCGAGCACGTTATATCCCTCGTGTCGTGTCTGATCTCTAGCTAGCTCTCGGCGGGGTTGCGGGCCGGCCGGCCCGCAACCCTCGCCACTCACACCTCTTCGACCGAGCTCGGCTCACGCCGGGACAGGTCGATGCCCAGCTCCTCCGCGGCCCGGAACACCTCGTCGTCGGTCTCCCGCATCTCCAGGGCCACACCGTCGCTGGAGAGCACCTCGACATTGAGGCAGAGCGACTGAAGCTCCTTGAGTAGCACCTTGAACGACTCCGGAATGCCCGGCTCCGGGATGTTCTCGCCCTTGACGATCGCCTCGTAGACCTTCACCCGGCCGAGGACGTCATCGGACTTGATGGTCAGCAGCTCCTGCAGTGCGTACGCGGCACCGTACGCCTGCATCGCCCAGCACTCCATCTCACCGAAGCGCTGGCCACCGAACTGCGCCTTACCACCCAGCGGCTGCTGCGTGATCATCGAGTACGGACCGGTCGACCGCGCGTGAATCTTGTCGTCGACCAGGTGGTTGAGCTTCAGGATGTAGATGTAGCCGACCGCGATCGGGTCCGGCAGCGGCTCACCGGAGCGACCGTCGAAGAGTTGGGCCTTACCGGACGAACCGATCAGCTGCTTGCCATCCCGGTTGGCCCGGGTGGACGCGAGCAGCCCGGAGATCTCCTCTTCGCGGGCACCGTCGAAGACCGGGGTGGCCACGTTGCTGTCCGGCTCGGACTCGTCGGCACTGATCGCCTGGAGCTGCCGCTTCCACTCGGCGTCGTCACCCTCGACCTTCCACCCGGTCTTGGCCACCCAACCGAGGTGCGTCTCCAGCACCTGGCCGATGTTCATCCGGGATGGCACACCGAGCGGGTTCAGCACGATGTCGACCGGGGTTCCGTCCTCAAGGAACGGCATGTCCTCCACCGGCAGGATCTTGGAAATGACACCCTTGTTGCCGTGCCGGCCGGCGAGCTTGTCGCCGTCCTGGATCTTCCGCTTCTGAGCGACGTAGACCCGGACCAGTTCGTTGACGCCCGGCGGCAGCTCGTCGCCGTCCTCGCGGGAGAAGGTACGCACCCCGATGACCGTGCCGGTCTCGCCGTGCGGCACCTTCAGCGAGGTGTCCCGGACCTCGCGCGCCTTCTCGCCGAAGATCGCGCGGAGCAGCCGCTCCTCGGGGGTCAACTCGGTCTCACCCTTGGGCGTGACCTTACCGACCAGGACATCGCCGGGGACGACCTCGGCACCGATCCGGATGATGCCCCGCTCATCGAGGTCGGCGAGCATCTCCTCGCTGACGTTCGGGATGTCGCGGGTGATCTCTTCCGGCCCAAGCTTGGTGTCCCGGGCGTCAACCTCGTGCTCCTCGATGTGAATCGAGGTCAACACGTCCTGCTGCACGAGGCGCTGCGACAGGATGATCGCGTCCTCGTAGTTGTGGCCCTCCCAGGTCATGAACGCCACGAGCAGGTTGCGCCCGAGCGCCATCTCGCCGTCGTCGGTACACGGACCGTCGGCGATCACCTGGCCGGCCTCGACCCGGTCCCCCTCGAACACGACCGGCTTCTGGTTGACGCAGGAGCCGGCGTTGGAACGGCGGAACTTGTGCAGCAGGTAGGTGCGGCGGTGGCCGTCGTCCTGGTGCACGGTGATGTAGTCGGCGCAGAGGTCCTCGACGACACCGCCGAACTCGGCGACCACCACGTCACCGGCGTCCACCGCGGCCCGGTACTCCATGCCGGTACCGACCAGCGGCGCCTCGGCCTTGACCAGCGGCACCGCCTGACGCTGCATGTTCGCGCCCATCAGCGCGCGGTTGGCGTCGTCGTGCTCGAGGAACGGGATCATCGCGGTCGCGACCGAGGTCATCTGTCGCGGCGACACGTCCATGTAGTCCACGGCCGCCGGGGCCACGTCCTCGGTCTCGCCACCCTTACGACGGACCAGGACGCGATCCTCGGCGAACGAGCCGTCCGCCCGCAGCGGTGCGTTGGCCTGCGCCTTGACGAAGCGGTCTTCCTCGTCCGCGGTCAGGTAGTCGATCTGGTCGGTGACCCGACCGTCAACGACCTTCCGGTACGGCGTCTCGATGAAGCCGAACGGGTTGACCCGGGCAAAGGTGGACAGCGCGCCGATCAGCCCGATGTTCGGGCCTTCCGGCGTCTCGATCGGGCACATCCGACCGTAGTGCGACGGGTGTACGTCGCGGACCTCGAATCCGGCCCGCTCCCGGGACAGACCACCGGGGCCGAGAGCACTCAGCCGACGCCGGTGGGTGAGGCCCGCCAGCGGGTTGGTCTGGTCCATGAACTGGGACAGCTGCGACGTGCCGAAGAACTCCTTGATCGCCGCCACCACCGGACGGATGTTGATCAGAGTCTGCGGCGTGATCGCCTCGACGTCCTGCGTGGTCATCCGCTCCCGAACGACCCGCTCCATCCGGGACAGGCCGACCCGGACCTGGTTCTGGATCAACTCACCCACGGTACGTAGCCGACGGTTACCGAAGTGATCGATGTCGTCGGCCTCGTAGCCCTCCTCCCCGGCGTGCAGCCGGCAGAGGTACTCGACGGTGGCGACGATGTCGTCCTGGGTGAGCACCCCGGTGTCGATCGACAGGTCCAGTTCGAGCTTCTTGTTGAACTTGTACCGGCCGACCTTGGCGACGTCATACCGCTTCGGGTTGAAGAAGAGGTTGTCGAGCAGGGTCTGGGCGTTCTCCCGGGTCGGCGGCTCACCCGGACGCAGCTTGCGGTAGATGTCCAGCAGCGCCTCGTCCTGGCTGGCGATGTGGTCCTTCTCGAGCGTGGTCATCATCAGCTCGGACCAGCCGAACCGCTCGCGGATCTGCTCCGCCGTCCAACCGATCGCCTTGAGCAGCACGGTGACGGCCTGCCGACGCTTACGGTCGATGCGCACCCCGACCGTCTCGCGCTTGTCGATGTCGAACTCCAGCCAGGCACCCCGACTGGGGATGACCTTCACGCTGGAGAGGTCGCGGTCGGAGGTCTTGTCCGGCTGCTTGTCGAAGTAGACACCCGGCGACCGGACGAGTTGGCTGACGACGACGCGCTCGGTACCGTTGATGATGAAGGTGCCCTTCGGCGTCATCATCGGGAAGTCACCCATGAACACCGTCTGGCTCTTGATCTCGCCGGTGGTGTTGTTGGTGAACTCCGCGGTCACGAAGAGCGGGGCGCAGTAGGTGAGATCCTTCTCCTTGCACTCCTCGATCGAGGCCTTGACCTCGTCGAAGCGTGGGGCCGAGAAGGAGAGTGACATAGTGCCGGAGAAGTCCTCAATGGGACTGATCTCGTCGAGAATCTCCGCGAGACCCGAGCGCGCGTGCGGATCGTCCGCCGACCGGCCCTGCCACGCCTCGTTGCCAACCAACCAGTCAAAAGACTCGGTCTGAATGGCAAGGAGGTTGGGGACCTCGAGGTGTTCGGTAATCCGACCGAAAGAAACTCGGCGGGGAGCGAAAGCGCTCGACGTACGACTGGTCTTCGCAGGGCGGGAAGCTGCCAAGATGCGTCCTTCCGAGGACCGGTGCTGCAGAACGGCTGGTACGCGCGCACTCCAATAACCCCACCAGAAATATCCACAATCGGACATTTCCGAGCAGGGGTAAATTCGGAAGGCAGCGCAAACTAGCAGTGTAGCCGAGAGGCTGGCCGCTGTCCAGCCAACCCCGCAGGTCATCGCGGAACGCGCCTCGGAACCTCATGCCGGGCCGCTCGGAACGCGACACTCCCACCGGGCCACCTTGCGGCCGTCGGGCGACTCGCCGAGCCCGCACCCACGTGGCGACCGTTGCAAGCGCGGAAAGTCTTGCTGGTTTCAGCGTGCCTGCCGGGCCCGGCCGCGTCAAGAGCCGGCTACCGCCAGCTGCGACCCACCGCTCCCCGTCGGCGCCGGAGACCCGGCGCAGCTGCGTGGGCGGACCGACAGGCCAGGCTCCAACCAACCGCGCCTACCGCCCAGCTCGGCTGGGCGGTAGGCCACCAACACGGGCGGGCGGCGATCCGCTGACCGGATCGCCGCCCGTCGTGCCGCAGGGTGCCCCGGCACACGTACACCGGACACCCCACCGGGGTTAGCACAAGGTCACTTGAGGGTGACCTTGGCGCCCTCGCCCTCGAGCTTGGCCTTGGCCTTGTCGGCGGTCTCCTTGTTGGCCTTCTCCAGGATCGCCTTCGGCGCGGACTCAACCAGGTCCTTGGCCTCCTTGAGGCCCAGGCCGGTCAGCTCACGCACGACCTTGATGACCTGAATCTTCTTGCCACCGTCGGCCTCGAGGATGACGTCGAACTCGTCCTGCTCCTCCTCGACCGGGGCAGCAGCACCGGCGGCCGGGGCGCCAGCGGCCACGGCGACCGGAGCCGCGGCGGTGACCTCGAAGGTCTCCTCGAACTGCTTCACGAACTCAGAGAGCTCGATCAGCGTCATCTCCTTGAACGCGTCGAGCAGCTCGTCGGTGCTGAGCTTCGCCATGTCTGGCGTCCTTTCTCAAGTGGTGTTGCTAAGAATCGTGTGCACCGGGGCAGCCTCAGGCCGCCTCGGCGCCTTCCTTCTCGCGCTTGTCCTGCAGGGCAGCCGCCAGGCGGGCCGTCTTGGCCATCGGCGCCTGGAACAGCGACGCGGCCTTGCTCAGGTTGCCCTTCATGGCACCGGCCAGCTTGGCCAGCAGCACCTCGCGGGACTCCAGGTCGGCGAGCTTCGTGACCTCGGCCGCAGTGATGGCCTTGCCCTCGAAAACACCGCCCTTGATGACCAGCTTCGGGTTGGTCTTCGCGAAATCGCGAAGACCCTTGGCCGCCTCGACGACGTCGCCCGAAACGAAAGTCAGCGCGGTAGGACCGGTGAACAGCTCATCGAGCCCGGAGATACCCGCGTCCGCCGCGGCACGCTTGGCCAGCGTGTTCTTGGCGATCGTGTAGGTGGTCTCCGTGCCGAGCGAGCGCCGCAGCTGGGTGAGCTGGGAGACCGTCAGACCACGGTACTCGGTCAGCACGGTCGCGCCCGCGTTGCGGAAGCTCTCGGTCAGCTCGACGACGGCCGTGGCCTTGTCGGCCCGGATCGGCTTGTCCGCCATGTCCCTCCTCTCTCGTTACTCCAGGCTGGTCACCGTCATCGGCGGTAGCCGACGGCGGATCCGGAGGAACACCGCAACGAGAAAAGCCCCGGCGCAGGGCGCACGGGGCGAAAGGCTGGGCCTGGAACCACAGTCGGCGGACCGTGGGAGACAACCTGTTTTCGCTTGCCGCCCTGCGCGGGTCGCCCGTCATCGCGGAACCTTCGACCGTGCCGAGGCACGGTGACCAGCGGTCTCTGGGTGGAACTTCGCGACAAGAATACGCGATCCCCGCCGGGGCCGCCACACCGCCCCACCCGGCCTGCCCCAGCCCCCACACGTCAGGGTCCTCGGTGGCGACAAGTCAGCCAGAAAGCCGAACGGGGCCCCACCAGCTGGCAGGGCCCCGTTCGAACGCAGTCGTGCTCAGCCCTCGGCGGAGCCCTCCTGCAGGTTCTTCACCACGTTCGGGTCGACCGGAACACCCGGGCCCATCGTGGTGGTGAGGGTGACCTTCCGCAGGTACTTACCCTTGGCCGCGGACGGCTTCACCCGCAGGATCTCGTCGAGGACCGCCGCGTAGTTCTCCACCAGCTGGCCCTCGGAGAACGAGGCCTTCCCGATGATCAGGTGCAGGTTGGAGTGCTTGTCCACCCGGAAAGCGATCTTACCGCCCTTGATGTCCGCGACCGCCTTGGCGACATTCATCGTCACCGTGCCGGTCTTCGGGTTCGGCATGAGACCGCGCGGGCCCAGGATCCGCGCGATCCGACCAATCTTGGCCATCTGGTCCGGCGTGGCGATCGCCGCATCGAAGTCGAGCCAGCCGCCCTGGATCCGGGCGACCAGCTCGTCCGTGCCCACCTCGTCGGCGCCGGCGGCAACGGCCTCCTCGGCCTTCGCACCGGCGGCGAACACGATCACACGCGCGGTCTTACCAGTGCCGTGCGGCAGGTTGACCGTGCCGCGAACCATCTGGTCCGCCTTGCGCGGGTCGACGCCGAGGCGCATCGCGACCTCGACCGTGGCGTCGAACTTGACGGAGGTGCTCTCCTTGGCCAGCTTGACGGCCTCGGCGGGGGTGTACAGCTTCGACCGGTCGATGGCCGCAGCCGCCTTACGGTAGTTCTTGCTGTGCTGCATCTGTGGTTACTCCTGTGGTCTCTGGCGGGCCGCGGTGCTCGCGAGCCCTCCCACAAACGGGATCGGCGGGTCGGCGTGGGTCAGTCGACGACGTTCAGGCCCATCGACCGGGCGGTACCGGCGATGATCTTCTCGGCCTGGTCGAGGTCCTTGGCGTTGAGGTCAGCCATCTTCTTCTCGGCGATCTCCCGCAGCTGAGCGCGGCTGACCTGGCCGACCTTCTCCAGGTGCGGGACGCCCGAGCCCTTCGCCACACCAGCGGCCTTGATCAGCAGTCGGGCGGCGGGCGGGGTCTTCAGCACGAAGGTGAACGTGCGGTCCTCGTAGACGCTGATCTCGGCGGGGACGATGTCGCCCCGCTGGGACTCGGTCTGGGCGTTGTAGGACTTGCAGAACTCCATGATGTTCACACCGTGCTGACCCAGCGCGGGGCCAACCGGCGGCGCCGGGGTGGCCTGGCCCGCCGGCAGCTGAAGCGTGAACGTCTTGACGAGCTTCTTCTTCGGAGGCATGTCACTTCCTGGGACGTGAAACGGGAATTCGCACCGCCAGTCGGGGCATGCACGGTCAGCATGCCGCGTAGACGGCGACGTTCTAGGGTAGCGCACGCCGACTGCCGGCCTTCCGGGGTCCGGCTGCCAGCCGCCCTGGCCAGAAACGAGTACGTCGGCGGTGGGTAGCTACCCACCGCCGACGTACTGAAGATCAGATCTTGGCGACCTGGTTGAAGTTCAGCTCCACCGGCGTCTCTCGACCGAAGATCGACACCAACACCTTGAGCTTCTGCTGGTCGGCGTTGATCTCGCTGATCGTCGCCGGCAGGGAGGCGAAGGCACCGTCGGTGACGGTGACCGAGTCGCCGACCTCGAAGTCGAGGACCTTGACCTCGGGCTTCGCCTTCTTCTCCACGGCCTCGACCGCTGGCGCCAGCCACTTCAACACCTCGTCGAGGCTCAGCGGCGCCGGCCGGTCGGCCCGGTCGGTGGCGCCCACGAAGCCGGTCACCCCAGGCGTGTTCCGCACGCAGGAGTACGACTCCGCGGTGAGCTCCATTCGCACCAGGATGTAGCCGGGGAAGACCTTGGCCTGGATCTGGGAACGCTTGCCGTTCTTGACCTCGACCTCATCCCGGGTCGGCACCTCGACCTGGTAGATGTAGTCCTCCATGTCGAGGGAGGTGATCCGGGTCTCAAGGTTGGTCTTGACCTTGTTCTCGTAGCCGGCGTACGAGTGCACCACATACCAGTCGCCCGGCGCGTAGCGCAGCTTCTGCCGCAGCTCGGCGACCGGGTCGAACTCGTTCTCCTCGGCCGGCTCGCTGGCGCTGGCGGAGAGCTCCGGCTCGCTGGCGGCCTCAACCGACATGTCACCAGCCGCCGTCGCGACCGTGGACTGCTCGTCCACAGGCTCGGCGGTCTCGTCGTACTCAGGCACGCTTGCTCACTTCCGTCACTATCAGCACAGTCAGCCGGTCAGCTGGGGTTACCGAAGACCCACAGCACACCCTCGGCGAAGGCGAGGTCCAGGCCAGCCACGATCGCCAGCATCACGGCGACGAACACGATCACCACGGAGGCGTAGGTCAACAGCTCCTTGCGCGTCGGCCAGATGACCTTACGCAGCTCAGCCACGACCTCGCGGATGAATCGCGCAACTCGACCGATCGGGCCAACCCTGTCACCCTGGGCACGGCTTTTCGGCCGGTCAACCGACTCGGCCCGAGACGAGCCGCTCGCGCTCTCACCCCGGGAGGCCGACTCATCGTCGGCGCCGGCATCGCCGGCAGCGTCGAGCTCGCCGTCCAGACGCTCGTCGTCGGCATCCTCGCCGCGCCGCTTGTTGTCGGCCACATCGCCCTCCGTCGCGGGATGTCGGTTCGCACGCCGTCACAGCATACGCGGCGTCTGGTCACGCCGGCCGGCCCGACCGTCCGCGACGGGCCGTAGCCAGCGGTCCGAACTTGGGGCCCGAGTGCCTCGGAGCCGCCCTGCCGATACCACCACCACGGGCCGGACGCCGCCGGCGACGACGCGACCCACGAAACGATCAGGCCTGAGGCGCAGGGGTGACAGGACTTGAACCTGCAGCCTGCGGTTTTGGAGACCGCTGCTCTGCCAATTGAGCTACACCCCTATGCGGCGGACGTCACCTCACCCCGCCAAAACGGCCGGGCAGGGTCACGTGCCCCACGGCGGACCAGTGTACGGGTAGTGGCACGACTTTCCCAACCGGTCCGCCCCCGGCACGTCAAAGATCGGTCAGCCAGACGTCCGGATGGTCGCCCTCGCCTGTGACAACACCTTCTCCCCGCCGCAGGTCGCGGTGATGTCGATCCTGGTCAAGCCCGCATCGGTGACCTCCCGAACCGCCGCCGTCACCTCGATCTCGGTGCCCTGCTCATCGTCTGGGACAACGACCGGCCGGGTGAATCGGACCCCGTAGTCGACCACCGCGTCGGCAGCGCCGGCCCACTCGGCGACGGCCCGGCCCACCAACGCCATCGTGAACATCCCGTGGGCGATCACGCCGGGCAGCCCGACCGAGGTCGCGATCCGGTCGCTCCAATGGATCGGGTTGAAGTCTCCCGAGGCGCCCGCGTAGCGGATCAGGTCCGCCCGGGTTACCTGGAATGTCTTGGTCGGCAGCTCCATCTCAGCCCTCCCCCCGTACGACAATCTTCGACCAGACGGTGACCACCGACTCACCTTCCGGCGTGGTGACCTCGGTGCGGGTGGTCAGGAACCCGTGCCCGCCGCGGGTGCGGACCTCCTCGATGGTGTTGACGCAGACCAGCTCGTCCCCCGCCACAACCGGGCGGGTGTAGGCGAAGCGCTGATCACCGTGGACGACCCGGCTGTAGTCGACGCCGAGGTCCGGATCCGCCACGATCTGATGGGTGGCGGCCATGGTGACCACGACCGGAAAGGTCGGCGGGGCGACCACGTCCGGATGGCCGAGCGCACGAGCGGCGATCGGGTCGTGATGGGCCGGTTCGGTAGCGCCGATCGCGGTCGCGAACTCACGAATCTTCTCTCGGCCCACCTGATAGGGGGCGGTCGGCGGGTAGGTCCGGCCGACGAAGGAGGGGTCCAGGGACATGCCGCGAACCTACACGCAGAACACGGCCGCCGACCCACCCGACCGGCGGCGGTAGAGCCACACGGGTCGGCGGATCGGCGACCGTGGATAGATCAGCGGCGGACCGCCAGGATCAGCGGGTCTCGCGGTGGATCGTGTGCCGGCCGTCCCGCGGGCAGAACTTCTTCAGCTCGATACGGTCCGGGTCGTTACGCCGGTTCTTGCGCGTGATGTAGTTGCGCTCCTTGCACTCCACACACGCCAAAGTGATCTTCGGCCGGACATCGGTCGCCTTCGCCACGGCGGAGTGCCTTCCTCGTAAATGGGTGACAACTACGGACGCATCAGCCTACGCGCTAAGCACGTGGACATGCAAAGCGGGCGCCGAAGGCGCCCGTCCCATCATCCGCCGGGTGAGGCCCGATGGACGAAAGTAGCGGTGGCCGGACTTGAACCGGCGACACAGCGATTATGAGCCGCTTGCTCTGCCACCTGAGCTACACCGCCGGGTGGGTCCAGCCGGACCCTCTGAGCCCCCTTACGGAATCGAACCGTAGACCTTCTCCTTACCATGGAGACGCTCTGCCGACTGAGCTAAGGGGGCCTGCGCGACCACTCGGTGGCCGTGCAGAGGTAAGCGTACACGGCGGGATCGCGGAGCTGAAATCGGATCCCCCGGTGGCCGGTGAGCCCAGCTCACGGCACGACCCGCAGCCGCGGCGGCTCCCCCGCGGCCGCTGTTCCCGACTCCAGTTGGGCGCCGAACCACGCCTCCAGCCGCTCATAGGGCAACGGACGGCTGAACAGGAACCCCTGCCCGTACTCACACCCGATGTCCTGGAGAAGCTCCAGGGTCAACTCGCTCTCCACCCCCTCGGCCACCACGGCGAGGCCGAACTGCTGGGAGAGCGTCACCACCGCGTTGACGATGGCCAGGTCACCTGGGTCGGTCGCCATCCCCTGCACAAACCGGTGATCAACCTTCACCTCGTGCACGGGGAGCCGGCGCAGGTGGGCAAGCGACGAGTTACCCGTACCGAAGTCATCCACCGACAGGCGGACGCCCAGATCACGCAGGCGCCGCAGGGTCGGAATGGGGCGGTCGGTGCCGTCCAGCACCCCGGACTCCCGGATCTCCAACGTGAGCCGCTGCGGCGGCACCCCGTACTCCCCGAGCAGTTCCCGCACCCGCTCCGGGAAGTGCTGGTCGGTCAGCGTACGCGGGGAGAGGTTGACCGCGACGGAGAGCGGGTGACCCCCGGGCGCCCAGTCACGGCTAAGCCGTAGCCCCTCCCGGAGCACAAACTCGGTGAGCCGCCCCAGCTGACCGGTGTACTCCGCAACCGCCACGAAGTCCTCCGGCGAGACCGCCCCGTGGGCCCGGTCCTCCCAGCGGGCAAGGCACTCGACGCCCACCAACCGCCGGTCGGGCAGGGTGACCTTGGGCTGGAAATACACCTCCAGCTCCCCGTTGGCCAGGGCCCGCCGCAGGTCGCCGGCGAGACCGAGCCGCCGCAGCGACCGGGACTCCAACGCCGGGTGGAACAGCTGGACGTTCCCGGGCGCGGACTGGGCTGCCCGGACGGCCAGGTCGACCCGTTGCAGCAGCGCGGCAGACCCCTCGCCATGTTCCGGGTGCACGGCGACACCCACCGCCGTATCCACGTCGAGGGTCAGCCCGTCAAAGGTCACCACGGCCCGGATCTGCTCCCGCATCCGCGCCGCCAGTTCCAGGGCCGCAGTCGACCCCGCCAGCCGGAGGGTCACCAGAAACGCGTCCCCGCCGACCCGTCCCACCAGTGCCGAGGACGGCGCGCAGGACCGAAGCCGCGCGGCGACCTGGACCAACACCTTGTCCCCGGCAGCCCGCCCGAGAGACTCGTTGACCTCCCGGAGTCGATCAACCGAGAAGAGCAGCAGCGCCACCACCTCACCCGGCGCCCGGATCTTCACCGCCTCGTCCAGCGCCTCGGTGACCCGCCGCCGGTTGGGCAGCTTGGTAAGCGTGTCGTGGTAGGCGTCGTGCCGCAGTCGGTCAACCAGCCGGGAATTCTCGAGCGCGACCGCGGTGTGCGCGGCGACGGTCTCGAAGACAGGGACATCATCCGGCGTAAAGCGACCTCCTTCGCTGAGCCGGTTGACGACCTCCAGGGTGCCGATCACCGCCGGACCCGACCGTAACGGGACGACGATCACGTCCTTCACCCCGTGGCCGACCAGGTCCCCCCAAGCGTCAGCGGAGTCCGGGAGGGCTCGCCCAACGGCGAGGGTCAAACCGGATTCCCGGACCTGTTCCCGCAGGTCGGCTGGGGTGGGTGCGACATCGAGCAGGCCCCGGTCGCCCATCCGAGCGCTGAGCAGCACCTCGGGAAACCGCCCCTGCGCGGGGAGCCACAGGGTCGCGTACTCGGCCTGCATCAGGGCTCGGATCCGGCCCAACAGCTGGTCGGCGACGGCGCCCTCCCGGCCGCCCTCGGTCATCGCCCGAGTCAGCTCGTACATGCTGCTCAACGTGCGGTGCTGCCGGAGGAACTGCGCATACGAGCGGTAGACCACCACCATCGCAACGGCCAGCACGGCAATCAACAGCACTGACCACCAGGTCGACTCCAGCGCCAGCAACAGGATCAGGCTGATCGCCACGTTGATGGAGTTGACCACCAGCGGCACCGGGGACCTGCGGAACAACTCCCAGCCCGCCTGCCAGCCGTGGAGCAGACTCACCACACCACTGATCGCGATCAGGGAGACAACCGAGTTCACGGTGACCGCGGCGAACAGGACCGCCCAGGTCCGGGGCCCCACTCCGTCCACACCCGAGAGCCCGACCAGGACCACGCCACCCAGCGAGGCCGCCGCGCCCTTGCAGGCCACGTTGAACCAGACCTTCACCGCGCCGAGCCGACGCCAGAGCAGCCCGACCAGGGTGGACAGGACGATGAGCACCACGACCGTAAAGGGCGGCAGGTAGTAGAACGCCAGCACGAGTGGAATCTCGGTGACGACCACCTCGAGCGCCTCCCGGCGCACGACGATCTGCAGGACCCCGGCACCAGCCGCGATCATCACGACGAGCAGGGCAGCGGCGATAGCCAGGTCACCGGGGGGCGGCTCGGCTGCGAGCGCCAGGAAGATGCTCCCAAAGACCGCGACTATCGCCAGCGGGGCGATGATCAGCCAGACCTGCTCGGTGGTCCTACGCACCGGCGGTGGACTGCCTGACATTCCGCCCCCTGGTTGACGGTGCGGACGCTACCTGCCTACCGCGATGCCCGCCTCCACGGCTGAGGCGGTCCAAATAAAGTCGGCGAGCTGCACACCCGAGTCCAGGGCCAGAAGGCCACCGAGCGCGGCCAATACCGCGAAGGTGAGGGCACTTCGCCAGCGACGTGACAGTCCAGACATCGGTGAGCTCCTGCCGGGAGGGGATCCGCGAAAGTTGCCGGTGCCACGATGGTGCCATACGTGAATCCGCCGGCAAAGCCGACGGGGACGGTTCTAGAAAACGACATGCCCGGGCAAAAGTAACCTTTTGCCAGTACAGCGGGAATGGTCCTGACCTACTTCAATCTGCCGCGAATCTCGACGCAGCAACTGGGTACGGTTCCACCGTTCGTGGGTAATCGATCACATGTCAAACAAGGACAGATCGGTAGACGCGGAACACGCTCGGCCAGCAGGGGTCGATGACGCCACCGTCGAAGCACTGGGCGGCTTGAGCGAGGCGTTGGAGACAGCCCACCGGGCGCGTGGTCACCTGTATTCGGCACACCAGCTCATCGGGGAAGCAGATCTCACCCTCGACCGGGTGGTACGGCTGCTCCGCGAGGCCGGGCACGACGACACGGCCGACCGGGTCGAGCACGAGCTGCTGGGCCGCAACGTGCTACCCGGACGATGGACATTCCAGGTCGTGGAGGAGTTCGACGACGGCTACCACGCCACGTTCCAGGAGATCGAGCGGGACGCACGGGAGCGCCTGGCCGGTGGGCGGCGGCACATCTACGAGGCGGAGATGAAGCAGCGGCGCCGTACCCACGGGTTGCGGGGGCACGAGGCCACGCCGGAGGCGGGAACTCCGTAACGTGGCCTGGTAGCGCGGCTCGGGCAGCGCCACGCGATCATTCATCGATCGACCGGGACCGTCGTGAGCCCGACCCGAGTGGTGCGTAGCGGCGCGGACCGGAGCGCCAGCAGCCCGGCGCCGCTGGTGGCCACCGCGCAGATCACCACCGCCACCACCGCACCACGGTGTTCGACGACGGTGCCGAGCACGTTGAGCATGACCAACGAGGCCAGGCTCTGCACCAGGGTCAGCAGGGCCTGAATACGGGACAGGTGCGTCTCCGGGGTCGTCCCCAGGATCAGGGGCCCGATGTGCGCGGCGAAGAGACCACTCCCGAGTCCCAGCACCACCGCCGCGCCGAGGGCTACAGCGGCGGTCGGTGCGAGCGCCAACCCGAGCACGCCAACGCTCGCTGTCAACAGGCCCCAGGCGGAGAGGAGACCGGGCCGGCCGAGCGGGCCTCGGCGCGCGACAGCCAAGGTGACGACCAGCATGCCGACGCTCTGCGCCCCAAGGATGAGACCGGCAGCCTCCGCTCCCCAGCCTTCCGCCCGCGCGAGCAGCGGGACCAGTAACGACAGCACCGGGAGCAGGAACGCCGCCGCGGCCCCGGTCATCGTCAACCCGGGACGCAGGAGCGGATCCCGGAAGCCGACGCGGAGGCTGTCGAAGGCGTCGCGGACAACCCCGCTGCCCGCCGGCGGTGGCGGGCCACCGTACCGCGGCCGGATGACGATCAGCAGCATCAGTACCGCGGCGAAGGTCACCGCGTTGACCAGGGCGGCCCCCGCCAGCCCGGCCAACCCGACGAGAACCCCGCCGAGCGGACCGCCGCCCACGGCCACCAGCTGACCGCCGGCCTGGCGTAGCGCCAGGGCCCGCGGCAGTTGGTCCGGGTTGACCAGCCGTCGCGGCATTGAACCGGACGCTGGCAGATAGAAGGCGTCGGCGACCCCCACAGCAACCCCGGCGGTGAGCAACAACCAGGGCGGCGCGCCAAGATGGTAGGCCGCTGCCGCCAGGGCGACCGAGAAGACGAGCATCGCCGCATCGCCGGCGATGAGCACTCGGCGTGCGCTCACCCGATCCCCGACCGCCCCACCGATCAGGAGCAGCAGCACCCGCGGCAGCGTGATGGCGGTGAGCACCAGACCGGCGATGGCACCGCCATGCGCACTCGCCTGCCAACCGAGGGCAAAGTAGAACAACGAGTTACCCAGCAGCGAGGCGAGGATCCCGACGAGCCAGAGCAGGTACGAGGTGGGCAGTTGGGGCCTCCGGCGGCGAGGACGCGGATCTGGACCACCGGACAATGCCGGATCTTGGCCGTTGCCACAAGGCCGGCCAGGAACGGCCGTACCGCGGGGCTACCGTAGGTGCGTGACGCTCTCGCTGGCGATCTCGCCCTGCCCCAACGACACGTTCGTCTTCCACTCGCTGGTGCACGGGCAGGTCCCCGGCGCCCCCGCGGTCACGGTGACCTACGCCGACGTGGACGTGACCAACACGGCCGCCGAGCGGGGCGCCTTCGACCTGGTGAAGGTGAGCTACGCGGCGCTACCGTGGCTGCTCGACGACTACCACCTCCTGCCCTGCGGTGGAGCACTCGGCCGGGGATGCGGACCCCTGGTGCTTACCCGACCCGACCCGACGCTCGCCCCTGCTGCGGCACCCGAGGGCTCAGGCAGCCGGGTGACCGGGACCCCGGACCGGGCCGACCTCACCGGGGCCACGGTTGCGGTACCCGGTGACCGGACCACGGCCTACCTGCTCTTCCGGCTCTGGTCAGCCGGGCGGCCACCCGCCCGGATCGAGGTGGTCCCGTTCCACGAGATCATGCCGGGGGTCGCCGCCGGCCGATACGACGCCGGCCTGGTGATCCACGAGGCCCGGTTCACCTACCCCCGGCACGGGCTGACCGCCCTGGTTGACCTGGGCGAGTGGTGGGAGGCCGACACCGGCCTCCCGATCCCGCTCGGCGCGATTCTCGCCCGCCGCGGCAGCGTGGATCCCGAGGCCGCCACCGGATGGATCCGGGAGTCGGTCCACCGCGCCTGGGCGGACCCGGCGGCCAGCCACGACTATGTACTGAGGCACGCGCAGGAGATGGAGCCCGACGTGGTCAAGCAGCACATCGACCTCTACGTGAACGAGTTCACCGCCGACCTGGGCGCAGCCGGGTACGCCGCCGTCAACGCGCTGCTGGGCCGGGCCGCCGACGCCGGCCTGGTGCCTCAGACCTCCAACTCACGGGCGACCGCGTGGACCAGCTGAGCGATCTTCTGCGCGGTCTTCCGGTCCGGGAACCGGCCACGGCGTAGGTTCGGCTGCACCTTCGCCTCCAGAACTTTGATCATGTCTTCGACGAGGCCGTGCAGCTCCTCCGCCGGGCGACGACGCAGCTCCGCCACCGACTGTGGGGCCTCCAACAGCTTGACCCCCATCGCCTGGGTGCCCCGGCGGCTGTCGACCACGCTGAAGTCGACCCGCTGCCCACCCTTGAGTTCGGTGACACCTGCCGGAAGCGCCGCCTTGGGCAGGAACACGTCGCCGCCCTCGTCACTGGTGACGAACCCGTATCCCTTGGTCGCGTCGTACCACTTCACTCGACCCGTCGGCACTTGAAAACCTCTGCTTCACTCACGACGTCTACTGCTCTAAGGCTAGCCGGACCGCGGCGTTGGGCGCCGCTGGGAATCCAGTGAGATCATCGCGCACCGGCGCCACCCCGGCCGCGGCTGCCACGGGTACGGCCGTCACCGATGCGGTGGGGGCGACTGGCCGACCGAGGGGCGGAGCGGGCACCCGTCGGGCTAGCGTGGAAAGACGATGACCAACTCACTCGCCGACCACCTGCGTGCGCTGCCCGACCAGGCGCTCGCGGCCCTGCTCCAGCAGCGGCCGGACCTGGTCGTACCGGTCCCCACCGACCTCGCCGCGCTCGCCATCCGAGCCCAGTCCCGGGTATCGGTGGCCCGCGTGCTGGACAGCCTGGACCGGTTCACGCTTCAGGTCCTCGACGCCGCCCGGCTCACCCGCGACGCAGCGGCCGACACGACCAGCCTCGACGTGATCCTCGCCATGGCCGCGGCCAACGCCCGCCCGCCCGACCCGGCCGCCGTCCGCGAAGCGGTGCGACTGCTCCGATCCCGTCTGCTGTTGTACGGACCCGACGAACACCTACATGTGATCGGCGGCATCGACGAAATCTCCCCGTACCCCGCGGGGCTGGGCCGGCCGGCAGCGGAGCTGGACTCGCGGGCGGCGGCCCTCTGCGCGGACCCGGCGAAGCTGCGGCGCACCCTGCTCTCGGCCCCGCCGTCGGCGCGGGCCATCCTCGATCGGCTCGCCGCCGGTCCGCCGGTCGGCAGCGTGCCACCGGGGGCGTTGCAGGCCCCGCCCCTGGGCGCCGAGGATGTCCTGCCGCCGGACCCCACGAACGGCGGCCCACCCACCGGCTCACCGGTGCGCTGGCTGGTTGACCACCGGCTCCTGGTTTCGGTCACCACCGGTGGGGGCGGCCGGCCCGGGACTGTCGAGCTGCCCCGGGAGGTGGGGCTCCTGCTCCGCCGGGACACCGGCACGCTCGGACCCATGCCCACCGACCCGCCACAGGTCGCGGCCCCACCCCGGGAACCGAAGGCGGTCGACTCAGCCGGGGCCGGCCAGACCATGGAGGTGGTCCGCCAAGCCGAGGCGCTGCTGGAACAGCTCGCCGCGGAGCCGGCCTCGGTGCTTCGCTCCGGCGGCCTGGGCGTCCGCGACCTGCGCCGGCTGGCCCGCGCCCTCGGCCTGGACGAACCGACCGCCGCGCTGCTGCTGGAGACGGCGCACGCCGCCGGACTGACCGGGGAGCTGGAGGCGCCCGGGATCGCCGCGCCCCGGGCCGGCGCCGAGCAGCAGGTGCTGCCGAGCGCCGGGTACGAGGCCTGGCGCGCCGGTTCGCTGGCGCAACGGTGGGAGCAGCTGGCCCGGGCCTGGCTGACGATGACCCGACAACCCGGGCTGGTCGGCCAACGCGACGACCGGGACCGCCCGATCACGGTGCTCTCCCCCGAGGCGGAACGCGCTGGGGCGCCGATCGGCCGGCAGACGGCGCTCGGTGTCCTCGCCGACCTGGAGCCGGCGACCGCACCCACCCCGGACGAGGTGTTGGAGCTGCTGGACTGGCGAGCGCCCCGGCGCAGCCGGGGACGGGAGGCGGCACACCGGGAGGTGCTGACCGAAGCGGCCACGCTGGGCGTGACCGGGCTGGGGGCGCTCACCTCGTACGGGCGGCTACTGCTCGCCGCCACCGCCGGCGAGCAGCGGGACGCGGACGACCCGCTGGGCCTGCACGCCGACGGCGAGCCGTCAACGGCGGTACGGGCGCTGGACGGGCTGCTACCCGCCCCGGTTGACCACTTCCTGGTGCAGGCCGATCTGACCGTCGTCGTACCCGGACCGGCTGACCCGACCCTCGCCGCCGAACTGGACGTGGTGGCCGAGCACGAGTCGGCCGGTGGGGCCAGCGTGCACCGGGTGACCCCGGCGAGTGTCCGGCGGGCGCTGGACGCCGGCTACTCGGCAGACGACCTACACGGGCTGTTCGCCCGGCGATCGCGGACCCCGGTGCCGCAGGGGCTCACCTACCTGGTCGACGACGTCGCCCGCCGGCACGGCGGGCTGCGGGTCGGCGCCACCGGGGCGTACCTACGCAGCGACGATGAGGCGCTGCTGGGCGAGGTACTCGCCGACCGCCGGTTGGAGGTGCTGGCGCTCCGCCGGCTCGCGCCGACCGTGCTCGTCACTCCGGGCCCGGTCAACCGGATGCTCGCCACGCTGCGCGAGGCTGGCTACGCGCCGGTGCCCGAGGACACCACCGGTGCGGCGGTACTCACCCGGCCCAGGACCCGCCGGGCACCGGCGCGCTCGCCGGGCACCGCCGCCCGAATCGTTGACCCGGCCACCGCCCCGAGGCTCCCGATGCCCCGGCTCCTCGGCATGGTCGAGCAGATCCGGCGGGGCGACGCCGCCACCCGGGCCGCGCAGCGGGCACCGGCGTCGCTCCGCGGCCAGGAGGGCGCCGGAACCGCGCACCGCCACACCGACGCGCTGGCCGTACTCCAGCAGGCGGTTCGGGACAAGGCGCTGGTCTGGGTGGGGTATGTCGACGCACACGGGGCGACCGCCTCCCGGCTGGTCCGGCCGGTGTCGATCGGGGCGGGTTACCTACGGGCGGAAGACGAGCGAACCGAGATGCTGCACACCTTCGCCCTACACCGGGTGGCAGCAGCGGTGCTGGCGGACTGAACGCCGCGACGGGTCAGCGCCGGTCGCGCGGGAAGAGGACGACAGGTCAGCGCCGGTCACGGCGGAACGTGCCGACCACCGCGACCACCAGCAGCAGACCGAACGCCGTACCGGCGGTCTCGCCGACCGAGTCCACGAGGCCCTGCCGCTGCACCAGCAGACCAAACAGGAACCAACCGAACAGGAGCACCCCGCCAGCCACGTAGGCGACCATGGTGCCGGCGGAGACGGGCGGATCGGGTCTCCGCGGCGTCTCGGTCATCACGTCCTGGTCGACGGTCATTCCGCCCTCCCCGCCATCGACGAACCTGGAGGATCCAGGGTGACACTCACCGTGGCTGTGGGCCAGCACCACCACCGGCCGGTCCGGCCCGGGCGTTGCGCCCGCCCCCGTTGGCGGCTCCGCCGCCCCGACCGACGCGGGCCCCCCGACCCCGCCGCCCTCGGCCGCGGATCGAACGCGTACGCACCGGCGCCGACCAGCGTGACGACCGTGCGGGCACGGTCCGGAAGGCGGCCCGGAAGCAGGAACGTGAGACCCACCCGCATTAGTCGTCACCCTGCAAGACGTACCAGTGCCCCGCCAGGTTGCATGCGCGCCCAAAAATCCTGCCTCCGATGCGGGGCGTGTAACACTGGATGGTCGTCCCGTGGCCTTTGCCCGGCACGACGGCCGGCATCCGAAGATCAAGAGAGGCGCTCACGTGAGTGGTGGACCCCTGATCGTGCAGTCGGACAAGACCCTGCTGTTGGAGATCGAGCATCCCGATTCGCAGGCCTGCCGGTTGGCGATCGCGCCGTTCGCCGAGTTGGAACGCTCACCGGAGCACGTACACACGTACCGGCTGACCCCGCTGGGCCTGTGGAACGCCCGGGCTGCCGGGCACGACGCCGAGGGCGTCGTCAACGCGCTGATCACGTACAGCCGCTATCCGGTGCCACATGCCCTGCTGGTCGACGTGGCCGAGACGATGGACCGGTATGGCCGGCTGCAACTGATCAACGACCCGGCGCACGGCCTGGTGCTGCGGGCCGTGGATCGGGTGGTGCTGATCGAGGTCGCCAAGAGCAAGAAGCTCGCCGGGATGCTCGGCACGAAGCTCGACGACGACACCATCGCGGTGCATCCGTCCGAGCGCGGCCGGCTCAAGCAGGCGCTGCTCAAGCTCGGCTGGCCGGCCGAGGACCTAGCCGGGTACGTCAATGGTGAGGCCCACCCGATCGAGTTGGCCGAGGCTGGCGGGGACGGCGGAAAGCCGTGGACGCTGCGCTCCTACCAGCGGGAGGCGGTGGAGGCGTTCTGGGCCGGCGGGTCGGGCGTGGTGGTGCTGCCCTGCGGTGCGGGGAAGACCCTGGTCGGGGCGGCGGCGATGGCCGAGGCGAAGGCGACCACGCTGATCCTGGTGACGAATACGGTGGCGGGGCGGCAGTGGAAGCGGGAGTTGGTGGCCCGTACGTCGCTGACCGAGGCGGAGATCGGCGAGTACTCGGGGGAGCGCAAGGAGATCCGTCCGGTCACCATCGCCACGTACCAGGTGTTGACGTCCCGACGCGGTGGCGCCTTCACCCACCTGGACCTGTTCGGGGCACGCGACTGGGGTCTGGTCGTCTACGACGAGGTTCACCTGCTGCCCGCACCGATCTTCCGGTTCACCGCCGACCTGCAGGCCCGTCGCCGGCTGGGGCTGACCGCCACCCTGGTTCGCGAGGACGGTCGGGAGGGGGACGTGTTCAGCCTGATCGGTCCGAAGCGGTATGACGCACCGTGGAAGGACATCGAACAGCAGGGCTGGATCGCCCCGGCCCGGTGCACCGAGGTACGGGTGACGCTCACCGAGGCCGAGCGGATGGCGTACGCGACGGCGGAGGCCGAGGAGCGCTACCGGATGGCGGCGACCACCCGGACCAAGCTGCCGGTGGTGAAGGCGCTGCTCGACCGACACCCGGGCGAGCAGACCCTGGTGATTGGCGGGTACATCGACCAGCTGCACCAGCTGGGGGAATATCTGGACGCGCCGATCGTGCAGGGGTCAACCACGAACCGGGAGCGGGAGCGGCTCTTCGACGCGTTCCGCTCCGGTGAGCTGCGGACCCTGGTGATCTCGAAGGTGGGTAACTTCTCGATCGATCTGCCGGAGGCGGCGGTGGCGGTCCAGGTGTCGGGCACGTTCGGCTCCCGGCAGGAGGAGGCGCAGCGGCTCGGTCGGGTGCTCCGGCCCAAGGCCGACGGCCGGCAGGCGCACTTCTACACGGTGGTGTCCCGGGACACGATCGACACCGAGTACGCCGCCCACCGGCAACGCTTCCTCGCCGAGCAGGGGTACGCCTACACGATCGTGGACGCCGACGATGTCCTCGGCCCCTCGCTCCCCTCGGTCGACTGACGCCGCAGGGCGCTCGCCGACAGTCTGGCGGGGTGGACCGCTGGCGGGTCCGGGCCAGGGTTGACTGTCGCGCCCCCCGGGGCAGGGGCCACAACGACTCCGCCCGGCCGGGGAGCCCGGCCGGGCGGAGTACTACGATCAGCTAGGACGATCCCGTTCAGTTGCCAGCGGGGAGGTCTTCGAGCTCCTTCAGGGCGTCCTCAAGGTCCTTGTCGATGTCCGCCAAGGATTCCTCAAGGTCCTTGTCGATGTCCGCGAAGGCGTCCTCAAGGTCCTTAAAGGCATCCTCCAGGTCGACAACATCCGCTGCCGGCGGCGCCTCGATCTGCGCGGGCTCGTTGTAGTCGTAGTAGTCAACCGTCGTCACGCCCGCCGTGCCGAGGTCCGAGCGGAACCGACGGAGGAGGTACTCTTCGTCGATCCAGATATCGACCGTTACTTCGGTTACACCGAGAGTGTCCCCCGCAGCCAACAGGTCCGAGGAATCAACTGACCCCTCCGGTTGTGCCTCGGCGAGCTCCTCGGGGGTGGTGGTGACGGTGTACTGGACCGTGCGGATCCCATCCACCGTATCCTCACCCACGACGGTGACGCCCTCCAACTCCAGCAGCGCCTCGATCTGCTGGGATGGGTTGGATTCCTGCAACATCTGATCCACGCCCATATCACCTATGGGCGATGAGCTGAGGTCGAACTTGGTCCAGCGCTTATCGCCGTAGAGCTCCCGATCCTCCGCGGAATTCTCCGTATACATCGCGGAGTCAACCATGCGGATGCTGATGGGGTCGCCAAGAACGTCGCCGACCATCTCGAAGCTGACCGAGTCACGGAAGTCTATCGTCATCTGCATCTCAGAATCTGCGGCGCCTCCCGAGGTAACCACGTCCGCTCGCACCGTTTCGGTTTCCTTGGCCTTGTCGGCCGCCGCTTGAAGCGAGCCAGGGACGTCATCGGTGAGCCGCTCCAGCGCACCCGGCTCTCCCTCGGAGTCGTCCGGTCCGCAGGCAGTCATCGAAACCGCCGTAACGGCCGCGACTGCCAGGGCGCTCAACTTTTTCCAACGTGACATGTGAAGCCACTCCCCCGGGAGGCAAATCTAGGTCGACTGGCCACAGTAACCCAGCCCGTCAAGCCGGACAAGCCCCTTTCGGACCACCTGCCCGGCAACGACAGGGACGGCGAATCAGCACATTCCCGACCCACGCAATGTTGGCAACGCGAAGACAAAACCGCATCATCCACGCTGAACTAATTCTAGTAAGGGTCGTAGTCGAAGGTCACCTGACCACCGATCAAGCTGGCCCAACCGGTGACGGAGAAGCGGATGTCGTAATCCATCTCCACCCCGCCGTAGCCGACCCATGCCACGTTGACACGTCCCGTCCAACCGGTGACGCTGACCTGACCCTCATAGATATCGAATTCGAGCTCCGGATACGTTTCGATCGCCCATTGCACAGATTGTGAAGAATCGACCGCGGTCCAGGAGAAGGGGCAGTCCTCCGGCGACGGGTCGGTGCTCTCAGCACAGTTGTCAAGGTATGCCTTCACCTGACTTTCGACCGCGCTGCGCGCCGAGTCCCGGACCGTTGGCCGTAGCCTCGCCTCACGCGGTCTCAGCAGGCCAACCTCCGCAAACACCAGCTCGGCCCGGAGTAGTGGGTCGTCAGCCACTCTCACCTCATGGACACCAGGGAAGACGCGTGCCGTCGCGTACCCCTCGCGCACTGGCACCACCTGCCCGTTGATGAGCACGCTCGGACTGTTCTGCCAGGCCGACACGGTCAGCTCATTAACCCCGCCGTAGATCAACCAGCCATCCAGAACACCAAGTTCCTTCCGCTTCTGCCGGTGCAGATACAGCACTTCCCGATAGGTACGGTCGCCCACCCGGTACGTGACGCCGGCCAACCGCCAGTCAGCCCGGTCCGCCCCGGCCGGAGCGCCCACCAGCTGGATCTCGTTCGGCACCTCGATCGAGGTGACTTCCGCCGACGCCGGCGGCTGGTAGGACTCGTTCAGGGGGATCAACGGTAGCTTCCCGGGATCGTTCGGACCGTCCCCGGACGGCTCCTCCAGGAGGGAACGCGCGGCGGCGAAGTCCCGCTCGGAGAGCGCGGAGAAGTACTCCGCCACCACCCGCTCGGGGGTGTAGAAGACGCTCTGGACCGCGTAGAGGCCGGCAATACCGGCCAACAGCACGGCCAGACCGACGCCGGTGAGCCGATAGAGCCAGCGATTGGGGTTGCGCACCTCGGCGAACGCGGTGGGCGGCGGCAACGGGGCAGCTGGGTCGGTGCCGGGCTGCGGCGCCGTCGCCGCCTCACCGGCGGGCGTCGGCGACAACTGCCCCAGCCGCTGCCCACAGGCGGGGCAGAACCGCGCGTCCACCCCGGTGGGACGGTGGCAGGTGGAGCACTCCTGCGTCTGCTCGGCGGCCGGGAGACCACATCGCAGGCACCCCTGCTGGCCCGGAAGGAGCACGGTCCGACACTTCGCGCAGGCCTGAATCGTCGTCATCGCTGTCTCTCCGCCGTTGGCTCAGTCACGGGATGAGCTGGACACGACCACCGGAAGCGGACGTGCCGGCGAGTCTCGGTCGGGCAGCGGATAGTCAACACCGGGTGCCTCGGCTCGCTCCAAACGCAGCTCACTCGGGGGGTGGTTGGCGCAGACAGCGAGTTCCCACCCATTGCGGGCCCCGTCGAAACCTCCCTGGACCCGGCTCAACACCTGCCGCAGCCCGAGGTGGTGCCCCGCCCAGATCGCGCCCTGGTCGGCGAGGTATTCGGCGGCTCGGTTCCCCGCCGCCTGCATCGGCATGACGAAGTACCGGACAGTCAGCAGGAGCGGCCAGGCGCTGAGCGCCAGGACGAGGGAGAGGATCGGGTGCCGGAACTTCCGTCGCAGCCACGTGACCAACGCGTAGGCGAGGTAGAGCGGCAGGCCAAGCCCACGCACGAAGAGGCCGGACACCGGGTCGGCGTTGCGCCAGTGCGTCAGCTCGTGGCACAGCACCGCGGCGATCGGCTCGGGCGCGTAGTCGAACTCGTCGAGCAGTCCGCGGCTGATCACCACGTGTCGAGTACCGCTGACCGCGTGCGGATCGTGGCTGTCATCGATGAGCAGCTTCGGGTGCGCGTCGAGCTGCAGCCGCGTCGCGCAGTCGACCAGGATCGGCTGGAGCAGTTCCCTTTCTCGACGGCTTGGTTCGCGGTAGCCGGCAGCCCGGAACCGCCATCCTTCGGTAGCGATTCCGTAGCTGGTGTAGAGCAGGCTCAGGAGAATCGCGACGATGGTCTGGGCGACGAAGTAGCCGACGGCATAGCCCGGCTCGGTGGTGACCAGAGACCACGGCACGAACAAGCCGCCGACGAACCCGGCCAGGCAGCCGAGCAGCACGCCGACCAGAAGGCCGAGCACACCGCCCACCTGAAGCGCGGCGCCGCTGAGTACCGAACCGAGCAGGGGAACCTCGGTGAGGAAATCGGGGCCGGATTCATTGCCACTGGTGAACCCACCGAGGTAGCCAGCTATCCCGCCGTACACGATTCCCAAACCGCCGATGAACACGGCGAGCGGCAGGTTGAACCAGGCGGCGATGAACGCGCCGAGCGCACCACGCCGGTCCCGGAACGCGCCGGTCACCAGCCAGGAGACGAAGGTCGGATAGCCAGGAGGACGGGTGAAGAGCCGTTGCCCCCGGGTCGGCTGGACATTGTGCGGCGGGACGGAGATCGGCTGCGCCGGCCGCTGGCCGGGCACCTCCGCTCCGGTTGGCTGCGGCGACGGAGTGCCGCACTCGCACTCACCCTTTGCCGGATCAATATAATTGCCGCAGTTCGCGCACTGCACCGTCGACTCCCAGAAACCTCGTCGTTAAATCCGAACGGATTGTTGCACGGACGACGGCCGGGCGATGACCCGCCGTTCCGGGAACTGCGAGGAACGCGATCGAATCGGTGCCCGATTTCACCGCCCTGCGCTACTTCACCCGCTATGACGCCGGCAACGGCCGACCCACGAATTTTCACCCGGTGCGTTAGACATACGGGCGGCCTTCGCGCTGGGTAACTTTCGGGCTGGCCGCATTCGACGGCGAGACGGCGTGGATGGGGTTCGCGTCCACGAGTTGGTCGTACCCGCCGGGCATGATCTGGTGCATGACCGATTCTGTGACTCACCGACAGCACGCCATCGACTACATTGAGTTCGCCGTCACCGACCTCGCGGAGGCGAAACGGTTTTACGGCGAGGCCTTCGGCTGGGAGTTCACCGACTACGGGCCGGAATACGCCGGCATCCGCAGCCCGCACGGCGAGTCCGCACCGGAGGTGGGCGGGCTGCGGCAGGACCCGCAGGTGCGGGCGGGCGGCCCACTGGTCGTGCTGTTCTCGACCGCCCTGGAAAAGTCGGTCCAGGCGGTGACCGAGGCCGGCGGCACCGTGGTCAACGGCCCCTACGACTTCCCGGGCGGGCGTCGGTTCCACTTCACCGACCCAAGCGGCAACGAGCTGGCCGTCTGGGCCGAGGCGTAACGACCACCGGAGAGGCGGGCTACCCGATCAAGGGCAGCACCGCGTCAGCTCCCCGCGCAACTCATCCACCGTGGGTGGAATTGGGCTGGGGCAGCACGTCGAAGTGCCGCAGGGCGCGGGCGAAGCCCTCCGGTACGTCGGTGGTCTGCCAGCCCAGTTGACTGCGGGCCCGGGAGGCGTCCGGTAGCGGGTGAGAACGAAGGAAGTGCAGCTCGCCCGCGGCGAGCAGCGGCGGCCGGCGGGTCACGCGGGAGAGGGCCTCCCCCGTTGTGGCCATGGCTCTCGCGAGAGCCGTGGGTATGGTGCGGGGGACCTTGGCCGTCGGCACCAACGTGTGGACCAACTCGGCGATGGCGGTCAGGGTCAGGTAGCGGTCGGAGAGGATGAACCGGCTGCCGATCGGCGCCTCGGCCGCGAGGAGGTGTCCCCGGGCGACGTCTTCGGTGAAGACGACGGGCATGCCGCCTGGGGGCAGCGCGGGAATCTGATTACGGACCAGCCTGAGCAGCAGCAGGTTCAGCGCGGTCGCGGTCGCCGGACCGGGCCCGTAGACCCCGGACGGATGCAGGAACCGGGCTGGCAGGCCCCGCTCGATCGCATCGGTCACGAGAACGTCGGCGCGCTGCTTGGAACGCTCGTACGCGGTGCCGAGCGGACGTTCCGCGATCCGTGACTCGTCGAACGGCTGGCCTGGGACCTGGTCGAAAACGTCGATCGTGCTGGTGTAAACGAACGTCGCCACGCCCTCGGCGAGAGCTGCCTCCACCAGGTGCCGCGTGCCGCCGACGTTGACCCGCTCGAAGACGTCGGGATCGGCCAACCACTGCTCGGGGAGCCCGGCAGCGTGAAAGACGGTGTCACACCCGCCGACCGCGGACCGGACCGAGGCCAGGTCGGTGACATCCCCCCGGACCGTCTCCACACCCTGGGGTAGGGCAGCCGCCGCGCGCTCCGGCGAACGAACCAGCGCCCGCACCCGCACCCCGCGGTCGGCGAGGTCGCGAACCAGAAGGCTACCCACGGTGCCGGTGGCTCCCGTGACAAGTACCTGCTCCATGCTGCCCCTTCGCTCCACCGAATGTGCGCCGCGCATCGTGACATTTACTCGTCGAGTGTCCACGGCTGAGAGCCCCGAAGTGTGGCGCAGGCCAACCCGGGGATCGCGGCCGGTGCGATGACCTCGAGCCTAACGAGGCACGGGTGGCGGCAACGCGGGGTGCCGCCCGATCAAGGGCAGCGCCCCGTCAACGACGTGGCGGCTCCGCGACGAAGACGCCGCGTCCCGGACGACCCACCAACACCCCCTGCGCCCGCAGCCGCGCCACTGCCCGACTGATTGTGGACTGAGAGGTGTCGTACTCGTCCGCCAGCACCCGCCCGGAGGGCAACTGCGAACCAGGCGGGTAGGTCCCATCTTTGATCTTGCTCAACAGGTCTTCGAGCAACTCGTCCATCGTGGGTGGAATAGGCACGTCGGGCCCCTTGCAGTCGGTTGGCCCACCCAGTATCGATCAACCCTTCGCCATAGGCAACATATGTTGCATGAATGACGTAGTTGGGTAGCTGGGCAAGTGACTTCTTGACATAGGTGACTCGGCGTCAGTAGCGTCGCTGTCGGTGATGCGGTGCCGCTGCGGTCGGTTGGCGCCTCTCGTACTGGTCTCGCATCGCCGCCGAGACCGCACCGCCGCGCCACCACCAGGCGCGGCCCGGTTGTCGTACCGCCGATTAAGGCTGCGACGGCCGGGCGGGCGCTCCGCCGGCCGCAACCGACGGAGCGCCCCTCCACCTACCCGCGACTCGACGAAGGGTGGCCACCATGCGCAACCTGATCCGCCGACTCACGCACCGACCCGGCCCCAGCCCGAACAGCGGGGTCACCCACCACCACAAACCCGCCCCGCCCACGCACCCCCGACTGCCGCTGCGGCCGGGGGAGGTCCGGGACCGGTACTTCGCGGTCCGGCGACGGGGGCTCGACCCAGTGGAGATCCGCGACTTCCTGCACCGGGTCGCCGACGAGTTGACCACCACGCAGACCGCCCTGGTCGCGGTGCGGGAGGAAGATGTACGGATCAAGAACGCCCTACGGGAGTGGCAGAGCGCCCAGTCGGCTCGCCACCACTACCGATGACCAGCCGCCGGGTGATCCACCTCCCGGTCACCGCTGCCGACCTGATGCGAGCCCGAATCCTGGCCCGGACCGCCGCCCGGGTGCTGATTCGGTTCAGCGCCCGGATCGAACCGGGCGGGGTAACCGTCTCCGCCGAGGACCAGCAGGAGGTGCGCCACTGGGTCTTCTGCGACCGGCTGTTGCCGGAGGGAGGTGGACGGTGCGTACTCGCGGTGGACCACACCTCCCGCTGCCGGCCGCGCCCGCCCCGGTAACGACTCTGCCCGGCCGGTGAGCCCGGCCGGGCAGAGCGTGGCGATCAGTAGGACCGTGCGTCCCGGTCAGGTGGTGGTGCGGAGTTCCTCCGCGAGGTTGCCGAGGAAGTCGGCGAAGTCGGCGGTCTCGGCGGCCGGCGGCGCCTCGATGGTCACCGGCTCGTTGTAGTCGGTGTAGTCGACCGTCATCACGCCCATCTCGCCCATGGTCATGCGGGCCCGCCGCGGCCAGTACTGCTCGTCGATCCACAGCTCGGTCTTGATCTCAGTGACGCCGAACTCGGCCATCTGGTCCGCGGCGTTCGCCTGGCCGGCGGAGTCGAGCTTGCCCTGCTCCTCCAGCAGCGCAAGGTGCTCCTCCGCGGTGGCGGTGACGCTGTAGTGGACCGTGGGTGTCCCGTCCACCGTCTCCTCGCCGACAACGGTGACCCCCTCAATTTCCAGCAGTGTCTTGACCTGCTGGACCGGGTCGGCGTTCTGCATCTGTTCGTCGATGCCCATCCCCTCGGCGGCAGAGACGTCCAGCTTCATCCAGCGCTTACCATCGCTGCGCTCGCGTTCCGCCTCGGGAATCTCCATGTACATCACGGAGTCGACCAAACGGATGGTGGTGGCTTCTCCCTCCATCTCCATGACCATCTCGTAGCTCACGGAGTCACGCAGATCCATCGCGATCTGCATCTCGAAGTCCTCGGCACCCGAGACCACCGCCGCCGCCCGTACGGTCTCGACCTCGCTGGTCCGATCCGCCGCCTCCTGGAGGGAACCCTGGAGATCGTTGGCGAGTAGCTCCAGCACGCTCGACTGCTGTGCCGCCTCCTGAGAAACCGTGCTGGGTCCGCACCCGGTCACCGCGACCGCTGCGGCGGTCGCAGCCGCCAGGACGACGATGTTCTTCCAACGTGGCACGGGTAGCCACTCCCCCCGAAAGGCGTATTGAACGACGGGTCAGGTTATCCCAGTCGGCCAGACTCGGCATCGCCCTTTCGGGCATGCCACCCAGGCAAACGGACGAGGGCCAAGAAAGCACCCAGTATCGGCACTTCAGCCGCGCAAGCCGACAATGGCGATAGAAAGGAGACGTTCGGCCCGAGCAGGGCTATCCGCAGCCAGGGCGATACCGATCGTCAGTTGCAGGATGTCCTCGACCTCAACGCCGGCACGCACGACGCCCGCCTCCTGCGCCCGCGCGATCAGTCCCGCCCCCGCCGTACGTAACTTCATGGCGCAGTTCAGGTCGGAGCCCGACGGCGCCTTCATGATCGTTTCGGCCAGGCCTCGGTCCGTCCGGCAATGCTGGAGGAACGCCTCCAGCCATGCGGTCAACGCGTCGCTCGGCGACCGGCTCTCGGCCAGCTCGTGAGCGCGCGCACACAAGGTCTCGATCCGGGTGGTGAAGACTTCGAGCAGCAGCGACTCCCGGGTAGGGAAGTGTCGGTACAGCGTGCCGGCACCGACGCCGGCCTGTTGCGCGATCTCGTTGAGGGAGGCGGCGGGGCCCTGCTCGGCGATTACGGCGGTGGCCGCCGCCACCAGCCGGTCCCGGTTACGCCGTGCGTCGACACGCATCCCTCGTTCCTCCTGGGCCACACAACATGCGGAGAGCCTCTCCACATGATACGTTACCTCTATGCGGAGAACCTCTCCAGATCGTACCGGTGACATCCACGAACGAGAGACCGACACAAACAACAGCCACCGGGGGCTCGGCCGAGTCGGCATCTGGACCATGGCGTTCGACTGGCAGCCAGCCGGGCTCGTCCGCGACGCGACCGCCGAGTTGGAGGAACTAGGCTACGGCGCCGTGTGGTACGCCGAGGGCCTCGGCCGCGACGCGGTCAGCCAGGCATGGCTCATCCTGGGCAACACCCGGCGGCTGGTCGTCGGAGCGGGGGTCGCCAACATCGCCGTACGAGATCCGATCGCGATGGCCGCGGCCCACCGCGCACTGGATGACGCGTACGCGGGACGGTTCGTGCTGGGACTCGGCGGACACCGAACCCACGACACCCCGGCCAACGCCATCCCAGGGCGCTACGGGCGACCAGTACAGACCATGACCGCCTACCTCGACGCCATGGACGCCGCCACCACCGTGCTTCCCGAGCCAACACGTCCTCGTCGCCGCCGTGTCCTCGCCGCGCTCGGTCCCAAAATGACCGAACTCGCCGCACAACGCACCGAGGGCGCCCTGCCCTACTTCGCGCCCGTCGAACACACTCGGCGCGCCCGGGAGGCCATGGGACCTGGTCCACTGCTCGCAGTGGAGCTCGCGGTCGCCCTCACCGACGAACCCGATCTCGCGCGGCGGTTGGCCCGCGACCATGTCGCCTACTACACCTCAACCGCCCCGCACCAGGGCGCCAATCTGCGTCGGCTGGGCTTCAGCGAACAGGACATGCGGGGGCCGAGTAGCACCCTGGTCGATGCCGTGGTCGCGCACGGCAACTCCGATGCGGTGCGCACCCGCGTGCGCGAGCACCTGGACGCCGGGGCGGACCACGTCTGCATCCAGGTGCTCACCGCGGATCCGGCCACGCTCCCCCTGCACGAATGGCGGGAGCTGGCGTTCCTCGCCACCGAGTGAGCAAGGTCAAAGGTCGGCTGCTCCCATCGGGACCGAGATGGCTGAAAGGATCAAAAGCGACATGAACGCCGAACTACCGACGACGACGGGTGCGGACCGAAAAGTCCTCGCCTTCCCCCACCGAATTGGAATCACCATCGACTGTCGCGATCCGGACTCGGCGGCGGCCTTCTGGGAACGGTTTCTCGGCTACCGGCGGCGACCACACTCCGCAGGGAGCACCTATGTCACGGTCGACTGCCCAGAAAGCGTGGCGGGCCCACCACAGCTGACGTTCCAGCGGGTTTCCGAGCCCAAGACCGGCAAAGTGCGGACCCACCTCGACCTCTTCGTCGACCACGCACAACCGCTGACGCGGCAGATGCTCGCCGCCGGCGCCAGCCAGGTCAGGGTGACCGATGCCGGCGAGTGGACGACCCGCGTCCTGACCGATCCGGCGGGCAACGAATTCTGCGTCATCGGTCCGGACTGACCGACGCCGGGGACAGGCCGTGGGCTCCTCCTATCCCGGCAGTTCGGGGCCGCCGTCAAGCAGCGGGGCGAGTAGGTCGCCCTGCTCGGCGATGCGGGTCAGCACCTCGGCCGCGCGATAGGGCTTGACCGCCGGACGTTTGCCGGCCGCCCCGGCCGCAACCTCGGCCCAGGTCAGCGGGGTGGACACCGCCGGCACCGGCTGCGCACGTAGCGAATACGGCGCCACCGTCGTCTTAGCCGCACTGTTTTGACTCCAGTCGATGAAGACCTTTCCCGCCCGCAGCTTTCGGGTCATCTTGGACACGATCAGCTTCGGATGGGCCCGCTCCAACTCCTGGGCGATCCGCCGGGCGTAGCCGGAGACCGCGTCGGCCGGTTGGGTGCCGGCGATCGGACAGCAGAGCTGCATGCCCTTCTTTCCCGATGTTTTCGGATACGACTCGATCCCGTCATCGGCGAGCCGATCCCGCAGCAACAGGGCGACCTGACAACACTGGCGAAGCTCGGCCGGCGCACCCGGATCGAGATCAACCACCATTAGGTCCGGATGTTCGCCGATCTGCCACTGTGGCGTGTGCAGTTCGAGGGCGGCGAGGTTGGCCAACCAGACCAGGGTCGGCAACTCGTCGGCGACCACGTAGTCGATCGTCTCCCGGCCCTTCGCCGAGCCGGGGACCGGCAACGTCTCGGTGTGGACCCAGCTCGGGGTCGCCGCCGGGGCGTTCTTCTCGAAGAAGGAGCTGCCGTCGACGCCGTTCGGGAACCGGATCCGGGTCAGCGCCCGGCCGGCGAGGTGCGGCAGCAGCACCGGGGCGACCCGGGTGTAGTAGTCGATCACCTCACCCTTGGTGAAGCCGGTCGCCGGGTACAGCACCTTATCCAGATTCGACAACTCCAGCGTACGGCCAGCCACCTCGACCCGGAGCCGGTCAGGCATCATCAACCTCCTCGGCGAGTTTGTCCGGGCGTAACCGCAGCACCCGGGGAAACCGCAGGCGTCCATCCGGAGTGAGCTGGCCGTACTTCACCTCCACCACGACCCGGGGCGCGACCCAGACCACGGCTCGGGAGTCCGCGCGGGGCAGGTCGCCGGCGAAGGGTGAAACGTCGGTACGCAGCGGTTCAAGCTCACGCAGCAGCTCTCGCTCCAGCGCCGCGCCGATGCCACCGCCGACCCGCCCCCGGAATGTGAGGCGGCCGTCCGGCCGTGGTACCCCGACCAGTAGCCCGCCGAGCCGGCGGGCACCCGGCCGCCAGCCACCCACCACGAAATCGCCGGTCACCTCCAACTTGACCTTGACCCAGTCCGGTGAACGCGTACCCGGCCGGTAGACCGAAGCGACCCGTTTGGCCATCACCCCCTCCAGGCCGTGCTCCCCCGCTGCCTGGAAGGTCGCCGGGCCGTCCGAGAAGGCTGGCGGGACCGCCCACCGGGGCCCGGCCAGCCCCAACTCATCGAGCACAGCGCGCCGCCGCTGCCACGGGTAGCCGGTCAGGTCGACGCCGTCGAGCCGCAGCAGGTCGAAGACCAGGTAGGTGATGGGCAGGGATGCCGCGAGCCGCGCGGCCCGACCACGGTCCCGGACGTGCATTCGCTCGGCGAGCGCCGTGAACGACGGCTGCCCGGTCGCGCCGAAGAGCACCACCTCGCCGTCGAGGAGGGCGTCATCCACCTGCGCGCAGAGGCCGGCCAGTTCCGGGTAGGCGAGGGTGACCTCGACGCCGGAGCGGGCGTACACCCGCTGCTGGCCGTCGCCGATGTTGGCCAGCGCTCGAATTCCGTCCCATTTGAACTCATAGGCCCAGCCCGGGCCCACCGGCAGCTCCCCGGTGGTCGCGAGCATTGGCTTGGACGGCACGCCGGGCACAAACCGACCCTAGTCGAATGCGGAACTGCTCGCGTCCGGTTCCATCGGATGAGAACATGGTCGATACCGGCGAAAGGAGCACAGGGTGCGGGCCATTTGGAAAGGAGCCGTGTCGTTCGGGCTCGTCTCGATCGGGGTGAAGCTGTATTCCGCAACCGAGGAGAAGGATATTCGGTTCCACCAGGTGCACCGGGATGACGGGGGTCGAATCCGCTACAAGCGCACCTGCCAGGTCTGCGGCGAAGAGGTCAGCTACGACGACATCGCCAAGGGGTACGACCTCGGCGGCGGCGAGTTGGTCATCCTCACCGACGACGACTTCGCCGACCTGCCACTGAGCACGTCACGCGCGATCGACGTGCTGGAGTTCGTCCCCGCCGAACAGGTCGACCCGATCCTCTACAACAAGGCGTACTTCCTCGAGCCGGAGGGCACGGCCACCAAGCCGTACGTGCTGCTGCGCAACGCGCTCACCGACTCCGAACGAGTGGCCGTCGTGAAGGTGGCGATCCGGCAACGCGAGCAGCTCGCGACGCTGCGGGTCCACCAGGGCGTCCTGCTGCTCAACACGATGCTCTGGCCCGACGAGATCCGGACGCCGGAGTTCGGCTTCCTCGACGAGGACCTGAAGGTGCGCCCCCCGGAGCTCGCGATGGCCAGCTCCCTGATCGACTCGATGGCGGGTGACTTCCAGCCCGATGTCTTCACCGACGACTACCGGGCCGCCCTGAAGGAGGTCATCGACGCGAAGGTGGAGGGCCGCGAGGTCGTCCAGCCGGAGGAGGTCGAAGAGGCCCCGGCGGCGGCGGTGGACCTGATGGCGGCGCTGAAGGCATCGGTGGAGCGGGCCCAGGCGGCACGCGGCGAGAAGCCCGCCGGGTCCGGCGCGGGCGAACCGACCCCCATCTCGGCGGCGCGTTCCGCCCAGCGAAAGGCCTCCGAGCAGCAGGCTCCACCGAAGAGGGCCGCCGGCAAGAAAAGTGAAAAGACAACTCCGGCGAAGAAGACGGCGGAAAAGGAGAAGGCCGAGGAGAAAAAGGCCGACAAGAAGACAGCCGGGAAGAAAACGGCGACAAAGACGACCGCCAAGAAGGATACGGGGCAGCGGGCGGAGCCGGCCAAAAAGACCGCGGCCCGCCGGGGCGCCCGCAAGACCGCCTGAGCGGCGAGCCGGCCACCACCGGCGATACCCGCCACCATTGTCAATACTGGTTACCACCGTCGCTACCGGGTACCACCGGACAAGAGGTCGTCCGGCACCTGCACCACGGGGACCCCGGCGGGTACCGTGTTCGTCGGCCTTCCCCCGGCACGCGGTGCCGGCCACCATCTTCGAACAGGGAGTCGACGCCGTGAGCGAGCGGACGCAGAACCGGGCACAGAAGTCGGAGCGGCGGTTGGCCGCGCAGCTCGCCGAGCAGAAGGCGGCCGAGGCGAAGCGCCGCCGGCAGGCCTGGGCCGGCGGTCTCGCCGGGGTCGCCGTGGCCGCCCTCCTGGTCACCGTGTTCGTGCTGGTCGGCCCGGCCGGTGACGACGAGAGCAACCCGACCGCGGCGGGTTCCCCGTCGGCAGGTACCCCGTCGCCGGACGCCCCCGACCCGGCTGCCGGCGGCACCGAGCTGCCGGACGGGGCCGACCCCGCGCTGAACACCCCGCCGACCGTGGAGGCGGGCGAGGGCGAGCTGACCGAGCTCGTCGTCACCCCGCTGATCGAGGGCACCGGCCCCGCGGTGGAGAGCGGTCAGACGATCACCGTCAACTACGTCGGCATCCTCTACAACGAGGGCGAGGAGTTCGACTCGTCCTGGTCACGCGGGCAGCCGGCGAGCTTCCCGATCGGGGTCGGCGGAGTGATCCCCGGCTGGGACCAGGGCCTGGTCGGCGTGACCATCGGCAGCCGGGTGCAGTTGGACATCCCCGCAGAGCTGGCGTACGGCACGGAACCGGACGGCGGCCGTCCAGCCGGTCCGCTGCGCTTCGTCGTGGACGTGCTCGACGCGCAGTAACCCGCCCCGCCCCGCGCCGGTGCAGTTGGCCACAGTGGGCTTCCACACCGTCACCGAACGGCAGTAGGTTCGTCGAACCGGGGGCAGATACCCCCAAGGGGCCGGAACGGACGCGGAGGTGCGCATGACAGACGATGCGGGGCGGACAGCCCGGTTGATGTGGACCCACTTCGAGCCGGTGCACGCGGTGACGTACTTTCATCCCCGGGCCCGCGCGGCGTACGAGGCGACCGGGCTACGCGGCTACTGGCGGGGCTACTTCGCCGGCCGGTCCGCGCCGCTCGGCGCCACCGCCGCGGCACCGGTGACCGCGGCCTTCTACCACTTCGCCCCGCACATGGTGCAGCGCGCGCTGCCCGCGGTCTGGAAACTGGCCTCCCCGGAGGAGGCCCTGCGCGCCCGACTCACCGGTGCCGTCCAGGCCCTCGCCGAGCTCACCTACGAGCTGCCCGAGTCCCACCTCACGGAGACCGCCGACCTGATGGAGGCCGCGGCGGCCGAGACCAGGACGGCAGGCCGGGTGCTGGGGGCCGCGAACGCGGCGCTGCCGCGCGGTGAGTACCCGCTCGCCCGGCTCTGGCAGGCGGCGACGGTCCTGCGGGAGCACCGCGGGGACGGGCACATCGCCGCGCTCGTCGCGGCCGACCTCGACCCGGTGGAGACGCTGGCCTGGCGGGTCGCGGTGGGATTACCCGCGGCCGCCCTGCTCGGCCGGGGCTGGACCGAGCAGGAGTGGGCGGCGGCCAAGAGTCGGCTCCACGACCGGGGGTGGCTGACCGCCGACGGCGAACCGACCGAGCGGGGACAGGCCGGATTCAGCACCGTCGAGGCCGCCACTGACACGGCGGCGACCCGCCCGTGGCAGGCACTCGGCCCGGAGCGCAGCGCCCGGCTCCGGGAACTGCTCGACCCGGTGGTCCGGGCCGGGCACACCATCATCCCGCCGGACAACCCGATCGGCCTGCCATCCCTGGGTTGACCGGCGCCGCTGGCACGGTCCGGCAGGATGAGGGCATGGTAGCTGCGGTGATCTTCGACCTGGACGGCGTGATCGTGGACTCCGAACCGGTCTGGGAGGAGGTCCGGCGGGCGTATGTTTCGGCACGCGGCGGCACCTGGCAGGCCGACTCGCAGCGCCGGCTGATGGGCATGAGCACCGGCGAATGGTCCCGCTACCTCAGCGGTGAGCTCGGCGTTGACCGGACGGCCGAGCAGGTCGCCACCGAGGTGGTCACGGAGATGTCCCGACGGTACGCGCACCGCGTACCACTGATCGACGGCGCCGTTGACGCGGTGCGGCGGACGGCCGGGCGGTGGCCGCTGGGCCTGGCCAGCTCCTCCCCGACCCGGCTGATCCGGACGGCGTTGGACGCGACCGGGCTCAGCGACACCTTCGACGCGACGCTGTCGACCGAGGAGACCGGGCACGGCAAACCGGCTCCAGATGTCTACCTGGCGGTCGCGCAACTGCTCGGTGTCGACCCGGCCCGCTGCGTCGCCGTCGAGGACTCCGGCAACGGCGTCCGGTCCGCGGCAGCCGCGGGGATGGCCGTGGTGGCGGTGCCGCACGGGGCGTACCCCCTGGAGCCGGCGGCCGAGCGGCTCGCGGCGGTGGTGCTCTCCTCGATCGGCGAGCTGACCCCGGAGGTCGTGGCGCGGGTCCACGACGGTCTGGGCGAGGAACGGCCGGGTATGGCAGACCAACAGGGCAGCTGAGGAGACGGCATGGAAGCGATGGAGACGGTATGAAAGCGATGGAGGCGGCATGAAGGCGATCGTGTACGAGCGCACCGGCGACCCCACGGTGCTGCGGCCGGTTGACCGGCCGGTGCCCGAGCCGGGGGCCGGCGAGGTGCTGGTCCGGATGGCGGTCGCGGGGGTGAACCCGACGGACTGGAAGGCACGACGAGACGGCCGGTTGCCGGCCGGTTGGCAGATACCCGGCCAGGACGGCGCGGGGGTGGTCGAGGCGGTCGGCGAGGGAGTCGACCGGTCCCTCATCGGCGAACGCGTCTGGGTGTGGGAGGCCGCCTGGCAGCGGCCGTGGGGAACGACCGCCGAGTACACGCTGCTCCCGGCTGGGCAGGCCGTCCGCCTCGGCGCCGCCTCCTTCGACCTCGGCGCGTCCCTGGGCATTCCGTTCCTGACCGCGCACCGGTGCCTGACCGCCGGTGAGTACCTGCCGGACGCACTACATGCCGGGGCACTCGCTGGTCACACCGTGCTGGTGCAGGGTGGAGCGGGCGCGGTGGGCAACGCGGCGATTCAGCTCGCGCGTTGGGCGGACGCCTGCGTGGTCACCACGGTGAGCAGCGCGGAGAAGGGGAAGCTCGCGGCGGCAGCCGGGGCCGATCTCGTGGTCAACTACCGGGAACAGGACGTGGTGGCGGAGGTCCGCAAGATCGCACCAGCGGGGGTCCACGCGATCGTCGAGGTCTCCACGCGCAACAGTGACATCGATGTCCAGCTACTCCGGACCGGTGGCGCGGTCTGTGTGTACGCCGACGACGGCGGCAGCGAGGTGGCCCTGCCGGTCCGGCCCCTCATGGCCCTGAACGCCCGCTGGCAGTTCGTCCTGGTCTACACCGCGCCGAAGGCCGCGAAGGCACAGGCCGTCGTGGATGTGGCAGCGGCCGTGGAGCAGGGTGGCGTCCGAGTGGGCGAGGAGGCGGGGCTGCCGCTGCACCACTACCCGTTGTCGGCAGCCGAGGCGGCGCACCGGGCAGTGGAGGAGGGGGCGGTCGGCAAGGTGTTGATCAATACCTCGAATGACCGGTGAACCCGGATCGAGCCGGGCAATCCTCCCCCGGTATCAAGTTCCCAGGTATGGAGGACAGAGGCGAATCGTCCTCGCGAGAATGACGGTGCGGGTCGTCCCGCGTTGAACGGGCGGCCCCGGCGCGGTGCGAACGCCGGGGCCGCCCCCTGGGGCACGACAGCGGCACCCTCCCTGCACCGGCCGACCCGGCTGGCCGGGTGCGGTGGCGGCTACGAGGAGGCCAACTCCTGGACGGCGAGATCCCCCTCGGCGTACCGGGACCGCACCGCCTTCTTGTCGAACTTGCCCACACTGGTCCTCGGCACGGCGTCGATGACCGCCCAACGCTCGGGGAGCTGCCAGCGGGCCACCGACTCGGCGAGGAAGCCCCGCAGCTCCGCAACCCCGGCCTTCGCCCCCTCCCGAAGCACCACGGTCGCCAACGGCCGCTCGCCCCAACGCTGGTCTGGGACCCCCACCACGCAGGCCTCGACCACATCCGGATGGGCCATCAACGCGTTTTCCAGCTCCACCGAGGAGATCCACTCACCGCCGGACTTGATGACATCCTTCGCCCGGTCGGTCAACGTCAGGTAGCCATCCGGGGAGAGGGTGCCGACATCACCCGTGCGCAGCCAGCCATCCCGGAACGTCTCCTCGTCCGGGGTCTCGTCGCCGACGTACCGCCCGGTCACCCACGGCCCGCGGACCTCCAGCTCCCCCACGGACGTGCCATCGGCGGGCAGCCGCCTGCCCTGCGGGCCAACGATCCGGGCCTCGACGCCGGCCGGGACCCGCCCCTGGGTGTAGCGGTACCGCCACGCCGTGGCCTCGTCCGCGCCGGCCGGCGGGCGGGCCACCGAACCGAGCGGAGAGGTTTCCGTCATCCCCCAGGCGTGAATGATCCGGATGTCGTGCCGCTCCTCGAAGGCGTGCATCAGCGCCGGCGGGCAGGCCGACCCACCCACGATCACCTCTCCCAGGGAGCTGGTGTCGACGTCGTGGCTGTCCAGGTGGGCGAGGAGATCGGTCCAGATGGTCGGGACGGCACCGGCGACGGTCGGCCGCTCGGCGGCGATCATCCCGGCGATCGGGGCGGCCTGGAGGAACCGATCCGGCAGGAGCAGCGACGCGCCGCAGAGGAACGCCGCATAGGGCAGCCCCCAGGACATCGCGTGGAACATCGGCACGATGCCCAAGACCCGGTCCCTCGGCCCGAGGCTGAACGACTCCGGCATACAGACCTGGAGCGAGTGCAGGTAGATCGAGCGGTGCGAGTAGGCCACCCCCTTGGGGTTGCCGGTGGTCCCGGAGGTGTAGCAGAGCGCGGCGGCGGAGCGCTCGTCCACGTCCGGCCAGTCGTAGCTGTCGGGCTTGCCGGCCAGCAGGGCATCCCAATGATGTACGGAGATCCGGTCGCCGGCCGCCGCGACCAGCGGGGCGGGATCACCACCGCCCACCACCACCACGTGCCGGACGGTGCCCATGTCGCCGATGACCTTCGCCAGCAGGGGGATCAGGCTCGTGTCGACCAGCACCACCCGGTCCTGCGCGTGGTTGGCGATGTAGGAGACCTGGTCCGGGAGGAGTCGGATGTTGAGCGTGTGCAGCACCGCGCCCATGCTCGGCACCGCGAAGTAGGCCACCAGGTGCTCGGTGTTGTTCCACAGGAAGGTGGCGACGCGCTCGTCCCCGGTCACACCGCACTCGTCCCGCAACGCGTGCGCCAGCTGGGCGGCCGAACGCGCCACGTCGGCGTAGCTCATCCGGCGCGGCTCGGCGCCGGTCCAGGTGACCACCGTGGCCGCGCTGTGCACGGTGGCGCCGTGGTCAAGAATCCGGGAGACCTGGAGGGGGGCATCCATCATCGTGCTCCGCATGAGCAACAAAGTAGTGTCACCGATCACATCTGGGAACCCCGGATCTCCATCTCGCCCCGGCGGCGGTGCGTAAATTAGCCGGAGTGAGCATTTCCTGGGCAGATTCCTACGTCGGACAGCTCCGCGCCCTCGCCGGCGACCGGACGCTGATGTTCGTCGGCGCTCGCGCGGTGGTGCGGGACAACGCGGACCGGATCCTGCTGATCCAGCGCGCCGACAACGGGCACTGGGCCATGCCGGCGGGAGCGATGGAGTTGGGTGAGTCGATCGCCGACTGCGCGGTACGGGAGGTTCGGGAGGAGACCGGGCTGCGCGCCCTGCGGGTCAGCGCCTTCGCCCTCTACACCGGGCCGGACCGCACCCACACCAACATGTACGGGCACACGTACCAGATCTTCACCACCGCGTTCCGGGTGGAGGAGTGGGACGGGGACCTCACCCGGGTCACCGACGAGACCACCGATGCCGCCTTCTTCGACCGGGGCCACCTGCCCAGCCCGCTGTCGGCCAGCGTCCCGGAGACCCTCGCCGACCTGGACGTCTTCGAGCAGACGAACCGACTGATCCTCAAATAGTCCGCCACCGGCCCCGCACCGCCAGGTTTGGCCCGGCGGACCGGCGGGGACCCGGACGGACATGGCAGGAGCAGCAGCGGAACAGCACCGACTCGCCGCCGTGGTGGAGAGCTGGCTGGGACGCCCCGTCCTGGTCGTCGGGGACGCGATGCTCGACGAGTGGCGGTTCGCCGACTCGGATCGGCTCTGCCGGGAGGCGCCGGCCCCGATCCTCACCCTGCGCCGACGGATCTCCGCCGCGGGTGGTGCGGCGAACACCGCCGTCAACATCGCCGCGCTCGGCGGACGGGCCGCGCTGGTCGCGCCGATCGGCGCGGACGTGGCCGGCGACGAGGTACACGACTGCCTGGACCGGGCCGGCGTGTGGGACCGCACCGTCAGCCAACCGAGCCGCCCGACCCCGGTCAAGCGGCGGATGCTCGCCGGCAGCCAGATCCTGCTCCGGGAGGACTCCGGTGGTCCCGCGGAGCCCCTGGACAACGCCGGGGTGGCTCGGCTGCTCGACGCCCTGGCCTGCGCGACCACGGAGCTACACGCGGCGAGCGGCGCGGCGCCGACCCTGGTGGTCTGCGACTACGCGCTGGGGGCCCTGCCCGCGCCGGTGCGGGCGTGGCTGGTGGCAAACCGGGAGCGGTACGCGACGGTCGCATTGGACGCACATGACCTCGCCGACTGGCGTGGGCTCGCCCCGACCGTGGTCACGCCGAGCTTCGCCGAGGCGAGCCGGCTGCTCGCCCACACCGCGGCTCGGCCGGGGGGTGGGGGCGAGGGCCTGCACCTGGACCACCCGGACCGCGCCCGCTCCGACGGCCCCTCCGAGCTGACCGTGGGAGTCGCACCCGGCGACGGTCGAGTCGCCGCCGAGGAGATCGAACCCGGAGCGCGCGGGGACGCTGCGCGGCCGGACCGGGCGATACTGGCTGAATCCCGGCTGGCCGAGCTACGGCAACACACCGGCGCTGATGTCGTGGCGGTGACGCTGGACACCGACGGCGCGGTCGTCGCCGGCCCAGACGGCGAGCCCAACCGCAGCCACAGCAACCCGATGCCGGCCAGTCACACGGTCGGGGCCGGAGACGCGTACCTGGCGGCGATGACCCTCGCCCTGGCCGCCGATGCCCCCCTACCGACCGCCGCGCAGCTCGCCCAGCTCGCGGCGACCATCACCGTCTCCGACACCGGCACCTGTGTCTGCCGGCGGGAGGACCTGCTCACCGCGCTCAACCGGTCCGGCGACGGCGACGCCCCGACCCTCGTCGGCGCCGACGAGTTGGCGACGATCGCCGGTGCGCACCGCCGCGCGGGCCGCTCGGTCGTCTTCACCAACGGCTGCTTCGACGTGCTGCATCCCGGGCACGTCCGCTACCTGGAGCAGGCCCGCGCCCTCGGCGACCTGCTCGTGGTGGCGGTCAACGCCGACGGCAGTGTCCGCCGGCTCAAGGGCGCCGACCGGCCGGTGAACCCGGTTGAGGACCGGGTGGCCCTGCTGGCGGCGCTGACCCACGTTGACCATGTGGTGGTTTTCGAGGAGGACTCACCCGCCCGGCTCATCGAGGCCATTCGGCCGGACATCTACGTCAAGGGCGGGGACTACCCGCCGGAGCTGGTGCCGGAGGCACCCCTGGTCCGCCGGCTCGGCGGCCAGGTCCGCACCCTCGGCTACGTGCCGGACCGCTCCACCTCGGCGATCATCGACCGGATCCGCGCGCACGGCGGCAGCGCACCAGTGGCGGGGCAGGCGTGAGCCGACCCCTCGACCACGGCCACTCCGACGAGTTCCGCGCCGAGCGACACCTCGACGTACTGGTCCCCACCCGAAACCGCCCCGCCGAGCTGGCCGTCACCCTCTCCGGGCTCGCCGCCCAGGAAGGCGTACCCGACTTCGGGGTGGTGGTCAGCGACCAGTCCGACGACACTCCCGCGTACGCGCACCCGGCCGTGGCCGCGATGGTCCGGGTCCTGCGCCACCGGGGACACCCGGTCCTGCTGACCCGCCGACTACCCCGGCGTGGAATGGCCGAGCACCGGGCAGCGCTGCTGGCCGCCTCGACCGCCCGCTACGTGCTCTGCCTCGACGACGACGTGTGGTTGGCGCCGGGAACCCTGCGCCGGCTGGTCACCGCGATCGCGGAGCTGGGCTGCGGGTTCGTCGGCAACGCCGTACACGGTCTGTCGTACCGGCACGACATCCGCCCGGAGACGCACCGGCACTACGAGGAGTGGGACGGACCGCCGGTGCCGGAGCGGATCCGCCCGGGCGCCCCGGAGTGGGAGCGCGCACTGCTCCACCCGGCCGCGAACCTGCTGCACGTCACCGAGCGGCTGCGCCTACCGCCGGACACCTGGCGGGCGTACAAGGTGTCCTGGATCGGTGGTTGTGTGCTGTACGACCGGGAGAAGCTGGTTGACGCGGGCGGCTTCGACTTCTGGCGACGGGTGCCGGAGCGGCACCAGGGGGAGGATGTCGCCGCCCAGCTCGCGGTGTTGGAGCGGTACGGCGGCGCCGGCGTCCTGCCCAGCGGAGCGTTCCACCTGGAGTCACCGACCACCGTCACCGAACGTGAGGTGGAGGCGTGGGAGGTGCTCCTCGAACAGGCTTGACCCCGTGGGCGGTAGAACCACGGTCGCGGCTCGGCCACCGCGCCGCGGGGCGTGACCCGGCCCCGACTCAGGGCGTCGAGGCCGGTTGCGCTCCGTGGGTGAGCAGGTCGCGGGCGGCTTCGAGGACCTCGATCACCGGGACCTCGGCCACGAACGAGTCGCGGTGCGGGCACTCGCCGTCGCCGGGCCGGTGTGGATAGCTGCCCGGGGTGCAGTCGACCGCACAGACCGGGCAGTGCACCGTCCAGGACGTGATCGGGCGGTGCCGGCCCCGCAGCGGGGTCGCCGTGGTGATCAGATTGCCGACCCAGAAGATGCCCACCGTGGAAGTACCAACCGCGGCCGCCAGATGTAGCGGCCCGGTGTCGTTGGCGACCACCAGCGCGCAGCCGGCGTAGCAGCCGGCCAGCCCGCCGAGGCTGAGCGTGCCGACCAGCGGCCGGAGGGGCACCCCGGCCGCCGCCACCACCCGCTCCACCACCTCCTGCTCCACCGGTGTGCCGGTGACCAGCACCTCGTACCCGTCCCGGTGCAGCTGCCGGGCGACGGCCGCGAAGTGTTCGACCGGCCAACGTCGACGGGTGTCGGTGGCGCCCGGGTGCAGCGCCACCCGCGGTCGGTCCGCCGGGCCGAGCACCTCGGCCGCCTCCGCCCGGTCGGCGTCGGTGACCGCCAGGGTGGGGACAACCGTGGTCGCCACCGCCCCCACCAGGGCCACCACCTCCAGGTAGCGGATCACCTCATGCTGGTAGTAGACGTACCGCAGCCAGCGGTCCAGCGGCGGCGCGTCCTCGGCCCGCAGACCGGCCGTCACCCGGGCGCCGAGGCCGGCCACCACCGGGTTGGAGTTGGCCCCGCCGCCATGCACCTGCAACGCCAGGTCGAAGCGCTCCGCGCGGGCCCGGGTGAGGAAGTCCGCCAGCCCGGACTCCGGCTCGTCCGGCTCCGGACGGCGGATCCCGGGAGCCGGCGGAACCACCAGGACCCGGTCCACCGGACCGGGCCGATCGCGCCAGAGCTTCGCGTGCCACGGCGCGCCGAGCAGGACGATCTCCGCCGCGGGGTACGCGGCCCGCAACGCGGTCAGCGCCGGCAGGACGAAGATGAAGTCGCCGAGCGCGTTGGCCCGCAGCACGGCGATCCGCTCCACCTCGGGTACGCGCTGCGCGGCCGGGCCGAGCAGGTGCGGGGCGACCATCGGCGCGCTACGGCCGGTCGGACTCGACGTGCGGGTGGTGCAGCTCCCGGTTGGCGGCGGGGTCGACCGGGAACTGGGTGCCACCGTCGGCGCCGCGAGCACCGCTGCGCCCGACGGTGATGGTGCGGGGCTCGGGTCGGACGGTCCGGGGCAGCCGAATCCGGAGCAGACCGTGATCCATCACCGCGTCGATGGCCTCCGGGTCCACCCGGGACGGCAGCTCCACCCGGTACACGAATGCCCGGGTCTCGGAGCCGTCGAGGATCCCGTAGTCGGCGTTGACCTCGGCCTCCGACCGGGCCCGGACGCAGAGCTCCCGCTCGTCCAGCTCGACGGCCACCTCGTCGGGTGCGACCCCGGGCAGCCGGACGATCACCTCCCAGCCGTCCTCGGTCTCGTCCAGTTGGAGGTCCGTCGAGTCGGACCGACCCCCCACCAGCCGCCCCAGTTCGGCGCGGAGCGAATGCAGCTCGCCCATCGGGTCCCACCCCTGCTGCCGGGCGCGCCTGCCCTGGCCGATCCCGCCGCCGGCTTCACTCATCACACTTCTCCTATTCACTGGGGGTTGTCGAGGGCCGCAGGGAACTGGGCGCGTCCAGGTCGGCGTCCCGGTCGACCCCGACGCCAAGCCGGTCAACGAGCTCTCCACCGAGCCACGCGCTGACTCCGAGGATCGCCAGGGCGACGATCTCGATCGCGATGAGCGCTCCGCCGGCGGCCCGGGAGTCGGCGTTGAGCCGGACCGCCCAGACCGCGGCGAAGAGCAGGATCAGCGCCACGTTCCCCGCGGCGTGGGTGAGCGCCACCCGCTTGGCCCGGGTACCGGTCGGGATGGCGAGCAGGTCGACCGTCCCGGCCGCCGCGGCCAGCAGCGCACCGACCAGGCCGACGGTGAGGTTCCAGTAGGCGACCTCACCGAGAAAGTCGGGCCCGCCCACGATGTCGACCACGTCGAAGAGCACGGCGGTCGCGAGCAGGGCGACCGGGAACATCACCAGCATCGGGTGGAGGGGGTGACCCAGCACTTTGAGTCGGCTCTCCATACCCGGGCCTCCACTGTTCGGCAAACCTCACCCCGGCCGATGTCGTCTAGGCTGCCGATGACGCACCGCCGCCATGGTCAACGGACGAGGGAGGGGCACGTGACGGTAGATATCACCACTCACGAGGAGTTGCGGGCATTACTGGGCGTACCGACGGCTCGGGCCGCCACGAAGGAGCGAACCCACCTGCACGAGCGGGACCGGCAGTGGCTGGCCGCCTCCCCGTTCTGTCTGGTGGCGACGGCCGGCGCGGACGGCGCCTGCGATGTCTCCCCGAAGGGGGACCCGCCCGGCTTCGCCCTGCCGATCGATGACACCACCATCGCCATCCCGGAGCGACCCGGCAACCGCCGGGCCGATGGCTTTCACAACATCCTGGACAATCCACACGTCGGGCTGATCTTCCTGATTCCCGGGCGCACCGACACGTTGCGGATCAACGGCCGGGCCCGGCTGGTACGGGAGGCACCCTTCTTCGACTCGATGACGGTCCAGGGCCACCGGCCGGTCCTGGCGCTGGTGGTAGCGATCGAGGAGATCTTCTACCACTGCGCGAAGGCGTTCCTCCGGTCGCAGTTGTGGAACCCGCAGACCTGGACGCCCAACGTGCTGCCGTCGCGCGCTCGCCTGGCCAAGGAGGTCGAGGCGCGCACGGAGAGCCTGGCCGAGTTGCAGAGCTACTACGGCCCGGAGTACGCCCGCCGCCTCTACGCCTGAGCCGCCCGCGGTGGGTCAGTCCACCTTCGGCGTGGCGCGGTCGATGATCGCGGCGAGGTCGATCCCGGCGGGGAGCGTGCCGTACGCGTAGCCGTGCGCACCGCCCAGCCGGGACGCACAGAACGCCTCGGCGACCGCCGGGTGGCCGTGTCGCACCAACAGCGCCCCCTGTAGGACGAGGGCGAGCCGCTCCACCAGGTGCCGCGCCCGCAACTGGGCGTCGGTCGGGTCCGCCAGGCTCGCCCGCAGCCGCCGGACCGCGGCTGCGAGCCGGGCGTCCGCACCGGCGGCGGCGTCCACCTCGGCCTCGAAGGCCGCCAGCACCCGCGGCTGACGGGTCAAGGCCCGCAGCACGTCCAGGGCGGCCACGTTGCCGGAGCCCTCCCAGATGGAGTTCAGCGGCGACTCCCGGAACAGCCGGGGCATGCCGGACTCCTCCACGTACCCGTTGCCACCCAGGCACTCCAGCGCCTCGGCGGCGTGCCCCGGCCACCGCTTGCAGACCCAGTACTTGCCGACCGCGACACCGAGGCGCCGGAACGCGGCCTCGTCGGCGTCACCCCGGGCGGAGCGGTCCGTCGCACCGGCGAGCCGCAGCATCAGGACGGTGGCGGCCTCCGACTCCACCGCCAGGTCGGCGAGGACGTTGCGCATCAACGGCTGGTCGACCAGCGGGCGCCCGAAGGCCCGTCGGTGGCGAGCGTGGTGGACCGCGGTGACGACCCCCTGGCGCATCCCGGCGGCGGCGCCGATCAGACAGTCGAGCCGGGTGAGGTTGACCATGTCGATGATGGTGCGGACGCCCCGTCCCTCATCGCCGACCCGCCACGCCACCGCGTGCTCGTACTCGATCTCCGCGGAGGCGTTCGACCGGTTGCCCAGCTTCTCCTTGAGCCGCATCAACCGGAGCGCGTTGCGCGTGCTGTCGGGCAACACCCGAGGCACCAGGAAACAGGTCAGCCCACCCGGGGCCTGGCCAAGAGTCAGGAAGAGATCGCACATCGGTGCGGAGGTGAACCACTTGTGCCCGACCAGCCGGTAGCTGCCGTCCGCCGCCGGCTGGGCGAGGGTGGTGTTGGCGCGTACGTCCGAACCGCCCTGCTTCTCGGTCATCGACATGCCCGCCAGCAGGCCGTGCTTGCCGAGCGCCGGACGCAACCCCGGGTCGTACGTGGTGGCGGTCAGCAGCGGCTCGTACTGGGCGGCCAACTCCGGGGCGTGCCGCAGCGCCGGCACCGCCGCGTAGGTCATCGAGATCGGGCAGCCGTGCCCGGCGTCCGGCCGCCAGGTGTAGAACTTCGCGGCCCGGGCGACGTGCGTTCCGGGCCGGTCATCGGCCCACGGCGCGGCGTGCAGGCCGTAGGTCACCGCGGTCCGCATCAGCTCGTGCCAGGACGGGTGGAACTCCACCTCGTCCACCCGGTGCCCGTAGCGGTCATGGGTGCGCAGTACGGGCGGGTGTTCGTTGGCCAACCGGCCGTGCTCGACCGCCGCCTGCGTGCCGCCGAGCCGGCCGAGTTCGCGCAGCTCGGCGCTGGCCCAGCCGGCTCCCTCCCGGGCCAGCCCGGAGCGGAGTGCCGGGTCGTCTGACATGTCGTGGTCGACCAGGGGTGGCACCTGGTTGATCACCTCGTGCGTCGGCACAGTGGCCCTCCCACCCGGGTCAACTCAACCCGCTCGACACGGTTCGCACCGGTGCCACGGATGGCCGGTGCGGCTGCTCCGCACTCACTGTCGCTGAGGCGGTGGGGGCAGCGGAAGGGGCTGGCGGGTCCTCGGTGTCCCCGGCATCGCCGCCCGTCGCGTCGCCGAGGCGGCCTCCCCGACGACCAGCCACCCATCCCCACCGCGAATCCCTTTTAGTCACCTTTCTTCGTATTCGTGTTTGTCTGAGTGCGGTGTCGGTTTAGGTTGCGGTGGCTGCTACCGCCGGTTGGTAGCCGAGGAGCCGTCCACTGCCCGGTGTGGTGGTGGGTTCCTTGTCGCACACGGGGGAAGGACATCGAGTTCACGATGAGGTACCAGAACCACACCCAGGGGCCGGTACGGCCGGGCGGGGGCCGGGCGAGGTCGCGGTGGTGGGCGGTGGGGCTGGCCGGGGTGACCGGTCTGGCCCTGAGCACCGTCGGCGTCGCCGCCAGCCCGGCCGCGGAGGCGGTTGGGCGCACCCTGACCGCCTCCGATGATCACGGCGACGACCGCGGTAGGCACGATGACAAGGGCAAGGGTGGCGATAGGGGCAAGCGGGACGACAAGGGCCAGCATGGCGGGAAGGGCCAGCATGGCGAGAAGGGCAAGCATGGCGAGAAGGGCAAGCATGGCGAGAAGGGCAAGCGGGACGACAAGAGCAGGGGTTCGGAGAAGAAGCCGGCAGGTATCCCGGTCCCGTGTGACGCCGACGCGTTAATCGCCGCGATCACCCTGGCCAACGCCCGCGGTGGCGCCGTACTCGACCTGGCCAAGGACTGCACCTACCTGCTCACCGCCGACATCTTCGACAGCGGCCTGCCCGCCATCACCACCCCGATCACCCTCAACGGCGGCAAACACACCACCATCGAACGGGCCGCCGCAGCCGTCGGGCAGTTCCGGATCTTCACCGTTGACGTCGGCGGCGACCTCACCCTCAACAAGCTCACCGTCGCCGGCGGACAGACCAGCGACGATGACGGCGGCGGGATCCTGGTCAACGCCGGTGGGGCGTTGACCACCAACCACAGCACCATCACCCGCAACATCGCCGGTGGCGACAGCAACTCCGGCGGCGGCATCGCCAACTTCGGCACCACCCGAATCAACCACTCCGCAATTGTTCGAAACACCGCCAGCTTTCAAGGAGGCGGCATCTACAGCACTGGTCTGCTGGAGATCGTCAAGTCCCACCTCGACAACAACACCAGTGACGACAACGGTGGCGGCATCTTCTCGACCAACAGCACCGTCACCGTCAAGGGCGGCAGCATCTCCGGCAACCAGGCATCCAACGGCGCAGCGATGTTCCTGTCCACCTCGATCAGCACGGTCACCGGCACCAAAATCACCGGGAACACCGCCAGCGGCAGCACCGGTGGTATCCGGGCCAGCGTCGCGAGCCAGCTGACGATGCGGCATGTCAGCCTCGCTGACAACAACGCATCGGGCCTGGCCGGCGGCTTGTTCGTCTCCGCTGCCGGAGAGGGGGAGAGCTTCGCGACCGTCGAGAACAGCGTGATCAAGAACAATGTGACCTCGCTTATCGGCGGAGGAATCTTCAACGGGGGGCAGACGGTGCTGCGACACACCAAGGTGATCGGCAACCAGGCGAGCCAGGGTGGCGGCATCCAGAACGACGGTACGATCAGCCTCTTCACCACGAAGGTGGTCGAGAACATCGCCACCACCGACGGCGGGGGCATCTACAACAACGGCACGGTGAACCTCAACACCGCCACCGGCACCATCGTGATCAAGAACCGACCCAACAACTGCGTCAACGTCCCCGGCTGCGCCGGGTAGCGATCAGCGGATTCCAGAGGGCCCGTTCCGCCGTCAACCGGCCGGAACGGGCCCTCCCCACTCGCCGACTCGAGAGCAACTGTCCCGGTACCAGCGAAATCCATCGTGGCTGGTTGACGCCCACGAGTCGCCTGCGAAAATTCGTCCGTGACCCGGAACCACACCTACAAGGTTTCCACCACCTGGACCGGCGACCGTGGGCACGGCACGGCCGACTACCGCGCCTACGACAGGTCGTACGACACGGTGAGCCCCGGCCGCCCACTCCTCGCCGGCTCCGCCGACCCGGCGTTCCGCGGCGACCCGCGGCAGTGGAACCCCGAGTTACTCCTCGTCGCCTCGCTCAGCCAGTGCCATCTGCTGTGGTACCTACACCTGTGCGCGGTCAACGATGTCGTGGTCGTCGGCTACCACGACGCCGCCCACGGCACGATGAGCGAGGACCATACCGGTGCCGCCCGCTTCACCGACGTCCTGCTCCGCCCACGGGTGACAGTCACCCACGCCAGCATGGTCGAACCGGCGACCGCGTTGCATGCCGAGGCGAATGACCGGTGCTTCATCGCCGCCTCGGTGTCCTTTCCGGTACGGCACCAGGCGCGCACCGTAGTCCGGCTACCACCACCAGAACCGGCCAGGTAGCAGCATCGATCTCGACGCTCGTTCCGTCGAAACTGGGTTCCTCCCAACGAGCCCGCCCTCAGTTCGAGGGCAATGAGGAGTTGTTCCCATGTCCGATCGGAATCGCCCACACCGCCGCCCGCCGGTGTTCTCGACCCGGCGACGCGCGATGGCCGCCGTGACGTCGTTCGCCCTCGTCGGCGGTCTTGCCCTCAGTGGGGTCGCCCCCGCGGCCAGCGCCGATACCGTCCGCCACCGCGACGGCGTGCAGGCAGACCTCGACCGCCTCGTGAGCGAGGAGAAGTTCCCGGCCGCTCTCGCCGCCGTCCGCACCTCCGACGGCCGTACCCGTAACCACACCGCCGGGGTGGCCGAACTCGGCAGCAAGCGGAAGCCACCGGTCGACGGACGGGTACGCATCGGCAGCAACACCAAGACCTTCGTCGCCACCGTGGTCCTGCAGCTCGTCGGTGAGGGCAAGGTCGATCTGGACGAGCCGATCGAGACATACCTGCCCGGCCTGGTCCGCGGCGACGGCATCGACGGCCGGCAGATCACCGTACGGCAGGGGCTACAGCAGACCAGCGGCCTCCCCGGCTATGTCGACGACATCGCCCCGGACTTCTTCCGCCTTCAGCACACCTATTTCGAGCCGCGCGACCTGCTCGACCTGGCCCTCACCGACAAGGCGAGCTTCGCACCCGGCACGAAGTGGGAGTACAGCAACACCAACTACCTCGTCGCCGGGCTGCTCATCCAGAAGGTCACCGGCCGTCCGGTGGCCGAGGAGATCACCAACCGGATCATCGTCCCCCTCAAGCTGCGCGACACCTACTTCCCGAACGTCGGCGAGCAGGGCATCCGGGGCCGGCACCCACACGGCTACTTCACCGACGACCCGGACAAGCCGCTGCAGGATGTCACGAGGATGGACCCGTCCTGGGCCTGGGCGGCCGGCGCGATGATCTCCAGCCCCAGCGACACCAACCGCTTCTTCGCCGCCCTGCTCGCCGGCGACCTGCTCCGGCCCGCCGAACTCGACGAGATGCGGACCACCGTCCCCGCCTTTCCCGGCCGCGCCTATGGCCTCGGCCTGATGAGCTGGGACCTGCCCTGCGGCGACCGTGCCTGGGGCCACGGCGGGGACGTCCCCGGCTTCACGACCCGCGGCGGCGTCACCGAGGACGGCCGCGCCGTCACCCTCGCCGTCACCGCGCAGCCCGCCACGGAGAGCGCCGCCGGTCAGGTCGAGGCGGCCGTGGACGGAGCCCTCTGCGAGTAGGCGCCCGGAAGGTTCCGTGCCTCGCACCCGGAAAGATCCGTGCCTCGCTCCCTGGAGCGGGGCACGGAACGCCGGGCGGATGCCTAGCCGACATCCTGCAGGTCCTCCCGGGTACGGGCATTGGGTCCAGCCGGCCGCTCCGCGGCCCCGGCGCCCAGGTCCGTCAGGGTGGCCTCCCCGAATCGGGACGGCCATGGCCGGGCGTACGTGTCCTGACGGATCAGGACCAGGCAGACGATGGTGAACAACACGAGCACGGCGACGCTGCCAACGGCCAGGGCGGGAGTGAACGGCACCAGCAGGAGGGTGCTGACCAACTCCGCGAAGATCAACACGAACAGCACCCCGCGGATCGTCAGGGGCGTCAGCCGGGTGCAGATCCAGGCCCCCAGCGGGGCGCCCACGGCCACCACCGGTGCCGCGGTGATCCAGTAGTCAACCACAAACCCGGTGAAGTCGCGGACGACGAACACATGCGTCAGAAACGCCGCGATCGACACCAGCGTCATCATGACCACCGTGGTCGGTGTTGCCACCTTCTCCGAAACCCGAAAAAGCAACACGAGCAGCAAGAACATGACGCAGTTCTCACCTACCCCGGCCACGCCGCTGAGCAGTCCGCCGGCGAAGCCGGCACCCAGGACCAGATTTCGCTCCCGAGCGGTCCACGTCGGCACCTCGAAATTTCGCCGATATCCGCGCTGACGCAGTTGCACGAGTAGCGCTACCGCGAGCGCGACGAGCAGCATCGTAAACAACACCCGCACCAGCTTCAGCGGCACATGTGGAGCGATCATGGTCACGCTGAGCACCACGCCGAGCATTCCGGCGGTCGAGCCGTACAGCACCACCCGTCGCTCTATCGGGACCCGGCACAGCAGGATTGACAGCGAAGCCGCAGTCATACCGATCGACTGGATGGCGAAGGTGAAAATACGCGCCTGATCCGGCGGCACGGTCAGCACTTTTGTCATCACCGGAAAGGCGATCGCACCACCGCCCTCGCTGGTCCCACCGCCAACCAGTGATCCGAACACCATGGTTAGCGCCACCGGCCAGTGCTCGTCAAGTCGGGTAAAGTAGCTCCACCCCCACACTTTCGCCCAGATCAGCCACACGATCGCCGCAAGGACGGCGTTTACCAACAAAACTCGAGGTACTCGTACCACTTCCGCCGTCCCGCCTTCCACAGTATTCCCTGAATCATCGGCCACGGTCTAGTCGTTCACAGTCCCCGATGTTGGGCAAGGGCCAAAAAGAGCAAAACAAAAGAATTGAGCGGTGGGACCGTACGACGCACAACTCGGGTGACGCCCGGCGCCCTTCTGCCGCTGAGCTGGGTTGGACCGATCGACAGGGCCGGGAGGCCGCACGCCGGCCCTTGGCGGCCCGGCCCCGGCCCCGGCCCCGGCGCAGCGGACGGCACGGCACCGCCCCCACCGGGGGCTGCCACCAACGAACGCGTGACCGTTTCAGGCTGGTTTTTCGCGTTCATGTTTGTTTGGGTCCGGTGTCGGTTTAGGTTGCGGGTGGCTGCTACCGCCGTTCGGTAGCCGAGGGCGGCCCCCGTTGGCGCGGGTGGTGGGTCCTTGTCGTTCGCGGGGGAAGGGCATCGAGTTCACGATGAGGTATCAGGACCACACCCAGGGGCCGGTACGGCCGGGCGGGGGTCGGGCGAGGTCGCGGTGGTGGGCGGTGGGTTTGGCCGGGGTGACCGGTCTGGCTCTGGGCACCGTTGGTGTCGCTGTCGGCCCGGCCGTTGGCGCGCTCGGGAGCCCGCTGGCCGCCGCTGATGATCGTGGTGGTGACCGCGGCACACCGGACGCGGGCAAGCACGACGAGGCCAGGTACGACGACAGGGCCACGCATGGCGAGAAGGCCAAGGGCGGCGCGAAGGGCAAGCACGACGAGGGCAAGGGCAAACGGGACGACAAGGGCGGGGGTTCGGGGAAGAAGCCGCGGGGGATTCCGGTCCCGTGTGACGCGGATGCGTTGATCGCGCAGATCACCCTGGCCAACGCCCGTGGTGGTGCGGTGCTCGACCTGGCCGAGGACTGCACCTACCTACTCACCTTCGACATCGACGGTGCGGGGCTGCCGGCGATCGTCACCCCGATCACGCTCAACGGCGGCAAGCACACCACCATCGAACGGGCTGCCGCGGTGGAGGAGTTCCGGATCTTCACCGTTGACGTCGGCGGTGACCTCACCCTCAACAAGCTGACCGTCACCGGCGGACAGACCGACGAGGACGGCGGCGGGATCCTGGTCAACGCCGGTGGCGCGTTGACCACCAACCACAGCGCCATCACCCGCAACATCGCCGGTGGCTCGGGGGGTGGCATCGCCAACTCCGGCACGACCCGGGTCAAGTACTCCACCGTCGACCGCAACACCGCCGCCGCAGCAGGTGGCGGCATCTACAACACCGGCCTACTGGAGATCGTCAAGTCCCACATCGACAACAACACCAGTGGCGACGGCGGTGGCGGCATCTTCTCAACCAACGGCACCGTCACCATCAAGGGCGGCAGCGTCTCCGGCAACCAGGCATCCAACGGGGCAGGGATGTTCCTGTCCAGCTCCATCGGCACGGTTACCGGCACCCGAATCGCCGGGAACACCAGCAGCGGTAGCGGTGGTGGTATCCGAGCCGGCGTCGGGAGCCAGCTGACGATGCGAAAGGCCGAGCTGGCGGACAACACCGCCTCCATCCTCGGCGGCGGCTTGTTCGTCTCCGGAGCAGAGGAAGGGGAAAGCTTCGCGACCATCGAATACAGCCTTATCAAAAACAACGTGACCTCGGCTTCCGGCGGAGGAATCTTCGCCGCCGGGCAGACGGTGCTGCGACACACCAAGGTGATCGGCAACCAGGCCAACCAGGGCGGCGGCATCTACAACGAAGGCACGACCAGCCTCTTCACCACGAAGGTGGTCGAGAACATCGCCATCACCGACGGCGGGGGCATCTTCAACGCCGGCGGCACGGTGAACCTGAACACCGCCACCGGCACCATCGTGATCAAGAACCGACCCAACAACTGCGTCGACGTCCCCGGCTGCGCCGGCTAGCACCCGCAACAAACGGACAGCCAACGGAGTTCCGCCCCGTCGCCCACCGGCGACGGGGCGGAACCGTCATCTCGTTCCCGAGCAGGTCGATCATCCAGTTGCGCCAGCCCGGCCCGCGGGCCGAAGTGAGACCACCCCCGGCCCTACCCGCGCTGACCTTCCGGCTGTCCGTCGCCACGCTGGCCGGATCGACCATCAGCGACGCCACCGTCGGAAGCATTGGGGATGCCGATCCGCTCCAGGCGTTCTCGCACTTCGGTCGCGTGCTGCTGGGCGATGGTCATGTCAGCCCCGGCAGCCTTGAGCAGTTCGACGGTTGGCCGGCTGACGCCGTACGGATCTGCCAGCGCCACCCCGGCCTGGATGCCGAGCAACACCGGGTCGTCGGTTATCGCCCGTACCGCGGCGACGGCCACCTCCTGTGGCAGGCCCCGACCTTCACCGATGCTGTAGCGGTTGGCTGTGCCGGCCAGTTCTGCCAGGAGCAACCGCTGCGGCTGCGGCAGCGACGGCATGTACACCATCCCGTGACCGTACCCAGATAGGGGTCCCGAGAACCCCTGGCCGTCTGATTTTTCGCCATCCGCGCCGACCATTCGGAGGGCCGTTTGGCGCGGCGCGTCGTGACGGATTCGGCTTGGCGCGGGTCGTCCTGATGTGGGGTCGTCTGGTGTGGGCCGGAAGGGCTCGCCCAGTCGGAAGTAAGCCGTCCGGGAAAGTGGGCGGCCCAGCAGCGGGCCCGTTCCCACCGGCCGTCGGCGGGAACGGGCCCTCGTGGGACTACGAATCGCTATCCGGCGCAGCCGGGGACGTCGACGCAGTTGTTGGGTCGGTTCTTGATCACGATGGTGCCGGTGGCGGTGTTCAGGTTCACCGTGCCGCCGGCGTTGAAGATGCCCCCGCCGTCGGTGATGGCGATGTTCTCGACCACCTTCGTGGTGAAGAGGCTGATTGTGCCTTCGTTGTAAATGCCGCCACCGTCGGTGGCCTGATTGCCGATGATCCTGGTGTGCCGAACCACTGTTTCCCCGGCGTTGTAGAGGCCTCCGCCGACTGAGCCGGTATTGGTGTTGTTCTTGATTAGGCTGTCCTCGATGACAGCGAAACTGTCCGTTGCCACGAACATGGCGCCGCCGAGGGCCGATGCGGTGTTGTCGGCCAGGTTGACCTTCCGCATTGTGAGTTGTCCACCGCTCTCGACCCGGGTGGCACCACCGCCACTGCTGCGGGCCAGGTTGTTGGTGAAGGTGGTGCCGGTAACGGTGCCGACGCCACCGAAGACAACCAGCCCCCCGCTGGCGTCGGCGAAGTTACCGGAGATGGTGCCGCCCTTGACGGTGACGATGCCGTTGACAGAGTAGATGCCGCCGCCACCACCACCGATGACCGTGTTGTCGTCGATGTGGGACTTGACGATCTCCAGTAGGCCGGTGTTGTAGATGCCGCCACCTGCTGCGGCGGCGGTGTTGCGGTCGACGGTGGAGTACTTGACCCGGGTCGTGCCGGAGTTGGCGATGCCACCCCCCGAGCCACCGGCGATGTTGCGGGTGATGGCGCTGTGGTTGGTGGTCAACGCGCCACCGGCGTTGACCAGGATCCCGCCGCCGTCCTCGTCGGTCTGTCCGCCGGTGACGGTCAGCTTGTTGAGGGTGAGGTCACCGCCGACGTCAACGGTGAAGATCCGGAACTCCTCCACCGCGGCAGCCCGTTCGATGGTGGTGTGCTTGCCGCCGTTGAGCGTGATCGGGGTGACGATCGCCGGCAGCCCCGCACCGTCGATGTCGAAGGTGAGTAGGTAGGTGCAGTCCTCGGCCAGGTCGAGCACCGCACCACCACGGGCGTTGGCCAGGGTGATCTGCGCGATCAACGCATCCGCGTCACACGGGACCGGAATCCCCCGCGGCTTCTTCCCCGAACCCCCGCCCTTGTCGTCCCGTTTGCCCTTGCCCTCGTCGTGCTTGCCCTTCGCGCCGCCCTTGGCCTTCTCGCCATGCGTGGCCCTGTCGTCGTACCTGGCCTCGTCGTGCTTGCCCGCGTCCGGTGTGCCGCGGTCACCACCACGATCATCAGCGGCGGCCAGCGGGCTCCCGAGCGCGCCAACGGCCGGGCCGACAGCGACACCAACGGTGCCCAGAGCCAGACCGGTCACCCCGGCCAAACCCACCGCCCACCACCGCGACCTCGCCCGACCCCCGCCCGGCCGTACCGGCCCCTGGGTGTGGTCCTGATACCTCATCGTGAACTCGATGCCCTTCCCCCGCGAACGACAAGGACCCACCACCCGCGCCAACGGGGGCCGCCCTCGGCTACCGAACGGCGGTAGCAGCCACCCGCAACCTAAACCGACATCAGACCCAAACAAACATGAACGCGAAAGATATGCCCAAGCCGGGCAAAGCGACGTATGCAGTGACGAATACGACTCATGAGCCCAGCCAGACCGGCACACCTCACCAGCGACGCGTCATTCGCTACTGTCCTGTGTCGTGGCAAGCACGAACCTCCGGACCGAACGCCTCGAGCTTCGGCCGGTACGCGAAGACGACATCGACCGCATCCTGGAGTACCGCAACCTGCCGGAGGTCGGCCGCTGGCTACTGCACCCCGAGGCCGATCCTGCCGCCTTCCGGGCGAGGTGGCGACGGTCAGCGGACGACCCCAACGACCACAGTGTGGCGGTGGCCCGCGACGGTGTCGTCATCGGGACGGTCTCGCTCGACGTACGCGACAGCATGGGGCAGCCCGGCACTCCGCCGAACACGGAGGCCGAGATCGGCTACAGCTTCGACCCGGGGTACGGCGGCCACGGCTACGCGACCGAGGCGGTCGCCGCGATGGTCGCGTACTCCTTCGACCGGCTGGGCGTACGTCGGATCACCGCTGGCTGCTACGCGGACAACCTCCCCTCGGTGCGCCTCCTCGAAAAGCTCGGCATGCGTCGGGAGCAGCACGGCGTCGGCGACTCCTGGCACGCCGAGTTGGGCTGGGTGGACGGTTACACGTACGCCCTGCTGGCCGCGGAGTGGCGCCACCAGCCGTAAACCCCTACCCCACCGGCTGTTCGGGGCTCGGACGAATCGTCACCGGCACCTCGCCACGGCGGTAGTGGACGACCGCGAACGGCCACACGTCTCGCAGCCAGGCCCCCACGATCTCGGTCAGCGGAGCATCCAGTTCCGCTCGCGCAGCGGTCACCCACGACGAGGCCGTCACCTCCCCCTCCCCCATCGGCGACGGCTCAAAATAGACGCAGCCGACCACATCCCCGGTGGCGATCTCGATGACCGAGTACGCGAAGTCCACCCGCTGTCGCGACCGCTGCGCATGCCCCACCAGGTCCGCGCGGTTCTCGGCGAGCGTCATCCCGGCCGCCGGCGGCCAACCCCGGTCGAAGCCCGGCGTTGACCGGATGTGCGCGATACTCGACATCCAGGCGGCGTGATCCGCCTCGTTGTGCTGCGGCCCGAGCAACTCAAGCCTCAACCCGTGGGCGACAAACGCCTCCGGCACTGCGAACGCGTCCTCAACGAGCGGTAGATCGGTCATGTCGGGAGCCTAACGGCCCGGACGAGCCGTTTCGGGCCACAAGGGTCGAGCCAATCCCTGCCCCGCAGGCCCGAATCACCAGTTCTCTGACGTTATGCACCCCGCCGCCGGTGTCCGCCGAAAAACTACCCGCTATGAAGCCGACATTAGGCCCAAACGAACATTAACACGAATAGAACCCTGAAATAGCGTGCCGGGGTCTGGTGTGCGGCCCGACACCGGGGGTTGACCCCGCAGCCCTTCGAACAGCCCGGCGACACCAACGGACCCAGCGGCCCGTCCGTCCACCCGAAGTCCTGCCACCCGGCGGCCAGTAGGGCACGGTGGAGGTCACCCGGAGCAGTCGGGAACGTTCACGCAGTTGTCTGGTCGATTCTTGGCGACAGTGGCGCCGGTGGCAGTGGAGAGATCGACCGTGCCGCCCACCTCGTTGAAGATGCCGCCGCCGTCGACGCCGGCGAGGTTCTCGGTGACCTTCGCGCGCAGCAGGGTGAGTGAGCCGCTCGCACCGTTGAAGATTCCGCCACCCGATTCGGTGGCCTGATTACCGGTGACCTTCGTACGCAGGAGCGTCAACGTGCCGAGGTTGTGCACGCCGCCACCGTCAACTCCGACATTGTTCTTGATGACGCTGTCCGCGACGAGCGCGGCTCCACCTTGCAGAAAGATCGCCCCCTGACCACCGCCGGTTGCGGTGTTGTTGGCGACGGTGACCCGGGAAACCGTGAGCTGGAGAGGCCCACCGGCGATGGCGGAGCCACCAAAGCCCGTTATCGCGTTCTCCGCGAAGCGCGTGTCGGCGATGGTGCCGGTCGTCCCACCAAGGATGAAGATGGCCCCGCCCTCGGCGGCCTGGTGACCGACCAGCTCGCTCCGGGTAACCGTCAGTTGACCACTGACGGTTAGAGCTCCGCCAGTCAACGCGGTGTTCGCCTCGAACCGTGACTTGTTGATGGAGATCGCGCCGATACTGAAGATGGCGCCACCGATGTTCGCCGCGGTATTCCTACTGACAACCGAGTGTTCGATGTGGAGAGCGCCAAAATTCCCAATCCCGCCGGCATCGCCCTCACTGGACACATTTTCGACAATCTTGCTATTTTTGATAGTGGCACCGCCACCCGGATTGATGAGGATCCCGCCGCCGTCGGTGTCGCCGGATATCCTCCCACCGGTGACGGTAAGGTGATTCAGGGTGAGTCGACCGTTGGCCTCGACGCTGAGGATTCTGAATTCGTCGGCCGCGGCGGAGCGTTTGAGGGTGGTGTTCCTACCGCCGTTGAGGGTGATCGGCGTGGTGATCGCGGGCAGACCGGCACCGTCGAGGTCCGCGGTGAGCAGATAGGTACAGCCCGCGGCGAGGTCGAGCACGGCACCGCCCTGGGCGTTGGCTCGGGTGATCTCGGCGATCAACCGACCCGTGTCACAGCGCACCGGCGTACCCTTCGGCTTTCCGGGCTGGTCATCGGCGCTGGCGCGGCCGACAACGTCCACGCCGGGGATGGTGATGCCGGTGGCGACGGCGGCGGTAAGCGCGAGGCCGGCTGCTCCGGCCAGCCCGGCAGCCCGCCACCGTGACCTCGCCCGACCTTCGCCGGGTTGCTCCGAACTGACTCCGGTCGCGTGGCGCTGATGATTCATCGCGGTGCTGGTGCCCTTCCCCGTGAACGACGAGGAGCCCGAAGGCACGGGTTTCCTCGGCTACCAGGCCGGTGGTAGCAACCATCCGCACGCTAGACCGACACCGACATCGATCAACTACAACTCCGAAGAATCTACTCAATTCGTGTATAAGGACCTAGAACGGGCGTAGTGGTGCCGTGCACCCACGGAGAGCCGGGATGCAGACGGAACCACACGGCGATGGTCAACGGCATCAGGAGGTAGCCGAATCGGGTGGCGGGGGCCAGACAGATGGCCACCGCGAGGGCGAAGGCAAGCTGGTCGGCGGCGGCGACCAGCGTCCGCGGTGGCCTCGTCACCAGCGCGACGGCGATGGCCACCGCGGCTGAGCCAAGCAGTACCAGGGCGAGCAGGCGCCCGCCCGGCAACAGCGTGGCGACAAGGTGCCCGGGCAACGGACTCGCGGCGGGCGAGGCGACCCGACCCGCTCCCAGCGGATAGCGCAAAACATGTTCAACGAAGGCTCCCGGCGAGGCGAGGAAGCTCGGAACCGTCAGGACGGCGAGGACCACGGCGGCCACGGCGCCCGCGCCCGACGCGACCCGCCCGCCCCGGCGCACCGCGAGCAGAACCAGCACCACCGCCAGTACGGGCCAGGCCGTCCACTTCATCGCTGCCGCCGCGCCGGCGGCCAGCCCGGTCGCCGCGGGACGGCCCGCGGCGGCGGTCGCGAGGGCGAGGCACATCAGCGCCGTGACCGGCAGGTCGATGCCCCCGGTGGCCAGCGGCAGGGCCAGCAGCGGAAGAGCGGCCAGGAGCACGAGGGCCCGGGGCGCGCAGTGGCCGAGGGCTACCCGGGCGGCCACCGCCAGGGCGAGACCGAAGACCAACGCGAACCCCCAGCGGGCATCGGTCATCGGGTGCTCGCCGAGCAGGGCGTACGGCAGCCCGAACAGTGCCATCCCCGGCAGGTACGGGTTGTGGTCCTCAAGCAGGGTTGGCTCGGGCAGGTATGGGCTGCCGGTGTGCAGCAGCAGCACGCCCGACTGGTGCACGACATCGACCTCGAGCTGCCCCTGCCGGTGCGCGACCAGCCACACCATGGGTACGAGGGCCGCACCCACCGCCGCGACGTACGGCGCAGCCCGGCGCAGTCCCCTCGAACCGCCGACGGCCAGGGCCCCGGCCCCGGCGTAGCCAAAGAAGGCGCAGCGCCCCCAGACCCGGTGCGGCTCCTGGTCGGTGACCGCGGCCAGGAGCAACGCCGCCACGGCGCACCCCGCCCACAGCAGTAGCCACGGCCCGGTCCCGGCCAGACCGAGTGACCGCCGCCGGGCCGTGGGCAGGGAAAGCGGCTGAGGTAGTAACGGGGTTTTGCTCATTTCCTGCGCCTTCCACATCGGAGTAGTGCAAGTCTCTGCAGGCCGCAGGTCCGGATCGTCACTCCAGAGTGCGATCTTCGGGTCAACCCGGGGTTTGACACCGCTGCCACCGATCAAAACCCGACGGTGATGCGTTCGGCGCGATGGCTGCGGGAGGCGCGTGCCCCACTGCGCCGCCCCGCCGCGCTACGCCTGGCAGACATACCGCGTCAGCCCTGGAACCCGGCCGCCAGCGGCAGATGAGAGTGTGCAACTCCGGCGAAATCGGATCGAGGAACGCGGGTGTCGATGCTGCGATCCTCGCAACCGCTTCCGCACCGATCACCTGGGCCGGGGGTCCCAGAGCGTCACGCGAGCGCTGGAGCCGAGGAACGACGCACCACTCAGTCCTGAACCGACCGCGTGCGGGTACGTCGACTGTCGAGGTGGCGCTGGATTTCCGCACGGTAGGGAACGAGCTGGCTGGTGCGGTTAGCGGTGAGCGCGCCGACGAGTGGCCCGTTCCGGTGGTAGGCGACGATGAGGCGGTGTGCGGCGGGGTCGTGGTCGACCACCTCGCTGGCGTCGGCAAGGTGCGGCAGCCCGACCGAGCGGATTCGCACCCCGTACAAGTCTGACCAGAACGACGGCACGGGCCGGTAAGCGGGGGCTGTGTCGGGCTTCAGCAGAGTCTGCGCTGCGGCGGTGGCCTGCTCGACGCTGTTGCTCCAGTGGCCGGGTGAGATCAGCTCATTTCCCGCCAGCGGATGCGGCCACTGGGTCAAATCGCCAGCGGCAACCGCATCCGGCGCGGGCAATCGGTCATCCCGGAGCGGCCGGCAGTGCTCGTCGCAGACCAGCCCCCTGTCGGTGACCAGGCCGGACCCGGCGAGCCAGTCGATGTTCGGCGTAGCGCCGAGCGCGAGGACTGCCAGGCCCGCCTCGACCTGGGTTCCGTCGGTCAGCTCGGCTCCGGTCAGCTCACCCCGGCCGTTGCTGGTGAAACCTTGCACCCTCGAGCCGAGGTGTAGGTCGACGCCGTTGGCCCGGTGCAGGGCGGCCACGAACCGCCCGACGTGCGGGCCGGTTTGCGCGAGCAGCGGAAATTCCCGGTGCTCGACGAGTGTCACCGCGACACCGAGGGCTCTGGCCGCCGCGGCCACCTCGCCGCCGAGAAAGCCGGCGCCGACGATGAGTAGTCGACGGGTGCGGGACAGCGCCTCGGCCACCGCCGCCGCGTCGTCGAGCCCTCGGATGGTGCGCACGCCGGCGGGTACCGGGTGGCCGGGCCAGGGCCGAGCGCGAGCGCCGGTGGCGAGGACCACCCCGTCGTAGTGGAGCCGCGCACCGTCAGCGAGCCGCACCGCGCGGTCGGCCACGTCGAGTCCGCTGGCGGGCACTCCCAGCCGCCACGTGATGTCGAGCCCCGGTGGGATGGGCAGCGCGATCTGCTCGGGTCGCCACCCATCGTTGAGGAACTGCTTGGTGAGCGGCGGCCGGTCGTACGGCATGTGTGGCTCGTCGCCGACCAGCACGAGTTCACCCGCGTAGCCGTATCGACGCAGCGCCTCGGCGGCGCGTAGCCCGGCGAGCGAGGCACCGACCACCACCACCCGGCGCAGTGGGCTCATGGCTCGCTCACCAGGATGGCGCGGACAGGGCAGGCGGCGACGGCGGCGCGCACCCTGTCGTGTTGCGACTCCGGAGGCTCCGGCTGGTACGTCAGGGTTTCCTCCTCGTCGAAGGCGAACACCTCGGGTGCGGCGTACACGCACTGTCCGTGGTTTTGGCACAGGTTGAGGTCGACGATCACGGTCATGGCTTGTCCGCCTGCGGGTCGAGGGTGGGGTTGAAGCGTGAGTATTTCGGCGCGCTCCAGGTGAAGGGGCTGTTGTTGTCGATCTGGACAACACGTTCCACGTGGAAGTCGACCGTCCGCTGTGCACCGGGCATCGGGATAGCCGGATCCCAGTCGACCTCGGCGGTGCCGGTGAGGTGCAACGTCGTGGCGGAGGACCAGTCGACCAGCAGCACGCCGGCGGTCGGGTCCTGCTGGAGATTGCCCAGCGTCATCAACATCGCGTTGCCGCCGTAGTCCGGCCAACGCAACCGGTCGGGTGAGAGCACGTGCGTGAAGCCGGGGTTGCCGCCTCGGTGCGAGGCATCGCACGCGCCCGTCGCGGATCGGGTGGCCACGAAGAAGGTGTCGGCCCGCCGGACGGTCTCCTGCTGGGTCGGCGTGAGCGTCTTGCTGATGACGGGTGGCGTGGGTGGTCGGGTGTGGGTGGCGCGCTGCGGGGTCCGCTGCTGGATGTATTTGGGGCAGTTGGCATAGACCTGCTCGGCCCGGACCCGGAGCCCACCGGGCATCGGGTGGCTGATCCCGTTGAGCCGCATCCGACGCCGCGTGCCGGGCTCAATAGCGATCGAGCCGACCTCCGTCGGGTGGGCGAGCACTGGGGCGAGCGGATCGCCAGGCATCGGTCGGGCGCCGATGTCGATGGTCCGCTCGTCGGAGGCGCTGATGAAACCGGGCGGCCCGGTGAGCAGGCTTGCCCACATGCGCCCGCCGTCGTCCGCCGCACCGACGACGATCATGGGTTGTTCGGCCAGGAACTGCACGGCCGGCGGCGGGAGCGTCGTGCCGATCCCAAGGCGGGAATGCTCCGCCTGTTCGACGACTCCGGCCCGCCGCTGCGCGGCGAGTTCCCCGGGGTGGTAGTGGACCATCGCAGCCTCTCTGTGGCGCTGTCGCTTGGCAGGGCGGTGGTGCCGGGCCCGGAGCAGCGGACCCGGCACGCGGGGTCGGCTTAGAAAAAACCGCAGGTGGGGGCGCCGCTGACCGGGACGGCGACCACATCGACCCCGGTCGGTGCGTACACCTCAAGCCGGATGCCGTCGGGGTCGGTGAAGAACACTCCGCCGGAGGTCACTCCCTCGCCGTGGGGAACGACACCGTCGTACGCGAACTCGACACCGAGCGCCCGCAGGGTCGCTTGGACGGTCTGCACCTCGGCGATCGTCTCCACCTGGAAGGACAGATGGTGCAGCCCGGGACGTTCGGTGGGGAAGCGGCCGTCTGACTGCTGCCAGAGCGTCACGAGCGGGTGTCCGTCCCGGCCGAGGAACGCCCAGCGCCGCCCCTCCTCCGCGCCCTGGGCCTGCAGGTCGAGCCCAAGCGCGGCTCGGTAGAAGTCGATCGAGCGGGCGAGGTCAGTGACGTTGAGCCCGACGTGCCCGGTCTTCAGGGTGGTCGGTGTGGGGGTCGTGGTCATGGGACACCTCCGTAACGGCGCGCCGAGAACCGCAGCGCTTCTAACCTGTGAACGGTAACGTAGGGGTTAGTATTTGACCTGTCAACCCACCTCCATCGGTTAGAGTGGCGCGCATGAGTGCCACCGGCCCGCCGCGCGATCCACGCCCGCTCACCGGCGAGCCGCTCGGTCTGGACCTGCTCAACACGACCTGGGTGGACGCCGAAGGCCCCCATGACCTGCTCGGCGATCTTGCGGGAACGCGACTATGGCTCGCCAGCAATGACCACTCGCACTGGCCGGCCACCGAGCCGGCCCGCCAAGCCCTGCTCGTCGCGCGCGAGGCGATACGGGCACACATCACCGACCCGGCCTCCCCGACAGCGCTCGCCACCCTGAACTCCGTACTCGCCTGGGGATACGTCACACGTAGCGTCGGGCAGGACGGTCCGACAACCGCGGTGTGGGTCGAGGACCCGGTTCATCTGGCGGCCTGGCACGCGGCGGACAACTACCACACTCTTCTGACCGAACGCCCCGATCGGCTGCGACGCTGCGCTCACCCGGACTGTGTCCTGCACTTCCTGGACACCAGCCCGAAAGGCAATCGCCGCTGGTGCTCGATGGCAGGCTGCGGGAACCGGGCCAAGGCAGCCCGGCACTACGCCCGCAGCCGCCGCGCGGCCAATTAAGCGACGGACGCTTCGCGCCCGCACCGCGCCTCCTGCAGTACCTTGGCCCTGTCATCGGCTGTCAGAATTTGACGTTGAGCTGCGCAGACGAGCCTTCCTCGGCTACCAGGCCGGCGGTAGCAGCCACCGCACGCCAGACCGGCATCGGCCTCATACAGCCACAATACCGAGTAAATCCCTCAATTCGCGCAATCGTTGATGCTCCCCGCACAAAGAGCTGCCGCGCACACTCGCCGGGCCGTGATGCAGACGGAATAACGCGCCGATGGTCAACGGCATCAGGAGGTAGCCGAATCGGGCGGCGGGGGCCAGACAGATGGCCACCGCGAGCCGTGCGGATCAACCGGCGGGACACGGCGACCTCCGACACCTATGGCCCTCCCCTTCGATGTCAGCCCCTCTGGGTAACCTGAGACCATCGCTCGTTTACGAGCTGAAGTGATGAATCGGGCGAGCAGAGGGTGACAGTGAGCGCAGTCGAGCAGGTGTTTCTGGAGCGCGACGCGGTCTCCCCAGTGAGTTACGGCGAGGTGTTCACCAGGCGATGGGTCGTCGACGTGCTGCTCGACCTCACGGGCTACACGGCTGATCGCGACCTCGGCGGCGCCTACCTCATCGAACCCTCCTGTGGCTCGGGGGCATTTCTCGGGCCCGCCGTCGAGCGTCTGATCACCTCCGCGAGCTCCCTCGGGCGAGACCTCACGACGCTGGCTGACGCGATCCGTGCCTACGACCTCCAGCCCGAGCACGTTCGTACGTCGCGGGCTCTGTGCCGGGATCTCCTCGTTGCCGCGGGCGCAGCAGAGCCGACCGCGACGTCGCTGGCCGCGACCTGGGTCCGGCACGCTGACTTCCTGCTCGACGATATGGGGGACCGCGAGGCCGATGTCGCGATCGGCAACCCGCCCTACATCCGCTACGACGACCTCGACGACGTGACCGCCGCCGCGTACCGTCGGACCTGGTCAACGATGCGCGGCCGTGGCGACATCTACATCGGCTTCATCGAACGCTGCCTCGCCATGCTCAAGCCGGCGGGCCGCCTCGGCTTCATCTGCGCCGACAGGTGGATGCGCAACCAGTACGGCGCTGCGCTACGTGAGCTCGTCGCGACGCACTACTCGGTCGAGCACATCTGGACGATGCACGACGTCGATGCGTTCGAGGCCCAGGTGTCCGCCTACCCGGCGATCACCGTCCTCGCGAACAGGCCACAGGGCCCTGCGGTCGTCGCGGACACGACCGCGGATTTCGGAGCGGCGCAGGCGTTCGCACTCGCGAAGGCCACCTCGGACAGCTCGTTCCACGACTTTCTCGACGTCGGTGTCAAGGCGCACCGACTGCCGCACTGGTTCAACAACGGATCTTTCTGGCCGACCGGATCCCCGGCCAGACTCGCCCTGATCAAGCTACTCAACGACCGCTTCGGCCCGCTCCATGACCTGGCTACCGGCACCAGAGTGTCTATCGGGATCGCGACCGGCGCGGACAAGGCGTACGTCACCAAGAATCACGACGCCGTCGAACCGGATCGGATGCTTCCGCTCTCGATGCGACAGGACCTGATGACCGGCTCGTTCGCGTGGCAGGGCAACTACCTGGTGAACCCGTGGGACGCCGACGGCCGGCTGGTCGACCTCGCCGACTACCCCCGGATGGCCGCGTACCTCGGCAAGCACCCGGGCCTGAAGGACCGCTTCGTCGCCAGGAAGGCACCGGGCTCCTGGTACCGGACCATCGACAAGGTGAACGCCGCGGTCACGGACAGGCCGAAGCTGCTGATCCAGGACATGAAGACCAATATCCATCCCGTCCTGGAGACCGGCGGCCACTACCCGCACCACAACCTCTACTACGTCGTCTCCGACACCTGGGACATGGAGGTGCTCGGAGGGTTGCTGCTCTCCCGGGTCGCGCAGGCGTTCATCGAGGCCTACTGCGTGCGGATGCGCGGGGGAACCCTCCGGTTCCAGGCGCAGTACCTCAAGCAGATCCGCGTGCCGACACCCGACGCAATCCCCGGTGACATAGCCGACATGCTCCGTGACGCGTTCCGCCGGCGGGACATTCGTGCGGCCACGGAGGCCGCGGCCAAGGCCTACGACATCGACCTCTCCAGCTACGAACTCACCGAAGGGTTCTGACCCATGGCCCGTGATGTGCAGCCGTTGCTGGAGAACTGGTGGAAGGCGAAGAACGCCGCCGTCGCCAAGCTCGCCGCCGACGGGAAGTCGGACACCGGGGCCCAAGCCCGCGACGCCAGGCACATGCAGAGCATCGCAGCGTTCGTCCAACAGATGTTCATCGACGCTGGGCTCCCCGAGCACGAGGTTACGATCGACAGCGTCGTCCCCGGCTACTTCCGCCGGTCGAAGAACTGGGACGTCGTGGCGATGCACAAGGGCCACCTGGTGGGCGTCGTCGAGCTGAAGTCGCAGGCGTCGAGCCCGGGCAACAACGCGAACAACCGCATCGAGGAGGCCATCGGCAGCTCCGTCGACGCCAAGACCGTCCAGGAGATGACCAAGGCCTTCGGTACGCTCGGTGTCTGGTCCGCCTGGTGCATGACGTTCAACCGCGACTGCGAGAGCGGCGTGCCGATCAAACCGGTTCCACCGAGGCAGTTGCGCGTGCCGGCGATTGACCCCGCGTTCCAGGACATGACCTATGCGACGCAGTACGCGACCGCCATCGAGCGGTTCATCTCGCAGAAGGTCTACGACGCCGGCTGGATGGTCGTCACCTGGGTCAATGCCAACCAGACCGTCGGATACGACGAGCCGATCTCGACGGCCACCGCAGAGACCTTGTGGACGCAGATCGAGGCTCGCGTGAGGTTCGCCAAGCAGGCATTGCGTAGCGCGTAACGCCGACGTGCTAACTCTCAGCGCTGCGCATCGTGCCGGTCAGCCCTGCGCCATGCGACGGTTGGACGGATGGCTGCGCTGCGGGGCAGCCTGATCCGGATGGCGCCGGGGAGGGTGGGAGCAGCCTTGGCCCGCACCAGGATCCGTCCCCTCGTCCGTCACGTCATCGATCGCCAGTGGAGATGGCCCGGGTTCAGCCAGCTGAGGGTGGCGGGCTGAACCCGGGCCGTTCGTCAGGCCGCTGTTGCCGGGGGCTGCACTGTGGTCCGTTTGCGGCCGGTGGCCGCTAGAAGGAGGACCGCGAGTCCGATAGCCAGCGCTCCGCCGAACTGTTCAATCTCAATCAATCGATAGAATGGCATTACGATATTGGTGTCAGTGCTGAGGACGGTAAAGTAGACCAGCGCCGTCAACCCGATGCCGGCGGTGGCCAAGGCGGCGAGCCCGAGTGCGGTGAGGCCGAGCGCGTAAGCGGCCAGACGACGCGGTAGTGACCGGCGTCGGAGTTGGTACATCGTCCGACCGGTGAGGATCCAGCCGGTGCCCGCTCCGACGATCCAGCCCAGTAGGACTGCTCCCAGTTCCCACTCTGGCTGGGCTGGGTTGATGACGGTCTGTAGCTGGGTGCCACTGACGTCCGCTGCCGAGCTCGGACTGGCCTGTACGGTGAGGAGGAGGCCGCTCCGAGTCGCTTGAAATGTTTGGTAGGGCCCCCCGTCCAAGCCTTGTGGGTCCAGGGAACGTGTCCTGCCGGGCCCCAGCGTCCAGCCGTCGGCTTGTAGTCGTGTCTGTGCTGCTTCGACCTCCCAGTTGGGAACTGGGCGTGAAGCCTCGTGGATGCGCACACCTGGCCAAGTGGTCTGTGTGTTGTGGTCCATTAGAACTATGTCTGATGTATTCAGTGGCGCTCCCGCGACGGTTTCTGCGGTCTGCAGGGCTGCCGTTTCCGACGGGAGATTGGCAGTCGTCTGCCACGCCAGCCAGGAGGCCGAGGCTGCTCCTACTACGCCGAGGGTCATGGCCGTCAGTACGGCTGCTATGACGGCTGACTTGCCGGTTGGTAGTCGGAACCACTGCCGTAATGCTCCGCGTAGCAGGTCCGCCACGTCGGCCCGGTTGGGCCTTCGTTGGCCCGGCTCGGCGGAGTCCATCAGCGTGGTGAGGATTTCCTGGCCGTGGGCCCGGCGGTAGCTGACCGGGTATGCCCACAGTAGTCGCCGGTACCAGCGTTCCAATTCGATGTATGCCTGCTGCGTTGGCATGCTCTCCCCCGAGGCGGTCATGCGGATGCACCGGACGCGTTGGAGAGTCCGAGTATCGAGTCGGGTCGGGCTTGTAGTCGGCTTTCGGCTGCCGCGGCGTGTTTGCGGAGTCGACGGGATTGTTCGGCGAGTCGGGCGGCGCCGGTGTCAGTGAGTCGGTAGTAGCGGCGTAGCCGCCCGTCGACGATCTCTTGTCGGTCGACTGCGACGAGTTCTTGTTCGACGAGACGGTCGAGGGCTCCGTAGAGGGTGCCGGCTCGTAGGGTGACTGTTCCTTCGGAGAGTTCGGTGACTTCCCGGGTTATTCCGTAGCCGTGTTTGGGTCCTGTCGCGAGTGCGGTGAGGATCAGGAACGTCGGTTCCTGCATCGATGCCATGCAGAACAGATTACGTTGAACGGTATATGCCGTCAAGCTGTGTCAGTGAAGTGATCACCGCCCAGGCTGCGGTCATCGGCGGCTGACGGTCAGTGCTTATGCGGCGCTCCGGCGGTGCCGGTGACGACAGCAGGCCGGGGCCAGATCCGTCCTCAGATAGTGATCACACGATGTATTTGATCACCACCAGTCGACCCCAGACATGGCGAAGGGCCTGGTCAGCGGTGTGACCAGGCCCTTCGTTGTCCCGAGCCGCCTGACGGAATCGAACCGTCGACCTACGCTCCTCGAACCCTGTGATCATGGCTTCGTCATCGACTGTCAGTATCTAGCGCTGAGCTGCGCAAACGACCAGGCAAAGTGATCAACAGTTGTCGCCATTATTCAACCGCTGGCAGGGGTTTTCGGGGGTAAACGGGGGCCGCAACCAGGCGCGGCGCATCGCTGTCGCCAACGCCTGATTTCGAGAAGCCGGCAGGTGAGCGCCGGCATCATCAATTATTGCGGGGCGACCGGATTGGCCGTGAGCCGCTCGCGCACCTGTTCAGGCAGCAGACCCTCTTGGCTGAAGTGGTTGGCGACCAGCGCCCGGAGTTGGTTGTCATCGAGACCAGGACGCTGAGCCATCAGGTCGCCCCATGCGCGTGCCGCTGCTTCCGCGAGTCCGAGTACGCGAGCCGGATGTCGTCAAGCAGCGCGCCGGCGAGCCGGTGCTCCGCAGCCACCCATGCCTCGGCACTGCTCCACCACAGTTTGCCGCGGTCGCGGGCCTGCTGCCCCAGCCGGTGCGGGTCGTCGCCGACCGCGCGCAGCAACAGCGCGTACGGGTCGCCCTTCGTTCCGATGATCCATTGCAGGCCGCGCAGGGTCAGCAGGACCCGGCCCAGCTCGCTGTCGGTGAGGTTCTGCGTGGTCGCGGCGGTCATGGCCGCACCGTAGGCGGGGTGACTCGAACCGCTATCGAGCGCCGCCGGTAGGCAGCCACGCCTCGTCGTCGGTGGCGCGGGCGAGCACCCGGCGCAGCAGCAGTCGCAGCGCCTCCCGCTCGTGGTCGCCGAGGTCGGCGGTGAGCCGCCGCTCGACGCGGCCGACCGCGGCGCTCATCCGGGAGATGAGGTGCGGCGCGTTCGAAGTGAGGTCGATGCGGCGGCTGCGCCCGTCGACGCCGGCGGTGCGGCGCAGGTATCCGGCCTGTTCCAGCTGGCCAATCATCTCGTGCGTCGACTGCCGGCTGACGCCGAGCTGGCGGGCGATTTCGGAGGTGGACAGCTCGGGTTCGCGCTGGAGCTGGGTGAGCAGCCCGAACTGTCGGGTGGTCACCCCGTACGGGCGCAGCGCCTCGTCCGCCCACCGGCTGGCGACGGTGGCGGCGCCGGCGAGCAGGTAGGGCAGCAAGGTGCCGTCGTCGTCCACGTTCCCCCTTGTCAGGCTCCCTGACAGAGACGTATGAAACTCCCCTAGCCTGATTTAGTCAAGTGCACAATCCCGATTGGGAGCCGAATCGATGATCCAAACTCGTGCCCTCACCCGGAACTTCCGGATCAAGAAAGGAGTCGTCGAAGCCGTACGCGGCCTCGATCTGTCCGTCTCCGAAGGGGAGCTGGTGGCTTTCCTCGGACCCAACGGCGCCGGCAAGTCGACCAGCCTGCGCATGCTCACCTCGCTGCTGTCGCCGACCTCGGGAACCGCCGTCGTCGCCGGGCACGACGTGGTCCGTGAACCCGCGCTGGTGCGCCGGCACATCGGTTATCTGGGACAGGGCAACAACGCCGGGCATCTGTACGAACCCCGCGACGAGCTCTACAACCAGGGCCGCTTCTACGGGATGGACCGGCGCGCGGCCCGCCGACGCGCCGACGAGCTGCTGACCGACTTCGACCTGGCGCCGATGGCGCGCCGGCGGGTCGGTTCGCTCTCCGGTGGTCAGCGCCGCCGCCTCGACATCGCGCTGGCGCTGGTACACCGGCCGAGGCTGCTCTTTCTCGACGAGCCCTCGACCGGCCTCGACCCGCAGAGCCGGGCCCACATCTGGCAGCACATCCGGCGCCTGCACGAGTTGCACGGCACCGCCATCCTCTTCTCCACCCACTACCTGGAAGAGGCCGACCAGTACGCCGGACGCGTACTGATCATCGACAACGGCCGGGTGGTCGCCGACGACCGGCCGGAGCGGCTTAAGGAGCAACAAGCCGGCGACTGCATCACGGTCACGACGGGCGACGAGGAGTCGGCTCGGCACGCGGCCACGGTCGGCGAGCAGGTGCCGGGCGCACACGGCGCGACGGCGGACGGCAAGACCGTACGTCTGCGGTTGGGAGACGGCGCGGCCGGGCTGCCGGAGTACCTGCGTGCCCTGGAGGCCGCCGGGGTCAAGGCGCTCACCGCGGAGCTGAGCCGGCCCACCCTCGACGACGTCTTCCTCAATCTGACGGGTCGCCGGCTGCGCGAGACTGCCGCCGAGCAGGAGAGTGGCGAGGCATGAAGACGGTGACGGACACCGGGATCGCATTCGCCCGGGAGATGGTGCCCGAGCTGCGGGCCCCTATCGCGCTGGCGGTCAACGCAGTCCTGCCGCTGCTGTTCCTCGCCCTGTTCGGTCCGCTGCTGACCAGCACGCCGGGCATTGGCGAGGGCTCGCCGTGGCAGTGGTTCCTGCCCGGCATCCTGGTGCTGCTCGCCCTGTCCGGCACCGCCGGCGCTGGCGCGAACCTGCTCATGGAGATCAACTCTGGTTCGTTCGAGCGGATGCTGGTCACCCCGATGAACCGCACCGCGCTGCTGGCCGGTCGCACCCTCAAGGAGGTGTTGACCCTGGCGGCACAGGGTGTGCTGCTGATCCTGGTGCTGCTGCCCACCAGCTTCGAGCTGTTCCCGCTCGGCGCGCTGGCCGGGCTGGTGCTGCTGGCCACGTTCGGAGTGGGCCTGGGCGCGCTGTCGTTCACGCTCGCGGTGCTCGCCCGCAAGCAGGAGCAGGTGTTCTACCTCGTCCAGCAGGCGTGCTTCCTGCCGCTGATGCTGCTCTCCGGAGTGCTGCTGCCGATGAGCCTGGCGCCGTCGTGGCTCTACACGGTCAGCCGGTTCAATCCGGTGACCCACATTGTGGAGGCCGAGCGTGCGCTGTTCGCCGGCCGGTTCGCCGAGCCAGCGGTGCTGTACGGCGGCGTGTGCGCCCTGGCCATCGCCGGTCTCGGCCTGTTCTTCGGTGCCCGGGTGATGCGCGACGTGCGCGTCTGACCCACCCGCGGCGGTGCTCAGCTGGCCGCCGCGAGGAAGCGCCCGGTGGGCCCCGCGGCCTGCCGTAGGCCGCACGGACAGCCACCAGCGACCCAAAGCCGACACATCGCCCCGCTGGCGAACCTGGTCGCGCCCGCGCGTTTCTGGGGGGGGTTTCGGGGGGTGATTCAAAACTACATAGATAAACATGATGCCCTGACCAGCATTCCTGCTGGTCAGGGCATCACTTCGAGCCGCCTGACGGAATCGAACCGTCGACCTACGCATTACGAGTGCGTCGCTCTAGCCGACTGAGCTAAGGCGGCAACGATCAGCAAGTGTACGCCACCCGCCCGGACCCGCCGATCGGGATCCCCACCGGGACCGCGCGGCCATGCGCGGCACCTTCCCGAACGGGATCGCCGAAACCGACGTTCTCCGGACAGCGCCGCCGAGCCGGCCGCACTACGCTGCGCAGATGACGGACGACCATGCTGCTGGCCCCCCAGACCAGCATCCCACTTCGCACGGGTCGGCCGGCAACGGTGACCAGGGCGAGACGGCCCCGGGCCACCGGGCCGCTGGTCCGGGGCCGGCAGCTCCGACGCCCGGGTCACCGCCGAGTGGCCCACACGCCAGCGAGGCGGCCGGCGGCGAGCCGGCGCGCCGCCCCCGCAGCACCGACCCGCTCGAGCTGGGCTTCACCCCACGCAAGCCGGTGCCGTGGCTGGCGCCGCTCCTGCTGATCAGCACCGGTCTCCGGACGCTGCTCGCGCTGCTGTTCGGCGCCTACCTGGACAAGCGGGAGCTACAGCACACCTTCGACGCGACGGTGACCCGGCAGGTCGGGCCGGACGGTGGGCTCTGGCTGGACTACGTCGCCGACCTTGGTGATGGCTTCGACGCCACCTACTCGGTGGCGTACCTGCTGGCCCAGCGGGAGCTGACGGTGGACGGGCACCGGCTGCCCCGGGCGCGGGTGCTGGTGCTGGGGGGTGATCAGGTCTACCCGTCGGCGGCCTTCGACATGTATGAGGACCGGTGCAAGGGCCCGTACCAGGCCGCGCTGCCGGTCACCCCGCCCGAACAGCCGACGCTCTTCGCGATCCCGGGCAACCACGACTGGTACGACGGCCTCACCGCGTTCCTGCGCCTCTTCGTCCGATCCCGGGACCGGCACTTCGGCGGCTGGAAAACCGCGCAGACCCGGTCGTACTTCGCGGTGGAGTTGCCGGCGGACTGGTGGTTGTTCGGCCTGGATGACCAGTCCGGCTCATACCTGGACGACCCGCAGCTCAGCTACTTCGACTCGGTGGCGGAGCGGCTGGGGCCGCAGAGCCGGGTGATCCTGGCCGTCCCGATGCCGACCTGGGTCAAGGCCACCACGAAAGACCCCTCGGCGTACGACTCGATCGACTACTTCATCCGCACCATCGTCGCGCCGACCGGGGCCCAGGTACGCCTGCTCATCTCCGGCGACCACCACCACTACGCCCGTTACGTGGGGCCGGACCGTCAGCTGATCACCTGTGGTGGCGGCGGCGCGTACCTCTATCCGACGCACCTGTTGCCCCAGCGCATCGAGGTCCCGCCGAAGGAGACGCTGGCGCGGCGGGCGAGCGCCCCGCACTCCTACGAGCTGGCGGGACGCTATCCGGACGCGGCGCAGTCCCGACGGTACGCCTGGGGTATCTTCCCGCGGCTGCCGCGGCGCAACCCGGGCTTCGCCACGCTGCTCGGCGCCCTGTACACGCTGCTGATCCTGTCGATGGTCGGCGTCTACACGAACCACAACGGCACCCAGCTACGGCTGTTCAGCGTTCCGTTGGTGGCGATGCTGTTGGTGACCCTGACCGCGACGGTCCTATTCGCCGAGGCACCCGGTGCCGTGCAGCGACGACTCCGGCACTGGCTGCTCGGCCTGGGGCACGGCCTGGCCCATCTGGGATTGGCGGCCGCCGGCACCTGGGTGTGGCTGGCGCTGCCGTTCCACGACTGGCCGTGGCCGTTGTCGGTGGTCGCCGCGGTTGTCTTCTTCGGCTCGGTGGGCGGGCTGGTGGCCAGCCAGTTGGTGGCGGCGTACCTCCTGGTCGCCAGCGCCTTCGGGGTCAACGGCAATGAGCTCTTCGCCGGGCAGGGGATCGAGGACTCAAAGGGTTTCGTCCGCATGCGCATCGCCCCGGACGGGACGTTGACGATCTACCCGATCGTGGTGGATCGGGTGGGCCGCCACTGGCAGGTCAACCCCGACCAGTCGGCCGAAGCGTCGTGGCTGGTCCCGCGGACCCCACTGGAGCCCCGCCTGGCCGAACCCCCGGTGATCCTCCGCTGAACCACGGCCGCGCCGCGGCCGTGGTTGCCGCGGTCACCGGTCAGCCGCAGCCGCGCTCAGTCGCGGTCGCGCGACTCGTACGCCTGGCGCGATCCGCAGACGTCGGAGAGCGCGCACCGTCGAATCGATCCGTCGGCGATCTGCCGGACGGTGACCGTCTCGCTCGGTGGATGCCGGGACACGACCTTCGCTGTGCCCGCTGGTGTCTCGACCCGCTGACCCGAGGCCGGGTAGGCACCGCTGCCGGAGTACAGCGGATGCTCGAACTTGAGGCAGCACATCAGCCGACCACACGCGCCGGAGATGCGCAGCGGGTTGAGGGGCAGGTCCTGGTCCTTGGCCATCCGGATGGTCACCGGCTCGAAGTCGGTGAGGAAGGTGGCGCAACACAGGTCCCGCCCGCAGGAGCCGATGCCGCCCTGTACCCGGGCCGAGTCACGGGCGGAGAGCTGACGCAGCTCAACCCGGCAGCGCAGGGTCGCGCCGAGGTCCCGAACCAGCGCCCGGAAGTCCACCCGGTGCGGGGCGGTGAAGTAGATCGTGGTTCGCTCGCCGCCCTCCGTCGCACTGCACACGTGGTCCACGGCGACCACCTTCATCGGCAGATCGTGCTCGCGGATCAGGCGTTTCGCCGCGACCTTCGCCTCGGCTCTGCGTCGGCGCAGCAGTTCGTCGCGGCGCAGATCCTCCGCCTGGGCCAGCCCGGCCAGACGGGGGAACCCCTCAGTGTCGTCGGAGGTCCACTGGGCGGCCCAGACGCACTCGGCCACCTCGGGCCCCTCGTCGGTGGGGACCAGTACCCTGTCGCCGACCTGGGGCCGAAACTCACCCGGATCGAAGTAGTACAGGCGCCCGTACCGGTGGAAACTGACCGCGCAGAGCATGCCCATACTCTCACCCTACGTCGCTGTCGGGCCCGTTCTGGGCCACTACTCTCGGCCGGCGCACGGGTGCTCACCATCCGACGTGGGTCGGGGTGTCGTAGCGGGGCGTTTCGATGACCGGCGCCCGCCAGGGGGACTCGGCCAGGTTGGGCCCCCAGTGCCGCAGCAGTGACTCCACCCCGTCGTAGGCGGCGGAGAGCACCGCCAGCACCCGCGCGGCGATCTCGGCCGCCTCGACCTCGGCCGCGGGATGTGGCACCGACACCGCGAACTGCGCCGAGGCCGCGGTGGGTGCCGACGTCGCGGCGACCACGGCCACCGCCTCGGTCGATCCCAACGCGCCGGCCAGGGTCCGGGCGAGGGTACGCCGGCTGCCCTCGATCCATTCGGCGATGGCGTCGGCGTAGCCGGCGGTCGACTCCAACCGCCCCACCAGGCTCTCCGGCCCCTCGTCGAAGTGGCGCAGCAGCGCGGCCCGATACTCCCCGAAGGCGGTCGCCGAGGCGCCGGACCAGAGCACCGGTTCGGTGAGCGCGGCGGAGGCCTCGTCATACCCCCGGGCCAGCTGACGCACCGATCGACCCGCATCGGAGAAGGCCGCGGCGGGTAGCTCCAGGAAGCTCCGCACCGCCGCACCGGGGAGCACCTGCATCCGGCGCAGCAACGGCCAGACCCGGTGCCCCTCCGGGGCACCGGTGGCGAGCAGGATGTCGACCCGACGCAGCAGGTCAAGGCCGGGCTCGGCGAGTCGGTCCAGTGGGTCCATCACGTCTCCCCCAGGAACTGCCAACGGGCGTCCTGGTCGGTCTCGACGTAGTTGTCGGCGGCGGACCGGACGGCGGCTGCCACCGCGGCCAGCCGCTGGGCGGCCAGGTGTGCCTCGCGGGCACGATCACCGGTGGCGGCCGTCCACTGCCGGTGCAGGGCCCGGCCGATCTCGCCGGGTCGTCCCACCGCATCGCCGCCGAAGGCGACCCCCGGCGGATCGGTGGCCGGCGCAGCATAGGAGAGGTCGGTCAGCGTGTCGCTCGCCGCCTCCAGCCGACCGGCGAGGGAGCGCAACGTCTCCATTCACGCCCCCGTGAGCGGGCGGTAGGCGGCGAAGGTCTCGTTGTGTAGCTTTTCCCGCGCCCACTGCGCGGCGTCGGCCGCGGCGGCCACCGCCGCCTGCACGGAACCAGCGATGTCGCCGGGCCGACGGTTCTGCAGTGTGCCGAGGAACCGCACGCCGGTGATCCGCCCCGCCGCGGTGACCGCCACCTCCACCAACCCGTCCGGCGAACGGACCGTGACCTCGACCGTCGTCACCGCCTGGTCGAACTCGGACTGCAGGGACTCGATCCGGCGGTAGCGCCGCACCGCCTCCTCGATCCAGGTTTCGTCGATCTCCCCCCGCGGCATCGGCGTCCTCCCACACTGGAATAACTCAGCGTCACCCCCGCGTCACTTTGGCACCCGGACCGTACCGCACCGAAGTGGAGCGTGTCGATGCCGCGGAACTGCCCAGCCCGCGGGGCAACCGGCGCTGGTCAGCCCTTCCAGAGGGCGAGCATCATCGCCTCGACGGCGATCCGGGGCTTGACGTTCGCCTCGATCGCGGCCCGGCAGGCCAGGACCGCCTCCAGGCGACGCAGCACGCCGTCGGCGTCCCACTTGCGTGCCCCCGCCTCGGCGACCGAGGCGGTGTCGGTGTGTACCGGTTCGACCGGGGCGCCCAGCGCCATCGTGAGGGCGTCCCGGTAGAAGCCGGCGAGGTCCACCAGGGCCCGGTCCAGGGCATCCCGCTGCGCCCGGGTGGCCCGGGACTTCTGCCGCCGCTCCAGCTCCTTGACCTGCCCGGCGGCGCCCCGGAACGCGCTGGCCGCCCGACGGCCGGTGCCGCCCGCGCCGAGGGCCGTCTCCAACGCGGCCCGTTCGGCCGCGTCGGTGTCCGCCACCAACGCCGCGGCCTCCGCCTCGGCGGCTCCGATCAACGCGGCGGCAGCATCGATCGCCGCGCCCACCCCGGTGAGCTGACGGGGCACCGCGAGCACCGCTTCCCGGCGGGTACGCGCCTGCGGGTCACGGGCCAGCCGCCGGGCCCGCCCGACATGCCCCTGGGCCGCGGCAGCCGCCCAGCTCGCCACGTCGGGCTCGACGCCGTCCCGCCGAACGAGCACCTCGGCGACCGCCGCCGGTGCGGGCTGCCGCAGGGGTACGACCCGGCAGCGCGACCGGATGGTCACCGAGATGTCGTCGGGGTGGATCGACGGCGCGCAGAGCAGGAAGACCGTTCGGGGGGGTGGCTCCTCCACCGCCTTCAACAGGGCGTTGCCGGCAGCTTCGGTGAGGCGGTCCGCGTCCTCGATGACCACCACCTGCCACCGCCCACCGGAGGGGGTGCTGGCGGCGCGAAGCACCAGGGCACGCATCTCGTTGACGCCGATGGAGAGCCCCTCCGGTACCACCAGCCGGACATCGGCGTGGGTACCGGCCATCGTGGTGTGGCAGCCGGGGCAGGTGCCGCATCCGCTGCCGTCCCCGCACTGGAGTGCCGCGGCGAAGGCTCGTGCGGCGACCGACCGGCCCGACCCGGGCGGCCCGGTGAAGATCCAGGCGTGCGTCATCCCCGCACCCGGTTCACGCTCCGCCGGCTCGGTCGCACCGACCTGCGCCGGGTCGCTCCCGAAGGCGGGAGCCGAATCGCCACCAGGGGCCGGATCCGGGTCACCACCGGAGATCGGAGCCGGGTCACCACCAGAGGTGGGCGGCGGGTCAGTCGAGTCGGTCTGCGCCGCCAGGCCGGGCGGCCCGGCACGGAGCACGGCGGCGGCGTCCGCTGCCGCCCGCCGCAGCACGTCCACCGCCTCGTCCTGGCCGACCAGGTCGGCGAAGACGTCTGGCATCAGGTCCGACGCTCCATCGTCACCAGCTTCGGATCGGATAACTCGGAGTGGACCGCGGTGTCCGGCCCGCTCCCCGCCGGCGGGTTCGGTCCGCCCGCCGCGGGTGCGTTAGCCGCCGGCCCACTCGCCGCCGGCGGGTGCGGACCGCTGCCCTGAGCGCCGAGCAGCTCGCCGACCCGCCGAGCCACCTCGTCGGCGATCTCGTCGGTTGGCCGGGCGGCGTCCAGCACCAGGTAACGCCTCGGGTCGGCGGCGGCGAGGTCGAGGAACGCGTACCGGACCCGTTCGTGGAAGCTGACCGACTCGGCCTCCAGGTGGTCGGGGGCCCCGCTCCGGGCAGCCACCCGGGACAGCCCGGCACTCGGGTCAATGTCCAGGAGCACCACCAGGTCGGGCTTGAGCCCGCCGGTGGCCCAGGAGGAGAGCCAGGAGACCTCGTCAACGGGGAGCGTCCGCCCCGCACCCTGGTAGGCCAGGGATGAGTCGATGTAACGGTCGCTGGCCACGACGGCGCCCCGGCGCAGCGCCGGCCGCACCACGGTGGCCACGTGGTGGGCCCGGTCGGCGGCGTAGAGCAGCGCCTCGGCGCGGGGGGAGGGCACGTCGGAACCCGGCTGGCCGAGCAGCAGGGACCGGATTCGTTCGCCGACTCCGGTGGCGCCGGGCTCGCGGGTGACCACCACGTCCCGCCCCTGGTCCCGCAGTCGGTCGGCGAGCAGGGCGAGCTGGGTGGACTTGCCGGCTCCCTCGCCCCCCTCGAAGACCACGAACAGCCCGGCGGAGGCGAACGGCTCGGCTGGCGTCAGCGGTCGCCCGCGCATCGAGCCCCACAGGTCGGCTAGGACGGGAACGCCCTTCTTGTCGTCCATCTGCCTGAACGCGCTGATTCCAGCGAAGACGCCCGCCACCCCCGCGGCGAGCAGCAGCAGCCGGGTGGACGAGATCGAGAGGCCCAGGTTGGCGATTTCGAAGCGGCGGGAGCCACCAACCCCGGCGAGCAGGCTGCTCAACGCGATGGCCAGGATCAGCACCAGCCGGGTACCGATCTGCACCACCGCGAAGACCCGCCCCCGCACCTCGTCGGCGATCTCACCACCGAGCAGCGTGGTGCCGGCGAGGAAGGCCATGCCGGCGCCCGCGCCGACCAGGACCGCACCGACCATCGCCATGGAGAGGTGGATGGCGAAGGCCAGGGTCATCACCGCGGCGCTGGCGAGCACGATGCTCATGCCGAACCAGCGCCGCCGGGACATCTCCTTGACGATCATCGGGCCGAGCCCGATGCCGATCGACAGGCCGATGAAGATGGCCCCGAACAGTAGGTAGAAGGCGGCGTCACCGGCACCGAGCGAGTTGGCGAAGAAGCGGGCCGTGCCGATCACGATGCCACCACCGGCGAAGGCGCCGAAGATGCCCAGCACCAGACCCCGGACCAGCGGGGTCTGGCCGATGAACCGCCAGCCGTCCTTGAACTGACGCAGCATGCTCTGCTCGGTCTGGTCCCGCTTGGCGGCGGGGCCCTGGCTGATCTCCCGGATGCCGTACGCGACCACCACGGCGGTGGCCAGCCGGGAGAGCGCGTTGAACCAGAGCGCGAGCTGGGCCGGCTCGGCCCAGTCCGGAGCGGCACCACCGGTGGCGGCCCGGACCACGCCGTCCAGCGCGGCGAGGACGATCGCCGCGACGACCGGGGTAAGGCCGTACGTGGTGATCAGCGTGAGCTGGTTGGCCGCTTCGAGCCGGGCCCGCGGGATCAGGTTCGGGACCGCGGCCTCCTTGGCCGGAATCCAGAGCAGGGTGATCGACTCGATCAGGAACGTGGCGATCGTGGCCCACCCGACCACCACCGCGCCACTCGCGCCCAAGACGGCGACCAGCGGGATCGAGGCGAAGAGCAGGAACCGCAGCAGGTCGCAGATGACCATCGTCCAGCGGCGGTCGAACCGGTCGGCGAAGACGCCGGCGATCGGGCCGAGGACCAGCGCCGGCAGTAGCCGGATCGCGATGACCGTGCCGAACGCCGCACCCTTGGCGGTGTCCCCCTCCACCTGGGAGGCGGCGAAGACGGAGGTGGCGAGCAGGCCGAACCAGTCACCGAAGGAGGCGGCGCCGAGCACGATCCAGAGCCGCCGGAACGGACGGATGCGCAGGACTGAGCGGATCGCGGCATAGCCCGAGTGGTCGGGCTGGCTGGCCGGCGCCGCGGTCCCGGACGGGCCCGTCGGTCCGGACTCGGCGGCGGGCGACGAACCGTTGGCCGACTCGCCGTTCTGCTGGCTTTCGATGGCCGTACCTCCACGTGGCGACCCGTTGCCGGGCGGTCTCGGTGCAACACTCTAGCCCCGGCCCGATGGCATCCCGCTATGACATTCCCCTGCTCGCCGAGCCTAGGCGGGGGTGTCCACCGCCCGCAGCCCCGCCCGAGGCGAGGTGCTTGGGCATCGACCCCGGTCCGGCTAGCGTGCACCACGTGGCCCCCGACACCGCGGAACTGCGCGCCCGACTCGACCACGCGACCGCTCACCTCGACCCGCCGTACGCGGTGGTTGACCTCCGGGCGTTCGACGCCAACGCCACCGCCCTCGCCGAGCGCGCCCGCGGTAAGCCGGTCCGCCTGGCCAGCAAGTCCGTACGCTGCCGGACGCTGATCTCCCGGGCCCTGGCCACCCCCGGCTGGGCGGGTGTGCTGGCGTTCACCCTCGCCGAGGCGCTCTGGCTGGTCCGCTGCGGGATCACCGACGACGTGGTGGTGGCGTACCCCGCGACCGACCGGGCCGCGCTCGCCGAACTGGCCGGTGATCCGACGCTCGCCGCGGCGGTGACCCTGATGATCGACGATCCCGCTCAGCTCGATCTGGTGGACGCCGTTCGCGCCCCGGGTCGCCGACCCGAGCTGCGGGTCTGCCTGGACCTGGATGCCTCCTGGCGACCGCTGGGCGGGCGGCTGCACCTCGGGGTGCGCCGCTCGCCGGTACATGATCCGCGGGCGGCCGGTGCACTCGCCGCCGCCGTCGCCGCCCGACCCGGGTTCCGGCTGGTCGGACTGATGGCGTACGAGGCGCAGATCGCCGGAATGGGCGACGCGCCGCCGGGGCGGGCGCTGCTCGGCGCGGCGATCCGACTGGTTCAGCGCGGATCGTACCGGGAGTTGCTGGCCCGCCGGAGCGCGGCGGTGGCGGCGGTCCGCGAGCACGCCGAGCTGGAGTTCGTCAACGGTGGTGGCACCGGCAGCCTGGCCGCCACCAGCGCCGACCCAGCGGTTACCGAGGTCGCCGCGGGGTCCGGACTGTACGGGCCGACGCTGTTCGACACCTACCGGGCCTGGCGCCCCACCCCCGCCGCCTTCTTCGCCTGCGCGGTGGCGCGCCGGCCTGCGCCGGGCTACGCCACCGTGCTCGGCGGCGGCTGGATCGCCTCCGGGCCGGCCGAACGCAGTCGCCTCCCCCGCCCGGTCCTCCCGGCCGGCCTCCGGTTGGTCGGCGCGGAGGGCGCCGGTGAGGTGCAGACTCCGCTGACCGGCCGGGCCGCCGACACGCTTCGGATCGGCGACCGGGTCTGGTTCCGGCACGCCAAGGCCGGCGAGCTCGCCGAGCACGTCAACGAGCTCCTCCTGGTGGAGACGGAGACCGTCGCAGCGGCCGCCGCCACGTACCGCGGTGAGGGGTGGGCCTTCCTCTGAAGACCCACCCCGGACGCCGGGGCCGGAGCCCGAACCGGTTTGACACGGTCCGGGCGGGTGGGCACCGATCAGGCTGGCTGGCCGACGTCCACCGGCCGGTCCACGCCCCCCCGCGAGTCAACCTGGCGGTACAGGTACTCCCGAATCAACGCCTTCGCCTCGACCAGCACCCGGTCATCGCCCTCCTGCCGCCGGCGGAACGCCAGCTGGATGAGCGCGTCAGCGCCCTCGACCGCGATCTCGAGATGGAACTGGAGCTCCGGGACGTCGGTGAGTCCGAAGCGCTCGGTGAGGACGCGGGCGAGTTGATCCGCGATCACCCCGTTGTTGTCCCGCTGCTCATCGAGCAGGTGCAGGTCGACCACGTCGCCGAAGTGCAGGGTACGGAACCCGGGAACGGTGCGGTGCATCGTGATGTACTCGTCGATTGCCGCGTCAACCCCATCCCACCAGTGGGTCAGGTCATTCGAGGCGAACCTCTCGTCGAGCCGCTGGAGATAGGACTCCATCGTGCGCAGGGTCAACGCCTGCACGATCGCCCGCTTGTCCGGGAAGAACTGGTAGACCGACCCAATCGCCACCTCGGCGCGCTCGGCGAGCAGCGTCGTGGTCAGCCCCTCGTACCCCACCTCGTCGACGAGCTCCGCACAGGCGTCCAACATTCGCTGGACCCGAGCGACACTTCGACCCTGCACCGGTACGCGGCGCAGCGGCCCGGTCGTGGCGGCTGGTGTGGACACTCGCCACCCCCCTTCGACGGATGAACATATCTGCACGTCACGAGTCCGTGACTACCGGTACAACGAGCGGAACTCGATTACGGTATTTACCAGGCACAACGTTCCTGATATGAAGTCACTTCATATTCATTTCGAGGAGCGTCCATGGCCGCTACCGCAAGCTCCGTCAGCGCCTGGTCCAACTGGGCCGGCAATCAGCGTGACACCGCCACCAGCCTGCTCCGCCCCACCTCAAGCGCCGAAATCGCGGCGACGGTACGGGCCGCCGTAGCAGCCGGAGAGCGGATCCGCCCGGTCGGCAGTGGCCACTCCTTCACCCCGGTCGCCCGGACCGACGGTCATCGGATGGAGCTGACGGGCCTGGCCGACGACGTGCGGGTCGATCTCGATCGCCGGCTGGTCACGGTACCCGCCGGCACCACGCTGCGCGCCCTCAACCGGCTGCTCGCCGGCTACGGACTGGCCCTGCCCAATCTCGGTGACATCGACGCGCAGACGGTGGCCGGCGCGATCTCGACCGGCACCCACGGTACCGGCGCCCAACACGGCTGCCTGTCCACCTTCGTCACCGCACTCACCCTGGTCACCGGCGTCGGCGAGGTGCTGCACTGCTCCGCCGACGAGCACCCGGATGTCTTCGCCGCCGCCCGGGTCTCGCTCGGCGCGCTCGGCGTCCTGGTCGACGTCACCCTGAGCTGTGTGGACGCGTTCGTCCTGCACGCCCACGAGCGGCCCGCGCCGCTGGCCGCGGTGCTGGCCGAGTTGCCCGAGCTGGTCGAGCGACACGACCACGTCGAGTTCTACTGGTTTCCCTACACCGATCGGGTCCAGGTCAAGAGCAACGACCGGGTGCCCGTCAACGACCGCCCACTGCCACGCTGGCACCGCTGGCTCAATGACGAGTTCCTGTCCAACACGGTTCTCGCCGGGGCCTGCCGGCTGGGCCGGGCCGTACCGGCACTCGCCCCCGGCATCAGCTCCGTCGCCGCGCGGGTGCTCACCGAACGCCACTACACCGGCCCCTCTGACACGGTCTTCTGTAGCCCACGTCGGGTCCGCTTCGTCGAGATGGAGTACGCGCTGCCCCGCGCGGCCCTCGCCCCGGCGCTGGCCGACCTTCGTCGGATCGTGGACCGGCTGCCGGTCAAAGTCCTCTTCCCGGTCGAGATCCGGTTCAGCGCCGCCGACGATATCTGGCTCTCGCACGGCTACGGCCGGGACTCCGCGTACCTCGCCGTCCACCAGTACGTGGGGATGCCGTACGAGCCGTACTTCCGTGCGGTCGAAGAGCTGGCCGAAGGGCTTGGTGGCCGGCCGCACTGGGGCAAGCTGCACTGGCGCGACGCGGCTTCCCTGGCCCCCGCCTACCCCAGGTGGGACAGCTTCCAGACCGTCCGCGACCGGCTCGACCCGCACCGGGTGTTCGCCAGCGAACACCTGTCCCGCGTCCTCGGCTGACCGCACCCGGCTCGTCCGGCCACGGTTGACGCCGCCCTGGCCCGTCCGGCCGCCTCGGCTGACCGTGGGCCGGCGGATTCGTTACTCCGCCGCGCTGCCCGCCCGCTTCGGCTTCGGCTTCGGCTGCTTGGCCGCGGCGCTCTTCGCCGTCGTCGTCTTGGCCGCCGCGGCGGTCTTCTTCGTCGCCGCCTTCTTCGTCGCTGTCGCCTTCTTGGCCGGCGTCGCCTTCTTCGCGGGCGCGGCCTTCTTGGCCGCCCTCTTCCGCGGCGCCGGGCCCTTCGCCCGCTTCTCGGCGAGCATCTCCGACGCCTGCTCCAGGCTCAGCGCCTCCGACGTCTGCCCCCGCCGCAACGACGCGTTGGTCTCCCCGTCGGTCACGTACGGCCCGAACCGGCCATCCTTGATGACCAGCGGCTTCTCGGTCAGCGGGTCCACGCCCAACTCCCGCAGCGGAGGTGCGGGAGCCCGACGCTGCCGGGTCTTCGGGGCGGCCAGCAGCGCCAGCGCCTCGTCCAGCGTGACCGTGAACATCTGCTCTTCGGACTCCAGCGACCGGAACTCCTCACCCCGCTTCACGTACGGGCCGTAGCGGCCGTTGTTCGCGAGGACCTCGTTGCCCTCCGGGTCAACACCGACCAGCCGCGGCAGGGTCAGCAGCCGCAGCGCCTCGTCGAGGGTGAGGGCGTCCGGCGACTGGGAGCGCAGCAGGGACGACTTACGCTCCCCGCTGGCCACGTAGGGGCCGAACCGGCCCGACTTGAGCAGAATCGGCTCGCCGGTGGCCGGATCCTCCCCGAGCTTGCGCTCACCACCACCGCCGAGGAAGAGCTCGTGCACCTTCTCCGGGGTCAACTCGTCCGGGGCCAGCCCCTCCGGAATCGGAGCCCGGTCGCCCTGACCGGCGCCCTCCTCACCGTCGGCGGCGGCCGCCTCCCCGGGCAACTCCCGCTGCAGGTACGGCCCGTAACGGCCCACCCGGACCACGACGGGCCGCCCCTGGTCGTCGCTGAAGAGCGGAATCGAGTTGACGCTCCGCGCGTCGATCTCACTCAGGTTCTCGGTGACCAGCTTCTTCAGCCCACCGGACCGGGCGATGTCCTGGTCACCGGCGCCGTTCGTGGTGCCGAAATAGAACGCGGTTAAGAAATCCACCGCCGCGTGGTCGCCACCGGCGATCTCGTCCAGCTCGTTCTCCATGCTGGCGGTGAAGCCATAGTCGATCAGGCGTGGGTAGTGCCGCTCCATCAGCCCGACCACGGCGAAGGCCAGGAACGACGGAATCATCGCCTGACCACGCTTGACGACATACCCCCGGTCCTGGATGGTCTGCATGATCGACGCGTAGGTGGAGGGGCGGCCGATGCCCAGCTCCTCCAACGCCTTGACCAGGGACGCCTCGGTGTAACGGGCCGGCGGCTGGGTGTGGTGCTCCTGCGCGGCGAGCTGCTCGGCGGTGAGCGGCTGGTCCTTCACCAACGTCGGTAGGCGCCGCTCGGCATCCTCCGCCTCGGCGTTCTCGTCGTCGCTGGACTCCACGTAGGCGCGGAGGAAGCCCGGGTCGGTGATGGTTTTGCCGGTGGCGCCGAAGTCCGCTTCCTCACCGGCCGCCGTGACGGCCCGGATCCGCACCGAGACGCTGGAGCCCACGGCATCGGTCATCTGGGAGGCGACGGTGCGCCGCCAGATCAGCTCGTAGAGCTTGTACTCCTCAACCGACAGCTCGTTGCGCAGCTCGCCCGGGGTGCGGAAGGTGTCGCCCGCGGGGCGGATCGCCTCATGCGCCTCCTGCGCGTTCTTCACCTTGCCGGTGTAGCGACGCGGCTCCGGCGGAACGCTCCGCTCCCCGTACAGCTCGGCGATCTGCTGACGGGCCGCGGCGATGGCGGTCTCCGACAGGTTCACCGAGTCGGTACGCATATAGGTGATGTAGCCGTTCTCATAGAGCCGCTGCGCGGTGCGCATCGTCTGCTGCGAGGAGAAACGCAGCTTACGAGCCGACTCCTGCTGCAGCGTCGAGGTGATGAAGGGCGCGTACGGGCGACGACGGTATGGCTTCTCCTCGACCCGGGTAACCGTGAACGGCCGATCCGCCAGCCGGGCGGCCAGCCCCTGGGCCCCACCCTCGTCCAGGTGCACCACACCGGCGCCGGGACGGACCCGCCCGGTGGTCGGCTCGAAGTCCTTGCCGGTGGCGATCCGGTCACCGTTGAGCGCGACCAGGGTGGCGGTGAAGGCGCGGGGCCCCTCGCCGGGCTGTTCGGCGGCGAGCGTGGCGAGGATGTCCCAGTACTCGGCGCTGCGGAACGCCATCCGCTGCCGCTCCCGCTCGACCACGATGCGGGTCGCCACCGACTGCACCCGGCCCGCCGAGAGCTTCGGCATGACCTTCTTCCACAGCACCGGGGACACCTCGTAGCCGTACAACCGGTCGAGGATGCGACGGGCCTCCTGGGCGTCAACCAGATCGCGGTCGATCTCCCGCGGATTCGCCACGGCGGCCCGGATCGCCGCTTTGGTGATCTCGTGGAAGACCATCCGCTTGACCGGAACCTTCGGCTTAAGGGTCTCCACCAGGTGCCAGGCGATCGCCTCGCCCTCCCGGTCCTCATCCGTGGCCAGGAGGATCTCGTCAACCTCCCGGGCCAGCTTGGTCAACTTGCTGATCTGCTGCCGGCGGTCGGCGGAGACGACGTAGAGGGCGTGGAAGCCGTTGTCGACATCGACGCCGAGCCGGGCCCACGCCTCGCCCTTGTACTTCGCCGGCACATCGGCGGCGTTCCGCGGTAGGTCGCGGACATGCCCGAAACTGGCCTCCACGACGTACCCCGGGCCGAGGTAGCCCGAGATCGTCTTGGCCTTCGCCGGGGACTCGACGATGACCAGACGGGTGGTTCCAGCATTGCTCGGCACGTCTCTCTCCGACCTCACTCCCGCATCGCGACCGCCGTGGTGTCCGGTACGGGGTGCATTGACCCCGCCGGTGCCCCAACAGTCCGGATGTCCAACGTAACGCGTCGTCCGGGATTCCGGTTTCGTGGGCGACAAACACCGGAGGGACCCGACCCGGCGTCACCGTACACTGCCCGTAGGCCTGACCACCGCTTCCCGTGACGAACGGGACCCAACGCACCCGGTCGGGGCGGGGTGCCGGCGGAGGAGCTGCCGCGCCGCCCGCGCCGGCGCCACGGCGTCGAGCGCCGCCGCTCAACCGCGGTACGGCCAGGCCACCCGGGGCACCGCGGGGGGCGGGTCACCGACCAGTTCGGCGAAGCGGTTCAGCAGTCGACGTCCGGTGATCCGATAGGCCAGGCCGTCCGGGCCCGGCTCCGGCACCGCGGGCAACCCCACCGCGGCGAGCGCCGCCCCCACCCGCTGGTGGGCGGGCGGCCCGAGGCGGAGCAGGACATCGGAGTCCGCCATCGAACCGGCCGCGACGAACCACAGCCGCAGCCCTCTCCCATCCAGGTGGAAGGCGTCGGGGGGATGCTTCGTCGAGCCGCGCAGCCACGCCGCCACGAGCGGTTTCAGCACCCTCGTGTACGCCGTCCGCACGGTATGCCGTCCACCGTCCGCCGTCGCCCAGCTCGTGGGGAGGTGTCGCGCCTCCAACTCGGCGACCAGCACGTGCACCCGCCAGGCGGCGTCAACCACCAGGGCCAGGCGGGCGGTGCCCCCCATCACGGACCCCTCGGCCGGTCCGGCGAGCAGGCCGGCCAGGTCGGTGACGGCGGGTTCGGTGGCCTCGACGCCGAAGAAGGCGAGCTGACGACCCGCGTCGTGACCTCGTCGCCAACGATCCGCCGAGTCAACCCGGGCCGCGGCCGTACCCGGACGCGCGGCCCGGTCGGTGCCGCCCCGGGTGGCGGGCGGGGCCAGCTCGGGCGCCGGGAAGAGCCCCGGCGCCGACTCCCCGTCCAACGGCCCGGTCAACGGCACTCGGGGACCTCGGCGAAGGCGCGGGTCAGCTCCTCCGATTTCAGGTTGCTGGCATCCAACACGCCGGCCTCGTACTCCTGGTTCAGGGTCTGGACCGCATCCCGCACCCCGTCGTAGAAGGCGGTGGACTGGCTCGTGCTGAGGCTGTCGATGGTGTCGCGGGCCTTGGCGTACGCGTCCCGCATCTGCGCCAGCGACGTACGGACCCGCGCGGACACCTCGGCGCCCTGCTCCGCGTCGGGGACGCCGGCCTGCTCCACCCGGAGCCGCGCCGTCTCGCTGGCCCGCGCCGCCCCGTCGAAGAGCCGCACGAGATTCTCCTTGGCCTGAGCCGGACTGGTCTGGGCAGTCATCTGCTGGTCGGTGCTACTGGTGAGCTTCCTGATCTCGGCTCGCCAGGGGGTCAGGGCGGAGCAGACCGAGGTCGCCCACGCCCCGGGGCTCGGCCCACCACCGCATCCGGCGGTCAGGACAACCGCAGCCAGCATCGCCGCCAGCCCTCCGGCTGTCGCCCGGGACACACGCATGCGTTGCAGCGTACGGTGTCGCGCCGTCCCGCACAGCGGTCAGGTTCGCCGGGCAGCCGCAGCGCCGCCCGCCCGACGCGGGCCGGGCGGGCGGCGCTGCGGTGTACACAGATCAGGCTCGGGCCGCCTCCGGACGTTGTTCCGGGTTGCCCGTGCCCGCGCCGGGATCCGACATCGACACACCCTGACGCTTACTGAACAGCACGGCGGCCACAATGATCAAGGTCGCGACCACGGCGATCGAGATCCGCAACCCGGTGTTGCGGTCGTCGCCCACGCTCCAGGCCACCACGGCCGGCGCGATCAGCAGCGAGACCAGGTTCATCACCTTGAGCAGTGGGTTGATCGCCGGGCCGGCGGTGTCCTTGAAGGGGTCGCCGACGGTGTCACCGATAACAGTCGCGGAGTGCGCCTCGGAGCCCTTGCCGCCGTACGCGCCGTCCTCGACCATCTTCTTGCTGTTGTCCCAGGCGCCGCCGGAATTGGCCAGGAAGACGGCCATCAGGGTGCCGGCACCGATCGCCCCGGCCAGGTACGACGCGAGCGCGCCGGGCCCGAGCCCGAAGCCGACCGCGATCGGCGCCATGATCGCCAGCAGGCCGGGGGTCATCAGCTCCCGCTGGGCGTCCCGGGTGCAGATGTCGACGACCTTGCCGTACTCGGGGCGCTGGGTGCGATCCATGATCCCGGGTAGTTCCCGGAACTGCCGGCGAACCTCCATCACCACCGCCCCCGCCGAGCGGGACACGGCGTTGATGGCCAACCCGGAGAAGAGGAAGACCACCGCGGCGCCGATGATCAGACCGACCAGGTTCCGCGGGTTCGCCACGTTCAGCGAGTTCAGGATCTCGCCGCCGACATCGGTGATACCCGCGTCGGCGTACGCGATACGCAGCGTGTCGGTGTACGAGCCGAAGAGCGCGGTCGCGGCCAGTACCGCGGTGGCGATCGCGATGCCCTTGGTGATCGCCTTGGTGGTGTTACCGACCGCGTCCAGCTCGGTCAGCGTGCGGGCGCCGTCCGCATCGATGTCGCCGGACATCTCCGCCACGCCCTGGGCGTTGTCGGAGATCGGACCGAAGGTGTCCATCGCGACGATGACGCCGACCGTGGTGAGCAGGCCGGTACCGGCCAGCGCGACCGCGAACAGCGACAGCGTGATGGAGCTGCCGCCGAGCAGGAAGGCGCCGAAGACGCCCGCCCCGATCAGCAGCGCCGAGTAGACCGCGGACTCCAGACCAACGCCGATGCCGGCGAGGATGACGGTGGCCGGACCGGTCTGTGAGCTGCGGCCGATGTCCTGCACCGGGCGACGTTCGGTCTCGGTGAAGTAGCCGGTCAGCGCCTGGATCGCGGCGGCCAGCACGATACCGATGACGACCGCGCCGATGGCCACCACGCGCGGGTTCTGGTCCACGTCGGCCAGTCCCTGGGTCAACTCGGCGAAGCTGGCCGGCAGGTACGTCCAGGCGGCGATGGCCACCAGCACCGCGGAGATGAGCGCAGAGGCGTAGAAGGCCCGGTTGATAGCGGTCAGCCCGGAGCGGTCCGAGGTGCGCAGCCGGGTGATGAAGACGCCGATGATCGCGACGATCACACCGATGCCGGAGACGATCAGCGGGAAGACCAGCCCCTGCTCACCGAAGGCGGCCCGGCCGAGGATCAGCGCGGCGACCAGGGTCACCGCGTACGACTCGAACAGGTCGGCGGCCATGCCGGCGCAGTCGCCCACGTTGTCGCCCACGTTGTCGGCGATGGTGGCGGCGTTGCGCGGATCGTCCTCGGGGATTCCCTGTTCCACCTTGCCGACCAGGTCAGCGCCGACATCGGCGGCTTTGGTGAAGATGCCGCCGCCGACCCGCATGAACATGGCGAGCAGCGCGGCACCGAAGCCGAAGCCCTCCAGCACGGTCGGGGCGTCGCTCCGGTAGAAGAGGACGACCAGCGCCGCGCCGAGGAGACCAAGGCCGACAGTGAGGAAGCCGACGACGCCACCGGTGCGGAACGCGATCCGCATGGCGGCCTCCCGGCCACCCACCCGATCCCGGGCTGCGGCGGCGACCCGCAGGTTGGCCCGGGTCGCCAGCCACATGCCAGCGCCGCCGATGAACGCGCTGAAGAGTGCGCCGATGACGAAGAAGGCCGATCGGCCGATCTTCACCGCGGTTTCGCTGCCGTCGGTCTCGTGCACCGGCAGCAAAAAGAGCAGCAGCACGGCGACGACCACGAAGATCGCCAGGGTACGGAACTGCCGGAGCAGGTACGCCGAGGCACCCTCCTGCACCGCACCCGAGATTTCCTGCATATTGGTGGTGCCCCTGCCGGCGGCCAGCACGGTCCGCGTCAGCGCGGCGGCGAACGCCAGCGCCACGGCCGCGATCACGGCGGCGAGAACCACGTACGTGACATTGCTCCCGGTTAGGGAGATCCCGCCGCCCTCGGCGGCCAAGGTGTCGGACATCTGTGTCCTCCTGTACCGAACGCTCGCGCCGACCGTGGAGACGCAGGGCCGACGCCTGGATGCGGTGTCGCAAGCACGCGCCAACCCACCGAGCGGACCAGCGTTGGAGCACCGTCCCCGCTGGCTGCGGAAGGGTTCACTTGCTGACAACCCGGGTACTGTAGCCCTCCGCAGTGTCCGAGGTCACACCTGGTGGTCATCGTGTCGGAATGATCTTCGTCGCTGTGCTACGGGAGAAACTCTGATATGGCGCAACGCCGATCGAGATCAAGTGGACAGGCAGCCCGACCCCGGCCCGGGCCCAGAGCGGGATCAATCCCGGGCAGTAGCGGTACGTTCTGACAGAGGTGAAGCCGGGCGGCGCTCCAACGCGCTCAGTGCTCGAGCGGCCACACCATCTGCACCTCGGTGCCGATGCCCCCGTCCGCCGGACGCACCAGGAGGTCATCGACGAAGCCGGCGAGCAGCGCGAATCCGACGCCCGTGGTCAACACGTCCTCGCTGAGCTGCTCCCGGGCCAGTTCGTACGGCGGTAACGCCGCAAGATCGGCTCCGGCCTCGATCGGCGCCCGGTCCACCACCCGGACGGCATACGTCCCGTCATCGGACATCTCCACCCGCACCGGGTCGGAGAGGTTGTGCTGCTGGTGCAGCGCCACCGCCCGGGTGCACGCCTCACCGATCGCCAGCCGCACCTCGTCCAGCAGGCTCTGCCGGACCCCCGCGCGCCGCGCCACGGCGACACCAACCAGCCGCGCCGTGCGAACATGCACCGGCGCGGGTGAAAAGGAGAGACGGACCACGGCCATCACACGCCGGTCGCCGCGTCAACCGTCGGATACAGCGGGAAAACCTGGTCAAGCGCGGTGATCCGGAAGATCTTCAGCAGCGGCTCCCGGTCGCAGACCAACGCGAAGGATCCACCGGCGGTCCGCAGCCGTTTGAGGACACCCACCAGCACGCCAAGCCCGGTGGAGTCGAGGAAGTCGACTCTGCCCAGGTCAACCACGACATGCTCAACCCCGGCATCGATCAACTCGAACAGGTTCTCCCGGAGCTGCGGGGCCGTGTAGACATCCACCTCACCGCCGACCACGACCACCGCAAACTCCCCCACGGTGCGCGTCGCCAGCGACAGCTCCATCAGACCCTCCTCGCAAGAGCCGTAAACTCTCCCCGGGCATTCAACCATCACCACCGGTAATACTGGCTACCAGCAGCGCCCCGGCGGCAGACACCTCAGCCCCCGGACCAACGCTACCCATCCCCGAACACCCGTGCGAGTGTGTAGACGTGACCTCCGACAGCCCGGCGCCCCAGCCGCGGCGCCCCGGCCGGCCGGGGTCACCCGCGACTGCCCGGGCCGCAGCCCCCGGGCCGTCCCCGATAGAGCTGCTGGGTCAGCTCCGCGCCCGACACGACACCGACCCGGTAACCCACGTCGAACGGGTACCCGCCCGCGCCGGCGAGCCCGCGCCCTGGCCCAGCTGGGTCCCGACGGACCTGCAGGCGGCGTTGACCCGGCAGGGCGTGGCGGCACCCTGGCAGCACCAGGCCGAAGCCGCCAACCTCGCCCACACCGGCAACCACGTCGTCGTCGCCACCGGCACCGCGTCCGGCAAGTCCCTGGCCTACCAGCTACCGGCGCTGTCGACACTGCTCACCGACGCCCGCGCCACCGTGCTCTACCTCGCTCCCACCAAGGCACTCGCTGTTGACCAGCTCCGGGCCATCACCGAGCTGGAGCTGGACGGCGTGCGCCCCGCCTGCTACGACGGAGACACCCCCCGAGCCGAACGGGAGTGGATCCGGCAGCACGCGCGGTTCGTGCTGACCAACCCCGACATGCTGCACCACGGCATCCTGCCCGGTCACGCCCAGTGGCAGCGGTTCCTCCGCCGGCTCGCGTACGTGGTGGTGGACGAGTGCCACAGCTACCGGGGCGTCTTCGGCTCGCAGGTCGCACATGTGCTGCGCCGGCTGCGCCGGCAGTGCACCCGGATCGGCCGTACGCCGGTCTTCGTGCTGGCCTCCGCCACCTCGGGTGACCCGGCCGCGACAGCCGAACGGCTCACCGGCCTGCCCGTGGCGGCGGTCACCGCAGACACCTCGCCCCACGGCGGAGTGACCTTCGCGCTGTGGGAGCCGCCGACGCTGCCCGCCCCGACCAACTCCCCCGACGACACCGACCTCGCGCCGGTGCGACGATCCGCGCTGCGCGAAACCGCCGACCTGCTCGCCGACGCGGTGGCCGCGGGGGTCCGCACGCTCGCCTTCGTCCGGTCCCGACGGGGGGCCGAGGCGGTGGCCGCCAACGCCCGGCGGGCCCTCGACGAGGCGTTCTCCGGGCTGGGTGACCAGGTGGCCGCCTACCGCGCCGGCTACCTCCGGGAGGAGCGACGCGAGCTGGAACGATCCCTCCTCAGCGGTGAACTGCGCGGACTGGCCTCGACCAACGCCCTCGAGCTCGGCGTCGACCTGGTCGGGCTGGACGCGGTGCTGATCTGCGGCTACCCCGGCCCCCGCGCCTCGCTCTGGCAGCAGGCGGGACGGGCCGGTCGCTCCGGCCAGGAGGCGCTGGCGGTGCTGGTGGCCCGGGACGACCCGCTCGACAGCTACCTCGTCCACCACCCCGAGGCAGTCTTCGGGACCCCGGTCGAGGCGACCGTGCTCGACCCCACCAATCCGTACGTGCTCAGGCCGCAGCTCGCCTGCGCCGCAGCCGAGGCGCCACTCACCCCGGCCGACCTGGACCTGTTCGGGGAGGGTGCGAAAGAGGCGGTGGACGCCCTGGTCGAGGCCGGTGCGCTCCGGCAGCGCCCCACCGGGTGGTACTGGCGCCACCGAGAGCGCCCCCAGGTGGAGCTCCGTGGTGGAGACGGCGCCCCGATCTGCGTGGTGGAGACCGCGACCGGGCGACTCCTCGGCACGGTCGACGGCGGGTCGTCACACTTCCTGCTGCACCCCGGGGCGGTCTACCTGCATCAGGGCATCTCGTACGTGGTCGACACCCTCGACCTCGCCGACGGGTGCGCACTGGTGCACCCCGAGGAGCCGGACTGGTCCACCCACGCCCGTGATGTCACGTCGCTGTCGGTGGTGGCGGTCCGGTCGTACGTGGACGCCGGGCCGGTCGGGCTCTTCCTCGGTGAGGTCGACGTGACCAGCCAGGTCGTGTCCTACCAGCGGCGCCGGATCGCCACCGGCGAGATCATCGACACCCGCCCCCTGGACCTGCCGGCCCGGGAGCTGCGGACCGTGGCGGTCTGGTTCACGCTCTCGCCGGAATCCCTCACCGCGGGCGGAGTCGACCCGGCCGACGTGCCAGGCGCGCTGCACGCGGCCGAGCACGCCGCGATCGGGTTGCTGCCACTGACCGCCACCTGCGACCGGTGGGACATCGGCGGGTTGTCCACCGCGGCTCACCCCGACACCGGGGCGCCGACCGTCTTCGTCTACGACGGCCACTCCGGTGGGGCCGGCTTCGCCGAGCGGGCGTACGGGACGGCGGCGACGTGGCTGCGGGCGACCCGGGACGTGGTCGCGGAGTGCGGCTGCGAGTCCGGCTGCCCGTCCTGCGTCCAGTCCCCGAAGTGCGGTAATGGCAACAACCCGCTGTCCAAGGCGGGCGCGGTCCGGGTCCTCGACATCGTGCTGGCCAACCTGCCATCCGGAGTGGCTCAGGCCAGCCGGGCGTCCTGACTCGTCAACGGGCCCGCGCTCCGCGCACCGGCGACGCGCGGAGCGCCGACCACCCCTGCCCCGCTCCAGCCCGACTGAACCGAAAGGAATTCATGCACCCCGATGCCCTTCAGGCTCACCAGCAGTTCCACATCCGCCAGCGAATCCGGATGGTCGTCAACCAGTACCAGGTGCACGCCGTCGCACCGGACGGCTCGGAGGGGGGTCTGCTGGCGTTCGCCCAGCAGAAACGGCTCGCCTTCAAGGAGCAGGTGACCATCTACACCGACGACACACAGCAGCAGCCGTTACTCGGATTCAAGGCACGGCAGCGCCTCGACCTGGGCGCCACCTACGACGTCACCGATCCTGCCGGCAACCCGATCGGTCTGTTCCGCAAAGACTTCGCCCAGTCCCTGCTGCGCTCCACATGGCATCTTGAGCAGGGCGGTCTGCCCCAGCTCACCGGGGCGGAACGGTCCCTGCCGGTCGCTCTGCTCCGCCGTTTCGTCGATGCGCTGTCCTGGCTGCCCTACCACTTCGATTTCGGCGCCGACGGCCAGCCGGCCTTCTCGGTCGTGAAGAAGTGGGGGCTCCGCGACCGGTACGTCGTGCAGATCCACAACCCACAGCTCGATCGTCGGCTGGTCATCGCCATGGCGATCGGACTGGACGCACTCCAGTCCCGCTGATCCGTTGGCGCGACCAGTCCTCGACGGCCACGCTCACCTGCGGCTGGCGCCACCCGCACCGGCGGACAATCGGGCCGGCCCCCGGCGAGGGGCGACGGTCACCGACACCGGGACGTCGGCCCCGGCGACCTGGTGCTCCCCGGGCACGTTCACGTCCACTGCGGCCAGCGGGCCTGCCGGGGGTACGCGTGTGCTCAGCCACGTAGCGGGCCGGCTCGGGCCCGCCCCGTCGCGGCCCGGACCAGGCCCGGCAACACGGTGGCGGTCACCTCCACGGTGACCAGCAGGTCCAGCCCGTCGAGCCGGCAGTCGACGAGCCGGCCGCCATTTGCGGTCACGATCGCCCGGGCCGACCCACACGCGGTGGTGACCCCGAGCACGGCGTCTGCCGCCCCAGCGAGCGCACCCAGGTCCGCCGCGACACCTGCCTGCTGTCGGGCCACCCGAGCCACCCCAACCGCCATGCCCGCCACCCCGAAGATGACGAATGCGACGCCAACCGCGAGCAGCAGGACCGTGGCACCGCCCCGATCGCCACCAGCGCACAGCCGCCTCCATTTCTCGCCGGTCGCCCGCTGCCCCGACCAAGCCCTCCTGTCCCGACCGGCGGGGCGACGACCCCCGCTGCCAGCGCCGGTCACCCTCCTACTCCGGATCCACCGACGACAGCTTCGACCGGCGGGAACGGTTCAGGGCCGGGTTCGACCGCGGCCACGGTCGTCGCCGTGACCGTCAGTCGGGGAATCCGCGTCCCGAGGCCCCGGACCGGGGCGCGAACAGTGACGCGTACCCGCTGCCCGTCTTTGTCGATCGACACCCTGGCTCCGGGTGGGGCGAGCGCGCGGACCACGGCCCACCCATCTGCGCCCCGGGATACCGCGACCGCCGCCTCCCGTGCCGCATGCAAAGCGGTGCCCTTGGTGCCCACCGCGTCAACCGCCGTCAGCCCAACGAACAGGAGCAGGAGCAATGCCGGCAGGCCGGCCGCCAGTTCAGCGGTGAAGGATCCCCGGTCTCGGCCGGCCCACCGGCACCGCCTCACTGAAGTGCCCGGTCAATGACGGCGGTCAACGCGGTCTGCACACTGTCAGAGGTAAGCACCTTGAGTAGGAGCCCGGCGAAGGCGACTGCGGCGAGCGTGCCGACGGCGTACTCGGCGGTGTTCATCCCGGCGTCGCCTCGAAGTCGGGCGATGGTTCTGCGCATGTCCGTGGTCCTTTCCCGAGATTGGTCAGAGCACGTCACCGAGAACGGCGACGATCACCGGCACCAGGCCGGCGAGTATGAAGGCCGGTAGGAAGCAGAGCCCCAACGGCAGCACAATCAGCACCCCGGACCGGCGGGCTGTCGCCTCGGCCGCCGCGGCCCGGTCGGCTCGCAGATCCTCGGCGAGACGGGTCAACGCGCCCGCCAAGGAAGCCCCGCTGGTCGCCGAGCGGAGCGCGGCACCGACCAGACGCTCGGCGCCGGGCACCGCCGCAAGCGATGACCAGGCCTCCACGGGCTCCGCTCCGAGGCGAAGAAGGCGCCCGACCCGGGCGAGGCGCTCGGCGAGGGGCCCGTCGAGCGCCTCCGCCACCGCCAGTACCGAACGGTCGACCGGGGCGCCGGCGCGCATCGCCGACGCGAGCAGGTCAGCGGCGAGCGGCAGGGCCGCCTGCTCCCGTCGGCGCCGCTCCCGGACCGCCGGCGACTCGACCCGACGAAGCAGGCGGTCGAGCAGCACCGCGACGGGCGGGGCTCCGAGCAGGCCCGGCACTCCACCGGCCAGCACCGCGAGCGCCACAGCCGCGAGCACTGCGACGAGCCGAATCGCGCGTCGCCGGTGGCGGGACTCCCCCAGGGTCGCGCCCGCCGGTCTGATCAGCGGCGGGCCGGGCGGGATCCGGTCGAGGTCGCGCAACCGACGGACCGGACGACGCCCTCTCCATCCGAGTCTGCCCAGCAGGGCTGGCGCGGCCCACCGCTCGGCAGTCAGCACCGGCGGGTCATCCGATCTCCCCGCCGCGGACCGTGGTGAGCCGCTCCGTCCAGAACAACCCGGCGACCTGGAGCATGACAGCGAGGACCGCGCAGCTACCGCCGACCGCCGAGTGCAGTAGCACCGCGACCGGGTCAACACCGATGCCGTACCCCAGGCCGATGCCACCGATCGGAAGCGCCGCGAGCAGCCAGGCGGTCGCCCGCGCCCCGGCCGCCTGCGCTGCTGCCGTGGCCCGGCCCCGGTCAGCGGCGCGGGCGTCCACGTCGATCCGATCCAGCAGGTCGGCGAGGGGCGCACCGGTACGATCAGTGAGCCGGACAGCCGCCCGGATCAGGGTGCCGCCCGAACCTCCGGCCGTCGACAGCGCCGTGGACTGGCCCACGGGCAGACCGGCGCGCAGGTCAGCGGCGAGATCACAGAGCTGGTCGAGGTGCCGGCGGCGAAGCTCGTCGGCCTGCCGGGTCGCCCGCCGTCGCAGCATCGCCCGGACTCCCAGCGTGCCGTACGCGCCGGTGACCACAGCGGCGACCGAACCGCCCAGCAGGGCACCCACGGCGGCAGCCAGGACGCCCGAGAGCAGCAGCGTGGTTCGGGGTGTCGCCGCCAGGGGGTGATACCAGGCCGAACGTGGCGGGGAACCCGCGCTCCACGCACCGGAGACCGAGCCACCCTGGCGGGCACCAGGCATCGGGTGAGTCATCCTGCTCGGACGCCTCGAGTCACGCCGGGGTGGCGGCCCTGCCGAACGGTCCTGCCCGCGCTGCTGGGGCCGCGTCACGGCCGGCTTTGACCGCGCCACATCCCGTTCCACCCCGCGCCCAGGTCCGGGCGGCGGGCTGCGGTGCCGCAGGCTGGCCACCCAGGTCACCAGTGGGTCGTCAGCGGCACCCGAGTCGCTGCTGGTCTGGACCCGTTGCCGGGCGAGCCGGGTCAACAACCAAGCCGCGACCACCGTCAGGGCGACCAAGAGCAGCGGTAGCAGGAGTTGTGCCGGGGTCATCCCACACCTGCCGGACTCGGCTGGGGCTCCCGCAGGATCGGTGGCACCGCCACCTTCCGCTCGCCCAGCAGCTCGGCCAGCGCCCGGGCCGCTGGTCCGGGCCCACCAGCACGCCCCCAGGCCGGAACCGCCCTGACCAGCTGATCAGGGCCATCCGGCAGGAGCAGGCAGATGGAATCCAGCACCCGCCCCCGATCCGCGCGGCGTACATGCAGCACCACCTGGAGTGCCGCCGCAACCTGGGCGTGCAGTGCGGGCCGGGGCAATCCACCGAGGAGACCGAGTGCCTCGAGTCGAGCCGGCACATCCGCGGGGGCGTTGGCATGCAGCGTCCCGGCGCCTCCCTCGTGACCGGTATTCATCGCCACCAACAGGTCCACGACCTCCCGGCCCCGGCACTCGCCGACGACGAGGCGGTCCGGTCGCATCCGCAGCGCCTGCCGGACCAGGTCGGTCAGGCCCACCGCGCCGACTCCCTCCACATTCGCCGTGCGCGCCTGCAACCCGACGACGTGCGGATGTGCCGGATGCAGCTCAGCCGCGTCCTCCACCAGCACGATCCGTTCCGTGCCGGGAACGAGGCCGAGTAGCGTGTTGAGCAATGTGGTCTTGCCGGAACCGGTGCCGCCGATCACGAGGTACGCGAGCCGGGCCGCCACCACTGCGGCCAGCACCGGGGCGACTGCCTGCGGCACGGCCCCCTGACCGGCCAGTTCTTCAAGCGTGAACGGTCGCTGCCGGAAGGTCCGCAGGGATAGGTACGGACCGTCGGTGGCCACCGGTGGCAGGACCGCATGTAGCCGGGTGCCGTCGGCGAGCCGCGCGTCCACGTACGGTGAGCCGTCGTCCAGCCGCCTGCCCGCGCTCGCCGCGAGTCGCTGCGCGAGCCGGCGGACGTCGTCCACCGAGCCCACCGGCACCGCGACCGCTTTCAGGCCCTCCCCCCGGTCAACCCAGACGTGAATCTTGTTCACCAGAACATCGGTGACCCTCGGGTCGGCCAACAGCGGGGCCAGTGGGCCGGCGCCCACCAGGTCGTCGTGCACCCGGTCGGCGAGGCGAAGCAGCGTGGTGTCGCCGAGCACCGCGGCGGCCGGCTCGGCGCGTACGGCGGAGACGATCGCCGCCGGAGTGACCGGGGTTGAGAGGGATGCGATTCGCTGTCGGACTCGCGCGGCGAGGCCATCGTCCGCCGTGGTCATGCCGCACCCGGCGCCGTACCGGTCAGTTCGTTGAGGAGCCGTTGGCACAGGGCGGCCAGTGGGCCCCGCCCGTCCGCCGCCGGCGCTTCACCCCGTTCCAGGCCGCGGCCGAGCGCCGGCTCCAGACGCACCGTTCCGGCCAACGGCAACCCGAGCGTCCGCGCGAGTTCGGTGGCCTTGAGCCGGCCGGGGGCGGGGCCACGGACGATCAGGGAGAGGTCGGCGCAGTGCGGTGCTGCGACGCTGACCACCCGAGCAGCAGCAGCGGTGGCGCGGAGTTCGGCGGGTACCACGACGAAGGCCCGGTCGACCGACTGCAGGGCGGTTACCGCCGCGTCATCCAGGTGCCGGGGCAGGTCAACCACGACCACGTCACGAGCCCGCCGGGCCGCGTCGAGGGTCGCCGCCATCGCCACGGTCGGCAACGACCGTAGATCACCTCGATCCCACGAGAGGACCACCAGGTCGCCCCGGCTGGGCAGGGCCCGCACCAGCGACGCGGCGTCCACCCGGCCGTCGGCGTCGGTAAGCGCGGGCCAGCGCAATCCGCCCAGTTGTTCCCAGCCGAGCACCAGATCCAGCCCACCCCCGAGCGGGTCTGCGTCAACCAGCAGCGTCCGTAGGCGGGAGCGGGCCGCCGTGACAGCGAGCCCGCCAGCGAGGACGCTGGCGCCGGCACCGCCCCGTCCGCCGAGGACGGCGACGGCCCGGGCCGCTACCGGGTCAGGTTGTTCCGGGCCGCACTCGACGAACCGGTCGACCAGCCAGGGCTCGGCCGCGGGCAGGACGGCAACGAATTCGGCACCCATCAGGTCGGCCACATCCCGGCCGGGGTCAAGGTGCCCCGCGTGACCGACCAGTACCAACCGCCGCCGGTGCGGCAGCCGCGCCCGGAGGCATGGCTGTGCCTGGTCGCTGCCGACCAGGACCAACGGCGCGGGGGACCAGCGGGACCGGGCGGCCACCGGATCCGGTGCGAGGTCGACTTCAACGCCACCGGCCGCGGCGAGCCGCAGCAGGTCGTCGAGGAGCACGTTGTCGGAGGTCACGAGAAGGGGCAGGCGGCGCGGAGGTGGTACGGCGGGGCGAGGTGGCATCACGGCCTCCAGCAGTCGGCTCGGGCTTCGCTGATCCGGAAGCCTGCGCCGTCCGACTGACCCGAGGGCGACACCGGCTGCCGACCTGTGGATGAGCACGGCATCTGTGGACAGATTCCACCGAGATAGTTGATCTGCTATGCCCGCAGCGGCGGCCGACCCCGCGATCGCTGCTTGTGCCGGTGGCCCGGTGCGAGGCGCCATCACGCCTACAAAGGGACGACCCCCGTCGGGGGGAAGACGGGGGTCGTCGGGTCCGGCTCCGGGGGGGGCGAGCCGAACCGCTCAGCGGTCACGGGGGCGCAACCGCCGAGAGTTTGCCGGTTGTCCGAAAGATGAACACCTGTTGTGTCGACAGTCTGCCTGAGCGAACCTGGTTACGTCGAGTGGCGCCGCCTCCACTCCCCGCTGAAATTCTGCCCAGAGGTGTGAACGCGGTCACTCAAAACGGGGCTGGAATCGATCGCATCGCACCCGTCCGAGGGGTTGACGGACCCGGGCCCCCGCAGACGATAGACCATCGGGCTAGACTTGCGCGCCGTGGGCCGAAGCGCCGCTTTTTTCGATCTGGATAAGACCGTCATCGCCAAGTCAAGTGCACTGGCGTTCGGTCGGCCGTTCTACCGAGACGGGCTGATAACCCGACGAGACGTTGTCAAGTCGGCATACGCGCAGCTGATGTTCCGGCTGGGCGGCTCCGACGAGCAGACCATGGCCCGGACCCGGGACTACCTCGCCGAGCTGTGCAAGGGCTGGCAGGTGGAGCAGGTCCGCCAGCTCGTCGCGGAGACCCTCCACGAGCTGATCAACCCCTACGTGTACGCCGAAGCCGCTGCCCTGATCGAGGAGCACCAGGCGGCCGGCCGGGACGTCGTGCTCGTCTCGGCCTCCGGAGACGAGATGGTCCGGCCGATCGGGGCGCTGCTCGGGGTGACCGATGTGATCGCCACTCGGATGGCCGTGGTGGACGGCCACTACAGCGGGGAGATCGAGTTCTACGCGGCCGGCCCGGCCAAGGTGGACGCGGTGGGCGAACTGGCGCTCGCGCGGGGCTACGACCTCAGCGGCTCGTACGCCTACTCGGACTCGTACACGGACCGGCCGTTGTTGGAGTGCGTCGGCCATCCGACCGCGGTCAACCCGGACCGCCAGCTCCGCAAGCTCGCCGCGGAGAACTCCTGGCCGGTGCTGGAGTTCCGGCACCCGATTCCACTGGGGCGACGGTTGCGGGATCGCCCCGCCGTGCCGGTCGCCGCCGCCGCGCTCGGCGTCGGGGTTGGCGTGGCGATCGGCATCGCCTGGTACGGCCGGCACCGTCGGACCCGGACCGCCCCGACGACCTGACCACCGCAGCCGGCTGCGTGTCGGATCGGGGCAGGGTGAGTCGGGCGAGGAGGGGTTACGGCGTCGCGGCGAGCACCTCATCGCCGATCGCGGTGAGCTGGTCGGCGCCCACCTCGACGACGCTCAGGTAGTGCCGCAGCCACGAGCGAAGCCCGTCCGGGGTTCCGGTGGCGAAGGCCCCGGCCGAGCCGACGTACTCCGGCTCCCGCTCCCGATGCCCGACGTCCACGGCGAGCAGGCCCCGCGGGTCAACGCCCCGGGACATCAGCACCAGCCGGGCGGCACCGCGGGCGACCACCCCGGACGGGCCGGCGAAGGGCCGCAGGTTCAACAGCTCGCCGTGGACAACCGCGGCGAGCACCAGTGGCGGCGCCGCGCTTCCCCCGGCCACCAGGGCGGCCAGCCCGTCCAGCCGAGCCGCCACAACCGCGTCGGGCACCGGGCGCCCCAGGTCGGTCTCCGGCACCAGCTCCCGCGCGGCGAGCACGTGCAGCTTCGCGAGCGCCTGCCGGGGTGCCTTCGGCCAGAGGTCGGTCAGCCCGGGCAGCGCCCCGGCGACCCGCAGCGCGCCCTGCAGCACCGGCTCGGTGACGGTGCCGGCACGAACCTCCTCGCGATCATGGGTGTGCCCCTCGAGGGCGGCGCTGGCCACCGCGCAGCGGAGGCTGACCTCCGCGGCCACCCGACCGCCGTGCCGGCGCAGGGCGCGGTGCCGCTGGGCCTGGTCGAAGCGCTCGCGGGCCCGCTCCACGGCAGCGGCGACATCGGCGAGGGCGAGCAGTGGGGCGAGCGGGTCATCGGTCACCCCGCCACGTTATCGGGATCACTCGTACCGCCCGCCGGGTGCCATGCCACCCGGCACGAAGCCCGCCGGCGCCCTGCCACCCGGCGCGGGGGAGGCTCCGTTCGGCGCGATCCGGTGCTCCCGCCGGTCGCCTGCGCCCGGCCGGCGGGCTAACCTCTGCACCGAGACGCAGGTCACCCAAGCAACGAGGGAGCAGGCATGAGCGAGGCGTTGGCCAACCTGTTGCACGAGACGCGCCAGTTCCCGCCACCGGCCGAGCTCGCCGCGAGCGCCAACGTCACCAGCGCGGCGTACGCCGCGGCGGACGCCGACCGGCTGGCCTTCTGGGAACGGCAGGCCCAGCGACTGACCTGGACGAAGCCGTGGGAGCGGGTGCTCGACTGGTCGAACCCGCCCTTCGCGAGGTGGTTTGTCGGCGGTCAGCTCAACGTGGCGTACAACTGCCTGGACCGGCACGTCGAGGCCGGTCGGGGTGACCGGGTCGCGATCCACTGGGAGGGCGAGCCGGGTGACACCCGGACGATCACCTACGCGGAGCTCAAGAAGCTGACCTGTCAGGCCGCGAACGTGCTGACCGAGCTCGGGGTGACGGCCGGCGACCGGGTGGCGATCTACCTGCCGATGGTGCCAGAGGCCGTGGTGGCGATGCTGGCCTGTGCCCGGATCGGCGCCACCCACAGTGTGGTCTTCGGCGGCTTCTCCGCCGACGCGTTGACAAACCGGATCCAGGACGCCGCGGCGAAGGTGGTGGTCACCGCCGACGGCGGCTACCGGCGGGGCCGGCCCTCCGCGCTCAAACCGACCGTTGACGAGGCGGTGTCGAACTGCCCTTCGGTGGAGCACGTGCTGGTGGTCCGCCGCACCGGTGAGGAGTGTGCCTGGTCGACGAAGGACCGTTGGTGGCACGAGACGGTCGGGCGGGCGTCGGTCGAGCACCAGGCCACCGCCTTCGACGCCGAGCACCCGCTGTTCATCCTGTACACCAGCGGTACCACCGCCCGTCCGAAGGGGATCCTGCACACCAGCGGCGGCTACCTGACCCAGGCCTCGTACACGATGCACGGGGTCTTCGACCTCAAACCGGAGAGCGATGTCTACTGGTGCACCGCCGACGTCGGCTGGGTCACCGGCCATTCGTACATCGTGTATGGCCCGCTCTCCAACGGCGCCACCCAGGTCATGTACGAGGGCACGCCGGATACCCCGCACCGGGGCCGGTTCTGGGAGCTGGTCGACAAGTACCGGGTGACGATCCTTTACACCGCCCCGACTCTCATTCGCACGATGATGAAGTGGGGTGAGGAGATCCCCGCCGGGTTCGAGTTGTCCTCCCTGCGCCTCCTGGGCAGCGTTGGCGAGCCGATCAACCCGGAGGCCTGGATGTGGTACCGGCAGCACGTCGGCGGGGGACAGCTACCTATTGTGGATACCTGGTGGCAGACCGAAACCGGCGCCATCATGATCTCTCCGCTGCCCGGCGTGACCCACGCCAAGCCGGGGTCGGCGATGACTCCGCTACCGGGGATCAACGGCGACGTGGTGGACGACCAGGGTCAGCCGGTGCCCAACGGCGGCGGTGGCTACCTCGTGCTTCGGGACCCGTGGCCGTCGATGCTGCGGACCATCTGGGGCGACGACAACCGGTTCGTGGAGACGTACTGGTCGCGCTTCGGCGCCGGTGCGGGTGCCGGCGGCGACTGGGTCTACTTCGCCGGGGACGGCGCCAAGAAGGACGACGACGGCCACATCTGGCTGCTCGGCCGAGTGGACGACGTGATGCTGGTGTCCGGGCACAACATCTCCACCACCGAGGTGGAGTCGGCCCTGGTGTCACACCCGTCGGTGGCCGAGGCGGCGGTGGTCGGCGCGACGGATCCGACCACGGGGCAGGCGATCGTCGCTTTCGCCATCCCCCGAGCCAACGCCGAGACCGAGGGGGCGGCGGGGGCTCAACTCATCGCGGACCTGCGTACCCACGTCGCGCGCACGTTGGGGCCGATCGCGAAGCCGCGGCAGATCATGCTCGTGCCGGAGCTTCCGAAAACCCGCTCCGGCAAGATCATGCGGCGGTTACTGCGGGATGTGGCGGAAAACCGGTCCCTGGGCGACGTGACCACGCTGCAGGACTCCTCGGTGATGGAGCTCATCGCCACCGGCATGGGCACTGGTGGGGGCGAGGACTGAGCCGGACCGCACCGGCAGTGCCGGCCAGCCGCGCGGGGCTTGACTGGCCGGCAGGTGTATGACGCCGGAACGCGTTACAAACAACTTCTTGCAACAAAGTGGCCGGACGGTCTTCCCCTCATCAACAACGATGTCTATCTTCACCAGTGGTCCCATCCGTGGGATCGTCGCACCGGCCCATGCCCCCCGCTGGGCCGGTTTCCTTCACACCCGGAGGTACCGCGTGCGCAAAGTCGCAGTGGGTCTACTCGGGCTCTCGCTGACGGCAACGGGACTGGCGGTCGGACCATCCGCCAGCGCCGCGCCGAAGCTCCAGCAGCCGACATCGGCTCCCTCAGCCGCAGAGCCTGCCCACGTTGACCACGATCTGCCCAACCCGCTCGAGGAGAAGCGACGGGCGCTGCGCCAGGAGGGCCTGAGCAGCGTCCTCTCCGGCGAGGCGACATCGCAGCGAGTCAACGGCAGCACTGTCGTCAAGGTCGGTGAGACGAACGGCGGTTCACCGACCGCCCGTGGTCACCGCGGCAAGAAGGACCAGTACGTCGAACTCTCCCGGGAGAGCACGGACCGGATCTTCGTGATCCTGGCCGAGTTCGGCAACGAGCGGCACCCGGCCTATCCCGACCAGGACACCGCCCCCACCTGGCCGGGGCCGGCGCGGTTCGACGGCCCGCTGCACAACGAGATCCCGGAGCCCAATCGGGCGCTGGACAACTCCACGAGTTGGCAGGCGGACTACAGCGCCGACTACTTCCGGACGTTGTACTTCGGCGAGGGAGACGGCGACGAGTCGGTAAAGCAGTACTTCGAGGCCCAGTCCTCGGGCCGGTACAGCGTGGAGGGCACGGTCACCGACTGGGTCAAGGTCCAGTACAACGCGGCCCGCTACGGCCGTTCCCTGGACGACCCGACCGACGCCAACGGTGACGACCCGGCGGTCTGTGGCGGCAGTGTCTGCACCAACGTCTGGTCCCTGGTGCGGGACGCCGCGAACCAGTGGGTCGCCGACCAGAAGGCCGCTGGCCGTACCGACGCGGAGATCGCCGCAGAGCTCAGGGCGATGGACCGGTGGGACCGGTACGACCACGACTCCGACGGCGACTTCAACGAGCCGGACGGCTACATCGACCACTTCCAGATCGTCCACTCCGGTGGCGACATGGCCAACAGCGACCCGCACCAGGGCGAGGACGCGATCTGGAGTCACCGGTGGTACGCGTTCGCCTCCGACCAGGGCCGCACCGGCCCGCCGAACTTCCCGGCGGGTGGCACCCAGATCGGCGACAGCGGCATCTGGATCGGTGACTACACGATCCAGCCGGAGAACGGCGGACGCAGCGTCTTCTACCACGAGTACGCCCACGACCTCGGCCTGCCGGACGACTACAACGTGGTCAGTGGGGGCGACAACAACAACGAGCACTGGACGCTGATGGCCCAGAGCCGGCTCGGCGCCAAGGGCGACGGTGGCATCGGTGAGCGCGGTGGCGATCTGGGCGCCTGGAACAAGCTCCAGCTCGGCTGGCTCGACTACGAGGTGGTCGTCGCGGGGCAGAAGCGCACCATGACGCTCGGGCCACAGGAGTACAACTCCAAGAAGCCGCAGGCCGCCGTGGTCGTGCTCCCGGAGCGCGAGTACGAGTTCGACAACGGTGCGCCGTTCGCCGGCACGAAGCAGTTCTTCTCCGGTAACGAGGACGGCCTCAACAACACGATGACCCGGGCGCTTGACCTCACCGGGAAGTCGTCTGCCGCGTTGACGATGAAGGGCCGCTACAGCATCGAGGCCGACTACGACTACCTCTTCTTCGAGGTGTCCGAGGATGGTGGGGACACCTGGACGCCGCTGCCCGGTACCGCCGACGGCACGCCGTTCAAGGAGATCTCCCCCGGTCGGTTCGCCCTCGACGGTAGTAGCAACGACGAGTGGGTCGACGTCAACCTTCCGATGGATGCCCAGGCTGGGAAGTCAGTCCAGTTCCGGCTGCGCTACCAGACCGACGGTGGGGTTTCCGAGGGCGGCTTCTTCGGCGACGAGATCACGGTCACCGCCGACGGCGAGACGATCCTCAACGACGGTGGGGAGGCCGGTGCCGGCGACTGGAACCTCGCCGGCTGGAGCATCGCCGGGGAGAAGTACACCCAGCTCTTCGACAACTACTACATCGCCGGCCACCGGTCGTACGTCTCGTACGACAAGTACCTGAAGACCGGGCCGTACTACTTCGGGTACGAGAACACCCGTCCGGACTGGGTGGACCACTACGCGTACCAGGAGGGTCTGCTGATTTCCTACTGGAACACCCGCTGGGCGGACAACGACACGTTCGCGCACCCGGGTGAGGGGCGCAACCTCTACATCGACTCGCGCCCGCGGCCGATCTACAACCTGACCGGCGAACCATGGCGGGCCCGGGTCCAGGTGTACGACGCGCCGTTCAGCCTCCGGAAGGCGGACTCGTTCACGCTGCACATCGACAGCCAGCCGCAGTACATCCGGGGCCAGGCCGCGCAGCCGCTCTTCGACGACACCAAGCAGTACTGGTACGAGGAGCTGCCCAACCACGGGGTGAAGCTCCCCGCAACCGGCACGAAGATCGAGGTACTGAAGCAGAAGGGCACCTCAATCAAGGTTCGGTTCAGGTAACGAGCACCACCCGAGGGCGATGCCCGGGCCGGCGACCGGCTCGGGCATCGCCCTTCCTGGCACCGGTACCGACACGGGCTCGGTTCCAGGCTCGTCCGCCACGCGTCCGGACCGGTTGTGACCCGGGCCTTAGGCTGTGGCACATGACCGAGCAGCGCGACGGGGCCCTTGACGAGTCCTGCGTCCTCGCCGAGGGGCCGTGGACGCACCGGTTCGTCGGCGCCAACGGCAGCCGGTTCCACGTGGTCGAGGCCGGGACCGGCCCGATGGTGCTCTTCCTGCACAGCTTTCCGGAGCACTGGTGGGCGTGGCACAACCTGCTACCGGCGGTCGCCGACGCCGGGTTCCGGGCAGTCGCGGTCGACCTACGCGGCTACGGCGCGAGTGACAAGCCACCCCGGGGGTACGACGGATACACCCTGGCCGGCGATGTCGCCGGCCTGATCCGGGCGCTGGGCGAGCGCTCCGCCACCGTGGTGGGCTCCGGTGCCGGCGGGCTACTGGGCTGGACAGCGGCGTCGTTCCACCCGACGCTGGTCCGCCGACTGGTGGTGCTCGGCGCCCCGCACCCACTCCGGCTACGGGCCGCGATCTTCGCTGATCCGCGCGGCCAGTTCGCCGCCTCCACTCCGACGCTGCTGTTCCAGCTGCCGCGCTACGAGCACGTGCTGACCCGCGACGACGGGGCGGCGGTAGCGGAGATCCTGCGCCGCTGGGGCGGGCCACGCTGGGTGCACAGCCCCGAGTTCGAACCGTACGCGGCTCGGTGCCAGACGGCGATGCAGATCCCGCAGGCGGCGTTCTGCGCCCTGGAGGGCTACCGGTGGGCCTTCCGGTCAGCGCTACGGCTGCACGGCTACCGCTTCGTTCGGCTCATGCAGAAGCCCCTCGTCACGCCGACCCTGCAGCTACACGGCGCCCTCGACCGGGCGATCCTGCCGCGTACCGCCCAGGGCTCCGGCCGGTACGTGGTGGCCCCATACGAGTGGCGCCTGCTCGACCAGGTCGGGCACTTCCCCCACCTGGAGGCCCCGGAGATCGTGCTCGGCGAGATCCTACGCTGGGCGAAGTCCTAGCTGACCTTCGCTAGACGCGGAGCTCCCGCAGGTCGCGGACCTCGGCGGCCGGTGCCCAGCCCTGGTAGACGCCGTAGTCGAACGCCTCAAGACCCATCGCCTCGGCGACCGGCCAGCGCCCACCCGTGTACTCGACCCGCAGCCAACCGTCGTGCTCGCCCAACACGATGAACGGCTGCCCCTGCCAGGTACAGGTGGTACGGATGTACGTCAGCTCGTCAACCTCGGCGGCCGGCACGATGCGGAGGTGGCGGCCGGGGCGCACCTGGGTGAAGCCCGCACCCGGTTCGTGCTGATAGAGCCGGATGTCGTCACCGTCCGGGCTGGCCTGATATTCACGGTCCTGCCAGCGAGCCACGTACCCGTCTCGTCTCACCCGTCACCCGCCTGTCGCCACCGCAGTGCGTCCACATCCAACGTGGCGACGAGCCGCTCGGCGCCGTCCGCGCCGATCCGCCACAGCTGCGTGCCGTGCGGCAGCCGGGCACTGTCGACCTTGAACTCCGCCACGACATCGCTACTCTCGCTCGGGGCGAAGCCGTTGCCACGAAACGGCGGCCGCTCGATCACCCAGCCCTCCATGGCTCGCATCGCGGCTTCGCTCTGCCCGCCGTACGGGATGCGGTAGAGGTTCGGCCGGAACGCCGGCCACCGCAGTACGTAGATCTTCTCGGCGCTCCGCTCGAAGGGAGAACCGGGGTAGCCCAGGCCGAGCGCGTCATAGAGCTGAGCCGGGGTGGTCAGGTGTGCCAGCTCGGCCGCCCGGTGCACGAAACCGGAGACGCGGTCGTACCCCCGGTCCAGATAGTAGGCGAGTTGGCTGGCAGCCACCGCCTTCTGCATCAGGACGGGACTCGTGGCATCGGGGCTCGGCGGCCGGTAACGCGGCCGCTCGACAGTTGCGGGTGAGTCGACCGGCGCCGACGCAGCCGACACCGCTGGCTCCGGCTCCAACCCTGGCTCTGACTCTGGCCGATCCGCCCCCAGGCCCACCTCCACCGCCCAGTTGGCGAGCCCGACGATCTGCTCACCGGGCATCGTCGTGCCGATCGGAGTTCCCGGGTTGACGGCAAACGACCACGACCGGTCCGGCCACCGCTGGATGAGCTGCACGAAGCGGACTCGGATGGTCTCGACGGTCTCGGCGGTGTGGTCGGCGAGCCGCTCCGGGGAGGTGTAGACGACCACGGACACCTCCCCATCCTGCTCCTCGGTCCGCCAGACGAACCCCGTGCCGCCGGGCCGGCTGTCCGGCGCCGAGTCGGCTGCCACCGGAAGCAGCACCTGGGCAAGCAGCAGCGTCGACAGGAACGTGTCGGTGTTGCCGCTGATGGCCGCCGTGACGAGGTCCGCCTCGACCTCATTGGCCGGTTCGAATTCCGGGGGCACAGCTGCCAGGGGCGAGGATGTGGGCGTGGGCGTGGAAAGGTCATCCGCTCCCGCCACGCCGATCCGGAGCGTGGCCTCGGCCCAAACGTCGGTGTCGGACAGCGTCGGCTCGCCGGCGGCCGGGACCGCTGATTCTCCGCTGACGGGAGCCACGCCCGTCATCATCGATACGGTCGCCGAGACGTCGGCCGTACCGGTGGCGCTCCCATTCCGGGCATCGACGACTGTCCCCTCGATCACGGTCGGCGGGGGTGTTCGCCGGGGTAGCGGACCGGACACCGGCTCAGCGATCGGGCTCGGCTCCGACTCCGCCGAGGTGGGGCGCGGTTGGAGGGCTCTCTCCTCCTCGGCGTTGCGACGGGCGTACCGCCGAAGTGTCGCCGGGTCGGGCACCGGGAAACGGACGGTCCGGGCCTCCTCGGCCGACGTCTGCTGCGGAACCGGCCCGGGTGCTGTCTCGCCGGACGGGGCGGCGGCGTCCTGGTCAACCTGGGTCGTGGCGCGGGCCGAGAACATCGGCGACGCGCCTGGCGGCGGTTCACTGGCCGGCCGGCGGCGCGGGAACTGTTGCGCGCCCCGAGCAAGGCGTGACGGTCGGACGCTCTGCTCATCCCGGTCGCTGCGGCTCGCGGCCGGTTCGAAGAAGGACCGGCGGCTGGGCGGCGGTCCGGGGCGACCGCGGGGTTGCTCCATCGGGGACGCGGATCCACTCCCGGGATGGTGGCCGAGGCCGGGCCCGGGTGGGCGAGCCCCGGGGGCCGTCGGCTCCCCGCCGGCGAGGCGACCAGCGTCCATCATCGGCCGCCGGAGGGTAGCCGCACGCAGGTCGGCTGGGGTACGCAGCGGCGCACCCGAGGACGACGCAGGTGGGGACGGACGCAGGGGGGCGACGCCCTCGGGCGCCTGGCCAGCGCGCGGAGCACGGTCCGGCCCGTTCGCCCCGGCGGCCGGCGCCCCGTCCCGGCGCCCGAAGGGACGGGGTCGGGAGGATGCCTCGTCGCGCTCCAGCCGGGCCCGCGTCCCCATCGTGCGACCGGGCAGGCGGACGTCACCACGGGAGAGCTGGGCGACATACCAGGCCGGCAGGTAGCCCTCGATGGGCAAGCCCGGGTTGACCGCCAGCCACCACTCGTGGTTGGGCCAATGTTCGGCAAGCTCAGCGTAGGGGGCTCGGCGGTTCGCGCCCGCGTGCTCACCGAGGCAGGCGCGTAGCGCGGCATCCGAGGTAAACGCCAGCACGTGGGTTCGACCACCGGTGGTCCACGTGCCCCAGTTCATCGGTGCCTGACCGGCCAGCGCCTGCGCGGAGACGGGTAGCAACAGCTCCGTGCGGGCCAGCACGCGGAAGTATCGTTGCTGGTCCTTGGCAAGCAACGCGTCACGAAGCGTCACCTCCGCCTCGGTGGCCGGCTCCCATTTGGTCAAGGCCAGCTCCTCCCGGCGTTACACACCCGTATCGGGTACAACCTACAAGGTGCCACAAGATCATGACGGCGTGACCGTACCGAATCGCGGCGGGCGATAACCCCTCGCTCCAGGGCAGATACGATACGGAGTCAATCGACGCAATGGAACCTGTCGCACCCCGCTCGCCGCTTCTTCGGCGCCCTACTCGCGACGCTCGCGCGGGAGGCGAGGGAGCCCCAGACCGGCCGGCTCCAGGCCGGGTCTCCACGGCGAACAGGACCCGAGCCTTCCCTGAAAGAACGGTCCGTGGCAGCATTCTCCGCCATGGGTTTCCTGAAAGGGCTCTTGATCCGGTTGGGCACCACCGCGGTTGCCTTCTGGCTGGCCACACTCCTGATCCCGGGCATCACACTAGATGCGGAATCGGCCACTGAGACGGTCACCACGTTGATCCTCGTCGCCGCGATCTTCGGCGTCGTCAACGCGGTGCTCCAGCCGATCATCAGAACCGTGGGCTGCGGCTTCTACCTCCTCACCCTCGGTCTGATCGCACTGGTCGTCAACGGCCTGCTGTTCCTGCTGACCAGCTGGATCGCCGGCGAGGCCGGCCTACCCTTCCAGGTAGACGGATTCTGGCCGGCCGCCGTCCTCGGCGCGCTCTTCGTCGGGGTGGTCACCTGGCTACTCGGAGCTATCTTCGACCGCGACTAGCCAGCTGGGCACTCGCGGCGACCGTCTCCTCGGTCGGTTCCCGGCGTAGCGACTCGTAGGCGTCGAAGGCGTTCCGCAGGTCACCATGCGCTGCCAGGCAGCGCGCCAGCGTGACGGCGTCCTCCAGCGCCATCGAGGCGCCCTGGGCGGCGGCTGGTGATGCCGCATGCGCGGCATCACCAGCCAACACCATCGATCCGTTGTGCCACTTCGGTGTGGTGGGGATGTCGTATGACGCACTACCCACGATGTCCTCACCGGTCGCCGCGACGATCTCCGCTGCCGGTCCGGAGTCGTCCCGAAACGCGTCCAGTACGCGGTGCCGCCAGTCCTCAGGCCGGATCCGTGGTGGCGACTCGGTGGCGGGGAGCCGGGCAAACCACCAGGTACATCTGTCCGCCGGTGTCGTGTACCCGAAGAAGGCCCGGCTGCCAAACACCATGTGGTAGGTGTCGGGCACGGTGTGGACCCGATCTCCCGCTGCGTACCCGTAGACCACGTGCTGGCCGGTGTGGCGTGGACCCGGCGCATCGGGGTCGATGAGGCGACGGACCACTGAATGGAGCCCGTCCGCACCAACGAGGAGGTCGCCCCGGACCACACTCCCGTCGGCGAGGGAAGCCCGGACGCCGCCAGCTTCGACCGTGGCACTGACGAGCCGGCGACCACGGTCGATGCGAACTCCACGGCGAACCGCCTCCGCCTGCAGCACCCGGTAGAGCGTCGCTCGGGTGAGCGTTCGTCCGGGTGGATCAATTGACCGTTGTTCCAGCAGGCCCCCGCCGGCGTCGAAGAGCGACACACCTCTCGCCGGATAGGACCCGTCGGTCACCGCCCGGCCGGCTTCAATCTCCTGAAGTGCAGCCATACCGTTGTGCATGACGGTGAGGAAGGCGCCAGCGTCCGCACCCCCGCTCGGATACGCCTCGTAGATGACGGAGCTGATACCGACGGTCCGCAGTGCGATGGCGGTGGCGGTGCCCGCGATGCCACCCCCGATGATGAGAGCAGTTGTCACCCGGAACACGCTACGAGTATCGGCGGTGCCGGACAATCGAATCAGTGGGTACTGCGCCGCGCGCACCGAAATGCACGGTGTCGCCGGTATCCTGGGACTCCCGAGGACGAGGACCAGCCGTCCAACCGCGGGAGTTCAGCTTCGGTTCACACAGCTGCACACTGGCGGTAATTGTCTCCTCCTAGCCTCCGGCGGGTACGCATGCCATCCGCTGACCTCGGCGTGCGCCATCGAAACCAGGAGGCCCCTCCACATGAGCGACCGCCCTCGGCTGCTCCCGCTGCTCGGCTCCATCCGCCACGGCAGTCGTGATGCCATGACCTGTCTCTACCGGTGTGGTAACGCCTGTGACCACCCGGTCCCCAACACCTCGGACAACACCTACTTCGGCGACCTGGTGGACGCCGAGGTCTCCCGCCGCGGCGTGGTCCGCGCCGGTACTGTCGGTGCGCTGGTCCTGGGCTTCGGCGGCGCCGGGGCGCTCGCTGGCAGCGGTGCCGCCTCCGCCGCCACCTCCGCTCCGGTGACGCCGGAGGCGACCGAGTTCGCCGCCCCGGCCGGTGGCGTCGGCAACGGAAAGCTGACCTTCAAGCCGGTCCCACCGAACACCCTGGACAGCTTCATCGTCCCGAACGGCTACGACCACTCGGTGGTCATCCGCTGGGGCGACGAGGTGGTGCCGGGCGCACCCCCGTTCAACCTGCACAAGCAGACGGCCAGGGCACAGGCCCAGCAGTTCGGCTACAACAACGACTTCGTCGGCGTGCTGCCGCTGGGCCGGAAGAACGCGCTGCTCGTGGTCAACCACGAGTACACCGACGAGAACCTGATGTTCCCCGGCTTCACCGACGTGGACTCGCTCAGCGTCGAGCAGCTGAAGGTCGCGATGGCCGCGCACGGCATGTCCGTGGTGGAGCTGGAGCGAGTCCAGAGCACCGGCGAGTGGCGCCCGGTCAGGTCCGGCAAGCGGCCGTACAACCGCCGGGTGACCGCCTCGAAGACGAAGTTCGAGTTGACCGGCCCGGCCGCCGGCTCGGAGTGGCTCAAGACCGCGGCTGACCCGAAGGGGCGCACGGCCATCGGCACGTTGAACAACTGCGCCGGCGGGGTAACCCCCTGGGGTACGGTGCTCTCCGGCGAGGAGAACTTCAACCAGTACTTCATCGGCGGCGACGGCGCCCCGGAGGAGCTGAAGCCGAAGCTGGCCCGTTACGGCGTCAACATCACCGACCGCTACCCGAGCGGGAACCGGAAGTGGGACCGCGCCGACGAGCGCTTCGACCTGACCCAGCACCCGCACGAGGCGCACCGGTTCGGCTGGGTTGTCGAGATCGACCCGTACGACCCGGAGAGCCGGCCGCGCAAACACACCGCGCTGGGCCGGTTCAAGCACGAGGGCGCGAACGTCATCGTGGCGAAGAGCGGACACGTGGTCGCGTACATGGGCGACGACGAGCGATTCGACTACCTCTACAAGTTCGTGTCGGAGAAGAAGTTCAAGAAGGGCAGCTCCTGGCGTGACCGGGAGCACAACCTGACCCTGCTGGAGTCGGGCGCCCTCTACGTCGCCAAGCTGGACTACACCAGCGCCGACGAGATCGACGGCTCCGGTGAGCTACCCAGCGACGGTGCGTTCAACGGCGGCGGTCGGTGGATCAAGCTGGTCAGTGGCGACCGCTCGTACGTCGAGGGCATGACCGCCGCCGAGGTGCTCACCTTCACCCGGCTCGCCGCGGACCAGGTCGGCGCGACCAAGATGGACCGGCCCGAGGATGTCGAGGCGAGCCTGCACACCGGCAAGGTATATGTGGCGCTCACCAACAACTCCCGGCGTGGGGTTGACAGCAACCCGAAGGCGGACGAGGCGAACCCGCGTAACGCCAACCGCCACGGCCACGTGCTGGAGCTGGTCGAGAAGCGCGGGAACAACTCCGCTGACACGTTCACCTGGTCGCTGCCGATCGTCGCCGGCGACCCGGCGGACTCCTCGACCTACTTCGCCGGGTACGACAAGACGAAGGTCTCGCCGATCTCCTGCCCGGACAACCTCGCCTTCGATGCCACCGGCAACCTCTGGATCTCCACCGACGGCAACGCGCTGGGCAGCAATGACGGCCTCTTCGCCACGCCGATCGAAGGCCCGGAGCGCGGCCACCTGAAGCAGTTCCTCACCGTACCCATCGGCGCGGAGACCTGCGGCCCGTTCATCACCGGCGACAACCGCTCGGTCTTCGTGGCCGTGCAGCACCCGGGGGAGATCTCCGGCGCCTCGATCGAGAACCCTGCCTCCACCTGGCCGGACGGCGACTACGCCAAGCCGGGCGTGGTGGTCACCTGGCGCCTGGACGGCGGCCCGATCGGTAGCTGACCGCCCAGCTCCCCTCGGCCCCTCCGGGCCCGAACGGGCCCTCCCCAGCGTGGGTGAGGGCCCGTTCCCCGTTGCACCGGGCCCGCACCTCGCATCCGGTCAGGTGTCGTCGACGAGGCAGTCGGCGATGCTCCGGGCGGTGGCGAGCAGCTTCGCCCGAACGACCCGGGCGGAGGCCATCATCTCGCCGGCCGGCAGGGCACAGGCGAGCGCCATCCGGCGCTCCACATCCTTGTCAGCGCTCACCATCACCGCCGCGCAGGCCACCCCCGGCCGGTACTGCCCCAGCTCCAGCTGCATCCCCCGCCGCTCGCCAGCCGCGAGGTCGGCCTCGAACGCCTCAGCGGTGGTCAGCGTCCCGGTGGTGAACGGGCGCATGCCGTTCTCCCGCAGGTAGCGCAGCCGCTGTTCGGTGGTGAGGGTCGCGAGCAGTGCCTTACCGAGTGCGGTGGCGTGCGCCCCCTCGTCGAAGCCGGGAACCAGGTCCTCCAGGTAGGGGGAGCGTGGGCCTTCGGTGGCGGCCGTGATGGCGACCTGGCCCCCGACGAACCGGCCCAGAAAGTGGCTGTAGCCGGTGTCGAGGACGGCCCGGCGCAGATACTCCCCGACCGTCGGCGGTCCGCGGAAGGCGCTGACCAGCTCACGGTAGCGATCGGCTATCTCCAGGCCCACGATGTACGTGCCGTCCTCGCGCCGGATCACGTAGCCCTCGTACGCCAGCGTGCGGACGAGGTGGTACGTGGTCGCCACGGTCAGCTCGCACCGTCGCGCGATCTGTTTGACAGTCAGCCCTTTCGGGGCACGACCGACTGACTCGAGCACTCGTAGCGCGCGGGACACGCTTCGGATGAGGTCCGAAGGCTCCGCCAGGGGGTCACGCACAACCACCTCCGCAGCCGGGGACTTACACCATATGAAATTTGGGACCGGTAGGAAACGCCTGTTCGGGTAGAGAGCACCAAATCATCATCCACTGCCAGTGATGACTTGATCACGTTATGGTGACGCGGAGGTACCCCGGATACCGCTCAACCGTGGTGATGTCCGCTGCCGGAGACACCACCGCCGGTTCGGTAGCTATGTCAGCCGGTCCGGGAGATGCGACAGCCAGACCGAGGGATCCGTCAGCCAGCCCGCGATCTGTTCACCGAGAGATGCGTCAGCTGGTCCGGTCCGCGATCTGGTCGCAGAGGGATTCGAGCGCCTGCCGGGCCGGGCCCGGCGGCAGCGGCGCGAGCTGCGCGCGCGCCTTCTCGGCACGGCTCCGCACCGTCTCCCGGGCCCGCTTCAACGCGGGGCTCTCCCGGAGCAGCCCGAGCGCCTCGGCGTGTAGCTCATCATCGGTCAGCGGACCGACCGCCAGGATTTCCCGGAGCCGCACCGACGCGGCGTCAGCATCGTCCAAAGCAAGGGCATACAGCACCGGCAGGGTGGGGACACCCTCGCGGAGATCGGTCCCGGGCGTCTTGCCGGAGCGCTCCGCCTCGCTGGAGATGTCCAACAGGTCGTCCGAGAGCTGGAAGGCGACCCCGATGGTCTCACCGTAGCCAGCCAGCGCCTCGGTGTGCGTCGGGCTGGCCCCGCTGAACATCCCACCGAACCGGGCCGCGGTAGCGATCAACGAGCCGGTCTTCTCGGCGATCACGTGCAGGTGGTGCGCCACCGGGTCCACCCCGGGACGCGGCCCCACGGTCTCCGCGATCTGGCCGTGCACCAACCGGGCGAAGGTCCGCGCCTGCAGCCGGACAGCCTCGGTGCCCAGATCGGCGGAGATATCCGCCGCGCGGGCGAAGAGATAGTCACCGACCAGAATGGCCACCGAGTTCGTCCACCGCGAATTGGCGCTCGGGGCCCCCCGACGTACCGGCGCCTCGTCCATGACATCGTCGTGGTAGAGCGTCGCCAGGTGGGTGAGCTCCACCACCACGGCGGCCGGCACCACCTGTGCCCGAGTCGGATCCCCGAACTGGGCGCCGAGCGCCACCAGCAACGGGCGGAACCGCTTGCCACCGGCGTCGAGGAGGTGCCGGGCGGCCTCAGTGACGAACGGGTCGGCGCTGACGACGTCGGCCCGCAGCGCGGCCTCGACCCCCGCCAGCACCTGAAGCGCCGACTCCGGGAGCCCCGCGTCAGCCGGATGCAGCCCGACGGCACCCAACTGACCCACGCCGCCCCGGCCGGAATGACTGCCCACGCCGGTGGCACCCGAAAGCTTGTCAGCCGGATTCACCACGCCTCCCACCATGCCACACCAGTACCGTCGACCCCGGGGCGGGGATAGCCCAAAGGGCGCCCACAAATGTGTCCATGACCTCCGAGAACAGCCCCGGGGCCGGCACGGGGGTCACGTGCCGGCCCCGGATTGTCGGTGTCACCGCACGAACTCTGCGGCTCCTGCGGCGAGATCGAGCAGCGGCTTCGGAAAGACGCCGAGCACCAGGGTGGCGACCACACCGATGGTCAGCGCGGCCGAGGTCAGCCAGCCCGGCATGACGACGGCGGGAGTGGACTCACCGGGCTCGGAGAGCCACATCAGCACGACCACCCGCAGGTACGGGAAGGCGAGCACCATGCTGGTGAGCACACCGGCGATCACCAACCAGCCCTGACCGCCGTCGAACGCGGCGCTGAAGACCGCGAACTTGCTCGTGAAGCCGCTGGTCAGTGGGATACCGGCGAAGGCGAGCAGGATGAAGGTGAACAGCCCGGCGTAGAAGGGCGACCGCTGACCCAGACCCGCCCAGCGGGACAGGTGGGTGGCCTCACCATCGGCGTCCCGGACCAGGGTGACCACGGCGAACGCCGCCAACACCGAGAAGCCGTAGGCGACCAGGTAGAACATCGTCCCGGAGACCCCGTCGCTGGTCGGCGCGAGCACCCCGACCAGCAGGTACCCGGCATTGGCGATCGAGGAGTACGCGAGCAGCCGCTTGATGTCGGTCTGGGTGACCGCCAGCACCGCCCCGACGAGCATGGTCAGCACCGCCACCACGCCGAGGACCGGGGTGAAGTCCCAGCGGGCTCCCTCGAAAGCGACGTGAAAGACCCGCAGCAGGGCGCCGAACGCGGCGACCTTCGTGCAGGCGGCCATGAAGCCGGTAATCGGGGTGGGCGCCCCCTGGTAGACATCCGGCGTCCAGACGTGGAACGGCGCGGCGCCGGCCTTGAACAGCAGGCCGATCGCGATCAGCGCCATACCGCCGAAGAGCAGTACCGAGCTGGACGAACTCTCCCCGACCGCGGCATGGATGGTGGCGAAGTCGACCCCCGCCGCCCGACCCGGGGTGCCGGCGGTGAAGCCGTACACCAACGCGACGCCGAAGAGGAAGAAGGCCGAGGCGTACGCGCCGAGCAGGAAGTACTTCATCGCCGCCTCCTGGCTCAGCAGCCGCCGGCGGCGAGCCAGGGCGCAGAGCAGGTAGAGCGGCAGGGAGAAGACCTCGAGCGCGATGAACATGGTCAGCAGGTCATTCGCCGCCACGAAGATCAGCATGCCGCCGACCGCGAAGCTGGTCAGCGGGTACACCTCGGTCGCGCCCGGCGCCCCTTCGGCCTGCCGACGGTCGTCCGCCGACTCGGCGGTCACCGCCGCCTGCGCCACGAACGCACCGCCGCGCTCGACCGTACGTTCACCAATGAGCAGCAACGCCATCGCGGCCAACACCAGGATCGCGCCCTGCAGGAAGAGCGCCGGCCCGTCGATGGCGATCGCCCCACCGATGGTGATCAGACGATCATTGGCGTTCAGCACCACCATGGTCAGCGCACCCAGCACCGCCAGCAGCGCTACCGCGAGTTGCACCACGTGCCGCAGCCGGCGCGGCACGAACGCCTCGACCAGGACACCGACCAGAGCGGCGCCCAACAAGATGAGCGTCGGCGCGAGCGCCGCGTAGTCGATCGACGGAAGCTTCAGCTCGCTCACCGGCTCGCCTCCTGTGGAGTTCCGGCCGACGGGGCCGGGTCAGTCTTGCCGATATCCTGCATGGTCGCCTGGACCGCAGGGTTGATGACATCCGTGACCGGCTTCGGGTAGAAGCCGAGCAGCACGATCAGCGCGACCAGCGGGGCCACCACGACCTTCTCGCGCAGGTTCAGGTCACGCTTCATCCCCTCGACCTCGGTCAGCGCCGGGTTGAGCGTGCCCTGGGTGGTGCGCTGCACCATCCACAGCACGTACGCGGCGGCCAGGATGATCCCGAGCGTGGCGATCACCGCCACCGGCTTGTTCACCGAGAAGGTGCCGATCAGCACCAGGAACTCGGAGATGAACGGTGCGGTGCCGGGCAGCGCCAGCGAGGCGAGACCAGCGAAGAAGAGCACCCCGGCCAGCAGCGGAACCAGCTTGCCGGCGCCGCCGAAGTCGCTGATCAGCGCGGAGCCCCGGCGGGCGACCAGCATCCCGACCACCAGGAAGAGCAGACCGGTGGCGAGCCCGTGATTGACCATGTAGAGCACCGCGCCGGTGGCCGCCTGGCTGGTGAACGCGAAGATGCCGACCCCGATGAAGCCGAAGTGCGCGATCGAGGTGTACGACACCAGCCGCTTCAGGTCGTTCTGACCGATCGCGAGGAGCGCCGCGTAGATGATGCCGATCACGCCCAGCGCCAGCGCCCACGGCGCGAACCACTTGGCCGCATCCGGGAACAGCGGCAGGCAGTAGCGCAGCAGACCGAACGTCCCGACCTTGTCGAGTACCCCGACCAGCAGCGCGGCAGCACCCGCAGGGGCAGCGCCACCGGCGTCCGGCAGCCAGGTGTGGAACGGAAAGAACGGGGCCTTGATGGCGAAGGCGATGAAGAAACCGAGGAAGAGCCAACGCTCGGCACCGGTGGAGATGTCCACCTGCGACAGCGCCACCCAGTCGAAGGTCTTTCCGCCGACCACCCAGAGGCCGATCACCGCGGCGAGCATGAACAAGCCGCCGACCAGCGAGTAGAGGAAGAACTTCACGGCCGCGTACTGCCGCTGGTGTCCGCCGTAACTGCCGATGAGGAAGTACATCGGCACGAGCATGACCTCGAAGAACACGTAGAAGAGGAAGACGTCGGCGGCGGCGAAGACGCCGATCATCGTGCACTCGAGCACCAGCAACAGGGCGAAGTAGACCGGCACCGACCGCTTGGACGACTCGGCGTCGTGCCAGGACGCCAGAATCACCAGCGGCACCAGCAGCGCGATCAGCATCAGCATGACCAGCGCGATGCCGTCGGCGGCGAAGGTGAAGTTGACGCCCCAGTTCGGAATCCACGGATAGGACTCGCGGAACTGGAACCGGTCGCCGCCGGTCTGCCAGGTCACCCACATGACCACCGAGAGCGCCAGCACCAACAGCGACCAGCCGAGCGCCACCTGTTTGGCCAACTCCGGCCGGCGGCGGGGCAGGACGGCGACCACCAGGGCACCGACCAGCGGCGCCACGGTGAGCACCGAAAGAAACGGGAAGTCGGACATTACGCGGCCTTACCTCCGTCGTCACTGTGCGGTCCGCCGACGGCGGCCACCGCGGGGTTCCCCGACCGCCTCCTGAGGTCGATCACACCAGCCACCCCGCCTCGACGGCCAGGAAGGCCGCCACCACCAGCAGGGCACCAGCCAGGATCGAGGTGGCGTACGACCGGACGAAGCCGGTCTGCAGCCGCCGGAGCCGACCCGAGCCACCGCCGACGCCGGCGGCGAGGGCGTTGACCAGTCCGTCAATGCCCCGGTTGTCCAGGTAAACCAGCGCCCGGGTGAGGAAGATGCCCGGCTTCTCGAACACCGTCTCGTTGACGGCGTCGGTGTAGAGGTTCTTCCGAGCGGCGGTGACCAGCACCCCCGCCGGCTGCGGCTCGGTGGCCGTGCCGCGCCGGAACAGGAACCAGGCGAGCCCGGCGCCGATCACGGTTACCCCGATCGACAGGATCGTGATGGCGAGGTGCGAGAGCACCGTTTCGTGCGCGGCCTCCGAGCCACCGCCCAGTCCGGCGGTCGCCTCCAGCCACTCGGGGACCGGCCCGACCATCAGGGCACCGGCGCCGATCGAACCGACCGCGAGCAGGATCAGCGGGATCGTCATCAGCTTCGGCGACTCGTGCGGGTGGTCGATCTCCTCGGTCCAGCGAGCCGGGCCGTGGAAGGTGAGCACGAACAGCCGGGTCATGTAGAACGCGGTCAGGCCGGCACCGAGCAGGGCCGCCATGCCGAACAGCCAGGCCGTCCAGTCGTCCCGCTCGAACGCGGCCACGATGATCGGCTCCTTGGAGAAGAAGCCGGAGAAGGGCGGCAGGCCGATGATCGCCAGCCAGCCGGCCATGAAGGTCAACCAGGTGATCTTCATGTATTTCGCCAGCCCGCCGAAGCGCCGGATGTCGACCTGGTCTTTCATCCCGTGCATCACCGAGCCGGCGCCCAGGAACATGTTGGCCTTGAAGAAGCCGTGCGCCAGCAGGTGCACGATGGCCAGCGCGTACGCCGCGCCACCGAGGCCGACGCCGAGGAACATGTAGCCGATCTGGCTCACCGTCGACCAGGCGAGCACCCGCTTGATGTCGTCCTTGGCCATGCCGATGATGGCGCCGAGCAGCAGCGTCAGCGCGCCGACGCTCACCACGACCAGCTGCAGCGTCGAGTTCGCCGAGAAGATCGGGTTGGAGCGGGCGATCAGGTACACACCCGCGGTGACCATGGTGGCGGCGTGGATGAGCGCCGAGACCGGGGTCGGGCCCTCCATCGCGTCCGGGAGCCACGCCTGCAGTGGGAACTGACCCGACTTGCCGGCGGCACCGAGCAGCAGGAGCAGCCCGAGCAGCAGGACCGTGGTGGCGGTCAGCGAGCCGACACCGGAGAAGACCTCGTCGTACTGCGTGGTGCCCAGGGTGGCGAACATGATGAAGATGCCGATCAGCAGGCCGGCATCGCCGACCCGGTTCATCAGGAACGCCTTCTTACCGGCGGTGGCGGCGGCGGGCCGCACGTACCAGAAGGAGATCAGCAGGTACGACGCCAGCCCGACGCCCTCCCAGCCGAAGAAGAGCATCACGTAGTTGTTGCCGAGCACCAGCAGGAGCATGGCGGCGACGAACAGGTTGAAGTACGCGAAGAACCGCCGACGCCCCGGGTCGTGGGCCATGTACTCCACCGCGTACAGGTGGATCAGGAAGCCCACCCCGGTGATCAGCAGTACGAAGACCGCCGCCAACGGGTCGAAGAGCAGACCGAAGTCCACCCGGAGGTCACCGACCGCGATGAAATCCCAGAGGCTCAGCTCAACGGACCGGTTCTCCACGCCGCGGAGCTGGAAGAAGTAGGTCAGGCCAAGCAGGAACGCGACACCGACCGACGCGACACCCAGCCAGTGCCCCCACCGGTCCGCCCGCCGGCCGAGTAGCAGCAGGATCGCCGCGCTGACCAGCGGGATCGCCACCAGCAGCCAGACGCTGCCGAGCAACCCCTCGGCGGTCCCGTACGTGACGGCGCCCACCGGCTCGACGGGGGCTTTCGCCAGAATCTCCATCACCGCAGGCCCCTCAGTACTTCAGCAGGTTGGCGTCGTCGACGCTCGCCGAGCGTCGGGTCCGGTAGATCGCCATGATGATCGCGAGTCCGACCACGACCTCGGCCGCGGCCACCACCATCACGAAGAACGCAATGATCTGCCCGTTGAGGTCACCGTTGATCCGGCTGAAGGTGACCAGGGTCAGATTGGCCGCGTTGAGCATCAGCTCAACGCACATGAACAGCACGATCGCGTTCCGCCGGACGAGTACCCCGGCGGCGCCGATGGTGAACAGCACCGCGGCGAGGACCAGGTAGTAGTTCGGCTCGACCGAGAAGAACTCGCTCACTTTTCGGTCCCCTTCAACGTCGTGTCCTCGGCGGTCAGCTCACGGACCGGCAGGATCTCCGGGGTGCTCTGCTCGGCCAGCCGGCCGTCGGGCAGGCGGGCCGGCGTGGCGACCGACGAGGAGGTGGCGAAGACGCCGGGGCCCGGCTTCGGGCCGGGGTAGTTACCGGGACGGAACCGCGCCCTCATGGTGGCCGCCTGGTCCATCCGGTCCTCCCGGCGCCGCTCGATGTGCGCCAGCACCATCGCACCGACCGCCGCCGTGATCAGCAGCGCCGAGGTCAGCTCGAAGGCGAGGACGTACTTGGTGAACAGCAGCCGGGCGACGCCCTGCACGTTGCCCTCGGCGTTGGCCTGGGCGAGACCGGCGGCGGTGCTACCGGCCAGCGCCCGGTACATGCCGGTGCCGACGAGTCCAGCGAACCCGACGCCGAGCACCAGCGCCGCGACCCGCTGGCCGCGCAGCGTCTCGATCACCGAATCCGAGGCGCCGCGGCCCACCAGCATCAGCACGAAGAGGAACAACATCATGATCGCGCCGGTGTAGACGATGATCTGCACCAGGCCGATGAACGGCCCGGCCTGGACCACGTAGAAGACGCCCAGGCAGAGCATCGTCAGGACCAGCATCAGCGCCGAGTGCACCGCGTTGCGGGCGGCGACCATGCCGATCGCGCCGATCAGCGCCAGCGGGGCGAGGATCCAGAAGGTGACTGCCTCACCTCCGGGTACCGAACCCGCCGCGGCGAGCACCGTCTGCGTGGTCATGCTCCGTCTCCCTTGTCCGCCCGCTCTGCGGCCTGGTCGGCGCCGGGGAACTGCACACCGGGGTGCTCGCTGATCCGGTAGCGGCCGGGGCCCATCGGCGAGCGCTCCGCCCCGGCTGAGGTGCCCGGGTTCTCCAACGCGCCGACGTAGTAGTCCTTCTCGCTGTCACCCAACCGCATCGGGTGCGGCGGCTGCTCCATTCCGGACAGCAGCGGCGCCAGGAGCTGCTCCTTGGTGAAGATCAGGTCCTCGCGGTTGTCCCGGGCCAGCTCGTACTCGTTGCTCATGGTCAACGAGCGGGTCGGGCACGCCTCGATGCAGAGTCCGCAGAAGATGCAGCGGGCATAGTTGATCTGGTAGACGCTGGCGTACCGCTCGCCGGGGGAGAAACGCTCCTCCTCCGTGTTGTCGCCGCCCTCCACGTAGATCGCGTCCGCCGGGCAGGCCCAGGCACACAGCTCGCAGCCGATGCACTTCTCCAAGCCGTCCGGGTGCCGGTTGAGGATGTGCCGCCCGTGATAGCGCGGTGCCGCGACCGGCGGCTTGAACGGGTAGTCGGTGGTGACCACCTTCTTGAACATGTGCGAGAAGGTGACCCCGAAGCCCTTGAACGTTCCGGTGATCGCGCCCACGTCACACCTCCCTGGAGTCCGTGTCGGCGAGGTTGGCCGGCTCCCGCTCGGCGACAATGCGCTGGGTCCGCGGGCTCGGTGGTACCTGAAGGTCCAGCGGCGGCAGCGGGAAGCTGCCCGGCGGCCGGTTGTTGACCTCCTCGGCCAGCGTCGGCTTCGGCGCCGGCTGCCGGTTCGGCCAGAACAGGGTGACGATCAGCACCACACCGGCGATGGCCCCGTAGAGGATCAGCCGGTCCGCGCGCTCCCAGCCCTGGGTCTTCAGCCAACCCGCCAACACCAGGATCCACACCAGGTTGAGCGGAAGCAGGACCTTCCAGCCGAGGCGCATGAACTGGTCGTAGCGGAGCCGGGGCAGGGTGCCCCGCAGCCAGACGAAGACAAAGACGAGGAGGAGGACCTTGCCGAAGAACCACAGCATCGGCCACCAGCCGGAGTTCGCCCCATCCCAGAAGGAGGTGATCGGCCACGGCGCGCGCCAGCCGCCGAGGAAGAGTGTCACCGTGAACGCCGACATGGTCACCATGGCGACGTACTCGGAGAGCATGATCAGCGCGAACTTCAGCGAGCTGTACTCCGTCATGAAGCCGGCGACCAACTCGGACTCGGCCTCGGGCAGGTCGAACGGGGCCCGGTTGGTCTCCCCGACGATGGCGATGAAAAAGATGACGAAGCTCGGGAAGAGCAGGATCGCGTACCAGCCGGGCGCCGCGACATCCAAGCCGAAGAACTCAAGCTGGGGGCGTTCTCCCTGGGCCGCGACGATCCCGCTGGTCGACATCGTGCCGGAGAGCATGAAGACCGCCACGACGGAGAGGCCCAGCGCGACCTCGTACGAGATCAGCTGTGCGCTGGAGCGCAGGCCCCCCAGGAGCGGGTAGGTCGACCCGGAGGCCCAGCCCGCCAGCACCACGCCGTAGACCGCCATCGACGAGCAGGCCAGGACCAGCAGCACCGCCACCGAGACATCGGTGACCTGCAGCGGCGTCTGGTGCCCGAAGATGCTGACCATCGGGCCGAAGGGCATCACCGACAGCGCGGTGACCGCACAGACCACCGAGATGACCGGCGCGAAGAAGTAGACGACCTTGTCCGCGGAGCGCGGCAGGATGTCCTCCTTGAAGGCCATCTTCATGCCGTCCGCGAGCGTCTGGAGCAGGCCGAACGGGCCGAGCTGGTTGGGACCCGGCCGGACCGCCATCCGGCCGACGACCCGCCGCTCGAACCAGACGCCGAGCAGCGTGGCCAGCAGGCCGAACGCGAACGCGAAGACAATCTTGATCAGGACCAGCCACCAGGGGTCCCGGCCAAAATCGGCCAGCGTCGGTTCCTGGGCGAGGAAGGTCACTGTGCCCACCTTTCGGTCGCGACTGCGAGGCTGACTCGCCCCACTCGTGCTCTCCCCACCCTCACTGGACACCGCCGGAGTTGAGGAGCGGGCCCGGGCGGTCGGTCACGTCGGCCGCGACTTGCGCGTCGGACTGCGGGGGAACGGTCGAGCCGGTCGTACCGGCGGAGATCCGCACCACGGTGCCGGCCGCGACGCCAAGGCTGCGGCGGAGGGTCGATCCGGGCGAGTTGGTGGGCAGCCAGACCACGCCGTCCGGCATCTCCGTCACCACCACCGGCAGGGTCACGCCGCCGCGTTCGGTGCCGACGGTCACCGCGTCCGAGTCGGCGACGCCGATCGACTCCGCGGTGCTCCGGGCCAGCCGGATCACCGCTGGGCGGGCCGTACCACCGAGGTGCTCGTCCCCCTCGGTCAGCGTGCCCAGGTCGATCAGCTGGTGCCAGGTGGCCAGCACCGCCTCGCCGGCGCCCGGCTGCGGTACGGCCGCCGGGGCCACCGTCGGCGGGGCCGGCTTCGTGGTCCGGGTACGCGGCAGCTCGCCCAACTCGCGGCGGACAGCCGGCACGTCAGCGGTGCCGAGCCGTACGTCAAGCTGCGCGGCGAGCGCGTCCAGCACCCGGCCGTCGGTCATCGCGGCGGTGTTCAGCACCGCCTCGAAGGGGCGCAGCCGTCCCTCCCAGTCCAGGAAGCTTCCCGCCTTCTCCAGCACCGGGGCGACCGGGAGGACCACGTTCGCCCGCCGCGTCACCGCGCTGTTGCGCAGCTCAAGGCTGACCAGGAAGGGCACCGTGTCCAGCGCCTGCTCGGCCAGTCGGGGGTCGGCCAGGTCCGCCAGGTCGACGCCGGCGACGACCAGCGCGCCGAGTTCGCCGGCGCTCGCCGCGGCGAGGATGGCGTCCGTGTCCCGGCCCGCCTGACTCGGAATGGTTCCGGCCGGCACGTCCCACGCCTCGCCCAGCTCGGCGCGGGCGGCGGGCTCGGTGACCAGACGGCCACCGGGGAGCAGGTTCGGCAGACAGCCCGCGTCCACCGCGCCCCGGTCACCGGCGCGCCGCGGCACCCAGGCCAGCTTGGCGCCGGTACGCCGGGCCACCTCCGCCGCAGCGGAGAGCCCACCCGGGGTCTCGCCCAGCCGCTCACCGACGAGCAGGACCGCCCCCGGCTGGCTGAGCGCCTCGGCGACCGTCGCGTGCTCGGCGAGCACGCTCGCCTCCTCGCCCGGCACCACCCGGGCCAGCTTGGCACCGAGCTTCTCCAGACCACGGGTGGCGAACGGCGCGATGGCGTAGACCGTCAGATTCTTCTTCAGGTGCGCCTTGCGCAGCCGCAGGAAGAGGATTGGGCACTCCTCCTCCGGCTCCAGGCCGACCAGCACCACCGCGGGCGCCTGCTCGATGTCGGCGTAGCTGACATCGGTGGCTCCGGCGACCGAGCTGGCCAGGAAGTCGGCCTCCTCCCGGGAGACCGGCCGGGCCCGGAAGTCGAGGTCGTTGGTCTGCAGCGCGATCCGGGCGAACTTCGCGTACGCGTAGGCGTCCTCGACGGTCAGCCGGCCGCCGGTGAGCACCGCCGTACCCGATCCACCGTCGCGGGCGGCCCGCAGCCCGTCGGCGGCGACCGTCAACGCCTCGCTCCAGGAGGCCTCGCGTAGCTCGCCGGTGCGCTCGTCCCGGACCAGCGGCGTGGTCAGTCGGTCGGTGGCGCGGGCGTACTGGAAGCCCCAGCGCCCCTTGTCACAGTTCCACTCCTCGTTAACCGCCGGGTCGTCGCCGGCCAGCCGCCGCAGCACCTTGCCCCGCCGCCAGTCGGTGCGCTGGGCGCAGCCGGCCGAGCAGTGCTCGCAGATGCTGGGGCTGGAGACCAGGTCGAACGGGCGGGCGCGGAAGCGGTACTGCGCGCCGGTCAGCGCCCCCACCGGGCAGATCTGGATGGTGTTACCGGAGAAGTACGAGTTGAACGGCACGTCGCCGTCCTCGCTCTCCGAGTCGCCATACGCCTCGTCCCGGTAGATGTTGATCTCCTCTGCCGACGAGCGGTTCATCAGGTCGATGAACTTGTCGCCGGCGATCTCCTCGGAGAACCGGGTGCACCGCTGGCAGAGCACGCACCGCTCGCGGTCGAGCAGCACCTGCGTGCTGATCTCCAGCGGCTTCTCGTACTCGCGCTTGTGCTCGTGGAACCGGGAGTCGGTGCGGCCGGTCGACATCGCCTGGTTCTGCAGCGGACACTCGCCGCCCTTGTCGCACATCGGGCAGTCGAGCGGGTGATTGACGAGCAGCAGCTCCATCATCCCCTCCTGCGCCTTCTTGGCGACCAGGGAGGAGAGCTGCGTCTTTACCACCATGCCGTCCGCGACGGTCTGGGTGCAGGAGGCGACCGGCTTGCGCTGCCCCTCCACCTCGACCAGGCACTGCCGGCAGGCCCCCACCGGGGCCAGCAGTGGATGGTCGCAGAACCGAGGGATCTCGACGCCCATCTGCTCGGCCACCCGGATCACCAGCTCCCCCTTGGGCGCGGTGACCTCAATACCGTCGATGGTGAGCGTGACCGTCTCGGTCTGCTTGGCTACGTCCGTCATCAGTGGGCTCCCACCAACTGCTTGTCGGAAAGCTTCGGTGCGGTCCGGCCCTCGACATAGTCGAGGTAGTCCTGCTTGAAGTACTTCAGCGAGGAGGTCACCGGGCTGGTGGCACCGTCACCGAGGCCGCAGAACGAGCGGCCGAGGATGTTGTCGCAGGTGTCCAGGAGCGTGTCCAGGTCCTCCTGGGTGCCCTGGCCGGAGAGGATCCGGCGGTAGACCCGGACCATCCAGTAGTTGCCCTCCCGGCACGGGGTGCACTTGCCGCACGACTCGTGGTGGTAGAACTCCAGCCACCGGTACGTCGCGTAGACCGGGCAGTCCTGGTCGGAGAAGATCTGCGTCGCCGTGGTGCCGAGAATCGACCCCGCCGCCGCCACCCCCTCGAAGTCCAGCGGCACGTCCAGGTGGTCGGCGGTCAGCAGCGGCGTTGACGAGCCGCCCGGCGTCCAGAACCGCAGCGAGTGCCCCGGCTGCATGCCACCGGCCAGCTCGATCAGCTCGCGGAGCGTGACCCCCATCGAGCACTCGTACTGGCCCGGGTTCACAACCCGACCGGAGAGCGAGTAGATCATCGGCCCGGAGGACTTCTCCGTGCCCATGCTCCGCCACCAGGCGGCGCCCCCCAGCACGAGATACGGAACCGAGGCGATGGTGCCGACGTTGTTCACCACCGTCGGGCTGGCGTACAGACCGTGGGTCGCCGGGAACGGCGGGCGCAGCCGGGGCTGGCCGCGGAACCCCTCCAGCGAGTCCAGGAGCGCGGTCTCCTCACCGCAGATGTACGCCCCGGCCCCCGAGTGCACCACCAGCTCCAGATCGAAGCCGCTGCCGAGGATGTTCTTCCCGAGGTAGTTCCGGGCGTACGCCTCCTGCACCGCGTGGCGCAGCCGGCGGGCGGCGTGCACCGCCTCGCCGCGGATGTAGATGTAGGCACGGTTGGCCCGGATCGCGTACGACGCGATGATCACACCCTCGATCAGGGAGTGCGGGTCGTGCGTCATCAGCGGCAGGTCCTTGCAGGTGCCCGGCTCACCCTCGTCCGCGTTGACCACCAGGTAGTGCGGTCGGGTCGGGGCCCGACCGTCCGGCTCCTGCGGGATGAACCCCCACTTGAGGCCGGTCGGGAAGCCCGCGCCGCCCCGACCGCGCAGCCCGGAGTCCTTGACCAGCTGGATCAGGTCGTCCGGGTGGGCACCCAACGCCTTGCGTAGCGCGGCATAACCATCCAGCCGCTCATAGGTGCCGATCCGCCAGGCGTCCGGCGACAGCCACCGCTTGGTGAGCACCGGCGTGAGCTTGGCCAGCGTCTCCGGCCGAGGAGTGGTCACTGGTCTGCGCCCCTTTCGTTCCCGGCCGCATCTCCCATGCCCGCCGCTGCGTCCTTCAACGAGCGCTCCTTCACCGGCGCGTCGTCCCCCGCGGGCTTGGCGTCGCTGGCGGGTTTGGCGTAACCGGCCGGCCGGCTCTCCTGGGCCGCGCCAGTCGAACCGGCGGCGGGCTTGGCGGCCTCGGCCTTCGCCTTCGCCTCGGCGGCGGCCTGCTCGGCCTCGGCCTTGCTGCGGATCGGCGTGTTCGGGTCGAACCCAGTGACCGCGATGCCGTGCTCCTGCGCCAGCCGCAGCCCACGCACGGTCGGCTCGCCGGGGCCCCCATCGGCGACCGCGCCCTCCCGCTCGTCGGCGAAGCCGGCGAGCTGCACCGACATCTCCTTCAGCCGGCAGAGCCGGGCCCCGCGACTCGGGGTCGGCTGGTTACCAGCCCGCAGCTCGTCGACCACCCCGACCGCCGTCTTCGGGTCCACGTTGTCAAAGAAGTCGTAGTTGACCGTCATCACCGGTCCGTAGTCGCACGCCGCCAGGCACTCGGCGTGCTCCAGGGTGATCGTGCCGTCGGCCGTGGTCTCCTCGTGCCCGACACCGAGATGCTCGACCAGGGCGTCGTACACCTCCTGGCCGCCCAGCACGTTGCACATCGTGTTGGTGCAGACGCTGACCAGCCAGTCGCCGGTCGGCCGCCGCTTGTACATCGTGTAGAACGAGGCGACCGCACCGACCTGGGCCTTGTTCAGCCCCAGCACCTCGGCGCAGAACGCGATGCCGGCCGGGGAGACATACCCCTCCTCCGACTGCACCAGGTGCAGCAGCGGCAGCAACGCCGAGCGGGACCGATCGGCCGGATACCGAGCGATGATCTCCCGGGCCCGCGCCCGGGTCTCCTCGGAAAACACGGTCATCGGTGCCCCCTTTCCGTTCGCGACTGCGTCACTCACCGGTCACACCCACCCATCACCGGGTCCAGCGAGGCGCCACCGGCGATCACGTCCGCGATCAGGCCGCCCTCGGCCATCGCCGGCAGGGCCTGGAGGTTGACGAAGCTCGGCTCCCGGTAGTGCACCCGGTACGGCCGGGTCCCCCCGTCGGAGACCGCGTGCACCCCCAACTCGCCCCGGGGCGCCTCAATGCCCACGTACACCTGGCCGGGCGGGACCCGGAAGCCCTCGGTGACGAGCTTGAAGTGATGGATCAGCGACTCCATCGACTGCCCCATGATCTTTGCCACGTGCTCCAGCGAGTTACCCATGCCGTCGACCCCGATGGCGAGCTGCGCCGGCCAGGCGATCTTCCGATCCGCCACCATCACCGGGCCCGGCCGGAGCCGGTCCACCGCCTGCTCGACGAGCTTCAACGACTCCCGAATCTCGGCCAGCCGGACCAGGTACCGGCCCCAGACGTCACCGTCGGTGTGGGTCGGCACGTCGAACTCGTACGTCTCGTAGCCGCAGTACGGCATCGTCTTGCGCAGGTCCCAGGCGAGGCCGGCGGAGCGCAGCACCGGGCCGGTCACGCCCAGCGCGAGGCAGCCGGTCGCGTCGAGCACCCCGACGTTCTGCGTCCGCTCCAGCCAGATCGGCTGACCGGAGAGCATCTTCTCGTACTCCGCGAGCTTCTTCGGCATCAGCTTCAAGAAGTCACGGATCTTGGCGATCGCCTCGTCCGGCACGTCCTGCGCCACCCCACCCGGGCGGACGTAGGCGTGGTTCATCCGCAGCCCGGTGATCAGCTCGAAGATCTCCAGGACGTACTCCCGCTCCCGGAAGCCGTAGAGCATCATGTTGATCGCGCCCAGCTCCATGGCCGTGGTGGCCACCCAGACCAGGTGCGAGGAGATCCGGTTGAGCTCCATCATCAGGACCCGGATGGTGGTCGCCCGCTCGGTGATCTGCTCCTCGATGCCGAGCAGCTTCTCCACCGCCAGCGCGTACGCCGTCTCGTTGAACAGCGGGGCGAGGTAGTCCATCCGGGTCACGAAGGCCGAACCCTGGACCCAGTTCCGGAACTCCATGTTCTTCTCGATGCCGGTGTGCAGGTAACCGACGACCGAGCGGAGCTCTCGGACCGTCTCGCCCTCCAGCTCCAGCACCAGCCGGAGCACCCCGTGCGTGGACGGGTGCTGCGGACCCATGTTGACGACGATCCGCTCGTCGTTGATCGGATCGGTACCGGAGAGGACGACATCCCAGTCCCCGCCGGTGACGGTAAAGACCTTGCCCTCGGCGGTCTCCCGCTCGGTGGCGTAGTTGGACGCGCTCACTCTGCCTGCCCTCCATTCGCGACTGCGGGGCTCGCAAGCTCACTCCTCGCGCTCACCGTCCCTGCCCTCCGTTCGCGACTGCGGGGCTCGCAAGCTCACTCCTCGCGCTCACCGTCCCTGCCCTCCATTCGCGACCGGGCTCGCAAGCTCACTCACTGGTACGACCTCCGGCGGTCCGGTGGCGGGATTTCGGCGCCCTTGTACTCGACCGGCACGCCACCCAGCGGGTAGTCCTTGCGCTGCGGGTGGCCCTCCCAGTCGTCCGGCATGAGGATCCGGGTCAGGCCGGGGTGACCGTCGAAGACGACGCCGAACATGTCGTACGTCTCCCGCTCCTGCCAGTCGGCGGTCGGGTAGACGCTGGTCACGCTGGGCAGGTGCGGCTCCTCGACGGAGACCGCCGTCTCCAGCCGGACCTGACGCCGGTAGGTCATCGAGGTCAGCTGGTAGACCACGTGCAGCCGGCGGGCGTCGGCGCCGAGGTAGTCCACCCCGGATACCGACGAGAGGAGCTCGAACCGGAGCGAGAGGTCGTCCCGCATCACCTGGCAGACCTCGGCGATCCGCTCCGGACGGATGTGCAGGGTCAGCTCACCCCGGTCAACCACGACCTTCTCGATCGCCTCGCCGAAGGCCGGGTACGCCTCCTCCAGCGCGTCGGTGACCTCGTCGAAGTAGCCGCCGTACGGCCGCGTGGCCGCCTCGATCGACCGTTGCGGGCGGACCAGCCCGCCGTAGCCGGAGACATCACCGGTGCCCTGGTCGCCGAACATCCCCCGCCCGGCGGGGCTCGACGGGGGTAGCTCGGCCGGAGCGCCGCCGGTGGCCCCGGCCGGGGTCACCGGTACCGGCACGCCGCCGTCGTCCGTCCTGTCCTGGGGTGCGCTCATGTCACCGGCCCTCCGTTCACGACCGCGGGGCTCGCAAGCTCAGTCACTTTTTCAACCCCTCGTACTGCTGCAGGTGGGGCTGGGCCTTCATCCAGTTCTCAATCCGCAGCTGCTCCTCGCGGCCCTCGCGGACAGCCTTCGTCCACTCGGCGCGGCGGGCCTTGTCGCTGCGGTACGACGACGGCATCGACCCGTAGGGCACGACCGGCACGTCACCGCGCGCCTTGCGGGCCTCCATCATCTTGCGGCCGTTCGGACCGAGGGGCTCGTGCATGATCTTCTCGCGGAGCTTGAGGACCGCGTCGATGAGCATCTCCGGCCGGGGCGGGCAGCCGGGCAGATACATGTCCACCGGCACGACGTGGTCAACGCCCTGCACGATCGCGTAGTTGTTGAACATGCCGCCGCTGCTGGCGCAGACGCCCATCGACAGCACCCAGCGGGGCTCGGCCATCTGGTCGTAGATCTGCCGGAGCACCGGGGCCATCTTCTGGCTCACCCGTCCGGCGACGATCATCAGGTCCGCCTGCCGGGGTGAGGCCCGGAAGACCTCCATACCCCAACGGCCCATGTCGTAGTGCGGTCCGCCGGCCGCCATCATCTCGATGGCGCAGCAGGCGAGGCCGAAGGTGGCCCCCCAGACCGACGACTTACGCGACCAGTTGACGAACTTCTCCACCGAGGTGAGCAGGACACCGGCGGGGAGCTTCTCCTCGATACCCATCTACGGTTCCTTCCTCAGTCCCAGTCCAGGCCGCCGCGCCGCCACACGAAGGCGTACGCGACGAAGACCGCGACGATGAACAGGACCATCTCCACAAGGCCGAAGATCGGCAGGGCATCGAACGAGACAGCCCAGGGAAAGAGGAAGATGATCTCGATGTCGAAGACGATAAATAGCATCGCCGTCAGGTAGAACTTGATCGGAAACCGGCCGCCGCCGACCGGCTGCGGGCTCGGCTCGATTCCACACTCGTACGCCTCGAGCTTGGCCCGGTTATAGCGGCGCGGGCCGGCGAGGCGGGCGGCTGCCACGGAGAACAGCGCGAACGCCGCGGCGAGGGCGAACAACCCGATGATCGGTATGTAAGGCGAGAGCGACATCGTTTCTCCTGCTCGTCCTTCCCTGCCCTCGATGCTGGACAAATATCACACTATTCACATCCCGATCGGCGATTGCCGGCGGGGTCAAAACACACCGCGATCCAGACCGCGTCACACAGCTGGCGCCGCCTTCGTCATCGCGTTGATGACCCGGTCCATCGCATCCCCGTCGCGCGGGTCGGTCAGGTTGGCCAACAACTTGAGCACGAAGCGCATCAACATCGGGTGCGGCAGGCCGTACTTCGTGGCCGCCCGCATGATTTCGGGGCGACCGATCAGCTTCACGAAGATGCCGCCGAGCCGGTAGTAGCCGCCGAACCGGGCCTTCAGCTCCGCCGGGTACGCCATCAGCGCGCGCTCCCGCTCGGAGCCGGCCGGACGGGCGAGCGCCTGTACCGCGACCTCCGCGGCCAGCTCCCCCGACTCCATCGCGTACGCGATGCCCTCGCCGTTGAACGGGTTGACCATGCCGCCGGAGTCGCCGACGAGCAGCGTTCCCCGCGAGTAGTGCGGCACCCGGTTGAAGCCCATCGGCAGCGCCGCGCCGAGAATCGACCCCTCGGCGTTGGCCTCGTCGGCGATCCCCCACTCCTCGGGGGTGTTGGCGAGCCAGTCGGTGAGCAACCGCCGGTAGTTCGTCTTACCGAAGGCGGCGGAGGAGTTCAGGACACCGAGCCCGACGTTCACCCGGCCGTCGCCCAGCCCGAAGATCCAGCCGTAGCCGGGCAGTAGCGCGTCGCTGCCCTTGCGGCGCAGCTCCAGCCAGGACTCGAGGTAGTTGTCGTCGTGCTTGGCCGGGCAGCGGTAGTACCGCCGGACCGCCACGCCGAGCGGTCGGTCATCCCGCTTGGCCAGCCCGAGGGCGAGCGGGAAGCGACCGGACACACCGTCGGCGGCGACCACGAGGGGCGCCCGGAAGGTGGCCGGTGCCTGCTCCGAGCCGACCGCCGCCTCTACCCCGACCACCCGGCCGGCACGGTCGAAGATCGGGGCGGTGACCTCCACCGCGGTGCGCAACTCGGCGCCGGCGGCGACGGCGCGCCGGGCGAGCAGTTCGTCGAAGTCCAGCCGGGGACGCACCAGGCCGTAGTTGGGGAAGCTGGCCAGGTCGGGCCAGTCCAGTTCGAGGCGGAGGCCACCGCCGACGACCCGCAGGCCCCGGTTGCGCACCCAGCCCGCCTCGACCGAGGTGTCCACGCCCATCCGCACCAGCTGGCGCACCGCGCGCGGGGTTAACCCGTCGCCGCAGACCTTCTCCCGGGGGAACTCGGTCTTCTCCAGCAGCAACACTCGGACGCCGTGCTGGGCCAGGTGGTACGCGGTCGCCGAACCACCTGGGCCCGCGCCCACGACAATCACCTCGGCGTCGTTCTCCGTGGTCATCCGCACCTCCCCTCCCGCACGCTCGTGAAAACGTTCACAAGCCAGACGGTACGGAGTCTATGACCGGCCAGCTGCCGGCCGCATATTAGGGGCACCTAACTTGCCGCGGAACCTGCCGGTCAGCGCGGCAGGGGCGAGGTGTCGGCTCGCTTCGGCACGAATCGCCGTTCTGCGGCCGGCCTGCCCGAGGCACGGACGCCGCCGTCACGGCCGGAAGGCACGGTGCAGCGCGACGATGCCGCCGGTCAGATTGCGCCAGCCCACCCGCTGCCAGCCCGCCGACCCGATCAGCTCCGCCAGCGCCGCCTGATCCGGCCACGCGCGGATCGACTCCGCCAGATAGACGTACGCGTCCGGGCTGCTCGCCACCGACCGCGCCACCGCCGGCAGCGACCGCATCAGATATGACAGGTAGATCGTGCGGAAGGCGGGGTTGACCGGGGTGCTGAACTCACAGACCACCAGCCGGCCGCCGGGCTTCGTGACCCGGGCCAACTCGCGCAGCGCCGCCGCGGTGTCCTGCACGTTGCGCAGCGCGAAGGAGATGGTCACCGCGTCGAAGCTGGCGTCGGCGAAGGGCAACCGCAGCGCGTCCCCGGCCAACAGGGGCACCTCGGGGCGGGCCCGCCGACCCGCGGCCAACATGCCCAGGGAGAGGTCGGCGCCGACCGCGTACGCCCCCGAACGGGCGAGCTCCCCGGTCGAGACGCCGGTGCCGGCACCCACGTCCAACACCCGCTCGCTAGGCCGCAGGCCCAGCGCGGCCCGGGTCGCCCGCCGCCAGGACCGGTCCCGCCCGAAGGAGAGAACGGTATTCGCCAGGTCGTAGCGGGCGGCCACCCCGTCGAACATCGCGGCGACCTCATGTGGCTGCTTGTCCAGGCTGGCGCGCTGGCCCTGAGACGTACTCACCCCTCCACTGTGCCAGCCGTCGCACCTCCCGCCGGGAGGCCCCCCTACCAGGACATCCGCGCCGCAGCTCACGGACGGAGCGGGCCGACGGCCCGCCTCGTCGCCGCTGACTGGTCAATCACCCTGGATAGCCCACTGTGCGGGCAGGCTGACGTGGCCCCCCGCAGCCACGCCGGGGGATGTCTGGACCAACGGCGGTTGTCAACCTCAACGTGGACCCGCACCCAGCAACAGGTCACCGAGGTCGATACCTTCGGCCCACAGCCGCTGAGCCGTCCGGCCCACCCGTGAAACCCTCATCCGCGGGGTGGCGCCAGCCGGCCATCTCAGCCGACGTCAACCAGTGGCAGCGTCTTCCCGGCGCCGCCGCCGGGCAGGGCGATCGACGAGAAGTGCGACACCACCCGGTCATCCCGCGGGTCCTCGGCGGGGGTGCGGTGCACGGCGAGTCGCCGGTAGTGGGTGTCCCGCTGAGCGGGGATCCGGTCCGCCGACCGGATCATCCCGATCAGGTCGTGCAGGTTCGAACGGTGCCGCGCTCCGGCCGAGGAGATGACGTTCTCCTCCAACATGATCGAGCCCAGATCGTCAACCCCCATGTGCAGCGCGAGCTGACCGACATCCTTGCCGGTGGTGAGCCACGACGCCTGGAGGTGCGGCACGGTCTCGAAGAAGAGCCGGGACACCGCCACCAGCCGCAGGTACTCCAGGGTGGTGGCCTGGGTCCGCCCCTTGAGGTGGTTGTTCTCCGGCTGGTAGGTCCACGGGATGAACGCCCGGAAACCCCGCGTCCGATCCTGCACGTCGCGGATCATCCGGAGGTGCTCGATCCGCTCGCTGGCGGTCTCCCCGGTGCCCATCATCATCGTCGCGGTCGACTCGACGCCCTGCTGGTGGGCGAGCTCCATCACCTCGAGCCAGCGCTCACCGGACTCCTTCAACGGCGCGATCGCCTTCCGCGGCCGGGCCGGCAGCATCTCGGCGCCGGCGCCCGCGATCGAGTCCAGGCCGGCCGCCTTGATCCGGGTGATGGCCTCGGTCAGCCCCACGCCGGACACCTTCGCCATGTGCAGGATCTCGCTCGGGCCGATCGAGTGGATGGCGAGCTGCGGGTAGGCCCGCTTCACCGAGGAGAAGAGCTCCTCGTAGTACTCCACCCCGTAGTCGGGATGGTGCCCACCCTGCAGCATTACCTGGGTGGCGCCCAGCTCGACCGCCTCACCGCAGCGGCGCAGGATCTCCTCCGTCGGGTGGGTCCAGCCCTCCCGGTGCTTGGGCGCACGGTAGAAGGCACAGAACCGGCACGCCGTCACGCAGACGTTCGTGTAGTTGATGTTGCGGTCGATCAGATACGTGACGATGTTGTCCGGGTACCACCGCCGGCGTACCGCATCGGCCGCCTCACCCAGCGCGTGCAGGGGCGCTTCGGTGTAGAGCAGCAGGGCCTCCTCAGGCGTGATCCGCCCGCCGTCCGCGCCGCGCTGCAGGATGTCGTTGATCTCCCGGCTCACCGTCACGCTCCCGAGCCTACGTCGCCCCGGCCCAACCCGTGACGAGCGGCCACCGGAGGTGTGAGCTCTCCGGCCCCTCAACCCCGCCGCCGCCCGGGAAGGCCGGCCGTCCGCGGCCGGCCCCATCCGGTGGCGTCAGGCATCGTAGTCAACGGTGAGCCGATCAGTGGTCGGGCTCGACTGGCAGGTCAGGACGTAACCAGCCGCCAGCTCGTCCGGCTCCAGCGCGTAGTTGCGGGCCATCGTCACCTCGCCGGCCACGACCTTCGCCCGGCAGGTCGAGCAGACGCCCCCCTTACACGCGTACGGCAGCTCCGCGCGGACCCGCAGCGCCGCGTCCAGCACCCGATCCGCCCGCCCCATGGTCACCGTGGACGAACGCCCGTCCAGGACGATCGTGACCTCGGTACCCGCCGTCGGCTGGTGCTCGGGGCGGTGGACCGGCTCCGGCGGCGCGTCCACGTGGAAGAGCTCGGCGTGCACCGCGGCGTCCGGGACACCCCGGGCGGCCAGCACTCGCTGGGCGTCCGTCACCAGCCCGTACGGGCCGCAGAGGAACCACTCCTCGATCGCCTCGCCCGGCACGATGGTGTCCAGCAGCCGGTCCAGCCGCTCGGCGTCGACACGGCCGGAGAGCAGGGGCGACTCGCCCTGTTCGCGGGAGAGCACGTGGACCAGGTGCAGCCGGGTCGGGTACCGGTCCTTCAGGTCGGCGAGTTCCTCGGCGAACATCACGGTGTTCGCCGCGCGGTTGCCGTACACCAGGGTGAAGGTGCTGGCGGGCTCGACGGCCAGGGCCGTGGTGACCAGGGATAGCACCGGGGTGATGCCGGAGCCGGCGGCCACCGCCGCGTAGGCGCGTACCCGGTCCGGGTGCAGCGCGGTGGTGAAGTGACCGAGCGGCGGCAGCACCTCGACGGTGTCCCCGCCCCGTAGCGCCCCACAGGCGTACCCGGAGAAGGCGCCGCCGGGGATCTCCCGGACCCCGATCCGCAGCACGCCCCGCTGGCCCAGATCCTGGGGCGTCGAACAGATCGAGTACGAGCGCCGTACCTCCTCGCCCTGCTCCGTCGTCCGGCGCACGGTGAGGTGCTGGCCGGGGTCGAACGCGAAGCTCGCGCGCAGCTCGTCCGGTACGGCGAAGGTGACCGCCACCGCGTCGGCGGTGAGCCGGTCGACGGTGGCCACGGGCAGCGGGTGGAAGACCGGCCGACGACGGGTCGGCCGGGTGATCGTGACAGTCACAGTGCCTTCAGGTGGTCGAAGGGTTCAGTACAGGATCGGCAGCGTCGTAAAGCCTTACACGCGGTCGAGCCGAAGCGGCTGATCTGCTCGGTCTCCGGGGATCCGCACCACGGGCAGCGGACGGTCAGGGTCAGCGGTACCGGGCCGGTGGGGCGGACCGGACCGGGTGGGGCGATGCCGGCCCGGGCGAGCTTGGCCCGCCCCGCCTCGGTGATCCAGTCGGTGCTCCACGCCGGCGTGTAGACCGTACGGACCTCGGCCGGCGGGTGGCCGGCGGCGACGAGCGCCCGACGGATGTCGGCCCGGATCACATCCATCGCCGGGCAACCGGTGTAGGTGGGGGTGATGGTGACCACCACCCGACCGGTGGCCGGCTCCTCGGCAACCGACCGCAGAATGCCGAGTTCTTCGATGGTGATCACCCGAAGCTCGGGATCCACCACCGCGGCCACCGCGGCCCGGGCGGTCGTCACCAAGACGCTCCGGGATGCGCGCGGTGTAGCACCTGCAGCTCGGCGAGCAGGTAGGACAGGTGCTCGGTGTGCACGCCGTTCCGGCCGCCGGCCGGCGTCCAGGAGGTCTCGGGCACCGTCAACGTGGCCTCGGTGAGCACACTGGAGACGACCGAGTCGAAGTCGGCGCGCAGGGCGGCCGGGTCGACCGGCGCGGTCGGGTCCGGGGTGAGGAGTTCGTGCGGGTACGGCCACACCTCGTCCACCGCCGCCTGCATCCGGCGGTGTGACTCGTCGGTGCCGTCGCCGAGCCGCCGTACCCACAACGAGGCATGATCCAGGTGGTAGGCCGACTCCTTGCGCGCCTTCGCCCCGATCGCGGCCAGCCGCTCGTCGCCGCAGCCGGCCAGCGCGGTGTAGAGCGGCACCTGGTACGCCGCCAGGAAGAGCAGCTTCGCCATGGTCACCGCGAAGTCACCGTTGGGCAGCTCGACCAGGAGGCAGTTGCGGAACTCCCGGTCGTCGCGCCGGTACGCCAACGCGTCCTCGTCCCGCCCAGCTCCCTCCAACTCGCCCGCGTAGGTCAACAGCAGGCGTGCCGCCCCAAGCTGGTCGAGGGCGATGTTGGACAGGGCGATGTCCTCTTCCATCTCCGGCCCGCGGGTGCACCACTCGGCGAGCCGCTGGGCCGCGACGAGCGCGTCGTCGGCGAGGCCCAGGACGAACTCGAAGCGCTTGGTGACCGGCTCCGGCGCGGCCGGCGTCAGCTCCGGCGCGGCCGATGTCGTCCCCGAGGCGGTCGGCACGGCCCTCGGTCCGGTCTGTTCGACATGCGCGGTCACAGGTGAGCAGCCCCCTCCGGCACCTCGTAGAAGGTCGGGTGCCGATAGACCTTGTCCGCCGCCGGGTCGAAGAAGGCGTCCTTCTCGTCCGGGCTCGACGCGGTGATGGCGGCGGCCGGCAGCACCCAGATCGACACCCCCTCCTGTCGCCGGGTGTAGAGGTCCCGGGCGTTGTGCAGGGCCAACTCGGCGTCGGCTGCGTGCAGGCTGCCAACGTGGGTGTGGGCCAGTCCGCGCCGGGCCCGGACGAAGACCTCCCAGAGGGGCGCCGGCGAAGCCCCACCCGGCTGGCTGGTCGGCTCGCTGTACTCGCTCACGCCACCCTCTCCTTCCTGCTCGCCTGCTCCTTCTTGCTCGCCTGCTTGGCCGCGTACGCGGCGGCGGCGCTCCGGACCCAGGCGCCCTCCCGGTGTGACCGACGACGGTGCTCCATCCGCTGCCGGTTACACGGACCCGCCCCCTTGATCACCCGCATCAACTCCGCGTAGTCGGGCTGGGTGAAGTCGTAGGCGCCGCGCTCGTCGTTCCAGCACAGCGCCGGGTCGGGAAGCGTGAGGCCGAGCACCTCGGCCTGGCCCACGCACATGTCCACGAACCGCTGGCGCAGCTCGTCGTTGGAGAAGCGCTTGATCTTCCAGGCCATCGACTGGGCGGAGTGGGTGGAGTCGGTGTCCGGCGGGCCGAACATCGCCAGCGACGGGTACCACCAGCGGTTTACCGAGTCCTGCGCCATCTCCCGCTGGGCCGGGGTGCCGTGGGCGAGGGTGTGGAGGATCTCGTACCCCTGCCGCTGGTGAAACGACTCCTCCTTGCAGATCCGGATCATCGCCCGCGCGTACGGCCCGTACGAGCAGCGGCAGAGGGGCACCTGGTTGACGATTGCCGCGCCGTCCACCAGCCATCCGATCGTGCCCATGTCGGCCCAGCTGAGGGTCGGGTAGTTGAAGATCGAACTGTACTTCTGCCGGCCGGCCAGCAGCAGGTCAACCAGCTCGTCCCGGCTGACCCCGAGGGTCTCCGCGGCGGCGTAGAGGTAGAGGCCGTGGCCGGCCTCGTCCTGCACCTTGGCGAGCAGGATCGCCTTGCGTTTGAGGGAGGGAGCACGAGTGATCCAGTTGCCCTCCGGCTGCATTCCGATGATCTCGGAGTGGGCGTGCTGGGCGATCTGCCGGATCAGGGTCGCGCGGTACGCCTCCGGCATCCAGTCCCGGGGCTCGACCTTCTGGTCGGCGGCGATGACCTCGGTGAAGTAGGCGGCCGGATCCGCGCCGGCGGCACCGTGCCGCCCACGCTCGGCCGCCTCCCGCAGCGCCATCTCGGCCGCCTCGACCTCGCCCAGCAGGCCGCTGGAGGTGTCGTCGGCGGGGAAGTCATTCCCATACATACCTCAAGTGTTACAGCTCGACACACCAATCTCTAGGGGATGTAACAGGTTTCCGGCCGCGGGCGGAGTACCCCGCACTCACCAGCCCGTTATGAGCCGAGTCACAAATAACCCCCAAAAAGGGCATAAAGCATGCACTGTCTGCAACTCCCACCACTTATGACACGCCTCCGCCGCGAGCGAGCCCTCGGCACGGCGCAGATCCAGACGTAGACTTCCCCGCGGTCACACCGACCTGCTGCCGGCGATCGTTTACGTAGCTGAGGCCGCCCCCGCCTCGACCGCGCCGATCCCTCCCCCGGCCCCGCGAGCCGGCCCCCTGACCCCGACACCTGGAGTTCACCCAGTTATGCGTCCCCGGTTGCTAGCCGTCATGGCGGTCGTCCTCGGAATTGCTTTGATCATTCCCGCTGCGTACACCCGCCTCGACGACGGCGGCACCGACTCCGAGGCGAGCGTCCCCACGCCCGCACCCTCCGCGCCCCCGCCGCCGACCCTGGCCGACGCGCCGGTTTCCGTACCCTTCGAGGGCGAGTTCTTCTCCTGGGCGCTGATGGACCGCCAGACCGACACGATCTCCGGCGCGGAGAACCTCACTGACACCAGCTCCACCGAATCGATGATCAAGGTGTGGTTCGCCGCCGACTACCTGAACCAGCTCGGTGACGAGTCGCTCTCGAAGACGATGCGCGATGCCATCACCACCGCGATCCGGGACAGCAACGACGACGCGGCGAACCTGCTCTACCGGGAGGTCGGCAGATCGGCCACCATCGACCGGATGATCAGCACCTGCGGCCTCACCGACACCAAACCCGGCACCGTGCCGGGCTACGTCGGGTGGTGGAGCTTCACCCAGATGTCCCCCCGGGACGCGGTCCGGCTCGGCGACTGCATCGCCGACGGCACGGCCGCCGGGCCGACGTGGACCGAATTCCTGCTGGACGAGATGAGTCAGGTTCGCGGTACGACCGCCGCCGACGACCAGAACGCGCGCTCCGGAGGCGGCCGCTGGGGGATCATCGACGGCCTACCCGAGTCGATCACCAGCCAGGGCCCGGTCGGCATGAAGAACGGGTGGACGGCGCTGAACTACGACGGCAACTGGCACGTCAACTGCCTCGCGGTGAACGACCAGTGGAGTCTCGCTGTGATGATGCGATACCCGCAGCAGAGTGGGCTCGACTACGGCGCCCAGACCTGCGCGAGCGTCGCCACCCAGCTCGTCACCCCGCAGCCCGGCGCCGCCCTGAAGGTGCCGCAGCAGCCGACCGAGGACCTCTGATGGCCAGCCAGCCCGACGCACAGCAGGGCGGCACCTCACTGCTCAAGGTGGCCGCGATCACGGCCATCCTGATCGGTTTCGTGCTGGTCTCCCTCCGCCTGCTACCCGGGTCGCCCTTCGAATCGACGGCCACGGCGCTGTGGGGCGAAGGCCCAGCACAGGAGCAGCCCGATGGCCGCGAAGGGCAGGCCCAGCCCACGCCATCGCCGAGCCCGACCCTCGAACCGCTACCCTTCGCAGCGAACGATCTCACCAACCTGGGCATCGACGGCTGGTACGCCTGGAGTGTGCTGGACCGCCGTACCGGTGAGATCATCGGCTCGGAGAACATGACCGAGACCAGCACCACGGCTTCGATGATCAAATCCTGGATCGTCGCCGACTATCTGCGCCGCACGGTGGAGGCCGGCCGGACCCCGACCGACACCGAGCTCGCCGACGCCACCAAGATCATCCGGGACAGTGACAACGCCCTTACCCAGGAGTTCTACAACAACCTCGGTAGATCCGTCACCATCGAGCGCCTGCTGTCCCGATGCGAGCTGACCGACAGCAACGTCGCGGAGGACGGCGGCTGGAGCCGGACCGAGCTGTCCCCACGGGACACCGCACGGCTCGGTGAGTGCATCGCCGACGGCAGGGCCGCCGGCCCGGAATGGACGGACTGGCTCCTTGAGGAGATGCGGCTGGTCCGGGGCGCCGGCGACTTCGGTATCCGCAAGGCGTTCCCGTCAGCTGTCAGCGAGACCATCGCCATCAAGAACGGCTGGGTTGACCGCACCCGCGAGCAGGAGAACCATGTCAACTGCCTGGCGATCGGCGACACCTGGACGATGGGGGTGATGCTGCGCTACCCGGTCGCGCAGGGCTACCAGTACGGCATGGACAACTGCCAGAAAGTCACCGAGGCCCTGCTGGCCGAACCGCTCTGACCGGCGACCCGCGCCACGAGTTGGTCCGCCGACAAGGCGGGCGGGCCAACGTGGTCACCGCGAGCCGCAGCGGTAGACGCAGGCCGTAACGGTCAACGCGAGCCGTAGCGGTCAGCCGACGAAGCGGGCCGGACCGCCGGCGGGAAGCGCCGGGACGGCGCCGGCGGCAGCGGCCCGCCGGGCGAACTCGCGCAGCCCGGCGATCTGGCGATCCCCCAGGCTGAAGTCCAGCATCCGAAAGTACGTCGCCAGCGTCTCCGCGTCGAAGCTCTCCCAGCGGGCAGCCGCCGTCGCCACCTGGTCCAACTCGGCCAGGCAGAGGTCCCGGGACCGCAGGAACGCCTCGTGCACCTCCTTGACCAGGCCCGGATGCGCGGCGGCGAAATCTCGGCGGACCGCCCAGACGGCGAAAACCATCGGCAGCCCGGTCCACTCGTTCCACGCCTGACCGAGGTCGGTGACGGTGAGGCCGCGAGACGGCGCGTCCAGGAGAGCACGCAGCGCCACATCGCCGATCAGCACCCCGGCGTCCGCCTCCAGCAGCATCTGGGTGAGGTCCGGCGGGCAGCGGAAGTAGTCGGGCCGCACCCCGTACCGCTCGGCGAGCAGCAGCTGAGCCAGCAGCACGCCGGTCCGCGAGGTCGACCCGAGCGCGACCCGACACCCGTCGAGGTCGGCCAGCGGGCGGGTCGAGACGACGTTGACCGAGAGCACCGGTCCGTCACTACCCACCGCGAGATCGGGCAGCAGCAACAGGTCGTCGGCGTTCCGCAGGTACTCCACCAGGGTGATCGGGCCGATGTCCAGATCACCGGCGACCAGCGCGGCGCTCAACCGATCCGGCGAATCCTTGTGCAGGTCAACATCGATCAGGGCGCCCGAGCGCATCAGCCCCCAGTAGATCGGTAGGCAGTTCAGGAACTGGATGTGCCCGACCCGAGGGCGTGCGACCGGCTCTACCATGCCCCGACCGTATCGCCGCCACCACCTATCGCGACGCCGGGTCAGGGCCGAAGTGGCCAACACCGCAGCCAACGCCGGACCCGGACGTCATGCGCTGTCTGGGCCCGCCGCCAAGGGGGCCCGGCGGCGTCAGTCACGCCGGAGCGGGCACCACAGCACCGGCGGCCCGGTCGAGCGCATCGGTGGCGAGCGCTCCGGGCAACGGGCGGGCATGCAGCACCGTCAGCCGGGTCACCGCGCGGGTGAGCACGACGTAGAGCCGGTGCAGTCCGCGCGGTTCCGCGTCCACGATCTCGGCCGGTTCGACGACGATCACGTGGTCGTACTCCAGGCCCTTGGCCAGCGTCGCCGGGACGACGGTGACGCGCCCGTTCTCCGGGGCGTCGAGTTCCCCGGGCTCTTCGCCGGCCGCGACGAGCGCGGCCCGCAGTTCGTCCAGGCGCCGGTCAGCGGCGATCACCCCGACCGACCCCGGTAGCGAGCGGGTCGCGGCCAGCTCCGCGACCACCTCGGCATCCAGGTCGTCCACCCGGCGCAGGACGAGGCTGCCGTCCGAACGCAGCGACACCGCTGGGGGACGTTCACCTCCAACGCGGGCAGGAGTCGGTTGGCCAGCGCAACCACCGCCTCCGGTACACGGAACCCGGTGGTCAACGGCACGACCGCCGCGTCCGGCCTGCCCAGGTGCCGCAGCGACTCCGCCCAGTCGGTCGCCGCCCACGGTGCCGTGCCCTGGGCGAGGTCACCGAGGAGTGTGATCGACCCGTGCGTGGTGCGCCGGGCGATGGCCCGACACTGCATCGGGGAGAGGTCCTGCGCCTCGTCGATGATGATGTGGTGAAGGCTCGGCTCCCGCTCCAGGAGCCCAGCGGCCTCGTCAAGCAGCACCAGATCGGCGCTGCTCCACCGGACGCTCTTGACGCTCCGGAAGGGCCGGGGCCAGCGCAGCGCCTGACACTCGGCCTCGGTGAGGATGCCCTCGGCGGCGCGGGCCAGCCGCTCCGCGTCGCTGAGCAACTCGAAGACGAGCGACTGCGGCGTCACCGCCGGCCAGCAGGCGTCGAGGAACTCGACCACCGGTGTGGCCTTCCCCATCCGCCGTTGCCACGGCTCCCCCGGTGACTCGCCGGAGCGCGTCTCGGCCTGGCGTTGCAGCAGACCGACGACCCGGGCGCGGACCCGCTCCCGGCCGAGCAGGTACGCGGGATCCTCCCGCCGGGTGTCGTCCACCAGGCGGGTGAGCGCCCCCGGATCGATGCGCCACCGGTAGGCGCCGTCAGATACCTGGATCGCGGAGTCAGCTCGACCGAGCCGGGACCAGAGCGCCCGCCGCAGCACCGTCGCCATCCGGGGGTCGTGCTTGACGACCTCGGCCTCAACCGGATCAACACCGGAGACCGGCACCCGCCCGATGAGCCCCTCCAGGGTGGCCTGCCGCACCTCCAGCTCACCGAGCGCGGGCAGGACCGCCGAGATGTAGCCGAGGAACGCCGGGTTCGGCCCGAGAATCAAGACGCCGGTGCGCCGGAGCCGTTCCCGGTGCAGGTAAAGCAGGTACGCGGCCCGGTGCAGACCGACGGCGGTCTTACCGGTTCCGGGTGCCCCCTGTACGCAGATCGAGGTGTCGAGGTCGGCACGAACCAGCTCATCCTGCTCGGGCTGGATCGTCGCGACGATGTCGCGCATCGGCCCGACCCGGGGGCGTTCGATCTCCTCGATCAGGATCTTGCTGGTGGTGCCGAACTCCTCCCCCTGGTCCAGGTGTTCGTCTTCGAAGCTGGTCAGATCGCCGCCAGCGAAGCCGAACCGACGACGGGTCCGTACGCCCTGCGGGTCACGGGCGCTGGCCTGGTAGAAGGCGCGACTGGCCGGCGCTCGCCAGTCCAGTACCAGCGGCTCACCGAGCTGGTCGGAAACGTGCCGCCGTCCGATGTGGTACCGGCCGGTCACCGGGCCCGCTCCCGGCTCGGGGGCGGCACCGGACGCAGGGGCGTCTCCCGACTCGGCGGCGCCGTCGAGGTCGAGGCGGCCGAAGAACAGCGGCGTACGGGGGTCGTCGGCGAGTTCGGCCACCCGCCGGGCCAACGCCACCCCGAGGGTCTCGGCGGAGAAGGGGTCCCCGGCGATCTTCGCGCCGACGGCGTACATGGCTTCGGCGTGCTGCCGCATCGCGTGCAGGGCCGCCCGCGACGCAGCCATGTGCGCACGCTCGGCGTCGAGCTCAACAGTGAGGTCAGCGGTGCGGTCGGCAGTGCGCTCAGCGGCGTGATCGGCGGGCATGACGGCGGTTCCTCCGGGTCGACAGGGTGACCTGGCCGCCCGGCCACCCGCGTCGGGTACCGGCTGTGCCTCGGCGTGGCGCGAGAGCGCACGGACCGACCAGCCTAGCCCCTCCGACCACTCCCATCGACGGATTTTCGCCGGTGGTCGAACCCCGCGGAAGCCGCCGATGCGCAGTCCTAGAAGCCGAAGGGTTGGGCGGAGAGCAGGACCTCGGTCCAGCCGGAATCGGTCACCCTGCCCTGCCCGTACAGGTCGCTGCCGTTGTTGTCGTACGGGTTTCGGTCGCCGTATCGGTGCAGCGTGCCATCGCTGGTACGGCCGTAGTAGATACCGGTGCCGGGAGACAGCAGGTGGGTGATGTCCTGCCAGGTGCTCGACAACTCGCCGGACTCCCAGCGCCCCACTGCATTAATCTTGTACGACATCAATCGGCCATCCGAAACCGTACCGAGGATCCAGTCCGGCCCAGTCGTGGTCAGCGTCTTGAGGGTGAAACCGCTGTCGATCGTCACCCAATTGACGATCTCACTGCCGGACGGCTTCGTCGCGGTCACCTGGTGGCGCTGCAACATCCCCGCCGAGGTGAGCCCATACAGACCCCCGGCACCGTCATAGGAAAGATGAGTGTGCGTCCATCCGCCGCCAACAATCTTCACCGGCGGATCGAACGCCAACGACGCATCGTTCGTGACCACATCAACCCGATACAGGTCGCCCTCCGTCGAGGTCAACAGAATCGTGTTGAAGTTCAGCGTCGCCATCGCCCTCGGCGTGAACCCCAACGTCGCATCCGACGTCACAGCCTTCAAGAGCCGACCTGAACCCGACTCGACCAACGAATAGGTCAGCCTACCATCCGGCAGGATCCCGTAGATGGAAATATTGCCACAATTAGCACTAACGGCATTGACCGGTGGCGACAGCGGCTCCCCCGGGGGAAAACCGTCCGTCGTAATCTCCGAACGGACGCCGTTGAAGTAGGCCTCCACCTTGGCGCCTTCGTGCCGCTGCTCGTGATGCAGGTGAGGGGCGCCTGAGTTGCCGGTGCTGCCCACTCTGCCGAGCAGTTGCCCCTGCCGGACCCATTGTCCGGTGTAGACCACCGGGGGTGACTCCATGTGCAGGTAGAGCGAATCCCAGCCCTCGCCGTGGTTGAGCTGGACGTGCCAGCCGCCGCCACTGTCCCAGCCAGCATACGAGACAGCGCCGGCGGCGGCGGCGAGAATAGGTCGGCCGGCCGTGTTGCCACTGTTCGCGAACATGTCGACGTCGTAGTCATCATGACCGCGATAAGTGGAGATCTGCCAGGAATCACCGCACGGGAATGGAAGCTGGAAGGAAGGCCGCACACCGGCGGCCCGAGCCTCGGCCGGACGCGCTGTCTCGACCACCACCGCACCGTTGCCGGCGAGGGCCAGTGCGGCCAATGCCGCCGGGAGGGAGCGACGTATTCCAGCTTTCGGGGGCATGGGTCTCCTCGGGGGTTCACTGAGACGTGCTGGGATTGAAACGGCCACGGTCAGACACCCCCCGCCGAAGTGAGTCCACACAGACTCCCGGCATCGTCATGGGAAAGATGAGTGTGCGTCCATCCGCCACCAATAATTGTCACCGGCGGATCGAAAACCAACGATGCATCGTTCGTGACCGCATCAACCCGACACAGGTCAATCTCTGTCGAGGTCAACAGAATCGTGTTGAAGTTCAGCGTCGCCATCGCCCGCGGCGTGAACCCCAACGTCACACCCGACGTCACAACCTCCGAAAACTGGCCCGAGTCACCCTCAATAGCCGAATAGGTCAGCCCGCCGTCTGACACCACCGACACCAGTGACGGCCAGCTGGCTCCAACGAGGATCTCCGCGTCGCCCACCTACTTATGGTAGCGATCTGGGTGCGCCGAGACCCTACACAGCCGGGCATACCTCACCCGACCGGGGCAGTCAGCCAGGAGTTGTTCGGCGACAGATTAAGCATTTTTTGTTCAGTAACGCATTGGTGGCCCACGTGGGGTCCAGCCGCTGCGAAACCACCAGCAGCCAGGGCAACGCGGAAGCCCGAGTCACCTCTTGGCGTTGACGTTTGCCCATTTCCCGCCGGACGGGCTGTGGCAGTGTCATCATGCGGGTCGGGGCCGTGTCACCGGGGCCGCCCCGGACGAGAGGGGTTGAGGTGGGCATCGTTCCGGCGGGCACCCCCTGCTGGGCTGACCTGGCCGCGCCGGACCTCGACGACGCGCGCCGCTTCTACCCGGAGCTGTTCGGCTGGACCGGCCGGATCGCGCCGGAGCCCGAGGCGAACGGCTACACCGACTTTCTCCGCCACGGCCAGGCGGTGGCGGGTGCCGGGCTGCCGGCCATTCCCGAGCAGGTGCCGATCTGGTCGATCTACGTCGCCGCCGACGACGCCGACCTGGTGGCCGCGCGGGTCGAGGAGGCCGGCGGGCAGCTCGTGGTGCCCCCCTTCGACGTTTTCGACCGGGGGCGGATGGCGGTGTTGAGCGACCCGGCGGGCGCGACGCTGTGTGTGTGGCAGCCGTTGGGGATGCCCGGCGGCGAGGTCTTCGGGGTACCGGGGGCGATGAGCTGGACCGAACTGGTCACCCCCGACCCGGAGGGCGCGAAGGTCTTCTACGAGCTGGTCTTCGGCTGGCAGCCGGACGAGCCGCCAACCGGTCCGGCCGGACACACCGGCTGGCGCCTCGGCAGCCAGATCGTCGCCGGGATGACCACGCCGCTCGGCGACTACCCGGCCGGCGCGCCCGCGTACTGGTCGGTGTACTTCGGAGTGGCGGACGTGGACGCGACCGCCGCCCGGGCCGCCGCCCTGGGCGGGGCGATCCTGGTGCCGCCCCGCGACACCGCGGCCGGTCGCTGCACAGCCCTGCGCGACCCACAGGGCGCCCTCTTCCACGCGATCACCCCGCCCTGATCTCCAGCATCCGGCCGGGTGCGGAGGTGGGGCGGACGGGTACCACCAGTGGGCCGTGCTCGCCGTCGATCACCTTCACGGTGGCGCGGTAGTGGCGAGCCAGCAGCTCCGTCGTGAGCACCTCCCGGGAGGTGCCGACGGCGGCCACCTGACCGTCCGCGAGGAGCACCATCCGATCGGCGTACTCGCCGGCGATGGAGAGATCGTGCATGGTCGCCACCACGGTCAGGCCATGCGCCCGGCGGAGCTGGTCGACCAGTTCGAGGACGTCCTGTTGGTGGCCGATGTCCAGCGCGCTGGTCGGTTCGTCGAGCAGCAGCAGGGTGGCCCCCTGGGCGAAGGCCCGGGCCAGGAAGACCCGCTGTCGCTCGCCACCGGAGAGGGTGGCCAGTTCCCGGGCGTGGAATCCGGTGAGGTCCAGCCGGTCCAGGACATCGTGCGCGGCGGCCAGGTCGGCGGTGGACTCCCGGCCCAGCGGCGCGATGTACGGGGTGCGGCCGAGCAGCACGTAGTCCAGGACCGACATTCCGGCCGGCACCACCGGCGACTGGGCGACCGTCGCCACCACCCGGGCCCGGTCCCGGCGACGCAGCTGCTGGATCGGCGTACCGAAGAGGGATACCGCACCCTCGGTGGGCAGCAGGCCACCGACGGCGCGCAGCAGCGTCGACTTGCCGGCGCCGTTCGGGCCGATCACGGTCACCCACTCGCCGGCGGCGACACTCAGGTCGACCCCGGTGAGGATGGGTACGCCGGCCAGCCGGACCCGCAGGTCGCGTACCGCCACCGCCGGTGCGCTCATCCCAGCACCCGCCGGGCGCTACGCAGGACCAGAACGAAGAACGGGCCGCCGAGCAGGGCGGTCACCACGCCGATCGGGATCTCCTCGGGGGCGGCGGCGGTACGGGCGACCACGTCGGTGAGCGCCAGGAACGCCCCGCCGAAGAGCATCGACAGCGGCAGGATCACCCGATAGCTGGCGCCGGCGAGCAGTCGTACGGCGTGCGGCACGATGATTCCGACGAAGCCGATCAGCCCGGACGCGGAGACCGCGGCGGCGGTGCCGAGGGAGGCGGCGGCGATCAGCAGGTAACGGGACCGTTGCGGGTGTAGGCCCAGGCTGGTCGCCTCGTCGTCGCCGACCGAGAGGACGTCCAGCTCCCGCCGGTGCAGCAGGACCACCACGGCGGTCAGCAGGAAGTACGGCAGGACCAGCCACACGTCGTGCCAGCCGGCGGTGGCGAGCCGCCCGAGCAGCCAGGCATAGACCTGTTGGATGCTGTCTGAGTTGCGTTGCAGCAGGTACGTCTGGCCGGCGGAGAGGAAGGCGGAGACCGCCACCCCGGCCAGGATCAGGGTCGCCGGTGATCGGCTTCGGCCACCGGCGGAGCCGAGCAGGTAGGTCAGCGTGACCGCGCCGATCGCGCCGACGAACGCGGCCAGCGGGATGGTGACCGGCAGTCCGGTGATCGCCCCGCCAACCCCGCCAGCGGTGATCACCACGGTGACCGCGAACCCGGCGCCGGCCGCGACCCCGAGCAGGTACGGGTCGGCCAGCGGGTTGCGAAACACGCCCTGGTAGGCACCGCCGGCCAGGGCGAGCAGGCCGCCGACGAGCAGGCCGAGTACGGCCCGGGGCAGGCGCAGCTCGGTGATGATGGCGATCTCCCGCTCGGTGAGCCCGCTGTCGAGGCCGACCCCGGGGAGAAGGTTCAGCAGCTCGACCGCGACGCTGCCGGGTGGCAGGCTGACCGGGCCGAGGGAGACGCCCGCCACCAGGGCGGCCAGGACCGCGGCCAGCCCGGCGACGAGCCAGCCGGGCCGCAGCCCGGCGGGTCGAGCCGCGGCCGGCCGCCCCTCCGGCGGGCCGGAGGGGCGCTGGGTTACCACCTGCCGCATGGGAAGGCCTCTGCTATCGCCACCGGCCCAGCGTCACGCGGGGACCTTGGCGGTCGCCTCGATGATCGTGCGGAGCAGGTCGACGACGCGCGGGCCCCACCGGGAGGCGATGTCGTCGTCGAGCTCGACGACCTGGTTCTCCTGTACGGCGGTGATCGTCGCCCAGCCGGGTCGATCCTGGACCGACGCGACGCTCTGCTGGCAGCACTTGGTGTCGGCGAGGAAGACGAAGTCCGGGTTGGCCTTGACGATGACCTCCTCGGAGAGCTGCGGGTAACCGCCGCTCTCGCCGTCCGCGTCGGCCGGGTCGGCGATGTTCTCGAGCCCGGCGAGCGCGTAGAGCGAGCCGATGAAGGTCTTGCTGGTGGCGGTGTACAGCTCGGGGCCGAGCTCGTGGAAGTAGGTGAGCTTCTCCGCCCGCTCGGGCAGGTCGGCGACCAACTCCGCGATGTCGTCCTGCATCTGGCTGACCACGTCGGCGGCCTCGGCGGGGTGCCCGGTCAACGCGCCGACCTCGGTGAACTGCCGATAGGTGTCTTCCAGCGTGACCGCCGCCGGGGTGCGGAAGACCGGGATCTCCAGCGTGGTGAGTTGGTCCACGATCTTGTTCTGGTCGCTGGCGAGCAGCACCAGGTCGGGGTTGTGGGCGGCGATCGCCTCAGCGTTCGGCTGGAAGCCGGAGAGGTCGGTCCGCGGCGCCTCCGCCGGATGGTTGGAGTTGTCGTCGACCGCGACGACCTGCGGCCCCGCCCCGATCGCGAAGAGCATCTCGGTGGCGGTCGGCGACAGCGAGACGATCTTCTCCGGCTGCTGCTCCAGCGTCAGCGAGCCGACGGTTACCGGGAAGGTCGCGGCGCTGGACGCGCCGTCTTCGGCTGCGGGGGAGTCGGTGGTCTTCTCGGCGCAGCCGGCGAGTGCGAGCGCGGCCACCGCGAGGGCCGCGGTGAAGAACCGGGGGGTACGTCTGGACATCGGGCCTCCTGTCGGTCGAGGAGTTGGTGCTTCGCCGACAGGGACCGAGGTGCCCGTCCACGAGGCGCCCTTCCTCGAGAGCGCGTATCGCGACCGACCGCAGGCGACCTGACTCGTCCCCGGGATGACCCCGGGGCATCACAGTTGCGGGACAGTGCCGGTTTCCCACCGGCTTCGCTGCGGAATGGTCGGTAGCACCGTAGCGCACGGTCGCGCCGGCGCCCGGAGGGCCGCAGACGTGTGACGAGGTGGGGGTGGGGGCCCAGGGATGGGCCCCCACCCGGAATTCAGGAAACGGTGATGGTGACGTTGTCGACGGCAGCCTCGACGAGGCTCCCGCCGGCGGCATCCGCCGCCGCCACCTGGATCTGGATCGACTGGCCGGCGTACGGCGTCAGGTCGAGGTTGGCCACCGACCAGGAGGCGCTGCGGTTGGTCGCCGCCCCGGCCTGGTTGAGCAGGGTGGTGGTGCCGCCGCTGTGCACGACGCTGACCCGGAAGTAGTCGGCTGAGGAGGCGTTCGAGTAGTGCGCCAGGTACCAGGCCAACGAGAGCGTCAGCGTGCCGTTCGAGGGCAGGGCCACCGCCGGGGAGCGGGCGCTGGTCACGCCGCCGTCGATGTCGTGGGTGCCCGCCGAGGAGCCGGCGAGCCGGCCGGTGACCAGGTCGTTACCGCCCGCGTACGGGGTGAGCTGCTTGGCGCCGGAGTAGCTGGTCGCCTGGGCGGCACCCCGCTCCCACTGGCCGGTGGTGGCGCTGTCGGTGCCGTTGGGGTTGATCGTCCAGCCGGTCGCGGTCTCGAAGGTGTCCGCCCAGACCGTCTCCCCGCCGCCACCATCGCCGCAGTACTGGTCCTCCTTGCCGATCGCCCGGTACGGGCAGTCGGCGTACTCGGAGAGGAGCAGCACCGCTTCGCGGTTGCGGGCGGTCTCCGCCGGAATGACCTCATCGGGTGGGTAGAAGCCGCCGCCCGCGGCGGAGCGGGGGTACAGCTCGAAGGTGTACGCCCAGATCCCGTGCGCCCCCCACATCCAGTCGATGCTGCTGCCATCGGTGATGTACAGGTCGCTGGACTGCTGTGGGGTGTAGCCGTTGGTGGCCGCCATCTCCCCGCCGATGGTGGCGAAGGTGTTGTACTGGTCGGCGGTCATCCCCGGGGCGGTGTTGCTGTATGTGTAGCCGAATGGCCAGAGCACCAGCTCGGAGTAGGTGTGGAAGTCGATGTTGGCCTTGATCTGCTGGACTCCGCCGACGACCCGGCTGTCCACGAAGTCGCGCACCGCATCGGTCTCCGGGGCGGAGAAGGGCGACGGGCCCCGGTAGGTGCTCGACGAGGTGGAACCGGAGGAGCCGCCGCAGCAACCCCAGAGGTAGTCCCAGTTGCGGTTCAGGTCGGTGCCGACCCAGGACGAGCCGCTGTTCGGCTGCCGATTCTTGCGCCACGACCGGTACGAGCCGGTGGCGATGTCGTACTCGCTGCCGTCCGGGTTCACGGTCGGGACGATCCACAGTTCCCGGCTGTTGACCACGTCGGTGACCCGGGAGTTACTGCCGTAGTTGTCGGTGAAGAGGTTGAGCAGGTAGATCGCCATCTCCACGGTCAGGTGCTCCCGAGCGTGCTGCTGGGAGTTGAAGAGGATTTCCGGTTCGTCCTCGTCGGTCCCGACGTTGTCGGAGATCTTCACCGCCATCAGGTCCCGGCCCTCGTGCGAGGTGCCGATGCTGATCTTCCGCGCGATGCTGGGGTGCTCCGCCACCACCTGGTTCACCACCGCCGTCAGCTCGGCGTAGTTGTGGTAGTCGGAGTCGGCGGGCGGAAAGTCGGAGATGCCGACGTCCCCGTGGTCGTGATCGTGGTCGGCGTGGGTTACCGGAACCTCCTCCAGCTCGAAGCCCAGCTTGGTGATCGCGGTGGCCTCGGCGGCGGTGGCGGTGACGTGCAGGACGCCGTGCTCGGAGTAGTCGATCGCGGCGCCGGTGCTGGCGACCGCGCTGCGGTCGGTCAGGGTACGCGGGCCGAGCACCCGGTACTGGACGGCGGCCGACTCACCGCTGGGGTCCGGCGTGGTGTTCGCGGAGACCGGTGCCGCGGCGAAGGTAAGCAGGCCGAACCCCGCGGCGACGACGAGCGCGAGGCGGCGGCGAAGGGTGGGGGTGCGGAAGGCCATGGACAACCTCCTGATGAGCGCGGGAAACCTTCCCGCCTGGTACCGCACACTCCACCACCCAGCGCATGGTCATATCAATATTCTTCCATGCGTAAATTTGATGGGATCCCGGCCCGAGGTCAGGACTTCGGCGGGTCGCCACCCTGCTCCGCCGAGCCCATCCCGGTGGCGTCCTCGCCGCCCCGCTCCGCCGAGCCCGTCCCGGCGTCGTCCTCGCCGGCCAGCGCCGAACGCAGCCGCTCCTTCTCCGCGCGCCGTCGCTCGGCGGCGGCGGCCATCTCCTCGGCCATCTCCTCCCGCCACGGCCGCAGCAGGAAGAAGGCGAGCGCCGCCGAGAAGATCAACGCCACCATCAACTTGATAAAGAGATTCAACTCCACGAACCAGAGGGCCGCCAGCACGACGACAAACAGCCCGATCCGGCCCAGCGTGTACTTGACCGCCGCGCTCATCTCCGTACTCCGTTCTCCGCCGTCGACGGGCGACCTCAGCCCGTCCTCCGGGCCAGCCACCGCACACCGTGGAACCACACCACCGCGTACCCGACGGTGAAGGCCGCCGCGCCCAACCCGCCGGAGACCACCGGCGGCAGGTCAGCGGTGAGGCCGGCCACCACCAAGCCGAGGGTCAGCCCCACGGCCCCGGCCACCAGGCCCGCCACCACCCGGGCGGCGCCAAACCCCCAGGCGCGGAAGTCATCCCAGTAGAGCCAGGCCGGCAGGATCACCGCCAACCACCCGTTGGCCTGGCCGAACTCCCCCGAACTGAGCGAGGTGAAGCCCCAGTCCAGTGCCACCAACGCGAGCACCCCGATGACCCAGCCAGCCAGGCTCACCCCGAGCAGGTCACCCAGGGTCAGCACCCGCCCCTCGGCATCTCGCCGGGGAATTCTGTTGCGCTGCTCGGTCATGGCCCTACGAGGGTACGCGAACCGCCGGCCAGGACGATCAGGCCCACACCTGCTGCGGCTGCGCGCGACGGTCGGCGAGCGAGGGCGCGGCGTCGTACTCGCGCACGACGTCGTACCGGGTGTTGCGCTCGACCGGGCGGAACCCGGCGTCCCAGATCAGGTCCAGCAGGTCAGCCCGGTTCATGGTGCTCGGCGTGCCGTACGAGTCGGCATCATGGGTGATCTTGTATTCGACCACCGAGCCGTCCAGGTCGTCCACGCCGAAGTTCAGCGACAGCTGGGCGACCGAGAGCCCGTGCATCACCCAGAAGCACTTCACGTGCGGGACGTTGTCGAAGAGCAGCCGGGACACCGCGTACGTCTTCAGCGACTCCGCCGGCGAGGCCATCGTCGTCCGCGCCTGGATCTGGTTACGGATCTTGCCGTCCGCCGAGTCGACGAAGTCATGCTGGTAGCGCAGCGGGATGAAGACCACGAAGCCGTTGGTCTCGTCCTGCAGCTCCCGCAGCCGCAGCACGTGGTCAACCCGATGCCGGGGCTCCTCGATGTGCCCGTACAGCATGGTTGACGGGGTCTTCATGCCCTTGTTGTGCGCCAGCCGGTGGATCCGGGACCAGTCTTCCCAGTGGCAGGCGTGGTCAACGATGTGCTGCCGCACCTCCCAGTCGAAGATCTCCGCACCGCCGCCGGTCAGCGACTCCAGACCGGCGTCCATCAGCTCGTCCAGGATCTCGTCGGCGCTCAGTCCGCTGATCTTCTCGAACCACTGCACCTCGGTCGCGGTGAAGGCCTTGAGCCGGACGTTCGGCAGCGCCGCCTTCAGCTCACGGAGCACCTTCGGGTAGTAGCGCCACGGCAGGGTGGGGTGCAGCCCGTTGACGATGTGCAGCTCGGTGAGCTGCTCGTCCTCCATCTCCTTGGCCTTGCGGACCGCCTCGTCGATCCGCATCGTGTACGCGTCCTTCTCGCCCGGCTTGCGCTGGAACGAGCAGTACGCACAGCTGGCGCTGCAGACGTTGGTCAGGTTCAGGTGCCGGTTGACGTTGAACATCACCCGGTCGCCGTTGCGCTCGGTCCGCCGGTGATGGGCAAGCCGACCCAGCCAGGTCAGATCGTCGCTGTCGTAGAGGGCGATCCCGTCCGCGCGGGTCAGCCGCTCGCCGGCGTACACCTTCGCTTCGAGCTCGCGCTTGAGTCCGGCGTCCATCTCCAGCCCCGTCCTTCCGCCTGCGGTCCCGGTCGAGCCTACGTGGGCCGAGGAACCAGCGGTCAGCGCGGGCGGTGGGCCGCGACGAACCTCACCGCTCTCCTCCGTCGCCGTCAGCCGAATTCTCAGCCACTCGTAACCCGGCCATACATCGACATCGCTGCTCATCTGCGGTAGGACAGGGTGAAGCCGAGTGCGACACACCACTGGTAGCGTCCGGGCACCGTGTGCCCCCAATGCACGGATTAACCCAGACAAGGAGCGGAATGGGCGACAGCAGCTACGGACGGCGACCTCGACGAAGCCCAGTGATCTCGCCGGTGCTCCGTCCAAAGCTCTGGTCCGCGTTGCTGGGCATCATCGCCGCCGGTGCGCTCAGCGCGCCGGTCTACGCCGATCCGCCACTGCCCGACACCGTGCCCGACAGCGGCGCCCGCCCGGTCCTGTCCGGCCCACTGAGCCTGCCCGGCGGTGAATCGCCTGCCCCGTCGGCCACAACGCCGGTCAACAACCTCATCAACGGGCCACTCGCCACCCAGATCTACGCGGCCGAGGCCCGCATCGGCCAGCTGAGCGACGAGCTACTCCTGCTGAAGCAGCAGCGCACCGAGGCGGAGGCGCAGCTGGTCGCCGCCGAGCAGGAGCTGAACGTGGCCCTGACCGCGCTGGCCAAGGCCCAGTCGCGCGCCGATGCCGCGGCCGCCGACGCGCTCAAGGCGGCTGCGGCGTTACCCTCCGCGCCCTTCGCCGACGATCTCCAGGATCTGAGCGAGCTCTCCGGCCTCGCCCGGGGGAAGGACGTCGCCGGCGGGGAGAGCACCGCGGCGACCCGGGAGCTCAACCGTGCCCGCGCCGACGAGCAGGCCGCGCAGCAGGTGATGACAGCGGCGCAGTCTCGGCTACGTTCCGTCAACACCTCCTACGCCAGCACCGAGCAGGCGTTGCAGAGCGAGAAGGCGAAGCTCACCACTCTCCGCCGGGACAACGAAGCCCAACTGCTGGAGCTGGAGCGTCAGCAGGAGGCGGCGGAGCAGGCGCTCGGCGCGCAGTGGGTCGCCGACGAAACGGCGAACGGGCTCGCGGCGCACCCCACCGCCCGTGCGGCGGTCGGCTACGCGCTGGATCAGCTCGGTGATCCGTACCTCTGGGCGGCCGAGGGACCGGATCGGTTCGACTGCTCGGGCCTGATCTGGGCTGCCTACCGCTCGGCCGGCTACCGCAGCCTGCCCCGGGTCTCCCGCGACCAGTACTACGCGACCCGAAACCGCACCGTTCCGCGGACCGGCCTACTCCCCGGTGACCTTCTCTTCTTCGCCTCCGGGTCGAGCTGGACCAGCATCCATCACATCGGCATGTACATCGGCGGCGGGCGGATGGTCCACGCCCCGAGCAGCGGCGACGTGGTCAAGATCTCAACTGTGACCTGGTCGCGCCTCTACGCGGCGACACGAGTGGTCGACGGGGTCCCCGCGCCCACGTCAACCCCGACGCCCACGCCGACCGCCTCGACCACCCCGAAGCCGACACCGTCCCCCTCGGCCACGAGCACCCCGCCGCCGTCGACCAGCCCCAGCACCACCCCATCGCCCTCGACGAGCCCCAGCACCACGCCGTCGCCGTCGACCAGCCCCAGCACCACCCCATCGCCCTCGACCTCGCCAACCAGCCCCCCGCCCCCCACGACCAGCCCCAGCACCACTCCGTCCCCCACCGCCTCGCCCTCGGCGTCTCCGACCAGTACCCCACCGCCCACCACCTCATCCTCGGCACCCCCGTCCCCCACCGTCTCGTCCTCAGCGGTACCGACCGAGAGCTCATTCCTGCTGGGCTACGACAGCTCATTCCGGCTGAACTTCGGCGCCTTCCTGCCGTAGCCGGCGCGACCGCGCCGACCAGCCGGCCCGACGGGTCAGCGCCACATCCGTAGCCGGGACACCTGGGGTGGCCCGGCAGATGTCCGGTAGCCCTGCTCCGGCTGTGCTACCTGGACGGAATGTGGCACGGTGAGACCAGGCATTCCCGGCTCGGGTGGCACGAGTCCGGGTGCGAGCACGGCGCGGAGGGCGAACATGGCCGAACAGAACGACCCGGTGGACCCATCCGCCACGGACACGACGGTTATTCGGCCGGCGACGGGGCAGGCCTGGGTCTACCACCAGGCTGGCCCCAGAGAGCCCGAGCCGGTGCAGCCACCCGAGCCCATGCAACCACCCGAGCCGGTGCAACCACCCGAGCCGGTGCAACCGCCCGAGCCGGTGCAGCCACCCGAGCCATCCGTTCCAGACCCAGCTCCACCGGCACCCGAGCCGGCGCCGGCCCCCGGTCCCCACCCGCCGGGGCCGATCCGACCACAGCCGGCGCCACCTGCCCCGATACCCCCGACACCGGCGCCACCTGGGCCGCCGGTGCCCGCGCCAACCGACCCGGCGCCGACCTCCCCGTTCCCGCCACCACCGGCCGCCTCCGGCGGCAGTACCGGACCGTCCGGGCGAGCCAATGCCTCCGCGCCCGGCCCACTCCCCACCCCGCGCACCGCGACATCGCCGATCTCCGAGGTCCACCCGGAGTCACCACCGCCGGCGGCCTCGGCCGCCACCACCCAGGCCCTCCCCCCAACCAACCACCAGCACCCCACCCCGGCCTCGGCCGCCACCACCCAAGCCCTCCCCCCAACCAACCACCAGCAACGGCCGGGCATCGGGCACCAAAACCCGTATGAGGGTGACCTGAGCAGCCTCTACGGTGACGGGTCGGGCCTGTCCACCGTCGCCTTCCCGGTCAACCCGGTGGAGAACTCGGGCTCCCTGACCGGGCATATCCTCGCCCAGGGCCGGACAGAGATATCGAACGAGCAACGTCCCAGCAACACCCGGGTGCTGGCCGCCCTGGCCGCCTCGCTCGCCCTGCTGGTGGCGATCGGTGTGGTGGTCGTCCTCATCGCCAACAATGCGCTGGACGGTGCGTTCGAGAACCTGTCCAGCGGGTGAGCCCGCCCACTGTGCCCCGGCGGGTGTACGGCGCGGTGGGTCATCGCCGTACACTGGCGCGGAAACTGACCTGGCGTGCCCCTTCGCGCGCCCATGGGCGATCTTGCGGGTGATCCGGCGGCATTTCGTCGCGGCGGCCATCGCGAAGATGCGCCCCACTCGAAAGGCCATTCTTGACCACGTCGATCGACCCTGGCATGCCCCCATCCGCCCCCGAACTCGTCGACTTCGCCGCGCTCGGCCTGCCCCAACCCCTGGTCCGGACATTGGCCCGGCAGGGGATCACCACTCCGTTCGAGATCCAACGCGCCACCATGCCGGATGCGCTCGCCGGCCGCGATGTACTCGGCCGCGGCCAGACCGGCTCCGGAAAGACGCTGGCGTTCGGCCTCCCCCTGCTCGCCCGGCTGGCGGACGGGGAACGGGCCCGCTCCCGACACCCGCGCGCGCTCGTGCTGGTACCGACTCGGGAGCTGGCTATGCAGGTCAGCGACGCCCTGTTCCCGCTCGGCCGGGCGATCGGGGTGTTCCTGCGGACCGCGGTCGGCGGAGTGCCCTACGACCGGCAGATCAGTGCCCTACGACGTGGCGTCGAGGTGCTGGTGGCCACACCTGGCCGGCTCGCTGACCTCATTGAGCGGGGCGTCTGCCGCCTCGACGACATTGAGGTCACCGTGCTGGACGAGGCGGACCAGATGGCCGACATGGGGTTCCTGCCCGAGGTCACCGAACTTCTGGCCAAGACCCCCGCCGACGCGCAGCGGCTCCTCTTCTCGGCCACCCTGGACCGTGACGTGGACGCGCTGGTACGGCGCTTCATGACCGACCCGGTCACCCACTCGACCGCGCCACCGACGGCGGCGGTGGAAACGATGGATCATCACCTGCTGCTGATCCCACCGCAGGACAAGTTCTCGGTCGTCGCGTCGATCGCGGCCCGGGAGGGGCGGACGATGGTCTTCGCCCGGACCCAACTCGGCGTGGACCGACTGGTGGGGCAGCTCGCGGCAGTCGGGGTGCGCGCCGGCGGCCTGCACGGCGGCAAGACCCAGCGGATGCGTACCCGCACCCTGGCCGAGTTTCGGGAAGGCCGTACGAATGTCCTGGTCGCCACCGACGTGGCGGCCCGCGGCATCCACGTCGACGGCGTATCGCTGGTACTGCACGTTGACCCGCCGAAGGATCCGAAGGACTACCTGCACCGAGCGGGGCGGACCGCACGGGCCGGCGAGACCGGCGCGGTGGCGACCCTGGCACTGCCGAAACAACGCCGCGGCACCCTCGCCATGCTGGAGAAGGCGGGGGTGGCCCCGGCACAGACCCGGGTGCGAGCCGGTGACCCAGCGCTGGCCGAGCTGACCGGAGCCCGGGAACCGAGCGGCGTACCAGTTCGGGACGAGCCCGAGCCCGAGCCGCGCCGACGCGCTGGCCGGCCAGACGGGGCTCGCCGATTCCCGGACCGTCACCGCCGCGGCGAACCGGTACGTTCCGGCGATCGCCGCCACTCGGGCCGGTCGACGGAAGGCCGGTCGGAGCGGCGATCGGGGGATCGGCGGTTCGGCGGCCGCCCGGCAGCGAACACCTACTGACCGGCCGGCGCCGGGCCGGCCGGAGGGCACTCCTCAGGCCGGCCAGGCGCCGCTGGCCAGGAACCGCTCGATGGTCGCCAGATGTGGGGCGAGATCCAGCCCCTGGGCGGCCACCCAGTCGTCGGCGTAGTAGGTGTCGGCGTAGCGGTCTCCGGCGTCGCAGATCAGCGTGGCCACCGAGCCGGTCTTCCCCTCCGCGAGCAGGCCGGCGATCAGGCCGAAGGCACCCCAGAGGTTGGTGCCGGTCGAGCCGCCGAGCCGGCGGCCGAGCACCGCGGAGCCGGCCCGCATCGCGGCCAGCGAGGCGGCGTCGGGCACCTGCACCATCCGGTCCACCACCGATGGCAGGAAGGATGCCTCCACCGTCGGCCGCCCGATGCCCTCGATTCGCGAGCCGCGGCCGGTGCGCACCGACCAGTCGGAGGCCTGCCAGGCCGGATAGAACGCCGAGTTCTCCGGGTCCACCACGCAGAGCTTCGTGGGCAGCCGCCGGAAGCGGGTGTACCGGCCGATGGTGGCACTGGTGCCGCCGGTACCGGCTCCGACCACGACCCACGCCGGCACCGGGTGCCGCTCCAACGCCAGCTGCGAAAAGATCGACTCGGCGATGTTGTTGTTGCCCCGCCAGTCAGTGGCCCGCTCGGCGTACGTGAACTGGTCCATGAAGTGGCCGCCCGTGTCCTCGGCCAGCCACCGAGCCTCGATGACCACCTTGGCCGGGTCGTTTACCAGGTGGCAGCGCCCCTCCTGGAACTCAATCTTCGCGATCTTCTCCGGCGAGGTGGACGCCGGCATCACCGCGATGAACGGCAGCCCCAGCATCCGGGCGAAGTACGCCTCGGAGACCGCCGTCGACCCCGAGGAGGCCTCCACGATCGTGGTACCCGGGCCGATCCACCCGTTGCAGAGCCCGTAGAGGAACAGGGATCGGGCCAGCCGGTGCTTCAGGGAGCCGGTCGGATGCACCGACTCGTCCTTGAGGTAGAGGTCGATACCCCACGGCCGAGGCAGGGGGAACGGCAGCAGATGGGTGTCGGCGGACCGGTTGGCGTCCGCCTCCACGGCGGCAATCGCCTCGGTCACCCACCCCCGGCTCGCCTCGTCACACCGGTCCAGATGAGTCACGTCCAGCAACCTAGCAAGCCGGGCCGCCGCGGCCTGATCCTGGCCCGCGCGCAGTGACAGAGCTTTGCGCGGGGGTCGACCGGGCCCGACGGGCGGGTTGACCCCCGGGGGAGGTCACGAGGCGTGGTCTACCGCATCGGCTCGGGTCGGCGGCGAGCTGGCCGGTCAGGCCGGCGGCGTACCGACGGGCTGGGGGCGGTTCTCCCACTTGGTCGACAGGGCGATCCCGGTACGGGTGGAGGCGACACCGGGAGTACGGTTCAACCGTACGATCAGCGCCTCCAACTCCCCGATGGTGCCGACCCTCGCCTTGAGCAGGAACGACTCCACGCCGGCCATGAAATAGCAGGACTCAATCTCCGGAATGGCGCGGAATGCTTCCAGCACGTCGTCGGTGTCCGCGGCGGACTCCTCAATGATCTCGATCAGGGCGGTCACGCCCAGCCCGATGCTCTCCGGCTCGATCTCGGCTCGGTACGCACGGATGACTCCACTGGACTCCAGCTTGCCGACCCGCTCATGCACTGCTGGTGCCGATAGGCCCACCTGGCGGGCAAGCTCGGCGTACGAGAGGCGGGCGTTGCCCCGCAGCAGTTCGATAATGTTCAGGTCGATCGCGTCCACGGACTGTAGACCCTAGTAGCACTGACAGACCCTAATAGCACTGACCCACCCTCGGGCGTCCGGTCCCGATGGTCGGCCCCGCGCCCTGCCATTGTTGACGAACCAACCGCAACAGGGCACAGCTACGGGTACCATTGCCTAACCTCCTGATCAGTGCTTTTCTCGCGTTCGGCGGACACGACTGGCTGCCGGTGCTGTAATTGCCATACGTCCCTCATGACGGCTCTGGGCTCGCACCGCCGGGGGCAGTGTGTTCAGCCGGGGGCTTCGTCGATGCGAGGAGGGGGCTGTGGACACTGGAGATCGCCTGCTGACACCGGGTGAGGTCGCCGCGCTGTTTCGGGTGGATCCGAAGACTGTGACCAGGTGGGCGGCGGCTGGCCGGATAGGCAGCATCCGAACTCCGGGCGGGCATCGCCGATTTCGGGAATCCGAAGTTCGGGCCCTGCTCGAGGGCGAGGGAATGTTGGATGAGGCGGAGGGGATGGAGCGACCGAACAACGCTGGTCCCGCCGCCCCGACCGGCCCCGGACCCGGCCCGGCCAACGCCGGGATGTACTGAGGCGGTAGCCGGCGGGTGATCGCCGCCCGCTCCGCACCGCCACCGTCAGCTCGGGAGCGCGCCGCCACCGTCAGCTCAGGAACGCGCCGCCACCGTCAGCTCAGGAACGCGCCGCTCCCAACTCACCCGCCCAGCGCCGGAAGAGCGTGTGCGGCACACCCAGGGCATCCAGCACCTTCCCGGCGACGAAGTCGACCAGCTGGGCGGCGGAGGCCTCCGCTCCCGCCCCGTAGAAACCGGGGCTGGCGGGCAGCACCACCGCACCGGCGTCGTGCAGCGCGACCAGGTGCTCCAGGTGGCTCCGGGTCACCGGTGTCTCCCGCGGCACGACGACCACCGGGCGGCGCTCCTTGAGGTTGACCTCGGCAGCGCGTTGCAACAGGTCCTTGGAGAGCCCGATGGAGATCCCGGCGCAGGCCGCCGTACTCGCCGGGACGACCGCCATCCCACGTGCCCGGTAGGAGCCGCTGCTCGGCCCGGCGGCGAGATCGCCGGCCGGCCAGTGCCGGAGATCGGCTCCGCTCAGGTCGCGCCCCAACCAGGCGGCGAGGTCCTCCGCCCAGTGCCCGTCCCGGAACGACCGCCCGGTCTCGTCCAGGATGGTCAGCCGGGCCGCCCGGGACACGATCAGATCAACGGCTTCGCCCGCGTCCAGTAGGGCCCGCAGGACAGCAGCCGCGTACGGCGTGCCGGAGGCTCCGGAGACACCAACCACCCATGGTTCACGCATGGTCCCAGCCTGCCTGGTCACCCTCGGCCGCCGACGGGCACCCCCGGTTCCCTGGTCAGGGCCGTAGCCCGAGGCGTACCACCAGGTCAAGCAGGGCGAAGCCGAAGAGCGCGATCCCGACGAAGCCGTTCGCGGTGAAGAAGGCCCGGTTGACCCGGCTCAGGTCGGTCGGGCTCACCACCACGTGTTGGTAGGCGAAGGCGACCGCGGTCAGCGCCAGCCCGATCCACCAGAGCCAGCCGAAGCCGACCAGGGCGCCGAACCAGACGAAGAGCACGAAGGTCACCACGTGCGCGACGGTGGACGCGTGCAACGCGAACCGCAGCCCGTACCGGGCCGGAACGCTGTGCACGCCGATCTCCCGGTCCACCTCGGCGTCCTGACAGGCGTAGATCAGGTCGAAACCGCCGATCCACAGCCCGACCGCCACCCCGAGCAGCCAGGCCGGCCCGGAGCCGGCGAAGGTACCGGTCACCGCGAGCCACGCACCGACCGGGCCGACCGCCTGCGCCACCGCCAGGACCGCGTGCGGCCAGTTGGTGAACCGCTTCGCGTACGGGTAGCCGACCAGCGGTACGACCGCGAGCGGCGCCAGCACCAGACAGAGGGGGTTCAGCAGCGCGGCGGCGACCAGGAAGACCGCCAGGGCGACGCCCGCGCCGGCCCAGGCCGTACCCGGGCTGACCGCCCCGGTCACCAGTTCCCGGTTGGCGGTGCGCGGGTTCAGCGCGTCGATCCGCCGATCCAGGATCCGGTTGGCGGCCATCGCGAACGTCCGCGCCCCGACCATCGCCACGGTGATCAGTAACAGGTCGAGCCAGCGCACCTGACCGCCGTTGACCTGCATCGCGGTCAAGGCGGAGAGGTAGGCGAAGGGCAGCGCGAAGACGGAGTGCTCGATCGCCACGAGGTCGAGGAACGCCCGGATCCGCCCGCGCGAGTCCGCGCTGGCCGATGCGGCGCGGGCCGGGACGGCGAGGTCCCGCGGATCGGAGAAGCCGGACATCAGATGCCGTACTCCTTCCAGCGCTTGTCGACCAGCGACACCACCTCGGGGGACATGGTCATCTCCTCGGGCCAGCCCCGGGTGTAGCCCTCGCTGGGAAGCTTGCGGGTGGCGTCGACGCCGGCCTTACCGCCCCAGAACTGCTGGTACGAGGCGTGGTCCAGATGGTCCACCGGCCCCTCGGTGAGCAGCAGGTCCCGGGTGTAGTCCACGTTGCCGAAGGCCCGGAACGCGACCTCGTTGTAGTCGTGTACGTCGCAGTCCTCGTCCACGATCACGATCAGCTTGGTCATCGACATCAGGTGCGCGCCCCAGATCGCGTTCATCACCTTCTGCGCGTGCTTCGGGTAGCGCTTCCGGATCGACACGATCGCGCAGTTGTGGAAGACCCCGGCTGCCGGCAGGTCGTAGTCGACGATGTCCGGGATGAGCAGCTTGAGCAGCGGCTGGAAGATCCGCTCGGTGGCCTTGCCCAGACCGTGGTCCTCCTGCGGCGGCTTCGAGGTGACGATCGAGTGGTAGACCGGGTTGCGCTGCATGGTCATCGTCTCGACGTGCAGGACCGGAAACGGCTCCACCGGCGTGTAGTAGCCGGTGTGGTCCCCGAACGGCCCCTCGGGCAGCCGCTCACCCGGCTCCAGGTAGCCCTCAAGCACCACCTGGGCGTGCGCCGGCACCTGGAGTGGCACGGTCAGGCAGTCGACCATCTCGACCCGCTCCCCCCGCAGGAAGCCCGCGAACAGGTACTCGTCGATATCACCGGGGAGTGGGGCGCTCGCGGCGTACGAGATCACCGGGTCGCAGCCGATGGCGATGGCGACCGGCAGCCGTTGGCCGAGCCGCTCGGCGACCGCGTGGTGGGCGGTGGAGTCCTTGTGGATCTGCCAGTGCATGCCCAGCGTGTTCCGACTGTGCTGCTGAAGCCGGTAGAGGCCGAGGTTGCGCGCGCCGGTCTCGGGATGCTTGGTGTGGGTCAACCCGTAGTTGTGGAAGACCCCCCCGTCACCGGGCCACACCTGCAGGCCGGGCAGCCGGTTCAGGTCGACGTCGTCGCCCCGGTACACCACCTGCTGGCAGGGGGCCGTCTTGACCTTGCGCGGCGGCACCGACTTGAGCTGCATGACCTTGCCGAGGCCCTCCCGGATACCACTCCAGCCGACCGGCAACTCCGGCCGCACCAGCGCGCCGATCCGCGCCCCGATCTCGTCCAGCGACTCGACGCCGAGCGCCATCGCCATCCGCCTCTCGGTGCCGAACAGATTGATCGCCACCGGCATCTCGCCCCGGGTCGGCTGCTCGAAGAGGAGGGCCGGGCCCCCGGCCCGAACCGTCCGGGTGACGACCTCGCTCAGCTCCAGCGTCGGATCCACCGGGACGTCCACCCGCCGTAGCTCACCCGCGCGCTCCAGCGCCGCCAGGAAGTCCTTCAGATCGGAGTACGGAAAGCCACGAGCCGCCATACCCGCAAGTCTCCCCCACCGCCCGGCCCACCACCCCAGCCGGGGTGCGGGAACGGGGCCTCGAGCACGTGTCGTGCTCCGGGATCAGTCGAGGCCGCCGTAGGAGTGCAGCCCCTCGAAGAAGATGTTCACGCCGAAGAGGTTCATCATCACGGTGAGGAAACCCAGGATCGCGAGCCAGGTGGCCACGTTCCGTTTGACGCTCGGGGTGGCTCGGGCGTGCAGATAGCCGGCGTACACCACCCAGGAGATGAACGCCCAGATCTCCTTCGGGTCCCAGCCCCACGCACGACCCCACGCCGCCTCGGCCCAGATCGCGCCGGCGATCACCGCGAAGGTGAAGATCGGGAACGAGAAGGCGTGCAGCCGGAAGGTCAATCGCTCCAGGGCCGCCGCGGCCGGCATGCGCTTCGCCAACAGGTAGGGGAAGCTGCGCCGACCCTGCTCGTAGCCGGCCCGCATCAGGTAGGCGCACGCTGGTACCACGCCGAGCAGGAAAATGCCGGAGCTGAAGACGATCGTGGCGACGTGAATGATGAACCAGTAGGAGTTGAGCGCCGGCACCAGCGGCACGATCGGGGTGTAGAGCAGCAGCTCGGCGGTGGCCACCAGCAGCACCATCACCAGCGTCAGGAGCAGCCCGAGCCGGCGCAGCGTGGGGCGCTTCCAGAGCACGACGAACCAACTGGCGACCCCGATGAAGGAGACCGTCAGGACGAACTCGTACATGTTGCCCCAGGGCATCCGGTCGGCCGCGACCCCGCGGGCGATCAGCGCACCGAGGTGCAGCAGGGCGGCCAGCACGGTCACAGCGACCGCGCCCAGGCCGGCCATCCGGGCGCGGGCGGCGGTCCGCTGAGCGGCGGTGGCAGCACGGACGGTCGGCTCCGGCCCGGAACCCGCACCGCGGGCCGCCCCGACCCCGGCGCCGACCAGCTCGCGGGCGGGCGGGGCGACGCGAACGCGGGCGTTGCCCAGCGCGTACTCGACGGCGTGCACCACCATCGCGACCAGGTAGGCCAGGATCGAGAAGGTCACCAGCTGGTCGGAGAGTACGGACATCACTCGGCTCCTACTCGCGCTCCGGCCGGCCCATCAGGATCGGCCCGCCGCCCGGCTCCGCTGACCGCCGCGACGAGCCGGGTGAATTCGTCGGCGAAGCCGGGATGGTCAACGCGCGGCAGACCACCGGCGTCGACCAAACTACTACCGGGCGTCGAAGATTCACCCGCGGGGTCAGCCGGGCGTACCCGGAAGAAGACCCGCCGGCGGCGGCCGAAGAGCGAGCCCATCAGGCCCAGCAGCAGCGTGCCCGAACTGATAAGCAGCAGCGTCGAGCCCGGGTCGTACCTTACGGACAGGACGATGTACGGCTCGGTGCCCAGGAACTCCAACGTGGTGCCGTCGTCCAGGGTCCAGACCTCACCGACCTGAAGCAGCTGGGTGCCGACCTCCTTGACCCGGCCGGCGTCGACCTGCCGCTGGTCCAGCTTGTACACCGAGCCGGGGATACCGGCATCCAGCCCCAGATTGCCCCGGTAAGCAACGAGATTGAGCAGCGGATTGCGCTCGGTCGGGAACTCCGAACGGACGAACGGAGCCTGCTGAGGGGCGGTCGGCAGGTACAGACCGCTGAAGGCCACCTGGAGCTCCGGGTCCCGCTCACCGGTGGCCGGGTCGACGTTCGCGTCCGGGAAGGCCGCCAGCCCCTCCCCGGTCAAGCCGATGTCCCCGGTGCTCAGGAAGGGGTTCGGGCTGGTCTGGCTCCGCCCGAACCGGTCGGTGTAGCGGACCACCGGGGCGTATCCGTGGCCGAGCAGGTAGACGTTCGCCCCGTCCAGCCGCAGCGGCGAGTTCACCGAGAACTCCGCCGGGCGGGGGGTGCCGCCGTTCTCGTCCACGGTCACCTTGGCGTTGAAGAACTCCGGCTGGCCGTTGGACTCCAGGAACCTCGCCTCGAAGTCGTCCAGCTGCAGGCAGAAGCGGGGCAGATCGGCGCTGGCCACCTGGGGGCCGAACGACGTCTCGGCGTACTGCTGCTGCGTGTTGCAGAAGGCGTTGTCCGCGCCGGCGACCAGGACCCGGTTACCACTCCAGCCGTACCAGGAGCCGAGGGCGACACCGACGAGCACCACCACCAACGAGGCGTGGAAGAGCAGGTTGCCGGTCTCCTTCAGGTAGCCCTTCTCGGCCGACACCTCGTCGCCGCGTACCGCCACCCGCCAGCGGTGCCGGCGCAGCACGGCGGCGATCGCCGGCGCGCCACCGGCCGGGGCCGCGAACACGGTGTGCTGGGGCAACCGGTCCAGCCGCTTCGGCGCCGCGGGTGGCTTGGACCGCAGGGCACGGACGTGCTCACGCAGCCGGGGCGTGATGCAGCCGACCAGCGAGGTGAAGAGCAACAGGTAGATGGCGGAGAACCAGACCGAGCCGAACGCGTCGAAGGCGCCGAGCTGGTCCAGCACCGGCGCCAGATCGGGGTACGCGACGAAGTAGTCCCGGACGTCCTCGGGGTTGACGCCGCGCTGCGGCAGAACCGACCCGGGAATCGCGGCGATCGCCAGCAGGAAGAGCAGCACCAGCGCGGTACGCATGCTGGTGAGCTGCCGCCAGGAGTTACGCAGCAGCGCCAGTACCGGGTTGGGGCGGCGCCGGGGGGTCTCGGCCGGCGGTGCCGGCCGGTCGTCGGTGACCGTCATCAGATGCTTACCTGGCCCGTCCCGAAGGTGGTCTGCAGCAGGGTCACGAAGCTGGTCCACCCACCGGTGATGAGCGCGAGGCCGATCAGGATCAGCAATCCGCCGCCGATCCGGGTGACCCACCGGCTGTTGCGACGTACCGCCTGGAAGACCCCGAGCAGGCGGTGGAACCCCAGCCCGAAGAGGACAAACGGCACCCCCAGCCCAAGGCAGTACGCGACGGCCAGTACCACTGCCCGGTTGGTCTGCCCCTCGACGAGGGCCATCCCCATCACCGCACCGAGGGTCGGGCCGGTGCAGGGCAGCCAGCTGAGCGCGAAGACCGCGCCGAGCACCGGCGCGCCGAGCAGCCCGGCGGCCGGCAGCCGTTGGATACGCAGCTCGCGCTGCAGCCCCGGGACCACACCGAGGTAGCCCAGTCCGAGCAGCACCACCACGCCGCCGATGACGATCTCCAGCGTCCGCTCGTGGGCGAAGAGGACCTGGCCGACCGTGGTGACCAGGACCGCGGTGACGGTGAAGACGGCGGTGAAGCCGGCGATGAACAGCAGCGTGCCGGCGAGCACCCGGCCCTTGACGGCCGCGGTCCCAAGCCGGGCGGTCCGCTCCCGCACCGCGACCGCCCCGGCGCCGCCCCCCGGGTCTCCCCCGGCCACCGGTGGCGTGCGACGGGAGTCGTCGCCCGCTCCCCGACCTTCCAGGTCGGCGCCGGCCAGACCGGTCACGTAGGAGAGGTAGCCGGGCATCAACGGCAGGACGCACGGGGACAGAAAGCTGACCAGCCCGGCCAGCGCCGCCGTGCCGATGGCGAGCAGCAGTGGGCCGGACTGCGCGATCTCCCGGAACGTCTCGCCCATCAGTGGCCGCCGGTCGAGGCGGGCGACTCCGCGGCGACCCGCTCGACGATCGGTTGAAGCCCCTCCTGCCGGACTGCGGCCCGGATCACCGCCGCGATCCGCCCGTCCCGGTCCAGCACAACCGTCGCCGGGATGGTGTTCGGTGGGATGTCCAGCTCCAACGCCAGTCGGCTGCCGGGATCGAAGATGCTCGGGTAGGTGACCCGGCCCTCCTCGAAGGCGATCGCCTTGTCCCGGCTGTCCTGCACGTTGATGCCGAGGAAGGTCACCCCGGAGCCCTTGGTGGCCTGGTAGGTGGCCTCCAGGTCATCGGCCTCCGCTCGGCAGGGCGCGCACCACGAGCCCCAGAAGTTGACCACCACGACCTGCCCGCGGTCCTGCGCCACGTCGTAGCTGCCCCCTTCGAGCAGCTCACCGGCGAGCTCGGGCGCGGCAGAACGCTGATCCGGAGCGCACTCGATCACGCCGTCGGAGTTGGTACCGCAGGCCTGCCCCCAGTCCGGGGTGGCGCAGGCGGCGAGTGCCACCGCGACCAGGGTGGCGAGCAGACCGGCGGCCCACCTCCGGAGAGTCATCAGGCCCCCTTGGCGGTCCGAGCCGTCGACGACATCGCGATCAGGTGGGCGGCCGGCTCGGTGTAGCCGATCCCGACCACCTTCGCCCCCTCGAAGTGAAAGGTGGTGAGGCTGGCCAGCCCGCACTGCCGCTTGCGCGGGTCGTGCCAGAGGCGCTTTCGCTCGACGAATCGACGCAGCGTCCAGATCGGCAGCTGGTGGGAGACGAGCACCGCCTCCCGCCCCTGCGCAGCCTCCCGAGCGGCCTGTAGGGCGGCGAGCATTCGCTCCGCGATGGCGCGGTACGCCTCGCCCCAGGAGGGGGTGACCGGGTCCCGCAGCACCCACCAGTTTCGCGGGTCGCGGAACGAACCGTCGCCGGGTGAGACCTTCTTACCCTCGAACCAGTTCGCGCTCTCGATCAACCGCTCGTCGACCCCGATCGGAAGCCCGAACTGCGCGGCGATCGGCTCGGCGGTCTGCTGGGCGCGCTCCAGCGGGCTGGCGACGACGTGCACCACCTCCCGCTCGGCGAGGCCCTGCGCGGCGGCCTTCGCCATCTGCACGCCCAACTCCGACAGGCGGAAGCCCGGCAGCCGCCCGTACAGGATGCCCTCCGGGTTGTGCACCTCACCGTGTCGCAGCACGTGGACCACTGTCTTACTCACCGTCACTACCCCCCGTGACCTGCCGCGGCTGCCGCTGCCGCCGCCGCTGGCAGCGCCGCGGCGAGCTGCTCCAGGGCGGCGTCGTCAATCGCCGCCGAGACGAACCACGACTCGAAGGCGCTCGGCGGCAGGTAGACGCCGGCCGCCAGCATCGCGTGGAAGAACGCCCTGAACGCGGGCACCTGCTGGGCACTCGCGGTGGCGTAGTCGAAGACGTCGGCGTCGGTGAAGAAGATTGAGAACATGTTGCCGGCGGAGGACAGCCGGTGCGGCACTCCGGCGGCGGCGAGCGCCTCGCTGGCGAGCCGGCCCACGACGGCGGCCGTCTCGTCCAGCCGGCGGTAGAGGGCATCGTCGGCGAGTCGCAGCGTGGTGAGCCCGGCGGCGCAGGCGAGCGGGTTACCGGAGAGGGTGCCGGCCTGGTAGACCGGGCCGGCCGGAGCCAGCTGGGACATGATCTCCGCTCGCCCGCCGAAGGCGGCCGCGGGGAGGCCTCCCCCCATGACCTTGCCGTAGGTCCAGAGGTCGGCGGCGCAGGGGTCGAGGCCGTGCCACCCGGCGCGGGAGACCCGGAAGCCGGTCATGACCTCGTCCACGATCAACAGCGCACCGTTCGCGTGGGCGAGGGCGGCGAGGCGCTGGTTGAAGTTGTCGCGGGGTGCGACCACGCCCATGTTGCCGGCGGCGGACTCGGTAATCACCGCGGCGATCTGCGGGCCCTCGGCGGCGAAGACCGCCTCGACGGCGGCGAGGTCGTTGTACGGCAGCACGATGGTGTCCCCGGCCGCCGCGCCGGTCACGCCCGGCGAGTCGGGCAGGCCGAGGGTGGCGACACCGGAACCGGCGGCGGCGAGCAACGCGTCCGAATGTCCGTGGTAGCAGCCCGCGAACTTGATGATCCGGGTACGGCCGGTGTAGCCCCGGGCCAGCCGGATCGCCGACATGGTGGCCTCGGTCCCCGAGTTGACCAGCCGTACCTGCTCGACGGGCGCACGGTCAACGATCTCCGCCGCCAGTTCCACCTCACCCGGGGTGGGGGCGCCGAAGCTCGTGCCGAGCGCGGCGGCGGAGCGAAGGGCCTCCACCACGGCGGGGTGGGCATGCCCGAGGATCATGGGGCCCCACGAGCAGACCAGGTCGACGTAGCGCCGCCCGTCGGCGTCGTAGAGCCACGGCCCCTCCCCTCGGACGATGAAGCGCGGAGTGCCGCCGACGGCACGGAACGCGCGGACAGGGGAGTTCACCCCGCCGGGCACAAGAGCGCAGGCGCGGTCGAACAGGGCCTCGGAGGCCGGCGCGGCGGCCGGGTAGCGGCCGGGTCCGGCAGGGAAAACGTCGGTCACGATGTCGCCATTGTGTCAGCGTCGGCGGGCAGACCGGCAGGCACCCCGGGGACCCATGGGTTACCGCCACACCGCGGCCGGGGCCGCGGCAACTCGCCGTCATGGTGGCGTCGACCGGCCGCGTTAGGCTGGCCGGGTGGATCGTGCCGAACTGTCCATCACGTTACACCGGTTGGGGGACGAGGTTGTCCTTCGCCTCGCCGGTGAGATCGACATGATGACGGCCGCCCAGCTCTCCACCGTCGTCAACGAGGTGCTGACCGAACCGCCCCCACGGATTGTGCTGGACCTGGCGGCCGTCACCTTCTGCGACTCGCAGGGTCTGGGCACGCTGGTCGTGCTCAGCCGCAAGACCAGTCACTCCCAGAGTCTGCTGGTCCTCACCAACGTGGCCGAGTTCCTGCGCCGCGTCCTCGACATCACCGGCCTGCGGAGCGCCCTGATGATTCGCGACGACTGATTCTCAGCCGATGTTGCCCCAGCGGGCCTGCTCCAGCAGGCCGATCGCGCGCTGCACCGCCGCCGGGTCGGTCTCGGCGCGAAGCAACGCGGTGGCCTCGTCAATGGCGTCGGTTAGCAGCCGCCGCTGGGTCTCCTGCTCCTGGAGCAGGGTCGACTGCGCAGTCAGCTGCCCGGTCTTCACCCACAGGTCGACAAAGACCGACACCTTGGCCCGCAGTACCCACGGGTCGAACGGTTTGGTGAGGTGGTCCACCGCCCCCGCGGCGTATCCCCGCATCGCCAGCTGGGCGTCCTGGTCCGCGGAGGTGAGGAAGATGATCGGCACGTGCCGGGTTCGTTCCCGCCGCTTGATGTGACTCGCCGTCTCGAAGCCGTCCATCTCCGGCATCTGGGCATCCAGAAGGATCACCGCGAAGTCGTCAACGAGCAGCCGCTTCAGCGCCGCCTCGCCGCTCTCCACGGCGACCGACTGGACCTGGAGCCCCTGCAGGATCGCCTCCAGGGCCGTCAGGTTCTCCCGCCGATCATCCACCAGCAGCGCCTTCGCCAGCTGCGTCATGGGCCCTCCTCGCTCCGGCCTCCGCTGATCCAGGACGAGATGAGCTCGATCAACTCGTCCAGGTCAACGGGCTTGGTGATGTATCCGCTGCCCCCGGCCGCCAGCGCGGACTCCCGATCACCGGGCATCGCCTTCGCGGTCAGGAAGACGATCGGGAGGTCGGCGAAGCGATGGTTACGGCGGATCTGCCGCGTCGTCTCGTATCCGTCCTGATCGGGGATCATGGCATCCATCAGTACGATGTCCGCCTCTGGATGCTCGGCCAGCAGGCGTACGCCGTCGGCCCCGTTGTCCGCGTACAGCACGGTCATCCCGTGCAACTCCAAGGCACTGGTCAGGGCGAAGACCGTACGCACGTCGTCGTCCACGATCAGCACGGTGGCGCCGGCCAGCTGGCGGGTCGCCGCCGCCTCGGCGGTGCTGGGCAGCAACTCCACGGCGGGCATCAGTAGCGACGACGGGAGACCGGCCCGGCCGGGTGAGGGCGGTGCCGGCGCCACGACCGCATCCGGGGCCAGGACGTCGGGGAGGAAGAGGGTGAAGGTCGAACCCTGCCCGGGCACCGACGAGACGCCGATCGCGCCGCCCAGCAGCCGGGCCAGATCCCGACTGATCGACAGGCCCAGGCCGGTGCCCCCGTACCGGCGGCTGGTCGTGCCGTCGGCCTGCTGGAAGGCCTCAAAGATGATCGACAGCTTGTCGTCGGAGATGCCGATCCCGGTGTCCATGACGGCGAAGGCGACCACCTGCCGCGCGTTGGTCAACGCCGGCACGTCGAAGACCGCCGGCTCCGGCGCGGGGGCGATCCCCAACCGCACCGCCCCGGTGTCGGTGAACTTCATCGCGTTGGAGAGCAGGTTCCGCAGAATCTGCTGCAGCAGCTGCACGTCGGTGACGATCTCCTTCGGCAGTTCCGGACTGACCCGGACCTCAAAGTCGAGGCCCTTCTCCTCCGCCTGCGGGGCGAACGCCTGCTCGACATAGCCGCGGACCTCGGTGAACCGAAGCTCAGCCGGCTCGACGTCCGTCCGACCAGCTTCGATCTTGGACAGGTCCAGAATGTCGTCGATCAGCGTGAGCAGGTCGGTGCCGGCGTTGTGGATCGTCCGGGCGAACTCGATCTGTTTCGGGCTGAGGTTCCGCTCCGGGTTCTCCACCAACAGCCGGGCCAGCAGCAGCAACGAGTTCAGTGGCGTACGCAGCTCGTGGCTCATGTTGGCCAGGAACTCCGACTTGTACGCCGAGGCCCGGGTGAGCTGCTGTGCCGTCTCCTCCAGGCCCAGCCGGGCCAGCTCGACCTCCCGGTTCTTGGTCTCGATGTTGCCCTTCTGCTCGGAGAGGAGCTTCGCCTTCTCCTTCAGCTCCGCATTCGTCCGCTGCAGTTCGGCCGACTGCTCCTGCAGCTCGTGGGCCAGCCGCTGCGACTGGGCCAGCAGTTCCTCGGTACGCCGGTTCGCCTGGATGGTGTTGACCGCGACGCCGATGGTGAGGACGAGTCGTTCCAGGAAGGAGAGGTGCAGGTCGGAGAGGGCGGTCACGCTGGCGAACTCGATCACGCCGAGCAACTCGCCCTCGAAGATGACCGGTAGCACCACCAGATCAGCCGGTGGGGTGTCCGCGAGCCCGGAGCGGAGCCGGAGCCGGCTCTCCGCCGACCCGCGGACCCGGATCGTGCGCCGAGACAGCGCCACCTGGCCGACCAGCCCTTCGCCGGGGCCGAACGTCACGTCTTGGCCACGAGCGACGTAGCCGTACGAGGCGGTAAGCCGCAACCGGAAGTTCCCCTCGGCGTCATCCATCAGGAAGAACGCGCCGAGCTGCGCGTCCACCAGCGGCGTCACCTCCATCATGATCATGCGACAGACCTCGCCGAGATCCCGCTGCCCCTGCAGCAATCCACCGATCCGGGCCAGGTTGGAGTCCAGCCAGCCCTGTTCGGCATTGACCGTGGTCGTCTCGCGGAGGGTCCCGATCATCTGGTTGATGCTGTCGGTAAGCTCGGCGACCTCCCCCTGCGCCTCGACCGCGATCTGCTGGGTCAGGTCGCCGCGGGTCACCGAGGTGGAAACCTCGGCGATCGCACGCAGCTGAATGGTCAAGGTGGAGGCGAGCTGGTTGACGTTCTCGGTGAGGTCCCGCCAGGTCCCGGCGACGCCCTTCACCTGGGCCTGACCACCCAACTTCCCCTCGGTACCCACCTCCCGGGCCACCCGGGTCACCTCATCGGCGAACGACGACAACTGATCCACCATCGTATTGACGGTGTTCTTCAACTCCAGAATCTCGCCCTGCGCGTCAACCGTAATCTTCTGCCCCAGATCACCCCGCGCGACCGCCGTCGTGACCGAGGCGATGTTGCGCACCTGCGAGGTCAGGTTCGACGCCATCGAGTTCACGTTGTCCGTCAGGTCCCGCCAGGTCCCGGAGACCCCCTTCACCTGGGCCTGACCACCCAACTTCCCCTCGGTACCCACCTCCCGGGCCACCCGGGTCACCTCATCGGCGAACGACGACAACTGATCCACCATCGTATTGACGGTGTTCTTCAACTCCAGAACCTCGCCCTGCGCATCAACCGTGATCTTCTGCCCCAGATCACCCCGCGCGACCGCCGTCGACACCTGCGAGATGTTGCGGACCTGGCTGGTCAGATTGCCGGCAAGTTGGTTGACGTTCTCGGTGAGGTCCCGCCAGGTCCCGGAGACCCCCTTCACCTGGGCCTGACCACCCAACTTCCCCTCGGTACCCACCTCCCGGGCCACCCGGGTCACCTCATCGGCGAACGACGACAACTGATCCACCATCGTATTGACGGTGTTCTTCAACTCCAGAACCTCGCCCTGCGCGTCAACCGTGATCTTCTGCCCCAGATCACCCGTCGCCACCGCCGTCGACACCTGCGAGATGTTGCGGACCTGTGCGGTCAGGTTCGAACCCATGGTGTTCACCGAGTCGACCAGGTCCTTCCAGGTGCCGGCAGCGCCCCGAACGTCAGCCTGACCACCCAACTTCCCCTCGACGCCCACCTCCTGCGCCACCCGGGTCACCTCGTCGGC
>NZ_KB905359.1:3424203-3738374 GCF_000378845.1 Salinispora pacifica DSM 45544 | reverse complement strand
CCTCCCGGGCCACCCGGGTCACCTCATCGGCGAACGACGACAACTGATCCACCATCGTATTGACGGTGTTCTTCAACTCCAGAACCTCGCCCTGCGCGTCAACCGTGATCTTCTGCCCCAGATCACCCGTCGCCACCGCCGTCGACACCTGCGAGATGTTGCGGACCTGTGCGGTCAGGTTCGAACCCATGGTGTTCACCGAGTCGACCAGGTCCTTCCAGGTGCCGGCAGCGCCCCGAACGTCAGCCTGACCACCCAACTTCCCCTCGACGCCCACCTCCTGCGCCACCCGGGTCACCTCGTCGGCGACGGACGACAACTGATCCACCACGGCGTTCACCGTGCGCCCGATGCGCAGATACTCCCCACGCAGCGGTCGGTCATCCAGTTCCAGCGCCACGTGCTGGGAGAGATCGCCCCTGGCGACCGCCGCGATCACCCGCGCGATCTCGATGGTCGGGCGCCCGAGGTCCTCGATGAGTGAATTGACCGCCTGCTGCCCCTCCGCCCAGGAACCATCCAGGTCCTCGTCGTCGAGGCGTTCGGCGAGTCGCCCGTCCCGGCCCACGATCCGGCTGATCCGGCGCAGGTCGTGGCACTGCCGTTCCTGGAGCGACACCACCTCGTTGAAGGCGTCCGCCAACTCGCCCGCCCGGCCCGATCGGTGCGGCAGCCGGACCTTGAGATCGCCGTGGCGAACGCGCCGAAGCGCCTCGGTCAGCTCGATGAGGACCGCATCGGGGTCCGGCACGGACAGCTCCGTCGCCGGCTGCTTCGCCGTGGTCATCATTCCTCGCTCAGATCGGGGCCGCCTGCTGCCGGCAGGCCGGATCTCCCACTATTGTGCCCAGCACCGGGTACGCGCCAGACCGACGCGACGTGAGCTGGCACCGGCCCAGGGCTGCCCAGCGTCGGCCCTCCGCTGGTTCGGTTGGCGCCCACCGCGGCAGCGGTGAAGGATACGGGGGGTGTCAGCGGAGAGGGGGCCCGTGCCGACCGAAGACCGGGACGAGCACATCCGGCGGGTCCGGCTTCCCGCCGACCCCCGGACGCCCGCCGCGGCGCGCGCACTCGTCCGGTCGCTGCTCACCGAGGCGGACCTGGCGGAGCTGACGAACGAGGCGCTCCTGCTCACCACCGAGCTCTCCACCAACGCGGTGGAGCACGCCCGCACCGAACTGGACCTTGAGGTCGTCGCCGACCGAAGAGGGCTCACCGTCACCGTCTCCGACTTCGCCCGCGGGCCGGTCGACGAGCTGACCGTCGGCGTTCGCAACGAGAGCAGCGACATCGCCGACATCGCCGAACGGGGCCGGGGCCTGCTCCTGGTTGACCACTTCGCCAGCCGCTGGGGCACCACGTATCTGCCCGCCGGTAAGGGTGTCTGGTTCCGACTCGACCGGTCCGACTCCCCCGACCACCCCTGCCGGCTCCCGGTCACCGCCGGGCCGACCACGACGGTGACCGGTGACCGAGCCACCAACGAGGGCAGCTTCCCGCCGAGCGCCGCGGCGATGAGTGAGCTGATGCAGACCGCGCCCGACCCGTACGCCGAGGACTCCCTGCCGGAGTTCGCGACCGGCCTGTTGGCCCGGGTGGCCGAGATGGTCGGCGCGGCCGGCGGCCTGGTCCGGCTGGACCGGGGCGACGGGCAGGGCCCGCAGCTACTGGCCCGTTACGGCCGGCAGCCCCGGGTCGACAACGATCTGGTCCGGGTGCCGCTGACCGTGCACCGCCCGTACGTCGGCGAGTTGGAGCTGGACGCGGCACCGTCCGCGTACGCCCAACCGCTGGCGGTGTTGATGGCCGAACGGCTCTCGCTGCACCTGGAGAACGACCGACTACACCGAGCCGACCTGCGCCGGCAGGCCTGGCTGACCTTCCTCGCCGAGGCGAGTGAGCTGCTCGCCCAGTCGCTCGACGTCGAGTTGACCATGGCGCTCATCCCGCAGCTCGTGGTGCCCCGCCTCGGGCAGTGGTGCGCGGTACACACCGCCGATGAGTGGGGGCGGCTGCGCCTGGCGGCGGCCAGCCACGCGGACGAGTCGATGCTGCCCCAGCTGCACGCCGTGCTGGCGGAGACTGGGCTGGACTCGGTCCAGGCCCGGCTGCGGGAGGCCTCCCGCAACGGCACCCAGCTCCCACTCGGCGCGCCGACCGAGGGCTTCGCCGTCCCGCTGATCGCCCGCGGCCAGCGGCTCGGCACCCTCGCTGTTGGCCGGCACCAGCGGCACCGGCACGACCCGGACGAGGTCGCCGTACTGGAGGATGTGGCCCGGCGGGCGGCGCTGGCGATCGAGAATGCGCGCATCCACGCCGAGCGCCGCCGGGTCGCCCAGGCACTCCAGCAGTCGCTGCTGCCGCCCGTGCTGCCGGTGGTGGAGGGGCTCGGCTTCGCTGCGGAGTACGTCCCGACCGGGGACGACGCGGACGTCGGCGGCGACTTCTACGACGTACTGCCGTTGCCGGACGGGCGGTGGCTGGTGGTGATCGGTGACGTATCCGGTAAGGGAGTGCAGGCGGCCACCCTCACCGGACTGGTCCGGGATGTCATCCGGACGCTGATCGGGGACGGCAAGCCACTGTCGGAGACGCTGATCCGGCTCAACGAGACACTGGTCGAGCGAGGCGGCGGGCGCTACTGCACCCTGGCCCTGGCCGCGGTGGGACCGGGTGCGGGTAACCAACTGGAGGCGGGTAGCCAACTGGAGGTCAGCCTGCACCTCGCCGGGCACGACCGGCCGGTGCTGCTGACGGCCGCCGGTGCGGCCCGGTTCGTCGGCACCGGCGGCACCGCGCTCGGGCTACTCGACTCGATCTCCTCGCCGGCCACCGAGCTCACCCTGGAGCCCGGCGAGGCCTTGATCTTCTACACCGACGGGGTCACCGAGCGGCGGCGCGGGCGGGAGCTCTTCGGGGTGGACCGACTCCGGGAGGCGACGGCGCCGCTCGCCGGCTACTCCGCGGACGTGGTGGCGGCACGGCTGCGCTCGACCGCGCTCGGGTTCTCCACCGAGGCGCCCCGGGACGACATCGCGATCCTGGTCCTGCGCAACGACGCCAGCTAGCCGCGGCCGCGTGAGCAGGAGGGTGGCGGGGCGGCCCGGCCGGTAACGTAACGCCGTGACCACCGAGACCCCAGCGCCCGTCGCCAAGCGGATGCCGACCGAGCGAACCCACCACGGCGATACCGTCACCGACGAGTACGCCTGGCTCGCCGACAAGGACGATCCCGCCACGATCGCCTACCTCACCACCGAGAACGCCTACACCGAGGCCCGGACCGCCCACCTCGCGGAGCTGCGCGAGCAGCTGTTCGAGGAGATCCGCCGGCGGACCCAGGAGACCGACCTGTCGGTGCCCACCCGCAAGGGCGGCCACTGGTACTACACCCGCACGGTCGAGGGGCAGCAGTACGGGGTGCAGTGCCGCCGGGTCGTCCACGATGGCGAAACCGACCCGCCGGTCAGCCGCGACGGTGCCCCCCTGGCCGACGAGGAGGTGTTGCTCGACGGCAACGTGCTCGCCGCGGGGCACGACTTCTTCGCGCTCGGGGCCTTCGACGTGAGCCCGGACGGACGCTGGCTGGCGTACTCGACCGACTTCTCCGGCGACGAGCGGTTCACGCTCCGGGTCAAGGACCTCAGCACCGGGGAACTACTACCTGACGAGGTGCCCGGCACGTTCTACGGAACGGCCTGGTCCGCCGACGCCTCGGTGCTCTTCTACGTCACCGTTGACGACGCGTGGCGGCCACACCGGGTCTGGCGGCACACGCTGGGCACCCCGGCCAGCGAGGATGTGGTGGTCCACCAGGAGGACGACGAGCGGTTCTGGGTCGGGGTCGAGCTGACCCGCTCGGAGAAGTTCCTCCTCATCGACATTCACAGCAAGGTGACCAGCGAAGTCCTGGCCATTCCCGCCGGCAACCCGACCGGCGCCCCGGTCCCGGTGGCCCCCCGCCGCCAGGGCGTGGAGTACACGGTCGAGCACCACGGCCACCGGTTCCTGATCCTGCACAACGACGGCGCCGAGGACTTCGCCCTCGCATACACCTCGGCCGACGCCCCCGGCGACTGGGTGCCGCTCATCGAACACTCCCCCGGCACCCGCCTGGAGGCGGTTGACGCCTTCGAGAACCATCTGGTGGTCACGTTGCGCGCCAACGGGCTGACCGGGCTGCGGGTGTTGCCGATCGGGGGCGGCGACCCGCACGACATCGACTTCCCCGAACCGCTGTACGCCGTCGGCCTGGACAGCAACCCGGAGTACCGCACGAAGCAGCTCCGGCTCCGCTACACCTCACTGGTCACCCCGGACTCGGTGTACGACTACGACCTGGTCAGCCGCCGGATGACGCAACGCCGGCAGCGGCCGGTGCTGCCCGGGCCGGACGGCCGCCCGTACGACCCCGCCGGCTACGAGCAGCACCGGGACTGGGCGATCGCCGACGACGGCACCCGGGTGCCGATCTCGTTGGTCTGCCGGGCCGGTACCCCGCGTGACGGCTCCGCGCCGTGCGTCATCTACGGCTACGGCTCCTACGAGGCGAGCATGGACCCCTGGTTCTCGGTCGCCCGGCTCTCCCTGCTGGACCGGGGGGTCGTCTTCGCCGTGGCACACATCCGCGGCGGCGGCGAGTTGGGTCGGCGCTGGTATGACCAGGGCAAGCTGCTGGCCAAGAAGAACACCTTCACCGACTTCGTGGCCTGTGCCCGGCATCTGGTCGAGGCGGGCTGGACCGCGACCGACCGGCTGGTCGCCCGAGGCGCCTCCGCCGGCGGGCTGCTGATGGGCGCGGTGACCAACCTCGCCCCGGACGCGTTCACCGGAATCGTCGCGCAGGTTCCCTTCGTTGACGCGCTGAGCTCGATCCTCGACCCGTCGCTGCCGTTGACCGTCACCGAGTGGGAGGAGTGGGGCAACCCGCTGGACGACCCCGAGGTGTACGCGTACATGAAGTCGTACACGCCGTACGAGAACGTGCGGGCCGTGGACTATCCCGCGATCCTCGCGGTGACCAGCCTGAACGACACCCGGGTGCTCTACCACGAGCCGGCGAAGTGGATCGCGCGACTGCGAGCCACCGCGCCGCGGGGCGACTACCTACTCAAGACCGAGATGGGCGCCGGGCACGGCGGGCCGAGCGGTCGGTACGACGCCTGGCGGGAGGAGGCCTTCATCAACGCCTGGCTGCTCGACCAGCTCGGTCGCGCCTGAGGCCGGCCCGGGTCGTCGAGGGCGGGCGGCGGCCCGGCTCCCTTCGCGGGGGCCGGGCCCGGCAGGCACACCATCGGGTCGCCGGGAGCTAGGCGGCGAGCGCCGCGGCCAGCACGGCCGGCTCCACATTGCCGCCGGTCACCACGGCAACCGTACGCCCGGTGGGTAGCTCGGCGCGGCGGAACAGCCGGGCGGCGACCGCCACCGCGGCGCTCGGCTCCACGACGAGCCGCGCGTCGCGGACCAGCCGGCTCATCGCCGCCCGAATCTCGTCCTCGGTGACGGTCACGATCCCGTCCAGCCGCGCCAGCAGGTGTGCGAGGGTCAGCTCGGACGGCGGCAGGCGCAGCCCGTCGGCGCTGGTGCGGTAGGTGCGCTCCTCGCCCCACGACACCACCGACCCGGCCGCCAGCGAGTCCCGGGTGTCGGCGGCCAGCTCCGGCTCCACGCCGATGACCGCTGCGGTCGGCCGCAGCGCCCGGACCGCGGTCGCGACGCCGGAGGACAGCCCGCCCCCGCCAACCGGCACCAGCACCACCTCGACATCGGGTAGGTCCGCCACGATTTCCAGGCCGATCGTTCCCTGGCCAGCGATGATCCACCGGTCATCGAAGGGGGGCACCAGCACCGCGCCGGTCTCCGTCGCGATCTGCCGCGCCGCCAGCGCACGGCGCGGCGGCGGTACCGGCACCACCTCGACGCCGTACGCCCGGATCCGGTCGACCTTGGCCGCCGGCGCCCCCTCGGGTACGACGACCCGGCACGGCACACCGGCGGCGGTGGCCGCGTGCGCCAACGCCAGGCCGTGGTTGCCCGAGGAGTGGGTGACCACGCCGGCCGACCGCTGCTCCGCGGTGAGCCGGGCCACCGCGTGGGTCGCACCCCGCAGTTTGAAGGAGCCGACCGGCTGCAGGCTCTCCGGCTTGAGCCACAGTTCCGCATCCCACGGGGCCCGCATCAGCGGGGTACGTAGGACCTGGCCGGCGATCTCGGCGGACGCACTCCGGATGTCGTCAACAGACACAAGCTCCATCACCTGATCCTGCCCGGTGCGGATCCCGCCTAGACTCCCGGGGCGTGAGCAGCGAACGTCCGGTCGCCAGCGGCGGGGAGGATTTGCCGACGGGCGACCGGCCCAGCCTCCGCGTGATCGCCCAGGATCGGCGGGTCTGGGCAATCCTCGGCGTGGTCGCCGCCGGGCTGGTCTGCTGCTGCGCGTCGGCCGTCGGCACCCTGTTCGCCCTCGCCGCCGGCCTCTTCACCGCCGGCTGAGCACGAGGCCGGCGGCGCGGGCCGGAATCAACCTCCTGATCTGCGTTACACCCCCTGGTGGGTTACCGTTTTGCTGGTAGCAGGAGGTCCGGCGGATGTCGTTGACGGTGCACACCCAACAGCGCGGCGACGTCGCCGTCGTATCGGTCGTCGGCGAGCTGGATCTGGCGACCGCGCCGCGGTTGCAGGAGCACATCACCGACCTGTTGGACCGGGGCCGCAGCCGGCTGGTCTTCGACCTGACGCTGGTCTCGTTCTGCGACTCGACCGGGCTGGCCACCTTCATCCACGCGAAGAACAACTGCGACGAGGCGGGCGGATGCGTCCGGCTCGCCGCCCCGCAGCGCGATGTGCTGCGCATCCTCGAGGTCTGCGGGCTCTCCGAGGTGTTGCGGACCTACCCGACGGTCGAGCAGGCCGTCAACCCCACCGCGTCGCCATCGTGACGCCCGCACCGCCATCGTGACGCCCATACCGCCATCGTGACGCCCGCGTCGTCGGCCCCTGGGCGCTACCTCTCGTCCTCGATGTAACGCGGACGGGCGATGACCAGACCGGCGCTGGCCTGCACCGCAAGCGCCAAGAGCAGAAATCCGACCGGCACGACCCACCCACCGGTGGCTCCGTAGAGGACGCCGACGAGCAGCGGCCCCAGCGCCGCGACGAGGTAACCGGTGCTCTGCGCGAACGCCGACAGCGCCACCGTTCCCTCCGCCGTACGCGCCCGCAGCCCGATGGTCGCGAGGACCATCGGGAAGGCACCCTGCCCGATGGCCAGCAGGGCCATCCAGAGCAGCGCGCCGCGGTACGGCGCCAGGGCCAGCCCCAGGTAGGCCAACGTCGACGCAGCGGCCAACGACAGCACCAACGGTCGCAGTGTCCGCAGCCGACCGGCCAGCGTCGGCATCAGGAGTGCGACCGGCACGCCCAGCGCGGTGACCCCGGCGAGCAGCAGGCCCGCCGTCGCCGGGCGGAACCCGGCGTCCCGGTACAGCTGCGCCAGCCACCCCATGATCGCGTACCCGCTGAGGGACTGGGTGCCGAAGTACACGGCCATGGCCCAGCCGAGCCGGGTGCGCGCCGGGCGCACCCGGACGCCGGTCGCGGTCTCGGTCGGCGTCGATCTCCGCGCAACGGAGCGGGCCCGGCGGGCCAACGGCACCCATGGGAGTACGGCCAGCACGGCCAGCCCGGCCCAGACCCCGAGCCCGGCCCGCCAGGAGCCGAAGGCCTGCGCGGTCGGCACCGCCGCCGCGGCAGCCACCGTCGTACCCGCGGTCATGGCCGTCGTGTACGCCCCGATGGCCAATCCGGTGCGGTGCGGGAAGTACTGCTTGACCAGCAAGGGTAGGAGGATGTTCGCCACCGCGATCCCGGCCAGCGCCAACCCGCTGGTGAGGACGAAGACCAGCGCGGAGTCGGTGGCCACCCGAAGCACCTGGCCAGCGGCGAGTACCGCCATCGCCACGACCAGCACCCGAGCCGGTGCGACCCGACGGACCAGCCACGGGGTGATCGCCCCGAGCCCGGCGAACGCGATCGTCGGCAGCGTGGTTACCACGCCGGCCATGGTTCCGGAGAGTCCAAGCCCGGTACGGACCTCGTCCAGCAACGCACCGAGGCTGGTCACCGCGACCCGCAGATTCGCACCGACCAGAATTATCCCGACGAGTACGAGCGCGGCTCGGCGCGCCACCTGGCGCTCCCCGACCGGAGCCGCGGCCGTGCCGTCCGACCCGCTCTTCGTGGGCGCGCCGCCCGGAACGCCCACTACCTCCGGGACCACGTCGCCCGAGCCGCTCTTCGTGGCCACGCCGCCCGGAGCGCCCGCCCTCGCGGTGGCCGCGCTCGGCGGGCGAGGGCGGCCGGGCACCTCCGGAAGGTTGCTCTCGCGGGGCGGGCGCGGCCACATCCTGGTGGACGTTGCGGACGGTGGCGGGGTCATGCCCCCGAACCTACAATCATGGGATGAATTTTCGGCAGGAGATGTAACCAGTGCCACCCGAGGTCGACAACACCGCCGTCCCACCGCGGGGCCAGCGGATCCAGGAGACGATTGCCCAGCTCCGCGACCGGATCCTCGGCGGCGAGTGGCCGGTGGGCAGCCGCATCCCGACCGAGCCGCAACTCGTCGCGGCCCTCGGCGTGGGGCGCAACACGGTTCGCGAGGCGGTCCGCGCGCTGGCGCACGCGGGGGTACTGGAGATCCGGCAGGGCTCCGGCACCTACGTGGTGTCGGTTGATGAGCTGGCCCCGGTGGTGGCCCGCCGACTCACCGACGACCGAATGACAGAGGTGGTCGAGGTTCGGCGCGCCCTGGAGGTGGCGGCCGCCCGACTCGCCGCGCTACGGCGCACCACCGACGATCTGACGGCGCTCGCCGGCGCGCTCGCCGCCCGGGAGTCCGCGTGGCGCGGCGGACGGGTCGACGAGTTCGTGGCGGCCGACGCCATGCTGCACACCATTGTTGTCGCGGCGGCACACAACGAACTCCTCGCCGAGTTGCACGCCTCCATCGGCATCGCGATGCGCAGCACGGTCGCCGCGACGCTGGGCGAGACCCTGACGCCCGATCGCTACGTGGACCACTCCCGGCTGGTCGACGCCATCCGGGCCGGCGATCCGGAGCGGGCGGCGATCGAAGCAGGTGCCTACCTGACGGCACCGCCGCCGACCTAGGTCCCCCCGAAGCATACCGGCACCCGTGGAAATCCCACGGGTGCCGACTTTATTCGTACACCTGTTCGATAAAGTCCTGGTCATGGAGCAACGAAAGCACTGGTGGAACGGGAAATGGGGGCGCTTGGCCCGACGCGACGTCTTCCTCCGCGTCAACGCCGACCGGTGGCACGTCGAGCAGCGCGCCGGCGGCTCGGAGGGGGTCTCCCAGTTCTACGAGTACAGCAGCATCGAGGAGGCCGAAGAGACGATCCGGGCGCTACTCCACGGTACCGACACGTGGCGTGAGCTCTCCCCCCGCCCTCCGGGCGGCTGGGGCGGTGTTTAACGCACAGAACGGCCGGGAACGGCGCCAGCATGAACGAGCAACGTGTCCTCTCTCGGATCACCACCGGGATGCGGGTGGTTGACGTCGCCGGTAGTGAGATCGGCACCGTGGACCTGGTCCAGCGCGACGACCCGAACGCGGTGACCGTGCAGACACCGGCCACCGACCCGGGCAGCAGCCTGAACGAGCTGATCGAGGCCACCGCGATGGAGGAGCCGGACGTCCCGGCCGACCTGGCAGCCCGGTTGCGCCACTCGGGCTACCTGAAGGTCTCCACCGACCGGGTCCGCACCGGGGCGGTCTACGTGCCCGCCGACCAGATCGCAGCGGTCACCGACGCGGTCCGCCTGGACGTCCCGCTGGCGGAGTTGCCCGCCGAGGAGTGACCCCGCCGACCGAGACTTTCCCAACCCCGCACACCTGTGTAGAGACGAACGCAGGGTGTTCTTGGCAAGCTTGGTCCCATGACGTTGATCCTCCGTTCGGCCATCCGCAACGACATCGGCCTTGTCCGGAACAACAACGAGGACTCCGCCCTGGCCGGTGAGCGCCTCCTCGCAGTCGCGGACGGCATGGGCGGCCTGCCCGCCGGGGAGGTGGCGAGCGAGATCGTCATCCGAATCCTGGACGAACTGACTCCGCCAACCACCCCCGCTGCGGCCGCCGACGCGCTCCGCGCCGTGGTCAGCGCCGCCAACCAGCGCATCCACGCCGCGATCGTCGCGGATCCCGCCCGGGAAGGCATGGGGACGACGCTGACCGCCACACTGCTCGCCGACGACACGCTGGTGCTGGCCCAGGTAGGCGACTCCCGCTGCTACCTGTCGCGCGATGGGGAGCTGAGCTTGATCACCCGGGACGACACGTTCGTGCAGGCGCTGGTAGACCAGGGGGCGATCACCTCCGAACAGGCCCGGCACCATCCCCAGCGGTCGCTGGTGACCCGAGCGGTGCAGGGAGCCGGCGCTCCACCCACGATCGGGACCCTGACCGTGACCTCCGGCGACCGGCTGCTGCTGTGCAGCGACGGGCTCTCCGACTACGTCGAGCACGAGGCGATCGCCGCCACCCTGACCCAGTACGGTGACCGGCAACTCTGCGGGGAGCAGTTGGTCAAGCTCGCCCACCAGGCCGGCGCACCGGACAACGTCACCGTCGTGGTTTCCGACGTGACCACAGCCTGAGCGACTAACCGGCGGGACGGGCCACCGGCGGGACACCGGGTGGCCTGTTCACCGCGCTACCTGTTCCCTCTGGTGAAGACGTCCAGCAGGGCGATCAAAAGGGCGACGAGGATGAACGCCGAGATGATCAACAAGGTGGTCCGGAAGGCCGCCAACCAGTCACCGCCGGTCCGATCCAACGTCACGAACAGCGCGGAACTGACGCCGACAATCCCGGCTGAGATTCCCAGGCGGTGCCCGGTCTGCAACATCCCGGCCGCACTGCCGGCCCGCGTGTTGGACACCTGTGACATGGTCACGGCCTGGTTGGGGATGTTGGTCAGTCCGCTACCCAGGCCGCTGAGGACGAAGCCCGCGCCGAGGCCGGCGAGGAGCAGTGGCAGGGCCGCGGAGTGCGGGCTGTCGAAGGTCGGCAGGAAGAGGTCACCGATCATGACCGCCACCACTCCGACGAGAGACGTCAGCAGTCCGAGGGCTACTACTCGGCGACCCGCTCGCCAGGCCAGCCGACCCCCGACGACCGCCCCCACTGCCGTGCCCCCGGCGATCGGCACCATCACAAGACCCGTGGTGATCGGACTGTGACCCACCCCATCCTGCAGGTACAGCGCGAGTACGAAGTACAGCGCGTCGTACGCGCCGAACAACACCGCGATGAGCGCGCCCAGACCGTAGGACCGGACCCGCAGTAGGCCCAGGTCAACCAGCGGCGACTCCCGGTGCGGACGCCGCTCCCAGAGCACGAAGCCGGCGAGGACGAGCACGCCAACCGGCACCAGCACCCACAGGACAGGGGTCCGGGCGGTCTCCTCAACCATCGGAATCCAGAGCGCCACCATTCCGACGACGAACAGGACGACGCCCACCGGGTCCGTGCGTCGCCACCAGAATCGGTCCGGGGGTGCCCGCAACGCGGGAATCACGAGAAACCCCAGCGCAGCGGCCAGGAAGGCGATCGCGGCGGCCGCGACGAAAATCAGCCGCCAGCCGTGCTCCGGACTGACGTCAACCAACACCCCGCCCAGAACCGGTCCGGACCCGAGGGCGACGGCGAACGCCACCCCGAGCAAACCGTACGGACGGCCCCGCTCCTCCTTGTGGAACAGCTGCTGGAACAGCCCGAGGATCTGCGGGCTGACCGCCCCGAGCGCACCGCCCTGCACCAACACGGAGAGCACCAGCCAGACCGGTGTTTGGGCGAGGGCGGCGGACGTGGCCGCCACCCCCGCGAGCGCCAGGCCGGACACGAAGACCGCGCGCCGTCGCCACACGTCACCGAGCCGGCCACCGGGCACCAACATCAGGGCGTAGGCCAGCGCGTGGCCAGCGACCAGCCACTGCTGGCCGTCCTCGCCGAGGCCGATCGTCGCGGCGATCTGCGGCACTGCGATGACCAGCATCGCGGTGGTGACCGTCCCGAGGAACACGACCACCTGACATACCGCGGCCACCAGCCACCGTCGGGCCCGCCCACGGGATCCCTCCCCCACCGGCGTCCGCCCGGAACGGGGCTCGCGGGCCGTCAACGCGACATCCCGGCACACTCGCGACTGGTCACGCGCCCCTCACCCGCCCGTACGGCGTCTCCTCTCATCCGAACGACTCTCCTGGCTCCACCTCGTCAGTGCGGCCGGATGCTCTGCTCGTACTGGAAGAACTCATGCGGGTCGTACTTGGTCTTGATCTCACGCAGCCGGGCGTAGTTGTCGCCGTAGTACGCGGTGGCCCAGTCACCGATGCTGCTGTCCGGGACGTTGACGTAGGAGCCGTTGACGTAGGGCAGCAGCGCCTGGCGGAACTGCTCCGTCCATGCCATGACCGTCTTCTGCTCCTCGTCGTTCTCCCAGTTCCCGCTCCACTCCATGTAGTACCTCGGGCTCCGGTGGAAGAACGCGGTGGCGTCGGTCGGAACCCGCTCCACCGCACCGCCCCAGTTCAGACACCAGATCTCGCCGCCGAGACCGGGAAGTTCGGCCAGGTGCCGAACGATGGTGTCGATCCCCCGCTTCGGGAGCAGGTCATACACCCAGGACGAGGGGATGTGCGTCTTCCGCGGCGGGTCCGTCGTTCCGGCGAGTTGGTTCCAGGCGTCCAGGTAGGAGGTGGTCTCCGTGATGACCTGAGGATTTCCGATCTCGATCAGCGGCCGAATTATCTCGCGCAGCCGGTACTCAGAACCGCGATAGATACCGTTACAGTAGATATGGCCGTCTGTGCGGGTCTTCGGGTTGAACACCGAACCGAAACCGTCGTCAGCGAAGGGCGCAATTCTCTGCCAGCGCTCGAACAGCTTCCCGACGTACCGCCAATCATCCCAGGTAATCTGATACACCACGACATCCGAAACCGGATGGACGCGGTACGTGTATTTGGTCGCGATGCCAAAATTGCCGCCGCCGCCCCCACGCGAGGCCCACAACAGATCGGCGTGCCGCGTCTCGTCCGCGTGGACGAGCCGGGCGCCCCGTTCTCCGTCGGGAATGACAATATCGAGACCCGCCAGGCTGTCGCTGGTCACCCCAAGACTCCGACTGAGCTGACCAATCCCGCCGCCCAACGTGACCCCGGCGACGCCGACACCGACCTCCGCTCCGGTGGGAATCGCGAAACCCTGCTCCCCCAACGCCTCTACGACCTGGTCCTGGGTCGCTCCGGTCTGCACTGTCGCCTGGCGCGTGTGCGTGTCCAGCTCGATTCCCTGCATGTCACTGACGTCGATGATGACGCCGCCGTCCACCGCCGACCACCCCTCCAGGGCGTGCCGACCACCGCGAGCGCGGAAGGCCACATCGTGTCGACGACACCAGGTGATCGCGTTGATCACATCCTGGGCGTCCTGGCAGAAGACGATGACCAGCGGGTACGGATTGAACTGTCGGTTCCACCCGAGTCGCGCGGCGTCGTAGTCGGCGTCGTCGGGGAACACCAACCGCCCGGTCAGCCTTCCCGGGTCCGGGTGTGGACTTCGCCCCGCCGTCGCCTCGCCCAGCGCACGGTCACCGTAGGTCGCCAGAGCGGAGGGCGAGATGGCGGCAGCGCCGGCAACTCCCGCACCCACCGCCAGGACCCGTAGGACGTTTCGTCGAGTGGCTTCCATTTCCTTCTCCTTCAGCACCGGAACAACGATCTAAGATGACCCGACCCACGCGATTACGACTATTCGTGGCAACAATTCCGACCCGCCGTAACCGACCTGGCAGCACCGGCCGTACCACGCACGCCACCAGTCGACTTGGGCGGCACGATGTCAGCAAACACACCTCGCGTCACTGAAGGTACGTTTTCGTGCCGCAACACCGGCTCGTCAGTTTTGACCGTATCAGCCCGGTCTGCTACTCGAAGGCGCTTGACGGGATCGCTAATGCTGCGTGATACGCCCGAGGCTGTTGGGAATTCAGTCGCCTAATGGGAAACCGCAGCAGGGGGCCGGATCGCGCCGGTGGCCCGGCGGGCACGCCAACCGGAGCGTGGGGTCCTGCTGGACGCGAGGAGGCGCTTCCGGTTCGCCGCCACGGCTCGACGGGGTATGAAGGTGCACAGGCGACAATCCGCACTCCGGAAGGACCTGGCTCGATGACCCTGGAACGACCGATCGCCCCGGACCCGTACGAACTACTGCCGACGGTGCCATCGTTCACGCTCACCAGTGACGACGTACGTAACGGCGAGCCGATGGACGCGATGTACGTCCATCCGAGCGCCGGCGGCGACGACCTCTCCCCGCACCTGGCCTGGTCGGGCTTCCCCGCCGAGACCAAGGGGTTCGTGGTGACCTGCTTCGACCCGGACGCGCCGACCGGCAGTGGCTTCTGGCACTGGGTGCTGGTCAACCTACCGACGGGGGTGACTGAGTTGCCGCGGGGCGCGAGCGGCGATGCCCTGGGCGGCGCCTTCGCGGTTCGCAATGACTACAGCCAGCGGGATTACGGGGGCGCCGCCCCGCCACCTGGAGATCACCCACACCGTTACCTCTTCGCGGTGCACGCGCTGGACGTGGAGCGCCTCGACGTCACCCCCGACGCCTCCCCGGCGTACGTGGGCTTCAACCTCGCCTTCCACACCCTGGCCCGCGCGGTGATCCGGCCGACCTACCAGGTCACGCGGTAGCCGTCCCGCGTTCCACGATCCGCGTCCGGCCTGGTAGCGCCGGCGGGCACGGCGGAGGCGACCAGCGCCGGATCGCGGGGAAGGCGGGTGACTGTCGGGTCAGGAGGGCGTCCGGGCCACCGCGAAGACGGACTGGCCGAACGGGGGGCGGACCAGCTGTTCGACGGCCTTGGTCAGCGGAAGCACCAGGGTGTCGTACACCTTGACCATCGGGCCCTCCTTCGGCATCAGCCGGAGGACCTTGGTCGCCATAAAGTAGCCGATCAGCCCGAGCGCATTCGCGTAGTGGATCTTTTCCACGGTCAGCCCGGCTTCGGTCATCGCCGCGGCCAGGGTCTTTTTCGTGTACCGCCGGACGTGGCCGGTGGCGATGTCCGCGGGGCTCATCGCGAACTCGAACGCCGGCACGATGATGATCACCGGGCTGCCCGGCCGGACCAGGTCACGCATGCCGCGCAGGGCCCCGACGTGGTCCTCGATGTGCTCCAGGACGTTGTACGAGACGGCGGCGCTGTAATCGCCGCGGTCGGTGTGCGGCAGCAGCATCTCCCGCACCTCGATGCCCGGCTGCTCGGCGGCGAGCCGTTCCTTCAGGGCGACCAGTCGCTCCGGGTCGGCCTCGGTGGCGGTGAAGTGGGGTACCCGCTCGGCCCACTCCAGCGCGTAGTCACCGAGGCCGCTACCAACCTCGATCGGGTTCTCACCGAGGTACGGCAGGGCCAGCTCAACGAACCAACGGCGGTGGTTCACGGCGGTCGCAAGGCCTTCCAGCACCTCGGACTGGACACGCTGATTACCAGTTATTTCTGCCATACATCGATTCCTCACGGTGTGGACTGGCTTGACCCCGCCTGGACCGACAGAGTGAACCATCCACATAGAAGGCGGAACAAATCGGGGCATCGGGGTGACCGAAATGCGATCGGGCTAGGTACATGATCAGCAGCCGGGAGCCGGCACATGCTACCAATCGCCCAAAACCTGGCCCAGCGCGGCCATCGCCTGACTACGCTCTGAATTGGTATGACTACCGCTGATTCGAGTCACGCCGCCGACGCCTCCGCGGAGGGAGCGCCGGCCTCCCCGCCTGACCAGCCCCGCAGCCGTTGGCGGGTCGACCTGTTGGCAGTACTGAGCTTCGTCCTGCTCGCGTTCTGGGTGACCATCCGGCTCTGGCTGGACCCCGAAGACGGGCTCCGGGACAACCGCACCGATCAGTCCCAGTTCGAGTGGATGATGGCGCACGGTTCACGAGTGGTGACCGATTTCGCCTATCCGTTCACCTCGGATCGAATGAATGTGCCGGAGGCCGTCAATTTGATGGCCAACACGTCGGTACTATCCGTATCTATACCAATGACGCCGGTCACCCTCCTGGCCGGCCCCCGGATGTCCTTCCTGCTCTTCCTAACCCTGGGTATAGCAGCCACCGCGACATCGTGGTATTTCCTGCTCTCCCGGGTGGTGGTCCGCTCCCGCGGCCCGGCCTGGCTCGGCGCCACGTTCTGCGGGTTCGCACCCGCGATGGTCTCGCACGCCAACGCCCACCCCAACATCGTCTCCCAGTTCGTCGTACCACTGATCATCTGGCGCACCCTGCGCCTCAGCGAGCCGGGCCGCTGGCTCCGCAACGGGATCCTGCTCGCCCTGGTCATCGTCTGGCAGGCCTTCCTCAACCTGGAAATCCTGCTGATGACCGCGATCGGCCTCGGTGTGGTCATGGCCGCGCTCGCCCTCCGCCGGCCCGACCTGCGCCAACGGGCACGCCCATTCCTCGCCGGGCTGGGTGTCGCCGCAGCGGTCGCGCTCCTCCTGCTGGCGTACCCGCTCTACGTGCAGTTCTTCGGCCCCGGCGCCTACCGAGGACTCTCCCCGCTCATCCGCGGCTACTCCACCGACCTCGCCTCGTACGTGGCGTACTCCCGGGAGTCGCTGGCCGGCGACGAACCGGGCGCGCGTGGGCTGACGCAGAACCCCACCGAGGAGAACGCCTTCTTTGGCTGGCCCCTGTTGGTGCTCGTCGCCGCCCTCGTCTGGTGGCTGCGCCGCAATGTCGTCGTCCGGGCCCTGGCCCTGCTCGCGGTACTCTTCGCGGTGCTCTCACTCGGCCGGGAGATCGTGTTCAACGGCGAGCTCACCGGCATTCCGGCCCCCTGGGCCGTGCTGGAGAACCTGCCCATCCTGCACTCGGTGGTACCCACCCGATGGGCGCTGGCCATCACCCCGCTGTTCGGGCTCCTGCTCGCCTACGGGGCACAGCGCGCCCAGACCCTCGCCAACCGAAATCCCGCCGCCCGGCCGCAGATCCGCTTCGCCACCATCACCGTACTGGCGATGGCGCTCGTGCCGCTCCTACCGACCCCGCTGCCGGCGGTCCGACTGGAGCCCACCCCCGCCTTCGTCACCTCCGGCACGTGGCGGCCGTACGCGACCGATGGACGCAGCATCGTCACCCTGCCGCTACCGAGCACCCACTACGCCGACCCGCTGCGGTGGTCCGCCGAAACGGGACTGGACATGCCGATCGCCCGCGGGTACTTCCTCGGCCCGGACACCCGCCCCGGTCGGCACCGGGTCGCCCTGTTCACCGCGCCAGCCCGCCTGACCAGCGAATTCTTCGAGGAGATCCGACGCACCGGCGCGGTGCCATCGATCAGCCAGCAGCAGCGGACGGCCGCCGAGGAGGACCTACGGTACTGGCGGGCCGGCGCAGTCATCCTCGGTCCACACGAGCACGCCGACGCGCTACGCCGCGGCATGACCGAACTGATCGGGACAGCGCCGACCTACACCGGGGGTGTCTGGCTCTGGGACGTGCGAAACCTCACCTCCTGACCGAGGCCGGCCCGATCAGGGCCGGCGAAGCCGACCGACGTCGGCCCGATCAGGATCAGCGAAGCCGGCCGAAGCCGGCCGATCAGGACCGGCGAAGGCAGCAGCCCGGGCACGTCGTCGGGCGAGGCAGGGTGAACGCGAGGCAGCAGGTGTACCGCTGCACCGTCGGTTCGCCGGTCGGACCCGGCACCAACTCGACCAGGTCCCGCAGGTCGAGCGTCTGGAGCAACGTGTCGATCGAGGCGACGGAGGAACCCGGCAGGCCATCGGCGGCACGCAGGATGACGTGGGCGATCCCGGCGGCCACCGAGCCCAACAACGTTCGGGTGCCGATCCGCACTTCCGCCTGGATTGCCGCGATCACCGGGCCGAGGTGAGCGTCGAGCAGCGTCGCCCGGAGCACCGCGAGCAGCTCCACCTCGCCGGCCACCACCCGCACCTCGGGCCGGCCGGACAGCGCCAACGGATCGCCGGGCAGGACCGCCACCGCGGTTGACCGGCGCAGACCCAGGGTGAGCAGCGACCGCTGATCCGCGAAGTGGATCAGCACATCGGCGGGCACAAGCAGGGGAACCCGCCGGACCGCGGCCCAGCCCAGTACCGCCGGCAGAGCAGCCCAGTAGCTGTACGCCTTCCAGGCCAGCGCCGCACTGGCGTGCCGGGCGCCGCCCCACTGGTCAGTGGCCGCGGCCAGAAGCTCGGGCAGCCGCGTTCCGTCCACCAAGCTGGTGGCGGGTGACCAACCCGCCTCGTCGGCGACCAACAGGCCGCGGGCCAGGCCGGGCACATCGTCGGTGCCGAAGAGCTGGCGTAGCGCCGTGGTGACCGGAGCCAACGGCGCGGTTGCTGCCGTGCCGGGCATAGCTGTTGGCACCCACGCTCCTCCCGCCTTCCGCACCCTGATAAGCCAAGGCTAGCCTAACTCTGCTGGGGCTCAACAACTCGGCCCGTCCGCACCTCGACGACTCCGGCCAGCCTTGCCTCGGCGACTCCGGCCCGGCCCGGCCCGCCTCGGCGACTCCGGCCCATCCCGCGCCTCGGCGTACTACCCGCCCACCGGCCCGGGGAAACAGCCGCCGCACTATCGACCCTCGTCGCTGGAGAGTCAAGCCTCATGTCGACAAGGTGGCACTTCTCTATCCGACCGATGACAGAACGTGAAACTAATAGTCCCGGCCCCAAGGAGGCTGATGACGACATCACCGCTCGATCGGGCGGCCGACGCCTTCGCCGTCGAACTCGCCCGCCACCGGACCGAGCGAGGGCTGACCAAGAAGCAGTTGGCGACGCTGATGGGGTTCGACCCGTCATACGTGAGCCACGTGGAGGGACGCCGGCACCGGCCCACCGAAGACTTCGCCCGGCGGGCAGAGGCCGTGCTGGAGGCCAGCGGAGCGATCTGGCAACGCTTCTGCGAATACGACGAACTCCGACACAACCGCAGCGAACGGACGGCATACCGCGAGCCGCCCGCCCCCGGGCAGTGGCTGCCCCCCGGCACCGGCCTGATCGTCGAACGGGAACACGCCAGCCTCACCTACCGAGACGAAACGTACCACTGCGTGATCCGCCGGGAGCTGCACAACGCCGGGACCGAGCCGATCACCCGGTACCTCATCCGCGTCGCCGTTGACCGCTACCCGGGTGACCCCGGCCGCTCCAACCGGCACCACCGGACCCACCCGCTCACCTTCGCCGAGTTGCAGCTTCGCGCGTACCGGCTGGACGGGCCGGAGCGCGAGGCGATGCACTGGCGAACCAAGCACGACCGAGATGCCTTCAAAGAGATCTGGCTGCTCTTCGAGAACGCCGACCGGCGCTTCCCGCTCTACCCGGGCGACCGCGTCACCATCGAGTACGCCTACCACGTCGGGGCGGACAAGTGGGGCCCCTGGTTCCAGCGAGCCGTCCGGGTACCCACCCGGCACCTCGCCGTCCGGCTCGACCTGCCCACCGCCCTCGACCCACAGGTCTGGGGCGCCCAGACCTCGCTCTCCGCGGCGGAGGGCCCGCTGCGTACCCCGGTGACCCGCCGGGAGGAGGGCGACCGAACAATCTTCGCCTGGGCGGCCGACGAGCCGCCGCTGAACGGCCGCTACCGGATGCAGTGGCGATTCCGGTCCCGCCCCGAAGGGGAGCCGACAGAGCCCGGCTGGCTGCGACCAAGCGACCGGATGCGGAGCCTCGGCATCCTCCAACACGACGCCGATCTACTCCGCCGGCCCACCCAGCCGTTCGACCTACCCCGCGAGGTCGGGGCAGCCCAGGAGACCGTGGAACGGCTCACCACAGCCCTGCTCCGCCTGGACGAGCTACACCCGTTCAGCAAGGGGGTCGGTGTCGCCGCTCCACAAATCGGCATCGGCCGCGCCGCCGCCGTCGTCCGCCCCCCGGACCGCGGCGGCGAACCCGTCGTCCTGCTCAACCCGCGGGTGGTCGACGCCGCACCCGACACCGACGAACAGTACGAGGGGTGCCTCTCCTTCTTCGACCAGCGCGGTCTCGTGCCCCGCCCGCTGCGGATCGACGTCGAACACACCCACCTCGACGGCAGTCGGGTCATCACCTCCTACGAGTACGCCATGGCGCGCCTCGTGGCACACGAGATCGACCATCTTGAGGGGCGCCTATACATCGACCGGATGGCCCCCGGCGTGCCCCTGGTGCCGGTCGAGGAGTACCGGCACACCGGGCAGCCCTGGCGCTACTGACAACGTCGGTACGGCCACGTCCGCCCGGGGGAAGGAGGGCCGGGCGGACGTGGCCGTTGTGGGCGGTGCCGGTCCGCCCGATGGGTAAAGTCCGCTACAACTCACCGAAGGTGTCGTACCGAGTGTGCTCCGACGGCACCTCATCGCCGGAGAGCACCCGCAACGTGGCCCGGACCATCGTCGCCGACCCGGAGACGTAGCAGTCATGCGCCGTCCACGGGCCGTACCGGCCGACCACCTCGGAGATGTCGCCCAGCTCACCTTCGAAGCCCGCATCCGCGCTACACGCCGGCGTCACCGACAGCCACGGATGCCGGGCGACCAGTTCCTGAAGCCCGGCCAGGCCATAGAGATCAAGAGGCGTACGGGCGCCGTAGAAGACGTGCACCCAGCGGGTCCGGTTATAGCCCGTCAACTCCTCGACCAGCGCCTTCACCGGAGCCAGGCCAACGCCGCCAGCGACACAGAGAATATCCCGGTCCGACCCCCGATCCAGGGTCATCGACCCCATCGGCGCCGCCAACCGCAACAGTTCGCCCGGCTTCACCCGACGAACCAACGCGCCGGACAACCATCCCGCACCCGGCGGCGTCCGAACGTGGAACTCCAGCACATTGTCGTCGTTCGGCGCGTTCGCCACCGAATAGGTCCGCCACACCCGCGGGTGGTGGCGGGGCGCCTCGATACTGACGTACTGGCCTGCCCGCCACCGCAGCGGATGCTGAAGGGCGCGGACCGTCAACACCGCCGTGTCCGGCCCGTATCGAACGTGGGTCAGCACCTCGGCGTGCCAGAACGGCGGGTTGTCGTCCGCGGCCGCCCCCGCGAGCATCTTGCCCGAGATGGCCGCGTACGCGTCCCGCCAAGCCTGGTCGAAGGTCAGATTCCAGCCGTCGCCGGCGGTGCTGCGCAGGGCGTCCAGCAGGGCGACGCCCATGGTCTCGTAGTTCGTCGCCTCGACGTGGTACTTCCGGTGGTCCCGACCCAGCGAGCGGAGGAACTCGTCGAAGCCCTCCGGGTCGTCCACCGTGTGTGCGGCGGTGATGATCGCCTCCAACAGCCGATCGCCCTGGCCCGACATCTGCGCCGGAAAGAGCGAACGCAACTCGGGGTCGAGCAGGAACAGCCGGGCGTAGAAGTGCTCGCTCAGCCGGTCCCGGTGCTCCTCGACCAGGGTCCAACTCTCCTTGAGTAGCCGCGCGACGTCGTCCACGGGAGCGCGCTCCTTCTCCGTACGGGGATCGGGCAACCCAAGAATGGCCACGGAGCGTGCCAACCGGTCGCACAGAATGTGCGACCGGTTCATGAGGTCTCCTCGGTGCCACGATCAGGAGTCGGGTCAGGCACAGTGGTGCGGTGACCCTCGAACTGGACCGACCGTTGACTCGCCGGACACTGAGCACCGAAACGTGGCTGGTCCTCGGCTTGTCGCTCGGCCAGTCAGCCGTGTACGCCCTGACCTCGATCGTCGCCAAACTCACCGCCGAGGGACCACTGTCGGCGCAGACCGCCGCCCTGAACACCTCCCGGTCCGAGCGGCCCTACCTCGACCTCACATACCAGCTGCTCGGGATCAGCTTCGCCCTGCTGCCGGTGCTGCTCGCCATACACCTGCTGGCGCGCAGCCCCGGCGATCCGGCCCGGACTCTCGGCCTGGACGCCCGACGGCCCGGCCAGGACCTCGTCCGCGGCGCCGGCCTGGCCGCGCTGATCGGCCTGCCCGGCCTGGCCCTGTTCTGGGCGGCGGCGCAACTCGGGCTCAACGCGACGCTGGTGCCCGCCGCGCTGCCGGACGTCTGGTGGGCAGCACCAGTGTTGATCTTCGCTGCCGTGCAGAACGCCGTACTGGAAGAAGTGATCGTGGTCGGCTACCTCGTCACCCGGCTGCGGCAGCTCCAGTGGCGACTCGGTGCGGTCGTCGCCACCAGTGCGCTACTCCGCGGCTCCTACCACCTCTACCAGGGGTTCGGCGCGTTCGTCGGAAACGCGGTCATGGGCGTCATCTTCAGCCTGTACTTCCTACGAACCCGGCGGGTGATGCCACTGGTGGTGGCGCACACGCTCCTGGACATCGTGGCCTTTGTCGGCTATGCGGCGCTGCCGAAGGAGTGGTTCGACTGGCTCTGACGTCCGCGGCGATACCGACCTCGCGGCGGCCGGCACCCGCCTCGGGCCCCACCCCGGACCCACAGCTCGTGGCGACCCGAACCCGGCTGCCGGACGGGCCAGCCGTTGGCCGCTGGCGGTCCGACCGGCCCACGGGTAGTCGCTTTGCTCCCGGCGGCCGGGGCCCTGTATTCTCAACCCCCGGTGGCCTGCGAGGCCGCCAGGGAGACTTCGCCTAGTCTGGTCTATGGCGCCGCACTGCTAATGCGGTTGGGGTTTTAAAGCCCCTCCCGGGTTCGAATCCCGGAGTCTCCGCGCGAAAGTCGGTCGTGTAGGCTGACCAAGCACCAGCGCCCGTAGCTCAACGGATAGAGCATCTGACTACGGATCAGAAGGTTAGGGGTTCGAATCCCTTCGGGCGCGCAAGATCGTGAAGGGTCTGGGCTGCGGAAACGCGGATCAGGCCTTTTGTGCTGTGTGGCCGGTGTGGATGGTGGGTGTCACGTGGGTGCGATGTGGGTGCAGTCCTGGAAGCGGCCTTGTTCCGGGTTAGTCGGGACGTGACCTGGAGCTTTGTGGCCTGTTTGCGCTTCGGTGGGGTCGGAGCACCTGTTTTCGGTTCGTCGGTGCCGGGGGGCCAGCTTTGGGGCCGCGGTCGGGCCGGTTCTTGCGGGCGCTGGCTTTGATCTTTCTGCGGGTGCGGCGGGCGGCGTTGAGGACCAGTTGGGCGGTGGCGTCGGCGCAGCGGCGTTGGATCTGCGGCAGGACGCTGGTGTAGGTGTCGGCGGTGACCACGATGCTGGAGTGCCCGAGGAGGTCCTGCAGCGTTTTGAGGTCGGCTCCGGCTTCGTGGGCCAACGACGCGGCGCCGTGTCGCAGGTCGTGCAGGCGTACCGGGGGCAGCCCGGCCCGGCGCACGAGGATCCGGAAACGGGTGGTGGCGTAGTTCGGGTTGATCGGCTTGCCGTCGGCGCGGGTGAACACGTATCCGCTGTCGGTCCACGGCGTGCCGTTCTCCGCCGCCTCCGCCTTTCGGTCCTGCTCATAGCGACGATGCACGCGCAGGATCTGCACGCTGCGTTTGTCGAGAGCGACCGACCGCCGCCCGGCCGGGGTCTTGGGTTGGCCTTCGACGACGTGGTAGCCGGCGGTGGTGCGGTTGTGTTCGATAGTCAGGATGCCGCGGTCGAGGTCGATATCGGACCACCGCAGCCCGCACAGCTCGCCGCGGCGCAGTCCGCGCAGGCCGGCGAGCCACCAGAGGGCGAACAGGGGGTCGTCGTTCACCACGCTGAGGAACTCGGCGAGCTGGTCGGCGGTCCAGACCGCCACGGCCGGTCGGGCGCCGGTCTGTTCCCAGGACTCGACGCGGGCGTCGGTCCAAACCTTGGCGTGGGGTTGCTGATAACCGGCGATCTCGATGTGCCGGGCCGGGTTGCAGTCCAGGATGCCTTCCTTGACCGCGAGGTTCAGGGCGGCCCGCAGGGTGGTGCGTAGGTGGTGCATCGCCGAGGCGGACTGTGGGCGGCCCTTGCTGTTCCTGGTCGCCGCTATCTCGGCGAACACCGCCCGCAGCAGCGGGGCGTCGAGGTCAGCCAGCCGGTAGCGGCCGAGCCGCGGGATGAGAACGGTGTCGACGTCGCGGGTGTAGTGAAAGCGGGTGGTGGGCCGGATTTTCGTGCGGTTATCGAGCCAGTGTCGCAGCCACCGCTCGACCGTCCAGCCCTGCGCCGTCCGGTCCGCCTGCGCGGCGGTCAGCCATTCGTCGCGGGCGTTGCGGGCGGCGGCCTGCGAGAGGTAGCCGCCACGGCGGACCCGCTCGCAGCGGCCAAACAAGTTCCGGGCGGAGCAGTGGAAGTACCAGGTGCCGTGACCACGTTCACGCAGTCGAGAGCACGACTGCTCCAGCCGCCGCCGCTGGCCGTCTCGACACCCGCACCGTTTGAAGATCACACCTGACGTCGCCATGACCACGCCCTTTCGATGGACTCACCCGTTCCACCGACATCGACCCACCTACAGGTACGGCCCTATCGACCGACGCGCGCCACCTGTGACTTCCGACGGTTCACCCACCAGCACGACGGCAGCCAACTCGGGGGCTGGGTGGTGACTCCCGTCGAAGGCCGGAAGTAGCGCGTGCCGTGGGGCAGCGGCACCTCCAGAGACAGGCTCCAGCGCTCCGTCACGGGCGTCGGGGGCGCCGGGGACCGGCGTGTCGACGCGCCGGTTGCGCTGGTCGGGGTGCCGGCTGAGCCCCGCCTGGTCGTCCAGGGGTGCCCGAGGGGGCGCTGCCGTCGAACAGGCGGCCTCTGCCGGAATCTGGCCCGGCCCAGCTATGATCAACTCCCCGAGAGCTGGCCGTCCGAGCAGCGAGGGCTGGCTGACCCACGCCTCACGGGACTGTCAACGCGCGGCCCCCGCCGTGGCGGGCACCCGTCGAAGCCATTGGCGGATGCCGTCGCGTGAGGCCCGGAACGGTCACCGCTGGGTCGGGTGCAGCGTCCGGATGTCGGCGACGATCTCCGCGACGGTGGGATGGACGAGTGGGCGACGCCAGGCGAGGGCGGCGGTGCAGCGCAGGTTGCCGGTGAGCGGCACGATCACCACGCCGGCCCGGGCGTAGTGCTGTTCGGTGCTCTCGGACAGCAGCGCGATGCCGGTTCCGGCGGCCACGAGTTCCAGGGTCTCCTCGACCGAGCCGGACTCGACCAGTGTGCCGACCTCCGTCGTCCCGATGCTGCGCGGGTGGCGGAAGGCGGTCCAGATCGGGTCCGGTGAGCGGGGCACGACCCAGTTCCGGCCGATGAGTTCGTCCGGGGCTACCTCGGGCCGGTTGGCCAGCGGGTCGGAGACCGGCAGGGCGACCGCCCGTCGATCACTGGTGATGACCACCTGGTCGAGGTAGTCGGCCGACAGCGGCGGCCAGATGATCGCCATGTGACTCTCCCCCGAGGCGAGGCCACCGGTCGGGTCGTCGAAGTCGTACCGCCGCAGCCGCACCGGACCGTCCAGCTTTTCCTGGGCGGTCCTGACCACCTGGCCGGTGACTGTCGAGGCCGCCTCGCCCATGAAACCCAGGACCAGGCTGTGCCCGTTGTCGCTGGCGATCGCCTGCTCCAGTTCGTCGGCCGCGGTGGCGAGGCGCAGGGCGTGGGGCAGGATCCGTTGCCCCGCGGGGGTGAGGACGGCGCCGCCGTGCTCCCGACGGAACAGGCGGTTCCCGGTGTGTGTCTCGAAGCGGGCCACGGCTGCGCTCACCGTGGGCTGGCTGACCTTCAGCAACTCCGCCGCGCCAGCGAAGGACCCCTGCTGGGCCACAGCGGCGAAGGCCCGGATCGACTGGATGCTCAGGGCCATCGGACCACGGCAACGCGACGCTATGTCCATAGCAGAGCTATTCCCATTGCATAACGCAATGTGGATGAACCAACGCGCTGTGCCAAGCTTTAGCACGCCCCGAACACCGGCCCGGCCACCCGGCCCGGCCCCGGTACCCAGTGGGCAGAGCAAGAGACGACGTGGCCCGCCGACATCGTCGGCTCGTGGTTGAGGGGACGACCGAGATGACCGACGGACCAGACCTGCCCGGTGGTGCGCACCGGGTTCCCTACAGCGATCCCGGGGAGCCCGATCACCGCAGCCCGATGCGCTACCTGTGGTGGCTGACGGTGCGGCAGCGCAAACGGGTCCTGCTCGGCTCCCTGTGGGGCAGCACCTGGATGTGCGCCCTGATGCTGCCCCCCTACCTCATGTCCAGGACGATCGACGAGGGGCTGCGTGCGCGGGACACCGACGCGCTGGCCGGCTGGGTGGCCGCGGTCCTCGTGGCCGGAGCCGCCATCGCGGTCCTCGGGATCCTCCGCCACCGCACCATGACCTTCATACGGGTCGACGCGGCATACCGAACCGTGCAGGTCATCACCCGGCATGTCACCCGTCTCGGCTCCACCCTCCCGCGTCATGTCTCGGCGGGCGAACTGGCCCACCTGCAGGCCGGCGACGTCAGCCGGATCGCGCAGACCCTGACCATCACGGGCCCGGGGGTCGGCGCGGCGGTCGCCTACATCGCCACCGCCGTCCTCCTATTCACCATCTCAGCCGTGCTGGCGGTCGTCGTCCTGCTCGGCGTCCCGCTCCTCGCGGTGACCGTCGGCCCCCTCCTGGAACGGCTACACGGGGCCGAGGGCGACCACCGGGAACAGCAAGGCGTACTGACCGCCCTCGCCGGTGACATGGTCACCGGGCTGGGCGTGCTGAACGGCATGGGCGGCAAGCCGCTCTTCGCACGGCGCTACCGCGAACGCTCGCAGGCCCTGGTCCCGTTGGGGTACCGGGTGGCCTCGCTCACGAGCTGGGTACAGGCGCTCGGCGCCTGTCTGCCGCTCCTCTTCCTGGCACTGGTGACATGGCTCGGCGCCCGCATGGCGGCCGAGGGTTCAATCACGGTCGGTGAGCTGGTGGCCGTGTACGGGTACGTGGCGGCGCTCCTGGTCCCGGTCTCCTTCTTCATCGAGGGTGCGGACGACCTTCCCCGCGGCCTCGTGTCCGCCCGGCGCGTGGTCAACATCCTGGCGTTGGCGCAGGATTCCGACCAGCACGGCACCCGGGTGGCCGCGCCCACCAGACCCGCCCCGCTGCACGACCCGGCGTCCGGGCTGACCCTGCGGCCCGGGCGGCTGACCGCCCTCGTCAGCGCCCGGCCCGACCAGGCACGGGCCGTGGTCGACCGGCTGGCGGGCTACCAGAAATCCGACGCCACCTGGGGCGGCACGAGGATGTCCGACATCGAGCTCGCCTCGCTGCGGAGCCGGCTCCTGGTGTCCGACAACGACTCCTACCTCTTCAGCGGACCACTGCGGACCGCCCTGTCCGTTCACGACGACCACTCCCCCGAGGATATCGAGCGGGCGCTGCACGCCGCCGTGGCACAGGACGTCGTGGCGTCGATGCCCGACGGTCTTGACTCCCCTCTGGACAGTCAGGGCCGCAACGTCTCGGGCGGACAGCGCCAGCGGCTCCGCCTCGTGCGGGCGCTGCTCGCCGATCCCGAGGTACTGGTACTCGTCGAGCCCACCTCGGCCCTGGACGCGCACACCGAGGCCACGGTCGCGACCCGGGTCGGCGCGTTCCGCCAGGGGCGCACCACCCTCGTCGTCGGCACGTCCCCACTCCTGCTCGGACATGCGGACGAGGTCGTCCACCTGGTGGACGGCAAGGTGGCGGCCGCCGGCAGTCACGGCGAACTGCTCGCCACCCAGCCCGGATACGCGGCGCTCGTGTTCCGCGGTGACAGCGAGGGCGTCCTCGCGGCCAGTGCGGCGCCTGCCCGAGAAGGAGCCTCCCGATGAGCCGTACCGACGAGGCCAGGACCCTTCCGGTCGCCGATGCCGCGACGGTACGCCGGGCCAGCTGGCGGCTCCTGAAGGACGACGGGCGGTCCATGGCGGGCATTGTCGTCCTGACCTGCCTCGCCTCTCTCGCGGGACTGGCCGGCCCCTGGCTGCTGGGCCGGATCGTCACCCGGATCGAGGCCGGGGACATGACCGTCTCACAGGTGGACGGGATGGCGGCCGCCGTCCTCGGCTTCGCCCTGGCGCAGCTGGTACTGATCCGCTATGCACGCTACTTCTCGCACCGTTTCGGCGAGCGCGCGCTCGCCCGGCTCCGTGAGGAAGTCATCGTCGGCGCGCTCGCGCTCCCGGCGCGTGTCGTCGACCGGGTGAGCACCGGCGACCTGGTGACGCGCTCCTCGCTCGACGTCAGCACGGTGGCCGCCACGCTGCGCAACGCGGCGCCGGATGTGTTCATCGCCGGCGTCCAGGTGCTGTTCATCTTCGTGGCCGTGTTCCTCCTCGACCCCCTCATGGGGCTCTGCTCGCTCGTCGGCCTGCCGATGGTGTGGTGGGTCAGCCGCTGGTACCTCGCCCGCGCGCGGGACGCCTACCTCGCCGAGGGAGCGGCTGCGGGCGGCGTGGCCGACGCCCTGAACTCCACCGCCCACGGTGCCCGGACCGTCGAGGCGTTCGGGCTGCGCCTCCGGCAGAACGGTGCGATCGACAAGGCCGTCGACACGACGTACGCCGCGGGCGTGCGCACCCTGCGGCTGCGTACCGTGCTGTTCCCCGTCACCGAGTTCGCCCACTCGCTGCCCATGGCGCTCATCCTGCTGGTGGGCGGCCTCAGTTACCTGAACGGGACGCTAAGCCTGGGCGCGGTCGTGTCCGGCAGCCTGTACATGTGGCAGTTGGTCGACCCCCTCGACCGTGCGCTGGCCTGGGTCGAGCAGCTCCAGCGCAGCGGTGCGTCGTTCGCCCGGATCAAGGGCGTCGGCCTGGTGGCGAAGCAGCCGCGGTCCGAGGTCCGGAAGCCCGAGAACGACCGCATCACGGTCAGCGGGGTGCGCTACTCCTACACGGGCGCGCGGGATGTGCTGAGCGATGTCGGCCTGCAGGTACGACCGGGTGAGCGGCTGGCGGTGGTCGGTCCCTCGGGAGCGGGCAAGTCCACCCTCGGCAGGCTGCTGTCCGGGGTAGACCTGCCGGACGCCGGAGACGTGCTGGTTGGCGGTGTGAAAGTCGCCGATCTGGCCGCATCCGGCGAGCTGGGCACCCGTATCGTCCTGATCACTCAGGAACACCACGTGTTCATCGGCACCCTCCGGGAGAACATGACGATGGCGGCCCCGGACGCCGACGACGAGGCCGTCTTCGAGGCGCTCGCCATGATGGAGGCCGACTGGGTACGGGACCTCCCCGACGGGCTCGACACCGCACTGGGCGCGGGCGGCGTCGAGCTGGAAGCCTCCCAGGCGCAGCAGCTCACGCTCGCCCGGGTCCAGCTCGCGGATCCGCACACGCTGATCCTCGACGAGGCGACGGCCCTGCTGGATCCCACGACCGCCCGTCAGGCCGAGCGGGCCATGGCCGCCGTCCGCTCGGACCGCACCGTCATCGCCATCGCACACCGCCTGCAGACCGCCCATGACGCCGACCGCGTCGCGGTCATGGAGGCGGGCCGCATCGTCGAGCTCGGTACGCACGACGAGCTCACCGCCGCGAACGGGCCTTACGCCGCCCTGTGGCGCTCCTGGAACGGCGAAGGCTGAGCCGCTCCCCTCCACGAGAACGCCTCCCGGCCAGGACCGGGGGGCGTTCTCGCTTTCCTGCCTTCTTTGTGCCCCGCTGCACCCCTCCGAAGGGACCCCGCACCTCCATGGTTGCCACGAAGCACGTCGAAGCGGCCGAGAAGTTCGACCTGGTCTGCCTGCTCTGCGAGAGCGTGTTCCCGCCCGCCCTCGTGTACTGATGTCCGAGCTGCTCGGGCGCGTTGGAGCCCCGGTACACGCTGGACCGGCTGACCCGGTACGAGCACCCGGATCCGGAGCAGGTCTACTTCGACCTCCTGCCACTGACGGCGCGGGACTTCCTCGACAGCGGCGTCACCAGGCGGACGCCCTGCCGGCCGGCGCCGCGGCTGGGCGCGGCCATCGGGGTCCCAAACCTGTGGGTCAAGAACGAGTCCCAGCAGCCTACCCGTACCACCAAGGACCGTCTCGCCGCGCTGGTGCCGGCCGTGCTGCGTCAATTCGGGGTCAAGGAATTCGTCGTGTCGAGCACGGGGAACAGCTCGACCGCCCTCGCGCGGGCGGTGCAGATGGATCCCGCGATGCGCGGGAACTTCTTCTGCGGCGAGGACTTCGTCCGTAACCACGCCGTGGCGCAGGACGAGCGGACCTCACTGACCGTGGTCGCGGGAAGCTGTGTGGCGGCGTCCGCCGAGGCCCGCCCGTTCGCCGCCGCGCGCGGGCTCCACTTGGACGCCGGGTTCATCAACTGGGCCCGTCGGGGTGGTCTCAAGCTGGCCTACCTGGAGGCCCTGGACGCGTTGGACCGTACCCCTGACGTCGTGGTGCAGGCCGTGAGCAGCGGTATGGGCATGCTCGCCGCGCACAAGGGGATGCGGCGCCTGCCGCAGTCCCAGCGGCTGTCTGTCAACCCCGCTACCGCATCCCATCGGCGGGGTTCAACCTCACGAAGCATCAACAAGGGTTCACGCCATTCGTCTTTTCGGTCTTCTCCTTCACCTGTGGCTCCCGGATGGAGCGGGCACCCTTGGGCTTGACCACCTGAGCTCCGCACCCCGCAGCTACCCACGACGCACGTCAGGCTGGGGACAGGCCATCGACACGGGCCTGGAACTACACCTCCGGCATCAGCCGAACCTCCTCGATATTGCTCACTCCTTCCCATGCGCCTTCGTGTCGCACGGTGCTCCGTGGGTGCTCGGACGTCGGGGTACTGACACGGACGTACAGGGATGCAGCCGGATTTGATGCCCGCAGCAAGGGTGTCCGACAAATCGAGAAGCGCGGATACATTAGGGCTGCGGGGCGCCGACCTGCGGGGATCCGATGGGACATGGAGGGACTGGGCTGGATTCGGCCGGGAAGATTTCCTAATAGAGTAAAGATTAAAGGGGACTAATTCCACTCCGGACTACGGATCAGAAGGTTAGGGGTTCGAATCCCTTCGGGCGCGCAAGATCGTAAGGCGCTTGACCTGTAAGAACAGTGTCAGGCGCCTTTGCTTGTCGTCCCTAGTGGACGGATGGGTGCTCGGTGGGTGCTCGCGCGACGCACACCCCCTCCGTCCCGCTCCGTCCCGGTGGTAGCCAGTCCTGTATCAGTGGGTTTTGATCATGGGTCCCCCTCACTTTACGAGCCCAGAACGAGACGGCGAGGTGGGCCCGCACCCTGGTCGGATGTCGCGGCGCTGGCGGTACGTCTCCGTCAATCTCTCCGGCTCGCGGGCGCCGGCACGGCGGCGGTGACCAGCTCCCACACGTCGGCCTCGGCACAGTCCACGGTGGTCAGCGCCTCGGCCACCGACGGCGGGTCCAGCACCTCCTGCACGGGCCAGCCGCCGCGGACCCGGTACACGGCGCGCAGGATCTCGTGCCGGGTCACGACATCCGCCCGGCGCAGCGCGGCCACGTCGAGCTGACCGCGCACCCGGATCGCGATCGGGATGATGTACCGCGGGCCGGTGCCAATGCGCTGGTCGTGCAGCCAGACGTTGAGCTGCCCGTCGAAGACGATCGACTGGGAGCCGTGCGGGTAGGGGCGCAATTCGGGGCGAGTGGAGCCACCCGTCATCAGGCGCGCTCCTGCCAGACATACGTCATGTCGGGCTCGTTCTCCTCGTTGCGGCTGCCGTCGGTCTCGTCGACCTGACGGAAGCCGTGCCGCTCGTCGAAGGCCCGGGCGTCGGTGCTGCGGGTGAAGACCCGCAGGGTGAGGCCGGTCGGGCTGGCCTTGCGCACCTGCTCCAGCAGCTGCGTGCCGATGCCCTGCCGCCGGGCGTCGGGGCTCAGGTAGAGGTGTTCGAGCATGGCGCCCTCGAGGGCGGCGAAGCCGAGGATCTCGCCGGTCTCCGGGGACTCGACCACCCAGGTCTTGCACTGGGGCAGGACCACGTGGGTGATGAAGGCCCGGGTCTGCTCGTCGTCGTAGAGCCGCGGCAGGTAGGCATGGCCGCCGCCCGTGATGCCAGGAACGAGCACCTTGCCGCACTCTCGGACTCGCGTCCGGCATCCTCATGGGCGCAGGACCACCTTTCCGAAGACCTCACCCCGGGCGAGCGCCCGCAGTGCGTGGGCCGCATCCGCCAGGTCTAGGTGACGATCGATCGTCGGACGAACACCGGTCTCGGCGCAGAACCGGACCAGCCGGACTAGCTGCTCCCGCGTGCCCATGGTTGACCCGACCACCGACAATTGGCGATAGAAGAGACGGCCCAGGTCGAGTTGGATCGCCGTGCCGGTGGTCGCACCGGACACGACCACCCTGCCCCCCGGCCGCAGCGCCCGCAGCGAGTGCTCCCACGTCGCCGCACCGACGGTCTCCATGACCGCGTCGACCCGATCAGGCAGCCGGGCACCCGGCGGGTACACCCGGTCGGCACCGAGTGCCGCCGCTCGATCCCGCCGCCGCGCGTCGCGGCTGGTGACCCAAACCCGGTAACCGGCCGCCGCGCCGAGCGTGACCAACGCCGACGCCACCCCACCACCGGCACCCTGGACCAGCACCGTGGCCCCGGCCCGCAGCCCGGCCTTCTCAAACAGCATCCGGTACGCGGTCAGCCACGCCCCCGGCAGGCAGGCGGCCTCCTCCCAGCTCAACTCGGGAGGTTTGGGCACGAGACACTCCCGCGGCACCGCCACCCATTCGGCGAACGTGCCGTCGTGGTCGACCGACAGGTACCGACAGGCCGGATCTAGTGTCTCATCACCGAAGGTCGGGGTCCCGATCACCGGGTACACGAGCACCTCCCGGCCCTCGTCATCGATTCCTGCTGCCTCCGCACCGAGCACAACGGGCAACTGCTCGTGCGCGATGCCGATGCCGCGCAAGGTCCACAGGTCGTGGTGGTTGACCCCGGCCGCCCGCACCCGGACGGTCGTCCAGCCAGACGGCGGCTCGGGATCGGGCCAGTTCCCGACGCGCAGGCCCGACAGGACCGAGTCGAGGCCGGCGGACGGATCTGTCGTGGCACGCATCGCCGCAACCGCGCGCATCACTTCTCCTGATCCTATCGACGGAGGTCACTGCTGGCGCAGGACTATCGAACCCCAGAGGAAGCCGGCTCCGATCCCGGCGACGACGAGCAAATCGTCGCGGCGCACGCGCCTGGCCTGCATGGCCTCGTCGAGCACGGTGTAGACGGTGGCTGCACCGGTGTTGCCCAGCCGGTCGACGGTGATGCCGGCGCGTTCCAACGGCACATCGAGCGCCCGCATCACCTCGACGATGATGTTGCGGTTCGCCTGGTGCAGGAAGAAGTGTCGGATGTCGGCAACATCGACGCCGGCGGCCTCCGCCGCCCGCTGGATCGTCAGCGGCAGGGCGGCGGTGGCCTCACGCCACACCACTCGCCCGTCCATCTTGAGGTACTGCTGGCCCGCGGCCAGCGTGAAGTGGTCGTGCGGCAGTTGGCTGCCGCCGGCCGGCACCTGCACGCTGTCGGAGAGCAACGAGCCGCTGTCCCAGGCGAGCACGCCGTACCCTGCCTCCGTTGGGCCCAGCACCGCGGCGCCGGCGGCGTCACCGAAGAAGACTCGGGTAGTCCGGTCCTGCGGATCGGTCAGCCGCGATAGCGCCTCCGCGCCGATCGTCAGGACGGCTCGGGTGGTCCTGCTCTGCAGCAGGTGCGCGCCGAGCAGCATGGCGTAGACACCGCCCGCGCATGCTGCCTGGTTGAGGTCGATCGACAGGGCGTTGTGCGCCCCAAGACGTTCCTTCACGATCAGCGCCGTGGACGGCAACGGCTGGTCCGGGGTGATTGTGGACAAAATGATGGCGTCGATGTCCTCGGCACGTAGGCCGCTGCGGGCCAGCGCCCGCTCGGCAGCCTCCACACAAATGTCCGAGGTGGATCGGCCTATCTCAAGGAATCGACGCTGCTCGATTCCGGTCCGAGACACGATCCACTCGTCCGTAGTATCCAACGTTCGAGCGAGCTCCTCGTTGGTGACGACCCGCTCGGGAACGGCGATGCCGGTGCCGAGGACGCCGACCGGCCCTCGCAACGGCGGTTTTGCGGAAACTGGCGCTGGCTTCATCACGTCAAGCCGGCCGGATGCCATGGGCTGCCCTCCAGACTGGATGTATCGGGCTTCAGTGTCGTCACTGCCTGGGCACTTCGGAACCTAGTCGGTTGCCCTAGCCGGTCAGCACCCCGTCGGGATAGCCATCCGAACCGCTCAATAGAGGGGCTTCGCCGCGCCCTGCCGCCAACGGAAGAATTTGCCGCGTGGACCAGACACCTATCGCGGTTGCCGCACCGGACGCGGCGGGTTTCCGGCGCGCCATGGGCCTGTTCCCGACCGGTGTCTCCATCGTCACGACCGGCAGCGGGGACTCGACATCGGCCCTGACCATCAACGCCGTCACCGCCGTCTCCCTGGACCCGCTGCTGGTGCTGGTGAGCATCGGCGCCACCGGGCGCATGCGGTTCCGCATTGAGGCAGAGAGTGTGTTCGGGCTCAGCATGCTCACCGACCGGCAGGCGGGACTGTGCCGCACCTTCGCCCGGTCCGATCGTCCCGAGGGCACCGCCGCGACCCATCTGCTCGGGGCGACGGGTCCCGTCAGCGGAGTCACCCTCGTCGAGGACGCGCTGACGGCGTTGGAGTGCCGGGTCCACGACCGCGTGGACGGAGGCGACCACGTCCTGTTCCTCGGAAGGGTTGTCGCCATTCACGACGGCGAAAACAGTGCCCGGCCACTGGTGTTCCACCGCGGGCGGTACGTGCGAATCGGCCTTCCACTACGGACGGACCAATGACCCCTCCCAGACAACTGCTCAGATCGCTTTCGGAGAGGACCCTGCCATGACCAGCAGCACCGCCGCCCGCCACGGCCCGTCCAGGTTCGGTGCCGGCATCCGCGCCGTGGGCCGCGCCCTACCCGACCGCGTCGTTACCAACGCCGAGCTCGAGGAACGTCTCGACACCACTGACCAGTGGATTCGGGAAAACATCGGGGTGCAGACCCGGCGGGTCAGTGCTCCGAAGGAGGGCAGCGGCGATCTCGGTGCCCGGGCACTGCTCGACGCCTGCGAGCAGGCCGACGTCGACCTAGCCACGGTGGACCTGGTGATCTGTGGCACATACACGCCGGACAACATGATCCCGGCGAACTCCGTCTCGATCATGCGCAAGGCCGGCTTGACCGGGGCGACCGGTTTCGACGTCAACAGCGGCGGCTGCCCCGGCGGCGTGTTCGCCTTGGACGTCGGCGCGAAGTACGTCGCGTCCGGCGAGTACCAGCGGGTCGCCGTCGTGCTCGCCGACGTCAACAGCAAGGCGTTCGACCCGACCGACCGTACTGTAGGGGTGATCTTCGGCGACGGTGCCGCCTGCTACCTGTTGGAACGTACGCTGCCCGGCACCGGTATCGGTGCCACGATACTGCGCACGGACCCCGAGCGCTACCACATCGCCTACGTCTCGCGGGAACCACGAACGGCTGCGGACGGTACGCCGGTCAAGTCCCACTTCGGTGACAACTTCGCGGTGATGGTCGGGCGGGAGGTTCGCGACTTCGCGATGGAAGTCATGCCCGCGTTCGTCGCCGAGTTGGTGCAGAAGGAGGGCGCTACGCCGGACGACATCGACCTTTATCTGTTACACCAGGCCAACCTGCACATCATCCACGCCATCCTGGACCGACTGGGTCAGCCGGTGAGTAAAACCGTGACCAACGTGCAGCGCAATGGGAACACCTCCGGGGCCGGGCTGGCGCTGGCCATGCGCGACGCGCTGGACGAGGGACGCCTGCGGCCCGGGGACCGGGTCGTGCTGGCGGCATTCGGCGCTGGCATGAGTTACGGCGGCACAATCATCCGCTGGTGTGGCCCGGACGACTTCCAGGGGACGTTGTGAGCGGCCGTCGAGGCATAGTCGCGGTCGTGGGTACCGGCGTGATGGGTGCCGGGATCGCCCAGGTCGCGGCTATGGCGAGACACGAGGTGATTGTCTGCACGCGGTCAGCCCGCTCGGCCGGGCGGGCCCGGCAGGCTCTCGACGCCGCGCTGCGCCGCGCGGCGGACCGGGGCTTTTTGAAGGAGGACCCGGAGCGGGTACTGGCGCGGGTCAGCTGGCACAACGATCTGTCTGCCGCGGGCCCGGCGGCCATCGTCGTCGAGTCCGCGCCAGAGGACCTGGCCCTCAAGCAGGAGATCTTCGAGACCCTCGGCCGGGTGTGCTCGCCGACGGCGGTGCTGGCGTCCAATACCTCGCAGTTGCCGATCACGCAGATCGCCGCCGTGACCGCGGGCTCGGAACGGGTGGTGGGCACCCACTTCTTCTCGCCGGTGCCGGCGCGCCCGCTATGTGAGGTGGTACGCGGTGAGAAGACCAGCGCATCCACGGTCGAACGGGCGCGGGACTTCGTGGCCGGACTCGGCAAGACGTGCATCGTCATCGAACGCGACACGCCCGGCTTCGTCACGACCCGGCTGATGGCCGTGCTCGTGATGGAGGCTGCGCGCCTGGCAGACTCCGGGATCGCTTCGGCACGGGATATCGATCTGGCGTGCCGCCTTGGCTTCGGCCATCGGATGGGGCCGCTGGAGACCGCGGACCTGGCCGGCGTCGACACAATGGTCGACGTCGCGGACGGGCTCTACACCCACCATGGCGAGGCGGTCTTCATGGTGCCCGACGCCGTACGCGCTATGGTCGCCGCCGGGCGTCGCGGGCGTAAGTCCGGTGCCGGTTTTCACGACTACGGGGACGGCACGCGATGAGTGACCCGATCCGAGTCCGCAGGTTCGACGGTGTCACGCATCTGGAGCTGCACAGGCCGTGGCGGCGCAACACGATCGACCTGGGGCTGGCCCGGGAGATGCTCCGGGTGGCCCTCGACCCAGCCACCCGGTCGAGCAGTGCGCTGCTGCTCACCGGCGCGGGGGAGCACTTCTGCGCTGGGGGTGACCTCAAGAGCTTCCAGGTGCAGCGGGCATTGCCGGAGCATCTTTTGGCGGTCACCGCCGACTTGCACACAGCGATGCTACGGCTTCGCGAGCTCGACGCGCCGTTAGTGGTGGCCGCGCGGGGCAACGTGGCGGGTGCGGGCCTGGGTCTGGCCTGCTTCGGCGACGTGCTACTGACTACGCCCGAGTCGACCTTCCGATCGGGCTACACGGCGTTGGGGCTGACGCCGGACGCGGGAACCAGCCACGCCGTCACCCGGCTGATCGGTCCTCGCCGGGCCGAACGGCTACTGCTGCTCGGCGAGGTGGTGTCAGGTCGGCTGGCGCTGGACTGGGGGCTGTGCACCGCCCTCGTCACGGACGCCGACCTTGACCGACATGCGGTCGAGGTAGCCCGTACGCTGGCTGCCAACCCGCCGTTCGCGGTCGGTGAGACCCGACGGTTGATCGGCGCGGCGGCCACCCGGTCGTTGGCCGAGCACCTGGACGACGAGGCCCGCACGCTGGCCCGCGCCGCCGGACGGCCGGCGGCAGCGGCCCAGGTCGCGGCGTTCGGGGCCCGGCGGCGTCAACCCCAGGCGACTGGACCTTGACATTAGTGTCAAGGTTGTACAGTCCCGCCGTGGAGACACTCATGCGCATCGGCGAACTGGCGTCCCGCACCGGAGCCAGTGCGCGGTCCCTGCGCTACTACGAGCAGCACGATCTGCTGCACACGTTCCGCGAACCCAACGGCTACCGCGGCTATCCGGAGTCAGCCGTGCAGCGAGTTCGCAACATCCAGACGATGCTGTCGGTCGGGTTCGGCGTCGAGGAGATCCGGGACTTCACCGACTGCCTCGACCACGACATGCGGAGCAAGCCCATCTCGCCACTGGCCCTGCGGATCCTCGAGGAACGCGTGCGCGTTCTCGACGAGCGCATCGGCCAGATGGCCAGCCTCCGGGACCGCATCCAGGAGCAGCTATACCAGCTCCGCCATCACATGGAATCCGACATCCGGCAGTTCGCCGGACACGAGGAGGCAGTCTGACATGGGCCCGTGGTTGGTACCTTTGGTCCTCGCCATGTTCGCCTTCGGTACGGGCGACTTCATTGTCGCCGGCATCCTGCGGGAGCTAGCCGCCGAGTTCAGTGTCAGCGAGGCGCTGGCCGGCCAGTTGGTAACGGTCTACTCCGTGGTCTACGCGGTGACCGCACCGGTGGCCGCGGTGGTGGCGGCCCGCTGGTCGCGTCGCGTTCTGATGATCGGTGCGATGTCGCTCTTCGCGCTCAGCAACGTGGTCGCGGCGATGAGCGAGTCCTACTCCATCCTCATGGGTACGCGTGTGACGAGCGCGATCGCGGCGGCGGCCGTCACACCGCTGTGCTTCAGCGCAGCCGGCACCATCCCACCCGAGGACAAGCGCGGCAAGGCGCTGGGCTTCATCGGCGGTGGCCTCATGCTCGCCATGGTCCTCGGTGTGCCGCTCGGCACCTGGGTCGGAGGCCAGTACGGCTGGCGGGCTGCGTTCTGGTTCGTCGCCGCGAGCGGACTGCTGGTGCTCGTCGGCATGGTAACCATGCTGCCGGCGCTGCCGGTCAGTGCCGGAGGCACGCTGCGCGAGCGGCTCACGCCGCTGGCCAACGGGTCGATCGTCCGCGGGCTGGCCTGCATGCTGATCGTTTCGGCGGGGGGCATGATGATGCTCACGTACATCGCTCCTGTCATGTTCGCCGCCGGTGGTGTCACCACGGACGGAATCGCCGTGCTGTTCCTCGCTGCAGGTCTGGCGGGGGTGGTGGCCACCGTGATTGGCGGTGCCGGTGCCGACCGCCTCGGCCCCCCGCGGATGATCACCCTCGGTGCGACGCTGCTGGCGGCCTCGATGCTCACGCTCAGCGCTATGATCGGCTGGGGTGACACCCCGTTGGCCCTGCTGGTGCTACTCGCGGTGGTGTGGTCGCTGGCCATCGGCACCCTCAACCCGCCGTTGCAGGTCTGGCTGATCAGCCGCTCAGGCCCGTCGGCCAACGAGGTTATGGCGCTCAACAGCAGCGCCATCTACCTCGGTACCTCCGCTGGCGGGCTACTCGGCGGCCTACTCCTCGCCCAGTGGGGGCCGATCCTCCTGCCCCTGGTCGCCGCCGCCGAAGTCGTGCTCGTGGTCATTCTCCTCATGACGGCGTCGGACCGACACGTGGCCTCGTCCAACGAGAAGCCCGCCACGGAGACGGCAACGAGCCCCGCCTAGATTCCGTCGCAGGTACGGATCCGTCCGCAGCCGCATGGCGGGGTGCGGTCCGGTCATCCGGAGGCGGCGGGGACACACACTGGCCAGCAACGCCCTGCGGTGTGCTCCCCGCCGCCTCCGTCTGTACCTAATCAAACAGACTCGTCTGACCCAGTTCCTGCGCACGCTGCAGGTTGCGGCGATCCCGAAGCTGCGGCAGGGCTCATACTTCCCGGACTGGCTGCTGATGCACCGCCGGTGGGCCGAACAAGCCCTCGTCTCGGTGGTGGGCACGTCCTATCTGCTCGGGGTGTCGACCCGAGCGGCTACGAAGAAGGGCGGCAAGGTCCGCCGGCTCGGGATCCCCACCGTTGCCGACCGGGTGGTGCAGATGGCGCTCAAGCTCATGCTGGAACCGATCTTCGAGCCGGACCAGTACCGATCCAGCTACGCCTACCGACCAGGACGCCGTGCGCAGGACGCGGCAGCCGAGATAGTGCACTACATCAACAACGGCTACGCGTGGGTGGTCGAGGGCGACATCGAAGGCTGCTTCGACTGTGAGACTTTGAGGCGCCGTCAGGCGGCCTGACTCTTGCTTACGACTGACCCCGCGGTTTGGGTGTCCTTGCTGTTGATCTGTCGTCCGCCTGGCGGTGCAGCACCCAGTGGTGCTGGCCGGGCGGGCAGTGACCTCATAGGAGCCTGATCGCAGCAGGTCCCGTCACAGTCCCGTCCACCCGGCCGGCCAGCGTCACGAACCCCTGTCGCCCTGGTCTGAGCTGGAGCCCGCGATGTCAAGCATGAGCCCCGACCCGCGTCGACGTCGAGTCGTCATCGGCGTCGACACCCACAAGCACGTCCACGTCGCCGTCGCCCCGGGACGACATCGGTGGTCGCCTCGACGCCCGCTCTTTCCCCGCCGACAGGGGCGGCTATGAGCAGCTGCTCGACTGGGCCGCCGGCTTCGGCACCAAGAGGTTGATCTTCGCGATCGAGGGCACCGGCTCCTACGGAGCTGGACTGACCTCCGCCGTCCGCCGGCGGGGTCTCGGGGTGATTGAGGTCCTGCGCACTGACCGCCGGGATCGGCGGCTGCGCGGCAAGAGTGACACCCTCGACGCCGAGAACGCCGCCCGCTCGGTGCTGGCCGGCAACTCCACCAGCGTCCCGAAAACCAACGACGGCATCGTAGAGATGATCCGCCAGATCAAGGTCGCCAAAGACGTCGCGGTCAAGGCACGCACCGCCGCGATGATCACCCTCAAAGCGGTGCTGGTCACCACCAGCCCCGAGCTGCGTGAACCTCTGCAGCCCTTGTCGAAGATAGCCCTGACCGAACGGTGCGCCGGCCTGCGTCCCGGTCCGGTCACCAGCGTTCTCGCCGCGACGAAGCACACCCTGCGCTCGATCGCCCGCCGGTGGCAGCAGCTCAACGACGAGATTAAGACCCACGAGGCGCTGCTCACTGAGCTGACCGGCCAGCTCGTGCCGCAGCTGGTCGCCGCGTTCGGCGTCGGCGCCGACACGGCTGCGGAGATGCTCATCGTCGCCGGCGACAACATCGACCGAGTCCGCTCAGAACCAGCCTGGGCCCGGCTCTGCGGAGTCGCAGCGATTCCCGCCTCCTCCGGCATGACCAACCGGCACAGGCTCAACCGCGGCGGGCACCGCCAGGCCAACGCCGCGCTCTACCGCGCCGTCATCGTTCGCATCCAGCACCACGAACCCACCCGCGCCTACGTCGCCCGCCGCACCGCCGACGGCAAGACCAAAGCCGAAATCATCCGCTGTCTGAAGCGCCTGCTCGCCCGCGAGATCTGGGCTCTGCTCCGCCCTCTCTGCACGATCGCGATCGCTACTTGACAGCTATAGGAGCGTCAACATCCGGCTCAACGCCGTGATCGAACGCATCCGTCGACGCGTCACCGATCGTAGAGTGATCAACCTGTGCAAGGTGGTCCTCAACCGGCTCAACCTAATCCTGTTGGAGATCCTGGAGGCCAGCAATCCGATCCTGTCGGGTGTGGCCTACTACTTCCGGCACGCTGCGGTGAAGCGGACGCCGCACTACCTCACCTGGTTTCCCGGTTGCGGGTGATCCGGTGGATCCGCGCGAAACATCCCAAGACGAACTGGACATGGCTCAGGAGACGCTACTTCGGCAAGGATCGGACCAGCCAAACAGGCGTGACCTTCTACCGCCCCGACTCGGTGCCGGTCATCCGGTACCGATACCGCGGGTCGAAGATCCCCACGCCGTGTGACACGGCAACTGCAACGGTGTAGCACGCCCATCCGTACACCTGCGGAGAGCCCGGTGCCGGGACAACCGGCACGCCGGTTTGGGGAGCGGCCCGGAGAAACAGACCGCCTGAAGAGGTGGCGCTGCGCCCCGGTCCGACTCCATCCAGCCGTGCTCCTACGGCTTCCGCGTGAACCGGGTGGGCATGGCGTGGTTGCGCAGACCCTTCACCTCACCTCCCAACCCGCACAACTACAAATGGGTGGTGGAGGGCGACATCACCGCCTGCTTCGATGAGGTCGACCGCACGGCCTTGATGGACCGTTGAACAAAAAGATCCGCCGCCGCACCGACGCCGTCGGGATCTTCCCCAACCGGCCCGCGGTCATCCGCCTCGCCGGCGCGGTCCTGGCCGAGCAAACCGACGAGTGGCCCCAAGGACGCCGCTACATGAGCTTGGAACTGCTCGCCAAAGCATGAGCACGACCGAAACTGACCAAACACGACGCCGACCAGGACCAGCCCACCGATTGCCGCATAACATCAAACCGGATCTCGCAATGGCCGTCTCCTACACCACCAACGCGGACATGACCCACTCGCCACCTCCTGCCTCACATGCTGCCCCCGCCACACGCCTCCCCACGCCGGTGCTGTCCCGGCCCGCCTAACCCCACCGACGGACTGCTGGGTAGGGGCACGACGTCGTTGGCACACCGATGCTCCGCGGCCGGCTCCACCCGGCACTGCCGCACACTGGGTAGCCAAGGCCGGCGGCATGTGGGAGGAGTGGTGATGAGTGCCAGGGACGAGTGGTGGCGTTCCTGGTCGGACGTCATCATCAGGCCGACCGGACGAATCCGTGGTCCGTACCGAATCTACCCACGACCTGACCGGACCTGCCAGCCGCGTACACACGGGCACCAGACCTCCGTCCGCACCGCACCCACGGATCCAACCGCGCCACCACACCCGGTCATCCTCGTCCACCGGCCTGGACCGGAACCACCTCCCGGGCGTCGGGGGCGGCGATCGCGGTCGCGGGCGCGCGCCGCCTCGGTGCCAGCACCCGCATCATCGGCAGCTCCACGCTCCGGTGTAGCAACCAGGCGGCCAACACGCAGACGACGAGGTAAACGAAGAACAAAGCGGCATTGAGCCACCAGGCCACACCGGACGTCGGGGAGTCCGTCAGACCCGCATGCCACAGCCAGTCCCGCAGGTAGGTACCGGTCGCGACGATAACGAGAAGTTGGATAGCGTAGAGCGCGAAGGAAACCTCCCCAAGGAACTGCCACCGCCGCGACCGCATCGGCGACCAGGCGTAGGTGAGGTCCGCCGTCGCGAGCGCGGTGATCAGCAGCAGGAACGGGATAAACATTCCTGCCTCGCGCTGAAGGTGCCCGGGTAGGTGGAGATTTACCACGAATCCGGCAGCGACGATACACAGGGCCGCTGGTACCCCGGGGCCGATCCATCGGCCCCGCCGCAGCAATACCGCGGCCGCCACGCCGGCGACGAACTCTGCCAACCGGGTCACTGGGAAGACATAGGTGAACCAGTAGAGGAACGAGCCACCGGCTTCCGCGGTGTCAACCACCTCGGTCGTCGGTCCCCGCAACTGGAACGCCCGGCTGGCCAACCAGGGCACGACCGCGGTGTACACAACGCAACCGATGACCACGGCCCGTAGGATCCGGGTCCGGGCCCCCAGGAGGATCGCCAGGACCGTGGGGAAACACAGGTAGAAGAACGCCTCGGCGCTCAGCGACCAGGTGACCGGATTGAGTCCGAAGGAGTATGCCTGGTCCGGCACCCACGCCTGCAGCAGTACGGACTGCACCAAAAGAAGGTCCAGAGCCGGCGGGTTGCCGGAGGCCGTCAAGAGCAGTACCGCCAGGAAGGTCGTCATCGCGAAAACCGGATAGATCTTGGCGAAGCGGCGCCGCCAGAAAGCGGTGGCGCGGTCACCAGGCCGGGCGGACCAGGCCAGGACGAAGCCACTCAGGATGAAGAAGCAGCTGACGCCGATGTAGCCCGTACCGAAAAGCGTCGTCAGAATCCGGTCGGACCAGGAGAGTTCCGTCGTTCCCGCGCCGAGGTCCGAGCCCAGACGCATTGCCCGGTAGTGCTCGCCGAATACCAACAGCGCCGCCCACCAGCGCAATCCGGTCAGTGACGGCAGCCGACAAGAGGTGCCGTTGACGGGCACGACGCCGCCGGCTCGTGGCTGTGACATGTCTCCCCTCACCAGGTCACCGGCATGGCTTCCAGACCCCGCACGATCAGGCCGTTCTTCCACCGCAGCTCATCCTCCGGCACAGCCAGCCGCAAGCCGGTGAAGCGGGTCAGCAGCGAGCTGAGTGCGATCTCGAGCTCGACCACGGCCAACGGTGCGCCGAGACAGTGGTGCGGACCGTTACCGAAAGCAACGTGGGGGTTACTACCCCGGGTTATGTCCAGCCGGTCCGGGTCCGCGAAAGCCCGCTCGTCGTGGTTGGCCGAACCCATCGAGGGCAACACGGCGTCACCCTTGCGGATCAGCACACCCTGCAGTTGCAGATCCTCCGTGGCCACCCGGGGCATCCCGTCGACCGCGCCGATAGGAACGAACCGCAGCAGTTCCTGTACCGCGTCGGGGATAAGCGCTGGCTCCCCGCGCAGCTTCTCCAGCGCCTCTGGATGCCGCAGCAGTGTGTAGACGAAGTTCGGGATGTGGCTGGCCGTCGTCTCGTGCCCGGCAATGAGGATGCTCTCGCCCAGCCGCAGCAGCTCGGATTCGCTGAGGACGTCCTCGTCCTGGTTGCTGGCCAACTGGCCGAGCAGGTTGTCGCCCGGCTTGGCCCGGTGCCGCGCCACCAGCTCGCCGAGGTACGTGTGTAGCTCCGCCTGATACCGCGCAGCCTGCTCCGGTGTGAAGGCCGTGGTCGACAGCACCGCGTTGGACCACACCCGGAAGCGGTCCCGGTCCTCGGTGGGCACGCCCAGGAGTTCACAAATCACCGTCACCGACAGCGGGATGGAGAAATCCTCGACCAGGTCCACCACCGGGTGCCGCCGTTCCATCTCCGCCAGCAGTTCGTCGGTGATCTGCTGCACGCGGGGACGCAGCTGCTCCATCCGCTTGGGACCGAACGCTTTGCCGACCAGCCGACGTAGCCGGGTGTGGTCCGGCGGGTCCATGCTGAGGATCGCGTCCGGCGGGGGCTGCTGGGAAAAGAATCGGGGTGCGCCTTCGGCCACCGCCGCGGCTCGCGAGAACCGCCGGTCGGCGAAGACCGTACGGACGTCCTTATACCTCGTCGCCAGCCACGCCTCTCCACCGAACGGGAGCGTCACCCGCGACACCGGCTCGTGCTCGCGCAGGCGCGCCCAGTGCGGGTCGGGCTCCAACTTGTCTGGCGGGCCGAACGGGTAGGCGGGGGCCCCGGAAGGCGCAGGAGCCGCCTCCGGCCGGGTCTCCGGAGTCGGCGGCTCGGGTGCCAGCACCGCCTGCAGCGCGGTGACGGCCTTCGGCACCAATACGCCACGCTGCTGCGTCACCCACCGTCGGCTGTCCTCGATCCGGCGCAGCGAGCCCCGGAAGTGGGGCACGACCTCGGAGGCGAGCAGCTCGAAGCTGTTGCGCACCTGCTGCGGCCCAGCCCAGTCCTGCACCGTGACCAGCAGCGTGCCGAATCCGCCCGTCACCTCCTGGAGACGCTCGATGGCTTCGATGCAGTCGCGAGGGCTGCCCACAATGGCACCGCCCGACTCGACCATCGCCTCGAGTTCCTCGCCCGGCTCCACGCCTTCAGGGGTGACGGGCAGGCCGATCAGGTCACCGAAGTAGCCCTGTAACCAGTGGCGGTGACCGGAACGCACCTCGGCGTACGCCTGCTCGGTAGTAGGTGCCACGTGCACCGACACGACCAGTCGCCAGTCGTCGCGGGACACGACACGGCCGGCCCCGGTGGCGGTCTCCTCCGCGTGTGCCCACTGCCGGGGCAGGTTCGCCACCCCGACGCCGGGCAGCCCGGCGCTGAAGGAGAGCGGGCTGAGACCATGGCGGCCGGCGAGCCGCATGCTGAAGGGTGAGGCGGCACTGGAGATGGCCACCTCGAGATCGTGTTGGTACGGCCGGAGCTGCAGGCGGGCGTCGCGCAGGTCGAACCAGTCGGTGCTCATGGTCAGTGGTTCGTCGCTCCGCAGCAGGTGCAGGACGGCGTCCAGCGCCTCGGCGGTCCGTGGCCGCTGCTGGCCGGGCTCCACCCCGATCATGTGGGCGTCCGAGGGCAGGGAGCCCGCGCCCACCCCGAGCATGACCCGGCCGCGCGTCATGTGGTCGAGCTGGACGATGCGGGACGCGACCATGAATGGGTTATGGTACGGCAGGCTGACCACGCCGGTACCAAGCCGCAGGTGCCGGGTCCGCTCGGCCGCCGCGGCGAGGAATACCTCGGGCGAGCTGACGATGCCCCAGCCGCCCGAGTGGTGCTCCCCGATCCAAAACTCGTCGAACCCGAGCCGGTCGACGTGCTCGACGAGCGCTAGGTCGTTGGCGATCAGCCAGGTGGGGTCGCTTCCCGGCGGGTGCAGGGGGGACAGGAAGGCGCCGAAACGCAGGTCCCTGGTGGTCATTGATTCCTCTCCTCATTACTCGACACGGCCGGTGTGGGTCCGATGGGGTCCATCTGGTCGGGGAACAACCGTCGCCACACCCGCAGAGCCCGGACGACGAGATGCTCGTGGTCCCGGAAGATCTCGGCGAGCACGGCGGCGGCCTGCGCCTCGTCACCAACGGGCATCACCGACTCGACCCCCCGGTCGGCGGTGACCAACCGGTCGTTGATCAGGGTGAGTCGACGGCCCGCACTCCAGCGGGCGCACATGAGGGTGCGCGACATTCGGGTACTTCGACGCAGGTAGTGGTCCCGGATGTCCTCGAACGCCTCGGCAGGTTGGGGATCGTCGCGGAACCGGTACAGCGGCCGCCAGACACCGTCGGTGCCCGCCCGTTCGGCCACGATTAGGTCGTCCGTTGGCCGCATCCGGAACCACCAGCCCCGCTCGCGCCACGGCTGGCTATCGAGGGGTACCGGCAGGACGGGGGTCAATGTAGCGAAGCCCACGTCCACGACCCAGGTCGTACCGTCCAAGCGGACAAGCAGGACCATGTGGTCGAGAAGTCCGGTGTAGCGGCGTTCGAGGACCCGCCACGCCTCGCCGAGCACCGTGTCCACGGCGAAGCCGATCCGCCGCAGCGCCGCCGCGAGCAGGGCGTTCACCTCTAAGCAAGCACCGCCGCCCCGGCGGGGCACAACCTTGGTGAAGACGCTCTCCTGGTCCAGCGACGGCACCACGCCCTCGGGCGCGTCCAGCGTCTCGAAGGGCACCGATTCGGCGTGGGCCCGGCAAATATCCTGTAGTGCCGACAGCGTCGGCTCGCGGGGCCCTCGGTAGCCGATGCGGTCAAGGTAGGCGTCCAGCGGCCAGGTTGCTTCGGTCGAGCTCGCCATCACGTCCACTGCCGGGTCGCCGCCTGGCCCAGCACGGCTGCCGCCGCATCCAGGGCGTCACGCAGTTCGGGCTGGCCGAGTGCCAGCATGTCCAGGTCGAATACGGGTACGCCTTGGTGCCCTCCGGCGACCCGGTGCCGTTGCTGCTCCTGAAACTGCTCGATGAAGGGCCGCCGCACGGCGTGGAACTCGCGTAGGGCGGACTCGTCACCGGTACGCAATCTCTCGTCGAGCGCGGCGGCCGTGCACAGCGCGTCCTGCAGGGCGGTGTTGAGCCCCTGTCCACCCATGGCGTGCAGGCCGTGGGCGCTATCGCCGACCAGCACCAGGTTGTGCCGCGCCCACTGCCGCGGTCGCACGATGTGGTGTGGCACGGTCCGGCTGGCGAGGTCGCCGGAGGCGGCGGCCAGGATGCCCGAAAGCTGCGGGGCCTGTGCGGCGAGCGCCTCGGCCAGGGCTCCTGGACCGGCCGAAACGGACTCGTTGATCCGTTGCGGTTCAGCGATCCACACCAGCAGGAGTTCCGGCCCCGCGACCGGGGTGGCGAGCAGATATCCGCGTTCCGTGATGTGGGCGCGCATCCGGTTGCCCCAGCCCGCCGGCATGGGCAGCGGCACCTCCAGATAGCCGTTCTCGAAGGCGAAGGTTTCGGCGGTAATGCCCGCCATCTCGCGCGCCGTAGAGTGTTTGCCGTCACAAGCGACCACGACGCGGGGTGCAACGAGGAACTGCCGGTCTCCCTGGGTTGCCTGCACGACGAAACCCTCGCCCAGCCGCTCCCTGAGGCGGACGCTCGTACCCGTCTCGATGCGGATAAGCGACTCGTCGCGGACGCGACGCTCCAGGGCACCGGTGAGGGCGGTGACCGGTACCGACATCGCGTAGGGCACCGCCACGCCGGGCACCTGGTGGTAATCGCGGGCGGCGAGCAGTTCGCCGTCGACCTGAATTTCGGCTCCATCGATCTGCGTCGACACCGGCCGCACCGCGTCGAGTACGCCGGCCGCGTCGAGCAGGCCGAGGGTGACCGGCTGCAGGTTCGGCGCGCCGCCGGGTCCCGGTCCCGAGGTACGGGTGCTGGCGGGCTCCAGAGTCGCCCTCTTTTCCAGCACAACCACGTGTTGGCCGCGGCGGGCTAGCGCCAACGCCAGGAGCAGCCCGGCGGGCCCGGCACCGACGACGCAGACGTCGGGACGGTCATCTTCCAACATCGTTCGAATCCCTTCGCTGTGCCTCGTTTCGCCTGATCAGGCAGGTCAATCGCGCGGAGGCGGTCCGCCGGCTGGCCTCGTCGGTGATCTCGATCTCGTGGGTGGTGACCGTCTGCCCGAGGTGCACTGGAATACAGGTGGCGGTGACCAGCCCGGCAGTCACTGCCCGGTGATGGGTGCAGGACAGCTCCAAGCCGACGACCGCGGCACCGGGCCCGGCGTGCGCCGCCGCCGCCAGCGAGCCGAGCGTCTCGGCGAGGACCGCGTTCGCCCCACCGTGTAGCAGGCCCGTCGGTTGCCGGTTGCCCGCGACCGGCAACGTCGCGACGATCAGCTCCGGCTCCCATCGGGTTATCTCAATGCCCAGCTTCAGCGCCAACTGCTCGGCGGCGAGTGCGGGCGGCAGGTCCGCGACGTCCGGTCGGCGGGGCGCACCGTTCCTCCGAGCACTCACCACCGCACCGCCGGCCGTGCGTCCGTCATCCAGATCGCGAGGTCGAGCAACCGTTCCAGTCCACGGCGATCCGCCATACCGAGCGCTTCACCAGAGGCCTGCGCCACCCTCGTCGCCCACCCGGGGTCCACCATCTCGAACACCGGATGGTCCGGCTCCGCGACGATGTTCTTCGCCTGCTGTTGCAGGGCGACCAGGTAGGCCGGGTCCTGGGTGGTCGGGTACTGGCTCTTGCGGCGTCGCACGACGTTGTCCGGCAGCAGAGGGCTGCCGGCCGCGCGGAGTAGGCTCTTCTCCCTGCCATCGAAGGTGCGCTGGGCCCATGAGGTGGCGAAGACGTACTCGACCAGTCCGTGGTCGCAGAACGGCACCCGCACCTCCAGACCGTTGGCCATGCTCATCCGGTCCTTGCGTTCGAGCAGGTACGGCAGCCAGTGCGTCAGGTTGAGATAGGTGTCGCGCAGCATGCGGCGCTCCAGCGGGTCGGTCGTCATCGGCTCGGGGACCTGCGCGACGGCGTCCCGGTAGCACTGCCGGACGTACTCGGTGAGCTGCATCCGTTTGGCGAGTTCGGGCCGCAGGAGCGCGACCGACACCTCGGGATCCGGTTGCATTGCCGTGTACCACGGAAACATTTCGACCTGGCGAACCGCCGGATCATGGAACCAGGTGTAGCCGCCGAACACCTCGTCGGCGGACTCGCCGGAAAGCGCCACGGTGGAGTGTTCGCGGATCGCCTGTGACAGCAGATAGAGCGAGGAGTCGAGATCGCCTAGGCCCATCGGGAGGTCCCGGGCGGCCACTACCGCACGGCGCAGGTCGGGATCGGACAAACGCCGACTATCCAGGACCACGTCCTGGTGCCGGGTGCCGACGTGTCGGGCCACCCCGTGGACAAAGTCTGCGTCCCGGGTACCACGCAACTCGTCTGGGACGAAGTGACTCGCGTCGCCGACGAAGTCGACCGCGATACTGCGCAGCGAAGCGTCGGACGCCCGAGCGGCCAGCGCAGTGACCACGCTGGAGTCCAGTCCGCCGGAAAGTAGCACGCACAACGGCACGTCGGATACAAGCTGGCGGGTGACCGCCGAGGAAAGCAACTCCTCCACCCGGGCGACGGTGCCTTGGAGGTCGTCAACGCACTGGCTGCCGTCGAGACGCCAGTAGGTGCGGGTACGCAGTCCGGCAGCGTCCACCACCAACATCGTCCCGGGCCGCACCTGCCGCATTCCCCTCCAGACGGCTGTTTCCGGCGGTCGGGTGTACATGAACAGCTGGCGCAGGCCGTCGATGTCCACCCTGTGGTCCACCGATGGATGGGCGAGTAGCGCCTTGTGCTCGGAGCCGAACAGCACCCCGTCGGGGGTGGCCGCGTACAGCAGTGGCTTGACCCCCAGACGGTCGCGGACAAGGAGTAACCGCTCGCTGCGACCGTCCCACAGCGCGAACGCGAACATGCCGTTGAGCCGCTTGACGGAGTCATCGCCCCACTCCAGGTATGCGCGGAGGACCACCTCGGTGTCGCTGGAGGTGTCGAACTCCTGGCCCCGTGCCCGTAATTCGGCGCGGAGTTCGCGGTAGTTGTAGACCTCGCCGCTGAAGGTCAGCACGACTGGTCCCGCAGCGGTCTCAGCGCGCATCGGTTGCACGCCGCCCTCGACGTCGATGACGGCAAGCCGTCGATGACCTAGCCCGACCCGGCGGTCGGTCCAGACACCGCCCGCGTCCGGTCCCCGCAACTGCATCGTGGCGGTCATCGCCTCGATGGCGTCGCGCTCGACGGTCAGGTCACGCGTGAATGACACCCAGCCGGCGATGCCGCACATCAGATTGCCTCCTCGGCAGTGGTCGGACAAAGCGCCGCCAGCGACGCCAGGTATCCCAGTTCGGCCGGGCCTCCATCGGCCGTAGGCTGCCGCACCCCTCTGGTGAGCAGCAGGGCGACCGCGAAGTCGCCTCGTGGCGCGCGGACCGTGGAGCCGTCTCCAGCCAGTTCGGCGAAGACCTGCCGCGCACGTGCCTGTGGCGTCAGCTCGACGGCGATCACCAGCACGCGCTCGACCTGCCCGTCGGCCAGCAGCACGGCCGCGGTCTCCAACAGGTGCCGGGGTAGGTCCTCCCGCGCCGACAGGCAGGTCATCGGACCAGTGATGTTGTACTCCTTGGCCAGCGCGCCCAGTACGGAGCTGGGGACCGACTGGAAGAACAGCAGGGGGTTGTGGACGTCGCCGCACGCTAGGTCGCGTGCGGCGGTGTCAGCAGTGGTCGCGTCGGCGGCGATCGAACCGAGCAGGACGGCCGTCCGCGGGCCGGCCACGTCGTGGCCGGCCAAACAGCGCCGTGCGACCTCAGCCACCAACGGACTGAAGCGACTGACGACGAATCCGGCCAGCGGCGGCAGCTCGGTCGCGGCGGCACCGGGCAGACCGCTCGCGGACTCCCCCCACGGCGCGAGGCAGGCCCCGGAGAGAATTCCCTGGCCAAGCCGGGTCGCCGTTGTGGTCCTAGTCTCCATCGTAGGCCTCCAGCACGATCGCAGAGTTGAGGCCGCCGAACCCCGCGTTTGTGGTCAGCGCCCGTCGCAGTCGCGCCGGACGTGCCCTTACCGGCACGTAGTCGAGGTCGCAACGGGGGTCCGGACTGGTCAGACCGACCGTCGGCGGCAGCTGCCCGTCCCGCAGGGCCAGCGTCGTGATGATCAGCTCAACGATGCCGGTTGCCTCCAACATGTGGCCGGTGGCGCCCTTGGTCGAGCTGACCGGCACAGCGTCGGCGTGCCCGCCGAGGGCCCGACGCAGGGCGGCCGTCTCGGCCGGGTCGTTCGCGGGTGTGCCGGTACCGTGGGCGTTGACATACTCGATCGCCGCTGGCTCGAGCCGCGCCCGGGCCAGTGCGCCCCTGATCGCCGCCGCGAGACCGGCACCCTCGGGGTGCGGACGCACCACGTGGTAGGCGTCCCCAGCCAGTGCCCAGCCGGCTACCGCCACCAGCGGTTCGGCACCACGGGCGCGGGCGTGTCGAGCCGATTCGAGCACCGCCACACCCGCCCCATCGCCGAGCAGCAGGCCCGAGCGCGACCGGTCGAAGGGGCGGACCCGCCCGTCCCTGGCGCAGGCCCGTCCGGAGTCGAATTTGGCGAAGAACTCCTGTTCCACGAGGTAGACCCCGCCGCAGACGACAACGTCGGCGTGCCCCTGCTCGATGAGTCGGCAACCGTGCAGCACCGCGTCGGACGAGGCCACGCAGGCGTTCTGGAAGGCCAGGCGCGGCTTCCCGAGGCCCAGTTCCTCGCCGAGGCGGTAGGGCAGTTCAGCGGCGAGGCCCGGCAGGGCCCGCCCGGGCACCGCGCCGGACGTCTTGGAGCGCCACCAGTTGGACAGCACGGTGTGGTCGCCCTGCGTGCCGATCAGGACCGGCGCCCCGGGGGCCGTCCGCAGGCCGGCCATCTCCAGGGCCGCCTCAGCACAGCGGCGCAGCACCGGGTACTGCCGCAGCTCACAGGCCTGCAGGTCTGGCGGGTGCGCGGCTGCGATCCGGCCCCTGAATCCCGTCGTGTCGAACCTTGTCAGCGGGCCGAACCCGCTGCGTCCGCCGAAGACCCCGTGGCGCAGTGCGTCGGCCCCGAAGCCAAACACGTTGAAGACCCCGTAGCCGGTGACAACCACGCTCTCGGTCATCGGGCACCGTCCTGGACGGATTGGGCGGCCGTCAGGTAGGCGTGCACCGCCCATAGGCTGTCGAAGGTAGCCACCTCATCGTCGCTGGGGTCCAGCACGATGTCGTGGCGCTCCTGCAACATCTGGATGAGCCACACCAGCGCGAACGAATCGATGATGATCGGTGTTTTGTCACCGAGTTCGTCCGTACTGAATGGGACGATCTCGCACTCAACGAGCAACGCGCGCAGTTCGTCGCGGCTGATCGTCACCGCTTGACTCCCGCTGCGGCCCCTACCTTGGCCTCGATCAGGTCGACCAGCCCACGGACCGTCATGCCGCCCAGCGCGTCCAGTTCGTCCTCGTCGAACGTGACGTCGTAGTGCCGTTCCACGTGGACCGACAGCTCTAGCAGCGATAGCGATTCCAGGTCCAGGCCGTCGCGACCCAGCGGAATCCGGTTGACGTCGCCGGGGCCGATAGGTGCGCTCAGCACATCTTCGATAACCTGCACGACGTAGGCCACGATCTCGACACGCACGTCAGTTCTCCTCCGTTGATGGGGATGTCCCGTTGATCAGAGCGGGGTCGGCGGCAAACCGCCGGGGGTCAACCGGCCGGTCGTAGTCGATGCCGGTGACACCGAAGCCGTGGATGGCGAGCAGGCGGGCTCGGTACTCGGCACCGCCCAGCCCCGCCACGTTGTCCGAGTTGACGTGGTTCCACCGCGTACGCACCGTCGCCTGCACCGCGGGGTCGAGGTCGGCGCTGTCGAGCCGTATCCGCCCGGCGTTGTCGAGGGGCGGCTGACCGGCCAGGGCATCGAACAGGTCACGCGCTTGGTCGAGCGGGTCGCGGACTGGGCCGTGCTCGGCGAACGCTCCGGTCAGCAGCGCGGTGTAGAGCGACTGGATGGGCATGACCGCGCTGGCTGGTGTGATCAGCGCGCCCGCGGCCACGGCGTGCGCGGCTCCACCCCGGCGAGCGAGCCGGGCGTGCAGGCCGGCCGCTGTCCGTTCCAGGTGACGTTTGGCGATCCCGAGGGTGCCGAGGCGGTAGCTGCGGTTAAGGAAGGTCGGGCCGACGTAGGTAAAAGCGACCGTGCGTGCGTTGGGGGCGAGCACGTCGCCGGCGTCGAGGGTGTCGATCCAACGCGCCCAGTCGTCACCGCCCATCACCGACACCGTTTCGGCTATCTGCTCCGGGGTCGCGCGGGGGAGGGTAGCCGGACGGACACTGCCGTCCGCGACGTCGTAGGAGAGCTCGGTGTACGGCTCCCCTACCGCGGCAATGGTGGAGTGGCGGGTCCGCCCGGACATCGGATCCGTGCGGCGCGGCGCGGCCAGCGAGTACACGACCAGGTCCACCGACCCGGGCGCGGCGCGCAGGGCGTGTACGGTGCGCCGTTTGGTGTCGTCGGCGTACGCGTCGCCGGCCACGTCGCGTGTCCACAGTCCGGTCGCGGCAAGCTCCGCGCGGAGGGCGGCCGAGCTATACCAGCCCGCGGTACCGGTGCGCCGCTCGGTGGCCGGACGGTCGAGGTGCACGCCGACGGTTGCCGCACCGCCCGCGAAGGCCGCCCAGGTCCGCGCCGCGAGACCCAGCCCGGACGAGCAGCCCACCACTAGCACGACGGAGGGTGCTGTTGATGCCGGGTGTGCGGTCGCCCGGTCGACGTCCCGGCGGACCCGTTCGGCACAGCCGTCGGGATGGGCGGTCAGGCACAAGCCCTGGCGCAACAGCGGTTCTACGAGCATCACGGCCCCGCCTCCTTCGCGATCGCGGCCCGCAGCAGGTTGGCGGTGCGGACGAGCTTGCCGTTGACCGTGCGAGGCAGCGCCTCATGCACGTACAGTCGACGTGGTGCCTTGAAGGTGCTCAGCGACTGTCGGCACCAGCCGATCAGGTCGGCCGGCTCGACCCCGCCCGCCGCGCTCACGTGAGCCTCGATAACGTCGCCGAAGACCACCACCGCCTCGGTGACCTGGTCGTGCCCGAGCAGTGCCGACTCGACCTCGGCAAGGTCGACCTTGAGCCCACCGACGGTGACCACGCTGTCGGCCCGGCCGCCGAGACTGATCACCCCTGTGCGGAGGTCGACGGTGGCAAGGTCAAAGGTGCGCAGCCAGCCGTCAACGACCCGGCCGGGCTGGTCCGCGACTAGGTAGGGCGTCGCGCCGACATGGACATGCAACTCGGCGTCGCGGACCTCGGCGCGGATGCCGTACGCGGGCGAGCCCACCACGGGCGGGCCGTGGCGGCCGTCGAGGTCGACCGCGATGATACCGACCTCGGTCATGCCGTAGGCGGTTCCCAGCGGCACCCTGAACCCCGCTCGGAAGCCCTCCGCGGTGCCTTGCCGCAGCGCCTCTCCGCCGGAAACCGCTAGCCTCAGCCGAGTCAGTCGGGTCGGTGCCCGGTTGAGTAGATCGAAGTGCACCGGGACTCCGAAGACCACCGTAGCCTCGGTCTGCGCGGCGACATCAACGAGATTCGCAGCGGTGGGTCGACCGGCGAAAACCAGGGTCGCCCCAGCCGACAACGCGTGCAGCACGCCGCCGATCAATCCGAAGGAGTGGGTCAGCGAGTTAAGCAGCAAAACCCGGTCACTCGGTCCAGGCATCAGAGGCATCCGGGCGAACCGGTCGAGTTCAGCGTGCAGCGAGTCCGCGGTCCGAGCGACGACCTTGGGGGAACCGGTGGAGCCCGAGCTGAACTGCACCAGACATTGTTCTCCGGTGGCTGGCGAGCCGGCGAGATGCTTGACGACGATCTCGCACTCGGCGGTGAACTGGCTGACAATGGTGCCGAAACCACCGCTCCGGATGTGGTACTGCGGCCGGCACAGGTCGATGATGCGTTCACCCTCGGCGGTACTCAGCCGAGGATCGGCGAGCATGACCTGCGCGCCGAGTCGCCACAGCGCCAGCACGGTCCAGAGCAGGGTGCAGCTGGGCCGCATCCGCACCATGACGGTGGACCCCTCGCGGATCCCGTGCATGCCGAGCCGACGTTCAAGGTCGGCCACCTCAGTCCGCAGCGTCGTCCAACTCACCTCGCCGGCGGCCAGCGCCCACGAGCCGTGCCGCGGTGCGCTGGCCAGCAGTTCGGTGACAAGGTCTCGGGCGTTCACGTCACGCTCCCGCTTCCGCTAGGTCGGATGGGAATCGGAGGTTGGTGGCTGGCCCCGGCAGTGACGGGGTCGCCGCTGCTGCCGGGGCCAGCGGCACCCGCAGCGGTCGTGCCACGCGGGTGCCAGGTCTCACTTTTCGATGCAGAACTCACCAACGGGCCAGCCCACATGCCGTTGGTCGGTGCTGACGTAGCCGAGCAGCTTGCTGCCGGGCCGCAGCTCGGTCACGTTAAGCACGGACGTGCCGGGGCCGAGTACCCGTACGTGCCAGTCGTCCTGCACGGTCAGACTGACGTGCACGCCGTCCCCCGAGGTGGCCTTAATCGTCAGCAGGGGACGGGACTCGAGCTTGACGCGGCCGACCGTGACGGGTCGGGTCTGGCCGGTCGCTGAGACCGCCAGCACTGTGCTGCCGGCGGTTAGCTCGGATAGGTAGTTGGTGCGGTTGTCAGGACCCAGCACGTAGGAGTGCAGGGCACCGGCGTTGACCCGAAACGGCCGGGTCGGCATGTAGGGCAGCGGGTGGGTCTCGCTAACGCACAGAACGAACCCGTGCGCGTACGAGCCGACGAGTATCCCCTCGTCCTGCCGGAAGTGGGTGCAGGTGTCGACACACACCCGGTCACCCAGGCCGTTGTGTTCGATCGAATCCACGATCAGGGTGGTGAGCTCCAGCTCGGGGGTCTTTCCATGCAGGAGTTCAGCCAGTCGGAAGACGTCCGACGGGCCCTGTGGTGCCATCAGCAGGCCCTCAGATCCCTTTTCGAGTACATCGAGTACAATTGCGGCCTCCTCAATCGAGGAGACCTCGCACACGAGTTCGCCGTCGCTGTGGTCCGCCGCGGCAATGACGATCTCCAGGGGGATCTTCGTGGGATCGCGGAACTTGACGATCGTGCAGGGCAGGACCGTCCCCGAGGTGCAGGCGAGTCGCAGGGTGGGCTCGTCGACCACCTCGACTAAGGCGGCACCGCCGGTACCGCGGATCCGGTCGATGCCGGCGGCGTCGTTCACGGCGCGCACGACGAGGTCCGCCTGCCCAGGGTCCGGCTCAGTGCCGTCCGTGCTCAGCAGCACCCGGCGGATGGTGGGAGGCAGGGTGGTCAGCACATCGGGCGTGTCGTCGAACACCCCATCGATCCGGGCGTGTATGGCGGCGTCGATGATGGCCTCGCGCTGTTCGTGCGGAACAGTACGAAGATCGATCCAGGCGAACTTCATGATGAACCTGCCAATGCGGGAGCGCGGGTGATCTTTGGGGCTACCTCGGAATGCAGCAGTCGGGCTACGCATCGGACGGCGGCGGCCGGATCGGTATGCTGGAAGAACCGCCTGCCGACCGCCACTCCCCGGCATCCGGCTTGGAGGGCGCTCGTGACGAACTCGTTGAGGTCACCGCCACCGCCGCCGCCAGCGACGAGGACTGGCACCGGACTGGTCGCCACTACGTCGGCCATCTCGGCGGCACTGCGGGCCATCGTCGTCTTAACGAGGTCGGCACCGAGGTCGGCGGCGATGTTCACCGCGTGGGCCAGCAGTTCGGGGTCCTGGGGATCCCGAACCCGCGGTCCACGTGGGTACACCATCGCCAGTAGCGGCATCTCCCAGCGGTCGCAGGCGGCCGCGACGGCACCGAGATCGGCCAGCTGGCTCGACTCGGTGTCAGCACCGATGTTGACGTGGACGCTGACGCCATCGGCACCCATCCGTACCGCCTCTTCCACCCGGCCGACGAGGATCTTGCTATGAACGTCCGGGGCATGCCCGGTACCGGCACTGAGGTGAATGACCAGGGCGGCCTCGCTAAAGCGGGCGGGTTGGACGAACCGAGCTCGTCCTTTATGAACAATCACGGCGTCGGCACCACCGGCCACTATGTCCGCCACCAGGTTGTCGAACCTGTCGGCGGCCGTAACCGGCCCGACCGACACCGAATGATCGAGAGGTACGAACAGATGTCGCCCGTCTCCGTGCCGTGACAGACGCTCCAGCCTGAGCGCCTTGGCGCGGTGCGGCCAGCTCGACATGGCATGCTCCCTTCTCTGCTCTGCGCAGCCACCGGAGAGTCTTCGCGTGGTGGGAACCGCGCCCAAGACCCGATGTGCCTGCTCGTCAGGTGGCAGCGGACGGCTGACTGGGTGCACCAGGCGGCTAGGTCAGGCGATCGGACGCAGCATGGCACCGCGCCCGACGAATTCGTCGAGTGTTCAAGATCAGCTAATTGGCACGACAGCTGGTGCGTCCAGTCATCCGGAGGTATTCCTTCAACCAACATGGCTCTGTCGCCGATCTTGTGATGTGGACACTGCCGGCGCCCATGCGGTGGTTTCGGTGATCATGTCCGGCGTGTGCGCTTGTGGAGCAACTACTGCCGTATCTCTCACTTCTATCTATCGACACGGTTGAGCCGCGTGGCGGCGTCGTGGTGCTGTCCGCGCGGGTCCAGGCGATTCCCGGTTAGCGTCGGTGATCGGGTCGCTGCCGGTCGCGACACCTTGTTGCGGCTGGTCAAGGCGTTGCCTGAACCGCCGAAGACGCCGATCACCGTCCTCGGCGTCGACGACTTCGCGTTCCGCCGGGGCCGTCATTACGGCACTGTGCTGATCGACATGGACAGCCACCGCCCGGTCGGCATGTTCGACGGACGCGACGGTGACAGCCTCGCCGAGTGGCTGCGGCAGCACCCCCGAGATCGAGGTGACTGCCGGGACCGGGCCGGCGGCTATGGCGAAGGCGCCCGCTGCGCAGCCCCGCAGGCGGTTCAGGTCGCGGACCGGTTCCATCTCTGGCAGAACCTGGGCCAAGCGGTCGAGAAGACCATCAACGCCTATCGGTCCCTGCTCGTCTCTGCGGCACCCCCGCCAGAGGACGACACCATGCCCGCCGAGGTACAGCCGCTACCCGAAAAGAAGATCGTGACCCGCCTTCGTGAACACCACACCGCCGTTCACCAACTGGCTGCCCAAGGACTGAACAAGTCGGCGATCGGCCGCAAACTCGGCCTGCACCAGGCCACGGTCCGCAAATACTTGAACGCCGTCAGTGTCGCCGAGTTGGCGATGACCGGCCGCCACGGCGACCGCCTCGAGATGTGGATCACCACGGTCGAAGTCGACACCCTCACGCCGTTGGCTGGGTTCGCCCGTCACCTGCGCCGCGATTTCGACGCCGTCCGCAACCGCCTGACCCTGCCACACAGCTCCGGCGCGGTCGAAGGCAACATCAACCGCCTCAAGATGATCAAACGGCAGATGTTCGGCCGCGCCGGCCTCGACCTGCTCCGCAAACGCGTCGTCCTCGCGCACTGACCTCCTTCACACAACCGGCGACAGAGCCCGGACCTTGACCACGATGGCGTCGATGAACACCGCGGCGGTCACGACCGTCTTCGACCGGCTGCCGTTGCGGATGTTGCCCGACCCGACACCGGCTTGGTCGTGCTTTTCGTAGCCGAGGTGCTCGGTCATCTCCTCGTTCAACGCGGTCTCCAGGACCGTCTTGGTCAGCTGCTTGAGCAGCCCGTCCGGGCCCGTCAACGACAGCCCTTGTTCCTTAGCGGCTCGGACCAACTCGACGGCGGCTTTCGCCTCCGTCATCGACTCGGGCCGCTTCTTACGTCCGGTCTGATCATTCAGTGTCGCGGTCATCACGGCACCCTCCTCACCAGGCACAACGCCTGGCAGGCCAGGCCGGAAACACCGTTAGACCCACACTCCCGCACACGATCACGCGGTGGCCGCCCCGCGTCCACCCCGGTTCACCAGCAAAATCTCAAACGGCGGCTGCCGTACCAGAGCACAAATTGCAGCGCTCTCTATTCTCGGCGAAAAGCAGCCATACCCCATCCGACATGGCGAACCGCCATTCAGTCTTCCCAGGAAGCGAAATGTCCCTATTTAAGGGTAAATGACGAGGCCCGCTGGACGTGAACCTTCCGTAACACACTTGCTCAAATCGGCCGGCGCTGGTTAGGGTTGCCCACCGTGAGTGGCCGGCTACAGCTGTGCCGCCCTACAACTGGAGACGGAATGAAGACTGACGGGGGTCCGATGTCCAGTATTTCCATAGAGCCTCAGGACGGTTCTCTCCAAGTCGTGCTTGGAATACGCTACCACCTCGCCCGACTCGGCCTCGAGGGGCTACTCCTATCGATTCCTGAGGTCGGCGAAGTGTGCGACCGAAGCACAGTTCAGGAAGCCCTCGAGGTGGTCGCCGCAACTAAGGCTGAGCTGCTGGTCGCCGCTCTCGACGAACTCAGCGAAAGCGACTGCCGACTCCTCAATTCCCGTCCATGTGATGTCAAGCTGCTACTACTGATCAACGATATGGAAAGATCCCAGGTGGCCTTGGCATCGACTATTTCCGACGCCGGCTACCTTTATTCACAGGATCTCGACGCGAAGGTGCTCGGCGATGCGATCACGCAACTTCGCCGCAACCGGGTTCCGCTACCTCAGGCTTTGGCCCGCTATCTCCTCAACCACGCGAGAGACCACCGCAAAACGAATTACTCGCCCGCCAGCGATATGATCCGCCTGACCCCTCGGGAGCACGAGGTACTCGCTCTGCTCGTCGAGGGTCTCAGCAACAAGGAAATAGCCACGAAGCTTTCCATCTCCCAGCATGGCGTCAAGCGAATCGTGGCGAACGTCTTGGCCAAGCTGAACTGCCCCAACCGGACCTCGGCCGTGGCACGGGCTCTGACTGAAGGGCTTTCTGGGCACCGACTCCTCTGAGCCGGGACGGTGCCCGGCCAGCGCGGTCGGCGGCTGCTGGGCTGCAGCGGCCACGATGGGAGCGGGACGCGGGCGTACCGCCGGGCGAGGCCACGTGAGGCGGCGTCGCGCGGCGGACCGCGCCTCGGCCTCAGGGATGGACGGCGACGCGCGAAGGGCAGAGCCCGTCACGGAGCGCTCGGGCCGCCACCATCGTCCTGTTGGGACAGTTCAGCTTCGCCATGATGCTGGCGACCGCGCGCTTCGTTGCGTGGCCTGATGCCCCAATCCGCCGTGCGATCTGCTTGTTGCTGTATCCGGCGACGAGCAGTGCGATGACCTCGGACTCACGCCCGGTCAGCGCTGGCGGTGCCGACTCACTGCCATCCGCGTGGTCACTGATGCAGGAAAAGAGCATCTGGACCATGTGCGCCGGCATCGGAACCTGGCCGTGCTGCAGCTGACCGACGGCGTCCGCGAGCGTCCCCGCGTCCAAGCTGCTCTCGTCGAGATAGCCGTCACAGTCGAGCTCGATCGCGCGTGTGATGTCGTGTTCCTGCCCACCGACGATCAGCAGCACCTGACCGCCCTCCCGGCGGTGGTCGGCGACCGTCGCCGTAATCTCCGGGTCATCGAGGTCGAGCATGTCCATAATCACTACCTGGGGAACCTCGGCAGACCGGGGCAACCGGGCACCGGGCAACTGGATGGACACGGGCTGCCCCAGCCCCGCGACCGCGCACATCCGTTCCAGACCGAACCTCTTGAACTCGTTTTTCAGCACCAGGATGATCTCGACTTGCGGGGTGTCCACGGTTTGGCCAGTTGGTGACATGGCTTGCTGCCTTTCGGTCGGCCGGCAGCGCACGGTGGCGCGCAAGCCGGTCACGGTAAGGTCTCAGGCACCGATCCGGGTGGTGACCCGGGCCACGGCCTGCGCATACTCCGGAGATGGCGACAACGCCATGGCGACCCGGAAGTGGCGTAGTGCCTCCGAACGGTCATTGACACGCTCCATCGTGCGACCGAGCAGGAAGCGAGCGTAGTCGTCGGTGGGGTTCCGGTCGACGAGGTGCTCCAGCACCTCACGGGCCTGCCCAAGTTGGCAGGAGCCGAAGTAGGACCGGGCCGCCAATAGCTGCAGGCTGCTCTCGTCACCGTGCTCTTCTAGCGCGGGTTCAAGGATGTGCAACGCCCCGAGCGGGTCGTTCACCGCCAGCAGCCCTTCGGCCAGGCGGTACGCGCGGACCGGCGATCCCTCGGTGTCGTCACCGTCGCGGGCAGACCCAAGCAGGGAGATCAATGCCGCCACCGGCTGAGCCCCGGGCAGGGCATGGTTGGCCGCGACGAACGTCGGCGCGACCTTGACGCCGGAAAGCGCACCGATCGTCAGCCATGTCCGCACCCGGCCGATGTAGCGGCCCGAGCCGAGCACCTGGGCCGCCCCGGACAGCCCGGCCTCGGCCGCGGCCGCCTCGAGAACGGCGTGCCTGCTGACATCCTCGCCGCGCAGGAAGTGGGCGCGCAGCAGCCCCTCCTTGAGTCTGCCCTGGCAGCGCCAGCCGCCCTCCTCGAGGGCATATGCGAGCAGACGATGGGCGTCGAAGGTGTTGGGCTTCCAGGATGGACGCCAGGTGAACTCATCCCCGGAGTCGGCAGCGACCTCGGCGATGTAGCCGCCCACCTGGTCGGCGCTGTGCACGCCGTACGACCGACGCTCCTCTTCTGACAGCGGCAGGGTGTGCCGCGGGGCGTCCGGCACGAGTTGGATCGGCCGATAGACAACCTCGACCGGCTCCCCCCCTTCCGCCTCCCACTGCTTGATTGCCCTCACCAGCCGTCGCTTGCCGAGGTAACACCACGGGCAGATGACGTCCGACCAGACCTGGACGCGCATCTGACACCTCCCTGCTGCCGTTTGGACGTTTCCTGTAGCCGTCAACGTCGGTAGCCTATGCGACAAGTGTCTTTTAGTCGACAGGTGTCGCCAAATCTGGAGGCCTCAAATGGTCAGGAAGAGTACTACACGGAGCAAGCCAGACCCTCGGGCGGAAAGCACGCGTCGGCAGTTGACGGCGGCCGTACTCGACCTCGCCAGCCAACGGGACCTCAGCTCGATCACTGTGTCTGACGTCGCCAACCGGGCGGGAGTCAACCGGGCCACCGTCTATCTGCACTGTACCGATCGGGATAGTCTCTTGGTGGCAGCACTGGAGTCGTGGATGTCGAGGATCGCGGAGTTAGCCGCCCAATGCTGCCCGTCACGCCCTGGCATGAAGGTGACCGCCCCGCCCGACCAACTGGTCAGCCTGTTCCGCGAGTTCGAGGAGCACGCCGCGCTGTTCAGGCGAATTCTCGGCCCCAACGGCAGCGGCAAACTGGTGTACCACCTCCAGAGCGTCGTTGGGGAGCATGTCCGCCGCCACCTGCCCGAGCAGGAGGACCCAGTCGGCGCCCCACACGACCTACGTGCCGCCTTTCTCAGCGGTGCCCTGCTCGGCGTGGTCAGTCACTGGCTGAACCAGAACATGAGCCCACCCGCAGCCAAGGTCGCCAGTTCCACCTGGAAGGTGATCAACAGCATGTCTTAGGCAGTGGGAGCAGTCGGTCAAGCCCTCCGGACAAGGCGCTACGACACCGCCGGCCCTTGCCGCCGGACCGCAACTCCGGAAAGCGCTCGTACCGAGTACAGTGAGCCACCTCGCGGCGGGAAGTTACGGTGTCGGATTCCTGGCGGTACCCCCAGTTGGTGTTTTCGCGGGCCAGGCGTAGCACCATCCGGCGGATTGACCGCACGGTTCGTGGCCGGCCGGCCCGCTGAGGTCGGGAGATCTTGGCGTGCCGGCGGGCGATCTGGTCACGGTGCCAGCGCAGCACGGTCTCCGGGCGGACCAGCAGCCGCAGGTCACGCAGGACGTTGCGTGGGGCAGCCAGTGCAGCCCAGCGGCCAGCCAGGCCCGGTCAGCCCGGGTGAACCGCACCCGTTCGCCGTGCAGCTGACGTTCGAGGACCATGACCTGGTGGCATAGCGCGAGGATCTCGGCATCCTTGTCCCGGTCGCTCATCGGCAGCATCCGCAGGCACGAGTGCGTCGGTCACACCAAGATAGACCAGTCGAAGCAACACAACAGGACACCTTTCGCGCACCGTTGAACGTCGATTCCCCCGCCACGTTCAATCGAGCGTGTTCGCGGCTACAGCCGAATTCTGAACTCAGTGATCAAGAACGGGGTCGTGACCAGGACGGACGAGGTTTTCGGCACCCGCAAGGTCGTCGCCGGCGTTTCCCTGCTCACCTACAGCATCACCCGGAGGCTGGTCCAAGAAGCCGGCGGAGCCGGTGCGACGCCCCACCTCCCAGCGCATTCCGACCGTCATCGGACTCGCCCTCAGTGTGACCCTGGCCGAGTTCCTCACCGCCCTGCCCTACTTCGGTGCCGTCAGCATCCTCGCGGGTGGTGACTTCACGACGCCGCAGTGGCTGTCCCTGCTGATCGCCTACAACATCGGCGCCGTCCTGCCCACAGTCGCGATCGTCTTCGTCGCGATCATCCTCCGCGAACGGCAACGTGAGCGTCTTCAATGCTGGCTCGACAAGCTGTCAAACTCCCGCAGATCATGGCTGACACTGGTCGGTATCGCCGGATTCCTGCTGGCGCGAAACGGCGCTGCATATCTGGTGGTGGACTTCGGCCTGGGTGACATCGGCGGCGGCACACCGCCGAAGTGACATGGGACGGTTCGATCCAGCCAGCTCACGCCACTGTGGCGAAACCGCGACTATGCCGGCTGGTGGACCGCCTCGCTGGTGTCGGCAGTGTTTTCCGGCTCACCGTCATTTCGCTACCGCTCCTGCTTCTCCACAGCACAGGTTCCCTCACCCACATCGGGGCCGTCGCCGTGACCGAGGCGGGGCGCGCGCCAAAGTCATCCACATCACAGTGGCCTTGGTGGCGCTAGTGACGCAGACCAACGTCTTCCGGTACTTTAAGGCACTCTGCCAGCAGGTCCACGATGTCGAGCCAGGCCCGCTGCGCGTGCCGCTGGTGGTAGCCGACGCCGGGGAGCACGCTCTGGTCAGCCCCCATCGGTGGGTGGTGGAAGGCGTGCAGGGCGCCGCCGTAGACAACAAGGCGCCAATCGACGTCCGCGGCCTGCATCTCGGCGGTGAACGCATCCCGTTGGGCCGGCGATACAATCGGGTCTTCTGACCCGACCCCGACCCAGACCGGGCAGCGAATGTGTGCCGCCTCGCCCGGCCGGCCTGTGGTCATTGCGTTAATCGTTCCGATCCCGCGCAGGTTGGCCGCGTCGCGACCGAGTTCCAGCACGATTGCTCCCCCGATGCCGTAGCCGATGGCGGCGATCCGGTCCGGGTCGGTCCGTGGTTCGGCGCACAGCACGTCAAGCGCAGCGTGGCCGATGCCCCGCATCCGGTCGGAGTGAGCGAGCAGCGGCGTCAGGCGCGCCAGCATCTCCTGGGGGTCGGTGAACCAACGTCCGCCGTGAATGTCGAAGGCCAGCGCCACGTACCCCAACTCCGCGAGGGCGTCGGCCCGGCGACGCTGAAAGTCGTTGAGCCCCGGCCCCTCGGGTCCGACCAGGACCGCTGGCCGGCGGTCGACGCCGGCGGGCAGGGCGAGGTGCCCGATCATCGTCAGGTCGTCGGCCAGGTACTCCACCGTTCTCGTCGTGATGGACGTCATGAAGCCGGACTATAGCGATCGTCGCGCCCGGCCAGGCGGATGTTTCGCCGCTGGCAGATCAGCCGACGGCGTAGGCTGTCGCGGTTCATGCCAGCACCTGCAGTCAGGGCTACCCACCGACCTACTCGCTCACACCGGACTGACCCTCGCACAACCTGATCGTTCAAGATCTGTAGCGCCAGCCTCCCCGGCATGCCTCGAGTGACAGCACCCCGCCGGTCTGGACACACTCCTCGACGGCCCATCGGGCACCGGCCACGCGGATGATTTCCTCGTCGCTGGGGTAAGGCCGGTCGATAGCACAGGTGGCAGGCATGCTCGGTGGGGTCGGTGGTCGACCGGCGAGTGAGCAGCCAGCGGGGGTGCATCCGTGGTCGGTGGTGTCGGTATCGGTGTCGGTGTCGGTGTCGGTGTCGGGCAGGGTGGCCACGGCCCAGTCGAACAGGCGGGGCTCCTTGGCGCCGTCGCCGCAACTGCGCCGTTTCCAGGCCGGACCAGGGACCGCGGTGGCCGCACGCCCTAATCACATCGCGATGGCTTGGTCACTGTGCGCACTGCCGACATTTTCGGGAACCCGGTCTACGTAGTGATCGAAGCCTAAGGGTCACACACTATACCCGGAGCGTCCACTCCCGACCCTGCTACGCTGGACGCTTGGCCGGCCCTACCACTTGGGCTATCATTACGCTGCTTTGCCAAGTGATGGCGGACTATCGAAGTTGACGCCCTGACACACTCCGAACTAGTCTTTAATCATAATTCTTCATAGCGATGGATGTTACATTAGTGGCTCATGTGCTGGTAATCGAGGACGATCGGAATATCCGAGAGGCGATCGACAACTCACTTTCGGCAACAGGCCACGTCGTACGGCCGTGTGGGACCGCTCTTGACGGGCTTCGGGAACTGGCGAGCAGGCAGTCCGATGTCGTGATCTTGGACCTCCACCTGCCGGACCTCGATGGCGCGACGGTACTGAGCCTCATCCGGGCCGATTCCGCGGTGCCGGTTGTCGTCGCAACTGCGCGCGACACAGAGAGCGAAATCATCCGCCTGCTTCGCGCGGGCGCCGACGACTACGTGGTCAAACCGTACTCCGTCGAGCAGTTGGAGGCACGGATCGCGGCGGTGCTACGCCGTGGAGCCGGGCAGGCTGCGACCGTACTGACGATCGGTGGCCTTCACCTAGACGCCGAGGCGCGGATCGCATCGCTCGACGGAGTACGCCTGCAGCTCTCCCGCCTCGAGTTCGACCTGCTCACGTACCTCGCGCAACGGGCAGGGAAGGTGGTCACCCGGCGCCAACTGTTCGACCACGTCTGGCGCTCGGAGGGCCGCTCGCTCGAAACCGTCGATGTGCACGTCACCTGGCTCCGCCGCAAGCTCGGCGAAAGTGCGTCTATGCCACGCTATCTACACACGGTGCGCGGAGTGGGAATCCGCCTGTGCGCACCGGAGGATGCCGGTTGAGTTACCGCGCACCGCGCGGGGCCCGCACGCCCCCACCGGTGACGGTGCCGCGACCTACTCGCTCGTCATCGCACTGGCTGTAGTCAAAACCGAACCATCCCGACTGGTCTGGGAGTGGGACTACCCGTGGGAGTGGGCGACAGCCAAGGCTGTCTCATCGCGGCTGGAGATGGAGATACATCCGCCCCGGCCGAGGTCGATCAACAAGGTGGCTCCTATCCGTTGGCTGGTCCACGTCAATAGCAACCCCGCAAGGGGGCTGTTAATGAATGGGGGCGGCTCCGTACGGAACCGCCCCCATCGAGCCAACCTCTCGATCCGGACCTAGAAGATCAGGCTCCAGGAACGGAGGGTGCCAGTGCCGCCATTGTGCAGGTCGCGTACCCGCAGCCTCCAGGTTCCATCGGTCATCTCCGCCGACGAGTCGATCGACTTTGTCAGCTTGACATCATCCGCCCTGTCGAGACGACTCGGACGCTTGATGAGGTATTCGGTGCCGTCAGGTGCCAGCAGATGGATCTCCAGGTTCCCGCGGTAGGAGTGCTCGATATCGATTTTCACCTCACGAACGGCCCGCGCAGGTCCGTCGCTCTGCACCGTAATTGGGGACTCGATAACCGACCGGTCACGGATGGGGAAGTGGGTATCGTTGGCGGCCTCCGTAGAGCCCCCTGATCCGCCAGCCGCCTTTACGCCGGTCAACTTCCACGCGGCGTACGCGGCCACATCTGTGTGCCTGTCCAGGGCAACGGTGCTGATGTTCTCCACCGTGTCACAGTTTTTGTGGTAGCAGGGGTCGAACGGCTGCCCGGCCTTGCCGTTCCACTTCGCGGCCTGGGCTTGGCTCATCACCGGCGCGAGGCTCAGCGTGGCGGTGCCGCCGCTGGGGATGTCCGCCGCCATGAAGGGGGCATGATCCGAGCGGCCGCGAAGGCTGACGCCCTCGGACGGAACATCCTCGGCAGCGAAGCCCTCCTCGAGTACCTCGGTGATGAAATCACCCTTGGCGTCGTCGTTGTAGACAAAGTACCCCGGATTCGGTGAACCAATCATGTCGAAGTTCAAATATGCTGTAATCGACTCTCTTTCGGCGACCGACAACGACCGCACGTACTCTATGGACCCGACCAGTCCGTCCTCCTCTGCCCCCCACCAGCCGAAGCGAATCGCCTTGTCACCCTTCGCACCGCTGGCGGCATAGGTGAGCGCGACCTCGAGGATGCCGGCAGAGCCACTGCCGTTATCGTTAATGCCCGGCCCATTGTCGACGCTGTCCAGGTGCGCGCCGAGCATGACCACCTTGTCCTGGTCTCCTTGGTCGGGTAGGTCGGCGATCAGGTTGAACCCGGTCTTGCCGTTGATCAGGAACTGCTGGATCCGGGTTTCGTAGCCCGCGGCGTCCAGTTCGCCCTTCACATAGTCGAGCGAAGCCCGGTACCCCGCGGTGCCGTGTGCCCGACTACCGCCATTCGCCGCGGCGATCCGGCTGAACTCTTCGAGGTGCGCCTCGACCTTAGCGCCATCAATGTCCGGCGCTTCCGCCGGTTCTCCGGTAGGCGGCGATGTCGGCGAAGATGAGGGGCCGGGCGTAGACGGCGAGGCCGTCGGCGTTGGCGTGCCGATGGTGCAGGTGGGGTCACCCTGCGCCGGGACGCTCACCGCGTTCCAGGCTGCCTTGATCGCGTCGAACTCGGTGCAGCTGTTCGGGTACAGCTCCCGAGTGGCGTCCAGGGTCGCCTTCCGTGCCTGCGTGTACGTCCAGCCCGAGGTCTTGCGCAGCAGCGCGTGGTAGTAGATCTCACCGGCCTGCCACAGCCCGATGCCAGTAACGTCAGTGCCGTTGCAGGTGGGGCTGGCCGGCTTGCCCGAGGGCTTGGAGCCTTCTGCCGCAAGGTAGAACCAGTGGTTGAGCGGTCCAGCTGCCGCGTGCACCGGAGTTCGTGGAATGGCGGTCGACCAACAGTTCGGGTGACCGTTCTTGGATGGATCGTACATTGTACGAATTGGGCCACGCCCGTTGAGCTTGACTTCCTCACCGACCAGGTAGTCGGGTGGGTCGTTCGGGTTGGCAACGAAGTGTTCGGCGAGCGCGCCGAAGATGTCGCCCGTACCCTCGTTGAGCCCGCCGGTCTCGTTCGTGATGCCACGGCTACCGCCGGGAGTATGGCAGAAGATACCGTGGCCCAGCTCGTGCGCGACCACGTCTACTGAGTTGACCTGGCGGGCCCCGTCGCTGGTGCGGCCGTACTTGGTCTGGTCACGGCTCGCATCGCCGGTGCCGCGGCAGGCGTAGTAGGCGTTGGCAGCAGGAAGGCCGACGAACATGGTCGCGGTCCTTCCCGCGTCATCGATGCCATTGCGCGAGAACTTCTCCTCGAGCATGTCCCACACCGCCGCGCCCGCATACTGGGTGTCGACTGCTCCGGTGACCAGGTCAGAGCCGGCACCGTTGCCCCACACGTCGTCGGCGTCAGTGAATGGACTGCCGGACGCGGTATCGTTCAGCGTTTGCATATTGCCACGGGTCGGATCACGCAGTTCGAACCGACCGGCGCTGCCGGTGGTGTCGAGGTGAACCTCCCCGTTGTAGTGTCCGTTGCCCGTTCCTTGTGCGACCTCGTCCCAGGAGCCAACGTAGGCGCCGGTCTGCCCATCCACGAATGCGTGGGCCACACTCGGCCCGTGCTCGCCGTCGCCGCTCACGACGACCTCCCAGACGAGCCGGCCATCACCTTCGGCGATCACTCCCAGCTTCGGCTCGCCCTGTACGGTGCCCGGGTGCTTGTCCAACGCCACCGCCTTGGCCTTCTTGGCGCTCACCTTCGCCGACGTGGAGACCTGCAGCGGTCCGGAGCCTGCGGTGCTGCTCCGGACGGTGCTTTTGCTGTCGGTCACCACCACGGCCTCGCCCCCGACGAATACCGGCAGGCCCTTGTAGGTCCGGGAATAGGTGACGTACGTCAGGCCGCGAGAGGCTGGGGTCGCCTGCTGACGGCTGTACTCCTCGTCCTCACCTTTCACAAACCCGGTGGAGGTACCGGAGACATACTGATCGGCGGCGGCAGTGCTGACCGCCAGGCGTTCGATCGCGTCCAGCTCCGGCAGCTCGCTGACAGACGTGTACCCGAGGGCCGTGATCGCCGCAGCAGCCTGCACCGTCACGATAGCGCCAGCGATCAGCGCTTTTTTCCGCGTGTTTTTGCGTTTCTTCGCATGCTTCACGAGTGTTTTCGCCCTCCAAGATTCCGTTCTATTGTTGGACCGAGCAGAGTCTGGTCCGGAGGAGCTTAAGGGCACCGGAAGCTCCGATAACGAATCGGTAACGACCACATCCATGGGTAACGGATCCGGATGGTAGGATTCCTAACTGTTTACTGGATCTATTCCTGTGTAGCCCCCGAAATAATCCCGGCCCTGGTATTTCCGGGTGGACTGACGGGCGGCCTCGCGGTCACGATCGATTCACCACCCAGGAGGACGACACCAGACGACACCACCGGTCACGAGGGTCGCTGCCCTCCGCCAACTGACCTGCACCACCAGCCACATCCATCGGAGAACAGTTGGTTGGCCAGCAGTCCCGAAACAGAGCGCGCCCGCCGCCGCAGTGCGGCCGCCGAGATGAGTGGGTCGTCCCGGCGTTCCAGCGCCCCTCCCCTAGGCGCCACCGGGCACGGCCCCGACCAGTAGCCACTGACGTGGTTACGTAATTGCAAACCCGCGCCGGCCGTCGAGTTCGTCCGGCTGCCCTTCTACGGCCTCGGGCGGCTCAGCCCTTGCTGAACGCCTTCGGACTCACGCCGAGGATCCGCTTGAAGTGGCGGCTCAGGTGCGGCTGGTCGTAGAAGCCGCTCGCCTCGGCGACCGACCCCGGCGGCTCCCCGGCCAGAATCAGCCGGCGGGCCAGGTCGACCCGGCGGGAGATCAGGTACCGGTGCGGCGACATGCCGAACTCGCGGGTGAACGACCGCACCAGATAGGCGGGGTGGAAGTGCAGCACGCGGGACGCTTCGTCGAGCGAGATGCCCGACACGACGTGCGCCTCCAACAGGTCCCGCAGCCGGTACGCCGGGGTCCGGTCGAGTCGCTCGGGCAGGCCCGCGTTGCCGAGCTGGGCGCGCAGCCGCTCGGTGATCTCAGCGAGATGGGTCTCGGCCTCGAATTCTTCGCCGGCCTGCCCGATCACCGCGTGCAGGGCTGAGATCCGGCAACGCAGCACGCGATCGATAAACGCCGAATTGTCCACAGCAGCCCCGATCAGGCTGGTGGGCAGCCGATCCGGCTCCAGGTAGAACACACGCTTGCGCAAGCCGTGCGGGTGGGCGGCGGCACCGTTGTGCGGTACGTACGGCGGGAGCAGTGTGACCAGGTCGCCGAACGCGCCGCGCTCGTGCTTGTCGAGGTCGTACCGCACGGCGCCGTCGTCGACGATCAGCACGGTCCAGGTGTCGTGCGCGTGCATCGGATAGGCGTGACCGGTGAGATGGGCATGCAGCACCTCCACCACACCGCCCAGTCGCGGACGCCACGCAGAGATCGCCATGCCCGCCGCGCCAGCGCTGGTCACCGACACGTCAAAATCGTACAAGACCGCAGGCCCGGCACGACCGATCATCGGATCATGCGATCTGACACCACACCCGTACGCTTCGACACCAAGATCGCCGTTCTCCTGCGCGACGACCTGCTCACGTGGCAGCGCCTGAACATCACGGCGTTCCTGGTCAGTGGCATCGCCACGGCGGCGCCCGAGGTGATCGGCCAGCCGTACGAGGACGCCGGCGACGTGCAGTACCTGTCGATGTTCCGGCAGCCCGTACTGGTGTTCATGGGTGGCAGGGAACTGCTCCAGGCGGCACGTTCCCGGGCGATCGGCCGTAACCTGCCGGTGTCGATCTTCACCTCCGACCTGATCGCCACGAACAACGACCGGGACAACCGGGCCGCTGTCCGCGCTGTCAGGACCGAGCAACTGGACCTGGTCGGGATGGCCACCTACGGCCCTCGCAAGGCGGTGGACAAGGTAGTCAAGGGGGCAAGCATGCATCACTGAGCGGCCGGCCGAACCTCGACGAACTCGCATGCGGAACGACCCCCGCCGGTCCCTGTCCCGGAACCTTCCCAGAAATGGCCGAGGGTGCTTCCTCCCACGCGTTCAACCTGCTGGTGATGGCGGACCCGGCTGGTCCTTGTCGCGGAGTCCGACGGCAGCCGCGATTGCTGGGCGAGGGTGGCGCCTCCGAGTGGGCGAGGGCGACCAGGCCGTGGTAGCAGCCGTCCGTGTCCACCAGCGACACACTCGATTTGATCACACCCCGCCTACCCTCCACATCACATCGACGACTCTCCGCGCGAGCCGGCTCGAACCCTATTGGGAAGTCCTCCGGGTACGCGCGGCCATCAGCGTGACGGCCAAGACCGTCAGCGAGATGACCCCGATGGCTCGACCAATCCGGTCAATGCGTGTCGAGTTGCAGGCCCGAAACGCTCGTTCCCCTAGTCACCGTCCAGGGTGGGCGACACCCAGGGGTAAAGGTTGGTTTCAACACGTTCCCGCAACTCACCTTTTCATGGTCAACCTGGCGCGATAATGTGGATTGGTAAAACCATCCCGTCACGAACATAACTGCGATGATCCAGGCTCGCGTGGTCTTCCGGGCGGGAAAGCGCGTACGCTGAATGTCTGTTCAACGAGCCAGATCTTCTTACCTCTTCCGGTGATGTCGGACTGGCTGGCCGGCAGGGTCGTACCGGATGCAGCGTTTGTTGCCGCCGCTGGCGGCCTTACTGGTCGAAGAAATCCGCCACGCGAGCGAGTAACTCGCGCAGGTTCGGCTCGGTGGTCTTGGCATGTGCCTCGGGCAGGCTCAGCCAACGCAGCGTGGCGGTCGGCCTCTCCGGTCGGGCTTGCTCAGGTGTCTCGGTAGCCAGCACGAAACGCAGGTCGGCGTGCTCGTGAGCGGGCTCGTTCAGGCTGGCTGGCACCGGCAGGACCGCGACCTGGCGTACCGCGGCATCCGGCCAGCACACCAGGTCGTCGAGGTGGGTCTCCTCCCGTCCCTCGCGCAGCACGACGTCGATCGGGTCGTACTCACCGGGATCGCCGTGCCCGCCGATCTGCAGCCAGGACTGCATCCGGGCGTGCCAGCGCAGCAGGACCCGCCGCGTCGGCGGGTGGACCACCAACGCCGAGGCGGTGACATGCAGCGGCAGGTCGCGCGACCACGGGTCACCAGAGGTCAGGAGATCCAGAAGCCGCACCACGTCGGAGGCCTCCGTGGCGTTCCGGGGCCGATACCCGGCGAGGAGCGCCGCGATCGGCGCGGTTGTGGAGTGGCGCATGTATTACCCCCGCAAAAAAACCAGTGTGTCAGAGAGCCCTGACTGGGCCCGGGAAGTGGTCCACCTGTTGTGCAGCCCTCAGCACCCGGCGAGGCTGGTTCTGTTCAACAAGTAGGTCGTCGAGGGTGTCGCCGATCGTGGCGAGGGCTTGTCGGTAATTGACGATCGCAGATTCGTTCGGTCTGGGGGTGACGGTGGCGAGCTTGTCCCTGGCGTCGGCGACCATGGCCGCCCAGGCGGCGTTGTCGAGCGCGCCGGTGGTGTCGAGGAAGGCCAGGATCCGGGCGCCGTCGGCGAAGCGTGCCACTGCCGGCATCATCGTGACGAAGCCGACCAGGACAGCGCAGGAGGCGTGCATGTTGTCCGCGTCGAGCAGTTCTTGGACGTGGGCACGGAGTAGCTGGTAGGCGGCTCTGCGGTCGCCGCGCCGGAACAGCGCCTGGGCACGCACGGACTGGTTCGGTGAGTGGGTGCGTGCCGGCAGCGGCACATCGATCGCCTGGTCGAACAACGTGTCCGCGGCGGCCCGTCGACCTTGGAAGGCGGCGGAGAAGCCGAGTAGCGTCAGCGTCCAGTGCAGCAGGGTGGGTGGGCCGTGGCTGCGGAACCGGTCGACGAGCGGGGTGAGCTGGGCCTCTCCGCGTGCGTACTGTCCCTGAAAGACCAACGCTACGCCGAGGTCGACCTCGACCTGCGCGGCGAGATCATCGGCGCCGAGCCGGCGCAGCTCGGCCAGCGCTGGCGGCGCCGTGTGTATCTGCGCGGCGTAGTCGTCGTGGACGTTGGCCCGCAGGTGCCGGGCTACCGGGTCGGCCGGTTCGCAGTGCTGCCGGACCAGGGCGTCGAACCCGGCTGGATCCTGACGGACGTGATAGCGGGACGCGGCAGCGATCAGGCTGGCCACGTCCCGCGGCCGGTCCTCGGGCGGTGCCTGTTCGAGGAGGCGTTGCGCCCACTGCCCGATTTCGTGCCGGTGCCGTCGGGCGGCCTCGGTGCAGATCGGCCGGAACAGGTCATGGGCGAGGCGGTAGTCGCCGCGGGCAAAGGCCCGGTCCACCGCTACGCGAAGGTTGGGCCACAGCTCGTCCAGCCGGGCGACCCCCTGGACTTCCGCCGGTCCGGTGAGCTGGTCGTGCAGCGAGGTCACCCGTTCCCGCACGTACCGGATGTGCGCGGCCTGGGCGGGTGCCTCCGCCGGTCCCGCGGCGAGGTGTTCGGCGGCGAACTGGCGGATTGGTTCCAGCAACCTGAACTGCTGGCCGAACGGGCCGGGTTCGGCGGAGACCATCGAGCGCTGCACGAGGCGGTGCAGCACATCGTTGACGTCCAAGCCGCTGCCGGCGGCAACGGCCGCAGCTCCGGCCCGGTCGACGGGGCCGGAGCACACCGACAGCCGTTGCAGCAGGTCCTGTTCGGCCACGGTGAGCAGCCGGTAAGACCACTGGATCGTGGCGCGCATGGTGCGGTGCCGGTCTGCCCCGGTCCGCCGCCTGCCGACCAGTAAACCGAGCTGATCGTCGAGACGCTCGCGGATCTCCTGCGGGGTGTGACTGACGGTGTGGGCGGCGGCCAGCTCGATGGCGAGGGGAAGCCCGTCGAGGCAGCGGCAGATCTCCTCGATCACCTCCCGTACGGCATCGGTCGTGACCGCGGCGGTCAACGCGTGCGCACGTTCGGCGAACAGGTCGGCGCCGGCCCCCGCCGCAGGCAAGGGTGGCACGGCGAACAGCCGTTCGAGTCCGTGGCTGAGACCGAGCGGTTCCCGTGCGGTGGCCAGCACCCGCACCTGCGGGCAGCCGTCGGCGACGGCCTGGGCCAGGCGGGCCGCGCCGTCCACGACGTGTTCGCAGTTGTCGAGCACGAGCAGCGCCCGGAGTGAGCCCAGAGCCAGCACAATGGACTCACTCAGCGATCGGCCTGGGCCCTCCTCGACGCGCACCGCCGCGGCGACGGCTTGGGGAACGTCCTGATCGGTCGTGATCTCGGTCAGGTCGACCAGCCAGGCACCGTGCTCGAACCGGGCCCGTTGGGCGGCCGCAACAGCGAGCGCGGTCTTGCCGATGCCACCCGGCCCGACCAGGGTGACCACCGGGCTCTCGGCTAACGCCTGGCCGATTCGGTCAAGGTCATCGTCGCGGCCGAGCAGTCGCACGGCGCGCCGGGGCAGCCGGTCGACCGGCTCGGACCGCTGCTCGCCGCCGATGCGGTGGTCCTGGCCGAGAATCGCCACCTCCAGGCGGCGCAGTCGCGGCCCGGGCTCCACACCCAGATGCTCGATCAGCCGTTGCCGGGCAGTGCGGTACGCGGCCAGCGCGTCGGCCTGCCGGCCCACCCGGTACAGCGCCGTCATCAGCAGCGCCCAGATGCCCTCCCGGAACGGATACCGCGCGCTCAGCTCAGTCAACGGCCCCACGGTCGCTGCGGCGTCCGCGTCCACCCGGGCGGCGAGATCGGCCTCGACGGCGCCGAGCCACCGCTCGACCAGGCCGTCCACGGCCGCAGCCAGGCCGGGCACCGGCACCCCGGCCAGCGGATCGCCGGTCCACTCGGCGAGCGCACCGGCGAGGTCGCCGGCCTCGACCCGCCGGCCGAACCGGATCACATCGACCGCATCGGCGGGCACATCGAGACGGTACGCGGCACCCGAGCGCACAATCCTCGTGGCGCCCAGACCGCCCCGTAGCCGAGCGATGTACGACTGCAGGGTTCGGACGGCTGTCCGGGGTGGTTGCTCGCCCCACAGCAGATCGATCAGCCGCCAGTCCGGAACCGCCACGCCGGGCTGCAACGCCAGGGCCGCCAGCAGCGCACGGCACTTACCCGCCCCGATGTCGACGGCGACGCCGTTCCCGTCCACCACCTCGACCCCACCGAGCAACCGTATGCGTACCGCCGGCCCTGCCATAGCCACTCCCGCGTCCGATACCCCGCCCCGACCCGCAGCTCAACATTTGCGCAACGCCTGCACAACGCCGGCCCAACGTCTACCCGGCACGATCGGTCCACCTCGATCGCGGGACGCAGGTCGCCGCCCGCCGCTCGAACCCGCCGCAGCCCGACCCGGGGTTGCCACGATACTGCTGGAGGAACGATGTCCGAACGGTCCGCTGCCCGCCTCGCCGGTGCCCTTTTCCTACTGGTCATCGCGGTCGTCCTGGCAAGTTCGGCTGCTGCCGGCAGCGGCGCCGGCATCGCGGAGCGGCTCGACGACATTGCCACAGACCCGTCCGGGCTACGGCTGAGCATCGTGCTGCTGGCCGTCGCCGGCACCGCCACGCTGGGCCTGGCCGCCATGCTGCACGCCATCACCCGGCGACAGGACCCGTCTCTGGCCGCCTTCGCCCTGGCCTGCCGGGCGGTGGAGTCGGGACTCTACGCGGTACAGATCCTCGGTGCCATGCTGCTCCTGTCGCTCAGCCGGCAACGTACGGACAGCGCCCGGGACCTGGGCGCGGCGACGGTCGACATCGCTGCGTGGAGCACGAACGTCGGCGCCTGCTTCTTCGCCGTCGGCAGTGCCGTGTTCGCCTACCTGCTGCTGCGGTCCCGCGCGATCCCCCGACCGCTGGCCAGCCTCGGCCTGCTCGCATCGCTGCTGCTCGCCGTCAGCGTCCCCGTGCAAAGTGCCGCCGGCGCCGTCACCGCCGAAGGCGCCGGGATACTGCTGTGGCTGCCGATGCTCGCCTTCGAAGTCATTGCCGGTGGCTGGCTCCTCATCAAGGGCCTACGGTCCACGAACCCCGTCCGCTCGCCTTTCGTTGGCGCGCAGGAGAGCGACGAAGTGAGAACAGCATGACCATGCAGCTCAACTCAATCATGATCGCAGGGGTTGGCCGAATTTGATTCGGTCCAGCCAGCGCCCCCCGGGAGGGGTGACTGGTGGATACTCCAGCGCGGGATCCACCCCAGTAACACTGGATTCAGTCTGCGCTTTAGCTTCACCACCGGCTCTCTGCAGATAGGCTGAGCAGGCCAGCCTCGCCAGATCTTGGAGGATGCAGCTATGCCCGTTCTGGTCGCGTTCTCGGTCACTCCACTCGGCGTCGGCGAAGACATCGGTGAACTTGTGGCTGAAGCCGTACGCGTGGTCCGCGAGTCGGGTCTACCGAACCACACCGATGCGATGTTCACCCTGATCGAGGGCGAAACCTGGGATCAGGTGTTCGAGGTGATCAAAAACGCGGTCGATGCGGTAGCAGTGCGATCGCCGAGGGTCAGCACAGTAATCAAGATGGACTATCACCAATATAAATCAAGCGCCATAACGGCCAGGATGGAAGCCGTCGAACGGTATCTTGCATCTGGTCACGAAGAAAAGTCCTCAGCTTGATGTAGAGCTTCCGACTCGACGCCGCACCCGTACCTTCTCGCAGCCGACGCAACACCGGCGGACTATTTCGTCGTGACCCGCCCGGTGCGGAATCCGCGCCGGGCAGGTCACGGGCGATCAGTACTGTGGAACGAAGTGGATACGGTAGCGGCCACGACCGGGCCGGCGCCGGGGACCGGAGCTGACCGGGGCCGGAGGCGATGGCGCCCGAGCACAGCCGCGAGCGCCCCGATGAAGCCACCAACCACCGCGAGCAGGAACGCGGTGGTGCTGTCGGTCGCGTCCACCGCCTGGCCGCCGACGGCAGCTCCGGCGGCCAGGCCGACCGCCACCGCGCTGGACAGCCAGGCGAACCCCTCAGTCAGCGCGGCGCGGGGCACCAGTGATGCGGCCAGCGAACTTCCGGAGATCAGGATCGGCGACACGGCGACACCCGCGAGCACGACGCCGACGGCCAACACCGGCACGGTGTCCGCGAACACCATCGGCACGGCGACGACGCACAGCGCGGCGGCCGACCCCACGAGGCGTTGCAGGGACGTGATCCGGCCGATCGGCACCGACCCGTACACCAGCCCGGCGACGAGGCTGCCGACCGCAAACAGCGCGAGCAGCACGCCCGCGGCACCGGTGGCGCCGCGCTCGGAACTGAACGACACCACAGCGACGTCGACCGCACCGAGAAACACCCCGAGGCCGGCGTAGATGGTGAGCAGGACCCCCATGCCCCGGGCCCGGACCGCACTCGCCCGCCGTTGCTGAGGCGCCCGCGGTGGTTCGGTACGCCGCTGGACGGCGAGCGCAAGCGAGCCGAGCACGGTGAGCGCCAGGGAGCACAGCAGCCCGGCCGCCGGGAACCAGCCCACCGCCAAGGCGGTGACCAGCATCGGACCGGCCACGTAGACGACCTCGTCGAGGATGGATTCGAAAGCATACGCCGTCGGCAGCCGGGCCGAATCGACGAGTACCGTCCACCGGGCCCGGACCAACGGGCCGAGCGGCAGGGCCGACGCCCCCACGAGCACGGCGGAGCCGATCAACGTCCACGCCGGGGCCAATCGGCTGGCCAGGAGGACGAGCGCCACCATCCCGAAGGCGTGTACGAACACCGAGACGGCGATGACGATCCGCTGCCCGACCTGGTCGGCGGCCCGCCCCAACGCCGGGGCGGCAACCGCCTGCGCCAACGTGAGCGCCGCGGTGACCACGCCGGCGAGGCCGTACGAGTCGGTTTGAATGGAGATCATGAGCAGGCAGCCGAGGCTGCGCATCGACATGGGCAGCCGACCGACGAAGCCGGCGGACACGAAGCGGACAGCACCCGGCGTGCCGAGCAGCTCGCGGTACGCGCGCAAAGCCACCTACCCTTTCCCCGGTATCGCCGGTAGCCCCATCAGGTAGTCTTCACTCACTCGACTCAGGCACCGACCACATCGGCGTCTACGCCCACCACCGCAGGCTTCGAGGCAACGACCAATACCTCCCCCGAGGCGAGCGCACAGACGCGCGAGTTTAGACGCGATGGGTTGATACGCGCCATCATGTTTCGCGCCCCAAGGTTTGTCGTGCCGTGAACGGCCCGGAGCAAGACCGCGGCATCCGGTTTGCACGACCGGTGCAACCCTTACCTCGACCGGTCGCCGCGACCGGCGAGGAGCACGAATGTCACCACCCCAACCACCGAGTTGACCCCCCCCGGGGTGGGATCATGACGGCCGGTGCGCCGCTGGTCAAAGCAGCCAGTCCGGTAGACCGACGCGGCGCAGTGCGGCTGGGACGAGCGCCGCTCCCGCCAGGAGCACGACGGCCGCGCCGACGCAGGCCCCGCGCCAGCCGCCGCTCTGGTAGAGCGCGCCGGCACTCAGCGGGCCGAGGACCGCGCCGAACAGGGCCGCGCTCTGGTAGCTGCCCATTTCGCACCCGAGGCTGCCGTCGGAGGCCTCCGCGGCGACGACCTGCTCCACCGGGATCGCTGCCGCCAGGCAGGCAGCGGAGATTGCCCACAGTGCTCCGATGACGACCGAGTTGGCCACGAGGGCCAACCCGACGGCGACGACGGCGCTGGCAACCAGCGAGGAGGTCAGGGTTGCCGCGCGTCCGATCCGCCGTACGACTGCGTACAGGCGCAGCGGCAGCGCGGTGAGGATGACGAAACCGGGCAGAAATACCAGTGCCAACTGACCGACGGTGAGACCAAAGCCCCGCTGTAGGTGCAGCAAGAGCAGCAAGGACACTCCGAACTCGACGGTGGCGGTGACCGCCACCACCACGAGCAGTGGGCGCAGCCGGCGGGTGACCTGTCGCAGGTCGGCCTGGGTGCGCGACCGCCCGCCGGTCTGCGTCGGGCTGGACAGGAGCAGCACCGCGGCCAGTAGGCAGGCGGCCCCGGCGGTGGCAAAGACCAGCTGGCACCGGTCGTTGTCGAGGAGTGTCAGCGCGATGAGGAAGCCGGTCCCGATGCCGGTCCCCTCGGCCGCCAACAGCCGACTGAAGACCGCCGCATCGTCGCGCAAGTGCTCACCGACGCGCGCCCGCAGCGCCACCCAGAACAGCCCGCCACCGATTCCGTTGCAGACAGCAGCGCCGAACGCCACGCCAGGGTTGTTTGCAAGCGCGTACCCGAAGAGTGAAAGCCCGAAGAGGATCGCACCGACCGCGGCCACCCGCGCCCGGTCGAAGCGATCGGCCAGGACCCCGGCGGCCGGCCGGCACAACAGGGACAGCAGCGCCTCGGTCGCGGCCAGGACACTCACCCACGCCGAATTCGATTCGTGAAGTCGAACGACTCAACCCGCCTCCCGCCGACCGGCGTTAGACAGGTAGCGGATGCGGGTCAGGGGGCGGAGATGTCGGGTCAGGAGCAGTACGCGGGATTTCGGGAGTTTGTTCTGTCGCGGGGACAGGCTCTCTCCCGGGCCGCCTACCTACTGACCGGTGACCACCAGGCAGCCGAGGACCTCCTGCAGGAGGCCCTGGCCAGGACTGCGCGGCACTGGCGCCGAATCGAGCGGGACGGCCACCCCGAGGCCTACGTCCGGACGGCGATGGTGAACCAGCTCCGTTCGTGGTATCGACGGCGACGCCCGATCGAGCTACCAAGCGCCAGCGTGCCGGACCGGTCGGGCGGGGCCGATGTCGCCGACCACGTGACCCAACAGGCCGCGCTCGCTCGCCTCCTGGCCTGGCTCCCGCCCCGTCAACGGGCAGTGCTGTACCTGCGGTACTACGAAGATCTGTCGGAGGTCGAAACCGCTCGACTACTGCGGTGTTCGGTGGGCACGGTCAAACGACACGCGCACGACGCACTCGTACGCCTCCGGAAACAGCCTGCGCACCTGTTGGATTCGCACCCCTCATCGGAGGCGAGGAAATGACCGAGGACTTCCGTAGCGCCTACCGTACGCTCGCCGAAGAGGCCGGTAGCTACGCCGACCCGGAACGGGCGATCGCTGTCGCGCGTCGCCGCCGGCGAAACAGCGCCCTGGTGCTGCCGGCGGTGCTGACGGTCGCGATCACCATCGGCACCGTCCTCGCGGTACGCCCAGATTCGGGCCCAGCACCCACGCAGCCCCTCGGACCCGGTGTCACCGCGTCAGCCCAAGCACCGGCGGCCGCAACGCCCCTACCCGCGACCGCAGTCGGTGCCGCCACATTGGTGTACGCGCCGTGTCGGGACTGCTCGACCCAGATCGTGCTGGCCACCGGCGCCCACCACCTCGTGCCCTCAGACGATGTCGGCATGACCGCGATCGGCGCATCGCTCTCCCCGGACGGCCGGTGGCTCAGCTACCCGGCGGGCCGAGACATGAAGATCCGCGACCTGACCGGCGACCACGTCTGGACGGTCGCTTCGTCCGGACCGCAGCGCCGGGTTGGCGTCTGGGCCTGGTCGGTGGACTCGTCCCGGATACTGCTCGGCGACTACCACGATGGGCAGGACAACACGTACACGGTGCTGCAACTCGGCACCGGCACCCGCACAGCGGTGGACGTCGCCGAGGAGGACCTCATCGTCGGGCTACTGCCGACCGGTGAGGTGCTCACGACTCCGGACCTACTCGGCCCGAGCCGGCAACGTAGCACTCGAATCACCCTCACTGCCGGCACCGGGACGGCAGCACGCACGATTGACGTCGACGCGACCCGATGGCTCGACACCGCCGAGACGTTGGGGTGGCACGATGCCGTGCACCCCGCCGTTGACGGCGGATACTCGCTGGTCGTCGCCACCTATCCCGGCGAGGGGCCCGACCCCACGGCAGTGCTGCGGGTCAACGCCGCCGGAGAGATTACCGACCGCCAGGACATCCCGTCCCGGGACAACCGGTTCCAATACTGGTACGTGGTCGGATCGGATGGATCCGATGTCCTATTCGGCAAGGTGGAGACCCTGACAGGTCAGCAGGCAACCACGCTCATAGCCGTCCAGCCGGACGGACAGTTGCGGGAGGTCACCACGCTGCCCCAAGAGGCGGTCATCAGGGCACCCAGCACTCAAAAATGAATCCGTTCCCACACCTGACCGACGGCAATACGGGATGCACTTCTACTGGTGATTACCCACTGCCAATCTTGGGGGTATTATTGCTGGGTGACTGCACTTTCGCTAACTGAGGAACTGGCATTACTTGCCTTGTGCGAAGACGGCACATTTCGTGGTCCACCAGAGTATCTTGATCTTGGCTTGGCAGCCGGGCTGCTGGCAGACCTGTCCGTCGCCGAAAAACTCGACCACGTCCAGGGCAACGTCGTGGTCAGGAGCGCGGAGCCAACCAGTAACCCTCTGAACGATGCGGCACTTCGCGAGGTCGAGCAAGACCGGAAACCTCACGCCCCGCGGCATTGGGTTGTTCGCTTGACCAAGGATATCCAAACCCGCGTGATTGCTAAGCTGACACGAGATGAACAACTGATTCAAGCGAGCCGAAAGAGGTTTTCCCTACTTCCTGGTGGCCGATATCGAGTGACCTCCCTGGGTGAATCCTCCTTGACCGAGGCTCGGCAAAGCCTCAGACTCGCAGCACTTGACACCGGAAATGTCGATCAAAGAACTGGGAGCCTCTGTGCACTGGTCGGCGCGCTGGGCTGGGGCGCGGGCCTGGTTCCTGACTTACCCGCTCAAGACGTGGACCGCCAGTTCACCACTATGCGTCGTTCATTCTGGTCAGCCAGCGCACTGTCGGAACTGATCAGCGAGAAGCGTGCCGGGCCTTGGGGCCCGACGGTTGCCAAGATCGCCACGAACCTAAATGATTAGCCAACCCAAAGCAGCTCACTTCCCGCCGGAAGGCCGCACGGCTGTCGCCGTGGAAAAACGACCAGGCGATCATCAGGTCGCACGCCGGGTCCCCGACTCCACAGACGCCGAAGTCGATCACCGCATTCAACCAGCCGCCCTGCACCAGCAGGTTGGCGGCATTCATGTCGCCGTGATACCAGACCGGTGAACCGGTCCAACTGCTCTCCTGAGCGGTCTTCCACACCTCCGTCGCGCCGGGCGCATCGATGACGTCAACGAGCGTCGATCGCTGTCCGCGCCGACTCGTCCCAAGTCCTGTTTGGAGTTACGTCGTCGGAAGTTTGGTTGCCGACTCTGACGTGCGGCTTTGTCCGCTACTGAATCGTTGGTTGGCCTCCTGCTTCCGGTCACCGTCTCGATGTTCCCGGCGCAGCAGGATGCCGACGGCGACCGCCAGGGAGATCAGCACCACGCTACTGATCACCGATGTCACCGCCATCCCGGTGGTGAACGCCTCCCGAGCAGCGGCGAGCAGGGCATCGCCAAGCCCGCCGGGAAGCTCGGCCGCCACACTGACCGCCCCACCCAGCGTCTCCGTCGCGACCTCCATCGACTCGGGCGGGGTCGTTACGGGCGCGGACCCGGTCAGGTCCTGGCGGTAGATGACACCGCCGACGCTCCCCAGCACCGCGATGCCCAGGGCGAGACCGAGTTCGCTTCCGGTCTCGGAAATGGCCGACGCCGAACCGGCGCGTTCCTCGGGAGCCGCCCCGACGACCAGGTCCGTGCTGAGGGTCATCGCACCGGAGATGCCGAGGGATGCGGTTACCATGCCGACCACCAGCAAGGTGAACCCTACGGTCGAGCCGATTCCGGCCAGAGCGCCGAACCCCACCGCACCGAGCGCCAGGCCAGCCGCCAGCACTGCCGCACGCGGCAGGCGGCGGACGGCGAGCGGCGCCAGCATCGCCCCGGTGACGCCCACCAGCGTCCACGGCAGGGACCAGAGTCCGGCTCGTAGCGGGGACATACCGAGGACGAGTTGGAGGTACTGGCCCGCGAAGAACTGCACGCCCGCCATCGCGAATACTGCCAGGGTCTGCACGGCGACGGCCACCCCGAACGTACGGCGGGTGAACAGAGCCAGGTCGAGCAAAGGATCCCGCAGAGTCCGCTGCCGGCGAACGAAGATCCAGCCGAGACCGGCCCCCAGGGCCATGCACGCCCACGGCAGTAGACCGCTCGACCCCTCGGCGAACTGCTTGAACCCGAACACCACCGCCAGCATGGTGACCAGCGAGACAAGGGCGCTGAGCAAATCCGGGCGGCCGGCTCCGGGATCCGCCACCTCCGGGAGCAGCACCGGACCGATGATCAGCAACAGCACCATCACCGGCACGCCGAGCAGGAACACCGAACCCCACCAGTAGGACTCAAGGAGAATCCCACCGACCAGCGGCCCGATCGCGGTCCCGGTGACAAAGCTGGTCATCCAGACACCGACCGCCACTCCGCGCTGCGCCGGGATCTGAAACATGCTGCGGATCAACGACAGGGTTGAGGGCATCAGCGTGGCCCCGGCGACACCGAGTAGCGCCCGGGTGAGGATCAGCATCTCCGGAGTGGTGGAGAACGACGCCAGCAACGACGCGATGCCGAACCCGAACGCGCCGATCAACAACAACCGTCGACGACCGATCCGATCGCCGAGCGACCCCATCGTGATCAGGAATCCGGCGATGAGGAAACCGTAGACGTCAGTGATCCAGAGCAACTCCGAACTGCTCGGCTTGAGCGCTTCACTGAGCGCCGGCACCGCCAGGTGCAGCACCGTGAGGTCCATCGCCACCAACAGCGTCGGCAGAGCCAGGGCAGCCAGACCCCACCACTCTCGCCGCCCCGCTCGCTGCGACTCCTGAGCCGTCATGACCCACCTTCCATTGAGGTAACGGGGATTTGTCATCGATGTACGACTCCGTCGATCACCACCACCGAACCTAGAAGTTAAAGAGGTCTTCAAGTCAAGGTGGCTGACCGGGCAAGGGCGGCCGCCGGTGCGCCGGTACGGCCGCGGGCATGCTCAGCACCGTGCGCGGTGCCGAGCGACAGCCGCGAACCGGCGCGCTGGTGGCCTTCGCGGGGTGGGGTCCTGGAGTAGGTTCGGTGCCTTGACGGTCGATGGCGGGGAGGGCCAGCGGGATGGACACCGGTACCGAGGAGCTACGGGACGCACATGACGTGTTGTCGGAGTGGTATGCGAAGAACCTGGTCGGGGTCCTGGAGAGCATGCCGGTCGAGCGGGCGATGCTCGACCTGTTCGCCGAGCTGACCTTGTCCCTGGGTACGGAGGTCGCGGACGTCGGTTGCGGTACCGGACGACTTCTTCCGTACCTCGCGGGTCGGGGCCTGTCGCCGTCTGGGGTGGACCTGTCGCCGGGAATGGTGGCGGTGGCGCGGCGGGAGCATCCGGGTTTCAGGTACGAGGTCGCCGATCTACGGGAACTACCGTTCGCCGACGCGTCGCTGGCCGGGGCGGTGTGCTGGTATTCGTTGATCTTCCTGGCACCGGACTCCCGGGCGAAGGCCTTCGCCGAGCTCGCCCGGGTCGTACGGTCGGGCGGCTACCTGGTGGCGGCGTTCAAGTGCGGCGACGGGACCGGGCATCGTAACGCTCCCGGTAGCCCCGTCGAGCGCCTCGGGGTCGACTTCGATCGGTACTGGCTCTCGGCCCGGGAGATGGAAGAGCGCTTCACCACCGCCGGATTCACCCTGGTGTTCCAGGGCATCGCCCCGCCCGAAGAGGCAGAGCCCGCATACGGGTACCTGCTGGTTCGCAGGAGCAGTTCCACGAACACGTAGGGCGCGGAGCCCAGGCCTCCGAACACCGCCTCCCCGCGAGGCCCCTTCCGGGTGGCGCGGAAGGTGCCTCGGCCTTGGGGTCGGGCTCAGAGGTTCAACGTCCAGGTGTTGATGTAGCCGATGTCGTTGATCCAGGCGTCACGTATCCGCAGTAGCCAGGTGCCGTCCGCGGCCTCGTCGGACAGGTCGACCGCGTAGGTCTCGTTGATGTGGTCGACCCGGTCGAAGAAGTTCCAGTTCTTCAGCCGGTAGGCGGAGCCGTCCGGAGCGACCAGGTCGATCTCCACGTCGCCGCGGAAGGTGTGCCGGATGTTCACCGCGACGGTCGAGGTGGCCGAGGCGGCCCGGCCACAGTCCGAGAGGGTGATCGAGCTGCTGACCATCCCCAGGTCTGGAATCGCGACGTCGGTGTCGTTGGTGCCGGTACAGCCCGACGGTGGAGGCGGGGACGGGGTACCGTCGTCGACAAAGAGCAGCCGGTTCGGCGATCCGCTGCCCGGGTTGCCGACGACGCCGCTGGTCGCGTTCGCCACCAGGGTGTCCCGGACCTGCTGCGGGGTGTACGCGGGATTCTCGGCGAGCAGCAGCGCGGCGGCGCCGGCCACGTGTGGCGCGGCCATCGACGTACCGCTGGTCGTGGCGGTCGAGGTGTCGCTGCTGGCCCAGGCCGAGGTGATCGACGAGCCCGGCGCGAAGATGTCCAGACAGCTGCCGTGGTTCGAAAGGATGTAACGGGTGTCGGTGCTGTTGGTCCAGCCGACGGTGATCGCTGCCGGGGTCCGGGCCGGGGAGACGAGGCAGGCGTCGATGCCGTAGTTGCCCGCCGACACCGTGTACGTCACGCCGGAGTCGATCGAGTTGGTGACGGCGCCCTCGATGGCGCTGCTCGACAGCGGGAAGGTGAGACTCATGTTCGCCACGGCCGGCTGGACCGCGTTCGCGGTGATCCAGTCGACGCCGGCGACCACGCTCGCGACCGTGCCATAGCCGGCACAGTCGAGCGCCTTGACCGCGACCAGTTTGGTCGCCTTTGCCACGCCGTGCACGGTGCCGCCGACCGTGCCGGCGACATGCGTGCCGTGACCGTTGCAGTCGGTGTCGTTGTCGTCCACCGTGTTGGTGCCCCAGGTTGCCCGCCCACCGAAGTCGGTGTGCGTCGTACGGACACCAGTGTCGAGGATGTACGCCGTCACATCACCAGCCGTGTTCGGGTACGTGTACGAGCCGTCCTGCGGCCGGTACCGCTGGTCGATGCGGTCCAGACCCCAGGACGGTGGGTCCGGTTGGATGCCCGCGATCGACACGGTGTGGTTCTGTTCGACGTACGCCACCGCCGGGTCGGCGGCGACCCGGGCCGCCGCCGCGGAGCTGAGCCGCAGCTCACCACCCCGCACGGCCGTGGTGTACGTACGCGCCACCGTGCCACCGTGCCGGCTGCGTAGTCGGGTCAGCGACGACCCGACGGCTGACCGGCTGACCTCGCTGTCCTTGAAGACCACGAGGTAGCTTCCCAATATGGCCGTGGCCCCACCGGCGTTGCGGACCGTACCGGCCGGCTCGGCGGCCTGAGCTTGGGCCTGGGCTTGGGCCGCGTTCGGGGTCGCGGTCGCGACCATGGCCAGGGCGACGACACCGACCAGGACGGATCTGCGGTGCTTACCCATCTCCTACCTCCCGGTGGACGGCCGGCGGCCGTCCACCCGTTCGTAGCGGTTAGCTCGTTCGCTGGTTCGACGTGGTGGACGCGGGGGTTCTCGTCCGGGTCAGCCGGCTCGGCGGAGACGGCCCAGCATGCCGTTGAGGTCGTCCCTGAAGATCTCGTGCCGGAAGATGTGCCCGCCTCGCTCTTCGAGTCCCTCGTGGGGAATACCGGCCTGACTGAGAGCCGCGCGGAACTCGCGTTGTCCGGCGAGCACCTGGGTCTCGTTGATGACATCCCACCAGTCGACCGGCTCTGGTGAGGTGCCGGCGACCAGAAAGACACGTTTGTGGTGGAAGCTCGGAACGCGTTCCATGGGGTTGTCCGCGGTGACCCGAGCCTGGTCGAAGAACGGCGCGCCATAGATGGTGCCGCCACCCAGTTCCACCGCGGCGGAACTGAGGTTGGCCCAGTGCGCGACGAGGTGACCGTCGCGACGCAGGCTGGCGGGCCCGGAGTGGGAACTGACAGAGCAGAAATCTCCGAAATACTTGGCGGCGTACTTCAGCGCGCCGAAGCCGCCCATCGAGAAGCCGGCCACCGCGCGTCCGTCGTACTCGGCGAAGGTGCGGAAGTTCGCATCGATCCACGGCACCAGCTGGTGAATATGAAAGTTTTCCCAGTTTCGCGGGCCCACGAAGGTGCTGACCGGGTTGCAGTACCAGCCAGCGGCGCCACCGTCGGGCATGACCACGATGATCTCCCGGCCGGCGGTCAGATTCATGATGTTCTCGTGCATGTGGAACTGACGGAAGTCCTGCTGGCCACCGTGCAGCAGGTACAGCACCGGGTAGCGTTTGCCGCTGGTGTGGTAGCCGTCGGGCAGCAGGACATTGACGGCAGGGTCCCATTCGATCTCATTGGTGGCGAAGCGGAAGTACTGCAGCCGTCCGGTGTGGTTGTTGGGCGGGCTGACGATACGGAGGCCGAACCCGTCACCGACGGCGTGCGCCGGATTCGGTATGAGGGCGGGGCCGCCGAACGCCCCGACGGCGGCTGCGGCTGCCGTGCCGGTGAGGAGGCGGCGGCGGCTCAGCGGGGTCGGCTGCGATTGCGGGGTCATGGTTGCTCCCTGCGGTAGGTGACTTACCTCTGGATTGGAGGACTGTGAGCTGGTGATGCCTGCTCAGGTAGGGGTGATCCAGGTGCCCTGGTCGGGGTGCCAGTGGATGGTGGCTTCTTGGAAGCGCTGGTACTTACCGTCACCTTCGTCGAGCTCATCGGTGCGGGGGTAGCCCAGCACGGCTTCGCTACCGGCGTCGTGGAATGCGTCGTAGATAGCGCCGTGAACGGTGTGGGTTCCGGTTTCTGGTGACCAGAGAAACAGGCCGTGCTCGAAGAACTGGAAACGTCCGCGAGTGCCGTCGGGCGCTTGGGCGGCGTCCGCCTCGTCCATGGTGGGGAAGCCCCAGCGTCGCTCGGCATCGGTGGCCCAGAAGGCGGTGAGGATGTCGCCGTAGATCGCATGGGCGATGTCCGGCCGCCACAGGATGATTCCGTTTTGGAACTGCTGGAACCGCCCACCCAGCGAGGCGTCCTCTTCGGCACGGATCGGCCAACCGAGCGGGCCGCCCGGCCCGCCCATGCTGTGATACTTCACCCCGATCGTGCCGTACGGCTGGAACGCCTCCTCCCGCAGCGCTCGGGCGATCTCCTCCGCCTCGTCGTACCGCGACGGGAACGCGGAACGCTGCACGGCCTGAGCGAGTTGACCGGCGGTGCTGCCCTCCATCCCAGGCTCCATCTGCTGGGCCACCTCGAAGAACTTGTTCGCCGTGTAGTCGACGTCGAGACACTGGGCGGGCTGGCACCAGCCCTGGGAGGGGCGCTGCTGGAACACCCCGAGCGAGTCCCGGTCCCCGCAGTTCAGGTTGTTCATCCGGGACTCGACCCAGCCCGCCTCGAAGCCCGCCAGCATGACCTTGTCCGACACACCTCGGCGTTGGCCCACCTCATAGACCTTGCGGGTGACCACGATGTCCCGCTCTGGGGGGATGAAACAGAATGTCGAGACCGGGTCCGGCTCCGAGCTCTCAGGCCTCTGGGCCTGGGCCGGGCTGCTCAGGGCAATGACGGCGGTCAGGGTCGTCACCGCCAGCAACACCATCGTTGCCGGTCTCCTCGGAGATGAGCCGGTGCCGCGCATGGGAACCTCCTCTGCTCGGGCAAGTCGAACGGACCGCATCTCTGCGGGTGGGGCTGGGTGCCACGCCGGCAACGGCCGACGTTTTGGTCGCACTGGCCGACGTTCTGGCCGCAATGGCCGACGTGCTGGCTGGCCAGTGTCAGCTGGCCGAGTCGAACGACGCTTCGAGCCGCGGAAGGTAGTCGGCGATCGCCGGGGCCCAGCAGCCATAGTTGTGACCGCCGTTGCACGTGGGGGCCAAGGTGGAGCCGTCTTCGTAGTTGACGGTGTGGTGGGGGATACCGAGGTCGTTGAGGCGGTCCCGGACTGTCGCGGTGGCGATGGCGGTGAAAAAGTCCACGGCGCCCTGGTCGCCGGTGTAGAGCGCGATGGTGGTGTCAGCCAACTTGGCGAGGTTGGTCGGTGCGGCCGGGTCGACTTCGTTCCAGATCCGGTCGGCGTTGAAGATGGGGTAGGGGGAGCCGAAAATAGCGTCGCTGTCGACGTACGGGCCGTAGTCGGGGCATGGGCCGGCCGGAATAGAGCTGCATGGCAGGCCGGGAAGGTTTAGCTCCGTGGCCAGGACGACCGCGCGGATCTCCGCCATGCCGAAGTCGATCCCGCCGGACAACGAGGCGACGTGACCGAACAGGTCGGGGCGGGCCTGCGCGTAGTGCAGCGATCCGAAGCCGCCCATCGACAGACCGATGACGGCCCGGTGGTTCCGGTCGGTGCGGGTACGCAGGTTGGCGTCGATGAAAGGCACGACCTGTTCGGTGTGGAAGGTCTCCCAGTTGGCCGTGCCGAGGGCGGTGTCCTGCATGACCCAGTCGGCGTACCAACCCTTGAGCCCGCCGTTCGGAGCCACCGTGATCATCGAGTTTGAGCGCAGGGCCGGGACGGCCGCCACGTCGTGCGGGCCGCCGGCCCCACCGTGCAGGAAGTACCCGACCGGCCAGCGCTTGTCGGGTTCGGTGGCGTAGTCGGCGGGAAGGAACACGCGGATCTGGTGTTGGCCGGACAACTGCGCGGTGGTCACGGTGAGAGTGAGGTCGGTGCTGGAGTGGGCCTCGGTGTCGACGAGGGTCAGACCGTGGCCGTCGGTAAAGCTCGGGATCTCGACGGGTTGGGCCTGCGCCGCCGATCCGACGACCGCGACCGCCGCCACCACCGCGGCCACGGTGGCGGCGGCGGGAAGCCGCAGGAACGACCGGGTCCGGTCGGAGAACCGGGTTCTCATCGGGTGTGGTCCCTTCCTCGAGACGGTCACCGGCCTCGGTTGCTGGCAGTCGGCCACCAGCAACGCCGAGCGGTCGGTGGACGCGTCGATTCCTCGTTCGGGCACCCCTGATGGTGGTATTCGGGCAGGTGCGGAGGACAGGCCACAACACCGGCCATCCGTGACCGGTCATCCGTGACCGGCTGGAACCACGACAACACCCGCCCTCGCCGACGAACCCGGTGCGGTTCAGACCGTGCCGACGAACTGGCTGACGTGGTAGGCGGTGGTCCTGCGGTCGGGTGTCCTGGTCCAGGTCGAGACCAGTAGGTGCAGGCCGTTGACGTGCCGGCTGGACCACGGGTGGATGAACCCGCCGTAGAGCCCGGGCTCCTGCCACGGGAAGATCTGCACCTTCTCCGCCGTCCAGGCTTGGTCCGGACCGGCAGCCGTACGGGTGACGATGCAACCGGTGACGCAGTTGAGGTACGACATCACCCAGGTGCCGTCGGCGAGCCGCCGGACCGATGGCTCCCCGAACGAGCCGGTCAGGATCGGCGTGCAGGGCCTGCCCCAGCCCCAGTCGCTGCCGTTCCAACCCCACCCCTCGTATGACTCGGGGTAGAAGAGCTGGTCCCAGAAGACCCGACGAAGCATCATCGGGCCGTCCTGGCGCCCCGGGCGCACGGAGAAGACGTACACCCAGTCGCCGTCGCGCTGCATCGTCCACATCTGGTACGGGTCGGTGTTGGTGCCGTCGTTCCACCACTTCAGCGGGGTACGGACGAACTCGTTGCCGTTGTCGCTGAAGGCCAGTCCGGCGTAGCGCGATCGCCAGTGGGGTCCGGGTTGCCCGGGTTCCTTCCAGTACTCGATGCTCATGTACGAGATCACCTGCCGGCCGGTCTCCGGGAAGCTGATGCCGTCGTTGGGGATGACGGTCACCTCCCAGAGGCCATCGATGCCAATTCCCCGGTGGCCGTTGTGCATCAGCTCTGGGGCCCGTCCGTCGCCGGCGACTCCAGCCGCGCTGTCGAAGATCACACCATCGGGAGCACCCGGGTGGGCGTTGGAGCGCAGCATCACCGGCGAGCGCCAGTCGTTCGACAGCGGCGGGCCCTCCGGCCACGGGGTGTTGAAGGTGTCTCCGAAGAGGTATCCGATGGAACCGTTCTCCAACACGTAGGGGATGCCGAGGTCAGTCCCGGCGACCTGCCACCGGTGGTTGGTGTCCAGGTCGGCGCCGGTGAGGCGTTTCTTCCAGGAGGCGGCCCGGGCCGAGTCGGGGGCGAGCAGCCCACCGGCCGCGACAGCGGTGCCGACCAGGGCGACCCGACCAAGCAGGGTGCGACGATTGATAGTCATCATGGTATGGAAAACGGCAGCCACGACAGTGGTCAAGCGGGCATCGGGTGACCCGGAATCCTCCCGGTTACACAACAGCGAAATACTCACATCACTATTGACAGGCGTCATGACAGGTCGTCAAAATCACGACGCCGAAGCGCAACACCAGCATCACCGGTAGTCCGGCAGGAGCGTCGCATCATGACCAGAACTGCACCTCGGGCAGGACTCGCCGCGATTCTCGCGGTATGCCTGGTGGCCGCGGGCCTTGCCGTGAACGCGTCGCCCGCACAGGCCGCCCCCGTCTTCAAGGCCCCGTTTCCATGTGGTCAGCAGTGGACCTACAGCCACCACAGCAGTGAGGTCCGCCAGGCACTGGACTTCATCCGCGCCGACGGCGGCGCCACCGACGGCGCCCCCGTGCTCGCCTCCGCCGCCGGCACCGCCTACCGGCACTCGCAGTCGGGTGGCGCCGGCAACTACATCGTCATCGATCACGGTGGCGGGTGGCAGACCTACTACTTTCATCTCTCCGCGTTCTCGGTGGCAGACGGAACGGGCGTCACCCAGGGGCAGCAGATCGGGCTGACCGGCAACACCGGCAACTCCTTCGGCGCGCACATCCACTACGAGCAGCTCCACAACGGGGTGGGGCAGACCATCGCCATCAACGGCGGTTCGCTCGCCCCGTATCCCGGCTCATACCACCAGCGCTACCTCACCAGCGACAACTGCGGTCGTCCCACCGAACCGGTCGCGGGGCGGGCGTTCGGGTTCGGGGGCGGTCAGCACCATGTGGCCGTCGGATCGACCGGGACTCTGCAGCACCTGTCCTGGTCGCCGGAGTCGGGGGTGGTGCAGGCGGACTGGGGCGGCGGATCGTTGACCGGAAAGGCGGTGGGGTACGCGCACGCCAACCAGCAGCACGTGTTCGCCCGGGGAAGCGACAACACGTTGCGACACTGGTGGTTCGCGCCGGGAATGGACGCCCCGGGGATGGATAGCTGGGACACGGAGGGACGGGTCCGTTCGAATCCCACCGGGTTCGCGTACGGCAATCAGCAGCATGTCTTCTACCGGAACCCGGACGGGCAGTTGGAGCATCGGTTCTACGACCTCGACACGGGTCAGGTCACGGGCGGGGTGTGGCCCGGTGGATCCTTCGTCGGGAACCCGTACGCGTTCGTGCACCGCGACCAGCAGCACATCTTCGGCCGCACCGCCTCCGGCGGACTGATCCACTGGTACTGGTGGCCGGGGATCAGCCCCAGTACCGACGACTGGGGTGTCACCTCGGGTGTGGCCTCAGACCCGACGGGGTTCTCCTACGGCGGAAACCAGCACCACGTGTTCTTCCGCAACAGTGACGGCGACCTCGCCCACCGGTTCTTCGACGATCCGTCGGGCACCTTCGGGGGCGATGTCTGGCCGGGCGGAGCCTTCGTCGGCAACCCGCACGCCTTCGTGCACCGCGACCAGCAGCACATCTTCGGCCGCACCGCGTCGGGAGACCTGGTGCACTGGTACTGGTGGCCCGGAATCGACCCCGGCGTGGACAACTGGGGTGCGCGTGGAGTCGTGACCGGTGACCCGGCCGGCCTGTCCGCTCCCGGACAGCACCACGTGTTCTACCGGCTCGGCAACGGCACCCTCGAACATCGCTTCGTGAACGACGCCACCGGCCAGCTCGTCACCGACAACTGGGGCGGTTCACTCGCCCCGTAGCCCGCCAGAAGGCGCCAAGACAAGCCCGACGCCGCTCCTGGAACGCCTGAACAAGGAGATCCGCGGACGCACCGACGCCCACCGACGCTCACGGCCGGGTATCCGGAGCCACCCCACTTGGCGGAGTCGGCGAGGACGAGGATCGTATCGACGCCAGGGGCCTGGTCGGCGTACCGCACGGCCGTCTGGGATAGTACCGAGCCACGCGCTGTGACGCCGTCCGCTTGCCCTACCACCGACCGACAGCGAACAGGCTGGATGCTGCAATCTGCGGGTAGGTGTGCGGGAGGAGTTGACCGTGAGTTCAGACGAGGTGAGTGCGGCCGACCCGCGTACCGGGACGGTCGCATCGATACTGGACGGTGCCACCGGCTGGGAACCCCTCGCCGGCGGGCTCGCCCACCACGTGCGGCGAGTCCGGCTCGCCGATGGCCGGCCAGCCGTGGTCAAGCGGACCCCGGCGTCCTCGCAGATCCCGCCCGGCATGTTCGCCCTGGAAGCCGCGGGGCTGCGCACCCTCCGCGATCTCGGTGGCGTCCAGACCCCCGAGGTCTACGAGGTGACCGAGCACCACCTCGTCCTCGCCGCACTGGCTCCCCGCACCGACACCGACCGATACTGGGAAGAAGCCGGCCGTGCGATCGCCCGGCTGCACTCCGTCCAGGGCAGCGCCTTCGGCTGGCCCGAGGACGGCTGGCTCGGCCTACTCCCCCAGCACAACCAGCAGACCAGCGACGGCCACGAGTTCTTCGCCACCCACCGGCTACTGCGCTACGCGACCGAGCCGAAGGTCCAACAGGTCCTGGACCAGACCGACCTGACCCGGCTGGAACGCATCTGCGAACGGCTACCCGAACTGCTCCCACCCGCTCCCGCCGTGCTCACCCACGGCGACCTCTGGCGCAACAACCTCATCGCCACCGACCAGGGCACTCCCGTGCTCATCGACCCCGCGGTGCACTGGAACTGGGCCGAGGCCGACCTCAGCATGATCTACAGCGTCGACCGCCCGCCCGAGCCCTTCTTCGCCGCCTACGAGGAAGCCGCCGCTCCCCAACCGGGCTGGCGCGACCGCATGGACCTGCTCAACCTCCGCGAACAGCTGAGCGTCCTCGCCCACTTCGGCTCCGACCTCCCGGACTGGATCCGCGACACCAAAACCGTGCTGCGCAAATACAGCTGAGCGGTGGGCTGCGGCCGGCACCGGGCGCCGCGGCGGAAGCCAGAAGAAGCTAGCCGGCCCCCGGTCCGACACCGGAGGCTGGAGGAGTGCCGCGAACTGCCGTAGCTTGTCCTCATCGGGCAGGAGGCGCCATGTTTGCCGAGCACGTGCGGGACTTTGCAGCAACTGCCGTGATCTTCGGCTTCTTCGCTTCGAGCTGGTTCGGCTGGGCGCAGGAGGCGCCTCCGGGTAGGTGGCGCGGGCTCCTCGCCGCCGGCTCGGTGACCGGCCTCCTCACCGCGATCGCCGGTGCTCTGCTGACCTGGCGGCTCTGGCACAACGACACCGCCTTCGACGAGGCCACCAGCCGCGCGTTCGGGGTCGTGGTCGCCATCGAGTTCGGGGCCGCCGCTCTCGGGGCGGTCCTGCTCGCGCTCCGCGGCCGACGGGACCTGATCTCGATGTGGGTCGCCTTCGTCGTCGGTGTCCACCTCTTCCCGGTCGCCACACTGATCGGCTATCCGATGATCCACCTGGTCGCCGCTCTCATCACGGTCGTCTCGGTCGCCGCGATCCCGGTCGCCCGGGCCCGGGAGCTGTCGGTGAGCGCAGTCGTCGGTGCACCGACCGGGCTGGTCCTGCTCGCCGCCGCTCTCTTCTCCGCGGTCTCCGCGGCCATCCTCGGTTTCTGAATCCCAGCACCGCTGGACGGGCCCAATCTCGCTTGCCGCGGTCATGCGGTTGTCCGCTACGTTGCCCAGGTGACTGTCGAGGTCCCCTACCGCCCGCTCCCCCCTCAACCAGTCGAACGTCCGGTACGCCCACGGCCCGGACTCGAGCGCGCAGCAGGGTGTACCCGCCGGCGAAACCATCGAGTTCGACTGGCGTGAAAGCCACGCCTGCCCTGGAACATCTCGCAGGTTCTGACAGCCCATGAGCGATGCTTTCCTTTGCCGGACGGCAACGGGGTTGTCCGCTGACTGCACCACGAGTGTTGCGGCCCCCCGCGCAGGCGCGATTCTCGTAGAGTGCCCGATGGAGAACCGAATCCAGGGAACGGGGAGATCCCATGAGTGACGTGGATGGCGCGTACGCCTCCGGCACGCCGTGCTGGTTCGACATGACAGTGCCCAGCCGGGACACCGCAATGGACTTCTACGGACCGGTGCTGGGCTGGACCTTCAAGGGCGACTTCTACACGATGTGCGAGGTTCGCGGAAAGCCGGTGGCGGCGATCGCCGAACCGCATCCGGGCGAGCCGGCGCCCGTCCAGTCGAACTGGACGATCTACCTCGCGACGGCGGACTGCGCGGCGGCGCTGCGACGGGTCACCGATGCCGGCGGCAAGGTGGTGAAGCCGCGGCAGGACGCCATGGTCGGCTGGCTGGCGATCGCCCAGGACACCACCGGTGGCGTCTTCGCCCTGTGGCAGGGCCGTGAGCTGAGCGGGTCGCAGGTGGTTGACGAGGACGGAGCGCCCTGTTGGAGTGAGGTGACCAGCGCCGACCTGCCCGCCACCGTCGAGTTCTACCGGCGGGTCTTCGGCTACGACACCGAGCCCATCGAGGACGTGCCATACGTAACGCTCAACTCCGGTGGTCGCCCGGTTGCGGGAGTCTTCGCCGGCGCGGAGCAGCGCCCACACGAAGGGCACGCGGCATGGCTGGCGTATTTTCAGGTCCCCGACGCGGAGCGAGCCGCGGAGCAGGCGGTGTCGCAGGGTGGTCGGGTGGTCACGGCTCCGCAGGATTCGCCGTACGGCCGTAACGTCGTCCTGGCCGATCCGTTCGGCGCCACCTTCGTGGCCATCGAACGCCGCGGGTAGCGACCGGGCCCGCAAAGAATTGGTCCGCTCGGCCGATAGGTCCTGACGGATCCCCGTTAGGATGCGATTACAGACTTCGTCGTCCTTCAATCAGCACGGTAGGGACTTAAAGGCGAAAGGAACGGACACCTGGTGAGTCAACCCAAGGTAGGCACGATCGCGGGCTTCGACCTGACCGTCCAGAACGCGGACGGCATACGCGACTTCTACGCGGACGTGGCCGGCTGGAAGCCGGAGCCGCTCAGTATGGGCGACTACGACGACTACATGATGCTCGCACAGGACGGTAACCCGGTCGCTGGCATCTGCCATGCCAGGAACGGCAACGCCGACCTGCCGCCGCAGTGGATCACCTATATCGCGGTCAGCGACCTTTCCGCGAGCTTGGCGCGGGTGACCGAAAAGGGTGGCGAGGTGGTGCGGCAGCCCAACGGCACCGGTCCGGGCGGATTCGCGCTGATCAAGGACCCCGCCGGCGCGGTCGTCGCACTGATGCAGAACCCCCACCCAAGCTGAGCCACCCGGCCTCAGCTACCCGGCCACCCCGCCAAAGGGCGCGCATCAGCCCACCGCCGGTTGGATTCAGGGGCGCACCGACTGCCGCATGTTCGCCGGTGGGCGGGCCGAGCAGGACGCAACGGGTTAGCCGGACGGTCCACCGGTTCGTCGGTGGACCGTCCGGCGCGACCCAGCACCTGGGCCTACAGCCTCGGTGTCGGGATGATCAAGGATCCCCACGATCAACCCGAGAACTGCTCGACCAGGGCGCGGTTAACGCCGCTTCGCCCGCTGGGCGTCTTTGATGACCCGGGCTAGTCTCCGACCTGCGCGGCGCTGGGCCGCCGGATCCGCGCGGAGTTCTGCCCACGCGGCCTCCCGGCACAGCTGATTCCAGGCCCGCAGTCGTTGCTCGCTCAGCCTCCCGTCGGCGACGGCCGCGAGCACCTCGCAGCCGGGCTCGTTGGCATGACCGCAGTCGCCGAATCGACAGCCGAGCGCCAACTCCGCAAGGTCGTCGAATCCCGCGTCAACGGTGGCGACGTCGGCATGAACGCCGACCTCACGCATGCCCGGGGTGTCAATCAGGCAGCAACCGCCCTCCAGCGGGAAGAGCTGCCGGGCAGTGGTGGTGTGCCGGCCCTTCGCGTCCGAGCTGCGGACCTTTCCGGTGGCGCCCAGTTCCCGGCCGGCAAGGGCGTTGAGGAGGGTCGATTTTCCGGCCCCGGACTCGCCGACGAGCACCAGCGTACGCTCCGCACACCGGCCGAGAAGGTCGGATATCCCGGTGGCTGTCGCCGCCGCGACAGAGATGATGTCGACACCGGGATGCTGCTGGAGCAGACCGTCTTCGATGGCTGCGGTGGAGCTCACGAGGTCGGCCTTGGCGAGGATCACCAGGGGTACCGCTCCGGCGTCCCAGGCGAGCGAGGTGAAACGTTGCAGTCGGCCGTGGACTACCGGCCGGTCCAAGCCGCAGACGATGCCCACCACGTCCACGTTTGCGGCGATCAGCTGGCTCCCTCCGGTGGAGGGGTCGCGACGGCGGAGTAGCGAAGCCCGTGGCAGCAGGTCGAGGATGCGATCGTCATCGACGACGACCCAGTCACCGACCGCGAGCGCGGGTGCCGAGGACCGTACGGGGAAGTGGCGGGTGCCGCCCTCGGTGCTGATCCGGACGGCCGCACCGTCATGGCGGACGACGCGCCCCGGACGACCAGCACCGTGTGCGGCAAGCGCCGCCTGCCATCGGTGCGACCAGCCCAAGGCGGTGAGAGACGAGGATGATTCTGGGGTCGCCGATGGACCCCGGTGGGGAGAAGACAACTGAGGAACCCTCTGCGTGAAGGAGTGAGATCCGATCGGGTGAACCGACCGTCACCTGATGTCGCTCAGGCGCACGAAGCGTGGCGGTCTTCAGCAGTCACATGCATGAAAACGCCACCTCCTCCTTCAGCTCCCGCAGCCTCGCGGTGAGGCCCCGGACATTCTACGCCATCTGGTCCCCCGCGTCACGGCCGAAGGACGTCGGCGACGGGGAAGCACCCGGCCAACGGGTCGTCGTAGTGCCGCCAGGTGTCGCTGCCGTCGGCGAGTTCGTCATCGGTGAGCAGGCAACTGGTGAGGGTGTGGCACAGCGAGACGGGGTCGAGACCCAGGCCGACGAAGACCAGGTGTTGGTGGCGGTCGCCGTAGTAGGGGTCCCAGTCGAGTGCGGCGGCGAGCCGGCGGTGGTCGGACACGTCGTCCCAGCAGGAGTCGGGAAGAGCGACCAGCCAGTGGCCGAGGGAGCCGAGGCGGAGTCCACCCCCGGCGAAGTCCCAGGCGATCACCGTGTCGGGTTGACTGGCGAGCCAGAGGTGCCCGCGAGAGCGTACGACCTGGTCGTTGAGGTCCTCAAAAGCGTCGTGGATACGCCGCGGGTGGAACGGTCGACGGGCCCGAAAGACGACCGAGACGATGCCGCAGTCCGGGTGCGGTTCGTGCACCCCGAGGACGTACCCCTCTAGGCCCCGGGTGAGGATGCCGGGGGTCTCGGGCCGGTGCCGGAGGGTGCCGCGCAGCTGGCGGGTCAGCGCGGCGGCGTCGAGCTGATCACCGTTGACGGGGACCCGCGTCGCCCACGGCGCCATCCGCTCGAGCAGCACCGACAGGCGGCTGGTGCCGTAGGCGCCGGCTCGGGACCGACCCCAGAGGACGAGCGTGTCGGCGTACTCGATCTGTCGGACGATGACGTCGGCCAACGCCCGGTCGTCGTAGTCCGCCGCCGCAATGCCGAGGTGCTTCAGGTCGTCGGTGCTGACGAGCCCGTCGAGCAGATGTTCGGCATCGACGACGGTGACATAGGAATCGATCCGGATCAGGTCGGTGATCGGAGCGCCGTCAACGGGGCAGTGCGCGCAGGCGGCGGCGACCGCCTCGGGCTCGACCACCTCGGGCAGCATCAGCAGCAGATCCCGGTTGGGCTGCGCCCGGGCCAACCGGGCGAGGGTGGGCAGCACATCTTCCCGCAGCGTGCAGGGGACACATCCGTGTGCGAGCGTGATCCGCTCGTCCTCGAGTACGCCCGTGCTGTCGCGCACGATTCGTCGCACGGTGCCGACGCTCAGGTCGGCGAGGTCGTGCTGGACCAACAGCAGGGTCGGATCCGCCACCAGCAGCGCGCGGGCGACGGCGTACGTCGCGGACGGCCAGAAGCCGCTGAGCACGGTCAGGGACGGCCGGGTGCCGGCCACCGCGGCGCCGGGGTCGGTGGGCGCGAGTGGAGACGTTGCCATCACAGTCCTCTCAACTCTTAATGAAAACGATTGTCAGTATAGGCCCACCGGACGCGCCGGGTGGCGGGGGTGCCAACATCCAGCCCACGAAGACCGATAACATGAAACTTGTTCTCGTTAGCACCCCCAGAGGATCGCGCTTGTCCCGACGCGGCGCTGCCGCCGGCGCGAAGCCCAGCTTCGGCGACACCGGGTCGCACTCACACCGACGCACCCGACACCGATGAGTCCCCGACGACCCGACCGTCTGGTGCCGCACGAGAACGACCTGACGGGCGCACCCTCCCCAGGAAAGCGCGCCCGCCCCTCAGGAAAGGCTGCGGACACCTACCGTCCCGGAATATTCAAGAAGGCCATAGCGAAGCTGACCAGCTTATCGCCGTCATAGATCAACCTTGGCCAGGCACAATCGGGCCAGACGTACGCCTCCGCGAGCCTCCGCCACGGACTCGACGAAGTGCTCCTGCTCGGGCCGCACCGAGAGCGCAAGAGCCGCCTCAAGGTTCTCTGGAGTGATCCGCTCCAACCGCATGCGGCGGAACCTGGCGGCCCGGAGGCAGAACCGGCGATCGGTTTCCCGGCAGCAGTGCGGCTTCGCCCGGGCGCGAGAGGCGCACCCTGAATTCGCCGACCACAAAGGACAAAACAGTCCGTTCCGTTGCCCCTGCTACGGTGTGGGAGAAGTCACCCGTCGCGAGTCGAGAAGAGTTTGCCAGTGACCAACACCCCTTCGGGAACCATGCCATCGGCCACCAGACCGAACGGGTCACTCTCCTCGAAGATCGACACTACGATCGCGCACCCGGCCCGGATCTGGAACTACTGGCTTGGCGGCAAGGACAACTTCGAGGTGGATCGCGAGGTCGGCGACCACACGATCGCGGCCTACCCACACATCATCGAACTGGCCCGCAATCAGCGATCCTTCCTGGTACGCGCGGTCACTCATCTGGCCAGGGAGACCGGCATCCGGCAGTTCCTGGACATCGGCACCGGCCTGCCGACAGCGAACAACACCCACGAGGTCGCCCAGTCGATCGCACCTGAGTCGCGCATCGTCTACGCCGACAACGACCCGCTGGTCCTGGTGCACGCGCGGGCGCTACTGACCAGCCACCCCAAAGGCGCCACCGACTACATCGACGCCGACCTGCGGGACCCAGACAAGATCCTCGCTGCCGCGGCCGAGACACTGGACTTCACCAAGCCGATCGCCATCACCATGCTCGGCATTGTGATCTTCTTGGCCGATGACGACGAGGCCTACGGAGTAGTCGACCGCCTGGTTGAGGCGCTTCCGTCGGGGAGTTACCTGGCGATGACACATACCACCAACGCCATCCACGGGGCCGCGACCGACGAGGCGGTCCGGATCTGGAACGAGGGCGGCTCAGATCCGATGGTGGTACGTAGTCTCGACGGCATCGACCGATTCTTCCGCGGCCTTGAGCTGATCGAGCCGGGTATCGTCTCACTGACCCGGTGGCGACCCGACGCCGACACCGCCACCGGGCCCGAGGTTGACGAGTTCTGCGGGGTGGGCCGCAAGCCGTGACCGGCAGGTAGGACACCACCGACGGCTGCCTCCGGCTCCCGGCGGCATGGCCGGCCGCACCGGCGGTTTGGCTCGTGGCGAGAGGGTCGTGGGCGTCATAGGTAACGGTCATGTGTCGACACCTGTCGTGCCGGGCTTTGGTGGTGTCACACTGCTCTGGATTGGTCACGGGGAGGGTGAGAAGCATTGGCTGCGGAGCACCAGGGCCGGCAGGGACTGCCGCCCCTCGACACCCTCGCCGACCGTCTGGAGTATCTGTTCGAGACCATCCGTCCCACACCGGAGGAGCTTGGAAGGCCCGAGGAGTCCGGGCGGAAGTATACAAACAAGGAGATAGCCGACAAGATCAACGGACACCAGGCGGAGACGGGGGTGTCGATCAGCGCCGCCTACATCGGAGAGCTACGCCGGGGGGTGGCGCAAGATCCGCGCACCTCGCATGTTCGCGCCCTAGCTCGCGCCTTCGGAATCCACTCCGGATATTTTGTGGATGACGACGCGGCGCAACGGGTTCAGGAACAGATCCGACTCCTCAGCGAGCTGCGACGGATGGGCGTCAAGCAGGTGGCGCTGCGGCAGGTTCTCGCTGACACCGGCTTGTCCTCGGCTGACTCTCAGCTGGTAGAACAGATGGTCGCCCGCCTGCAGGCCCTCGGTGGTAGCCACCAGAATGGCCACTGACCGCCGTGCTGGCCCTGCTGTGGAGGCGTGCGGACCACCTTGGGAAGTCTCACGTGACACTGCGCCAACTACGGAAGCGCTGCGAACGGATGCTCTCCGAGTCAGCGCTGCCAGCGGCGTTCGATATGCCGAGTCTGTGCCGGTTCTTGGGAGAGCGCCGGGGACGACCTATCCACCTGGCCCCGATCAGCCTGCCAGTGCACACCGTGTGCGGCATGTGGGTACCGACGGCCACCTTCGACGCGGTCTTCTATGAGCAGGACACCTCGCCGATACACCAAATGTTGATCATCGGGCATGAGCTGGGTCACCTGCTCGCCGGACACCGGACCGCCGCCGTCCTGGACCCTGATGCCGCCAAGCTGCTCCTGCCGGACCTCGACCCCCGGACCGTGCAGCGCTTCCTCGGCCGGAGCACCTACGCCGCCGAGGAGGAGCGGGAGGCGGAGATGATCGGCTCGCTCCTGCTACGCCGGACCCGCGACGGTTCGGACCCGGCCGGGCCGGAGCCCCCCCGAGACGATCCCGAGGCTGACCTGTGCGACCGGCTACGGCAATCGCTAGAACACCCTGGCCGGTAGCAGTCGGTGGCTACCCTGCTCTACGGCCTCTGCGCCGGCGCTGGCTGGGCGACCTTCGCCTACACGCTGTCGCTGCTGCGTAGATACCCCGCGCCGGCGCGCCGCGCGCTCTGTATCTCGATCGGCGCCTTCGCCGTCGGCACCACCCTGACCATCCCATCGCTCGCCGCTGGTATTGAGGCCGGCTTGGGGCTACCAAATCTGGCCAAGGTACTCGCCCACGGCTGCGCCATGACCATCGCCGCCTCCGCCGAGCGCATGCTGCTGCACCTCACGCTGCCCGCGGCGCAGGCGGCCGCCCGGGCCCGATGCTGGGTCTGGATCATGGCAGGCGCGTACCTCGTCATGGTCGCCCTGTATGCCCACACCCTCGACTACGAACAGCCGGTTCGGTTGACCGTTGAGCACGCCACCGACCCGGCGGTCTCGGCATATCTGCTGATACTCCTGGCGGCGGGCTTCTTCGCCTACTGCATCGCCATCGCCCGGCTGGGTTGGAAGTTCGCCCGCATCTACGGCCGGCCCTGGCTCCGACGTGGCCTGCGCATCACCGCTGCCGGCGCCGCGGTCGCCGTGCTCTACGGCACAAACAAGATCATCTACCTGGTCGCCCACTGGAGCGGGCTACAGCCAACCGGCGAACGCGAAATCGCCGCGGTCCTGGTCACGATCAGCGCGCTACTCATGATGACCGGCCTGACCATGCCCGCCTGGGGCCCACTGATCCCCCTCCCCCGGTGCTCGGACGACCTGCGCGCCTACCGACGTCTCGGGCCACTGTGGCACGACCTCACCACGGCGCTGCCCGAGCTTGAGCTGGACCCACAACTCCGCCGGCCGCTCGTCGCCCTACGTGACCTCGACTACGCGCTGACCCGTCGCGTGGCCGAGATCCGCGACGCACGACTGGCGCTGCGCCCCTTCCTGGACGCCCGAGTAACCCAGGCCGCCGGTGCCCTCGCCGAGCAGGCGGGCCTCGATGGCGACGACCGGCTCGCCGCCATCGAGGCCGCCCAGTTGGCCTTCGGCCTACGCGCGCACCGAGCCGGCGTCACCGCCACCCAGCCGCAGCCAGCCGCGGCCCCGACCCGACCGGCCGACGGCTACGCCGGCGAGATCACCTGGCTCAGCCGCGTCGCGACCGCGTACCACCAGTCCCCGGTGGTGGCCGCCACCCTCGACGCCACCGAGCACCTCACCGCCACCGACCCCCGGCCGCAGCCCGTTGGAGGCCCACGCCCGTGAGAGACCGCCTCGTTCACCTGCACCGGATCCGCTCGCTCGACCCCGACGACGACCACCTGACGATCTACCAGACCATGCTGCGGTACGAGTTCCCGTGGGACATGAAGCTCGGACTCAACCTCGCCTTCAACCGCTCGTTCTCGATCCCGGAGATCGCCGCGGTTCACACCGCCACCGGTGAACTCACCGAACGCACCCAGCAGCGGATCGACGACACCGGCCTGCTCATGTACGAGATCATGCTCAACGGTTTCGAGCAGCCCCGCGGGCGGGACGCTCTCCGCCGGATCAACCAGATCCACCGCTCCCACCGCATCAGCAACGACCACTACCGCTACGTCCTCGCCTGCCTGGTCGTGATCCCCACCCGCTGGCTGGAACGCTACGGTTGGCGCCGACCCTGCTGCCACGAGCGACGCGCGACCTGGCGGTTCTACCTCGAGTTGGGTCGCCGGATGGGAATCACCGAAATCCCCGACTCCTACCAGGCGGTCGAGGCCTGGTTCGACGAGTACGACCGGGCCCAACTGCGCCCCAACGACGACGCGGCCGCGATCGAGCGGGCCACCCGGATGCTGATGCTGAACCGGCTACCCGCTGCCCTCTCCCCGATGGGCAACGCACTGGTCAGCGCCATCTACGACCCAGCCCTACGCGCCGCAACCCGGGTGGCGAACCCACCCTGGCCGGCGCGGGTCGGACTACACCTGGCCCTCCGCGCCCGCGCGCACACGCAACGTTGGCTCGGGGGACCGCCGGCGGTCCCCCGGTTCGCCGACGGCATCAAGACCAAGTCCTACCCCCACGGGTACGACATCAGCCAGCTCGGACCCAGACCGCCCACCACCGCCGGCGACACGCCGGCTCCGAACTCGCACGACTGAGGTTTCCGGGCTCCCCGACGAGGCGTACGCCCCAGGGTGGCTCCGTGGACCCGCCGGTTAGCGTCCGCTGCGGCGAGTACCCGGACGGGACCGGCTGGAGAAGGCCGCCGCCCCGGACCGGGTCGCCCCGGACCTGGTCGGTGTGGAGCGGGTCGGTGCGGAGCGGGTCGGAGTCGACGCCGGTTTGCCGCCGCGCTGCCTCCGGCCACCGTGAGCGGGCCGCGCCTCCGGCTGTGGGCCACCAGGGGGCGGTACGGGCTGGGGGGTCAACCGGCGTTCGCCCGGGGCGATCTCGCGGAGCAGCGCGTCGCCCGGGCGCAGTCGCCTCGTGGTCGCGGTGATGCCAGCCTTGCGGGTCAACGCCCGCACCTCCGTCACCTGCGCGTCGGTCATCAGAGTCACGACGGTCCCGTCCGCACCAGCCCGAGCGGTACGGCCCGAGCGGTGCAGGTACGCCTTGTGCTCCACCGGCGGGTCGGCGTGTACGACCAGCGCCACGTCGTCGATGTGGATGCCCCGGGCGGCGATGTCGGTGGCGACCAGCGTGTGCGCCTCCCCGGTGGCGAATGCCCGCAAATTCCGGGTACGGGCGCCCTGGGCCAGGTTGCCATGTAGTTCGACCGCGCTGACCCCAGCAGCGGCCAGCCGTCGAGCCAGGGTTTTCGCACCCCGTTTGGTACGAGTGAACACGACGGTACGGTTCGACGTGGCGGTCAACTCGACCAACACGGCGAACCGGTCCTCGGCCTGAACGTGCAGCACGTGGTGGGTCATCGCGGCGACCGGCGACAGCGTTGAGTCGACGCTGTGCACGACTGGTTTGGTGAGGAACCGCCGCACCAGGACATCGACGCCGGAGTCCAGGGTTGCGGAGAACAGCAGCCGCTGCCCGCCGCGCGGGGTTCGTTCCAACAGCCGCCGTACGCTGGGCAGGAAGCCAAGATCCGCCATGTGGTCGGCCTCGTCCAAGACGGTGATCTCAATGGCGTCCAGGTGCGCGTGCCCGGCCTCGACGTGGTCGGTCAGCCGTCCCGGGCAGGCCACCAGGACATCGACCCCGGCCTGGAGCCCGGCGATCTGGGGCCGGGCGGCGACGCCGCCGAAGATGGCCATCGTACGAAGCGACAGTGCCTGGGCGAGCGGCGCCATCACGCGGTCGATCTGGGTGGCCAACTCGCGGGTCGGCGCGAGGATCAACGCCCGGGGGCGGCCAGGGCGACGGCGCGTGGTGTTCGCGGCCAGGCGGGTCAGCACCGCCAGCACGAAGGCGTAGGTCTTGCCCGAACCAGTACGGCCCCGGCCGAGCACGTCCCGTCCGGCGAGCGCGTCCGGCAGGGTCGCGGCCTGGATGGGGAACGGCCGTTCTACCCCGGCCGCGGCCAGTTGGCGGTTGAGCGGGTCGGGGACGCCGAGGTCGGTGAAGGTCAGCGAGTCAGGCAGGGTGCGCTGGGACTCAGGCGAGGTGTTCTGGCGCGGGCGGCTTGCCGCCATGGAGGCTCCGAAGGTTGAAGGGGGGCCGTCCCGCCCGGCGCTGACCGGTTCGGTCGCGGCGTCTGACGTGGGCATCGAACCCGATCGTCCTGCTGGAAGGGCCTCGCGCCAAGTCTAGCCGACGCTGTTTCCGGAGCGCGTTACCCACCAGGGGTTTGCCGTACATCGCCATCCGCACACTCCCAGCAGAGTGAATAGATCTCCCAACAGGTCTGTGGGGGTTCGATAGGCGCTGATATCGTGCCGCACGTGAATGATGGAGCGGCCCCCGGACGGGAATACTGGTCCGACGGTGAGCATACGCCTGACTCCGGCGGCCACGACCAGTACGGTCTGAGCACACAGCCGGTCTCGGGCGGTTTCGCCGCACCACCTCTTTCCGGTGACCTCGCCGCGCCAGCACCGCAGCGCCGAATCGTGCCGTCTCCACCCCCGCAGCGGGGGAAGCTGCTGCTCGGCGTGATCGTCGGGGTACTCGCTGGCGCGTTGGTGGCCGGGGCTGGCGCGTTCGTCCTCGGCCGAGCGACTGCCCCCGACAGCGCCCCGGCCGCCGCCCCGCAGTCGGACGCACCCGCCGGGGAACCGGCTGCGGCACCGCCCGAAGAGCCGGCCGAGGAACCCACCAACGTCTTCGCCGCCACCAACCGCGCGACGTTCCCGGATGACCTGATCCCGTTGGCGGAGCCGTGGCTCGCCGACATGAGTAGCTGCGTCGCGAACACCGACGATGGCGGTCCACCCCTCGGCCCCGGCGAGCGCGCCCACGTGCTGTGCCGGGACGGCGGCATGTATCTCCACTTTGTCGCGTATGACTCGGCCGAGGGGCGAGCTGCCGACCTGAGCTTCCGGCAGCGAATCGCCCGCAGTTCGGCGAGCGACCGCCCGGATGCGGAGGAGCCCGGCGACAAACTGGGGGGCGTCACCGGCACGCCGGGCTTGTACGTCGAGTACACCACCCCGACCGGCGAGATCCCGGCTCTCTGCGGCATCTGGTGGAACCCCGACGGCACCGATACCGCTGTCTTTGTGGACGTACTCTGCGACAGCCTCGGTGGCAACTGGGACTCGCTGCGGTCCGTCTGGCAACGACACAGTTAGTCGCAGCCCAGTTCACCGTCGACAACCGATGCAGCGGGGCCGCGGCACCCAGGTTGAGACGCGCCGAAGTTCTTCAGTCCAGGTGTTGCACCCTCCACCTCCTATCCGCGTTCAGGCACTGCACGCCGCGCCGGATGTGACTCTTTATCGTGCCGAATGGCTGCCCTTCGCCGGGTTACTCATCGACTGATACCCGCGTGAATGCGGCGACGTCGAAAAGCAAATTATTTTCTGGCCGCGTCCAGGTTGTGTGGAGCGAGCGTAACGCCCCATACCAGCTAACCTGACTAATCACGACTTATCATCAGGAGGCAGACATGCAGCTCTCGTACTCCCGCCGGGTGGCCGCAGGTGGCGTGCTCGCCGCGCTGACATTCGCCGGAGTCGGTGCGCTCAACGCGACCCCGGCGTACGCGGTGGCCACAGCCGAGGTCTCTGCGATCCATGGCATGCCGGGCACCCCGGTCGACGTGTACCTCAATGGGGAAAAGACGCTGGACAACTTCGCGCCCGGCGAGGTGGCGGGCCCACTGAGCCTGGCGGCGGGCGTGTACGACATCGCGCTGACCAAGCCGGGCGACCCGGTGGCCGACGCGTTTCTCACGGTTGCCGACGCGGAGGTGCTGGGCGGAACCAACATCAGCATGGCCGCCCACCTGGACGCGAGCGGCCAGCCGAAGCTCACCTCCTTCGTAAACGACACCTCGAAGGTGGACGCTGGCAAGTCCCGGCTGATCGCCCGGCACATCGCTGCCGCTCCGGCGATGGACGTACGGGCCGGCGGCACTTCGGTCTTCACCAACCTGACCAACTCGAACGAGGCCAAGGCCGATATGGAAGCCGGAACGATCCAGGCGGATGCGGTACTCGCCGGCACGGAGACCGTCACGATCGGCCCCGCCGACCTGGAATTGACCGAGGGTACCGCGACGATCCTCTACGCGTTCGGCTCGGCGGATGCCGGCACCCTCGAGGTCGTGGCGCAGACCATCACCGGCTTGCACTCCACCCCGGCCGGGGTCCCCAGCGGCGACGGCGGCCTGGCCGGCACCAAGGCAAACACCTGGTTGTACCTCCTGGCCGGTGCCGGCGCCCTCCTACTTGTCGGTGGAAGAGCTCGGATCGTCACCGCCCGGAGGAACAACCGGTGACGGTGCGCAATCGCGGAGGGCTGGCGGCGATGGCCGCCGGTGCCGCCGCCCTCACCGTCGCGGCTTTGGCCGCCGTTGCCGCTCGGCCGGCGGCGGATGTCGGCGCGGACGAGGTGGCCGCCCTCGCCAGCACCGCCCCCGCAGATGCCCGATCGTCGGTGCCGGTACCGGTACACAGGGGTGCACTGCCGACCGGCGCCGAGGTTGTTCCGCCGGTCGGCCTGCGGATCCCGACAATCGGGGTGACCGCCACGGTGAACGCCGTCGGCATCAACCCACAGACCAGTGAGTTCGAGGTACCGCCCAGCGTGGACGAGGTCGGCTGGTACCGCTACGGCCCGGGGCTGGCGGCCCCAGCGGGGTCAGTGGTGATCGCCGGCCATGTGGACAGCTCCACCCAGGGCAAGGGCGCGTTCTTCCGGCTCCGGGAGTTGGACCAGGGGGACACCCTGACCGTGACCGGCAGCGACGGCCAAGACCGCGCCTACCGGGTGATCGCCCGGGAGGAGTACCAGAAGACCAGAATTCCGCTGGACCGGTACTTCGCCCGCGACGGCGACCAGCGCTTGACCCTCATCACCTGCGGCGGGCCTTTTGACGCCGACGCCCGCCGATACCGCGACAACCTCGTGGTCACCGCGGTGCCGGCCTGATCGACCGGGTCGGTTCGTCGACGACCGCGCGCAGCGCCGGATAGCGCTGACGGAGGCGACGTTCCAGTTGGCCGTGCAGGGTGCTGCGGGCGGCCGGGCAGCCGTTGCACGCACCGGCGAGCCGGACGGTGACCACGTCGTCCCGCGCCTCCACCAGGTCGATCCGACCGCCGTGCGCGGCGGCGAACTGTCCGACCGGCCCATCGAGGAGCTGCTGGGCCAGCGTACGCAGCACCGCGTCCCCGGCCCACGCACCGGAATCGGGTACGACGTGCCAGCCGTCGGGTTCCCCGAGCGCGGCGTGTAGCGCGCCGCGTACCCGTGGCCCCTGGTCTATCCAGCTGCGCCGCGGGCCGAGGCGGGTGACCACGGCGGCGGGTTCCAGCCGGAGCTCGGCGAGGGTCCCGTCGGCCAGCAGCCCCGCCAGCGGTGGCGGGGCCGCGGCGACAACGCCGACCGAGTCGAGCAGGTCGGCGGGGATGACCCAGCGCAGCAGGTCCGGTTCGTCGGCGCAGCGCTGCGGGTGCAGGGGAACCATCCGAGTCACCCCACGAAGACGGCGGTGACGGTCCGGGCAAGGAAGGCCAGCAGCCAGGCTGTCACGGTGAGGTAGCCAAAGGCCACCAGCGGCCACCGCCAGGTGCCGGTCTCCCGCCGGATGACCCCGACGGTCGCCATACACTGGAGGGCGAAGGCGAAGTACACCAGCAGCGCGGCGATCGTCGGTGCGGTGAAGATCGGCTGACCGGCGCGCGGGCCGTCCGAGTAGGTCATGGCCCGCAGCGCGTCGCCCGGGTCTTCGGGGTCTTCGGCCGCCGCGACCTGGCCGAGGGTGGCGACGAAGGTCTCCCGGGCCGACTGGGCGGACAGCACACCGACATTGATCCGCCAGTCGAAGCCCAGGGGGGCGAAGACCGGCGCCACCAGCCGGCCGACCTCGGCGGCGTAGCTGTGGTCAACGACATGGGCCGACACCGCAGCCGAATCAGCGGTGTCGACGCCCGCCGCCTGCAGCTGCTCGGTCGAGTGCAGCGGTAGATTCAGCAGCAACCACAGCACCATCGTGGTGGCCACAATGATGGTCGAGCACTTGCGGAGGAACGAACTCGCCGCACCCCACACCGCCAGCAGAACCGCCCGGGGCGCGGGCAGCCGGTACGGCGGCATCTCCAGATAGAACGGTGTCGGCTGGCCACGACGGTCACCGAACTTCTTGAACGCCCACGCGGCCAGCATCGCCGAGACGGCACCGAGCAGGTACAGCCCGAACATGACCAGACCCTGCAGACCAAACGGACCGAACGTGGCGGTGGGGTCGACCAGCAGCCCGATCAGGACCACGTAGACGGGAAGCCGCGCGGCGCAGGTCATCAGTGGCGCCGCCATCATCGTGGCGATCCGGTCCCGAGCCGAGGGCAGGGTGCGGGTGGCCATGATGCCGGGGATCGCGCAGGCGAACGAGGACAGCAGCGCCACGAAGGCGCGTCCCTCCAACCCGGCGCGGCCCATCACGCGGTCCATCAGAAACGCCGCGCGGGACATGTAGCCGACGCCCCGCTGTTTCTGCTGATCTCCCTCCTCGGCCCCTGTTCGCGGGACAACCATGGGCCAGCAACCCGCACCCAAATCGATGGTCACGGTTGGTGCAATCACAGCCCCGCCCGGGACCGACCGGCGGGCTCCCCGCCAAAGTTCCAGGCCGAGGAGCGCCACCCCGGTCCACGAACTCGCTCACGCGCTCCCGGACAACCGGCGCACCAGGCGCCACGAGCCCGGTAGCAGGCCCGCAGCGAGCAGTGCCTTGAGCAGGTCCCCCGGCAGGAACGCAACGAGGCCCAGCAGGAGCGCGGTCCGCACGTCCATCCCGGCGGCGACCGTCAACCAGGGAACACCAACCGCATAGATCACCACGTTCCCGAACACCATCAGCCCGAACATGCGCCACGGCCGCCGGTCCGCCCCGGCCGAGGCCAGCCGGCCGACAACCGCCGCGGCCAACACGAAGCCCAGCAGGTAGCCCGCGGTCGCGGACGGCCAGCCGTGCGCCCCGTCGGCAAACCACGGCACCCCCAACACCCCCGCCACCAGGTAGAGCAGCATGCTCGCCACCCCACGGGCCGACCCAAGCGCGGTCCCGGCCAGGAGCACCGCGAAGGTCTGCCCGGTGACGGGGACCGGCGACCCGGGAATCGCCACCGACACCTGCGCAGCGGCACCGACGACAGCGGCCCCGCCAACAACCAGGGCGACCTCCCGCGCCACGGAACCACCCCACGCGTCCGCCAACACGCCGACGCGTGGGCCGGCGGCCAGCACCAAACCGTCTGCCATTCCATCCTCCTGTTGTCCCTACCGACACCGGTGGCGTCCCTACAGATCGTGTGGATCCTCCCAGCACTGCCGCCGGCCCGGGCGTCCGCCCACGGGCGCGAGACCACATCGGAGCGCACCGGTGGTCAGGCTCCGACCGAAGGTGACCGGATCGACCAGTAAGCCGACCGCGACGGTGCGCCGGGATGCCGGTCAGGTCAGCGACGCGCTCCTCAACCCGTCATGCGGCACGGTCAGGCTGATCACTCACGCCCGGGACGGTAGGCGACGAAAACACCGTCGACCCGGGCCATCCGGCCTGCTCGACCCCCACCCCACACCACGCCCCGAAATACGGGTGCGGCCAACCGGCAGAGTCGATACTGATATCGCCATGCCCAAGTTGAGCCGGCCCACCGTGGGGGTACATCAATCGTTCGTTGCCGCCATGGCCGAGTTCCGCGCCGAGGGACGCGGCAGCGCGGAAGACCGCAGCATGATCGGGTCCGAGCTGCGCGAATTCTCGCGTCACTGGTCAACTCCCGCCGGGTTCGCGAGCTACGTCGACTGGTTACGGAATCAGAGTCTTGAGGACTCCCCGCGCCCGGACGGGCACGTACCGTCGACCACGTTGTGGTGGACCCAGGACGACGCCTATCTCGGCCGCCTCGCGATCCGGCATCGCCTGACCCCGTACCTGCGGGACTTCGGCGGGCACATCGGCTATGACGTGCGACCAACCGCACGGCGACAGGGCCACGCGACCGCGATGCTGGCCGCCGCGCTATCCGTGGCGTACCACCTGGACATCACGTCCGCCCTGGTGACATGCGACGTGGACAACGTCGCCTCCCGTAGGGTGATCGAGCGCAACGGCGGGATCTTCGCCGATCAACGCAGCGAGAAGCTTCGGTTTTGGGTTCCGACCGGCTGACCCGGCCGTACGGACGGCGGATCAGCGGCATCCGGGTCACTCTCCGCGGTAGCTCTCCCAGTGCGGAGCCGGGCCACGGTGCGGGGCGACCGGGCTGTTGTCGGGCATCAACTCACCAGTGTCATCGAACACGATCACGCCGTTACAGCGCAGACTCCAGCCCTGCTCCGGGTGAGACGCGATGATGCGGGCCGCCTCGTGGTCGACCGCGCTCGCGGCGGGACACGTCGGCTGGTGATTGCACGGGGTGTTGGCGTTGGGCCGGGCTCGGAGGGCGAGGTCGACGGTGTGCATGCCGGTTCTCCTCTCAACTGGGCGACTCAGCCGCGCTGGCACTCGGAACGGACGGGGTGGCCGCCTCCTACCAATTCGCTACGTCATCGCTGAACAGATGAGGCGGCCCACCCCCGGACTGATACACGCACGGCAGAATTCTGACGCACATATTGATAGATCATAAAAAATAGGGTACGTGGGGTAAGGCAGAATAAGCCTGATCACGAACTGAAGGATCAGTCCCAGGCTTCGCCCATCGCGGCGAGTTCGCCCGCGTACTCGATTCGATCACGCCAGGATTCCGGCCACGCGGCCATACCGAAGGCGGCACCGAGGAACGCGCCGGTCAGACAGGCGATGGAGTCGGAGTCGCCGGAGGTGGCGGCGGCGCGGGCAAGGGCGGACACCGGATCGTCGGCATGCCGGATCGCGCAGAACAGTGCCGTGGCCAGGGCTTCCTCGGCGATCCAGCCGGCGCCGGTGATCCGGCAGGCGTCCGCGCCGTCGTCGGCCGAGGCGAGCGCGAGATCGAGCCGATCCAGTACGTGCTGGCACTCGTCCCAGCCACGGGCGAGGTAGTCGGCGGGACTGGCGACGGCGGGCTGCTGCCACAGCGCACCCAACCACTCGGCCCGGTAGACGGTGCGCTGGTCGTGGGCGCGGGCTCGCAGCAGCGTGGGCAGGGATAGCAGCTCCGCGCCGTCGCGCAGTAGCCGCACGGCGTACGCGGTCAGCTCGCTGGCGGCGAGCGCGGTGGGGTGCCCATGGGTCATCGCGGCCTGCAACTGCGCCACCCCGGCGAGGGTGTCCAGGTCGTAGCCGGCGACGAGCCCGACCGGCGCGACCCGCATGTTCGCGCCGCAGCCCTTCGAGCCGCTCATCGTGGCTTGGGTCCACGGCTGGCCGAGGGCGAGGTTCCCGCAGGCACGCAGGCAGGTCATTCCCGGTGCACGGTTGTTGTCGGGGCTGGCCGCCCACCGCACGAACCGCTCCCGAAACAACGGTTCCAACACCTCGGCCGTCGGCGTGGACGCACTCAACAGCGCCATCCCGACCGCCAGGGTCAGTTGGGTGTCATCGGTGACCAGCGCGGGGTCGCCCGCCAACTCGCGCGGGCCGTCGGGCCCATAGCGGGCATGGATGTCCGGGACCGTCATGAACTCGGCCGGTCCGCCCAAGGCGTCGCCGTAGGCCAACCCGAACAGACACCCGGACGCCGCATTCGGCGTGGTCGGCTCTCGCATATCGGGGGGATGGTAGCCCAACGGATGGCACTGCGGAGGTGCCAGACTGACGATAATCGGACCGGTACGCCAGCGAGGAGAGATCATGGACGACTGGAACGAAAAGATCATCAAAGAGTTCCGCGAAAACAACGGCCAGGTCGGCGGCCAGTTCGCGGGCTCGCCCCTCCTGCTCCTGCACACGGTGGGCGCCAGGAGCGGTCAGCCGCGCCTGAACCCGGTGATGTACCAGAAGTTAGATCATGGCTACGCCGTGTTCGCCTCCAAGGCCGGCGCCCCCAGCCACCCCGACTGGTACCACAACCTGCGGGCCCATCCGCAGGTCAAGGCGGAGATCGGCACGGACACGTTCGACCTGGTGGCCAGGGTCGCCGCGGGGGACGAGCGGGAGCGCATCTGGAGCGCCCAGAAGGAGGCCTTCCCGGGCTTCGCGGAGTACGAAGCCAAGACCGACCGGAAGATTCCCGTCGTGGTGCTGGAAGCCGCCTCGTAAACCGCGCCCGGGCTCCTTTGCTCCACGTCAGACCGACGGATAGGTTGCTGCCCATGGGCAGCATCCTCTCGGTCAACCTGGCGGTCCCGGAGCGCAGCACCGCGAAGCGGGTCGGGGTCACCGGCATCAACAAGCAGCCCGTCGACGGACCCGTGGCGGTCCGGGCTCCCGGGCCGAAAACCACCGGCCTGCACAGCGGCCTGGTCGGCGACCAGATCTTCGACATCGAGCACCACGGCGGCGACGACCAGGCCGTGTACGCGTACGCCCGGGAGGACTACGACTGGTGGGAGGCCCAACTTGGCCGGGTGCTGCCGGGCGGGATCTTCGGCGAGAACCTGACCACGGCCGGCGTTGACGTCAACGGTGCGGTGATCGGCGAGACCTGGCGCATCGGCGAGCAGCTCGAACTTCAGCCGACCTTTGGCCGCATGCCGTGCGCGACTTTCCAGGCCAAGATGGCGGAGCCGCAGTGGGTGAAGCGGTTCACCCGGGAAAATCGGCCGGGCGCCTACCTTCGGGTCGTCACGCCGGGAGAAGTGCAAGCCGGAGATCCGGTTTCGGTGCTCCACCGACCGGCCCATGGCGTAACAATCGCGGTGGCCTTCCACGCGTACCTGACCGAGCCGGAGTTGCTGCCCGCGCTGGCGGAGGTCGAGGGCCTCCCCGACGATCTCCGGCAAACGCTACGGGAACGTGCGCGGCGGTGACGAGGTGACCTGATTCGGTTCGGGACAGTCGGCCTGATCGCGGTGGCCCTGCCGCCCTTTCCGGTGCTCCTCGCCCTGATCCTGCTCACCAGCACGCTGACCACCTGCTTCCTGCCGGCCGGCAAGAGCTGTGTTCCCCGGCTGGTGGAACGGTCCGGCCTGGTGCAGGCCAACTCACTGCTCGGGCTCTCGCACAATGTGGCGCTGGCCGTCGGGCCGGTTGTCGGTGCGGTGCTCATCCAGGCCGCCGGAGCGCGCGCCGCCTTCGCCCTGGACGCGGCCTCCTACCTACTCTCCGCCCTGGTGCTGTTCTTCCTGCCGCCGGTCGGCGGCGGTCCCGGTGCTGCCGGCCGTACCACGCGGTTCGTCGCGGACCTCACGGCCGGCCTGCGTTACGTGGCCGGGCACGCCGTTGCCCGGGCGGTGGCGCTCTCCCTCTTTCTCGGTGTCTTCTTCGCGGCTTGGGACAGCGTGGGACTGGTCTTCCTGATCAAGGATGACCACGGCGGCACCGATACCTGGGTCGGGGTGGCGACCGGCGGTTACGGACTGGCAATGGTGCTCGTGCCGTTGCTGCTCGCGCTGACCCGTTGGCAGCCGCCCGGTCCGCGGCTGCTGCTCATCGGCCTGTGCTGCTCGGCCCTGGGCCTCATCGCCGTGGGCGTCGCCGGCCAGCTGATCCTGATCGTGCTGCTCTACACGATCGCCGGTGCCGGCAACGGCCTGGAGAACATCGCCACCGACACCGCCATCGGCCAGAACGTGGACAGCGACAAGCTGGGCCGGGTCTTCGGCGCGATCTACGGCCCAGTCTTCCTCGCGGAGACCGCGGCCTACCTGATCAGCGGCCCCCTACTCGAGGCGACCTCGCCGGCCGGTGTGTTCCTCATCGCCGGCATCGGACTGCTTGGGGTGGCCGCTGTCGCCTGGTGGCTGCTCCGCCGGGCCGAAGGGCCGCCACCGTACCCGCGGCCCAGGGCGCCACGGCGCATCGACTCTCCGGCCGGAGTCGGCACTGCTCAATCCGGAGGGCCCAGCTCACCTCCGCCGCCGACGCCGCCCGAGACGGCGATACCCGCACGCTCACCGGACCAGTCTTCAACCCCGATCCGGTAGCGAACGTGGGGCGACCCGCCCCGGTCCTGGCCCGGCCCGGCCAGGACCCCGCCGAGCTTCTCCACCGCCCGCCGAGAACGAAGATTTTCCGTACCGACAAGAAAGACAACAGTATCGACGAACTGGAAAGCATGATCCAGCATGAGCTGCTTGAGTTCCTTGTTGTAAAACCCGCCCCAATGGGAACGCGCAAGGAAGGTCCAGCCTATTTCGACCTCGCGACGATCCACATCGTAGCCGTGATACCGCGATGAACCGATCAGGCGAGACGCCCTCTTGTCGATCACCGCAAACGCGCCGCCGGAGGCGAGCGCATCCGAGAAGAAGACGCGAAACACCTCCTCTCGGCACCGTTCCGGCTGCGGATGCTGTTCCCACAGCAGCGGGTCAGCGGCGACAGCGAACAGCTCATCGAAATCCGCCGGCCGGAGGGGCCTTACGGTGAGCAGTTCGCCGGTCAGGACAGGCTGGAGTTCAAACGACATCGCAAGGGCTCCAATCATGGACGGGACAACCCGTGGCCTCATTCACCCGGTGCGGCGAGTAGCCGGGGAAGGTCGGCGAGGCTCGGAATCCGGTGCACACCGACCGGCACCGGTACGGTCGACCTCGACGTTGCCGCGGCTGTTGATCGTGCACGATCAAGCCAGATTCCGACAAGTCCCGCGTCCCGAGCCGCCACCGCATCCGTGTCCAACTGGTCGCCCACGTAGGCGACAGCGTCCGGAGGCAACCCAAGTGCCTCGCAGCCGGCCAGGAACGCCGAGGGATCCGGCTTCGCCCGGGCAAGCCGGTCCGCACAGAGCAGCACTTCGAAGTGGTGACGCAGCCCCAGGGCGGTCAGTCTGCGCTCCTGATGCGCGGTGCTGGAGTTGGAGAGGATCCCGTGCCGGTACGGCAGCGCCGCGAGGGCGGCCGTGACGTCCGGGAACGCCGTCCACGCACGCTCGAACAGCGCGGTGTAGCGCCGGAGCCACGCATCCGCCTCCACGTCGTTCAGCGTCCGCCCCAGGAACCCGTTAACCCGCTGCCGCTGACACTCCTCGTACGTGAGCTCCCCAGCAGCCAACCGACCGTAGGCGACCTCGGTCACCTGCTGCCAACGCTCAACCGACGCCGCTGACCCGGGTAGGCCCTCCGCCTGGAAGTGCCGCGACAGCGCCCGCCGATCCGAGCCAGTGAAGTCGAAAAGGGTGTCGTCAACGTCCCACAACACCGCCTCGATCACGGCTTGAGGCTAGTCCCCTCCGCCACCCACCGGAGCGGGTCACGTCGCCGCCGTCGTACCCGGTAGCGGAGCCCGCAGCCGCGAACATCCCGCTCCCGCGATCGATCGCCGGGGCACACGTGGTTCCGGTACCGTCCGGGCCCACAAGGGTCGACCAGGGCAGTAGGTTGGGCTCCGGTACACCAGGCGCCGGTCAACGGAATAGCGAGGACAACGCCGCACATGAGCCCGTCATGATGTTCCGAATTCTCCTCGCCGTCGCCGGTCTGCTGCTACTCACCGTGGCCGCCGACCATCTCGTGCTCGGCGCGTCCCGGCTCGCCCACCGGCTACGGATCAGACCCGTCGTCGTCGGCGTCGTGGTGATCGGTCTGGGCACCTCGGCACCGGAGCTGTTGGTCTCCGGAGTAGCTGCGGCCCGCGGCGACACAAGCATCGCCCTGGGCAACATCGCGGGTTCCAACATTCTCAACCTGACCATGGTCCTCGGCGTCGCCGCACTGGTCGCCAAGGTCACCGTGAAGTCAACGGTGATCTACCGCGAGGCACGGCTCGCGGTCGGCGCTGTGCTGCTCTTCGGCCTCCTGGCCTGGACCGGACTGACAGCTGTGACCGGTGTGGTGCTGCTGGTCGCCGCCGCCGGTGCGCTGTGGCTGCTGATCCGGTGGGCGGGCGAGGACGAAGCCACCCCGCTGGCCCGGGACGTGGTGGAGCACGTGGAGGGCGAGGACGTCACCACGGTCGACCCGACGCCGGCGCAGCGGCAACCGCTGGCCCGGTGGGAGCCGGTCCGCACCGTACTCGGCCTCGTCGGGGTCCTGGCCGGGGCACAGCTGCTGGTCGTCAACGCCGCCGCCATCGCCACCGACCTGGGGGTTCCCCAGTTGATCATCGGGATGACCCTGGTCGCGGTGGGCACCTCGCTGCCGGAGCTGGTCACCACGATTCAAGCCCAACGACAGGGTGAGTCAGACCTGCTTGTGGGCAACCTCTTCGGCTCCAACCTGTTCAACAGCCTCGTCGGCGGCGCCGTGATCGCCCTGGCCGCGCCGAGCAGTGTCCCCGGCACCAGTGTCGCGCTCGTCCTGGTGATGGGCCTGGCCGCGGTGGCGGCCTGGATACTGCTCCGCCGGAGCTATACACTCACCCGCCCGGAAGGCTCGGTGCTGCTCGCGGCGTATGTGCTGACGATACCGCTGTTGTTGTCCACGTAGCCGGCGAGACCGCCACGCGCAGAAGCCCGGCTACCCAGCCGGCGTTGGACCGACTACGAGGTGGGTGCCGACACCTCGCGCAGGCGTCGGCGTAGGTACCGGTGCTCGGCGTCGGTCCCGCACAGCTCAAGCGCCCGATGGTAGGCGGCGGCCGCCTCGGCGTGTCGCCCCAGCCGGCGCAGCAGGTCAGCCCGGGTCGCCGGCAGCAGGTAGTAGTCGTTGAGCTCTCCGGTGGCGGCCAGGCGATCCACCAACGCCAGCCCAGCTCCGGGCCCGTCGGCCATCGCCACCGCCACCGCCCGGTTGAGCTCGACGACCGGGCTGGGCGCCAGGCGGGCGAGTTGCGCGTACAGGCCGGCGATCTGCGGCCAGTCGGTAGCCGCCGCCGCGGGCGCCTCGGCGTGGACCGCGGCGATCGCCGCCTGCACCTGGTAGGCGCCGGGGCGGCGCCGCGCCAGTGCCTGCTCGAGCAGGACGACTGCTTCGGTGATCTGGGCCCGATCCCAGGCCGAACGGTCCTGGTCGGCCAGGGTGACCAGGTCGCCGTGCTGGTCAACCCGGGACGAACGGCGGGCGTCGTGCAGCAACATGAGCGCGAGAAGCCCGCGGGCTTCGGGCTCAGCCGGCATCAGGGTGGTCAGGAGGCGGGCCAGCCGGATCGCCTCGCCGGAGAGCGCAGCGGTCACGAGGTTCGTGCCGGCGGTCGCCGCGTAGCCCTCGTTGAACAGCAGGTAGAGCGCCGCGAGTACGGCCGACAGTCGCTCCGGTAGCAGCCGAGCCGGCGGGACCCGGAACGGGATCTCCGCATGGCGAATCTTGTTTTTCGCGCGGAACAACCGTTGCCCCATGGTGTGCTCCGACACCAGGAAAGCTCGGGCGATCTCCGCTGTCCGGAGCCCGGCGAGGTAGCGCAACATGAGTGCGACCTGCGCCGCACCGGTAAGCGCCGGGTGCGCGCAGGTGAACATCAGCTCAAGGCGTTCGTCGGGGAAGTAGCCGACCGGGGCCGGCTCTCCCAGCCGGGACACGTCGCGCAGCTTCCCGGCCTCCACGGCAGAGCGACGCAGCCGGTCCACCGCGCGATTACGGGCCGTGGTGGCGAGCCATCCCCCGGGGCGATCCGGTATCCCCTCCGTCGGCCAGCGGGTGAGCGCCGCGGCGAACGCGTCCTGGGCGCACTCCTCCGCCAGTTCCCAGTCTCCGGCGAGCCGGATCAGCATGCCGACGATCCGCCCCCAGTCGTCGGCGTAGGCGGCGGCGACCGCCGCGCTGACCCGGCCCGCCTCGATGTCGGTGCTCAGTCCTACTCCCAGAACGGCCGCAGTTCGACCACATTGCTACGCGCCATCGGGTGCTTTGACGCAACCTCCACCGCCTGGTCGAGGTCGGTGCAGTCGAGTACGTCGAAACCGGCGATCACATCCTTCGTCTCGGCGTACGGCCCATCGGTGAGCAGAACCTTGCCATCGCGGACGCGAACCGTCGTCGAGTCGCTTCCCGGACGGATCGCCTCGCCCAGCAGCCGTACGCCTCGGCCGTCCATCTCCTCGACCCAGGTGTCAACGTCCATCTCGTCCGGTGCGGCACCGACGGGACGGCCGAGGTCGCCCGCTCCCCCGTCGGCCGGCCGGTTGACACACACCAGCATCAGGTACTTCATCTGCCCACCTTCTTCGCCTCGTCAGCCAGCCGCGTCGGGTGGCTGACCCTACGACGAACGGCCCGCCCTGATTTCTACCGTGCGCCGCGACTTATTTCAGCCCGGGCAGTCGGGAGAGTTGCCACCGGCGTTCGGCCGGTCTCGCTCACCAGCGCCCCCGATGTACGCCGGCACGACCTGCTGCACTCCGGTTGTATCGGTGTTGATGAAAGTAGAGTCCCGGAACGACGGTGGCCGAGTGAGGCATGGAGGTCGTCCCACCTGGGGACGGCTGAAAGGCCCCTCACCTGTCGTTTCTTGTCGGTTTTCGACCGGCGGCACGGTTGGATGTCGTTTTGAGGGCGTTTCTCCGCATCTATGTGGGATAGCTGGTTGACACTAGCGTCTGTCCGATTGGCGATGCCTGCCGGGAGGTAAGAGTGATGCGGAGATTTTGCCAGCGGCCAGGCCGGAGCGCCGGCGCGGGTCGGGTGGGCCGGGCCATCGTCGGCTTGTTCTTTCTGGTGTTGGCGGTGACAGCCACGCAGGCCTTCACCGGCGCGTGGCCGGCGGCCGCACGGAACACTCCAGCACCGTCCGGCACCGCGTCGGACACCCTCCTGGCCTGGGGGGAAAATGATGACGGCGAGGTGGGCGACGGAACCACCACCAACCGCAGCACACCCGTCACCGTCAACCTGCCGCCGGGCACTGAGGTCACCGCCATCGCCGCCAGCGGCGACCACAGTCTGGCGCTGACCTCCACCGGCACCGTCCTCGCCTGGGGAGACAACTTCGACGGTCAGTTGGGCGACGGAACCACCACCAGCCGCAGCACACCCGTCACCGTCAACCTGCCCCCGGGAACCACCATCACGGCCATCGCCGCCGGCGACGAACACAGCCTGGCGCTGACCTCCACCGGCACCGTCCTCGCCTGGGGAGACAACTCCGAGGGTCAGTTGGGCGACGGAACCACCACCAATCGCAGCACACCCGTCACCGTCAACCTGCCGCCGGGCACCGAGGTCACCGCCATCGCCGGCGGCGACGACCACAGCCTGGCGCTGACCTCCGCCGACACCGTCCTCGCCTGGGGCGAAAACAACGACGGCGAGTTGGGCGACGGAACCACCACCGACAGAAGCACACCCATCACCGTCAACCTGCCCGTGGGCGTCGCAGTCACCGCTATCGCCGCCCACGGCGACCACAACCTGGCGCTGACGTCCACCGATACCATGCTCGCCTGGGGTGCCAATTTCGGGGGGCAGTTGGGCGATGGGACCACCACCAGCAAGAGCACACCCGTCAACGTCAACCTGCCCGCCGGCGTCACCATCACGGCGATCGCCGCCGGCGACGAACACAGCCTGGCGCTGACCTCCACCGGCACCGTCCTCGCCTGGGGAGACAACTTCGACGGTCAGTTGGGCGACGGCACCAACACCAACCGCAGCACACCCGTCACCGTCAACCTGCCCACCGGCGTCACCATCACCGCCATCACCGGCGGCAACCTCCACAGTCTGGCGGTCACCTCCACCGGCACCGTCCTCGCCTGGGGCGAAAACTCGAGTGGTCAGCTGGGCGACGGCACCACCACCAACAGCAGCACACCCGTCAACGTCGACCTACCGCCAGCGACCACCATCACCACTGTCGCCGCCGGCGATGCCCACAGCCTGGCCCTGACCGCACCACCGACATCCACCACCACCCTGCAGGTCACCCCAGCCAACCCGACAGCGGATCAGGACACCACCCTCACCGCCACCGTCACCTGCAACATCGACACCCCCACCGGAACCATCACCTTCCGCACCAACACCACCACCCTCACCACCACACCCCTGACCACCACCGCCACCGCCACCCACACCACCACCCTCCCACCCGGCACCCACACCCTCACCGCCCACTACACCAGCACCAACACCTGCCCCAACAGCCAATCCACACCGGTAAACCTCACCATCACCCCACCACCCGACGAACCCGACCTACCCATCACCGGCCCCAACATCACCACCACCACCGGCGCCGCCGCCCTCTCCATCCTGGCCGGCGTCATCCTCAGCTACGCCGCACGCCGACGCCCACCACACCGGACCACGTAGAACCAAGGTGCCACCAGCCCACATCGCCACCCGTCCGCCCCTGCCGGAGCCGATCGAGGCGTACGCCCGGGCGACCACCCCGTTGCTCTGGTGGTCTGGGGGCCGGGCCGCGTGGCACCTGCGACAACAGGCAACCGATTGACGACGCCCCGCCGTTGGCCTCACGGCCGGGCAGGGCGTCGTTGCCTGGGACAGGTCAGTATCCGTCGGCGGTGCAGGTCGCCATCCCGAGCTTGCCGGTGGAGCGAGCTGGCCGGTGGAGCAAGGTGGAGCCCCCGGCCGGGATCGAACCGGCGACATCTCGCTTACAAGGCGAGTGCTCTGTCCAGCTGAGCTACAGGGGCGTGTTGCCGACGCCAGCATAGCGACTGACGTCCAGTTTTCCCGCGCGGCGGGCCCGGTCAGCACGACCTCCGTCGGGCAGCAGGCCCGGACCGCCGTCGTTTCATGCCCGGCACTGCCCGCCTGACCGTTATGCGCATGGTCCCGGTCCCACCAGCTACTCCCGTTCTTGGCACGCGGAGAAAACCGATCTACCGTTCAGGAACGCGGTCGACGCCCGTCGCCCGTGGGCCGGGTCGCAGCTGCGGGCCGGTCCGCTCTTTCACTCGGATCGTCCGGCACGTTCCTGCCGGTGAAAGGAAGCACCCCCATGGCCACGGTTACCTATGCCAAGGCGTCCCGGATCTACCCGGGCACCGAGCGGCCCGCCGTCAACCAGCTCGACCTGGAGATCGGCGACGGCGAATTCCTGGTCCTGGTCGGCCCCTCCGGTTGTGGTAAGTCCACCAGCCTGCGCATGCTCGCCGGCCTCGAGGACGTTGACCAGGGTTCGATCTCCATCGACGGCCGGGACGTGACCCACCTGCCGCCGAAGTCCCGCGACATCGCGATGGTCTTCCAGAACTACGCCCTCTACCCGCACATGTCGGTGTACGAGAACATGGCGTTCGCCCTCAAGCTGCGCAAGACCCCGAAGGCGGAGATCGACCGGCGGGTCAAGGAGGCGGCGACGCTGCTCCAGCTGGAGGAGTACCTCGGCCGTAAGCCGAAGGCGCTCTCCGGCGGCCAGCGCCAGCGGGTGGCGATGGGGCGGGCGATCGTCCGTGAGCCGCAGGTCTTCCTGATGGACGAGCCCCTGTCGAACCTCGACGCCAAGCTTCGGGTGCAGACCCGTACGCAGATCGCGTCGCTGCAGTCCAAGCTCGGTGTGACCACGGTCTACGTCACCCACGACCAGGTCGAGGCGATGACGATGGGGCACCGGGTGGCGGTCCTGCTCGACGGCGAGCTCCAGCAGGTCGACACGCCGCGGGCGCTCTACGACACCCCGGCCAACGTCTTCGTCGCCGGCTTCATGGGCTCGCCGGCGATGAACATCAAGACCGTGCCGCTGACCGACAAGGGCGCCGAGTTCGCCGAGATGCACATCCCGCTGACCCGCGAGCAGGTCGAGGCGGCCCGCGCCGAGGGGGCCGGCGACCAGGTCGTGGTGGGCTTCCGTCCGGAGGACTGCGAGCTGGTCAGCCCGACCGAGGGCGGCCTGCCGGTCACCGTTGAGCTGGTCGAGGACCTCGGGTCGGACGCGAACATCTACGGTCACGCCGCGATGGAGGGCACCAACGAGCGGTTCGTGGTCCGCACCGACCGGCGCACCATGCCGAACATGGGCGGCACCGTGTTCGTCCGGCCGCAGCCCGGACGCAGCCACATCTTCAACTCGAAGACCGGCCTCCGGATCCCGTCCTGAGCTACGAATCCTGAGCTACGAGAAAAGGGGGCGGTCCGCTGATGCGGACCGCCCCCTTTTCGGGTGCGGAGTTCAGCCCTCGGCGGCCCGGCGGCGAGCCACCTCGGCCAGCGTCACCGCCGCCGCGACGCTGGCGTTCAGCGACTCGACGTCGGAGACCATCGGGATCTGGACGGTCAGGTCACAGGTCTGGCCGACCAGCCGAGACAGGCCGCGCCCCTCGGAGCCCACCACCACCACGAGCGGGCCAACGGCGGCTTCCAGGTGGTACAGGTCGGTCTCCCCGTCGGCGTCCAGGCCGACCACGAGGAAGCCGGCGTCCTTGCACGCCTTCAGCGCCCGGGTCAGGTTGGTGACCTGGGCGACCGGAACCCGCGCGGCGGCACCGGCGCTGGTCCGCCAGGCGGTCGCGGTGATCCCAGCGGCCCGCCGTTCGGGGACGAAGACCCCCTGCGCGCCGAACGCGGCGGCCGACCGGATCACCGCACCCAGGTTCCGCGGGTCGGTAACGCCGTCGAGCGCCACCAGCAGCGGGGCGGGCTGTTCCAGCGCCGCCGCCGTCAGCTCCTCGAACGGCTCGTACCGGAACGGCGGCACCTGCAGGCCCACGCCCTGGTGCAGCACGCCGCCGGTCATCCGGTCCAGCTCGGCGCGGCTGACCTCCAGCATCGCGATGCCCCGGTCCGCCGCGGTCCGGACGATCTCGCTGATCCGGTCGTCGGTGTTGAGTCCCTGCGCCACGTAGAGGGCGGTGGCCGGCACGTTCGCACGCAGTGACTCAAGGACGGGATTGCGGCCGACCAACAGCTCGGGAGCGTCCTTCGCCGGGTTCGTCCGACGACCGGGGGCGACCCGCGGGCCACCGCTGCGGCTCTCCGGCCGACCCCGGCCGCCGCTGGTGGGGACGCCCCGGCCGCTCTTGTTGGTGGGGACGCCCCGACCGCCACCCTTACCCCAGGTGGTGTCCTTCGTGCCGGGTTTACCGATCTTCGGGGCGCGCCCCTCCTCGGCCGCGCTCCGCCGCTCCTTCTCCTGCTTCCAGGCGGTGCGCTGGGGCAGCTTCTCGGTGCCCGAGTACGCCTTGTGCCACGGCCGCTCGTCGGCGGGCAGGGTTCGGCCCCGGCCGGCGAGGGCGTCCCGCCCCTTGCCGCCGGAGCCCTTCGGGGCGCCTGCCTTCGGGGTCAGCCGTCGGCTACGGCGCTGCGAGTTGCCGGCCATCAGTCCTGCTCTCCAATAGTCCAACGGGGGCCCTGGGGGGTGTCCTCGACCACCACACCGGCCTGCTTGAGCTGGTCGCGGATCGCGTCGGCGGCGGACCAGTCCTTGCGGCTGCGTGCCTGCGCCCGCTGTTCCAGGGCCAGCTGCACCAGCGAGTCGACCACGGCGCAGAGGTCGTCGGTGCCGCCGCCGGCACTCCAGGCAGGGTCGAGTGGGTCGACCCCGAGGATATCCAGCATCGCCCGCACCTGGCCGAGCGCGGTGCGGACGGTCACATCGTCGCCGCCGGTCAGCGCGGTGTTGCCATCCCGAACCGTCTCGTGCAGCACGGCGAGCGCCGCGGAGGTGTTCAGGTCGTCGTCCATGGCGGCGGCGAACGCCGCGGGCACCACCGCGGGTTGGCCGGCGCCGACCCGCTCGGCGGAGCGCTGCACGAAGCCCTCGATCCGCCGGTACGCGACGGCTGCCTCCCGCAGCGCGTCCTCCGAGTAGTCGATCATCGACCGGTAGTGGGCGGCGGCGTAGTAGTAGCGCAGCTCCACCGGACGTACCCCAAGCGAGTCCACGTACGTCAGGTCGAGCGAGTTGCCGCAGGACTTGCCCATCTTCGCGCCGCCGATGTTGAGCAGGCCGTGATGCACCCAGTAGCGGGCGAACGGCAGGCCGGCGGCCTGTGACTGGGCGAGTTCGTTCTCGTGGTGCGGGAAGGTCAGGTCCAGCCCGCCGCCGTGGATGTCGAACTCGCTGCCGAGGTAGCGCCAGCACATCGCCGAGCACTCGATGTGCCAGCCGGGCCGGCCCCGACCCCACGGCGACGGCCAGTACGCGTCGGCGGGCTCGCCGGGCTTGGCGCCCTTCCAGAGGGCGAAGTCGCGCGGGTCATGTTTGCACCGGTCGGGGGCGTCGCCGGCGGGCTGCATGTCGCTCGGGGACTGGTTGGACAGCGCCCCGTACGCGGGCCAGGAGTGCACGTCGAAGTAGACGTCGCCGGAGCCGTCGGGGGCCGGGTAGGCGTGGCCGGCGTCGATCAGTTTCGTGATCAGCTGCTGCATCTCCGGGATGTGCCCGGTGGCCCGGGGCTCGTAGGTCGGGGGCAGCACGTTCAACGCTCGGTACGCGGCGGTCAGCTTCAGCTCGTTGGCGTAGGCGATCGACCAGTACGGTCGGTCCTGCTCCACCGCCTTGACCAGGATCTTGTCGTCGATATCGGTAAGATTGCGAATGAAGCGGACCTCGAACCCGCGCGCCAGCAGCCACCGCCGGAGCACGTCGTAGTTGACGCCGGAGCGAAGGTGCCCGATGTGCGGCGGCGCCTGGAGGGTGAGACCACACAGGTAGATCCCCACCTTGCCGGCTTCCCGCGGGACGAAGTCCCGCACCGAACGGGTGGCGGTGTCATACAGGCGTAGGGTCACCGGACAAGGGTATCCGTCCCCGCTTCCCCAGGCCGCCGGGAGCCGGGTCGTACGCTGCTGGCGTGGACACGACCCCCCGACGCAGCGACCCGCCGGCCCCACGGGGTGGCGAGAGCGCACAGACGCTGGACCGGGGGTTGCGTTTGCTGCACCTGGTCGCCGACGCGCCCGGCGGGTTGACCGTCACCGAGCTGGCGGGCCAGCTGCGGATCGGGCGCGCCGCCGTGTACCGGTTGGTCGCGCCGTTGAGCGCGCACGCGCTGCTGCGCCGGGACGCCGATGGCCGGCTCCGCCTCGGCGTGGGGGTGCTGAATCTGGCCCGGCGGGCCCAGCCGCTGCTGGCCGAGGGGGCGCTGCCGGCGCTGCGGCAACTCGCCGAGCAGACCGGCGCGACCGCGCACCTGACCGTGGTCGAGGGCGGTGAGGGCGTCGCGCTGGCGGTGGTCGAGCCGAGTTGGACCGCCCTGCACGTGGCGTACCGGACGGGGGCGCGGCATCCGCTGGAGCGCGGGGCGGCGGGGCGGGCGATTCTCGCCGGCCGAGCCGGCGTGGCCGAGCCGGTAAACACGGCTGGGGAGTTGCAGTCCGGGGCGCACGGGGTGGCCGCGGCCGTGTTGGGCGTGCCCGGACTGGAGGCGAGCGTCGGGGTGGTCTCCCTGACGCCGCTGGACACCGAGGTGGTCGGCGGCCAGGTCCGCACGGCCGCCGGCACCGTCGCCGACGCGCTGCGCTGAAACCGACGGGCCACCGACGGATGCGGCCGACGGGCCGCGCTGACAGTTGGCGCCGACGAGCGGTGCTGAAGCGGAAGGCCCGGCCGACCTGTCGGGTCGGCCGGGCCTTGTGCTCGGTCCGCCCTACGGCCGGCCGTGCGACTTGAGCGGGGTGGTTACCGCCGTGTACGCGTCGATGATGCCGTGCCCGTAGAAGCCGTTGAAGCTACGTCCACCGGCGCAGTACGCGTCGTAGGTCTCGTCGCGGCCCTCGTCGCGGTACTGCTGCAGCCGCGGGTTCGGGCACGCCTTCTCGGTGGCGGTGCGGTAGAGGTGCTGCTCGACCAGGTCCGGGGCCAGGCCGTAGCCGCCGCGGCCCTGCTTCTTCCCGTGCTTGCTGACGATCAGCGCGGCCACGCCCGAGGCGTGCGGCGACGCCATCGAGGTGCCCTGGAGGTAGCGGTAGTAGCCGCACTCACCGTTGCTCTTGCAGTCCTTGAAGACGAGCCCTTCGACGCTCGGATCGATGTTGCCGTCCGCGTCCACCAGGCCGTCTTCCTTGAGCACCTTCTCCGGGTAGGTGGAGAGGATCAGGTTGGGGTAGGTGCTGAAGGTGTCGGTGCCGAAACCGTCGCGGTACCAGCCGCCGGGCGCGGCGATGCCGATCCGCTCGGTGCCGTAGTTGGAGTAGGCGGCCTTCTTGCCGGACGGGCCGACGGCGGAGACGCCGATCACGTGCGGCCCTTCGACCGGAAGGTCCCAGCAGCTGTCGTTGTCGATCTCACGCGGGTACGGCGGGGTGTCACCGAAGTCCGGGCTGGAGGTGTCGATCCGCGGGTCGCCCAGGTCCTCGTGGTTGTTGCCGAGGGAGCCGACCAGGGTGACGCCCTGTCGGTGGGCGAAGTTCAGCGCCCGCTTCATCGCCTTGATGATGGCCCGCTGCTCGGCCTGGTGTTCGGGCGAGTCGGCCGGGTTGGCGGTGCAGTTGTAGAGCCACGGGTCGACGTAGAAGGACATGTTCACCACGTCGAGCCCGGCCCGCCCGGCGTGCAGCAACGACTGCACCACCGGCTCCAGGAAGAAGTAGCCGGAGTCCTGGCCGCCCTTCAGCTCCACCAGCGAGACGTTCGGCGCGACACCGGAGAGGCCGAAGCCGTTGGCAGCGGCGCCGATGGTGCCCGCCACGTGGGTGCCGTGGCCGCCGTCATCGGTGCCGACCGGGTCGAGGCAGCTCGCCACCTCGCACTCGCCGTCGACCTCGGGCAGGTCCGGCGCGAAGTTGCGGGACAACGCCCAGTTGAAGTTCGGCGCGATGTCGGGGTGGCTGGCGTCGACGCCGGTGTCCAGCACGCCGACGGTGACGCGCTGGTCGCCGGGCTCCTTCTTCCGGGCCTTGTCGGCGCGGATCATGTCCAGGCCCCACAGCTTGTCGTCCAGCGGGTCCATCTTCTTGCCCTTGCCGCCGGACCCCTTGCCCTTGCCGGAGCCCTTTCCGTTGATGGCGGTCAGCAGCGCCTCCTGCTCAACCGGGTCCAGCTTCGGTTTACGGCCGATGGCTTTCTGCTCGACGGCACCGATCAGGGTGTCGGCCTCGGCGATCCGATCGGTGAAGTCCACCTGGTCGCTGGTCACCTGGAACACGCCGACATCGTCGATCCGGGTTACGACGGCGCCCCCGGCTGCCTTGATCTCCGCCAGGGCCGCCTCGGCGCTGACGCCGTCCTCTGCGACCACAGTGAAGGTTTCGCTGCTGCTCGGTGCGGCGCCAGCGGGGACGCTGAGCCCCGTGACCGTCAACGCCAGGCCCGTCACGGTAGCGACGGCGCCAGCGGTGAAGCGTCTGCTCACATCGGATCCTCTCGTTGCGGGACGTGGCAGTCATCGAACAGCACCATCGGCATTTACACCAGGGGTCGTTCCGATTGCGCCCGAAGATCGCCTTCGTCCGCAAGAGCAGCCAGAACGGCAGGAAGATCCGTCAAAGTGGACAGCTCCGCGTCTGGCCGCACCCCCGGCGGGCAGGTTCGGCCATCGCGGTTGAGCCAGACTCCACGCAGCCCGGCGGTCTGCGCCCCGACCACGTCGTGGGCAATCGAATCGCCGACGTACACCACCTGCTCGGCCGGCACCCCGGCCGCCTGGACCACCGCCGCGTAGAACTCCGGTGCCGGCTTCTTCGGCAGCCCGTTGTCGTGCGCGTACACCTCGAAGGCGAACCTCCCGGCGAGCCCGCACCGCTCCGCGCGGCTGTTGCCGTTGGTGGCATAACCCACCGCCCACCTCTCCGCCAGGGCTGCGAGCGCCGGCAGCACATCCGGGAAGGGGCGGGTCAGCGCGAACCGCCGGGCGAAGTAGTGCGCCAGCAGGTCATCCAGGTGCGCGTTGAGCCCGACCCGGGACAGCGAACGGGAGAGCGCCGTCCGTCGCAGCTCCGGCGTCGGCCAAGCAGGGTTCGCGGCGAAGGTTACGGACCAGTCGTGCTCCAGGTCAGCGAGCGAGACCGCAGCCGCCGCCGGGTCAAACCGGCGCATCTCGTCGAGGACGGCCAGCAGCCCGCCGGTCATCGCTGGGCGCAGGTCGAGCAGGGTTTCGTCCGCGTCGAACACCACCGTCCTCAGCATGGCGTCGAGCTTGCCAGGGTCAACCGCGGGTGGCGAGTGCCGGTTTCTGGTCCTGCTCCACCGTTGGGGTCTCGCGTGGCTCGTCGAGGCGGACCAGGGCCACCCCGGCGACGATCAGGGCCCCACCGGCGAGTTGGACCACGGTGGGCAGCTCGGCCAGCACCAGCCAGGCGATGAGCACGGCGAACATCACCTCGGTCAGGCCGACGAAGGAGGCCAGCCGGGCACCGAGGAGACGGGTCGAGACGACCCCGGTGAGGTATGCGAGCACGGCCGCCACCAGCACCAGCCCCGCCACCGGCACCAGCCAGCTGGTGCGCTGCCCGGCGAAGTCGACCGGGCCGGTGTACGCCCGCAGCGGCAACAGCCCGACCAGCCCGAGAAGGAGCAGCACGCCGGCGCCGACCGCCATTCCACCGGAGGCCAGCACCACCGACGGGAGGTTCGCGTCCATCCGGCCGGCGAGCACGAAGTACCCGGCCAGCCCGACGGCCGCGCCGAGCCCCCAGAGCACCCCCACCGGGTCGAGCCGCCCGGCCCCGGCGAGGTCGAGCACGAGGCCGAGCCCGGCCAGGGCGACGATCGACCCGGCGACGGTGAGCCGGCGGGGTCGTTGCCCGTGGGCCAGCCACATCCAGCCGACCACCACCACGACGGCCAGGTACTCCAGCATCAGCGCGACGCCGACCGGCAGATAGCGCACCGCGTTGAAGAAGCACACCTGGGCGAGGGCGACGCCGAGCAGCCCGAACGCGGTGATCGAGGCGGCGTTGCGCCGGAGCAGCGACCAGCGACCACGCAGCGCCAGCACCGCGGGCGCCAGCAACACCAGGGCGGCGAGGCCGACCCGGACGACCACCGCCGCCTCGGCGGACCAGCCGGCGTCGATCAACGAGCGGGCGAACGTCCCGGAGGTCGCGAAGGTCAGTGCCGAGAGCACCGCCAGCAGGAGGCCGGCGCTGCCGCGCGGGGGTTGACGCATGGGTTCTCCTTGGCAACAACACCATGTAATGGGCAAGATGCGCTTACGTCGATGACGGTAGCGTTACCAGGATAGGAGTCAAATTGCTTTTTGCCCATGACACCGAGCATTCATTGATCGCCGCCGCAGCCCTGGTGAACACCGACGGCAGCGCCGGCGACGGTCTGCCCGACACGACCGCGCTGGACAACTTCTTCATCGCCCACGCGTACAGCGGACGGCACGAGCACACCGACAGCGAGCTCCGGGCGGTACGCGAGCTGCGCCCCCGGCTGCGCCGCCTCTGGCACGGCGACACCGACGAGATCGTGTCCATCGTCAACGGGCTGCTCCGGGAGAACGCCGCCCTGCCCCAGCTCATCACGCACGACGACGAGCCGTACCACCTGCACGCGGTGCCCCGGGACGCGCCGCTGGCGACCCGGATGGCGGTGGAGGCCGCGATGGCGATGGCCGACCTCGTCCGCAGCGGCGAGCTGGGCCGGCTACGAAGCTGCGACCACCCCGGGTGCGGCAACGTTCTGGTCGACCTGTCGCGGAACCGATCCCGCCGCTTCTGCGACGCCGGCTGCGGCAACCGGGCCGCCGTCACCGCCTACCGCGCGCGCAAGACCGCCAGCCGGCCCTGACCGGCCGTGGTGCCGCGACCCCAGTTCTGACCGTTGCATTACGGAGCTCGGTAACCCCGGCCCCGACCGGGCATCCTGGACAGGCGCGGTCGCACGGGCGGCGCAGCGAGGAAGGCTGGTGGGGTGGAAGAGTGGGATCTGGTGGTCCTCGGTGGCGGCACCGCGGGGCTCGTGGCGGCCAAGACCGCCGGCCGGTTCGGTGCCCGGGTGCTGCTGGTCGAATCCGCCCGCACCGGTGGTGACTGCCTCTGGACCGGCTGCGTGCCCAGCAAGTCGCTGATCGCCGCCGCGCACGCCGCGCACGCCGTCCGCACCGCCGACCGGTATGGGGTGCAGGCCGGCCCGCCGAAGATCGACGACGCCGCCGTGCTCGCCCACGTACGGTCGGCGATCAGCCGGATCGAACCGGTGGACTCCCCCGCCGCGATCAGCGCGACGGGGGCGACGGTGGTGGCCGGCCGGGCGGAGTTCACCGGCCCGGCGACGCTGCGGATCACCGACGACGCGGGCACCCGACCGGCGCGGTTCCGCTGGGCACTGATCGCCACCGGTGCCGCACCGGCCCTACCCACCGTGCCCGGCCTGGCCGAGGCCGACCCGCTGACCACCGACACGCTCTGGGACCTCACCGAGCTACCGCGGCGACTGGCGATCCTCGGTGGCGGCCCGATCGGCTGCGAGCTGGGCCAGGCCCTCGCCCGGCTCGGCGTCGAGGTCACCGTCGTGGAGGTGGCCGACCGGCTGCTGGGCAAGGAGGAGCCGGAGGGCGGCGCGCTGATCGCCGAGCGGCTGCGGGCCGAGGGGGTGACCGTGGTGACCGGGACCGCCGTCAACCGGGTCACCGCCGGCACGCTCCACCTCAGCAGCGGCGAGACGGTCGAGGTCGACCAGATCCTGGTCGCCACCGGACGCCGACCGCGCAGCACCGACCTGGGCCTGGCCGCCGCCGGCGTGCGCTGCGCCGAACCGGGGCACGTCGTGATCGACGGCCTGATGCGGACCAGCAACCGGCGGATCTACGCCGCCGGTGACGTCACCGGCACCCTCCCGTTCACCCACGTCGCCGGGGTGCAGGGCGGGTACGCCGCCACCAACGCGCTGCTCGGGCTGCGCCGCCGCATCGACTACGCCGCCGTACCGTGGGTGACCTTCACCGACCCGGAGGTGGCGCGTGTCGGGGCGACCCTCGCCCAGGCCCGCCAGCGGCACGGCACCCGCGCCCGCGCGGAGCGGCTCTCCCACGACCACGTCGACCGGGCGATCACCGACGGTCGTACCGACGGATTCACCCAACTGGTGAGCGGGCCGGGCGGCCGGCTCCTCGGCGCCACCGTCGTCTCGCCCCGGGCCGGCGAGTCGATCGCCGAGCTCGCCGCCGCGATCCGGCGTGGCGCGAAGGTACGCGACGTCGCCAGCACCGTGCACCCCTACCCGACGTACGCGGACGGGCCGTGGAACGCCAGTCTCGCCCAGCTTCGCGCCGACCTGACCGCGCCGCTGCCGGCCCGGGCGATGACCGCGCTCCGCACCCTGCGCCGCGCCCTGCACCCGATCCGGGGTGGGAACCGATGACCGACGAATCGGTCCAGCCCGCGGCGGCGTCCCGGCTCGTCCGGATCGTCGGCTCACCGTGGCCGAGGCTGGCTTTCCTGGTGGTGCTACTGGCCGGTGCGGCGACCCTGCTGGCCACCCAGGGCACCCCGGACGTGACAGTGTTGCGGGATCGGGTCGCCGCCACCGGGCCGTGGGCGCCGCTGCTGTACATCGCCGGGTATGCGCTGGGCACCGTGCTGCTGGTCCCCGGGGTGCTGCTCACCGCGGCCGCCGGGGCGCTGTTCGGAGTGGTCGGCGGGTCAGTGGTGGTGCTGGTGGGGGCGACCACCGGGGCGGTGGCGTCCTTCCTGCTCGGTCGGCTGCTGGGCCGCCCGGCCGTGGAGCGGCTCGTCGGCGGCCGGCTGCACCGCCTGGACCGGTTCCTGGCCCGCCGCGGGCTGATCGCGGTGATCGGGCTGCGACTCGTGCCGCTGGTCCCGTTCGCGCTACTCAACTACGGCTCCGGGGTGACCGCCGTGCGGCTGCGCGAATACGCCCTCGGCTCGGCGATCGGCATGACGCCGGGAATCGTCGCCTACACCGCGGTCGGTGGCTCGCTGACCGACCCCACCTCGCCGCAGTTCCTCGCCGCCGTGGCCGGTCTGGCCGCGCTGACCCTGGCCGGTGCGGCAGCGGCCCGCCGGGCTCGCCGCCGGGACTCCCGCCCGGCGCCGACCGCCGAGGGCACCACCTGATGATCGACGCACGTCTGCGGCCGGTCCTCGCCAAGACCCTGGACCGGGTCGCCGCCGCCGTGGACCGGCCGTGGGTGACGCCCGGCCGGTTGACCGCCGCCGGCCTGACCCTGGGCCTGGCCGCGAGCACCGCCGCGGCGGCCGGCTGGTGGTGGCCGGCGCTGGTCGCGTGGCTGGTGTCCCGGCTCGCCGACGGCCTCGACGGCCCCCTCGCCCGCCGCCGCGGCACCGCCTCCCCGTTGGGCGGCTTCCTCGACATCGTCGCGGACTTCACCGTGTACGGGGCGTTCGTCGCCGGGGTCGCCGTCGGCGTCGACGGGCCCGCCACCCCGTTCCTAGTCCTGCTGGTGACCTACTACGTCAACGGGGCGACGCTGCTGGCGTACTCGTCGATCGCCGAACGCGTCGGCCGGGAACGCGGTGACGAGCGGTCGCTGCACTTCCTCGGTGGACTGGCCGAGGGCGCCGAGACCATCGCCGTACACGCCCTGTTCTGCCTGCTGCCCGGTCTCGCCGGGCAGCTCGCCTGGGGGTGGGCCGCCGTGGTGGCCATCACCGCCGGGCAACGCGTCGTGCACGCTGTCCGTACCCTGTCCGAGCCCGCCGGGAGGCCCACCCGATGAACCGACGATGGCGCGCGGTGGCGGCGCTGACCGCGGCCGGCCTACTCGCCGCCGGCTGCACCGCCGGCACCGGCGACGCCGACCCCGCCCCCCGCGACTTCGCCCAGGTGCTGCGGGAGGCCCGCGGGCAGACGGTCAACCTCTTCATGTACGGCGGCGACGACGGCGCCAACCGCTACCTCGACGAGGTCGTCGCCCCGGCCGCCCGCGAGCGCCTCGACGTCCGGATCAACCGGGTACCGATCACCGACACCGCCCTGGCGGTCAACAAGGTCCTCGGCGAGAAACAGGCCGGCCGCGGCTCGGGCGGGTCGGTGGATCTGGTGTGGATCAATGGGGAGAACTTCCGCACCGGCAAGCAGGCCGGGCTGTGGCAGTGCGGGCTGGTCGAGCTGTTGCCGAACATGCGCTACGTCGACTGGTCCGAGCCGACCGTCGCCAACGACTTCGGCACCCCGGTCGAGGGGTGCGAGGTGCCGTGGAGTCGCGCCCAGTTCGCGTTCAGCTACGACTCCGCCCGGGTCAGCGACCCGCCGACCAGCCTCGCCGGGCTACTGGACTGGATCCGCGCCCACCCGGGCCGGTTCACCTACCCGGCCCCGCCGGACTTCACCGGCTCGGTCTTCGTCCGGCACGCCCTCTACACCCAGGCCGGCGGGGTCGGCCAGATCCCGGACGACTTCGACCAGGCCGCCTACGACCGGCTCACCCCGCCACTGTGGCAGACCCTGCGCGAGCTGCGGCCCGCCCTGTGGCGCGCGGGTGAGACGTACCCGGCCAACGAGAAGGAGCTCAACGACCTGTACGCCAACGGGCAGGTCGACTTCACCATGACGTACGGACCGGCGCAGGTGACCAGCCTGGTCGAACGGGGACAGTTCCCGGCAACCACCCGTACCCTGCTGCTGGACGAGGGCACCATCGGCAACACCAACTACCTCGCCGTACCGGCCAACGCCGCCAACCGCTCCGCCGCCCTCGCCCTGGCCGACCTGATGCTCTCCCCCGAGTTGCAGTACGAGAAGGCCCGCCCCGACGGGTGGGGCCAGTATCCGGCCGTGGACCTCGACACGCTCGACGTCGAGTGGCGGGACCGCTTCGCCGCCCTGCCCGCCTCGGCCCAGGTGCCGAGCTACGACCAGCTGTCGCGCAACAGTCAACCGGAGCTGCGGGCGGAGTGGCTGCCGCCGTTGGAGGAGGGCTGGCGGCGCGAGGTACTGCAACAGTGAACCACCGCCGCACCGGCCTCCTGCTGATCCTGCCGGCGCTGGCCACCGTGGTGCTGCTCTTCGGCGGCGGGCTCGGCTACGGGTTCGCACAGAGCCTCGGCCTGGCCGGGTTCACCGACACACCGGTCGGCCTGGCCGCCTACCAGCGGGTGACCGAGGGTCCGGCGTTCACCGACGGGCTGCTGCTGAGCCTCTGGATCTCCACGGTCGCCACCGGGCTCGCCGTCGCCATCGGGGTCGCCGCCGCCCTGGCCCTGCGCCGCACCGCCGCGGGCCGACGCACGGCCACCTTCCTGGCTCAGCTCGGGCTGCCGGTGCCGCACCTGATCGGCGCGGTCGCGATCGGGCTGCTGCTGGCCGACTCCGGCCTGCTGGCCCGCGTCGCCCGTACCGTCGGCGTCGCGCTGCCCGCCCTGGTCGCCGACCCGCACGCGGTCGCCGTGATCGCCGAGTACGTGTGGAAGGAGGCGCCGTTCGTGCTGATCGTCGTCCTCGCCGCGCTCGGCGGGCCGGTCGCCGAGCACGAACGGGTCGCCGCCACCCTCGGTGCCCGCCCCCGGCAGGTGCTGCGGCATGTGACCCTGCCCCTGCTCGCCCCGTCGATCCTGGCCGTGGCGGTGCTGATCTTCGCCTTCACCCTCGGCGCGTACGAGGTGCCCGCACTGCTCGGCCGGGCCTACCCGCAGCCGCTACCGGTCCTCGCCTACCAGCGGTTCACCGCCGCCGAACTCTCCGGCCGGGCCGAGGGCGTCGCCATCGCCCTGCTGATCGCGGTCATCGCCGTCGCGGCGGCACTCGCGTACACCGGGGCCAGCCGGCGTGCCGTCGGCCGGGTGACGGGAGCGCGGCGATGACGGAAGCGCGGCGACCCCGCCGGCCGCTCGGCGCGGCGCTGACCCGCCCCACGGTGCTGATCCTCACCGGGCTCTGGGTGGCGGGGCCGCTGCTGCCGCTGGCCGTGCAGGCCTTCACCGACCAGTGGTTCTACCCCGACCTGTGGCCGAACCGCTGGTCGCTGGCCGGCTGGGAGCAGGCCCTCGGCCCGCAGTCCCGCCTCGCCGAGGCCGTCGCCACCTCCATCGGCATCGGCGCCGCCGTCGCCGTCCTCGCCACCGCCCTCGGAGCCGCCGCCGGACGCGCGCTGGCCTGGTACCGGCTGCCGGGAAGACGGCTGATCGAGCTGGTCCTGCTCGCCCCGGTACTGGTGCCCCCGTTCGCCGTCGCCATGGGCGCGCAGATCGTCTACCTGCGTGCCGGGCTCGCCGACTCGCTCACCGGCGTGATCCTGGCCCAGCTACCGGCGGCCACCGCGTACGCCACGCTGCTGATGTCCGGGGTGTGGGCCGGGGTCGACCCCGGCCTGGAGCGGCAGGCCCGCACCCTCGGCGCCGGGGCGTGGCGGGCGTTCCGCGAGGTCAGCCTCCCCCAGCTGCGCGGCGGCCTGCTCGTCGCCGCCATGTTCGCCTTCCTCATCTCCTGGAGCGACTATTTGTTGACCCTGCTCATCGGGGGCGGCGTCGTCACCACCGTGCCGCTGCTGCTCTTCGCCACCGCCGCCGGCAGTGGCAATCAGGCCGCCACCGCAGCCATCGCGCTGGTCGCCGTCGCCCCGCCCCTGCTGCTGACCGCCCTCGCCGCCCGGCGACTCGCCGGCCGAGACACCGCCCTACTCGGAGTCGGCCGATGACCACCGACATCACCATCGCCGACCTGGACCACACCTACCCGGGTGCCATCACGCCGACGCTGCGCCGGGTCACCCTGGAGGTGCCGGCGGGCACTCGTACCGCCGTCCTCGGGCCCTCCGGCAGCGGCAAGTCCACCCTCCTGTCGATCGTCGCCGGGCTGAGCACCCCCACCGGCGGCGACGTCCGGCTCGCCGGCCACAGTGTCCTGCGCCAGCCCCCGCACCGGCGCGACCTCGGCGTCGTCTTCCAACGCCCGCTGCTCTTCCCGCACCTCACCGTGGCCGAGAACGTCGCCTTCGGCCTGCGGATGCGCGGCACCGACCGCGCTGCCATCCAACGGCGGGTCGCCGAGCTGCTCGACGCCGTCGCGCTCCCGGGCTACGGCGAGCGGCGCAGCGGCGAACTCTCCGGCGGCCAGCAGCAGCGCGTCGCCCTCGCTCGCGCCCTGGCCGCCCGCCCCGGTGTCCTGCTACTCGACGAGCCGTTCAGCGCCCTCGACCCACAGCTACGCGGCGACATGCGGGCGCTCCTCACCGAGCTGCACCGGCGGGAGGGCAGCACCACCCTCTTCGTCACCCACGACCGCGACGAGGCCACCGACGTGGCCGACACGGTCACCGTGCTCCTCGGCGGCCGGGTCGCGCAGCACGCCCCGCCCGCCGACCTGTTTCGCCGGCCCGCGACCCTGGCCGTCGCCCGATTCCTGGGCGGCGCCGGCAACGCCATCCCCGGCACCGCTTCCGCCGGCCACTTCGACTGCCCCCTCGGCCGGCTCCGCCTCGACACCGACCACCGAGGAGCGGGCCTGCTCCTCATCCGCCCGGCAGCCATCGTGGTCGGCGACCAGCAGGGGGAGAACGTGGTGTCGGCGACCATCACCGCCGTCACCGACCGGGGCACCCACCTCGACATCCAGGCCACCAGCGCGGGAGTCACCCTGCAGCTCACCACCGGGCCGGCAGCACCGCTGCGCCCCGGCGACGACACCCCCCTCTGGCTGCCCCCGGCCCACCTCAGCGTGGTCACCCCGTAGCCAGGACAGGCCGCGCCGCGCTGGCTACTCGCCGACGCGTAGCGCAGCCAGGAAAGACCGCCAGGAACCCCGGTCGATCGTCAGCGCCGGCCCCGCCGGATCCTTACTGTCCCGCACCCCCACCACACCCGGCAGGTTCGTCGCCACCTCAACACATTGGTCGTTGGAACCACTGCGACTGCTCTTCCACCAGGTAGCACCCGTCAAGTCCATGACTCTGTAACTCTCCTCACCAGTTCGCTCACCGGGCTGGCCTACGACAGATCCAGCTCCTCTGCAGCCAGGTCCACACTCACTCGGCGTACGTCACAGATTTATCATTCCTCGAACGTGATAAATCACCAAGATCAACACCATAAGTCAACTGCCGATGTCAGCAGACCTACCGCAAGCGCCAGGGCGCGGAATCCACCTTGGGCTGGCCGCGTACCAGCATTGAATGGTGACAGACGGCAGCCACGGGACCTATCCGGTACGTTGCGTGGCGACGAACTCGGCAATGGCAGGCGCTTTGCGGGTGTGGGGCTGCATCTGGCGGGTGAGGCCAGCGATGCGTAGCGACAGCCGACCGGAGTTGATGTCGCCGACAGCATCGGTAACCGCCGACGCAACCCGCCCCGCTTCGTCAAACTCCTCCGCGTACAGCAACGCTTCGGCCAGGCTGAGTTGGTCTAGGGTGCGGTTCCGGGCTAACGACACGCCGCGCAGGTCCAGGGCCCGGTGAAGACGATTGATGGCGGCTACGGCATGCCGGGGGTTGGTGCGAGCTAGGTCCGTGTACGCAGCGCCGGTGAGGCTGTAGAGCTCCGCCTCGGTGACGTGTTGGGCGGCCCAGCCGGGGGCACCGGCCGCGTCTACCTGGGTGAAGGCGTCCTCGGCGTCTCCCACAGCACGACGGACCAAGTCCGCGTGACCTGCCTGGGCGTGTGCCCACGCCCGGATACAGGTCTGGTTGGCACGGTCGCCTGCGGTGAAGAGGTCGCTGGCGCGCTGCGCGGCCGCGTCGAGGAGTGCCAGCGTCTTGTCGGGGCGACGCAGCTCAATGTTGTGCCCCGCCATCCGCACGACGGTGTGACCGCCAAGGGCGGTATCACCGGCGGTGGTGGCCGCAGACAAAGCAAGCCAGGCGTGTTCGTCCGCGCTGCGATGGTCTCCAATGTCGCGAGCGATGTACGCGCCGAGGCCGGCAAGTTCGGCGACCGCGACAAGTAACGCCGTACGAACCTTCGGTTCGTGGGCAGTGCCGTACAGGGTGGCGGCCCGCTCCAGTAACTGCGCAGCCGGTTGCTGCACGGCCACTCCACCATGTCGAGATACCCACCCCCGGTAGATGGCGGTGGTGTCGACGAGGTCAGCAACGTGATCCATGCCGACCTTGCGAGGTGTGGTTGCGGAGGTCAGCGGCCAACCCGCCACCGCCATTCCGGCCGTGCTGAGGGCTTGCAGTACCGCGCGCCGCCGCACGTTCTCACCGCCTTCCTCGTCATCGCCCGCCAAGAGGAAGAGTGCACCCTGGCACCGAGGGCGTGGGCCTAACTCCCGGCTCACCACTGACCGCAGCACGGGGACTCAACCTCGCCGACCCGGCAGTGAGCAGGTCGCGCATCTCGGCGAGTCCGGGTCGCATGCCTGCCTGCTACCCGGTGACAAGCATGCTTCCCAGGTGGCGCGTCTCGACCGGGCGTTACCTGCGACGCACGACGTTCGTGACGATGAAGGCGCTCGCCCTAACGGCGTAGCGCGGCGGTGAAGGACTGCCAGGAGCCCGGGTCGATGGAGAGCGCCGGACCCATCGGATCCTTACTGTCCCGCACCCCCACCACACCCGGCAGGTTCGTCGCCACCTCAACACACTGGTCACTAGAACCACTGCGACTGCTCTTACGCCACTTTGCCCCAATCAGGCCCATGACTCCGCGACCTCTCCCAACAGCTTGATCGACTCCTGCGGCGGTAGTGCCGCACCGAGCGTAGCCTCCCAAACGCGATGCAGCATCGATAGATCTACTGGGCCATCCAACTCTCGACCACCGATCTGCCCACCGAGATACGCCACCTCCGCCCCGTCCCGCATCGTCGCAAGGATGAAGGGACCGTTCAGACCCGGGTACTCACCGGCCGAACATGGCACTACCTGCAGCCGAAGCGACGGATGGTCCATCACCATCTGCATCAGGTGCCGAGTCTGCTCGACCATCACCTTGCTACCGCCGACCTGCCGACGGAGCGTCGATTCATCAATCACCATAACTACCCATGGCCGATTTGGCTCGCATAGGATTCCTTGGCTTGCCATCCGGTCCACCAGGCGCTCCTCGCGCTCTTGCCGGGACAGCGAATCATCAGCCGCGAAGACTCCACGGGCATAAGCTTCAGTTTGCAGCAAACCCGGCACATGCAGCGGATCGAACCACCGTAGCTCCTCGGCATCGTCGAGAATCGCACGCCAGCCGCGTAGCCAGGGTTGGGCACGATCCAGACTGACCAGGTTCGTCAGCATGCGGGTGAAGAGGCCGCCGGTGTCGACAACCTTGTCGAACTGCTCGAGATACTTGCTGGTCGGCGGTGCCTGGCCCAACTCGACCGCACTGACCATCGACGGCGAATAGTTGATGGCCCTGGCCAACTCCTCCTGACTCCAGCCCCGCCGAACCCGCGCCCGCCGCAACTCCGCCACCAAAAACGCCGCAGCGGTCATCTCTCCAGTCGCCATCTCCAACCGCCCTCCACGAACCGGTTGATCGACTCCAGTACCGCGCCACCCGCAACCCCAGCCCCACCCAAAGGCCCTCGCACAACACGGCCAAACCCTTCCGACCGTAGCCGCGCCATCAGCACACTGTGAAGCACGACGCCCGCTTCCATTTCCGAACGCAGCGTCGCGGTGGGTCGCCCGCTCCCCCGGCCGGGCGACCTCCACCGCCGGGGGCGTGACACTCACAGTGGATTCAAGAAGGGCAGCGCTATGTCTCGATCTATCCGAAGCTGGCTTCTCCACCCGATCCGGTGGCCCCACAACCAACGCCCCATCCCGCTCGCACCCCGACACCGCCGGGTCTGGCACGGGCCCCGCCCCGTCTGCTCCTGCGGCCTACGCTGGCGAACCTGCCCGGACCGCCACACCACCGTGCCAACCGAACCCACCACCGCCGCGCCCCCACCGAACCGCCCCGCGTGGAACGCCCCCACCGTCGCCAACCCCCAGGTTGGCCGCGTCGGCTGGCTCACCCCCGCCCAAACCTGGCGCGCCAACGGCGGCAAATGGTGACCCCTCCCGCCGCCCGACCACACCTGCCGCTACGCCCACTCTGGATCTGCCGCACCTGCGCCGCACCCTGGCCCTGCGCCACCGCCCGACTCACCCTGCGCCACGAGTACGCCAACGACCTCGTCGCGCTCCGGATCTACCTCTGCGCCCAACTCCACGACGCCGCAGCCGATTTGCACAAACTCCACCCACAGAAGGACCCAGATCCAAAGACCCTCTTCGACCGCTTCCTTGCCTGGACACCCCGAAGCAGCCCGACAGCGAATCCAGATCAGGATGACGGGGTTGGATAGCACCGCCACACGGCGGGCACCCGGTGAGTCGGCGGGACACCGGAATGTCGGTGGGTGATGGTGGCATCGGTGGAAGCGAGCTTCTCGTGATCATGACACCTCAACGACCCGGAGAGGTGGTCAGGAGCGCGGTTCCCGGCTCGCGAAACAGGATGCCAGCAACCGGTGGAGGTTTCATGGGAAAAGTAGTCTTGGATATGACGATGTCGGTAGATGGCTGCATCGCCGCCGCGGACGGCGGGCCCGCCGAGCTGCATGACTGGTTTTTCGCACCCTCGCCAGAGAGCCAGGCGATCGTCGAGGAGCTACAGCGCAACATGGGCGCGATGGTCATGGGGCGACGCACCTACGACCAGGGCGCCAGCCAGGACGGGTTCGTGGACAACCCGTTCCCGGTCGAGCACTTCGTCGTCTCGCACAGCACGCCGGAGCAGGTGGCCAAAGGGGATACCGTCTTCCATTTCATCCCGGACGTGGCCGAGGCCGTACGCCGTGCGCAGGCCGTTGCGGGGGAGCGTGAGGTCATCATCGGCGGCGGCGCCCAGCTCGCCCAGCAGTGCCTGGCCGCCGGGCTCGTTGACGAGATCCGGCTGGCGGTACGGCCCCTGGTGATCGGTGACGGGATAAAGCTGTTCGACGATACCGCCCTGCGGTTGGAGAACGTGGGCGTGATCGATACACCCCAGGCGACCCATCTGCGGTTCCAGATTCTGCGCTGAGCTGGTGCTCCCTGCGGCGCGGGGGCCGCGTCCCAGGGAGCACCAGGCGGCCAGGATGACGCCCGACTGCGCCACCGCCCGTGCCCCTGCCCTCGCCACCTCAGCCCCGACCCCTCGGTGCTTCAGTTGATGGCTTGCCGGGACTCCGCGTGATCTCAGCCGCTAGTTTGAGGAGGTTAAGCGCATCTGACGAGGAACCCTGGAGCGCCGAATGCCACACCTGACCATTGTTGTCGACGTTCGCGCCAAGCCGGACCAGGTGGAACCGCTCAAGGCCGAGCTCAGGAGGGTTGTCCCGATCATCCGACAGGAGAACGGGTGTATTAACTACTACCTCCACCAGGACAACAGCGACCCCACCCGTTTTCTCGTTTACGAGAACTGGGAGTCCCATGAACTCTGGCAGGTGCACATGAACCGCTCACATGTGCAAGATCATGGGAAAGCCACCGCCGACAAGATCGCTGAATGCACGCGGTACGAGATGACTCACATTGATTGAGTCCGGCGCCGCGGGCTTGGTCGCCAAGACGATCCCTTGCAGGGTCTTGTCCCCGGCCTCGGGCTGCTTGACGAGCGTGGACCACCGGTGAAAGCTAGCCTCACGCGACAATGTCACCACGTCGTCGGGATCCTGCCGATAGCAGTCCAGGTCGACGGACTTGCCTAGCGCCTCGTCATAGTGCACCCGCTCGTCGCGCTCAGCCGAGGTTGGCCTTCTCGAGCGCGGCGCAGCAGGTGTCGACCATGAGAGCGGTGACGACATACGGGTCGACGTTGGCGTTGGGTCGCCGGTCCTCGATGTAGCCCTTCTTGTCGACCTCGACCTGCCATGGGATACGCACGGAGGCGCCGCGGTTGGAGACGCCGTAGCTGTACTCGTTCCACGGGGCGGTCTCGTGCGCGCCGGTCAGGCGGGACTCGACACCGGCGCCGTAGTTGCGGATGTGCTCCAGCGGCTTGTCGTCACGACCGAGGGACTCGCAGGCCTCGATGATCGCGTCGTAACCCTCGCGCATCGCCCGGGTCGAGAAGTTGGTGTGCGCGCCAGCGCCGTTCCAGTCGCCCTTGGCCGGCTTTGCATCCAGCGTGACGGTGATGCCCGCGTCCTCGGCGGTACGGTGCAGCAGCCAGCGCGCGACCCAGAGCTGGTCGGCGACTTCCAGCGGGGACAGCGGGCCGACCTGGAACTCCCACTGGCCGGGCATGACCTCCGCGTTGATACCGGAGATCGACAAACCGGCAGCCAGGCAGTTGTCCAGGTGCTCCTCGACCACGGCACGGCCATGGATGTCACCGGCGCCGACGCCGCAGTAGTAGCTGCCCTGCGGGGCCGGGTATCCGCTGTCGGGGAAGCCCAGGGGGCGGTCGCCCTGGAAGAACGTGTACTCCTGCTCGATGCCGAACAGCGGCTCCTGGGCCGCGAACCGCTCGGCGATCGGGCGCAGCAGGGCACGGGTGTTGGACCTGTGCGGCGTACCGTCGATATTGAGGACCTCACACAGGACCAGCAGGTTGTCGCCGCCGCGGATCGGGTCGGGATAGCTAGCGACCGGCTGGAGCACGCAGTCGGAGCTGTGTCCCTCAGCCTGGCTGGTGCTGGAACCGTCGAAGCCCCAGAGGCCCGGCTCGACACCATCGGCGATGATCTTCGTCTTCGACCGTAGCTTCGCGACCGGCTCGATGCCGTCGATCCAGATGTACTCAGCCTTGTAGACCATGTCTCTCTCTTCCTGTGAATGGGCGCTGGTTGGCCCGTGAAATGTGGACGAAAGCCGCAGGCCGCGGATCCGCCGGAACGAGGTGGCTGGCGTCGCCTAGCGCACGGGTGCCGGCGCCGAGGTGAGCAGCGCTACGACGCTGTCGTGTGCTCCCCGCTCGGCGTCGGAGAGCGGAGTACCTCCCCAGCGGTCCTGCACCTCCGGGGAGGCCCCCCGGTCCAGGAGGTACCGGACCACCTCGACGTGCCCCTCGGAAGCAGCCAGGTGAAGCGCCGTCCGCTTGTCGTAGTCCATGGAGTTCGGGTCCTTGCCCGTGGCCAACGAGATCCGGACGAGGTCCAGGTCTCCCTGGGTGGCCGCCCACAGCAACCGCAAGGTCGAGGCGACCTCTTCCTCGTTCTTCCCGCGCCGAGGATCACGCTTGCCGGAGACCTCGCCTGGGGCGAAGGAGTCGTACACGTGGAAGTTGAAGCGGCTCACCAACTCCTTGCAGAAGGCGACACCACGTACGGAGTTGCCCAACGCGTCGAGGCGCGGGGACCAGACGCAGATGCCCATCACGCCGGGAACCACGATCATGAGGCCGCCGGCGACGCCGCTCTTCGTGGGCAGGCCGATGACGAAGGCGAACTCGCCGGAGTAGTCGTACATCCCGCAGGAGGACATCAGCGACAGGCACTTGCGTACCGTGTCGGCCGAGAAGATCCTCTCGCCGGTCAGCGGGTTCACTCCCCCATTGGCCAGCGAGGCGGCCACGACCGAGAGCGACCGGGCGTCGATCTCGATCGAGCAGCACTGGAAGTAGAACTCCAGCGTCTCCATCAGGTCGGTGTTGGCAGGGAACGACTGGTGTTCGCGCATGAAGTAGCCGAGAGCGAAGTTGCGGTCAGCCGTCCGGCGCTCCGAGAGGTAGACGGCGTTGTTGAAGCCGATCGCCCCACCCCCGGCCAGCCGGCGCCAGGTCTCGGCAACGTGGTCGAAGCGGTCGGCCGTTTCCCAAGCGGGACGCACCAGGGAACAGCACATGATCGCCCCAGAGTTGATCATTGGGTTGTGCGGCAGCCCGTCGCTGTTGAGCGTCAACTCGTTGAACCCGCGGCCGCTCGGCTCCCGACCGACGTGCTGGTGCACGAGGTCGGCGCCGTGCTCCTCCAGCGTGAGGCAGTAGTTGATCGGCTTGCACATCGACTGGACGCAGAACATGTCGTCCGCGTCCCCGACCGCGAAACGCTGCCCGTCCACGGTGCAGAGAGCGACCGCGAACTTCTCCGGATCGACACGGCCCAGCTGCGGGATGTAGTCGGCGACATGCCCGCCGTCGACGCTCTTGAGGCCCTCGAAGACCGTCGTGATCTCGGCCTGGAGCGCGGCGAAGTCCGGGATGACGAAGTCCCCCAGGATCGCCCGCTCGACGACACCACCACCCTTCTTGCACAGGGCGATGAAATTGTCGAGGTCGATCCGGGAGTCTCCCCCGCCCTCCGCGGCCTGCCGCAGCTCGGCCCACACCTCGGAGACGCGAGGATCCGAGTCCGAAATGCCGGACTCCCGGAGGCGCGCGCTGAGCTCCGCCGTGGAGATCCTGCCCTCCGCGTCGAGGCTGAAGGACTTGTGGAGCTTGCCGTAGTGCCTGACCGCGAACTCGTCGGCCCTCGCCGTTCCACCGCCCACGATTCCGGCCGCCGGCTGGCCGGAATCGTGCAGCCGGGTACCGGACTTCTTCTTGGTCGCAGCCATGATGGGGTTCCTACTTCTCTCTGACCGGGGACGACAGACATATCGACGCGCCCGACCGCCAGCCGTTCGAGGCGGCGTGTCGTGTGGGTGCTTCGGACGAGGCGTGCTCCGGAAACGTCCTGACGGAGCGGTCTCGGAGACCATCTAAACATAGCACAGCTATGTTATGTATCCTGGAGGTGTGGCCAGGAGGAAAGATCCAGCGGTCCGTACCCAACTCATCGAGCGGGCAGCGCAGATGCTCCGCACCCGGGAGCCCATCACCCTCCGCTCGCTGGTGGCCGGCACGAGCGTGTCGACCATGGCCGTCTACACCCACTTCGGCGGGATGGACGGCATGTGGAAGGCCCTCCGGCAGGAGGGCTTCACCCGCCTCGCCACCCGCCTCGCCCAGGTAACCCCCTCGGCGGACCCGGTCCGGGACCTGACCGCCCTCATCGCCGCCTACCTGGGCAACGCCCTCGACCACCCCGACCTGTACCGGGTCATGTTCGACGCCAACTTCGACCTGGAAGACGCCCAGGCGGCGGATGACACCCTGGAATACCTGGTCCAAGCCGCCGAACGAGGCCGCCGAGCCGGCCGCTACCGCGCCGACACCAACCCACTCGAACTGGCCACCCAGAGCTGGGCCGTCGCCCACGGGCTGGTCTCCCTGGTCGCCACCGGCCCCCTACCCCGGCCGACCCTCGCCCACGGCCCCCTCCTGCTGACCGCACTCTTCACCGCCACCGGAGACGACCCCGACCGGTGTGCCCGGTCGGTGGAGAGCGGCTGGCAGCCGCGCCTGGCCGGCGAATGACCGATCAGGCGCACGCCCGCTTCAGGGGGTACGCCGTCCGCAGCGGGCCAGGGAGACGCGTAAGTATCACCGGCGAGGAGCCACGCTCCGGAGGGTTCTCGGCCGCAAAACAGCGCTGGGCGGGGGTTGACGGCTCCGCGGACCCTCCCGCTGGCCTTCTCGAGAAGCGCGGCAAAGCCGGCCGCGGTGAACGCGACCGGCTGGCGAGCGAGGTTCTGTTTCCCCGGGTGGAGACCCAGCCCGTTCGACGAAGACGCCGGCGAGCAAGGGTGGGCGCGAGCGGGCGGTGACAGTGGGTTTGGGATGGCAATCCCCGGTCCGGGTGCCCGACACGTCGTAACGCTGTCGGGCACCCGGGCGACGTCAGGTCTGCGTCAACACGCACACAGCCGAGCGGCCATGGGCAAAACCAGGGTTCGTTGTGGACGACTCGGCAAACGATACCGATCGCGGTCAGCGAGGCGCGGCGAAGACCTGTGTCCAGTACGGTCCGTTGCTACTCGCGACGCCAACCCCGATCTCGGTGAAGGAGCAGTTCAGGATATTCGCCCGGTGGCCGGGGCTGTTCATCCACGCGGTCATCACGGCTTCGGGGGACTGCTGGTTCCAGGCGACGTTTTCCCCGTAGGTGCGCCACTGGTAGCCGACAGCGTTGATCCGGTCGCCGGGGCTACTGCCGTCGCTGCCCGTGTGCGACATCTTCTGGTGGTCGGCCTGGTCCTGGCTGTGCCGCTGGGCGGCGGTCATCAGCTTCTCGTCGATACTCAGTGCCGCACAGCCGGCCTTCGCGCGCTCGGCGTTGGCTAGCCGGACCACCTCGCTGGCCTCGGTGCTCACCCCGCCGTTGGAGGGTGGGGTGGTGGGTACCTGAGTGGGGCTGGGTGCGGTGGTGGGCACCCGAGTGGGGCTGGGTGCGGTGGTGGGTACCCGAGTGGGGCTGGGTGCGGTGGTGGGCACCCGAGTGGGGCTGGGCGCGGTGGTGGTATGTGGCGGCTTGGAGCGGTGACTGCCCCTGTGGCGTTCCCGGTCGAAGCGGGACCTGGCGGAATGACGCGACGCCGAGGCTGACTTCCGGCGCGCGTCTTCCGACCGCGACTGTGAGGCGTTGCTCCACGCGGTGCTGGGACTGGTCGAGGACGACGTCACGCCCCCCTCATCCGACGTCGGATTCGTGGCCACAATGTCCTTGTGTGCCGAGGTGGGGACGGTGTTGCCACCGTCGGACAGTGCGGCGGCACCGGCTCCGAGGCTCACGACCAGCGTGGCAGCCGCCGCGGCCCCGATGAGCACGGGCCGCCGGTTCCGGTGGCCGGCCCGAGGGCCCTCGCTGGCGGATCTAGCGTCGGCCGGAGCGGCGCCAGCGACCGGCCGCGTGCTGGTCACTTCGTCTGCGTACCCAGCGGTCCGCCTGATGGCCGTCTCCTCAGGCCGCCAACCGCCGGTGACCTCGGGTCCTCCGGTGGCACCAGCCGCGTGACGCCCACCTCCGGAGGGCTCGTCTCGCCAGCCCGTGGGGGGCCGGCGCCAGCCGCCCGCTGATTCCTGCTGCCAGCCGCCGGTGTGCTGCCAGGTGGGGGCGGCTTGCCCACCCCGCGAGGGCTGGTCATGGTACGAGCTACCCGCGGCTGCCCAGCCTTGTGGGGTCTCGGACTCCGCCCGCCAGTGCGCGGTCTGTTGCCGCCGGTCCCACTCGTCGGCAGGGCGGTCCCATTCGTCGACAGGGCGGTCCCATTCGTCGACAGGCTGGTCCCAGCCATCGGCCGCCGGTTCGGATCGCCGGCGATTATCATCCGGTTCCATCGATTCGCTCCAGCCGTACACGCCGGTAGCCTCCTCGGTTTAAACTGCGGGGTCGAGGCGACGCTACGGGCCAGATATTTCCTGCGGCAACGTGCCTAAGAAATGACTAAGAAGGAGTTAAAGGAAGCGGTTCCCCGAGACGCGGGCACTGATGTGGGCCACTAACGTTTACCGCGTCGTGGCAAGGTTCCGGCGACGGTGGCCTGCTGACCGCACCAGGCCCGGCGTGGGCAGCGGCCATGACACGTACCCTCCCGCATTCGTCAACAGACAGCGGGCGACGCTACTTGCCGAACGCGCCAACGACACCGCCTAACAGTCGACTGAGACCAGACATCAAGCACAGTTGGGCACGCGTAGCTCCCGTTTCCGGCCCGATCCAGTTACACAGTAATAACTAAACGCTACCTACCGGCGCCGATATCCCCGCCTTACTGATCACGAACCGCACGCGCCAACCGACCAACACCCATTGGATGCGGCCCTCCGTGGTCAGGCGGGGGGACGGGCCACGATGACGTACTGGAACCAGGTCCTGGCGAGCTGACCGAAGTGCCGCGGCACCCCACACCGGTCAGGGGTGCGTCATCCGGAGCAGGTCGAGCGCCTCGTCGAGCTGCTCCCCGGTGAGCTTGCCGGACTCCAGGTGCCCCCGGGAGACCACCACCTCCCGGATCGGAACCTGCTTCGCGAGGGCCTCCTTCGCGATCGAAGCGGCCTCGTCGTACCCGAGATGCCGGTTCAGCGGGGTGACGATGGACGGCGAGCCCTCCGCGTACGCCAAACAGACCTCGACGTCCGCGACCAGGCCGACCACGCACCGGTCCGCCAACAGCCGCCCCGACGCGGCCAGCAATTTGATCGACTCCAGCAGGTTGCGGGCCATCACCGGGAGCATGACGTTCAACTCGAAGTCGCCCTGGGAACCGGCGAAGGCGACCGCCGCGTCGTTACCGATCACCTGCGCACAGACCTGGCGGACCGCCTCGCAGACCACCGGGTTCACCTTGCCGGGCATGATCGACGAACCGGGCTGGAGATCCGGGATACGCAACTCCCGCAGCCCGGCGCGGGGGCCGGAGCCCATCCAACGGATGTCGTTGGCCATCTTGTAGAGACCAACCGCGATCGTCCGCAGCTGCCCGGAGGTCTCCACCAGCGCGTCCCGCGCGCCCTGCGCCTCGAAGTGGTTCCGCGCCTCGGTCAACGGCAGCCCCGTCGAGTCGCGCAGCCGCTCGACCACCCGCGCCGCGAAGCCCAGCGGAGTGTTGATGCCGGTGCCGACGGCGGTCCCACCCAACGGCAGCTCAGCCAGGCGGGGCAGGGCCGACTCCAGCCGCTCGATGCCGTAGCGGACCTGCGCGGCGTACCCGCCGAACTCCTGGCCGAGCGTGACCGGCGTGGCGTCCATCAGGTGGGTACGCCCCGCCTTGACCACATCCCCGAACTCGGTGGCCTTGCCCTCCAACGCCTCCGCCAGATGCACCAGGGAGGGCAACAGGTCCCGGGTCACGAACTCGGTGGCGGCCAGGTGGATCGAGGACGGGAAGACGTCGTTACTCGACTGGGACGCGTTCACGTCGTCGTTGGGGTGCACGTCGGCACCGAGCTCGCGACCGGCCAGGGTGGCGATCACCTCGTTGGTGTTCATGTTCGACGACGTGCCAGAACCGGTCTGGAAGACATCGACGGGGAACTGGTCGTCGTACCCGCCGTCGGCAACGTGCGCCGCGGCGGCGACGATCGCGGCGGCCACGTTCGCGTCGATCACCCCCAGCTCACCGTTGACCTCGGCCGCGGCTCCCTTGATCTGGGCCAGCGCCCGGATCTGGGCCGGCTCCATCCCCCGCCCGGAGATCGGGAAGTTCTGCACCGCGCGCTGGGTCTGCGCCCGCCACAGCGCCGCGGCCGGCACCTCCACCTCGCCCATCGAGTCGCGTTCGATCCGGTAGCCCGTCACCTCAGGTTTCGTCACCCCACCATCCTGCCGCGCACGACCGCCCCGCGCCGATATTCACCCCGAGCCGCTCAACCAAGCTCGGTCAACAGCCGCCGCACCTCGTGCCGCTCCGGCACATCGACCTGGTCGAGCAGGGCAAGCGCCTGGACCCAGTACGCTCGCGCCGCACGCACGTCCGTCGACCGCAGGCAGCGGGCCATGCCGTCCAGGGCCCGCGCCTGCTCGTACCGATGGTTGATCTTCTGGGCGTCCTGCAGCACCCGGCGGAAGAGATCCAACGCGCTTGGCCGGTCCCCCTGCTCGGCGATCGCCCGAGCCAGCAGGTTGCGGGAGCCACACGCACCAACCCGGTCGCCGGACTTGTTGATCGCGATCAGCGCCTCCCGGTGCAGTCGCGCGGCTTCCCCGGGCCGCCCAGCCTCCCGCGCCAACACGCCAAACTCGTTGAGGACCTCGCCCTCGCCGTAGCTGTTGCCGACCCGCCGGGTGAGCCGTAGTGCCGCCTGGAGCAGCCGCCGGGCGGGCTCGATGTCCCCCATCCGGTGCCGGATCATGCCGGTGTGCGCGAACGCCCGGCCCAGTTCCCAAAGATCATCGAGCTCTCGGGCCAGCACCATGTGCATCCGGATCGTGCGCAAGGCTTCCTCGTACCGGCCCCAGTAAGCGAGCGCGCAGCCCCTGTTGCTCGTCAGCTCAACAAGCGCACCCCGCCCGGTTCCAGCATCGGCGGACCTGATCGCCTCGTCGAAAAACTCCAAGCCGCGCCGGTAGTCGCCATAGTTGGAGTAGGCGATTCCGAGGTTCATCAGTGCGCTCACCACCTGTCGGCGCAGCCCGAGCCGGCGGCACACCTGGAGGCACCGCGACGTCAGGGTGATCGCCTCGGGGAACTGCGCCAGCCGATAGTGCGCCGAGGCCAGGTAGTTCAGGGTCAGCGCCACCGCAGCCTGATCGTCGAGGCGCTCCGCCGCGCGGAGCCCCACGGTGTGCATTTCGATCAGCTCGCTGAAGTGGCCGCCTTGGTAGCTCGCCCACCAGCAGGCGCGGGCAAGCCGCCAACAGTGCTGGAGCAATCCCTCCGCCTCGGCGATTCGGGGCAGCACGGTCAACACCACGCGGTTGTTTTCGAACCAGGTCGTCCCCTGCGGTAGGCATGCCTCGACCAGGTCGGCCCGTGGCGGATCCGGCAGTACGAAGGCGGCCCGACTGGATGCTTCGAGCGAACGGGCGATCGCCGCCGCCACGTACAGGTGATGATCGAGGAGCCGTTCCAGGGCCGCGGAGCGCTCGGCCCTCCGGCCGGGCTCGGCCAACAGGCGGCGAGCGTACTCCTGGACCAGGTCGTGTAGGCGGAACCGGCCCGGCCTCGGCTCCTCGACCAGGTTCGCGTCGATCAACTCGTCGAGCAGGTCCCGGGTGTCGGGTAGGGCCAGCTCAGCCAACGCGGCGGCGACCGCGTTGTCGAAGTCGCAGGCCGGATGCACGCCGAGCAGCCGAAAGAGCCGCCGCGCGGGCAGTGAGACCTGCGCGTACGACAGGGCGAAGGCGCCGCCAACCGAACGCGGCCCGGCCGTGAACTCGGCCAACGGGTCACGGGCTCCGGCCAGCCGCTCGACAAGGTCAGCAATCTGCCAGCTCGGCCGGTGCGCCAACCGGGCACCCGCGAGTCGGATCGCCAACGGCAGGAAGCCGCAGCGACGAATCACCTCCGCCGCCGCCTCCGGTTCGGCGGCGACCCGCTCCGGACCGGCCACCCGCCCCAACATCGTGACGGCCTCGTCCAGATCGAGAACGGGCAGCGACACGGGGTGGCCCGCGTCCAGCCCGGCCAACCGCCATCGACTGGTCACCAGGGTGAGGCAGGAACGCCCGGTCGGCAGCAGGGGTGCGACCTGATCGACGCTCGCCGCGTTGTCCAGCAACACCAGCGCCCGCCGGTCGGAGAGTTCGGTGCGCCACCGGGCGAGACGATCCTCCAGGTCCACCGGAACCTGCTCCGCCGGTATCCCGAGCTGCCGCAGCAATGTCGCCACCGCGGCGGCCGGGGTCAACGGGGTGCGGTCGCTGTGGCCATGCAGGTCGATGAAGAGCTGCGCGTCCGGGTAGCGGTCGGCGAGGCGGGTGGCGAGGTGCACCGCGAGGGTGGTCTTGCCGCTACCCGCCATCCCGTCGATCAGTTGAACCTGGGTGTCTCCCTCGTGGAACTGCTGGAACAGGTTCGCGACGATCTCCTGTCGGCCGGTGAAGTCGCTGATCGCCCTCGGTAGGCCCCGGACCGGGGCGGTGCTGCGCCGCGATCCAGTGGTGACCAGGTCCCCGGCCAGCACCCGCTGGTGCAGCTCCTGCAGCTCCACGCCGGGCTCGATGCCCAACTCGTCGGCGTAGTGCCGGCGCCCGTCCCGGTAGACGGCGAGGGCATCGGCCTGGCGACCGATGGCGGAGAGAGCCAGCATCAGTTGGCCCCGCAGGCGATCCCGCAGCGGGTGTCGCGCGACCGCCTCGGTCAGTTCGTCGATCAGGTCGACGGCGTTGCCGAGCCGCAGCTCGACGTCGACGCACTCCTCCAGCGCCGTCACCCGTTGCTCGTCGAGCGTCTGCGCCCGGCCGCGTATGCTCCGCCCGGCGACGCCGCCCAGCGCCGGCCCCCGCCAGAGCGCGAGCGCGGTACGGAACCGCCGGCGGGCGTCAGCCAGTTGGTCAGCGGCGACCGCCGCCCGCGCGGCAACAACCTCGTCGCCGAACACCTCGGCGTCGAGGTCACCGGGCGCGGTACGGACGCCGTAGCCAACCGGGTCGGTGACGATGAGCTCCGGGGGTAACCCGAGGGTGACGAACCGACGCCGCAGCCGGGACACACAGGTCTGCAGCTGGGCTCGGGCAGTAGCCGGTGGCTGCTCCTCCCAGACCGCGTCGACCAACTCCTCCGCTGGCACGATCCGACCAGCCTGCAGTAGCAGCATCGCGAGGATGGTCCGATCCCGACCCGCGGTAACGGTGGCCTCGCCACCGACCCGTAGCGGGCCCAGGATCCCAAACCGCATACTTCCGCCTCTGCCGTTCTTGCAACTTCCAGCAGGGTAGCTGTCGGCCTAAAACTGTTTTGGCTACAGCGATAGCGCGGTGAGAGTGGATCAAGAGAGGGGCGTCCGACAATCCAGGACGCGCAGTTGATGAAACATGTGACGGGGGCGGTGCGCCCGTTCCGCTGCAGCCGAGCGGGCGCACCGATGTCAGCGGCGGCCCACGGTGAGGACCGGCTTGGTCACCTCGGCGAAGAAGTCGTTGCCCTTGTCGTCGACCACGATGAAGGCCGGGAAGTCCTCCACCTCGATCCGCCAGACCGCCTCCATGCCGAGCTCGGCGTACTCAAGCACCTCGACGTGCTTGATGCAGTCCTGGGCCAACCGGGCCGCCGGGCCGCCGATCGAGCCGAGGTAGAAGCCGCCGTGCTCCTGGCAGGAGCGGGTGACCTGGGTGGAACGGTTGCCCTTGGCCAGCATCACCATCGAGCCGCCGGCGGCCTGGAACTTCTCCACGTACGCGTCCATCCGACCCGCCGTGGTCGGGCCGAACGAGCCGGAGGCATAGCCCTCGGGGGTCTTCGCCGGCCCGGCGTAGTAGACCGCGTGGTCCCGCAGGTAGGCCGGCATCGACTCGCCGGCATCCAGCCGCTCGGCGATCTTGGCATGGGCGATGTCCCGGGCGACGACCAGCGGACCACTCAGCGACAGCCGGGTCTTGACCGGGTACCTGCTCAACTCGGCGCGGATCTCGGCCATCGGCCGGTTGAGGTCGACCCGGACCACCTCCGACGACTCCAACTGGGACTCGGTCACGTCGGGCAGGTAGCGGGCCGGGTCCGTCTCCAGTCGCTCCAGCCACACCCCCGAGGGGGTGATCTTCGCGACCGCCTGCCGGTCCGCCGAGCAGGACACGGCGATCGCGACCGGGCACGACGCGCCGTGCCGGGGCAGCCGGACCACCCGCACGTCGTGACAGAAGTACCGGCCACCGAACTGCGCGCCGATGCCAAAGTCCCGGGTCAGCTCCAGCACCTCGGCCTCCAGCTCCAGGTCGCGGAAGCCGTGCGCGGTCAGCGAACCCGCGGTCGGCAGCCCGTCGAGGTACTTCGCCGAGGCCAGCTTGGCGGTCTTCAGCGCGTATTCGGCGCTGGTGCCGCCGATGACGACGGCCAGATGGTACGGCGGGCAGGCCGCCGTGCCGATCAACCGCAGCTTCTCCTCCAGGAACTGCATCATCCGAGTCGGATTCAGCAACGCCTTGGTCTCCTGGTACAGGTACGACTTGTTGGCCGAGCCGCCGCCCTTGGCCATGAAGAGGAACTTGTACGCGTCCGGCTGCCCGTCCGGGTCCTCGGCGTAGAGCTCCACCTGCGCGGGCAGGTTGCTGCCGGTGTTGCGCTCCTCCCACATGGTCAGTGGGGCGAGTTGCGAGTAACGCAGGTTCAGCCGGGTGTACGCCTGCCAGACCCCCCGGGAGATCGACTTTGCGTCCGCCCCGTCGGTGAGTACGTGCCGGCCCCGCTTGCCCAGCACGATCGCCGTACCGGTGTCCTGGCACATCGGGAGCACCCCACCGGCGGCGATGTTGGCGTTGCGCAGCAGGTCCAGCGCGACGAAGCGGTCGTTCGGCGAGGCCGCCGGGTCATCGATGATCGACCGTAGCTGCGCCAGGTGCGCGGGGCGCAGAAAATGCGCGATGTCGTGCATCGCCTCGGCGGTCAGCGCGGTGAGCACGGCCGGCTCCACAGTAAGGAAGCGGCGACCACCGGGGCCGTTGACGACGTCAACGCCCTCGTCGGTGATCAGGCGGTACTCCGTCTGGTCCGAACCGGTCGGCAGCAGGGGTGCGTACGAGAAGGAGGCGGCACTGCTCATGAGCGGAAAGCCTAGGGCAGAAGAGCCGTCCGGTCCCACCCGGCGGGTAGGTCCTGGGACAGCGCTCTCACCCCGCCGGGTCGGTCGACTGGAAGGAGACGTACCCGATCTGCCGGCCCTCGCCGATGACCATGCCGTTCGCTCCGACCGCGAGCGCGTTCGCCGCCGTCCGGAGGTTCGCCAGCTCAGCGCCGGTACCCGGATCGAGCGCGACGAGCCGGGACGGCTCCCGTTCGGCGAAGATCGCCGCGGCCGGGGTGAGCGACGCCCTCGGCTCCTCCTCAGTGGGACGGGTCCACCGGGTTTCGCCACCGCCCAGTTCGCGGACCGAGACCGAGCGCTGGTCGGCCGCGCGGACCAGGGCATGCCGATCGTCAACGGCGACGATCTTCGTGCCCACGTCGGTGACCAGCAGCAGCCGGCCGTCGTAGGCGTCGAGGACCGCCTGCTTGCCGTCCGGCGACACCCCGACCAGCACGCTGCGGGCGCCCAGCGGATCCCGGCGCTGGGCACAGCCGATGGCGTCGGCGGTGCCGAAGTTGACGCCCGCCCGCTGCCAGATCTCCTGCCCGGACAACGGGTCCCATCCAGAGACGGCGTAGCGACAGTTGCCCTCCTCGGATCGGGCGGTGAGCCGCAGCATCCGGCCACCGACCACCGACAGCCGCTCGTCCCGGCCGGGCTCGATGTCGACCAGCACCCGCCCGGTCGCGGTGTCCAACACGTGCACGCGACCGTCGACCGGAAACCCGAGCAGCCCGGGTACCGGCTCCGGGCCGGAGACCCCGTTGTCGATCCGGACGGCCTCGATTCGACGGGTGTCGAGCAGCCCCGGGTTGTCGCCGAGCAGGCCACTTTGGACGCCCGGCAGATAGGCCGTCCACAGCGGCGTGTCCCCGCGCGGGTCCCAGGCGTGCAACGTGCAGTCGGTGGGGGCCGGGCAGCGCGCGTCGATCAGCAGGTTTTGCCAGGTCCAGACCGCGACCGCGGCATCGTCCCGGCGCCGGGTCGCACCGGTGACCGGGTCGAGCACCTCGTAGCCCCGGGTGAGGAGCTTGCCCACCACGACGACAGCGTCCTGCCCCGCACCGGCGACCGCCGACCAGTCGGCCTTGCGCTTCCAGAGCGGGGTGCCGTCACCGAGCCGTACCGCCTCCACCCGGGTGCGCTGCTCGACCACGACGGCCTCGCCGGCGATGGTGACGCTGCGCGGGGTGCCACCGACGCGTTGCTGCCAGACCACGCCCGGCCCGCCGATCGGGGCACTGCGGTTGGCCCAGTCCCACACGCCGGGGAACGGGTTCCAGACACCGCTCACCGAGAGCACGACGACCGTCACGAGCCCGAGCAGCAACCAACCAGGCTTACCAAGGCCGCGCCCCTTCACCACCGGGACACGGTAGCCGCCTGCCCGGACCGCCGCATCCCGCCGCGCCCGCACCCGGCGGGGCCAGCGTCCGCCAGAGCACCACCGTCGCGGTGATCGACGCCACCCCGGCCAGCGCCATCACGGTGCCGGGGGCGACCACCTCGCTCAACGCCCCGCCGGCCGCGGCGGCCAATCCCTGCCCCGCCATCATGCCGGTGCCCAGCAGCCCGAACGCCTGCCCCCGGCGGGCTTCCGGCACCGCGTCGAGAAACCGCCGGGCCAGCCCGAGGTGGTAGGCGAAACCGGCGGTCGCGACCGTGAGCAGCACCACCGCCGGCCACTGGCTCGGCTCGGCCACGAAAGCCAGCATCGGCACGCCGAGCAGCAGCGCCAGCCACGGAGTCAACGCCTCCCGGAGGGCGGGCCCGACGAACCGTCCTACCAGCAGGTCACCGAGGAGCATCCCGAAGGCGCCGGCCATCAGCAGCAGGCCGGCACTGGCCGCCGGGTCGAGCTGGGCCGCGTACGGCACGAGCACGCCATCGGCCCCGACCAGCAGCGAGCCGGGAATCCACTGTGCCAGGAGCAGGCTGCGTACCCGCCGGTCGGCGAGGAGTGTCCGGTTGACCCGCCAGGTCTCCCCGACGGCGTTTCCGGCGTCCGCCACCCGGGGCGCTCGGGACGTCAGCCCGACCCGGGCCAGCAGGGCGGCGAGGAGGCAGGTGGCCGCCGTGAGCCAGAGCGCCCCGTACGGGCCGACCAGCCCGAGCAGCAGGCCACCGAGGGCGAACCCGGCCACCTGGGTACCCCCGGCCGCCACGGTGAGCACCGACCGCCCCAACACGTACGCGTCGCCGTGCAGTATCTCCGGCAGCAGCGCGCTGCGGGCGGCGCTGCTGACCGGGGCGAGGAGTCCGACGACCGCGACCAGGCCGAGCATGGCCGCCGGGGAGAGCACGCCGAGCGCGAGCACCACGACCATGGCGAGCCGGAACAGGTCGTAGCCGACGATGAGCCGCCGCGGCGGCCACCGGTCGGCGAGGGCGAGCAGGAACACCCCGCCCACCGCGTGCGGCAGGAACCCGGTCACGTACGCCAACGCGGCGAGCAGCCCGGAGCCGGTGCGCTCGTAGATCAGCATGGACAGGGCGAGCATCTTCACCGTCTCGCCGATCATGAACACGCTGTAGCCGCCGAAGAGCGCCCGGAACTCGGCGACGGCGAAGACGTCCCGGAAGGTGACGGGACGGGAGTCGGTAACGATCACCGAGCAAGTGTGGGGAGTGAACCGCCGACGACCTATCCTTTCGTTCACCAGCGAAAGGAGCAGCATGTGGATCGAGGTGACCTCGGCGGATGTGGCGGTGAGCCGCTACGCCATCTCGCCGCTCGGGGAGGCGGTGTCGGCGCTGCGGCTCTGCGCCGGGCAGAGCGAGGCCACCGGGCTGACCCCGTGGGTGACCCGGGCCCGCCCCGTCTTCGAGCAGCTGCGGCGAAGCGTGCCGGCGATCGACGCGCTGTTGGCGTTGCAGCGCCGGGACGCGTACAACGCGGACTTCTTCCAACCGCCGCCGGACGGCACGGCACGGGAGTTCGCCGACGAACTCGCCCTGGTCCGGGCTACTCCACTGGCGCGGGCCCGCGCCGAGCTGGCCCGCAACCTCGCCGGCCACCGCACCCCACCGACGAACGCCCGTCGGATCTACGAGTCGCCGACGGTGGTGGACCAACTCGCCGACGGGATCGAAGCGGCCTGGGTCACGCTGGTCGAGCCGGACTGGCCGCGACTGCGGGCCGTCCTGGAGCGGGACCTGCTGCACCGGGCGGGGCGGCTGCTCGCGTACGGCTGGGGCGCGGCGGTCGCGGACCTGGACCCCCGGCTGCGCTGGGTGCCCGGCCCGGGCGTCGGCTATCTCGACATCGACGACCGGGACCCGCGGACGTACCCGCTGAGCGGGCGCGGAATGCTCTTCGTGCCCACCGTCTTCGGCACCCTGATGTACTACGTCGAGCAGCCCGGGCCGTACGCGATCGTCTACCGGGCCGCCGGGGTCGCCGAACTACTCGGACCCCCGGACCCGGCGCGGCCGGTGGACGCGCTGGACCGGCTGGTCGGTCGGGGCCGCGCCACGGTGCTGCGCGCCCTGACGGCCCCCGCGACGACCAGTCAGCTCGTCGCCCAACTCGGTCTGAGCCTGGGCGGCGTCGGCGACCATCTGGCGGTGCTGCGCGAGGCGGGCCTGGTGACCCGCGCCCGCGTCGGCCGGACGGTCCGCTACCGCCGCACCTCGCTGGGGGACGCGCTCGCCGAGAACGGCTGACCGACCCCAGCGCCCTCCGTGGCCGGCGGTGACGTTGCCCGCAGCGCGGAGCGGAGCAGGGGCAGGACCCGGTGCGGGATCTGCTCGGCCAGGGCGATGATCGTCGAGGTACGTCGGATGCTCTCGTGGGACACGATCTGGTCGATCACCCGTTGCAGGTCGGCGTTGGAACGGGCCACGATTCGGCAGAGCAGGTCACCGGAGCCGGTGATGGTGTGCGCCTCGAGCACCTCCGGGATCGCCGCCAGGTGGGCGACGACCGGATCGCGCCCGTGTCGTTGGCTGATCTCCAGGGTGACGAAGCTGGTCACCCCGAACCCGACGGCGGCCGGGGACACCGCGGGGCCGAACCCCTCGATCACCCCGCGGGCGACCAGCTTGTCCAGCCGCGCCTGCACGGTGCCCCGGGCCACCCCGAGGCGACGGGAGCACTCCAGCACTCCGATCCGCGGCTCCTCGGCGAAGAGCTCGATCAGGCCAACGTCGAGGCTGTCCAGCTGGACAGCATGACCAGGGTTCACAGGTAAGGACCCTACTGCTTGTACAAGCTGACCAGCCAGTTCAACAACAGTTGCCCAGTGACCGGAAGCACAGCGATATTCACGGGAAGAACCGGCACTGACGGAACCACGGCCGCGGCCCACCAGGCCGGCCGGTACGCGAGGGAGGGCCACCATGACCCAGGCGATCGACCGACCCCAGTCGAACGACGAGGTCAACGCCGACCTGCTGGTCGGCGCCGTTGACCACGACATCAGCCGCGACCCGTTCCCGGTCCGGGGCCTGGACCACGTGCAATTCCTGGTCGGCAACGCCAAACAGGCCGCGCACTACTACTCCACCGCGTTCGGCATGACCTGCGTGGCCTACCGGGGGCCGGAGCAGGGCTACCGGGATCACGCCCAGTACGTGCTGACCAGCGGTTCGGCCCGGTTCGTCCTCACCGGCGCGGTCCGACCGGACGCGCCCGGCGCCGAGCAGGTCGCCCGGCACAGCGACGGGGTCTGCGACATCGCGCTGGAGGTCCCCGACGTGGACGCGGCGTATGCGCACGCCGTGGCCCAGGGAGCGACCAGCCTGGCCGAGCCGCACGAGGTCAGCGACGAACACGGCTCGGTCCGGCTCGCCGCCATCGCCACCTACGGCGACACCCGCCACACCCTGCTGGACCGCTCCCGCTACCACGGTCCGTTCCTGCCCGGCTACGTCGCCCGCCGACCGATCGTCGACCGCCAGCCGATGATCGACGCCGGCGTCCAGCCGAAGCGCTTCTTCCAGGCGATCGACCACGTCGTCGGCAACGTCGAGCTGGGCCGGATGGACGAGTGGGTCGAGTTCTACCAGCGGGTGATGGGCTTCACCAACATGGCGGAGTTCGTCGGCGACGACATCGCCACCGACTACTCGGCGCTGATGAGCAAGGTGGTCGCCAACGGCACCCGGAAGGTGAAGTTCCCGCTCAACGAGCCGGCAGTCGCCCGGAAGAAGTCGCAGATCGACGAGTACCTGGACTTCTACCAGGGCCCCGGGGCCCAGCACATCGCGGTGGCCACCAACGACATCCTGGCCAGCGTGGACGCGATGCGTGCGGCGGGCGTGGACTTCCTGGAGACCCCGGATTCGTACTACGACGACCCGGAGCTGCGGGCCCGGATCGGCGAGGTCCGGGTGCCGATCGAGGAGCTGAAGGCGCGCCGGATCCTGGTCGACCGGGACGAGGACGGCTACCTGCTCCAAATCTTCACCAACCCGGTGCAGGACCGCCCGACCGTCTTCTTCGAGCTGATCGAGCGACACGGCTCGCTCGGCTTCGGCAAGGGCAACTTCAAGGCGCTCTTCGAGGCCATCGAGCGGGAACAGGAGAAGCGCGGCAACCTGTGACGGTCGGAGTTGGCGGCCCGGTGGCCGCCAACCCCCGAACCGCCAACCGCCGTCGTTAAGGTGTCCAGGTGAGCGAGCAGAACGAGGTGGCGCGGTGAGCGTCGCACCCGGTTGGTACCTGGACCCCGCTGACCCGGGCACCCGGCGGTACTGGGACGGCGAGGGTTGGCTCGGTGCACCCATCCCGGCCGAGGCCACACCCCCGGCGGGCCCGCCGCCGCCCGAGCCCGAGCCCAAGCCCGAGCCGAAACCGGCAACCCGGCCCGACGAGCCCGGCCCACCCGCCGGCCAGCCGGGCGCCGTGGCGGGCCAGCCCGCCACGTCCGGGTCCGGCACCCCACCACCGGGCTACGGGCCCCCACCGGGCGCGCCATACCCGGGGACACCCGGCGGGCCACCACCGGGCGCGCCGTACCCGGCCTGGCCCGGCCAGCAGCCCGAGCCTCGTCCGCACGGGCTGCCGCTGGCCGGGTTGGGGGCCCGGCTGGTAGCCCGCCTCATCGACATCGCGGTCGTCCTCGCGCTGAACGTGGTGGTGAACTTCTGGTTCGTGTGGCAGTACATCCAGCAGATGTCCCCGCCCATCGCCGAGGCCTGGCGCCGGGTCGTTGACCAGGACACCACCACCGAGCAGCTGCCGGCGGCGGGTGACCAGGCCGGCGGCCTCCAGATCGCGATTCTGTTGATCGCCACGGCGCTCTGGATGGCCTACGAGGTACCGTCGATGGCCAACCGCGGGCAGACCTTCGGCAAACGGGTGATGGGCCTGCAGGTGCTACCGGTGAGCGCCGTCGCCCCGCTGGGCTTCGGGCGGGCGCTGCGCCGCTGGAACACGCTCGGCCTGCCCACCCTGCTCTGGTTCTGCTGCGTCGGCTTCCTGCTACAGCTCATCGACTCCCTCTCCCCACTGTTCGACCGTCCGCTCCGGCAGGCCCTGCACGACAAGCGGGCGCAGACCGTGGTGGTTCAGCTACCCCGCACCCCCGTCCCGAACGACCGCCCCGCACCCCCGGGAGACACCGCATGACCGACACCGGACAACGCCGGCCAGCGCCCCGGCTCACCCGCGCCGACCTGGACGTCCTGCCCAGCTACGTGCCGGGGCGCAGCCCGGCCGACCTGGCCCGCGAGTTGGGCCTGCCCGAGGCGATCAAACTGGCCAGCAACGAGGTGCCGTACGGACCGCTGCCCGGGGTGGTGGCGGCGGTCACCGAGGCCGCCGCCGGCGCCCACCGGTACCCGGACATGGGCGTGGTGGCGCTGCGCGCGGCCCTCGCCGAGCAGTACGGGGTGGACGCCGAGCGGATCGCCACCGGCTGTGGCTCGGTGGCGCTCGCCGATCACCTGGTCCGGGCCACCTGCATGCCCGGTGACGAGTTGCTCTACTCCTGGCGCTCGTTCGAGGCGTACCCGATCATCGCGGCGACCAACGGGGCGACCAGCGTACGGGTCAGCAACGACGCCGGGCACGGGCACGACCTGACCGCGATGGCCGCCGCGATAACCGACCGCACCCGAATGGTCCTGGTCTGTAACCCGAACAATCCCACCGGCACCGCGGTACGCCGAGCCGAGTTGGAGCACTTCCTCGACCAGGTCCCGGACGACGTGCTGGTGGTCATCGACGAGGCCTACCGGGAGTTCGTCACCGACCCGGAGGTGCCGGACGGCCTCAGCTATCTGGACCGACCGAACGTGGCGGTGCTGCGGACCCTGTCGAAGGCCTGGGGCCTGGCCGGGCTGCGGATCGGCTTCCTGGTCGCCCAGCCGGAGGTGGCCGCGGCCATCCGAAAGGTGGTCACGCCCTTCTCCGCCAGCGCGGCCGCCCAGGCCGGCGCGCTGGCGGCCCTCGCCCAGGCCGACGAGGTGCGGCGGCGCTGCGCCCTGGTCGTGGCCGAGCGGGGCCGGGTCACCGAGGCGGTACGGAAGCTGGTCCCGGACGTACCGACCAGCCAGGCCAACTTCGTCTGGCTACCCCTGGGCGACCAGGCGGTGGAGTTCGGCCGGGCCTGCGAGTCGCGCGGCGTGATCGTCCGACCCTTCCCCGGCGACGGAGTCCGGGTCACCATCGGCACCCCGGCCGAGAACGACGCCTTCCTGGCCGCGGCCGAGGCCGCGCTCGGCTGAGCCACGGCGGTTTCTGCTCGCCGCGAGCTGACGGCCCGCTCAGGTCGCGGCGAGCAGAACCGGTCGCGAGGTGAGGAAGTAACGCTGATCGTCCGCCGCCGCGTCGACCGGGAGGCGGAGGCACTCCACCGCCAGGTAGCCATCGACCGCGTACGCGGTGCCGGGGGCCCACGAGGTGCTGTCGGTGCCGAGCGAAAGCTGGAACCGGGACCGCTGGACCCCACTGCCCGCATCAAACGTGATCAGGTTGTTGCTGTCAGTGACCAGATGTACGCGGTCCGGCTCCACCGCGAGTACCCGAGCCCCGCCCATGTCCTCGTGCCGCCACTGCTCGCTCCCGGTCCGCGGCTCGCGGGCCACCAAAGCACCGTCTCGTACGCCGACGGCGACGTCACCGGCGAGCCGGGTGTCGGGCGCGTCCAGCACCGGGGCCGCCACCGGCTCTCCCGAGCCGAACAGCCAGCCCCGAGCCGCGTCGTCACCCGGTCCGACAGCCGTACGGAGGCCGGCGCAGCCGGATCGACCCGAGTGGCAGCCGAGCGGGGTGACGACCAGCGTCTCCCCGCCGCCCGGCGGGCTCCAGCGGGTAACGGCGCCGGTGACCGCGTCCCGGAAGTCGATGGTCGCCGCCGAGCCGCAGGAGTCGACGCTCACCAGACCACCCGCCGTGGTGGTGCCGATCGCCTGCTGACACCCCGGCCGGACGTCGGACTGCCAGAGTCGCTGCCCATCGGCCAGGTTCCAGCCGGCCAACGCATCCCCGCCGGCAGCGAGTACCACCGAGGTGTCGGCAGCCGAAGCCAGGAAGAGCCCCGACGGGTTCCACACGGTCTCCGCACCGGTTCGCCGGGACTCGGTGTCGTGCTCCGGCACCGGCCCCTCCGCCCGCCAGGCGACCTGGCCGGTACGCCCGTCCAACGCCACCACCTGGCCGTCCGACCACTGGGTCACCACGGTGTGGCCGCTCGCCACCACGCCCTCCAGCTGGGCGGGCCAGCGACGGAAGGACCAGTACGGGGTACTTCGATGCTTGAACTCGACCGGCTCGTCGGCGTAAACCTGGCGCTCGGCCGCGTACACCCGGATTCGGCCGTCCACCACCAGTGGCGCCACCGGCAGCCGCGCGACGAGGCCGGGGGACGGAGTCGCCGCCGTCGGGTATGCGCCGGCCGCCGCGGTGCTGACCTCGGCCGGGGCCAGCACCCGGTAAACCGTGGCCGCCACCGCCATCAGCACCACTACCACGACCACCGCCGCCACTGCGAACAGCCGGCGGCCTGTCGGGAAAACCATGCGCACCTCCGCCCGGAACCCTACCCAGCACGCGGCGCCCGGCTGCGGCGTGGTTGCCGGGCCGGCGCGGCCCGACCGGCGGCGGCGAGCTCGGCGAGATCGCGGCGCAGCGCACCGGCGACCGCCCGAGCGGCCAGCCCGCCGAGGAAGAACGCGACGATCCGGCCGCGGGTACCGGCGGGGATCGCCTCCTGGGTGACCGTGACCACCGTGTTGCGTTCGCCTCGGCACCGGGCCGGACGCAGCGCCCAGGTGGTCCGATAGTCCACCCCCCGGCCGGGTGAGGCGAGTACCAGCCGGTGTGGCGGCACGGCCTCGACCACGACGAACTCCTCAACCAGCGCCGCCCCGTCCGGCTGGGAGCGGACCTCCCGCCACGCGGTGCCCGGGCCGAACTCGCCGTGGGTCAGGACCACCCGACCCGGGGCGGCGTGGGTGCGCATGGTCAGGTCGGTGAGCAGGCGCCACACGTCGTTCGGCTGCGCCTGGATAGACCGCATGACCGTCACCCGCGACATACCACCTCCCGTGGCGTCGACGGTACGCGCCGTGACCGCCGCGCGGGGTCCCGCCGCCGGCTATTGCTTGACAGCTGCCCTGCACGGCCCCCGCACCACTCAGCTACCGAGCTCTCCGGCCCGGACCGCTCGGATGAACCTCGCCCATCCCGGAGCCCCCACCGCGAGGGCCGGACCAGATTTGTCCTTCGAGTCACGTACGGCCACCACGCCGAGCGCCTGGACCAGGTTGTCGGCCACCTCCACACAGAGCCCCTGGTCGTTGGAGCGGCTGCTGGATCGCCAGACCGCACCTGGGAAGTCGTTCATCCTTCACCCTCCTGTCGCCGTGCCGCCAACCGGCCGCGAGCCCGACCCGGGGAACAGGCCCGTACCGCGTGGCGACGGATCCGGTCGATCAACGTGACAGGACGGGAGCCTGATCGGACGACCTGTGCGATCCGCCCGTACCGGTGGAGGTTTCTCGCTCGGTACGGGCGGACGTGGGCGCACCGGTGGTATCGCTTCGGCCGCGCGGCGCAACCGGGGTGGCGCCGACCGGACGGAAGGGGCTTCGCTGGTCAGCGGGGAGCGACGATGGTGCCGGTGACCTCGCCGAGGCCGACAGCCGTGCCGTCCGGGCCGGGCGCGGTGCCGGTGATGGTGATGGTGTCGCCGTCGGCCAGGAAAGTACGTTCGCTGCCACCGACCCGAACCGGCTCCGCCCCGCCCCAGGTCAGCTCCAGGAACGAACCGACCTGACCGCGCTCGGCGCCGGAGACGGTGCCGGAGGCGTAGAGGTCGCCGGTGCGCAGCGCGGCTCCGTTGACGGTCAGATGGGCCAGCTGCTGCGCCGGGGTCCAGTACATGGTGGCGAACGGCGGCTCACTCACCCGCTCACCGTTCCACTCCACCGACAGGCGCAGATCAAGCCCGAGATGGGGCTCGTCGCGCAGGTAGTCAGCGACCGGTGGATCCTGCTCCGGAGCCGGCACGAACGCCGCGCCGAGCGCCTCCAGCGGCGTCACCCAGGCCGCGACCGAGGTGGCGAAGGACTTACCGAGGAACGGTCCCAGGGGTTGGTACTCCCAGGCCTGGATGTCCCGGGCCGACCAGTCGTTGACCAGGACCACACCGAACACGTGGTCGGCGAAGTCACCGACCGGGACGCGGCTGCCCAGCGGACTGGGCACACCCACCACAAAGCCCACCTCCGCCTCGATGTCGAGGCGAACCGAGGGGCCGGTGACCGGACCCTGCGGGGTGGCCCGCTGCCCGCACGGCCGGACAATCGGGGTGCCGGAGACCACCACGGTGCCGGCCCGACCGTGGTAGCCGATCGGCAGGTGCTTCCAGTTGGGCAGCAACGGCGGCTGGCCCGGCCGGAAGATCTGACCGACGTTGCTGGCGTGCTGCTCTGAGGAGTAGAAGTCGACGTAGTCCGCCACGTCGAAGGGGAGCAGGAGCTCTACGCTCGACAGCGGCCGGAGCAGCGGCTCGACCGCCGTCCGGTGGGAGCTGTCGGTGAGCAGCTCGACTATCCGCTGCCGCACTACCGTCCACTGCGGACGACCGAGGGCCATGAAGTCGTTCAGCCGCGGACGGCTCAGCGTACCGGCGGCCAGCACCAGGCCGGCCTGCTCGGCGCCGCCGAGGTCCAGCAGGTGGGTGCCGACGCGTACGCCCACCCGCGGCTCACCGTCGGCGGTGCGGAACACCCCGTACGGCAGGTTGTGCAGCCCGTACGGCGAGCCCTCCAGGCCGGTCACCCAGGTCATGCGTCGGTACCCCCGTTCACCAGCCCCAGCTGGATCAGATCGGTCAGTGGTTCCAGGATGCTGCACGAGCCGTAGCCGACCCAGAGCGGACGCGCCGCGTCCAGCCGCTGCTCGATCGGAGCGAGCAACGGCCGCGGGTCGGTGGCGCGGAGCAGCTCGGTGACCCGCTCCACCTCGGCGCCCCCGGCCGCGACGAGCGCGGCGGCGAGTACGTTCGCGAAGCCGTGGTGGGTGAAGCCGGTCTCCCGGTCCAGGTGTCGCACCGCGTGGTGCAGCCCGGCGGTCAGCTTGAACGGCAGCCCCCGCTGCTGACATCCGTGGATCACCGCGGCCAGCTCGGTGGGGGTGGGAAAGAGCTCGGCGGCGAGCCCGCCGGTCCGGAACTTCGCGGCCACTGACAGCCCGGCGGCGCGGGCCTCAACGAGCCGGTCCAGCGCCTCCATCAAGCCGAAGGTCAGCGGAATCTCGGCGTAGACGGTGCGGCCGGCGAGCTGCTCCGCCACCGGGAGAAGCCTGGCCAGGCCCGGCTGCGGGTCCGCGCCGCGGGCGGCGACGGCGACCTCGACCTGCTGGATCGTGACGCCGGTGGGCACTGCGGCGAGGGCAGCCGGGAGGCTGGCTGTTCCGGTGTCTCCGATCAGCCCGACCACGAGCTCCTCGGCTGGATCGACCAGGGCATGCAGCTCCCGATTAAGCACTGTGGAGGCGGGGACCAGGAGCGGGCCGACGAGCTCGGCATACCAGGACGAGCGGTGCTGCCGGTGCGCCGGAACGGCGTCGGGCAGCGACGCACTGCCGGGCGGGAAGATGGCGGCGTCGTCGACGAGGCCGGCGAGGAGTCGGGGCAGCTTCGTTGACACGAGACAACAATCTACGGGACGCTAAAGGAGCGGACAATAGCGTCCGATTTTCGGACACCCTGGATGATCTGCTCGGGGAGGGCGAGATGCCGTTCTACCGCCGCGTCGGCGAGGTGCCGCGCAAGCGCCACACCCAGTTCCGTCAGCCCGACGGCCGCCTCTACGCCGAGGAGTTGGTGGGCCAGGAAGGCTTCTCCGACGACTCCTCGCTGCTCTACCACCGGCACGCGCCGACCGCGATCGTGGCCGCTGAGGAGTTCACCCCACCAGCGGTCACCTGCCTGCCGAACCTCCCACTCAAGCCCCGCCACCTGCGCACCCACCAACTCGACCGGCCCGGCGCCGACCCGGTGCTCGGCCGGCGCCACCTGCTCGGCAACGACGACGTCCGGATCGCGTACGTGCTGGCCGACCAGCCTTCCCCGCTGTTCCGCGACGCCACCGGTGACCACTGCCTCTACGTCGAATCCGGCACCCTGCGGGTCGAGTCCCCCTTCGGCCCCCTCGACGTCGTCGCCGGCGACTACGTGATCATCCCGACCTCGACCATCCACCGGCTCGTACCCACCGGCACCGAGCCCGTCCGGCTGCTGGCGGTCGAGGCGGCCGGCCACATCGGCCCACCCAAGCGCTACCTGTCGGTGCGCGGTCAGTTCCTGGAACACTCGCCGTACTGCGAGCGGGACGTCCGCGGACCGGACACACCGCTGCTCGTTGCCGGCGAGAACGTCGAGGTTCTGGTCCGGCACCGACGCGGCTGGACCCGGCACGTCTACGCCAATCACCCGTTCGACGTGGTCGGCTGGGACGGGCACCTCTACCCGTGGGCCTTCTCCATCCACGACTTTGAGCCGATCACCGGCCGGGTCCACCAGCCCCCGCCGGTGCACCAGACATTCCAGGGCCCGAACTTCGTGATCTGCTCGTTCGTCCCCCGCAAGGTGGACTACCACCCCGACGCGATCCCGGTGCCGTACAACCACCACAACGTCGACTCCGACGAGGTGCTCTTCTACACCGGGGGCAACTACGAGGCGCGGCGCGGCTCCGGCATCGGCCAGGGGTCGATCTCCCTACACCCGTCGGGCTTCACCCACGGGCCGCAGCCCGGCGCCGCCGAACGGTCGATCGGCGTTGACTACTTCGACGAGCTCGCCGTCATGGTCGACACCTTCCGCCCACTGGAGCTCTGCGACGCCGCCGCCGCCTGCGAAGACGACGCGTACGCCTGGACCTGGGCGCGGCGCGGGTAGCCCTCAGCGCACCGAACGGGCGAGCGCGGTAACGACGGCGAAGGCCGCCACCGCGATCGCCAGGACCAGCGGCCAGACCGTGCCGACGAGGGTGTAGAGCAGGAGCAGCACCGGCGCCGCGGCAGTCGCGTATCCGGCCAGCGCCAACGGCCGGTCGGAGCGCAGCAGCTCCGGCAGGATCGTGCGGGCCACCCCGGGCAGCTTCGCCGCGTACCGCCACACCAGCAGCCCGGCACCGAGGGCGGCCGCCGCCGCGACAGCCCGGGACAGCCCCGGGCTGCCCACCGCGAAGCAGGCGATCACCACCGCGGCGACCATGGACCAACCGGCGCCAAACACTACGAGCTGACGAAGGCCGACCGAGATCGTCCGCACCGAATTGATCCGACCAGGGCTGATCGCCGCCGCCTCGGCGAGGTGCTCCAGCGCCTCACTCCACCGGCGCTGCTCCAGCCGCAGCACCCCGATGTCGTGCCGCGCCTCGGCGAGCTGCGGGTCGAGCCGCAGCGCCTCGGTGTACGCCCGCTCGGCCAGGTCGTACAGCTGCAGGTTCGCCGCGACCAACCCGAGCGCCAGGTGCCCCGCCGGCTCCTGTGGGGCCAACTCCACCCCCCGCCACGCCGCGTTCAACGCGGGCTGACCATTACGGGACCCAGCCAGGATCGCCGCGCCGTTGCGCTGGGCGTACGCGTCCGCCGGCCCCAGCGCGAGAATCCGATCCGCGGTCCGGGCCGCCTCCCCGTGGTCGGCCAGGTCGGCCAGGGCCATCCCCCGGGCGACCAGGGCGGAGACCGAGTCCGGCGCGACCGCCAACGCGTTGTCGGCGGCGGTGAGCGCGTCGGCGGGCCGCCCCGCCGCGAGCTGCACCCGGGAGAGCTCGGTCGACACCGCCGCGTGGGCGGGATCAAGGGCTAGGGCGAACCCCAACTCGGTGATGGCCTCGTCGTAGCGGCCGAGCTCGGCGAGGAGCTGGGCCCGCTGCAGGTACCCGTCGGCGGCGGAGCGGTCAGAGGTGGGTTCGCTGGACATCGCTGCGAGCCTAAGCGGCCGGGGCTGCGTAAACCAAGGCCACCGCGATGCCGGTCAGACCCTCGTCCCGGCCGGGAAAGCCGAGCCCGTCGGTGGTGGCGGCGGAGACACTCACCGGGGCGCCAACCGCCGCCGAGAGCACCTGCTGCGCCTCGGCCCGACGCGGCCCGATCTTGGGGCGGTTCCCGATCACCTGCACCGAAACGTTGCCGATCGTGTAGCCGGCCGCGCGCACCCGGCGGGCGCTCTCGCCGAGCAGGGCCGCACCGGAGGCACCGGACCACTCCGGCTGCCCCACCCCGAAGTTGGCGCCGAGATCGCCCAGGTCGGCGGCGGAGAGCAACGCGTTGCACGCGGCGTGGGCGGCGACATCCGCATCCGAATGCCCGGCCAGGCCGTCCTGCCCGGGCCAGTGCAGGCCGGCGACCCAACAAGGCCGGCCGGATTCGAAAGCGTGCATGTCAACGCCGATGGCAACCCGCGGAACGATCACCATCCGAGGGTACGTGTCAGCGGTCAGTCGCCAGCAGGTGCTCGGCCAACGCCAGGTCGAACGGGCGGGTGACCTTCAGGGCGTATTCGGAGCCGGGTACGCAGACCACCGGCACCCCGAGCTTCTCGACCAGGCCGGCATCGTCGGTGAGCGGGTCGGTGGCGGCGGCGTGCGCGGTGGTCAGCACCGCCCGCCGGAACCCCTGCGGCGTCTGCACCGCCCGCAGCGCGGAGCGATCGACCGTGCCGAGGACCTCCTCGCTGACGCCGACCTCTTTGATGGTGTCGACCACCGGCAGCACCGGGATCACCGCGTCGTGACCGGAGCGGACCGCCGCGGCGACCGACTCGACCAGCCCGGGCGGGGTGAGCGCTCGGGCCGCGTCGTGCACCAGCACGATCTCCGGGCCGGCAGGGACCGCGGCGAGCGCGGCAGCGACCGAGGCCTGCCGTTGCGCTCCGCCCGACACCACGGTGACCGGCGCCACCGGGGCCAACAGTTCGCGGACCGCGACGAGATCCGGCGCCGGAGCGGCCACCACCACGGTGTGCACCGATGCGGCGGCGGCGAGCCGGCGGACCGCGTGCACCAGTAGCGGCTCCCCACCGAGCAGCCGAAGCGCCTTCGGCCGGCCAGGGCCCAGTCGTACGCCGGCACCGGCCGCAGGCACGAGGACCGCGACGTCACCGCGCGGATCGAGCTGCGCGGTCACGTCGCGGTCCTCGGTGATTTACTCATGGCAGATCGGGTACGACGATCAGGTGCGGATCAGGCTTCGGTCAGCACCTTGTCGAGCAGCGTCTCCGCCTCGTCCTTGGTGCTCTTTTCGGCCAGTGCGACCTCGCCGACGAGAATGTCGCGGGCCTTGGCGAGCATGCGCTTCTCGCCTGCGGACAGCCCCCGCTCCCGCTCCCGCCGCCACAGGTCGCGAACGACCTCGGCCACCTTCAGCGGATTACCGGAGGCCAACTTCTCAAGATTTGCCTTGTAACGCCGTGACCAGTTGGTCGGCTCCTCGGTGTGCGGAGCCCGGAGAACGTCGAAGACCTTGCCGAGGCCCTCTTCGCCGACCACCTCGCGCACACCCACGATCTCGGCATTCTCCGCGGGAACCCGGACCGTGAGGTCACCCTGCGCGACCCTGAGAACGAGGTACTGCTTCTCCTCGCCCTTAATGACCCGAGTCTCGATTGCCTCGATGAGTGCGGCCCCGTGGTGGGGGTAAACAACGGTCTCGCCGACACTGAAAACCATAGGTTCGAAACCCCTTTCGCTGTGTCTAGGGTAACACGCTCAGACACCGGTGTCTCACCGCTGCCCTGACCGTTGGCGCAGCTCAGGGGCCCTGTGAGAGGGATTTCTTCAGCTTGACAGGCCGTCAGACCGAAGTATTGAACACGCTCCGTGACGGCACTATGCCACCACGGCTGAGTGGCGGAACCCGGATCCAAGGCGATGCGCTCGACTCATGGTAGCCCGCACCCGGGCGCTCGCCCATGCCTGGCGGGAGCGGTCCCGGTACGGCAGGCTGAACAAGAGCCCGCCTCAGGCTCGCCAAAAATCCAGGGGGTTCGATGGGCAGGCCCGCCGCGGACGACGACTCCGGACTGCCGGACCTGCCACCCGAATGGGGCCGGGTGGTCGTACCGGACAACGCCGCAGAGCTCTCGGCCGAGGCCGAACAGCTCCGCCGGGAACTGAACCGGCCGGCCCGATCTCGTTCGATACTGCCGGCGCTGCTGACACTTTTAATCGCCATGGTCACCGTGTTGGCCGGGCTGAACGCGACCCTCTGGGCCCAACCCGCCCCCACCCCACCGGCGTCAACCCCGGCCACCCCCGCGGACCTGATCGGGCGAACCCTGCCCGCGTTCGACCTGGTGGACAACGGTAAACCGGTGCCGCTGCGGGGCCTGCTGCCCGCCGTGATCGTCCTCACCGACGCGTGCGCCTGCCCGGCCGAGGTGGCCAACACCGTCGCCGTCGCGCCACCCCGGGTCACCGTGATCATCGTCAACCCCGCCCCCGCCGTACGCGAGTCGCCCCCCGCTCCGGAGACCGCCCTGCACGCGCTCGACGACCCGGCCGACGGGTTACGCGCTTTCCTTCGCCTGCCGCCCCGGGCCGGCGTGGCCAGCGCGCTGCTCGTGGACCGCTCCGGGACGGTACGGAAGGTGCTCCCCGAGCTCCGCTCCACCGCCGACTACGAACCCGAGCTAGCCCGCCTCGCCAGCTGACCGTTCGAGGAGGCCCGCGTACAGGGTCAGGCCCGGGCCGAAGGCCAACATCACCACCCGTCGCGCCGGCACGACCGATCGGTGTAGTCGGTCCAGCACCAACAGCACCGTCGGCGACGAACAGTTGCCCCGCTCGGCCAACGTCTCCCGGGACGCCGCCAGGGCGGACGACGGCAGGGCGAGTTCCCGCTCCACCACGTTGAGGATGCGGGGGCCGCCCGGGTGCACCGCCCAGCCGTCCACCTCCGACCGCCGCAGGTCATGCTGGGCGAGCAAGCCGTCCACCAGCGCCCGTACCTGCGTCGAGAGCACCTGCGGCACCTTCGGCGACAACCCCATCCGGAACCCGGTGTCGGTGACATCCCAGGTCATGTGATCGGCGGTGGAGGTGTCGGTCACCGAGGTGACCGCCCGCACCGCGTACCCGGGACCACCGGGCACGACCACGGCGGCCACCGCGGCGTCGGAGAAGAGCGCGTGCGAGACGATCTGCTGGGTGTCCACCCGGGCGGTGGCGGGCTGAATGTGCAGGCTGGTCAGCTCCGCGCAGAGCAGCATGGCGGGTTGGTCTCGGGCGGTCACGAAGTCGCTCGCCACGCCCAGCCCCGGCAACGCGGCATAACAGCCCATGTGACCGACGAAGACCCGCTGCGTGCCCGGTGCCATGCCGAGATCCCGGGCGAGGAGAATGTCCAGCCCCGGGGTTGCGTATCCGGTGCAGGAACAGACCACGAAGAGCCCGACGTCACCGGCGGCCAGACCGGCGGCGGTGAGCGCCCGCCCAACCGCCTCCTTGCCCAGTGGCAGCGCCTCCACCTGATAGCGCCGCATCCGCCGCTCGGTCGACCAGTCGGAGACATCCTCCAGCACCGGATTGACCGCGGCCTGCCGGCGATTCACCCCCGAGTTGGCGAAGATGCGTTCGGCCAGCGCCCGGGTGGTTCCGGAGTAGTGCCGGGCGAAGAAGCCCTCCCACAACTCACCCTGCTCGGCCGACGGCGGATGCGCCGTACCGATCCCCGCGATCACCGGCACGGCCATGATGCCCACCCTTCGTTCTGATCTCCCAGCACCTTCACCAACGAGGAGCCGACCCGTCGCGGTCCGGGTCGCCACCGAGCACGGCGATGCCGAGCCAGTCCGCGCAGACGTCGGAGGTGGCCGGGTGCAGCGAACCGCAACGCGCATCCCGGTAGAGCCGCTCCAACGGATGCCCCCGCCGAGTGGCCCCGGTGCCGGCCGCCTCCAGCACCGAGGCCGCCACGTCGGCCGCGGTGGCGCCCGCCAGCAACTTCGCCCGCCAGACCCAACGGTTCGTCTCGGCGTCACCCGGCGCCTCGTCCACCCGCCGGGCCGCCTCCGCCACCACCAGGTCCGCCGCGGCCACCGCCGCGTCGGCGCGACCGAGCCGGGCCCGGACCGCCGGCAGACCGCCGAGCTCACGGGCGTTCAGGTGCTCGGCCGCGGCGTCGATCGCGGCCCGCGCGACCCCGACGTACACCGCGGCGTAACTCGCGACCAGCCAGTGCGGCATCAACTGCGCCACCACCAGAGCCAGCCCCTCGACCCCGCCAAGCAGCCGGTCTGCCGGCACCGTCACCTCCAGGTGCAGGTCGTGGGAGGAGGTGGACCGCATGCCTAGCGAGTCCCAGGTCTCCTCGACGGCCAGCCCGTCCCCGGCCGGCACGAGAAACTGGGAGACCACCGACGGGTCAGCCGCGCTACGGGCGGCCACCAGATAGCCGTCGGCGTGGCCGGCACCGGAGCAGAAGGTCTTGCTCCCCTTGATCCGCCAGCCGCCGGCGACCGGCTCGTACACCGTGCTGAGCTGCGAGAGCCGGGCCCCCGCCCCGCGTTCGCTCATCGCCACCGCGTACCAGGAGCCATCCGCCGCCGCCCGCAGCAGCCGGTCCCGCGCCGCCAACGCCTCGTCTGGCAGGCCGAGCGTCTCGGCCAACTCCTCGGTCACCGCGCCCAGCGCGCCGGTGACCGAGGCATGCATGTTGAACACCAGCGCGGTCGCGCCGTTTCCCCGGGCCAACTCGGTCGCGACTGCCGCGTACTCCCCGAAGGCGGCGCCGAGGCCGCCAAGCTCCCGCGGCACCAGCAGACCGAACAGGCCCGCCTCCCGGAGGTCTCGGAAATCGTCGACCGGGAAGGTGCCGTCCCGGTCGTGGTCGGCCGCCCGAGCGGCGAATCGCGGCGCCAACCGGCGGGCCACCTGCACAGCCTGCGTCATGCGACCGTTCCCTCCTCAGATCCGTCCATCCGCTTCTGATCGCGCTCGCGCCGGCCCCAGCCCTGGTAGAGCACCGCAGTTGACCAGGTCGGCACGATGCGTGGGGGCACCCCGCCCGCCCCCCGTGCCCGCCGCGCCAGCCAGCCGAGCACCCGAATCAGCTGCGGTCGAATCCCGCGCAGCCGCAGGTCGACGCCGTACCGGGCACATTCGGCGACCAGTGCGCGGGCGTCCACGAACAACCGTGGGTCGTGGATCCCGCGCGGGACCGTGGGCAGCCGCTCGCCGATGTGGACGGCGAGCAGGCGGCTCAGCGCGGTGTCGTTGAGCGTGTCGAGGACGAGTAGCCCGCCCGGTCGGAGTAGCCGGCAGGCCTCGGCCACCACCGTTCGCCAGTCGGGAACGTGCTCCAACAGCTCGCCCGCGGCCACCACGTCGGCGCAGCCGGAGGTGAGCGGCACGGCGGTCGCGTCGGCGTTGAGCACCGCCACGCCGTGCCCGGCGGCCTGGCGCAGCGCCGAACCGGTGAGGTCGACCCCGACGTGTCGATAGCCCTTGCCGGCGAGGTGTGGGGCGAGCAGCCCGGCACCACAGCCGAGGTCGACCAGGAGGGCGCCGGGACGCGACGCCGCCGGCACCAACGCCGCCCGGGACTCGGCCAGCCAGTGCAACATGGCGAACGCGCCGTCCGGCCGCCACCACTCCCCGGCCAGGTCGTCGTACTGGCGCGGATCATTGCGCGGCAGGGTGCGGCCAGCCTCTGGCATGGACCGAGCGTGGCACGACTGCCCGGTAACGACCAGACTTCCCTCATGACCTCCTCAGTGCTACGGCGTGTCGCGCGGGTGCTGACCCGGCCGGACCGAGCCGGGCGCACAGCCGGTGGCTCGGGAGCGACCCGCAACCGGTCGGTGGCGGCCCTGCTCCGGGCGAGTCATCCCGAGCCAGCAGCCGCGGTCACCACCGTGGCCGGCCTGCTCGCCTGGGGTGTCGGGCACCGGCTGACGGGGGTGGTCGTCGTGGTGCTCACCGTGGCTGCCAGTCAACTCGCCGTCGGGTGGACCAACGACGCGCTCGACGCGAAGCGGGACACCGTGGTCGGGCGGCCCGACAAGCCGGTCGCCGCCGGTCTGGTCAGCCGACGCACGACCGCCGTTGCCGCCGCCGCGGCCACGCTCGCCACCCCGGTGCTCGCGCTGACGACGAACCGGGCCGCCGCGGCCGTAGCCACCGCCGGGCTGATCTCCGCGCTGCTCTACAACTGGCCGCTGAAGTCCTCGCCGCTGTCGGTCCTGCCCTACACGGCCTCCTTCGGGTCGTTGCCGGCCTTCATCGTGCTGGCGCTGCCGGGCGCTGGAACGCCACCGGTCTGGCTGGTCGTCGCCGCGGCCCTACTCGGCGCCGGCGCGCACTTCGCGAACGTGCTGCCCGACCTCGACGACGACGCCCGCACCGGCGTCCGCGGGCTGCCCCACCGGCTCGGCCCGGGCGGCAGCCGGACCGCCGCCATCGGGCTCCTGCTCGCGGCGACCGCCACCCTGGTCTTCGGGCCGCCCGGACCACCGTCGCCGGTCGGGCTCGCCACGGCGGCCGCCGCCGTCCTGATACCACCGCTACTCTGGTACGGCGAGCGCGTCACCAATCGCGCCACGACCCGATCGACGGCCGCCTTCCGAGCAGTCTTAGCAATCGCCATCATCGATGTAATTCTGCTTTTGACCAGCGGACCATTGATTTGAGCGCCCTCACAGCGGTGGCATCCCCGGGTCGGCGTGCGGAACTGGATCAGTCCCAACTACCCTGGAGCCCGGTCTGCACGGGCATGGCCACCGTGTCCGGCGTACGACCGGGCCCGATCATGACGAGGAGGACCGACGTGACGCGCTCGATCAGGGGTTCCCGCCGGTCGGCCCTGCTACTGGCCGGGTTGGCGACGAGCGGGCTACTGCTCTCTGGATGCAGCGCCGGTCAGGTCGCCGAGACCGCCGAAACCGTACCGTCGATTCAGGGTGTCAACGTCGCGAGTGAGAGCGGCGACTTCGCTGTTCGTAGCCTGCTGATCGCCTACCCGGGGGTAGACGGCTACCAGGCCGGTGACGACGCGAACCTGGACGTGGTCCTCTACAACGACTCACCGAACCAGGTCACGGTGACCGTCACCACCGAGGGCGCCCAGAACGTCGTCCGCAGCGACCCCAACGCCCCGCTCGGGGAAAGCCCGGCAACGACGGCCACCGAGACTGCGTCACCCGCTGGCATGCCGGCCCAGATCGTGGTGCCGCCGCTGAGTTTTGCACAGCTCAACTCGGAGGCGGCAACGGTGCTGCGGCTGATCGGGCTGGACAAGCCGCTGCGCGTCGGCGAGGCCATCTTCGTGACCTTCGACTTCGGTGGCACCACGATCCGGGCTGCGGCGCCGGTCGCCGTGCCGCTCACCCCGGCCGCTCCCCCGGAGCCGATCATCGAGCGCCACACCGGCTTCGAGGAGTTGGAGGACGGGCACGGCGGTCCGGGTGGCGCCGGGCACTGATCGTCGACGCGACGGTTAACGTCCTGGGATGACCACCTCCCGCTCCGGCCGCGCCGGCACGACCGGCGCCCGCGCCGCCCGCGCACCCCGCCCCGCCTACGAGTGCGACGCCTGCGGCCACCAACCGCCGAAGTGGGTCGGCCGCTGCCCGGAGTGCGGCGAGTGGGGCTCGGTCGTCGAGTGCACGCTGACCGGCCCGACGGTCTCCGGCCGGGTGGTCAGTTCCCGGCTGCCGGCCGAGCCGGCGCGGCCGATCGCCACCATCAGCGCCGCGCCGGCGCGCGCCCGCCCAACCGGTGTCAGCGAGCTTGATCGGGTACTCGGCGGCGGCCTGGTTCCGGGCGCGGTCGTGTTGCTCGCCGGCGAGCCGGGGGTCGGCAAGTCGACCCTGCTCCTCGACGTGGCGCAGCAGTGGGCCGCCGGCGGCGCCAACCCATCGCTCGTGGTCAGTGGTGAGGAGTCGGTCAGCCAGGTCCGATTGCGCGCCGAACGGATGGGCACCCTGCACGAGCAGCTCTATCTGGCGGCCGAGAGCGACCTCGCCGCGGTGCTCGGGCACCTGGACGCGGTCAAGCCGGGGCTGCTGGTGCTGGACTCGGTGCAGACGATCTCGACCACCGGCAGCGAAGGGGTACCCGGCGGGGTGACCCAGGTCCGCGCGGTCACCGCGGCCCTGGTGGCGGTGGCCAAGGAGCGGGGCATCGCGACGCTGCTGGTGGGGCACGTCACCAAGGAGGGCCAGGTGGCCGGTCCACGGGTGCTGGAGCACCTGGTTGACGTGGTCCTGCACTTCGAAGGGGACAAACACTCGTCCCTGCGGTTGGTGCGGGGGGTGAAGAACCGGTTCGGCGCGGCCGACGAGGTCGGCTGCTTCGAGATGCACGAGGGCGGCATCAGCAGCCTGGCCGACCCGTCCGGGCTCTTTCGCACCCGCTACTCGGAGCCGGTCCCCGGCACCTGTGTCACGGTGGCGATGGAGGGGCGACGTGCGCTGGTCACCGAGGTGCAGGCGCTGATCGGGGCGACGGTGGCCGGGTCGCCCCGACGAACGGTCTCCGGGCTCGACTCAGCCCGACTCGCGATGGTCCTGGCGGTGCTCCAACGCCGCACCGAGCGGCTGACCCTGCACGATCGGGAGGTCTTCGCGGCCACTGTTGGCGGCATCCGGGTCGTCGAGCCCGCCGCCGACCTGGCGGTCGCCCTGGCGGTCGCCTCCGGCGGGCTCAACCTCGCGATCACCCCGCACCTGGTGGCGATCGGGGAGGTCGGGCTCACCGGTGAGGTACGCCGGGTGGGGGCGGTGCCGCGCCGACTGGCCGAGGCGGCCCGACTCGGCTTCCGGCTCGCGCTCGTCCCACCGGGCTGCGGTCCGGAGAGCACCGGTGTCCGCGCCGAACAGCTACAGGTGATCGAGGTCAGTGATGTCCGGGCCGCGCTCCAAGCCGTCGCGCGGGCATCTGCCGAATAACCTTCAGCCCGTTTTATACTGAAAGTTTCCCAATAAAAAACCATTAAACGGTTGAATCGGTTATTTCAGGCAGCACGACACATCACAGTAACCGCGACAGCACCCACCGCAGAGTAGTCCGTAGACTGTCCCCGTGCCGACCGACCGCGACACCACCAAGCCTGCCGGCGCGACACCGCACGCCCGCACCGGTGCCGTGGGTTCGACCGCCCGTCCGATCAGCGTGCACGTGACCGGAGGCGCGGCCAGTGACCCACTGCGCGCCAACCTGGCCCTGATGGCACCGGGCACCGCCCTCCGGGATGGGCTGGAGCGAATCCTCCGTGGACGCACCGGCGCCCTGATCGTCCTGGGCTGTGACCGGGTCGTCGAGAGCCTCTGCACCGGCGGCTTCCCGCTCGACGTGGAGTTCTCCGCCACCCGCGTCCGCGAGCTGTGCAAAATGGATGGCGCCGTGGTGCTCTCCAGCGACGGTAGCCGGATCGTCCGGGCGGCGGTGCATCTGATGCCCGATCCCGCGATCCCGACCGAGGAGTCCGGCACCCGGCACCGCACTGCCGAGCGGGTTGCCCGTCAGACCGGCTACCCGGTCATCTCGGTGAGCCAGTCCATGCGGATCATCAGCCTCTACGTCAACGGCCAGCGACACGTGCTGGACGACTCGGCCGCCATCCTCTCCCGGGCCAACCAGGCACTCGCCACGCTCGAACGGTATAAGCTGCGCCTGGACGAGGTCTCCGGCACCCTCTCCGCCCTGGAGATAGAGGACCTGGTCACCGTCCGGGACGCGGTCGCCGTCGTCCAACGACTCGAGATGGTCCGTCGGATCGCCGACGAGATCGCCGGATACGTGGTGGAGCTGGGCACCGACGGCCGGCTCCTCGCGCTGCAACTCGACGAGCTGATGGCCGGTGTGGACGCCGACCGCACCCTGGTCATCCGGGACTACCTGCCCACCGGCCGCAAGTCCCGCACCCTCGACGAAGCCCTGGTCGAGCTGGACCTGCTGACCGCGACCGAGTTGATCGACCTGGTCGCGGTCAGCCGAGCGATCGGCTACCCGGCCGCCGCCGACGCACTCGACGCCGCGCTCAGCCCTCGCGGGTTCCGGCTACTGGCCAAGGTACCGCGGCTGCCGGTGGCGATCGTCGACCGCCTGGTAGGGCACTTCGGCAGCCTTCAGCGGCTGCTCGGCGCAACTGTGGAGGACCTGCAGGCCGTCGAGGGCGTCGGCGACGCCCGGGCCAGGGGCGTCCGAGAAGGACTCTCCCGGCTCGCCGAGGCCTCGATCCTGGAACGCTACGTCTGACCACCCCGCCGGCGATACGGCTTGCGTCAGCCGGTGACCTTGAGCTCCACGGGCTCGCTGTGCTTCGTGCCGACCCGGGCGAACACCTGGTAGGTGCCGGGCGGCGCTTCCGGGCCGGTGGCGACCCCACCCTGACAGCGGCTGTCGTCGTTGCCGTTCCAGGTGATCCGATAGGACCGCTCAAAATTTGGGGTGAACGACTGGACGTCCGAGCCCTCACCGGTGCCACAGCTGTCGGAGGACCAGATCGTCGCCGCCCCCGACTTGAGGAACAGCTCCTGTTTGTCCGCGCCGACATCCCGGCTACAGGTCCGGTCCGAAATATTTTTGATCTTCAATTGCAGGTCAACGGCATCGCCCTTGCCCACCGACGCCGGCTGGGCGACAGCGGTCACGCTGATATCGGCATCGGTGCAGGCGCCGTCATCGATACTCGGGGGTGCCGGAGGGGGGTCCGCCGCCTCGGACGGCTCGGACGACTCGGAGTTGGGCGGCTCCTCCCCACCGGCGTCGCCCGAGTCGTCCGGGGGGTCCGCCGGCCCGACCGGGGGTTCGGAGGCGGCTGGGGAGTCACCGGAGGACTGCCCCTGCCCGCTGGCATTCTTGTTGGCTGACTCGTCCGAGTTACCCCACGAGGAGTAGAAAATCACAACCAAGAAGAGAAACACCGCTCCGAGCACAACGGCGCGACGCCGCCAGTAAACGGCGGGGGGCAAGGGGCCGACCGTCAGACGCATGATGCTCTACCGTAGCGGTGCCACGCGCGGCAACCGACAGCGACGCGCCGAGCCCGCCCAGCCGATGAAAGCTTTTCTCCACTTACGACGATCCAGGCAGCCGAGGGTGCGGGCGGGAAAACCGAACGTGGTCACAGATACACCTTGCGCTGGTACACAGCATGGGCACCGGCAACCCGGTCCAGGAACAGCAGACCCGCACAGTGGTCGATCTCGTGTTGCAGGGCCCGCGCCTCGAACGCGTTGGTGACCAACCGAACCGTCGCTCCGGACCCGGGCAGAGCCCCCTCGACCACCAGGTGACCGGCGCGTTTGACATCACCGGTCAGATCCGGCACGGACATGCACCCCTCCCGTCCAGCCTTCCATCGGCTGGCCTCCACCACGACCGCGTTGCACAGCACAAACGCACCGTGCCCGATGCCGGCCTTCGGATGGCCGGTGACATCCACCGCGAAGACCCGGGCACCGACCCCGATCTGCGGGGCGGCCAGACCGACGCAGCCCGGAGCGACGCGCATCGTGGCGACCAGATCGGCGGCGAGGCGTACCGTCTGCTCCGCCGTCGGATCCACCTCGCCGCCGGCCCGGCTGAGCACCGCCGCCGGGGCGGACACCACCGGTCGCACCTGGCCCGGGGGGCCCAGCACGTCCAGCGTCCAGTCGCCGAGGCCGGCGCGCTCCTCGCGGTTCACAACAGGTCCGGGTCGGCCGGCCGGAGGGTTACCTCCACCCCGAGGTCGGCGGCGGTCGCCGCCAACCGGGCCGTCACCTGCGCGGCCACGTCCGGCGGCAGGTCGACCTCGGCGAGGACGACGTAGAGCGCGCCAGCGAGGCGGGTACTCAGGTCCGTGACGTTGCCGCCCGCCTCCGCGAGCACCCGGGTCATGGCGGCGACGATGCCCATCCGATCAGCGCCATGCACCGCCAGCACATACGGCGCGCCGCTCGACGTCTGCTCCGCGTCGGGCACCACCGCGCGTACCGTCGCCAGGAGTTGACCGTCGGCGGCGAGCGGCGCCAGCGCGGCCTCGGCCTCGGCGGCGGCCGGGCCCACGCAGATCAACGTCATCGCGAAATGCCCCCGGAGCCGGGTCATCGTGCTGTCGGTGAGGTTCGCACCGAGGCGGGCGAGTACTTCGGCGACATCGGCCACGATGCCGGGTCGATCCCGGCCGATGACGGTGATGGCAAGCTCACTCATCCCCGGATTCTCCCCGACCAGGCCCAGAGCGCCACCCAGATACTGCCCGGTTGCCCACTCGTCGGGACTGGTCAGCGGGGCTGGCCACCGCGGGCACGCGCGTCCCGCGCGTGAAATGATCGACCGACGATGACTGAAGCGACCTTCACCACCCGGGTCAGCCGGTGGTACACGCAGCATGCCCGGGATCTGCCCTGGCGGCGTCCCGAGGTTGGCGCCTGGGCCATCCTCGTCAGTGAGGTGATGCTCCAGCAGACCCCGGTCGCCCGAGTGCTGCCCGCGTGGACAGACTGGATGGCACGCTGGCCCGCCCCGGCCGACCTGGCGGCGGAGCCGCCAGCGGAGGCGATCCGGATGTGGGGGCGGCTCGGCTATCCACGACGGGCGGTCCGACTGCGTGAGGCCGCGGTGGCGATCGTGGAGCGGCACGACGGACAGGTGCCGAACCGGCTGGAGCAGTTGCTGGCTCTACCAGGAGTTGGCACGTACACGGCGCGGGCCGTGGCCGCGTTCGCGTACGGGCAGCGGCACCCGGTCGTGGACACCAACGTACGGCGGGTGATCTCTCGGGCGGTCGCGGGTGAACCGGACGCCGGCCCCGCCACCCGCCCGGCCGACCTGGTCGCCGCCGAGGAGCTACTGCCGGCGGAGCCGGATGCCGCCGCGCTGGCCAGTGCGGCCTTCATGGAGCTGGGGGCGGTGGTCTGCACGGCCCGGTCGCCGCGGTGCGGGAGCTGCCCGGTCGCCTCGATCTGCGCCTGGCGGGCCTCCGGGGAGCCGGCGCCGACCGGCCCCACCCGACGTCCGCAACGGTATGCGGGCACCGACCGCCAGGTCCGTGGGCTGCTGCTCGGCGTGCTCCGGGAGGCAACCGCCCCGGTGCCCCGGCAGCGCCTGGACCAGGTGTGGGCCGACGAAGCCCAGCGGTTTCGGGCGTTGGCCGGCCTGGTCAACGACGGCCTCGTGGAGCAGGTCAACGAGGTCTCCTTCCGGCTGGCCGGGGACGGACCGCCGGTCCTCGTCCACTGAGCACGAGATCGGCCCGATGGCGATCGCCATCGGGCCGATCTCGTCGGTTGGACCTGCCGGCCTACGCCGCGTCGTCCGCCCCCGTGGCGGCACCACCGAGGTCGGCTGGGACCGCGTCCGGCAGTTCGGCCGGTTTGTCGGTGCCGCGGAAGGTGAGGGTGGAGGAATCGATATCGGTCGGATCACCTTCGCAGTCAACGATGACGATCTGGCCGGGGTTGAGCTCGTTGAACAGGATCCGCTCGGAGAGGTTGTCCTCGATGTCGCGCTGGATCGTACGGCGTAGCGGCCGGGCACCGAGAACGGGGTCGAAGCCCTTCGTAGCGAGGTACTGCTTGGCGTTGTCGGTGAGCTCCAGCCCCATGTCCTTGTTGCGCAGCTGGGTCTCGATCCGACCGATCATGATATCGACGATCGAGAGGATCTCCCGGTGGCGTAGCTGGTGGAAGACGATGGTGTCGTCGATCCGGTTGAGGAACTCCGGCCGGAAGTGCTGCTTGAGCTCGTCGTTGACCTTCTGCTTCATCCGGTCGTAGTTCGAGTCGGAGTCGTCAGAGGCCTGGAAGCCCAGCGAGACCGCCTTGGCGACATCGCGGGTACCAAGGTTGGTCGTCAGGATGATGACCGTGTTCTTGAAGTCCACGATCCGGCCCTGACCGTCGGTGAGCCGCCCGTCCTCGAGGATCTGCAGCAGCGTGTTGAACACATCCGGGTGGGCCTTCTCGATCTCGTCGAAGAGGACCACGCTGAACGGCCGCCGACGGACCTTCTCGGTCAGCTGCCCGCCCTCGTCGTAGCCAACGTAGCCGGGAGGCGCACCAACGAGCCGGGACACCGTGTACCGGTCGTGGAACTCGGACATGTCCAGCTGGATCAACGCGTCCTCGCTGCCGAAGAGGAACTCCGCGAGTGCCTTGGACAGCTCGGTCTTACCGACCCCGGACGGGCCGGCGAAGATGAACGAGCCGGACGGACGCTTCGGGTCCTTCAGACCGGCCCGGGTGCGGCGGATCGCCTTCGACACCGCCTTGACCGCGTCCTCCTGGCCGATGACCCGCTTGTGCAGCTCGTCTTCCATCCGCAGCAGCCGGGAGGTCTCCTCCTCGGTCAGCTTGTAGACCGGGATACCCGTCCAGTTACCGAGCACCTCGGCGATCTGCTCGTCGTCGACCTCGGTGACGACATCCAGGTCGCCGGCCTTCCACTCCTTCTCCCGCTGCGCCTTCTGACCCAGCAGCTGCTTCTCGGTGTCCCGCAGCTGCGCGGCCCGTTCGAAGTCCTGCGCGTCGATCGCGGACTCCTTGTCCCGACGCACCTGCGCGATCCGCTCATCGAAGTCCCGCAGGTCTGGCGGCGCGGTCATCCGCCGGATCCGCATCCGCGCGCCCGCCTCATCAATCAGATCGATCGCCTTGTCCGGCAGGAATCGATCCGAGATGTACCGGTCGGCGAGGGTCGCCGCCGCCACCAGGGCCGCGTCCGTGATCGACACCCGGTGGTGCGCCTCGTAGCGGTCCCGCAGCCCCTTCAGGATCTCAATGGTGTGCGGCAACGACGGCTCACCAACCTGGATGGGCTGGAACCGGCGCTCCAGCGCGGCATCCTTCTCCAGGTGTTTGCGGTACTCATCCAGCGTCGTCGCGCCGATGGTCTGCAACTCACCCCGCGCCAGCATCGGCTTCAGAATGCTCGCCGCGTCGATCGCGCCCTCGGCGGCACCCGCACCCACCAGCGTGTGAATCTCGTCAATGAACAGGATGATGTCACCACGGGTGCGGATCTCCTTGAGGACCTTCTTCAACCGCTCCTCGAAGTCACCCCGGTACCGTGAACCCGCCACCAGAGCACCCAGGTCAAGGGTGTACAGCTGCTTGTCCTTCAGCGTCTCGGGCACCTCGCCCTTGACGATCCGCTGCGACAGGCCCTCCACCACGGCGGTCTTACCCACACCCGGCTCACCGATGAGCACCGGATTGTTCTTCGTCCGCCGGGACAGCACCTGCATGACCCGCTCGATCTCTTTTTCCCGACCGATCACCGGGTCGAGCTTGCCCTCCCGGGCCGCCTGCGTCAGATTGCGACCGAACTGGTCCAACACCAGGCTCGTCGAGGGAGCGGCCTCACCCGGCGCCGTCCCCGCCGCTGCCGGCTCCTTGCCCTGATAGCCCGACAACAGCTGGATCACCTGCTGACGGACCCGGTTCAGGTCCGCCCCCAACTTCACCAGCACCTGCGCCGCCACGCCCTCACCCTCACGGATCAGGCCCAGCAGAATGTGCTCGGTGCCGATGTAGTTGTGCCCGAGCTGCAGCGCCTCCCGCAGCGAGAGCTCCAGCACCTTCTTGGCCCGCGGGGTGAACGGAATATGACCACTCGGCGCCTGCTGGCCCTGCCCGATGATCTCCTCGACCTGCTGACGCACGCCCTCCAGAGAGATCCCCAGGCTCTCCAGCGCCTTGGCGGCCACGCCCTCACCCTCATGGATCAGGCCCAGCAGAATGTGCTCAGTACCAATGTAATTGTGGTTGAGCATCCGGGCCTCTTCCTGGGCCAGGACAACAACCCGACGCGCTCGGTCGGTGAACCGCTCGAACATGCCCTCGTGCTCCTCACATACCGTGCGCCTCGATGATCTAGATCGTGGCGGGGCCGCTGCGTGAACGCCCGGGACGGGCGTCCGTGCCTTTTAACTCTATCGCCGCGCGCCGACTCCGCTGGGGTCCTGCCTCCCCCGGCGGCGCCGGATACGCGCTGTTTTGCCCAACCGTCCGCGCTCAGCAGGTGTTCCGGTAGCAGCGCTGCTACGCGCAGAGCGAAATTCGGCCGCCGCCGGATCGCCCCCACGACACGTCGGAAACCGCCACCGACCCAGAAACAGCCCATCCGGCGCACCGCCACGACGACACCGCCGGCGCCACCAGCGGTAGCGTCACCCCGCCCCGGCGGCCACCGGGCCGAGACACAGCAACGCCGGCCCGGAGTCTGTGCTCCGGGCCGGCGTCCGCCAGATACCGGTCAGTGGCCGGCGCGAGCGTGGTACTCGTCCACGATCTCCTGCGGGATGCGACCCCGGTCGGAAATCTCCTTGCCGGCCTTCTTGGCCCAGGCCCGGATCGCCTTGTTCTGCTCACGATCGGCGGTGGCACCGCCCCGGCCTCGGGCAGCCCGGCCACCCACGACCACGCCACCCCGGCCCACCTTCGTGCCGTTGGCGACGTACGCGGCGAATACCTCCCGCAATTTCTCGGCGTTGACGCTCGACAGGTCGATCTCGTACTGAACGCCGTCGAGGGCGAACTTGACGGTCTCGTCAGCGTCCCCGCCATCCAGGTCATCGACCAGCTTATGAATGATCTGCTTGGCCACGTCCCACATTCCTTTCCAGCAGGGTGCAGCGGTTCTGCGAATCCCGCAAGAGCACAATAACCCGGACGACGCTCCGCGCGTCAATAGGATCCGGTTACGAGTCGGGTGACCCGCCCGTCACTCCGGTCGGACCAGCGGGAAGAGGATGGTTTCCCGAATTCCCAGGCCGGTCAGCGCCATGAGGAGCCGGTCGATTCCCATTCCCATACCACCAGACGGTGGCATTCCGTACTCCAGGGCCCGGAGAAAGTCCTCGTCGAGCTGCATCGCCTCGTCGTCGCCCCGCGCCGCGAGCCGCGCCTGGGCCACCAAGCGTTCCCGCTGAACCACCGGATCCACCAACTCCGAGTAGCCCGTACCCAGTTCGAAGCCGAGCACGTAGAGGTCCCACTTTTCGGTCAGGCCCGGCTCGCTACGGTGTGCCCGCACCAACGGGCTGGTCTCCTCGGGATAGTCCCGCACGAAGGTGGGTGCCAGCAGACCCGGGACGACCAACTCCTCGAACAGTTCCTCGGCCAGCTTGCCCGGACCCCACTTCGGGTCGACCGCCAAGTCCACCTTGTCGGCGTACTCGACCAGGCGGGCCCGCTCCGTGCGTACCGTGACCTCCTCTCCGAGCGCTTCGGAAAGGGAACCGAACAACGTCACGGAACGCCACTCACCGCCGAGGTCGAACTCGCGACCGTCCGCGTGGGTCACCACCGTCGATCCGCCGACCGCGAGCGCCGCCCGCTGGATCAGATGACGGGTCAACTCACCGATCGTGTCGTAGTCGCCATACGCCTGGTAAGCCTCGAGCATCGCGAACTCCGGCGAGTGCGACGAGTCAACGCCCTCATTGCGGAAGTTACGGTTGATCTCAAAGACGTGATCTACGCCACCAACGAGCGCGCGCTTGAGAAATAGTTCCGGAGCGATTCGTAGATAGAGGTCAGTGTTGAGAGCATTGCTGTGGGTCACGAATGGGCGAGCGGCCGCACCGCCGTGCAGCAGCTGGAGCATCGGGGTCTCCACCTCAAGGAAACCGCGCTCGTGCAGGGACTCCCGCAGGCTTCGCACCGCGGTCGCCCGGGTACGAACCATCTGCCGGGCCTGCGGGCGAACGATGAGGTCGACGTAGCGCTGCCGGACCCGGGCCTCCTCGCTGAGCGGCTTGTGCGCCACCGGCAGCGGACGAAGAGCCTTCGCGGTGACCGCCCACCCCTGTGCCAGCACCGACAACTCACCCCGCCGGCTGGTGATCACCTCACCGGTCACCCCGACGAGGTCACCGAGGTCCACCAGTTGCTTCCAGTCCGCGAGCCGCTGCGCGCCGACCCGGTCCAGGGAGAGCATGGCCTGCAGCTCGGTCCCGTCGCCGTCGCGGAGCGTGGCGAAACAGAGCTTGCCGGTGTTCCGCACAAAGATCACCCGACCGGTGACCGACACCTGGTCCCCGGTGGCCGTGTCGGTGGGCAGGTCGGCGTAGCTCTGGCGGATCTCGGCGAGCGTGCTGGTCCGTGGATAGCCGAGCGGATACGGCTCGATCCCCTCGGCGAGCATCCGATCCCGCTTCTCCCGGCGGACCTTCATCTGCTCCGGAAGATCGTCGGCGGGGTCAACTGGTACGGCGTTCTGCTCGATCACGGCGCGCTTCCTCAGGCAGGGAATTCGGGCGGGGTCAGCCCCCGAGCGTACTCAAGGGCTCTCGCGGGGGACATCGGATAGCCGGCCGCCATGACCGAACCCACGCCCGCTCCCGCGACAGAGGGGCGATGACGACCGATTACGACCGTAGTACCCGGAATTACTCGGGTTGACGACCGGCCGTACCGCTCGGAGGTACCGGCTCAAACGTTGCGGTCGTAGACCATCCGGAGCCCGATCAGGGTGATCATCGGCTCGTGGTGGGTGATCGTCCGGCACTCCTGCATCACCAACGGGGCCAGCCCTCCGGTGGCGATCACCGCCTTGACCGTACCCAGCTCCTCCACCATCCGCTCAACGATCCGATCCACCTGCCCGGCGAAGCCGAAGTAGAGGCCGGCCTGCAGACATTCGACCGTGTTCTTGCCGATCACCGAACGCGGCCGGGCGGCCTCGACCTTGCGCAGCTGCGCGGCGCGGGCCGCGAGCGCGTCAAACGAAATCTCGATACCGGGGGCGAACGCCCCACCCAGGAACTCGCCCCGCCCGCTGATCACGTCGAAGTTGGTGGTGGTGCCGAAGTCGACGACGATCGACGGGCCGCCGTAGAGGTTGTACGTCGCGAGCGTGTTGACCACCCGGTCGGCGCCGACCTCCTTTGGGTTGTCGATGGCGAGCTGCACCCCGGTCCGCACCCCGGGCTCGACGATCATGTGCGGCACGTGGGCGTAGTAGCGGTCCAGCATCGTACGCACCGACCGGAGCGCAGCGGGCACCGTCGAGCAGGCGGCCACTCCACTGATCTCCACATCGGCGCCGGAGAGCAGACCCCGGAACATCAACCCCAACTCGTCCGCGGTAGACCGCGGATCAGTGTTGATCCGCCAGGAGTGCACCAGTTTGTCGCCATCGAAGGTCGCCAGCACGGTGTTGGTGTTTCCGATGTCGATGCAGAGCAGCACACCGACAGCCTAGACAACAGCCAACGCGGGCCCCCTCACCCCGTCCGTAGGTCCAGCGCGACGTCCAGAATCGACGACGAGTGGGTGAGCGCGCCGACCGACAGGAAGTCCACCCCGGTCGCCGCCACCTCGGCCGCCACCGCCAGCGTCAGCCCCCCGGTCGCCTCCAACTCGGCCCGCTCCCCGACCGCCCGCACCACCTCGCGCAGCAGCTCCACCCCCATGTTGTCGACCAGCAGGAAGTCGGCGCCCGCCGCCACCGCCTCCACCGCCTCGGCCAGGGTGTCCACCTCCACCTGCACCCCCACGTTCGGGAAGGCCGCCCGGACCCGCCGGTACGCCGCGGCCACCCCACCGGCCGCCAGCTTGTGGTTGTCCTTCACCATCGCCACGTCGTGCAGGCCCATCCGCTTGTTAGTGCCGCCGCCGGCGCGGACCGCGTACTTCTCCAGCGCCCGCAGGCCCGGGGTGGTCTTCCGGGTGTCCAACACCATCGCCTTCGTGCCGGCCAACGCGTCGGCCCAGGCCCGGGTGTGGGTGGCGACGCCGGACATCCGGGAAAGCAGGTTCAGCGCGGTGCGCTCGGCGGTGAGCAGCAGCCGGGTCGGTCCGGTCACCGTGGCCAGCACATCGCCACGGACCACCCGCTGCCCGTCCTGGGCGACGAGCGACACCGCCACCGTACGGCCAGCTCCGGTCACCTCGCCCACCAGCTCGAACACCGCCGCGGCCACCGACAACCCAGCGACCACCCCGTCGGCACGCGCGACCAGGTCCGCCGTGTCAACCTGGCTGTCGGGGATTGTGGCGACACTGGTCACGTCGAGAAACTCCGGCCCCAGGTCCTCCAGGAGCGCGTCGATGATCACCCGCCGTACGCGCTCCGGGTCCAGCCCGGCCACCCGCAGCAAGCCCTCGGTCTCTCCAGTCACCTGTCCTCCCCACGCTCGGTGGCCCCGAACCCCTGCCACCTTCGCAGCAGCCGGCCCTGTGGATCAATGGTGCCGACCAGGTGGCCCCGCCACCGCTCGTCGGCCATCGGAAAGTCCTCCCGCCAGTGGCAACCCCGGGTCTCCTGCCGCGCGGTGGCGGCCGCCACCAGCACGGTCGCCACCGTCAGCAGATTCGTCGCCTCCCAGTCCGCGGTGCGGGGAACTCCCGCGGCGTCGCTTAGCGTAGCCAGGGCAGCCGCCGTGTCGGCCAGGGTCGCCGCCGACCGCAGCACGCCCGCGCCCCGCGTCATCGCCCGTTGCAGGTCGGGAACGCCGGCGACGGGAAGCACCCGACCCGCACCCCCCACCCAGGCACCGGTCGAGGCCGGGCGCAGCTGCTCCGGCAGGCCGGTCGCCAGTTCCTCGGCGATCCGGCGGGAGAAGACCAACCCCTCCAGCAGCGAGTTGCTGGCCAGCCGGTTCGCGCCGTGCACACCGGTGCAGGCGACCTCACCGCAGGCGTACAGGCCGGGGATGGAGGTACGGCCGTGCAGGTCGGTACGGACGCCGCCGGAGGCGTAGTGTGCCGCCGGGGCCACCGGAATCAGGTCGGTCGCCGGATCGACGCCGATGGCCAGGCAGGACGCCACAATGGTGGGAAAACGGCGGGCAAGAAAGTCACCGCCGAGGTGTCGGGCGTCGAGGAAGACATGGTCCGAGCCGGTGGCCAGCAGCACCCGGTGGATGCCCTTCGCGACCACGTCCCGGGGGGCCAACTCCGCCAATTCGTGCTGCCCGACCATGAACCGCCTGCCATCGGAGTCCACCAACTGGGCGCCCTCGCCCCGCAGCGCCTCGGAGACCAACGGCTGCTGGGCGTGCCGGGCCCCGTCCACCCGGGCGGACGATGGGACGATCAGCGCGGTCGGATGAAACTGGACGAACTCCACATCGGTGACGGCGGCCCCGGCCCGCAGCGCGAGGGCCACCCCGTCGCCGGTGGAGACCGCGGGATTGGTGGTAACCCCGAAGACCTGCCCCATCCCCCCGGTCGCGAGCACCACCGCGCGCCCCAGGATCGCCCCGACGCCGTCCTCGCTGCCCTCACCCAACACATGCAGGGTCACCCCACAGGCGGGGCCGAGCCCGTCCGGACCGTCGCCGGCGGCCCGGAGCAGGTCCAGCACCAGGGCGTGCTCGACGAGCCGGATCCAAGGATCCCGGCGTACGGCGGCGTGTAGCGCCCGCTGTACCTCCGCACCGGTGGCGTCGCCACCCGCGTGCACGATCCGGTCCGCACGGTGCCCGCCCTCCCGGGTGAGCATGAGCGAGCCGTCCGGGTGGCGATCGAACTCCGCGCCGATCCGCATCAACTCCCGCAGCCGGGTCGGCCCCTCCTCGACGAGGACCCGGACCGCCGCCGGATCGCTGAGGCCAACCCCGGCGATCTCGGTGTCCGAGGCGTGGGCCGCGGGGGTGTCGTGCGGATCGAGCACCGCGGCGATGCCGCCCTGCGCCCAGCGCGTCGAGCCCTCCTCGATGTCAACCTTGGAGACCACCGTGACGTGCAGGCCCGCCTCCCGCAGGTGGAGCGCGGCGGTCAGCCCGGCGACACCAGAGCCGACGACGATCACGTCAGTCGTCTCCACCCACCCGGGCGCGGGCGCCGCCAGCAGACGGGGCAGGGCCGGCCAGTCACCGGTCGGTAGGTCCATCCCCACAGTCAACCCGAACAACGCACGTGGGAGGCGGCGGGGGCGAGACGAGTGGTTTGGGCAACGCCGTACCCGACCGGGCCGATCCGCACGCCGACGAGGCCGAAGGAGAGTGCCGCAAGCTCCTCGTCACCGGTTCCGGACCGGCAACCCCGCCGGACCGGCGCTCCGCAGCGACCCGGTCACCCGGCGGTCGCTGAGCCACAGGTAGCAGCGGACTCCTCGATCGCCGACCTCCCACCGGCCGGCGCTGGGTGGACGGACCACCACATCGACCCGCAGCCGTAGCGTCGGGTCGTCGGGCACCTCGGTGAAGCGTGCGATCTCGCTGCGGCAGCCGGCGTAGAGCGGCGCCCAGTCCGCGTCCGCGGTGGGGTACGGGCGCTTCGGCGCCCGCCACACCCCGACGAACTCCGCGTCGTGTCGGCTGCGGCAGTCCACGGGGCGCAGCGCCTCCACCCCACCGCCCCGATCCGGACCGCTCTGCTGGCAACCGAGCCGCAACGGTGACCCGGCGGCGAGCCCGCCGCGCAGACTGCCGGTGCGGAGCACCACCCCGGCGTCCACCTCTGCGGTGGTCACCTCGGTGAGGTCGCAGCGGTACCAACGGGAACCAGCGGCCCAGCCCGAAGGGGACGGGACAGCCACCCAGAGCCGCAGCCGCCCGGTCCGCCAGTCGGCCCCCACGTACGTGCTGGTGCGGGTGTCACAGTCGACGAACGCGACCCACAGGTCAGCCGAGCCGGCGGCCGGTGGGCCAGACTGCCCCGTCGGGAAGGTGCCCACGTGCACGGTCTCGACCCGGTGCGGGACCGAGCACTCCACTGGTTGGTACGCCGCCAGGGTCACCTGGGTGGTGGCGTCGGCCACCTGGCACACCCCCGTTTCGGGAGTGAACGGACCGGCCGCGGGCAGCGCCCCCCAGTCGTCGGTCAGGTCGCCGTCGGTCGGCCCGGCACAACCCGCCAGCAGCGCCACCACCGTCGCCGCGCACCACGCCCGCACACCGCCGACCGCCCGCGCACCCTTCCCGACCCGATGCCCCACGCCGCCTCCCAGAGTCGACGCCCCGCCTGCTGACGAGTCCACCCAGGGTAGCCAAAGATGCCCGGCGAGTAACAGAGCCTCGTGGCGTGGCTCCGGTGGGCGGGCGCGCCACTCGGTCAGGCCAGCGAGTCCGCCAACGGGTTGGGGACCGGCGCCCCCGCCGTCCCGGGCGCCGCCGTGGCCGCGTCCGCGGTGAGGTCCACAATCCGGTTGCTCGAATCGACGTGCACGATCCGCGGCTGGTAGGTACGCGCCTGCGCGTCCTCCAGCTGTCCGTAGGCGATGAGGATGACCAGGTCACCCGGGTGGACCAGGTGGGCGGCGGCGCCGTTGATACCGATCACGCCGCTGCCTCGCTGCCCCGGGATCACATAGGTCTCCAACCGGGCGCCGTTGGTGACGTCCACGATCGCCACCTGCTCGCCCGGGAGCAGGTCGGCGGCGTCCAGCAGATCCTGGTCCACCGTGACCGAGCCGACGTAGTGCAGGTCGGCCTGGGTGACCGTGGCCCGGTGAATCTTCGACTTGAGCATGGTGCGCAGCATCGGGCGCCTTTCGGGAGATGGGTCAGAAACGTGGGTCGAGCTGGACCGATACGTTGTCGATCAGGCGGGTGGCGCCGACCCAGGCGGCGGCGAGCAGCCGCGCCGGACCCGCAATCGGCCCCGGCTCCAGCTCCGGGTCGGTGAGTACCAGGTAATCCAGTTCGACACCGGGCGGACCGGAGTCGAACGCGGCGTGCGCGGCGGCCAGCACCCCGCCCGCGTCCGCACCGCCGGCAGCGGCTGCCACCCCCGCCCGCAACGCCCCCGGCAGGCTCAGCGCAGCCGTCCGCCCCTCGGGTGACAGGTAGCGGTTCCGGCTGGACAGGGCCAACCCGTCCGGCTCCCGGACCGTCGACACGCCGATGATCTCCACCGGCACCTCCAGGTCGCGCACCATCCGGCGGATCAGGGTCAGCTGTTGGTAGTCCTTCTCACCGAAGAACGCCCGGTCCGGCCGGGTGAGCTGAAGCAGCTTCAGCACCACGGTCAGCACCCCGTGGAAGAAGCCCGGCCGGCTCTGCCCCTCCAACTCCTCGCCGAGCTGGCCCGGGTTGACCCAGACCCGGGGTTGGCCCTGCGGGTATAGCTCCGGCACAAACGGCGCGAAGACGACCGCGGCGCCAGCCCGGCGGCAGATCTCCAGATCCGCGTCGAGGGTGCGGGGATACCGGTCGAAGTCCTCGTCCGGCCCGAACTGGAGCGGATTCACAAAAATCGTGACCACGACGTTGTCGGCCTGCTCCTGGGCCACCCGCAACAGGGTCTCGTGCCCGGCGTGCAGGGCGCCCATGGTCATGACGACACCCACGGTGCCGGTCAGCGCCTCCCGCGCTGCCGCCAGGTCGGCACGGGTGTGTACCAGCTTGGTCACGCAGCCACCTCCCGATCCCGCCCACTCAACACCTCCAGCACCGGCTGCGCCACCGTGGGACGCAGCCGGCCGGCCGCGATCACGCGGTCCGCCGTCCGTCGAGCCAACGCCAGGTAGGGGCCCACCGATTCCGGCGCGGTCGCCGCGAGCTGGGTCAGGTGCCGCTCGACGGTGCCGGCGTCGCCCCGGGCGACGGGTCCGGTCAGCGCATCGTCCCCGAGCCGCAACGCGTTGTCCAAGGCGGCCCGCAACAGCGGAGCGAGCACCCGCTCCGGCTCGGTCACCCCGCCGTCCCGCAGCCGGTCGGCCGCCTCGTTGACGAGGGTGATCAGGTGATTGGCGCCGTGCACGAGGGCGGCGTGGTAGAGCGCTCGGTCCGACTCGGCGACCCACTCCGGTACGCCGTCGAGGTCGGCGACGAGCCGGGTGGCGAACGGACGCAGCTGCGCCGGTGCGGTCAACCCGTACGAGATGCCGGGCAGTCGGGTGAGATCGTCCGGCGTACCGGTGAAGGTCATCGCGGGGTGCAGGGCCAGCGGGCTGGCACCGGCCCCGACGACCGGCGCCAGTACCGCCAGGCCGTGCGCGCCGGAGGTGTGTGCGACCACCTGCCCCGGACGCAACGCCCCGGTCTCGGCGAGGCCGGCGACGACCTCCGCGAGCGCGTCATCCGGCACCGCCACCAGCAGGAGGTCGGTGGCAGCGCGGGCTACCGAGTCGGCCGGCCGCCGCGGCACGTCGGCCAGGAGCAGCGCCATCCGGGCACGCGAGGCGGCAGAGCCGCCGGTCGCGGCCACCACCCGGTGGCCGGCAGCGGCGAGAGCGGCGGCCAGGACGGCACCGACCCGGCCGACACCGATCACGCCGACGGTCAGGGAACGGGGGGTGGGAGCATCAACCGACTGATCGACGGGACGCGGAGACAGCGCAGCACTCATAACGATGATCCAGTCCTCGGAGGGGTACCGGTCGCTGGCAAGTATGCGTCGCGGCGCCGCAGCCGGGACAGGGAGGTGTGAAAACGTTCACCACCGGTGGCCCGGGCAGACCCGCTCGCCACCGAAGGCTACGAGCGGGGCCGCTCCACCACCGGGCGGCTGGACCGAAGGAGGAGCTGATGTCGATCCGCTGGCGGGACGCGATGGAGCAGGCGCTGTACGGGCCGGACGGCTTCTTCGTCTCCGGTGCCGGCCCGGCCGACCACTTCCGTACCAGCGTGCACGCCTCCCCGGCGTTCGCGGCGGCCCTGCACCGGCTGATCGCCACCGTTGACGCCGCCCTGGACCACCCAGACCCACTCGCGGTGGTCGATGTCGGAGCGGGGCGGGGCGAGCTACTGCGCACCCTCCACGCCAGCATCGCCGGGTCCAACGACACGTCCCTCGCGCACCGGCTACGCCTCACCGCCGTCGAACGGGCCCCGCGCCCCACAGACCTACCCACGGAGATCACCTGGACCCACGAGATCCCCGCCGGTGTCACCGGCCTCCTCCTGGCCACCGAATGGCTCGACAACGTCCCGCTGGACCTGGCCGTGGCCACCCCGGCAGGCTGGCGGTACCTCCTGGTCGACCCCGCCACCGGCGAGGAGACGGACGGCAGCTTAGTCAGCCCGGAAGACGCCGACTGGTTGGCCCGGTGGTGGTCGCCGCCCGCCGCCGACGACCCGGGCATCCGCGCCGAGATCGGCCGAACCCGCGACGACGCCTGGACGGACGCCGTCGGGCGGCTCGACCGAGGGCTGGCGGTCACCGTGGACTACGGGCACCTCCGGCGAACCCGACCGGCCGCCGGCACCCTGACCGGCTACCGGAACGGGCGGCAGGTCCGACCGGTACCCGACGGATCGTGCGATGTCACCGCGCACCTCGCGGTGGACTCGGTCGCCGCCGCCGGTGCGCGGGTCGCGCAGCTCCCGTACACCCTGGTGGCACAGCGGACGGCCCTGCGGGCGCTCGGTGCCGACGGGCGCCGTCCACCGCTGGCGCGGGCCAGCACCGACCCCGCGGGATACCTCCGGGCCCTCTCCGCGGCGTCGGCGGTGGCCGAGCTGATCGACCCGGCGGGCCTCGGCGGGCACTGGTGGCTCCTCCAGCCGGCCGGCGTCGCCCTCGACCCGCTCGTGGCACCATGACAGGCATGACCACGGACGCCGATCTCCGCGAACTGACCGTCGGCACCGGCGCCGGTGGGGAACAACTCGGCACCGACATGGTGCTCAACATCGGTCCGCAGCACCCCTCGACGCACGGCGTACTCCGGCTGCGGCTGGTACTCGACGGCGAACGGGTGGTGAGCGCCGAACCAATCGTCGGCTACATGCACCGGGGCGCGGAGAAGCTGTTCGAGGTCCGCGACTACCGGCAGATCATCGTGCTGGCCAACCGGCACGACTGGCTCTCCGCGTTCGCCAACGAACTCGGCGTGGTGCTCGCCGTGGAGCGGTTGCTGGGGATGGAGGTTCCGGAGCGGGCCACCTGGCTCCGGATGGCGCTCGCCGAGCTGAACCGGATCCTCAACCACCTGATGTTCCTCGGCTCGTACCCGCTGGAGATCGGGGCGATCACCCCGATGTTCTACGCCTTTCGGGAACGGGAGACCCTCCAGGCGGTGCTCGAGGAGGTCTCCGGCGGGCGGATCCACTACATGTTCAACCGGGTCGGTGGGCTCAAGGAGGAGGTGCCGGCCGGCTGGACCGGGCGGGCCCGGGCGGCCATCGGCGAGGTCCGGCGGAGCCTGCCCGACCTGGACAACCTGATCCGGCGCAACGAGATCTTCCTGGCCCGTACCGTCGGCGTGGGGGTGCTCCCGGCAGCCCAGGCCGCCGCGTTCGGCGCCTCCGGACCGGTCGCCCGCGCCTCCGGCCTCGACCTCGACCTACGCCGGGACGAGCCCTACCTCGCGTACGACCAGCTCGACGTGCCGGTGGTGACCCGCACCGCCGGTGACTGCCACTCCCGCTTCGAGGTGCTGCTCGACCAGGTGTACGTCTCGCTCGACCTCGCCGAGCAGTGCCTGGACCGGGTGGACCGGCTCACCGGCCCGATCAACACCCGGCTACCGAAGGTGCTCAAAGCGCCCGAGGGGCACACCTACGCCTGGACCGAGAACCCGCTCGGCATCAACGGGTACTACCTGGTGTCCCGGGGTGAGAAGACGCCGTGGCGGCTCAAGCTGCGCACCGCGTCGTACGCCAACGTGCAGGCGCTGGCCACCCTCCTACCCGGTTGCCTGGTGCCGGACCTGGTCGCCATCCTCGGCTCGATGTTCTTCGTGGTCGGCGACATCGACAAGTGAGTGGGCCGGCTGCGCTCGTTCGGCGTTGCCGCAGCTGTCAACGCCACCGGTTGTCCCCGCGGCCGTACTGACCCGGCTCGGGCTGGCGCTGCGGCCCGGGCTGCCACCGAGGCTCGGGCTGGTGCTGCGGCTCCGGCTGCCACCGGGGCTCGGGCTGGCGCTGCGGCTCCGGCTGGTGCTGTGGCTCAGGCTGCCGTTGCCGGGGTGGCCCCCACTCGGCGGACGGCGGGGGCAACGCGGATCGTCCCGCCGGTTCGGACCACCCGCCCCGCCCGGCGTCGGCCCGGTCGCGGCCGGGCTCGTCCCGACGGACCGCGGCCCACCGCTGGTCCACCCGGTATTCGGCACCGCCCCGATCCGTGCGCACCTGCGCCCGCTGCTCGCCCAGCCGCAGCTCGCGCCCCCGCTCGTCCTCGCGGACGGCCGCCCAGCGGTTTCCGGCCCGCAACTGCGACCAGTACTCGCCCTCCGCGTCGCCGCCCGCCACAAGCTCCCCGCCATGCTGGTCAACGCCGCCGCGGTCAGACCGCTCGCCGTCCCAGCCCCGGCCGTCGGGCTGGTTGGCCCAGCCTTGGTCATCCCACTGCGCTCCAGCCCGGGCAGCCTCCGGTGGCTCGCCCTGCCCCCGAGCGTCACGCGCCCAACCGCCCCGCTCCGACCACGACCGGTCAGCGGAGCCGTCGACGCCAGCCATCCGGACCTCATCCTGGGCGGCCGGCCAGGGGCGGCGCTCCCGGTCCCGGGTCCCGGCCTCGCCCCCAGGCCAGGGGCGGCGCTCCCGGTCTTCGGCCCACGACGGTGCGTCCGGACCGGACGGCCATCCTCGGTCGTAGTCGCCGGCGGGGTCCCGGGCGCCATCGACCACGGTGTGCCGGGTGACGTGCACCGTCTCGGTATGTCGCACCACGCCGCGCAGGGGGGCGGCGTGCCGGCCCTCCGGCTCCGGTGACTCGGCGCCACCGGCGGTGTCGCCATAGGTGCCGGCGGCCCGCTCGGTGCCGGGCTGACCAGCGAAGCGGTCGTCGGCCCCATGCTCTCCGGTCGACGGCCGGAAGGCCGCGTAGGCCCCGGCCGCCCCGGCCGCGGAGTGGCCGCCGCCCGGGAAGTGACCCGGAGGCTGGGACTCACCGGCGCGGTTCCGGTCGCCCTCGTGCTCATCCCAGCGATCGGCGACCGGAACGGCTGCCCGCCCGGCCGGCGCGTCAACCGGGGCCCGTACCCGCTGCGCACCGCCGGGCCCGGCCGGCGCGGCGGCACCAGCGTCAAGCCGGCGGCCCAGCGCCACAACCGCCTCCTGGGTGCGCTGGGTCTGGTCGAGTGCCTGATTGCCCCGTTGGGCCGCAGCCACGATCTCACCGTGCAGCTCATGGCGAAGCCGCTCGATCTCGCCCCGCAACTCCCCGACCCGGGCACCGCCGTCGGGGCGCAGCGCGATCGAGAGGCCGATCAGCACCACCGCCAGGAGGGCCAGTACGGCGGCGATCCGTAGCGGGCCGTTGCTGTCGGCGACGAGCACCAGCAGCGCCGCCACCGGAGCGCACGCCACACCGGCCCGGAACAGTGCCGTCGACAACCGGGGGTTACGCGGGTCATCGGTCACGGCCGGGACTGGCATGGCTGTGCAGCCTACCGAGAGTTGTCCCGCGTGGGAACGGCAGCGCAACTCGCCCTGCCCACTCCGGGGCTAGCCGGCGGTGAGGGCTCCGTCGGAGGAGAACACCAGACCGACGCTGACCTCGCCGGTCCGCAGCGCGTTCTTCGTCTGCGGTCCGCCGGCATCGAGCGAGCTGAACGACCCGGCCCGGAAGTCGTAGACCTCGACCAGCCCGACCTGGCACTTCGGCCGTTGCGGGCACTCCGGCGGACCGGCCAGAACGGTCTCCTGGCCAGAGCACTTCTCGGCCAGCTCGGAGAGCGTCCGCACACCGTGCTGGTCGGCGAAGGCACGCGTGACGGCGAAGGCGTTCTGGTTCTGGGCTGCGGCCGGCGCACCGAGGGCCAGGTTGGCCTCCGCGCTGAGCGCCTTCAGCGCGGCGACCGTCTCGTCCAGGTTCGGCGAGGAGACCGGCTCGGCGCCCTCGCCGTTCGCCTTGGTGTTGAGAAACTCCGCCATGGTGGCCGCGTACTCGGGGAAGACCTGGATCTCGCCCTTCTCCAGGGCGGGCTCGTAGAGTTCCCGGCTGCCGATCTGCTGCACCTCGACCTGGTAGCCGGCGGCGACCAGCACGATCTTGTACAGCTCGGCGAGGGTCTCGCTCTCGCTGAAGTTGGCGGCTCCGACCCTGATCGTGCCGCCGGGCCCCGCCGCGATGCCGGTGGTGAGGTCATGGGCGTCGGCGAACTCGGCCGCCGCGACTGCGGGCGTCTTGCGGTCCTCGTTCACGGCCTTGTTGAGCTGGATCAGCTTCGGCGTGTCCAGTGCGGCGGAGACCTGATCCAGGGCGGCGATGAGCGGCGGGGTCGCGGCGTCGGCGTTGACCACGGGGATGATGTTGTCGCTGTTCTGCAGCGACTTGTCGTCGGTCAGCACGACCAGCTCGTCGCCGGCCACCGGGGCGCAGCCCGCCCCCGTCGCCGCTGTTTCGGGCGCGTCCGTGCCCGACGAACCGGCCTGGCCACAGCCGGTCAAGAGCCCGGCGGTGGTCAGGACGCCGACAGCGCCGATCCCCAAACGTGTGCGTGCGTGCATCTCTGCCCGCCTTCCGTGTCCCGGCACGGCTCCTGCGCCGGCCGCGTGTCCGACGGGCGATCGATGCCCGTGCTCCCACCCAACATCCTCGCGCCGGGGTACGACAAACTCCGGTCATACTTCGTCACCGGATCGTCACCGACACGTTGCCGGCGCCTGACTCCGTTGCCGGAGTCAGGCGCCGCTGACCGCGTCGGCCGCGCGCCGCCCCGCCCGCCGGCCGCGGCTGCGCAGCGGTCGCGGGGTGACCAGCCGCTCAACCAGCGCCAACACCAGCTCCACCAGCATCGCGAGCCCCGCCACCAGCAGCCCGCCGGCGAGGATCTGCCCGCCGCCGGCGGCGATGTCCAGGCCGAACCCGGCCCGGATGATCTGCCCCAAGCCGCCGCCGTTGACGAAGGAGGCCAGCGCGGCGGTGGCCACAACCTGCACCGCCGCGGTGCGAAAACCCGCCGCCAGGTACGGCACGGCGAGCGGCAGCTCGACCCGACGCAGTAACTGCCAGCTGGAGAAGCCCATCCCCCGGGCCGCGTCCCGCGCCTCCGGATCCACCGCACGCACCCCGGTGTACGCGTTGGCCAGCAACGGTGGGATCGCGAAGACCGCCAGCGCCACCACCACCGGGGGCCGACCAAAACCCAGGAAGGTCAACGGCAGGATGGTGAGCAGGGCCAGCGTCGGCATGGCCAGCGTCAGGTTGGCTACCAGCACGACCGACCCGCCGCCGCGCCCGGTGTGCCCGAGCCAGAGCCCGATCGGCCACGCGACCAGGCAGCCCAGGAGCACCGCCGCCGCGGAGATGGCGAGATGTTCGCCGGTCCGGTCCAGGATGCCGCCCGGATTGGTCCAGTTCAGCGGGTCGTTGAGCCAGACCAACGCCGCCTCGATCGGCCCCGTCGCCACGGTCATGCCGCGCTCCGGCGACGCAGCCAGGGGGTGAGCAGCCACCCGGCACCGGCCAGGGCGAGATCGAACACCAGGGCGAGCAGGACGCAGAGCAGCGTACCGGTCATGATCTGTGCTTTGTAGAAGTTGTTCTGGAAGCCGGCAAAGATCAACTGACCGAGTCCGCCCTGCCCCACGACCACCCCCACGGTGACCAGCGCCACCGTCGAGACCGTCGCCAACCGCAGCCCGGTGAGGATGCCCGGCAGGGCCAGCGGCAGATCGATCCGGAACAACCGCCCCCAGCGGCCGTACCCCATGCCCTCCGCCGCCTCCCGCACCTCGGGCGGCACCTGGGTGAGACCGGCCAGCGCGTTGCGGACGATCACCAGCAGCGCGTAGAGCACCACCACGGTGAGCACGGTCACCACCCCGATCCCCAGGTACGGCGCGAGAAAGGCAAACAACGCCAGCGACGGGATGGTGTAGAGCACACCGGTGACCGCCAGGATGGGCCCGGCCAGCGCGCGGAACCAGTACGCGGCCACGGCCAGCGGCACCGCGATCAACACCGCAATGAGCACCGCCCGCAGGGTAAGCGAGGTGTGCTCGCGCAGCGCGGCGAGGATCGTGTCAGAGTTGTCCCGCACGTACTGCCAGGAGAACCACGGGTTACCCGGGTCGGCCCGGTAGCTCAGGCGGAAGGACATGTGTGGACGTTACCCCGCGGGGATCCGCTGCCAACGAGGCACGTGCGGCCTCGATCTTCCTTGACGAGATCGGCAAACGCTACCCGGACGGCACCGAGGCGGTCCGCGAACTGACCCTGGAGATCGCCGCCGGCGAACTCGTGGTGCTGATCGGCCCCTCCGGCTGCGGCAAGTCGACCGTGCTCCGGATGGTGAACCGCCTGATCGAGCCGACCGACGGCCGAATCCTCCTCGGAGGGGAAGACGTCACCCGGGTGGACCCGGTACGGCTGCGCCGCCGCATCGGCTACGTGATCCAGAACGTCGGCCTCTTCCCGCACCAGACCATCAACGCGAACGTCGCCACCGTGCCGCAGCTACTCGGCTGGCCCCGGGAACGTCGCCGGCAACGGGTCACCGAGCTGTTGGAGCTGGTCGGCCTGGACCCGGCCCAGTTCGGCGCCCGCTACCCGCACGAGCTCTCCGGCGGTCAGCGGCAGCGGGTGGGCGTGGCGAGGGCACTCGCCGCGGACCCGGTGGTCCTGCTGATGGACGAGCCCTTCTCCGCGGTCGACCCGATCGTCCGGACCCGGCTCCAGGAGGAGTTCCTGCGGTTGCAGGCCGAGGTTCGCAAGACCATCGTGCTGGTGACGCACGACCTCGACGAGGCGGTTCGGCTGGGCGACCGGATCGCGGTGCTCTCCGAGGGTGGCCGCCTGGAGCAGTTCGACACCCCGGCCGCCGTGCTTGGCGCACCGGCCACCCCGTTCGTCCGGGAATTCGTCGGTGCCGACCGAGGTATCCGACGCCTGGCCGTCACCCCGGTCACCCGGGAGACGGTCGAGCCGGTCTCCGCCACCCCGATCTCCGCCGAGCTCCCCACGGTGCCACTCGGGTCGTCGGCGTACGACGCGCTGGGGGTCCTGTTGACCACCATGGCGGACCGGGTGGTGGTGACCGACCAGGAGCAACCCGTGGGGGTCCTCACCCGATCCCGCCTGCTCGGCCTGGGCCACGCCGACGACCAGCGCCGGCCGCCCGCCCCCAACGGGGCAGCTACCTCCGCAGATAGTCGATGAAGGCCGCCCGCAGCACCGGCGCCAACTCCTCGTAGCCGTGGCCGGTCAGCTCCCGCCACAACGCCACCGCCTCGTCGATGGTCGGACCGACCGAGTTCGGCGCGCCATCCAGGGCAGCGGCCTCGTCGGCATTCGGCAGGTGCCGCAGAACTGACCAGAAAAACCGCACGTCACGGCGCTCCCGCGCCACCGCGAACGCCTGCTTGCGCAGCTCCTCGGTGGAGAGTGCGTCCAACTCCTCGAACGACCGGCCGGCGGGGAAGGTCGAAGGTGTGTCGGTCATGCGGCTGAGCCTAGCCGGCACGCTCCCCGCCGACCTGCGAGACGCGGGGTCAGCGGCGGCTGGGGTCCCAGTGCCGTCCGGTCCCCCAGTCCGGGAGATCCCACTGATTGGTTGGGCGCTCGGCGGGCGGAGGCGGCAGCGTCGCGGCCCAGTCCGTGAGCGGCTCGGGACGGGGCATGCTCCAACCGGCATGCAGCTGCTCGTCCGCGCCGGGGCTGTCGGCAACCGCCTCCCGGTCGTCCCGCGCGCCCCCGTACGCCTCGACCATCCGGGTCACCACCAGCCCCACCCCGAGCGCTACCGCCCCGACGGCCCAGCGACTCGCCGCCAGGCCGCTCGCCTGCAGGTCCGCGCGGACGAGCGTGATCAACGAAACGGCGAGCAGGGTGCCGAGGATGCCACCTCGGCGGCCGAAGGCACTGGTGCCGGCGAGCAGCGCCGTCCCCACCGCCAGGACGGTCCAGTCCAGCCCCGACCCCACCGCGACCGGACCAGCGGCGGGAGTCCCCAGTAGGGAGCCGGCCAGCACGGCCAGGACGCTGGAGGCGACCAGCGCCCCGCCGGCCACCACCGGGCCCAGCGCCCCCTGCCGGCGGGCCGGATCGGTAACCGGTCGAAACCGGCCGATCAGCCGACGGATCGGCCGTACCGCGCCGAACAGCCCGCCGAGCACGGCGAGCGCTGCGAACCCGGCGAACAGGTAGAGCGCGTCGCTCGTCGGGTCGTAGCTACCCTGCGGCAGGACCGGGTCACCTCGCCGCTCGATGTACCCGACCAGCGCCGCGCCAGCGGCGAGGCTGGCCGCCCAGGCGGGGACGTGCAGCACCGTCACCACGAACGCCAAAAGCAGCCCGCCGAGCGCCCCGGCGGCGATCGCCGGGCCGAGGGCGGCCACCGCACCCCGGTCCCCCTGCTCCGCCATGTGCAGCGCCGCCGCGACGGCCGCCGGACCGATCGCCAGATTCACCGTCGCGGTACGCAGGCTCAGCCCGGCGGCGAGGGCCAACAACCCGAGGACGGCTCCAGCAACGAGCAGCGACCGCAGGCCGTCGCCCCGCAGCGTCTCCGGGTTTTCTCGCCAGAGCAGGTACCCGACCCCGACCGCGCACACCAGGAGCAGGAGTTCCCAGACGAGGTGCACGCCGAGCCGGTCCCCACCGGACTCAACCTGGTCCGGATCCGGGTCGGGGACGACGGTGTTCGCGCGGGGGGAGGTCTCCGAGCTTCCTCGCCCCGATTCGTCGTACCCCATGCAGCCGCCCTCCACCTGGCCGTCCGTCCCGGGTCCAAACGCGCGGAGCAGTCCGGGGCGGCCGATACGCTCCGGTGGCAGGCACCGTACCCGCGCGGGAAGCACGGCGGAAGCCCATGCTCAGCGCTGGCCGGCGCGGCCTCCCCGGTCGCCGGGCTCGCGGTCCTGGTCGTCCTCCTGCTCGGGAACCCGGCAGGAGCGCTCCAACCAGAGCGCGGCGGCCACCAGTGCCAGGGCGGCGAGCAGGCTACTCCCAGCCACGTTCCGGTCGCTCGCCGCGGCCTCGGTGCGCTCCACGAACAGCCACCCGGTCAGGCCCGCGTAGAAGCCGGCGAAGATCGCGCCCACCAGCGCGGACGCCTTGGCCAGCACCACGAAGCGGGCAACCAACAGCGGGTTCACCGGCTCCTTCCCCGGCCGGCGCGCAATCCGGGCCCGGGTGTTCACCGCGACGTACGCCTCCAGCACGGCGAGCCCGGCCAGGGTGATCACCGGCAGCCAGGGCAGGTCGCCGGGGAGATAGTCGTAGTAGAGAAAGCTGATCAGCAGCCACGCCACCCCGGCGGCGGCGAGGCCGGCGACCACCAGTGTGGAGATCCGGGTAGGGCCCATCCGGCCGGGACCCGCGCCGTCCGGAGGTGATGACCTCGCCTGCATCATGCCCGCCGGCTCCGTTGCCTCATGCCGTTGACTCTAGCCCCACTTCGGGGCAGGGACGCAGCTCCAACGCGTCCGCACCGACCGACGCCGAGTTCAGCAGGTCGGTCAGCCAGCCGTGGCCCGGCAGCCGCCCGTACGGTTGCAGGTCGAGCCAGGGCCGCAGGACGAAGGCGCGCAGGTGGGCGCGGGGGTGCGGCAGCGTCAGTTCGGGATCGTCCCGGAGCACCGGCGTGCCGTCCTGCGCCCAGACCGCGATGACGTCGACGTCGAGGGTGCGGGGCCCGAAACGCCGGGCCGGATCGCGCTCCCGGCCGGCCGCACGCTCGGCCGCCCGGGCCCGCGCCAGCCAGTCCTCCGGCGCCGCTGTGGGATCTACGGCCAGCACCACGGCGTTCAGGTACGCGGGCTGGTCGCGGTCGCCCCAGGGCGGAGTCTCGTAGACGCCGGAGACCAGGAGCACGGACTCACCCAGCGCGGTGACCGCCGACTGCAGGTGGTCGGCGCGATCGCCGAGGTTACTGCCGAGCGAGAGCAGGGCCCGGGTCACGAGGCGGACCTGGTCATGGTGACAGCCACGTCGGTGAAGCTACCCGAGATCGGGGCCTGCGGCTTGTGCACCGTCACCGTGGCGGTACGGACCCGGGCATCGGCCAGGCAGACCGTGAGCAGCCGGTCGGCGAGGGTCTCGATCAGGTTGACCGGCTCCCCGGCCACCACCGTCGCCAGCCGCTCGGCCAACTCGCCGTAGTGGACGGTGTCGGTCACCTCGTCCGAACGGGCGGCCGGGGCGAGGTCCAGCTCCAGCCGCGCGTCCACGACGAAGTCCTGCCCGTGCTCCCGCTCGAAGTCGTACACCCCGTGCCGGCCGTGCACCCGCAGGCCGGTCAGCTCGATCCGGTCGGTCATCGCTGCTCTCCTTCGGCCCGGGCACCGCCGGTGGTGGCCGGACCGGACGATCCGGTGGCGGCCAGCCGGGGCGATCCCGTGGCCCGCCAGACGGCCAGCGCGTCCGCGGTGGCCCGGACGTCGTGCACCCGCACTCCCCAGGCGCCGGCCGCGACCGCGAGCACGCTGGTGGCGACGGTGGCGACCTCCCGGCTCTCGGTCGGCCGCGGCGCGCCGTCAACGGCGAGCAGCGCGCCCAGGTGGGCCTTGCGGCTGGCGGCGAAGAGCAACGGGTAGCCGAGCGCCAGCAGCTCCGGCAGCCGGGCACTCAGCTGCCAGTTGTGGGCGGCGGTCTTGGCGAAGCCGAGCCCCGGGTCGATGACGATACGGTCGGCCGCCACCCCGGCGGCGAGGGCCGCCTCGACCCGCTGCGCCAGCTCGGCCTTGACGTCGGCGACGACGTCGCCGTAGCGCGCCAGCTCCCGCATCTCGCGGGAGTGCCCACGCCAGTGCATGAGCACCCAGGGGCAGCCGGCGTCCCGGACCACCCGGGCCATGTCCGGGTCGGCGAGCCCACCGGAGACATCGTTGACCACCTGCGCCCCGGCGGCGAGCGCCAGCTCGGCAACCCGGGCCCGGGTGGTGTCGATGCTGACCGGCACGCCGGCGGCGGCCAGCTCGCGGATCACCGGCCGGACCCGGTCCGCCTCGGTTTCGGCGGCCACCCGATCCGCCCCGGGTCGGGTGGACTCGCCGCCCACGTCCACCAGGTGGGCACCGTCGCCGCGTAGCCGCACGCCGTGTGCGATGGCGGCATCGAGATCGGCGTAGCGTCCGCCGTCGGAGAAGGAGTCCGGCGTGACGTTCAGGATGCCCATCACCACCGGGGACGCGGCCTGCACCAGATCGGTCACAAGGAGACCGTACCGGTCCTCGTTGGCGCTCCCGCGCCACCCGGCCCGAGGGGGCTGACATGCGGTTCGGTGCAGGTGTGGGGTCGGACGACAGAGTCGGATCGGGGTCATTCTTCGTGGCTTGTCGCAGACAGTGGGTGGCCGTACGCTTTGGGAATTGCCGAGCATCGAGATGGCGAAGCCTGGAGGGAGGGCCGAAGCGGGAAAATCCGCCCAGGACCCACCCGCTCGTGGTGGGCGACGACCGCGGCGGCCTAGCCGCAACGTGAGCACCGTTCCCGCCAGGCATGCCTACTGCACCGCCGCGGCGCCGCCGGCCGCGAAATGGGGAGGTTTCCAGTGATCGCCATCGAGCTGACGGAGGCGGCGTCGTCCGCCGCCCACGCTCTCACCGCCCTGAGCTCGACACCGCTCGCCGAGCCCGCGCCCACCGGCATCGCCACCGACAACATCGTCGCCTTCTTCGCCAGCAAGATCGCCCCGATCCTGCTGGCCGTGCTGGGCGTCATCTTCATCGGGCGCGCGAGCCGGGGCGAGATCTCCAAGGTGTTGACGAGCTCAGCCATCGCGATCGTCGGCCTGGCCTTCATCGCCGGGGCCGCCACCCTCTTCTTCGTCGGCGACTACCTGATCGCCCTGATCTTCGAATAGGCGCGGGGCACGATCATGCGGCTGCGCACCGACGACGACATCTACCGGGCTCGTCTGGTCTACCTCGGCCCCCCCGGCTACACCCTCCCGGTCCACCTCCCGTACGCCCAGTACGGGCTCTTCATGCTGCTTGTTCCCCTCTACATGTTCGTCCACTGGTTGTTCACGCTGCAGGTCGAGCTCTTCCCGGCGTGGGAGATCGCCCTCGCGATCGTGACCACCTCGTTCGTCTTCCGGTACGTCGACCCGGACCGGCCCGCGCGCATGGTGATCCACACCGCGCTGACCGACTGGCGACGCACCCGGGAGCCGGCCGCCGAGCAACGCGACCCCCGCCTGGTCGGCAGTCGGATCAGGATCCGAGAGGAACTGGCATGACCGGGCAGTACAACGACGCGGGTGAGGCGGTCGCATGAGTTCCCACTACGCGCCGGGATCCCCGGCCGGGCAGCCGGCCGCGACCCCAGGTGACGCGACGCAGCCTGTTGGCTACGTCGCGGAGCTCGATGAGGCCTGGCCCGACGCGGCCCGGGCCACCTCCCCGGGCCACGGTGGGGTCGGTGTCTTCCCGGCGCCCCGCCCACTACACCAGCGGACGCCCACCGAGCCGGCGCCGGCCGCCGGCACCGACATCGACTCCCCCTTCCTCGACCTGTTCGGCGCGACCCGCCCGGCCCGGTCCGCGTCGGTCGGATCAGCGGCGCGCGAACAGCCGCAGCCGCAGCCGACCATCCCACAGCAGTTCGTCGCCGCGGATCCACTCGCCGCACCGGCCGCTCCCGCCGCACCGACTGAGGTGGAGCGGTCGCCCGCCGGGCCGGCCTGGCGCGCCACCCGAGTACCGCACCAGGTCGGTGAGCGACTCGCCCGGACAGAGACCGAGGAGGCAGCCCCACCGGCAGCCGAGGTGACGCCGCGGCCAGCCGAGGTGACACCCCGCCGTCGCCTCGCCGAGCGGTCGGAGCCGGACGCCCGAGAGGTACCCCCGTCCGATCAACGCTCCACCGACCAGCGGGATCGCGCCACCAAAGGCGGCCGGCGGGATCGCGCCACCAAAACCGACCGGCGGGATCGCGCCACCAAACCGGCGCGAATTCGGCCACCGAAGATCAATTTCAGGGACCGGGACCCGTCGGTGGAGCTGGCCATCACCGAAATCGCCGGCCACCTGACCTTCACCCCCAACACGGTCACCGCCTGGTACTGGCTACCCGAGGTGCGCTGGGCCTTCCGCCCCGACGCCGAGCGGGAGGCGCTACTCGCGGCGATCTCCGAGCAGTACGCCGGGCTGGCCGGCTTCCGCCTGCATCTGCGACGTACCACCCGCCCCTTCCCGGCCGACGAATGGGCCCGCACCATCGACACCCACACCCGGGCACCGCTACCCGACGTCCCGGGGACACCGAGTTGGGCAGATCATCTGGTCGCCGCGCAACGGCACCTGCTCTCGGTCAACCACGCCGAGGGGCAGACGTACCTGGGGGTGACCTTCGCCCGGCGCTCCCTGGGTGACTCGCTGGTGGAGCGGGTACGCCGCAGCTTCGGTCGCGGCGTCGCCGAGGGCGAACGACGCAAGCTCAGCCGCACCGTCGAGCAGTTCGACGAGGTACTGGGCGCCTTCGGAATGCGCGGACGCCGGGTCACCACACCGGAACTGGAGTGGCTCCTCTACCGCTCGGTGGCGCTCTGCATGGCCCCACCCGGACGGCTCTCCCCGGTCACCAACGGGCACTGGGAACGCGGCGACCTACTCGCCCTGACCGAACAGGTGGAGCGCTACCGCACCCCGTACGGGTCCACGGTCAAGCTGGTCAACCGGATGACCGGGGAGGAGGGGCACGTCGCCGTCCTCGCCGTGGGCCGGATGGAGCCGCTGGAGATCCCCGAACGACACGAGCCCTGGCTGCACTTTCACGAGCGGCTGCCCTGGCCGATGGAGCTGTCCAGCCGGGTCGACATCCTCGGCTCCGGCGACTCCTTCCGCAACCTGGAGCACCGGCTGCGGATGATCCGCTCCCAGCAGCTCGACTACGCCGAGCACGGCATCGACGCCCCACCCGAATTGGAGCGCCTCGCGGAGCGGGCCCTGGTCATCGGCGACGAGATGACCACCGGGCTGCCGGTCGAATCGGCCCGCGCGCACGGCTGGCACCGACTCGCCGTCGGCGGTCGGACCCGAGAGGAGTGCCTGGAACGCGCCCGTCGGCTGATCCAGCTCTACTCCCGAGAGCTGCGGGTATCGCTCCAGCACCCGAAGAACCAGGACTGGCTGGCCCGCGAGTTCATCCCCGGGGAGCCGATCGCCAACACCGGCTACGTCCGCCGGATGCCGGTCAACCTCTTCGCCGCCGCGCTCCCGCAGGCCGCCTCGACCGTCGGCGACCGCCGGGGCGACCTGATCGGGCGTACCGCCGGCACCTGCCGTCGCCCGGTCTTCCTCGACCTGCACTTCCCGATGGAGGTCCGGGAACGCTCGGGGCTCGGGGTCTTCGTGGCCGAGCCCGGCGGCGGCAAATCCACCCTGCTCGGTGCCCTCGGCTACCTCGCCGCCCGCCGCGGGGTGCAGGTAACGCTGCTCGACCCCTCCGGCCCGCTCGCCCGGCTCTGCGCCATGCCGGAGCTGGCCCCGTACGCGCGGGTACTGAACCTGACCGGTTCCGAGCCCGGCACCCTCGCCCCGTACTCGCTGATCCCCACGCCGCTACGCAGTGAGTTCAGCGCCGGTGACGCGGGCGAGCGGGAGTTCGAGATCGCCGTCTCCAACGCCCGGGCCGAGCGCCGGATGCTGGTCCAGGACATCTGCATGATGCTGGTGCCGCCACAGGTCGCGCGGGAGGCCTCCACCGCCACGCTCTTCCGGCACGCCGTACGCCAGGTCCCGGCGGAGGAGACAGCCACCCTGGACGATGTGGTCGCCACCCTGGGCAAGCTCGACGACGACGCCGGCCGGGAGCTGGCCAACCTCCTGCTGGACACCGCCGAGATGCCGCTGGCCATGCTCTTCTTCGGTCGCCCCCCGGAGGGGCTACTCGGGCCGGACGCCACCCTCACCGTGATCACGATGGCTGGCCTCCGCCTCCCCGACCTCAAGATCGAACGAGAGTACTGGTCGGCGGAGGAGGCCCTCGCCCTGCCCATGCTGCACACCGCACACCGGCTCGCCGTCCGCCGCTGCTACGGCGGCTCGATGTCGTCGCGCAAGCTGGTCGGGCTGGATGAGGCGCACTTCATGGAGGGCTGGCGGTCGGGGCGGTCGTTCCTGGTGCGGCTCGCTCGGGACTCCCGCAAGTGGAACCTGGCCGCGCTGGTCGCCTCGCAGAACCCGAAGGACATCCTCGGCCTCGACGTACAGAACCTGGTCTCCACGGTCTTCGTCGGGCGGATCGCCGAGGACGAGGAGATCGCCTCCGAGGCACTGCGCCTGCTGCGGGTCCCGGTCAACGACGGGTACGAGGCCACCCTCGCCTCCCTCTCCGCCGCCGACAGCACCTCAGCCGCCCGTCTCGGCTACCGCGAGTTCGTCATGCGCGACGTTGACGGGCGGGTGCAGAAGGTCCGCGTCGACGTCTCGTACGTCGATGGGCTGCTCGACCACCTCGACACCACACCCGCGGCGGTCGCTGCCGCAGCGGGCGTACTGCCCGTCGTAGCCGAGCTGGAGGCGTGAGATGGCCGGGGCCCGGGCTCGGACGGTGGCGCTGTTGCTGGCCCTCGGCGTCCTCGCCGGGGCCACGGTCAGCTGGCCGGGGGTCGGCGCGGCGGCGGCACCGGAGCTGTCCACGCAGGCCCCAGCCGGTCCCTGCCTCACCGAGGAGTGGCAGGCCGACTTCCGCTCCTGTGTAGCCCGGCTCGGCGAGGTCGCCGAGGATGAGGTCACCTGCCGCAACGCCCCGACGCCGACGGCGCCGGACTCCGGCCTCGCCGGCTGGTTCGCGGCCCGCCCGGACTCCGCGAAGGAGCCCGGCCCGAAGGGGCTCTACAGCGACTACGGCTACGCCGGATACGGCTACACCACCTACGACATCGACACCGGCTGCGCCACCGCCGTGCTGCACCCGGACTACAAGTTCACCAACACGATCGCCAACGGCGAATTCATGATCGCCACCGCGATCATCGGTGCCTCGAACGCGCTGCGGGAGCGGGCCTGGGATCCGCGGTCGATGTGGGGCTGGGCCGATCCGCTGGTGAAGCAGGCGACCACGGCGGTCTACCAGAAGGTGTTCAGCGTCTTCGGGATCGTCACCCTCTGCGTGGTCGGGCTCTATCTGCTCTGGCGTTCCCGCCAGTCGGACATGAGCAACGCCATGACGACCGCCGGCTGGGCCCTGCTCGTGATGGTGGCGGTGACCGCGCTGGCCGCCTGGCCGGTGAAGTCCGCCAACGTCGCCGACGGCACCCTGGTCACCACGCTGGGGGTGGTCCACGACGCGGTCGGACCAAGCACCAGGGACGCCCCGCCGGACCAGTGCCCGGTCCCGAATCCGGAGGCCTGTGTCGACAAGCGCCCGCCGGCGGTGCGGGCGAGCGACACGGCCACCGAGACGATGCTCTACCGCAACTGGCTGCGCGGGGTGCTGGGCTCGGCCGACAGTGAGACCGCGCAGAAGTACGGGCCGGCGCTCTACGACGCGAAGTCCTTCTCCTGGGAGGAGACGGAGAAGCTCCGCGCCAACCCGGCCACCCGGGAGGCCACCGTTCGGGCCAAGCAACAGCAGTGGGCGCGGGTCGCCCAGCAGATCAAGCAGGAGGATCCGGAGGCGTACGAGTACCTGCAGGGGATCCGGGACATGGACCGGGTCGGCGCCGGCTTCATCGCGGTGCTCGCCGCGCTGCTCTTCGCGATGTTTGATCTCACCGCGTCAGTGCTGGTGCTGCTCGGCTTCCTGCTCTTCCGCTGGGCGGTGATCGCCGCGCCGATCCTCGGCACCGTCGGCCTGCTCCGGCCGGCGAGCGCCGGGCTGCGCCGGCTGGGTAACGCCGTGGTGGCGGCGGTCTTCAACATCGCCATCTTCGGCACCGGCGCCGCGATCTACCTCTTCGCCGTGGACCTCATCATGAGCACGCCGACCCTGCCCGGCTGGCTCCAGGTGGTGCTGGTCTGGCTCTGCGGCGTGGTCGGTTGGCTGCTGCTGCGCCCCTACCGGCGGGTCACCCAACTCGGCGGCAAGGGTGGTGGCGAGTCGGGCGGCTCGGCTGGCTCCTGGCACCGCCGGTTCTTCCGGGACATGCGCACGGCGTCCCGCCTCGACGCGGAGCCCCGCGGGGCCGGCGAGCCGAGCTCGGGTCGCCGCGGCGCGGTGGTGGCGACGCAGAGCAGGCTCCGGCCGGAGGCCCGGCACGAGGAGCTGGCGCCCGTGGCCGAGGGTGGGGCCCGGCCGGAGCGCCGCGAGCGGCCGGACGGGGCGCCGACGTCCGGGGAGCGCAGTTCCCCGGACCGCACCACTGCCGCACCGCGGCAACGGCGGACGCCGGCCAGCTGGACCGAGCCGGAGGGCCCGCGGGAGAGCCCCTCCTTCGTCATCTACCGACCCGGTGCGACGAAACCCGCGCCGGAACGGAGCACCCCCCGGGTCCGCTCCGAGGCCCGGTGATCGCGGTGCGGCGGGCCGGCGAACAGCTCCTCACCCGGGTGCTCCGGTCCCGGGTGGGGATCGCCCTGGCGCTCGCCGTGGTGGTGGTGGGCATCATCGGCACCACCCGGCTGGTCGTCGGGGCGGCGGAGCCGGGGAGCGGCCTCAGCAACCGCCCGGAGCAGCCAATCACCACGGTGCACCCGACGACCGGCGACGACGGGCTGCTCAACACGCGCTCCCCCACGCCGGTGACCCGGCCCGGGGAGGCGACACCGGAGCAGGTCGCTGACCAGTTCGTCACCGCCTGGCGGGGGCAGCCCGGGATGACCGCCGAGCGCTGGCACGCCGAGCTGCGCCCCCTGACCACCCCAACGTTGGCCGAGCAGCTCGCCGACGTGGACCCGGCCGATGTCCCGACCGGCGAGGTGGCGGGCGCCACGACGGTCACGGCCCGGTCGGACGCGGTCGTCGAGGCACGGGTGCCCTTCAACACCGGGCGGCTCCGGCTGGAGCTGGTGGCGCCGGACGGTCGGTGGCGGGTGGACGCGGTGGACTGGGAGCAGGAATGAGCAGCGCAGCCGAGCCGAAACGCCGTCCGCTGCGCGTCGGGGCGCTGGCCTTCGCGCTCACCGCAACGCTGACCCTGCTCTGCTGCGCCGGCGGTGCTGGCGCCTTCTTCCTCACCGAGCTCGGCGGCGATGACCGGCTCCGGCTCACCAACCAGGAGTGCACCGACGACTTCCGGGTCGAGGTCACCGGGGCGATGCCGCAGATGTCGCAGTACGGTGAGCTCCAGCTCCGCAACGCCGCCCGGATCATCCAGGTCGGGCAGGAGCTGCAGGTGCCGCCCCGCGGTTGGGTGATCGCCGTGGCGACCGCCATGCAGGAGTCCCGGCTGCGTAATCTCGCCAACCCCACGGTCCCCGGGTCGGAGCAGCTCCCCAACGAGGGCGTCGGCTCGGACCACGACTCGGTGGGCCTGTTCCAGCAGCGGGCGGGCTGGGGCTCGGTCAAGGAGCGAATGACGCCGGAGTACGCGGCCCGCAAGTTCTACGAGAAGCTGGTGGAGGTCCCCGGTTGGCAGCAGCTGCCGCTGACCCGGGCCGCGCAGGCCGTGCAGGTCAGCGCCTTCCCGGACGCCTACGCGAAGCATGAGGCGCTGGCGTCAGAGATCGTCAACTCACTGGCTGGCGGCGCGGCCCGGACCGTGCCGGTCAACGGCGGGCACGCCTGCGACGCCGCCGAGGATGGCCGGATCTCCGCCTCCGGCTGGACCGCCCCGATCCCCGGTGATGTCGGCTCCGGCTTCCGCACCCAGGATCGGCCGGCGCACCACGGGGTGGATATCGCCGCGCCGAAGGGCTACCCGCTCCGCGCCGCCGCCAGCGGGCGGGTCCTGGTCGCCCGCTGCGATCCGGACCGGGCCGGGGAGCTGAGCTGCGACGCGGACGGCTGGCCGGGCAAGGGCGGCTGCGGCTGGTTCGTCGACATCGAACACCCCGGCAAGATCATCACCCGCTACTGCCACCTGGTGGAGAAACCCGAGGTCAGCGCGGGTCAGACGGTGCGCGCCGGGGAGCAGATCGGGAAGATCGGTAGCAGCGGCAACTCCTCCGGCCCGCACCTGCACTTCGAGGTGCACACCAACGGCGACCGGAGCAGCGACGGCGCGATCGACCCGGTGCGCTTCATGCGGGAGCAGGGCGCGCCGCTGCGAAGCGTGGAGTGAGGCACCGACGGCGATGACAGACCCCCTCCCCGACCCCTTCCTGGAGCAGCCGGACTGGGCGCCGCTGCCGCCCCGACCGATCGCGGTGCTGCCGGCCTCCGGTCGGGTCGAGCTGCGTGGGCGTCGGGTGCGGGTCGGCCAACCCGGGCTGGGCTGGCGCGGCGACCTCCGCGCGGACGACCGCGTGGTGCAGGGCAGCCGCACCTACGTGCCGGTCATCGCCGAGCACGAGTGGTACCGCGCCGAGGCCGATCAGGTCGAGGTCTTCGCCCCCCTCGTTCCGGTCGACCGAGTCTGGGTGGAGACGGTTGGGCTGCGATCGGAGCAACCGCCCGCGGAGGCGGATCGGCTGGTCTCCCTGGACGCGCCCACCCATCGGGCGCCGACGCCGGTCTTCGAGGCCGACGCCGTCGCCGGCCGACGGGTCGTGCACGTGGTGGGCTCGGTCGAGCACCGGGACCTACGCGCGGTCACCGAGACCTACTCCAGCGCCGAGGGCGACATCTGCGTCCGGGTCACCCCCGAGGTCGAGTGGTACCGGTGGGCCTGGGGCGGGCAGACCCCGACCACGCTCGAGGTCCCCGTCCACCTGCTCTGGATCGAGTAGGGTCAGTCACTCCGCGCGCCGGTACAGACCCGCCAGTCCTCGCCCAGCCGGGTGGTGAAGCGCCACGGCTGTCGGTCGCTGTAACTGATGCCGTCTACAGAGGCGGAGATCACCAGCTCCAGCTCGACGACCGCCTCGTCCCCGTCCCGTTGGACCGCGAGGCTCCCCCAGCTGACGGAGATGGGCACCGCGAAGCGCGCCTCCCGCGCGGCCAGGTCCTCGCGCAGCGCCCGCAGCTCAACGGTGGGCGCCCCGCCAGCGCAGACGAACACGTCTGCGCGAATATCGTTTCGGTCCACGAGATAGGCACGCAGGTAGTTGTCCACGACCACATCGGGTGCGCTGCGGTCGGGGGTGGTGGCCCGGGCGTAGAGGACGTAGCCACCGACGATCCCGCCCAGCACGAGCGCCGCCAGCACGGCGGCGGTCACGGTGAGGATGGTGCGCAGTCGTCGCCGCGGCGGCGGGACCGGGGCCCCCGCTCCTGGCGCGGGCGCCGAGGGTGGGGCCGCCAGCTGCTCCGAGGGAGGCCGCTGCGCCGGTAGGCGGGACACCTGGGAACCGGCGGGGGGCTGCACTGATTCCACCCCCTGAGGCTAACGGCTGCCGCTCGCAGACCCAATGCCCAGATTAAGCGGATCGTGACGGCTTCCTCTCCACCGGTGACACCGGCAACAACACCGGCGCAGCACCGCGGTGCCTCCGCCGGAAGCAGGTCATCCTGCGCTACGGTCTTCGCGCGGGGTGGGTCGCCGACCTCGCGAAGAGGGGGTGGACGGGTGGGTCCGAGGAGGCGGGCGAACCGGGCCGCCGCCCTACACCGGCAGGCTGCCGCCACCGCGCTCGCCGCCGCCGACGTCCTCGACGACATCCGCCCCGCTCCCGCCGACCACGCCCGCCAGTACGAGCTCGCCGACCGGCTGCGGAGCGCCGCCGGTCAGCTCGCCCCCGGCTGGGCGGGAGTCGCGCTGGAGACCCTGCCGGCGGAGACCGTCGCCGGGGAGGGGCCGCCGCGCTTCGTCCGGGTCGGCACCGCCGCCCCCCTCGACGAGGCGCGCTTCCCCGCACTGGTCCCGCTGATCGGCACCGGGAACCTGACGATCGACGCCGACGCCGGAGATCCGCGGGCGGCGGGCCTGGTCCGGGGCGTCCTGTTCCGACTGCTGGCGGCCACACCGGCCGGGGCGCTGCTGGTCCGGGCGGTCGACGGTACGGGTACCGCGCTGGCCCCGTTCGCGGCGCTCGCCGATGCCGGCCTCCTGCCGCCCCCGGCTACGGACCTCGCCGGCCTGCGGACGGTGCTGGCGGAGGCGGAGCGGTGGATGGCCCCGGTCGCCGACGGCCGGCGCCGGCACGACCGGACCCTGCTCCTGGTCATCGCCGCGCTGCCCGAGTCCACCGATCACACCGACCTGACCCGTCTGGCCGCGCTCGCCGAACAGGGCAGCGCGAGCGGGCTGCACCTGGTGGTGGCGGGGTGGCCGGCTGGCCCTGCTCCGCTGCCACGCGCCGCCTCGCTGACGATCCGCAGTGCGTACGCGCTGCTCACTGGCCCTCCCGGCACGGACTTCGGGACGCCGGAGGCGGATCCGTCGGGCGGCTTGAACTCGCCGGTCTTTCTCGAGCCGGATCCCCCGGCGAACCTCGTGGACGAGGTCTGCCGGCGCCTCGCCGAGCAGGTGGAGGAGGGCTCGCGGCTGGCCCTGGCCGAGCTGCTTCCGGAGCCGGGCGAGCCGGTGTGGACAGCGAGTTCCCGCGATGGGATGGCGACGACGGTGGGGGGCGCCGGGGGGCGGCCGGTCTCCCTGGGTTTCTCCGAGCTGACGCCGCACTGGTTGGTGAGTGGCCGTTCCGAAACCAGCCGATCGACGTTCCTCGCCACCGCTCTGCTCGGCCTGACCGCCCGCTACGGTCCCGAGGAGCTCGTCGTCTACCTGGCCGACCTCGGCGCCGGGGAGTCCTTCGCCGAGTTCCTCCAGACCGAACGCGACCGCTCCTGGATTCCGCAGGTCCGTGCCGCCGCCATCACCGCGGACCGGGAGTATGTGCTGGATCTGTTCGACCTCCTGGCCACCGAGGTCCGCCGCCGCGCGGAGGCCGGCGCCCGAGCCGGCGGGCAGCGCTACCAGGAGCTGCGGCAGCACCGGGAGCTGCCGCGGATCGTCGCCGTGGTGGACGGTCTACCGCGACTGCTCACCGGCCGGGACCGGATCGCCACCGAGGCCCGGGCCCTGCTCGAGGCCGTGGCGCGCACCGGCCGGTCGTACGGCGTGCATCTGCTCCTGGCCGGGGAGGGGGACCTGGGTCTTCGGGCGCGCAGTGACCGGGATCCGCTGCTTGGGCAGTTCCCGGTGCGGGTGGCGCTTCCCGGTGGGGGCGCGGTGTTGGCCTCGACCAACGACTCGGCGGCCGGGCTGGCGGTGGGGAGCGCGGTGGTCAACACCGCTGGTGGTCTCGGGGGGCCGCGTGGCGCCATCCGGGGACATGAACGGGTGGTCCGCTTCCCCGATCCGCTGGAGCACGGCGAGGTGGTGGCGGGCCTGCGGCACCGGCTCTGGGCGGCCCGCCCGGAGCGGAGCGCCCCACCAGTCGTCTTCGCCGGTTATGCCCAGCCGCAGCTCCGCAACGATCCCCGGTACCGGGCGGCGGTGGCCGGCGGGGCAACCGGGCCGGTGGCGCTGCTGGGCCGTGCGGTGGATGTGACCCGCTCGACGGTGGCGGTGCCGCTCGGCCCCGCCCCGGGGCGCAATCTGGCGGTGCTCGGCACCGGTACGGCGGCCGCTGGCCTGCTGGTCACCGCGGCCCGCGGTCTCGCCGCCCACCACCGGCCAGGTTCCGCCCGGTTCGTGGTGGTGCCTTCCGCGGATGAAACGGGGCCACTCGCCGCGGCACTCGCCGCCGAGTTGGCCACCCAACACCCGGTCGCGGTGGTGGATCCGGCTGATCTGCCGGCCGCCCTCGACTCCGCCGAGCCGGCCTACCTGGTCGTTTTCGACCTGGACGGGCCGGGTGCCGGGCGGGTGCCGCCGGACCGGCTCGCCACCCTGCTCCGGGAGGGGCCGCCAGCCGGTCGTCACCTGCTCGGCCGGTGGGGCACCGTACCCGCGTTCGCGTCCCTACTCGAACCAGGAGACGAGTTGGCCAAGCTCGCCACAGTCGCCGTCGTGGACATACCGGGCGTCCAGCTCGGGGCGCTCTTCGGCCGCCCGGTGGAGTGGCGTCCTCGACCGGACCGGGCGCTGCTCTGGGACGGGCACAGCGAGCAGGGCGTCGTCCTGGTTCCGTTCGCCACGAATCCGGTCCTGACGTGAGCCGGATACCCATCCAGGATCGGGACCCGGATCGGCAGCATCCCCCGGCTGCCCCGCCGCCGCCGATCCACGTACCGCAGCCGGTCCCTCCGCCGGGTACGGCCCATCAGCCGCTTCCCGACCCCACGCCGACCGAGGCGACCCACGAGTCCGAGCCGGACCATGCTCCCGAGCCGACCCACGAGCCCGCGGCGGCCGAGGCGGCATGGGCCGAGTACCTCGCGGCGACCCGGCAGCTCGACGAGGTACGCCGCGGTGCGGCCACCGCCGCGGGCGAGCAGGCCCGCGCGGTCGCGGCTGCCCGGGAGGAGCTGGCGACGGTCCGGGCCCGGCTGGCTGGGCAGGAGGCGCGGCTGCGCGAGGCCGGCGTACCGCCGATCTCGCTGGCGCCGACACCACCGGAGCTCTCGGCGGCGAACCGGTCGATGGCGAGTGGGCCGGCGCCGGTGCTGGCCGCGCTGCGGGGGGCGGCCGACCGGGTGGAGTCGGCGGACGCCGCACTGGCCGCCCGCGGGCTGGTCAACCTGGCCGGCTGGCCCGTCGTCGCCCGTAACCTGCTCTGCTACGCCCCGCTGGCCCTGCTGATGCCGCTGGTCCAGCTGGTCCTGCTCGCCGTCACCGGCCCCAGCACGGTGAGCGCCGCCGCGCTGATCGTCGGGCTGGCGACGCCGGCGGCGGCGTTCGCAGCGGGCTGGTGGTGGGTGGGGCGCCTCGCCGTGCCGGACGCGGGCGGGCAACCGGACCGCACTCCCCGGCTCGGGGCGTTGGTCTGCCTGGTCCCGGCGGTTCTGGCCAGTACGGTGCTCCTGCTCGCCCTGCTGGGCTGAGTTCGGCGGAGGCGTAGCGATGTCCCGGGGTGGCTGGTGAGCCGCCGGGCGGGCGAGGTCAGCGCGAGTTGATCAGGGCCATCGCCTCGGCGCGGGTCCTCGCATCCGCCTGCAGGCTGCCGCGTACGGCGGAGGTGATCGTCCGGGCCCCCGACTTCTGGATGCCGCGCATCGCCATACACATGTGTTCGCACTCCAGGACGACGATCACGCCACGCGGCTGGAGCTGCGCCATCAGCAGGTCGGCGACCTGCGCGGTGAGCCGCTCCTGCACCTGGGGGCGACGCGCGAAGACCTCTACCAGCCGGGCCAGCTTGGACAGACCGGTGATCCGGCCGTCCGTGCCGGGGACGTACCCGATGTGGGCGCTGCCCCGAAACGGCAGCAGGTGGTGCTCGCAGAGGCTCATCACATCGATGTCCCGGACCAGCACCAGCTCGTCGTGGCTGGCCTCGAAGGTGGTGCTGAGCACCTGCGCCGGGTCGACCCGGAGCCCGGCGAACAACTCGGCGTAGGCCCGGGCGACCCGGGCCGGGGTCTGCTGGAGCCCGTCGCGGTCCGGGTCTTCGCCGACCGCGATCAGGATCTCGCGGACCGCCTTCTCCAGCCGGATCAGGTCAACGCTCTCCTCGACCGGACGGCCGGCGAGCCGACCGCTGACCAGCCGAGCGGCGACATGGTCCAAGTCGCCGTCGGGTTCGGTGGCGGAGGCGGCCAACCCCGGCGGGAGGTTGGCCGCCTGGTCCCCCTGCACGGGGTTGGCCGCCTCGTCGCTGTTCAGTGCGAGCCGTCCGAGTTGTTCGAGGCGGCGCCGCTGATGGAGGCGGTGTCGGCCGAGCCCTGCGCCTTGAGCGCCTCGTTCTCGGCGGGCGTGCGCACCGGCGGCTCGGTGGAGGGCTGACGCTTGCCGAACCCGTTGTACGGAGCCATCGGCGGGCGCTTCGCCACCCGGTCGCAGATGCGGGCCATGTCGGCCGTCGAGAGGGTCTCCTTCTCCATCAGCTCGAGCACGATGTTGTCCAGGACATCGCGGTACTCGACCAGGATCTCCCAGGCCTCGTCGTGGGCCAGTTCGATCAGGGCCCGCATCTCGGCGTCGATCTCGGCGGCGACGGCGTCGGAGTAGCCCCGCTCGTTGCCCATGTTGCGACCGAGGAACGGCTCGTCACCGCTGCTGCCGTACTTGAGCGCACCGAGCTTGGAGCTCATCCCGTACTGGGTGATCATCGCACGGGCCAGCTGGGTGGCCTTCTCGATGTCGTTACCGGCGCCGGTGGTCGGCTCGTGGAACACCAGCTCCTCGGCGGCCCGACCACCCAGCGCGTAGGCCAGGGTGTCGACCATCTCGGCCCGGGTCTGGGTGTACTTGTCCTCGGTCGGCAGGACCAGGGTGTGCCCCAGGGACCGGCCGCGGGACAGGATCGTCACCTTGTGCACCGGAGCCGCGTGCGGCAGCGCCCAGGCGACCAGCGCGTGCCCACCCTCGTGGTACGCCGTGATCTTCTTTTCGTTGTCACTCATCACCCGGGTACGGCGCTGGGGGCCGGCGATCACCCGGTCGATGGACTCTTCCAACGACTCGTCGGTGATCGCCCGCTTGTCCCGGCGGGCGGTGAGCAGCGCCGCCTCGTTGATCACGTTGGCCAGGTCGGCACCGCTGAAGCCGGGGGTACGCCGCGCCACCGCGTCGAGATCAACGTCGGGGGTGAACGGCTTGCCCTTGGCGTGCACCCGCAGGATCGCCTTGCGGCCCTCCATGTCCGGCGCGTCCACCGGGATCTGCCGGTCGAAGCGGCCCGGCCGCAGCAGCGCCGGGTCGAGGATGTCCGGCCGGTTGGTGGCGGCGATCAGGATGACGCCGCCCTTGGTGTCGAAGCCGTCCATCTCGACGAGGAGCTGGTTCAGGGTCTGCTCCCGCTCGTCGTGACCGCCGCCCATTCCGGCACCCCGGTGCCGACCGACCGCGTCGATCTCGTCCACGAAGACGATCGCCGGTGCGTTCGTCTTGGCCTGCTCGAAGAGGTCCCGGACCCGGCTGGCGCCGACACCGACGAACATCTCGACGAAGTCCGAGCCGGAGATGGAGTAGAAGGGCACCCCGGCCTCGCCGGCGACCGCGCGGGCCAGCAGCGTCTTACCGGTGCCGGGCGGGCCGAAGAGCAGCACACCCTTCGGGATCTTGGCGCCGAGCGCCTGGTACTTCGCCGGGTTCTGCAGGAAGTCCTTGATCTCGTGCAGCTCCTCGACGGCCTCCTCGGAGCCCGCCACATCGGCGAAGGTCGTCTTCGGCGTGTCCTTGGTGATCATCTTGGCCTTGGACTTGCCGAAGTTGAGCACCCGGGAGCCGCCGCCCTGCATCTGCGACATGAAGAACAGCAGCAGGGCCACCAGCAGCAGGATGGGAAGCAGGCTGATCAGCAGGGTCATCCAGACGCTGTCGCGGGAGACGTCCGCGTCGACGGTGCCGGTGATGCGGTCGTTCGCCTCGGCGTCGCGGACGTCGTTCCAGATCTGGTCGCCGACCTCGTACGGGAACTGCGCCTCGATCCGGTCGGTGGTGGTATCACCGAACTTGGCCGGCGCGGCCAGCTTCAGCTGGAGCGTCTGCTCCTTGTCGGCGAAGACGGCCTCCTCAATGCCACCCTTGTCGAGCTGCTCCAGCGCAACGGAGGTTTCCACCTGGTGGTAGTCGGGCTCATTGAAGGCCACGTTGTATAGCAAAAAGGCGCCGAGGCCGACCAGGAGGACCCAGACCAACGGTCGGCGGAAGAAACGCGTACGTTCCATACTATTGTCGAGCGCCGAGACGCTCGCATCCTCCTGATCGACGTCCGGACCGTCTGAATAGTGTCGCCGCCAGCGCGGCGGCTGAGCCGCCGTGCGGGCCGGTCTGACCCCGGGGCACCACATCGCGCCACGGTCACTCGACGGTACACCGTTCGTGCCGGATGCGAGCATGCCAGCCCCAGCACTTACGCGTAGGGCGAACCGGTTCCCGCCAGCGGGACGCGAGCTCCGCACCCGGCCACCCAACCGCCCGGTCTCGCGGTTACGGAGGTCAGGCCTGGAGATTACCTCCACCCCACCGGACCCAACCCTAGTCCGTCCGGCTGAGAGTCCGCTGAGCGTCGAAGCAAGCGCTCCTACCGGGCATAGACCTCGGGTCGGAGTACGCCGACGAAGGGCAACTCCCGGTAGCGCTCACCGAAGTCGAGCCCGTAGCCGACGACGAACTCGGTCGGGATGTCGAAGCCGACGTACTTGACCGCGACCGGCACCTTCACCGCCTCCGGCTTGCGGAACAGCGCGACCACCTCGACGCTCGCCGCCGAGCGGGACTCCAGATAGCGCAGGAGCCAGGAGAGGGTCAGCCCGGAGTCGACGATGTCCTCCACCACGACCACGTGCCGGCCGGCGATGTCCCGGTCCAGGTCCTTGAGGATCCGCACCACACCGGAGGAGGTGGTGCCCTGCCCGTACGAGGAGATCGCCATGAACTCCAGCTCCGCCGGGGGGCCCTGCCGGCCCAGCGCCCGGGCGAAGTCGGCCATGAACATCACCGCGCCCTTGAGGACGCAGACGAGCAGCAGCCCGTCCTCGACGTCGGCGTAGTCCGCCGATATCTGCTTGGCCAACTCCGCGGTCTTGTCGCGGATCTGCGCCTCCGAAATGATCACGTGGTCGATATCGGCGTCGTACCAGGAGCCGTCAGCCATGACTCCTAGCCTGCCGTACGCACGATGGTCTCCGTCGGCGGGGCCGCTCCTTTTATCCGACCCAGGCCGGGTTTCTCCGCAAAGACCAGCAAACGGGACCGATCGCCCCCCACTGACCAGGAGGACCTCCTCCGGTCACACCTGCGCGTCCGAGTTGACGGCGGCGAGCCGACCCGCCCGGCGGAGCACCCGTAGCCCGCCCGGCAGGTGTGCCGCCCCCTGCCCACGCCAGTCGATGACCAGGGCCTCCAACGCGCCCACGTGCCGGTGTGACAGGGCGGCGGGGCGAGCCCCCAACTCCCGGGCCCAGGCATGCAACACCCGCCCCCGGATCGCCGGCGCCAGCTCCGCGAGCCCGGCCACGCGGAGCCCGCCATCGGGGTGCCGCACCGCGTCCAGCGCGATGCCGGCCTGTTCGTCCAGCGCCGCCGTGTCGACGGCGACCAGCCGGGCGGTACGGGCCAGGTTGTCCAGCACCGCCGGCCCGAGTGCCCGCACCAGCACCGGCAGCACCTCGGCCCGCACCCGAGCGCGGGCGTACGCCGGGTCGGCGTTGTGCGGGTCCACCCAGGGTTCGAGCCCCAACGCCGTACAGGCCGCCCGGGTCTGCTCCCGACTCACCTCCAGCAACGGACGCAGCAGCAACGCCGCGCCGAGCCGCCGCCGAGCCGGCATCCCGGCCAGCCCGCGCGGGCCGGCACCGCGCGCCAACGCCAGCAACACCGTCTCCGCCTGGTCGTCGCGGGTGTGTCCGGTCAGCAGCGCCGCCGCCCCAAGCCCATCGGCCACCTCGGTCAACGCTCGGTAGCGGGCTGCCCGGGCAGCGGCCTCCGGGCCACCGGGCTGGCCGGACACGTCAACCCGGACTGCCGCAACGGGGGCGAGGCCGATCGCCCGGGCCCAGGCGGCCACCGCCGCCGCCCGCCGCGCGGAGCCCTCCTGCAGGCCGTGGTCAACGGTGACCAGACCGGCGGACCGCCCAAGTCGGGGCGCCACGAAGGCGGTCGCGGCGGCGAGTGCGAGCGAGTCGGCTCCCCCGGAACAGGCCACCAGGACCGGCCCCGGACCGGGTAGCTCGGTCAGCGCGTGCCGGATCGCCCGGCGGATCGCGGCGACCGGTGGGGCGAGTGCGGCCACGGGTCGGGTCAGTCGCCGGCCGGAAGCGGACCGGCGGGCCCGTGCACCCGGGCCACCCAGGCGTCCGGGTCGCTGAGCTCGGCGAGCCGGGGCAGGGTCAGCGGTGAGGCGAAGACCCGGTTGAAGCCCGCCATGCCGACCCGTTCGACAACACCGTGCACGAACCGCCGCCCTTCGGCGTACTGGCGCAGCTTGACCTCCACCCCAAGCAGCCGACGCAACGTCTTCTCCACCGGGTTGCCCGACTCCCGACGGCGGTTGAACGACGCCCGGATCCGCTCCACGCTCGGGATCACCTGCGGCCCCACGCCGTCCATCACGAACTCGGCGTGCCCCTCGAGCAACGTCATCAACGCGGTGAGCCGGTCCAGCACCGCCTTCTGCGCCGGGGTCTGGACGATGTCCAGGACGCTGGTGCGACCGGCCGGCTCCCGTACCGCGTCGGCGAGGAGGGCGACGCCGCGACGCAGCCGCTCGACCAGGGGGTCGGCGCCGCTGCTGGAGGCATCCACGAACGCCTGCACCTCGCCGAGAAAGTACGCCCGTAGCCACGGCACCGCGGTGAACTGGGTGCGGTGGGTGACCTCGTGCAGACAGACCCAGAGCCGAAAGTCGCGGGGATCGGCCGCCAGCTTCCGCTCCGCCTCGACGATGTTCGGCGCGATCAGCAGTAGCTGGCCCGGTTCGCCGGAGAAGACCTCGTACTGGCCGAGGACCCGGCCGGAGAGGTACGCCAGCACCGTGCCGGCCTGCACGCCGGTGATCCGCGAACCGATCGCCTCGGTCAACACACCGGGCTGTTTGTCTCCTGCCAGGCGACCGACCAGGGGGCCAATGACCTCGCGCAGACCGGCGATGTTGGTCGCCGCCCAGTCTCGCCGGTCCACCACCTGCACCGGCGGGTGCGACACCTGCGATCGGAGCCCGGTGAAGTCGCCGACGTGCTCGGCCGCCTCGTCGGTCAGCCGTCGCAGCTCACCGACCACCTCCGTGGCCTCGACATAGGAGACGCGCGGGCCCGTCTTGCCGAGCGTCCCCGCGGTCGCTGCGGCCAGATCCCAGTCCACGAACTGCGCCATGGGCCCACCGTACCCGCGCGGCCGTCCGCCGGCCGGGCCACGACCCGTCCCGGCCGGTCCCCAATCCCCACCGCGCCCCCACCTCCAGGTCGGAGCGCAGAAGCTGAGCTCAGCGGCAGCCGCAGGCGGCGAGGGCCGCGGCGATCCGGTCCAACGTCATCCGGGCCGCCGTCAGCCCGTCGCCGGGCGCCTGGTCGGTGAGCACCGCGAAGGTGAGCAGGCGCCCGTCGGCGGTGGTCACCAAGCCGGCGATCGCGTGCACTCCGGTCAACGTGCCGGTCTTGGCACGGACCATTCCGGCACCGGCCTGCGCCGCGACATCGGTGTAGCGGTCGGTGAGGGTGCCCGACCAGGCGGCGACCGGCAGGCCGCCGAAGAGCGTCGCCAGCTCCGGACGGCTCCCGTCGGCGGCGAGCCGCATCAGGTCGGTCAGCAGCGCCGGACTGATCCGGTTGGCACGGGACAGGCCGCTGCCGTCGGCGAGCGTGAGCGCGTCAACCGGCAGCCCCAGCTCCTCCGCCACCGCCTCCATCGACTCCCCCGCACCGGAGAACGACGCCGGCTGCCCCCGGGCCAGGGCCACCTGCCGGGCCAGCGCCTCGGCCACCACGTTGTCGCTGTCAGCGATCATGATGTCGACCAGTCGCACCATCGGCAGCGACTGCACCACGCCCAGCTCGCCACCCGGCGTACCCGCCGTCGCATCCGCTCCGGCCTCGGGTGCCCGGCCCCGCTCGACCGCGTCCGTCGGCACGCCCAGCAGCCGGGCGAACGCCTCGCCGGCGTGCAGGTCCGGCTCCGGCACCCGTTCGGCGGCGTGGGTGCCGTTGTCGTGGTCCCGCTTCGCCTGCTCCAGGTCACCGCGGGCGCCGTCGGTCATCAGCGCGGTGATCGCTGAGCCGTACCCGCCGGTGGGAATGTCGTCGTCCCAGCCGGGCGCGTGCACCGGCCCGGAGTACAGCGACGAGTCGACCACGACCCGTGACGGGGTGGCGTCGCCGAGCGCGGCCTTCACCTGCGCGGCCAGCTCATCAAGGCGCGCCGCGCCCGGATAGAAGCCGGTGCCGTCCACGGCAAGCGTCGGGTCACCCCCGCCGATGAGCACGACCTCACCGGGAGCGGCCCCGGCGACAGCCCGGGTGGGGATCCGGTGCCCCGAGCCGCGCGCGGTCAACACGGTCGCGGCGGTGACCAGCTTGGTCACCGAGGCGGGTACGGTGCCGTCGGCAGCACCCCGGTCATACAGAACCGACCCGGTCGCGACATCCGCGACCGAGACGTTCACCCGGTCGCCCAACGCGGCGGAGCTGACCAGCGGGTCGAGCGCGGCGCGCACCCCGGCGGCGGCGGGTTCGAGCGCGTTCACGTCGGCCATGGCCAACACCGCCGGCGGCGGCTCCGCGACGATGTCGCCGGCGCGCCACTGGGCCGCCGGGCCCGACCGCGTCACGGTGACCCCGACCGCGGCCAGCGCGAGGAGCAGCACCGCGGCCAGCACGGCCGGCAACAGCCAACGCCGGGGCCGGGGCCGACCGGTCGAGGTCGAGTCGGACGGCACGGGGACGTGAGTGCCGCCGTTGCCCGCGGGCTCGCGCGGTGCGCCACCCGGGTGCGGAGCGGGTTCATCGGATCCTCCGGGGGCCGAGGGACCGGCGGCATCGCCGCCGTTGTCAGAAGCCACCGCTGGCTGTTCGGCCGGGCTTGGTCCATCCGACGGCGCTCCCGGCGGCGACCCGACGGGAGGCCGCTTATCAGGGTGGGCATCAGGCACCGGCACCCGCCCGACCGCGCCGCCGCGAGCAGATTCGCCGGTCTCCCGTCCAGCACTCTGCTCCGGACGGTAGTGTGAATCTTCCCTCCCCACGGCCCCCTCCTCGCCCCGCGGAACCTGCTTGGGTGACACTACTTCGGTCCGAAGACTATGCGGCCACCGGACCGTCAGGCGGGAGTTCCGCCTGTCCGGCGACGGATACCGCCGGTCATTGCCAGCGTGGGCAGACGAGGAGCGTGCAGATGGATTTCGACGTCACGGTTGAGATCCCGAAGGGTCACCGCAACAAGTACGAGGTTGACCACGTGACCGGTCGGATCCGACTGGACCGTACCCTCTTCACCTCCACGCAGTACCCCGCCGACTATGGCTTCATCGAGGGCACCCTGGGCGAGGACGGCGACCCGCTGGACGCCCTGGTGCTGGTCCCGGAGCCGACCTTCCCGGGCTGCCTGATCCGGTGCCGCACCATTGGCATGTTCCGGATGACCGACGAGAAGGGTGGCGACGACAAGGTTCTCTGCGTCCCGTACGAGGACCCGCGTCAGGAGCACCTCCGCGACATCCACCATCTCGGCGAGTTCGACCGCCTGGAGATCCAGCACTTCTTCGAGGTGTACAAGGACCTCGAGCCCGGCAAGTCCGTCGAGGGCGCCACCTGGGTGGGCCGGCAGGAGGCCGAGGAGGAGATCGTCGCGTCGATCCGGCGCGGCCGGGAGGCCGCGGAGCACGGCGACTCCGCGCACTGACCGACACACCGACACACCGGCGGGCCCGGGGGGCGCTCAACCGAGCGGCCCTCGGGCCTGTTCGTACCGGTTGAACCACCCGCCGACCGAGACCACCGGGGCGGCGTTGACCGGCTCGGCGCGCTTCGGCCCGTCGTCGCCGGTGGCACTCGTCGCCTCCGGCAGCCACGTCTGACCTCGGCTCGCCAGCTGCCGCCGCCAGGACCGAGGGCGCCGGGTACACCATCGGGGCCGCGGGAGCCGGTAATCTCCGAACGTTATGACTAGATGGGTCGAACGCGAGGGATCAAGGACGTGACCGGGGTACGGCGTGGTAACAGGTCCGCCACCCGGCGGGGGGCCGCCGGGCGGGTGTTGCGCTCGCTGACGTCGGTCGCCCTCGTCGTACCGGTCGCCGCCGTCGTGCCGGCCAGCACCGCCCTCCCCAGCCCGGGGCAGGTCGCCACCGTGGGCCCCGGCCACTCGGCCAGCAGGGCCCTGGTGGAGCTGACCGGGAGCTCCGCCGACCAGGTTCGCGACGACCAGTGGCAGCTGGACATGTTGCGCGCCAGTACGGCGTGGCGCCACTCGACCGGGGCCGGGGTGGTGGTGGCGGTCATCGACTCCGGTGTGGATGGCGCGCATCCGGACCTGGCTGGACGGGTGCTACCCGGTCTCGACCTGGTCGGGTCGTCGCGCACCGCCAACCCGGATCCGGTGGGCCACGGTACGACTGTGGCCGGGTTGATCGCGGGTCGCCACGACGGCAGCAGCGGAGTGGTGGGCCTCGCGCCCGACGCCCGGATCCTGCCGGTACGGGTCCTGGACGCGGAGAACCGTTACGACGACGCGTTGATCGTGGCGAACGGCGTACGGTGGGCGGTTGACAATGGCGCCCGGGTGATCAATCTGTCGCTCGGCGGCAGCAATACCAGCCCGGCCCTGGCCGCCGCGCTGGACTACGCGTTCGCCCGGGACGTGGTGGTCGTCGCCTGCACCGGCAACGAGACCGCCGCGAACTCCAGCACGGTCTGGTACCCGGCCCGGGAGCCGGGGGTGGTCGCGGTCTCCGGGCTGGACCGGGAGGGTGAGAAGCTCTGGTCCGGCGCGATCACCGGCCGGGAGACGGTGCTCACCGCGCCCGCGACCGGTCTGGTGGGCGCGCGGCCGCCGGACGGGTACTGGCGGGTTCAGGGCACCAGCTTCGGCGCGCCACTGGTCTCGGCCACCGCCGCGCTGATTCGCGCCCGCTACCCAGAGATGCCCGCCGGCGACGTGATCAATCGAATGCTGCGCACCGCTTCGGACATCGGCCCCGCCGGACGGGACGACAGCTTCGGGTACGGGCTGGTCGACCCGGTCGCGGCGCTGACCGCCGAGGTGGAGCCGGTCGGGCTCAACCCGCTGGACGACCAGTCCTCGCCGGGGGTGGTGGGCTTCGGTCCGGCGCCGACCACAGCCGGCGCGGCTACCGATGGCGCCGGGCTCGAATTCCTCCCGGCCGTCCCGTCGGCGTCGTGGAAGCCGTGGTCGATGGGAGCTGGCGGGGGCGACTCCACGTCGGAACGGCCGTGGTCCGGGCTGGCGTTTCCGGTCGCGCTGTTCGCCGGGGGTGGGCGGCGCGCTCGCTCCTTCCCACCACCGCCGGTTCCGCCGGTGGGGACGCCGCGCCGGGCCGGTCCGCCGCGCCGGAATGGCCGCTGGCGATCCGGGTAGACGGGGGCCATGTGCGCGCCCGGCCCCGGCTCGGCCGCCCGGCCATCGTGGCGCCACCGCCGCCTGCACCCCGACAACGGGCTGGGGTTGCGGCTGACCCTAGCCGTTGTCTCCGCGTTCCTGGTGTTGGTGCCGTTCCTGCTCGCGCTGCTGGTACTGGCGTCCTGGCCGCCGTTACGGCGGCTGGATCGGGCGGTGACCGAGGCGCTCGTCGACTACGGCCTGCGGCATCCGGAATGGGCCAGGGCACTGAACGTGTGGACCGAGGTCTTCGCGCCGATGCCGCTACGGTTGGCCGCGCTGGTGGTGGTTGGCTGGCTGGCCCGGCGTCGGGCCCGACAGCTGGCGCTCTGGGTCGTCGTCACCATGACTGTCGGCGGGCTGCTGAGCCCGCTGCTCAAGTTGCTCGTCGGGCGACCCCGGCCGGAGTTCCCGAAGCCGCTGGCCCAGGCGGTCGGGCTCGCCTTTCCGTCCGGGCACGCGCTGAACGCGGCGCTCGCCGCCGGCGTGCTGCTGGTGGTCTTCCGACCCCGACCGGGCCGCTCCGCGAAGCGGTACGCGGTCTGGGCAGCCGCGCTTCTCCTCGCCGTGGTGACCGGGTTCAGCCGGGTGGCGCTGGGCGTGCACTGGAGCAGCGACGTGGTTGCCGGGTGGCTGCTGGGTACCGCCGTGGTGGCCGCGACCGCCGCGGTCTTCACGGTCTGGCGGGCTACCCCACCGCAGCGTCGTTGACGCGCTCAGGTGCACTCACCGGTGCTGACGCCGCGCACACGTTCGGCTCCGGCCAGGGCGACCGAGTGGGCCTCGGCCGCGGTCACCGCGAAGCCGGTGTTCGGGTCGTCGGCCGCCGCCGCGAAGATCACCCCGAGTACCAGGCCGTTCGTGGAGACCAACGGGCCGCCGGAGTTCCCGCTCTGCACCAGGGCCCGGATCGTGTAGACCTCCCGGGTCACGTTCCCGCTTGAGTAGATGTCCGGGCCGGTGATCTCGTCCACCTCCCGGACCCGGGCGGACTGCGCGTTGTACGGGCCGTCGAGCGGGAAGCCGAGCACGATCGCGTCCGCGCCGCTGACCTCGTTGCCGGCGGCGAAGCGCATCGACGGGCCGGGCAGGCCCGGGACGTGCAGGACTGCCAGGTCCCGGTCCGGGTCGTACACCACCACCTGAGCGTTGTACCGTTCGCCGCCGAGCTCGACGACGGTGGAGCGGGTTCCGGCAACCACGTGCGCGTTGGTCATCACTCGGTCGTCGGCGTAGACGAAGCCGGAGCCCTCCAGGCGGCGGGAGCAGCTCGGGGCGGAGCCGAGCACCTTGACCACGGACTTTTCACTGTTGGCGACCACCTGTGAACCGGCGAGGGCAGGGTCGGGCGGGGCGACCTGCCGGGCGCGGGTGGGCGCCAGACCACCGAAGACATCCGGGAAGCCGTTGGTGTCGACGGTCTCCCGCAGCGCGGTGGAGAGCTCCTGCGCCTGGTCGGGCAGGACCCGGTCGACCACGGTGAGTAACGCGCTGTTGCGAACCGCGGAGGCCAGCCAGGGCAGCGACGACGAGCCCAGTGGGACCGCGACCAGCCAGGCGACGAGGAGCACGGCGAAGAGCGAGACGAAGGCGCCGCCGATATCGTCCGCCTGCCGCCCGAAGTCACTGCTGATGGTGCGGCGCAGATGCGTACCGATCCAGCCGGCGAGCGCCTGCCCCACCACCGCCAGCCCAAAGATCGCCACCAGGGAGACCAGCACCCGGGTGCCGCTGTCCAGGAACTGCTGTGCGAGCCGGGGGCCGAGCTGTAGGCCGGCCAGCGCTCCGAGAAAGAACCCGGAGAACGACAGCACGCCGGTGACGAAGCCCTGGCGGTAACCACTGATCGCGAACACGAGCATGAGCAGGAGCAGTACGAGATCCACGACGGACACGGGTCCAGCCTACGGGGCGCGGGCCCACGGGGCCGCTGCTGCCGCTACGCAAGGTCACGGGAGTCAGCGCAGAGCGCTCTCGTCCGCCTCATCAGTCCCGGCGGAGGGCGCCGGGTCGGCGGCCACCGGGGGAAGGTCCAGCACCCGCTCCCGGCGCCATGGGCGGGCCCAGCCCCCCATGTCGAGCAGGGTGGAGAGCACCGCTGCGGTGAAGCCCCACACCAGCATGCCGCGGGCGGAGAAGGCCGGGCCGATCCAGCCGCTCGGGTGGCGTACGCGCAGCCGATTCTCCGGGTCAACCAGTTCGGTGATCGGCATCCGGGCCACGTGCGCCACCTCGGCCGGCTCCCGGGGGTGCACCGGGTGGGGGGCGTGCCACCAGCCCAGCACCGGGGTCACCACGAAGTCGCTGACCGGAATCCACAACTTCGGCAGTTCGGCGAGGACGGTGACGGTTCTCGGATCGAGATCAACCTCCTCGTTCGCCTCGCGGAGCGCGGTCGCGGAGGCGTCCGCGTCCTCCGGGTCGGCGGCACCACCGGGAAAGGCGGGCTGCCCCGCGTGGTTGCGCAGGGTGGCGGCTCGCTGAAGGACCAGCACGTCCGGCCCGGCGCCGGGGTCCTCGCCGAGCAGCACCAGCACGGCGCTCTCCCGCCCACCGCTGCTCGGGGTGGCCAGCCGGGTGAAGTCCTCCGTCCGGGCGCTGCCCAACCGGGTCAGCAGCGGGTCGAGCCAGGATGGCGGCTGACTCATCCCACCACCGCCGTACTCCGGCAGCGGGCGAGCGGCGGGCGGCTCATTCCGGCACCGCCACGCCCAGGTGTACCCGGACCAGCTCGGCTAGGCGGGCGTCGTCGAGCGCCCCGGAGACATCGACGTGCCGGATCCGGCTGTTCGCATCAACGAGGACGGTCATCGGAATGGCTTTGCGCCCCAACGACCGCTGCAGCGCCTCGCCCTGGTCGATCAGGCTGGGGAAGCGGACCCCGAAGTCCTCGCCGATCGACTGGGCGCCGCTGCGGGTGTCCCGCATGTTCACCCCGACGACCGTAAGCTGCCCTTCGGCCCGCTCACTGAGCCGCTGGAACGCCGGCAGCTCGGCTCGGCAGGGGGCACACCACGAGGCCCAGAGGTTGATCACGGCTGGGCCCCTGATCTGGTGCAGATCGACCGGGGCGCCACCGGTGAAGCAGGCCAGCGTCAGCTCCGGCAGGGGCGTGCCGGCGGCGGCCGGGGTGGCGGAGGCCGTGCCGGCGGCGGTCGGGGTGGCCGGCGGGGCGCTGGGCCGGTCGGTGGTCAGACCGGAGCAGTCCGCGAACGGGGACGGCCGGCTCTGCGCCGCCTCGTCCCGGGTGCGGGGGGCGTTCTCCGGCCCGGCGTCGGTGCAGCCGGCCACCGCCAGCAACGCCGGGACGAGCAGGGCGACGAGCCGCTTCCTCACGGCGCCTCCACCGCCCCGTCCTGGGCCGGCACCAGCTCCGGATCAACGCCGGCGGCCACCGCGAGTTCTCGGGCCCGGGGGCCCTTGAGCAGCCGCGCGGTCACCGCCGGATCGGTCGGCCCGATCCCGTACGACGGGCAGAGCTTCGTCAGGGTGCAGGCGCCGCACGCCGGCTTTCGGGCCAGGCAGACCCGGCGCCCGTGGAAAATGATCCGGTGCGACAGCATCGTCCAGTCGCGCTTCGGATAGAGCGCCCCGATCGCGTGCTCGATCTTGACCGGGTCGGTCTCGGTGGTCAGCCCCCACCGCCGTACGAGTCGGTTGAAGTGCGTGTCGACGGTGATTCCCGGCACGTTGAAGGCGTTGCCGAGAATGACGTTCGCCGTCTTACGGCCGATACCGGCCAGGGACACCAGGTCGGTCAGCTTCCCGGGAACCTGACCGTCGTGTCGTTCGACCAGCCCCTGGCCCAACCGGATCAGGGAATCGGCCTTGTTGCGGTAGAAGCCGGTGGAGCGGATCAGCTCCTCCAACTCGGCCCGGTCGGCGCCGGCGTAGTCGGCCGCCTGCGGGTAGCGGGCGAACAACTTCGGGGTGACCTCGTTGACCCGCTTGTCCGTGCACTGGGCGGAGAGGATCGTCGCGACCGCCAACTCCAGCGGGTTGGAGTGGTCGAGTTCGCAGTGCGCGTCCGGGTGGGTGTCGGCCAGCACCCGCCCGATCCGCCGGGCGCGGCGGGTCCGACCGAGGTCGGTCTCCCTGAGGCTGATGGTCACGCCGGCCAGCCTACGTCGCCGGCCGGCGGTCCCCATTCGTACCCGCGCGATGGAGCCGACCGCCGACCCCCAACCCGGCTACGGCGGGCTGACCTGTCCCAGGTGATCGAAGACCGCACCGGTCTCCGGGAAGTCCGCGGCACTGAGCTCGCGCACCAGCCCCAACCCCCGGTTATCTGGGTCCGTTGCCGGCAGCCCCGACTCGCTCAGGTAGGTCGAGGCGAACGACCCACCGGCCCAGGTGCCGTCGGGCTGCAGCGAAACCTTGAGCACGCCGCCCCAGCCGAGCTTGCCGCTGCGGTTGAACGTGTTGCCGCCGCCGGCGAAGTTGCCCAGGCTGTACGCGATCAGCCGACCCTGGTAGAACTCCATGCCGCGCAGGACGTGCGGGCCGTGCCCGACGATCAGATCCGCGCCGGCGTCAATCATGGCCCTGGCGAACCGGACCGGGTCGCCCCGGTTCTCCCCCAGGTACTGCTCGGTGCCCGGTTTGACCTGGGTCTTGTCGGCCCCCTCCGCGCCCATGTGTACCTGCACCACCACCAGATCCGCCTGCGCGGCGGCCTTGGTGACGACCTGTTCCGCCGCCGGGATGTCGGTCAGCGGGTTCGACCACGCGTACGACGAGAAGCCCGCCACCGCCACCTGGACGCCGCGTACGTCGATGAGGGTGATCTGATCGGGTGCTCCGGTGTGCGCGAGTTCGTACTGTTCAAGTGCCTGCCGGGTGTTCTCCAGGCCCTTCGGGCCGAAGTCGTTCCCGTGGTTGTTGGCCAGGTTGAGCAGGTCGAACCCGCCATCGCGCAGGTGCGCCGCGTACTCCGGTGGGGCCCGGAACTGGTAGCAGTTGGTGGAGTCGCCGCACTTGCCGGTCCCGGTGTCGACGGTGAGCGGCTCCTCCAGGTTGCCCATCACCAGGTCGGCATCGAGCTCCGGGCGCACCTCGTCGAAGAAACCCTCGCCATCGTTGGGGGGCAGCCGGTCCGGGGCGTTACCCAGGAGAATGTCGCCGGTGGCGCTGAGGGAGACCACCGCTGCCTCGGTCGGGGAGGCGGAGGGGGCACCGTCGTCGGGGCCGGACTGCCAGACCCCGCCGGACCTGACCGCATCGGAGTCGACCGCGCCGCAACCGGCGACAACCAGCACGGCGAGCAACGCGCCGGCCGACCAAAGCCGACGTCGGGTCGCGAATGTGAATGTTTTGGGGTGGGCGCGCATCGCCCGAGACACTACCGGGCCCGCGCCCTGCCGACGAGGCCGATTCGGCCACTGCTCAGCGTCAACACCTGATCGGGTTCCTGGTGGGGTCACTCAACCGGCTGACCGCTGCGACCACGGCCGCACCGGGCGGGCGCCACCGGCCAGGACCGCCCGGTGCACCGCCCGGGCCAGCGGTGCGCCCCAGGTGGAGCGGGGGCCACCGTACGGCGCCTCGGGCCCCTCGGTCGGGCAGCAGACGGCGACCGCGTCGGTCGGGGTGCCGGTACCGGGCACGCCCAGTTCAGCGATGGCCTGCGCCTTCGCCTCCGTAGCGGTCGCCACGGCGTTGATCAGGGCGGCGGGACCGAGCCGGGCCGGCACGTACACCACGATGTTGACGGTGCCGACCGGATGACCGTCCGCGCCGGGCACGGCCGGGGCAGGCACGGCCGAGGCAGGCACGGCCGAGGCAGGCACGGCCGGGGCGCACTCGGGTGGGGCGGCGGCCCAGATCGGAACACCGAGCCCGACGGTCGCCCAGACCCGTACCCCGGTGTCGGTTCGGGCCACCACCTCCGCGACGTCCACCCCGGTCAGCAGCCCCACTCCAGAACTGTCGAGGCCGAACCCCGCGGCCAGTTCGGCCAGGTGTTCGATGGGGTCGTCCCGGTCGTACGACATCGGGACGGTCGCGTTGATCACCCAACTCCGTACGCCCAACCCGCCGCCGAGCGCCGCTGAACTCGCGCTGAGTAACGGCCGCTCAGCTCGCCAGACCAGCACCGGAAGGTTCCGCCCGTCCTCGCGACGGGTACACAGTGACGGTTCGTTCAGCACGGGGCGACCCTACGGCGCGATCCTGCACCCGGCACATCTCACCTGCTGCGGCGCGGTAACGTAACGTCAACGACGGCCGGCAGGTTACGCTCAACGCTCACGTTTCCCGGGGTGCACCTCGGAATATCCGCGCACGTGCGCCTAGACTGACCGAGCGCGAGGGAGAGCGGACGGCGGACCCGCCGACGGACGGCACGCGCAGGCGGAGGTGCGCGATGGACGAGGTACTGGCCCGGAGTGGGATCTTCCAGGGGGTCGACCCGGAGGCTGCCGAGGCGTTGGCCAAGGAGATGGAGACGATCGAGGTCCGCAAGGGCGATGTCGTCTTCAACGAGGGCGAGCCCGGTGACAGTCTGTACATCCTCCTCTCCGGCAAGATCAAGGTCGGGCGCCGGGCGGCCGACGGGCGCCAGAACCTGATCGCGGTCATGGGCCCTTCGGACATGGTCGGCGAGCTGTCGCTCTTTGACCCGGGGCCCCGGACGGCGACGGCGACGGCGGTGACCGACACCCGCCTGGTGCGGCTCCGTAAGCAGGCGCTGCGCCCCTGGCTGAACAACCGGCCGGAGATCGCTGAGCAGTTGCTGCGGGTGCTCGCCCGTCGGCTGCGCCGGACCAACGACTCGCTGGCCGACCTGATCTTCACCGACGTGCCCGGTCGGGTCGCGAAGAACCTGCTCCAGCTGGCGGGGCGCTTCGGCACCCGGGACGGTGGGGTGCTGCGGGTGACCCACGACCTGACCCAGGAGGAGATCGCCCAGCTCGTCGGCGCCTCCCGGGAGACGGTCAACAAGGCTCTCGCCGACTTCGCCTCACGGGGCTGGCTGCGCCTGGACGGCAAGAGCATCATCATCCTCGACCCGGAGCGCCTGGCTCGCCGCGCCCGCGTCTGATCGCTCCCACCCACCCGTCGATCCGGAATCCACGGGGGATGGTGTTCACCGCTGCAACGGCGGCCGGCGAACCGGCCGCCGTTTTGCTCGCCCAAAAAAAGTCAGGCTTGACTGTTTGTTTTGGGGGCGGCACGCTGAGGCCGTGTCCGGCACATCGACCCGCGTCCCCCAGCAGGAACGCAGCCGCGCCACTCAGGCCCGACTGCTTGAGGCCACCGTGGCGTGCCTGGTCGAGCATGGCTGGTCCGGCACCACGACGACCGTCATAGCGAACCGGGCCGGGGTGTCCCGGGGCGCCCAGCTACACCACTACCCCACCAAGGCAGCCCTGGTCACCGCCGCGGTCGCACACCTCGCCGAGCGGCGCGCGGAGGAGTTGCGTGTCGAGGCGAAGGCCCTGCCCGCCGGCCCACAGCGGTTGGACCGGGTGGTGGACCTACTCGCCGCGGCCTTCACCGGGCCGCTCTTCATCGCCGCCCTGGAGCTGTGGGTCGCCGCCCGCACCGACCACGAGCTACGGACTGCGCTGGTGCCGTTGGAGGCCCGACTCGGCCGGGAGATGCACCGACTGACCGTCGCCCTGCTCGAGGTTGACGAGCGCCAACCCGGTGTACGGGAGGCGGTGCAGGCCACCCTCGACCTGCTCCGCGGCCTCGGCGTGGCGAACCTGCTCAACGACGACTCCGCCCGGCGCACCGCACTGCTCACCGCCTGGAAACGCCAACTCACCGAGCTCCTCACCCCCTGACCCGTCCCGCACCACCGCCGACTCCCCCGGAGGCACCATGGTCAACCTGACGGACCTGCTGACCGATCTCGCCGCCGAGTCAGCCGAACTGGACGCGCTCGTGGCACCGCTCTCGACCGCCGAGTGGGCCCGCGCCACGCCCGCGCCCGGCTGGACGATCGGCCACCAGATCGCGCACCTGGCCTGGACCGATCACGCCGCGCAGCTCGCCGCGACGGACGCCGACGCGTTCTACGCCTCCGTCACCACCGCAGCCGACCCGGCCCGGCTGGTGGACGCGGGAGCGGAGGAGTTCCTCGCCCCACCGGCCGAGCTGCTGCCCCGCTGGCGCTCGGGCCGGGCGGCGCTCGCCGCCGCCCTCGCGGCCACCCCGGCCGGCGAGAAGCTCCCCTGGTACGGCACCAGGATGTCCCCCGCGTCGATGGCCACCGCGCGGATCATGGAAACCTGGGCACACGGCACGGATGTGGCCGATGCGCTCGGGGCCACTCGGCCGGCCACAGCGCGGCTGCGGCACATCGCGCATCTCGGCTTCCGGACGCTGCCGCACTCCTTCGCCGCACACGGTCGTCCGCTGCCGACCACACCGGTCCGAATCGAACTGACCGCACCGCCGACCAGCGCCGACACCGCCGGCGCGACCTGGGCCCACGGTCCCGCGGACGCCCCCGACCGGGTGACCGGACCGGCACTGGACTTCTGCCTACTGGTGACCCAACGCCGACACCGCGCCGATCTCGCCCTCACCGCCACCGGGCCGGTCGCCGAGGCCTGGCTGGACGTGGCCCAGGCCTTCGCCGGCCCGCCTGGCGCTGGTCGGGCACCAAAAGCGCAGGCGACGACGTGAGCACCGGCGACGGCACCAGCCCCGGCGCCGCCGACAGCACTAACACCCAGCTGCGGGTCGGCAACGCCTCCGGCTTCTACGGCGACCGCTTCTCCGCCTGGCAGGAGATGCTCGACGGTGGCGAGCTGGACGTGCTCACCGGGGACTACCTCGCCGAGTTGACCCTGCTCATCCTGGGTCGGGACCGGATGCGCGACGCCGACCTCGGCTACGCGCGGACGTTCCTGCGCCAACTCGAAGGAACCCTCGGCACCGCACGGGAACGCGGCGTCCGGATCGTCACCAACGCGGGTGGGCTGAACCCCGCCGGGCTGGCCACCGCCGTCCGCTCCCTCGCCCACCGGCTCGGGCTCGACCTCAGGGTCGGGTACGTCGACGGCGACTCCCTTCCCCGACCGGACGCGCTGACCGCGAACGCGTACCTCGGGGCGTTCGGTATCGCCGCCGTACTCGACGCCGGCGCCGACGTGGTGGTCACCGGGCGGGTCACCGACGCCTCCCTGGTGGTCGGGCCGGCGATCGCCCGGTTCGGCTGGGACCGCGACGACCTGGACGCCCTCGCCGGCGCGACGGTCGCCGGACATCTACTCGAATGCGGCGCCCAGGTGACCGGCGGCAACTTCAGCTTCTTCACCGAGCTGCCAGACGGTGGGCACCGGCCCGGCTTCCCCCTCGCCGAGCTGCACGCCGATGGCTCGTCGGTGCTCACGAAGCATCCGGGCACCGGGGGCGCGGTCACCGTCGAGACGGTCACCGCCCAACTCCTGTACGAGGTGGGCGCGCCGGCCTACCTCGGGCCGGATGTGGTCACCCACCTGGACTCGGTACGCCTCGCCCCGGACGGGCCGGACCGGGTCCGGGTGTCCGGGGTCCGGGGGACACCCCCACCGGAGACGCTCAAGGTCGGTGTCAACAACCTCGGCGGCTTCCGCAACTCGATGACCTTCGTGCTCTGCGGGCTGGACATCCCGGCGAAGGCGGCCCTGGTCCGCGGGCAGCTGGAGGAGACAGTCGGCAAGGACGGGCTGGAGTTCGTCCTCGCCCGCACCGACCACCCCGACACCGCGGACACCGAGGCGGCGAGCGCCCTGCTCCACGTCCACCTACGGGACGGGGACAAGGCGCGGGCCGGTCGGGCCTTCTCCGCCGCGGCGGTGGAGCTGGCGCTGGCCTCGTACCCGGGATGCACCCTGACCACGCTGCCCGGCGACGCGACTCCGTACGGGGTCTTCACCGCCGACACGGTTGCGCAGGACGGCGTCGAGCACGTGGCGGTCCTGCCCGACGGCACCCGCGTACCGATCTCCCCGCCACCGCGAACGCAGCCAGCCCCGTCCTCGACCGGGGCACCGGCTTCCGGCGCGGGCCGCACGGCGTACCCGACCGGGTCGCCGATATCCAGCCCGGTCGGCACGACGCACCCGGACCGACGCCGACCTCTTGGGGTGTTGGTCGGAGCGCGGTCGGGGGACAAGGGGGGCGATGCCAACCTGGGGGTCTGGGCTCGAACCGACGCCAGCTGGGAGTGGCTGCGGGGATGGCTGACCGTGGAGCGCCTCGCCGAGTTGCTGCCGGAGACCGCCCCGCTGACCGTCGAGCGGTACGAGCTACCGAACCTGCGGGCGGTCAACTTCATGATCCGGGGGCTGCTCGGGCCGGGGGTGGCGGCCACGACCCGCTTCGATCCGCAGGCGAAGGCGCTGGGGGAGCTACTCCGCTCCCGCCTGGTTCAGATTCCGGCCGAGTTGGTCCCGGAGGGGGCATCATGACGATCCTCGACACCCCGGAACGTCGGCAGCTCCGTGAGCTGACCCGGGCGTTCATGGACAAAGAGGTGCTACCACACTTCGATGACTGGGAGCGGGCCGGCGAGGTCCCCCGAGAGCTACACGCCACCGCCGCCAAGGTCGGTCTGCTCGGCATCGGCTTCCCCGAGGAGGTCGGCGGCAGCGGTGGCGACCTGCTGGACTCGGTCGTCGTCACCGAGGAGATCATCCGGTCGGGCGGCTCCTCCGGGCTGGTGGCGGCGCTCTTCACGCACGGCATCGCCCTGCCGCATCTGGTGGCCGCCAGCGACCACGGCGGCGCGGGGACCGCGTCGGACGGCGGCACCGACCTGATCGCGCGCTACGTTCGACCGACCCTCGCCGGGGCGATGATCGGCGCACTGGCGGTCACCGAGCCCGGGGGCGGATCGGACGTGGCCGGGCTGCGCACGACGGCCCGCCGGGACGGTGACCACTACCTGGTGAACGGGGCCAAGGCGTACATCACCAGCGGGCACCGGGCCGACTTCGTGACCACCGCGGTGCGTACCGGCGGGCCGGGCGCGGAGGGCGTCTCCCTGCTGGTGATCGAGAAGGGTGCCCCGGGCTTCACCGTCGGCCGACGGATGGAGAAGCTCGGCTGGCACTGCTCGGACACCGCCGAGCTCTCCTTCGCCGATGTCCGGGTGCCGGTGACGAATCTGGTCGGCGCGGAGAACACCGGCTTCCTCGCCATCATGCAGAACTTCGCCGCCGAGCGGGTCTCCCTGGCCACCCAGGCGTACGCGACGGCGCAGCGCTGCGTGGAGCTGACCCTGGGCTGGTGCCGGGACCGGGAGACCTTCGGCCGCCCGCTGGCGAGCCGGCAGCTCGTCCGGCACCGGCTCGCCGAGATGCACACCCGCGCCGAGTCGGCCCGCGCCCACGTGCTCGACGTGGCGGCCCGGGTCGCCGCCGGGGAGATGGTGATGACCGAGGTGGCGATGGCCAAGAACACCGCCGTCGCCGCCTGCGCCGAGGTGGTCGACGCGGCGTTGCAGCTGCATGGCGGCTTCGGCTACCTGCGCGACTCCGAGGTGGAGCGGCACTACCGCGACCAGCGGATCCTCGGCATCGGCGGCGGCGCCACCGAGATCATGAACGAGATCATCGCGAAGGGCATGGGGCTGTGACCACACTCGACAGCGTGATCGATCCCGCTGCGGCGACGTTCCGGGAGAACCGGGAGGCGCTGCTGGCTCGGTTGACCGAACTGGACTCCGCGCTGGACCAGGCGCGCGACGGTGGCGGCGAGAAGTACCGCGCCCGACAGCACAAGCGCGGCAAGTTGCTCGCCCGCGAGCGCGTCGAGCTGCTGCTCGACCCGGACGCCCCGTTCCTGGAGCTGTCACCGGTCGCCGCGTACGGCACGGACTTCCCGGTCGGTGCCAGCGTGGTCACCGGTATCGGCCCGGTCGAGGGCGTCGAGTGCATGATCATTGCCAGCGATCCGACGGTACGCGGCGGCGCGGTCAACCCGTGGTCGCTGGCGAAGAGCCGGCGGGCCGGGGAGATCGCCCTGGCCAACCGGCTGCCGATGATCAACCTGGTCGAGTCGGCCGGGGCGGACCTCCCCACCCAGGCGGAGATCTTCATCCCGGGTGGGCGGGTGTTCCGTGACCTGACCCGGCTTTCGGCGGAGCGGATCCCCACGGTCGCTGTGGTCTTCGGTAACGCCACGGCCGGCGGCGCATACGTGCCGGGAATGTCCGATCACGTAATCATGATTCGGGACCGGTCGCAGGTCTACCTGGCCGGTCCGCCGCTGGTGAAGATGGCCACCGGCGAGGACGCCGACGACGAGTCGCTGGGCGGCGCGGCCATGCACGCCACCACCTCCGGGCTGGCCGACTACCTGGCCGAGGACGAACGCGACGCCATCCGGCTGGCCCGGCAGTGCGTACGTCGGCTCAACTGGCGCAAGGCGGGACCCGCACCCCGTACGGCCGCACGCCGGCCGCCCCGATACGACCCGGAGGAGCTGCTCGGCATCGCCAGCGCCGACCTGAAGGTGCCGTTCGACCCACGCGAGATCATCGCCCGGGTGCTGGACGGCAGCGAGTTCGACGAGTTCAAGCCGACCTACGGCACCGCGCTGGTCACCGGCTGGGGCGAGCTACACGGCTACCCGGTGGGGGTGCTCGCCAACGCCCGGGGGGTGCTGTTCAACGCGGAGGCGCAGAAGGCGGCCCAGTTCATCCAGCTCGCCAACGCCGCCGACACCCCGTTGATCTTCCTCCAGAACACCACCGGCTACATGGTCGGCACGGAGTACGAGCAGCGCGGCATCATCAAACACGGCGCCCTCATGATCAACGCGGTGTCGAACTCGACGGTGCCGCACCTGACGGTGAACCTCGGCGCCTCCTACGGCGCCGGCAACTACGGCATGTGCGGCCGGGCGTACGAGCCGAGGTTCCTGTTCACCTGGCCGAACGCGAAGTCGGCGGTGATGGGCCCGACCCAGCTCGCCGGAGTGCTCTCCATCGTCGCCCGGCAGGCCGCCGCCGCGAGGGGCCGGGAGTACGACGAGGATTCCGACGCCGCCATGCGGACGATGGTCGAGCAGCAGATCGAGTCCCAGTCCGGGGCGCTCTTCCTCTCCGGCCGGCTCTACGACGACGGCGTGATCGACCCACGGGACACCCGTACCGTCCTCGGGCTCTGCCTGTCGGCGATCCACACCGCACCGGTGCGGGGCGCCGACGGCTTCGGTGTCTTCCGAATGTGACAGCCACACAGCACAGTCAGGCCGGATCCGTAGACGCGAACGAAGGAGACGCAGCGCGGATGATCAGCAGACTTCTGGTCGCCAACCGGGGCGAGATCGCCCGCCGGATCTTCACCACCTGCCGGGCACTCGGGATCGAGACGGTCGCCGTGCACTCCGACGCGGACGCCGAGGCGCCCTTCGTCGCCGAGGCCGACCACGCCGTCCGGCTGCCCGGGAACACACCCGCCGAGACGTACCTGCGGATCGATCTCGTTTTGGCCGCGGCCCGGCGCGCCGGCGCCGACGCCGTCCATCCGGGCTACGGCTTCCTCGCCGAGAACGCCGAGTTCGCCACGGCGGTCACCGACGCGGGGCTGGCCTGGATCGGGCCACCGGCCAAGGCGATCGCCGCGATGGGGGACAAGTTGGCGGCCAAGACGCTGCTCGCCGAGGCCGGTGTCCCCATGCTGCCCAGCTGGACCGACGCCGACCAGGTCAACGGCTTCCCGGTGCTGGTGAAGGCCGCCGCCGGAGGCGGTGGGCGGGGCATGCGGGTGGTCCACGCCGCCGATGGTCTCGCCGATGCCATCGCCAGCGCCCGCCGCGAGGCGGCCTCCGCGTTCGGCGACGGCACCGTCTTCTCCGAGCGGTACGTCGAACGCGGCCGGCACGTCGAGGTGCAGATCCTGGGCGACCAGTTCGGGACGGTGGTGGCCCTGGGGGCGCGGGACTGCTCGATCCAACGCCGACATCAGAAGATCGTCGAGGAGGCGCCGGGCGTACTCGCGCCCGAGATACGCCAGCGGCTCCACGCGGCGGCGGTGGCTGCCGGCCGGGCGGTCGACTACCTCGGTGCGGGCACCGTCGAATTCCTGCTCGCCTCGGACGGGGAGATCTACTTCCTGGAGATGAACACCCGCCTGCAGGTGGAGCATCCGGTGACCGAGCTGACCACCGGCCTCGATCTGGTCCGGCTGCAACTACTCGTCGCCGAGGGCAACCCGGTGCCGATCGACACGACCCCACCGGCAACCGGGCACGCGATCGAGGTACGCCTCTGCGCCGAGGAGCCCGCGCACGGGTACCGGCCAGCGACGGGCACCCTGCACCGGTTCGCGGTCCCCGGCGTGTCGGCCGAGTTCGGGCCGCTGACCGGGGCCGGCCTGCGACTGGACTCCGGCGTCACGGACGGCTCGGTGGTGGGCGTCCACTACGACTCGATGCTCGCGAAGGTGATGGCCTGGGCACCAACCCGGGGCGAGGCGGCCCGCGCGCTGGCCGGCGCGCTGGCCCGGGCCGAGCTGCACGGGGTCGCCACCAACCGCGATCAGCTGGTCCGCATCCTGCGCAGCCCGGACTTCGCCGCCGTCGACATCGACACCGGCTTCCTGGACCGGCACCCCGAGGTGCTCGCGCCGCTGGTCTCCGCCGGGGAGTTGCCCGTGGTCGCGGTAGCGGCGGCGCTCGCCTCGGCCGCCGACCGCCGGGCCGCCGCCCCGGTGCTGGCCGGGCTCCCCTCGGGTTGGCGCAACGTGCCCGCCTTCGCACAGGTCACCCGCTACGCGAGCGCGGACGGCGACGAGATCGAGGTGCGCTACCGCCTGGACCGCCGCGGCGCGCTCGTCGAGTGGACGGTGCACGGCGGTCCGCCCGCCGCCGGTACCGCCGCCCCGCCCGGGCCGGACGCATCGCCGCCCGGGCCGGACGCATCGCCGCCCGGGCCGAACGCGTCCCCGCCCGAGCCAGCCGCAGCGCCGGCCCTCACCCTGGTCGAGGCGCACCCGGACCGGGTGCTGCTGGAGGTCGCCGGGGTACGCCGGACCTACCGCGTACACCGGGTGGGCGCGGAGGTCTTCGTGGACGGCCCGGACGGGGCGGTGAGCCTGACCGAGCTGCCCCGCTTCCCGCTACCCGGCGCGGAGTTGGCGGCCGGGTCGCTGCTCGCGCCGCTGCCCGGCACGGTGACCCGGGTGCAGGTCGAGCTCGGCCAGCGGGTCGCCGCCGGTGACCTGCTGCTGACCCTGGAAGCGATGAAGCTGGAACACCCCGTGCTCGCCCCCACCGACGGCGTCGTCGCCGAGCTACCGGTGTCCGCCGGTGGCCAGGTCGAGACCGGCGCCGTACTGGCCGTGGTCAACCCCGACGAGGAGACACAGTCATGAACTTCGACCCCACCCCCGAGCAGGAGCAGCTCCGCGACGCCGTGCGGGCGCTGGGCAAGCAGTACGGCCACCGGTACTTCGTCGAGAAGGCCAAGGCCGGCGAACGCACCACCGAACTGTGGAACGAAGCCGGCGGGTTGGGCTACCTCGGCGTGAACATCCCCACCGAGTACGGCGGCGGGGGCGGCGGCATCACCGAACTCGCGATCGTCTGCGAGGAGTTGGCCGCCTCCGGTTGCCCGCTGCTGCTACTGGTGGTCTCCCCCGCCATCGTCGCGACGATCATCAACCGCCACGGCACCGAGGAGCAGCGCAAACGCCACCTGCCCGGCATCGCCGACGGCTCCCAGCGGATCGCCTTCGCGATCACCGAGCCGGAGGCCGGGTCGAACTTCCACCGACTTGGCACGGTAGCCCGCCGGGACGGCGACGACTGGTTGGTCTCCGGCCGCAAGTGCTACATCTCCGGCGTCGACCAGGCGGGGCACGTGCTGGTGGTGGCGCGGACCGAGGACGCCACGACCGGCAAACTGAAGCCGGCACTGTTCCTCGTACCGACGGACGCAGCGGGGTTGACCTTCTCCAAGCTGGACATGGAGATCCTCTCGCCGGAGGACCAGTTCCTGCTCTACCTCGACGACGTACGGGTGCCGGCGGCGGCGTTGGTCGGCGAGTCACTGGACGCCGGCCTGCCGGCGCTCTTCTCCGGACTGAACCCGGAGCGGATCACGATCGGCGCGATGAGCGTCGGCTCCGGCCGGTACGCGCTCGAACGCGCCTCGGAGTACACGGCGACCCGGAAGGTGTGGGGTGGGCGGTCGATCGGCTCCCACCAGGGGGTATCGCATCCCATGGCCCACGCGGCGGTGCAGGTGGAGCTGGCCCGGCTGATGGTCCAGAAGGCGGCGGTGCTCTACGACGCCGGGCGGGATCTGGAGGCGGGGGTCGCCGGCAACATGGCGAAGTACGCCTCCGGGGACGCGGCGGCGCTGGCCGTGGACACGGCGATCCAGGCCCACGGCGGGGCCGGCATGACCACCGAGTACGGGGTGGCGACGCTGCTCGGAGCTTCCCGGGCCGGACGGATCGCCCCGGTCACCCGGGAGATGATCCTGAATTTCGTGGCCCAGCACGTCCTCGGCCAGGAGAAGTCGTACTGACCTGGGGTCACGCTACGACGACCGGGTCCATCTGGCGGCCGTAGCCGACGCGGCGAGCGGGCCGCCAGGTGTCCTGGCGGCCCGCTCCACCGATCAGTGGAACTCCACGCCGTACTCGGCCAACACCTCTCCGATCGGCTGGTAGCAGGACCAACCGTCGGTCGGGAACAGGCACCGCAGACGGCACCCGAGGTCACGCCGAGCGCGGTGGTACCGGCGAAGAGCGGACCGCCGCTGTCGTCGCCGCCGCTCAGCTCCCGCACGCGACCGACAGCCGGGCCAACACACCGGCCGGATCGTGCACAATGCGGTGCCCGTCCCCGACGATCCGGCGGGTGCCCGCGTCGACCGGGTCGGTGTCTGCCCAGCTCACCGGCGCGACGCCGACCTCCACCACCAACCCCGACGGACGTCGTACGCGGACCTCCCGGAGCGGGCCCCACTCGGCCAGTCGGACCACCTCGCCGCCGAGCAGACCGGTCCACACTTCCACCGCGGAATAGCGGGCCTGGTCCGTCAGAACCACGATGTCGACGTCGGAGTCCATCCGGGCGGCCCCGCGCGCCTACGAGCCGACCACCACCACCCCGCGCACCTCCGCACGCCCGGTCGCCCACCCGACGACCACACCGAGAACCGAACGAACCTCCCGCGAACGCGCCTGGGTCACCACGGGACGGAGTCTAAATATCCCTCCATCCCATCGCCTCCACAGCGCGTTGCCGACCGGCGCGTTGGGCCTCAGCCCAGGTGGCGACGCCGGTCCCATGACCGGGCGGGCCGAGCAGGCCAGCGCCGAGGATCCCGAGGGCGCCCGCTGGTCAAGGCCAGTATCGCTGCCAGCACCGGGCGCGTTTACACTGGACCGCTGTCCCGGAACCGTTGTGTGGGTTGGCGATCCGCTGCGTCGGCCATCATGCTCATTGTTTGCTCGCTACCCAGTCGAGATTGATGTGCGACAGAATCTGGGGGCTTCGTCCCGTGCCGAACCGAGACCTTGAACAATACTGCGAGGAGCAGGTGCAGCGCCTCGTGCGCGAGGTGGGGATCCCTCGTCCGTTCGCCCTCAGCGTCTTCCTCGACCAGTTCGCCGAGTGGCGTGGGCGTCGCATCGAACTTTGGCCTTTCGACCATATTCCGAGAGGAATGTGCGGATTGTGGCTTGGCTTCCCCGACCACGATGTCATCGCCTACTCAAGAGCTACGCCATTACATAGCGAACACATCATTTTGCACGAAGTGGGGCATATGCTATGCGACCACAAGGGAACCGCGAGTGTCGGCGATGACCTGGTCCGCCTCCTTCCCAACCTGAACCCGGCGCTGATCAGCAAGGTTCTGGGCAGGACCTCCTACTCCGACATCGAAGAACAGGAGGCCGAACTAATCGCCACGCTCATCGCCAAAAGGGCAGCGGGCGGCCGACCCCACAGACCCTCATCATCGACCCCTGGGTTAGCCCCGGAGCTTGACCGCCTGCGGTCCACGTTCGAGGAGTGATCATGGCGGTACAACGAGCCATCATGATCATCGCTGGAGTCGCCTCGATCACGGCAGGGCTGTGGAAGATCCGAGCCGTACGGCGGCAGCCGGATTCACCCAGCGTCAGGGCGTTGTGCCTGGGGCTGCTTGCCTTCGGCTTGGCGTCCCTGGTCATGGCGCCGCCACACAGGATCATCATCAGCGAGTTGCTGACCGTACCCAACATCGGACGCCTGCTCGGCAACCTCCTGACGTTGGCCGCCGCTGGGGCGATGCAGATCATGATGCTGCACCTGGTGCATCCGGCAGAGCGTGCCCGACCACGCGTCCGAGCCCGGCTGATTGTGCTGGTCGGCATCGCGGTGATCATGACGACGCTGTTGTTGACAGCGGACACCGAGAACGAAATCAATTTCGTCAAGCGGTACGCGACCTACACCCCGATCGTGATCTACCAACTGCTGTACCCCAGTTTCCTGGCCGTGGCGGTCGTGGACCTCATCCATCTGTCGATCCGGTACTCCCGGCACGTCACCTCGACGTTGAAGACCGGGCTGCGGATGGTCGCCGCCGGCGGCGTGATCTTCGCCTTCCACACCAGCTACAAGCTGAGCCTGATCATCGCGCCGTGGGCTGGCTGGACCGTGCCGGGTGACGAGTCAGCCATCGCAACGACCCTGGCGGCCAGCGGCGGAGTGCTGGTTGCTGGTGGCACCACCCTGCCGGTCTGGGGGCCCCGCGTGATGCTGCCGTGGCGGTGGCAACGCCAATACCGGGCGTACCGTCGACTTGAGCCGTTGTGGCGCCAGTTGTCCACGGCGATTCCCGAAGTCGTGCTCTCCCCGGTCGGTGTTTCCCGGCCCTGGAACGTCGAGATTCGCCTCTACCGCCGAGTCATCGAGATTCGCGACGCCCAGCTACTCCTGGAGCCGCTCGCCGACCAGGAGGCGGTCGCCGAGGCGGCGGCCGACGCGCGCCACCGGGGCCTGACCGGGGACCACGCGCAGGCATACGTCGATGCGGTCACACTGGTCACCGCCCTGGCCCATTGGCAGAGCGACAAAGCTGGCAGCCCACCGACGAATCTGCCCGAGAAAGCTACGGGCGATGCCAGTCTGACCAGGGATGTTCGATACCTCGAGCTGGTTGCCAGGGCATTTCTTCCCCTGGCACGCTCGGCACCGGCGCGCACTCGCAGTCCCGCCGGGCCGCATCGCAGCCTCGGCGCGGGCTGAAAGTCGCCGCACGAGGGTGCCGGCGGCCCTCCGGGGTGCCCTCGATGCGGTGGCCGAGGAGCTACTAGGCGGCCTACCGTCAGGGATGGCCCGGCTAGCGCCGGGCCATCCGCTCGATTCTGCCGGTTGTGGTCGACTCAGAATGAGTTGGTTACCGTCTCCAACTTCTTACCCGTCACGTGGTGCGATTGGGTAAGCACAGGGTCATGCGACGCACGCCCCTGGTGACATCCCACTTGGCAGCTTCTCCATCACCCGCGCAGTGAAGTTCACCCCGGCCACCATGGTGTAGGTCCCGGTTCCCTTGAAGTCCAGGGTCCTGGTCGAGGAGTTCAGCGAAAACCCGGTGGGGAGGGTCGCTCCCTTTCCTGTGGTCGTGACAAAGTAGTTGTAGAGATCCAAGAACTGTACCTGGTCCCGGCTGATCCGGGGCTCACCCACGAACGGCCCACTAAGGCTGGTGTTGAGTGCCAGGGTACCGGAGTAGGTGGTGGGCGTTAGCGATGCAACGACGTAGCGAGTTTGTCCGGCGGGCACGGTGACAGCCTGTGACGGCGCCGTATGGGTTTCCCGTACCGCGCTGGTTTGCGTATTCGCGTTTTGGTAGGAAATTGTTACTGATTGCTCAATACCGATGTTTGCCACCTCAGATAGTTTAAAGCTGCCCGACACCTTGTTCGTCGTCGATACGCCAGTGGTGACGGTGGTCGACACGGTGTTTGTGTAGTCTCTCCTGAACGAGTTACTCTTCATGGTCTGGGTTATCGAGGTGTGGTTGGCTAGCGTTGCGCATCCCAGGTAGTACGGCGTGCCCGTGACCACCTTAGGTGTTCCCACAGGAACTGCCGCGCTTTCTTGCGCACGGATGCTCAAGGTATGGACGGGAAGGAAGCCGAGCGGCACGTAGGTGCTCGAGTGACTTTCGATTAGTGAGTTGAGATCGGTGACCGTTGCCGCCTGTGCGGGAGAGGCCGCCATCAGCACCGCGGCGGCGGTGCCGACCGACACCGTGATGAGCATTCTCTTCAGTCTCATGTCACACACCTTCTTCGGTATGGGCCCTTACCCCTCGATTGAGGGATAGACGCTGGGCATCAGGGTGGGGTGCAACCTTGCTGACCCGTTGGCCCTCCTTCGGGATCAATATGCAACAACCCCTGTCGGGTCAAGGGTTGTTACCGTGCGGGGTCGACGCGAGTAAAAGTAGGTGGCGGTGGCCGTGATACATCCGCATCCGGTTTCTTGGAACTAGCACTCGAGCCGCAGTCGGCTCTGCGTCGCATGTGCTGGTGGCGCGCTTGTTGGTGCAGACTGGCCTACGAAACGCCAACATGACCACCAGTTGACGTGGTTACGGTTCGCCTGCAAATTGAACGGATTGCCAAGAAGCGTCAAGTATCTGTAGCACAGTCTGCGGCTAGCGAATACGGGCTCTAGCGTGCGGTCGGCAACTGGACACTGGGAGCTATTCGGCGAGGGTGACATGGCGTCACAGGAGGTTGAGGTTCGCTCGACCATTGGGCACCTCTTGCATGCAGGTGACCATACGCGAGATGACTTCCGCTCGCAGCTTCGGATTTATTTGGTAAAGAAAACTATCTCGTGACATTCACGCCTGTAACTACAGGTCAGAGTGAATGCCAGCGACACTCTACGGCCGACACTCGGGAGGGATTTCTTGAGCAAAACTTAAGCTTGGGATGACCGGCGACCCACCTCATGCCTGAGCACGGCCGGCTTGCCCAACAGCACACCCAGCCACAACCACCGCACCTCCGCCCACCCCCGCACCAACGCCTGGTGGCGGCCACGGCCACCTCCACCCCGCGATCGGCACAGTCGACGAGTCCGTCACGGCTGGACTGGGCGGAGTAGAAGGCCATCCTTCGAGGCGCCGGCGTCTCAGCTGACACGGCAGGCCGCGACGGCCATGGAGGCGGGGCCCTACGGACCCAGCCAACCCCTCCCCACCCCGGGAAACTGGCGACTGCCACCGATGGTCCCGAACGCCACGGATTCAGACGAGGACGTGGCTTCATGACCGACCCGCAACAGCAGAGCGTGTCTCACCGATTCCTACACGTGGAATCCAGCTTCTTGCCTGCCCTACAGCCGGCCCTAAGGCCCTGAACAAACGTCCAGGCCTTCGCGTATCCACAAGATCTTTGTTGCTGTGGGCCGCGTCCTGGTCGGCGCGGGGTGGCTGGACAACAGTCGTGGGTCGAGCACGGTCACGAACCCTACTGTGGCGGTAGTGGTCCTAGCTAGACGTCGCGGCTCTGGGGCGGGTTCGGCTCTAATCCCTCTGCCATCCGAACCGACTCAATGACCTGGGTGATGGCTTCGACGCCACGGGGGGATAGCCCGCTGAGCCGGGTGGCGATGCGTTCGAGACCACTGTTCTTGATCTTGAGCAGTAGCTCCAACTCGCTGGCGATGGCCCGAGATTTCTCGTCGTCAAAGAAGTAGGCCGGCGGGACGTCGAAGAAGCTGGCGAGCGCCTCAAGATGCTTCTTCGTGGGGTTGTCACGCTCGTTGTTGCGCAGGTACCACAGGTAGGAGCCGGAAATTTTCAGACCCTCGCCGCCCCTGCGGCAGATCTCCGCAGCGACCTCGTCGTTGGTGTAGGGCTTGCCATCGGGACGCCTGACAACGTCGAACAGCCTATTGATCTTGGAGGCCAGGTTCCACTCCGCGTCGGTAGCCAGTCCGGTGTCGTCCTGCCCCTGAGGCGGCTCGTTCGCGGTCATCAGAACCCCCAGGAATTATGACTGTCGTGAGAGTTTCGAGAAAGAAGCTCTCACAGTGGTTGACAAGCGGTGCTGGTGACAGTCTAGGGTGGGGGACAGCCGCCCTTCAACTGGCGTGACAGCCCGATCGTAGGGCGGCTGACTCAAATGAGTCGCAACGGGGGGCGCGGGGATGTCGACGAGGGAACGCAGGGCCGGGGGGAGCCCTCCCTCGTCGACACCCCCGTCATGCGGCAGACCGGTGATTCCAGTCCGGGTTGAGCCCGGCGGGATGCGCCTTTTCGGGATCAGGGCGGGCATTCTGTGCGACCAGTACCGAGGCGCGACTCAACCTTTGGTATAGCTGCGGCGTTATCAGGACATGGAGCCGCCGTCGAGCTTCCGGACTTTCGAGTACTTCGTACGCGGCAGTGGCCGGCGCCTCCTCCGGTTCGCCATCTTGATGTGTGGCGGCCCATCGCACGCCGAAGCTGTCCTACAGACAGTCCTGGAGCAGACCTATCCGCGGTGGAACCGGTTGCGCGACGGCGATCCCGAGCGCTACGTACGCCGCGCGATCGCCAACCGGGTCATCAGCCGATGGCGGTCACCTGGGTCCGCCGACGCGTTGCGGAGGTGCCGGGCAGCAGAGGCACTCGGCTGCTCGGTTGGAGCGGTCAAGAGTCAGCAGGAGCCGCGCCCCTGACCCGAGGAAAGTCACCAACCGCCCCATCGGCAGCCCTTCGAGGAGGCCGGGTTCGAGGCCCTCGCCAGGACGGCTTGTGGCCTGTCGCCCCAGGCCAGGGCGACAGGCCACAAGGTGTCCGGTCGAAGGGCGGCGGTCAGGAACTCTTGGGGAGTTCCTCGGGCCACCGCTGGCGGTCGACGTTGGTCTCCCACTCGGCCACCGGGCCCGACCCCCCAGCACGGACCGCGGCCCGGTCGACGATCGGGACGTCCGCCCCGCCCACCAGCTGATGCGTTCCGCGCCCCTGCTCCGTCTTCGCGGCCAGCACGTAGGTCGTGCCGGGCCGCAGCAGGGGCTCACCGTCGACCCGCCAGGTGTCCTTGCCGAGGGTTCCACCCAGCTGGACCACCCGCAGCGTCTTGACTGGCTCACCCTTGAGGGTCTGGTCCACGGTGACGTTGTAGACGGTGTAGGGCGTGCCGTCGCGTTCCTGCACCTCGGCGATACGGTCCACCGTCGCGACGACGACGTAGTCGGCGAACCCCGCCACCTTCGTCTCATCCTTCACGTCAAACGCGTAGGACGAGTGCACCGAATGTGTCTCACCCCCGCGCAGCGAGTCGTAGGCCAACCACCCGCCAGCGGCCACCGTAACGGCGGCGGCACCTACGACCAGCGGTCGAACAAGGCGGTGGTTCATGCTCAGGACCCCCATACGCTGTGATACGAGTTGATGTCCCACGACTGCAGGTTGTTGCTCATGTTCGGGTTGTAGCACGCCGGGCATGAGTCCATCACTGCAATCTCCGGCCCGTGGCCGAGCTTCAGGGAGTGCCCGAACTCGTGGGTCATGACCGCATGCTTCTGCGATTCGTTGTATCCGTCCATGTAGTGTGTATTCAGTTTGATGTCATCCGCGCCCGCGCTGAAGCCTGAAGGTCGCCAGCGTTTCCGGGAACAGATCAGTTCCGGCCAGTTGCAGCCGGGCGACAAACTACCCTTCTTCGCCGCCCTCTGCGAGCACTACGAGGTCGGCAACACCGTCATCCGCGCCACCGTGCTCCTCCTCAAGACAGAAGGGTTGATCGACGGCCGGCAGAGCAAGGGCGCACACGTGGCGAACCCACTTCCCCAGTAGTCCACACGCCGATCCAGCCGACTGCATCTGCTCTGGGTGCCGATCATGACAATAACCGCGAAGCCGACAGCACCACGGCCAGCCTCACCGCCGGCGGCGTCCAACAGACGTCGCACGATCTCCCATGGTGATCCGCACGTGGCTGGCAGCACGCGATGCCGGCGGGCCCGTTCCCACCACATGCCGGCAGAAACGGGCCCTCCAAGCCCAACGCAATCAAGCCGCTATCCGACGCAACCGGGCACGTTGATGCAGTTGTTTGGCCGATTCTTGACCACGACGGTACCCGTGGCCGTGTTCAGGTTAACCGTTCCCGAGTTGACGATGCCTCCGCCGTTGCTGGTGGCGATGTTCTTGATGACCTTCGTGTTGGTGAGCGTGACCGTGGCGTCGACGCCGACGTTGAAGATTCCGCCACCAAGTGGTGCCTGATTAGCCGTGATGTGGGTGTTCCGCACGTTGAGTGTGGAGGCGAATACGCTCGCGGAATTGACGATTCCTCCACCGTTCAGAGTACCGACGTTGTGCGCGATTGTGCTGTCCTCGACGGTGGCCACGGTCGCAGCGTTGAAGCCTCGGAGGGTGAGGCCGCCCCCCTGGAAGGTGCCGGTGTTGTTGATGGCCGTGACGTGGCGTAGGGCCAGCATGCCCCCCTCCGCGAAGACCGCGCCGCCGTTGCTGGCTCTGTTACCGGTGATGGCGGTGTTGGTGATGGTGACGTTCGCGTTGAAGCCGCCGGCACCTCCACCAGCCTCGCCGGCTCGGTTACCGCTGATAGTGCTGCCCGTCACGACCGTGGTGCCGCCGGGGAAACTACCGACACCACCACCGAGCCCGCCCACGAGGGCGTTGGCCATGTTTGTGGTGACAGAGGAATTCTTGATGGCGAGTTGACCGGTGTTTCCGATGCCTCCGGCGGCGGTTGCCGCAGTGTTACGGCTGACGGTGGAGTGTTTGACGGTGGTGGTGCCGTTGTTGGCGATACCGCCGCTACTTCCGCTGCCGTCGCTGCCAGCGATGTTGCGGGTGACGGTGCTGTGGTTGGTGGTCAACGCCCCTCCGGTGTTGACCAGGATTCCTCCGCCGTCGCCGTCGGTCTGTCCACCGGTGATTTTCAGGTGGTTGAGGGTGAGGTGGCCGCCGGTGTCGACGGTGATGATGCGGAACTGCTCGACGTCGGCGGCGCGCTCAATGGTGGTGTGTCTACCGCCGTTGAAGGTGATGGGGGCGGTGATGGCGGGTAGGCCGGCACCATCGTCGATGTTGGCGGCGAGGAGATAGGTGCACTTCTTGGCGAGTTCGAGCACGGCGCCGCCGCGGGCGTTGGCCAGGGTGATCGCGGCGATGAGTTTGTCCGCGTCACAGGGGATCGGAATGCCCTTCGGCTTCGACTCCTTCTTCCCCCTGCCCGTGCCGGGCTCACCCTTGCCGGACTCTCCCCCGCGACGGCGTTCGTCGGCGGAGGTGAGCGGGCGTCCGACCGCGTCCGCGGCCGGGACGGCGACACCCATGGTGGTGAGAGCCAGGCCGGTCACCGCGGCCAGCCCCGCAGCCCACCACCGCCACCGTGACCCCGGCCAGCCCTCGTCGGGGCGGGCCGGTTCGTACCCCCGGGTACGGTCCTGATGGTTCATCGCGATCTCGGTGTCCTTCCCCGTGAACGGCGAGGAACTTCGCCGCCCCGAGGGCAGACCGGGTGGTGTTCCTCGGCTACCGGAAGGCGGTAGCAACCATCCCGAGCTAAACCCAAAGTTAGCCTCACAAAGGCGCTAACATGACTTATCCCCTCCAAAACGTGACATAATCCCTCAATTTACATACCTGGCTATCCGACCTGCCGGAGCTCGTGGGTGTCCAGACAGCGTGCCTCGCGGCTAGTGAGGCAGTTCTCTCACGGCAGGCGGTACGAGATCGGGTGCGCCCCAGCCGTCGGGGACGGACAGCCCGGCCTTCCGCCGCGCCAGGACGGCGGCGCCGACCTGTGCCGCCTGGGCACCGAAGGCGGAGCGCAGCACCGGGGGCGGGGTCCGCCAGGCGAGGGCGTCGCGCATCGCCTCGCGCACCGGGTCGAGGAAGGACGCGCCCGCCTCGGCCAGCCCACCTCCCAACACGACCCGGGCCGGGTCGAGAGCCAGGGTGAGGGTTGCCAGGGCGATCCCCAACGCCCGGGTCGCGTCGTCCCAGACGACGCGGGCGTCCGGATCGGTATCCACCGCGTCGGCAATGGCTTGGCTGTCCCACCCCGACCCGCCGACGCGCCGGGCATAGCGGCGGGCCATCCCGCCGGCCGAGGCGTACACCTCCAGGCATCCCCGCTGCCCGCAACTGCACGGCTCCCCGCCCGGGTAGACCGGCATATGGCCGACCTCACCGGACGCGCGGGTCGCGCCGGCCAGCGGGACGCCGTCGACCACCACCGCCGCGGCGATGCCGGTACCCAGGGGCAGCAGCAGGAAGTTGTCCAACCCGACGGCCACACCCGCCGTGGCCTCCGCGACGCCGGCTGCCCGGGCGTCGTGCCCGATCGCCACGGGCAGTCCGAGGTCGCCGCTGATGAGGTCGCGCAGTGGCACATCACGGAGGCGGAGGTTGGCCGCGTACCGCACCACTCCGTCCCGCTCGTCCACGAGGCCGGGCGTCACCACGCCGATCGCGGCGGGTTCACTGCCGAGGGAGAGCGCGTGCTCGCGCAGGTGGCGGCACAGGGACCGGATCGCCAGGACGGGGTCGTCGTCCGCCTGCGACGGCGCGGTCAGTGAGCTCAGGAAGCGGCCGTCCTCGCCGACCACGGACGCCTTGATGGTCGTCCCGCCGACATCGACGGCGAGGACACAGTGGCCCTCGGGCTGCGTCACGCCGCTCACCCGAGCACCACGGCGAGGTCCGTGTCGAAGTCACGGTCCAGGGGAAACATGGGCCGCTCCACGTTCTGGTACGGCAGTCGCGCGAGGTCCTGATCGACGCCGCCCGGGGTCAGGGCGAGCAGCCAGTCACCGGCGGCGGAGAAGAGTTCCGGCTCCAGATAGCCGATCTTCACCACGACCACGTCCACCTCGTCGACGCGGACCCCCAGCCGGGCGTACGACGCCAACAGCCGGTACTGCATCCGGCGGGACGTGACGAAGACGCTGAGCCCGCCGACCCGTACGCTGACGCAGCGCCCACCGTCGGGGTCGTCAGCGACCGCCTCCAGGATCCCGTCGAGTTCCAGCGGGCCCGGCGGCCGGGAGTCGATCCGCCCGCCGACCACCACCCGGACCGGTGAGCCGACCGGTTCGTCGGCGACCAGCGCCACCGCCTGCGGATCGACCAGCGAGGCGAAGACGGCACGACACGAGCCGTCCCGGATCTCGGGGCGGGCCAGCATCCGGTCGAGAGCGAAGGTGACATCGTCGGCGCCGCCGGCACCCGGGTTGTCCCCGGAGTCGCTGATGAGAAACGGCCGCTTCGCCGGATCGGCGACGGCGGCCAGGGCGGTGTCGAGACACTCGTCCAACGAGCCGGTGGGAGCGACGAAGGTGAACTCGTCCCGGGCCGCCCAGAAGTGTTCGCCGAGCTCGCGGGCTGCCTCGGCGGTGCCGGTGGCGTCGGTGCCGGTGACGACGACCGCGCCCTGACAGCGTGCCTGGTCGGCCCAGGCGAACCCGACCCAGATCGCCGCGTCGATCACGCCGTCCCGGGCCTCGATCTCGGGGATCCGCGCGTATAGCCCCCGGGCCGGTTCCTCTCGGGTGCTGGTCATCTCACCGGGCAGCAGGATCGGCACGTGGACCAGCGCCTTGTGCGGACGCTGCTGGCGGCGCAGCGCCGCGACGAGGTTGCGCGCGGCCCGCTCCCGGGTCTCCCACACGTCGACGTGCGGGGCGGTGCGGTAGCAGGTGAGCAGGTCGCAGGCGGCGAAGAGCACCGATGAGACGTTGCCGTGCAGATCCATCGCCGCCGACAAATACGGCTCGGGCCCGATCACCGACCGGATGGCGGTGACCAGGTCGCCCTCCGCGTCGGTACGGCCAACCACGCTCATGGCACCGTGGATGTCCAGCAGCATGCCGTCCACGGGCCCGGCCGCGGCGAGCTTCTCCACGATCTCCGCTGCCCATTCCTCGTACGCTGCGGCGTCCACCACGCCGCCGGGCAGGGCCCGGGCGTGCACGAGTGGGATCCACTCGACGTCGGCGGCCCACGGCTGCGGCGGCGAGAGCCAGCCGTACCGCGACAGCAGCGCCGCCTCCCGGGTCACCTCGAAGTCGTCGGCGGTGCTCAGGTGCGGGGAGAATGTACTGGATTCGATGTGGATGCCGCCGATGGCGACACGGAGGGGACGAGGCACAGGTGTTGGCTCCTCAGGTGGGTCGTACGTCGACTGTCTTGCGCAGCAGGTGCCCGAGGCCGATGAGGGCCGCGTCTGAGCCCGCGTCGCTGGCTTCGATGGTCAGGGACTGGGTCATGGACGGTAGGCAGCGTTCGTAGAGCATGCTGCGGGTCGCCGCCACGTAGACGTCGAGGCTGGACAGCGCACCGCCGATGACGACGGCGTCGGGGTTGAGGAAGTTGACCAGACCGGAGAGCGCCACGCCCAACAGTCCACCGGCGTGGCGCACCATGGTCACCACGGTCGGGTCGGCGTCGCCGGCCGCCGTGATGATCTCCCGGATGGTGGCCGCCGAGGAACCTTGCTCCGCCAGCTGGCGGGCCAGGGCGGCACCGCTGGCGACGGTCTCCAGGCAGCCCTGGCTGCCGCAGGAGCAGTGCCGCTCGCCGCTGTCGGCTACCCGTACGTGGGTGACGTCGCCGCTGAGTCCGCGCCCGCCACGGTGGATCTGTCCGCCGCTGACCAGGCAGGCACCGATGCCGGTGCCGGCCTTGACGTAGATCATGTCGCCGACTTCCTGACGCCGGGTGACGTACTCACCCATCGCCGCCGCCTTGGCGTCGTTCTCGACGATCACCGGTACCTGCAAGTGGTCGGTGAGGTGGGCGCCGGCGTCGACGCCGCTCCAGCCGGGCATCCGGGCCGGGCCTACCAACCGCCCTTTCGGGAACCCCACCGGGCCCGGGAGGGCGACGCCGACCCCGAGCAGCGCCTGACCAGGGGTGGTCGACGCCAGGAGGCGGGTGAAGGTGGCTCCCACGACGGCGAAGACCTCCTCGGGCCCGACGGCGATGTCGATCTCCACCTCCTCGGTGGTGCGCAGTTCGCCGCCGGGCGTACACAAGCCCACCCTGGCGTGCCTGCCGCCGAGTTCCGCGACACCCAGAACTCCCTTGGTCTCTCGCAGGCGCAGGATCCGGGGGGGTCGACCACCGGTGGAGCGGCCCATGCCCTCCTCGGCGAGAACACCCTCCTCCAACAGCCGGCGCACCACGGCGGTAACGGTTGACGGAGCGACCTGCAAGGCCTCGACGAGGTCGGCGCGGGACGTGGCCGCACCTCTGGAGAGCAGGTCGAGGGTCTGATCGCGCAGCGTGGCGGAGATCGGTGGCTCCAAAGTTGCCTCTCCCTTGGTCGGATGGTTCTCAAGCGCCCGCCCCGGTCGTGTCGCAGCTCGAAGTCGGGGGTGGACTCCGGCCGCCCAGGCGAGGAAAACGGTCAATGCTTCGGGCGACTTCGATCGTACACCGGCAAAACTTAGTGAATGAAGTGGGTAATTTTCGTTGACGTACCACTTCCACCTGGATACATTCTTCGCGTTGATCGCCGAGGCAGCGCCTGGCGGGGTACCCGGCCAAGGCGCCGACACCCGGTGACGTAGGGGCACGTGCACATCACACGAGGAGACTCATGACGAGCAGATTTCCGGGCCGCGCCCTGCGTGGCGCGGTGGCGGCAGCCGCCACGATCGCCCTCGGGGCAGGTCTGGTCGGCTGCGGTGACAACAGCGGATCGTCCAAGGACGGCGGTAGTCAGGGCAAGGACACCGTGACAGTCGCCTTCCGGACCCCCAACTGGATCCTGCCGATCTCAGCGCCCGGCTTCACCCAGGGGGAGAACGCCATCTTCGGCCAGGCGCTCTACCGCTCCCTCTACCAGTACCGGCTGGACGGCACGGCGCAGTACAACATCGACCCGGAACGCTCGATGGCCGAGCCACCGCAGGTGAGCGACGACGGCCGAACGCTGACGATCACGTTGAAGGACAACTCCTGGTCCGATGGCACGCCCATCACCACCAGGGACATCCAGTTCTGGTACGACCTGGTCACGGCGAACAAGGACAAGTGGGCGTCCTACCGGGCCGGCGGCTTCCCCGACAATGTCGACGAGTGGTCGATCAAGGATGAGAAGACCTTCTCGATCACCACCACGGAGGTCTACAACACCGCGTGGTTCGTCGACAACCAGCTCAACCGCATCACGCCCCTGCCCCAGCACGCCTGGGACAAGGACTCCGCGACCGCCGACGTGAGCGACCTCGCCAGCAGCCCGGAGGGCGCCAAGAAGGTCTTCGACTTCCTCATCGCCGCCTCGAAGGACCCGAAGACGTACGACTCCAACGAGTTGTGGCAGGTCACCAGCGGCGCGTGGAAGCTGGAGAAGTACGTGCCCAACGGTGAGGTCACCCTCGCCGCCGAGCCGAACTACTCCGGCACGGACAAGCCGAAGCTGTCCAAGGTCGTGTTGCGGCCGTTCACCAGCGATGACGCCGAATTCAACGTGCTCCGCGCCGGCGACATCGACTACGGGTACGTGCCAGCGGCCAACATGTCCCAGACGAGCTACCTCGAGTCCAAGGGATACACGGTCTCACCGTGGTACGGCTGGTCGATCACCTACCTCCAGCTCAACTACAACAACCCGAAATCCGGCGTGCTGTTCGAGCAGCCCTACCTTCGGCAGTCGCTGCAGATGCTCATCGACCAGCCGACAATCAGCAAAGTGATCTGGTCGGACACGGCCGCGCCGACCTGCGGCCCGGTACCGGCCAAACCCGGCACCAACACCGACACCGCCGGGTGCGTGTACTCCTTCGATCCGGCCAAGGCCAAGGAACTGCTGGAGAGCCACGGCTGGAAGGTAACCCCGGACGGGCAGACCACCTGCCAGTCGCCGGGCACCGGCCCGAACCAGTGCGGCGAGGGGATCGCCGCCGGCACCCCGCTCGAGTTCACGGTGACCAGCCAGACCGGGTTCGCCGCCACGACCAAGATGTTCGCCGAGATCAAGTCACAGATGGCCAAGCTCGGTATCCAGCTGACGATCAAAGAGGTGCCCGACTCGGTCGCGGTAACGCCAACCTGTGAGCCGACCGAGGCGAGCTGCTCCTGGGACATGTCCTTCTTCGGCTCGCAGGGCAGCTGGTACTACCCGGCCTTCGCCAGCGGCGAGCGGCTCTTCGCCACCGACGCCCCGGTGAACCTGGGCAGCTACAGCAACCCGGAGGCGGACAAGCTCATCGAGGCCACCCAGTTCGCCGGCGACGAGAGCGCACTCACGGCGTACAACGACTTCCTGGCCAAGGACCTGCCCGTGCTGTGGATGCCGAACCCGGTGTACCAGGTCTCGGCGTACCGCTCCGGCCTGCAGGGCGTCGAACCGCAGGACCCGATGAACCTCATGTACTTCCAGGACTGGTCCTGGAAGTAGCCCGCTGATCGTCCCGGCTCCGGCGACGCGCCGTGCGTCGTCGGGGCCCCGACCAGGGAGAGGAAGCCGCACAGTGGCCCGGTACCTCATCGCACGGCTGGGACAGGCTCTCATCGTCATCGTGCTCGTCACGGTGATCGCGTTCCTCATCTTGCACCTGCTGCCCGGGGGCGCCGCACGAGCCACCCTCGGCAAGGAGGCGACGCTGGAGCAGCTGGCGGCGTTCAACCACGAGATGGGCTACGACCGGCCGTTGATCCAGCAGTACGGCATGTACGTGCAACGCCTGTTGCAGGGCGATCTCGGCTACTCCTACCAGCTCAACCAGTCTGTCCTCGAGGCAATCGAACAGCGGCTACCCAAAACGATGGTGCTGTCGCTGCTGTCGACCCTGCTCGCCGTCGTGTTGGCGATCCCACTCGGCGTGCTCCAGGCGATCCGCCGCAACCGCTGGCCCGACTACGCCATCACCGCGCTGTCGCTGCTGGCGTACGCCACGCCCATCTTCTTTCTCGGCCTCATGATGATCATCGTCTTCTCGCAGGTCTGGCCGATCCTGCCTCCGGAGGCGCCGCAGGGGTTCACGGTGGCCGAGTTGCTCGCCGATCCAGCCGGGCTGGTCCTGCCCACGGCCACCCTCGCCATCGTCACCATCGCGGTCTACGCGCGGTACGTCCGGTCATCGATGATCGACAACCTGAACGAGAACTACGTGCGCACCGCCCGCAGCAAGGGGCTCTCCGAACGACGGGTCGTGCTGCGGCACACCCTGCGCAACGGGCTGTTCCCGGTCATCACGCTGCTCGGGATGTACCTGCCCGCGCTGTTCAGCGGAGCGCTGGTCGTCGAGTCGCTGTTCAACTTCCCCGGCATGGGCCAGTTGTTCTGGCAGGCGGCGCTGAAGCGTGACTTCCCGATCCTGCTCGGGGTCACCGTCATCATCTCGATCGCCACCGTCGTCGGCGCGCTCGTCGCCGACCTGCTCTACGCCGCCGTTGACCCCCGAGTCCGACTCCGTGGGAGCGCCACATGAGCACGCTGTCCGAAGCGGTCGGCCCGGCCGAGCCAACCGGCACGCCACCGCGTGGCCTCTGGCGGCAGGGACTGACCGTCTTCTGCGAGAACCGACTTGCCCTGGTGGGACTGGGCCTGTTCGTCCTGCTGGCCGGGGTTAGCTTCCTCGGACCGCTGGTCTACCAGACCGACCAGGTGCACACGGACCTCGCCTCCGTTCACCTGGCCCCGGGAGAGCAGGGACATCTGCTCGGCACCGACGGGGTCGGCTACGACCAGTTGGGGCGGCTGATGCTCGGCGGCCAGACCTCCATCATCGTCGGACTAGCCGCCGGGGTCCTCGCCACCATCGTCGGCACGCTCCTCGGTGCCATCGCCGGCTTCTTCGGCGGTTGGGTGGACGCCGCGGTGATGCGCGTTGTCGACGCGATGATGTCGATCCCCTCGTTGTTCCTGTTCATGCTGCTCGCCGCCATCGTCACGCCGAGCGCACCGATGCTCATCCTCATCATCGGCGCCTTCGCCTGGCTGGGCCCGGCCCGGCTCGTGCGGGGTGAGGCACTGACGCTGCGCTCCCGTGAGTACGTCCAGGCGATGCGCGGGATGGGCGGCACGGGCGGCCGTGCGGTCCGCCGACACATCATCCCCAACGCCATCGGCACGGTTATCGTCAACGCCACCTTCCAGGTCGCCGACGCCATCCTCTACGTCGCCTACCTGTCCTTCCTCGGCCTCGGCATCCCCCCACCGGCGGCGAACTGGGGTGGCATGCTCTCCGACGGTCTCGCGGACACCTACAGCGGCCACTGGTGGCTCTTGTACCCGCCCGGGATCGCCATCATCCTCATCGTCCTCGCCTTCAACTTCATCGGTGACGGACTCCGGGACGCCTTCGAGGTTCGCCTCCGGCGACGCTAGCAGGAGCAGAGAATGAGCGAATCGATCGGTCTAACCGCCCGGCACTCCGCGCCGGCCGGGCACGCGGCAGCCGGCCGGCCCCTGCTGGAGCTACGGGACCTCGACACCGACATCGCGCTGCGCCGTGGCACGGTACACGCCCTCGACGGCATCAGTCTCGACGTCGCGCCCGGGCAGACCCTCGGCGTCGTGGGCGAGTCCGGCAGCGGCAAGACGATGACCGCACTGTCGATCATGGGCCTACTTCCGCCCGGCGGTCGCGTCACCGGTGGGCAGATTCTGTTCGAGGGACGGGATCTGCGATCGTTGCCAACCGATGAGGTACGCCGGATCCGAGGTGTCCGGATGGGCATGGTCTTCCAGGACCCGCTCACCTCGCTCAACCCCACCATCCGCATCGGTGCCCAGGTCGCCGAACCGCTGCGCGTACACAAGCGGGTCGGCCGGGCGGAGGCCAGGGACCGGGCCATCGAGATCCTGCGCCGGGTCGGGATGCCGCGGCCGGAACGGATCGTCGACAACTATCCGCACGAGCTGTCCGGCGGTATGCGGCAACGGGTCGCCATCGCCATGGCCCTGGTCTGCTCACCAAGCCTGCTGATCGCTGACGAACCGACCACCGCACTCGACGTCACCACCCAGCGGCAGATCCTCGAACTCATCGACGACCTCCGGGAAGAGTTCGGGATGGCCGTCATCCTGGTCACCCACGATCTCGGGGTGATCGCCGGTCGGGCGGACCGGGTAGCCGTCATGTACGCCGGACGGGTCGTGGAGACCGCGGCTACCGAGCAGTTGTTCCACGCGCCCCGACACCGCTACACCGAGGCACTGATGCGGGCGCTACCCGAATCGGCCATCCGGGACAGCGGCGGACACGACCGACTGATCAGCATCCCCGGACTGCCACCGGACCTGTCCGGCCCCCTGACCGGATGCCGGTTCGCGGCGCGGTGTTCGTATGTCAGCGACGATTGTCGGACCACTGACCCGTCCCTGACCCCGGGTGCGCACCAGCACGCGTGTCTGCACCCGGTACCCACGCCTGCCGGGGCGGTCACCGGGCCGGTCCCGGCACGGGTCGAACCGGCGGCGGAGCCGGCACGGGTCGAACCCGCGGCGGAGCCGGTCACGGCCGCGCCGGCCGAAGTCACGGAGCTTCCTGTCCTGTCGGTGCGGAACCTGGTCAAGAACTACCCGGTGCACGGCCGTGGGCTGTTGCGCCGGACAGCCGGGCAGGTCAGCGCGGTGGCCGACGTCTCCTTCGCGGTCAGGCCCGGGGAGACCTTCGGGCTCGTCGGTGAATCCGGCTGCGGCAAATCCACTGTGGGACGACTCTCCGTTGGCCTGGAACGACCCTCCGCCGGGCAGATCGTGTTGGACGGTACGGATCTCACCGACCTCACCGGCCGGGAACGACGCCGGATGCACCGACAGGTCCAACTCATGTTCCAGGACAGCTACGCCGCAATGAACCCCCGGATGCGGGTTGACGCCATCCTCGCCGAACCACTCGAGATCCAGAAGGTGGGTGACAGTTCGGCCCGGCAGGCACGGATCGCCACCCTCCTCGACCAGGTGGGGTTGTCCCGGCGCGCGCTGGAACGCTACCCCCACGAGTTCTCCGGCGGTCAGCTGCAGCGGATCGGATTGGCCCGGTCGCTGGCGTTGCACCCCCGGCTGATCGTCGGCGACGAGCCGGTGAGCGCGCTGGACGTGTCGATCCAGGCGCAGGTGCTCAACCTGATGCGGGACCTGCAGCGCGAACTCGGTCTGGCGTACATCTTCATCAGCCATGATCTGTCCGTGGTCGACTACATGGCGGACCGGATCGGGGTGATGTACCTCGGCAAGCTCGTCGAGATCGGGCCCGCCCGGGAAGTGGTGCGGGCTGCCCGGCACCCGTACACGCAGGCACTCGTCGACGCGGTCCCGTCCATCACGCCGGATCGGGCAGCCACTCGCGACGGCACGACCATCCGGGGCGAGCTTCCCAGCGCCCTCGACCCACCCACCGGGTGCCGGTTCCGTACGCGCTGCCCCCGCGCGGCGGAGATCTGCACGACGGAGCCCCCGCTGGCTGGCGGCCTGCACCAAGTGGCCTGCCACCTGCCGCTACGCCCGGAGCCGACCGGCACGCCCACCCAGGTCCAGGCCGTCGGATGACCACGGTGGAGATCTGCGTCAGTGATGTGCCGACCGCACTGGTGGCCGAGGCGGCCGGGGCCGACCGGCTGGAGCTCTGCGCCGACCTCGGCCAGGGCGGCACCACGCCGAGCCTGGGGACGGTTGACGTCGCCCTGCGTACGCTGCGTACGGCCGATTTGCGCGTCATGATCAGGCCCCGGGGTGGCGACTTCCGGGTGAGCGAGATCGAGCAGCAGGTGATGCTCGCCGACATCGCGGCCCTCCGCGCCCTGCCCAACCCACACGGGATCACGGTCGGGGTGGTGGTCGGCGCGCTCACCCCCGACAACAACCTCGACCTGGCCGTGCTGCGTCGTCTGATCGAGGCGGCGGGGCCGTTGCCGGTGACCGTACACAAGGCCTTCGACGAGGTCGACGACCAGCTCGCGGCGATCGACGAGGTCATCGACCTCGGGGCGGGCGCCGTGCTCACCTCGGGCGCGGCGACCACCGCGCTGACCGGCGCCGCCCGGATCGCCGTACTGCGGCAGCGGGCCGGCGATCGGCTTCGGGTGATCGCCGCCGGCGGTATCCGCTCGCACAACGTCCGGCAGGTACTGGCCGAAACCGGGGTACGGGAGGTGCACCTACGCGCGCCCGTCCGGCGCGACGGACGCGAGGCGACCGACGGCGATGAGGTGAGCCGCCTCGTCACCGCCGCGCGCGGGGAACGGATGCGCTGATGGCCTGCTCCAGCTCATAGCTGTCGCTGACTGGGGCGCAGCTCGGGTGCCCTCCGACGTTACGGACACACGAGGGGCCCGCTCCCACCGGGTTACGGCAGGAACGGGCCCCCTCCGAGCCCAACGCGAGCAGGCCGCTATCCGGCGCAGCCGGGCACGTTGACGCAGTTGTTCGGCCGATTCTTGACGACGACCGTACCGGTGGCCGGGTTCAGGTTCACCGTACCGAACGCGTTGAGGATGCCCCCGCCGTTACCGGTGGCGATATTCTTGACAATCTTCGTGTTGAACAAGTTGACGGTGGCCACCCCACCTACTCCGATGTTGAATATCCCACCCCCCGATACGCTCTGGTTGGTCGTGATGAAGGTGTCTCGGACGACTACCGTGGAGTCGAAGGACAGGGCCGAGTTGACGATCCCGCCACCGTTCGCGCCCGGCGCGACGTTACCCGCGATCTTGCTGTCTTCGACGGTGACCACAGCTGCCTCGGTGAGCGCCTGGATACTGAGGCCGCCACCCTGAAGGGCGGCGGTGTTGTCGGTGGCGGTGACCCGCCGCACGGTCAGCATTCCCCCTTCGGCGAAGACCCCACCGCCGTTGCTGCCGGTGTTGTTGGTGATGGTGGAGTCGGTGAGGGTGACCGTCGCGTTGAAGCTACCGACTCCTCCGCCGGCGTCACCGGTGCGGTTACCGCTGATGGTGCTGCCGGTCACGAGGGTCGTGCTACCAGGTGAACCGCCGATACCTCCGCCGAAGCTGAGAGCGTTGTTGACCGTGTTCGCGGTGACGGAAGACTTTTCGACGGTGAGCAGACCGTCATTGTCGACTCCGCCACCCGTGCTTTCGGCGATGTTACGACTGATCGTGGAGTGCTTGGTGGTGGTGATGCCGTCGTTGGCGATACCACCGCCCCTGCTGCTGGCGATATTGCGGGTGACGGCGCTGTCCTTGACGGTCAACGCTCCACCGGCGTTGACGAGCACTCCCCCACCGTCGCCGTCCGCCTGCCCACCGGTGATCTTCAGGTGATTGAGGGTGAGGTCACCGCCGACATCGACGGCGATGATCCGAAAGTCGTCAACGGCGGCGGCACGCGTGATGACGGTGTGTTTGCCGCCGTTCAGGGTGATGGGGGTGGTAATCGCGGGCAGGCCGGCACCGTCGATGTTGGCGGTGAGGGTGTAGGTGCACTTCTCGGCGAGGTCGAGCACGGCTCCACCGCGAGCGTTGGCGAGGGTGATCGCGGCGATCAGCTTGTCCGCATCACAGGGCACCGGGATCCCCTCGGGCTTCTTCCCCTTCCGCCCCTTGCCGGACTTGCCCTTGTCGGGCTCGTCCCCGCTGTGACGGTCGTCGACGGAGGGTTGCTCGTTGACGGAGGCGAGGGGACGTCCGACCGCGTCAGCGGCCGGGGCGGCGAGACCGACCGTGGTGAGAGCCAGTCCGGTCACCCCGGCCAGCCCCACAGTCCATCGCCACCGCACCCCCGCACGCCCCTGGTCGGGGCGCACCGGTTTGGGTCCGGGTGTGTGGTCCTGATGGTTCATCGCAATCCTGGTGTCCTTCCCCCGTGAACGGCGAGGAGCTTCGCCGCCCGGGGCAGACCGGGCTGGCGCTCCTCGGCTACCAGAAGGCGGTAGCAACCACCACGAGCAAAACGGACTTAAGCTCCAAACAGTACATAATGCGAGTAATGCCCACTAAAAGGATGAAACACCCGTCCAGGCAGCCCGCCGCCTCGTCACCGTCGCGCGCGGTGAACGGATGTGCTGATCGCCCGGTCCAGCTCATGCAGGTCGTCGATGACGGCGTCGGCGAGGGCCAGCTCCGCTGGGGCGTGGGTGGTGGCGAGCGCCACGACCACGGCCCCGGCCGCTTTGCCGGCGGCGACTCCGGCGGGGGAATCCTCCACGACAACGCAGGATGCGGCGGCAACATCGAGTTGCCGGGCGGCCAGCAGATACCCCTCGGGATCGGGCTTGCCGTGGCGGACATCCTCCGCCGCCACGAAGATCGATGGCGTTCGCAGACCGGCGCCCCGCATCCGGGCGGTCATGAGGCGGCGGGACCCGGACGTGACGACGGCCCACCTGCCATCGGTAATCATGGTCAGCGCGGTGGTGGCGCCGGGGATCGGGCGCACCAGGTGGGCGTACGAGAGCTCAAGGTCGGCCAGCTCCCGCAGGACCGACGCGACCGCCTCGGGCGGAAAGAACTCCGGCACCACATCCTCGTCACGCCGGCCGTGGCAGACCCGCAGGATGGCGTCCGCCGCGACGCCGTAACGGGCGGCAACCGTACGCCAACTGGTGGTGACCGCCTCGGTCGAGTCCACGAGGGTGCCGTCGATGTCGAAGAGAACCGACCGATCCATGTTCACCTGGCCTTCATTCGTCGTCGGCGACCCTGCGGCCAGGGTCGCAACGCGGCACTCAGCGCACGAGGGTCGGGGCGGCGAGCGCGTCCAGCCCGCGCCCGGCCACACAGCGGTACGTCCGCTCCGCCTCCCCGGGGGGCAGCACCTCCAGTTTCCACCCCTCGGTGTGGGTGAGGCCGGCGGCGAGCTTGAAGGTGGTCTCGTTGCACACTCGACGAACCGTCGGGTCGACGCTGATGTCGGGGTAGCGGACCCCGGGTGCCGCCTCGGACAGCTCGCCCTCGGCGTAGCTCTCCCAGGTGTGCTCACCCGAGCAGGGCACCTGCTCCGCAGGGGTCCCTGACCCGCGGCCCCAGATCGGACCGAAACACTCCAGCTCGTCTCCACACCGGGCGCCGGAGGGTAGCTCCGCGGCCCGGGCGCAGGCGGGCCGGAGGGCGGGATCGGGGGTCCGGCCCACGCTCGAGGTCGGTCGCGACGCGTCCAGGCCGCCATCCAGCCCAATCCGATCCGGCCCAACACCGACCAGCCCGACGCCGGCCGCGAGGAGGGCGGCCACTCCCGCGCCGCCGAGGAACCAGGGCCGCCGACGCCGGGCGGTGGAGGAGGGAAGGGTCGGGTGTACGTCCTCGACCGGCGCGCGGGGCGCCGGGTAGGTCGGCCGGCCGTCCGCGGCCACTCCGGAATGCCCGCTCGGGGCCGTCCCGGGGTGCCCGCCGGCGCCCGGCTCGGCAGGGGTGCTGGCGGCGGTCCCGCCAACCGGCAGCGCGGCCAGCAGGTCCCGCAGCTCGGCGGCGGACGGTCGCGCCGCCGGGTCGTTCGACATGCCAGCCCGAAGGATGTCGACCAGCTCCTCCGGCACCCCGGGCAGGCCGGGTACCGGCTGCTGGAACATCTCCAGCACCGTCACCAGGCTGGGGTTACGCTCGGACCGCCAACGCGGCGGCCGACCGTGCATCACCGCGTAGAGGGTGGCGCAGAGGGCGTAGACATCCACTGCCGGCGACGGTGGGCTGTGGTTGAACATCTCCGGCGGCGCGTACGCCGGGGTGAGCACCTCCAGGGCGACTGTCGCGTCCCGCAGCTCGGCGACGACGGCCAGCCCGAAGTCGGCCAGCACCGCCGGGTTGAAGTGGGAGTGAAGAATGTTGGCCGGCTTGATGTCCCGGTGCAGCACCCCGGCCGCGTGGGAGTGGGCGATCGCGTCGGCGATCTTGACTCCGAGGTCCTGGGCCTCCAGCGGGCCGAGCGGCGAGGTACGCATCCGTTCGGCGAACGACCCGTCGCAGAGCTCCATGATCAGGTATGGGTGCTGGTCCACGGTGACGCCGACGTCGAAGAGGTCCACCACGTGCGGGTGTGACGACATCCGACCGGCCGCCCGTGCCTCCCGGAGGAACCGGGCCTGATCCCGCTCACTGTCCAGGGTGCGGTTTTCTACCTTGACCGCCACCTCACGGGCCACCGAGATCTGGGTGGCTTTGTAGATCGTCGCGTAACCGCCCCGGGCAAAAACCCGCAGATCGGTCAGCCCGGGCACAAGGGGCGTTGGTAGCGCGCCAGGCGAGGTCTCGGTCACGACTTGAAAATACCGAATCAGGTGGGCTGCTCAGCGAACCGCGTCAGCGGTGGACGCCGGACCAGCCGGGTCGGCCGAGGGCGAGACGGCGCCGCCCGGTGCCGCAGCGCCCGGGCCGCGGCGATCCCACCACAGACCCGCAGCGGTCGCCAACGCGCCCAACGCCTCCCAGGCGGCCACCCCGAAGAACCGGCCCGGAGCGGCATCCGCCAGCACCAGGACGCTGAAAACGGTGAACGTGAGGAGTCGGAACCCGACCGTGAACCGGTAGAAGGCCCGCCACTCCGTCGCCGCGGCGAGCAGGTAGTAGACCCCCATGTTGAACGACGCCATCGAGGAGGCCGTCAGGAAGGTAACGGTGTAGTCACCCGATGCCCGGGACTCCAGCACCTCGAAGCCGAGCAGCCGCAGCAGCGCCTCCGGCCAGATCAGCCCAACCGCGCCCACAAGCAACGCGAGCAAGCCAAAGATCGCGACTGTCCAGCCGGCAGCGGAACGCGGCAGCTTCATCAGACCCCTTCCGTCCGGCACGCCCACCTCCCGGATCGTGCGCGGCCCCCACGCTATCGACCATCCACCCTGTACCGCATCACCGGAACTGCCAAAATCTGCCACCGGTGCTGCCGCCGACGGCCAGATCAGTCAGCCGCCGCCAACCGGCTGAGGAGGTCGTCCGCGGCCCGCCGCTCGCTCCGCTGCTCGGTCGCGTACGCCAGGCGTACCGCCTCCTGGGCGCTGGCCCGCGCCGCCACCGACTCGCCGGTGGCGGCGAACGCCCTCGCCAACACGACGGCGGCGATCACCTGGCTGCGCACATCCTCCGCCGGGACGGAACGGGCCCGCCGCGCCCAGTCCAGCGCCTGCTCGGCCTGCCCGTGGGCGAGCAGGGCGGAGGCGTACTGGGCCAGCGTCAGGCGACGGGAGAAGAGCAACGCCGGCGTGGTCTGCGCGGCGGTCGCCACCGGGGCGAGCAGGCCGACCGCGGCGGCGGGATCGCCGGCCGCCAGCCGGGCGGTGGCCAGCAGCACCCGCGGCGCCACCTGCGCCGGCGCCCACGGGTTGTACGGCTCGACGGCGGTCAGCACCGCCCGCGCCTCCCGCTCGGCCAGGTCGTGGTCGCCCGAGTCCAACGCCACGAACCCCCGCAGCGTGCCAGCCATGCCGGTCAACAGTGGATGCGAGGTACGGCGGGCGTACCCCTTCGCATCGGTGAGCAGATCCGCGGCGTGCTCCGGCTCGCCCAGGCCGCGCGCGATGACCCCGCGCACCACCAACGCGAAGCCCCGCCCCCACTCGTCGGCGGCGACGTCAAAGTCCCGGTACGCCCGCCGGGCGGCCCGGTCGGCCTCAGCCAGATCACCCAGCTCGGCGGTGGCGAACGCCTCCACCGCCCGCAGCGTGCCGACCGCCCACTGCTCGCCGACCCGCTCGCCGAACGGCAGGAACGCCCGGGCGAGGCGGCCGGCCTCGTGCAGCCGGCCGGCGAGCAGCCGGGCGAAGGCGGTGGTGCCCCGCAGCCAGGCCCGCCCGTACGGATCCTTCAGCTCGGCGAACAACCGCGCGGCTCGACCGAGCACCGCGTCCGTACCGGCGAAGTCGCCCCGGGTGGTGGTCACCCAGGCCAGGTTCTGCAACGACCACGCCTGCCCACGGCGGTCCTGCACCGCGAGACTGGTCTGGTACGACGCCGCGAGCCGGCTGCTGGCCTGCCCCAGCCGGCCGGCGATGAAGTCGGCCATCCCGAGCTGCCGCATCGCCGCCGCACGCAGCGTCGGCAACTCGTGGGCGGAGGCGACCTGCAACGCCTCCTGCCAGGAGCTCACCGCCCGATCCGGGTCGCCCATCGTCTGCTGCGCCTGCCCGGCCAGGAGCAGCGCACTCGCCCGGGTGGCCGCCTCGTCCCCGGCGTTGGCGGCGATCTTCTCCGCGTTCGCGAGCGCGTCGGCCGCCTGGCCGATCTGGAGCAGCGCGCGCGCGTGCACCACCCGGTCGGCCGCCGGGACCCCGTCCGGAGCCAGCTCGCTGGCGCGTTCGGCGTACTCCACCGCCAGCAGCGGCTCTCCGACGTACATCGACCGGCGGGCGGCGTGGCCCAACGCGGCGACCCCGACCGGGACCACGGCCCGCGCCGGTGCGTCCGGCCGCAGTCCGACCGCGTCGGCGAGCGCGGTCGCCCGCTCCACGTGCCCGGCCACGAAGTCGTCCCGGGCCGCCTCGGTGAACCCACCGGAGGCGGGGGTGCCGGTCGGTGGATCGGCCGCCGCCCAGCGGGCGAGCGCCGCGTGCCGTTCGGCCAACTCGGCCTTGCTGACCCCGGCGTAGGCCGCCTCCCGCATCAGCGGGGTGGCGAACGTGTGGCCGGACCGCGCGCGGTGCAACATCCGGCGTTGCAACAACTCCTCGACCGCGCGTTCCAGCTCCACGGCGGCCACCGCCGCCGGCCAGCCGTCCCGACCGCTCCGCTGCTCCCGCAACGCCTCCAGCGCCCCCGCCGGGACGGTGTCGCCGACCACCGCCGCGTCCCGCAGCACCGAACGGGCGTCCGGCGGCAACGCGTCGATTCGCGCGGCGAGCACGGCCGCGAGGTCACGGGAGAGAAGGTGGCTGCCGAGCGAGCCCGGCGCGAGCTGCCAGTCCTCGTCGGTCCCGGCGGTCAGCGCGCCCCGCTCCATCAACAGGGTGACCAGCTCAGCCAGGTAGAACGGGTTACCCTGCGCGGTGGCGAGCAGGCGATCGGTGTCGACCTGGGGCAACCGGCCGTCACCGAGGTAGCTGGTGAGCAGCCGCGCGGCATCCGCGCCACGCAGCGGCGGCAGCGCATGGACCTCGGCGTCGGCCACCCGGGTCAGGGCACCCGCCGTGCGGACCAGCTCCGGCCGGCCCAGCAGCAGCACCAGCACCGGGCCGACGAGCCGGGACAGGGTCTCGCCGAGCGCCTGGGTGCTCTCGGTGGTCGCGTCGTGCAGATCGTCTACCACGACCACCAACGGCGCCTCCGCGGCGAGGGCGCTGAGCAGGTCGGCGACGGCGTTCGGCACCGCGTCGCCATCGGCGGACTGACTCGCCGAGCGCCACTCGCCCTGGTCGGTGGGGCCGCTGGGCAGCTCCGCGTACCCGAGCAGGGCCAGCAACTGCTCGGTGGCGACCGGCGCGGAATCACCACCGGTACGGCCGAGGCGCTGGCCCAGCCGACGCAGTCGCTCCTCGACCGCCGGTCGGGTGAGCGCGGTGGCCGAGTCGGTGGGCAGGCCGACCGCGGCGCGGACCAGGTCCGCCAGGGGAGCGAGCCGGCGCCGTTCACCGAACGCGACGCAGCGCACGGAGAGCACCCGCGCGCCGGTGTACGCCGCGAACCGGCCGGCGCCCACGTCGTAGCCGGCGGCGAGCCGCTCCACCTCGGCGGCGAAGCGGGACTTGCCGATGCCGGCCTCGGCGGTCATCAGCAGTACCCGGGGCTCACCGCGGTCGACCACCTCGGCGAGCCGGCCCGCCACCCGCCCGATCTCGGTCTCCCGGCCGACGAAGGGCGCCTCGTCCCCAAGCCCGGACCGGGTGCCGGTGGCGTCCAGCAGGCCAAGCAGCTCGTACGCCGCAACCGGCTCGCGCTTGCCCTTCAGCCGCAGCGGGCGCAGCGCCCGCCAGGAGGCGATGTGCCGGGTGGCAGCGGCGGTCCGGTCCCCGGCGTAGACCGCGCCGACCGCCGCCGCGTCGGCGAGCCGGGCGGCGGTGTTGACCGTGTCTCCGATGACCGTGTACTCAAGGGCCGCCTGGATCCCGGCGATCACACCCCCCGTGTTGAGCCCGACCCGCAGCCCCAGTGGCCCGCCGCCACCACGTTCGTCGTCGAGGACCCGGCGCACCGCCCGCTGCATCGACAGCGCCGCCCGAACGGCCCGCTCGGCGTCGTCCTCGTGCGCCACCGGCGCACCGAAGACCGCCATGATGCCGTCCCCGGTCAGCTTGTCGACGTGCCCGCCGAAGGTCTTGACCGCACCGGCCAGCGCCGCGAGCACCCGGTCGGTGACGGCGCCGACCCGCTCCGGGTCGAGATCCTCCGACCAGGAGGTGAAGTCGGACAGGTCACCGAAGAGCACGGTGACCACGCGGCGTTCGGTGGCGGGCAGCGTCGCCGCAGCCGGCAGCGCGGCGCCGCAGTTGTGGCAGAACCGGGCACCGGGTACCGCGACGGTTCCGCACACCGGGCAGGTCACGTCTACTCCAACTCCGCATCGGTGGCGCCGGATTCCCGGCCCAGGTACGCCAACTGTGCCTGGACCGACCATTGGGCGGCCCACCACAGTGACCGGTCGACATCGGCGTAGACGACCGCCACCACCTCGGCGGCGGTGCGGGCACCGGCTTCGAGCGCGGCCCGGACCTGGTCGAGGCGGGCCCGCCGATGGGCCAGGTAGAACTCCGCCGCGGCGCCGCAGTCCGCCAGCGCCGGGCCGTGACCGGGCAGGGCCGGGATTCCGGCGTACGTCGCGAGCAGCTCCAAACTGTCCAGGTAGTCCCCGAGGTGCCCGTCCGGGTGGGCGACCACGGCGGTGCCCTGACCGAGGATGGTGTCACCGGTGAGAAGCACCTGCTCGTCGCCGTACGTCGCGAGGAAGCAGACCGAGTCCGCGGTGTGCCCGGGAGTGCTTAGCAGGCGGATCTCCAGCGGGTCGCCGCCGAGGTCGCCGGCGGCCTCAGTCAGCGGCGTACCGCCGATGGTGTGTGCCGGATCCGCGGCGCGCACGGGCGCACCACCGAGCAGGGCGTGCAGGCGTGCCGAGCCTTCGGTGTGATCGGGGTGCCCATGGGTGATCAGCACCTGCCCGATCGGCCCCTGGGCGGCGATCTCGGCCAGGTGCGTCTCGTCTGCCGGCCCGGGATCGATCACCACCGCCGGTTGCTCGGGGGCGGCGCGGAGCACCCAGGTGTTGGTTCCCGTCAACGTCATCGGCCCGGGGTTCGGGGCCCGCAACAGCGTGACCCACCCCGGCAGCGCACCCGCGAGAGCTGTCGCCGGCGCCGTGAAGTGCCCGCTCATGGCTGCGATCGTACGACCACCGGCACCGGCCCCCGCGATCTTGCACCTCCAACCTCCGCTTCGTACCCGTTCAGGGGCTTTGACCGGCAGGACGTGCAAGATCGCGGCAGGGGGCTAGGCCGTGACCTCGACGATGACCTCAACCTCGACGGGTGCGTCCAGGGGGAGCTCCGCCACGCCGACCGCGCTCCTCGCATGCCGACCGGCCTCGCCGAAGACAGTGCCGAAGAAATCGGAGGCACCGTTGATGACGCCGGGCTGGCCGGTGAAGCCCGGGGCACTCGCCACGAAGCCGGTCACCTTGACGATCTTGACGATCTGCTCCAGCCCGACCAACGAGTTGATCGCCGCGAGCGCGTTCAGCGCGCACCGCTGGGCCAGCTCCTTGGCCTGGTCGGCAGAGACGTCGGCGCCGACCTTTCCGGTGGCGAGCAGCTTGCCCTCGGCCATCGGTAGCTGGCCGGAGACGTAGACGTGCTGCCCGGACCGCACCGCCGGCAGGTAGCTGGCGACCGGGGGCACCATCTCGGGCAACTCGTGCCCCAGCTCGACGAGTTTCGCGTACGGCCCGGTCATGCCTTGGGCCGCTTCAGGTAGGCGACGAGTTGCTCCGGGTTCGGACCGGGAACCACGGACACCAGTTCCCAGCCGTCCTCGCCCCAGTTGTCGAGGATCTGCTTGGTCGCATGGACCAGCAGCGGGACCGTGGAGTATTCCCACTTCTGCATCGCTGGAAGGCTCTCTTTCCTGGAGTGCGGTTCTTTCCAGGACACAGCCTACGGTCCGACGGCGGGCTGGGGCGCGGGACGTTGCTCGGCCACCACCTCCCCGCACGGGCCGGCGTGGTCATAGGGCCGTGGGCAGCGGGACCGGTCCAGCAGCGGCAGGTCACAGAAGACCCGGTGCCGGTTGTTCTGGTCGTCCGCCGTGGAGACGGTGGTCTCCCCGGCGTCAACCGCACCGAGGAAGCTCAACGAGGTGGCGATCGTGCCCGCCAGCGCGACAGCAGCGGCGTGGTCGGCGACCCGGACCGGAAGATGCACCACGTAGCCCGGCTCCTCCTCGTCCCGGGGCGGCAGGGCAGGCTGGTCCGGGACACCGCCGGGGGCGGCCAGCCGGATCGCGGCCGGGAGTTGGGTCCGGGGGGTGTTCTCCACGTCGTGCATGCCCTGCCTCCGGCGGTTTGTACCTGATCGTGCCCACGCCGCTCGGCCGGGCCCACGGCCCGATCCCGGCATCATCGGAACGTAGGCTGCTGTTCGACGGCCGCCAACAGGACGCGCGGCATTCCGACCGCCAAGTCACATATGCGACACCCGATCCGGCGGAATGTGGACAACATCCGGAGTCGACGGGTCCTGGGCAGAACCCGGCGTCCTGTCAACGGCCGGGCCAACCGCTACCCTTCCGGTCGTAAACGGCGGCCTACCGCCACCCGTCGCCTCGCCGAGCCGACGCAGTCCCACCCCCCGGGGGAGCGATGTCCCAGCCAGCCAGCGACGACCCGACGAATCAGCCCGACCACCCGACCGCGCCGGCCACCCCCGCCGCGCCAGCACCGAATCCGTCGGCATACCCCGCACCGGCCACCCCCTATCCTCCGAACCAGCAGAGTCCGGCGCCCCGCCGCCGACGCGGATTCCTGATCGCGTCGATCGCCCTCGCGGTGACCCTGATGCTCTGCATCGGCGGCGGGGTCGCCGCATTCCTGGTGCTGCGCCCCACGGAGGAGGGCCCGGGCGCCGAGGAGCCCAAGGTCGCCGTGGAGGAGTTCCTCACCGCCGTCTACAAGGACCGGGACGCGGCCCAGGCGTCGAGCCTGGTCTGCTCGGCCGCCCGGGACCAGGACAAGATCTCCGCGAAGGTCACCGAGGTGGAGAAGTACGTGGCCGACTATGAAAAGCCACACTTCCGGTGGAACCCCCCGAAAATTGACGAGGAGACCGAGGACCGGGCCGTCCTCACCACCACAGTCATCATGAGTACCGCCGACGAGCAGGCCGCCGAACTACCCCTGCGCCTCACCGTGATCAAGACGACGGGTTGGCGGGTCTGTGAGGTCGCCGGAGGGTGACACCTGGTTAGGCTCGACGGGTGGGAGCAGCACAGCAACCGGCCGAGCCGGCCGGCATCGAGTGGCCGGCCCGCCTCCACGTGGTGACCGGCAAGGGCGGCACCGGCAAGACCAGCGTCGCCGCCGCCCTCGCCCTCGCCCTCGCCACCGGGGGCCGGCGCACCCTGCTGGTCGAGGTCGAGGGACGGCAGGGCATCGCCCAGCTCTTCGGCAGCGACCCGTTCCCCTACGTCGAACGGCACCTGACCGACGCCGCGGGCGGCGGCGAGGTGCGGGCTCTCGCCGTGGACGCGGAGGAGGCCCTGCTCGAGTACCTGGACATGTTCTACAAACTCGGCGGCGCCGGCCGGGCCCTCCGCAAGCTGGGCGCCATCGACTTCGCCACCACCATCGCCCCGGGGCTGCGCGACGTGTTGCTGACCGGCAAGGTGAAGGAGGCCACCACCCGCACGCTGGGTCAGCGGCGGGTGTATGACGCGGTGATACTGGACGCCCCGCCGACCGGACGGATCGCGCGGTTCCTCAATGTCACCGCCGAGACCGCACGGTTGGCCCGGGTAGGGCCGATCAAGACCCAGAGCGAGGGGGTCGCCGCGCTGCTGCGCTCCCCGATGACCGCCGTGCACGTGGTGACGCTCCTTGAGGAGATGCCGGTCCAGGAGACCGCGGACGCCATCGCCGACTTCGCCGCGCTGGGCTTCCCGGTCGGGCGGATCATCGTCAACGCCACCCGCCCGCCGGCACCGGTCAACGCCGCGATCACCGCGGCGGAGCTCACCGCCGGGTTACTCGCCGCCGGGTTGCCCGCCGACGAGGCGACCGTCTCCGGGCTGGCGACCGAGGCGCGTGACCAGTCGGTCCGCCGCGACCTGGAGGATTCGCTCCGGACCGACCTGGCCGAGTTGGGCCTGCCGCTGGTCGAGCTGCCGCTGCTGCCCGACGGGGTGGACCGGGCGGGTCTGGATCGGCTGGCCGCGGCGCTCGTCCGAGCGGCTTGAGGCACTCCTCCGGTCGGCTCGGGAGCGTTGTTGAACCGGGCCCGATACGCTCGTTTGGTGCCTTCCGACGACGCGGCGCCGCCGCTGGACGTTGACCGGATTCTCGCCGATCCCGGCGTACGGATCGTGGTCTGCTGCGGGGCGGGTGGGGTGGGCAAGACGACCACCGCCGCCGCGCTCGCGCTCCGGGCCGCGGAGGAGCACGGTCGCCGCACGGTGGTGCTCACCATCGACCCGGCGCACCGGCTGGCCCAGTCACTGGGGCTGACCGAGCTGAACAACACTCCGCGCCAGGTCAAGGGGATCGACGTCGAGGCCAGCGGCGGTGAGCTGCACGCCATGATGCTCGACATGAAACGCACCTTCGACGACGTGGTGCTCCAGCACACCGATCCGGCGAGGGCCGCGGAGATCTTCGCGAACCCGTTCTACGCGGCCATGAGCTCCACCTTCGCCGGCACCCAGGAGTACATGGCGATGGAGAAGCTCGGGCAGTTGCACGCCCGGGGCGAGTGGGACCTGATCGTGGTGGACACTCCGCCCTCCCGCTCGGCGTTGGACTTCCTCGACGCACCGGCTCGCCTCGCCCGCTTCCTGGACGGCCGGATGCTGCGGCTGCTGCTCGCCCCGGCCCGCTCGGGCGGACGGAGCATGTTCAGCTTCGTCACCGCCGGGTTCGGCATGTTCTCGAAGGTTGTCCAGAAGTTGTTGGGCGCCCAGTTGTTGAGTGACCTGTCCGGCTTTGTGGCCGCCCTCGATTCGATGTTCGGCGGCTTCCGCCAACGAGCGGAGCAGACCTACCGCATCCTGCAGGCCCAGGAGACGGCGTTCCTCCTGGTCGCCGCGCCGGAGCCGGACGCGGTCCGGGAGGCCGCGTACTTCGCGGGCCGGCTGCGGGCCGACCGGATGCCGCTCGCCGGGTTGGTGCTCAACCGGGTGCACCGCCCGGCGGCCCCGGAGCTCGACCCCGACGAGAGCTTGGCCGCCGCCGATCGGCTGGTCAGGCTGGGCGGCCACGACGGCACGGTGCACGTGCTGCGGGCCCATGCCGCCCTTGCCCACCAGGCGGTACGCGAACAGCGGGTGGCTGCCCGGTTCACCGCGGCGTTCCCGACCGTGCCGGTGGCCTCGGTAACCGCGCAGCCCGCCGATGTCCACGACATCGACGGGCTACGGACGATCGGTTCGCTGGCCGGCCAGGGGTGATCCGTAGCCGGCCGGGGCGCCAGGGGTCTCGTCAGCCCGGCCGCGGGCGGCCAAGAAAGACTCGTCAGCCGACCGTGGCGGCCAGGACCTTGTCCCGGTCGGCCTTCTCCTTGGCGTTCTTCTTCATCGCGGCCTCGAACGTCTTGCGCCAGCTGGCGACCTGCGGATGGCGGCGCAGCAACGCCCGCCGTTCCCGTTCGGTCATGCCGCCCCACACGCCGAACTCGATCCGGTTGTCCAGCGCGTCGGCCAGGCACTCGTACCGGACTGGGCAGCTTCGGCAGATCCGCTTCGCCACGTTCTGTTCGGCGCCCTGTACGAACAACGCGTCCGGGTCCCCGTTCTGACATGCCGCCAGCGACGGCCAGTCAGTGATCATGCCCATCTGTACACGTCCCCCCTTGCAGTACTACCGACCCCATCGCGGACCAGCCGGCTGTTTCCCCCGATCGCCCGCCGACCTCCCCCAAGGCGGCACGGACGACCTGTGGCGCTGTCGCCGCCCCCATCATGCTCTGTAGCTGCCTGATTACGCAACGTTGTCGGCAAAATCCATTATTCCGGACACTCCCGGCTTACCGGGCCTGCTGCCGCCCGCATACCCCACCGGGGTCCACGAAAACGCTGGACGCCCATCCCGCGCCCTGAGGAGACTCGGCGACGCCTGGTCCGCAACCGCCTACCGGGGGTCGTGCGTTTAGCACAACGAGGAGGGCGTGCGCAGGAAATGGGGAAAAGCCGCCCCGCGCCGCTCGCCACCGGTTCGCTACCCTGTCGAGGTGACCTGGATGCGGAAACGTGATCATAATGTGCTGACCAACGCCGCATCGCTGCTCGTCTGTGGCCTACTCGCCGGAGTGGTGGTCGCCGCGGCGGCCTTCCCCGCGGTGGCACTGTCCGGGCTGGCCGCGAAGGCCGGCGCCGAAACCTTCGACGCCCTCCCCACCGAGTTGGCCATCGGCACCGGGCCCCAGATAAGCCACCTGCTCGCCGCCGACGGCAAGACACCGGTGGCCACGATGTACGACGAGAACCGCCGCGACATCGCCAAAATCGATGACATCGCGCCAGCCATGCAGAAGGCGATCCTCGCCGCTGAGGACCACGACTTCTACGAACACAACGGAGTCGACCTCAACGGCGTCGCCCGAGCCTTCATCAACAACAGCCAGGAAGGCGCCCACCAGCAGGGCGCCTCCACGCTGACGATGCAGTACGTCCGGCTCGCCATCGCGTACTCGGCGAGCCACCCCGCCGACGTGGTCGCGGCCACCGAGGACACCACCGCCCGCAAGCTGCGCGAGATGCGCTACGCCGTGCAGATCGAGAACGAGTTCTCCAAGGACGAGATCCTGCGGCGCTACCTCAACATCGCCTCGTTCGGCAACGGCGCCTACGGCATCCACGCCGCCAGTCAGGTCTACTTCGCCAAGCCGCCGAGCAAGCTCACCACCGCCGAGGCGGCGCTCCTCGCCGGCCTGGTCAAGGCCCCCAGCACGTTGGACCCGACCACTCCCAGCGGCTACCCGAGCGCGGTGGCTCGGCGCGACTACGTCCTCGACAACATGGTGAAGATCAACGCCATCAGCGCGGAGGAGGCCGAGGAGGCCAAGGCCAGCAAGCCGAAGATCGTCGGCAAGCGGGCGCCGAACGGCTGCGTTGACACCAACACGCAGGAGTGGGGATTCTTCTGCGACTACTTCTACCGCTGGTGGATGAAGCAGGAGGCGTTCGGCTCCACCTCGTACGACCGGGAACGGCTGCTCAAGAGCGGCGGCTTCGAAATCATCACCACACTGGAGCCCCAGGTCCAGAAGGCCGCCGATGAGGCGGCACGGAAGAACCTCCCCGCCACCAGTAAGGCCGCGCGGATGCTCGCCGTGGTCGAGCCCGGCACCGGCCGGGTGCGCGCCCTCTCCGCCAACCGCGACTACCAGCTCGACGATCCGGACAACCCGGAGAACAAGCCCCACAGCAACCCGACGAAACGCGAAACCGGGGCGCTCGGCAACTATCCCAACACCGTCAACCCGCTCCTCACCGGCGGTGACGGCATCACCGGCTACCAGGCCGGCTCCACCTTCAAGATCTTCACCTTGGTGGCCGCGCTGGAGAAGGGCATCCCGCTCAGCCACACCATCAACGCCGAATACCAGTTCCGGTCCGAATACATCATCGAGAAGAACAGCCCCGCCGCCTGCGACGGCACCCACTTCTACTGCCCGAAGAACGCAAACCCCGGCATGGTCGGCGTGCACAACATGTGGAGCGCGTTCGGAAGGTCGGTGAACACCTACTTCGTCCCCCTCCAGCAGCAGGTGGGCGCGGAGAAGGTGGTCGAGGCCGCCAAGAAGCTCGGCATCACCTTCCGCACCCAGGAGGACCTCAATCAGGAGAAGGGCGCCCACCAGTGGGGCGCCTTCACCCTCGGCGTCTCCCAGACCACGCCGCTGGAGCTGGCCAACGCGTACGCCACCCTCGGTGCCGACGGTCTGTACTGCGAGCCGATCCCGGTACAGGAGATCCGCGACCCGGCCGGCAACAAGCTCGACATCGCCAACCCCCGCTGCGAACAGCGGATCAGCACCGAGGTGGCCCGCGCCGCCGTGGACGCCGCCCGCTGCCCCGTCGGAGACCGCTCGTCCACGACGAAGTGCGCCGGCGCGACCGCCCCCAACGTGCGGGGCATCGTCAACGCCCCGGTCGCCGGCAAGTCCGGCACCACCGACAAGGACAAGACCGCCTCCCTGGTCGCGATGACCAAGCAGTACTCGGTCGCCGGCATCATGGCCGACCCGGACTGGCCACAGACCACCCAGCGAATGGGTCACAACGTGGCCACGGGCATCAACCCGCCGGTGTACGAGACGCTGCGCGACGCGATGAAGGGCAAGCCCAGGGTCGACTTCACCCCACCGGAGAACAAGCTCCGCTACGGAGACCAGCGGTCGATCCCGAATGTCAAGTGCGTCAGCGTGGAGAAGGCGAAGTCCCGCATCACCGGGGCCGGATTCGCGGTGGTCGTCTCGACGAATCGGGTCGAGTCGAGCTGCCCGGCCGGCACCGCTGCCGGGACCAGCCCAACCGGCCGTACCGCCAAGGGCAGCGTCGTCACCATCAAGGTCAGCTCCGGCCCGGCCCCCAAGCCCACCAAGCCCACCGCGCAGCCCGAGCCGACCGGCGGCAGACCAACGGAACGCCCCGCCGACTAGTGGGTCGCTGAGACGTCGAAGAGGCGGCCACCCCGGTCGGGGTGGCCGCCCCTTCGCGTACCCGGAGCCAGCTTCAGCTGGCGAGCTGCCGGCGTACCTCAGCGGCGACCCGGCCACCGGCGGCCTGGCCGGCCACCGCGGCCTGGGCGGCCTTCATCGCCGGGCCCATCTGCCCCATGCCGGTGAAACCACCCGTGGTCAGGGCGGTCCGGACCACCTCCGCCAGTTCGTCGTCGGAGAGCTGACTCGGCAGGTAGCGCTCCAGCACCACGCCCTCAGCGGTCTCCTTCGCGGCCTGCTCGTCGCGGCCCGCCTCGGCGAAGGCGGCAGCCGCCTCCCGGCGCTTCTTCGCCTCCTTGGCCAGGAGGGCCAGCACCTCGTCATCACCGAGCTCCCGCTTGGCCTGACCGGCGACCTCGGCCGCGCCGACGGCTGCCAGCGCCATCCGGAGCGTGGAGGTGGTCATCTCGTCACGCGCCTTCAGCGCGGCCCGCATGTCCGTGGTCAGGCGGTCCTTCAAGGTACCCATGGACGGTCAAACTACTCTGTCAGCCATGGGAAAGCGCACACTATTCCGCTTCGCCGCCGGCACCGCCGTCGTGGGTGCGGCCACCCTGGCGTACGCATCGCTGATCGAGCGCAACATGTTCACCCTCCGGAGGTACGAGGTGCCGGTGTTGCCGGCCGACGCGGAGCCGCTGCGCATCCTGCACCTGTCCGACCTGCACATGATGCCCGGCCAGCGGCGCAAGCAGGAGTGGGTGGCGTCGCTGGCCGGGCTGGACCCGGACCTGGTCCTGGTGACCGGCGACAACATGGCCAGCCCCGACGCGGTGCCCGGGGTCCTGTGCGCGCTGCAGCCGCTCCTCGACCACCCGGGCGCCTTCGTCTTCGGCTCCAACGACTACACCGGCCCGGTCTGGAAGAACCCGTTCACCTACTTCCTGCCCGACCGCGACTACACCGAGGGCGTGACCCTGCCCTACGACGAACTGCGAGACATCTTCACCGGTGCCGGCTGGGCCGACCTGAGCAACGCCCGCACCACGCTCAAGGCCGGCGGGCGGCTGGTGGAGCTGGTCGGGGTGGACGACCCACACATCGAGCGGGACGACTACGCGTCCGTTGCCGGCCCGGTCTCGCCCTCGGCCGACCTCTCGATCGCCCTCAGCCACTCCCCGGAGCCGGCCGTGCTGGACCAGATGGCCGCCGACGGGTTCAGCCTGCTACTCGCCGGCCACACCCATGGCGGTCAGGTCTGCATACCGGGGGTCGGAGCCCTGGTGACGAACTGTGGGCTGCACCGCTCGATGGCCAAGGGCCTGCACCGCTGGCCCGGCTCGGACGCCTGGCTACACGTCTCGGCCGGCCTTGGCACCCATCCGACCGCGCCGGTCCGCTTCGCCTGCCCGCCCGAGGCGAGCATCCTGACCCTGATCCCCCGCTGAGCCGGCGAAGCCACGGGGATACCGAATTTGACCCTCGGATCGGGTGGGCTAGTATTTGTCGGCACGCCTCGGGGTGTGGCGCAGCTTGGTAGCGCGCTTCGTTCGGGACGAAGAGGTCGTCGGTTCGAATCCGGCCACCCCGACAGGAACAGGCAAGGCCAGGTGAGATGCTATCTCACCTGGCCTTTTGCCGCTTCCACCGCGATCTAGTTCATCGGACTATGCCACTACCTATCCGCCCTCCTGGTGGTCGTTCTCGTCCGAAGTCAGCGGAAAGTCAGCAAACGACTCCCGCACGTGGTCCGCGCCGGCCTCGAACGCGTGCGTGTAGCGGTCCAGCGTGGTCGAGATCGGGTCTGCTGTACCAGTAGGTGACATCTGAGTTGGCTTGCCCTGTGGGCGGGCTGGAAGGATGTCGCTGTGCCCAAGCCTTACCCCCGAGAGTTCCGTGATGACGTCGTGCGGGTGGCTCGTGACCGCGAGGCGGGAGTGACGGTCGAGCAGATCGCGAAGGACTTCGGGGTCCACCCGATGACGTTGTTCAAGTGGCTGCGTCAGGCCGACATCGACGCCGGCGCGAAGCCCGGCACGCCCAGTGGCGAGTCAGCCGAGCTGCGCGAGGCCCGCAAACGGATCCGCTTGCTGCAGGAGAACGAGGTCCTGCGTCGGGCCGCTGCTTACTTGTCGCAGGCGCATCTGCCGGGAAAAGGCTCTACCCGCTCGTGAGCGAGCTGGCCGCCGACGGGATCCCCGTCGCGGTGACGTGCCGGGTATTGAACATCGCTCGTCAGCCCTACTACCGGTGGCTCGGCCGGCAGCGTCGGTGACGCCGAACTCGTCGCCGCTCATCGCGCGAACGCCCTGGTCGATGCCCACCGCGATGACCCGGAGTTCGGGTACCGGTTCCTGGTCGATGAGGCCCGCGCCGCCGGCCAGGCGATGGCCGAGCGCACCGGGTGGAAGATCTGCTCGGACAATGGCTGGTGGAGCGCCTTCGGTAAGCGCAAGAAGCGCGGCAAGGGCGGCAAGGTCGGTCCACCGGTTCACAACGACCTCGTGCAACGGGACTTCACCGCCAGCGGGCCCGAACCGGTTGTGGCTGGCCGACATCACCGAACACCGCACCGGCGAGGGCAAGCTCTACCTGTGCGCGATCAAGGACGCGTGGTCGAGGCGGATTGTCGGCTACTCCATCGACTCACGGATGAAGTCCCGGCTGGCCGTCAACGCCCTGTACAACGCCGTAGCCCGACGCGGCCGGCTGGCCGGCTGCGTGCTGCACACCGACCGTGGGTCGCAGGGCGAAAATTTGTCCACGCCCTGCACCAGCATCACATGACCGGATCGATGGGCAGAGTCGGCGCCGCCGGCGACAACGCCGCCATGGAATCGTTCTTCGGCCTGCTGCAGAACAACGTCCTCGACCGGCGGACCTGGACCACCCGCCAGCAGCTCAGGACCGCGATCGTGACCTGGATCGAACGGACCTACCACCGCCGCCGACGACACTCTCTGTCCCGGTTGACCCCTAACGAGTACGAGACCACCATGACCCCACCGGCCAGTCAGGCCGCGTGACTGAAACTGTCACCTATCGGTGCAGCAGACCCGTGGGTGCTGAGGCAGGGAACGATACCGTCCGAGCTAGCCACGTACCTGACCGTTGGTAGCTGGCTGGGAGATCGGGCCATCGGCTAACGGCGCACGTCGTAATGGTCGCCGTGCCCGAGGCGTGCCCGGTGCAGCGGTTAACACCGGCCAACAGCGGCACGTGGCACGGCTTCAACCTCAGCGATCGATCTTGCCCGACCAGCGAAACGGCTGCCCAGCGCATAGACCAACCCGCCCGCCAGGTCGACGCAAGATACCTTTCAAACTGAGGGTGCTCGCCCGGTCGGTTGGCGCTCCTCTAGGTAGCGGCGAGCAAGCCGTCTGATGATGGCTCCGCCGTCGGCGGCGGGCAGGTAGCTGGCTTCTTGATGTGACTCGCTGTCTTCCCACTCGGGGATGTCTGCCGGGTCGTCGCCGCCGATGCCCAACGACACGTCACTATGCCGGGCGCGGAAGTAGAACCGCTCGCCGTTAGGCAGCGACCCCGCTACCTGCACTGGAGCCGCCGAACAGGTCACCTGCGCCTCCCAGCCCTCGGTCCGCAGAGTGGCGGCGAGCTGGAGCCAGGACGCTACGTGCTGCTGGTGCCACCGCCGCCGTTGAGCCTCATCCATGAGGTCATGGTCCTGGACCGACCACGAACTCCGCATAAGGGGTGGGTGACTAGCCGAGTGACGACCGCGACGGACACCTACAGACTGCGGGGGACAGTGTAGGACTGTCTTTGCAGCTCAGCGTTCGTCTCATCCCAGCTCACGAGGCGGCGTCGGTTGCCTGGGGGTCAAGGAGTCGCCGGGCACGCACGGGGCGCAAGACAGCGTCAACCGGCAACCAGCCATCAAGACGTGAGCCCAAGAGCAAGCATGAACAGCGCGTCGACCAGGCCGCCGCAGGTAGCGGGCGAGACGGTTTAAGTTCCGCTTCAACGTCTGACCGACTCGCTGTTCCGTCGCGGACTGGCGATCAGTCGTCGACGTCGTACTCGGATTCGTCGACCAAGCCCGTCACGAAGGTCTTGAAGTCGGGGGCGAGGACCGTGATCTGGTAGTTCCATTCTTGGTCGACGTGGACGACGGCGGGCTCACCAGGCGAGCGGTAGTCAAAGGCTACCATGTCGTGACCCGCCGACGGGCAGTCGGCGATGTAGATGCCGATGTGGGGGTAGCCCCATTCCGCTACCCAGAACGTGCTGCCGAAATCGCCGCAAAGGCTGAACCGAGCAGTTCGGCCGATCGCCGCCAGCGTGTACACGCCGATGTGGTCCTCAGCCCAGGAGGTTCGGCTCGGTGCAGGGTGGGCGTCCCGAGCGAACGAGCCGCCGTTGTGCCGACGGGCCAGGTCGACGTACGCCGTGGGTAGCTCGTACCCAAGGTGCGCTTCCACCGCCCGCAGAATCTCGTCGGTGAGCGGGTTCTCCAGCGGGCCGGATCCGTCGAAGACAGTTGCGGGATCGAGCACGGGTCGACGGTAGTCGGTTGGCGTCAGGTCCAGGGGCGCCGGTAGCCCTGCTGCTGTTGACAGTAACGATGACAGCAACAGGGCCAGGCGGGGAGGGCCAAGGACGGAAAGTGGTGGATCAGTACCCGACGTCAGAGGCGTGCGCGGACGCGCATGGACGGAACGCCCAGGACCTACAAGCGAGGGGTCGGACGGCTTGGCAGAACCGGGATGGTGCGGCCGGTAGGTGCCGCCTGCCGCGCAGGGTGTGGGGTTCGGCGCGGATACTGGCGTGGTGGAGAAGCAGGCGACGGAGTTGACCCGGTGGACCATCCACGGTGAGCGGGTGGTGGATGACACCCGGCGGGCGCGGTTGAGTATTGCCGAGGTGGAGTTGCCGGATGGGGTTCGGTTTGAGCAGTACGTGATCCGGGCTCCCCGGTCGGCCATGGTCGCCGTGCTCGATGATCAGGAGCGCCTGTTGTTGCTGCGGCGGCACCGGTTCGTGTTCGACCGGTGGGTGTGGGAGCTGCCCGGCGGCTATGTTGACGACGACGAGCACCCTGCGCAGTGTGCGGTGCGGGAGGTCGAGGAGGAGACCGGCTGGCGGCCCCAGGCGGTCGAGCCGTTGTTGTCCTTCCAACCCTGGGTCGGGACCGCCGACGCCGAGAACCTGCTGTTCCTGGCCCGGCGGGCCGAGCACATCGGTGCGCCCGTGGACGTGAACGAGGCGGAGCAGGTCGCGTGGATTCCGCTCGACGAGGCGTACGAGCTGGTGTCCCGGGGTGAGATCGTCGGTGCCGGCACGGTGATCGCGGTGCTGGAGCTGGTCGCGCGTAAGGCCCGGGGGGAACTGTGATGGTCAGCGGCGGGGGCCGAGGGTGGCGTTGATGCGGCCGGTGAAGTGCCGCACGGCGGGAAGTCGCCGGTGTGGGGTGAGTTGGGTTTGCAGGTCGCGGAGGTAGCGGACGGCTCTGGCGGAGCGGAGTTGGGTGGTCAGGGTCAGGGCTTGCGCGCCAATGGCGCAGGCCCGTTCGGGTTGCCCCTGGTGGGCGTGGATGTTGGCGAGTAGGGCGAGGTTGAAGGCTTTGCCGCGTACGAAGTGATCGTTCATGCGTAGGGATCGGGCGGCGAATCGTTCGGCGTGGGTGTTGCGGCCGAGGGCGTGGAAGCAGTGGCCGAACTTGGCGGACAGGTATGCCTCGTCGAAGTAGCTGAGCCATTGGGGGTCGGCGCTGCGGTCGGCTCGGTCGAGGGCTTGTTCTGCGTGGTGCAGGGCGATGGCGCAGGCTCGTTCGTCGTTAGCCTTGGCCAGGGCGTGGGCTTGCATGACGTGGGCTTCGGCGGTCAGGACGGGAAGTCCGGCGCGGTGGGCGGTCTGGCCGGCGGCACGGGCGAGGTCGAGGCCGGCGGTGGTGTGACCGAGGTAGGTGGCCTGGTGGCTCATCGCGGCGAGGATCTCCGCGCCGAGGCCGTCGTCTGCGGCGGCATGGGCGAAGTCCAGGGCGAGGGTGAGGTACCGCTGGGCGATGCCGTGTTGGGCGGTGTCGTACGCCTGCCAGCCGGCGAGTTGGGCCAGTTCGGCGGCGGCACTGAGCAGTCGTTGACCAGTGGGGTGGTCGAAGCGGCCGTCGGTGAGTAGTGGGGTCACCTCCTGGTGGAGGTAGCGGGCGACAGTGTCGCGGGCGTGCCCGCCGCCGTACTGGTTGTCCAGCTGGCGGTAGGTGGCGGTCATGGCGCGGATGGTGTCGATCTCCGGTTGGCCGACCGCGTTGCGGCCGGGCTGGGTGACCGGAGCCGGGTCGGGGGCGGTGAACCAGCGCAGCGCCGGCAGGGTGTAGCCGGCGCAGTGGAAGGCCACCTGCCGGAGTACGTCTCGACGGTTCACGTCACCTCGCCAAAGCTCTGCGGCACTGCGTACGTCGTCTTGCCAGGTCCGGTTGGCCGGCGGCTCGCTGGGCCGACCGGGAGTGAGCCCACCGGGGGTGAGCCGGCCGGGAGTGGCGGGCGGTGTGGCCTGTCGGGGTGCCAGCCCCATCGTGATTCGCGCCTGGTTGGGTATCCGGCAGCCGTCGGCGATCCGTTCCAGGACGTCGATTGAGGTGACCTTGCGGCCGGCCATGATCCGGCTGACGTAGCCCTGTTCCAGCCCGACGGCGGCCCCGATCTGGCTCTGACTCGCCTCGGTGAGGCTGGCGATCAGACGGAACAGCGCGCCGATGTCGCGGGCGGCCAAGGCGGCCAGCACCTCGCCGTGCGACCACGCATCCTCCGGTATTTGCAGTGGATCGAGCAGCACGGCAGCTCCCAGCGTCGCGTTCCGACTACTCAAGGTGTTCCGGCCGACAGCCTAGGGCGACCATTCACGCTGGTCGAGCCGTCCCATGTCACCGTGACATGACCGCTGGTCATGGAGCGGTCCGTCGCAGGGCGGGATGGTCGGCGCATGTTCTTCGATGTCGAAAATCCGCCCATCGAGCCGCCCGCAGAGTGCCAGCGCCGCCTGCTGTGGCGACTGGCCCGCGCCCTCTGGGAGGCCCACCGGCCAGACAGCGCCGGCTTCTGCGTGGTCGCCGGCTGCTGGCATGAGAACCACCGCCATCCCTGCCGGCTGGCCCAACTCGCCCAAGAGGGGATGCGAACCGCCTGCGGCGAAACAACCCCCGCCTCGCCGCCCTGGATCGCCGTCACCCGCCAGCGACTGACGGCCGGGGACATCGACCCCGTGGACGCCGTCGCCGAACTCCTCTGGCGCCACCGCCACCGCCACAGCCGCCGGGCGGGGCGGTGACCGGTGGGAATCATCTACACCTCGACGGCCTTCCGAGAGTACGCCAAGGCGCAGGTGGCCTATGCGGATATCCTGCTGACCAAGCACGCCGAATTGGGTCTAAGCCTGTGCCGCTGCGGCCGACTCCACCCCTGCGACGACCGCCAGCACTGGCTACGCATGCGCGCCCACTTCGGGCAGTTCCTCATCGACGAGCAGTACCGCAGCGAAGTACAGCAACCCAGCCCACCGAACCCGACCCGAAGCGACCCCAACAGGCCAGACGACCTTGCATGACACCCGATCCGGCCGGCCCGCCGAGAGTTCGGGACGAAGAGGTCGTCGGTTCGAATCCGGCCACCCCGACCAGTTCAGGGGCACATCCAATTGATGGATGTGCCCCTGCTGCATACTGGCGCTGGTCCAGCCGATCCGGGAGTTCCTTCGGGACGATGCAGTCCCTGTGCTCCCGCCTGCTGTCGATCTTCAGCCGGCGTCGAACTTCGTGGCGGTACCTCCCGACCACATCAGGGTGGCTGGCACGATCGGTGTCAGGCCAGACGGGAGCCGGGCGATCACCCGGTCACGGACATCACGGCTCACCGCATCGAGGTCTTCGGCACGGCCTGCGACGAGTTGATCCGGGAGAACAGTCACCGGGGCACACGCTCCGGAACGGTCCGCGCCCTACCTGGCGGTCAGCCTCGCCGGTCTGACCGCACGGCGTCTCCGACTGCCGTTGCGGTCGGAGACGCCGGTGACCTGCCAGAAACAACTCGTCTTCGAGCGCTACTCCCGGCAGGGCCGTTGGAGCGCTGGCAACTGTCGTCCGGGCACTCGGCGTCAAACACAGCGGACCGACGATGATGCGGTATCGGGTCACCGGAAGGCGCCTCGGTCCTCGTCGGAAGGGTGGAGCCAAGCCTCGCCTGGCCCGGACGACAGCGCGCTACCTGGACTCCGCCGACCGGAAAGCCGCGACCGCCTGTCGGGTCTCCTCCGCAATCAGATCCATGTTGATCGCCGCTGCTGCGACGGCACCGCCAGCCGCGGCAGCACCCACCTGGGCGGCCAGGTCTGAGACGTTGCCGGCGACCCACACGCCGGCGGCCTCGGTGCGCCCGAACGGATCCGCCGGAACGTACTCACCCACCCCGCTGGGATGGTCGACCGACTGCAGCCCGAGCCCCGCCAGGAACCCGGCCCGCGCCACCAGCCGCGGTGCGACCGACAGAGCGTCCCGGCGCACCACCGTGCCGTCGTCCAGACGCACCCCGACTAGCCGATCGTCGGCGACCTCCACCGCCGCCACAGTGCCGGTCACCACCCGAATGCCCCGGGCGGCGAGTTGCTCGGCCTGCTCCGCGTCCGGGCCAGCGCTGTGATGAGTGAAGTACGTGACGTCTCCGCTCAGCTGCCGGAAGAGCAGCGCCTGGTGTACCGACATCGGCCCGGTGGCCAGTACGCCGATGGCCTGGTCCCGAACCTCCCAGCCATGGCAGTACGGACAGTGGAGTACGTCGCGTCCCCACCGTTCCCGCAGTCCTGGGATCTCCGGCAGCAGATCGACCAATCCGGTCGTCACCAGTAGCCGGCGGGCCCGCACGGACTTGCCGTCGACCAGGGTGACCGTGAACCCGTCACCCTCGCGTGCCGCGTCGGCAACCTCGCCGTTGACCACGTGGCCCCCGTACCCACGCACCTCGGCCCGACCGCGCTCCAACAACTCGGTCGGCGACACCCCCTCACGCGCCAGCAACCCATGCACGCCCAGAGCGTTCGGGGCGTTACGGGGGGCGCCTGAGTCGATCACCGCCACCGAACGGCGGGACCGAGCAAGCATCAATGCCCCGTTCAGGCCAGCGGCGCCGCCGCCGACGACCACCACGTCGTAGCTGTTCTCCAGTTGATCGGTCATCCTGACCACCTCCCAGGGGCAACCATGCGCGGGCCACGACCATCTAGCAAACTGAGTTGCTGTTTCGGCAAATGAACCGCCCGCTCCGACCGACGTTCCGACAATGCTCACGCCGCTTCGTAGGCCGGCCCGCGTGCGCCGCGCGACCCGACAGACCAGCAAGCCTGGTCCGTGTCCGACCGACCGCCGTGGCACGTGTTCCCGAAACGGCGGCCCGGATTCGCCGATCTGGCGGGGTCGGATACGGGCCGCGGCAACGCGCTCCTCGAGCCTCCCCGCCTTGCCCATCCACGACATCTACCCCGGAGCGGATGAAGTTCATTAATCATGCGTCATTTGACATAAGTAACTTTGCTGAAATAGCGAAGGATCTTGACTCCCTCACCCTGCATCCGCAGGGTTGTCCGGGAAGGGGGATCAGAATGATCGATCAGCTGGAGAACAGCTACGACGTGGTGGTCGTCGGCGGCGGCGTCGCCGGCCTCAGCGGGGCGCTGACGCTCGCACGGGTCCGCCGTTCGGTGGCGGTGATCGACTCAGGTACCCCTCGCAGCGCCCCGGTCCAGCGGATGCACGGGCTGTTGGCCCGCGACGGGATGTCGCCGGCCGAGTTGCTGGCGCGCGGTCGGGCCGAGGTGCGTGGGTACGGGGGCCACGTGGTTGACGGCGAGGTCACAGCTGCGACACGTGACGGTGAGCGATTCACCGTCACGCTGGCCGACGGCCGGTCGGTGCGGGCCCGTCGGTTGCTCGTGGCCAGCGGGGTGACCGACCTGCTGCCGGAGATCCCAGGACTGCGGGAACGGTGGGGACGCGACGTGTTCCACTGTCCGTACCACCACGGCTGGGAGGTTCGGGACCAGGCCATCGGCGTGCTCGGCACGGGCCCGATGGCGGCGCACCTGGCGCTGATGCTTCGACGACTGAGCAAGGACGTCACGTACTTCACTCACCTGTCGGATGGCCCGGATTCGGAGCAGGCTGAGCAGCTCACCGCCGGGGGTGTGCGGCTCGTGGTCGGCACCGTGGCGGCGCTGGAGGTCGCCGACGACCGACTCGTCGGGGTGCGGTTGACCGATGGCACCGTGGTCGGTCTGGACGCCCTGGCGATCGCGCCGCGGGTGGTCCCACGGGCCGAGCTACTCGCAGGGTTCGGACTGCGACCAGTCGACCATCCGATCATCACCGGCGAGCAGATCCCGGCGGATCCGACGGGACGCACCGAGGTCCCGGGGGTGTGGGCCGCCGGCAACATCATCGACCTGGCCCACCCCGTCGGCGCTGCGGCAAGTGGCGCCCACACGGGGGCGGGGATCAACGCCGACCTCATCGCGGAGGAGATCCAGCAGGCGGTCGCAGCCACCCGGGCGGGGTCGTAGCTGCGGTCTCGGGCTCGATCAGCGGTGGAATCCGACCCAGCCGATAGCGCACCTCCTGCCTCCTAGCTCGTGTGGCGCTGATCACGGCGGGTATTCCGACCGAGGAGTTGCACCGAGAACGTTCGTTCTCTAAAGTTCTTTCCAGCGCGAGAGAACGAACGTTCTCCAACCTTGGGAGGTCGTCATGCCGTACATCACCGTCGGAACCGAGAACAGCACCAACATCGACGTGTACTACGAGGACCACGGTCAGGGACAGCCGGTGGTACTCATCCACGGCTACCCCCTGGACGGGCACTCGTGGGAGAAGCAGTCCGCGGCCCTACTCAAGGCCGGCTACCGGGTGATCACCTACGACCGGCGGGGCTTCGGCCAGTCCAGCCAACCCACCGTCGGCTACGACTACGACACCTTCGCCGCGGACCTGAACGCGGTCCTGGAGACCCTGGACCTCACCGATGTGGTCCTGGTCGGCTTCTCCATGGGCAGCGGCGAGGTCGCCCGCTACCTCGGCCGCTACGGCTCCACCCGCATCGCCAAGGCCGCGTTCCTGGCCTCACTGCAGCCGTTCCTGCTGCAGACCGACGACAACCCCACCGGCGTGCCCCAGGACGTCTTCGACGGCATCCTCGCCGCGGTCACCGCCGACCGCTACGCCTACTTCACCGACTTCTACCGCAACTTCTACAACACCGACGACACCCTCGGCACCCGCCCGTCCGAAGAAGCCCTGCGCAACAGCTGGAACATCGCCGCCGGCGCGTCCTGGTACGCCTCCAGCGCCGCCGTGCCCACCTGGATCACCGACTTCCGCGCCGACATCCCCAAGATCGACGTACCCAGCCTGATCCTGCACGGCACCGCCGACAACATCCTGCCCATCGACGCCACCGCCCGCGAACTGCGCAAGCAGCTACCCAACGCCGACTACGTCGAAATCGACGGCGCACCCCACGGCCTGCTCTGGACCCACGCCGACGACGTCAACCAGGCCCTGCTGACCTTCCTCGCCAAGTAACCCCGCCGGGGGAAACACGCCCCAGCCCCGGCGAGGACCGGCGTCGGCACCACACCCGGAGCCAGACGCCCAGGGCAGGCGTCGGCACCACACCCGGAGCCGACGCCTGCCCTCTTGGGGAGCTTCCCTGACAACCCCACGCTTCAGTCCCACCCCCGCCCAGGGTGGGGAGCTCGTCACACCAACCCATATCCGGTCCCCCGGACCGCTGTCATACAAGGAACAGTCGCATGAACCCCGACACCAACCCCGCCCCCGCCGCCGAGACCGGCTCCGGTCGCTCCCGCCGTCGTCCCGTGTGGGCCGCGCTGCTGGCCGGTGTGGCCGTGCTCAGTATCGCCGCCGGCGGCACCGCCATCGCCACCAACAGCGCCAGCGAGGCCCAAGCCGACCCCGCCGCCGCCGGAAAACGATCAGACCGCAACGAGGGCTTCGTCACCACCCGCGACGGCGTCGACATCTTCTACAAAGACTGGGGCCCCCGCGACGGACGACCCGTCGTCTTCAGCCACGGCTGGCCCCTGAACTCCGACAGCTGGGAATCCCAGATGATGCACCTGGCTGACAACGGCTACCGCGTCATCGCCCACGACCGCCGAGGCCACGGCCGCTCCTCCCAAACCTGGGAGGGCAACGACATGAACCACTACGCCGACGACCTCGCCACCGTCATCAAAAAGCTCAAGCTCAAAGACGCCACCCTCGTCGGATTCTCCACCGGCGGCGGAGAAGTCGCCCGCTACGTCGGCCGACACGGCACCGACCGCATCGCCCAGGTCGCCCTCGTCGGCGCCGTCACCCCACTGATGCTCAAAACCCCCGACAACCCCAACGGCGTACCCATCGACGTCTTCGACGGCCTCCGCGAAGGCTCCCTCGCCGACCGCTCCCAGCTCTACCGCGACCTCGCCAACGGACCCTTCTTCGGCGCCAACCGCCCCGACGCCCAGGTATCGCAGGGCATGAAGGACACCTTCTGGCTCCAGAGCATGCAGGCCGGCCACAAGGCCGCCTACGACTCGATCAAAGCCTTCTCCGAAACCGACCTCACCGAAGACCTCACACGCTTCGACGTACCCACCCTCATCATCCACGGCGGCGACGACCAGGTCGTACCGATCGAGAACTCCGCCAAGGAAGCCCACGAAATCGTCACCGACTCCACCCTCAAGATCTACCCCGACGGCCCCCACGGCATCACCGACACCCACAAGCAGCAGCTCAACAACGACCTACTCACCTTCGTCAACAGCCTCTGACAACCCAGAAAGTGGGCCGGCCGCACACCCAACGTGCGGTCGGCCCGCCCCGCACCACTCACCGCCCACGCCCAGTACCGGACGGACCCGCGCCAACCGCCACGACGGCGACGCCCACCGCGCCGCCAAACAACGAGAAGGACTCACTGATGTCCATCACGGCCACCAACCAGGCCACGTACGCCATCGACGGCCACGTTGGCCCCATCCTGCAGCAGACCCTCGTTGACCTGCTCGACCTCACCCTCCTCGCCAAGCAGGCGCACTGGAATCTGACCGGACCCCGCTTCCTGCCCCTACACCAGCAACTCGACGCCCTCGCCGACGCGACACGCGAACACGCCGACACCATCGCCGAGCGAGCCGCGACCATCGGCACCGCGCCAGACGGACGCAGCAACACGATCGCCGCCACCAGCCGGCTACCCCAACTCGACAGCGGCACCCTACGAGACGACATCGTGATCAAGAGGATCACCGAAATCCTCTCCACCACCGCCGCCGGGCTCCACCAGGCGATCGAGGCCACCGCCGACGACCCCATCACCCAGGACCTACTCATCACCACCGGCCACACCATCGAACAACAGGCCTGGCTCTTCCGCTCACAACGGTGAGCTGTCACCACGTCCGGTAGGAGTTCGCTTCTGAGCGTGGGTGAAGCCCGCTCGCGTCCACCCAAGCACTGACGGCGACGCGGAAGATCAGAGGCGGCAACCGAAGAAACCACTGGTCGGGCACCTACTATGTGGTGCCCGACCAACGTGCGTGGAAGCGATGAACCACCCTCAGCCACTCAACGAACGTCGATCTCCCACAACGAGTAGCCCCACATGGTGCCACGTTGGTCGAACACGAGCCGGACGTATCGAGCATCCGCCGATCTCACGTTGATCCTGACGGTGCCGCCGGTTCCGTTACTGGTGGAATAGACGGTCGTCCAGTCCGCTCCGTCAGGTGAAAGCTCGACCCGGTACCTGGTCGCGTAGGCCTCCTCCCAGATCAGCCGGACCTCGGTGACAGCCCAGACCGAATCAAGGTCGATTCCCAACCACTGCGGATCGTCATTCCACTCACTGGACCAACGGGTCGTCCGGTCACCGTCGACCACGTTCTCGACCGCTAACGTGGACGTCTCCGTGCTGGAGGCGGCCGCCACCCGACCGAGGGCCAGGTTACGTTTCGTGGTGTTCGGTCGACCCGTGACCGTGGCCGACGTCGAGGTCGGTCGACCGGCGGCAGCGGGTGGCGTCTGCTCAACGCCCGCTCGTGTTGGCCCCGTCACCGGAGACATCGACGCAGCGGGCGCGGGCGTCCCGCTCGGGGGTTCGGACGCGGTCGGGGGCGCGCTCGGACTCACCGTGGGCTGCGGCGCCGCGCCTCCGGCGATGGGCGCCGGCTCCGATGACATCGTCACCTCCGCAGCCCTCGGCACGTCGCCGGCACCCGCGTCCACAGCATCCCGCAGGGCGACAACAGCACCGCCGGTGGCCGCGACAGTGGCCGCGACCAGGACTGCTCCCGCCAGCCTGCGACTACGGCGCGGGCCCCGCGCGTCAGCGCGAGCCGGTGACGATGTGGACGCAAGCACGGGCAGCGGCACGGCTTCCTCGACCGGCGCCGTCCGGGCCGGCAACGCACCGGAGGCACCCGAGATTGCGCTCCCACCGCCCGCCGAGGCCTCAGGTTCCACGGTGTTTGGGCCCGGCTCCGGGACCGGCTCCGGGACCGGCTCCGGGACCGGGACCGGGACCGGAGCCGGGACCGGGACCGGGTCCGGGGTAGTGGGAGCCGCCACCGTCGTTGGCGTTGGCGGCGACACAGGCGGCGCTGTCGTGCTGTCGGGCACCGGACCCGCCGGGGTCGGATCCGGTCCAGCAACGGCGGCCGGCTCGGCCGGGACCAGAGAGGTGGACCGGAAGCCGTTTGTGGTGGGCCCCACCACCCGACGAGGTCGAGCCAGTCTCCCCCCAGGCTGGTCGCCGACTGCCGGACGCCCATCGACCCGCTGCCGCCGGGCTGCCAAGGGCGCATCCAGGTAGTTCGCCAGTAGCTGCAGACTCAGCGGGTCAACCGCATCAATCTCGACCGTGATCAGCTGGTCACAGTGGATCCACTCCGGCCGCTGCGTGGCTATGGTCAGAGCCACCTGCCATTCACTCGCCAGCCGGCCGGACACGCGAAACGGCGTGCGAGCGCCGGGACCACGACCCAATAGTGCGACGCGATCAGGTGTGTCCGTATCGCCCGCCGCCGTGGTTCCGTCACCCGTTTCCGCTACAGACCGCTTTGTTCGCAGGTCCAGCCTCCGCCGGTTCGCGCACGCCGGCTGCCATGTCACCTCCGTAACCGGTACCGCCTGCTCCCTCAGCATGTCGTCCAGATCATGGTCGGCCAGCGGATACGGGCTTTCCAGTCGTGACGGTGGCAACTCGTCGTGATCTACCTGACGCGGGCGGATGGTCGACCACCCGCCACCGTGCGGACTGCCGGTGATCACGATCGCCGGGACCTGGTCGGCGACACGCTGGCAGAACTCCATCGGCAGGTCGGTATTCGCCACGAGCAGGATCGGTCGGCCGGCTCGCTGACTATGGGCCGTGATCAGTTCACCGAGCTCACCAGGTCCGAGCACACCCTCCTCGGTGCACACCTGACCGTCGTCATCGAGCTCGACCAAGACGCTGAACAGCCGTTCGTCGGCTTGCCACCACACCGGCGGCTCGGTCCGCGCCGGCACGAGTGCGATGTCGGGCGCTTCGGTCGAAGGTGTGTGCTCACGCGCTAGGGACTCGGCCTCCCGGGGATACAGGTCGACCCGTCCTCGTGCCGGAGCCGGCAGCCGGACCAACAGCTCCCGCAACGCCCGCCGGGCCTCGCCGTCCAACGGTGCGCCCGGCACCCCAACGACGATCGCCATCCGGCCGGACTGCCAGGGCCGCTCACGCACCGCCGGGGTCGACTCTCCCGACAGCGGTGGACGAAGCCACACACCGCTCTGCACGACCTCGACCACCCACTCTGAGGTGAGTTGGTAGGCGTCCGGTTCGACCCGGGCCAGCCCGACCAGAAAGTCGACCGGCCCGGCCGGACTCGGCTGGCCGGATGGCGCGAAGGCGAGCCGCGATATCGGCGGTGCCCACCTACCGACGCCCTCCGAATCGACTACGACCGGCACCAAACGATTGTCGTGGTGCAGTGTCGGTACCCCGACGGCCATGGTTACGGTGCACGCCCATCGCCGGGCGAGCATCTCGCACACCTGCGCGCTGACCGTCGCTCCCGGGCCATGGGGCACCACGGTCAAACGTCCACGTAGGGCACTCGGTAGCGCGTCCGCCACTGCCATGACCGCGTCTGGGTCGGGTGCCGCAACGCCCGGCCGTCCCACCAGCAACACCGGACGGTCCGCATCCACCGGTATGGCGTACGCGGGGTCGTCCCGACCCGGAGCAGGCTGGTCGGGCGCGTCGGGGTACACCCACAGGCCCGCCGGGATCGGCGTTTGGAGCAGGCCGGCCACCGATCCGCCGTCAGCCGGGGGGTCAACGGCAGGTTGCCAGCGGGGCGCGGGAAACCGCCGGCCCACAGCCGGATCGGGCTGGCCGCCGCCGTCGGACGACGACGATTCTGCCCCGAACCGCCGCCAGCCCTCGTCCGCGAACAACGTGCCGCCGGGAATCGGCTCCAGGCGTCCGGCCGGCGCGAGAACCTCGAATCCCGCGTGCTCGGCCAGAACCGCCGCCGGCACCTGCCCCGAGGTGCCCGGGCTACCACCTCCCGGCACCGCCAGCCGTACCACCGCCCGTGCGGACACGACGGCCAACAGTGCGTCAGCCACGTCCCGCCAGTCGACTGACCCGCTCGGCCGTCCCAGCACCGCGACCTCACCTGGCGGCACCGGCAGTGATCGGGCCACTACCGCGAATGCCGACGGTTCGCCGACCACCGCGGCACGTTCGGAGTGCCACGTCAGCGCGGACGTCCCCGAGGTCGCCGGTTTCATTGTGTTGTCGCTACCGTCCACCGCTCACGAACTCCCAACGAGTCAAATCGTCCCGGCCAAGCCATCACCCAACCCTGAGCTGCACCGCGCGCCCGCTCGCCTGGGCCTGCCACCCACCCTGGCCGCCATCCAGCTAGGCCGGATCCGTCCAGGTGCGGCGGCGAAAGTCACATTCGGAGTAGGCCTCGTAGTCGGCAAGCGTGCGCACCGGCCCGACACCGAACCGGCCTGTTGGCGGGTAGCGCAGCAGGTTGTTCACCCGTCGACGGCTGGCCCGGTCGAGGACGGGCCAGCTCTTGCCACCGTTGTCGCCGACGTGGTCGGTCCAGTGCCGAGGGCGCTCGTTTCGCATGTAGTAGTGCCAGCTCAGCACCTCGGTCGGGTGAAACAGGTCGTATCCCCAGGTGTAGGCGCGGAGAGCAACCGTGATCTCCGCGCCGTGGAAATAGATGTTCGGGTCGTAGGGCACCTCTCGGACAAAGGTTCCGGGCGCGAACGGGAAGCCTCCCGCCACGATCCGCGCCGGCCTCGGTGTGCCGGACAGGTCCCGGATCCTTCGCTGGGCATAGACCGGTAGCCCGTCGTTGGTCCACCTGGCCACGACGGTCTCGGACGGTACGCCCGCACCGGTGAACTCCGTCGCCGGATCGTACGTCGACGGGTAGCAGGTGATCACCGGCTTCGCGGTGCCGGTGGCGCGGGCCGTCGCGATCACCCGACACGAACACCGTCATCGGATTCCAGCCGCGGATGTGATCCGCTCCGCGCACCGCGCGGTCATCCCCTCGCCTGCCGCAGGAAGTCGGCACCGAGGCGCGCCCCTGCGGGGCTGCCCGGGTTCACCAGAACGTCGGTGCCGTCGGTCAGGGTGGTGGACAGCTCGGCCAGCCCGACCCGCCGCCAGTCTGGCGCGATGATTCGACGCTGGTGCGACGCGCTCGTCGCGATCATCGCGCACAGCCCGCCGTCATCGTCGCGCACCACCAACGGTCGACCGTCGCCATTGAGCGCGAGGTCCACCAGCGAATTACGCAGCACCGCGGCCAAGTGTTCGGGCTCGACCTCGCCGAGCAGCGTGAAACGGATGAGAGCGTCGAGCGGATCGGTCGGCGAGGCCTCGTAGCGCGGCTCGTAGTCCGGATTGGGGCGGAACTCGCCGACGGTGCCGTTCGGCAGCATCGGCCACATTCCCATCACCACCTCGAAGGGCGGCGCGTCGTCGGGGTCCTCTGGCTCCCACTCCGGGTCGGTGAGCAGGAACACCTCCTCCGCTGCCGAGGTACCGCCGGACGCAGTGGTCATGACTGTGTCCCGTCCCCGGCCGGCACGAATGCGGCCGATTGGAACAGCATCGCCAACGCTCGATGCTCGTGCGCCGCGTCCGGTGCCGGCAGCAGTGCCCCGGCGGCCCGTACGTGCGCCAGCAGGTCCGGCTCCGGCGCCAGGCCGTGCGTACGAAGGTAGTAAGTGACCGATTCCGTCCACAGCCAACGTCCGTCGGTGCGGTAGCTCATCGGTACCACCGCTCCGCGCTCCGGCTCGACCACGTCGGACAGCGTCCCGGCGGTACCCAGCACCGGAGCGCCCGCCTCCAGGTAGGCGGTGACCTGCTCACGATCCGCGCCGTCCAGCCGTTCGTGGCCGGACTCGAACCGGGCGCCGTCCGCGTCGACCACGTCGAAGACCCGGGCGATCCGCGGGGGCGGCGGCTCGTCCGCCATCCACAGCAGCGCCCCGGAGCTGCGGGCCGCGCGTGCGTAGGACGGGAGATCCGCACCGGATCGATACACCTCGACCTGCGGCATGTCCAGGTCCGCGGCCAGCGCGCGGATCATCGCGGCCGCGATCGCCGCCGGCGGCCCGGATGCCTCCAGCACGTAGACCCGGGTCGGTGGTACCGCGGACGAGGCCCGCTGGGGCGCCGTACGCCAGGAACGCCACAGCGCCACCGCCCCTGTCTGCTCCCGCGCCGCCCGGATCGCCAGGTGGTCGATCTGGTCGGCGAGGTCCCGGCCAACCAGATCGAGCAGCGGCGGTACGGCGGTACCGAAGGTCTGCGGGTCCGGCAGTGCGGGTGCGAAGGTGTACGCCGGTTCCGTGGGGTCGTCGGGCCGGGGCGCGAGTACCGTGCCGGTGTCGGCCAGCCGCAGCCGGAGCTCGACCAGCATCGCGTCCGGTATCCGGCCACCGAGGCGCAGCAACGCGGTGTGAAGCTCGGCTTGATCGCTCATCACCGTCATCCTTCTGAGTGGCGCTGTGATCGTCGCAGTGGAGTCGGCAACCGTGCCCGGTCGGCTGGCAGGCTTGCCCCTACGACCCCTCACCCGATCCCGTTCTTACCTCGACCGAGGCGCGGATGGTGAAGGGCGGGACCGGTCCGTGTGCGTCGTACCGGCCGTGAATTTCAGTGGGCAGCGGCAGGGCTCGGCATCGCGGGGCGGAACAACGCAGCCAGGACCCGATGTTCGGCCACCTCATCCACCTCGGGGGGCCGGAAGTCGGCACGCCGAATGTGATCCAACAGTTCAGCCGCCGGAGCCAGGCCGTACGTGCGGAGATAGTAGGTGACGGTGTCGGTCCACACCCACACCCCGTCGGTTCGATAGGACATCGGCACGACGGCACCACGATCGGGCGCCACCACGTCACTCTCCCGTCGGGTCGTCGTCAGAACCGCCCAACCGGAATCCAGGAAGGCGGCGACCCGCTCCTGCTCGACGCCATCGAGACGAGGATGGTCCGGGGCGAACCACGGCCCGGCCGCCGGGTCGACGCCGTCGAAGACCGGGGCGACAGCGATCGGGTACGCCTCGGCGGCTGTCCACAGCAACGCGGCGGACCCCCGCGCCTGCATCTGGTACGCGGGCAGTTCATCGCCTGCCGCGTACACCTCGACAAGCGGCTGGGCGATACCCACCGTACTGAGTTCCTGCTGCGCCATGGCCGTAACCACGGGTAGGTAGTCCGCGGGCACGTCAGCGGCCAGGACGAAGACCCGCGCCGCTGTTCTGCCGGTACCGCTGGACGCATCGAAACGCCAGGCCCGCCACAGCGCGGTCACACCGGGTACCTGGCTCAGGGCCTCGGTCGCTGCCCGGTCCAGCTCGTCGGTCAGCACGCCGACAGTCTCAGGTGGGGCATCCGTCAGATCCAGCAGCGGCGGCGTCGCTCCCGAGGCGAAGGCCGGATCCTCCCCCAGAGCCGGCTGGAACGTTAAGGACGTCCGTTCCTGTCGGCCCTGGCCTATGTTGGACAGCGCGCCGACGCGATCCGGCTCCACGGCCGCGATCAGGGCAAGCTCTTCCTCGGTGAGGACCAGCCCAGCGCTTGCGGCAACTGCGGCAACCGTCCGGGTGACATCGACCATCCGACCCTCGGCCAACGCATACCGCGCCTCGGAGATCGTGTGGTCGGGCGCGTGGCCGGCCACGCGTAGGAGAAGCCGATGTAGCTCCGGCCCTGGACCGACCGTACGAAACTCAGGCACCGCGCCATTCGACCACGGCCGTTACCGCTGATCGACGGTTCAGTCCCGGGCCTTCCCCTCGTGTCACCGACTGGTGGTACGCGGGGGCACCGACGGTCACGGCCTCCCCGCTATTCAGCCGAAAGGCGGTTGAGGAGGTCAGCGGCGTCAGGTGGTGGACCGGGCCGGCCGTGGGGACCCTAACGGGGGTCCTTGCGCTTGCCATGCGGGTCGGAGGCCCGGTAGCCGTGCCACTCGTTGTCGTCGTAGTACTCCCACTGGCTGGTGTCAGGGTTCCAGTGGAACTGGCGGCCGTGGTTGTCTGCGTAGACAGGGGGACCATGGTCGGAGACGTAGACCGGGTCCGTGTTCGCGGGTGGTGGCGCGGGGTCCGCCGCGGGTGCGGGCTGCGGCGGTACGTCGTAGGTGATACGTGCTGTGCTGTAGGCAACCTGCGGCAGTCGTGATCCGGACGCGCTGCTGGGCCCTGCGTGGCTGGCTCCCGTCGGCTCATAGTCCATGACGTAGGGGTCAGGTGGCATGTACACCTGCCGGCCGAGGTTTTCGTCGTAGTACATGGCATTGGTGTCGTCGTACATGGCGTTGGTGTCGTTGTGGACGGGGTCAGTGGCTACGGGCGTGGGATATGTATCCGGCATCTCCTCATCGATGGGGCTGGGCTGGCGAAAATCGCTGACGTCGTTGACCGGGCCGTAGCGCTTGTCCAGGTGCTGCTGCAGACTCTTGCGCGACATGTGCAGGTAGTCGGCGATACTCTGCATGCTGTACTGCTGCCGGGCGGCGACGAGGGCCTTTTCGAGTGCGGATGGGATGTCACGGGCCTTCAGGGTCGATTTACTCTGTGACTTCTCGATGCTCTTCCAGCCCTGGTAGAAGTCGGTGCCACGCATGACGCCACGCAGGGAGGCGCGGCCGACGTCGTCGATGTTGGGGCGCTTTTGGAACTTGCCGGCGCCCCTGCTGGTCGTGGAGGACGCTGTGGAGTCGTGGCGGCTACTGCGGGACACAACCCGTCGCTTGGCACTATCGCGGCCGTCGCGGTGCTCATGGCCATCCTTGTCACGGACGATCTTGTAGACGGTGCTCGGGTCAGCCCCGGATGCCTCGGCGATTTCCGCCTGCGACACATTACGGGCCGCGTGGTGCTTGAACAGTGCGGCGAGTTGGTCGCGATCACGGCCCCGCCACGCCGCTGCCAGTTGCCCGCGCTCGTCCTCGTTCAGCACACGCTGGGCTGCGCGGGAGCCGTACGCCTTCTCTTTTCCGGTGCCGAGAGTACGGTTCCGCGTGCCGGTCGTGAAGTCGAGGGTCCGCTTCACGCTCACAGTCTGGTTATATTCCGCGTCAAACCCGACCTCTGAGTCCGAAGCGGTGACGTAGCCCCGGTTGGGGGCGTCCCCCACTGGGATGACCTTCTCAAGGCCGTTTCTGTCGACGGCGTCATGGGGTGGCACTTGGCGGGACAGCGCGGAGACACTCATCATTTGCCTGGCCTCGCCGCTGATGACACCCTCCAAATAGTTGTCCACGTTGCCCCACGGATCGCGGATGGTGTGCGGGAGGTAGGAGACCAGCGAACGAATCGACTCGAGATAGTAATTGCCGTAGTTGTCGTCGAAGTCGACGGGGAAATTTTCTGCCCGATGATGGTTGAGGGCCGCCCAACACCCCAGACAGGGCCGATACTTACCCATGATCAGGTAGGTACCCGCGATATCCGATGGCTGCAGATCGGCGCTGTGCACGGCTAGCAGTAGTTTCTGCTCGGCATGCATCGAGTTGGCACCGCTGTCCGAATGCTGCAGAACGATGACGGCACCCATCTTTTCGTCATGAGTGAGAAGGTAGTTCAACCACAGCCGACTCTCGTCGTCAATCGGAGCGACGTCCGCGAGCTGGACGTCTCGGTTGGCGCGCATCGCCCTGGCCGTGTCGTTGTCGCGGACACCCCTGAACGCCTCATCGATCTTCTCCTCGCTGCGCCGCAGCCGGCCGACATACTCGTCGGCATCCTGCGGCTTCAGGTGCTTTCGCCGGCCACTGTCGCTCTGTGAAATGTGCAGCAGCTGGTACAGGGGCGAGCCATAACGTTCTTCTCTCGAAAATGACACCATGTTGATCAAGGAGGCGGTGGCGTTGAAGTTGGTCGCAAAGACCAACCGGCCATTGATCAACATACCCTGCACCTCAAGGTCCTTGGGCAGACTCTCTCGGTGCTTGCTCTGCTCACGCAGATGCCGGAACACGTCATGCAGCTTGAAGCTGAGATGGGAGAGTGTCTGAGCCGCCCTCTCGGCACTCTTGTCCCGAGCGAACCGCAGCCGGAATTGGTCCCCTGCCCGCCCGTACTGGCCGCCCCCGTAGGACAGGGTGAAATTTTTTGCGGCCTGATCGATATCTTCGATCAGGCTCTTTTTGGAGCGCTTCTTGTCCGAGGATGTGGCTGGCTTCTTGCTCGACGATCCAAAGGGAATGGCATCGGCAATGTTCGGAGGTTCGGCACTGGTGTGGCGGGTGGGATATTCGTAGTGGTGGTGAACCCTGGTAATGGGAGGGTGGCCGGCGGTGCGACGCCAGGTGCCAGGGCGGGTGCGGTCGAGTTGCGGGTGACCAGTGGAGGTGTAGGTGGTGGCAGCGGCAAAGATGCGGCCGGTGGCGGTGACCCAGGCGGTGTCAGGGGATGCGCTGACAGCGGTGATGTCGGCTTGACCGGACAGGCGGAGGTCGTAGTCGCGCTGCCCGGTCTCGCAGGCGACGAGCACGACATCCTTACCGTGGGACCGGGTATCAGCGGTTATGAGGGCCGCGAGGTGTTCGGGCGTGACGAGTTCGTCGCCGACGACGATGCCGTCGGGGGTGCCCTCGGCAAAGACCAGATATTCGTCGGATTGGGATGGGTAATTGAGGGCGACACGCATTTTGTCGGCCTGGTCGGGATCGAGCAGGGCGAGCCCGGCGGGAACGTAGGTGACCGGCGGTGGTGCGGTGTGGGTGCCCGAATCGGTGGTGGCGGCCCGCTCGGTCGCGCCCGGGGCCTCAGGGTCCGTGGGCCGCTCTCCGGTGGGCTCCTCGGGAATGGGCCGGTCAGACGGCGTCGCCTTCACCACCTCGGCCTCGTCCGCAAGGACGTGGGGTCGGCTCGCCACCCCTGGTGATGCCGGGTCACGCTCGGTCTGGCCCGGTTCCGGCGGGACCAGCGGCGGCCGGTCCACCTCGGTATCCGACCGGTCAGCCTCGGCGCGGCTTGGCGTGGGGTCGACATCGGCCCGGCGATCCGGGGTGGCCTGCGGTGTGTCACCCGGGGATGCGACAGGCTGATGTGCCACGGTGACAGCGTCGGGGTCAGCCGACGGCTCGATGATGCTGGGCCGCGAGTCGTCGACTGCCTTGATTCTGTCGCTGGCGGAATGGAAGGCACCCGCCGTGACGGACTCGGTCCGGTCCGGGTGCGTGCGGGATCCCGGATTCCCGACGGGTCCCTGGAGCGTCCGGCCGTCGGCGAGCTGGACGCGGGCGTGCTCGCGGGTCAGATCCGGGATCGTACTGACGTCGCCAGGCCGGCGTGACGCACCCAGGGTGCCAACGATTGTGCTTGGTGTGACCGTCGGGGTGGCGCGGCCGTTCGGTTCGTGGTGACTGGTTGTCGGCGAAACCCGCGCGTCAGTGGTGGTGGCCGGGGGAGGAGTGGTGGTGGATTGGTAATGATCGTGATGCCGGTGAATGGTGATCAGGGGGGCGTCGTCAGGGCCGACGGTCTGGACGTGATCCGGTGTGTGGATGCGGATACGGGAGCCCAGTGCGGAGGCGAGTAGGCCGATGTATGCCTCGCCGACATCGCGGTGCCAATGTTGCTCCCAGTGTTGTACAGCCTTGGTGAGCTCGGCGAACTCGTCGGGGTCAGCTGGTCTGGCCGGGTCGAGCAGGTGCACCGTCAGCTGGCCGCGCTGTACCTGCTCAGGCAGGTCGCGCAGGGGGATGTCCTGGTGAGTGCTGAGGAAGTCGAACATCTGCTGCGCTGACAGGGATCCGTCCGCAAGGTCACGTGCTGGGGTGCCGTCAGCGGCGGGCTTGAGGGGCACCTCCTGTTCCGCGATGGTTCGGGCACTCGCGTGGTCGGTGCCGTTGGCGGTCAGGCCGGCGGTCCGGTGGTGCACGTACAGGTCGCGTAGGTGGGCCACGGGGAGCAGACTGGGATCACGCAGGCTGGTGATTCCCGCCGCGTGGAGCCGATTGAGGACCGTGGCCTGATCCAGGGAGTCGACGGTGGCGTGGAGTGTCTGATTGCGGTTTCCCCGATATGCCTGCAGGGCCACGGTCGGCACGTTCGCCGGACCCAGCGTGATCAGGTGGCGTTCAACGAGTTGACGTAGACGCTCGGCCGCCTGCCCCAACTCGGTGGACTGCGGTACGAGCTCCCGTGCGTCCCGCCTCTCGGGGCTGCTCTGCTCGGTGAGTTGGGTACGGACCAACTCCGGGTCGGCCAGCCAGGCACGTAGGGCCGGGGTGTCGAGACCCGCCGAAGCCAACCTCTCCCCCACCAGACCGGGGTCACTACCGATAACCGCATACAACTGACATCGACCATCACCAGGAGTAGCCAACAACGACGGCCGCACTACCGATGGAGTAGCAGGCACCGGATCAGCGGCAGTCTCCGCACCATCCGGCCCACCATCGGCGGGTGCGGAGACGGTGTCCTCCGCTACGTCGCTGACGGCCGGCGCGGGTGCGGAGGCGCCGGGCTCGATCGTCGGGGTGCCGCCCGCCGCAGGGGACAACTGCGCCCCCTCGGTGGGCGGTGGACCTGACAAAGCATCGGTCGAGGTCTGAGCCCCCCTTTTGGGAGCTGATGGCTCAGCGTTGGTGAGATAAGTCGTCTCCTGCGTCGCGGCGGTGGGCTGGGCCTCCTCGGTCCCAGTGGTGTCCTCAGCCGTGTGCACAGAGTCGGTGTGGGGTGCGGCGGGACGCAGCGTGTCGAGTTGGCGTTCATGGGCCTGATAGGCATCCCACCACTTGGATTCAGCATCGGTGGCCTCTTGTTCGGCAGCTTTCAGGAGGTCAGCGTCTGTGGCCTTTTGAGCTTTCAACCCGTCCCTGCGATTGACTGCCTTGGTCCACTTCTTACTACTCTCGGCCAAACTTTTGGCTGATTCTTTGAGTTCCGGCGGTAGCACGATGTCAGTGTGTTCACGTGCTGCCTCGTCGTTCATCCGCAGGATCACGGCGTCGTCGAACCGAAGCATGACGCCCGCACGCTTTCGTGACGTGGGTGGGTTGAGGCGGTGCTGGTGTGTACGACGGGCGGAAGGTTGGAGCCGTTTTCGTGGGCGGTGCACATGCACAGGGAGAGCGACCAGGGAGAATTCCAACGAATAGGAAAGACCCCAGACAAGCGTGTCATCCTCTGGGGTGGACGATGGCTGGGCGGTCGTCTTGTATTTTTCTGGCGTCGCACTGGCCTCGTATCGTTGGCTGTCAGCCGTCGCGTAGTGACGCCTCTCCACTGGCATACCCCCCCTCCCGTCCTCGCGAACGCCGAGTAGGCCGCGCGTTTTTACCAGATAGGTGCTCCCGGACTTGTGCGTCACCTTCTGGGAGCGCTCACCCTTCAAGGAATTCTGGATAGCGACATCCGTGTTGGCGCCAGCGAACCTCGGTCGCCCTACCACCCGGGCGTCCAGGAAGAGCTTCCGGTTTGTCTGGTGGGGCAGCGGGATCAGGAACAGGCCAGCCAGCATGGCTGGCAGCCCAGCCTTCAGGTTGGTGGTGTTGATCGCGGCGCGTAGCGTGGCCTGGGTGGTGGCGTCGACGGCCACGCCGGATTTGGTCAAGGCCAGCTCGGCCGCGTCGTGCAGTTCAGCCATATCCAGAAACACGTGCTCGACCGCGTACTGCGAGGGCTCTGGCAGGCTCTTGACCCCCGCAGTGTTACGCCATTCACTGCGAGCGGAGTCGGTGAGCTCGTTGCTCGGCAGTATGCCCTTGTCACCGGCGACTCCGACCTGGCCGTTGATCCGCGAACTGTACGGCGACACGCGAAGTGTCAGTGGACGGACCTCCCTGAGGACCGCGCCCGCTTTGGGTAGCTCGCGACCGGTCACAGTGATGCTGAGGACGATGTCGGTACCGAAGGTGGCGACTGGCCCCTCCACGGCCAGAGACTGAGAATATTTCAGAGTGTCAGCGTCGGAGTACTCTTTTTCGCGGGCACCCCAATTCGCGGAGGTGGCCGCTCCCGCCCCACCCAGCACTCCGACTGGGTCAGAGTGCTGCTGCGCTTCCGGACTTTGACCTTCAACGTGTATCCCCCGCCCCCTCAGCATGAGGGATACCGATGCCTCCGTATGGCTGCGAGTGGTGACGTCGGTGAGGGTCATTTTTGTTTTATCACTGACAGTAAGCTTGTCGACGTGCACGATTCCCTTGAATTCAGGCTCACTCACCATCGACGCTGTAACCGTCATCTGATAGGTGTGTCCCCGGCCTCGCCCGTCCAGGCGAAGCAGCAGGCTCCGGCCACCGTTGAGGGCGCTGGTGATGTGACTGTCGGCGTGGCTCAGGAAGGTCTGCAACATCCGTACGTTGTCGTGCGGTGCATCCAGCGAGGACTCCGGCAGCAGCGCCTGCGCCACCCGCGTACCGCGGGTTCCGCCGATCGCGTTCGTAATCGCACGTCGCACGGCACCGATATGACTGCTCAGGTCCAGAGTGCGATCTAGGCCGCCGATTCCGAATGACGGTCTGCCGGGAATACCAATCATCGCGGGCAACGTGATGGTGCGGTTAGTCGGAACCAAGGGCTGGGCACGGTCCGTAGCGTTGTCTCGACGGTCGCGCTCGTGTGGATCGGCCTGCACGGCGTTGTCCGACAGATATCGCGTTTGTCGCTCGACCTCGGCCAGCTGGCCAGAATACGCTTTGTCGTCGTCCCCGAGTTCCCGCGCCTGCCTCTCGGTCATCCACATCAGGAGTGAGTCGCGCAAGGTGAAGCTCTGCCCTGCCCGCTGGATCGGACTGTCGGGCAGCACTTCCAGCACATCCAGGTTGCCTCGACGCCGGGTTTCCGCGACTACATCCACGCCCACGTCAAGTTGCACCAACACCCGACGTTCTGGTCTGCCGCTTACCTCGAGTTTCGATGAACCTGAGATGTTGTGCTCGTACTTTTGGCCGCGCGCGAATTGCAGGAAGGTTCCGGACATGACAAAGATACCGCTTGCGGTGACGCGGCCTATATTCGGATCGCCGGCTGGTCCGCGCACCACGCCCACCGGCGTAATCGACAAGCTTCCGCCCCACGAGCGAGCCTGCTTGGCGCCGGTGCTGGAGCCCCCCGCGAGAATATCCTTGACGGCGTGGAACTCGACTGGCGCCTGCACCCGGGGGTTGTGGGGCCTCAGTCGAATCTTGACCTCGGCGTAAGCATCCGCCCGGCGGCGGCCGTACGTGAGCTGGGACAGCGACAGCGGTGTGCTGAACAGCTCGCTACCACCCGTCAACTGGTCTGGCGCCAACGACTGGGAGATCAGGGTGGAAATCGACCCGTCTGCGAAGCTCCAGATGGGGTCATTCGTAGCCCGCGTCAGGGTCTCCTTGACCCCCTCGAGCAGATGAGCCGATCCGAGGAACGTCTCGACGAGGCTGCCGTCCAGCTTGTACGGGTACCCACCTGATATCTCCCTCAATGCCGGTGGATCTGTCATCCACTCCCTGTCGACCGGTTCCGGCGCTGGCGCGGACGGCGGCGGGATCAGTGTGACCCGGTGCTCGGGCACCAGCAGGCGCAGCTCCAACTGGTGTTCCTTGGGCGGCAGGGCACCGGAAACGACGGTCGGGACGTGGAGACCGGGCCTACCGGGCGTCAGGAGTAGTCTGCTCGGGTTGGGCCGCACGCTGGATTCGAAGGTCGTCGTCACGGTCAGGGTGGCCGCGAATTCGCGCATCGGCGCCTCCGCGAGCCCGCCATCCTCTTCAAGATCCGGTGCGCGCGCAATCTCAGACTCGTGACGACGCTTGACGCCGACATCATGGCCACTGCTCGCGGTGTACCCGACACGCGGGCCGACAATACCGACCGGGAAGGCCGGGCCGAGCACCGCGATGAGCCGGCCATCAACTCCTATGGAAGAAGCCCAACTCTTATCCTTACTGACAATGGCTTCGTCCTTCGCCGCACGACTCTCGGTAGCTCCTGACACCTTTTGGCTCAGAATTTCGCCGTCGGATAAGCTGGAGAGCTTACCTTTGATCACCACGACCGTGGTGTAGTCGTGCAGCTTGCCATTCATCGTTAGCGGGATCTCCAGCCCGGGCCCGACAATCCGGTCCAACATAAATCGTAGTTGACGATTCGAAAGCTGGGATTCAATATCTTCCCGACGCGACAAGATCGCCTGGACGGGTCCGGTCAGCCCCTGAGCCAACTCCGGATCGCCGAACTGCCGGACAAATGCTTTCTTATTTAGAGCAGGGATTAGACGCTTCGTCATCGGCACATTCCGTAATGCGCGGATCACACTTCTCCTCAGCTGATCACCACCATCTAGATCGTCAATGTAGGCCCCTCCGAAGGAGCGTCCCTGCTCAATAGGCGCTGGCGCGAAGTGCGTACGGCGGTCACCCGTGCGCCCCTGCCACTCGGTCGGTTCGCGATCCAGCGAAGTACCCCGCACCCGATCCTTGGTCGTCCACTGCACCGTCGTGACGGCCCCGTCCAGCCTTTGAGCTGGCCTTCCAATAAGACGCACTTCCAGGTCATAGACAGTTCGGTAGCGAACGGCTGAGCCTTTGACCTTCACCTTCTGGCGCCCGACTCTCGTAGCCGCCACCTTCTGCTCGGTCGGCTCGGTGCGCGAGACCGTCACCCTCGGCCCGACGACGTACATCAGTGGCCCCGCCACACCACCGCCACCACCGGCCAACATTGCCGCCCAAGGCCGGTCGGCGACTTGGCTGTCGGTATTCTCGCCGGCCAGCTTGAAGCCATCTTCATACTTGACGCCGTCCGCAGTCCCGAGAGACCGCACCTGCCTGGCCACAAGCCGTACCTGCAGGGCGCTGCCACGCCCCGGGAAGACACGGCGCCATAGATTACGCTCGGCAGGCGTACGCAGCAGGGGCTCTGAAGTTACCCAACCTTCCTCGGCCCTGTCAGCGCCGACTGTTGTTGCGTCAGCGACAGGAAGCTTGTCTCTGGACAAGAACTGCTTGAGTACACTCCGGCCTGGCGCCCCTACGCGAACAATGTCCCCCAGCCCTTCCTTTTGGAGAATTTCCGCGACCTGCTTGAAGTGCGTGCCGCGATCTGGGTCGGAATGAACGACGACGCTCTCCACACCGAACCTCTTGGGCAGGGCGGTGGGCACCCTTGCAGGAAGGGGATCCGGTCCTGGTTCTGGAACAGCCAGTTTGGTCGGCACCCGCAACGGGACGATGCCCCTCGCCGTTACCTTCCCCGGCCCATCTGAGAACGCGCGCTTCTCTGACGGCCGAGCATCGATTGTTTGCCCGGCGGACCCTCGCAGAGAAGCGTAGATCACCGCCGGAACAGTGACCTCAATTTGATCCTCCACCTCAACGACGGTAGTCGCTTTGAATCTCGTTTTACTGGTCCTGGAGTTCGTCGATCTTGGCGCGGTCGGGATGGACATCCCCCCAGCAACCAGAGCACTGGGAATAAACGAAACGAAGAACTTTGGATCTACATGCGGATAATGATCTAACTTGACTGAGCGCGAGTGGGATCCGTCCGACTTACTTTCTACCTTCGGACCTTCCTTCGCCTTTTTCTCAGGCTTGAGGCCGTCCCAATCAAACCGAGCGGTGACCGTCAACTCGGCAGCTTCCCCGCCGATATGAACAGGGTATGAATACCCCTCACCAAGAAACCTGCCGAAATCATCCCGTACGTCTCGGTCCAGTTCCTCCAACACCGACTGCGACATTCCTGGCGCCAACAACTCTAGCTCACGAATAAGGCTTGTGTCATGATCGATAGTGACGGATCGGAACTGCGCAGCCGGACCCAGGGCTTCGCTCCGACGCAAATAGTCAGGCAGAGCACTACGCAGCTTATCCGGCGACAGGACCGTTGGAGAATTGCCGTTCCCGCTGTCAGTTTTCTGTTCGGCCTCGGCCTTCAAATCAGCCTCCGCCTTCGACTCTGACCTGGACTCAGGCCCAGGCTCCGCCTTCGACTCAGGCTCGGGCCCGGGCTCGGGCTGCACCTCCGCCTTGGCATCAGCCTCGGGCCCAGGCTCCGCCTTTGACTCGGGCCCAGGCTCCGCCTTCGACTCGGACCTGAACTCAGGCGCGGGCTCCGCCTTCGACTCAGGCTCGGGCCCGGGCTCGGGCTGCACCTCCGCCTTTGACTCGGACCTGGACTCAGGCACGGGCTCCGCCTTTGACTCGGACCTGAACTCAGGCGCGGGCTCCGCCTTCGACTCAGGCCCGGGCCCGGGCTCGGGCTGCACCTCCGCCTTGGCATCAGCCTCGGGCCCAGGCTGAGCCTCCGCCTTCGACTCGGGCCCAGGCTCCGCCTTCGACTCAGGCCCGGGCCCGGGCTCGGGCTGCACCTCCGCCTTTGACTCGGACCTGGACTCAGGCGCGGGCTCCGCCTTCGACTCGGGCCCGGGCTCGAGCTCCGCTTTGGCATCACGCTTTACCCTGCCATGATCATCCTCTGCTCTGGATCCGGCGTGGAGACTATCTTCCACCCTCGGATCAGGGTTGGAGTCAACCTTGAAATCGGCTTGGGGATCACTTTCTACCTTGAACTCTATTCGGAGGTCAGCCTGAGGGTTGGGGTAAACGAGTGGGAAAGCTTGTGCTGTGGCCGCTTCGGCTGGCCGAGCTGATTGATGTGTTGTGGCTTTGTGTGGGATGGGTGTGGGCTGGGGCGCGGTGTCTTCGCTCCGGGTACCGTGTTTTTGCGAAGTCCCGTCGGGGTTGATCAGGCTACTGGTTTGACCCGCGCCGCCGTTGTCCGTTGCGCTGGCACGCGCCGACTTACCACCCGAGCGCCGGTCATCCTGCACGAGGAAACCAGGCTCGGATGCGAAATTTTCCACGGGTGACGGCAAAGTATCGACGACGACGTGGGCCAGACCCTCCGTAGCCGCCACCGGGACTCGGGAGGACTCCCCACCGTCTCGGCTATCCACCGCAGCGGCTACCTGATCAGCAGGATCATCAGCACCCGTATAGCCCGGCTCCTCGCCCGATGTCCTCGAGCCAGGCTGGGGCACTCGCCGCTCTTCCCGGTCACGGGAAACCGCGCTCGGGGCGAACGGGCCGGGAGGGTCGAGGTCCTGCTCGGTTTCTTCGGGAATTGTGGGAAGGCTCGGAGGCTGCGCGGCGCGGGCGATGTTCGATGGGGGGGCTGACTTGGGGCCGAGGCGTATGCCGTCGGGGGTGGATTGGGTGCTACGCTGGACAGTATCGATGCCGTCGTTGGAACGGTTGGATTGGCCAGTGGTCGAACCGGCCGCGGTGCCTGCACCGGGGTCGGTGGTGGGTTCTGGGTTGGCGTTGATGCCGAACAGGGGTGGTGTGCCGGTGGCGACGTCGTTGACGGCGTCCCAACCCTCGTCGTCCAGAGA
>NZ_KB905359.1:3422343-3424103 GCF_000378845.1 Salinispora pacifica DSM 45544 | reverse complement strand
TCGGTGGTGGGTTCTGGGTTGGCGTTGATGCCGAACAGGGGTGGTGTGCCGGTGGCGACGTCGTTGACGGCGTCCCAACCCTCGTCGTCCAGAGAATGAGGGGTGTAAAGCTGCCACGATTCGCTATCGGTGGTGCGCAGTCCTCCTTCGACTCCGGTCGCTCCAATATTGATGACCGTTTTGGGGGCCAGAACGTCACCGTCATGGGCGTGGGCGAGCTGATGTGCGAAACCACCGGTGAGAGCACCGGTCTCGCAAGAGACCAGGACGATGGGTGCGCCGGGCCGGCCAATGACTTGGGCGAGGCCGTCCGGGCCCAGCGCGACGGTGGTGGTGGAGCCGTCCGGGTTGCGGACCGGGGCGTGCACGACGTCACCGACGCCGTGCACGATGACCGCGGTCGCGGGGTCTCCCTTGACATCCTGCGCGGCGGCATATGTGTCCGGCGGCAGGAGAGTTCGGGTGCTGACCCTGTTCCAGTCACCGTCGTCAAGCAACGCGATACCAGGCCGGTCACCCGTCAACGGCCGGATGACCAGCGGCTTGCCAGACGCACGCAGAACCCCGTCCGCACCCCTGACAACCGTGGCGAGGGGCACGACCGACGAACTCTCCTTGCGATGAAGGTCCGGGGGCGAGATCTGCGGTAAGGCGCTCTCCTGTGCTGCGACGTTTCTGGTAGCGGGCATGCCGGAAACGGTCGGAATCTGCGCGACAGGGACGCCATTCGCTTTCGGGTTTGGTTCAGTGCCGAGGCGTATGCCGCCGGTGGCGGGTTGGGTGTTCCGCAGGACGCTGACAATGTCGTCAATAGAACGGCCGCCTTGGAACAGTTGGTCCATGTCGGGAGCGATGACGGGTTGGAAGCCGTTGTCGAGCAGTAGTTTGGGGAGGATAACGTGGACGTTGAGGCGACGATTACCATCTTCGAAGGGGTGGGTGATATGCAGTTTACGAATGGTGCGGGCGATCGCGGCGAGGGTCTCATCGGGGGTCGTCGCGTTCTGTCGTTCGTGACGGTATTGGTCGAAAATGGTGTTGACTAGGGCGGGTGCGTCGGTGCGGGAGTAGTTGGTAGTGATAGTACGGGGCATGGTGGTGGCGCTGATGCCACCGCGTCCCATGATGGTGCTGGTGAAGGTGACTGGTTTGGGGCCGCCACGTTGCCGGAGAGCTTCGTGGAAGTCTTTGATGAGAGGGCGTTCGCCGATACGTTCGGCGAGGACGTCGGAGCTGATATCCGGGTTACGAACAGGGAACGATGTGGGTTTAATGACTCCTTGTCGTGTGGTGCCGCCAGTCCAGTCGAACTGCCTATTGAGATGCCGAGTGACTGTTTCGTGTATTTGTTTGTAGGTATCAGCGTTAAGGGTATTGCTATTAATGCCAGGATTATTGAGGAACTGTTCGTAGGCTTCGGTCATACCTCTCTGAAAGCCCGGCGATTGATCGTTATCATAGTAGGAGCCTGGATCATCCGGGTACGCGGCCTGCGCTGCGGCATGGTGCCTTGGATCGAGATATAGCCGCCACCACTGATCACGAGGTACAACATCAGCAAGTAGGGCAGACGCTGACCCGGGAACCAACGCCTGACTGCCCCCTAGGCCGATACCCCCATCCTCGGACTTCGTCGGGTTGGTGGTCGAACTTGTCTCGGTGGTCGTGTGGGGATCGGTGGTGGGTTCTGGGTTGGCGTTGATGCCGAACAGGGGTGGTGTGCCGGTGGCGACGTCGTTGACGGCGTCCCAACCCTCGTC
>NZ_KB905359.1:3413019-3422243 GCF_000378845.1 Salinispora pacifica DSM 45544 | reverse complement strand
GCGCTGCGGCATGGTGCCTTGGATCGAGATATAGCCGCCACCACTGATCACGAGGTACAACATCAGCAAGTAGGGCAGACGCTGACCCGGGAACCGCCCCCTGGCTGCCCGTGCCGCCCAGCGCAAGACCATCGTAGCTTTCGGTCGTGGACTGACCCTGATCCGACTCATTGGCTGGCACCGGCGCGGATGGCGATGTCGGTGCCGTAGCCTCCGGGTTGGAGGTCGAAGCGGCAGCCGGTTCAGTGCGCAGCACAGCATCGGGAGCACCCTGCGGGGTGGGGATCGTGGGTCCGGCTTGCGGGGTGACCGGCGAGGGCTTCGTGTCATCGGCTGTCGGACCGATCGAAGCGGCTGTGGTCCTCGGGCCGTCTTCGGCGCCAGGATCGGTTGACGAACCCGATGGTATGTCGACGATATCGGTATGTCCGCGGCTGGTAGCTGGTGCGACCTCAACGGTCGGTGACACAGTCACTACCGGATCGTGCTGACCACTGGCCCTCCGTGGACCATCCGCCTGGGAACGTGAATCGCGATCCCCTGCGCCCTCAGTACGTGTCGTGGTGTCGCGCGTGGAGTCGCTACGAGGCGGGCCATCACTCGACAGTGGTGACTGCACGGTCCCGCTGGTGGGGGAGGGTTGGGTAGTGGTAGTCGTCATGGGTACGTGGTGCGGGTTGCTCGTCACCAGGTTCTGCTGCGTGTCAAGGGCCTGGCCCGCGACCCCACTCTCCGACGCCAACGCCTGCTCGACAGCAGGGCCAGGCACAGTCGAACCCTGCTCGATCGTGGCCGGTGCGGGAGCGAGCGGATTGGTGATTTGTGGGGGCGGAGACGCGGATGAGAGCGGCGTATTGTCTTCCTGGGCATTCGGTATTGACCCGCTGGATGTCTGTTGACCGGGCGACTGTGTGGTAAGTGGCTGAGGAGCCGGCGACTGGCCCGTTGGTGTCGGAACCACCGGGGACTCGGCGCCGGGGCCTCCGGTGCGAGGCACCTCGACGGCTGGAACCGCCGTCACTGGCGTCACAACCGTGGGCGCCTGTCCAGCCGGGTCTGCCGCAGGCGAAGCAGCAGCATCCGCTGTCTGGGTTGACGTGGGTGCCGTCGTTTCGAAGACGGCCGGGGCTGTTGGGTCGGTGGGGGTAGATGCCGCGGGGCTCGTGGATTCGAAGCCGGGTAGGCCACCGACATTCGCGGGCAAGGTAGCGCTGGCGCCAGCAGGCACCGCGATGGGTGCGACGTCCTCCGCCGGCGATGTGGCTGGAGGGGGCGCGGCGGGAGTCGCGGCAGGATGCGCGGCGACCGAGCCGGCTGAGCCTGTGGTTTGTGCGGGCACCTGACCGCTTGCGGGTCCGAGCTGGTTTACGCCTGCGATACCGGGTCGGAGTGCGCCGGCCGATGCCGAGGCAGTGCCAGGAGCAGGCGCGACTGAACGGTTGGGAGCTGGGGCGTCGACGGTGCTGAGATCGGGTCGATTGGCGAATGCCGGAGCGGTGGCTGGGGTCAGGGCGCCATCGCGTTCGGCGTCCGAAGGTTGGGTGGTGTGACTACCGTTTGTGACGGGGTTGCCAGGAACCGGGGGGTTGCCGACGGAGGGTGGTGCGCCCGTCGCGGCGTTCGAAGGGCCGGTGGCTTCGTTGTAGGGAGGGGGATCTCCCTGCGTCTCGCTGTGCGGTGGGGGACTACCGGCAGCCTGGTCGTACGACGGAGGGCTGTCGCCAATGTCGTGGTACGCGGGTGGTGGAGGGCCCGCAACCGAAGTCGCGGGCGGACCGCCCTCGTTTGAGCCCTTTTTGGAGTCGGGCGGTGGGCGGTTAGGCAGGTTGTTCGGGTCAACGTTGAATTGATTGCCGAAATCGTGTGCGTATTGGTGTGCGAGACCGCCGATGATCGACGAGGTCATCGTGGCAAATGGGTTGAAGCCGCCCCCGACCATCATGTTGAACAGGCCCTCGAAGAGGGTTTCCGCAAGTGCGGACAACGTCTCGCGGGTGTAGGTGTTCTTGTTGATCTTCGGGTAGAGCTTTCCGCCGATCGCATGCATGCCGGAGACGCCCATGCCGATGAAGAGTCCGCCCGCGAAAGCAAGGGCAAGGTCCTGGTAGTCGAAACCTTTACGGTTGCCCTCGGCCATTTGCGTGAGCTGGGCGGCCATGCCCTGCCAGAGCTCCTCGAGCCCTTCCTCGATGCCTTCCCAGACCAGCCTCAGCAGCTGGTTCTGCAGCCGCATACGAAGAAAATCGATCAGGGTCTTTACAATCTCCTGCCCAATTTTTATCAGTGCGGGCACGGCCGCCGCGCCGAAACCAGAGGCGATGGCGAAGGCGATCTCAACCACCTGGGTGAACGCGGCGATGACGATATTGTATTGAGTGGATTCCGAATCCAGGGCAAACTCGTAAGCCGCGTTCCCGAGGGCCCACGAGATATTCCCGGCGGTCGGGACGTCGTTCGCGATGCCGCCCCGGAACTGGTTGAACGCGTCCGCGGCGGGTCCGTCCAGATATGCGGAGAGCCCGTTGCCCAGGTTGGACGTCGCCGCGGTCCCGTTCAGCAGGTTGTTGGTGAAGGCGTAGAGCTCATCCCCCATGGCACGTAGTGCCGTGGGATTAGCCTCGGGGAATTCACCGCCGGTGGTATAGAGGATGGCGTCATAGGCCCACTGCCACTCAGGGTCATTCGGAATATGAAAGTCAGGCATGACCAGCAGCCCGCGCTAACGATTCAACGATCCAGTGAATACCCATTGTCCGGGTAGCTGAGAACCAACGGCTGGTAGTCGGGCTCCGTCGGATCGGCATCCGGGTTTTCCACAACGACAAAGAAACGCCCGCCCCCCGAATCCAGCACCTGTCCGTCTCCGTCAGTAATCAAGGCATCATCCACCGGCATGATCGAGTCGTAAAGGTTGACATCAACCCGCACACCGCCGTCCGGAAAGGGGCGAAACGCCACTAGCCGGGAGCCCTCCGGCAACGGCTCACCATCAACCAGGACCGACATGCTGTCCGGCACCACCAGGTACGGCGAACTCGCCAGGGACACCGACGTATCCGGATTCGTGGCGCGGACAAAGACCGGTTGCAGCGGCGGTTCCGCGATCTCCTCCCCCGGACCTGGCACCCCCTCCTCCGGACGCGTCGCACGAACAACCGACGGAAACAGCGGCTTCGCGAACCCCTCCCCCGAACCCGCCACCCCCTCCTCCGGACGCGTCGCACGAACAACCGACGGAAACAGCGGCTTCGCGAACCCCTCCCCCGAACCCGCCACCCCCTCCTCCGCATACGCCAGGGAAAGGTGTGAATCGAAATCTTGCCTCATCGAATGGCTGGCTTCCTGCGCCTCGTCATCAACCACACCGTAGAGCCGCCCGTTTTCCCGCAACCCCTCCCCGGCGAACGCCAAACGACCCTTTACCCCGCCAATCACACCCTCGATGTTGTCCATGCCACCCAGGAACGCCTGGGAGAACTGGACGCCCATCTCGTCGTTGCCCCAGCTGTTGGCGTATCGACTGCGCATCGCGTCGAGATCGTTTAGGTAATTCTGATACAACGCGGCGTGCTCGGCGTACCCGTCGCCGACCAGTACGACGCCTTCGGGGTCGACCCAGAGCCGGCCGGCGGGACTGTTCATTGGCGCTGCCGTCCCATGCCGAGGATCTCTCGAACGCTGGTCGTCATTCGCGGCTCGGGCGGTAGAAAGGCATCCGTGCCGGCGGTGCCACGCACCAGCGAGCGGGCGTCAACGCCGTCGGGCAGCATCGGCGCGAGCACCGCCTCAGCCTGCAGCATGACGCTCTCCTTGGCCTCAGCGTAGGTAGCCATGATCACTTCGGTGAGGTCAGCTGGGGTCAGCCGTTTGTACGCCGACGTCAGGAACCGGATATCAGTAACGACGCCGCTCTGACCGACGGTGACGCTGACCTCACGTCGGGGTGAGGTAGCGGTGGCCGTGAGCTCACGCATCCTGTGCTGTAGTTCGGTAAGACTGTTGCGCTGCCGTTGGTACTCCTCGAAGAGGCCCTCGATCCGCTCGCTGATGTTCATCTCCGGCGCCTCCCTCCACATCACCACTCAGTACAGATCGTGGATCGCCGCCAGTGGAAGCCCACACGTGCCACTTGGTACGGACGTGCAACAGGTCTTCCCGATATACCCTGGATGGTCGTCCTCACATCCGGATCTGTGCGAAGCCGTGCAAGCATTCGAAGACATTCGGACATGCGTGTTGCCCGGGCGTGTCCTACGGCGGGTTCGGCCGCTAAGACTCATCCGTGCCAACGACTCGACGTGAGGAGTACGGCTGTGACGATGCCGAGAGTCAGTACGACCGAAGAGGGCATGCGACGTGCTGCCCAAGAATTCTCCGACAAGGCTACCGAGTTCACTGGTTCGCTGCAGGCCGTTAATGGACAGATGGCCATCCTGCAGGGATCCTGGACCGGGCAGGCCTCAGCCGGGTTCAACCAGGCGATGGACAGCTGGGAGGCCGCGTTTCAGCGGGTCATCAACGAACTGATCAAGATGCTCGACGTGATGGGCACAACCACCACGGGTTACCTCCAGGCAGAGGACACCGCGAGCAGCACGGCCAGCTCGTTCGGCGCGGCGCTTCCAGGCGTGTGAGCTCTTTGCCGCTGGTTGCGTCGAGCCCGTAGCCCCCAGGTCGTCCACGAACCGCCGGCATGGAGGTCGTAGCTACTCGCCTGCGTGGCGGTCATTTCTTAGGAAGGTCCACAATGTCCAACTATACATTTGACTTCCGGCAGGCTGATGCCGTGCTGCACGACATGAACCAGATCAACGTGCGGATTCGGTCGGCACTGGAGCAGATGGAGCAAACCGTGGAGGCCAGCCTCGCCCAGTGGACTGGTGCCGCTCAGGCCCAGTACCACGTGTCCAAGGCGGTCTGGAATCAGTCGGCCGGTCAGATGACCGCGTATCTGGAGCAGGCCCGCCGTACGCTGCTGCAGATCTCGGACAACTACGGCACGACCGAGCAACGTCATGCGCAGATCTGGAATGACGTCCGCGGAGGCTGACCTCGTCCGCCGGCTGCCGCGTCTCTGTGCCGCGGTAGCCGGCTCCTGGTCGACCAGCAGCCCAGTGCGCTCGTCTGGCTCACGCGCCGCGCCTAGCCCACTCGGAGCGCGGGCGCGGCACCACGACACGACCGAACGGAATGGATCCGATGGGCATCGACTGGAGCTACCCGAACACGCAGGCGGTTGACGCGACCGGCGTGCTGGACGAATACGATGAGGAGAACAGCCACCCCCCCGGCTGGACCAGGTCGGTAATAGAAAAAATCAGAACCGACATCAATACTTTTACGACTGTGGGTCGATTCGGGGGAAGAAACGGTTTCGACCGCGACGACTACACCGACGAGGAGTTGGCTGCCTGGGACTGGTATCAGGCAGAAGTGGTCGACAACTGGGACGAGGTGGCCGAGGAGCACAATTCCACTGTCACCGACACCGACAACGTCAGTCCAGATGAGTACGACCCGGATCATCAGTACGTCGAGCAGCCTCCGCCGGGATTCACACCACCGGAGACCGGTGAGTGGGCTGGTGGCGACAACCCGAACCAACAACTCAGCGTAAGCACCGAGGCGCTGGAATTCTTCGCGGACCAGATTGACCAGATCGCCGGAGACGGCACCGGAATCCTGTTCGACGCACGCACACTGCTCGGCGAGGTGCAGATGCGCCCCGGCGGATTCGCCAAGGCCGAGCTGATGCGGCAACTGATCGATGGCAGCAGCTCGGAGAGTCCGGGTCTACGCGGCGACACCATGAATCTGATGCTCTCTGTGCACCAGGCATTGTGGGAGGTCAAAGCGGGCCTACGCCAGATGGTGCGGGGATACGACACCAGCGAGGAGTTCAACGAAATGACCGCCGACGAACTCGGGGAGGCGATGGGTGGTGCCTGGAGCAAGATCGGTGTCGTCGGCGACCACGGCCAGGACAGCGGTACCACGTCCGGCAATTGATCGACGGGAGTAGGCCCGGTTCCGGTCGTCACGGCGTTCGTAGCACGTTCGGTAGAGAGGTCAGGGCATGCCGGAAGAGAAAGACGAGTGGTCGCATGTCGCCGAGGAGGAGGCGACGTTCGTCCCGCCCACCATCAACACGAGTGACCTCTACGACTACCGCACGTGGGCTCAGGAGGAGCGAGGGTGGCGCAAGCTACTCGCCGCGGTCAACGGTGGGGCGGCTATCGCCACAGCTGATGGAGAAGCGTTGGCCGCGCGCCTGGTCAGTCCTCAGTCGGTGATGGATGCCGGCGTAGCCTTCCAGCATGCCTACGACACCCTGAACTGGCTGGAACAGTTCGTGCGGAACCAGTCTCAGGCCATCGCCGGAGAGGATCGGGCGTGGCAGGGCGAGGCGGCCGATGCCTTCCTGGCAAAGATGACCTATTTTGCCGACTACATCGGCGCGCAGGCGGAGCGGATCGTCGGCGGCGACGGCACCGGTGGTGTCAACTCCGTCCCTAACCAGCTCTACAAGAGCGCGAACTACTTCGCCTGGGCACAGAGCACCATGAAGTACCTCGACCGATCCTGGGCGACAATCGCTGCGCAGAACGGTGTCGGCAGCAATGACCACGACATGGTGGCCATCAGCGGCACCAAGTTCGAGCAGCCGATGACCGAGCAGATGCTTCAGGTTGTTGACACGCTAGCGACCCAGTACGACTTCACCTACAGCTCGGTCATCCCGCCCGATGGCGACGGAGAACCGAAGCCCAACACGCCGGACGTGCCGCCCCCGCCGGAGATGCCGCCCCCGCCGGAGATGCCGCCCCCGCCGGAGATGCCGCCGCCGGGCGAAATCCCGCCACCCGAGCTGACCCCGCCGGGCGAGATCCCGTCACCCGAGGTGCCACCGCCGGGCGAGATCCCGTCACCCGAGCTGACCCCGCCGGGCGAGATCCCGCCGCTCGGTGTGACGCCGCCGGGCGAAATCCCGCCACCCGAGCTGACGCCGCCAGGGGACGGCCCCTCCCTCTTCAACGGCGGTCCAGGCCTGGAGGACCCGACTCTTGGTGGCCTGCCCGGCCTGGACAGCCCGAGCGGCGGGGGCGCCGGTGACCAGGTGGTGCCGCCCATCGTCCCGCCTCTTCCCGGGCCAGGTAACGGCAGTGGAGGGCCCGGGGACACCGGCTCATCGAATCCGCAGGCGCCGAGCGTGCCGGGCATCGACGCTGGCGAGGGTCTCGGCGTGCCACCCCCGCCGGGGACATTCGCCCCGGCCCCTGTCCCGGGCCCCGGCGGTGGCGGTGGCAGTGGCAGTGGCACGCCCGGCATCCCGCCACCGCCGAGCGCCGGTGATCTGGTCGACGGCGACCAAGACGATTGGACCGGTGGGGGTGCCGGAGATGTACCCCTGCCAAACCCACCAGGTGACACGACGATGCCCGGCGCCGACAGCGACGTCCCGCTACCGACCGCGCCACCATTGGGCGCCGACAGCGACGTCCCCCTTCCGACCGCGCCACCACTCGGCGCCGGCGGGACGGGCGACGCCCCCACCGCGCCGATGATGCCGGGCACGCCGATGATGCCGGGAGCGGGTGGGGTTCCAGGGGCCGGCGGTGCCGGTGGACCGGAGAAGCCCGACGCCAACGGACTGATCCAAGGCCCACCCGACGACTGGCAACCACCAGCCTTCACCGGCGTGGACCTACCAGGCTCACCCGACGGCACCTCACCAGGTGGCGCCGGCCTGAACGACACAACACCAGGCACCGGCCCAGACGACACGACACCGCCCGCAACCCCCGACGCCACCACACCCACCGTGCCCGGCACACCGATGATGCCCGGCATGCCAGGACCAGGCGGCACACCAGGCTCCGCCGGCGGCCCCGGCGGACCGGAGAAGCCCGACGCCAACGGACTGATCGAAGGCGGTACGGACGCGTGGGAGCCCTCCGGCGTCGGCGATATCGGCGCGCTGGGAGCTCCGCACGGCACGGCAGCGGGTGGCGCGGGGCTCCACATCCCGCAGCAGAACGGAGGCTCTACCAACCCACTGTGGGACGTGGCGTCCGCCGGCGGAACGGCCACCAACACGCCGATTCTGCCGGGCATGCCCGGTAGCGTGGCCTCCCCCGGTGACACCAACACCCCTGATCATCCGGGTGCATCCATGCTGGCCGCGGCAGACGACACCAACTGGCAACCATCGACACCCGACGGTACGGGGCCGGATGCGCCGGACGGCGCGTCCGCCGGTGGCGTCGGCCTGACCCCAGCCGCTCCCCCGATCACCGAGGTGGCCGTGCCGCCGGTGAGCCAGGGTTCCCCCGAGCCACCGATACCGGTCCCCGGCGTGCTGCCGAGCCCGGGGCGAGCCCCGGCCGGCGATGCCTCGAGGTATCCGGGGACCTCGCGGGCCACGCCGGTCGACGCGGCGCTGACGCCCCCGGAGGAAGGGCCAGAGTCCCCGGAACCCGTCGCGCCGCCAACGGCCGTGAACCTGCCGACGGGCTTCCCCGCGGCCGGCGTGCCGTTCCTCGAGGCCCCGGCCGCGGACGCCCTGGACAGGCCGGGGTCGCAGCAGGACATCTCGCTGGTGGCCGGCGTTCCGGACTCGCCCCACCAGCACCGCAGGGCTGCGGCACCCCCGGCGGACGCCGAACCCGACGGCGGTTCAGCTACCGCTGACGGAAGTACCGCCCCCACCGCGGCGACTGCCGATGATGCGCCCCCGGGTCTCGTACCCGAGGCCACCGCCGATCGGGAACCGAGCACGCCGGTGGCAGTGGTCGGTGCGTCCGTCGGCACCGGGACCGCGGCGACCCGCCACGCCCGTCGGGTTGAGGCCGCCGGGCCGGATGTCGGGGCGTCGGGGACGGTGGCTGGCCCCCGGCCGTATCCCGGTGTACACCCCGCACGCCGGTCCGCGCCGACCGATGAACGGGAACCGATCGACCGACCCGACGCCGCCGATCTTCTGCGCGACGAGCACGACAGTTGGGGCGAGGACACGCCCGATGCGCAGCTGCCACCCGGCGACGACTACGTACCCGTGATCCGGCCGGACAGCGGCGACGCGGACACGTCCGAGTGGGACGACCTCGACGACTCCGCGTGGCTGACCGAGGCGTACGCCGACGAGCAAGACGAGAGACTGACAGATGCCTGACATCGTGCCCGAAGAGGGCTCCTCCCGCCCGGTGTGGCGGCGGGCCGCCGCC
>NZ_KB905359.1:3029478-3412919 GCF_000378845.1 Salinispora pacifica DSM 45544 | reverse complement strand
CTTCCGGCAGGCTGATGCCGTGCTGCACGACATGAACCAGATCAACGTGCGGATTCGGTCGGCACTGGAGCAGATGGAGCAAACCGTGGAGGCCAGCCTCGCCCAGTGGACTGGTGCCGCTCAGGCCCAGTACCACGTGTCCAAGGCGGTCTGGAATCAGTCGGCCGGTCAGATGACCGCGTATCTGGAGCAGGCCCGCCGTACGCTGCTGCAGATCTCGGACAACTACGGCACGACCGAGCAACGTCATGCGCAGATCTGGAATGACGTCCGCGGAGGCTGACCTCGTCCGCCGGCTGCCGCGTCTCTGTGCCGCGGTAGCCGGCTCCTGGTCGACCAGCAGCCCAGTGCGCTCGTCTGGCTCACGCGCCGCGCCTAGCCCACTCGGAGCGCGGGCGCGGCACCACGACACGACCGAACGGAATGGATCCGATGGGCATCGACTGGAGCTACCCGAACACGCAGGCGGTTGACGCGACCGGCGTGCTGGACGAATACGATGAGGAGAACAGCCACCCCCCCGGCTGGACCAGGTCGGTAATAGAAAAAATCAGAACCGACATCAATACTTTTACGACTGTGGGTCGATTCGGGGGAAGAAACGGTTTCGACCGCGACGACTACACCGACGAGGAGTTGGCTGCCTGGGACTGGTATCAGGCAGAAGTGGTCGACAACTGGGACGAGGTGGCCGAGGAGCACAATTCCACTGTCACCGACACCGACAACGTCAGTCCAGATGAGTACGACCCGGATCATCAGTACGTCGAGCAGCCTCCGCCGGGATTCACACCACCGGAGACCGGTGAGTGGGCTGGTGGCGACAACCCGAACCAACAACTCAGCGTAAGCACCGAGGCGCTGGAATTCTTCGCGGACCAGATTGACCAGATCGCCGGAGACGGCACCGGAATCCTGTTCGACGCACGCACACTGCTCGGCGAGGTGCAGATGCGCCCCGGCGGATTCGCCAAGGCCGAGCTGATGCGGCAACTGATCGATGGCAGCAGCTCGGAGAGTCCGGGTCTACGCGGCGACACCATGAATCTGATGCTCTCTGTGCACCAGGCATTGTGGGAGGTCAAAGCGGGCCTACGCCAGATGGTGCGGGGATACGACACCAGCGAGGAGTTCAACGAAATGACCGCCGACGAACTCGGGGAGGCGATGGGTGGTGCCTGGAGCAAGATCGGTGTCGTCGGCGACCACGGCCAGGACAGCGGTACCACGTCCGGCAATTGATCGACGGGAGTAGGCCCGGTTCCGGTCGTCACGGCGTTCGTAGCACGTTCGGTAGAGAGGTCAGGGCATGCCGGAAGAGAAAGACGAGTGGTCGCATGTCGCCGAGGAGGAGGCGACGTTCGTCCCGCCCACCATCAACACGAGTGACCTCTACGACTACCGCACGTGGGCTCAGGAGGAGCGAGGGTGGCGCAAGCTACTCGCCGCGGTCAACGGTGGGGCGGCTATCGCCACAGCTGATGGAGAAGCGTTGGCCGCGCGCCTGGTCAGTCCTCAGTCGGTGATGGATGCCGGCGTAGCCTTCCAGCATGCCTACGACACCCTGAACTGGCTGGAACAGTTCGTGCGGAACCAGTCTCAGGCCATCGCCGGAGAGGATCGGGCGTGGCAGGGCGAGGCGGCCGATGCCTTCCTGGCAAAGATGACCTATTTTGCCGACTACATCGGCGCGCAGGCGGAGCGGATCGTCGGCGGCGACGGCACCGGTGGTGTCAACTCCGTCCCTAACCAGCTCTACAAGAGCGCGAACTACTTCGCCTGGGCACAGAGCACCATGAAGTACCTCGACCGATCCTGGGCGACAATCGCTGCGCAGAACGGTGTCGGCAGCAATGACCACGACATGGTGGCCATCAGCGGCACCAAGTTCGAGCAGCCGATGACCGAGCAGATGCTTCAGGTTGTTGACACGCTAGCGACCCAGTACGACTTCACCTACAGCTCGGTCATCCCGCCCGATGGCGACGGAGAACCGAAGCCCAACACGCCGGACGTGCCGCCCCCGCCGGAGATGCCGCCCCCGCCGGAGATGCCGCCCCCGCCGGAGATGCCGCCGCCGGGCGAAATCCCGCCACCCGAGCTGACCCCGCCGGGCGAGATCCCGTCACCCGAGGTGCCACCGCCGGGCGAGATCCCGTCACCCGAGCTGACCCCGCCGGGCGAGATCCCGCCGCTCGGTGTGACGCCGCCGGGCGAAATCCCGCCACCCGAGCTGACGCCGCCAGGGGACGGCCCCTCCCTCTTCAACGGCGGTCCAGGCCTGGAGGACCCGACTCTTGGTGGCCTGCCCGGCCTGGACAGCCCGAGCGGCGGGGGCGCCGGTGACCAGGTGGTGCCGCCCATCGTCCCGCCTCTTCCCGGGCCAGGTAACGGCAGTGGAGGGCCCGGGGACACCGGCTCATCGAATCCGCAGGCGCCGAGCGTGCCGGGCATCGACGCTGGCGAGGGTCTCGGCGTGCCACCCCCGCCGGGGACATTCGCCCCGGCCCCTGTCCCGGGCCCCGGCGGTGGCGGTGGCAGTGGCAGTGGCACGCCCGGCATCCCGCCACCGCCGAGCGCCGGTGATCTGGTCGACGGCGACCAAGACGATTGGACCGGTGGGGGTGCCGGAGATGTACCCCTGCCAAACCCACCAGGTGACACGACGATGCCCGGCGCCGACAGCGACGTCCCGCTACCGACCGCGCCACCATTGGGCGCCGACAGCGACGTCCCCCTTCCGACCGCGCCACCACTCGGCGCCGGCGGGACGGGCGACGCCCCCACCGCGCCGATGATGCCGGGCACGCCGATGATGCCGGGAGCGGGTGGGGTTCCAGGGGCCGGCGGTGCCGGTGGACCGGAGAAGCCCGACGCCAACGGACTGATCCAAGGCCCACCCGACGACTGGCAACCACCAGCCTTCACCGGCGTGGACCTACCAGGCTCACCCGACGGCACCTCACCAGGTGGCGCCGGCCTGAACGACACAACACCAGGCACCGGCCCAGACGACACGACACCGCCCGCAACCCCCGACGCCACCACACCCACCGTGCCCGGCACACCGATGATGCCCGGCATGCCAGGACCAGGCGGCACACCAGGCTCCGCCGGCGGCCCCGGCGGACCGGAGAGACCCGACGCCAACGGACTGATCCAAGGCCCACCCGACGACTGGCAACCACCAGCCTTCACCGGCGTGGACCTACCAGGCTCACCCGACGGCACCTCACCAGGTGGCGCCGGCCTGAACGACACAACACCAGGCACCGGCCCAGACGACACGACACCGCCCGCAACCCCCGACGCCACCACACCCACCGTGCCCGGCACACCGATGATGCCCGGCATGCCAGGACCAGGCGGCACACCAGGCTCCGCCGGCGGCCCCGGCGGACCGGAGAAGCCCGACGCCAACGGACTGATCGAAGGCGGTACGGACGCGTGGGAGCCCTCCGGCGTCGGCGATATCGGCGCGCTGGGAGCTCCGCACGGCACGGCAGCGGGTGGCGCGGGGCTCCACATCCCGCAGCAGAACGGAGGCTCTACCAACCCACTGTGGGACGTGGCGTCCGCCGGCGGAACGGCCACCAACACGCCGATTCTGCCGGGCATGCCCGGTAGCGTGGCCTCCCCCGGTGACACCAACACCCCTGATCATCCGGGTGCATCCATGCTGGCCGCGGCAGACGACACCAACTGGCAACCATCGACACCCGACGGTACGGGGCCGGATGCGCCGGACGGCGCGTCCGCCGGTGGCGTCGGCCTGACCCCAGCCGCTCCCCCGATCACCGAGGTGGCCGTGCCGCCGGTGAGCCAGGGTTCCCCCGAGCCACCGATACCGGTCCCCGGCGTGCTGCCGAGCCCGGGGCGAGCCCCGGCCGGCGATGCCTCGAGGTATCCGGGGACCTCGCGGGCCACGCCGGTCGACGCGGCGCTGACGCCCCCGGAGGAAGGGCCAGAGTCCCCGGAACCCGTCGCGCCGCCAACGGCCGTGAACCTGCCGACGGGCTTCCCCGCGGCCGGCGTGCCGTTCCTCGAGGCCCCGGCCGCGGACGCCCTGGACAGGCCGGGGTCGCAGCAGGACATCTCGCTGGTGGCCGGCGTTCCGGACTCGCCCCACCAGCACCGCAGGGCTGCGGCACCCCCGGCGGACGCCGAACCCGACGGCGGTTCAGCTACCGCTGACGGAAGTACCGCCCCCACCGCGGCGACTGCCGATGATGCGCCCCCGGGTCTCGTACCCGAGGCCACCGCCGATCGGGAACCGAGCACGCCGGTGGCAGTGGTCGGTGCGTCCGTCGGCACCGGGACCGCGGCGACCCGCCACGCCCGTCGGGTTGAGGCCGCCGGGCCGGATGTCGGGGCGTCGGGGACGGTGGCTGGCCCCCGGCCGTATCCCGGTGTACACCCCGCACGCCGGTCCGCGCCGACCGATGAACGGGAACCGATCGACCGACCCGACGCCGCCGATCTTCTGCGCGACGAGCACGACAGTTGGGGCGAGGACACGCCCGATGCGCAGCTGCCACCCGGCGACGACTACGTACCCGTGATCCGGCCGGACAGCGGCGACGCGGACACGTCCGAGTGGGACGACCTCGACGACTCCGCGTGGCTGACCGAGGCGTACGCCGACGAGCAAGACGAGAGACTGACAGATGCCTGACATCGTGCCCGAAGAGGGCTCCTCCCGCCCGGTGTGGCGGCGGGCCGCCGCCACACCGACTGCTGCGGCCACGCCAACCGCCGGGTCGGACAGGCCGCTGCGGTGCGGCGGTCCGGAGCTCGACGTCCACGAGCGGTTCTACCTGATGCGGGAGAAACGGCGGTCGCAGTTGGCGGAGCAGGCGCGACTGCGGGAGGAGGAGGCCGAGGAGCGCGACGCCGCCGCCAACGAGCGGGTCCCGGACGACGAGGACGAGGACCGGGCGGCCGAACGGTTCCGCAACGACCGGTACGCGGTCAAGCTCCTGCACCAGGACAACTCGGCGTGGGTCGGCGGTACGGACCCGGGGGCACTCGGGTGAGCACCGTCACCGTCAAACGCCCGCCGCGGGCCACCGGCCCCGAGGCACCGGACGGCCAGATCGAGCTCCAGGAGCCGCCGCTGATGGCCGAGGAGGCGCCGCTCGACTTCCGGTCATTCGCGATGATCGTTCCGATGGGCCTCGGCATGGGCGCCATGATGGCGATGTTCGGCCTCTTCAACAGGTCGCCCATCATGTATGTGATGGGCGGTGCGATGGCCTCGGGCATGCTGCTCATGGGCATCATGCAGATCGGCAGGGCCGCCTCCGACCGCAAACGCAAGATGCGCGGCGAGCGCCGCGACTTCCTGCGCTACATCGCCCAGTTACGCAGGCAGGCACGTACCGCGGCGGACCAGCAGCGACAGTTCGTGCTGTGGAACAACCCGCAGCCGGGCTGGCTGTGGTCGATCGCGATGAGCAGCCGCCTGTGGGAGCGGCGGCCCAGCCACGACGACTTCGGGCGGGTCCGGATCGGGCTCGGACGGCAGAACGCGATGCTGCAGCTCGCACCACCGTCGACCAAGCCGATCGAGGACCTGGAACCACTGGCCTCCATCTCACTACGGCGCTTCTCCGAGGCGTACCGCAGTGTGTCCGGCATTCCGATCTCGGTCGGTCTTCGTAGCTTCACCAGCGTCGAGTTCGAGGGCGCCGCCGACCCAGCCATCGATGTGGCCCGAGCCATCGTCGCCCAGCTGGTGACCTTCCACGCCCCGGACGAACTACGGATCGCGGTGCTCGCCACCGAGGTGCATCGTGGCGCCTGGGACTGGGCCAAGTGGCTGCCGCACAACGCGCACCCGACCGCTTTCGACGATGTGGGCCCGGTGCGTCTGTTCGCCGACACCCACGCCGACCTGATGGACCTGCTCGGTCCGGAGATCAGCGACCGGGGCGACCACGATCGCGAAGCCCGGCCGTCCTCCACCGAGCCGTTCGTGGTGGTCATCGCGCACCTGGTCGACCTGCCCGACAGCTCCCGGCTGCTCGGCGCCGGCATTCGCAACGTGGTGCTGCTCGACCTCACCGGCGACATGCCCGGCGGTCCCAAGGTCCTGCGCCTGACCATCGAGAACGACGTCATCACCTACCCGGCCGGGGAGACGGTCGGTTCCGCGACCCGCGACGGCCTCGACGCGACCCAGTGCGAGGCGCTGGCCCGGATCATCGCGCCGAAACGGACCAGCGGCACGTTCGACATCGTCGAGGAGCCCCTCGAGACGAGCTTCGAGCTGACCGCGCTGCTGGGCATCCGCGACGTCCACACCTTCGACGTGTCGACGCTGTGGCGTTCGCGGCAGCCGCAACGCAACCGCCTCACGGTGCCCATCGGCGTCACCGAGGAGGGTGAGGTCATCGAACTCGACCTCAAGGAGTCGGCCCAGGGTGGGATGGGCCCACACGGCCTACTGATCGGCGCCACCGGCTCGGGCAAGAGTGAGTTGCTGCGTACGCTCGTCTGCGCGCTCGCCGCGACGCACAGCTCGGAGATCCTCAACCTGGTGCTCGTCGACTTCAAGGGTGGGGCGACGTTCCTCGGCATGGACCGGCTGCCGCACACCTCCGCGGTGATCACCAACCTCGCCGACGAACTGCCGTTGGTCGACCGGATGCAGGACGCGTTGAACGGTGAGATGACCCGACGCCAGGAGATGCTGCGTGCCAGCGGGTACGCGTCGCTGTTCGACTACGAGAAGGCCAGGGCGGGTGGTGCCCCGTTGGTGCCGTTCCCGGTGCTGCTGATCGTCGTGGACGAGTTCAGCGAGCTGCTGTCGAGCAAGAGTGAGTTCATGGACCTCTTCGTGTCCATCGGTCGCCTGGGCCGCAGCCTCGGCGTGCATCTTCTGCTCGCCTCCCAGCGGCTGGACGAGGGACGGATCAATCGGGTCGAGGGACATCTGTCGTACCGGATCGCGCTGCGCACCTTCTCGTCGATGGAGTCGCGTTCGGTCATCGGTGTCGGCAGGGCGTACGAGCTGCCGCCAGAGCCGGGTAACGGCTACCTCAAGTTGGACACCACGAACCTGGTGCGGTTCAAGTCGGCGTACGTGTCCGGTCCGTACACCGGACCGAGCACGGCTGCCGAGGTGGAGGAGGGCGGGGAGGAGACCGCGCTCGACGTCGTCCCGTTCACCGCTGGCCAGGTCGCCGCCCGGCACGATCCTGGTCGGCTCCGCCCCGCCGAAGCGATCATCGAGGCCGAGGAGCAGGACGAGCGGGAGTCGCCCACTGGTCCAAGTCTGCTCGAGGTTCTGTTGGATCGCCTGGCCGGGTCCGGCCCACCGGCCCGTCAGGTGTGGCTGCCGCCGCTGTCGAACGCGCCCAGCTTGGACGCTCTGCTGCCGAGCGTGGTGCCGGATCCGGTACGCGGTATGACCGTCGGCGACGTCACCGCCCAGGGTCGGCTACGGGTTCCGGTTGGCATCGTGGACCGGCCGCAGGATCAATTGCGTGAACTGCTGATCGCGGACCTGGGTGGCGCCGACGGTCACGTGGGTATCGCCGGTGCTCCGCAGAGCGGCAAGTCAACACTGCTCCGCAGTCTGATCCTGGGGCTGGCCCTCACCAACACCCCCGGCGAGGTGCAGTTCTACGGCCTCGACTTCGGCGGCGGCGGGTTGTCCTCAATCGCTGGGCTCCCACATGTCGGATCGATCGCGACCCGAATGGAGCGCGACCGGGTGGTCCGCACGATCCAGGAGATCGGGCAGGTCATGGAGCGGCGCGAGGCCGAGTTCGCCGCCCGCGGCCTGGATTCGATGCAGGCGTATCTGGCGGCACGGGCGCGCGGCGACATCGACGACCCGTTCGGTCACGTGTTCCTGGTCATCGATGGTTGGTACACGATGAAGCAGGACTTCACCGATCTGGACACCAGGTTCCAGGAACTCGTCTCGCGGGGGTTGTCCTTCGGCATCCACGTGATAGTCACCGCGACCCGCTGGTCAGAGATGCGGACCTGGCTGCGTGACCTGCTCGGCACCCGGCTGGAGCTGCGCCTCGGCGACGCGATGGAATCCGAGGTCGGGTCCCGTAAAGCCGCGACCGTGCCGAACCAGCCCGGCCGTGGCCTCACCTCGGAGGGCCTGCACTTCCTCGGCGCATTGCCCCGGGTGGACGGCAGCTCGGACGTCACCGACCTGGCCGAGGCGACCAAGGGTGTCACCGAGGAGATCCGCACGTTCTGGTCCGGGTCGCCGGCGCCCAGTGTCCGGATGCTGCCCACCCAGCTACCGGTGGAGCAGTTGCCCGAGCCCGAGCCCGAATTCAGGGTCTGCCTCGGTCAGGACGAGCAGCGCCTCGCCCCGGTCTGGCACGACTTCATGACGACGCCGCACCTGCTGGTCTTCGGCGACAACGAGACGGGCAAGTCGAACGTGCTGCGGCTGGTGCTGCGCGCGATTCAGCGGCGCTTCCGGCCGGATCAGGCAAAGGTGGTGCTCGGCGACTCACGGCGAGACCTGGACACCGCGATCACCCCCGACTACCAGGTCGGCTTCGGCTTCACCGGCGACAAGCTACACGAACTGGCCGGCCAGGCGTCGGTGTCGATGAACCGCCGGGTTCCCGGATCGGACATCTCGTCCGAACGGATGCGTCGGCGCGACTGGTGGGAGGGCCCGGAGCTGTTCGTGGTCGTGGACGACTACGACCTGATGACGAGGGGGACCGGCGTCGGCTCCTCGTTGGACCCGCTGTTGCCGTTGCTCGCCCAGGGCCCGTACATCGGGCTCCATCTCATCGTCGCCCGCAGCACCTCGGGCGCGATGCGGGCGATGATGGACCCGGTCATCCGGCGGCTGTGGGAGCTGGGCACACCAGCGACGCTGCTGTCGTACCCGAAGGAAGAGGGAAAGTTCCTCGGCGAGGCCAAGCCACGCCGGTTGCCCGCGGGGCGAGCGCAGCTCGTCACCCGTCGTGGTGTGACGTTGATGCAGACCGGACACGTGGCATGAGGTCCTGCCTCGGGAAAGGGGACCGTGGGTGAGCACCGTACTGGATGGACGGCTGTGCCGAGTCACAGTGGCCGGCCCGGATCGCCGGGTCGACCTGGCGGTGCCGGTGACGACTCCGGTGGCGACGCTGCTGCCGGTGTTGTTGGGGCACACCTCGGAGGGACACCGCCTCGAGGGCGACACACCCGAGGCCGCGTGGGTCCTGCAGCGTCTCGGCCAGGAGCCCTTCGAGTTGTCCGGCACTCCGGAGAGTCTCGACTGGCTGGAAGGCGAGGAGCTGTATCTGCGCCGGGCGGAGGACCCGCTGCCCGAGCTGGACTTCGACGACGTCGCGGAGGGCATCGCGACCGTCGTCAACCGACGTGCGGACCGGTGGCAGCCGGAGTACCGGCGGGTGCTGTTCCTCCTCCTGTCGGTCGTCGCGATGGGTGCGATCGCCGTGCTCCTGGCCGATTGGCGTCCGGTGCCACACCAGGTGGTGGCCGCCGGAACGGTTGGCGTGGCCTTCCTCGCCGCCGCGCTCCTCTTCGCGCACCGGCACAGCGACGGCGCCATCTCGCTTCTCTTCGGCGTTGGTGCGGCGGCGTTCGCGGCGCTGGCCACGTCCAGCGCGGTCGACGGGGATCCGCAGGGGATAGCGATCCACGGGTCGTCGGTGCTGGCAGCGGCGGTCGGCGCGGTCGGCGTCTCCGCGGTGCTGGTCGTGGCCCAACGCACGGTCAGTCCGTACCTGCCGGTCACTCCGATGCTGGTGGTCGGCGTGGCCGGTCTGATGGCGCTCGGGGTGCTGCTGCTTCAGTCCGGGTCCGGGATGTCGGTGCAGCGGACGGCGGCCGCGGCCGCCGCTGTGGTGTTCGCCGCTGTCGTGGTCGCGCCACGGGTGACGGTGAAGTTCGCCCGGCTGCGGGGCCCGCAGCTACCGAAGACCGGCGCCGACATGTCGTACGACATCGAGCCGGTGCCGTCCGAGACGGTCGGCGAGCGGACCGACGACGCCGACACCTATCTGAGCGTGCTGATGCTGGCATCGGCGCTGGTGCTGCCGTTTCTGTTCCATCTCACGCTCCAGGCACCGGGCTGGGCGGGCTGGACCTATGTGTTCGTGATCGCCAGTGCAATCTTTCTGCGCGCACGTACCTTTCTCGGTCTGTGGCAACGGGTTCCGCTCACTGCCGCCGGTACCGTCGGCTACCTCATGGTCATCATGCACCTCTCCCAGACGCTGTCCGTCGGCTGGCGGTGGGCTCTGCTGGGCGGTCTGGTGCTGGTGGTGATCCCACTGGTGCTGGCGGCCCTGCGCCCCTGGCCCCGCCGAATGTTGCCGTTCTGGGAGTACACGGCGACGTTCTTCGACGTGGTGACCGGGGTGGCCGTCCTACCGGTTCTCGCTCAGATCCTCGGGCTGTACGCGTGGGCCCGCGGGCTCTTCGGGTAGGCCGATATGCAGACCCAACGCGACCACGTCCACGCCCACACCTTCATGATGGGCCGGCTGAGCTCCGCCCTGGTGTTGGGTGACCCGGCCGGGGCCGAGATTCCCGGCCGCCGCGCGCAGACCGGCCTGCTGATCGGGATCATCCTGGCGCTGCTGGTGTCCGGCGGCTTCGCCGTGTACGGGTGGATAGTCCCCGGAGGTAGCACCGCCTATCGGCAGCCCGGTGCGATCCTGGTGGAGAAGGAGACCGGCGACCGCTACGTCTACCTCAACGGGCTGCTGCACCCCACCCCGGACCTGACCTCGGCGATGCTGATCCAGGGCCCCTCCGCCGAGGTCACGTTGATCTCGAAGAACTCCCTCCGGGATGTGGCACGCGGTGCCCCGCTCGGGTTGGCCGGCGCGCCCCGGCAGCTACCGTCGACCGACGGATTCGTGCGGGGGCCGTGGCTCGCCTGCCTGCCCGGCTCGGTCGCCCCCGGTCGATCCGGTTCCGGGCTGGGCATCAACCTCGATCCCGAGGTAGCCGCCGACCCGTTGCCGGCGGACCGGTTCGTCGTCGTACGTGACCAGCGTGACGTGGCCTATCTGCTCGCCAACGGGGTGAAGTACCGAGTCGACGACGAGGCGGTGCTGGTGGTGTTGGGTGCCGCCACCGTCAGCCCGGCCCCGGCCCCGCAGCTGTGGCTGGATTGGCTGGACGACGGCCCCGCCCTGGCGCCCGCCCGGATCGAGGGCGCCGGTGCTCCCGGGCCGCAGGTGGGTGGGCGTGCCCACCCCGTCGGGACGCTCTTTCGGCAACGGGTGGAGTCCGGCTCCGAGCAGTTCTTCGTGCTGCGCCGGGATGGGCTCGCACCGATGAGCCGGACGGAGTTCCTGCTGGCCGACGCCGAGGACGAGGACGCCGCGGTCGAGCTGAACCCGGCGGCGATCGTCGACGCTCGGCGCTCCGCCGACCGCTCGCTGCTGGACCGGTTGCCCGACCTCACGCCGCTGCGGCTGCTGGACACCGCCGGACTCGCCCTGTGTGCGCGGCAACGCCCGGTCTCGGCCGAGGAGTACGCCAGCGAGGTGGTGCTGGTACCGCGACCGGCAGCCGCCGTGAGCGCGGACGGCAAGCCGCTCGTGCTGACCCGTCCCGGGTCCGGGATGCACGTGGTGGCCGCCCCCGTGCCGGCGGCGACCGGCACCGCACGCACCTTCGTCATCTCCGACGATGGCATCGCCTACCGTCTCGCGGACCAGGCCACGAGGTCCGCGTTGAAGCTGGGCGCGGTCGCACCCATCCCGTTTCCGAAGGACCTGTTGGCGGCGATGCCGCAGGGACCCGTGCTGAGTCGTGAGGCTGTCACAAGCCTGCCGAGGGGGTAGATCGCCACAATGGCATCCGTGATCCGAGACCTGCTGTCCGGCAGGAAGGACGGCCCTGGTGACATCGTGCAGCACACCGTGGGTAACGCGTTGGTCCTGCACGCCGCGGAGACGATCAGCGCCGAAGCTCAGTCGCTGGCCCTGTCGGTCGTCAAGGACGCCGACAACGACGTGGTCGTCCTCGATCTCAGCGACGGCGTACCGATCAGCTCCTGGGAGTCCATGGCCGGTGTACTACCGCGTCGTCGACGCGGTATCCGGCTCATGGCGTGCGGTCCGCACGCGAACTCAGCGGCGATGGCCGGGCAGTGGCTGTCGGAGCGGCTACATCGCACGGTCATCGCCCCCGACGGTGACCTGGTCCGCGGCTCGGCCGGTGGCTTGTTCGTGCACTCGATACCGGGCAGCGGCTGGGTCCGGTTCCGGCCCGGCAGGCCGCCGACCTGGGATGCCAAGCGCTACCCGACTCCGCTGTGGGATCGGGCCGTCACCGACAACCGGGCGTCCAGCTCGACCGGGGAGATCGAGCCACTGCCCGGTGGGGTGTGGATCCGCGACGTGCGCGAGCCGGACGTCGTCGCGGAGCACCGCCGACGGCTCACAGCGGACGTGCCGTGCCACCCCGAGACGATGACCGTGTTGCTGGGTTGCCCTGGCACGGCCCCCCTTTGCCTCGATGACGTGGTCCGCTTCTGGCGGAACCTGGACGAGGACAGCCGAGCCCGCACCCGCTTCGTCCAGTACGGTGACCTGCGCCTACCGAAGGGTGAGACCTTCGGTCAGGCCCTCGCCGACCTGCTCGGAACCACGATCGTCTGCTACACCGGGGTTCCGGTCGGGGCACCGCGACGATTCGAGGTCCGTACCGTACGTTCCGACGGCGCGCTCGGTTGGCCGCCGTTCGCGCTGGAGCTGCGATACGCGCCTCGCGCGCACCCCAACTCGAAGGCACACCGGCCCGTCGTGCTGAGTCACCGCCCGCCCCTGGCTGAGGCCGAGGAGGTCGCGCCGCGGGTCTACTGGTACGCCCCGGACGCGGTGATCGAGGTGATCCAGTCCGGGCTGTGGGTCCGCAGCGCCGAGGAGCCGGTGAACGCGGAACGGGTCCGCGGTATGCCACTCGACCCCGAGGGCAGTGTGCTCGTCTATGACGACACCATCGGCGAGTCGGCTGAGCGCATGTGGGCACTCGCCGAGGATCTCGCGGCCCGGATCGACCCGAGTGTGGGTGCGGACAGCTCACTCTTCTCGGCATCCGCACTGGTCCCGGGCCAGTCCGCGGCGGGGCTCGCCCAGGCGTCCCTCGGGGAGGAGGATTCGCCGCGTCCGACGGCTACCGGGCAGCTGTCCACGTCACCGCCGCCGGCCACGGAGGACCTGCCCGCCCCCACCGCGGACACGATCGTGATCAGGCCCGTGGTCGAGCCGGTCGCGGAGGCCGTTCCCCCGGTGGCCACCGCGACGGCCGCGGCGTTGGTGCGTCCAGACGTCACGCCGGAGACGCACCCGGCCGGGGAACCGGCGTCACCGCCGGCCGAGACGCCCGCACCGCAACCGGCCGACAGACCAACACCACAGCCAGCCAAGGCACCCACACCACAGCGGGCTGCGGAACCGGCACCACAACCGGCTGATGAACCGGCGCCGCGGCAGGCTGACCCACCCGCGCCACGGCCAGCCGGGAGCCCGACACCGCCACCGGTCCTGGGCGGAGCGACGCCGGTCGCGGAGTCCTTCGTCAAGCCGGTCGCGGAGTCCTTCGTCAAGACCGTGCAGGACCCGATCGCCACCGTCGAACCGGTCGAGACCACCGTTGCCGAGCCGACGCGGCGGCACGCGGTCGCCGGCGACGAAGCGCCGGTCCAGGAGCAGCGACGGATCCCGCCGCCAACAGCGTCCGTACCGGTGACCGACACGAACGCGCCGGAGGTGCGAGTGCAGCCGGTGCCCCCGGCGTCGGCGTCGGCGCTGCTGCCGGGCCGCCCACTCGCAGAGGAGCGGGCCTGGCTGCGGCGCACGCTGAGCCGGGAGTTCGACAACATGGCCAGTTCGGTCGCCCGGATCATCTCCGAGCACCCTGGACTGCAGGCGTCCGGCGCGGTCGGTCGCGACGACGTCCTCGCCGACTCGGTCGCGGTCCGTCTCTACCTGTCACGGCGGGGCACGGGAGTCGACGTCGGGTTGCGATCTGGCAGCAACGGCCCGCACGTGCCGTTCGCCCGGTGCGCGGTCTCGGGCCTGTCCCGGCTACCGTCGTACCGCGGCGCCACGATCTACCGCACCTCGCCCACCGAGCAGGAATGGCAGCACTATCGCACCCGTAGACTGGTCACGAACTGGGCGTTCGTCAGCACGCTGACCGGACCGTGCGAGAGTCAGGACGGCGACACCGACGTCCTGGTGTGGTCGATGACCGCACGCCGGACGGCGCTGCTGGAATCCGACGGAGCCGAGCGGGTCGAGGACCGGGCGCTCTTCCTTCCCGGCACCCACTTCAAGATCTTGGAACTACAGGAACCGTCGGACGGCAGCCGTGGCGCGATCCTCATGCGGGAGATCGGCGCGAAGGAAATCGACGGGGACGGCCGGGTGGATCCCGACCGGGCGCCCCTCGACGACCTGGCCATCGTGTCGCTACGTCGTAGCCTCGAACGCTGGTCGACCGCTGAACCCACCCGACGGGTCGGTGCGGGCTCGACGGGTCGGTTCGGCCTCCTACCGGGGCTGGACCGCCGCGCGGTCGGCGAGAAGGTGAGCGAACGGTGAGCCGGCAGGTCCTGGTGGTGGGCGGCGGCAAGCCCGGCGCCCACCCGACGATCGGGGCGGCGCTGGCGCGTGCGGAGGCCGGCGCGACCATCGCCGTTCACCCCGGTCGATACGCGGAGAAGCTCGTCGTCGGTACCCACGTCACGATCAGCGCCGCCGGAGACGGACCGGTCGAGGTGCACGTCGAGGAGGGCAGTGTCCTCGTCGTGCACGGCGGGGGCGTCCAGTTCCACGGCATCAACCTGTCCAGCGGGGATTCGACGCTCGCCGCGGTCGACGTGTACTCCGGCGAGGTCGCGCTCGACCGCTGCCGGATCACCGGTGGGTCCTGGACGACCCTGCTGGCCCGGTTGCAGGGCTCGTTGGCCCTGCGGGGATGTGAGGTGCGCAGTTTGGCTGGTGCCGGTGTGGTGGTCACCTCGCCGCGGCCGAGCACGGTCGAGGACACGCTGATCGCCGACGTGGCGACCTCAGGTGTCGTGGTCGCCGACGAGGGCGTGCTGACACTGCGCAGGTGTGTGATCGAGGGCGCCGGCGCCAACGGCATCTGTGTCAACGGTTCGGCCCGGCTGACCGTCGAGCAGGGCGAGGTCCTTCGGGCCGGCAAGCCGGCCGTCGTGGTGGAGCAACACGGCTGGGCACGGATGCGGCAGCTCACCGTCCGGGACAGCGGTAACGTCGACCTCTTCCTGCGCGGCGACATCGACGTGGTGGTGAGCGACTCCCGGTTTGGTGGCGCCGCGCTGCAGGCCGCGCACGTCGCCGATGGTGCCGCGCCCCGGTTCGAGCGCTGCACCTTCGAAGCGGTCGGGCAGACCGCCACGCACGTGACCGGCAAGGCCCGACCCACCTTCATCGACTGCGCCGTCGTGGGCGCGCCGGTGGGTGTCACCGTGAACGGCGCGAGCGCTCCCCGCTTCGAGGGTCTCACGGTGCGGGACACCACGGAGTCCCTCGCGGTTGTCGGTGGCTCCGGTTCGGTAGTCGTCCAGCGGCTACGGGCCTCGATCGACACCGGTTCGGGGATGGTGGTCACGGACGGCGCGACCCTGGACGGCACCGACTTCGCGATCGACGTGGGCCCGGCGGTCGCTCTCGAACTGCGCGGCGCCGCCCGCGCCACGGTTCGGGAGGCCCGGTTCACCGGCGCGGTGGCCCTCAGCGGCGGCTCCAGCCTGGAACTGCAGTCCGCCCTGCTCCGCGGAGCCGGGGTCATGGCCGGCGACGGCGACCTCCGCCTCCAGGACACCGAAATCCAGGACGCGACGGGCGACGGTGTGGAGGTCGGCACCGACGGTGTGGTCACCGCGACGCAGATCCGGGTGCGTCGGGCGCGCCGCAACGGCATCGCACTGGCCCGCGGCGCCCGCGGCGGGTTCACCGACTGCGAGGTACTCGACAGCGGCGTGAACGGCTTCGACGTGGACACGCCGGATCCGGTGACGATCGCCCGGTGCACCGTGCGGGACAGCGGTGGCGTCGACGTGCGGGCGGCCACCGATGCGCAGCTCACCGTCGAGGAGCTGAGCACCGATCTTCCGCAGCGGACCACGTCCGGGTCCGCGATCCCGGGCGGCCCCGCCGCGACCGGTACCGCGACTGTCGAGGACGAGCCGGAGCAGCCTTCGGCCGAGTCGGCTGACGAGTTGAGCGGCCCGTTGCGCGAGCTCAACGGGCTGATTGGCCTACGCGGTGTCAAGCAGGAGGTCACCGCGCTGATCAATTTGATCAAGATGTCACAGATTCGGCAGGAGATGGGGCTACCGATGCCCCCGATGAGCCGGCATCTGGTCTTCGCGGGTCCACCCGGCACCGGTAAGACCACGGTTGCCCGCCTCTACGGCGCGGTCCTCGCCGAGCTGGGCATCCTGTCCGAGGGACATATGGTCGAGGCGGCCCGCGCTGATCTCGTCGGGCAGTACATCGGCTCCACCGCGATCAAGACCACCGAGCTGGTGACCAAGGCGCTGGGTGGGGTGCTGTTCATCGACGAGGCGTACACACTGTCAGCCGGTTCCGGTGGGTCGGGTCCCGACTTCGGTCAGGAGGCGATCGACGCGCTGATGAAGATGATGGAGGACCACCGCGACGAGTTGGTGGTGATCGTGGCCGGCTACTCGGAGCTGATGGAGAAGTTCCTCGAATCGAACCCGGGTCTGGCGTCCCGGTTCACCAAGTCGATCGAGTTCCCGAACTACACCGTGGAGGAGCTCGTCACCATCACCTCCAACCTGTGCGGCAAGCACTACTACGAGCTGACGGACGACGCGGTGGACGGGTTGACCACCTACTTCACCCGGGTTCCGAAAACCGCGACGTTCGGCAACGGCCGAGTGGCCCGCAAGCTCTTCGAAGCGATGATCAACAATCAGGCGTCCCGCCTGGCCACCACGCCGCCGGCGAAGGACAGCGAGCTCAACCGGCTCACCGCGGAGGACCTGGCTCCCGAGTTCGCGCTGCTGGAGGAGCTGCCGGTGGAACAGACCGAGCAGCCCGACCCCAGCCTGAACCCAGCCGGGGCAATCAATGCCACGCGTAGCTGGCGCCGGGTCTGTGAACTGGTCGGGGCGACATCCGTGCGGGACGCCATCGGCGCGACCCTGCTCCAGGTGTGCGAGTTGCGCAGCCGGCGGCGTGCGTACGGCAGACACGCGAACGTCATCCTCAGCGGCCCGGCCGGCAGCGGTCGCGGTGAGTTCGCCCGGCACTACGCCGCCGGTCTGTCCGAGCTGGGTCTGGTGCCGGTCGGCCACCTGATCCGCGTCACCACCGGCAAGGAGCTGGCGCCACGATGGCCCGGGCAGGCCCGGAGCCTGGTCCAGGCGGCACTGCGGGACGCCGAAGGCGGCGTGCTGATGATCGACTATTCCGATGATGCCCTTGGTTCCGGCCCCGACATCATGGAGCAGTTGGTGGACCTGACTCGCCCGAAACTAGGTGATCCGGTGATCCTCCTCCTCGGTGCGGCACCGGAGCTACGGGAACTACGGGCCGCCGTCCCGGTGCTCGCCGAGGCTTTCGGACAGGAATGGACCATGCCCGACTACTCGATCCCGGAACTGGCCGACATCATCGTCCGGCACCTGGTCCGCCGTGGCCACGAGGTGCCCGACGACGTACGGGAAGCCCTTGTCGACCTGGCCGCCGGGCTACCCGAGGGCACCGTCCGCGCGGCGCACCTGCTCTCGATGCGGCTGACCGGGATGGCCGCGTCGCGGACCCTGACCCTCGCCGACCTGAACGGCCTCGCCGCCCGCACCACCGCAGGCAGGGTGAGCGCACAGCAGCACGACGGCCTGGCCGCTGTCGGTTGAACGGAGAAGAGATCTCATGCAGCCGGAAATCCACCAGTTTCTGGACCAGGCCCAGGCGTTCGAGCAGCAGATGCGCGACGCCCAGACCGACCTCGAGAAGGCGGTCGTGACCGGGCGCTCCCAGGACAGGACGGTGACGGTGCTGGCCGGCGGGCTCGGCAAGGTCTTTGCCGTCCGAGTCAACCCGAGCGTCTTCGACCATCGTGACGTGCAGGCCCTGCAGAACGCGATCACGGAGGCGATAGGGGCGGCGGCCGACAAGGCCAGCAAGCTCGCTGAGCAGAAGATGGGGCCGATCGAGGTCACCCTGCACTGAGGACAGCGACGGACCGCCGACCCAAGGACACCGCTTCGCGGGACCGATCCACCCCGAACTCAGCGAGCCGGCGGCGGATCCGGCGCAGATCCCATCGGGCGCCGAGCGCCGAATACAGCGATACCGCCTCGCCGCACACCCGGATCGCCTCGTGCGGGCGACGATCGGCGGCGAGCAGCACCGCCGCGTCCTCGAGTGCCGCCGCCAGTTCCGGCGCCCGACCCACCCTGCGATAGCGTGCCGCCGCAGCCAGGGCTGGTTGCGGATCCCCCGTGATCAGCGCCCGACAGCGCTCGGCCGCGGCAGCTGCCCGAGCGGGCCGGACCTCCTTGTCCGCCTCACCCGCGCAGATCTCCACCGCCCATTCGACGACGTCGGTGCGGCGCTGGTCGAGCGCGAGCCGCACCACGCCCGGAAGCCACTGGTGACGCAGCATCATCGGCGCGTACGCCGGTGCCAGCAGGGGGGCGAGGATGTCGAGCGCCTCGTCGGCCCGGCCCTGCTGCTCGGCGACCAACGAGCGGGCGACCAGCAGGAAGTCGCTACTCGCCCGCTCGGCATCGGTGGCGGGCAGCGCGTGCACCGCCGCCAGGTGCTCGGCGACCAGGCCAGCGTCGTCGTGGTGTGCGGCGATCAGCGCGGCGACACCGTGCAGCAACATGGTGACGGCACCCGGTTCGCGGGCTCCCAGGAACGTGATGCCGGGATTGTCATCGGCGACCGCTCGGACCGCGCTGAGCGTTGTCAGGGCGTCGTCCCAGCGGCCGAGCCAGTAGTGCTGCACCGCCGTGGCCACCGGTAGGCCGTGTGGAAGCCGGTGTCGGATGGCGACGAGCGCCGCCTCACGCAGGGTCCGTTCGGCCTCGTCGAGCCGGTCGAGGTTCTGCAGGGTGAACGTCCGGTTGTCGAGCAGGTCAAGGTACATGCCCACGCACGCCCGACGGCCCCGAACGGTGTCCAACGCTCGGTCGACGTACTCCAGCGCACGTTCGTGGTCCCGCCGGATCGAGTTGGTCAGCCACACGGTCTGCAACGCGAACGCGGCGTCGCACGGCTGTCCCGCCGCGACCGCCTCGCTGTGGGTGCACCCGGCCGTTCGATCGGCACCGTCGAGATCGTCGAGGCTGCCCCGCCGGAAGTCGGCCAGCAGCACATGGTGGCTCGTCCGCCAGAGCTCGGGCGTTTCGGGATCGCGAAGCGATGCCTCGAGCAGGCTGGTCGCGGCCACGGCGTCGCCACGACGAAAGATCATGGTGGCGAGCAGGTGACGCATCTCCGCACGATCGGCCGGGTCCCGGGTCAGACCGGCGGCCTCGCACGCCTCGGCCATCGACCACCGCTGGTGCCGGAAGTCCAGTCTGACCAGGGCGATGAGCAGCACCGTGCGCTGTGTCGTGCTGGGTACATCCGTGTCGAGCACCCGCCGCAGCAGCTGGCCGGCGACCTGCGGCGCCCGCTTCGTCACCTCGGCGTGCCGCTCGACGAGCCAGGACACCATCCACTCGTCGACCGGGGGCTCCCCGGCGGCGAGTTGCTCGGCCACCCGGATCACCGAACCGCCGCCACGGTGCAGCACCTCGGCCGTGTGCCGGTGCAACGCCGCTCGCGCCGGCGCCGGGATACCCTCGTAGAGCATTCGCCGCACGAGTGGGTGACGAAAGGCGAGCACGCTACCCGCTTCCACGACGATGTGGGCAGCGAGTGCCTCCTCCAGGTTTGCCACCAGGTCGACTGGTGATTGTCCGGTGACCGCGACGATGTCGTCGCCGCTGAACTCCGGGCCAAGTAGCGCCGCCGTTCGTAGGACCTCCTGGGTGGCGGGTGAGAGAAGGTCCACGATGGCCCGGATCACGACCAGCAGTGAGCGGGGAGCCTCCACCGGGACGGATGTGTCGATGTCGGCACACCCGTCACTGATCCGCACCGCCCCACGACGGACCAAGGCTGTGATCACCTCACGGGCACCGAGCGGGTTTCCGCCCAGCCGCGGCACGACCGCCGCCAGGTACGGCCCCACCGGAGCCCCGACCAACTGGGCCACCAACTGCTCGATCGCCGCTGGCGGCAGCGCACCCAGACGCAGTACGTGGCCCTCCCGGGCCTGGACGCTCCGGCGTAGCTGGGCTGGTGCGTGGCCGTACGACCCGAGTCGGGTCGCCGCGACAAGCAGCAGCGGCATACGTCGCGTGACGGCGATCAGCCGGTCCCAGAGCAGGCAGCTGACCTCGTCCACCCACTGAAAGTTGTCGACGACGAGCACAAGGGGCCCGGTCTCGCAGCTCGCCCGCACGTGTGCGAGCAGGCGTTCCGCGGCGGCCGCCGGGTTCGGAGGTCGATGCCACTCCGAGGTCGCCCGCACGCCCAACGCCCGCCAGATCACCTGTAGCGGGACGTCCTGGTCCGGTTCGTCGGCGGCGCCCCACGCGATCTGGCAGCCCAGGCCGTCCGCGTCGGCGATGGCGGCGGTGAGTAGTTCCGTCTTGCCGATGCCCGGCTCGCCCTCGATCCACAGCGCGGTTCCGTGGCCCGCCGCGACCGCCCGAACCAGGACGCGCAGCATCTTCAGTTCGTCGTCGCGCCCCGCCAGTACCCGCGCCTGACCGTCGCACGCCGCGCTGCTGATCTCGGATGGCAGGATCGGTGGTGTGGGGCGGGTGGCGGGGGCAGCGGGGGCGGCGGGCTCGGCCAGCAGCCGTCGGTGCAACTCGGTCAGAGCCGGGCCGGGTCCGACACCGAGCTCGGCGAGAAGGGTGTGCCGAGCGGCCCGGAACACCTCAATCGCCGCGGTACGGCGGCCGATCCGGTGCAGGGCGAGCATCAGCAACTCGTACAGGGGCTCGTGCAGCGGGTGCTCGTGCACCAGGCCGGACAGTGTGGCCAGCAGGTCGTCGTCGCCGAGTTGCAGGCCCAGTCGTGCCCGCTGTTCGGTCGCGGTGAGGCGACGCTCGGCCAGCCGGGTACGTTCCGTCTCGATCCGGGGACCGGAGACTCCGGCGTACGCCTCCCCATGCCACAAGGCCAGTGCCTCGTCCCACCGGGTGGCCGCAGCCTGCGGGTCGGCCTCCCGCAGTTCCTGAGCCTGTTGGCAGAAAGCCAGAAAGCGTTCGCTGTCCAGGTCCTCGGGGGACAGCCGCAGGGCGTAGCCCGACGGGCCGGAGGTGAGTAGGTGGTGACTCGATCGGGGTGGGCCCGGCGTCGCCAGACTGCGCCGAAGCCCGGAGACGTAGGTGTAGACACTGCCGGCCGCGGTAGCCGGCGGCGAGGTGCCCCAGATTCCCTCGATCAGCTCGTCCCGGCCGACGGGACGGCCGGCAGCGGCTGCCAGCACCGCGAAGAGTGCCCGCTGCCGGGCCGGTCCGAGGGGCAGCTCGTGTTCGCCGAGCCAGGCCCGCACGGAGCCCAGGACTGAGACCCGAAGCCGCTGATCCGGTGTCGGTGACACGTGCGCTCCGAATCCACGAGGTGCGGCGGACCGCAGCACCGGGACGACAGTCCCGGGTTGCGACGCTGCCGGCCGGCGGCGGGACACCCGACAGTGCTCGGGCGGCCCACCGCCGAGTCGGCTCAGGGGACGGTGAGCGGTGCCGCGCCGGCCGCCCACAACGCCTCGGCGGCGAGTCGCCGACAGTCGGCGAGGGTGTGGGCGGCGAGCGCCTCCCGCACCTCGGGCACTGCCCGTGGGGCCATGGAAAGGCTGGTCACGCCGAGGCCGACGAGCACCGGCGCGATCCTCGGGTCGGCCGCGGCCTCACCACAGACACCGACCGGTTTGCCGGCGGCCGCGCCGGCGGCGGCACAGCCGGAGATGAGTTCGAGCAACGCGGGCTGTGCCGGGTCGAGCAGGTCGGCCAGGTCGCCACACTGCCGGTCGGCGGCGAAGGTGTACTGGCTCAGGTCGTTGGTGCCGATGCTGAGGAAGTCCACCACCGACAGCAACGAGCGGGCCCGCAGGGCTGCCGCCGGCACCTCGACCATCGCTCCCGCTGTGGGAAGGCCGGCGTCCCGGCAGGCGGCGGCAAACCAGGCGGCCTCCGCGACCGTCGCCACCATCGGTGCCATCACCCACACCTCGGCTGCCGTGTCCCGGGCCGCCTGTGCGATCGCCCCGAGCTGGAGATGGAGCACATCCGCCCGCCGCCGGGCCAACCGCAGGCCGCGTACGCCCAGTGCCGGGTTCGGTTCCACCCCGGCCGTGAGGAAGGGCAGGGGCTTGTCAGCGCCGGCGTCGAGGGTCCGCACGATGACTCTGCGCCCGGGGAGCGCGGTGAAGACCTCGGCGTAGGCGGCGACCTGCTCGTCGCGTCCGGGCGGATCGGTGCGATGCAGGTAGAGCAGTTCGGTCCGGAACAGACCGACGCCTTCCAGCTCACCGTCCACATCCTCAGCCGAGCCGATGTTGCCGTACAGGGCCACGGGGTGGCCGTCGGCGGTTTGGCCGGGCCCCCGGGTCGTGGCGAGTCGGCGCCGACGCCGCTGCTCGGAGACCCGGGTGGCGATGACGGTGTCGTGATTCACGCCCACCTCGACCTGCCCGGTCGAGCCGTCGACGGTGACCTCGACCCCGTCGGCAACAGCCATCGCACCGGGGCACCGGACCACAGCCGGTAGGCCAGCGGCTCGGGCCAGAATCGCGGTGTGGCTGGTCGGCCCACCGTCCTCGGTGACCAGCGCCAGCACCTGCTCCGGATCCAGGCCGGCGGTGTCCGCCGGCGCGAGGTCACGGGCGATCAGCACAAACGGATGGCCCGGATCGGGGATACCGGGTGGCGGCAGCCCCAGGCAGGCGGCGACGACCCGGTCCCGAATATCGTCCAGATCGGTGACGCGCTCGGCGAGATAGCCCCCGGCGGCCAGGAACGCCTCCCGGTGCACGGCCAGCGCCCGGTCGACGGCGACCGGTGCGCTGGCCCCGGCCCGCACCTCCGCGACCACAGCGGCCGACAGCTCCGGATCCTGCGCCATCATCGCCTGTGCCCGCAGAACATCGGCCGCCGCCCGGGCTGCCACACCCTCGGCCCGGCGGGTCAGGTCCGCGGCCACGGTATTCAGCGCGGCCACCGCCCGCTCGACCTCGGCGTCCGGATCAACCGCTACGGCCGGCTCGGGCGGCGGTGGTGGTGGGCTCATCCGATACGCCGGGCCGGCGGCGCTCCCCGGGCTGACGCCGATGCCACGCAGCAGCTCAGCCATGGTCCGGTGACTCGTCATCGGAGTCGAGGTCACGGGCGAGCAGCGTGGCGAGCGCGTCGAGGGCGGCGTCGGCCGTGGGACCGTCAGCTTCGAGGGTGACCTCGGCGCCGTGCTTGGCGCCCAGGGCCAGCACGGACAGCAGGCTACGGGCAGGAACGGGAGGCTTGTCGCCGGTCCGAATGGTCACCGGAACGGACTGAGCCGCCGCGGCAGCGACGAACAGGGCGGCGGGCCGGGCGTGCAGGCCACTGGTAGCACCGACCGTAACGGAACGGGTGGGCATTGCGGGCTCCCTTCTGGGGACGGCAGGCGCGCGGGTCAGGGCTCGATCGTCACCTTGATCGCCTCACCCGTGGCGACCAGTTCGAAGGCGTCGATGGCGCCGTCCAGCGGCAACCGGTGGGTGATGAGGTCGGCGACCGGCACCTCACCGGAGGCGATGAGGCGCAGTGCCTCGGCGTTGTGGGCGGGGCTCGACCCGTTCGCGCCGACCAGCGTCAGCTCCCGGTAGTGCACCAGGTTGGCGTCCAGGCCGATGACTGGCCGGTCCTTCGGCAGCCCACCGAAGAGGCTGATCCGGCCCTGCCGGGCGGCCATCTGGACGGCCTGTTCCTGGGCCGCGCCGGAGGCGGCGGCGGTGATGATGACGTCGGCGCCGCGCCCGTTGGTGAACTTGAGCACGGCGTCGACCGGGTCGGTGTCGGCCGCGCAGATCGTCGCGTCCGGCGCGACCAGCGCAGCGGCCTGGCTGAGCCGGTCCTGGTTGAGGTCGACCAGGACCACACTCCTGGCGCCCCGGGCCCGGGCCAGCCGTACGTGCAGACAGCCGATCGGGCCGGAGCCGATCACCACCACGTCGTCCCCAGCGCCGACCTGAGCGAGGTTCTGCCCGTTGAGGACGCACGCCAGCGGTTCGGCGACCGACGCTTCGGCGTAGCTGACCCCGTCCGGGATACGGTTGAGCCCGTCGACGGCGAGCACTTTGCTCGGCACCACGAGATACTCGGCGAACCCACCGTCGTAGTGGTATCCCATCGACTCCTGGTTGGGGCAGACCGTCCGGCGGCCCTGCTGGCACTCGCCGCACTGCCCGCAGGGAATGGCGGCGATGACCTGGACCCGGTCGCCGGGCGACCAGCCGTCCACCGCGGCGCCGACCTCCACCACCTCGCCGGCGATCTCGTGCCCCATCACGCGGGGCGGCACGATGTGATGGTGGCCGAACCGGGAGATCTTCACATCGGTCCCGCAGGTGGAACAGTTACGGACGCGAAGCTTCACCTCTCCCCGCCCGGCAGTGGGCTCGGGGGCGTCCTCGATCCGGACGTCACCGGGAGCGTGGAAGCGTACGACCTTCATGGCGCGAGTTCCTCTCGAGTGTGCTGGTCAGTTGGGGGCGGAGGACAACAGCAGCCGCCGCACGTCATCGGGGTCGGCTGCCTCGTGGAGCGCACGGGCCCGCTCGGGGTCCAGGAGCAGCTCGGCGAGGTCGGCGAGGAGTTCGATGTGCCCGTCGCCCTGGGCGGCGATCGCCACGCAGGTGGTGACGTGGTTGCCGCCCCAGTCGACGCCGGCGGGGAACCGGACGACAGCGAGGGCGTCGCGGCGGATGGCCGCCTTGCCGGCGGTCGTGCCGTGCGGGATCGCCACCCCCGCGCCCACGTAGGTGGAGATCGACTGCTCTCGGTCCAGCATCGCCGTCACGTACGCCGGGTCAACGGCGCCGATCTCGACGAGCACGCCGCCGCAGCGACGGATCGCGTCGTCGCGGTTGGCGGCGTGTTCGTCGAGCCGGACGGCCTCTGGCGCCAGCAGGCGGTCATCCATCGAGGTCGCCGCCGGTCTGCACGGCCTTGACGACTCGGGTCACCGCCGGATCGCCGATGAAGACCTGGATCGGCACGATGATCGTGTCTGGGGCGCTGATCCGGGCCCGCTCGGCGAGGCCCTGGTGGCAGATCACCACGTCGGCGTCGGCGGGAATGGTGTCGACCGGTGTGTGCTCGACGGCCACCGAGTGTTTGCCGAGTTGGCGGCGTAGCTGGCCGGCGAGCATCGCGCTGCTGCCCATGCCGGCGTCGCAGGCGATGACAACCTTGCGGACGGCGGCGCCGTTGATGGTGGTCATGGTGGTCAGGACTCCTTTGCAGTCGCTTGTGGCGCGGTGTCGTCGCCGGATCCGCGGGAGGCCGGCGCCAGGTTCTTGTTGTCGGCCGAGCGACGCCGCGCGGCGGCCAGTTCCGCCTGCTCGCGGTCGGCCTGCTCCTCCGGGGTGACGGCCGCGTCGTCGGCTTCGTCTCCCGCCTTCCGCCCGAACCCGAGCAGCAGGGCCGCGACTGCGAAGGTCACCGCGGCGGCGATCACAATGCCGAGCACGACGCCGAACCAGCCGCCCTTCGGGGTGACCGCGAAGTAGGCGAAAACGCTGCCGGGTGAGGGGGTGGCGACCAGACCCGCTCCGGTGATCATGAAGGTGGAGACACCGGCGGCACCGCCCGCGATCATCGCCAGGATCAGGCGGGGCTTCATCAGCACGTACGGGAAGTACACCTCGTGAATGCCGCCGAAGAACTGAATGATCATCGCCGCCGGGGCGGTCGGACGCAGTGAGCGGGGCCCGAAGAAGAAGAACGCCAGCAGCAGACCGAGCCCGGGTCCTGGGTTCGTCTCGACCATGAACAGGATCGACTTGCCGGCCTCGGCCGCCTCGGTCACCCCGAGCGGGCTGAGCACGCCGTGGTTGATGGCGTTGTTGAGGAACAGCACCTTCGCCGGCTCGACGATGACCGACACCAGACCAAGCATGTGGTGGGAGACCAGCCAGTCCACGCCGCTGCCCGCGATGTCGGTCAGGCGGCCGACGATCGGGCCGATCCCCCACACGCCGAGTAGGGCCATGCCCGCGCCGACGATGCCGGCGGTGAAGTTGTCGACCAGCATCTCGAATCCGGGCCGGATCCGGTCCTGGATCAGCCCGTCTACGCGCTTGACCAGGTACGCGGCCGCCGGACCGATGATCATCGCGCCGAGGAACATCGGCACGTCGGCGCCGACGACGATACCGACGGTGGCGACCGCACCGACGACGGCGCCGCGCTGACCGTGCACGAGACGGCCGCCGGTGTAGCCGATGAGGACCGGCAGTAGCAGGGTGATCATCGGGCCGACCAGGGCGGCGAAGTCCTCGTTCGGGAGCCACCCGGTCGGGATGAACAAAGCGGTGATCAGGCCCCAGGCGATGAAGGCGCCGATGTTGGGCATCACCATGCCGGCGAGGAAGCCACCGAACCGCTGGATGGTGGCCTTGACGCCGGTGCCCTGAACTGTAGGTGTGTAGTTGCTTGTTGTCATGAGGGGTTACTCCTTCGACACCGGGGCGGGGGGTGGAGCCGGGGAGGGTCAGCTGGGGGAAAGTAGTGGCTGGACTTCGGTCAATCGGCTGTGCAGCCGAACTCGTTCACGACGAATGTCAGCGGGGCCGGGCATCTGGCTACCGGGCAGACTCACGGCGGCGGCACCCCAGGCGACGGCCTCGGCCAGCGCGTTCCGCCGGTGGGGTGACTGCCCACCCGACTCGGGATCCTCGACCTGGCCGGACCGGGCAGCGGGGATGGAGACCCCGCCGCCGGCGGCGAGGAAGCCGGCCAGGAGGGCGTCGCCGGCCCCGACCGAACTGCGTGGACGTGCCACGGTCGCCGCGCCGGCGATGACCCCGTTGGCGTCGACCAGGACGGCTCCGTCCGCCCCGAGACTGGCCAGCACTGCGCCCGCTCCCCAGGAGCGGAGCTCCTGCGCGGCGTCGACCACGTCCGCGAAGGAGGCCAGCGGACGACCGACCACCTGGGCGAGTTCCTCCCGGTTGGGCTTGACCAGGCTGGCGCCCGCCTTCGCGGCAGCCTGGAGGGCAGGCCCGCTGGTGTCCACCACCAGGGGGTCACCGGCGGCGACGACCCGCTCACAGAGGCTGCGGAACTCCTGGGTGGGCAGGCCTGGCGGGATGCTTCCACAGATCACCACGCAGCCACCGGCACCGGCCTCGGTGAGCACCTGGTCGGTGATCGCGGAGAACTCCGTGGCACTGAGTTCCGGCCCCGGCTCGTTGATCTTCGTGACCGTGCCGTCCGGCTCGGCGAGGGTGATGTTCGACCGCGTACTCCCGGATATCGGCAGCGCGCACACGTCGACCCGCTCGCTGCGCAGGAGGCGGATGAGCTGACCGCCCTCGTCCCCGCCGCAGGTGACCAGGGCCCGCGACGGTACGCCGTTGGCCAGCAGAGCACGGGACACGTTCACGCCCTTGCCGCCCGGCTCGATACTCCCCGACGTGGCCCGGATGACGTCACCACGAACGAGTTCCTCGATCTCGATGGTGCGGTCGAGGCTCGGGTTGAGGGTGAGAGTGACGATCATGCCTGCACCACCCGGACCCCGGCGCTCTCCAGCTCGACCGCGAGACCGTCCTCGACTCCGGAGTCGGTGACGATCAGGTCCAGGTCGGTGAGAGACCCGAACCGCGCGAAGTGGTCGTTGCCGAGCTTCGTGTGGTCAGCGAGGAGCACGGCGCGGCGAGCTGCCGCGATCATCGCCCGCTTCACCGACGCCTCGGCCGGGTCGGGCGTGGTCAGGCCCCGCCTGACCGAGCATCCGTTGGTGCCGAGAAACGCGACGTCGACGTACAGGTCGGCGAGCGCGCGCAGGGCCCAGTCCTCCACCGTGGCCAGGGTGCGCGCCCGTAGTCGTCCGCCCAAAAGGAGCACGTTCAGATTCGGCCGGGAGCCGAGAAGGGTGGCGATGACCGGGGAGTTGACCACAACCGTCAGCTCTCGATCGGTGGGCAGCGCCTCGGCGAGGCGGGCGGTCGTGCTGCCCGCGTCGAGGATGATCGAGCCCTCCGACGGCACCTCGGCCAGCGCCGTTGCGGCGATCCGTTCCTTCTCGTGGATCAGGACCGAGTCCCGGGTGGCCAGGGCCGGCTCGAATCCCAGCCGTTCCGCGGGGATCGCTCCGCCGTGCACCCGGCGCAGTACGCCGGCACGCTCCAGCACGGTGAGGTCACGGCGGATCGTCTCCGTCGTCACCTGGAGAGTGCCGGCAAGCGTCGCCACGTCGACGCGGCCATGGGACCGGGCCAACCGGACGATCTCCTGCTGTCGCTCCTCGGCGTACATGTTGTTTCAACCCCGTTTCAAAGTTGAGATGGCTTTTTTTACGCCTGTTTCTGTGGGGTGTCAAGACGTCGCGCCTGTTCACGGACGCGTCACAGTGCCAGAAGAGGCGGAAATTGACATGTCAGGACCCAACATGAACAGGCACGCCACGCCCAGCGCGACACCGCGCTGGCGGACATGCCCAGGCAGGAGATCTCCCACCCCGACGCGGCCCTGCCCCGGGGGGAAGGACCGGATGACCGGGGGGTCAGATCATGCCGGTGCGCAGCGCATACGCGACGGCGTGCGCACGGTTGCGCAGCTTGAGCCGGTGGGTGACCCCGTAGATGACGTTCTTCACGGTTCGCTCGGAGTAGCAGAGTTCGTCGGCGATCTCGTGGGTGTCGAATCCGTTGGCCATCAGCCGCAACACGTCGATCTCACGGGAGGTGAGCCCGGCGGCGTTGAGTCCGTTCGGCGTCAGCACCTCACGGTGCAACCGCTCAACGTGCTTGAGCAACTCACCCACCAGGTTCGGGGGGAGGACACCGCCGCCGTTCGCCGCGGCCAGCACGCTGTGCGCCAACCGGTCAGCGGTCACGGCGCCTCGCGGCAGAACCGCGACGACCCGGCACTCCACCGCGATGAGTAGCTCAGCTTCGGTGATCTCACTGACCACGAGTACGACCGGGACAGCGAGCTCCGCCGCGCTACGACGTAGCAGGGCCACCACGTCGGCCGTCAGCTGATCGCAGGAAACCACGAAAACCGTGGCCTCCGCCTGATCCGCCGGGTCCACCACCGTGAACTCCGACCGGGACTGGAGATAGCTCAGCAGCCCCTCGTAGCTGAGCGGATCCGAGGCCCGCAGCACCACCCGAACCTGTTCCACGACGTCCTCCGCATCGTTGTGTTTCTGGCGGCGCCAGTGTGCGGAGCAGATCTTCAGAGTTCCTCCATGCCACCTTCACGCCTCGACCGCGGTCGTGGAGGTTCGTGGCGCGCCCAGCCGATCACTGGGGCTCCGGGGTGTTCGACGCGGCGGCGCCGGGAGGCGGACCCGGTCGCCGCGCACACCGCACCGCCTCGATGTACTTACGGAGTTCGACCTCTGCCTGTTCCAGGCGACCAGGGGAGAGCTGGTCCGCAAAGATCGCGTTCACTACGTCGCTGGCCAGGTCGTCAGGCAGATCGTCCATCCGCCAGGTGGGCCGACCCTGCCGCACGCGCAACACGTGCAGCCGGTTCTGGACGGCCGAAAGGGTACGCTGCAGGTCCGCTATTGCGGCATCAGCCCGCACCGCGTCGATGACCAGCCGCCCCTCCATGGCGAGCGTCAGGAACAGCTCGCCCGCGAAGGGATCCGAGACAGCATCACGGTCAGCCAGCACGGAACGAGTGCAGCAGCCCGCTCACCTCACGTGAAAGGACAACAGGGCTATCGTGCCCTGGCTGGCGGGACTTCTTGCCCGGAGCCGCCGTCCCCGTCAAGTGCCGCGCAGGTGACGGGCAGGTTTCGGTCACCTGTTGCCCGGGAGAGCTTCAGCGAAGGACCAATCAGCGTACGGATCAGCACTGTCCACGATGGGCTATCATCGGGGTGCCCCTCCGGAGAAGCGATAACCTTTGCTCGCGGTGTGACACCCGGTGCGTCGATACAGGCAACGGAGGGAGCGGTCCGTTGACGACGACGATCACCAATCGCACGCTCCAACCGCTGGCCGTGCCGACCGAGCACGCCGGCATGAACATTCGCTTACTTGGGCCACCACAGGCCTGGCAGGACGACACCGAACTCGTGCTCGGCTCCGGCAACCGGACCGCCGTCCTCAGCTTCCTCGCACTACACGCGAACCACGCCGTGACCCGGGAACAGCTGATCGCAGCACTGTGGGGTGACGACCCGCCGGCCAGTGCGACCGGAAACCTCTACACGTACATCTCCTCGTTACGCAAGATCCTGGATCCGTGTCGACACCGGTGGTCAGCTGGTCAGGTGCTCACCTCCGGCGGCGGCACCTATCGCCTGCGGGTACGGAAGCAGGACGTCGACGCCTTCCGGTTCGAGGCACTGCGCGAGGAGAGCAAACGGCACCGGGCCATCGGCGACAGCAGTACGGAACTGGCCTCGCTCACCGCCGCACTGCGGATGTGGCAGGGGACAGCGCTCGCCGGCGTACCCGGCCCCTTCGCCGAGGCCCAGCGGCAACGCCTGGCGGAGCTCCGGTTGACCACCGCGGAACGGCACGCCACGCTGCTCGTCGAAACCGGCCGTCATAACGAGGCCATCTCGACGCTCCGCACGCTGATCGAGGCTCATCCAACTCGTGAGAACCTCGCTCCCCTGCTGACCGCGGCTCTCCACGCTGCGGGCCGGGCGGATGTGCCACGTCGTCCGCGCCCTCCCATACCGACGGAGCCCGCTGGTCACGTACCGGCGTCACCACCACGAACCGGCACCCGGTCGCCGGTACGAGCCGGCCCTGGATCACTGGCCGGCCGCGAGACAGAAATCCGCCGGCTACGTCGAGCCGTCGTCGAAGCGACCCGTGGCCAAGGGCGCAGCATCCGCGTCGAGGGCTTCACGGGAATGGGCAAGTCGGCACTACTCGCCGTGGCACTGCCGAGTACGGCACCGTTTACCTGCCGGATCGGTTGGGCCGTCGGCAGGGAGTTGTCCCGACGCGTACCGCTTGGACTCCTGCTGGAGTGCATGGAGTCGGCGTTGGCGGGTGAGCCCAGCAGCGAGCTGGTCCGGCAGATCTCGCTGGCCACGAGCCCGCCCATGGGCAACTCGGCCACCGCGCCGGTTGCCCGGGTGGTCAGCCTGGTACGACAGGTCGCCCAGCAAGCTCCGCTGGTCCTCGTGGTGGACAACCTGCATTGGGCTGATGCACACACCGTGGCGGCCTGGAGGGCCCTACACGAGGTGACGACGCAACTGCCGCTCCTGCTCATCGCCACCAGTTGGCCCGGCACCGCCGAGTTCGGCACCGCCGAGTTCGGCACCGCCGCCGACGAGGTCCACGAGCTGGCCCCCCTGACCCGGGCGGCCAGCAGCCACCTGGTACGTACGGCTGCTCCGGAACCGCCGGAATCCCCGGAGCTGGACCATCTCGTGGCGGCCGCCGGGGGTAACCCGTGCTACCTGTGGCACCTGGCCACAGCGGGTTCCGACCCCAACGGCCAGCTTCCCGCAAGCCTCATCCGTGTGGTCCACGCCCACCTCGCCCCATTCACCCAGCCGACCCGAGAGGTACTGCGCGCGGCGGCCTTCCTCGCTGCTGGACCTGCCGCGGACGTCGGCCCCGGCTGTTCGCTCAGCGAATTGGCCGTGGTGACCGAGCGTCCCACCGCCGAATTGGTCGAGCTGCTGACGCCGGCCGCACGGGCCGGCGTCGTCGCCAGCACCGGTGACGAGCTGACATTCCGCCACCCGGTCGTCGCACGGGTGCTGCACGAGGGCACGGCCAGCGCGCTACGAGTCCTGCTGCACCGCTCCTTCGCCGAACGGATAGCAGGCGCCGGCGGGCCACCCGAGCGGGTCGTCACCCAGTTACTCGCTGACGCGGTGCCGTTGGACATCACGCTGACCCGCTGGCTCACTACTCACGTCGAGCAGCTCACCACCCGCGCGCCCCGGATCACGGTGACCATCCTGCAACGTGCCCACACCCAGTGCACGATGCCGCCCGCCGACCGCATGACCCTCACCATCTGGCTGGCCCGGCTGCTCCTGCGGTTGGGCCGCAACTGCGCCGCCGAGGCCGGGTGGGTCGCCTCCCGCACCGATGACCCCGACGTGGAAGGTGAGATGCGGTGGATGGTCGCCCTGACCTGTGAGAAGCGCGGCGAGCACCAGACCGCCGCGGACATCGCCCGATCGGTGCTGCACGATCGCCGGGTCCCGGTTCCGTGGCTCGACCGGTTTCGCCTCATGCAGGCTCGGCTGCGCCGACACCTGGCCGACCGGCACGACGACTGGCACCCCGAGCTCGGCGCGGGTACGTAAATACCCCTCATCCCCGAGCTTCTTGCCGCCGATCTCGACAGGCTGGCCGATCGGCGCACGATGCGGGACGTCGAGATCGTCTGGGAAAGGTGTTCCCCGGCTGTCGACGGCGCTACGCCAGGGACAACGTGGGTAGCCGGCCCGAATTCCGGTCGCCGCGGTGACAGCGACCCTGTCTCGCGGCTGTTCCGGCTGGTTCGTGGGGCATGCTCGCTGGCGGACCCTCCGGGAGGGCACGGGCGACGTCAGTCGCCGATCTCGCTGACCTGGGCGAACGGTGCGTCGTCCCGCCACACCACGTGAATGATGAAGTGGTGGTGCGGCTCCAGGAAATAGACCGCCAGGTTGTCTGGGGTGTTCTGCACGGTCTTCGTCGAGAAACCGATGCTGGGGGTAGCGGTGACAGTGTGCACCCGTCCATCACTGGCGCGGATCACCACCTGACCGCCCTCCACCCGGAACGAGCGCAGGTATGTCGCCACGCCCGCGTCGTCTGTGGTGACGGTCCAGCCGTCCCGGGTGGTGGACTCTCGCGGCGCGACGGTGCTGGGGCTTGGCGTGTCGGCAACGGACGGTGTCTCCGCGGACGGTGCCACGGAGGGTGGCGCCACGGACGGAGCGGCCGACGACGGGGGCGGCCGCGGCGACGCCGTGACGGCCACCGGAGGGTTGTCGTTGTGCCCCTCGCGGGACAGCTCACGAACCGAGGCGAGCGCCGCCTCGCCGGTCGGCGCGGTGCGCAGTACGGGAAGCAGGGCGACCGAGGTCAGTGCGATGCTGGCGGCAGTAGCCGCGAGCCATCCGAGCGTAGGCGCCCACCCGCGGAGTGTGCGCATGATGATCCCTTCTCCCAATTGCGCCTATGGTAACGAGATGGCGCTGATTCTGCTGGTCGAGGACGACAGCATCATTACGGCGGCGCTGTCCCGCGCGCTGACCGACGCGGGGCATGCCGTGCGGGCCGTCGGTCAGGCGGCCGAGGCGTTGCGCGTCCTGACCGGGGAGCCGCCGGATCTGGTGCTCCTCGACCTCGGGCTGCCTGACATCGACGGTACGGATACGCTTCGTATGATCCGGTCCATCTCCGAGGTACCGGTCGTCGTCATCACCGCCCGCCGGTCGGAGACCGACATCATCCACCTGCTCAACTCGGGCGCGGACGACTACGTCACCAAGCCATTCTCCGGTGAGCACATCCTGGCCCGCATCTCGGCGGTGCTGCGGCGGTACCGGAGCGGCACCGACCAGGAGGGGCCCGGCACGATCACCGTCGGGCCACTGGTCATCGGGCGTAAGGAGCGGCGGGCCACGATGGACGGTAAGCCACTCAAGCTGACCCGGCGTGAGTACGACGTACTCACGTACCTGGCTGAGCGGGCCGGGCGGGTGGTGAGTCGGCGGGAGCTGATGACCGAGGTCTGGCGACAGGCCCGAATCGGTGAGGAACAGACGATCGACGTCCACATCTCCTGGCTGCGGCGCAAGCTCGGCGAGACGGCTGCCAGGCCGCGGCTGCTGCACACCGTCCGCGGCGTTGGCGTCATGATGGTCGATCAGAACTGACAGTCGGACCTGGGCGAGGCGGAGTTTGCGATGAGGTGGGCGCTCAACCGGCTGGCGCTGGCCATCACGTCGATGGTGGCCCTGGCCTTCCTCGTGCCGCTCGCGGTGGTGACCCGCCAACTCGCGTACGACCGAGCCATCGGTGATGCCCACCAGCAGGCTGCCGCTATGGTGGCGGCGCTCGCCGTGGACGAGGATCCGCGCCTGCTGACGCGCGCCGTGATGAGCACCACCGCCGGCGGCGAGGGACGGCTCGCCGTGCACCTGCCCGACGTGGCCCCGGTCGGGGTGGTGCACGCCGCTGCCGCCGACGTGGCACTCGCCGCCGGATACCGGCGTCCGGTCACCGCGGACACGAGCGGCGGGCTGGCCTACCTGCTGCCGACTGTGATCAGCGACGGGCAGACCGCGGTGATCGAGGTACACGTACCCCGCGAGGATATGGAGCATGGGGTATGGCGTTCCTGGCTGGCCCTCGCCGGCCTCGCCGTCATCCTCGTCGGTGGCTCCACACTCGTCGCCGATCGACTGGGTAGCCGGATCGTGCGATCCACCCGCCGGCTCGCCGGTGCCGCCCGGCAACTCGGCACCGGCGACCTGACCGCCCGGGTCGCCCCCGACGGCCCGGCGGAGCTGCACGACGCTGCACAGGCGTTCAACGGGCTTGCCCAGGACATGCGGCGGCTGATCGACGCCGAGCGGGAGATGGCCGCTGACCTGTCGCACCGGCTGCGTACGCCGCTGACGGCGCTGCGCCTCGACGTTGAGGCGATGCCGCCCGGCGCCGTCGGGGAGCGGATGCGGCAAGCCTGCGACCTCCTCGACGAGGAGTTGGAGGCCATCATCACGGGAGCCCGGAGCAGCGTGGGCGAGCGCGACACCGAGTGCACCGACCTCGTCGAGGTGCTGGCCGACCGGCTGGCGTTCTGGGCCGTCCTGGCCGAGGACCAGCAGCGGCCCTGGACGGTGGTCGGCGGCGATCGGCAGGTGCCACTGCCGGTGCCACGCGGTGATCTGATCCTGGCGGTGGACGCCCTGCTCGGCAACGTGTTCGCGCACACCCCGGAGGGGTCGGCGTTCCAGGTCACCGTCTCACCGGACGCGCTCGTCGTCGATGATGCCGGTCCCGGCATCGCCGACCCCGCCGCAGCCGTCCGACGCGGCACGAGCGGAGCCGGTTCGACCGGGCTTGGCCTGGACATCGTGCAGCGGATAGCCATCGCCGCTGGCGGTCGGCTGCACATCGGAACCGGGTCGTTGGGTGGCGCCCGGGTGGCACTGGTCCTGGCGGCCGGCACATCATCCGGCCCGCCGTCCGTGCCGGACGAACGTCGTTGGCACGCCGACCGCAGCTGAGCCGACGCGGTGCACGTACCGCTCCTGGGTAACAGCGGATCGTACTTTAAGAAGTGTTTTCGCGGTCTTTAAGGCTTTGTTATTGCACTCATGCCTAGCGTCCTCAGCCGTAACCCGAGGTATGCCGGAGGTTCCGGCAACCACCGACAGGACGGTTGACGAACGATGAACATTCGCAAGCTCATCGCCTACCCTCTGACAGCCGTCGCGGCCGCGGCCAGCTCGACACTGGCATTCGCGTCGCCCGCCTCGGCGCACGGGTACGTGGCCTCGCCGCCGAGCCGGCAGGCGCTGTGCGCGCAACGCGCCGTCCCGGACTGCGGCCCGATCAAGTACGAGCCGCAGAGTGTGGAGGGGCCGAAGGGCCTCAAACGCTGTGACGGCGGGCTTTCCCAGTTCGCCGTGCTGAACGACAACAACCGCGGCTGGCCGGCGCGGAAGGTGGGCGACACCGTCACCTTCAGCTGGACCCTGACAGCTCGGCATCGCACCAGCACGTGGGAGTACTTCATCGGCGACACCCGGATCGCCCAGTTCGACGGCGGCAACCGGCAGCCCGAGGCGGTCGTCACCCACCAGGTTGATCTGAGCGACTTCGCCGGGCCGCAGACGGTGCTGGCGATCTGGAACATCGGCGACACCCCGATGGCCTTCTACAACTGCATCGACCTCGACGTGCGGGGCGGAGGCACCACCCCACCGACCCAGTCGCCGACTCCCGAACCCACCAGCGCGCCGACGCCGAAACCGACCGGCCAGCCCAGTTCGACTGCCCTGCCCACGAATCCGGGGACGCCAGGCCAGCCCGGTGGGCCGACCGCCGCAGCCTGGGCAGCGGGTACCGCCTACCGGGTCGGTGACGAGGTCACCTTCGGCGGAGAGCGCTACCGTTGCCGGCAGGCTCACACCGCGATTCGTAGCTGGGAGCCGTCGCTGTTCACGCTCGCCCTGTGGCTGCCGGTATGAGGCGCGCAACCAGGGCCGTCGCTGCCCTGTTGACAGCCGTCGGAGCGGCACTGTGGATGGCCGGCTGTGGCACCTCGTCCAGCACGTCGGAACCCCCGGCGCCGACCCCCGAAGCCGTCCAGATCAGCACCGCCCACAACGCCGCCGACGTGATGTACCTACAGATGATGATCGCCCACCATGGGCAGGGCCTGGAGCTCGTCGGGCTGGCGGGGACGCGGGCGCAACAGGCGGAGATCAAGACCCTGGCCGCTGCCGTCCAGGCCACCCAGGACGACGAGGTCACCGTGATGAGATCGTGGCTCGACACCTGGTCGAAACCGGCCGCGGTCGACCATGACCCGGCCGCGCATGCTGAGCACGGCGGTCTGCCGGCTACCGGGCCCGAGCAGATCGCCGCGCTGAGAGACGCGCCGGAGACCGACTTCGACCGGAGTTTCATCAACCTCTTCGTCGCCCACCAGCACAACGCGGTCGAGATGTCCCAGTGGGCGGAGGAAAAGGGAGAAAACCCGGAAGTCAGGGATTTCGCCCGTAGGGTCCGGGAGTCCCGAGCCGACCAGATCGCGCAGCTGCTGGCGTACCTCAACAACTGACGGACGCCCAGGTCGGGGTACTGGCGGATCCCCGGCCTGGGCGAACCATCAGGCCGATCAGCATTCCTCGACGAATAGTGGCACCGGCTCCGGTCAGGCTGCCGACGAGGGCGACCGCCGCGACGGCCCCAAGCTGCTTCAACAGCCGCATGACAACTCCTTCGTGGGAAGCCGCTGCCATCGCGCCGCGGCTTGTGCTCCACGCTATGGAGTCGCCCACCGGAAATCGTCACCACACGGAGGACACCTGCCGGTAGCTCGCACGGGGGACAACACCGACCCCACACAGACTCCACCGATCACGTACCGATAGGGCGCCGGAAAGGATGCCGGCATCCGATAGGCGCAGCAGCCCGAGCCCGGCGGCCAAGCGACCCCCGTCGTCGTGACGACTCGGCACGAACTGCCGGCTACCCGACTCAATACGCCCGATTCCGCTGATTCTGGACGGACCTCAACAGATTAGCGTGGGTCTGCTCGTCGGCTGCCACCACAAGTCCCCCCAGCCCGACGTCCGGCGGCTGACCGTCGATCCCGGTGATCACGCAGCCCGCCGCCGTGCACAGGGCGAGCCCGGCCGCGAAGTGAACGTTGTCGGATAGCTGGTTACCATCGGTGACGTAGCCGGCGCGGCGGCCGGCAGCGACCCACGCCACCGCCAGCGTGCTGGCGACCACACGTAGCTGGAACCGCGCGACAAAGTCCTCATCGGCGAGCATCCGCGCGGTCCGGAAGTCGACCTCGTTCGGAAATGGCGGATAGAGGTTGATGTCCACCAGCTTCGAGTCGGCCGACGGGACGAGTCGCTCGTCGGTGGCGCCGCGGCGCAGGTAGGCGGCGGTGCCGTCGGTCCAGAACACCTCGTCACTGAAGGGATCCGCCGAGGCAGCCACGGTGGGCTGCGTGCCGCTCCGCAGCGCCACGTTGACCGCGACCAGCATGGTCTGCGCGGCGAAGTTCAAGGTCCCGCACAACGGGTCTACCAGCCACATCCGCTCGCTGTCGCCGGTGCTCGTGCGCCCGCTCTCCTCACCCACCAGGACATCGTCCGGACGCGCCGCGCGCAGGGTGTCCAGGATCGCCTTCTCTGCCGCGATGTCCGCTGTGGTGGCGAAGTCGTCCGCGCCCTTCGAAAAGCGGGTCAGCGCTGATCCGTAGTGGGAACGGACGACCGCGGCACCCGCCTCCGCCGCCTCGATGGCCAACGCCTGATCTGTGATCGACATACCTGACACCATAGATACATATTGAGCCTCCAGCACAGCAGGTAGGCCGGTTCCGGATACGGCCGGCAGCGTCCGGCCGACTACCGGGAGGCCACCAGCCGGACCGCCTCGGTCCGGCTCGTCGTACGGGGTCCGGTGACGACCCCCACGCCAAGCGCGCGATGGGACCTAGCCGGTCGAGCGACTCGCACCAGGTAGGTCCCATCGTGCTGGGTCAACGCCAGCCTGATCGTGCCGTTCGCTCACCGCCCGGGGTTCACGCCCTACCCGCCGCGCCCGCGCGAGGCTGATCCGACGGGACGGAGTCGACAGCCGAGGTGGCTCGGGTTCGTGCTGCCGAGCCGGCCTTTGCTCCCATGATCGTGATGGCGATCGCCACCGCGACCCCGGCCGCCCCGATCCACGAGACGGACTCAAGCGTCAGACCAGCGACGGCCAGTCCGCCCAGCCCTGCCCCGGCAGCCATGGCCAGTTGCATCATCGACTGGTTGAGTCCAAGCAGGATGCCAGATGCTTCCGGCTCGATGGTGGCGAGGTGAAACTGCTGTGTGGGCCCGGTGCTCCATGCTGCCACCGACCAGATCACGAGAACTGCCAGGACGAGGATCATCGATCCACTCACAAACGACAGCGCCACGAGCGCGGCCAGGTGCAGACCCATGCCGCCGAGCAGGGTCGGCAGCACGCCCCGACGGTCGGTGAGGAAGCCGCCGGCCTTCGAGCCGACCAGGCTGGCAATGCCGAACGCGAGCAACGCGCCGCTGATGAGCGTGGCGGGCACACCGGAGACCTCGATCAGGTACGGCGAGAGGTAGGTGTAGGCCACCGAGTAGCCGCCGAGCCAGAAGAAGGTGATCGACAGGCCACGCACGATGGCGGGGTTCTTGAGGAGTGCCAGCTGACGGCTGACCGGCACCGGCCGGTCGCCTCCGACCGGGGGCAGCGCGTACCGGAGCGTGCCAGCGGCGAGAAGGGTCGCGACGGCGATGCCGAGAAAGACGGTCTGCCAGCTGAACCACTCGGCGACCAGCCGCCCCGCGGGCACTCCGAGGATGAGGGAGGCGGTGAAGCCGGTTACCACGGTGGCGATCGCACGGCCGGCCCGCTCCGCCGGGGCGATCTTCATCGCCAGCGTGAGTGCGGTCACGACCGCGACGCCAGCGGCGAGTGCCATGAACACGCGTGCGACCACGAACGGCCAGAAGCCCTCCACCAGGAAGGAGGCCACATTACTGGCAACGAACAGGCCCAGTGCTCCGATCAGGAGCGTACGACGATCCGTCTTGGCGACAGCGACGAGCGCGATCGGCGTACCGACAGCGTAGGTGAGCGAGAACAGGGTGATGAGCTGGCCGGCAGTCGACACGGTAACGCCGAGATCAGCAGCGACCACATCGAGAAGGCCGGCAATCACATACTCCGAGGTGCCGACGAGGAAGCTCGTGAGTGCCAACAGGTAGACCTGCAAGGTCACTCTAGATGATGCGGTGGTCACGGATTGCTCCTTCAGTTCGACACTTTGCGAAATATCTGATTGTCTGAATACAGGCATGCGAACGACAGGCACTCGGTCCGCGGTCACGACGACCGGGACCGGACCGCCCGCCTGATTAGAGTTCGCGGTTCATCGCCTCGACGAACCGAGCGATCGCCGCCTCATTACGACGGTAGTAGGTGTACTTACCGATACGTTCCGTAATGAGAAGATCAGCCTGTAGCAGCATCGCCAGGTACTGCGATGCGGTTGACTGGGTCATCCCCAGCTTGTCCGCGACCTGCTTGACGCAGACACCCGTCGCGACCATGTCGATGTCGTCCTGTTGGGTGAAGTGCCGGGAGGGCTGCTTCATCCACTGCAGGATGTGCAGCCGAGGCTCGCTGGCCAGCGTCTTGAACACGTCGACAGTCGCCATGCCGCCATCATAACGAGAATTCGCGAAGTGTCCAACCATCGCCACTGCTGGCACCGCTCGCCGCTCGACCGCGCTGGCACACGTCGACAAGCGGGTAGCGCCCGGCGAGCAGGCACAGGTGGACGACCCCACTCGTGTCGGCGCGGTCGGGCCCGCTCCCGTCCGCGCGGTGCCGCACCGGACAAGGGCGACGCGACGGAGGCTTCCGGGGGTGTGGCAACGACGCGAGCTGGCCGAGGCACGGGGTCACCGTGGGCACAGACAGGCTTCGGTCAGTTCGCCAGCCCGCAGCTCGATCTCGGGGTCTTCCTCAGTGCCGTGGCAATCCGGGCGGCGGCCTCGATCACGTTCGCGTCATGCCTTCCGCCTGGGCAGTCAATGCCGCAAGCAAGCGAGGGCGTGCCAGCCGAGTCACTCCCAGACTGCGGCGATGGTGTCCGCGAGCGCGGCGGGTTTAGACAGGAAGGGCGAGTGGGAGGAATCGAGCGGGACCACGGTGGTTGGGGTGGCTGAGATTTCGTCGATCTCGCGAACGAAGCGATGTTGCAACGGTGGCCGGATCATACGGTCGTTACTGCACGTGACATAGGTATGGGGGAGGGCACCGAATCGTTCGGGGGTCACGGTGATGCTTTCGGCTGCGATACCCACCGGCGCGTCCGGATTGAGCAGGTCGAGCACCGCGTTGACAGTGCCGACCGGGACGTCGTCGTAGAGCGCCTCGCGGATAGCCTGGCGGCCGGATGCGTCGCCGGTGTCCAACCTGGAGGCGCCGACAGCGAATGGGTCCGCTCGCAGCATCGCGGTGCCCAACTCGCCCTCGTTCTCATCGCTGGTCACGTAGGCGCCAGCAGGCAGGCCGGCGACCGGTACCAGGGCGGCGACGTAGACCACGTGGGAGACGAGCGCCGGCTCCAACTCTGCGGCCAGGGTCGCGACGACCCCGCCCATGCTGTGTGCCACGACCACGCTCGGATCGCCACCCCCTATCAGACGCAGGCGCTCGACCAGGGCTTTGGCCGCGGTGGTTGCCGTGACCGAAGCAACAGCGGACGGCTCAGTAGCAAAGGCGGCAGCATCGAACGGGCGACTCCACCGAGCGCTGGGCGACGGGCCTTCGAGCCCTTGCCCCGTCATGTCGACAGCGATCGAGGGGATCTGGCGCGCGGCCAGCTGTTCGGTGACCAGGTTCCAACACCAGGTGCCGTGCCAGAATCCAGGAACAAGGACGACGTTTCGCATAGTTGTGGATCTTAATTCGGATGGGCGAGGTAGCAGCCTCGACTGTGACCGGAAATTCCGTACTTTCCGTCACAGAGCCAACGATTCACCATCTCCGCCGGCGGGACGCCATCACCGCGGTGGAGGCGACTCGGCTGCACTGTGGGTCACATCACTGCTGACCAAGCACTCCGAATCTGCTCTGAGCCTCTGCCGCTGCGGCCGACTCCACCCCTGCGACGACCGCCAGCACTGGCCACGCATGCGCACCCACTTCGGGCGGTTCCTCATCGACGAGCAGTACCGCAGCGAGGTACCGCAACCCAGCCCGCCGAAACCGACCCGAAGCAACCCAACAGCCCGGACGACCTCGGATGACACGCGACCACGCCGGCTCGCCGAGAATTCGGGACGAAGAGGTCCTCGGTTCGAATCCGGCCACCCCGAACGGAGTAGGCGCAGTTCAGGGTGGCCGGATTCCGGAAACGGAGATCGGCCCTGAACCCGCTCCCCCTCGTGGGAGAGATCTGGCGTCACCACCGCCGTGCCCGCAACTCACCCTGACGCTCGCCGAAGCTGCTCCCGTCCTTCGTCGCCGACATTGGCGTCACCTCGTGGGTGGCGAGGAGCCGTTTGCGTAGGAGGTCGTGGTTCGCACGACGAGCCCGGTTCAAAGCTGGGCGCACCGGGTAAGGCAGCCACCAGCCGACATCGAGGGAGGATCCATGGCGCGTCCGATACCGGAGTTGGACACGGAGGACCTGCGACAGATGGCGGTGCGGGGTGGCATCGAGGGGGCGATCGACATGGACCGGGAGGAACTGCTGGATTCCCTGATCGCCCGCCCCGGCGAGGGGGCCTGGCAGGAGGACCCCAAGCCGGCGGCGGTCAACCCCAACACCTACCGCTACCAGGCTCCCGACGAACAGTAGGCTCCGCGCGGTACCACCATCGACCGGATGCGGCAGCTGAGTTGGATGCCGGTGGGCGGTCAGCTGTGTTCGTTGATGTAGCGGACCAGGCCGACGACATCGTCGGGGACCAGGCGACCGATCGCTCCGCTCGAGTAGACGGCCGTCACCACGGTGCCGTCGGGCGCGAGGACAAACCCGGTCGACTGCAGGTGGTGCGGTTCGTCATTGACGTAGGCACCCGTCGCCTCGGCCACCGTGGCGATGTCGGCGCTGTGCCCGACGGGGAAGCTGAGCCGACGACTCGCCACGAGTTGGCGGGAGGTTTCCTCGTCGTCGGAGGAGAGCGCGACGACACGTACGCCGAGTTGCGCGAGGGTGTCGCTGGCCCGCTGGAATGCCGCGAGCTGTGCGTTGCAGTACGGGCACCATGATCCACGGTAGATCAACACGACACCGAACTGGCCGGCGAGGTCGTCGGGCAGGTTGAGCGTGCCACCACCGACCGCGGGGACCTGAAGGTTCGGAAAGCGTTGTCCGTTGTTGAGGCGAGCCACGTCGTTCTCCTTGTCGCGCCGGCGCTCCCAGGCGCCCTGTTACTGGACTGACTGGTCCAGAGTAGGAGACAAAAACTGGACCATCAAGTCCAGTTTTCTTGCTAAGCTTCTGCCATGACAACCGCGCAGCACACCCCCAAGCTGACCGCCCGGGGAGCGGCGACCAGGACCCGCATCGTGGCGGCCACCGCCAACCTCGTACGCGAGCACGGGGCGGCGGGCACGAGCCTCGACGATGTGATGGCGGCAAGCAGGACCAGCAAGTCGCAGCTGTACCACTACTTCACGAACAAGGAAGATCTACTCCGAGCGGTCGCATGGCAGCAGACCGACCGGATCGTGGAGGCGCAGCGCCCCGAGCTGGACCAGCTGGATTCCCTGGCCGGCCTACGCCGCTGGCGCGACAAGTTCGTCGCGGCGCGCGACGAGGCCCAAAATGTGGGTGGCTGCCCGCTCGGGTCGCTGGCCAGCGAACTCGCCGACGGGGATCCACAGACTCGTACCGTGCTGCAGAAGTGCTTCACCGCGTGGACATCCCCACTGCTCATGGGGCTGACCGCGATGCGCGACCAGGGACAACTGAGGCCGGATGCCGATCCCGACGCACTGGCCGAAGCCATCATGACTGCCCTGCAGGGCGGGCTGCTGTTGAGCAACACCTACCGGTCCAGCCGCCCACTCGCCCGCGCGCTGGACATGGCGATCGATCACGTGGCCAGCTTCGCCACTTCCCGGGAAGCCGCGGTGGCGTAAGCTCCGCCCGGTCTGCATCGTGCCGGCGGCAGGTATCGCCGCCGGCACGATGCGCATCGGAACTAACCAGAGCGAGGGCGGTTACGGAGTCTCGCCCTGCTCCCCGCGCGGCACAACCATCGACTGGACCTGCGGCAGCTGGGTCCAGTCACTGGTGATGACGCTGGCATTGGCGCCGGCCAGGAGCAGCAGCCGATCCCGGGCCTCCGCTTCGGTGGGGTTGGTGCTGCTGATGGCGGGTGCGACCGAGTGCGCACTGGTCATCACCAGCACGTAGTTGTTCTCCGCGAACCAGGTGGTGTCACGGTTGAACCACCCGGAGGCCCCACTGTCGAAGAGGACGAACCAGGGGCGGATGTCGGCGTCGTACTGGTCCCGGGGGTCGCCACTGGTGGCGCCCCTGGCGGCGGGGAAGATCTGCGCCTTCTCGATCTCTCCTGCTACCGCGAGATCACGGAGATGCCCGGCGTACTGCTCGTTGGTCGGCCACCAGTCGAATGGATTGTTGTTCTCCACGGTGCCGGGGATGACGTGGAGGAGCACCCGTCCCGCGAGTTCCTCCCGGGTGGGCCAGTTTCCCAGCCGGGCCGCCTCGTCGAGGGAGTCGTACCATCCGCCGTCGGGCTTGGCCAGCAGGTCTGCGGGGCGGAAGACACGGTCGCCGAGGCGGCTCCGGACCAGGCTGTCAACCTGGTCGACGCCCATTCCGAAGGCGGTGGCGAGGCCCATCTTCGGCTCGATCTTGAGCATCAGGGGGCCGCTGTCCGGGTGGGCTTCGAGCCAGACCCGGATGTTGTCCAGACAGTCACCGAGGTGCTTGTTCCGGCTACCGGCGTAGAGGTCGGCGAGGGTCGACCCGGTGGTGCAGTTGTTGTTGTTACTCAGTGGCTCGTCGTGGCTGACCTTCCACTTCCTGGTAAAGATATTCGGCCAGATGTCGATCTCGATCAGGCTGGTGCCGGTGTCCAGCGCCTCAGCCAGATAGTCGAAGGCCCCCTGCTCGTAGGTGTTGTGGATTCCGACAGTGGTCGCGGATGTGAAGGGAATGTCGTTGGTCGGAGCGGCCACGGCCTGCTGGACCGGCACCGCCAGGCCTGCGATCATGATGGCGACTACAGTCGCCGCGCGACGTGCTAGCACTCATCCTCCTCGATGCTCCGGGCCTGCCAAGGCTAGCAAAACATCGATACATATAAGTTTGCTAACGCGTCTCGCCTGGGTGCCGGCTGCCTGAACATCGGGCTACGGGGCGGGAACGACGCGGACCCCGATTGGGGCGCGGGAGAGCCGGTGCAGGCCGGGGCTTCCGCCCACCTCCGCCCACCGCCTCAACTCCTGGTGCGGGCGGCGACGTGGGCCTCGATGCCCTTGATCAGCTGCCCCAGGCCGAAACTCAGGTCGGGTTCGGTACTGGTGGCCCCGCCGACGGCGCCGGCGGGGAGGTCGAAGGTGCCGGCCGACAGCAGGGCGCGGAGGGTGGGAAAGCGGTCTGGGCGGACCACCGCGGCCAGCGCCTCCCCGTAGGAGATCAGGTCGTCCTCGCCGGCCGCCCGGGCCAGGTCGGTGGAGATCCTGGCCAGACCCTGGGTGGCGCCGGTGAGGAAGAGGGCGAGCGACACCATCTCCTCGTACGTCAGGCCAATGTCTTTGATGACGGTCAGCAACGCCTCGAACCAGGCCAGCTGGTTGGGGCCGATCGGTTGGCTGACCTGGGCCCGCAGCATCCACGGGTGGGCCTGGTAGCGGCCCCACAGCGCCGTGACCCAGGCCTCGACCCGCACCTGCCATCCGCCGGGCACCACGTCGAGGCCGGGTGGCGCGCCGGATGCCTCGTCGAACATGGCCTCGACCAGGTGCTTCTTGCTCGGCACGTAGCGGTAGAGGGACATCGGGGTCACCTCGAGCCGCTTGGCGACCTGCTGCATGGAGACGGCGTCGATGCCGTCGGCGTCGGCGATCGCGATGGCGGCCACGACCACCTGGGTGACGCTGAGCCCGGGCCTCGGCCCGGGGCTGCTGCGCGGGCGGTCACCCTCGCGCCAGAGGAACTCGAAGGTGCTTGACCCACCACCCGGCGGAGCCTGCTCGGAACCCATCGTGCCGCCCTTTCGTTGACACCCCACGCTAACCGTGTATAGCGTATAGCCATCAGTATAGGCCATATATGGTCGCCACCGGAAGTCGGTCCCGGCCTGGCGGCACTGGCACCGCCGCCACCGGGAAGCAGCGACAGGAGAGGCGGGAGGAAAATGGAGCACGAATACGCGATTCAGGTTCGGGGCCTCCGAAAGGACTACGGGAGGGTCGAGGCGCTCAGGGGGGTGGATCTAGACGTTCGCCGGGGCACCCTGCTGGCCCTGCTCGGCCCCAACGGCTCCGGCAAGACCACCGTGGTGAAGACGCTGAGCACGCTCACCCGGCCCTCGCGCGGGTCCGTCGTCGTCAACGGCTACGACGTAACGCGGCGACGCAACGGAGTGCGGAGCTCAATCGGGATGGTCAGCCAGTTCGTCGCACTCGACCGGCTGCACAGCGGCCGGGAAAACCTGGTGCTGCTGGGCCGACTCCAGAAGCTCAGCAAGACCAATGCCACCCGTCGGGCAGCACAGCTACTGGAACGATTCGAGTTGACCGAGGCCGCCGACCGGCCGGTCAAGACGTACTCCGGGGGCATGAAGCGCCGGTTGGACCTGGCCGTCAGCCTAATCGTCACCCCACCCGTGCTGTTGCTGGACGAGCCCACGACCGGCCTCGACCCGCGCAGTCGGGCGGTGCTGTGGGAGGCGATCAGGCAGCTACTCGGCGAGGGCATCACCATCCTGCTCACCACGCAGTACCTGGAGGAGGCCGACCGGCTGGCCGACCAGATCGCCGTCCTCAACGACGGCCGGATCATCGCCCTGGGCACCGCCACCCAGCTCAAACAAGGCGTGGGCCGGGAGCGGGTGGCAGTCGTGCTGAGCGGCCCCGAGGACTTCCGCCGGGCCGGCGACCTGCTCGTCGGGCCGGGCCTCACCCGCGACCCGGAGACCCGAACGATCAGTTTGGCGATCGACGGGCCGTCGCGGGTCAAGCACCTGCTCGACGCTCTGGCCGAGCACCGCCTGGCGATCGACTCGCTGTCGCTGACCAAGCCCACCCTGGACGACGTCTTCTTCGCCCTCACCCAGCGGGCGAGCGACCCTCCGGACGCCGACTCGATGCCCGCCCGCCGCGAGCCCAACGACGAGCTGGGAGCCCTCCGATGACCAGCCAGACCCAGACCGGCGAGGGCGTCGCCCGGCCGGATACCCGAACGAAGCTGTACTGGGCGATCAACGACAACCTCGTCCTGATCGGCCGACATCTGGGGCACCTGACCCGTAGCCCCGACCAGCTCTTCACCGCGCTCATGTTGCCGGCGACCCTGCTGCTGCTGTTTCGTTTCATGTTCGGTGGGGCGATCGACGTCGGAAACACCGCCTACGTCAACTACCTCGTCCCCGGCATTCTGGTCATCGGCGTCACGATGGTCGCTGTTTCCACCAGTGCGGCCGTCCAATCCGACATGCAGGAGGGCGTGGTCGACCGGTACCGCACGATCGCCATGGCGGATTCTGCGGTAATCGTCGGTCACGTCGTCGCCGCCGTCGTCCGCGCGACGATCTCGCTGGTCGCCATGGTCGGCCTCGGAATCGCCGTGGGATTCCGCCCGGCCGGCTCCGCTCTCGACTGGGTGCTGGTCGCCGGGACGCTCCTCCTCTTCGCCTTCTCACTGGCCTGGGTCGCCGCCGCGCTCGGCCTGCTCGCCAGGTCGGCGGACGGCGCCAGCGGGCTCGGCCTGATCCTCATGTTCAGCCCCTACGCCAGCAGCGCCTTCGTCCAGCCGGAGACGCTCCCCGACGGTCTGCGCGGCTTCGTCGAGCACCAACCGGTGACCCTGGTTGTCGACACCGTTCGTGCGCTCCTGCTCGGGCTGCCGGCCGGCAACACCGGCTGGTACGCGGTGATCTGGTGGGTCGTGATCCTCGGCGTGGCGGCTCCGGTGGCCACTCGGCTCTACCACCGCCGGTACGCGTGAGGGCCGAAACCCGTACCGACTGCCGTCCGCACGTCAGTGGGTGGCCATCACTCAAACGGGTCGGATTTCAGCCGACATCCTGCCTAAAATCGCGGAAGTAAAACGCCGAAACAAGGGCTACAACTAGGTTTAACCAGCAGGCAAAGCAAGACTTGCCTAACCTAGGTAAGGCTTACTTACGTCACTCAGGCGCAGCAAACAACGAAACATGATTATTCCTTACTGGGTGAGGTTTACTGCTACAGTGACGGCGTCGGAAACCGCAGTACACACGGGCTCCACGTTTACGTCTCGCCACTGCGGCAATGCTGACTGACACCTTGTTACGCCGCGCTGGCTCGTTCCGGCCTGCCGGCCCGCACGGCCTTGGAGGCATCAATGAAAACTCTGCTGCAGTCACCCCCGGTACGCGAATGCGCCGCCACAGCGTGCAGTTTCAACGACGGCGGCTGCCACGCTCCCGCGATCACCGTGGCCTCGGCGGGTGACGCCGCCTCCTGCGCGACGTTCGTGGAGTCCACCGTCTCCGGCGGGGTCGCCGAGGTGACCGGCGCGGTGGGCGCCTGCGCCCGCTCCGAGTGCACCTTCAACACCAACCTCGCCTGCACCGCCGAGTCCATCACCGTCGGCCCCGGCGCCACCGTCAGCGACTGCCTCACCTACCGGCCCGCCTGACCGCCGGCGCACCGGTCCACCCAAAGCCCTCGGCGCAGCAGCCGGGGGCTTTGGTGTGCGCTCGGTCAGCCCGCCGCCACCCTCGGCGGTCGCCCGGGCCCGCCCTCGGCGGTCGCCCGGCCCCGACCGGCCCACGGTGAACTGCCTCACCCGCGACATCGGCAGCCGAGCACTGCGCTTGGCAAGGTTAGGCTTACCTATTAGAGTCGAAGTCCGAGGCCGAGCTCACTTCACTTCCATGGCCGAGGGGACTACATGGCGTTCCATCCAGGCGACTGGCCAGCGAGTCTGACCAGTTCAGGGCCCGCTCGTGGGGCGATGTCGGAGACGGCGCTCGCGGGTACCCGCGTCCTGCCGACCGACCACCACGCGGTGGTCTCGCGCTCCGCCCTCTCCACCGCCACGTCCCTGCGGCTGTGTCTCGGCGACACCGCCATTGACCTGATCCAGTCGCACGCCGTGCTGCCCGACGGCACGGTGATCCTGGCGGTCGATGCGATGAGCCCGACCGGCGGTCTGCTGGTGGCGGCCCGTGGGCGACGCGGCGAGGTGCAACTCGACGTGACCCAGCTCGTCCCGGTCGCCGTCCGCTCCCGGGTGCGGGCCAGAGTGCGAGTAACGGGCACCGCGCACCGATTCGACCCGGCGAACCTGGAGTCCTGCGACGCCGACACGGTGATGTCCCTGCTCAACCTGCCCCCCGTCGCGCTCTGGACGGTCGAACCGGTCGAGGTCACCGTCAGCAGCGGCGACGATGAAGCCCTGGTGGGCGCCAGCACCTACCGGGCGACCTGCCCGGATCCGCTCGCCACTGTCGAAGCCACCCAGCTGCAGCATCTGATCCGGCACCATCGGGACGCGGTGGACCAGCTCACGACGCTGGTAAACCCGGAGCTGACGGCGAAGGCGACGCGAGTCGTGCCGGTTGCGGTTGACGCCGACGGCGTGGTGCTCCGCGCCGAGGCGCCAGACGGCGACCTCGATGTCCGGCTGCCGTTCACCCGCCGGGTCACCTCCAGCGCCGACCTCACGGCGGGGCTGCGGGACCTGCTGGCCAAGGCCGCACCGCACCGGTCCGGCGCCTCGCCCCACGGCACGGCCGCCGCGACTGCCAGCCCCTGCGGCCTGCCAGCGCCGGAGTGCGGGATTCCATCCGTCTGATCGTCAACTCAGCCTGGCCCGCCTGATCGCCAGCTCAGCAGCTTGGCGGGTGAGGTGACGGTGGCTGCCGATCACCAGGTCCGGGAACGCCGGCTGCAGGCGGCACCTCGCTCCACCAGCGTGGCCATCCGCTCGCGGAGCTCGTCCGGGTGGCGCAACGCCGGGGTGAACCCGAGCCGGACGTCGCGGTGGCCGCTCATCCGCTCCAGCCGGAGCACCAGTCCGTGCCGGTCCAGGCGAAGCGGAACGACCCGCCGTACGCCGTGCCGGTGCCGTGGTGCGACCAGCCGGCAGAGCGATTCGACCGTACGCGGGTGGTGGCGGTCGAGGTGGCAGAGGAGTTCCGCCTCTTCGGCGGCGAGCGGGTCCGGCTCGGCGGCGGCGAAGTCGGCCGGGTCCACCGCCGTGGTGGCGCCGTCGACGCTGAGCTCGACGGCGGCGAGGTCGAACTCGACGGTCAGGTCCTCATGGTCGCCGGTGGCGCCGGGGGTGACCGGGGTGAGCCAACCACTGAAGGTGCCACGGCCGCGGACGCGCTCCCGGACCGGCGTCGGGGCCACATCGGTGATCTCAACGACCGCCGTGACCTCGCGCTGGCGGGTGATGTCGGTGGCCAACCGGCTGTTGACCGGGAGGTCCAGCCGGATCCGGCCGCTCGAATCGAGCGTGTGCCGGTTGACCAGGTCGGCCCGATGCCCGGGTGTCCGCAGTTCCAGCGAGGTGGCCGCAGCGACGATCGTCCGCAGCCGCTGCGCGGAAGCCTCGGGGTCGGTGTTGCTCAACCTGGCACCTCCTATTAGGTTAGGCTTACCTTACTAGAGAGGTGCAGAATGAACCAGTCCCGCCCCAAGGTCAAGCGCTCCCGCGCCCTCGGCATCCCACTGACCCCGAAGTGCGTGCGCTACTTCGAGCGCCGTCCCTTCCCGCCCGGCCAGCACGGCCGAGCTCGCCGGAGCACCAGCGACTACAAGATCCGACTCCTGGAGAAGCAGCGACTGAAGGCGCAGTACCACGTCAACGAAGGGCAGCTACGGCAGGCATTCACAAGGGCCGCCCGGCTCGAAAGCAAGACCGGCGAGGCCCTCATCGTCGACCTGGAGACCAGACTGGACGCACTGGTCCTGCGCTCCGGGCTGGCGCGGACGATCTACCAGGCCCGACAGGCGGTCACCCACCGGCACATCACGGTGAACGGACGCCGGGTCGACCGCCCGTCGGCCCGGCTGCGCCCGGGTGACGTCATCGCGGTCGCGGCCGGCAGCCGCACCAAGACGCCCTTCGTCGTCGCGGCGGCCGGGGCGCACGCTACGGAAGAGTCCGCGCCCTACCTGGCGGCCAACCTCGCCGACCTGACCGTACGACTACTCCGGCTGCCGCTACGGTCCGAGGTGCCGGTGACCTGCCAGGAACAACTCGTCGTCGAGTACTACTCACGCTGAGCCTCCATACCGGCGCATTGCCGTGGAGGCCAGCCGGGCGTCAACCGCCACGGAAGAACTAACTTGATCTTTAGCCTGCGCGGCCTGACCTCGGGTTAGTCGAGGTCTTCGTTTTCTTCGTGCTGCCTTTCGGTCTTGTGCTGGTGGTGGCGGTGACGATGTGGACGTCGTGGCGGGTTACTGGATGGCGGTTGGGTAGTCCGGGCGGGCGTCCAACGGAGCGGTCCACGAGGTGCGCCCGGCCTGCAGGGCGGTGCCGAACGAGTACGGCCAGCCCGTCCGCCACGCCACATCGGAGCTTCAGGAACGGCAGACAATCTCGCCATGCAGAACGGCGAACCAGGCATCCGCTGCCGCAGCCCACTCCCGCCACCCGTCAGCGATACGGCGCAGGTCCCCAGCCGTGGCGGTGCCCGAGGTCAGCAGCTGTCGGGCCAGATCCGAACTCCGGATCCGCTCGGCCCACATCTCACCCCACCATCGCGTGTCCGCCGGCGTGGCGAAACACCACGTGCTCGCCGACGCTCGGACGTCAGTGAACCCGGCGGCCTGGGCCCAGGAAAGGAGGCGTCGGCCGGCGTCCGGCTGGCCCGCGTTGGCGCGGGCGGCCTGCTGGTACAGGCCAAGCCACTCATCCAGCGCAGGAACACGAGGAAACCAGGTGAACGCCGCATAGTCACTGTCCCGCACGGCGACGATTCCGCCGGGACGGGAAACCCGGCGCATCTCACGCAGCGCCCGGATCGGATCAGCGACATGCTGAAGCACCTGGTGGGCGTGGACGACGTCGAACGCATTGTCGGGGAAGTCGAGTGCGTGGACGTCGGACACCGCGAAGTCGATGTTGCGTTGACCCCGTGAGTCGGCCTCCGCGCGGGCGAGTTGGAGTGCAGCACCGCTGATCTCCACGGCGGTGACGTGTCCGGGTGCGACGCGGGTCGCCAGGTCGGCGGTGATGGTGCCCGGCCCGCAGCCGATGTCGAGCACCGACATACCCGGCACGAGATGCGGAAGTAGGTAGGCCGCCGAATTCTCGGCAGTACGCCACCGGTGCGAGCGCAGCACCGACTCGTGATGCCCGTGGGTGTACACGTTCGGTGCTGCTGGCATGCGCGAATCTCCTCGACCGGGTGCGCCCACCATAGCCACGCGGTCCCTCGGTCCGACGGCGAATCTTGCCATTCGAGCGGTTGTGGTGGGGACATGAGTTCGCCACCAGCAGCACTGTGGCTATGCAGCCGCCTACGGTAGCCAACGACACGATCCCGGGGCGCGGCCGAATGTCGGCAGTACCCCGGGGATCCTGTTTTTTGGATGTGCAGTGCAGGGCCAACACGTCGTCGGCAACGGTGGTGGCCGCGCCGTGAGGGCCGGTTACGGCGCGCTGGGGAGGGAGTCACTGTCGGCGGTCAGGACGGCTAGGGGCATGTCACCGATTTCGTCTCTATCGTCAGCTCATCGCGCCCGATGAGGCTGCTCCACATGGTCGTGAATTTGCCACAGGCGGTCGTCCAGGACGAGTTACCTGCCCGGAGATGGTCCAAGTGAACGAGTTCGTCGGTCGGCTCGCCGCCATCACCCTCGACGCCTGTGCTGTAAACCCACGTTCCGGTCAGGGCACGGGGCGAGTAGACGGACGTTTCCAGCTTGAACGGCCCCGACCCGATGATGCGCGAGCACAGCTTGACTTCTTGCACGGTGCTGCACTTCTGGGTCGAGCCGGCGCTGGGCTTGGCCGGCGATGACGGTGCCGACACGGTTCGGGTCGGCGCACTGGAGGGGGCGGGCGCATCGGTCGCGGCCACCCCTGCCGGCGCTTGGGGCGGAGATGCGGATTCGGACGGGGACGAAGAGGGGGACGGCACGAGTGCGGCGGTGGTCGGCGCGGATTCGGTGCCGGGGGGCGTAACGCCGGTAGGCGAAGGCTCCACCGCTGCGTCCGGTAGCACGCTAAACGCGACCGCGGACAACGTGACCGCCAAGGAAACCACAACGACCAGGTGTTGACGCCGCAGTCGGGTCGGGAGTAGCTGGATGGCGTGCTCACGCCACCCGGTGTGACGCTGGACCCGTACCGCGTGGACCGTCTGCCGGCCCCCGTCGCTTTCCGATGGCAACGAGGGGGCGCTGGCAGCGAGCCCCTCCGCAGCAGGGTCGCCGGACTTGGGCGAATCAGTCATGGGGCTCCGATCCCGGGTGTCGAGTGATCGCTGGCGGGCGACGCGAGATCGATTGTGGGTCGAAGGTGAGATCCGGTCAATTCGCCACTGTTCGCTGCTTTACGGGTTAACAGGCCATTGCCGAGCCGCTGTCGTGACTGAGCCCTGGAGGCTGGACCAGGGGAGCGGGAGGTTACGGGGAACGCGATGACGACGGCGAGGTACGCGCCTGCTGACCGGTCTACTCGGCGTGGCCGCCGCGGCCGTGCTGGCGTTGGGCAGGTGGCCGACCGCGGTCGGCCCGTCCGGCCTGGACCTGGGCTACATCTTGTCGTGGGTGGCTGGGCCGCAGCCGGTGCCGTCGGTGGAGGTACAGCCGGGAGTTGGGTTCCCTGGCCGGGCCACGGCTCGCCGCCCAGGGGCTGGCCTTGTGGGTGCTCTGGCTGCTGTGGCGCGTCGTGCGAACAAGGAGTGCGGCTACGAGCGGACCCGACGCGTTGGCGTCGAGGTCCGGGTAGCGGCGCGCGCTGTTGCCGAGCGCGGCAATCCTCGGCTACAGAGCTCACAGTTGGCGTTGCGGCGGCGGACGTGCCGCGACCGCGGCTTCGGCGAAACCTCGGTGTCGAATTACGGGAACCACGTAGGGTGATCCGGACGGAGCTTGGTTACCGCCGGGGGTCGTGATGGCTTCCTCAGACGTAATGCCATCTGCCAAAAGCCCGGCGAAAATCACTGTGGTCGGGCTGGCGATGCTCAACATCGTCGCGGTACTCAGCCTGGACGGCCCGCCGACCGAGGCCGAGTATGGACTCAGCGCAGCTTTCTTCTACTTTTTTGCGGCAGCCTTCTTCCTCATTCCGGTCTCGCTCGTCGCCGCCGAACTCACCACCGGATGGCCCGAGAAGGGCGGCGTGTTCAGGTGGGCCGGAGAGGCGTTCGGGGCCCGCTGGGGGTTCCTGGCCATATTCCTGCTTATCGCGCAGGTGACGATCTGGTTCCCTCTGGTCCTCACCTTTGCCGCGATCTCTCTGGCCTACACCGGCCCACAGGCCACCGTGGACGCGAAGCTCTCCGGCAACCAGCTCTACGTCCTGCTCTCCGTGCTTGCGGTCTACTGGCTGGCGACCGCCATCGCCGCCCGCGGGGTAGCCGCCTTCACCCGTATCGCGAAGTGGGGTGGAATTGTCGGAACGATCATCCCCGCCGCCGCCCTCGTCACCCTCGGCGTCGCCTACCTGATCTCCGGCGGTACGCCACAGATCCAACTGGACTGGGGTGCTGCGATTCCCGACCTGAGCAGCCTCAACAACCTGGCGCTCGCCGCCAGCATTTTCCTCTTCTACTCCGGCATGGAAATGAATGCGGTCCACGTCCAAGATGTGAAAAATCCCGATCGAGGCTACCCGGTGGCGATACTGATCGCGGCGGTGGGAACCGCGTCCATTCTCATCCTGGGAACACTCACGATTGCATTCGTCGTACCAAGAAGTGAGACCGGCAACACCCAATCCCTGCTCATCACATTTATCAACGCGTTCCACTGGCTGGACTTGTCCTGGGCGACGCCGATTCTCGCGCTCGCGCTCGCGATCGGTGTCCTGGCCGGCATCGTCACCTGGGTGGCCGGGCCATCCACCGCCCTACAGGCGGTGGCGAAAGCCGGCTACCTTCCCCCCTTCTATCAGTCCACCAACAAAAACGGGATGCCCATCCGAATCATGCTGGTTCAGGCAGCGGCGGTCAGCTCCGTGGCGGTGGTGTTCGTCTTCATGCCATCGATGGAGGCGGCCTTTCAGATCCTCAGCCAACTCGCCGGGCTCCTCTACCTGGTCGTCTACCTGATCATGTTCGCCTCGGCGATCTATCTCCGCTATCGCCAACCCGACCGACCACGGCCATACCGGGTGCCGGGCGGACTGGTCGGCATGTGGATCATCGGGGGAGCCGGCTTCGTCGCCTCGGCACTCGCCCTCGCCTCCAGCCTCGTGCCGCCGAGCCAGATCGGCATCGGCATCGGCAGCCCCACCCTCTACCTGGGTCTGCTGATCGGGCTGGCTGTCCTGATCATCACAACCCCACTGCTGCTGTACGCGCGTCGAAAGCCGCACTGGCGCGACCCAGCCAGCGAAGTCGCACCGTTTGCCGGTGCGCCCCGCGGCGACCGCCCCAGCGGAACTCCCACGCGGCGGCTTCGCCCCACCGCCACAGAAGCAGCAGCCGACACCGACGCAGAAGCAGCCGACGCCGACGCCGACGAGTGACCATGTCACGCAGCAGGTTCATGAGTCCCAGCACTGCGCCGACGAAACACGCGTGACCTGAAAACGGTTCTGAAACGACGCCTCATTCACGTTCAATGAACGCGATCAACACCCGGGAAAGTCGCAATCTCCAGGCGCGTCACACTCAAGGGCGTCCGTTGCCAGTCACCGAGATCGACCTTTACTCGCCCATCATCGACATTGTCAAGCATCGAAATCGCTGATAAATTATATCAACTAATCACTCAGGCCGGATAAGCCTCATGGGCCAGAGCTCGTGCGGATAACGGCCGCCGTCCCTCCGGGGAGGTTCAATGAAATCCACCCTGCCCTCGCTCCGTCGGGTTGGTGCTGTCGCCGTGGCCGGCACACTGGTCGCCAGCGGTCTTCTGGGAGCACCCACCCAAGCCACACCCGCCGCCTCCGCCTCCCCCGAAGCCGCCACCAGCCTCGCCGAACGCCTCGGCGACCGCACCGCCGGCGTCTACGCCGACCACAACGGCACGATGATCATCACCGTCACCGACGAAACCACCGCCCGCCAGATACGCACCGAAGGCGCCACCCCCAAACTCGTCACCCGCAGCGCCGCCCAACTCCGCGCCGCCACCGCCGAACTAGAACAGTCCGCAAAAATCCCCGGCACCGCCTGGTGGACCGACCCCGCCACCAACCAGGTCGTCCTCTCCATCGACAGCACCATCACCGGCGACAAACTCACCCAGGTCCAGAAAGCAGCCGCCCGCACCAACGGCGCCGTTCGCATCGAAGCCCGCGCCGGAGCTCTCAGCACCGACGTCATCGGCGGCGAAGGTATCTGGAACCACAGGTACCGTTGCAGCCTGGGCTTCAATGTGAAGACCTCCCCCAACAGCTACTACTTTCTCACCGCCGGGCACTGCATCACCGGGACCGAAAGCTGGTACGGGAACTCCAGCAGGACAGAACTGATCGGGCCCGCGCTCCACAAGAGCTTCCCGGGCGACGACTACGGCATCGTCTACTCCCAGAACGGAAAGCAGGATTACGGCCACGTCAAGGTCGGCAACAGCTGGCGGGACATCACCGCCAGCGGTGATGCCTATGTCGGTCAGGACGTCACTCGCACCGGCTCCACCACCGGCACGCAGAGCGGCACGGTGGTCGCCATCAACGCCACGGCCAACTACGCGGTGGGGCCGGTCTACGGGCTGGTCGTCACCACCATCTGCTCCGCCGGCGGTGACAGTGGCGGCCCGATCTTCGCCGGCAACACCGCACTCGCCATCCACTCCGGCAGCCAGGGCGGCGGCTGCCCCAATGACAACGCCCGCGGCTTCCACCAACCAGTCGGGGAAGCCCTGGCCGCGTACGGCGTCTACGCCTACTGACCGACAGCGCGACAGCGGGCTGCCACCGCTGCCGGCGGCCCGCCGTCAGCCCTCAACGCGGATCCCGGCCGCCTGGGCGAGGCCGTACGAGAGACTGATCAGATCCTCGTGGTCCACCACCGCGCCGCGCCAACTGGAGAAGTCACCGACACCAGCCAGGGTGCAGCCCCGAAACCGGGTGCCCTCCATCGACGCGTGGTGGAACACCGCCCCGGTCAGGTCGCAGCTCCGAAACGTCGCACCCCGCAGGTCCGCATTGGTGAAGTCGGCGCCCTGAAGGTTGCAGTCCTCGAACCACACCGCGTCGAAGGTCGTCATCCGCCACGCCGACAGGTCCACGCGGCACCCCGCCAGGGTGACATCCCGCAGTACGCCGTCCGCCACCGTCACGCCTGTCATCCTGCACTGCTCCAGCCGCACCCGGGCCAGCTCTCCGCCGTCGGCGCGCAGATTGGCCCAGCTGGAATCCGTCACCAGGCAGTCGGTCAACACCACATGATCCAGCCGGCACTCGGAGAGGTCCGCCCCACGGAACCGGCACTGCCGGAAGGTCACCGTGACGGCATCCTGGCCGGCCAACCGCACCCGGTAGAGCGCCTGGCGTTCCAGCGTTGACTCCGGCTCCAGCGCCGTCGCCTCGCAGAGGCTGACCTCGGCCGGCGGGACCGGGCTACGGGGTTCTCGCCGCTTCCGGGTGCCGGTGGCACGTCGCGGCGCAGAGGATCGGGCAGGCACACCCACACCCTAGGACCTGGCTGTGACCGTACGGCCGACGTGTCGCGCACCGGCGCGGGGCGCCGGCGCGACTAAACTCGGCGATCGAACAAACGTGCCAACCCGGGGGTGCAGGTGTCGAACAATCCCGTAAACCTGAACTGGGTCTTCCGGCCCGATCGCGCCGACCAGGACCGGATCGCCGAGCATGCCGGTAAGCCGATTCACGCCGTGCAGCGGCGCGCCGACGATGGGAGCCGAGTGGAGGTCGTCCTCATCGACGGCGCCCGGATACAGGCGTACCGACATGAGGTCGTGCTCGGCTGACCCACGATCAGGGCTCGCGGTCTGGCACCGCGGGCCTCACCCCGGGGCCGTTCCGGCCGACCGCCGGAACGGCCCCCAGGCGACGAAGCGTTCGAATAGGTCGCGGGGGTGTGGTGCGTCGTGGGGGTTGAGGTGGTAGAGGTCGTGCATGGCTTCGTAGCAGAGTCCGGCGAGGTAGATCGATAGGTTTGACTGTCGGGTGTCGTATTGGGCGGTGAGGAGGAGGCGGGCTTCGGCGCAGGGCCAGGGGTGGCCGCAGGCGCGGCAGGTCCAGGTGGGTCGTAGGGGTGTGTGGGGTGGTTGGTTTCTGGTGTGGTGGTGTGGGTGTTGGGGGTGGGGGCCGAGTCGTGGTTGGGGGAGGTGGTGGGGGTTCACCAGCGGCCTCCGTTGGCGCGCCATTGTTGGGCGGGGGTGAGCCGGCCGACGCGTCCGGGTTGGGGTTCGGCGAGGGTGGGTTGGGTCATCCACGCCGGCAGGTTGACCGGCAGATTCGCTGGCCGGGTTGGTGGCCGGTTCACTGGCCGGTTTGGTGGTGGTGCTGCGGGGCGGTACGGGGCGTTCGGTCGGTGCGCCCCGGTTGGCGGCTTGTTCCTCCGGTGCCGGCTGAACCAACGGATCTTCACTACTACCTCCTGGTGTCCTTGGACAGGGCCCCACCCACACCTGTCGGATGCGGGCGGGGCCCTGGGCAGGACCCATCCCAGCTACGCTCGGCGAAGAACAGGTCCGCATGAGTGACAGTCTCGATAGGACCGGCCTGGTTTCGATACCTGCTCACGCTGATCGAGCAGATCTTGGGCCTGATTGGGCAGCGTTGGGCAGTCGTGAGGAGACGCGCGGAAAACCGAGCAGAAAGTGGGCAGCGATGGGCAGTGTCATGGACTACGTGCTGATGGAGCTTCGCTTACTTCGCCAAACCCTGGCCCTCAGCCAGGAGGACTTCGGCCGCAGCATCGGCTACTCGGCGTCGCACGTGAGCGCCGTCGAGACCGGCGGGCGTCCACTCACGCCGGACTACGCGGTCGCGGTCGACCGGGCCCACGACCCCGCGTTCCGCGAGGGCCAGGACGGCCGATTCAGCCGGATGCTCCGAGAACTCGCCAAGGCCGACCCGGACTGGCTACGCGAGTGGATCGAGTGCGAGCAGGAGGCGACACTACTCCGCTGGTACGAGCCGGCCTGGGTACCCGGCTTGCTGCAGACGGAGGCATACGCGCGGGCAACTCTGTCGCACAACCTGCTCTACACCGATGACCTTGAGCAGCGGGTGTTTTCCCGACTCGGGCGGCAAGCGATTCTCTCCGGTGACCAGTCCGTCCAACTCGTGGCGGTCATCGACGTGATGGTGCTCCGCCGGCCGGTGGTCGGCCAGCCGGGCGTGATGGCCGAGCAGATCGCTCACCTGGTGAAGATGGGGGAGCTACCGCACGTGCAGATCCTCGTGGTGCCCGACGAGGCCGGGATCTACCCTGGTTTGCAGGGCGGCTTCATCCTGGCCACTCTCGGCGACGGCTCGATGGTGACCCACCTGGACCACCAAGTGCGCGCGCAGGTGGTGAACGGAGCCGATGACCTTGCTACCCTCCAGCGCACGTGGGAGGCGGTCCGGGGTGAGGCCCTCCCCCGCAGGCAGTCCCTCGACCTGATCAAAAGGCGGCGCAGACATGGACATGACTGGTGCCCGATGGCACAAATCAACGCGGTCCGGATCCAACGGCGGGTCGTGCGTCGAGGTGGCCGACAACCTGCCCAGCGTCGTGCTCGTGCGCGACACCAAGGACCGGGATGGCGGCACCCTCCAGTTCCACCCGACGGTGTGGCAGACCTTCGTCGACTTCGCCAAGCGACACTGACCAGCACCACGGAAGGCCCGGCTCCCCACGGAGACCGGGCCTTCTTCCTGCGGCTGCTGGCGAGCGTGCCCGCTGCCTAAGCCGCAGCCACTACTGCGGGTCAGGCGTCCCGAACTCCCATACACAGGGAGAGCTGACCGTAAGGTAGACGTCGTAGCGCTCACCTCGGTCAAAGGTTCTGAGTAAGAGCCGGTAGCCGTCAGCGGCCTGAACTCCGAAACGATACAAATCCCCGTTTCGATTGTCGTCGGTGATGACCTTGTAGTCATTCTGCAGCCAGAACTCGGAAAGAATCGGCAGTGCCTCGGTCACCGACCAGGCCCCAGAGGCGGGTGCGACAAGCTGGGCTCGCCGCTCTACGAATATTCGACCGGCAGGACCTCCGTCAGTCGGGGCGTCGCACGGGACAGAGTCCAGGGTGACGTCTCGCTCGGCGGCGACCCCGGAGGGCAATTGTGCGATCGCCTCATCCCAGAGTGCGTCAACGTGTTGGGCGGCTTGTGCGCTCGTCTCAGTGGGCTGCAACGCCTTGTCCTTTCCCAGACAGCCAGCCAGCGCCAGCATGAGAATAACGGCCATGGGCAGAACGACACCTACTCGCCGATACGCCATGTCACTGCACCTTCGAAAGTTGACCGGTGGCGATCAGCGCGATGTTCTCACGCGCGATGTTGTGAGCATCCCAGTAGGCAGAATGGGTGGCCGCTTCGTCGTCGGGGTCTCCGGGGTCGCTGGCGAAGACTCGCGCTCCGAAGTCGCGGTGGCTGGGGTCGTTGCCGTGCACGACATCCCAATCGGGGATCCGACGGATGATGTCGTGTTCCGCCGTGGTGGCCCAGACCTGATCGGGGCGCACGCCGGTCAGTTCGGAGGCATGGTTGACGTCAACGCCGGGCGAACCGACGAACACCAGAGCGTCGGCATTGAAGCTGCCGTCCTTAGCTGCATGGCCAATAACGGTCGAGCCATAACTGTGGCCGAGCACGGTGTTGCGCGATGGGCCCTCCCCATCGTAGGTGGCGCGCAGCCCGGTCTGGAACGTGCCGAGGACAGGCCCCCCACCCTCGGCATAGGAATCCCGGCCAGCATCAGGAATCGAGTCCGGCGCGTCGTAGCCATACCAGTAAACGACCGAGGTTCTCTTGTCTGGGGCGAAATCCGCAGCGTCCTGTGCCATCTCATCGACGCGATCGATGCCGCCACCGGCACTGGACAGTTGCTCGCCGGTGCCGGGTACGTAGGTGAGCACGTTGTCTGCGGTGTCCGGGTTGCCGACCGAGACGATCGCCCGGCCGTCCCCATCACTGGAGAACCCGACCAGGTATGCCGCCGGCAGGTCCGGGTCTTGCAGCCGGGTGGTAATCGCGTCGATGCCCCGCAGTTTGCCGGGTAACTCAGCACGCTCGGACGCAAGTCTCCTCAACTCGTCTTCCAGCGCAGCCCTCGGATCCTCGGCTTCCGGATAGACATCTAAAACCTGACCCTGTTGAAGAGCTTTCCACAGAAATTCTTCTCTGGCCTCAATCTCGCTCAACTGCCGCTGGAGCAGACCGCGTTCGCGCTCCAACACCGTACGGTTGGCCACATCCCGATCAGAGATCGGAATGCCGTCCATCCACCCGACCAGGTCCGGGAACTCCCGCAACGCCTGCTCCTGCTGCAACGGAGTCAACGACTCCCACCACGCATGAACCTCCGCCGGACTCCGCCCCGCCTGCGCCTCCAACACCCCACGAGAAACCCCACCAAGCTGGCCCGACCCGAACCCCACCCGCGGCGACGGCACATTAACCGCGATGGCATTAGCAGTCGCATCATCCTGCGCCCGCGCATACTCCACCACCGTCGGCAAATACCGAAGCACCGACTCGGTAGCCCGACTGGAACGATCCAAGCCACCAGCCATGTCCGCCGACGGCGGCGGCGCCGTCGCCCCAGTCACCATGTCCACCTGATAACCAGCTACCCGCGCCGCAGCGACAATCTCCTCCGCCTGCCGCCGCAACCCCACCATCGCGTATGCATGCTGCTCCAGCGCATCCGCGACCCGCCTCGCCGGGTTGTACGCGTTACTCACCTCAGCCCGCAACGTCTCGCCCTTGCCTACCGCAGCCGCCGAAGCCCGACCGTCCGGCCACACATGAACAAGATCCCGGCTCCCCCGGATCAGCTGCTCAGCGGCATCGTCGATCCCCTGCGCAAGCCGACCCCACACCTGCGCCGACTCATGCCACGGATCCGGCCGAAAATCGAGCACATCCCGCAACGTCAGACCACTCACCGCGGTAGCACCCCCATCCGCCGCAGCCCGTCAGCGTTCACCTCATCCGCGGCCCGATACTCCCGCGCCGAAGCGCTCAAATCCGCACCGAAGCCCTCCAACTCCTCCACCAACCGACGCAGCTCCACCAGCCACGCCTTCTCCGCACCCCGCGCCGCGACCACCGCAGCCGAACCCGGCGGCGACGACGGCGCCAACCCGGCACCAGCCACCCGCACCGACTCCCGCAACATCGCCGCCGTCGCCTCTACCTGCGCCCCCACACTCTCCAGGGCGTCCACATCAACCGCGAATCCCGGATGCATCAGCACCTCCCCCCTCGTGCGACCCGCACAATACCGAAGCTTCACCACCTTGGATGTAACAGCACACGTCGTGATGGATCATCCAGAGTGACCATGAGTGCAAGAGTTCGGCCCCCAGCTCAGGGCTTGCGCTTTTCCGCCCGGGTCCATCCGGTCCAGCCACGTTCGGCGAGCAGCTCCCCCAGCCGGGCGACGACGGGGTGGGCAGCAAAGGAGAACGCATCCAGCAACCGGACGAATGCCTGGTCCGGAATGACCTCGTCCTGCTGGTCCAGCACCCCGTTCGCCGCCGCCTCCTCGTACAAGTCGCTCAGCAGGTCGGCGATTGCGCGCAGCAGATCGTCGTCTTCCGGCTCCACCGTGAGCCGGCCGAGGAGCTGGTAGAGCCGGCGGATCCGCGGGTCGGCGAGCTGGGCCACCTTGTCGGCGATGATCGCCGAGATCGTCTCCGGGAAGCGCGCCGCCAGCAGGATCCACGCGTCCCGCTCCGCCTCGACGAGCATCCGCGGTACTCCGATGCCCCGGAGCCGCTCCAGGTAGTCGGCCACCTCCTCGGGGACCGCCAGCGACTCGACGGAGCCCAGCTGCGCGACCCGCCGCCGGTGCTCCTGGAGGGTGCGGATCCGCGCCCGCAGCTCCCGGTCGACCTCGATCGTCGCGGCGGCGAACGTCTCCGGGTCGGCGTCGAGCAGCTCCCGGACCCGGGCCAGCGGGACGCCGGCCTCGGCGAGGGTCCGGATCCGGATCAGGCGCAGCACCGCGGCGGCGTCGTAGCTCCGGTAGCCGGAGGCGTCGCGTTCCGGCTCCGACAGGAGCCCGATCTGGTGGTAGTGCCGCACCGCGCGGATGGAAACCCCAGCGTAGGAGGCCAGCCGCCCGATCGTCAGCATGGCTACCTCCACGCCGGGCACAACGTCACCTGACCTTGCGATGGTAGACGGACCTGGCTACGACGTACGCGACGGTGAGCAGCCCGACGCACCAGGCGAGAGCGATCCACAGGTCGGCGCCGACCTGCTGCTGCGCCAACAGACCGCGGACCGTGTCGACGATGGAGGTGGCCGGCTGGTTTTCGGCGAAGGCGCGTACCGGGCCGGGCATGCTCTCGGTGGGCACGAACGCCGAGCTGATGAACGGCAGGAAGATGAGCGGATAGGCGAAGGCGCTCGCCCCCTCCACGGACGTCGCGGTCAGCCCGGGGATGACGGCGAGCCAGGTCAGAGCCAGGGTGAAGAGCAGCATGATCCCAGCTACCGCCAACCAGGCCAGCACGCCCGCCCCGGAGCGGAATCCCATCGCGAGGGCGACCAACACCACCACCACCAGCGAGATCAGGTTGGCGACCAGCGAGGTCAGCACGTGCGCCCACAGTACGGCCGAGCGGGCGATCGGCATGGACTGGAACCGTTCGAAGATGCCGCCCTTCATGTCCAGGAAGAGCCGGTACGCGGTGTAGGAGATGCCCGACGCCACGGTGATCAGCAGGATGCCGGGAAGCAGGTAGTTCACATAGTTATCCGACCCGGCCTCGACCGCACCGCCGAAGACGTAGACGAAGAGCAGCATGAGGGCGATCGGCGTGATCGCGGTCGTGATGATGGTGTCCGGGCTGCGGCCGATGTGGCGCAGGGAACGCTGGGTCAGGGCGGTGGTGTCGCTGAGGAAGTTGCCGGTCATCGGGGGTCCTTAGCTGCTCGTACCGGTGCGGTGGATGCGGTCGGCACGGCGGTGTCCCCGCCGCCGACGATGGCCAGGAAGATGTCCTCCAGGGACGGCTGCTTCTCGACGTACTCCACGGTCGCGGGCGGGAACAGCCGCCGGAGCTCAGCGAGCGTGCCGTTGGCGATGATGCGCCCCTCGTGCAGGACCGCGATCCGGTCCGCGAGCTGCTCGGCCTCGTCCAGATACTGGGTGGTGAGCAGCACCGTCGTACCCTGGCCGGCGAGTTCCCGGACGGCCTGCCACACCTCCAGCCGCGCCTGCGGGTCCAGCCCGGTCGTCGGCTCGTCGAGGAAGATCACCGGTGGCTTCCCCACCAGACTCATCGCGAGGTCAAGGCGACGACGCATCCCACCCGAGTACGTCGCCACCCTACGGTTCGCCGCGTCGGTGAGGGCGAAGCGGGCCAGCAGGTCATCCGCGATCCGACCCGGCTCCCGCTGCCGCCGCAACCGGGCGACCAGCACCAGGTTTTCCCGCCCGCTGAGGACCTCGTCGACCGCGGCGAACTGCCCGGTCAGGCTGATCGACGCACGCACCTTTCCCGCCTGCGCGGCAACGTAGAAGCCGTTCACGGTGGCCGCGCCGGCATCCGAGCGCAGCAGCGTGGAGAGGATGCGTACCACCGTGGTCTTGCCCGCCCCGTTCGAGCCGAGCAGGGCGAAGACGCTGCCCGGTGCGACGTCGAAGTCGACGCCGCGTAGCACCTGCAGCTCCTGGAAGGACTTGTGCAGGCCGCGTACCTGGATCGCCGGCTCCCGACCTTGCCCCGGCGTCCGCTGAAGATCTATCGACATGACCCCAGCGTGCAGGGTTGACGCTGCGTCAAGGTCAAGCCCGAAACCGGCCGCGTTTCGCCACCCGCCGCACCACCTCGCCGATCAACTGAGCCTTCCAAGCTGATCTTGCAGTTCAGGAGGGGTGCGGTGGGCCCGGTAATCGATGGGTGCGAGGCTCCAGGTAGGACAGGCTGCCGGCCAAGACTCGACGCCCGACCGGGATTGTGTCGATGGATGGAGGCTAAGGAAGGCGAACCAAAGAAGGGATTATCAATGCAAACGTTACCCAGAAAGCCATGATAAAACTTATATGACGACGCCAGGGCACTACTGAATCCACATCAGGCCCCCCGCCACTGCTTACCCCCTTAGCACGAACCTTTTCTATCTTGCGCACGGCCCGACGGGCTCCGGGGTAGCCCAGAAATCGCCCAATCATTGAGGCTTGGAAAGCAAAACTAAATATTTTCTCCCCGTCGGTCAGTTCAACGAACAGACCGTGACCAGCGGAAAGCTCTCTGATATTACGCCAAGGAATACGGAAAATCTTATCGGGATTGGCTACGACCAGCCCGGACGAGGTGGCCCGAACATAAGGAAACAGGGTAAAAATTGAGGCCAGGTAACAGATAGGTGTAAAGAATGTCGCGATACCCAGCAACTCGCCCCAACTATTCGCTGAATTGAGGCTAAACATCACTACCATGAATCCAAACAGCAGGCAGGCCAAGAATCCACCAGTCCAAGTAATCCAGCCCCTCACACGAAATCACCTTCACCAGTTATCAGCGCCATTGGCGGCGCCCGCACATACCTGCGTTACTCCAGAGCCCTTGAGGGTAGCAAACGGGTCGAAGGCGTTGATCTCATCTTTCACGTCAATGCCGGTTTCGTCCGGAAGGACGGCAATACCCCCCAACTTTTCTCATTGGATACTTGTCCGATCTTCGCGCGCCGCACGAAATCATCGAATTCTAGACGTTTCATGCACTCGAAATCTCGATCAGGTTGTGCCAGAAGAACCCGGGATGCTCCCGCCAGCGCACCCCGGCCACGGCCGCATCTCCGCCCGTCCTCCCCGGCGCTCACGTCCGCGCCCAGCTTCGGATCAGAAGTCGTCGTCGAAGGTGACGCTCCCGCTGACGCCCATCTGGTACGCCGACACCCGCCGCTCGAAGAAGTTCGACAGCTCCTGTACGTCCTGCAACTCCATGAAGGCGAACGGGTTCTGGCTGCCGTACATCGGGGCGATTCCCAGCGTGACCAGCCGCCGGTCCGCGACGTGCTGGAGGTATTCCCGCATGTCGGTCAGGGAGAGCCCGGACACTCCCTGCTCAAGCAGGTCCGCGGCGAACTGGACCTCGCAGTCGACCGCCTCCGCCATCATCTCCCTGACCTGCTGCTCCAGGTCGGCGTCGAAGAGGTCCGGCTCCTCGGTGCGGGCGGTCTCCACCACGTCGAAGGCGAAGGCCATGTGCATGGACTCGTCGCGGAACACCCAGTTGGTGCCGGACGCGAGACCGTTGAGCAGACCCCGGGAGCGGAGGAAGTAGACGTAGGCGAAGGCGCCGTAGAAGAACAGGCCCTCGATGCAGGCGGCGAAGCAGATCAGATTGAGCAGAAACGCCCGCCGGTCCGCCCGGGTCCGCAGCTCCCGCAGCTCGAAGATCGAGTCGATCCACCGGAAGCAGAACTCGGCCTTGCGGGCGATCGAGGGGATGTTCTCCACCGCCGCGAACGCCGCGAACCGCTCCTTTTCCTCCGGCACGTAGGTGTCCAGCAGGTTCAGGTAGAACTGGACGTGCACCGCCTCCTCGAAGAGCTGCCGGGACAGGTAGAGCCGGCCCTCCGGAGAGTTGACGTGCTGGTAGAGGTTGAGCACCAGGTTGTTGGCGACGATCGTGTCGCCGGTGGCGAAGAACGCGACCAGCCGGGACACCAGGTGCCGCTCGGCCGGGGAGAGCTTCGCCAGGTCGGCGAGGTCGGAGTGCAGGTCCACCTCCTCAACCGTCCAGGTGTTCTTGATCGCCTCCTTGAACCGGTCGAAGAAGTGCGGGTACCGCATCGGGCGCAGGGTCAGGTCCATACCGGGGTCGAGCAGCAGCTGCCGCTCGCCAACGGTCCCGGCGGTCGCGGTACGGGTCTCGACGGTCGCGGTACGGGTCTCGGCATCGGTGGTCATTGGCAGGCCTCGCAGCTTTCGGGGTTTTCCAGGGAGCAAGCCAGCGCCTCGGCATCAGCCCCGGCGGAACTCGACGGGGTGACGGCGACGGTGGCCTGCTGGATCCGCGTCGCGGGACGGGACCGCAGGTAGTAGGTGGTCTTCAGCCCGGACTTCCAGGCGTACAGGTACATCGAGGAGAGCTTGCCGATCGTCGGCGCGGCCAGAAACAGGTTCAGCGACTGGGACTGGTCGATGTACGGGGCGCGGGCCGCGGCCAGGTCGATCAGTGCCCGCTGCGGCAGCTCCCACGCCGTACGGAACAGTTCCCGCACCTCGGCGGGGAGCTCGGCGATGCCCTGCACCGACCCCTCCGCCCGCTTGATCTCGTCCCGGATCGGGGCCGTCCACAACCCGCGCGCCTTCAGCTCACCAACCAGGTAGGTGTTGACCTGGAGGAACTCACCGGACATGGTTTCGCGCTTGAACAGGTTGGACACCTGCGGCTCGATGCACTCGTAGCAGCCGGCGATCGAGGCGATCGTCGCGGTCGGGGCGATCGCCACCAGCAGCGAGTTCCGCAGGCCGTGCTCCGCGACCCGCGCCTTCAGCTCGGCCCACCGCGTCGGCTGCGTCGGCTCGGCCCCCCACAGCTCCGGGTGCAGCTCGCCCCGGGCCGCGCGGGTCTCGGCGTACGCGGGATGTGGGCCAAACCGCTCGGCGAGCCCGGCGGAGGTCTCCAACGCGGTCAGGAAGATCTCCTCCTGCACCCGGGTGGACAGCTCCCGCGCCTCGGCCGAGTCGAACGGCAGCCGCAGCGTGAAGAAGGCGTCCTGCAGCCCCATCAGCCCGAGCCCGACCGGCCGCCAACGCGGGTTGGAGGCGGCCGCCTGCTCGGCCGGGTAGTAGTTGATGTCGATCACGCGGTCGAGGAAGACCATCGCGGTACGGACGGTCTCCCGCAGCTTCGCCCAGTCCACCCCGTCGGCGCTGACGTGGGCGCCCAGGTTGACCGAGCCCAGGTTGCACACCGCGGTCTCGGCGTCGTTGTTGACCTCAAGGATCTCGGTGCAGAGATTCGACAGGTGAATCGTGTTACCGGGCTCCCCGGTCTGGTTGGACAGCGCGTTCGCGCGGTCCTTGAAGGTCATCCACCCGTTGCCGGTCTGCGCCAGGGTGCGCATCATCCGCCCATACAGGTCCCGCGCCTTGACCGTACGGACCGCCCTCTTCTCCGCGACCCGGTAGGCGGCGTCGAACTCCGCGCCGTACAGGTCGGGCAGCTCCGGGGCGTCGGACGGGTCAACCAGCGACCAGTCCCCGTCCGCCTCGACCCGGCGCATGAACTCGTCCGGGAGCCAGTTGGCCAGGTTGAGGTTGTGCGTACGCCGGGCGTCCTCGCCGGTGTTGTCCCGCAGCTCCAGGAACTCCTCGATGTCGGGGTGCCAGGGCTCCAGGTAGACGCAGGCCGCGCCCTTACGCCGGCCGCCCTGGTTGACCGCGGCGACCCCGGCGTCGAGGGTCTTCAGGAACGGCACGATGCCGTTCGACCGGCCGTTCGTTCCCCGGATCAGCGCGCCCCGGCCCCGCACCCGCGACCAGGCGATGCCGATGCCGCCGGAGAACTTCGACAGCTTCGCGACCTGGTGGTACCGCTGGTAGATGGAGTCCAGTTCGTCGCGGGGCGAGTCGACCAGGAAACACGACGACATCTGGGTGTGCCGGGTGCCGGAGTTGAACAGCGTCGGCGAGCTGGGCAGGTACGCCAGCGACGACATCAGCCGGTAGAACCCGATCGCCTCGGCCGGCGTCCGCGACAGCCCGCAGGCCACCCGCAGCAGCCAGTACTGCGGGGTCTCCACCACCAGCCGCGACTGCGGGTGCCGCAGCAGGTAGCGGTCCGCGACCGTACGCAGCCCGAAGTACTCGAACCGCAGGTCTCCGGCGGGGTCCACCGCATCGTCCAGCTTGCGGGCGTTGCGGGACACGAAGGCGGCGGTGTCGTCGCTGATCAGCCCGAGGCCGTGGGCGTACCGGATGGACTGGCTGAAGCTCGCGACCTGCTGCCCCCGGACCTCCTTGTCCACGTACGCGGCCAGCAGCCGCGCCGCCAGCCTCGAATACTGCGGCTCCTCGCCGATCAGCTCCGCCGCCGTCTGGATCGACAGCCGGTCCAGCTCGGCCGTTGTCGCCCCGTCGTACAGGCCACTGATCGTCTTGGTCGCCACCCGCAGCGGGTCCACCTCGTTCAGGTCGCCGACCCACCGCTCCACCGCACGGACAATCTTGTTTACGTCCACCGGCTCGGTGTCGCCGTTGCGCTTACGGACCTCCATCACCTGCCGCCGCTGCTGCTGAGCCGCACCGCCCGGACCGTCCGTGGCGCCCTGCCGCGTCGCCGTCGTATGCCCGGCCGGACCGTCCGTGGCGCGTTCCCGCGTCGCCGTCATCTCCCCCTCCTCCGCCTGCCGACAAGGTCGCCGAACACGCGGAGGGACACCACAATCAGTCGCCCGGTGGGTAACCACACCGGGCGGCTGCGGGTGTCGGCCGTCCCGCGCGGCCGCCAACCGCCGCACGCGTCGCGTGCGGCGCGCTGGCAGGTCTTCGGACTCGCGGGCACGCCCGGGGTCCCGGTCGCCTACTGGCCGTCGCTTCCCAGGCTTCGATCAGCCCAGTGCGTGATGACGGCGGTCGTTCCCACTCACCGCTGCGGGGCAGCCCCGGACTTCCACCGGGTTCCCTCTTGCCTCGACCACTCCCGGTGGGAGCGCCGAACCAGCTGCGGGAGACACCATATATGCCTCCCCCATCCGGGATGCAACACCAGATGTCGTGGCGGCGTGTCAGCGGCTGAGAAACTGCCCCAGGGCACGCAGCCAGCCGTCCCGGTCTTCCAGGTGGACGTCGTGCCCAGCGCCGGCAACGACGACCCGCTCGACATCTGGACGTAGGGACACCATGCGCCGCACCTCGGCGACAGGGATGATCCCGTGCTCGCCAAACACCAGCAGGGTGGGGGCCTGCACCTGCTGCCACTCGTCCCAGCAGGCCCGGTCGGCCACGGCCGCGATGGTGTCCCGCATCACCGCCGGTTCGAATCGCGGCCAGAGCCCGTCCGGGCGCCGGTCCAGGTCTCGCAGCCAGGCCTGGGCCACCGGGGTGTCGCCCAGAAACTCGGCGGCCTGGCGAACATCGGCGAACGGCACCGGCCACGAGGCGAAGAAGGCACCCAACTCGGCCGGGTAGTCCCCCCGTTCCTCGCGGCCACCGACCCCGCCCTCCAGCAGCACCAGCCGACGCACCAACTCGGGATACGTCGCGGCGAAGAGCAGCGCGGTGTGCCCACCCATCGACTGACCCACGACCGTCACCGGTGCACCACCGGCGAGCTCCGCGACGACGGCGAGCACATCCTCGACGTACGCCCGGCGGGAGAGGTCCGGCGGCCATCGGGTCGAGTGGCCGTGCCCGCGCTGATCCACCACGATCACGCGGTGCTCCGGTAGCAGCGCCTCCGCCGTCGGCACCAACTCCGCCGCGCTGCCGGCCAGCCCGTGCAACAGTACGATCACATCGTCGCCGGAGCCGCCCACGAGGCAGGACAGCGCCACCCCGTCCCGATGGATCGTCACCCGCTGCACCGTACGAACTCCCTCACCCCTGGCGACCGGAAACCGCCGCAACCCTACTCAGGCCGGATTTTGGTTCTCAATCGACTTGAGCAGGGCGTGGTACGTCCGCTCCAGAACACCCCGTCACTGAACGGGTCAGCGGCGGCGGTAACGGTGGGCTGCGTGCCGCTCCGCAGCTCCACGTTGACCGCGACCAGGATGGTCCGCGCGGCGAAGCAAGGTCCCACGCAAGGGGTCAACCAGCCACATCCGCCCACTGTCGCCGGTGCCGGTCAGCGCCGACCCGTGGTGGGAGCGAACGACCATCGCTCCCACCACGCCGCACTCGATCGCCAACGCCTGATCTGCGATCGACAGATCTGACACTCTCGATCGGATAGCACGATCATCCCCGCGCCGGCCGCCAGTTCGCCGCCCACCCTACTCAGCAGACGTGCCGTCAAAGCTCCTACCAGCAGTCGAAGACTCGTGAAGAATCGAGCTCATCCTCGGCTGCCATCACCGAGGCAGACAGTAAGGGACCGATGGGATGTCGAAAGAAATTCTGTGCGCGTTTGGTGTCGACATGGACGCGGTCGCCGGCTGGTTGGGCTCGTACGGTGGCGAAAATTCGCCCGTCGATATTTCCCGTGGCATTTTCGCTGGCGAAGTCGGCACGCCGCGCCTTCTCAAGCTGTTCGAAAAATACGCTCTTCCGAGCACCTGGTTCGTTCCTGGACACTCCATCGAGACGTTCCCCGACCAGTTCCGGCAAATTGTGGATGCCGGTCATGAGGTAGGTCTCCACGGTTACAGCCACGAAAATCCGATCGCGATGAGTCAAACGCAGGAGGCCGCCGTCCTGGACCGGTGTATAGACCTGATCGAGTCGGTAACCAAACAATCCCCCAGGGGCTACGTCGCGCCATGGTGGGAATTCTCGCCGGTCACGCACAAGCTGCTACTCGAACGGGGTGTCCGATACGACCACTCGCTGATGCGCGACGACTTTACCGTACACCGGGTTCGCGTGGGTGACACCTGGACCAAAATTGACTATTCCGCTGATGCCGCGGACTGGATGAAGCCGTTGGTCCGCGGCGAGGAGACCGACCTCATCGAGATTCCGGCGAACTGGTACCTCGATGACCTGCCGCCGATGATGTTCATCAAGACCAGCGCGAGCAGCCACGGCTTCGTCAACCCGCGACAACTCGAGGAGATATGGCGTGACCAGTTCGACTGGGTCTACCGGGAGCTGGACTACGGCGTATTCCCCTTCACCATCCATCCGGATGTGTCGGGACGTCCGCAGGTTCTCCTGATGCTGGAGCGCATGATCGAACACATCAACCAGCATGAGGGAACAAGGTGGGCCACCTTCGACGACATCGCCATCGATTTTGCACTTCGCTACCCACGCGCTGGAGACGGCGCATAGCACGCGGGCCAGGGTCTGCGAAGACGTGGCCAGCAGCGGCGTCACCCGCCTCTGCGGTGCACGATTCAGGACCTGACACTCATCTCGCTAATCGAGCTGCATCCACCTGTCCGGCCCCCGGAGCGGAACGAAGCCCACCTTGGCGTAGACGCCGTGCGCGTGATCCGTTTCCAACAGAATATTGTGGATGCCGAGGTTCTGGAGGTGGCCCCGGACCTCGCGGGCGAGCCAGGTGCCCAAGCCACGACCGCGCTCGGCTCGGTCGACGTACACGTCGCAGACCCAGGCGCAGGTGGCCCGGTCGGTGACCGCCCGGGCGACCGCCACCTGGCGTCCGTCTCCGGGGCGATAGACACCGAAGCCGATGGAGTTCGCGAAGGCACGCTCCACCGTCGCCCGGTCCCATCCACGGGCCCAGTGCGTGTCGGTGGCAAGCCAGTGGTGCACCCGGTCGAGGTCGAGACGCTCACGCTCGGTGCTGACCAGGTATCCGTCGTGGTGCGTCCGGGTGAACACCCACGACAATTCCCGCCAATACCTCCGGGAAACCCGGTGGACTGATGACGTTACGTCACCGACCGCCGCACCGCTGCGACCTCGCCGTACAGCTCCGCCAGCGCCCACAACCTTCGGGCCACCGGTGCGGAGCCGGAACCCGCCGGTCGCGATGCGCATGCTCGCTGCGCCTTCCGGCCGAGCCGCTACGCGGGTTGGCGCCCTGCACTGTGGCCACGATGGGCTGCACCGATCACCCGGGCGATGGGTTTCCTACCCGGAAGCGGGGAAGCCGCCCTCGGAGTCAGACCGACTGGCGGGAGAGCACGGACCGGAGGGCCTCGATCAGGCCCGCCGTCCTGGCGTCCGGGGCCATGGTGACGCGCAGCCCGTTCGTCACGTATCCGAAGGCGATCCCGCTGGCCGGGTCGGCGTAGCCGAGTGAGCCGCCGTGCCCGGGGAAGCCGAAGGCGGTCGGTGACCACCAGGGCTGCTCCGGCAGGGGCAGGCCGAAGCCGAGCGCCGGCCGGGTCGGCACCCGCAGCACCTGGTCAACGCCGTTGGCCTGTTCCCGGGTGGCGGCGGCGAGGGTGGCCGGGTCGAGGATCCGGACGCCGTCAACCTCGCCGATGAGGCCCGCGTAGAAGCGGGCCAGGGACGAGGCGGTGCAGATGCCGTTCGCCGCGGGGATCTCCGCCGCCCAGGTACGGGGGTCGGCGAGGTCCAGCGGCGGGTCGGTCACCATCATCGACCGGACCGCCAGCGAGGTCGGATCGGTGTACGCGGCCAGCGCCTCCCGGAGCGTCGCCGGCAGCTTCTCGGGGGCGGCGGGCGGGGCGACCGGCTGCTCGGTGATCCGGGCGACCCGGTGCGCCTCGGTGGCGGGCAGGCCGATCCAGAAGTCCAGGCCGAGTGGGGTGGCGATCTCGTCGGCGAAGTAGGTGCCGAGGCTGCGGCCGGAGACGCGGCGTACCACCTCGCCAACCAGCCAGCCGTAGGTGAGCCCGTGGTAGCCGTGCGCCGTTCCCGGCGGCCAGGCAGGTGCCTGGGCGGCCAGCGCCGCGACGACCGGCTCCCCGGTGAGCGCCGCCGTCAGCGGGACCGGGCGGTCGAGCACCGGCAGCCCTGCCTGGTGGGACAGGAGCCAGCGGACCGGGATGCCGCCCTTGCCCGCCGCCGCGAACTCCGGCCAGTACGCGGCCACGGGGGCGGCCAGGTCGAGCTGCCCGCGCTGGGCCAGCAGGTGCGCGCAGGCGGCAGGTGCGCTCTTGGTAGCCGAGTAGACAAGTTGGAGGCTGTCCTCCCGCCACGCGCGCTCGGTGGCGGGATCGGCGACCCCACCCCAGAGTCGGACCACCTCCCGGCCGTGCCGGTAGATGCTGACGGCGGCGCCGATCTCGGAGCCGGCGTCGAAGCTCGCCTGGAAAGCCGCTCGAACCGGCTCGTATCCCGGCGCGACGGTGCCATGTGCCACGGGCATGGATTCCTCCGGGGTGCCGGCTCCGGGTGCCGACCACCCGAAGCAACTATGTCAAGTTAGCCTTACTGGCAACGTCAGGCAACCCTGACAGACATATGCTGGCCGGATGACGGAGGAGATGGTTCCGGGGCATGCTGAGCTCGTCGGATTCCGACTACCGGACGGGGCGCTGAAGACCGATGCCGCAGCGCCGGCCGACGCCGTCGGCTACCGGGCCGGATGTAGCTGCGGCTGGGGCGGCAGCCGGGACTATCCGGCCGCCGACGAGGGACGCTGGATGGCCACCGCCGAGTGGGGCGGGCACATCCGGCCACTCCTGGCTGCCACGCCGCCCGGCTGGCTGCGCAACCGCTCCGACACGCTGCGGGACGGCGTCGCCGAACTGACCACCACCTGGCCACTACAGGCGCTCGGCCTCCTCGCCCAGGTGGAGCGCTGGCAACGGCCCCTCATCGAACAGGCCGTGACCCAGGCGCGGGCGACCGGGCTCTCCTGGGCCGAGATCGGCAACGCGCTCGGCATCAGCCGTCAGTCCGCGCACGAGCGGTTCCGCAAGATCAGCCCGCCGAAGCCCCCCAGCTAGCCGATGTCTCCGCTACTACTGACGCATTCCAGGAAATCGCGGAGTAGATGACCACATGGTGTTGAGGTCATGTCGATGCCGTTGGAGTCAGTCCCGCTCACGGAGGTGCTGCACCCACTGAGAGAAACCGCCGAGCGACTACCCCACGCTCGCACGGTGCGGCTACGCGGAGGCCGAGCAGATGGCGGCGATCAGTCGCGCCTCCTCCACGTCCCGGTGCTACACCCTACGTTTCACCACAACGATGCGGCAATGAAATGGGACGAACTCTTCTTAATGTAAACGACGCAGGCCAATGCTGCGGTAACCCAAGGAGCGAAGATCACCGCAGCATTGCACTACCAGATGAAGGAAATACCTTCAGTGGGCCTTCTACGCCCAGCCAGGGACAGGATCCTCGCAATGCTCCTCAGAGTCATCCAGAACCTTACAGACCTTCACCAATACCGGAGTCTCCTCCGCCAAGTTTCCACCCTCCCACGGGCTACAGTAGGGGGATTTATGGCCGTGGGTCGTAGCAACCCGATCAGTCTCCCAGGTTCCGGTGGGATTGATGTCCATCCGAACCTCAACCCGCCAGCCGTCGGGGTAATAGTCGCACGCCTGGATCGAATCCCCCGGAATCGCGTCGACCGGATCTGCATTGAATTTACCGATGCCGATCAGGTTGGCGCCTTCCCAGTACTCCGTCCACACGTCCTGTGACTGAATGCTGGCGTCATCCTGATTTTGTTGGGCAACGACATCGGCTTGGGCAGCGCCCGGGAACCCCAGAGCGACAGCGAAAACCGAAGTGGCCGCCAACAGCATACGACCCGGCGATCTGGTCACGCTCTTCACGTGATCTTCCCCCAATCAGGGGCGACTCTGACACACTCACACCCCCGTCGTAGTTAGTGTCGGCATAGTTTCACACGATCAGCCCACATCTCAAGTCGCGATATCCATCCCCGTTTTGGAACGCACTCCGGAGGCAGAGCCAGCCTTCCCCATCGCGGCAACTAGCACCCAGACGAGGCTAATGCAACTAGCATCTTTGCCACCTATGGTCCAACTGGCACAACACTGGCGGTGACACCATTATGGCTCTCATTGATCAATACGGGTAAAGGGTAACTTTCGGGGTGCCTCTACGGTGCGCCAGCTCCTCGCCGCTACTGATTTGGAGGGGGGACGGCCAGCCACCCCCTGAGGTTGGCCATGCCCACCTTGTTAAACGGGTGGATGCCGCACCGAGGGTGCGCTCTTGCTAACCAAGCCTGCCGCTCCCCAGGTGCGGGCGAAGCCGACGGTGCGTGAGGATGCGGCCTTCACCGCGGTCGGCGACTTCATGACCAGTCACTACTCTCGCCGCGCGGACGAGTGCCGCACTCTGCCAGGCTACGGCGAAGATCCCGGGGTGAGGTGTTCTACGGGGTCATCGACGCGGCTGGCCCGACGAGGATAGCCGTCGCGCGGACCAAAGAAGCCGACACGACGAGAATATATTTCAATCGATACAAGTATGATTCTCCTGGCCAACACAGCTACCTCGTGGCGGACACCGCCGACGGACCAGCCGGGGACGGCATCGAGCACGGCCGCTGCACTACACCGGGCCGTGGTGTCGAGGCGCGGAGAGCGCCCGGCGAGTTAGCGGCACCGGGCCGCGGACGCAGCAAGGGCAGCCCGCTCGGCGCTCGACTTCGGCGGGCCAGGAGCGCGGCGGCTGATCGGGGGTGCCCGGCGGGCCAGCGGAAGCGAATCACTCAGCCGGCCCGCCGGGCGGTAGCCGGATCAACAGTTGCGCAGCTCGGGAGACTGGTTGAGCAGCTGACCCCGGACTGAGATGAAGCGGCGGTAGGTTTCCGAGTCCACTGCGGAGTGCCGGAACGCCGCCACCCGGTGGCAGTTCTGGAAGGCCAGCTTGACGCCGAAGTGGCGCTCAAGGCTGGCCCGGATGGCATCGCTGGCCAGCGCGCGCAGGAGCTGACCTCGCTCCTCCTCGGTCGGCGGCGGGATGACGTTGTCGGCGAACTCGGCGTCGGAGGACGCCAGCTCCGCCGCTACCCGGCTGACGGTCTGCCAGGCGTACGGCAGGGAGTCGCGGACGCAGGAGACGAAGGCGTCGTCGGCAACAGGGCCCGACTCGGCGGACCGCAGCAGGTCCGGTGGCACGGTGAGAGACATGATCCTCCTCAGCTGACAATGATCATGGTTTCCATTACCGTTGCGTGCTGAGCACACCACGCAACGTCCACCGCGTCAATGACACCGCGTGGCGGGGCTCGGTCGGATTCACCCGATGCGCGGTCTTCCAGACATGCGCCCGCCTCGGGGCATTTGACAGTGCTGCTCACGCCGGCCCAGACTGTCGCGACAACTCCACCACCGCGTCTGTGCGGGGGAAGTCCGGTCAAAATCCGGCGCTGGCCCGCAACGGTAGGCCGTCGAGGTGCATCCCGACGGCGAGCCCGAATACCCGCCACACTCGCGCACCGCTATCCACCCGTCGTGGCCCACGGGTCGGAGGCCCCGACCCGACGCTGACCAGTAGCGATCGGTGGGTTCTGACGACCGCAGGGCGGAAAGGCACTCCTGATGGTCGTGTCCCACCTCCGAACCACCGTCCGCACCCGCGTCGCCGGCCTGTTGGCCGCCGCCGTCGCCGGGATCGCCCTGGCCGCTGTCGAGCCCGCCCCCCAGGCCGCGCGCGCTGACGCCTGTGACGGCACCTCGGGCGTTACCGTGGTGATCGACTTCACCGCCTTCGGCGGCGACGTCGAGGTCGCCTGCGCCCCCGGCGACCCGGACACCGGGCTGGCCGCCATCCAGGACGCCGGCTTCGCCGTCGAGGGCACCCTCCGCTGGGGGCTGGCCTTCGTCTGCCGACTCGGCGGCCTGCCCACCCCGGACGTCGAGCCCTGCATCGACACCCCGCAGGCCAGCGGGTACTGGTCGTACTGGCACGCGCCCCGGGGCGGTGACTGGGAATACAGCGACAAGGGCGTACTCAACTACGACCCGGTCCCGGGCAGCGTCGAGGGTTGGTCCTACGGCGCCAGCGAGCCGCCGAGCATCCCCGCCCCCTGAGCCACCGCACCGACGGTGTGACCAGTGGCCGCATCCGGGTGCCCGTCTCGGGCTTTGGCGCCGTCGCACGCCCGGGCGAAACGGTGACGGGCGCTCGGTGCACACCGGGCACAACCACATAGGTCCCGCGTGGGGGAAACCGGTGCGATGCCGGCGCTGACCCGCAGCCGTAAGCGAGAGAAACCCTCTCGCGAGCCGGAATGCCCCGCCCGGGACGAGCGGCTCCACTGTCGAGGTTCACCGGGTGAAGTCCGGTCCGCCGAGGTCCGTCCACCCCGCTCACCGCAGCACGCGGAGCGGGGTTTTCGTACCCCGGGGTGCTTGCCGGAGCTCACCCTCCGCTACGAAAGGCACCCCTCATGGCCCTGTCCCGGCGCCTCGCCACCGGTCTCGGCGTGGCCGCGGCAACCACCCTCGCCGCGGTAGCTGCCGCTCCCCCAACCGTGGGGGCGGCACCCGACCCGGCCCACGCCGCCGCGGCCCGCGCGGCCGCGTCCTGGCTGGCCGACGAATTCACCGACGGCGTCCTGCCCAGCCCGTTCAACCCGGAGACGGAGGACTGGGGGCTGACCATCGACGGTCTCCTCGCCCTCTCCGCCACCGGGGTCGACCCGTCGACCCGGCAGGCGGCGACCGCCCAAATCGCGGCGAACGTGCGCGCCTACAACAGCTGGGACAACTGGAGCCCCAAGGACGTCACCGACGGCGGGGCGACCGCGAAGCTGCTCTACGCCGCCTCCGCCTCCAGCGCCGACCCCACCGACTTCGGCGGCTACGACCTGCGGGCCGAGACCCTGTCGATGATCGCCGGGGCGGACACCGACCACCAGCGGGGACGGCTCACCAACCGACCCGCCGCGCAGGCCGGCCTGGCCCCCAGTAACACCTTCGACCAGTCCTTCGCCGTGCTGGGCCTGACCCGCAGCGGTGGCGTACCGCAGGACGTGGTGGACTTCCTCATCCGGCAGCAGTGCGCGGCGGGCGGCTTCCGCCTCTACCCGGACACCGCGGACGGGCCCTCACCGTCCTGCGACGACCAACCCGACGCCACCCTCGACGTCGACTCGACCGCGATGGCCGTGCAGGCGCTGCTGAGCGCCGCCGAGAACGGTGCCGCCGGCGCCGCCGCCGCGGCCGCCGCCGGCGCGGACTGGCTGGTGTCCCAGCAGCACACCGACGGATCGTTCGGCGGCTCCGGACCGACCACCGGAAAGAACTCCAACAGCACCGGCCTGGCCGGACAGGCCCTCGCCGCCGCCGGCCGTGACCCGGAGGCCACCGAGGCGGCGGTGGCGCTGGCCGCGCTCCAGCTGACCGCCGCCAACGGCGGGGCGGCCACCGCGGAGGCGGGCGCCATCGCCTACGATGCCGACGGGCTCGCCGGCGCCGTCGAGAAAGGACTCGGCGACAACAGCCGGGACGAGTGGCGTCGGGCCACCGCCCAGGCCCTGCTCGGGCTCGCCCAGGTGCCGCTGGGTCGGATCGGCCTCGACCCGACGCCGACCGGGCAGCCCACCCCGACCGGCACCGCCTCCCCCACCGCCTCGCCGACCGCCACCGGATCGCCGACGCCGACCGGCACAGCCACCGCCAGCCCGACACCGAGCGCCACCGGGACCGCCCCGTCGGAGCCGCCCGCCGCGTCACCAACCGGCAGCGCTCCGGTGACTCCCACGCCGACCACCTCCAGCCCGGGTGGGCTGCCGACCACCGGCGCCGCGATCACCAGCTACGTACTGCTCGCGGTGCTGCTGCTCGGTGGCGGCGTCGGGCTGCTCATCCTCGGCCGCCGGCGGGCGAATTGAGCCGCCGGACGCTCCGCGGCTCGGTGGCCGTCGCCCTGGTCGCCGCCGGCTCGGTGATCGGGCCGGGGAGCCCGGCGGCGGCCGCCGGGTCCGCCGGCTACTGCCCGGACGCCTCCGGCGTCACCGTCGTGGTCGACTTCAACGAACTGGGGGGCGGGACCGTGGTCCGCTGCGCCCCGGGCAGCCAGGCCACCGGGCTGGCGGCGCTGAAGAGCGCCGGCTTCCAGATCACCGGCACGATGCGCTGGGGCGAGGGATTCATCTGCCGGATCGAGGGCAGACCATCGGCGGACGCGGAGAAGTGCGTCGACACGCCGCCGGGCAGCGCCTACTGGTCATACTGGCACGCCCCGAACGGGGGCAGCTGGACCTACAGCAACAAGGGGGTGCTGAACCGTACGCCCCCGGCGGGCAGCTTCGACGGCTGGTCGTTCTCCCTCAACCGTGACCCCGCCGACGCACCCCGCCCGGGAGTCACCCCGAGCCGCCCCGCACCGCCGCCGTCCGCCTCGCCACCGGCACTGCCGGCAGCACCGCCGGCGAGCGACGTACCGGTGGCACCGCCGCCGGCAGGCAGACCCGTCGCGCCGCCGCCCGCCGACGGTGGTCAGCCCGGGGCAACCGGTGGGCCGACCACCGTTGGCCCGTCGACCTCGGCCGCCGCCGCGCCGTCGGCCAGCGCGGCGGACCGCCCGTCCCCGGTGACTGCCACCGCCTTGACGCGGTCGGGCTCCGCCGACGAGCCCGTGCTGACCGACGCCGTCGCCGCCCGCGAGGAGGGGGGCGTGCCGCTGGGCACGCTGGCCGGGGTGCTGCTGCTGGCCGCACTCACCGCCGGGGGTCTGGTCGCCGCCCGACGACGGCGGGTCGCCGACCCAGATGACTGACGCCATGGCGGACCGCCCCGCGACCCTCGATCGATGGTCGGCCCGCTGGTCCGCCTGGCGCCTGCCCCGCGGGCTGCACCCGGGCGCCTGGTGGCTGTGGGCGCTCGGGCTGGCCACCGCGGCCAGCCACACCACCAACCCGCTGGGGCTCACCCTGCTGGTCGCGGTCGCCGCGTTGGTGGTCGTGCGGCGACGTGGGCACGCCCCCTGGGCGCTGGCATTCCGGATGTACGTCTGGCTCGGCGTGGTGATCGTCGCGATGCGGGTGGTGTTCCGGATCGTCTTCGGTGGCGGGCAAGGCGGACACGTGCTGGTCCGGTTGCCGGAAATCCCACTGCCGGAGTGGGCGGCGGGTATCCGCCTGCTCGGGCCGGTCGCCGCCGAGCAGGTCCTCGGTGGGTTCTACGACGGGCTCCGGTTGGCGACGATGCTGATCTGTTTGGGCGCGGCGAACGCTCTGGCGAACCCGAAGCGGCTCCTCAAGGCCGTACCGGGAGCGTTGTACGCGGTGGGGACGGCGGTGGTGGTCGCCCTGTCGGTCGCTCCGCAGCTGGTGGAGAGTGTGCTGCGGGTCCGGCGGGCCCGCCGGCTGCGGGGTGCGTCCGGGCGGGGGACGCGGGCGTTTCGGGGCGTCGCGCTGCCGGTGTTGGCCGACGCGTTGGACCGGTCGCTGGCCCTGGCCGCGGCGATGGACTCGCGTGGCTACGGCCGGACCGAAGCGGTCCCCGCCGGGCAGCGGGCGGTCACCGGCACGCTGGTGCTCGGCGGCCTGCTCGGCGTCTGCGCCGGCACCTACGGGCTGCTCGACACCGTCGGGCCCGGCTACCTGGGGCTGCCGCTGCTCCTCGCCGGGCTGGCCACCGCCGCGGGCGGCATGCTGCTGGCCGGCCGTCGGGTCCGCCGCAGCCGCTACCGGCCGGACCGCTGGCAGCTGGCCGAGCTGCTCGTCGCCGGTTGTGGGGTCGTCACGGCCGGCCTCATGATGCTGGCCGGCACGGCCGACCCGGAGCTGCTCTACCCGCCGGTCAGCCCGCCCACCTGGCCCGAGCTGACCCCACTGCTGCTGCTCGCCGTCGCCGTCGCGGCCGTACCGGCCTGGCTCGCCCCGCCGCCGACACCTGTCCCGAAAGATCACATATGATCACATTTGACCGGATGACCGTCCGCTACACCGAGGACGGGCCGCCACCGCTGCGGGACGTGACGCTGACCGTCGAGGAGGGCGAGCTGTGCCTGGTCGCCGGGCGTACCGGGGCCGGCAAGTCGACCCTGCTGCGGGCGATCAACGGGCTGGTGCCGCACTTCACCGGTGGCACCCTGTACGGCTCGGTCACCGTGGACGGCCGGGACACCCGCCGGCACCCACCCCGCGACCTCGCCGACGTGGTCGGCGTGGTCGGCCAGGACCCGCTCTCCGGGTTCGTCACCGACACCGTCGAGGAGGAGCTGGCATACGGGATGGAGCAGCTCTCCCTGCCGCCGGCGGCGATGCGCAAGCGGGTGGAGGAGACGCTGGACCTGCTCGGCATCGCCGAGCTACGCGACCGGCCACTCCGGACCCTCTCCGGTGGGCAACAGCAACGGGTGGCCATCGGTGCCGTCCTCACCAGCCACCCCCGGGTCCTGGTGCTCGACGAGCCCACCTCCGCGCTGGACCCCACGGCCGCCGAGGACGTCCTCGCCGCGGTCACCCGGCTGGTCCACGATCTCGGCGTCACCGTGGTGCTGGCCGAGCACCGCCTCGAACGGGTCATGCAGTACGCCGACCGCCTGCTCTACCTGCCCGGCGACGGACGGGTGGTCGACGGTCCGCCGGCGGTGGTACTGGCCGGCGTGGAGCTGGCCCCACCCCTGGTCGAGCTGGGTCGCCTGGCCGGCTGGGACCCGCTGCCGCTGTCGGTCCGCGACGCCCGCCGCCGCGCCGCCGAGCTGCGTGGGCGGCTCGGCGAGGGGGCGCCCCCCGCGCCGGCTCCCGCCCCGGAGTCGACGGCGGCGTTGAGCGCGCGGAAGATCGTCGTACGGTATCCGGGCACCGTGGCCGTGGCCGGCGTCGATCTCGACCTCCAGGTTGGCCAGGTCGTCGCCTTGATGGGGCGCAACGGTTCCGGAAAGTCCAGCCTGCTCTGGGCTGTGCAGGGCAGCGGCCCCCGGCACGGCGGCGCGGTGACCGTCACCGGCGCGGCGGGGGCCGTCGACCCGAAGAGCCTGCCGGCCCACCAGGCTCGCCGGCAGGTCGGGCTGGTTCCGCAGACCCCAGGCGACCTGCTCTACCTGGAGACGGTCGACGGTGAGTGCCACCAGGCCGACCAGGAGACCGGGGCCGCGGCCGGCACCTGTCGCGCCCTGCTGGACCAGCTCACCCCCGGTCTGCCCGGTGACCGGCACCCGCGGGACCTCTCCGAGGGGCAGCGGCTGGCGCTCGCGCTCGCGGTGCAGCTCACCGCCGCCCCGCCGGTGGTGCTGCTGGACGAGCCGACCCGCGGCCTGGACTACCTCGCCAAGCGGCAGTTCGTCGCGCTGGTGCGCGGGTTGGCCGCCGCCGGGCGCGGCGTGGTGGTGGCGACGCACGACGTGGAGCTGGTCGCGGCGCTGGCCGACCGGGTGATCGTGCTGGCCGACGGTGAAATCGTGGCCGACGGCAGCACCGCGGAGGTCATGCTCGCCTCGCCTGCCTTCGCCCCGCAGGTCGCCAAGGTGCTCGCCCCGGCGCCGTGGCTGACCGTGGATCAGGTCGCCGCGACGCTGGTGGCGGAGCGGAAGCCGGCGTGAGTGTGCTGCGGGTCGCTCCGCGCACCGCCGTGGTGCTGGTGCTCGCGTCGGTAGCCGCGCTGGCCACCTTCGCCTGGCCGCTCTTCGTCCCGGTGCAGCCGGAGAGCACCGCCCGCGCCGGCGAGGCGCCGCTGGTCTTCGTCGTCATGTTGCCGGTGCTGGTGGCGCTGGTGCTGGCGGAACTCACCTCGGGCGGGATCGACAGCAAGGCCCTGGCGCTGCTCGGGGTGCTCGCCGCGGTCAACGCCGCGCTGCGCCCGCTCGGTGCCGGTACCGCCGGGATCGAGACAGTGTTCTTCCTGCTCGTCCTCGCCGGCCGGGTCTTCGGACCGGGGTTCGGCTTCCTGCTCGGCGCCACGTCGCTGTTCGCCTCCGCGTTGCTCACCGCCGGCGTCGGCCCCTGGCTGCCGTTCCAGATGCTCGCCGCCTCCTGGGTGGGGCTCGGCGCCGGCCTGCTCCCCCGCCGGCCCCGCGGTCGCGCCGAGGTCGCTCTCCTGGTCGGGTACGGCGCGCTCGCCGCCTACGGCTACGGGCTGCTGATGAACCTCTGGTTCTGGCCGTTCAGCGCCGGCGCGGAGACCCAACTCTCCTACGTGGCCGGCGCGCCGGTCCTGGAGAACCTGCACCGCTTCGTCATCTTCACCGCGGTGACCTCCACCTTCGGCTGGGACACCGGACGGGCGATCACCACCGCCGTGATGATCGCCCTCGCCGGCCCGGCGGTGCTCGCCGCGCTGCGCCGCGCCGCCCGCAAGGCCGCCTTCGGCGCTCCGGTGACCTTCGCCGCCCCCGAGCCGGTACTGCCGGCGTCGCTACCGACTTCGCTCCTGCCTCCGCGGGCGGGGAAGCCCGCCGCGGGCCGACCCGCGGGCCGCGACGATCGCCAGCACGGGTGGGACCAGCACGACCGCCAGCAGGGCGGGCCAGCGCGGAGCGACGGGTGATGTGCGCAGCGCGACCCGCCACGAACCGAACCGGCCGGCGGCGCTCACGACGGCTCCGCCAGCAGCCGCCGGGCATCGTCGCGCTCCGGGGTGGCGTCCACCAGTCGCCCATCTCGGAGAAAGACCGTGCGGTCCGCCCAGCCGGCGTACCGCGCCTCGTGCGTGACCAGCACACCAGCCGCCCCGCCGTCGATCCGCGCCCGCAGGACCTGCAACACCGCGAGGCTGGTCTGCGAGTCGAGGGCACCGGTCGGCTCGTCCGCCAGCACCAACCGGCGCTCGCCGACCAGGGCGCGGGCGATCGCCACCCGCTGCTGCTGCCCACCGGAGAGCTGATCGGGAAACCGGTCGGCAACCTCAGGCAGGCCCACCTCGTCCAGCGCGGTGACAGCCGAGGCGCGGGCCGCCCGCGCACTGCTGCCGCCGAGTTCCAACGGCAGGGCGACGTTCTCCGCCGCGGTCAGGTCGGTCACCAGGTTGAAGTCCTGGAACACGCAGCCGATGCGGTCCCGGCGCAGGCGGGCCACCGCCGTCGAATCGAGCCCGCCGAGCCGAACCCCCGCCACCTCCACCAACCCGGAGGTGGGCACCTCCAGCCCACCGGCGATGGAGAGCAGGGTGGACTTCCCCGAACCGGACGGCCCCATCACCGCGACCAGTTCACCGGCCCGAACGGTCAGGCTGACCCCGGCCAACGCCCACACCGAGCCCTCGCCGGCCCGGTAGACCCGTTCCACCTCGGCCAGCCGCAACACCACATCGCTCACCGCCGGGCCCGCCCCGACTCAGCGATCTCGGCAGCCTCGGGCGGGGTCGGTGCGGGCGCGGGCGCGGGCGCGGGCCGGGCGTACCGCCGCCGCAGCACTGTCGCCTCCACATGGTCCAGCCACCGGAGCTCACCCTCCAGGGCGAAAATCAGGTGGTCGAGGAACAGCGACCAGGTGAGGTCAACATCCTCGTTGGCCTGTCGGCGCAGGTCGGTGTAGTCCCGCAGCTGCCGCATCGACTCGGTGCGCTGATGCTGCACCACGATCGTGATGTCCACACTCGGGTCCCGCGCGGCCATCGCCAACTTGATCGCCAACTCGTTGCGGGGGCGCTCCGTCTCGGTGACCGGGGTGAGGTACCACTCGGCGAGCGCCACCCGCCCGGGCTCGGTGAGCACGTACAGCTCTCGCCCCTCGGCGTCCGCACCTTCGGTGACGACGAGGCCGTCGCGGACCAGGCGGTCCAGGGTGGTGTAGATCTGACCGACGTTCACCGCCCAGCTGCCACCGGTACGTGTGTCGAGCTCCGTTCGGAGCTGGTACCCGTATTTCGGACCGTCCACGAAGAGGGCCAACAGCCCCCACCGCACCGCGTTTCGCTGCATGGCAGGGGAACTTACCAGGTAACTACTTACTTAGTAACTCCTTCCTGGAGCTGGACGCGGCCGAGCTAACTGGTTACCGAAAGGTTCCTGGGGTTCGAAAAAGTGCCTTCTTCCCTGCATACGACCGGTTTCCTATGGTGTTCTAGTAACCGAAAGAGAGCGAAAGGAGGCGGTCATCATGGCCGTAACCCTGGTCAACCCGAGCGGACTTCCCGTGGTCGACGTGTACCGGCAGGTGTCGGTGGCGACCGGTTCCAAGCTGATCCACGTCGCCGGGCAGGTCTCCTGGGACGCCGACGGTAAGACGATCGGCGAAGGCGACCTGGCCGCCCAGGTCGAGCAGTGCTACCTCAACGTCGGTACCGCACTGGCTGGCGTCGGGGCGTCCTTCGCCGATGTGGTGAAGTTGACGGTGCATGTCGTCGACTGGACCCCGGAGCGGATGCCGGAGTTGCTCGAGGGCATCGAGCGGGCGTCGGCCAAGCTGGGCACCACACCCATTGCTCCGGCCTCACTGTACGGAGCCGCGGCGTTGGATACTCCCGAACACCTGGTCGAGGTTGAGGCGACCGCCGTCCTCGACTGATCACACCTGCGAGGTATCGAAGCGGCGCCGCGACGACTCGATGTGGCTGAAGTGGCGTTGAGTCCAGCCGCACATGCCGTCGACGACGCTGCGTAGCGCCTCACCCGCCTCGGTGAGGGTGTACTCGACCCGGGGCGGGATGGTGGGATACACGGTTCGCTCGACCAGGCCGTTGCGTTCCAGCATCCGCAGGTTCTGGGTGAGCATCTTGTGGCTGATGCCGCCGACCTCGTCGCGTAGTTCACCGAAGCGCATGGTGCGTTGTCCGATGAACTCGATGATCAGGAATGCCCACTTGTTGGCCACGTCGGAGAAGATCTCCCGTGCCAGCGAATCGGCACGCGCCAGATCGGCTTCTGGCAGCAGCTCGCTCGCCTCGTGTCGGTTGCCCATCCGTTCACTCTCCATCAGATCCTCAGTAACCACAAGAGAGTACTGGCGAAACGGAGACAAGAGGCGTCTACGCAGGTGCCCCGGCCGCAACGACGACGGCACACCCACGGCGTGGACGCCACGGCTGCGGTAGAGCCGGCGGGCGTTCCGCAAGTGCCCGTGGACCACCTCGTCGGTCGGCGACGGCGGGGGTGGATCGACCTCGAGCCCTCGCCAGCAGGTAGGACTCCCGGTGGTTTGGTCGCATGACGCTCGTCACCGCGGGTATTTCAGCAAAAGCTGGCGCTGAGAACGTTCGTTCTCTAGAGTGACATCCAGAGCGGCTGCGAACGGTCGTTCTCCTTAACTGAGGGGTTACCGTGCCATTCATCACCGTGGGAACCGAGAACAGCACCAACATCGACGTGTACTACGAGGACCACGGTCAGGGACAGCCGGTGGTACTCATCCACGGCTACCCCCTGGACGGGCACTCGTGGGAGAAGCAGTCCGCGGCCCTACTCAAGGCCGGCTACCGGGTGATCACCTACGACCGGCGGGGCTTCGGCCAGTCCAGCCAACCCACCGTCGGCTACGACTACGACACCTTCGCCGCGGACCTGAACGCGGTCCTGGAGACCCTGGACCTCACCGACGTGGTCCTGGTCGGCTTCTCCATGGGCAGCGGCGAGGTCGCCCGCTACCTCGGCCGCTACGGCTCCACCCGCATCGCCAAGGCCGCGTTCCTGGCCTCACTGCAGCCGTTCCTGCTGCAGACCGACGACAACCCCACCGGCGTGCCCCAGGACGTCTTCGACGGCATCCTCGCCGCGGTCACCGCCGACCGCTACGCCTACTTCACCGACTTCTACCGCAACTTCTACAACACCGACGACACCCTCGGCACCCGCCTGTCCGAAGAAGCCCTACGCAACAGCTGGAACATCGCCGCCGGCGCGTCCTGGTACGCCTCCAGCGCCGCCGTGCCCACCTGGATCACCGACTTCCGCGCCGACATCCCCAAGATCGACGTACCCAGCCTGATCCTGCACGGCACCGCCGACAACATCCTGCCCATCGACGCCACCGCCCGCGAACTGCGCAAGCAGCTACCCAACGCCGACTACGTCGAAATCGACGGCGCACCCCACGGCCTGCTCTGGACCCACGCCGACGACGTCAACCAGGCCCTGCTGACCTTCCTCGCCAAGTAGCGCCACAGCCGAGGCCGGCTCCGGCCGCTCCCTACTCGCCTGAAAGAGATCCGCTGATGTCCACGGCCACCGCCCCCACCGTTGCGCCCACACCCACTCCCGGCAGCGTCGGCGGCATCCTGCAGCAGACCCTCATCGACCTACTCGACCTCGTCCTCCAGGCCAAACAAGCCCACTGGAACGTGACCGGGCCTCGGTTCCTGCCCCTACACCAGCAACTCGACGCCCTCGCCGACGCGGCACGTGAACACGCCGACACCATCGCCGAACGCGCCGCCGCCATCGGCACACCACCCGACGCACGCGCCACCACCATCACCGCCACCAGCCGGCTACCCCAGTTGGACAACGGCGTACTACCGGACGACACCGTGATCGACAAGATCGGCGAGCTCCTCACCACCACCGGCACCGGAATCCGCCAAGCAATCGAAGCCACCGCCGACGACCCCATCACCCAGGACCTACTCATCACCGCCGGCCACACCATCGAACACCAAGCCTGGCTCCTGCGCGCCCAGCGATAGCACGTCGACCGCTGCTCATCTCCGCGGTTGCGAGTTGAGTCGGGCAGCCTGCCGCGTGAGGTGGTCGCGCTCGGGGAGGCTCGGCGCCGAGCGGGCAGCCTCGGCGTAGAGCCGGGCCGCGGTTACCGGCTCGCCCGCCCGCTCGTGCAGGTACGCCGCGACGGCGGCGTACCGGGGCAGGGCGGGGTCAAGCCCTGCCAGGGCGGCCAGGCCGGTCCTCGGGCCGTCCGCCTCCCCGAGCGCGACCGCCCGATTGAGCCGGGCCACCGGGCTGTCGGTGAGGCGCACCAGCTCGTCGTACCACTCGACGATCTGCCGCCAGTCGGTCTCCTCGACCGTCCGGGCGTCGGCGTGCAGGGCGGCGATGGCGGCCTGAGCCTGGAACTCTCCCAGCCGGTCGCGGGCGAGGGCGTTCTGGAGCACCTCGATCCCCTCGGCGATCAGGTGGCGGTCCCACCGGCTGCGGTCCTGCTCGGCAAGGGGCACGAGCCGGCCGTCCGGGCTGGTGCGCACCGGACGCCGCGCGTGGTGCAGCAGCATCAGCGCCAGCAGGCCCGCGACCTCCTCGTGGTCAATCTGGGCGGCTAGTTGACGAGTGAGCCGGATCGCCTCGGTGGCCAGGTCGACATCCCCGGAATGGCCCTCGTTGAAGACGAGGTAGAGCACCCGCAACACGGTGGCGACATCACCGGGCTGGTTGAGGCGGACGCCCGAGACCTTCCGCTTGGCCCGGCTGATCCGCTGAGCCATGGTCGCCTCCGGCACGAGGTAGGCCCGCGCGATCTGGCGTGTGGTCAGACCACCGACCGCGCGCAGCGTGAGCGCGACGGACGAGGCCGGTGTCAGGCAGGGGTGCGCGCAGAGGAAATACAGCTGCAGCGTGTCGTCCACCGCCTCGACCGGCCCGGGTACGGGCTCACCCTCGACGCGTACCTCGCGCTGCCGCCGGGAGGTGTCGGCGCGGGCGGCGTCGAGGAACCTACGCCAGGCCACGGTGATCAACCAGCCCCGGGGGTCCCGCGGCGGACTCTCCGGCCACCCGCGCACCGCCTCGACCAGGGCGTCCTGCACGGCATCCTCGGCCGACGCGAAATCCGCACCACGCCGGACGAGAACCCCGATCACCGCTGGTACGAGGTCCCGCAGCAGTTCCCCGTTCACTCCGGCACAGCCGCCGGCACACCGTAGAACGGTCGGACCTCCAGCCACTCGTGGATCGGCCTACCGCCCGGCCCGGGGGCCGCCGACAGCTCCCCCGCCAGCTCCACCGCGCGGTCCCACGACTCCACGTCGACGATGTACCACCCGGCGACCAGGTCCTTGGTTTCGACGAACGGCCCGTCGGTCACCGGTGGCCGCCCCTCGCCGTCGTACCGCACGAACGCGCCTTCGGGCGACAGTGCTTGGGCGTCAACGAGTTCGCCCGTCTCCTCCAGCCGCGCCCCGAAGTCGTGCATGAACCGCAGGTGCGCGTCGACCTCGTCCGGTGTCCACTGGTCCATCGGTGCCCAGTCCACGGCGGGTGCCGGGCCACCCCGGTAGTGCTTGAGCAGCAGGTACTTGGCCATCAGCTCCTCCTGACGAGGCGACATCTCCGGCGGTCACTCCGCGCGGGAGCGGGCAGACTCCACACCCCCGCGCGGACCCTACTGCGAATCGATCGATCCGGCCTCCTGCCGCACGGGACCGGCAGCGGCTTCTTGCCCGCCAGCCGACGGCCCGTTCAGTCCGCCGGGCACCGCGCACCGGGCGCGGGCAGCGTCAGGTCGACGAGGTAGCGATCCACCACGGCCTTCGTGCAGTCGGTGTCCGCACGCAACTTCGAAGCATCGGGTGAATACCCGGATGTGAGTCAGCGAACGTCGGAAACCCGATAGCGACAAAGCCCACGAAATATGTCACGCACATTCACTTGTGGATGCGGGGTGCATCAAATATTCTCCTACCCACCAGGCCAAGCTGGTTGACTGGACAGGCTTTCCCATGACAGGAAGTTCGTCATGACAGATGCCATGGCGCAACAAGCGCAGGTCCCAGATACTGGACGCATCATCGATCATTGGCGCGGCGGAGCACAGCACCTTCCGGCGGACGCGGAGGCGGCCAAGGCATTCTGCGCCCCGGACCCAGGGCTGCCACACGTCCACCACACGTTACAGGAATTTGTCGGACGCGCCGTCCAGGTGGTCGCGGAACAGGGAGTCAACCAGTTCCTGCTTCTCGGTGCCGGCACTCCGACACCGGGCAACGTGCATGAGATCCTTCCTGGGGCTCGCGTTCTCTACACCGACATCGACGCCGCCAACATCGCCTCAGGCAGTGAGATTCTCGCCACCACGCCGGGGGTGGAATACACCTACTGTGATGCGACAGATCTTGCCACCCTCGACCAGGAAATGATGGATCGGGTCCTCGATCCCACCGCACCCATCGGCATAGTGCTGACCGGGGTAACCGTGTCACTCGACGATGATGCCGTTCACAGGACACTTTCCGGCATCTTCGACTGGGCATCTCGGGGTAGCTATCTGGTGGTGGATTTCGGCGGCGAGGCCCTGGCCTCCTTTCCGGCCAGCAAGGAGATGGTCCTTGACCAGGCCGGCAACCCGCTACACCCACGTGGTCCACATCAGATCTACCCGCTACTCGGGCGCTGGCAGGTGACCAGCGACGGAGTCGGACCGGTTGACACCTGGCGCAAGCCGGGACCGCAGCCAGACAAGGTGTTCATGTACGGCTGTGTGGCCTACAAACCATGAGGCAGTGATCCCCACGCCTCGTGCTCTCCGGGCGTGCCGGCACCGTCCTCCGTAGCGGAGTCCGAGGCTCGATATCCCCTGGGAGGTGCCGCGCGATGCAGGACACCGCACAAGCCAACCTGGCCGAAGCTCCCGAAGTGAGGATGCCGATTGAGCTGCGGCCAACCGACTGCCTGCCGGAACTCCTCGCCGCCGCCCGGGTGGCGCCAGTCGTGCGGACCCCCTACCTTGACCAGCATGCCTGGGTCGTGTGCGACCGCGAGTTGGTGAAGCAGGCGCTCACCCACCCCAAGCTGGGCAAGGACGTCGCCCTTGCCCCCGACTGGATGCGCCAGCCGGGCCAGATGGTGACGGCGATGCCACCCCCGGAGTACGCGCGCATGATGGTCATGAGCGACGGCGAGCACCACGCGCGCATCCGACGGATCCACGCGCCGGTGCTGAGCCCACGGAACACCGAGCGATGGAGCGAGCGGGTCGCCGCCCTGGTTGACGGATTCCTCGACAATCTCGACTCCGCGGACGGCACCGAAGTCAACCTGATCACGGACTACACGCACAAGATCCCGCTGGCCTTCACCGCCGAGATGCTCGGCCTGCCCCCGGGGGCCGAGCGGCGGCTGCACGACATCACCGAGGTCATGCTCTACTCAGCCGACTACGCGCTGCGCCAACAGGCGGTCGGAGAGCTGTTCGAGGCAGTTCAGGAGTGGGTACGGGACCCGGCCGGGCTGCGGGACGGGGTAATCACCGGACTGCTGGCCTCGGCCGACGGACCGGATGCCACAGTCACCAAGGGTGAGGCTATCGTCTGGACCCTCTCGCTGATCATCAACGGCTACGAGACCACCGGGAGCCTGATCTCCGCCGCGCTGTACGAGGCCCTGCGGCGCCCCGCGCGGGAGCGGCCACACACCGACGAGGCTGTCGCGGCATGGATCGAGGAAACCCTGCGCGTGCAGCCACCGGTACCACACACCACCTGGCGCTTCGCCCTTGCCGACCTCGACCTTGGCGGCTACCTGATCCCGAGGGGCGCTCCCGTACAGATCAGCCTCGCGGCGGCCAACCTGGACCCGGACGAGGACGCCGACAGCTTCGATGCGCAACGACGAGGGCGGGGGCACCTCTCCTTCGGACTCGGCGCGCACTACTGCATCGGCGCCCCGCTGGCCCGGGTGCAGACAAAGATCGCGCTACGCGGTTTCCTGCGACGATTTCCGCAGGCCCGGCTGAGCCTCGACACGGCCCCCCGGTGGGAGTCGGAGTGGATGATCCGCCGGATGAGCGTCCTCCCCGTACTTTTGGCCTGAGTGCCCCGGGCGCACCTTCGAGGCGGGGCCCGCCGCGGCCCACGCTCCGCGATCGGCCCCGGCCGCCCCGCCCCCAGGCCATTCACGGCTCCAGGGTGAGCGTCCGCGCCGCCTCGGCCTCGATCGTGGCTCGCTCCCAGCGCATCGGCAGCGTCTCACCGGTACGCCACAGCTCCAGCTGGTCGTCGTAGTTGCGGTGGAAGGCATGCCCGGAGTTGCCGGTCAGCTGAATCCACCGGGAGGCGTCCAGATCCGCCAGGTCAACGATCATCCGCATGGACGGGACGGCATTGACCTCGTACCCGTCGGCGGCGTCCCAGCCGGTGGCGTTGACGATCGCGCTGCCGCCGGAGACGCCGACCGGGTCCGTGTTGAAGAGCCACTCGACGATCCCCACACCCGAGGTGCCGAAGGACTGGTTTCGCACGGTCAACGTGTGCATCCGGCCCCAACGCCAGTCGGCCGGCTCGTCGCCCTGGTCGCGGGAGAGTTCACTCGCCGCCGCTTCGGCCGCCGCGCGCAGCAGGTCGTCGCGGCCCTCGACGGCCTCGGTCTCCGGCCGGTCCCACCACGGCGAGTCGGGCTGGCTGAGCAGACCCCGCACCACCTCGTACGACTGGTCGTTGCCGTCGAGCCGGTAGTCCGCGGGCAGCTCGTCGAAGGTCGCCAGGAGCAGGTGCCGCCAGACGGCGTTGTAGTACGCCGCCGCGGCGGAGCGGCGCCCGTCCTCGGTGCCCGGCTCCCCCTCCGCCGGCTGCTGGTAGTCCCACTCCGTCCACAGCTCGGTGGCGGACCGGACCAGATCCGAGGCATCGGCGGCGACGGCCGCCTGGACCGCCGGGACGAGCGTCGGCGCGAAGCCGTTGCGGTTGTCGAACTGCATGGCCTGCACGTCCGCGACGGTGATCTCCCCGGCCTCCCGGGCCGAGCTGATCAACTCGTGGATGCGCTGGCTGCGGTAGCCGTAGTGCCAGTCGGTGGTGAGCAGGTGCGGGTACGAGGGGCCGATGACGGCCTCGTTGGCGGTGACCAGGTAGCCGGCGGGCGGGTTGAGGACACTCGGTAACTCCGCGAAGGGAAGGAAACCCTGCCAGTCGTACGCCGAGTCCCACCCGGGCGCCATCCATCGCCCGTCTCCGGTGCCCCGCACCGGGATCCGGCCAGGGGCCTGGTAGCCGATGTTGCCGTCGGTGTCGGCGTAGACCAGGTTCTGCGCGGGCACCTCGAACAGCGCCGCCGCGGCGCGGAAGTCGGTCCAGTTCGTGGCGGTGTTCAGCTTGAAGATGGCGTCGGCGGTCCGGCCCGGCGCAAGCGCGGTCCAGCTCAGCGCGATGGCGTAGCCGTCGCGCTGCTCGTCGTCGGTGGGCGCCGGCTCGTCGGGGCGCAGCTGCGGGGTGGCGGCGACCGATGCCGGCGAACCAGCCGGGTCGACCGGCGGGGTAAGACCGATCTCACGTAGTTCGGCCGACGCGTCGGAGAGCAGAGGGCCATGCCCGGAGGCCCGTACGGTGATCGACACATCCTCGCCGCCGGCGACCTTGATGGTCTCGGCGCGGGTCGCCAACGGCTGCCACGCTCCGTCGACCTGCACCCGGTCGCCGTCCACCCGCTCCAGGTAGAGATCGGTGACGTCGGGGCTCAGGTTGGTGAAGCCCCAGGCGATGTGGGCGTTGTGCCCGATGACCACACCCGGTATGCCGGAAAAGCTGAAACCGGAGACATTGATGTCGCACGCACAGTGCAGGCCGTTCTGGTACCAGATGCCGGGCATGCTGGGACCGAGGTGCGGATCGTTGGCGAGGATCGGCTTCCCGGTGTTGGTCAGATCGCCGGCGACAACCCACGAGTTGGAGCCGATGCCCCGACCGGTGCCCACCATGGTCGGCAGCCGGGAAAGCCCGCTGGCCAGCGCGGTGGCCAGCTCCGTGGCAGCCGTACCAGCGGTGGGATCAGTCGGCGCCGCGGCAGCGGCTGGTTGGGCAGTTGCTGGTTCGACCGGGTCCACGGGGAGCACGCCCCCGCCCGTTCCAGCAGTCTCGGTCCCGGCGGGAGCCGAGCGGTCATCCGGATCCGGGGAGGCCGGGTCGGCTTCCTGGTCGAAGGCACCGTCCACGATGCCGCCCGCGACGACGATCGGCTGGTGCCGGTCGAAGGGGTACCCCGGATACAGCTCCTCGACCTGCTGGCGGGTCAGGCCCGCGGCGAGGAGCGCCGCACGGGCGAGCTCGTCTCTCATGTTGCCGCGCAGGTCCCACGCCATCGCCTTCAGCCAGGCGAGACTGTCCACCGGGTGCCACGCCTCGATCGCGTAGCCCGAGTTCTGCAGGCCGAGTACGGCGTACTCCAGACTCGCCCGGCTCCCGTCGTGCCCGTCAAGCCAGGCGTTCACCCCGTCGGCGTACACCTGCAGGTAACGCTTGGTTTCCGCCCCGAGGAGGTCCCACTCCTGCTCGGCGACCCGACGCCACCCCATCGTCCGGAGGTAGACGTCGGTCTCCACCTGGCTCTCGCCGAAGAGTTCGGCGAGCCGGCCCGCGGTGAGATGGCGGCGGAAGTCCATCTCCCAGAACCGATCCTGCGCGTGGAGGTAGCCCTGGGCACGAAACAGGTCCTCGGCGGTCTCCGCGTACACCTGCGGGATGCCGTGCTCGTCGCGATGCACGGTGACCGGTGCGGTGAGCCCGGGCAGCCGAAGCGCACCGTCGTGCTGCGGGAACGCTCGCCGCACCGTCCACACGGCGGTGAGGGTGAGCACGAGGGCCAGTGCGGTGAGGACCGCCACGGTCCAGAGCGCGATCTTACGTATCCGGGGCGAGAGAATACGTGCAGGATTCACGCCGAAATCCTAGAGGTTCGATGCGCCATTAGGTGATCTTGAAGCTCGGGTAACGTATTCCCGGCAGCAATTGACGCGTACGAGTGGCGGGAGCGGCTGATGAATCCGACGATCGCCCTCCTTCCCAGCGCGCTGCTCGGACCCGCCGTCTGGCAGCCGGTGCGGGAACGACTCCGCGCCGCCGGCCGGGAGGTCATCGTCGCCGGGGAGCCGGGGGCGAGTGGGACCTCCGTGGCCGACATCCTGCGGTGGTACCTGGACAGCCTGCCCACCGGCCGCGACTACGTGCTGGTGCCGCAGAGCAACGCCGGCCTCTACGTCCCGGCCATCACCGCGCAGCGCTCGGTGACCGGGCTTGTCTTCGTGGACGCGATCCTCCCGCCCGAGCAGGGCACCACCCCGGTGGCACCGCAGGGCCTCCGGGAAATGCTGCAGACCCGGGCCGGGCCGGACGGTGAACTGCCGGTCTGGACCTCCTGGTGGCCACCGGAGGAGGTCGCCGCCCTCTTCCCCTCCGAGCAGGTCAGGGCGGAGGTGTCCGCACAGCAACAGCGCTTTCCGCTCAGCTACTTCGCGCAGCGGGTAACCATCGCCCCCGGCTGGTCCGACCGTCCCGCCGGCTATCTCGCCTTCGGCGACGCGTACCGAGCCGAACGGGTCACGGCGGAGAGCTGGGGCTGGCGTTCGGCCCGGCTCGACGGTGGACACCTGCACATGCTGAACGCGCCGGGCGAGGTCGCCGCCGCGCTCGCCCGGCTGCTCTGACCAGCTCCGACGCCCACCACGTCACGGCGCGCTCCGGGCGGCGGCAGCGGTCTGGCGGGGTAGCGACACGGCGGTGTCGTAGCCGGCGGCTTGCAAAGTGAACAGCTCGGCGTACCGACCGCCGGCCGCGAGCAGGTCGTCGTGGGTGCCGGCCTCGACGAGCCGGCCGAGGTGCAGGACGTAGATGCGATCCGCGTGGCGGACGTTTGCCAGCCGGTGGGTGATGAGGATGGTGATCCCGTGGCCCTGCCGGTCGCGGATGGCCTGGAACAGGGCGTCCTCCGCGCGCGGGTCGAGTGCCGAGGAGGGCTCGTCCATGATGAGCAGGTCGGCGTCCCGCAGGAAGCCCCGGGCGGCCGTGATGCGTTGCCACTGCCCACCGGAGAGGTCCTGACCGCCGGCGAAGGTCCGGTCGAGCAGGGTCTCGTAGCCGTGCGGCAGTTCTTTGATCATGTGGTGGGCGACGGCACGATTGGCGGCGGCCTCGATGCGATCGGACCGCGGGGTGGTGGTGAGGTCACCGATGGCGATGTTCGTGGCGGCGGTGAACGGCCACTTGTGGTACTCCTGCGTCACCACCGCGATCCGGGCCCGTAGCGCGTCGGTGTCCCAGTCGTCGGTGGGCCGACCGTTGTAGCGGATGGTCCCGCCGGTGGGCGTCCGCAGGGTGGCGATCATTGTGGCGAGGGTCGACTTGCCGGAGCCGTTCTCCCCCACGAACGCCACCGTCTGCCCCGCCGCGATACTCAGGCTGACCTGGTCAACGGCGGCGGCGTCCCGGTCGGGGTAGCGCAGGCTGACCGCATCCACCGCGACCGCGCGCAACCGCTGCGGCACCAGGCGATCAGCGGCACCGGTACGGGGCTCGGGCAGGCGATCAGCGGCACCGGTACGGGGCTCGGGCAGGTAGTCGGCGGCGCGGGTCATGAAACCGGTGTAGTCGCGGAAGTGCTGGCCCTCGGTGTAGGCGCGGTCCATCTGGAAGGTGACCACCGCCAGGGATCGCTGTGCGGACTGCACGGCGATGACGCCGGTGGCCGCGGCGGCGAGGGGGATGTGCCCCTCGACCAGTAGGAAGCCGAGCAGGACGTAGACCACGGCGGTGGCGATCCCACCGATCATCGCGCCGACGGTGGTGGTCGTGGTGACCCGACGGGCCAGAGCGAGCTGGATCCCGGTCTCGACCCCCATCACCCGGTCGTACTGGTCGAGCAGGAAGGACCGCAGCCCGTAGGTGCGCAGCTCGGGGGCGGAGTCGCGTTCGGCCATCAACCGATGCAGCAGCCACAACCGACGCCGCCGCACCGACCCCGCCGCGTACGTCTGGTAGCGCAGGTGCCCGGCGCGCAGCGACGCCCACCCGTTCGGCACCGTGGCCACCAGCAGCGCGACCAGCAGCAGCGGGTGGATCACCACGACGGCGACCGCGACGGCGAGCACGCCGGTAAGGCCGGCGAGCAGGTTTATCGACGCCTGCACCAGGCCGGTGGTGGAGTCCGCGCCCCGGGAGGCCCGCTCCATATCGTCGGCGAAGGCGTCCGCGTCGAACGCCTCCAGCCGGACGGCCGTGGTCACCTCGAACAGGCCCCGTTCCACCTCCCGGTCGACCTTCGGGCTCAGACCGTTCTGGGCGTACCCCATCGCGGTGGCCATGCCGGCCCGCAACGCGGTCACCGCCGCCAGGGCGACCAGGGCGGGCAGCGCGGCGAGCACCTTGTCGGCGGTCGGGCCCCCGGCGAACAACTCCACCAGGACCCGCTGCGCGGCGAGGAGCCCGAAGGCGGCCAGCACTCCGGCGCCCACCGTGGTGCCCGCCACGATCGAGGTGCGGAGCCGGTCGGCCCGCCAGCTCACGGCCAGCGCCGCGCCCACCAGTCGGGGCAGCTCGGAGAAGACCGCGAAGAGACCGGCCTGCGCCCGCGCTCGCACCCCGGTCTCCCACCACATCTGGCGCAGCTCCGGTAAGGCCGAGTCCCGCGCACCCTCGGCATCGGGGCGCAGGTCTCGCTGGGTCGGCTTTGGCTGGTCGGACGGGCGATCGGGCAGGTTGGTTGTCGACATGCGGGAAACGTAGGACTGGCCCGGGGGACACGCCCGCAGCACCGCGCGCCGACAATGTCGGTAGCGGCGACACCGATTCCGACATCACCCGAACGCGTCGGCGACACCGGGCGGAAGTGTCACCAGCGACAGCTACGGTGTTCGCTCATCGTGACCGCGACCCGGGGGTGGCAGCGATGCGCGACACCGACGACACCAGGACCGCCCGCCGCGCCCTCGGCCGTCGCCTCGCCGAGCTGCGCCGGGCCGCCGGGCAGACCCAGCACAGCCTCGCTCGGCTCGTCCAGTACGGACGCAGCTCCGTGGCGAACACCGAGACCGGTCGCCAGCACCCGGAGCGGCCCTTCTGGGCCCGCTGCGACGAGGCGCTGCGCACCGGCGGGGTGCTCACCGCCGAATATGACCGCATCGCGTACCGGGAGCACCGCCACCGCGCGGTCCCGGCGCGCGGTGGCGGTGCCGCCCCGACCAGCGGCCCCCCAGCCACGTGGCGGGAGGCCGTGGACGACACCGAAGGCTGCTCACCGGCCGCTCTGGTGGACCGGCTCTGTCTCCTGCGCCACGATGTGGACCGCGCGATCGTCGCGCTGACCTGGCTCGGCTACCACCCCACCGCAACGATCAACCACTCCGGGTCGCCGGCGGAGATGAACGAGGACTGGTCCGCGACATCGTCGTAGGGGAAGCCGTAGGAGAGGCCGTCGATGGACTGCTCGTGCCAGAACTTCGCGTAGTAGTTCGCCGGTGCCTGCTGGTAGAAGAGGTGCGGGTCCTCCCACTGCGACCGGGGCAGGTGGGCGACGTGCCGGTTCAGCGCGGCACATCCGTCCGGGTTACTCGCCAGCGGCCCGGAGCACCCGAAGATCTGGGCGGTGGTGGCGGGGATCCCGACCGACGATGCGTACCCGCTCAGGTAGTCGGCGTACTGTCCGCCCGAGCGGAACTGGGGCGTGTTGCCGGGGGACGGCACACGATACGGCGCCTCGATTGTGGCGAGGTGCTTGAACTCGGCTGGCATCGCGTCCGAGAACCGCTGGAACGTCGTGTCACGACCCTCGGTGAAGATCGTCTCGGTCTCGCCGACGGCTCGGTCGTATCCGCCACCGGCGCGCAGCCGCATCGCCAGTGGGAGCCCGAACGCGTCCACTCGGGTGGTGTTGCCGTTGAAGCGGTCCGCGGCCACGGTGAACTCGACGAAGTCCCGGTATTGGCTGGTCGGTGAGCCGAGGTGGAAGTACATCCGGCCGGCCGAGTTCGCCGGCATGTCGAGGTACGGCTGTTCCGCGATGGAGCGGGTCTGGCCGCCGAAGCTCCAGTACACCTGGCTGTCGGGGTAACGGCCGTTGGTCCGGTTCAGGATCTTGACTGTGAGGACGTTCTGGGCGGGCGGGATCGTGCTGGTGTCACCCCAGAAGTCGTCGCTCGGCGGTGGTGGTTCCGACCCCGTCGTCCGCACCACGAACTCCCAGAGCGAGTAGCCGTACGGGGTGTTGCGGGCGGTGCCGTACATCCGCACGTACCGTCCCGCGCCGGAGACATCGAGCGTCTGCACACCGCCGGCGCCGGTCGTGGTGGCGTAGCGGGTGGTCCACGGTCCAGCCGGACTGTCGGCGGTCTGGAGCTCGAACGCCCGCGCGGCGGCCGCCTCCCACCTCAGGACGACCTGGCAGATGGTCCGGACCGCACCGAGGTCGACCCACAGCCACTGTGGGTCGGCGAAGGCGCTCGACCAGCGGGTGGCGGTGTTGCCGTCCACGGCCGCCGTGGCCGGGGTGGTGGCGGACTCGACCGAGGAGGCCGTCACGTCCCGACCGAGTGCGGCATTACCCGTGCAGGTGGAGCCGCTGGTGCCGTAGACCTCGAACTCCCACAGGGAGTAACCCCACGCGGTGCCCCGGGCGGTGCCGTAGAGCCGGATGTGGCGTCCGGTGCCGCTGACCGTGAGGTCCTGGGTGTCACCTGTCCCGGCGGCCGTCTGATAGATCGTCTGCCAGGGGCCGGCAGGGTTGGCCGAAACCTGGATCTGGAAGGCACTCCCGTAGGCGGCCTCCCACCGCAGGGTTACCTGACTGATCGTGGCGGTGCCGCCCAGGTCAACCTGGAGCCACTGCGGGTCGCTGAACTCGCTCGACCAGCGGGTGTCCGGGTCGCCGTCGGTGGCGGCGGTGGCCGGAGTGTCTCCGAGTTCGACTGAGGAGGCGGTGGTCGGCTTGCCCTGGGAGAGCAGGACGGCTGCGGCCTGGGCCCGCTGGGCGGGAAGCGTCAGGACGGTGGCGAGCAGGATGAGCGGGACCACGAACGCCAGCGCGCGGCGGTAACGCGGCCGGTGGGAGATCAGGCGAGCTGTCGGCATGATGGGCTCCCGGACGGGTGGTGGTGGCAGAGAGCGCTCTCAGCGTTATCGACAGCCTCGAATTAGTCAAGCGGCCTGAGCTGCGCGGTCACCAGATGGTCCGTCTCCGAACCGCCGAGCACCTGCTGCCGCACGTCGGTGAAGCCGGCCTCGCGCAGCAGCCCGACGAGTTCATCGTGGTCGTAGGCCCGGCCGCCCTGGGTGTGGAAGAGGTTCAGGCTGAACATCCGGACGAACGCCGTACCCAGCCCGGCAGTCGGCTGCTCCGGTGCCGTGGCGAGCGGTTCAAGCAGGGCCACCCGGCCGCCGGGACGGAGCGCGGCGGCGACCCGACGCAGCAGGGTCAGCGTCTCGGCCGCCTGATAACCGTGCACGACATTGAAGAGCAACACCAGATCGTGACCGGCACCAAAGTCGACCTCGAAGAGGTCACCCGCCCGGAGCGTGCACCGGTCGGTCAGGCCGGCGGCGGCGACGGTCTCCGCCCCCTGGGTCAGCGCACCAGCCAGGTCCACCACGGTGGCCCGCAGCTGCGGATGTGCGGTGAGGAAGGCAACCGGATAGCTGGCATGCCCGCCACCGACGTCAAGCAGGCTACGCGCGTCGGCCGGCACCGGCAGCAGTTCGACGATCTCCGCACTGAGCCCCTCGGCGAGTCGACGCAGCATGGTCTGGAAGTCCGCCAGGACCTCCGGTCGCTGCTCCAGCCAGGCGTAGAAGTCACCGGTCGGAGTGCCGGAGCAGATCGACGACTCCAGGTCGTGCCACCAACCGGTGAGCAGCGCCGACCAGAAGGCGAGCACCGGCGCGAAGCTGTCCGGGACGGCCCGCAGGAGCCAGCGGGTCGTGTTGGCGCTGTTGGCGTACCCACCCTCGGCGCGGATCAGGTAGCCGAAGCTGGTCAACGCGTCGAGCAGGATCCGCAGACCGAGCGGATCCGTGGCAGTACGGACGGCGAGCCGCTCGACCGGGAGCGGGCCGCCGGCCAACTCCTCGAAGACGCCCAGCCGGAGCGCGGCGCCGGCACTACGGAAGGAGACCGCGTCGAGCAGGTCGAGAAACGCGGCGGGGGCGGCGTCGGAGGCGTGGAACTGCCGCGCCTCCTCCGGGCTCAACGGCACCGGCATGGCAGGGCTCCTTCAGGTGGCGGGTTGACGGTCGGCGGATACAGCCCCGGGACCCGAGGCGTCGTCAGGGGGATCGTCAGGCCCTGGGGCGTCGGGGGGATCGTCAGGCCCCGGGGTGTCGTCGGGGAGCGCGTCGGGTAGATCGTCGGCGGCGCGCAGCACCGGCCGGGTCCAGGCGAGCGCGGCGAGGAGCACCATCGCCACCCCGGTGACCGCGAAGAGCAGCGCGATACCGCGGCCCTCCCCGGTGCCGATCACCTGGCCGACCGAATCGGCGAGCGCCCCCTCCGAGCGCAGCAGCGGCTCGAAGAGGCCATCGGCGATCGGCCCGGCCAGCACGTACGCCAGCGGCACGCTGGCGTCACCGATCACCCGGGCGGTGGCGAGCACGCGGCCCAACACGGAGGGCTCGGTCTTGGTCTGGATCAGGGTCATGGTGGAGCTGTTCACGATCGGCAGGGTGAAGAGGAAGAGCGGGGCCACCACCCCGATCAGCCAGGCGGACGGGGCCGCCGCGTGCAGCGCGAGAGCCACTCCCCCGAGCGCGAGTCCACCGCAGACAGCGGTGACCCGACGGGTCGGCCCGCCCCACACCCCCATCACCAGGCTGCCGGCGAAGAGACCGGCGCCGCCCGCGGACATCAGCAGGCCGAGGGTGTCCGCCGTGGCGAACGAGAGGATCAGTGGTTGTACCAGGACCCCGGCGATGCCGAAGAGAAAGTTGAAGGCGCCGAAGACCAGCATGAGCGCAAGCAGGCTCGGCCGTTGCCGCAGATAATGCCAGCCGGCGGCGGCTGTCCGCAGTACCGCCTCGGCAGGACCGGGTGCGGCCGGGTGGGTCACCTCGGCGGGCAGCCGGACCAACAGCAGGGTCGCGGCCGCGACCACGAACGTACCCAGGTCGATCGCCATCACCCCGCCGATCCCGACGGTCACCACCAGTATCCCGGCGATCAGTGGTGCGGCGATCTGTACCGCCCGGGAGACCTGCATGAGCCCGTTGAACCGGCCCAACTGTCGCTTACCGACCAACGCCGGGGTCATCGCCTGGTAGGCGACCTGATGCACGGTGGACGCGGTGGCGCTCACCGCGGTCCCCAGGTAGATGTGCCAGACCTGGAGGGCATCGGCGACGACCAGCGCGGCGAGTGCCGCCGTACCGGCGGCAGCCACGGTGTCGGCGACCAGCATCAGGCTACGGCGGTCCCGACGGTCGGCCAGCGACCCGGCGAACGGCGCGAACAGGACCGCCGGCAGGGTGGCGGCGAGAAAGATCAGCGAGAACTGGGTGACCGAACCGGTGCGCTGATAGACCCAGACCCCGAGGACGAACGCGGTGAGGCTAGACCCGATCAGGGAGACGAGCTGGCCGAGCCAGATCGCGACCCACCGGGCGGTGGGCGCCGTACGCTCAGCCATGGCCCCTCCCGGGCGGTGGGGCTAGGAAGCCGGCGGCCACGAACGCCGACAGGTAGGTGTGCAGCAGCCCCTCATCGGCCGGCGGGCAGGTGATCCCGGCCGCCGCGAGCGTCGCCTCGGTGCCGGTGCAGTCGAAGTCCGGCTGCGTCCGGACCGGGGTGTCCACCTCGAAGAGCGGGGCGAGCCGGGCCAGCGCGGCGTCCGGCCGGTCCAGCAGCGCCGCCCGCCAGCGGGGGTACGGCACCGAGGTCACCGGGTAGCCGAAGCTGGCCAGCGCGGCGGCGAGGGCCGCGTACGACATGGTCTGGTTGTTGTAGTAGTGGTGGTCCGTCGTCGCGCCCGCCCGGGTCAGGTGCCCGATGCCGGCCCCGACGTAGTTGACCGGCGCGAGGTCGGCGGGGTCGTCGATCTCCGGTACGGCGCCGAGCTGCACGCAGGTCTTCAGCAGCCGACTGAAGTAGTCGTCGGTGTTACCGAGGCCGCTGCCGGCGTCCCCGGTGATCCGGGCGGGCCGGTGCACGCTGACCGGCAGCCCCCGCTCCCGGGCGGCCCGGACCAACGCGTCGGCCACCCACTTGCTGGCGTTGTAGCCGTCGGCGAGCCCGTCGCAGTCGCCCGGAATGTCGCCCTCACGCACCAGGGTGCCGCGGTGTGCCGGGGTGACGAAGACCCCGAGGGTGGAGACGAGGTGGACTGCGCTCGGGCGGCCGGCGCTGGCCAGCCGGAGCACCTCCACCGTGCCGCCGACGTTGGCCGGGCGCAGCGTCGAGTACGGCGCGACGAAGTTGACCACGCCGCCGTTGTGCACGATCGCGTCCAGTCCCTCGCCCAGCTCGGCGAAGTAGGCGCCGCTCAGGCCGAGTCGGGGTGCACCGAGGTCGCCGGGGACGCCGATCAGCCGGGCGTCGTACTCCGGCCGCCAGAGGCCGTACCGGCGCAGGTTGCCGCGGACCCGGTCTAGCGCGGCGGTCGGGGTGTCCGCCCGGACCAGACAGTGCACGGTGGCGGAGCTGTGGGCGAGCCAGTCCGCGAGCAGGTACGCCCCGAGGAAGCCGGTCGCCCCGGTGCAGAGCACCGACCGTGCTGGCGCAGCCGACCTCCCGGACGGTACGGCCAGGTCGGCGGGGAGTCGGGCCTCGGCGCGGAGCAGGTCGACGTCACCGTCCCGGGTGGGCCCGACTCCGTCGAGAACGGCGGCGAGACCGGCGAGGTCGGCGGTGGAGAAGAGCGCCCGCAGGGGCAGCTCCACCCCGAGCGCGGCCCGGATCCGGGTCGCCAGACTCGCCGCGAGCAGCGAGTGTCCACCGAGGTCGAAGAAGTTGTCGTGCCGGCCCACCAGGTCGGTGTCGAGCAGCTCGGCCCAGATGCCGGCGAGCGTCAGCTCGGTCGGGGTGGTCGGTGGCTTGTGCGCCACCCGGTCGATCTCCTCCGGTCGGGGCAGGGCGGCCAGGTCGAGCTTGCCGTGCCGGTTGGTGGGCAGGTCGGGCACCCGGATCAAGGCGGCGGGGACGAGGTACTCCGGCAGCCGGCGGCGCAGCGTGATCCGGGCCTGGGGGTCAACCGGGGTCGCGTCGTCGGCGACCAGGTAGGCGACGAGCCGGGGGCCGGTCGGGGCGTGGTCAACGACCACGGCGGTACGGCGCACCCCGGGCAGGGCGGCGCAGGCCGCCTCGACCTCGCCGAGCTCAATCCGATGGCCCCGGATCTTGACCTGCTGGTCGCTCCGGCCGAGGAACTCGAGGCTGCCGTCGGCACGGTGCCGGCCGAGGTCGCCGGTGCGGTAGAGCCGCGACCCGGCGGGGCCGTACGGGTTCGGGACGAAGCGGTCCGCGGTCGCACCGGGATTGTCGAGGTATCCGCGGGCGGGGGCCGTGCCGCCGATCCAGACCTCACCGGCGAGGCCGATCGGCACCGGCCGCAGATCGGGATCGAGGACGTGCACCTGAACGTTAGGCACCGGGCGGCCGATCGGCAGCCGGGTCAGGCCGGGCAGGTCGGCCGCGTCCACGGTGGCGTGGGTGGTGGCGCAGACGGTCGCCTCGGTCGGGCCGTAGTGGTTGTGCAGCGTGACTCGGCCAGCGGTGAGTTCCGCCCAACGGCGCACCGTCGCCAGGTCCACGGGTTCCCCGCCGACCATCATGGCCCGCAACGCGCCGACGTCGAGCGCACCGGGCCGCGCGGCGAGGTCGGTGACCCAGCGGGCCCAGAGCGGCGCGGCGGTGTCGACCAGGGTGAGGCCGTGCACCCGGCACAGCTCGACCAGGCCCGTGCCGGTGATCGCGGCCGGCTGCCGGTGCACCACGATCGTGGCCCCGCTGACCAGGGCCGGGAAGAGATCACCGACGGCGGCGTCGAAGCTCAGTGGGGGCAGCATGAGCAGCCGGTCACCGGGACCGATGCGGTGCAGGTCGACGAAGGCCAGGGCCAGGTTGACGGCGGTGCGGTGGCTGACCATCACCCCCTTCGGCGTGCCGGTGGAGCCGGAGGTGTGGATGACGTAGGCGAGCTGGTCCGGGTGGACCGGCCGGGGAGCAGCAGGTGGCGGCTTGCCGGTCGGGCCCACGTCGGCCGGTTGACCATCAGGACCAACAGCGAGCACGGTGCCGACGTACGGCGGGTCGTCGTGCGTGTCCGGCCCGGCGGCCAGGGTGGCGGCGAGCTCGGCATCGGCCAGGCAGACCGGGGCGCCGGCGGCGGTGAGCAGGGCACGCAGCCGGGCTGGGGGGTGGCTGGGGTCCACCGGCAGGTACCCGGCGCCGGCCTTGAGGATCGCCAGGATGCCGGTGACGGCCGCTCGACCGGCGGCCAAGGCGAGCCCCACCGGCTGGTCGGGACGGACCCCACAGCGGCGTAGGTACGCGGCGAGCCGGTCCGCGTCGGCGTCCAGCCGGCCGTAGGTCAGGGCCGGCCGGTCCGGCTCGCCCGGGCTGATGTCCAGCAGGGCGGGCGCGTCCGGGTCGGTCGCCGCCCGTACGCTCACCAGCTCGTGTAGCCCCAGCCCATCCGGGTACGCCCGGTCGGTGTTGTTCCAGGAGGCCAGGTCACGTCGCTCGGCGGGGCCGACCAACTCCAGCGCGGAGAGTGGCAGTTGCGGCCTGGTGGCCAACGCCCACAGCACGGACCGGAACCGGTCGACGAACCGGGCGATGGTCACCTGGTCGAAGAGGTCGGTGTTGTAGTCGACCAGGGCGTTGAGGCCGGCCGGGGACTCGTACACCGCGACGGTGAGCTCCATCCGGGCGGTCTCCCGCAGCACCGGCACCGGACGGACGACGAGACCCGCCCGAGGACCGGCGGCACTGGCCTGGTTCAGCACCAGCATCACCTGGAACAGTGGGTTGCGGCTCGGGTCGCGGGGCAGCCGCACGGTCTCGATGATCCGCTCGAAGGGCAGCTCGGCGTGCGTCAGGGACTCCACACAGGTACGCCGGACCCGGGCCAGCGCCTCGGCCAGCGTCGGGTCCCCGGACAGGTCGGTGCGCAGCGGCAGGCTGTTGACGAGCAGGCCGACCAGCTGCTGCTGCTCGGGGTTGGCGCGCAACGTCACCGGGGCGGCGACGCAGACGTCGTCGGTGCCGGCGAGGCGGGCCAGCAGTACCTGCAGACCGGCGAGCAGGATCATGAAACGGGTGCAGCCGGTCCGCTGGGCCAGACCGTCGAGCGCCGCGATCAGATCATCGGTGAGGGCGAAGCCGTGGGTACTGCCGGCGAAGGTCAGCGTGGCCGGTCGCGGCCGGTCGGTGGGCAGGTCGAGCACGCCGGAGCAGCCGGCCAGCCGTTCGGTCCAGAACTCGCGCGCCCGGTCGGCGGCGGCGCTGGCCAACCAGTCCCGCTGCCAGAGCACGTGGTCGGGAAAGTGCGTGGCCGGCGGTGGGGTCGAGGCTGGTGCGGGTGGGGTTGCGTTGGACGTTGGGGCGGTGACCGCCCCGGTGCGCCGGCGGTGGTGGCCGTCGAGCAGCCCGGCGAGCACGATGTCGAGGGACTGCTCGTCGGCGATGATGTGGTGCAGGGCCACCACCAACAGGTGTTCGTCCCGGTCCAGCCGCCCCAACCGGACCCGCAGCAGGGGTGCCCGGCCCAGATCGAACGGCGTTTCACTCTCCCGGCTGGCGACGGCGGTCGCTGCGGCCTCACGGGCGTCGGGCGCCACCGTGGTCAGCTCCTCCACGACAAGCTGACACCGGGCTGCCGGGTCGGTGGCGGGCAGGACGACCTGCTCCACCGCCCCGTCCCGCTGCACGAACCTGGTCCGGAGGGCCTCGTGCGCGGCGACGACATCGTCGAGCGCGGACTGCAGCGCGACGAGGTCCAACCGGCCGGTGACCCACACTGCCTTGCTGAGCACGTACGCCGTGTTTCCGGGCTGAAGTTGGTCGAGGAACCACATGCCCTCCTGCATCGGGGAGAGCGGCACCCGGGCACCCGGGTCCCGAGGGGGAATCCCGACCGGTTGCGCCCGGCGGGTCAGTCCCCGGCGGGCCATCAGCTCCCGGATCAGCTGTTCGCGGTCGGGCCCGGAGGCGTTCATTCCGGGCCGTCCAGCAGGGCCCGTAGCTCCGCGTCGGAGAGGTCGGCCGCCTCCATCCGAAGGGCGGCGACGGCGTCGGTCTGGCCGGCTGTCTCCTCGGTGGAGCGCAGCGCGCGAGCCATCGCGTCGATCGTCGGCGCCTCGAAGAGGATCCGGATCGGCACCTCCGTCTCCAGCGCGGCGCCGATCCGACTCAACGCCTGCGCGCCGAGGAGGGAATGCCCACCGAGGCGGAAGAAGTCGTCGTGCACACCGACCCGCTCGACGTGCAGTACCTCCTGCCAGATCCCGGCGAGTAACTGCTCCAGGGGGTCGCGGGGGGCGACCCGCTCCACCCGCGAGTCGGTCCAGGTGGGGGTGGGCAGGGCCGTCCGGTCGACCTTGCCGTTGCCGTTGAGCGGCAATGCGGTCATCGGCACCAGGGCCGCGGGAAGCATGTACTCCGGCAGCCGGCCGGCCAGGTCGGCACGGACCTGGTCAGTCAGGGAGTCCGGGGCAACGCCGTACGCCGGCACGGCGTACGCCACCAGGCGGGTGTCGCCGTCCCCGCCGGCCCAGGTGCCGACCACCGCGTCCGCCACCAGGTCGTGGCCCCGGAGCAGGGACTCGATCTCGCCCAGCTCGATCCGAAACCCGCGCACCTTGACCTGATGGTCGGTGCGGCCAAGGAACTCCAGCCGGCCGTCGGCGCGCTGCCGGGCCAGGTCACCGGTGGCGTAGAGCCGGGCGCCGGGGTGGTCGGCGAACGGGTCGGGGACGAACCGGTCAGCGGTCAGGCCGGGTCGGCCGTGGTATCCGCGCACCACACCGGACCCGCCGATGTGGATCTGTCCCACCACGCCCACCGGCACCGGCTGGTACGCCTCGTCGAGCAGGTAGATCCGGGTGTTGGCGATCGGTGAACCGAGGTCCACCGCGGCCGGGGTCGGCCGCACGGGGGCGGCTGCGGACCAGACGGTGGTTTCGGTGGGCCCATAGCAGTTCCACAGGGTCCCGCCGTCGGCCTGCAGGGCGTCGGCAAGATCCCGGGACAGGGCCTCACCGCCACAGAGGCGCAGCCGCAGCGTCGGCGGTACCCCGCCGGACGCCTGCAGCAGTCGCCAGGTCGCCGGGGTGGCCTGCATGGCGGTGATCCCCGCTTCGGTGAGCCGACGACGCAGGGCCGGCCCATCGCCGACCTCGTCGGCGCCCACGACCAGCAGCGGGACGTCCAACAGCAGCGGCACCAGCAGTTCCAACACCGAGATGTCGAACGACAGGGTGGTGACCGCGGCGAACCGGTCCGCCGGCGTCAGGTCCAGGTCGTCGTGGAAGGAGGCAACGAGGTTGGTCACGCTGCGGTGCGGGACCGCCACCCCTTTCGGTCGACCGGTCGAACCCGAGGTGTAGATCAGGTATGCCAGTCCGTCCGGATGCGCCGGGACCGCCGGAAGTGGCTCAGCTGGGCCAGGCGTGTCGGTGGCATCGTCGAGCAGCACCGTCACCGAGCCCGCCAGCACCGGGTCGAGCCGCGCGACGACCGCCCGGTGGGTCAACACGACCCGGGTGCCGGAGTCGGCGAGCAGGTGGCGCAGCCGCTCCGGGGGCAGGGTGGGGTCGAGCGGCAGGTAACCAGCACCGGCCCGCCACACACCGAGCACCGCGGCGACCAGGTCGACCCCCCGATCCAGGCAGATGCCGACCGGAGTGTCCGGGGCGACGCCGGCGGCGAGCAGCCGCCGGGCGATCTGTCCGGCCCGCCGGTGCAGCCCGGCCCGGTCCACCTGCCCGTCCGGACCGATGACGGCAGGTGGAGCGCCGGACTCTGCGGGTTCGGTGGGGAGCAGGTCCAAAAGGGTGTCGACCGGCAGGGTGCCCCGATCGGTCTGATTCCACTCGACCACGGCACGCCAGCGCTCCACTCCGCGCAGCAGCGGAATCCGGGTCAGGGGACGATCCGGCTCGGCGACCGCCGCGTCCAACAGAGTGCACAGGTGCCGGGCCAGCCGGTCGACCGTGCTGGCATCGAACAGATCGGTGTCGTACTCGAAGGCCAACCGCAGGGCACCCTCGGCGGTCAGCTCACCAGCGAGGGTGAGGTCGAACTTCGCGGTGCCGCTGTCGACCCGCAGGGAGGTGGTCGTGCAACCGGCGAGCTGAAAGGCGTTCTGCGGCGCGTTCTGCAGGATCAGCTGGGCCTGGAAGATCGGCGCGTGGGCCAGGCTGCGTTCCGGCTGCAGCTCCTCAACCACCTTCTCGAACGGCACCTCGGCGTTGCCGAGACCGACGAGGGTGACCTCCCGTACCCGGTCGACGAGTTGCCGTAGCGAGGGGGAGCCCGCGGACGACACCCGCAGGGCAAGCGTGTTGACGAAGAAGCCGACCAGCCGCTCCAGGTCGGGATGCTCCCGACCGGCGACCGGGGCGCCGATCACGATGTCGTCCTGCCCACTGTGCCGGGACAACACCGCCTGGAACACGGCGAGCAGGGTCATGAACATGGTGACCCCCGCGCCCTGGTTGAACTCCTCTACCCGGTCAACGGCCGCCGCCGGGACCGTGACGTAGTGGCAGGCACCCCGATACGAGCGATTGGCCGGGCGGGGCCGGTCGGTGGGGAGGCTGAGCAGGGCCGGCGCCCCACGCAGGTGCGTAGTCCAGTGGTCGAGCTGTCGGCGCAGCGCGTCGCCGGCGAGCCGCTCCCGCTGCCAGACGGTGAAGTCGGCGTACTGGGTGGGCAGGTCGGGCAGGTTGGCCGGAGCACCTGCCAGCGCAGCCGCGTAGGCGGTCTCCAACTCCTGGAAGAGCACCCCGATCGACCAGGCGTCGAAGACGATGTGGTGCACGCAGAACGCCACATGGTGCCGATCCGGGCCGGTCCGGATCACCATCACCCGCAACAGCGGACCCGCGGCCAGGTCGAACGGTCGCCCGGAGTGCGCCCGGACGAGCGTGGTGGCCTCGACCTCACACTGCTCCGCCGGCAGCCCGGTCAGGTCCGTCTCGGTGAGATCCACCTCGGCGGTCGGCCGCACCACCTGCACTGGTTCGCCACCGGATTCACTGAATGTGGTACGCAGCGCCGGATGCCGGTTTACGAGCGTGGTCAGCGCGGTACGCAGCGCCGGGACGTCCAGTGGCCCGTCCACCTGGAAGGCGACCGGGATGTTGTAAACCGGGATGCCCCCGGTGAATCGGTCCAGGAACCACAGCCGCTGTTGGCCGAAGGAAACCGGGTAGCTGCGGGGCGCCTGGGCCCGCTCGGCGAGCAGGCGGGCCAGCAGGGCACGCTTGCCGCCGCTGTCGGGTGCGGTGGAGTCGGCGGTCGTCATCGAACCCCCTGGTTCGTGTTCGGGTGCGGGATGCCGACGTTGGTGCTGGGTTCGGGCATCGGCAGACCGTGCCGTTGGGCGGCCGCCCGGACCTGCCCACGCAGCGAGGCCGGGCCGCCGTGCCCGAAGTACCGCAGGTAGCTGGCGAGGGTCACCGGGTCGTCGGCGAGAAACGGCAGATCACTGGCGACCATGTACCGGACCACCAGCATCGGAACGGGGCTCCGCAACGGCCGGAAGTCCGGGTTCCACAGGCCGCCCTTGGCTGGCGGTCCGTCGTGGAACTCACCGAGCATCAGCCCCTGGTCGGTGTAGTGCGGTTTGAGCCGCAGCTGGGTCCGATCCACGACCTGCCGGGCAACGTCGCCGGGCAGATCCGGTAGCGTCAGCAGGATGGTCTTGAACTGGGCGGACGGCCCGGTGAGCGGGTCCAGCTGGTGGAACCAGTCCCGGTAGACCGCCAGCACCTCGTCCAGCTCCGCCTCATTGACGGTTGCCCCACGATGCACGGCCAGGTAGAAAACATCCCGGTCCAGGGAGCCCTGGGCGTACGGACAGACCGGGCCCTTACGGCCCAGCTCCGGATGGGGTGCACAGAGGTACTCCCGGGCCCAGGCGGCCACGGCCCGCACCTGGTCAACCGCTCCGGCCAACAGCGGGTGCAGCGCATCGGCATCCAGGTCAGCCTGGGTGAACAAAATCTGTTTGGGGTCGAACGGAGCCCTCAGCACCGCCCTCACCGCCGGTTCGCGCGGCGGCGACGGCCGGCGCGTCGGGCGGCGGCGGTTACGGCAAGACCGGTGGCCAGGGCGAGCCCGACGCCGGCGCGGTGCAGGATACGGTCCTGACGGTTGGCGCGGGCCAGCGCGTCGGCGTACGGGATGGTGGTGTGCGCGACCATCGTGTACAGCGGCACCCAGCGTTGCGGCAACAGCCGGGCGAGCAGTCGATCGGCGGCAGCGGCGGCGCTGTAGCCGAACCGGTGCACCCGATTGCGCAGGTCCTCGAAGTTGGCGGTGGACAGGTCCGCGAGCACGTCGGTGTGCGGCTTTCGGGCCGCCTCGTAGGCGGCCAGCGCGGTGGCCCGGTCGGGGTGTGCGGTGAGACATTCGTCGAGCACCACGCAGTCCTCGAAAGCCGAGTTCATGCCCTGGCCGTAGAACGGGTAGACAGCATGTGCGGCATCACCGATCAGCACCACCCGGTCCGCGTACCGCCAGGGCGCGGTCCGGACGGTGACCAGGTGCCCGACCGGGTGCTCGGTGATCTCCCGGACCAGGTCGGGCATCAGCTCCTCCGCGTCGGGAAAGCGCTGGCGGAAGAAGTCCCGCACCGCCGCTGGGGTGTCGAGAGCGGCGAAGCTCACCGGGCCCTCGTACGCCATGAAGAGCGTGCAGGTCAGCGAGGCGTCCCGGTTGGGGTGAGCGACCATCATCGCCTCGTGGCCGGGCCAGACGTGCAGCGCCTCCAGTCGAACCCGGGGCTGACCGTCGGCGCCGACCGGGATGGTCAGCTCCTTGTATCCCCAGGGCAGGAACTCCTGGGCGTGGTTGGCACGCGACCCGTGCTGCAGCTGCTGCCGGACGGTGGAAAAGGCCCCGTCGGCACCGACAATCAGGTCCGCGGTGACTGTTCTCGGCTCGCCACCGGTGGTGGGGGCGACGTGCACGGTGCCGGTCTCCCGGTCGAGGCTGGCCAGGAGGTGATCGAAGTGGAACCGTACCTCCGGTTCGGCTTCGGCGGCGGTCACCACCAGTGAGATCAGCTCCTCCCGGAGTACCGAATGGAGGATCTCGTGCTCGCGCACCCCGTACGGCTGGGCGCGCACCCCACCGTCCGGCGAATGCACCACCCGTTCGCGCATCGGCACACTGTGCTTGAGCACGTCGGCGAGGAGACCTACCCCGTCCAGCGCCCGCATGCCCCGGGCGGAGAGCCCCAGGTTGATCGACCGACCCTCCGGACGGGCCAGCGCGGAACGGGGGTCCGGTCGTCGCTCGAAGACGTCCACCTCGTAGCCCTGCCGGGCGAGGTACAGCGCGGCGAGCGAACCGGCCAGGCCGGCCCCGACGACGACCACACGTTCTCTGCGCCTGTTCATACGCCCTCCTCGGCGATCAGACTTTCCAGCAGCTCGTCCACCTCGCGGTCGGAGAGATCGTCGAGCGAGGCGAGCAGGTGCTTCCGGCTGGTGTCGGCCGGACCGATCCGGTGCGGTTCGCCGGGGGCGCCCGCGGCGGCGAGCTGGACCGCGAGTTCGGCGACGGTGGGCGCGGCGAAGAGACTCCGCAGCGCCAGCTCGACGCCGAAGCTGGTACGGATGCGGGCGATCAGCCGAGTCGCGGTGAGCGAGTGGCCACCCAGAGCGAAGAAGTTGTCGTGCACGCCGACCTCCGGGCGGCCGAGCACGTCCTGCCAGAGCGTGGTGAGCTGTGCCTCGACCGGGGTACGGGGGGCGGTCGGGCCGCTACCGGCGGTCTCCCGCCAGGTCGGCTCGGGCAGCGCCCGCCGGTCCAGTTTGCCGCTCGCGGTGCGGGGTAGCGCTTCGAGCAGGACCAGAGTGGCCGGCACCATGTGCGCCGGCAGCCGCCGGGTCAGACCGGCGCGGAGCACCGGCCAGACCACCGCCGGGTCAACGGCGGCGGTCTCGGTGACCGCGTACGCGGCGAGCCGGACGTCGTCGTCCACCCCCCAGGTGGTCACCACGGCGTCCCGGATGCCGGGCTGGTCCCGCAACGCTGACTCGATCTCGCCGAGTTCGATCCGGAATCCCCGCACCTTTACCTGCTGGTCGGCGCGGCCGTGGTAGACGAGACGCCCGTTCGGGAGCCGGCGGGCCAGGTCGCCGGTGGCGTAGAGCCGCGCGCCGGGGCTCGGGCTGAACGGGTCGGGGCGAAACCGGGCCGCGGTACGACCCGGATCACCGTGGTAACCGCGCGCCACTCCGGTGCCGCCGATATGGATTTCTCCGACCACACCGTCCGGGACTGGCTGACCGGCGGGGTCGAGCAGCTGGATCCGGGTGTTGGCGAGAGGACGCCCCAGGTCGACCGGGCCGGTTTCCCCCACCAACCCCGCCGCGGAGTAGACGGTCGTCTCCGACGGTCCGTACCCGTTGATGACCCGGGCACCGTCGGCGCGCAACGCGTCGGCCAGGTCGCGGGCCAGCGCCTCGCCCCCGCTGATCCGCAACCGCACCCCAGCGGGTACGCCGGCGGCGGTGACCAGCATCCGCCAGGTCGCTGGGGTGGCCTGGACGACGGTGACACCTCGCTGCCCGCAGGCCGCCCGTAACAAGGTGGCGTCCTGCGCGGTCGCCGCGTCGAGAATCTCGACCCGCGCCCCGGCCAACAGCGGCAGCACCAGCTCCACCAGGGAGATGTCGAAGGCCGGGGTGGTGATCGCCGCGACTCGGTCGTCGGCGGTGAGCCCGAGCAGGCGGTGGCAGCCGACCAGGTGGTTGATCACCGAACGGTGGGTGACCGCGACACCCTTCGGCGCACCGGTGGAGCCGGAGGTGTAGAGCAGGTAGGCGAGGCCGTCCAGGTGACCGACGACCGGTGGCGGGTCGGTCGGCAGGTCCGAGTCGAGCTGGTCGACCCGGAGCACCACCGGGGTGGTGCCGGCAGCGGCGATGGCGTCGCCGATCAGGGGCGCCCCGGCGGGGTCGGTGAGCAGCACCGGCGGGGCCGCGTCGGCCAGCATGGTGGCCAGCCGGCCGACGGGCAGTGCCGGGTCGAGCGGCAGGTACCCACCCCCGGCCCGCCAGACAGCGAGCAGCGCGGCCACCAGGTCGGTGTGCCGGCCGAGACAGAGCCCGACCGGGACGTCCGGCCCGACGCCGTGGGCGCGAAGCAGATGGGCGAGGCGATTGACGCGAGTGGCGAGGTCCCGGTGGCGCAGGGCGCCATCTGGGCCGGTAACCGCGACCGCGCCCGGGTCGGCCGGCGCGAACCGGTCGAGTAGTTCACCGACACTGGCCACGTCGGGCAGGGGCAGTTCGGTGTCGTTGCCCGCCCGCAGGAGCTGTGCCCGTTCGACCGGGTCGAGCAGGGGTAGCTCGCGGACGGGCGTGTCGGGCCGGTCGAGGGCCGCGGCGAGCAGGGTGAGGTACCGCTGCGCGATGCCGCGGATCCGGTTCGCCTCGTAGCGATCGGTGCGGTAGGTGAGGCGACCGCGCAGCCCGTCGGGGCGGTCCTCCATGGTCAGGGTGAGGTCGAACTTGACCGTGCCGTTCTCCCAGAGCCGGGGGGCGATTCGCAGCCCCGCCGCCGTGGTTTCCGGCGGTGGCTCGTCGAGGGCGAACATCACCTGCACCAGCGGGCTGTGGGCGAGGCTGCGGGTCGGGACGAGTCGGTCCACGATCCGATCGAAGGGCACGTCCTGCCGCGTCTGTGCGGCGATGCTCGCGGCGCGGGCCTGGGCGAGGAGGTCGGTGAAGTCGGACCGATCGGTGAAGCGGGCCCGCAGGGCGAGGGTGTTGGCGAAGAAGCCCACCACGTTCCGGGTCTCCGGTCGGGTGCGCCCGGCCACCGGGACCGCTACCAGCAGGTCGTCGGCCCCGGTGAGCCGATGCAGGAGGGTCTGGAAGCCGGCCAGGAGCCGGGTGAACAGGGTGCCGTCCCGGCTCGCCCGCAAACGGGCGGTCAACTCGTCGGGGACGTCGAAGACCACCTCGCCGCCGGTATCGGTCTGCTCAGCCGGACCGGACGATGAGGATGGTGATGCCCGCGTTGTCGGCCATACCGGTGCGGTGGTGCGGTCGGCGGGGAGGTCGAGCAGGGTCGGGGCGCCGGCCAGCTCCGCGTGCCAGAAGTCGATGTCGGCCGCGAAGGCGCCACGGTCGGCCTGCTCCCGCTGCCAGACCGCGAAGTCCGCGTACCGCACCTGTGGGGCGGGCAGGTCGGCCTGGGCACCGGCGACCGCCGCCGCGTACCCGGCCGCCAGCTCGCGGAAGAGGATGTCGAACGACCAACCATCGGCGAGACCGTGGTGCACCACGATGGTGAGAACGTGCGTTTCCCGGCTGCGTCGGACGAGCCCGAACCGGGCTAACGGGCCGGTCGCCAGGTCGAAGGGTTCCCGGGCTGACGCGTTCACCAACTCCCGCCCGGCCGCTTCGGATGTGGCGTCCACCACCGACAGTCGGACCGGCGCGGCGGGCACGACCAGCTGTGCTGGCTCTCCGTCCACCGAGGTGAAGTGCGTCCGGAGGGTTTCGTGCCGGTCCACCAGCCAGCTCAGCGTCGACTCCAACGCGGCCACGTCGAGCGGGCCGGTCAGCTCGACCGCCCAGGCGATGTGGTACGTCGCCGCCCCCGGTGTCAGCTGATCGAGCATCCACAATCGACGCTGGCCGAGCGACGCCGGCAGGAGGTGGGACTCGGTGCTCGGTTCCGCACCGGGCCGCGTCGCCGTCGGTCCATCCGCCAGTCGATGGACTCCGGTGTTGGCCGACCGCGCCGGAAGCTGCCCGCCAAGGATGCCGGCCAGCCGGGCGAGGGTCGGGTTCTCGTAGACGAGACGTACCGGCAGGTGCACCCCGAACTGGTCGGCGACGACGAAGGTCAGCCGGGTGGCGAGCAGCGAGTTTCCGCCCAGCGCAAAGAAGTCGTCGTCAGCGGCGGAGGGGCCGCTGCCGAGGAGTTCCGCCCACAGGGCCGCCAGGCGTACCTGGACCGGATCGGTCACCTCGCGTCCGAGCCGAGCCGCGGGCGGCTCCGGTCGGGGCAGCGCCCGCCGGTCAATCTTGCCGCTGCGGGTCAGGGGCAGCGCGGGAAGGACCAGGTAGGCCCCCGGTCGGAGGTGGGCCGGGAGCCGGTCGGCCGCGTACTCGGCCAGTTCCTGGGAGGTCGGGGCCGGCTTGCCGGGGCGCAGCGTCAGATACGCCAGCAACCGGCGCCGCTCCCCCTCCCCGTCCACCAGAACAGCGGCGTCCCCCACGGCGGGGTGAGCCCGCAACGCCGCCGCTACCTCGCCCGGCTCCACCCGGAACCCGCGGATCTTCACCTGCTCGTCGATTCGGCCGAGAAAGTCGAGGGTGCCGTCCGGCCGCCAGCGGACCCGGTCCCCGGTGCGGTACATCCGGGCCCCCGGGCGAGGGTCGAACGGGTCGGGTAGGAATGCCGCCGCCGTGGCTCCCGGGCGACCGAGGTATCCCCGGGCGACGCCAGCACCGCCGGTGTACAGCTCTCCGGGAACACCGACAGGCACCTGCCGCCCGGCCGGATCGAGAACGTACACGGTGCTCCCGGGCACCGGCCGGCCAATCGGCACCGGGTCCGGTACGGCCTCCGGATCGGTCATCGCGTGCACGCAGGTGAAGGTGGTGTTCTCCGTTGGCCCGTACCCATTGATCAGGACTGCCCCGTCGCGCGCTCGCAGTGCCCGGCGGACCGCCTCCGGAGCGAGCACGTCCCCGCCCGCGAGGAGCTGCCCGACCCCGGCGAGGCAGTCCGGGTCGAACTCCACCAGTTGATGAAAGAGCCCGGCGGTCAGCCAGAGGACTGTGATCCGTTCCCGGCGCAGCAGCTGCGCCAACTCGGCGAGTTCTAGCGCACCGGGTGGGGCCAGCACCAGCCGGGCCCCACTGGAAAGCGCACCCCAGATCTCCAGGGTCGCCGCGTCGAACGCGACCGGAGCGAGTTGAAGGACTGCCTCGGTGGGCCCCAGGCGCAGGTAGCCAGGCTGGTGGACCAGGCGAACCACGGCGGAGTGGGTAACGGCGACCCCCTTCGGCGAGCCCGTGGAGCCGGAGGTGAAGTTGACGTAGGCGAGGCTGGCGGGGTGAAGTCGCCGCGGTGCGGTGCCGGTTGACGCGGCCGGGTCGGTTGACGCGGCGGGGCCGGGCTGGTCCAGGCGGAACAGCCGACTGGAACCCGGCACCTCGGTGCTGGCCAGCACCGGCGGCTCCCCGGCAACGGTGAGCAACTGCCGGATCCGCGCCGGTGGGTCGGCCGGGTCAAGCGGCAGATACGCACCGCCGGCCTTGAGGACGGCGAGCAGGGTGACGACGAGCTCCACCGAGCGGGGGAGGACCACCGCCACCGGCTCATCCGGACAGACGCCCCCGGCGACGAGCCGGTGGGCCAGGGCATCGGACCGCTCAGTCAGCTCACGGTAGGTGAGCGTCTCCCCATCGCCACCGACCACCGCGACTGCGTCCGGCTGCCGCCGCGCCACGGCGGCCACGAGGTCCGGCACGGTGCCGCCGACCGCGGCGGTGGGTGTCGGGTCCGGGTCGTTAGCGGCGTGGCGGGGCCCTGCCCACACTGTGCACTCCTTCGCGTCGCAACACCGAAAGACAGCTACAGAACAGCGGAACGGAGAACTGCAAATTTCGCCGGCCCCGCGTCGAGGGCGCTCGTGGAACCGGAGATGAAAAGAAACTACGAGCAATATTCAGGACCTGTCAACCAACCAACAAGCCTGATCTGAGCCGCTCAACGGCTAGCCGACAACCGGCGAACGATCCGGCTATTTTCGGGACAATGTCAACCATCTCCCAGCCCGTCACTTGGGAGTAGTCACCGGTGAAGAAAGTGACTGCGGGGCGAAGAAAGTGACCGCAGGCGAAGATAATCGCCACGGGCCGAAAAATGGCCGCGGGCGCCCCGGTTGCCCGGTGCGCCCGCGGCGGTAGCCCGTGCGGCGCGGGTCAGCCCTGGGCCTTCAGCCACTCCCGCAGCCCGCGCGGGCGCAGGTCGGTCCAGACCTCGTCGATGTGCGCCAGACAGCTGGCGCGATCGCCACTGAAGCCCACCCGGCGCCATCCGGCCGGAAGCTCCGACCCGTCCGGCCAGATCGAGTACTGCTCTTCGTCGTTCATCACGACGTGGTAGGGGCGCGGATCCTCGGATTCTTCCATCGACACTCTCCACGGGAGACAGCCACAAGTTAGCCGGAAACTATACCGCCCAATTCGGTTGGACCGGGTTGACCGATCGTCGCCTATTCGGTCATCCGATCGCCCACGGAAATCAGGCCGAGAATGCGAATGCGATCGATTAGGCGGCAAGATTCGGAAACGTAGCCATACGCCCACTTCAGGTAATTCGAGCGATTTACCAGTCAGTAGCAATTTGTCAGGCCAAGTGGGTGACGCGGGCGAAGCGTCACCGCCGACAGCTACGCGTGTGCGCTCACCGTGACCGCACCCCTGGGTGGCAGCGCCGCGCGACGCCGACGGCACCGGAACGGCCCTGCTGGGCCCCGCTCACCCACCACCCACCGCTGACCAAGTATTAGCGCACCCTTCGTACCAATGTTCTGGTGAGTTCCTCGGAGCTGTACAGCATGTAGTGATGGCACAGATGAGAAACAGTTCTCCGCACCCACGCCGCAATGCGGCCACTGTGGCCACAGCCCTGCTTGGGGCGGCCCTGCTCGGCCTCACCGCCACCCCCACGCCGGTCTCGGCGAACGAGGCCACTCTGCCCCTCGGCGACTCCGACCTGGTGGAGAGTCGCAGCAGCGAGACGCTCGCCCGGGGCGTAACGCTGACCCGGATCGTCCGTGGCACCGAGCCGGCACCGATCGACCAGATCGGCGACACCCCCCGGGGCCCGTGGGTGGTCAATGTCCTGACAGTCGACCCCCGGCAGAGCCGGGGGCACCTCGCCGCCACCTACGGATCCGACCTGGCCGGAGTCGAGAAGACCACCGACCTCGTCCGCGGGTCGGACGCGCTGGCCGGAGTCAACGCCTCCTTCTTCACCTTCACCGCCAGCGCCGAGTACCCCGGCGACCCCGTTGGCCTCGGGGTGTACGGCGGGCAACTGCTCAGCGAGCCAACCGGTGACGCCGCGGAGGTGGCACTGGTCCTGGACGCCAAGAACCACGAGGTGCTCATGGGCCAGCTGCGGTGGACCGGTAGCGTCCGCAACGCCCAGACCAAGGTCAGCCTGCCGCTGGAGTACGTCAACCAACCGCCGGTTGTCCCGGACGCCTGCACCGAGCTGCCAGACCCAACCCAGTGTGCCTACTCCGGCGACACGGTGCGATTCACGCCGGAGTTCGCCGCCAGCACGCCGTCCGGACCGGGCGTCGAGGTCGTCCTCGACAGCAGGGGCTGCGTGGTCCGGACCACGACCACCCGCGGCACGACTCTCACCCCGGACCAGACCTCCCTCCAGGCGACCGGGCGGGAAACGGCGGATCTGCTCGCCGTGGCGCAGGGCTGCGTGAAACACTCCAGTACCCTGCAGGACGAGGCCGGCAAGAAGATTCCGCTGCGCCCCGGGACGTTCGCGGTCAACGGCCGCTACCGGCTGATGAGAGACGGGCAGGTCGTCGCGCCCACCGACTCGGACGGCTTTTTCGCACGACACCCGCGCACCATCGCCGGAACCGCCCTCGACGGCAAAATCATGCTCGTGACCATCGATGGTCGACAGACCACCAGCGTGGGCACCACCATGACCGAGACCGCCACAGTCGCCGCCGCGCTCGGCATGCACAACGCGGTCAACCTGGATGGTGGCGGATCAACCACGATGTCCGTCGAGGGCACTTTGGTCAATCAGCCAAGCGGAGGCGCGGAGCGCCCCGTCGGCGACGCGCTCGTCTACCTCGACCACAGGTTCAGCCACCGCTGACCGGCCAGGGGTCCGGCTGATCGCATCAGGAGTAACCCCATCGGCCGGACTCCGCCGCTCCAGCCCGTCCCAGTCAGGCGCTCGGTCGGGTCGGCGCGGCGGCACCGACCGTCCGGGAGTGATCGGCACGGTCAGAGCGAGCCCGTGGCACGGTCCCCGGACCCGTGGCACGGTCAAGGCGGACCCGTGGCACGGTCAAGGCGAGCCCGTGGCACGGGTCAGAGTGCGCCGGTGGTGCGGGCGGATAGCCGCACCAGCAGCACGCACCCCAGCACCGAGCTGGCCGCCTGCGCGAGCAGCCACGGCCAACCGAGCACCTCCGGCACCGGCAGCAGCACCAGGCCGACCGAGACCGGCAGGGTCAGTACGGCGAGAACATCGACCCCGTTGATCAGCCAGAGCAGCATTCCGGCCGGAAACGCCCCGAGCGGCGTGTCGATCAGGATGGTGCCGAGCGAGGCGGCACTCGCCTTCGCCCGCTGGTAGGCACCCGCCGCCACGGCCGGCCCCGCCAGCAGACCGAGCGCCCACCACGGCCCGGTGAGCGCCCCGAGGCCCTGCAACACGGCCAGGGTGATCGCGAGCCAGCCACCACCGATGGCGGCGGGCACCACGAGTCGCGCGGCGGTCACGCGACGGCCCGTGACCCCGAGCAGCCGCAGTAGCGCCGGGTTCGCGGCGTCACTGTGCGTGGACTCCCCGGTAAAGCCGGCGGCGCCCAGCGCGCCGATCAGGACCACGCCGATCAGCAGCCAGACCGGACCTTCGGCGAGGTAGACCGGGACGGCTACCGCGCCAACCGGCCACCAGAGCCGCGGCGCCTTCCGACGCAGAATGATCAGATCCTGGGCGATGAGCGGAGAGAGCCAGCGGGTCGGCAGCAGCCGCATCGTCCGGACCCGGGTCCGGCTGCGCCAGAACCGGCGGGCACTCATCTCGGCCAGGTAGGAGGGTTCAACCGCGTAGGCGACATCGGCGTACGCGCCCGCGTTGATCGACGCCTCGGCGATCGGCGCGGCGGGCCAACCCTCCACCGTCCGCAACGTCAAAACGACCAGGAACACCCCCGTGACCAGGGCGGCGACACCGGTGGCGAGCACCACCACCGGTGGTATCGGCAAGGCGGGCAGGCGGTAACCGCCGGTGGCGCTCAACGCGGCGGCCACGACGAGGCTACCCGCGCCGACCGCGACGCCCCCGCCGTCCGCGAGGCGGGCCGCGGCGGGCCGGGGCTGGCCGGCGATGGCGAGCAACGCCACGAAGACCGCGGCAGCCGCGCCGGTGGTGGCACCGGCCCACAGCGCCAGGGGCTCGGCCGGGCGGGCGACGACGCGCCCGGTCACCGCGATTCCCATGGCAGCGCCGACGACGAGCGCGGCGACGGTGGTGAGGGCGAGCGCCGGCGCGAGCAGCGTACGCCGGGGTATCGGCGCGAGCAGCAGCCAGGTGGCGTCGCCGCGGCTGACCGAGAGCGGGCCGAGTTGGCGCAGCACGACGAAGAAGGCGGCGAGGACCGCCACCGCTGCGACGAACGGGGACACCGCCGGGGCACCGAGCGGATCCGGTGGCCAGACCACCCGCACCACCGGCTGCCCGACCAGCGCGAGGGCCATCAGCACCGTGAGGGTGACGACGTAGACAGCGCCGAGGTCGACGCGGCCCTCGGCGGCGATCCGGCGGCGGCGTACCCAGCGGCGGGCATTAATCGGGGCCGGGGCCGCCGGCCGGGCCGGGGCCGCGACCGGGGTCACTCCGCCTCCGGCCGGATGAGTACGACCTCGCCGGCGCCGACGCCGACCCGGAACCCGTCGTCGTGGCTGGCCATGACGAGCGTGCCGCCGGCCGCCACGTACGAGCGCAGGTGGGCGGCGACCGCACCCTTGATCCGGGTGTCGAGGCGTTGCTCGGGCTCGTCCAGGACGAGGAGTCGGCTGGGCCGCACGAGGGTCGCGGCGAGCAGGAAGCGCTGCCGCTGCCCGGAGGAGAGGGTGCTGGGCAGGCTGTCGGAGAGCCCGGCCAGACCGAGGGTGACGCAGAGCTCGGCGATGTGTCCATCGTCGGGGTCGCCGCCGTTGACCACCCGGACCAGGTCGAGATGTTCCCGCACGGTCAGGCCCTGGTACCAGCTCGGCGACTCCACTGTGGTGGCTACCTGTCGCCAGAACTCCGCACCGCGGCCCGGCACCGCCGCGAAGACGGAGATCTCACCGGCGGTTGGCTCCTGCAGGCCGGTGACGCACCGCAGCAAAGTGGACTTTCCGGCGCCGTTCTCGCCGACCAGTGCGACGGCGCCGCCCTCGGGGACCTGGAGGTCGATCCGGTCCAGAACCAGCGTCGAGCCGTATCGGACCGTAACCTGCCGAACGTCAACCACCATGGTCATCGGCGCGATCTCACCGTCATGCCTCCACCCCCGTCGCGCGAGTTCGCGCGCTTCGCCCGGACATCATGGCAGAAGTCCGGTGACCGGAACAGATCAGCGGTGATGACGGCCAGATCCGCGCGACGCCTGCCTGAAACAGGCTTTCATCACCTCTTCTCGATCCCGAAGCGACATGGTTACATCGGTACATGCCATTGCTTGGAGCGCTCCCAGGGCACCCCGAGACAAGGAGGTACGACATGAGACGCCTGTTCCAGGCCCTGACCGTGCTCGCGGTCGCGGCCACCGCCGCGCTGGTCGCCGCAACGCCGGCGCAAGCAGCGACGATCTGCGAGCAGTACGGCACCACCACCATCCAGGACAAGTACATCGTCCAGAACAACCGCTGGGGCAGCGCCGCCGAGCAGTGCATCGAAACCACCAACAATGGCTTCCGGATCACCTCGCAGCAGGGATCCACCTCCACCTCCGGGCGGCCGCTCTCCTACCCGTCGGTGGTGCTCGGCTGCCACTACCAGAACTGCTCACCCGGGACCAACCTGCCGGCGCAGCTCAGCCAGGTCAGCAGCGTCCCGTCCGCGATCAGCTACGGATACGCGGGCGGCGCCTACAACGCCACCTACGACATCTGGATGGATCCGACTCCGAAGACCGACGGAGTGAGCCAGATGGAGATCATGATCTGGTTCCACCGACAGGGTTCGATCCAGCCGATCGGCGGTCCGGTCGGCAACACCTCGGTGGGGGGACGTAACTGGGAGGTCTGGCGAGGTAACAACGGCGGCAACGACGTCGTCTCCTACCTCGCACCGGCGACCATCAACAGCTGGTCGTTCAACGTCAAGGACTTCATCGACGACGTTGTCGCGCGGACCCAGGTCACCAACGACTGGTACCTGACCAGCCTGCAGGCGGGCTTCGAACCGTGGAACGGCGGGGTCGGGCTGGCCGTCAACAACTTCTCCGCCGATGTGAACATCGGAACGAGTCCCCCACCCCCACCGCCGCCGGGTGACGGCGGCACCATCGTCGGCCAGGCCAGCGGACGATGCCTGGACCTCCTGGACCTCGGCACCGCCGACAGCACCCCGATCCAGCTCTGGGACTGCACCGCAAACTGGAACCAGCTCTGGAGCCGTTCCGGCAACACCTTCGTCAACCCACAGACCGGCAAATGCCTGGACGTCTCCGGCGGGTCCACCGCCAACGGCGCCCGGGTGCAGCTCTACGCCTGCAACGGCACCGGAGCCCAGAGTTGGCAGGTCAACGGCGACGGCACCATCACCAACCCGCAGTCCGGCAAGTGCCTTGACGCGGTGGAGCAGGGCACCGGCAACGGCACCCGACTCCAAATCTGGGACTGTTTCGGCGGCGGCGGCACCCAGCCCAACCAGGTCTGGATGGTCGGCGGCGGCAGCACGCCCCCACCCCCGGGCGACGACCAGACCCCGTTGGCGATCAACGGCCAGTTGTACGTCTGCGGGGTGAACCTGTGCAACCAGTACCACCAGCCGATCCAGCTGCGCGGCATGAGCACCCACGGCCTGCAGTGGTTCAACAACTGCTACAACGACGCCTCGCTCAACGTACTGGCCGACGAGTGGCGGGCCGACCTGTTCCGGATCGCGATGTACGTGCAGGAGGGGGGCTACGAGACCAACCCGCCGTGGTTCACCAACCGGGTCAACGAGCTCGTGGACGAGGCCGAGGAACGCGGCCTCTACGCGATGATCGACTTCCACACGCTGACACCGGGCGACCCGATGTACAACCTCGATCGGGCGAAGACCTTCTTCGCCGCCGTCGCTTCTCGCAACGCCGACAAGAAGAACGTCATCTACGAGATCGCCAACGAGCCCAACGGGGTCGGCTGGGGCACCATCAAAAGCTATGCCGAGCAGGTTATCCCGGTGATCCGGGCCAACGATCCGGATGCCGTGATCATCGTTGGCACCCGTGGCTGGTCCTCGCTCGGCGTCTCCGAGGGAGCCAACGCCGACGAGGTCATCAACAATCCGGTCAACGCCAGCAACATCATGTACGCGTTCCACTTCTACGCCGCGTCGCACCAGGACCTCTACCGGGCCGAGGTGCAGCGCGCGGCGGCGGCACTCCCGCTGTTCGTCACCGAGTTCGGCACCGTCGACTACACCGGTGACGGTGGGGTCGACGTGGGCAGCACCAACGCCTGGATCAACCTGCTCGACCAGCTGAAGATCGGCTACGCGAACTGGACCTACTCCGACGCCAACGAGGGCAGCGGAGCGTTCAACCCCGGAACCTGCAACAGCGGCAACTTCTCCGGGACATCGAACCTGACCGCCTCCGGCAATCTCCTCCGCAGCCGGATCAGCACCCCCGACAACTTCCCGACGAGTTGACCTCGGCCAGGCTCCGGTTGACTCGTGGCCGGCGGCGGGAGCTCTCCCCCAGCCTCACCCGCCGCCGGCCACGTCGGCGCCGCTGGCTACCCGCGATGGGCCCGGATCGGGGGGCGGGGCGCGGCCAGCGTGGGCGTCAGCGCGGCAGCGACTTCTTCGGCGAACTCCTCGTGGACGAAGAGCTTGCCGCGCCGCACTTCGTGCAGGCGAACGTCACCCCGGAACCCGGACATCATCGTGCGGGTCCAGGCCACCGGGAAGTAGGGGTCGTCGGCACCCCAAACCAGCTGGACGGGAACGGTGATGCGGGAGTGCAGGCCAGCCAGAGCTTCGAAAGCCGAGAAGTCGAAGTTCCGGGGGAACTGGCCGAATGCCCAACGCAGATCGGCGCTCTCCTTGAGGGGCCGCAGGAAGAACTCCGCGAAATCTCCGTCCAGCAGTTTTCGGTCCTGGAAGGCGTCGCCGAGAACGAACCGGTTTCGCCGCAGTAGCCGATTGTTCAACGCGAACGTGAGCAGACGCTCGAATCCGGGTAGGTGGCGGGTGGCGAACAGCAGCGAGAGGCGCCAGTGGGCCCCCTGCGGCTGCTCGGTGTCGATCAGACCCCAGGAGCGGACGCGAGGATCCCCGGCCAGGGCACATCGCGCGATGAGCCCACCGCTGTCATGGCCCACCACCGCCACATCCTTCAGGGCAAGGTTGTCCAGGACGTGCCGTACCGCCGCCGCGTGCGTGGCGACATCAATGCGAACGGCCCGGTCGAAGCGGCTGTCGCCGGCCCCAACGAGATCAATAACGTGGCATCGAAAGCGCGGAACGAAAAAGGGCAACAGGCTACGGAACGTTGCCCCGCTGACCGGCCAGCCATGCACGAAGAGCACGTCTGGCCCTTCGCCAATACTGCGGACCGCAACCTGACCTTGACCCACATCGACAAGGCGGTCCGGCCGGGCACGGAAGAGATCGGCGGCCTGCGCGACGGTAAAATCAGGCATCGATTCACTCCTTTCGACATCACGTGGCACGTGGAGCCACCGGAGGAGGGCACGCCCCGCCACTACCACCGGCAGCACGCTCTTCATGACTCGACAGTGACAGCCCAATAACACCGTGTCGATTACCTATCAGGTAGCGAACCCCGCCCCGCCGCACACCATTGCCGGGCCACACCATTGCCAAGCCACACCATTGCCGCGCCACACTGTCGAGCTGCCCACCCATCAGACCGTTTCCGGGGCGACCCCAAAGATGCCCGACACCAGTTCCCGCCAATCGGTCCAATCCTCACCCACTTTTCCGACCGACCCAACACCCCGCGACACCACCGACACCGCCGACACCATCGGCACCACCGTTCCGCCCGTTTCACGCCCCATTCATCAGGGCAGCTCGACAGCACGCCGACCACCGGGCCAGCCTTCAGCCGGAAGCCGAGCGGTTCACCTGGAAGCCGAGCGCCGGCTTCTCAGCTCTCGCGCGGTCTCCTCGTCGGCGGGATAGAACGACTCGATCGACAACTCGGAGAGGGTTACGTCCAAGGGCGTACCGAAGGTTGCCACCGTGGTGAAGAGGTTGAGCACCCGGCCGTCTCGGCGCAGTCGCACCGGTACCACGATGTCGTTGGTCATCGGGCCGACGGCATGGGCCGCACCGCCGGGGTAGCCCCGCAGCTCCTCCTCAAGGTCAGCCAGATCGGGGTCACCACTGAACTCCACCTGCCGGCCCAGCCGATGCAACAGGTGCCACCGCCACTCACCCAGGTTCACGATGTGTGGGGCCAACCCTGCCGGGTGCAGACTCGCCCGGAGGACATTCGCCGGCGGCATGAGCAGCTCGGGTGCCACCAGATCGGTGAGCACCGACAGGCTCTCGTTGGCCGCCACCAGGTTCCAACCCCGGTCAACGACGACGGCGGGGTACGGTTCGTGCCCGTCGAGCACCTGTCGAATAGCAGCGCGGATGACGGTCATGGGCGGAGCGTCCAGCGCGTTCTCTGGATAGACCGGCGCGAACCCAGCGGCCAACAGCAGCCGGTTCCGCTCCCGCAACGCCAGGTCCAGCCGATCCGCCAGCTGCAACACCATCTCCCGGCTCGGCGACGAGCGACCAGTCTCCAGGAAGCTGAGGTGTCGGGTGGAGATGTCGGCCCGGATAGAGAGCTCCAGCTGGCTGAGTCGGCGCCGACGGCGCCAGTCCCGCAGCATCACCCCAACGGCGGGTCTCGTGACGGTCATCCCAGCATCGTCCGTCGCCGACGTCTCGCTGTCCATTACCTGCGAGGTAGGGCCGGCGCCGGGCCAGCCCACGGCCGGCTACCAGGCAACCAGGAGTTCGGCGGGGCCGTGCGTGCGGAACGTCGGCCGCCACCGGACCGGCGCCCCGGGTACGGCGAGTGCCAGGCCTGGCAGCCGCCGGGCCAGCACGGTGATCGCCTCCTCGGCCTCGACCCGGGCCAGGGCCGCACCGAGGCAGTAGTGGGGGCCGTTGCCGAAGGCGAGCCGCGCGGGGTTTCCATCCGCCCCCCGGGTGGCGGCGGCGATGCTCAGCAGCACCGTGTCGCCGGCCGGAATCGTGGCGCCCCCGATGGTCATCTCCTCGGTGGGGAAGCGACGGATCGCGGCGGGTGCAGGCGGTTCGAGGCGCAGCGTCTCCTCGATCGCCTCGGAAACCCGCACCCCACGGAGGCTGCCATGGTCAAGTAGGCGCAGCACGGTCGAGGCGATCAGGTTGGCGGTGTTCTCGTACCCGGCGAACAGGATCAGGAAGGCCAGTGAGGTCAGTTCGTCCCGGGTAAGCCGGTCCCCCTCCTGCTCGGTGGCGACCAAGGCGCTGAGCAGGTCGTCGCCGGGTCGCTGTTGCTTCGCCTCGATCAGGTTGACGACGTAGCCGTGTAGTTCGACGACCGCCTGCCGGATAGCATCCCGATCCGGCGGGTAGCTGGTGAGCATCGTGTCGGTCCAGGCCCGCAGATCGGTACGCCCAGCGTCCGGTACGCCCAGCAGGTCGGCGATCACCTGGACGGAGAGCGGCGTGCAATAGCCGGTGACCAGGTCGACGGGGCTACCCGTGGCGACCATCGTCTCCGCCAGCTCTTCGGCGGTTCGTTGGATCCGGGGACGCAGTGCGGCGACCCGCTGTGGGCTGAAGGCCGGGCCGACCAGGCGGCGCAGTCGGGTGTGATCGGGTGCGTCCAGGTTGAGTAGGTTCGCGTCGAGGGCCGGCGGCAGCGCGAATCCGGACCAGCCGCCCCGGCTGTGCTTTCGGTTGAGGGCCAGGCGGGGGTCGGCCAGCGCCCGGGAGACCAGGTCCGGGCTGGTGACCAGCCAGGCCATAGAGGTATCCGGCAGCAGCACCTGATGCACGTCGCCGGTCTTTCGAAGCTGGTCGTACTCCGGCCCGATGCGCGCGCCGGAACGGGGAATCGGGGCCAACTCCGCCCGCGTCGGTTGGTCTTGGGACATCACGCCAGGGTAGCGGCGATCCGCCGACAGTCCGAAGTGGCAGAAAGTCGGCCGGCGAGTCGACGTGGTGGTGGGCAGCTCGGCGAGCCGAACTGGTCAGGATCAGCTCGCCGAGCCCTCCGCCCACCGACCTCAGCGGTCAGGTGTCGATCGGTCGATCACGGTACGAGAAACATGCGCCGGGCGATGCCGGGATCCCGTAACGGCTTGACCGCCAACCGTACGAGGATCAGTGCGTTGTCGTCGCCGGCGATCCGGTTGGCGCTGAGCTCGCCGCAGGAGCGGCACTGGTGGATGATCATCCATTCACCGTCGGGCCGCACCGACATGCTCAACGCCTCCATCCGGCCGCGGCAGGTCGCGGCTCGGTCGCCGGGGATTCGCCGGTCCACGTGCAGGCTGGCCAGGCAGTTCGGGCAGTGATTGCGGTGCGTGGTGCCGGGCGCCTCGGACGACACGTCCAGCCGGCAGCCCACGCATCGGAAGTCGTTCGCCCGATGCCCACCCTGCCGGTGGAGAACGTCCTTGTGTCGCTGTGGCCGCCGGTTGGCTCGCGCCCGCTCGTACGCGCTTCCGCTACGCCTTGGCATCGTCGATACCTCCAGTCGATTCAGAGGTCGCCGAACGTTTCGAGCGGAAACGGGGGCTGCGCCAGTGGGCGCACGGCGATACGCATCAAGATGAGCTGGTTGTCGTCGGCGCAGATGGGGTTGGCGGTCAGCTCATCGCAGCGTACGCAGCGGTGGATGACCATCCAGTCGCCAGTGCGGAGCACGGCGATGGCGATCGGCGACATCCGGCTCCGACAGTCGCTGGGACCGCCCTCGACGTGATCGTGAACGTGCTGGGAGTGCAGACAGGACGGGCAGTGATTGCGCCGGACACCGTCTCCGGCGGCGGCGGACACGGTGAGGCCGCACCGGATACAGGAGAACGTGTCGATCTTCAGGATGTTCTGCGACGTACGCGAGAGAGTCTTCTTGGTGTTGGACACCCGGGGTGCTCCTTGCTGAAATGCTGGTAGGGACAGCAAGAGCAGGCCGAGCAAGCCTCGCCTCGACCCGTCGTGGCATACGCACGCCGGGCATGGGTGGCGGAGTCAGGCACCGGAAGATAACGTCCGGTCACTTACCGCTCGGAAGGAGCGGCATCGAGAAGCGGACTACTGAACGGTGCAGCGAGGCGCACTCGGCGCGGGCTGGATCATAAAATCTCTCTCCCAGGGCAGCGGCCCAGAGCAGGGTACGGAACCTCCGTCAGGGTAGGCAGCCCACACCGCCGCTGTCACCCGGATTATCGAGCACCAGCCCACCCCCACGAGCTGGGCCCGCAGGTGAGCGGCTCACGGATCACACCTGACGTACGGCGACGCCGAGGGCTTTCAGGGCGTCCACCTCCTCGTCGGGGGCGTCAGCGGTGGTTACGACAGCGTGCAGCGCAGCGGCGGGAGCGACCAGGGCGAGGGCAGTACGGGAGAGTTTGGCCGCCTCAGCTACCACGATGACGCGGTGGGCCGATGCAATCGCGGCGCGCTTGATCGCGGCGTCAGCCAGGTCGTACGCGGTCAGCCCGTTTGTGGCGGTCAGGCCGCAGCAGCCGATGACCGCGGTGTCGAAGCGCAGCGTGGCGAGGGACGCCTCCGCCAGGGGGCCGGTCAGCGCCAGCTCGCCGGGGCGGGGCTCCCCACCAGGCAGGAGCAGCCTCAGTTGGGGTGCGCCGACGAGGGCGTTGGTCGCGTGCAGGGACAGCGGCATGACGGTTAGGCGGCGACGCGCCAGTGCGCGGGCCACCACAAGGCAGGTGGTGCCAGCGTCGATGACGATCGCCTCGCCGTCCGCGATCATCTCGGCTACCGCCGCGGCGATTCGTTGTTTAACCTCCGCACCCTCGCTCGCCCGAAGCGCGAACGGGGGTTCGTCGCCGCGCAGCAGCACGCTTCTGGCCCCACCCCGGTAGCGCTCAAGCAGGCCCTGCTCGGCCAGGAGCTCCAGGTCTCGGCGGACGGTCATCTCCGAGGTGCCGGTTCGCTCCGCCAGCTCCGCGACGCTGAGCCGCCCGGCCCGGCGTACGGCATCGGTGATCTGTCGGTGTCGGTCCACGCTCGCCATCCCCCTATTGAACACCAGTTGCGTTCAAATTTCGAGATTAGAACAAAAAACATGTTTGCTATGTTCGCTTGCATGTTTGAATCGCTACGGGCGGCTCGGCTGGCCACCTTCGCCTACTTCACCCTCAACGGCTTCATCCTGGGGATCTGGGTCGTCCATATCCCTGTCATCGAGCACCGGGCCGCCATCAGCCACGCCACACTCGGCTGGCTCCTGCTCCTCCTCGGTGCCGGCGCTTTCGTCGGGATGCAGGTCGTGGGACCCCTCACCGACCGCTTCGGCGCGCGTCGGGTCGTCCCGCTGAGCGCGGCCCTGTGCAGCGCGACGCTGATCCCGCCCGCCTTCGCTGGGAACGCCGGGACACTGGGCCTGGCCCTACTGGTGCTGGGCATCGGCAACGGCTGCCTGGACGTCAGCATGAACGCCCACGCGGTGCAGGTCGAGGCTGGATACAAGCGCCCGATCATGTCCGCGTTCCATGCCATGTTCTCCGTCGGCGGCGTCCTCGCCGCACTGGCCGGCGCGCGGACCCTCAGCTGGGGCTGGGGCCCCACAACCACGCTGACCACGGTCAGCCTCCTCGGCCTGGCAGCCACCGCGGCCGCCGCGCCCGCACTGCTGTCGTTGCCGGCGAACACCGGCGCGCGGACCCCAGCCAGCACCACCAGGAGCCGCCGGACCAAAGCTCCGCTGCGCATCTGGGCGCTCGCCGGGCTCGCACTGATCCTGATGCTCACCGAAGGCGTCGCCAACGACTGGAGCACGTTGTCCATGCGCGACGCGTTCGACACACCCGCCGCCACCGCCGCGCTCGCCTACGGAGCCTTCGCCGCCGCCATGACGATTGGACGCTTCCTCACCGACACCATCGTCGCCCGTTTCGGCCCGGTGGCCATCGTCCGGTACGGCTGCGCGCTGGCCGCGCTCGCCCTCACCACCATCGCGCTCGCGCCGTCGATCCCACTCGCTCTCGCCGGGTGGACGCTGCTCGGAATCGGTCTCTCCGGCGCCGTCCCGCAGCTCTTCAGCGCGGCCGGTCACACCGACCCGGATGCTGCCGGCACCAACGTCTCCCGCGTCGCGGGCCTCGGCTACCTCGGCATGCTTGGCGGACCCGCCGTCATCGGGCCGCTCACCCAGCTGATGCCCCTGAACTACACGTTCGTCCTGCCCGCGATCCTCTGCCTGGTCGCCGCGCTCGTGGCCCACGTCCTTCACCCCCAGGAGGAGGAGGCCCGGCTCGACGTCGAGGCTCCGCAGCCGGCCACCGCCCGATCAACAGCAAACGGGCCCGGGGCGCAGCGGAGCTGAAGAGCTGTTTAGATAACTCTCTAGGTTGACAGTCTTCAAATCAGGGAGCAGACTGGAGTTTGCTTCGAGAAACATCGAGACAGCGAAGCCGGCGTCGCTCCATCCACGCCGACAACCAGATGATCGAACCCAGCAGGAGGAAAGCCATGTCCCGGGTACAGCTCGCGCTCCGCGTCTCCGACCTCGAAGGCTCAATCGCCTTCTACTCGAAGCTGTTCAACACCGAGCCAGCCAAGCGCCGCCCCGGCTACGCCAACTTCGCCGTGACGAACCCGCCGCTGAAGCTCGTACTCCTGGAAGGTGAGCCGGACCAGACCACCGCGCTGGACCACCTGGGGGTCGAGGTGCCCAGCACCGACGAGGTAGACGCCGCGACCAGGCGACTCGCCGACTCCGGTCTTACCACCCTGGAGGAGCAGAACACCGAGTGCTGCTACGCGCTCCAAGACAAGGTCTGGGTGCACGGCCCCGGCAAGGAGCCGTGGGAGGTCTACACCGTCAAGGCCGACTCCGACCAACTCCAGAAGGCGACCGAGAGCGCGTGCTGCACCCCGACCGGGGCGAAGGAAACGGCGGGCAGCGGCAACCAGGCGAGCTGCTGCTGACCGCCCGTACGCATCGAGGCAGTGACCGCCGGCGCCTCACTCAACGACTGCGCCGGCGGTCCTGCCGAGGTGCGTTGGGGCCGGAACTCAGTGCGTCGACTGCCGCATGATCCAGGTGGGCAGGGGCTCCTCGAAGGTGCTCGCCACCTCCCAGCCAGCCCGTCGGTACACCTCGACGTTGTCGGGGTTGCTGGTTTCCAGGACCGCCGGAAGACCCGCTGCGGCGGCGTGTCGCAGCCCCATTGCCATGACCGCGTGGCCCCATCGACGACCCATACTCTCAGGATGGGTGCCCAGGACGCTGAGGTACCAGAACGGCTCTGTGGGCAGCGCCGCGTCCATCGCCCGATGGAAGGCATCGAAGCGACTCAGCGCCTCGGCGGGGAGGTGAGTGGCGAGAACGCCGTCCAGCTCCTCGCCTTCCACCCCAGGCGCCTGCCAGATCGCGACGGACGCTCCGCGCTCGATCGTCCAGATCGTTTGTTGCTGCACCTGCTTGTCGAAAAGGTACCCAAAGAAGACAGTGGCGTACTCAGGGTAGGTCGCCTGGTCGGGGAAATAACATCGCAGCAGGGGGTCCTTCTCGAAGGCGGCGACAAGTGAGCCGACGACGCGCTCACGGTCTCCCGGCATGGCAACGGTGATCTCAGGTGCTGTCACGGGATGCAAAACTACCGCAGCTCAACGCGACTACCCGATACGTGTAAGCAGGCTCGCATCTCATTTGGGGGCTTTTGTTCACATATCGCCCTCTACATACCCTATGCCGGATTTTACTCGTGTTGGTTGCCTCCTACCTGGTAGCCCGAGGAGCGCCACACCGCACCGCTCTGGGTGGCTCCTCGTCCGTAAACGGGGAAGGACAGCGGAGCGCGATGGACCACGCGATGGACCACCAGCACCACAAACACGAACCGAGCCGGCTGCGCCAACGCCGCCCAAAGCCACGATGGTGGGCGGTCGGACTGGCCGGGATGACGGGCTTGGCCCTCACCACCGTCGGGGTTGCCGCCGCCGCGGACGCCGCCCGGCCTTTCCCGACCAGCGCCGAGGACCGCCCTGGCAAGACCGCGGACCATCCCGGGACGCCGGACAAGCCCGCCACCGGTGGCCACCGCGGCGAATCCGACGAGCAGGGCAAGGGCAAGAAGGAGCCCAAGGGCACCCCCGTACCCTGCGACGCCGACGCCCTGATCGCCGCGATCACCCTCGCCAACGCCCGCGGCGGCGCCACCCTCAACCTCGCCAAAGACTGCACCTACCTGCTCACCACCAACCTCGACGGCGCCGGCCTGCCCACCATCACCACCCCCATCACCCTCAACGGCAACAAACACACCACCATCGAACGCGCCGCCGCCGCCGACCAGTTCCGCATCCTCACCATCAACGTCGGCGGCGACCTCACCCTCAACAACCTGAAAATCACCGGCGGACAGACCATCGGCGACGGTGGCGCAATACTCGTCAACACCGGCGGCAGACTCACCGCCAACGACAGCGCTATCACCCGCAACATCGCCGACGGCAACGGCGGGGGCATCGCCAACAACGGCATTACCCACATAAACCACTCGTCCGTTGATGACAATAGCGCTGCCGTTTTTGGTGGCGGCGTCCTCAGCTTTGGCGTACTCAAGATCCGCAAGACCAATGTGCGTACCAACACCACTGGTTTCGTCGGGGCTGGGGTCTTCGGCGCGGGCGAGGTCCAGATCGACAGCAGTACGATCAACGCCAATCACGCCTCATTCGGCGCCGGCGGCCTTGTCATGTTTATTGGAATCGGCGCCGTGACGGATACCGCCATCACGAACAACACCGCGATGGAGGTCGGCGGCATCCTCGTGAACCTCGACACACAACTCACCTTCAAATCTGTCACCGTGGCCGAAAATGCCGCCACCGCAAGCCTCGTTGGCGGGCTGGGCATGAACCCGGGCTCCTCCGTCGTCGTCGAGAACAGCAACATCACAAACAATACGGCGGACACCGATGCCGGCGGCATCTACAACACCGGCTCGCTGGTGTTGCGACGAACAAAGGTCACCGGAAACCAGGCAGGTGACGAGGGCGGCGGCATACACAACACGTTCGGGGGCGCCGCCCGTCTCTTCGGCACAAAGGTGGTAGAGAATATCGCCGCCACCGATGGCGGGGGTATCTTCAACGATTTCAATGCAACAGTTGAGTTGAACACCGCCACCGGCACCATCGTGGTCAAGAATCGGCCGAACAACTGCTCCGGCGACGTGCCTGGTTGCGCCGGTTAGCGATCCGTGCGGTTCGCGAGGGAGGCTGCGGGCCCAACGGGCGGCGGCCTCCCTGCGCGCGGGCCAGGGCGGAGACAACCGACCCGTGCACCTGGCCTGGCCGGGTGGCCATCGACGCACGGAGGCCATCCAACAAGATCCTCACCTACGTCTCCGCTGGCGGGGACCGTTACGTCCTGGTATGACGATCTTTAGTTTCCCCTTGGCTGGGTCACAGGGATCAGACGCTGATGCCTACCAACTTCGCCGATTCAAAACCGTGACTGCCAGTCAAACAAGAACAAATATGATCAAAACACCCAGTGAGAACCACCGCCGCAAGCCGAGACACTACACGCCATTCTGATACATACATTTCTGTCGAATTCACGACAGCGGCGACAGCCTCCGAATATTGAGCCTCAGGAGTACGGTATCCAGTGCTGGCGGTGGCTTGAAATTGTCGATGCCGTCAATTTCGAAATCGCCGAATATTTGGCAGTAACTCGTGGGGAGAGGATGGGTAAACGATGAGACTCGTCGACCTCGACAGAAATGCTGTGACCGAGTGGCAGATCCGGGAAACGGACGACTACACGGTAATGTGCCAACGCAATGACCCAGACCGTGTCCTCACAGCTTGCATTCTCTTCCTTCGCGGTGACTTCGAATCACTCAATGACGCTATCGTGCAGGCGGAACTGCAGAGGGAAGTCGCCCATACCGCCGAGCAAAGATTAGTGGATCGCGCGATGATGAGGTGGGTTCCATCAGGGCCCGTGGGTGAATCACCTACGAACAACAGCTTCGTCAACCTCATCACCGGCGAGGGTGAGGTGAATTTCTCCAACAGAAGCGCCGAAATGAACTGCTGGGAAGCGGTAATCGTCGCAGCAATACTGAACGGAGACATCGTGAATACCGATACGCTGAGGCACCTCTACACCAACGGCGAACCGAGAAATTTCACACCAACACTCGTTCACCACCTGGCAATGGAAAGGCACGTCTACAACGGCGCAGGGCCTCTACTGTCTCGCCCCGTCAGGGGTGACGTCGTCATGTTCTCCGGCCTGGATCATGTCGTGCTGGCAACCGGCAGACGGGTAGAGGCACCAGCAGCACGAGAAGGCCATCCGGAACAGTCCGGAGGTAGGCAGGTGATTAGCTTCTGGCCCGCGCCGTTTATCAAGAACTTTGGGCCAGGTACCGCGGCCACCGTGTCCCTAACCACGGTGGAAGGCATCCACCAGTGGATACGCGAAGACGGCGGGAACGCGGATGTTACCTTCGGCTGCCCCAATTGGCGAGCTCTCAGGTGAGACTAGGTTAGTACGTACAAACCTAGGTGCCTACGGACTTACCTACCGTCGAGTTTGTGATCGACTTCGACCCGGAGCGGACACGGCGGCAGGTGGCCTCAACCACGGCCATCCTCAGAGCTCCCAGGCAACGCCGGATACAAAAGATCCCCACCTACGTTGCCGCTGGTGGGGACCGTATAGCCCGGCGAAAGGCTATGTGGCCAGGGGCGGGGTCGAACCGCCGACCTTCCGATTTTCAGTCGGACGCTCGTACCAACTGAGCTACCTGGCCGTGCTTCGGGTCATGCTACCTGCCCGCCGAGGTCGCCGACGGGCCGGGTCACCTACCCGATATGTTGAAGGCCGCGCGTGCTAGCGCGGCCTTCAACGTTTGCGGTCCTGACGGGACTTGAACCCGCGACCTCCGCCTTGACAGGGCGGCGAGCACTCCAACTGCTCCACAGGACCTAGCTCATCCGACCGAGGTCGGACCGTGCCCCCAACGGGATTCGAACCCGTGCTACCGCCTTGAAAGGGCGGCGTCCTGGGCCGCTAGACGATGAGGGCGGCCCCGCCATCATTGCACACTCACAAGTTCTGACGGTCTTGCTCCCATCCGGCCCCGCCGGAGGCTTCGAAAGCATACGTGATGGCACGCCGCTCAGCCAAACCGACCCCGAGTATTCCCCACCAGAGCGGAACCCGCAGGTGAAGCCCGGAATCCGGCCAGGGTCGCCCCTCGCGGACAACTCGGCCCCGCAACCGGGCCCAGGCTCGCGGGCAGCCCCTACCCCGCGGCTGACTGGTCCAACGAGTCGCGTACGGCTGCCGCGAGCGAGAGCGCCTCGGCGAGGTCCACCGGGCGCACCACCCCGGCGGGGAGGCTGTCTGCCCGCCAGCCCGGCCCGGCCGCGAACACCAGCAGCGGCCGATAGGGGCCCGTGAGCAGGGCGGTGAGCTGGGTGGGATCGGCGGTGCTCCGGGTCTGCGACCACAGCACGACCGCAGCCGGCCCGGTACGGTTGACCGCCTCCAGCAGCGCCCGCACCGGCACTCGGGCCCCGAGCAGCCGGTGGGCGATCCCGACTTCGGCCAGCGCCGCCCCGAGCGCCTCCAGCGGCAGACTGTGCTGCTCCTCGTCGGCGCAGGAGAGCAGGATGCGAGGTGGCCCATTGGGCGCGTGAGCGCGGACCACCGCGGCGAACGCCTCCGACACGCAGCGGGACACCAGGTGCTCGACCTCGATCAGCGCCGCGGTGGCGACGTGCCGTTCACCGATCCCGGCGAGCACTGGTCGCAGCAGCGTGTCCCAGGTCGTGACCACGCCGTCGATGCGGATGGCCCGGTCGATCACCTCGTTGATGGCGTTGGAGTCAAGTCGCATGGCGGCCCGGGCCAGACCCCGAGCGGTCGGGCCGGACCGGCCCACCGGGATTGTCGCGCCACCGCCGTCGCGCACCCCCCGTCTCTCGGTCCGGGGAGTGGGGCCGGGAAGCGCGGCGTCGGGGGCCTGAACTGCCCAACGGGCGGCCTCGGCCGGGGCGACCCCGTTGGCGGTGAGCCGCCGCATGGTCTCCAGGCGGGCAAGGTCGGCCGGGGTGTAGCGGCGGTGGTGCCCGGGGAGGTGCTCGCTGGGCCCGAGCCCGTAGCGCTGATGCCAGGTGCGCAGGGTCGTCACCGCGACCCCCAGCCGGCGGGCGACGGCGCCAGCGCTCAGTGCCTCATCCGCCACCTGGCCGCTCCGGAGCGTCCTCGGCCGCCAGCATGGGCTGACGCAGGGTCGGCTCGCCCGGGTGTAGCAACCGGTTGAGCACCCCGCCCAACCACGGGGCGTACGCGGGTGGGTCGGCGTCGAGCTCCGCTGCCAGCACGGCCGGGGGCACCCAGCGCAGTTCGGCGACCTCCTCCGGATCCGGGCGCAGCGGGGCGTGGGCCGGCAGGTCGCCCCGGAGGACGTGGTCGTACTCGAACTCGACCCTGCCGGTGGTCGGGTCCTCGGCCCGGTAGACGTAGACGCCGACCTCGGTCAGCTCGACCGGGGCGGCGCCCAGCTCCTCGCCGAGCCGGCGGTTGGCGGCCATCGTCAGCGGCTCGCCGGGCAACGGGTGGCCGCAGCAGGCATTGGCCCAGCGCAGCGGGAAGCGGGTCTTCACCGCGGCCCGGCGCTGGAGCAGGACCCGACCGTCGGGGTCGACGAGCAGTACCGAGAAGGCACGGTGTAGCCGCCCCGGCGGCTGGTGCGCGGCGCGCACGGTGGTCTGCCCGGTCACCACGCCGGCCTCATCCACCAGCTCGACCTGGTGGGCTTCTCGACCGGTCACGAAGCGACCCCCGTCACCCGCGCGGCGGCGAGCTTGCCGGAGATCAGCACCATCGGCACCCCAACTCCGGGCTGGGTGCCCGAGCCGACGAAGACCACGTTCGCGAGTCCGCGGTGCAGGGTGGGCGGTCGAAACGGCCCGGTCTGGAAGAGGCTGTGCGCGGAGGCGAACGGCGTGCCGGCGGCCATGCCCTGCTCCGCCCACTCGGCGGGGGTGACCGTCCGCAGCACCTCGATGCCGTCTCCGAAGCCCACGTAGCCCCGCTCCTCCAGCGTTCGCACCAGCCGGTCGGCGTAGCGGTCGGCCAAGCCGCCCCGCCAGTCGAACGGGGCCCGGTCGAGGTTCGGCACCGGCGCCAGCACGTAGTAGGCGTGCCGGTCGGCGGGGGCTACCGACGGGTCGGTCCGACTCGGGTTGGTGACCAGCAGCGACGGGTCGCTCATCAACTCGCCCCGACGGATGACCTCGTCAAAGGTGCCGCGCCACGCCCGCCCGAAGTGGATGTTGTGGTGAGCGATCTTCGCATAGCCCTGTGTCGACCCGACGTGCAGGACCACGCAGGAGGGGGAGTAGGTCAACCGGCGGTGCCGGGTCTGGAGCAGTTCCCGGTGCGCCACCGGCAGGTCCGGGTTGAGCACCACCACGTCGGCGGGGACGAACTCCCCGCTGGCGGTCCGGACACCGGTCGCCCGGTCGGCGGCCGTCTCCACCTGGGTCACGGTGGTGTCGTACCGGAGCTGCACCCCGTGTTTCTCGGCGGCGCCGGCCATGGCCCGCGAGACGGCGTGGATGCCGCCGCGCGGAAAGTGCACCCCGGCGACGGAGTCGAGGTACGCGATAACCGCGTAGATGGCGAGTGCGTCGTGCGGCGCGAGCCCGGCGTACATCGCCTGGAAGGAGAAGACGCGCTGGGTACGCGGGTCTCGGAAGAACTGGTTGATCTTCGTCTGAAGCCGCCGGAAGGCACCGCCGGCGAGTAGCTTCAGCAGGTTCCCGGTGAGCAGGTCGGTGGGGGCGTCCAGGTTGCGTTCGATGAAGTCAGCCCGCTCGAGGCGCCACAGCTCACGGGCGTATTCGACGAAGCGGAGGTAGCCGTCGGCCTCCCGGGGACCGCAGACCCTGGCGATCTCGGCGGCCATCCGGGGCGTGTCGGTGATCACGTCCAGGGTGGAGCCGTCCGGATAGTACGCCCGGTAGGCGGGGTCTAGTGGGGTCAGTTCGAGCCAGTCGTCGAGCTCCTCACCGACGGCGTGCAGCGCCTCGGCGATCAGATCCTGCATGGTGAGCACTGTGGGACCGGTGTCGAAGTCGTACCCGTCGACGCTGAGTCGACCGGCCCGACCACCCGGCACCGGCTCGCGTTCCAGCACTGTCACCTGGCGACCGCTGCCCGCCAGGTGCAGCGCGCAGGCCAGCCCGCCGAGCCCGGCACCGACGATCACCACCCGGTCCGTACGACCGCGTACCGTGCGCACCTGACCACCTCCTCGGGAAGACGCGCCCATCATGCTCGCCGGTGGGTGGCGACGGTCGCGAGACCGGCGAGCGCGGTCCGCGCGGTGTCATCGATGGCTGGAGCAGTGAGGGCGTCGAGCGCCTCGGCGACCCGGTCGGAGATCATCTGCTCGACCTGGGCGACGGCACCGGTCTCCGCGACCACCTCCGCCAGTCGGGTGACCTCCCGGTCGTCCGCGCCCGCGCCGATCTGGTCGAGGGCCCGGCGCTGGGTGTGGTCGGCCCGGCTGCGGGCCAGCATGAGCAGCGCGGTCGGCTTGCCGGTACGCAGATCACCGGCGGGTTTACCGGTGGTGGCCGGGTCGCCGTAGACGCCGAGCAGGTCGTCGCAGAGTTGGAACGCCTCGCCGACGGCCTGGCCGTAGCGGGTGTACGCCGCGATCAGCGGGGAGTCGGCGCCGACGCCGGCCAGGCCGGCGCCGAAGAGCAGCGGCCACCGCACCGTGTAGCTGGCGGTCTTGTAGCGGGCGACCTGCAGGGCCCGCTCCACCGACCAGTTCGTCGGGTCGCTCTCGCCGAGGACGTCGAGGTATTGCCCGGCGACGGTCTCCACCCGCATCTGGTCGTAGCAGCGCCGGACCGCCAGCAGCCGGGCCGGCGGCAGGACGGCCTGCGCGAGGAGCCGGTCGGCCCAGACCAGGCAGAGGTCGCCGACGAGGATGGCGACGTTCTCGCCGAACTTGCCGGAGTCGCCGCGCCACCCGGCCGCGACGTGCTGGGCGGCGACCGCGACGTGTGCGGTGGGCCGGCCACGCCGGGTGGCGGAGGAGTCCATCACGTCGTCGTGGGTGAGGGCGAAGGCGTGCAGCACCTCCAGTGCGGCGAGCGCCGGCAGCACGGGGGGCAGCGGCTCCGCGCCGCCGACCACGCCCCGCCACCCCCAGTACGCGAAGGTCGGGCGGAGCCGCTTTCCGCCGGCCAACACGCTGTCGCGGGCGATGGTGGCGAACTCACCGGCACTCGGGTCGATCGCGGCCAGCGCATCGGTCTCGGTGTCGAGGAAGGCGACGAGGGTGTCGTCAACCGCGGCGACGACCTCCTCGGTGTAGGCGGCCAAGCGGGCGCGCACCGGGTCGGTGTCGCCACCACGGCGGACCGGGATGACCCGGGGGGCTTTACCCACAACTGCGTCGTTGGCCATGCGCGCGAGCATATCCTAGGGTTACGAGTTGCGTCGATTCATGCGTCGATTTGAGGGAGGGTCGGTGGACACGGATCTCACCGCCGCCTACGACCGATGCCGTGAGCTACACCGTCACCACGGCCGCACCTACTATCTCGCCACCCGGCTGCTTCCCGCCTGGAAACGGCGACATGTACATGCTCTATACGGTTTCACCCGCTATGCGGATGAGATTGTTGACCGAACCGAGGAGTTGCCCGCGGCGCAGCGGGCCGCCCAACTGGACGACTGGGCCCAAAGGTTCCTCGCCGGCCTGCACGGTGGGTTGGTCACCGACCCACTGCTCCCCGCCGTGCTACACACCATCGCCGTCTTCGACCTGAACCGAGACGACTTCGCGTCGTTTCTGCGCAGCATGGCGATGGACCTGACCATCAGCTCCTACCCCACCTATACCGACCTGCTCCTCTACATGGAGGGCTCCGCCGCCGTCATCGGCACGATGATGCTGCCGATCCTCGGCAGCGCCGACCCGGTCGCCGCCCGCGAGCCCGCCCGCCAACTCGGCTTCGCATTCCAACTGACGAACTTCATCCGGGATGTTGCCGAAGACCTCGACCGTGGCCGGACGTACCTACCGGACGCGGACCTGGCCCGCTTCAGCGTCACCCGCGACGACCTCCTGGCCGCCCGCGCCGCCGGCCGGACCAGCGAACCGATTCGGGAACTGATCCGCTACGAGGTGGCCCGGGCCCAGGCGCACTACGCTGCCGCCGCACCCGGAGTCACCCTGCTCGACCCCGCCTCGCAGGCCTGCATCCGCACCGCGTACACGCTCTACGGGGGCATCCTCGACGAGGTCGCGGCGCAGGACTTCGATGTCTTCGCCCGACGGGCTCGGGTGCCGCAGCACCACCGGTTGACGGAGACCGCCCGTGCCCTTTTCACCCGAACCGGCACGCCCGTCCGGGTGCCCGGCCCACCCTTGACGGCACTCACCCGGCCCCTTCCCTAGGCTGACAGGATGGAGCCAGAACTGGTGGATGTGGTCGTTGTCGGGCTCGGAGTCGGCGGCGAGGAGGTGGCCGGCCGGCTCGCCGAGGCCGGGCTCAGCGTCGTCGGCATCGAGCGGGACCTGGTCGGTGGCGAGTGCCCGTACTGGGGGTGTGTGCCAAGCAAAATGATGATCCGAGCGGCGAACACCCTCGCCGAGGCACACCGGGTGCACGAATTCGCCGGGTCGACGCGGGTGTCGCCCGACTGGGCACCCGTAGCGGAACGGATCCGCGCGGAGGCCACCGACAACTGGGACGACCGGGTCGCGGTGGAACGGTTCAGCAACCAGGGCGGGCGCTTCATCCGGGGCAGCGGACGACTCGAAGGACCGGGTCGGGTCCGCGTCAACGACCAGGTCTTCCAGGCCCGACACGGAATCGTGCTGAGCACCGGCACCCGCCCCTCCGCACCGCCCATCGACGGGCTGGCCGAGACGCCGTACTGGACGAACCACCAGGCGATCGAGGTGGCTCGGCTACCGGAATCGCTACTGGTACTCGGCGGCGGCGCGATCGGGCTGGAGCTGACGCAGGTCTTCGCGCGATTCGGCGTCCAGGTCACCGTGGTCGAGGCGTTGGACCGGGTGCTGGCGACCGAGGAGCCGGAGTCGTCCGAGGTGGTCACCGCCGCACTCCGTGCCGACGGCGTCAATATCCACACCGGAGTGTTGGCGGACCGGGTCGACCACGACGGGCAGAAATTCACCCTACGGGCGAACGACGCGCGGTACACCGCCGAACAGCTGCTGGTGGTGACCGGCCGCCAGGCGCACCTGGACGAACTGGGCTTGGACACTGTCGGCATCCGCGCCGACCAGCGCTTCCTACCGGTTGACGACCGACTGCGCGTCACCGACGGAATCTGGGCGGTCGGCGACGTGACCGGTGCCGGCGCCTTCACCCACGTCGCGACCTACCAGGCGGGCATCGTCGTCGCCGACCTACTCGACCGCGTCCGTCGATCGGACACGGGAGCGGGGGCGGACCCGAACGGCACAGTCGTCCCCCGAGCCGACTACCAAGCGTTGCCCCGGGTCACCTTCACCGACCCGGAGGTCGGGGCGGTCGGGCTCACCGAGTCCCAGGCCCGTCAGCGGGGAATCAACGTCCAGGTCGGCTCCGTGTCGCTGGGCTCCTCGGCCCGCGGGTGGATCCACCGCGCTGACGGCCTGATCAAACTCGTCGCCGACGCCGACCGGGGAGTGCTGGTCGGTGGAACGTCCGTCGGGCCAGCCGGCGGCGAGGTGCTCTCCGGGCTGGCGGTCGCCGTGCACGCGGCGGTACCGCTGGCGGAACTCCGCAGCATGATCTACGCGTACCCGACCTTCTACCGGGCCATCTCCGACGCCCTGCGGGACCTGGGCTGATCCGGCGGGTCCAGGAACGGAGGCGAGAATGGCCGGTGCGACCCCGACCGGCCCGGCCGGGCCGACCGACCCGGACGGGCCGACGGGTCGGCTCGTCACCTGGCTGGCGGAGACCTCAATCGACGCCATCCCCGCCGACGTCACCACCCGGGCCCGGCACCTGATCCTGGACGGCGTCGGCTGCCTCTTGGTCGGCGCCCGACTACCCTGGTCCCAGATCGCCGTGCGGAGCCTGACCGTCGAGCCCGGCTCCAGCGTGGTCGCCGGGTGGGACCGCACCACCGACGCGTCCACGGCGGCGCTGCTGAACAGCAGCTTCATCCAGGGCTTCGAGCTCGACGACGTGTCGTACCGGATTCCCTGGCACGCCAACGCGGTGTTGCTGCCGGTGCTGCTGGCCGTGGCCGGCCGGCGGGCGACGGTCACCGGGACCGACCTCCTCCGAGCCGAGGTGTTGGGCTTCGAGACCGGCGTCCGGGTCGGCCGCGCGCTGGGCGGACCGGAGCTACTTACCCGAGGCTGGCACTCCGGCGCGGTCTTCGGCGGGCTGGGGGCAGCAGCGGCCGGCGGGGTGCTGTACGACCTGAGCCCCGCCCGGTTCGAAGACGCTCTGGGCATCGCCGCGACCCAGTCGGGCGGGTTGATGGCCGCGCAGTACGAATCGATGGTCAAGCGCATGCAGCACGGCTTCGCGGCCCGCAACGGCCTGGTCGCGGCGACCCTGGCAGCCGGCGACTACATCGGGATCAAGCGGGTCTTCGAACGCGGCTACGGCGGGTACCTGGCGGCCTTCACCGCGCGGCACGACACCGATCCGTCGGCGATCGGCGACGCGCTGGGCGAACACTGGTACCTGCCGGAACAGACGATCAAACCGTACGCGGCGATGGCGTACACCCACCCGTCGATCGACGCCGCGCTGGCGCTGCGGGCGACGGACGGTTTCGACCCCGCCACCATCGAACGGATCGAAATCGAGGTCGCCGAGCCCGTCTTCGACCACGCGGTCTTCCCGCTCCACCGGCCGATCGAGAGCGTCGCCGCGCAGATGTCCGTCTGCTACACGACGGCGGCGGCGCTCCTCGACGGCGCGGTCTCGGTGGAGCAGTTCCGACCGGACCGGCTGGACCAGGACGACGTGTGGCGGCTGATCGACCGGATGACCGTGACCCGGGGGTCCGGACCGGCCACTGCGGGGCGGGTGCGCCTGACCACCGATGCTGGTCAGACCCACGAGCGGCGCATCGAAACGCCGCTCGGCTCGGTGCAGCGTCCACTCGGTAACACCGACATCGTGGACAAGTATCGGGATCTGACCGGGCGCGTCCTGGATCGGCACCGCCAGCAGGCGATCGAGGACCTGGTGCTGCACCTGGACGAGCGCCGGGACGCCCCGGCGGCGCTCCTCGCGCTGCTCGCCCCGGAGGTCGGCGGCGCGCTGGACTGACCCGTTCAGGCCCCGGCGCCGTGCCGACCGGCACCCGCGGCGAACCGGGCCGCCCCGGCCACCGCGTCGGCGGCCAACGACTCCATCCCGTAGGTCAGCTCGGTCGCCAGCGCCGCCGGCTCGGACAGCGCCGCCGTGGCCAGCATCGCGGCTCGATCGTTGCGCAGGCAGGTCTGCGGATGCCCGGCGAGCTCCGCGGCCAGCTGCTCGGCTGCGGTCCGAGCCGTACCGGGGGCGACCAGCCGGTTCACCAGACCCATCGCGTACGCCTCGGACGCCGGCACCGGACGGCCGGTGAGGATCAGGTCCATCGCCCGACTCTCGCCGATCAGCCGGGACAGCCGAAACGTCCCACCGTCGATCAGCGGTACGCCCCAACGCCGGCAGAAGACGCCGAGCACCGCGTCGTCCTCGGCAACCCGTAGGTCGCACCAGAGCGCCAGCTCCAGCCCGCCCGCCACCGCGTACCCGGAGATCGCCGCGATCACCGGCTTGGACAGCGTCATCCGGGTCGGACCCATCGGGCCGTCCCCATCCGGTGCGACCCGATTGCCGGTCGGGGTGTCGATCGCCTTCAGGTCGGCACCGGAGCAGAACGTTCCGCCCGCACCGCAGAGCACCGCCACCGCCGCGTCCGGGTCGGCCTCGAAGGCGCGGAAGGCATCGGCCAGCGCCCGCGCGGTCGGGCCGTCCACGGCGTTCCGCGCCGGCGGCCGATCCAGGATCACTGTGGTCACCATCGCGGACCGTTCGACGCGTACGCCCATTGGGACAGCATGACCCCGGCGGTGTCCGGCGCGCCAGCGCCGGAGCCCGATCTCGGCGTGCTGGGCTGGCGCCGTCCCTGGAGATCGGATTAGATTGCTCGGCGATGTGATCATGTGAGGTGCCCGATGGATCTGTACGACGTCATCCACCGCCGCCGGGACGTGCGAGCGCAGTTCACCGGGGCGCCGGTGCCCACCGAGACCCTGGACCGGGTGCTCGCCGCCGCCCACGCGGCCCCGAGCGTCGGATACTCGCAGCCGTGGGACTTCATCCTGGTCCGCGACCCGGAGCTGCGCCGCGCCTTTCACGAGCACGTCAGCGCCGAGCGGGAGGTCTTCGCCGCGGCCCTGACCGGGGAGGCGGCCGAGAGGTTCGCCCGCATCAAGATCGACGGGGTGTTGGAGTCCAGCCTGTCGATCGTCGTCACCTACGACCCGGCCCGGGGCGGACCGGCGGTCCTCGGCCGGCACGCCATCGCCGACACCGGGCTCTACTCAGCCTGCCTGGCCATCCAGAACCTCTGGCTCGCCGCGACCGCCGAGCAGCTCGGCGTCGGCTGGGTGTCGTTCTACCGGGAGCAGTGGCTCGCCGAGCTACTCCGGATCCCGGCCGGGATCCGTCCGGTGGCCTGGCTCTGCCTCGGCCCGGTCACCCACTTCGAGGCGGTACCCGACCTGGCCCGGCACGGCTGGCGGAGCAAGCGCCCGCTGGCCGAGGCCGTGCACACCGACGGCTGGGGCGACCCGCCGGCGTAGGGACGGGATCAGTCCCGCCGGTGCCGGCCAGCCGGCAGTTCCCACTGCCGTTGACCGTTAGGCAGCGCGCGACGGCCGGTCCCGGTGCGAGCGGTCGCCGGGCGTCGGCGCAGGCCGAGCGCCGCGCCGATCTGCGCGCCGACGATACTCGACACGGCGAGGACCGCCGAGACGGCGAGCGGCCGGTTCACCCGGTTCGGATCGCCGGGACCAGCCGCACCGACGGCCACGACCGGCACCTCCGCCGCCGGATCCGAAGCGGTCTGGTCCGAAGCTGCCGGATCCGTCGAGGACGCGTCCGAAACCGCCGTCCCCGAAACAGCCGAGTCCGAACCAGCCGACTCCGCAGGTGACGGCCCCGTTGCCTGCTCGGCCGGCGCCGGTGGCCGGGGTGGGGTCGGTCGGGCGACCAGCCGTCCGGTGGCGTGCGGGCCGGGGCCACGGTCGTGGGCCTCGGCGGGCAGCCGCAGGAGCTGACCCGGGTGGATCCGGTCCGGGTCGGCCAGCCGGTTCAGCGTGGCCAGACTCTGGTAATCCTCGAACCCGTCCAGGTACCGCGCGGCGATCGATCCGAGGTAGTCGCCCCGGGCCACCCGATAGACCGGTGCCCGCTCCGGCTCGGGGGTTGCCGCGGCGGCTGCCAGGGGCGCCGCCGGGCCCGCCACCACCGTGGATGTTGCCGGGCCCGCCACCACCGTGGATGTTGCCGGGCCCGGCACCACCGTGCGTGCTGTCGGGCCCACCGCCGCCACCGCCGTGGACGCTGTCGGGGCCGCCGCTACCGCCGCTGCGCTGGCCGCCACGGGACTCGCCACCAGAATCAATGCGACTGAACCGACCAGTGCGGCGGCGGCCCGCTGCTGCCGGCCCATCCCCGGCAACCGGGGGACGGGGCGACGGACGGCGAGGGCTCCCAACTCGACCAGCACCGAGAAGGCGAACGTGGCCCAGCCCACCCAGCCGGCCACCGCCAGTACCCGGATGAAGAGCTGGCCGTCGTCGCGGCTGGTCAGCACCGTGCCGATCTCACCGAGGGTCGGCATCTGCGCCGGCAGGGGGTTACCGGCGAACGCGAGTAGCGCCACCGGAGCGCCGACCAGCAGCACACCGAGCAGGGCGAGGGCACCGAACCCGGTGAGCACCCGGCCAAGGAGACGAGCCGATGTGGACATGGCAGCCTTCCTTCCTACAGTCCACCGGTCAGCGCCCGTGCGGTCGCCTCCCCGGTGACGTTGACGGTGTCGTCGAAGCCGACGAGGCCGAGCAGCGACCTCCCGTAGGTGACGGTGACCCGCACCCGAACCACGGTCTCCCCGTCAACTCCCGGAAAGCTGACGGTGTGTGCGCTGGCACCGGCGGCGGCGAGATAATCGGCCACCGCCCGCCGCGCCTGCGGCTCGTCGATCCGCTTCGTCCCACCCTCGATCGCGGTGGCCAGATCGATCGACTGCCCCCCGGCGCGGGCGGCTTCGCTGGCGAGGTTGTCAGCTCGCTGCAGCGCGCGTAGCTGCCCGGCCCCATCGAAGGCGAGCGCCACAACGGTGAGAATGCCCAGGGCGGCGATGGCCAAGAAGACACTGACCCGGCCTGAATCGTCCCGGCCCGAGGCGCTGCGGCCCAGGCCGGTACGACTCAACTCGGTGCGGCGGATCGGCTCGGCGGTCATCCTCTGCTCCGGTAACGGTCCAGCGGCGAGGTGAAGCTGGCCGACACCCGACGGCTGCCCGGCACCCCCGGGATGGTGTCCAGCCGCAGGTCGGACAGGTCGACGGTGCAGGAGAGGCGAACGGTCACCGCGGCCGGCTGGCCGATCGGGCTCCGGAACGCGGCGGCGAAGCTGGTCGCCTGGCCGTTGACGGTGCCGCTGAGGTCAACCGTCGGCGTACTCGTGCAGTTGAGACCGCGCCAGTCGAGCTGCCGGACGGCCGCCGCCCGGGCCCGCTCACCGGCGGTGTCCGCGTCGCGGGAGATGGAGGCGGCGCGGGCGGCATCGTGCGCCGCCGCCTCCACGGCCTCGGCCGCGACCGCGGTACGCCCGGCGACTCCGGCGAGGACCATCAGCGCGATGAAGGCCGGCGCGAGGATCGCCGCCTCGACGGAGACCGAACCACGGTCGCGCTGCGGGTCGCCGCGTCGGCCACGGTCGCGGATCACGGCTCCGTCCACCGTTCCACCGTCCCGTGTGCGCTCTCGCTGATCGGGAAGTCGACGCCGGGTACGACGGAGAGCGAACGGCCCCGGACGGTACAGGTCACCTCGGCCGTGTCGGTCTGGCAGCCCGGCCCCGGGGAGTCCCAGTCGACCAGCCAGCCGCCGGCCGCGGTGAGGAAGCGTCGCGCCCGGTCCGCGCCCGCGTCCGGCGGGGCGTTGAGCACCCGCTGCGCGTTGACCCCGCTCTGCGCCGCGTGCATCGCCGTGGACCGGGCGATGAACACGGCGGCCACCTGGATCGCCCCGAAGAGCAGCACGAAGATCACCGGCATCACCACCGCCAGCTCCACCGGGTTCGCGCCCCGGTCCGTGCCGCCGAGCCGTCGGCGCAGCGCGAGGCAGGCCCGTCGCACGCGCATCGGATCAGGGCGCGGTCGGAATGGCGTTCATCCAGTCCTCCGCCCGGCTGGCGACGAGCGCCGTGACGGTGATCGCGGCAGCCACCAGACCAAAGATGATCACAGCGGTGGGGACGGGACTGTCCCCCCGCTCGCGGTCGGAACGCAGCTCGGCCAGGCGCGCGGCCAGCGCGACCTGGAGGCGAACGAAGAGGGACATGGCGGGCTCCTTGTCGGACGGTCGTCAGAGACGGGCGAGGAACGGGTAGGTGGCGAAACCAAGCAGTACGAAGACGAGCAGGGCACCCGGGATGTCCAACCGGCCGGTAATCCCCTCCGCCCGCGCCAGGTTGTCGGTGCGGATCTGGTCGCGCAGCGAGTCGGCCCGGCTGCGCAGGGTCTCGTGCACCTGCGCGCCCTCGCTGCCCGAGGAGCGCATGATCGCGCCCACGTCCCCGAGCTCGGGAATACCGATCCGGTCGGCGAGGTCCCGCAGTTCGTCCCAGGGTGAGTGCATCTGGAGCTGGGCGAGCCGCAGCGACTCCCGGATCCGGTCGAAGACCCAGCCGTCGCAGACCTCCGCCGCCCGCTCCAGCGACTGCACCGGCCCGTGCGCGGCGGAGAGCTGCAACGCCACCAGATCCAGGTAGGTGCAGACGGCGGCCCGGAACTCGCCGCGGGCCGCCTCCGCCTTGGTCAGCACCGCGCGGTGCGCGAGCCACGCGCAGATCAGCGCCAGGCCGAGACTGCCCAGCACCGGTACGGCCACCGGCAGCCCGACGCCCGTGGCGGCGAAGGTGACGCTGAGCAGGGTCGGCGAGGCGAGTCCGATCAACGCGGAGAGCAGCAGCGACAGGGCGTACTGCTCGGGGGTACGGCCGAGCAGGGCGAGCTGTTGGTGCGGGGGACGCAGCCACCGGGTGAGCCCGGTCAGCCACTCCAGCCGCTGGCCGGCGGCTCCAGCCGGGTGGGCCGCTCCCGGCGGCTGGTGCAGCCGCCGCAGCGCGGGGCCGAGCGCGGGGGTCGCCGGCAGGAGCTCCTGAACCACCAGGAAAACCCCGAGCCCGACCAGCGCCCCGGCGGTCACCGCGACGGTCAACAGCCAGTTCGTCACGTCAGCACCTCCTGCGGCTCCGGCGCGGGCAGGAAACGGGCCGGCCGCTGCGGCTGGCTCATCGCGCGAACCCAGGCCAGCAGGACGATGAAGGACACCCCGAGTACCGCCATCACGAGCTGCCCGGTCGGGGTGCCGTACGGACGGATGTAGTCGGTGTTCAGCAGCCCGTACGCGAGCACCGCCAGGGTCATGCCGGTGAGGAAGCGGACCGCGAACCGGGGCTGGGTACGTTTGGCCTCGATCTCCCGCCGGGTGGCGACCTCGGCGCTGGCGGCTGCGGCGATCGAGCCGAGTACGTCGCCCAGGCGCTCCCCCCGATCGGTCAGGTGCAGAATCAACGCCGCCACCACCTGGTCGCACACCGGGTCGGCGATCTCGTCGGCGAAGGCCAGCAGGGCCGGACGGGCCAGCCAGCCGGTCTGGAGGCGGGCGGCGAGCAGCCGTACCTCCTCCTGGATCTCCTCCGGCGCGGTGGCGACGGTGCCGGTGATCGCGGCCTGCAGGCCCTGCCCGGTGGCCGAGATGTCCTTGAGTCGTCGGGTCCACTCACCGACCGCCTCGATCCGGGCGATGGCCTGTTGCTCAGCCCGGCCCACCGAGAAGAGCCAGGGCGTGCCGGGGACCGCGACGGCGACCAGCAGGCCGACCACCGGGAGCCCGGTCAGCAGGAAGCCGAACGCGCCGGCGAACACCGCGCCGACGAGGAGCAGTTGGTGGAAGCGGCGTTCCCGCGCCGTGGTGCCGAAGCCGAGCCGGCTGAGCCCGCGCCGGGCTCCGGGGCCCGGCCCGGGTGGGCGGCGGGTGCCGACGATCGCGACGATGGCCAACAGCAGCCCGGCCACGCAGGCGGCGCCGGAGAGCACCGCGACGAGTTCGATGTCGACCGCGGCGTTCATCGTTGGGCCAGCCGCGTCTGCCGGGGGCGTCGCCAGGCGCCGCTGCCCGCCTCGATCCACCGGCTCAGCAGTCGGGTGTCGTAGCCGACCCGCAGGAGCTGCGCGCGGATCCGCTCCGGTAGGTGCCGGGGCACCGCCCGTCCGTCCGGGCCGGGCCCGAAGACCGTGGTGGTGGTGATCCGATCGCTGTCGCCGACGCCAATCACCTCCTCGACGTGGGAGACGAAGCGGTGCTTGCGGCCGCCGATCGCGGTCTCGTCCTCGATGGTGACGTAGACGATCAGGTCGAGGGCGTTTCCGGCCATCCGGCGGGCCTGGTCCACGGTCACCTCCCGGCCGTGCGCCAGGGCCAGCTCGATGATCCGATCGCCGACGCCGGCCGGGGTACGGGCGTGGATCGTGCACATCGAGCCGCGGCTGGTGGTCATCGCTTGGAGCATCGGCACGATCTCCCGGGAGCGGACCTCGCCGACGATGATCCGCAGGACGCCCATCCGCAGCGACACCGGGATGAGGTCGGCGATGCTGACCTCACCGGCCGGGCGGCCGTCCGGCCCGCGTTCACCGTGCCCCTCGCGGGCTTCGAAGCTCATCACCGCCCGGTGCCGGTCGCCGCGGCGGGCCGGTAGCAGCTCCCGGCTCTCCTCCAGCAGCACATACGGCTCATCAGCCGGGATCTCGTTCATCAGGGCCCGGATGACGGTCGTCTTACCCGCCCCGGCCAGGCCGGCGACCATGATGTTCAGGCCGGCGCGCAGGGCGGCGCGGAGGAAGTCGCGCAGCAGCGGGTCGAGCATCTCGTCCAGGTCGTTCCGGCCGCCGGCGAGGTCGTCCAGCCCCACATCGAGCGTGTTGTGCTTGCGGATCACCGCGTAGGGGCGGTGGCTGACCAGGAACACCGCAGCGAGCCGGCTGCCGTCGGGCAGTTGCAGGTCGAGGGTGGGCTTGGAGGTGGAGAGCGAGCGTTCGGTGGCGCCCGCCCGCCGGGCCGCCGCCTGCAGGATCTCCACCAACTCCTCGTCGCTGTCGGCGATCGGCTCGATCCAGTCGACCCCGCCGCCGCGCCGGGTGACCCGCACCTGGTCGCAGCCGAGAATGTGCACCTCTTCGATGCTCTCGTCCACCAGGAGTGTCTGGAGCCGGCCGAGCCCGGCCAGCTCGGCGGTCACCTGGTCGAGCAGGAGCCGTTCCTCCTCGGCGGTGAGCGGGGTGCCGGCCCGACGGACCGCGTCGGCGTACGCGGAGACGACCGCGACCGCCAGCCGGGCACGCTCGGTGTCTTCGGCGTCGGGGTCGAACTCGCGGCCGCGCTGCCAGTGGGTGAGCCGTTCGCTGAGCTCTCGGCGCAGCTCGCGGACGACCTGGAAGTCGACCCGGGGGCGGGGCGGTGGCTCCGGCCGGGCAGCGGCGGGCCCCGGCTGCCGGCCGTTCGGCGGGGCCAGCGGCGGCGCGGTCGAGGTGGCGGCCGGGGCGGCGGTCGGGGGGTGCCGCCGGGGGTCGGCGGAGACGGGTTCAAATCGCATTCGACGCCTCCTGCGGCGCAGCGCCGGCGCCCTCGTGGCCCGCCGCCGGCCAGGCCAGGCGGGCCCGCCTGCGGTCCAGCAGCGTCCCGATCGGCACCTCCAGCTCGCTGGCGGCGCGCAGCAACGGCCGACCGATCCGCACGGTCCCACCGAGCGTCAACACCTCGGCGGTACGCGGGTCGTGCGGCAGCCGCGCGACGACCGGCACCTGCAACGCCTTGCTGATCTCGCCACGCCCGTGCCCGTCGCCGACCAGCAGCAGCCGCAGCGTGCCCGGGGCGACTCGGTGCTCGGTGAAGTCCCGCTGGATCGCCCGGACCAGCGCGCGGGTGGCCGAGACCTCGGGCAGCCGCGCCCGGGTGACCACCAGCACCACGGAGGCGGCGCGCAGCAGCGGCCAGGGCGGGCCGGGTACGTGCAGGCGGCCGCAGTCGACGAGGACGTCGTACGGCGGGTCACCGTGGTCGAGTTCGGTGAAGAAGTCGGCGAACCGCTGCCAGAGCGGGGTGACGCTGCCGGCCTGGGCGGGGTCGACCACGCCGGGCAGCAGCAGCCGTTCCCGTTTCGGCGCGTCCAGGTCGACCAGCTGCGACCAGAACGCCGCCTCCAGGTTGCCGTCCCGCAGCTCCCCGACGGCCAACTCGCCGATGCCCCGGGGCCCGTCGAGCGTGCCACCGAGGTAGCCGGCGAGCAGGGATCCGCCCGCCGGGTCGCACTCGGCGAGCACCAGCCGCCGGTGCCAGGTCAGGGCGCAGGCGAGCGCCGAGGTGGTGACTCCCGGCGAGCCCTTCGCGGCGACCAGCGCGATGATCGCCATGCTCAGGCCGCCTCGGTGAGCACGATGGCGATCCGGTCCTGGGCCACCAGCGCCGCCACCGCCGGCACGTCCCGTACGGCGAGCGCCAGGTAGACCACCATCTCGTCGTCGTTTCCGACGATGTTGGCGTCGATCACGGTGGCCTCGAATCGGGTCGCCGTGGTGACCGGCCGGTCATCGTTGCCGGCCGGGGTGCTGACCAGGGACACCTTGTCCCCGGGGTGCAGTTGGCGGGCCGGCGCCTGGGCCAGGTCCAGGCCCACCGAGAGCTGCTGCTGGCCGGGGGTGAGCAGCGGTTTGTCGGTGAGCTGCTCCATGGTGAGCAGCGTTCCGGGGACGAGCGACACCTTCGCCCGTTTCCCGACCACGTCGCCCTGCCGCCCGGCCGGCACCGGGGAGAGCCCCGCCCCACCGGCGACCTGCACGGTCACCAGGTCGTCGGCGCTGACCACCCGGCCGACCTCGACCGGTCGGGCCACCGCCAGGTAGCTGCCGGTGGCGCGGACCGCGTTGACGGCGAAGGCCGAACCGAGCCCGCCGAGGGCGATCAGGAGGACGGCGAGGCCGAGCAGGCCGGGGCGCATCCGGCGCTGCCGGAGCACCTTCGGCGGGGTGATCGGGGCGTCGGCTGTCGCCGCTGCGTTGCTGGTCGCGAGGCTCACTGGGTTACCACCTGAAGCTCATCGATCTCGATCGTCACGGTGCCGCTGGTCCGGGTGACCTCGAAGCTTCCGCTCTCGCCGCCGCCGCTCCAGCTCACCGTCCAGTGCGTGGTCGCCTGGATCTGGTACGTGCCGGGCTCCGGGTAGCCGCTGTGGTAGCCGCAGTCCGGGGAGCGCTTTCCGGCCAGTGAGCTATCCGACTCGTACGCCGTTCCGGGGCCGGAGCAGGTCACCTTGGTGCCGTTGCCCATGTCCCAGCGCACCCGGGTGACTTCCGCCGCGATCTGAACGGTCAACCCACGGTCGCTGGCGGAGGCCTGCTGCGGGCCGAAGTAGTGGCGGGGCTGGCCGGAACCGGCCGTGCTGGCCCACATCCACACCGGCAGGCCGACCAACCCGGAGCCGATGCGCCGGCGGGGGGCGACGGCCACCCGCGGTGGGAGCAGGTCGATCGAGGCGAGCGCCGCCCGGGCCAGTTCCGCCGGGTCGGGCGGGGTGCCGAAGCCGGGCGGCGGGGCGTCGAGCAGCTCCGTCCGCTGCGAGCCGAGGTCGCCCCCGTTGCAGGTCAGCACATACCAGTCGAAGCCGTCCGGGGTGCCCTCGGGCCGGGGCTCGATCAGCTTGTAGTAGCAGCCGTCACCGTTGTGAAACCAGCCGAGCACCTCGTCGTAGCAGGGGACGACCTCGCCGTCCCACTGGCACGTCGCACTGCCACCGCCACCGCCGTCACCGGGGCCACCATCTCCCGGGCCACCGCCGTGCCCGGGCTCGTCGTCCCAGACCTCGCAGGTGGTCTGCGAGGGTGGGCAGATCACATCCGGCGGATCAGCAGCCGACGCGGCGGCGACGGGCGGCATAGCGACAACAGCCGGTGCGGCGGCGGCCGGTGCGGCGAGAACGGGTGGCGCGGCGGCGACTGGTGCGGCGGCAGCGGCCAGGCCGGTGGTGATCAACGCTGCCAGCCCCCCGGTGACCAGCGCCGGCAGCGGGGTGCGGCGCAATCGGGCGGCCCAGGTCAGCATGGCTGGTCCTCATGGGCGGCCCCGGTGTTGACCAGCCAGCGGCCATCCGGGTATCGGGCCACGGTCACGGTGGCCAGATGTCGGGTGCTCTGGCCACCGGGGACGACCCGCTCGTCTTCCGCGTAGACCAGCCGCCAGCCGGTTGCGTCGAGGCAGTCCTGGATCTCGACGATGGCCGGGACACTCACGAGGTCCACTGCGGTCACGACGGGGTCCGAACGGAGGGTGCCGATGCGGATGGCGCCGTGCTCTTTGGCGGTGCGGATGGTGAACCGAACTCGGGTCAACAACGGGTCGGCCAGGTAGGTGGTGAGTTCCGGGTGGTGTGGGTCGCTGTCGCCACTCGCTTCCTGGGCCACCGCGAGATATCCGGAATAGGCGGCGAGCGCGGCTCTCCGAGCATTTCGCTCGTCCACTTCCCCCGACGCCGGGGCAGGTTGATCAACCACGCCCACCGTCTCGACCGGTGCTTCCCGGCCGGCTCCGCAGCCGGCCACAGCAGCCAACACCGCGCCCACCACCAGGTACGCCGACACGCCCCTGCGCTGCCTTCCTCGCACTGTCCCGACCCTCCTCGTCGACCTCCACCGGGCGGTCGCTACCCGGTGAATCCGGACATGCGGAAGCGCGGCCGGATGCTGTCATCCGGGCCCCATACAAGGCATCCGCATTTACCGTTACCGACTTGTAAGAAAGATGACTCCCACCCCGCCCGCAGTTTCTTGATCGAATGGTTGCAGGGTCGCATTGCACTCAATGGGCGAGCATAGGCTGACGACAGCCGATGCAACAGGGGCAATTCAGGTGAACACGCTCAGTAATGAGAGGTGGTGGGACGTGGAGCCCTCGGGTCAGGTCAGTCGAGACCAAAGAGCCGCCCAGCAATTACTGTCCGTATTCAGCCGATGGAGTTCGCCGTGACGGTGACCGGTTCCCGCCATGCGGCACCCCGCTCACTGCTGGCCGCGCTCACGATCACCCCGGTGCTCCGGCTCGCCGCCGTACGGCACTCCGTACCGGTGGGGGTGACGGCCCGGCTCGGATGCGACGCCTGCGGCGCCCCGATCAGCCTGACCCAACCGGGGCCGGCGATCGGGCCGCGCGCCCGGTGCGGCGGGTGCGGCGCGAGGGTCGGCCCCCCACCTGGCACGGTGGAGGTCGCCGCGCTCGCCGCCGGCCTGATGCTGCTGCTGGCCGGCGGGCCCATCATCGAGCTGGCCGCCATGGCCTGGTGGCTCGGCTGGGCGGTGCCGCTCGCCTTCGTTGACGCCGCGGTGCACCGGCTACCGGACCGACTCACCGGCCCCGCCACACTCGGCACCTGGCTGCTGCTCGGACTGGCCGCGACCCTCGACACCGGGTACGCCCCCTGGCTGCGCGCCACCGCCGCCGGGCTCGGCCTTGGCCTGCTCTTCGCCACCAGCACCCTCCTGCTCGGCCGGCGGGGCTTCGGGCTCGGCGACGCGAAGCTCGCGGTCGGGGTGGGTCTGCTCCTGGGCTGGCACGGCTGGCCCTTTCTGGTGCTCGGGCTGCTACTCGCATTCGCCCTCGCCGCTGTGACCGCCCTGGCGCTGCTCGCCACCGGGCGGGCCCGCTGGTCCAGCCACCTGCCCTTCGGCCCGTTCCTCCTGCTCGCCACCCCGACCACGCTCCTGCTCACCGGGTGACGGGAGAGTGGACGACGAAGCGCCCGTCCCCCTGAAAATCTGCCAGGTGGGGGACGGGCGCAGGTCGGGTCGACACCCGGATCGGGATGACCTCGCTGGTGCCGCGGTGGTCAGTCGCGGCCGGGCAACTGGGCGACGAACGCCCGCCACGCCCCCGGCCCGAACACCAGCGCCGGCCCGGTCGGGTCCTTGGAATCCCGCACCCCGACGATGCCCGGAAGGTTGCCGGCGACCTCGACGCACTCACCGCCGCTCGTGCCGCTGCGAGTGGACTTCTTCCAGCGAGCGTTACTGAGGTTCATGCAGGTACTCCGCTTCTTTGATCAGCGCGACCGATGAGGCTTGCGGGAGGGCAACGCCTCGCACGCACTCCCACCTGGTCTGAAGGGTAACTATCTCTTCCTCGGCATTGACAGGGTCGCCGGCAAGCTGGTTTTCCAGATAGCCGACCCAGCCTCCATCCAGGATCATCGCTAGGGCGAGCGGACCGGAGAGTCCCACGTGCAGGCCCGCGGCCATGGGAATCACGTGAATGTGGAGGTACGGCAGCTCCGCCATCCGGAGCAGATGCGCGAGCTGCTCGGCCATGATGGCGTCCCCGAGCCGCAGCGCTCCCTCGTTGATGACGGCCACGACCTGCGGCGGTCGGTCGCGGGTCAGGATCTTCTGCCGCTCCAGCCGAGCCGAGACCTGCTGCTCCACCTCGAACTCGGGCCGGGTGTCGTCGAACCGCAGGACCGTGCGGGCATAGTTCTCGGTCTGGAGCAGGCCCGGAATCAGATTCGGGTGAAAGTAGCGGAGTTGCCGCGCGACCGCCTCGGCCTCCAGCCAGGGCTTGAACCAGGCCGGCTGCTCGTCCCGGTGCGCCAACCGCAGCAGCGACTCGAAGAGGCCGCCGGTCTCCAGGATCTCGTCCGCCCGACACGCGTACGGCAGGTCAGTCATCCGGGTGCCGGTCTCCACCGCCGACACGGTCGATGCCGAGTAGTTCGTTCGACGCCCGAACTCCTCCTGGCTCATGCCGGCGAGCGCCCGTTGTCGACGGAGCTGCACCCGGATGAGATCAGCGGCACGTTCAGATTCCATCGGCCCTCCAGAGATTCTTCTAGATCGCCACACCACGCCAGCCCATCAAGCAAGATCGCCAAGCGCCGCCAGTCGGGTTGCCAAGATCGCCAAGCGCCGCCAGAAAATGAGCAAGATCGCCAGACGTCGCCAGCCCTACCAGCAAGATCGCCAAGCTTCGCCAGGAAAAGAGCACGATCGCCAGACCCTCGCCAGGATCAGCATGAAGCCCTTCCGCCGCCAGGTGGTTAACACCCAGAGTGAATTGAGACGGCGTGAGCCGGTGGAGGACTTTCCCGCCGGAGGCGCCTGTCGGACCGCCCCCACCCCCCGCGCTGTCAGTGGGGGCGGTCCTCCACCAACATCAAGGAGGTCCAAATGCGAATCCGCTGGTTTGGTTGGCGTCGGAGGAACGCCGCACCGCCCCGCCCGCACGGCACGAATGCGCCGTACCGCGCAGGCGGGGTGCACCGAGCAGGCGGAGCACACCGGGCAGGCAGATCACCGCGCAGCAATGCGCCGTACCGGGCAAGCGGGCCACACCGGGGAAGCGGGCCTGGCCGCCCAGCGAACCTGCCGACGTGGATGACCCAACCCACCCTCGCCGAACCCCAACCCGGACGCGTCGGCCGGCTCACCCCCGCCCAACAATGGCGCGCCAACGGAGGCCGCTGGTGAACCCCCACCACCTCCCCCAACCACGACTCGGCCCCCACCCCCAACACCCACACCACCACACCAGAAACCAACCACCCCACACACCCCTACGACCCACCTGGACCTGCCGCGCCTGCGGCCACCCCTGGCCCTGCGCCGAAGCCCGCCTCCTCCTCACCNCCCAATACNACACCCGACANTCAANCCTNTCGATCTACCTCGCCGGACTCTGCTACGAAGCCATGCACGACCTCTACCACCTCAACCCCCACGACGCACCACACCCCCGCGACCTATTCGAACGCTTCGTCGCCTGGGGGCCGTTCCGGCGGTCGGCACGGAAGCTCCCGGATTGATGCTCCGACGCCGGGCGAGTCGTAGGGACCGTGGTCGGCGCTGCCAGCAGCAGCGATCAACCGGCCCGGACCAGCTGTCGGTACTCCGTGGAGCCCAGGAAGCGCGGCACGATCGCCGCGTAAGCCCGCCCGAACTCCAGGGTGAGCACGTCGGCCCGGTCGACGAATCGCATCGCCGCCCCCTCCCCACACACCACATCCGCATCGCTGGCGTTGGTCGGCGCGTAGAAGATTGAAAACTCACCGACCGTGCCGGGGAATCGCCCTGCCGGAGCCAGGCCCCGCCAGAACAGGCGCAGCTCATCGACTTTGAGACCAGTCTCCTCGTGGAGCTCTCGATGGGCAGCCACCAGCGGATCCTCACCCGGATCCAGGTGACCACCAGGTAGCGACCATCGATGCGGATCCACTTTGGTGTTCCCGTCCCGAAGCTGCAGCAACAACCGACCCTGAGGATCAGTCAAGATCACGCCCGCGATTCGTACGTCCACTCGCGCCACCATCCGTGCAGCCTAATCGAGCTGGGCTATCTGCATGACCACCGTGATCAGCCCTCCGAACGGAATGAACCCTCGTCACACCCGGCGCCTACCGCGAGGCGCACCTCAACCTGTCGTCCCTCGGTCCAGATCATCAGCGGTACGCACTCCGGACTCGCCACCCAGGTGCGGCCGGTGAACACTGACCATTCTGCCGAAGTGCTCGTAGCGGGGCAGGCGTCCACCTGCACGCTAGTCACCGGTGTGGCGGCGTTGTCCCAGCCGATGCGGACGCGGTCCTCCCATCCCGGTGCCACCTGCACCACCACGGCCGCCCCGGCCCGCACGTACCGGCCCCACCTGGCGAAGAGACGAGTCGACCGCCCTTCCATACGAGGACTGCCGATCCAACCCTTCACCACGGTCGGAGCGAAAGCTGATGTCCGAACACGACACAAGGCTTGAGGAGACGCGAATATCTTCCTACGTTTACATCCGCGCCAAACACGACGGTGACTGTCTTGAATGCACCGCGCGGCAAGGCCGTCGTCGGCTCCAGGACAGATGGGGAGGCAGAGCACATGCGGAGGTCTAACTACGCGGTGATGAGGTGAGTCGCCTCCTCCCGTTCATCGTGGGCGGCGCACTGCTCGGTGCCGTCGCCGGACTCTCCTTCGGGCTGGGTAACTACACGGCCACCTGGATCGTCTGGCTCCTGTACCTCGGCGTGGTCGAAGTGACGGCGGTGCTCAACAGTCGCGACGGTGACACCCTGTCCGAGCACGTCTGGTTGTGGTTCGGCATGCAGCGCCGCAAGCCCGGTGAGCCTGCCCGAAAGGTCACGGGCTGGGTGTGGCTGCGGCGCTTCGCACTGCTGGCGTTCGTGACCTGGCTCGCCCTTCACTTCCTCACCGGGGGCCTCGTCTGACCGCCTGATTCCGCCAAGTCCAGGATCCCGACGGAAGCACCCTCGCACTGGAAGCCGACAACTGACGGCTAATCCAAGATCCAGCTCCGCAGGTCCGAAAACACCTCGGCACTGCCGAGAACAGCGATGACAGCAGACACGCAGAGCGCCACGAAACGCCGTGAATGCCTCGCTGAGTCCGCTCGCACTCGCCGAGCGGAAGAGGTCGGCGTACGGGTCGCTGCCGTGCCAGGGGTAGCCGTGCCGCCGGAACGCGGTGGCGACCGGTCTCGGGGGTGGCGGGGAGTTGCTGGCCGCCCGATCAGCGCGGCGTCTTGTCGATGGGGAACTGGACTTCGGTGAGCAGCTCAGCGGGCCTGACCGTTTGCGGGTCGTTGAGGTAGACCTCGCGCGGTGGGCCCGCTGGATGAATACCCTCCTGCTCGATCCAGCCGGTGACGACGTGGTAAGCGGGGCTGATCTCCTGGTATGGCCCTCGGTGGACGGTGGTGGCGACCGGGCCGCCGGGGAGCTCACGGTAGCGGACCGGGTCGCCGGGTAGGACGGTGCCGGCCGGGACCGGGATGCAGATCTCGATGTCGCCGTTGGTCTGTTCGTCGATGACGTCGTGGTAGATGACGAACGGCTTCCCGTTGGACTCGGCGCCGGCGTTGCCGATGGCGTCGACGACCGTGCCGAAGCCACGGCCCATATCGGCACCGATCGCATTGAGGCTGGTGTGCAGGGTGAGGCTGGCCACCGGAATGGTGGCGGCTTCCTTCACGATGACGTCATAGGGCATGACACGTCCTCCTCGATCGATGAGTGCTTGGAGGAAGCGCAGCATCTGCTCCTGCTCGGCGAGCCGGGCCCGCAACCGCTCCCGATGCGCGACGAGGCGTTTGCCGGTCAGTTCCGGGTCGTCGTCGGCGAGTAGGTCACGGATGTCCGCGATCGGCATGTCGATTGCGCGTAGCATCCGGATCGCCTCGGCCCGCTCGGCCTGGGCCCGCCGGTAGTAGCGGTAGCCCGAGGACGGGTCGACCCAAGCGGGTGCGAGCAGGCCCTGCTCGTTGTAGAAGCGCAGGGCCTTGACTGACAGCCGGCTCATCCGGGAGAAACGCCCAATCGGGATCAGGTCGTCCATGCTCGGTTCCTCCGTTCCGCACCGATGCTGGAGTCTCCCCTGGCGGGAGAGTCAAGCCTGGGACGGCGGTTCGGCGGGTCGCGGGCCAATTCCAGAACGGCCCGGCTGTACAGACGTCAACGGTCGGCCCGATCCGCTGCGACGGGACCTGGCGCAGGAGTTGGTCGACGTTGGCCAGGAGCCGCCCGCACTGGGCGCGGACCGAACATCAGGCCCGGCGCCGTTCTAGGCCCCGGCGGAAGCCCATACGCAATTATTTCGTAATCTGGCCGTTGAAGGGTCAGTCGTTGAGTCCGTTGCATCGCGCTTTCCACAGCTCTCGCCGTGCCTGTTTGGTGTTGAGGCGCTTCAGTCCAATGACAGCCCAAGACCGGAATGACTCGTCGTCGCTGTATAGTTGTTCGGTGAGTAATGGCAGCGCTTGGGATGAGCGGGCTTCGCCGATGAGTTCGAGCAGCCAGCAGCGCAAGCCGTGGCCGTTTCGTTCCTGAGCGAACTCAGCGATGAGTTCGTCAAGGTGGTCGGCGGCGTGAGGAAGTAGGAGGCCGAAGCCGTCTTCCATGGCTTGTGGATCATGACGGTGCATGAGCCACATGGCCCGCTCGAACCGCTTAGTCATGGCGGTGAGGCTAGCTGACCAGTGGCATGCGGCAACCCCGAGCGAGACTGATTCGATTTTCCTAGCCTCGCCCCTAGCCGGCGTGTTCGCTGGCCAGGGGGCGTTTGCTGTCCAGGTGGGCGGAGGGTGTGGGATTCGAACCCACGAAGACATCACTGCCTTACCGGTTTTCAAGACCAGCGCCATCGGCCACTAGGCGAACCCTCCCGGCGTGCCGCCCCGCGGGGCGGCGACGGTGCCCAGTCTGCCACGCCGGCCCGGCCGATGAGCAGGCGCGCCCACCGACACGCCGTCCATAGTGGGTATGAACGGTATGGGCTCCCCGGTGGGTACCGACGTCGGGTAGACAGGGACCATGCAGGCGATCACGATCCAGGAGTTCGGCGGGCCCGAGACGTTGGTCTGGACCGAGGTGCCCGATCCGGTGCCCGGCCCCGGCGAGGTGATCATCGACGTACGGGCCAGCGCGGTCAACCGGGCCGACGTGCTGCAACGGCAGGGCCACTATCCGCCGCCCCCGGACGCGTCCCCGTACCCCGGCCTGGAGTGCTCCGGGGTGATCAGCGCGGTCGCCGACGACGTGTCCGGTTGGGCGGTGGGGCAGCCGGTCTGCGCGCTGCTGGCCGGTGGCGGGTACGCGGAGCGGGTGGCGGTGCCGGCCGGTCAGCTGCTGCCGGTGCCGGACGGCGTGGACCTGGTGGACTCGGCAGCCCTGCCCGAGGTGGCCTGCACGGTCTGGTCGAATGTGGCACGGCTGGCCCGACTGACCGCTGGGGAGACACTGCTGGTGCACGGCGGCGGCAGCGGGATCGGCACCTTCGCGATCCAGCTCGGCGCGGCCCTCGGGGCGACGGTGCTGGTGACCGCGCGGTTGGCCAAGCACGACCGGCTGCGTGAACTAGGCGCCGCCCACACGATCGACTATCGGGAGCAGGACTTCGTCGAGGAGGTCCGTCAGGTCACCGGCGGCCGGGGCGCGAACGTGATCCTTGACATCATCGGCGCTGCCTACCTGGAACGAAACATGGCCGCGCTGGCCATTGGCGGACGGCTGATGGTGATCGGCATGCAGGGAGGCCGGAAGGCGGAGCTGGATCTGGGCGCGTTGTTGGTGAAGCGGGCGACGGTGGCCGCGACCGCGCTGCGGCCCCTCCCACTGGCCGAGAAGGCGGAGATCGTCCAGGGGGTACGCGAGCAGGTGTGGCCGCTGATCGTGGCCGGCCAGGTTCACCCGGTCGTGGACCGCCGGCTGCCGATAACCGACGTGGCCGAGGCCCACCGGCGCGTCGAGTCGAACCAGCACGTCGGCAAGGTGCTGCTGACCGTCGGCTAGCGCGGCATCGCCAGGCGCGCACCGGGACCCTCGTCGGCGACCTGGTCGCCCGGGTTGCTGAGAATGCAGCGGCGCAACGACAGGCACCCGCAGCCGATACACCCGTCGAGGTCGTCCCGGATCCGGGTCAGGAGCGTGATCTTCTCGTCCAGCCGGTTCCGCCACAGTTGGGAGAGTTGGGTCCAGTCCTCCGGGGTCGGGGTCCGGGCGGCCGGCAGGGATTCGAGCGCCTCGCGGATCTCCTCCAGCGAGATGCCGACCTGTTGGGAGATCCGGATGAACGCCACCCGGCGCAGTTCACTGCGCGCGTACCGGCGTTGGTTGCCGCCGGTGCGGTCGGCTCGGAGCAGCCCGATCCGCTCGTAGTAGCGCAGGGCGGATGACGCCACGCCACTGCGTGCGGAGAGCTGGCCGATGGTCAATAACTCCTGCATCACGTCACCTTGAGCTGAAGTGGGCTTCAAGTTGCAGGCTAGCCACATGACAGCCACCACGACCACCGCAGCGATCGCCGAGGCCGCCGCGCCGCTCGACGGCCAACCGCCGGTCGCGCCCCTGCTGGAGCGGATCCGAGCCGGCCGGGAGTTCGGCACGAACGTCTACTCCACCATCGACGTGCTCCAGGTGCTCTACCACCGCGTCCTGCGGGTCCACCCGACGACCGTTGACGACCCGGACCGGGACCGGTTCCTGCTCTCCAAGGGGCATGCGGTCGCCGGCTACTACGCGGTGCTCGCCGCCGCGCAGTTCATCCCCGCCGACTGGCTCGACGACCAGGGTGGGCCGGCGAGTCGGCTCGGCGAGCACCCCGACCGGATGCTCGTGCCCGGCGTGGAGATCGGCTCCGGATCGCTCGGCCACGGCCTCGGCCTCGGCGTCGGAACCGCGCTCGGGCTACTCGCCCAGGGCCGGCTCGAACCCCGGGTGTACGTGCTGCTCGGCGACGCCGAACTGGATGAGGGTTCCAACCACGAGGCGATCACCTACGCCGGTACGAACGGCCTGGCCAACCTCACCGCGATCGTGATCGACAACGCCTCCGCCACCCACGGCTGGCCAGGCGGACCGGCAGCCCGGTTCACCGTGGACGGCTGGACCGCGGCGACCGTCGACGGACGCGACCACGACGCCCTGCACGCCGCCCTGACCGGGCATGACGGCAACCGGCCCCACGTTGTCGTGGCGGTCGTCAACCCCAAGGAGGACTAGTGCGCGACACCTTCGTCGACACCACCACCGCGCTGCTCGCCGACGACCCGCGTACCGCGCTGGTGCTGGCCGACATCTCCGCCGCCCTCTTCGCCCCGGCGGCGGACCGGCACCCGGACCGGGTGCTGAACGTCGGAATCCGGGAACAGTTGATGGTCGGGGTGGCCGGCGGGCTCGCGTTGACCGGCCTGCGGCCGATCGTGCACACCTACGCGCCGTTCCTGGTCGAGCGGGCGTACGAGCAGCTCAAGCTCGACCTGGATCACCAGGATGCGAGCGCGGTGCTGGTCAGCGTGGGTGCCTCGTACGACCGCCCCGAGGCGGGCCGGACCCACCTGTCGCCGGCGGATGTCTCGTTGATCGACACCCTGCACGGCTGGACGGTGCACGTGCCCGGCCACCCCGGTGAGGTGGCGCCGCTGCTGCGGACGGCGGTAGCCGCGGAGACCTCGGCGTACCTGCGGCTGTCGGTGCTGAGCAACGAGCGGCCGTTGGGCGGCGACGGAGCGTTGCGGGTGGTGCGGGACGCCGGGCCGGGAGCACCCCTGGTGGTGGCCGTCGGACCGACCCTGGACGCGGCCACCGCAGGGCTGGCCGACCTGCCCGTCACCGTGGCGTACACCAACCGGCCGCGGCCGTTCGACACCGCCGGGCTGCGCGACCGGGCCGGCACCGACGTGATCCTGGTCGAGCCCTACCTCGCCGGGACCTCCAGCCGGGTGGTCTCGGCGGCGCTGGCGGACCGCCCACACCGGCTTCTGGCACTCGGCGTCGGGCGCGAAGAACTCCGGCGGTACGGGTCGACCGACGACCACACCCACTGGCATGGCCTGGACGCGTCTGGGCTGCGGCGATCGGTGCTGGACTTCGTCTCACCAGCGCGGCGCTGACCTTCCGTCTCGGCGGTCAACGGGGGCTCGGCCGGGTCAACGGGGGCTCGGCCAGGACAACGGGGGCTCAGCGGAGCGCTCGGCCGGGACAGCGGCGGCTCGGCGGTCAGCGCGCCGAGCCGCCGCCGGCGGGTGAACTACTCGCTCTTGGGCAGCACGATCAATCGGGCCGCACCGTTCTCCCCGTTCTTCGTGCCGGCCACGCCCAGCACCCGGCCAACCTCAACCGCCTCCGGCTGAACCGTTTGGCGGCGCTCCACCACCCGCAGCTCCGGCCCGAAGGTCCAGGTCATCTCAAAGCCATCCGACGACCGAACGGTCATCTCCCGCCCATCGACAGCGACCACCTCGCCACGTTGGACCGCCACCGTCCTCGGACCGTCCTCTTTCGTCTGCACCACGACCTCGCCGTACATGGCGTTCTTCCGCAGCAGCACCCGGGCCGGCCGCCGCTTGCGCCACTCTTCGGCCCGTTCCTTCCGGCCCGGCTCCGCGTCCGAAGACGGTGCGTTTGACGCGGCGGCGGGCACCACCTCCAGCTCGACGGGGTCCAGGCCCAGCGCGGCCAGCGCCTGACCCTCCACGCCCAACGCCGCGGCGACCTCGACGGCCTGCTCTCCGCCCGGCCCGGTCACCTGGGCCGCGCCGCAGCCGCTGAGCCCGAGCGTGACTGCCGCGAACAGCGTGGTGGCGGCGACTCCCCAACGTGCCATGACTCTCCCTCTCATCCCTGTGGGTGGGAGCCCAGCCTGGTCGGTCTCGGCGAGCGCCGGGTCAGGCCGATGTTCGGGTCTGGTAAGGATCCGGCGGCAGCGAGACGACAAACGCGGCCCCGCCCTCGGCCGCGTGCCCCGCGCTGATCTCACCACCGAGCCGCCGGACCAGGCCGGCGGCGAGGGCCAGGCCCAGCCCACTACCGACCTTGCGCACCCCCCGGTACCGCTGGTGCAGCGCACCCCGCTGGAAGACCACCGCCAGGTCGTCGTCGGTCAGGCCGGGGCCGCCGTCCCGCACCTCGATCACTCCGCCGGCGGCCGGGTCCGGGCCGGCCCACCGGGTCGCGAGCACCACCGGCGCCCCCGGCGGCACCACCCGCAACGCGTTCTCCAGGAGCCCATCCACCACCTGCCGAATCCGCCCCGGATCGGTGTGCACCGGCACCGCCGGATCCGGCGCCTCGACCCGGAACGCCACCGAGACGGCCGCGCACCGCGCCGCCCACGTCCGCTCCGCCTCCGCGGCCAGCCGAACCAGGTCGACCCGTACCGGCTCCAGCGGGAAGTCCACGGCCTCCAGCCGGGCCAGGGCCAGCAGGTCCCGTACCAGCCGATCCAGGTGCTCCGCCTCGACCAGCACCGTGCGCCCGGTGCCGGTCACCTCCGCCGAGTCGATCACCCCGTCCGCCAACGCCTCCGCGTACCCGCGAATGGCGGTCAGCGGGGTCCGCAGCTCATGTGAGACGGAGAGCAGGAACTCTCGCTGCCGTCCCTCACTGGTGGTGAGCGCGGCAGCCAAGCCGTTGAGGGCCTCCGCCAGGTCCGCCACCTCGTGCGGGGGCTCCACCGGCACGCGAACCGCGCGCTCGCCCGCCCGCAGCCGCGCGGCAGCGTCTGCCGCCCGCCGGATCGGCCGGGCCAGGCGACGGGCGAGCAGCAGACCGGCGACCGCCCCGGCCGCCAGCCCGGCCAGCAGGGGCAGCCAGAGGCTCTGGGCGACCTGCCGCCAGATGCCGCCGAGCGAGCCGGCCCGCGCGAGCACCACCCCGTCGCCGCCGGGCAGCGCTCGCCCCTGCACCAGCGCCGGTCGTCCGGCGACCAACCGCCGGTCGGCGACGTGCCGACCCGCGGCGATCCGCTCCACCACCTGGGCCGGCAGTCCCGGCCGGTCCACCACCCCGTCTCGCACCAGGTACGCCTCGATGCCCTGCGCCCGCAGTTGGCGCAGCAACCGGTCCTCGTCCACGGTGCGCGGGGTGTCCAGCCGACTGCGTAACGCCTCGGCGGCGAGTCGGGACTGGGCGGCCAGCGCCTGCTGCTCGCGGTGTTCCACTCCACGGACCGCGAGCGGCACCGCGACGATCGCGGTAACCAGGACCGAGACCAGGGCAACCGCGCAGGTGACCAGCACCGCCCGGACGGTCAGGGTCGGCCCACGGCGGGTGCGGTCACGCCGGGCGGATCCGGGCCGGGCGGGCTCGGGCTGGGTGCCGGTGGGCCGGGCGGATCCGGGCCGGGCGGATCGGGGCCGGGCGCGGGTGGGCCGCGGGGCGCCGGACGTCGGCACGGTCGAAGGGTCGACCCGGTGCTCACCCATCGGCGGCGTACCCCACCCCCCGATGGGTACGGATCACACTCGCCGAGCCGAGCTTCGCCCGGACCTGCGCCACGTGCACGTCAACGGTTCGGGTACCCGCGGGAACGGCGTACCCCCACACCCCGGCGAGCAGTTCCTCCCGGGTGAACACCCGGCCGGGGCGGGCCATCAGGTGGGCGAGCAGGTCAAACTCGGTGGAGGTCAACTGCACCGGATTCCCCGCGGCGGTCACCGTACGGCGGTCGAGGTCCAGCGTGACCGTGCCGACGATCCGCGGCTGGCCCGGCGGCGGCCCGGCGACCCGGCGCAGCACCGCCCGCACCCGGGCCACCAGTTCCCGCGGGCTGAACGGCTTGGTGACGTAGTCGTCGGCGCCGAGTTCCAGCCCGACGATGCGGTCCACCTCGTCGTCGCGCGCGGTGAGGAAGATGACCGGTGTCCAGTCCCCGGACTCGCGCAACCGGCGGCAGATCTCGGTGCCGGGCAGACCGGGCAGTGCGATGTCGAGAACGCAGGTCACCGGCCGGAGCCGGCGGGCGGCGGCGAGGCCGGCGTCGCCGTCCTGCTCCAGGTGTACGCCGAACCCGTCCCGGGCCAGATAGAGCCGGACCAGATCGGCGATGGCCGGTTCGTCCTCGACGAGGAGGACGAGCCCGCGATGCGGCGCGTCAACGGTCACCGGCTCATGATGGCCGACTGGGAGAGCGCTGCGTTGCTCGGGACATGTTCGGGTTCGGTAAGGAGACGGTCAGCGGACGGTGGCGGGTCGGAAGGCGGCCGGCCGGGCCAGGGCCGGACCGGGGTCGCCAATCGTGGCGACGAGCCGCTCGCGCGCGGTCCGGACGCGGGTGCGGAAAGCGTGGTTGAGCAGCTCGTCGAGCTGCCACACCTGCTTCGGGTGCCGCGTGCGGATGACGAACCGCTCCCGGACGCCGTCGATGGCGGTAGCGGCCAGCTCCAGGCAGTGCAGCCGCGGGTCCGGCCCCCAGGTGACGTCGCTCAGCTCGCGCAGCTCGGTGTTGAGATGCAGGCGGAGCCGGTGCAGCACCCGGGTCTGCCGGGTGACGACCAGCCGTCGGTGGGTCAACAGCAGGAGGTACTCGCCGGCGGTGGCCGACCGGTTCGGGCGACTGCACCGGGTGACCAGGATGGGGGCGTCACCCGAGCCGACACAGCGCCGGAAGACGGGCATGTGTCGGCTGGCGGTCTGGGTCGCGATACCAGCCTCGGCCGCAGCGGGAAGGAACGTTCGGGAGAAGACGTCCATACCCTGCCCAACGACGCCCCGGCGCGGGGTGATATGGGCGGGACGGCGGAACCTTGCATCTTCCACGCCCTCCGGTGGTCATGACCACCGAACGGGTCATGGCCACCCGGGCGGTGGGTGGTTCAGAGCAACTCGACGATGGTCGCGTTGGCCATGCCGCCGCCCTCGCACATGGTTTGCAGGCCGTACCGGAGGTTCTCGTCTCGCATGTGCGCCAACATGGTGGTCATGATCCGGGCCCCGGATCCGCCGAGCGGATGCCCGAGGGCGATGGCGCCGCCGCGCGGGTTGAGCCGGTGCGGGTCGGCCTCGGTCTCCGCGAGCCAGGCCAGCGGCACCGGGGCGAACGCCTCGTTAACCTCGTACACCCCGATCTCCTCGATGCCCAGCCCCGCCCGGCGCAGCGCCTTGGCGGTGGCCGGAATGGGCGCGGTCAACATGGCGACCGGGTCGTCGGCGCAGACCACCGCGGTGTGGATGCGGGCGAGCGGGCGCAGGCCGTGCCGGCCGGCCCACTCGGCGGTGGTGACCGCGAGCGCCGCCGCGCCGTCGGAGATCTGGGACGCGGATCCGGCGGTCACCACGCCGTCGGCCCGGAACGGGGTGGCGAGCTCGGCCAGCTTCGCCAGGGACGTGTCCCGACGGATGCCCTCGTCGGCGGAGGCCGTGCCCCCGTCGGCGAGGGGGACCGGTGCCAGCTCGGCGTCGAATGCGCCGGCATCCTGCGCCGCGCCCGCCTTCTCGTGGCTGGCGAGGGCGAACTCGTCGAGCTGGCTGCGGGTCAGTCGCCACCGGCGGGCGATCAGCTCCGCGCCGACGCCCTGGCTGAACGGGAGCGGGTCGTCCTCCGCCACCCCCTCCACACCCCGGTAGCGCTCCAGGATCGCCGCGCTGAACGGCACGCCCCCGGCCACGCTGGAGCCCATTGGCACCCGGGTCATCGACTCGACCCCGCCCGCCACCACCAGGTCGGCCTGCCCGGAGAGCACAGTCGCGGCGGCGAAGTGCAGCGCCTGCTGACTGGACCCGCACTGTCGGTCGAGGGTGGTGCCGGGAACCGTCTCGGGCCAGCCGGCCGCGAGGACGGCGTTACGGGCGACGTTCCAGGACTGCTCGCCGACCTGCGAGACGCAGCCCCAGAAGACGTCATCCACCTGGCCCGGGTCGATGCCGGTCCGTTCGGTGAGGGCGCGCAGCACGTGCGCCGACAGGTCGACCGGGTGTACGTCGGCGAGGCTTCCCTTGCGCCGCCCGACGGGGGTGCGTACCGCGCCGACGATGACTGCGTCACTCATGACTACTCCCCGGTAACTTGGCTTGCGTCGATGGTACGCGGCCCGCCGGGCAACCCGCTGCCCTGGCATGCTGGGCAATATGGATACGACTTCGTCCGAGACCCGGCAGTGGCGGGTCTCGGCCGCCCTACCAGCGGTCAAGGCCGGCGGGGCCGGGGCGCTGGTCGCGCTCGGTCTCCTGCTCGCCGACGGCGACCCGGTCCGGCTCACGTTGGCCGCGCTGGCCGCCGCCGCGCTCCTGGTCTGGGCCGCGCGGGACCTGCTGGTGCCGGTCCGCCTCGCGGTCGATCCGGAAGGACTGACGGTGGTCAGCGGCTTCGCCGGCCGGCGGCGGCTGCCGTGGTCGCAGGTGGCGGCGATCCGGGTGGACCAGCGGGCCCGGCTCGGCCGGTCGAACGCCGCCCTGGAGGTGGATGCGGGGGAGACACTGCACCTGTTCGGCCGGTTCGACCTGGACGCCGACCCGACTGATGTCGCGGCACAGCTACGGGCGGCTCGCCCGACCTGATCGTCAGGCGAGCAGGGTCGCGGTCCGGAACAGGGCCAGGCCGAGCAGGGCCACCACGAGCACCGTCCCGCCGCCCACCTGCACCAACGTACGCTGCGACCGTGGGGCGTGGGCGAGGACGAAGGCCATCAGACCGCCGACCACGAGACCGCCCAGGTGACCCGGGATCGAGATCCCCGGCACAGTAATCGTGAAGACCAGGTTGATCACCAGGATCGGGAGCACCTGGGAGACGTCCCGCCCCAACCGCCGGCCGACGACGAACAGGGCCGCGAAGAGCCCGAAGACGGCTGTGGACGCGCCCGCGGTGGCCGCGTTCGGCGCGCTGAACAGGTAGGCCGCGACGTTCCCGCCGAGGCCGGCGATCAGATAGAGGGCCAAGAACCGGGCCGGGCCGAGACTCGCCTCCAGGGTTCGGCCGAGGATCCACAACGCGTACATGTTCAGCAGCAGGTGGATCACGCCGTAGTGCAGGAACATCGCGGTGACCAGGCGGTACCACTCGCCATCGGCGACGCCACCCACGGTGCCGTTGGGAAAGACCGCGAGCCCGATCACGGCTCCCCACTCGGTCAACGGGGTGCTGCCGCCGAGCAGACCGCCGAAGCCGGAGCCCCCCACCACCGCGTCGCCACCCCGGTCGGTGCCGATGGAGAGCAGCATCACCAGGGCGTTGAACGCGATCAACGCCTTGGTGACGTAGCCGTGTTGGCCGGCGAGACCACCACCGAAGGCGGTACGCGCCGGCCGCACACTGCGGCGCCCTTCGTTGACACACTCCGGGCACTGGAAGCCCACCGACGCCTCGCGCATGCAGTCCGGGCAGATGACCCGGTCGCAGCGGTTGCACCGGATGTAGGCCTCCCGACCGGGGTGGCGGTAGCAGACCGGGGTGGTCGGTGGTGATTCACTCACCGGACAGCCCAGGTACCCGAGCGCTCAGTCATGCGAGCAAAGGTACCCTGTCCGCCTTCAGGAGCCGGTGCGCTCGATCTCGACCCGCTCGATAACGACGTCGCGCAGCGGGCGGTCAGCCGGGTTCGTCGGGGTGTTGGCGATCGCGTCAACGACCTTCACCGACTCCTCGTCGGCGACCTGCCCGAAGATGGTGTGCCGGTTGTTCAGGTGCGGGGTCGGCGCCACCGTGATGAAGAACTGCGAACCGTTGGTGCCCGGCCCGGCGTTCGCCATCGCCAGCAGGTACGGCCGGTCGAACCGCAGCTCGGGGTGGAACTCGTCGGCGAAGGTGTAACCCGGTCCGCCCCGGCCGGTGCCGGTCGGGTCACCCATCTGGATCATGAAACCGCTGATCACGCGGTGCGAGATCGTGCCGTCGAAGTACGGGCCGCTGCCCGGCTGGCCGGTCCGCGGGTCGGTGTACTGCTTGGTGCCGTCGGCCAACTCCACGAAGTTGCGAACGGTCTTCGGCGCGTGATTCGGAAAGAGCTGCAGCCGAATCGGGCCGGCGTTGGTGTGCAGGGTGGCGTAGAGATCCTCGGCCACGGGTACTCCTCACTAGGTGTTCAGTTCCAAGCGGATCCTCCCATGTGCCCGATCTGGCCATGCGGAGGCATCCGAAGGTGGAGGATGACGAAGGGACAACTCCGAGGAGGTGGGACCGTGTTTGGAAACGGGCGGCGTAGGACCCAGAGCCAGCTTGCCAAGATCGAGCTTGGTCGAAGCTTCGGTCATCTGAAGCGGGCGGCGGGGCACGCAACGAACGGCACCGGCGCCACGGTCGGCCCACGGGTGCGGGCGGCCCGCAGCGTTGTTGCCCCGACCGCGCTGGTCATGCGAGACCGGGCGGCGAGCGGCTACGTGTCGACCGTGGCGGCCCTTACCCCGCTGGCCATCGCCGTCCGCGCCGCCCAGGCGGAGGCAGCCAGCCGGGCCGGCGCGGGCAATTCGACCGCCACCAGCAGGAAGGTGCAGGAGAAGAGGATGCGGGCGACACGCGCGAAGAAGCGGTCCGGTCGGGGCAGGGTGACCGGCCTGCTGGCGGCCAGCGTCGTGGTTGGGCTGGTCGGCGCGATGGCGTTGCGACGCCGCTACGAGCGGCGGGAGTGGGTCGAGTACGACCCGGTTCCCAGCCTGGACCCGATGCAGGCCGAGATGGACATGATCGAGGTCACCACCCGGACCCCGGCCGAGCAGACCGCCCCGACGCCGACCGAGAAGGTGGCGCCACCGGCCGCCGGCAGGGCCCCCGCGACACCGACCGAGAAGGTCCGCGCGGCGACCGCCGAGAAGGCCCCCGCGACACCAACCAAGCAGGTCCCCGCGGCGATCGCCGAGAAGGCCCCCGCGACACCAACCGAGAAGGCCCCCGCGACGACCGAGGGCAAGAGCTCCACCAGCCGGACCACCAACGACCTCTCCAAAGCCATGAAGAACGGTCGCCGCTGACCCCCGGGTCAGAGCCAGCCGTGCCGGCGGAACCAGCGGTAGAGCGCCAGGCTGACCCCGAGCATCAGGGCCAGCACCGTGGGATAGCCGTAGGTCCACCCCAGCTCCGGCATGAACTCGAAGTTCATGCCGTAGATGCCGGCGATGGCGGTCCAGACCGCCGCGATGGCCGCCCAAGCCGCGATCTTGCGCATGTCGTCGTTCTGGTCCACGGTGACCTGGGCCAGCCGCACCTGAAGGATTGAGTTGAGCAGGTCGTCGGCGGCGTTGACCTGCTCAACGGTACGGCTGAGGTGGTCCTGCACGTCCCCGAAGTACCGGCGGATCTCCAACGGCACCTCGCGGTTGCGCTCAGCGGTGATCCGCAGAAGCGGACGCTGGAGCGGCATCACCGCCCGCTTGAACTCGACCAGCTCCCGCTTCACCTGGTAGATCCGCTGGATCCGATCGCCGCCCGGCCGACGGTCGAAGACGTCGGCCTCCAGCGTGTCCAGGTCGTCCTCCAGCCGGTCGGCGACTTCCAGGTACTGGTCGACCACCCGGTCGGTCACCGCGTACGCCACCGCCCACGGGCCGTGCGGCAGCAGATCCCCCTTCGCCTCCAGGTCGGCGCGCACCGGCGCCAGCCGGCAGGCGTCCCCGTGCCGGACACTGACCAGGAAATCCGGGCCGATGAAGAGCAGTACCTGGCCGGTCTCGACGACCTCGGAGTGCTCGGTCAACTCGGCCTGGTCGCGGTAGCGGGCGGTGCGCAGCACCAGGAAGCTGACCGCGCCGAACTGCTCCAGCTTGGGCCGCTGCTGGGCTTTGACCGCGTCCTCCACGGCCAGTTCGTGTAGGCCGTAGGTAGCCGCGATCTCGGTCATCTGGGCCAGGTCGGGCTCGTGTAGGCCGAGCCAGACGAAGCCATTGCCCGCCTCACGCGCCGCCGCCAGCGCCTCGGCGTGGCGCTGGTGGCCGGGTTGCCGCTCCCCGTCCAGGTAGAGCGCGCAGTCAACGACCGCATCGTGGGGCACGGCCGGCGCCGGTGGCCCGGCCGCGCTCTCGAAGCTGAGCCGGCGGGTCATCGCCCGCACCGGGGCTGCCCAGTCCCGCGGTCGGATCACCCGGCCACCCGACCGGGCGCCCCTGGGCCTACGCCGCAACCGGTCCGTCATCGCACCCTCCCCGCTCGACGACGCGTTGCAGCGTACGCCGCCAGCCGGGTCGACATCGGTGCCGCGGGGGCGGGGCGAGCGCCGGGCCGGCCGAGTCGAACCAGCCCGACGCCGATGGCGGAGGTCAGCCGCGTACGGCCGCCACCGCCGCCGCGAGTCGACGCGCACCCTCGTCGATCTGGTCCACGGTCACCGCCGAGTACGCCAGCCGCAGCGCGTGCTGCCCGCCGTCGAGTACGAAGTCACTGCCCTTCACAACGGCGACCCCGCGCTCCGCCGCCGCCGGAGCCAGCCGGTCCACCTCGACGTCCGCCGGCAACTCCACCCAGAGGAAGTAGCCGCCGTCCGGCTCGACGAACCGGGCCTCCGGCAGGTGCCGCCGCAGCGCCTCGGCCAGCGCCTGGGCCCGCTCGCCGAGGGCCCGGCGCACCGTCGCGATCGAGCGGTCGATGTCCCCGGAGACGCAGAACTGGTGCACCATCGCCTCGGAGACCATGCCCGGCGAGATGTAGAGGTTGGTCGCCTTCTTCGCGATATCGGCGATCAGGTCCGCCGGCCCGACCAGGTAGCCGACCCGAACGCCCGGGCAGACCGTCTTGGTGAAGCTGGAGGCGTGCACCACCCGGTTGTGGGTGTCCAACGAGAGCATCGAGGGCAGCGCCTCGCCGCGGAACCGGACGTCGGCGTACGGGTCGTCCTCAAAGATCGTGAAATCGAACTCGACGGCGAGGTCGAGCAGCTCCCGCCGCTTGTCGAGGCTCAGCGTCACCCCGGCCGGGTTCTGGTAGTTCGGAATGATGTGCGCCAGCCGTGGCCGCACCCCGGACTCCAGCAGCTTACGCAGCTCGGAGGTGTCCAGACCGTCCGGCTGGATGGTGATCCCGTGCAGCTCGCTGCCCATCCGCCGCAGGTTCAGCAGGGTCCGGTCGTAGGTCGGACGCTCCACCACCACCGCGTCACCGGGTCGGACGAGGTGGTCGAAGAGGAACGCGTCGGCCTGCAACGAACCGTTGGTCACCAGGACCTGGTCCGCCCCCACTCCGTGTTTCTGCGCGATCCACTGACGCAACGGAAGGTAACCGGCGGAGGGGCCGTACGTCGTCACGCCGGTGGGATCGGCGTCGAACGCACGGATGGCGGCGGTCTTCAGCCCCTCGACATCGACGATGTCCAACGAGGGAGCGCCACGGGCGAAGGAGATCAACTGCTCGGCGGTCATGGCTGTTCAGCGTACGGAAGGCGGCAGCGGATCCGCCGACGGCACGACGAGTGCCGTTGCGGAGCCACCGGATGGGTGACCGGTCTCACCCGGGGACGACCCGCTCGGTCGCCCAGACCCGGACGACGTCGCGGAGCGAGATCACCCCGGCCACCTCCCGCCCGTCGAGCACCACCAGGTGCCGAAACCCGCCGCGGGCCATCGCGGTCGCCGCTTCCTCGACCGTCCACTCCGGCCCCGCGTACACCACGTCCCAGGTCAGGTGGGCTCCGGTCGGCTCGTTGTCGCAGTCCAGCCCACGCCCGATCGCGTTGAGCAGGTCCCGCTCGGTAATGATCCCGATCCCCTCGGAATCCGGATCGATCACGACGGCCGACCCGATGCCCCGCTCCGACATCATTCGCGCCGCCTGCCGGAGCGTGTGCTCCGGGCCGACTACCAAAACCTGGCTGGACATCACTTCCCGAACCTGCATCACACATCAACCCCTGCGAAATGGTCGCACTCGGTAAAAACATGGTGCACCTAGTGTGTTACCGGGACAAGGCTGCCGCATGCGATCTGACCAGCCCGATTCAGCCGAGCGGCGCCAACAGCCCTGCGCTACCCACCCACCAGCCGGTCCGGTTGCCCCCAGGAGCCCCATTCGACAGCGCTATCCTCCTCCGGTGACAGCCGAACGAACGCAAAAGGACGCCGGAATGGTCGGAATGGTGCTAGCGGCTGGCGCGGGACGCCGCCTGCGCCCGCACACCGACACGCTGCCGAAGGCGCTGGTACCGGTCGACGGCGCGACCACCATCCTCGATATCGCGCTGCGCAACCTGGCCGAAGTTGGACTCACCGAGATCGTCGTCGTGGTCGGCTACGCCGCCGACGCGGTTCGGGAACGCCAGGCGGACCTGGAGCAGAAGTACGGCGTCACGCTCACCCTGGTACCCAACGACCGGGCCGAGGAGTGGAACAACGCGTACTCGCTCTGGCTGGCCCGCAGCTGGTTCGCCCGCGGGGTCCTGCTGGTCAACGGAGACACCGTCCACCCGGTGAGCGTGGAGAAGACCCTGCTCGCCGAGCGCGGGCCGGGGATCCTGCTGGCGATCGACACGATCAAGACGCTGGCCGAGGAGGAGATGAAGACCACCTTCGACGCCGACGGCCAGCTCACCCGGATCACCAAGCTGATGGACCCGCACGAGGCCCGCGGGGAGTACATCGGTGCGACGCTGATCGAGCCGCACGTCGCCGAGGCGCTCGCCGACGCGCTGGAGGCGACCTGGCGACGCGACCCGAACCGCTACTACGAGGACGGCTACCAGGAGTTCGCCGACCGAGGTGGCGAAGTACGCGGGGCACCGATCGGCGACGTCGACTGGGTCGAGGTCGACAACCACGACGACCTGGCGCGGGCTCGGGAGATCGCGTGCCGCTACTAGCCCGTACCGTCGCCACTCCGCTGGCCATCGAGGTCCGCCGGGGTGCGGTCGCCAACCTCGGCGAGCTCCTCGCCGACCGACGGATCTCCGCCGGCGGAGACGTGGCCGTGGTCGTGGGGCCCGGGCAGGGGGAGAAGATCGTCGAGCTGTGCCGACCGACGCTGGGCTCAGCCGATGTCTTCACGGTGGCCGGCGGCAGCGTGGACGCCGCCACCGAGTTGGGCGACCGGCTCCGCCGCCGGCACTACGACGCGGTGGTCGGGATCGGCGGCGGCCGGACGATCGACACCGCGAAGTACGCCGCCACCCGCTACGGCATCCCGATGGTCACGGTCGCCATCAGCCTCGCCAACGACGGCATCGCCTCCCCGGTGGCGTCGCTGACCCACGACGGCGGCAAGGGCTCGTACGGCGTCCACATCCCGATCGCCGTCCTGGTCGACCTCGACTTCGTGGAGAACGGCCCAGACCGGCAGACCCAGGCCGGGATCGGTGACGCGGTGAGCAACCTCAACGCCTGCGCCGACTGGGAGCTCGCCCACAAGCTGCGCGGCGAGCCGATCGACGGGCTCGCCGTGACGCTGGCCCGGACCGGCGCCGAGGCGCTGCTGAACCACCCTGGCAAGATCACCGACGACGCCTTCCTCACCACGCTGGCGGAGGCGTTGATCCTCGGCGGCATCGCCATGTCGATCTCCGGTTCGAGCCGGCCGGCCAGCGGCGGTGACCACGAGATCTCACACGCCATCGACCACCTCTGGCCCGGCACCAGCGCCCACGGCGAGCAGGCCGGGCTCGGGGCCCTCTTCTGCACCTGGCTGCACGGCGACCGGGACCGGTTCGGCCAGCTCGCCCGCTGCCTGCACCGGCACGGCCTCGCCACCCGCCCGGCCGAACTGGGCCTCACCAACGAGCAGTTCGTCGAGGCGGTGCACTTCGCGCCCCGGACCCGGCCGGACCGCCACACGATCCTCGAACACCTCGCCCTGTCCCCCGACGAGCTCCGGTCTCGGTTGGCAGACTGCCTCGACGCCCTCGGTGAACACCTTGCCTGAACCGTCCCAGCCGACGCCGGCCGACTTCTATCGGGCCAACCGGGGCGGCGGGCTGTTCAGCGAGGCGATCAGCCAGCGGATCGGGGCCACCTTCGCCGGCGGCGCACACCGGCTCGGGCTGCGGCCCACCACACTGAGCATCACCAACCTGACCCTCGGCCTGATCACCTCGGTGATCGTGGCGACGCTGGCCGAGCCGGTCGCCACGGGCCGCGTACCGGCCTGGCTGGTCGGGCTGGTGGCGTTGGTCGGCTGGCAGGTGGCGTACGCACTGGACTGCGCGGACGGGCAACTCGCCCGGGTCACCGGCCAGGGTAGCCCGGCCGGGGCGCGGGTGGATGTGCTCAGCGACGTGGCGGCCCAGATCGCCTTGGTCGCCGCGCTCAGCGCGACCGCGGTCGCGCAGTCACCGTCGATTCCCGCCTGGCTGATCGCGACCTTCGCCGGCACCTGGATGGTGAACCTGGTCACCTCGGTGCTGCAGGCCGGGCCGCACGCGACCAGCATGGTCACCTCGACCTCGCCGCTGGTGCGACTGGTGAAGCTGATCCGCGACTACGGCGCGGTGATCTTCGTTGCCGCGCTGGTGTTGCTCTTCGCGCCCAGCCTGACCAGCTGGGTGATCATCGCCTTCACCGCGATCAACGGCGGCTTTCTACTCGCCAGCATCGCCTTCGCCGCTCGGGCCTCACTGCGCTGACCCTCGGCCCGACTCGGCCATCCGGGCGGTTTCGGTGTAGATGTCGAGCAGCCGCCGGGTGACCACCTCCGGGTGGAAGGTGCGCTCATAGCGGGCCCGAGCGGCCGGCGCACGGCCGGCGGCCTCGGCGGCTGCCGCTGGCAGCGCGTCGGCCAGCGCGGCCGGATCCGGCGGCACCACCCAGCCGGCGGGTTCCGGGGTGCCGGCGCCGACCAAAAACGGGATACCACCGAGGGCCGTGCCGAGCACCGGCCGACCGGCGGCCAGCGCCTCGATGATCACGGTCGGCAGCACGTCGTGCCAGGTGGAGGTGGCCAACACCACCGCGCTCGCCGCCAGGGCGGCGTGCACCCCACCCCGGTCCAGCGGACCGAGGAATGTCACATCTGCCCGCTGGGCCGCCGCCTCCGCCACCAGCGGTCGCAGCTCACCGTCACCGGCGACGCGGAGCGGGCCGAGCGCACCGTCCGGATGCCGACGCCAGGCCTCCAGCAGCAGGTCCAGCCCCTTCTCCGGGCTGAGCCGGCCGAGGAAGAGGAAGCCGGTGCCCAGCGGCGCCGGGGCACCCGGGTCGGGGATCGCGTTCGGCTTCACCACGATCCGTTGCTCCGGGATGCCGTAGTCCCGGAGGTGCTCCGCGATCGAGGTGGTCAGCGCGATGAACCGGTCCACCGAGCGCCAGGTGCCCCGGTGCACGGCGAGCGTCGTCGCCATCAACGCGCTCTGCGCCCGCGACCCCCGGTAGCAGCGGTGCACGATCGCCGGTACGCCCAGCACTCGCCCCCGGCAGTCCTGGCAGATCGCCCCGTCCCGGAAGTACAGCCCGGACGAGCAGACCTGCCGGTAGTTGTGCACCGTCTGCACCACCGGCACGCCGTGCTGGTGCGCGGTCCGCACCACCCAGGGCGAGAGCAGGGGGTACGGGTTGTGCAGGTGCAGCACGTCCGGCCGCTGCTCGGCGAGCAGGCGACCCAGCTCCCGCTGGGCCCGTGGGGCGTAGATCGGGGAGATCGGCAGCAGCGCCTTCGCGGGCCGGGACATCGACGCGATCTCGTCGGAGCTACGCAGGAACGGCAGCACCTCGACCCCGGCCGCGGTCAGCTGGGCGATCTCCGCGTCGACGATGGTGTTCTCGCCAGACGGCTGAGCCTCCCGGTACCGGTTGTGCGCCACCACGATTTTCATGGAACCCGAGGCTACCGTTGGTGGGTGCCCGAGCTACCAGAGGTGGAGGCGCTCGCCGACTACCTGCGCCAACGCGCCGTCGGCCGGCAGGTTGACCGGCTGGAGGTCTCCGCGATCAACGCCCTGAAGACGTACGACCCGGCGATCACGGCCGCGGCCGGCCAGCCGGTCACCGACGCCCAGCGCCACGGCAAGTTCCTCGACCTGGTCTTCGGTGCTGACCTGCACCTGGTCATTCACCTGGCCCGCGCTGGCTGGCTGCACTTCCGGGAGAAGTTCCCCACCCGCGTCCCATTGCGCCCGGGTAAGGGCCCGGTGGCGCTACGGGCCCGCCTCGACGACGGCTCCGGGTTCGACCTGACCGAGGCCGGCACCCAGAAGAGCCTCGCCATCTACCTGGTGACCGATCCGACGGTGGTGCCGGGGGTGGCCCGGCTTGGTCCGGACGCGCTCGCCGTGGACCCGGTCACCTTCGCCGAGCGGCTCCGCAGCCGAAAAGGCCAGGTCAAGGGGGTACTCACCGACCAGACGGTGCTCGCCGGAGTGGGTAACGCGTACTCCGATGAGATCCTGCACACGGCGCGGCTGTCCCCGTTCGCGCTGACCACCCGGCTGACCGACGACCAGCTCGCCACCCTGCACGCGGCGACCCGGGACGTGCTCGGCGACGCGGTGTCCCGGTCGGTGGGGCAACGGGCCGCCGAACTCAAGAGCGAGAAGCGCTCCGGTCTGCGGGTACACGCCCGCACCGGGTTGCCCTGCCCCGTCTGCGGCGACACCGTACGGGAGGTCTCGTTCGCTGACTCCAGCCTCCAGTACTGCCCCGGTTGCCAGACCGGCGGGAAGCCGCTCGCGGACCGACGGTTGTCGCGAATTGTACGTTGAGTGAGGGCGCTCGCCGCTGACCGTGAATATTCCGCCCGGCTGCGACGAAGGTCGGGATTAGGGTTCTACTCGAACGGCCATCCATCGGTATAGTGGCCCGGTCCCGGCTTCCGTAAAGGTCCGGAGCCGGCCAGCTGCCAACAGCCACCCCCAGAAGCGAGGTCCTACCGGTCCGCGCTCGGGCCCGGGTGACGCATGGGAGACTGAAGTGGTGGGCGACACGGTCCCTCACTCCGAGTGAGCGGTCCGCGTCCTGCGGGAGGACATGAATGAGGTGACGACAAGCCTCCAGCACCCGGTAACCAACGGAGGCCAAAGCAGAACGGTGCGGCACGTCGACAGCTTCGAGATCCAGCCGCCGACACCGCCGTCTCACAACGGCGTACCTCGGTCGGCCTGGGCCCGCAGCCATCGTCGGGTCTCCCGTTGGCACCGCCCCTACACCGCGGCCCTGGTGCTACTGGACTTCGCCGCCGCCGCCTTCGCGAGTTTCACCGCCATCCGCGCCTTCGACCAGGCACAGGCCGGGTTCTACAACGACGACCCGACCTGGTTCTACACCGTGGCGTGCCTGTTGCTACCGCTCGGCTGGGTGGCGATCCTCTGGTTCAACGGGTCCTACGACCGGCGCTACCTGGGCCTCGGTCCGGACGAGTTCAAGCGGGTACTCCGGGCCGGCGTGGCGGTCTGCGCGACGGTCTCCTTCCTGGCCTTCGCCACCAAGACACATCTGTCCCGATATTCGGTCGGCACCGCGCTACTCCTCGCCCTGCTGCTGATTCTGCTGGTCCGGATCCTGGCCCGATTCGTGCTGCACGTGCTCCGGCGCAACGCCGGCCGGGCCGCGCACCGGATGGTCCTGGTGGGCACGCTGCCCGAGTGCCTGGAGGTCCATCGCCAGGTCACGCGGAGCCCCGCCGCCGGATTGGTGCCGGTCGCCATCCACCTCACCGACGGCTACGCGGCTGCCCGCGGCGTGGAGACCCCGGTCCCGGTCTACGCGGGGCGGGACCTCCTCGCCCTGGTGCGCGAGGTCGGCGGGGACACGATCGCGGTCTGTGGGTCGGCCAGCGCCGAGCCCGGTGAGCTGCGCCGGATGGCCTGGCAGCTCGAAGGCTCCGGGGTCGATCTGGCGGTGGTGCCGCAGCTGACCGACATCGCCGGGCCCCGGGTGCACATCCGCCCGATCGAGGGCCTGCCGCTGCTGCACGTGGAGGAACCGACCCTCTCCGGTCCGGCACTGCTGGCAAAGAACATGCTCGACCGGGTGGCGGCCGGCCTCGGCCTGTTGGTTCTGCTGCCGGCCTTCCTCGCGATCGCGGTAGCGATCCGGATCTCCGACCCGGGCCCGGTCTTCTTCCGGCAGCCCCGGGTGGGCCACGAAGGGCGGACCTTCCAGGTCTGGAAGTTCCGCACCATGTACGTGGACGCCGAGGAGCGGCTGGCCAGCCTCGTTGACCAGAACGAGACCGACGGCATGCTGTTCAAGATGAAGCGGGACCCGCGGGTCTTCCCGGTGGGCCGCTTCCTGCGCGCCTCGTCCCTGGACGAGCTGCCCCAGCTGATCAACGTGTTGAAGGGGGAGATGTCGTTGGTCGGGCCCCGCCCGCTGCCCGCCGACGACGGCGACTTCCTCGGCGACGTACGCCGCCGGCTGCTGGTCAAACCGGGCATCACCGGTCTCTGGCAGGTCTCCGGCCGCTCCGACCTCTCCTGGGACGAGGCGGTCCGCCTCGACCTCTACTACGTCGACAACTGGTCGCTGGCGTACGACCTGAGCATCCTGTGGCGCACGGTCGGAGTGGTGCTCGCCCGGAAGGGCGCATACTAGCCCCAATGCCGTGTTTGGTCCGCGAGCCGGGTACTTGCCGTGCGCGCGTTTGATCATGTGGGTTCTCAACGGGTCGCCGGTGGGGGGTAACAGGTGGGACACCGGGCTGGCTGTCGGTGGCGTCGGTCAGGGCGGCGGCCGCCGCTACCGTCACCGTCCGAGTTATGGCAGCCTGGGCGGCCAGCGGAGCTCCCGATGTTCAGGTCGCCTTGGAATGACACCCGCTATACCGGAGCTCCGCTGCTTCGCGTCTCAGACACGCTTTGACACGCCGACCCCCGCCCTGACTGAACGGCGTTAGGCCCAGACCGGGAGGAAGCCTAGACCGTGACTCAGCCCGTCGTGCCGCCGCTGATCTTGGAGCCGATGGCGCGGTCCATCACGTCCAGGCCCACGGCGTTGAACGGCTTGTTGAGGCTGCGCATCAGGGAGTCCTGCGACGGCCGGTAGACGCCGTACTGGTGGTAGTGACCGCCCTCATAGGCGCCGATAACACCGCCATCGGGAGTAGCGCGGCCAAGGTAGGAGGCCCATTTGCGGCCGGTGGAGTCGGTGGTGACGTTGGGTGCCAGCAGCTCGCCGCTGCTGTAGGTGGTGCCGGGGGTGTAGTACTCGTCGGCGAGGCCGCCGACCGAGTGGCCGAGTTCGTGGAGCGCGATCTGGCCGGACAGGATGTTGGCGCCGGAAACCGTGGACAGGTCGCGGTACCCGGCGCCACCGTACTTGGCGGTGTTGCCGACAGCGACGATCGCGTCGACGCCAGGGGCCTGGTTGGCGTACTGCCGGGCCTTGGCCTCGTTCAGGCAGAGCAGGCGTTCGGTGTTGTTACACCAGAGGTGCATGTCCAGCGCAGTGTCGCGGTTGACGCCCGGGGAGGGGTCGTTGTCGACGCCGGACTCGTTGGAGATGATGTTGACCAACCACACATTGATGAAGCTCTTGTACTTGTTCCACGGGGCGCTGGCGGCGATCTCGTCCCATTTCGCCTGCGCGTGCTTGCGCAAGGTGCCCATTTCGGCGGCGGTGTAGCCATCGCCGATGAACACCATGTCGAAGCGCTGGCTGGACGGTCCACTGTACTGGATCGTGACCACGTCCGCCTGGGCGACGACATCGGCTGGGGCGAGCTGGGTCGCGGTTTTCTCCTGGGGCAGATACGTCTTGGTGATCGTGCCGTCGGGCGAGAAGACCTCTCGCCACTGCATCGGCGTGCCCGGGTCGGGCATGGCGGCTGTCGGGGTGGACAGGGTGAGGCTCACCGCGGTGACGAGCAGGGCCAAGCCGATCCGCTGGATCGATCGTCGGCGCATGGGGGGTCCTTTCGGGGGGGGTCGGCGCCGTTGCAGGACGATCCCGCCCGGTTCGCCTGTTGAGGGAATCCCGTCCGGGCATAGTAGAGGTACGGACAAGGTCAGACCAAAGACCGCCATGGATTAATTTTGTGTGATGTTTCCGCTACGTGTGTTCACCCAGATGAGTGGCCGATCAGTCACTCGCCGACGCCGCGGGTGCGGCGGACCGTAGCCTTCCAGGGCGCGGTCGCGAATGTACTCGAATTCCATCCTGGACAGTGTGGCCAGCACGGTGCGCACCGTCCCGGACGGTCGTCGCCGAGCCCACGCCGGCAAAGATGGACAGCCACCGAGCCCGACTCGACCATCCAGGACCACGGCGCTACCGTCACCTTGTGCGGCTCCGGGCGGTCCACCTACGGCACCGTGGCGGTGGGACGCGACGAGCCGCCGACTACCTGGTGGCGCCGCCAGCAACGAGGTCCTCACCTCACTCCGGCGAGGAAAGTGCCCAACTCGTCAAAGATCCACAGTGGAATCAGACGAAGTGGCCGTGTTCTAATTTGGCAGGTTCATCCGTATCCGGCCGGAGCCTCCGGCCGGAGTGGCAAAGGAGTGCGCATGCCCGTCACCGCCGACCTCGGCAAGCTGGTTGACAAGGCCTACCAGGACAAGACCCTCACCGAGATCGTCGACGCCCCGGTGTCCGCCCTCTCCGGCGTCAGCGACGGCGACGCCAAGCTGCTCAAGGAAGCCTTCAACATCACCACCGTCGGCGACCTCGGCCGCAACCCGTACTTCCGGACCGCGAACGCCCTGGTCGCCCTTACCGGCGCGAAGTAACACCATCGTCGATTTCCAGTGGCACGTCGTGCCAGGCGGGCACTGATCAGACGCGGGGTGACCACCGTCCGCTTCCGACCCGTCACCAGACGGTGGTCACCCCGCGGCCAGCCCGCCTACACCACACGACCTCGCGGTACGCAAAGAAACCGTGCTGTTCACCCGCGCTGACCCCGATACGTGTTCGGCCCCCGCTCGGCTGGAATCACCGTCCAGCCGGTCGAACAGGGCCGAGCCTCGTCGCGAACCATCGACAGCGCATCCGACGCTCACGCAGCGTAGTCCGGTAGCAGAGCTGGCCTCAACCATCCAGCGGTCAACGCCGGAGCCCTTGGCACTCCGGCCGGCACGGGCCAGGATGCACTCCGTGAGTGGCAGCCTCTCCGCCGTCCTCGGTGTCGTCGCACTGGCGACCGCGCTGACGGCGACCCTCGTCGCGGTGCTGCGCCCGCGCGGCCACCGCACCATCGCCACCGCCACCCAGCGGGCCACCTACGAGGTGCTGCACACCGCCGGCCTCGCCGCCGAGCCGCTCCGCGCCGGGCTGACCGCCACGAACGCCGCCAAGGCCGTACGCCACCTCCGGGCCCTGGTTGGGGCGGCCGGGCTGGCGCTGACCGACACCGCGGCGTTGCTCGCCCTCGACGGGCGCGGCGCACACCACCAGGCCCAGCTCGTCGCGGCGGCCCGCCGGGTCGCGGCGGCCGGCCGGTCGACCGTGCTCGGGGAGGCGGAGCTGCCCTGCGACCGGGTGGACTGCCCGGTCCGGGGTGCCGTGGTCGCACCGTTGACCGGCGCGGACCGGCGGATTGTCGGCGCACTGTTGGCCATCGCGGACGGGGCACCCGCGCCCGGCCTGGTGCAGGCGACGCTGGAGACCGCGCACTGGGCCGGTAGCCAGCTCGCCCTCGCCGAGCTGGACTCCTCCCGAGAGCGGCTGGCCCGCGCCGAGGTCCGCGCGCTGCGGGCACAGATCAGCCCACACTTCATCTACAACGCGCTGACGGCGATCGGGTCCTTCGTCCGCACCGACCCGGACCGAGCCCGGGAGTTGATCCTCGAGTTCGCCGAGTTCACCCGCTACTCGTTCCGGGCGCACGGCGACTTCACCACCCTGGCCGAGGAACTCCGGTCGATCAATCACTACCTGGCCATCGAACGGGCCCGATTCGGCGAGCGGCTCCAGGTGCGACTCCAGGTCGCCCCCGAGGTACTGCCGGTGACCCTGCCGTTCCTCTGTCTGCAACCACTGGTGGAGAACGCGGTACGGCACGGGTTGTCCGGCAAGCCCGGCACAGGCATGGTGAGCATCGAGGCCCGGGACGCGGGCACCGAGTGCCACATCACGGTGGAGGACGACGGGGTGGGGATGGATCCGGCCACGCTGGCCGCCGGCATCGCCGAACTGGCCGCCGCCGGAAGCGCCCCGACGGGGACGCCGGGCGGGCAGGTGGGTTTGTCCAATGTTGACGAACGGCTCCGGGCGGTTTTCGGGGACGAGTTCGGCCTGGTGGTGGAGACCGGCCTCGGCTTGGGTACGCGGGTGAGCATGCGGGTGCCGAAGTTCCATCCCGGCGTACGGGCGGGGTCGTGACCGGGTTCCTCCGGGTCCTGGCGGTTGACGACGAACCACCGGCCCTCGACGAGCTGGCGTACCACCTGCGGGGCGACCCACGGGTCGCCCGACTACACACCGCCGGTGACGCCACCGAGGCGCTACGGGTGCTTCGCGACGGCGATGTGGACGTGGTCTTTCTGGACATCCGGATGCCGGGGCTGGACGGGATGGAGCTGGCCCGGGTCCTCCGCCGCTTCGCCCGGCCGCCGGCCATCGTCTTCGTCACCGCCTACGACGACGGCGCGGTGGACGCGTTCGACCTGGGTGCGACGGACTACGTCCGCAAACCGGTCCGGGCGCAACGGTTGGCCGAGTCGCTGCGCCGGGTGGTCGGAGCGCGGCGGGTGCCCCCGCAGCCGGCGGCGCCGGCACCGGATGAGGACCCGACCATCCCGGTCGAGCTGGCCGGGACGACCCGGATGCTGCCCCGGTCGGCGGTGCGCTGGGTGGAGGCGCAGGGTGACTACGTGCGACTGCACACCACCGACGGTTCCCACCTGGTCCGGGTCTCCTTGGCGACCCTCGCCGAGCGGTGGGCTAACGCCGGTTTCGTCCGAATCCACCGCTCCTACCTGGTCCAGCTACGGCTCATCGCCGAGCTACGGCTGGTGAACTCCGGCTACGTGGTGGTGGTCGACGTGACCGAGTTGCCAGTCAGCCGACGGCACACCCGCGAGCTGAAGGAGAAGCTGATCCGGGCGGCCAAGCAGGACTGGGCCCGCTGATCCGGCTAGCGCACCACGGCGGCGATCGCCGCCCCGAGCATCGCCGGCCCGTACGGGATGGGGGTTCGCCGGCCCGCACGACCAGTCACCAGCAGGACGCCGACCAGCGGAAGGTTGACCAGCGGGGCGAGTAGAACCCCGGTGACCACGGTCGGCCACCCCAGCCAGCCGAGGTAGAGCCCGAGCGCCGCACCGAGCTTCACGTCGCCGAAACCGAGTTGGGACCGGGGCAGCAGCGTAAGCGACAGGTAGCCGACCCCGCAGAGTGCGGCGGCGAGCAGGGCCCGGCCCAGCGCCGGGAACGCCGGGTCGGCTACCGCGGCGAGCAGCAGTAGCGCCAGCCCACCGCCGGCGACGGCCCCCACCAACGGGTCGGGTAGCCGCAGCACCCGCAGGTCGACCGCGGCCAGTGGCACCCCGAGGGCGGCGAGCAGCAGAAACGCCGGCAGCACCCAGGTGGCTCCGACGCCGCCCCCCACGATGCCGGTGACGGCGGCGGTGAGGGGCACGGTGACCGCCCATCCCGGGGTCAGTGGGCGCCGACAGTCCGGGCACCGCCGGGGTGCCCGCCACCAGGGTGACCGCGCACCGGCGCAGTCCGGGCAGGCGCTCCGCCAGGCCGGCCGGGGCCGACCGCTCGGCCAGTAGACCGCGTATCGGTCAATCAGCCCGGGCAGCAGCAGCCCCCAGCCGGCACCGGCGACGGCGGCAACGAGGGGGAGCAGCACGGCGGGAGCGTAGCGTCCACCCGCCTCGCCCCGGCGTCTTCGCCCGTCCCGCCCCGGCGTCTCGCCCGCGCCGGTCCACAGCTCCCACCGCTGGTCAGCGCGGCTGTGGGTCGAAGTTATCCACAAGAAGGAGCGCTTATGCACAAGTTATCCACAGGGCGGTGCGATGCGCTACCGGCAGCTGGGCAGCGCTTGACTTTCCCCGGAATCGAGCGAGACTGCCGGGGTGGTCGCCGCCGATGACCGCGTTTCCGCGCGGACCCGCATCGTGCTGGCCGATGTGGTCCGGCGCGAGTCCGACAGCGAGCACCCCCGCGCCGAGCACCCCCGCACCGAGCTCACCGAGCAGACCCGGGTCGGTGCGGCTCTGGTCCGCGGCCTGGTCCGGGCGCAGCTCTCCCTGGCGTTGCGGCTCTGGCTGGTGGTGGCCGTCGGGCTCGGCGGCCTGCCGTGGCTGTTCGCCATCGCGCCATCGGTCAGCCGGGTCACCGTGCTCGGGGTGCACCTGCCGTGGGTGCTACTCGGAGTGCTTCCCTTCCCGTTCCTGGTCCTGGTCGGCTGGGCGTACGTGCGCCTGGCCGAACGCAACGAGCAGGACTTCACCGACCTGATCCAGCGGCCGGAGCGCTGAGTGTGGGCAACGGTTACGTCGCTTCGGCGATCGTCGCGGTCACCCTGATCACCGTCGGCATCGGCTTCTACGGTCTGCGCCTCGCCCGCACCACCTCGGACTTCCTGGTGGCGTCCCGGGCGGTCAGCCCGACCTGGAACGCCGCCGCGATCGGCGGGGAGTACCTGTCAGCGGCGAGCTTCCTCGGCGTCGCCGGTCTGATCCTCAAGCACGGCGTGGACGTGCTCTGGTATCCGGTCGGCTTCGCCGCCGGGTACCTGGCGCTGCTGCTCTTCGTCGCCGCGCCGCTGCGCCGCTCCGGGGCGTTCACCCTGCCCGATTTCTGTGAGCTCCGGCTGGGCTCCCGGCGGCTGCGCACCCTCGCCACCGCCTTCGTGATCTTCATTGGTTGGCTCTACCTCGTCCCCCAACTGCAGGGCGCCGGGCTGACCATGGCCACGTTGACCGGCTCGCCCTACCCGGTGGGCGCCCTCCTGGTCGCGGCGGTGGTCACCGCGAATGTGGCGCTCGGCGGCATGCGGGCGATCACCTTCGTCCAGGCGTTCCAGTACTGGCTCAAGCTGACCGCTCTCGCCATACCGGCGATCTTCCTGGTGTTGCAGTGGCAGGCCGACGCCCGCCCGGCGGTGACCCCACCGGAGGGTCCGACCTTCCGCACCGCGACCACCGTCGTGGTCGAACATCCCGCCACCCTCGCCCTCCCCGACGGCCAGCTGCGGCAGGTACGCCCCGGTGACGAGCTGACCTTCGCCGCCGGGCAACCGGTGCCCGACGTGGCCGGGGTCGCCACCGACCCAGCCGACTGGTTGCTACCCGGCACCGAAGCCGACGACCAGGGCCTGTTCACCACCTACTCGCTGATCCTCGCCACCTTCCTCGGGACGATGGGCCTACCGCACGTGCTGGCGCGCTTCTACACCAACCCGGATGGCGCCGCCGCCCGCCGCACCACCCTGGTGGTCCTGGCCCTGGTCGGCGCCTTCTACCTGCTGCCGACCGTCTATGGGGCACTCGGCCGGATCTACACCCCGCACCTGCTGCTCACGGGGGAGACCGACGCGGTGGTGCTGCTCCTGCCCGGCGCGGCACTGGGTACGGGGACCACCGGCCGGCTCCTCGCCGCGCTGGTCGCCGCCGGCGCGTTCGCGGCGTTCCTCTCCACCTCCTCCGGCCTGCTCACCAGCGTCGCCGGAGTGATCTCCACGGATGTGCTGGGCCGCGGCTCGGTGCGCGGGTTCCGACTCGCCACCGTGCTCGCCGGCAGCGTGCCCACGGTGTTCGCGCTCAACGTCTCCGGGCTGGAGGTGTCACAGGTGGTGGGGCTGGCGTTCGCGGTGGCCGCGTCGAGCTTCTGCCCGCTGCTGGTCCTGGGCATCTGGTGGCGGGGGCTGACCGCCCGTGGCGCCGCCGTCGGGGTGCTCGTCGGTGGGGGCGCCGCGGCCGGGGCGGTACTGGTGACCGTGCTCGGCCCGCCGCTGGCCGGGTGGCCGGCCGCACTCCTCGCGCAACCGGCCGCCTGGACGGTCCCGCTCGCCTTCACCGTCATGGTGGCGGTGTCGACGGCCACCCGCCGCAGCGTCCCAACCGATGTCGGCGCCACGATGCTCCGCCTGCACACCCCCGAAGCCCTGCGACCGTGATCAGGAACAGCCGGCTGGGTCAGGGCTACTACGGTCGTACCCATGACAGCAGAGCAGCCCCCCGCCCTCGCGCTGCGTGGTCTGGTGAAGCGCTTCGACGCGAAGACGGCGGTGGCCGGCGTTGACCTGACCGTGCCAGCCGGCTCGTTCTACGGGCTCCTCGGGCCCAACGGCGCCGGCAAGACGACCACGCTGTCAATGGCCGTGGGGCTGCTCCGACCAGATGCCGGCGGCGCCTGGGTGCTCGGCCACGACGTCTGGGCCGACCCGGTACGGGCGAAGCAACTCCTCGGCGTCATGCCCGACGGCGTACGCCTCTTCGACCGGCTCAGCGGCGCCGAGCTACTCGCGTACCACGGCCTGTTGCGTGGCATGGACCCGGCGGTGGTCGACCAACGCGCGGCGGAACTGCTGGACGTGCTCGCGCTCGCCGACGCCGGGCGGACCCTGGTGGTGGACTATTCGGCCGGGATGAAAAAGAAGATCGGCCTGGCCTGCGCACTGCTGCACGGCCCCCGGCTGCTCGTGTTGGACGAGCCGTTCGAGGCGGTCGACCCGGTGTCGGCGGCGCTGATCCGCGACATCCTCGCACGGTACGTCACCGGCGGCGGCACGGTCGTCTTCTCCAGTCACGTGATGGAGGTCGTGGAACGGCTCTGCTCGCACGTGGCGATCCTCGCCGACGGCGCCATCAAGCGGGTCGGCACCCTGGACGAGGTCCGCGGGGAGCAGACGCTGGAGCAGGTCTTCGTGACGGTCGTCGGTGGACGCACCGCGACCGGTGAGGAGCTGGCGTGGCTGTAGCGGTGACCGACGCGGGATCCGACGTGGGGGCGGGTCGGCGGGTCTCGGCCTGGCACTTCGTCCGGCTCAAGCTGCGGGTGCTGGGCAACAACTTCCGGGGACAGGGTTGGCGGGTCGGCCTCTTCGCGGTCGGCGCGGCCGTTGGGCTCTGGTCCGCTGTCTTCGGCTTCTCCCTCTTCGCCGCCCCGGGCCTCGCCGGCAACGACCAGTACGCGACGCTGCTGGCGGCCCTGGGCGGCGGTCTGCTGGTACTGGGCTGGCTCCTGCTGCCGCTGATCTTCTTCGGGGTCGACGAGACGCTGGACCCGGCCCGCTTCGCGCTGCTTCCGCTGCCCCGCCGGACCTTGGTCACCGGTCTCTTCGCGGCGGCGCTGGTCAGCGTCCCGGCGGTCGCCGGGCTGCTGGCCTCCAGCGGTTTGATCTTCACCGCGGGTGTCTTCGGCGGATGGCCGGCCGCCCTCACGCAGGCGGTCGGGGTGCTGGCCGGCCTACTGCTCTGCGTCGCCGCTGCCCGCGCCATCACCAGCGCCTTCGCCACCATGCTGCGTTCACGTCGGGTTCGCGACCTGGCCGCGGTCCTGCTGGCCGGGGCTGCCGCCCTGATCGCGCCGGTGCAGCTGGCCGCCGTCGCCGCGCTGCGGGACGCGGACTGGGACCGGCTGGCCGCGGTGGCGGCGGTGGTCGGCTGGACACCGTTCGGCGCGCCGTGGACGATCGGCATCGAGGTCGCGCAGGGGCGGGTCTGGGCCGCACCGGTGAAGCTGCTGATCACGGCGGTGACCGTGGTGGCGCTGCTGGTCTGGTGGTCCCGCTCGCTGGAGTCGGCGATGATCGGCACCGCGAGCAGCGGCCGGACGTCAACCCGGTCACCGGCGACCGGCACCGCTGTCACGCAGCTCTTCCCCCGGCTGCTGGACTGGCTTCCCCGGGGCCGCTTCGGCGCGTTGGTGGCGCGGGAGGCGCGGTACTGGTGGCGGGACGCCCGCCGACGGGCGAACCTGATCACGCTGGCCGTGGTCGGCCTCTTCGTCCCGGTCATGCTCAACCTCGGCAGCGCCAGCCTCACCAGGGGCGGCGGCACCCCGGAAAGCTCGTCCCCGGTCCTGGTCACTCTCTCCATGGTCTTCGTCGGGGTGCTCGCCGCCGCGACCCTGGCCAACCAGTTCGGCTTCGACGGCAGCGCGTACGCGGCGCACGTGGTGGTGGGGGTGCCCGGCGCGGTGGAGCTGCGGGCCCGGATGGCGGCGTTCTCGCTCTACCTGCTGCCGCTGGTTCTGGTCATCTCCGGGATGCTCGCCCTCCTGGTGCTGGGGCAGCCGGGGTGGATCGGCCTGACGGCGGGGAGCCTGCTCGCCACCTTCGGCGCCGGGCTCGCGGTCAACACCCTGCTGTCGGTACTCGGGGCGTACTCCTTGCCGGAGACGAGCAACCCGTTCGCGATGAACAGCGGCGCCGGGGTGGCCCGCAGCTTCCTGGCCATTCTGTCCATGCTCGCCTCGGCGGTCGCGGTGATCCCGATGGTGGTGGCCGCCGCGCTCCTCGGCGACGTCTGGCTCTGGCTGGCCCTGCCGGTCGGCGCGGCGTACGGGCTGGGGGCGGCGCTGCTCGGCGCCTACCTGGCCGGCGACGTGCTGGACCGGCGTCAGCCCGAACTACTCGCGACCATCACTGCCCGCCGTTGAGTAAGTTCCCGGCCCCGGCTAGCTGCAACCATCGATCGGGGCAAGGAGTCTGCTGAATAGAGCCGCGCGATCAGCGGTCAGCCAGCAGGGGGGACGCCAACGTGACGGTAAGCATGCCCGGCCCAGGAGACACCCGGGAGGAACCGCCGCCCACAGTCGCCGAGGACACCGGCAGCGTGGTCGACAGTTTCGAGGAGTTCTACGCCGCCACCTTTCAACCGTTGCTGCTCCAGCTCTACGCCTACACAGCCGACATCGACCACGCCCACGACGCAGTCCAGGAGGCATTCAGCCGAGCCTGGCCCCGCTGGAACAAACTCGTCCACTACGACCACCCAGCAGCCTGGATCCGCACCGTCGCCATGAACGTCACCCGCAGCCGCTGGCGCCGGCTGCGCGCCGCCCGCGCCCACGCCCGGTTCCGCCACGACGACACCACCGAAGGACCCAGCCCAGACCGGGTAGCACTAGCCCACGCACTCGCCACCCTGCCCGAAAAACAACGGCGAGCAATCGTGCTCTTCCACATAGCCGACCTCAGCATCACCGAGATCGCCACCCAAGAAGCAACCACCACCGGCACCGTCAAGTCCTGGCTACACCGAGGCCGCGCCGCACTCGCCACCGCACTCTCCGACCCGGGGACGGAGGAAACCAATGCCTGAAAACAACAACACCCCACACCTCGACAACATCTTCACCGCATACACCTCCGGCGGACCACTGGCAACCCCAGCCGGCGCCGCCGCCGCACAACACGTCGCCCGCCGCCGCCGCACCACCCGCATCGTCGCCGCCGGCGTCCTAGCCATAGCCGTACTCGCCGCAACCCCAGCAATCGCCGCAACCTGGACCACCCCAAACCCACCCGCACCACCCGCAGACACACCAACACCAACCACACCGACCCCATCGAACTCCACCACCCCAACCGCCACCCCCAGCCCATCAGCCACGACCCCCACCGCTGCGGCACCCCCTGATGGCCGGATCAGCAAAGAACAACTGGGCAACACCACCCTCGACCTACCCGAGTGGCCCGCAGGTCAGCTCAGGTGCCCGTCCGGCCGGGTCAAATTTTCGGGCGGCAGCGCCATTCACCCCGACGATCAAGACATCAAAATCGAAATCCGCCAGGTTGCCCATACGGACCTGGATCGTGATGGAGCGCAGGAGACGGCCGCGCTTCTGCGCTGCAGCGGACGGGAGTGGAGCAAGGCGCGTGTGTTGGCCTTCGACCGGACCGAATCCGACACCATTGAGACAATGGGCCTGGTGGTCGAACAGACCGAACAGTCGTGGCCCACGCCGAGCAGCATCGCTGGCATCCGCAGCATCAGGCCAGCAGCGGCGGCAGTTGAAGTTGAGGTGGCTGATTTCGGCGAAAACGGTGTGCCGCAGAGCCTCGCTCAGCACCAATGGCGGACGTACTCCTGGTCCGGCAAGGGCTTCGAGCAGTCCGGGGGACCCTCCACCTTTCCCCCGAATCCCCGGATGACCGACCTGTCGATCAGCGGCGAAGACCTACAGCTCAGCCCGGTCGGTTCAGACCGAGCACAGGGTGTCATCCGGCTAGAGGTCGCGAACCTGGGGCCACAGCAGGCTACGGATCCGCAGGTGCGGGCATATCTCCCACCGGGGGTGGCGGTCACCTCGCCACCCAAAGGATGTACGACATCTGGCGGCGGCGCCCACGTGACATGTCGACTGGCGGCCCTGGCGGTCAACGGCAGCGCCACGCTGACCATCCCCGTGTCGGCGCAGCCCTCGGGGCTCGACCCTGGCAGCACGATTGGTGAGTATTCAGCGGTTGTGGAGTGGGTCGCTCCCACCGGAGACGGGACCTACCCGGAGCCACCAGGGACCCATCAGAACAGTAAGACCATTGGAGTACTGACCTTGCCCGCGTGATCCGGCGCCAAGGTGGTCTACGACTACGGCGGTGACATCCGCTACTGGTCAGCGGGGACGAGTAGCGGCGAACAGCACTGCTCGTGGTTGAGTTCCCGGCCCCGGCTAGCTGCAACCATCGATCGGGGCAAGGAGTCTGCTGAATAGAGCCGCGCGATCAGCGGTCAGCCAGCAGGGGGGACGCCAACGTGACGGTAAGCATGCCCGGCCCAGGAGACACCCGGGAGGAACCGCCGCCCACAGTCGCCGAGGACACCGGCAGCGTGGTCGACAGTTTCGAGGAGTTCTACGCCGCCACCTTTCAACCGTTGCTGCTCCAGCTCTACGCCTACACAGCCGACATCGACCACGCCCACGACGCAGTCCAGGAGGCATTCAGCCGAGCCTGGCCCCGCTGGAACAAACTCGTCCACTACGACCACCCAGCAGCCTGGATCCGCACCGTCGCCATGAACGTCACCCGCAGCCGCTGGCGCCGGCTGCGCGCCGCCCGCGCCCACGCCCGGTTCCGCCACGACGACACCACCGAAGGACCCAGCCCAGACCGGGTAGCACTAGCCCACGCACTCGCCACCCTGCCCGAAAAACAACGGCGAGCAATCGTGCTCTTCCACATAGCCGACCTCAGCATCACCGAGATCGCCACCCAAGAAGCAACCACCACCGGCACCGTCAAGTCCTGGCTACACCGAGGCCGCGCCGCACTCGCCACCGCACTCTCCGACCCGGGGACGGAGGAAACCAATGCCTGAAAACAACAACACCCCACACCTCGACAACATCTTCACCGCATACACCTCCGGCGGACCACTGGCAACCCCAGCCGGCGCCGCCGCCGCACAACACGTCGCCCGCCGCCGCCGCACCACCCGCATCGTCGCCGCCGGCGTCCTAGCCATAGCCGTACTCGCCGCAACCCCAGCAATCGCCGCAACCTGGACCACCCCAAACCCACCCGCACCACCCGCAGACACACCAACACCAACCACACCGACCCCATCGAACTCCACCACCCCAACCGCCACCCCCAGCCCATCAGCCACGACCCCCACCGCTGCGGCACCCCCTGATGGCCGGATCAGCAAAGAACAACTGGGCAACACCACCCTCGACCTACCCGAGTGGCCCGAGTACCTGAAAGAACACTGCCCCGCCGGGCGGGTGAAGTTCTCCGACGGCACCGCGCAGCTGGCGCCCGAGTCGGAACTCCGGATCACCATCTCCGAGGTCGTCCACGCTGACCTCGATCAAGACGGGGCTAAGGAGACGGCCGCACTGATCAACTGCAGCGGGATTGAGCTGGGTGAGTCGCGGGTCCTCGCTTTTGACCGATACGCCTCCGACACCATTGTGACGATGGGTCTGGTGACCGGGCACACCGGCGACATCGCTTGGATCAGGGGGATCCGCGCGAAAGGCACCGCCGTCGAGGTGGAGGTTCTGGACGCGGCCGGCGAAGGAGTCGTGGCCGGGTTCGCGCAGTCGCAGTGGCGGGCCTACTCCTGGTCAGGCAAGGGCTTCGTCCAGTCGGGCGGGCCGAGCGCCTTCCCACCGAACCCGCGAGTCACCGACCTCTCCATCAGCGGGGGTGACGTTCAGTTCGTCCCGGACGGCGCGGACACGGCGACTGGGACGCTGCGCCTGACCATCAGCAACCAGGGGCCGCAGCGAGCCACCGACCCCTATCTGAGGGTGGATCTGCCGGCGAAGGTCACGATCACCTCGCTACCCGCGAAGTGCGAAACATCGAAAACCCCGAGCGGTACGCGCTATCGATGCTGGCTGCCAGCACTGGCGGCGGGTGCCGACTCCGTCGTCAACCTTCCGCTGTCCGCACCGCAGTCCGTACTCGGAGGGGCGCAGCCCAGCCAGTGGGACGCCACCATCGTCTGGGGTTTCACCGGGACAGAAACCGGAGACGGCGAAGGCTGGCCCTACCCCGAGCCCGACGGCGCCGAGGGCGACAACTCAGCGAAGGGAAACCTTCTCCCAGCCCCGTGATCAACGGGAAGCCGCCCAGCGATCGCCACCTCGGTCGCTGGGCAGGCGGTGCGTCCTCCGGCCGCCGCCACGTCAGACGCAGCCGGGCGGGCCCGCTGCCGGTCAGCGGAGGCGGGTAGCGGCGACGAACGTGCGCCAGGACTCGGGACCAAACGTCAACGCAGGGCCGAGCCGGTCCTTGCTGTCCCGCACCAACACCACCCCGGTTAGATTGTCCGCCACCTCGACACAGTTGCCCCCGGTATCCCCAGAGCGGGTTGACGTGCGCCAGCGCGGTTCAACAGCAGTCATGACGTCACCTTCAGCTTTCGAATCATGTCCAGCGAAGTGCTTGTGGACAACGCCTCGCCCAGCACAAGGCCCAGATGGGCCGACGCGCCCGCCGACGCTGAGTGGCACAACATGCAGCCGGAGTTGCGGTAGCTCGGCCACCTCCAGCAACTGGTCAGCGGAGGCGGGTAGCGGCGACGAACGTGCGCCAGGACTCGGGACCAAACGTCAACGCAGGGCCGAGCCGGTCCTTGCTGTCCCGCACCAACACCACCCCGGCCAGATTGTCCGCCACCTCGACACAGTTGCCTTCATTGGCTGATCTGGTTGACTTCCGCCATAGCGGTCCGGCACTCATCATGGCGTCACCTTCAGCTTGTTGATCACATCGATGGAGGCCCGCTCGCTCAGGGCCTCGCCGAGTAGATGCTCCCACTTGCGCTGCACCAAGCGCATCCACTCCGGGTAGTCAGCGATTTGTCCCCGTGCCGCGTTGTCGAGGCAAAGCAGGTTGTCGCTTCCGGGGAGTTCCGCGATCACGAAGCCGCCGCCCATCGAGGCGTGGGCACCAACCTCAAGCGGCAGGATGTGTAGACGCACCTGAGGCAGCTCGGCCGCTTCGAGTAGTCGACTGAGCTGCCGATCCATGACAGCGTGCCCTCCGACCGGTCGATGCAGGGCACTTTCATCGATCACAAACACGCATTCGGACGACTCGTTCTGGTGGAGGACAAGCTGCCGCCTCATCCGGAGGCTGACAAGCTCCTCCACCCGCTCGGTTCGGTACAACCTGCCCGCCGAAACCACCGCCCGCGCATACTCCTCGGTTTGCAGTGGGCCGGGGATCAGACAGGGGTTCGAAGTAACACAGTCGGATGGCTCGTTCTTCGTGCCCGGGCCAAGACTCAAACCAGGACGGCCCACCCCTGCCCTCATCTTCCTTGAGCAGGCTGGCGAGGATTCCTCCAGTTCCAAGTGCTTGATCTGCAGCAACAGCAAACTCCATCGTCGGGCGACGTCGGCCAGTCTCGATCGCGGCCACCGTGGACGGGCTCCATTTGATCGAGGCAGCCAGCGCCTCCTGTGACATTTCTGCGCCCGCCCGAGCAGCCTTGAGCGCTCGAATCCACATCTCGACGTTCATCCTTACCTTCCTGGTAAGTACGTGACCGCGTTCTGTAGTAAGCACTGGCATCCTCCCCCGCCCGGGCTACCGAGTCCAGGGTGGAAGCTGCGCGGCCCGGCTGGTGGAGGCGACGCCCGGCAGCTGGTCCTGCGTCGGGTCGCCCCGAGCACTCCCGGGTCGGGGCGACCCACCACCTGGAGGAGGCAGCGATGCTCAGACTGTTCCGACGAAACGGCGCGTTGCGGTGGTACCGGCGCAGGGGCCGGCCGGCGGCGGCCAGCACGTGGGGGGCGACGGCGGTGGGGCGGGCGACGGCTCCGCCGCAGCAGCCGCCCGCGTGGGCCAGCTGGCCGACGGTGGCGTCACCCCAACCGGGCCGAGTTGGTTGGCTGACCCCGGCGCAGACCTGGCGGGCCAACGGTGGCCGCTGGTGAGCGGAGCACGACCGCCAAGGGGCCGCCCGGCGGCGGGCCGAGGGGTGCCACACGTACCGATGCGCCCGCTCTGGCGGTGTCGGGCGTGTGGCGCCCCCTGGCCCTGCCAACCGGCGCGACTCGCGTTGTTGGTGGAGTACCGGCACGATCGACCGGCGCTCCTCGTCTACCTGGGAACGCTGCTCGCGGAGGCGGCGACACAGCTGGCGCCGCTGCGCCGGAGTGAACTGTCGGACGGGCTGCGGGAACGCTTCGTCGGCTGGGCGCGGGCCGGGGACGGCAGAATGTTCCACGTGAATCATGAGCCGGGCGCTGACATCCACCACACCGACCCGTTCGCCGTTCCCGCCGGCCAGCGGTCCCCCGTACGCCGGTTGCGCGGTCGGCTGGCGACGCCGGTGACGCTCTGGACGGCGCCCGGCCCGGCCGGGCTGACGGTGTCGTCAACGCTGGTGGCGGAGGGTGAGCCGGACCGGCTACTCGGGTTGGTCGACCCGGAGTCGGAGCTGTGGGCGGCGGCCGAGGCGGCTGGGCGCTTCGCGGTGGCGCCACTCGGCCCGGCACACCGGCAGCTCGCCGACCGCTTCGCCGGGCTCTTCCCGTCGCCGGGCGGCCTCTTCGCCACCGGCGACTGGACCGACACCGAGTACGGCCCGGTGCCGTCGGACGCCGGCGGCTGGACCGGCTGCCGCCTCGACACCGCCCGGGAGTACGGCTGGGCGCTGCTGGTGGAGGCCACGATCGTCGCCGTCGAACTGGTCGAGGAGGCGGAGCCGCTGCTGCACTACCGGGGCCGGTACCGCGAGATCGCCGGAGGTGGTCGCCGGTCGTCGGAGTGAGCCAGGTCACTCAGCGCAGCCACGGTGCCGTTCGGCGCAGCTGACGACCGGCGACGATCGACGCCTTCCCGGACCGGTAGCGGATTCCCTACCGTGCGCGAAACCCCGGATACCTGTGAAGGTGGTGAGCCACGGATGTCCACAGACACACCCGCGTCCGACCCGGCCGAGTCGACGGCGGAACGCTATCTGGCCGTGCAACGGTCGGCTGACTTCGCCGGGTTGCGGCGCGCCTTGCGCGGCTTCGTCTTCCCGATGACCGTCGCGTTCTTCCTCTGGTACGCGCTCTACGTGATCCTGTCCGCGTACGCGCGGGACCTCATGGGTACGAAGATCGTCGGCAATATCAATGTGGCGCTGGTCTTCGGTCTGCTCCAGTTCGCCTCCACCTTCCTGATCGCCTGGCTCTACTCCTGGTACGCCGCCCGCCGGATCGATCCGGTGGCGGACCGGATCCGCGCGGAGATCGGGGAGATCGGGGAGGTGCCCCATGACCACGGTCCTCGCGGCTGAGGCGGGTGACAGCACCGCCCGGAACCTGACCCTCACGCTCTTTCTCGTCTTCGTGGCGGTGACGCTGGCGATCACGGTGTGGGCCAGCCGGCAGACCAAGACCGCCACCGACTTCTACGCGGGTGGCCGCTCCTTCTCCGGCTTCCAGAACGGCATGGCGATCGGCGGCGACTACATGTCGGCGGCGTCGTTCCTCGGCATCGCCGGCCTGATCGCCCTCTACGGCTACGACGGCTTCCTCTACTCGATCGGCTTCCTGGTCGCCTGGCTGGTGGCGCTGCTGCTCGTCGCCGAGCTGCTGCGCAACTCCGGCCGCTACACGATGGCCGACGTGCTCGCCTTCCGGATGCGGCAGCGTCCGGTACGGACGGCCGCCGCGGCCTCCACCATCACGGTCTCGATCTTCTATCTGCTCGCCCAGATGGTCGGTGCGGGGGCGCTGGTCGCGCTGCTGCTCGGCATCAAGCCGGGTACGACCTTCCTCGGCCTGGACGCAGACGCCGCCAAGATCGCCACGATCATCATGGTCGGCGCGCTGATGGTCACCTACGTGACGGTGGGCGGCATGAAGGGCACCACCTATGTGCAGATCGTGAAGGCGTTCCTCCTGATGGGCGGCGCCGTCGTGATGACACTGCTGGTGTTGGCGAAGTACAAGTTCAACCTCTCCGACCTGCTCGGGGAGGCGGCGGACGCCTCCGGCAAAGGTTCCGCCCTCCTCGCACCGGGGCTGCGGTACGGCGTCGAAACCCCCGGCGACGCCCTGAAAACCTTCTACAGCAAGCTGGATCTCCTCTCCCTCGGCGTCGCGCTGGTGCTCGGCACGGCCGGCCTGCCGCACATCCTCATCCGCTTCTACACCGTGCCGACGGCGAAGGCCGCCCGGAAGAGCGTCCTCTGGGCGATCGGCATCATCGGCACCTTCTACCTGCTCACGCTCGCGCTCGGCTTCGGTGCCGCGGCGCTGGTGGGAAGCGAGGCGATCACCGCGCAGGACCGGGCCGGGAACACCGCCGCGCCGCAGCTGGCCGAGGTGTTGGGGGTGGACTTCCTCGGCGGGGAGTTGGGCGGGGCGACCCTGCTGGCGGTCATCGCGGCGGTCGCCTTCGCGACGATCCTGGCGGTCGTCGCCGGCCTGACCCTGGCCTCCTCGTCCAGCCTGGCGCACGACTTCTACGCCAACGTGGTCAAGAACGGCACCGCCTCCGAGCGGCAGGAGGTAGCCGTGGCGCGGATCTCCGCCCTGGTGATCGGCGCGATCGCGATCGTCCTCTCCATCTTCGCGCAGAACCTGAACGTCGCCTTCCTGGTCGCCCTCGCCTTCGCGGTGGCTGCGTCGGGCAACCTGCCGGCGATCCTCTACAGCCTCTTCTGGCGGCGGTTCAACACCAACGGCGCGGTCTGGGCCATCTACGGTGGCCTCTTCGCCGCGGTCTTCCTGGTCTTCTTCTCCCCGGTCGTCTCCGGTTCACCGACCGCGATGTTCCCCGACCAGGACTGGCAGTGGTTCCCCCTGTCCAACCCGGGCCTGCTCTCCATCCCGTTCGGTTTCCTCTGCGGCTGGTTCGGGACGGTGATCTCCAAGGAACGCGACGATCAGCGCTACGCCGAGTTGGAGGTTCGCTCGCTCACCGGCGCGGGCGCGCACTGACCGTCCCGGGGCGGTGACATCGCGGTCCGGGCGGCGACACCCCTGGGCCGAGCCGGCGGCACCCGGGCGGGCCGGGCGGGGCGCCGATGCCCCGGCCCGGCCCTTCCGCGCCGGGCGGGAACCGACTGCTCGGTAGGGTGGCCGCCATGAAGGTTGTGCAACGCTTCGGCCCCGGTCATCGCATCCTCGTCACCGGCGGGGCGGGTTTCGTCCCCTCCCACCTGGTGGACGCCCTCCTCGCCCGTGGCTGCACGGTCGTGGCGGTGGACAACTTCGTGACCGGGTCCAAGGAGAACGTCGCCCATCTGGCGGAGACGTCGACCTTCACGCTCGTCGAGGCGGATATCTCCGACGGGCTTCCCGAGCACCACCCCGCCCTCGCCGAACGGTTCGACGCCATCCTGCACATGGCGTCGCCGGCCAGCCCCACCGACTTCGAGAAGCTGCCGGTGGAGATCCTCCGGGTCGGCTCGGTCGCCACCCTGCACCTGCTGGACCGGGCGGTCGCCGACGGTGCCCGGTTCCTGCTGGCCTCCACCTCCGAGGCGTACGGGGACCCGTTGGAGCACCCCCAGCGGGAGACGTACTGGGGCAACGTCAACCCGATCGGGATCCGGAGCGTCTACGACGAGTCGAAGCGGTTCGGCGAGGCGGCGACGATGGCGTACCACCGGAGCCGGGGAGCCGATGTCGCCATTGTCCGGATCTTCAACACCTATGGTCCACGGATGCGGCCAGACGACGGCCGGGCGATCCCGACGTTCATCGCCCAGTCCCTGCGCGGCGAGCCGATCACCGTGCACGGCACCGGGGACCAGACCCGCTCCATCTGCTACGTCGATGATCTGGTGCGGGGCATCCTGTTACTGCTGGACTCGACCGAGACCGGGCCGGTCAACTGCGGGACCGAGCACGAGCTGAGCATGCGTCGACTGGCAGAGTCGATCGTGTCACTCTGCGGGAGCAACTCCGAGGTGACCTACGTCACCCGGGCCGCGGATGATCCGAAGATGCGTCGACCGGATCTCACCCTGGCCCGGGAACTCCTCGACTTCGAGCCGGAGGTTACGCCCGAGGAGGGCCTGCGCCGCACGATTGCATACTTTCGCGACCGGCTCGGGTAGCCGCCCACGGCGGCCCATCGCCAATTCGGGTGCCACCGGCTTACAGCATCCCGACGTACCCTGACTCGCATGTCAGCGACCACCGCCGCCGCTTACCCGCTCCCGTACCTGAGCCGCAGCTCCGGGCGGGCGCGGGTGGCCGGCCCCAGCGCCACCGGACGTGCCCGCCCCGCGCCGACGGGATGGCACCCCGCGCCGACCGGCCCGACCGGACCGACCGGACCGACCGGTGGTGGGCCCCTCGGCCCTGGCGGTCCCGGTGGCCCGGGTGGCCCGGGGCGGCCGGGTGGTCGCCCCGGGCCGGGGCGGCGTGGCCCGCGTCCTCGCTGGGGCCGGATCGCGCTGGTGGCCGGAGTCGCGGTGCTGGTGTGCGCGCTGCTCGCCGGCACCGGGGCCTGGTTCTACGCTCGCGGCCTCGACAACGACCTCGACCGGACCAATCCGTTCCCGCCCGGGGAAACCGAGGACCGACCGGTCAAGACGGTTGATGGCGCGCTGAACATCCTCCTCGTCGGCACGGACTCCCGGGATCCGGACGCGCCGATGGACCAACGCGGCGAGTGGCGCGCCGACACGATCATCGTGCTGCACATTCCCAGCGACCACCAGGAGGCATACCTGGTGTCGATCCCCCGTGACCTGTACGTGCCGGTCCCGGAGAGCGCGAGCGCCGCCTGCGACTCGGGGCAGCGGAGGAAGATCAACGCCGCTTTCGCGTTCGGCGGCCTCCCCTTGGCGGTCCGCACCGTGGAGTGTTTCACCGATGTCCGCCTCGACCATGTCATGGCGATCGACTTCGGCGGGTTCGAAGAGGTCACGGATGCGCTCGGCGGCGTTGATCTCACCGTGGAGAAGACGATCACCTCAATCCACAAGCCCTACCGAACCTTCACCGAGGGTGTCAACCACATGGACGGCGCCGAGGCGCTGGACTGGGTCCGGCAGCGCAAGCAGTTCCCCCGGGGCGACTTCGACCGAATGCGGCACCAGCAGGAGTTCCTGCGCGCGCTGATGGGCAAGGCGGCCAGCACCGGAACGCTCACCAACCCAGTCAAGATGAACGACTTCCTCAAGGCCGTAACCGCCGCGGTCACCGTTGACGAAGACTTCTCCCTGATCGACATAGCCCTCCAGTTCCGCAGCCTGCGGGGGGAGAATCTGACCTTCGTGACCAGCCCGCACAACGGCAGCCAGACCATCAACGGCGAATCAGTCGTGATCTCCGACCGGGAGCAGGCGCTCGCGATGTACCAGGCCATCTCCGCGGACAGCATGGCCGACTGGGTCGCGACGAACGAGAGCGACGCCGACAGCTGACCCCGCACGCCGGGGCAGCGCCGCCAGCGTCGACCCGACCGGGTTGGGATCCAGCGAACGGACCCGCCGGTGGCGTGCCGAACCGTAGCCTGATGCGAGGATTACTCACAGACGGTGGCGGGGAGGAACCACGTCCAGGTCGAGGGGCGGACGGGAGCGGGCCGACGCGGGCGTCCGGCGCGGACGGCCACGTTGGCCCCGCCTCCTACTCGGCGTCGGCCTCGCGCTGGTGATCCTGGCCAGCGTCGCCGCGGTCGGCCTCTACCGGCTCGCCCATCGGTACGACCAGACGGTGACCCGGGAGGAGCTGCTCGACCCGGACGCCCGGCGGAGCCGGACCGACCTGGACGGTCCGCTGAACTTCCTGCTCATCGGGACCGACCGGTGGCGAAGCAGCAGCGCCACCGCCGACCGAAGGTCGGACACCATCCTCATCGTGCACGTGCCGGCCGGCGGGCGGGAGGCGTTCCTGATGTCGGTGCCCCGGGACCTTCGGGTCATCATCCCCCCGGCCCCCGGCTTCAGCGGCGGGGTAGACAAGATCAACGCCGCGTACCAACACGGCGGTGGCGGAGCATCCGGCACCCAACTCCTCTCCGCGACCCTCGCCCAGCTCACCGGCATCCGCTTCGACGGCGCAGTCAAGGTCGACTTCTCCGGCTTCCGCGACGTCATCGACCACCTCGGCGGCGTACGCATCTGCGTCGACACCGAGTTCCGCTCCATCCACACCGACCGGGTGTTCACCCCCGGGTGCCAGGAGATGGACGGCGGCACCGCGCTGGACTTCGCTCGCCAGCGTTACGACCTGCCCAACGGCGACTACGACCGGCAGACCCACCAGCAACAGCTCCTCCGGGCGATACTGCAGCGCACCTCCGAGACCTCGATCCGAACCAACCCGGTCCGCCTGGACCAGGTGATCCGAGCGGTCGGCAACTCACTGACGGTGGACACCAACGGCGTACTCCTGGCGGATCTGCTTCTCGCGCTGCGGGACCTGCCGGCGGACGCCCTACGGGGGATCCGGCTGCCGTCCTACCCGCAGACCATCGACGAGGTCTCCTACGTCGTCCTGGAGGAGGGCGGCGCCGGGATTTTCACCGCGATCCAGAACCAGCGGGTGCCGCAGTGGGCCCGGGCCAACCCCCGGTGGGTCACCCAGCTCTGACCAACCGGCAACACCCACCCAAAGCGCCCGGCCCCTAAGCTGGAGGCCGTGTTCGGACCCCGCGTACCCACCGTGACCGTGACCGAGATCAACGACGATGCGTACCTGCTCGATGTCCGCGAGGACGACGAGTGGCTCGCCGGCCACGCCCCCGGCGCCCATCACCTGCCGATGACCCAGCTCGCCACCCGGTTGTCCGAAGTGCCCGACAACCGCGAGGTGGCCGTCATCTGTCGATCCGGCGGGCGCTCCGCACAGGTCGTCACCTACCTCCTGCGCAACGGCTGGGAGCAGGTAAGCAACGTCGAGGGCGGGATGGGCGAATGGGCCGCCACCGGCCGGCCGGTGGTCGGCGGCGACGGACAGCCCGGCCGAGTCCTGTAGCCGCGCCTCATGGCCCACCCCCTGGTCTTCGCCCACCGCGGCTCGTCATACGACCTACCGGAACACACGCTGGCCGCGTACCTGCGCGCCCTCGACGAGGGCGCCGACGGGTTGGAGTGCGATGTTCGGCTGACCCGCGACGGGCACCTCGTCTGCGTACACGACCGTCGCCTGGACCGCACCAGCAACGGGCACGGCCCGGTCAGCACCCGCACGCTCGCCGAGTTGGAAGGGCTCGACTTCGGGTCCTGGCACCCGGGACCCGCACGAGCCAACGGCGACGAGGTGCTGGACGAGTCGTACCTACGGCTGCTCACCCTGGATCGGCTCCTGGAAGCGACCCGCGCCGCCGGCCGGCCGGTCCGGCTGCTGATCGAGACCAAACACCCGTCCCGGTACGGGCGACACGTCGAGCGCCGGCTGGTCGCGCTGCTCGAACGGCACGGACTGACCGTGCCAAGACCCGACCACCCGCTCCAGGTCACCGTCATGTCGTTCTCGCTGCTGGCGGTGCGGCGACTCCGTGCGCTGGCCCCCGCGCTACCCGCCGTGCTGCTGTTGGACAGGCTGCCGCGCGGGGTTCGGCTGAATCGGTTGCCGTTCGGCATCCAGATCGCCGGTCCCGGCCTCGCGCTGATGCGTGCCCACCCCACCCTGGTCCCCGCGCTGCAGGCAGCCGGCAACCAGGTGTACGTCTGGACCGTCAACAAACCCCGCGACCTGGAGCTGGTGCTGGACGCCGGGGTGGACGGCATCATCACCGATCGACCGGCTCCCACGCTCACCCGACTCCATGGCTGAGCGTGGGACCAACGGACCTGTCCCGGATCCGGCCGGCGGTGCACACTCGGGGGCATGCCGAGACGCACGGACTTCTCTGCTCTGATCAACGGCCACGCCGCGGTGATCGAACTGATCAACTCCGGCGAGGCCGGCGCACCGGCACTCCGCCAACTCCTCCGGGTGACCCAGCAGGCACTGGGGGCCGCCGGGATGGCCTTCGTCGAGTTCACCTCCACCGGTGGACGGGTGATCGCCGCCACCGGCACCGCCGAACGGACCCTCGGCCAACCCCTGCCGGCAGACGACCCGAACGTCATCTGTCTGCTCTCCGGACCCAGAGTCCACCAGCTCGACACGGACCGCCTGAGCGGCCGGCTCGGGACGAACTTCACCGGCCCGGCCAGGTCCCAGATGGTGGTGTCCCGCGCCGAGATCAGCGGGCACACCGTGGGCAGCCTGCACGCCCTCTACCCCGCCGCTGAGGATCAACCGGGCCCGGACCACCAGTGCGTGATCGCCTACGTCGCCTCCTGCATCGCCCATCTCTACGGCGACCAGCGCGGCCTGCCGGTGCACGTTGACGGACCGATCGTGGCCGCGCTCGCCGATGGCCTGACGGTGGTCGACAGCGAGGCCCGCGTCCAACTCTGGAATCCCGCCGCCGTCCAGATCACCGGCCACGCGGTCACCGACGTACTCAGTCGGCCCGCGCCGTTCCCCCTTCCCCCACCGGGGCAGGCACTCGACCATCGGCTGCCGGACGGTCGCTGGCTGCGGATCGCCTCGGAAGAGCTGCCGGGGCCCGGAACGCTCCGCGTGGTCACCTTCCGCGACATCACCGACGAGCAGCAGAGCATCGCCGACCACGACCTCTTCGTCGCGGTGACCAGCCACGAGCTGCGTACACCCGTGACTGTCATCAAGGGGTACGCGGACACCCTCACCGATCACTGGGAGGCACTCAGTGACGCCGACCGGCAGCTGGCCGCCCAGAAGATCGGGCAGCGCGCCAACGAACTGGCCCGCCTCGTCGACCGGCTCCTCTCCTCCACCGCCGAGGCGGGCGCCGGCGGAACGCCGCCCGCCCCGTACGACCTGGGCGACGCCCTGCGGGCGGCGGTGACCGAACTCCCCGCCGAGCTACGGCGCCGGATCACCCTCACCGCACCGGTCGGCCTGCCCTGGGCGCTCGGTCACCGGGCCAGTCTGGCGACGGTCCTCACCGAACTCTGTACAAACGCCGGCAAGTACTCACCCCCCACCAGTCCGATCACGGTCACCGCCGGTACCGACGGAGAGACCATCTCCGTCCGCGTCGCCGACCAGGGCATCGGCATCCGTCCAGAGCACGTGGAGCGCGCGTTCGACCAGTACTGGCAGGGCGATTCCGGCGACGGCCAGCGCCTTCCCGGAGCCGGGCTCGGCCTCTTTCTCGTCCGTCGCATCGTGGAGCAACAGAATGGACGGGTATGTCTCCGGCCGAAGGCCGGTGGCGGTACGGTCGCAGAGGTACGACTACCCCATGGGTGACCAAAAGCGGTGGGGGTGAAGGGCGACGGTGTTGACGGAGAGTCCCGAACGGACGTGGTGCGTGGTGGTTCCCCACGACGGGGTGGGAGCCCGGCAGGCGCGGCACTGGCTCGCCGGCGAGCTAGGCACCGCCGTACCGCCAGCGCTGCTCGCGGATCTCGTGGCGGTCCTCGCGGAGCTGGTGGGCAACGCCGTACGGCACGCCGACCCACTTCCGGGCGGGGTGATCCGGGTGGGTTGGCGGCTGCGCCCCACCCCGATCGGCCCGCGGATCTTCTTGCGGGTGACTGACGGTGGTGCCCCTGTCGAGCCGCGGATCCGGGCTATCGATCCCGACGCACCCGACGGCCGTGGCCTGCACATCGTCGCCGGTTTGTCCAGCCGCTGGGGTGTTGACCAGGATGGCCTCGGGCAGAGCGTCTGGGCTGAGTTCGAGCCGGCCGGAAGTCCGACCGAGCCGGTCGGACCGCAGGCCGAGACGGTCGGCGGCAACGCTTTCGACGGACCGGATCTGGTGATCGCCTGACCGGCGAGGCCGGGTGGGTCCGACCCCCGTCAGCCCACGCGGCCCTCTAGGCTGTCCGACCGTGAGCAAGCGTCGAAAGAGCCAGCGGGCCGCGGACACCACCGGGAAACGGGAGAAGGTGCGGGACATCTTCGTGCCCCGCCCCTTCGAGGGCCTGACCGACGAGCCGGAGTGGATCGCCCTACGCGAGCTCGTGCCGGCCGCCACCGCACCACTGCGCCTCGCCCCCGACCTGGTGACCGAGTTCGGCGAGCGGGAGGTCCTGCTGGCCACCGTCCTGCCGGTGGCGGCACCGGCGATGGTGCAGCCAACCGGCCGGGTCCTGCTCGGCCTCCAGCGGCATCAACAGTCCGGTGACGTCTCCCGGGACCTGGCCGAGGCGTTGCTCTGCGCGCTGCGTACCGAGCCGGGCCGCCAGGTCGGCGTGCCGCCGCTGCCCGGCCCGGGGCCCCGACTGCCGGACGTGCTGGTTGATGCTCCCCTGGAGATCACCCTGCACAAGAGCTTCCAGTTCTGGCTCGACCCGGACTCGGCCGCCGATCCGACCGTGCAGGCGTCGCTGGAGCGGGCCGACGCCGCGATCTACCCGACTGTGCGGCTCACCGCGGCCCGCGCCGCCTACTGGTGCCAGGTCTCGGAGAAGGCACACGTCCGGTGGGTGCTCCCCGACGACGAGGACGCCGCCCTGGATGCGCTGGCCCGCCTCAGCGTGGCCGGCACCCTGACCCTGGGCGAGGAGACGAAGTTCGCCGGAATGTTCCGCGCGCACGGACGCCTCGTGCCGGTCTGGGACCTTCCGGAGGAGACCCCGGCCGGCCACTGGGAGCAGCCGGTGGCCGAGTTCGCCGAACGCTACGCTGCGGCCTTGGCAGCCGCCACCCCCCTGGATGCGGCGGCCCGACGGGCGCGGCACGGGCTCCTCGGCCGCCAGCTCGCCCTCCGCTGAGTCCGCGCGGCCGGCGGAGGCGCGCGGCCGGCTCAGTCTCCCCGGCCGAGGGGGGCGCGGAGTAGCGGGCAGGACATGCACCGGGGGCCGCCCCGCCCGGAGCCCAGCTCCGAGCCGGCGATCGGGACGACCTCGATACCGGCTCGCTCAAGCTGCGCGTTGGTCTCTGTGTTCCGCTCGTAGCTGACGCAGAGCCGGGGCGCCAGGGCGAGGGTGTTGTTGCCGTCGTCCCACTGTTCCCGCTCGGCGGTCACCGGATCCAGGCCAGTGTCGATCACCCGAAGCTGGTCCAGTTTCATCGCGTCCGCTGCGGCCCGCAGGAACGGCGCTGGTCCTTGCACCCGCGGATCGTCGCCGCCCGTCCCGGCGATCACCGTGTACGCGACGAGCGTGCTGGCGATGTTCGGGTACATCAGCACCGCATCGGTGTCCACCATCGTGCAGACGGTGTCGAGATGCATGGTGGCCCGCTCCTGGGCGATCGGTACGACCAGGATGGTGTGCGCCAGCTCCGCGGCGAAGACCTGGCGGGAAAGCCGCTCGGCACCCGCTGGCGTGGTCCGCTCGCCCACCCCGACCGCCAGCACTCCGGGGGCGAGCAGCAGCACGTCCCCACCCTCCAGATGTTCCATCCCCGGGTGGTACGCGAACTCGGTGCCGGCGAAACGTGGATGGTGGCGGTAGATGATGTCAGTCAGCGTGCTCTCCCGCCGGCGGGCGGGCATGGCCAGGCTGGTGACGGCGGCCCGACCGCCGATCCAGACCGAGGAGTCGCGGGTGAAGAGCAGGTTTGGCAACGGGTCGATGACGAAGTCGTGCCGGTCCATCAGCTGGTAGACCAGGCCGCCGGGGCGCTCCCGGGTGATCCGCAGTTCCTCGTGGGCCAGACCGGCGATGAGGACACCGGCCAACGTGGCCGGGTCGAGGTAGGCGAGGTGGGCGGCGACCCGGGCGCGTAGCTGGTCGCCGAGCCGGGGCGAGCGCAGCACCTGCTCGGTCAGCTCGGCCCGCGCGTCGTCGCCGGCGAGGGTCTCGGTGAGCAGCTCCGCCAGGTGCAGCACCTCCACGTCGCGCTCGCGCAGCACGGCGGCGAACGCGTCGTGCTCCTCCTGCGCCCGGCTGACCCAGGGAATCGCGTCGAAGAGCAGCGAACCACTGTTGCGGGGGGTGAGCCGGGCGAGCTCGGGACCGGGGCGGTGCAGCAGGACCGTACCCAGGCGGCCCACCTCACTGTCCACGTAGTGGCTCACCATCGCAGCCTAGAGCCTGAGTTCTTGGTATCCGGCGAAACAACGATGGATGAACACGGCATTCATCCGCACTCACTCCGGCGCTCCAACTTGCCCTCTCAGGGGAGTAGCGACGTAGGGTAGCGGGGACATAACTTCGAGGGACCTTTTGCCGGAGGTCGCGATGACTGTCTACCCTGCTCGCCGAGCCGCACCCTCCGCCCAGGCGTTGCCGCCCATGGCGGTGCCGCATCCTCGGGTGGATAGCCCGGGCGCTCTCGCCCCACCCCGCTCCTCCCCCCTCGAGTGGGCCCGCCGCCGACGGGCCGAGCGGGGCGCACGGCGGCTGGAGGCAGCCGGAGCACGGGCTCTGGGTCGACTCGACCAACTCGGTCCGGCCTGGCACGTGATCGAATGGCCGCGTACCGACTCGCTCGATCTGCTCCACGACGCCGCCGAGGACGAACGCGCCGGCTTTCTCGTGATCGGCCCGAGCGGGCTCCACGCGGTCACCATCGTTGATCACGGTCGGGCCCGGGTGTTGGTGGCCGGGGAGGTCGTACAGATCAACGGCAAGCGCCCGGCCTACGTGGCCGAGGCCCGCAAGGATGCCAAGCGGGCGAGCAAGGCCCTCAGCAACGCGGTTGGGCTACCCATCCCGGTGACGCCGGTGCTGACGTTCGTCGGCTCCGGCGTCATCAGCGTGTACGGCCTCCCGGAGGACTGTCTGATGGCCACCCACCGGGAACTGGACCGGCTCCTCGTCGCCGCGGGGAACCGAATCAGCCCGGAAACCGCGGCCAAGCTGTCCCGGGTCGCGCAGCACCCGGGCACCTGGCGCAACGGCAGCTACCGTCCGGCGGCCGACTACCGGTGGTATGGCGACGGCAGCTGACAAGCCGGAGCACCGGCGGTACCGTCGGTGGGTCACGGTCCAAATCACCACCAGTGAGCTGACGGTTGCCGGCACGGTCAGCGAAAATGCGTCGGGTCACGCTAGCGTGGGCAGACCGTCTGGGTTTAGGTAGGAGGTGCGGTGGCCCACGTCGAACTCTCGCTCTCAGAAGTCCGCGTGCCGACGGTGGTGGCACCGACAGAGCAGGAGTACGACAACGTCACCTCCTGGTCGGTAGCCGTCTCCCAGGCAGACGAGCCCTGCCTGCTCATCGCTGCCGACACTCGTGTGGTCGCCGTATCCGCCGCCGGGTCTCAACTCCTCTTTCTCGGTGACTGTCGGGACGTGATCGGGCAACCACTACTCGACGGTAGCCTGCGGTTACTCGATTTCACCGCCAACCGGGGCGAGCTGACCGAGCCGGAACTCGACAAGATCCCACCGCTCCTCGCCATCACCTCCGGCCGCCTGGCCCGCGGGCTGCTCCGGATCAAAGGGGTGTCGGCGGGGGCGCCGGACGCCACCGTTGACGCCATCTCCACCCCGGTGCACCACGCCGGTGTAGCCGTCGGCTCCCTCACATTCTTCTCCGAGGTCTAACCCGGAGCACTGCATGTGGCGTGCGCCGCACGCGGTGTGCTGGGTAGGAACCGCCCGAGGCCGTAAGGTGCCCTCATGCTGGATCTCGCTCTGCTGCCGGGTGATTACGCCGTCTGCCGTCTGGCGGCCGGCTCTGCCCTGCCGCCCGGCCTCTCGGGCGGGCTGAGCGACGATGACGTGGTCACGGTGAGCTGGACCACCGATGGCGTGTCGGTGATCTGTCCCGCGACGCGCGCACCGGCACAGACCGAGACCACCTGGCGCTGCCTACGCCTGGTCGGCCCCTCCGACCTCGCACTCTCCACCGGCTTGGCCGCTCTCATCGACCCGCTGGCCGACGCCCGCGTCTCCGTGGTTGCCTTCTCCACCCACGACACCGACTACCTGCTGGTCCCGGCGGTCCGCCTCGATCAGGCCGTCACCGCGCTCGAGCGAGCCGGGCACCGGGTCCGCACCTAGCCAGGGCTGGGTCGCGTTGGCCTCGCGGGTCCGCACCTAGCCAGGGGCTGGTCGCGTTGGCCTCGGTCGAGAAGAGGCCCGGTTGAGGCTTCACCGGACCAGCGGACCCTCCTACGATGGGTCTCCCATCCGCTGCACTTATTCATGTCGATTTGAGGATCGTCCGTGCCGTCCGGACTCCGCCCCGCTGCTCCCGCTCCGCCCACCGACCGGCCCCGGACCGGACCACCGACCCGGCGTGGCCGGTCGCAGATCCCGGCCGCGACCGTGGGTGGGCTGGTGGCGCTCCTGGCGGTACTGCTCACCTCGGGCTGCGGCACCCCGCCCGAGCTGCGCGACCCCCAGCCGAGCCAGTCAGCCCGGTCCACCTCACCCAGCCCGACCGACGCCGCGACCACCACTGCGGCACCGTCGCCGACGGGGGCGTCCACCCCGACGGCCAGCAGTACGCCGGTCGCCGTCCGGTGCCCCGCCGGACCGTCCAGCCAGCAGGTGACCGACCTGGTGCGCGGGCAGGACCTGCTCCCCGCCGACGCCCGGGTACGGTTGCTGACCGGGCCGCTCTGCGCCGACGACTGGCACTACACCGTCCTCGCCGTCACCGGCTACGAACCGCTCCAGGTCGTCAGCCGCGGTTCCGGCACCGCACCACGCCTGGTCACCGCCGGCACCGACGTCTGCACAGCGGAGGTACGGGTAACCTCCCCAACCGGCATCCGGACCCTGGCCTGCGACGCCAGCTCGGGTACGTAGGCTGTCGCCATGCCGGGAACACCGCCGACCCGCTTTGTCTACCTCGGGCCCGAGGGCACCTTCGCCGAGCAGGCGCTGCGGACCATCCCCGCCGCCGAGCGGGCCAACCGAACGCCCGCCCGCAGCGTCGGCGAGGCGCTGGAGAGCGTACGGGTCGGTGCCGCGGATGCGGCGCTGGTGCCGCTGGAGAACTCCATCGGTGGCGCGGTCGGGGTGACGCTGGACGAGTTGGCCGAGGGCGAGCCGTTGGTGATCACGCGGGAGGTGATCCTGCCGGTGGAGTTCGTGCTCGCCACCCGCACCGGCGGGCACCTCGGTGCGGTGCGCAGCGTGGCCGCCCATCCCCAGGCGTCAACGCAGTGCCGGGCATGGCTGCACGCCCATCTGCCCGACGCGGCGGTGGTTGACGTGCTCTCCAACGGTGCGGCGGCGGTCGGGGCCGCCGCTGGCGACTTCGACGCGGCGATCTGCGCTCCGATCGGCGCAGCCCGACACCGGCTCGCGGTACTGGCCGAAAAGATCGCCGACCACCCGGACGCGGTGACCCGGTTCGCGCTCTTCTCGCGGCCGGGGCCGCCCCCGCCGCCCACGGGGGACGACGTGACGTCGCTGGCGGTGTACATCGCCCACGACCGGGTGGGCGCGCTGCTCTCCGTGCTGATGGAGTTGGCCGTGCGCGGAGTCAACCTGACCCGGATCGAGTCCCGGCCAACCGGCGAGGCACTCGGCCGGTACGTGTTCTTCCTCGACTGCACCGGTCATCTGGCCGATGCCCGGCTCGGCGAGGCGCTACAGGGATTACGTCGGGTCTGCGCCCAGGTGCGCTTCCTCGGGTCGTACCCCCGGCACCGCTGGACCGGCGGCGGAGGTGAACGGCCAGCCCCGGCGGGGCCCGTTGACGCCGACTATGTCGACGCCGCCGCCTGGCTGGCCCGGCTGCGTAGCGGGGATCTCAGCTGAGACCGGTCGCACAGTTTCTGGCCACCCCCGCCCGGCGCCGGGCCGTGGCCGACCTGTTCCGGGCGACCGACGGCTCAACCCCAGCCCAACTCGTGCAGGCGCTCGTCGTCGATGCCGAAGTGGTGGGCGATCTCGTGCACAACCGTGACCGCCACCTCCTCCACCACGTCCTCCTCGGTGTCGCAGATGCGCAGAATCGGGTTGCGGTAGATCAGGATGCGGTCGGGCAGCACGCCCGAGTAGTCCCAGCCGCGGTCGGTCAGGGCGTGCCCCTCGTACAGGCCGAGTAGCTCCTCGCCGGGGGGTGGGGTGTCCTCGACCAGGATGACCACGTTGCTCATCAGACTGAGCAACTCCTCGGGTACCTCGTCGAGCGCGTCGCCGACCAACTCCTCGAACCGCTCCCGGTTCATCTCCATGGCCACCGCCCCATTCTGCCGGTACCCGAGCTTCTGCCGGGAAGCCCCGCCCCGGCGGGGAAGGCGGACAGGCGGCGGGGGAGGCGGACAGCCGCCGGGGGAGGCGATTCGGTCCGAACCGTCGCTGGCTGGTTGTGCCATGATGCGGATCAATCTCATCGATGAGAAGGGCCTCCGATGGATCCGAAGCAACCCATCCCCCGGCAGGAAGACCGCTCCGATGAGATCGCCGGCGGGCAGTGGGGCGGGGACGCTCCTCGACCATCGGGCCACCGGCGCTCGATCACCCAGCTCCTCCGTAACCGAGGCCTGCCACTCGTTCTCGCCGGGCTCGGAGCCGTCGCCGGGCTGGCCTCGCTGACGCAAACGTGGGTGGTGCAGCACCTGCCCGGTATCACTCCCGGCGGGGATGCGTTCCAGATTCGGGAGACGGTTGACCGGACGGGTGGTCTCGGCCTCGCCTACCTGGTCGGCATCCTCGGTCTGGCGGTGGCGGTCGCCCTCGCCCTGTACGGCACCGGAGCCACCCGGCCGAACGCCCGCATCGCCGGCCTGGCCCTGGCGGCTGCTCTGCTCGCGGTGCTGGTCGCCGGGATGACCACGATCGGCGACCGAGACGAAAACGCCGGCTACTTCCCCGGCCAGGTGGGTGTCGACACCGAATACGGGCGGGGGATGGTCGCCGCCTTACTGACCTGCGCACTACTCGGGGCTGCCGTGCTGCTCGCCCCGGCCGCCGGCAGGTCCGAGCCGGAGGCCGGTGCGGCAACACCGGAGGCCGGGGCGACAACACCGGCCCGACGACCGCGTGCTCCCCGCCGCGCCGCAGCGGACGACCTGCCGCCCCCCGCCGACCTCACCGTCCGCCCGACCGCCCCGTTCATCCGCCCGGATTGATCGAGCCATGCCACTGGGCACCACCCGCGCCACGGGCCTACCCGACCACCGGTTCGGCCCTGCCGCCCCGCCACCCGTTGGCGCCGGATTCGCCGATTGGCCATGGTTGGCGCCGCCTCCGCGAGGTACGGTGGCTGCCCGCCGTAACGCCGGGTCACACAACCGTGACGACTGGCCGTAGCGGTGGCGGGCGAAGGAGGAGCCATGGTCCGCCCGGGATTACCGAAGTTGATCGCCACCGATCTGGACGGGACGCTGGTCCGCAGCAACAACACCGTCTCCGCGTACACGCACGAGGTGCTCGACCGGATGCGCGCCGCCGGCATCCCGATGGTCGGCGCGACCGGTCGCGGACCACGGCTGACCGAGCTGACCCGTAACGACATCCGCGCCGCCGACTTCCTGGTGATGGCGAACGGCGGCTGGGTGGTGGACCAGAGCGACCCGGACGGGCCGTTGGTGCTCCGCGACGAGTGGTTCTCCGGTGCGGTGCTGGCGGAGTTGCTGACCGAGTTGGAGGCAGCGGTCGGCCCGCTGACCGTCATGGTGGAGTCGTCCGGCGAGTCCAACGCACCGCTCTGGGGGGACTACCACGCGAGTTGGCCGTACCCAGAGCTGTTCGAGGCGCGCAGCCGCGCCGAGTGCCTCGCCGGCAACGTGATCAAGGCTTTCGCCCGGACCGCCGACCACCACACCGATGAGCTCCTGGCGATGGCCCGGCGAATCATCCCACCGCACGCTGCCTCGCTCACCCAGGCGGGCCTGGGCTTCATCGAAATCTGCCCGCCCGGTGTGGACAAGGCGACCGGGCTCCAGGTGGTCGCCGAACGGCTCGGCGTGGACCCAGCGGAGGTGCTGGTCTTCGGCGACCAGCCGAACGACCTGCCGATGTTCTCCTGGGCGGGGTGGGCCCGGGTGGCGGTGGCGAACGCGCACCCGGCCGTGCACGCGGCCGCCGACGAAGCCACCCTCCGAAACGACGACGACGGAGTCGCCGTCTACCTTGACCGGCTCCTGACCCGCTGACAGCCCCCGGGCCGCACCGATCAGAGGTACTGGCCGGTGCTGTGCCCCTCACCGCCCGCCGGCTGCCCCATCCCGGGCATGCCGGGCGCGATTCCGCCCGGCCCGCTGGGGAGGGCCTGCCGGCCGGAGCGCATCTGCTCCAGCTGCACCCGGGCCGCCATCTGTTGGGCGACCAAGGCCGCCTGGATGCCGTGGAAAAGCCCTTCCAGCCAGCCGACGAGCTGCGCGTGGGCGATCCGCAACTCGCTCTCGCTGGGCGCCTTCTCCTCGGTGAAGGGCAGGGCGAGACGCTCCAGTTCCTCCCGCAGCTCGACGGCGAGCCCCTCCTTGAGCTCGACGATGGACCGTTCGTGGATCTCCCGCATCCGGTGCCGGCTGGCGTCGTCGAGCGGGGCGGCCTTGACCTCCTCCAGCAGCTGCTTGATCATGCTGCCAATCCGCATCACCTTGGCCGGCTGCTCGACCAGTCGGGCCGGGTCCTCCTGGCTATCGTCGGTCTGCACCGTGCCCACCGGACGGCCGTCCGGTCCCACCACCACCACGGTGCCGGACCGGGCAGCATCGTCCTGGCCTTGCTCGTCAGCCTGGTCCTGCACGTCGTTCTGTCCTGCGGACTGCGCTTCGGTCATGGCACCCATCTTTCCCCAGCCGCCGGCGGCGGTGCCCTCCGGGAGCAACGATCAGCGCCGATCGGGGCAACCCGCTACCGTCACCGGCATGTCCAGCGACCCGCGTGCCGTGCTCACCCGTCCCGCGCCGGCCCCGGAGGTCACCGTCGCCTACGGCCCCCATCCGGACCAGGTCGCGGATCTGCGCCGGCCAACCGGTGCCGGGCCGGCCGAGCGGCTCGTGATCGTTGTGCACGGCGGCTTCTGGCGAGCTGAGTACGACCGCCGGCACACCGCGCCGCTAGCGACCGCGCTGGCCGGGCTCGGCTTTCCGGTGGCGCAGGTCGAGTACCGCCGGACCGGGCAGCCCGGCGGTGGCTGGCCAGGAACCATGGTCGACGTCCTGACCGGGGTGTCCGAGCTACCCCGACTGACAGCCGAGGCCTTCCCCGGTGCGGTGGCGACCGGCCCGCCGATCCTCATCGGTCACTCGGCTGGTGGGCAGCTGGCACTCTACGCCGCCGCCACCCGGCCCGCCGTGGTCGGTGGGACCCTCGCCCTGGCCCCGGTGGCGAACCTGGCCGAGGCCTACCGGCTGGACCTGGACACGGGTGCGGTGGCCGCACTGCTCGGTGGCGGTCCGACCGAGGTACCGGGCCGCTACGCGGCCTGTGATCCGCGTTCACTGCCGCCCCCTAAATCACGGACAGTAGTCATACATGGCACCCTCGACGAGCAGGTGCCGGTCCCGATGAGCCGAGAATTCGTTGCCGCCGGGCACGCCGCTGGCGGCAACGTCCAGCTTATAGAGCTGCCCGAGTGCGAACATTTCGGCCTCATCGACCCAGAGTCAGCGGCCTGGCCGGAGGTCGTCCTCGCATTACGTTCCCTCACCAAAATCTAGGAGCTGGTTGACGCAGCGTGGCCAAGCGGGTAAAACGCCGGATGGGCCGGATACGCCCGGCAAAGACTCTGGAGAGGGACCGGTGACACAGGTGAACCGCAGGCGTGCCCTACAGCTGTTGGCAGCGCTGGGCACGGTCGGACTCGGGGCAGGATGCGCCGGCCGTGGTACGTCCGACGCTCCGCTGAGCCCCATCAAGATCGGCATGCTCATTCCGCAGACCGGTGACCTCACCGACGTCGGAACCGAGGTGGCCAACGGCTTCCAACTCTTCCTGGATCTCAACGAGGAGCAGCTCGGCGGGCACCCGACCGAGCTGGTCACCGCCGATGAGGGCAACGACGCGAAATCCGGCCAGGCCGCGGTGGAGAAGTTGCTCAAGCAGGGAGTGCTGGCCCTCACCGGCGTGGTCAGCTCGGCCGTCATGCTCGGCATCCGAGACACCGTGGAGCAGGCCCAGGTGCCGCTGGTCGGCTCCAACGCCTCCCCCAGCAGTCTGCAGAGCGTCGTCTACATCTGGCGCACGTCGTACGTGCTGGACGAGGCCGGTCGGGCCCTCGGCCGCCACCTGAAGGATGCGCTCGACCCGTCGGCACGGCTGGCGATCATCATGCCGGACTCGCCAGCCGGCGAGGACGTACTCCGGGGCTTCCAGGAGGAATTCGGGCAGTCCGACCCCCGGATCGCGGCTCCCGTCACCTGGACGGAGGATATCTCCGGCGTCCCGGGCAAGAATGCCTACCAGCGGGATATCGCCACGGCGCTGACCCGCGCTCCGGACGGCGTCTTCTGCTTCTTCGCCGGTGCCGCTGCCGTGGAGTTCCTCAAGCAACTCCGCGCGGAGGGATACACCGGCCCCGTCTACGCCCCGGGCTTCCTGACCGAGGGCAACGTCCTGGCGAGCTTCAAGGACAAGACGGATGTTCTCGGCATCCAGACCACCCTGAACTACTCGCCCGATGTCTACAACGCGGCCAACCGACTCTTCGCCTCCGCGTACCGCAAGAAGCACGGCACCTCGCCGACGGCCTACGCGACGGCGTCGTACGATGCGGCGCACGTCCTCAACCAGGCGATCCGGCGTGCTGGCGAGTCACCCACCCCGGCGGAGGTGAACCTCGCGCTCGGCAAGATCGGCCGTATTGACAGCCCCCGTGGCGTGTGGCAGTTCAACCAGTCGCGCACCCCACAGCAGCGGTGGTACCTCCGGGAGGTCCAGTTCGACGGCCAGCTCCTCTCCAACGTGCTCTTGACCGAGCTGGCCACGCTCGGCTGAGCGGGGGCGGCGCGGATCCGCCCCGGCCGCCTGCCGGCGCTGCGCCGCCCGGCAGCGAGCGCTAGGGGCGCAGTTCAGCGATGCAACACTTCACGCTGCCGCCGCCCTTGCGTAACTCGGCCAGCGCCACCGGCACCGGCTGGTAGCCGGCGGCTGCCAGCTTGTCGGCGAGGCCGGTCGCCTCGCTGTTCAGGACGACGTTGCGTCCATCGCTGACCAGGTTCAGTCCGAACGCGAGGGCATCGGCGTCATCGGCGACCACGGCCGCGGGAAAGAGCTGCGCCAGCACCTTCTGGCTGGTGGTGGAGAAGGCACCCGGATAGTAGGCGATGTTACTGTCATCGATCGACGTCAGCGCCACGTCCAGGTGGTAGAAGCGAGGGTCGACCAACCGCACCGAGACCACCGGTCGGCCCAGCGCCTCCTGGGCCTCGGCGTGGGCGGCGGGCTCGGTCCGAAAGCCGTAGCCAGCCAGGACGAGGCCACCGTGCGCCGCCGGCAGGTACGCGAAGTCACCCTCGCCCTCGTTGGTGGCGGTCGGGGCGATGAAGTGCCAACCGTGTGACTGGTAAAAGGCGCGGTGGGCCGCGGCCTCGGCGCTGCGCTGGGCATGCTTGAACCGCGCGCCGTAGACGGTGCCATCGACGACGAGGGCGCCGTTGGCCGCGTAGACCATGTCGGGTAGCCCCGGCTCGGGGGTGAGCAGGTGCACGTCGTGGCCGAGCTCGACCAGCGTCTCGCGCAGCCGGTCCCACTGCTTGACCGCCAACTCCACGTCAACCGCGGCGGTGACGTCCATCCACGGGTTGATCGCGTACTCAACCGCGAAGTGTTTCGGCGAGCACATGAGATATGTCCGCCTTCGCGGCACTCGCTGCTGGTTCACGATTACCAAGGTAGGTATCGTCGAACAACGGTAACAGCCACAAATATTGCTTCCAGGAGGCAGAACATTGCAGATCGACGCAGTAGATCAGCGAATCATTGCGTTGCTGGTCGCCGACGCCCGTGCGTCGTACGCCGACATCGGACAGCGAGTTTCCCTCTCCGCCCCGGCCGTGAAACGGCGCGTCGATCGGCTTCGCGCGACCGGAGTCATCCGCGGATTTACCGCTGTCGTTGACCCGGCCGCGGTCGGCTGGACCACCGAGGCCTTCGTCGAGCTGTTCTGCGCCGGTCGAACCACGCCACCGCAGATCGGTGTCGCCGCCCGCCGACACCCCGAGGTCGTCGGGGCCTACACCGTCTCGGGCGAGGCGGACGCCCTCGTCCACCTACGCGCCGCCGACATCGCCCACCTCGAGGTCGCACTGGAACGCCTGCGAGCGGAGTCCTTTGTGACCTCCACCCGCAGCACCATCGTGCTCTCCCGGCTCGTCGAGTCCCCCGGCGTCGGCCCATCCGACTAATCACCGATCGCCGCTGCTCCCAGCCGTCCCGGGACCACCACCCCGCCGCGTCGCTGGCGCGGGCTCCGCCGCGCCGTACGGCAACGAGCCGCACGGGAACCGCGGGTCGGCCGGCGGCGTCAGAGCGAACATGACATCGCGCCGTCCCACCCTTGTCGCGGGTACGCTACTCGCGCTCCTCCTGCTCGCGGGTAGCGTCGCCGCGGCCCGGTCACCGGCGCCGAAGACGCCACCGGCCGGACCCGAGTCACCTCTACAGCTGGTCTCCTTCGACTCCTGCGCCGATGCGCTGGCCGAACTGCGCGCCGCGACGGCAGCCGAGGTCGGCCCGTGGGGCCTCGCCAACGGCGTGCCCCAGCAACGGTCCGTATCGGCATCGGAGTCCGCACTCAGCGACAGCGCCGCGTTGAAGCCGGCCGGGGAACACTCGCTCACCAACGGGTACGAGCCCGGCGTTGACGAGCCGGACCTGGTCAAGACCGACGGGCAGCGGATCGTCACCATCAGCCAGGGCGTGCTCCGGGTCGTCGACGCCACCACCAACCGGTTCACCGGGCGGCTGGACCTCAACGATGGCCCCGACCTGCGCCCCTGGGGCCAGCAAGACCTGCTCCTGTTCGGCGATCACGCGGTGGTCCTCACCAACGCGGCACTGATGGTCTTCCCCGCGGCCAGGCTCGGTCGCGAGGACATTGCCGCGCCGTCACCCGAATCGAGCCCGCCCGCCGCGACCCGGCTCCACCTGGTCGACCTGAGCGGCCCACCCCGGGTGCTCAGCACGTACGAGATCCACGGTCGCACCCTTGACGCCCGCCAGACCGGTAGCACGGTCCGGGTGGTGGTCCAGTCCCACCCCCAACTGACCTTCCCGGAGTTGCCCGCCAGCGCCGACGAGGCGGCCCGAAAGGCGGCCTACCGGGCAACGGTGATCGCCGCGGGTATCGACGCGTGGCTACCGGCCTACGAGTGGACAGCCGGAGCGGAGCGCGGGAGCGGCCGGGTTGGCTGCGACCGACTCAGCCGCCCGCAGACCGGCACCGGCTCCACCGTGCTGACCGTACTCAGCTTCGACCTCAAGGCTGATCGGCTCACCGACGGCGACCCGGTCAGCGTGGCCGCCGCCGCGGACACCGTCTACAGCACCGGCGACAGCCTCTACCTGGCGGGCCAGCGATATCTGACGGCTTCGTCCACTCCGGGGCGGTGGCCCGGCCAGATCGGTACCTCGGTCACCGACATCTACCAGTTCGACACCGCCGCCGCCGGCCGTCCCCGGTACGTCGCCGCCGGCACGGTGCCCGGCCGGCTGATCAACCAGTACGCCCTGTCGCAGTGGCAGGGCCACCTACGCGTCGCCACCACCATGGTCCAGCTCGCCACCACGGGCCAGGACGCCATCACGGACCAGAACGCCATCATGAGCCAGGACGAACGCAGCTCGGAGTCCGGCGTTCACGTGCTGCGTCGACAGGGCGGGGTACTGACCCGAACCGGTGCGGTCACCGGCCTGGGCCCCGGGGAGCAAATCTATTCGGTGCGCTACCTCGGTGACACCGCGTACGTGGTGACGTTCCAGCAGACCGACCCGCTCTACGCGCTCGACCTGAGCGACCACGCCGCCCCCCGGGTCACCGGGGAGCTGAAGATCACCGGCTACTCGGCGTACCTACACCCGGTCTCGGACGGCCGGCTGCTCGGTATCGGGCAGGAGGCCGACCTCGACGGACGCACCCAGGGGGTCCAGGTCTCGCTCTTCGATGTCCGGGACCCGGCCCAACCGCTCCGGTTGGACCGCTGGCACCGCCCGTACACCTGGTCCGCCGCCGAGCACGACCCGCATGCCTTCCGGTATGACCCGAGCACCGGGTTACTCGCTGTCCCGGTCAACGCCGGTCTGCGTCTGTTGCGGGTCGCCGGGGACACCCTCACCGACCAGGGCGAGGTGACCCACCCGGCTGGTGGGCACATCACCCGTTCGCTGCTCGTCGATGGCACCCTCTGGACGGTGTCGGACGCGGGCCTGCGGGCCTCCGACCCGACGACCGTTGAGAGTGTGGCCTGGCTTCCCAATAGCTGACGGGCCTGGCTTCCCTGCAGCTGATCAGCCCCGCTCTGGTGGTGGGCCCCGGCCCCTCGGATTTCCGGGCCCACCACCGTCACCGGCTCGGAGTGTCGGCGGAGCCCTCGGAGCCCAGCTCGACGGGCCAGTTGGCGGCCAACTGATTGATCCGGGCCGCGGCGGCGGCCGGTTCCGCGCCCCCGCCCACCGCGACCCCCACCAGGTAGGCGGCGACCGGCGCGCCGGGTCGCAACACCTGATGCGCCACCTCCCGCGTCAGGTCAAGCACCGCTGGCACCGGCACCCGAGCCGGGTCGAGGCCGAGCTCGGCGCAGACCGCCGTCACCCATTCGTCCATCGTTGTCATCGCACCCACTCCTCTGCCCGGCGTAGATCCTCGTCGGTGTCACAGTCGAACCACGGTGGGGGGCCGCCCCCACGCCACGGCACCTCGCGTACGGCCAGCCCATGCAGCAGGGCCCGCAGGGACGCCCCGGCCAGGGGGCGCTGGGTGACCAGCCGGGTGAACGCGGCCCGCAGCGGGGCGACCCGCCACACCCCGCAGAGCGGCTGCCGCCGCCCGGCGTCGTCCACGAAACACACCCCGGCGATCCCACCGGGACCGGCCGCCGGTTGGTCCCCGTCCTGCTCGTCTTCGAGCTGGCCCAGCAACTCCCGAACCGCATCCCCCGTGAGCAGCGGCAGGTCGGCGGCGAGGAGGGCGAGGAGGTCCACATCGGCGGGTAGCCGGGCCAGCCCGGCCGCGGCAGCGGCGACCGGCCCCCCGCCCGGCGGCGACTCTCGGGTGATCACCACGTCGGCCGGCACGCCGGCCGCGGGGCCCACCAGGATTCGCGGTGCGGCGTCGGCGACCGCGGCCAGCACCCGGTCCCGCATCGGACGCCCACCGACCGGCTGGGCTGGCTTGTCCACACCGTCCATCCGTCGGGCCGCACCCCCGGCCAGCACCACCGCCGCGTACCTGCGCACCCGGCTACGGTACCGGCCGAGCCCGGTTGGCCCCGCGCCCACCTGCACGAAGAGCGGCCCGCCGCAGGCCGAGACCTGCCGGTTGATCAACGGGCACCCCGCCGGCCCCGCCGGGGGCGGGGACGAACCACGCCGGTCAGCGCGATGGCTGGCCACCCGGCCAGCTGGGTCGGGGGCACCCCATGCCGAAGCAGGTCGTCCACCAGCAGCGCGAGCGAATAGTCGGGATGTGGGGCGAGCACCCGTTCCAACGCCACCGCCGCCAGCGCCCCCTCCCCGGCCCGCCAGGCCGCGAAGGCCAGCAGCGACCCGGGGGCGGCGATCAGCTCCGGCTCGGCGCGGCGGAGCAGGTCGGCCCAGAGCGCGATGTCGGTCTCCCGCCCGTCGGTTCGCTCCCAGGCCAGGTCTCGCACCGTCTGGTCGGTCAGCAGCCAACTGAGCCAGGCCACCTCGTCGTCGTCGAGTCGTTCGCCCCGTCGGTGCCGACGCTGAGCGGCCCGGATCGCGATGCGCCCCGCCGCCCGCACCGACCGTCCACCCGACCGGTCGACCGACCGCCCGCCGGACCGGTCGGCCCCGGCTGCCCGGGCCACCAGGTCGGCGAAGCGCCGCCCCGCCCGCTGCGCGGCCCGCCGCAGCCGAGCTCGCTCGTCGCCCTCGACCGGCGCCACCTGGGCGACGAGCGCCGCCCGGTCGGGCAGAGCGACCTGACCGGCGAGGACCGCGGCGGCGGCCACCTGACTCGTGCTCGAGTCGTACGCAGTGCCGTCGGGCGGACAGCACTCCGGCTCCGGGCACAGGTACGACCAGTAGCGGCCATCGGTGACTCGGAGCGCGTCGAGCACCGCGATCCCGACCTCGGCCAGGGCCTGCCGGATGGCGTCAACCGCGGGGGTGACCTTGGACGCGGGCCCGTAGCCGAGCACCGTCGCGCGGTCGGTGGGCTGCTGTGCGACCACTGCCGCCAGATGTCGGGCCGCCGCGGCAGACCCACCCGGAGTGACAGCGCCACCCACCGCGCCGGTGGAGCCGGCCACAGCGGCGGAGTCGGCCAAGCCCGCAAGGTCCGCCCGAGCGGCGAAGGTGACCCGTGGACCACGCATCCCCACCACGACCACGCTGTCCGCCGGATGAAACCCGAGCAGGTAGGGCACGGCGGCGATCAGGTCCGCGCCGGAGCGAACGGAGAACCGGGGGAGGTCAGTCGAGGCCATTCCGGCAGCCTGTACGCCGCCCCCGACCGCCGCCCGCCCCTGTGGACGACACGCGGTCTATCCACAGCTACGTTCGGTAGTTACGCTGGTAACGGCGACTTCTCGGCCGCCGCCGCCCTCAGCCCGCCCCTACCCACTACCGTCCGACCCATGGATCTGGCGTACCTGCGGGCCCACCCGGAGCACCTGCCGACCTTCCGGACCCACCAGCGGATCCGGGAGACGCCGGTCGCCGGCGGCAGTAGCTGCACCGCCACCCGGCTCACCCTCGACGACGGGCATTCGATCTTCGCGAAGACCTGGCCCGAGACGGCCACCGGAGACCAGCCGGGGCGCTTCTTCGCCAGCGAGGCGGCCGGGCTGCGCTGGCTACGGGAGGCGGACGCGGTCGCCGTACCGGAGGTGATCGTGGCACTGCCCGACCTGCTGGCGCTGGCGTGGGTCGAGCCCGGCGAGCCCGACCCGGGGGCGGCCGAGCGGTTCGGCCGGGAACTGGCGGCCCTGCACCGGGCCGGCGCCCCGGCCTTCGGCGCCGACTGGCCGGGCTTCATCGGCACACTACCGGCGGACAACACCCGGGACGACGGCCCGTGGTCGCGGTGGTTCGTCGAGCGCCGGCTCCTGCCATACCTGCGGATGTCGGTCGACAACGGCGCGCTCGGCCCGGCGGAGCGGAAGCTGGTCGAGCAGGTCGCCGCCCGGGCCGCCACCCTCGGCGGCGACGAACCGCCGGCCCGGCTGCACGGCGACCTCTGGCCGGGCAACCTGCTCTGGGGCCGCGACGACCGGGCCTGGCTGGTGGATCCGGCAGCACACGGTGGCCACCGGGAGACCGACCTCGCGCAGCTCGCGCTCTTCGGTGGCGCACCGCACCTGGAGCGGATCCGCGCCGCCTACGACGAGGCGTGGCCGCTGGCCGATGGCTGGCCGGAGCGGATCCCACTACACCAGCTGCACCTGCTGCTGGTGCACACCGCTCTCTTCGGTGCGACCTACCGCGAAGCGGTTGCCCACACCGCCCGAAGCGCCCTGCTCGGCTCGGGCGCGCTACCGTCGTGAGGTGAGCGCCGCCCGACCGACCGCTGGGATCCTCGTGGACCGGCATGGCCGCGTCGCCCGAAGCCTGCGCGTCTCCCTGACCGACAAGTGCAACCTGCGTTGCACCTACTGCATGCCGGCCGAGGGGCTGCCCTGGCTCGCCGGGCCGCAGCTCCTCGACGACGACGAGGTGGTCCGGCTGATCCGGATCGCGGTGCAGCGGCTCGGGGTGACCGAGGTGCGGTTCACCGGTGGTGAGCCGCTGATCCGGCCCGGCCTGGTCGGCATCGTCGCGGCGGTCGCGGCGCTGGCCCCCCGGCCGCGCATCTCGCTGACCACCAACGGCATCGGGCTGGACCGGCTGGCGCCGGCCCTGCGCGCCGCCGGCCTGGACCGGGTGAACGTCTCGCTGGACACCCTCGACCGGGAGCGGTTTGTCCGGCTGACCCGACGGGACCGACTGGATGCCGTGTTGGCCGGGTTGACCGGCGCGGCCAAGGCCGGGCTGACCCCAGTCAAGATCAATACTGTCCTGATCCGCGGCATCAACCAGGACGAGGCGCCCGTGCTGCTTCGCTTCGCCCTCGACAACCACTACGAACTGCGCTTCATCGAGCAGATGCCGCTGGATGCCCAGCACGGCTGGGACCGGTCGACCATGGTGACCGCCGACGAGATCCTCGCCCTGCTCCGGGCCGAGCACACCCTGGTGCCGGACCCAGCCCACCGGGGCGCGGCACCGGCCGAGACCTGGCTGGTCAACGGTGGCCCGGCGCGCGTCGGCGTGATCGCCAGCGTCACCCGCCCCTTCTGCGGAGAGTGCGACCGTACCCGGCTCACCACCGACGGTCAGGTCCGTGACTGCCTCTTCGCCACCACCGAGTCCGACCTGCGCGGAGCGCTCCGGGCCGGGGCCGACGACGACGAGCTCGCCCGCCGCTGGCAGGCCGCGATGTGGGGCAAACGGGCTGGCCACGGCATCGACGACCCGGGGTTCCTGCAACCCGACCGCTCGATGTCCGCGATAGGAGGCTGACATGTCCGACCTGCGGGGGCCAGCGAACGACGCCGGACCCGACCGGAGGACCGCGACCCTCACGATCCGCTACTTCGCCGGGGCCCGGGCGGCCGCCGGATGCGTCGAGGAGCACCTGCCCGCCGGCCGGTCGCTGGACGCGGTCCTGACCGACATCGCCGACCGACACGGCGAACGGCTCGGCGCGGTACTGGGCGTCGCCAGTTTCCTGGTTGACGGGGTGAACTGGCACGATCGGCGGGCACCGCTGCCCGCGGGCGCCACGATCGACGTTCTGCCCCCCTTCGCGGGTGGCTGAGGGAGGCACAGCCTTGTTCGCGGTACTGGGGTTCGTCGCCGCTCTGGCCCTCTTCACCGGCCTGGTCCACCTCTACCTCTGGAAGCGGCTGGTACGCGACACCACCCGGCCGGGGCTGCCGCGACGCATCGGCAGTGTCACCATGCTGGTGCTCGCGGCGCTCGCCCCGGCCACGCTGGTCGGCACCCGAGCCGGGATGCACTGGCTCGCCTGGCCGGGCTACCTCTGGCTCGCGATCCTGTTCTACCTGCTGGTCCTGCTGGTGGCCCTGGAGCTACCGATGGCGGTCGCCCGGCTGGTGCTGCGCCGCCGGAGGGCCGCCGCCACGCCCACCGCCCCGGCACCAGAACCCGCCCTGGTGGTGGCCGGCGGGTCGGCCGAGCCGCCGGCCACCACCCCGCCTGTCGACGGGCAGCCGGACCACGATCCGTCCCGCCGGTTACTCCTCGCGCGCGGGGCGGCGATCTTCGCCGGGCTCACCGCCACCGGCCTGACCGGCTACGGCGTGCGCACCGCCCTCGGCCCACCCCAGCTGGACCGGGTACAGGTCCCCCTGGCCCGGTTGCCCCGGAGCATGGACGGCCTCCGCATCGCCACCGTCTCCGACATCCACATCGGCCCGCTGCTCGGGCGGGCCCACACCGAACGGATCGTGGCCATCATCAACCGGCTGGACGCCGACCTCGTCGCGGTCGTCGGCGATCTGGTGGACGGCTCCGTCGCCGAGCTGGGCGAGGCGGCGGCGCCACTACGCGACCTGCGATCCCGACACGGCAGCTTCTTCGTCACCGGCAACCACGAGTACTACTCCGGCGTGGAGGAGTGGGTGCAGGAGGTGGACCGCCTGGGCCTGCGGGTCCTGCAGAACCACCGGGTGGAGATCAAGGCCCGGGGCGGGGCACTCGACCTGGCCGGGGTCAACGACGCCGATGCCGCCGGCACCGGGGTGGCCGGCCCGCCGGACTACGCCGCCGCCCTCGGCGATCGGGACCCGAGCCGGCCGGTGGTACTCCTCGCCCATCAGCCGGTCGCGGCCTTCGAGGCCGCCAAACACGGTGTTGACCTGCAGCTCTCCGGGCACACCCACGGTGGGCAGATGGCGCCCTTCAACTATCTGGTGCAGCTCGAGCAGCCGGTGGTCTCCGGCCTCGGCAAGGTCAACGGCACCCAGGTGTACGTGACCAACGGCGCCGGCTTCTGGGGACCTCCGGTCCGGGTCGGCGCCGAGCCACAGGTCACCCTCGTCGAGCTGCGTTCGGCATAGTGCAGCTCACGTGAGCGCGTGGCGGCGAGCGTAGGACGTGGGCTTTGTGGCAGGATGCCTCGTGCCTCCGATCAACGCCGCACCCCCCGGTGGCCTCCCGTCCTTCGTCGCGGACCTGCACATCCACTCGAAGTACTCGCGGGCGTGCAGCCGTGATCTCACCCTGCCGAACCTCGCCTGGTGGGCTCGGCGCAAGGGCGTCGCCGTCCTCGGCACCGGCGACTTCACCCACCCCGCCTGGTATGACCACCTGCGGGAGACCCTGCAGCCGGCGGAGCCGGGCCTGTACCGACTCGCTCCGGAGGCCGAACGGGAGATCGCGCGCCAGCTACCGCCGCGCCTCGCCGACGAGGCGGAGCACACCCCGGTACGGTTCATGCTCAGCGTCGAGATCTCCACGATCTACAAACGCGGCGACCGGACGCGCAAGGTGCACCACCTGGTCTACCTACCGGACCTGGCGGCGGTGGCCCGGTTCAACACGGCGCTCGGGCGGATCGGCAACCTCGGCTCGGACGGACGGCCGATCCTCGGCCTGGACTCCCGCGACCTGCTGGAGATCACCCTCGCGGCGAGCCCGGACGGCTACCTCGTACCGGCGCACATCTGGACGCCGTGGTTCTCCGCCCTCGGCTCCAAGTCCGGCTTCGACGCGATCGCCGACTGCTACGCCGACCTGGCCGAGCACATCTTCGCGGTGGAGACCGGCCTCTCCTCCGATCCGGAGATGAACTGGCGGGTCGGCAGCCTCGACCGCTACCAGCTGGTGTCGAACTCCGACGCCCACTCGCCGCCCGCGCTGGCCCGAGAGGCGACGGTCTTCAGCTCCGCCCGCGACTACTTCGCCATCCGGGAGGCGCTGCGGACCGGCGACGGCCTGGCCGGGACGATCGAGTTCTTCCCGGAAGAGGGGAAGTACCACGCGGACGGCCACCGACTCTGCGGGGTCAACTGGGCGCCGGAGCAGACCCGGGCGGCGGGCGGCCGCTGCCCGGAGTGCGGCAAGCCGCTGACCGTCGGGGTCCTCAACCGGGTGGAGGAGTTGGCCGACCGACCCGTGGGGCACCGGCCGGCGCACGCCCGGGACGTCACCCACCTGGTGCCATTGGCCGAACTCCTCGGTGAGATCAACACGGTGGGGGCGCGTTCCAAGAAGGTCGCGGGCAAGCTCAACGACCTGATCGCCGCGCTCGGCCCGGAGCTGGAGATCCTCACCCGGACGCCGCTCGCGGAGATCGACCGGGTCGGCGGCGAACTCCTCGCCGAGGGCATCCGCCGGCTTCGTCGGGGGGAGGTCCGCCGGGTCTCGGGCTTCGATGGCGAGTACGGCGTAATCACCCTCTTCGACCCGACCGAAATCCGCCCCGGTGGGGGCTCGGCAGCGCAGGAGACCCTCTTCGACGTACCCGCCGTGCCGGCGCCGCGCCGTCCCGCGGAACCGACCCCGACCCCGAAGCCGAAGGCCCGCCGCCCGGCGACGAAGCCGGAGCCGAGGCGGGTCAGCCCACCCTCGCCGCCGATCGCGCCACCCCCCTCGCCGCACGAGCCCTTCGAGCCGATGCTGTCCGGGATGGAGGAGGTCGGCACCGGCCTGCTCGACCGGTTGGACGCGATGCAGCGAGTGGCCGCGGCCGCGCCCGGCGGGCCGCTGCTGATCGTGGCCGGTCCGGGCACCGGCAAGACCCGTACGCTGACGCACCGGATCGCGTACCTCTGCGCGGAGCTGAACGTCTTCCCGGAGCGCTGCCTGGCGATCACCTTCACCCGACGCGCCGCCGAGGAGCTGCGGCACCGACTCGACGGGCTACTCGGGCCGGTCGCCGAGGACGTCACCGTCGGCACGTTCCACTCCGTCGGCCTACAGCTCCTGCGGGAGAACCATGCGGCCGCTGGCCTGCCGGCGAACTTCCGGATCGCCGACGACGCGGACCGTGCCGCCGCCCGGGCCGAGGCCGGCGACGACGACGGCACCTATCTGGCGCTGCTCCGCAAGCAGGACCTGGTCGACCTGGACGAGCTGCTCACCCTGCCGCTGACCCTGCTGCGAGCCGATCGGCGGTTGGCCGACTCCTATCGCGAACGATGGCAGTGGATCTTCGTTGACGAGTACCAGGACGTTGACGAGGTGCAGTACGAGCTCCTCCGGTTGCTCAGCCCCGCCGACGGGAACCTCTGCGCGATCGGCGACCCGGACCAGGCGATCTACTCCTTCCGGGGCGCCGATGTCCGCTACTTCCTGCGCTTCTCGCAGGACTTCACCGATGCCCGGCTGGTCCGGCTGAACCGCAACTACCGTTCGTCGGCACCGATCCTGGCCGCCGCGGTGCAGGCGATCGCCCCGACGTCGTTGGTCCGGGGCCGCCGGCTGGACCCGGCCCGACTCGACCCGGAGGCCCCGCTGCTCGGGCGGTACGCGGCCATCTCCGTCGCCGACGAGGCCACCTTCGTCGCCCGTACGGTGGACGAGTTGGTCGGTGGGCTGTCGCACCGCTCGCTGGATTCGGGGCGGATCGACGGCGCCGCGAGCACGCTCTCGTTCTCCGACATCGCGGTGCTCTACCGCACCGACGCGCAGGCCGCACCGATCGTGGACGCGCTGTCCCGGGCGAACATCCCGGTACAGAAGCGCTCTCATGACCGGCTCCGTGACCGCCCCGGCGTCGCCGAGATCGCCCGGGAGTTGCGGCACACCGGCGTCGTTGACGGTGGCCTGCCGGCTCGGGTTCGGCTCGCCGGCCAGGTGGTCGCGCAACGGTTCGCCACCCCCACCCTCGACGGTTCGGGCACCGCCGGGCCGACCGACGTACGGGTGGCGGTCGACCTGCTCACCCCGCTGGCCCGGCGCTGCGGCGATGACCTGGACCTGTTCCTGTCCCAGCTGGCGACGGGGGCGGAGGTGGACGCGCTCGATCCACGCGCGCAGGCGGTCACCCTGCTCACTCTGCATGCCGCCAAGGGGCTGGAGTTCCCGGTGGTCTTCCTGGTCGGCGCCGAGGACGGGCTGTTGCCGCTGCGCTGGCCCGGTAGCGAGCCGGACGACGACGCGGTCGCCGAAGAGCGACGGCTCTTCTTCGTGGGGGTGACCCGGGCGCAGGATCGGCTCTACCTCAGCCACGCCGCCCGGCGATTCCGGCACGGCGCCGAGTACGACTGTCGACCCTCGCCATTCTTGTCCGCAATAGATCCGGGGCTCTTCGAACGCCTCGGGGAACCGGAGTCCCGCCGCCCCAAGGATCGTCAGCTCCGCCTGGTCTGAATCGCGGCCGCCACACACTACGGTGGCGAAGGCGGCGATACCCCGAGTGTCCAGCCGCTCACACTCCCGCTGGAGGACGCGCATGCCGGACTACGAACCACCGGCCGGCCACGGTGCCGAGCCGATTCCCCCTCGGCGCCGCGGACCGCTGGTCGCGGTACTCGGCATCGTCGTGTTCCTGACCCTCGGGGTCGGGGCGGGTGGCCTCTGGTTCCGCGCCGGGGGCGACGAGACGCCGGCGGCGTCCGACCCGACCCCCAACGTCACGGTCTCGGTCTCCTCCGCCGGGCCAGCCACGTCGGCGGGGCCCGGTCTCGCGGCCCCAGACCCTTCGGCCAACCCCCGCTTCGTCGAGGTCGGCCAGTGCGTCCGCAACAACGGGCCAGCCGGCGGTAAACCCGAGCTGCTGATCACCGAGTGCGGCCCACAGACGTACGAGGTGCTGCTCCGTGTTGACGGCCCGACCACGGGCAAGAAGGACGCCGCGGCGAAATGCGCCTCCGTCGGCGGCTACACCAACTGGTTCTTCTTCGACAGTGACCTGGACACTCTCGACTTCGTGCTCTGCCTGAAACAGCGCTGAGCACCGCCGCTCGGGGGCGACCACCAACGAGGCACCGGACCACGCGCTTATCTCCACACCTAGGGCTGTCTAGCGTGGAGGCTATACAGCCCTAGAATTGACTCGACACCGGACTTCCCGACACGCCGGTAGCTCCATCTACCGAGGTCTAGCCCCACTGCTAGACAGCCCGATACTCTCCGATGCGTGGATCCGATCCGCAATCCCTACGCTCCGGGCGCCGGGCAACGCCCGCCCGAGCTGGCCGGGCGCGGGCGGGAGCTGGACGTCTTCGACATCGTGCTGGAGCGGATCGCGCGCGGCCGACCAGAGCGCAGCCTGATGCTCACCGGGCTACGCGGCGTGGGCAAGACGGTGCTGCTCAACACGCTCCGGTCGCAGGCCATCAACCGACTCTGGGGCAGCGGCAAGATCGAAATCCGGCCAGACCAGTCGCTGCGCCGACCGATCTCGGCCGCCCTCCACATGGCCGTGCGCGAGCTGGCCCCCCGGCACCGCGCTCCAGACCGGATCGACGCCTTCCTCGGTGTCCTGAAGGCCTTCGCACAACGATCCGCCCCGAGCGGGCGGGGCGGGACCTTCCCCCGGCTACGGGACCGGTGGCAACCCGGCATCGATGTCCCCGCCGCGAGCGGGCGGGCCGACTCCGGCGACATCGAGATCGACCTGGTGGAGCTGCTGACCGACGCCGCCGCGGTGGCCGCCGACGTCGGTACCGGCGTCGCCGTCTTCATCGACGAGATGCAGGACCTCGCCCCGGAGGAGGTCTCCGCGCTCTGTGCCGCCTGCCACGAGCTGTCCCAACTCGGCGCGCCACTGATCGTGGTCGGTGCCGGGCTGCCGCACCTTCCGGCTGTGCTCAGCGCGGCGAAATCGTACTCCGAACGGCTCTTCCGCTACCAGCGCATCGATCGACTCGACCGGGTCGCCGCCGACCAGGCGCTCTGCGCGCCTGCTGCGCGCGAGGAGATCGAGTACGAGCAGAAGGCGCTCGACCTGCTCTACGAGAAGTCCGGCGGCTATCCCTACTTCGTCCAGGCGTACGGAAAGACGACCTGGGACCACGCTCCCCGCTCACCGATCACCGCCGCCGACGTCCGGGTGGCGGCGCCGGACGCCGAGGCCGAACTGGCGGTGGGCTTCTTCGGCTCCCGGTTCGAGCGAGCCACTCCGGCCGAACGCGAGTACATGCGGGCGATGGCGACCCTCTCTCTGGTTGACGGTACGGACGTGGGCACCCCGGATGACATGGACGCGGCCGTGCCGACCGCCGAGATCGCCCGCGCGCTGGGGCGTAAGCCCGCAAGCCTCTCCCCGGCTCGGGACGCACTGATCAAAAAGGGTCTCATCTACTCCGGCGAACGCGGTACGGTGGCGTTCACGGTGCCCCACTTCGGCCGTTACCTCCGCACCCAGCCGGCATAGCTGGGTCGAGCCAGCCGACGGCTCGGTGACTCACACCTTCGACCACGGCGGCGGAAAGATCACCTCGCCGGGAGCGGGCGGCCCGGTGCCACCGCCGACCGAGGGCAACACCCGGGCCTGCCAGGGCTCACCGAGCCCGGACCAGGGGCTGGTGAGGCCGAGCCGGTCGGCCCGACCGAACCCGAACCGCCGGTAGAAGGCCGGATCACCCAACACCACCACGAGGCGCTCACCCAGCTCGGCGGCGGCGTCCAGGGCTGCCTGCACCACCGCGCTGCCCAGCCCGATGCGCTGCCGGTGCGGGGCGACCGCCACCGGCCCGAGGGCGAGCGCGGGCACGTCGTCGCGGTCGGAGCGAACCCGCACCCGGGTGAGCAGCGCGTAGCCGACGACCTCACCCCCGTACTCGGCCACCATGGCCAGCGCCGGCAGCCACTCCGCGCTGCCGCGCAGCTCGTCGACGAGGCCGACCTCCGGCGGGGTGGTGACATCGGGACGGGCGAACGCGCCAGCGAGGACCCGCCGAACCGCACCGGTATCTGCCGGATCCTCGGGCCGTAGTCGCATGGTGGTCACGCCGGGGACGTTACCCCTCCGGCGCCGGCCCGTCCGGGACAGTACCGCGATTCGGCGTGGCAGGCCGGGTCGACCGATCCAGATCGGTCGGTTGCCGGGGTGGCGGCGGATCCGACAGGGTATGACTGACCCATGACACCCGTGCGCTCCCTCGCCCGAGTAATGCTCAGTGGCATCCTCGTGGTCGAGGGGGCCCGCAGCCTCGCCGCCCCGGCTCGGCTGGCCCCGGCCGCCACGCCGATGGCAGACCGGGTCGCGCCCCTGCTGCGACGAGCCGTTCCCGGCGTCCCCACCGATACCGAGACCCTGATCCGCGCCAATGGAGCCGTACAGTTCGGGGCCGGCCTACTGCTCGCCACCGGACGACTCACCCGACCGGCGGCCTTGGTTCTGGCCGGCACTCTGGTGCCGGGTACTATCGCCGGACATCCCTTCTGGACTGACGTGGATCCGGGACAGCGGGTCAACAACCAACTCCATTTCCTGAAAAACCTTGGCCTATTCGGTGGGCTCTTGCTGGCCGCCGCGGACACCGCCGGGAAGCCGGGGCTGCGCTGGCGGGCCGGTCAGCGGCTCGGCCACTCCCAGCGTTGGGCGACGCGAGCTGTTCGTACCGCCCGCCGACAGGCTCGGACCGCCGTACGATCGGCAGCGACGGCTCGACGCTTCCCTGGCTGACCAGCGTCGATCCTCCTCCCGTCGCGCTCCGTCGGACCAAACAGTGAATCCGACGTACCGACCGCCCGGTGTTAACCCGGTAGAAATGTCAAAAACCAGTGTGGGATCGGACACGGTCATATAACGCGGGAGGCAAACACGTGAGGGACCGTTCTAGGCTCCGTACCGGACCAGGACGGCGAGGGCGATATTGGTACGGGGGTGGGCACTCAATGCCGACGACTCTCCGTCGGCGGGGACGCCGCCTCACCCCGGTTCGCCGTGTCCTGCAGGGGCTCGATCGTAGGACCGTCATCCGGATCGGAGTCGTGGCCGTCGTCGCGTACGCCGCCTGGCTCGCGGTCGGCGCGTTCGGGCGGCCGTACAACTTCTTCGACATGAAGATCTACCACGGTGCGGCGGTGTGGTGGGCGAACGGCCACGAGCTGTACGAGTTCATCGCGCCCGACACGACCCTCGGGTTCACCTACCCGCCCTTCGCCGGGCTCGCCATGCTCCCAATGGCGCATCTACCGGTCGGGCTGGCCGGGCTGGTGAACGCGGTGGCGAGTGTCGCCGCGCTGGCCGTGGTCCTCACCGCGCTGCTCCGCCCGATCGCCGACCGGCTCAACTATCCCCTGTGGTACGCGGTGGCGCTCGCGACGGTGCTCGCCACCGCCCTTGAGCCGTCCCGGGAGACCCTCGGCTACGGGCAGGTCAATCTGCTGCTGTTCGCACTGGTCATGGCCGACCTGGTCGGTCTGCGCTGGCGATCCCGTCGAGGCGCCCACGGCGCCCCCACCGACGGGCCGCTGCTGCGCTTCGTCTACAGCGGCGCCTGGGCGGGCGTCGGGATCGGCCTCGCCACCGCGGTGAAGCTGACCCCCGCTCTCTTCATCGCCTACCTCATGATCCCCCGCCAGTGGCGGGTGGCTACCACCGCCGTCGGCACGGTACTGACCGTGACGATCGGGTCATTCGCCGTTGTCGGCCCCGAGTCCCGGGCCTACTTCGGTGGGGTGCTCTGGCAGACCGAGCGGGTCGGTGCCGCCGACATGACCCCCAACCAGTCGCTCGCCGGCCTGCTCGCCCGCCTCCACGACTCGATCGAGACCCCGGGGCTGCTCTGGTTCACGTTCGCGATCCTGCTGCTCGCGCTCGGTCTGTCCCGGGCCGCCAACGCCCGGGCAGACGGCGACGAGCTGACGGCATTCACCCTGGTCGGGCTCACCACCAGTGTGATCAGCCCGATCTCCTGGACGCACCACCTGGTCTGGGTGATCCCCGCGATCATCGTGCTCGCCGACGCCGCCGTCCGCCGCCGGGACGCCAGCCGGGCGCTCGCCGCCCGGGCCGGCTCGGAGGCACTACCCGGAGTGAACGGTCTACGCCCCCCGATCTGGTACCCGACGCTGACCGGGCTCCGGCATGGAGCCGCTGCCGTGGTCCTCTATCTCCTCTTCCTCGTCTCGCCGATCTGGCCGTACGAGCACCAGCTGCCCGAGGTGTCGCACTATCAGGACGGTCTCTTCGGTGCCCTGATGGAGAATTCGCTGGCCCTGGCGCTGATCGTGCTGGTCGCCGCGCTGCCCTGGCGCCCCGGGGCCGAGCCGGCCTTCTACGGCGAGCGTCCAGGCCGGCCGGTCCCGCTGGCCAGCCGCCGCTGACCGTTGACCACGGACGGCGTCAGGGACAGTTCACCCACTCCTCGGTGCCGTCCGCGAACACCTGCCGCTTCCAGATCGGCAGCCGCGCCTTCACCTCGTCAACCAATCGGGCACAGGCGGCGAACGCGGCGGCTCGGTGGGCGGTGCTGACCGCCGCCACCAGTGCCGCGTCGCCGATCTCCAGTGGCCCGACCCGATGCGAGACCGCCACCGCGTACACCTCGGGGTCGGCGGCGATCTCGGCGGCGACCTCGCGCAGCACCCGCTCGGCGCTCGGGTGCCCCTCGTAGGTCAGCGCGACCACCGCTCGGCCATGGTCGTGATCCCGGACGACGCCCTGGAACGACACGACCGCGCCAGCGGCCCGGTCCGCCACCGCGCCCTCGTGTGCGGCGAGATCCAACGGTCGCTCGGTAACCTCGCCGAACGCCACGGTCGGGGCGGTCACGACCCGCGCTCCCCAGGCAGCAACGGCAGCGGCACGACCGACACCCGGTCACCCGGCTCGCCGGACGCGCCGGGGCGGATCACCGCGAACCCGTCGGCTTCGGCCAGGCCGCGCAGCATCGCCGAGCCGACGTGCCGGAGCGGATGGGCGGTGCCGGTGACTCGATCCAACCGGACCAACGCAAGGTGGGTGAAGGCGCCCCGCCCGGGAATCGGCTCGGCGAGCACCGCCTGCGGCAACTCCGGCATCAGCCGGCCGGCGAGACCGGCCAGCAGCGGTGCGACCAGCGACGCCAGGGCGATAATCGCGGACTGCGGGTTACCGGGCAGCCCGGCCACGAAGCGTACCCGGCCGTCGGTGCCGACCACCCGGGCCAGCAGCATCGGGAAGCCGGGCCGAACGGCGACGGTGTTGACCACGTACTCCGCCCCCAACGCCGCAAGTGCGGGATGCAGGTGGTCCACCGGTCCGTGCATGGTGCCGCCGGTCGTGCAGACCAGGTCGGCCTGGGTGAGCGCATCCCTGAGCGCCGCCACGTGCGCCGAGAGGGTGTCCGCCACCGGCCCGACCACGTCGGAGGGGCGCACCGCACACCCGTACCGGCGCAGCCACGCCGGCACGGCGGGACCGAGTGCGTCCCGGACCCGCCCCGCCCCGGGCGGCCCGGCCGTCAACAGTTCGTCCCCGAAGACCAGCAACGCCGCGCGCGGCTGCCGCCGTACGCGCAGGGTGTCGTGTCCGCAGGAGGCGGCCAACCCGATCACCGCCGGGTCCACGGGCGTGCCGACCGGGCACAGCTCCTCTCCGGCGGCGGCCTCCTCACCCGGCAGCCGCCACTCGGGCGACGGCCGGGGGGTGCCGGCCACCAACCCGTCCGGAGTACGGCTCGACTCCTCCACCCGCAGCACAGCGGCGGCGCCGTCGGGAACCATCGCACCGGTGGCGATCTCGACGGTGGTGCCGTCCTCGGTCAGCGGCGCCGGAACCCCGCCGGCCAGGACCCGACCCACGATCCGCCACGGACCGGCGCCACGCACCGCCCAGCCATCCACGCTGGTCGTGCGGAACGCCGGTAGGGGGGTCCGGGTGGCCAACGGCTCGGCCAGGGTATGCCCGTCGAGGTCAACGAGCGGCCGACCCACCACCGGCAGCGCGGCAGCTCGACCCACCGCATACGCCCGGGAACGCGCCTCCTCCCAGCCCGCGGGTGGGGGCGGAGCGACGGGGGCGGCGGCTGCGGCTTCCATGCTCACCCGACGAGAGTATCGGGGCGTGCACGTGCCCGTTGGTCCGCGAACCGATCAGTGGTCCCCGCCACGAAGCTGGTCAACAGCGTGGGCGAGGATCGGCCCGAGCACGGCCAGCCCGTCGCGGGCGCCACCGGTCGAGCCGGGGAGGTTCACCACCAGCGTCCGCCCCAGCACACCGGCGACTCCCCGGGACAACACCGCGGTGGGCACGCGGTCCCGGCTGTACGCGCGGATGGCCTCCGCGATGCCCGGGATCTCGTGGTCGAGCAGCGCCCGGGTCACCTCCGGGGTACGGTCCGTCGGGTTGATGCCGGTGCCACCACTGGTCACCACGACATCCACCCCCTCGGCGGCGGCGGCGCCCAGCGCCGCACCGACCGGGTCACCGTCCGGGACCACGATGACCGGCTCGTCCACCACACAGCCCAGCTCCCGCAGGCCGGCGGCGAGCAGCGGGCCGCTGGTGTCCGGGTAGACACCGGCGAAGGCCCGGTTGGAGGCGACAACCACCCGCGCCCGGATCACGGGCGGTCCTCGGGGCGGACCCACTCACCGGTCGCTCCGCCCTCCTTGCGCAGGACACGGACCGCGTCCACCGTGGCCGCCGGGTCGACGGCCTTGACCATGTCGACGAGGGCCAGGCCGGCGACCGCGACGGCGGTGAGCGCCTCCATCTCGACGCCGGTGCGGTCGGCCGTCCGGGCGGTCGCGGTGATCTCAACGGTGTCGTCGGTGAGGGTCAGGTCAACGGCGACGCCGTGTAGGGCGATCGGGTGGCAGAGCGGAATCAGGTCCGGGGTCCGTTTCGCGCCCATGATCCCGGCGAGCCGGCCAACGGCGAGCGCATCTCCCTTGGGTAGCCCATCGCGGCGCAGGAGGTCAACGACCGCACGGGTGGTGCGGAGCCGGCCGGCGGCGACGGCCAGCCGCCCGGTCACCGCCTTGGCGGAGACGTCAACCATGCGGGCTGCGCCTGCCGCGTCAACGTGGGTGAGCTGCGCGGAGTCCGTCACGACGGCGAGTCTAGTCACCGCTCTGCCGGGCTCGGCCGCCGGTTGGAACGGCCACCGGCCGGCTACCACCGCGGTCCTTCCCAGCTCGCCTGACCCGGCGCCGCCGATCTGCAAAACTGACCGCGTGACCAGCGCCGTTCCGGGCGTACGCCGCGGGTGGTCCGCCGTTGACAACGCCGCCGGTGGCCTCGCCGTCGACCTGGCCCTCTACGCCGCCTCAGCCGGATTCGCCGCAGTCACCACCCTGACCTCCGCCCTCGCCCCGCACCGCGCATGGGGCAGTGTCGCCACCGCCGGCTACCTCGTCGCCGCCGTCGTCGCCACCGCCCAGCTGCTGAGCTGGCGGCGCCGCCCCGGCTCCCCGCTGACCGGGCTCGCCACCCGCTGGGCGGTCGCCGGGCTCGCCGCCAGCACCACCGTGCTGCTGCCGGTGCTCTGGCAGAGCACCGAACGGGCCTTCGGGCGTCCCGACCGGGCGCAGGAGGAGGTCATCGTCATTGAGGACTCCGGGCGGCGGCTGATCGAGACCGGTACGCCCTATCTCAGCCGCGAGGCGATCGCCGCGCTCCCCGCCAGCGAGCAGCTCTTCGGCTACACCCCGTACCAACCGGCAATGGCCCTGTTCGGGCTGCCCCGCGCCCTCGTCGACACCGCGTTGACCGACGCCCGAGTGTGGTTCGCGCTCGCCACCGTCGCCATCCTCGCACTCGCCGGGCGCACGCTCTGGCGGTCCGGCGCCCGCGAGGCACACCGGCCCGGCAACGGCATCCTGCGCGGCGTACAGGCCGCCGCGATCCTGCCGGTCAGCGCGCTCACCCTCGCCACCGGCGGCGACGACCTACCCGTTCTCGCGCTCTGCCTGTTCGCGCTCACCCTCGCCGCCGCCGGTAAACCGGGCCGGGCCGGGGCTGCCGTGGGGTTGGCCGCTGCCCTGAAACTCTTCGCCTGGCCGGTCGCGGTGGTCTTGGCCGTCTGGGGTGCCACCCGACGGTCCGGCCGGCGGGTCCTCGCCGGCGCCCTGGGGCTGCCGGCCCTCGCCCTGCTGCCCGTTCTGCTGATCGACCCCGACGCGTTGGTCGAGAACGTGCTCCGCTTCCCGCTCGGCCAAGGCCTGGTCACCAGCCCGGCCCAGTCCCCGCTCCCGGGCCACCTGATCTCCACCGCGCTGCCCGCCGGGCGGCTACTCACCGGCGGGCTGCTGCTCGCCGTGGGGCTGGCCTTCGCCCTGCGGCTCACCCGCCGCCCGCCGCGTACGGCCGCCGCCGCGTCGCTCATCTGCGGGTACGGGCTCCTCGTCGCGCTCCTACTCATGCCTGCCAGCCGGTTCGGCTACCTGCTCTACCCGCTGGCCTTTCTGATCTGGACCCCCGCACTCGCCTGTCGGAATCCAGCAACCCGCCACGAAACCGACTAACCCGGCGTACACCTGAGAGGTGACCACCTTTCGTGACCGCGGCGACGCGGGTCGGGCACTCGCCGATCGGCTCACCGCGCTCGTCGGCGAACCCGATGTCATCGTGCTTGCCCTGGTTCGCGGCGGAGTGCCGGTGGCCGAGGTGATCGCCCGTCGACTCGAGGCCCCACTCGATGTGATCACCGTCCGTAAGCTCGGCCTTCCCGGTGCGCCCGAGGTCGCGTTCGGCGCGATCGGTCCCGGCGGGGCCCAGGTGCTCAACGAGCGGATCGCCAGCCGGCTCAGCCCGGCGGAGATCGCCGAGGTCGATCGCCAGGAGCGGGCCGAGTTGGATCGCCGGGAGCGGCTCTACCGGGCCGACCGTCCGCCGCTGGATCTCACCGACCGCACCGCCCTGATCGTCGATGACGGCCTCGCCACCGGCGCCACCGCCCGCGCCGCGGTCCAGGTCGCCCGCCACCTCGGTGCCCGACGGGTGGTGGCGGCTGCCCCGGTCGGCTCGCAGGAGGCGTACGAGTTGCTCTCCGCCGAGGCCGACCAGGTTGTCTGTCCGCAGCACCCGGCCGAGTTCACCGCGGTCAGCGCCTACTACGACGACTTCCACGAGGTCTCCGACGACGAAGTCACCGCCACGTTGACCGCGACCGCTTAGGTCAACCAGGTACGGTCAGATGATGAGCCTCACCTGTCCCAAGTGTCACGGCGAGATGCGCCAGTACGAGCGCAGTGGCGTCGTCATCGATCAGTGCAGCGAGTGCCGGGGGATCTTCCTCGACCGCGGCGAGTTGGAGAAGCTGTTCGAGGCGGAGGCTAACTGGAACCGGCAGCAGGCCGCTCCGGCACCCGCCCAGCCCAGCCAGCCCGGCGGGTACCCGCCGCCACCGCCGCAGCAGCCCGGCTACGGCACCGTGCCGCCCCCGCCGCCCGCGCACGGCTACCCCCCGGCTCCGGCCCCGGCCTACGGGAGCCACGGTCAGCACTACGGTTACCACGGGCACTACCGGCGGAAGCGGCACAAGGGCTTCCTGGGCGACCTGCTCGGCTGACACCGTACGGCGCGTCCGGAGGGACCCCGCCGCGGCAGCGCGGGCCGGGATCCTTCCGGACGCTGCCCGTTCCTTCCGCAGGCTGCGCGGTGATTCGGACGCTGCGCGGTCAGCTGACTTCGCGCACCTGATCGCTGGGTCCACTCACACGATCGCCATGTCCACGAAGCGCGACAGGTGGAGCTGCGCTGCCACCGTCACCGTGTCGGTCGGCCCGTTCCGGTGCTTGGCCACCACGAAGTCCGCCTCCCCGGCCCGCGGCGACTCCTTGTCGTAGTAGTCGTCACGGTGCAGCAGGATGACGACGTCGGCGTCCTGCTCGATGGAGCCGGACTCCCGCAGGTCGGAGAGCTGGGGCCGTTTGTCGGTCCGCTGTTCGGGGCCACGGTTCAGCTGGCTGACCGCGATGACCGGGCACTCGACCTCCTTCGCGAGGAGCTTGAGGCCACGGGACAGGTCGGCGACCTCCTGCTGCCGGCTCTCCGTACGCTTCGGCGAGGTCATCAGCTGGAGGTAGTCGACGACGATGAGCTTCAGATCGTGTCGCTGCTTGAGACGTCGCGCCTTGGCCCGGATTTCCATCAGGTTCATGCTCGGCGTGTCGTCCACGAAGAGCGGCGCCTCACTGATCTCACCCATGCAGCGGGCGAGCTTCGTCCAGTCGTCGTCGGAGAGCTGACCGCTGCGCAGCACGTGCAGGGGCACCCGGGCCTCGGCCGAGAGAAGTCGCATGACGATCTCGACCTTGCTCATCTCCAGCGAGAAGATCGCCGCAGCCTGGTTGGCGCGAATCGCTGCATTCCGCGCGAAGTCCATGCTTGCCGTGGACTTCCCCAGGCCGGGCCGCCCGGCGACGATGATGAGCTGGCCGGCCTGCAGACCGTTGAGGAGTCGGTCGAGGTCGGTGAAGCCGGTGGGAACGCCGGTCATCATGCCGTGCTGGGCGCCAACCGCCTCGATCTCGTCGAGCGTGGGCTGGAGCATGTCGGCGAGGATGGCGAAGTCCTCGCTGACCCGCCGCTCCGTGACGTCGTAGACGGCCTGCTGGGCGAGGTCAACGACGTCATCCACGTCCCGGCTGCCGCTGGCGGCGGTACCGAATCCGAGTTGCACGATCCGGGTGCCGGCCTCGACCAGCCGCCGGAGCACAGCCCGTTCGCTGACAATCCGGGCGTAGTAGGCGGCGTTGGCCGCGGTGGGCACACTGGCGATCAGGGTGTGCAGGTACGGTGCGCCCCCGATCCGGACCAGGTCGCCGGAGTCGGCCAGGGCCGCCGCGACCGTGATCGAATCAGCGGGCTCGCCCCGGCCGTAAATCTCGAGAATCGTGTCGAAGACGGTGGCGTGGACGGGTCGGTAGAAGTCGTTGCTCTTGAGAATCTCGACCACGTCGGCGATCGCGTCCTTGGACAGGAGCATCCCGCCCAGCACACACTGCTCGGCGGCGATGTCCTGCGGTGGGGTCTTCTCGAACTGGCCGTCCCGCTGCACCGGCACCGATGTCGGCCCACCAGAACGCGGTTCGGCTGCCATCTCGTCGGCGACCGACACGGCTCCCCCTTCACACCGTCAGCTCATCGACCTGGCTCCACCGCGGAGTCACGGCCTTCTCGACCCGCAGGGCGATCGGGGGCCATCGTGCGGCGGGTCGGTTGGCAACCATACGGAAGACGAGCAGGACGCCTCAACAGCAGCGGTGGACGAGTCTCGGGACAACCTGTGGATAGCAGGGGGCAGGCATGTGTGCAGCTTGTGCACAGCCTGTGGATAACTGTGGAAGAGTCTCCCTCAACACCACTCTGAGCTGGAAAAACAGCATCCACACCCTGTGGATAAAAGAAAATCGGTCAGCCGCCGGGCTGGGATACCGGCGCCAGTTCGGCCCGAGGCACGATACCGATCGAGCCGGGACGGGATACGGATCGGGCCCGCGCCGAGTACGGCGCGGGCCCGATCGGTGGTGCGGGTGGTTGTCAGCTCTGAACGACGTTCAGGTCGAACGCGGCGGTCACCTCGGGGTGCAGCTTGATCCGCACCGGGTAGGAGCCGAGCGACTTGATGTGCCTGGGCAGCTCAAGCCGACGACGGTCCAGCGTCGGGCCGCCAGCGGCCTTGACGGCCGCGACGATCTCGGCCGCGGTGACCGAACCGAAGAGCCGACCGCCCTCGCCGGCGCGGGCCTTCAGGGCTACCTTCAGCCCTTCGAGCTGGCCCTTGACCTCGTTGGCGTGGCCGAGGTCACGAATCTCGCGGGCCGACCGGGCCCGCTTGATCAGCGTGACCTGCTTCTCCGCGCCCTTGGTCCAGGCGATCGCGAAGCCCTGGGGCAGCAGGTAGTTACGGCCGTAGCCGTTCTTGACCTCCACGATGTCCCCTGGGGCACCGAGGCCGGATACCTCCTGAGTCAGGATGATCTTCATGTCGGCGCCTCCCCTCAGCGAGCCGTCGCCGTGTACGGCAAGAGCGCCATCTCGCGGGCGTTCTTGACCGCACGGGCGATCTGCCGCTGCTGCTGCGAGGTCACGCCAGTCACTCGCCGGGCACGGATCTTGCCCCGGTCGGAGATGAACTTGCGCAGCAGCGCAGTGTCCTTGTAATCGATATAGGTGATCCCGTCCTTGTCTAGCGGGTTCACCTTCTTCTTCGGCTTGCGAAGTGCCGCAGCCTTGGCCATTGACCTTGCTCCTGGTTTGCGATTGCGGGCGCTCGGCGCCATCAGAACGGAGGCTCCTCGTCGAAGTTGCCACCACCGGACCCGCCGCGCGAGGGCGCGGGAGCAGGAGCAGGAGCGGCCGAGGCCCACGGGTCGTCGAAGTTGCCTCCGCCGCCCTGGCCACCACCGCCGCCAAAACCACCACCGCCCGAGCGGGACATCTTCTGCACCTTCGCCGTGGCGTAGCGCAGCGACGGGCCGATCTCGTCGACCTCCAGCTCGATTACCGTGCGCTTCTCACCCTCGCGGGTCTCGTACGACCGCTGCCGCAGCCGACCGGACACGATCACGCGGGTGCCGCGCTGCAGCGACTCCGCGACGTGCTCGGCGGCCTGCCGCCACACGGTGCACGAGAGGAACAACGGCTCGCCGTCCTTCCACTCGCTGGACGACTTGTCGAAGAACCGGGGCGTCGAGGCGACCCGGAACTTGGCGACCGCCGCCCCGGAGGGGGTGAATCGCAACTCGGGGTCATCGGTCAGATTGCCGATGACCGTGATGATGGTTTCTCCTGCCATGACCATCTCCTCGCGCACTCATCGTCTCGCCGTACAGGCTGACAGAGCCGTCCGACAATGCCGACGAGGCTGATCCGGGGGTGTCGGGGTTGGGGGTCGGGGTGCGCCTCAGCGCACTTCCGGCCGAATAACCTTGGTACGCAGCACCGACTCGTTGAGCCGCAGCTGACGGTCCAGCTCGGCCACCGCTGCTGGCGTCGCCTGCAGGTCGATGACGGCGTAGATCCCCTCGGTCTTCTTGTTGATCTCGTACGCGAGGCGCCGGCGGCCCCACACATCGGTCTTCTCGACCGAGCCACCCGCGGTCCGAATCACGTTCAGGTACGTGTCGAGCGACGGAGCGACGGTGCGCTCCTCAAGGCTGGAGTCGAGGATCACCATGATCTCGTAATGACGCAAGACGTGCTCACCTCCTATGGGCTAGGACGGCCACGGTCCTTCCGTGGCAGGAGGTCGTGCGTCGTGGCCCACCCGGAACCGGGGGGACCCGGCCGGACGTGGACAACCGAACCAGGATACCCGGCCCGAACGATCATGCCCGGGGTGGTGGAAGTGCCCCCGAACATGGTTCACGGGGGGCCCGGCCAAGACGTCGATGTCGAGGCGAGCCCCCCGTGAACCAGAGACCGCGGGGTGTCGTGTCCGCATTCCTTGGGTGGGACCTGGGGAGGAACGACCACACCGATGAGGTTGGACCGGCGACACCCCGCGGGGCTTCATCATGTTGTTTCCCGACCATATCCTTAATGTGCAGGACTTGTCGGAGAATTCGGTAAATCTCAGACAATCTACTAGTCCAAGCTCACAGAACCGTCCATCCCACCTCGTTCAACGACGACTGATCACTGCGGTGACGCACCTCTGACCACGCCGGTTACGCGCGTCGCCGCACTGCGGTCGCCGTCGGTCGGTGAACTCGACGTAGGCTCCCCAGCATGCGTATCGGAGCCCACGTCGATTCGTCCGACCCACTGGCGGAGGCGACCGCCAGAGCCGCCGACACCGCGCAGTTCTTCCTCTCCGACCCGCAGGGTTGGAAGACGCCGAAGCCGCGGGCGGACGCCGACCGGCTGCGCAGCGCCGAGGTGGACCTCTACGTGCACGCACCGTATGTGATCAACCTGGCCACGTTGAACAACCGCATCCGGATCCCCAGCCGGAAGCTCCTGCTCGCGCACGCCCGAGCCGCCGCCGCTGTCGGAGCCCGTGGCCTGATCGTGCACGGGGGCCACGTCAACGCCGGCGACGACCTCGCCACCGGGTTCGACAACTGGCGCAAAGCCTTCGCGTACGCGGCGGAATCCGGCGGCTTCGGCGTACCGGTGCTGATCGAGAACACCGCCGGCGGGACGAACGCCTGCGCCCGCCGACTGGACGCGCTCGCCCGGCTCTGGGACACGATCGGCGATCACGAGGTGGGCTTCTGCCTGGACACCTGCCACGCGTACGCGGGCGGTGAGGAGTTGCTCGGGCTGGTCGACCGGGTCAAGGCGATCACCGGGCGGATCGACCTGATCCACGCCAACAACTCCAAGGGCGCCTTCAACTCGGGCCAGGACCGACACGACAACCTGACCGGCGGCACGATCGACCCGGAGCAGCTGGTGGCGGTGATCCGCGCGGCGGGCGCCCCGGTGGTGGTCGAGACACCCGGCGGGGCGGACGGCCAAGCAGCCGACATCACCTTCCTCCGGGAGCAGCTCGGCGTGCCGGGTCCGACCGGATGACCATCGGACGCCCTGGCGGCCCACCGCCACCGAATCCCAAGGCGGCCAGCACCGCCGGTGACCGAAAGCCCAAGACCATCATGGACAAGCTCGAAGCCGGCCCGGGTAACGCCGGATCACCCAAGGACGACGCCACGGCCGCCGACACCGCCAAACCCACCAGCACCGCCACCGCGGAGAGCACCACCGCGGGCAGCGCGGACACCGCCACCAAGAGCACCACCGCGGACACCACTGCTGGCGGCAGCGCCGCCGGGCGCGGCGACGCCTCCTCTTCGGACGGCACCGCTACTTCTGCTGGCAGCACCGCCGAGGGCAGCACAGAAAAGGATGCGAAGGGCGCTAAGGGCGACAAGGAGAAACAGGATCCGTTCGCGTCCTTCGGCCCCGCTCCGACCCCGGTACCGACCCGGATCGGCCGGGCAACCCGCTCCGTTGGCCGGTTCCTGACCCACGAGTGGATGCTCGCAGCGCTCGGCTCGCTGGCCCTGGCCGTCGCGATGACCTGGCCGACACTGCGCTACCCGCGCTACACCCTGCCCCAGGACTACTGGGATCCGAGCCTGCAGGCATGGCAGATGGCCTGGTCCGGGCACGCGCTGTTGACCGACCCGGGCCGGCTGTTGCACGCCAACGCGTTCTTCCCGGAACGGTGGAGCTTCGTCTTCTCCGACACCCTGCTGGGGTACGCCCCAGCGGGGATGATCGGCACCGGCCCCGAAGCCGCCCTGCTCCGATACAACATCATGTTCGTGCTGGCCCACGCCCTCGCCACGTTCGGGGCGTACGTGCTGGCCCGGCAGTTGGGGTCGGGCCGGATCGGCGCCGCGGTCGCCGGAGTTACCTACACGTACGCACCCTGGTTGCTGGCCCAGGCCGGGCACCTGAACGTCATCTCCAACGGTGGCATCCCGCTGGCGCTGGCGATGCTCGCTCGGGGGCATGGCTGGTCGCTGCGGCACGGCTACCGACCGGAGAAGCGACGGGTCGGTTGGGTGTACGCCGGCTGGCTGGTCGCCGCCTGGCAGCTCAGCCTCGGCTTCGGCATCGGGCTGCCGTTCGCGTACGTCCTCGCCGGGACCGGGCTGGCCGCCACGGTGACCTGGTTCCTGCGACGCTGGGTCGTCCGCCCGGTGCGACGCCCCTTCGGTCGGCGGCTGTTCGCCGCCAACGTGGTCGGCGGGCTGATCTTCGCTGCGGTTGGCGCGTTGCTCGCACTCCCCTACTTCACCGTCGTCGAGCTGCATCCGCAGGCGGAGCGGACCGTCGCCGACCTCGCCTGGTTCTCTCCACCCGCGACGGGCTTCCTCACCGCGCCGGCCGAGTCGCGAATCTGGGGTGACCTGCACGAGGGGGCTCGGTCGACGCTGCCCTGGCAACCGGAGATGACCTTGCTGCCCGGGTACGTGCTCTACGCGCTCGCCCTGGGCGGCCTCTTCTTCTCGGTGTGGCGGGTCCGGCACCGGCTCCTGCTGCTGGCGGGGGTCGTGGTCAGCATGGTGCTGGCGATGGGCACCGAACTATTCGACGGGCGGTACACCTACGTGCCGCTCTTCGAGTACCTGCCCGGGTGGAACGGCCTCCGTACGCCGGGTCGGCTGATGCTCTGGACGACCCTGCTGCTCGGACTCCTCGCGGCCGGCGCGGTAAGCGCCTTCGCCGGCCGGGTCCGGAAGATCTCCGCCGCCCGGATCCCATCCTGGCCGAACCCGTGGCTGCGGTTGGCCACGCTGCTGCCACTGCTGTTGGTGACCGCCGAGGGGCTGAACCGCACCCCGCACCCGGTCGTCCCGGTGCAGCCCGCGGCGATGCGCACGGTGGACGGCCCGCTGCTGGTGCTGCCGAGCGACCCGAATCGCGACCAGCCGGTCATGCTCTGGTCAACCACCCACTTCCAGGACCTCGTCAACGGGGGGAGTGGCTTCACCCCGGCCCTGGTCGAGGAGGTGCGTCAGGCGACGATCACATTCCCCGACCAGGCCAGCGTCGACTACCTGCGCACCCTGGGCGTTCGCAACGTCCTGATCCCTCGGGATCAGGTGGCCGGCACGCCCTGGGAGTTCACCATCGACGCACCGGTTGACGCGCTCGGCATCACCCGGGAGGAGATCGGCGACGTGGTCGTCTACCGCCTGTGACCGGATCCCGAGTCAGTCAGGTCGCCGCCGGCACGGACGCTCGCTGTCTGGCCACCCAGGGAGCGTCCGGTGCGCCGTCGATGACCCCGCCGTCCGGGTCGTCGGGGTAGCTGGCCCGTACCGCGTCCTGCTCCGGCCGGAGGATCTCCTGGATGACCAGCACGCAGAGCACGACGACGGTGGTCAGCCGGAACGCGGCGGCCAGCACGAAGACGCCCTCGGGAAAGACCGGCGTGCCGGTGGAGGTGCCCAGCAGCTCGCCGTAGAAGGCCAGGAAGTAGCCGACCTCGGCGAGCTGCCAGGCCAGGAAGGCACCCCACTTGGGGCGGGCGAGTACGGCGAGGGGCAGCAGCCAGAGCACGAACTGCTGCGACCAGACCTTGCTGAAGATCAGGAAGGCGGCGACCACGAGGAAGGCGAGTTGGGCGAGGCGCGGGCGGCGCGGGGCCCGTAGGGCCAGCACGGCGATGCCGACGCAGGCCAGGAAGAACAGCGCGTACGCCAGGTTGTTCAGCACCGGAATGTTGTTGCTCAGCCACTCGAACGGGCCGGCGCCGGGCTCGCCGATCCTGCCGTCGAGGTAGCGGCCGATGTACCAGAGGGTGCCCCAGTCGATCGCCCGCTCCGTGTTGAGCTCCAGGAAGCGTCCCCAGTTGGTGGGGTTGGCCAGCGCGGCGGGAAGGTTAACCAGGACCAGCGCCACCGCGCCCGTAACGATCGCGGTGAGCGCGGCTCGCAGCCGGCTACTTCGAATGGCCAGCAGCAGGATCGGCCAGAAGAGGAAGAGCGGCCAGAGCTTCGCCGCCCCACCCAGGCCGAGTAGCAGGCCGGCCAACGCGGGTTTGCGGCGCGCCCAGGCGAACAGGCCGAAGGCGGCCAGTCCGATGGCGAGAAAGTCCCAGTTGACGGTGGCGGTGAGCAGCAGCGCGGGGGCGAGTGCGAAGAGTGCCGCGTCCCAGGGTCGTCGGCGCCGCAGCGCCAGGATCACCGCGACGGTGGCCACCGCCAGCGCCCCGAGCACCAGTACGTTCAGGTTGTAGAACCACATGGCCTGGTTCAGGCCGGGGTCCGCGCTGCCGAGCGCGTGCACCGGCAGGCCGAGGGCACCCATGAAGTAGCCGGTGAGCACCGGATACTCCACCGGGTGGTCCAGGTAGGGCACCTTCCCCTCGTTGAGCCCTTCGGCGTAGTAGAGCGCGAGCACGTCGGTGTAGCAGAAGCGGGTGTACTGGACGTTGTTCGTCCAGGCGCCATCCTGGCAGGGCGACTTCTGCACCCAGTGCAGGGCCATCGTCAGGCAGACCAGGGCCAGAACGATCCGCACCGCGGTCCAGAACCGACGCTCCCCGCCGACCGGCCGGTCCAAGGCGGTGGCGTGGTCACCCAACGGGCCACCGATCAGGCCGGAGACGCCACGAACGAAGCCGTCGGAACGGGACGGGTGGTCCGGTGCGGCGGAGTTGTCGGCGCCGCCCGTCGTCTGCGTGCTCATGACGTGCATCCTGCACTAGATCGGCGTCGCCGTCGTGCACCTGGATGGCGTTGGCGCTACCGCACCGCAGGTCTGGGCATCGCCGCTACCGCACCGCCGCGCCCCACCCCCAAGAGGTGGGACGCGTGACGGTGCGGCACGGCGCTGGCCCAGCCCGGCTAGTCCCGCCCAGGTCGTTGGGGGCCTCCGTTCGGCGGCGGTGGGAATCCGGTATCCCCACCGTTGTCGCCACCGCCGTTGTTGTCGCCACCGCCGTTGTTACCGCCGCCGCCGTTATTGTCACCGCCGCCGTTGTCACCGCCGCCGTTGTCACCGCCGCCGTTGTTGCCGCCGCCGCCGTTGTTGCCGCCGCCGTTGTTGTTGTCGCCGCCGTTGTTGCCCCTATCGGGGCAGAACAGGTCGAGCAGCCCACAGTCCGGCTCCGGCGGGGGCGGCAACGCGCCGTTACCGGCCTTGTCGTCCCCGACTCCGGTGATATTCGGCAGCTCAGACCTGGGCGCGTCCTTCAGCGCCTCGTTCATGAACTTTTTCCACACATCCGCCGGCATGGTGCTGCCGCCGATGTCGGCACCGTTCTTGTTTTTGATCGCCGGGTTCTCATTGGGGTCGTGGCTACCGATCCAGATCGCGGTCGCCAGGTTGTCGTCGTAGCCAACCATCCAGGCGTTCGAGTTGTTAGGGGTCCCGTCCAACTCCCAGGTGCCGGTCTTCCCGGCCGCCTCCCGCCCCCCGGAGAGGGCGTCGCCGTTCCTCCTCGGGATCTGCTTGAGCACCGCGGTCACCTCATCGGTGACCTGCTTGCGGATCCGTTGCTGCCCGTCCAGCTTCTCGCCGGTCCCACGGACGACCTTCCACTCGCCGGTCTCCTCGTCCTTCTGCTCGACCTTGAGCACGAAGTGCGCCTGGTGGAAGACGCCGTCGTTCGCCAGCGTCGCGAGCCCGTTGGCGTGGTCGAGGACGGTGATCGGGTACTGGCCAAAGCCCACCACCCGGTCGAAATAGTCCGGCGCCAGGTCCTCCGGCTTCTCCGCCAACAGGTTGTACGGCTTGGCCGGCTCGACGCTGTTGTCCCACATGGTGGTGACACCCGCCTGCCGGGCCATGCTGATCACCTTGTCCGAGCCGATCTGCTCTGCCACGTGGAAGAACGGAACGTTGTACGACTTGACCGTCGAAAAGTCGAGGGTGCAGGAGTTGTTCTCACATTCGACGGATCGGCCCGCGTTCCCGATGGGCTTTCCGTAGCCCGCGGGGGTGAAGGGCTCGGCGTCCCACCGTGAGTTGACGGAGATGCCGGCCTCGATGGCGGCCGCCAGGGTGTAGACCTTGAAGGACGAGGCGGGCGGATGGCCGCCGTAGAGGTTGCCGCCCTTATCGGTGTTCATACCGGCCCAGTCGGTGCCGGCGCCACTCTCCCCACCGTAGTAGGCGAGCACCCGGCCGGTCTTGGGGTCCACGGCGACTCCGGCGGCCTGCAGGTTATCCGGCTGGCCCTTGAGAGGCGAGCCCTTCGCCTCCGCTCGGGCCGCGTTCTCCATCGCGGTCTGCATCTTGTCGTCGATCGTCGTGGTGATCTTGTAACCGCCGTTGCGCAGCGCGTTCGTACAGGAGGGCGTACTCTCGTCCCCCGCCCCCGTGTTGGTGCAGAGCCCCCACTGCTCCATCTCCGCCCGCACGTAGTTGATGACGTTGCCGCGGGGGGTGCCCACACCGAAGCCGCTGCCCTCCTCGGCCAGCGGCTTCACCTCCGGAAATTCGGTCGGCCGCTCCGCCGCGTCGAGCCAGCCCTCGGCCACCATCCCGTCAAGGACGTAGTCCCAGCGCGACTTCGCGTCCTCCGGGCTGACCGCCGGGTCGTACCCGTTGTGGGTGGCGGTCTTCTCCGGCTGCTTGATGAGCCCGGCCAGCACCGCGCCCTCACCGACGGTCAACTTGCTGGTGGGCTTGCCAAAGAAGGTCTGCGCCGCGGCCTCGACCCCGTAGGCGCCGCGGCCGAAGTAGATCACGTTGAGATAGTTCTCCATGATCTTGTCCTTGCTGAACCTGTCGTTCAGCTTGGAGGCGAAGATCGCCTCCCGCACCTTTCGGGCGTAGGTATCGTCCTCAAGGCTCTCGTAAGCGTTACGCGCGTACTGCTGCGTAATCGTGGACGCGCCCTGCCGGTCACCACCGGTGAAGTTGTTCCAGGCGGCCCGGGCGATGCCCTTGTAGTCGACGCCCGAGTGCCGGTAGAAGTTCCGGTCCTCGGCCGCGGCGACCGCGTCCCGCACGTGCTGCGGCATCTGGCTTTTGGTGATCAGCGTCCGGTTCTCGTTACCGAGCTTCGCGACCAGACCCTTGCCGTCACTCGTGTAGACCGTCGTCGACTGCGGAAGTGGAATCTGGTCGGGCAGGACGACGTTGGTGTTCAAGTAGGTGAAGCCGACGACGCCCAGGCCGGCGAGCATGATAAAGACCGCGAACGAGGCGATCAACATGTTCGCCCGCTTCCGCTTCTTCGCCCGCGCGGCGTTCGGGTCACGGCCACCATTACGGGATCGGCCCGATCCACCGGGGCCACCCGGGCCGCCGGGACCACCGGCGGCCGAGGCGACGCTGGCCCGCGCCACCGAGGCCCGGCCTCCGGCCGCTGCGGCACCGGCTCGGGCCCGCCCCACGGACGCCGACCCAACGGAGGCCGACCCAACGGAGGCCGAACCGCTCGCGGCACCGACGCTCGCGGCACCGACGCTCGCGCGCCCGGCGGAGCCACCCGGCGCGGGGGATACCGGCACGGAGGCGCGTCCGGGCGCGGATGGCGCCGGCACCGAAGCACGGCCCGGCCCGGCCGGCGTCGGCACCGAAGCACGGCCCGATCCGGCCGGGGTCGGCACCGAAGCACGGCCCGATCCGGCCGGGGTCGGCACCGAAGCGCGGCCTGACCGGCCAACCGAGGCCGAGCCGGCGGCACCCTGGGTGGGGACGGAAGCCGAGCCGCCAACCGAAGCCCGGCCGCTGGAAGCGCCGCCCCGGGGCGTCACCGAGGCGCGGCCCGCTGTTCCCTCCGGTCCGGCCGACTGGCCACGTGCCGCACCATCGGGGGCACGGTACGCGTCGTCGGCCCGCCCGGGGACGCCGTGCTGGCCCGGTATCTGGGCCCGCCCACGCGAGGAGCTGGGGTCGCCGTACGAGTTCATTCTTCACACCCTGCCGGTCGCGGTGGAGCGCTGCCGCGCCACCACCGGTTTGCCGTGAGTTGCGGCACCCAGTGATACAACGCGACCAAGCCGCGCAAAGGTGCCTATCTGCCAATCAAGCGGGCTAATCGGACTATCAGAACGTCGATCGAGCTGGGCGGTGGCCCGTCGGGCCGAAGCGACCGATCGTGCTGACGTCACCGTTGCGCCTCTCGCCTCCGTCGCCTGCCTGGGGCGTCCGTTGAGGGCGCCCCGCCCACCACGACCTGCTCCGGCCCATTCTCCGCCAGCACGTCCCGACCGAGCAGATACTGCTCGATGAGGTGGTTCCAGGCGCAGCCGAGGCACACTTCTACCACGAAGACCTGAAACTCACGCAGTGTCATCGCCAGCGCGGGCAGCTCCGCCAGTCTCCGGGCCTGACCGGCGGACTGCCGGAGTTCGTCGCCGTAAATGTAGTGCACGCGCGTCAGGTTCTCACTCCGACAGATCGGGCACCGCTCGTCGGTCGGCTCGCCGTGGAACCGGGCCGCGTTCTTCAGGTAGGGCGAGGCATCGCAGAGGTCATCCGGGCCGACCCGGTTGGTCAGGAGATCCCGCAGCGCCGCCCGCTTCCGGAGCGAGTAGTCGACCACCTGGCGCTGCGTACGCATGAGCACGAGAGTACGCGGTGCCGCCCCACCCGGCGACCGAGTGACTATCTGTAATCGAGACACGGCGGTGCGAGGTTTGCCCCACCCGCGGCAATCCGCTAGCGTGACGATGTATCGGCCCGATACATCGTCGCGGTTAGTGCTCGGGTGAGCAGGGTAAGGAGGATGGCAGTGCTCGAATTCGCCATCCTCGGTCTCCTGCAGGAGGCTCCGATGCACGGTTACGAGCTACGCAAGGAGCTCACCGCGAAACTCGGTGCCATCCGGGCGGCCATCAGCTACGGAAGCCTCTACCCGACCCTGCGCCGCCTACAGGCGGCAGGGTGGATCACCGAGGCCAACGAGACACCCACCGTCTCGGACGTTCCCGCGCTGACCAGCCGACGAGGCCGCGTGGTTTACAAAATCACCGCGGAGGGCAAGGAACGGTTCGCCCAACTCATCGCCCAAGCCGGGCCCGAGACGTATGACGACACCGGTTTCGGCGTGCACTTCGCGTTCTTCGCCCGCACCGACCAGGCAACCCGACTTCGCATCCTGGAGGGTCGCCGCCGCAAAATCGAGGAGCGCCGCGAAGGGCTCCGCGACGTGCTCGGTCGCGCCGCCGAACGGCTCGACGCGTACACCCTGGAACTGCAACGCCACGGCCTGGACGCCTGTGAGCGTGAGGTTCGCTGGCTGGAGGAGCTCATCGCCAACGAGCGCTCCGGCCGTGCCCCGACAGCCCCGATCACCGGGGCGGCCGGCGGTCGACCAGAAGACAACAGCCCGCCTCCGCCTGGAGAGTCCAGGGAAGAGCGGCCGTGATGAAGGAGAAGGAGGCAGACGCTATGGGCTCCGTCCGCGTCGCCATCGTCGGTGTGGGTAACTGCGCCTCGTCCCTCGTACAGGGCGTGGAGTACTACCGGAACGCCGACCCGAACGACCGCGTCCCGGGTCTCATGCACGTCACCTTCGGCGACTACCACGTCTCGGACGTGGAGTTCGTCGCGGCGTTCGATGTGGACGCCAAGAAGGTGGGCATGGACCTCGCCGAGGCGATCGTCGCCAGCGAGAACAACACCATCAAGCTGTGCGACGTGCCCCCGACCGGGGTGACCGTGCAGCGCGGCCCGACGTTCGACGGTCTCGGCCAGTACTACCGCGAGATCATCGAGGAGTCGGACACCCAGCCGGTGAACGTGGCCGAGACGCTGCGCGCGGCCAAGGTCGACGTGGTCGTGGCCTACCTGCCGGTGGGCTCCGAGGAGGCCGGCAAGTTCTACGCCCAGGCCGCGATCGAGGCCGGCTGCGCCTTCGTCAACGCCCTCCCCGTCTTCATCGCCTCCGACCCGGTCTGGGCGAAGAAGTTCGAGGACGCGGGCCTGCCGATCGTCGGTGACGACATCAAGAGCCAGGTCGGCGCCACCATCGTGCACCGCGCCCTCGCGAAGCTGTTCGAGGACCGCGGCGTCGAGTTGCTGCGCACCTACCAGCTCAACTTCGGCGGCAACATGGACTTCATGAACATGTTGGAGCGCAACCGCCTGGTCTCCAAGAAGATCTCGAAGACCCAGTCGGTCACCTCCCAGGTGCCGCACGAGATGGCCAAGAGCGACGTGCACATCGGCCCGTCGGACCACGTGCCGTGGCTGGACGACCGCAAGTGGGCCTACATCCGCCTGGAGGGCCGCTCCTTCGGCGACACCCCGCTCAACGCGGAGCTGAAGCTTGAGGTGTGGGACTCGCCGAACTCGGCCGGCGTCATCATCGACGCGGTCCGGGCCGCGAAGATCGCCCTGGACCGGAAGATCGGCGGCCCGATCCTGTCGGCGTCGTCGTACTTCATGAAGTCCCCGCCGGTGCAGTACGCCGACTCCGACGCGCACGCCGCCGTCGAGGAGTTCATCGCCGGCGAGATCGCACGCTGACGTTCTGACAGGTGCGGGCCGGGCCCGGGTGGCTCCGGCCCGCACCGCCGTCGCGGGCGAGCGCACCGTGCCGCGTCCGGCGTGGGGCAGCACACCACCAACACTCGTGGCAGCATGACGGCGGTGCGCCTACGACCGCTGCTGCTCGGCACGGCGGCCGTACTGGCCACCACCCACGTCCTCGGCGTCCTGTTCGACGATCCCCCACTGCGCCACGCGGAGATCTTGGCTCTGCTGGCGCTTGGGGGCTACGCGCTCCTCGGTGAGCTGCCGAAGCCCCGCTGGGTCGTACCGGCCACACTCCTCGTGCTCGTCGTGGAGGCGTACCGCACCGCTCCGGCCGCCATCAACCATGACCGCGACCTGCGGCTGCTGCTCCCCGCGCCCGAAGGCCCCTCTCCGTCGCCGGTCCTGCTCACCGACGGTCTCGCCCTGACCTGGGCGCCCCTGGCTGTCTCCCTGCTGCTGCTCGGAGCCGGACGTCGCTGGCCGATCGCCCACCAGTCGGCCGCGCGTCGGAGGCCGGTCGTTGTGGGCACCGTACTCGCCACTCTGCTGTTCGTGGCATATCCAGCCGTCCGGCTCAGTGAGTTGGCCCTCGACCTGTCCGCGCGAGAGCAATCGAACTCCACTTCGACCGATCCGGTCTCAACGACCGTGCTCAGCGCCGGTTCGGTGCTGCTGGCGCCACTCGTACTCGGGCTGGTCGCGATCTGCCTCACCGCCGTACTGCTCCGGCGGGGTCGGGCGATCGCCGCCGTAGGTGCCGCGCTCCTCGCTGTCGCCGCCCTGCCACAGGTGGACCTGGCGCTTGCCACGGTGGACCTGCTGCTCGCCGTCAGGTGGAACTCCGCCGTGGTCAGCTCGTTCGTCATCGCGCCGCCGTCGCTGAGGTTGGCACCGCTTCCCGCGCTGGCCGCCGCCATCGAATTGATCGCGTACGCACTGCTCGCCGTCGGCCTGACTCGCGCCGGGCGCCGCGGGCAGACCGTCACCAACAGTCCGCGGTGACAGCCCGACAACCAGCGCTTCCCAGCGGCAGCCGTTGGCCGGCACCCGAACCGGGTGCCGGCCAACACCGTGTTCCCGCCGGCGGGTGAGATATGTGGTGGCGGGTATCAGAGCTCCTGGTACATCACGTGCAGACCGACCCGACCAAACGTCGGGTGAGCGAACGCACCCGGCACCGTACCGACGATACGGAAGCCGAGCCGCTCGTACACCGACACCGCAGTCCGGTTAGACGCGGCAACGGCGTTGAACTGCATGCCGGCGTACCCGCGCTGGTGAGCCCAGTCCAGCGCGAAGCGGCACAACGCGGTGCCGACCCCCTGCCCGCGGGCGCCGGCGGCCACGATGAAGCTGGCCGTGCAGACATGCGACCCGGGTCCCGCCCGATTCGTACCCATTTTCGCGCTGCCCAGGACCCGCTCACTCCTAACCGCGACGACGGTCAACCCGGGTGCTGGCTCGATCCACACCTCACGCGCCTCGTCAGGGGAGAGGTGCGGGTCGTACGTGAACGTCTCCTGAGCCCGTACGACTTCCCGGAGGATCGGCCAGACCTGCGGCCAGTCGGCTTCCTGGAACTCACGAATCGTCATCGGGCGTTGGTCACCTCCTCCTGAAACCGGCAGCGCGTTCCAGAGAGAGCTGTTGGCCGACACCCGAACCGGGTGCCGGCCAACAGTGTCTTTCTCCTTGTGGGTTAGGTCTACGGGTTTTGGGTCAGCTGGTCCAGTGCTCGGCCACCAGGTCAGCGGCCTGGGTCTCCCACTGGGCGTAGTGGAACGGGTACGCCGACACCTGCACCTTCTGCGCGGCCTCGGTCAACGGCATGTCCTGCCAGCCCTCGACCTGCCGCAGACCCTTCAGGAACGCGGTGGTGGAGTACTCGGGGTCGGTGATCTGCTCCACCGTGCCCCACCCGGAGGACGGACGCTGCTGGAACAGGCCCTGCGAGTCGTGGTCGTTACGCGCACCCAGGTGACCCAGGTTCTCCAGCTTCGACTCCTGCAGACTGGTGGCGATCGCCACCACGGCGGCCCGCTCGTCCATGCCAGCGGCCTTCGTGGCCTCGATGATGGCTCTCACGTTGCCGGTCTGCTCGCCACCCAGGTCGATCCGCGATTGCTCACCCTGCGTACCGTGCGGGATCAGCGTGCCCATGTCCGGCTTCTCCGCTGGCACCGCGGCCGCCGCGGTGGTCGAGGCCGCCGACGCGCTCGGGGTGGGGGTGGGGGTGGGGGTGGAATCGGTGCTGGTGTCGAAGGCCTGGGGACCAGCGACCACACCGGCGCCGAAGGCCAGACCAGCAATACCAAGCGCACTACGCAACATGATCGTGTTCATGAGTGTTGCTCCATTCGGGGGTCGACACCCACACGCACCCGAAGGGGGTCGGGAGCGGGGTGCAAGCACCGTCCGGCGCTCAAAGAACCAAGGGATAGGTCGGCGACCGCGGGTCTCGTCGGGACACGCACGGCGCCGGGTCCGGAGATAACGACCGGCCGGCCACCACCATTCCCGGCGGCCGTCCCCGCTTACGGCGGGGCACTTCCTCGGTCGTACGCATGGTGTAACGCCCCGGCGCCCGCCACGATTCCGCCCCCCACCGCGACCCCGGTCACCCCTCAAACAGGCATCTACCGGACAGATCGCTCCTGAGCTCAGGGCATCGACCTCAATGGCGGCCTTTCGGCACGCCCCTCGACGGCCAGCGTTCGGGCAGGGGAGATTTGGCCGATTCGGGGCATTGCCGGGCGTTTCTCAGCCGGTCCGGGAGATCGGTAGCCGATGATACGCACGTTTGGTTTGCGCAGCACTGTCCGCTCGGAGGTACAAATGATGCCGGAAACTCCCCGATGGGTGGTCCGGGACACCGACGCGCGCCGAGCGGGACGCACCGTGGCCGGCTGGTTCTTCCTCGCGCTGGCGGTGACCGTGACACAGGTGACCGGCGGGTGGCCCGCCCTCGCGCAGCAGCCCGCCGCGTCCAACGCGATGTCGGAGACCGTCCTCGCCTGGGGAGGAAACGGCGAGGGCGAGCTCGGCAACGGCACCACCACCGACAGCCCCGTCCCCGTGGAAGCGGAGTTACCGGCCAACACCACGATCACCGCCATCGCCGCCGGCAACGGCCACAGCCTCGCGTTGACCTCCGATGGTGCCGTCCTCGCCTGGGGCGAAAACATCTCCGGCGAACTGGGCGACGGCACCACCGACAACAGAAACACCCCGGTGGCGGTCAACCTCCCCCCGAGCACCACGATCACCGCCATCGCCGCCGGCCACAACCACAGCCTCGCGTTGACCTCCGATGGTGTCGTCCTCGCCTGGGGCTACAACTTCTTCAGCCAGTTGGGCGACGGCACCACCACCAACCGCAACACCCCGGTGGAGGTGGACCTACCGACCGGCACCACCGTCACCTCCATCGCCGCCGGCGCCGTCCACAGCCTGGCGATAACCACGGCCGGCGCCGCCCTCGCCTGGGGCGGCAACTACGCCGGCCAACTGGGCGACGGCACCACCGACAACAGAAACACCCCGGTGGAGGTGGACCTGCCGACCGGCACCACCGTCACCTCCATCGCCGCCGGCGGCGTCCACAGCCTGGCGGCAACCTCCACCGGCACCGCCTTCGCCTGGGGCAGTAACAACTACGGCGAGCTGGGCGATGGCACCAACACCGACCGTCTTGTTCCGGTGGCCGTCAATCTCCCCCCGAACACCACCGTCACCACCATCGCCGCCGGCGGCGGCGTCCACAGCCTGGCGATGACCTCCGCCGGCAGCGCCCTCGCCTGGGGCTACAACTACTACGGCCAGTTGGGCGACGGCACCACCACCAACCGCAACACCCCGGTGGAGGTAGACCTACCGACCGGCACCACGCTCACCACCATCGCCGCCGGCGGCGGCCACAGCCTGGCGATGACCTCCACCGGCGCCGCCCTCGCCTGGGGCGGCAACTACTCCGGCCAACTGGGCGACGGCACCACCAACCAGAGCAACACCCCGGTGAAGGTCAACCTGCCGACCGGCGCCGCCATCGCCACCATCGCCGCCGGCAACGACCACGGCATGGCCCTCATCGAACGACCGAGTTCCACCACCACGCTGGAGGTCGCACCGCGGAACCCGGAACCGGATCAGGACGTCACTCTCACCGCCGCCGTCACCTGCACCACCGACGCCCCCACCGGAACCATCACCTTCCGAAACGGCAGCAGTGACCTCCACACCGTGCCCCTGGATGGCGCCAACACCGCCGCCCACACGACCAGGCTCCCGGCCGGCAGCCACACCCTCACCGCCCACTACACCAGCACCAGCACCTGCCCCAGCGGTCAGTCGGAGGCCACCACCATCACCATCGACACACCCACCAGCCCCAGCCCCGACACCCCCGACGACCCCGGGCTCCCCATCACCGGCTCAAGCCTGCCCACCACCGTCGGCGCCGCCGCCCTGCTCCTCCTCATCGGCACCGCCCTGATCCACCTCGCCCGCCGATACCGACCAACCCACCACCCGCACTGAGCGAGCCGTCGTTGGTCGGCACCTCAGCGCTACCTCTCCTCCTGGGTGAGTCGGTCCAGCAGATCGCCCGCACGACCTACTTCGGTGTTCACGCCGAGTGCCCCCAAAAAGCCGCGCTCCACGAGCCGGCGAGAAGAGCACGGAAACGGGTCGCCACAGGTGCAACGGCCGGCATCGGTGAGTTGGTGGCTGCGGTGCAGCCGATAGCTCAACCGCCAAACGGTCGGCGACACGCACTCGGCCGGCGGGTCCTCCGGTGGCTCCTCCGGATCGAAGCTGAGTCGCATCAGTCCACCACCAACCCGAACCGCCTACGCCAGGCCCAGGTGAGCAGCGGTGCCGAACGTGGTCGAGCTCGCCGGTGTGGCGCGAACCAGCGCCGCAGCGCGTCGCGGCGTTGCGACGGCAGCACTGGTTCGAGAACCGGGAGGCCCAGCTCGACCAGCCGGTTTGCCGCCGCGTTGGCCGGTGAGCATGGTGCGACAGCCAGACAGACCCGGCAGAGTTGGCTTTCCGGATCGAGGACATGCGCGGCGAGCATCTCGTGCGCGGCCAGCGTTTCCGCTCGCGCGCTGCTCTGATGGACAGCCATGCCGTTGGCACCCTTCCGTTGGGGCGCGCACAGGTCGCAACGGAGTTGGCAGCCACGACCGATCACGACGGCGTAGGACCAAATGCACGCCCGGCCTGGTCCGGCATCGAGAAACACCGGACGGTCGGAAGCCGGGGAAGGCACGCATCGGCCTGGGACCGGCGGGCTGCCGGCACAGGGGTACGGCATGGTAGACAGTCACTGAGTCGGTCTTCGGGACGCGATCTATCGCGATGTCTCCCACGGCTCGTTTCCGGGTCGGGGTGGGCCGGCCGCCAAACCAGAGCCCACCCCGACCCGCTCTTCAACTTTCGGTAGTTGGTTCAGCACAGCCAGCATGGACCATCATCATGGAAACCACAATATTGTGCTGGCCATGTTTTTAGACGAAGCTGACTACGTCGAGAGGAGCACCAATGGCGGGCGGGCAGACAGCGACGCTGCGAGCGCAATGGATCGGCCAGCAACTCCGGGTGATGCGGGAGACGGCGGGGCTGACCCTGAAAGAGGTCGGCGACTACGTAAACCGCAACCCCGGCACGTTGAGCCGGATGGAGTCTGGATTCGTGGCTGCCCGCCTACCCGAGGTGCTGGCATACCTCGACGTATGTGGCATCGATGACCCAAAGCGCAGGGAAGATCTCAAGACGATGGCGCAAGACGTCTGGCAGAAAGGCTGGTGGGACGGGTTCACTGCGAACGTCGCCGGCGCACTGATCGACTGGGTCTGGCTGGAGAGCAGGGCGACCCACATCTACTCGTTCGAGGTCGCTGTGCTGCCCGGCCTGTTACAGACCCACGAGTACGCCGAGGCTGTGATCCGCGCCTGGGACCACAGCGCCTCCAACACCGAAATTGACCGCTTTGTCGAAGTCAGAATGGGCCGCCAACGCAGACTGACTGACGCCGAGCCCGTCCAGCTCTCCACCGTCATTGACGAGTGCGCCCTTCGCCGGCTGGTGGGCAGCCCGGAAGTTATGCGTGCACAACTCGCTCACCTGCGTTCTGTGGCCAGCTGGCCGAATGTTGAAATCATGATCTTACCGGGCAAGGCGGGCGCACATGCCAGCCCGAACGGTTCCTTCGACGCCTTCCGAATGCGCCGGCCGTACCCGCCAGCCGGCTGCATCGCCACTGCCGCCGGCAGCATCGTGGTCGAGGGAGACAAGGCACACTCACTCTTCCGGCGCTACGATCGACTGCGCAGTGCGGCCCTACACAATGGGGCCGTGCAGCGGTTCCTCTTTGATCTGGAAGCACGTCTGGAGTGAGCATGGCGGCGAAGACCTGGGTCCACCCCATCGAGCCGAGCAGGGTCGCCTGGCACGTCAGCACCCGCAGCGGCAGTGGCGGCGGTGACTGTGTCGAGGCGGGGCCGGTGCTCGATGGGAGCAGGCGGGTCGCCGTACGCGACAGCAAGGACCGCTCCGGCCCGGTCCTCGGCTTCTCCGCCACCAGTTGGACCGACTTCCTCACCGGCCTACGGTCCGGCACTCTGACCGGCTAATCCGCCGCCGACCAGCTTCGCCGAAGGGCCACGCCGGCCTCCAACTCCAACAGCTTCACCTTCCGGTCGAGCCCGCCACCGAAGCCGACCAGCTTCCCGCCGGAGCCGACGATCCGGTGGCAGGGCACGATCACCGGCACCGGGTTCCGGTTGCATGCCACGCCGACCGCGCGCGCCGCCGAGGCGTCGCCGAGCCGCCGGGCCACCTCGCCGTAGGTGAGCGTCTCCCCGTAGGGGATGGCGGTCATCTCCCGCCACACCGCCCGCTCGAACTCCGAACCCCGGGGAATCCGCACCGGCACGGTGAAGGCGGTCAGCTCGCCGGCGAAGTAGGCCCGTAGCTCGGCCACGGCGCGGGCCGAGAGGTCGTCGGCTGGTTCGTCGGCCGCCTCGGTGACCCGCGCGAAGTGCGCTCCGCACACGGTCTCACCGTCGGTGGCCAGGGAGAACTCGCCGATCGGCGAGTCGAGCACGGTCCAGCGCATCCGCCCATTCTCCTTCGCCGGTACGACAAGCCGGGGGTGGGCCGGCCCGTTGTGGCCGGCCCACCCCCGGTTTGTGGTGGTGTGGTGGTTAGAGGCTGTTGACGAAGGTGAGTAGGTCGTTGTTGAGCTGCTGCTTGTGGGTGTCGGTGATGCCGTGGGGGCCGTCGGGGTAGATCTTGAGGGTGGAGTCGGTGACGATTTCGTGGGCTTCCTTGGCGGAGTTCTCGATCGGTACGACCTGGTCGTCGCCGCCGTGGATGATGAGGGTGGGTACGTCGAAGCGTGTGAGGTCTTCGGTGAGGTCGGTTTCGGAGAAGGCTTTGATCGAGTCGTAGGCGGCCTTGTGGCCGGCCTGCATGCTCTGGAGCCAGAAGGTGTCCTTCATGCCCTGCGATACCTGGGCGTCGGGGCGGTTGGCGCCGAAGAAGGGTCCGTTGGCGAGGTCGCGGTAGAGCTGGGAGCGGTCGGCGAGGGAGCCTTCGCGGAGGCCGTCGAAGACGTCGATGGGTACGCCGTTGGGGTTGTCGGGGGTTTTGAGCATCAGTGGGGTGACGGCGCCGACGAGGGCGACCTGGGCGATGCGGTCGGTGCCGTGTCGGCCGACGTAGCGGGCGACTTCTCCGCCGCCGGTGGAGAATCCGACGAGGGTGGCGTCTTTGAGCTTGAGCTTTTTGATGACGGTGGCGAGGTCGTCGGCGTAGTGGTTCATGTCGTTGCCCTCCCAGGTTTGGGAGGAGCGGCCGTGGCCTCGGCGGTCGTGGGCGATGACGCGGTAGCCGTTGTCAGCCAGGTGCATCATCTGGGATTCCCAGCTGTCGGAGTTCAGGGGCCAGCCGTGGCTGAAGACGACGGGTCGTCCGTCGCGGGGGCCCCAGTCTTTGTAGAAGATGTCGACGCCGTCGCGGGTGGTGACGAAGCCCTCGTTGCGGTCTGATCGTTTTCCGGCGGCGGCGGGGTCGGCTTGGGCCTCGCTGGCGCTGTTGGTGGCGATGGCGGTGCCGCCGGCGGCGATACTGAGCACGGCCACACCGGCCAGGAGGGCGGCCCACACGGGACGACGGCGGTTACTGGTCAAGCGGGTAGGAGTGTCGAAGGTGTCCATGTCGGGTTTCCTTGTCTGAGTGTGGTCCTGGGCAGGGGTGCGGAGTTGGCGCTACTTGGCGAGGAAGGTCAGCAGGGCCTGGTTGACGTCGTCGGCGTGGGTCCAGAGCAGGCCGTGGGGTGCGCCGTCGATTTCGACGTAGTCGGCGTTGGGTAGCTGCTTGCGCAGTTCGCGGGCGGTGGCGTCGATGGGCAGGATGTTGTCGGCGGTGCCGTGCAGGATCAGGCTGGGTACGTCGATCTTGGGGATGTCGGCGCGGAAGTCGGTGATCCAGGTGGGCACGGCGGCGCTGGAGGCGTACCAGGACGCGCCGGCGGCGATGTTCCAGCTGTTGCGTAGGGCTTCTTCGGACAGGCGGGTGCCGAGGGTGTCGTCGGTGTTGTAGAAGTTGCGGTAGAAGTCGGTGAAGTAGGCGTAGCGGTCGGCGGTGACCGCGGCGAGGATGCCGTCGAAGACGTCCTGGGGCACGCCGGTGGGGTTGTCGTCGGTCTGCAGCAGGAACGGCTGCAGTGAGGCCAGGAACGCGGCCTTGGCGATGCGGGTGGAGCCGTAGCGGCCGAGGTAGCGGGCGACCTCGCCGCTGCCCATGGAGAAGCCGACCAGGACCACGTCGGTGAGGTCCAGGGTCTCCAGGACCGCGTTCAGGTCCGCGGCGAAGGTGTCGTAGTCGTAGCCGACGGTGGGTTGGCTGGACTGGCCGAAGCCCCGCCGGTCGTAGGTGATCACCCGGTAGCCGGCCTTGAGTAGGGCCGCGGACTGCTTCTCCCACGAGTGCCCGTCCAGGGGGTAGCCGTGGATGAGTACCACCGGCTGTCCCTGACCGTGGTCCTCGTAGTACACGTCGATGTTGGTGCTGTTCTCGGTTCCGACGGTGATGTACGGCATGACGACCTCCCAGACCAAAAGTGAGAACGTTCGTTCTCGCTTGCGCTGGGTAGTACGTTAGAGAACGAACGTTCCCCTGCGCCAGCCGGGGCAGCGTGACCGTCACCACACTTGACCGGGACAAGAGGAAGCCATGGCCCCCGCCACCCGAAACCGGACCACACCCGAGACCGAGCAGATCCGCGAACACGTCCTGATCACCGCCGACCGGCTCTACTACAGCCGCGGCATAAACGCCGTGGGCATGGACGCCCTACGCAACGAGGCCGGCGTCTCTCTCAAACGCCTCTACCAGCTGTTCCCCTCCAAGGAGAACCTTGTCGAAGCCGTCCTGCATCGCCGCCGCGGCATCTGGAACAGCCTCGTCGAAACCGCCATCGCCACCGGCAGTGACATACCCCGAGATCAACTACTCGCCGTCTACGACATGCTGGCCCACTGGTTCGACGAAGACGACTTCCGCGGCTGCGTCTTCATCAACACCTTCGGCGAGCTCGGCGGCACCGCACCCCACATCGCCGAACTCATCCGCGACCACAAGGCAAACTTCCAGGCACGCCTGGCCGAACTGGTCACCCAAACCGGCGCCCCCGCCGCACTCGCCCACCAACTCGCCATCCTCGCCGAAGGCGCCCAGACCACCGCCGCCATCGCCGGCACCAACGACGCCGCCCACCACGCCCGCGCCGCCGCCACCACCCTGATCGACACCGCCCTGGCCACCAACCGGCCACCAGCCAACACAACGGGGTGAAACCTCCCGGGCGCCGCCGGACCGGACTCAGAGGAGGTTCACCCCGAGCAGCAGGGTGCCGGCCGTGAGGCTGGCGCCGCCGGCGACGGTGAGCCAGATGAGTTTGTTGGGCTTGGTGTCCCGGGGCCGGATCACCGAGAGGAAGAAGCCGAGCGGCATCAGGATCGGGGCGGCGACGAAGAGCAGCCGGATCAGCGTACGGGTGCCGCTTCCCGCATCGGCCTCTTCGATGTAGGGGAGGGCGACGAGGGCGAAGAGGACCAGCACCCCGGCGTGCGCGTGCCCGGCGGCCCAGAGGCCCCGGCGGACCGGGTTGTCCAGGTAACCGGCTACGCGCCCGGCGAGGTGCTGGAGCAGGGCCAGTCCGCCGAACGCGATCGTCGCGACGGTGATCAGCAGGATTCCGGCGGTGTTCAGGGTTGACGGGGACATCGGGCACCTCCAACTAGTCAGTGTAAAGATGCACCTCCGCCCGAATCTTGTCAACATCTAGATTCCCCACCAGGCAAGCTCTCAGCGGTCGCCGGCGTCAGAGGTATCGGAGGTGACCGGTGTCCGAACGCATCGACGGGGAGTTCACCGCGTTTGTCAACGAACGGGGTGGTGTTCTACTGCGGGCCGCCTACGCCCTGGCCGGCAGCCAGCACGGCGCCGAGGACCTGCTCCAGACCGCGCTGGCCAAGGCGTACGCCCGCTGGTCACGGATCCGGGGAGAGCCCGAGCCGTACGTACGCCAGATCCTCTACCGGGACCAGGTGTCCGGCTGGCGGCGCCGTTCCCGCCGGCCGGAGTTCCCGGTCGCCGTGCCGCCCGACAGCGTCGGCGGACCCGACCGCGGGCACGAGGTTGACCTGCGGCTGCTGCTGCGCGAGGCGCTGCTGGCGCTGCCACCGCGGCAACGCGCGGTACTGACCCTGCGCTACCTGGAAGACCGGAGTGTCGAACAGACCGCCGAGCTGCTCGGCTGCCGGGCCGGCACGGTCGCCAGTCAGACCTCCCGGGCGCTGGCCCGACTGCGGCAACTGGTTCCCGCACTCGACGGGCACCGCACCGAGGAGTGGAGATGAACGGACCAACCGAGCAGGACCTACGGATCGCACTGCGGGAGCTGGCCGACGAGGCCCGCCCGCCAACCAGCCTCGCCGACGCCGCGCGGAGCCGGGGCCGACGGCTGCGGCGCCGACGGCGACTGGCTGTGACCAGTGGCGCGCTGGCGGCGTTGGTCGCCCTGGCCGCTCCCTTCGTCTGGCTCCGGCCAACCGCCCCCGAGCCGGGCCCGGCCGCCTGGGTTCCGCCGTCGAACCCAGCGGCACCGAGCCCATCCCGGATACCCGCACCCACCGGGAACTGGACCCAGCGCCCCCTGCCGCTGCCCGGCGGGTGGCTACTGGTCGGCGCCACGCCGTCCGGCATGTCCTACACGCCGGACGGCGAGCGCATCATCCAGCAGGGGTACGCGTTGGACCGCACCCAGGACCAGTACGTCAGCACCGACGAGTACGACGAGATCTGGACCTCACCCAGCGGCGCGGTCGCGGGGGTGGTGGACTACGACCGGCCGGGCGAGTTCGGGTTACTCGACCTGGGCAGCGGCGCGGTCCGCTGGGTGCGTACCGGTCAGCACGCCATGACGCCACAGTGGTCACCCGACGGCAGCCGAATCGCCCTGACCATCGGACGACACACGGCCCTCGGTGTGCTGAGTGCCACCGGCGAATGGCAGCTGTTCCCGGTGGACACCGAGAGGTACTTCTGCACCGACTACTGCTACTTCACCTGGACCCGGGACGGCCGGGAGGTGGTGTGGCAACAGACCGACCCCACCGCGCCCCGCTCCGAGGCTGCGCCGCACATCCGGCGGGGCGTGCAGCTCTTCTCCCCCGACGACGGCCGTCCGACCCGGTTCCTCCCGATCAAGGGGGACCCCACCGGACCGTGGTCCTGGTCGCCGGACGGCGAGCGGGTGGTGGTCAAGGGCCCGCAGGGGCCGGAGATCGTCGAGGTTGCCACCGGACGCGTGCTCGGGCCGACGGCGAGCGCGGAGGCGGCGTGGGGCCCCGACAACCAGTTGCTGTACCAGGACCGGCTGACCGGGGAGATGGTGCTGGTCGACCTGGACGGTCGGGAACTCGTCCGGCAGGCCCTTCCGGGAGAGGTCGGGCAGGACCTGACTGTTCTGGTGGCACCCCGTTGACCGGCCGGCAGACACTCGCGGCACCCCGGTCCGCGAAGCGCCGGACCGGTCGCGCTCCGCCCTACTCGACGATTCCCTGCTCGCGGGACCAGCGCAGCAGCTCGGCCTCGGCCTCGTCCCGCCCCAGCGGGCCCCGCTCCAGCCGTACCTCCTTGAGGTGCTTCCAGGCCTGCCCGACGACCGGACCCGGCGGTACGCCGAGCAGCTCCATGATCGCGTTGCCGTCCAGGTCGGGGCGGACCCGGGCCAGGTCCTCCTCGGCCGCGAGCCGAGCGATCCGCTCCTCCAACGCGTCGTAGTCGGCGGCGAGTCCGGCGGCCTTACGCCGGTTGCGGGTGGTGCAGTCGGAGCGGGTCAGCTTGTGCAGCCGCGCCAGCAGGTCACCGGCGTCGGTGACGTACCGGCGCACCGCCGAGTCGGTCCACTCGCCCCGGCCGTACCCGTAGAACCGCAGATGCAGCGCGACCAGTGCGGTGACCTTGGTGGTGGTCTCCCGGGGGAAGCGCAGCGCCTTCATCCGGGCCTTGGTCATCCGGGCGCCGACCACCTCGTGGTGGTGGAAGCTGACCCGACCGTCCGACCCGACCGCCTTCGTCGCCGGCTTGCCGACGTCGTGCATGAGCGCGGCCATCCGGAGGATGAAATCGCAGCCGTCCTCCTCGTACGAGACGGCGTTGCGCACCACGGTCAACGTGTGCTCGTACACGTCCTTGTGCTGGGCGTGCTCGTCGATCTCCAGCTTGAGCCCGGTCAGCTCGGGCAGGAACCGCTCGGCCAGCCCGGTGTCGACCAGCAGTCGCAGGCCGGCCACCGGGTCCGCGCCGCAGAGCAGCTTGGTGAACTCGTCCCGGATCCGCTCCGCCGTGATCCGATCCAGGTCGGCGGCCATCCGTACCATCGCCGCCCGGACGTCCGGGTGCACGGCGAACCGCAGCTGGGCGGCGAACCGGGCCGCCCGCAGCATCCGCAGCGGGTCGTCGCGGAACGACTCCTCCGGCGCCGCCGGGGTACGGACCACTTTGGCCGCGAGATCCGCCAACCCGCCGTGCGGGTCGGTGAAGCGATGCTCGGGGAGGCTGACCGCCATCGCGTTGACGGTGAAGTCCCGCCGCTTCAGGTCCTCGGCGAGGCTCGTGCCGTACTGCACCACCGGATTGCGGCTGACCTGGTCGTACACCTCCGCCCGGAAGGTGGTGATCTCCAGCCGCAGGCCGTCGCGCTGCACTCCGATGGTGCCGAACTCCCGCCCGGTCTCCCAGATCGCCTCGGCCCAACCACGCACGATCCGCAGCGTCTCGTCCGGCTGCGCGTCGGTGCAGAAGTCCAGGTCGTCGCCGAGACGGCCGAGCAGTGCGTCGCGGACCGATCCGCCGACCAGGTGCAGTTCGTGACCGGCGCTCGCGAAGCGGCGGCCCAACTCGTCGGCGACCGGAGAAACCCGGAGCAGTTCGGCTACGGCGGTGCGCTGCGCGGCGGTGAGTTCGCGGCGGTCGGCGGCGTGCGGTGCGGAATCGGACATGGGAGGGCCAGCCTATCGGTCCGACCGGGCCCGGCATCCGCCGGGCGCGGATGACGCCGGGCCGACGACTAGTCTGTGTCGAGGCCCTCGCCCGCGGACCCATGGTCGGTGCCGGGCACCGACCAGATCCTGGAGGCGACAACGATGAGCGGCCGGCTCTACCGCAGCGCCAACGCGCTGGGCGACGGTGGCCGACCGACGGGAGACGACGCGATCTTCATCTCGGCTGAGCCGCTGAACCAGCCGGCCGCCGAGGCGGTCGCGCCACCGGATGAGGCGGTGGCCGAGGGGAGCGCCGCGGCGAACAGCCTGGTGATGGCCGCGGGCAGCCTGGTCAGTCGGGGTACGGGTTTCATCCGGAACCTGATGATCGGCGCGGCTCTGGGCAACCTGGTCGGTAACGCGTACACCACGGCGATCTTCCTCCCGAACCAGGTGTACGAGTTCCTGCTCGGCGGAGTGCTCACCAGCGTGCTGGTGCCGGTGCTGGTTCGGCGGCGCAAGGCCGACCCGGACCGGGGCGAGGCGTACGCCCAGCGGCTGCTCACCCTGGCGGTGGTGGCGCTCGCCGCCGCCGCCCTGATCGCGGTGGTCCTGGCTCCGGTGCTGACCGGCATCTACGCCGGCGGTAAGGACGAGAACTACCGGGGCCTGGTCACCAACCTGTCGTACCTGATGCTGCCGATGTTGTTCTTCACCGGCATCAGCGCGCTGATCGCCGCCGTGCTGAACACGCGCGGGCACTTCGCCGCCCCGATGTGGGCGCCGATCCTGAACAACCTGGTGGCCATCGGCACCTTCGGCCTCTACATCTGGGTCTACGGCGCGCAGGCGCTCCAGCCGGGCCAGGTCGGGGCGGACCGGATCCTGTTGGTCGGCGGCGGCACCCTGCTCGGGGTGGCGGTGCAGGCCGCGGGTCTGCTGCCCGCCCTACGCAAGGTCGGCTTCCGGTGGAAGCTGCGTTTCGATTTCCGCGCGTTGGGGCTGCGGGAGTTGGCCCGGCTCGGCGCCTGGATGTTCTGCTACGTCGCGGTCAACCAGCTCGGGCTCTTCGTGGTGGTCAACCTGCTCACCCGGGTCGCCGGCGAGGACGACGCCGGCCTGCTGATCTACAACAACGTCTTCCTGCTGCTGATGATGGCGCACGGCGTCATCGCGGTCTCGATCATCACCGCGCTGATGCCCCGGATGAGCGCCGCCGCGGCGGACGGCCGATTCACCGACCTCACGGCCGACCTGTCCCGGGGCACCCGGATGGTCACGGCCGTACTCGCCCCGGTGGCGGTCTGCTACGCCGTGCTGGCCGCGCCGATCTCCGTGGTGGTGTTCCGGTATGGCGCGTTCACCGGGGAGAACGCCACCGCCACCGCCACCGTGCTGCTGGTCGCCGCAATCGGCTTGGTGCCCTTCGCGGTCAGCCAGCTCCTCACGTTCGCGTTCTACGCACTACCGGACACCCGTACGCCCGCGCTGGCCAACATCCCGGTGGTGGCGCTGCGGGTGCTGCTCCAGGTCGGGCTCTACGTCGTCCTTCCCGCCACCTTCGCGGCGGCCGGCATGATGCTCGGCAACGCGATCTCGTACCTGGCGGCGGTGGTGCTGTCCGCGTTGCTGTTGCGGCCCCGGGTCGGCCGGATCGGGCTGGGCGGGATCATGCGTACGGTGGGCAAGGTGCTGGTCGCCGCGCTCGGAGCGGCACTGGTCGGTCTCCTGGTGGTCCGCCTGCTGCCGGGCCGGCCGGAGGAGCTCGGGTGGTTCGCGGCGGCGGTACAGCTCCTGATCGGTGGGGCGGCGATCGGTCTCAGCTACCTCGGGCTCGCGATGCTGCTCCGGATCGGGGAGGTCACCGAGGTGGTCACCATGGTCCGCCGCCGGCTCGGTCACTGAGCGTCCCGTTCTGACCGTTTCTCCCGAGGCGGGAACGATCTGATCCGCCCACCGGCGGGAGTGCACTCTGCGTGAACGAGGATCACCAATCTGGGGATACGGCTGTGGATAACTTCCGCTCCGCCGCGCCGTTGCCGCGCCAGCCTGTGGATAACCAGCCGGGCGGGAGGCATGTCCGGTGCTGGCCCGGGAATCTGGCCCGGGTGTCCGGCCACCCGACCCCAGCCCCTGCGGCAACTACTAGCGGTCAACCTCTAGATTGGCTAGTACATGCGCCAGCAACACCGCCAACAACAGCCAAAACCGGACAAGACACCCGAGCCTGGCAGCCGCTAGCGGTGCGGTGGGAAGATGACATGCTGGGGAAGGTGGGGAACCCAGGTAAGGTCGCTCTCGACGGATGCGGCCGGTTTCGGCGCAGGCGCCGACAACAGCCGGCCGGTTCGTGGAAGGCAGAGCGGAAGCCACAATGCCCAGCAACGCGGGTCCATCGATCGACACGATCACCGAGGGAGGACGGGTGACCCAGGTCGGCGGGGGTCAGGAGGCGGACGAGGACGCTCCTCCGGTCATGACCTTCGGTGCTCCGATCGCCGGTGATGTGCTCGCCGAGCGGTACGAGCTCGTCGAGCACATCAACAACGACAGTGCCGGCCGGCTGCTCTGGCGTGGGGTCGATGTCGTGTTGCGCCGTCCCGTCGCAGTGGTGCTGCGCTACCCGGGCGGCGACTCCGCCACCGAAATGCTCCAAGCCGCCGTCGCCGCCAGCCGGGTCATCCACCCCAACCTGGTCGGTGTCTACGACGCGATCGACGAGGGCGAGCGGGCATACGTGGTCCGCGAGTGGGTCGACGGACAGTCGCTGCGGGAGCTCGTGGCCGCGGGGGCACTGGATCCAGCTCGGGCGACCGCCGTCGGCAACGCCGTCGCAAGCGCCCTGGCCGCCGTGCACGCCACTGGAATGGTGCACGGCAACGTCCACCCCGGCACGATCATGATCAGTGATGATGGCCGGGTGGTGTTGGCGGACGCGCGCACCGACGGGGCCGACAGCCAGGCCAGCGACCTTCGGGCGGTCGGCGGCGTCCTCTACTTCGCACTGACCGGCCACTGGCCGCACGCCGAGGTCCCGCTACACGGCGCCACCGCCGGACACGGACGGGCGGCGACCCCGGACGCGGTCCGGGGTCCGACGGGTGCGCTCGCCGCGCCGCGCCAGGTCCGGGCCGGGGTTCCGGCATACCTCGACGACCTCACCATGGATCTGCTGGACGGCTCACTCCCGCCCCCACCGTCGGATGTCCTCGCCGCGGAGTTGGCCCGGCTGGATGTCCCGGTCGATGAGCACCTGCTGGAAAGCAGCGGTCCACTGCGGTTCACCGCCGAGACCGGGGACGAGCCGTCACCGCTGGCCGCGGCGGGCGGGCGCAAGTTTGCCGTCGGGATCGCCAGCCTCCTCGCCGTCGCGCTCGTCGGCCTCCTGATCGGCATCAGCGTGCTCAGCGGAGGCGGGGACAGCGACCGGAACCCGACGACGGCCGCCAGTCCTTCTCCCACCACGACGGCTGGTGAAGATCCACCCGACTCCGTAGCGGCCGAACCGCCGGAAATCAGCGCTGCGAAGGTCATTGACCCGGACAGTGGGGACCGCGTCGAGGTCCGCAACGCCGAGAAGGTGTTCGACGGCAGCCTGGATGAGGGCTGGGCGACCCAGACCTACCGAGGGCACCCGGATTTCGGCAAGATCAAGCGCGGCATGGGCATCTGGCTCGACCTCGGTGAACCCCGCAAAGTCAAGTCCCTGCAGGTCCAACTCTCGGCCCGGGGTGCGTCGGCCCGGTTGTACACGGGCGCCAACGACCACCCCTCCTCAAGCGCAGGCGACAATGCGCTCTTCGAGGAGTACGAGCAGAACCCGATCGGGCCGGCCAAGGAAGATGCTGGCACGACGATGACCTTCGACGCCTTCGATGCGGACACCGAATACCAGTACCTGCTCGTCTGGCTGACCGAGCTGCCGCCGAGTGACGGCGGCTACAAGGTCGGCATTCAGGAGATCAAGGTCTCGTGATCCGCTCACCGCGTCCCCGGCACTGTCTCCGCCGGGCGCGGTGATGGCGCCGAACGGGTCAACCGAGCGGCCGGTGGGTCACGACGGCCCACCGGCAACCGCTGCCTCCTCCGATCTCGAGCTGCTGCGCGCGCACGTCGCTGGCGATCGGGACGCCTTTGCCGAGCTGCTGCACCGGCACCGGGACCGGCTCTGGGCGGTGGCGGTGCGCACCCTCGGCGACCGGGAGGAGGCGGCCGACGCGCTGCAGGACGCGCTGCTCTCTGCTCATCGGGCCGCCGGACGGTTCCGGGGCGATTCGGCGGTGACCACCTGGCTGCACCGGATCGTGGTCAACGCTTGCCTGGACCGGATCCGCCGCCGCCAGGCGCATCCGACGGTGCCGCTGCCCGACGGCGTACGCGACGGGGCCGGTGCCACCGGTGGCACGGAGCCGGCCGCTCCCATGCCCGACCACGACACTGCTCTGGTGGTCCGGGAGGCGCTGGCCGCGCTACCGGTCGAGCAGCGTGCCGCGCTGATCCTGGTCGACGTGCAGGGCTACCCGATAGCCGAGGTTGCCCGCATCCTTGAGGTAGCGGAGGGGACGGTGAAGAGCCGGTGTGCCCGGGGTCGGGCCCGTCTGGCAGCGACGCTCGGCTATCTCCGGACGGCGCCGGAGCAGCCACTCCTGGACGGAGGTATGCCAGCCGTCACGGGACGGAACCACCAGCCGCGCGGTGGCGTCCGATCGGTGTCGGGGCGACCCCGGCGCGAAGCCAACCAGGAGGAGCTGTGACGACCGGGGCGTTCCGGGAGGTCGACCACGAGTTACTCGCTGACTACGTCGGTGGGGCGCTGGCGGGCACTCCCGACGAGATGACCGTCGCCCGCCTGGTCGAGCGAGACGAGGCTTGGGCGGACGCCTACGCCCGGCTCGCGCCGGCGGTCGCGGAGGTCCACGCCGCCCTGCTCGCCTACCGGACGGCGGAGGAGATGCCCGCGACCGTGGCGGATCAGCTTCGCGCCGCGCTGGCCGCGACCGACGCTGCGCCGACGACCGAGGGCGCGCCAGCCGAGGGCGTGACGGCCGGCAGAGCAGCGCGACCTTCGGTAGTGCCGGCTCAGCCGCACGCTGGGTCACGGCGCCCCGGTGGCGTTCCGCACCCGGCCACCGCCGGCCCCGGCCGACGACGCCGGCGGTGGCAGCGGGTCGGTGCTCCGGTCGCGCTCGCCGCGGTGGCGGTGGCCGCTGTCGGGCTGCTCGACCTGGACCAACTCGGCTGGGGGACGGATGTTCCGGGGTCGAGCACCAGCACCCCCGAGCAGGCTGCCGCCGGGGTGGTGCGCACCACCGCGCCGCCGATGCGGACCGGTACGGACTACCAGCGGGAGGACTTGGCGGCGCCGGTCTCGTCGCCGCAGCAGTACTCCAGCCAGGGCACCACGGAGTCCGAGCCATCCGGCGTGGGCACCGCCGAGTCCGAGCCATCCGGCGTGGGCACCGCTGGGTCGGAGCCATCCGGCGTGGGCACCGCCGAGTCGGAGCCATCCGGCGTGGGGATCCAGGGCGACCGGGCGGCTGGGTCGATCGGGCTCGATCGGCTGACCGATCCGGGCGCGCTCGAAACCTGCCTGGCCGAGATCGGCGTCGAACACGATGCTGGCCGGCTGGCGGTCGAGGTGGTGGACTATGCCCGCTTCGAGGGCCAACCGGCGTTGGTCGTCCGGTTCGCCGATGAGACTGGTGCCCGCTGGGCCTGGGTCAGCGGGCCCGAGTGCGGTGTGCCCGGGTCGGGCGCGGACACCCGGTACCGTACGCGGGTAGGGTAAAACCCCACGACCGTCGCGGGGTGTGCTGCGTGACGTGAGCTGACCCACCGGATGACCGGCTCGGGAATTCCCGGTTCGTACGATGGCGTTCTCTACATCAGTTGCCGGCGCCTGATTCCGGGGTGTCGGCACCGAATCGCCGTCGGTGCGCGCCGTCGGCGAACACACAGACGAATCGGGAGACGGCAGTGGACGACGTCCGCAACCTGATCATCATCGGCTCCGGGCCAGCCGGCTACACGGCGGCGGTCTACGCCGCGCGCGCGAACCTCGCGCCGCTGGTCATCGAGGGGGCGCAGTCCGGCGGTGCGTTGATGACGACGACCGAGGTGGAGAACTTCCCGGGGTTCGCCGACGGAATTCTCGGTCCCGAGCTGATGGACAGCATGCGCAAGCAGGCCGAGCGCTTCGGCGCCGAATTCCTCACCGACGATGTCACCCGGGTTGAGCTCAACAACACCGGCGAGGTCGGCTCAGACGCGGTCAGCACCGTCTGGGTGGGGGAGACCAGCTATCGGGCAAAGGCTGTCATCCTCGCCACCGGCTCTGCCTGGCGCCCGCTGGGTGTACCGGGTGAGCAGGAGTACCTCGGCCACGGTGTGTCGTCCTGCGCCACCTGTGACGGCTTCTTCTTCCGGAACCAGCACATCATCGTGGTGGGCGGTGGTGACTCGGCGATGGAGGAGGCCAACTTCCTGACCCGCTTCGCCGAGTCGGTCACGATCGTCCACCGTCGGGACACGTTCCGGGCCAGCAAGATCATGGCCGAGCGCGCACTGAGCAACGACAAGATCAAGGTCGAGTGGAACGCCGCGGTGGAGGAGATCCTCGGCGCGGACGGCAAGGTATCCGGCGTCCGACTCCGCAACGTGCACACCGGTGACTCCCGGGTGCTTGACGTGACCGGCGTGTTCGTGGCGATCGGCCACGACCCCCGCAGCGAGCTCTTCCGCGGCCAGGTGGACCTGGACGACGAGGGGTATGTGAAGGTGGACGCGCCCAACACCAAGACCAGCATCCCGGGGGTGTTCGCCGCCGGTGATCTGGTGGACCACACCTATCGGCAGGCCATCACCGCCGCCGGTACGGGCTGCGCCGCCGCCCTGGACGCCGAGCGCTTCATCGCCACGATCCAGGGCTGAAATTCCGAAACACATCCCCCGAGGAGGGAACGTAGTGGGAGCAACCAAGTCGGTCACTGACGCCAGCTTCACCACCGAGGTACTGCAGTCCGACAAGCCGGTTCTGGTGGACTTCTGGGCGGAGTGGTGCGGGCCGTGCCGGAAGGTGTCGCCACTGCTCGAAGAGATCGCCGGTGAGATGGGCGATCAGGTCAGCATCGTCAAGCTCAACATCGACGACAACCCGGAGACCGCCCGCAACTACCGGGTCATGTCGGTGCCGACGCTCACCGTGTTCAAAGACGGCAAGCCAGTGCAGTCGATCGCCGGCGCCAAGCCCAAGGGGGAGCTGGTCAAGCTCATCCAGTCCGCGCTCTGACCAGCACCCGACGCAGACCTGCCCCCCGCATCCGCTCCACCGGGTGCGGGGGGCAGGTCTTTTTCCGGCCGCCACACCTCAGGCCCGGCGAGCGCCTAACCTCAACCCCAGAGACAACACCGCAGATCGTCTGCGGGGCCACCGGAACAGGGCCATCGGCGGCCTTCGAGGGCCATCCGGCCAGCCAGTGTCCGTGCAGAGGGGGTCGAGCGTGCGTCCGATCCGACCCGGCGACCGTGGACCGGCGGTCACCGAGATCCGTAAGGTGCTGGCCGGCCTCGACCTGCTCGTCCCGGCACCCGACAGCGACGAGTTCGACGCCCGCACCGAACGTGCTGTCCGCGCCTTCCAACAGTCCCGTGGGCTCAGCGTGGACGGCCGAGTCGGCGCCGAGACGTGGCAGGCCCTGGACGCGGCCCGCTGGCGGCTGGGTGCCCGTAGCCTCTACCACTCCGTACCGGAGCCCCTCATCGGTGAGGACATCCGGTCGCTGCAGGAACGGCTCCTCGAGATGGGCTACGACGTCGGCCGGGCGGATGCCATCTACGGGGTCCGGACAGCCCGGGCGCTCACCCAGTTCCAACGCGAGGTGGGGCTGGTACCGGACGGCACCTGCGGCCCCCACACCGTGAACTCGCTCCGACGCCTCGGCCGTAAGGTGGTCGGCGGGCGCCCACAGTGGCTCCGTGAATCTGACGCCATTCGACAGTCCGGTCCCACCCTGGTCGGGCGGACAGTGGTCATCGACCCGGGGCACGGCGGCAGCGATCCGGGCTTGACCGTGCCCGAGGGGCAGCGGCACTGGACCGAGGCCGACCTGGTGCACGACCTCGCCAGTCGCCTCGAGGGGCGGCTCGCCGCGGCCGGGGTACGAGTGCAGCTGACCCGCGGTCCGGCACAGCGGGACCATCTGCCCGACGCTGACCGGGCCGCCCTGGCCAACTCGCTCAGTGCGGACGTGTTCATCTCCCTGCACCTCGACGGCCACGTCAACCCAGCCGCCGACGGCGTGGCCACCTACCACTACGGCACCGACAACGGCGTCACCTCCACCACCGGTGAGCGCCTCGCCGGCCTCGTCCAGCGGGAGATCGTGGTGCGAACCGGGCTGCGCGACTGTCGGTCCCACGCCAAGGCATGGGACCTGCTCCGGCTGACCCGAATGCCGGCCGTCCGGGTCGAGGTGGGCTACCTGACCTCGCCAGCGGACCGATCCCGGCTGATCGACCCACGGTTCCGGGACCGCGTGGTGGAGGCGATCGTCGCCGCCATCCAGCGGATGTACCTCCCGATCGAGCAAGATGTACCCACCGGGTCGATCGACGTGAGCAAGCTGCGGGCGATGGTGGCGGCTGAGAGCGTGGCCGCCGGGACGGTGGTCGACTGACCGAAGCAGTGCCCGCGGCCAGCCGGCGCCGGACCAGGTCACCGGCGGCCAGTTGGCGCCGGACCAGATCCGGCGGTCAGTTGGCGCCGGACCGGGTCGCCGGGGTGGGCCGGACCGGCCGGAGCAGGCTCTCCGGGCTCATCGAGCCGAGCAGCTTCTCCAACGCGTACTCGACATCGGACTTCCAGCTCAGTGCGGTGCGCAACTCCAGGCGCAGGCGGGGGAAGCGCGGATGCGGGCGGACCGTTTTGAAACCCACGGAAAGGAAGTACTCTGCCGGGGCCACACAGGCCCCCGCCGAGTCGTCGGCGTCGCCGAACTTCGCATCACCGAACGCCTCGATCGCCTTGACTCCGCGTTTCGTCAGGTCCCGGGCGACCCCCTGCACGAGCATCCGGCCAAGCCCGCCACCGGCGAAGGCCGGCACCACCCTCGCCGTCATCAACAGCGCCGCGTCGGGGGAGACCGGTGAGGTCGGGAAGGCCATCGATCGCGGCACGTAAGCCGGTGGGGCATACAGCACGAACCCGGCGGGCATGTCGTCCACGTAGATCAGCTTGCCGCAGGCACCCCACTCCAGCAGGGTCTGCGAGACCCACGCCTCCTTCTCCAGGCCGGGATCCCCAGCCCCACGGGCCCGGTCCGCGGAGACCGGATCCAGCTCCCAGTAGACACACTGCCGGCACGAACGGGGCAGATCCTCCAGGGTGTCCAAGGTCAGACTGACCAGACGTCGCGACATTGGCGCATCCCCACAGTAGGCTCGGAGGTAGACCGCCCTTCGGTGTCCCCGACCACTGATCGTACGTCGGATCCGGACACCACGGGAAGGGATACGCGAAACGACCACCGGGCAGGTGACAGCGGAACATGACCGGCACGACGCTTGACGACTACACCGACCGCTACGCTCGACGAGTCCGAGGCATGACCGCCTCGGAGATCCGGGCGCTCTTCGCGGTGGCCAACCGGCCGGAGGTGGTCTCGCTCGCCGGAGGTGCGCCGTACATCGCTGCTCTCCCCCTGGACGCGGTCGGCGAGATGCTGGGCCGGCTTGGTGCCGACCACGGCACAACCACCCTCCAGTACGGCATCGGCCAGGGCACCCCGGAGCTACGGGAACGAATCTGCGAGGTGATGTCGCTCTCCGGCATCGACGCCGCCTGCGGCGCCTCGCCCGACGACGTCGTCGTCACCATCGGTGGCCAGCAGGCACTGGACCTGGTCGCCCGCCTCTTCCTCGACCCCGGTGATGTCGTACTCGCCGAAGGCCCGACCTACGTCGGGGCGCTCGGGGTCTTCCAAGCGGCCCAGGCACAGGTCGTGCACGTGCCGATGGACAACGACGGGCTGATCCCGGAGGCGTTGGAGACGGCTATCGCCGATCAGGCACGCGCCGGGCGCCGGATCAAGTTCCTCTACACCATCCCCACGTACCAGAATCCGACCGGCGTGACGCTGACCGAGCAGCGGCGGGAACGGATCCTCGACATCTGCGAACGCTCCGGCCTGCTGGTGGTCGAGGACGACCCGTACGGGCAGCTTGGCTTCGAGGGCGACGCGCCGGCCCCGCTGCGTGCTCGCCGCCGCGATGGCGTCTTCTACCTCAGCACGTTCTCGAAGACCTTCGCGCCGGGGTTGCGGGTCGGCTGGATTCTCGCCCCGCACGCGGTGCGGGACAAGCTCGTCATCGCCAGTGAGGCACAGATCCTCTGCCCCAGTGGCTTCGCTCAGGCGGCCGTGTCCACCTACCTCGGCACCATGCCGTGGCGGGAGCAGCTCAAGGTCTACCGGGAGGTCTACCGGGAACGGCGGGACGCGCTCCTCGCCGCCATGGCGGACCTGATGCCGGCCGGCACGGCGTGGACCCGACCCGGAGGCGGCCTCTTCGTCTGGGCCACCTTGCCGGACGGGCTGGACTCGAAGGCGATGATGCCCCGCGCTATCGCCGCCCGGGTGGCGTACGTGCCCGGCACCGGCTTCTACGCCGACGGCACCGGCAACGACGCGATGCGCCTCAACTTCTCCTTCCCGCCGCCCGAGCGGATCCGGGAGGGCGTACGGCGGCTCTCCGGAGTGATGGAGCAGGACATCGCCATGCGCCGGGTCTTCGGCGCCGTCGGCCCGCCCGGCTCTCGTCGGGGGCGGGCCGGTTCCGACACCCCCGGACCACACTTGGCATGATTCTGGCATGGGTAAGACCGCTGCCGATTCCGCTGTCCTGACCGACCTGCGCGTACTGGTACTCGCCGGTGGGCTCTCCTATGAACGGGACGTCTCGCTGCGATCCGGCCGCCGGGTCCTCGACGCGCTACGCGCGGTGGGCGTGGAGGCGGAGCTACGCGACGCGGACGTCGCCCTGCTGCCGGCGCTCGTCGCTGACCCACCGGACGCGGTGGTCATCGCGCTACACGGCGCCACCGGCGAGGACGGTTCGCTCCGGGGCGTGCTGGACCTCTGCGACGTCCCGTACGTCGGCTGCGACGCCCGCGCGTCCCGCCGCGCCTGGGACAAACCCTCGGCCAAGACCGTGCTTCGAGAGGCGCACATCCCCACCCCGGACTGGGTGGCCCTACCCCATGACCGTTTCTCCGAGCTTGGTGCGGTGGCGGTGCTGGACCGCATCGTCGATCGGCTGAGCCTCCCGCTGATGGTGAAGCCCGCACAGGGTGGATCGGGTCTGGGCGCCGCCGTGGTTCGGGACAGCGCCGCCCTGCCCGCCGCGATGGTCGGATGTTTCGCGTACGACTCCACCGCCCTCGTCGAACGCTACCTACCCGGGACAGACGTGGCAGTATCCGTAATCGACCTCGGCGCAGGACCGCAGGCCCTGCCGGCGGTGGAGATCGTGCCCCGGAACGGCGTCTACGACTACGCCGCCCGGTACACGGCCGGCCGCACCACATGGCACACACCGGCCCGACTGGCCACCGAGGTGGCCGAGGCGGTCGCCGAGCTCGCTGTCGCCGCCCACACCGCGCTCGGGTTGCGCGACCTCAGTCGGGTCGACCTGATCATTGATCCCGACGGTCAGCCGCACGTACTCGGGGTGAACGTCGCGCCCGGAATGACGGAGACCTCGCTGCTACCGCTCGCGGCCCAGGCCGCCGGTCTCGACTTCGGTCGGATGATCGGGACCCTGGTTTCCCAGGCCGCTTCCCGGGCGGCCTGAGCCGGCGAAGCATGGTCGTAGTTGGCGGGGCCGGGTCAGGACGAGACCGGGTCCGGCGCTGATGGCAGTGGCGGAGCGTCATCGGCCTGCTCCGGTGCACCGGAGTCGGCGCGGCCCGCGGGGTCCTCGCCGATCGCGCCGCCCGATCCGGCCTCGCCTTCGGGGTGGTCCGGGGCACCCGCACCCTCCGCCGGAGGTCCCGGATCCTCAGCGAGCCGGGACGAGGAAGATTCACTCTCCGGAGCGCCAACACCAGCATCAGCGCCGGCCGCCGGAACGTCAGCACCAGCGCTAGCCGCCACACTCCCGACCTCCCCACCGACCTCCCCGCCCGGCGCCGCGTCAAGTCCCGCCGCACCGGCGCTCTCCGCCGTACCGCCGCCCGCCGTACCGCCGCTACCTGTCGCGTCCTGCTGCCTGGTCACGGAAACTGAGCTTCCTGCGTCCAGGGCGGATTCCGCGGTCTCCGCGGTCTCGACGGCCTCGGTGGCTGCTGCGGCCTCTACCGCCCCGAAACTGGCCGGTGCCTGCCACTGGATTCGAGGCGGTTCGGCCAGTTGGCGTCCACCGAAGTCCGCCAACCACGCGGCGACGAGGGCGAGGTTCTCCCGCCAGGTCGACTCGGGGATCGGCGGCAGAATCGAATCCCACAGGGGCAGGAAGGTCCCCCGGAGCTGGAGCTGACCGTACGGCCGGGCGAGAAACCAGAGGTGTAGGTGCGCGGATCCGTCACCCCAGCGGTTCACATGCACCCGGGACACGCCGTCGAGGGAGCGGATGGCACGCTCCAGCCGAACCGTCAGCACGCCGAGCTCGGCCGCGAGCAGGTTCGGTAGGTCACCTAGATCCAAGTGCGAGCGGGATTCAAGGATCAACACCATCGGAAGCCCGGTAGGTCTATCCATCGCACGTACCCGCCACCGCTCGCCAACCCAGATGTACGCCTCATCGGGGGCGCCACAAGCGGTGCATTCCCGGTCACCTTCGCCGCGACGGGGCGGCTCGGTCGCGACCGGATCATCAAGTTGTTTGACGCGGAGATCGCCCTCAAAGGGGAAGGAGGGCCACTGGGTGAAGTTCGGCACTGAGGGAGGGGTGTCGGGCACGAGGGTGACCCTAGCTGTTTCCGGGACCGCTGTCCCCACCTCCTTCGACCGTCGATCCGTCGGATCGGCTCACCGCCGTCCATCCGCCCCCGACGTTATCCACAGGAGGTCGGCGGTTATCCACAGCCGTCTTCCACAGGTCAACACCGGGGTTGGGGCGCTGTTTCACGTGAAACAGCGCCACCTGTGGACAACTGCTGTGGATAACGTTGGGGACGATACTTTTGCTTCGCCCGGCGCCGACATCACCGGTCAGAGCCGCGAGGGCCAGTCGACAGGCACACGCCGGTCGCGGGCTGACACCCAGGCGCGGGAGCAGCCGCCCGACGGGCCCTTCCGAGCTGACCCATCGGCATGATCAGCTCGGAGAGCCGACAGATCCGCGTGAACGGATCGGGTTCGAGTAGCCAGTGGGACAAACGGGCGGGCGGGCGCAAGCAAGCGAGTGCAAACGGGGCGAGCGGACGGATAGGTGTAAGCGGGCGGAGGGGAGTGGCCGAGGCAACAGATCAAGTGCAGCGCCGACGTGCGGTGCTCCCCACCGCTCCACAGATCGAGTCACTCCCAGGTCGAACGACAGCCGCCCCCGTTTCACGTGAAACGGGGGCGGCGCTTCAAGGGCCCGCGAGTCGGGCCTTCGGTCAATCCTCGGGCTGCTCCCGGTCGACCCCAATGATGTCGACGATGCGCTCCAGGTCGTCCACACTGCCAAACTCGATCGTGATCTTTCCCTTGCTCCGGCCGATGTCGACCTTGACTCTGGTGTCGAAACGGTCGGAGAGCCTGTCGGCGAGATCAGTCAGTGCTGGCGCAGGTGGCTTCGGCCGACGCGTTGGCGCCTCCTTCTCACTGCTGTCGTCACTGAGCGAGAGCGCCACCACCTCCTCGGTTGCCCGTACCGAGAGCCCCTCGGCGACGATGCGTTGGGCAAGCCGCTCCTGCGCCTCCGGATTGTCCAGGCTCAACAGCGCTCGGGCGTGGCCAGCAGAGAGCACTCCAGCGGCGACCCGGCGCTGCACCTGAGCAGGGAGGTTGAGTAGCCGTATCGTGTTGGAGATCTGCGGCCGGCTTCGGCCGATCCGCCGGGCCAGTTCTTCGTGGGTGGCGCCGAACTCATCCAACAGTTGCTGGTACGCCGCCGCCTCTTCCAGCGGGTTCAGGTTGGCGCGGTGGATGTTCTCCAGCAATGCGTCCCGGAGCATCGAATCGTCCCGGGTGTCCCGGACGATCGCCGGAATGGAGCTCCGACCAACCGCCTGTGCCGCCCGCCAGCGACGCTCACCCATGACGAGTTCGAACTTCTCGTCGTCCAGCTGACGGACGACGATCGGCTGGAGGAAACCGACCTCCTGGATGGAGACCTTCAGCTCCTCCAGGGCGTCCTCGTCGAAGACCTGCCGCGGCTGCTTGGGGTTGGGAACAATCGCGTCGACCGATATTTCGGCGAAGCGAGCACCCGGGACCGGGCTGAGTGAGTCGGACGCCGGTGGCGGCGTACTCACCACCGCCAGGCCCGCGGTCGGCGTCACCACTGGGCTACTGACGACCGGGGTGGGTGCGCCGGGCGCGGCCGCCTCAGTCGGAATGAGAGCGCCCAGCCCTCGACCGAGTCCACCCTTGGGACGATTCTTCATGCCTGGCCTCCCCGTGGCCTGTCCGCGCTATGCATTGCGGTTCACCTCGGCCTTGATGCCCCGCTCCGCAATCTCCTGGGCGGCCTCGAAGTAACTCGTCGCCCCCCGTGACCCGGGATCGTAGGTCATCACGGACTGGCCGTAGCTGGGTGCCTCGGATACCCGGACGTTACGCGGGATGACCGCCTGGAGCACCTTGTTCCCGAAGTGGTTGCGGACATCCTGCTCCACGGCGTCCGCCAGCCGCGTACGCCGGTCGTACATCGTGAGCAGGATGGTGGAGACGTCCAGCCGGGGGTTGAGGTGCTGCCGGACGAGGTTGATGTTGTTGATGAGTTGGTTCAACCCCTCCAGCGCGTAGTACTCACACTGGATCGGGATGAGCACCTCCTCCGCGGCAACCAACGCGTTCACCGTGAGCAGGCCAAGCGACGGCGGGCAGTCGATGAGGACGTAGTCGAAGTGGCCCGGATAGCCCGTGATGGCGCGGGCCAGCCGCGACTCCCGAGCAACCACAGAGACCAGTTCGATCTCGGCGCCGGCCAGGTCGATAGTGGCGGGTATACACCACAGACTGGGGATACCCTCGACCGGCTGGGCGACCTCAGCCAAGGGCAAGCCGTTGATCAGGCAGTCGTACACGTCGGGCACCCCGGTGTGATGCGGGACGTTGAGTCCAGTAGACGCGTTGCCCTGCGGATCGAGGTCAACCACCAGCACCCGGTTCCCGTGCAGCGCTAGCGCCACTGCCAGGTTCACCGTCGTGGTGGTTTTTCCAACGCCGCCCTTCTGGTTCGCGACGCACATGACCCGGGTCCGGTCTGGGCGAGGCATCGTCACCTCGCCGCTCGGGTTCAGGATCTGCACGGCGCGCATAGCTTCCATCGCCAACGGTGGGTCATCCTCTTCGCGCGTCGGTGTTTCACGTGAAACGTACGTGTCAACCCCGTCCTGCCCGGAGGGCAGGTTCGGAGCCTTGGTCGGTTCGGCCGGCCGCCCCGGCGTTGCCTGCTGCGGCACAGCCACCTCGACGCCTGTCGAGGCGGCTGCCGTCCCCCGTACCGACGCGGCCTGCTCGGCCACCGGCGGATCGCCGACCCGGGAAGTCTCCCCGGTACTGCGGCTCAACGATACTTCCGGCGGCGAAGGGCGGGAACGTCCCGGAGCTGGCGCCGCTCGCCGGAAGGTCTCGTCCTGCGACGCTCGGACGGGCGGACTGACGGGAGGGCTGGGGGTGACCCAACCGGGATCGTCGGTTTCACGTGAAACCAGGTCGCCCGTTGACCCGGTCGCGCGCGGATCGTCGTACCTGCCGTCGTCATGCACCTGTCATCCCTGCCCGGCTTCGGATGGTCGGTCCGCATCCTGTCAACGGGTCGCTCGGGTGGTCACACCCGAGCGTGCGGCCCGTTGGAAGCGGTCGGAATCCGGCGAGTGCCCGGCACCCCCGCTCCACATTATCGACGCGCGGCCAGCCTACGGGGATTGGGCGTGATCGGTCCACGTCGGGCTGCACAGCTCGCCTGCCACCCGTACCTGTTCAACGACGCAGCTGCGAGCCGGATCCGCCGAGCTCAAACCAGAGCGCTGAATGGTCCACCAGGTCGGCGGCGCCCCATGGCGCCGCTTCCAACACACCTGGACACGCCTCGCTGATCAGGAGGCGGCAGTGCGGTGTCCGATGATTCAGCGCCGCCGACCACCACGGGAGCGTTTCGTGGGCTTGGGTCGCGGCGGTCCCACCACCCGCTCCCGAACGATCTCGATCACCGTCGTCGGTGGCTCGACAACACCCGCGCCGCAGAGGTGCACCTCCGGTGAGCCGCCGCCGAGCCGATCCACGACGACGGCATGCTCGGCGGCCTCCTCCGCAGCCGAGGCGCCCTTGAGGGCGACCAGCCGTCCACCCGGCACGGCCAGCGGGAGGCACCACCGGGCGAGCCGATCCAGCGGGGCCACCGCCCGAGCGGTCACCACATCACCGGTGAGCGGCTCGACGCCACCACCACCGGAGGCGATCTCCTCGGCCCGGCCCCGGATGACCCGGACCGAGGCCGCCAGGTCGAGCTGCGCCACCGCCTCGACGAGGAAGGCGGTGCGACGTGCCAGCGGCTCGACCAGGGTGACCGAGAGATCCGGCCGAGCGACCGCGAGCACGAGGCCGGGCAGTCCGGCACCGCTACCCACGTCAAGCACCGTCGCGCCCGACGGAATCCGCTCCGCCACCGCCGCGCAGTTGAGTAGATGCCGATCCCAGATCCGCGGCGCCTCCCGCGGGCCGATGAGGCCGCGGACCACCCCATCGGTCACCAACAGGCCCGCGTACGCAACAGCCAGGCCCAGCCGGTCACCGAAGAGCGTCCGGGCCGCGGTCGCCAGTTCCGGGGGTGGCGTGGCATCCACCGCGGCTGGCGCGGGGCGATCGCCGACAGGCAACGGCCCGGGCGGCGTACCACCCGGGCCGGACGCGGAGCGCGCCGCTGTGTCGTCGTGAGTCACCCGCTCAGTCCGCCGGCCGAACAATGATGCGCCGACTCGGCTCGACGCCCTCGGACTCGCTCGCCACGCCGTCGATCGCGTTGACCACGTCGTGCACACACTTACGTTCGAAAGCGGACATCGGCTCCAGCCGCACCGACTCGCCGTACTCCTTGACCTTCTCAACGGCGTTCTTCGCCACTGCGGCGAGCTCCTTACGGCGGCCCGCCCGGTAGCCGCCCACGTCGAGCAGCAGTCGGCTGGGGGTGCCGGTCTGCCGGAAGACCGCGAGTCGGGTGAGTTCCTGCAGCGCCTCCAGCGTGGCGCCGCGCTGACCCACCAGGCTCTGGAGTCGGCCGCCAACCACCTCCACAACCGGGCGCCCACCGGAGACCAACTCGTCGATGTCCCCGTCGTAGTCGAGGATGTCGAGCAGGCCCTCCACGTAGTCGGCGGCGATCTCACTCTGCCGGAACAGATCGCTCTCACCGGTGGACCGCTGCTCCGTGCCGCCGGCCTCGGCCGCCTCGGTCTGGCTCTTCGCCGTCGTCTCCGTCCCCTCTGCGTCCTGGGACTCGTCAGCGCGGGGCGTGCTGATCTCGGTCACGGTCTCCTCCGTACTCACTCGGCCGGACCGTCGGGTCCGCTGGTCTCCCGGGGCCGGCGGGAACGCCGATACCACGGGTAGGTCTATCCGGGCAGTCTCGCCCGTGGCCGCAGGGCGCGGCGGCGTTTTGCCCACCGGCGGCGGTATCAAGGTAGATACCGCCGAACACCGGTCGGATCAGCCCTGCCGTTTGGCGGGACGCCCCTTCTGGTTCGCGGGCGGGCCCTTCTTCTGGCCGGCGGCCTGGCCCTTCTGGTTGGCCGGCTGGCCCTTCTGGCTCGCAGGCTGGGCCTTCTGACCGGCGGCCTGGCCCTTCTGGTTCGCGGGCGGGCCCTTCTTCTGGCTGGTGGGCTTGGCACCTGGCTTCGGGGCGGCGACCTTGGTCGCGGCCGGCTGGGTGGCGGCCGAAGTGGCGGACTTGCCGCGGCCGAAGAGGCCGCCGCTCTTCGCCGGCTGCACCGGACCACGCGTACCAGTGGTGCTGGACTTCGCGCTCGGCGGCGGCGGGAACTTGCGCAACACCCACTGCTGCTGGGCCAGCGTGAACATGTTGTTGGTAACCCAGTAGATGATCACACCGATCGGGAAGATCGCGCCGGAGATAAGCAGCGACGCCGGGATGCCGTAGAGCATCAACCGCTGGATCATCCGCTGCTGCGGGTCCTCGGCCCAGCCGGTCTTGAGAATCATCTGGCGGCTGGTCAGGTAGGTGGTGCCCATCATCACCAGCACCAGAATGCCGGCCATGATCTTGACGGTGGTGCCGTCGGCGCCCAGCGCGGCCAGTTCCTCGGGGGAGGAGCCGAACTTGCCGGCGATCGGCGCGGTGAAGAGCTTCGCAACCGATGCGCTGTCGAACTGGTCGACCGTCCAGCCGTAGAGCGTCTTCTTGTCCAGTGGCTTGTCTGGATTGAGCCGACGGAGCACATGGAACAGGCCGAGGAAGACCGGAATCTGGAGGAACATCGGAAGGCAGCCCATGAGCGGGTTGGCCTTTTCCTTCCGATAGAGCTCCATCATCTCCTTCTGGAGCGTCTCCCGGTCACCCTTGTGCTTCTCCTGCAGCGCCTTGACCTGCGGTTGCAGCGCCTGCATCGCCCGCTGTGACTTGATCTGCTTGACGAAGACCGGGAAGAGGATCACCCGAACGGTGACCACCAGGAAGATGATCGCCAGGATCCAGGACCAGTTGGTGCCGAGCACCACGCCTTCCGGCACCCCGATGGCGTCCCAGAGCTGGTGCCAGCGCAGCAGGATCCACGAGATCGTTACATAGATAGGATCGAGCAATTCTCAGACTCCAGTCACATCGGCGCGGCGGCGACCATCCGGCTCCGGCACCGGATCGAATCCACCCGGATGGAAGGGGTGGCAGCGCATCAGCCGCCGGGCCGTCAGGCCGGCTCCCCGAACCGGGCCGTGGCGGGTCACCGCCTCCAGGGCGTACGCGCTGCACGACGGGTAGAACCGACAGCGGGCCGGCAACGCCGGACTTATCCACCGACGGTACGCGATGATGGGCCCGGCCAGCACCCGGGCACCGAGTGAGATCGGCTGTGCCGGATCTGGTGTCGAACTCACCGGGACCGCCGCCCGCGGGGGGCGCGTGCGGCCGCGATCGCGGTGTCGAGATCAACACCGAGTCGTTGGTACGACCGGTGCGCCGCGGCGGGCAGGGCACGGACGACGAGAGTGCTCCCGGCCGGCAGCCCGGGGAGGCGCTCCCGGACCAGGTGCCGCAGCCGGCGGCGAACAGTGTTGCGGACGACGGCGTTGCCAACCGCCTTGGAGACGACGAAGCCGGCGCGGGCTGGTGCGGATGTCTGCTCCGCACCAGTGTCCCGCGCCGGCTCCGGCGACGAGATCTCCGGTGGAGTGCCGGGCGAGGTCAGATGGACGACGACCACGCCGCGCCCGACGCGTCGGCCACCACGGACCGCCGCGGCGAAGTCAGTGCTGCGCCGCAGACGCTGCGCGGCGGTCAGCACGACTCTCCACGCCCTGCCGATCGGACCTGGCAGCCTCAGGCCGCCAGGCGAGCGCGGCCCTTGCTGCGACGGGTCGAGATGATGGCGCGGCCGGCACGGGTGCGCATGCGCAGCCGGAAGCCGTGGGTCTTCGCGCGCCGGCGGTTGTTCGGCTGGAAGGTGCGCTTGCTCACGTCAGGCTCTCCGTTGTCCTACCCCTGGGCGAAGATCGCCGGGGTCGCGTCTGGTCCGAGGTCGTCCCAGTTTCAGGTCGTGTCACGATCCGGGTCGTGTCATGATCCGAACCAGGTCATGATCCGGAACACCTTCGCGGCGCCCCCGATCAACGCTGCCCGACGCTGCGGACAGCAAGCATCCATCACCCTAGCAGAGGGTGAGAGAGCAGCCGCTCCAGCGTACGCAGGGGCACAACGAGCGTCAACGCTCCCACCGTCTGGCCCGACACCGATTGTTCCGGTGTTTCCGCTGCTGCCGCCGACGGTCCGGGTACGTCCGCTGTTGATGGCATCCGGACATCGCTGTTACCGTGCCCGATTGCGGTGCAGGGCTGTCGGCCCAAATCGCGAATGGCTGTCGGAAGCCCGGAGCCGTCCGGCTGTGGTCGCCGCCGGCAGGCAAGACCGAATCGGGCGGTGGATCGTTCGGCAAGATGACCCGCTTCAGTGCCCGCTCGTACCGGGGGAGGTCTGACCCACATTCGGTGGGCGGCACAATCGGTACGCACACAGGCTGTGGATAACTTGTGGACAAGGGTCGTTCGGTCAGCCGGGACGGGGGAAGACCGCGTGAACCCGGCGGGCCCGGGACGGCCGACGGGGAGGACGGCGGCGTCCGGGAACAGAGGCGAGGGGGTGGCACGACGGTGACGGATACAACCGACCTTGCCGCGGTGTGGACGGCGACGACCGACGAACTGGCCGATGAGATCGTCTCCGCGCAGCAGCGGGCCTACCTACGGCTGACCCGGCTCCGCGCCATCGTCGAGGACACCGCGCTCGTCTCCGTCCCGGACGCCTTCACCCGAGATGTCATCGAGTCCCGGCTCCGCCCGGCGATCACCGAGGCGCTCACCCGCCGGCTGGGGCGGCCCATCCAGGTAGCTGTCACCGTGCGAGCGCCGGAAGACGGCTCCGGCCGCCCGGCCGGCACCATCTACCACAGCGCCCCAAGCCCCGAGGCCGGTACGCCGCCCGGCGGCACCACCGGTGGTGCCGCGGGAGGGAACCCGGACGACGGCGTGGACCAACAGTTCCCGCTGATTCCCGGGCAGGCCCAACCGGAGCGCCGCGCCGCGGTGCCCGCCGGTTCGTACGGCGAGCAGCCGACGTCGGTGTCCCAGGACGGCCAGGAGCCGTTGTTCGGCTCCGCTTTCGGCGGGCCGTCCCGAGGCGAGCGACTCGATGTTGACGAGCAGGCCCGCCTGGGCCCGCCGGTGTCCGAACGCCCCTTCGACGTCCGCTACCGCGCAGCGGCGGCGGAGCAGCGCGGGGGGCCGGCGCTGCCCCGGGAACTCGGTACCGACAGCGGGCCGGGGCGGGTGGACCACCTGCCCCGACCCGGTGGCCGCGAGGACCGCCGGTTACCAACACCAGCCGACGGCGGTGGCAACCGGCTCAACCCGAAGTACATGTTCGAGACGTTCGTCATCGGTTCGTCCAATCGATTCGCCCATGCGGCTTCGGTGGCGGTCGCCGAGTCGCCGGCGAAGGCGTACAACCCGCTGTTCATCTACGGCAGCTCCGGGCTGGGCAAGACGCACCTGCTGCACGCGATCGGCCACTACGCCACCACGCTCGGCAACGCCAACTCGGTCCGGTACGTCTCGACCGAGGAGTTCACCAACGACTTCATCAACTCACTGCGCGACGACAAGACCAGCGCCTTCCAGCGCCGATACCGGGATGTCGACATCCTCTTGATCGACGACATCCAGTTCCTGGAGAACCGGGAGCGGACGCAGGAGGAGTTCTTCCACACCTTCAACACGCTGCACAACGCCAACAAGCAGATCGTGATCACCTCCGACCGGTCACCGAAGCAGCTGGCGACCCTGGAGGACCGGTTGCGGACCCGGTTCGAGTGGGGTCTGCTCGCCGACATCCAGCCGCCAGACCTGGAGACCCGGATCGCGATCCTGCAGAAGAAGGCCGCCCAGGAGCGGCTGTTCGCCCCGCCGGACGTACTCGAGTTCATCGCGTCCCGGGTGTCGAACTCGATCCGCGAGCTTGAGGGCGCGCTGATCCGGGTCACCGCGTTCGCCAGCCTCACCCGGTCGTCGGTGGAGCTGTCGCTGGCCGAGGAGGTGCTGCGGGACTTCATCCCGGACGGCAGCGGACCAGAGATCACCGCCGACCAGATCATGGTGGCGACCGCCGACTATTTCGGGGTGAGTCTGGAGGACCTGCGTGGGCACTCCCGCTCGCGGGTGCTCGTCAACGCCCGCCAGGTCGCCATGTACCTGTGCCGGGAGCTGACCGACCTGTCGCTGCCCCGAATCGGACAGGCATTCGGAGGGCGCGACCACACCACGGTCATGCACGCCGACCGCAAGATTCGTCAGCAGATGGCGGAACGGCGTTCGCTCTACAACCAGATCGCCGAACTCACCAACCGGATCAAACAGAACACCTGAGGCCCCGCCGGCGCCCCCACCTGCCAGCGGGTTGCCCGGAACCACCGAATCACCCGCCGAGCCACCGAACCGGCACCCACAGCGGCGCTCCTTCGGCGCTCCACCATCCCCCACCGGACCGGACGACGGGACCCGGATCTGGGCCGTGGGGCGGACCCGGGCCGCCCGTCTCGGGACCGAGAGTCCCGCTCGTTGTCCACAGCCTCCGCCGCTGTCGGTGGAGAACGTGGGGCCATCACCTCCTCGTTATCCACAGGTTGTGGAAAAACCTGGGGGTAGTGCTGTGGACGCTTGGGGATAACGGGGTGGTTGTCCACCGGAGGCGGACCTGGTGTGGACAAGCTGTTGAAGGTTCTGGGGATAACTCGGGTCGAGCTACGAGCGACGATCCACAGGCCTGGGGAAGAAGTCGGTGGATAACCGGTGGATAACCGGTGGACAACGGTGGACGGCCTGGGGGTAACTCTGGCCTGTGGATGACAGCCCTGGTTTTCCCCCGGGTTCTCCACAGGAAACCCACCGGTGGATACCCGGGCTGACCTGGGTCAACACAGGTTTTCCACAGTTTGCACAGGTGCGACGAAGACGATGAGTTATATCTCTGAAGACAACAAAAACCAATCATCACCGTTGGACTTTCTGTGGATCGGGCCGCAGACCGCCGCAGCCGGTCAGCAGCACCTGGACATGCATGGGGCCGGGCGTACCGCCGATGCCCGCGCGCCCTAAGGTGCCAGGAGAACCGGCACGCCCCGGCGGGTCGGTAGGCAGCGGTCGGCATGAGAGAGTTGGCGCTGACGTTGACGCGGAGGCATTGATGAAGTTCCGAGTAGAGCGCGACGCGCTCGCCGAGGCCGTGGCCTGGACCGCAAAGAGCCTGCCGAACCGTCCTTCGGTACCGGTGCTCGCCGGGGTGCTGCTCCGGGTCACCGACGGCAACCTGCAGGTCTCTGGCTTCGACTACGAGGTCTCCAGTCAGGTGACCGTCGAGGTGCAGGGAGACGCCGACGGCGCCGCCCTGGTCTCCGGCCGGCTCCTCGCTGAGATCACCAAGGCACTGCCGGCGAAGCCGGTCGACATCGCGGCGGTCGGCGCCCACCTCGAACTCGTCTGCGGCAGCGCCCGGTTCACGCTGCCCACCATGCCGGTCGAGGACTATCCGACACTCCCGGAGATGCCGGTCAGCGCTGGCACCATCGACGCCGCCGCGTTCGCCGCCGCCGTCGCCCAGGTAGCCGTGGCGGCCGGCCGGGACGAGACCCTGCCGATGATGACCGGTGTCCGGCTGGAGCTCTCCGGCGGCACGTTGGCCATGCTCGCCACCGACCGCTACCGTCTCGCCCTGCGCGAGATCGAGTGGCACCCGGAAGACCCGGAGATCAGCCTCAACGCGCTGGTGCCGGCCCGCACTCTGCACGACACCGCCAAGGCCCTGGGGACGCTCGGTGGCCAGGTAACCATGGCGCTCTCCCAGGGGGCGGCGGGCGAGGGCATGATCGGTTTCGTTGGCGGCCCCCGGCGCACCACCAGCCGACTCCTCGACGGCGCCAACTACCCGCCGGTCCGTTCGCTCTTCCCCGCCACTCACAATGCGCAGGCCCAGGTGCCGGTCAGCGCGCTTGTCGAGGTCGTCAAGCGGGTCGCGCTCGTCGCCGAGCGCACCACTCCGGTGCTGCTGAGCCTCAGCGGTGACGGACTGGTGGTCGAGGCCGGTGGCACCGAGGAGGCCCGCGCCAGCGAGGCGATGGAGGCCACCTTCAGCGGTGATCCGCTGACTGTTGGCTTCAACCCCCAATACCTGATCGACGGTCTCTCGAACATGGGGACCCAGTTCGCCGTTCTGTCGTTCGTTGACGCCTTCAAGCCGGCGGTGATTTCCCCCGTCGGCGAGGATGGTGAGATCGTGCCCGGGTACCGCTACCTCATCATGCCGATCCGCGTCTCCCGCTGATCGCACCCGAGACGAACACAACGCACGGAGGTACGGACATGCAGCTCGGCCTGGTAGGGCTCGGCCGGATGGGCGGCAACATGCGGGAGCGGCTGCGTGCCGCCGGGCATGAGGTGATCGGCTACGACAACCATGCCGAGCTGAGCGACGTCGCGAGCCTGGCGGAGATGGCGCAGAAGCTGGACGCGCCCCGCGCGGTGTGGGTCATGGTCCCCGCCGCCGTCACCGACGAGACCATCAACAAGATGGCGGAGGTGCTCGACGCCGGCGACATCATCGTTGACGGTGGCAACTCGCGGTTCAGCGACGATGCCCCGCGCGCCGAGCGGCTGAACGAGCGTGGCATCGGGTACGTCGACGTCGGTGTTTCCGGTGGCGTCTGGGGCCGGCAGAACGGGTACGCCCTCATGGTCGGCGGCGCCCAGGAACATGTTGCCCGGTTGATGCCGATCTTCGAGGCGCTGAAGCCGGCCGGAGACTTCGGCTTCGTGCACGCTGGTCCGGTCGGTGCCGGGCACTACGCCAAGATGGTGCACAACGGCGTCGAGTACGGTCTCATGCACGCCTACGCCGAGGGCTACGAACTGCTGGCCAAGTCTGAGCTGGTCACCGATGTCCCCGGTGTCTTCAAGTCCTGGCGGGAGGGAACGGTCGTCCGCTCCTGGCTGCTCGACCTCCTCGACCGGGCACTCGACGAGGACCCGGAGCTGGCCGAGTTGAGCCCCTACACCGAGGACACCGGCGAGGGGCGGTGGACCGTGGACGAGGCGGTCCGGCTCGCCGTTCCGATGAACGTCATCGCCGCCGCGCTCTTCGCCCGTTTCACCTCCCGGGAGGATGACTCGCCCGCGATGAAGGCGGTCGCCGCGCTGCGCCAGCAGTTCGGCGGGCACGCCGTTCGCAAGCGCTGACGGCTCCACCACCCGTGTACGTTCGCCGGCTGGAACTCGTTGACTTCCGCTCGTACGAGCGGGTCGGCGTGGATCTTGAGCCGGGGGCGAACATCCTGGTCGGTCCGAACGGGGTGGGCAAGACCAACCTGATCGAGGCGCTCGGCTACGTGGCGACCCTGGACTCCCACCGGGTCGCCACGGACGCACCGTTGGTCCGGATGGGTGCCGCCGCGGGGATTATCCGCTGCGCCGTGGTGCACGAGGGGCGGGAGCTGTTGGTCGAGCTGGAGATCGTTCCGGGGCGGGCGAACCGGGCCCGGCTCGGCCGGTCCCCGGCCCGGCGGTCCCGGGACGTGCTCGGTGCCCTGCGGCTGGTGCTCTTCGCCCCGGAGGACCTGGAGCTGATCCGGGGCGACCCGGCGCAGCGGCGCCGCTACCTCGACGATCTGCTGGTGCTCCGGCAGCCCCGGTTCGCCGGGGTGCGGGCCGACTACGAACGGGTGCTCCGGCAGCGGAACGCTCTGCTGCGCACCGCGTACCTGGCGCGTAAGACCGGCGGTACCCGCGGCGGTGACCTCTCCACCCTCGCCGTCTGGGACGACCACCTCGCGCGGCACGGTGCCGAGCTGCTCGCCGGTCGGCTCGACCTCGTCGCCGCACTCACCCCCCACGTCACCCGGGCGTACGACGCGGTGGCCGCCGGTAGGGGCGCGGCCGGCATCACATACCGATCGTCGGTCGAATCGGTCAGCCCAGCCGCTGACCGGGCGGCGCTGACCGCGGCGCTGAGCGACGCGCTCGCCGCCGGCCGGTCAGCCGAGATCGAGCGAGGGACCACCCTGGTCGGCCCGCACCGGGACGAGCTCACCCTCACGCTGGGGCCACTACCCGCGAAGGGGTACGCCAGCCACGGCGAGTCCTGGTCGTTGGCGCTGGCGCTCCGGCTGGCCGGGTACGACCTACTGCGCGCTGACGGGATCGAGCCGGTGCTGGTGCTGGACGACGTCTTCGCCGAGTTGGACACCGGCCGACGGGACCGCCTCGCCGAGCTGGTCGGTGCGGCGAGCCAACTCCTGGTGACCTGTGCGGTGGCAGAAGATCTCCCCGCGCGTCTGCACGGGGCGCGGTTCGTTGTCCGCGAGGGGGAGGTGCAGCGTGTCGGATGAGGCGGAACCCACCGCCGCCCCCCGTGCGGCGGGGGATACCGGAGCGGACGGGGCGGCCCCGGCAGCGGAGGCCGGCGCGGAGGCGCCGGCCGGGCCGCAGCTCGCGCGGGCGGTGCTGGATGCGGCGAAGGCACGGCGTCAGGCGGCGCAGCCGCAACGGCGCGGCCGCAACAGCGGGGTGAGCGGTGGGGGGCGACGGCCGCGGGGCTACTCCGGCCCGGGGCCGGACCCGCGCGACCCGCAGCCACTCGGCGCGGTGCTGGACCGGCTGGTGAAGGCCCGGGGCTGGCAGCAACCGGCGGCCGAGGCCACGGTTTTCGGCGCCTGGGAACGGGTGGTCGGCCCGGACGTGGCCCAGCACAGCCGGCCGGTGAAGCTGGAAGGGGGTGAGCTGACCGTGGAGGCGCGCTCGACCGCCTGGGCCACCCAGCTCCGGCTGCTCGCCGGCTCGCTACTGCAGCAGATCGCCAGCGAGGTGGGCCACAACGTCGTACGCCGGCTGCACATCCACGGTCCGGCCGCGCCGTCCTGGTCGCGTGGCCCTCGTCGGGTGCGGGGCCGCGGCCCCCGGGACACCTACGGCTGAACGACCCGGCGGGGTGCCACCGACTCCGCGTAGACCGCGAAGCCCCGCTCGGCGCAGCGACGGTAGAACGCGGCGAGAACGCTCAGCTCCGCGCAGGTGAAGGTCCACTGCGGCGGCGCTCCGCTGTCGTCGCGGAGCCGGTCCAGCCGGCTGTCCAGCCAACGCAGCTGCTGCTCGGCCAGGCGTCCGTCGCCGAGTAGCGCGCGGAGTACCGCGCTGACGGTCTCGAAGGTGACTGCCTCGCCGACTGCTCGGTGCCGCGCCACGAACCGCTCGACTCCGTCGGCGATCCACCCGCAGCCGTCCGGGTCGATCACCGGGTCCTCGTCCTCCTCCGAGTTCTCTGTGGCGTACAGCACATTATCCAAGCCGAGGATCAGATCGACCAGCTCGGTGTACGCGGTTGCCCGGACCGTGCCGGTCTTGGCGATCAGCTCGGCGAGCGCGGCGGTCGGTGCGGAGATCTTCGGCATATCGACGATCTCCCCGAAGTCCACGAACTCCGCCGGCGCGACCGGTTCGTAGAAGCGGCCGGTCCGCGGCCAGTTCACCACGACGTTGTCCAGCCCCATCTGGTGTCACCTCTCAAGCCCAAACTCCGTACGAACGCGTCGATCGTCCGGTTCCAGCCGGCAAAGATCAAGCCGGAGTTCGTCGCGAGATGGACACACATTGGGCGGGAGCGGCGCCGGCCGGTGCGAGCCTACGGTCGGCTCGGTGTACGTAGGGGGAGTCGTGGAGTGAGCAGTCGGCCGGCTATGAAGGTCTCAGCCGCCGCGCAAGGGGTGCCGAGTGGTGGATCTGTCGCCGACGCACAGTAGGATTGGGCCTGAGACGAAGACCCGGTGCGGAGCGATGAAACCCGGGGCCAACATGGGCCCGAGATCATCGTTCCACATCAGGTCGAGCCGATCGCGATCCGCGGGCACCCGCGGCGGCCGGCGCGTTCGACCCCCGGCCCGGACCACTCTCCGGTGCCGGTCCGCGCGCCCGACGTCGCGTTCTGTCCGCCGAACCCCGTGACCGGTCGCGCCAGTGGTGTGGCCGACGCGAGAAAGTGGCCGAGGGTGGCAGCGCAGGACAAGCAGGAGTACGGCGCAGAGTCGATCACCGTCCTCGAAGGGTTGGAGGCGGTCCGTAAACGCCCCGGTATGTACATCGGGTCCACCGGCGAACGCGGTCTGCACCACCTGGTGTGGGAGGTCGTGGACAACGCGGTGGACGAGGCGCTGGCCGGGCACTGCGACACCATCGACGTGGTGCTGCTCGCCGATGGTGGGGTTCGGGTCACCGACAACGGCCGTGGCTTCCCGGTCGACCCGCATCCGAAGCTCAAGAAGCCGGGTGTGGAGGTGGCGCTGACCGTGCTGCACGCCGGCGGCAAGTTCGACGGCAAGGCGTACGCCGTCTCCGGTGGCCTGCACGGCGTCGGTGTGTCGGTCGTGAACGCCCTCTCCACCCGGATGGCTGTCGAGATCCAGAAGGACGGCTACTTCTGGCGGCAGTCGTACACGGACTCGAAGCCGACGCCGCTGGAGAAGGGGGAGCCGACCGACGCCACCGGCTCGGCGGTCTCCTTCTGGCCCGATCCGACGGTCTTCGAGACCGTTAGTTTCGACTTCCAGACCATCTACCGTCGGCTCCAGGAGATGGCCTTCCTCAACCGGGGTCTGACCATCCACTTCCTCGACGAGCGCGTCGACGAGGGCGATGACAGCAAGATGCGCGAGGTCACCTTCTGCTACCAGGGTGGCATCGCCGACTTCGTCCGGCACCTGAACGCCTCGAAGACCTCGATCCACAAGTCGGTGGTCGAGTTCGGCACCGAGGAAGACGGGATGTCGGTCGAGATCGCCATGCAGTGGAACGAGTCGTATGGCGAGTCGGTCTACACCTTCGCCAACAACATCAACACGCATGAGGGCGGCACCCACGAGGAAGGCTTCCGGTCGGCGCTGACCAGCGTCATCAACCGGTACGGTGCGGAGAAGCGGCTCCTCAAGAGTGACGAGAAGCTCTCCGGGGAGGACATCCGGGAGGGGCTGGCGGCGATCATCTCGGTGAAGCTGACCAACCCGCAGTTCGAGGGGCAGACCAAGACCAAGCTGGGCAACACCCCGGTCAAGAGCTTCGTGCAGCGGGTCTGCAACGAGTGGCTGGTTGACTGGCTGGACCGAAACCCGGCCGAGGCGAAGGTCATCATCACCAAGGCCTCCCAGGCCGCGCGCGCCCGGGTCGCCGCCCAGCAGGCCCGCAAGCTGGCCCGGCGTAAGTCGTTGCTGGAGTCCGGCTCGATGCCGGGCAAACTGGCCGACTGCCAGTCAACTGATCCCCGTGAGTGTGAGGTCTTCATCGTTGAGGGCGACTCGGCAGGCGGCTCCGCCAAGCAGGGGCGCGACCCGCGGACGCAGGCGATCCTGCCGATCCGCGGCAAGATCCTCAATGTGGAGAAGGCGCGGATCGATCGGGTTCTGAAGAACAACGAGGTCCAGGCGCTGATCACCGCGCTCGGCACGGGTATCCACGACGACTTCGACATCGAGAAGCTGCGGTACCACAAGATCGTGTTGATGGCTGACGCGGACGTCGATGGTCAGCACATTCAGACGCTGCTGCTGACGCTGCTCTTCCGCTTCATGCGGCCGCTGGTCGAGCTGGGGCACGTCTACCTGGCCGCCCCGCCGCTCTACAAGATCAAGTGGAACCGGAAGGGCGACGACGCGCAGTACGCGTATTCGGACCGAGAGCGGGACGGTCTGATCACCCTGCGGCAGCAGAAGAAGCCCAACGCCAAGCCGGACGACATCCAGCGGTTCAAGGGGCTCGGCGAGATGAACTATCCCGAGCTGTGGGAGACCACGATGAACCCGGCCACACGCACCCTGCGGCAGGTGACGCTCGATGACGCGGCGACCGCGGACGAGCTGTTTAGCGTGCTGATGGGCGAGGATGTCGAGGCTCGTCGCTCGTTTATCCAGCGTAACGCCAAGGACGTACGGTTCCTGGACATCTGAGGTCTGCTCGGGTCTGGTCCGGCGAACGCGGCGCGACTCGGTGAATCCACAGAGTTATCCACAGCCAGGCCGGTTTCCACAGCGGTTATCCACAGCACAAAAGCGACTCTGAGTCTGATAAGGGTTAACAAGTGACCGATACCCCCGAGTCCACACCGAACGAGTCCGACACCTCCGAGACCGCCGGCGCCGTCGTGGCGCACGACCGGATCGAGCCGGTCGGTCTCGAGGTGGAGATGCAGCGCTCCTACCTCGACTACGCCATGAGCGTGATCGTCGGGCGGGCACTGCCGGACGTCCGGGACGGGCTGAAGCCGGTCCACCGCAAGATCCTCTACGCGATGTTCGACTCGGGGTACCGGCCCGACCGGGGGTACGTGAAGTGCTCCCGGGTGGTCGGCGACGTGATGGGCCAGTTCCACCCGCACGGTGACTCGGCGATCTACGACGCCTTGGTCCGGATGGCCCAACCCTGGGCGCTGCGCTACCCGCTGGTGGACGGCAACGGCAACTTCGGGTCCCCGGGCAACGATCCGGCAGCGGCGATGCGGTACACCGAGTGCAAGCTCCAACCGCTGGCGATGGAGATGCTGCGGGACATCGACGAGGACACCGTCGACCTGCAGGACAACTACGACGGCCGGGCCAAGGAGCCCACGATCCTGCCGTCCCGAATCCCCAACCTGCTGGTCAACGGCTCCGAAGGTATCGCGGTCGGGATGGCCACCAAGATCCCACCGCACAACCTGCGGGAGATCGGTGCGGCGGTGCAGTGGTGCCTGGAGCACCCGGAGGCCGACGAGGCGAGCACCCTGGAAGCCCTCCTGGGGATCGTCAGAGGGCCGGACTTCCCGACCCACGGCCTGATCGTCGGCCAGGCGGGAATCCAGGACGCGTACCGCACCGGTCGTGGTTCGATCCGGATGCGCGCCGTGGTCGAGGTCGAGGAGGACAAGCGGGGCCGCCCGGCACTGGTGGTCAGCGAGCTGCCGTACCAGGTGAACCCGGACAACCTGGCCGAGCGGATCGCCGAGCTGATCAAGGAGGGGAAGCTCGGCGGAATCGCCGACATCCGGGACGAGTCCTCCGGCCGCACCGGCCTGCGCCTGGTGCTGGTACTCAAGCGCGACGCGGTCGCCAAGGTGGTGCTGAACAACCTCTACAAGCACACCCAACTGCAGGAGACCTTCGGCGCGAACATGCTGGCGCTGGTGGACGGTGTGCCGCGCACGCTGAACCTGGCCCAGTTCATCCGCTACTACGTCGATCACCAGATCGAGGTGATCCGCCGGCGGACGGCGTACCGGCTGCGTAAGGCCGAGGAGCGGGCGCACATCCTGCGGGGTCTGTCGAAGGCGCTGGACGCCCTCGACGAGGTGATCGCGCTGATCCGGCGCTCGCCGACGGTGGACGATGCGCGGCAGGGCCTGATCCGGTTGCTGGACATCGACGAGATCCAGGCGACCGCGATCCTGGACATGCAGCTGCGCCGGCTGGCCGCGCTGGAGCGGCAGCGAATCCTCGACGACCTGGCGAAGCTGGAGCTGGAGATCGCCGACTTCAAGGACATCCTGGCGAAGCCGGAGCGGCAGCGGCGGATCGTCTCGGAGGAGTTGGGCGAGATCGTCGCGAAGTGGGGCGACGACCGGCGTACCCAGATCATTCCGTTCGACGGCGAGGTCTCGATGGAGGACCTGATCGCCCGCGAGGACGTCGTGGTCACCATCACTCGAACCGGGTACGCGAAGCGCACCAAGGTGGACGCGTACCGGTCGCAGCGGCGGGGCGGCAAGGGGGTCAGTGGCGCCTCCCTGCGGCAGGATGACATCGTCAGCCACTTCTTCGTGTGCTCGACGCACGACTGGATTTTGTTCTTCACCAACAAGGGCCGGGTGTACCGGGCCAAGGCGTACGAGCTCCCCGAAGCCAGTAGGGTGGCCAAAGGCCAGCACGTGGCCAATCTGCTCGCCTTCCAACCAGACGAGCAGATCGCACAGATCATCGAGATTTCCGACTACCAGGTCGCCCCCTACCTGGTTCTGGCCACGAAGAACGGAGTGGTAAAGAAGACCAGACTTGAGGAGTTCGACTCCAACCGGTCCGGCGGCATCATCGCGGTCAACCTGCGCGAGGACGACGAACTGGTCGGTGCCGCCCTGGTGGCGCCGGAGCAGGATCTCCTGCTGGTGTCGAAGAACGCCCTGGCGATCCGGTTCAACGCCTCCGACGAGGCGCTGCGGCCAATGGGGCGGGCTACCTCGGGCGTGATCGGGATGCGGTTCAGCGAGGACGACGAGTTGCTCGCGATGGAGGTCGTCCGGCACGGCTTGGACGTCCTGGTGGCCACCAATGGTGGATACGCGAAACGTACTCCGATCGAGGAATACCCGGTCCAGGGCCGGGGAGGTAAAGGCGTGCTGACTGCGAAGATCACCGAGCGGCGCGGTGGTCTGGTCGGTGCTGTGGTGATCGACCCGGACGACGAGCTCTTCGCTATCACCAGTAACGGTGGTGTCATTCGGACTCCGGTGAAGCCTGTACGCCGTACGCGCGACCGGAACACAATGGGGGTCAAGCTGATGGACCTTCCGGATGGCGTAACCATCGTGGCGATTGCTCGCAATGCCGACGAGCCTGACGAACAGGACTAGTTGCATGACGGAGACACAGGCGAAGTCGGGGAACGCGGGGAACTCGGCTGACCCGGTCGACGAGGACAGCGCCACGAGCGGTGCCTCAGCCGCCAGCCGTGCGGCAGTGGGCCGGGCCACCGTCCCCGCCGACGTGCCGGCCCCCAAGTTCACCAGAGCTCCGGGGATGGCCCCGCCGCCGGACAACCCGGCCAAGGAGTCGGAACCCACCGAGGAACCGGTTACGGCCACGAAGGCTGAACCGCCGCGTACCGATGGTGCCGCCGCTGAGAAGAAGACGGCCGGGACCGCCCAGGTACCGACCTCCGGTGGCGCTGGGAAGACCAGCGCGGCTGCCGGGAGCGCGGCTGCGGGGAGCGCGGCTACCGGGAGTGCGGCTACCGGGAGTGCGGCTGCCCTGGGCGGCGTGAACAGCGTCCCCCGACTTGGTGACACCGGAAGTCACCCGCGGGTCACCGGGGCCGCCCGACCACAGCCGAACTCCATTGGCCGACCCCAGGGCGGCGGCCTCCCGCCGGGAATCGGCGGGGTGGCGGCCGTCGGCGCCGCGCGCGTCGGCGAGGCGGTGCGCGCCGCGCGTACCGCGGTCAGCTCGGCCGCGTCTCGCGGGCCGCGCCGGGCCCGGCTGAACCTGCGGCGGATCGACCCATGGTCGGTGATGAAGTTCGCCTTCGCCGTTTCGGTGGTGCTCTTCATCGTCGTCGTGGTCGCGACCTCGGTGCTGTATCTGGCGCTGGACGCGATGGGCGTGTTCGCCAGCGTCAACGACAGCCTGAGTGATCTGGTCAACGCGGGCGGCGGGCAGAGCGCCAACGGTTTCCAGATCACCGCCCGTGGCGTGATTCTGAGTTCTGCGTTGATCGGCTTGGTCAACGTCGTGCTGTTCACGGCACTGGCAACGCTGGGTGCCTTCGTCTACAACGTCTGCGCCGACCTGGTGGGCGGTGTCGAGCTGACGCTCGCCGAGCGCGACTGAGTACGTCACGGGGACCCGGGCCGCCCGGCCCGGGTCCCCGATCCGCCGGTGCCGGGAGCACGCCCGGAGCCACCCCCGATTTTGGGGCGGCCGGGCCGATGGGTTAACCTTGCTCGTCGCAACACGGGGCTATAGCTCAGTCGGTTAGAGCGCAGAGCTGATAACTCTGAGGTCGCTGGTTCGATTCCAGCTAGCCCCACCTACCGCTCGGTCCTCACATTCTGGGGGCCGAGCTTTTTCGTAGCGCCGATTACCGTGTCCCCGCCGTGCCAGCGGCGAGACGCCAGCACCGCAGCATGCGTGGCGGAAGTGTCATACCCCGCTCCTAGACTGGCGCCGTTCGATGCGCTGTCCCGCCCGGTTTCCCTGGGTCGGTTCGTCTTCGAGGAGGTCCGGTGCTCAACCACCTTGGCATTCAGGTGCGTGATTTCGATGCCAGTCTCGCCTTCTATGATGCTGTCCTGGCCCCACTTGATGGGCGCCGCCTGATGGAGTTCCCGGAGGCGGTCGGCTATGGCAGCAGCACTCCTGACTTCTGGCTCAGCCCGCTGGGCGGTGCGGCCGAGGGTGTTGAGGCGCACATCGCCTTCACCGCGCCGGACCGGGCTGCGGTGCAGGCGTTTCATGACGCCGCGGTGGCACTCGGGGTGGAGGTGCTGCACGCGCCCCGGGTCTGGCCGGAATATCACCCGACCTACTTCGGGGCTTTCGTCCGTGATCCCGATGGCAACAACGTCGAGGCGGTCTGCCATCGGCCGGAGTGATCGATCCCGCAACGTCGGCCGAGGGCGGGATGCGGTGCTGAGTCGTCCCGGGGGCACTGCGTCGGTGGGCCCGTTTACCGCCCCTTGCCTCCGGCTGATACGGTCCTTGGGTAGGTCCGACGGCACTGTCGAGCGTGAGGGGTCGCCCTAATGTTCAAGAAGCTGCTGATCCTCGTCGGTATCGTCGGTGTGGCGGCAGTCGTGGCCAAGCGGGTCAAGGAGACCAACGACGAGCGCGCCCTCTGGCACGAGGCCACCAACGCGCCCGACCTGCGCTGACTCGTACTGGTCAGCGTTCGGCGGCACGGACCACTTCCGGGGCCCTAGCTCAACTGGCAGAGCACTGCCTTTGCAAGGCAGGGGTTAGGGGTTCAAGTCCCCTGGGCTCCACTTTTTACGCCTGTGACCAGGCATGACGTGATTTCTGGAGCGCACGTAGGTCTCCCTCCAGCATGATTGACCTACCCTCGGTGCGTGTGGGAGCAGCGGGCTTCGCCCATTCCCGAGATCCGGACAGTCTGGCGTGCCTACGTCGAGGAGGCCGCCGATTACATCGACGAAGCGAGCGAGCACTGGGGCCTGTCGTTCATCCGTCGCCCCGATGGATCGCTGGCGGCTGAGCTGGCAGGTCCGCGGATCACGAGCCTGCCGATCTGCGCACATGCCGGGGAGTCCTACTGGGGCGTCGAGCTCGCCGCTGACGTGGTGATCCCCGGCGTGGACAAGGCGTTGCTGCGCGGTGCGATTGCTGAGCTGCTGGTCGTCGACGGGCAGGTAGCGCTCGGGGGCCGCCGCTGTCGCGTTCCTGGGTGGGAGGAACTCGAGTCCTTCGTCGCGCGGCTTGTGGCCGACGGAGTGTTGGTGGCGGATGCCGACATCCGGCGGGCGCTCAACGGCGACGACCGTGGGCTGTCGCGACGGAGCTGGCAGCGGCGGTTCTGGTCGATCACGGGCCTGCGCCGCAAGGAAATCGAGCGGCTCGACCGTGCGCGTCGTGCCTGCCATCTGCTCAGCGAGGGAGTGCCGCCGCCCGAGGTCGCTCTCGCCCTGGAGTATGCCGATCAGGCGCATCTCACCCGAGAGCTGAGGCGTATCCGGGGTGAGACGCCGGCTCGCATCCGCTCGGCGAAGACTGCCTGACGTTGGCGCTTTTGTTCAAGACCTCCGGACGGTCGGTCAGCGAGGGTGGGGACACTGATCAGCCGACCTTGCGCAGGAGGACGACACATGAACGCCATCGCCACCCCGACCGGGTTCTCCACCCTGAATCCGTTCTTCGTCGTCCACGATGCTGACGGGCTGATGACCTTCCTGCGGGAGGTGTTCGGGGGAGCGGAGCACCCCGAGGCCCGCACTGTAGACATCGACGGTCTTTTGTTGCATGCCGAGCTCGAGATTGGCGGTACGACGCTGTTGTTCGGCGAGCGGAAGCCGGGCTGGCCGTTCCTGCCGCAACTGACCCAGATCTACGTCGATAGCGTGGACAGCGTGCTCGCGCGGGCCGTGCGGCGTGGCGCGCGGATCGTCACCCGGCCGACCGACTTTTTCGGCACGGTCTTTTCTCGGATGCGTGACCCGTGGGGCAACCTGTGGTGGGTGTACCAGCACGCCGAGGCCCCGGAGCCGGACTGGGACGGCGGTGGTGGCAGCGACGCGGGCCTCACGGAATGGTCCGACCCCGACCTCGCCTACATCCATCGAACCCTCGTGGAGGCGATGCCGCGGCTGGACACCGAGCCCAGCGGCGAGCGTTAAGCCCGTCTCCATCGACGCGTCAGCGACAGGTCGACGGCTCGGTGACGACATGCCCAGCATCCCCGAGACCTGCGCCAGCGGTACGGAGCAGGTCGCAGTCATCGACAGACTTTACCGCCAACACTCGTTGACGCTCGGGACTCCATCCGTTCGCAATGCCTGGATGCGCTTGTGGGGTGCTCTTTCCTGGGCCGTGGTCGGCTGCGGTAGACGCACGTTTCGCCGCATCGCGAACACGTGCCCGTAATGAGGTTCACCCCCCGCTCGTCGAGGTAACCTGGCGCCGGTGAGCGATGCCGAAGATCGCGGGAGCAGTTCGAGTCGGGCACGTGAGGCTGCCGCGACGCAGTTGGTGGCGGCGCGGGCCGGTGACGGCAATGCCTTCGGCCGTTTGGTGGAGCCGTTGCGGGATGAGCTCCGCGTCCACTGCTACCGGATGCTGGGGTCGGTCCATGACGCGGAGGATGCGGTCCAGGAGACCCTGGACCGGGCGTGGCGCAGCCTGGAGCGCTTCGACGATCACGGGTCAATTCGGCCGTGGCTGTACAAGATCGCGACGAACCGGTCGTTGACGATTATTGAGCGACGGGGTCGGCGCGAGTTGCCCACGGATCTGAGTCCGGGCGGTGCGCCGCTGACCGAGGCGGCGTGGCTGGAGCCGTATCCCGATCGGCTCATGGGTTGGACGGCGCGGCTGAATCCCGAAGCCCGCATCGTGGCGCGGGAGAGCGTGGAGTTGGCGTTCGTCGCCGCCTTGCAATATCTGTCGGCGTCACAGCGAGCGGTGCTGTTGCTGCGCGACGTGCTCGGCTACACCGCCGGTGAGGTCGCTGAGGTGTTGGACACCACGGTGGCCGCGGTCAACAGCGCTCTGCAGCGGGCCCGCAAGGTCGTCGGGAAGCTGTGCCCTGAACGCAGCCAACAGCAGACCCTGCGGACGCTCGGTGACGCGGAACAACGGAAGGTGGCCCGGCAGTACGTGACCGCCTGGGAGGCTGGTGACGTTGACGCCATCGTGGCGATGTTGACCGAGGACGCACGGTACTCGATGCCGCCGCTGACAAGGTGGTATGCCGGCCCCGCAGACGTTCGCGGGTTCCTGGCCGAGGCGGTGCTGGGGCATCGCTGGCGGTTCGTGCCGGCGCGGGCGAACGGGCAGCTCGCGTTCGGCACCTACCTGTGGAGTGACGGGCGGGGCGCGTACGTCCCGGCGGGTCTGGATGTGCTGACGCTGCGCGGGCGGCAGGTGGCCGAGGTGGTCTCGTTCCTGGACGCCGACTTCTCGACCTTTGGCCTGCCGGCCCGACTGTGGGAAGAGAATCTTCCCGGTGCGCGATGAATTTGCGGACTGGCCCGGGTTGTAGTCCTGACGGACCCATCAACCCGGAAGGACCAGGCCGACCATGGCTAGCAACGAGGAGCAGATCCGCACCCTGATCGAGGGCTGGGCCAAAGCGGTCCACCACGGTGATCTCACCGGAGTCCTTGCCGACCACACGGAGGACATCGTGATGTTCGACGTGCCGCCGCCGCAGCAGGGGGTGCGGGGTCTCGATGCCTACCGCGAGACCTGGCCACCGTTTTTCCAGTGGCAGGCCCAGGGGGCTTCGTTCGACATCGAGTCGTTGGAGGTCACCGCGGGGGAGGATGTCGCCTTCGCGTACGCCCTGCTGCGTTGCGGCACTGAGCGCGACTTCGCCGACAATCCCGACAACCGGCTGCGGCTGTCGTTCGGTCTGCGCAAGCAGGCCGGCTCGTGGGCCATCGCCCACGAGCATCACTCATTTCCGCTCACCGGCGGGTAGGACCACGCCGCCACCGAGCCAACCGTTCGTGTGGCACGCATCGATCCCGCTGTACCAGGAGCCCGCCCCACCTCCTGTCTCAGCGGATCAACAGCTGCCCTGGCTGCGCATGCTCCGGTGCGGAGCATCGCCGCCGGGCGCAGGTCTCAGCCTGGGCCCGGCCAGTCGAGGGTGATCTCCGGCGTTAATTGCGTGTCCGCCTCGGTGGTGCCGACCGCCCGCACCACCCCCGCGGCCCGAACATCCCGGCTGACCAGGGCGAAGGTGGCGAGGTCGGGGGCGCGCCCACGGAGGGTGAGCTGGGCTACCGGCACCCGCATCGACTGCTTCGCCTCGGACTTCGCCCGGCGGATGGCGGCGAGCAGGTCGGCGGCGAGCCCGAGTAACTCCCCGGACTCGGCGGAATCGTCGGTGCTGGCGAGCTCCTGCCGGGTCGGCCACGCCGCCCGGTGCACCGAACCCTCCTGCCACCACGACCAGGCTTCCTCGGTGACGAACGGCAGCAACGGCGCGAAGAGGCGCAGCAGCGTGTGCAGCGCCAGCGCGAGCGCGGTGTGGGCCGAACGGACGGCGGGATCGTCCGGTTCCCCGTACGCGCGCTCCTTGACCAGCTCCAGGTAGTCGTCGCAGAACGACCAGAAGAACTGCTCCGTGCACTCGAGGGACCGGGTGTAGTCGTACTGGGTGAACCCGGCGGTGGCGGAGTCGACGACGGAGGCCAGGCGGGCCAGCATCGAACGGTCGAGTGGTTCGGTCACCTGCGCCACCTGGGGTGCCAACAGCGTTGGGGAGCCGAACCGCAGCACGAATTTGGTGGCGTTCAGGATCTTGATGGCGAGCCGGCGGCCGATCTTCATCTGCCCGGTGTCGAAGGCCGTGTCGGTGCCCGGCCGGCCGCTGACCGCCCAGTACCGGACGGCGTCGGAGCCGTACTCCTCCAGGAGAGCCATCGGCGTGACCGTGTTCCCCTTGGACTTCGACATCTTCTTACGGTCCGGGTCCAGGATCCAGCCCGACAGCAGTGCGGTGTTCCAGGGCAGACGGCTGAACTCCTGGTGTGACCGGAGCACGGTGGCGAACAACCAGGTCCGGATGATCTCGTGCGCCTGCGGACGGAGGTCCATGGGGAAAACTCGGGCGAAGAGGTCGTCGTCGACCGACCACCCGCCGGCGATCTCCGGGGTGAGCGAGGAGGTGGCCCAGGTGTCCATCACATCCGGGTCCGCCATGAAACCGCCAGGTTGGTTGCGCTGGCTCTCCTGGTAACCGGGCGGGGCGTCGCTGCTGGGGTCAACCGGCAGCGCCGTGTCCTCCGGCAGGATGGGGTGCTCGTGGTCAGGCTCGCCCGAGTCGTCGAGCGGGTACCAGACCGGGATCGGCACACCGAAGAAGCGCTGTCGACTGATGATCCAGTCTCCGGAGAGACCCTCGACCCAGTTTTCGTACCGGCTGTGCATGAACTCGGGGGACCAGGTCAGTTCGCGCCCCCGGCGGACCAGCGCGGCCCGCAGCTCGGTGTCCCGACCACCGTTACGGACGTACCACTGACGGGTGGTGACGATCTCGAGTGGCTTGTCACCCTTCTCGTAGAACTTGACTGCCTGGGTGGTGGGGCGAGGCTCGGTTTCGAGCTCCCCGGCGGCGCGTAGCAGCTCCACGATCTTCGCCTTCGCGGAGAATGCGGTCAGGCCGGCGAGCATCCGGTACGCCGCCACCGCGTCGGCGCTGACGACCCCGGGTGGTGGCTCGGAGAGCAGACGGCCGTCGCGACCCATCACCGGCCGGGTCGGTAGGGCCAACTCCCGCCACCACAGCACGTCCGTCAGGTCGCCGAAGGTGCAGATCATCGCGATTCCGGAGCCCTTGTCCGGCTGAGCCAGCGGGTGCGCCCTGACCGGCACCGGGACACCGAAGAGCGGCGTGACGGCGGTGCTGCCGAACAGATGTTGGTACCGCGCGTCATCCGGGTGGGCGACGAGCGCGACGCAGGCCGGCAGCAACTCGGGCCGGGTGGTCTCGACGTAGATCTTGTCTCCGGTCGCTGAGTGGAAGGTGAGCCGGTAGTAGTTGCCCTGGCGCTCGCGATCCTCCAACTCGGCCTGCGCGACGGCCGTGCGGAAGGTGACATCCCAGAGGGTCGGGGCGTCCGCCAGGTACGCCTCACCCCGGGCCAGATTACGGAGGAAGGCCCGCTGGGAGATTGCCCGACTCCGGTCGTCGATCGTCGCGTACGTCAGGGACCAGTCGACGGAGAGGCCCAGGTGTCGCCACAGGGCTTCGAACGCCTGCTCGTCAAGCTCCGTGAGGTTCCGGCACAGCTCGACGAAGTTACGCCGGGAGATCGGTTGCGGCCGGCTCGGTGGCTCGGCCGGTAGCGTGTAGCCCGGGTCGTAGGGCAGGGAGGGGTCGCACCGCACCCCGTAGTAGTTCTGCACCCGCCGCTCGGTGGGTAGACCGTTGTCGTCCCACCCCATCGGGTAGAACACCGCCCGACCCCGCATCCGCTGGAATCTCGCGACGGCGTCGGCGTGGGTGTAGGAGAAGACGTGACCGACGTGCAGCGCCCCGCTGACCGTCGGCGGCGGGGTGTCAATCGAGTAGACCTCGTCGCGGGTTACCGAGCGGTCGAAGCGATAGGTGCCGTTCTGCTCCCATACCTGCGACCAGACCTTCTCGATGCCCTCGAGGGACGCCTTGGCCGGCACAGCTATCCGCTTCCTGGTGTTCTCGGTCACTGTCGGACTATATGCCGCTGGTCCAGTGATTTCTGCACGCTGATCGGGTCGGCGGCGGGGGAGCGGGTCCGGCAGGCTAGCGTCGAGGTGTGAGCACGCCGCGAGTATTGCCCGCTGACAGCGGTGTCGCCGAGGCCGCTGGCGTCCTGCGATCCGGTGGTCTGGTGGCCCTGCCCACCGAGACGGTGTACGGCCTGGGCGCGAACGCACTGGACGCCCCGGCGGTGGCGCGGATCTTCGCGGCCAAGGCCCGACCGAGCTTCGACCCGCTGATCAGTCACCTGGCTGAGGCGGCGGAGTTGGAGAAGCTGGTGGGTACGGTGCCGGCGGCGGTGGCGGTGCTGGCCGAGCGATTCTGGCCCGGGCCGCTGACGCTGATCGTGGACCGACCGGCGGTGATCCCGCCGATCGTCACCTCCGGGCTGGAGACGATGGCGGTGCGGGTGCCGGACCACGCGGCGACGCGCGAGTTGATCGCGGTGGCCGGGGTGCCGGTGGCGGCACCGAGCGCGAACCGGTTCGGTCAGCTCAGCCCGACCCGGGCCGAGCACGTGGTTGCGGGGCTGGGGGCCGCCGTTGATGTGGTGCTCGACGGTGGACCGACCCGGTGTGGGATCGAGTCGACGATCGTGGACGCGCGAGGCGACCGTCCGGTGGTGCTGCGGTTGGGCGCGTTGCCGGTGGAGTCGCTGCAGGAGGTGGTCGGTCCGGTGCTGGTCCGGCCGGGTAGTTCGGGGCAACCGGTGGCACCGGGGACGCTGGCGGCACACTACGCCCCGCGTACGCGGCTGCGGTTGGTCACCGACGTCGAGCCGGCGGACGGCGGCGTCTCCCGGCGGGGGTTTCTGGGCTTCCGCGGCGCTCCGGTGGGGGACTGGGCGGCGGTGGAGGTGCTGTCCGGCAAGGGCGACCTGACCGAGGCGGCGGCCCGGTTGTTCGACGCGCTACATCGACTGGATGGGGCCGGTGTGGACGAGATCCTGGTGGAACCGGTGCCCGAGGAGGGAGTGGGCCGGGCGATCAACGACCGGTTGCGCCGCGCCGCCGCTACCTGGACGTAGCCGCTAGCCGCCGTGCCCCCGGTGGCGGAGGCGGGCGAGCAGGTCGGGCAGGTCCACCCCGGGACGGGGTGGGGCTGGTAGCTGCTCCACCAGGCGGGCGACCGTGCCGTTGGCGAGGGCGGCGCCGGCCGCGGATCCGGTGGCGATCGTCCAGCCGATCGGGCCGAGCGGGGTGCAGCCGAAAAAGTGGCTGAGGCCGGGAGTCTGCACGACCAGTACGAGTACCCCCACCGAGCCGGCGGTGGAGAGCAGGACGCCGCGGGTGGTGCCGCCGGCCAGCAGGGTCTGGCCGAGTTGGGTGCCGATCAGCGACACCAGGGCGACGGTACCGGCCCGGCGGGGTGACGCCGCCACCCACCGGGCCAGCACCCAGCCGGCGGTGGCACCGAGCGCGGTGGAGGTGGCGCGGACGCCGAGTTCCCGGTTGAGGGTGGCGCCGAGGGAGGTGTCTGGCCCTTCCCGGAGCAGGTTTTCGCTCTGTTCCGGCGGGGGCGGCCGGACCGCCACGGCCAGGGCGGGGGCCAGGTCGGTGAGCAGGTTGACGAGTAGCAGTTGTCGGCCGTTGAGCGCGGAGTGGCCGTCAACAGCGGCGGTGACGATGCTGAACGCGATCTCGCCGAGGTTGCCGCCGAACAGGATGCTCAGCGCGTGCCGGACCGACGACCACATGGCCCGCCCCTCGGCGAGGGTGGCGATGATGGTCTCCAGCCGGTCGTCCAGCACCACCAGGTCGGCCGCCGCGCGAGCCGCGGGGGTGCCGCGCTGTCCAAGGGCGATGCCGACGTCGGCGAGGCGGATGGCGGGTGCGTCGTTGGCGCCGTCGCCGGTCATCGCCACGGTACGACCGCAGGTCCGGAGCGCCTGGATTATCCGTACCTTGTGGGCTGGGGTGCACCGGGCCACGATGTCGGTGGTGACCAGGCGGGCTGCCAGCGCCTCGTCGTCGAGGTCCACGAGGTCGTTGGCGGTCGCGACCCGCTGCCCATCACCGGGGCTGATCACCGAGCCGATCGCCTCGGCGGTGGCCGGGTGGTCACCGGTGATCATGATCGTGTGCACCCCCGCCCGGCGGATGCTCTCCACCGCCGGGGCGGCGCTGGCCCGGATTCCGTCGGCCAACGCGAGGATGCCGACGAAGGTCAGGCCTTGGACATCGTGGTCGGTGACCGACTCATCGGACATAATCCGTTCGGCGAGGGCCAGCACGCGCTGGCCGGCGCCGGCATGCCGGAGCAACTCCTGCTGGACCGTCTCTCGGGTCGCGTCGTCCAACGGCACCACCCCGGCCTCGGTCCGCCGACTCCGGCAGCGAGGCAGGACGGTCTCCGGGGCACCCTTGACGCTGAGGACCAGGCCGGCATCGCAGGTGCCGACGGTGGCGTGGTAGCCACGGGACGGTTCGAAGGGAAGCTCGCCGGCGGGACGCCAGTCCTCCGCACCGGTCTGCTCCACCGTGTTGGTCTCCTGGGCCGCCCGGCGGATCGCCCGGTCGGCCTGTTCGGGAAGCTGATCCGGGTCCTCGGCGTCCGGAGTGGCGCGCAGCGCGACCGCGAGGATCATGCGGAGGTGGTCGTCGAGCCGGTCAACAGTGGCGAATCGAGTGCCGTCGCCGACTCCGGAGAGCACGAGCCGCCCCTCGGTCAGGGTGCCGGTCTTGTCGAAGCAGAGCACGTCCACGCGCCCCAACGCCTCGATCGTGCGGGGGTTACGCACCAGGGCGCCGCGTTCGGCCAGACGCCGGGCCGCCGCCAGCTGCGCGGCGCTGACCAGGAACGGCAACCCCTCGGGCACCGACGCGACGGCCAGGTTAGCGGCGGTCGAGGCGGTCTCCGCCAGCGGTACGCCGCGCGCGACGCCGGCACCGGCGACCGCGACGGCGGATCCGAGCGCGAGCGGTATCGCCGAGCCGGTGAGCCCGCCGAGTCGCGCTTCGACGCCGCCGCTGGGTCGGGACTGCCGGGCGAGACTGAGGCTGCGCCCGGCCTCCGTGTCGGTGCCGGTGGCGACGACCACCCCTCGACCGTGACCGGCGGCGACGGTGGTGCCTTCGTACAGCATCGAATGGCGATCGGCGATGTCGGACGCGGCCACCGGTCGGTCGGTCTTGCCAACCGGCAGCGACTCGCCGGTGAGCGAGGACTCGTCTGCCTCCAGCCCCGTGGCCTCAAGGATCCGGCAGTCGGCCGGTACGGCGTCACCGGGTTCCAGGATGATCACGTCGCCGGGGACCAGGTTGTCGGCGGGTAGCTGCTGCTCGGCGCCGCTCCGCCGAACCCGGGCGGTGACCGCAGTACGGGACAGCAACTCGGCCAGTGACCGTTCGGTGTTGCGTTGGTGTACCGCCCCGACCAGGGCGGATCCGCCTACCACCCCGCTGACCAGGGCGGCGTCGACCAGGGAGCCGAACGACGCGGACAGCACCGCCCCGGCGGCGAGGACCGGGGTCAGCGGGTTGGCCAGCTCGTCCAGGAAGGCGCGGAGCAGGGTCGGAGTCGGGCCGCCGTCGGTGACCTGGTTGGAGTGTCGGCGGTCGGCCTCCGTCGGATCCAACCCGTCGAAGCTGCTGCCCAGCTCGTTGAGGACGGTTCCCACCGGCATCAGGTGCCACGGGACCGCCGTCCGCCCGGCCGGGGCCTCGGTCGGTTTGGGCAGGTGGTGGGCTCGCCACACGCCGTGGGCGAACGCCAGCGCCGCCGTCCCGTTGACCGCGGCCTGGGTCCGGTCCGGGAGCTGCTCCCGGGCGGCGGTGAGTGCGGACAGTGTCCCGAGACCGGCGCCCCCGAGCCCCAGCCGGATGTTCTGCCTCGTCATCCGGCGGGCCACCCCAGCTGCCTCGACCACCAGCGCGGCGGCCTCGAGGTCGGTGCCGACCAGCAGGTGCGCACCCCAGGGTGGCAGCTCCTCGTCGATGGTCAGGCCGAGGCCGCAGTCGGCTGCCGCGAGCGCCCCCCGGTCACCGGAGAGCAGCATCACGACCGCGCCGTCGCGTTGCAGCTGGCGTACGGTTTCGGTGAGCTGGGCACCGCCGGCGAGGACGATGTCGGCGAAGTCGTACCGGCCCGGGTCGTCGTCGGCGACGACCAGCCGCAACCCCGCGCGTCGAGCGGCGGCCGGCAGAAGGTCCACGCCGGGGGCCGGCTCGGCCTCGACCCGCAGCAGCGCGACGAGCCGACCGCCGTGGGCCAGGCCGAGGAGTTGGCCACCGGAGGCGCGAAGCCGGTCGCTGTGCAGGGTGTCGCCCGGGTTCGTCGCGTCCAGGCGGTCCAGCGGGCCGATACTCCAGCCGTCGCCGTGCTGGACCGCCGCCGGCTGATCCGGGTCGAAGAGGGCAAATGCCCGAGCACCCACCTCGCCCAGCTCCGCGTCACCCAGTGGCGCCAGGTCGCTGAGGAGGCCGCGGTCGGAGCCGAGGGCCGTGGCGTCCAGCACCAGCGTGTCGATTCGGTCGAGTTCGCGGAGCGCGCGGCGGTCCATGGCGATGACGCCGCGCCGCGCGAGCACGCTACCGAGCTGGGCGGCGTACCCCTCCCGGCCGGCGCCGCTGGCCTTCGGCAGCGTGGCGAGGCCGAGTGCGGCGGCGCGTTTCGGACCGGCCACCGGGGTTGCGGCGGCGGCTGCTGCCGCGCCGGTGTGGAGCATCCGGAGCACGTACTTCTCGGCCGGTCCATCCGGCTTCGGGCAGGGTCGTTCGGCGGGCAGGACGGGGGCAGCGGCCCGGCCCGGGGCGCCGGTGAGCCGGGGCTCGGCTGCTGTCCACGCGGCGAGTTGGGCCCGTGCCTCGCCCCACTGCACCACCCGCTGGAGGCTGTCCAGGACGATGCCGGTCCAGCCGCCCGCGAGGCCCTGCGCCACCGCCTCGGCCAGCGGGAAGAGGAGGTCGGCACGCGGGTCGGCGCGCACTCCCCGGTCGGCGAGGGCGTGCAGCCTCGGGTGTAGGTCAATCGCGTTGAGGAGGCCGGCGACCTCCCCCGGCACCGGGGTGAAGGGCAGGATTCGGGTGGCGGCGGAGAGCGTCAGACCGAGCGCGTCGGAGGCGAGGGCGCCGAGCGTACGGGGGGTGCGGGGGCCCTCCTCCGGCGGGTGCGGCGGTGGGATCTCCGGGTCCGGTTCGTGCGGGCTGACGCGTTCGGCACGGGCCACGGTGGCGATCAGATCGCGCAGCCGTGGCTCGGGGGAACCGACGGCGACCACCACCCGCCCCGAGGGGGCGTTCACCCGGGCCCAGCTCACGCCGGGTACGCGTTCCAGCGCCGCTTCGACCTGCCGGGCGAGCCGGTCCCCGCCGTCCTGACAGACACCGTGCACCTCGATGTGGTGTCGGCTGTGGCGGGACCAGACCCGGCGGCGGGCCAGCCCGGTGAGCCGCGCGGCCCGGGCAGCGGCCGATCCGAGGCCGCGGGCCGTCTGCCCCATCAGCTCTGGCACGGCCGGTACGCGCACGCTGCCAGCGACGCGTCCCAGCGGGATCATCGAGGCGTAGGGCGGTACTCGTATCGGCGCGATTCCCCGGTGTCGCTCTTCCCGTACGCCATCCCGCCTCCCACGCCGTGTGTCCCGGCGGTCTGACTTCCCGCCCGGCCGTCCGTTATGCCCCTGACCAACGGCGAAGTTCTACCGGTCAGGCCGGCATGGCGGGCGCCGACGGTGGAAGACCAGAGCGGTCACCGCCGTTTCTGGGGAGGTCGAGATGAGTATGTTGACCCGGGATCTCAGTGGGAGTCGGGACATGGTTCGGACGTTCACCCGCCGAGTGGAGGTGCCGGTACTGGGGGAGGTGGCCATCCCACCCCCGGACAAGCTGGCGTACTACGCGGGGGTGGGTCTGCTTACCCTGTTGCAGGTCATCGAGTGGCCGGTGGCGTTGGTGGTAACCGCTGGTCACGTGCTCGCCGACCAGCATCTGTCCGGGCTGGCCAAGGGGCTTGGGGAGGCGATGGAGACCGCCTGATCACCCTGGCGGGGTGCACCCGGCGATCCTCGGTGTTCCCGGGCCGGGTCGGGGTGGGTGGGCGCTGGACACGAACGGGGGAACCCGTCTGCGGCCACCGCCTGACCCGGCTCGGACAGACCTACGGTGGCTTCATGTTGGTCCTGGTCACCACCGTGGTTCTGTACGTCGGAGGGTTCATCTTCCTGTACGGCGTGATTCGCCTCGCGATCCGGCACTCCCTGGAGGAGGCGGAGGTACGGCGGATCGAGGCCCAGCGGGCCGAGGAGTTGGCTGCCCACCGTGATCGGACCCTGTTGGAGGGGAAGGGCTATCTCGCCGGGAGTTGACCTGGTGGTAGCGGCACCCGCGCCATCAGGTAGCGGGGTCTGTCAATGTTGTTGCACGTGAAACATCAGGGTGGTCGATGTTCGGGGCCGCCGCCCGAGGTGCTCCATCACCCCCCGGTCGCCAGGTGCCGCTGGGCCTCGGTCAGGGCGGCGAGTAGGGCTGACGAATCCTGCGCGCCGCGCACCGCGTACCGGCCGGCGAGAACGTAGGTCGGCACGCTCGTGATGCCGAGTTCCCGCGCGGTGGCCAGCCGGGCCCGGACCTCGGCTACCTGCCCGTCGGAATCGAGGAAGGTGTGGGCTGCCGGGGCGTCCAGGCCGACCTCGCCGGCGATCGTGGCCAGAGCCGGTCGGGAGCCGATGTCGACGCCGTCGCGGAAGTGGGCCCGGTGTAGCGCCTCGACCGTCTCGGCGGCCCGGTCCCGCTCGGTCGCCCAGGCGACCAGCCGATGCGCGTCGAAGGTGTTCGCGTCGAGCGCACGATCGAAGTCGAACTCGATGCCGTCTCCGGCGGCGGCCCGCGTGACCTGGTCCGCCATCTGCCGCGCGCGCTCCCGGCCGCCGAACTTAGCGCCCAGCGCGTCCAGTAGCGGCAGCGGCTCGGGTACCGGCGCCGGGTCGATCTGAAATGGTCGATAGCTGACGGTCACGGCGCCGTCGTAGGACGCGAGCGCCCGCTCCAACCGGCGCTTGCCGAGATAGCACCAGGGACAGACCAGGTCGCTGTAGATTTCGATCTCCATAACCGAGGGCAACCCGGGGGTCAGCTCGTCTGTTCCCGGACCTGACGTTTGAGTCGGGCCAGGACCGCGGTGCCGCCCCGGATCCGCAGCGGACTGACCGCCTGGGTCAGGCCCATCCGCTGGTACAGGTCGTCGGGGACGGCCAGCACCTGCTCCGGCCGAGCGCCGGCGAGCCCCTCGGCGAGGATGCCCGCGAAGGCGCGGGTGGTGGCGGCCTCGGGTGGGCAGTCGAAAACGGTCTCGACACTGCCCTCCGGAGTCACACGTGCGCGTAGGAAGAGCGCCGTCTGGCACTCCGGGACCGGCTCCAGCTCCGCGCGGTCGGGGTGGCCGGACGGCAACGTCCCGATGGCGTCGGCATACTCCAGTAGCAGTTCCAGCACGATGTCACGGGGCGCCGTGGCGAACTCGTCCACGATCTCGACCAGCCGGGGAGGCATCTCGGGCATCCCGCCAGGCTACCGTCGCCCGGAAGCCGGATCGGGACGTGTGATGGCGGAGCGCGCCCGTCTCCCGGCGATGCGGGCATGCCTCCGCCGGACGTCGGGGCGCGTCCACCGCACGGCAGCGGGGCGCGCTCGTGCCATGGCGGCGGGGCGCGTTCACGTCACGGCGTCGGGGCCTGTCCGGTGAGCTGGCCGAGCGCCGACTGGGGGTCGAGCCGCAGGGCGAGGTCACCGAGGGAGACGATGCCGACCAGCTTTCGCTCGTTGTCGCAGACCAGTACCCGCCGTACGCCCCGTTCCCGCATGAGGGCCGCCGCCTCGCCCGCGGTGCAGTTCTGTTCGATCATCACCACCTCACGGGTGATGATCGAACCAATGGTGGTCCGGGCCGGGTCGCTCCGCTGGGCGACGGCCCGAACCACGATGTCCCGGTCGGTGAGTACCCCGGCGAGCGTGGCGCCGTCGGTCGCGACCACGTCTCCGATGTCGGCCTCTTTCATCACCCGTGCCGCTTCGTCCAGAGTGGTCTCCAACGGTAGGTAGATGACCTGCTTCGTCATCACGTCACTGACCCGGAAACTGGTCATGGGACTCCTTTGGCAGCGATTCAGCCCGATCGGGACGCGGTTCCCCGATTCCCCCCTTAATACACCTACCTCTGCGGTCACCCCTTCGGCCAGAGGCTTTCGGACTCCGCACCGCCTCGATGTCACCCGGCTTGACCCCGGGGGCACCAAGAGAAGCATCATTGGTGAGAAACTATCGCTTCTCAGGCGGGGCTTGCCGCTACCGGAGGCGGAGACACGGGTCCTTCCCTACCCTGGAGGGTGTAGTGGGCTGGCGCAGTTTTGTGGCGGTCGGGGACAGCTTCACCGAGGGCCTTGACGACACGTACCCGGATGGCGGCTTTCGGGGCTGGGCCGACCTGGTGGCCACCCGGCTCGCCGCGGAAGCCGGGTCTGAGTTCCGGTACGCGAACCTCGCTGTTCGCGGCCGGCTCTTTCCTCGGGTGGTGGACGAGCAGGTTCCCGCCGCGTTGGCGATGCAGCCGGATCTGATCAGTTTCGCGGCGGGTGGGAACGATGTGCTGCGGCGAAGCTTCGACCCGGATGGCCTGATCGCGCGCTTCAACGACGTGGTGGGGCGGCTGCGCGCCGGCGGGGCCGACGTGGTCCTGTTCCGCTTCGCCGACGTCATGGCCCGCCTGCCCGGGCAGCGGCTGGTCGCCCCTCGAGTGCAGCTGCTCAACCAGGCGGTCGGTGACACGGCGGAACGGCATGGCGCGATCCTGGTCGACCTGTACGCCGACGACACGTACCTGAATCCGATGCTGTGGAGCACCGACCGGTTGCACCTCTCCTCGGCCGGGCACCGGCGGGTGGCTGCCCAGGTGCTGACCGCGCTGGGAGTCAGCTGTGCCGAGGAATGGTTGCTGGCCCCCGAACGTCCGCTGCCCCGGCCATGGCTGACGGCCCGCACCGACGACCTCCGCTGGGCCACCCAGTACCTGGCGCCCTGGCTGACCCGTCGCCTCACCGGTCGCAGCTCTGGCGACACGGTCACCGCCAAACGCCCCGATCTGACCCCGTTGAAGGGCTGATCGGCTCCGCTCTGCCCAGGGCCCACCGCGCCTGGGCTCGGTCTCGGCCGTGCTTCGGGAATCCGGGGCACGGCCCCGACCGCTGCACGTGGTGGAGTCCGCGGACTACGCTTTCCCCGTGACGGTGCAGCAGTCGCCCAGAGCGGCGAACGGCGATATGGGCAGTGGCCGGCGTCGGTCCCGTAAGGACGAGATCCTTGAGATCGCGGTCGGGCTGTTTGCCGCCCGGGGCTACCACGGTGTGTCGATGGATGACATCGGCGCTGCCGCCGGGGTCACCGGTCCGGCGCTCTACCACCACTTCGCTGGTAAGGAGGCGATGCTGGTCGCCGCGTTGATCCCGGTAAGCGAGGGGCTGCTCACCGGCGGCCGGGAGCGGGCGGCGGACCATCCCGACGACCCTCGCGCCGCGTTGGAGTCGCTGATCGACTTCCATGTCGACTTCGCGCTGGCCCAACCGGCGGTGATCGCCCTGCACCTGCACGAGCTGGACCGGTTACCTGACCAACCGCGTCGCCGCATCCGCCGGCTCCAGCGGCTGTACGTCGAGGAGTGGGTGAGCGTGCTGACCGCGTCGCACCCGGGCCTGCCCGACAACGAGGCGCGGGTGCTGGCACACGCCGCCTTTGGCCTGATGAACTCGACCCCGTTCCTCGGAGGCGTGGTGGACCGGCAGCGCCGAGCCGAGCTGCTCCGAGGCGCGACACTGGCTGCGCTGTTGGCGCCGACAGCACGCTGAGCACTGGCCCCAAGCCCGAACCTGCCCCAGGCTGGATCGAGGGGCTGTGCCGCACACTGACTCGTCAGTAACCGGGGCGGCATGGTTCCCTAGCTTCCGTTCGACCCCGGGACGCTGGAGGAAACATGATCGAGTCACTGCTGGTCGTCAATCGGGGCGAGATCGCCCGCCGGATCATCCGGACCGCGAAGCGGCTCGGTGTCCGGGCGGTGGCGGTGCACTCGGAGGCGGACGCCGGCCTGCCGTTTGTGACCGAGGCCGACCAGGCGGTCTGTGTTGGTCCGGCGAATCCGGCGCAGAGTTACCGGAACGTCGACGCTGTCCTCGCCGCCGCCAAGTCGACCGGCGTGCAGGCGATCCACCCTGGCTACGGCTTCCTGTCGGAGAACGCCGACTTCGCCCAGGCCGTCGCGGCGAGTGGTCTGCTCTGGGTCGGGCCCGGTCCGGACGCGATCACCGCGATGGGCGACAAGATCAACGCCCGAAATCTGATGGCGGCGGCCGGGGTGCCGGTCGCGCCGGGCACCACGGAACCGGCGGCGGACCTCGCCGCGGCGGTGAACGCGGCGGCAGAGATCGGCTACCCGGTGATGGTCAAGGCCGCCGCTGGTGGGGGCGGCATGGGCATGGGAATCGCGGACGACGAGACCGCGCTCCGCACCGAGTACGACAAGGTTCGTGCGTTCGCCGAGCGGATGTTCGGGGACGGGTCTGTCCTGATCGAACGGTATTTCCCCCGGGTGCGCCACGTCGAGGTGCAGATTCTCGGCTTGGCTGACGGCCGGGTGGTGGCGCTCGGCGAGCGCGAGTGCTCGGTGCAGCGACGGAACCAGAAGTTGGTCGAGGAGTCCCCCTCCCCGGCGGTCACCTCGGAGCTTCGGTCCCGTTTTCTGGCCGCGGCGGTGCGGGCGGGCGAGGCGGTCGGCTACCGCAACGCCGGCACGGTCGAATGCCTGCTCGACCCCACCACCGGCGAGTTCTTCTTCCTGGAGATGAACACGCGACTGCAGGTCGAGCACCCGGTTACCGAGCTGGTCTACGGGGTTGACCTGGTCGAGGAGCAGTTGCGGGTGGCCGCCGGGCTGCCGCCGACGTTCGACCCGGATACCCTGACGCCGAGGGGGCACGCGATCGAGCTGCGGATCAACGCCGAGGACCCGAAGCGCTTCCTGCCCGGGCCGGGGGCGATCACCACCTGGACCGAGCCGGCCGGCGAGGGTGTCCGCGTCGATTCGGGGTATGTCGCCGGCAACACGGTGACCCCGTTCTACGACAGCCTGATGGCCAAGCTGATCGTCAGTGGCGCGGACCGCGCCGAAGCGATCAGTCGCGCGCGGGCCGCGGTGGCGCAGTTCCAGCTGGCTGGGCCGAAGAACAATCTGCCCTTCTTCGCCGAGCTGTTGGACAACCCGGAGTTCCTCTCCGGTGACTACGACACCGGCATCGTCTCCCGCATGCGCTGACCACCTGCTTGTACGCCCTGACGTGTCCGCGTTGGGCGGGTGCTCCCGGGGTCGAGGTACTGACCCCCGGGGCCAGGCGGTTGATCTGGTGTCGGGTTGGCCCGGGCTGTCGGCGCGGGGCGATGGAGGTGGCGCGGCTTGGGGCGCTGCCCCCGGGGGTGCGGGCTGATCGGTCGTCGCGCAGCGTCGGCGGTCGAGAGCACACGATCGATTCGGTTGATGGTGTGGGTGACATGCTGGGGGAGTCGGACCAGAGCGCGTCACAGTGAGGTGGCCCCATGGGTGATATGCCGGGATTCGTGGCTATTCGGGAGGTTGGGCCGCGGGACGGTCTCCAGAACGAGGAGCCGATTCCGACCGAGGCGAAGGTACGACTGCTCGACGCGCTCTCCCGGACCGGGGTTGGGCGGATCGAAGCGGTGTCCTTTGTGCACCCAAAGGCAATCCCACAGATGGCCGACGCCGACGAGGTGTGGCGGCGGGCGGAGCGGACCGAAGGGGTGCGCTACTCCGCGCTGGTGCCGAACACCCAGGGTGCCCGCCGCGCGTTGGCGGCCGGCTTCACCGAGATCGAGGTGGTGGTATCCGCCAGCGACACCCACAACCGGCGCAACGTCAACCGCTCCACCGACGAGTCGCTGGACGACATCGCCGAGTTGATCGAGCTGCTCCACAACGCCGGTGCCCGGGCGGAGGTCATCGTCGCGACCAGCTTCGGCTGCCCGTACGAGGGGGACATCGACCCCGTTCGAGTGGCCGGGATCGTGGACCGGGTGGTGCGCGACGGCGCCGACCGGGTGGCGTTCGGCGACACCACCGGCATGGCGACGCCCCGCCGGGTCCGTGAGTTGGTTACGGCCGTACGTGATCGCGACGCACGCACGCCACTGCTGCTGCACTTCCATAACACCCGAGGCACTGCCCTGGCGAACCTGTTGACCGCCCTCGAGTTGGGCGTCACAGAGTTCGACGCGAGCGTCGGGGGGCTGGGTGGGTGCCCGTACGCGCCCGGGGCCAGCGGCAACCTGGCCACCGAGGAGGCCGTGCACCTGCTGCATGACATGGGGATCGACACCGGTATCGACCTGGCCGCCCTGATCGAGGTCGCCGAACTGGCCGAGGAGTTGGTCGGCCGAAGCCTGCCCAGCGGCGTGCTCCGGGCCGGCCCGCGGACCCGGCTGACTCCCTCGCCTGTCTGACTCCCTCGCCTGTCTGACGCCCCGGCCTGACAAACCCCTGGCCTGGCTGGCTCCCGCACCGGGCTGGCTCTCACCACCGCGCGGTCGGTCCCGGCCGCACGGTGGTCGCTGCCATGGCCCGGACGTTGCCCCTGGGCCGGACCGGACATCGCCCCTGGGCCGGACATTGCCGTGGAGCCGAACGGATGGTGTCCGAATCCGTTCGGAGCGGGCAGGCAAATGGTGGGCGCGTGCGCTACCCTAACGATCGTTCAGGTAGGCTCGGTGGTGCGCGCGAGTGCGCGCCGGGCCGGGAGCGGCGGCACAGGAGGAGTCGGCGTGACGCTCGATGGTGAGGCGCTGGAACAGCTACGGAAGCGGGCCCGGGCCGGTGGCGCGGACAAATACCACGCGGCGAATGCCGCGAAGGGCAAGCTCTTCGCCCGGGAACGGGTCGCGTTCCTGGTTGACGAGGGGTCGTTGGTCGAGGACGGGCTCTATGCCAACGCGCTGGCCGAAGGGCTGCCCGCCGACGGCGTGATCACCGGAACCGCCACCATCGACGGCCGCCCGGTCTGTGTGCTGGCCAACGACTCCACGGTCAAGGCGGGCAGCTGGGGAGCCCGGACCGTCGAAAAGATCATCCGGATCATCGAGCGGGCCTACGCGGCCAAGGTTCCGATGGTCTACCTGGTCGACTCGGCCGGTGCCCGGATCACCGATCAGGTGGATCTGTTCCCCGGCCGGCGTGGCGCCGGAAAGATCTTCTGGAACCAGGTCCGCGCGTCTGGCTCGATCCCCCAGGTCTGCGCGCTCTTCGGCCCGAGCGCGGCCGGTGGGGCGTACATTCCGGCCTTCTGCGACGTGGTCGCGATGGTCGAGGGAAACGCCAGCATGTACCTGGGTTCGGACCGCATGGTCGAGATGGTCACCGGGGAGCAGACCACGCTGGAGGCGATGGGCGGGGCCCGGGTGCACTGCGCCGAGTCCGGCGTCGGGCACTTCCTCTGCCAGAGCGAGGCCGACGCGCTTGACGTCGTGCGACGCTACCTGTCGTACCTGCCGACAAACTGGACGCAGGAGCCGCCGTCGGCGTCCGCCGTCGATGCGCCGGCGAAGATCGATCTGGCGGCACTGGTGCCAGCCAGCGAGCGGCAGGCGTTCGACATGCGTCGGTACGCGAAGGGGCTGCTCGACCAGGGGAGTTTCTTCGAGATCCAGGCGCTGTGGGCCAAGGAGCTGACGATCGGTTTTGGTCGGCTCAACGGCGAGGTCGTTGGCGTGGTCGGCAACAACTCGATGTTCAAGGGGGGCGTGCTCTTCGTTGACTCGGCAGACAAGGCGACGCGGTTCGTGCAGCTCTGTGACGCGTTCAACGTGCCGCTGCTGTTCCTCTCCGACGTGCCCGGGTTCATGGTCGGCAGCGCGGTGGAGAAGCAGGGCATCATTCGGCACGGTGCAAAAATGATCACCGCGATCTCGGAGGCGACCGTACCCAAGATCTGCGTGGTGGTGCGCAAGGCCTACGGCGCCGGCCTCTACGCGATGGCCGGCCCCGGGTTCGAGCCGGACGCCACGATCGCCCTGCCGACCGCGAAGATCGCCGTGATGGGTGCGGAGGCGGCGGTGAACGCGGTCTACGCCAACAAGATCGGGGCCATCGAGGACGAGGGCGAACGGGCTGCCTTCGTCGCCGCCCGGCGCGAGGAGTACGAGCAGGACATCGACATCGTCCGGCTCGGCAGCGAACTGGTGGTCGACGCGATCGTGGAACCACCCGAACTGCGTGGCGAGCTGATTCGCCGGTTCGCCGCCGCCCGCGGCAAGGATCGCCACTTCGCCACCCGCCGGCACGGCGTCACCCCTGTCTGACCCGGCCGCCCCGGCGTCACGAGCGTCGGGTGGCCCATCCCCCACCAGGAGGAAACCATGGACTTTCGGCTCGCCGAGGAGCACGAGGCGCTGCGGACGAGTGTCCGCGACTTCGCCCGCGAGGTGGTCGCTCCGGTCATCGCCGACCACTACGAGCAGCACACCTTCCCGTACGAGGTCATTCGCAAGATGGGAGAGATGGGCCTGTTCGGCCTTCCCTTTCCCGAGGAGCACGGTGGCATGGGGGGTGATTACTTCGCGCTCTGCCTGGTGCTGGAGGAACTTGCTCGGATCGACTCCAGCGTGGCGATCACGCTTGAGGCGGCGGTCTCGCTCGGTACGATGCCCATCTATCGGTTCGGCACGAATGAGCAGCGGGCACGGTGGCTGCCGCGGCTACTCAACGGCACGGCACTGGCCGCGTTTGGGTTGACTGAGCCGGGCTTTGGCTCGGACGCCGGGGGAACCCAGACCCGGGCGGTACTCGATGAGTCGACGGACGAGTGGGTGATCAACGGGTCGAAGGCGTTCATCACCAACTCCGGGACCGACATCACCGAGCTGGTCACCGTCGCGGCGGTCACCGGTACCAGGCCGGACGGCTCGAAGGAGCTGTCCACAATCATCGTGCCGACCGGAACCCCGGGCTTCACCGTGGCGCCGGGATACTCCAAGGTGGGCTGGACGGCCTCCGACACGCACGAGCTGACCTTCGATGACTGCCGGGTGCCGGCGGGAAACCTGCTTGGCGAGCGGGGCCGAGGCTTCGCGCAGTTCCTACGGATTCTCGACGAGGGGCGAATCGCGATCGCCGCCCTCGCCGTCGGCCTGGCCCAGGGCTGTGTGGACGAGTCGGTTCGGTATGCAAAGGAACGGCACGCCTTCGGCCGTCCGATCGGGGCCAACCAGGCGATTCAATTCAAGGTTTCGGACATGGAGCTGCGGGTGCACACCGCCCGGCTGGCCTATTACGACGCCGCGGCGCGGATGCTCGCCGGAGAACCGTTCAAGCGCCAGGCGGCCATCGCCAAGCTGCACGCCAGCACCATCGCGGTGGACAACGCTCGGGACGCCACCCAGATCCACGGCGGGTACGGCTTCATGAACGAGTTTCCGGTGGCCCGATTCTGGCGGGACGCCAAGATCCTGGAGATCGGTGAGGGTACCTCCGAGGTGCAGCGCATGATCATCGCTCGGGAGCTGGGGCTGTAGCGGGAGCTCTGTGGCCGGAGCTGGGGCTGTGGCCGGGGGCGGTTTCGTCCCCGGAGCTAGGCCTGGCATTGCTGTCGGGTATCCGTAGGGCACGTCAATAGGGCGACGAGGGCCTGTCGGCAATCGTCGTTGATCCGTACCCTTCCTGGCAATGAGCCCGGAGGACGACTATTCGCGGTGGTCCGGCGGCCCGATGGGGCTGCCCGACCTGCTCCGCGGACACCGGCTCGCCGCCGGCCTGACTCAGGCCGAACTCGCGGACCGGGCCGGTATCGGGGTCCGGACTGTGCGGGATGTGGAGCGGGGCCGTTCGTCGCGGCCCCAGCGGACCACCGTCGAACTGCTCGCAACCGCCCTTGGGTTGGCCGGGGCAGCGCGGTCCACCTTCGTCGCCGCCGCCCGACAGCTGCCGACGCCCCGGTACCCGGAGTCCGAGTCAGTGTTCTACGTCGGCCCGGACGGCATGGCACGGCCGACCGCGCTGCCCCCGGCCCCCGAGCTGATCGGTCGGGAGCGTGACGTGGCCGAGGTGGTCGGGATGCTCAGCGGAGACCCGGCCGCCCGGCTGGTCAGCCTGGTCGGATTGGCTGGAGTCGGCAAGACGGCGCTGGCGCTGTCGGTGGCCCACGCGGCTACCGGGCACCTCCCGGGTGGGGTGGCCGGGGTCCTCACCGGGGAGGGAACGGATGTCGCGGAGCTGCTTGCCGCCTCGGCGGCGGCCTTCGGAGTAGCTCGCCTCCCCGAGCTGGCCACCCGCCTCGCCGGCCAGCCGGCGCTGCTGCTCGTGGACGCCGTGGAGCGGGCTCCCGGCCCGGTCGCCGAAGCCGTGCACCAGCTCGCGACCGCGGTGCCGTCCCTGTGGGTGCTGGTCACCGGTCGGCACCCGGTCGGGCTGCGCGGTGAGCGGGTCCGGCCGGTGGCCCCGCTCGATACGCCACCGCCGGACCGTGACGAGGCTGGCCCGGCGGCCCTCGCCCAGTATCCGGCGGTGGCGCTGTTCACCGCCCGGCTGGAACTGGTCCGACCGAACCCGCCGACGGCGGCCGAGCTGCCCGCGCTGGCTCGGCTGGTCCGCCGCCTCGGTGGCCTTCCGTTGGCGATCGAGCTAATGGCGGCGCGGGGACACCTCCTCGACCTCAACGAGCTGCTCGACCGGTATGGCGATCGGGTTCTTGATCTGGCGACTGTTTCCGGTGCGGCCGAGCGGCCGGGCTGGAACGCTGCTGATCCGGGCCCGACGCAGCGGACGCCCGCGGCGGTCGTCGAGACGCTGCGGGACGCCGTAGCGACCAGCTATCTCCTGCTCACCCCCGAGGAGCGGGCTGCCCTGCGGCGGCTCGCCATCTTCGGGAATCGGTGGTCGATCACGTTGGCCGAGGAGATGCTCGGAATTGGCGCCGAACCGGAGGGCACGGTGCTGGTCGTTGACCCGGTTGTGCTGCTGGATCGGCTCCGGGAGCTGGGTCTACTCAGCATCCTGGGGGTGGGGCCGTTTCGATTCCGGCTGCTCGACGCCGTTCGGGAATTCGCCGTCGAGCAGGCTGCCGGCGCGGGTGAACTCACCCTGGCCCGGCGTCAACATGCGCGGGTGATGGCCAGACTGGTCGCCGAGACGGCTCCGTATCTGGTGGGCGCGGACCTGACCGCGGCGGTGCACCGACTGGACGACGTCGGCGGGGACATCAGCTCCGCACTCGGGCATGCCGCTGTCGACGAACCGGTGACCGCGCTGGGCCTGGCGGCTGGACTCGTCCGGTGGTGGCGCTTCCGGGGGCGCGACGTCGCCGGCCGGCAGTGGCTGCGCCGGTTGCTGGCGGATCCGCGTACCGCTGACGCTTCCCCCGTCCTGCGGGCGTGGGCGTTGCTAGGCGTGGCCCGGTTGGCCGCGGAGCACGGCGCCGGGGCAGAGGAGCTGCCGGCTGCCCGCGCGGCACTCGCCGCCTTCCAGTCGGCCGGTGAGGTCGCTGGTGAGCTGGAGGCCCGTACCGTTCTGGGTAGGTTGTTCACCGGCACCGGCGACCACGATGAGGCGCGGGGGCAGGCCGAGGCGGTATTGGCGCTGGCCACCCGGCACGGGCGGATCCGGGATGTGACGGTGGCACAGAACAACCTGGCCTGGCACGGGATCCGGGTCGGTGACCTTGCCACCGCTCGACGCCGGTTGGCTACCGCCGACCGTCTCGCGGCCCAGTGCGGGGAGCGGCGGCTACGGGTACTCGCGATGGCAAATCTGGCCGAGGTCACGCGCCTTGAGGGCCGGTACGAGATCGCCGTCGATCAGGGACGGAGGACGTTGGCGGCGTTGACGGCGCTGGGTGACCCGGGGCACCACCGGCGGGTGCTGGGCACGGTCGGGCTGGCGCTGGCACAGGACGATCGCGTGGCGGAGGCGACCGAGGTGCTGGCCGAGTTGCGACCCCCGGCGGCGGGTGTGAGCTCAGTTCCAACGGACGGGATCTGTGGCCTGATCGAAGGAACGTTGGCGTTGCGCCGGGGCGATCGGGAGCTGGCGGCCGAGTGGTTCGCCGTCGCTGCCGAGGCGGGAGCCAACAGTCAGGACCGCCGTGACCTGGTGGAGGCGCTGGTGGGGCTGGCCGCCAGCACAGGCGAGCCGGCCGTGTTGGATCGGCTGGATGCGGTCTGTCGGGTCAGTGGGATCCGCCTGCTGCCGCCGGAGGAGGAGGCATTGGCTGCGGCTACCCGTCGGCCCTGAGCCCCGGGCGGGGTGGGCCGGGTTAACAGGTCCCGGGAGCGGCGCGAGCGAGAGCCCCCTCTGTTACCCCTCGCTCGTCGCCCGCGCCTCCCCCGGGTGCATCCCCCGTTGATTGGAGCTTAGTTGGCGGGGAAACGTCGGCTGACCGATTTGCCCAATAATGATCCGGCTCCCGGGTAGTTCTGCCGCTCTTTCTGCCGGTGGTGTTCGCTGCCGGCGGTGTCCTGGCCAAGCTGGCGCTATCCACCGGTGGCGTCAGTGGCTGTTTCCGGCCGGCTCCGGGCCAATCGCGCCGGCGGTGGCGCCGGGGTGAACCGCATCTCGCACTCGACGTAGCCCATCGAGGAGCCGGGTCAGTGACTCCGGGTCGAGCTGGCCGGTGAACCACTCCTCGATGATTCGTAGGTGATCCGGGAGTACGGCCTCGAGCCGCTCCCGGCCGGATTCGGTCGCCACCGCGAAGGAGCTACGTCGATCGGCGGGGCAGGCGCGTCGGGCGAGGAGCCCATCGCGTTCCATCCGGTCCACCACGCGGGTCGTCCCGCTGGTGGAGAGGGAGGTCTGTGCGGCGAGATCGGTCATCCGGAGCTGATTGTCAGGTGAACGAGCGAGCCGGGTGAGCACCTCGAATTCCACCGGGGAGAGGCCGTGCTCCTCGAACTGGGCGGTAAACCGAGCCATCAGCCCAGCGTGCGCCTCGACAAGTAGGCCGACGGCGGTGATGCGGGGGTCGTTGAACACATTCTGATCCACCCGTTGATACTACCAGTAGTTGATCAACCAAATATTGCCGCGAGCGTATTTGTAAAGCACGTTATTTACAAAACAAGCATCTTTGTGGATGGTGCACGTGACCAGGTGTGGTGGGTTCGTGCGTGCCCGGCTCTGGCCCGCTGCCTTGGCCACTCTTACCGTGGAGGGTTCACAATGCGCTGCGGAGCGGCATCGCTCCGTCACCTCGGGCGCCGGGAGGATACATGGGCAGGGATGTCACGCGGGGCGCCTTCTCCCGGGAGGATCGGATCCGCTATCGGCACAAGGTACGTCGCTGCCTGGACGTCTTCGCCTTGATGCTGGACGACTTCGGGTTTGCCGCCGACCGGCCAATGACCGGCTTGGAGATTGAGCTGAACCTGGTCGACTCCGCCGCCGAACCGGCGATGCGGAACGAGGAAATTCTCGCCGACATCGCCGACCCGCTCTTCCAGACCGAGTTGGGGCAGTTCAATCTCGAGCTGAACGCCGCGCCCCGGCTGATCGAGGGCACCGGCTTCACCGGCTACGAACAGGACCTTCGTGGCAGTCTTGCCCGTGCCGACGAGCGGGCGGCCAAGTCTGACGCACAGATCCTCCTGGTGGGAATCCTGCCCACCCTGACCGAGGGGCACCTGGTCGTTGACAACCTCTCCACCAACGAGCGCTACCGGGTGCTCAACGACCAGATCGTTGGAGCGCGTGGCGAAGACATCGAGCTCGACATCCGTGGGGTCGAGCGGTTACAGACCCACACCGACTCGATCGCTCCTGAATCAGCCTGCACCAGCCTGCAGTTCCATCTCCAGGTCGCGCCGGACAGCTTCGCCGACTACTGGAACGCCTCACAGGCGATCGCCGCCGCCCAGGTAGCGATCGGGGCCAACTCTCCCTATCTGTATGGCCGACAACTCTGGGCGGAGACCCGGATCGCGCTGTTCCAACAAGCGACCGACACCCGGCCAGACGAGTTGAAGGCGCAGGGTGTCCGTCCTCGGGTCTGGTTCGGTGAGCGGTGGATCACCTCGATTTTCGACCTCTTCGAGGAGAACGTTCGCTACTTCCCGCCGCTGTTGCCGATCTGTGAGGAAGAGGACCCGGTGGAGGTGCTGCACGCCGGGGGAGTGCCGAAGCTCGGCGAACTACGTCTGCACAACGGGACGGTCTACCGCTGGAACCGGCCGGTCTACGACATCACCGAGGGGCGTCCGCACCTACGGGTGGAGAATCGGGTCCTGCCGGCGGGTCCGACCGTGATCGACATGCTGGCCAACGCCGCCTTCTACTTCGGATCGGCGCGAGGGCTGGCGGAGGCGGACCGTCCGGCTTGGAGCCAGCTGCCGTTCAGCTCGGCGGAGGAGAATTTCCACTCCGCCGCCCGACGAGGCATGGACGCCATGGTGCATTGGCCTCAGCTCGGTGAGGTGCCGGTCGCCGAGCTGGTCCTTGACGTGCTGCTGCCGCAGGCGGCGATCGGCCTCGACCGGTTCGGCGTGGCTCCCGGTGAGCGAGACCGGTTGCTCGGCGTTATCGAGCAGCGTTGTCGGACCCGGCGTAACGGCGCGGTATGGCAGGCGGAAGCGGTGTGGGCGGCCGAGCGGCACCGGAAGCTCGACCGCCCGGCGGCCCTGCACCACATGGTCCAGCGGTACGCCGAACTCCAGCGCAGCAACGAGCCGGTGCACACCTGGCCGGTCGACTAGGCGGACGGTCGTCCGCCCTCACGGTCAGACGTCGGGGCGATGGTCGCCGATGGCTTGGGGCAGCTCCCGGCCCGGGCCGCTGTTCGGCACCACGGTCAGCTGGTGCGGCGGGGAGACCGGGGCCGGGGCGAGCCCGTCTCCGTCGGCTCCGGCACGGCCGGGGCGGCGTCCGTTGCCGATGCATCGTCCACACCGCGCTGAACCGGCACCCCGGCCGCGGTGTCCGCCTGGACAGTGCGGGGACGTCGGCTACTTGATCCGCGCGCCCGGCGGCGAGTGGTAGCCGCCGTGCTGGTCGAACCGTCCGGCTGTGGGGCGGTCGGGGGCTCGGCCGGCGGGGGCGAATCGGCTGGAGACTCCGCCGGCTGGGGCGGAACTGCCTGCCCCCGGCGGTCAGCCCGTTGGCCGAGCGTGGCGACCAAAGCCGAGCCCCCAAAACCGATGATGACCGCGTACGGGGCGATGAGGTGTGCCGACGCCTGGCCGGGAGCGAGGTCCGCTAACCCCGGCGCGGCGAGCAGGTAGACGACTGCGACGAGGAGCGGGCCGGCTGCGCCGGAGGCGGTGGCACCAACCCGCTGGTCGGGGTTCCGGGCCGTGCCGCGGGCGACCAGTACGCCGATGAGAAGGGCAGAGCCGAGGGACAGCAGCGCACCCGGCCAGTAGAACCAGTCGCGCAGCCACAACTCGCTCCCGCCGAAGCTGAGTTGCCAGATGCCGAGCTGGGCGGTGTTCAGTCCGCGCCCAGCGATGACGCCATCCACAACGGCCACCACAGCGAGCAGCCACAGCCAGCCGACGGTCACGATCACGTTGGTGGCGGCGGCGCGGGAGTGCAACGCCCATGCGGCGATGGCCACGCCGACCAGGACGCCCAGGGCGGCGTATCCAGCGGCGACATCCCGGGGTGTGGCGACGCCGGGTACCACGGCCACCCGGGCCGGTACGGCGCTCAGCAGGACCGTGATCAGGGCACCGAACCCGGCGGCTCCGGCGAGCGCCAGGTTGCCGAGCGCCCCGTCGGATTCACTCGGGTTGGCCTGGCTCCGCTTCGCCGTCTCCCGGATGGTCGGTGCGGCGGTCTCGGGGCCGCTCGGGCCGTCGGCCGCCGAGTCCACTCTGGAGGGCTCATTGTGGCTGCTGGTCGATGGGTGTTCCACCGGGCCGCGACGGCGGAGGTGTTGGGCGCAGACCGCACCGGCCACAGTAGAGGTGGCAGCGATCCAGGTGGCCCAGATCAGGCTGGCTGTCCAGGCCGTGAGAGCGACACCCTCATCGGGCGGTGGGGCCCAGTTGATGATGCCCAGGCCGTAGCCGAAGCCCAGCGCGGCGGCGCCGGCCCCGGCGGCGGTACCATGCGCGGTCATGATCGATATTGCCCAGCCGCGTCTCGCCATGCCGGCGAGCGTAACGTCCTGTGGTCGGGGCGGGGAGTACCGAGCCCAGATTCTTACGCAGGGTAATTGCGGCGGGGTGGTGTGGTTGTGGGGTTGACACGTACCGGGCCGTGGTGAGCTGATTCCCGCCGACCCCCCTGCTCGCCGGCTAGGTTGTCGTCAGGCAGCGAGGGGGGACGTGGGATGAGCGACGACCGAAAGCCCGCCGCTGACGGGCCGGACGACGAAACCCGCCCGCTGCCGGCGGATCAGACCGAGCCACTGCCGCCTGCTGGCCAGACCGCGCCCCTGCCCCCCACCGGAGGGCCGGCGGCATGGTCCGGGCGTGCGGGCGTGCCGCCGCCGCGTCCGCCGGAGTACCAGCAGGAGACCGGGTGGTACGCGGAGCCGAACGGGCGACGGTGGTGGTCACCGATCCTCTGGGGAGTGATTCTCCTTCTGCTCGCCGTCTTCGGCGCCGGTCTGTGGCTCGCCCTCGGCGCCGGCGACGACGAGCAGGTCAACCCCGACTCCTCGCCGTCGGCCACCACGCCACCGGCGGCGCCGACGTCAACATCCCCCACGCCAACGTCCGCTGCGCCGACCACGACCACGCCGACCTCGGCAGCACCGACCTCTCCGTCGCCGACGGCGGAGCCGGGTGAGGTCCCGATGCCCCCGGTGGTCGACCTGCCGCTGGCGACGGCCCAGGCGCTCCTGGACCAGATCGGATTGGCGTACCGGATCCAGTATCAGACCTCGGATCAGCCGCCCGGCACCGTGATCGGGACGGAACCGCAAGCAGGTGTGCTGGTGCCGGAGGGGACGGCGGTGGTACTGGTGGTGTCGAGGTCCGGACCGTCGTCAGAGCGGCCGACGGTCACTCCGACCCCCGAACCCACCCCCACCGGCTGATCGAACGTTTACGCCAACCACCGGCTGGCCGTCAACCTCACTGGTGGAACTGGCGATCGCAGCAGGTCAACCCACGCGGGCCGGGGTTCGCGCCAGCGGTCGGCGCGGTGTCCCCACGGTGTGTGGGTGGCGTTGCGGTGCAGGCTGGATCTGGTTCAGTCCTTCCTGCTGTACGAAGATCGACCGCCGGCTGACCGCGTCCCCCGAGGCGTTCAACTCGTAGCCGTCGAGCCAGAGCCAACCGTCGTAGGTCGGCCAATCGAGGACCCGGATCACCCGGAAGGCGATGGGTCGGCGGAACTGGACACTCGCCGCGCGAGTCACGTGCAGTACGTCACCGGTGCGGGGAAGCACATGGGCTCCTGGGAAAGAGGGCCGGCGGAGGCGCCGGCGGGAGTTGTCGGGGGACATGTGTTGTCGGCCTCGGGGGTGGTGCCCCGCCGGCTGGCGTTGTTGGTGCCTGACCGCGGGATCACCACGGTGTGAGAGCGGAGTAGGACTCTGCGTGATCCACCATAGGGAATAGAGTGCATCAGTGACGTGCGACATGCAAGTTGCATGTCGGTTGTTGCCGATGGGTTGTCAGTCCAGCGCGATGCAATGCTTGAGCTGTTCGTATTCGGGCGGCACACTGAGGGCCGGGTTCGCCCCGCCGCCATCCGCCGCTGCGAGCCCGTCCACCGTCGTGCCCTCCCCGGCACGACGGCCGAGCCGGGAAGTTGTCAAGGTGGAGGGGGACGGGTGGCAATGACCGCGAGATTGAGTCCGGGGTGGCACCGTGGCTGAGCGGCGAAGCCCGACGATCCGCCGTCGGCGGCTGGGCGCGGAACTCCGTCGGCAGCGTGAGGCTGCGGGGATCACCATCGAGTCGGTCGCCGAGCAGCTCGAATGCTCGGCCTCGAAGGTCTCCCGGATCGAGACCGGTCACACCACGGCGACGCCCCGTGATGTCCGGGACATGCTCCGGATCTACGGCGTGGTGGGCGCCGAGAGCGACGAGCTGGTGCAGATCGCTCGCGAGGCCCGACAGAAGGGCTGGTGGCACCCGTACAGCACGGTTTTGGTCGGGGCGTACGTCGGCCTGGAAGCGGCGGCCAGCTCCATCCGTGCCTACGAACAGCAGGTCGTACCGGGTCTACTGGAGACCGAAGAGTATGCGAGCGCCATGATCCGTGCCGCGCGACCGGACTTCACCGCAGAGCAAGTCGCACAACGTGTCCGTGTCCGACTGGGCCGTCAGTCGTTGCTGACTCAGGATGATTCAGTCGATCTGTGGGTGGTGCTCGATGAGGCGGTGGTGAGCCGACCGGTGGGTGGGGACACGGTGATGCGTGGTCAGCTCAAGCGGCTGTTGGAGGTAACCGAACTACCGAACGTGACGTTGCAGATCCTGCCCTTCGAGGTGGGTGCGCATGCGGGCATGGACGGGACCTTCAGCATCCTGAGCTTCCCCGAACCCAGTGATCCGGATGTTGTGTACGCGGAGAACGCCACGGGTGGGCTCTTCCTGGAAAAGAGCGACGAACTGCAGAAGTACAGCTTCATCTTTGATCATATCCGCGCGGCTGCCATCAGTCCTGAGGAGTCCATGGCACACATCGCGAAACTGGCAGAGGAGCCGTTGTGGAAATGGCGACCAAGGAGTTCCCCGTGGACCTGACGCAGGGCACCTGGTTCAAGAGCTCGAAGAGTGGGCCGAACTGCGACAACTGCGTTGAGGTGGCGTACGTGCCGGGGGCGGTCGGCGTGCGGGACTCGAAGGACCGGTCCGGCCCGGCCCTGGTCTTCAGCCGGGGTGACTGGCGATCCTTCGTCAGCAATGCGCGGGGCGGTGCCTTCGACCCGCGCTGACCAGTACCGGTGCCCCCGTCCGCCCCGTTCGGGTGGGGGCACCGGCCCGGTTGCATCCGTTGAACGCAGCAGATGCGCTCGATACAAGATTTCTTTCCCCTGTGTTGGCCAGCTTGATTTCCCCGTTTTGGGGTTGGATGACCCGGCTTGCCAATGCCCCGTCGCCACAACGGCTCCGTCTCGTTGAACCCGTCGGTGCGGCGCATGGTCAGTGCCGGCCGTACCGATCGGCAACCGAACGAAGTAGGCGAGACGGATGACGACGATCGGGTCAGAGAACCTCACCAACGGTCCGGGCAAGCCGGAGCGGTTTGGTGGCAAGTACCGCGGGACACGCCGGGATACGGTGCTGACTGAGGTGGTGTCGCCGGACGGCGAAGCCGGTGAGCGGCAGGATGGGTCCCCACCCCAGCGATCTGCTCCACCTCAGCCCCTGACTTCGCTCGACCCGGATTCGTCGACCGGACCGGGCTTTCCGGCCGACCGCTGGCCGACCGGTCCGGTTGAATCACTGGTTGATCACCCGTTGCTGCGCGGTCTCCTGATGGAGCTACCACCGAAGGGCAGTGTTCCGCCGCCGGGTTGGCTGGATCGCTGGTTTGAGGCGACTCGGGCCATTCTCGAACTTCTCTACGTGCAGGGCCCGGGGCGGTCCCGCTGACGGTTGTATCGCACCGGGACGCTGCTCAGGCCGCCAGTCCGCGATGCTGATCAGCGACGCCGGTCGGGCGCGCACGCACGGCGACGAACGCCGGTGTCTCCGTCTTTTGGCAGCCGGACGTATCACCGTGGTCGCATCGGTGACTTCCCGGGTAACCCACCTGTGGGTCGGTGACTCGATGTGTTGATTTCTCATCTCCCCGCCGATTACTCTCATTGATGGATTGGCATCTATCGATCGACTCGCCGGGAGTCGGTGGACCTTGATGCCATCCGGAGGGAGACAGAGGAGATGGGTCTATCCCGAAGGTCCATGTTCGTCGGACTAGCCACGATGGCCATGATGGCGTCCGCAACCCCCGCTATGGCCGCTGAACCGGTTGGTGAGATCCGTAGTGCGGGAGGCGCTACGGCGGTAGCCGACAGCTACATCGTGGTCTTCAAGGACAGTGCGGTTGGCCGTGGTGCGGTCGAGCGGTCGGCTGATCGCTTGGTGGACCGGCATGGTGGCCAGGTAGCCCGGACGTACACCGCGGCCCTCCGCGGAGCCGAACTGCGGGTGGACGCTGGTGCCGCCGCTCGGATCGCGGCTGACCCAGCGGTGGCCTACGTCGAGCAGAACCACGAGGTGTCGATCGCTGACACCCAGAACAACCCGCCGTCCTGGGGCCTGGACCGGGTTGACCAGCGGGATTTGCCGCTGGACAACTCCTACACCTACCCGAACACTGCCAGTGACGTGACTGTCTACATCCTCGACACCGGTATCCGTACCACTCACCAGGACTTCGGTGGTAGGGCTACCTGGGGCACCAACACCGCCGACAGTAATGACACCGACTGTAATGGGCACGGCACGCACGTCGCCGGTACCGTCGGTGGCACGGCACACGGCATCGCCAAGGAGACGAACCTGGTGGCGGTGAAGGTGCTGAACTGCGCGGGTAGCGGCAGCTGGGCCGGGGTGATCGCCGGCGTCGACTGGGTGACCGCGAATGCGGTCCAGCCGGCGGTGGCGAATATGAGTCTTGGTGGCGGTGCGAACAGTGCGTTGGACGCCGCGGTGACCAACTCGATCAACTCCGGTGTCACCTACGCGCTGGCGGCGGGTAACAGCAGCGCCAACGCCTGTAACTACTCACCGGCCCGCACCCCGGCTGCGATCACTGTCGGCTCCACCACCAGTAGTGACGGACTGTCCTGGTTCTCCAACATCGGAACCTGTCTGGACATCTTCGCGCCGGGCTCGTCCATCACCGCGCCCTGGATCAACAGTGACACCAGCACAAACACGATCAGCGGCACGTCGATGGCGTCGCCGCACGTCGCGGGTGCCGCGGCGCTGGTCCTGTCGGCCAACCCGTCGTACACCCCGCAGCAGATTCGGGACGCGCTGGTCGACAACGCCACCGACGGCGCGATTGGCTCGCCGGGCAGTGGCTCGCCGAACAAGCTTCTCTACGTCGGTGACGGCGGCACCACGCCGCCGCCTCCGCCGCCGGGCTGCTCCGGCACCAACGACACCGACGTGGCGATTCCGGACGCCGGTTCCGCGGTGACCAGCTCGATCGCCATCGCCGGCTGCGACCGGGACGCCTCCGCCTCCTCGACCGTGGCGGTGGACATCCCCCACACCTGGCGGGGCGACCTCGTCATCGACCTGATCGCGCCGGACGGCTCGTCCTACCGACTGAAGACCAACAACCTCTCCGACTCCGCCGACAACGTCAACGAGACCTACACGGTGAACCTCTCCAGCGAGGCAGCCGACGGCACCTGGCAGCTCCAGGTCCGCGACGTCTACCGCGCGGACACCGGCCACATCGACACCTGGACCCTGACGGTCTGATCTGATTTCGCCGGGCGGGGCCCTTTCCGGAGACTCCGGGAGGGGCCCCGTGCCACCCAGGCCCGGTGACTCGACGTGTTGGTTTCTCGTCTCAATGCTGACCACTCATCATCGCCGAATCGGCATCTGACGACAGGTTCACCAGGAGTCGGTGGACCTTGATGCCATCCGGAGGGAGACAGAGGAGATGGGTCTATCCCGAAGGTCCATGTTCGTCGGACTAGCCACGATGGCCATGATGGCGTCCGCAACCCCCGCTATGGCCGCTGAACCGGTTGGTGAGATCCGTAGTGCGGGAGGCGCTACGGCGGTAGCCGACAGCTACATCGTGGTCTTCAAGGACAGTGCGGTTGGCCGTGGTGCGGTCGAGCGGTCGGCTGATCGCTTGGTGGACCGGCATGGTGGCCAGGTAGCCCGGACGTACACCGCGGCCCTCCGCGGAGCCGAACTGCGGGTGGACGCTGGTGCCGCCGCTCGGATCGCGGCTGACCCAGCGGTGGCCTACGTCGAGCAGAACCACGAGGTGTCGATCGCTGACACCCAGAACAACCCGCCGTCCTGGGGCCTGGACCGGGTTGACCAGCGGGATTTGCCGCTGGACAACTCCTACACCTACCCGAACACTGCCAGTGACGTGACTGTCTACATCCTCGACACCGGTATCCGTACCACTCACCAGGACTTCGGTGGTAGGGCTACCTGGGGCACCAACACCGCCGACAGTAATGACACCGACTGTAATGGGCACGGCACGCACGTCGCCGGTACCGTCGGTGGCACGGCACACGGCATCGCCAAGGAGACGAACCTGGTGGCGGTGAAGGTGCTGAACTGCGCGGGCAGCGGTTCCTTCGCCGGGGTTGTGGCCGGTGTTGACTGGGTGACCGCGAATGCGGTCCAGCCGGCGGTGGCGAACATGAGTCTTGGTGGCGGTGCGAACAGCGCGTTGGACGCCGCGGTGACCAACTCGATCAACTCCGGTGTCACCTACGCGCTGGCGGCGGGTAACAGCAGCGCCAACGCCTGTAACTACTCACCGGCCCGCACCCCGGCTGCGCTTACCGTCGGGAATACGACCAGCACCGATGACAGGTCCTCTCGCTCCAACTACGGCCCCTGTCTGGACATCTTCGCGCCGGGTACGTTGATCACCGCACCGTGGATCGACAGTGACACCAGCACGCGTACGATCAGCGGCACGTCGATGGCGTCGCCGCACGTCGCGGGTGCCGCGGCGCTGGTCCTGTCGGCCAACCCGTCGTACACCCCGCAGCAGATTCGGGACGCGCTGGTCGACAACGCCACCGACGGCGCGATTGGCTCGCCGGGCAGTGGCTCGCCGAACAAGCTTCTCTACGTCGGTGACGGCGGCACCACGCCGCCTCCGCCGCCGGGCTGCTCCGGCACCAACGACACCGACGTGGCGATTCCGGACGCCGGTTCCGCGGTGACCAGCTCGATCGCCATCGCCGGCTGCGACCGGGACGCCTCCGCCTCCTCGACCGTGGCGGTGGACATCCCCCACACCTGGCGGGGCGACCTCGTCATCGACCTGATCGCGCCGGACGGCTCGTCCTACCGACTGAAGACCAACAACCTCTCCGACTCCGCCGACAACGTCAACGAGACCTACACGGTGAACCTCTCCAGCGAGGCGGCCGAGGGGACCTGGAACCTTCGGGTCCAGGATATTTACCGCGGGGACATCGGCTACATCGACACCTGGACCCTGACGGTCTGATCTGATTTCGCCGGGCGGGGCCCTTTCCGAAGACTCCGGGAGGGGCCCCGTGCCGTGTCGAATCCTCCCTCAGACGGCGAAGCTGGTGGGCTGGTCGGTGGCGGGTTCCGGCGGCTCCGCCTTCCACAGGCCGGTCTTCTGTGCGGCCAGCCGGGCCAGGTAGGCCGGGTTGAGGATCAGGTAACGACGCCAGAGCCGCTTCGGTTCCAGACCGAGTCGCCAAAGCCACTCCAGGCCGGCCCGCTGCATCCACGGTGGCGGCTGCCGCAGCAGACCCGCGTGGTAGTCGAAGGCCGCACCGACCGCCATCAGCGGCATGTCCAGCAGCGGTCGCATGGCGTACGCGAAAATCTCCTGCCGCGGGCAGCCCAGCCCGATCAGGACGAGTCGGGCCCCGCTGTCCCGGATCCGGTCGGCGATCTCGACCGCCTCGCCGGGTTGCACCGGTCGGAACTTGGACGGCTCCACCCCGGCAAGCTTCAGCGCGGGAAACATTCGCTCCAGTGCCGGCACCAGCGTTGCGAGCGTCTCCTCGGTGGAGCCGTAGAGATAGACCGGAAGGCCCTCGTCGGCGAAGCGGGACAACACATGCAGGGTGAGCGTGGGGCCGTAGACCCGGTCGGTCAACCCGGCCCGGTGCAGCACGTTGAGCGCCCAGCGCACCGGCTGTCCATCCGGAGTGACCACGTCGAACGAGTTCAACCGGGCATTGTGTGCGGGGTCGAGCACCCCGGTCATCACGCCGTGTACGGCCAGGGCGGTCAGCGCCAGCGGTTGCCGCTCGTGCGCCGCGGTCACGACCGTCTCGGTGGCGGTGGCGTAGTCGGTGACATCAATGAGGACGCCGAGCACGTTCCGCTTGCACCGGGGGGTCATGACTGCGGAACCCACTTGTCGACGTTGGCCTCGTAGATCTCCCGCATGATCATGGGCACGTCGTAGACCTGCTTCCAGTCCGGGTAGTCGGCGTGGAAGGCTTCGTTCGAGCCGATCCACCACTTGTGGTCGCCGATTCGGTTCGCCTCGACGTACTCGGAGTCCATCTCCTGCCCGGTGATCTGCTGGGCCAGGGCGAAGGCCTCGCGCATCGAGGTGTTGGAGTGCCGGCCGCCGCCCAGGTTGTAGACGGCGGCGGAGCGCGGGTCACGGAAGAACGACTCGAATGCCGAGACCACGTCTGAGCTGTGAATCGCGTCCCGGACCTGCTTGCCCTGGTATCCGAAGATCTTGTACTTCCGGCGCTCCATGTTGGCCCGCATCACGTACCCGAGAAAACCGTGCAGCTCGGTGGCGGCGTGCGCGGGCCCGGTCAGGGTGCCACCGCGGAAGCAGGCCGTCCGCATGTCGAAGTAACGGCCGTACTCCTGCACCATCACGTCCGCCGCCACCTTGGAGGCGCCGAAGATCGAGTGTAGGCAGGCGTCGATCGACATGTCCTCCCGGATGCCCTGTTCGTACGGGTGCCCGGGCTCGATCTCCCACCGGGTCGCCAACTCGACCAGCGGCAGGCTGTTCGGCCGGTCGCCGTAGACCTTGTTTGTGGAGCAGTGGATGACCGGTGCCTCGGAGCAGTGCTCGCGGACGTTCTGCAGCACATTGAGGGTGCCGGCGGCGTTGACGTCGAAGTCGGTGAACGGGTCGCGGACGGCCCAGTCGTGCGACGGCTGTGCGGCGGTGTGGATCACCACGGCGGTGTCGCGGCCGTACCGGCGGAAGAGCTTCGCGAGGGCGTCCCGGTCGCGGATGTCGATGTTCTGGTGCGAGTAGGCGGCCCCCAGCTCCTCGGTGAGCCGTCGGACGTTCCACGCGGTCGAGGCCTCCGCGCCGAAGAACTCCTGCCGCATGTCATTGTCAATTCCGACGACATCGAGACCGAGGCCGGCGAAATGCCGGACCGCTTCGGAACCAATGAGACCGCCCGATCCGGTCACGAATGCGACACTCACACGTCACTCCTGGTCCGTCGGAGTCAAGAACGATCGGAGCATAGCGTGACGTACGACGTGCCCCGAGACGGCGCGAGGGCCCCGCTATTGCGGAGCCCTCGTCTGGTGGGGAAGGGGGGAGTTGAACCCCCACGCCCTTTCGGGCACACGGACCTGAACCGTGCGCGTCTGCCATTCCGCCACTTCCCCGTGGCTTCAACCGGAGACACCTGGTGTCCGGCCCTCCGGCTGCGCCGCCGGGCTCGGGACATTCTACGTGGCTCCTCGCGCTTGCCACCAACGGTTACCCTCGTAGGAAGGCCACCGTTTGTGGCGGACGAAAGACTAGCACGACGGAACCGGCCCGCCGAACGGGCCGGGACAAGCGCGGCCGAGCGGCGTGTGAGCTGCACGCTCGTCGGCCGGATACCATCATGTCCTCGGGACCCGAGGAGGAGCCGGTGAGCGTGCTGCAACGCTTTGAGAAGCGTCTGGAAGGCCTGGTCGAAGGGGCTTTCGCCAAGGTCTTCAAAGGGGTGGTCCACCCCGTGGAGATCCTCAACGCCATGCAGCGGGAGGCCGAGGCGCACAAGGCGATTTTGGCCGGTGGGCGCACGTTGGTGCCCAACCGCTACGTGATCGATCTCTCGCCATACGACCACAGTCGCCTGGCGCCGTACGCTGCCGCGCTGGCCCAGGAGCTGGCCCAGTCGCAGGCGGAGTTCATCGGCGAGCAGGCGTGGACGGTCTACGGCGATGTGATCGTCGAGGTCGAACGAGGGGAGGGGCTCGACACCGGCATGTTCCGGGTCACCGCCGAGGTCTATACCGGCGGCGAGGTCGCCCCGGTTTCGGGGCCGGGCTACGACGCCGGCCCGCCGGGTTACGACGCCGGCCCGCCGGCCTACCCCGCGTACGACCAGGGGGGTGGCTACGGCCCGCCGCCCGGTCAGGGTGGCGGCCCCAACGTGCGGTTGGTCTCCGGTGACGGGCGGACCTACCCGCTCCAGCTGGGGACGACCGTGATCGGCCGCGGCGACCAGGCCACCCTGCGCCTACCCGATGTCGGCATCTCGCGGCGACACGCCCGGCTGGATTTTGATGGTGGGCAGGTCGTGCTGACCGACCTCGGGTCGACCAACGGCACGATGGTCAACGGTCAGCGGGTCTCCGCGGTTGCCTTGAACCCCGGCGACATGGTCCAGCTCGGCACCACGACCCTGACCTTCCGCGTGGATGGCTGATCGGCCTTGCCGGAACTCGTCGTCACCGTTGCCCGGTTCGGGTTCCTGATCCTGCTGTGGATTTTCGTCTTCACGGTGGTCGGGGTGATCCGCCGGGACCTCTTCGCGGGTGCCCGCTCCGGCCGGCTGGTAGCGGCCCCCCGGGGAGTCGGAGCCGTCCTTGGTCAGGGCGGTAAGCCGGCCCGGGTGAAGCGGGGAAAGGCAGCCCGCCAGCTGGTGGTGACCGCCGGCCAGCTGGCCGGCACCCGCATTACCCTCGGTGAAGCGCAGATCACAATCGGTCGGGCTGAGGATTCCACCCTCGTGATTACCGACGATTACGCCTCCGCGCGACACGCCCGGCTCGTGCCCCGCGACGGGCAGTGGTTCGTTGAGGACCTTGGCTCGACTAACGGCACCTACCTGGATCGCGCTAAGGTCACCGGACCTACCCCCGTCCCCCTCGGCGTGCCGATCCGCATCGGGCGCACCTCACTCGAATTACGGCCATGACTCTGACCCTCCGCTATGCGGCCCACAGCGACCGCGGGCTGATCCGAGACGGCAACCAGGACTCCGTCTATGCCGGGCCACGGCTGCTCGCCGTCGCTGACGGTATGGGCGGTATGGCCGCCGGTGATGTCGCCAGCAACATTGTCATCGGCGCCATGGCGCCGCTGGACGAGGATGTCCCGGGTAACGCCCTCGTGGATGCGCTTCGTTCGGCTGTCACCAACGCCACCCAACAGCTACGCGAGACGGTTGACGCCAATCCGCAGCTGGAGGGGATGGGCACGACACTCACCGCGATCCTCTTCTCCGGCAGCAAGCTGGGCATGGTGCACATTGGCGACTCTCGTGCCTACCTGCTGCGTGCCGGCGAGTTCGCCCAGATAACCAAGGACGACACGTACGTCCAGATGCTTGTTGACGAGGGCCGGATCAGCGCCGAGGAGGCGAGCAGCCACCCCCAGCGGTCGCTGCTGACCCGGGCCCTCGATGGCCGGGACATCGACGCGGAGTACTCGGTCCGCCAGGTCCTCGCCGGCGACCGGTACCTGATCTGTAGCGACGGTCTCTCGGGCGTGGTGAGCGCAGAGACGATCGTGGAGACGATGCGGGAGTACGCCGACCCGCAGCAGTGCGTGGAGCGGTTGGTCCAGCTCGCGCTGCGCGGTGGCGGGCCGGACAACATCACCGTGATCATCGCCGACGCGACCGACCAGGACATCGTCGAGGCGAGCCCGATCGTCGGTGGCGCCGCCTCCCGGGACCGGGGCATGGCGACCTCGGCCGATGACTCCACCCCCGCGGCCCGCGCCTCGGCGCTCTCCGGGGCGCCGCCGGAGCCGCCGGACGAGTCGACTGCCGGGGACGACGAGCCGGAGCGCGGCCGCCGCCGGCCGATCCGCCTCGCGGCGATGAGTCTCGCCCTGCTCGTCCTGCTGGGCGGAACGCTCTACGGTTGGTGGAGCTACACCCAGCGGCAGTACTACGTCGGAGCCACGGGGAGCGGCCAGGTCGCGGTGTTCCGTGGCGTCGAGGGTCAGATCGCCGGCATCGACCTCTCTGCCGTGCACTCGACCAGCTCCGCCGAGCTGGACGACCTCACGCTCGCCGCACAGGAACAGGTCAAACAGGGCATCCCTGCCAAGAGTGAGGCGGATGCGGAGCGCCGGCTCGCCGAGCTGACCGCTGATACTCCGACCAATCCCAACCTGAAGCCGACCTGTCCCCCGAGCCCCAGTCCGACCCCGCCAGCGGCGCCGAGCCCGACCGGGGAGCTCGATGCGTCAACGCCGGCCACCGTTTCGAGTACACCTCCGGCGGCCTCCGCCACCCCGAGCACGCCGGCAACCGGCGAGCCGACCGAACCGACCCCCTCGCCCGACGCCTTGCCCGCCATCCCGCCGCCGGCTGTTGATCCGGCCGCCTGCCGGTCGCCCGAGTGAGCGCCGGCTTGATCTGTCAGGACATTCAGTGACCGTAGCGGCCACGTCGACATCCCCGCCCACGACCACGGGCGGGCAGAGCGGCGTGCGGCTGGCCCGGTCCCGGCGTAACGCCGAGCTGTCGCTGCTGTTACTCGCCATGGTGCTGGTGGCCGCGTACGGGGCGATGGTCGAAGCCAGCGTGCTCGACACGGTCACGCCGAGCTTCTGGGTGCCGGCCGCCGCGCTCAGCGCGGTCTTCCTCGGCCTGCACGTGGTGATCCGGTTCCTGGCTCCCTTCGCCGACCCGGCCCTGTTGCCGTCCGTCGCCCTCCTCAACGGCCTCGGTGTCGGCTTCCTGCACCGGCTGGACCTGGCCCGCGCCACCCCGGCCGAGCGTGCCGAACTGGCGACCTTCGCCGGCACCGGCGGGCGTCAACTCGCCTGGACACTGATCTCGGTCGCCCTCGCCGCCGGGCTGCTCGCTGTCGTCCGCGACCACCGCTCGATCTCTCGGTACGCGTACACCCTGGGTCTCGCCGGCATCGTGCTGGTGATGATCCCGGCGGTGCTACCGCGGAGCATTTCCGAGATCAACGGTGCGAAGCTCTGGATCCGGGTCGGTGGTCTCTCCATCCAGCCCGGCGAGTTCGCCAAGCTCGCGCTGCTCGCCTTCTTCGCGTACTACCTGGTGCGCAAGCGGGAGGTCCTCTCCCTGGCCAGTCGCCGGTTTCTCGGTGTCGATCTCCCCCGGGGCCGGGACCTCGGGCCGGTCGTGGTGGTCTGGCTGATCAGCCTCCTGGTGCTGGTCTTCGAGAAGGACCTGGGCACCTCCCTGCTCTACTTCGGCATGTTCGTGGCGACGCTCTACATCGCCACCGAACGGGTGAGCTGGCTCCTCATCGGCTTGGTGCTCTTCTTCGGCGGCGCCTATCTGGCGTACGTGTTGGGCGACGTGGTCGGTGGTCCGTTCGCCAACTTCTACCTACGGGCCAACATCTGGCTGGACCCGTTCGCCGACCCGTACAACGACGGCTACCAGCTGGTGCAGGGATTGCTCGCCCTTGGTAGCGGAGGAATGTTCGGCGCCGGGCCCGGCGCCGGCCAGCCGCTCAAGCTGCCCGAAGTGCAGAACGACTTCATCTTCGCCGGCCTCGGTGAGGAGATCGGTCTCTTCGGTCTCTCCGCCCTGCTGGTGGTCTACCTGCTCATCGTCGAGCGGGGGCTGCGCGCCGCACTGGCGGTTCACGACTCGTTCGGCAAGCTGCTCGCCGGCGGTCTGGCGTTCACCCTCGGGCTCCAGGTCTTCGTGATCGTTGGCGGGATCAGCGGTCTGATTCCGCTCACCGGCCAGACCACGCCGTTCCTCTCCGCCGGCGGTTCGTCACTGATGGCGAACTGGCTACTCATCGCGATCCTGCTCCGGGTCTCCGATGCTGCCCGCCGGCCGGTGACCGGCGGAGGCGCTCCGTCGACCCGACCGACGGGCGGCCCACCGGAGCAGCTACACGGTGCCCCGACGGAGGTGATCAGACCGTGAACGCACCACTGCGCCGGGTGGGTCTCGTCGTGATGGTCCTGTTCGGGCTTCTCTTCGCGAACCTGAACTGGATTCAGGCCTACAAGGCCGACGACTACCGCAACAGCGACTACAACGGCCGGGTCCAGGTCGCCGAATACGAGCGCAAGCGCGGCAACATCGAGGCCGGCGGTACGGCGTTCGCGGTGAGTAAGGAGACCGACGGGGAGCTGGAGTACCTGCGCACCTATCCCGGCGGGGAGAAGTACGCCCACGCGATCGGCTACAAGCCGGTCAACCTGGCCGACACCGGCATCGAGGAGGCGGAGAACGCGTTCCTGGCCGGCACCAGCGACCAGCTGATCGGCGACCGGCTGCGGGACCTGGTCACCGGCGACGAGACCGCCGGCGCGAACGTCCTGCTCACCATCTCCGAGCAGGCGCAGGACGTCGCGTACGAGCAGCTGCGGGACAACCGTGCGGGGGTCAGCAAGGGCGCGGCCATCGCCCTCGATCCGCGTACCGGGGCGGTGCAGGCGCTGGTCTCGATGCCGAGCTTCGACCCGAACCCACTGGCCAGCCACGACTCGGACGAGGCCACGACGGCCTACAACAAGCTGCAGCAGAACCCGGACGGTCCGCTGAAGAACCGGGCGCTCGGCGAGGTGCTCCCGCCGGGCTCCACCTTCAAGATCGTGACGGCCGCCGCCGCGCTCGAGAACGGTGTCACCCAGGACACGAAGATCCCCGCCGGGCCCAGTTGGACGCCGCCGACCTCGGGCAAGCCGATCGAAAACGCGGCCCCCTCCATCTGTCCGGAGGAGGAGGTCACCCTGATGAACGCGGTGACCGAGTCGTGTAACACCGGCTTTGCCCAGCTCGGCGTACGCCTCGGCGCGGACACGCTCAAGGAGAAGGCCCGGCAGTTCGGCTTCGAGCAGGACGACTTGACCGTCGGCCGGCTCGGTGAGGATGGCGAACCGGTCGCGGCCAGTCGGACCGGCGGCATGGAGAACCCCGACGGCAGCGTTGACCAGGCTGCCCTCGCCCAGTCCTCCATCGGCCAGCGGGATGTCCGGATGACGCCGCTTCAGGGTGCTCTGATCGCCGCCACGGTCGCCAACGACGGCAGCCAGATGCGTCCGTACCTGGTCAGTCAGATCCTCGGTGCTGATCGCACCACCAACTACTACACCGCCGAGCCCGACGAGTTGCGCCAGCCGGTCAGTGACCAGGTCGCCGCCGACCTGCGGGAGATGATGGAGAGTGTCGTCCAGAACGGCACCGGCCGGAACGCCCGGATCAGTGGCTACACCGTCGGCGGCAAGACCGGCACGGCGGAGTCTGGTCCGGACACTCCCGATCACGGTTGGTTCATCGGCTTCGCACTCGACGAGGACGGCAACCCGGTCTCCGCGGTCTGTGTCCTGCTGGAGGAGTCCGGCGACGGCGGCAGCGCCGAGGCCGCGCGGATCGCCGGGCAGATCATGCGGGCGGCGATCGCCTCACCGGGGAGCCGCTGACGTGCTCAGTACGGGGGTGAAGCTCGGCAACCGCTACCGTCTCGACGAGCGGATCGCCAGCGGCGGCATGGGCGATGTCTGGCGCGGCACCGACGAGGTGCTCGGCCGGACAGTCGCCGTGAAGAGTCTCCTGCCCGCCCTGCTGGACGATCCCGACTTCGCCGAGCGGTTCCGGGGCGAGGCGCGCACGATGGCGACCATCAACCACCCCGGTGTCGTTGACATCTACGACTTCGGCAGCGACCAGCAGATCGCTTTCCTGGTGATGGAGCACGTGGAGGGAGAGGCGCTCCTGGCCACCCTGAACCGGGTCGGCCGGCTCACCTCCGCCCGGACGATGGCCCTGGTAGCCCAGGCTGCCGACGCGTTGCACGCCGCCCACCTGGAGGGCATCGTGCACCGGGACGTGAAGCCCGGCAATCTCCTGGTCCGGCCGAACGGCACCCTGGTACTCACCGACTTCGGTATCGCCCGATCCGACCTGGTGGCCCAGCTCACCGCCGCCGGCTCGGTACTCGGTACCGCCTCGTACATCTCACCGGAGCAGGCCACCGGAGCGGTCGCCACCCCGGCCTCGGATGTGTACGCCCTCGGTGTGGTCGCCTACCAGTGTCTCTCCGGCCGGCGGCCGTTTGCGGGCGACAACCCACTCGAGATTGCCCTGCAGCACGTCCGGGATACACCTCGGGCGCTGCCTGCCGACATTCCGCCGCAGGTGCGGGCGGTGGTAGAGCGGGCCATGGCGAAGGACCCGGCGGACCGCTGGCCGAGCGCGGCGGCGTTGGCCGGAGTGGCTCGACAACTGAAGGCCCAGCTCTCCCAGTCCGCCCGGGCGGCGGGCCAGGCCAGTCCGGTTTCGGCGGTGCCAGGTCGGGCCAGTGTGGTTTCGCCGGCGCCTGCACCACCGGGTCGGGCCAGCGTGGTTTCGCCAGCGCCGGTCCGACCGGTTTCGGCGGTGCCGGGTCGGGCCAGCGTGGTTTCGCCGGGCCGGGCCAAGGTGCCGCCGCCGGTCGTCGCCCGGCCGCCGCAGGCTTCCCGCTCGCCGGGGCCGCCGCAGCCTTCCCCGCCGCAGCCTTCCCCGCCGCTGGCCCCGCGACCGCAGGCGCAGTGGTCCCCGGTTGCGGCCGTGCCGCTGGCGTCCGCGCGGCTCGGGCACCCCCCAACACCGGCTCCGCGGTCCCGCCGGTCCCGGTTCGGGAGACTGCTCCTTGTCCTCCTCCTGGCCGCTCTGGTCCTGACCTGCTTTCGCATGGTTTCCTACGTTTGGGACGAGGTGTTTGCCGGGCCCACGGCCCGGCCGGGGCAGTCGACGGGAACGTCCGGCGAACTCCGGCTCGACGGACGCGACGATTCAGACCAAACGTCGTACCGTCAACTGCAACTGCCCGCGACGGGCGGCGACGAGACGACGACGAGCGAAGGACGACAGACGCGATGACAGCGCAGGCCCGCCTGCTCGGTGGCCGCTACCAGGTCGGCGAGCTTATCGGCTACGGCGGCATGGCCGAGGTGCATCGCGGTCGTGACCTGCGACTGGGTCGGGATGTTGCGATCAAGATGCTCCGGGCCGACCTGGCCCGCGACGCCACCTTCCAGATGCGGTTCCGACGGGAGGCGCAGAACGCGGCCTCCCTCAACCACCCGGCCATCGTCGCCGTCTACGACACCGGCGAGGAGCAGGCACCGACCGGGGAGACCCTGCCGTTCATCGTCATGGAGTTCGTCGGCGGGCGGACCCTGAAGGAGGTGCTGGGCGCCGAGGGGCGGCTCCAGCCGCGGCGGGCGCTGGAGATCTGCGCCGACATGTGTGCGGCGCTGGAGTTCAGCCACCGGCACAGCATCATCCACCGGGACATCAAGCCCGGCAACGTCATGCTCACCCAGACCGGCCAGGTCAAGGTGATGGACTTCGGGATCGCCCGGGCGCTGGCCAGCGGCGCGACCACGATGACGCAGACCAGCGCCGTGATCGGCACCGCCCAGTACCTCTCACCCGAGCAGGCCCGCGGCGAGTCGGTGGACGCCCGCTCGGATGTCTACGCCGCCGGCTGTGTGCTCTTCGAGTTGCTCTGCGGGCACCCGCCGTTTGTCGGGGACAGCCCGGTCAGCGTCGCGTACCAGCATGTTCGGGAGACGCCACCGACGCCCAGCGACCTCAACCCGGAGGTCCCCCCGGCCGTCGACGCGATCATCCTCAAGGCGCTGTCGAAGAACCCGCTCAACCGCTACCAGAGCGCCGGCGAGATGCGGGCGGACCTGCTGCGTGCCGCCGCCGGACGGCCGGTCATGGCGACCCCGGTCCTGCGGGAGGAGGAGGCCACCCAACTCGCCCCGGCCGGCGCCGGATACCCGGCCGCCGCGCCCGGTCCACGTACCCAACAGATACCAGCCCGGGTCGGCGACCCACGTCGGCGTCGGGCATCGTCGTGGCTGATCGCCACCTTCGCCGCGCTCGGCGTACTCGCGGTGGCCGCGCTGGCGGTGGTGGCCCTCCTGCCCGAAGAACCCGAGCGGGCCACGGTCCCGCCGGTAACCGGGCTGACCCAGGAGCAGGCGTTCGCGGCGATCAAGGAAGCCAGCCTGGTGCCGGATACCGGCCGGGAGGTCCGCGACAACGACTGCACCAAGGGGGAGGTGGCCAACCAGGAGCCAGCCCAGGGTGAGCGGCTGGCCCCGGACGACGTTGTCACGATCTTCATCTGCGCTGGGCCGGCGACGGTGACGATTCCGGACACCCTGGTCGGCTCCACCTACGACAACGCGAAGCGGCAGCTGGAGAATGCCGGCTTCGAGGTCGCGCGGGAGGAGGTCGACGACGCGGAGCCGGCGGGCACCGTCCTGCGGGTGACGCCGGATGAGGGCAGCCAGGCGGCGGAGGGGGAGGTGGTCACACTGACCGTCTCCAAGGGCAACATCGGCACCGTACCGAACGTGGTGCAGTCCTATGTTGAGGATGCCAAGCGGGAGCTCGAGAACGCCGGCTACAAGGTTGACGTCAGGGAGGGCCAGCCGGTGCCGCCGGGCGAGGAAGGCCGGGTGACGAACCAGAACCCGGGTCCGAACACCAAGCTTGCGAAGGGCAAGACGGTGACCATCACGGTGACGGTGCTGGAGGAGCCGACCGAGCCCCCGACGCCGGAGCCGACCGAGACGCCGACGCCGACGCCGGAGCCGACCGAGACGCCGCCGGGCGACGGTGATTGAGGTGCGGCGCTGTTGATCGTCGGTTAGGTGGTGCTGAAGGCGGTACGTCGGCGTGCGTCGACCTCGGCCGCCAGCGCGGGGGCGCGCTCCAGCGCCTCCGGGAAGCCGCAGGACGCCAACCAGTTCGCCAGCATCAGGTGCCCGCCCTCGGTCAGGACCGACTCGGGGTGAAACTGCACCCCCTCGATCGGCAACGTCCGGTGGCGCATCGCCATCACCACACCGGAGCTGGTCCAACCGGTGACCTCCAACTCGGCCGGCAACGTCCCCGGCACGAGAGTGAGCGAGTGGTAGCGGGTCGCGGTGAACACCTCCGGTAGGCCGGCCAGTACCCCCACGCCCTGGTGCCGGACCTCCGAGGTCTTGCCGTGCAGCAGCTCCGGAGCCTGGGCGACGGTGGCGCCGAACGCCTCCCCGATCGCCTGGTGGCCGAGGCAGACACCGAAGAGGGGGAGCACCCCGGCGTACTCCCGGATGATGTCCAGGCAGATGCCGGCGCGATCCGGGCTACCCGGACCGGGGGAGAGCAGGACGCCATTGGCCTTCGCCTGCCCGACCTCCGCGACGCTGATCTCGTCGTTGCGGCGTACCTCGCAGTCGGCGCCGAGCTGACCCAGGTACTGCACCAGGTTGAAGACGAACGAGTCGTAGTTGTCGATGACCAGGATGCGCACGGGTCACTCTTCCGGGGAGGGAGGCGGGTTGTTCTCGTCCGTGTCGTACGGCAGGTCGTGCCCGTCCTCGGTTGGTGCCGGTCCGTCGCCGGGCGGCGGATAGCCGGGAGCACTCGGGTCCCCAGGATCTCCCGTTTCCTGACCGACCTGTACATCGTCGAAGGGGAGCAGCGGCTCAGCCCAGGGGAAGATCACGTACCAGAGCAGGGCTACCGCGGCCGTCGTCAACAGGACGCTGCCGGCCAGCTTGCCGGGAAGTCCGAACGGCAACTTCCGCCAGATCCAGGCGTACATCTCCTCAGCCCCCCAGTTCCGCCGGGCGACCCGCCGACTTGGCCTGGGTCCGGTCCAGCTTCGCGTGGATGATCAGGCGTTCGTAGTTGTCGAACTTCGGGTGGCAGGTGGTCAGGGTGAGCATCGCGTCGGTCGGCTCGGCACCCGGGTCGCCGGGAACCGGCGCCACCACGGACACCTCGCTCGGTTTGACGATGTGATTGCGAGTGACGCGGTAGATGTGCCAGTTGTCGCGATCCTCGGCAACAATCACGTCGCCATCCTTCAGCTCGTCGAGTCGCCAGAAGGTGGCCCGGTTCCGGTGTCCCGCGATGGAGAAGTTGCCGGGCTGGCCGGGGAGGGCACTCGTCGGATAGTGGCCCGGGGCGTATCGGAGGTCCTTCTGGGTCACCCCCTCGACGACAATCCAGTTCTTGTCGAGCTGTGGAATGTACAGGCCGGCGATCGGAGTGCCCTGCACGGTCGGCGAGGCGGGGGCGGACGAGGAAGCAGCGGAGGGCGTCACCGTGGGGTCACCGGTCGGCCCCCACGCCTCGGCAAGCTGCTGGCTGAGGTCGTTCTGGTGGGCGTTGACGATCACCGACTTCCCCCAGATCTCGTACCCGGCGAAGAGGAGCACCACTATGCCGAAGGTGATGAGTACCTCTCCGGCGGCGCGGACGCCGGTGCGGAAGCGGGACCGGAACGTCGGCCGAGTCATCTCCGAGTAGACGCTCTTGTAGCCGTCGCCGGACTGCTCTGGGCGTAGCTTGACCACCCGCTCGCCCCGGCGCGGCTGGGCCGGCTCCCCGCCGGCGGGTTCGGTCGTGGCGTCCGCGTCCCGCGGCGGCTGGGGCACCGCGCCCATCAGGGCGGTGGAGTCGAGTGGCGGAGGAGGACGGCTGGCCACTCGCGGGATGAGCGCGGTGGCCGCCGGATCGACGGCGGAGCCAGTGCCCCGGGGGGTATCGGGGACCGGGCTGGCCTTCGGGGCGGTGTCAGCGTTCGGGGCGGTGCCGGCCTCCGGGGCGGTGTCAGCCTCCGGGGCGGTGTCAGCCTCCGGAGCGGTGCCGGCCTCCGGGGCGGTGTCAGCGTTCGGGGTCGCGGCCCGCGGCGGTGTGGTGGGAATGAAGGCGGTGGGGGCGTCAGCCGTCGACGGGGTGCGGTCCCACGCTGGCCGGCGCGGGTGGCCCGGGCTCGCTGCGGGGGAAGGGGTGGGTGGTCCCGACGAGTGGGGTGGGGTTTCGGGCCGAAGTTCCCGATGGGCTGCGGTCGGCTGGTCGAGTAGCCGCTCGGCCGCTGGTGCCGTCGGTGGCGCTGGTTCCCTCGGTGGTGGCGCTGGTGCCGTCGGTGGCGCTGGTGCCGTCGGCGTTGGCGGGTACGCAGCGTCGAAGGCTGAGCCGGTTGGAGGTGCTGAGGCGGGGCCGGCCGAGTGTCGTGGTGACTGGCTCGGCGGGCGCTGCGGCGCGCCGGCCAACCCCGGCAGCTGGATCGGCTGGCTCGGTGGGGCTGGGGCGGACGGCTGGCCCGGTGGGGCTGGGGCGGACGGCTGGGGCGGGGCTCCCGGCGGGGGTAGCGGCTGCTCCGCATCGTGCCGGGGCTGCTGCCCGGGGCGCTCCAGCCGCGGCAGGAACGCCGTCTCGTCGTTGTCCCGATCGGGTTGCCAGTTCTCCGGTGCCCTGGTCATTCGGGCACCGTCGTCCAACGGAGGGCGGCTGAGCCCTCAAACGCCGGCACCGTCACGGTGGAGTCAGTCTCCTTGTAGCCGAGCTTGTAGGTGTTCGCCAGGTCTCTGAACAACCGGACTCCCTCGGATTCGGTGAGGGCCTGCTGGAGAGCAGCGGGGTCACCGATCGCTACGATCTTGAATGGAGGGGAGTACACCCGGCCATGGAGTAGCAGGGTGTTACCGACGCAGCGTACCGCGCTGGTGGCGAGTACGCGGACATCCATGATTGACATCGCCTCCGCGCCGCCGGCCCAGAGGGCGTTCACCACGGCCTGTACGTCGCCTTGGTGCACCACCAGGTCGTCGTTGGTGGCGCCTGCGGGCAGGTTGCCGTCCCCGCGCCGCGGCGCGTCGTCGAGCTCCACGGTCACCCCGGGGCCGGTGAGGGCGGTGAAGCCGGCCGGCTCCTGGCTGGCCGCCGCCCGCTCCTGCTGCTGCTGGATCGTCCCGTCCGAACCGGCGAGGGCGTCGGTGCGGGCCTCGACCGTCGCGCGGAGCTCCGCCGCCCGCTGCTCGCTGGCCGCCACCTCGGCGTGGCGGTCCTGGATGAGCTGGTTGAGCTGGGGGCGCCGGTCCTCGCGCAGGGTGGTGCCCCCGGCGGTGGTAGCGGTGGTGGTGAAGAGCAGCCCGGCCGCAGCGGCGATCAATGGTACGCCGACCGGCCAGCCGAGCCGGCGCTGCCGAGGGCTCCGGATGAGGGCGACGACGACCCGCCGGAGCACCTTCCGCCAGGAGGCCGCGCCGGATGTGTACTCCACGGGTTCCCTCCCCTCGTCGCCTGCCAGCCCGCTCCAATCACCCCTCCGGGTGTTGGAGAAGACCTTTCGTGGCCTGAACGGGTCTTCCGGACTACGCTAGCTGTCGAACATTATTGGCCATGGACCGTCGCCCTCGCGCCCGGTTGTCAGGCCGGACGAGGTCGTCACCCCCTCTGGAGAGCGTCGTGCCCAAGTCTCAGGTCCGTAAGAAGAAGGTGTACACCCCGCCGACGGATGTGCGTCCGACGGCGACGGCGGCGACGCGTAAGCCTAGCCCGGTCTGGTTGCCGGTCACGGCGGTCGCGCTCATCGTCGCCGGCATCGGCTGGCTGGTGGTCTACTACCTCTCCGAGCAGGCGTATCCGGTCATGTCGTGGGGTTACTGGAACCTCGCGGTGGGCTTCGGCGCAATGGTCGGCTCCCTGATCCTGCTCTCGCGCTGGCGTTGACCACGCGTTGACCCGCGCGCCGGCCGGAGCCGGCGCGCCCGCCCAGCCAGCCCGGTCGACCTGGCCCCAATCGGCGCTGCCGGGCGCGGCACCTTATGGTGTGGCGCAGGACGGAATCGCTGCGGGTGCGAGATGCGTCACGTTACCGCTGGGTAACCTTGCGCGTAGGCTGCACTGCACGACCGGGTGAGGCAAGGTCAACGATCGGCCCGGGCCCGGGTACGCGGCAGGAGCTTCGCCGACCGCGTCCTGGCCGGTACCGATCGCCGAGCCGCTCGAGCAGTAGTAGACCGGGAGGGCCGACTCGATGGGCAGCGTCCAGATCGCCACCACGATCGTCGCGGCCGCCATCACCGCGGTGGCGGTGTGGCTCGCCGTGCGGGCAGTCAGGAAGATGGTGGCGGTGATCCGGCTGGGCCAGCCGGATCCGGCCCGCTTCACCGACTGGGCCACGCGGACGCGGACGATGCTGGCGGAGACCGCCGGGCACACCCGGATGCTTCGCTGGAGTCTGGTGGGAGCCGCGCACTGGTTCGTGATGGTCGGGTTCATCGTGCTGTCGCTGCTGGTGCTGGAGGCGTACTTCGAGGTCGTCTCCCCCACCGGGGGACTCCCGCTGGTCGGGAACTGGGCGGTCTACGGTCTCGTCACCGAGTGGCTCGGCATCCTCGGGATCGCCAGCATCCTGGTGTTGATCGCGATCCGGCTGCGCAACCGACCGACCCGGCCCGGTGGGAGGTCCCGGTTCACGGGCTCAACCATGTGGCAGGGCTACTTCGTTGAGGCCGTCATCCTCGGCGTCCTGGTGATGGGTTTTCTCATCCGGGGTTTCAAGGTCGCTACTGATCACTTCGAGTACCCGGTTTGGGCGGCACCGCTCAGCCACACGGTCGGTGGCCTGCTACCGGACTGGGAGGCCGGGGTCAGCGTCGCCGCCGTCATCAAGATTGCGATCTCGATGACCTGGCTGATCGTGATCTCGCTGAACGTGACCATGGGGGTCGCCTGGCACCGCTTCCTGGCCTTCCCCAACATCCTCTTCAAGCGCAACCCGGGTCGGCCGGGGTCCGGGCTCGGTGCGCTGCGGCCGATGACCAGTAACGGCGAGCTCCTCGACTTCGAGGAGGCGGACCCGGAGAAGGACCAGTTCGGGGTCGCCCAGGTCGAGCAGTTCACCTGGAAGGGACTGCTGGACTTCAGTACCTGCACCGAGTGTGGCCGCTGCCAGTCCCAGTGTCCGGCGTGGAACACCGGTAAGCCGCTGTCGCCGAAGCTGTTGGTGCTCAGCCTCCGCGATCACGCCTACGCGAAGGCCCCGTACCTGCTGGCCGGCGGCGGCAAGGATCTGACCGGTGCGGAGAAGGCGACCGACGGGCAGCTCGCCCACGTTGACGCGCTGGCGCTCGCCGAGGCGGAGAAGCCGCTGATCGGCGGCGCCGAGGAGTCCGGTGTCATCGACCCGGACGTGCTCTGGTCCTGCACCACCTGCGGGGCCTGCGTCGAACAGTGCCCGGTCGACATCGAGCATGTCGACCACATCGTCGATATGCGTCGCTACCAGATGCTCATCGAGTCCAGCTTCCCCTCGGAGGCCGGGGTGATGCTGCGCAATCTGGAGAACAAGGGCAACCCGTGGGGTGCGCCGCAGAACACCCGGGAGGACTGGACCAAGGGTCTCGACTTCGAGGTGCCGCGGGTCGGTGAGGTTGACGACTTCGAGTACCTGTTCTGGGTTGGCTGCGCCGGAGCCTTCGAGGACCGGGCCAAGAAGACCACCCGGGCGGTCGCCACGCTGCTGCACGAGGCCGGCGTCTCCTTCGCCATCCTGGGCGAGGGGGAGACCTGCTCCGGGGATCCGGCCCGTCGGATCGGCAACGAGTTCGTCTTCCAGATGCTCGCCCAGCAGAACGTCGAGACCCTGAACGAGGCGTTCGAGGGCCGGGAGCAGAGCCGGCGCAAGATCGTCGCTACCTGTCCGCACTGTTTCAACACCCTGGGCAACGAGTACGGGCAGCTCGGTGGTGAGTTCGAGGTGGTACACCACACCCAGCTGCTGGCTCACCTGGTCGCCACCGGCGCGCTGACGCCGGTGCAGCCGATCGATGGCGGCGTCACCTACCACGACCCCTGCTATTTGGGCCGGCACAACCGGGTCTTCGCCCCACCGCGCGAGGTGCTCGGAACGGCGATCCAGGGCGAGCTGACCGAGATGCCGCGTAACAGCGAGCGCTCCTTCTGCTGTGGCGCCGGCGGCGCCCGCATGTGGATGGAGGAGAAGATCGGTAAGCGGATCAACGTGGATCGGGTCGAGGAGGCTATGTCGACCGGCGCAGCGACGGTTGCGGTCGGCTGCCCGTTCTGCTCGACGATGCTCAACGATGGCGTGAACGGTAAGGGCGCTGGTGAGCAGGTCGAAGTGGTTGACGTGGCGAGCGTCCTGCTCCGGTCGGTGCGCCCGGAGCAGCCACCGGTTGACCAGAAGAGTGCACAGGTCGCGGGCTGATCCAGCCATTACGGGCTCTACCAGGTGCCGCGCCGGCACCTGGTAGAGCCCTTTCCACACCGGGACGGCGGTGGCACCCCGATGGGGGTGCCACCGCCGGTCGCTTCGTATCAGCTCGACTGAATCGTGACTACTTACGGTAATGGTTGTGGATATAAGTATATTGGCAGTACGTATTTTGAGGGGGGTCAGCACTATTTGTGGGCGAGTGACTACGTAGAGGTGAAACCCGCTCGCCTGCCTTGATTCCGTACCAGGCCCTACCTATTGTTGTGCGTGCGCTGCGGTGGATCGTCTGCCTCGTACCCCCCCTTGTTCCGAGGCGCCCCGCGGTCTGGGTTGCAAAAGGAGTCGGTGCTGGTGGCAACCACGCCCCCTCATCGTCAGGACTGGGTACGGCCACGCCGTTCGGGCGGATTGCGTCGGGCCGTTCACGGTCTGCTCGCCGCGGCCGCCGCGGTGGCGGTCAGTCTCGGCGCGCTGGCGGTTCCCGCGTACGCCGAGCCGACCGTGGAGGAGATCGAGGCCGCGATTGACGAGCAGTGGCGCGAGATGGAGCCCACGATCGCGCAGTACAACAAGGTTCGGGCGGAGCTGAAGACCAACCGCGAGAAGTCGGAGGAGCTGGCGGAGAAGCTCGCTCCGCTCCAGCAGCAGAGCGAGACCGCGATGAAGCGGATGGGCGGTCTGGCCTCGCAGTACTACATCAGTGGGCCGTCGCGGGAACTCGGTGCGCTGCTGGTGAGCGATGACCCGAATGAGATCCGCGAGGAGTTGGCCCTACTGAATCGGGTTGCCATTATGGAGAACCGGCAGCTCGAGGAGGTGCTGGCGATCCGTAAAGAGTATGAGGGCCAGAAGAATTCGCTCGATGAACTGATTGCGAAGCAGGATAAGCAGGAGAGCGAGCTGGCGGCGAGAAAGAAGCAGATCGACGCCGAGATCAAGCGGCTCAAGGACTCACTACCAGTGACCACGGTGTCGACGCCGCAGTGCCCCACCATCAACGGTGTCGTGACCGAAGCTGCCCGGATCGCCATCCGGACCGCCTGCGCTCAGGTGGGTGACCCGTACGTCTGGGGGGCCAACGGCCCCAACTCGTTCGACTGCTCCGGGCTGACGCAGTACGCGTACAAGGCGGCCGGTGTCTACCTGACGCACTACACCGGTGCCCAGTGGAACGAGGGCCCGGCGATTTCGCAATCCGAAGCGCGCCCTGGTGACCTTGTCTTCTTCTCCAGCCCCAGCAACCTGCACCATGTCGGCCTGTACCTGGGCAACGGCCAGATGGTGCACGCGCCCCGGGCCGGCAAGCCGGTCATGGTCGCCAGCATCTACAACATGCCGAGTATCGCCGGCTTCCGTCGACCGGGCTGAGCCGGCGACTGGACCGAGGCCCCGGACGAGACAGGTCGTCCGGGGCCTCGTCGTATCCAGCTGTCGGTCCCGACGCTGTCGTCCCGGCGGTGCCAGTCCCGGCGGTGCCGCCGCCGGCTCGCCCCGTGGGAGCGTCGCCGGCTCAGCCGTGGGGTAGCCGTCTTGGTCGCCCGGCGTCAGCGCGTCGGCCAGGTATGCCAACTCTGCCAGGAGCGGCTGGGCGTCGGGCCCCGCTGCCCCTGGTAACGGGACCCGTAGACGGCCGATCCGTATGGGTGCTCGGCAGGTGAGCAGAGGCGGAAGATGCAGAGCTGACCGATCTTCATGCCGGGCCAGAGCATGATCGGCAGGTTCGCCACGTTGGAGAGCTCCAGCGTCACGTGGCCGGAGAAGCCCGGGTCGATGAAGCCGGCGGTCGAGTGGGTGAGCAGCCCGAGCCGGCCGAGTGAGCTCTTGCCCTCCAGCCGGCCGGCGAGCTGGTCCCCGAGCGAGATGACCTCAAGGGTGGAGGCGAGCACGAACTCGCCGGGGTGCAGCACGAATGGCTCGCCGTCGGGCACCTCGACCGCCGAGGTCAGGTCGTCCTGCTGCTGGGACGGGTCGATGTGGGTGTACAGGTGGTTGTTGAACACCCGGAAGAGCTTGTCCAGCCGTACGTCGATGCTGGATGGCTGGACCAGCGCGGGATCGAACGGCTCCAGCGCCAGCGTGCCGGCCTTGATCTCGGAGGCCAGGTCACGATCGGAGAGAAGCATCGGACCACCATAGCGAGTGGGACGACACGCGCCTATTTCGCCTGGGCATTCGAACGCACGTTCGATAGGGTCTGGGGTATGGCTTCCTGGTCCGAGTTCGCCGCCGACGTACCCCGCCTCGCCGACGGGGTCCGCCGGCTTCTCCAGCAGTACGGGCCGGGCCTGGGCTACCTGGCCACGGTCCGCGCCGATGGTGGTCCTCGCGTGCATCCGGTCTCCCCGGTGCTCGCCGAAGAGGGCCTCTTCTGTTTCGTGATTGACTCGCCCAAGCGGCGTGACCTGGAGCGCGACGGGCGTTACGCGCTGCACTCCTTCCCCGCAGAGGAGAGCGACGACGAGGCCTACCTCGCGGGTCGGGCGCAGCTGGTGACGGATCCGGCCCGGGTGACCCGCTTGGCCCGCCGACACTGCGCGATCTACGACATCGACTGGCGGCTCTTCGAGTTCAGCATTGATGTCGCGATGATCGCCCAGCACGACATCGCTGGCGTGGCGAGACCGGCGGTTCAGGTCTGGCTGGAGCCGGGTGGTCAGGCCGGGTCGGGTCAGCCCGGCCAGCCTCGACGCGCCGGCTCGCCGGCCCCCACCGTCGATCAGGGCAGCGCGGCGGCCTGAGCGCCGGCCCTGCACGCGCCGCTGCCGGCTCCAAAGGGTTTGGAGCCGGCAGCGGACCGTACCGGTCGAGGGCTAGGCCCGATACGCATTCCAGGCGGTCAGCATGCGGCTGGCCTGGCCCGGAGTGAATTCGTACATGCAGGAGTCGTACGTGTAGTCCATGAAGTTGTGGATCGGGTCCACGCCCGCCGAGGAGCAGGTGTCCCGTCCGGTGGGGCACTGGTAGGCGGGGGAGGCTTCGGCCGGGGTGTCGCTGACCCCGTCCCCGGAGCCACTGCAGCCGCCCTGGAAGGTGTGGTAGAGGTTCAGCCAGTGGCCAACCTCGTGGGTGCCGGTGTCGCCGAGGTTGTAGTTGGTGGCGGTGCCACCCGGCAGCGACTCGTTCAGCACGACGACGCCGTCCAACTTGCTTATCGAGCGCTGCGGGAAGGTCGCCCAGCCGAGCAGGCCGCTCGAAAGGTCACCGAGGTAGATGTTGAGGGTTTCCGCACCGCCGACGCGCAGCGACCTCTTCATCGACCGTTCCGACGATGAGCCGTAGTTGATCGGGTACCAGCTCGGGTTCGTGACCCGGTTGATCGACTGGAGTGCGAAGCTGAAGGCCGTCGGGGCGCCACCGGTCGCCCCGCTGAACGAGTCGTTCAGCACGTCGATCTGTGAGTAGATCATGGAGTCCGGGATGTTGCCGCCGGCCCGGCTGCTGTTTTCCTGGATGACATGCACCACCACCGGGATGGCGACCGACGCGGGAGCCACGGGTGCGAACGCGGCGGCGCCCTCGCGCCGTACCTGCATCTCCACCAGTTCGATCAGCTCATTCTCCCGTGCTGCCACCTGGGCTTCGGTCAGGTGGTTCGGGTCGTGTTCGGTGATGCTGCCCGGCCGAGCCTTGGCGTCGGCGTGGACCGGCTCGCACTCCTCGCTCGCGGCGTGTTCCGCGGCGTGGTTCGCGAGCGGCGCCGCGTGCGCCGGGACGTAGCCGGCCGTGACGGCGCCGAGGAGCAGCGCGAGCGACGTTGACGCGATGCCGGCGCTTCGACGGGACAGTAGGGGTCGGAGGCCCATGGGCCACCTCCTTCTGGCAGCACAGCGGGGGGGTGTGCGTGCCATGGCAGGAAACGTAAGGCAGACCTTACAAGACATCGACAACTTTGAAAATGCTGAGCCGGCTCCGAAGGGCCTGACCGGCAGTTCGCTCCGTCTCCCTTGGCGGGGCTCGTCCGGAGCCACTGCACCGAGGCCGACCTTCGCGGTTACGGGTTCAGCCCGCTCCGGTGACTGCTGCCGCTCGCAGACCGCTCGGGTCGGCGGGTGCCGGGATATGCGCCGCGCGGTGCTTGGGGTACAGTGGTGCCGCTTGCGGGTGTAGTTCAATGGCAGAACATCAGCTTCCCAAGCTGACAGTGCGGGTTCGATTCCCGTCACCCGCTCCACGCACGAAAGCCCTGGTCAGGATGCATGTCCCGCCAGGGCTTTCGTCGTTCTAGACGGCTGAAACAGGCGCTCGTGCCATTAGCGTGCCTCGGTGGCCGGTCCGCCGCCCTCGGTAGCCCGCTTGACCCGGCGCTTGCTCGGCTTGCGCCGGGCCGCCTTGACGGCCTGGTCGATCGCGTCGGCGGTGCCCTGGTCGGCCTCCCTGTTGGCGTGCTGGTAGATCAGCGCGGCGCGGGGGCTGTCGTGACCCATCCGCGCCATGATGTCGCGCAGGCTCATGCCTGGCGCTCGCGACGCGAGCGTGTTGCCGGTGTGCCGCAGGGTCGTGAAAGTACAGTTCAGAACACCCACGGCAGCGACCGCCTCAGGCCACTTGACCAGCTTGTTGAAGTTGCCGCGCCAGAGGTTCGGGCTGCTCTCGCCAGGACAGCAGGATGGGAGCGCCAGCCACGGTGGCAGCGATGACGCCCGCGCTACCGACGGCACCGGCCAGATAGCCGGCGGCGAGGCCAGGGTGGCGGCCACGGGTTTGGGAGATGCGTCCGACGGCATTGGCTGCCAGCACGGAACCGGCGGTGCCCACGGCACTGGGCAGACCGGCAAGGCTGGTGGAGTTGATGTGCTCCAGTGGTCCAGCGACAGTCGGACTGTCCCCGGCAGGCGGGCGGTGTCTAGGCCGCACGGGAGAAGGCGAAGGAGCGCTGTGGCGGGCCGAGCCGATAGCTCCGGCCACGGCATCGGTCGAGGCCCGGCCCGCCTCGATCAGCGCACGTGGCCGAGGTCCAGGCGATCAACCAGCATAGCGGCGGTGAAGGCGGTGACCAGTTCGTCACGGCCCTCGGTGAAGTGGGCCCAACTGTCGTAGTGGACGGGGACCACCCGGCGAGTGCCGAGGATCTTGGCAGCCTCGGCGGCCTGGACGCTGTCGAGGACGATAGGCGCGCCGTCGAAGAGGACGCCGGGGAAGCGCGGAGCGCCGGCGAAGAGAATGGCAGTGTCCACCGGCTCGAAGCGCTCCGCGATCTCCTTCACGGCGTCGAGCGAGGCGTTGTCGCCGCTGACATAGACCGTGGGCAGTCCCTCCCCGGTCAAGACGAATCCGACGACCTGACCGGTGATCGGTTCGACATCCTCGCGAGCGCCGGGGCCATGGATGGCGGGTACGCCCGTCACGGTGATCCTGCCGCCGCCGGGGCGGTCCAGCTCGATCGACTCCCAGTCCGCCAGCCCCTTAGCCCTATTCCCCAAGCGGCGCCCACCCCCGGGCGTGGTGAGGGTCAGTGGAACGTCGGCGAGCAGGACCCGGCCGGAGTTGTCGAGGTTGTCAGGGTGCTCGTCGTGGGAGAGCAGGACTACGTCGATGCGGCCGAGGTCTGTGGAACTGCCGGAGGGGGGCGCGGTCTTGGTCAGGATTCTCTGGCCTGATTCGTAATAGTCGCCAGGAGCGTCGAAGGTTGGGTCAGTGAGGAGCCTCAGCCCGCCGTATTCAAAGAGGGCGGTCGGGCCGCCGAAGACGCGGACGGGGAACTGGTCAGTGGTGGTGTCGGCAGAAGCCATGGGGAACTCCTCACGGATGCGGGCTAGGCTATCCGTGAAGTGACGGTAGTAGCTCCTCACGGATGAACGCAAGTCGTACCATGAGAGCCATGACAGAGAGCTGGTTTGTCGAGCCTGTGCTGCCGTCCGCGCCAGGGGCGGAGCAGTACCTCGCTCTAGACTTCGTCAACAGCGCCATCGCGCTACCCGGTGGGCAGTTAATCGATCTCCTCGGCACCCCCGAGGCGACGAATCACTGGCTCACAGAACGCGGCCTCGCTCCGGCCGGTGCCGGAGTGCAGGAGATGTGCGCGACCCAGCTACGCTCGCTGCGCGAACACGTCAGGGCATTGTTCGCCGCCCACGTCGCCGGGTTTCCCCCCCTGCCCGCAGCTCTATCCGCCGTAAACGATGCACTGAGCAAGGCTCCCACGGCCGCTTTGCTGCTTTGGAACGACAAAGAAGGCCCCTACCGAGCGGCACCGTGCCCCACCAACGAGGTTCTCGAGCACGCCCTAGCGGCCCTCGCGGCCAGTACGGCTGACCTTCTCACCGGCCCCCACTCCGGCTGCCTGACCGCCTGCGACTCCACTCCCTGCAATCGCTACCTGCTGCGCCGGGGCCGCCGCCACTGGTGCTCTACCCGCTGCGGCGACCGCGCCCGCGCGGCCCGCGCCTACGCCCGACGCACCCAGTCGAAGGCCGACTGACGATGGCCGGCCGCACCACCCCGCTTGGCTGACGCTTCCGGCCCGCCGGTGCGTGGGCAGCGTGCCCGATCTGTGCCTGATGCGGAGGTGCAGGCCGGACGTCCGTCCAGGGGCGACAGACGGGCAGTCACCGTGCGTAGGGTGCAGTAGGCCTGCTGGCGGATCGGGGCCGCTATCATCTATCGATGATCGCTGGAGTCATCGTCCCGGGGATCGGTTACGGCCCCCAAGCCCCGTTGCTCAACCTCGCCGGCGAGGCGCTCACTGACCTCGACGCCCCAATAGAGACCATCACGTGGACCGTGCCAAAGGGACTGCTGGACATCGGCCCCGAGCCCTTCGTCAGGGCGCACGTCGCTGCGGCACTGCACCGGCTCACCAATGCGACACCAGACATGCAGCCCGTGATCATCGCCAAGTCGCTCGGGACATACGCCGCCGGTCTGGCGGCGGAGCGGCAACTACCGGCGATCTGGCTGACGCCACTCCTGAACGACAATGCGGTGGCCGAGGCGATCACCCGCAACCCAGCGCCGGCCCTGCTCGTCGGGGGGACACACGATCGAACCTGGGTTCCTGACGCTGCAGTACGGACAGGCAAGAAGGTCCTGACCATCGAAGGTGCTAACCATGCCCTGCGACCGCATGGACCACTCAGTTCCTACACCGACGCGCTGGCCGCTGTCGGCATGGAAATGGAGGGGTTCTTGTCTCAACTGATCTGACCGCACCAGGCCGATGATCCGGCGCACGCGCTACCACGACGGCTCACAACCGGTGCGAAGGCTGAGCCCGTCGGAGATGCGCTGGTCACGCTCCTGCACCGTGGGCGAATCAGAATTCCCGCCACTCTGGCCACTGAGGCGGGGTATCTGAGGTCAGCGCCTCGAGCATGACGTGCTCTACCTCGGCTGGGGTTAGCTGGGGACGCTTCTGCGGGATCTTGCTTCCCGCGCGGGCCGCGTACCACATCCGGCCGTCATCTTCGGTCATCATGATGTCGGTCGGGGCCCGTCCTTCGCCGACCACGCAAACCGACCCCCATGACCGATGGATGATCACCGTTTGGTCACGCTCCTGATGGAGTTCGCGCAGCCACCGTACGACCGTATCCCGGCTATCGAGGCTCACGGTGTCGCCGGTTACCACCTTCCGGAACAACCCTTGCCGCCTGGTCGTCAGACGCTCGGCGACATCCCTCGGTGCGGAATTATCTTCGCCCATGTGCGTTCCTCACGTTTGCTTGCCGCAAAGCGAGTCTCCTGGTCGTGGTGGCCATGGCGCAGGTGACGGTCCGTCCCGCCCGACCGGCTGGCGCGGCCACTGACGGCGCAAGTCAGTCCGCCCCCCGAGCTGACCGTGCGGGTTCGGTTCCGTCACCTGCTCCACGCACGGAAGCCCTGTTCCGTACATGTCTCGCCAGGGCTTCCGTGGTCTAGTCGGCTGAAACAGGTGGTGGGGCCATGGTCGGCGACGACTAGGTGCCGGCCCTGGTCAACAGGGTGCTGAGGATCGGCTCGGCATGTGTCCACAGCACGGCTCCGCCGATCGCGGGTACGAGGTGATGCTGTGCGCCGGGTATCCGGGCGGCGAGCAGCGATCCGTTGTCTGGCGAGTGGCTCTGGTCCAGTTCGCCGTACCAGACGTCGACCGGCACGGAGATTTTGCCGAGGTCGATGGGCCAGGGGCTCATTGCCAGCACCGTGTCCCGCGCGTACCCAGCTGCCCCCGGCGCGAACGCCTCGTGCACGGCACGGCGATAGGCGTCCGCGAACCCGGGCTCGCGGTACACCGCGAGGTCACACTCCGGGCTGCCGTCCAGTACAAAGTCAAGCAGCCGGTCGGCGCTGTATCCGGCGAAGAAGCGCTCCGCCTCGGCCGCGTCCTGTACGGCCCAGTCGACGAGCTTGCGTAGCTCGGCGGGCAGTGCGGAGGCGAATTCCGGCGCGGCCACCTCGTCTGCGCCGGAGACGATGGCGAGGGCAGCGGTGACACCTCCCTCGGCGCAGGCCAGCGCGAACGGCGCGCCCTGTGAGTTGCCGACCATCGCGGGCCGACCCAATCCGCGCATCGTGGTGAACTGTCGGAAGTCGGTGACGAAATCGGCGAACGTCCGACCGGGCAGCGGCGTCGAGGCGCCGAGCCCTGGACGGTCCACCGAAACGAGTCGTACGCCGAGCCGGTCGATGACTTCGGCGCCGAACCCGAGCCAGCGGCTGGTGGCGGCACCAGGCGAGAACAGCACGGGTGTCCCATCCGGTGGTCCCCATTCTGCCCAACCCAGCAGCCGCCCATCAGGGAGCTGGACTTCACCAACGCGGTCAGGAGCTGTGACGTACATGGGAGTAATCAAATCAAGTGGGATCGGCCATGTGCCAACACCCCCTGAGCCTCGATCCACCGACGCGGTTCGTCCTGAGCTCGGTTGAGTAGTTTCGGTGTTGGGAGATTTCGGGGCGTGGCGAGATCGCCGATTACGTGATCGGCTTGCTCCGGGCGTGGTCGTTCGGGGTTGGGACGGAGGGTTCGTGGCCTGTGGCCGGGCCGCTTGGTGGTGGTCGGTGTGCCGTGGTCAACCGGGTGCCGGGTGGACGGTGGTGAACAGGTTGTCGAACGCTGCCTGCCAGGGCCAGTGCTGGGGTAGGTGCAGTTGGATGGTGCGGGCCCGGTGCGCGAGGCGGGCGGCGACGGTGCTGATCCGGGTGCGGATGGTCGTGGTCCGGGCGGTGGTCCAGGTGCCGGCGGCGAGGTGCCCGGCGGCGCGGGTGAGGTTGTGGGCGATGCCGGCGCAGGTCAGCCAGGTGTCGTTGGCGGAGAACCGGCCGGATGGCGGGTGCGCCAGAGGGCCGGCGATCAGATCCGCGTTGACCTCTTCGATGATCGCGTGTTGGCGATGCTGGGCTTCGGCCTGGATCAGCGTGTAAGGGCTGTGCAGTTGGAATTGCCGAGCGGCACAAGGCACTGCCGACAACATCGAGTCACCTACACCAAATCGCTACCGACACGGCCTCGTCTGGCACAGCCCTACTGGTCATGATTCAGCGAATAGCGGAAGAGCTGGGAACCTAATCGTCGCCGATATTGCAAAGTTTGCCCGGGCGACATTGCCTCGCTCGAATCCGGACAATTCACGCCGCCGATTCCGTTGGATTGATGGCGATTCCTCCGGCCCTCTAGCGGTAGCGGTAGTCTGCGGAACCAGTTTGTGTGATAGTGGCACAATGTCAGCCAACGATCCTCAGACATCCCTAACCTTGAAGGAGAACAGGTTCTCGGCATGGCAGGTTGCGGTCGCGTTCATGGCTGCCGCACTCGCATCATTTGTGGCATCTCTGGAGGAAATTCGTCAAGTTGGACAGGTTTGGCTCGACTGCGAGATGGACTCGGCCGGAATGGGTGGCTACCTCATGATGTTCCACCTGCCGGTGCTATTTTTCGGGCAAACCGCCCTGCTAGGGGCAGTGGCAACGGTGGCGATGTCGGTGATTCGTCCACGATATGCTGCTGTATTGACAGCAGTCACAGTCGGAATGGTTCTACTCGTTTTGTGTGCTTTCGTGTACTTCAACTTCAACGACTTCCCGGTCACTAATCAGTTTTGCCGCACACCGCAACCCACGTGGTGGCCATGAGGGCGGGCGATGTCTGATTCCCAGTGGGAGTAGGCTCAGAAGAACGCACATCTCGCGGTGACCTGGGCTCAGCTGAGGCTGGCCGCCCACAGGCTTACCCACGACGCGGGCCTGCGTGGGCGACTTTCCCACCGTCCGTCCATTTCGGTTGCAGGTGCCCGAGAATCATTTGAGCCTCGTCGCGTATTCCAGCGTCTTCGTCCATAGTTAGCTCCCGAAGGTGCTTGATCAGGCGGTTTGTGCCCTCGATCGTCATCCAAGCAGGGTTGCCGTCCAGAGCGGCTTGGATCTCGTCGGCGGTGGCTTCGTTGGCGGCATAGCTACGGGCTAGCAGCACCATGCGCAGGCCCAGGACATCTCGGCGTTCTAGCAGCGCCTCGGCCGTCCTCCAGGTAACCCAAGTGTCGTCAGGATCTAGGAGAAGGCGGTGGATGACGTCCACGACCTCGTCAATTTCGGCTAGCAGCGCGAGATGCCGCCCGGCTTCGGCGCGAGTTGACCAGGCAGGCGAGCCGGCATTCCTGATTGCGGTGCTCAGCCCATGATCCTCGGAGAGCTGCATGCCCCCAGTGTGCCGTCAGCTCCCGTCAGACGGGAAGCCGCGTTCGCGAGGTCGACCCGCGATGAGGTCGTCCACCTGGTCTGGTGAATCATGTGGCTACGTCACTGACTTCCTGGTCATCGCAGACCAGGCGGCAGAAGCTTAGGAAGTGCCGGACTTCTGCCGGCCGATTGCACCGGTGTGACCTCGGGATCAATCGTGCGGCCGAGGTGGAAACTGTCGGCCAGGGTCGACAGACCGCCCGGCATGAGTTACGACTTGACGGTCTGGGAGGGCGAGCAGCCGGCCGCCGACGCCACTGCGGGCAGGGCCCACGAGCAGTGTTACGCCGCCGCGTACGCGGAGGGTGAGGAGCAACCGCCAACCCCGCGTATCCGTGCCTCTGCGCTCGCGTTGCTGGAGCGGTCGGTCGACCTATCCGACGGCGAGGACGGCGTGCCGATGGCGTGTCTTTGGGCTGTTGCCTGCCGTCTTTGTCATACCAGCGAGTCAGGATAGATCCATGCGTGGGCGGATCACCGACGACAGTGCTACCCCGAGAGCAGAGCGGCGGGACTACTGGGGCGTCGTGCTGGACGCGCCGGAAGCGGCGATGCTCGCCCGGTTCTACACCGAGCTGCTGGGTTGGCAGGTCTACCAAGAGGAGCCGGATTTCGTCAGCATCGCCGCGCCGGATGGTGTGGCCTACCTGGCGGTGCAGACCGCCGCCGGCTACCAGCGTCCCACGTGGCCGACCACCTCAGATGCTCCGCAGATGATGCTGCACCTGGATTTTGAGGTGTCGGACCTGGGCGCGGCGGTGGCGCACGCAGTGGAGCTCGGTGCGACGGTCGCCGACCACCAACCACAGCAGCGGGTACGGGTGCTGTTCGATCCCGCTGGGCACCCTTTCTGCCTTTACCTGGGCCGCTAGTGCTGTGACATGAAGCGTTCACCGGCCAACACCCGCCCGGAGAAGCTGTGGCGACCGTTTACCTGGTGGAGCGTTCCGCAAACTCGCCCATCTGCCTCGGTCTGCTAGCTCCGGTTCGCGGTGACATACTCGAGGGAGTTGTTGAAGACCTCGACCGGTTCGCCGACAATACCCCACGGCCAGGGGGTGACCACATTCTCCAACAGGGCGAAGGCGTGCGCAGCCGCGTCGAACTCGTCGGCCAGTTCGAAGGCCAACGCGAACACGGCTACCCGAGGTGCCCAGCCCGGGCCAGCCGGGATGTAATCCGGATGGAAGATTGAGTTTTCCGCCGCGGTTAGGAGTTCGGCGCAGACCTCCTCCGACCTGATGTACTCGTTGCCCGTTTCCCGGTCCGAGTTGTCCCACTTCTCAACGTGGGCGACGGCCACCAGTTCATGCAGGAGGCTGTTCGGCCCGGCGTTCACTGCGGCGCTGCGGGCGAAGTCGAACATCTCTTCGTCGCTACCGGCCCATTTGGCACACAGATATTGCAACCGCTGTTCGTGGGCGACCAAGTGGCCCGGGTGTAGGCGAGTCACTGCCTCGAAACGTTGCCGGGCTTCGACCGGTTCGAGCTCCAGCCCCCGAGAACTGGTGACCAGCCAGGTCCATGCGGTTACATTGTCGGGGTCGAGAGTGAGCACTCTTCGCAGTAAGGATTCAGCGTAGTGTAGCCGCTTGTGGAACTCCCTGAATTGGGCGGCGGCGGTGTACTTCGCTCGCTTACCACCCCGGGCCTCCCACGCCCAGTACACTGCGTGGCAGCCCGCGACCAACACAGGCAAAGGCGATTCGGGCTCGGCGTCGACCCATTCGCCGATCCACTCCTGGATCCCGTCGACGCTTCCGGCTGCCTCCATCAGGAAGGCCATCTCATCCGGGTCGGCTGCCATGTTGAACAGCTCCCGGGCGAACTTCCACCGGCGCCGCTGTAGCGCCCGGATCAGGGCCTTCCGGTGCGGGTCGCCGTAGGTCGGGTCCAGGCTCGGTGTCTTCAGTCGTCTCCTGAACGGCCACATGCCACCACCCCACCCGGTACGCCGTACTGGCCGCCGAATACTAGATGATCGACTCTTGGTACGACAGCGGCGCCGGGTCCATCGCCGGCGGGAGGGCCAGCTCGTCGGGCCGGTGGTGTTCGGCCTTACCTGGCTGGCCAGTTGGCCGGCGTGCCCCAAGCGGACTGTCGTGGCCGGCCCGGGTCGTGCCCCGAGTAGCCTTCGACCATGGGTCAGGTCGTGAAACTGCGGGACATGCGCCAGGACGAGTACGACGTCTACTCGGATCAGCAGCTCCGCGAGTATGTGGAGTCCCAGACCGGGTTGGTCTCGACCGAAGCCGCCCGGCGGAAGGCACTTTGGGATCGGGAGCAGTTCCTGCCCCACGGGCTGGCCACCGAGCGCCATCGGCTGTTGGTGGCGGAGAACAGCAGCGGGGAGGCGGTCGGAGTCCTCTGGCTGGGCTTGGACGACCCGCGCAGCAAGTCGGCCGAGATGGCCTGGATCTTCGATATCCGGGTCGATCCCGCCCACCGACGGCTGGGCTACGGCGCTGCCATCCTGTCGGCTGCCGAGGAGTTGGCCCGGGAGGCGGGGGCGCTGCGCCTGGGGCTCAACGTCTTCGGCCACAACAAGCCGGCGATCGCCCTGTACGAGCAGAGTGGGTACGAGGTGATCGCTCAGCAGATGGCGAAGCCGCTGCGCTGACGGGCAGCGCCTCGCTGCGTGTGGCGATCAACAGGTGGGTGAATCCGCCGCGTACCGCCGAGTCTTCTCCGTGGCCTCCGGGTGCCGTGCGGGGAAGGGGATAGGCTGGTGATCATGCGGATCGGCATTGTGATCCTTCCAGACCAGCGCTGGGCGGAGTCGGAGCGGCGTTGGCGGCAGGCGGACGAGTGGGGCTTCGACCACGCCTGGACCTATGACCATCTGGGCTGGCGGGACCTGGTGGACGGGCCCTGGTTCGACTCGATGACCACCCTGACCGCCGCCGCGGCCGTGACCCGCCAGATCCGGCTGGGCACGCTGGTCGCGTCGCCGAACTTCCGGCACCCGGCCGCCTTCGCCCGCCAGGTCACCGCCCTCGACGATGTGTCCGGCGGCCGGGCCCTGCTCGGTCTGGGCGCGGGCGGCATCGGGTTCGACGCCGCGGTGTTCGGCGGCGAGACCCTTCCGCCGCGGCAGCGGGTGGACCGGTTCAGCGAGTTCGTCGAGCTGCTCGACCTGGTGTTGCGCGAGGATGGGACGACGTGGCGGGGTGACTGGTTCACCGCGGTGGACGCGCGGAACAACCCGGGCTGCGTACAGACGCCGCGGGTGCCGTTCGTCGTCGCCGCCAACGGACCTCGTTCAATGCGGCTCGCGGTCCGGTACGGCCAGGGCTGGGTCACCACCGGCCCCACCACCGACGACTTGGAGGCGTGGTGGGACGGGGTGGCGGATCTGGCCGCTCGGCTGGACAAGTCGCTGGCGTCGGTCGGCCGCGAGCCCGGTTCCCTCGACCGGCACCTGTTGGTGGACTCCGCGCCCGTCTTCTCGCTCCGTAGCGCGGAGTTCTTCGCCGAGCAGGTGGGGCGGGCCGCGGCACTCGGTTTCACCGACGTGATCACGCACTGGCCCCGGCCCAGTAGCTGGTACGCGGGAGAGGAAGCGGTCCTGGTGGAGGTTGCCTCCCAGCTGCCGCAGCTGCGCCGGCTGACGGGCTGACCGAGCTGCCCCGGCTGCGGCTCAGGGGGTGAGGTCGGCGCCGGTGAGCAGGCTCTGGATTCGGAGTTCGACAGCGACTTCCGGGGAACAGTCGGCCACCACCGTGGCGGTGCCGAGCGGGGTGGCGCCCCGGGCCGCGCAGATGTCGTAGAGGGCGCGCACCTGGGCTCCGGTGGAGACCCAGTCGTCCACCACCAGCACCCGGTCTCCGGCTTTCAGGTTCTGGTCTCGTACGGCGAGGTCGAGTCGCCGCCCGCGATAATCCGGTGGGCCCTGCGCCCAGGTGAGCGTGCCCGGGGGGAGGCGACCGTCGCCGGGCTTGTGGGCCGCGACGAAGCCGATGCCGAGCGCGGTCGCGGCGAGTGGTCCGAGCAGGTAGCCGGTGACCGCCGGGGAGATCACTACCGTCGGCTGGGACTGCTGGAAGGGGTTGACCAGGGCCGGGCCGAGGCGGGCCAGTACCACCGGGTCCCGCCACCAGCCGGAGATGTCACTGACCAGATGGCTGGCGCCCGGCCCCGGGTCGATCCAACGGATCAGCTCGGCGAGACGTCCACTCAGCTCGGGGCGCATAGCGCCATTGTGGTCCACTGCTCGTTGATCGGCTGGCCGGACTAATGCCGATCGGATGATCGGCTATTCGTTTCGTCATAAATCGGGCAATACTTCCATGATCACGTTGACTTCGGATGTGCTTCGCTCGTTACGGTCCGACCCGCTTTGTTCAGTTGGCGGAAGGATCGGGCTGGTGGCCGGCAGGCATGCGCGTACCCGAAGGGTCTCCCCGGCCGGCGTCGCGGCAACCGCGGCGGTCGGTGTCGTGCTCGTGATCGGTGGGACCGTGGGCGCCGTCCGACTGACCTCCGCCAACGAGTCCGACCGGTCCGTCGCGGTCACGCCGACCACGGTTGACTCTCCGGCCGCCACGCCCGCCCCGCTCTCCGCCTCGCCGAGTGGTTCGCCGAGCGTCGGCGCCTCGTCCACCCCAGCCGCGAGCCCCACACCCACCCGGAAGACCGAGGCGCCGTCCCGGAGCAAGTCGAGATCCAGCACGCCGCAGCCGACCGCGCCGACGTCGACCAGCACCGCCCCGGCGTCGACCAGCGCCGCCCCGACTGTGGTGGAGACCGGGTCCTGCGGCGCCTCCTACTACTCGGAGGGGCAGCTGACGGCGAGTGGGGAGGTCTTTGACCCGTCGGCGATGACCGCCGCCCACCAGACCCTGCCGTTTGACACGATGGTGCGGGTCACCAACCCGGTCACCAGTACGTCGGTCACCGTGCGGATCAATGACCGGGGCCCGTTCGTCACGGGGCGCTGCATCGACCTGTCCCAGGCGGCCTTCGCGGTGATCGCGCCACTGAGCGCGGGGCACGTCGAGGTTCGATACGACGTGTTGGGGTGAGCCCGCCGTCAACCGCGAACGGCTTTCTGGGGTGACCCGCCCAGTCAGAACCGCCTCGGATGTCAGGTCAGGTTTATTCAACGGTCACTCTCCATCAGGCATGCTGTCCCTCGTACATACACAGCTTTCCCGGTTGGGCCGCGGCCCACTGGGCCCCGGATCCCGCGCCGGCCTCGGCGCGGCCCTCGCCCTGCTCGTAATCGTCTCGGTGCTGGAGGGCGCCGACGGCCGGGGGGCCAACTACATCGCCCTGTTGATCGCTGCCCCGTTCCTGGCCGCCGCCCTGGCCTCCTGGCAGGTGGTGCTGGGGGTGGGGGTTGTAGCCGTCTTCCTCGGCGTCGGCTTCGCGTTGGCCGAGGGGGTCGGGTCACTGCCGGCCGCGGTTGCGGTGGCTGGCATCGCCCTGGGCGCCGCATTGGCTGCCACCATGGCCTCGATCCGGCAGCGGCAGGCCGAGCGGATCGAGGAGTTGTCGAGGCTCGCCACTGTTGCTCAGCAGGCGGTACTCCGTCCGCTCGGTCCACAGGTCGGCTCCTTGGCCGTCGCCGCCCGGTACATCTCCTCCACGGCCACCGCGGAGATCGGCGGCGACCTGTACGAGGCACTGGACACGCCGTACGGCGTACGCATGATCATTGGGGATGTTCGGGGTAAGGGCCTGGACGCGGTCCGGTTGGCCAGCATCGTGCTGGGCTCCTACCGGCATGTGGCGTACGAGCGGGCGGACCTGCGGGCGGTCGTCGCGGACCTGGACCGGGCGGTGGCCCGGAGCGGGGGTGACGAGGACTTCGTGACCGCGGCTCTGGTCGAGGAGCGGGGTGGCACCCTGACCATCGTGAACTGTGGACATCCGGCGCCGCTGTTGTTGCGGCGGGGGGTGGTGATCGCGTTGGAGCCGCCGGCGCCGGCTCCGCCGCTGGGGTTCATGCCGGCGGTCCGAGCCCGGGTGGAGCGGTTGGAGCCGGGCGACCGGCTGCTGTTGTTCACCGACGGTCTCGGCGAGGCCCGGCGGGACGGTGAGTTCTTTCCGACCGCTGGTCGAGCCTGGCGGTTGCTCGGGCATGGCACCGTCGCCGACGGGCTGGCCTCTCTGGAAGCAGCGCTGGTCGAGTGGGTGTATGACCGGCTCGACGACGACATCGCACTGGTCCTGATGGAGTACACCGGTACTCGGCCCGGGGGTTCGGCCGTCGTGCCGAGTTGGGAGGTTGGCACGCCGGAGGGGTGAAGGGCTTGTCGTTGCCTACCCGCGAGTAATACAGTCGGGGTTACTGATCGGTAACACGCGTCCGGAAGCGGGGCCAGCGACCATGACCCACTACAAGAGCAACCTTCGGGACCTTGAGTTCAACCTGTTCGAGGTGTTCGGGGCAGACCGGGCGTTCAGCCAGGCCCCCTACACGGAGCTGGATGTCGACACCGCCCGGAGCTTCCTCGCCGAGGTCGACCGGCTAGCCCGGGAAGACCTGGCAGCCAGCTACACGGACAGCGACCGCAACCCGCCGGTCTTTGATCCGGCGACACACACCGCTCCGCTGACGGAGTCGTTCAAGAAGTCGTACCGCCGGTTCATCGACGCCGAGTTCTGGCGGCTGGACCTGCCCGAGGCGCTCGGCGGTAGCAACGCACCCCGCGCCCTCTGGTGGTCGCTGGCCGAGCTGGTGTTGGGCTCCAACGCCGCGGTCTGGATGTACGCCTCCGGCCCCTCGTTCGCGCACGTCCTGCACGTTGAGGGCACCGAGCGGCAGCGGAGGTGGGCAAAGCTCTTCATCGACCAGGGCTGGGGCTCCACGATGGTGCTGACCGAGGCGGACGCCGGCTCGGATGTCGGCGCCGGCCGCGCCCGTGCCATCCCGCAGCCGGACGGCTCGTGGCACATCGAGGGCGTCAAGCGCTTCATCACCTCCGGCGAGCACGACCTCAGCGACAACATCGTCCACTATGTGCTGGCCCGGCCGGTCGGGGTCGAGGGTGTGGGCGGCCCGGGCACCAAGGGCCTCTCCCTCTTCGTGGTGCCGAAATACCACTTCAACGAGGAGACCGGCGAGCTGGGCGAGCGCAACGGCGTCTTCGCCACCAACGTCGAGCACAAGATGGGGCTCAAGGTCTCGAACACCTGCGAGCTGACCTTCGGCGAGCACGGCGTGCCGGCCCAGGGCTGGCTGCTGGGTGAGAAGCACGACGGCATCCGGCAGATGTTCATGATCATCGAGTACGCCCGGATGATGGTCGGCACGAAGGCGATCGCCACCCTCTCCACCGGCTACCTGAACGCGCTTGAGTACGCCAAGAGCCGGGTGCAGGGCGCCGACCTGACCCAGATGACCGACAAGAGCGCTCCCCGGGTCACGATCACCCACCACCCGGACGTACGCCGCTCGCTGCTGCTCCAGAAGTCGTACGCCGAGGGGCTGCGGGCCCTCGTCTGCTACACCGCCACCTGGCAGGACAAGGTCGCCATCGCTGAGGCGGCCGGCGACGAGAAGACCGTCAAGCTCGCCAAGCGGGTCAACGACCTGCTGCTGCCACTTGTCAAGGGCGTCGGCTCGGAGCGGGCGTACGAACTGCTCGGCCACGAGTCCCTCCAGACCTTTGGTGGCTCCGGCTTCCTCCAGGACTACCCGCTGGAGCAGTACGTCCGGGACGCCAAGATCGACACTCTGTACGAGGGCACCACGGCGATCCAGAGCCTCGACCTGATCTTCCGCAAGGTCGTCCGGGACAACGGCAAGGCCCTGATGGCGGTCGCCGGCGAGATCCAGGAGTTCATCTCCGCCGAGGCTGGTAACGGGCAGCTCAAGGAGGAGCGGCAGGCGCTCGGCCGCGCCCTCGGCGAGATTCAGAGCATCCTCGGCACGCTGACCGGCTGGCTGGGTGCGGCGCAGGGCGGCGAGACCCGGGCGCTGTACAAGGTCGGCCTGGGCAGCCGCCGGTTCCTGCTCGCCGTTGGGGACCTGGTGGTGGGCTGGCTGCTCCAGCGGCAGGCCGACGTGGCGCTGACGGCGCTCGCTGGCGACGCCGGCACCGACCGGGACTTCTACACCGGCAAGGTGGCGGCGGCCCGGTTCTTCGCCCGCGAGGTGCTGCCGCGCATCGGCGCCGATCGGCGCATCATCGAGAACGTCGACCTGAGCGTCATGGACCTCCCGGAGGAGGCGTTCTGACCAGTTTCGAAGGGCAGGGCTGATCCGGGGACAGACCCGGCAGAACCGACGGCCGGCGGGGTGACCCGCCGGCCGTCGTGTTGGTTGCCCGGCCCGGACAGGGGTAGCACCCGGCGGCGGCGGGTAACCGGCATCAGGTCAGGCAGAGAACGCCCAGAGCCATCGCACGGGGGAGTGCAGCGCACATGGGCATTGGTAGCGGTATTTTCCTGATCGCCCTCGGGGCGATCCTCACCTTCGCGGTCCGGGCCAACGTTTGGTGGGTGGACCTGCGTGCGGTCGGTTGGGTCTTCATTCTGGCCGGGCTGGCCGTCCTCCTCACCACGGTGTGGTTCTGGCAGGACCGGCGCAAGCGGGCGCGGACGCTGATCGTGGAGGAGAACCGGCTGTCGCATCCGACCGCGATGATGCCACCGCCGCCGGATCCACCGCCGCCGACAGCGCCGCCGTCCTGAGCGGCGGGGTGAGCCGTCGCGACTGGCGCCGGCTTAACCCGGCGGCCCCGCGCGGCGGCGCCGCCCGGCAGCAGCTCAACCCCAGCAGCTCAACCCCAGCGGCTCCGCCCGTCGCGGCTCAGCCGCGGGCGGTGTGCTCGGTGGTGATGACGGTGTCCCGGCGGCCGAGGTGGGCCCACTCCGCCGTCGTGCGATGCACCACGGCCTGGCTGGTCCGTTGTGGGTCCCGGTCCGCCTGCTCGGAGTCGAGCAGTATCGACAGCTGCGACACGCCGGGGTTGTGGGCGATCAGTAACACCGTCCGGGCGGTCGGTTCGACCCGGCGCACCAGGGCCAGCAGATCCGCCGGATGCGCCTCGTACGCGTCGTCGGCGTAGTGCACGTCGGGTGCCGGGCCCGCGGAGCCGCCCTCCGATGGCGCCCCGGTCATCCCCATCGCCACGCCGTGCCAGGTTTCCCGGGTGCGGCGGGCCGAGGAGCAGATCACCACGTCCGGGAGGAACCGGTGGTGGGCCAGCCACGCGCCGGCGGCCGCCGCGTCCGCCCGCCCGCGCGCCGTCAGCGGCCGGTCCACGTCCGGTCGGTCACCGGGGGGCTCTGCCTTCGCGTGTCGGAGCAACACCAGCGTGCGGTTTTGGGCGTGCGCGTCCGTCATACCCCCAGCTTGCCCGATTGGCGTTCCCGACCGACCGGAGGGCTAGGCGAAGAGGGCGAAGTAGATCGCGATGTGGTGACAGATCGCGGCGACCAGGGTGCAGGCGTGGAAGAACTCGTGGTGACCGAAGACCGTGGGCCACGGGTTGGGCCGGCGCAGGGCGTAGCTCACCGCGCCGATGCTGTAGATCGCACCGCCAACGATCAGTAGGACCAGGGCGGTCACCCCGCCCGCGTGGAGGATGTCCGGCAGCATCGCCACCGCGACCCAGCCGAGCGCCAGGTAGAGCGGCGCGGAGACCCAGCGTGGGGCGTGCGGCCAGATGAGCTTGAGGGCCACGCCCCCGAGTGCGCCACCCCACACCAGCGCGAGCATGATCGTCGCTGGTCGGGGCTCCAGCAGCAGGACGCAGAATGGCGTGTACGTACCGGCGATGAAGATAAAGATCATCGAGTGGTCCATCCGCCGCATGACCTGGAAGCCGCGCTCTGACCACACCCGCCGGTGGTAGAGCCCGCTGGTGCCGAAGAGCCCGCAGACGGTCAGGCTGTAGATCAGGGTGCTAACCAGCGGCGACCAGCCGGACCGGGCGGCAGCGATGGAGCAGAGGACGATCCCGCAGACGACGGCGACGAAGAACGCGTACGCGTGCAGCCAGCCGCGCATCCGAGGTTTGCCGAGGTCGGTCGGCTTGAGGCGGGTTGGTGCGGAGGAGGTCACGCCAACAGGTTACGACGCCGTAGGTTACCTGGTGGTAGTGCCGATGGTCACGTAACCGGTGGCCGAGCGGATGGGCGTCCGGCTGCCGGCTCGTTCCGGAACCTGGCTGGGTCCGGGAAGATGGCGGGATGCGGATCCGGCCGGTCGGGGCGCACGCCCTGCTGCTCGACTGTTCCGACGCCGACCAGGTGGAGGCGTGGCGAGCCGAGCTGTGGCGACGCCGGGAACGGGGCGACCTGGACGCGATCGAGATCATTCCGGCGGCCCGCACCGTGCTGCTCGACGGCCTCCCCGATCCGACCCACACCGCCGCGCTCCTCGGCACCTGGAACCTGCCCCCCAGCATCGCTGCCACCGGCGCCGCCGCCCTGAGCGCCGGCACCGCCGGCACCGATATTGCCGGCACGGGCACGGGCACGGGCACGGGCACCGGCACCGGAAGTGGAGGCACCGGCGTCTGCGAGGTTCCGGTGCGTTACGACGGGGCCGACCTGCCGACCGTCGCCGGCTACTGGGACGTCGCCGTGCCGACCGTCGTACGCCGGCTCATCGGCACCGAGTTCCGGGTGGCCTTCTGCGGTTTCGCGCCCGGCTTCGCGTACCTGACCGGGTTGCCCGCCGGGTTGGCCGTGCCCCGGCTGCCGACCCCCCGCCCCCGGGTCCCGGCCGGCTCCGTCGCGCTGGCCGGTCCGTACGCCGGGATCTATCCGACCGCCTCGCCCGGCGGCTGGCTGCTCGTCGGCCACACCGACCTGCCCCTGTTCGACGTGCACGCCGACCCACCGGCCCGGCTCACGCCCGGCACCCGGGTGCGGCTGGTCCCGGCATGACCGGCACCCGGCCCACCGGGCCGACGTTAACCAGCGCGGTCGAAGCCGGCAGGGGTGACGTGGTCGAGGTATTGCGGGCCGGCATGCTCACCACCGTGCAGGATCTCGGCCGGCCCGGCTGGGCGCACCTCGGCGTACCGCGCTCCGGCGCTCTCGACCCGGGTGCGCTTCGGCTGGCCAACCGGCTGGTCGGCAACCCGGAGGGCACCGCCGGTCTGGAGATCACCCTGACCGGGTGTGAGCTGCGGTTCCGTCGCGCCACCGCGGTCGCGGTCACCGGGGCGGACGCTCCCGTTCACGTCGGCGAGCGTCCCGGCGACGTGGGGCGGCCGCTCGCGATCCCGGCAGGTGCGGTGGTGCGGGTCGGTCCGCCGCGCACCGGGCTGCGGTCCTGGCTCGCCGTCGCCGGCGGGCTCGCCGTCGAACCGGTGCTCGGCAGCCGGGCCACCGACACCCTCTCCGGGCTCGGCCCGCCCCCACTGCACGACGGCGACCGGCTCCCCGTGGGCGCGCCGGCCGGGCCGCCCGCCCCGGTGGATGTCACCGCGACCGTGCCGGCCCCGGCCGAGGTACGGCTGGCGCTGCGCCTCGGTCCACGCGCCGACTGGTTCACCGCACCCGCACTCGACCGGCTGTTCGGTACGGCCTACACCCTGACCCCGGTCAGCAACCGGGTCGGCGCTCGCCTGTCCGGGGCGCCGCTGCCCCGAGCGGTGTCGGGGGAGCTGCCCAGCGAGGGGCTCGTACTCGGGGCGGTGCAGGTGCCGGCGGACGGCCAACCCCTGGTCTTCCTCGCCGACCATCCGACCACCGGGGGGTACCCGGTGGTCGGGGTGGTGGTTGACGTGACCCCGCTCGCGCAGGCCCGGCCAGGGACTACGGTGAGGTTCTATGGACCTCAACGCGGATCTCGGTGAGGGCCTCGGCGTCTGGCGGCTCGGCGACGATGCCGCGCTGCTGGACCTGGTCACCTCCGCCAACGTCGCCTGCGGCTTCCACGCGGGCGACGCCGTCACCATGCGTCGGGTCTGCGCCGGGGCCGCCGAGCGGGGAGTCGTGGTGGGCGCCCAGGTCAGCTACCGGGACCTGGTTGGCTTCGGCCGCCGGCACATCGCGTACGAGTTCGCCGAACTACGCGACGAGGTCATCTACCAGCTCGGTGCGCTCGACGGCTTCTGCCGGGTCGCCGGGACGCGGGTCCGCTACCTCAAGCCGCACGGCGCGCTCTACCACGCCGTCACCCACGACGAATCGCAGGCGGCGGCGGTGGTCGCCGCGGTCGCCGAGTACGACGACCAGCTCTCCCTGCTCTGCCCGTCCGGCTCGGTGCTCGCCCAACTCGCGAATGGTGCGGGGCTGCGGGCGGTCAGCGAGGGCTTCGCCGACCGGGGCTACCAGCCCAACGGCAGGCTGGTGCCCCGGGGCACCCCGGACGCGCTGGTCACCGACGCGGAGCAGATGGCCCAGCAGGCTCTCCGGATGGCTACCGAGCAGGCGGTGGTGGCGGTCGACGGCACCGTGATTCCCTGCCCGGTCCAGTCGATCTGCCTACACGGCGACACCCCCGGTGCGGTGCGCTGCGCCGAGCTGATCCGCGCCGTGTTGGTTGACGCGGGGGTCCCGCTCGCCCCGTTCACCGGAGGTGCGGGGCGGGCCTAACAGCGTTACGGGACCCCCGTGCCGGTCAGGTGCCGGGGTCCGCGCCGGCCCCCGGGTCCATGCCGCGTAGCACCAGCGGGAGGCGGTCGGCTGCGTCGTCAACCACCCAGATCGGTACGCCCCAGTCCTGTCGGGTCAGGTGACACGCGGCGTGCGCCGCATCGGCGTCGCAGGTCGCCGCCTGGGCGGTCACCTGGAGCACCCCCTCGGGTACCGAGTCGTTGAGCACCAGCTGGCGGGTCAGCTCGGTGCCGGTGCCCGCGCCGGCCAGCAGCAGCTCCGGCGGGGACGCCGTGACCACCAGGCGGGTGGACGGTCCGTAGCTGTCGTCGAGCTTTTGACCGGGCGCCGGGGTGAAGATGACCTCCAGGGTCACCTCGCCGGCGCGTAGCTCGGTCGGTCTCCGCTCGGTCCGGTGCCGCGGGCCGTCGACCGTGCTGGCCCCGGCGGCGGTGAGCGCGCCCGGCGCGAGTCGGGTCAGTCGGTGGGCGGTGGACTCCACGACCAGCACTCCGCCGTCCGGGGTGAGCAGCAGGTCGCTCGGCTCGGCGAGCCCGTCGGCGACCGTGCCGACTGAGTCCGACTCCGGGTCGTAGCGGCGGACCGCCCCGTTGTACGTGTCGGCGATCAGCACCGACCCGTCGGGCAGCGCGCAGACCCCCAGCGGATGCTGGAGCAGCGCCTGCGCGGCCGGCCCGTCGACGTGCCCGAACTCGAAGAGCCCCTGCCCGACCGCGGTGTGCAGGGCGCCGTTCTCGACGTAGCGGACCGCGCTGGTCTCGCTGTCGGCCACCCAGAGCCGGCTGCCGTCGGCGGAGACCGACAGGCCGGAGGGCTGGGCCAGCCACGCCTCGGCCAGCGGGCCGTCCTTGCGCGCCTCGACGGTGCTGCCCGCGTACATGCCGGCCGTGCGTTTCACCGGGTCGAACCACCAGAGCTGGTGGATGCCGGCCATGGCGATCACCAGGCGGTCGTCGTACCAGGCCAGGTCCCAGGGGGAGGAGAGGTCGACCGAGCGGGCGTCGTGGGCGTGGTCATCCACGGTGGAACGCCACTGCCGGCCGGTGCCGGCCACGGTGACCACCTCGCCGGTGTCGAGGCGTACGCCGCGCAGCAGATGGTTGACGGTGTCCGCGACGACCAGGTCGTAACCGACCAGCCGGGAGACGTGGGCCGGGAGGAGGCAGAGCCCCTGCGGCTCGGCGAAGGTGGCCGCTGTGGCCGGCCCGTCGGCCCGACCGCGCGCGCCGGTGCCGATCCGGCGGAGCAGCGTCTCGCCGTCCGGAGCCAGCTCGGCGAGGGAGTGCCGGGCGGAGTCCGACACCAGTAGGTTCTCGTTGTCGAGTACGACACCCTTGCCCGGGAAGCGCAGCGTGGTCTCCGGCTCGGCGGGGGGCACGTACGGGCCGTCGCCCCGGTGCAGAGTGCCCTTGGCCTCGTGGGTGGCGATCAGGTCGTCCACGAGCCGGACCAGGCCTTCGGCGTGTCCCTCGCCGGCCATCGTGGCCACCACGTATCCCTCGGGGTCGATCACGGCCAGGGTCGGCCAGGCCCGGGCGGCGTACTGCTGCCACATGTTCAGTTCGGGGTCGTCGAGCACCGCGTGATGCACGCCGTACCGTTCGACGGCGTCGGCCAGGGCGTCCGGGTCCTTCTCGTGTTCGAACTTGGGTGAGTGGACGCCGATGACCACGAGTACGTCGGCGTACTTCTGCTCGATGGGCCGTAGCTCGTCGAGTACGTGTAGGCAGTTGATGCAGCAGAAGGTCCAGAAGTCGAGGACGGTTATCCGGCCTCGAAGGTCGGCCAGGGTCAGGTCTCGTCCGCCGGTGTTCAGCCAGCGACGGCCCTTCAGCTCGGGTGCTCGGACGCGAGGCGCGGTTGCCATGGGGCAACCCTCCCACGGCAACGACGCAGGTGCCCCCGTGGATGAGCCAACGTGATGAGGAAAACGACGCGGGCGCTCTCCAGGGGTTGTGTTGGTCGGGGGCGTCGGTCGAGGTGGCTTCCTGGCTGTCGGCCAGCAGCCTGATGGGTACGGTGATGTCAACGATGCGGACCGGCACCGTCGCCCCCGCCTCCTGGATCAGTTGGGCGAGGGGCGTGCTCGGCTCGGTGGGGCGGCAGAGTCTTTACGAACCGCATTGCGTTCCTTGACTAGAAACTGAAATCCCCCGATTGGTGCAAGCCGAATAGCGGTGCTCAGCAGCCCGACCGCCGGAATGGCCCCCAGGCGACGAAGCGTTCGAATAGGTCGCGGGGGTGTGGTGCGTCGTGGGGGTTGAGGTGGTAGAGGTCGTGCATGGCTTCGTAGCAGAGTCCGGCGAGGTAGATCGACAGGCTTGACTGTCGGGTGTTGTATTGGGTGGTGAGGAGGAGGCGGGCTTCGGCGCAGGGCCAGGGGTGGCCGCAGGCGCGGCAGGTCCAGGTGGGTCGTAGGGGTGTGTGGGGTGGTTGGTTTCTGGTGTGGTGGTGTGGGTGTTGGGGGTGGGGGCCGAGTCGTGGTTGGGGGAGGTGGTGGGGGTTCACCAGCGGCCTCCGTTGGCGCGCCATTGTTGGGCGGGGGTGAGCCGGCCGACGCGTCCGGGTTGGGGTTCGGCGAGGGTGGGTTGGGTCATCCACGTCGGCAGGTTCGCTGGGCGGCCAGGCCCGCTTCCCCGGTGTGGCCCGCTTGCCCGGTACGGCGCATTGCTGCGCGGTGATCTGCCTGCCCGGTGTGCTCCGCCTGCTCGGTGCACCCCGCCTGCGCGGTACGGCGCATTCGTGCCGTGCGGGCGGGGCGGTGCGGCGTTCCTCCGACGCCAACCAAACCAGCGGATTCGCATTTGGACCTCCTTGATGTTGGTGGAGGACCGCCCCCACTGACAGCGCGGGGGGTGGGGGCGGTCCGACAGGCGCCTCCGGCGGGAAAGTCCTCCACCGGCTCACGCCGTCTCAATTCACTCTGGGTGTTAACCACCTGGCGGCGGAAGGGCTTCATGCTGATCCTGGCGAGGGTCTGGCGATCGTGCTCTTTTCCTGGCGAAGCTTGGCGATCTTGCTGGTAGGGCTGGCGACGTCTGGCGATCTTGCTCATTTTCTGGCGGCGCTTGGCGATCTTGGCAACCCGACTGGCGGCGCTTGGCGATCTTGCTTGATGGGCTGGCGTGGTGTGGCGATCTAGAAGAATCTCTGGAGGGCCGATGGAATCTGAACGTGCCGCTGATCTCATCCGGGTGCAGCTCCGTCGACAACGGGCGCTCGCCGGCATGAGCCAGGAGGAGTTCGGGCGTCGAACGAACTACTCGGCATCGACCGTGTCGGCGGTGGAGACCGGCACCCGGATGACTGACCTGCCGTACGCGT
>NZ_KB905359.1:3027949-3029378 GCF_000378845.1 Salinispora pacifica DSM 45544 | reverse complement strand
GGAGTCGGTGGACCTTGATGCCATCCGGAGGGAGACAGAGGAGATGGGTCTATCCCGAAGGTCCATGTTCGTCGGACTAGCCACGATGGCCATGATGGCGTCCGCAACCCCCGCTATGGCCGCTGAACCGGTTGGTGAGATCCGTAGTGCGGGAGGCGCTACGGCGGTAGCCGACAGCTACATCGTGGTCTTCAAGGACAGTGCGGTTGGCCGTGGTGCGGTCGAGCGGTCGGCTGATCGCTTGGTGGACCGGCATGGTGGCCAGGTAGCCCGGACGTACACCGCGGCCCTCCGCGGAGCCGAACTGCGGGTGGACGCTGGTGCCGCCGCTCGGATCGCGGCCGACCCAGCGGTGGCCTACGTCGAGCAGAACCACGAGGTGTCGATCGCTGACACCCAGAACAACCCGCCGTCCTGGGGCCTGGACCGGGTTGACCAGCGGGATTTGCCGCTGGACAACTCCTACACCTACCCGAACACTGCCAGTGACGTGACTGTCTACATCCTCGACACCGGTATCCGTACCACTCACCAGGACTTCGGTGGTAGGGCTACCTGGGGCACCAACACCGCCGACAGTAATGACACCGACTGTAATGGGCACGGCACGCACGTCGCCGGTACCGTCGGTGGCACGGCACACGGCATCGCCAAGGAGACGAACCTGGTGGCGGTGAAGGTGCTGAACTGCGCGGGCAGCGGTTCCTTCGCCGGGGTTGTGGCCGGTGTTGACTGGGTGACCGCGAATGCGGTCCAGCCGGCGGTGGCGAANATGAGTCTTGGTGGCGGTGCGAACAGNGCGTTGGACGCCGCGGTGACCAACTCGATCAACTCCGGTGTCACCTACGCGCTGGCGGCGGGTAACAGCAGCGCCAACGCCTGTAACTACTCACCGGCCCGCACCCCGGCTGCGCTTACCGTCGGGAATACGACCAGCACCGATGACAGGTCCTCTCGCTCCAACTACGGCCCCTGTCTGGACATCTTCGCGCCGGGCTCGTCCATCACCGCGCCCTGGATCAACAGTGACACCAGCACAAACACGATCAGCGGCACGTCGATGGCGTCGCCGCACGTCGCGGGTGCCGCGGCGCTGGTCCTGTCGGCCAACCCGTCGTACACCCCGCAGCAGATTCGGGACGCGCTGGTCGACAACGCCACCGACGGCGCGATTGGCTCGCCGGGCAGTGGCTCGCCGAACAAGCTTCTCTACGTCGGTGACGGCGGCACCACGCCGCCGCCTCCGCCGCCGGGCTGCTCCGGCACCAACGACACCGACGTGGCGATTCCGGACGCCGGTTCCGCGGTGACCAGCTCGATCGCCATCGCCGGCTGCGACCGGGACGCCTCCGCCTCCTCGACCGTGGCGGTGGACATCCCCCACACCTGGCGGGGCGACCTCGTCATCGACCTGATCGCGCCGGACGGC
>NZ_KB905359.1:2571548-3027849 GCF_000378845.1 Salinispora pacifica DSM 45544 | reverse complement strand
GGGTTGGGTCATCCACGCCGGCAGGTTGACCGGCAGGTTCGTGGGGCGGCTCGGGCCCGGGGCTGGGGCGCGGTACGGCGCGTTCGTGCCGTGCGGGCGGGGCGGTGCGGTGTTTCTCCGCCGCCAACTGAACCAGCGGATTCGCATTTGGGTCTCCTTGGTGTTGGTGGAGGACCGCCCCTCGGGTGGGGGCGGTCCGACAGCGCCTCCGGCGGGATTGGACCTCCACCGGCTCACGCCGTTTCGCGGATTCAGTCTGGCTATCAGTAGTGGACAGTAAAACCCCATCGACGTATGGTCCGAAGACATCCGAAATGCCTTCCGGAGGGGCCCATGAACGAGGCACTTCGGCTGGCCATGAACGAGGCTGGCCACACCGCTCAATCGCTCGCCGAACGGGTCGGGGTTGATCGGAAAACGACGACGCGGTGGCTCGTAAAGGATCATGTTCCGCACCCGGCGCACCGCACGGCGGCGGCGGATGCGCTCGGTGTGGACAAGGAAGACATCTGGCCGGACACTTCGAGACGTCGCAATCCGATCTGGTTTCGCCCGTGGCAGGAATTCGAACGCGAGGCGACATCGCTGCGGTCATATCAGCCGCTGGTTGTTCCCGGCCTACTGCAGACCGAGGCCTACGCACGCGCGGTGCTATCCAGTGGGGGTCTACGGGGACGCACGGCGGTCGACCGGCTCGTCGCCACCCGGCTCTCGCGGCAGGCCATCCTCACCAAGGAAGATCCGCCACAGTTCGCGGCCGTGGTCGACGAGGTCGCCCTCCGGCGCCCGGCCGGCGGCCGGGAGACGATGCGGGAGCAGGTGTCTGCCCTGCTGGCAGCCTGCGCGGCCCCCCACATCCGGTTGCACGTGGTGCCGTTGACCGTCGGCGCCTACGCGGGCCTCAACGGGCCGTTCGTCATCGGCACCGGTGCGGACCATCGGATGGCGGTCTACCTGGACAGCCAGCTGGAGGGAGAGATGGTTAGCACCCCGAACGATGTGGCGGCGATACTGGAGGTGTGGGAGAACGTGCGGGGTGAGGCGTTGTCCCACTGGCAGTCAGTTGATCTTCTGAGGGAAGTGGCTGAATCATGGACTTGACCGGAGCGCGTTGGCGCAAGAGCAGCCGCAGCAGCGGCAACGGCGGCGACTGCGTCGAGGTTGCCGACAATCTGTCCGGTGCGGTGGGGGTCCGGGATTCCAAGGACCCGACCGGCCCGGCGCTGGTGTTCGGGCCGGCGTCGTGGCGGGCGTTCGTCGCCCAGCTTCCAGGACGCGACTGACCTACCCCACGAACGTGCCCGGCCCGACCTGGGACGGGCACGTTCGTCGCTGCGGTCGAGCCCCGAGTCGCTCCGGTAGCCCGCCTTGCTGGCGGTAGCTAGGGGACATCCGATCCGCGACAGCGCCACTACTATGAGCCCCACATCAAGCTGGGGGCGCTGGTGACGGAGCTTCGGGTAGCACCGGACCTATTGGATAGGGCGGCTGGCGCCTGCGCGGACCTCCGCGAGGACCTGCGGCGCAGTGCGGCCGATATCGGGGACGAGACAGGAATGGCTGTCTCCGGTTTGCCGGGGTGGCAGACCCGAGCAGCACTGGAGCAGCTTCACGAGTCCTGGCTGGCCGATCTAACCAGGCTGACCGGCTACCTCGACCAGCTCGGTGACGCTTTCGGCGACTGCGCGCGGGACTACCGCTACAGCGACGAGGCCAACGCCGCTCACTTCGACATCCGCGGGCGGTGAGCGTTCAGTGATCACCTACGCCGATTTACGCCAGGCCCGCCTCACCCCGCTTCGCTACGCCGCACACGCCTGGACGGAGCTCTCCCTGGCCTGCGCGAAGCTAGAGCAGCGGTGCGGTGCTGATTTGTTGACCGGTCCGCTGCGCTCGTCGGGCTGGGAGGGGTCGGCTTCAACCAGTGGCAGTACCGCTGGCTGACGTTGTAGCTGCCCTGTTTCCTGTTGAAACGACCGATGGTGGGGTCACAGGTCGACTGTGGCCCCACCATCGGTCGGGCTGGTCAGTTGGTCTTTTCGAGGCAGAGCACCCGGTCGTTGCCGGAGCCCGAGAGGATCAGTTTCGGCCCCGGGCACTCTTCCTCGGAGTTCACTCTCGACACGACTGTGTGTGCCTCGGCGTCACCGCAGTCCACCGCTTCCCCTGTGTTCCCCGATTGCTTGACGCAGCTTCCGACTGCCGGGTTGAAGCTCTGTGCCGAATCGTTCCCGCCGATCTTGCCGAGCAGCATGAGCAGCCCCAGCGGTATGGCCAGGATCAGCACCGCGGCGACGAGCACCGCAGCCAACACCCGGCCGTTACGGACCTTTGGAACAGGCGCATCGGCAGCTGGCTCGGCGATCGGTTGGAACGCGTCGAAGCGGCTTTGGTCCGCGTCCGAACTGGCCGAGCCATTCTGGTCCCAGGATGGGGTTGAGGGCTGCGCTGGCGGCTGGGCCTGGTCCCAGGCTGAGGTTGGGGGCTGGGCCTGGCCCCAGGCCGGGGCCGGGGGTTGGGCCTGGTCCCAAGCCGGGGTCGGGGGCTGCGCCGGTGGCGGGAACGCTGCCTCGGGTTGCGGGGCGAAGGCGGTGGTGCTGTTGACGCTGGCGGCACCCGTCACCGGTTCGCCGAATCGATCGGCGGGGCGTTCCTCGCCCGGATGTGGCCGGGTGCCATTGACCGGTCGGTCGCTGGCCTGGGCGTCGGTGAAGGCGGGGATGTTCGGCGGGAAGGGCGCCGCGGGAGCTGGCACGACGGGCGCGTAGCCGGCGGGGCGTTCCTCGCTGCCGCGACCGAAGCCACCGTCCGGACCGAAGCCGCCGCCGGGGCTGGGTTCGTTGGCTGGGCCGAAGCCACGGTTGGCGTCGAGCCCAGTGTCTTGGCCGTCCTCCGGCGGACTCTCCGGAGTGAATCGTTGCGGGTCGGCCTGGTAGCCGTCGACCTCGGCTGGCTCCGGCGGCGCGGGTCGGCCGTACACGCGTGGCTGTGGCGCTGACACGGGGGCTACCTGGGCCGGGTCGGCCGGAGGCGTCACCCGGTTGCCCAGCGGCACAGCGGCGCTGGCCGAAACACCGCCGGACACTGCCGGGGGTGCGGGCTGGTCGGCGGGCTCCGGGGACGTGCGCGGCGCGGGCACCGCCGGAGGCGCGGAGGGCTCGCCCGGTCCGGCCGGCGGGGGCCATCCGTGCTGGTCCGCCTCGAATCCAGGGTCGGGGCGAGCAGGTTCCGGGGCGCCCGGCGGCGCGGAAAAATCGGCCGGCGCGGCGAATCCAGCCGGTGGTGGCACAGCGGCCGGTGGTGGTGGCGTGGCGAAGTCGGCCGGTGGTGGCACAGCGGCCGGTGGGCTGGCCGCCAGGCTGGCGCCGGGTATCCGCTGCTCCTGCGGCGGGAGCGGGACCGCATTGGCGGGAGAGATGCCGGGGCCCAGCGTTGGCTGGTAGGCCGGAGGCTCCTCGGGGGCGGCCGGCTCCTGCCCGGTAGCCGCCGAACGTTCGGCGTTACCCCAGGCCTCCTCCGGCGCCCACGGTTCGACGCCGGGCATGTTCAACCCATCGGCCGCGCTGCGTGGTGCGGGTACCCAGGGCGGTGTGGGGCGCTCGCCGGGCGTAGCCGTGCCGGTGAAGCTCGACGGCGGCTCCCCGGGCTGCCAGCCGCCCTCGTTGCTGGTGGCGACAGCGGGACTTCCGGGCGCCCAAGCGGCTGCCTCGGGTGCCCAGCCGCCCGACGGTGCCGGATCTGGTTGGCCGGCTCCGACGTTCCACTCGGGGATCGGCGCTGGCCGGCCGCTCGCCGCGGGGGCGTCCGGTGTGGACTGGCTGGGCGCTGGCTGGGGCACCTGCGCGGTGGCCCGGATGACCGGGGGCGGCTGCTGCGTCCAGGCCGGTTCGGTGGACTGGGGCGGGGCCCAAGCCGCCTCCGGTGGGCCGCCGCGTCCCGGCCCAGGCTGCGACATCTCCGGGTCCGGGGCCCATCCCGCCGAAGCGGGCGTCATGTGCGGTTCCGGTGGCGCGGCGGTGCCCCACGCGGGGACCGGTGGTGCCTCGGTTGCCCAGGCGGGCCCGGGCGGGCTGGGGTGGGCGGGGGGCGGAGGCGCCCAGCCCAGGTCCGGCTGCCCCGCGGCGTATCCGTTGTCCTGCTGCCCCGGCCGGTCGCCATATGGCGTCGGTCCGCCAGCGCCCGGCGACGCCTCTTCCGGCTGCTGGCCGGGGTGGTGCGTGCCTTCGGACGTCATGCGTGCGCCTCCTCCATCAGCTTCGGCCGCGGACGCCGGTGCGCGACACGGCAACCGGCATCGCCGGTCCGCGCGCCCCGGCCGCTCTCCGCACCGTATCCGGTCCTCCTGAAGGGAGGTTTCGGGAGCGTCGGGCCGCTACTCCGTGTTGCCGGGCGGTTTCGATTGGGTTCGATCCGGAACCGCCCTGCCGCATCGGCGGGCGACGACCGAACACCACCGTACCGGGCGACGGGTGACGGCGAAATCCCGGTGTCAGCCGCCACAGGACCCGGTCGACGCGTGCGCGCAGCCGAACGGCGAAGGCCCGTCCGGCGGAGCCGGACGGGCCTTCTGGGAGGAGGCGAGAAAAGTCGTGGGCGGGTCAGTACATCTGACGCTGCGCGATGGTGAGGATCTCGTCGCGGACCGCCGGCGAATTGGCGGAACGCAGCGCGCGCTCGATGGCACGGGCGCGGCGGCTGGCGTCGCGACGGTTGCGGAATCGGTCGATCATGCTCATGGGGTCTCACTCCTGGCTATTCGGTTGTCGTTAGCCCCTGCTGACACCAATTGAAGCGCAACCGAGTCCGAGATCGCCAACGATTCTTAGGTGAGCTCGGACACGAGCCGAATGATCTAAGGCAAGTCAGCTGTCTGACCGAAGGTGTCTCGCCAAAGGCGACGGCCGGTGTGCCCGGGGCGTCAACCCCGGGCACACCGGCCGTCAGTGGATCAGCCGATCGCTACCGGTCAGGTCCAGGCGAGCAGCGCGGCCTCCGGGTCGGCGAGGAAGTCGCCGATGTCCCGTAGGAAGCGCGACCCGAGTTCCCCGTCGATGATCCGATGGTCGAACGAGAGCCCCAGCGTGGTGACCTGGCGGGGCCGGACCTTGCCCTTGTGCACCCACGGCATCTTGCGGACCGCGCCGAAGGCCAGGATCGCCGACTCGCCCGGCGGCAGAATCGGGGTACCGGTGTCCACGCCGAAGACCCCCACGTTGGTGATGGTCAACGTGCCGCCGGACATGTCCGCCGGTGAGGTCTTTCCGGCCTTGGCGGTCTGAACGAGATCGGTCAGCGAGTCCGCCAGTTCCCGCAGGGTGAGCCGTCCCGCGTCCTTCACGTTCGGCACGATCAGGCCACGCTCGGTCGCCGCCGCGATGCCGAGGTTGACGTAGTCCTTGACGACGATCTCCTCGCCCGCCCAGGTCGAGTTCACCATCGGGTGCCGCCGGACAGCCAACAGCACGGCCTTGGCGACCAGCAGCAGCGGGGAGACCCGAACATCCCGCCACTCCCGCCGCTGGCGGAGCCGGTCCAGGGCCTTCATCGCCCGGGTCATGTCGACGGTCAGGAACTCCGTCACGTGCGGCGCGGTGAACGCCGAGCGGGACATGTTCTCCGCGGTCAGCTTCCGGACCCCCTTGACCGGGATCCGCTGCTCGCGGTGCGCCCCAACGCTCGCCGCCGGGCTACCGACCGCCGCGGCCGCCGCCAGCGGTTGCGCCGTCGCCACGGTGGCGCTCGCCGCCTGCCGTACGTCCTCCCGGCTGATCGAGCCGAGCGGACCCGACCCGATCAGGGTGGACAGGTCGACGCCGAGATCCTTCGCGAGCTTGCGTACCGGGGGCTTGGCCAGCACCCGAGCGCCACCGGCCGGACCGCTGTGCCCGTTGCCGGTGGCACGCGGACCGCTGGCCGCCAGCGCGGGAGCCGGCTGGGCCGGTACGGGAGCCGGCTGGGCGGGTACGGGGGCGGCCTGGGCTGGCGCGGCCGGAGCGACACCCTTGCGGGGGCGGCGCTTCGCGGCGGTGGTACGCGGGCCGTAGCCCACCAGCACGGGAGTGCGCCCACCGGACGCGGCATCGCCGTTCTGACCGGACTCGGCCGAGCCCTTGGCGGGCTCCCCCGCCGCCGACGAGGCCTTCGCGGCGTCGTCGGTCGGCTCCGGCGTCTCCAGCGGGCCGGCGGTCGGATCCGTGTCGATCGCGATGATCGGCGTTCCGACCTCGACGGTCGCCCCCTCCGCCTGGAAGATCGACTGCACCCGGCCGGCCCACTTCGCCGGGATCTCGACCGCCGCCTTGGCGGTCTCCACCTCGACGATGGGCTGGTTCAGCTCAATCGTGTCGCCGACCTTGACCAGCCAGCTGAGGATCTCCCCCTCGGTCAGGCCCTCGCCCAGGTCGGGCAGGTTGAATTCCTTGACTCGCGACATCTCGCTCACCAGCCGAAGGTGCGGTCGACGGCGTCGAGCACCCGGTCGAGGTCGGGCAGGTACTCCTCCTCCACCCGGGAGGCCGGGTAGGGGATGTCGTAGCCGGTAACCCGCAGCACCGGAGACTCCAGGGAGTAGAAGCACTCCTCGGTGATCCGGGCCGCGACCTCGGCTCCGAGGCCGATGTTCGACGGTGCCTCGTGCACCACGACGGCCCGCCCGGTGCGGCGCACCGACTCGTACACCTGGCCCAGGTCCAGCGGGGCGAGCGTGCGCAGGTCGATGACCTCCAGCTCACGGCCGTCCTCGGCGGCGGCGGTCGCCGCGTCCAGGCAGGTACGCACCATCGGCCCGTACGCGATCAGGGTCGCGTCGGTGCCGGGCCGCGCGACCCGGGCGGCCTGCAGCGGGTAGGCCTCCGGGAGCGGCTGGTCGACCTCGACCGGGCCCTTCTCCCAGTAGCGGCGCTTGGGCTCCAGGAAGACGATCGGGTCGTCCGACGCGATGGCCTGCTGGATCATCACGTACGCGTCCTGCGGGTTGGCGCAGGTGGCGACCTTGAGCCCAGGGGTGTGCGAAAAGTACGCCTCCGGCGACTCGGAGTGGTGCTCCACCGCCCCGATGCCGCCCCCGAACGGAATGCGGATCACCATCGGGATCTTCAGCTTGCCGCGGGAGCGGTAGTGCATCTTCGCCACCTGCGACACGATCTGGTCGTACGCCGGGTAGACGAAACCGTCGAACTGGATCTCGCAGACCGGCCGGTAGCCGCGGATGGCCAGGCCGACCGCGGTGCCGATGATGCCCGACTCGGCGAGCGGGGTGTCGATCACCCGCTGGTCGCCGAAGTCCTTCTGCAGCCCGTCGGTGATCCGGAACACGCCGCCGAGCTTGCCGACGTCCTCGCCCATGATCACGACCTTCGGGTCGTCCTCCAGGGCCTTGCGCATGCCGGCGTTGAGGGCCTTGCCGAGGGTGAGGGTCTCCGTGGCCATCAGTGCGCGCTCCCCTCGAACGACTCCAGGTACTGCGTGAACTGCGCCCGCTGCTGGTCAACCAGGGGCGATCCGTTGGGGTAGACGTGGTCGAACATGCTGCTCGGCTCCGGGTTCGGCATCTCCAGCACCCGCTCGCGCAGGTGCACCGACTCGCGCTTGGCCTGCTCGTCCACCTCGGCGAAGAAGTCGTCGCCGGCGATCTTCTGCTTTTCCAGGAAGGCCTTCATCCGGGCGATCGGATCCTTCGCCTGCCAGGCCTCGACCTCGCTGGCGATCCGGTACCGGGTGGGGTCGTCGGAGGTGGTGTGCGCCCCCATCCGATAGGTGTACGCCTCGATCAGGCTCGGCCCCTGCCCGTGTCGCGCGTTGTCCAGCGCGTGCCGGGTCACCGCGTAGCTGGCCAGTACGTCATTGCCGTCCACCCGGACGCCGGGGAAGCCGAAGCCGGCGGCCCGCCGGTAGAGCGGGATGCGCGTCTGGCGCTCCAGCGGCTCCGAGATGGCGTACTGGTTGTTCTGGCAGAAGAAGACCATCGGCGCGTTGAAGACGCTGGCCCAGACGAACGACTCGTTGACATCGCCCTGGCTGGTGGCGCCGTCACCGAAGTAGGCGATCACCGCCTCGCCCTCGTCGGTGCCGGTCTTGCCGTCCATGGTGATGCCCATGGCGTACCCGGTCGCGTGCAGCGTCTGCGCCCCGATCACGATCGTGTACATGTTGAACTTGAACTCGTTCGGGTCCCAGCCGCCCTGGTCGACTCCGCGGAACAGGCCCAGCGGCATGATCGGGTCGATGCCCCGGCAGTAGAGGACGCCATGTTCCCGGTAGGTCGGGAAGGCCATGTCCTGCGTACGCAGCGCCCGGCCGGAACCGACCTGGGCCGCCTCCTGGCCGAGCAGGCTCGCCCAGAGGCCCAGCTCGCCCTGCCGCTGCAGGGCGGTCGCCTCGGCGTCCAGCTTCCGCACCAGCACCAGGTCCCGATAGAAGCTGCGGTACTCCTCGTCGGTGAAGTCGACCCGGTATTCGGTGCCGTCCGGCCCGGTCACACTCTCGATGCGCTCACCTTCGGGGGTGAGCAGCTGCACCAGCTCGGGGTCGCCGGTCGCGCCCTTCCTGGATCGGGGTACGGCCCGCCGGCCGCGGGTGCTGACCCCGGGGTCGCCTTTTGCCATCCGTCTCTCCCTGTCGTGTCTGCGTCGGCGTCGGGGGTAACCCGACGGCGCGCAACTCGTGCGCCTGCCCGACTGCTGCCGGACAAGATCCTGGCGGCCACGCCTAGCCCCGGTGAGGGTTGCCGCGCGGCGTGAGCCGGATCCAGGGGAGTGGATCCGGTTCGGGAGCGCCGGCGTCCAGCCGTACCGCCTGCGGGGTGCGCGGAGGTCCGGCTGCGTTGCCGTCGTGGTCCATACTCGCATCACACGTGAGCACGCCCACAGTCCGGCCCGGCCGCGTCCGGCCGGGTGCCCGCTTTGTTATCCGGATTCCCGAGTGTCGACGGCAGTGGTGCAACGCCAACCGGGACGATTCGTGCCACTCCTGGCGCATTGGCGTGTCGACACGCTGTGCCAATTGTTATACGCAGTGTTACTACGTCAGAGTGAGGGTACTGCCAGCGCCGAGGCTGCCCGGTCGGGGTCACTCCCGTTGGCTGAGGACGACGAGGAGGGTGGCGTGTCCGAGGCAGGTGACGCGGCGGGCCCTCTCTCTGCCGGCCGGCACCGCTCGGCTCCCGGCTATCGACGGCTCGTCGGCGCTCACCGTGCCCCCAGCGGCGCACGTTCCTCCCGCGGCTACCTGTTCACGATGGCGCTGCTCGCCGGGACCGCTTCTATGCCGCTGCTCGCCGCGGCCGGTGCTGGCTCGGCCATGGTGCCTCCGTCGGCCACCATGCCCCCGTCGGCTGACCGGTCCTCGCCGCCGTCGTCCACGCCAGCGGTCTCGCCGCCCCCATCACCCTTGCCATCCGTTGTGTCGCCTCCCTCCCCTGCGCGCTATCCGTCCCCCACGCCCTCTCCCCATGCGCGTCGAACATCGCCCCAGTGTGCCAGCTACCGGATTTTTGCACCTTTATAGGTGTAGATCAGGTCTATTCATTAATGGACGATTGATATCGGTATCTGTGTTGCATATTTGTGACATTGCTCGCGGCAAAGTCATATTTCAGATAGCTCCCCGGTCATGGATGTGGCTCTGAATCGGTCTTTCGGCATTCCGGTTGCAGGAGTTGGTGGCGGCTATGGCAAGATCGTCTGGCCAGCCCAGCTGATTTCACCTAATTAATTTGGAGCTATTGTGTCGTTTGTCGATGCCATTCGTTCAGTACTTACCCAGTATGTCGGATTCCGTGGGCGGGCTCGTCGTTCTGAATACTGGTGGTTTTATCTCTTCCACTCCATCCTCGGTTTCCTGGCGGCGTGCCTTAGTGGTGAGGCGGGCGGCTCCTACATTGCCGTGATCGTGGGCCTGGCACTCTTCCTGCCGTCACTCGCGGTCAGCGTGCGACGTCTGCATGACACCGATCGTTCCGGCTGGTTCTTGCTGCTCGCGCTGATCCCGATTGTCGGGGGGATTGTCCTGTTGATTTTCTACGTGCAGGACAGCAAGCCCGGTCCGAACCGCTTCGGTCCCAACCCGAAGGACCCCGCCGTCCCCGGCCTGGTCTCCTGAGACGCTTCGGCCGCTGTTCAGGGCCGGCCCGGCCAGGTCAACGGACGTAGGCCGAGCTGCTCAACCAAGCCCCCACTGGTGCCGAAGGCTTTGATGTGCGTCAAAGCCTTCGGCGTCAGTGTGTTCGAGGTGGGAGGCCGATGCGTCGCGGGCCTTTCGTTCGTGTGAGGGTCGGTGTTCAGGACCCTTCGTCGGTGAGATGGTGTCGGTTCGCCTCGATCCACGCGTCGAGTGCGGCCGGGTCGTCCGGGTTGACGCCGTCCGCGAGTAACTGCGCGACCGCCGCGGTCGCCGGGCTGCGCCGCTCGCCGGTGCTGTAGAGGCGGGCGAATTCCGGCACCATCTCATCAATAGCGGCATTGGTGCGGGCCGTCGCCGATGCTGACAGCCCTCGCCTGCGGCCCGCGTACGCCGCCCAACCCCGCACCACCCGTGGTAGGAGCGCCGCGTCGTCCATGTCCAGGACGGCCCGCCGGTGCACCCAGTCCAGCAGGAACAGCCCGGCGACCGTCGGGCTCCACCGCAGCGGGTCGGGGTCGGTGAAGGTGGCGGTGTGATCCAGCAGCAGCCCGAGGCAGAAGTGCAGGGAGGCCAGCTGATCGTCGTCGAGGGAGTCCAGCCCGAGCTGGGCGGCCTCCGGTGCGGCGAGGAACCGCCGGATCAGGTCCGTCCGCTCCGCCGTGGTGAGTGGCTCCGCCCGCTGCTGGGTTGCTGTCGCCCGGCTGGTTGGCAGCAACGTGAGTCGGGCCCCGACCAGGGCGCGGTCGGTGGCGAGGGACCCTTCTCCGGGTAGCTCGCCGAGCTCGTCGGTGATGGCCAGATGCCGGCTCACCTCGGTGTGCATGGCGGCTGGTGTCTCGTCCCGGAACCAGGTCAGCTCGTCTTCGGCGCACATCTGGCGGATCTGGTCGAGGACCCGGGCCGGTGGGCCACCGACGAAGATGTCCTTGGTGATGCCGATGTTGTGGTCCACGAGTGCCACCAGGGCGTGTTCCGGTCCGCCCGCCGGATCGTCGTAGGCGAAGGTCGCCAGGTAGGAGGTCTGGTCGCCGAAGACGTCCCCGTACGCCCAGCAGCCGGTGAGGTGGACCCGGCCGAGCTGCCCCGACCAGGCGGGTGCAGCGGCGCCCGGCCGGACCCGGTCGGCCCCGGGCGCGTCCGGCACCAACGCGGCGAAGACCGAGCGGATGGTGGTGGCCGCCGCCGCCCGGCGGCGGGAGGTGGCGGCGAGGAAGTCGCGGACGAAGGCGCGGACGGCATCGTCTCGGTGGGCCTCGGCGACCGCGTAGACGCTGCCCAGCAACGCCGCGCCGAGCCGCTCCGCGTCCAGGGCGTTGTCGAGCTCGGCCACATCCCGAGCCGCGTGTAGCACCGCGTCGTAGGGGGTCTGCGCAGTTCCCATCCACCGACCCTACGCTGCTGTCCGCCCACGGTGGCATCGGAAGCGGCCGGGCGTCCCACCACCCCCGATAGGTCCCGCGCCCCCAGGTCGCGGCCGGCTTGGGGATGGAGTCGGGTGGTAGGCCGGGCGACCATGCGGCGACGAAGAGTGACTTGCGCCGGGTACGCTCAACCCCGACTTGACGATCGCCGACGGCATGGCAGTATTGAGTCCGGTCCACTCAACTTGTGCGGGATGCGCTGCGGCGGCGCCCGTAAACGGTTCAATCGAACGAAGCGAGGAAGCGAAGATGGCACGTGCGGTCGGCATCGACCTCGGCACGACGAACTCCTGCGTCAGCGTCCTGGAGGGCGGTGAGCCCACCGTGATCGCCAACGCCGAGGGCTCGCGGACGACCCCGTCGATCGTCGCCTTCGCCCGAAACGGCGAGGTGCTCGTCGGTGAGGTCGCCAAGCGGCAGGCGGTGACCAACCCGGACCGGACGATCCGGTCCGTCAAGCGGGAGATCGGCACCGACTGGTTCGTCGACATCGACGACAAGAAGTACACGCCGCAGGAGATCTCGGCTCGTACGCTGATGAAGCTCAAGCGGGACGCCGAGGCGTACCTGGGCGAGCAGATCACCGACGCCGTGATCACCGTTCCGGCGTACTTCAACGACGGCCAGCGGCAGGCCACCAAGGAGGCCGGTGAGATCGCCGGCTTCAACGTGCTGCGGATCGTCAACGAGCCGACCGCGGCCGCCCTGGCGTACGGGCTGGACAAGGGCTCCAAGGAGCAGACCGTTCTGGTCTTCGACCTCGGCGGCGGCACCTTCGACGTGTCGTTGCTGGAGCTGGCCGAGGGCGTCATCGAGGTCAAGTCGACCAGCGGCGACAACCTCCTCGGCGGGGACGACTGGGACCAGCGGATCATCGACCACCTGGTCAAGACCTTCAACGGTGAGCACGGCATCGACCTCGCCCAGGACAAGATGGCGATGCAGCGCCTCAAGGAGGCGGCGGAGAAGGCCAAGATCGAGCTGTCCGCCGCCGCCACCAGCAACATCAACCTGCCGTACATCACCGCTGGTGCAGCCGGCCCGCTACACCTCGACGTGACGATCACTCGCGCCGAGTTCCAGCGGATGACGCAGGACCTGCTGGACCGCTGCAAGGTCCCGTTCGAGCAGGCCGTCAAGGACGCCGGGATCAAGGTCGCCGACGTCGAACACGTCATCCTGGTCGGTGGCTCGACCCGGATGCCGGCCGTGACCGAGCTGGTCAAGCAGCTCACCGGCCGGGACCCGAACAAGGGCGTGAACCCGGACGAGGTCGTCGCCGTCGGTGCCGCCCTGCAGGCCGGTGTGCTCAAGGGCGAGGTCAAGGATGTCCTGCTGCTCGACGTGACCCCGCTGAGTCTCGGCATCGAGACCAAGGGGGGCATCTTCACCAAGCTGATCGAGCGCAACACCACCATCCCGACCAAGCGTTCCGAGGTCTTCACCACGGCCGACGACAACCAGCCGTCCGTGCTGATCCAGGTCTTCCAGGGTGAGCGGGAGATCGCCGCCTACAACAAGAAGCTCGGCACCTTCGAGCTGACCGGCCTGCCGCCGGCGCCGCGCGGCATGCCGCAGATCGAGGTCACCTTCGACATCGACGCCAACGGCATCGTGAACGTCCACGCGAAGGACACCGGCACCGGCAAGGAACAGAAGATGACGGTCACCGCTGGCTCCTCGCTGCCGAAGGAGGACATCGAGCGGATGCGTCGGGACGCCGAGGAGCACGCAGAGGAGGACAAGCTGCGGCGGGAGGAGGCGGAGACCCGCAACGTGGCCGAGGCACTGCAGTGGCAGACCGAGAAGTTCCTCGCCGAGAGCGGCGACAAGCTGCCCACCGAGTCCCGGGACCAGATCAACGAGGCGCTCGGCGAGCTGCGCAGCGCCCTCGGTGGTCAGGACATCGAGAAGATCAAGTCTGCGCACGCGCAGCTGGCCCAGGTTTCCCAGCAGGCCGGCTCCCAGCTCTACACCCAGCAGCAGGGTGAGCAGGCCGGTGCGGCCGGCGACCAGGCGGGTGCTCAGGCGGGTGCTCAGGCCGGCGGCCCGGACGACGTGGTCGACGCGGAGATCGTGGACGAGGACAAGGACAAGAAGTGACCGTTCTCGGACACGGGTTCCACGTACAGGGATGAGGTAGCCGTATGACGGACAAGCCACGAGCCACCGACCCGGACGCTGCCGGGTCGGTGCCGGGTGGCTCCGCCTCCGCCGGCGATGCCGGTGCGGAGCCGCGGGTCGTGATCCGTGACAACCGCAAGATCCGCGATGCCACGGGGTCCGGCTCGGAGGCCGCCGACGCGGAATCCGGCTCGGACACGGCGAGCACCGCCTCGGATACGGCCGGCTCCGGCTCGGACACGGCGAGCACCGCCTCGGATGCCGCCGGCTCCGGCTCGGACGCCACCGCCGCCGACGCCGGGTCGGACGTCCCGGCAGCCGGGCTGGTCGAGGAGGCGGATGTCGTGGTTGACGAGATTCAGGCCGAGACCACCGAGGAGACGTCCGCCAACCCACCGGTGGTGGACGCGCCGGCCGAGCCGGTTGACGCCGCCACGGCGACCTCACTCGGTGCGGAGTTGGAGGCGTTGCGGGTCGATCTGGATGAGCGGACTCGGGACCTACAGCGGGTGACCGCGGAGTACGCGAACTACCGCAAGCGGGTTGACCGAGATCGGGCGCTCGTCACCGAGCAGGCCACCGGCTCGGTGCTCGCCGCGCTGCTGCCGATCCTCGACGACCTGGACCGGGCTCGTGAGCACGGCGACCTGGTGGGACCGTTCGGATCGGTGGCGGAGCAGCTCACCACCGCGCTCGGCAAGTTCGGGCTGACCCCGTTCGGCGCCGAGGGCGACCCGTTCGACCCGACCCAGCACGAGGCGGTGACGCACCAGACCTCCGCCGAGGTCACCGAGCCGACCTGCGTACAGGTCATGCGGCGGGGCTACCTGGTGGGGGAGCGGTTGCTGCGGCCGGCGTTGGTCGGAGTCGCCGACCCGGAGTGAACGGGTGACACGACGGCATGATCGTCCCGCCCGCCCGACCGGGGCGGGCGGGACGATCACTCGACGGAAGGGGGCGGACCGGTGAGTTCCAAGGACTGGATCGAGAAGGACTACTACGCCGCCCTTGGAGTGGGCAAGGCCGCCTCCGCTGATGAGATCAAGAAGGCGTATCGGAAGCTGGCGCGCGAGTCGCACCCGGATCGCAATCCTGGCGACACGTCAGCCGAGGAGCGGTTCAAGGCGGCCTCCGAGGCGTACACGGTGCTTGGCGATGACGCGAAGCGCCAGGAGTACGACGAGATGCGGTCGTTGTTCGGTTCGGGCGCGTTCCGGCGTAACGCCGGCGGAGCGGGCCCGCCCGGCGGGATGCCGTTCGATGTTGGCGACCTGTTCGGCGGCGCGGCCGGTGGCGACCGGCGGTTCAGCGGGGCTGGGTTTCAGAACCTGTTCGGTTCGATCTTTCCGGGTGGGGGTGGGGCCACATCGCGGGGCCCGGCTCGGGGACGGGACGTGGAGACCGAGGTCGCGCTCGACTTCGACGACGCGATGCGCGGGGTGACCCTGCCGCTGACGTTGCGGACGCCGGGGGTGTGTGAGACCTGTCGTGGCGACGGGGCGAAGCCGGGCACGCAGCCGCGGGCCTGTCCGACCTGTCGCGGTGCCGGGGTAACCACCCGTAATCAGGGCTCGTTCAGCTTCTCCGAGCCCTGTTCTGACTGTCAGGGCGTCGGCACGGTGGTGGACGAGAAATGCCCGGAGTGCCAGGGCAGCGGTGGCGTCACCAAGAACCGGACGTTGAACGTCCGGTTCCCGGCTGGGGTGTCCGACGGTCAGCGGATCCGGCTGGCGGGGCGGGGGGAGCCCGGGGCCCGGGGCGGGCCCGCCGGTGACCTGTTCATTCAGGTCCGGGTCAGTCCGGACGACCTGTTCGGCCGAGCCGGTGAGGACCTGACACTGACGGTGCCGATCACCTTCGCGGAGGCGGTACTCGGCACTGATCTGCGGGTACCCACCTTCGATGGCGCGGTAACTCTCCGGGTGCCTCCGGGTACGCCGAGCGGACGCGTCCTTCGGGCCCGGGGCAAGGGGGTGGCCCGTACCGATGGACGGGCCGGCGATCTGTTGGTCACCCTTGAGGTGGTGGTACCAGAGAAGCTGTCAGAGGAGGCCCGGGCGGCGTTGGAGACGTTCGTTGCCCAGACCCCGCCGGCTGCTCGGGAACATCTCGACGCGCGGGTGCGTCGGGGGAGCTGACCGGGCGGCGGGCTCGGTGGAGTGCACGCGGAGGTGAGCGGGGATGGCGGACAACTTCGTCGGTGCGGATGACCCTGCCTACGAGGCCAAGGTGCTGATGATCTCGGTGGCTGCCCGGATGGCGGGCATGCACCCACAGACGCTGCGCCAGTATGACCGGCTCGGTCTGGTGCAGGCCGGCCGTGCGGCCGGGGGTGGTCGTCGGTACAGCGTCCGGGACGTGGTGCTGCTCCGCGAGGTGCAGCGGCTCAGCCAGGACGACGGCATCAACCTGGCCGGGGTGAAGCGGATTATCGGGTTGGAGCGGCTGCTGGAGCAGGCGCAGCAGCGGGTGGCCCGGCTGGAGGTGGAGCTGGAGGCCGCGTACCGCCGGATCGCCGAGTTGGAGGCGGTGGCCCGCTTCCCCGGCAGCGAGCTGGTGCCTGCCCGTCGTACCTCCACCGCGCTGGTGGTCTGGCGTCCCCGGCGGAACCCGGAGCGGTGAGCTCGTGCCGGATTCGGGGTTCGGCCCCGGGGAGCGTCCAGGTCGGCTAATCTCAGGATTAGCTCCAAATCTACCCAAATCGGACGTCGCTGGTAGGGGGTCATGGCGGAAACAGCCAAGAGTCTCGCCCAACAGGCGGAGGAGAGCCTCGAGCAGGTGGCCGAGGCGGTCCGAAAGCGGTTCGACGAGCTCACTGAGGGAAGGTTCAGCGACCAGATCAGGCAAGGACGGTTCGCGGAATCGGGTGACTCTGGCGCCGACCAGGGACACCCCGCGGATCAGCATCAGCGTCGCTGACCGAGCCGGTCGACCGATGGGCGGGCCGGGACCCACGGGGGGTCCCGGCCCAACCGGTCACACGGGGGGTCCCGGCCCATCCCGTCAGGGGAGGCGGCGGTTCTCCCGGACCAGTCCCCCCTCGCACCAGTCGCGGTAGACGAAGACGTCCGGTTGGGCCAGCAGGATCCGGCTGTTCCGCGCCCACGTCCGCATCGGCTCGTCCCCCTCCCGCTCGGCCCGCTCCACCAGCTTCCAGAACCGCCGCTTCGGGTGGGCCCGAAACCCCGATCGGATTCCGCCCGCGGCGTAGATGTAGAGGCAGTGCAGCGCGAAGCGGCGGGCCGGACAGGCCGGATCCATCGCCAGGTCGAAGAGGGTGGCTACCAGCCCGTTGCCGGCGACCAGGAGATCCCAGTCCTGCGGCATGGAGGCCAACGGCACCGAGTCGGGTTGGTAGGCCCAGGCCCGTAGCTCCGCCGGTGACGGGTCGACGGGGTTCGCGAAGCCACGGAAGGTCGAATCCTGCGCACTCACCGGCCAACCCTCCGCTCTTCACCTGGGCGACGGCCCCGGGTACCCCTTTCCCCGCTGTTGGGCGGCAACGGTAACGCGAGCATGCCAGCGGCGGTAGCCCTCGCCGGGGCGGAGTCATTACCCGAGGGGGTCGGGGCCGGGCCGCCGGTGGCCCGCGCGGGGCAGGCCACCGAGGCGGGGCGGATCAGTCCCCGACAGGCACCGGTTGGGCCTGCTGCTTGGCGGCGCGTTGCCGCAGCCAGCTCTTGAACCAGTCGAGGTCGGGCACCCGGGCGAGCGTCGGCCCGACCACCACGGTGATCAACACGTACGCCGTGGCGAGCGCGGCCAGTTGCGGATCGACACTTCCGGCCGCCACCGCCAGCCCGGCGATGACGATGGAGAACTCCCCGCGCGGTACCAGGGTGAGTCCGGTGCGCCAACGGCCGGGCTCGGCGATGCCGGCCCGCCGGGCGGCGAGGTACCCGGTGAGCGTCTTCGTGCCCATCGTGACCACCGCCAGCGCGAGCGCCGGCAGTAGCACCGGCGGGATGTCGCGTGGGTCGGTGACCAGCCCGAAGAAGAGGAAGAACACCGCGGCGAACAGGTCCCGCAGCGGCGTCAGGAGTTGGGTGGCATGGTGCGCGACCGGTCCGGAGATCGCGATGCCGACCAGGAACGCACCGACGGCGGCCGAGACCTGGAGCTTCGCGGCGACCCCGGCGACCAGCAGGGTCAGGCCGAGTACGCCCAGGAGCAGCGCCTCCGGATCACGGGCCGACATGACGTTCGAAATGGTCCGGCCATACCGGATCGCGACCACCAGCACGACCAGCACCGTGGCGACCGCGACGGCGAGCGCGGCGCCGCCGGCGACCAGCCCGGCTCCGGCCAGGACGGCGGTGAGTAGCGGCAGGTAGAAGGCCATCGCCAGGTCTTCGATGACCAGCACCGACAACACCACCGGGGTTTCCCGGTTGCCGAGCCGACCCAGGTCGCTGAGGACCTTCGCGACCACGCCGGAGGAGGAGATCCAGGTGATGCCGGCGAGTACGACCGCCGCCACCCAGTCCCAGCCGAGCAGCAGTGCGAAGGCGGCGCCGGGCAACGCGTTGAGCAGCCCGTCGATCAGCCCGGCCGGCGCGGCGGCTCGGAGGTTGCCGACCAGCTCGCTCGCGGAGTACTCCAGGCCGAGCATGACCAGCAGGAGGATCACGCCGATTTCGGCGCCGATCGCGAAGAACTCCTCGCTGGCCTTGAAGCCAAAGACACCGCCGTGCCCGAAGAGGAGCCCGGCGAGTAGGTAGAGGGGGATGGGGGAGAGCCCGATCCGGCGGCTGAGTCGGCCGAGGAGTCCGAGCAGGAACAGCAGCGCGCCGACTTCGATGAGCAGTGTGGTGGTGTCGTGCATCCGCCTCAGCCGTCCGGGTCGCCGTCGGCGAGGATGGCAGTCACTCCGTCGAGACCCTGTCGAGTCCCGACCACCACGACAACGTCACCGGCCGCGAAGCGGAATGCGGGTTCTGGGGAGACGATCACCTCGCCGTGGCGAAGCACCGCCACGATCGAGGCACCGGTGCGGGTACGTGCCTTCGTGTCGCCGAGCTTGCGGCCCACGTACGACGAGGCCGCGGGGATGGCGACCTGCTCGGTCAGCAGCCCGGCGGCCTGCTCCCGCAGCCCGGAGAGCTGGCCGAGGAGCAGCGACGCGCCGAGGATGTCGGCGAGCGCCTCGGCCTCGTCGTCGGTCAGCGGGATGTCGGCCTGGCAGGCGTCGGGATCATCCGGGTCGTAGAGGACGAGATCTCGCCGGCCGTTGCGGTGGGAAACCACGCCGAGCCGCCGTCCGGACTCCGTCATCAGATCGTGGCGGACACCGATCCCCGGAAGAGCAGTCTGTTCGACACGTACTCGCACGTGGACAAGGCTACCGCGCGCGTCAGGTCGAGATGATCGAGCGGGATCACGGAGCCAGTGTCAGTGGGACATCCCCGATTGGGTGACTCACTTCACACCGGCAAAGTTGAGCGGAATAGGCTCAACTTTGGCAGTGTCCGTACCAGTGGACACGCCGACCCGGGGGAGCCCATGAACACCGAACGTCTCACCACGAAGAGCCGCGAGACCATCACCGGCGCCGTCGCCCTCGCTGGGCAGCGTGGACATGCCACCGTGGAGCCCTGGCACCTGCTGCTGTCCCTGCTGGACACCGCGGGATCAACCGCGGTCGGCCTGCTGCGCGCCACCGGAGCCGACCCGGACGAGTTGCGCCGGGCTGCCCAGCGTGCGGTAGCTGCGCTGCCTGTCGCCCGTGGGTCCAGCGTCGCCGAGCCGACCCTGGCCCGGGAGTTCGTCAACGCCATCGGCGCCGCCGAACAGATCGCCCGCCCGCTCGGCGACGAGTACACCTCGACCGAGCATCTGCTTGCCGGCCTGGCCCAGGTCGGCGGCGCGGTGTCGGCGGCGCTGGGGAGTGCCGGGGCCACCGAGGAGGCCCTGGTGGCCTCGTTCCCGACCGTACGGGGCGGGGACCGTCGGGTCACCAGCGCCGACCCGGAGCAGACCTACCAGGCCCTCGCGAGGTACGGCGTTGACCTCACCGCCAGCGCCCGGGATGGCCGGATCGACCCGGTGATCGGCCGGGACACCGAGATTCGCCGGGTGATCCAGGTGCTGTCTCGGCGGACGAAGAACAACCCGGTCCTGATCGGCGAGCCGGGCGTCGGCAAGACCGCGATCGTCGAGGGCCTGGCCCAGCGGATTGTCGCCGGTGACGTCCCCGAGTCGCTACGGGACAAGAAGCTGGTCTCCCTGGATCTCGGCGCGATGGTGGCCGGCGCGTCGTACCGGGGCCAGTTCGAGGAACGGCTGAAGTCCGTCCTTGAGGAGATCAAGAATTCGGATGGGCAGGTCATCACCTTCCTGGACGAACTGCACACCGTCGTCGGCGCTGGTAAGGGCGAGGGCGCGATGGACGCCGGCAACATGCTCAAGCCCATGCTGGCCCGGGGCGAGCTGCGGATGGTGGGCGCGACCACGCTCGACGAATACCGCCAGCACGTCGAATCCGATCCGGCCCTGGAACGTCGGTTCCAGCCGGTGCTGGTCGGTGAGCCAACCATCGAGGACACCGTCGGAATCCTGCGGGGGCTCAAGGAGCGGTACGAGGTGCACCACGGCGTGCGGATCACCGACGGCGCGCTGGTCGCCGCCGTCACCCTGTCCGACCGTTACATCACCGACCGGTTCCTGCCGGACAAGGCCATCGACCTGGTCGACGAGTCCGCGTCCCGGCTCCGGATGGAGATCGACTCACGGCCGGTCGAGGTGGACGAGATCGAGCGGGCGGTGCGCCGCCTCGAGATCGAGGAGATGGCGCTGGCGAAGGAGGCAGACGCCGCATCCGTCGAACGGCTGGAGCGGCTGCGCAAGGAACTGGCCGACAAGCGCGAGCAGCTCACGGCCCTTTCTGAACGCTGGCAGACCGAGAAGCGGCACATCACCCGCCTCTCCGCCGCCAAGGAGGACCTGGAGCGGCTCAGCGGGGAGGCCGAGCGGGCCGAGCGCGACGGCGAGCTGGAGCGCGCCGCCGAGCTGCGGTACGGGCGGATCCCGACGCTCAGGGCCGACCTGACCGAGGCGGCGGAGGAGCTGGCCCGGCTCCAGGCGGACGGTGCGATGCTCAAGGAGGAGGTCGGTGCGGATGACGTCGCCGCCGTGGTCGCCTCCTGGACCGGCATTCCCGCCGGCCGGCTCCTGGAGGGCGAGACGGCGAAGTTGCTGCGGATGGAGGAGTCGCTCGGCGAGCAGGTGGTCGGCCAGGCCCGGGCCGTGGGCGCTGTCGCCGACGCGGTCCGGCGGGCCCGTGCCGGTATCGCGGACCCGGACCGCCCGACCGGCAGCTTCCTCTTCCTCGGTCCGACCGGGGTCGGCAAGACCGAGCTGGCCAAGGCGCTCGCGGGGTTCCTCTTCGACGACGAGCGGGCAATGGTGCGAATCGACATGAGCGAGTACGGCGAGAAGCACTCCGTCGCCCGCCTGGTCGGCGCCCCACCCGGCTACGTCGGGTACGAGGAGGGTGGTCAGCTCACCGAGGCGGTACGCCGTCGGCCGTACTCGGTGATCCTGCTCGACGAGGTGGAGAAAGCCCACCCGGACGTCTTCGATCTCCTCCTGCAGGTGCTCGACGACGGCCGGCTCACCGACGGCCAGGGCCGGACGGTGGACTTCCGCAACGCCATCCTGATCCTCACCTCGAACCTCGGCTCGTCGGTGGTGGGTGACCTCACCGTGGCGGAGGAGCAGCGCCGCGAGGGCGTCCTGGCGGTGGTTCGGTCGCACTTCAAGCCGGAGTTCCTCAACCGCCTCGACGACACCGTGGTATTCGCCGCCCTCCAGGGCGAGCAGCTGCGGGCCATCGTGGACATCCAGCTGGAGCGGATGCGCCGACGGCTCGCCGACCGTCGGCTGGGTCTGGAGATCACCGACCCGGCTCGGGAGTGGCTCGCCGAGCACGGCTACGACCCGGTTTACGGCGCCCGCCCGCTTCGCCGCCTGGTGCAGACCGCCATCGGTGACCAGCTGGCGAAGGCACTGCTGGCCGGGCGAATCCGCGACGGTGACACCGTCCGGGTGGGCCTGACCGACGGCAGGGACGCCCTCACCGTGACCGCCGCCTAGGCACCCCTCGTCGCCCGGGTGCGGGCGCTTGCCAACTCCGCCGAGGTGCGCCGGGTTGTTATCGTCTCCGATCGACATGCCTGGGGAGGTGGTCGGTGAACGGGCCGGTGGCGTATCTGCTGACGACGGTGGGCTGCCTGGCGGTGGTGGCCGGGGTGGTGATCGCCGCGTGGGCCCAGCGCCGGACTAGCCGCCGTCCCCCCGGTACGCGGGTCGCCCAAGAAGACCCGCTGCGCGATCGCGACGCGGACGCCCTTCGGGGCGACCCGCGGCGACTCAAGCCCGGGGACCTCGTCGAGGTCTCCGGCGGCGTGACGTACGCGGTGCGCGGCTCCGTCCGGCTGGTGGAAGGTGCGTGGAGTTGGACGGAACACCTGCTCGACGACGCGGACGGCGTCCGGCGCTGGCTCTCCGTGGAGGAGGATCCAGAGCTGGAACTGGTGCTCTGGGCGGCCGAACCCGGCACGACGATCACCCCGGGGGCTCCGACCATCGACTTCGCCGGCCGCCGCTACCGCTGGAGTGAGTCCGGTCAGGCCCGCTACACCGCGGTCGGCACCACCACGCTCGACCCGAGCGGCACCCTGCGCTACCACGACTATCAGGCCTCCGGCGGCGAGCGGCTGTCGTTCGAGGCGTACGGCGAGGCGGGCTGGGAGGTGGCCCGCGGCGAGCGGCTGCACCGCTCCGAGGTGATGATCTATCCGCGGGACGAGGTGGCCTGAGTGCTCGTCACCCTGGTCGCCCCCTATGTCGACACCTGTGCCACCGACCTCAGCCTGGCGCTTGACGACGCCCCGCGACCCGCGCTGCACGTACTCCAGGTCGATTTGCCCGGCGCGGTCCAGGTGCGGCTGCGCCTGCTCGGCGCCTCGCACCAGGTGATGCTGCGTGCCCCGGGCGCCGCGCTGACCGAGACGGTGGCGTGCCTGCCCGGTCGCCGCCCCGACCTGCCCGACCGGGTCCACGACGAGTCCACCGGCTACCGGTTCACCGCCACCGTGCTGCGCCCCGGCGACGAGGGCCTGCGGGAACGGGTGGCGGCGCTGCGCGCCGACCTGGCGGATGACCCGTACGCCCTGGTCGGTGTCTTCCCCGGCGACGTTGACGCGGTGACCGCGTTGGCGGTGCGTCCGGGCCGGTCGGGCGGTGCCCTCGGCTGGCGCACCTGGCACGCGTACCCGCAGACCCGGGAGCTGGTCCTGACCGAAACGGTGGTGACTCCGCGATGACGTACCGACGCTGGTTTGTGGTGGGGACGGCGTTCGCCCTTCTCGGCGTGTTGGTCGTGGCCATCGCCATCAGCTACGGCAGCTTCTCCCCGCGCGGCTTCGTCGAGGACCGCTACCAGCGGGCCGCCGCGCACGACCTCGACAGCGCGGCGCTGGCCTACAGCTCGACGAAGCAGCCGAGCCAGGTGGCCCAGGAGCTCACCGACGCCTGGCAGCCGGCGGACCAGTACGTCGACAGCACCGGCGTCTATCTGCGCTACGACGATGATTCGGTGGTGATCCGGCCGGTCGCCGCGGGCTCACTGATCCTTCTGGAACGGCTTACCACCGCGTATCCGCGCTACCACTCCCGGGTCGGAGGCCACTGGGGCTGGGGTCGGGGCAACACCGTCCGGGGCGGTGGCCCGGGCAGCGGCAAATAGGACCTCTGTCGACCGAACGAACCCCTGGAGCGCCCCTGTGTTGCAGACCCTCGTCACTGACCTCCTGCTCACCCTCGCCTACGGAGTGGTCGGGATCGCGCTCATGGGCGTCGGCTACGGTCTGGTTGACCTGGCCACCCCGGGTCGGCTCAGTCAGCTGATCTGGAACGAACGCAACCGCAACGCCGCGCTCCTGCTCGCCTCGAACCTGCTCGGCGTCGGCATCATCGTGGTTGCCGCGATCGCCGCCAGCGAGGACGACTTCGTCGTCGGCCTGATCGGGGCGGCGTCCTACGGGTTCCTTGGTCTGGTCATCATGGCAGCCGCGTTCCTGTTGCTGGATCTCGCCACCCCCGGGCGGCTGGGCGAGATCCTCGTCGACCCGGAGCCGCACCCCGCGGTCTGGGTCACCGCCGCCATTCACCTCGCTGCCGGCGCGATCATCGCCGCCGCGATCAGCTGATGGCCCCGCGAGCATCCGCGCGGGGCGGGTGGGTGTGGGGTGGCATCGCCGTGGTGGCCGTCCTCGTCACCGTGGTCGCCGTTGGCGCCCGGACCGAGGACAACAGCTTGGTCGTACCGCCGCCCACCGCCACCGAACAGAACGACACGGTGGCTCTGCTGCGCGACGCCGCCGAGCAGCAGGACATTTGCTACGGCTGGGAGCTCAAGCAGGGAGGTGGGGACGTGGTCAGTGCCGGATCGAACCTCGGTGTCGGCCTTTCGGTGGTTGACCACCCGCAGTGTCCCCGCTGGCTGCGGGTCGCCGCGACCGTCGACTACACCCCGGAGAGCAGCGAGGCCGAGGACTTCGCCAGGGTGGTGGTCGACGGGTCGCCCGAATTCCTCTATGACCTCTTCAAGCTGGAGACCAGCTTGTCCCGGTTCGGTCTCGACGGAGCGGCCTTCCTCGCGGAGCCCGGATGGGCGGTGACGCGGGCCGCGGTGAGTCTTTCACTATTGGTCGTCGAACGTGGTGTGGTCAGCCCGGAGCCGGTGGTGACCAGCGCTCCCATCGCGGCGCCGAGCCCGCTGCCGGCAGCCGGCAGCGACCTGTGGCGGGAGCGTTCCGGCTGGCTGATTGGGGCCACCGGGATGGTGCTGATCGCCGTGCTGCTGGTCGTGGTCGGTCTGGTCGAGCGGCGTCGGCAGCGCGGCGGGGCGGCGGTTACGGCCCGGCGTGGCAAGGGCAGAGCTCGGCGCGGCCGGTGAGGCGGGCGTGACGGTGGACGTGGACGCGCCGATCCGGTGGCGGTCGGCTCGCGCCGCCGTGCTGGCCGCGGTGTTCGTCTGCGCGGCCTGCGGCCTGGTTTACGAACTGGCCCTGGTTGCGCTCGGTAGCTACCTGATCGGCGACACGGTCGGGCAGGCGTCGATCGTGCTCGGGGTCATGGTCTTCGCGATGGGGGTGGGGGCCCTCGCCGCGAAGCCGCTGCAATCGCGGGCCGCCGCCGTGTTCGCCGCGATCGAGCTGGCCCTGGCGCTGCTCGGAGGGCTGTCGGTACTCGGCCTCTATGCGGCGTTCGCCTGGCTGAACCTGTATCTGCCGGCACTGGTCGGCACCGCCTTCGTACTCGGGCTGTTGATCGGCGCGGAGATCCCGCTGTTGATGGTGCTGCTGCAACGGATCCGCCAGCAGGCGGCCGGCAGTGCGGTTGCCGACCTGTTCGCCGCCGACTACGTCGGCGCCCTCCTCGGTGGCCTGGCCTTCCCGTTCCTGCTGCTGCCGCTCTTCGGCCAGCTCAAGGGCGCGCTGGTGGTCGGCGCGGTGAACGCCGTCGCCGGCCTGGTGTTGGTCTTCACCGTCTTCCGGCGGGAACTCAGCGGTCGGGCACGCACGGCGTTGACCGCCGGTTCCGTGCTGGTCGCCCTCTGCCTCGGGTACGCGTGGCTGACCGCCCATGACTTCGAGGTGACCGCCCGGCAGCAGCTCTATCGCGACCCGGTGGTGCACGCGGAGCGCAGCCGCTACCAGGAGATCGTCCTCACCGACTCGGTGGCCGCGCCCGGTGGCCAGACCGACCTGCGCCTCTTTCTCAACGGGGATCTCCAGTTCAGTTCGCTCGACGAATACCGATACCACGAGGCGCTGGTGCATCCGGCGCTCGCTGGTCCGCGCGGCGAGGTGCTCCTGCTCGGCGCGGGGGACGGGCTCGCCGTTCGGGAACTGCTGCGCTACCCGGACATCCGTCGGATCACCGTGGTCGACCTGGATTCGGCGGTGGTGGCGTTGGCCCGCACCGAGCCGCGACTGCGGCAGCTCAACGGTGGCTCGCTCGACGATCCCCGGGTTCGGGTGTTGCACGCCGACGCGTTCCGGTGGCTGCGGTCCACCACCGAGCAGTTTGACGTGGTGATCGCCGATCTACCCGACCCGGACGAGACGGCTACCGCGAAGCTCTACTCGGTGGAGTTCTACACGTTGGTCCGGAACGCGCTGGCCGTCGAGGGTCGGCTGGTGGTGCAGGCCGGTTCCCCGTACTTCGCGCCCCGGTCGTACTGGTCCATCGAGGCATCACTGCGGGAGGCCGGATTCGCCACCACCCCGTACCACGTGGATATCCCCTCCTTCGGTGACTGGGGCTTTCTGCTCGCCGCGCCCGGTGCGAACCCGCCCTTGCTGACCCTGCCCAGCGGCGCGCCGACCCTGCGTTTTCTGGACGCGCCCACGCTGGCCGCCGCCGAGGTCTTCCCACCGGACCGGGGCCGGGTCAATGTGCCGGCCTCAACGCTGTTGCATCCCCGAGTGCTCGACTACGCGCGTGCCGAATGGCGCGGGTACTGAGGCTCGTACCGTCGAGTCTGTTGGCCCGAGGCCGTACGGTGTGGGGCGCGAATGAGGGAAGGAGACTCGTGGTAAATCCGCACCAGCCCGTTCGGGTACGTCCGGGCGTCGTCACTATTTCCAGCTACCTACTTATGTTCTATGCCGCCCTGGCCGTACTCGATGTGGTGGTCGCTCTCACCACCCTGGGCGCGGCCCGGGAGGTCTACGAGGAGGCTTTCGCGGGCACCACAGCAGAGGGCACCGAGGGCGCCGTGGTGTTCGCGGCCGCCGCGACGAGCGTGGTCACTCTGCTGTTCGCGGTTGGCTTTGTCGTTCTCGCCCTGCTCAACAACCGGGGGATGAATCCGGCCCGGATCACGACCTGGGTCGTCGGTGGCATCGCGCTCTGCTGCGTCGCCGTCGGCTTGGCCTTCTCCGCAGCGGGTAGCGTGGTGGAGGGCGATGTCTCCGGTGACGTTGTCAGCCAGGAGGAGCTCAACCGTCGGCTGGACGAAGCCCTGCCGTCCTGGCACGAACCGGTGCTGACCGCGACCCTCGGTGCTATCGCCCTGTTGGTGGCCCTGATCCTGCTTGCCCTGCCGCCATCGAACGAGTTCTTCCGCAAGCCGCAGCAGCAGTGGGAGCCTCCGCTCCCGGGTCAGCCGGTGTATCCGCCGCCCCCGGGTCAGCCGGCGTATCCCCCGCCCCCGGGCCAGCCGGCGTATCCCCCGCCCCCGGGCCAGCCGGCGTATCCGCCGCCCCCGGGTCAGCCGGACTATCCGCAGGCTGATCCGAGTTCGGGCGCCTCGGGGAACCCGGGTTCGTCAGATCCGGGTCAAGGTGGACAGTCCGGCTCCGGCGGGCTCGGCTAGCCGTCGGTGCTCTGCCCGCCGTAGAACGCGACTTCGACTGGTCCCTCCGGATAGCGTGCACCCCGACGCCTATCGGAGGGACCAGTCGTGTCGTACCCCGAACCGGCCCGCCGCCCGGCTGTGGTGACCGCGGCTGTCCTGCTGCTGGCGCTGATGGCGGTGGTCGCCGTCGCGTACGCCGTTACCGGCCTGTTCGTTCTGGTCAGTACGGTTGCCGCCTTCCGGCTGGCGGCGGCGGGAAGCGCGGCCTCGTCGGACGAGATCGATGGGGTAGTCCTGCTGGTCAGTGCCTGGACAGTGGCGGGTGCGGTGGTCAGCCTGCTCGCCGGGGCGCTCCTGGCCGCACTCGCCGGACTGGTGCGCACCGGCCGTTCCGGTGCGCGGGTGGCGACCTGGGTGGTCGCCGGCCTGGGGGTGGTCGCCGGCTGCTGTGGGTGCGCCGGTCTGGGCGGGATGCGGGCCTTCCCCATGCAGCCGGGGGACGAGGATCGCGCCACCGTTGAGCTGTTTGCCCAGCTGCCCGAGGCGTACCCGGACTGGTGGATTCCGCTCGGCGCAGGTCTTTCGGTTGGGCAGGTGCTCGGTTACCTTGTGGTAGCAATATTGCTGGCCTTGCCGCCGGCAGCTGGCTGGTTCCGTCGGACCATGCCCGGCATACACGTGCCGTATCCGCCCCCACATCCCCCGAGGTGAGACGCTCGTGCCGAGTGACCAGTCGACCACCGAGCGGCGTGCCTTGATCACCGGTGCGACGGCTGGGATCGGCGCGGAGTTCGCGCGCCAACTGGCCGCGGAGGGCTGGCACCTGGTGCTGGTTGCCCGGGACGCGGCCCGGTTGGGGGCGTCCGCAGCCGAGCTGACCTCCCAGCACGGCCGAGAGGTCGAAACGATCTCCGCCGATCTGTCCACCGACGATGGATGCGCGGAGGTGGAGCGCCGGCTCACCACGGGTTCCCCGGTCGAGTTGCTGGTGAATAACGCGGGGATCAGCCTCAATACGCCGTTTCTGCGGTCTTCGCCGGAAGACGAGGCGCGCCTGCTCCGGCTCAACGTGCACGCAGTGATGCGGCTCACCCTCGCCGCCGTCCAGCCGATGACCGAGCGGCGGAGTGGGGCAGTGATAAATGTCTCTTCGGTCTCGGGGTTCGGGCCGGTAATGCCCGGTTCGACGTACCCGGCGAGCAAGGCGTGGGTGACCAGCTTCAGCGAGTCGGTCGGTCTGTCGGTGCGGGCGCTCGGTGTCCAGGTGATGGCTCTTTGCCCGGGCTACACCCGTACCGAGTTTCACGACCGGGCCGGCATCGACCGGTCAAAGACGCCGGCGTGGATGTGGCTGCGGGCAGAAGATGTCGTCGCTGAATCCCTACGTGACCTGCGGAAAGGTAAGTTGATCAGCGTTCCGGTGTGGAAGTACAAGCTGCTCGTGGCGGCGATGCGGCACGCCCCCCGGCGGCTGGTGGAAACCTTCTCGCAGGACACCCGCGGGCAGGTCGGCCGCGCGGAACAGTGATTGCCCGGAAGGGTCGTCGGCGCCGCCGACGACCCTTCCGGTAGCGGAGCGTGTTGGTATATCGCCCGCTGTCGCATCGCCCGCAGGGTTGACCCAGGCCGCCCCGACACATGGCTCACAGCATCGAGCAGTACCCTCTTCGCCATGGGGGACCACGACGACCTGCGTAAATTCATCACCGACCTGGCAGTGGTCCATGGTCGGGTGGTGCTCTCCTCGGGGCGTGCGGCGGACTGGTATGTGGACCTGCGGCGCGTAACGCTGCATCACGAGGCCGCACCGTTGGTGGGCCGGGTGCTGCGGGAGCTGACTGCCGACTGGGCGTACGACGCGGTGGGTGGGCTCACCCTCGGCGCCGACCCGATCGCGCTGTCGATGCTGCACGCCACTGCTGGTACCGACCGCCCGCTGGATGCCTTCGTCGTCCGAAAGACGGGCAAGGCACACGGGTTGCAACGCCGGATCGAGGGGCCCGACGTGGCTGGGCGCCGGGTGCTCGCGGTGGAAGACACTTCCACCACGGGCCAGAGCGTGTTGACTGCTGTGGAGGCTCTACGTGAGGCCGGGGCCGAGGTGGTGGGGGTAGCGGTTATTGTTGATCGAGGTGCCGGCGCCGCGGTGCGAGCCGCCGGACTGCCGTACCGGGCGGCCTATACGTTGGCTGACCTCGGCCTTGTGGCGTAAAAGTCTGCCGATTTGGATTCGCCGATATGCAGGCGAATCAATGCTGCTGGTGGAAGGATGGAATACGTGGGAACTGCGTTGGCGGAAATGACAATGCCTCAGATCTCGCCGCTTGGCGGCGAGCCGATCGAACGAGCAGACGCGGAGCGGCTGGCCGGGGTCCTCAAGGCCCTTGCCGACCCCGCTCGACTGCGGCTGCTGAGCCTGATCCAGTCGGCTCCGGAGGGTGAAGCGTGCGTGTGTGATCTCACCGCGCCCCTTGGCCTCTCCCAGCCGACGGTCAGCCATCACTTGCGCATCCTGACTGAGGCTGGCCTGCTGGAGCGGGAGAAGCGCGGCGTCTGGGCGTACTACCGGCTGGTGCCGACCGCGATCGCGACCATCGCCGACCTCCTGACGCCGCCGCGTAAGCGTGCCGGCAAGAAGGCGCGCTGACCGCACCGTTCGTCCGACGCCCTCCGAGCGGGGTGGCGTCGGACGGTCGGTTTCGTGGATTGCGACCGGCCGGCTGACGGCTCGCCGATCGGAGCGCGACTCGGGGTGCGCCCCGTCGCGCGATGCAGGGCACCCTCTGGCTTGCCGCCCCGAGCGTGGACGCCAGCGGGGTCCCGGGGCGCGGCCACTCGCTGCCGTGCCCCGGCCATGTCGGTGCTCGCTTGCCCCCGGTCAGTGCTTGCCGTAGTGCTCCCGGGTTTCCCGGATCGCCTCCTCGGCCGCGGCCCGCTCCGCCGCGGTGGTGCCGCGCCTCGCCGCCAGACGGGCGCGCAGCAGCTCGACCACGATCGGGACCACCGAGAGCACCACGATCCCGATCAGGATCAGTTCGATGTTCGCCTTCACGAACGGGATCTGGCCGAGGAAGTAGCCGAGCACCGTCACGCCGGTGCCCCAGAGGATCGCGCCGATCACGTTGTAGATGACGAACGTGCGATAGTTCATCCGGCTGACCCCCGCCACGATCGGGGTGAACGTCCGGACGATCGGTACGAAGCGGGCCAGTACCACCGAGCGGGCCCCGTACTTCTCGAAGAACTCGTGCGACTTCAGCAGGTTCTCCTGCTTGAACAGCTTCGAGTTGGGCCGCCGGAACAGCGCCGGCCCGACTTTGCGTCCGAAGGCGTACCCCACCTGGTCACCGGCGATCGCCGACAGCGTGATGAGTAGGCAGACCAGCCAGAGCGGCGAGGTGATCCACTTCCCGTCGGCGGTGAGCAGGCCGGCGGTGAAGAGCAGCGAGTCACCAGGCAGGAAGAAGCCGATCAGTAGCCCCGACTCGGCAAAGACGATCACCAGGATGCCGAGCAGGCCGAAGGCCTCGATCAGCACCTCGGGATCGAGCCAGTCCGGCCCGAGAGCCAGGGTAGTGGTGGGCGTCGGCACGCGGTGACCTCCGTGGGCTGCCGGGCGGTGGACGTCGCCAGCGGCGACGGGAATGTCCGTAGTCTAGGTGGCAGCCCGGTCCGTCCGGTGCCTGACGTCATAGCTGTACCCACACCGCTGGTCGGGGTTCATTGATCGAGGACCAGCCCCCACGCGGGCCACCGACGCGAACCTTGGCCGACCAGAATTGCACTCTTATGCGCGCTGCCCCGCCAACCGGGCAGGTTGACGGGGCAGCGCGGTGCCGCTGGGTAGATCAGGCGACGAAGCTGTTCCGTCGCCGGCGGGCGATCAGGAAGCCGGCCGCGCCGATGGCGAGCAGCAGGCCGCCGAGACCCGCCACCCGCAGGGTGGAGTCACCGGTGATCGGCAGGCTCGGGTCGGCGCCGCCGCCCCCGCCCCCGGTGTCGCCGGTCGCGTTGACCAGGATCGCGGCCTCGTCGTTGGCCGGCTTGATGTCGTCGTAGAAGCCGCCGTCGCACTGGCAGGGCACGTTGACCTGCACCGCGCCGGCAGCGTCCGCGATTACCTCGTCGATCCGGAGCGTGAAGTCGAACGTCTGCTCCTCGCCGACCTTGCTGAAGGGGGAGGGATAGCAGCGGTATTTCGCTGCCCCCGGTTCACCCCGGCCGCCAAAATCGTCACCGAGCAAGGGCGAGCAGAGATCGGGCACCCCGACCGCCGTGGTGCCCTGCGGGACATCGACGTTGAGGTAGGTCACGGACGAGCCGAGCCGACTGTAGTCAAGGGTGGCCGGACCGTTGTTGCGGAAGCCGATGCTTGCCAGGATCTCGGCGTCCTTCTCCCCCGAGAGTTCGGCGCCGATCGCCTCCAGGTCGGTGCTGTTTTCGCCGGTGACCGAGATCGACATATAGGACCAGTTGTTCGACGGATCGGTATCGGTCTGCGGCTCCCGAGCCGACTGCACGCGGCTCTGCTCGGTCAGCGTGAGCTTCCCACCGGTGCCGGGCTCTCCCAAGGTGATGCCCCGGTCGCTCAGGTACGCCTCGTAGTCCTCGAATTCGGCCGTCGTTCTCCAGTGAACGCCGCCCGTTTCCGTGCTGGGCGCGTAGGTGTCCGCCCCGAGCTGGTAGGTGAGGTTACTGCCATAGGTGGCACCGGGTGCCAGCTGCTCATCGAATCGACAGAAGAGCATCTGGTCACCGTCGTAGTTACAGTTGCTGTAGTGCTGGTCGGCCCGGATGGAGTAGTCGTGGTCGAAGACTGTCACCGCGCCGTCGGCGGTGTCCTCGCCCATGTTGGTGACCGTCAGGGGCGCCGTGAAGGTCTCGCCGGGTGCGGCGGAGAACTCGTGCTCTGCCCCGGCGACGAGATCGACTCCGGTGCCGATGCGTACTGTCGCCTCGTGGGTAACAGGTGAGAAGCCCTGGGCGCTGAAGCTCACCTTCAGTACCCCCTCGTCGCCCTTTGTTGCGGCGTCGGTGGGGGCGAGGGTCAGCTTGTACAGCCCAGTCTGCCCATCCGGGTCGGTATCTGTGGGAAGCGGCCGGACACAGTGCACCACGTCTGGCTTCGGCGTGGTGCACTGGTCGGGCCATTGTTCCGAGGAGATTTCGACTTTGCCCGCGAGGTCGCTGATGTCGTATTGAACGGTCAGGTCGTGCAGGGTGACTGGTTCCGAGCTGTATAGGTACGGTAAGTCGGCCTTGCCGGCGGAGCCGGCGGCGAGGGTGATGTTGTCGAAGTAGACGTCGAGCGTGATTTCCGTCTCAGTTGCCGAGGCGGGAGCAGCGGCGGCGGCGACGAGCGCGCCGGCGAGGCCGATCCCGGCGAGCCAGCGCCGGGTGGGGTGTTTGAGCATGGGATTCCTTCGGGTGGGGGTTGCACCAAAGTCGGTTTGTGGATCATAGTCGGCTCCTCGGAGCCTGGCCTTCCCAAGTGGGGGAAGCCAGCCGGTGTCAGCCGAACATCCGAACCAACGTCACCGATTCGGCCAGTCGCGACTGCTGCCCCAGCCGCATCGCCCGTCCGCATCGCCCCGGTCCGTCGGTCGCCCGCTCAGCGATAGTCGTCCTCGTCGCCCCCGACGACCCGGGCCTGCTCCGTCGCGTCCCAACCGTTGACCTCCAGACCGCGGTGCGGCTCGACCTCCACCTCGCTTGGGAGCACCACCGTGGCCTGCTCGACCGCGTCCGCCGGCTCGGCCTCCGGGTCCCGCTCCTCCGGCGTGAGGTGCTCGCTCGGGGCGAAGTCCTCGTCGGGTAGGCCCATGGTCCCTCCCTGGATCTCGTGCGGACAGCTACCCACACCGTACGGGCTGGTCACGCTCCGCGTTGGGGGTGGCGTGGACCGTGCCGATCCGTGCGGAACCGGGAATGCCTCCCCGGCGTGGCGCCCCGGTGCCACGATGGGGGCATGGCCTCCGCCGGATGCGAACGGGCGGTCCGGACCTTCTGATCAGCGTCGCTGGGCTGGGTCGAACCGGGGGTATCGGAACCGGGCGTGCCCGGGCCGGTGGTGCCGACCGTAATCAACTGCGGGATACTGCCGGCGGTGGACAGCGCGGTCCGGCGCACCCATGGACAACAGCGGCCGGCGACGGCCGAGAGCGTTAAGTAAGGAGCGTTCGACATGCCTATCGCTTCCCCCGAGGCCTACGCGGAGATGCTGGACCGTGCCAAGGAAGGCCGGTTCGCCTACCCCGCGATCAACGTGACCTCCTCGCAGACCCTCAACGCGGCGTTGAAGGGCTTCGCCGACGCGGAGAGTGACGGCATCATCCAGGTCTCCACCGGTGGCGCCGAGTACCTCTCCGGCCCCTCGGTGAAGGACATGGTCACCGGCGCGGTGGCCTTCGCCGCGTACGCGCACGAGGTCGCCAAGAAGTACCCGGTCAACATCGCCCTGCACACCGACCACTGCCCGAAGGACAAGCTGGACAAGTTCGTCCGGCCGTTGCTGGGTATCTCGCAGGAGCGGGTGCGGGCCGGCCAGGAGCCGCTGTTCCAGTCACACATGTGGGACGGCTCGGCAGTGCCGGTAGCGGAGAACCTCACGATCGCCGAGCAGCTTCTCGGTGAGGCCGCCAAGGCCAAGATCGTCCTTGAGATCGAGGTCGGCGTGGTCGGCGGCGAGGAGGACGGCGTCGAGAACGCCATCAACGAGAAGCTCTACACCACCGTTGACGACGGCCTGGCCATGGTTGAGGCGCTTGGCCTGGGAGAGAAGGGCCGCTACATGGCGGCGCTGACCTTCGGCAACGTGCACGGCGTCTACAAGCCGGGCAACGTCAAGCTTCGTCCCGAGGTGCTCAACCAGATTCAGGCGGCGGTCGGGGCCAAGTACGGCAAGGACAAGCCGCTGAGCCTGGTCTTCCACGGCGGCTCCGGTTCGCTGCTGTCGGAGATCCGTGAGTCGCTGGACTACGGGGTGGTGAAGATGAACATCGACACCGACACCCAGTACTGCTTCACCCGTCCCGTCGCGGACCACATGTTCAGCAACTACGACGGGGTGCTGAAGGTCGACGGTGAGGTCGGCAACAAGAAGAAGTACGACCCGCGGGTCTGGGGCAAGGCCGCCGAGGCCGGAATGGCCGCTCGCATCGTCGAGGCCTGCGAGGACCTCCGCTCCACCGGCACCCGGATGAAGTGATCTGATCGCCGTGGTTGACGGCCGGCTCCCCGTACCGGGAGCCGGCCGTCGCGCTTGGTGCCCCCGACGGCTGCCCGCGCAGAATCGGACCGGAGTCGGTGACCAGCAGCGCGACCGGCGGACGGCGGTGGGGTCGCTCGTGCGGTGTGCTGCGGTCGAGTCGGTCGACCCGCTCGCGGGCCGTCGAGGGAAGCGGGTTGAATAGGGCGATGCAGAACCTGTTGCCGGAGCCACCGGCCACCCTCCTGCCCGCGCACGATGAGGCCGACAGCGCCATCGCCGCTGCTGCGGAGAGCGGCGCCGACGAGGACTTCGCCGCGGTGGCGGCACGTTTCCCCACGTTCAGCGCGGCCTGGGCCGCGCTCGCGGTCCGCGCGTTCGCGGCGGACCAGGTGATCCAGGCGTACGCGTACGCCCGCACCGGTTACCACCGGGGCCTGGATCAGCTACGCCGAAGCGGTTGGAAGGGGCACGGCCCGGTGCCGTGGTCGCATGAGCCGAACCAGGGCTTCCTGCGGTGCCTCTGGGTGCTGTCCCGGGCGGCCGACGCCATCGGTGAGGCCGACGAGGCGGCCCGCTGTGCCCAGTTCCTCCGCGACTGCGACCCGGCCGCGGCGGACGCGCTGGCGAGCGACTGAGCCGCCCGTGGGCGACCGACGCCGGGCTGGCAGCAGCCAGCCCGGCGTACCCGGCTCGCCTCGGTGGATCAGAGCCCTTCGGCCACCGCAGCTGCGATCTTGAGCCAGGCGTCCCGAGCGGCCGACGAGAGCGCCGCGTACCGGAGCGGCTCGCCGGAGTCGATGAGCCGCTCGTACGGGGCCAGGAGTACTGCCCGGGTCCGCGCTGCGAAGTGCGCCTGGATCGCCGGCAGGTCGATCTCTTTGCGGGACGGCGGCATCGATACGACGGTCACCGCCTGCCGTACCAGTCGTTGTCGGTTGCTCTGCTCCAGGTGGTCGAGCATCCGGGCGGCTGTCTCGGCTGAGTCGTTGCGGGCCGACATGGTCACCACCAGCTGATCGGTGGCGTCGATCGCGGCCTGCCAGTTCTGCGCCCGCACGTTGTTGCCGGTATCCACGAAGATCAGTTTGTAGAAGCGGCTGACCACCTCGCGGATTTCCGCGAATGCCGTGGCGGTGAGCATCCCCCCGCCGGTGGCCGACTCGTCCGACGCGAGGACGTCGAACATCCCCTCGCCCTGAGCCCGGACGTACTGCGAAAGGTCACCGATCCGGCCGTGGGAGCTGTGGAACTGACTCAGATCGTGCAGCAGGTCTCGCACCGTACGGGCGTGGAAGTCCTGCTGGGCGCGCATGCCCAGGGTGCCCTGCGTCTCGTTGTTGTCCCAGGCCAGGACGTAGCCGCCACGTTTCTGACCGAAGGTCATGGCGAGCAACAGGATCGCGACCGTCTTGCCGGCGCCGCCTTTCGGGTTGACCACGGTGACCTGCCGCAGCCCGCCGAAGTTGCGGCGGACCATCTCAATGTCGCGGCGCAACTCCTGCTCCTGGCGGCCAGGCGGGAGGCGGAGCCCCATCCTGTTGGCCATCGCCCGAAGGCCCATGGTGGCCATCGGGTCCGTGGGGCGCAGCTGCCGACGTCGGGCAAAGTCCTCGGCGGTTGGCGGCGCCTGCCCCGGTGACGTCCACCCGGTCCGCGGAGGTAGGGGGTTGCCGGGCACCGGTGCTGGGTAGGGAGCCGGGGCCGGTCCGGCGGTTGGTGGTCCCGAGGCTGGCGGCTCCACGGTTGGCAGTGCACCCGAGGTCGGGTCGTGGCGGTCCCCGCCGCCCGGGTCGTCGATGCCGGGGCGAGGTTCGTTGGCGGCGTGGTGCGGGTCGTTGATGCCGTGGTGGGCATCGGTGGCGGTCTCCTGCGGTGCGGGACGTTGCCGTGGCACCACCCGCGGCCACTCGGTCGAGGTGCCGCGGTCGTCCCAGGCGACCCGGCTGACGGCGGGCTGGCTCTCCGTCGATGCCTCGGCGGTCGGTCTACTGGTTGACGTCCCAGGTGCCGGATCGGTCGGGTCGAGGCTGAACGGTTGGTGGAGATTGACGCCGGGAGCCGGCGCCACGTTGGGGACGTGGGGTGCCGGAGCATCGGCTACCGCGCTGTGCGGACCGCTCTCCGGGCTCGGCGCCCAGGCGCGCGCTGCCTCGGAGGGCGCGCGCCCCCACTCGACGGGGACCTGCGTCGCGTCGGGCTGCGGAGGCGGCTGATTCTGGCCATCCGGTGCCGTCGCCGGCGACCAGGACGCCGGTTCGGCTTCGGCCGCTGGCCACCAGGGTTCGATGTCCCGCTCCGGCGCCGGCTGCTGGCCGGACGGGTACGACCGGTCGACGTTCTCGTTCACCATGGTTCCTCCCCGTGCCTCCTGCTGAGGATAAGCCTCGGAAAGTGATCTGAGTGGCTACCGGTGGGCGGTCGGGGGAGACCAGACCGCCCACGCACCCGGCTCGGTCCACCAGGACCGCTTACGCTTGAGCTCGCCCGTGGCGCCGTCGTCGAGGAACGGGATCGCCCCCTCCCGGGGCACCACGGCCACCGCCCGACCGCGGGCGCGGCGAACCTCCAGGCGGACCCGGCGGCGACCCCACCGGGACGAGGTGAGGACCGGGACCGCCACCGCGACCTCGACCAGACCGTCGCCCGGGTCGGGGGCGGCGAGCAGGGTCACGTCGGCGAGCCGGGCGTACCCACCGGCGTTGCCGATGGCACAGGCCAGTAGCGGGTCGTCGCCAGCGGAGAGGAGCGTGTCGTCGACCTCGACCCGGCCTCGCCAGTGCAGCGGCTGGCCCCCCTCGTCGGCCGCGCCGAGCAGTGCGCCGTCCAGCGTGACCGATCCGGCGTCATTGCGTAGCAGGTCGAGCCGGCGGGGCGCGCCCTCCAACACCGCCGCCGCCACCGCCACCGGGTCGCGGGGCAGCCCGAGCTGCGCCGCCAGATCTCGTGGTTGGCTTCTGCCGCGGGCCGGGTCGAGCGGCAGCACGCCGACCGGTGGCAGGTCCGGCACCGTCCGGTTGACCGGCAGATCCGTCGGACGGCGGCTCGGCGGCGGGGCGTACCGCCGGACGAGGCGACGTAGGACGGTGCGCAACTGTGCATCACTGGCGGTGCCGACAATCAGTCGGGTGCGGGAATCCGGGTCGGGCCAGCCGAGGCCGTCGGGTCGGGGCGGGCCATCGAGGCGGCACAGCACCTCGTCGATTTCCCGCTCGGACCTGGCGGTCACCAGGTCGACCCGAGCACCCCGGGCGGTGAGCGCGTCCGCGCAGGCCAGCACCGGTACGCGAGGGGTCTCGCAGCGGTCGGTCGAGGGCCCGTCGTTGGACTTGTCGGTGTCACCGTTGGCCATGTTGGTGTCGCCGCAGCAGGCACCGTCGCTGCCGCAGGTGCCCGGTGCGTCCCGTTCCGAGCCGAGCGTGAGCAGCACCACGTCGTACACGGGTCGCAGCCTCCTGCCTCTACGCGCGAACCCCTGCCGGCCGCGCTGTCACTTCTTGTTAGCCTGACACCCCGGGCTCGCCGACCGGTCGCCGCCTGGCACCCGAGCCTTCTGGAGGCTGAAGAAGATGCCAGCGATCGTGCTTCTCGGGGCCCAGTGGGGCGACGAGGGCAAGGGCAAGGTTACCGACCTGCTGGGGGAGCGGGTTGACCACGTGGTGCGCTACTCCGGCGGCAACAACGCCGGCCACACGGTCATCACTCCGGACGGGCAGAAGTATGCGCTGCACCTGATGCCCTCGGGTGCGCTCTCGCCGAACGCGAAGATTGTCATCGGGAACGGCGTGGTGGTCGACCCGAAGGTGCTGCTGGACGAGATCGACGGGCTCGCCGAGCGCGGTGTGGACGTCTCCCGGCTGCGGATCTCCGGCGACGCCCACCTGATCATGCCGCACCATCGGGCGTTGGACCGGGTGGTCGAGCGGTACCTGGGGTCGTCCCGGATCGGCACCACCGGCCGGGGCATCGGCCCGGCGTACGGGGACAAGGTCGCCCGGATGGGGATCCGGGTGCAGGACCTACTCGACCCGGGAATTCTCCGCAAGAAGCTGGAACTCGCGCTACGCGAGAAGAACCAGATGCTGTTCAAGGTGTACAACCGTAAGGCGATCGACGTCGAGGCGATCGTCGAGGAGTACCTGGGCTACGCCGAGCGGCTCCGCCCGTACATCGCCGAGACCCGGGCGATGCTCTGGGAGGCGCTGGACCGCGGCGAGACCGTGCTGCTGGAAGGCGCCCAGGCGACCATGCTCGACATGGACCACGGCACCTACCCCTTCGTGACCTCCTCGAACCCGACTGCCGGTGGGGCCTGTGTCGGAGCGGGAGTTCCGCCGACCGCCATCACGAAGGTGATCGCGGTCAGCAAGGCGTACGCCACCCGGGTCGGCGCCGGACCGTTCCCGACGGAGCTGCACGACGACAACGGCCAGCACCTGCGCAAGATCGGCCACGAGTACGGCACCACGACCGGTCGGGAACGCCGGTGCGGCTGGTTCGACGCGGTCGTCGCCCGGTACGCGTGCCGACTCAACGGGGTCACCGACCTGGTCGTCACGAAGCTCGACGTGCTGACCGGCCTGCCGAAGGTGCCGATCTGCGTCGGGTACGAGATCAATGGCAAGCGCTTCGACGAGATGCCGATGACGCAGACGGACTTCCACCACGCGACTCCGATCTATGAGGAGCTCGACGGCTGGTGGGAGGAGATCACCACGGCGCGGACCGAGGCGGAGCTGCCCGCCGCCGCCCGCCGTTACATCGCCCGGATCGAGGAGCTCTGCCGCACTCGGGTCAGCGTGGTCGGCGTCGGCCCCGGCCGGGAGGAGAACGTCGTCTACCACCCGCTGCTGCCCTGAGTTCCCCGCCGCCCGTCCCCACCCCAGGACCGAGCGGGCTGCGAGTGGGGGCCGTAGGATCATCCCCGTGCGGGTACTTCTGATTGGTAGCGGTGGGCGGGAGCATGCCCTCGCGCTCGGGTTGGTGGCCGATCCCTCGGTCGAGGTGCTTTTCGCCGCGCCGGGGAACCCGGGGATCGGCACGGTCGCGGGGATGCGGGACGTGGTCTTCACCGATCCGGCCGCGGTGGCGGCGCTCGCGGTCGAGTGCAGTGCGGACCTGGTGGTCGTGGGGCCGGAGACGCCGCTGGTCGCCGGGGTCGCCGACGCCGTACGAGCCAAGGGCGTCCCCGCCTTCGGGCCGTCCGCGGCGGCGGCGCGCCTGGAGGGGTCGAAGGCGTTCGCGAAGGACGTGATGACCGCCGCCGGAGTGCCGACCGCCCGCGCGTACAGCTGCGCCGACGCCGAGAGCGTCGGTCGCGCGCTGGACGACTTCGGCGCGCCGTACGTGGTCAAGAACGACGGCCTCGCCGCCGGTAAGGGAGTCGTGGTCACCGAGGACCGCCCGGTGGCCGAGGAGCACGCGCGGGCGTGCGGCCAGGTCGTGATCGAGGAGTATCTCGCCGGCCCCGAGGTCTCGCTCTTCGTCGTCACCGACGGCGAGACGGCCGTTCCCCTGCTGCCGGCGCAGGATTTCAAGCGGGTCGGGGACGACGACACCGGTCCGAACACCGGCGGCATGGGGGCGTACGCACCGCTGCCGTGGGCGCCGCCCGGCCTGGTCGACGAGGTGATGCGCGACATCGTCCACCCGACCCTGGCCGAGCTGCGTCGGCGCGGCACGCCGTTCGCCGGGCTGCTCTACGTGGGCCTGGCGATCACCACCACCGGCCCTCGGGTGATCGAGTTCAACGCCCGCTTCGGTGACCCGGAGACGCAGGCGGTGCTGGCCCTGTTGGAGACACCGCTCGCCGGGCTGCTGCACGCCGCCGCCACCGGTGAGCTGGCCGCGCACCCGCCGCTGCGGTGGCGTGCGGGCGCGGCGGTCACCGTCGTGGTGGCCGCCGAGGGATACCCGGCGAAGCCGCGCACGGGCGACGTGATCCACGGGGCGGAGGTCTCGGGCATCATCCACGCGGGCACGGTGCGTCGGGCTGCCGACGGCGCGCTGCTCTCCGCGGGTGGCCGGGTCCTCTGCTGCACGGCCACCGGCTCCGATCTGGCCGCTGCGCGCGACGCCGCCTACGAGTTGGTCCGCGGCGTCGAGCTGGCCGGCTCGCACCATCGCACCGACATCGCCGCCGCGGCGGTGGCCGGCCGGATCACCATTCCCGGCTGACCGCCGTCGGCGGGCCGCCGCCTCATCGGGAGGCTGGCGGGTCGCGGTGCGCGGCGGGCAACCACTGCTCCCCGAGCGGCACCGGCCCCTCGCTCCGCCCCGTCGTTCCACCGGGCGGGGCGGGCGGATACCGGGGCGGGTCGTCCAACGCCGCCAACACCGGTAGCGGCGCGGCGACCAGCACGGCCACCAGGAGCGCACCGGCGAGCACCAGGAACGCGGTGGCGAGGCCCAGCCACTCCACCAGCGGGCCGGCCAGCAGGTAACCGGCGGGCCCGGCGGCGTACGCGAATGAGGTCATCACCCCGACCACCCGGCCGCGGAGTCGCTCCGGGGTGCGGGTCTGCATGGCGTAGTTGGCCAGCGGGTTGACCGGTCCGTAGGCGAGCCCGACCAGGCCGGCGAAGGCGAGCATTCCCGGGTACGGCGGCAGGAACGCGAGCCCGAGCAGGGCCAGGCCGGTGATCACGAGGGCGGCGGCCATCAGGGAGCGGCGGCGGATGAACCGACCGGCCGCCGACGAGCCCAGCGCACCTGCCACGGCTCCGGCGCTCATCGCCATCAGGACGGTACCGAGGCGGGCCGGTTCCCCTTCGGCGACGAACCAGGCGGGCAGCAGCACCCCCTCGACCGGCAGGTAGAGCGCGACCAGCACCATCGTGACCAGGGAGAGGGTGCGCAGCAGTGGGTCCCGCCAGACGAAGCCCAGCCCTTCCAGCGTGCCGCGCCACAGGCCGCTGGGTGGGCGTTCGGGACGGCCGGCGCCGGGCAGCCGGACGGCCGCGACCAGGAGAACCGACAGCGCGAAGCCGCCGGCGGTGACCCAGAATGTCGCCTCCGGGCCGACCGTGGCGATGAGTAGGCCGCCGACTCCGGGGCCGATCAGGAAGGCCAGCCCGAAGATCGCTTCGTGTACGCCGTTCGCCCGTTCGATCCGCCAGCCGGCGGCCTGTGCGGCGGCGGGCAGCAGCGTCTCCCGGGCGGTCATTCCGGCCGGGTCGAAGACCGCACCGAGGACGGCCAGCGCGACGATCCAGCCGAGGTTCAACCCGACCAGGGTGTCGACGAGGGGGATGGCGGCGACCGAGACGGCGGAGAGGGCGTCGGAGACCAGCGCGGTCCGTCGGCGTCCGAGCAGGTCAACGACCGTGCCGGAGAAGAGGCTGGAGAGCAGGAGTGGTAGTCCGCTGGCGGCGGCCACCACCCCGGCCGCGGTGGCGCTGCCGGTGCGTTCCAAAACCAGCCAGGGTAGCGCCACGATGGCCACGCCGTTGCCGGTGGCCGAGAGCAGCGTCGCCGCCTCGACCAGCAGCAACGGTGTCCGGCGGCGGGGTTCGGTCCGAGTCATTGCGAAGATCATCATAGCCAGTACGTCGGGACTGGCAGCGAAGTATCCCAGCGTTGATGGCGCTGATAACGGCGCTGGCCGGGTGGAACCCGGGGGCCACTTCCCGGGCCCGGCCGCATCCGGGCCCGGGGGGCGGGGAGCATCCGGGCCCGGCAGCATCTGGGCCCGGGAAGTGGCCGGGGAGCCCGGCGCGGGGTCAGCGGATCTGGACGCCGGAGATGGCGCGGGCGACGACGAGCCGCTGGATCTCGGAGGTGCCTTCGAAGATGGTGTAGATCTTGGCGTCTCGGTACCACCGCTCGACCGGGTGGTCGCGGAGGAAGCCGGCGCCGCCGAGCAACTGCACCGCCTTCTCGGTCGCGCTGACCGCGACCTCACTGGCCTTCAGCTTGGACATCGAGCCCTCGCCGGCGGTGAAGGCCCGGTTGTTGCGCCCCATCCAGGAGGCGCGCCAGACCAGCAGCCGGGCGGCGTCGATCTCCATCTTCATGTCGGCCAGTGCGAATGCCACCGCCTGGTTCTCGATGATCGGTCGGCCGAACTGGACCCGTTCCTTCGCGTAGTCCAGCGCGTACTCGTGGGCGGCGCGGGCCACCCCGATCGCCTGCGCGCCGACGGTCGGCCGGGAGAGCTCGAACGTACGCATCGCCGCCTGGGAGGAGGCCCGCCGGCCGGAGCGGGCCCGGGCCAGCCGTTCGTCCAGCGCGTCCTTGCCGCCGAGCAGGCAGCGGCCGGGTACGCGGACATCGTCGAGGAAGACGTCGGCGGTGTGCGAGGCGCGTAGGCCCAGCTTGCGGAGCTTGCGGGTCGCGGCGAGCCCGGGGGTGCCCGGCGGTACGACGAACGCCGCCTGCCCACGGGAGCCGAGTTCCGGGTCGACCGAGGCGGTGACCACGTGCACGCCAGCGATTCCGCCGTTGGTCGCGTACGACTTCTGGCCGCTGAGTATCCACTCGTCGGCGGCCTCGTCGTAGACCGCGCGGGTGCGTATCGCGCCGACGTCGGAGCCCGCCTCGGGTTCGCTGGTGCAGAACGCCGCGACGGCGGGGGATTCGAGGTCGCCGAAGCACTGCGGCACCCACTCCATCAGCTGCTCCGGCGTGCCGGTGCCGTAGATGGCGGCCACGGCGAGGCCGGTGCCGAAGATGCTCAGGCCGATGCCGGAGTCGCCCCAGAAGAGTTCCTCACAGGCGATCGGTAGGGAGAGGCCGCTGGGGTCACCCCAGCAGGTTGCGAGGAACTCGAAGTCGTAGAGGCCGACCTTGGCCGCTTCCTGGATGATCGGCCACGGGGTCTCCTCCCGCGCGTCCCACTCGGCCGCGGCTGGGCGGACGACCTCGCTGGCGAAGCCGTGCACCCAGTCACGAAGATCCCGCTGTTCCTCGGTCAGATCGAGCGAGAACTCGGCCACTGTCAGCTCTTGGGAATGTCGAAGAGGTTCGCGATGTTGGCGGCCAGTCCCAGATCGCCCTTGGCCTTCAACTTGCCGCTCATGAACATCATGACCGGGTTGGCGCTGCCGGAGACGGTCTTGAGGAACTCCACCGGGCCCAGGGTGAGGCTCAGCTTCGGGTCGTGCTGGGAGGTCTGGTTGACGGTGCAGGCGCCGTCGGCGATGACCACCTCGTAGGTGTCGGTGCCGCCGTTGGGGCCGCCGGTGATGTTCCAGTGAATGACCGTGTTGGTCGAGCCCGCCCGGTCGGCGCGGAACAGCTGCGGCATCCGGCCGAAGACCTCGTCGAGGACCTTGCCGCGGAGGTCACCCGACATCATCTCGGTGATCTTGTCGTCGGGGGTGGACTTGACCAGCTGCGCGAACTCCTTGGGTCCGACGTTCGCGAACTTGGCCGGGTCGAAGTCAGTCATGGGGCGCACCTTCCGAAATTGACTACTCGCGCGTAACCCTACGCACGAGTAGGTATGCTCGCAAGGGTGTCCAGTAGCCCCACCTTCCGCCGTCTGCCCCGAGCCGTCCGCGAGCAACAGATGCTTGATGCCGCAGTCAAGGTCTTCTCCCGGCGGGGCTACCACGGGGCCAGCATGGATGAGATCGCCGACGACGCCGGCATCTCCAAGCCAATGGTCTACGCGTACCTGGGCACCAAGGAGGAGCTCTTCGTCGCCTGCCTGCACCGCGAGGGCACCCGGATGATGCAGGCCATCGCGGACGCCGTCGCCCCCGACCTGTCGGCCGACGAGCGGCTCTGGCGGAGTTTGCAAGCCTTCCTCGGCTTCGTCGGCGCGCACCGCGACGGCTGGGCGGTGCTCTACCGGCAGGCCCGGGGCGAGCAGCCCTTCGCCGGGGAGCTCACCGCCCTGCGGCGGCGGATCGTCGAACTCGTTGCCGGGATGCTCGAACACACCCTGCGCAGCGAGGGGCGCGAGGTGACCGGGACCGAACTGGAGGTCGTCGCGTATGCCCTCGTCGGCGCGACCGAGTCAGTCGCCGACTGGCTGGTTGACCACCCGGAGGCGGACCCGGAGCAGACCGCCACCCAAATGATGAACGTCGCCTGGGTCGGCGCCGCCCAACTGCTCGCCGGAACCCTCTGGCGCCCGCCCAACAAACGGGGCGAAGCCCCCTCCTGACGCGCCCTCCGGGTCGCCCTCGCTCCGGTGGACGGCACCCTCGGCTACCGGTGGGCGGCGGGCCGGCGACGCGAGCGCCGACGTAGCCGCCGGGTCAACTCCAGCAGGCCGGTCACCGCGACCGACAGGGTCAGGCCAGCGAGTACGCCAAGCAGCGGCTTCTCCTGGAACGCCAGCCCGCCGAAGTGGCCCAGCAGCACGCTGTACAACGCCCAACTCCCCGCGCCGATCGCGTCAAAGAACAGGAACGACCGCAGTGGATAGCGCACCGCGCCCATCGTCAGGGTCACCGCCGTTCGCCCGCCGGGGACGTAGCGGGCGGTGGTGAGGACAAACCCGCCCCGGCGATACAACGCCCGGCGGGCCCACTCCGAACTGGCTCTCCGTCGGCTCTCCGCCGGAAACCTGGCGAGCCGCCGGGCGCCGCCGCCCCGCCCGATCACGTACGAGACGTGGTCGCCGGCCAGCGCGCCGAGGGCGGCGGCGGCCCAGATCGCCGCCAGCTCCGGCGCGTCGCCGCTGACCAGCACCGCCGCGGTGATCACCGCCGTCTCGGCCGGCACCATCGGGACGATCGCGTCGACCGCGGTGAGCGCGAACAGCAGCAGATACACCACGGGTGAGGTGATCAGCTGCCGCAGCAGGTCGAGCGCGGAGTCCATCTCCTCATGCTCGGGGGGTCGGTAGGAAAAGGCGGCCCTTCCGTCACAAAAGGAAGGATGAAGGTGCCCTCACTGCTCCCGGAGCGTGCCGATCAGGTGAGGGCGCTCCCGCAGGTCGTGCAGCGCGAAGTCGCCCGCCGAGGTGCTGCCGAAGGCGACGGTGCTTGGCAACGGCACCGGCAGCTTGAACGCCACGTCAACGGTGTACGCGTCCGGCAGCCGTGGCTCCAGCGCGGCCAGGCAGCGGGCCTTGCTCCACATGCCGTGCGCGATCGGGCACCGGAAGCCGAAGAGCCGCGCGCCGGGTCGAGAGGTGTGGATCGGGTTGTGGTCGCCGGAGACCCGGGCGTACGCGGGCCCGAGCTGGCGCCCGACATGCCAGTGCGCCCAGACGCGCGGCGCTGGAGGCTGGTCACCCCGGTTGGCTCGTTCGCCACCGCCGGACGCCTGCTCCCGGCCCAGGTAGGTGGAGACACCCCGCCACACCTCCTCGCCGCCGACGGTGCCCACCAACACCACGTCGATCAGTCGGCCCCGGTCGTGCGGGCGCAGGTTCGTCGCGTACGTGACGAAGTCGAGCGTCTCGGCGGCGTCGATCGGGCGGTGGACAGTGATCCGGTTGCCGAGGTGGACCACACCGGAGAGCGGGATCGGGAAGTCCGGCGCGGTTATCAGGCTCAGCGCCAGCGGGAAACCCATGACGTGTGGGAACGTCGCCGGCAGCCGGTCGGTGAGCCGGAACCCGCAGACCCGGTCGTAGTCGGCGAGGTGCCCACGGTCGACGGCGATTCCCGCCACCCCCAGCTCGACTGCCGGGGGCTGCTCGGCTCGCCGCGCCCCGGTCCCGGGCAGCGCCCCGAGCAGTGCCCGGCGGTAGAGCGCACCGATCGTCGGCAGCGCCGTCAGCTGGACCCGGGACCGGGTGGCCGGGGCGATGTCGGACGGCTTCGGCGGGCCTGCCATCACGCCCCCAGCAGGCTCTGGCCGCAGACCCGGACCACGTTGCCGCTGACCGCGCCGGTGGCCGGCCAGGCCAGCCAGCTGATCGTCTCGGCGACATCCACCGGCAGTCCACCCTGGGCGAGGCTGTTCATCCGCCGGCCGGCCTCGCGCAGCACCAGCGGGATCCGGGCGGTCAGCCGGGTCTCGATGAACCCCGGGGCGACCGCGTTGACGCTGATGCCGCGTTCGGCCAGCACCGGGGCGAGCGACTCGACCAGACCGATCACGCCGGCCTTGCTGGTGGCGTAGTTGGTCTGCCCCCGGTTGCCGGCGATCCCGGCGATCGAGGAGACCGAGACGATCCGACCCCCGGCAGAGATCAACTCGCGTTCCAGCAGGAGGTCGTTGATCCGCTCCTGGCTGGAGAGGTTGACATCGATCACCTGATCCCACCGGTCAACATCCATCCGACCAAGGGTTCGGTCCCGGGTGATGCCCGCGTTGTGTACCACCACGTCGACCCGGCCGTGGCGGGCGGAGACATGGTCGGCCAACCGGGCCGGGGCGTCCGGGGAGGTGAGGTCGAGCTGCACGGCGGTGGCGCCGATGTCGTTGGCCACCGTGGAAAGCTCGTCACCGGCGGCCGGGATGTCCAGGGCGACCACCTCGGCGCCGTCTCGGGCCAGGACCCGGGCCAGCGCCGCGCCGATCCCCCGCGCCGCACCGGTGACCAGCACGACCTGGCCGTCCAGCGGGCGGTCCCAGTCCGCCGGGGGCGCGGCCTGCCCGGCACCGACCCGGATCACCTGACCGGAGACGTACGCGGAGCGCCCGGAGAGTAGGAAGCGGAGGGTGGCCTCAAGGCTGGTCGCGGTGCCCGGGTCGTCGGCGGCGGTGACATAGACCAGCTGGGCGGTGACCCCACGGCCGAACTCCTTGCCGATGCTGCGGGTCAACCCTTCGAGCGCCCGCTGCGCGGTGGCCTGCCGAGTCGTGGAGCACTCGGCGGGCGGGGTGCCGAGCACGATCACCCGGCCGCTGGGCAGCACCGAGCGGGCGTGCGGGTGGAGGCAGTCGTAGAGCTGGCGCAGCTCGGTCGAGTCGGTGATACCGGTGGCGTCGTAGACGAGGGCGCCGAGCCGGGCCCCGGGGGTGACATCGGCCGGATCGCGGAGTTCGACTCCGGCGGCGGTCAGGAGTTTGCCGATGCTGCCGGCGAGCCGGCCCCCGGCGGCGGCATCGAACAGGACGGGTCCGGGGGTGAGGGGGTCACCGCTCCGGTGCCGCCGGAGTTGGGGTGGGTCGGGCAGCCCGAGGCGCTTGACCAGCCCCCGGCCGACCCCTGATTGGACGAAGCTCGCGTACCTGTCGGTCATAGGCGTAGCCTACTGGCGAGTAGGTTGAGAGCAACCCCCAAAGGAGGCGGGAAACATGCAGAACATCCGGCGGGTCGCAGTCATCGGCGGCAACCGCATCCCCTTCGCCCGCTCCAACTCGCGGTACGCCGAGGCGTCCAACGCGGACCTGCTCGGCGCGGCCCTCGACGGGCTGGTCGCCCGGTACGGCCTGGCCGGCCAACGGGTCGGCGAGGTGGTGGCGGGCGCCGTGCTGAAACACTCCCGAGACTTCAACCTGACCCGCGAGGTGGTGCTCGGCTCGAAGCTCGACCCGCACACCCCCGCCTACGACATCCAGCAGGCCTGCGGCACCGGCCTGGAAGCCGCCATCCTGGTCGCCAACAAGATCGCGCTGGGTCAGCTCGAGGTCGGTATCGCCGGTGGCGTCGACACCACCTCGGACGCGCCGCTCGCCGTGAACGAGCAGCTGCGGCGCACGCTGCTCAAACTGAACAGTGCCCGGACCCTCGGGGAGCGGGTGCGGACCGCCACCCGGCTGCGCCCCTCGCAACCGTTCCGGCCGGAGCTCCCCCGCAACGCCGAGCCCCGCACCGGCCTGTCCATGGGCGAGCACGCCGCCCGTACCGCCCGGCGTTGGCAGGTCGGCCGGCAGGCGCAGGATGAGCTGGCGTTGCGGTCGCACCACCGGCTGGCCGCCGCGTACGAGCGGGGATTCTTCGACGACCTGATGACGCCGTACCTCGGGTTGACCCGGGACCAGAACCTGCGGCCCGACACCAGCCTGGAGAAGCTCGGCAACCTCCGCCCGGTCTTCGGCACGAAGGGCCCGGACGCCGAGCAGGCCACCATGACCGCCGGCAACTCGTCGCCGCTGACCGACGGCGCGTCGACCGTGCTGCTCGCCAGTGAGGAGTGGGCGCAGGCGCACAACCTGCCGGTGCAGGCGTGGTTCACCTGGTCGCAGACGGCCGCCGTGGACTTCGTGCCCGGCGAGGAGGGGCTGCTGATGGCCCCCGCGTACGCGGTGCCCCAGCTGCTGGCCCGCGCCGGGCTCACCCTGCAGGACTTCGACTTCTACGAGATCCACGAGGCGTTCGCCGCGCAGGTGCTGGCCACCCTGGCCGCCTGGGAGTCGCCGGAGTTCTGCCGGGACCGGCTCGGGCTGGACGCCCCACTCGGAGCGATCGACCCGGAGCGGATCAACGTCAACGGTTCGTCGCTGGCCGCCGGGCACCCGTTCGCCGCGACCGGCGGCCGGATCGTGGCGACGCTGGCCAAGCTGCTCGACGAGCGCGGCGGCGGCCGTGGGCTCATCTCGATCTGCGCCGCGGGCGGGCAGGGCGTAACAGCGATTCTGGAACGTTGACCGAGCCACGAACCGAGCGGCCCACGGCGTTAGGTCAGTCGTAGCCAGCCCAGGAACCGTTCGTACAACTCCTCGGGTGGAAGGTGACGCAGGTCGGGTACCGCTGCCGTCATCTGTGTGCTCAGGTAGATGCCGAGCGCTGCGGGGTTGCCCGCGTACCGGTCGAGTAGGCGTCGCCGACGGTCCGGGCAGGGCCACGCCGCCCCGCAGCCGGCGCAGTCCCATCCCGGTCGGACCGGTATGTGCGTGACCGGGATGGGTACCGGCTGCGTCTGGATGGCGTCCAGGCGGGCCAGGACCCGTCGCTGGCGTGGCGGGCCTCCAAGTTGAACGCCACGTACGTGGATCCAGAGCCCGTCCGTGCGCCGTTCCCGGCGTCCCACCTCGACGATGCGCAGGGTCAGGGTGCCCAGGCCGTAGCAGTAGTGCTGTTCAGCAAGTTGCACCACGCTACCCACGCCGAAGCGCAGGCCGGCGGTCACGAGATGACCCCGAGGCGAAGGAGCCAGGCGAAAGTGAGCAGCGGCGCCCGACGCCACCGCGTTGACCCCGTCGCCGGAACCGCCCCGGTGGAGCCGAACCAGCCCCGCCACCCGGCCCGCCGTTCGCGTCTCGATTCGGCGCGCAGCACCGGCCGCCCCAGGTCGACCAAGCGGTTTGCCGCCGCATTGGCCGGACCGCACGGACCAGGCGCCAGGCAGATCGTGCAGCAGCCGTTCTCCGGGTCGGCTGTGTGGTTGGTCAGGATCTCGTGCGCTGCCTCAGCCTCCGCCTCTTCACGAGACCAACTGGTTGCTGAACGGTAGATACCCATGCTCCGCTCCTGTCGGTTTGGGTGGGCGCACGGTGAACCGAGTGCTAGGCCGGCGGCCGGAGTCGCTGTTGGCCCGCTGCGTCCACTCCGGCAAAGGCTGTTGTGCGCCATCGGGCGACGACCGCTGCAACTTTACTGCCATTCGAGTAAAGCAGCAAGGTGTGGCGATGCGTGAGCAGGCATAGGCGGATACGCTGACGCAACAGGGAGCGGCGGGAGGCAGCGATGGGCGGATCTGACTGGCTGAGTGTCTCGATGCCCTATGTCCAACCGGACGTGACTCGTGCTGAGGACGTGTGGGCCGCCGACGCTGCGGGGCAGGGCCGAAGCGGGACGCAGCGAATACTCGCGGTCGGTGAGGTGGTGCCGGTCGCTGAGGTGGCTGCGGCGTTACGAGTGGCACCGGGCGACCCGGTGGCCGTCCGAAGGCGGTTGATGCTGCTGGACGACGAGCCGGTGGAACTAACGGACTCGTACTATCCGGTCTCCATCGCCCGTGGTACCGCTCTCGTCGAACAACGGAAGATCCGCGGTGGGGCCGTCCGACTCCTCGCCGAGGTGGGCTATCGTCCCAGGCGGGTACGAGAGGATGTCTACACCCGCTTGCCGGAGCCAGCTGAGCGGCGCCTGCTTGGCCTGGCCGAGCATGAGTGGGCGCTGGGTCTCACCCGGGTGTTGAGCACGCAGGACGACTTTCCGGTCGAGGTCAGCGTCATGACGATGGTGCCGTGGGGGCGACGCCTCCGGTATGAGCTGACGATCGACTGACGGAGCGGAGCAGCGGACATGGCGAGTGGATCCGACAGCCGTCCCCGTCATGAGCAGGTCGCGGCCGACCTGCGATCCCGCATCATGTCCGGCGAGCTGCCGCCGGGGTCACAGCTGCCGTCGATCCCAACGCTCGTGCAGCAGTACTCCGCTGCCACCGCGACAGTCCAACGTGCCCTCGGTGCGCTGAAGGCGGAGGGCTCCGTTTACAGCGAGGTGGGAAAGGGCGTCTACGTCCGACCGAGGCGACCGCTGGTGGTGGAGGCGTCGGCTTACCTCGCTCCCACCTCCGACCGGTACGCCTACCGGCTCCGCTCGGTGGCAGAGGTGGCGCCGCCAGCCGAGGTGGCGCGGGAGCTGGGGATCGGTGCGGGCGAACGAGCGGTCCTGCGGCATCGGCTGCTCATGTGTGGTGCCGAGCCGGTCGAGCTGTCCTGGTCGTACTACCCGGCGGCCATCGCCAGCGGTACGGAGCTCGCCGTGCGGCGCAAGATCCCGGGCGGCGCCCCGCGGGTGCTGGCGGATCTGGGGTACCCGCAGCGGCAGACGCGGGACCGGGTCAGCGCGCGGATGCCCACGACGGAGGAGGTCGAAGCGCTCGACCTGCCGCCGTACGTACCGGTGCTCCGCCAGCTACGGGTGATCAGATCGGTCGACGCCAGACCGGTCGAGGTGTCGATCCTCGTCAAGGGCAGCCACCGGCACGAGCTGCACTACGACCAGCGGGGGTAGTCCCGGGCCCGAGGGCGCATCGCGGGCGGAAATCGGTCGATGGTGCGCCGGAGTTACGGTAGTTTCCGGTTCGTGTCCAGCTTCGAACTCCGGCGAACCGTCCTCGACCGCCTGAGTTGACTCTTCGTGTCCGGCGGATCGATCCGCCGGACACCCTGGTCGTCGATCCGCTCCCCCGAGATTGGCGTACCTTTCATGAATCTGGAGAAGTTGCTGGCGGACCGGCTGGCGCCGGTGTTCTCGGCGGTGGCCGGTGCGCCGGTCGACCCGGTTCTGCGGCGGTCGCAGCACGCGGACTACCAGTGCGACGCCGCCCTCGCCCTGGCGCGTCGGCTTGGTCGCCGGCCACGGGACGTCGCGGCCGAGGTGCTGGACCAGGTGGAGTTGGCGGACCTCTGCTCAGCGGCGGCGGTGTCCGGTCCCGGTTTCATCAACCTGACGGTCGCCGACTCGGCACTCGGCACGCTGCTGTCGACCGCGGCCGCCGACACCCGGCTCGGGGTCGCGCCCAGCTCCGCTGCGGAGACGGTGGTGGTCGACTATTCGTCCCCGAACGTGGCCAAGGAGATGCACGTCGGGCACCTGCGGGGGACCGTGATCGGTGACGCCGCCGTACGGCTGCTCGAATGGCGCGGGCATCAGGTGATCAAGGCCAACCATCTGGGCGACTGGGGTACCCCCTTCGGGATGCTCATCGAGCACCTGCTCGACCTGGGTGAGTCGGGGGCTGCCGACGAGTTGTCCGTCGGGGACCTGGATTCGTTCTACAAGGCGGCCCGGGCCAAGTTCGACGCCGACGACGCGTTCCGGGGGCGGGCCCGGCGGCGGGTGGTCGCCCTGCAACACGGGGACGAGCTGACGCTGCGGCTGTGGCGGCTGCTCGTCGCCGAGTCGGAGAAGTACTTCCTCACCGTCTACGACCAGCTCGGCGTCCTCCTGACCGAGCAGGACTTCCGCGGGGAGAGTTACTACAACGACCGGCTCGCCCCAGTGACCGACGAGCTGGATCGGCTCGGCCTGCTGCGGGAGAGCGGCGACGCTGCCTGCGTCTTCCCGCCCGGCTTCACCGCCCGGGACGGGCAGCCGTTACCGATCATTGTGCGGAAGCGGGACGGCGGCTACGGCTACGGCGCCACCGACCTCGCGGCGATCCGCCACCGCACCCAGGACCTCGGCGCGACCCGGTTGCTCTACGTCGTCGGCCTGCCGCAGCGTCAGCACTTCGAGCTGGTGTACGCGGTCGCGCGGCAGGCCGGCTGGCTGAGCCCACCGGCGCGGGCCGAGCATCTCGGCTTCGGCTCGATCCTCGGCTCGGACGGCAGGATGCTGCGCAGCCGGGCCGGTGACTCGGTCAAACTTGTCGGGCTGCTCGAAGAGGGCGTGACCCGGGCCGCCGAGCTGGCCCGGCAGAAGAACCCCGACCTCTCCGCGACGGAGGTCGCTGACGTCGCCCGCGCGGTCGGCATCGGTGCCATCAAGTACGCCGACCTGTCCACCGACCGGAACAGGGACTACGTCTTCGACTGGCAGCGGATGCTCTCCCTGGACGGCAACACCGCCCCATACCTGCAGTACGCCCACGCCCGGATCCGGTCCATCTTCCGTCGGGCCGAGATCGAGCGGTTCACCCCCGCCCCGATCACGATCGGGCACCCGGCCGAGCACGCCCTCGCCCTCGAACTGGCGGGTTTCGGAGCCGTGGTGGCCAGCGTCGAGCAGACCCTGCAGTTCCACCGGCTCGCCGGCTACCTGCACACCCTCGCCACCACCTTCAGTGGCTTCTACGAAGCCTGCCCGGTCCTGCGGGCCGAGGACGCGGTGCGCGGCAGCCGGCTCGCCCTCTGCGACCTCACCGCCCGGGTCCTCCGGCAGGGCCTGTACCTACTCGGCATCGCCGCCCCCGACCGGATGTAGCGCCCGGGTGCTCGGATGGCGTGGTCGGCGGCGGCCCGGCCGGGAGCGCCGCGCCCGGGTACCGGAGAATGGGGTCGTGACGACGATCCCGAACGTGCTCGCCAACCGGTACGCCTCCCCCGAACTGGTCACCCTCTGGTCCCCGGAGGAGAAGATTCGGATGGAGCGTCGGCTCTGGCTGGCCGTGCTCAGCGCCCAGCGGGATCTCGGCGTGGACGTGCCGGACGGGGTGGTCGAGGCCTATCAGCGGGTGCTCGACCAGGTCGACCTGGCCTCGATCGCGCGGCGGGAGCGGGTCACCCGGCACGACGTGAAGGCGCGGATCGAGGAGTTCAGCGCGCTGGCCGGGCATGAGCACGTGCACAAGGGCATGACCTCCCGGGACCTGACCGAAAATGTCGAGCAGCTGCAGGTGCGGGCCTCCCTGGAGCTGATCCGGGACCGGGTGGTCGCCACCCTGGCCCGCTTGTCCCGGCTCGCCGTCGAGCACTCTGACCTGGTGCTGGCGGGGCGCTCGCACAACGTTGCGGCGCAGGCCACCACGTTGGGCAAGCGTTTCGCCTCGGTGGCGGAGGAGCTGTTGATCGCGTACGAGCGGCTGGAAGACCTGATCGGGCGGTACCCGCTGCGGGGGATCAAGGGTCCGGTCGGCACCGCCGCGGACCAGCTCGACCTGCTCGACGGGGACGCCGGCAAGGTGGCCGAGTTGGAGCGTCGGGTGGCGGAGCACCTCGGCTTCGGCCGGGTGCTGGACAGCGTCGGGCAGGTCTACCCGCGTTCGCTCGACTTCGACGTGCTTTCGGCGTTGGCCCAGGTGGCGGCGGGGCCGTCGGCGTTGGCCACCACGATCCGGTTGATGGTCGGCCAGGAGTTGGCGACCGAGGGCTTCCAGCCGGGCCAGGTCGGCTCCAGCGCGATGCCGCACAAGATGAACACCCGGTCGTCGGAGCGGGTGAACGGCTTCGCGGTGATCATCCGTGGCTACCTGTCGATGGTCGGCGAACTCGCCGGCGACCAGTGGAACGAGGGGGATGTCTCCTGCTCGGTGGTGCGTCGGGTGGCGCTGCCGGACGCCTTCTTCGCCGCGGACGGGCTGTTCCAGACGTTCCTCACCGTGCTGGACGAGTTCGGCGCGTACCCGGCCGTGGTCAACCGGGAGTTGGAGCGCTTCCTGCCGTTCCTGGCCACCACCAAGATCCTGGTCGCGGCGGTACGGCGGGGTGTCGGCCGGGAGGTCGCCCACGAGGTGATCAAGGAGCACGCGGTGGCGGTCGCGCTGGCGATGCGGGAGAAGGGCGCCACCGAGAACGACCTCTTCGACCGGCTCGCCGCCGACGACCGGCTGAACCTGACCCGCGCCGACATCGCCGACCTGGTGGCCGACCGTACGGCCTTCGTCGGTGCCGCCCCCGCTCAGGTCCAGGCGGTGGTGCAGCGAGTCGCGGCGGTGCTCGACCGCCACCCCCGGGCCGCCGCGTACAGCCCGCCGCCGATCCTCTGATCGCCGCCCCCCGCCCTGGGCCACCGGCGTCGGTCCCCGAGGGGCGGGACGCGGTGGTCAGGGTTCGGGGGTGGGGGTCTCGGCCGCGCTCCGCAGGTCGGGTGCGGTGGCCGGCTCGCCGATGCCGCTGGGCTCGGGCGTGATCGTCGGCTCGTGTGCGGTCTCCGCCGCCACCAGGGGCTGGTCGGGGGGCATGACGTCGGGGACCCGGGGTACCACGATCACCGCTGTGCCGTAGGCGCAGATCTCCATCCACATCTCGCCGCAGTCCCGGCTGTCGAACCGCATCCCGATCACCGCGTTCGCGCCGAGCCGGCGGGCCTCCTCGCCGAGGCGGGCCACCGAGTCGGCCCGCCAGCGGGTGAGGTTGTCCGGCGCCATCGGGTCGTACGCGCCGCCCCGGAGGTTCTTCACGCCCTCGCGGTACGGGTTACGGGTCCTGGCCATCGAGGAGACCACCTCGCCGAGGATCTGGCGGACCTCATAACCGGGTAGTTGATCCGTCGTCACGACCAGCACGGTTCTGATGCTGTCAGCCGGTGCTGGGGTCGAACGTGGGCCCTGTTCACCTGATCGGATGGTGAAAAACAGCGCGGCGCGGACGGTCGGCGCTTGGCCGGCCACCTGCGCTGTGGTGGCGTTAACCGTCAGACACCGGAAACCGGGGCGGTCCAGGAACGGTTGTACGCGACACTGCCCGCACATCCGGGAGCTGAGGCCGCTGGTCACGCCGATCTGCTGGTGGGTAGGAGTCCGGTGGCGGTTGCCGCGATGGAAATTGAAGCTCCTGTATTCTTCGGGGTTGTATCGCTCCGTTGGTAGGTCCGTCAACGAAGCGGGTCGGTGGCAACGAAATCGCATCGGGATCACAACGGAAAGGCATCGGACTTTGTGCTCGCCTTAACCGCGCCGGAGATTGCCCAAACCGCGTGCGGCCGGTGCGGGCGACGCGGTATCTGCCAGGTAGGCTGGCTGCGCTCGCCCCTTGTGGGTCGGCACCCAACTGCGTACACAGTCAGGAGTGCCCAGTGCCTCGCGTCGTCGTCGACGTCATGCTCAAACCGGAGATTCTCGATCCGCAGGGACAGGCCGTCGCTAACGCGCTGCCTCGGCTCGGCGTCGAGGATGTCGCCTCGGTCCGGATCGGCCGGCGGATCGAGATCGATTTCATCGGGGAGCCAGATCTGAACCAGACCCGGGAGATCGCCGACAAGCTGCTCGCCAACCCGGTCATCGAGGACTTCACCATCCGTCTGGCCGAGGATGGCGAGACCGTGGACGCCCAACCGTGACCGCCCGAGTAGGTGTGGTCACATTCCCCGGTTCACTCGACGACGGGGACGCCGCGCGTGCTGTTCGGCTCGCCGGCGCCGAGCCGGTCCGTCTCTGGCACGCTGACCCGCAGCTGCACGGGGTGGACGCTGTGGTCCTGCCCGGCGGCTTCTCGTACGGCGACTATCTGCGCTGCGGCGCCATCGCCCGGTTCGCCGCGGTGATGGAGACGATCGTCGACGCCGCCCGAGCGGGCCTGCCGGTACTCGGCATCTGCAACGGCTTCCAGATCCTCTGCGAGGCCCACCTGCTGCCCGGTGCGCTGACCCGAAACCAGCACCTGCACTTCCGCAACCGGGACCAGGTCCTGCGGATCGAGTCGGTCGGCACCGCCTGGACCAACGCGTTCCAGCCCGGCCAGGAGGTGCTGATTCCGGTCAAGAACGGCGAGGGCTGCTACGTCGCGGACGCCGCGACGCTGGACCAGCTCGAAGCCGAGGGCCGGGTGGTCGCCCGCTACGTGGGCAACCCGAACGGGTCCCAGCGGGATATCGCCGCGATCACCAACGCCGCCGGAAACGTCGTCGGCATCATGCCGCACCCGGAGCACGCGGTGGAGGAGCTCACCGGCCCCTCCCTGGACGGCCTCGGCTTCTTCACCTCGGCGCTCAAGCACCTGGTGGGGACCGCGGCGTGACCGCAGGCGGCATCATCGGTCGGCTCACCCGCCCGACGGGCGGCCCGCTGCGTAACAAGGAGAGGCCATGACCACCCAGGACCCGGCCCGGGACACCGCAGACGCCGTGGCAGCCGGAGCGACGGCTGCGCTCGACCGAGGCGCCGCCATCATCGGCTGGGCCGGCGGCGTGGACACCGTCCCCCACGCCGGCGACAGCCCGGACGAGCTTCAGCCCTACGCCGACCTCGGTCTCCGAGACGACGAGTACCAGCGGATCCGGCAGGTGCTTGACCGGCGGCCCACCCAGGCCGAGCTGGCCATGTACTCGATCATGTGGAGTGAGCACTGCTCCTACAAGTCGAGCAAGGTGCACCTGCGCCAGTTCGGGGAGAAGGCCCCGTCCAGCGACCGGCTACTCGCCGGCATCGGGGAGAACGCGGGCGTGGTCCGGGTCTCCGACGAACTCGCGGTGACCTTCAAGGTCGAGTCGCACAACCACCCGAGCTTTGTCGAGCCCTACCAGGGCGCGGCGACCGGCGTCGGCGGCATCGTCCGGGACATCCTCGCCATGGGCGCGCGTCCGGTCGCGGTGATGGATCCGCTGCGCTTCGGCGCGGCCGACCACCCCGACACCGCTCGCGTGCTACCCGGCGTGGTCGCCGGGGTCGGCGGCTACGGCAACCGCCTCGGCCTGCCGAACATCGGCGGCGAGGTCGTCTTCGACCCCTGCTACCAGGGCAACCCGCTGGTCAACGCCCTCTGCGTCGGGGTACTGCCGATCGACCGACTCCAGAACAAGGCCGCCGCCGGCGACGGAAACATCGTGGTGCTGATGGGCGCCAAGACCGGCCGGGACGGCATCGGCGGCGTGTCGGTGCTGGCCAGCGCCACCTTCGACGAGCGCAGCGAGCAGCGCCGCCCCTCGGTGCAGGTGGGTGACCCGTTCATCGAGAAGTTGCTCATCGAGGCCTGCCTGGAGCTCTACGACGAGCAACTCGTCGTCGGCATCCAGGACCTCGGCGGCGCCGGGCTGACCTGTGCCCTCGCCGAGACCGCCGCCGCCGCGGGCACCGGCATGCGGGTCTGGCTTGAGCGGGTCCCGCTGCGAGAAGCCTCGATGGAGCCGCACGAGATCCTCGCCAGTGAGTCCCAGGAGCGGATGCTGCTGGTGGTTGAGCCGGAGAAGCTGGAGGCGGTGCTCAAGACTGCCGAGAGGTGGGGCGTGCTCGCCACCGCGATCGGTGAGGTCACCCCGCCGGCGGCGGACGGGCAGCCGGGCCGCCTGGTCGTCACCTGGCGAGACCATCTGGTCGTTGACGTCCCGCCGGGCTCACTGGCGGATGACGGCCCGGTGTACAACCGGCCGATGCGGGAGCCGGCCGACCTGATTCTGCTTCAGGCCGACCGAGCGGAGACCCTGCCCCGGCCGAGTGACCCGGAGGCCCTGCGGGAGACGGTCCTGCGTATGGTCGCCGCACCGAATCTGGCGGACAAGACCTGGGTCACCGAGCAGTACGACCGGTACGTGCTCGGCAACACCGTGCTCGCCCAGCCCGAGGACTCGGGTGTGATCCGGATTGACGAGCGCAGTGGCATCGGCATCGCGCTCTCCGTTGACGGCAACGGCCGGTACGCGCGCCTCGACCCGTACCACGGCGCCAAGCTCGCGCTGGCCGAGGCGTACCGGAACGTGGCGGTGAGCGGTGCGAAGCCGATCGCCGTCACCGACTGCCTCAACTTCGGCTCGCCGGAGGACCCGGGTGTGATGTGGCAGTTCGCCGAGGCCGTCCGGGGTATCGCCGACGGCTGCGGCGAACTGGGTATCCCGGTGACCGGGGGCAACGTCAGCTTCTACAACCAGACCGGTGCGGCAGCCATCCATCCGACCCCGGTGGTGGGGGTCCTCGGCGTGCTGGACGACGTGGCGGATCGCGTCCCGATGGGTTTTGTCCCGCGCGACGACGATCACGACCAGATCTACCTGCTCGGCGAGACGCACGTGGAGCTGTCCGGCTCGGAGTGGGCGTGGGCCACCCACGAACACCTCGGCGGCGTACCTCCCCAGGTGAACCTCGACCGCGAGCGGGCGATCGCCGAGTTGATGGCGGTGGCAGCCCGGGGCGGGCACCTCAGCTCCGCGCACGACCTCTCCGACGGCGGTCTGGCGCAGGCTCTGGTCGAGTCCTGCCTGCGCCGGGGTGTCGGCGCCCGGATCACGCTGCCGGAGCAGTTCACCGGCGGTTCGATGCCGTTCGTCTTCCTGTTCAGCGAGTCTGCTGGCCGGGTGTTGGTCTCGGTGCCGCGTGGGCACGAGAAGGCGTTCACCGCGCTGGCCGACGAGCAGGGAGTGCCGTGCGAGCGGATCGGCGTCACCGATCCGGCGGGTGGTGCGCTGGAGTTGCACGGGCAGTTCCGGCTTAGCCTGGCGGAGCTGCGTGCGGCGCACAGCGCCACCCTGCCCCGCCTCTTCGGCGGAGCGGAACTCGCCACCTCGTCGGCCGAACCGGTCGAAGGGTCGGCCGCGAGCGTTACGCCGGTCGAGACGGTGATGACCGTCAGCTCCGAACCACAGCTGGGGGGACCGAGCGAACCGGTGTGACCGCCGCCGTGCCGGCCCCGCCTGGTTCCGGCACCCGACTCGAGTAGGGCGATCCGGCCCGGCTGATCTCAGCCGGGCCGGATTCTGCTGCAGGGGATCGGCAAACCACAGGACGGACTGTTGCGGGCCCGCCCGAAGCCGGGTGGCCCGCAACAGTCCGTTGTCAGTCGTCCAGCCAGTTCAGCCGGCGACCGCCCCGGTCCGGCGGGGGAGCGTCGGACCGAGCCCGATCGGCCTGCGTCGGGTCCCCGTAGCCACCACCGTAGCCGCCCTGGCCATACCCACGGTCGTCGTAGCCGCCGTGCTGGGCGGGCGTTTCCTGGTGGTAGCCGCCGTATTGGGCGGGTGCTTCCTGGTGGTAGCCGCCGTATTGGGCGGGTGCTTCCTGGTGGTAGCCGCCGTGCTGGGCGGGCGTTTCCTGGTGGTAGCCGCCGTGCTGGGCGGGCGTTTCCTGGTGGTAGCCGCCGTATCCACCCTGCTGGTCGTAACCACCGGCCGGCTCGGCCCCCTGTCCGTACGCGGGCTCGGTCTGGCTGTAGCCGGCGTCCTGCTGGTATCTCCCGGTGGGGTACGGGTCGGCCGGGGCCGGATACTGCGTGGCGGCGGTCTGGTAGCGGCCGGTCGCTTCGTCGTAACCAGAGGAACCGCCGGAGGCGGGCGGATAGCCGGTTCCGGCTGACGAGGACATGCCGTAGTCGCTGGCGCCGTAGCCGCCGCCGGACGCGGGGGAGGTGGCGCCGTAGCCGCCGCCGGACGCGGGGGAGGTGGCGCCGTAGCCGCCGCCGGACGCGGGAGAGGTGGCGCCGTAGCCGCTGTCGGCCCAGCTGGACTGGCCAGCGGACGCGTTGTAGGGCTGCGGCGGAGCGCCGTAGGGGTCCGGTGGGACATCGTCAATCACCGGGCTGTGCATCATCGTGGGAGCTTCGGCGAGAGACGGGTTTCCGCCGACCATCGTCGGCGCTGCCGCGGTCGGATTCACGATCCGCGTCTGATCGTCGATGCCGCCGTAGCTACCGCGGGCAACCGGGACGGCACCCGTGGCCGCGCCGGATGGGGTGACGCCCGCCTCGTCTTCGTCGTCGGTCTCCTTGCGGCGTAGCCACAGCAGCACCATGGTGCCGACGCCGGCCGCTACGAGGAGGCCACCGAGCAAGATGATCAGCAGCGAGCCGATGCCGCCGGACTCCTCGTTGCTGGCGTCTGCCACGGGGGCGTCCACGGCGGCTTCGACCGGCTCGTCGGTCTGCTCCTCCACCCCGACGGTCGGTGCCGGCTCGATACTCGAGGATGTGGTGGGGCTCGGGGTCGGCGCTTCGATCTTGAGTGAGATCCGCTGGCCGGAGATGCTCTGCCCGGTGGAGGCATTCAGGGTCTTGGTGGCGGTGAAATCCTCGATGCTCGCGCCGATGACGAGTTGGCCGGGGGCGATCGGGTTCTGGGTGCTGCCAGTGAACCGGAAGTTTCCCCCGTTGTCGGTCCTGGTGTCGAACCGGTTGTTCTTGGAGTCCTTGAGGACGACCTGGGCTCCCGGTACCGGGCTGCCGGTGCTCTGGTTGACCACCTCGCCGGAGACCGACCTCACCGTCTGCGTCTGGGGGGGCTGGCTCGGGCTGGGCTCCGGCTTGCCCACCAGGGTGACGGTGGTGGTCCCGATACCGTCACCGTCGACGGAACCGGCCGCGGTGACGGTGATCGTGGCCACTCCGTTGGCCGCGTCGTCCGCCAGTCGGAAGGTGGCCTGAAAGTTCCCGTTCTGATTGACGTCCCTCTCGCAGCCGGTGGCGCAGGTGAGCTTTCCGCTGCTGGATGTCACCCTCACGGTCGCGGGATCGTCGGCCGAGGCCTCGATCGAGTAGCTGATCGTGGTGGTTCCGCCCGCCTCGACCCGGCTCGGTGAGGCCGAGACCTTGTTGACCACGGGGGCGGCGGAGGCCGGGCTGGCGGGGACGGTGAGCAGGGCGCCGACCAGCAACGCCGCGACCACACCGGCCCGCTGCTTCCAGGCACGTCGGTGTGTTGACACGTCCACCGCCTTCCACTGGATTCCCGGTGGCCGGCGGTCGCCGGGCCGGGGATCATCACGGTACGAATACGCCGTGGGCTACTATGCCTTGTCCAGTCGGATCGGCGCGACCCAGGGCCGGTGTGCGAGTCTCCGCGCGCGCGCCGTATCGTCCCGCTGTGCCCCCTTCGTACGCTAGGACCGCTGCAGTGGTGGCGGCGCTGTCAGCGCTTGACGAGGGGCGTACCCCCGATCGTCCGGTGCTCCGAGCGGCGGTCCGTACCCTGTTGGCCGTGCTGGCGGAGCGGGCACCCGGTCGATCGGTGGAGGTGCGGGTCCCACCCTATGGCGCGGTGCAGTGTGTGCCGGGCCCCCGGCACACCCGGGGTACCCCGGCGAACGTGGTCGAGACCGACCCGGAGACCTGGCTGCGGGTCGCGACGGGACGTGTCGCGTGGGGGGAAGCAGTCGCCGAGGGTTACGTACGGGTCAGTGGGGTCCGGGCGGACCTGGCCGCGTACCTGCCGCTTTAGCAGGTGGCGGCGGGTGGCAATTACAGGATGCAGTGATTTCGTGACTTTCTGTGTAGGTGCGGGTTCGCGTACACTGTCAGCGACGACAAGCGGTCCCGGCCGGGGAGCGGATCCTGTGATTCGCCTGGCCAGTCCAGCAAGAGGGAGCGGCAGGTGCCCCGAGGCGATGGCCGGTTGAGCCACGACCTTGACCCCCAACGTCCCGGCCCCCAGGACGCCTGTGGTGTCTTCGGTGTCTGGGCCCCGGGCGAGGAGGTCGCCAATCTGACCTACTTTGGGCTGTACGCGTTGCAGCACCGGGGGCAGGAGGCGGCTGGCATCGCAGTCAGTGACGGCACGGGGGTGGTGGTCTACAAGGACCTTGGCCTGGTAGCCCAGGTCTTCGACGAGCCAACCCTGGCCAGCCTGCGCGGGCACGTGGCGATCGGCCACGCGCGTTACTCGACCACCGGCGCCTCCACCTGGGAGAACGCCCAACCGACCATTCGCTCCACCGCTTCCGGCACGACGATCGCCCTGGCCCACAACGGCAACCTGGTCAACACGGCCGAGTTGCAGCGGGAGGCCGGCGAGCGGGCGCTGGCCGGCGACGGGGCCACCAACGACACCTCGCTGGTGACCATGCTGCTGGCCAGCCGACCTGATCTGTCGGTGGAGGCCGCCGCCCTGGAGGTGTTGCCGCAGCTACGGGGAGCGTTCAGCTTCGTCTTCATGGACGAGTCGACGCTCTACGCGGCCCGTGATCACCACGGGGTCCGCCCGCTGGTGTTGGGCCGACTGGAGCGCGGTTGGGTGGTGGCCAGTGAGACGGCCGCGCTCGATATCGTCGGTGCCAGTGTGGTCCGCGAGGTCGAGCCGGGTGAGTTGATCGCGATCGACGAGGACGGTCTGCGCTCTGCCCGTTTCGCCGCGCCGGAGCCGAAGGGCTGCCTCTTCGAATACGTCTACATCGCCCGTCCGGACGCCACGATCGCCGGCCGGAACGTGCACGCGGCACGCGTCCAGATCGGTCGTCAGCTCGCTCGGGAGCACCCGGTAGCGGCCGACCTGGTGATCCCCGTGCCCGAATCGGGCACCCCCGCCGCGATCGGCTACGCGGCGGAGTCCGGCATTACCTTCGGGGCCGGTCTGATGAAGAATCCGTACGTCGGGCGGACCTTCATCCAGCCGTCGCAGACGCTGCGTCAGCTCGGTATTCGGCTCAAGCTCAACCCGCTACGCGAGAACGTTCGGGGGAAGCGGCTGGTCGTCGTGGACGACTCCATCGTCCGTGGCAACACCCAGCGGGCCATTGTGCGAATGCTCCGCGAGGCCGGCGCGCTGGAGGTGCATGTTCGGATCTCCTCGCCGCCGGTTTCCTGGCCCTGCTTCTATGGCATCGACTTCGCCACCCGCGCAGAGTTGCTCGCCAATGGTCTGGACAACGAGGGCGTCCGGCGGTCGATCGGCGCGGACACGCTCGGCTACGTGTCGCTCAGCGGTCTCATCGCGGCCACCGAGCAACCGAAGAGCCGGCTCTGCCGCGCGTGTTTCGACGGCGAGTATCCGATCGAGCTGCCCGCTGACAGCTTGATCGGCAAGCACGTGCTTGAGGGGGTCGGCCGGCGGGTCGCCGCCGAGTCCTCCGAACCGCACGCCAGTCCGCTCGTCGCCGCACCCAGCGGCCGCGACGCGTTCAGCTCGGCGCGGGTGCCGCGCCCCGACCCGGAAGAGCCGACCACCCACATCCGGTAGCACCACCCGGGTGCAACCCGGCTATCGCCGGTTCGCACCAGGACCATCTAAGGGGAGAACCGTGACGCACGTGTCCGAGCGCAGCGGCGCAGGAAGTAGCCAGACCGGTGCCGGCGGTGACCGCCAGCCCTGGACCACCGCCACCGGGCGTCCGGTGCGCAAACGTTCGGCCTCGTACCTGGATGCCGGGGTCTCGATCGAGGCGGGCGACCGCGCGGTCGAGCTACTCAAGTCGAAGGTGAAGCAGACTCGACGACCAGAGGTGATGGGCGACCTGGGTGGCTTCGCCGGCCTGTTCCGGCTGGACACGAAGAAGTACAAGAACCCGATCCTGGCCTCCTCCACCGATGGGGTCGGCACGAAGCTGGTGATCGCGCAGCAGCTCGGCATTCACGACACGGTCGGCATCGACCTGGTCGCCATGGTCGTGGACGACCTGGTGGCGTGCGGTGCCGAGCCGCTGTTTCTGCTCGACTACATCGCCACCGGTGAGGTCGTCCCGGACCGGGTGGCCGAGATCGGCGCCGGCATCGCCGATGGCTGCCGTTACGCCGGTTGCGCCCTGCTGGGTGGGGAGACCGCCGAGCACCCCGGTGTCCTCCGGCCGGATGAGTACGACATCTCGGCCACCGGTGTGGGGGTGGTGGAGGAGAGCGAAATCCTCAGCTCCGAGCGGGTGGAGGTCGGCGACGTCGTGATCGCGATGCGCGCGTCCGGCCTACACTCCAACGGATTTTCCCTGGTCCGGCACGTGCTGCTGGGCGCCGGCCGAATGCGGCTGGACGTGGTCATCGAGGACTTTGGCCGGCAACGCACCCTTGGTGAGGAGCTGCTGACCCCCACCAAGATCTATGCGCAGGACTGTCTGAAGCTGATCGCTGAGGCGGAGGTCCGGGTATTCGCCCACGTGACCGGGGGCGGTATCCCGGGGAACCTGGTCCGGGTCCTGCCGGAGCACGTGGACGCGGTGGTCGATCGCGCTACCTGGAAGCCGCAGCCGATCTTCGACCTGGTGCAGTCCAAGGGGCGGATCGAAGCCCCGGAGATGGAAGCGACGTTCAACATGGGCGTCGGCATGTTCGCGATCGTCTCCGCCGAGGATGCCGACCGCGCGCTGGCCACTCTCACCGGCCGCGGCGTGGATGCGTGGCAGGCCGGTGAGATCATCGAAGGCACCGGCAATGTTCAGCTGGTCGGGCAGCACACCCGTGGCTGATTGCTTCGGTGCCCGGTTGGACTGCTGATCGGGCTTCGCACCGATCCCGACGGTCCGCGGGTCGAGGGCTTCACCCGGGTGGCCGACGCCGCCTAGCCTGGGGAGCACTCGCGCAACGTCGCCGGGGCACGTCGGGGTGTCGTGGTGCGCCCAGGCCTGGCAGAGGAGGGCGATGGCGGTACGGGGGCAGTCGACAGGTGGGATGCGCGGTTTGGCTGCCGTCCCAGCCTATGTGGTTATGCAGCCCACAACGCTCTGCAATCTCGACTGCGTGTACTGCTATCTCCCGCTCCGCCACGCTAATCGGCGGATGCCAGTCAGCGTGGCGGAGGCGGTGGCGGCATCAGTCAACCCGTGGGCGCGAGCCGGGCGGTTCTCCGTGGTGTGGCACGGTGGCGAGCCACTCGCCGCCGGGCCGGAGCTGCTCGCCGCGTTGATTGCCCCGTTCGGGCCGGAGGTCGAGCATCACGTCCAGACCAACGCGACGCTGATCGACGATGTTTGGTGTCGGTTCTTCGCGGAGCACCGGGTCCGGGTGAGTGTCAGCGTGGACGGGCCGCGGGAGCGCAGCACGGATCGGGTCACCCGGGGTCGGCGTCCCGCATACCCCCAGATCATGCGGGGAGTCGAGGCACTGCGTCGGCATGGGCTGCCGTTTTCGGCGCTGGCCGTGGTGGGGCGGCCCGCGCCGGGTCTCGCCCGTGAACTGTACGACTTCTTCCTTGATCTCGGCCCGGACGTGTTGGGCGTGAACATCGAGGAGACCGAGGGGGTCAATACGCGGGCCAACCGCCACGACGCGGCTGCGGTGGCCGCCTTCTGGTCCGAGTTGGTGGCGGCCTGGCGCCGGAACCCCCGCATCCATCTGCGTGAGGTCGAGTGGTCCCTGCGGTACGTCGCCGCGGTGTTGGACGGCGTCGAGGAGCAGGTACTGCCCCGTCGGCTGGATCCGATTCCCACGGTCGGTCATGACGGGTCGGTGACCGTGCTATCGCCCGAACTGGCGGGCTTCACCAACCCCCGATACGGCGACTTCAGCAGTGGCAACGTGCTGGTCACTCCGCTGGCGAAGATCCTGGCCGAGGCCGCGGAGACACCCTGGGTCGGGGAGTTCCTCGCCGGGGTGGAGGCTTGCCGGGCGTCGTGTTCCTACTTCGGTTTCTGCGGCGGTGGCCATGCGGCCAATCGCTACTTCGAGCAGGGCCGCTTTGACGGTACGGAGACCGAGCACTGCCGCAACAGCAAGATCCGCCTACTGGAGGGAGTATTGGAGCATGCCCGAGGACACCGGTCCCCAGCAACCTGAGCGCACGGCAGGCACGGTCTCGGAGGACGTGGTCGATCGGGTCCGCGCCGCTGGCGTCGACCTCACCACGTTGCTCCGGGAGGCCGAGGCGGCCCGGCGGCTACGGGCGGAGGCGGCGGGAGATGGCTCCGCCAGCGCGGTCTGCGCCTGGAACCACTTCGAGAACATCCCGACGTTCTACAACTGGAACAACCGTCCACGCTGAGGGTTACACCGAGTAACGCAGAGTTGGCTGGTTGGTTACACCGAAGCCGTCCACGCTCCGCCGGTGTTCCGCCACTCCTGCCGGACAGGGCGTGTCTCGGAGCCACTGCCAGTACTCCGAGACACACCCCGCCTCCGTCGGGGACCGCTGACCGATGGGCACAAACATGAGCACGCGGATCGACCGCGTGCTCATGTTGCGACCAGGGGTCAGCGGTTGGGACGAGCCCGGCTGTCCGGGTCGTCGTCCACGTGGTCCTCGTCATCGTCGTCGACATACTCTTTGTAGTCGTCGTCGAAGTCGTGGTCCGACTTGTGGCTGCCGCCGAGTTCGCGTTGCAAGGCGGCGAGGTCGGTGTTCGGGGAGTGGTACTTCAACTCCCGGGCCACCTTTGTCTGCTTGGCCTTAGCTCGGCCGCGCCCCATGGCTCGACCCCCTCGCACAGAATGCGGGGCAGCCCGAAGGCGGGCCCCGATGACGTCAGGCATCTCTCGTGGCTCTTACGGTACATGGAGATGCCATCGTTCGGCACCTCGGGTTACCGTCGCCCGGCTCCGCGCGTCGCGGCGGGCCGGTCGTCACCCAGTGTACTCGGTAAGGGCCAATCCGGAGAGCGCCCCTAACAGCAGGCGAATCACCGTGAATCCAGCTTAACCGCGTTGCGCCGCTGTGGCGGCCCAGGGGCGGAACCAGCCCGGCCCGCCCCCGGGCTGGGATCAGGGCAGCAGGATTGTCCGCAGCCGGCCCACCTCAGCCATCCGTCGCTCGGCCAGCCGGTCCGCGGCCACCGCCGGAGGCACCCCCTCGGTATCGGCGAGCCTCAGGATCTCCCGCGTGGTGTCGTAGATCTTGGTCGCTCGCAGCTTCGCGCGTTCGAAGTTGAAGCCCTCGATCTCGTCGGCAACCTGGATCACGCCACCGGCGTTGACCACGTAGTCGGGCGCGTACAGGATGCCCCGGTCGGCGAGGAGTTTTTCGATGCCCGGGTGGGCGAGCTGGTTGTTCGCCGCCCCGGCGACCACCTTCGCCCGCAGCGCCGGGACGGTGTTGTCGTTGAGCGTGCCCCCCAGTGCGCACGGGGCGTACACCTCGATGTCGGACCCGGCGAGCACGGTGGCGTCGTCCATCAGCGTCACCTGCGGATGGTTCGTCCGCGCCCAGGCCAGGGCCCGCGGGTTCACGTCGGTCGCCACCACCTCGGCGCCGTCGTCCAGGAGGTGGCCGACCAGGTGCTTGCCGACCTTGCCCAGGCCGGCCACGCCGACTCGTCGGCCGCGCAGCGTCGGCGTGCCCCAGGCGTGCTCGGCTGCGGCGCGCATGCCCTGGAACACGCCCCAGGCGGTGAGGATCGAAGAGTCGCCAGCGCCCCCGTGCTCACGGCTTCGGCCGGTCACGTACCGAGTCTCCCGGGCGACCACGTCCATGTCGGCGACGTAGGTACCAACGTCGCAGGCAGTGTAGTAGCGACCACCCAGGGTGGCCACAAAGCGGCCGTAGGCGCGCAACAGCGCCTCGCTCTTGAGCTGTTCGGGATCCCCCCAGATGACGGCCTTGCCGCCGCCCAGGTCCAGCCCGGCCAGGGCGTTCTTGTACGCCATGCCGCGGGAGAGGTCGAGCACGTCGGCGAGGGCCGCCTCCTCGTTCGCGTACGGGTAGAACCGGGTGCCGCCGAGCGCGGGTCCCAGCGCCGTGGAGTAGATGCCGATGATCGCCCGAAGGCCAGACTGTTTGTCCTGGCAGAACAGGACCTGCTCGTGGCCGACCGACCCGGGGTCGTCGGTGGTGGCGAATACGCCCATGACTCACTCCTGGTGGGGTGTGCGGCCTTGTGGGCCGCGGACCTGCGGACGCCGGCGGGATGCTGCCGGTTCCGCTGAGCCTAGTATCGGCCGACATCGTCTCCGTCGTCACCAGCGTGTGCGTTCGTACGGCGGGATCAGCCGCTCGGCGACTCTCCGGAGCGCACGCGAAACCGTGCCACCAGGGATTCGCATCTGACTCGTGGGAGGATCGCGCCGTGCCCTCGCTCTTCGCCGCATACCTGCGCGTGTACGAACCGTTGACTGCCTTCGACCGAGACCGCCAGGAATACTGGCGGCGTTACGTCGAGCAGGGCCGGGCTGTCGCCCCGGTGGAGGGGCCCGGCCGGCAGCTCACGATGGTGATCGAGGCGCTCGGCGCGGGTTGGACGCGGCTGCCGAATCTGCCGGACGAGGCGTACGTCCTGGAGGCGGACGACACCCTGCTGGTCTGCCCGTGGAACCTGCGCATCCGGGTCGCCGAGGCGGCACTGAACGCGCGCGATGGCGTACCCCCGGTGTTGGCGGACGCCTTTGTGCCGCCGGTGCTGGCCGGGAAGGCCAGGGCGGTGGTTGACGACTGGCGTAGCGGGGCGCGCGTACTGGAACACGGCGTTCCCCGGGTGCATGAGCAGATCGCCACCTGGGGTGTGCCGCTGCGGTGGTTTGTCCTCTTCGAGCCGGTGGAGCGGCACCAGGTCACCGAGCCCGGCCGGCGGGCACTGCGGTACCGGACGGAGATTTCCAAGGCCCGCCGGCGCTCGTCGCGGGCCCTTGCCGTGTTGCGGAAGTCGGTCGGTGCCGCGCCGATCACCGAGGCGGTGGAGGAGGCCGCGCGCTGGCTGGAGGAGTTCCATCCACGGTCGGTGGTGGAACTGGACTACGGCGGGCTGGTGTCGCTGCTCTCCGACGAGACCCTCGCGGCGGACGACTCGCCGGAGTTGGTCGCCGCTGGCCTGGCCGGGCTGTCTCGGGGTGAGGCGGAGGAGGCGTCAGCGGCCTACGACAAGCTGGTTGCACGGTGGCGTGCGGTGCAGTTGCTTGAGCGGTGCAACTGACGCCAAATCGGTGGATTTCACTTCGCCAATCTGGGAACCTTTCGCACTTGATTCGCCACGAACCGTGATCATGAAGCTAGATAAGGTGGCTTCTGTCACATTAAAGGGGAATAATTCGGGCATGGTTCATCCGTCCGTCTAGGTACGTTCGGCCGTTCGGCCCATGTCGGACATCGGGGACTAGCCGGACCATGGGAGACGCGTCGGCCGGCGGGACCCCGGCCGGTGTCTATACACGTGGAGGAGTGACCCATGGCATCGCGAACGCACGAACCGGAGCCGCTGCTCACGCCGGCCGAGGTGGCGTCGATGTTCCGTGTCGACCCGAAGACGGTGACCCGTTGGGCCAAGGCCGGCAAGCTGAGTGCGATTCGGACTCTTGGCGGGCACCGCAGGTACCGGGAGTCGGAGGTCAGAGCGCTGCTGCAGGGGCAGATCCCGCAGCAGCGTCAGGGGGACTGACCTGGTGAGAACCAACGGACAATGTGGGTAGGGCGGTGGACGATCTGTCTACCGCCCTACGGCATTTCTGTGGGTGAACGCGGCTCAGCCCTCGGAAGGACTCCGCGGGCGGACGCGACTGGCGGGCGGACGCGACTGGTCACCGGTGGTCTCCGCGGGCGCGGATCAGTCCTTGAGCGTGACCCGGATCCCGATCGTGCCCTGCTCGCCCCGGCGTAACCGGCTCCCCAGCAGGGTCAGCCGGCCGAGCACCCGGTACTTCTCTTTGATCAGGCCCCGGACCCGCCGGGTGCCCGCCGAGTCGGCGAGCGCGGCGTAGCCGGGCACTGTCGGACCGTGCGGTCGCCCGCGGACATCGCAGGGGGCGATGGTCACATCGCCGCTGCGCCGGATCCGCTTCACCTTGCCGGAGCTGGCAACGGTCCATACTACGAGCGCATCGCCGTCACGGACCGCCCAAACCGGGGTCGGTACCGCACGGCCATCCTTGCGGAAGGTCGTGAGCAAGATGTACTTCTCGGTCGCGAGTCGCTCCAGCGTGGTCACGCCGCCAGGATACGGCTCCGCGGCCGATTGACCGGGCAGTGAGCCGGAACGGCGTGCCGTGCACCGCGGGGCTGGCGCGGCACGACACATTCGGAAGCCTCCTTCCGCCCGGTGCCGGGCTGCCGCGCGGTGCCTTCCAACCAATAGGGTCGCGGGGACGAGCGACACGGGTAGGCGGGACAACACGGGTGATCCCCGAGTCGCCGCCGGAGGGAGGAGGCGCCATGGGTGACCGTTGGGTCGTGATCGGAGCCGGCACGATGGGTCTCGGGATCGCGTACGTGGCCGCCGGTGCCGGCTACGACGTGGACCTGGTCGAGGTCGATCCGGCCCGGGGTGAGGCCGCCGTGGCGCGCCTCGGCGAGCTGTGGGACCGGGCCGTTGGCCGCGGCCGGTTAACGGTTGCGCAGGCCGACGCCAACCGGTCCCGGGTGACTGTTCGGGGAGCCCTCACTGAGGTCAGCGCCGGCCCGGAGGTCGTGGTCGAGGCCGTCCCGGAGCGGGCCGATCTGAAGCGCTCAGTGCTGCGCGACGCCGAGCACCTGCGCCCCGCGCTGTTGGCCAGCAACACCTCCAGCATCTCGATCGCCGAGCTGGCCGAGGGGCTGACCCGCCCGGACCGCTTCCTTGGCCTGCACTTCTTCAACCCGGTGTGGGCGATGACGCTGCTCGAGGTCGTCGTCGGCCCGGGGACCACGCCGCAGAGCACGGACGCGGCGGTCGCACTCGCAGCTCGGCTGGGTAAGGATCCCGTCGTCGTACGTGACCTGCCCGGCTTCGCCACCTCCCGGCTGGGCGTGACGCTCGGTCTGGAGGCGATTCGAATGGTCGCCGACAAGGTGGCGGAACCAGCGGACATCGACAAGGCGATGGTGCTCGGCTACCGGCATCCGGTGGGGCCACTGGAGCTCACCGACCTGGTTGGGCTGGACGTCCGGCTCGACATCGCCCGCACCCTGGCGGCCGCGTACGGGGAGCGGTTCGCGCCGCCGCCGCTGTTGGTCGAGATGGTTGCCGCCGGGCACCTCGGCAAGAAGTCCGGCCAGGGCTTCTACCGGTGGGAGAACGGGGTGAAGGCGTGAGGGGCCTGCGGATCGACGAACACGCCGACCGGGTGGTGGCGGTGCTGGACCGCCCAGAGAAGCGCAACGCCATCGACGTTGACCTTGTCCACGCGCTCCACGAACTCTGCGCCGAGCTGGAGGCTCGGCCGCGGCTGCTGCTGCTCACCGGAGGTGCCGAGGGCATATTCGCCGGGGGCGCCGACATCGGACAGCTCCGCGAGCGCGACCGGCTGGATGCCCTCGCCGCGATCAACTCGGCGGTCTTCGCCCGGATCAGGGCGCTGCCGATGCCGACCGTGGTAGCTGTCGACGGGCCGGCCCTGGGCGGTGGCGCCGAGCTGGCGTACGCCGGCGACCTACGGGTGTGCACCTCGCGGGCCGTCTTCGGACAGCCCGAGGTGCGGCTCGGCATCCTGGCCGGGGCGGGGGCGACGCACCGGTTGCCGGCGCTGGTCGGCGAGGCGCGGGCGAAGGAGCTGCTCTTCACCGGCCGGCGGGTGGATGCCGCGGAGGCCCTGCGGATCGGTCTGGTCAACCAGGTGGTCGCCGAGCCGGCCGAGCTGCTGCCGGCGGCGCACACCCTGCTCGACGAGGTGGCGAAGGGCTCCGCGCTCGCGTTACGGCTGACCAAGCTGGCCGTGGACGCTCCGGCCGCCGCGCACCCACACGTGGATCTGGTCAGTCAGGCAGTGCTCTTTGCGGACGAGGAAAAGCACCGCCGGATGACCGACTTTCTCGAGCGTCGGCGCCGGCCGTAGCTCCAGGTGCTGCTGTCGGCGCGGTGCGGGCACGTGGCCGGCTGGGCGGGGCACAGAGGCCGGGAGGGGCATGTAGCCGGCCGGAGGCACGTGGCCGGCCGGGCGGGGCACGTAGCTGGCAGGGGCGGGGCCGCACCGTGCTTCGGTGCGGCCCCGCCCAGTGCCCGACTGCGGCTCAGCGGCGCAGCGACACCCCGGCGTCGGCGAGAGCCCGGATCAGCCCGGCCGACTCGTTGAATCCGATGATCACGACAGCGTCGGACCCAGTTTCCTTGATCTCGCGGACCACGGACGTGAAATCCACCGTTGCCGCCTCGGCCCCCTCCGGCGGCTGATAGGTGTTCAGCGTGATTCGGCCCGCGTCGATGCCTGCCTGTTCCAGCTCGGACCGGACGATCTCCTGTAGTCCCTCGCCGTAGGAGTCCTGACGGGCCACGATGGCGACCTGCTGCGGGCCGTCCCGCAGGATGACGTCAGCCAGTGCCCGGCCCTGCAGGTTGTCGGACGGAGCGGTCCGGAAATAGCGGTCCTCGTCGTCCAGATCGGTGAGGCTCGCTTCGGTGTTCGACGGGGAGAACAGCACCATCCCGGCCTGCACCACGTCGGGCAACACCGCCCGCGAGACGCCCGATGCGCCGGCGCCGATGATGACGTGAACGCCGGCGGCGGCATGGCTCGCCACGGTCGCCCTGGCCACCACCGGATCCGTGCCGTCATCGCCGTCGATCCAGGTTACTGGGGAGCCAAGGACGCCACCCGCGGCGTTGATCTCCTGGATCGCGAGGGCGGCGCCGGCGGCGAGGGGCGGGTGGGACAGCACGAGGGCACCGGTCTGCGGTAGCAGGCCCCCCAGCACCAGCGGGCCTTCCGCGTCTTCGTCGGCCGCCCCGGTCTCCGGTGGCGGTGTGCTGCTCGCGCTGGACTCGAACCCCGCACCGACGAACTCCGTCTTGGCGTCGTTGATCTGCGTCCCGTCGAAGTGCAGGGTGGCGTAGCTGGCGGTCGAGGGCTCGCCGGCGGCAGTGAACCCACCTCGGCTGAGCGAGATGCCACGGTACTCGATGTCCTGCCCGTCCCGGGCCAGCGCGAGGCAGTCCACGGCGGTCTCACACCGCTGGCCGCCGTTGGTGACTCCGACGATCTGTGCGGCGAAAGCCGCCGGATCGGTAGTGCCGGCGAGCTGCGCGGCGAGTGCACTGATCAGTACCGCGTCGTAGGCCTCCGCCGCATAGATGAAGCTGGTCAGGTCGGGCTCGATCGACAGCAACCGGTCCTTGAATTCTTCCGGCAGCGGCGTCAGCGGTGTGGTCCCCTTCATCCCGTCAACCAGGTTGGCCCGGTCTCCCAACTCGGCGGGGAACGAATTGAGCATGGTGCTGTCGGTGCCGTAGAGACGTACCGAGGTAGTGGTGGCCTCGTTGGTCTCGTCGTTCCCGCAGGCGCTGCTGGCGAGCAGGAGCGTCGCGCAGGCGGCAAGGGTGGCAGCTCGCGTGGCGCGTGGGATCAGCATCGCAGTCCTTCCTCGGCGAAGTAACGCTGCGCAGCGTAGCGCGCCTGGCAAGCCGCCCAAAACCCTGGTTATCGCTATCCGCAGGTAGGCCACCTTGTTACTCAGCGTGTTGTAGAAGGCGGTGGGAAAGCGGTCGAGTCAGTGCTTCAGCCGAGGGCGCGCTTCGCCACCACACGCGCATAGCGAGCGAGAAGTTCGGACCAGCCAGCGGTCAGCGCCCGGCGGTAGCCCTCCGCTGCGGGGCCGTGCCGATCGAAGTGTCGGTGTTCCACCTCTACCCGGGTCTGCCCCGAGCGGTCGGGGCGAAAGAGCGCCTCGACCTCGCTGGCCCGGGCCGGATCGGGTGCTGGAACGCGGTCTGCCCCGATCTGCCAGGTGAAGACGAGTCGGCGGGGCGGGGTCCAGGCCAGCACCCGGCCCCAGTCGCTACGGAAGCCGTGCGGGCCGATTTCGTACAGCATCCCACCGGCCCGTGGTTCCATCCCCAGCGCGGTCAGGAGGCCGGGGCCGGACCAGGTGTACTCCGTGACCCACCAGTCGGTTATTGCGCCGGTGAATATCTCGAATGCCTGCTGCGCCGAGGCGGGAATGAGGAGCGAGCTGCGGAGCGAGAACCGTGCGAAATCCTGCTGGATATCGACGGGATCGATTATCTCCTGTCCCATAAGCCCGGACCATACCGGCTGATGCCTGCCGGTGCAGCATTGGGAGTGCGCGATTTAGCTGTTTATGGCAGTGATGTAGCAGGGCGGGTCGTCAACACCTCCATCGGGATTATGTTCCTGGTGGAAATTCTCGTATTTCGCCCTGGTCTCGGTTTCTGGACGACGTTTAGTGTCTAGGTTTAGAAAATTTTGAACGTTCAAGACTCTTGTGTCAGGAAGGGGAGCGGATGGACCCGGAGGTTGGCCGGCGATACGCCGAGGAGGTCGGCGTCGTCCTGGCTCGGATGGGCACCACCCCCGCCTTCGGCAAGCTGCTGGGCTGGCTGCTCATCTGCGACCCGCCGAAACAGACCACCGCGCAGCTGTGTGCGGCGATGGGGCTCTCCAAGGCCTCGGTATCCACCGGCATGCGGGTGCTGGAACAGTCCGGCCTGGTCCGACGGGTGCCGAGCCCGGGCCGAGGGCACGCGTACGAGATGCATCCGGACGCCTTCGCCCGTGCCCTCGACCCGACCGACAAGATGCGGGCTTTCATCGATCTGATGCAGCGCGGGATCGATCTGGTGGGCGACGCGGGGGCACCTGAGGCCAGCCGGTTACGCCATACCCGCGACTTCTACACCTTCATGGTGGAGCGCACCCCCGCCCTGATGGAGGAGTTCCGTCGACAAGCGCGAAAGGACAGTTAGGATGCGAATCCTGGTGATCACCGTAGGGTCGCGAGGGGATGTCCAACCGTACGTGGCCCTCGGCAAAGGTCTCCAGTCGGCCGGCCATGACGTCACCCTCGCCACCTGCGCCCGGTTCCGGTCGTTCGTCACCGACCAGGGTCTGGCGTACGGCGAACTCAGTGACGACATATTGCAGCTGCTGGATTCGGCATCCGGCCGGGCGGCGATGGAGGACACCACCGGATTGCTCGGGGCGGTCAGGACCAACATCCGGCTGGCCCGGCAGGCGAACCCGATCAACCGGAGGTTGCTGACCGACGCCTGGGCAGCAGCGAGGCAGGCCGAGCCAGATCTGGTCGTCTACCACCCGAAGGTGCTGGCCGGTCCGCACATCGCCGAGAGGCTCGGCGTACCGGTAGTCCTGGCGCTGCCGGTGCCGGTCGCCGTGCCGACCGGTGACTTCCCCCTCGTCGGGCTGCCCGAACTGCCGCTCGGCCGGTGGTACAACCGACTGACCTACCGCCTGGCCGGTGCCGGATACCGAATGTACGACGGCATGGTGAACACCTTTCGCCGCGACGCACTCGGGCTCCCGAAGACCCGCGGTGCCGCGCTGACCACCCGGCTCCCGGACGGGCGACCGATCCCGGTGCTGCACGGCATCAGCGAGCACGTCTTGCCGCGTCCCGCCGACTGGCCCGGGCACGCGCATCTCACCGGCTACTGGTTCCTTGACGACGCCGCCCGCTGGCAGCCCCCGGCCGCCCTGGTCGACTTCATCGAGGCGGGCGACCCACCGGTCTACGTCGGCTTCGGCAGCATGGCCGGGCGTGACCCGCGCCGACTCACCCGCCTCGTCGGCGAGGCACTGCGCCGGGCCGGCGTCCGCGGCATCGTGGCCACCGGTTGGGGTGGGTTGGCGGCGACCGAGCCGTCGGGCACCGAGTCGTCAGACACCATCTGGCACCTCACCCAGGCCCCACACGACTGGCTCTTCCCGCGGATGTCCGCCGTCGTGCACCACGGTGGGGCCGGCACCACCGCGGCGGCGCTACGCGCTGGCAAGCCCTCGGTGATCTGCCCGTTTCTCCTGGATCAGTTCGTCTGGGGTCGGCAGGTGTTCGCGCTCGGCGCGGGCAGTGCGCCCATCCCGCAGCGGAAGCTCACTGCGCAGCGCCTGGCCACCGCAATCCGTGCGGTCACCACCGATGCCGACATCCAGGCCGCCGCGGCCAAGCTGGGGCGGAGCCTCGCGTCCGAGGATGGCGTGGCGAACGCGGTCGGCAGGATCGACGCTCTCCTCGGCCCGACGGGTTAGGGTGCCAGCACCGAGTGGCCGCGCCCCCGGATGCCCTGGGCCTGAGTCGGCTGCGGCTTCGTCCGTGGAAAGGACGCCGAAGAGTACTGCGACGCGTCACTGTCACCCGATCACAATCAGCGACACCGTGCGCCGTACCCGTTCCTACCTGCGATCTCACGGGGATCACCACACCACGTAACCCCGTGGCTGGAGTAGGTTGTCTGATTTGCCGGCTTGGCTAATCTACGAATTCACCATATCCTACCGGTGTAGCACCCGTTGCCTCCGGCCGCCGTAGGTCGGAGGCTGTGTTTGAGCCCTGAGTTTGCATCCGGAGTAAAGGGAGTCAAAGCGTTGACCGACGAGTCCGGTAAGGCCAACTTCAGCGGAATCTACAACCAGGAGACGCCGTGCGCGTACTACGCTAACCTGCGCCGGTTTGAATACGAGATCCCGCAGCATGGGGCTACCGTATTCAACCAGCTGATCGATGCTCAACCGTGGGGTGGTGGCTATCGCCCCACCGTGCTCGACGTGTGCTGTTCCTATGGCATCGTCGGGGTGCTCACCAAGACCGATCTTGAGCTGGACGACGTGTACACGTACTACCAGGGTGCCAGTGACGACGGGCGTACCGTGGACCAGGTGCGCCGCGCCGAGAACGAATTTCTGGGTCAGCGGGCCCGGCCAGACGCCCCGCACGTAATCGGGTTGGACGTCGCCGAGAATGCTACTCGGCACGGGGTGGCGGTCGGTGCGCTAGACGACGCCTTTGTCGAGAACCTGGAGGCGACAACGCCGTCGTCAGAATTGGCCAAGAAGATGTCGGAGGTTGACCTCATCACGACCACGGGTGGCATCGGCTATGTCACCGAGCGGACGTTCGAGCGGCTGCTTACCTGCACTGAGGATCCGCCCTGGGTCGCCGCGTTCTGCCTTCGGACGTACGACTATGAGCCGATCTCGGACGTGCTCGCGCAGTACGGGCTCGTAACCGAGAAGGCGGACCAGGCTGTTCGGCAGCGGCGGTTTATCGACGACACCGAACGGGAGTGGGCGATGGCGGAGTTGGCGGCGCGGGGCGTCGACCCGGCCGACATGGAGAGTGCGGGGTATTTGTATGCCGACTTCTACCTCTCCCGGCCGAGGGAAGATGCGACAGAGAAGCCGTTGGCCGACCTGGTGACGATTCCCGCCAACTAGCTGACGCTGTCCCCGCCCTCGTCAAAGACTGCGCTGGTGGCGCGGGGGTGAGTCGGTGATAGCGCCCTCCGGGCCGGCGGGATCACGGTTGCGGTGAACTCGGCTGGCCGATTCGAGGGCTGCTACGCGTGCGATCGAGGCTTGGGGACTGCTGCCCTGGACGCGGGCGGGTCCCCAAGCCTCCCCCAGGTAGATCAGGTGTTGGTGGCTGGGCGTTGAGCTGCCCCCGTGGTGCCGGCGCTGTCAGGCCGTGCCCCGCATGAGGGCGAGCAGCATCCCAAACACGATCACTGTTTGGATCGAGTGCGGAATGACCGAGAGCCACATGCTCCGATAGCGCCTTACTGGTAGTGACATGATTAGTCCGCTGGTCAGCATGATGCCGCCAGCAGTCCAGGGCTGATGTAGGTGGTACAGGCCGAACAGGACGCCGTTGGCGAACCAGTCCGCTGACCCGAACACGCCTTGCATCCTGGGTAGGAGGATGCCGCGGAAGATGAACTCCTCACCGAGGAAGACGTTGAAAATGCTGAGCGTCAGAAAGAGCGCCAGGAACCACCAGGCTCCTTCCATCCGCGGGGCGACTTCGGTCGAGAACAGCGTTTCGGCGTCCTGGAAGGGCAATGGGGCCAGTCCGGGTAGCAGATGCTGCTGCAGGTTCTGAATCGCCGGTGCCAGGTACATCATATTGAGTACGAACGCGATTCCCAGTGGCGCCAGCAGCCAGAGGAGGCGTTTGCGGGGCCGACCGTTCACCGGGTCTCTGGGAACCTGTAACCACAGCCGGCGGGCCATTGCGGAGGGACCTACTGATTTCTCCTCGCGCCGGAGTATCAACATCGCCAGCACGAACTGCCAGACCAGGCCGGCCGCGAGCGTGCCGGTCGCCAGCACCACGGTGTCGTAGGGGCCGTCTGCTACTGCGGGGGTAATCACCCAGTAGCCCAAGCCCATGGGTAGGGCGGCGGCCGCCCAGATTCCCAGGATTTTCGCCAGCGAGTACTGTGCCGGCAGGTCGGTCGATGTTGCTGTGGGCGTGCCGGGTCGCTGTCTCGGCGGACCCGGCCGACTCTGTGTGGCGCCACCGCCCATACCGCTCAGCTCCTCGTAGATGTGTTGCCTCCTGGCCTAATTGTTGTGCCGGCGAAAGGCGTTCGTCCATGGCGGCCAGCCGGCCAGAATCGGGTAGGGAATCCCGGTCTTCCGGCTTGGGGCTCTCCCTACCTTTCGTGCGGGATTCACGCGCCGGACGGGCGAGGCTCGCTGCTGCCCTCCCCGTAGTTCGTTTCAGCGTTATATCGCTCTTTATCGGCGTTGGGACGTGTGTTGGGTATGTAAACGGAATATCTGGAGTGGTTGCCCATACCAATATCAATCCATTGAGGAAAACGGCCGGCTGTTCTGGCGCTCGTCATCCCTGGGTGCGCCTGGCGGGTGGGTGTTCGTCTGCTCGACGGAGCCCGCCGGGCTGTCGCTGGTGGTGTTCGCCACACTTGCACGTATAGTGATGTAAGCATATGTTCGTCGTGGCGCTGACAACTGAGCAGGGGAGAGGCGGATGGGCGCGGGGCACGATCACGGTCAACAAGCGGCGCGGGCCGGTGCGAAGCACCGGGGTCGGCTCTGGGCGGCCTTCGGGCTACTCCTCACCTTTATGGTCGTGGAGGCGGTCGCGGCGGTGATGACCGGCTCCTTGGCGCTGCTCTCCGACGCCGGCCACATGTTCACCGATGTCCTCGGTATCGGCATGGCCCTGGCCGCGATCACCGCCGCCAGCAGGGCGTCCCGGTCTGGCCAGCGAACGTTCGGGCTCTATCGGATGGAGGTGCTGGCGGCGCTGGCCAACGCCGTCCTGCTGTTCGCGGTGGCCTGCTACGTGGTGGTCGAGGCGGTACGTCGGTTCAGTCAGCCGCCGGAGGTGCTGGCGGGGCCGATGCTGGCGGTGGCGGCAGCGGGCCTGGCGGCCAATGTCGTCGCCTTCTTCCTCCTGCGCGCGGGCTCGCGGGAGAGTCTGAACGTGCGGGGCGCCTACCTGGAGGTTCTGGGAGACCTGTTCACCTCCGTCGGCGTGATCGTTGCCGCGGTCGTGATCGCCGTGACCGACTGGTGGTACGCCGATCCGCTGATCGCGGTGGCGGTGGGGGTGTTCATCCTGCCCCGCGCGTACCAGTTGGGCCGCGCCGCGCTGCGGGTGCTGGTGCAGGCCGCGCCGGCACATCTGGACATCTCCGCCGTGCGGGCGGCGCTACTCGCCGTGGACGGGGTAGCCGACGTGCACGACCTGCACGTATGGACGCTAACCTCAGGGATGGACGTTGCTTCGGCGCACCTGGCTCTCAACCGTGATGCCGATCTTGCCGCAGTGCTGGCCCGGTCCCGGCGGCTGCTGCGGGATCGTTTCGCGATCGAGCACGCCACCCTGCAGGCCGAACCGGCGGAGCCGGCCGACGCGGACGCTGTCTGCCACGGGAGTAGGTGGTGATCTGCGTCGCTCCCGGGAACCAGCGGGCGCGACCGGCCGACCACCTGATATACCGCCATCTATCTGGGAGCTCTTCGTGAACCGCCCATCCAGCCTGACTACCTTCCGGGCCGCCGTCTGGCGGGTGGTCGCCGGTCTCCGGCCGGTCCCCCGCCGTCCGCGTCGGTTGGCGACCCGGTGATAGGTCTCGCCGCTCTGGGGCGTCGGCCGTTTCTGCTGTCGGCGGGGACGGTGCTGGTGGCGGCCGCCGTCGGTGCGGTGCTGCTGTGGTGGGGCGGCGGTGCCGTCGCGGAGGTCCCGCCCGGGCTTCCGGACCCTGGACCAACCACCTGGCTGCTGCCGGCCTCCCGGCTGGGTATGCAGGTCAGCGCGGTCGCCACGGTCGGTCTACTGCTGGCAGCGGTGGTGCTCTCGCCCCGGGACGAGGGTGGGCGGCTATCCCCGATCGGCTACCGCCGCATGCGCGCTGCCGCCGGCGCGGCCGCGGTCTGGACCGCGACGTCCGCGGTCGCGGTCAGCTACACCATGGTCGACCTGTTCGGCCTCCCCGCCGCCGAGGTGCTGTCCCTGCCGGGGGTGCTCCACTTCGCCACCGCTGTCCCGCTCGGGCAGTCCCTGGCGCTCAGCGGCGCCCTGGCCCTGATCGTGGCGGTGGTCGCCGCGACCAGCCTGCGACCCGGTGGCGCGCTGACCGCCCTGCTGCTGGCGCTGGGCGCCCTGGTGCCGCCGGTCTTCACCGGCCACGCCGCGGCCAGCGGCAACCACCAGCTGGCCGTCTCCGGTCTTCTCCTACACGTGTTACCGGTCACCATCTGGGCCGGTGGCCTGCTCGCCCTGGCCGTTACCAGTCGCGGCACGACCGCCGACCTGGCACGAGCCGTACGCAGATTCTCCCCGCTCGCCGTTGGCTGCCTGACCGCCGTGGGTCTGTCCGGGCTGCTGTCGGCCGCTGTTCGGCTCCCGAGCGCCGCCGACCTGCTGGGCACCCGCTACGGGCAGGTGCTTCTGATCAAAGCTGCTGCGCTCGTCGCGATCGCCGCCGCGGGACTGGCCCACCGTCGCCGGGCCCTACCTGCCCTGGCGGCAGGTCGGCGCGGGCCGTTCCTGCGGGTTGCGGTCGTCGAGACGCTGCTCTTCGCCGCTGCGATCGGCACCTCGGTCGCGCTGTCCCGCACTCCGGCACCCATCGGTGCGGAGACGGAGGACCTCGCCACCGCGCTACTCGGCTTCCCGATGCCGCCGCCGATGACCATCGGCAACCTCGCCACCGCGTGGCTACCCGAGCCGCTGATCATGGCGGCCGCGCTGGCCGCCGCCGGGTTCTACACAGCCGGGGTGTGGCGGCTCCGCCGCCGCGGCGATGCCTGGCCCATCTCCCGTACCGCCCTGTGGCTGGTGGGCTGTGCCCTCATCATCGTGGCCACCTCGAGCGGTCTGGCCCGCTACGGGCCGCTGCTGTTCTCGATCCACATGATTCAGCACCTGCTGCTGATGATGATCGCCCCGATTCTGCTCGCGCTCGGCGGCCCCATCACCCTGGCGCTGCGTGCCCTGGCCCCGTCGACCGACCCGCGCTGGCCGGGCCCCCGCGAGTGGCTGCAGATGGCGCTGCACTCACGGCTCTCGCGCTTCCTCACCAATCCGGTGGTCGCGTTGGTGATCTACGTCGCCAGCCTCTACCTGATGTACTTCACCGGCCTGTACGAGCTGGCACTGCGTTCCCACGCCGCGCACCTGGCCATGGTCGGACACTTCCTCGGCGCCGGCTATCTGTTCTTCTGGGTCGTCATCGGTGTTGATCCCGCACCACGCCGTATCCCACATCCGCTGAAGCTGATCCTGGTCCTGATCAGCATGGTGCTGCACGCCTTCCTCGGCGTCACGCTCATGCAGTCCACCACCCTGATCGCGGAGACCTGGTGGATAGCGTTGGACCGCCCCTGGGGCGCCACCCCCCTGGAGGACCAACGCACCGCTGGCGGCATCGCCTGGTCCTTCGGTGAGTTGCCCACCGTCGTCGTGTTGGGCGCGTTGATGCGCCAGTGGATGAAGGCCGACGAGCGGGAGGCCCGCCGCCGGGACCGGGCCGCCGACCGCGCCGAAGCCGAAGGGCGCGAGGACGCCGAGCTCGCCGCGTACAACCGGATGCTGGCGGATCTGGCCGACCGCGATCGGCAGGTTCGCCGGTGAGTGGGCGGTTGGGCCGCCCCGCCGCGGGCGTCGGCGTGCCGGATGCCGGCCTCGCCGCTCGGTGCGGCCCTGCCCGTTCTGCGCCGAACAGGTGAATCACAATGATCCGTGGCGGTGCGCCCGGTACCTTTGCGTCCGGCGCTTCGCCTGCTCAGGGCGGTCGCCGCGGATCGGATAGACCGACAGGAGACGGAGATATGACGAGGAACATCCGGCTGACCCTCGCCGCGGTCGTGGCGTTGATTCTGGTGGCGGTCGGCGTGCTGGCGTTCAACCGTCGGGACGCGATTCCCAGCGTGGAGACGACCGGCGACACGGTCGAACGCGCGGTGCTGGTCCGCGAGGACAGCCACCGACTGACCTCCGCTCCCGACGGCAGGGTAACCCTGGTGGAGTTCCTCGACTTCGAGTGCGGGGCATGTGGGTCGGTGTACCCGAAGGTCAAGGAGATCGTCGCCGCCTACGAGGGGAAGATCACCTTCGTGGTGCGGTACTTCCCCATCTCCAGCCACCCCAATGCCGAGCTCGCCGCCCGCGCCGCGGAGTCCGCGGCCAACCAGGACCGCTTCGCCGACATGTACCAGCTGCTCTTCGAGAACCAGGACGACTGGAGCCGCCAGGAGGAGCCGCAGACCGAGGTCTTCCTCGACTACGCTCGTACCCTCGGTCTGGACATCGACCGCTTCCAGCGTGACCTGGACGACCCCGCCACCGCCGCCCGGGTGGCGAAGGACCGCACCGACGGTGAAGCCGTCGGTGTGCGGGGCACCCCCACCTTCTTCCTCAACGGGGAGTCCCTCTCCGACCTGCGCAAGGACGATCTGATCACCATGATCGACACTGCCCTGGCCGGATGACGACCGCCACCGCCGATCGACCCGTCGCCGTCCCCGCCACTGGGCGCCGCTTCCTGACTGTCGTCACCGCCTGGATCCTCACCGTCGGCGGTGGCGTCGGCCTGCTCGCCGCCGCCACCCTCACCGTCGAGAAGATCAACCTGCTGGCTGATCCCGGGTACGTCCCCACCTGCAGCATCAACCCGATCCTGTCCTGCGGCTCGGTGATGAACACTCCGCAGGCCGCGGTCTTCGGATTCCCCAATCCGCTGCTCGGCATCGCGGGGTTCGCCGTGGTCACCACGCTCGGCGTCGTCCTGCTCGCCACCGGAGGCCTCCCCCGGTGGATGTGGCTCGGCCTGCAGGGGGGCGTCAGCTTCGGCGTCGTCTTTGTGCACTGGCTCATCTACCAGAGCCTCTACGTGATCGGCGCGCTCTGCCCGTACTGCATGGTGGTCTGGGCGGTCACCATTCCGATCTTCCTCTACACCACGCTGCAGACCCTGCGCGACAACGCGACCGTACTGCCGCGGGCGCTGCGGCGCGCGACGGAACAGGTCGCCCTCTACCACAGCCTGGTCCTCGTCATCTGGTTCGCGTTCATCGTCGCCGCGATCCTGCACCGCTTCTGGGACTACTGGATCACCCTGGTCTGAGACCGTCGCGGCTCCGAGCCGGCCCTGGCGGTTTCGGAGACGTCCTTTGCCGCCGCTCAGGAGAACACCTGGAAGATCCGCTGGCGCCGGACGTCCCGAGGTGCGAGCTGAGCCCTGCCAGCATCACACCGCGACGGTGGGGCACGGGCCGGCCGACCGGAACGGGTCACCGGGCGCCAACCGGTGGGGAACAAAGAAACCGGGCTGACCTCGTTGCCGGTTCCAACGAGGTCAGCCCGGCTGTGACCGCGCCCCAGGTGGAGCGGGAATCGGGACGGTCAGCTGGGCTTGGGCGCTCCCGGGCGCGCGTAGCGCTGCCAGGTGATGACGACGCAGAGGGCAGCGAATGCCAGCCCGACGAGGTAGAACGCGGTTGGGGACATGATCGTCAGGCCGATTCCGAAGAAGAACGGGCCGAAGGCGGCGATCGCCGCGGTCCAACCGATGACGCCACCGGCCTGCCGGCGCTCGAAAATCATCGGCATCTGCTTGAAGGTGGAGGCGTTACCGATCCCGCTGAACAGGAAGATCGCGAGCATTCCCCAGAGGAACCGGTCGAAGCCGGCATCCAGTGCCGCGGCCGAGCTGGTGTCGGGTCGCAGTGCGGTGATGGTGAAGGCGATGGATGCGACGAGGCCGATTCCGGAGATCAGGGTCCACCGGGCACCGCCGAACTTGTCAGTCAGCGGCGAGAAGGCGACGCGGGCCGCGGCGCCGACCAGCGGGCCGAGGAAGACGAACTTGACCGGGTCGGGTACGGCGTAGCCGTCCACGAGCAGCTGCGCGGCGGCCCCGCTGCCCTGCACGATGTCCGGGTTGCCGGCACCGTAGAGGTTCTTCATCAGCAGCCCGAACTGGGCGGACAGCCCGGCGAAGGTGCCGAAGGTCATGATGTAGAGCAGCGTCATCCACCACGTGTCGACGTTGCGGAAGATGTCGAACTGCTGCCGAATGTTCGCCTTGACCGGGACCGACCGCAGCATGGTCCAGGCGAGCACGGCACCGACGATGATGAACGGGATGTAGATGTACGCCGCGTTCTGGTACCAGACGTCCCGGGCGGGTTCGCCCGGCGAGGTGGCCATCGGCCGGGAGCTGCCGAGGAAGCCGATCAGCGAGAAGCCGATGACCCACGGGGTCAGCAGCTGAACCAGCGAGACGCCGAAGTTGCCGATCCCGGCCTGGACGCCCAGCGCGGTGCCCTGGAGTCGGCGGGGGAAGAAGTAGGAGGTGCTCGGCATGAAGCCGGAGAACGCTCCGCCACCGATACCGGAGAGGAACGACAGCGACAGCAGCACCCAGAACGGGGTGGTCGGGTCCTGAACGAAGATTCCCCAACCCAGGACGGGCAGGAGTAGGAGCACGGTGGTCAGGGTGACCATCTTGCGGGTGCCCATGATCGGCGGCAGCACCATCCAGATCAGGCGCATGAGACCGCCGGCCAGGCCGGGCATGGCGGTGAGCCAGTAGAGCTGGGCGGTGCTGAGGTCGAAGCCGAGATTCGTCAGCTTCGGGGCGATCGCCGAGGCGAGGAACCACGAGGTGAAGCAGAGGGTCAGCGTGAAGGTGCTGATCCAGAGAGTCCGCCACGCCAAGCCCTTGTCCCAGGAGTCCGCATCCTCCGGGTTCCAGGACTCCAGCCACTCGCGGTTCCCGGATCTCCGGGTGGAACTCGTGGTGTTCATTCGTGGGCCTCCTTGGGCGCACGGGTCGCCGCCGAAGCGGGCGCGGCCGATCGGTTCGTGAAGTCGGGCTTTTCGAAGTGGTCGGCGAGCTGGGGTGACTCGCCGTGCAGCATGCGCACGACGGTGAGATGCATCCATATCGCGCAGATGAGGGTGAGCACGAACAGGACCAGGAAGGTGCTCGACGGGAGACCGGTCCAGGTCTTGGTGTAGGCGAAGAGCGGGGGAAGGAAGAATCCGCCGAGGCCGCCGAGCATGCCGACCAGCCCGCCGACGGCTCCCACCTGGCTGGGGAAGTACTCGGGGATGTGCTTGTACACCGCGGCCTTGCCGACGCCCATGGCGCAGCCGAGCAGTACGACCAGCACGGTGAAGGGCACGATGCCGAGCTGGTAGGCGAGGTGGGTGGTCTGGGTGCCGTCGGGGTGGTTGACGACGATGTGGCCCGGAGGCATCATCAGAATGCCCGTACTGAGCAGCATCAGACCAAATGTCCAGTACATCACCCGGCGGGCACCCAGTCGGTCGGAGAGCGATCCGCCGACCGGTCGGAGCAGCGAGGCGGGGAAGATGTACAGGGCGGTCAGGTAGGCCGCGGTCTGCAGGGACACGTCGTAGTTGTTCATGTAGTAGGTCGGCAGCCACGCGGCGAGCGCCACGTAGGCACCGAACACCGCCACGTAGTACAGGCTGAACCGCCACACCCGCAGCCGCTTGAGCGGTTCGAGCTGGGCCCGCAGCGGGGTGCCGCTGCTCGGCACCCGGTCGCGGCGGGGGGTGATGAACCAGGTAGCCGCCGCGAGGACGAGCAGCAACACCGCGTAGACGACGGGGACCAGCCGCCAGCCGCCCTCGATGACGCCGAGGTAGGTGGCACCGGCGGTCCCAGCGATCAGCGGCGGGCCGATGAACTTGGTGACGGAGGCGCCGACGTTGCCGGCGCCGAAGAGGCCGAGCGCGAAACCCTGCTTCTCCCGCGGCTGCCAGGCGGAGTTCCAGGCGATACCCGCGGTGAAGGAGTTACCGGCGAAACCGACCAGGAACGCCAGCACCAACAGCATCGCGTACGAGTTGGCGAGGGATACCAGGAATGAGGCGACCGCGGTCACGAGGAGCATCGCGGTCATTACCCGGCGTCCGCCGATCCGGTCCGCCACAATCCCGGCGGGGAGCCGCCAGAGCGAGCCGTTCAGCACGGCGGCGGCGATGATCCAGGACAGCTGCACCTCGGAGAGCCCGAACTCCTCACTGATCGGCTTGCCGAGGATGCCGAACATGAGCCACACCGCGAACATGACGGTGAAGCCGATGGTAGACAGGGTTAGGACCCGGGTGCGCCCACGATCGTTACGGCTGTTCTGCCCGGCCGCCGCTTCTTCCGGCGTCGGGTCGTCTGGAGCGGGTTTGACGTACACGGCAATTCCTCGATCAGCGGTAGACGGAGGTCGGCGCTAGCGTCACTGGCGCGACTGTCTACCCAAGGCTGCTGTCGTTTATCAGCGGCGGGTAGGGACCTTCTCCCCCGTCTGGCTGGCAGCAGGTCCCGTCGGTCGTACCCCACCCGGTGGAATAGGGGGGTGACCGGGACCTTGGTCCCGACGGGTCGGGACCGCGGCCTCCCGATCTGGCGGTTGATTTCGCGAACCCTGGTATGCGTGGCGCGCTGCCGTGTGCCGCCGACAACCCCTCGCGTTGTCGCTCGCCGCCGGAGGAGTGCCCACGTGTCAGCGCACCGCCCGCCAGAAGTTCATGATCCTGCGACGGACCAGGTCCCCGGCGCGGCGCCGTTGCTGGCTGCTCGGCGCTTCCTCCGCCGGGAGGCGGTCGGTGACCACGGCCGGACGCTGCACCAGGTGGACGACGGCGACTGGGAGCGGTTCTACCGCGACCGATGGCGCTACGACCGGGTGGTGCGCTCCACCCACGGCGTCAACTGCACCGGCTCCTGCTCGTGGAACGTCTTCGTCAAGGATGGCCTGATCACCTGGGAACACCAGGCCACCGACTACCCGACAACCGGCCCGGACTCGCCGGACTACGAGCCGCGGGGCTGTCCCCGCGGCGCCTCCTTCTCCTGGTACGAGTACTCGCCCTCCCGGGTGCGCCACCCCTACGTACGCGGGGTGCTGGCCGAGATGTTCCGCGACGGGCTCGCGCGCCTGGGTGATCCGGTGTCTGCCTGGGCCGACATCGTGGAGAACCCACTCAAGGCGCGCGCCTACAAGACCCAGCGGGGACGTGGCGGCTTCGTCCGCGCCAGCTGGGATGAGGTGACCACGATGGTTGCCGCCGCGCACGTCTACACCACGAAGACGTACGGCCCGGACCGGGTGGTGGGCTTCTCACCGATTCCGGCGATGTCGATGGCCTCCTTCGCCGCCGGCACCCGTTACCACGCCCTGCTCGGCGGCACCCTGCTGAGCTTCTACGACTGGTACGCCGACCTGCCGATCGCCTCGCCGCAGATCTGGGGCGACCAGACCGACGTACCTGAGGCCGGCGACTGGTGGAACTCCACCTACCTGATGATGTGGGGCTCGAACATTCCGGTCACTCGTACGCCGGACGCCCACTTCCTGGCCGAGGCCCGCTACCGGGGCACGAAGGTCGTCGCGGTCAGCCCGGACTACGCCGACAACGTCAAGTTCGCTGACGACTGGCTGGCCCCGCACCCGGGTACCGACGGCGCGCTGGCGATGGCGATGGGCCACGTCGTACTCACCGAGTTCTTCCGGGACCGCACGGTCGACTACTTCGCCGACTACATTCGCCGCTACACCGACCTGCCGTTCCTGGTCACGCTGCGACCCACCGCGGACGGCCGGTGGACCACGGATCGGTTCCTCACCGCGGCGGACCTGGGCCAGGCCGACGGAGCGCACAAGACCGTCCTGGTTGACGAGCGCACCGGCGAGTTGGTCGTGCCGAACGGGTCGCTGGGCTTCCGGTACGGCGAGGCCGGCCAGGGGCGCTGGAACCTGGACCTGGGCGAGGTGCTTCCCGCGCTCGGGCTGCTCGACCGGAGCGACGAGGCGATCGAGGTCGAGTTGGCTCGCTTCGACGTCGGGGAGACCGAGGGCGGGGCCACCATCCGCCGTGGTGTACCGGCCATCCGGGTCGGCGAGCAGCTGGTCACCTCGGTCTACGACCTGGTGCTGGCGCAGTACGGGGTGCGCCGCGGCGAGCTGCCGGGGCAGTGGCCGACGGGTTACGACGACCCGGATTCGCCGAACACCCCGGCCTGGCAGGAGCGGATCACCGGGGTGCCGGCCGCGGTGGCGGCCCGGATCGGCCGGGAGTTCGCCCGCAACGCCGAGCGCAGCAAGGGGCGGTCGCTGATCGTCCTGGGCGCCGGCGCGAACCAGTGGTTCCACTCCGACATGACCTACCGGGCACTCATCTCCCTGGTCACCCTGACCGGCTGCCAGGGCGTCAACGGTGGTGGCTGGGCGCACTACGTGGGGCAGGAGAAAGCCCGGCCGATCACCGGCCAGCAGCACATGTCCTTCGGGCTCGACTGGCAACGGCCGATGCGGCACCAGGCAAGCACCCCGTTCTGGTACCTGCACACCGACCAGTGGCGGTACGAGCGGGTCCCGGTCGATGAGCTCTCCTCCCCGTTGGGCACCGGCCGGTTCGCGGGGATGGCCTTCGCCGACACCGTCGCCGCCGCGCAGCGGATGGGCTGGAGCCCCGGCCACCCGTCGTTCAACCGCAACCCCCTCGACCTCACCGACGAGGCGGCGGTGGCCGGGGTGACGGTGCAGGAGCACATCGTCGCCGAGCTGAAGGCCGGTCGGCTCCGGTCGGTGGCGGAGGACCCGGACGACCCGGCGAACTTCCCGCGCTGCCTCACCCTGTGGCGGGCGAACCTGCTCGGCTCCTCCGGCAAGGGCAACGAGTACTTTCTGCGCCACCTGCTGGGAATCGACTCGGCCGCCAGCGCCTCGGAGTGCGACCCGGAGCACCGACCCCGGGACCTGGTGTGGCGAGATGAGGCACCGACCGGGAAGCTTGACCTCCTCACGGCGATCGACTTCCGGATGACCAACACCGGCCTGCACGCCGACGTGGTGCTGCCCACCGCGACCTGGTACGAGAAGCACGACATCTCCACCACGGACATGCACCCGTTCGTGCACGCGTTCAGCCCGGCGGTGGAGCCACCCGCCGACGCCCACTCCGACTACGACACCTTCCTGGCGCTCGCCGACCGGTTCAGTGAGCTGGCCGTCGACCACCTGGGGGTGCGGCGGGACGTGCTGGCCGCGCCGCTGCAACACGACACCCCGGACGAGCTGGCCATGCCCAGCGGGCGGGTGCGGGACTGGAAGGCCGGCGAGTGCGAGCCGGTCCCCGGCTCCACCATGCCGAAGCTCATCGAGATCGAGCGGGACTACGCCCAGATCGGCGCGAAGATGCGTGCCGTCGGCCCGCTCCTCGACCGGCTCGGCACCAGCACGAAGGCGCTCACCGTGGACGTGACCGCGGAGGTGGAGTACCTGCGGGAGCGAAACGGGGTCGTCACTGACGGGCCGTTCGCTGGTCGGCCGTCGCTGGCCACCGCCGACCGGATGTGCGAGGCGATCCTGGCGCTGTCGGGCACCACGAACGGTCGGGTCGCCGCGGCCGGTTTCGCGGCGTTGGAGCAGCGGACGGGGCAACCGTTCGTCGATCTGATCGCCGGGCACGAGACCGACCAGATCACGTACGCGGACACCCAGCGGGCACCCCAGCCGGTCTTCACCAGCCCGGAGTGGTCCGGCTCGGAGAAGGGCGGCCGGCGCTACTCGCCCTTCACCCTCAACGTGGAGCGGCTCAAGCCGTGGCACACCATCACCGGTCGGCAGCACTTCTTCGTGGAGCACGACTGGGTGGCGGAGTTGGGCGAGCAGTTGCCGGGCTTCCGGCCCCCGCTGAACATGGCTCGGCACTTCGGTGCCCCGGGTGAGTTGGTCGACGGCGGCGTCACCGTACGCTTCCTGACCCCGCACGCGAAGTGGTCTATCCACTCGATGTACCACGACAACGAATTGATGCTGGCGTTGTCCCGAGGCGGGCCGGTGATCTGGATGAGTGTGCCGGACGCCGCCAAGGTCGGCGTTCGGGACAACGACTGGGTCGAGGCGCACAACCGTAACGGAGTCATCGTGGCCCGGGCGGTGGTCAGTCACCGGATGCCGGAGGGAACGGTGTTCCAGTACCACTCGCCGGAGCGGACGATCAACGTGCCCAAGGCGGAGAAGAGCGGTCGCCGGGGTGGTTACCACAACTCGTTGACCCGGCTGCTGGTCAAGCCCACCCACCTGGCCGGCGGACACGCCCAACTCACCTACGCCTTCAACTACTACGGCCCGATCGGCAGCCAACGCGACGAGATCACGGTGATCCGCCGCCGCGACCAGGAGGTGGAGTACTGATGAGGATCCGAGCGCAGGTCGCCATGGTGATGAACCTGGACAAGTGCATCGGGTGTCACACCTGCTCCGTAACCTGCAAGCAGACCTGGACCAACCGGGACGGCACCGAGTACGTCTGGTTCAACAACGTCGAGACCAAGCCGGGCATCGGTTACCCCAAGCACTACGAGGATCAGGACCGCTGGCACGGGGGCTGGCAGCTGGACGAGAAGGGCCGGCTGAAGCTGCGCTCCGGCGGCCGGGTCAAGCGGCTCAGCCGGCTGTTCGTCAACCCGGACCTGCCCTCGATCGACGACTACTACGAGCCGGCGGCCTTCGACAAGGACATCCTGGCCAACGCCCCCGCCGGGCTCAAGGACACCCCGGTGCAGCGGCCCCACTCCGCGCTGACCGGCGAGCCGATGGCCCTCACCTGGGGGGCCAACTGGGAGGACAGCCTCGGCGGAGCCCACGAGCACGCCACCGGTGACCCGAACCTCGCCCGGATGTCGCCGGAGGCCGCGGAGCGGGTGAAGTTCGAGTTCGAGAAGACATTCCTGTTCCACCTGCCGCGCATCTGCGAGCACTGCCTCAACCCGGCGTGTGTGTCGGCCTGCCCCTCCGGCGCGATGTACAAGCGGGAGGAGGACGGCATCGTCCTGGTCGACCAGGACCGCTGCCGGGGCTGGCGGATGTGCGTCTCCGCCTGCCCGTACAAGAAGGTGTACGTCAACCACAGCACCGGTAAGGCGGAGAAGTGCACCCTGTGCTTCCCGCGGATCGAGGCGGGGCAGCCGACGATCTGCTCCGAAACCTGCGTGGGTCGGCTGCGCTACCTGGGCATCGTGTTCTACGACGAGGACGCGGTGCTCGCTGCCGCTTCGGTGACCGACGAGCACGACCTGCTCGAGGCGCAGCGTGCGGTCTTCCTCGATCCGGCCGACCCGGCCGTACAGGAGGCCGCCCGGGCCGCCGGCATGCCGCAGGAGTGGCTGGACGCCGCCGAACGGTCCCCGGTGTGGCGGCTGATCAGCGAATACAAGGTGGCGCTGCCGCTGCACCCGGAGTATCGGACGCTACCCATGGTCTGGTACGTCCCGCCGCTGTCGCCGGTGCTGGACGCGGTGGGGGAGGCCGGCCGGGACGACACCGACGCCGACGATATCTTCCACACCATCCGGGAGCTGCGGATTCCGGTGGAGTACCTGGCCGAGCTCTTCACCGCTGGTGACGTGGAGGCGACCGCCGGAGTCCTGATGAAGCTGGCGGCCATGCGTTCCTACATGCGCGCTCGCACGCTGGACGGTACCGTCGCCGACGATCTGCTCGACGGAATCGGGATGACCGCGGACCAGGTCGAGGCCATGTACCGGTTGTTGGCCATCGCCAAGTACGACGAGCGCTACGTGATCCCGGCCGCGTACAGCAAGGACGCCGCCGCGCTGGAAGCGCAGGCCACCGCGAACCAGGACTGCGCGCTGGACTGCGAGGGCGGCCCGGGAATGACCACGCAGGCCTCCGCGGAGAGCTTCCACCTGGTCGAGGGCGAGCAGGTTCGTCCCGGCCGGCCCGGACTCTTCTCCCGGCGTGCCGACGGCCGGCGTGGCTTCACGATCAACCCGCTGCGAGGCGGCGCATGACCGCCGCGACCGACCGGGCCCGCATCTTCGAGCTGGTCTCGCTGCTGCTCACCTACCCGGATGACGAGCTACTCGGTGCCGGAGCCGAGTTGCGCGGCGCCGCCGCGCGGATCGAGGCGCCGGTGGCGCGGGAGCGGATCGACGAATTCCTGGACTGGCTGCTGAACAACCCCCTGATCGACGTACAGCAGCACTTCGTACAGACCTTCGACCTGCGCCGCCGCTCCGGTCTGTACCTCACCTACTACCTGCACGGAGACACCCGTAAGCGGGGCATGGCGCTGCTGGTGCTCAAGCAGCGATACCGGGCGCACGGACTGCGGCTCGCGGATGGGGAGCTGCCGGACCTGCTGCCGGTGGTGCTCGAGTACGCCGCCTTGGTCGGCCCGGGCGAGGGGGAGGCGCCCCTGCGGCAGCATCGGCAGGGCATCGAACTGCTCCGCGCCGCCCTGACCGACTGCGGCACCCCCTACCGCCTGCTGCTGGACGTTGTCTGCGCCGTGTTGCCGGCGCTGACCGACGCCGACCGGGCCGCCATCGCGGCGCTCGCCGTGGACGGGCCGCCGGTGGAGACGGTCGGCCTGGATTCTCTCGGCGACGGTCCGGACCTGCACGCCGCCGCGCTTGCCCCTTATCCCGCCTGCTCCCCGTCGGAGGCATCGCGATGACCAACCTCGTCTGGACCGTCCTGCCGTACCTGTGCCTCGTGGTCTTCGTCGCCGGCCATGTCTGGCGGTGGCGCCACGACCAGTTCGGCTGGACCACGCACACCAGCCAGGTGTTGGAGAATCGCCTCCTGCGGCTCGGCTCGCCCCTGTTCCACCTCGGCGCTCTCGGGGTCGTCGGTGGGCACGTCATGGGCCTGCTGGTGCCCGCGTCGGTGACCGAGAAGATCGGGATCAGTGAGCACGCCTACCACCTCACCGCGGTCTGGGGCGGTACGGTGACCGGCCTGATGCTGATGACCGGCCTGGTCCTGCTGATCATCCGGCGGATGGTCAACGGCCGGGTTCGTCGGGTGACCACGCGGATGGACAAGGTGCTCTACGCCGCGCTCGCCGCCATGGTGGCGCTCGGCATGATCGCCACGGTTGGGATCAACCTGCTCGGTGGGGGCTACGACTACCGGGAGACGATCGCCGTCTGGTTCCGTGGGATCTTCTGGTTCCAGCCGGACCCCACCCTGATGAGCGGGGCTCCCCTGGTCTACCAACTGCACGCGATCGGCGGTTTCCTCTTCCTGGCGCTGTGGCCGTTCACCCGACTGGTGCACGTCTGGTCGGCGCCGCTGGCGTACCTGTGGCGTCCGTACGTGGTCTACCGCGGGCGCCGTGGCCCGGCGCCGACGGCGACCGCCGCGCCGGAGCAGGTACGGGACGCCGTCCGGGAGCCGTCGGCTCGGCGGTGACCGTCGTGTGGTGGCGGGTCGGTCGGCGGCGCTCCCGACGCGGCGGCCGTCGAGACGTGAGTTCTGCCTGGATACGTCCTCGGACCACGGTGCCCACGGGCCGGGGCTAATGTGTCAATATCGGGCGGTGGCGGAGGGTGATATGCAGCAGCAGTATCTTCCGGATGTCTACGTGAAGTTCCTGGAACGCTTTCCGGATGTCGCAGCGGCGCAGGGCGTGCTGGCGCGGACGGTGCGGGAGCGCAACTCGTTCGACGACCGGACCGACCGGCTGATCAAGTTGGCGGTGGCGGTTGGGGCCGAGGCGGAGGGAGCGGTGCGCTCCAATGTCCGCAAGGCGCTTCAGCACGGTGCGACCGTGGACGAGGTGCAAGCCGTCGCGCTCGCGGCCATCACCACCTGTGGTTTTCCTACCGCCATCGCGGCTTTGGGCTGGATCGACTCGGTCGTCTCGGCGCCGTCGGACGAGTGATGCCGACCGGCACCCCGCGGGGTGCCGGATGCACGGGTTGACTTCACACCGCGGGCGGTCTCGCCTCCCGCCACTGGGTGGGGGTGACTCCGTGCCGGGCGCGGAAGCGTTTGCTGAAGTAGCTGGTGTCGGGGTAACCGACCCGGCGGCTGATCGTGCTGACGGCCAGGTCGGTCTCGGTGAGCAGCAGGCGTGCCTGCTGCATCCGGCGCTGCGTGATCCACTGGGTCACGGTGCGGCCGGTTTTGCGACGCACGGCGGTGGTGAGGTATCCGGTGGTCAGCGCGAGGTCGGCCGCGATGTCGGCGAGGGAGATGGGCTGGTGGTAGCGCGCCTCGATGGCCTCGAAGACGGCCGCCAGCAGCGGTTCGTCGGCGTAGCGCAGGTGGTCGGCGAGGTCGGTCGACAAGCGGGCCACGGTCACGAGCAGCAGGGTCAGGTGGGCGAGGGCGGCCGCCTGGTGACCGTCGCGGCGGGCCCGAATCTCGGCGTCGAGTGCGGCGAAGCGCTCCATCAGGCTGGCCCGGTCGACCGGTGGGACCGGTAGCCGCTGGGCCCGGTTGCTGCCCTGCGCGAACGGAAAGAGCAACGGGTGGGTTCGCCAGGATGAGTAGGCGCCGGGCATTCCCGGCCGGACCACGTCGGCCGGGAACCAGACGGTCCAGCCGTCGCTGGTGATCTCCGCAAACGGGTCGACGGAGGAGACCACCTGCCCTGGTGCGATGACGAAGAGGTCGCCGTCGGCCACCGTCCAGGTGCGGTCGTCGATGCGAACCGTCCCCCGCGCCACGTGGGCGTAGCAGAGCACCAGGAAGTCGTGGGTGTGGGTGGCGAGGTCGAGGAAGGGTTCGCCGTGGGGATGGTGGGCTACCGCGACCGGGGCTATGCCGGGCACGTGGCCGAAGTCGAAGACCGGCACGCCCTGCCCGGTGACACCGACCTGGCGGGAGGGGGGAGTCAAGTTCCGTCGCATCCTGTCCACAGTTCCGCCATTGTCCGCAGCTTCGCTGTCCATGAGGCTGAGGGTACGACCGAGTTTCCGCTATTACCGGAGCGTGCCATGACCGGACAGCACAACTCCCATTCTGAGAATCGGGCCTATCTGCCCGCCATGGGCAAGCAATGGTTGCTGCCCCTCTACGATCCGTTCGCCCGCTTTATTGGCATCGGACGGGTTCATGAGAAGCTTTTGGAGCGTGCGAATCTTCGGCCGGGGCAACGAGTCCTGGAGATTGGCTGTGGCACCGGCGATCTGCTGCGGACGCTCAAGCGCCACCACCCGGAGGTGGACGCGATGGGCATCGATCCGGACCCCAGTGCGCTGCGCCGTGCTCGCCGCAAGGCCGCCCGGGGCAAGGTGCAGATCCAGTACGAGCGCGCGTTCGCCGATGACCTGCCGCTGGCGGACCACAGCGTTGACCGGGTGCTCTCCTCGTTCATGTTGCATCACATCGACGAAGCGGACTGGGTGCGGGTGCTGCGCGAGGTCCGGCGGGTGCTGCGTCCCGGTGGTGAGCTGCATGTAGCCGACATCGACGGCAGCCTGCCCGGACACGAGGGCGGTCATGCCCACCGCTCTGGTCGGGCCGGGGACAGCCTCCCCGATCGGGCCCTGTCCGCGTTGGTTGACGCCGGGCTGACCGGCGTCCGGGAGAACGGCTACGGCCGAGCCCGACTGGGCCGGTACGTCTTCTACCGGGCCGACGTCGGTTGAGGGGGAGCGCTTTCGCCCGGGGCGGCGGCTGGCCGTCAAGGACGGTGGTCTGACCCAGCCGAGGCCGTGCGCCGCCGCGTCAACGCCGGATCTTCGGGGGCACGTCCAGGTCCTGGGCGTCGGCCACGTCGGCGCACGGAACGACCGTGACGATGTCCCGATGCTGACGGAGGTAGTACCGGGCGCCCCGGTCCCGGGTGGCGCTCGCGGCGGCGCCGGCCCAGTGCTCACGCCCGAGCAGTACCGGGTGGCCCCACCGGTCGCCGTGGTAGCCCCCGACCGCCAGAGCATCGGGTCGGGCGGCGGCAGCCACCCGGCGTACCGCCTCGACTCCGACCCCCGGCATGTCAACCAAGGTCACGACAGTAGCCAGGGCGGTGGTTTCCTCCAGCGCTGCCAACCCCGCCCGCAGCGATGAACCCATGCCGGTCGGCCACGCCGGGTTTCGGACGACGCCCGAGTGGACCAATTCGGTCACGGCCTCCGCCCGCGCCCCCACCACGACCAGTACGGGGGCGCAGCCGGCGGCCACCAGCACGTCCCGGCTCCGCAGCACCAGGGGCTGGCCCTGGAAAGCCACGAGCGCCTTCGGCCCGCCGTACCGCCGTCCCGCTCCCGCGGCGAGCAGCAGTCCCGCGACGGGGTCGGTGCGCCCCGCGTCCACCGGCTCTTCGCCCACCGGTTTGCAGGCCGGACCGGGCCGTCGTTTCCGCATGCTCAGCTGACCGTGGCGTCGGCACGTCGGTGGATGGGGCCAGCCAGGTAGGTCAGGGGTCGACCGGTGCCCCCGGCGCCGGCGGCCGCGATCATTTCGGCGCAGATGGAAACGGCGGTCTCCTGGGGAGTTTGGGCGCCCAGGTCGAGGCCGATGGGTGCTCGAAGGTGGCTGAGTTCGTCCTCGGTCAAGCCGGCCGCGGTGAGCCGGAGGAGCCGCTCGCGGTGTGTTTCTCGGCTGCCGATCACGCCGACGTAGCCGGCGCGCCCCCGTAGGGCCAGCGACAGCAGTTCGGTCTCGTGGCGATCATCGTGGCTGAGCACCACGATGGCGCTCCGGGCGTCGGTCTCGATGCTGCGCAGGTGGCGGTGCGGCCAGTCACAGACCACCTGGTGAGCGTCCGGGAAGTGCGCTGCGCGCATGAACACCGGCCGGGGGTCACACACGGTCACCTCGAAGCCGAGGAAACGCCCGAGCTGGCTCATCGCTCGGGCGACCGGACTCATCCCGTAGAGCAACATGCGGGGTGCCGGCTGGTGTCTGACGAACAGGACGTCAACCGGCTGCCCGGCGCCGTTGATGATGCGTTCCACCTGCCCCACCGCGATGCGTTCGACCTGCCCCGCTCCGATGGACACCCGCTCCCGGAGCTGGCGTGCCACGAGCTCGTCCACCCCCGGATCGCCCGACGATCCCCACCACCCATCCGAGTCTGCCGCGAGCAGCGCCGCCCCTGGGCCGGCGGGTAGCACCAGAGCGGAGCCGACCGTCCGATTCGCCAGCAACCGATCGAGCAGCGGTGCCATGACCTCCACCGCCGCGGGCAGCACCACCACGTCGATCTCACTACGACAGGCGAGGCCGACCACCGGCGAGCCGTCGCTCTGGTGGGTGTAGCGGTTCCGGTGCACCCGACCAGAGCGGATCGAGTCCTGGGCCGCCGTGAGGACCGCGCCGTCAATGCACCCGCCGGCCACGCCGCCGGCGACCTCGCCGGTGGCGCAGCTGGCCATCACCGTCCCAACCGGGCACGGCGCGCTCCCCGTCACACCGACGACAACGGCCATCGCGAAGGAGAGGTCGGCCGAACACCACCGCCGTAGGGTCGGCGCGATGTACCTGATCCCCGCTGTCATCAGACTCCCTGCCGGCGAGCGGCCTAACGCGGTGTGGAACCCCTGGCCGTTACCGAGCAGGCTCCGTCATGAGGTCCTCGATGCGGACGGGCAGACTCCGGACCCGGACCCCGGTGGCGTGGTGGACGGCGTTGGTGATCGCGGCTGCCGCCCCGACGTGGACGACTTCGCCCAGGTTCTTGAGACCGAACGCGCTGAACGATGGGTCGGGCTCGTCGATGAAGTCGACGTCGAGGGTGGGTACGTCGGCGTTCACCGGAACCAGGTAGTCGCTCAGGTTGGTGTTGAGGAATCCGCCGAAGCGGGGGTCCACGGTGCTCTCCTCCCGGAGCGCGCTGCTGATGCCCCAGACCAGGCCGCTCAGGGCCTGGCTGGTGGCGGTGCGCCGACTGATCACCCGCCCGCAGTCGATGACCGACAGCATCCGGGTGACCCGTGGTCGGCGGATCCGGGGGCCGATGCGGACCTCGACGAAGTGGGCGACATAGGAGCAGGTGACGAAGTCGGGAAAGACCGGGCCCACCCGGGCGTTGTCGACGTCCGCCATCACCGCGCTCATCGGCGCCGTGCCGGTGTCGGGCGCATCGGTCGGGCGTCGCCCTGGGGCGAAGTACTGCCCGGGAGCTTCGACCGAGGGGAGGCCGGCGGCCATGAGAAGCCCGGCTATCAGTGGCCCCGAGTTGTCTGGGCCGACCAGCCGTCCCTCCGCCAGTCGGCACTCGCTGACGTCAACGTTGGCAACCGGCTCGCCATGGGTGGCGGCGATCTGGTGCAGCTGGGCTCGGATCCCGACGGCCGCTTCCTGGATGGCCGGCATGGCGGTGGCGGCTCCCCACGAGCCACCGGTTTCTGGCTGGGGAGCGACCCGGGTGTCACCAACGACTACCCGGATGTTGCTGGGTGACAGGCCGAGGGCATCGGCCGCGGCCAGCGCGACCACGGTGCGTATGCCCTGGCCCATCTCGTGTCCGCTGACCGAGACCTCCGCCGTGCCGTCGTCACACAGCCGTACGTGCGCGCCGGCGGCGGAGGCGAGGCCGGGATAGCAGCCGGTCGCCACGCCCCAGCCGATGAGGCTGCCATCCTCGCCGCGCATCGACCCGATCGCCGGGTCGCGTTCCGACCAGCCGAACCGTTCGGCGCCCCGATCAAGGCACTGCCTGAGCCGCCGTGAGGAGAATGGTTTGCCGGTTATCGGGTCGGTGGCGGTGTCGTGGCGCCGCCGTAGCTCGACCGGGTCAACGCCCACCCGTTCGGCGAGTTCGTCCAGGGCGCTCTCCACCGCGAACATCGTCGCCATCTCCATCGGCGCTCGCATGTAGCCGGGCGTCTGGGTGTCGAGCCGCACCAGGGTGGTGGTACCGCGGAAGTTCGGGATGCCGTACATACTTGCCGAAACCTGCGGCCCCCAGAACGGCATCAGGTCATGGCGTGATGTCTGCGCGACTGCCTCGTGTACCAGGGAGGTGATCGTGCCGTCGTCCCGCGCGCCGAACCGGATCCGGTGCCGGGTCGCGGGACGAAAGTGGACGCTGTGGAAGACGGCGGACCGCGGGACGATCAGCATCACCGGCCGGTCGACCCGCCGGGCGGCCAGGGCGGCCAGGGTGGTGCTGTACGTCTGACCGGTGCGCTGGCCGAAGCCGCCGCCGAGGGAGGGCGAGACGACCTGGACCAACTCCATCGGGATCCCGAGTTGCTTCGCCAGCGCGTGCCGGACGCGCCCCGCCGCCTGAGTGCCCTCATGGATCAGGAGCGATCCCTCATGCCACTCGGCGAGGGTGGACAGCAGCTCCAGCCCGTTGTGATGCTGCGCGGGGGAGTAGTAGGTGGCGTCAACCACAACTGGTGCCTGGTCGAGTAGCCGGTCACCCTCGCCGATCTCCACCACGGGGAACACGGGCACCGCCTCCGCCTGGTCGACCCGCTCGCCCCCCGGGGCGTCGAGTTCCACAGCGAACGGCTCGACGTCGTAGCGGGCGGTCACCAACGCCGCGGCTTCCGCTGCAGCCTCCAAGGTCTCCGCCACCACGATCGCGATTGGCTGACCGCGGTAGGCCACGGCGTTGTCCCGCATCGGTTGGAAGCTTTCGCTCGCGCTCCCCAACCCGAAGGTGAATTCGGACGGGTGCAGGCGATCCAGGTTTTCGTGCGTGAGTACCGCGAGCACCCCCCGCACCCGTTCCGCCTTGGCGGTCTCGAGGGTCGTGATCCGGCCGCGGCCCACGGTCGCACTGACCGGAATCGCGTACGCCATCGCCGCGGCCGTGCGGTCGGCGCCGTAGAGCGGTTCGCCGCGGACCTTCTCCACGCCGTCGTGGCGGACGTGGTCGGAGCCGATCCAGGCCATGGTGTTCATCCCATTCTCTGCTGAGCCGCCGCGACGGCCTCGAGTACGGTTTCCACAGCCAGCTGTACCCGGAAGTGGTTCTGCGGCGTGGTGCGAGCCGACCGGAACTCCGGCTCCAATGCCGTCCGGATGGACGTCTCGTCCAGCTGGGTCCCGGTCAGTGCCTGTTCGGCCTCCCGTGCCCGCCAGGGCACGGTGCCCAGGCTGCCGAGCGCGATCCGTATTTCGCTGGCGGTACCTCCTGCGTCGAGGTGAAGCCCGACGGCCGCCGACGCGAGGGCGAACGAGTACGAACTCCGGTCGCTCACCTTCTGGTAGCTGGACGACCGCGCCGCCGGCGTCATCGGCACCCGGACGGCCGTGATGAACTCGCCGGGCTTGAGGGTCGTCTCCCGGTGCGGTGTGTCGCCCGGCGGCACGAACAGGTCATGGATCGACATGGAGCGGGTGCCGTCGGGCCCGAGGACGGAGAGGCTCGCGTCGAACGCGGTCAGTGCCACCGCCAGGTCGCCGGGATAGACGGCGATGCAGCGGTTGCTGGTACCGAGGACGGCGTGGTGGCGATTGACGCCCTCCATCGCGGAGCATCCCGACCCGGGCTGACGTTTGTTGCACGAGAACTCGACCGCTCGGAAGTAGCCGCAGCGGGTGCGTTGCAGCAGGTTACCGCCGATCCTCGCCATGTTCCGTAACTGTTGGGAGGCCGCGGACAGGAGGGACTCCGCGAGCACCGGGCAGTTGGCCGCGACCAGCGGGTGGTTCGCGGCGTCGCTCATCCGGGTCAGCGCCCCGATGACCAGGTCACCCTGCTCCTCCCGGACGAAGTCCAAATCCGGGACGTCGGTCAGGTCGATGAGCAGACCGGGGGCTTCGACGTCGAGCTTCATCAGGTCCACGAGGGTCGTGCCACCACTGAGGTAGTGGGGTTGGTCGTCCTGAGAGGTGGCGAACGTCGATACCGCCTCCGCCGCGGAGCGCGCCCGGGTGTAGGTGAAGGCCCGCATCAGGACCGCCCGGGATCGGCGGCATGAACCCTGGCGACCGCTTGGACGATGCCCTGGTAGGCGCCGCAGCGGCAGAGATTCCCACTCATGAACTCGCGGATCTCCTCGGTGGACCCGGCGTGCCCCTCGTCGACACAGGCAATTGCCGACATCAGCTGTCCCGGGGTGCAGTAGCCACACTGCAGCGCGTCGCAGTCGAGGAACGCCTGCTGCATCGGATGCAACTCGTCCGGCGACTCCGTGAGCCCTTCGACGGTCCGTACCGCACCGCCGGCGACCTGGGCGGCGAGGGTCAGACAGGCCACCACGGGCCGGTCGTCGACATGGACCGTGCAGGCACCGCACTGCCCATGGTCGCACCCCTTCTTCGTGCCGTAGAGGCCGACGTGATCTCGCAGCGCGTCCAGCAGCGTCGTTCGGGCATCGAGCGTCCACTCCCGGTCCTGACCGTTAACGGTGAGCCTGGTCTGCACCGTCATGGACCCATCCCCTCCTGCTCTCTTCCGCATTCACCTCAGGTGGTCACCCGCACACAGGCTAGTGCCTGTTTCTACCGAAAATCGGTGTTTGCACCGATTCTTGGCGGGGACTGGGGCTGCCGCCTCGAAGGTTCATGGGTGCTGGGCAGGTCGCCGCCGGTTGTTGCGCCATCGGGTACAGGTCGGGTGGTACGCGAACCGCCCGTGTCGTCGCGGGCTGAGGTTCCACCCCTGACTTGGCTCACACGCCTGTCCACCCAACCGGGGAGCGAGTGTGACGGGGGCCGCAGCCGCTCGATTTGACGTGTGAACCCGAATCCGCGTAACTTTCTCTCTGCCAGCGCGGAACGGGGCAAACAGGGCGAAAGTCCTGAGGCCCACTCCAAGCGGCACCGGCGACAAGAAGCTTCACTGTCGAGTCGCCGGGCGGGCGGTGCCCGCCAAGTCTGCCGACAGGCCGATTTGGTGCGGCGAAACCGACCGGGTAAGGTAACAGCCGGCAGGAACCGGGCGAGCCAGCGGGAAACCGCGGGCGGCCGGTCTGCCAAATCCGAGGATCACACACGCGGGTAGCCACGTGTGCGCTCAACGGAAGCTGAACCGTGCGAAGCACGACAGACCGGGACAAACGGTTTGACACGGCGAAGACGGTGAGGTAAAGTAGTAAAAGTGCCTGGCGCGAGAGTGGCGGGCTGGAGCGGTTGCCTCTTGAGGGGCCCTGGTTTGGGGTTCTGATGGTGTGTGGTTGTTCTTTGAGAACTCAACAGGGTGTTTGGAAAGCCAGTGCCGTTTTGGTCTGGGTTGGCCTGCTGTTTGGTGGGTTGGCTTGGGCTTGAATTTGGCAGCAGATTGTTTTTTGTTGCTGGGGTTTTCTTCAAGTTTTTGTTGGAGAGTTTGATCCTGGCTCAGGACGAACGCTGGCGGCGTGCTTAACACATGCAAGTCGAGCGGAAAGGCCCTTCGGGGTACTCGAGCGGCGAACGGGTGAGTAACACGTGAGTAACCTGCCCTAGGCTTTGGGATAACCCCGGGAAACCGGGGCTAATACCGGATATGACTGGCTGCCGCATGGTGGTTGGTGGAAAGATTTTTCGGCTTGGGATGGACTCGCGGCCTATCAGCTTGTTGGTGGGGTAATGGCCTACCAAGGCGGCGACGGGTAGCCGGCCTGAGAGGGCGACCGGCCACACTGGGACTGAGACACGGCCCAGACTCCTACGGGAGGCAGCAGTGGGGAATCTTGCACAATGGGCGGAAGCCTGATGCAGCGACGCCGCGTGAGGGATGACGGCCTTCGGGTTGTAAACCTCTTTCAGCAGGGACGAAGCGTTTGTGACGGTACCTGCAGAAGAAGCGCCGGCCAACTACGTGCCAGCAGCCGCGGTAAGACGTAGGGCGCGAGCGTTGTCCGGATTTATTGGGCGTAAAGAGCTCGTAGGCGGCTTGTCGCGTCGACTGTGAAAACCCGTGGCTCAACTGCGGGCTTGCAGTCGATACGGGCAGGCTAGAGTTCGGTAGGGGAGACTGGAATTCCTGGTGTAGCGGTGAAATGCGCAGATATCAGGAGGAACACCGGTGGCGAAGGCGGGTCTCTGGGCCGATACTGACGCTGAGGAGCGAAAGCGTGGGGAGCGAACAGGATTAGATACCCTGGTAGTCCACGCTGTAAACGTTGGGCGCTAGGTGTGGGGGGCCTCTCCGGTTCTCTGTGCCGCAGCTAACGCATTAAGCGCCCCGCCTGGGGAGTACGGCCGCAAGGCTAAAACTCAAAGGAATTGACGGGGGCCCGCACAAGCGGCGGAGCATGCGGATTAATTCGATGCAACGCGAAGAACCTTACCTGGGTTTGACATCGCCGGAAATCCTTCAGAGATGGGGGGTCCTTCGGGGCCGGTGACAGGTGGTGCATGGCTGTCGTCAGCTCGTGTCGTGAGATGTTGGGTTAAGTCCCGCAACGAGCGCAACCCTTGTTCGATGTTGCCAGCGCGTTATGGCGGGGACTCATCGAAGACTGCCGGGGTCAACTCGGAGGAAGGTGGGGATGACGTCAAGTCATCATGCCCCTTATGTCCAGGGCTTCACGCATGCTACAATGGCCGGTACAATGGGCTGCGATACCGTGAGGTGGAGCGAATCCCAAAAAGCCGGTCTCAGTTCGGATCGGGGTCTGCAACTCGACCCCGTGAAGTCGGAGTCGCTAGTAATCGCAGATCAGCAACGCTGCGGTGAATACGTTCCCGGGCCTTGTACACACCGCCCGTCACGTCACGAAAGTCGGCAACACCCGAAGCCGGTGGCCTAACCCTTGTGGGGGGAGCCGTCGAAGGTGGGGCTGGCGATTGGGACGAAGTCGTAACAAGGTAGCCGTACCGGAAGGTGCGGCTGGATCACCTCCTTTCTAAGGAGCGCCATCCGTCGAAGGGCGGTATGGAGCCTCGGTTGCCTGTGTTGGGTGATGGGGTGCTCATTGGTCGGAGACACTGGCTAGTTGGTTTTGGCAGCGGTTTGATGCTCTTGTACACGCTCTCTTCGGGGGGTGGTTGGAAGGGGTTGATGATGCGGCTGGGGCTGGCGTTGGACACCCTGTTGGGTCCTGAAGGAATGACCGTGTGGTTGTTTCTTGGGCCGTGTGGTCTGTGATGTCGCCGGTTGGTGGTGTTGCGGGTTGGCGGTTTGCCTGGCGTGGCTTGCTTCGTATACCGGATGCTGGCTTTTGCCTCCTGTGAGGGGGTGGGGTTGGTGTTGCTGGTGCGGGGTGGTGGTTGCGGGTTGGTTGTTTGTTGAGAATTACACAGTGGACGCGAGCATCTTTGTGGTCAAGTTGTCAAGGGCGAACGGTGGATGCCTTGGCACCAGGAGCCGATGAAGGACGTGGGAGGCCGCGATAGGCCTGGGGGAGCTGTCAACCGAGCTGTGATCCCAGGGTGTCCGAATGGGGGAACCCGGCATCAGTCATGTGATGTCACCTGCACCTGAACTCATAGGGTGTGTGGAGGGAACGCGGGGAAGTGAAACATCTCAGTACCCGTAGGAAGAGAAAACAATTGTGATTCCGTGAGTAGTGGCGAGCGAAAGCGGATTGAGGCTAAACCGGCTGCGTGTGATACCTGTCAGGGGTTGCGTGGTTGGGGTTGTGGGACCCTGCGGCACGGGCTGACACTCGTGTGGGGAGTTATAAAGCTGGTGGTTAGTTGAACAGTCTGGAATGGCTGACCGTAGACGGTGAAAGTCCGGTAGGTGAAAGCTGCCAGTCTCCTGTGGGTGTTCCCGAGTAGCGGCGGACTCCTGTAATCTGCCGTGAATCTGCCAGGACCATCTGGTAAGCCTAAATACTTCCTGGTGACCGATAGCGGATAGTACCGTGAGGGAATGGTGAAAAGTACCCCGGGAGGGGAGTGAAATAGTACCTGAAACCGTTCGCCTACAATCCGTCGGAGCCTTTAGGGGTGACGGCGTGCCTTTTGAAGAATGAGCCTGCGAGTTAGTGGCATGTGGCGAGGTTAACCCGGGTGGGGGAGCCGTAGCGAAAGCGAGTCTGAATAGGGCGTCAGAGTCGCGTGTCCTAGACCCGAAGCGGAGTGATCTAGCCATGGGCAGGCTGAAGCGTGGGTAAGACTGCGTGGAGGGCCGAACCCACCAACGTTGAAAAGTTGGGGGATGACCTGTGGTTAGGGGTGAAAGGCCAATCAAACTCCGTGATAGCTGGTTCTCCCCGAAATGCATTTAGGTGCAGCGTCGTGTGTTTCTTGCCGGAGGTAGAGCACTGGATGGTCTAGGGGGCCTACAAGCTTACCGAAATCAGCCAAACTCCGAATGCCGGTAAGTGAGAGCGCGGCAGTGAGACTGCGGGGGATAAGCTTCGTAGTCGAGAGGGAAACAGCCCAGATCACCAGCTAAGGCCCCTAAGCGTGTGCTAAGTGGAAAAGGATGTGGGGTCGCATAGACAACCAGGAGGTTGGCTTAGAAGCAGCCATCCTTGAAAGAGTGCGTAATAGCTCACTGGTCAAGTGGTTCCGCGCCGACAATGTAGCGGGGCTCAAGCACACCGCCGAAGCTGTGGCATTCACGCGTGTACTTCGCATGGCCTTTGGGTTGTGTGTAGGTGTGTGGATGGGTAGGGGAGCGTCGTGCCGGGGGTGAAGCAGCCGAGTGATCGAGTTGTGGACGCGGTGCGAGTGAGAATGCAGGCATGAGTAGCGAATGAAGGGTGAGAAACCCTTCCGCCGGATGACCAAGGGTTCCAGGGCCAGGTTAATCCGCCCTGGGTGAGTCGGGGCCTAAGGCGAGGCCGAGAGGCGTAGTCGATGGATAACGGGTTGATATTCCCGTACCCGCGAAGGAGCGTCCCTGATGAACTTCGTTGTGCTAACCATCCGATCTTGGTGTGGTCTTTGGACTGTGCTGGGGGAGCGTGGGAACCTGGCGGGTAGTAGTCAAGCGATGGGGTGACGCAGGAAGGTAGCTGAGCCCGGCCGGTGGTTGTGCCGGGGTAAGCGTGTAGGCTGTGTCGTAGGTAAATCCGCGGCGCGTGTGGCTGAGACGTGATGCCGAGCCGATTCAGGTGAAGTCAGTGATCCTATGCTGTCGAGAAAAGCCTCTAGCGAGTTCCGAGCGGCCCGTACCCTAAACCGACACAGGTGGTCAGGTAGAGAATACCAAGGCGATCGGGTGAACTGTGGTTAAGGAACTCGGCAAATTGCCCCCGTAACTTTGGGAGAAGGGGGGCCGGAGACGTGAAGGCACGTGCTGCTGGAGCGTTGTATGGCCGCAGAGAGCAGGGGGAAGCGACTGTTTACTAAAAACACAGGTCCATGCGAAGAAGTAATTCGATGTATATGGACTGACGCCTGCCCGGTGCTGGAACGTTAAGGGGACCTGTTAGTCTTTCGGGGCGAAGCGGAGAACTTAAGCGCCAGTAAACGGCGGTGGTAACTATAACCATCCTAAGGTAGCGAAATTCCTTGTCGGGTAAGTTCCGACCTGCACGAATGGCGTAACGACTTCCCCACTGTCTCAACCACAGGCCCGGCGAAATTGCATTACGAGTAAAGATGCTCGTTACGCGCGGCAGGACGGAAAGACCCCGGGACCTTTACTATAGCTTGACATTGGTATCTGAATTAGCTTGTGTAGGATAGGTGGGAGCCGGTGAAGTGTGCACGCCAGTGCATGTGGAGGCAATCTTGAAATACCACTCTGGTTGGTTTGGGTATCTAACTTCGGACCGTTATCCGGTTCAGGGACAGTGTCTGGTGGGTAGTTTAACTGGGGCGGTTGCCTCCTAAAGGGTAACGGAGGCGCCCAAAGGTTCCCTCAGCCTGGTTGGCAATCAGGTGTTGAGTGTAAGTGCACAAGGGAGCTTGACTGTGAGACTGACGGGTCGAGCAGGGACGAAAGTCGGGACTAGTGATCCGGCACTGGCGAATGGAAGCGGTGTCGCTCAACGGATAAAAGGTACCCCGGGGATAACAGGCTGATCTTCCCCAAGAGTCCATATCGACGGGATGGTTTGGCACCTCGATGTCGGCTCGTCGCATCCTGGGGCTGTAGCAGGTCCCAAGGGTTGGGCTGTTCGCCCATTAAAGCGGTACGCGAGCTGGGTTTAGAACGTCGTGAGACAGTTCGGTCCCTATCCGCCGTGCGCGTAGGATACTTGAGAAGGGCTGTCCCTAGTACGAGAGGACCGGGACGGACGAACCTCTGGTGTGCCAGTTGTCCCGCCAGGGGCACGGCTGGTTGGCTACGTTCGGAAGGGATAACCGCTGAAAGCATCTAAGCGGGAAGCCTGCTTCAAGATGAGGTATCCCATCCACCTTTGGTGGGGTAAGGCCCCCAGCTAGACGACTGGGTTGATAGGCCGGAAATGTAAGCTCGGTAACGGGTTCAGTTGACCGGTACTAATAGGCCGAGGACTTGACTACTAAGTTGCTACGCGTCCACTGTGTATCTCTTGGCAAGCAAACATTGCCTGTGGTGTTGGGTGTGTTTGATATGTCGATAAGTGTTACGGCGGTCATGGCGGAGGGGAAACGCCCGGTTACATTCCGAACCCGGAAGCTAAGCCCTCCAGCGCCGATGGTACTGCACTCGGGAGGGTGTGGGAGAGTAGGACACCGCCGGGCAAAACTTTGTTGAGGGCCGACCCTACCCGGGTCGGCCCTCAACGCTTTTCCCGCCGGGACGCCACCCGGAAGACAGTCTCAGGATGCTTCGGCCTGGCGCCGGCAGCGTGCCCGGTTCACCGGACCTCGTGACACATCGGTTCAGATCAGCCCGGATTTCGGGGGCACCTCGCGGTTTTGGATCAGAACGAGGGTCGGAAGTCGGAACGCCACGCCGACAGGTCCAGGCGGGCTCGCCTACCCGTACCCACTCCGGGTTGCCGGCCTGCGCGCCGGGCTCCGCCAACGTCGGCTGGGTGGGCTGGAAAGCGGTGGCGGCACGTGATCCAGCCGCCGGGCGGGCCCACCTCGCTGGGGGTTTGTCGCCTGCTCGTCGAACGTCGGTCGGCCCGACCGCACCCGGTTCTCCGCGTCGCCGTCGTGGTCCGCCGGATCAGTGGCCGGGGGTGGTCTGTTCGCCGGCGGCCGAAGCGCTCAGCAGCTGCCGGCGACAACAGCGGTTCGGCCACCGTACGTCGGTGTCAGGAGCTGTGGTTGTCGGATGCCAAGGAGGCTGTGTCGCCGATGATGAGGAAAGGGCCCTGCCGGGGCAATGCCGACAGGGCCCCTCAGTTCAGGTGAGGGCGGGGCTCAGGAGGGTTTCGGGCCGCAGATGAAGCGTGGCTCCGCGGAGTAGCGCCAGCTGAACTTCTCCCGCTTCGCCTCCTTGCCGTTCTTGTAGAACACCCGGTAGGCGTTCTGGCTGAACCCGTCGCTGCCGTTGGCGGCGATGCAGTCCGGGCCGGGCTCCAGATAGACCGTCTTCGGCTTGGTGATGTTGCTTCGGGGGCCGTACTCCGTCTTTACCTTGTCCCAGACCTTTGTGCTCCAGATCGAAACGGTGATCTTGTTCGACGTGTAGGAGGTGTCGATCAGGAGTCCGTACTCGGTGTTGTTGCGGAACTTGAAATCGAGATCTGGGTAGAAGATCGTGGACTCGATGACCGCCGGATAACGGCTGAAATAGTACGAGTGGGGCTTGTGCTCGACATCCTCCAGCCCCGCGTAGTAGGTGGCGTTGAAGAGCGTCGTGGTGAACTGCGAGACCCCGCCCCCGACTCCCGGCACGAGCTTGCCATTGAGGATGACCGGAGCATCCTGGTAGCCCTTTGCGTAGTTTCGTTCGCCGGTGTGCTTGTTCAAGGAGAACGTCTCGCCGGGCAGCACCAGCGTGTTGTCGACGTCCTTGGCGGCAGTGATGATGTTCTGGCTGCGGGGCGAGGAGAGCCCGCCGGAGAACTGGGTGGTGAAGGTCGACACCTTCTCCTTGATGCCCAGGCCGGCCAACTTCTCCGTGGTGAGCTCCGGCTTCTTCGTTTCGAGTGTGCCGCTCACCCGGCGGTCGTCCGCCTGCGGTAGGACCGCGAGCAGAGCCTCCCCGAGGCCGTCGGCGTCCAGTTCCTTCCCGTTCTGGCTGTCGATGATCTTCGGCTTGCCGTCGGTGAGCGTCATCCGGGCGTTCTTCGGGGTCACCTCGACCTTGGCCAGGTCATCGCCGAGCGCGGAGCGGAGACGTTTGACATCGACCTTCGCCGACAACGTGCCGGCCTCGTCGGCGGTGAACAGCAGGCTCTTCGCGATCGCCTCCGGCGGGATGCTCACCGAGCCCTGGTCCGTCGTCAGGGTTACCGGGGCCGCCACGGCCGGCTTCGCCAACTCGGTCACCAGCCGGTCCACCTCCTCGGCGGTGGTCACCGGGTATGTCTCGACCAGCGGAACGGTGACCGGATCGCCGCTCAACCAGCCCTCCCGAACCGCCTGCGCGGACTGCTCCGGGTTGAGCTCCAGGCTGGGCTTCGGGTGGGTTGCCTTCGGGGTGAGGCCACTCCAGGTGATGCCGGGCATGGTCATCTCGCGGCCCTGGTCCCCCAAGACCTCCACGAGTGCCGCGTCGAGCTTCTCCACGTCCACCGTCGCCACCGGTGGCACCGCGCGGGAGCCGGCGAGGCGTTCGAAGACGTGCGCCTCCACCTGCATGGCGGCCCGCACAGTGGCCTCCACGTCAACCCGGAGACCCACCTCGGTCGGCACCAGTTCCGCGGTGTGTTGGCCGACGACCACCGGCAGGGGGGCGCTCAGCATGGCGGCCTGTTGTTCGACCGCCGCGTGCAGCTTCTCGACCGCGGCTGCCTGGCTCTGACCGCCGAGATCCGTACCGAGGACCGTCGTGCCACGGGGCACGTCACCGCCGTACGCGAAGACGCCGATGCCGACTGTGGAGGCGAGCACAACAGTGGTGACCCCGGTGGCAAGCAGCAACCAGGCGCGGCGCATCCGCCCCCCGCCCGGTGGAAAGGACCACTTCCCACCGGGCGGAAAGGACTTTTTGCCGCCAGTTAGAAAGGCCCACTTCCCGCCCCGTTGGCGGTTGACGGGTTCCGTCTCCTCAACGGGCCACTGCACCGCGGTTACCTGGACGGTGGGCCGGTCGTCGGCGGGCAGATCTTTGTCGCCGTACAGGGTCACAGTCACCTCGACTAGGGGCGTCGCGCTCGGGCGGTCATCACACCCGGAAGGAAACTACGGTAACCAACATGTGCCCGTGGCGGCAGGTCGTGTCCTGCGTCGCGTGTCGCGTCTCCCGATCCTCGCGGGTCGGCCCGGACGTGCGACGGCGGCGGGCGAGATGGTGCCGCCCCGCACCCGGTAGAGCGGGGTTCCGTACGGTGGGGTCCATGCGGGAGGACGAGGTGGCCCTGGCGTACGGCGGTGGTTGGGTGGACCGGGCCGGTGCCCTCCGCGCCGATCCGGAACGGCTGGCGAAACTGCTGGGCGCGGCAAACACCAGGGTGCTGCCGCTGTGGCAGGACCACTGCCTGGTCAACGAGGCGGTGCCGGTGCAACTGAGCGGTGACGCGGCGGCGCGGGCCCGCGCCGCCGCAGCGGAGACGGTCTTCCTCGGGTTCGCGGCGGGGCGGGCAGTCTTCGCGGTGGACCTCTCCGAGCTCACTGAGGACGCCGCACTGGCGGCCGCCGGGGCGACTCGGGTGGTGGGGGTGCGCGGGCTCGTCGGGCGGCTATCCCCGGCCGAGGCGGCCATCCAGGGGTACGCGCGTGGCCTGCTGCACTGGCACCGGCAGCAACGGTACTGCGGCGCGTGCGGTGGGGCGACCAACGCCCAAGATGCCGGGCATGCCCGGCGGTGCACGGATCCAGGCTGTGCCCGGCTGTACTTTCCCCGGATCGAGCCCGCCATCATTGTGCTGGTGGAGACAGCTGGCTCGCCCGGCCGCTGCCTGTTGGCCCGGCACGCCGGGGCGGCCGAGAACGCGTTTTCGACCCTCGCCGGCTTCGTCGAGGTGGGGGAGACGCTGGAAGACGCGGTCCGGCGCGAGGTGGCCGAAGAAGCGGGCGTCGTGGTCACGGACGTGGCGTACCAGGGGTCGCAGGCCTGGCCCTTTCCGGCGGGGCTGATGGTGGGCTTCCGGGCCACCGCCGAATCCGACGAGATCCGGGTGGACGGGGTCGAGCTGCTGGAGGCGCGCTGGTTCACTCCCGCCGAGCTGCGTCGGCGGGCGGCGGCAGGCCATCGGCTCGGCCGGCCGGACTCGATCGGCCACCATCTGCTCAGCGGCTGGCTGGCTGAGGACGAAGCAGCCGGGTCAGCTCCCCGCTGACGCCCGCCGTGGTGCCGGAACCCGCGGGTCGGCACGCGCTGGGGTCGACCGCCACGTGCGGAGCGTCATGACCAGGGTCGTGATCACGGCGGCTCCCAGGGTGGGCCAGAGCAACCCGGCGACGGTCCGTGGCGCGGTCCACAGCGCGACCGTCGCCAGCAGGACGCTGCCCACCCAGAGCGGCGCGGCGGGCCAGCGGACACCAGTGGCGACCGCCGCGTTCAACAGGACGAAGACGACGGCCCAGAGCGCTCCGACCGCGGCGAAGAGCGGCGCTAGGGGGCCCAGGTGGGTGTAGTTCGGGCCGCCGGCGAGTTGGAAGGCCAGGGCGCCGGCGAACGTCGAGCCGAGAATCAGCAGTACGCCGCAGCCGGCGGTCACGGCGAGCGCGACGGCCCGACTGAATCGATCGTCGCGGGCCAGCCGGGGTAGGGCGAGCACGGTGGCGACCTGCGGCGCCCACAGCGCGCCCTTGGTCAACACCGTCCCCACCGCGTACCCGCCGGAGTCGTCGGCCGGCAGTAGCTGACGGGCGAGGAAGAGGTCCACGTAGGAGACGACGAGCATGGCGAGCATCGCGGTGCAGCCGGTCAGGATCTGGCCGGCGTTCAGCGGTGGTGCCGTGGAGGGGGTCCGCGGGACGGCCGACCGGGCCAGGGCGGCCAGCCCGACCGGGGTGAGCGCGGCGGTCCCGGCGCCGAGCAGCAGGGCTCCGGTTGGGCCGGCGTCCAGCAGCAGACCGACCAGCACTCCGCCGTACCGGCCGGCAGCCAGCAGTCCCATGGCGATGGCCAGTCGAACGAACCGTTGCCCGCCCTGGAGTTCCCCCAACGTCCGGCAGGAGAGCACGATGGCGGCCGTGATGACCGCGGAGAGGAGGAGCACCTCGACCGGAAGACGCAAGCCTTTGCCGAGTAACGGGGTGGCGATAATCAGGGCGGACGCGCAGAGGGCGGCGGTCAACAGGGCTGCGCGGCGGGTCTGGGTGGGGCCGTGCTTCGCGTGGTGCACGGCGACGGCGAGCTGTAGGCCGAACCCCGGCACACTCGCGATGGCGATCAGGCCGAGCGCGGTGGCGAGCGCGCTGAGCTCGGCGGAGTCGAGCTGGCGGGCGGCCAGCACCGGGGCCAGGTAGGCGAGTCCGTTGCCCAGCAGCCCCGCGGCGGTCACGGCTAGGCCGGCGGTGCCGAGTGCCCGGACGCCGGTACTCGGGGAACGCGTCTCCGAGCCGTCCACATCGTTGGTTCGCCGGCTCACACGGCTCCCGAGGGGTCGGATTCCCGCCGGGAGGCGTCCGGGGCGGCGCCCGGCGACTGCATGGGCACCTCCACCGCCGGGGGCACCGGATCGGGGCGCTGGAGAGCGCGGTGGACGGACCGGTGTCGAAGACAGGTCGACAGCCAGAGGCAGCCGAGGGCGAGAACCATCAGAAGCTGCGGAAGGGCGGCGGTGTGCCGCTGTGTGGCGTCCAGGTACGCCCACCCGGCGAGCAGGACGAGGGCGGCGGGAAGCCAGGACTCGACGAACCGGGGGGCGAGCCGTACCCAGCGGGGGTCGGTCGGCCGCGGTTCGCGTAGCGCACCGGGGAGGGCGAGGAGGACTCCAGCGGCGACGAGTGCCCCGCCGACGAGGCCGCCGAGCAGGATCAGGGCGGTCGCGCCGACCGCCAGCAGGGGCAGCGAGCGGGGGGTCCGGCGTCGCGGTCGCCGGGTCGGCCGGGCCGGGCCGCTGCCGCGGCGTTCGGGGAGCAGCGCGAGAAGCGTGACGCCCAGGAGTAGGACGCCTCCGGTCAGGAGCGCCACCTGGTATGGGCGGTCCGGGGTGAAGCGTAGGACGACCTCGCCCGCGGCGCCGGCGGGTAGCATCCAGCCCTGCTGCCAGCCGTCAACGACCACGGGGCGTAGCGGCTCGCCGGCGAGCGTGGCCTGCCAGCCCCGGTTGGTGTTCTCCCGCACCGCGAGTAGCCGTTCGGCGGCGTGCCCGGCGACCTGTACCCGCCGCTCGGTCGCATCCCAGGCGGTGACCTGGAGGGCGCTCGGGCCCGTCACGTCCGTGGGCTGCTGCGGTACGAGAGCGACCCGGGTCGGCGTGGCGAACTGGCTGGCGGCGGCGACGAGGCGGTGTTCGGCGGCGTCGAGCGGTAACTCGGTGTCGGTGCCGCACGGCTCGGCCGGCACCTCCCGCAATTCCAGGAGGTCCCGCATCGTGCCGCGTAGGGCGGTGGTTACGGTCTCTTCGCCGATCGTCAGCGTTGGACCGGAGCCGCAGTCCAGCGTCAACGGCGCGTCCAGGTCTGCTGGGCTGGCAGGGGCGCCCGGAAGCACCGTGAGCTCGCCGACCGCGATCGGCAGGGGTTCGGGCAACCGAAATCCGTACGGATCGATGCTGGTGATGGAGGGCTGGTCGAGGAACTGGATGGTGAGCTCTTTGGTGCGGATCGGCGGATCCAGGGTCAACACTCCGTCCTCGCTGAGCAGACCGCCGCGGATGCCATCGTCGGCGATCACCCGCACGCTGCCGAGCCGGGTGGCTGCGACGGCCGGGTCGACGGCGAACCGGAGGCCGTCGATCACCTGGGTCTTCAGCCAGGTGAGGCGCAGGATCGGGGCGTCGTCGCTGATCGCCGGTGACCAGCTGGTGGCCGGGTCCCCGTCCAATACCGCGCCGGGGCGGCGGGTCGGATGCGGGACGCCGGTTGACGAGGCGCTCACCTCGGGCGCCAGACCCAGTGCCTGTGCGGCGGTCACCGCCTGGTCGAGGACCGCGTGCAGGGCAGCGCCGTCCATCGGGCGGGCCCACAGCTGCGGGTCGTAGGTTCCGGCAGCGGGCAGGATGAGCGTACGGTCGATCGTGCGTCCATCCTCCGAGCCGCGGATCGCGTTGGTGGAACAGGCCGGTTTCCCGTCCACCTGGAAGCAGGCGGGCGTGCGGGGATCCGCGGAGACGACGACGGCCGGTGGTTGGTCGGTGGCGGGTGCTTCCGGCAGCCGGAGGGTGCGACTGGTCTGGATGCCCGGGATGCTGATTTCGGAGATCCCCACCACCCCGGCACCGAGCGGACGGAGGGCGAAGGTGTCGTCGATGGAGATGTGGACGCGTCGGGTGGCGTGGCTGCCGTCCAGGTCGAAGATCATTCGATCGCCGAAGCTCTCCACGGTCTGGCTCTCGTACCCGGCGGTGACGGTTGCTGTGGTCGGCACCACGTCCGCGGTCAGGTCGAAGCTGAGCTCGACTCTGGTGACGTTGGTCGGGTTCTCCAGCGTTATCTCTATCCATTGTCGATCGCCGCGGTGGTGCGGGGCGGACTGCCAGGAGGTCGTCGGGTCACCGTCCATGGCCGCGTACGGCTGGTGCTCGGAGCGGTTCCCGCCAGGAATGCCGACCTGTGCGCGTGCCGTAGCTGCGCGAATCGAGCTGATGCCCGCATACTCAGCCACTGTGGACCAGTCCGGGGCCCAGTCGGGCAGGTAGTCGTGCGCGGGGGCCGACGGCGCGAGGGGCTCGTCGGCGGTATGGGTCTGCGAGACGTTGTCCTGGGACCGACCGAAGGAGACCTCGCGGCGCCGCAGTCCGTCGGTCATCGCCACCGGACCGTAGCCGTCGCCGGCTTCCGCGTCGCCGGCCAGGACTGTGGGGGCGGGACTCAGCAGGCCCGCCGCCGCGAGGTCGAGCAGGGACTCCGGGCCACCGACGACGGTCGCGACATCCCTCCGGTCGTAGGCGACTACCGGCTCCACCCGGCGGTTGACCTGGTAGACCTCAAGTGCCCGGGCGGGCACGTCGAGCCCCTGGTCGCGCCGCTCGTCCACCGCCTCCGGCCCACCCCGGACCGGGCCGAAGGTGGTGACCCGGGTCAGCCCCGGTGAGCGCTGCAGGGCCTGGCGAACCACGGCGGGGCGGGTCGTGTCGGAGCGACCGTGGTCGAGGTCGGCGCGGAACAGCACGTGGCTGATCCCGGAGCGGGCGAGAAGGTCGGCGAGGCCCGCCGAGCCGGCGCCGGAGCTGAGCGTGGCTTCGATCGCGTCCAGGAGTCGGATGGTGGTGGGCGGGGTGAAGGGGATCGAGTTGCGTACCGCCCAGCTGCTCTCCAACAGCGGTTGGACGATCTCGTCGGTGGTGCTGCCCCAGTCGTAGGCGGGGCGGCGGGCCCCGGGTACGACGAGCACCCGTCCCGGACCGGTGTTCGCGTCCAGCCAGTCGGCGGCGTCCTGCCAGTACTGCGGTACTACCCGCGCGCTTCCCGGAGTGGCGAGGCCGCCGACGATCGCCGGGCTGGCGACCGCCGCGACCGCCGCCATGGTCACGCCGGTGGTGATCCAGGCTCGCGCGACAGCCGGCCGGCGTCGCGCGGCGGGCGCGGTACGCACTGCCCGCCCGACCAGGCAGACCAGGTGGGCCAATCCGAGCGCCAGTGGTAGGCGGAGCAGGACGTCGAACTTGTGGGTGTTCCGTAGCGGTGCGCCCACCCCGTCGAGGAACTGTTGCTGTCCTCCGGCGAGGAGATTGGGGAGATCGCTGACGTGTCCCAGCCCGACCATCGCGGCGCCGAGCACCAGGCCGGTGATGAGGAAGCGGCGGTGCGGCATCCCGCGCCGGGAAAGCCCCAGTACACCCAGGGCGGCGACGGCGAGCGTGGCGAGAACCAGCCCAAGCTCGGTGGCCAACCGGGCGCCGCCGGGGATGGCCTGCTCAACCGGGGAGGCCAGGTACGCCACCCAGTAGGAGGCACCGCGGAGCGTCGTCACGGCGTCGGTCACGCTGGTGGTGCTCTGGGCGGTTTCGATGTAGTCGAGAAACGGCGGGCTGTACCGCCCGAGAATGAGCAGTGGAACCAGCCACCAGGCGGTGGCCAGGGCGACCGCGCCGCACCAGGCGGCGATCGCGGTGATCCGGCGGCGGATTGGCGTCAGGGTGGCGAGCCAGAGCAGAGCGAGCGGCACCACCGCGAACACGGCGGTCGCATTGACTCCGCCCGCACAGGCCACGGCGAGTGCCGACCCCGCGACCGCCCGACGTAGCGGCGCACCTCGGGCGAGGCCGACCAGCGGGATCAGTACCCACGGCGCCACCGCGCTGGGCCAGGATTCGACCGAGGACCAGCCGAGCTGGGTGAGGATCCGGGGTGACAGGGCGAAGGCGATGCCAGCGATCATGCGTCCGGCGGGGGAGCCGATGCCGAGGCTACCGGCCAGCCGCACCACACCCAGGTAGGCGACGCAGAAGAGCAGCGCCCACCACAGCCGTTGGATCACCCACGGCGCCAGGCCAAGCTCCGATCCCACCAGGAAGAACGGACCCATTGGCCAGAGATACCCGTAGGCCTGGTTCTGCAGCTGGCCGAAGGTGCCGGTCGGGTCCCAGAGGTGCAGCGAGCGGAGTAGCCACCCGGCGGGATTGACGTTCAGGTCGACCTTGGTGTCGGGGACGATCAGCCCGGGTGCCTGCTGGAAGGCGAGGCCGGTGAGGACGACGCAGATGGCGAGGTGCCGGAATCTCTGGTCCAGCCGCTGGGCTCGATTCGGCTGTGCTCCGGCGCCACTGGTCACCTCTGCACGCATGTCGCTCCTGTTCCGCCGGTGGTACGGGTACCGGCAGCCGACGATGGTTGAGCGACGCAGCCGGGACCGGGGGGTGGGCAAGGGCGGCGGCAACGGTTGGTGTGACGAACATGGATGGATGGCCACCCCCCACGGCGTGTAAGCGTGTGGCAGGCTGCCGAGCATGTCAATGCCAGAGGCTGGGGCTGTGGCACCTGGAGAGCCCACCGCGTCGATGCCCGACGAGCCGCGAGCGTTCGCGCGGCGACTTCGTCCCGACCGCGTCGGGGCGGTGGCGATAGCCCTCATCGTGGTGTCGGTCGCCTGGCGGGCCGGCCTCGCCGCGCGTGGCTGGTTCTCCCAGGACGAGTTCGTGCTCGCCGCCCAGGCCCTGGACGCCCGGTTGGACGCGGACTTCCTGCTGGGAACCTTCAACAACCATCCAACGCCCGGCGGCCTGTTGATCGCCTGGCTGATGGTGCGGCTGGCCGGTTTCGCCAGTTGGCCCTGGGTGCTGATGCTGGCGGTGGGACAGGCGGCCGTGGGCATCGCCGTGTACCGGCTGCTGCGTGACCTGCTGCGGCCGGGCTGGGGCTTGTTGGTCCCGTTGGCCCTCTTTCTGTTCAGCCCGCTGACGCTGGAGGTGTCGTCGCTGTGGCTGGTCGGGCTACTCCTGTTGCCGGTGCAGCTCGCCCTGGTCCTGGCGGTGCGGGCGCAGGTCCGATATCTGCGTACCGGCCGTCGCCGGCACCTCGCGATGGTCGTCCTGTGGCTGCTGTTCGGGCTGCTGTTCGACCCGAAAGCGCTGCTGATTGCGCCGCTGTTGTTCCTGCTGACCCTCTTTTTGTTTACTGACGGTTCGCCGTGGCGCAGCCTGGTCACGGCGGTGCGTCGGCACTGGCCGGTCTGGCTGTCGCTCACCGTGCTCTCCGGGGCCTACTTGGCGTTCTACCTGACCCGACCGGCTCGTGCGCTGGACCAGCTGACCTCACCCGGTCAGGCTTTCACGTTCCTCGGCGACCTGGTCGGTGCGACCGTCGTGCCGGGCCTGCTCGGGGGGCCGTGGCGGTGGACCCACGCCGGTGACGGGCCGCCGTTGGCGGATCCCTATCCGGTTGCGATGTGGCTGTCGTGGCTGGTGCTGGCGACCCTGGTTGTGGTGACCGTTCGGCGGCGCCGGTCGGCGGCGCGGGCCTGGCTGCTTCTGGTCTGCTATCTCGGGCTGGTCAGCGCGTTCTTCGCGGTAACCCGCCTTGGTGGTGTGCTCGGCCCAATGGTGGGCACGGTCCCACGTTTCGTGGCCGACGTGGTTCCGGTAGCCGCGATCTGTGTCGGGGTAGCCCTGTTCGGGCTTCGCGACACCGGCGAGCAGGACCGGTACACCCCCCGGCCGCTACCGGGACTCCCGCGCGTGCTCGACGCCGTCGCGGTCGGTCGGGTGGCGGTCGCTGTCCTGGTCGCGGTCGGGCTCGGTACGGTGTGGAGCACCGTCACGTTCGGCGATAACTGGAGCACCAAGCACGGCCGGGAGTACCTCGCCACGGCCCAGGCCGAGCTTGCCGCCGCGCCCGCTGGCACCGTTTTCCTCGACACGATCGTCCCCGATCGGGTCGTGTCCGGCTATTTCTGGCCGGACAACCTTCAGTCGCACTTCTTCCGACCGGCGGAGCACCAGCCGGAGTTCGTCGAGGTGGCCGAGCTGCCGGTGACCTTCGATGCCGAGGGTCGAATCCGGCCGGTCCGGATCGAGGGAGTCAAGGTTCTGCCGGGCCAGGTGCCCGACTGCGGGCACCTGGTGGAGAGCGGGCGTACGACTCGGATTCCGTTGGCAGCACCGGTTGCGGAATGGCCGTACGTGGTGGAGCTCGGCTACCTGAGCTCCGGCGACGCGACGGCGACCCTGCGCCTGGGCGAGGCCACCCGGGAGGTCACGCTGCGGAGTGGACTGAACCAGCTGTATTTCCCGTTGCACGGTGCGGGGGAAGCCATCGAGGTCACCATCAGCACGCCAGACATCGCCCTCTGCACCAGGTTGATCACTGTCGGGCGGGTGGTGCCGGCGTCGTGAGTGGGTGACCGACCAGCCGATCGAACCCGGGTGGTTCGAGATCGGCTCCTGTTGTACGCCGTCGCGGCGGTGGTGACGGCGATGGTGCTCGCCCCACTGGCAGCACCGGGCTACGTGTTGCGCTACGACATGGTGTTCGTGCCCCGGCAGCCGCTGACCTGGGATCTTGTGGCGCCAGCGCAGGGCCTGCCGCGGGCGGTGCCGATGGATGCCGTGGTCTCGGTGCTCACCCAGCTCGTCCCGGGCTGGGTGGTGCAGCGGATCGCGCTGGGCGGGGCGGTCCTGCTGGCGGCGGTCGGTGCCGGGCGCCTGGTGCCGACCGAACGGACCGGGGTTCGGCTGCTTGCCGCGGTCGGCTACGCCTGGACGCCGTACCTGGCCGAGCGGTTGTTGATCGGGCAGTGGGGGCTGCTGGTCTGCTATGCCGCCCTGCCGTGGCTGGTGCGGGCGGGTTTGGAGTTGCGGGCCGGGCGGGCCGGCGCGGTGGCGCGGGTGCTGCTCGCCGCCGCGCCGGCTGCGATCACCCCGACCGGTGGGCTGATCGCGTTTGGTGTGGTGTCGCTGCTCGCACCGCGACGGGGACGTTGGCGGGGATCGACGATCGCGGTGGCGGGGGTCGCCCTGCTCAACGCCCCGTGGGTGACCGCTGCCCTGGTCACCGACGCGGGCGGAACCTCCGACCCGGCGGGAGTAGCCGCCTTCGCGCCCCGGGGCGAGAACTGGGCGGGTCCGCTGACGGCGCTCGCGGGCACCGGGGGCATCTGGAGCGCTCAGGCCACTCCGGCGAGCCGAGCTCTGCCCCTGGTGCCGTTGGTGACCCTGGTGCTGCTGGCTCTGGCCGGCGCCGGGGTCGGGCTACTGCGGCGGCGGACGTCGCCGGGCGTCTCGGCCCGGCTGTTGGTGCTGGCCGGGGCCGGCTTCCTGCTCGCTGCGCTGGGCACGGTGCCGGGGACCGCCGATGTACTGCGGTGGGCGGTGGCGCAGCTGCCGGGGGCCGGGCTGCTTCGCGATGGGCAGAAGTTTCTGGCGCCGTACGCGTTGCTGCTGGTGGTGTGTGTGGCGCTGGGCGCCGAGCGGCTCGTGACCCGGGTGGAGCGGACGAACCGGGAGGTGGCGGGGGTGGTGCTGGGTGGTGTGCTGCTGCTGCCGGTCGCGGCTATGCCGGATCTCGCGTTCGGCGGCGCGGGTCGGCTGTGGCCGGTCAGTTATCCGGCGGACTGGCCGGTGGTGGCGGGGCGATTGGCCGCCGATCCCGGTGGGGAGGTCTTGGCGCTGCCGTTGAGCGGCTACCGCGCGTACCCGTGGAATGGCGGGCGGACCGTTCTGGACCCGGCCCCGCGCTACCTACCGGCGACAGTCCTGATCGACGACACGCTCCGGGTCGGCGACGTCGCGGTGTTTGGCGAAAACCCGCGTCTGCGGGAGATCCGGCAGCTGATCGGGGCGGGACGGCCGGCGGCGGAGACGGGGGTGCGCTGGGTGCTGGTCCAGCAACACCGCGCGGACCAGGTCGATCCGGCTACCCTCGCCGGCCTCGAACTCGTGTACCAGGGGGTGTTCCTGGCCCTCTATCGCAATCCAGCCGCACCGCCGAGCCCGGTGATGGCCGCCCCGGCTCGGTGGGCGGTGGTGGTGGCGCTGGCGGTCGCCGTCGTGGTGGTGATCGCTGCCCTGTTTCGGCGGTACGCCGGTGGGCTACTGCGTGGTAACCTCCGCTCCGAGGTTCAGACATTGGAGGATTGGCATGCGTAAAGCCCTGACCTTGGTCGTCACCGGCCTGGTGGCGGCGGTGCTCGGGATCCTGTCTCTCGGTGGGCTGGCCGCCGCTACGACCGCCAGCGAGGAGGAGGCGGTTTCCCAGGCTGAAGAGCTCATCGAGAAAGCCAAGCAGGCCAACGAGCCGGACCCCTACACGCCCGCGATCTACGGCAGCAGGTAGGACGGGGCGCCCCGTGAACGCGTCTGACGGGGCGACTCCGCGCTCTCCAGTAGAGCGGCGAAGCGGCTTCCGGCAGCCGGCCAGGTAAAGGTCGCCGCGTGCTCCCGGGCCGCGTCCCCCAGTTGCTGCCGTAGCTCGTGGTTGTGTAGGAGGGTCCGTACCTTCGCCACGTAGTCGTCAACGTCGTCGGCGAGAAGCCCCGTTTGGCCGTCCAGCACCGCCTCGCCCACACCGCCCGCGCTGCGGAACGCGACCGTTGGAGTGCCCGCCGAGCCGGCCTCCACGATGGTCAGACCCCATCCTTCCTTCAGGGACGGGGTCAGCGCCACCCAGGACGAGGCGAGGAGGGCCGCTTTCTCCTCCTCCGGCACGAATCCCCGGAACTCCACCCGGTCGGTGATGCCCAGGTTGTTGGCGACCTCGCGGAGCTGCCCTTCCCACCAGCCCTGGCCGGCGACGACCAGCCGCAGTTGCGGCAGCTCGTCGGCGAGGGTGGCGACCGCCTGCAACGCCACCTCGACGCGCTTGTGCGGGACCAGTCGGTTGAGCGTGACGAGCAGCGGGGAGGCTGCGCGTTCCGCGTCGGTGGGCGGGAGCGGCGGGGTGCCGTTGTGCACCACGGAAATCTGCTCCGCGGGTACGCCGAGCTGGATCAGCTCCTGACGGGTGGCGTCGGAGACGGTGATGTGGCGGCAGTGCCGGTAGACGAATATGGCGAAAGATGACTCCACCCACCAGCCGAACCGAGCTGCCCATGCCGGAAGCACCACATGCCATTGTTCGCGATGAATATGGTGGATAAGCTTGACGATCGGTCGACGAGCCCATAACGGAGTCATGAATGGCAGGCCGTTGCAGACATCCACGAGCACGTCCGGTCGGCCGCCGCGTCGGCGAGACAGGGGGCCGACGCCGAGGGCGCCGGCGAGATAGTAGAACGCGGCCCACAGGTAGACGGTGTGGCGGCCACCGCGTCTGACCAGCCGAATCCCATCCTCGTTGACCTCGTCGGGGAGGCCCTGACGATGTGCGGCGCAGAACAGCGTGACCCGGAGGCCGCGGGCTACCAGCTCTGCGGCAATCCGCTCAACGTATACCTCGGATCCACCGCCTTCGGGGTTCCGGGTGTCCCGCCAGTTGAGGAACAGCACATGTCCGGCGGTGGCGGAAAAGTGCTCCACGTGATCCCTACTCCCTAGTAATTTAGCGTCACACTAAAGCTCGGGAGCCGGCTAGGCAATGCCTAGGTGAATATCTGGGTCAATGTGGCGAATTGACCGTCGGCACTCTCTGCTCGGGTTGGGGGGCGGTCGGTCGAGGGCGGCGGCGGTCACCGAGCGCCTGGGCCGGGCGTTCGACGCCGTAGTAGCTCGCCGCAGCCAACACCAACCCACCCGCCATCGTCAGGCTGAAGGTCTCGAGGAATCCCCCGGTAAACAGTGGACGGTCTGTCACGAGGTAGATCGTTTCGATCACCAGCGGATGCCAGAGGAACAGCCCGTACGAGACGAGGCCGAGCCAGCGGACGGCGGCGCTGCCGAAGGCCTTGTGCACCCGGGTCGTCCGCTCGCCGAACGCCACCGGAATCATGATCAGGGCGCTGACCGCGAGATAGAGGGTGAGCTTCACGGCGAACTCCGCGACGGTCGGCTCGGCGAGGTCCAGCGGGCCGGCGATGGGTGTCGTCGCGATCGCCAGCAGGCCCGCGGCCGCGGCCCAGCAGGCGACCGGCGCCGCGGCGAGGTCGTCGAGGATGCGCAGAGCGGCCGGGCCCGTCCCGCTCCGGAGGGCCACATGTGCCACCGCCAGGACCATGCCGCCGCAGAACCAGGCCGCGTACGAGGGTAGCCACATGGTCTGGATCGCGGTGTCAACGATGCCAAGCCCCATCAGGGTGAGCCACCCGGCCGTCAGCAGGGCGCCCCCGGCGGCGAGCGCCAGGGTGCGGACCGGGCGCCAGGCCCGGCCCACGGCCAGCACCGCGACCAGCGGCAGGACCAGGTAGAACACGACCTCGGTGGCGAGGCTCCAGGTCTGGCTGAGGCCAGCGCGGAGCTGATTGGGCTGATAGATCTGAGTGAAGGTCAGGTGGCGGAGCCAGTCACCAGCCGAGGCTGGCTGGTTCTGCGGCAGAACGATCAGGCAGACCAGCACCGTCAGCCAGTAGGCCGGCAGGATTCGCAGGGCGCGGCGCCAGAAGTACCGGCGAACCCCGGGCCGGGGGAGCCCGGCGGCGATGCCCGATGCCCAGGGCCGGAAGAGCAGGAATCCGGAGAGGACGAAGAAGATGGCGACACCGACGTCCATCCGCGCCAACCAGGTGCCCCACTGGCTGTTCAGGCTCACGCCCGTGTGGAACCCGACGTGGTGGGCGACGACGGCCACCGAGCCGATCGCGCGGAGCGCATCCAGGGCGGGCAGGCGGCCGGTGATCGAAGGATGGGACCGGTTCGGGGTGACGGTTGCCGACATCTGGACATCCAGGGGGTTCGCTTTAATGTTGACTGGGGAGTAACCTCCCGCCATGTTATGGATCGATCGCCCTGGGCAACAGGCCGTAGGGCGGCAGGCGTTTCAGGAGGAAGAGTGAAGCTTCGGGTTAGTGCCGCGCTCTTCGGGCTCGGCGTCTTGTTACTGGTCTTCGCGGTCGGGCTGCCGCTGTACGTCGCTCCCGCCATCAGCCGGCTCCCCTACGACCTCAAGCCAACGACGTTGGTCGCAGAAGCAACCAATGCGCGGTTCTTGCAGATCACCGCCGACAATGAATCGCTCACCGTCGAAGTTCCACGAGCCACCCTGCAGTCCACGATCGAGGTACTTCCCCAGCCTGGCGAGACCCGGGATCGCCTGCCCGAGCAGCTCAAGGGCGACGCGGTGATCTGGGATGTCTACCAGACCGTCGTACGGAGTGACACGCAGGCTCCGATCACCATGTACAGCACGCAGCTCGCCCTCTATCGCGTCTCCGGTACCGCCGCTCCCTGGGATGACCAGTGGCTCAAGCAGGACGACAGCGAGGGGACCCCGCAGGGCAACGTCGAGTACTCGGGGCTGACCTACAAGTTCCCGTTCGGTGCGGAGAAGAAGGACTACCCGGTCTTCGACCGTGACCTCAGGGAGGCGATCGCGGCGACCTTCGTCGGCACCGAGACCGTCGAAGGTATCGAGGTCTACCGCTACGAGCAGCGGATCGAGAACCGGGTGCTGGACACCCCGGAGGAGAGCCTGCAGGTGCTGCTGAGCACCTTCGCCCCCGGTTCCACCACCGGCGAGATCGTCTACAACAACACCCGGACGTACTGGGTTGATCCGGTTACCGGTGCGTACGTTGACGTGCGGGAGCAACAGCGAAAGGAACTGCGTACGGACGCTGGCTCCACCACCGTCCTGCTCGATGCTGACTTCAACTACACGGACGACACCGTCAACAACAGCGTAGAGACGGTTAAATCGAACCGTCTCAAGATCGGCCTGGCCCGGCTCTGGGGACCGATCGCCGCGGGTGTTCTCGGCCTGATCGCCCTCGCCGTCGGCCTCCGGCTGTTCCTGCGAACCGGGGGTGCCGGCGGTCGACACTCGACCGCCGCATCGGCGGCTGGCGGCCCGGCAGCCACCAAGGTGGAGCAAGATCCGAGCTAGTCGCCGGGGGTTGACCCGGGGGCAGGTGACGCGCACGTCCGCCCCTTGCCCCCGGGCCCTTGCCTCCGCCCTCAGATCCGGGCGAGCGCCCGACGTAGCGGGTCCAGGCCGAGTGAGCCCAGGTCGAGCGCCTGCCGGTGGAACTCCCGGAGGTCGAACTCCGCCCCCTTGCGGGCCTCGGCGTCGGCCCGAGCCTGCAGCCAGATTCGCTCACCTACCTTGTAGGACGGTGCCTGCCCGGGCCAGCCCAGGTAGCGGTTCAGCTCGAAGCGCAGGACCTCATCCGGCACCCGGCAGTGTGCCCGCATGAACTCCCAGCCCAACTCCGGCGTCCAGCGTTCACCCGGGTGAAAGCCGAACGGGTTGTCGGCCGGGATCTCCAACTCCAGGTGCATGCCGATGTCGACGATCACCCGGGCGGCGCGGAGCGCCTGGCCGTCGAGCATGCCCAGCCGTTCGCCCGGGTCCCCGAGGTAGCCCAGCTCGTCCATCAGCCGTTCGGCGTAGAGCGCCCACCCCTCGCCGTGCCCGGAAACCCAGCAGAGCAGCCGCTGCCAGCGGTTGAGGGTCTCTGCCTGGAGCACCGTCTGGGCAACCTGAAGATGGTGGCCCGGCACGCCCTCATGGTAGACGGTGGTGACCTCGCGCCAGGTGGAGAAGTCGTCGATGCCCTGTGGCACCGCCCACCACATCCGGCCGGGACGGGAGAAGTCCTCACTCGGGCCGGTGTAGTAGATCGCGCCGTCACTCGTCGGTGCCAGGCAACACTCGATCTGGTGGACCTGTTCCGGGATGTCGAAGTGAGTGCCGTGCAGCTCACTGACCGCCTTGTCGGCGAGGTTCTGCATCCAGTCCCGGAACGCCTCCTTGCCCCGGATGGTCCGCGCCGGGTCCGCGTCCAGCGTGGCTACCGCCTCGTCGACGGTGGCGCCGGGGCCGACGATCCGCGCGGCGACCGCTCGCATCTCCGTCTCCAGCCGGGCCAGCTCCGCAAACCCCCAGGCGTACGTCTCGTCCAGGTCCACCCGGGCACCGAGAAAGTACTGCGAGGCCAGCTCGTAGTGCTCTCGGCCGGCGGCCTGCTTCGCCCTGCCCCGCGGGGCCAGTTCGGTCCGGAGGAAGCGGCCGAACTCGGCGGTCGCCGCGGTGGCGGTCGTGGCACCCCGACGCAGTTCGGCACCGAGTGCGCCCCCCGCGCCCAGCCGTTCGACCAGCCCGTGGAAGAAGTTGTCCCCGTCCGGTGCCACCCAGGTGTCACACTGTTTGGCTACCTCGAGCAGCTGGGCTCGCGCGCTGGAATGGCCGGTCGCAGCCGCCTCGCGCAGCGTGGTCTGGTACTGCCCGAGCGCTCCGGCGAAGTGGTTGAGCCGCGCGGCGATGTTGGCCTGTGCCTCCTCGCCCTCGGTCGGCATCAGGTCAAACACGGAGCGGAGCTCGTGCAGTCCGCTGGTGATGACGTTGACTCCCCGGCCGACCTCTCCCGCCGCGTAGCGGGCGAGTTCCAGGCTGAGCCGCTCCTGCATGGCCTCCTTCGCGGTCTGCTCCGGCAGCGACTGAGGTGCCACGCCGTCGAGGTCGGCGAGGGCTCGGCGGGTCAGGTCGGCGCGGGCGGCGTAGCCGTCCGGCGAGAGGTCGTCGAGGCGGTCGTCGTGGCCGGTGATGCCGACGTAGGTGGCGCCGGTCGGACTCAGCGCGGCCCACTCGCCCACGTACCGGTTCGCAATATCGTCGATTCGTCCCACGAGCTCGACCCTACGTGATCGTGCAGTCGGGGCGCGCCCGTGAGCGCGCTGGATTCGGGGTCGCTCCCAAGACCTGCGGTCACCGCCCGGCAGGCTTTGTGACGGCCAACACGGCGTCCGAAAATCACCAGACTTTCCTGCCCACGGCCGGCAGAGTGTCAGGGGTGACAGTCGAGTCCGCCCCTGACCGGGCTGTGCTGCGGAGCTGGCTGCCCGGGTACCTCGCGTTGGCCGCGATCTGGGGTTCCAGCTTCCTGTTCATCAAGATCGGGGTACGGGAGCTGCACCCGGTGCACCTGACCCTCTACCGGGTCGGCGCCGGCGCGGCAACGCTGCTGATCCTGCTCGCGGTGCTGCGCGACCGGCTGCCGCGCGAGCCGCGGGTCTGGGCCCATCTGGTCGTCACCGGGGGAATCGGCGTGGCGCTGCCGTTCACCCTGTTCGGCTACGGCGGGGAGCGGGTCGAGTCCATGCTCTCCGGGATCTGGAACGCCACCACACCGCTGGTCGTGCTTCCCATGGCGGTGCTGGTCTTCCGCACCGAACGGCTGACCGCCGCCCGGGCGGTCGGGCTCGGGCTGGGCTTCGTCGGCGTACTGGTGGTGCTCGGGGTGTGGCAGGGGGCTGGTGGTGCGCACTTCGTCGGCCAGCTGATGTGCTTCGGCGCCGCGGCCTGCTACGGGATGGCCATCCCGTACCAGAAGAAGTTCGTCGCGGGCCGCTCCTACTCCGGGCTGGCCCTGTCGGCGGCGCAGCTGTTGATGGCGCTGGCGCTGCTCACCGTCGTCACCCCGTTCGTGGCGGGTGCCCCGCCGCTGCCGACCGCCCTCTCCGGCTCGGTCCTGGCCAGCATGGTCGCGCTCGGCGCGCTCGGTACCGGGCTGGCCTTCCTGATTCACTTCCGCAACATCCGGGTCGCCGGCGCGAGTACCGCGGCGACGGTGACCTACGTGATCCCGGTCTTCGCGGTGCTGGTCGGTGCGCTGGTGCTCGACGAGCGGCTGACCTGGCACCAACCGGTCGGTGCGGTGGTGGTCCTGCTCGGTGTCGCCGTCACCCAGGGGCTGATCGGTCCCCGCCGCCGACCACGCACCGCCGCGCAGCCGGCTGCCGCAGCCGGAACTTCGGCCGCGGCAGCCGGAACCTAGTCCTCGGCGGCGGGAGCATCGGCCCGCCATCGGTCAGGAGCGGCTTGCGGCCCACGCCACCAGCCGCTGCGCCGGCCAGGTGTTGACCACCCGGTCGGCGGGGACGCCACAGCGGGCGGCGCGTTCGCAGCCGAACCGTTGCCAGTCGAGCTGACCTGGGGCGTGCGCGTCGGTGTTGATCGCGAACCGGCAGCCAGCCTCCAGTGCCCGCCGAATCAGCCGTTTCGGCGGGTCCTGCCGCTCCGGCCGGGAGTTGATCTCAACCACGACGCCCCGCTCCGCGCAGGCCGCGAAGACGGCGTCCGCGTCGAAGTCGCTCTCCCCCCGGGCGCGCCGCCGGTGCCCCCGGTCGCCCGGCCCGGTCACGCCCGCCGGCCGAGTGGAGACCATCCGGCCGGTGCAGTGCCCGAGGATGTCCAGGTGCGGGTTCGCGACCGCGGTGAGCATTCGACGAGTCATCCGCCCCCGCTCGTCGGAGAGGTTGCTGTGCACCGAGCCCACCACCACGTCGAGTTGGGCGAGCAGCTCCTCGTCCTGGTCCAGCGTGCCATCGGCGAGGATGTCCACCTCAATGCCGGTAAGGATCCGGAACCCCGGCGGCAACGCCTCGTTCAGCTGCGCCACCTGCTCCAGTTGGCGGCGTAGCCGGTCGGCGGTCAGCCCGCGCGCCACCTTCAGCCGAGGCGAGTGGTCGGTGAGCACCAGGTACTCATGGCCCAGCTCGACCGCGGCCAACGCCATCTCCTCAATGGGGGAGCCGCCGTCGGACCAGTCCGAATGGGTGTGACAGTCGCCGCGTAAGGCCGTCCGTAACGCTGCCGCCTCAGCGTCCAGGTCGGTGCCCTCGGTCGCCGCCAGCCGACGCAGGTAGACCGGCTCCTCGCCCGCCAGTGACTCAGCCACGCAGCGGGCGGTGACCGCGCCCACCCCGGACAGGTCGGTGAGCTTGCCGGCCCGGGCCAACTCGGCGACCTCCGCGGTCGGCAGGGCGGCCACGGCCTTCGCCGCCGACCGGAACGCGCGCACCCGATAGGTGGCCTCGTTGGCCCGTTCCAGCAGGAAAGCTATCCGGCGTAGGTCAGCGATGGGATCCCGGGCGGTCATTCCTGCAACCTAGCGGCTGCGGCCAGGACACTCACGGCTCCTTCGGGCAACCGTGTCGGCGCTGCCAGTCCGTCACCTCCACAGCGGGCGACCGGTTCACCCCACGTCGCCACGCGTCCAGGTAGGGCGCCGGCCACACCACCCCCCGCCGGATCCACCAGCCGTCCTTTCCTAGACACGGCGGCGAGATGCCGAAGTGCAGATGACACACGTTGTTCGCGTTGCCGGTTCGGCCGACGGTGCCGAGCTGCTGCCCGGCGACGACGCGTACGCCCGGATCGAGGCCCGCTGCGACCTCGGTCAGGTGTGAGCCGTAGTAGCGCACCCCGTCATCGCCCAGTACCGCCACCGACAGGCCGCCATTGAACGGACCGCGGAGGCCGCCCGGGTCGAAGCGGTCCACTCGGCTCACCTCCAGCACCGAACCGTCCGTCACCGCCACCACCGGCGCACCGCAGTCGGCGAAGATGTCCGTGGCGGGATACACCGAGTGGGTCGGATGATAGGAGGCGTCACCGGCCCGTACCGGGAAGACGTGCCGGACCTCGGCGGGCCGCGTCTGCGGTGGGGACGCCGCCGCCTTCGGCGAAGCCGCTGTCGCCGTCGGCGTCGAGCTGGCCGCGGGGGTGGTGGGGGTTGGGGCAATGGTGCCCGGGCGACCGGCCGTGCCGGTGTCCACCCCGGGGCGGGTCGTCGCGCAGCTCGCGGTGAGCACCGCGGCGAGCAGAAGCAGCAGGGGATACGCCGGGCGGCGTCCGGTCAACGGCGCAGGCATCCGGCCATCCTGACAGACCAGTACGGTGGGAGGGAAAAACTGGGGAGGAGGCGACCGTGACCGACCCGTACGACGGGGGCCGCCCGCGAAGCCCGTCGGGGCTCTTCCCCGCTGGGCCGCCAGCGCGACCCACCTACCGTGAACCCCATCCAGTCCACGGTGCCGCGGTAGTCCTCGGTGGCGTCGTCGCCACGACCTGGCTGCTGCTCTTTGGGCTGCTCGGCGCCAGCGTGCGGGGATTCGCCTGGTGGACGGTGTTCGCTGGTGGCGTCGCCTGGCTGGCGGCTCTGCTGTTGGTGCGGCACGGCGATCGGGGAGTTGCCACCGGGGTCGCGATCGTCGTCGGTGGCGGGTGGAGCATCGCGGCGGCGGTCGTTGCGAGCCGCTGGATGGTCAGCGGAGACTGGCCCCTCTGGTAGGTGGTTCGGCCACCTAGGGCGGCCCGGTCCACCCTTCCCCCGGCTGCTTCGATCAGTGCGGCGGCGTCGATTGGCCACCTGTCGGGGCGTTGGCCGGTCGTCCGGCGACCCCACCGGCTAACGTGCACGCGTAAGACCGTCCGGGCATCGCTGGGCGAGCGGCAGGTGGGGCTGATGGCCTGGTCACGCCGTGACCGGCGGTGGTCGGTGGCCAGGCCGGCCACCGACTACGCGCAGCCGCGGACGGTCCGAGGATTTCGGGCTACGCCGAGGAAATTTGGGGGGAACCGTGTCGTACTTTGCTGCGGCCGTGGTGCGGGACGAGAGCGGCTGGACCGCCGCCGAGGTGAACCTCCGCGGTGCCGTTGACGTGGACGGGATTGCCGACCGGTTGCGCGACGTTGACCCCGGCGCCGACCTGTCGCTGCTCTTCGTCGAGGCCGAGGATGAGTACCTGGTGATCCTGCGGCTCGACGAGGGTGAGGACCTGCGGGTCTTCGGTTCGGACTCGGCGTACGCCGAGGAGACCCAGCTGGGCGCGCTGCTGGTCGGGGATCTCAAGGCGTCGGTGCCGGCGTTGGACGAGATCGAGGAACCCCGTGCCGCCGCCGGTGACCCGGAGAGCGAACAGCCCGCCGCGGACCCGGAGGCGGACCCGGTCGGGGACGCGGACCTCCTCGCCGACCTGGGGGTGTCCGGGACGAAGCTGATCGCGCTCTGCGGGCATGAGGGGCTGCTGCCGGCGGATGTCACCACCGAGGCGTGCACGGTGTTGGGCTGCGCCGACGAGGTTGAGGAACTGCGTGAGGTGTGAGCCCGTCGCCGTGGGCGAGATCGGGAGCGTGGGCGGGGCCGGGACCGGGAGCGTGGGCGGGGCCGGGACCGGGAGCGTGGGCGGGTCCGGGAGTGGGAGCACAGGTGAGCGTGAGCGCGAGGCCGGCCTGGGCGGTGCCGGCCGCCGGCAGCGCCACGAAGAGTGGATGCGCCGGGCGTTGGAAGTCGCGGTCGCCGGGGCGGCGACCACGGTCACTGCCGCGGACGGGATTCCGGCCCCCGCCGCCGCTGACGACATTCCGGTCGGCGCCGTGCTCCTCGGCCCGGACGGGGCCGAGCTGGCCACCGCCCGCAACGAGCGGGAGCTGACCGGGGACCCGACCGCGCACGCCGAGGTGCTGGCGCTACGCCGGGCAGCTGGTCGGCTCGGCCGCTGGCGGCTCGACGGGTGCACCCTGGTGGTAACCCTGGAGCCGTGCACGATGTGTGCCGGGGCGCTGGTGCTGGCCCGGGTTTCCACGGTGGTGTTCGGAGCGTGGGAGCCGAAGACCGGCGCGGCCGGCTCGCTCTGGGACGTGCTGCGCGACCGCCGACTGAACCACCGCCCCGAGGTCTACGGCGGTGTCCTGGAAACGGAGACGGCGGCGGTCCTGCGCGCCTTCTTCCGGTAGGGCCGACGGCCCGAGACGACCGACGGCCACCTTCGCGGCAGGTCCGGCGGCTGCCGTCTTCGCGGCAGGTCCGGCGGCCGCCGGTGCTCGCGGCAGCGTCCCGACCCGGCGCCGACGGTTGGTGCCGCCACCGGATCGGGACGAGCCCGTGGATCAGGCGATGATGGTGTCCAGGGCGATCTCCACCATCTGGCTGAACGTCTGCTCCCGCTCCTGTGAGGTGGTCTTCTCCCCGGTGCGGATGTGATCGCTGACCGTCAGGATGGTGAGCGCGCGGGCCTTGAACCGGGCGGCGATGGTGTAAAGCGCTGCCGATTCCATCTCGACCGCCAGCACGCCGTATTCGGCGAGCGAGTCGTAGAGGTCCGGCCGGTCGGTGTAGAAGGCGTCCCCCGCCAGGACCGGCCCGACCCGCATGGTGACGCCGCGCCGCTCGGCCACCTCCACCGAGGTACGTAGTAGCCCGAAGTCGGCGACCGGGGCGTAGTCGACCAGCCCGTCGAAACGTACGCGGTTCATGTTCGAGTCGGTGGCGGAACCGATCGCCGCCACTACGTCACGGAGTTGGAGGTCCTCGGCGAGGGCGCCACAGGAGCCGACCCGGATCAGCGACCGGACGCCGTACTCGTTGATCAGCTCATGCGCGTAGATCGAGGCGGACGGCATGCCCATGCCGGAACCCTGGATCGACACGTCGACCCCGTTCCAGCGGCCGGTGAAGCCGAGCATCCCGCGGACGGTCGAGTAGCACTGCGCGCCCTCAAGGTAGGTCTCCGCGATCCACTTGGCCCGCAGCGGGTCACCTGGCATCAGGACCCGCTCGGCGATCTCTCCCGGCTTCGCGCCGATGTGCGTACTCATGGCAGGGATTCTGCCAGCCCACCCCCGGCCTCGTACCGGTTGGGCCTTCCCTCGGGCGGTCCTGTAGCCTACTCGGCGGTGGTGTGTCCGAGTGGCCTAAGGAGCACGCCTCGAAAGCGTGTGAGGGTTTACGCCCTCCGCGGGTTCAAATCCCGCCACCACCGCCAGTGAAAGGTGAAGCGCCCGGTCGGTCCGGAAAGACCAGCCGGGCGTTTCGCTATCCCAGGATCGTCTCAGTTGTGGTCGTCGTCTGGGTCAGGGCCGGCGGGCCACCACCGCGCCGTTCGCGCCGGGCGCATCGAAAGCCACGACCCGGGCGTCCACGAAGCCGGCGTCGCCGAGCCAGGTGACGTATTCGGCACCGGAGTAGTTTTTGCCGCCCTCGGTTTCGACGAGCATGTTCATCCCCATCAGGGCGGCCTCCGGTGGGCCGGTGCGTTCGTCGTTGAGGAGCAGTTCGGAGATGACGATCGCGCCACCGGAGGGGAGCGCGGCGTGGCACCGGGCCAGTAGCGCCCGGTTGGTCGCTTCGTCCCAGTCGTGCAGGATCATGCTGAGCAGGATCACGTCGTGCCCGTCCGGCAGGGCCGGGTCGGCGAGGAAGTCGCCGGCGACCGCGCCGACCCGACCGGTCAGGCCCGCCTCGGCGATCCGCTCCTCGGCCCGGACGCAGACGTGCGGTAGGTCCAGGATCGTGGCCTGGAGCTGTGGCAGTCGCTGGCAGAGCTCGATCGGGAAGGCCCCGGCGCCGCCACCGACGTCGAGCAGCCGGCGGTGGGCGCCGAAGTCGTACGCGTCGGCCAGCGCGCGGGCGGTGAAGCGGGAGGTGGAGAACATGGCGTCCCAGAACTCGGCCACCATTGCCGGATCAGTGGTGTCGAACATGGACCCTTGTTGTTGCGGATCCCAGGTCAGTGGGCGGTTACCGCGCAGCGCCTCGCCGATGCGGTGCCAGGGCAGGTAGGTGCGCAGGTCGGAGTAGCGGACCTGGGCACCGAAGTAGTACGGCCGCCCTTCCACCAGGAACTGCTCGGCCAGCTCGGAGTTGCGGTAGCCGGCGCCGGCTTTCTCCAGCAGCCCCAGGGATGCGCTGGCGGCCAGCAACAGGTCGGCCGGGCGTTCGTCCATCCCGAACTCGGCGGCGGCTTCGGTCACGGTGATGGTCCGTCCGCCGGCCAGGCGGGTGAACAGTCCGAACTCGACACCGACGGCGAGGGTCTTGAAGCCCCAGACGCCGGCTACGAGTTGCATCAGGGGAGTAGGGGTGATCATTAGGAGATAAGAACACGAAGTGGTTCGCGGCCGTGGGTCGGCGCCGGAGGCGGTGCGCGAGGTCGGCGAGGTGGCGGAGGTGCGTCACGCTAGTAGCATGATGCGCTTCGTCCTGAACGTGCTGTGGCTCATCTTCGGCGGCGGAATCGTGCTGGCCTTCGGCTACCTCGTCGCCGCGTTGATCTGCTTCGTCCTCGTCATCACCATCCCGTTCGGGGTCGCCTCGCTGCGGCTGGCTTCGTACTCGCTGTGGCCCTTCGGCCGCACCCTGGTCACCAAGCCGGGGGCCGGCATCGCCTCCGGGCTGGCGAATGTGCTCTGGGTGCTGTTGGCCGGCTGGTGGCTCGCGCTGTCGCACCTGATCGCCGGGGTGTCGCTCTGTGTCACGATCATCGGCATTCCGTTCGGCATCGCCAACTTCAAGCTCGTACCGGCGGCATTCTGGCCGCTCGGCCAGGAGGTCATCGAGGTCCGCTGAACCGAAGCCCGCCTGGCTCGCCGGACCGAAACCCGCCTGGCTCGGGGCGCTGGCTGGCCTCGGCTTCGCGCCGTTCCCACTCCTCCACCAACTCGTCCCAGTAGTCGGCCCCCAACCCCCGCCGCCCGTGCGCCAGCCAGCCGGCGGTGTTCCGCTCCACGTGCAGCCCAAGCTCGGCGAAGAGGTCAACCCACGGCCCCGGCTCCACCCCCACCTCGACCAGCGCGGCGTTGATCGGCCACCGCCCCCGCGGTCCGTCGAACGCCGAGTCGAAGCGCGGTCCCCAGATTCGTTGCCCACCGAGCCACACCGCCGCCGCCTGGTGGCCGACGCCACCGGCGAACTCCGCCTCGACGTACGCCACCGGCCCCTGCCGCGACCAGTCGGCCAGCGTCTCGGTCAGCGCGGTGGAGAGAACTAGCGTGAATGGGCGCTCCGGGGTGGGCTCCTCGACGGCGTAGTCGAGTGGCGCCCCGGTCAGCTCCTCGACCAGTTGTGAGGTCACCGGCAGTAGGGCGAACTCCTGCCGCAGGTTGCCGAGGACCGCGTGATCCAGCCCCCGGGTCTCCCCGTGCAGCAACCCGACGTCCGCGATGATCGCGCTGAGCTGGTAACTCATTTGTCCACAGGCTGTGGATGAAACATGTGTACGAAGATCCCGGTCAGCTTCGCCTCCGCTGGTTGCCCAGTGCGCTGCACGCCCCCAGTATCCCTGCTCAGCTGGGGGCGGGCCGGGACACGACCCACCAGGCGGCGGTCGCCATGACCGCGACCAGGCCGCTGAAGATGAAGGGTGCTTCGATCCCGATCGTTGCCGTGAGTACACCGCCGAGCAGTGCGCCCGCGGCGGCGGCGCTGAAGCTCAGGGTGCGGCCGGCCGCGATCGTACGGCCGAGTAGTTCCCGTGGCACCAGTCGTTGTCGTAGCGACACGACCGTGACGTTGAGCACCGCGAACGAACCGCTCGTGACCACGATGACGAGGATCGCCGCCCACAACTGGGTGGTCACGGCGAGTATCGCCGGGATGCCGGCGGTGATCGCCAGTGAGCAGGTGAGAATCATGCGGTGCCGGCGGCCCGCGACGAGTCGGTCAACGATGACCGAGCCGAGCAGGCCGCCGAGGGCGCCGGCGGCGAGCAGGATTCCGAAACCGGTCGCGCCGATGCCGAGGGGGCCCTCCGCGTACAGCACCAGGATCGCGAACCAGGCGCTGTCGGCGGCGGCGACCGCGGCGGTGACCAATGCGAGGGTTCGTAGCACCCGCTGGCCTGCCAGCCAGCGCAGACCCGCCATTACACCGGGGCTGGCCTGCTTCGGCGCGTCCTGCGGTGGCCGGGCGGCGATGCTGATCGGCAGAGTCAGCAGGAGCATGACGGCCAGGGCGAGGGACGCCCCGTTCGCGGCGAAGGGTAGCGCGGCGCCGGCCACGAAGAGCGCGGCGCCGACCGGCGGGCCGACGAACTCGTTGCCGACGATCTCGCCGGCGACCAGCCTTCCGTTGGCGCGTTCAAGTAGCCGTTCGGGTACCAGGCCGGGAAGTGCCGTCTGCGCGGCCGTGTCGCGTACCGTCTCTCCGACCCCGAGCAGGAAGCTGGCCAGCAGGACCAGCGGCAGCGACGCCCAGTCCATCGCCACGGCTACCACCAGGACGCCCAGGACGACCACCCGGGCGGTGTCCGCCTGGGCGAGTAGCGCGCGAGGGCGGCGGCGGTCGGCCAGCGACCCGGCGAGGAGGCCGGTCACCAGCCACGGTAGGGACTGGGCCGCGGCTACCGCGGCCACCGCGATCGGGTTGGCGGTCAGCGACGCGGCGAGTAGGGGGAAGGCGGCCAGTCGGATGCCGTCACCGACGTTGGCGAGGGTGCTGGCGCTCCAGAACGTCCAGAAGGGCCGGCCCAACGGAACGGAATTGGTGACCATGACGGGCATCATCGCACCATCAGCGCCTCCGTTGGGGGCGCTGGATTGGCTCCGCAGCCCTCATCCTGGCCGTGATGCGCACACCGCGGCGGTGAGGCGGCGGAGGGCGGCGTGCGCCGGTGGGCCCCAGGAGGGCTTGCCGCCGGGGCGGCCGTGGACGCCGTTGTCGCCGATGATGAGGCAACCGAGGGCGCGTGCTGCCGCCCATCCGCGGGCGCGGCGCAGGGTGGCGGGGTCGGGGGTCGGCTCGTACGCCGCGTGGAGGTGGTCGATGCCCTCGGGCAGCAGCAGCCACCCGGCGGCGAGGTCATAGGCGGGATCGCCGGTGCACAGGTCACCGAAGTCGATCACTCCGCAGAGGGTGCCGTCGGCGGTGAGCACGTTTGCCGGGTGTAGGTCGGCGTGTAGCCAGAGCGGTGGGCCGGTCCAGGGCGGAGCGGCAACCGCGTCCTGCCAGATGGCGCGAAGTGCGTCCGGCTCGTCGATCAGCCCACGTTCGGTGGCGGCGGCGAGCGCCTCGGCGAACTGCTCGGATTGGTCCACCAGCGGCCCACCCCGGTCCCGGCCGGCAGGTGCCCCGCTGGGGGCGGGTTGGTGCAGCGCCGTCAGGAAGGTCGCCAGCGACCTGGCTGCGTCGAGGGGGCGTGTGACCGGGGCTTGGTCGGCGGGGGCGCCCGGAATCCAGGTGGTGATGAGCCAGGACCGGGGAAACCGTTCGGAGGGTACGCCGAGTCGTTGCGGGACGGGGACCGGCAACGGTAGGTGTGGGGCCAGAGTGGGTACCCAGGCGTGTTCCTTGGGTAGCAGCACGTCCGCGAACGCCGTGGCCCACGGAAGCCGGACGGCCAGGTCGTCACCGAGCCGCCACAGTTGGTTGTCCCACCCCCGCGCACCGAGCCGGATGGGGCGTTCGGCGAGGTCGGGGTGCTGGTCGCGGACCAACTCCCGGACCAACTCCGCGGTGATCTCATGATCGACGTGGGTCATGCGGAGCAATGTATCCGTTGCCGGGCCCCTCGGGGCCCGGCCTATTCGGACTGCTAACCGGCGCAGCCGGAAACCTCGACGCAGTTGTTCGGTCGATTCTTGACCACGACGGTGCCGGTCGCGGTGTTCAGGTTCACCGTGCCGCCCACCTCGTTGTAGATGCCGCCACCGTCGGCGCCGGCGATATTTTTGGTGACCTTGGTGGTGAAGAGGGTCACGGTTCCGATGTCCTCGTTGTAGATGCCACCGCCCAGGCTGCCGGCCTGGTTGCCGAAGACCTTCGTGTTTCGTAGCACCAGATCGGAGATGTTGTAGATGCCGCCGCCCTCGACGCCGGCGTTGTTGTTCTTGATAACACTGTCCTCAACGACGACGGATGCGCCGTCGTCCACCCCCAGGCCGCCGGCGATTACGGTCTGGGACACGTTGTCGGCGATGGTGACCGAACGGAGCGTTACCTCTGTGCGGAGGCCCGCGAGGATGCCGCCGACCACCATGGTGGAGCTGTTGCCCAGAACGCTGCTTTCCGTGACCGTGGCGGTGCCGCTTTCGACAAAAAGACCGCCGGTGGATTCCTGGGCGCGATTTTTCGCGATGCTGCTGTGTTCGATCAGAACAGTTCCCGTGCTGGTGGCCCCGGCGCCCACCAGGGCGGTGTTGGCGTGGATGCCAGATTTACTGATATTGAGTAGGCCGGAATTTATGATGCCTCCGCCGGAAGAGCCAGCGGTATTGCGGCTGACCTTGGAGGATCGGAGGTGGGTGGTGCCGTTGTTGGCGATGCCGCCACCCGCGTCGCTGGCGATGTTGCGGGTGATGGTGCTGTGATTAGCAGTCAACGCTCCCCCCGCGTCCACCAATATGCCAGCGCCGTCAGTGCCAGCGCCGGTGGTCTGGCCGCCGGTGATCGTCAGCTGGTTGAGGGTGAGGTCACCGCCGGTGTTGACGTTGAGGATGCGGAACTGGTCAACCGCAGCGGCGCGTTCGATGGTGGTGCTCTTACTCCCGTTGAGGGTGATCGGGCTGGTGATGGCGGGTAGGCCGGCGCCGTCGATGTTCGCGGTCAGCAGGTAGGTGCAGTTTCGGGCGAGGTCGAGCACACCCCCACCGCGGGCGTTGGCCAAGGTGATCGCAGCGATCAGGGCATCCGCGTCGCAGGGGACCGGTACGCCCGGTGACCTCCCGCTCTTCTTTCCCGGGTCGTCCCTGCTCTGGTCGTTGGGTTTGCCGCCGTCGAGTTGGCCGCGGTGCTCGTCGGTGGCGGGCCGGTCGGCGACGGCGGGGCGGGTGCGTCCGACCGCAGCGGCGGCCGGGGTGGCGGCGACGCCGACGGTGGTGAGGGCCAGGCCCGTCACTCCGACAGCCCACCACCGGGACCGCCCCCGGCGTCCACCAGATCGAGCCGGGTCGGGCTGGTGGGTGTGCTCCTGATGGCTCATCGCAGTCTCGGTGTCCTTCCCCGTCATGGACGAGAAGCCACCAAACCCCGGGGCTGGCCGGGTGACGCTCCTCGGCTACCAGGCCGGTGGTAGCAGCCACCTCCGAGTTAAACCCGGCGCAGACCCCATAAGGACATGAATGCGAAGAATATGCCCAAACCGCTCAAAAGTGTCTTGTGGGGTAAGGCGTCGCCGTGCGTCCCAGCGGGCGGTAACGCCGGCTGGGACGCTACCGCCCCGGGGCTGGCAGCGCCCGGATCGCGAGGAACCCGATCGGCTCCCGCAACAGCCGTTCGTAGCGTTCTCGATCGATCAGCGCCGCCTCGGCGGTCGGTCGTGGCTCCAACAGCCGCTCGATCAGAAAGCCCGCCTCATGTAGCTCTTCGCAGGTCCGTTCCAGCGGGGCCAGCCAATAGCGCACCTGCCAGCCCCGGCTCCAGGTCTCTTCGATAACGCGCACGTCGAAGTAGCTGCCACCGTGCCGAAGCCAGTCACCGGTGGGGTGTAGCCGGGACAGCACGAGCGCGCCGTCCGGCCGCAACACCCGCCGCAACTCCCGCAGCGTCGAGGTCCGGTCATCGACATACTCCAGCCCGAGCGCGAACAAGACCAGGTCAACCGAGGCATCCGGCAGCCAGTGCAGCCGGTCAGCAAGATCATGTACGTGGAAGACGCCGGCGGGGACACGCTCTCGACACAACTGGACCATGCGCGGACTCTGGTCCAACCCGATCACCCGGGCACCCCGGGCGGCCAACTCCTCGGCGTAGAGCCCGGGACCACAGGCCGCATCCAGCACCGTGCGCCCAGCGACCGCACCGAGCAGCCGCAGACAGGTCGGCCGGTCGTAGTGAGCGTTGTAGAGGCCCTCGCGGGCGTGCTCCAAGAACTCGTCGGCGAACGCGTCGTACTGCGGTCCCGGTCCCACGGCGTCGGTCATGTAGCCAGTTCTACGCGCAGCGGCGCCAGCTATCCATGGGTTTCACCGGTGATAGGCGAGGCTGACGGTGAGCGCGGCGAGAGCGACCACGAAGAAGAGCGCCCAGGCGCCGAGCCGGAAATTGCCGGCCCGCACGTGTGCGCCCAGCGCACCGAGGAAGTACAGGACCAGACCGGCCGCCGCGAGGGTGCCCAGGACCGGCACGACGAACCCGGCCAGCAGGCCGAGCGCACCAGCGCCGAGGAGCACCCCCAGGGGCCGTACCCACGACCGGGGAACCCGGTTGCGGTCCGCCTCCCTCTTCGGATACTCGTGCCCGATCAGGTTGGCGACGGCGGCCGAACCGGTGAGGGCCGAGGCGAGCAGGGTCACGACAAGATACGTTGCGAACATCGTTGCCTCCGGTGCGGGACAGGGACGTTGGTCAGTCGTTCCCGGACGAGACGGTGACCCGAGTTGTGACGCGGCCACGAGTGAGCTGGGTCACTCGGTTGTCCCGGTCAGCTTCTGCGGGCTACTGACCACGTGGATGGTCTGGACCAGGCCCCTCACCAGGTGCAGGGTCATCACGAGCACGGTCTCTCCGTCGCAGCGGACCACCACACCGGGGCCACCGTTGACGGGTAGCACCCCGACCGTCGACCCGACCGGCTGCTGCCGGGAGAGCACGACGATGGCGCGGGCCACGCGGTCCGAACCGTGAATCGGCCTGCGTGGCGCGCCCGTGAGGCCGCCGCCGTCGCTGACCATCGTCACGTCCGGGGCCAGCACGACGATCAGCGCGGCGATGTCACCACCGGAACAGGCGGCCAGGAAGCGCTCGGTCACCTGCTGCCGGGTCGCCGGGTCGCTGTCATAGCGGCGGTGGCGGTTCTCCACCGCCTTCCGGGCCCGGTGCGCAAGCTGGCGTACCGCCGGCTCGCCGCGTCCCAGAAACCGCGCGATCTCGGCGTACGGGTAGCCGAAGGCCTCCCTCAACACAAACACCGCACGTTCCAGTGGGGACAGCGCCTCCAGAACGAGCAGTAGTGCGGTGGAGACGGAATCGGCGAGGGCCACGTCGTCGGCGATGTCCGGTCGAGTGAGGACGGGTTCCGGCAGCCACGGGCCGACGTACGCCTCCCGTCGTACCCGGGCGCTACGTAGCTCGTCGATCGCCAGCCGGATGGTCACCCGAACCAGGAACGCCTCGGAGTCCACGACGGTGGCCGGATCGACCCGACTCCACCGCAGCCAGGTCTCCTGCACCACGTCCTCGGCTTCCTTGGCGCTGCCGAGCGTTCGGTACGCGACCGCGTACAACAGGCCACGGTGCTTCACGAAGGACGACTCGTGCGGGGCCCCTGCCACTTCCTCAGCCACCCGACCAATGATCCGGATGTTGGCCCGAACCTCGCCAGCGCGGTCTCCTCGTCGGCGGAGCCTCCATTCCACTGCGCGACCGCCATCTATTTCAACAACATCCGGCTCTGCAACGTTCACCTGTCTCCGCGAGGCAGCGACACCCGGGACGCCACCTGGGAGTACGCCGACGACCAGCTCGGCGAGATCAAAAAGGTTGTTGACGACTACGGCAACGTAGCCTTCGGCGGCGACTTCAACCTTCTCCCGCCGGATCACGTCTATCCAATAGACGACGAGAACGACCCGGACCGTGGTTGGGTCTGGGACGCCAAGGGTGGCAACCCATATCCAAAGTATCGCGAGTGCGACCAGACGCGCCAGACAGGTGGCGGCCGCCCAACGACCAAATACGGAAGCAAGATCGACTACGTGTTCAGCAGTCGGCCATGGCGCTGGTGCGCGGTCACCACCACCGCCTTTTCCGACCACTATCCGCTCGTCTACAGCATGGAGATCGCCTAACCGATGCGGGCAACAGAAGATCCCCAAGTCCTGATGAGCCGCAACCGGCAGTTCTGGGCAACGGTCCGTCGACCTGCTGGCGTTCGTTCAGGTCACGCCACCAGCGGCGGATGGTGGCGTCGGCTGGTTTCACCGCATGCTTCCGGTGCGCTAACGCGAGCGTGTTGCCGGTGAGCGCCTGTTGTCTGCGTCTCGGGCGGCAGCGAGGCTGGTGCGATACAGCCTGTTGGCATCAGAGTGTCGACCGGCGTCGAACGCCGCTCATCCGGCGAGTTGGGTCTGTTCCGCGAGGACCGCCAGGGGTTGCCGGCCGGGTGGAGTCTGGCCGACCGTCCGGCATGGAGATCGGCTTGAAGGAGAACTACGACCAGCTGGTCGCGCTGAACACGAACTTCCAGATCGTGGCTGGCGACGTGAAGGGCCTTGCTCGGCAGGGCGAGGACCATGAAGCACGCCTACGCGCCCTGGAGCGCGCCCGGTGGCCGCTGCCCTCACCGGCCGCGCTGGTCTCCATCATCGCCCTGGTGGTGTCGGTCGTCGGCTACAACGCCCCCGACTGAGACGCCGGACCTCTCCAGCCCCTCGCGTACCTCGGCCGCGTGCTACTGGGCAACGGCCATGTCAGCGCCGGCCGCCTGGAGCAGCTCCACAACCGCATCCCCCGACCCAAACCAGGAAGGGCCCCGCCCCCCTGCCGCCCGTAGACGATAGGGGGCGAGGCCCCTCGTGGTGCCCGAACGACGGGGTCAGTCCGGGCAGCCGGTGACATTGACGCAGTTGTTCGGCCGGTTCTTTGCCACGACGGTGCCGGTAGCGGTGTTCAGCTCGACCGTGCCGCCCACCTCGTTGAAGATGCCACCACCGTCGGTAATGGCGATGTTCTTGACCACCTTCGTGTCGGAAAGAGTGAGCGTGCCGGTGGCCGGGTTGAAGATGCCACCACCCTGGTCTCCGGCCTGGTTGCCGGTGGCCGTGGTCCGCCGCATGGTGAGGACACCCTGGTTGAAGACCCCGCCACCGTCAGTGCCGGCGCTGTTGTCCTTGATGCGACTGTCCTCGACGACAACCGTGCCCACCGGTCCGACAATCAGCCCGCCTGCTGTCAAAGTTGTTGCCGTATTGTTCGCGAGGGTAACGCGCTTCAGAGTGAGCTGTCCGCCACCTGCGACAGCGCCCACCTCACTGGCGGTGTTCCTCGTGATGCGAGTATCAATTATCTCTCCAATCGCCCCGAAGCCGACGAGGATGGCTCCGCTACTCTGCCTTGCGGTGTTACCGGTAAGCGTGCTTCCCCCGATTCGGATCGAGCTACCGCTGAGGTTTGCTATACCCCCAAAATCGACGGCTGCGTTGGCGTCGACGTGAGCATCGCTGATGGTGAGTTGGCCAGTGTTGCGGACGCCTCCACTGTTGTTTCCAGCGGTGTTCCGGCTGATGGTGGAGTGTTTTATGGCGGTGATTCCGTTGTTGGAAATGCCGCCGCCGTTGATGTTGGCGATATTACGGGTGATGGTGCTGTATTTGGCGGTCAGTGCTCCACCGGTGTTGACCAGGATTCCCCCGCCGCTGCCGGTGGACTGTCCGCCGGTGATTGTCAGGTGGTTGAGGGTGAGGTCTCCGCCGGCGTCGACGGTGAGGATTCTGAACTCGTCGGCGGCAGCGGCGCGTGTGATGGTGGTGTGTTTGCCGCCGTTGAGAGTGATCGGGGTAGTGATTGCGGGCAAGCCCGCACCGTCGTCGATGTCGCCCGTGAGTGTGTAGGTGCAGTCCTCGGCGAGGTCGAGGACAGCACCCCCGCGGGCGTTGGCGAGGGTGATCGCCGCGATCAGCGCATCGGCGCCACACCGAACCGGTGTGCCCTTGCCTTTGTCCTTCCCACCCTTGCCCTCGTGATCCTTGTTGTCGGTGGAGGCGTGGATAGGTCTTCCCAGCCGGTCATCGGCGGCGGTGACAGCGCGTTCGACGGCGCCGATAGCCGGCGCGCCGCCAACGCCGAGGCTGGTGGTGAGGGCCAGGCTGGTCATCCCGGCCAGTCCGACGGCCCGCCGTCGTGACCTCGCCCGGCGTGCACCTGGTCGGTCCGGTTTGTGTTCGTGGCGCTGATAGTTCATCGCGGTGTTGGCGTCCTTCCCCGTCACGGACGAGAACCACCGACCCCGGAGGGCGGGGCCGCGGTGGTGTTCCTCGGCTACCAGGCAGGCGGCAGCAACCACCCCGAGCTAAACCGACACCAACCCCACCAAGACATGAACCCGAAAAACATGCCTGAACGAGACATGAGACCGCCGTGGCGTCAGGCCCACCCCGCACACCCGGAGAGGAATGACCCACGACTACCTGATCTCGCTCATCCACACCGCGGCCCCCGCGGCTGTCGGCGCGCTGCTCGCCTGGCCTCGACGGCGGGCATCGTCCTCGACGCCGACTCGTCCACCGCCCTCACTGCCGGGGTGGTGGCGCTGGCGACGGCCGGCTACTACGCCCTCGTCCGGGTGCGAGGCAGGGTGGTCGGGCTCGGTGTTGCCGAGGCGAGACCCAACTAATCAAGGCCGAATGCTGCAGTAACCACGACGGCGACGGCGAACCAGAGGACGAACGCGACGGCACTGACGCCAACCATGATCAATGCCTTAATGGCGGTCGGGGTCTGGATGCGGGTGACAGCACCCACGTTCACCACAAAGCCCAGCGCTCCGATCAGTCCACCGAGGGCGCCACCGACAGCGACCATCAGGAGGATCGGCAGCAGGGTCATGACTCGCAGGACAGCCGGTACCGAGGGCCCGGTCCGATGCCGTACACCGTTGACCTCCACAGTCGGGTAGGGGTCGGCGAACGCGCTGCGTACAGTGGCTTCAACCGCACCACCGCCCGCTGCCGGCAGCGCGTACTGGTGCCCGCCGGTCCGGGGGGCTGGCACTCCGCTAACGGTGACGACAGGGTGGGCCCGGAAGGCGTTGGTCGTCACGACAATCGGGCCGGCTACGCTGTCGATGCTGATAGGTTCTGTATTCACCAAGATGATCTTAAGCTATCTGCGTGCCCGCACCACACCTGCCCGTGACCAGGGAAACCGACACCAGCCTCGCTCACCAGCGGCCCCTGTTCAGCCACCACAGGGGGCCCGGATGGGGGAGGGCTTGGTGGACTCTCTTTCCGGATCCGTTGGGGTAGCGGCGGTGGTGGCGGATTACGGCGCCAGGACGGACACGCACGACAGGACAGCCCCTTCCAGTTGACAAATGAGAGCGGGCGGCGGCGGGCTTCACCGCCGGCCCCGGGGTTCGGGTGGCGCCCAACCGCCCTGCCCGAGCGTGGCGAGGTAGTCGTAGGCGGTTTCGGTGGGCGGGCACGGCCATGCGGACCGGCAGATCGGGCACCGGTCCACTCGCGGCCAGTGTTCGGTGATGATTCGCCGGGCGGGCAGGATCATCCGGTTGCGTAGCTGGACCGTAGACAGGCTGCCGGAGGGCGGCCGGGCGTGGGTGGCCATCACCGGCGGTAGGCCCGCTGCCGGGCCAGCGGGGTCAGCAACGGCCGGCTGTCGAGGATCACCGTCGGTTGGTCGCACAGTGGGCGGTAGGCGCCGGCCCGCGCCGAATACAGCGTGGCGGGACCGGTCGCGTCCAGCCGTGCGGGCCGGCGGGAACGCCGTGGGACCGCGAAACCTAACTTGGACAACCACGTGCGCATGCGCTGCCTCCCAAAGGGATGTCAGGGGGACGCACTGACCCCGCACTGTTGCCCGGCTACGTTGTCGCCGTTTCCACCCTTTCCGCATTGCGCAGTCGCAGTTGAGGGAAGAGTTGTCCGTGCTGTCCGCGGACACCTTGTGGCTAGGGTGTGCCAGGTGAGCGACTGCGTGCAGGTATCGACGGCCGCGCCGTCCCGAGATGTCGCGGTGGAACTCGCCCAACAGGCCGTAAGCCAACGCCTCGCGGCTGGTGCCCAGATTGTCGGGCCGGTGACATCGGTGTTCTGGCACCTTGGGGAGCAAGGTGTGGGTGAGGAGTGGCAGGTGCTGCTGTATACCACCCTGGACCGCTAATCCGACTTGGAGGCGTGTATACATCAGGCGCACCCATGGACAAACCCGCAGGTGACAGCGGTGCCAGTGGTGGTGGGGGCTACCGGCTACCTGAATTGGGTGTCGAGGACGGTCGATGATGCGTAGGCATCTCGGAAGCCAGCGAGCGCAACTCGGTGACGCAGGGCAGCGCGGCGTGTGGCTCTAGGCGGCCGAGGATCTCATGTAGTCGTTGTCCTGGCCGGATTGAGCCCACGCCAGCGGCGAGCCGGGCCACGACTGAGGCCGTTGCGCACACTTGCTCGACCTCGTTGGCGTCGAGGTAGGCGTCGGCCAGCCACGACAGATACGGGGACTTGTCGCGGGCCTGCGTGTCGTCAAACCCCGCCAAGGCTCGTTCGAGCACGGGGATGGTTCCGAACAGGTTCGAGCTGTCCGCTATGAAGTAGCGGACATTCAAAACGTCAACGGACGTCCAAAAATCATTCGTCGATGTCACTTGTCGACTATGGATACGCTACTAAACTCGTTCGGGCTGATAAGTGATCACGAGCATCGGTGACGGGTGCCTCCGTGCGGGGGTCGTGGCCCTCGGTTCGCGCACCATCGCCGCCCTATCTCGGCGGTCATCCATCGACACACCCACGAGAGGGCTTCCCATCTGTTCGTACGTGTGTTCGACTATCGTGTCCCTGGCCGGCACTCACCGGAGGTCTTCGACAGCGTGAACTACCCCTCCCCCTCCCACCCCCACCGTCGCCCCGCCATGCCACTGGTTGCCCGCGCGGCACACGCCGCCACCGCCGCTACCAGCGCGCAATGACCAGCAAGCGCGAACGCCTGTACCAGCAGGAAAACCGGCGCCTCCGGCAGGAGAACGCGTGGCTCCGGGCGAGGTCCGACACTGCTGGGACGCCATCGACGTGATGAACCGTCTTGCTGGGCTGGCCTCCGAGTTCCCCGATCGATCCGTGGGGCGCACAGTGGTCGTCGATCAGCGGCGCCTGCTGGAGGTGCACCTTCGCGAACAGTTCGCCGCCGACTGGAGGAGGCGCGGCGCAAGGGCTACGCGAAGGGATATGTGACCGGGGTTTTGGACCGTCTGTCGGGTGGGGAGCGGCGGCGGGTCCGCTAAGTGATCTCCCCTACCTGTCCCCTAAGATCGTCAGGCCCCGGCGTGAACCGGGGCCTGACCTGCGCTTTTACGCGCTCACCGCGAGCGGAGGATACGAGATTCGAACTCGTGAGGGTGTAAACCCAACACGCTTTCCAAGCGTGCGCCCTAGGCCTCTAGGCGAATCCTCCGCCGAACAGGATACAGGTCCGGTCGGGGGTCCCCACCCCACCACCCCCCGATGATCGACACTCGGTCGGGTAGGCTGTCTGCACCCCCCGTGCGGCGTGCATCTCGTGAACCTCCCCAGGGCCGGAAGGCAGCAAGGATAAGCGGGCTCTGGCGGGTGCACGGGGGGCCTTTCGGTGCCGCCGTCGGCGCCTGCCGCTGAGCTGCCTTGTCAGCAAGGGCTCCTTCTGTTAAGCGGGCGTCAATCCGGCTCCTTCCTTGCCCCGGGGCCAGCGGGGCGGGTGGTCACCCGGGCCGGACCGGCGCAGAATGGCTCGGTCGAGAGGAGGCGGGACGCTGTGGCGCTGGCGCTCTACCGCAAGTACCGGCCACGTACCTTCGCCGAGGTTATCGGGCAGGAGCACGTCACCGAGCCGTTGTCGCAGGCGCTGCGCAGCGGGCGGCTCAATCACGCGTACCTCTTCTCTGGGCCGCGTGGCTGTGGCAAGACCTCCAGTGCCCGCATCCTGGCCCGGTCGCTGAACTGCGAGCATGGCCCGACCCCGGAGCCCTGTGGGACCTGCGCCTCCTGTCGGGCGTTGGCTACCGATGGTGCCGGTTCGATCGATGTCATCGAGATCGACGCGGCCAGTCACGGCGGTGTTGACGACGCGCGGGAGCTGCGCGAGAAGGCGTTCTTCGCGCCCGCGCAGAGCCGCTTCAAGATCTACGTCATCGACGAGGCGCACATGGTCTCGTCGGCCGGCTTCAACGCGCTGCTCAAGCTGGTCGAGGAGCCCCCGGAGTACGTCAAGTTCATCTTCGCCACCACCGAGCCGGAGAAGGTCCTCGGCACGATCAAGTCGCGGACCCACCACTACCCGTTCCGGCTGATCCCGCCGAAGGTGCTCCGGCCCTACCTGGAACAGCTCTGCCAGGCCGAGGGGGTCCAGGTTGAGCCGGCGGTCTTCCCCCTCGTCGTGCGCGCCGGTGGCGGCAGCGCCCGGGACAGTCTCTCGGTGCTCGACCAGCTCATCGCCGGGGCCGGCCCGGAGGGCGTCACCTACGCCCGGGCCGCCGCGCTGCTCGGTGTCACCGACTCGGCGCTGATCGACGAGATGTGCGACGCGCTCGCCGCGGGGGACGGTGCGGCGGCGTACGCCACCGTTGACCGGATCGTCGGCGCCGGCCACGACCCGCGTCGGTTCGCCGCTGACCTGCTGGAGCGCCTGCGTGACCTGATCATCCTCCAGCGGGTGCCGGACGCCGCGCCGAAGGGCCTGGTGGATGGCCCGGCTGACCAGATCGAGCGGATGACCGCCCAGGCGCAGCGGCTTGGGCCGGGCACCCTGTCCCGGTGCGCCGACATCGTGCACGACGGCCTGGTCGAGATGCGGGGTGCCACCGCCCCCCGGCTGCTGCTGGAGCTGATCTGCGCCCGGCTGCTGTTGCCCGGTGCCGATGACTCGACCGTTGGCCTCCTGCAACGCCTCGAAACTCTGGAGCGTCGACTCACGGCCGCCGGTGCCGGTGCCCCACCGGCCGCTGCCCCCGCGCCGACTTCCGCCACGCTGGCTGCCCCTGCCCCGCCGACTACTGGCTCGTCTCCCGTGCCGGCGGCCCCTGCCCCGGCAGTTGGTACGCCTTCCGCGCCGGCTGCCGGCCCGTCTTCCGCGCCGGCAGCCGACTCCCCGCCTCGCCCGGCGGCTACCGCGACGTCCGCGAGCACGGCGGGCCCGGCTGGTCCGGCCGCGTCCGACGATGCTCGCCGTACCTCCCCCCGGCCGGCGGTCATGCCCGACCCGGCCACGCCCGAGCCGCCCCGGCCGGGTACGACCGGCCCGGGCACCCTCGACGCGGCCGCGGTACGGCGGCGCTGGTCGGAGGTGGTCGGCCTGGTGGGTCGCAAGAGCAAGAAGGCCGCTGCCTGGGCGCGGGAGGCGACGGTCCACGAGGTCGACGGTCAGACCCTCGTGCTGGCCTTCCGGTATCCGTTTCACGCCCAGGCGCTCGCCAACGAGCCGGATCTGCTTATCGAGTCCCTCCACGAGGAGTTGGGCGAGCGCTGGCAGATCAGGTGCGAGGTGGCCGGTGAGCGGGTCGGCGGACCCGCTGCTGGGGCCCGCGCCGGCAGCCCGGCCCGGCCTGCGGCCGCGCCGGCTCGGCCGGAGCCGGCTCCAGCCGCTCCGACCCGCTCGTCGGCCGGCGGCGGGACGGCCGGCGGCGGGGCGGCTGATGGTGCGGCCCGGCGCCCCGCTGGTTCCGCCGAGGAGCAGGAGTGGCCAGAGCCGGCGCGCCCCGGCGGGGCTGCTGCCCCGCCCGAGCCGGTCGGCAGCGCGGCCGAGGAGTGGCCTGCGACCGCCCGTCCAGGGGGGCCAGGGGCGGCCGCCACGGCTCCGTCAGCAGGACCAGCAGCGGGACCGGCTCCGTCAGCAGCAGGGTCGGCGGGGTCGGCTGCCGGTGGTGGCCGGGTCTCCGGCGCGGGTGCGGCGGCGCCTGCGGCCGCATCCCGGCCGTCCGTGACGAGCGGTTCCCCGGCGAGTAGTGCGATCGCCGCTGCCCGGGCGGCGGCTGCCGGCGGGGGGCGGTCGCAGCGCTCCTCCGCTCCGTCGCGACGGATAGCGGAGCCGGACTGGGCCGGCGAGCCGCCGTACGATCCGGACTACGACGGTGCGCCGCGTGGTGGTACGGCTTCCGCGGTGGTGCATGAGGGGTTCGATCCGGGGGACGAGCCGCTGGACGAGGTGATTGATGAGCGGACCGCCCGTCAGTCCAGTGAGGAGCAGGCGGTGCGGCTGCTCCGCGAGGCGTTCGGCGCGGAGCGGATCGACGAGGTTGAGTCCCGTTAGGTCGGCGGCGCTGCTGGCGGGGAGTAGCACCCGTGAGCAAGGCCAGTGAGCAGTAAGCAGTGAGCAGAGTTAGTAGCAAGTCGATGAGTGAGGAGTCGTTCGTGCGCCCAGGTGGACAGCCGAACATGCAGCAGATGCTGAAGCAGGCGCAGAAGATGCAGCAGCAGATCGCCCAGGCGCAGGCCGAGCTGGCCGAGGCGGAGCTGACCGGTGCCGCGGGTGGTGGCCTGGTCACCGCGACCGTCGCCGGCACCGGCGAGCTCAAGTCGGTCACCATCGACCCCAAGGCGGTCGATCCGGAGGATGTCGAGACCCTGGAGGATCTGGTGGTCGCGGCCGTGCGGAACGCCGGCGAGGCGGCCCGGGAGCTGACCGACCAGAAGATGGGGCCGGTGGCCGGCGGCATGGGCGGCCTCGGCATGCCCGGTTTCTGAGCCGACGATGTACGAGGGCGCCATCCAGGACCTGATTGACGAGCTGGGCCGGCTGCCGGGCGTTGGCCCGAAGAGCGCCCAGCGGATCGCTTTTCACGTCCTGTCCGCGGATCCGGCCGACATCAACCGGTTGGCCGGCGCGTTGCGCAAGGTCAAGGAGCTGGTGCGTTTCTGCACCAGTTGCTACAACGTGGCCGAGTCCGAGCAGTGTCGGATCTGTCGCGATCCACGCCGTACCGATGAGGTGCTCTGCGTGGTGGAGGAGCCGAAGGACGTGGTGGCGATCGAGCGGACCGGTGAGTTCCGCGGCCGCTACCACGTCCTCGGTGGCGCGATCAACCCACTGGAGGGGATCGGGCCGGACAATCTGCGCGTCCGGGAGTTGCTGACCCGGCTGGGCGGTGGCGCGGTGCGGGAGCTGATCTTGGCCACCGACCCGAACACCGAGGGTGAGGCGACCGCCACCTATCTGGCGTTGATGGTGAAGCCGATGGGCATCGCCGTGACCCGGTTGGCCAGTGGCCTGCCGGTCGGCGGTGACCTGGAGTACGCCGACGAGATCACTCTCGGTCGTGCCTTCGAGGGGCGCCGGACGGTCTGAGCTCCGGCTGGCACCCCGGGGGCCAACGGCCTGGGCCCACGGGCATCCCTCGGGGGGCCATGGGCGCCCCCCGGGGGTGCCAACCAGGCGCCGCTGGCACCCGGGCCAACGGTCTGGGCCTTGTTGGTCACGCATCAACGGGGGTCGTATTGATCTAACAGCTGAGGCCCCCAGGGCTGGGATGATGTAACAGTTTCGCATCACGGCCACCGATCATTCGGAAAGTTCTTCTTTTTTCCTTCGATCCTTCGGCCTGGGTGGGGAAAAGTCGCGATCCGACATCGACTGTCCACCTAGCAGTTTCCGCACCGTTGGCCGGCCGGCTATGGTTCCCGCCATCGGTGACCCCGGTCACCGCGTTGTCCGTATCCACAAGGACGAGGTGAAGCACCCATGCGTGCATCCAGGCCGAAGGCTGCTGTCGCGGCCGTCGCGGTCGCGGCCCTCGCGGTAGCCGGCTGCGCCGAGAGCGACCGCGAGGATTCCGGCGGTAGTAACAACGACACCCTTGTCTTCGGTGTCGCCTCTGACCCGAAGGTGCTCGACCCGAGCTTCGCCAGCGACGGTGAGTCGCTGCGGGTGGCCCGTCAGGTCTTTGAGACCCTGGTCCGCCCCGAGGAGGGCGGCACCAAGGTGAGCCCGGGTCTGGCTGAGTCCTGGACTCCGGATGAGGCGGGCACCACCTGGACCTTCAAGCTTCGCTCGGGCGTGAAGTTCCACGATGGCACCGACTTCAACGCCGAGGCCGTCTGCGTCAACTTCAATCGCTGGTACAACGCCACGGGCCTGATGCAGAGCCCGGACGTGACCGCGTACTGGCAGGACGTGATGCAGGGCTTTGCCCAGAACGAGGACGAAGGGCTCTCGGAGAGCCTCTTCAAGTCCTGCACCGCCAAGGACGCCACCACGGTCGACCTGACCTTCAGCCGGGTCTCCAGCAAGATCCCGGCCGCCCTGATGTTGCCGTCGTTCTCCATCCACAGCCCGACGGCGCTGAAGAAGTACGACGCGGACAACATCGGCGGCACCGCGGACGACGTCCAGTACCCCGAGTACGCAACCAAGTACCCGACCGGCACCGGACCCTTCAAGTTCAAGTCCTGGGACATCGCCAACAAGTCGCTCACCATCGAGCGCAACGACGACTACTGGGGCGAAAAGGCCAAGCTGAAGAACCTCATCTTCCGGACCATCCCGGATGAGAACGCGCGCAAGCAGGCGCTGAGCTCCGGCGACATCGACGGCTACGACCTGGTCGGGCCGGCTGATGTCGAGCCGTTGAAGAGCGAGGGCTTCAATCTCCTGACCCGGCCGGCGTTCAACATCCTCTACCTGGCCATGAACCAGGAGGGGAACCCGAAGCTGGCCGACCTCAAGGTCCGGCAGGCGATCGCCCACGCGATCAACCGGCAGGCCCTGGTCGACTCGAAGCTGCCCCCGGGCGCGAAGGTCGCGACGAACTTCTTCCCGGACACGGTCGAGGGTTGGAACGGCGACGTCACCACCTACGACTACGACGTCGACAAGGCCAAGCAGTTGCTGGCCGAGGCCGACGCGACGGACCTGACGCTGCGGTTCCACTACCCGACCGAGGTCACCCGTCCGTACATGCCGAACCCGAAGGATCTCTTCGAGCTGGTCTCGGCGGACCTCCAGGCGGCTGGCATCACGGTCGAGCCGATCCCGCTGAAGTGGACCCCGGACTACATCAACGCCACCACCTCCGGTAGCGAGCACGACCTGCACTTCCTCGGCTGGACCGGCGACTACGGCGACGCCTACAACTTCATCGGTACCTTCTTCGACCGGCAGAAGGACGAGTGGGGCTTCGACAACCCGGCCCTCTTCGAGCAGTTCCAGGACGCCGACTCCACCGCCGACTCGGTGGAACGGGTGGAGAAGTACAAGGGTCTGAACAAGACCATCATGGACTTCCTGCCCGGGGTGCCGATGTCGCACTCACCGCCGGCGATCGTGTTCGGCAAGGACGTGACCGGTATCACGGCCAGCCCGCTCACCGACGAGCGGTTCGCCAAGGCTGAGTTCAAGTCCTGATCTAAGGCAAGAAACCGGGCGGGCGCTGTGCTGCACAGCGCCCGCCCGCGCCCCTCCGCACCCTTCTGAGGCATCGTGTTCCGGTTTATCGTCAGACGCCTGCTCCAGCTGATACCAACGCTGTTCGGGCTTTCGCTCCTGCTCTTCATCTGGGTCCGTCGCCTACCGGGTGGCCCCGAGGACGCCATCCTCGGCGAGCGTGGCACCCCCGAGATGCGCGCGGCGATTCGCCGCAGCATGGGTCTCGACGAGCCGATCCTGGTGCAGTACGGCCGCTTCGTGCAGCGGCTCCTCCGCCTGGACCTGGGCACCTCGTCGTCGACCAAGCGTCCGGTGGTCGAAGAGTTCCTGGAGCGTTTCCCCGGCACCGTCGAGTTGACGATCACCGCCCTGGTGATCGCGATCGGGGTCGGCATTCCCCTCGGCTACCTCGCCGCCCGCCGTCGGGGCCAGCTCCTCGACCATCTCTCGGTCGGCGGATCGCTGGTCGGGATCTGCGTCCCCATCTTCTTCCTGGCCTACGTCCTGAAGGCGATCTTCTCGGAGAACCTGGGCTGGTTCCCGTCCAGCGGCCGACAGGATCCGACCCTCGACGCGACCCGGATCACGAACTTCTTCGTCCTCGACGGGCTGATGACCCGGGAGTGGGATGCCGCCGCGGACGCGCTCTGGCATCTGGTGCTGCCGGGGATCGCCCTGGCCAGCATCCCGTTGGCGATCATCGTCCGGATCACCCGGGCGAGTGTGTTGGAGGTGCTCAACGAGGACTTCGTCCGGACCGCCGAGGCGAAGGGGCTGACCGAGCGGACCGTGCGGGGCCGGCATGTGCTGCGCAACTCGCTGTTGCCGGTGGTCACCTCGATCGGCCTGCTCACCGGGGGGCTGCTCTCCGGTGCCGTGCTGACCGAGACCGTCTTCGCGTTCACCGGCATCGGGGCCTTCATCTACGAGGCGATCAACCATCGTGACTACCCGGTGCTGCTGGGCTTCATCATGATCATATCGGTGGTGTACGTGCTGGTGAACCTCCTGGTTGACCTCTCCTACAGCCTGATCGACCCGAGGGTGAGGGTCCGATGACGATGACAGGTAAGAGGGAGCGGTTGGATCGGCTCGCCGAGTTGGTGAACCGGGACGACGAGCGGGGGGTCAGCCTCTGGCAGGAGGCGTTCCGGCGGCTGCGGCGGAACCCCGCCGCCATCATCGGCGCCGTCATTCTGACGGCCTTCGTCCTGGTGGCGCTGGTCGGCCCGTTCTTCGTCCCCTACGAGCCGAAGGACACCATCGGGATTCGCGAGGGCCTGGTGAAGTCGGGGCAGGGCATCATCCCCGGCGCCTCCGCCGAGCACTGGTTCGGCTACGACCACCAGGGCCGGGACGTCTTCAGCCGGATGATCGTCGGGGCTCGACAGACGCTGCTGGTCGGCGTGGTCGCCACGCTGATCGGACTGACCGTGGGCGCCCTGATCGGCGGGATCGCCGGCGCGGCCGCCGGTCTGGGGGGCCGCTGGGGGCGCGCGGTCGACAACGCGCTCATGCGCGTCATCGACATGATGCTGGCGCTGCCCAGCCTCCTGCTCGCGGTCAGCATCGCCGCCCTGCTCGGGGCGAGCCTCAGCACTGTCATGATCGCGGTCGGCATGGTGTCGGTGCCGGTCTTCGCCCGGCTGCTGCGGGTCTCGATGATCGCGCAGGCCAACAGCGACTACGTGCTCGCGGCCACCTCACTGGGCGTCCGGAAGCCGAAGATCGCGCTGACGCACATCGTGCCGAACTCGCTGGCTCCGGTCATCGTGCAGGCCACGCTGACCCTGGCCACCGCGATCATCGAGGCCGCCGCGCTCTCGTTCCTCGGCCTCGGCAACCCGGACACGGCGCAGCCCGAGTGGGGCGTCATGCTCGCCGACGCCCAGCCGTACCTCGGCATTCGACCCGCACTGGCGATCTTCCCGGCGGTGGCGATCATCATCACCGCGCTCGGCTTCACCCTGCTCGGTGAGGCGATGCGTGAGGCCCTCGACCCGAAGCTGCGGAAGTAGGTCCCGCCATGTGTGTAGCCCGAGAAACGGGTTCGCGAGCCCCGCAGGTGCGAACGGAGGGCCGGTAATGGCGCTGCTCGAAGTGGATGACCTGAGCGTCACGTTCGCCCGGCGTGGGCAGCGTACGGTGCGCGCGGTGGACGGGGTCTCCTTCTCGGTCGACACCGGTGAGGTCGTCGGTCTGGTCGGTGAGTCCGGCTGCGGCAAGAGCGTCACCTCGATGGCGATCATGGGTCTGCTGCCTCGGCATCCGGGCACCCGGATCGGCGGCAAGGCGGTCTTCGACGGAACCGACCTGCTCGGACTCGACGACCGCGCCCGGCGGGACATCCGCGGTCGGGACGTAGCGATGATCTTCCAGGATCCGCTCTCCTCGCTGAATCCGGTGATCCCGATCGGGTTGCAGGTGACCGAGGTGTTGGCCCGTCACCGGGGAATGACGGGTGGCGCGGCACGCAGGGAAGCGGCCGGGCTGCTGGACCGGGTCGGCATCCCGGATCCGAACCGGCGGCTCAAGGAGTATCCGCACCAGCTCTCCGGTGGGATGCGGCAACGGGCGTTGATCGCGATGGCGGTCGCCTGCCGTCCCCGGCTGCTGATCGCCGACGAGCCGACCACCGCGCTGGACGTCACCATCCAGGCGCAGATCCTGGAGCTGCTCAAGGAGTTGGTCCACGACTCCGGCACCGCACTGGTCATGATCACCCACGATCTGGGGGTGGTCGCCGGCATGTGTGACAGCATCAACGTGCTGTACGCGGGTCGGGTGGTCGAGACCGCCCGTCGACGTCCCCTCTTCCGGGAACCACGGCACCCGTACACCGCGGGTCTGCTCGGTTCGGTGCCCCGCCTGGACAGTGGACGTGGCGAGCCGCTGAACCCGATCCCCGGCTCGGTACGCGACGTGCTGTCCTGGTCGGAGGGCTGTGCGTTCGCTCCGCGCTGCTCCCGGCGGGTGGACGCCTGCCTCGACGAGACGCCGCCGCTGGTACGCACCCACGACGGCCGTACCTACCGCTGTGTCGACCCGGTGCCGTTGCCCGGCGCCGTCCCGGCCCAGGCCGGTCCGGCCGACCAGCCCGGGGCGTCGAGCCCGGAGCCCAACGAGGAGAAGACCCGTGACTGACAACGAGTTCCTCGTCGAGGTCCGTGACCTGAAGGTGCACTTTCCGATCAAGCGGGGGGTGCTCTTCGATCGCACGATCGGCCACGTGAAGGCGGTCGACGGGGTCGACCTGCGGATTCCCCGTGGCAAGACCTACGGCCTGGTGGGCGAGTCCGGGTGCGGGAAGTCGACGCTCGGCCGGGCGCTGCTCCAGCTGACCGCGCCCACCGGCGGCGAGGTCGTCTTCGACGGTGTCGAGCTGACCACGCTGCCGCCGGCCCGGCTGCGCGCCATGCGTCGTCGGATGCAGATGATTTTCCAGGATCCGATGTCCAGCCTGGACCCACGGCAGAATGTCGAGTCGATCCTCACCGAGGGTTTGCAGACCCACGGCATCGGCGGCAACCGGGACGAGCGACGCGCGATCATCGGGGAAGCGCTCGACAAGGTGGGGCTGCCCCGGTGGGCGCTGTCCCGTTACCCGCACGAGTTCTCCGGCGGGCAGCGGCAGCGGATCGGGATCGCCCGGGCGGTGGTCCTCGGTCCGGAGCTGATCGTCGCCGACGAGCCGGTGTCCGCCCTGGACGTGTCGATCCAGGCGCAGGTGGTCAACCTCCTCGACGAACTGCAGGAGAGCCTCGGTCTCACCTATCTGGTGATCGCGCACGATCTGGCCGTCGTCCGGCACATCTCCGACATCGTCGGCGTCATGTACCTCGGCGCTCTGGTGGAGGAGGCCCCGAGCGACCGGCTCTACACCGAGCCGTTGCACCCGTACACCCGGGCGCTCATGTCGGCGGTGCCGGTGCCGGACCCGGATGTGGAGGACCGCCGGGAGCGGATCCTGCTCGCCGGGGACCTGCCCTCGCCAGCCAACCCGCCGGCGGGCTGCCGATTCCACACCCGCTGTCCGTGGGCCCAGCCGACGCGCTGCGCCGACGAACGGCCGGTGCTGCGCGACATCGGCGGCAGCCGGGTGGCCTGCCACTGGGCCGAGCAGATCGCCAGCGGGGAACTCCGTCCGGGCCACGCCGGGGCGGGAGCCACCCGGGCGTCCGACGGCGACGCGGTTCCGGAGCCGGTATCGATCCCGGCCCCGACCGCGAAGGCGGATTCCGCCGACGGCTGAGCCGTCGGAGCCGGGTCGCGGGCAGCCAGGACCGGCTGTTACCGCGGCCCGGCTCAGCCGTCGGGGCGGTGGAGCAGGGCGACGGCGATCGCGTGTACCGCTCCGAGGCCGGCCGGGTCGGGCAGCATCACCCGTCCGCCGGTCACGACATACCACTCGTCGGCCTCGCGGTACTGCACTCGCAGGGTGACCTGACCGTCGAGGTACTCGGTGCGGAGCGTCAGCTCGCCGGTGATCACACCGACCTCGTCGGTCATCACCCCGCCCGGCCCGGGGACGATGTCCGCGCTGCAGACCTGGGACCCGCCGTCGGCCCGCATCCCGGAGCCGGGAGTGCCGCCCGCCGGGGCGCCGGTGGTCTCCGCGCTCATCCCCGCGCCGGGTACCGCGGCACCGGCAGCGCCGTCGGCCGTCATCCCGGCGCTGCCCGGGGCGGAACCACCGGTCACGTCGTTGTCGGCTCCCGGGAGCCGGTGCGGTGTCGGGTCAGTCCCGGTGCTGGTCACGATCGGCTCCCCCCGGTGCAGCCCGCCAACATGTCGGCCAGCGCGGTCTTCTCGTCGGTGTTTACCGACAACTGCCAGTGATGTTTCACCGTGACCCAGCTTTCGGCGTAGCGGCACCAGTATGACCGGTTCGCCGGTCGCCACTGGGATGGATCCTGATCACCCTTCGACCGGTTGGCGGTGCGGGAAACCGCGAAGAGGTGCGGCAGCCGGGTGTCGTTGGCGAAGTCACCCCGCTTCGCGTCGGTCCACCGGTCGGCCCCGGATCGCCAGGCGTTCGCCAACGGGACCATGTGGTCAACATCGACCTCGGAGGGGTCGGTGAGGACCAGGCCGTCATAGACGCTCTCCCAGCGCCCACCGACCACGTTGCAGCCGGAGAGCTTGATGCTCTCTCCGTCGCGCGCGAGCACGGTGTCCCGGACGTCGCAGTTCTTGCCGGTGCCCCGCCAGTGGGGGAAGCGATCGCGGCTGTAGCCCTTCATCGAGCCGGCGCTGGCCACCGTCAGCTCGGCCAGCTTCTCCATCGCGCTCCCACCGTCGCTGGTGGGCGTCGGCTCCGGTGTGGTGGCCGGGACGCAGCCGGCCAAACCGAGCGCCAGCACTGTCGCGAGTAGCGGTCCGGATCTGGTACGCAGAGACGACACCGCTCTAGCTTGGCGGGTTCCAGGGCTCTCGCCCAGCATCTCGGCGGGCCGTTTCGGCGTTTCGTAGCCGCTTCGAGATCGAGTCGGGGCAACCTTGGGGCCATGACTACACCCTCCCTTCGGCTGGGTACCCCGGCGGGGGCCGGCACGCTACTCGCCGCGGTGCTCGCCTCCGGCATGGTCTTTCTCGATGGGACCGTGGTCAACGTTGCCCTGCCCCGCCTTGGCGCAGACCTCGACGCCACCGTCTCGGATCTGCAGTGGACGGTCAATGGCTACCTGCTGATGCTCGCGGCGTTCGTACTGCTCGGTGGCGCGCTCGGGGACCGGTTCGGCCGACGGCGGGTCTTCCTGCTCGGGGTGGTGTGGTTCACCGCGGCGTCGGTGCTGTGTGGGCTGGCCCAGGACACCGGGCAGCTCATCGCGGCCCGGCTCCTGCAGGGCGCCGGAGCGGCCCTGCTCACCCCCGGTTCCCTTTCGGTCCTACAGGCCAGCTTCCACCCGGACGACCGGGGGCGGGCGATCGGCGCCTGGGCCGGCTTCTCCGGCGTCTCCACCGCGCTCGGCCCCTTCGTCGGCGGCTGGCTGATCGACCAGTTCTCCTGGCGATGGATCTTCTTCCTGAACGTGCCGCTGGCCGTGTTGGTGCTGCTGGCCGCCCTGCGCTGGGTGCCGGAGAGTCGCGACGAGAGCGCCTCGCGTACCAGGACCAAGGGGTCGGGCCGGCGGCGGTTCGACGTGCTCGGCACGGTGCTGGGGGCGGTCGCCCTGGCCGGGATCACGTTCGCGCTGATCGACGCACCGGCTCGGGGTGCGACGTCGGTATCGGTGTTGCTCGCCGCCGCGGCCGGCGTTCTCGCTTCGGTGGCCTTCGTGCTGGTCGAGCGACGCCGGGGGGAGACCGCGATGCTGCCGACCGGGCTGTTCAGCAGCCGGATCTTCTCCGTGCTGAACATCTTCACCGTGGTGATCTACGCGGCGCTCAGTGGGTTCACCTTCTTCGTCGCCGTTTTTCTTCAGAACGTGGCCGGCTGGTCGGCGCTGGCCACCGGCGTCGCGCTGCTGCCGGTGACCGTGCTGCTGCTGGTCGGCTCACCGCTCGCCGGTGATCTGGCGACTCGGATCGGGCCCCGCCTGCCGTTGACCGTGGGGCCGGTGGTGTCCGCGGTCGGGCTTGTCCTGCTCCGTGAGGTCGGGGCGGAGGCGTCCTACTGGCGGGACGTGCTGCCCGGGGTGTTTCTCTTCGGGTTCGGGCTGGCCCTGGTGGTGGCGCCGTTGACGGCCTCGGTGCTGGCCGCCGTCGCGGATCGCTTCGCCGGAGTGGCGAGTGGCTTCAACAATGCGGCCTCGCGCGCCGGGGGGCTACTCGCGGTGGCCGCACTGCCCTTGCTGGTCGGCCTCTCCGGCACCGAGTACGAACGGCCGGACGAGTTGACCGCCGCCTACCGGGGCGCGCTGGCCTGGTGCGCCGGGCTGCTGCTGATCGGGGCGGCGCTGGCTGTGGTCTTCGTACGCCGTCCGCGCCGGGCGCCGCCACCGTCGCAGCCCTGCCAGTCCCTGCCGGCCGCCACCGGGTCGGAGAAGGGGATGGCTTCTTGACGGCTCCGGCCGTACCGGCCGACTGAGGTCGGCCGGTACGGCCGGCAGGCGGCCGGGCCCGGGTTTGCCCTCGGGTGGAGTCAAACCGGGCCGGGCCCCGGGTTGACCTCGGGTGGAGGCCAACCCGGACTGGGTCCCGGGTGAACCTCGGTGGAGGCCAACCCGGGCCGGGCCTTGGGTGCCTCAGTGGGCGCGGTTGACGGCGCTGGTCACCGCCCTGATGGTGGCGGTGACGATGTTGGCGTCCACGCCGACGCCCCAGACCGTACGGCCGTCCACCGCGCACTCCACGTACGCGGCCGCCTGGGCGTCGCCGCCGGCGGAGAGGGCGTGTTCGTGGTAGTCGAGGACGCGTACGTTGACGTCGAGGGACTGCAGCGCGTTGACGTACGCGTCCACCGGTCCGTTGCCGATGGCGCTGACGGCGCGTTGCCCGCCGCCGTGCCCGACCCGCGCCTCGAACTCGACCTTGCCGTCCACAGTGCCGAGCGTGTAGGTGGTCAGGGTGACCGTGGGGTTCACCTGGTGGTCGAGCAGGTACTGCCCGGCGAAGATCTCCCACATGGTCTGCGGGTCGACCTCGCCGCCGTTGTCGTCGGTGACCTGCTGGACCACGCCGGAGAACTCGATCTGGAGCCGGCGGGGCAGGTCGAGTTGGTGCTCGGTCTTCATGATGTACGCCACGCCGCCCTTGCCGGACTGCGAGTTGACCCGGATGACGGCCTCGTAGGTGCGACCCAGGTCCTTCGGGTCGATCGGCAGGTACGGCACCGCCCACGGGTGCTGCTCGACCGGGATGCCGGCGGTGTCGGCGGAGGCCGCGAGGGCGTCGAACCCCTTGTTGATCGCGTCCTGGTGGGAACCGGAGAAGGCGGTGTAGACCAGGTCGCCGGCGTACGGGTGACGCTCGTGCACGGGTAGCTGGTTGCAGTACTCGACGGCACGTTTGATCTCGTCGATGTTCGAGAAGTCGATCATAGGATCGATGCCCTGGGAGAAGAGGTTCAGGCCCAGGGTGACCAGGTCCACGTTGCCGGTGCGCTCGCCGTTGCCGAAGAGGCAGCCCTCGATCCGGTCCGCACCGGCCAGCAGGCCCAGTTCGGCGGCGGCCACTCCGGTGCCGCGGTCGTTGTGCGGGTGCAGGCTGAGCACCAGGCTGTCCCGTCGGGGCAGGTGGCGGTGCATCCACTCGATCGAGTCGGCGTAGACGTTTGGCATCGCCATCTCGACAGTGGCCGGCAGGTTGAGGATCAGCCGGTGGTCGGGGGTCGGGTCGAGGACCTCGATCACCTTCGCGCAGACCTCCACGGCGTAGTCCAGCTCGGTGCCGGTGTACGACTCGGGGGAGTACTCGTAGTGGATGTCGGTGTCCGGGGTGTGGATCTCCGCGTACTTCTGGCAGAGCCGGGCGCCGGTGGTCGCGATGTCGGTGATGCCGTCGCGGTCCAGCCCGAAGACGACCTGGCGTTGCAGCGTTGAGGTCGAGTTGTAGAAGTGCACGATTGCCCGCTTCGCGCCCCGCAGCGCCGTGAAGGTGCGGTCGATCAGGTGTTCCCGGCACTGCGTCAGCACCTGGATGGTGACATCGTCGGGGATCAGGTCCTGCTCGATGAGCTGTCGGACGAAGTCGTAGTCGGACTGGCTGGCCGAGGGGAAGCCGACCTCGATCTCCTTGTAGCCGAGCTGCACCAGGAGCTGGAACATCCGGCGCTTGCGCTCGGGGGACATCGGGTCGATCAGGGCCTGGTTGCCGTCTCGCAGGTCGACCGCGCACCAGCGCGGCGCGGCCTCGACCTGCCGGGTGGGCCAGCTGCGGTCGGGGAGGTCGGTGCGGAACTGACGCTGGTAGGGCTGGTAGCGGTGGTACGGCATCCGGCTGGGGCGTTGCCGGGCGATGGGGTCGGTCGCAGCGTCGGGGGTGGCAGCAGGGTGGGCCATGCGGAGTGCCTCCGTGGTCATGTGACATCAGCAGTCGAGGTCGGCGAGGCGCCGAAGAATGGGTCGGAGCGGGCGGCGCGGTTCGACCCCGCGGCGAGGTGCCGGCCGTCAGGCCTCGCCGCGGCGACCAAGGAGAAGCAACGGCTGCCACATGACAGCGTCACCCTACGTGGCGGGAAGTGGATCTGGGAAGGATCGCCCGGACTGTGAGACGGGAGTCGCAGTCGGGTGGCCAGCAACAGGTCAGCGGGAAGGTCGAACTCGCTGGTACGACGGTGCGGTTGGCGGCGGTTAAATGTGGGAAAAGGTACCCGTAACGGTCCGCTGTCCGGAGCGTCCCGGCGCTCGGGGCCGGATGCTGGGATCACCCGACGCGGCCGGGTGGTCCGCCGGATACCCTGAGGGCGTCTTGACATGACGCCGCCGGCTCCGTCGGCGGCGTCGGCACGCTCAGGGTCACTTGGGAGGGGAGTGCGCCGTCGTGGCACTCGTGGTGCAGAAGTACGGCGGATCCTCCGTCGACAACGCCGAGCGGATCAAGCGGGTGGCCGAGCGGATCGTCGCCGCCCGTAAGGCCGGCGACGACGTGGTGGTGGTGGTCTCCGCCATGGGCGACACCACCGACGAGTTGACCGATCTCGCCAACCAGGTTAGTCCGCTGCCGCCCGGTCGGGAGCTGGACATGCTGCTCACCGCCGGGGAGCGCATCTCGATGGCACTGCTCGCGATGGCGATCCACAACCTGGGGTACGAGGCGCGGTCGTTCACCGGCTCGCAGGCCGGGGTCATCACCACCTCGGTGCACGGTCGGGCCCGGATCATCGACGTCACGCCGGGGCGGCTCAAGGGTGCCCTGGACGAGGGCGCGGTGGTCATCGTCGCCGGCTTCCAGGGCGTGTCGCAGGACACCAAGGACGTCACCACTCTGGGGCGGGGTGGCTCGGATACCACCGCCGTGGCTCTCGCCGCCGCGCTCAACGCCGATGTGTGCGAGATTTACAGCGACGTTGACGGCGTCTTCAGCGCCGATCCGCGGATCGTGCCGGACGCCCGGCACATCCGACAGATCACCTACGAGGAGATGCTGGAGCTCGCCGCCTGCGGCGCCAAGATTCTGGCGCTGCGCGCCGTGGAGTACGCCCGCCGGGCGGGGTTGCCGGTCCACGTCCGTTCGTCATACTCGACCAGCACCGGCACGATGGTCACCGGATCGATGGAGGACCTTCCCGTGGAACAGGCGTTGATCACCGGAGTCGCCCACGACCGCAGCGAAGCCAAGATCACGATCGTCGGGGTGCCCGACGAGCCGGGTGCGGCCGCGCGGATCTTCGACACCGTCGCCGGTGCGGAGATCAACATAGACATGATCGTGCAGAACGTCTCCACCGAGGGCACCGGCCGGACGGATATCTCGTTCACCCTGCCCAAGACCGACGGCCCCACCGCCATGGCCGCGCTCAGCAAGATCCAGGACAGCGTCAAGTTCAAGGGGCTGCTCTACGACGACCACGTCGGCAAGGTCTCGCTGATCGGTGCCGGAATGCGTTCCCACCCGGGCGTGGCGGCCGGCTTCTTCGCCGCCCTCGGCCAGGCCGGCGTGAACATCGAGATGATCTCCACGTCGGAGATCCGGGTCTCGGTGGTGTGTCGCGACACCGACCTGGACAACGCCGTGCGCGCCATCCACGACGCCTTCGAGCTCGGTGGTGACACCGAGGCGGTTGTGTACGCGGGGACGGGGCGGTAGCCCATGGCGTCGCAGCCCACCCTGGCTGTGGTCGGGGCGACGGGCGCGGTTGGCGCCATCCTGTGTGAGTTGCTCACCGGCCGGCGGAACGTCTGGGGCGAGATCCGACTCGTCGCCTCTCCCCGGTCGGTCGGGCAGCCGGTGTGTTGCCGGGGCGAGGAGCTGACCGTTCAGGCGCTCACCCCGGAGGTCTTCGACGGCGTTGACGTGGCGATATTCGACGTTCCGGACGCGGTCTCGGCCCAGTGGGCGCCGACCGCGGTCGACCGGGGCGCCGTCGTGGTGGACAACACCGCCGTGTTTCGTGCCGAACACGATGTTCCGTTGGTGGTCCCCGAGATCAACCCGGAGCAGGTCCGGAACCGGCCGAGGGGCATCGTCGCCAACGCGACCTGCACGACCACCGCCATGATCGTCGCGGTGGCGCCACTGCACCGCGAGTACGGCCTGCGGGAGCTGGTGCTCTCGTCCTACCAGGCGGCATCCGATGTCGGGCAGGCCGGGGTGGACACCCTGCACCGCCAGCTCGTCAAGATCGTTGGAGACCGGGAGCTCGGCTCCCGTCCCGGAGATGTCCGGCAGGCGGTCGGGGACGACCTTGGCCCCTTCCCCGCACCCCTCGCACTGAACGTGGTGCCCTGGGCCGGGGTGCTCAGCGACGGCGGATGGTCCTCCGAAGAGGTGACCCTGCGTAACGACTCGCGCAAAATCCTCGACCTGCCTGATCTGAAGGTCACCGCCACCTGCGTCCGGGTACCCGTGGTCACCGGGCACTCGGTGGCGGTGCACGCCGTCTTCGGCACCGAGGTGGACGCCGAGGGGGCCGGTGAGGTGCTGCGCAACGCACCCGGCGTGATTCTGGTCGACGAACCGGCGGCCGGTGAGTTCCCCATGCCGATCGACGCCGTCGGCACCGACCCGTCCTGGGTCGGTCGCCTCCGCCGTGCCCTGGACGACCCCCGCGCGCTCGACTTCTTCGTGACCGGGGACAACCTCCGCAAGGGCGCCGCCCTGAACGCGGCGCAGATCGCCGAACTCCTGGCCGGCGAACTGACCCGGCGTTGACGTTTCAGGCGGCGGCCAGGCGTACGCCGTCGCGGCCCTCCCGTTTCACCCGGTAGAGCGCCTGGTCGGCGCGGTGGAGGGCGTGGCCGGCGGGCTCGTCCGGGTACGGGAGGGCGACGCCCACGCTGACGGTGCGGCCGATCCGGCGCGCCGCCGCGGTGAGGCGTTCGGCGACCCGGAGAGCCTCCTCGGGGCGGTTCACCTCGATCACCGCCGCGAATTCGTCGCCACCGGTCCGGTACAGCTCGTCGCCCTGGCGCAACGCGCCCTCCAACGCCCGCGCCAGCCCCACCAGCAGCCGGTCACCGGCCTGGTGGCCGTACGTGTCGTTGACGGTCTTGAAGCCGTCCACGTCGATCGCGAGCAGGGCGGTACGCCCGGGGGTGGCCGCCGCGATCCGCTCCCCGAACGGCCCGGTATGCCGCAACCCGGTCAACGGGTCGGAGCTGGCCCGCTCGCGGAGCCGGGCCACGGTCCGGAGCCGGTCCAGGGCGCTTCCGGTCTGGCTGGCGAGCAGCTCCAGCAGGTTGACGGTGGTCGGGTCGGGGCGGAGCCGCCGCGCGTCGGCGACCAGCAGTAGCCCGATGTCGTCGGTTGCGCGGACCGGTACCGCCACCAGCGTGCGGACCCCGGCCCGGGTCAGCGGAGCGTGGTCGTCGGTCGCCGGCGGTTCGGTCTCACCGAGGGTGTAACCGGCGCCGTAGCGGTGGGCCAGGTCGACCATCCGCCCCAGCGCCTCCGGGCCGGCCGCGGAGAGCGCGGCCCGGACCCGGGCCTCCAACTCGTCGGGGCGGGTGGTCGGCGCGCACAGCCGGGGCCCCGGCTGCCCGGCGAGCACCATAACGGCGGTGGAGAGCGTCGAGACGTCCCGCGCGGCCGTGCACGCCGCGTGTCGCAGCTCCCGCTCGGTGTCGGCGGCGGCCAGCGCGGCGGCGTGCCGCAACAGCTCCTCGCTCCGGGTCTCCGCCGGCGGTCCGCCGAGCGCGGCGATCCGCGCGCCGAGCTGTTCCGCGAGGCGTTCGGCGGTGTCCCGCCACGCCGTCAGGTCCGCCGGTTGGCTCCAGATCAGGTCGAGGACGCCGACGGGTCGCCCCGCCGGCCCCGGCACCGGTACGCAGACCTCACCGGTGGCGTCGGGGCGGACCGGGAGGCGATCCGGGTCCGCGCCGAGGTCGGTGATGACCGCGGGGCGGCCGGTGGTGTGCACCTGACCGACGACGCCGGTAGCCGGCGGGACGGTCGAGAAGACCTGCCACGACCCGGTGGCCGCGATGCACCGGAGCCGGTCATGGACCTCCAGCAGCACCGAGACGGCGGCCGGGGTGGACTGGGCCAGGGTGGCGACGGTCCACTGGCACGCCTGGGCGACGGTCGACGCCATCGGCAGGCGGGCCGTGCCGGCACAGATGATTTGATCGTGATCCACTCGCGTGTTGTCCCGGGTCGGAGGTGACCGGCCGCTGCCGGTGCCGGGTACCAGGGTAGCCAGCCGGTCGCGGCACCCCGGTCTGCTCGATACGGCGGGCCAGCGGGCTACCCACTGTTGTTGAAGCTGTGGTCTACCGCCCGGTCGACTGGTGGCGGGAGCGATGAGAGGCTGGTGTCGGTGCTGGTGGCGTACCCGTCGCCGCCGGTGTCTGAATCCTGCCGATGGCGCGAAATGGTGGGCGTGCCTAGCCCGGATGTTTCCGCGCCGGTTCCACGAGGAGTTCCATGTCCATCCCTGGGATGCGTCGGGCCGCAATCGGCCTGACCGCGCTCGCTGTGGCCGCCTTCGGCGCGGTCGCGACCACCCCTGAAGCGGCGGACGCCGGCCGGAAGCCGGTCGACGTCACGCTGCTCGCGCTGAACGACTTCCACGGCAATCTGGAGCCGCCCGGTGGCTCCAGCGGCACGATCGAGGGCCAGCCCGCCGGCGGGGTCGAGTACCTGGCGACCCACCTGGCCGAGCTGCGTAAGGCCAGCAAGAAGAAGAACACCATCACGGTCGCCGCCGGGGACCTGATCGGCGCCTCGCCGCTGCTGTCGGCGGCCTTCCACGACGAGCCGACCATTGAGGCGTTGTCGCAGGCCGGGCTCGACTACGCGAGCGTCGGCAACCACGAGTTCGACGAGGGCTCCGACGAGCTGCTGCGGATTCAGCACGGCGGCTGCCACCCGGTCGACGGCTGCGCCGACGGCACCCCGTACCGGGGCGCCGACTTCCAGTACCTCGCCGCGAACTCCTTCGTGACCGAGACCGGCGAGCCGCTGCTGCCCCCGTACGCGATCCACCGGGTGCAGGGCGTCAAGATCGGTTTCATCGGAATGACCCTCGAGGGCACGCCGGACATCGTCAGCCCGGACGGCGTCGCCGGCCTGACCTTCGCCGACGAGGCGCGGACCGCCAACCGGTACGCGCGGGAACTGCGCCGTAAGGGCGTGGAGACCATCGTGGTGCTGCTGCACGAGGGCGGAAACCAGGCCGGCGCCGGTGGCATCAACGACTGCGTCGACTTCACCGGCCCGGTGGTCGACATCGTCAACCGGATGGACCGGTCCATCGACGTCGTCGTCAGCGGGCACACCCACCAGGCGTACAACTGCGAGGTCAACAACAAGCTGGTGACCAGCGCCAGCTCGTACGGCCGGCTGATCACCGACATCGACCTGAAGATCGATCGGCGGACCGGGGACGTGCTGCGGGCCACCGCCGAGAACCTGGTGGTCACCCGGGACGTCGCCGAGGACCCGGCCCAGACCGCGCTGATCGACCGGTACCAGACCGTCCTCGGCCCGGTCGCCGGCCGGGAGGTCGGCGAGACCACCGAGGCGATCACCCGGACGCAGGAGACCCTCTTCGACACCGTCCGCGGGGAGTCCCCGCTCGGGAACCTGATCGCCGACGCCCAGCTCTGGGCCAGCGAGGGGGACCAGAACGCGGTCGCCGCGTTCATGAACCCGGGCGGTGTCCGGGCCGACCTCGACGCCGGCCCGGTCACCTACGAGGAGGCGTTCACCACCCAACCGTTCACCAACAACCTGGTGACCCTCGACCTCACCGGCGAGCAGCTCTACTGCCTGCTGGAGCAGCAGTTCGTCACCGAGCGGGTGCTCTACCCGTCGGCCACGGTCCGGTACGTCGTCGATCCGGCTGGCGGCACCGCCCCGGCGGATGACCCCTGCGCCGGCACGCGTGTGGTCCGCGGCAGCCTGACCTTCGCCGACGTGCCGGTGGAGACCGACGGCACCTACCGGGTCACGGTGAACAACTTCCTGGCCGGCGGGGGCGACGGCTTCTCCGTTCTCACCGAGGGCACCAACCCGGCCACCGGCCAGATCGACCTGGACGCGCTGGTCGCGTACCTGACCGAGACCTCGCCGGTCTCCGCCCCGGCACTGGACCGGATCCGTACCACCGGGGAGGCCGGCCGCTGACGCCCCGCTTCCCAGCGAGAACAGGCCCCGGGAACGCCCGGGGCCTGTTCTCGTCCCGGCCCGGTGTTCCCCGCCGATCAGGGCGTGGTGGTGGCGAGTCGGTGGTTGAGGGCGGTGTGCCGGCGACCGGCGCCGACGGTACGGACCGCGGCGGCGAGGGCCCGGCGGGAGCCGACCAGAACAACGAGCTGTTTGGCGCGGGTGACCGCGGTGTAGAGCAGGTTGCGTTGCAGCATCATCCAGGCGCTGGTGGTCAGCGGGATGACGACGGCCGGGTATTCGGAGCCCTGCGAGCGGTGGATGGTCATGGCGTAGGCGTGCGCCAGCTCGTCCAGCTCGTCGAAGTCGTAGTCGATGCTCTCGTCCTCGTCGGTGCGGACGGTCAGGGTCTGCTCCTCGGTCGAGAGCTGGGTGACGATGCCGAGGGTGCCGTTGAAGACCCCCGCCTGCCCCTTGTCGTAGTTGTTACGAATTTGGGTGACTTTGTCGCCGATGCGGAACACCCGCCCGCCGGCACGCCGCTCCGGCTGCTCCTCCCGATGCGGGGTGAGTCGTTGCTGGAGCAGGGTGTTCAGCGCTCCCGAGCCGGCGGGGCCGCGGTGCATGGGGGTGAGGACCTGCACGTCCCGGCGGGGATCCAGGCGGAACTTGGCGGGGATCCGGGAGCAGGCGACATCGACGGTAAGGTCGGCGGTGGCCTCCGTGTCGTCGCAGGCGAAGAGGAAGAAATCCGGCAGGCCCTGGAGCAGGGGCGGGCGGCCGGCGTTGATCCGGTGCGCGTTGGTGACGACGCCGGACTGGGCGGCCTGGCGGAAGATCTGGGTCAACCGCACCCGCGGAATGGTGGGAGCGGCGAGCAGATCGCGCAACACCTCGCCGGCGCCGACGGAGGGAAGCTGGTCGACGTCGCCGACCAGCAGCAGGTGTGCGCCGGGTGGTACGGCCTTGACGAGCTTGTTGGCCAGGATGAGGTCGAGCATCGAGGCCTCGTCCACGACCAGCAGGTCAACGTCGAGGGGGTTGTCCCGGTCGTAGGAGGCATCCCCGCCCGGGCGTAGCTGCAACAGGCGGTGCACCGTGGCGGCGGGGTGCCCGGTCAGCTCGGAGAGGCGCTTGGCGGCCCGCCCGGTCGGGGCCACCAGCGTGACCTTGGCTTTCTTGGCGGCGGCCAGCTCGACGATCGAACGGACAGTGAAGCTCTTGCCGCACCCCGGCCCGCCGGTCAGCACCGCGACCTTCGAGGTCAGCGCGAGCCGGACCGCCTGCTCCTGCTCCGGGGCGAGGTCGTTGCCGGTACGCGCCTTCAGCCAGGTCAGAGCCTTGTCCCAGTCGACGCCCGCGAAGTGTGGCAACCGATCAGCCCCATCGCCGAGCAGGCGGAGCAGGCTGGTGGCGAGAGACCGCTCCGCCCGGTGGAACGGCACCAGGTACACCGCCCGGACCGGCTCCGCGTCGCCGCCCGGCAGCGACTCACGGACCACGCCCTCCTCGGCGACCAGGTCGTCCAGGCAACGGGTGACGAGGTCGGCCGGCACGTCGAGGATCTTCGTCGCGTCCGCGACCAGCTCCGGTTCGGGGAGGTAACAGTGGCCGTTGTCGGTGGCCTCGGAGAGCGTGTACTGCAACCCGGCCATGACCCGTTGCGGGCTGTCGTGCGGGATACCGACCGACCGGGCGATGGTGTCGGCGGTTTTGAAGCCGATGCCCCACACATCGGCCGCCAGCCGGTACGGCTCCTTCGTGACCACATCGGTGGCGGCGTCGCCGTACTGCTTGTAGATCCGTACCGCCAGCGAGGTCGAGACACCGACGCCCTGGAGGAAGACCATGACCTCTTTGATCGCCTTCTGTTCCTCCCACGCCGCGGTGATCTTCGCCGTGCGTTTCGGGCCCAGCCCCGGCACCTCCACCAGCCGGGCCGGCTCCTCCTCGATGATCCGCAGCGTCTCCAGGCCGAAATGGGCGACGATCCGCTCGGCGAACACCGGTCCGATGCCCTTCACCAAGCCCGAGCCGAGGTAGCGCTGAATGCCCTGGATCGTGGCCGGCAAGACCGTGGTGTAGGTGTCGACCTCGAACTGTCGGCCGTACCTGGGGTGCGAGGACCAGCGCCCGTGCAGCCGTAGGCTCTCCCCCGGCTGCGCGCCCAGCAGCGCACCCACCACCGTCAACAGATCCCCACTGCGGTCGGTGGCGACCCGGGCCACGGTGTAGCCGGTCTCCTCGTTGACGTACGTGAGCCGCTCCAGCACCGCCTCGAGCGTCGCCAGGGCGGGACGGGGGGCAGCGGTCACGTCGGCCATCCTGCCGTACGCCAGCGGCGGCGCGGCGCTCCGGTCCGGGCTGGTTTTCCTATCCGAGGAGTTCCAGGCTCACGGCGGTGACGTCGCCGGCCTCGATGCTTTCCGCCTCGCGGACAGCTCGTTTGACGGGTAGCACGTAGCAGCTTCGCTGCTTGTCCGGAAAAATTGAGGTCGCCCAGGTGCTGCCACCGACCGTGACCCGGACCCGCAGCGAGCCGAAGCCACGCCGTGGCGGTCCGGACAGCTCCCGGATCTCCTCCGACAGGTCGATGGGGAGGCTGACGAAGGTCCAACTGTCCGCCCGCCGGGCACTCCAGCCCCACAGCTCGGCCTCGAAGGTGACGATCACGGGTCCCAGCCTGACACGGCGGTCCGACACCGGTCGTCGCTCGGCACCCCGGGCGACCAGACCGGCACCGTCGCTCGGCATCCCGGGCGACCAGACCGGCGCCGTGGCGCAGGTCACCGACGCTACCGGCGGGCCGAGCCGAGCCGTGGTGCCTCGGGGGCCGTGTGGCTACTGTCGGGTCATGCCGCTGCGTTCGCACGAGGTCGAGCTGTTCGAGGACTCCAGGGCTCGGTTGGAGGCGATCGCCTACCGGCTGCTCGGTTCGGCGAGCGACGCCGAGGACACGGTCCAGGAGACGTTTCTCCGGTGGCAGGCCACCGACCGGACCGTGGTTCGGACGCCCGAGGCGTGGCTGACGAAGGTGCTCACCAACCTCTGTCTCAACCAGCTCACCTCGGCGCGCGCCCGGCGCGAGAGGTACGTGGGCACCTGGCTGCCCGAGCCGTTGCTCCCCGGAGACCCGATGCTCGGCCCGGTCGACACCGTGGAGCAGCGGGAGTCGGTCTCGATGGCGGTGCTCGTCCTGCTGGAGCGGCTCTCAGCCAACGAGCGGGTGGTGTACGTGCTCCGGGCGGCGTTCGGTTACTCGCACGGTGAGATCGCCGAGTTCCTCGACCTCACCGAGTCGAACTGCCAACAGATCTACCGGCGGGCGAAGCAGCACATCAGCACCGACCGGGTCCGGGCGGAGGTGGACGCGACCAGCACGCGGAAGGTCGTCGAGGAGTTCCTTGTGGCCGCCACCAGTGGGGAGGTTCGGCGGCTCGTCGAGCTCCTGACCGCGGACGCGACGAGCGTCGGCGACGGTGGTGGCAAGGTTCCGGCCCGGACCACGCCGGTCGCCGGCGCGCTGGCGGTGGCGCGGTTCCTGCGCGGTCTCCTCGTTCCCACCAAAGTCAAACGAGACCGGATCGGCGGCCGACCTGCTGTCTATGCCGGCGCCGTCAACGGCGGGCCCGCGGTGGTGGTCGTGCTCGACGACCGGGTCGTCGCCGTCATGTCCCTGCACCTGACCGGGGAGGGCATCGCGGCCATCCATACCCAGGTCAACCCCGACAAGCTTGTCCGCGCCACCCACCGCTGGTCCGCGGCCGAGCCCGGCGAACCGCTCATCGAAGCCTGGTGACCCAGCTCACGGCGAACTCCTGTCAGTAACCGCGTCGCTGTCCGGTTCAGGAAGCGGACGCATCGAGACAGGAGTGAGATCATGAAGCACCGCATCGTCGTCCTCGGGGCCGGATACGCCGGAACCGCCGCCGCCGGACGTCTCGCCCGGCGGCTGCACCCCGACAGCGTCGAGATCACTGTCGTCAACGCCGAGGCCGAGTTCGTCGAGCGGGTCCGGCTGCACCAACTCGCGACCGGACAGCGCCTCGCCCACCGCCGACTGCGTGACATCTACGCGGGTACGGACGTGCGGCTACTCCTGGGGCGAGTCACCGCGGTTGACCTCGATCACAAGATCGTCACGTTGGTGGACCAGCAGGGCGCGGACGAGATCAGCTACGACACCCTCGTCTACGCCCTCGGTAGCACCGGTACTGACCACGGGGTTCCCGGTGTCGCCGCGCACGCCTACAACATCGCTGGAAGGGAGTCCGCGCTGCGGCTGCGCGACCGCCTGGTCCGCCTCGGCGCCGGCGGGAACATTCTGGTCGTTGGAGGTGGGCTGACCGGCCTCGAAGCTGCCACCGAGATCGCCGAGGCGCGGCCGGACCTCGCCGTCGCGATCGCCGCCCGCGGCGGCCTCGGTGACTGGCTGGACGTCGGGGCACGGCGTCACCTACGACGTGTTTGCGACCGGCTCGGCATCACCGTGCACGAGCACACGAACATCGCCGGGGTCGACGCGGCCAGCGCGGTCACCGGCGACGCCCGAACCATTCCGGCTCAGGTGACTGTCTGGACGGCGGGCTTCGCCGTTCACCCCATCGCCGCCGCCACGCCCCTTGAGCTTGCCGAAACTGGACAGATTCGGGTGGATGCCACCATGCGGGCGGTCTCGTACCCCGAGGTGTATGCGATCGGGGATGCCGCGTTCGCGGAGGGGCCTGGGGGTAAGCCGCTCCGGATGTCCTGCGCCACCGGGATTCCGATGGGGTGGCAGGCCGCCGACGCGATCGCTGCGCGCCTGACCGGCCGGGAGGTGCCGAAACTCGCGTTCCGCTACTTCAACCAGTGCGTCAGTCTCGGCCGGCGGGACGGGCTCATCCAGTTCGTGACCGCCGATGACCGCGCCAAGTCGTCTTTCCTCGCCGGAAGGATGGCAGCCCGGTACAAGGAAATGGTCTGCAAGGGAGCGGCCTGGAGCGTCCGCCACCCCACGTTGCTGCTGCCGACCCGCCGTTACCGCACCAGCCTGAGCGGGCCGTACGCGTTGCGCTGAGCTGTGCGAAACAGACCACCGGTGCCCGGTCGCCCGGCTCTCGGTGCGGCCTACGGCGTGGTGGGTCGTTGGGGTTCGTGGCGCTTTGGCTACCGGTGCGTCTGTCCGCGGGCGGGTTGGATGCCGGTGGCTGTGGGATGGTCCGGTATGGCGGCGCGTTCGGGTGCGGCGATTGGGGGACCGACCAACTTGGTCAGTTCGGCGCTGAAGGCGTCGCCCACGGCCCGGATCTGGGCGCTGGCGCCATCGAGTTGGCTGGTGGCGCCATCGAGTTGGCTGGTGGCGCCGGCGACTGCGGCGAGGATGTTTCGTGCGATGGCGGCGAGGCGTTCGACCTGTTCGCGGTCGGCGGAGTATTGCTGACCTGCGCGGACGCGGTAGGAGTGGGCGGCTGCTTCCGCCTCGCGGCGTGCCTCGACGACGACGCGTTCGGCCTGGCTACGCGCGTCGGTCTGCATGCTGCGGGCGTGGGTTTTGGCATCGGCGATGAGTTGGTCGGCCTGTTGCTGGGCGGTGGCCAGGATGTTGATCGCCTCGCTGGAGAAGGCGCGTTGGCGGGCGGGTTCGGTGTCGATGTTCTGGTTGCGGAAGAAGTCGCGTAGCCGGTTGATTTCCGCGAGGTCGCGGGCGTGGACGGTGGTCCACCGTTGCACCTCCTCGGCCATTCGGGCGAGGAATGCCTCGACCTCGTCCGGGCGGTAGCCACGGCGACCGAGTGCGGTCTCGCGGAACCGCTGTCCCCGGACGTGTTCCGGGGACAGCGGTTGCCATCCGCGAGGTAGGGCTTGTTCCAGCCCGAGTTTAGGCTCGTCGCGGGTGTGGTTGGCGGTGTTCATCGTGCGTACACCTCGGCGCGGTCGGCCACCGTGACGGTGGCTACGGAGTCGGGGCGGTAGGGGTCGTTGGTACCGTCCTCGCTTCGAATCTGTTGCGGGGCGATACCAGCCTCGGCGAGACGCTCGCGGCTGGTGGCGACCATTTCGGCTGGACCGCAGACGTAGATGTCGTGCGTGTCCCAGCGGCCCATGCGTAGTGCGACGTCCACGGCGGTGCCACGGTGAACGCCGGCGGCGTGGGCATCGTGGGACAGGGTGGGGACGACGGTCAACCAGGGCATCTGCTGCGCCATGGATTCCAGGGCGGGTAGGTCGTAGAGGTCGCCACTCGTGCGACCGCCGACGACGAGGGTGACTCGTCGTCGGCCGCCCTCGGCGGCGAGTTGTTCGGTGAGTGCCTTCAGCGGAGCCAGGCCGGTGCCGCCGGCGAGCAGCAAGAGATCCCGGCCGGAGTCCGGGTCCAGGGTCAGGCTGTGCCCGATGGGCGCGCCGACGCGGGTCTCGTCGCCGACGCGCAGCGACTGGACGATGGCGGTGGAGACCTCCCCACCTGGTACGGCCTTCACGTGTAGCTCAACCAACCCATCGCGGCGCGGAATGTTCGCCGGGGAGTAGTACCGCCAGAGGCGAAGCCGTGTCGGCACCTCGATCGCGCAGGACTGACCCGGCAGATACCAGTAGGGCACGGGCTGGTCCACCTGCAGTCGGACCACCGCCACATCCAGGCCCCGGCGTTCGTGTTCGACAACCAGCGCTTTCCAGTACGGGGGCTCGTTGCGGGTGGCCTCCGCCGCGGCATCACACATGACCTGCGCGACGAGGCCGTACGCCTCAGTCCACCCGGCGGCCAGGTCGGCGTCCCAGTCCGGGCCGAGGAACTGGCTGAGGGTGGCCAGTAGCGCCTCCCCAACGGGCGGGTAGTGCTCGGGACGAACGTCGAAGCGTCGGTGGTCGCGGCCGAGCCCGCGTGCGAAAGGCAACATCACGTCTGGCTGACCAACACCGGCGACAATGCGTCCAAGTGCGGTGACCAGCCGATCCCGTTGGCCCGCCATGGACGCCGGGAAGAGTTGTCGCAGCTGCGGGTTACGCGTGAACAAAGCCGCGTAGAAGTAGGCCGGCACCGCATCACCATGCGCGACAACCCGTGCCCACGACGCTTGTAGCCGGTCAGGCTCCACTGTCACGTCGGCGAACCAACCGGTGCGGGATCGGAATCGGCGCTTACGATGGTGGCTTGTAGCGTGGTAAGGGTCTCGACCATTGCCGCGAGCACATCGGCGGGAGCATGTTCGATGTAAAGGCATGCGAGCAGGTAGTCGGCGACCGAGCGATACTGCGCATCCGTTATGGCAAGGGGCTGGTGCACTGTGGCAAGATCCTGACCGGTGTAGGCCTTGGGGCCGCCGAGGACCTGTGACAGCAACGCAGCCATGTGCCGTTTGAGTGGGACCAGGTCCTTGTCGTGGAAGGTCGGACGCAGCAGCGAGTCGTCCAGGATCAGCGTGTAGAGCCGGTCCACGACTCGCGTCACGGTTGACGCGCCGCCAATCCGGTCGTACATCGACTCGGCATTTTCGGGCTGCGTTGTTGTGGTCATATATCCGCCTTCAGTCTCAGACTTCGCGGGACCGGACGGGTGCCGGCAGGGAGGTGTTGGGGCGCGGCACCACCAGGTCCTGCGCACGCATTGCGGCCGTTCCCCGTTGTTTGGAATTTGCTTGCCTGGCAGTTTGAGTAGCGCCACCGTGAACTGCCACGGCACCACTTAGCAGGTGTTGCGTTTGTCGTCAACACTTGCTTTGTGTTGATCGATCTGCTCCAGCGACGATAGTCGCAGCCGACCAGACGTGTCTACGTCATAAATGCGGACAAAACTCTTCGTTTAGCCGATGCCGCTGGCCTTGGATGGAGCCGAAATACCGGCCGCTGTGGGCAGGGCTTTTGCATGTTTGGTCGGTGGTTTCTGAGCTGAGGGTCTTTCTGGTGCCTGGTCGCTGCGGAGGTGGTGGTACGGGTGGCTGCCCGGCCTCGCCTGGGGGTCCCCGGGCCGGTGCGGCCAGGCGGTGACCGGTGCGGCCGGGTGGGCTGCGACCATGCGGGCGGTCTCGTATCCACCACCCAGGGGTGGATGCGATCGGGGATGCCGCGTTCGCGGAGCGGCCTGGGGTGAGCCGCGCCGGATTCGCCGAAATCCTGGCCGGCTGGGGCCTCGGAACCGGCCAGGGCCGCCGACTGCGCGGCGATCGCGAAGCGCGGTGCGTCAGCCGCGGCGGGCGGCGTCGATCAGCTCGGTGACGGCGGCGGCAGCAGCGTCTGGCCGGCCGTGGCGGCGGGCGGCCTCCGCCAGGGCGTGTCGACGCTGCGCGTCGTCCAGCAACGTCAAGAGTTCGGCGCGGAGCGCGGCGCCGGTGGCATCGCCGCCGGTGAGCATCCGCGCCGCGCCGGCCGCGGCGAGGTGCCGGGCGGTCTGCCGCTGCTCATCGCCGGAGGTCGGCACGAGTGGGATCAGGATTGCCGGTCGGCCCAACGCGGTCAGCTCGGCTACTGTGCCGGCGCCACTGCGCGCGACCACGATGTCGGCGGCGGCGAGCACGTCGGGCAGTTGCCCATGGATATAGTCCACGACGCGGTAGCGGGCCTGTAGGTGCGGCGGTAACTGCGCGGCGACCTGTCGCATGCGGTCCAGACTGTGTTCCCCGCACTGGTGCAGCACCTGGCAGCGTTGCAGGACATCGGGGAGGACCTCGGCGATCATCTGGTTTACCTGCACCGCGCCCTGCGCCCCGCCGGTGACGAAGACCAGTGGCAGGTGCGGCTCCAGTCCGTAGGCGGCACGGCCGGCAGCCGGGTCTCCGGTGAGCATGTCGGGGCGGACCGGGTTGCCGGTGACCACCGCTCTGGCCTGCGCTCGCTTCGACAGGTTCGGCAACGAGGAGGTGTGGCTTAGCAGCACCCGGCGGGCGACCAGGGCGAGAATCCGGTTGGCCAGGCCCAGGTTGAGGGTTTGCTCGTGCATGACCAGGGGGCGCCGGGCCAGCCAGGCGGCCAGACCGATCGGGACGGAGACGTAGCCGCCGGTGGAGAGGACCACGTGCGGCCGGACCCGCAGTACGGTCGCCATGGCCTGCAGTACGCCGATCGGAATCCGGAACGCGTCGGTGATGTTGCGCCACAGCTCCTGACGGTTGGGGGACCGCCGTAGCTTTCCGGTGGTGATGGCGCGGAAGGGTAGGCCCTCCTGCCGGGCGATCCTCGCCTCCAGTCCCTGCTCGACGCCGACCCAGAGAATGTCGGGCTCGGCGCCGGTTTCGGCGAGGCGGGCGCGGAGCGTTCGGATGGTCGTCAGTGCCGGATAGGTGTGCCCCCCGGTGCCGCCGCCGGTGACGATGATTCGCAAGCCGTGGAGCTGTCGAGCACTGTAGACGGCCATGCGTTCCCCTGTGCGGTGTCCGTCTGGCTCGGCGCGTCGAGGTGCTGGCATCCCTGCCGGCGAGCCAGGATGGACTGGGTGGGCGTTCTGACGTTGTGGTGGATCGACTATAACGTCAGCGAACCCCGTCGCTTCGTCGCCCGCCGCGCCGCCGCCGTGCTGCCCGCCGCCGGAGGATTGTCGGGTGCGGTGGCGGGTAGGTAACCAGGATGCAGACGTTCCTTCCGTACCCCGACTTCCTGGCCAGCGCGGCCGCGCTGGACCAACGTCGGCTCGGTAAGCAGCGGGTGGAGGCGATACAGGTGCTGCGGGGGCTGACCCGTCCGGGTTACGGCTGGCGACACCATCCGGCGGTGAAGATGTGGGCCGGCTACGAGGAGGCGCTGACCCGGTACGGGTTGGACGTGTGCGCGGTCTGGTGCGAGTCGGGCCGAGCCGACACCTGTGCCGCGACGCTCGTCACCGACTTCGCCGCCGCCCGGGGCGGGCGTATCGTACGCACCCAGGCCGAGCTGGCTGACGCCGGTGAGCTACCGCCCTGGTTGGGCCGCGACGACCTGCACCTGAGCCACCGTTCGTCGCTGCTGCGCAAGGACCCCGAGCACTATCGCCCCCAGTTTGGGGACATCCCGATCGATCTGGAATACGTCTGGCCCCGCTCTGATCGCGCCACCGGCTAGGGAGAACCACCGGCGGGCAGGAGCCGCCAGACCGTGACCGGCGTCACCGAGATGGGGCGGGGCGGCGGCTGCGTCGATATCGTCACCGCGGCGACACGGACCGGAGGGAGAGTGGCGGTGGCGGACGCGGAACTGCTTGTCGAGGTGGCCGGTCCGGTGGCGACCGTGGTGATCCATAATCCGGCCCGGCGAAACGCGATGACCCCGGCGATGTGGCGACGACTACCGGGGATGCTCGATCAGCTGGAGGCTGACCCGGCGGTACGGGCCCTGGTGCTCACCGGAGCCGACGGCACCTTCTGCGCCGGCGCGGACCTCGGTGACCTGGACGAGCTGCTGGACGCCGGTGACGCCAGTATCGCCGTCACGGCCGAGGAGCGGCTCGTCGACTTCGCCAAGCCGACAGTCGCCGCGATTCGGGGCGCCTGCGTCGGTGGTGGGTGTCAACTCGCCGTCGCCTGCGATCTGCGGCTCGCCGCCGCCGACGCGCGCTTCGGCGTACCTCCGGCCCGGCTCGGCCTGGTCTATCCGGCACCCACCACCCACCGGCTGGCCCGACTGGTCGGGCCGTCCACGGCGAAGGCTCTGCTCTTCACGGCGGAGCTGATCGACGCCGAGCGGGCGCTCCGGGTTGGTCTGGTGGACGAGGTGCTGCCCGCCGCCGCCCTCTCGGCCCGGGTCGGTGCGGTTACCGCCGCGGTGACCGCGCGGTCTCAGCTCAGCGTCAGGGCGGCCAAGGAAATCATCGACGGGCGGGCGGACGACAACCGGATCGCCTGGTGGCACGGGCAGGTGCGGGCCAGCGGGGAGGCCCGGGAGGGCGTGGCGGCGGCCAACGAGCGCCGACCGGCCCGCTTTCCGTGGTCCCCGCCCGAGATGGGGCCCGGCGAAACGGGCGGCACCGGGTAGCGGTTTGGGCGCCCCCGCCCGATCAGTGCCCTCGGGCGAGCAGGCCCCGAGGGCGGATCGAGTGGACCGGCTCGGTCGCGCCGCCCTCGTCCCGCAGGATGTGGTTGGCCGCGAGGATGCCGGTGGCGGCGGAGCGCTCCATCAGCGCACTGGGGAAGTCGGTGCGGATGCCGTCGCCGGCCAGGTAGAGCCGGGCGGCGTCGGTGCGGACGCCGGGCCGCTCCGCGTGGCTGCCGGGCGGGAACGCGGGCGCCTGGGCCTCCACCCGGGCCCGCAGCTCACGGATCCGCAGCCGCCCCGCCTCCGGCCAGAGGGGCCTCAGCTCGCGCCACATCCGTTCGGCCAGTTCCTCGGCGGGCACGTCCGGCTCGCAGGCGTACGCGTGCAACTCGACCACCGCGCCGCCGTTGCGCGCCGCCCAGCGGCGGGACTCCGCCTCCAGCCGGTGGTAGAGCGTCACCGAGTCGAGGGTGGGCTGCCGGGAGACCCCGCTGAAGACGGCCCGCCCGGGATCCACATCCCCGGCACACCAGTAGCGGGCCACCGCGTACGGCGGACCGGGTCGGCCGAACGCGGGCATTCGCGCTACCAGGTCGGGGGCGGCTTCGGCGAGGATGGGGGAGGCCGCGACCAGCGCCGCGAGGGCCGGTGGGTCGACGGCGAGCACGACGTGCCGGGCCTCGTACGCGCCGGCGGCGCTCACCACCTGCCAGCCGGCGGCGTCGCGGTGCAGCCCGGTGACCGCGGCCTCGGTGATGATCCGGCCGCCGTGTTGTTCGAGGTGCCGGGTGAGGGGCTGCCAGATCGAGGTCGCGTAGTCCGCCGTGGGGCAGTCGAAGGCCAGCCCTTCCGGGTTGCCCAGCAGGTAGAAGTGGAACTGGGCGATCATTTCGGCGGCGGACATCTCCGCTTCGTGGTTGAAGAACGAGTGGGAGAAGACCTCAAAGAGCATCGCCCGGGCTCGGTCCGGCAGCCGGAGCGAGGTGAGCAGGGCGTCGGCGGTGGTGTCGTCGAACTCGGCGTACGTCTGGATCGGGTCGTAGCTGAGCAACGGCAGCGCGGCGTCTCGGTTCATCGCGCGTAGGTCCCGCAGGCGCAGGCTGGGGCTGCGGAGCAGAAGGGCGAGCAGGTTCGCTGGCGCCGCGGGCGGCAGCTTGCCGAACTCCTCGGTCGGCCAGCGCGCGGACAGGACCGGGTAGCGCGGGATCTGCCGGAGGAAGCCCAGCGTCGGGTCGACCCGGCGGAGGATGTTCCGCCAGTTGTAGTACTGGCGGAAGAAGGCGTGGAACCCGTGTTCGTTGGTCCGGGTGCCGTCGGGCGACGCCTCCGGCCACGCGCCGAGCCGTCCGCCGATGGTGGGGGCGGCCTCCAGGACGGTGACCGGCACTCCCCGTTCGGCCAGCACCACCGCTGCGGACATGCCGGCGATTCCGCCGCCGACCACCACGGTCGGTGCGGGGCGCGGTACGCGCGACGGGCCCCCACCGCCCTGCTCCACCACCTGCTCGCGGACGCCGAGCAGCCGACCCGCCAGTTGCGACAGCGTCATCGTCCCAGTTTGCCGGAGTCGGACCGGGGTGGAGATTGGACTCGCGCTACTGATCCGTCACGATCGTGATCGATGGGCTGCGCGAGGGGTGCCGGCTGTCTACGATGCGCCACATGACGGGGCCCTTCGATCGTGCGTGGTGGACCGGGCGGCGGCTCCGAGGCAACAACGACCCCTGGACCCACTACGTGGTCTGTGGCCACGACGCCCTGGCGTACTGGGTGGTGAAGTCACTGCTCGGCACCGAGCCGCAGCTGACCCGGATCCGGATCACGCTGGTGGTGCCCAGGCGGCAGCGGACGGACAGCCCGGACGGTCGAGATCTCGACGGCATCGAGGTCATCCGGGCTGACCGGCTCGACGAGGTGACGTTTCGCCAGGCCCGGCTGGACCGGGCCGAGGGTTTGGCGTTGCTGCACCAAGACGATGTGGGCAACATGCACGCCGCGCTCTGCGCACAGGAGGTCCAGCCGAGCCTGCGGTTGGTGGTGCGGATGTTCAACACCAGCCTGGCCAACGGGGTGCGACAGATCTTCCCCGACTCGGCGGTGCTCTCCGACGCCGCGATGGCGGCCCCTGCCTTCGTCGCCGCCGCGCTGGGTGAGGTCGCGCCGGCTCACTTCCGACACGGCGGCCGGACCCTCTATGTGGCCCGCCGCGTCGATCTTCGCGACGAGGACATCGTCTGCCCGGTGGCGGATACCCGCGATCCGCGGGAGGTTCGGGTCCTGCCCGCGGACGCGACCGCCGCCGACGTGGTGCTCGCCGGGGCGGCCGGTACGCCACCGGGCACCGAGGTGGCAGCACGCCGACTGCGCCGGGCCCGGCGGTGGCGCCGGCCGGCCACGATGCTGCTCCGGGCGGTCCGCGGCTTCGCCACCCGTCGGATCGGCATCGCCGTGTTGGTGCTGCTGGCGGTGATCGTCGTGCTCGGCGGCCTCTACGCCAGCACCGCCGAGGTGAGCTGGGGGGAGGCGCTCTACCTGACCCTGGTCACCGCCCTGAGCGGGCAGGACCCGGACGCCGCCAAGCCGCTCGGCGAACAGGTCCTCCAGGTGGTCCTCAATCTCTCCGGGCTGGCCCTGATTCCGTTGATCACCGCTGTGGTGGTGGACGGTCTCGTCAACGCCCGGCTGGCGCTGCACTCCGGGCGGCCCCTGACCGACCGTGCCGGGCACGTGGTCGTGGTCGGCCTCGGCAACATCGGGATGCGGGTGACCGCCCAACTCCGCGACTTCGGCGTCGAGGTGGTCGCTATCGACAAGAACCCGGAGGCGCGCGGTGCGTCGCTGGCCCGGCGGCTCGGTGTGCCGCTGGTGGTGGGGGACGCCTCCGCCGAGGAGACCCTGCGTGCCGCCTCGGTAGCTACCTGCCAGGCCCTCGTCGTGGTCTCCACCGACGACGGGGTGAACCTGCGGGCCGCGCTGACCGCCCGCTCTCTTAACGACGATGTTCAGGTGGTGCTGCGGCTCTTTGATGGGCATTTCGCCGAGCGCGTCCAACGGTCCTTCGGTATCGGTGTCTCGCGGAGCGTGTCGTACCTGGCGGCGCCGTCGTTCGCCGGCGCCCTGCTGGACCGTGCCGTCATCGCCACCATCTCGGTTGGCCGGCACGCCCTGTTGGTCACCGAGGTCCCGGTAGCCGCCGGCTCCGCACTCGAAGGTCAGCCGCTCGCCGCCGTTGGTCGCGCGGGGAGCGTCCGGCTCCTCGCCCATGCCCGCTCCGGCCAGCGGTACGAGTGGGAGTTCGACCACCGGCTAGTGATCATGGCCGGGGACCGGTTGACGGTGGTTGCCCGCCGGGCCGGGCTGAACGCCCTGCTCCGTGCGGCCGGCCCGCTCGATGCAGAGGTTCCCGGACCCCCGGCCGGCTCGTCTCCGGAGGCCGCACTGCCCTCGGGTGGCTCGTCTCCGGGGGCCGCACTGCCCTCGGGTGGCTCGTCTCCGGAGGCCGCACTGCCCTCGGGTGGCTCGTCTCCGGAGGCCGTACTGCCCCCGGGTGGCCCGCCACTGCCTCGGGCGGGGGAGCAGGACGGTTCGGTTGGTCAACAACCCGACCCTGCCGACTAGCCCAGATCTCGGAAGGGCGCCAGCACCAGGGAGAAGCCCCTGATGCCCATGCCGCTGGCCGGGACCAGTGTTGTTCGGTCACCGTTCGGCTGGTCAGGAGGGTGCGCCGCTGAGGACCTCGACGGCACCGGTGTCGAGGGAGTAATAGGCGCCGACGATGGCGAGGTCCTGCTTCGCCACGAGTGGGGCGAGGTCCGGGCTGGAACGCAGGCCGTTCGCGGCCAACTCGATCTGGGCACGGATCATGGCATCGATCGGGTCGCTGCCCCCCGCGGCGGCTACCTGTTCGTACGCCGGCTGCAGGGCGGTGACGACCTCCGGCAGGTTGCCGGGCAGCGTTTCGCCGTCATGAAGGGAGGCGTACGCCGCCTTGATGGCGCCGCAACGTTGGTGACCGAGGACGACGATGAGCGGAGTGCCGCTGGTCAGGGGCCCGAATTCGACAGAACCGGTAACCACCGGGTCAACCGCCTCGCCGCCGGTGCGCGTCACGAAGAGGTCGCCCAGGCCGACGTCGAAGATGAGCTCCGGTGGCACTCGCGAGTCAATGCAGGAGAGGACCGCCGCGAAGGGCTTCTGCTCTTGGGCTACGGCCTGACGCCGGGCCGGGTCCCGGTTGGGGGCCTGCGGGTCGCCCTGTGCCCACCGCTGGTTGCCCTCCATCAGCCGTTCGAGTGCTGCCTTGGGTGTGGTGGGTGGTGCTTCGGGGGAGGCGCTGGTCGTTGGCGTCTGCGCCTCCGTCGATGAGCAGCCCGCGAGCGCGGCCACCGTGCCGACGAGCGCGCTGGAGAGCAACGCCCGCCGATTCGGGCGTACCACTCTATTCATTAATTTCCCCTGAACTTATTCATAGCCATACTCTCACCCTTGACCAGGGGAATTATACGTCGAAGCTCCCAGAAGCGGATACAATAGGCGATGCCACTTGGGTGCTGAGCAGCTCCACGCCCTCGACCCACGCGACAGCGGTCCGAGTCAGTTCGCGCGCTCGGAGGTCCGCCGCCGACGGTCCTGGTCGATCCGCCGAGGCAGCGGCACGTCATCCCAGGGCACCCGGTGCAGCACCCGGTCCAGCAGGAGGCCGAGGAGCAGCCCGGCGATCGAGTCCGTCAGCCAGTGCCAGCCCAGGTACATGGTCGTGGCGAATACCACCAGGGGCGGGACGACCCGCGCCGCGACGGCGAGCCGGGGTGGCAACGTGCGCCCGTATGTCTCCAGCAACCGGGCGAGGAGCAGGACGATCACGCCCCACCAGATGATCGTGTTGACGACGTGCCCGGACGGGTAGGAGCGGGTGAACTGCAGCGCCAACTCGTGCTGGAAGAGCGGCAGAGTCTGCTCCGGCGCGAGGAAGGGCTCTTTCCCGCTCGCGCTGGGCGCGGGCCGGGCCGTCGTCACCTTGAGTCCGCCGACGACAAGGTTGATCAGGATGAACCCGGCGACCGGTGGCAGCAGTGGGCGGGCGGAGCGGAGTCGTACGGCGAGCAGAACGCCGAGCCCGACGGCGGTCAGGGTCAGTGGGCCGCCCTGGCCGAGGTAGTTGAGGATGAGGGCGGCCCAGTACGCGGCGGCCGGGCGGTGCGCGTCCGACCAGTCGGCCACCGCCCGGTCGAGGCCGAAGAGGTGGTCGGCGGCGAGGGCGGTGGTCAGGGCCACCAGACCGGCGAGGAGCAGCCCGTCGAACCACCAGCCGGCCGGGCGGACCGGCCGGAGCCGTACCGCTCGCCACCGGGTCATTGCCTGCCGCATCTCGGCCACGCTACCGGCCCGTTCGGCCCCCGGCCCGGTTCGGGTGGCTGTGTGCCAAACCACGCGGGGAGGCGTTCCGGCGGGTGAGGGCGCAAACTGGAGTGCGTGCGGATCACCTCGGCTCTCGTAGACCCGGCGCTACTCGACCTGCCCTGGTCGACCCCGCTGGTGGAGTGGCCGGCGCAGCACCTGGTGGCGCTGCCGCAGGGCATCTCTCGGCACGTGGTCCGGTTCGTTCGGCTCGGCGGCTACGTGTACGCGGTCAAGGAGACCGGTGAGCGGGTGGCCGAGCGGGAGTACGACCTGCTGCGGGCCCTGGAACGGATCGACTTCCCAACGGTGGAGGCGGTGGCGATCGTCGCCGACCGGCAGACCGAAGCCGGGGAACCGCTGGACCCGGTGTTGATCACCCGGCACCTCCAGTTCTCCCTGCCGTACCGGGCGCTCTTCTCGCACACGCTGCGGCCGGAGACGATGGAGCGACTCCTCGACGCGTTGGCCGCGCTGCTGGTCCGGATGCACCTGACCGGCTTCTTCTGGGGCGACTGCTCGCTGTCGAACACCCTCTTCCGTCGGGACGCGGGCGCGTTCGCGGCCTACCTGGTGGACGCGGAGACCGGGGTGCTGCACCGCTCGTTGTCGAACGGGCAGCGCGGTGAGGACCTGGAGATCGCCCGGGTGAACATCTTCGGTGAGGCGTTGGATCTACAGGCGGCCGGGCTGCTGCACGAGTCGATCGACCCGGCCGTGGTGTGCGAGGAGGTCGTACAGCGGTACGAGCGGCTGTGGCATGAGATCACCTACGAGCAGCAGATCGAGCGGGAGGCTCGGCACGACATCGAGGGCCGGATCCGCGGGCTCAACGAGCTGGGTTTCGACGTGGCCGAGATCGCCGTGTCGACGATCGACAACGGGCGGTATCTGGTGCGGCCGAAGGTGGTGGACGCCGGCTACCACACCCGGCGGCTGCTTCGCCTCACCGGTCTGGACGCGGAGGAGAACCAGGCGCGTCGGCTCCTCAACGACCTGGACGCCTACCGGGCCGAGAGCGACCTGGTCGATGAGCAGCAGGCGGCACACCGCTGGCTGACCGAGGTCTTCGAGCCGGTGGTCCGCGCCGTGCCAGCGCACCTACGCCGCAAGCTGGAACCCCAGGAGATCTTCGCGCAGATCATCGAGCACAAGTGGCTGCTCTCCCAGCGGGCCGGCCGGGACGTCGGCATGGCCCCGGCGGTGCAGTCGTACCTCGGGGACGTGCTGGCGCACCGCCCCGACGAGCAGGCGGTGCTCGGGGTGGAGATCTCGCCCCCGGGCTGACTGGCGGCGCGCGCCGCCGTGGACCGACGCGGCCCGGTCAGTCCAGCCAGGTGCCGGCGCGCATCACCCGGACGACGTTCAGGTCGTCTCCGAGCACCACCAGGTCCGCTCGGAGACCCGGCTGGAGGGCGCCGACCCGATCGCCGAGACCGATCGCCCGGGCGGGCGTGGTGGCCACCATCCGGGCGGCCTCCGGGACGGCGACCCCGGTGGCGACCGCGTTCCGGAAGGCGGCATCCATCGTCAGCGTGCTGCCGGCGACCGCCCCGTCGCTGGCGAGCCGGGCCACGCCGGCAGTCACCGTGACCCGCTGTCCGCCCAGCTCGTACTCGCCGTCGGGCTGGCCGGCGGCGGCCATCGCGTCGGTGACCAGGGCGGTCCGCTCCACACCGGCGGTGGTGGTGGCGAAGGCGAGCATTCCGTCGTGTAGGTGTACTCCGTCGGCGACCAGTTCGCAGACCACGGTGGGAGCTTCCAGCAGGGCGATCACCGGCCCCGGCTCCCGGTGGTGCACCGGGCGCATCGCGTTGAACAGGTGGGTGGCGACGCTCGCGCCGGCGGCGACGGCGGCCTGGGTCTGCTGGTACGTGGCATCGGTGTGGCCGATCGCCGCGACCACGCCCTGGGCGGCGAGTAGCTTGATCGCCGCGGTCGCTCCCTCGCGCTCCGGGGCGAGGGTGACCATCCGGATCGTCCCCTGGCCCAGCTTCAGCAGCTCGGTCAGCTCCGCGGTGGAGGGGTCGCGCAGGTACGCCGGGTTCTGCGCCCCGCAACGGGCCGCGGAGAGGTACGGGCCCTCGAAGTGAATCCCGGCGAGCACCCCCTCGGCGACCAGTGGCCGATAGGCGGTGGTGGCGGCGCGCATCAGCTCGAACGGCGAACTCACCAGGCTGGCCAGCAGGGTGGTGGTGCCGTGCCGGAGGTGGAAGCCGGTGGCAGCCCGGGCCTCGTCGGGGTCTCCGGTGGTGAAGGTGTGTCCACCGCCGCCGTGGGTGTGGATGTCCACGAACCCGGGGAGGATCCAGTGCCCGTCCCGCCCGGACGGGTACTCGGCGACCGCGGTGATCTGCTCGTTGTTGATCTCTACGCAGCCCTGGCGGATCACCCCGGCGGGGGTCACCACCCTACCGGTCACCCGTACCGTCATCGCTTCTCCAGGCTGTCGAGGGCGAGTAGGGCGGCGCCGAGGCAGCCCGCCTCGGCGCCGAGGGCCGCCGGGACCAGCCGTGGCTCGCGGTGGAAGGTCATCCGGTCGTGCAGCGCGGCCCGCAGCGGGTCGAGCAGTTGGGCGCCGGCCCGGGCCAGCCCGCCGCCGAGCACGACCGTCTCGACGTCGAAGAGCGCCTGGCCGGTGGCGAGCCCGTCGGCGAGGGCCGCGACCGCCTCCGTCCAGACCTGCTGGGCCAGCCGATCGCCGGCGGCGGCGCGGGCGGCTACCTCGGCCGCGCTCGGCCCTGGTGTGCTGCCGGTCAGCTCCGCGTAGCGGCGGGCGACCGCTGCGGCGGACGCGACCGCCTCCAGACAACCGGCCTGCCCGCAGCCGCAGCGCGGACCGCCGGGACGGACCAGGATGTGGCCGAGCTCCCCGGCAGCGCCGTGCGCGCCGGCGGCAGCCGTTCCGTCGATCACATGGGCGGCGGCGATGCCGGTGCCGATGGCGACGAAGAGGACGTGTCGGTCGTTCTGGCCGGCGCCGAGGCGCGCTTCGGCGATGCCGCCGACGCGGACGTCATGGCCGAGCACCGCCGGTATCCCGAGCCGGGTCGTGGCCAGGGCCCGCAGCGGCACGTCGCGGAAGCCGACGTTGGACGACCAAATCGCCACCCCCGCTGCTTCGTCGATGACGCCGGGGACGGCGAGGCCGAGCGCCACCGGAGTGAGCCCTTCGCGGCGGGCGGTGTCCGCCAGGCCGTCGGCCACGTCGAGGATGGTGTCGACCACGGCCGCCGAACCACGGGCGGCCTGGGTCGGGTGGTGTTCGGTGCGCGCGGCGGTGCCGTCTCGGTGGACCAGGGCACACTTCATTCCGCTGCCGCCGACATCGATCGCGACCACGACCTGCTTCCGGTCGGGTGCGCCGTCCGGAGCGCTCAGCTTCCCGCCCGGCTCCCCGCTGCTCATGCCAGCACCACGGAGCGGGCGAGGTGCCGCGGTGCGTCGGGGTCGAGGCGACGGCTGGTGGCGAGCGTGACGGCGAAGCGCTGCGCCAGGATCAGGTCGGCCATCGGGTCCAGCGGTGTGCGACCGGCGGCCCAGTTTCCGATCACGCTGCGGCACCCGTGGGTGCGGCTGTGGACGAAGGCGGCACCGGTGGCCGCCACATCCTCCGCAAGCCCCGCGGGCAGGTCACCGAAGGCCCAGACCAGTCGGCCCGGTGCGGCGACGGAGATCGGGCCGTGCCGGTAGTCCATGGCTGGGTAGGCCTCGGCCCAGAAGGTGGCGGCCTCGCGGCACTTCAGCGCCGCCTCGTGAGCCAATCCGACGGTCCACCCCCGGCCGAGGAAGGTGACCTGTTCGATCTGGGCGGGGTCGATCGGTAGGGGGGCGCGTACCGCCACCTCGGCGTCGGCGGAGAGCGCGGGGATGTTGTCGCCCAGGTGGGCGCGGAGCAGGGCCAGCGCGGTCGTCGCGAATCGGGTCTGCACCACCGCGCGTTCGTCGGCGAAGGCCAACGGCACCGTGGCGTCAGCCAGATCGGCGGCGAGGGCGGCGGGGTCACCGACCAGGACGGTGGTGGGCAGCACTCCGCGGAGCGCGGCGAGCAGCTCGGTCACCTCGGTGGTGGTGCCGGAGCGCGTGATCGCGATCAGCCGGTCGTAGCGGCGGCCGGTGGGAAATTCGCTGGCCTGGAAGGCATCGGTCTCGCCGTGGCCGACGTGCTCGCGGCGGGCGGCGTAGGCCATCGCCATGAACCAGGAGGTGCCGCATCCGACGACGGCGACTCGCTCGCCGGGCTGGGGCAGCTCGGCTACCGAGGTGGCCAGCCGTGCCGCGGTCCGCCAGCAGTCGGGTTGAGTCGCGATCTCCATGTCGACGTACGACATCAGGGGTTCTCCAGAACGTGCGCAATTTGGCTCGTTAGGCCCGGCTTTCGCGCGCTATTGTGCGCCGATTCGGGTGGCGGTGGCAACCAGGCCGAGGATCGAGCAGAACCGGCGTTGCCTTTACCTAGTTTCGCGCACTAGTGTGCACGCACAATCACCAATCGTGCAGCCGCTGGAGGGTTCGGGGTGGACCGGTACGCGAGATGGAACGCCCTGCTTGAGATGCTGACCGACAGCGGTCGGGTCAGTGTCGAGGGGGCCGCCGAGCGTCTGGCCGTCTCGCAGGCCACCATCCGTCGGGACTTCGACCAGCTCGCCCAGCAGCAGATGATCACGCGTACCCGGGGTGGGGCGGTCGCCAACGGCGTCTCGTACGACCTGCCGCTGCGGTACAAATCCGCGAAGCACTCGGCCGAGAAGCAGCGGATCGGCGCGGCTGCCGCGGCGCTGGTGTCCCCGGGCACGGTGGTCGGCCTCAACGGCGGCACCACCAGCACCGAGGTGGCACGAGCGCTGGCCGTACGGCCGGATCTGAACACCAATGCCGAGGGTGCCCAGCTCACCGTGGTCACCAACGCCCTCAACATCGCCAACGAACTGCTGGTGCGGTCCCGGATGAAGGTCGTGGTGGCCGGTGGGGTGGTGCGACCCAAGTCATTCGAGCTGGTCGGCCCGCTGGGTGGGGCCCTGCTGCGGGAGGTCACCCTGGATGTGGCCCTGCTCGGGGTGGACGCGGTTGACCCGCAGCTCGGTGCCGCCGCCCACCACGAGGGGGAAGCGGCGATGAACAGCCTGATGGTGGCGCGGGCGAAGCGGGTGGTGGTGATCGCCGACTCCTCCAAGCTGGGTGGCCACGCCTTTGCCCGGATCTGTCCGGTGGACCGGATGGAGACTCTGGTCACCGACTCGGGTGCGGCGCCCGAGGTGGTCGCCGCCTTCCGCGCCGCTGGCGTGCGGGTGGTCTGTGCCTGACTCGCACGACCAACTCTTCTTTCGCCGCTTTCCGCCGCGATGCACGGATTGGGTATTGTGCAAAGGGTAGTACCACGTATTGTGTCGTGAGTGCCGCCAACGGGGGAGGTGCAGCTTGACGGCTGTCCTGGAGATAGCAGGTCTGCAAAAGTCCTATCGAAGCCGAAGGCGCGGCACCCGCAACGCGCTCGACGGCTTCGACATGCGGGTGGAGGCGGGCCAGGTGCACGGCTTCCTCGGCCCGAACGGTTCAGGTAAGACGACCACCCTCCGTACGCTGCTCGGTCTCATCCGGCCCGATGGCGGCCGGATGAGACTGCTCGGGCACGAGGTCCCGGCCGAACTGTCCGCGGTCGCCGGTCAGGTCGGCGCGATCGTGGAGAGCCCGCAGTTCTTCCCACACTTCACCGCTCGGGACACCCTGTCCCTGCTGGCCGGCGCGGGTCAGGTCCGCTCCACCCGGATCGACGAGGTGCTGGAGTTGGTGGGGCTGCGCGACCGGTCCCGGGAGCGGGTGAAGACCTACTCACTCGGCATGAAGCAGCGGCTGGCCGTCGCCTCCGCCCTGCTGAAGGAGCCGCGACTGCTGATCCTGGATGAGCCCGCCAACGGGCTCGACCCGGGTGGCATCCGGGAGATGCGGGCGTTGATGCGGAACTTGGCCGAAGCGGACACCACGGTGCTGCTCTCCAGCCACATCCTCGCCGAGATCCAACTGATCTGTGACTCGGTCACGATCATCTCGTTGGGCCGCCGGGTCGCGTTCGGCCCGGTGGAGAAGGTGCTGGCGGCCCACTCGGCCGGCACCGTCCGGGTGCGCCTGGAAGCGGTGGCCGACCTGCCGGAGGCGAGTGAGGCGCTGACCCGGGCTGGGTTCCGGGTCACCCGGGAACCGGACCACCTGCTGCTCGCCGGGGTAGAGGAATCCGCCATGGTGACCCGCCTCCTCGCCGGTCAGGGCCTGTACGTCAGCGAGTTGACCTGGGTCGACGCCGATCTGGAGAGCGTCTTCCTTGAGCTGACCGCCACCGCGCCGGCCCCCGGCCAAAGCCGGCAGGTCGACCAGTCGGCGCGGCCCGCCACGGTGGGTCAGCGCAGCGCAGGAGGGTGGGGCGCGTGAGTCTCTACCGTGCGGAACTACGCCGGCTGGTGCTGCGGCGCCTAACCCGCTGGGCGACCGTGCTGGGTCTGGCGGTGTTGGCAACCGTGGCCGTCGGGGTCTTCCTGTCGAACCAGAAGATCGACGACGCGGCCTGGGCCAAGGCCGAGGTGGCTGCCGAGCAGTACTGGCAGCAGCAGGTGCGGCAGACCGAAGAGATTCGGGCGGGGTGCGAGCAGGCGGCGGCCCAGGGCGACCAGTCGGATCGCTTTCCCGCGGACTGCTCCCAGATCTCGTCCCCACCCCGGGACGCCTTCCCGGCGGAACAGTACCTACCGACCACCTTTGACTTTCGGGCCAGCTTCGGCCAGACGCTGACCGCGCTCGCGGCGATCCTGGCCCTGGTCGGTTTCGTGGTCGGCTCCTCGTTCGTGGGCGCCGAGTGGAACACCGGCGGCATGATGACCATGCTGTTGTGGCGGCCGAAGCGGGTGACTGTCCTGCTCACCAAGCTGGCCGCCCTGCTCACCGGGCTGCTGGCGTTGGCGGTGACCACGACGGTGCTCTGGTTCGGCAGTTTCTGGCTGATCGCCACCACGCGTGGCAGCACCGAGGGGATGACCGCCGGTGCCTGGCAGTCCTTCGCCCTGACCGGCCTGCGTGGCGGGGTGCTCGCCCTGGTCGCCGCTGCTCTCGGCTTCGGGCTGGCCTCGCTCGGCCGGCACACCGCGATGGCGCTGGGTGGCGCGGTCGGGGTGGTGGTGGTCGGGCAGTTCGGTCTCGGAGTGCTGCTCAGCCTGACCGAAGCGAAGTTCATCGAGGCATGGTTGCTCCCCACCTACGTGCAGGCCTGGGTGGAGAAGGAGGTCGTCCTCCGGGACTGGCAACTGTGCCAGAGCAACCCCTTCGGTCCATGCGAACCGGAGACCCTGACCCTCACCTGGCAGCACTCGTCCGGGCTGCTCGTGGCGGGGCTGGTGCTCGTCCTCGGCGGTGCGTGCTGGGCGATACGTCGGCGAGACATCTCCTGACGCCCCCCGGACCGCGCCCGCCGGACCGCGCCCGCCGGACCGCGCCCGCCGGACCGCGCCCGCCGGACCGCGCCCCCCGGACCGCGCCCGCCGGACCGGCTCGCCGTCCGGTGAGCCTTCCAGCCGGCCCGCTTGCCCCGCCGCTGGGCCAGCCGTCTCGTGCGGCTGGCCCAGCGGCGCACTAGGCTGAGGCACTCCCGGGTCGGCCGTACCGAGCCGACCGCCCCCGCGAGGAGGGTCATGCCGCCCGACACCGCCCCGACCGCCGCCGAACCCTCCGGCGACGGGCGACCTGGCGACGGGCGCGGGCGCTCCGTCGTACCACCGCCCCGGCCGGTGCCTGAGGCGGAGGCCGTCGCCTCCGCCGACCTTGAGCCGGACGTCGCGGGGGTCGACGGCGGTGCGTTGGCCGACGCCGACGGCGGTGCGTCGTCGGGCGACGCCGCGCCGGGAGGCGCCCTCGGCTCGACCGCCGGACTGACCGAGCGAGAGCGGGACATCCTCGACTTCGAGCAGCAGTGGTGGCGGCATCCGGGCGCCAAGGAGCAGGCCATCCGGGACCGGTTCGGCTGCACCGCCACCCGCTACTACCAGCTGTTGAACGGGTTGCTGGACAACCCGGCGGCCCTGGCTGCCGAGCCGCTCCTGGTGGGGCGGCTGCGTCGCCTGCGCTCGGCCCGAGCCCGCGACCGACGTCGCTGAGAGGCCGACCCACGGCCGGCCCCCGCGGTCGGATCAGCGCTTTTCGTGCATGCGCAGGCCGTTGCCGATGGCGAAGAAGGTCGGAGCCCACTCGCCGATGAAGATCCCCCAGCGGTCGGCGCGGGCCATGCCCGCCCGCTCCAGATGCTTCGAGAGGAACCAACTGCCAAACGACAGGCCAATGCTTATGAAACCCGCGAGGTAGGCGTGCTCGGCTCGGAGGCCGGTCTCGTGTAGGCGCTGCAACATCCGCGATCCCCCTGTCGCAAAAGTCGGCTCGTGCCACGGAAGCCCGGCGGGCCACCAGTGCTGACGCTACCTGCTGCGATGGCGCGGGACGGAGAATTCAGCAACGGAGGGTGAGGAGGATTCGGGTAGGGCCAACTGGCCGATCTCTTCGTCCGGATCGTCAGTCCGCCCCGTTTGAGCTGGACGCTCGCCGATGAGCCCGGCAGACTGCCGGACGTGGCGGGTGACGTGCGGTTGGAGCCGGTTAGTGAACGCAACCTCGAACCGTTGCTCTCCGTAGCTGCTGCGGAGGCGGATCCGGCCGATGTCATGCCGCCGGTCGAAGCCCCGGCCGGCTGGTCGCAGGCCCGACGGGAGGCGTTCCGCGAGTTCCACCGGGCCAGCTTCGCCGGGTTGCCGGGGCCGACCCGCACCCGGATGTACGCCGTCCTCGCCGCCGGCGAGGTCGTCGGGGTGATCCGGATGACCCGCTGCGACGAGCCGGAGGCGGTCGAAACCGGGCTGTGGCTGGGGCGTTCGGCGCGGGGCCGGGGGATCGGAGCGGCCGCGCTCCGGGAACTACTCCACAAGGCCGCCGCGGCCGGCATGCGCCGGGTGGTTGCGGCGACCACCCCCGACAACCGGGGTGCGCTCTCCGTGCTCACCAACTGCGGCGCGCGGCTGCGCGAAGCGAACGGCCAGGTCCACGCCGAGTTGTCGCTGGACGCCACGCCGAAGGATCACTGACGTTTCTTCGCGTACTCGGCCAGCCAGGTGACCTGGGCCGGGTCCAGGGAGGGGCGTACGCGGGTGCGGGCGACCGCGACGTGGGCGGTGGTCACCGTCGCCGCGGCGAGTGATTCGCGCATCGCGGCGAGCGCCGCCTCCCGGACCAGCGCCGCGCAGTCCGCGGCGGAGAAGCCGTCCAGGTCACTGGCGAGCGCGCCGAGGTCCACCTCCGGTGCGAGCGGCACGGTGCGCGACGCCGCCCGCAGGATCTCCGCGCGGCCCGCCTCGTCCGGCGGCGGAACGTAGACCAGCCGTTCCATCCGGCCGGGGCGCAGGAGGGCCGGGTCGACCAGGTCTGGGCGGTTGGTCGCACCGACCACAACCACGTTGCGTAAGGACTCCACGCCGTCCAGTTCGGTGAGGAGGGCGGCCACCACCCGGTCGGCCGTACCGCCGTCGGTGGCCTGGCCGCGTACCGGCGCCAGCGCGTCCACCTCGTCCAGGAAGACCAGTGTCGGCGCGGCCTCGCGGGCCCGGCGGAACAGCTCGCGCACCGCGCGCTCGCTCTCGCCCACCCACTTCGACAGCAGCTCGGCGCCCTTCACCGAGAGCACGTTCGCCCGGCCGGAGCCGGCCAACGCGGTCACCAGGTACGTCTTGCCGCAGCCCGGCGGGCCGTAGAGCAGCACCCCGCGGGGCGGCTGCACCCCCAGCCGCGCGAACGTGTCCGGATAGGTGAGGGGCCACAACACCGACTCGGTCAGGGTCTGCTTGACCTCGGCCAGGTCCCCCACGTCGTCGAGGGTCACCGACGCCAACTCCAGGGTCGACGCGGCCATCGTGGTCGGGCGGACCACCGCCAGCGCCGCGTGCAGGTCGGCCATCGTCATGCGGGGCTGCTCCACCGTCTTCTGCCGCAGGGCGGCCCGGACCCCCGCTTCGCGGACCAGCGCGGCCAGGTCGGCGGCGACGAAGCCGGGCGTACGCGCGGCGACCTCGTCCAGCCGTACGTCCTCGGCCAGCGGCACCGGTCGGGTCAGCATCCCGAGCTGCTCCCGGCGCCGGGCGGCGTCCGGCAACGGGACGCTGACCCGCAGCGAGAGCAGGTCCGGGGTACGCAGGGCGGGGTCCAGGGCGTCGAGGCGGCTGGTGGTGCAGACGACGGCGGCCCCGGCCGCGACGGTCTCGGCCACCACCTGGCGGAAGACGGTGGCCACCGGGCCGGGCGCGGCGGCCGGGGCGAGCGCCTCCACGTCGGTGACCAGCAGGATGGCCGGTCCGTTGACGCGTACCGCGGCGGCGGCGGCCCGCAGCCGCTCGGCGGCGGCCGAGTTGGTCAACGCGGCGAGCTCCGGCCCCCAGAGCGGCCGAACGCGCGCACCGACCCGGGCGGCGACCGCGCGCACGAGCGCGGACTTGCCGGACCCGGCCGGGCCGTCGAGGAGCACCCCGAGCGCCACCGTGGTGCCGAGTCGGCGCAGCACCGCACCGTGGTGGAAGCCGAGGTCGAGCAGCTCGGTCAGCTCCTCGGCCTGGGCGCGCAGCCCGGGTAGCTCCTCCACCGCGGGTGCCGTTGGGTCGGTCGTCTCCGCCGGCTCGGTTGTCTCCGTCGGCTCGGTATCCCGTGCCCCGGTGGGCGCGGCGGCCCGGGGCGGGGGTGAACCCTCGGCGGGGGAAAGCGCCCCGGACGTCGCCAGGCCGTGGGTGGCCGGGCCGTGGGTGGCCGGGTCGTGGGCGGCGAGGTCATGGGTGGCGGGGCCGTGCTCCCACCCGATGGCCGTCTCCATCGTGACCAGCGCCGCCGACGCCGGTGCGGCGGCGGTGACGGTGAGCAGGGTGCTGGTCCAGGCGTAGCCGACCCGGTTGGCCAGGCTCTGCCGGGCCGCCGTCAGGAGGCCACGTAACGCCGGGTCGGGCAGCACCGCCGGGGGCAGCGCCTCCGGGGGTGGCAGCTCCTGCGGCAGCAGCGAGACATCGTCGCCGGTGGTGACCACCTTGCCGAGTAGCGCGAGCCGAAGCAACTCCGGGGAGATGGCCGCGACCACCTGCGGTGCGCCGGTGAGCACCACCCGGGCGGCGGCGGTGACCGGGGTGGGGCCGACGGTGACCTCACCGCCGTCGCGCAGGCCAAGATTGCCCAGGGTCAGGTCATCGGCGTACAGCAGCCCGGGGGTGGCCTCCGGCTCACTCGCCTCGGCCCGGGCGGCGGTGACCCGCCGACCGGCCAGCCGGACCGGGTCGCCGGGGCGGATCCCGAGCGCGGTGAGCACCTCCGGGTGCAGCCGCACGATGCCCCGTCGGGCGTCCCGCGCGGCCGGCTGACGGCTGGCGGTGAGTACGAGTTCTGGTCCCCCCACCCACCGAACCCTAGCCGGTACGCGGAAGGGGTCTCGGTAACCACCGCGGTGGCGCGACAGCCTGGCCGGGTTCCCGGTTCAGCCTGGTCGCGGTGGAGCTGCCGATCGGTTTCGGCGCGGGGTTCGCCGCCCTCCAGCCTTGCCAGTCTGGCAAAGATTTTTGCGTGTTCGGGTCGTGTTGCCGGAAGGTGGCACTTCCACGTAATCCGGTGATCGGGAGAGGAACCTGTGATGACTGACTTCGACGCCCTCTTCAATGTTGACTACTGGGACCAGCGATACAGCGAGGCCGGGCCGGTGTGGAGCGGCGCCCCGAACCCCGTTCTCGTCGCGGAGGTTGCCCCCCTCACCCCGGGTACGGCCCTGGAGGTGGGCTGCGGCGAGGGTGCGGACGCGATCTGGCTGGCCGGAAACGGCTGGCAGGTCACTGGTGTGGACTTCTCCGCGCAGGCCCTCGCCCGCGCCGCCGAGCGGGTACCCGCCTCCCTGGCCGGGCGGCTGCGGTGGGAGCGGGCGGACATTTGCGACTGGCAGCCCGACGACGGCCCCCGCTACGACCTGGTAACCACGTCCTACCTGCACTTCTCCGGGGCGCTGCGGCGACGGGTGTTCGCCACTCTCGCCACCCGGGTGGCCCCGGCCGGCCACCTGCTGATCGTCGGGCACCACCCCAGCGACCTGGACACCGCCATGCCCCGACCGCCGGAGCCCGACCTGTTCTACACCGCCGACGAGTTGGCGCAGGACCTGCCCGCCGGGGACTGGGAGGTGCGTACCCGGGCCGCCCGCCCGCGCGCCGCCACCACCCCCGACGGCACGCCGGTGACCATCCACGACACCGTGCTCACCGCCCGCCGCACCCGCTGACGCCGACAGCGCCGGGCCCGGCGCCCAGCCCGCCGATGGCCCGGTGCTCTCCGCCGACAGTGGTGCGTTCTGTGTTCACTCAGGCAATCCTCAGCTCTTCCCCCGTAGCGTGAGCCGCATGAGATCGCCGTCACCGGCCGCGTGGATCCGGCGCGCCCTGCCCACCCGTCGGCGTGCGCTGGCCGCGGCGGCGGTGGTCGTCGTCCTGCTCGCCGCCGGAGTCGCCGGGACCCTCCGGCCCGCCGAGCCGGACCTGCGCACCGAGGCGGCGCTGATCACCGTCCGGTCCGGGCCGAGCGGCGACGAGCCGGTCGAGCTGGACACCACGCTGTATCTGCCCCCCGCCGCGGCCGCCGACGCCCCGGTGCCGGCGGTGCTGCTCGGGCACGGCTTCGGCGGCACCAAGGAGTCGGTCCGCGCCGACGCCGAGGAGTTCGCCCGCCGCGGGTACGCGGTGCTGACCTGGACCGCGCGGGGCTTCGGTCGCAGCGGCGGGCAGATCCACCTGGACCACCCGGACTACGAGGTCCGCGACGCGCAGCGCCTGCTGGACTGGCTGGCCGCCCGCCCGGAGGTCGTCACCGACGCCGCCGGGGACCCGCGGGTGGGTGTGGTCGGCGGCTCCTACGGCGGTGCGCTGGCGCTGCTGCTCGCCGCGCGGGACCAGCGGGTCGACGCGATCGTGCCGATGATCACCTGGAACGACCTCGCCCGCTCCTTCCTGCCGGAGCAGAGCGGCGAGGGGCCGGAGCAGGGGGTGTTCAAGAAGGGCTGGGCCGGGCTCTTCTTCGGCAGCGGCGGCAACCCCGGCCCCGCCACCCTCGGTGGCTCCGGCCCGGCCGGCGGCCTTGCCCCCGGTGGCGGTTCCGTCCCGGGCGGCTCCCTCCCGGAGAACGCGGCCACCACGGCCGGCGCCGTTGACCCCTCCTGCGGGCGGTTCGCCGCCGACGTGTGCGCCGCGTACCTGCGGATCGCCACCACCGGGCGGGCCGACCCGGCCGCCGTCGCACTGCTGCGCCGTTCCAGCCCGGCCGGGCAACTCGACCGGATCGAGGCGCCGACGCTGCTGGTGCAGGGGGCGGCCGACACCCTCTTCCCGCTCGCCGAGGCGGACGCGAACGCCCGGGAAGTCGCCGCGACCGGCACCCCGGTCCAGGTGGCCTGGTTCACCGGCGGGCACGACGGCGGCGACGGCCCGAAGACCGACCGGGACCGGGTACGGCACCTGACCGTGCGGTGGCTCGACCACTACGTCAAGGGCGAGGGCGCGGCCCCCGCCGACGACTTCACCTTCTCCCGGATCGCCGGGTTCGACGCCCTCGACCGGGGTCTGGTCGCCAGCGGCTTCCGCGCCACCGGCTACCCGGGCGTGACCGGCACCGGCCAGCAGCCGGTGTCGGTGAGCGGTCCGGCCCAGTCAATCGCCAACCCGCCGGCCGGCAACCCGGCCGCGATCTCGTCGGTGCCCTTCGCCGGGGAGCTCTCGTCGCTGCTCGACGGGGTCGCCGGGGACATTCCCGGCCAGCACGCCCGGTTCGAGTCCGCGCCGCTGCCGGCGGCGGTGGACGTGGTCGGCGCGCCCACCATCTCCATCCGGGCCGCGTCCCCGACCGGCACGGCCGTACTCTTCGTCAAGCTCTACGACGTTGCCGGTGATGGGTCAGCGACCCTACCGAACGGGCTGGTCGCGCCGATCCGGCTGGCGGGGCTACCGGCGGCCGTCGAGGACGCCGAACCGGTCACCGTCACGCTGCCGGCGATCGTCCGCCGGATCGAGGCCGGGCACCGGCTGCGGGTCGTGGTGGCGACCTCCGACCAGGCGTACGCCACCCCGGTCGAACCGGCCGTCTACAGTGTGGCCCTGGCGGGCGGGGCGGTCACCCTCCCCACGGTCGCCAGCGAGCCGATCCCCACCGACGCCGTCGTCTGGCGCTGGGTGCTCGCCGGGCTGCTCGCCACGATCGTGGTCGGGCTCGTCGTGGTCGTCGCCGTCCTCCGCCGCCGGCACCGGCGTCGAGAGAGCCGGGTCCACCCGGCGTACGCGGGCGTCCCGCTCGCCGTCCGGGAACTGCGCAAGGAGTACGCGGACGGCTTCGTCGCCGTCTCCAACGTCGACTTCGAGGTGCACCCCGGGCAGGTGGTGGGCCTGCTCGGCCCGAATGGCGCGGGCAAGACCACCACGCTACGGGTCTTGATGGGGCTGACCCAGCCGACCACCGGCGAGGTCTACGTCTTCGGGCACCGGCTGGTGCCGGGCGCCCCGGTGCTGTCCCGGATCGGAGCCCTGGTGGAGGGCCCCGGCTTCCTGCCGCACCTGTCCGGGCTGGACAACCTGAAGGCGTACTGGCGGGCGACCGGGCGGCCGTGGGCCGACGCGCACCTCGACGAGGCGCTGGAGATCGCCGGGCTGGGCACCTCGGTGCACCGGAGGGTCCGGACGTACAGCCACGGCATGCGGCAGCGGCTGGCGATCGCGCAGGCGATGCTCGGCCTGCCGGAGCTGCTGGTGCTCGACGAGCCGACCGACGGCCTGGACCCGCCGCAGATCGCCGAGATGCGCCGGGTCCTACGGCGGTACGCCACCGGTGGCCGGGCGGTGCTGGTCTCCAGCCACCTGCTCGCCGAGGTGGAGCAGACGTGCACCCACGCGGTGGTGGTGACCAAGGGGCAGATCGTCGCGTCCGGCCCGGTTGAGGAGATCGTCGGCGAGTCGCCGAGCGTCCTGCTGGAGGTCACCGACCCGGTGGCCGCGCGGGAGGTGCTGGACCGGCTCGCGGGCGTCTCGGTGCTGCCCGACGGCGACGGGCAGCTCGTGGTGGACACCAACGGCACTGCCCGCAGCGAGGTGGTCGCCGAGTTGGTGCGGGCCGGTATCGGGGTGGACCGGGTGGTGCCCCGGCGGCGCCTGGAGGACGCGTTCCTGGCCCTGGTCGGCGAGAACTCTCGGGGAAGCGGGGATCGATGATGGCGCAGACGACGGTCGAGCCCGGCGCGGGAGGCTCCGGCGGCACCCCGTCCGGCGCGGCGGCGGGCTACCGGCCCTTCGCCACGCTGCCGTTGCGGGCCGAGTTCCGGCGGCAGGCGTCGCGGCGGCGGACCCAGCTCGCGTTGGGCTTCATGGTGCTGCTGCCGCTGATCATCCTGATCGCGTTCCAGTTCGGCTCCGGCGACGACGACAATGGGCGTGGCGAGTTCGGCAGCCTGGTCGAGTTCGCCACCTCCGGCGGGCTGAACTTCACTCTCTTCACCCTCTTTGTCTCCGCGTCGTTCCTACTGGTGGTCGTGGTGGCGCTCTTCTGCGGCGACACGGTGGCCAGCGAGGCGAGCTGGGGCAGCCTGCGCTACCTGCTCGCCGTGCCGGTGCCACGGGCCCGACTGCTCGCGGTGAAACTACTGGTGGCGCTCGCCTACTCGGCGCTGGCGCTGCTCCTGCTCGCCGGCACCGCGCTGCTGCTCGGCACCGTGCGGTACGGGTGGGGGCCGCTACGCAGCACGGTCGCCGCCCAGCTGGAGCCGGGGGAGGGGCTGTTGCGGCTGCTGGCGGTGCTCGGCTACCTGGCCGTCGTACTGCTGGTGGTGGCGGGTCTGGCCGTGCTGCTGTCGGTGTCCACGGACGCCGCGTTGGGCGCGGTCGGCGGGGCGGTGCTGCTCTGGATCCTGTCCAGCATCCTCGACCAGATCACCGCCCTCGGCGTGCTACGGGCCTTCCTGCCGACCCACTACAGCACCGCCTGGCTGGGTCTGCTGTCGACACCGATCCAGACCGACGACGTGGTCCGGGGAGCGATCTCGGCGATCAGCTACGCGACGCTCTTCTGGGGCCTGGCCTTCTGGCGCTTCACCCGCAAGGACGTCGTGTCCTAGCAGCACGCGAGTGCGATCGGTCCACCGTGCTCAGCGGTGCCATCGGCCATTCGCGGTAGCGGCATGTTGGCAGTCGGCGTGTCGGGACTGCCACTGCCGCAACGCCTGCCGGATCAGCTCACCCTCGGTGTGAGCGGTGCGCGCTTCCCGGGTGAGCCGTTCCAGCTCGTCGGCGGCGCGGTCGAGGTAGGCGTACACCTGCTCGGGGTCTAAGCCGCGCCACCGCCGCCGGGCGAAGGTCGCGGCGCGAACCTGGGATGAGAACAGGCGTCGGGCTCGGTGGATCATGGCGGTCACGTCCTCTCAGGTTGGGTGGGGTGGGGGGCGGCGCCGAGGCGGGCGGGGGCGACCGGCACGTCCGCGCGTGGCGTACCGGCCGGAGCCCGGCACCCGCCCCGGGCCCTTTCCCACGTCGCGCACGTTCGCGAGCGGGCGTTTGGTGGTCGGGGCGTCGGCGCCCAGAGCCAGCACGTCTGCGCTACCTCGCCGCTCCGCCCCAGCAGCGCGGTGGCGAAGTGATACCGGAGTGCGTCTCGATGGGTGCGCTGTCACCTGCTCGGTCGCCCAGCCGCCGCTGGCCGTCGGCCTGGGTAGGCACACTGTTACCCCACTTCTTATCGCCCGTGTTCAATCCGCAGCTGACAGTAGCACACTTTACAAGCAATGCTGGTAAAGACAAGGTTGTCGACCATGATCAAAAATGCGAGTGGTCAGATGAGGTTATGCCTCATGCCGTCCCGCTTTGGAGAGTCATCCGGGATGACCTTCGTGCTCGGATCAAGGCGGGCATCCTCAAGCCTGGTGACAAGTTGCCCAGCACGCGGGAGCTTGCGGACCAATATGAGACGAGTCCGGTCACTGTTCGCAAAGCGGTCGATATCCTCATTGAGTCTGGTGAGTTACTGGGTAGGCAGGGAATGGGCGTTTTCGTGGCCATTCCGCCGGCGAGTGATCGTTGAGGTGCTAGGTTCGGGCGGAGCTCTCGCGGGCTGTCCATGACGAGTTTCGCTGATCCCGGTCGCCGCAGGGGCCTGTCATTGAGGTGACCGGTCAAGGGCGAACTTGGGATTGCACTCCGGCAGCGGCGCTCCGCCCTGCGGAAGCGTTCTACCACGGGCGTCGGGTGGATTCTTCGGGGGCAGTATTCGAGTTCTCCCGCGAGCGGTGCCGGCGGACAGCCGGCACCGCACCTGGGCGGGGAAAGCGGCAATCAGGTCCGCGCGGGCCCGACCCATCGTGTAGGCGAGCCGAAATCGACTCGCCTACTGCCGCTACGGTATTAGCTGTCAGCGATGCGGATGAGGCCACCGACGGCTCCGATGTACGCGGCGCCGTCGGGTCCGATGGAGATCGGGGCGTAGTGGTTGTTGACAAGTGGTCCGGCTCCGGCCAGCCTGCTCCATACTCGTTCGCCGGTGTGCACGTCGATCGCGGTGAGGTACCACGCGTCCGGATGTCCAAGCAACTGACCGCCGGGACGGAACGCCAGTTCGTCGGCGGACGGGTGGGTGTAGGTGTACAGGAGTCCGTTGGCCAGCGAGACCTTGCTGACCACACTCGGAATCCGCTCGACCGTGTTGGACCAGTCGACGGAGCAGCTTCGGTCGGGATAGTCGACGTGTATCCGGGTCAGACCCGGTGCCGTGTCGGGCTGCCTGGCCCCGGTCAGCCCTTTGAGTAGCGCCTGCCCGTCGAACTGGTATCCGTGATTGTTCTCGACGATGATGTCACCGCCGACGGCGACGAGGCTGTTCTCGGTGGCGCTGGTGCCGGCGGGAAAGACCGGCTGGGCGCAGATTTCGGTCGGTCCGTGCTTACCGCGGGCGAACACGAGTACTCGCATGGCGGGATCGGCGTTGTCGGTGATGGCCACGTAGCCCCCATCCGGACCGGAAGCCGGGCCGATCAGGGTGGGGGTGGTACCGCTGCTGTGGCTGATCTGACCCGGTTTCTGGCGGCTCCCTCGGTCGTAGGGGGCGCGCCAGGTGACCTCGGGCTGGCCGCTTGGGGTGGCGTCGAACCGGTAGAGCGCGTGGTCGCTGACGACAAAGACCCCGCCGGACTCGTCCACCGCGATGCTGTTGGCGATCTGCTCACCGTCGATGTCGTGCGTTTCGATCCGGCCGTTGGCCATGTCAAGCGTGCCGACGGTTCCGTCCTTGGCAGCGAACCAGAGCAGTCCCGACCAGTCCGGCAGGGCCGACACGATGCCGCTGGTGCCGATGGCGGGGGTGAGGTCGTAGCTGCGTTGGGGCACGAGGCGGTCGTCCTGGACGGCGACGACCAGGATTTCGCCGGTGTTGGTGGGGATGATCGCCTGGTCGTGGTTGTCGAGGTAGAAGTACACGCCGCCGGCGATCTCGGTGGGGCTGGTGCTGGTGCTGCCGGGCAGGCTCAGGGCGGTGATCGCCTCGAGGGTGTCCGGGTCCAGTAGGAGCAGCCGAGGTGCCTGGCCGGGGGTGATGCAGACCGTGACGATCCGGCCCTTGGAGTCGAAGGTGACTGAGAGACACACTCCGCCCTGCAACCGGCTGCTCACCGTCAGGTCGCGGCCGGTCGGGCCGGGGTTTCGGTACGCGTCGGTCTGATAGGCGTCGCCGTGGATGTTGCTGGAGCCGTTGGCGGCCATGAAGGGATGTCGCGGCACCGCTGCGGTGTCGATCGGGTGGGCTGTGGCCGGCTGACCCGTGAATGGCTGTAGTCCAACGCCGCGGGGATCGACGGGGATGGGCAGGGCGCGTCCAGCCGAACTGTCAACTGTGGTCGTACCAGGTAGAGCTAGGCCGATTGCCGTCATGACGGAGACTAGGGTGAGACCTCGCTTACGTACCTTCATGGCCCTGATTGTCGACGAACTTCGATAAAAGGTGAAGAGTGGCGGTGTGTGGGTTGCATCGGAAAGATCATTCAAACCCGGTCGTAAGGTTCACGATCAACACCACTCTCGCAACGCTCGGCGACTTCTACACCCGATCCGGCCTCAGAACCCCACCGCCGCCAGGCCCGACCTGCCCAAACGAGCACGTGCCCGCGACAGCGTGTGCTCGCTGTGCGCCGTCGAAGGCTGACTCAGCCCCCGCGACCGCACCGTCGCCCTGCTAGACGAGTTCTTCCGAAGTCCTGCAGTGGTCGTAGGCGGTCAGTGACCGGGTGACGGGTGCGCCCCCGGCCTGCTCAGCCAAATCCAGCCGTTCTTCCGGCTCAGGCCCGACATCGTCCAGGCGACCGGCGGTGTGGCGGGCGGCCGGGCCGCCGGCGCACTCGGCGCGCGGCTCAGCCCCCGGCTGCTGATGAGCCTTGCGCCACCACCTTCGCCCTGATTAGCCAGGTCATCTGGAACGGACCGACGGTCGCCCGTCAGCCCAGGTGTAAATCCTGTTGTCCGTCCTGGTTGGCGCGTCCGGAATCGCCTGTAACAGCGGTGCCTTCGCGCAGCTTCGACACGGCGTGCCCGATACCGGCCTGGGTCGGGCTGTCGGCGGTTACTACGCGATCGACAACGCAGCACAGGGGCATGGCAGCAGCCAGCCTGGCCGGTGACGCACTCAGCGCGCGTGGTGTTTGCACTGTTGATTGGCGACGGTTGGGTAAGCAACGGCGAGGTGTGTTTCGTGCCGTTCGCCCGTTGTCAACCAGCTCCACGTGGTTGTGTGGTTCGTTGATTGCGTCTACCCGGCGCGATGTTGAGCTGGGTGTCGTGAAGCGGTTAGGTCAGGAAACGGGTACGGCGGCGTCCGATCAGGTAGCCCGCGCCGCCGAGGAGCAGGAGCGCACCGCCGATGCCGGCCACGGTCGCGGCAACCGCCCGAGCACGGTCCCGGGCGGTGCCAGCGCTCAGGACCGTCCCGCCCGTCACAGGGAGTTATGTAGTGGCCGTCGTGGCGGGCCGGGTAGAGCGGAGGTGCGGTGCCGCTGCGGGGTGAATCACATTTCGCCACAGGGTGGGAACGGGTGGTCATTGGCCGTCATCGCCGGCTTACACTCGGCGGCACAACTGAATGCCTCATCCAGAGGGGCTGAGGGACACGGCCCGAAGACGCCCCGGCAACCACCCCACATGATCACCCAGAGTGACTGGCGGGACAGGTGCCAATTCCGGCCCCGCCGCAGAGTGCGTCGCGGGGGCAGATGAGAGGAATCTCGAGATGACGTCCACCCTCGCCCCGTCCGGGATCGACCCCGCCACCAGCCCGGCCCGCGCCCTGGTCTGTCGCGCCTGTTCGGCCCGGTACCCGCTCATCGCCCAACACGCCTGTTACGAGTGCTTCGGCCCGCTGGAGGTCGACCACGACCCCGCCGTGCTGGCCGCCGTCACCCGCGAGCAGATCGAGGCCGGCCCACGCAACATCTGGCGGTACGCGCCGCTACTGCCGGTCGGTCAGGACCCGGCCACCCGGGTCACCCTCGACCCGGGCTTCACCCCGCTGGTCGCGGCCCCGCGGCTGGCCGCCGAGGTGGGCCTCACCGCGCCGCTCTGGGTCAAGGACGACAGCGCCAACCCGACCCACTCGTTCAAGGACCGGGTGGTGTCGGTGGCGCTGACCGCCGCCCGGTCGTTGGGCTTCACCCGGTTCGCCTGCGCCTCCACCGGGAACCTGGCCAACTCGGTCGCCGCGCACGCCGCCCGCGTCGGCGCCCCGTCGGTGGTGTTCATCCCCAGCGACCTGGAGCAGGGCAAGGTGCTCACCACCGCCGTCTACGGCGGGGACCTGGTCGCGATCGACGGGTCGTACGACGACGTGAACCGGCTCTGCGGCGAACTGGTGGAGACCGACGAGTTCGAGGACACCGCCTTCGTCAACGTCAACGTGCGGCCCTACTACGCCGAGGGCTCGAAGACGCTCGGCTACGAGGTTGCCGAGCAGCTCGGCTGGCGAATCCCCGCGCAGGTGGTGATTCCGATGGCCTCCGGTGAGCTGCTGACGAAGGTCGACAAGGCGTTCGCCGAGTTGGTCGAGATCGGCCTGGTCGAGGCGCCGGCCGGCGGCTGGCGGGTGTTCGGGGCGCAGTCGGCGGGCTGCAGCCCGATCGCCGCTGCCCTGCACGCCGACAGTGACACCATCAACCCGGTCAAGCCGACCGGCATCGCCAAGTCGCTGAACATCGGTGACCCGGCCGCCGGCCCGTACGCCCTGGAGTCCGTCCGTCGGACCGGCGGTTGGATGGCGGCGGCCGACGATGACGAGATCCGGGCCGGGATCCGGCTGCTCGCCCGTACCGCTGGGGTCTTCGCCGAGACCGCCGGTGGGGTGACCGTGGCGGTGCTGCGAAAGCTCGTCGAGTCCGGCCGGCTCGATCCGACCGCCGAGACGGTGATCTTCAATACCGGTGAGGGGCTCAAGACTCTGGACGCGGTGGCGGATCAGGCGGGCCCGAGTCACCGGATCAAGGCGTCGCTGCGGGCGGCCCGGGACGCCGGGCTGATGGGTTGATACGTCATTTAGTGCTTGATGAGGCCCGGACTGCGTGAAACCTGCCCGTGCGGGCTTGACGTCCGGTTTTTCAGGGCGGAAAATGGCTAATGCGGGAGGGCTCTCGCCGGAGACTTGTTCTTTCGACCCAGCGCCAGCGGCGTTGTGTGGGAGTCCCTCCCGACCACCCCAAATTTTCTGCTGCTGCTGCCCTGGCCTCCTGCCTGGTTGCGAAGATCCGGCCGTCGAAAAATGACTGGACCGGCCAGCGCCTCGTGGCGGAGGCTGCGGGTATGGGCATCTCCATCACCCCCTTCGGCCCCGCCGACGACCGAGCGATCGACGTGGCGGTCCAGATCGAGGCGGCCGCATCCGCTGTTGATCTGCCTGACTTTCCGCTCTTCTGCCCGCAGCGGTTCATCGGGTCCGTGCGGCATCCAATGCCCGGCGACGCGCCGGTGCACCTGCTGGCCCACCTCGATGGCGCGGCCGCCGGCCTGCTCACCCTGGAGTTGCCGCAGCTGGACAACACCGAGAACGTCTTCGTCGACCTGAGTGTGCATCCGGCCGTTCGGCGCCGGGGGGTCGGGCGGGCACTGTTCGACCGCGCGGTCGAGCTGGCCCGGGAACACCGGCGCAAGCGGCTGACCGCGATGACCCTGGACACGGTGGCGGCCGGTGCCGCCTTCGCTCGTACGCTCGGGGCGAACTCCGTGCTGGCTGACGTCCGCCGCCGGTTGGACCTCGACCAACTCGACCCCGCGGCGCTGGCCCGCATGCTGGCCGACGCCCAGGACCGGGCCACCGACTACCAGTTGGTGTTCTGGCGGGGCCACACCCCGGCGGAATATCGGGCCGACGTCGCCTACCTCGAGGGGCGCCTCGTCACCGACGCGCCGATGGGGGACCTGGCGTGGGAGCCGGAGCGGTACGACGTCGAGCGGGTCCGGGCCACCGATGTCGCGCTGGACGCGCGCGGCCGGCGTCGGTACCACACCGGAGTACGCCACCGGGCTTCCGGCCGGCTCGTCGGCTGGACCATGCTCGACGTGGCGGCCACCATCGACTGGCACGCGCTCCAGCAGATCACCATCGTGGACCCGGAGCACCGGGGGCACCGCCTCGGCCTGCTCGTCAAGCTCGAAAACCTGCGGTACCTGCGGTCCCACGAACCGGCGGTGCGGGTCATCAACACCTTCAACGCCGCCGCCAACGACCATATGATCAGCATCAACGAGCAACTCGGGTTCCGGGTGGCGGATCGCTGGACCAACTGGCAGTTGACCATCTGATCTGTGACGCGGCCCTACTGATCGTGCCGACATCTGTTGCATGATGTCGGCATGACGGAGACCCCGCACCCCCTGTACGACAGGCACGCCGAGACCCTCGACCGGGCGCTGACCGCCATCTCACAGCGCGGGTACTGGTCCGCCTACCCCGAGTCGCCCAGCCCGCGGGTGTACGGCGAGACCGCCGCCGACGACGGCAAGGCGGCCTTCGAGGCATACCTCGGTCGTGACTTCCCCCTTGACCAGGCCGGCGCCGGGAGCACGGTCCAGACCGAGGTCAGCCCCTTCGGCGTTGACCTGGGCGTCGGCTACCCGCACGCGAGCGCCGACCATCTCACCACCGCCGCCGCCACGGCGCTGCCGTCGTGGCGGGACGCCGGGCCCCAGGCCCGGGTGGGCGTCTGCCTGGAGATCCTGGATCGGCTGCACCGCAACGTCTTCGAGCTGGCCAACGCGGTGCAGTTCACCAGCGGGCAGGCGTTCGTGATGGCCTTCCAGGCGGGCGGTGCGCACGCGTTGGACCGGGCGTTGGAGGCGCTCGCCTACGCGTACGCGGAGATGACCCGGCACCCGGGCACGGCCGGCTGGGAGAAGGCGGCGGGCAAGGGCGACCCGCTGCGGATGACCAAGACCTTCCACGTGGTGCCGCGGGGTGTCGCGCTGGTGATCGGCTGCAACACCTTCCCGACCTGGAACTCGTACCCGGGGCTCTTCGCCTCGCTGGTCACCGGCAACCCGGTGATCGTCAAGCCGCACCCGCGCGCGGTACTGCCGCTCGCGATCACGGTGCGGTACGCCCGCCAGGTGCTCGCCGAGGCCGGCTTCGACCCGAACCTGGTGCAGCTCGCCCCCGAAGCGCCGGGCGAGAAGCTCGCCTCCACGCTGGCCCAGCATCCGGCGGTACGGATCGTCGACTTCACCGGCTCCTCCGAGTACGGCGACTGGCTGGAGGCCAACGCCCGGCAGGCGCAGGTCTACACCGAGAAGGCCGGCCTGAACGCGGTCGTCATCGACTCCACCGACGACTTTGGCGGGATGTGCCGCAACCTGGGATTCACGCTGACCCTTTACAGCGGCCAGATGTGCACCACCTCGCAGAACATCATGATTCCCCGGGACGGCATCGAGACCGACCAGGGGCACAAGAGCTTCGCCGAGGTGGCGGCCGGCATCGCGGCGGCGGTAGGCAAGCTCACCGCCGATCCGGCGCGCAGCGTGGAGTTGACCGGCGCGATCGTCAACGACGGGGTGTTGGAGCGACTGGACGAGGTGACCAAGGTCGGTGAGGCGGTGCTGGAGTCCCGTACCGTCACCCACCCGGCCTTCCCCGGCGCGGTGGTCCGGACGCCGACCATCGTCCGACTGACCGCCGACGACACCGCCACCTACACCCGGGAGTGGTTTGGCCCGATCTCGTTCGTGATCGGGACCGACTCGACCGAGCACAGCCTGGAGCTCCTGCGTGCCACGGTGGGTGAGCAGGGTGCCTTGACCGCGGCGGTCTACTCGACTGAGGACGCGGTGCTGGACGCGGCCGAGGTGGCGGCGGTCGAGGTCGGGGTGCACCTGTCGGCGAACCTGACCGGAGGTGTTTTCGTGAACCAGTCGGCGGCCTTCTCCGACTTCCATGGCAGCGGCGCCAACCCGGCGGCCAACGCGGCTCTCACCGACGGTGCCTACGTCGCCAACCGGTTCCGCATCGTGCAGAGCCGTCGCCACGTCTGAGCGGACCCACCCTCGCATCCGGGGCGCGCAAGCCTAGCTCCGCCGCACGTCCCGGATCTGCGCCGGCGGGCGGTCCGGGCGGACGACTCCTTCGCGGTGTTGTCCGCCCGGCGTCCCCGGCGTCCCCGGCGTGACTCCGGTGGCGAAGAGGGGCTAGGGCTTGCGAGCGATGCCGGCCCAGTAGTAGGCGGCGTGCGGGTCGGTGGGCGCGCCGTCGTCGGGCTGCCAGGCCGCCACCGGGACGATTCCCGGCTCCACCAGGTCCCAACCCGCGAAGAATCGGGCCACCTCGTCGCGGCTGCGGGGCACGAGGGTCATGCCGCTGCCAACGGCAGCGTCAACGGCCTTCTTGACGGCCTCCGGGTTGAAGTCGCCGGTCGGATGGGTGATCGCTACGTAGCTACCGGACGGCAGGGCGTCCATCAGCACGCGGATCTTGCGCCACGGGTCCTCGGCGTCCTCGAGCAGCATCAGGGTCGCGACAATCGTCAACGCGACCGGCCGGTTGAGATCAAGTACCTCGCGCAGCTTCCGGTGGTTGACAATCAACTCCGGCTCACGCAGGTCGGCGTGGATGTACTCGCTGCGCCCCTGCTCAGTGCTGATCATCAGGGCTCGGGCGTGGGCCAGGACGATGGGATCGTTGTCGACATAGACCACTCGGGTCTCCGGAGCGATCTCCTGGGCTACCTCGTGCAGGTTCGGCCTGGTCGGGATGCCGGTGCCGACGTCCAGGAACTGCCGTACGCCGGCCTGCCCGACCAGATAGCGGGCCACCCGGTGGACGAATCGACGGTTCTCGGCCGCCATGGACCGCACCGTCGGGATCGCCGATATCAGGGCCTCGGCGACGGCCCGGTCAGCGGCGAAATTGTCCTTACCCCCGAGCCAGTAGTCGTAGATCCGCGCGGAATGTGGCACACCATTGTCGATTGCGGATGAATGGGGTCGCTGCTGATCTTCCGTAGCCGGGTTATTGCCGGGCACGGTCACCTCCTACTAAGGACGCTCGTGGAGCGGGCGGCGTTCAGCCTAGCCGGACATCGACGCCAACGACATTTCTGGAGATCAGTGCGACTGCGGTCCGGGCGCTATCGGGCGCACGCACCCCTGGCTGGGCCCGCCGGTCGGTGTCCCGGACCCGTTCGGCGTCGTACCGCGTCCCTTCAGGCCGGGCGGCGCATCTGTAGCTCGGTGAGGGTCGGGATCGTCGGGTGCGGAAGGCGGCGGCCGGTGTCGACGAACCCCAACCGACGGTACGCCCGGTAGGCCCGCTCGTTACCGACCACGACCTCCAGCATCAGCTCCGGACGACCGCAGGCGCGGGACCAGCCGGCCACCGCGTCGATCAGGTCGGGGAGCAGTCCGCCACCCCGCCAGGATGGGGTGATGTAGACGGCGAAGATGACGGTGAGCCCTGGTTCGTCCGGAGTCGCCGCGCCCCCGGCATGTCCGACCAGCCGGCCGCTCGGGTCCGCGACGAACTGCGCGTTGGCGCTGCCCGTCGAGGTGTACGCGATGCGCGCCGCGTAGTCGGCGTGGGGGCGGGCCGCCGCGTCGGCAAGCGTCTCCAGGAAGGCCAGCGGTGCGTCGGCGAGCATCTCCAGCCGCAGCGCCCGCATTCGGGCGGCGTCGGCCGGCTGGACCCGACGGATCCACGCCCGCCGGGTCGATGCCGGCCCCGGGGCGGGATCGCTCGTCATGTCGGTTATTTATCACAACGATGCCCGACGATGGGAGCCACTCACCGTATGTCCGATTTGTGGTCGTGCGCCGTCGTCACGCCTCGTGTAGCGTGCGATTTCGGTCACCGGTTCAGCGGCCGTCGCCGATCGTCGAACCGGTACCACCCGCCGGCCGGCGTGCCGGCTCGGCCGGGGTGAGTGGAGTCGCGCATAGTTAGGAAGTGCACCGTGGCACAGGGCACCGTGAAGTGGTTCAACGCCGAAAAGGGCTACGGCTTCATCGCCGTTGACGGGGGGCAGGACGTCTTCGTCCATTTCTCTGCTATCGAGATGGACGGCTACAAGGCGCTGGACGATGGCCAGCGGGTGGAGTTCGAGATCGCCCAGGGGCAGAAGGGCCCGCAGGCCGAACGGGTGCGCGTCGTCGCCTGAGCGACCGGCGCTGCCTCGGGGGCGACCGGCGTAACGGTCGTCCCCACGATTGTCACCACCCAGCCGACCGGCTCGGGCTGGCGCCCGGCCGGCGTGCGGCTGGGTGACGTTGCTCCGCCGGGCTGCCCGCTGTGCCCGCCGGCCGCCCGCTGCGCCCCGGCTGCTGTTCGTTCGTGCCCCGGCTCTCGCCGCACCGTCACCTCCGAGCCCCACCTGAGGAAGAGCGAGCCCTACCTGAGGAAGCAGGTAGGGCTCGTTGCCGTTGTCGCCGCGTGGTCGGCGTACGAGGGGCTGGTGAGCGTCGTTCGGCGGGCGGTGGAAGTCGACTGCCCTGGGCGATCGTGCTTGCACTCGGCAAGGGGGAGTGCTAAACAGGTCCTTGGCACTCGCATACCGTGAGTGCCAATGGTCGGGGCGGGAGGGCCACGGTTGCAGCGGCGTCGCAGGACGCGGGTGCGGCAGTTGGCCGGTCGTCGCGGGCTATCCGGCCCGGCCGACGGACGTCGCCGTCGCCAGGTGGCGATGTCTGAAGGTGCGTAACCAGGCGGCCCATCCGGGAGACACCCTCTCGGGTGGCCCGTGAGTGTCCAGGAGGACAACGCCGTATGGCCAAGATGATCGCGTTCGACGAGGAAGCTCGCCGCGGCCTCGAGCGGGGCATGAACCAGCTCGCTGACGCTGTGAAGGTGACCCTCGGCCCCAAGGGCCGTAACGTCGTGCTCGAGAAGAAGTGGGGCGCTCCCACCATCACCAACGATGGTGTGAGCATCGCCAAGGAGATCGAGCTCGAGGACCCGTACGAGAAGATCGGCGCTGAGCTGGTCAAGGAGGTCGCGAAGAAGACCGACGACGTCGCCGGTGACGGCACGACGACGGCGACCGTCCTGGCCCAGGCCATGGTCCGCGAGGGCCTGCGTAACGTGGCCGCCGGCGCCAACCCGATGGCCCTGAAGCGGGGCATCGAGACCGCGGTCGCCAGCGTCTCGGAGGAGCTGCTGAAGCTCGCCAAGGACGTCGAGACCAAGGAGCAGATCGCCTCCACCGCCTCCATCTCCGCTGGTGACCCCAGCGTCGGCGAGATCATCGCCGAAGCGATGGACAAGGTCGGCAAGGAAGGCGTCATCACCGTCGAGGAGAGCAACACCTTCGGCCTGGAGCTTGAGCTCACCGAGGGTATGCGCTTCGACAAGGGCTACATCTCCGCGTACTTCATGACCGACCCGGAGCGGATGGAGGCCGTCTTTGACGACCCCTACATCCTGATCGTCAACAGCAAGATCTCCTCGGTCAAGGACCTGCTCCCGATCCTGGAGAAGGTCATGCAGTCGGGTAAGCCGCTGCTGATCATCGCCGAGGACATCGAGGGCGAGGCCCTGGCGACCCTGGTCGTCAACAAGGTCCGGGGCACCTTCAAGTCCGTCGCCGTCAAGGCCCCGGGCTTCGGTGACCGCCGCAAGGCCATGCTCGGTGACATCGCCATCCTCACCGGTGGCCAGGTCATCAGCGAGGAGGTCGGCCTCAAGCTGGACGCCGTCAGCCTCGACATGGTGGGTCGCGCCCGCAAGGTCGTGGTGACCAAGGACGAGACCACGATCGTCGACGGTGCCGGCGACGCCGAGCAGATCCAGGGTCGGGTCAACCAGATCCGGGCCGAGATCGACAAGAGCGACTCCGACTACGACCGGGAGAAGCTGCAGGAGCGGCTGGCCAAGCTGGCCGGCGGCGTTGCGGTGATCAAGGTTGGCGCGGCCACCGAGGTCGAGCTGAAGGAGCGCAAGCACCGCATCGAGGACGCCGTTCGCAACGCGAAGGCTGCCGTCGAGGAGGGCATTGTTCCGGGTGGTGGCGTCGCGCTGGTGCAGGCCGGCAAGACCGCCTTCGACAAGCTCGACCTGACCGGTGACGAGGCGACCGGCGCCCAGATCGTCAAGATCGCGCTGGACGGCCCGCTGCGGCAGATCGCCGTCAACGCCGGCCTCGAGGGTGGCGTCGTCGTCGAGCACGTCCGTGGCATCGAGGCCGGTCACGGCCTGAACGCCGCGACCGGTGGCTACGTGGACCTGATGGCCGCGGGCATCATCGACCCGGCCAAGGTGACCCGTTCGGCGCTGCAGAACGCGTCGTCGATCGCGGCGCTCTTCCTCACCACCGAGGCTGTTGTGGCGGACAAGCCGGAGAAGACCCCGGCTGCCCCGGCTGGCCCGGGCGGCGGGGAAATGGACTTCTAAGTCCAGTTTCGCGAGACCAGAGGGGCGGGCCGTTCAGTGGTCCGCCCCTCTGCGTGGCTACGTTGGCAGCGGCCGTTGGTTGCGCCGCTTCTGCGTCTGGTCGTACGGCTGGGGCGCCGGGACCGGCTCGTCCACGACCGGCACCGGTTCGTCGGCGGGCGGTTCGTCGGCGCCGTCCATCTCCGCCTGCTGCTCGGCGTCGCCGAAGTCGAGGCGGTCAAAGGGCAACGGCGGCCCGGGCTGTTCGTCGTCCGTCGTCATGTGGGCCTCCTCCACCGAAACGGTAGGGGCCGTTGCCGGCTAGTGGGGGGCGAATGACGCTATCGGATGACCTATCCGATTCGTCGGTTATTGCTCCCCGAGGCTCCGCCGGTATCCGAAGAAGACCCGTTCGATCCAGGCACCTGCGCTGCCCGAGTAGAACCGAACCGGCCCCACCCAGCCGATCTGCGCCTGCGTGATCCCCGCGGCCCGTTGATCGGCGAGGCAACGACGCAACAGCACCCCACCGATCCCGGACCCCGCCGCGGCCGGCGCGGTGCCCATCGGGCCGAACCAACCCGGCCGAGATGAACCCCAGGCGGCGAAGCCGAGGAGGTCGCCGTCGCGTTCGGCGAGGTGGCAGCCGGCCTGGTCCCGGCCGATCGACTCGGCCACCTCCGCGGCCCAGGTGCCGTCGAAGGCCTCCGACACGAACGCCGTCAGCGCGGGCAGATCCGCCGGCTCCGCCCGCCGTACCGTCACTCCCCGACCCGCCAGCCGCTGCTCCGCCGGTGCCGTCGTCCGTAGTGCCGGGCTCTCGGCGCCGGAGAGGTCGGCGGTCATGTTCCAGGCCGTACTGTCCCGGGCGTACCCGAGCGCCTCCGCCGCGCAGATCGCCGGCGTGTAGCGCACATCAATGCCGGGCCAGGCATAGTACGGCGGGTTGCCCGCCAGCCGTACCTCCCTCGCCCCGAGCCCGGCGAACTGTTGCTCGGCGCGCGCCACCAGCGCCCGCGCCACCCCCCGCCGCCGGTGCGCCGGCTCCACCGCGACCAGATCCACATGCGCGGCCGGGTTGCTCGGTGCGGCGAGCGAGCCGAGCAGTACGCCGATGAGCCGGGCGTCCCGGTAGGCGCCCAGCGCGACGACGGGGCGGCTGGTAACCGCCCGCGGCCAGAGCGTCGCCACGATGGCCCCCGCCTCGGCGGCGTCGTCCGGCAGATCCAGGGACCGGCCGCACAGCTCGATCACGGTCGGCAGCTGCTCCGGCGTCAGCTCGGTGATCTTCAGGTCCATGGACGCTGACCCTAGGCCACCGGAACACTGTTGTTAAGAAGGTTCCCTGCTGCCGGCGCACGAGACCCGCCTTCGCCCACCGGGCGGCCGGTACGAGCCGGTCCAGCCGTCCGCAACCTCGGCCTACGCACGTCGTTCAGCCTCGGGCGGCGCGGACGGCGGCGTACGCGTCCACCAGGCCGGCGCCCGCGACATGCGCCTCGTCGCCGCACCGGTCGCCACTGACCCGGACCGCGGTGGCGGTCTCGGTCAGGATCTGGCGGGTCCGAGGTAGATCGCCGATCAACGCCGGATTGGCCGACCACATCAGCGCCGCCACCCCGGCCACCTGCGGAGTCGCCATCGACGTGCCGCTGAGCGCGCCGTACCCGCCACCCGGAAGCGCGCTGAGCACATCGGTACCGGGGGCGACCAGGTCCGGCTTGGCGACGCCGCCGGGCCCCGGGCCGCGTGCGGAGAAGTCGGCCACCCGTCGCTGCCGGTCGACCGCGCCGACGGTCAGGACATCCGGGTGGAAAGCCGGGGGATCCTCGATCGAGCGGCAGCGGGGCCCGGTGTTGCCGGCGGCGACCACCACGAGGATCCCCGCGGCGGCCAGGGCGGCAACGGCCGGCTGGAGTGCCGCAGAATCACAGCCCTCCAGCGCCGGGCAGCCCCATGAATTGGTGAGAATCTCCGGCGCGCGGGGTGGGCGACCGTCGCGGAACGGGTCCCCGCCGGTGGGGAAGGGCGCCAGCATGAACTGGAGGCAGTCCAGATAGAGCGCGGGGTTGCCGAGGTTACGGTCCAGATTGACGCAGCCGGTCCAGGTGGCCCCGGGGGCGACCCCGGCCCCCTCCCGCCCGACCGCGCTGCCGAGGGTGTGGGTGCCGTGCCCGCCCCGGTCCCGCGGGGCCGAGGTGGCGTTCCAGGGGTCGAACCACGAGTCGTCCCCGCCGCGGAAGCCGGCCGCCAGCCCCGGATGGGTGCCATCCACCCCCGAGTCGGAGCTGCCCACGGTCACCCCCGTACCGGTGATCCCCAGCTCCGACCAGACGCGGTCGGCGCGGATCAGCCGGATGTTCCACTCCGCGCCCGGCGGCGGTGCGGCGTCTCCCCGGGCGATCGGGGCGGGCGCGGGCAGGGGGCGGACCCGCTGGCTGACCAGCACCCGATCTACCTCGGGACGGTCTGCCAGCCAGGCCCGCGCCAGCGGCCCGCCGTCGACCTCGATCGCGTTGACCAGATAGTAGGGCGTGTGGTCCAGCCGGAACCGGCGTAGCTCCCGGCGCAGGTCGGCCTGCGTCCGCTCGGCGGTCTCCACCAGCCGCCGGTAGACCTCGGCGGCCCGGCGGTCGCGACCGGCCCGCCCGGTGGCGGCGGGTACGTCGCTCAGGTCGGCCTGCTCCCGGAGCACCACGAAGAGCCGTTCACCGTGCAGCCCGGGCTGCCCTGGCCCGACGGCTACCGCCCCGGTCGCCACCAGCAGGGTGGCCGCCGCCGTCCCGGCCACCGTCCGACTGGGTCGGGCGCCCGGACGTCGGACGAGCGCCACCCCGTACCCGAGGGCGAGCAGGACCGCGACGGTGCCGCCGGCACCGGCGGCGACCGCCACCCAGAAGGGCACGTCCCGGGCGGCGGCCAGCACCAGGCTGACCTCCTCCGGGTCGGCCCAGGCGAGTGGGCCGAAGACGCTCAGCCCAACCAATCCGGCGGTGGCGGGCCCGACGCCGGTCGCTGTCCGCCGGGCGGCGGCGGCCAGGGCCGCCAGCGCGAACCCGGCCGGCGGCAGCGTCAGCAGCAGCGGCAACTGGGCGCCGGACTGCCCCACTCCCGCCCCGAGCAGCAGCAGAACGACACCGGCGACCAGACCGTCCACCAGCACCAGCCGACCTGGACGCGGCGGGGTGTCGGTGCTGCGGCGGGACCAGAACGCGGCCGGCAACAGCGCCGCTGCCAGCCCACCGACGGCCGCGGCGGCGAGCGCGGCGAGCAGCGTCTCCAACAGCCCGCCGAGCGCACCGACCCAGACCCACGGCAGCAGCAGGGCCAGCCCGCTCGCGAGCCCGAGCAGCGTCACCGGGGCGGGGCGTGGGGCGCGCCGTCGACGCCGGTCCGGTTCGTCTTCCGGGCCGATCGGCGCGATCCGGTGGGTGACCAGCCGGTGGATGACCAGGGCGGCCAGCCCCGCTGTGCCGGCGAGCGTCGCCAGATACGCCTCGTGCTGCACCGGTGGCAGCGCCCGCGGCAGGCTCAGCGCGCCGAACACCAGCAGACCCACCAGCCAGAGCTGGCCGACGGTGCGAACCACCCGGGAGCGGGGCAGCAGGGCGAGCAACAGGGTGGGGACGCCAGCCAGCACCACCACCGCGACGGTGGTCACCGGCCAGAGCCAGACCAGCCGGTCCACGCCGACCAGGAGGAGGAGTTGGTCGGTCAACCAGCCGCCGAGTTGGGTGACCACGGTGAGGCCGACGATCCACAGGCCGAGGAGGACGGCGGCGACCACCGGCGCCGGGCTGCTCCGCGGTGGGCCGGCCGGGCTCGGGAGAGGGTGGGCTGGCCAGGGCTGCACCGGCACACCGTACGTTGCCGTCGGATTCGCCGCAGTAGCTCGTCGGATTCACCGGCGTGCGTCGTCGGAGCACCGTCGGTCGGTGGGGGACGGAGTGTTCCGGAATACGCTGCTGCCCTGGCCGGGACGAGGAGGGCTACCGTGGAGGCGTGCGTGACCCGAATGTGTCCCGAGCGACGGCCAGCCAGCTCTCTCCGCAGCGGCGCACCGCCGACCTGCGCCGCCTGGCGGTCGAGCACTTCGATGTCCTGATCATTGGCGGCGGGGTCACCGGCGCTGGCGCCGCCCTGGACGCCGCCTCGCGTGGCCTGAAGGTCGCCCTCGTAGAGGCGCGCGACTACGCGGCCGGCACCTCCAGCCGGTCCAGCAAGCTGATCCACGGCGGCCTACGCTACCTCGAACAGCTCGAGTTCGGCCTGGTCCACGAGGCGCTCACCGAGCGGGGCCTGCTGGCCACCCGGCTCGCGCCGCACCTGGTCCGCCCGGTGCCGTTTCTGGTGCCGCTGCCCGGTGGTGGGCTTCGGGACCTGCCGGCCCGGACGTTGCGCCGCTCCTACTACGGCGCGGGCGTGGCAGCGTATGACGCCTTCGCCGGTGTCTTCGGCGGCGGCCGAGGGATGCCGCTGCACCGGCACCTGACCCGCGAGGGGGCCCGCCGGACCTTCCCGAGCCTCAAGGCGGAGGGGCTGGCCGGCGCGATCCGTTACTACGACGGCCAGGTCGACGACGCGCGGCTGGTGGTCACCCTCGCCCGGACCGCGGCCAGCCTCGGCGCGACCGTGGTTAACAGCGCGCGCGCCGTCGGTCTGATCCGGCAGGCCCGCGAGGTGACCGGGGTTCGGGTTCGGGATCTGGAGGCGCCGGCCGACTCCCCGGACGCCGAGTTCGAGGTACGGGCCCGCACCGTGATCGCGGCGACCGGGGTGTGGAGCGACGACATGTCGCGGATGCTCGATGACGTCGGGCTACGCCCCCGGATTCGGGTCCGGGCCTCGAAAGGCGTGCACCTGGTGGTGCCCCGATCGGCGATCACCGGCGAGACCGGGCTGATCCTGCGGACCGCCACCAGCGTGCTCTTCGTCATCCCCTGGGGCGGGCACTGGATCATCGGTACCACCGACACCGACTGGCGGCTGGACCGCTCCCACCCCGCGGCCTCCGCCCGGGACATCGAGTACCTGCTGGCGCAGGTCAACACCATCCTGGACCGGCCGTTGACCACCGCCGACATCGAAGGCGTGTACGCGGGTCTGCGACCGCTGCTGGCCGGCGAGGCGGACTCCACCTCCAAACTGTCTCGGGAACACGCGGTGATCGAGCCGATGCTCGGGCTGCTGCTGGTCGCCGGGGGCAAGTACACGACGTACCGGGTGATGGCCGCGGACGTGGTGAACCGGGCGGCACGCCGGCTCGGCGCGGCCCGGCGGTCGCGCACGGCCGACCTGCCGTTGCTCGGCGCCGACGGCTACTCGGCGATGTGGCGGGACCGGGCGGACCTGGCCCGCCGGCACGGGGTGCCGGTCGGCGTGGTCGAGCATCTGCTGGAACGGTACGGCAGCCTCGCCCTGGAGTTGTTGGCCCTGATCGACGCCGAACCGTTGCTCGGCGCGCCGTTGGCCGGCGCGCCGGAGTATCTGGCCGCCGAGGTGACCTACGCGACCCGGGCCGAGGGGGCGCTGCACCTGGAGGACGTGCTGGACCGGCGGACCCGGATCTCCATCGAGACCGCGCACCGTGGCCTGGAGTCGGCCGAGCACACGGCGGAGCTGATGGGCGCGGTGCTGGGCTGGGACGCCGATACCCGGGCCCGGGAGGTGGCGCACTATCGGGCGCGGGTGGCGGCGGAGCGTAACTCACAGCTGATGCCGGATGACGCGACGGCCGACACGGCCCGGCTCGGTGCACCCGATGTCCGCGGCTTCGCCGCCGACCGGGGGGATGGGGATCCGGTGGAGCGCGCCGCCCCCTCCGCGTAGCCACGGCGCCGAGTCAGCGCACCTCGCCGGGTCGACCAGGCCGGTCGATCAGAGCACCTTGCCCGGGTTGAACAGGCCCGTCGGGTCCAGCGCCGCCTTGATCGCCTGGTGGACCCGGATCCCGACCGGACCGACCTCCTCGGCCAGCCATTCGCGTTTGAGTAGGCCGACTCCGTGTTCGCCGGTGCAGGTGCCTCCCAGTTCGAGCCCCAACCGCATGATCTCGTCGAACGCGCGTCGTCCCCGGCCGAGGCTCGCCGGGTCCGCCCGGTCGACCACGATGTTCGGGTGCAGGTTGCCGTCCCCGGCATGCCCCACCACACCGATTGGTACGTCGCACTCGGCGGCGATCCGCGCCACCCCGTCGAGCATGGCGGCCAACGATCCGCGCGGCACCGCCACGTCGTCAATGACCAGGCCGCCGTTACCGGCCGGGTACGTGTCAGCGGCGAACCGTTCCATCGCCGGGTGCGCCAGTCGTCGTGCCTGTAGCAGCGCCGCCGCCTCGGCCGCGTCAGTCGCCGCGTACACCTCGTCCGCGCCGGCCGCCGTGCAGACCGCCGTGAGCGCGGCCAGGTCGTCGGCGGCGCGCGCGCCGGTGTCAACGGCGGCCAGTAGCAGCGCGGCCGCATCCTGGCGCAGGCCCATCGGCCGGTACGCCTCGATGGCGCGCAGGTGCGTCTGGTCGAGCAGTTCCAGCAGGCTGGGGGAGAGACCCTGGGCGGCGATCTTCGCCACCGCGGCCCCCGCGGCGGTGGTGCTCGGGAAGACCGCCACCATGGTCAGCGACTCCGCCGGAGCGGGCCGTAGCGCGACGGTCACCTCGGTGAGCACCCCGAGGGTGCCCTCGGAGCCGACGAAGAGGCGGGTCAGGTCGTACCCGGCCACCCCCTTCGCGGTACGCCGTCCGGTGCGCAGCACCTCGCCGGAGGCGAGCACCACCTCGAGGCCGAGCACGTACTCGGTGGTCACGCCGTACTTCACGCAGCACATGCCACCGGCGTTGGTGGCGACGTTCCCGCCGATGGTGGACGTTTCCCAGGAGCCGGGGTCCGGTGGGTACCACAGCCCGTGTTCGGCGACCGCGGTGCCGAGAGCCGCGTTGACCACTCCCGGTTGTACCACCGCGATTCGGCTGACCGGATCGATCTCCAGGATGGTGGTCAGGGCCGAGGTGCTGATCACGACGGCGCCATCCACCGCGTTCGCCGCGCCCGCCAGTCCGGTCCGGGCGCCCTGCGGCACCACCGGCGCCCCGTGCCGCGCCGCGGCGCGTACGACCGCCGCCACCTGGGCGGTGTCCCGGGGGCGGGTGACCACGAGTGGTGTGCCGGCGGCACAGAGATCTGCCTCGTCCCGCTGGTGCGTCCGGAGTAGGTCCGGGTCGGTCAACACCGCGTCGTCACCGAGCGCGGCACGCAGCTCTTCGAGGAGGGGACCCATGAGCCGAGGCTACGACCCGCGCCGCCCGACCCCCAACCCGCCCTCGCGCCCGATCCACGCCCGCCCTCGTGCCGGCCCTTTCCGCCCCGCACCCGCCCTCGTGTCGGCCCTTTCCGCTCCGCCCCGCACCCGCCCTCGTTGTCTGTCCGTTCCGGGCGCGGTCCGGAACTGCCGGGAAGAGGATTCGACCGGGCGCGGGGTGGGTAGTACCCGCCGTGGGCCGGGACGAGCGACCTTCGCTGGTGTAGCGACTCGGTCGCGGGATGGCGGTGGTATGGACATCGACGGCGCCCGGATCGCGGCGACGGTGCAGCGGCTGCGCCATCGTGGTCAGGCGACCCTCCAGGAACGGGTGTCCCGGGTCCGTGCGACGTTGGTGCTCTCCGTGCAGGCGGGACTCGCCGCCGGCATCTCCTGGCTGGTGGCGCATGAGCTGCTGGGCAGCCCGCAGCCCGTCTTCGCACCGATCTCGGCGGTCGGTACCCTCGCCGTCTCGGTCGGGCAGCGCTTCCGCCGAACGATGGAGCTGATCGTCGGGGTGGCGGTCGGGGTGGCGGTCGGCGACCTCTTGATCTTTCTGCTGGGCACCGGGCCGTGGCAGCTCTGTCTCGTGGTGACCTCGGCGATTCTGCTGACCGTCTTCGCCGGCGGGAGCGTCGCGATCCTGATCCAGGCGGCGGCGACGGCTGTTCTGATCGTCACGCTCAGCCCGGCCGGGCACAACCTGGAGCTACCGCGGTTCCTCGACGCGTTGATCGGCGGTAGCGCCGCGCTACTGGTGACCGCGCTGCTGCTACCGCTGAACCCGGTACGGGTGCTCAACCGGGCGGCCCAGCCGGCGTTGGACCTGCTCGCCAACCAGCTCGACGCGACCGCTGAGGGGCTGCGAAAACGGGACCGGGACAAGGTAGAACGCTCGCTGGAGAAGCTCCGTGACCACAAGGAGGAGGTGGCATCGTTCGACGAGGCGATCCAGGGCGCGAAGGAGACCGCCACGCTGTCCCCCGCGCGTTGGCACCGCCGCGACGAGTTGACCCACTATGCGGAGGCGGCCGACCCGATCGAACGGGCGATTCGAAACGCCACCACGCTGACCCGGCGTGCCATCACCCTGGTCGAGGACGCGGAGCCGATCCCCGACATGATGCCAGCCTCCATGATTCACCTCGCTGAGTCGGTGCGGCTGCTCCGGCACGAGTTCGCCGTCGGCGAGGAGCCGGAGCGGGCCCGCGAGCGGTCGCTGCGCGCGGTCAGCGAGGCCGCGCGGGCGTACACCGAGGGCGTGGGTTTCTCCGGCAGCGTGGTGGTTGCCCAGGTGCGTACCGTCGCCAGCGACCTCCTGGTCGCCTCCGGTGTCGCCCAGGACGAGGCGAACCGCCTGGTTCGCGAGGCCTTCGGCGACCTGAAGCAGAACAAGCGCGCGGTGCAGTCGGAGCAGTCCGAGGAGCCAAAGCAGTCCGAGGGGAAGCCAAAGCAGTCCGAGGGGAAGCCGGAGCAGCCCGAGTAGAAGTGGAGCCTCGCCAGCGGTGGGCCGATCCGGCCGGGGTGTGGTTCATGCTCCCCGCCGCCGTCCCGGCAGCCATCGCGAAACCGCCGGTCATTCGAGCGCGGCGAGTGCAGCCAGCAGTTGGTCCACGTGCTCCCGGGTGCTACCCAGCCCGATACTCGCCCGCAGCGCGGTCGCCGGCAGGTCCCGCCGACCGCTGCGGGCGGACGCCTCCGAAAGTAGCCGCCGGGCGAACGGGTGGGCGCAGAACAGTCCGTCGCGTACCCCGATCCGGTGCCGGCGGGCCAGGTGCGCGGCGACCTCGGCCGAGTCCCGGCCCGCCAGCACGAACGAGACGATCCCCACCCGCGGCGCGGCCGGCTCGAAGGCGTGCAGCTCGACCGCGTGCGGCAACTCGGCGAGGCCCGCGCGTAGCCGGTCCAACAGCCGCTGCTCGGCGTCGTGCAGCGCAGCCCGGTCGGCGCTGGCGAGGGCGTCACACACCGCGGCGAGCGCTACCGCGCCGAGCAGGTTCGGCGTGCCGGCCTCGTGCCGTGCCGGTCCGGCCACCCACCGGACGTCGTGGGTCGCGCCGCCGACGTGGCTGGTCGCGCCACCACCGGCCAGGTACGGCGGGGCGGCGTCCAGCCAGTCGGCCCGCCCGAGGAGTACTCCCGCGCCGAACGGCGCGTACAGCTTGTGACCGGAGACGGCCAGATAGTCCAGATCGAGGGCGCGGACGTCAACGGGGGCGTGCGGGGCGAGCTGCGCCGCGTCCACCGCGATCCGGGCCCGGTGCCGTCGGGCCACCCGCGCCAGCTCGGCCACGGGCCACCGCTCGCCTGTCACATTGCTCGCGCCGGTCACCGCGACCAGCACCGGCGGCTCGCGATCGACGCCGCGGCGCAGTTCGCTGAGGGCGGCGTCGAGCGCGCGGACCGCGCCGGCGGGGTGCTCTGGCATGGGTAGCCGGACCGGCCCGCGCGGCCAGGGGAGCAGGTTGGCGTGGTGCTCGCCGCCGAACGTCACCACCGTGGTGCCGGCGGGGAGCGCCCGGGCCAGCAGGTTGAGCGCGTCGGTCGTGTTCCGGGTGAAGACGACGTGGTCGTCGGGGCGGGCGCCGAAGAAGTCACCGACCGTCTGCCGGGCCTGCTCGTAGGCCAGGGTGCAGTGCTGCGACAGGGCCCCGGCGCCCCGGTGCACACTCGCGTACCAGGGAAGCAGCGCGGTCACGGCGTCCGTCGCGGCCTGCGCGCACGGGGCGCTGGCCGCGTAGTCCAGGTTGATCTGACCGGGGACGCCGAGCACGGCGAGTGGGCCGGCGACGGTCGGCGACGGGGTGAGGGCGCAGGTCATCAGGGTGGCTTCTCCGGAGTCAGGGACCCCAGGCGGGTGAGCGGGGTCCGCGCTTGCCCGACGCACACCGCGCCCGGCCCGGTCATCACCCGGGGCACCCCACCGCGAACCTCGACGAGGGTTGCCGGCCAGCAAGCCGGGGCTTGTCGCTGGCGCTCGTGACCTGCTCTGCAGTCTAGCGGGCAGCGGTGTGGCCGGCCGGGCGGGTCAGTGATGACTACGCTGACGGCATGGCCGACACCCCGCCCGGCGCGCCCCCGCCGTCGCCGACCAGCGCCGCACCGACGGCTGCTCCGCAGATGCCGTCCCGCCGCCGGAACTGGCGTCGCTTACTCGTTCTCGCCTTGGTGATCCTGCTGATCGCGGCCTCCGCTCTGGTCATGGTCTGGCAACTGGGCGAGAGCCTCGGCGCGGAGGCGCTGCTGATCGGTGTGATCGCGGCGGTTCTTCCGGTCCCGGTGCTGGTCGCCTGTTTTCTCTGGCTCGATCGGTATGAGCCGGAGCCGCTGCGGTACCTGGTCTTCTGCTTCGCCTGGGGTGCGTTCGTCTCCACCACGGTGTCGCTGTTGGTCAACACCTTCGCCGCTGGCCGGTTCGAGGCGGCGGGGTTGCCGACCGCGCTCACGGCGGTGTTGGTCGCGCCCTTCATCGAGGAGCTGACGAAGGCGCTGGGGCCGATCCTGTTGCTGATCTTCCGGCGGCGGGAGATCTCCGGAATCACCGACGCCCTGGTTTACTGCGGGCTCTCCGCGATCGGCTTCGCGATGGTGGAGAACATCCTCTATCTCGGCGGATATGGATATCGGACGGGCGTGGAGGAGTTCGGTCCGGCAACCGGCACGCAGCAGGTTATCGCGATCTTCATCGTCCGGATCCTGCTCTTCGGGTTCGCCCACCCGCTGTTCACCTCCATGACCGGGGTGGGGCTGGGAATCGCCGCCCGTAGCGCCGACCGGCGGGTGCGGGTGCTGGCTCCCGCGGCCGGCCTGCTACTGGCGATGATGTTGCACGGTGCCTGGAACCTGCTGCCGACGTTGACCCAGGCCACCGGGGAGCTGTTGATTCAGCTCTACGGCCTTATCGGCGTGATGGTGCCGATCTTCTTCGGCATGGTTGGGCTGGCGATCTGGCTGCGCTCCTGGGAAGGGCGGCTCACCGAGCGGGTCCTGCCCGACTACGTCCGTTCCGGTTGGCTCACCCCGCCGGAGGTGGCGACGTTGAGCAATCTCGGCCGCCGGCACGCCGCCCGGGTGTGGGCCAAGCGGGTCGGTGGCGACCAGGGGCGGAAGGCGATGCGCGGCTACCAGTTCGCCGCCACCCGGCTCGCGCTGCTGCGCGACGGGATGCGTCGTGGGCTGGATGACCGCCCGGCGGAGCGAGAGCGGGCGCTGGCCGAGGAGCGGTACCTGCTGGAGCTGATCAGTGGTTACCGGTCGTTCTTCGTCGGCCGGGATCCGCGCGTCCCGGCTGGCGTTTGGGACGGGCACCGCTACCACCTGCGGTTCCCGGATGGGTCGCAGCGCGCGGTGGCGGCGCCGGAGGAGCCGGTGGTACCGATCCCGGTCGTGCTTGCGCCGCCTGCGCCGTCCGTTCCGCCCGGCTATCCACCACCGCCCGGCTATCCACCACCGCCCGGCCACCCCGCCCCGCCCGGCTATCCGCCACCGCCCGGCTGGTACGGGCCGCCCGCCTCCGGTCCCCGTGGACAGTCCTGACCCCGGTCCTGTCGGACGCCCGGACGGCGGTCGGCAGGACGGAGGCGGTCAGGACCGAAACGGTCACGTCATCAGACTGGTGAGGAAGTCGCCGAGGCCCTGTGCCAACGCCATCAGCACACCCCCGATCGCTTTCACCATTTCCGCCGCGCCATCGGGTCGGAACGCCATGAAGTAGATCAGGAACGCGATGAAGCCCCAGAACAGCAACTTCTTGAGCAGTACCGGCATCGTCCCTCCCCAGGGCACCTGGTGCGGCTAACTTCCCGGGAAGGAGCGGAGCAAACGGCTACCGGTGGGGCTACAGGTAGAGGCCGGTGGAGTCTGGTTCGACGCGTTCGGCGGCGACGGCGTGCACATCCCGTTCGCGCAGCAGCACGTATCCGCGGCCGTGTAGCTCGACCTCGGAGCGGTCGTCCGGGTCGAACAGCACTCGGTCACCGGAGACGATGGAACGGACGTTCGGCCCCACCGCCACCGCGGCTGCCCAGGCCAACCGCTTGCCGACGGCGGCTGTCGCCGGAATCACGATGCCGGCGGTGGAGCGACGCTCACCCTCACTGCCCTCCATGCGGACCAGCACCCGATCGTGCAGCAGCCGGATCGGCAGGCCGGAGTCGAGATTCTCGTCGTTGGTCACGGGGGCAGACGCTACCGTGTCCCGCTCCGCCGTCCGGCCGTGGTTCCCCGGTCGTGACCGTGGGCATCCGGTGGCGGATTAGGCCCACGATGATTGGATTGACGGCGTATCCTGTCCGACCTACCGGTTACGCCGGAACGCGGGACGCGAGGAGGTGCGCTTGAGCCGATTCGAGCGGATGCGTGGGGGGCTTCGGCGCGCGTACGAGTCGTATCGGTCCCGGCGGCGATCGGCGGGTCTGCGCGCCGGGACGCCCGGCACCATCTCGGCGGAGGTGGCCAACCCGGCACCAGCCCCGCCACCACCACCGGCGGTCAGCGGCGTGGAGCCATCCCCGCCGCTGCACAGCTCGACGACCAGCCGGGACGACGCGGATGTGCCGCACGCGCTCCGGATCGGGGCCGCCTGGTCCTGGCGTCTGCTCGCGATCGGGATCGTGGCCTGGGCCCTGCTGCGGATCGTGGGTCAGATCCGGATCGTGATCATTCCGCTGGCCATCGCGCTGTTGCTGTCGGCGCTGCTGGCCCCGGCCGTTGGTTGGCTGCTCCGGGCCCGGTTCCCGCGGTCGCTGGCGACCGCCGTGGTGCTGGTGGGTGGGCTGGCCGCGGTGATCGGCACGCTGACCCTGGTGGTCAATGAGTTCATCCAGGGTGTGCCGGAGCTCAGCGAGAAGTCGTCCCAGGGCGTACGCCAGATCCAGAACTGGCTGCAGACCGGCCCGCTGGGCCTCGACGACCAGCAGCTGAACAACTACATCAACGACGCCGAAGCGTGGCTCAACGAGAACGTCGATGGACTGACCAGCGGGGCGCTCTCCACCGCGGCCACCCTGGCCGAGGTGTTGACGGGCACGATCCTGGTGCTCTTCGCGACCTTCTTCTTCCTGCGTGACGGCAGCCGGATCTGGCGCTTCCTGGTTCGGCTGGTGCCGGTCAACGCCCGCTGGAAGATCGATGACGCCGGCCGGGCCTCCTGGCAGACCCTCGGCGCGTACGTACGGGCCACCGTGCTGGTGGCCTTCATCGACGCGCTCGGCATCGGCATCTTCCTGGTGATCTTCGATATCCCGTTCGCCTTTCCGCTCGCCGCGTTGATCTTCCTCGCCTCGTTCATTCCGATCATCGGTGCGACCTTGTCCGGTGGGGTCGCGGTGCTCGTCGCCCTGGTGGACAGCGGACCGATCACCGCGTTGATCATCTTGGGTGTGGTGATCGGTGTGCAGCAGCTTGAGGGGCACGTGCTCCAACCATTGATCATGGGGCGGGCGGTGGCCATCCACCCGCTCGCGGTGATCGTTGGTATCGCCGCCGGCGTGGTACTCGCCGGGATCACCGGGGCGCTGATCGCGGTGCCGTTGATCGCGGTGCTCAACACGGCCGTACGCCGCCTCGCCATCCGTACCGTTCCGGAGACCCCGTCGGACGCTGTCGTCGTCGCGAGTAAGGCCCCCTGACCCGTCCACCGGAGGGCTACCCGGTCGCGCCCTTCGCCAGGCGTTCGAGGGCGCCGCGGGCCACGTCGGGGCGGGTCGTGTACCAGAACGGCGGAAGCGAGCGGCGGAGGAAGGGGCCGTATCCCCGGGCGGTCTCCAGCCGGGAGTCGAGCACCGCGACCACCCCCCGGTCGCCGGTGGCGCGGATCAGCCGGCCCACGCCCTGGGCCAGCCGAACGGCCGCGATCGGCACGCTGACCGCGGCGAACCCCGACCCCCCGTCGGCGTCAACGGCGGCGGCACGGGCAGCGGCGAGCGGCTCGTCCGGTCGTGGGAAGGGCAGCCGATCAACGACCACCAGCTGACAGGCGTCGCCCGGCACGTCCACCCCCTGCCAGAGCGACATCACCCCGAACAGGCAGCTCGCCTGTTCTTCGCGGAATCGGCGGACCAGCAGTGGCAGCGCCTGCTCGCCCTGGAGTAGCACGGGCAGGTCGGTGCGTTCCCGGAGCAGCTCCGCCGCCTGCTGCGCGGCCCGCCGGGACGAGAAGAGCCCGAGCGTCCGTCCGCCGAGCGCCTGGACCAGTTCGAGAAGCTCCGCGCCGGCCGCATCGGGCAGTCCGGAGACGCTGGGCCGGGGTAGGTGCGCGGCGACGTAGAGGATCCCCTGCCGGGCGTAGTCGAACGGAGAGCCGACGTCGAGCGACTGCCAGTCCGGACCGGAGGTGACCGGCGCATCGGTCGTGGCAGCCGGAACCTCCAGGCCCAGAGCCCGGGCAACGGTGTCGAAGCGGCCCCCCAGGGTCAGGGTGGCCGAGGTGGCGACGACGGTGCGTTCTTCGTAAAGGTGGGTGGCGAGGGTGCCGGCCACCGAGAGCGGGGCGACCACCAGCGCCCGTCGCCCGGTGGAGTCGTTGCGTTCCACCCAGGCCACGTCGTGGTCGGCCTCCTCCAACAGCCGTTGCGCGGTGCCGGACAGCTCGTCGAGTACCGCCTTGGCCTGCTGTTTGCGGACCGGGTCCGGGTCGTCGGCCTTGACCTCACCGATCGCGTCGAGCGCCGCGCGGGTCGCGGCGTCAAGCAGCGTGCATGCCTCCTGGAGCGGGGCCGGTAGACCGGTGGTGAGCCGACCTGCGGGGGCCTCGGCGAGCCCGACGGCCAGGGCATCACCGGCCGCGGTGAGCGCCTCGGCCGTCTCCGGGCGGAGTAGTGGGCGGGCTTGACGGGTGGACCGGTCTATTGACTCCGGCACCAGCTCGGCCTGTGCGGCGGAGGAGACCCGATCGGCCAACTCGTGCGCCTCGTCCACGATGAGCAGCTGGTGTGGCGGAACGATGTGTCGCCCGGCGAGCATGTCCACCGCGAGCAGGCTGTGGTTGGTCACCACGACATCGGCCTCGCGGGCGCGGGCCCGGGAGGCGTCAGCGAAGCACTCGGCGCCGAACGGGCAACGGGTCGCACCGACACACTCCCGCGCCGGCATGGACACCAGGCGCCAGGCCTGCTCGTCAACGCCGGGATCAAGCTCGTCCCGGTCGCCGGTGTCAGTCTTCTCGGCCCAGTCGCGGAGCCGCTGGACCTGCCGGCCGAGGCGGCCGGCTTCGCCGAGCCACGCCGTGCCGCCCGGTCTCGGCGCGTCGAAGAGGGTGTCGCCGGGCTCCGCCTCGGTGGCGTTGTCGAGCCGGGCCAGGCAGAGGTAGTGGTGCCGCCCCTTGAGCACGGCGAAGGTGGGCCGCCGGCCGAGCAGCGGCTCCACCGCGTCGGCCAGCCGGGGGAGGTCGTGGTCAACCAGTTGGGACTGGAGCGCGAGGGTGGCGGTGGAGACCACCACCGGGCCGTCAACGGTGAGCGCGGGCGCCAGGTACGCCAGGGACTTGCCGGTGCCGGTGCCGGCCTGCACCAGCAGGTGCTCGCGGGCGGTTACCGCTGCCTCAATCGCTGTTGTCATCTCCTGCTGACCCGGGCGTGCTGCCCCTCCGGGGACCGCCTCGACCGCCGCAGCGAGTAGGTCAGCGCCGGTCACCCCACCGCCGGAGCGCCGGCCGCCGGTTCGGGACTTCGGGCTGGCGGAGTCGGTGGCGGTGCGGGGCGGGGTCACCGTGTGACGGTACCGGGCGGCACCGACTGCCGGCCCCCGGCGGGTGGCGCGGCGTTGTCACGATCCGACATCTGACCGGTGACGTCCAGTTATCTCCTTGCTACGTGTGATCGACCGAATCGGCTAGGGTGCCAGTCATGCCGAGCGACACGGTCCGCGTGATCTACCGCAAGTACGACGGCAGCGCCCACCGCGACTACCCTGCTCGCCGGCTTGCCGAGGACGACCTTGGCGTCTGGCTCGGCGTGCCGGTCGGCACGCCCTCGGTCTACCACGGCCGGCCCTCCGTCGAACAGATCCCGTTCGTGCTCTTGGTACCGCATCACGCGTGGTGGACCGGCATGTTCAACCCGCCGCCGCGGACCAGCGAGGTCTACTGCGACATCGCCAGTCCCGCCCGCTGGGAGAACGACGACACCGTGCATCTCTTCGACCTTGACCTGGACGTGGTGCGCCGGCGTGGCTCCGGTCTGGTGGAGTTGCTGGACGAGGATGAGTTCGCCGAGCACCGTAAGCGGTTCGGCTACCCGGGCGAGGTGGTTACCGAGGCGCACACCGCGGCCCACTGGCTGTTCGCCGCGCTGGGCGATGGCACCGAGCCGTTCGCTACGTCGTACCGAAAGTGGCTGGCGCTGGTCATCTGAACGGGCTGGACCATGCCCCCCACCGACCAGTTAGTCGGGTCGCTCTGGTGGGAGAATTGTCCATTTTTTCAATCTTATCGGTTTCGCAAGTTGCGATCCCTTCTGGGCTCCGATCCGAGGTCCATGGGCGATTTCAGAGTGTTTGGGCCGTTTGGGGTTGGTGGGTAGTTGTCTGGGTGGGCGGTGGCGCCGGTTTCGGGGTGAGCGGCGATGCCGGTGTTGCCGCTGTCGAGCTGCCCCAGCTGTGCTCGAAGCCGTTCGTGTGAGGTAAATCGCTGCCCATCCTGAGCGCAGCCCGACAGCGTGCGTTACCGCATGTTCATGCCCCACTGGGGTGGTGGTGTCGTGGGGCAGGTTCGGCATCGGATGCCTGGGGTAACCGCCGCCTGCCGGCTCGGCACCCTGGGACGGCAGGCTCCAACCGACAAAGGTGAACAGATGGTTAACTAAATGTGAATGGGAGTGGGCTAGTGGTGGGCCGGTTCATTTGGCATTTCGGCGGCACCTAGCATTCCCACTCGGGTCACCGTGAGGTGGCTGCCACCACCCCCCGCCGACACGACGAGGTCCGTCCTGTGAAGTTTTCCTTCCGCCCGAACGAGGGTGCCTTCTACGAGCTCTTCACCAGGGCCGCGCAGAACCTGGTGCGGGGCACCGAGCTCCTTAACGAGCTGGCCCTGCCTGGCGTGGTGGTGCAGTCGGTCAGCGAGCGGCTCACCGAGGTGGAGCACGACAGCGATCAGATCACCCACGAGCTTTACAAGAAGATCAACTCTACCTTCATCACACCGTTCGACCGCGAGGACATCTACCGGCTTGGCTCGCTGCTCGACGACGTCATGGACCACCTGGAGGCGGTCGGCAACCTGCTCTACCTGTACGGCCTGACCGAGCTGCCGTCGCTGCCGCGGGAGATGCATGAGCTGGTCAACGTCTTGGACCAGCAGGCGAGGCTGACCGCTGAGGCGATGCCCCGACTGAGGTCGATGCGGGACCTCGAGGACTACTGGATTGAGTGCAACCGCCTGGAGAACGACGGCGACCAGGCGTACCGGATGCTGTTGGTCCGGCTCTTCTCCGGCGAGTACGACGCCTTGACCGTGTTGAAGATGAAGGAGGTCGCCGACGAGCTTGAGGCCGCCTGCGACGCCTTCGAGCACGTGGCGAACACCGTCGAGACAATCGCCGTCAAGGAGTCCTGATCCGTGACCCCTGAACTCATCGCCGTGCTGGCGGTGATCGCAGTTGCGTTGGTCTTCGACTACACGAACGGATTCCACGACGCCGCCAACGCGATCGCGACCAGCATCTCCACCCGGGCGCTGACCCCCCGGGTCGCCCTGGGCATGGCGGCGATCGGCAACTTCATCGGTGCGCACTTCGGTGCGGAGGTCGCCAAGACCGTCGGCAGCGGCCTGGTCGAGCTGCCCACCGGTACGTCCAGCCTGGCGATCGTCTTCGCCGGCGTGGTCGGTGCCATCGTCTGGAACCTCATCACCTGGTACTTCGGCCTGCCGTCGTCCTCGTCGCACGCCCTGATCGGGGGCTTGGTCGGCTCCACGGTGGCGGCGTCCGGCGTGGTGCTGTGGAGCGGCATCGGCCAGAAGGTCGTCATTCCGATGATCCTGTCGCCGATGGTTGGTCTCCTGCTCGGTTACATCGTGATGGTCGCGGTGCAGTGGATCTTCCGGCGGGGGCACCCGGGCAAGCTCAACCGGGGCTTCCGTTGGGCCCAGAGCGCCTCGGCCGCGGCCATGTCAGTCGGCCACGGCATGCAGGACGCGGCGAAGACGATCGGTATCGTGGTGCTCGCCCTCTTTGTAGGTGGTTTCCAGGACAGCCCGACACACATCCCGGAGTGGGCCTTCTGGACCTCTGCCGCGGTGCTCGCCGCCGGCACGTACGCCGGTGGGTGGCGGATCATCCGAACCCTGGGCCGGAAGATTATCGACCTACGGCCGCCGGAGGGCTTCGCCGCCGAGACCGTGGCCAGCTCGGTGCTCTACTTCAACGCGCTGGTGCTGGGCGCGCCGATCTCCACCACCCACACGATCACCTCGGCGATCATGGGTGTCGGCGCCACTAAACGGCTCTCCGCTGTGCGTTGGGGGGTCGCCGGCAACATCGTGGGCGCCTGGATTCTCACCTTCCCGGCTGCCGGCAGCATCGGTGCCCTGACGTACTTCCTGGTTCGTCCGTTGTTCAGCTGAGGTGGGGGCAATGAGGTGGGGGCAGGGGCACTGGGCGTTCCGCCGGCCGGGATCTAGGCTCGCTCCATGACGAGCGACGGCGATGGCTTCCCTGCCCCATCGGCGCTGGTGGAGCACGCCCGCCGGTTCCGCGAGCAGGGGAGCGTTCCGGCAGCACCCCGGGTAGCGGCCACCGTACTGCTGCTTCGCCCCGCCGCCCCGCCGCCGGCCGACCGGGGCGGCTTCGAGGCATACCTGATCCGCCGGGTCGCGGCGATGGCCTTCGGCGGCGTGTACGCCTTCCCCGGTGGCGGCGTGGACCCATCGGATTCGATGGCCCACGTCGACTGGGCCGGGCCGACCCCGGCGCAGTGGGGGACCCGGCTGGGGCTGGCGCCGACGGCGGCGCAGGCGGTTGTCTGCGCCGCCGCGCGGGAGGTGTTCGAGGAGGCCGGGGTCCTGCTCGCCGGCCCGGATGCCGACACGGTCGTCGGCGACGTTGCTGGCGGTGACTGGGAGGCGGCCCGGGTGGCTCTGGAACGGCGGGAGGTGGGCTTCGCTGACCTGCTCGCCCAGCGAGGGCTCACCCTCCGTTCGGATCTACTGCTGCCGTGGAGCCGGTGGATCACACCCGAGTTCGAGCCGCGTCGGTTCGACACGTACTTCTTCGTCGCCCGGCTACCGGTGGGGCAGCGTACCCGGGATGTCTCTGGTGAGGCGGACCGCACGCTCTGGATCTCCCCGGCCGACGCCTGCGCCGCCGGGGAGCTGGCCATGCTTCCGCCCACCCTGGTCACTCTCGGGCAGGTGGCAGCCTGCCGGGATCTGGCCGGTGTCATCGCCGCCGCGGCGACCCGTGATCCGGCGACCCCGGTGATGCCTCGGCTGGAGGACTCCGGCGCCGGCCCACCCCGGTTTCTCCTGCGCTGACTGGTCAGTCAGGACCCTGACCCATCGCCGGCGCCGAATTCGGCTGATCCGCGCCGTAGCCGGTAGGTTGCTGTCTATGCGATGTGGCTGACTCGTGGTTTGCCAAGGCGTACCCGCCCTCGGGACGACGGCGGAGCCGCGAGGCGAGCAGGTGGAGGCGCGATGGTCCGGAGCGGCTACGACGAGCAGCTTGATCGGTTGGGTGGCGCCCTGGCGGTGATGAGCCGGGAGGCCGCGGCGGCGATCCGGGGTGCGGGCACCGCGCTGCTGGACGTGGACCAGGAGGCGGCCGAGCAGGTCATTCGGAATGACGCGGTCCTCGACCAGCTTCGTTGGGACATCGAGGCGGCCGTTCCGGAGCTGCTCGCCCGGCAGCAGCCGGTCGCCTCGGACCTGCGCCTGGTGCTCTGCGCCATCCGGATCGCGGCCGACCTTGAGCGGATGGGCGACCTCGCCGTCCACATTGCCAAGGTCGTGCAGATGCGGTACCCGGTCATGGTCGTCCCTCCGCCAGCGGCTGCCGTGGTGACGGAGATGGCCGAAGCGGCGGCGCGGATCGCGGAGAAGGCCTCGACCGTGCTCGCCACCCGTGATCCGCTGACCGCCATGCAGATCGGGCTCGACGACGACGAGGTCGACACCGCCCAGTCGCGTCTGTTGTCGCTCCTGTTGGCCAGTTGGCAGTACGGGGTGGAGAGCGCCATCGACCTTGCCCTGGTCGGCCGCTACTACGAGCGGTACGCGGACCACGCGGTCAACGTGGCGCGTCAGGTTGTCTACCTGGTCACCGGCACGATTCGGCTCTAGGCCGGTCGCGCGTCGGCGCCGGTCTCGCAGACCCGTTCGCGCGTCGGCGCCGGTCTCGCAGACCCGGGCGGGCGCAGACCGGGCGGGGCGCTTGGGCGTGCCCCGGACCTTGGGGCTGCGATAGGGACATCTGGGGAGCCGGTGGTCGGAACGTCACAATACTGATGTTCCCGGCCACGATTTTCGTCGTGGAGTTCACTTTTCGTTCACTTAGCGCCGGTCGCGCGGCTACCTGGGCCTTCTACCTTGACTTCTCGTACGGCCCGGACGGGCTGGCACACCCCGATAGAGAGGCTTTCTGGTGAACCGCAACGTGCTTTCGCGGCGTGTCCTCGCCGGCACCGCGCTCGCCGCGCTCGCGCTTACCGGCTGCAGCAGCAACAACGAAAGCGCCGATGGTGGCGAGCAGCTTTCGGGTGAGGTCAAGGTCAACGGCTCCAGCACGGTCGCTCCGCTGAGCGAGGCCGCGGCCACCTTCTACCGGGAGGTCCAGAGCGGCGTCAACGTCTCCGTCGGCACCTCTGGCACCGGTGGCGGCTTCGAGCGGTTCTGCAAGGGGGAGACCGACCTCTCGGATGCCTCCCGTCCGATCAAGGAGTCGGAGATCGAGGCCTGCGAGGCGGCCGGGATCCAGTTCAAGGAACTGGTCGTCGCCAACGACGCCCTCACGGTGGTCGTCAGCAAGGAGAACGACTGGGCCGACTGCCTCACGGTTGACCAGCTCAAGGCGATCTGGGAGCCGAACTCCAAGGTCGCCAACTGGAACCAGGTCGACCCCAGCTTCCCGGACGAGCCGCTGAAGCTCTTCGGCCCGGGCACCGACTCCGGCACCTTCGACTACTTCACCGACGAGATCAACGGTGAGGAGGGCGCCAGCCGTACCGACTACACCGCGTCGGAGAACGACAACGTGGTCGTGCAGGGCGTCGCCGGCACCAAGGGAGGCCTGGGCTACTTCGGCTTCACCTACTTCGAGGAGAACGCGGACAAGCTCAAGGCGCTCAAGGTTGACGGTGGCTCCGGCTGCGTCGAGCCGAGCCTGAAGACCGCGCAGGAGAACTCCTACCAGCCGCTCTCCCGGCCGCTGTTCATCTACGTCAGCGACACCGCTGTCCAGAAGGAGCAGGTCGCGGACTTCGTCAACTTCTACATCGAGCGGATCGACGACATCGTCCTCGAGGCGAAGTACGTCCCGCTCACCGAGGAGCAGAAGAGCACCCTCCAGGCTGAGTTCGACGCCCTGAAGGCTGCGGCCTGACGTGTCCACCAGCACCTCGAACGCCGGTTCCGCCGCGGGCAGCGCCCTGCGGCGGGGCCGGCGTCGCCCCGTTGACAGCACCGTCAAGGTCCTGCTCGTCGCTGCCGCGTTGGTCTCGGTCGCCACCACGATCGGGATCGTCATCGCGTTGGTGCAACCGACGATCGGATTCTTCCAGCAGGTCAGTGTCGTTGAGTTCATCACCGGCACGAGCTGGACGCCGACCTTCGCGCAGAAGGCCTACGGCGTCCTGCCCCTCGTCGCCGCCACGCTGACGGTGACCGGCGTCGCGCTGACCATCGCCGTTCCGCTCGGCCTCGGCTCGGCGATCTACCTCTCGGAGTACGCCAACCCGCGTACCCGCAAGGTACTCAAGCCGATCATCGAACTGCTCGCCGGCGTGCCGACGGTCGTGTACGGCTTCGTCGCGCTCTTCGCGCTCAACCCGCTGCTGCAGAAGTGGTGGCCGACCGACAACGGGCCGGCCTTCCAGAACCTGCTCATCGCGGGTATCGCGATGGGCATCATGATCGTGCCGACCATCGCCAGCATCTCCGAGGACTCGATGGCCGCCGTTCCGCGCAGCCTGCGCGAGGGCGCGTACGCGCTGGCCTCCACGAAGATGCAGGTGTCCACCCGGGTGGTGGTGCCGGCGGCGATGTCCGGCATCGTCGCCGCGGTGGTCCTGGGGATCTCCCGCGCGGTGGGGGAAACCATGATCGTGACGATCGCGGGTGGCCTCACCTCTGACCGGATCGTCCTCAACCCGCTGGAGGGGGCGGCGACCATGACCGCCTTCATCGCCAACATCTCCTCGGGCGACATCCCGGTCGGGTCGCTCGACTACGACTCGGTCTTCGCCGTTGGTGCGCTGCTGTTCCTCATCACCTTCGCGCTGAACGCGGTGTCGATCCGGATGGTCCGTCGTTTCCGGGAGGTCTACGAGTGAGCACCCCCACCATCACCACCGAGACCCGACCGGATCCGTCCGCGTCGGGTAACGCGTTGACCCAGCGCCGGAGCCGGCCGGGCGAGGTCGCGTTCCGGCTGGCGATGCAGGCCTGCCTGCTGATCGCCTTCGGTGTCCTCGCCGCCCTGCTGACCTGGGTGCTCGTCAAGGGCTGGAACCGGCTGGATTCCCGGCTGTGGACCGAGATGCCCACCGGTCTGGTGAGCCGGCTGGACGGTGCTGGCGTACAGTCCGCGCTGGTCGGCACGCTATGGATCATCTCGTTGGTCGCGCTGATCTGCCTGCCGATCGGCATCCTGTCCGCGATCTACCTGGAGGAGTACGCGGACAACACCCGTTGGTACAACCGGCTGCTGGAGCTCAACATCCAGAACCTCGCCGGCGTACCATCGATCATCTTCGGTATCCTCGGCCTGGGGATCATCGCCCGGGCGCTCGGCCTCGGGTTCACGGTCATCACCGCGGCGATCGTGCTGTCGCTGTTGGTCCTGCCGGTGGTCATCATCGCCACCCGGGAGGCCATCCGGGCGGTACCGCAGTCGATCCGGCACGCCTCCTATGCCCTTGGTGCGACCAAGTGGCAGACCGTGTCGCGGCAGGTGCTGCCGTCGGCGGTTCCGGGGATCGCCACCGGGTCGATCCTGGCCCTGTCCCGTGCGATCGGGGAGGCCGCCCCGCTGATCGTTCTGGGCGCGGTCACCTTCATCACCTTCAACCCGGATGGGCTGGACAGCGGGTACACCGCGCTGCCGATCCAGATCTACACCTTCATCACCCGCTCGCAGTCGGAGTACACGGAGCTCGCTGCCGGTGCCATCGTCCTGCTGCTGGCGATTGTGCTCGCGATGAACTCGATCGCGATTTTCGTTCGTAACCGGTTCGAGAAGCGCTGGTGAGTAGTCCGATGACGGACCACCGGCTCCACCGTCCCACCCACCCCATCCAGAGGTGAGCACCGTGAACCCCACCGACACCACCAACCGGCCCGGCGTCAGCATCGCCGGCGTTGGCGCCCAGTCGACCGGAGCCCCCACGCCTGACGTGGCGGACCCGGTGATGGAGCTCTCCGGCGTCAGCGTGTACTACGGCGCCTACGAGGCCGTACGGGATACGTCAATGCCGATCCAGGAGAAGCAGATCACGGCGATGATCGGCCCTTCCGGGTGTGGCAAGTCGACCATCCTGCGGTCGTTGAACCGGATGAACGACCTCATCCCCGGAGCCCGTGTCTCCGGCTCGGTGACCTACCACGGCCAGGACCTGTACACCAAGGACGTTGACCCGATCGAGGTCCGGCGCCGCATCGGCATGGTCTTCCAGAAGCCGAACCCGTTCCCCAAGTCGATCTACGACAATGTGGCCTACGGGCCGCGGGTCACTGGTATGAAGGTCGCCAGCATGGACGACCTGGTGGAGAAGGCGCTGCGGGACGCCGCCCTCTGGGACGAGGTCAAGGACAAGCTCAAGACCAGCGGTCTGGCCCTCTCCGGCGGGCAGCAGCAGCGGCTCTGCATCGCCCGGACGATCGCCGTCCGGCCCGAGATCATCCTCATGGACGAGCCCTGCTCGGCGCTCGACCCGATCGCCACGGCGAAGATCGAGGACCTGATGTCGGAGCTGTCGAACGACTACACGATCGTCATCGTCACCCACAACATGCAGCAGGCAGCCCGGGTAAGCCACTACACGGCCTTCTTCACCGCCGAGGTGGACGAGCGGCAGGAGCGGCACGGTCGGCTGGTCGAGTTCAGCCAGACAGGCAAGCTCTTCACCAACCCAGCGGACAAGCGCACGGAAGACTACATCACCGGCCGCTTCGGCTGATCCCGCGGCCGGTGTCGATGAATAACGTCGTCGAGAACACCAGGGGTGACTACCGAGCGGAGGGACGCTTTCAACTGTTTGTGGTGGATGACGACACGGTTGCCGGCCCAGAGTTGGTGACGGAGTTATCTGCCCTCCGGGTGCACGGGCGCTACTTCCCGCACGCCGCCGAGGCGCTGCTGGCCGCTGGTGCCCTGCAACCGGACGCGGCTGTCGTGTCGGCTGGGATCACCACCATGGCCAGCACGGAGTTGGTCCGACTGCTGGTCGGGCAGGCCGGCATCCCCACCCTGGTCGGGGTGGGGGATGACGACGGGTCGGTGGTCGTCGGGGCGCTCCGGGCCGGCGCCACCGCCTGCGTCCGGCGGCCGTACCGGGTGGACGAGGTGGTGCCGATCCTGCGTGGGATCCGACCGGAGACCGCCGGCAGTCTGGATCCGCCGGTCGAGCTGGGCGGTCTGCGAATGGACCCGGCCACCTATGAGGTGACGCTGCACGGCCGGCCGGTGTCGTTGCCGTTGAAGGAGTTCCGGCTCCTGTACTTCTTCATGACGCATGCCGACCGGACGGTCAGCCGGGAGCAGCTGTTGTCGGCGGTGTGGGACGGGTCGACCGGGCAGAGCTCCAACACCCTCACGGTGCACATCAAGCGGCTTCGCAGGCGACTGGAGGCGGAGGGGGAGCCGCAGCCGCTCATCATCACGGTGCGAGGGCTGGGCTACCGGTTCACCCCACCGGAGCGTTAGCCCAGTTGGTAGTTGACATGCGCTGACCAGCGGGCGAAGCCGAGCCGCTCGTAGAGGGCCACCGCGGCGGTGTTGGACTCATCCACGTAGAGCATCACCCGGTCCAGGCCCCGCTGGTCTCGTAGGTATGTCAGCCCGGCCGCGGTGAGCGCTTTGCCGAGCCCTCCGCCGTGGGCGGCCGGGTCAACGCCCACCACGTACACCTCGCCGATGCGGGCGGAGCCGGGCCGGTCGTGGACCTTGGTCCAGTGGAAGCCGAGTAGCTGTCCCGCCCGGTCCACGGCGAGGAGGAAACCGGCCGCGTCGAACCATGGCTCGGCGCGGCGGGCCTGCAGGTCGGCGGCGGTCCACCGGCCCTGTTCCGGGTGGTCGGCGAAGGCCTTGGCGTTGAGCGCCAGCCAGGCGTCGTCGTCGGCCCCGGGCCGGTACGCGCGCAGGGTCACCCCGTCGGGCAGGGGTGGCTCCGGGATCGGGGCGGTGAGGGGCCGGCGGAGCTGCCAGAGCACCCGGGCTCGCCGGTAGTCCAGGTCCACGGCGAGCGCCGCCGCGGAGGGGTGGTCGCCGTGCGCCCAGGCGCGGAGCGGGCCGGTGACGGCCGCGCGTACGCCCCGGGCCAGGGCTCGTCCGGTTCCCCGGCGTCGGTACGCGGGGTGGACCGCCAACTCCACCCCGGTGCCGGCGGCGGGGTCGCTGGTGTCCAGGTGCGCGTACCCGGTCAAGGTGCCGTCAGCGGCGCGGGCGGTGAGGTGGCAGGTCGGTGCGTGCGGATCGCGGAGCCGGAGCAGGGTGTGCTCGTCGAAGGGGTCCGCGCCGTCGGCGTCCCCCGCGGCTCGGGCGAGTGCCAGCACGTCGGTGATCTCCGGTGGGTCGAGCCGGTCGGTCCGGACCACCCCGTCGGTGGCGGTTTCGGTGCTGTTCATCCGGTCACGTTAGCCCGGGCGCCGGTCAGGTGGCGTCGGGTGTAAGCCCTGTTACCAGGAACCGGGCGGTGAGCTCGGGCAGGATCCGGTTGAGGGCGTCCACGGTGTCCTCTCGGGGCCCACCCGCATCGTGCAGCAGCACGATCGAGCCGGGTTCCACCCCGTCGAGCACGGTGGTTGTGATGTGATCGGCGCCGGGGCTCTCCCAGTCCCGCGGGTCGATCGTCCAGTGCAGCGGGATCATTCCCAGCTCCTCGACCGCGGACACGATCGAGTAGGTCCAGGCGCCGCCGGGCTGGCGGTAGTACGTGATGGGGGCGTTGGGGACGGCGGCGTGGATCGCGTTGCTGGTCCGGATCAGGTCTGACCGGATCTCGTCCGGCGACCGGGAGCCGAGGGCGATGTCGTGGTTCCAGGTGTGGTTGCACAGGGTGTGCCCGTCGGCCACGATCGCCTGTACCAACTCCGGGTAGGCGCTGGCGTTTTCGCCGGTAACGCAGAAGGTGGCGGTGACCCCGTACGCCCGCAGGGAGCTGAGGACGTGTGGGGTGTACTGGGGGTCCGGCCCGTCGTCGAAGGTCAGGGCCACGGCTGAGGTTTCGGTGGTGCGCTGGGTGCCCTCGTCGTAGTAGTCGCTACTCGGGGTGGGCTCTGGAGCGGCTGCGGTGTCGCCGTCGCGCTCCCGCGCTGTCGTGGTGCCGTCGTCCGACGGGGCGGGCTGGTCGGGCGAGTGCGGCGTGGTGGCGTTGCTGGTGTGCGGGTCTCCCGTCGGCGCTAGGCCGCGCCCGATCGCGAACGCGGAGCCGAGCAGCGCGATCACGACGACTGCCGCGATGGCGAGGGAGCGGGTGGCTGGGGTGAGCTGCCTCAGCCCGCCCATTCGGGTGGGATCGCCGCCTTTCATCTGCACCGTATGTACCCCCGTACTTATCGGTAAGCGGGTCTAGAACATGAGGATAGTCCCGATTATTGGTAATAACCGGGCAAATAGTTAATAGAGGATCAGACGGGAATCGGGGCGGGCTCCGACTCCGGTAGCGCCCGGGCGGGCGGAACAACGAACTTGTAGCCGACCTGGCGGACGGTGCCGATCATCGACTCGTACTCGGAGCCGAGCTTGGCGCGCAGCCGTCGCACGTGCACGTCCACGGTGCGGGTCCCGCCGAAGTAGTCGTAGCCCCACACCTCGCGCAGCAGCTGGTCCCGGGTGAAGACCCGCCCCGGATGCTGCGCCAGGAACTTGAGCAGTTCGAACTCCTTGTATGTCAGGTCGAGGGGGCGGCCCTTCAGCTTCGCGGCGTAGGTGTCCGGATCGATGGTCAACTCGCCGGCCCGGATCGAGCTGTCGGTCCCCGTGGTGCTGTCCGCCAACCGGCCGATCACTAAGCGTAACCGGGCCTCGACCTCAGCCGGGCCGGCTGAGGCGAGGATTACATCATCGACGCCCCAGTCGGCGTTGAGTGCGATCAGCCCGGCCTCGGTGACGACCGCGAGCAGGGGCGCGTTGAGGCCGGTGGCGTGCAGCATGCGGCAGGTGTCCCGGGCCTCGCTCAGCTCGGAGCGGGCGTCGATCACCACGATGTCCGGGCTGGGGCCGGCGACCAGGGTGCGTACGTCGCGGGGGGCGGTGCGGACCGAGTGGGGTAGTAGGTCGAGCGCTGGCAGCACAGCGGATGGTTCACCTGCGCGTGCCGTCACCAGAAGCAGGATCTCCACGATCATCTCCGTCCCGGCGGCGCGGTGGCCGCGCGCGTCACCCAGCGCACGCTCCGCACTGAGGGCACTGGGGTACTGCGTGGTCCCGGCGTCACTGACGGGCGGGTAAACAGGTTGAGCCTAACCGATCGCCATGCGTCAACCTTCGGTGCAAATCTGTTTTGTCCGTTATACACATAACTGAGGGGTAGGTTTTAACGCCGCCGAAACCGTGCGCCCGCGGCGCCGGTGCGGTCTGGCACGATCGGTGGGTGCTTCCCTCCAGCAGGCCCGAGACCGGCCGTGAGCCCTGGCCCGAACAGCCCTCCAGCGGTCCGCCCGCGCCGCGGGCCGGGGGTGACGACGGGCGGCCGGAGCGCGGCGGCCCACGCCGAGCTCGACGGGACGGGGACCCGGGCCGCCGGGCACCGGGCGATCCCGGCGACGGCCTGGAGCAGGACGTGGAGGAAGTCCCGCCGATCGCGGTGCGTCGGTCGGTCGCGCTGGCCGTCGCCGGCTTCGCGGTGCTGCTCGGGATGGGCCTGGTGCTGGCGGCGCAGACCAGCGGCCCGGGGCACCGGCTACCGTTCACGGTCGTCATCGTCGGCGTCCAGGCGCTCTCGTTGCTGGCCTGGACGATGGCGTTTCGCCCACCGGCGCTGATGACGGTGGCCGGGGTGGGTGCCGCCGCCGCGATCGTCGCCGACACCGTCGCCGTCCGCAGTGATCCGGCCCGGCTGATGCCGCTGGTACAGGTCCTGCTGGTCGGCCTGGTCACTGCGGTCGTGGGGCAGTTCGTCCGGCGGGTTGACCGGGCGCAGGTTCTCGAATCGCTGCGCGGCACCGTGCTCATCGTCGCCGGGTCCGTCGCCCTCCCCACCATGATCGTGCTCACCCGGATCCCGATGGGCACCCAGGTCATCACGGTCTGCCTGGTCGCGGCCGGGGTCGCGCTCGCCGTCGCCCGGATCACCGACGCGTTCGCCGCCTGGCCCCGGCTGGCCCCCCAGGTGCCACGGGGCGCGGTCGGCGTGGTCGGCGGCGCCATGGTCGGCACCATGGTCAGTGCGCTCCTGGGTAGCTATCTCGTCACCCCGTTCACCCCGACCCGGGCTGCGATCATGGGGCTCGTCGCGGCGGTCGTCGCCGTCCTGGCCGACCTCGCCGTCGGGTTTGCGGAGGTGGGTCGGGAAATGGCCGGCGAGCCGACCCCCGGGTGGGCGATTCAGTACATCCAGGGTCCACTCACCGGCTTCGCCCTCGCCGCGCCGGCCGCGTACGTCCTGTGCAGGCTGGTCCTCTGAGCGGTCGGAGCGCCACGGTCCGGGTAACCTCGCCGCAGCGACAGCGGTGACAGGAGCGATGGCGGTACCGAGAGAGCGACGGCGGTGCCGGGGAGGACGACGGCGGTGACAGGAGCGATGACGGTGCCAGGAGGAGCTGTGACGACCGACGAGCGCCCGTACCAGGACGAACGCCCCCGATCCCGGCGTGGGCGGCGCATACTCGTCGTGCTCCTGGTCCTGCTTCTGGGCCTGGTCGGGCTGGTGGTGGTGGCCGACCGGGTGGCGGCGGGGGTCGCCGAACGTGCACTGACCGAACAGGTCCGCGAGGAGCTCGTCAAGGAGGGTGTTCAGGCCGGGCCGCCCGAGGTCGAGATCGGCGGCTTTCCCTTTGTCACCCAGGTCCTCGACGGCCGTTACGAGCGCATCTCCATCCGGCTCACTGAGGTCCGGGGATCAGTCCAGGGCAATGTGCTGGCCCTGCCGACCCTCGACATCGACGCCTACGACGTGACGGCCCCGCTGGACACCCTTCGGTCCGGACGGGGCGGGGTGACCGCCGGGAGTGTCACCGGCACCGGCACCATCAGCTACGAGAGCCTCGCGGCCCGGCTCGACCAGGAGGGGTTGCAGTTGGGGGAGCGGGACGGTCGACTCGCGGTGACCGCTCCGGTGGAGCTCCTCGGGCAGCGCGTGCCGGTCAGCGGTACCGCCGACATCACGATCGACCAGGGCCAGGTGTCGCTGCGGTTCACCGACCTGACCGCCGACGGCCTGCCGAACGGGTCGCTGGTCCGGGCGTTGCTGAGCACCTTCGCCGAGGGCATCTCCGTTGACCTGCCCCTGCCGGTGCTCCCGTTCGACCTCACCGTCAGTGAGGTCCGGCCGCTACCCGAAGGGCTGCAGGTCACCGCGGAGGCGGCCGAGGTGCCGATCCACGCGGCGAGCTGAGTCGAGTACGCGTCCCGGATGGTGGTTGAGCTGTGGCACGCGGCGACATCGCTGGTAGTCTCTCTGCCCATGGGGATGTTCCTCACCAAACGGCGCGCGGTCGACCTGTGCCGTGTGGCCGCCTGCCTGTGTCGCCCCGTCCGGTTGACGGCGGGGCTGTTCTCGGCCGCCTAACGCGGCCCCCCGGTGCCCAGGGTCTGCGCACCTGACTGGTGCCCCCTCCTGCGCCAACCCGTTTCGCCGTCGCACGAACCCGTGATCCCGATCCGAGCCATGGGTCCCGCGCGTGGTGGACCACTGAGGCACCATGACTTCCGCGCGCTGGCTCACCATCCATCCTCACCAGGAGTGATCTGATGAGTCGTGACACCGCACTCGTCTCGGCCGACTGGGCCGAGAAGAACCTCGAAACCCGGGGTGTCGTCTTCGTCGAGGTCGACGAGGACACCTCGGCCTACGACACCGGCCACCTGCCCGGTGCGATCAAATTGGACTGGAAGACCGACCTACAAGACCAGGTCCGCCGGGACTTTGTGAACAAGGACCAATTCGCGGCGCTGCTCTCCGAGCGGGGCATCGCCAACGACGACACCGTCGTCCTCTACGGCGGCAACAACAACTGGTTCGCCGCGTACGCGTACTGGTATTTCGCGCTCTACGGCCACCGTGAGGTCCGGCTGCTCGACGGCGGCCGCAAGAAGTGGGAGTTGGACGCCCGCCCGCTGACCACCGAGGTGGTGTCCCGTCCGGCGACGCGGTACGTGGCGCAGGAGCCGGACCACACCATCCGGGCGTTCCGCGACGAGGTGGTCGCCGCCATCGGTACGAAGAACCTGGTCGACGTGCGCAGCCCCGACGAGTACGCGGGACGCCTGCTCGCCCCCGCCCACCTCCCGCAGGAGCAGGCGCAGCGCGCGGGCCACGTGCCCACCGCGATCAGCGTGCCGTGGTCCAAGGCGGCCAACGAGGACGGCACCTTCAAGTCCGACCAGGAGCTGCGCGAGATCTACGCCGCGGCGGGGCTGGACGACAGCCGGGAAACCATCGCCTACTGCCGGATCGGTGAGCGCTCCTCGCACACCTGGTTCGTGCTCCAGGAGCTGCTCGGCCACCGGAACGTGAAGAACTACGACGGCTCCTGGACCGAGTACGGCTCACTGGTCGGCGTGCCGGTGGCGCTCGGCGACGAGCCCGGGGAGAAGTGAACGCCATGACTGCTTCGACTGCGGCCGGGTGCGCCGCCCCAGATCAGGCCGCCCCGCTGCCGGCCAGCCTCGACCTGGAGAAGGAGACCGTCATCACCGGCGTTGTCCGCGACGCTGCGGGTGAGCCGGTGACCGGTGCGTACGTCCGCCTGCTCGACTCCACCGACGAGTTCACCGCCGAGGTGGTCACCTCGTCGGCCGGACAGTTCCGCTTCTTCGCGGCGCCAGGCACGTGGCGACTGCGTGCGCTGTCTCGGCACGGCAACGGCGACCTCATCGTCACCGCCAGCCGGGGCATCAACGAGGCGATCGTCCCGGTCGCCGTCGACTAACCGACGCGTTGTCCGACTGCGGCCCGCTACCTTTGGTGGCGGGCCGCAGTCGTCCGGTCGCGTCGCGCGCGGCCGACGATGGGCTGGAGGAACCGTCGGGAACAGCCACCGTCGTGCTCGGGCCGCAGCCGGCAGCGCCAGCCGTGTTCCAGTAGCCGGTCGCAGAAGACCTGATGGTGTACGTCGGGCGCGCCGGTGACGGAGACGGTCGTCTCGCCGAGCACCAGCTCAGGCAGGAAGCCCAGGGAGCGGGCCAACGAACGGGCGAGTAGGCGTGCGCCGGCGAGGTCGTCGGCGCGCAGGGTCAAATGGACGACGAAGTGTGGTCGTTCGTCGGGGTCGGTCGCGGTCATGCCCGCACGCCCGGGGTGAACCGGGACTGCCAGTCGCGCAGCGCCCGCTTGATCCGGATGTTCTCGTCCCGGGTACTCCTCAGCTCGGTCTGCAGCGCGGACAGGTCCGCTGCGACCCGATAGAGAAAGAGTTCCACCTCGGACGCGTCGAGCCCCCGCCGGACCTGTGGGAACTGCTGCTGGCGTACCTGTTCGGGGGTCAACGGCCAGCGCGTCGTCGACCGGTGGTGCCCGCCCGCGTTGCCGGCGAACGACCGGTGGCGGTCCGCATCGCTGTCGGTGCCGGTGGGACGACCTACCTTCGCACCGGTCAGCGAGCCGGCGCGAGTAGCGGGCTGGCTCGGGGCGGGGCGGTTTCGCCAGTGACGGAAGCGTCGGAACGGGTTATGCACGTCAACCACCTCTCCGGACCGGACGGGCAGGGGTGAGCCGTGTCCAGCCCACCCCGACCGGGGAATCGGGCCTACTCGTTGCCACGCGAGGAGGACCTGTCGCTCAACTTATACAAGGAAGCCAAGATAGGCAAGGAACACCTTGAACTTGTCGTCCTTGTCTTTCTCGTGATCGAATCGGAGGTGCCACGCGAGGAGTGACATGCCAGCGACACCGGACTACATCCGGATCTCCGATGAGATCATTGATGACATCAGGTCGGGCCGATACACCGCGGGGGACAAGCTGCCCTCGATCGCTCAGCTCTGCGAGCGGTACCACGTAAGCCCGTCCACGATCCAGCTCGTCAACGTGCGACTGGAGGCACTGGAGGTGATCAACCGTCGCCAGGGCAAGGGCGTCTTCGTGACCGATCCGAAGACGTGGCTCCGTAAGCCCTGAATCACCGGGTTTCCCGGCCTTGGGTGAGGCGCGCGCCTTTCCGTCACCAGCCTCCAGCCCTGTAGGGATCGGGATCTGGAGTCAAGGCTCCGGTGAGCATCGGTTTGTGCGGTGTGGGATGCGTGATCGAATCAACGAGCCACGCGAGGAGCGCCATGCCTGCTGTACCGGATTACCTGAGAATCTCTAACCGAATCATGACGGAGGTCGAGAGCGGCAAGCTCAAGCCGGGTGAGAAGCTTCCGTCGATCGCCCAGCTCTGCGAGCTGCATCAGGTCGGCGCGTCCACGATCCGCCAGGTGTTCATCCGACTGGAGGCACTGGAGGTGATCAACCGTCGCCAGGGCAAGGGCGTCTTCGTGACCGATCCGAAGACGTGGCTCCGTAAACTCTGACCCGCAGGTGTCGCCGGCCGTCCCGGCGATAGTCAGGGCCCTGCTGGTGCCGGGTTCCTGCGGGGCCTGACTGCCGAGGCCAGACGGGCGTTCACCGCCGGTAGCGGCTCGTCGATCTACCGCTGGCGCGCGAGAGCGGCTCTGCTCACCATCCGAAGGCCCGAAAAGGTTCCCGTCCCGCGCCGGTGGGCGCGGGACGGGAAACCACGTGATGCCTGTTCAGGTTTTACCCGGCGCAGCCGGGCACGTCGCCGGAGCAGTTGTTCGGTCGGTTCTTGATCACGACAGTGCCGGTAGCGGTGTTCAGTACTACCGTGCCGTTCGCTTCGTTGAAGATGCCGCCGCCGTCGGTGATGGCGATGTTCTTGACGATCTTGGTGGTGAATAGGGTGAGTATGCCGTTGTCAGTGTTGTAGACGCCGCCGCCCAGGTCGGCCTGGTTGCCGGTGACGGTCGTGTTCCGCAGTACCAGCTCGGCGTCGTTGTAGATACCGCCGCCCTCGATGGTGGCGTAGTTATTTTTGATGACGCTGTCTTCGACGACCACGGCGGCATTCACATTTGTTGCCAGGCCGCCACCACGGGCTGTACTGGCCGTGTTGTTGGCGATGGTGACGGAATTGAGGGTGAGTTGGGTGTTGGTGTTCGCGAGGACACCGCCAGCCTCCCCGGCGTGGTTATCCGTTATATGGGTGGCCGTGACGATTCCGGTGCCAGCGCCGATGAACAGGCCGCCAACAGTGTCCTGGGCCTGATTGGCGACAATGGTGCTGTGATTGATCCGGACTGAGCCCAAGCTTTCCACTCCAGCCACAGCGACGGCGGTATTGGCGTGTACGCGGGACTTGCTGATTTCGAGCACGCCGGAGCTCGTGATGCCTCCGCCGTTGACGCCAGCAGAGTTGCGTCCGATTTTGGAGTTCTTGATTCGGGCGGTGCCGTTGTTGGCGATACCGCCACCTGAGGCATTGGTGATGTTGCGGGTGACGGTGCTGTGGTTGGTGGTCAATGCTCCGCCGGCGTTGACCAGGATTGCTCCGCCCGCACTGTCGGTCTGTCCGCCGGTGATGGTGAGTTTGTTGAGGGTGAGCTCGCCGCCGGTGTCAACGGTGATGATGCGGAATGGGTCGACGGCGGCGGCACGTTCGATGGTGGTGTGTTTGCCGCCGTTGAGGGTGATGGGGGCGGTGATGGTGGGTAGGCCGCTGCCGTCGAGGTCGGCGGTGAGTAGGTAGGTGCAGTCTTTGGCGAGGTCGAGCACGGCACCGCCGCGGGCGTTGGCGAGGGTGATCGCAGCGATGAGGGCGTCTGGGTCGCAGGGGATCGGGGTGCCCTTCGGCCTTGCCCCCTTCCTTCCCTCCTTCTTGTCGTCCTTGCCGCTGCCCCGATTGTCATGCTTGCCGCCGTCGCGTTTGCCGCGTTGGTCGTCAGCGGAGGGCCGTTCGTCCGCGGTACTGGGGGCGTGTTCGGCGTCGGCGGCGGCGGGGGCGGCAGCGACGCCGACGGTGGTGAGGGCCAGGCCGGTCATTGCGACCAGTCCGAGCGCCCACCATCGTGACCTCAACCGGTGCCCGTCGGGCCGAACAGAGTCGAGTTTGTGGGTGTGGTGCTGATGGTTCATCGCGGTCTCGGTGTCCTTCCCCGTCAACGACGAGGAGCCATCGACCCCGCACCTCGGGGCGGTGCTCCTCGGCTACCAGGCCGGCGGTAGCAACCACCTTGAGCTAACCCGACAACAAGTCACATCAAGACATGAAACCGTACAAACTACTCAAATGATTGCGGTGGCCGTCGCTGGCCACAGACCGCCCTGATGATCCACAACTACCTGACTCGCTGTCCGCATCATGCTCCCCGCCGTAGTCAGGGCCCTGCCGGCGCGGCTGGCATCGGTAGCCGAGTTCGTTCCTTCGTTGACGCCCTGCCGACCGCGGAACCCGGTCCTGCGTGGCCGTGGCACCGACCGGGTGGCCTGGACTCGCCCGTACGTCTACTCGGCTGACGTGTGCCGCAGGCCTACCGGGCGGCTGTGTCGCCCGACCAAGGGCCGGCGACCTAATGACTGGCTATGTCCGAAAAATAGCATAGAGATTGATAAGCGGACTCTAGTGGTAATGCCGGGGCGCTGCCCTCGGCGGCGGTCTATCGGACCGTTGCCGAGGAGATAGTGACAAATCGAACGTCCGTTTGAACATTGTGTGCTGCTTATCAGTGTGATCGTTCGCTACATTCACAGCCCTGACATTGATTTAGCCTCGGTCGGGGCTCTAGGATTTCGTCGACTTCGGTGTTCTCCCGTAGCTTCCGGTTGCCAGCGGCCAACCGCCGGCCAACCGGTGGAACAAGGAAGGGGGCGGCTATTGTTCGCCTATGCCGTTCGAGCCCCTTTCCACTATGGAGTCAGCCCTCTGGGGGCTGCTAGGTAGCTTCATCGTGGAAGCACTCGAACTCGGCGCTGCGTTGCGACGTGCGAAGACCCTGCCCTGGAAGCGCCCCGACGAACCAGGGCTCCCCGCCTACCTGGCCTCAGTCGTGCTTCGGCTCGCCGCTGGCGCGGGACTCGCCGCCCTCAGTGGAGCGGACGGGCGCCTGGCCAGCCCCTTAGCCGCCGGGCTCCTCGGCATCACCGCACCGCTACTGATCGAAAAAATTCTGCGCCAAGTTGACCTGGCGCCGACCGAAGCCGCCACACCACACCACCACTCGACATTACCCCTCAGTCGTTCCTTACCACCCCCGGTAGCAAAGGACCAGAAGCTGGCCTCAGGAGATGCGGATTCTTCCGATGTCGACTGACTCCTTCCGCCGTCAACTCGTGCTTGCGCTCGGTCGTTCCACCCCCGCCTTTCACGCACCACGAGTAGCCCGACCTGGCCGTCTAAGAAACCTCCTGGCTGCCCTGGCCCGACGTACCCCAGCCTTCACCAGCCAACAACCCGGTAGCCTGCCCAGCGCCGATCTCCGCCAGGACGACTCTCGTGTCGCCGACCTCCGCAAGAACGACCTGGCTGGCGCCGAGCCCAACAACAGGGATCTTCGCGAGGCCGACCTGGTCGGAGTCAACCTCGCCCGCGCCAACGTCGCCGGAGTCAACCTCACCGGTGCGAATCTCGCCGGTGTTGATCTTCGTGGCGCGGACCTCACCGACGTCGACCTCACCGGTGCGAATCTCGCCGGTGTTGATCTTCGTGGCGCGGACCTCACCGACGTCAACTTCACCGGCGCGCTCCTCATCGGTGCCAACCTCGCCGGTGCCAACCTCGCCGGTGCCAACCTCGCTGGGGTCGACCTGACCGCCGCCAACCTCCGCGGTGTTGACCTAGCCGGCGTCGACCTCGGTGGCGTCGAACTGGCCGCCGCCAACCTCACGGCGGCCGACCTTACGCAGGCCGATCTCACCGGCGCGTTTCTCATCGGTGCCGACCTCACCGGTGTTGACCTTGCCGGCGTCAACCTCGCCGGTGTTGACCTTCGCGGAGTCAATCTCACCGGCGTCAACCTCACCAGCGCCGACCTCCGTGAGGCCAACCTCGACCGCGCCAACCTCACCGGCGTCAACCTCTGTGAGGCCAACCTCTACGGTGCCGTTCTCACCAGCGCCAAACTTGCGGGGGCGCGGTGGGATTGGGCCACCATCTGGCCGCCCGAGCGGGCGGCGGAGATCTGGTTCCGGTCGGCGGAACGACCGGACCAACCGGGTGTCTACGTCGTGCTACCAGAAGCCGGCGGCCGGGATCGCCCACCCGTTGCCGTGGGACCGGGCACGTAGGCGTCGGCGTGGTCGCTGCCGCCGTCACAGACCGGCCTATCGAGGGGTCCGAGGCTGCGGCGGGCGGAAAAGCTGACCTCCCGATCCCTCAAGACTATTTTTGGTCGATACCGTCACCTGAACGGTACGACGTGTACAATGAGCCGGATTCGCTCACAATCGGACAGGTGTCCGAATCTTGGGCCAATCTTCGGGGAATGCTTGAGGATGACTCGAAGACTCTTGGTTATGGGCTTGTTTGGCTCGCTGATGTTCTGCGGGCAATAGGTGATGAGGCTGTGGGCTAACCACAAGCGAAACGACTGTTGACTTCGCAATCGTCAGTTGCGTGGGCGGCTCTCCTTCCGAAGTGGCACCCAGTTAGGAGTGGTGGCGGCTCTACTGGCCAGCCCGCGCCAGCCCGTCGGTGTCGGTGGCCGGCGACCCGCTCGGGCCGCCGGCCACCGACCTACTCAGATGCCGCTTGCCTTCGTGCAGTCCGACGACGGTTCCAGGCTGAAGTCGAGGGTTGCGACGAACCCGGCCTCAACCCGGATGCGGTCGAACTCCGGCACCCAACCGTCCTTGGCGACGATCACGTCGTAGCGGCCTTTGGGCAGCCAGACCGTGTACGTGCCGGAGGCGTCCGCCTTCAGCGTGAAGCCGGCGCCGCTGCCGGTCGCGTTCACCCGGACGGTGGCCGGTACGCCGACCGTCTCCCCGCCGCAGGTCACCCCGGTGACCGTGCCCTGGAGCTTGCCCCAGCTCCTCGGTGGAGACACGTTCATCTCCACCTTCACCGGCGCGGTCGGGTACGGCACGTCGGCCGCGAACGCCAGCTCGCCGCTGTAGCGACCGGGCTGCTCAACCCCGGCCTCGGCGGTGGCCGTGAGGGTCACCTGCACCTGGAGGGACTCGCCCGGCTCCAGGGTGAAGTTGGCCGGTGAGGTGCTCAGCCACGGCAGCTCCGCATCCTGGATGCACAACTCCAGCCCGCTGAGCCGTTCGGCCTCCGCCGATCCGACGAACGAGCTGGGTGAGCCGCCGATCCGGTAGGCCCCACACGCCGCGGCCCCCCGGTACCGGGCGAACTCGGCGTTCGGCAGGTCCTGCCAGGTGCCGGTCGCCGGGTCGTAGGCGATCGTCTGGTTCGTCACCGCGGTGGAGTCGTTGGTGACCCCGCCGGCCAGCACGAGCATCCCGCCGGCCGCGGCGTACGACGAACCCCACAGGTCCAGCGGCATGTCCGCGATCGGAGTCCAGGTGTCCGTCACCGGGTCGTACCGGTGGGCTACGGTCTCGGCGCCCGATCCACCGGCGCAGTACACCTGGGTGCCGAGGCCACCGCAGCTCATCCAGGAGACCGGGTGCGGGTAGGGGGCAACAGTGGCGAAGGTCGCGGCCTTCGGGTCGAACACCACCGTGTCGTCGGTCGCGGTGCAGCTCGAGTCGGTGCAGCCGCCCACCAGGTAGATCTTGTCAGCGACGACGGCGGTTCCGGGGGCGGCGGTTGGCGCGGGGTTGGTGACCCCGTCCAGAGTGCTCCAGGTTTCGCTGGCCGGGTCGAAGACATTCACCGTGGGGTCCGGGTCGGAGGTGCTGCCCCACCCGCCGGTCACGTAGATCTTGCCGCCGACCGTCGCGACGCCCGGCTTCGCCCGGGAGGTGGGTAGCGCCGGCAGGTCCAACCAGGAATCAGTGTCCGGGTCGTAGACCCAGGTCGCGCGCTCCGTGCCGGTGGCGCTACCGCCGCCGATCGAATACACCTTGCCGTCCAGGATGGTGGCGGAGTTGTCGAAGACCTCCGCCGGTAGGTCCGCTACCCGGGTCCAGCTGTTGTCCGCCGACTCGCCGACCTCCGCCGGTGCTCCGCCGTACGTGGTCCCGGTGCGGGCTGTGCTGAGGCCCTTCACCGTGACCTCGCGCAGCGGGGCCCCCGGCGCCTCCAACAGATCAAACCCGCCCGTCCGCTCCAACACCTCGACGTCGGCCGGGGCGGTACCGGTGTTCTTCACCGTCACCCGGGTGCTCCGGGTACTGCCGTACGGCTGGTGTGACTCCACCTCGGTCGGGGTGACCGTGAGTCTTCCGGCGGCGAGCGCGAAGTCGGCCCGGCGTACGTCGTCGGCGACGACCGTCACGTCCTGGTTGGCCACCGGGTACGGCGTCCGTTCCGCGGTGAACGGGTGCGTTCCGGTGAGACTGGAGAAGAGCCAGTAGAAGCCGTCCGACTCCGCCGGGTCGTCCGGCGTGCCGGCCGAGACAGCGCTCTCTTCGGGCTGATCAACGCTGGTCACCGTGACGCCGTTGAGGGGTGCGCCGGTGTTCTGGTCGCTGGTCGTGCCGACCACCAGGCCGCCGGGCACCGGAGTGCAGTTCCGGTTGGCCAGGATGACATCGTCGACCTGCCACCACCAGGCGAAGGTACCGGCGAAGCGGAACCGCACCTGGGCCTCCGACGCGCCGGCTGCCGGCGTCAACGGCACCTCCTCGACCCGCGGCCCGCGCAGGCTGCTGGTCTGGTGCCAGACGTTGGTCCAGGTCTCGCCGCCGTCGGTGGTGACGTCGATGTCGGCGCTGTCGTTGAGGCCGAGTGCCCGCCAGTCACTGTTGAAGCGCAGCACCGGTGCGGGGGTCCCGGAGAGATCCACCGTCGGGCTCACCAGGTCGGTGTCCTGACTGTTGCCGAGGCCGAGCTCATCGCTGTCGATGATCGCGAAGCCGCCGCTGCCGCCGGTCAGGTTGCCCCGTTCGCCGAGGTCTTCGAAGGTCCAACCGCCCTCCTCGGTGCGGTTGACCACCGACCAGCCCTCCGGCGCGGTGCTGTCGGCGAAGTCCTCCGTCAGGAGCGGGTCGTCGTAGCTGCCGCTGTAGCCGGCCGCCGTGCAGGATTCCGCAACCCGAACGGCCATGTCGACAGTGGTGGCGTCGCCACCGACCGGTACCTCCCGGGTCACCGTTCGGTAGTCCGGGTACTGCGGGGTGGCGGTGATCGAGTAGGTGTTGTCGCCGGCCACAGTGGCCGACCACTCTCCCGTTACCGGGTCGGTGAAGACCGGGTCGCCCGGCTTGCCGGCGATGTCGATCTTCGCGTAGAGCGGCCAGCCGTGTCCGGAGCCGTCGGTAACCTGACCGCTCACCGTGACCATGGGGCTCGCGACGAGCGTGAAGTCTCGGGTCACGGCCCCGCCCTCGTCCACGGTGAAGGTGTCCGACTGCGACTCGTAGCCGTACAAGGTGGCCGTCACCGTGGTCTCACCGGCCGGAACGGTCAGCGAGTACCGGCCGTCGGCGCCGGTGGTGGTGTCGCGGGTGCCGTCGTCGATGGTCACCCCGGCGATCGGCTCGCCGTCAGCGGCTGAGGTCACGGTGCCGGTGACCCGCCCGACCGGGCCGCGGGGGGCCTCGTTGACCGCCGTGTACGCGTCGAGTCGGCCTTCGCCGAAGACGTTGTTGTCGGCCGCGGTCCCGCCGCAGGTGGTGTCATCGACATCGCGGGCGGTACGGTCCAGCAGCGCCTCGGTCGCCGGCAGGTCCCCACGGAGGCTGGGGGCGACCGACCAGATCAGCGCGGCCGTGGCGGCGACGTGTGGGGCCGCCATCGAGGTGCCGCTGAACGCGGAGTATCCGCCGCCGGCGACGCTGGAGCGCACGGCCACGCCTGGCGCGGCGATGTTCGGTTTGATCAACTCGGTGCCGGAGCCACGGCTGGAGAAGCCGGCGATGGCGCCGTTCGACCCGTACGCCCCGACGGCGTACGAACTCTCGTAGTCCCCGGGGGAGCCGGCGGTACCGCAGCTCGGGCCGCTGTTGCCGTTGGAGAAGACCGGGAGGATCCCGGCGGCCCGCCACGCGTCAACGGTCTGCTGGTACCAGGGGTCGTTGCCGCCGCCGCCCCACGAGTTGTTGACGATGTCGGGGCGCAACTCCGGGCGGGGGTTCTCGCCGTTGGCGTCGGTCGGGGCCAGGATCCACTGGCCGGAGGCGAGTAGCGCTGGGTCCGAGCAGGTGCGGAACTCGCAGCCCTTCGCCGCTATCCACCGGGCACCCGGTGCGACGCCGATCTGGTTGTCGGCCCCGTCGTCACCGACCATCGTGCCCATCGTGTGCGTGCCGTGGTCGTTGTTGTCGCAGGGCACCGAGTCGGAGCAGATGTCCGTCGGGTCGAACCAGTTGTAGGCGTGGTCGAAGCTGCCGCCGCCGAGGTTGCCCCGGTAGGAGTTGACGAGGGCGGGGTGGTCGTACTGCACGCCGGTGTCGATGTTGGCGATCACGATGCCTTCGCCGCGGTCGCCGAACTCGTCCCACACCTGGGGGGCGCCGATTTCGGCGACGCCCCACTCGATGGCGTCGGTGCGGGCCTCGGCCTCGGCGGGCGTCGGTTCGACCAACTGGCGGCTGCGGACCGGCTCGATCCGCTCGACCTCGGGTCGGTTCGCGATCTCGTCGATCAGGGCCCGGTCACCGTGGACCTGGATGGCGTTGGCGATCCAGTAGGAGGTGTGCGCCGCCTTCCGCGCGTCGAGCAGCCGCAGCAGGTCGGCTTGGGTGCGTTCGGCGGTGTTGGTCAGGAGTTGGTGGACCGCACGGGCCCGGTCGTCGGGCGTTTGCAGGGTCGCGGTGCCGGCGAGCGGTGCGGTTTCCCGTAGGTAGACCAGGAAACTGGTGCTGTCGCTGGTCTCCAGCAGTTCGGACGCGACAGTTGCCCGCTCCGATGCGCCAGACGGCGACGCAGCGAGCGCTGGCTGGGCGCTCAACCCCAGCAACAGCGCCCCGAACGCGACGGCCAGACGCCCCAGGCGTGACCGCGCGGATGGTCGTACGAACACGTGTCCTCCCCACGTCCGCGGGCCCGGGCTGTTCCGAGCCCGCGCCAGCCATGCTCGTGAAAACACCGACACTGATCAATACATTGTCTCAGTCAGTATTCGATCAGTGACTGGGCGCGCTTCTGGCCGTACGCTGACTCGGTGTTCAGCCGGACAATTTCTCGGCGGGTGATGCCCGTCGGTCAACGCGGGTGCCTGGGGAGGCAGCGTGTCTGAGCGGAAAGGTCCGATCGTGGTCTGTGTGAGCCCCGACATGGCTGTGCGCGAGCGCGTGCTGCGCCGCCTCGAAGGGGTGGGGCCGGTGTTGAGCTGTGCTGATCTCGCGGAGCTGCGGGCGATGCTCTTTCCTGAACCGTCGGTCACCGAGGAGCGGGGCATCGGTCCACCGGAGACCCCGGTCCGCTACGGCGAGCTGGTGGTCGACCCGCCGGCGCACCTGGTCACCTGGCGGGGGCATCCACTGGCGTTGACCCGTACCGAACGGCGGTTGTTGACCCGGTTGGTGACCCCGCCGGTCCGGCTCTGGAGTTACGAGCGACTCTTCGCCGCGGTCTGGGGCGGCGCCTACCTCGGCGACACCGCGATCCTGCACTCGGCGGTCAAGCGGCTCCGGCGCAAGCTGCGCCTGCTCTCCGGCGGCCCACGGGTGCTGACCGTGCGCGGGGTCGGCTACCGGCTCGTCCTGGGCTCCGACGACTCGGGCGGATAGTGCGGTCGCCCCGGCGGCGGCTGGCCCGCTCCGGGACATGACACGATGGCGCGGTGAGCGCAGTCCATCCGGGGTACGCCCCACCCTCCGGGCCTGATCGCCCGCCGTCCCGGTCGTGGATCCGGCGCTGGCTGCTCGTGGGCACGGCGGCCTGGGCGGTGCTGCTGGCGGGGCTGGCCTGGTGGTCGGCCCGCACCGACGAGCCCACGGTGCGGGAGCAACGCACGATTGAGCAGGCGTCGTCGGTGGTCAACGCGGCGGTCGGTCGGCTCGTCGCCGAGCTCGACGGCGCGGCGTGGGCGATGACCCCGTCCCGCGTGGAGCGGGGCTGCCGGGTCACCCCGGTCAGCGCGGGCGCCGAACTGACCCGCGGGATCGACGTCCTGGTCGCCGAGGGGGGCGAGCGCGAGCTGCTCAGCAAGGTCGCCGACGCCCTGCCGGCGCGATGGCGGGCCGGCGTTCGGGATGCCGCCGAGGGCCCGCTGCTGCGCGCCGACGCCGGTGAGTTCGTCCTGGTCGAGGGGGAGTCGACGAGTCCGGGTCGGGTTCGGTTCGCGGTGCTGACCGGCTGTCGCCCGACCGAGGCCGCGTTCGGCAACCTGCTACCCGAGACCCCGCCCGGACCAGCGCTGCGGGCCGCGTTGCAGGCGCTGGGCCGTCCGGTGCCAGCGCAGGTGGATCGGATTGGGACATCCTGCCCCGGCGGCGCGAAGGCCTGGACCGAGCGGGTGGCGGCCGGCCCCGAGCCGGCAGCACTGAGCGCCCTGGCCCCGTTGGCCGCCGCCGGCACCGTGGTGGTCGACACCCCCGAGGTGTACGCCTACCGGAGCGGCAGCGACCTGATCGTCGCCGACGCCACCGGCGACCAGCTGCACCTGGCGTTCTCCACCGGGTGTTCTGACTGACGAGGGCGTTTCCGCCCGGTACGCGGCGTCGGAGATTCGGCGGCTCACCTGAGGCCATGCGCGCGTCAGCCGCCGTGGGCGCTGTCGCGTGTCCTCATCACAGTGTGGGAAGTCGTCACTATGTGTCGGCTGAGTCTCCTAGCCTTTCGCGGATGACCAGCGATAATCTCCAATTCACGGTTCTGGGTTGTGCAACGCCATACCCGAGTGTGGACAATCCCTGTTCCGGCTACCTGGTGTCGGGTGGGGGCGCCCGGGTGTGGGTGGACGCGGGCAGCGGGACGCTGGCTCAGCTGCAACGACATGTCCGGCTGGACGAACTGGACGCGATCTGGATCTCGCACCTGCACGCTGATCACAGCGCCGACCTCCTGACCGCCTACTACGGGGCGCTGTACGCCGATATCCAGCTTGCGGCGCCGATCCCGTTGTACGGCCCGCCCGGCATCGCCGACCGATTGGCGCACTTCCTGACCAACACCGCGACCCGCAGCCCGATCGAATCCGCATTCGCCGTCGAGGAGCTACACGACGGGGATCGGGTGGCGGTCGGCGCGCTTACGTTGACCAGCCATGCGGTGGCACACGGTATCCCTGCCTTCGCTCTGCGTGTCGACGTTGGGGGGCGGTCGTTGGTGTACTCCGGGGATACAGCCCCCTGTCCTGGCCTGACGAGTCTGGCCAAAGGCTGCGATGTGCTGCTGTGTGAGGCCGAGAGCGCGCAGGCCCCGAGCGCGGGAGAACGGGTTCATCACACACCGGAAGATGCCGGTGACACTGCACGAGCGGCTGGGGTAAGGCGCCTGATCGTCACGCACATCGGGAGGTTCCTCACCCCACAACAGGCGGTGACACGTGCCTCGACTCGGTTCGACGGTCCCATCGACCACGCCGCCCCCGGTGCCACCCATTCGGTCGACTGAGCCGGCTCGCCGCGGCCCAGTAGGCGAGACCTCCGCTTTCGCCGCGGTTCCTCGTGCTGGCCACTGTCTTCCTGATCCCGGCCGTCGTCTGACGAAACCCGGACGTCCTACTCTGCGAGGTCGAGGGGGACCGTTATCGCCTGCGCCAAAGGATGACGTGACGCGGTAGGACGGCGTCGTGGAGCGCTAGTAGACGAGCGCGCGGGTCTCCTCGGCCATTACCTCTTCGACGAAGACCGCCGAGCCGGCGATCCGGACACCTGGCAGCACGTCGCCGGTTCCGATGTCCCGGCGGGCCGCGCACTGCGTGCAGGCGGTCACCCGGCCCGTCGCCAGGATCACGTGCAGTAGCTCGCCCAGCGGGGCCGAGTGCGGCAGCTCGAACTCCTGCGCCCGGCCGGGCAGCGCGAACCAGGTCGCCTCGCCGGTCAGCCAGAGCGAGACGTCAACTCCGGCAGCGGCTGCGGTGGCCGCAACCGTGAAGGCCTGCGCGCACCGCTCCGGGGAGTCCGCTCCGGCGGTGACCTTGATGACGAGGGTTCGGCCCACGAACGCCAGCATAGGATAGTCGCCGATGGTCACCGAGATAGGGTTCGTCAGTTTGCTGGTCGCCGCGCTGGGTGGGCTCGCCGGCGGCTTGGTCTACCTTGCCGTACGCATTTCGAGAGGGCAGTAGTGAGTGACGAGAATCCGCTTCAGCCGCCGTGGCTGAACGCGCCTCCGGTGGACCCGTACCCCTACGAGGAGAGCCACGACCTGCGTACCGGCCCCAAACTGCATCCCGCTCTGGACGGCCTGCTGCCGTACATCGGGGTGTGGCGGGGTCGGGGCCGGGGCGGCTATCCCACCATCGAGGATTTCGACTACGCGCAGGAGATCCGGATCAGCCACGACGGCCGACCGTTCCTCTGCTACGAGTCGCGGGCGTGGCTGCTGGACGAGCAGAGCCGCCCAGTCCGCCCGGCCGGGCGGGAGATGGGTTGGTGGCGGCCGGTGCTCGACCGTAACGGCCGGGCGACCAACGAGTGGGAGGCGCTGATGAGTACGCCCACCGGCGTGATGGAGCTGCACCTCGGCAAGCGCACCGGCACCCAGCTTGAGTTCGCCACCGACGCGGTGGTCCGCACCCCCACCGCGAAGGAGGTGACCGCCGGTCATCGGCTCTTCGGCATCGTGGAGGGTGCCCTGCTCTACGCGCAGGAGATGGCCGCGGTCGGCCACGGCCTCACCCCGCACCTGTCCGCCCGGCTGATCCGGGTGGGCGGCTAGGTCAGTCCGGCTGATCGGGGTGGGCGACGGAGACCAGCCGGCTGATCCGCGGCGGAGGTCATTCCGGTTGGTCGTCGTCGGGCGGGACGGGGAAGCCGAGTAGAGCCTGTAACCGCCGGGTGTAGGTCGACCGGGGCCGGCCGATGCCGTCCAGGACGCGGACCTCGACCAGGCCCCGGACCGACGAGCTGAACCAGACCGCGTCCGCGGCATGCAGCTCGGGCGGAGTCGCCAGCTGCTCGTGCGCGCCCAGCCCCACCTGTTCGGCATTGGCCAGCAGCCAGGCGGCGGTGGTGCCGGGTAGGACGCCGGCCGCGGCGGGTACCGTGCACAGCGCCCCGTCGGCGAACCAGAGGACGTTGGCGGTCGGCCCCTCCAGGACGTACCCGTCGGTGGAGGTCCAGAGCGCGTCGTCGACGCCGTTGCGGGACGCCCACCGGCGGGCGGCGTTGTGCACCGCGTACGACGTGGTCTTGCTGCCGGTGGGCAACCAGTCCAGGCCGGCGCGGCCGCGGGCTGGCACGCCCAGCGGCAGTGTCGCCACGGTGATCCCGTCCCGGCGGGCCGCCCGAGCCGATGGCGGTACCGGGGCCAGCGTGGCGTACACGGTGGGGGCCTCGCCGTCGGCCACGCCGCGGGTGCAGACCAGCCGCAGCGCCCCCTCAACCTCGGTGGGCCAGTCGAGGCAGATCTCCTCAAGCAGCGCGACCAGGGCATCGGTCGGCGGCAGGGTCAGCCCCATCACCGGGGCCGCCCTGGTCATCCGTTCCAGGTGCGCCTCCCGCAGCCAGGGCCGGCCCGCCCGCAGGTGCATCGTTTCAAAGAGGCCGTCACCGTGCAGGACGCCCAGGTCGTCGCCGCGCAGCACTGGCTCGGTGACCGGCACCTGGCCCCGCCCGAGCACCGCGATCCTCGCCGTCGTCATGGCCGCCGAGCATAGGGCCCAGGCGGGCTGCGCCGGGTGGGGTCCGGCCCGGCACCACCGACACGGGCGCCGGCAGAACGGGCCGGTAGGACGGGAGAGTGCTGTTCGGCCCGAGCGAACTATGCTTGGACCGTGTCCGAATCCTCCCTCGCGGAACTCCTCCGGGCCCGTGGGCTGCGCTTGACGGCGCAGCGGCAGCTTGTCCTCCAGGCGGTTTTGGATCTGGGGCACGCCACCCCGGAGCAGGTCCACACGGCCGTCCGGGAGGTGGCCGCCGGGGTCAACATCACTACCATCTACCGCACGCTGGAGCTGCTGGAGCGGCTCGGCCTGGTGACGCACACCCACCTCTCGCACGGCTCGCCGACCTTCCACGCGGCCGGCGAGGACCAGCACGTGCACCTGGTTTGCCGGGAGTGCGGCGCGATCGACGAGATCGATCCCGCCCTGCTGCGCCCGTTGGTCGACCAGCTTGCCGAGCAGCGGGGGTTCCGGGTGGACGTCGGCCATGTCTCCCTCTTCGGCCGCTGTAGTCGCTGTGCGAACGGGGAGCAGGAATGATCGACATTGCGGGCGCGGTCTCCGTCGAGAGCATCGACGAGGACAGCCGGGACCAACCGGAGCCGGCGCACGCCGCGGCGGGGGTCCGCTCGGTGGCGGCGCACTACGGGGATCCGCTGCGCGAGCAGCGCACCCTGGAGACGGCGGTCGGCCTGGTCGACCGTTCGCACCGGGGGGTGATCGCGGTGCCGGGCGAGGATCGCCTCGGCTGGCTGCACACGCTCACCACGCAGCACCTGGCGGACCTGCCCGCTGGGCAGGGCACCGAGTTGCTGGTGCTCTCCCCGCACGGGCACGTCGAGCAGCACGCGATGGTGGCCGAGGAGGGGGGTACGACCTGGCTGGACACCGAGCCGGGCGACACCGGTGGGCTGCTCGGGTATCTGGAGCGGATGCGCTTCTTCAGCAAGGTGGAGCCGCGCGACGTGACGCCGGAGCACGCCCTGCTCTCGCTGGTCGGCCCAGCGGCGGTGGACGCCGTGGCGACGCTCGGGGTCTCCGGTCTGGCGGAGCCGGATCTGCTCGAGGTGCCCGGCCCGAAGTTCCGGGCCGGCTCGGTGCCGCCCCGGTCGACGGTGCGCTACGACGTCCGTGCGCTACCGATCGGGGGCTGGGCCCGCCGTGGCCCGCTCGGCGTCGACCTGCTGGTGGCTCGGGAGGCGATGGGCCGGGTGGTGGCCGAGCTGCGCGGTGCGGACGTGCCGGTCGCCGGGCTCTGGGCGTACGAGGCGGTGCGGGTGGCCGCCCGTCGCCCTCGGGTCGGGCTGGACACGGACCACCGGAGCATTCCGGCGGAGGTGGGCCTGGTCGGGCCGGCCGTCCACCTGGAGAAGGGCTGCTACCGGGGGCAGGAGACGGTGGCCCGGGTGCACAACATGGGTCGGCCGCCGCGTCGACTGGTTCTCCTGCACCTGGACGGGGTGACCACGGACCAGCCACCGTCGGCCGGCACTCCGGTGACGCGGGATGGGCGTACGGTCGGCTTTGTCGGCACCGCCGTACACCACCACGAGCTGGGCCAGGTTGCCCTGGCGGTGGTCAAGCGCAACGTGCCCGACGACGCCCGACTGCTGGTCGGAGAGACCGCCGCGATGATCGATAGCTAGGGAAGCGCCCCGGTCGGACGTCGGTGACGGCGGAAGGGTTCAGGTCTACCGGCCGGCCAGCCGGAAAACTTCCGGCCGGCCGGCCGTCGATCGGGCGACTAGGATCCGGGCATGACGACAGGGACGTTGATCACGGTTGCCCCGACCGGGGCCGAGTCGGCCAAGGCCGAGGTGCCGGCGCTGCCGGTCACCCTCGATGAGCTGCTGCTGACCGCGAAGGAGTGCGAGGCCCTGGGCGCCTCCGTGGTCCACGTCCATATCCGGGACGGTGCGGCGCAGCCGACCCTCGACCAGCGGCGGCTGCGCGAGACCGTCGCGGCGCTTCGGGAGAGCACCGACCTGGTGGTGCAGCTCTCCTCGGGTGGCGCGGTGAGCGACCCGGAGGCCGACCGGCTCGCCGTGCTCGATGCCGCTCCAGACATGGCCTCCTGCACGATGGGCACGGTCAATTTCGGCACCGACGTGTTTCTCAACCGGTGGGAGTTCATCGTCGAGTTGCACACCCGGATGCAGGAGCGGGGCATCGTCCCGGAGTACGAGATCTTCGACCTGGGGCACCTCACCGCCCTGCAACGCCTGCTCGGCAAGTACGGCCTGCCGGCCGGTGGGCATGTGCACGTCGACCTCGTCCTGGGCGTGCCCGGCGGAATGCCCGGCACCCCCGCGGCCCTGGTGGCCGCCGAGCAGATGCTGCGGGACCTACCAGCCGGCACCACCTTCTCGGCGACCGGCGTCGGTCGGAGCACGATCCCGGTTCTGCTGGCCTCGCTCTCGGCAGGCGGACACCTCCGGGTGGGCATGGAGGACACGGTGACCTATGCCAAGGGGCAGCCGGTCGAGTCCAACATGCAGCTGGTGGCCCGCGCGGTCAGCTTTGCCCAGCTCGCTCAGCGCCCTCCGCTCACCACCGCCGAGGCCCGGGAACTGCTCGGCGTGCCCGCCCTTCGCCGGTAAGTGGCGTGTTGGGGGTCGCCCCCTGACGTCGCGTTCCTGATTCCCTGGTCACCCATCGGCTGGACGTTCCCGAAGGGCGGTAACGTCCAGCCCGTGGGAAAGACGTACGAGGGCGGCGTGCCGCTCGCTGAGGTGATCCGTTCGGGTTTCGTTGAGGGTGTGCATCGCGGGTCGGTGGTGGCGCTCGACGCGACGGGCGCGGCGGTGGCGAGGGTGGGGGATGTGACGTCGCCGATCTTCCCCCGATCGTCGAACAAGCCGTTGCAGACGGTGGGAATGATCCGGGCGGGCCTGCGGCTGGGCGACTCCGCTGACCTCGCCCTGGTCTCGGCCAGCCACGAGGGGGAGGACTTCCACCGGGCTCGGGTCGGTGGGTTGTTGGCGCGGGCCGGGCTCGACGAGTCCGCGTTGCACTGCCCGCCCGACCTGCCGGCGGACGACGCGGCGCGGGCGGCGGTGCTTCGCGCCGGCGGTGGCCCGACCCGGATCCAGATGAACTGCTCCGGAAAGCACACCGGAATGCTGCTGACCTGCCAGGCGGCGGGCTGGCCCGAGGAGGGGTACTGGCGCAGCGAGCATCCGTTGCAGGAGCGGTTGCGCGCGGCGGTGGAGGAGTTCACCGACGAGCCGCCGGCGGCGGTCGGGATCGACGGCTGTGGCGCGCCGGTGCTGGCCGTGTCGCTATCCGGCCTCGCCCTGGCATACCTGCGGCTGGTGCAGGCGGAGCCGGGCTCGCCGGAGCGGGCGGTGGCGGACTCGATCCGGGCGTATCCGGAGATCGTCGGCGGTACGCGGGCCGACGACAGCCGGGTGATGCGGGCCGTGCCGGGGCTGCTCGCCAAGATTGGGGTGGAGGGGGTCATCGCCGCGGCCGCCCCTGGCGTCGGTGCGGTGGCGTTGAAGATCGACGATGGCGCCGGCCGGGCCCGGATGCCGGTGCTGGTCTCCGCGCTGCGCCGGCTCGGGGTGACCGCACCGGCGTTGGCGGAGTTCGCTGAGGTCCCGCTCCTCGGCGGGGGGCGGCCGGTAGGCGCCGTCCGGTCGCTCTGGTGATCCGCCGGGGCGGAGGTCAGGGCGCTGCGGCCACGCTCGGGTGCTAACTCTGGCTAGCATTTTGCTTGCAGGAGTTAGCACCGCGAGCTAGCGTTGAGTTATGGCCAGTGGTAAAGACCTTCCCAACATCGGCGGGTTCATTCGTGACCTGCGCCGGAGTGCGAAGATCTCCCTCCGGCAACTGTCCGAGCAGGCGGGAGTCAGCAACCCGTACCTGAGTCAGATCGAGCGCGGGTTGCGCAAGCCCAGCGCGGAGGTGTTGCAGCAGCTCGCCAGTGCGCTGCGGGTCTCCACTCCGGCGATGTACCTGCGGGCCGGGTTGCTGGATGACCGGGAGGGGCAGGGCGTTCTCGCCGCGATAGCCGTGGACCCCGACCTGACCATGGCGCAGAAGCAGTCGCTCACCCAGATCTACGAGACGTTCCGTCGCGAGAACGCGCGGCTCGCGGAGGCGACCGCCGCCGCCGACGCGGCGTCGGCAGAGTCCGCGACCGGGCCGGTCACCACCGAGTCCGCGACCGGCCCGGTCACCACCGAATCGGTCGCCGCCGTACCCACCGTCGAGGCCGCAACCGGCACGGTTACCACCGAATCGGTTGCCAGCCCGCCCACCACCGAACCGGAGTCGAGCCCGGCTCGGCCGTCTGGGGCCTCCGCCGACCTGGCCAACATCGCGGTCACCGGCCCAACGACCACCGGGGGTACGCCGACCGGCGGTGCGTGAGTCGCACCGGCATCGACCCCGACTCCATTCCTGTCCCGACGCCAGTGCAGCAGTCCGCCCCGAAGGGCGACCCCGAAGCCGCCGACGCGGTCGAAGAGGAGAAATGATGACCAGTCAGCCTAAAACCAGTCGTATCCCCGCCCCCCTCTACGCCGCCGCCGGTGCCGGCGATCTGGCGTACCAGCAGCTGCGAAAGCTCCCCGCCGCGGTGAGTGAGCTGCGCAACCGGGTCGCTGCCGACCTCAGCACGGTAGACGGGGCCGAGCTGCGTCAGAAGGCTACCGAGACGTTGCGTACGGCGACCACTACCGCTGAGAACCTGCGCCGGCGGGCCGCCAGCGACCTGGACCTCAGCCGGCTTCGGGAGACCGCCACCCGCAACGCCGCCGTCGTGGTGGCCAGCGCTCAGGCTGCGCAGGAGCGGGCGGTCACCACCTACGGCGCGCTCGTCGGCCACGGGGAGCGGGTCGTCGGTGCTGGCGTGCTCGAGGCCGCCGACACGGTGAACACCGACATCGAGACGACCGAGCAGGCCCCGGCGCCCACCCCGGCGCAGCTCGCCGAGGCCGCCGAGGACAAGCCGGCGGCCGTCACGAAGCGTGCCACCAAGGCGGCCGGCAAGTCGGCCTCTTCGGCGACGAAGTCACCGCGTGCGACGAAGCAGACCCCGCCGGCTCACGACTGACCTGCGGCGACGGGCGAATGCCCGGTGACGCCGAAGACCCCGGAAGCGGCCTGACGGACGCCTCCGGGGTCTTCGGCATATGCTTGCCGGCATGGCCATCGCCGCGCCGTTCGCTTTTGAGGTTCGCTACGTTATTGAGCTGATCCTGCTCGTCTTCGCACTCATCGTGCAGGGAGTCGCCCTGGTACACGTCATCACCCAGCGGTCCGACGCGTTCGCCGCGGTCGGCACCCTCCCGAAGGGCGCCTGGGTGGCGATCCTCGCCGTCTGTCTGGTGCTCACCCTGCTCACCTCCGGCCGGCTCACCATCTTTGGCCTGATCGGCATCGCCGCTGGGTTGATCTACCTGCTTGACGTCCGGACGGGTCTGCGGGATCTCCGGGGTGGCCGGGGGAACTCCTGGTGAGAGGCTTCCGGTGGCCGCCCCCACCGGATGGTGGCCCCCGTACCTGGGGACCGGGGCCGAGTGCCCCCCGCACCGGTCGACCGGCACTGCCGGAGCCGGAGACCGAGCTGGTCACCACCCCGCACGGCGTCCACCTGGAGCAGTTGGTCACCGGCGCCGGCGATCCGGTCACCGTCTTCGCGCACGGTCTGGGCAGCGGCATCGCCACCACCCGTCCCTTCGGCAGTGGTGTTACCGGCCGCAGACTCTTCTTCCAGTTCCGTGGGCATGGTCGCTCCGCCGCCCCGACCGGGCCGTGGACGTACCACGATCTCGCGCGTGACCTGCGGTCGGTCGCCGATCGGGGCCTCGCGACCCGGGCCTTCGGCGCGAGCCTGGGCGCGGGTGCGCTCTGCCGGCTGCTCGCCGACAACCCGACGCGGTTCGACCGGTTGGTCTTCTATCTGCCGGCGGTGCTGGACCGGCCGCGGGGCGATGCCGCCCGCCGCCGGCTGACGGCACTGCTCGACGCACTCGGCAGTGGCGATGTCGGTCAGCTCGCGGAGGTGGTCCAGTTGGAGCTGCCACCGGCCGTCCGGAACACACCGGCTGGCTGGGCATACCTCCGGCAGCGCCTCGACCAGCTCACCCGGGACGGTCTCGGCTCGGGATTGGTCGGCCTGCCCGAATCGGTGCCGGTCCGCGACGCCACGGAACTCGCCGAGGTTACGGCACCGGCTCTGGTGATCGGGTGCGTCGGCGATGAGCTGCACCCGGTCGAGGTCGCCGAGCGGCTCGCCGCCGCGTTACCCCAGGCCACCCTGCACGTGTACGACCGGCCAGGGGTCCTCTGGGCCAAGCGCGCCGATCTCCGGGAGCGCATCTCCTCCTTCCTCAACGAGTAGTCCGGGGGCGCCTTAGCAACCCGCGCTGCGCTGGTCCTGCCGTCAGCGGAGCCGGGCGGGTCTGGACGGGTGCACTGGGTGCCCTCCTGTCCCGTACTGGAGTCATTTGACCGAACCTCACGTTGAGCCCACAATGATCCCGCATCGTCGCTGATGGTGACTCCCTTACCCGGGATCGGAGAGCATGACCGAATCGTCCAAACCCGGCGGTACCTCTGCCGACGAGAACGGCGTCCGCCTACCAGAGTGGCCACCGCTGGCGAGCTACGACGAGCCCACCGAGGTGCCAAGACGCGTCACCTCGAATCTGGACGACCCACCGCGTCCCGACGGCCCACCCCAGCCCGACAGTGGGTCCCAGTCGAACAGCGGATCACAGCCGGAGGACCCCGATCGCGGCGCGGGCAGCTCCGGACACCGGGCTCTCCGCCCGGTCAAGGGGCTGGCGGATGTTCGCCGTTCGATCCGGGCACGTCTGCGGAGCCAGGGCGTCGTCGTGGCGAGCTTCTTGGGGGTCATCCTGACCGCGGTCGCCTTGAACGCGTTCCAACGCGCACCGGCGGACCCATCGTCTCCGCTCGCCACCGACCCGGTCGGCAGCGCCGAAGCCAGGCCGACAGCCACGCCGTCGGATTCTTCGCCGGCCCAGTCCTCGCCCCTGCCCCCAACACCGACGCCCACCAGGACCTCGACCCCCATCGCGATGGCCGCGACCACGCCTCCGACGCCGTCCAACACCGCGACGCAGAACCCCGAGGCACCGACAGCTCCCATACCAGCTGAGCCGCCGACGCTTCCAGACCCGCCGGCAGCCTGCACGGCGACATACGCGGTTATCGAGTCGTGGCCGGGTGGCTTCAAGGGCGAGGTAAAGATCAAAAACAACACCTCCACCTCCTGGTCCGGGTGGAGAGTCGAGTGGACCTGGCCCAGCGGCCAGCAGATAACCGAGGTGTGGAACGGCTCGCACAGCAGCTCGGGAGCCTCGGTGACGGTGAGGAACATGTCGTACAACGGCACTCTGGCGCCGAACGGCACGACCACGTTCGGCTTCCTCGCCGATATCACCGGCACGAACCAGGCGCCGGCCATGACCTGCGCCAATCGCTGACGCGACCTAGGCTCGGCGACCATGAACGCATCCCCCGCTCTCGCCGCACCCCTGACCGGGGCGGCCGGCCGATTCTTCGCCGGTGTCGGCCTCTTCCTGCGTGGCATGGGCCTCTACCTTCGCAGCCCCGGCCTGATGCTGCTCGGCGTCCTACCGGCACTGATCTCTGGAGTGTTCTTCGTCGCCGCGTTCGGCACGCTCGTCTACTTCGTGGACGAACTGGCCGCGCTGGTCACGCCGTTCGCCGACGACTGGTCCGCCACCGGGCGAGGGCTGACGCGGGTAGCCGCCGGCTTGGCGCTGCTCGGGCTGGGTGGCCTGCTCACGGTGGTCGCGTTCACCGCCGTCACGCTGGTCATCGGGGACCCGTTCTACGAGAAGATCTCCGAACGGGTCGAGGACGATCTCGGCGGTACGCCCAACGCGGTGGACGTGCCGTTCTGGTCGTCGCTGTGGCACAGCCTCGTCGACTCACTGCGGCTGGTGGGGTTGGCGGTGCTGGTCGGCGTACCCCTCTTTGTCGCCGGCTTCATCCCGGTGGTCGGTCAGACCGTGGTGCCGGTACTCGGTGCGACCATCGGCGGTTGGCTCCTCGCGGTGGAGCTGGTCGGTGCCCCCTTCTACCGGCGTGGGCTGCGGTTGTCCGACCGACGGGCCGCCCTCCGGGCCGACCGGCCGACCGCGCTCGGCTTCGGGGTGGCGGTGTTCCTCAGCTTCCTGATCCCACTCGGCGCCGTGCTGCTCATGCCGGCGGCCGTCGCCGGCGCTGCCCTGCTGGCCCGCCGCGTGCTCGGTCAGCCCACCACTGTGGGACCGACGGGGACCACTCAGGACGGGGCGTGACGCGCGGTCGCTCAACTCGTCTCCCGGAGACAACTCCACTCGGCTGCGACGGGCCGGTAGCCGAGCCGTTCGTTGATCGCGAGCATCGGTTTGTTCGCCTCGTCATTGCCGGTGTACGCGACCGTCACCCCGTTGGCCGCGGCCCGACGTAGGGCACCCAGCTTCGCCGCCCTCGCGAGCCCTCGCCCCCGGTGCTCCGGCCGGGAAGCGGTGTAGTCCGACCACATCCGCGAACCGTCCCGCTTGACCAGGCTGATCGCCGCCAGGACGCCGTTGACCTCGACGCCGGTGCTGGCCTCCCGGTCCAGGCCGACGTTGTCCCACGTATCGGCCCGCCAGTGCTCGTAGGTGAGAGCGTCGACGGGGACGTCCCCCGGCTCGTCGGCGCTGGCGTCCCGCTCCACCTCGTACACGTGGCGGGGGTCAACCTCGGACAGTGGCACCAGCCGGGCGCCCGGGGGAACGGCCAGGGGTGGCAGGGCCGTCAGCTCAAGCGCGGAGAAGCGTTCCGCACGGCTGGGTAGGAAGCCGCGCCGCCGCGCGTACGGCAACGACTCGGGTAGCGCCCGTCCGCGCAGTAGCGGAAGCCGGAGCGGGGCGAGGTGGTCCAGGACGGCGGTCAGCAGCCCGCTGCCGATGCCGTGTCCCCGATGGTCGGGGTGGACGTGCAGGAGCGAGATCTCGCCGACACTTCGGGAGGAACTGGCATTGCGGAAGGTCGAGACCCAACCGACGATCTCGTCGTCCACCTCGGCGACGAAGGCGGACCAGTGCTGGCCCGGGCGTGGTTGGGACAGCATCTGACGGGTCGACTCCACCCCGCGAACCAGATGCGGGAAGAGCTGGGTGCGGAGCGCCACCACGGCGGGCGCGTCGTCGGGCTGCGCGGCACGGATCCTCACGCTGCGCGCACGGCGGCGACCGCCTCGACCTCGACGAGCTGCTCGGAGTAGCCGAGCGCGGCCACCCCGAGCAGGGTGCTGGGCGGGTCGTGATCGCCGAAGGCGTCCCGGACGACCTGCCAGGCGGTCACCAGGTCGGGTTGGTGCGCCGAAGCCACGTACACCGTGGTTTTGACGACATCGGTGAGGCGGGCGCCCGCTGCGGTGAGGGCGGTCTCCAGATTGGCCATCGCCTGCCGGGCCTGGGCGGCATGGTCACTGGGGGCAACCGTACGGCCATCCCCGTCGAGCGGGCACGCCCCGGCGGTGAAGACGAGGCGCGTTGCCGGCTCGACGGTACTGACGTACGCGTACTCGGCCTCGGCGAGGGAGGAGACGTGGCGGAGCTGGGGCATGACGTGACGGTAGTGCAGTCCCGAAGGTTGCTCGATCTGTTTTCGTCGGCGGGCTCAGGCGGAGTCGCGGAGGATCAGCTCGGTGGGGAGCACCAGCGCCGGTTCGATCGACTCACCGGCCGCGAGGCGCAGCAACTGGCGGGTCATTCGGCGGCCGATCTCCTGGATCGGCTGGCGGACGGTGCTCAGGGGCGGGTCGGTGTACGCGGCGGTCTCGATGTCGTCGAAACCGATCACCGCGACATCGTCGGGCACCCGTCGCCCCGTCGCGCGTAGCGTCCGCAGGGCGGCGTGTGCCATCAGGTCGGAGGCGGCGAAGATCGCGTCCAGGTCGGGGTGCGCGGCGAGGAGCTGCCAGGTCGCGGCCGCCCCCGACTCGCGGGTGAAGTCGCCGTACGCCACCCACTCCGGCAGCCCGGCCGGGGTTATCGCGGCCTGGTAGCCGGTCAGCCGTTCGATCCCGCCCACCATGTCCTGTGGGCCGGCGATGGTGGCGATGCGCCGCCGGCCGCTGTCGAGCAGATGTTGGACGGCCCGGTTCACCCCGCCGATGTGGTCAACGTCGACGTAGGGGACCGGGGTGTCGCCGAGCGGCCGACCGCTGCACACCACCGGTATGCCCAGCCGGGCCAGCCGGCCGGGGAGCGGGTCGGCGCCGTGTAGCGAGGCGAACAGCACCCCGTCAACGTGCCGGCCGGTGGTGTACCGCTCCACCCGCTCGTGTCCGGCCGGCGAACCGGCCAGCATCAGCACCAACTGTTTCTCCGCCGCCTCCAACTCCTGGGCGGCGCCGCGGATGATGCCGGGGAAGTACTGGTCGTCGGAGAAGACCCGGGTGGCCGCCTCCGGCATGACCAGCGCCACCGAGTCCGTTCGCTGGGTGACCAGGCTGCGCGCGGCCAGGTTCGGTACGTACCCCAGCTCGGTGACGGCTCGACGGACGGCCGCGCGGATCGGCTCGGCGACCGTGGTGGAGCCGTTTACCACCCGGGAGACGGTGGCTCGGGAGACACCGGCGCGGCGCGCCACCGCCTCGAGCGTCGGCCGTTGCGCCGTCGTCATTGTCCTCCCCGCTCAGAGCCCGTTCCGGGAAATCACCTGGTGGTACCAGCGGGCACTCGCCTTCGGTGTGCGTAGCTGGGTCCGGTAGTCGACGTGGACGATCCCGAAACGTTTCCGATAGCCCTCGGCCCACTCGAAGTTGTCCAACAACGACCATACGAGATAGCCGCGTAGGTCCACCCCACGGGCGATGGCCTCGTGCGCGGCGCGAAGGTGCCCGTCGAGGTAGGCGATCCGGTCGGTGTCGAACACCCCGCTGTCCCCCGCCGTCGCCGGCCGCTCCGGGCTCCCCGGAGGCGCGGCGTGGTCCGGGAAGGCCGCCCCGTTTTCGGTGATCATCAGCGGCACGCCCGGGTAGTCGGTGGCGAGGCGTTCCAGCAGCCGGGTGAGCCCGGCCGGCTCGATCATCCAACCCATGTCGGTCAGGGGCCCAGCGGGCGGCAGGAACTCCACCGCCCCGTCGGTGCCGGGAAACGCCCCGCCGCCGCCAGCCCCGTCCGGCTTACCAGCGACGTAGAGGGGCGCGTAGTAGTTGACGCCGAGTAGGTCGATCGGGGTGGCGATCACCTTCTCGTCGCCGTCCCGGAGGAACGCCGGCGGCACGATTCGGGCGACATGCTCCAGCACATCCTCCGGGTACGCGGCCCGGAACAGCGGGTCCAGGAAGATCCGATTGTGGAGCCCGTCGACCAGGCGTACCGCGGCGGCGTCGGCGGCGCTGTCCGGGTCGGCGGGGCGGACGTCGGCCGGGTTGAGCGTGATTCCGACGGTCGCCGCGCCGGCCGCGTGCAGCGCCCGGGCCGCCAGGCCGTGCCCGAGCAGCAGGTGGTGCACGGCGGTGAAGGCGGCCCCCGGGTCCGCGATGCCGGGGGCGTGCACCCCGTTGCCGTAGCCCAGGTATGCCGCGCACCACGGCTCGTTGAGGGTGGTCCAGGAGTTCACCCGGTCACCGAGCCTAGCGTGGACGGCGGCGGCGTACCCGGCGAAGTGCTCCGCGGTCTCCCGGGTGGCCCAACCGCCCTGGTCCTGCAGGGTCTGCGGCAGATCCCAGTGGTAGAGCGTGACCATCGGGTCGATCCCCCGGGCCAGCAGGGCGTCCACCAGGCGGTCGTAGAAGTCCAGCCCGCGCGGGTTGACCGGGCCGGTGCCGTCGGGCTGGACCCGGGGCCAGGACACCGAGAACCGGTACGTTTGGATCCCCAACCCGGCCATCAGCTCCACGTCGTCGGCGTACCGGTGGTAGTGGTCGCAGGCGACATCGCCGGTGTGGCCCTGGTAGACCTTGCCCGGCGTACGGCTGAAGGTGTCCCAGATCGACGGCCCCCGGCCGTCCTCGCGGGCCGCACCCTCGATCTGGTACGCCGCCGTGGCCGTGCCCCAGCGGAAGTTCGCCGGAAAGTGAAGCGCGCTCATAGGACAGCTCCCTCCGTTCGCGCAGCGTCTCCCGAGGCGTCACCCAATGTCAAGAAAGCGCTCTCCCTGGCCGGTTCGATCCATCCGACGGGGTGGAGAGCCGGGGGCGGCTCGGGCGTGAACAGCCCCCGGCCGAGCGTGGCGCCGGCTGCGGCCGGCGGCGTCAGCTGGTTCGGAGACCAGCCAGGAGCGCGCGCTCACCCGTCACCGCCAGGGTGTCGAAACTGACTCGCCCCCAGAGTGCGAGCAGCAGGTCGCTGGCGGTGCCGACGACCTGGACCCGGGCGTGGTGATCATGGTCATCGAAGATTGTGGCGGTGTCCAGCAGGGCAATCCCCTCGCCGCGCAACCGCAGGAACCACTCCTGTCCGGCGTCGGAGGCCGACAGGTGTACGACTCCGTGCCACTGCCCATGATCCGGACGTCGTCCGGCCGGCAGGCAGGTGTCGAGCACCTCGCTCACCCCGTCGGCTGCGAGCTTCGTCTCGATCGGGTCACCCGCACCGATGGCGAGCTGGGCGTCCCAGCGGTGCAGTGCCGTCTCGTGTGAGATCCGGCGCGGCCAGAAGCCGGCCTTCTTCGGCTGCGGCGCCCAGTTCCACGCCGGCGCCTCCGGATCCAGCGCGTCGAAACGCACCAGCAACTCGTCGTACGCCTGCTGCCACAGCTGAAGGTCGGTCTCGCCTGGACCTGGCTCCACCAACTCGGAGCGGAGAGACGGCGGGGTGACGGAGTTGGCCGACACGGTCCCGTGCACCCAGCGGTAGACGCTTGCCAGGTGCCGGGTCAGGTCGGTCACTGTCCAGCCGGGACAGGAGAGCACCGGAGCGTCGGCGGGTGCCTCGGCGATCGCCGCGGCGAAGGCCGGCCCCTCCGTCCGCAGCGCCCCGATCCAGAAGTCCTTCGTGCCATGCGTTCTGTTCATCGCCATCCTCCCGGGGGTGACCGGGCCACCAGTGGGTGCCGCGGCTACCCCTCAGCTTAGGGTGATGGGCGTGGCAGAGGTTCTCCAGTCGACATCCGGCACCCAACGCGACGCCGAGTGTCACTTGTCGCGATACACGACGCTGCGCCTCGGCGGCTGGGCGACCCGCGTGGTCACCGCCACCAGCGCCGATGACCTCGTCCGCGGGGTGCGGGAGGCCGGGGAGCGCGGCGAGCAGATCCTGGTCCTCGCCGGGGGCAGCAACGTGGTGATCGGCGACGCGGGCTTCCCGGGGACAGTGGTGTTGGTCCGGTCCCGGGGGCTGCAGGTCGTGGAGACCGACAATGACACCGTCACAGTGCGGGTCGAGGCCGGCGAGCCCTGGGACGATCTGGTCGCCCACACCGTGGCCAACGGGTGGTCCGGCCTGGAGTGCCTGTCCGGGATACCCGGCTCCACCGGCGCGACCCCGATCCAGAACGTCGGCGCGTACGGGCAGGATGTCGCCGAGACCATCACCGGGGTGCAGGTGTACGACCGGGTGGCCGGCACCACCGGTCGGATCGAGGCCCGCGACTGCGGGTTCAGCTACCGGTCCAGCATCTTCAGGTACAGCGACCGGTGGGTGGTGCTGTCGGTCGACTTCCGTCTCGCCCGGTCGCCGCTGTCCGGCCCGGTTCGCTACGCCGAACTGGCGCGGGCGCTCGACGTGGCGGTCGGTGACCGGGTGCCGCTGGCGAAGGCCCGTGCCGCCGTGCTGCGACTGCGTGCGGGCAAGGGGATGGTGCTCGACCCGAACGATCCGGACACCTGGTCGGTGGGTTCGTTCTTCACCAATCCGGTGCTGGACCAGGCCGACTACGAGCGGCTGCGGGAACGGGCTGGCGAGCTCGGCGAGCCCCCGTCCTGGCCCGGTGCCGACGGCACGGTGAAGGTCAGTGCCGCCTGGTTGATCGACAAGGCCGGTTTCGGCAAGGGCCATCCGGGCCCGGAAGGTGTCGTTACCATCTCCACCAAGCACACCCTGGCGTTGACCCACCGCTCCGGCACCGCCCGAACCGAGGATCTGGTGGGTCTGGCCCGCGAGATCCGCCACGGCGTGCAGGCTCGCTTCGATGTGACCCTGCACCCCGAACCAGTCTTGATCAACTGCGCCCTCTGACCCGGCCGGGCAACGGGCCAGCGGGGGCGTGCCGTCGCCCAGCGGGGAGTGCCGTCGCCCAGCGGCGGTCAGTGGGGCGCCACCGCCGCCCAGTCGATGGTGACCAGGCCCTGGCGCCAGCGGCGGGGTTGGTACGCCAGCGGCCAGCCCCCGGCGCGGACGGCGGTCACCGTACGCAGCCAGCGGTGACGGGGGCCGAAGGGAGCGTAGGGGGCGGCTGCCCGCCAGGCGTTCTCCAGGGCCTGGAGCAGGGCATGGATCGGCTCCCCGGCGACGTTGCGGTGGATCAGGGCTTTGGGGAGCCGTTCGGCGAGTCGGGCCGGGCTGTCCAGGGTGGTCAGCCGGGCACCCAGGGTCAGGGTGCGGGGGCCGCCCTCGTCGAGCAGCACCCACCCGCCGAGTCGCCCCAACTCGTCGCAGGTCCCCTCGACCAGCAGTCCACCCGGGGCGAGCGCGCCGGTCATCGTCGCCCAGGCGCCCGCCACCTCACCCTCGTCGTATTGGCGTAGCACGTTGAAGGCGCGGACCAGGGCGGGGCGGAGACCGGCCAACTCGAAGCCGCCCCGGGCGAAGGTGAGCCGGGGTGGGTCGGCGACCGGTTGGGCGGCGGCGACGCGGACCGGGTCGATCTCCAGCCCGACCACGCGTACGTCGGGGCGGACCGCGTGGGCCAGTCGGGAGCGCAGCTCGACGGCGGTGACCCCGGTGGCGCCGTAGCCCAGGTCCACCACGAGCGGGTCCGCTGCCGCCCGCAGCACGTCTCCGCAGGTGGCGGCGATCCAGTTGTCCACCCGGCGCAGCCGGTTCGGGTTCGTCGTCCCGCGGGTTACGACGCCGAGCGGGCGTCCTGCTGGCACCGCCACCACCTGGTCAACCGGCCCGGTGGACCTTGTGCTGCGCGGCCTGCGCCAACGGCCGGACCACCAGCCGGTCCACGTTCACGTGCTGCGGGCGGGTCGCGCACCAGGCGACACAGTCCGCCACGTCGTCGGCGACCAGCGGTTCGGACACCCCGGCGTAGACGGCGTCCGCCCGGTCGGCGTCCCCGCCGAAGCGGACCAGCGAGAACTCTTCGGTCCGTACCATCCCGGGGTCGATCTCGACGACCCGAACCGGCCGGCCGCACAGCTCCAGCCGCAGGGTGCCCGCGACCGCGGTCTGCGCGTGCTTGGCGGCGGCGTAGCCGCCCCCACCCTCGTACACGGTGAAGCCGGCGGTTGACGACACGACGATGATCGTGCCGGCTCCGGAGGAGACCAACGCCGGCAGGAGCGCCTGGGTGACCCGCAGTGTGCCCAGGACGTTCACGTCGTACATCCACTGCCAGTCACCGACCGCGCCGGTCTCCACCGGGTCCAGGCCGCGCGCTCCCCCGGCGTTGTTGACCAGCAGGGTGACCGGACCGGGGGCGGCCGCCGCCGCGGCGGCGAGGCGGGCCACCGACTCGTCCGAGGTCACGTCGCAGCCGACCGCGGTGGCCGAGCCGCCGTTGACTTCGACCTCCCGGACCAGGTCGGCGAGGCGGTCGGTACGCCGGGCGGCGGCCAGCACGTGGAACCCTTCGGCGGCGAGTCGGCGGACGGTGGCCGCCCCGATCCCGCTGGATGCTCCGGTGACGACAGCGACGGAAGTCATCCGCTCATTCTGACGCCGAGCCCGAGCGCGGGAGCGATGAGGTCCGTCACGCCCGGGGACGGCCGGGAGGAATTACCGAACCACGATCGGGAAGATGACACCCGGCGTGGAGGTTGACCGAGAGGCGCCGGTCGTGCGGGACGGCAACCGTGGCGGAAGGAGCGGACGTGACGGAACAGCACACCGGTGTCGGTCGTCAGCGGGGTTCCCGTCCGTGGCCCCGGCCCCGACGGATCGCGACCCTCTCCGTGCACACCTCGCCGCTGCACCAGCCCGGCACGGGGGACGCGGGCGGAATGAACGTCTACATCCTGGAAGTCGCCCGGCGGCTGGCCGAGGCGAACGTCGAGGTCGAGATCTTCACCCGTGCTACCGCCGCCGACCTGCCGCCGGTGGTAGAGATGGTGCCGGGCGTGCACGTCCGGCACATCACCGCCGGACCGTTGGGTGGGCTGACCAAGGAGGAGTTGCCCGGCCAGCTCTGCGCGTTCACCGCGGGGGTGCTGCGGGCCGAGGCCGCCCGGGCGGTGGGGCACTACGACCTCATCCACTCGCACTACTGGCTCTCCGGGCAGGTCGGCTGGCTGGCCAAGGAGCGTTGGGGGGTTCCGCTGGTGCACACCGCGCACACCCTTGCCAAGGTCAAGAACGCGCAACTCGCCGCCGGGGACCGGCCGGAGCCCAAGGCCCGGGTGATCGGCGAGGAGCAGGTGGTGGCCGAGGCCGATCGGCTGGTCGCCAACACCAAGACCGAGGCCGGTGACCTGATCGAGCGGTACGACGCCGACCCCACCCGGGTGGAGGTGGTCGAGCCCGGGGTGGATCTGGCCCGGTTCTGCCCCCCAGCCGGTGATCGTGCCCAGGGCCAGGTCCTCGCCCGTCGTCGCCTGGGCCTGCCCGAGCGGGGGTACGTGGTGGCATTTGTCGGCCGGATCCAGCCGCTCAAGGCACCCGACGTGCTGATCCGCGCGGCGGCGGCGCTGCGCCAGCGGGACCCGGCGCTCGCCGACGACATGACGGTGGTGGTTTGCGGCGGCCCCAGCGGCAGCGGGCTTGAGCGGCCGACTCGCCTGATCGAGCTGGCCGTCGAGTTGGGGATCTCCGATCGGGTTCGGTTTCTGCCGCCACAGACCGGTGACGACCTGCCCGCCCTGTACCGGGCGGCCGACCTGGTGGCGGTCCCGTCCTACAACGAGAGCTTCGGGCTGGTCGCGTTGGAGGCGCAGGCCTGTGGCACCCCGGTGGTGGCAGCCGCCGTCGGCGGTTTGATCACCGCGGTACGCGACGACGTCAGCGGGGTCCTGGTGGATGGCCACGACCCGGTCGCATGGGCCCATACGCTGGGTCGCCTGCTGCCGGACGCGGGGCGGCGCACGGCCCTGGCCCATGGCGCGCAACGCCACGCCCGCAGCTTCTCCTGGGATCGGACGGTGCGCGACCTGTTGGAGGTCTACGGCGAGGCTGTCGCCGCGTACCGAACCCGATCGTCGGACTTCGCCACCTGTGCCCGGTGAGCACCGATCGTCAGCGACGGAGGCCGGACCGGCGTGGGCCGCGGCTGGGCGTGAGCGGTCGTAGAGTGGGGCGGTGAACGGGAGAAGCGAGCTCGGGGCGTTGATCGAGTCGGTCTGCGCGGAGCGGGACCTGGCCTGGGAGGCCACCGGCCCGAACTCGTACGCGGTGACCCTGCCGGGCACCCACAAGCTGCGGACGATCTGCAACCTGATCATCGGTGAGTACGCGCTGCGAGTCGAGGCGTTCGTGATGCGCCAGCCCGACGAGCGCCGCGAGGAGCTGTGGGCGTGGCTGCTGCAGCGCAACGCCCGGATGTATGGGGTGTCGTTCTCCATCGACGCGGTCGGTGACGTCTACCTGACCGGCCGGGTCAATTCGGCAGGTGTGGACGCCGACGAGTTGGATCGGCTCTTTGGGTCGGTGCTCACGTACGCCGACGAGTCCTTCGACACGATGCTGGAGATCGGCTTCAGTAGTTCGATCCGGCGGGAGTGGGAGTGGCGGGTCAGGCGGGGCGAATCGACCGCCAACCTCGCGGCCTTCGCCCACCTGGTCGCGCCGGCTGACGGCGGGTCCGCGCCGGCCGCCGGGACGGCTGCTACCGGGAGCCCGACCGCGGGCGGTGCGACCGCTACCGGGAACCCGACCGCTGCCCCCGGGGATTCGACGCTGTCCTGACGGGTACGCCCCGGTGTGCGGTGCGGTACTGGGACCGGCCGCGCGCCGAGGACGGACTGGCGGAGGAGCGTTCCATGGCTCAGCGAAGCAGCGCAGGCCGCGGTGGTACGGCGACCCGGACCGCACGCCGGCCAGGAAACCAGACCCCGAACACGCCGGAGGTGTCCGAAAGCACGATCTCCCGGATGCGGGTGGACGAGATTCGGGGGCAGTTGCGCCAGCACGGCGTCTCCGGCACCTCCGCGCTGCGCAAGCCGGAGCTGGTGCGGACGCTGGTGAAGACCTTGCGGGCGGAGCGCCGATCGGGCGGGACGAAGGGGCCGGGCCGCCGGGCGACGTCCGGCGGGAGGTCGGCGGGTGGCGCCGCGGTGCGGACCGGGCCCCGTACCTCGCGGTCGGTGCGGTCCTCGCAGGTCATCGCCGCCCTGACCGACCGGCCGGAGCGTCCGGGCCGGAGCCTGGTTACCACGAACCACGAGGTGATCCGGCGGTGGGCGCGGGAGCGCAACGCGAAGCCGGCGACGATCCGGGGTACCGAGCGGGACGGCCGGGCTGGGGTGCTCACCTTCAACATGCCGGGGTTCCGGCAGAGCCCTCGGGTGCGCGAAATCACATGGCAGGAGTGGTTCCGGACCTTTGATCTGCGGAAGCTGAACTTGATCTATCAGGAGCGGCTGCGAGACGGCAGAATGAGCAACTTTTTCCGTACAGAGTCACCCGATCGGGAGGACGGATGAGTTGTTTGCCGGAGTTGTCGGCGGGTAGACCGCTGGTGGCCGGAGGGCGGGCCGGATCGCGGGGCAGCCGGTTTGTGACCGGTGAGACAGCCGGTCGATTTGTATCCGCATTCCGGGCGAACTAACTTTATTGCACCGTGCGACGCTCGGTTCCGTTCGGGGGAGCGGAGGATCAATCAGATCCGAGCATCGAGTGTGGCGCGGGGACGGGTGGAACAACACCGTTGGGGGACGGTGTCCACCTGTTGACCGGCGGCGTGAGCGGGCGCCGCTTACGGGGGTGAGTGTCGCCCGCCGCCGCCGGTCGTACGCAACGAAACGCCCATCGTGACGAACTCACGATGGGCGTTTCGCGTACCCGGAGGCCGTGCCGTCCAGCTTGCGGGCGCTCACCCCACCCCGGTCGCCTGCTGCTGCCCGACCGGGGCCGGCGGCGGTTGGTTGACTGCCCGCAGCGCGGCGGCCCGGCGCTCCCGGGCCGGTCCGGAGATCAGGTGCGCCACCGCCACCAGCCCGCCGAGCAGGGCACAGCCCAGCCAGAGGGTGGCGTTGCCGGCCCCCTCCCGGACGAGCCCGCCGAGCACCGGTGCAGTGGCGCCGGCGATCTGCCAGGAGAGCGAGAAGACCCCCTGGTAGCGGCCGCGTAGCTCACTCGGGGAGAGCTCGGCGATCAGGGTGGCGTTGGACGGCGAGTTGAGCATCTCGCCGACGGTCCAGATCAGCACGGTCAGCCCGTAGAACCAGGCGGTCTCGGCGAACGCGGTCAGCCCGAAACCGGCCCCGAGTACCACCGCCGACAGTGCCAACACATGGGACCGGCTACGGCCCTTGATCAACCGTGGCACGAAGAGCTGGCCCACCACGATCAGCACCCCGTTGAGTGCGATCACCGAGCCGTAGGTGGCGGGGCTCAGCCCCGAGTCGGCCATCGCGATCGGCAGCATCGAGATGTGCTGGAGCATGACTATCGCGGCGAAGAGGTTCAACGCCACGAACCCGAGGTAGATCCGGTCGGTCAGGATGACGCGCAGCGCCCCGGTCGGGGCCTTCGGCCCGCCGGTGGCGACCAGCGGTTGGCGGGTCTCGCCCACCTTGAGGAAGATGACCAGGGTCATGATCAGGGTGGTGACCGCGTCAACCACGAAGAGCAGCAGGTAGCCGGCCCCGGTCGCGAACCCCGCGAGGATCGCGGCGCAGGCGAAGCCGAGATTGATCGCCCAGTAGTTCAGGCTGAAGGCACGCAACCGGTCCTTCGCCGGCACCACGTCGATCATCATGGCGCCGAAGGCGGGCCGGGCGGCCTCGGCGAAGAGCCCGAGCAGGAGGGCGCCGAGCGCGATGGACCAGAGGCCCCGGGCGAAGCCGAGGGCGAGCATCATGCTCGCGGCGCCGAGGTGTGCGGTGAGCAGGGTGGGCCGGCGGCCCCACCGGTCTGCGAGCGTGCCGCCCACGGTGGTGCCCACCGCGCCGCCGACCCCCCACAGCCCCAGGACCAGGCCGGCCTGGGCGGCGGAGAAGCCCCGCTCCTGGGTGAGGTAGATGGCGAGGAAGATCAGGACGAACGAGCCGAGCCGGTTGATCAGGGTGCCGGTCCAGAGGTACCAGAAGGAGCGCGGGAGGCCACCGGCCGTCTCGACTAACCAACCTCGCATCGTTCGCACGCAACGCCCCGTTTCCGTAATGATCAGTTTCCGCGCAAGGCCTTACAAACTAGTGCTGGGGCGGAGCCCTCCGCCATCCGGTTTTTCCGTGCTGGTCAGCACCCCTTCCCGCGCGACGGGTGGGCCGGTGGGGGAGGATGGCCGACATGACTGCAAGTGAAGGGCCCACCATCGGGACGCTGGTCCTGCTGCGACACGGCGAGAGCGACTGGAACGCCAAGAACCTCTTCACCGGCTGGGTCGACGTGGACCTGACCGCCAAGGGAGAGGCCGAGGCGCGTCGTGGCGGCGAGCTGCTGCGGGAGCACAACCTGTCGCCGGATGTGGTACACACCAGCCTGTTGCGCCGGGCGATCCGCACCGCGGAGCTCGCGCTGGACACCGCCGACCGGCACTGGATCGCGGTGCGTCGGTCGTGGCGGCTCAACGAGCGCCACTACGGCGCCCTCCAGGGCAAGAACAAGAAGCAGACCCTCGACGAGTACGGCGAGGAGCAGTTCATGCGCTGGCGCCGCTCGTACGACTCGCCGCCGCCGCCGATCGCGGACGGAGACGAGTGGTCGCAGGTCGGTGACCCGCGCTACCGGCTGCTGCCGACCGAGCTGATGCCGCGGACGGAGTGCCTGAAGGACGTCTTCGAGCGGATGCTGCCGTACTGGTACGACTCGATCGTGCCGGACATCCTGGCTGGCCGGACCGTGCTGGTGGCCGCGCACGGCAACTCGCTACGCGCGTTGGTCAAGCATCTGGACCAGATCAGCGACGAGGCGATCGCGAAGCTGAACATCCCGACCGGGATCCCGCTGCGGTACGACCTCGACCCGCAGCTGCGTCCGATGACGCTCGGCGGCACCTACCTGGACCCGGCGGCGGCGCAGGAGGCCGCGGCGGCGGTGGCGAACCAGGGCCGCTGACGCGGGCCCGAGCGACCGCGCGGTACCGGGGCCCGGAGGGAACGCCCTGGTGAACGGGGTCGGACGGGGCGGTGAATACCCGCGGAAGTGAGGATGTTTCGTCCTGGTCTGTTCGGGTGCTGGGTTAACCAGGACCTAGGATCGCCCGGTGGAGTGGGTAGTGGTGGTCGTCGCGGTGGCCGCGGGACTGGTGGTCGGTGTGCTGCTGACCCGGCTGGTCCTGGCGCGCCGAGCTGGATCGACCGGGTTCGGGAGCCACCAGTCCGGCTCGCCTCGACTCGGTGGGAGGCACGCGAGCACCGACGGTTCGCCGTCCGGCCTCGGTCGCCGGACGATCGACTCCCTCCGGGTCGGCGTCGTGGTGCTCGCCGACGACGACGGGCCCGTCCTGGTCAATCCGGCAGCCCGGGCGATGGGCCTGCTCCGCGCCGGCGGCCCGCCGGGCACGGTCGTCGCCCATCCGTTGATTCGGACCCTCGCGGGGCAGGTGCGGCGGACCGGCGTACGTCGAGAGATCCAGCTGGACCTGCCCCGGGGTAGCGACGGTGTCGCCGCGGAGAATCCGCTCGGCGTGCATCTGCGGGCGATCGGCCTCGGCGGCGGCCACGTCGCCGTGGAAGCTGTTGACGTGACCGAGTCGCACCGGCTGGCCCGGGTCCGGCGAGACTTCGTGGCCAATGTGAGTCACGAGCTCAAGACCCCGATCGGGGCGCTCCAGCTCCTCGCCGAGGCGTTGCTGGACGCGACCGAGCCGGTCGACGAGGAGGAGCCGGACCTCTCCGAGGATCTGGCTGCCACTCGCCGGTTCGCCGAGCGGATCCGGCATGAGTCGACCCGGCTGGGTCGGTTGGTGCAGGAGTTGCTGGAGCTGACCCGGCTCCAGGGCGCGGACCCGCAGCCCGCGCCGGAGCCGGTCGCCGTGGACTGGGTGGTCGGCGAGGTGGTGGATCGGACCCGGACCGGCGCCAGCGCCCGCCGGATCGACGTGGTGGTGGACGGTGAGCGGGGACTGACGGTGTACGGCAGTGACACCCAGCTGGCCACCGCCGTGTCGAACCTGGTCGAGAACGCCATCAACTACTCGGGTGAGGACACTGCCGTCCGGGTCACCGCCCGGCGCGACGACGAACACGTCACGATCTCCGTCACCGACCAGGGCATCGGGATCGGCCCGGGCGACGTGGACCGGATCTTCGAGCGTTTCTACCGGGCCGACCAGGCCCGGTCCCGCGCTACCGGCGGCACCGGTCTCGGGCTCGCCATCGTCAAGCACATCGCCAGTAACCACGGCGGACGGGTGGAGGTCGCGAGCACTCCCGACGAGGGCTCGACGTTCACCCTCCGACTCCCCGCCCGCCCCCCGGACGATCTTTTGGTGATACCGCCCTCGGCTGAGATCGAGGCCGAACCGGCCGAGTCCCAGCAGACGTGACAGTTGAAAGGAAACGTTCGTTGAGCCGCGTTCTGGTGGTCGAGGACGAGGAGTCGTTCTCCGATGCCCTGTCCTACATGCTCCGTAAGGAGGGTTTCGAGGTTTCGGTTGCCGCGACTGGCACCTCCGCCCTCACCGAGTTCGATCGGACCGGTGCCGACATCGTGCTGCTCGACCTGATGCTGCCCGAGATGTCCGGCACTGAGGTGTGTCGGCAGCTCCGGCAGCGGTCGCACGTGCCGATCATCATGGTCACCGCTCGGGACAGCGAGATCGACAAGGTGGTCGGGTTGGAGATCGGCGCCGACGACTACGTGACGAAGCCGTACTCGCCGCGGGAACTCGTCGCCCGGATCCGTGCGGTGCTGCGCCGCAAGAGCGTCGAGACGGTGGAGACCGGCGCGGCGACGTTGGCCGCGGGCCTGGTTCGGATGGACATCGAACGGCACGTGGTCACGGTCGGCGGCGCCCCGGTGCAGCTGCCGTTGAAGGAGTTCGAGCTGCTGGAGTTGCTGCTGCGCAACGCCGGTCGGGTGCTCACCCGGGGCCAGCTGATCGATCGGGTCTGGGGGGCCGACTACGTCGGCGACACGAAGACCCTCGACGTGCACGTCAAGCGGCTGCGTTCCAAGGTCGAGCCGGAGCCGTCCGCTCCCCGTTACATCGTCACCGTGCGGGGCCTGGGCTACAAGTTCGAGCCGTGACCGGACGCCGGCGCTGGGCCCCGTCCCGCGCCGGCGTGGTGCGTGGTCAGTCCGGGTCGGCGGGGTGCGGGGCGACCAGCCCGCGGCGGGCGCGGGCGGCACACAGCGTGGCCAGCTCGGTGTACGCGGGCGCACCGATCAGGGCGGTCAGCTCGGGGGCGTACGAGACGTACATCGGTTCGGTCGCCACGTGCGCGTCCGGGGACGAGGTGCACCACCAGTCCAGGTCGTGCCCGCCGGCGCCCCAGCCGCGGCGGTCGAACTCCCCGAGCGTGGAGAGCAGCACCCTGGTGCCGTCCGGGCGCTGGACCCACTCCTGTTCGCGGCGGACCGGCAGCTGCCAGCAGACATCCGGCTTGTACTCCAGCGGGTGGACACCGTCGCGGAGCGCCTGGGCGTGCAGGGCGCAGCCCGCCCCGCCGGGAAAGTCGGCGTCGTTGAGGAAAACGCAGGGGCCGTCGGGCCGGGTGGCCGTCCGTCGGGCCGGTCTCTTCTCCTCAACCGTGTCGGTCTCGGTCCAGTTCTCAAAGCCCCGCCGGTGGTGCTGCCAGGTCCCCGGGGTCAGCCGCCTGACCGCCGACCGGACCCGCTGTTCGTCGTCGGAGTCGGTGAAGAACGCACCGTGTGAGCAGCAGCCGTCGGCGGGGCGGTCGGCGCTGATGCCGTGACAGCCACGCCCGTAGACGCAGGTCCACCGGGACAGCAGCCAGGTCAGGTCGGCCCGGATCAGGTGGGTGTCGTCGGCCGGGTCGCCGAATTCGATCCACTCCCGGGGGAAGTCCAGCGGGACCTCCCGGCCGCGTGGATCGTTCGGCCGGGTACGGAGCTCGATCTGCCCTCTCACCTGACCAGCGTACGCTTCGGCGGATGGCTGGCCCGGCGCGCCGCGGCCGGGTGTTGCCTCTAGGGTTTGCCTCATGCGGCTGGGCGTCCTTGATGTTGGATCCAACACGGTGCACCTGCTGGTGGTGGACGCGCACCGGGGCGCACACCCCTGGCCGGCGCACTCCGAGAAGGTGGTGCTACGACTGGCCGAGCAGATCGGTCCGGATGGCGCGCTCACCATCGCCGGTGCGGATTCCCTGGTGCGGGCGGTCGCGGCCGCGAAGGAGTCCGCGTTGGGGCTGGGCACCGACGATCTGATCGCGTTCGCCACCTCCGCGGTGCGGGACGCCACCAACTCGGTGGGGGTGTTGGCCCGGGTCCAGGCGGAGACCGGGGTTCGGCTGGAGGTCCTCACCGGCGCCGATGAGGCCCGGATGACCTTCCTCGCGGTGCGCCGCTGGTTCGGCTGGTCGGCCGGACGGCTGCTGGTGCTCGACATCGGTGGGGGCTCGCTAGAGATCGCGGCGGGCATCGACGAGGACCCGGACGCGGCGGTGTCGTTGCCGCTGGGCGCTGGCCGGCTCACCCGTCGCCAGCTCCGGGTCGCTGCGGGCAGTACTACCCCGCCCGGGGTCGAGCAGGTGGATCAGCTGCGGGCGTACGTGGACGGCCAGCTCGACGCGGTGGCCGGGGAGCTGAACAAGGTGGGCTGGGAGCGCCCGGTCGCCACCTCGAAGACCTTCCGGACCCTGGCCCGCCTCGCTGGGGCGGCCCCCTCCGGGGCCGGCGTCTGGGCCCGCCGTCGGCTCACCCGGGCCGGGCTACGGCAGGTGCTCGGGTTCATCCGGCACATTCCCCCGGCGCAGCTGGTCGAGCTGGGCGGGGTCAGCGCCGGCCGGGCGCATCAGCTGTTGGCCGGTGCGGTGGTCGCCGAGGCGGCGATGCGCCGGCTGGACATCAGCACACTGGAGATCTGCCCGTGGGCGTTGCGGGAGGGGGTGATCCTACGCCGCCTGGATCAGCTCGCACCGATGTGATGCTTCCTCGGCTTCCGCGGTATTTGCCGGGGTTCATCCTGAAGATCCCTCTCGGTGCCCGCTACTCTCGATGCTGTGTCCTCCCGAGTTCCGGTTCTCCTATCCACCTCGTCGGTCTTCCCCGAGCGGACCGCGGCGGCTTTTCAGCTGGCTGCGACGCTCGGCTACGACGGTGTCGAGGTGATGGTCTGGACCGATGCCGTCAGCCAGGACGCTGACGCCCTGACCGGGCTCGCCAAGCACTACGGCGTGCCGGTGCTCGCCGTGCACGCCCCGTGTCTGCTGGTTACCCAGCGGGTGTGGAGCGCCGACCCGTGGGAGCGGTTGCGCCGATCCGGGGAGCTGGCCGAGGCGCTGGGCGCGCCGACCGTGGTGGTGCACCCCCCGTTCACCTGGCAGCGGGACTACGCCCGCAACTTCGCCGAGGGCTTGGCCGAGGTCTCCGGGCGGTTCAGTGGCATCAGCTTCCCGGTCGAGAACATGTATCCGGTGCGGATGGCGGGGCGGCGGTTCGTCCCGTACGCCCCGGGGTGGGACCCGACGGTGACGGGATACCCCACCTACACCCTTGACCTGTCGCACTGCGCCGCATCCCACACCGACGCGCTGGAGCTGGCCGACCGGATGGGCGCCGGCCTGGCCCACGTTCACCTGGGCGATGGCACCGGTGAGGGGCGCGACGAGCATCTCGTCCCCGGGCGAGGGACCCAGCCCTGCGCCGAGCTACTGCGCTCGCTCGCCGGCCGAGGCTTCACCGGCTCGGTGGCGGTGGAGGTGTCAACCCGGCGGGCGAAGGGCCGCGCAGTCCGGGAGGCGGACCTACGGGCGGCGTTGGCCTTCGCCCGTCAGCACCTCGACGACCTCCCGGCCGCAACCCCCGCCGGGCCGGAACCGGCACGGCCGGGCGACGGGGAAGCCGGAGCCTAGCCGGCGGCGCGTCCCCGGCGGAAGGTCGACGCTCAGCTGATCGCGGTCAGGTTGTCGGCCGGGGCGGCGGACTGCGCCGCCACCGTGACCCGGTCGCGGATCGCGGCCCGCTTGCGGGCCCGGTGCGCCGCCACGTGGGAGCGGGTGGCGCAGCGCTCCGAGCAGAACCGCCGGCAGCAGTTCGACGAGGTGTCCAGATAGACGTTGCCGCACCGCTCGTCCGCACAGACCCCGAAGCGGGCGCTGCCGTATTCACAGAGCCACACCGACAGCCCCCAGACCGCACCGGCCAGGTACTCCGCACTCACCGAGGCGCCGCGGCTGGTGACGTGCATGTGCCAGTCACTGGAGTCATGCCCGGAGATGCGCGGCTGCACCGGGTACGCCTCCAACAGGGCGTTCAACTCGGCGACGGCTTGGATGTCCCGTCCCGACGTACCGTATTCGAAGACGTCACGAAGTCGCTTCTGCGCCCGTCGGAAGATGGTGAGATCTCGCTCCGACACCGCGTCCCGCATCCACGCGATGTCCTCGGGGAAGAGCGAACGGAGGGCGTCGAGGTCGTCCAGCCGGATATTGATCAGATCAACTCCGGTCCGGGCGTACGCGTCGAAGTTCACGTCACCCACCGTAGACGACTTCCCGGGCATCCGACGTGTCGATGTAGCGCGATGTGACAGCACCGCCATTTTGCTGCTATGAGCGCTACTCTTCAGCCCATGCTTCGTACCGTAATTCTCGCTGCGGCCCGGTCATCGCGGTGCGAGCGGCTCGTGGCGACATCCCCCTTCACTCGGAACGTGGTGCACCGGTTCGTCGCCGGCCCCCGGCCCGAGGACGCGTTGCGGGTGACCCGCGCCCTCGTCGCCGACGGGCTCACGGTCACCCTCGACAACCTCGGTGAGGACACGGTCACACCCGAGCAGGCCAGCGCCGTTCGTGACGAGTACCTCGACCTGCTGGCGGCGCTCGCCGCCGACGGGCTCACCCCCGCCGCGGAGGTGAGCGTCAAGCTCTCCGCGCTCGGGCAGACCTTCGACGAGCAGCTCGCCTACGACAACGCCCGGGCGATCTGCGCGGCGGCCGAGGCCGGGGGCACCACGGTCACCCTCGACATGGAGGACCACACCACGACCGATTCCACTCTGGACATCCTGGACAAGCTGCGCGCGGATTATCCGTCCACTGGGGCGGTACTCCAGGCGTATCTGCGCCGGACCGAGTCCGACTGCCGGCAGCTGGCCGGCGCCGGTTCCCGGGTTCGGCTCTGCAAGGGCGCGTACCGGGAGCCCGAATCGGTGGCCTACCAGTCCGCCCGGGACGTGGACCGGTCCTACGTACGCTGCCTGAGTATTCTGCTGGCCGGGGCCGGCTACCCGATGCTCGCCACGCACGACCCCCGCCTGATCGCGATCGGCGAGGACCGGGCCCGCTGGTTCGACCGGGGGCCGGACCAGTTCGAGTTCCAGATGCTCTACGGCATCCGCTCCGCCGATCAGGCCCGCCTGATCGGCGACGGATACACCGTGCGCTCGTACGTGCCGTACGGCGAGGAGTGGTTCGGCTATCTCATGCGTCGGCTGGCCGAGCGCCCCGCCAATCTGGGGTTTCTCGCCCACGCCCTGATGGGCCGGTAGCCAGGCCTGGTGGGCCGGTAGCCGAGCCTGGTGGGCCGGTGGTCACGCCCGCGGCGGCAGTCATGATCTACCGGTGTCGGGCCCCGACGAGGGCCCTGACACACTGGTGCCCGCTCCCAGCACGGAGCCCCGGTCCGCGTCCGGAAGCGGCTCGGGGCGCTCGTCCGGTGGCACCGGTGGCGCCACCGGCGCCACCGGGCTCCGTGGGGCCGAGCGGCGCTGCCCGGCGGCTGAGGCGGTCCGTCCGGACTCCGCTGGTATGAATCAGTACGGTTTGTCCGAAGGGTTCGCGCCGGTCACATCGGCCCCGTTACCGTACTGGTAACACGCGCGTCGCCGGTCCGGCGGAAGCCCCGTCGGGATAGCACGCGCCGGGCATGGGATGGGTCGGTGAGCCATGGCCGGGTTGCGGTCCGACGGCCAGCTGTCGGGGGTCAGGTTCCTCACCGTCGCCGAGGTGGCGACGGTCATGCGGGTGTCGAAGATGACGGTCTACCGTTTGGTGCACAGCGGCGAACTCGCCGCCGTCCGGGTCGGCCGGTCGTTTCGCGTCCCCGAGCACGCGGTGCACGAGTACCTGCGCGGGGCCTTCCAGGAAACTGCCTGAGTCGGCGTTCGCGGGCGGGAAGCGGCCGTGATGACCAGCATCGAGGGGCCGCGTTGGTCCTGCTGATGCCTCCCGGCTACCCTGGACCCGACCGTGACCACAGATGCGCTCCGCCGCCCGTCCCGCAGGTCCGGTCCGTTGTCCGCAAGCGGATGCCGGTGTCATCCGGTCCGCCCCGCACATTGCATCGAAAGGCTGTCGTATGGGCTCGGTGGTCAAGAAGCGCCGCAAGCGCATGGCTAAGAAGAAGCACCGCAAGCTGCTGCGCAAGACCCGCGTCCAGCGTCGCCGTCTCGGCAAGTGAGTCGGTGCCGGGCTGGGCCCGGCACCGTCATCACGTGCCAGCTGTCGACCCTCGGAGGCTTAGGTGATCAAGCCGCGGATGTTCCGGCTCGATCCCGCCTGCCGGGGACGGTGTGCGGCATGACCCCCGGTGGCCCCTCCGGTGCCCCGGGGGTCGTTGTCGTGACCGGGGTCAGCCGCTACCTTGGCGCGCACGTCGCCGCGCGGCTCGCCGCCGACCCGCGGGTCGGGCGGGTTATCGGAGTCGATCCACCCGCGGCAGGTGGGGAGCTCACCGACCTGCTCAACGGGGTCGAGCGGGTCCGGGTGGACGCGGGTTCGATCGGCGGCCTCCTCGCCGACCTCGACGTTGACGCCGTCGTGCACCTGGCCCTGATCAGTGCTCCCGACCCACAGCACGGGGGCCGCGCGGCCATGAAGGAACAGAACATCATCGGCACGATGCAGCTGCTGGCCGCCGCGCAGCACGCGCCCCGGCTGCGCAAGCTCGTCGTCCGCTCCTCGACCGCCGCCTATGGCGCGTCCTTCCGTGACCCGGCGGTCTTCACCGAGGAGACCGAGCCGCGGGAGGTACCGCGCGGTGGCTTCGGCCGGGACATCCTGGACATCGAGGGGTACGTGCGTGGGTTTCGCCGCCGCCGCCCCGACGTGACCGCCACCGTGCTGCGGTTCGCGCCGTTCATCGGCTCGACCGCCGACACCACGCTCACCCGCTACTTCGCCCAACCGCTGGTGCCCACCGTGTTCGGCCGCGACCCGCGGCTGCAGTTCCTGCACTTCGAGGACGCGCTGGAGGTGCTGCACCGCTCGGTCGTGCGGGACCATCCCGGCACCTACAACGTCGCCGGCTCCGGGGTGCTGGCGCTCTCCCAGGCCATTCGACGGGCTGGCCGGGTCGCGGTGCCGGTGCTGGAGCCGGGCCTCTCCGGGGCGGCCGCGCTGGCCCGTACGCTCGGCTTCGGCCGCTACGGGTTGGACCAGGTCGACCTCTTCGTACACGGTCGGGTCGTGGACACCAGCCGGCTCCAGCGGGAGTACGGCTTCACCCCACGCTCGACCGCCGCCGCCTTCGACGACTTCATCCGCGCCCACCGCAACGGGATCGTGGTGACCCGGGAACGCCTCGCCGCCGCTGAGCAGCTGGTGCTCGATGGGGTCCGGCAGGTCCGCTCCGCTGCCGCTGGGGAGCAGTCGTGACCGCCGGGATGCTCTCCGAACAGCCCGGCGATCACTGGGACCGGAAGGTGGCGAGCGGGCTGGCGTTTCTGCGTGGACGCCTCGCCGGCGACTACGAGATCGACGAGTTCGGCTTCGACCCGCAGCTCACCAGGTCCGTGTTTCATCCGCTGGTGCGGCTGCTCTACCGCGACTGGTTCCGCACCGAGGTCACCGGGCTGGAGCATGTGCCCGACGCGGGAGCCGGCCTCGTGGTGGGCAACCACTCCGGCACGGTGGCCCTGGACGCGCTGATCCTCTCGGCGATGATCCACGACCAGCACCCGCAGCACCGGTTTCTCCGCCTGCTCGGCGCGGACCTCGTCTTCCGGGTTCCGGTGGTGTCGGCGGTCGCCCGCAAGGGCGGCGGCACGGTCGCCTGCAACCCGGACGCCGAGCGGCTGCTCGACTCCGGTGAGTTGGTCGGCGTCTTCCCCGAGGGCTTCAAGGGCGTCGGCAAGCTGTACGCGGAGCGCTACAAGCTACAACGATTCGGTCGGGGCGGCTTCGTCTCCGCGGCGTTGCGTACGGGAACCCCGATCGTGCCGGTGGCGATTGTCGGGGGCGAGGAGACCTACCCGATGCTCGCCGATGTTAAGCCCCTCGCCCGACTGCTGAAGCTGCCGTACTTCCCCGTCACGCCGACCTTCCCCTGGCTCGGCCCGCTGGGCATGGTGCCGCTGCCGAGCAAGTGGCTGATCGAGTTCTGCCCGCCGATCATCACCGAGCACCTGACCGACTCGGCCGATGACCCGCTGGTCGTGTTCAACCTCGCTGACCAGGTGCGGGAGACCATTCAGCAGACCCTGCACCGGCTGCTGGAGCAGCGGCCGGACCCGTTCGGCCCCTGACCGGGGGCGCCACCGGCGGCGAGCCCGGGGCGGGCAAATGCGGTTGCGATCGACCGGTGCCCTCGTACGGTGCTCGTTGTGCGGAGAGTCGTCGAGGCGGTCGCGCCAGCTCGGTTGGGCAGTGGGTTCCGTTGGTTGCTGGCCTCGTCGTGGGCGACGAACCTGAGCGACGGGATCGCGGTGGCGGCCGGGCCGCTGCTGGTGGCGTCGTTGACCACCAACCCGTTCCTGGTCGCGCTGGCGGCCCTGCTGCGTTGGGCGCCGCAGCTGGTGTTCGGCCTCTGGGCCGGCGTGCTCTCCGATCGTCTCGACCGGCGGCGGATCGTGCTGGTGGCGAACGCGGTCCGGGTCGGCGCGCTGGGCGTGTTGGTCGGGGCGTTGGTGACCGACCGGGTATCGGTGCCGGTGGTGCTGCTGACGCTGGCACTGCTCGCCGCTGCCGAGGTGTTCGTGGACAACACGACCGGGACGCTGACGCCGATGCTGGTGCGTCGGGAGGACCTGGCGATCGCCAACGCCCGCGTCCTGGCCGGGGTCATCACGCTGAACAAACTGGCCGGCCCGGCGCTCGGGGCCGTCCTCTTCGCGGCCGGTCGGTCCTGGCCCTTCGCCACCAACACGGTTTTCCTCGCGGCCGGACTGCTGTTGGTGTCCCGGGTGTCGCTGCCGCCGCGGGAGCGGGAATCGGCGGGCCAGCCCCGTGATCTGCGCAGTGACATCGGGGCGGGGTTCCGCTTGGCGGTCCGTCATCCGGCCGTTCGGACGCTCTGCCTGACCGCCCTGTTCTTCAACATCACCTACGGCGCCGCCTGGTCCATCCTGGTGCTCTACGCCGAGGCGCGGCTCGGCCTCGGCGCCGTCGGCTTCGGCCTGATCAATACGGCGATGGCGGCCGGCGGGCTGCTCGCCACCGTCGGGTACGGCTGGCTCACCCGCCGGGTGAGCCTCGGGGGCGTCATGCGGGCCGGGCTGATCATCGAAACCCTCACCCACCTCGGTCTCGCCGTCACCACCTCGCCCTGGGTCGCCTCGGGCATCCTCTTCGTTTTCGGGGCGCACGCGTTCGCCTGGGGCGCCACCGCCCTGACCATTCGGCAGCGGGCGGTTCCGATCTATTTCCAGGGTCGGGTCAGCAGCATCTACACCATGAGTGGGTTCGGCGGGCTGGTGGTCGGCGCGGCGCTCGGCGGCCCACTGGTCACCCTGCTCGGGATGACCGGTCCATTCTGGTTCGCCTTCGCCGGCTCGGCGCTGCTCGTCGGTGGGCTGTGGCGTCAGTTCGGCCACCTCGCCCACACCGACGACCCGACGCCAACCCTGGTTCCGGCCGACTCAACCGCCCGGTGACGGCGACGGGAGCGCGTTGGCGGGGGAGCTCACGTCCGGACGGACGAGCGGCGGCGGTGCCGCGCCAGCCCCGCGGTGACCGCTCCGGCGACCAGCCCGACGGCGGCGGTGGACGGGACGGCGATCTTGACCGCCCGGCGCCCGGTACGGAAGTCCCGTACCTCCCATCCGCGTCGGCGGGCCTCCCGCAGCAGCGCGGAATCCGGGTTGACGGCGACCCCTCGGCCGGTCGCGGCGAGCATCGGCAGATCGTTGGCGGAGTCGCTGTAGGCGGTGCAGCGGGAGAGATCCAGCCCTTCCGCCGCGGCGAGCCGGGTCACCGCCTCCGCCTTCGCGGGCCCGTGCATCAGGTCGCCGACCAGCCGTCCCGTGTAGGCGCCGTCAACCACCTCGGCCACCGTTCCGATGGCACCGGTGAGCCCCAGCCGGGCGGCGATCACCCGGCCGATCTCCACCGGCGCGGCGCTGACCAGCCAAACCCGTTGCCCGGCGTCGAGGTGGTCCTGAGCGAGCCGCCGCGCGCCGGCCCAGATCCGGGGCGCCATCAGCTCGTCGAAGATCTCCTCGGCGAGGCGCTCCACTTCCTCCACCTGCCAGCCCTCGACGAACGCGAGCGCGGCCTCCTTGACCTGCGACATGTCGCCGACATGCTCGGTGGCGAGTACCCGGAACCGCAGCTGCTGCCAGGCGAAGCGGAGTAGGTCGCTGGTGGTGACGTAGTTGCGCGCGGCGAGTCCGCGGGCGAACCAGTAGATCGATGCTCCTTGCATCAAGGTGTTGTCCACGTCGAAGAAGGCAGCCGCGGCCCGATCCGGCGGCGGGGTCGGTGCACCGGCGGCCGAACTCCCCGCGGGGAGGGGACTGCGGGTGTCGGTGCTCACCGGCACCTTTCGGCTGGCCACGCGCTCCCCCTCCGGACGACCGGCGCATTCTGCGCCACCTGGCGAGGGTAGCCGGGTGGTGCACCGGGGCGGGCCCGCAACGAGGCAATCGACCCAGGTGTGCCGTGGCCCGTCGCCGGTCGTTGGCTCCGTGGATGGAGTGGGGTCGGCCCGCCTCGGCCGGCGTCAGCGGTTGGCGGGGCAGCTCGCCGGCGTGGGACCGAGCGTGTCGCTGCCGTTCGGCGCGGGCAGGCCACAGTCGATGGCGGCGCGCAGCGCGCCCGAGCGCTCAAGGGCGTCTCCGAGGAGCGCGAGTGAGTGCTCGGTGCGGTCACGGTCGGCGCGGGGCCGGTCGCCCACAAGCTCGCTGACCGCCGTACGCTGCGCGGCGACGAAGGCGTCAACCACGTCCAGTGCTGTCCGGTCGGAGGCCTGCACCGCGGCGGTGGTGAGCAGGCGTACGCCCTGGCGGGTGTCGGCGTCCATATCGTCCAGGACCCCGCTGTAACCGGCCCGGTCGTCGCGCAGTTGGGCCGCCTCGCTCAGGCGGGTCCGCGCGAAGTCCAGGAAGAGCTGCCCCCGGCTGTGGTCCGAGCCGGTCAACGCGAGCTGCGCACGCTCGGTCGACCGCTTCATCCCGTACAGCGCGTCGCCCGGTACCGCGTTCTCACTGGCCGCGGAGATGCCGGAGACGGCGACGGCGCCGGTCGCGATGCCGATCAGGATCGCACCGCGGGCCCGGGCTCGCCGCGCGGTAACGGCGGGGAGCAGGGGGGAGCGGTGTGGCGCCGGGCGTTTTTCGGTCTGGTCGGTGGTGGCCGCCGGGGCGGGTCGGCCGAGGCCCTCGCGTTCGGCGGTGGCCAGCAGCATCGCCCGTAGGCCGGTCCGGAACTCGGCACTGACCTCGACCGTCGGGGCAGCGTCACCAACTTGGTGCCCGACCGCGACGAGGTCGGTGAGCTTTTCGTCAACCCGAGATCGGACGTGGTGTCGTCGGCCGCCGTTCGCTTCGTCGAGTAGTTGCGCGAAACGCCTGGCGCGCCGACGGGAGACAAAGAGGTCGCTGTTCACCGCTGGCACCTCCCTCGCTGGGCGCGGCCGGTTGGCCGCGATCGTCACCGACGACCGAGGACGGTGGGCGTCGCGGGAGGCTCGGGGCCGGCGGTGGGGCCGGAACCGAGAACCCGGGGGACGCCGGGACTGCATCGGTCGCACCCGGATGAACGCGCCGCGCCGGGTCGGGGTTACGGGGCCAGTGGTGGAGAAAAAGCCCGGAAAGTGATGGATGTCATCGGAGCTCGACCTGCCTGGGCGTCACCGCCGCCGCCAGCGTGGTTATGCCCGGAAGCCGTCCGGGAGTAGTCGGGCGAGGGCGCGAACCGCCCGGTACTGCAGGGCCTTGATCGCGCCCTCGTTCTTGCCCATGGCCCGCGCCGTCTCCGCCACCGAGAAGCCTTGGAGGAAGCGGAGCACAATGCACTCCTGCTGCTCCGGGTTGAGCTGCTTGACCGCGCCGAGCAGGGTGACGTTGGTGATGTGCTCGACCACGGCCGCCTCCGGGCTGCCTTCCGGCCCCCGGTCTTCGCGTTCGGCGTCGAGGACGTCGCCGGTGGTTACCTCGAGCCGGTAACGGCCGGACTTAAAGTGGTCCGCCACCAGGTTGCGGGCGATCGTCACCAGCCAGGCCCCGAGGTCTCGGCCCTGCCAGGTGAAGCTACCGATTCGCTTCAGCGCCCGGAGGAAGGTGTCGGAGGTGAGGTCCTCCGCCAGCTGGCGGTTACCGACCCGGAAGTAGACGAACCGGAAGACGGTGTCCACGTACCGGTCGTAGATCAGGCCGAAGGCTTCGGCCTCCCCGGCCTGTGCGCGCTCGACCAGGGCCCAGATCTCGGTGGCCGGGTCGGACGGGTCGGGACGGCTCGGAAAGCCGGTGGCGGGTGTGCTGGCGGGCAGCGCGGGGAGCACCGCCGTGTCGGTGCCGGCGGAGTCGGCGCTGGCGGGTGGGTCGGCGCTCCGGCGGCCCTGTACGGGCATGGCCGGCCGGGCTGGCGAGGCCACCCGGGCCTCGATCGGTTTGGCGTTCGCGCCCGGTGGCCCGCTCCGGGCGGGGGTTTCGTTGGGATGCGGACGGCTGCGTACCCCGTTGTCGCTCCGGGCGGCGAGCCGGCCGTCATCCCGGGGCCCGCGGGGTGTCAGCCGTTCATTCGTCGCGGATCGGGCGGGCGGGTCACCCAGGCCGATTGGCCGCTGCGCGTAGCCGAACGTCGTCATCGGGGCACCTCCGTCCCGCGGCCCGGGTCCCCGGTGAGGTGGGGTCGGTCGGGCACGCATGGTGTGGCTGGGGGCGTTGCCGGTGCGCGGCAGCTCCCCTTGAGGTGCTGGTCCAATGCGCTGTCGGGCACGGGGGCCTCCTCGGGCTGAGGGGTTGTCGACTCACGGAAAACGGGGTGAGCTGACCCGAGTGATGATAAGGGTCAACGTCACCCGCGCGTGGCAAGTCCGTTACACAGGGCCAAAGTATTTCTGGTCGAGTCGCACTGCTGCCGGACCAGTTGTCCGTCGTGTGCGGTTGACTTTCGGATTCCCCGGTGTTTGGGGGAGACGCCCAGGTGGGTCGGGGTGTGGATGATCGCGGCAAGGTGGGTGCCGGCTGGCCGGAGGGGACGAGATGGCGGCAGCGGTCGCCCGTGGTGGCAGGTGGAAGGTGCCACTGGGTCTCACGGCAGGTGACGGTTGATCTCGCGGTACGTGACGGTTAAGTCCCATGGGTAGGACGGGCCGAGGGAGGTCCCGATGCCCGGCGCGCCGCCGGTAGACGCCCCGTGTGCTCTCTCGGCGCCGGTGCGGGCGGTCGTTGTCCGCTGTGCCAAACTCGACGGCTGGGCAGGAGGTGGCCGGCGTCGGTGTGAACGCTTCCCGCGCGAGGTGAAGCTGGTGCTCGCCGGTCACCGAGGTGTGGCGCAGGGCGGTACTGGGTGTGCCGCATCTCGCCAACGGCGAAACTGTCCACGCGTACGCGCCGCAAGACCCTGCTCCGGTCGTCGGGCCGGGGCCGTCCCCACGGAGGAGACCGATGCGTGAACCCCGCCTCACCCTGCTCACCCGGCCTGGTTGCCACCTCTGCGAAGACGCGAAGGCGGCGCTGGAACGGGTGGTGTCGGTCACCAACGACCGGTGGGTGGAGAAGGACGTCACCAACGATGTGGAGCTGGAGCGCGAGTACGGGGACCGGCTGCCGGTGGTGCTGCTCGACGGCAAGGAGCACGGCTACTGGCGGGTCGAGGAGGAGCGGTTGCTCCGCGATCTGACCACTCCTCAGCTCTGAGGCTGCCAGGTAGGGTGCGGCGATGAGTTCTGCGCACCCGCACCTGGTCTGGGACTGGAACGGAACCCTGCTCAACGATCTGGACCTGATCGTGGCTTCGACCAATGTCGCCTTCGCCAGCGTCGGTGGGCCGGCGGTGACCGCCGACGAGCATCGGGTTCGGTTTCGCCGACCGATCGCGGACTACTACGCCGAGGTGCTCGGGCAGGCCGTGGACGAGGCGGCGTTCGGCCAGCTGGACAAGATCTTCCACGAGGCGTACCTGGACGGGCTGACCACCTGCGCGCTGGCGCATGACGCGGTGGACGCGATTTCGTCCTGGCCCGGAAGCCAGTCGTTGCTGTCCATGTGGTTCCACGAGGCTCTGGTGCCGACCGTGCAGACCTACGGGCTGACCAAGCACTTCCTGCGGGTCGACGGGCTCCGGACCGAGGTCGGTGGGGACCGGAAGGCCGAGTCACTGACCCGGCACCTGGCCGAGCTGGGGCAGGACGGCCGGGATGTGGTGCTGATCGGCGACTCGCTCGACGACGCCGAAGCGGCCCGATCGGTCGGGGGCCGCGCGGTCCTCTACGCCGGGGGCCTCACCGACCCCGCCCGGCTGCGGGCCTCCGGCCATCCGGTCGCGGAGACCCTCACCGAGGCGGTCGCGCTGGCCCACCTGCATTGATCATGCGCTTGCCTCAGCCGCGGAGGTAGGCCAGGACAGCGCGGACCCGGCGGTGCTGCTCGACGTCCGGCGGGAGGTCGAGCTTGGTGAAGATGTTGCGGACGTGCTTCTCGACCGCGCCGTCGGTCACCACCAGCGTGCGGGCGATCGCGGTGTTGGAGTGGCCCTCGGCCATCAAACCCAGTACCTCACGTTCGCGCGGGGTCAGGTCCCGCAGCGGATCGTCGCGGCGGCGGCGGGCGAAGAGCTGAGTGATCACCTCGGGGTCGAGGACGGTGCCCCCGGCGGCGACCCGGTCCAGCGCGTCGAGGAACTCGCCGATCGCGGCCACCCGGTCCTTGAGTAGGTAGCCGACCCCGGCCCCGGTGGCCAGCAGGTCGTCGGCGTAGGAGACCTCGACGTACTGGGAGAGCACCAGGATCGGCGTCGCCGGCACCAGAGCACGTGCCTGCACGGCGGCTCGGAGCCCTTCGTCGGTGTGCGACGGCGGCATTCGTACGTCAACGATCGACACGTCGGGGCGGTGGGTGACCACCGCCTGCACCAGGGCGTCGCCGTCACCGACGGCGGCCGCCACCTGATGGCCGCGTTCGGTGAGGAGTCGGATCAGCCCTTCTCGGAGCAGGACGGCGTCATCAGCGATCACGATCCGCATGGCTGCGTTCCTACCACTTTCCGGTCGTCGCGGGGAGTTCGGCGCGGATCTCGGTGGGGCCGCCGGCGGGGCTGGTCACGTGGAGTTGCCCGCCGGCGGCCCGGACCCGATCCGCGATGCCGACCAGCCCGTGCCCCTTGGCCAGGTGTGCGCCGCCCTGGCCGTCGTCGTCGATGCCCACCCGAAGTCGCCGTCCGGCCCGTTCCACGAGTACCCGGCACTCGGTGGCCCGGCTGTGCTTGGCGACGTTGGTGAGCGCCTCGGCGACCACGAAGTACGCGGTGCTCTCCACGGCCGGGTCGAGCCGGCCGCCGGGCTCGCCGAGCCCGGCGTCAACCTGTAGCTCGATCGGGATCAGCCCGCGTCCGGCCAGCGCCGCGAGGGCGCTCGGTAGCCCACGGTCAACCAGGATGGGCGGTGCGATGCCCCGGGACAGCGCACGCAGCTCGGTGAGGGTCTCCCGGGTCTGGTCAACCGCCTCGTCGAGGGTGTGCCCGGCCGCTACCGGATTGTTGGAGAGCTGCTCGCGGGCCCGGCTGAGATCCATCGCGAGTCGGACCAGCCGTTGCTGTGGCCCGTCGTGGATGTCGCGCTCCAGCTTGCGCAGCGCGTGCGCCTCGGCGGAGGCGAACGCGCGTTTTTGTTCTTCGAGGGTGGTGATCCGATTTCGTAGCTCGGCCACGCCGGTGAGTAGGGCGCGGGCCAGGCCACCCTCGGTCCGCGCGCACGCGCGGGCCACCAGCGGCAGGGTGAGCAGGGCGAAGAGACCGATGGCGGTGTACAGGAAGATCCGGGCGCCGGCACCGTCACCCATCCCGAGGAGCTCACTGAGGGAAGTGCTGTCCGGGCCGTGCGGCAGATACCGGTCATATATCGGGTAGCAGACGCCGGCGAGCGCCACGGACCACCAACTGACCAGGATGGCGAAGGCGGGAGCCGCCACCAGCAGCTTGCTGAACGCGTGGAGCAGGTCGAGCCAGGACTGCGGATCGCGTACCGGCGCCAGGGCCCGGCCCCAGAAGCCGGCATTCGGATCGGGGCTCCGGTAGACCGGGCGGATCCGGGGCATGCTCAGCACCGAGGGCAGCCAGAGTCGTTCGAGGTCGGCCAGGACGCGGACGGCGTAGAGCGTTCCGGTCAGGATCGGCAGGCCCAGCGTGGTCACCAGCAGGCCGAGGCTGAGGGAGATCCCGGTGGCGGCCAGGACGATGCCGACCAGGGCGAGGGGCAGGCCGGAGAGGACGTAGCCGGAGTCGCGCAGGAGCTGGCGGAGCAGGGTGCGCGGCGGGCTGGAGGTGGGGGTGGCGGCCACGCGTGCAGCGGTCATCCCCCGAGGCTAGGCAGTTAGACCGAAGCCACCCATCCTGCCCGCCGCCGAAATTCTGGAGGTGCTGGCGCTACCACCCTGGGGAGAGCGCGCGGTGCTATCACGCCGGTCGGGAAGTGGGGGCGACGCGCCCCCGTGTGATTGGTCAGAGAAGTCGTAATTGAGTAATAATCGCCGGACGGCGTGGGCGGAGTCGAGACATTGATCTTGTGGAACGGGGGGACGGGTGGAGTCGCGTCGTGGGCGACCAAGATCGCGATTTGTGCGTGTCTTCACAAGCGCTTACTCTGTAGTTCCGACCCGCCCCGCTAGCACAGCCGGTCTCCTCGGTGGCCAGCGGGAGTCCCGACCCGGCCCGGCGGAGTTGGCCCAGGATCCCACTGCACGGAGTTTCATGAGTCAGCACCGTCCGCCCGGCGCGCCCGAACGCCCGGTCGCCGTGCCGGCGTTGCCGGACCTGCCGGAGGCGACCGTCGCCCGACTTCCCGAGTACCTCCGCGCCCTGCATAACCTGGCTGAAAACGGTCACGAGACAGTTTCCAGCGAATGGTTGGCCACGGCCGCGGGAGTAAACTCCGCCAAGCTCCGCAAGGATCTGTCGCACCTTGGTTCCTACGGCACCCGGGGTGTCGGCTACGACGTAGCCCTGCTGATCGATCAGATCGAGTACGTTCTGGGGCTCACTCAGCGCCGGTCGGTCGCCCTGGTCGGGGTGGGTAATCTCGGTCATGCCCTCGCTGGCTACGACGGTTTCGCCACCCGTGGCTTCCGCATCGCCGCGCTCTTTGACGCCGACCCCGGCCGGGTCGGTGAGGAGATCAACGGTCTGGTCGTCCAACATGTGGACGAGCTGTCCCGGGTCGCCACCGAGGAGTCGATCGCGATCGGCGTGATCGCCACCCCGGCCGCCGCCGCGCAGCGGGTCGCCGACCGCCTGGTCGCCGGCGGAGTGACCAGCATCCTGAACTTCGCGCCCTGCGTGCTTACGGTGCCGGACGGGGTTGACGTCCGTAAGGTCGACCTCGCCATCGAGCTGCAGATCCTGTCCTTCCACGAGCACCGCAAGGCATCCCAGACCGCACTCCCCGCCGCCGGCGAGGCCGCCCTCCCCTCATTGCCGGGTAACCTCGCCGCCACCAACCCCCAGGAGGCGATCGGCACGTGAAACTGCTCGTCGTCGGCGCGTCTTACCGCACCGCCCCGGTCGCCGCCCTGGAGCGACTCGCGGTCGCCCCCGCCGACCTCCCCCGTGTCCTGACCCACCTGGCGGCGCAGCCGTACGTGAGTGAGGCGGTGCTCGTCTCCACCTGTAACCGGGTGGAGGTATACGCCGTCGTATCCGGGTTCCACGGCGGCCTGGGTGACATCTGCGCCGTCCTGGCCGAGTCGACCGGCTGCCAGCCGGCGGCCCTCGCCGACCACCTGTACGTGCACTTCGACGTCGCGGCGGTCAACCACGTCTTCCGGGTCGTCACCGGGCTGGACTCCATGGTTGTGGGCGAGGCCCAGATCCTCGGCCAGCTCCGCGACGCGTACCACCGGGCAGCTGAGGCCGACACCGTTGGCCGCCTGCTGCACGAGCTGATGCAGCAGGCGCTCCGGGTGGGGAAGCGGGCCCACTCCGAGACCGGCATCGACCGGGCCGGGCAGAGCGTCGTCACGGCCGCGCTCGGCCTCGCCACCGAGCTGCTCGACAGTGACCTAGCCGGCCGTCCCGCGCTGGTCGTGGGGGCGGGAGCGATGGGCTCGCTGGGCGTGGCCACCCTCACTCGGTCGGGTGCCGGTCCGGTCACCGTGACCAACCGGGGCGCCGACCGAGCCGCCCGGCTGGCCGGGTCGTACGGCGCGACCGCCGTTCCGATCGCCGACCTCACCGAGACGATTTCCACAGTGGATATCGTAGTGGCTGCCACGGCCGCCCCCGAGGCGGTCCTCACCCGCGCGGTGGTGACTGCGGCACTCGCTGGTCGGGATCCATCCCGGGGGCCGCTGGTCCTGCTGGACCTGGCTGTCCCGCGGGACGTCGAGCCGGGCGTGGCCGACCTGCCCGGCGTCCAGGTGATCGACATCGACCGGATGGCGGCACTGGTCGCCGACGGCCCCGTCGCCGCCGACGTCGCCGCGGCGGAGCAGATCGTCGCCGCCGAGGTCAACGCCTTCCTCACCTGGCTGCGGGGAGCTGACGTCGCGCCGACCGTGGCCGCCCTGCGGGGCCGTGCTGACGACGTGGTCACGGCCGAGTTGGGCCGGCTCGCCCAGCGTTGTCCGGACCTGACCGACAACCAGCGGGCCGAGGTCGCCCGGACGGTGCACCGGGTCGTCCAGCGGCTGCTGCACCAGCCGACCGTACGGGTCCGCCAGCTCGCTGCCGAGCCCGGCGGCGACCAGTACGCGGCGCTGCTGCGCGAGCTCTTCGACCTGGAGGTGTCGCAGACCTCCCCGGTCGGCACCGTGCCCGATGTGATGGCGCCCGACGTTGACCCCCAAATCGGCGGTGACGCCGAGCCGCTCCCCACCGGAGGTGAGTGATGAAGGTCCCCCTACGCCTCGGTACTCGGGGCAGCGCCCTGGCCATGGCCCAGTCCGGGCAGGTCGCGGCGGCCCTCACCGCGGCCACCGGCACCCCGGTGGAGCTGGTCGAGGTGGTGACCACCGGTGACCGCTCCGCGGCCCCGGTGCACCGGCTCGGTGTCGGCGTGTTCGTCTCCGCGCTGCGGGACGCCCTCGCCGCGGGCACCATCGACTTCGCGGTGCACTCGTACAAGGACCTGCCGACCGCGGCGGCCCCCGGCCTGTACGTCGCCGCCGTCCCGGCCCGGCAGGACCCGCGGGACGCGCTGGTGGCCACCGGCGGTCGTACCCTCGCCGAGCTGCCGCCCGGCGCCCGGGTCGGCACCGGTGCGCTGCGTCGCATCGCCCAGCTGCACGCGCTCGGGCTTCAGCTTGAGGTCCAGCCGATCCGGGGTAACGTCGGTACCCGGCTGGCGCGCGTGCTCGGGCCGGAGGCCGACCTGGACGCGGTGGTCCTGGCGCGGGCCGGGCTGGCCCGCCTGGATCGCACCGACACGATCACCGAGACGCTCGACCCGATGCTGATGCTGCCCGCTCCCGCCCAGGGCGCGCTGGCGGTGGAGTGCCGGTCCGACGATTCGGCTCTGGTCGAGCTGCTCACGGTACTCGACCACGCACCGTCCCGCGCCACGGTCGTCGCGGAGCGGGCGCTGCTCGCCACCCTGGAGGCCGGGTGCAGTGCCCCGGTCGCCGCCTACGCCGAACTCGCCGAAGGCGACGTCGGTGAAGAGATCTACCTGCGCGGGGCGGTGATCAGTCCGGACGGCACTCGTGACCTCCGGCTGTCCCGCACCGGAACGCCCGCCGACGCGGTGGAGATCGGTAAGGCCCTCGCCACCGATCTGCTCGACCTCGGCGCCGACTCGATCCTCGGCCAGCAACGGAACCTTGGCCCGGGGACCCAGCAATTTGGGAGCACAGTATGACCCGCACCCGTAAGCCCGTAGGCCGCATCGCGTTCGTCGGGGCCGGTCCCGGCGATCCGGGCCTGCTGACCCGCCGGGGATACGACGCCCTGGTCAGCGCCGACCAGGTGGTATACGACCGGGGAGTCCCCGAGGCGTTGCTCGATGTCGTCCGGGCGCAGGCGAAGCAGGAGGCTCAGCTAACCCTGGCCGAGGGCGGATCGGGCGACGTGGCGAAGGCTCTGATCTCGGCGGCCCGCTCCGGGCTGAACGCGGTGCACCTGGTCGCCGGTGACCCGTTTGGACACGAGGCGGTGGTCCGGGAGGTGCAGGCGGTCGCCCGGACCGCCGGCCAGTTCGAGGTGGTCCCGGGCGTCGGCCAGGCTGAGGGAGTGGCGACCTATGCGGGTGTGCCGCTGCCCGGGGTCCGGACGGCGGCCGACGTCGAGGACGTCACCACGCTCGACTTCGAGGCGCTGGCCGCCGCCGTCATCCGGGGACCGTTGGCCCTCGCGGTGGACGCCGGGGATCTCGCCGCGATCCGGGATGGGTTGCTCGCCGCCGGAGTCGACGACGCGACCGTGGTCGGTGTGACCGGCGACGGCACCGGCGAGACCCAGTACACGACCACGTCAACGGTGGACTCCTTCGTCGCGGCGGCGCTCGGGTTCACCGGCCGGGTGGTGCTCACCCTCGGCGAGGGCGTCGGCCAGCGGGACAAGCTCAGCTGGTGGGAGAACCGCCCGCTGTACGGCTGGAAGGTGCTCGTCCCACGGACCAAGGAGCAGGCGGGGGTGATGAGCGCCCGACTGCGCGCATACGGCGCGATCCCCTGCGAGGTGCCGACCATCGCGGTCGAGCCGCCGCGTACCCCCGCGCAGATGGAGCGGGCGGTCAAGGGACTGGTCGACGGCCGGTACGCCTGGGTGATCTTCACGTCGGTGAACGCGGTCCGGGCGGTCTGGGAGAAGTTCGCCGAGCACGGCCTCGACGCCCGGCACTTCGGCGGCGTGAAGATCGCCTGCATCGGCGACGCGACCGCCGACGCGGTGCGCGCCTTCGGGATCCGGCCGGAGCTGATCCCCGCCGGGGAGCAGTCCTCGGAGGGGCTGCTGGCCGAGTTCTCGCCGCACGACGAGGTACTCGACCCGGTTGGTCGGGTGCTGCTGCCGCGCGCCGACATCGCCACCGAGACGCTCGCCGCCGGGCTCACCGAGCGCGGCTGGGAGGTTGACGACGTGACCGCCTACCGGACGGTTCGGGCGGCTCCGCCGCCGGCCGAGATCCGCGACGCGATCAAGTCGGGTGGGTTCGACGCGGTGCTCTTCACCTCGTCGTCCACGGTCCGGAATCTGGTCGGCATCGCCGGGAAGCCGCACGCGCGCACCGTTGTTGCGGTTATTGGGCCCAAGACGGCGGAGACCGCCACCGAGTTCGGCCTTCGGGTTGACGTGCAGCCACCGCACGCCTCGGTCCCCGACCTGGTGGAGGCGCTGGCCGGCTACGCCGTCGAGCTGCGCGAGAAGCTCGCCGCGATGCCGGCGAAGCAGCGGCGCGGCTCGAAGGTGCAGGGGCCGACCGCCCTCCGGTTCCGCTGACCCTGGAGGACCCGTGCCATATCCCGAGCATCGACCCCGGCGGCTGCGTCGCAGCCCGGCCCTGCGGCGGCTGGTCGCCGAGACCCGCGTCGACCCGGCCGAGTTGGTCGTACCGTTGTTCGTCAAGGAGGGGCTGACCGAGCCCCGGTCCGTGCCGTCCCTGCCGGGGGTGCTCCAGCACTCCCGGGAGTCGCTGCGCAAGGCCGCGGTCGCGGCGGTCCAGGCCGGAGTTGGCGGGATCATGCTCTTCGGGGTGCCGGCTGACCGGGACGAGCTTGGCTCCGGTGGGGCCAACCCGAACGGCATCCTGAACGCCGCCATCCGGGACGTCGTCTCCGAGGTGGGCGACGCCACCGTGGTGATGAGCGACCTCTGCCTGGACGAGTTCACCTCGCACGGCCACTGCGGTGTGTTGGCGTCCGACGGGTCGGTGGCGAACGACGCCACCCTCGCCGCGTACGCCGAGATGGCGGTGGCGCAGGCGCAGGCCGGGGTGCACGTGGTCGGGCCGTCCGGAATGATGGACGGTCAGGTCGGCGTGGTCCGGCGGGCGTTGGACGCCGCCGGCCACCAGGACGTGGCCATCCTCGCCTACACGGCGAAGTACGCGTCCGCGTTCTTCGGCCCGTTCCGGGACGCGGTGGAGTCGACGCTGGACGGCGACCGTCGGACCTACCAGCAGGATCCGGCGAACCTGCGGGAGTCCCTGCGCGAGGTGGCGCTGGACGTGGCCGAGGGCGCCGACATGGTGATGGTCAAGCCGGCGCTGCCGTACCTCGACGTGGTCGCCGCGGTCCGGGCCGCCGTTGACGTGCCGGTCGCCGCCTACCAGGTCTCCGGCGAGTACGCGATGGTCGAGGCGGCTGCCGCGAACGGCTGGATCGACCGCGAGCAGACGATGCTGGAGACGCTCACCTCGATCCGTCGCGCCGGAGCGCAGCTCATCCTCACCTACTGGGCGGTCGAGGCCGCGCAGCTGCTGCGCCAGCGCTACTGACGCCGCCGCGCCCGGCCGGCCCGCCGCCGGCAGCCGGGTCCGCAGCACCGCAACGGCCCGCCGGCCCGGTACTCGACCGGGCCGGCGGGCCGTGCCGCTTCCAAGGCCGCCGGTGCGGACTTCTTCAAGTCGGCCGGTCGCCGGTGGCGACGTCGGTGGCGGCCGAGGTCGCCGGCGGCGATGTCAGTGGCGGCCGAGGTCGCCGGCGGCGATGTCAGTGGCGGCCGAGGTCGCCGGCGGCGACGTCAGTGGCGGTCAGTCGTCGTTGACGATGGTCCCGGTGCCGAACGGATCGGCGATCCGGAGCCCAGGGCCCCCCACCACCAGCAGAGTCAACCTCTCGTCGGTCTCTCGCTTCCGGTCGCCGTGCACCGACACCGGGAAGGTCAGCGTTGTCTGACCCGCCGGCAGCGTCTGGCAACCGGCGTACGACCGGTAGTCAACGCCCGGCCGGGCGCTTCGACCCAGGGTCAGGGCGCAGAGCAGGGTCGGCTCGGAGAGGGGACGCGAGACGGTGACGGTGAAGGTCAGCTCGCTGCGGCCCCGATCGCCCTCGACCACCGAGGCGTCGGCGACGGTCAGCGTCGGGCGGGACCGGAACCGGGCCACCTGCGGATCGTGGTCGCTGGCGCCGCGCGAGCCGTCCCCCGCGTAATCCGCCGGCCAGTCGGCGTTGATGTGCGCGGCCCGCATCTGCACCAGATCAGCGTGGAGCGCCGCGGTGACGAAGAGGTGGTCCAGCGTCTGGGCCTGGCCGGCGAAGCTGTACGAGTAGGCGGACGACGGCGCGTCGGCGAGCAGATCATCCCAGAGGTTGCGCAGCCCCGCCTCGTACAGGGGAGCGAGCTGGTCCGACGGGGTCGGGTCCGCGGCCGTCGCGATCGGATCGTCGGGACGGGGAAAGACGTTCAGGTCCCCGCCGAACACCACTCGGGCGTCCGGGTCCGCCGCCGTGACCGCGGAGACGATCGCCGCGCCGTACGCCGCCTGCTCCCGGCGCTGCCCCACCCGGCGGTCGGGGCCGGACGAGTAGTGGTTGCTGGCCGCCCAGAGCGTCAGCCGTTCTCCCGAACCGGGGGCGGCCTCGATGGTGAACCGGCCGAGCTGCGGTGCACGGGTGAAGACGTTGTCGCCGTCCTTGCCGGTGCTGGTGTCCACGTCGGGCGGCAGGACCGCGTTGAGTGCCTTGGGATTCTGCACATCGGCGTTGGACGGCAGCCCGGGCGCGCGGTACTGGACGGTCGGGGTGGCGCCGAGTAGTGGATCGTCGGCGGTCGCCTCGGCCAGCGCGACCCGGTCGGTGCGGTAGAGGAAGGCCGAGGTGATGCCCCGGGCGTCGGCGCCGCTGCGGTCGTAGGCCGCCGCGTAGGCCGGGCCTCCGTTGTCGGCGATGGTCAGCGCGAGCTCCTGGAGCGAGTCCGGAGCGCCGTCGGCGTCGTCGGTGTTACCGCAGACCAGCGTGCCGCCGTCAACCACGCAGATGTCCTGGTCCTCGGTCTCCTGGACCAGGATCAGGTCGGGGGAGTGCAGGTCGTTGGTGATCTGGTCGGCGAGCGCGGCGAGTTGGTCCCGGTACGCCTGCTCGCTGCCCGGCACGTAGTCGAACGGCGGTCGTACGCCGGCGCAGCCGTCGTTCCCGGCGAAGTCGCAGCCGTCGAAGGGGTCGTCGCGGAAGTCGTAGAGGTTCTCCACGTTGTACGCGGCGACCGCGTACTCCGTTGACCGCTGGGCCGGCTGCGGCGGGTGGTTCGTCGCCGGGTCGGTGCCGGCCGCGAAAGCCGCGGACTCGACCTGGACGCCGTACTTCTGGAACGAGTAGTAGAGGCCGCCCACCGCGTCGGCGGTCAGCGTGTCGAAGGTGCGTGCCGGTGGGAGCAGCGTGGTGTTGTCGCCGCTGGCGGCCTTGACGCCCAGGCTGCCCAGCATGATCCGCTGGCCGTTGCCGTCGTCGAAGATCTCGGTGGGGTCGTTGTCCAGCGGGTGGGCGTCGCGGAACACCCGGCGGGTGTCCGGGTCGCTCCGGTCCAGGAGCGGGTCATCCCGGTCGACCAGCCAGGTCTCGGCGTCGGCGCTGGAGGCGAAGACGGTGCGCCCGCTCACGGTCTGACTGTCCGCGCGAACCCGCAGCCGGGCCCCCTCGTGCCGCTCCCAGAAGCGCTCCGCGTCGGCCAGGTCGGCCGGGGGTACCGCGTCGGTCACCGCGACCACCTGGTCCACGTCCAGCCCGGTGGAGATCCGCCGGACCAGCGAGGCGCTGGAGAGCTGCGTCATGTGGTAGTACTCGGAGACCCGGGCGTGGAGCACCACCTCGTCGCCGACGGTCGGCACGTAACCGCCGATGAGCGACGTGTTCGAGCCCATGAAGACGAAGATGCCGTCGGAGCTGGCGGGGTCGCCGTCGGTCGCGTCGGCGCGGCTCTGGAGGAAGAACCCGTGCTGGTCCTGGCCGGCGGAGTCGCGGGCGAGGGTGCGCTGGGTGACCACTCCGCGGACGTCGTACCGCACGCTGCTGGCACCGTTGCCGCTGGCCGGCGCGAGCGGCGAGCGGTCGGTGCCACCCTCCTCGGCGTCGGTGGTCGGGCCCTGCACCTCGCCGACCGTCAGCTCCCGGGTGGCCTGCACCGGCAGGGTGCAGGTCGCGGTGGTGCCGTCGGTGTCGGTCGCCGTCAGGACCACCGAGTACGCCCCGGCGGCCAGGTCGGCGCTTGCGCTGACGGTGGCCCGGGCGGTGCCACCGACCGCTCCGGCCGGGGTGAACTCCGTCCGGCTGATCGCGCCGGTGGCCGGCGTCGGGGAGACTGACGTGACCGCCAGGTCGACGATCTCATCGTCCGGGTCGGTCGCGGTGACCTCCCGGGACGCCGCGGTGCCCGCCGGCGTGACCAGGGGATCGCCGCAGCTGACGGTGGCGGGGATGTCTACCGGACCGTCGCCGAGGTGGTGCGCGCCGAGCCCGTCCACCGTGTCGGTGTCGAAGCCGGCCCACTCGGTGGCCGGGTCGAAGCTGTCACCGGGGTCGGTGTCACCCGAGGCGATGCTGCTGAGCCGGCGGAGGGTGTGGTTGGCGGTGCTGGTCAGGCCGGTGCCCCACCCGCTGCCCGGATCAACGCCCACCTGGCCGATCGCGTCGAGTACGGTGCCGTCGCGGCGCAGCACGACCGCGTCGTCGCCGTTGAAGAGTCCGGCACCGGTGACCTGGTCGGCCTGGGCGAGGATCGCCGCGTTCGCCGATGAGTGGGCGAAGACGAAGACGTCTCCCGCCGCAACCGTGCCGGTCAGGGCGATGGTGCTCGGCGTGGTGGAGCCGTTGAAGTAGAGCAGCAGTTGGTAGCCGCCGGTGGCGAGGTCGACCGGGGCGCCGGTGCCGTTGAAGAGCTCGATCGCCTTGTTGTTGGACGAGCCTTCGACGTACTCGGAGATGAACAGGTCGGTTGGGGCGGCGCTGGCGGCCTGGGGCGTGACCCCGACGGCCGCGAGGCTCGCGGTAGCGGTGACGGTGGCGAAGACGGCGAGTGCCCGACGCGGGCGCATGGAGCCTCCACGGTGGGTGGATGGGAACGAGCGAAGGTTAGAGGGTGCGCCCTACCTCGCTCTATCCTCTGAAGGGCCCGATGGTGAATTATTGGCGCGTGGCGTCGCGTCGGTGCACCAACTCGGCAACGTCAACGCTGTACTCGTACCACTCCCGGTCAGGGCGGTAGCCCAGCTCGGCGTTGACCTTCAGCATCGCCTCGTTGTCCTGCGCGTTCCAGGTCTGCACCTCGGTGAGCATCGGCTCGGCCGAGCGTAGCTCCAACAGCATCCGGGCCTTCATCGCCCGGTCGATGTCGTGCCCGCGGTGCGCCGGTACGACGATCGTGTCGTACTGGTCGGCCCGGGTCGGATGCTGCGCCGGCACCACCACCTCGGTCAGCCCGGCTACCTCCCCGGTCTGCTTGTGCAGCGCGAGGACGATGTACGGGGTCATCCCCCGTCGGTGCAGGCAGTCGAGGCTGTCCCGGAGCCGCTGTGGGTCGTATGAGCTGGGGCGGAGCTCGCCCTCCTCGACGTCGCGCGCCTCCGCCTTGGCCCGCGCGTACGCGTCGATGAGCTGGTCGGGCAGCCCGCCGGGATGGAACTGGATGTCGTACCCCGAGCTGACGCCGTCGGCGGTCCTGCCCAGCTCCGCCCAGTCCACTCCGGCCAGGTGGAGCACGCTGCGGGTTTCGACGAACTCTCGGGTGAAGCCGAGCGCCTGGAAGAAGGCGACGGCCGGGGTGTCGCCGACCACCTCCACGCCGATCGTCTGAAACCCCTCCTGGTAGACCCGGCGGGCAGCGGCCAGGACCAGCTCGCGGCCGAGACCGCTGCGGCGCGCCGACGGGTGCACCAGCACCTCAAGCACGCCGATGCTGCCGAGCAGGAGCACGTTGACCATCCCCGGTATGGCCACCCCGCCGGGCCCGACCGGGTCGGCCTCGGCCACCCAGGCGATTCGTCGTTCGCCCGGCATCATCTCGGTCAGATACTCCCGCAGGAAGCTCCCCTGCCAGGGCGGGTCCTGCGGCAGATCGGCGGCGAGGACCGCGTTCAACGTGTCCAGCAGGGACACCATCTCGGCGGACGACGCGGCCTTAAGATCACATTCGCGCATCATCACCCGTCTAGCTTGCCGCCTACCGCTGCTCGGGGGAAGTAGGGGAGTCCCCGGAAACGTGGATGATCACGTCAGCCCCGGCTTGCCTGCCCGTACTGGTTGGCCTTGTCGAAGACGTCCTGGGCGTACTGCCGCACGTTGTTGTACGACAGGATGGCGTTCCACCAGTCGGTGCCGGTGGTCAGGTTCCGGCCGCCCTTGCACAGGTAGTTGGCGGCGGCCATGGCGGCGTCGTCGATGTCGTGTGGGTCCTTGCGGCCGTCGTTGTCCGCGTCGGCCCCGATCTCCTCCCAGGTGGTCGGAATGAACTGCATCGGCCCGATCGCCCGGTCGTAGGTGGTGTCCTGGTCCAGCGCGCCGCGGTCGGTGTCGCGGATCAGCATCCGTCCGCCCTGCCCGTCCAGTGGCAGGCCGATGATCTCCGGGGCCGCCCGCCCATCCGTGCCGAGCCGGGCGTTGTTGGCCTGCCCGTGCGCCGACTCGACGTGCCCGATCGCGGCGAGCGTGGTCCAGCGCAGGCCGCAGCTGGGGTTGGTCTGGGCGAGGACCAGTTCGGCGTAGCCGTAGGCCTGTAACGCGACCGGTGCGATGCCGACCTTCGCGCCGGTCTGGGCTGCCCAACTCGTGAGCGTGTCGGCGGGACGGCCGAGGTTGGGGGGTGGGGCGGTCAACGTGGCGTCGGAGGGGGGCAGGGCGCCGGCGGATGACAGTCCGTCCGGCGCGGACTGCGTCGCGCCGGCGATGGCGCCAGCGTCGTCCTGGCCGGGGCGCACCACGGCGGGCAACAGCAGGGCGCCGGCCGCCACGGTCGCCGCGACCAGGAGCAGCAGGAAGCCGCCAGGGAGGGTGAGCTGGCCGCTGGGGCGGCGCGACCAGCGGTGGATCGATCGTGCTGCGCCGACCGCCAATCGGGTGGGTGAGACCCGGAGGGCGTGCGCGAAGGGGACCCGGCGGCGCCGGGCGCTCGCGGGCCGGGTCGGCTCCGCCGGCTCGGTGGGACTTGACGGCTCCTTCTCGTTGGCGGGGTCAGCCTTGGTGGGACTTGACGGCTTGTCCTCGTCGGCGGGGCCAGCGCTGGTGGGACTTGACGGCTTGTTCTTGTTGGCCGGGTCAGCGTCGGGGTGGGAGGGTGCGTTGGAATCTGTCGCCGTACCGGTGGGGTCGACCCGCGTCAGCTCTGCGTCTGGGTCCGTCTGCGGTTGCCGCCACGGTCGGCGCGGCCGGGGCACCGGCCCGGGCCGTCGACCGGCGGCCACGCCGGATCCACTCTGCGCTCCCCCACCCGGTATGGCCGGGCGCAGGGGCCGGAGGGTCTGGTTCTCCTCGCCGTCCACCACCAGTCGAGTATTACCCATGTTCGGTTGGTCGTCCGGAGCGGTCGTAGGCTGCAAGCATGCCCCGATACGAGTTCCGTTGCCGCGTCTGCGGCGGCACCTTCGAGGTCAATCGGCCGATGGCCCGGGCCGCTGAGCCGGCCCGCTGCCCGCAGGGGCACGACGAGACGGTCAAACTCCTTTCCACCGTCGCGACAATTGGCCGTAGCGGATTTGGCGGTAACGCTCCCAGCGCAGGTGGGGGCTGCTGCGGCGGGGGCTGCGGCTGCTAAACCGGTTTCGATTCGTCAACGTCTCACCCGCGCTTGCCGACGCCGGCGCGGAGTGGCACTTTGGAGCAGAACCGGGCCGTCATTCTCGCGATATGTGACGGACTGGATTCAGGCAGCATGAACCAGACGTCCTGGGCGGAGGTTCCACGCATGTCGCCACGGATCCACCTCCCGACCGGGTGGGTGACCTTCGTCTTCACCGACATTGAGGGCTCCACCCGGCTGGCCCAACTGCTCGGGCCGGACTACCGGCCAGTGCTGCGGGAACACCGGCGCCTACTGCGCCGGACCATCGTCGCCACCAAGGGGGCGGAGCTGCTCACCGAGGGTGACTCGTTCTTCCTGGCCTTTGCCGACGCGTCCGCCGCGCTGACCGCCTGCCTGGCCGCCCAACGTGCCCTGACCAGCTACGACTGGCCAACCCCGGACGCCACCCCGCGGGTGCGGATGGGGCTGCACACCGGGTGGGCGGAGCCCCGTGACGGCGAGTACGTGAGCGCGGAGGTGCACCGGGCCGCTCGGATCGCCGCCGCTGCGCACGGTGGACAAGTGCTCTGCTCCGCGGCGACCGCGCGGCACGCCCACCCGTTGCCCGGCGGCGCCTCCCTACTCGACCTGGGCCTGCACCGACTGCGTGGCTTCGACGACCGGGAACGCCTCTTCCAGCTGACCGCCGCCGATCTGGAGCAGCAGTTCCCGCGTCCACGCACCGCGGACGCGGCGGCGCACAACCTGCCTACCCCGGTTACCTCGTTCGTTGGTCGGCAGGCCGAGTGGGCCGAGCTGCGCCGGTTGGTGGAGAGCTACCGCCTGGTCACGGTGGTCGGCGCGGGGGGATCCGGCAAGACCCGGCTGGCGGTGGAGCTCGCCGCCGACCTGGTCGAGTCCCATCCGGACGGTGTCTGGTTCGTTGATCTCGCCACGGTGGCAGAGCCGGGGCTGGTGGCGTACGCGGTCGCTGCCGGGCTCGGCCTCCGTCCGGAACCGGGCCGCTCGATGGTGGACACCCTGGTGGAGTACGCCGCTGCCCGCCGGATGCTGATGCTGCTGGACACCGGGGACGCCCAGTTGTCGGCGTCCGCCCAGGTGATCTCCCAGCTGCTCGCCGGTGGGGTGGGGGTGCGGGTGCTCGCGACCAGCCGGGAGTCGTTCGGACTTCCCGGCGAGGTGGTGTGGCGAATTCCTCCACTCTCGGTCGACCCACCGGTGGCCGGAGCGGAGAGCGACGCGGTTGCCCTGCTGCTCGATCGCGCCACGGCGGCACGGGGCGGCCGGCGGCCCGACCCGGCGGAGTGGGTGGACCTACGCCGGGTCGTACGGCGATTGGATGGCCTGCCGCTCGCCATCGAACTGGCCGCTGCCCGGCTGCGGGTGCTCTCGGTCGGGCAGCTCGCCGACCGTCTCGACGACGTTCTGGGCGCCCTCGACGCCGGCCGGGGTGATTCCGAGACCGGGCTTGCCGTGCGGCATTACAGCATGCGGGCGAACCTCCGCTGGTCGTACCAGCAGCTGGACCCGGGGGCGGCCCGGCTGCTGCGCTGGCTGGCGGTGTTCGCCGGGCCGGTGGATCTGGCAGCGGTGGAGTGGCTGTTGGACGGCGACCAGCTCGATCCGCTGTCGGTGCTGGTGGAGAAGTCGATGGTGTTGGCCGAGCCGGAGATCGGTGGTAGCACCTATCGGATGCTCGACCCGATCCGCGCCTACGCGGCCGGCCGGTTGGTGGCGGCGGGTGAGGAGCCGGCGGCGCGGAATCGACACGTGGCCTGGTCCGCACACGCGTTACAGCGGTTGGGCTTGGGGCCGGACGGCCGGCCGGTAACGCTCTCGCTGCACGCGTTCGACCCGCTCGCCGGGGAGTTGCGAGCCGCGCTTCGTTGGTGCGCGACGGGCGGTAGCGCCCGGGCGGGGCTCGCGCTCGTCGTCGGGATGGACCAGTGGTGGCGGGAGCGGGGCCTGGCCGGGAAGGGCCGGCTCTGGTTGTCCCGGCTGTATGACCGGAGCGTCGAGACCGGTGAGCGCATCCCGGACGTGGAGCTGGCGGCGGCGCGTCACGCGCATTCGCTGCATGCGGGGGCGGACGGCGACTTCGGCGCGGAGCTGCGCCTGTCGGAGCAGGCGGAGACGGTGGCCCGCCGGGCCGGCGATGCCGGACTGCTGGCCCGGGTGCTGGCCAGCCGGGCGGCTCCCCTGGTTGACCTGGGGCAGTTCGCCGAGGCGGAACAGGTGTGCCGGGAGGTCATTGACTGGGCACAGCGGCAGGAGGTGGTGGACGACGCCCTCTTCGCCGTCCTCAGCCTGGCGGAGTTGCTGTGGCGTCGGGGTGCCTTGGACGAGGCGGCGGAGCTGCTCGGCGCGGCCCGCCCGGTCGAGGCGGGACGCCCGGTGGAACGGGGCCGCCGGACGGTGGACATGCTGCTTGGCCTGGTGGCGCTCGCTCGGGGTGACCTGATCGCCGCGCACGAGCACCTGTTGGCCTCGCTGCGGTCCCGGATGGCGCACGGTTTCCACCGCCGTGCCTGTGACACGATGCAGGCGATCGCGGTGCGTTGTGCCGCGGGGGGCGATCCGTTGACCGCCGCCCGTCTCTTCGGCGCGGCCCAGGCGCGGGGGGCCGCCCTGGGCGCGGTGCCGGGCATCAACGGCGAGTACCTTGCGCGGTGGCAGGCGCAGGTGCGCGCGGCGCTCGGCGATGTCAGCTTCGACCGGACGTACGGTGAGGGCGCGGGGTTGGGCCTTCGAGAGGCGGCGGCGGTTGCCCTCGGCGTCGAACACCCGGACCTGGCCGCTGATTCGACCCGTTTCGCCGCTGGAGTCGCCCCATCCGCGCTGACCAGCCCCTTGGAGCGGCCACTTCGCGCCCCGAGTGCGCCCGATCCCACCCGGGTCGGTCCCGAGCCCGACTGAGCTCAGGCGAAGAAGCGGGCCAGGTGGGCTGGGGTGGGGGCGGGCCCATCGGGCGGTAGGAGGGTCAGGTCGGCGAAGATGCTGGCCCCGTCACAGCCGGCGTGCAGGGGGTACCAGCGCGGAGCGTCCGGCGGGCGTTGGAAGCAGATGCCCTTGATGGTCTGGATGTCGAGCAGCCGTACGTGGGTGGGGTCGGCGACCGCGTTGACATGTCCCCACCAGGGACTCATCACGTGCAGGACGCCACCGGGTCGGAGCACCCGGTGCGCCTCGTCCACCAACGGCAAAAAGTCGATCAGGTGCTCCAGGATGTGGACGGCGAAGAAGACGTCCACCGAGTTGTCGGCCAGCGGCAGGGTTCGCGACAGGTCGGCTACCGCATCGACCCCGACCGCGGGGTAGATGTCCAGGCCCAGGTTGTCCGGCCACTGCTTGGTCCCCCCGCAGCCCAGGTCCACCACGACCGGATTCCGGTCCCCGACCCGGACCCGGGCCCAGATGGCCAGGACCCCGGCGAGCCGGCCGACCCGGTCCCGCACCAGACGTAGGTCCTCCGGCTCCGCGACCTCTCCGGTCAGGTGGGCTACGCCCCGGTCGAATTCCACCTCGACAGCAAGATCGCGCAGCCGGCTGTCGTGCCGCGCCTGGTCTGTCCAGGCCTCGGCGAGGAATTCGTCAACCGCCCGCAGCCGTTGGGCTGAGGGCGGGTTCACTGTCAGCGCGACCATGGCCCACCTCCGGCGGCCCGTTACCCGGAAATCGCCCCGGTATGCCCCTGTCTCGTCCGGCGGAGACCGGCCGTGGATCGCTTCGGGTTCCCGCCCTCGGTCGGTGAACCTATCCTCAACCGGTAGGCCGGCAGGCTCCGTCCGGATGGTGTGCCCACCGTGGCGGTGGTGCCGGTGGTGGTGGCAGGGTGCCGACACGACAGGTGAGGGGGGTGGGTCGGATGGATCTGCTGGCCGAGTATCGACGGGCGACCCGGTGCTTCGAAGCTGGGGACCCGTCCGAAGCGGCTCGGCTGCTCGAACCCATCCTCGCGGCCGAGCCCGGCAACACCGCCGTGCGTCAACTGCTGGCCCGGGCGTACTTCTCCTCGGCGCAGCTCAGCCGCGCCGAGGAGCAGCTACGCGAGCTGGTTGATCGGGACCCGAGTGACCACTACGCCCACCACGTGTTGGGTCGGACGCTGGAGCGGCTGAACCGGCCGGTCGACGCGCTGCGGCATCTGCGGATCGCGGCGGCGATGCACCACGGCAACGCGGACTATCAGGCGGCGTTGCGCCGGGTGCAGGCCCGGGTCGGTCGCTGACCCTTACCGGGCGGCCCCTCGCCCGCCCCGACACCTACGATGGTGCTGGCAGAGGAGTCGACATGGCGGAGGCCCGGCGGTGAAGCTGAAGCTGGACCTACACGACATCTACAACCGGGGCGCCGACATCGACCGGGCCCTGCGCGGCATCATTGATGAGGCGGTGGCGAAGAAGGCCACCCTGGTAGAGATCATTCCAGGCAAGGGGTCCGGCCAGCTCAAGAAGCGGGTGCTCCGGTTCCTTGATCAGAAGGACGTCAAGGCGCTCTACCATCGGGTGGAGAAGGACTCGAAGAACTTCGGCCGGCTATTCGTGCACTTCCGCTGGAAGTAGTGACGGAACGCTGCCCGGGGCGCTCTGCCTGATTGCCTTGCGGTGATCGTCGTAGGTGGGCCAGCCAGCCGTCGGCCCAGTCGAGATGCGGGCAGCACTTGTTCGCGCACCGGGGGCAGGTCCGCCCTTCCCAGTGGCTACGGATGATCATTTCGATTCCGCGAAACACCAGGTCCAGGTCCAGGTCTCCCGGCTCGAAGGCGCTGGTTGTGGGGTGGTCGGGTTCCGCCCGCTAGCACCAGTCGACAAACCTCTCCCTGAGGTCCGGCCTGGTGCCGTTGAGCCGGGATAGCTGATCAGATGCCTCGGCCAGGAGCTTGCCCTGGTGGGCCAGCAGGGCTGACCTCCTGCCGCGATACTCATCCAACAACGCGAGCCGGGCGGGCTGGCAGGGCCAGTCGGCGCCGCAGGCCCGGCACCGCCAGAGCGGGCGCATGGGGTCGTGTGCGCGGATCACGGTCGGCTCCCGCCCGCGTGGTGGTCACGTAGGCAGCGCTTGAGGTCACCACACTGGGGGCACCAACTGCCCGAACGGCTTTTGGTCACCAGGCCCAGGACCACGCCAACGGCGAGCCCAACGACGACGGCGATAGCAGCGACAACCATCGACGTCCCCTCAGTTTCGCCTGTCGGCGCTTCGGGCAGGCGGCTGGTGCGCGGTCACCAGCGGCCTCCGTTGGCTCGCCACTGCTGCGCCGGGGTGAGCCAACCGACGCGGCCTACCTGCGGGTTGGCGACGGTGGGCTGGGTCATCCACGTCGGCAGATTGACCGGCCGGACCGGGCTCGGTGCTGCCAGGCGGTACGGGGGGTTCGCGCCGCGCGGCCTGACCGTGCGGTGCGTTCCGGCCGCATGGTGCGGCGGTACCGGCGGATTGCTTTTCCGGCGGCTGAACCAGCGGACACGCATTTCGACCTCCTCTAAGAATGGGATGGCGTTGCACCCGGCGCGCTCCGCACCGGGACCGTTGCGGCACCCGAACCGTTATGGGGCGGACAAAGTGAGGCGAGGCCTGACCTGCGGAGGGTGTCCTCGGCCCGAGTCTGCGAGCGGTGTCGTCGGCGGAGCGGTAGCGAAGGGCCGGGTCCTCACCTCAGGCTTTCGAATACCACAGCGGCAACAACGAGCGTCACCACAAGCACCGCCGACAGCTTCTGCCGGTTCGTGGGTGGGTTTGGGCCCAGGGGCGACTCGCTCGCACCCAGTGGTCATCGGTCAGTGGGGCTGCTGCCGAGATCATCATCAGCATTGACGCTCCTAGAGTCCAAGTAGCTCCCGGCGGGGTGGACAGAGCATTACCCGGAGCAATCAAGGTCGCAACACTCCAAGCGAAATTCTCGCAGAAATATTTACACCGGCCCATAGGGTGTGCATCATGTGGATGAAGTGAGACGGATCGGCGGGCAAACTGAGACGTGAGGGATGGTGACGTGACGAGCGTCGGATCAAGCGTGCCAAGACGGGAACTCGGCCGGTATCTGAAACAGGCTCGCGAAGAGGCCGGATGGCCCCTTGAAACGGCTGCAAAACAGCTTGAATGGAGCAGGGCGCGCATGTATCGCATCGAAGGGGGGCAGACATCTGTCCGCACCCACGATGTCGAGCTGATGTGTCGCCTCTACGGCACCTCGGACGAAATCCGTCAGGTCCTGGTGGGACTGGCAGGTGAAAGCAAAGCGCGGGGGTGGTGGCAGGCATACGGGGATGCCATCCCCGACTGGTTTGAGCTGTACGTAGGCATGGAAGCAGCAGCCGATCGGCTACGCCAGTACGAACCGGCGCTCGTGCCGGGGCTACTCCAAACGCGGGAGTACGCGGAGCGCGTCCTACGTTCCAAGCCTGGCATCGAACCGGCGGAGGTGGCCCAAGCGGTATCGGTCCGGCTCGAACGACAGCAACTTTTGACGCGTGGGGTTCCCCGTGCACCGAAGCTCGACGTTGTGCTGGGTGAGGCCGTACTACGGCAGCGCGCGCCGGAGATGCCGGCGCAGCTTCAACACCTTGTAGACACCACGATGCGGGAGGGCGTCACGATTCGGGTAGTGCCGATTGTGACCGCCCCCCACCATGTGTCACTCGCTGGCGGATTCGTGATCGTGGACTTTCCGACGCGGGGCACACGCCCCGCCGAGCCAACGACCGTCTACTCTGAGTCGCTAACCGGGGCCCTGTACTTGGAGAAGGCCCGGGAGGTAGCCGCATACGCTGAGGCCTGGGTGGCGCTCGACGGGGTTGCACTAGACCCTATCCGCTCGGCAGACCTCATCAAGCAAGCACTCAAGGAGCATCAGTGAGCAATCTGATCGGTGCAAAGTGGCACAAGAGCAGCCGGAGCGGCAGCACCGGTGGCAACTGCGTCGAGGTTGCCAGCAACCTTCCCGGCGTCGTCGGCGTTCGCGACAGCAAGGACCCCACCGGACCGGCTCTGGTGTTCGGTCCGGAGGCGTGGCGGGCGTTTGTACAGCACGCCCGGCGCTGAGAAGCAAACGCTTAAGCCCCGGCGCGTCAAGGCCGGGGCTTGAGCTTTTCTGGGCCCTCAGGGTTTGCCCGCCGAAGAAACCGACAATGGCGTTCAAGCATCGATCGTGCTGGTGCCTGACCCGGTGGTTGCGCTGTGGTCGTGGGCGCCGGAACGCCCGCCAGCGACTTTAGGGCGGATGCGCGAAACCGCTGGTGGAAGTAGTGACGGAACAACTGAGTCGATCCGCCCCGGGGGGTCCGCTATCGTGCGCTCGTCCGACGCGTAATCCACGGGGGAGTCACGATGAAACTGAGCGGCGCACTGCTCGCGCTGGGTCTGACCGGTGGCCTGCTCCTTGCTGCCGGTTGCACTCGGGCGACGGAGCCCACGCGTACCGAGAGTCCGGCCCCGGCGGACACCGTCGCTCCGTCTCCAACACCGGATGTCCGCGGCGAGTTGGTCGCGGCGCTGCAGCGGTCTCAGGAGGCTGCCCACCGGTATGCGGTGCGCGGCAGCCTGCCCGAAGGGCGAAGCGTGGAGGGCAGCGGTGCCCTCGACCTGGATCAGCAGCGCTTCCGGGCCACGATCTCGGTCACCGGCGGGGAACACCCGTCGGGGGGGAGCCGGGTCGTCGTTGGCACCGACAGTTACCAGCGGCCGTCCGACGACGAGGAGTGGGTGCACGTCGATCTGAAGCGGGTGGAGCCGGACGATCTATTCGTGGGCTTCGACTGGGCCGACCCGACCGGAATGACGGCGTTCACCTCGTCGATCGTCTCGGCGCAGCGCACCGGCACCCACACCTACACCGGCCGGTTCGAGCCCAGTGGCAGAGGCATCAAGTCGTTCCTCCCCGTGGGTGCCCCGAGCATCGTCTCGATCGCCATGCCCCCGTCGCCCTTCACGATCACCACTGACGACCAGGGCTGGGTTACCTCGATCGAGGTGGAGCTGACCCCCGGCGACGGCCCGAAGGTGACGATGACCACCACGATGAGTGATCATGGGGAGCCGTTGGAGATCAACGCGCCCGCACGTTCCGTTGAGGCCGCTGACTTTTACTATCGCGAGTGACAGCGACTTGGCGGTTCGGTCCGTCCGGCCGAACCCCTCGACCACGGCAGGAAAGGCGCCGGTGCTCCCGGCCCGGCTGCCGCCGTCGGTCAACGTGGATTTCCCGGATGAGCCCGGCGCGCACTGGGAGGCGGTAGAACGGGGACATGAGGAAGGGTGGCCCGGGAGGCGGTCGAGAAGCGACGTCCGTCCCGTGACTGAGAACCTGTTCGACGAGGTCGGCACGCTCCTGCGTACGGCGGCCGACCAGGTTGTGCTGCCTCTGTTCCGCCGGCTGGACGAAGCCGATATCGAGGAGAAGGCCCCCGGTGACCTCGTTACCGTCGCCGACCGGCGGGCGGAGGAGCTGATCTCGGCGGGGCTGCGCCGGCTGCGGCCCGACTCGGTGGTGGTCGGCGAGGAGGCCGTCGCCGAGGACCCGGAGCTGCTACGGCACCTGGACCGGGCTGGTCCGGTGTGGCTGGTGGACCCGATCGACGGCACCAGTAACTTCGCTGCCGGTCGCCCGCCGTTCGTGTTGATGGTGGCCCTGCTGATCGACGGGGAACCGAGCGCCGCGTGGGTGTTCGACCCATTGGTCGGCACACTCGCTGCCACCCGCCCCGGAGCGGGGGCGTACGTGAACGGCCGTGCGGTGCGTACGGCCGGAGCGCCGGCTGACCTGGGCCGGCTACGGGGTGCGGCGATGTCTCGCTACCTGCCGGCGGCCCTGCGTCCGCGGGTGGAGGCGGCCGGTGCCCGGTTGGGCGAGCTCCTGCCCGGCCAGCACTGCGCCGGGCGGGAGTATCTGGATCTGCTCCTCGGGGTGCAGCAGTTCGTGCTCTACGGGCACACCCTGCCCTGGGACCACGTACCCGGCACCCATCTGGTCCGGGCCGCCGGTGGGGTCGCCCGGCGCTTCGACGGAGCTGATTACCACCCCGGGGTCGAGGGGCAGGGCCTGCTCGTCGCGGCGGATGAGCGGGTCTGGGCGGCGGTCCAGGAGGCGTTCTTCGGCGGATCGTGACGGTGTGCGCTACCCGCCGTCACGCTCCGATCGGTGTGTGATGACATGCGCTACCCAGCGTCAGCCCGCATCGCGCCAGCCGATTTTGAGGGGTCCTCACAGCCGCGCTCGGTCCGGTATTGTGGCCGACGGTCTCCGCCCGCTGGCCGCCGTGCGGCGCCGGTGGGACCGCCGACCAGCGGGTCGTGGGGGCTGACGGCAGCCGGGAAGGATCCACCGTGCGCATAGTTCTGCCCCGCGAGGGTTCCCGTCCGCTGACTGTCCTCGTGGCGGCGGCGGTGGCGGTGGCGGTGCTCCTCGGCGCCGTGCCGGCTCAGGCCGAGCCCAATGAGGGCGGCAGCGAGAAGTTGCGAGCTGCGCTGACGGCCGCCGCCAAAGCGCACATCGACGCCACCGCCGAGCTGAAGAACTCCAAGCGTCGGCAGAAGGAGCTGACCACGGAGCTGGAGGCGGTCGAGGTGCGGCTGACGGACCTGACCGCCCAGGTGGGCGAGGTGGCCGCGCAGTCGTACCGGTTGGGTCGAATCGGCCCGATGGCGACATTGTTGGAGAGCGCGTCGCCCGACGAGTTCCTGAATCGGGCGATGAATCTGGACGTGATGGCCCGGCGGGACGGCCGTCGGGTGCGCGAGCTGACCGAGGTCCGGGAGACGGCGGAGAACGCCAAGATCGCGATTGACTCCGAGATCCGCGAGCAGGAGAAGCAGCTCGACGTCTTGGCCAAGAACAAGAAGAAGGCGGAGGCGGCGCTTGCCGCGGTCAGCTCGGGTGGCGGCTCCGGGTTCGGTGGCGGTTCGGCCAGTGCCGCGTCGGCGCCCCGAAACTCGGACGGCTCCTGGCCGTCGGAGTCCTGCTCGGTCAACGACCCGACCACCTCAGGCTGTATCTCTCCGCGCACCCTACACATGCTCAAGCAGTCGCAGGCGAACGGTTTCAAACGGCACGTCTCCTGTTACCGCAGCGGTGGCAGTGGCGAGCACCCGAAGGGGAAGGCCTGTGACTTCTCCGCCGCCCCTGGTGGGTTCGAGGACGTCACGGCGACCGGCGGCGACAAGGCGTACGGTGACCAGCTGGCAACCTACCTGAAGAACAACGCGAGCCGACTCGGCGTGATGTACGTCATCTGGTATCGACAAATATGGATGCCTAATACCGGTTGGCGAGCATATAGCGGCGGCGGGAGCCCCGCCGCTGATCACACCAATCACGTTCATGTTTCGATGTACTGACTCGGCCGGCCAGCCTCGCTGCGTACTATCGCGCGGGTGAACTCTGCCTCGTCCCAGACTCCCGTCCGGTCGGCCCGACCCGGGTCGGCGACTGGTCCAGCCCTGCCCAAGGGGCTGGCCGCGTTTCTGGTCTTCTTCTCCAGCGGCGCGGTTCTGGTGCTGGAGACGGCCGCGTTGCGCCTGGTCGGTCCGTACGTCGGGGTGACCCTCCAGGTGACCAGCTCGGTGATCGGCATCGCGTTGGCCGCGATCGCGTACGGGGCGTGGGCCGGCGGGTGGCTGGCGGACCGCCGGGACCCGCGTACCCTGTTGGCCCCGGCGCTGGTGCTGGCCGGTATCGCCACCGCGGTGACCCTGCCGGCGGTCCGGTACGCCGGGGAGGTGCTGCGGGGCGGGGCGGCCTCCGCGATCCTGCTGCTCGTCGCGCTGGCTGTCTTCGTGCCGGCGATGCTGCTGTCGGCGGTCACCCCGATGGTGGTCAAACTCCAGCTGTCCGACCTGCGCCGTACCGGCCAGGTCGTCGGCCGGCTCTCCTCGATCGGCACCCTGGGTGCGGTCACCGCCACCCTGGTCACCGGCTTCGTGTTGGTGGCCGCACTGCCCAGCACGGTGATCCTGCTCGGCCTGGCGGTCTCCCTGGGACTGAGCGGGGTGATCCTCGGCGGGTGGCTCCGGCGGACGGCGGGCGAGCAGCTGACCGGCCCGGCCCGGGTGTCGGCCAGCCTGGCGGTGCTCGGCCTGCTCGGCGCCGGTCTGACCACGGTCGCCCCGAACCCGTGTGACATCGAGACGGCCTACCACTGCGCCCGCGTCGAGACCGACCCGGGCCGGGCGAGCGGGCGCACGCTGCTGCTCAACTCGGCCCGGCACTCGTACGTGGACCTGGCCGACCCGACCCACCTGGAGTTCGCGTACACCCGGTGGATCGGGGCGGTCGCCGATGTCATCGCCCCGGCGGGTCGTCGGCTGGACGCGCTGCACCTGGGCGGAGGTGGTTTCACCGTGCCGCGGTATCTGACCGCCACCCGTCCGGGCACCGAGAACGTGGTTTTCGAGATTGACGGCGGGCTGGTCGAGCTGGGCGAGGAGAAGCTCGGCGTGCGGCAGGGGCCGGAGCTGCGCGCGGAGGTGGGGGACGCCCGGATGTTGGTCGCGGCGGAGGCGGCGGAGAGCCAGGATCTGGTGGTGGGGGACGCGTTCGGGCATCTGGTGGTGCCGTGGCACCTCACCACCCGGGAGATGGCCGCCGAGGTCCGTCGGGTGATTCGTCCCGGCGGCGGGTACGTGCAGAACGTCATCGACTATCCGCCCCTGCGCTTCATCCGCAGTGAGGTCGCCACGGTCGCGGCCGAGTTCCGGCAGGTGGCCCTGATCGCTCCGCCGGCCGCGCTCGCCGGTGAGCAGGGCTCCAACTTTGTCATTGTCGCCTCGGACGCGCCGTTGCCGCTGGCCGCGGTCCGGGAGCGGCTGAACGAGGTTGACCCGGGCGCGGTCGTGTTGGACGGCGCGGCGCTGCAGGAGTTTGTCGGCGACGCCTTGGTGTTGACCGACGACTACGCCCCGGTGGACCAGCTACTCGCGACCGCGTGATCCCCGCCGGCTGGCCGGCTCGCCGCGGTCAGCTGAGCGCGGCGAACGACTGCACCTGCTCGATGCTGCCCTCCACGATCAGCATGCTGCCAGCGGCCAGTACGGTCTCGTCGGTGGCCGCCTGGAACCGATTCCCGGCCGGTTTCGCCGCCACCACCCGTACTCCGTGGCGGTCCTCCGGGTTCAGCTCGTGCAGCCGGCGGCCGGTGAGGCTCTCCGGGGTGCGGACCTTGGCGATCGCGAAGTCGTCGCCGAACTCCATGAAGTCCAGCATCCGGCTGACGATGAGATGGGCCAGCCGTTCGCCGGCCTCCGCCTCGGGGAAGATCACGTGGTGCGCACCGACCGAGGTGAGGATCTTCGCGTGCTCCGGCGAGCGGGCCCGCGCCCAGATCTGCGGTATCCCCAGGTCGACGAGGGCTAGGACGGACAGGATGCTCGCCTCCATCGAGGCGCCGATGGATACCACGGCGCGTTCGAGGTCCTCCGCGCCGAGCTGTCGCAGGGCCCCCTCTTCGGTGGCATCGGCCTGTGCCACCCGGTCGATTCGGTTGGCCCACCGCTGCACCCGCTCCGCATCATGGTCGATGGCGAGGACCGGATGGTCGAGTTGCACGAGCGTGTCGGCGACCTGGGAGCCGAAGCGTCCGAGCCCCACCACGATGACCCCGCTGTGTTTGTCTGCCCTAGCCGACAATGGGTTGCTCCTCCGGGTAGCGGTACAGCCGTCGTCGGGTGTTCAGCGCGAGTGCCGACCCCAGGGTCAGTGGCCCGACCCGGCCGATAAACATAAGGACAATAAGTACATATTGTCCACTGTCGGGCAGGTCGGGGGCGATACCCAGGGAGAGGCCCGCCGTGCTGAAGGCCGAGGTCACCTCGAAGAGCGCCACGTGGTGGGGCGTCCCCTCGGTCAGCAGGATCAACGTCACCGTGCCGACGACCACGATGGCCACGCCAAGCAACGCAACCGTGACCGCCTGCCGCTGGCTGGCCGTGGCGACCCGGCGGTGGCGGATGGTGACATCCGGCTCACCCCGCAGTTCGGCCCAGATCACGAAGGCGAGGAGGAAGAAGGTGCTGACCTTGATGCCGCCGGCGGTGCTGGCGCTCCCGCCGCCAATGAACATCAATGCGATGATCGCCGGGATGGCCTCCTCGCCGAGCGCCTCGATGTTGATCACGTTGAAGCCGCCGGTACGAAAGAACGCGTTCTGGGCGAACGCGGCGAGGAGCTTCTCCGGCCACGGGTAGATGCCCAGCGTGAATGGGTTGGACCACTCGGCGGCCAGGAGGGCGAGGAAGCCAACGACCAGCAGGGTCACGCCGCCCCAGATGGTGAGCTTGGTGGAGATCGACCAGTGCGCCGGGCGCCGCCGACCACGGACGGCCTCGAACAGGGCCGGGAAGCCGAGCCCGCCGAGCAGCGCCCCGAACGCCATCGGCAGGACGAGCCAGGCGTCGCCGGAGAGCCCGATCAGCCCGTCGCTGTAGAGGGTGAAGCCGCCGTTGTTGAAGGCCTGTACGGCGTGGAAGAGGCCGACCCAGAGCGCCTCGCCGAAGGGGTAGTCGTACCGACCCCACAGGCGCAGGGTCAGGATGACGGTGATGATCGCTTCGACGGTCAGTGAGATGGCGGCGATCCGAAACAGCAGCCGGCGGACGTCGCCGAGGCCGAACTGGGCGGTCTCGGCCTGCACGAGTAGCCGGTTACGCAGCCCGAGGCGGTGGGATACCACCAGGACGACCAGGGTGGCGCCGGTCACGATGCCGAGGCCGCCGATCTGGGTGAGGATGGTGATCACCGCCAGGCCGAAGTCGTTCCAGTAGTTCGGCGTGTCCACCACGGCCAGGCCGGTCACCGAGACCGCGGAGGCCGAGGTGAAGAGCGCGGTGACGAATGGCGTGTGCCGCTGCTGGCCGGTCGCCCACGGCAGCATCAGCGTGAGGGTGCCGATGAGGACCGTGGCGCCGAACCCGATCGGCACCAGCCGAACGGGACGCCGCAACAGCCATTGCACCCGACAATCTTCACTTTTCGCCGTCGATAGTGGGGTGGAAACGGCAGTCAGGAAGGCCAACCTGCGACGAGAAGCCGACTTTCTGTGAGCGTTCAGGTCAACCTGTGGGCGGCGGCCCCCGGGCGTGGTGCGTACCCCGCTAACCTCCTGAGCGACGGTGGCTTCGGAGGGGGATGGCGCATGGGCGAGCGGCTGGCCGTGGTCAGTGGCGGCGGCACCGGAATCGGCGCGGCCACCGCGGAGGCGCTCGCCGTGGACGGTTTCGACGTGCTCGTCGTGGGCCGGCGGGAGGAGACGCTGCGGGCCACCACGGCTCGACTCTCCTGGGATCTCGCCCGACCCGGTGCGGTGCGGGCGGTGGTGGCGGACCTGACCGACCCGCAGCAGGTTCCCCGGGTGGTCGAGGCGGTCGAAGGCCGAGCGGTGGACGCGGTCGTCAACAACGCCGGGGGCTACCTCGGTGGGGAGGCCGAAACGCTGGTCGGGATCGCCGAGCAGTGGCGGGCCAATCTCGAGGCGAACGTTCTCACCGCCGTCCTGCTCACCGAGGCGCTGCGGCCAGCGCTGCGCCGCCCCGGTGGCCGGGTGATTCTGGTCAGCTCGATCGCGGCGCAGCGGGGCGGAGGTGGGCCGTACTCGGCGGCGAAGGCCGCCCTGCACGGCTGGGCGTACGACTTGGCGGTGCGGCTCGGGCCGGAGCAGATCACCGTCAACGTGGTCAGCCCCGGGTACGTCGCGGACACCGAGTTCTTCGGTGGCCGGATGACCCCCGAGGGACACGCCCGGCGGGTTGCGGACACGCTGGTGGGGCGCGCCGGCACCCCGGACGACATCGCCGCGGCGGTCCGCTACCTCGCCGGCCCGTCCGCCGGCTACGTCACCGGGCAGGTCCTCGGCGTCAACGGCGGGTCGGTCCTGGGCCGGTGACGGCGGCGGACCCTCGCCGCCGTCCGCTCACTCGCCCAGGATCTCGTACGCCACATCCGGCGCCGGCGTCGCGTCGCCAGTGGGGGAAGCGATCGCCGGGGCGATGCCGTAGTCGTAGTAACGCACCAGGAACTCGGCGGCCGGCTGCTCGTCAACGGCGGGGATTTCCATCGTCAGCGTGTCGAGGTGTCCGTCGCTTCCGACCACCGCGGTGAACGGGATCGATGTGGCCTGTTCGCCCAACGCGGCGACATCCACCTCAGCCACCGCTTCGGCGATCTCCGGCCCAGCGGTCAGGTCGACCGTGCCGGTGTACGCGCCATCGGCCTGCTGCTGTACCGCATCGGCCGCCCGTATGATCACGCCGGCGTTGCCGATGTCGGCGCTGTCATACACCTGCGGGTTCGAGAGCTTGCTCTGGTCAAGCTCCATCCACTGGCGCGGCAACTCAAGTAGTTCGTTCAGCTCGGCCGCGTCCTCGAAGTGCACCCTCAACCAGGAGCGTTGGTCAACCACCCGGAAGGACATCGCCAGGCTGAAATCGGCCTTGTTCTCGGACTCGGACTCGGACTCGGACTCGGCCTCGGCTTCGTTCTCGGACTCGGCGTCGGCCGGGGCGATGTTCAGTTCCATCCCCTTGCCGGTCGGGTCGACGGCCCCGGTGATCCGCCTGCCGACGGCGTCTACGCCGGAGAAGCGGAACGCCGGTGTCTTCTCGCCCGGCACCGCAGCGAGCAGGGCGTCCTTCGGGGTGGGGGGCGGTGGCGGCTCGCTACTAACCAATCCGCACCCGGTCAGCAGAACACCGGCGGCCAGGACGGTGGCTGAGCCGACGGTGACCCGCCGGGCCAGGGGGGTGGCGCAGGTTCGCCGCGTCATGCGTGCTGCCTCTCCAGCTGAGGGGACTGCCACAGTCGATCCTCACATAGCCGGGTAGGCCGACGGCCGCCGGCCAGCGCGGGGGGCACTGGTAGAAATGCCGGATGAGCCAGGATCGAACGGCGGTACGCGAGCAGGCTGAGGCAGTCCTGCAGCGGTTGGCCGGAGCGCACGCCCGGCTCCGTGAGGACCAGTGGCGGGCGATTGAGGCGCTGGTGGTAGACCGACGGCGGGTGCTCTGCGTCCAGCGCACCGGTTGGGGTAAGTCGGCGGTCTACTTCGTCGCCACCGCGTTGCTGCGGACGGCCGGCGAGCACGGACCGACGGTGATCGTCTCCCCGTTGCTGGCGTTGATGCGCAACCAGGTCGACGCGGCCGCCCGGGCCGGGATCCGAGCCCGGACCATCAACTCCGCGAACCTCGACGAGTGGGACGAGATCACCGGGGAGATCCACGCGGGGGCGGTGGACGTGCTCCTGATCAGTCCGGAACGGCTGAATAACCCGGACTTCCGGGACGCCGTACTGCCGAAGCTGGCCGCCACCACCGGGCTGCTCGTGGTGGACGAGGCACACTGTGTCTCCGACTGGGGGCACGACTTCCGCCCCGACTATCGCCGGCTGCGTACGTTCCTCGGTAACCTGCCGGCCGGTACGCCGGTGCTCGCCACCACGGCAACCGCCAACGCCCGGGTCACCCAGGATGTCGCCGAGCAGCTCGGTGCGGCGTCCCGGCCCGGTGCGGCGTCTGGGCCCGATGCGCAGCCCGAGACCCTGGTGCTGCGGGGCAGCCTGGACCGGGAGTCACTGCGACTCGGTGTGGTTGACCTGCCCGGCCCGGCGCACCGGCTGGCCTGGCTCGCCGACCACCTGGATGAACTCCCCGGCTCTGGCATCATCTACACGCTGACGGTGGCCGCGGCGGCGGAGACCGCCGAGTTCCTCCGGTCCCGGGGCTACTCCGTGGCCTCGTACACCGGCCAGGCCGACGACGCGGATCGCCGCGCCGCCGAGCAGGATCTTCTCGACAACAAGATCAAGGCGCTGGTGGCAACGAGCGCGCTCGGTATGGGTTTCGACAAGCCCGACCTCGGGTTCGTGGTACACCTCGGCGCGCCACCGTCGCCGATCGCGTACTACCAGCAGGTCGGCCGGGCCGGCCGCGCCGTCGCCCACGCCGAGGTGCTGCTGCTGCCCGGTGGTGCCGAGGACGCCGCGATCTGGCGATACTTCGCCGCGCTGGCCTTCCCGCCAGAGGATCAGGTGCGGTCGGTGTTGGCCGCCCTGTCCACCGACCGTCCCCGCTCCACGCCGGCGCTTGAGCCGATCGTGGACCTGCGTCGTACCCGGTTGGAGCTGATGCTCAAGGTTCTGGACGTTGACGGTGCGGTCCGCCGGGTACGCGGTGGCTGGATCGCCACCGGCGAACCCTGGACCTACGACGAGGCCCGGTTGCGTCGGGTCGCCGCGGCCCGCACCGCCGAGCAGGCGGCGATGCGGGAGTACAAGACCACCGCCGGCTGCCGTCTTCGCTATCTGCGGGAGTGCCTGGACGACGCGGGGGCAACCGACTGTGGGCGATGCGATCGATGTGCCGCACCGACCTTCGCCGCGGAGCTGTCCGAGGACACCCTACGGGTGGCCGAGGCCTTCCTCGGTCGCTCCGGTGTCGGGATCGCCCCCAAAAAGCTCTGGCCGACCGGCCTGGCCGCGGTGGATGTCCCGCTCCGGGGGCGGATCGCCCTCCCGGAGCAGGCGCTGCCAGGTCGGGCCGTCGGGCGCCTGACCGACCTCGGCTGGGGCGGGCGGTTGCGCGAACTCGTCGGGCCGGACACGGCCGACGTGGAGGCGCCCGACGACGTGGTCGCCGCCGTGGTGGAGGTGCTCCGGGAATGGGCGCATGGGACCGACCCCTGGCCGCGTCGCCCCGTCGGGGTGGTCGCGGTCGGCTCCCGTCACACGCGACTGGTCGCCTCGCTCGCCGGGCGGATCGCCGCGGTGGGGCGAATGCCACTGCTCGGCACCGTCGCGGTGGCCGCCGGGGGCGGCGCACGCGGCAACAGCGCCCAACGGGTACGCGCCCTGTACGACTCGGTGACCCTGTCGTCGGAGCTGACCGGTGCCCTGGCCGGACTGGCCGGGCCGGTGCTGCTCGTTGACGATTTCGTCGACTCGGGGTGGACCATGACGATGGTGGCCCGGGAGCTGCGTCGGGCGGGAGCGCCCGAGGTGCTTCCGCTCGCCCTGGCGGTCGCCGGTTGACAGCTCAGTCCGGTTGGTGGATCGGCCGCTGGGCCAGGTAGCGAAGCAGGTCCCGGATGTGGTGTTTCTCCTCGACCGACACCGCCGGGTCGGCGAGGCGCTCAAGGATCGCCCGGATATCCGCCTCGAGGGGGCCGTCGTTGTCGCACCGAGGCGTGGGGCCGGCCTCCGGCAGGCCGAGAGCGCGGAAGGCGGCGGCGACGGGTAGGCCGAGCGCGACGCAGAAGCCCTGCACCTTGGCCAACTCGGGGTAGTCGTGCCAGTCACCGGCGAGCCAGCGGAAGACGGTGGAACGGCCGATCCCGGTCTGGGTCGCCAGGTCGGTCACCGTCCAGCCGCGCTCGGCGCGGGCATTGTCGATGGCGCGCCGGACGAAGCGGGCGAATGCTACCTGTGCGGTTCCCTTTCCCGAAACCATCCCAGCTGATCTTCCTCCCCTCGGCCTGGTGCGGCCTTCGCGTCATCGAGAATCGACACTCGACGGTGCGTGGTTCGAGGGTAGTACGGCGGCCGCGGTTGGGGACTGGCCACTGTGGATGAAGTCAGCCGGTCGGGTCGGTGGTGCGTACCTGGCGGCTGGTCGTACTGGTTGCCGTCGCGCCAGCCGGCTCGCCGAGCAGGGTCGCTAGCCGCGGCGTGACCCGCCAACCGTCGACCAGGTTCCGGTACTGCGACCAGTGCTCACCAGTCGGGGGCGCCCCGGTGTGGCGGGCTCGGATGAGTAGGTTGCGCGGCGTGTGGCGGGAGTCGACGAACTCGATCACCTCGGCCCGGTAGCCGTGCAGCCGTAACAGCCCGGCCCGGACCGCGTCGGTGAGCACGTCGGCGAAGCGCTCGCGGAGGATGCCCTGCCGGGTCAACAGCTCGTACGGGGGTGGAGTGGGATCGGAGCGAAGCTGGGCGGCGAGGTCGTGATGGCAACAGGGAGCCGCGAGCACCCAGCGGGACCCCCACCGCACCGCCCGCGCGAGCGCCTCGTCGGTGGCGGTGTCGCAGGCGTGCAGGGCCAGCACCAGATCGGGGTCGGGCCCAACGGCCGCGTCGGTGATCGTTCCCGCCACGAAACGCACCTGATCGGCCCAACCCAGCCGCCGGGCCAGCTCGGTGTTGCGTTGGCGCTGGTCCTCGCGGATGTCCACGCCGACCAGGTGGACATCGATGCCCTGTTGGGTCAACCAGCGGTACGCGGCGAAGGTCAGGTAGGCGTTTCCGCAGCCCAGATCGGCGACGCGCAGTGGGCCGCGGAGCCCGTCCGGGAGCGTCGCGGCGAGCGCGCGCAGAAAGGCGTCCACCTGCCGCCGCTTGGCCGCCGACCCACCGATCACGGTGAAGATCGGGTCACCGGGATCGAGTAGGTGGGCCTTCGTCCGGTCGTGCCCGACCGGCTCGGCTACCGGCGGGGCCGCCGTGCGGTGAACCTGTGCCGCACCGGACTTTGTGACTCGGAGCTGCAGGGTCGTCGTTGCGGTTTCGACGTGCCAGTTGCCGAAGGGTTCGGCCAGCAACGCGTCCACCGCCGCCTCCGCTTCCGCGCCTCGGGCGAGGTTGCGGGTAAGGGGCGCACTCCCGTTCGCGGTGATGACCTGCAGGCGGGGTCCGGACCTGAGGGTGACCGGCCGTAGCTCCGCACGGTGTACCGACGGGCGAAGCCCCCGGCGATGCCCGGCGGCCACCGCCCGGTTGAGCCCGGCGCCGAGCAGCAGGGTCCGCACTTCGGCGAGCGCGGCGGGCAGGGGTTCCGGCATGGTGTCATCCTCCGGGGTGGGCGGGGTGGGCGCTCAGTTGGCTGAGCGCGCGACGTCCCCCGCTGGTGTCAGCGAGGGACGTCGGCAGTGGCGCGGCATGCTCAGTCGGCGGTTGGCTCGACCACCGTGCCGGTGTTGGTTGTCTTGGCCGCCGTGCCGGTGTTGGTCTTGGCCGCCGTGCTGGTGTCGGAGCCACCGCCGCGGCGCCGCCGACGACGTCGTGGCTTCGGCGCCGCACTGCCCGACGAGTCGGCGGTGGCCGCTTCGCTGGTCTCGGCGGCCGGCACCGCGGGCTCGCCCGGGGTGACCACCTCGCCGTCCCGGCGGCGGCGCCGCCGGCGGGGGGTGCGCTCCGCGGCCTCGCCCGGCTCGGTGGTGGTACCAGCGCCAGCACCGGCGTCGCCGCCGCGGCCCCGGCGGCGATCCCGGCCGGTGCCCCGGCGGGTTCCGCGACCGTCGCCGCGGCGGGACCGTCCGCCGAGGTCCTCCTCGGCCTCGGCGGAGAGCCCGGCCCGGGTTCGCGCGCCGGTGGGCAGAGTGCCGGTGACCTCTGGGGAGATGTCCAGCTCGGCGTAGAGATGCGGGGAGGTGTGGTAGGTCTCTGGCGGCTCCGGCATCTCCAGGCCGAGGGTCTTGTCGATGATTCGCCAGCGGGGCATGTCGTCCCAGTCGACGAAGGTCACCGCGACGCCGCTCGCCCCCGCCCGGCCGGTCCGGCCGATCCGGTGGGTGTACGTGTCCTGGTCTTCCGGGCAGTCGTAGTTGAGGACGTGCGTAACGCCGCTGACATCAATGCCCCGGGCGGCCACGTCGGTGGCGACCAGGGTGTCGATCTTGCCGGTGCGGAAGGCGCGCAGTGCCCGCTCTCGGGCGCCCTGGCCGAGGTCGCCATGGACGGCAGCCACGGCGAAGCCACGGAAGTCCAGATCCGCCGCGACCCGGTCGGCCGCACGCTTGGTCCGGGTGAAGATCATGGTCAGCCCGCGCCCCTTGGCCTGGAGGATCCGCGCCACAATCTCGATCTTGTTGAGGGAGTGGGTGCGGTAGGCCAGCTGTTGGGTCTGCGGTGAAGGGCCGGTCTCGGCGGTGTGCCCGGCGTGAATCGTCATCGGTCGGCGCAGGAAGCGCCGGGACAGTGCGACGATCGGGTCCGGCATCGTGGCCGAGAAGAGCATCGTCTGCCGCTCTTCCGGCAGCATCGCCAGGATCTTCTCGACATCGTCGAGGAAGCCCAGGTCCAGCATCCGGTCGGCCTCGTCCAGGACGAGCGCGCGGACCCGGTCCAGCTGCAGCTGCTTCTGCTTGGCCAGGTCGAGCAGGCGGCCGGGGGTGCCGACCAGGATCTCCACACCCGTGCGGAGCGCCTCGATCTGCGGTTCGTACGCCACCCCGCCGTAGATCGGCAGCACCCGGACACCACGGGTACTGCCCGCGGCCTTGAGGTCCTTGGCGACCTGGATGCCCAGCTCGCGGGTGGGTACGACGACCAGCGCCTGTGGGGTGCCGTCGCCGCCCTCGGCGGGCGCGAAGACCCGCTCCAGCAGCGGCACGCCGAAGCCGAGGGTCTTGCCGGTGCCGGTCGGGGCCTGGCCGATCAGGTCGACGCCGCGCAGCGCGATCGGCAGCGCGTACTCCTGGATGGCGAAGGCCCGGGTGATCCCGGCGGCCTTCAGCGCGTCAACGGTCTCTTGCCGGGCGCCCAACTCGGCGAAGGTGGGCGCTTCCGGGCGTACCGGTGCGGTGGCGGCGAGTTCGGTGCCGTCCATGAGGTTGTGGGTGAGTTCGCTCATCTCGATTCGGGGGTGCCCTCTCGTGGGTGCGCCCCGTTGAGTCCTCGAGGCGCGGACGGTGTGGCGCGGGCCACACGGTCGGGTGGCGAAATCGCCGAGCCGGACCGGGCCGCACGCGCGCCGCGGGCCGGCTGCGACCAGATCGAAACGGGAACTAATCGATCGTTGGACCAGATCGATTGTTGGACCAGATCGAGATCGAACGTCGGTCGGTGCCCACGGCAACTGTTCTATTCTACCTGAACCTCCCCGGCGCTGTTTAGATTCCGGCAGGTGGAGCCGGGAAAGGCCGGGGCGAGCCGACATCGAGCAGCAGGTGGCCGGCCCGCCGTGCACCGAGCGGCCCTCGGGTGGATCGAGGCCCCTTGCCGGGTAGCCACGACTGCCGGATGGTCACGACTGTGGGGGTGGTCACGGCCGAGGGTGGCCACGGTTGGGCGAGGCGGCACCAGTCGTCCCGCTGGCCCCGGGCGGATCGAGGGTTTCCCAGGGCTGGCTCGCCGCTATCCAGCGCCCTGCGCGCGATGTATGGCATCGCGTGCCGCCGGCCGGGCACACGTACGCCACGGCAAGTGCCTCGGCACCTGCCGTGGCAGGACTCTGGTCAGCGAACGGTGAACCCGACTGCCCGGGCGGACGCCTCGGCGATCTCGACGTAGGCGACCTTGTCGACCGGGACGATGACCCGTCGCCCCTTCTCGTCGGTGAGGGAGAGGGTGCCGCCGTCGCCGGCGATGGCGTCGGTCACGATCCGCTCGATCTCGGCCGGCGACTGTGCGCTCTCCAGAACCAGCTCGCGCGGCGCGTACTGCACGCCGATCTTGACCTCCACTGTGCCTCCTCCACTGGGGCGAGAATGCCGCCTTGCGAAGGCTATCCGATCACGGCGGCGGCGGTCAGGCTGACTCACCTTGCAGTGGAAAGCTCGCGATGCCTCGCCAGGAGAGCGCGGCGACCAACGCCTCCGCCTCCGCCTTGGCCACCTGCCGCCCGCTGGCCAGCCAGAACTGTGCCGCCGTCTCGGCCGCCCCGACCAGGCCGGACGCGAGCAACTCGGCGCGGGCCCGGCTGACACCGGTATCCGAGATGATCGTGTCGGTGATCGCCGCGATGCAGCCCTGCTCGACCCGTTCGACCCGCTGGCGTACCGCGGGGTCGTTGCGCAGGTCGGACTCGAAGACCAGGCGGAACGCCTCGCTCTCGTGGTCAACGAAGTCGAAGTACGCGCGGACCGAGGCGCTCACCCGCTCCTTGTTGTCGAGGGTCCCGCGCATCGCTTCCTGCACCTTGGCCACGAACGTGTCGCAGTGGGTGTCAAGTAGCGCCAGGTAGAGCTCCATCTTGCCGGGGAAGTGCTGGTACAGCACCGGCTTGGAGACCCCCGCGCGTTCGGCGATGTCGTCCATCGCGGCTGCGTGGTAGCCCTGTGCGACGAACACCTCCTGCGCCGCAGCGAGCAGCTGTCTACGGCGGGCGGAACGGGGCAGGCGGGTGGGCCGGCCGGCGGTCTGGGTGCCGTTCCCCACAGCGGTCATGGGAGCCTCCGAGTTCTTCATACGAGCTGGCATATCACCCGAACCGGTCAAGGATTACCGCCTGTCCCGGAATTGGCCCGCCGCCGTAACTTATCGCCACTGTCACCACACGGTAGCCTCAGCGGGGGCGACCAAGGAGCGCGCGGTGAGTGATGCAGAGCAACCCGGTGCCGCCACCCCGGGAGAGCACGGTGACGAGACCGGTCCACAGCCGGCGCACTCCCGTTCTGACGGTCCGTGGGTTCCCCCCACCGGAGGCTGGGCGCTGGATTCGACCACACCCCGGCGCCGGTCTGCCTCGCCTGCTGGTTGGGCCGACTCCTCTCCGCGTCATGGCGACCTGCCAGCTCCGCTGCCCGGCGCGGCCGAGGCCGGTTCCTGGCCGCACCGCACCGGATACCGGACCAATGGTCACCCATATCGACACCCCGAGCCGGAGCTGCCGGCCAGCCGGCCCGGTCCGGTTAGCGCGCCGCCGGGTCGTTTCGGCGTGCCAGCCCAGGAAGCGGGCGGAGGTCGGTCGACGGTGCCCGTGCCCGCGACTGAGCCGCCGCCCGCGCTGGCCGGAGGCCGGTCATCCGAGGTTGGCCGGGACGACCGGCCAGACCCGTCCGCCGAGTCCGGCCCCCGGCCGGTGGTCGACCAGCCCACACCGCTGCCGGAGGGCCGGTCCGGCCCGATCTCGGGGGCCGGGTGGCCCGTACAGCCTGGCACCGAGTCGCCGCCGCCCGGCCACTGGGCTCGGGCGGAATCGGATGGATGGGACGAACTGGAGCCACTGGGGCGCCGGGCTCGGGCGGAACCGGACGGATGGGACGAACCGGAGCCACTGGGGCGCCGGGCTCGGGCGGAACCGGATGGGTGGGACGAATCGGAGCCGGCCGGCCGGCGGTTCCAGGGTGGGACTCCGCGGGACGCGGCGGGGGAGCAGCGGGGGTCCTCCGGGCGCCGATTTCGTCCGGACCCGGACGCGACCGAGGCGGACGAGGATCGCCAACCGAGCACTCAGCGTCCTGCCTGGGCGGCCGAGCCGCAGCGGGCCTACGAGCCGGTCCGGGCCGAGCCGGGTCATCGCTCCGGGAGCCGGCCGAAGCATCAGTCCACCACCGAGCCGGCGCACCAGCCGCCGGAGGCCCCCGCGCCCTGGGTCGCGGCGCAGGCGGCCGAGCCGGCGCCGTCGGCCGACGTCGACCGACCGCCGGCGGCGTCCGCGATGTTGCCGCAGCGTGTCCCTGCTGAGCCGGATGTGCCGGTTGGGTCGGAGCTGACAGCTGCCGAGGCGCCCACCCAGACCCCGGAACTCGCCCGGATCGCCACCCACCTCCGCCGCGCCGACGAGCCCGTTGGGCTGCGCGAACGTCCAGAGGTCTTCGACGTGGACGTCATTCTCGGTGCGGTCCGTGAGGTGGCCGGTGTCCGTGACGCGGCGTTGCGCCGTACCAAGTCCGGCGCACACAGCCTTCGATTGGAGCTCGCCGACGGTGCCGACCCGGCCGAGGTGAGTCGGCACGTCGCCCGGCTCCTCCAGGAACGAATGGGTCTCGCCGCCGCCCCGCAGAATATGCCCGAGGGGCCCGCCGACGTGGTGTCGTCCGCCCACCGGCAGCCGGACGGGCCCACCCACGACCGGCCGGCGGCACGGGCTGGCCTGCCGTCGCGGAACGAGCGCCGGGATGCGGCCCGGTCGGAACCGCCGCGCCGCCGATGGCACTCCGGCGGACCGCAACGGGTCCGGCCCGCCACCGTGGACCGGCCGGCCACCCCGGTCAGCGGGGCCGCCGACGGCCCGGCGACAGCCGAGACGTCGTACGGCGGGGGGCAGGTCGGCGCGACCGAGCTCGCCCCGTCCCGCCCGCTCGACACGGGTGGTCGGCCCGGACCTCGGGTGGTGCTCGACCACGTGCAGGTGAGCACCTTCGGCCTCGACGCGACCGTCGAGGTCCGCCTGCTCACCGCCGGGTCACCCGCCACCGGCTACGCGACCGGGCCGGCGGTGGACGGCTACATGCTGCGGCTCAGCGCGGCGGCCGCCGCCGCCGCGGTGGACCAGCTGTTGCGTGCGCCGGGGCCACAGCCGGACCGAGGGCGCTGCTTCGTCGAGCACGCCACCTTGGTGCCGCTGGGCAACTGCGAGGTCGCGACGGTCGTGGTGTTGCTGGTCTGCGAAGGTTGGGTCGAGCAGCTCGCCGGCTCCGCGCTGGTCGCCGGCGACCCCCGGCAAGCGGTCGTACGGGCCACCCTGGCCGCGGTGAATCGTCGCCTCGAGGCGTTGCTCGCCGACACCGGGAACGCCGGATAGCGCACCCACTCCGCCGGCCGGTCCCCGGGCCGGCGGATTATTCCCGTTCCCGCAGTTCGGGCGACGTGTCCCCGCTCATGGCCACCGGCCGGCCCGGCGAGCGACAATGGCGCGGTTCGCCACTGCCGACCCAAGGGGAGTTCACCGTGTCGCTGCCCCCGCTCGTCGAGCCCGCCGCCGAGCTAACCGTTGACGAGATCCGTCGCTACTCGCGCCACCTGATCATCCCGGACGTCGGGGTCGAGGGGCAGAAGCGGTTGAAGAACGCACGGGTGCTCTGTGTGGGTGCCGGTGGTCTCGGTTCTCCGGCGCTGATGTACCTCGCCGCTGCCGGCGTGGGCACGCTCGGCATCGTCGACTTCGACACCGTTGACGAATCCAACCTCCAACGTCAGATCATCCACGGCGTCTCCGATGTCGGCCGGGCCAAGGCCGAGTCCGCCTCCGCCAGCATCCGTGAGATCAACCCACTGGTCGAGGTGAAGATCCACAACACCGCGTTGGACCGGGACAACGTTCGGGAGATCTTCGCCCAGTACGACCTGATCGTGGACGGCACCGACAACTTCGCCACCCGGTACCTGGTCAACGACGCGGCGGTGCTGCTCGGCAAGCCGTACGTGTGGGGGTCCATCTACCGGTTCGACGGGCAGGCGTCGGTGTTCTGGGCCGAGCACGGCCCCTGCTACCGCTGCCTCTACCCGGAGCCGCCCCCGCCCGGCATGGTGCCCTCCTGCGCGGAGGGCGGCGTGCTCGGCGTGCTCTGCGCGTCGATCGGCTCGATTCAGGTGAACGAGGCGATCAAGCTCCTCGCCGGTGTCGGTGAGCCGTTGGTCGGTCGACTCATGGTCTACGACGCCCTGGAGATGAGTTACCGCAAGATCAAGGTCTGGAAGGACCCAAACTGCGCGCTCTGCGGCGAGAATCCCACGGTCACCGACCTACTGGCCGACTACGAGGACTTCTGCGGTGCGGTGTCGGTCGAGGCGCAGGAGGCCGCGGCGGACGCGACGATCACCGCGGCCGAGCTGAAGGCGTGGCAGGACGCCGGCAAGGAGCTCTTCCTGGTTGACGTGCGGGAGCCGGCCGAGTTCGAGATCGTCCGGATTCCGGGCGCCACGCTGATCCCCAAGGGGGAGATCATCTCCGGGCAGGCGCTGGTCAAGCTCCCGCAGGACCGGCAGATCGTGCTGCACTGCAAGTCTGGCGTCCGGTCCGCGGAGGCGCTCGCCGCGCTGAAATCCGCTGGCTTCCGGGACGCGGTGCACCTCCAGGGGGGAGTCCTCTCCTGGATCAAGCAGGTGGATCCGTCGTTGCCCGCGTACTGATCGGGCCGGAGGTGGCCCGGGTGGGAACGCCCGGTGCTCGACGTTGCGGCGAGCACCGGGCGGCGGAGGGCGGGGCAGCGGGTGGCCGAAGCCCTGGAGCCGCGTCGCGTCTGCCCAGGTAGCGTGACCGCCGTGGTGGATATCGAGGCCGCGATCGGCTACGTGGTGGCGCGGGGAGACGTGGTGGAGCGTGCCCGGCTTGCCCGAATGCGCACGGGTGCATCGCCCGCCGAGGAGGTGCTCGCCGTCGCCGAGGCCGGGCAACTGCCGGCGGGCGGCTGGCCGGCATACGTCGAGGGGGAGAACGCCTCCGTTGACGCGACCTGTTTTCGCCTCGGCGAGCTTGACGACCTCGGTGCCCTCGGCCGGCCGGCGGCCCGGCGGGCGCTGGACTGGCTCGCCGCGCGCCAACTACCGGAGGGGGGCTGGGAAGAGGACGCCGCGTTGGCCGACACCGCCCCCGAGTGGGCCCGACCGGGGGACCCGGAGGCGGGTTTCTACCTGACGGCGAGCGCGGCGTTCTGGCTCAGCGTCGCCGGCCTGGACGCTCGGGCGGCCGGGCCGTTGGACGCTCGGGTCGGTGGGGCGTACGCGGGCGTCGTGCACGGCGCCGCGCTCTCCCTCGTGGCCCGCCTGAACCCGGACGGGATCTGGCCATCGTTCCTCGCCGCCGGGTGGCTGAGTGCGGCGGTGCTGTTCCGGCAGGAGATGTGCCAGGAGTCCGCCCGGATCCAGGTGGCGCTCGCCGAGCGGATCGGCGACATGAACCCGACCAACGTCGCCTGGCTGGCCGCGACGCTGCGCCGGGTCGGCGTGGACCCACAGGACTGGGTCCTGGTGCGCGCCCGCCACCGGCTCGCCGAGACCCAGCGCAGCGACGGGGGCTGGGAGAGTGCGGACGGGCACCAGTTCGACGTCCACGCGACGTTGACCGCGATCCGCGCCTGCCGTTGACCGCTCAGCTCGGGCGCCCTCGGTGCTGCCCCGTCCAGATTTCGCCGCCGGGACACCGGCCTCGGGCCGGCGACGGTCAGCGTAGCTGACCGTCGCCGGTGACCACGTACTTCGTGCTGGTCAGCTCCGGCAACCCCATCGGCCCGCGGGCGTGCAGCTTCTGGGTGGAGATGCCGATCTCGGCACCGAAGCCGAACTCACCGCCGTCGGTGAACCGGGTGGAGGCGTTCACCATCACCGCCGCCGCGTCAACCCGGGCCACGAAATCGCGGGCGGCCGACTGGGAGTCGGTCACGATCGCCTCGGTGTGGCCGGTCCCGTACCGCTGGATGTGGGCGACCGCCGCGTCCAGCGACTCGACGACGGCGACCGAGATATCCGCCGACAGGTACTCGGTGGCGTAGTCCTCGTCGGTGGCCGGTAGCACCGCGGTCGAGTACCGAGCGACCTGCGGGCAGCCGTGTACGGTCACCCCGGCCGCGGCGAACGCGGCCAGCGCCGGGGGCAGAAAGGCGTCCGCGACCGCGGTGTGCACCAGCAGCGACTCGGCCGTGTTGCAGGTGGAGAGGCGCTGGGTCTTCGAGTTCAGGGCGATCGAGACGGCCTTTGCCACGTCCGCGGCGGCATCAACGTAGACGTGACAATTGCCCACCCCGGTCTCGATCACCGGGACGGTTGACTCCTCGACAACGGTGCGGATCAGCGCCGCACCGCCGCGCGGGATCAGGACGTCAACCAGGCCCCGGGCGCGCATCAGCTCCTTCACCGACTCGTGCGTCGTGGCGTCGAGAAGCTGCACCGAGTCCGCTGGCAGGCCGGTGTCGGCGACCGCGTCCCGCAGCACCGAGACCAGCGCGGCGTTCGACCGGGCCGCGGAGGAGGAGCCCCGCAGCAGCACCGCGTTGCCGGATTTCAGACAGATGCCGGCCGCGTCGACGGTGACGTTCGGTCGCGCCTCGTAGACGATCCCCACCACCCCGAACGGCACCCGAAGCTGCCGCAGCTGTAGGCCGTTGGGGAGGGTCGAACCCCGGACCACCTCGCCGACCGGGTCGGGGAGCGCGGCCATCTGGCGGAGCGCGTCGGCGATGCCGGCCACCCGCGGCGGGTCGAGGGCGAGCCGGTCCAAGCTGGCCGTGCTCAGCCCGCCGGCACGTCCGGCGGTGAGGTCCGCGTTGTTGGCGGCCAGGATCTCGGCGGTCCGCGCCACCAGCGCGTCGGCCATCGCGTGCAGCGCGGCATCCTTGCCAGCCCGGGTGGCGACGGCCAACTCGGCCGCTGCCGTCCGGGCTCGTCGTGCCTGCTCGACCACGCTCATCTGCACTCCTTGGGATCTGGGGACGGACTCGTGCCGGGCCGGCCTTGGCCGGCGCCCAGCCTTACAACAGCACCAGGTCGTCGCAGTGGACGACCTCCCGTTCGTAGCCGGGGCCGAGGGCCGTGGCGAGCTCAGCGGTGGAGCGTCCGAGCAGGCCGGGCAACTCCACCGCGTCGTAGTTGACCAGCCCGCGGGCCACCGGCACCCCGTCGGCGTCAACCAGGTCAACCGGATCGCCCGCGGTGAAGGCCCCCCGTACCGCGGTGATCCCCGCGGGTAGCAGCGACTTGCGTCGGTTGACGACGGCCGCGACCGCGCCCGGGTCCAACTGCAGCCGGCCGCGCGGTGCGGTGGCGTGCGCCAGCCAGAACAGCCGGGCGGCCGGCCGGCGTTGCCCGGGGTGGAAGAGCGTGCCGACCGGTTTGCCGTCCAGCGCCGCGGCCGCCTGGTCGGCGGAGGTCAGGACCACCGGGATGCCGAAGCCGGTGGCGATCCGGGCTGCCTCCACCTTGGTCACCATGCCTCCGGTGCCGACCCCGGCCCGGCCGGCGCCGCCGATCGCCACCCCGGACAGGTCCCCCTCGTCGTGGACCTCGGCGATCCGGGTCGATCCGGGGCGGGCCGGATCGCCGGTCCAGAGCGCGTCCACATCCGAGAGCAGCAGGAGCAGATCGGCGTCGACCAGAGCAGCCACCAGGGCGGCGAGCCGATCGTTGTCGCCGAACCGGATCTCCTCGGTGGCGACCGTGTCGTTCTCGTTGACGATCGGCACCGCGCCCAGGTCGAGTAGCTTGCGCAGGGTCCGGTACGCGTTGCGGTAGTGCGCCCGTCGGGTCAGGTCGTCCACGGTGAGCAGGACCTGACCGACGGTGCGCCGGTGCCGGGCGAAGGCGGCGGCGTACCGGCGGATCAGCAGCCCCTGGCCGACGCTGGCGGCGGCCTGCTGGGTGGCCAGGTCCCGGGGACGGCGGGTCAGCCCCAGTGGGGCCAGCCCCGCGGCGATCGCGCCGGAGGAGACCAGCACGACCTCCCGGCCCTCGGCGGCGAGCGCGCCGAGGGTGTCCACGAGCGCGTCCACCCGCCCGTCATCCAGGCCGCCGACGGCCGTGGTCAACGAGGAAGAACCGATCTTGACGACCACCCGCCGAGCCGCCGTCACCTTGTCACGCACCCGCCCATTCTGCGATGTCGGTCGGTCAACCCCCGGCCGGGTTCCCATATCGTGGCGCTTCGTGGAACCCGAGGAGTACGTCGAGGCGGTGCTGGAACTGGTCGAGCGCATCCCGCCCGGCCGGGCGATGTCGTACGGGGCGGTGGCCGACGCGCTCGCCGAACGTTCGGGGCGGGCGTCGCCCCGGCTGGTCGGGTCGATCCTGGCGCGCCACGGTGGGGGTGTGCCCTGGCATCGCGTGGTGAACTCGGCCGGCCGGCTGCCGCCCGGGCATGAGCTCTCGGCCCGAGCCCGGCTGCTCGCCGAGGGGACACCGCTGCGCGGCGACCGGGTTGACCTGCGGGCGGCGGGCTGGTCGCCGGAGTAGGGGATGTGACCGTCGCCATACTTGTGAGTAATATTCGGCGCCATGGACGCGCCGCCGGCTGGAACCGGTCCACCTGCTGCTGGCTCCACCGCCCGCCCGGCGCCGGTCGGCCACCCTGCCGGTCTCCCCGGCGGTGAGGCGCTGCCCCGCCGGGTGCACCTGGGCTACGCCACCGGGTCGCTGGCCACCGGGGCCTTCGGCACCGTGCCCGGGCTGCTGCTGCTGCCCTACCTGACCGACACGCTGGGCGTGACGGCGGGAATCGCCGCCCTGCTCGTGCTGCTGCCGAAGGCGTGGGACGTGCTGGTCAACCCGGTCGCCGGCCGGATCTCCGACCGCACCCGCTCCCGGTGGGGGGCCCGCCGCCCGTACCTCCTCGGCGCCGGGATCGCGCTCGCCGGCTGCTTCGCCGCGATCTTCGCAGCGCCGTTCGGCGCCGGGGCGGCGGCCGGCGGCTACGTGGCGTTGGCCTTCCTGGCCACCGCGACCGCGTTCGCCTTCTTCCAGGTTCCGTACGTGGCGATGCCGGCCGAGCTGACCACCGGCTACACCGAGCGCACCCGGTTGATGACCTGGCGGATCGCGGTGCTGGCGCTGGCCATCCTGGTCTCCGGCGCGGTGGCGCCGCTGGTGCGGGACGCGGGCGGCGGCGGTATCGCCGGGCACCGCTGGATGGGGCTCTTCGTCGCCGGCCTGATCCTGCTGGGCGCGGTCGGGGCGTTCGTGGGCACCCGGTCCGCGCCGGTCGGCATCGTGCAGGAGAGCGAGCCGTCGTTGCGGGTCCAACTCGCGACCGCCGGCCGTAACCGGCCGTTCCGGGTGCTCCTGGTCTGCTTCGTGATCCAGTCCGCCGGGGTGGCGACGATCCTGGCCGGGGTGAACTACTTCGCCACCCAGATCCTGCGCAACCCGGAGAGCGGGCCCACCGTCCTGTTCGCCTGCTTCGTCGGGCCGGCGCTGTTGGTCATGCCGCTGTGGAGCCGGGTCGGGCAGCGGTTCGGCAAGCGCACCGGGCTGGTCACCGCCGCGCTCCTCTTCGCCGCCGGTGCGCTGGCCCTGGTCACCGCCGAGGTGCTCCCCGCCGTCGGGATCTACCTGCTGGTCGCGTTGGTCGGCGTCGGGTACGCCGGCCAGCAGGTCTTCGCCCTCGCCATGTTGCCCGACTGCATCGCCTACGACGAGGTTCGCACCGGCCGGCGGCAGGCGGGCGTCTTCACCGGGGTGTGGACCGCCGGGGAGACCTTCGGGTTGGCGCTGGGGCCGGGCATCTTCGGGCTGGTGCTCCAGCTCTCCGGCTACCTCCCGTCGGACACCGGAGCCGCCGCGACCCAGCCGGATTCCGCCCGGCTCGGCATCCTCCTCGGCTTCACCGTCCTCCCCGCCATCATGGTCGGTGCCGCCACCCTGCTGCTGCGCCCCTACTCCCTCACCCCCGCTGATCTCGATGTCGTCACGGAGGAGCTACCTTCTCGCGAATCCGGACCTTCGGCGGCGACCACGGTCGCCGACACCCACGGAAAGGGCACCACTGAATGAGCGACGAAGCGGGGCTGCCCGCCCACGGACTGCCGGCGGAGCGCGTTCTGGCCGGAATCCGGGCACTGCGCAGCGGGGACCGGCCCACCCACGGCGGGCGGCTGTTCGCGTACGTCTACGACCCGGCGGTTCCCGGGCTGGATGAGCTGACCGCCGCCGCGCACGCGGAGAGCGCCCACGTCAACGGCCTCGACCCGACCGCCTTCCCGTCCCTGCTCGCGATGGAGAACGCGTTGGTCGGTGCCGCCGCCCAGCTACTCGGGGGCGGGCCCGGCACCGCTGCGCCGGACGTGGTGGGCTCGGTCACCGGCGGGGGCACCGAATCGCTGATCCTGGCGGTGAAGGCGGCCCGGGACGCCCACCCCGAGATCACCGAACCGCGGATCGTGATGCCGGTCACCGCCCACGCCGCGTTCGCCAAAGCCGGCCACTACCTGCGGGTGGCCGTGGACATGGTGCCGGTGTCGGCGGAGACCCTGCGTCCCGACCCGGCCGCCATCGCCGCCGCGATCCGCCCCGAAACCGTGCTGGTCGTCGCCTCCGCCCCGGGATACGCCCACGGGGTCATCGACCCGGTCACCGAGATCGCGGCGGTCGCCGCCGACGCCGGGGTGCGCTGCCACGTGGACGCCTGCTTCGGTGGCTGGGCCCTGCCCTGGCTCCGCCGCCTCGGCGAACCGGTGCCGGCGTTCGACTTCGCCGTACCCGGGGTCACCTCGATCTCGGTCGACCTGCACAAGTACGCATACGCCCCGAAGGGCGTGTCGATCCTGCTGCACCGGGACCCGGAGCTGCGCAAGCCGCAGTACTTCGTGCACGCCGACTGGCCCGGCTACACGATGATCAACCCGGTGATCGCCTCCACCCGCTCCGGCGGGCCGATCGCCGCCGCCTACGCGACCCTGCGGCACCTGGGCGAGGACGGCTACCTACGGCTGGCGGCGGCGACCCGGGACGCGGTGCGGGAGCTGGCCGACGTCGTCCGGGCTGCGGGCGGGCTGCGGCTCGTGGCCGAGCCCGAGTCGACCGTGATCTGCTTCACCGCGACCGATCCGGAGCTGGACCTCTTCGTGCTGGTAGACGAGTTGGCCGCGCGGGGTTGGCACACCCAACCGCAGCTCGCCTACGCCGGCCTGCCGCGCACCGTGCACCTGACGGTGACCGCGTCGGTGGCACCGGCGGTGGCGAAGTTCGGTGTTGACCTGGCCGACGCCGTCGCGGCGACCCGGGCGGCCGGGCCGGTCACGCTTCCGGCGGAACTGCTCGCCCTCGCCCGATCACTGACTCCGGAAGGGCTGACCCCGGACCTGGTCGCCGGCCTGGCCGGCGGGCTCGGTCTCGGCCTGGGCGAGACGGCGGACGCCGGGTCGGCTGAGCCGGTGCCCGACCGGATGGCCGTGGTGAACACCCTGCTCGAAGCGGTGCCGGCGGCGTTGCAGGAGCGCCTGCTCATGGAGTTCGTCGGCCTGCTGCAACGACCCACCTGGTCCCACGACTGACGGCGGGGACGCCCCCGAGCGGCGCAGCCGGCTGCCGGCGCAGCCGGCTGCCGGCGCAACCGGGTGTCGACGCCGGCCCGGTTGCGCCGGGCGCCGCCGCGGGCGCTGTGGTTGACTGTCGTACCGGGAACGGATGAGGGAGGCCCGAGGTGCAGGTGCCGGCTGTGCTGGGCGAGCCGATCCGATTCGTGCTGAACTGGGGCCGGCGCTACTCGCTCTGGGTCTTCAACTTCGGCCTCGCCTGCTGCGCCATCGAGTTCATCGCCACCAGCATGAGCCGGCACGACTTCATGCGCCTCGGGGTGATCCCGTTCGCGCACGGTCCCCGGCAGGCCGACCTCATGGTGGTGTCGGGCACGGTCACCGACAAGATGGCCCCCGCCATCAAGCGGCTCTACGACCAGATGCCGGAGCCGAAGTATGTGATCTCCTTCGGCGCCTGCTCGAACTGCGGCGGGCCGTACTGGGACTCGTACTCGGTGACCAAGGGTGTTGACCAGCTCATCCCGGTCGACGTGTACGTCCCGGGCTGCCCGCCCCGGCCGGAGGCGCTGCTGCACGGCATCCTGCGGCTGCAGGAGAAGATCGCCGCCGAGGAGGCCGGCGTCGGCGGGGTCCCCCGCCCGGACGCCCTCGCCGCACCGGCCGACGCCCCCGCCCCCCGCTCCGCCGAGTCGCTGACCGCCCCGCCGGTCCGCCCGCCCGACCCGTCCTGAGCCCGTTCCGAGCCGTCCTCCCGCTCCCTGCTGACCCGCTCCCTGCTGGGGCGTCCCCAGTTCAGGCGGTGAGGTCCAGGACCACCTTGATCTTCCCTGCGCCGACCTCGTACGCGGCGGCGAAGTCGGACATCGGTATCCGGTGGGTGATCAGGGAGTCCAGCCACGAGTGGTCGGCCTGGGCCAGCGTCGCCGCGGCCTGTTTCCAGTGCCGGCGGTTGGCGTTGACCGACCCGATGACCACGTTGTTCTCCAACACGAGCGTGCGGTTCAACGCCCCGGCGTCGAAGTCGATGGTCCGACCACCGCTGGACACACCGGTCAGGCAGACGATGCCGGTCGGGCCGACCTTGCACATCGAGTCCAGTACCACCGTCGGGTTGCCGGTGCACTCCACCAGCACATCCGGCTGGAGGTCCACCTCGTTGACCGACCCGGTGTGGTAGTTGGCGCCGAGCGCCCGGACCAGGTCCGGCTTCGGCCCTGTCGTGTTTCGGTCCAGTACGTGCACGCTCAGTCCACGTTGGGTGGCGAACAGCGCGGCGAGCAGGCCGATCGGCCCGGCTCCGGTGACCAGGACGTTCCGTGGGTCCCACCGGGCACGGTGGCCGACCCGCTCGATCTGCTCCCACGCCTTGGCGACCACGCTGGCTGGTTCCAGCAGCACCCCCACCTGGGCGAGGGCGGCATCGAGCGGCACGGCGAAGCGCGGCTGCACCCGCCACCGGTCCCGCGCGAAGCCGGGAAGCCCTTTGATGCCGTGCTCGGTGTATAACCCGTTGCGGCACATGTCCCACTCGTCCACGGCGCAGTTCCGGCAGGGCACCGGGTCGGGATGCCGTACGACCGCGGCCACCAGGTCCCCGCGGCGCAGGGTGCCGGTCGGGTCCGCCAGCACCCGGCCCAGCGACTCGTGCCCGATAACCAGCCGCTCCTGGTCGGGGGGCGCCTCGCCGTACTGGCCGGCGATGATCTCCTGATCGGTGCCGCAGATCCCCACCGCCAGCGCCTCGACCAGGATCGCGCCCTCCGCGCCGGCCGGCTCGGGCCACTCCTCGACCAGGCGGAGCGAGCCGGGGACCTGGGGAGAGACCGTCACCGCGCGCACGATCCCAATCTTCGCCGAGGGCGGCGGGCGCTGGCGCCGATTGTCACCGCGGACCCCCGGTCGGGCCACACCGGCCGGCGGAGCCCCGGTCGAGCCACCGGCCGCCCGCCCACGCGGTGGAGAATGGCCCCCGCTGGGCAACGCACACCGACCCCAGCGGTCATAGGATCGGCGGCATGACTCTGGACGAGGTAGGCCAGCGGATGGCCGCGTTGCTCGCCCCGGTTGAGGTCACCACCTCGGTCTCCGGCGGTCAGGCGTACGCCCGTGCCACCGTTGACGTGCCCGCGGAGAGCTGGACCGACGCGCTGCGCGCGGCCCGGGACGACGCTGAACTGGCCTGTGACTTCTTCGACTGGCTCTCCGCGGTGGACGAGTTGGCCGCCGGGTTCGACGTGGTGGTGCACCTCTGGTCCAGTACGCGTCGGCATGGGCTGCTGCTGCGTACCCGGCTGCCCCGCACGGCGCCAGAGGTCGCCTCGGTGGTCGACATCTACCCGGGTGCGGCCTGGCACGAGCGCGAGACACACGAGATGTTCGGCATCGATTTCGTCAACCACGTCGACCTCAAGCCGCTGCTGCTGCCCCCGGAGTTCGAGGGGCATCCGCTGCGTAAGGAGTTCGTCCTCGCCTCCCGGGTGGCCAAACCCTGGCCGGGGGCGAAGGAGCCGGGCGAGTCCAAGGCCGGGGGCGGTCGCCGGCCGATGCGCCCGCCGGGCGTGCCGGCGCCGGGGGAGTGGGGCCCGGCGCCGACTCCCCCCGAGAACGGGGGGACGGTCTGATGCCGCTCTGGGTGGAGTTGCTGCTTCGGGTCGGCGCGGTGCTGGTCGCCTTCCTCACCCTGCCGCTGCTGGTGGGCCAGGCTGAGCACAAGATCATGGCGCACATGCAGGGCCGGCTGGGCCCGATGTACGCCGGCGCCTTCCACGGCTGGGCGCAACTGATCGCGGACGGCGTGAAGTTCGTCCAGAAGGAAGAGATCACCCCCAACGGGGCGGACCGCCCGGTGTTCCGGCTCGCCCCGGTGGTGGCCCTGGTGCCTTACCTGCTGGTGCTGCTGGTGATCCCACTCGGGCCGGGTGACCTGGTCGGGCAACCGCTGGACATCGGGCTCTTCTTCGTACTCGCCGTGGTCGGGGTCGGTGTGGTCGCCGTGCTGATGTCGGCGTGGGCCTCCGCCAACAAGTACAGCCTCCTCGGCGGTCTGCGCGCCGCGGCTCAGCTGCTCGGCTACGAGTTGCCGTTCGTGCTCGCCGCCGCGTCGGTGGCGATGGCGGCCGGCACCCTGAGCCTGCCGGGCATCGTCGAGGCGTGGCAGCCCTGGTGGCTGATCTGGCAGGCCCCCGCGATGATCGTCTTCTTCGTGGCGGGGCTCGCCGAGATCCGGCGGCCGCCGTTCGACATGCCGATCGCCGACTCGGAGCTGGTGTTCGGCTACCTGACCGAGTACACCGGCCTGCGCTTCGCGTTCTTCCTGCTCGCCGAGTACGTGGGGGTCGTGGTGATCGCCGCGCTCACCACCGTGCTGTTCCTCGGCGGCTGGCAGGGGCCGTTCGCCGACGCGCAGCTCGGCTGGCTCTGGACCCTACTCAAGGTCGGCGCGGTCAGCTTCGTGATCATTTGGTTCCGGGTCAGCTACCCACGCCTGCGTGCGGATCAGCTCCAACGGCTCTGTTGGCTGGTGCTGGTCCCCGTGTCGCTGGCCCAGCTCGTCCTGACCGTCACCGTCCGCATCGCCCTGTAGCGCGTGCCGTTCCTTACCGTTACCGACAAGCTCGGCTACCTGTACGGCATCGGCGCGTACGTGCTCTGGGGCTTCTTCCCGCTCTACATGAGACTGCTGCGGCCGGCGGACCCGCTGGAGATCCTGGCCCACCGGATCGTCTGGTCCGTGGTCTTCGTCGCGCTGGTGCTGGCAGCGATGCGCAACCGCAGCTTCCTGCGAGCGCTGCTGCGCAGACCGCGGGCCCTGGCCGCGCTCGGCGTCGCCGCCGCACTGGTCGCCCTCAACTGGGGCACCTACATCTACGGGGTCAACTCCGAGCGGGTGGTGGAGACCTCCCTCGGATACTTCGTCAACCCGCTCGTCGTGGTGCTACTCGGAGTCTTCGTACTGCGGGAGCGGCTGCGCCCCGCGCAGTGGGCGGCACTGGGCGTGGGCGGGGCGGCGGTCGTGGTGCTGACCGTCGACTACGGTCGCCCACCGTACCTGGCGCTGGTCCTCTCGTTCACTTTCGCCGGGTACGGACTGGTCAAGAAGCGCCTCGGCCTACCCGCCGCCGAGGGGCTCTTCGTGGAGTCGGCGGTCCTCGCCCTACCCGCGCTTGCGTACCTGGCGTGGCTGGTTGGCACCGGCGGGGCCGCGTTCGGGGCGGTGTCGGCGGGACACACCGCCCTGTTGGTTTCAGCCGGAGCGGCAACCGCGATTCCCCTGCTGATGTTTGCTGGTGCGGCCAACCGGCTGCCGTTCACCAGCCTCGGGATGCTTCAGTATCTCGCCCCGATTCTCCAATTTGGCTGCGGCGTCATCATCTTCCGCGAGCCCATGCCTCCCGCTCGCCTGGCGGGCTTCGCCCTGGTCTGGCTCGCGCTCGCCGTCTTCACCGTCGATGCCGTCCGCGCCGCCCGTCGCCTCCCCCCACAGCCTGCGGAAGGAGCTTTGCCTGCGGTTCGATCCGGGACGAGTACTGCACCGTCCCTGCGTCGCTAACCCTATCGACGGTCACCATTGAAGCGGCTCCCGTCGGTAGAACAACTGCCCGGTGGGACCGCCGTCTGGCAGCGTCGCCAGCCAAGCGAAGGTGTCGGCAGCCTCGTCCGGAGTCTGCTCTGCCTTCCCGTAGGCCATTCGGGTGGCAACCTTGCCTGGTGAGGCGGCGTTCACCAGGATGTTCGCCGTTCGCAGCTCCGCGGCCAGGATGCAGGTCAAGGCGTTCAGCCCGGTTTTGGAGATTCGGTAGGCCACGCTGCCAGAATTCATCTGCCCAAAGGTGCTCATATGGGTAGTGACGTTTACGATGCGGCCATACCCGAGTTTGCGCATTTCGGGGATGGCGGCTGTGCAGCAACGCCAGGCTCCCATCAGGTTGGCATCAATGGTTGCGCGAACCTTCTCCATGTCTGCCGCACTTGCTTGCTGGCCTCGGTCGATGGCTATGGCGGCATTGTTTACCAGCACGTCCAGCCGACCATAAGTGACTCCAGTATCTGCCATCACCCGGACGACGCTCGCCGGGTCGGTCACGTCGAGTTGGTGCGACGAAACCGACAGCCCGTCCTCACGAAGCTTCGCCGCAGCCTGTTCGGCAGCCTGTTCACTTCGGGCCGTCAGCACCGCATGTAAGCCCTGCTTGGCCAGTCGCCGCGCGATCGCGTAGCCGAGTCCTCGGTTGGCTCCCGTAACGACCGCTACGCGCTTCCCACCGTTGTTCATCCGACTATGTGATCAAACCGTGGAGCTGATCGTCCAGAGCTCCCACGGCCGGGTGTCGATACTTCTTGATCTTAGTGTGGATGCCAGCAAGGCGCTTCCGGTTGCGGACAGACCGGGCGCCGGCGACGTCAGGGGCTGCCCGACTCACTAGCTCACAGGCGTGTTCCACGTCGCCTAGCCCAAGCGCGCTGTCCGCTCGCCAGATGAGGTATGTCGCTCGGTCGCGGCGACATTCTATTGACTGCACAGCAAGCGACTGGGCTAGCCAGTCGTCCGCTGCCTTGTGCTGTTCTAATGCCAGATAACTTCCGGCGACCTGGGCGCAGTACTCTGCCCGGTCAAAGTAACTCGCCCATCCGGGGGTTACCTCATCGTCGGCCCTGCCCATGTTCCGCTCAGCCACGCTAAGTAACCGTTCGCAGTCTCGAACCTCGTCGCGAACGGCATGGGTGCGTGCCTGCCGGACAGCCAGCATGGCCAAAACGCGGGCCGGTGCGGACTTTGCTCCTTCGCGCGCCGCTTGCGCGAGAGACAGCGCCTCGTCGGCGCGATCGTTGTCCATCCGTTGCAGGCTCATGCATTTGAGAATGTTGGCACCAGCTGCTCGATCGTTCGCAGTGTGAGCAGCACGTAGTGCGGCTATCCAATACCTCTCGGCCGCTGCATGATAGCCACTGTCAAAGCTGGTCCACCCTGCGATGCGACCTAGCTCCGCGGCGACTGAAAAGACGCGCTGGCCTAGGTGCTCCGTGTACGCGCCTTTTGTCAGCAAATCGGTCACCAGCCGTAGCTCCGCGTCTACAAGGTTGCGAATGTGCCCTCCGCCAAGCACAGCGTCCATCTGGCGAAGGGCGGGCAGGCGCTGTTCCAGGCAGGTCACAAGCTCCGCGTCAATGTGCCCGCCGCGGAGGACAGAAGCCAACTGGGGCGGGTCGATGCTGAGCCACTGATCGGCTAGGACGGCGGCACCCCCGACGCCGAGTACCAGAAACCCGCGTCGATCTAGCACGGCACTACCCGCCGTCTCGTCCATAGCTTGGACGCAATTTTCAGCCGACCATGGAGCATCTATTTTGACCCTTTCGCCGATAGGGAGCCAGTGTGGCCAGCCCAGGGTGTGCACTGCTTCGACCGAGACCCCAAGCTCCGCGGCCAAGGCGAGCTGTGAAGCCGAATCAGGTACCACCCCCCAGTGTTCCCACCGCCACGCCTTCTCTCTTCGAGCGGCACTGTTGCCCACGCGGGTGGCGATGACATGAGCCAGGTCTTGATAGGTCCATCCATGCTCCTGCCGAACGTAGCTTAGGGGGTGAATGAGCGGCGAGCGTTGGCCGCCGGGTTGACGTGCTGCCATCTCGGCCTCCCTCGACTTCAGAGCGCGGTAGTGCTGGCGCTTCTGTATATCGACCCCGCCACGGAGTTTGCTCTGGTTGTTGCTGTGAGACAACAGCAGGACTACGGGACACCGCTAGACCCGCATAATTCCACGGGGTTTGCTGGGCTCAAACCCGTTCCCGTGGCGCTGGCGTAACTCCCCGTGCAACGTTAGGGCCGTGTCGCCAGAATGCGTCGCACACCGCACAGCACCGCTCAGCTGGGCGCTGGGGAGGTACTTCGCTCCAGGTCCGGGAGGCTTCAGCGTGGCGGAGCTGCCCAACTAGCCGAAGAGGAGACTGCCATGCGTGTCCGTTGGTTCCGCTGCAAAGAGCCGGATCCGCCTGCCTTGCCGCAACGAGTCCGGAGCACGACCCCGCCGGCGTGGATGACGCAGCCGACCTGCTTCTACCCCCGGCCGGGTAGCGTCGGCCGGCTGACTCCCGCCCAGCAGTGGCGAGCCAACGGAGGCCGGTGGTGAACCTTCATCAGCTTCCGCAGCCGAGGCTCGGTCCGTATCCGGAGCACCCTCGGCACTGCATCGGGAACCGACCACCCCACACACCGCTACGGCCCACGTGGGCGTGTCGCGCCTGCTGCCAGCCATGGCCCTGCGCCGAGGCCCAGCTCCTCCTCAGAGTCGAATTCGAAGGTCGAAGATCAGGTCTGTTGATCTACCTTGCCGGCCTGCTCTACGAGGCGATGCACGACCTCTGCCACCTCAGCCCGGATGATCAGGTCGAGCCCCACGAGTTGTTCGACCGGTTCGTGTCGTGGGCGTAGTCGCCGGAGCTTCGATGATGCGGCCAAGAGCTCCGCCGGCCCACCTCTGCCAGATGACCCCATCGTTCGGTAAAGCAGGAGATCGGAGACAGCATGATGGTTAGCGAGAGTGAACGTTTTGCAACGGGGCGCACCGTAGCCGCAATGAGTGACAGCCTTCCGTCCGAGCGGGGCGTACGCCCTTTCGGGCTGAGATTCGCACAGCCGCTGGACAGCGCCGAGCACGGTGCCCATCCCGAATGGCGGTGGTGCGACGACCACCAGATCGGCGTCACCCCCAACGGTGACCCTTGGCACCGGACTGTCCAGGCCGGAACCATGAAGACGACCGGGCCGTCGCCCGACGGAGGCCCCAACACCGGGGGCGAGGAGTGGACTCCGGACTTCATGCCGGACCAGCCGAGCTGACCCATGACCGTCCTGGTGCTTGCCGCGGACGTCGACCCGACGGTGGACGCGGTGGTGGAGGTGCTGACCCGGCGGCGGGTTCCCGTATTTCGCTGCGACACCTCGTGGTTTCCCAGCCGTCTCAGTTTGGATGCTGAGATGACCGAGGCGGGTTGGCGCGGCGTTCTTCGTACTGAGCGCCGGACGGTGGCGTTGGCGGGGTTGCGGTCCGTGTGGTACCGCAACCCCACCACGTTTGCTGTCTCGGACGGCATGTCTCCGGCCGAACGGTGGCACGCCACCCACGAAGCGAAATTCGGGCTCGGTGGGGTTTTGTGGTCTTTGCCGGTGCGCTGGGTCAACCACCCGGGCCGGCAGGCAGACATGTACAAGCCGACGCAGCTTGCGGTGGCCCAACGGTGTGGCATCTCGGTCCCAGCGACTCTGGTCACCAATCAGGCTGACGCGGTGCGCTGTTTCGCCGATCACCACCCCGGCGGCATAGTCATGAAACCTCTCGGCTTCGGTTCCATCCTCGAAGGGGGGTGTCGGAAGGCGCTGAACACCTACCTGCTGTCTCGCGCGGACTTGGCCGACATGCGCGGGGTCGAGACAACAGCCCACCAGTTCCAACCCTTTATTGGCAAGGCCTGCGAGGTGCGGCTAACGGTGGTGGGTGAGCGGATGTTCGCGGCAGCCATCACCGCACACAGCAGGAAGGCGCGTATCGACTTTCGAGCCGACTACGACGCCCTCACCTATCAGATCGTGGACGTTCCCGGCCGGGTAGCCGATGGGGTGAGAGCATTCATGTCCCACTTCGGGATAGTGTTCGGTGCCTTCGATTTCGTGGTCGACCCAAACGGCAAATGGTGGATGTTGGAGTGCAATCCAGCCGGACAGTACGGTTGGATTGAAGGCGCAACCGGGCTGCCAATAGCCTCCGCGTTGGCTGACTTACTGTAGAAAGGGTGATGATTTGACTGACTGGCAGCCGTGGGCGGCTACGTTGGCGGACAAGCTTGCCGCTGCATCCGCGATAGCCGATGACCAGTGGCGGGCGGCGTTCGAGGGCACCCCGCGACACGTGTTCGTACCTCGATATTGGGAACTTGACGAGTACAATCGCCCCAGCCGGCTGGTGGACGGCGCCTTTTCCGCCCACCGTCCGGAGTGGCTGGAAGCCGCGTACACGGACCGTTTTCTGGTTACCCAGTGGGTGGCGGACGAGGACCGGAGGGTCGTCACCAGCTCAGCGTCCCTGCCGTCACTGGTAGCCAGGATGCTGCACATCCTTGACGTCGCAGACGGTCACCGGGTCCTGGAGATCGGTACCGGTACCGGCTACAACACCGCCCTACTGTGCCACCGGGTGGGCGCAGTCAACGTCACCAGCGTGGACATCGACGCCGCCCTGGTGGCTGAAGCTGCCGGCCGCTTGGACGCCGTGGGTTACGCGCCCGCGGTGGTTGCCGGAGACGGTGCGCTGGGCGTCAAGGATCACGGCCCGTATGACCGCATCCTGTCGACCTGCGCCACCCGAGGGGTGCCACCAGCATGGATCGATCAGCTCGCCGACGGCGGACGGATCGTCACCCCGTTAACCATGGGCGGAGCGCTCGCGGTGCTGACCAAATCTGGCACCGACGAGGTGTCCGGCCATTTCGACGTGGAACAGGCATGGTTCATGGCGATGCGTCCTGCCATCCGGGCGACGCCGGCCGGCTTGCTAGCCGACCAGCCCCAACCCGTCCCTGATGATCTCGCGGGCCTCGGCGTCAGTGCCCTTGATCCCGAGGCGCTGGCCGACCCCGACTTCCGGCTCTGGCTCCTGCTCCACCAGCCGACGCTGCATTTTGTCGAGCACTTTGACGACGAGTTGGTGCGTGCGGGGCTCACCATCCACGACGGAGCTGATCTCGCCACCGCTTTACGGCGTGCTGATGGGCCGCTGCACGTCCGGCAGTCGTCCCCCAGGCGGCTGTGGGACACCGTCGAGTCGGCGTGGCGGTCGTGGGTTGACCACGACAAGCCGCGGCGCGATCGGCTCGGGATCACCGCCACCACTGGTGGCGTCCAGTACGCATGGCTCGATCACCCGGCTCGCCGCCAGGGCGGAGATGGGGGCGACGTCTTCCGCTGGCCATTGCCCACCCTGAGCTAGCCAACGTCCAAACGCCCCCGCCGTCCGTGGTCCGTCAGTGCGGTGGGTGTTTGCGGGGGTGAGTTGTAGTCGACTCGCGGCGAACGCTCTGGGCACCCTTGGGTCACCAGAGTTCTGGCTCTAATTTGGATGGCGCTCACCGATGCGATGGGCGCCATTCCGCTTTCTATGCCCTGCCGCAGCAATTCCGGCATGACGGTGGACGGTCAGCCCTTTACGCTGAGCCGGCGTGCCAGCGATGCGGGTGTTGGCCTCGGGCTGGAAGTGGCCAACCAAAACTGAGAGGACACCGAAGCACTTCGGGCTCAGCCCACCGACTCGCCACGATTGGCGCGGGCCATGCGAATCGCCTGAATGTTGCCGACTGCGAGCCCGAACGCGGCCCCCGATAAGAATGCGGCACCTGCTACGTCCACGTCGATGATCCAGGAGAGGTTCAAGCCGAGGAGCCCGAGTGCCAAGGAAAGCAGGCTGAACCGAGTCGGGATCGCCTCGCCTCTGAGCGAATAACGGATCGCAGAGATTATCAGGCCCGCGCCGGACGCCGCCGCGACGACGAACGGGACTACTACGAGCACGACCTCGGCATCTGATAGCGCGAAATAGACCGCCACGGCCAATGCTCCCACGGCCACCCCGGCCGACACCGGAATCGCGTTGGACGGCCAGGCACGGTCATCTCGCATTCCTGGTTTGACTCCACCATCCGCCACGGCGGGTGAGTGTAGTCAATCGGCCTCCCTAGCGCGACTCACGCCTGCTTGGTCCGCGCATGCGGTCTCCGCCACCACCGGTCAAGATCTGGCCAGCGGCCGTCGTGGGCGCGTCACCCTTCAGCTTGTGGCTAACCAAAACTGGTCCGACCCACGCCGAGGCGGTGCGGGCTCGCTGGTGTGGTGATGCCGGCGGCAGCAACAAGGACGGTGCCGCGTCGCCAGCCGCGGTACCTCAGCGCAGTGGGGTGTGTGCGGGGTCAACCCGCTCGGCCGGTGGGGGCGGCGGCGGGGCGGTACCGTCGCCGAAGGGGCGACCACCCAGCTCCCCCCGATCATGCGGTGTCAGCCAGTTCGCCAGATCCGGGCCGAGCGGGACGATCGCGGTCGGGTTGACGTCCCCGTGCACCGCGTAGTAGTGCCGCTTGATGTGATCGAAGTCGATGGTGTCGCCGAAGCCGGGGGTCTGGAACAGGTCCCGGGCGTACGCCCAGAGCACCGGCATCTCGGTCAACTTGCTGCGGTTGCACTTGAAGTGGCCGTGGTAGACCGGGTCGAAGCGGACCAGCGTGGTGAACAGCCGTACGTCCGCCTCGGTGATTGTCTCCCCGACCAGGTAACGGCGTCCGGCGAGCCGGTCGCTCAGCCAGTCCAGCCGGTCGAACAGCCGCTGGTACGCCCGGTCGTACGCCGACTGACTGCCGGCGAAGCCACACCGGTAGACCCCGTTGTTGACATCGGCGAAGACCACCGCGTTCACCTCGTCGATCTCGTCCCGGAGCCGCTGCGGATAGAGCTCCGGTGCCCCGTCGCGGTGGTACGCGGTCCACTCGGTTGACAGGTCGAGACTCATCTGCGCGAAGTCGTTGGTCACCACCTGCCCGGTCGGTACGTCGACGATCGCCGGTACCGTGATCCCACGGTCGTAGCCGGGGAAGCGCGCGAAGTAGGCGTCCGCCAGCCGTTCGATGCCGAGCACCGGATCCCGCCCGCCGGGGTCGAGGTCGAAGCTCCAGCTTCGCCGGTCGTGGGTCGGGCCGGCGACCGCCATCGAGAGGACGCCCTCCAGCCCGAGTAGCCGTCGGACGATGACCAGCCGGTTCGCCCACGGGCAGGCACGACTCACCGCCAGCCGGTACCGCCCCGGCTCCACCGGCCAGCCGTCCCCGCCGTCGGCGGTGATCCGGGTGGCGATGTAGCGCTGATCCCGGGTGAACTCGCCGCCCGGCTCGACGTACCTCCCGCCGGTGCGGCGCAGCGCCGCCTCGCCGCTGCTCGCCGTCGCGCCCTCGGTCACGCCGCCCCCTCTGGTCGTCGCGATGCGCCTACCACCCATCATCGCCGGATCAGGCGGCGCGCGAAGCGTCGCGCCGTAACCCAGCCGCGCTTCCCCCGGCCGGTGGCCGCAGCCCGCACCCGGGTGGTGGTCGCGCCCGCCGGGGGGCACAGGGCAGGATGGTCGGCATGACCGACCCCAGTGAGCGCAGCGACCCGGCCGACGGTGAGCGCAGCCTGCCCGGCGTGGGCCTGGTCAAGGGGCTCGCGGTCACGTTGAAGACGATGACTCGCCGCTCGGCCACCCAGCAGTACCCGGATGTCGCCCCGGCGTTGCCGCCGCGCTCGCGCGGCGTGATCGCGCTCCTCGCGGAGAACTGTACGGTCTGCATGCTCTGCGCCCGTGAGTGTCCGGACTGGTGCATCTACATCGACTCGCACAAGGAGGAGGTGGTGGTGCCCGGGGCGGCCCGCGCCCGGCAACGCAACGTGCTGGACCGGTTCGACATCGACTTCTCGCTCTGCATGTACTGCGGGATCTGCATCGAGGTCTGCCCGTTCGACGCGCTCTACTGGTCCCCGGAGTTCGAGTACGCCGAGTACGACATCAAGGACCTCCTGCACGACAAGGACCACCTCGGCGAGTGGATGGGCACCGTCCCGCCACCGCCGGCGCACGACCCGAACGGCGAGCCGGCCAAAGAAGAGACCGCCGCTGCGCGGAAAGCCGCGATCCCGGCCAACCCCGCCGAACGTCCGGCTGTCACCCCGCCCCGCTCCACCGAACGCCCGGCGGCCGCCCCGGCCCGCTCCACCGAACGCCCGGCGGCCGCCCCGGCCCGCCCCGCCGAACAGCCCCCGCCCCGCCCCGGGCCCAGACCAGCCGGGGACACCGCAACGGGGGAAGGCCCGACCCCGTGACCGGCACCGACGCGCTGCTGCTCGCCCTGGGCGCGCTGGCGGTCGGCTCCGGCGCCCTGGCGGTGGCCACCCGGCACCTGGTCCGGGCCGGCCTCTACCTGGTGCTCTGCCTCGCCGCGGTGGCCGGGATGTACCTGGTCCTCACCGCCGAACTGGTTGCCTGGGTGCAGGTACTGATCTACGTGGGGGCGGTGGTGGTGCTGCTGCTCTTCGCGGTGATGCTCACCCGTGCTCCGATCGGCGCCTCCACCGACCTGGACCGACCGGGTTGGCCGGCCGCCCTGATCGGCGGCGGCACCGGGCTCGGGCTGGCCGCGCTGTTGGTGGACGCGTACCGGTGGTCGTCGGTGCCGCTGCCCACGGCCGGCAGCGCCGAACGGATCGGGGAGCAGATCTTCGGCAGTTGGGTGCTGCCCTTCGAGGTGCTCTCGGTGCTGCTGCTCGCCGCCCTGGTGGGGGCGATCATCCTGTCCCGTCCGGACATCGGACGGTCGCCGGTGGACCTGGCCGGCGACAGCAGGGCGGACGAGACCCCCGCCGAGACCTCCATCGAGGCCTCCGCCGAGGGCAGGCGGTCCCGGTGAGGCCGGTCATCCCCTACGTCACCGCCGCCCTGCTGTTCGGGCTCGGCACGTACGGGGTGCTGCGCCGGCGCAACGCCATCCTGGTGCTGATCGCGGTCGAGCTGATGCTGAACGCGGTGAACCTGATCCTGGTCACCGCCGACACCACGGTTCGGTCCCAGCTGCCGCACGGCGGCCAGGTCTTCGCGCTGTTCGTGATCGTGCTGGCCGCCGCCGAGGTGGGCGTCGGGCTGGCCATCGTGCTGCAGCTCTACCGGATGCGGGCCAGCGTGGCGGTGGACGAGGTGCCGCTGGCCGAGCCCCCGCCGCCGAACGCCCCGGCCGAGCCGTCAGCGCCCCCGCCCGCCACGGCGGCCACCCCCGGGGAGGCAGACCGGTGAGCACGCCCGTCCTGCTCGGCACGCTGCTGCCGGCCGTACCCCTGGTGACTGGCCTGATCGGGCTCCTGCTGCCGCCGGCGTCCCCGGAAGCCGGTGCGGCCCGGCGGCGGGCCCGTCGGGCGGCGATCACCCTTGGGACGACCGGCGCGGCCCTGTCGCTACTCCTCGCCGTCGCCCTGCTGGCCACCCTCGACGCACCGGCCGAGGCCACCCGGACCTGGATCGACTTCGGCGGCCTGACGGTCACCCTCGGCGTCCGGCTGGACTCGACGGTGGCGCTGGTGGCGGTCGCCGTCGCCGCGGTGGCCCTCGCCGTGCAGGTCTACTCGATCGGCTACCTCCGGAACGGCCCGCACGACGAGGTGGACGTCGACCACCGCTACCCGCCGTACGCGGCCCAGATCAGCCTCTTCACCGCCGCGATGCTGCTGGTGGTGGTCGCCGGAGACCTCATCCTGCTGCTGGTCGGCTGGGAGGTGATGGGCCTCTGCTCGTACCTTCTGATCGCCCATGAGCGACGGCTGCCCGCAGCGCCCGGCGCCGCGATGAAGGCCTTCCTGGTCACCCGGGTGGGTGACGTCGGCTTCCTGCTCGGGATCGCGCTGCTCGGTGTCTCCGCGGGCAGCTTCCGGATCGCCGATGTGCTCGCCCACGACCACGCCACCGGGTTGCTCACCGCTGCCTGCCTGCTGTTGCTCGCCGGGGTGGCCGGCAAGAGCGCCCAGTTCCCGCTGCACACCTGGCTACCCGACGCGATGGCCGGCCCCACCCCGATCTCCGCGCTGATCCACGCGGCGACCATGGTGGCTGCCGGGGTCTACGTCGTCGCCCGGCTCTTCCCCCTCTTCGGGCAGGTGCCGGTCGCCCTGGCGGTGCTCGGCGTGCTGGCCTCGATCACCCTGCTGCTCGGCGCGTTCGCCGCCCTCGCCCAGGACGACCTCAAGCGGGTCCTCGCCTGGTCAACAGTCTCCCAGCTGGGCTACCTGACCGGCGCGCTGGCGGTGGGTGCGCCCGCGGCGGCCCTGTTCCACCTGCTCACCCACGCCGCCTTCAAGGCGCTGCTCTTCCTCGCCGCCGGGGCGGTGATCCATGCGGCGGGTACCGCGCTGATGTCCCAGCTCGGTGGCCTGCACCGGACGATGCCGGTGACCTTCTGGTCCATGCTGATCGGCCTCGGTGCGCTGGCCGGGCTGCCGCCGCTGTCCGGCTTCTTCAGCAAGGACTCCGTGCTGTACGCCGCTGAGGAAGCCGCCCGGCACGGCGGCCCGGCGCCCGCCTGGGTGGGCTGGGCGGTGTGGCTGGCTGGGCTGGTCGGGGTCGCCCTCACCGCCGGGTACGCCACCCGGCTGTTGCTGCGCACCTTCTTCGGCGCGCCCCGCAGCCCGCTGCGTCAGCCGCACGACCCGCCCGCGGTGCTGCGCTGGCCGGTGCTGCTGCTGACCGCCCCGGCGGCGCTGCTCGGTTTGGCCGGATTCTCCGGAACCTTCGCCCGCTGGCTCGAACCGTACGGGTCGGCCACCCGGGAGCGCTCCGCGGAGCTGCTGCCCGCCGATCCGTTGGTGCACGTCGGCCCGACCGTGCTGCTGCCGCTCGTCCTGCTGGCGCTCGGGGCGGGGCTCGCCTGGGCCCGCTGGCGGCGAGATCCGGGCGGTGACCCGGCCGTGCTACTGGGTCCGCTGCGCCCGCTCTCCGCCCGCGCGTTCTGGCTCGACGACCTCCAGCACACCCTGGTGGTACGCCCGATCGGCCGGCTCGCCGCTGGCGCGCGTACCGCCGACGAGGTGGTGGTGGACGGTGCGGTCACCGGCAGCGGTCGGGTCGCCTGGTGGCTCGGGGGCGGGCTGGCGGCGTGGCACCGCGCCACGCTGCCGCGGGCCGCCGCCGGTGTGCTGGCCGGCGCGCTGCTGATCGGGCTGGCGGCCATGTTGATCGGAGGCGACGCATGAGCGGGGTCGTGGGGCAGGCACTGCTGGTGGCGGTGCTGGCGGTCCCGGCGGTCGGCGCGGTGGTCGTCGCCGCGCTCCGACACGACCGGGCCGCCCGCCTGGTCGGTACGGTGGCCGCCGGGCTGACCCTGCTCGCCGCGCTGCCGCTGGTAGCGGGCGGCGACAACGGCGGGGCGGGCCCCGACCCGAGCCCCGCGGTCCGCCCCTGGCATCAGGTGGACCTGCCGTGGGTGCCCGGCCTGGACCTCCGCCTCCACCTCGGGGTGGACGGCATCTCCTGGCCGCTGGTCGTGCTGACCGCGCTGCTGACCGTGCTCTGCTGCGGCTACACCCTGTGGAAGGTCCCCAGTGGGGGCAGCGGTCGGGCCCTGGTGGCGTTGCTGCTGGTGGTCGAGGTGGGCATCCTCGGCACCTTCCTCGCCCTCGACCTGGTGCTCTTCTTCGTCTTCTTCGAGGTCGTCCTCCTGCCGATGTACGCGATCATCGTCGGCTGGGGTGGGCCCGACCGGCACCGGGCGGCCCGCAAGTTCGCCCTCTACACCCTCTTCGGTTCGGTGCTGCTGCTGGTGGGCGTCCTGGTGGTGGTTACCGCCGCCGGCACCGCGGACATTGTGGCGCTGACCGGCGGCACCGGGCTCGCCCGTGGGCCGCAGCTCGCCGCGTTCACCCTGCTGGCGCTCGCCTTCGCGGTGAAGAGCCCGCTGTGGCCACTGCACTCCTGGCTGCCCGACGCGCACACCCAGGCGCCCACCGTCGGCAGTGTGATCCTCGCCGGGGTGCTGCTCAAGATGGGCACCTACGGGCTGATCCGGGTCGCGGTCGGCGTCGCCCCCGAAGGCGCCGAGTGGGCCGCGCCGGTACTCGGCGTACTCGCGGTCGCGGCGATCCTGGTCGGCTCCCTGGTCTGCCTGGCGCAGACCGAGCTGAAGCGGCTGATCGCGTACTCCAGCGTGGGGCACATGGGCTTCGTGCTCCTCGGTGTCGCCACGCTCACCGGTACCGGCCTGCGGGCAGCCCTGATCGGCAACATCGCGCACGGGATCATCACCGGCCTGCTGTTCTTCCTCGCCGGCGCCATCAAGGACCGAGCCCACACCGGTGACCTGGCTGAGCTCTCCGGGTTGCGGGAGACCGCGCCCCGGCTGGCCGGGCTGCTCGGCTTCGCCGCCGTCGCCTCGCTGGGCCTGCCCGGCCTGGCCGGCTTCTGGGGAGAGGCGTTCGCCGTGGTCGCCGCGGTCCGGGTCGGTGGTCCCCTCTGGCTGACCCTCGCCGTCCTGGCGGCGCTCGGTGGTGCGCTCACCGCCGCGTACCTCCTGCGGCTGCTCCGCCAGGTCACCCACGGCCGGGCCAGCTCGCCAGTGGCGCGGCTCGGGCCGGGTGTGGCGCGGGCGGAACTGCTGACCTGGGCACCGCTGGTCCTACTCACGCTCGCCGTGGGATTGGCCCCGATCCTGGTCCTGGGCGTGGCCCAGGCGCCGGTGGACGCCCTGCTGCCGGGGCGCCCGTGAGCTGGGTGGAGGTACGGGCATGAGCATGGTGCAGACCGTCGACAACGTGGCGCTGCTGCCGGCGTACCTGGCTGCCGGAACGGCGGTGCTGGTGCTCCTCGCCGACCTGCTGGTCGCGCGGGCGCGGGTCACCGTCTCCGCCGCCGCGCTCGGTGCGCTCGCCACGGCCGCCGGCGCGATCCTCGTCGGGGGAGGCGGCGAACGCCGTACGTTCTGCGTCGGCGCCGACTGCTCGTACGTCTTCGGTGGCCGGGCCGCCCTGGTCGCCGTACTCGTCGCGCTGCTCACCCTGGGCGTGCTGGGGCTCTCCGGGCCGCTGCTGCGGGCCGGGGCGACGCCGGTGGGCGAGTACTGCTTCCTGCTCGCCGCGTCGATGACCGGCGGGGTGGCGCTCGGTGCGGCCGGTGACCTGATCACCCTGATCGTGGCGCTGGAGACCCTAACCCTTCCGCTGTACGTCCTGGTGGGCCTGCGCCGAGGCAGCCTGGCCAGCATCGAGGCGGCAATGACCTTCTTCGTGGTCAGCGTGGTCGCCACGACGCTGACCCTGCTCGGGGCGGCCCTGCTCTACGCGTCCACCGGCGCGCTGCACCTCGGCCGGCTCGGGGTGCTCTTCGCCGAGCAGCCGGAGCTGCTCGACGTCCCGCTGACCACGGTCGCCGTGGCGCTGGTCGTGGTGGGGCTGACGGTCAAGGTCGCGGCGGTGCCCTTCCACGCCTGGGCGCCCACCACCTACGACGGCGCGCCGCTGCCGGTGGCCGCGTACCTCTCCACGGTCTCGAAGCTCGGCGGGGTGGTGGCCCTGCTCGCGGTGGTGCAGCACGCCCTGCCGGCCCGGACCACCGGCCCGGTGCTCGCGCTGCTCGCGGTGTTGACCATGACCGTCGGCAACCTGGTGGCGCTGCGCCAGCGCCGCACCGTACGGCTGCTCGCCTGGTCCTCGGTGGCCCAGGCGGGCTACATCCTCGCGCCGCTCGGCGCGCTGGCCCTCGCCGCGGGCCGCACCGGCGACGCCCGCGCCGCCGCGTACGCGGCAGCGGTGGCGTACACGGTCTTCTTCGTGGTCCTGGAGCTGGCGGCGTTCGCGGCCGTGGTCGCGCTGCGACCAGCGGGCGCGGACGGCGGCACCCTTGAGGAACTGCGGGGCGCGGCCCGGCGCCGGCCGTGGGCGGCGGTGGGGCTGGCGCTGGCCCTGGTCGGCCTCGCCGGTCTGCCGCCCGGCCTTGCCGGGCTCTTCGCGAAGGTCACCGTGGTCCGGTCGCTGCTCGACGGAGGTGCCGGCTGGCTGGCCCTGGTGGTGGCGGTCAACGCGGTGCTCGGCCTGGCCTACTACCTGCGGGTCGTGGCCGCGCTCTGGTCCACCGGCCAACCGGCAGCGGTGCCGACCGATCCAACCCCGGCGGTGGCGCCGACTGACCCGGCAGCGGCGGCGACGGGTCCGGTGGCGACGGGTCCGGCGGTGGCGCCGACCGAACCGGCAGCGGTGCTGGTCCGGGCCAAGCCAGTCGCGGCGGTCCTGGCGGCGGCGACGGTCGTGGCGCTGGTGGTCGGTTTCGCCCCACAGCTCGTGCTCGACCTCGCCGCCCGCTGACCCAGCGGGCCTACCCCCCTCGTTACCAGGCATTTCACAGCCATATGACGGATGGTTGACGGGTACCGGTGGTGTTGAACCGGTCAGCGGACCAACGCGGTCCGCGCACCGAAGGAGTGACCGTGCACCATAACCGTCTGAAGACCGCCGCGCTGCTCGGCCTGCTCACCGCCCTGATCTTGGCGGTGGGCTACTGGTTCGGCGGCAGCGGCGGACTGGTGATCGCCGTCCTCATCTCGCTGGGGATGAACGGCGTCAGCTACTTCTACTCCGACAAGCTCGCGCTGCGCGCGATGCGGGCGGAACCGGTCAGCGAGGCACAGTTCCCCGAGCTTTACCAGATGGTGCGGGAACTGGCCAGCAAGGCCCGGCAGCCGATGCCCCGGCTCTACGTGAGCCCGACCAGACAGCCCAACGCGTTCGCGACCGGTCGGAACCCGCAGAACGCGGCCGTCTGTGTCACCCAGGGGATCGTCGAGATCCTCGACTACCGCGAGCTGCGTGGGGTCATCGGGCACGAGCTGTCGCACGTCTACAACCGGGACATTCTCATCTCCAGCGTGGCCGCCGGCCTGGCCGGCATCATCACCGCCCTGGCCAACCTGGCGTTCTTCATCCGGCTCGGGGGCGACGACGAGGAGGGGCGCAACCCGGTGGTGCTGCTGCTGACCATCATCCTGGGCCCGATCGCCGCCACGCTGATCCAGCTTGCGATCGGCCGTAGCCGCGAATTCCAGGCGGACGCCTCCGGCGCCCAGCTCACCCGGGACCCGTTGGCGTTGGCCAGCGCCCTCCAGAAGATTCACAAGGGCACCCAGGCGCGCCCGTTGCCGCCGCAGGGGCAGCTCACCAGCGCCGCCCACCTGATGATCGACAACCCGTTCAAGGGCGGCGGCGTGGCGGCGCTCTTCTCGACCCACCCCCGGATGGAGGAGCGGGTCGCCCGGCTGGAGCAGATGGCCGGCAGCACCGGCCCCATCCAGTACCGCTGAACCGGCTGGGTTCAGGCACCCTCCTCCCGGGTCGGTGCCTGAACCCCCTCATCGGTGGGTACCACGACCTCCGTGTTCGTCTTCTTCTCCAACCGACTTGGCTGCCTCGGCTCGGTGCTGATCAGCGCGATCCTCACGGTGATCCTGCTGCTCATCTTCGCCCGGTGAGCGCGACGGCAGCCGGCGGCGGGACCGGCTGACGGCGGTCGCGGTGGCCAGGACCGCGGCCACCAGCGCCGCGGCCAGCGCTGGCGCCCAGAGCGGCGCGACCCGCAGTACCGCCGCGCCGAGCACCGCGCCGCCGAGGAGCCCCAGTAGCCGGGTCACGCCGGCCGCACCCGCCGCGAACCGGTGCGGATCGAAGACCACCCCCCGCACGATGGAGGTGAGCGATCCGGTGAGGTAGGTCGTGGTGGCGTGCGGTATCCCGGAGCTGATCGTCACCACGCTCTGTATTCCGCTGGCCGTCGCGGCGGCGAAGAGCAGGGTCAGGGAGGCGACGAATCCGGGGCGCCCCCCGGTGGCCCACCAGCCACCCGCCACTCCGACCAGCAGCAGCACCTGAACCACCATGACCAGATGGGTACGGGAACGCCAGCCCAACTCGGCGTGGCGTAGCGGCAGGGTGCCGCCGGCCACGCCGATCGCGTATCCGCCGACCGCTACCGACCCGCCGCTGAGCAGGCGGGAATCCATGGCGACAATATTGTGGCCGAGCTGGACCAGGTTGCCGGTGATCACGCTGGCGAAGAACCCGCCGAGCTGGGTCACACAGAACACGTCGAGGCAGCCGGAGGCGGTGGTGAGCACGACGAGTAGCCGGGTGACGGCCCGGTGAGACAGGTCCGGGCGGACGAACTCCGCATCCTGCGTCCTCGCCCCCCGCATCCGGCTGCCTTTCCGGCCTGTTGCTCCTCGTTGGCCGTCGCCCTTCTCGACCGTCGCCCTGCCTGCTGTCGCCCTTCTCGGCACCGCCCTGCCCGGCCGTCGCACTGCCCGGCCCTCGCCTTTCCGGCCCTCGCCTTTCCGGCCCTCGCCTTTCCGGCCCTCGCCGGGATCGCTTCTTCCCGCGCCGCCGACTTTCATGCTCCAGGCCGGGCACCGAAGGCCTGATGTGGTATTGCCGGTGACCCCACTTTGACATCACGTCAGCTTCAACTGTTTTGATCTCGCAATGAATCTGGACGGACTACGGGTTGCTATCACCGGTGCCGGACGCGGCTCCGGACGCCTCCTGGCGACCGCCTTCGCCGAGCACGGCGCGCAGGTGTTTGTCTCCGCCCGCGACGAGGTGGCAGCGAGGCGCACCACGGAAAAGATCCGACAGCGGGGGCGGGGGAGCGGCGAGGCCTTCGGCTGTGACCTGACCAGCCCCGACTCGGTACGCGGGTTCGCGGCGGCGCTGGCCGAGCGCACCGAACACCTCGACGTCCTGGTCAACAACGGTGCGGGCTACCTGCCCGGTGCGGACCTCGGCGATGTCGAGGACGACCACATCATCGCCACGATCGGCGGCGCCGCGACCGGCACGGTCCTGCTCACCAAACACCTGCTGGCGCTGCTGCGAGCGTCAACGCGGCCGGACATCGTCAACATGGTCTCCGCCTGTGGCGAGGTCGGCCACCGCCGTTCGGCGGCCCATCCCGCGTTCTACGCCGCCAAGCACGCCCAGGCCGGCTTCGCCGAGATCATGTCCCATCGACTACGGGCCGAAGGAATTCGCGTCATCTCCCTCTTCCCGCCGGACTTCGTGCAACACGGTCCACGGGCGGCATCCGACGACCTGACCGCACAGTCTGTTGTGGACTGCGTGCTCTTCGCGGTCAGCCAACCGCGGGACTGCTTTATCCGCGAGTTCCGCTTCGAGCAGGTCGTGGGCCCGGAGCGCTGACCGTGGTGGGCCCAGCGGACGGTCAGGCCGCCGTCAGCACCGTCCGACGACGACCCGAGCGCCCGGCGACGAAATCGCCAAGAACGCCGGGAGGCTGACGTTCGCAACTCGGTGAGTCGCATGGGAGGAGGCCGGGCTGGCCGGGAGTAACTATCGACGACCATTCGTGACCATGTCTACCCAAGGCGCGCCGGCCTGGTAACCAGGCCGGCGCGCCTTCTCACCTGTAGTTGGTGAACTGGAGTGCCACGCCGAAGTCCTCGCCCTTCAGCATGGCGATGATGGCCTGCAGGTCGTCCTTCTTCTTGCCGGTCACGCGGAGCTGGTCACCCTGGATCTGCGCCTGGACGCCCTTCGGGCCCTCGTCGCGGATCTTCTTACTGATCGCCTTGGCCTTGTCCGTCTCGATGCCCTGGATCACCTTGCAATCGACCTTGAACTCCTTACCCGACCCGCGTGGATCCCCGGCGTCCAGCGACTTCAGCGAGATGTTCCGCTTGACCAGCTTCTCCTTGAAGACATCGAGCGCGGCTCGGACCCGCTCCTCCGTCTCCGCCCGAAGGCTGATCGCCTCCTCGCCCGACCAGGAGATCTCGGCGCCGGTGCCCCGGAAGTCGAACCGCGTCGAGAGCTCCCGCTCCGTCTGGCGGAGGGCGTTGTCAACCTCCTGACGGTCGACCTTGCTCACGATGTCGAACGACGGGTTGGCTGCCATGCTGATACTCCTGTTGTCCTGGCGGTCTGTCCTGTTACGTGCACTACGGGCCAGCCGTGCGCCCCCTGACGGTACCCGGTTGCGGCCACGCCGGGGCGAGCCGCTATCCTTGCTCTCGCCGCCGCGTCGCGACGCGGCGGGTGCCCTGGCGGGTTGCCCGAGCGGCCAATGGGAGCGGACTGTAAATCCGTCGCGAAAGCTTCGAAGGTTCGAATCCTTCACCCGCCACCAGGTGCAGAAAGAGGCCCCTGACCAGCGCAGACGCCGGTCAGGGGCCTCTTTCGTGAGTCTCACTCAGTCCCGCTCTTACCCGCTTAATCTCGCTGGCTGTGTCGTATGCGTGTCGCGGAGATCATCGGTGATGGAAGCCGCCAGGCGGGTTCCGTCCGGCGGCTTTGTCGGCCGATGGTGCGGTGGGTTCGTCAGCGGCCGGCGGGGTTGCGTCAGCAGCCGGCGGCAGGCCGAGTGCCGCCTCTACGCGACGGCGGGCTGCTTTCTCCTAGCCGTAGGCGCACTTCGCGTAGGCCCGCACTGTTCGGGGCAGGGTGGTGTCGACCGGCGGATGATCCTCGTACCGTCGGGAGAGGTCACGATATCGAAGCGGCGACGTAGTTGCGATCAGTGATCGTCACCGAGAGTGTGTGGTGCATCACAGGCCGCATCCGCCTAGTGGTATTGATTTATTGATTTAAGATCACTAAATTTTGCTCGATGGTCGATGTCGGTACGCCGCGGCTGGCACCGACTCCTGAAATATGCGCGACTCGCAGCGTGGGTTGTTAAGTCGAAACGCAACGATGCTGATGCGAATGACGGACAAGAAATGTTTGACTTGGCCCAATTGCCACTCATCGGCCGCACCTCGGAGCTAGCTGACATCGTAACTGCCCTGACCCGAAACGGGACCGGCGTAATAATCGCGGGGCAGGGTGGGGTGGGAAAGAGTCGCCTGGCGCAGGAGGCGCTGGCAGCAGCCAGGCGTGCAGGTCGGCACACCTACCGACTCGCCGCGACCAGCGACTCTGCGAAGATCCCCTTCGCTGTCCTGGCGCACCTGATCCCGGCTGCCCCCCGTGACGAGACCGAGCACCTCTGGGTGCTGCGCGCGGTAATGCAGCGCATCTCCGGTACGGATGTCGCTAGACCGGTCGTGCTCGGTATTGATGATATCCATCACCTGGACACCGCGTCCGCCGCGTTGATCTATCAGATGGCCACCCGTCGGAGGGTCACCCTTGTGGCCACCATGCAGGTGGGCGTGCAGGTGTGCGAGTCGGTCGCCGCCTTGTGGAAGGACGGCTTGGCCCAGTTACTGAACCTTGATCCGCTGCCGCCGGAGGTGGTCGACGAGATCGTCAGGGCGGCGCTGGGGCCGCGCGTCTATCGCACCACACTCGAGGAGATCAGGAGGCTGTCGGCGGGCAATCCTCTCCTGCTGCGTTATCTGCTCATTGACGGTGTGGAGGGTGGCAACCTCATTGAACGCAACGGCATGTGGGGATGGGAAGGTGAGGCCAGGTCGGGGCCGCGGCTCGCCGATCTGGTCCGAGCGCATTTGAACCGCCTTGGTGATCCCGAGCGGGTAGTGGTCGAGCTCACCGCGCAGGTGGAGTCACTTCCGTTGGCGGTGCTTGAACAGTTGTGCGACCGCGGGGCGATCGCCTCCGCTGAACACGCAGGGCTTCTCATCCCCGCGCGTTCGGGGGAGTGGCCGCCGGCGATGCGGTTGCAGTACCCCCTCCACGCCACGGTTATCCGGGAGACGACGCCGGTGAGTCGGACCCGGCAACTGCGAGCGAGTCTGGCCCGCGCCTACGCCGACCAGCCGTCGCAGGGTGTCGAAAATGTTGATGTCATGGCAACCCTGCGACTCGACAGCGATACCGATACTGACAGCGACCTTCAGTTGCGCGGCGCGTGCACCGCCTTCGGAAAGGGCGCCCTTATCGATGCCGAACGACTGGTTCGCTCCGCGATCCGCGGTGGTGCCGGGGCGCCAGCCTCACGGCTGTTGGCAACAATCCTGTGTTGGCGGGGAGATCGTGGCGATGCCACCTCGCAGCTACGGGCACAACCTGCTTCCCACGAGCCGTCCCGCACCGACGATGGCTCGCCCGTGTGGGACCGGGGACGCCTCACCGTCAACAAACTCGAGGGCATCCCTGTCGCAGGCACCTTTTTCGCGCCTTTCAGCAGGGAAATCGACAATGTTGAGCGTTCTGAAAGAGATGCCGCCTGGCGGGCCTGGATGCTGTATGCGGAAGGTCAATGTGGTGCTGCCCTCGATGTCGTGGCGCGAGTGTTCGGCACATCGCGCATCCAAGCTACGACCGGCGGGTGGGAATGTGTGGTGGCCGCTGCCGCGAGTGTCGAGTTGGGACGACTTTCGGAAGCTTTCGGGTTCCTCAAGCAGGGACGGGCGCAGCGACACCTCTGGCCTCCGTGTCGCTGGGTGGAAGCGGCCCTGGGCTTGGTGCATTGCAGGGCGCTGCTGTTGAGCGGTCGACTGGTAGAGGCCCGCCGGCTCGCAGATGACGCCTTCGTCGAGGCGGCAAGGCTGGGCAGTGCCGAGCTGTCGGGTATGTGGGCCGGTGCGGTCGGGCTCGTGGCCAAGTTCCAGGGCCAGATGCTCACCGCTCGGTCGATTCTCCAGGAAGCGGTGTCGTTAACCGGTGCTGGGAGCGCCTGGGGATTGCGCTTCTATCACGAGGCGCTGCTGGCGGAGTCTGTCGCCTTGTCATACAAGGCTCATGGATCCGGACGACCGCCCCAGGCCGCTGCCACCGACGTTCGGCATCCCATCAGGTCCGTCGAGATCTCCATGGGTCTGAGTCATGCCTGGGTCGTACAGGCGGGTGGCGAAGCCACGCGGGCGGTGCGACTGGCGCGCCGTGCGGCCGCAGCGGCGGCGGCGAACAACCTGCCCACGCTTGAGGCGTTCGCGCTCTACGACATCGCCCGGCTCGGTGCCGGCCACGACGTGGTGTCTCGGCTCGAATCGCTCACCTCGTGCCTTGAGGGGGACCTGTTCGCCGGCTTGGCTAGTGCCGCCGCCGCCCTGACCTCCGGGGATGGTTGCCATCTCGATGCGGCCACCGAGGAACTCGCGCGTTGTGGGCTGTCTCTGCACGCCGCCGAACTCGCCGGCGCGGCGTTGCGGGCGCACCGAGCCACGGGCAGGCTGACATCAGCGCGCCGTTCTTTCGAGCGCCGGTCGGCGTTGTCGTCTGCGTGTGAGGACGCCAGAACGCCCTTGCTGGAGCCCGGCATCGTGCTGACCACTCTGACCCAGCGGGAGCGGGAGGTGGCGGGGCTCGCCGCGGCCGGTCGATCCAGCCGCGAGATCGCCGAGTTGCTCACCGTCTCCGTGCGCACGGTGGACAACCACCTCAGCCGGACCTACTCCAAGTTCGGCATCACCGGGCGATCACAACTGGCCAACGTGATGGGCCATCCGGCCAGAGCCCCGGCAAAGTCGTGAGAGTGTCCGGCTTGATGGCGCCTTGTTGATCGTCCGAAGTGAGCCGTAGCCGCGCTGCCATCATCGCCGATCTCGTCTGTGTCCACTGCACCGGCTGTCACGGTGTCCGAAACCGCTGCTGGGCTGCCCGCAGATCCCAAATCCCGCAAACCGGCATCACGCCCGCGACAGCACTCGCCCACTGGCACTACTCGACATCACCTGACGACTTTGCCGGGACCCTGGCCGTCCGGCCGCCACCGCGGTTGAGTACTGAACTACTCACGACGTGGTAGTGGCAGCTGGGAATACTGATTCGCGAATACCACGAGCATGTATCAGGCCCATTCGAGGACGGGAGGACGATTATTAGCCGACGGTGGGGGGTGCCAGATGTTCGCGCTGGGTGGCGCCTGACTACGGCAGCGGTGATCGACACCCTCGGAGCAGGGGTATTCCTGCCAATCTCTTTTTTGTTTTTGGTGCAGGCCTCTGGTGTCAGTCTGGCTGGTGTGGGTGTCGCAATCACTGTGGCGACCCTGAGTTCGCTTGTGGTTGTCCCGGCTGTCGGCGGCATGGTGGATCGTCTTGGTGCACGTCGTATGGTTGTGCTGAGCAACGTGCTGGCCTCGGTTGGAACCTTGCTCTACATGTTCGCGCGGAGCCCGCTCACTATCTTCGCCGCAGTTTTCGTCGTGATGGTGGCAGATCGGCTCTACTGGTCGGCTTGGCCAACCTACATCAGTGTAGTCGCCCGTCCTTCAGAACTGGATAGTTGGTTCTCCCTTATACACGCGCTCAAGAGTGGTTCGTTCGGCCTTGGTGGGCTCCTGGCGACACTGGCGTTGCTGTCGGATAGCAACACCGCCTTCTTCGTGCTTCTGTTAATCAGAGTTGTGATGTCACTTGCCGGTGCGGCACTACTCTGGATGCCCAGTCAGCGCGAACGTGAACGCACACACGAGCGCGAAAATGACCAACCTACGGCACACGACGGAGAAGGTGCGGGGCCATGGCGCGTGGTACTGCGGGATCGCACCTACCTTGGCCTCGTCGGGGCGCAAGCCCTGGTCTCACTTGCCTGGGTAATCCCCACGGCAGTGATACCAATCTACGCCGTGCGCCTACTGGAGCTCGACGCCTGGCTCCCGGCAGCACTGTTCACGCTTAATAGCTTGATGATTTTCGGCACCCAGACCCGCGTCACTGAGATGGTCCAGGATGTGGCCCGGTCCACGGTTTTGATCGCGGGAGCAGCCCTGGTAGCAGTGTCGATAGTGATGATGGCCTCCGCGGCCTGGCTCGCTTCGCCGGGACGCCTGACGATGATCGTCCTTGGCATGGCTGTCTTCACCGTGGGCGAGATGTTGTGCCTGCCCACCGCCAACGCCTTGGCCGCGGCTATGGCACCAGCCCCGGTACGGGGGCGCTATCTGGCGTTGTTTCAGATGACCTGGGCAATGACGTGGGGCCTGGGCCCCGGGCTGGTCGGCCTCCTGTTGGAGCGGCACACCGTCATTCTTTGGGTGATGCTGGGTGGTTGCGTCGCGTTGGGAGCCTTGCTGCAACGCAGACTCACACCCCGGCTCGCGGTGCGCGGTCTCCGCGCCGCGCCGCCTCCGACACAACCAGCCGAGCAGACCGGGCACGTCGCGGCCCCGGACCAATCTCGCCGCCTGTGATGAGTGCACGACGAGAGGATGACAGAGAATGCAGCGGCTTCTGCCCACTTCTTCGTTGTTGCTGGCCAAAGCCGTCGCGGACGGCATAGTCGTCGCGGTCGACGACGCCGCGCGTCACGCGAGCCAGGTCTTCTGGGAATGGTCGCGTCCGTGGGTGGGCCCGGTCGTCGCCGCCGCCGTGGCCGTGGAGGATGACGACGTGCGTGGCGCGGCACAGGCGCTGCTGGAAGACAACCGGAGCCGAACTCGGCACGAAAGGCTACGACAGACGCTGATAGCGTGCGCCGGGAAGCGTCCAGGAGTACTCGACGAGTTGTTCGACCTGGCCTGGCTGGCCGAAACCAACATCCGCCTGGGATACCACGTCGGTGACGACTATCCGGCTGCTAGCCCACCTGTCACATGGCAGGAGCTGGAGGCCGGCAGTGTCGAAGTAGCGCAGTCCAATAAGGCACCGGTACTGATCGTGATTCCGTTCCGTGACGACGGCGAGGATGGCTCCCGTGTCCGTAATATGCTCGCCTGCCTGACGGCGCTCCGTGACCAGAGCTTCGACCGGGAAAGCTACCGGGTGACCGTGGTAGAGTCCGACATCTCGCCCCGCTGGGAAGAACCCATTCGTCAGCTATGTGAGCACTACGTGTTCGCCCCGAAAGGCGATTCTTTCAACAAGGCATGGGCGGTAAATGTCGGAGTGTTCAACACCCCCGGTGCCGTTGAGTTGGTATGTGTCCTCGACGCCGACATCCTCACTGATCGCGATTTCGTTTCCCGTAACGTGCAGCGGTTCCTGGCATCGGGTGGCGTTGGCGCTGTCATCCCGTACCGCGACGCCCTCTCACTCGGTGCCGAGTCGAGCGCGACGGCCATACATGATCGGGTGTTCGCTGCCTCGGCGGCGGCCCGGCCAAGCAGGCTGCGTGGGTTCACACTGCGCCGCCCGCCCGGAGGCTGTGTTTGGGCACGGGCAAGCGCTTTTCGGCGTGTTGGTGGGATGGACGAGCGCTATGAGGGGTGGGGCGGGGAAGACAACGACTTTCTCTACCGGATGGAGTTCGATACTCCACTTGACCGCTATGACGATCCCTTAGTGCACCTACACCACTCACCCACCCCACCGTCGCCGGCCAACGCAGGGATCCCGCCGTTGAGCTGGAAGCCGAACGGCCTGGCCGGCGATGTCAATCGGTTCGGCTCCTCCTGACAATCAGACGGATCACGGGGGTGCCCGGCACTCCCGTCAGAATCGGTGTTCCAGAATCATCCCGTGTGACCGCGATACCGGTGAAATCGGGGACGACCGCGACCACGTTGGGGTCCTTCGAGGGCTGACGGACCGCGACGCAGGCGCAACCGGCCGCGCTGGCGGCGCGAATGCCACTGTCAGAGTCCTCGAAGACGAGCATGCGCTGTGGCGGCACGCCTAGTCTGCTCGCCGCGGTGAGATAGGGCTCTGGATGCGGTTTGCCGTTGACGGTGTCATCACGGCTGACCACGGTATGGAACGCGTCGGCAGCGCCGATGAGGTCCAGGATGGCAGCGACCCGGCCGGGCAGGTTGCTGGTCACCAGGGTCACGGCGATCCCCGAGTCTGCCAGGGCCCGGAGGAGGGGCAGCACACCGGGCATGGGCTGGTAGGGCATCTGTTCCTCGATGCGCGCCGCGTGCCGCCAGACTTCCTGACGCTGCATTGGGGTGTGTCCGGGAAAGAGCGCCCGCAGCGTGCTTGTCGCGGGTTGTCCATGTACGTGGGTGCGCAGGTCTGCATCGGAAACATGTACGCCGTACATGCTCGCGGCGCTGCGCCACGCCCGCTCGATGGCCCCGTTCGTATCCACCAGCACGCCGTCCATGTCGAACGCGACGGCGTGTACTGAAAGCTCTGGCAGCCGGCCGGGATCAGAGGCTTGCAACTGCTCGCCTAAACTGTGCGGCGATGTGCGTGATCTGCTTCGGTGTGCTGGAAACCGAGATACCGAACCCGGCACCTAGGTAGCTGTCGGTGACGCCGACGGACAACGCGATGGAGCGCTGCAGGATGTCGTCGGTCTGCGGCAGCGCGCCGGGATCGTAGCGGTTGCTGACCGGCTCCGGCTTTCGGAACGGGCACACCCGTTCGCCACGTCCCAGCGCCTGCAGCTGGGCCATGTTGGCGTAGTGGTGCTTGCCCGAGTCGTCCATGGTCTTCGTGCCCAAAGCTTTGGCAACGGCCTGTGCGTCGGCGCGCTCGTTGAAGATGTAGGCCAGGATGGTGCCACATTCACCGTCGGGGTCGTGCAGTACCCGGCGTGTGAACCGCGGATGAGTGGATATCTGTTCTGCCAGCGTGCGCTTCGCTGCTCGAGTGGTGGCCAGCACCCGGTCAAGTTTCGATAGCTGGGCGAGGGCCACACCGGCGGCTAGATCGGCGAGCCGGAAATTGAGCCCGAAAATTAGGTCGCCGGAGCCGCGGTCAGTGTTTCGTTGCCCCTCAAGTGGGAACCATCCCTGGTCGTGGAAAGAGTAGGCCCGCTGATACGTGCGCGGGCTGTTGGTGAGCAAAAAGCCACCCTCACGGCACGTGATTACCTTGAAGGTGTTTAGTGAAAAAGTTCCCGCATCACCGATCGTACCGAGGTGTCGCCCATGGAGGCTGGCACCGCATGCCTGTGCGACGTCTTCCAGGATCAGTAGCCCGTGTCGCTGCGCGATGGCGGTGAGCGCATCCATGTCCGAGGGTGCGCCGAGCATGTGGACCGGCATAATCGCCTTGGTGCGTTCGGTGATGCGTGATTCGACATCGGCGGGGTCCAGCGTAAAGGATTCATCGATCTCTGCAATAATCGGAGTAGCGCCGGAATAGATGATAGCACCGATCGAGGCCAGGAACGTGTAGCCGGGCACGATTACCTCGTCGCCGGGACCGATATCAAGTGCCGCGAGAGCTGTCACCAGCGCGGCGGTTCCGCTGGATACGGCAACGCAGTGGTTGGCCCCGAAGTGATCTAGTGCGCTGCGTTCGAAGCGGCGTACAACCGGAATTTCGGGGACTTTGTCGTAGGCCGTACGGGTAGCCTCCCAATCACTCATAGCCCCCTTGACGTTTTCCCACTCCTCAGTTCCGAAGAATGCGTATCCAGGTCCGGGCATGACCCCTCCGATCAAAATCTGTCTGGTAGCCAGGGTCGTGTGGCGACCAGTGAGTCCATAGTGGCTAGAGTGTGGGCGTCGCCTGTTGTGATCAGGCCAGCGCGTGCGAGCCGCGACGCACTCCAGCAACCGCTAAACCATGCGGCGGCACCGCGCTCGGTGAGCATCACCTGCCGGCCGCTGCCGTGACCGAGACGGGCTTTGCCATCCTCGATCATGAGGTCTAACTCGGTCCCGGCCATCGGTCCGTCGACCATGCGCAGGGAGATGTTCGCCCGGACCCCGACGGGCCACCCGCGCGTTGTCAACGCGGATTCAATATCGATGATTCTCAGCATCCATGGATGCCAGGGATGTTCGTGCCAGTCGTACTGCGGCAACCACAGGGATAGTTCCGGGGGGCTCGGCAGGACACCAGGGGCGAACCTGATGTGCGGGGTAAAACTGGAGTGTTTGGAAAGAAAGGTGCAAAGTGCGGAAAAGGCTCCGCCGTCGCGTGCCCACAAGTCTTCCACCACCATGGATTGGCCCCACTCCGGCAACGGCTGGGTGGAGTAGGCGACATAGCCGTCGAGCCGGTCATCGTTGGCAACCCCATAGTGGTGGCGCTCCTTCGCCGCAGCCGAGGCCTTCCAACCCCACCACCAGCCTGGACGGTGAAGCGCACCATCCCAATGACCGGCGAGTTCCGCATGCAGGGCGAAAACGGAGCCGGGATCGGGATCGGCTACCACACGTGAGTGCCGCCTCGGCATGGTGCGCAGCGAGGTGACCGGAACCGTGTACGCGGAGGCGCCGCCTGCCACCTCCCAGCCCCACCGGCGGTAGATCCCCGGCGATGGCGTCCACAGCGCGACGAGCGCCACGCCACGCTCCCGAAGGTGATCGACCAGCGAATCGACCACCATTCGCGCTACACCGTCGCCGCGGGCGGACGGATTCACGCATACCAGCGACAACCCGGCCGAGGAGAGTGGACGGCCCCCAAAATACTGGGTGAATGGCAGAGCGATAGCCCCACCGATCACTCCCTCGGCATCGGCGGCCAGGCGCACCAACCCGTTGCTACGCAGCAAAGGCGCATCGGGCAGCGGTACGCCGAAAGAACGCTCGGCGATCGAGACGTACTGCTCCCACTGGTCATCGGTGGGCTCGTCGAGGACGTCAGGAAGGCGCATCGCGTCGTCCGACAAGCTGGGCCGCTCGCTCGGCGACGACGATCACCGGAGCCTGTGTATTTCCGGTCGTGACAGCGGGAATCACTGAGGCATCGGCGATCCGTAGCCCCTCAACGCCTCGGACTCTGAGTTCGGGATCCACAACGGCCTGCTCATCTGTGCCGAACCGGCACGTGCCCACTGGGTGAAACTGGGTTTCGGCGCGGGCACGGATGAAGGCCGCGATGTCCTGGCGGCTGCCCAACCCGTCGTAGCCCCTGGCCAGTGGCGGCTGGGCCGCGATCTCCAGCGCCGTTTGCACGCCGTCGATCAGCGTTTCCAGGTCGGACGGGTCGCTGAGGTACCGGGGATCGATCCGGGGTGCAGTGGTGGGGTCGGCGTCGGTTAGCGTCAACTCACCCCGGCTCATGGGGCGGGTGACCGCGGGGCCGATGGTGAACCCAGAGCCCTGACCGTGACCACTGTTGAGGCTGAGCATAGGCGCGAACGACAGCTGGATGTCGGGTGCTGGCAGGCCGGAACGGGTGTGCACGAAGCCGCCGGCCTCACCGAGGTTTGAGGCCGGGTCCACGGCGTGGCCGGTGGCTGTGGCAGTGGGGAAGGGCACTGAGACCTGGATGTGGTCGTGTAGGTTCCGCCCAACCCCGGGAAGGGCGACATGCACCCGAATGCCGTGCCTCCGGAGAGTGTCCGCCGGGCCGATGCCGGAGCGCAGCAGCAACGCCGGGCTGTCGATGGCACCACCGCACATCACGACCTCACGCTCAGCCCGGACAAATTCCTCAGCGCCGCCGTGCCGTACGTTGACACCGGTGACTCGCCCGCCCTGGATCTCCAGCCGAGTTGCACCGGAATTAGTACGCACGACCAGGTTTGGTCGGGCTAACGCGGGACGTAGATAGGCTTCCGCGGTGTGCACCCGGCGGTCCCCCCGCGAGGTGGTGCGGTAGTAGCCAGCGCCAGCCTGCTCGCCCCGGTTGAAGTCTGGGTTGAAGGGCAGTCCATACGCCTCCGCCGCTCGGACGAAGGCGAGACTCAGCGGGTGCGGATTCGTCCGCTCCGAGACAGTGAGCATGCCGGTTACCGGATGCTCGACGCGATCGAACTCCGCCAGCACATGCGTGGCATCCCATCGGCTGCCGCCGAACGCCGCCCAGGTGTCGAAGTCGCTGCGGTGGCCCCGGACGTAGACCATCGCGTTGATTGCCCCGGACCCGCCCACGACCCGGCCTCTCGGCCAGGACAGGGTCCGGCTGTTGAGGTGCGGCTGTGGCTCGGTGCGGTAGCCCCAGTCGTACTCGCTACCGATCAGCTCGGGCCAGGTGGCGGGGGCGGCCAGTCGTGGATCGTCGCCCGGGGGCCCTGCCTCGAGCAGAAGCACGGTCGCCGAGGGGTCATCGCAGAGACGCCGGGCCAGCACGCACCCGGCAACCCCAGCGCCAACGACAATGTAGTCGAAGGTTTCACTGGCCATCATGCGTCTCCAGCAGCTGGCGAAGGCTGTCGACAAACCGCAGGCCGGCGTCATGCTCGCGCTGCCAGACATTGCGTCCTATGATCACGCCGGTCCAGCCGGCCTCCAGGCCCAATCGCGCGCGCTCGAGCACGGCCTTGTCCTCGGCCTTGTCACCGCCGGACATGACGACGAGAGAACGGCCCGCGGACCTGGTGATCGCGGCAAGTGCCTCCTCGATCGCGAACGGTCGGTCGTACTCCCTGCGTACGCCAGTACGGCTTTCTGGGTCCGGATAGGTCACCTTGATGACGTCCGCGCCCAGCTCGGCTGCGACGCGAGCGGCATAGTCGACCGCGTAGAAGGAGGTCTTCCCGCCAGCGCGGGCGACCGCTGAACCGCGCGGGTAGGTCCACACCACCACCGGTACACCGAACCGCTCAGCGTCGCGACGTACCTGGCGGAACTGTGCGAAGTCGTCGGTCTGACGCGGCGAGCCGACATACAGTGTGTAGCCAACCGCGTCGGCACCGAGTCGTACGGCGTCCTCCACGGTGGCATTGAGCGGGGAAAGCGGCTCGTCGTCGGGAGGGATCTCGGTCTTGCCATTGAGCTTGAGGATGAGCGGAACCTCGCCGGCGAACTCCCAGTAGAATTTTTCAGCAACGCCAATCTGTATTGCTATACCGTTGAATCCACCCTCCACCGCGAGCTTGAGGATATAGCGGGGATCGGCCGCAGCCGGGTTGGCGAAGAAATCTCTCGGCCCGTGTTCCAGCCCTTGGTCGTAGGGCAAGAATAGGGCAGTGCCGTTGCGCGGACCATGCTGATGAAGGATCCGGTGCAGCCGAGACCTCTTTCCGCTCGCCAGCCCCAGGTCGGAGATCGCGGGACGACGCGTCATCATCTACTCCCTATCCGCCGGCCATTTGAGTGAACAGCATTACCCCATCTCCACCGGATATGTCGGGTCGTTCGGAGCGGGGTGCGACATCGTCATTCACGGCTACGAGAAAGCCTGTTTTGATCAACCCGTTCGGTGTCAGAACGTGATCAGCGAGCTGCGGATAGTCGATGCGCATCCGGTGCACCAGCTCCTCCCAGCTGTTGGCATCGACAGTCACGGTACGGTTGATCTTTGCATCAGTCTTCTGTTCCGTGTAGGGAAGCAGTGAAAACAGCGACGCAGAAAGAGTCAGCTTCAGCATGCCGCGATCAGTCCTCCGGATCTGTAGCGCGTGAATCCGCTAGTCGAAATCCTAGGTCCATCGCCCAGGTGTGGGCTGGGTCGTGCATCCGGTAACGGGTTCGACACATTTCCGGCAATGCCAAGAACCCGCCACCCCGGTTGACTTTGTGAGTGTGTCCCTCGGTTATTTCGCCATAAACGGGATTTCGTTGTGGTGTCCGTCTGTATGAGTCGGTGTGAAATGAGTCCTGGCACCATTCCCAAGCGTTCCCATGCATGTCGTAGAGGCCCAACGAATTCGGCTCGCGCGTCTGTGTCGGCCACAAAACGCTGCCTGAGTTCTCGCTGAACCAGGCGTACTCGACGAGCTGCTCCTGTGGGCAGCACCATTGCTCGGCCGAACCCAGACCGCACGCGTACTCCCACTCCGCCTCGGTTGGCAGCCGGCATCCCACCCATGCGGCGAAGACCCAGGCGTCGAACCAGCTCACGTTCACCACCGGGTGGTGCAACTCGCGCGGATCAAGATCCTTGGTGCGGGTCGGATCGAGGAGCCCGAACAGTTCGTTGGTAACCGCCGTGCTGGCCATTCGATAGGCCGCCAAGTCCACCGAATGCAGGGGTACCTCGCCGCTGAAGTGGCGGGCGTCCTCGGCGGCCGTCCCCATTGAGAATGTGGTGGCCTCGATTTTCCTCAATAGGGGCTCGATGTGCTCGGCGGCTCGATTCCCCGCGTCTATGAGGAAGGCGTTCGCGATCTCGGAAAGATCCGCATCGCTGGCCTGTTCGATCAGTGTCATCACCGCATATATTTCTTTGTTGTCGCGGCATTCCGGCAGCCCGGAAGAATTGATCATCAAGGCATTTTTGGCACGCTGGATCAGGCGATCGCGCGTCCGAACGTTCACCGCACCCGAACCCCCATCTCGCCCACGCCTGATGGCGACACCGCGAACGCCCGCACCTGTGGGAAGCGCGGATTGCGCAGCGATATAATTAGGTGCCATAATGCCTTGAAGCGGCTTATATGTAGGTCGTAATCGATGTCGGAGAAGTTCCCGGGGTGTCTGCGATGAGTGTGGAACACCGCGATCTCGGTAAGTCCTGATTGTAGTAGGTGGCGGTGTACCCGCAGTGACTCCTCAGGGGTGGCGACGAATCCGGCATCGTCATGATCTACAAAGTAGCGACCTCGAGACACAAACTCGTGCCGCCAGGCGTCATCGTTACGAACGTTGTCTTCGAACAGGAGGAAATCGGTTGCCCGCCGCATCTCGCCGTTGGGGGACGCCAGGTAGCCAAAAGATTTTGTTGGGTATCGTGCCAGCACGGTTTCGACGAGGCGCTCATAAAGGTCCACAGTGAGTTCAACGTCGTCGACTGCATAGTCCCCCATGCAAGTCCTCCTCAGACCAAATCCGGATTGGAGGCGATCCATGGCGGAACATTACCGGGCGTGCGGAGGCGCGCCCTGAGTAGTCAATTACTCAACTTCAGCCACCGGAAAGTCAACATATAGAGTGAACTGGAGGTAATGCCCTTTTGCGCCACCGGGGCGGGGCTGTACGCACGTGAATTCGGGGTTGATGATCACACCGGGCATCCCGAGTGTGGGTTGTTGTGGCACCAGGGTCGGCCGACGGGGCTCTATCGTTTCTGCGGGTAGCCGGGGTCGCGCTTCGAGGAGGTTGACTCAACGATCCGCTCGGATCGATATTTGGGCTGGTTGTGACTCGGAATGTGCCCGCATCCATTCGGCCTTCCGGGGCTTTTGGTGTGTGGTTGGACTGGCGTCGGTTTGGTCGGTGGACACTGGACGTGGCTATGAAAGGGCTTGATGTAGCTGGGTCTGCCTAGATTGGGAATGCCGATCTTGGCTGCGGGCCCGACAGTGACTTGTCTGTTCTTGCTGTCGAGCTGCCCCGTCGATGGGCTGCGCGAAGGGCCGGGTTTCGGGGATTCGGGGATGGGTCGCGGGGCTGTGCGGCGGCGGGCGCGTGTGGTGTCTGCGCCGGTGGCTCCCCGACACCCTGCGCCAGTAGCCGCCCGACCCGACCGCCTTCTCAGCCGGGCAGGACCGCGGCGGCCTCGGTGAGGGCGGCGAGAGCCTCCCGGAGGCGCCAGGCGTCGCGGTCGCGCGGTCCGACCGGGTTGGAGATGGTGCGGAGCTCGACGAAGGGTAGGCCGGCGTGCGCGGCGGCAACGGCCACCCCGTACCCCTCCATGGCCTCGGCCACCGTGTCGGGGTGCCGACGCAGAAGCGCCTCGGTCCCGGCGACCGTTCCGGTGACCGTGCTGACGGTCAGTACCGGACCGACCGCGGCGGCCGGAAGCGCGGCCCGGAGGGTGGCGACCAGGTTCGGGTCCGCGGTGATGGCGGGGCCGGCACCCAGCAACTCGGCTGGCATCCCGAGCTGGTCCACGGGGATGAAGCCCGTCGGGGAGTCGGCACCCAGGTCGGCCGCGATCGCACTGGTACCGACGACCGTTCCGCCGACCTCGACCCGGTTCGGGAAGCCGCCCGCCACGCCCGCGCTGACGACCAGGCGGTACGGGCGGCCAGCGGCCTCCGCCAGGGCCAGTAGCCGGGCGGTGCCGGCCCCGGCCGCCGCCGGGCCTACCCCGACCGGCGCTACGGTGACCGTCGGCCCCCGCCCCGCACGGACCGCCTCGGCCTCGGCGGGAACCGCGGTGACGACCAGAACCCCGGTCACGGGATCGGCCCCCGGCGGCTCTCCTCATCGCTGCTGCCTGGCCCGCCCACCGCCGACGACGGACGGTAGAGGTGGAAACCCGGTGGTGCCGGGTCATCGTCGTCCCCGGTGCCGGGTCTCGGGGCGGGCGAGGTGGGGATTGGGTCGTCGGCGGCGGAATCGCCCAGGGGCGACTCGTCCTGGGCGACGTCGTCATCCGCCAACGGCCGGCCAGCCAGCCGCTCTGCCCGCAGCCGGCCCGCGACCAGGATGCCGCGGGCCGTGGCGAGCGTCGCGACCCCGGCGGAGACGGCGATGCCGAGCCGGCCGTCGAAGGGGACGAGCCCCAACCCGCCGCCGGCGACGAAGGCGAGCATGAGCGCTGTCTCCGAGTGGGCGAACGAGCTGGCCCGCAGCCGTTCGGGGATGCGCTCCTGGATCGAGGCGTCCACCGCGAGCTTGGCGATGCCGCTGGTCAGTGCGGTGACCAGGCAGAGTAGGGCGACCATCAGCAGCGAGAACTTGAGCGTGGCGAGGACAGCCACCCCAGCGATGATCACCATGCCGCTGGACTGCAGCGCCGCCGGGCGATGGATCCGCAGCCGGGTGCCGACCGCGGTGGCCAGGAAGCTGCCGATCGCCAGCGCCCCGCCGACCAACCCGAGGGCGGCCTCGTCGCCCAGGTCCCGGCCGAAGACGACGGTGGTCAGGTCGCCGGCCTTGATCGCGAAGGCCAGGAAGAGCAGCAGGAAGCCGTAGACCGCGCGCAGCGTGGCGGCGCCGATCAGGGTGGCGATGACCAGCCGGCCGTGCGGACCACCCCGGCCCAGGGGGCGATCGCTGGAACTTCGCCGGAGCGCCCGCAGCGGGCGCGGTACCCGTTCGGGCGGCTCCGAGTCCGCCTTCGGTGGCAGTCGCAGGGCGACGACCATGCCGACCAGGAAGATCACCGAGGCGACTCGGAGTGGCCACTGCGGACCGAACCAGAAGGCGGCCAGGCCGATCGGCGCGAGCAGAGCGCCGGCTATCGTGCCGTACACGCTGGCTCTGGCCCCGATCTGGGAGAGCCCGAGCCCTTCCGGGAGGAGCCGGGGTACGGCAGCCGACCGGGCCACGCCGTACGCGCGGGAGAGCGCCAACACTCCGAAGGCCGCCGGGTACAGGCCGAAGCCGTGGATGTAGTCAGAGATCAGCCACGCCAGGAACGCCCGTCCGAGCATGCTGGTGGCCAGGGCGTACCGCCGGCCGTGCCGGAAGTGATCAAGTAGCGGGCCGACCACCGGGGCGAGTAGGGCGAACGGGACCATGGTCACCAGTAGGTAGAGCGCGACCTTGCTGCGGGCCTCTCCGAGCGGCACGTTGAAGAAGATCGTCCCAGCCAGGCCGATCGCGATCAGGGTGTCCCCGGCGCAGGAGAGCGCATGTAGGTCGAAGAGGCGAATCATGCCGGTTTCCCGGCCGGCGCCCCGGGCGCGGGCCCGCCCCACCGACTGGGTCATCCAGCGGCCGCTGTTGACCGAACCGCGCAGCAGCAGGCGGACGGCCTTGAGGCCGGTGCCGACAGTCCACCCGAGGAAGGAGCGCTCGGGGCGGAGGGAGGACGGCATGTGCACCAGTCTCACTCATCGGCCCGGCCCGCGCGCCACCACTGCCGTGTTTGGTTCGGGGAGTCCCTGTCAGGTGGTCCCACGCATGGGGAACAATGGTCGGGTGACCAGGTCCGCCTCCGCTCGTGCCCCCCGTCTCGACCAGGTCTGTGCCGCCGCCGTCGAGGTGGCTCGCGACGCCATCACCGAGGTTGACCCGGCGGAGGTCGGCGATCATCTCCAGACCCTTGCCGAAGGTGATCGTCTCGTCACGCACTACTTCGAGTGTCGGCTCGCGGGCTATCGTGGCTGGCGCTGGGCTGTCACCGTCACCCGGGTGCCCCGCAGTCGCACGGTCACCGTGTGTGAGGCCGTGCTGCTGCCCGGCCCGGATGCGTTGCTCGCCCCGGGCTGGCTGCCCTGGCAGGAGCGGCTGCAGCCCGGTGATCTCGGCCCGGGTGACCTGCTGCCCAGCCCGCCCGACGACGACCGGCTCCAGCCCGGTTACCTGCTCTCCGACGACCCGGCGGTCGAGGAGGCCGCCTGGGAGTTGGGTCTCGGCCGGGCACGGGTGATGTCCCGGGAGGGGCGCGGCGAAGCCGCCCAACGGTGGTACGACGGCGACCACGGGCCAACCGCACCGATCGCCACCGCGGCTCCGGTGGCAGCCCGCTGCGGGACCTGCGGCTTCTATCTGCCGCTCGCCGGCGCGCTGTGCCAGTCCTTCGGTGCCTGTGGCAACCTCTTTGCTCCGGATGACGGGCGCGTGGTCAGCGCCGACCATGGCTGCGGTGCGCACTCGGAGATTCTGGCTGAGCCCCCCGAGAGTCCCGCCGAGGAGCTATCAACCGTCTACGACGACAGCGCGGTGGAGACCGTGTCGGTGCGCGAGGCCGACACGTCGGCCGAGGTGGCGGAGGTCGCCGAGGTGGCGGAGTCGAATGGCCAGCCGTGAGGTGAGCGCCGGCGTGGATCAGTGACCGGCGCGGCGGCGACGTCGGTGCGAGTCGTGCCGCATCATCACGGCGAGACCGGGCAGACCCCACAGGACTCCAGCCAGGCAGGTCCAGAGCCAGCCCTCGCGACCGGCTTCCACCAGCTGGTCGCGGAAGAACAACAGCACGACTCCGGCGATCGCCCAGGCGGCCATCCCGGCGAGGGCGAACGGCACCATCGGCGGGTCGAGCGGCTCGGTCCGCCGTTGCGGCTGCTTCAGCACGGAGCAAGCGTACGGGATCAGTTTTCCTATCGGGCCGATGATCAGCGACGATGCGGCCGACTAGACGAGAGAGCACCTGCGAGGACCCGATGGCAGTAGCCCCGCCCGACGGCGCCATGCCGCCCGCGACACCGCGGAACCGTTTCGACCGCTACTTCGAGATCTCCGCCCGCGGTTCGACGCTGGGCCGTGAGGTGCGCGGTGGGCTGGCGACCTTCTTCACGATGGCCTACATCGTGGTGCTCAACCCGCTGATCCTCGGCTCCGCCGTTGATGGCGCCGGGGAACGGCTGCCGATCCCGGCGCTCGCCGCGGCGACCGCGCTGATCGCCGGTCTGGCGACGATCCTGATGGGCGTGGTGGGCCGGTTCCCGCTGGCGGTCGCCGCCGGTCTCGGCGTCAACGCGCTGGTCGCGTACGAGATCGCCCCGGAGATGACCTGGGCGGACGCGATGGGTCTGGTGGTGATCGAAGGTTTGATCATCGCGGTGCTGGTGTTGACCGGGCTGCGTACCGCGGTGTTCCGCTCGGTGCCCACCCAGATGAAGGCGGCGATCGGGGTCGGCATCGGGCTGTTCCTGACCATCATCGGTCTGGTTGACGCGGGCTTCGTCCGGCGGCTCCCGGACGCGGCCAACACCACCGTCCCGGTCGGCCTGGGCATCGGCGGCAAGCTGGTCAGCTGGCCGATGTTGGTCTTCGTGGTGGGTCTGCTGCTGACTCTGGTGCTGGTGGTACGCCGGGTAAAGGGCGCGATCCTGATCGGCATCCTCGCCTCGACCGGGCTGGCGCTCGTCATCGAGGCGCTGGGCAACATCGGCCCGTCGGTGGTCAACGGGGTGTCGAACCCCAAGGGCTGGTCGCTGACCGTGCCCGAGTTGCCGAGTCGAATCCTGGACGTGCCGGATCTGTCGCTGCTCGGCCGGTTCAACGTGCTCGACTCGTGGAGCCGGGCCGGCTGGCTGGTCGTGCTGATGTTCATCTTCACGCTGATCATCACCGACTTCTTCGACACGATGGGCACGATGGTGGCGGTCGGCCAGGAGGGTGGGATGCTCGACGAGCAGGGCACCCCGCCCCGGGCGAAGGAGATCCTGCTGGTCGACTCGATCGCCGCGGCCGGCGGCGGCGCCGCGAGCGTGTCCAGTAACACGGCGTACATCGAGAGTGCGGCCGGTGTCGCGGAGGGTGCCCGGACGGGTGCGGCCAACCTGGTCACCGGGGTGCTCTTCCTGCTGGCGATGTTCCTCACGCCGCTGGTGTTGGTGGTGCCCTTCGAGGCCGCGTCAACCGCGCTCGTGGTGGTCGGGTTCCTGATGATGACCGCGGTGCGGACCATCGACTGGACCGACTTCGAGATCGCGATCCCGGCGTTCCTCACGATCGTGTTGATGCCGTTCACCTACTCGATCTCCAACGGCATCGGTGCCGGCGTGATCGTGTACGTGTTGATGAAGGTCGCTCGGGGTAAGGCGCGGGAGGTCCACCCGCTGCTGTACGGCGTGGCGGCGCTCTTCGTGCTGTACTTCCTGCGCGGACCGATCGAGTCTGTACTGCTGTGACGCGGAACGCGGGGCCGGGCGGCGAACCGGCCCCGCGCCCCGCGTGCGTACTCCGCGTGAGCCTGGTCATATCGCATGTCGTTAGCTAGGCTCATTAGTTAGGCTAACTACAGTGACGGAGCAGACGGTGACGGCGAAGAGCGTGCCACCGGTGCAGCTGGCGGTCCAGCTGCGGGATGCGATTACCCGGCTCAACCGGCGGGTCCGCCAGGCCAGACCGGTTGGTGACCTGACGGTCACCCAGCTCTCCGCGCTCACCAGCCTCCGGCTGGCGGGCGCGCTGACGCCCCGGGAGCTTGCTGACGTCGAACGGGTTCAGCCGCCGACGATGACCAAGATCGTCGCGAAACTGGAGGAGCGCGGCCTCGTGCAGCGCACCCCCCACCCGACCGACGGCCGGCAGGTGATCCTCGCCGCGACGGAGGGGGGCGGAGCAGTGCTGGACCAGTTTGAGCGCGTTCGGGACCAATGGTTGGCCCACCGGCTGGCCGAACTGAGTGCGGAGGAACGGGAGACGCTGCGCCAGGCAGCAGAGATTCTGCAACAGCTCACCCGTACCTGAAGCTCCCGCCCCGCCTGTGCCGTCACGACGATGACGCGTACGCGAGGGAGGCGCACCAAGAGTGCAGAAGAAGCTGAGCACGATATTCCAGTCCCTACAGGTCCGCAATTACCGGCTATTCGCCTCCGGACAGCTGATCAAGCTGATCGGCGTCTGGATGATGTTCATCGCCCAGGACTGGCTCGTCCTCGAGCTCAGCGACAATTCCGCCACCGCGCTCGGTATCGTCACCGCCCTCCAGTTCGCTCCCGTTCTGCTGCTCACGCTGATCTCCGGGCGCCTCGCCGACCGGTACGACAAGCGCGTCCTGCTCTTCGCCGCCAACCTGTTCTGGACGCTCCTCTCCCTGGCCATGAGCCTGTTGGTGATCACCGGCCGGGTGCAGCTCTGGCACGTCTTCGCCTTCGCCGCCCTGCTCGGCGTCGCCAACGCGGTGGAAACCCCGGTCCGGCAGGCCTTCGTCTCCGAACTGGTCGGCACCCCGCTGCTGCCGAACGCCCTCTCCCTCAACGCGGCCACCTTCAACTCCGCGCGGATCGTCGGCCCCGCCCTCGCCGGCCTGGCCATCGCCGTCGTTGACGTGGGGCCGGTATTCCTGGTCACCGCCCTCAGCTCGATCGCGCCGTTGGTGAACGTGATCCGGATGCGCCCGGCCGAGCTGCACCGCGAGGCGCTACCGCCGCGCGAGGAGCGGGCCTCGGCCCGGGTCGTGGACGGGCTGCGCTACGTCTGGGGTCGGCCGGACCTGCTGCTGCCGATGGTCCTGATCTCGGTCATCGCCACCTCACTCTTCAATTTCCAGCTCACCCTCGCCGCATTGGCCAAGACCGTCTTCGACACCGGAGCCGCCTCGTTCGGTCTGTTCAGCAGCGCCCTCGCGGTGGGCGCCCTGGCCGGGGCCCTGGCCGGCACCGGGCGCCGCAGTCGCCCCTCGGTGTGGCTGGTGCTCTCCGCGGCCGTCGTCTGCGCCACCTTCGGCACCCTGGTCGGGCTGGCTCCCACGTACTGGCTGGTGGTGGTGCTGCTCCTGCCGACCGGCTTCTCCACGGTCTTCTTCGCCCAGGCCTGCAACCAGCGCATCCAACTGGGCACCGACGCCGCCTTCCGGGGCCGGGTCATGGCGCTGTGGGTACTGGTCTTCCTGGGCACCAACCCGGTGGGTGCCCCGGTCATCGGGTGGCTCGCCGAGACGTACGGCGCCGGGGCCAGCATCTGGATGGGCGGGTTGGTCTCCCTCACCGCCGCACTGCTCGCCCTGGCCTGGCAGCTGCGCCGCTCGGGAGCCCGGCTGCGGTTCCGGGTACTGCCGATGCCCCGCTTCTACCTCACCGAGCGGGTGTGAGGTCCGCGCGGCGGAACTTGACAAACGGCTCATTGTGGCAAATCGGTGGCAGGGCGATCACCGCCGGCTTAGCGTCGGGGCGTGGAGCTGGGACGTGCGTTGCTGGTGCCCCTGATGGTGGCTGCCGTGGTGTGCCTGCCCGTGGTGATCACCCTGCTCATCTGCGCCGACGAACTCGTTGACCGACTCGCCGGTCGATGGGCGCGGTGGCGGAGCCGACAACGGGAACGGCGGATAATCGCTCGCCTGGACCGGGCGGTCGAGGCCGACGCGCTCACCCGGAACATTGATCTGAGCCGGATGGACCGGCCGGATCGGCAGCCGCTGGAACAGCTCGCCACGGAGCTACGCCGGCTCCGGGGCCATCAGGTCGGCGGCTCCGGGCGGGCCAGGGTCTGGCACGAGGCGACGCTCGCCAGCTACGACAACCGGCTTCGGCTGGCCTGCGCGGCCCTCGGAATCGGGCAGCACCTGGACGAGCTGACCGGGGTGGACCGGGAGCTTGAGCGGGTACGAGTCGAAGGGCTGCTGCACCGCGCGGGTCTGATCTTGCCTGGTGCCCGGCCCGAGCACCGACAGCGCCACCGTTGAGTGGTAACCGGGGAAGCCACCGGCGGCCGGGTTGAGACTCTTCGTCGCCGTATACCCGCCGCCGGCGGCGGTGGAGCACCTCCGTGCGCGGATCACCGAGCTGCAGATCGGTCGGGCCGCCGCCGGCGTCCGCCTCGTCGACCCGACCCAGGCGCACGTCACGCTCGCCTTCCTCGCAACGGTGGCAGCGGACCGGTTGGGGGCCGTGGAGCACTCGCTCGACGAGGCGGCGCGGCGCTCCCGCGACTCGTGGCCAGCCCCGCCGCGGCTACGCCTGGCCGGCGGCGGAACGTTCGGGCAGGGCCGCTCCATCGTCATGTGGGTGGACCTGCGGGGTGAGGTGGCGGAGCTGCACCGGCTGGGCCGACTCGTCCGGTCCCGGTTGCGAGCCAACGACCTGCGCCACGACGAGAAGCCGTTGCGCCCGCACCTGACCGTGGCCCGGCCCGGCGACCGACTGACATCGGCCGAGGTCGCGGCCGATGTCGCGGCGCTACAGGGCTACGTGGGGCCCCGGTGGCCGGCGCGGGAACTGGTGCTGACGCGAAGCCAACCGGGGTCGTCCCCCAGCTATCACCGCCTGGCCGGCTGGCAGCTGTGAGTCAGGAGGACTCGCGGGCGGCCGGGGCGCTGCCGAAGAGCACATCGTCCCAGCTCGGTAGCCGCTTGCGCGGTTTGCTGCTGCTCTCGCCCGACTCGGTGCCGCCCGCCGTGGCGGGACCCGTGCGGCGCGGCCGGAGCACGGCCAGCGACGGAACAGCCGGTACCTCCTTCGGCGCGTCCGAGTCGTCGTCGAAGGCCGAACCCGGGCCGCCGCCGAGCAACGCCGCCGCGCCGCCAGCGACTGTCCGTGGCCGCGGCGCCTCCGGACTGGCCGGGCTGGCCGGGCTCCGGGGCTCGAGGCCACGGCCGGACGTGCCACCGAGCGGGCGGTCCAGGGTGGCGAGCAGCGCGTCCCGACCGGCGCGGATCGGATCGCGGCTTGGCCGCTTGGGCTCGGCCGGGCCCGGCAGGCCGTGCCCACCGCGGCCGGGCTCGGTCCGCGCCGGGCCGGGTAGCCCGTGGCCGCCACGCTCGGCGGTCGGTTCCTGCCCGAGGATCGGCATGGGACGCTCGGCGCAGAGGTACTGCGCCATGTCGTCGTGTGGCGTGACCGACTGTCGGGACTTCTCCAGCTCCCACACGGCCTGCGCGGTGGCCTTGCCGGAGGGCCAGGTGGCGACGATCCGCCAGGTCCCGTCGTCGCGACGCCACGCGTCCCACGAGATCTTCTCAGTGTCGATGCCGTGCTGGGACAGTCGACCGTTGACCACCTCGGCGAGCGGGGTCGGCTTCTCGGCTCCTCGCAGCCGGGTGCGTCGGGCGTGCTGGGCGAGCATGGCCCGCTCCTGGAGGACCGGGCCGGCGTAGCGCAGTACCCGGTCAACGGGGACGCCCGCGATCCGGGCGACATCCTCGGCGGACTCACCGGCCCGGATCCGTGCCTGGATGTCCCGTGGGGCCAGAGTGGGGGCCGGGTCGGCGCCCGGCGTTGCGGCCACCGCCAGGGGCGCGGCCCCGGGCTCGGTGTGCAGGGCGGTGGAGACGCGCTCGTCAAGGGGGAGCGCGAGAAGTCGCCCGACCTCGTCGGTGAGGACCAGTGCCTGGCCATCCTCGGAGAGGGCGACGAAGCGTACAGGGCGCATTGTCTGCCTCCGTCCCGCCTTGCTGGCCCCGCGCCACAGGCGAGCCACCCGGGCGTTCGTTACCACCGTACGCGCATCTGCCCGCAGGTGGGGGAACCGACACCCCGTGTTCCCGACTGGGCTGCGATGCTGATCACGGTGGGTGGCTGCCGGAAAGCGGCAGGTCACCCACCGTGACGGTAGCTCAGAGTCGTTCGACCACGTGGTCGATGGCGGCGGTCAAAGCCTCCACATCGGCTGGTTCGATTGCTGGGAAGAGGGCGATCCGTAGCTGGTTGCGACCGAGCTTGCGGTACGGCTCGGTGTCCACGATCCCGTTCGCGCGCAACGCCTTGGCGACGGCGGTGGCGTCCACCTCGGCCACGAAGTCGACGGTGGCGACCACGTTGGAGCGCAGCGCCGGGTCGGTGACGAACGGCGTCGTCGCCGGAGAACGCTCCGCCCAGCCGTAGATGATGCCGGCGCTCTCCGCGGTGCGCTTGGCCGCCCAGGACAGGCCCCCCTGCGCGTTCATCCAGTCGGTCTGCTCCGCGGCGAGGAAGATGGTGGCCAGGGCCGGGGTGTTGTACGTCTGCTCCAGCCGCGAATTGTCGATCGCCGTGCCCAGGTCGAGGAAGGCCGGGATGTAACGGCCGGCGGCCTTGATCTCGGCCGCGCGTGCCAACGCCGCCGGGGACATCAGGGCCAGCCACAGGCCGCCGTCGGAGCCGAAGCACTTCTGCGGGGCGAAGTAGTAGACGTCGGTCTCGCCGACGTTGACCTCCAAACCGCCGGCGCCGGAGGTGCCGTCCACCAACAGCAGCGCGCCGTCGTCCGCGCCGGGCACCCGGCGGATCGGGACCGCGACCCCGGTGGAGGTCTCGTTGTGCGGGGTGGCGTAGACGTCCACGCCGGCCTCCGCCACCAGGCTCGGTGCGCTACCGGCCGGCGACTGGTGAATGGTTGGCGTGCCGAGGAACGGTGCGTCCTGCACCGACTTGGCGAACTTGGCGCCGAACTCGCCGAAGCTGGCGAACTGGGCCCGGTCCCGGATCAGGCCGAACGCGGCGACCTCCCAGAAGGCGGTGGTGCCGCCGTTACCGAGGACGACCTCGTACCCCTCGGGCAGGGTGAAGAACTCAGCGATCCCGCGGCGAAGCCGGGCGACCTGGTCGCGGACCGCGCTCTTGCGGTGCGAGGTGCCGAGGTAGTCGCTCGCCGCCTCCGCGAGGGCGGAGACCGCCGCCGGACGAACCTTGGACGGGCCGCAGCCGAACCGGCCGTCGGCGGGTTTGAGGTCGTCGGGAATTCGGATAGTCGATGCGTCAGCCACGGTCTTGGGTTCCTTCCGCAGGGGCGAGGGAGGGGCCGGGCGGATCGATGGCGCGCGGCGCGCACGGCCGATCCTCCGACCGGCGGCGCTGCCAGTCCTCATCCTTTCACCCATCGTCGCCCCGATAGCCGCCGGTCTCACCGGCGGGGCTGAGGCGTACGCCACAACCCCCGCCGGTGCGGTCGGTTCGGTTCGGTTCGGAGGCCGGGCTGGGACCTGGTCCCAGCCCGGGCGACGGTCGTCAGACGCCGTGCGGGACCTGGTCCCAGCCCTCGACCTCGTGCGGCCGGCGGGGGCCCGGCCCGACGTAGCGGGCGGAGGGGCGGACGAGCCGTTGGAGCTTCTTCTGCTCCAGAATGTGGGCGCTCCAGCCACCCATCCGGGCGCAGGTGAACATCGAGGTGAACATGTGGGCGGGCACCTCGGCGAAGTCCAGCACGACCGCGGACCAGAACTCGACGTTGGTGGCGAGGATCCGGTCCGGCTTGCGACTGTGCAGCTCTGCCAGGGCGGCCTTCTCCAGGGCCTCGGCGACCTCGAAGCGGGGCGCCCCCAACTCCTTGGCAGTGCGGCGGAGCACCCGGGCTCGCGGGTCCTCGGCCCGGTAGACCCGGTGACCGAAGCCCATCAGCCGCTCACCGCGATCGAGTACGCCCCGGACGTACCCCTCGGCGTCGCCACTGCGCTCCACCGCCTCGAGCATGTTCAGCACCCGGGAGGGCGCCCCGCCGTGCAGTGGCCCGGAGAGCGCACCGATGCCGGAGGAGATGCAGGCGGCGGCGTCGGCGCCGGTGGAGCCGACGATGCGGGCGGTGAAGGTGGAGGCGTTCAGGCCGTGCTCGGCGGCCGAGATGAAGTACGCGTCCACGGCCTTGACGTGCCGCGGGTCCGGCTCGCCCCGCCAACGCTTCATGAAGCGTTCGACGATGGTGGAGGCCTTGTCGATCTCCTTCTGCGGCACGGCCGGCAGGCCCAGGCCCCGCGCGGACTGGGCGACGAAGGAGAGCGCGGTCACCGACACCCGGGCCAGGTCCTCGCGGGCCTGCTCGTCGGAGATGTCGAGCAACTGGTGCAGACCCCAGTACGGGGCGAGCATCGCCACCGCGGACTGCACGTCCACCCGGATGTCACCGGAGTGCACCGGGACCGGGAACGGCTCGGCCGGCGGTAGACCCGGGCCGAACCGTCCATCCACCAACAGAGCCCAGACGTTGCCGAACGAGATCTGACCGATGAGATCCTCGATGTCCACGCCGCGATAGCGCAGCGAGCCACCCTCCCGGTCCGGTTCGGCGATCTCGGTCTCGAAGGCGATGACGCCCTCCAGCCCCGGTTTGAAGTCGGCCATGTCGTCTCCTGGATCTGGCTCGGTGCGCCCGGGACGGGCCCTCGTTGGGCCCAGTGCCTTAGGCGACCCTCAGGGATGTGTTCGTGACATCTTGCCTGCTGACCACGGGACTTTCGACCCATGGCCGCTGTGCCTCACCCGACATCCCCGGCCGGAACGGCCGTCGAGGGGTCGGTGACACTGGGTGTACGGGCAGGCTGTCAGCGACACGACGGGTCGGTCCGCCATCTGGGAGGGGAGTAGATGTGACAGGCGACACAGTGCCGCCGGCGAACCTACGTAACGAGTACGCCGCGGACCTGGGCCTGACCGAGACGAGCCTGGCTGGTGACTGGTACACCCAGTTCGACCGCTGGTTCACCGAAGCGGTGGCCGCCGGTTTGCCCGAGCCGAACGCGATGGTGCTCGGTACCGCCGACGCGGCTGGCCGGCCGAGCGCCCGTACGGTGCTGTTGAAGGGGTATGGGCCGGACGGCTTCGTCCTGTTCACCAACTACGGGTCGCGCAAGGGCACCGAGTTGGCCGCCAGCCCGTACGCGAGCCTGGTCTTTCCCTGGCTCGTGCTGGGGCGCCAGGTGGTGGTGACCGGTCGGGTGGAGCGGCTCGACCGGGCCGAGACCGAGGCGTACTTCGCCAGCCGGCCGCGCGGCTCCCAGCTCGGGGCGTGGGCGAGCGAGCAGTCCCGGGTGCTCCCGGACCGGGCCGCGTTGGACGCCGCCTACCAGGCGGCGGCGGAGCGCTTCGTCGCCGGGGCGCCGATCCCGGCGCCGCCGCACTGGGGTGGCTTTCGGATCCGCCCCGACGAGGTGGAGTTCTGGCAGGGCCAGGCGAGCCGGCTGCACGACCGGCTGCGGTTCCGCGCCACCGACGGGGGCGGCTGGGTCGTCGAGCGGCTGGCGCCGTGACCGAGGTGCGGGCGGCCCGGCGGCGAAGCAGCCGGTGGGCGATCGACCTGCGTCCGCTGGCGGTGCCGGCGTTCCGCCGCATCTGGCTCGGCAACGCCATGGCGATGTTCGGCTTCCAACTCACCTCGGTCGCCGTCCCGGTGGAGATGTACGCACTGACCGGGGAGTCCTACTGGGTCGGCCTGCTCGGCCTCGCCGGCTTCGCGCCCCTGCTGCTCTTTGGGCTCTGGGGCGGAGCGGTGGCCGACGCGCGGGACCGGCGCCGGGTGCTGCTCGCCGGTTCGGCGCTGCTCTGGACCACGATGCTTGGCCTGCTGGCGCAGGCCTCGCTCGGCGTGGGCAGCCCGGTGTTGCTGCTGGCGCTGGTGGCCGTCCACTCGGCCGGCTTCGCGATCAGCGCGCCGGCGCGGACCGCGGCCCTGCCCCGACTGCTGCCACCGGGGCTGGTCCCGGCGGCGGCCACCCTGAACTTCACCACCTTCACCGCGGCCTCGGTGGTCGGCCCACTCGCCGCTGGTCTGATCTTCGCGGCGGCCGGCACCGAGGGTGGACTGCCGATCGCGTACGCCGCGGACGCGCTCCTGTTCACCGGGTTGGTGGTGGCCGCGCTGCGGCTGCCGCCGATGCCGCCGGAGCCGCTCGGCGACGGCGAGGTGCGGCGCGGTGGGTTGGCGGGGATCAGGGACGGACTCCGGTACCTGACCACCACGCCGGTGCTGCTGCTGTCGTTCGCCATCGACCTGATCGCGATGGTGCTGGCGCTGCCGCGGGCGTTGTTTCCGGAGATCGCCGAGGAGCGGTTCGGTGGCGGGGCGGCGGTCGGCTGGCTCTTCAGTGCCATCGCGATGGGCGCCATGCTGGCCGGCCTCACCTCCGGCTGGATCAGCCGGCTGCACCGACAGGGGCTTGGGCTGGTCGTGGTGGTGGTCGGCTGGGGCCTGGCGGTTGCGGCGGCGGGGTTGGCCCAGCAGCTCTGGCTGATGGTCCTGTTGCTCGCGGTGGCGGGCGCGGCCGACCTGGTCAGCGCGGTGCTACGCCAGTCGATGCTGTTGGTCTACGCGCCGGACCGGATGCGGGGCCGGCTGCAGGGGGTGAACACGGTCGTTGTGGCCGGGGGGCCGCGCCTCGGTGACCTGCGGGCCGGTGCGATGGCGGGTGGCTTCGGCAGCGGTGTCGCCTGGGTTGGTGGAGGTCTGCTCTCGGCCGTGTTCGCGCTCGGGCTGGCGGTGGCCTTCCCGGCTCTGATCCGCTACCGGAGGGCGGTCGTCGCCGGTGAGCAGCGGGTCTGACCGGTGCTGTCGCCAGCGAGCAGCCGGCCTGACCGGTTAGGGTCCGGGGATGGACTTCCCCGGGCAGTGGGCCCCCTCGGGGGCACAGTGGACCATCGCGGCCGCTGGCCACGAGGCGGTGATCGTCGAGGTCGGTGGCGGAATTCGGACCTACCGATCCGACGGGGTGGAGCACCTGGACGGGTACACCTCAGCCGAGTTGTGCCCGGACTCCGCCGGCCAGGTGCTCGCCCCCTGGCCGAACCGGCTCCGGGACGGTAGCTACCACTTCGCGGGCCGCGACCTCCAGCTGGCGATCAGCGATCCGGAGCACGACGCGGCCTTCCACGGGCTGGTCAACTGGGTGCCCTGGCAGTTGCTGGAGCGTTCGGCCGACGCGGTGACGCTCGGCTATGAGTTGGCCGCCACCCCCGGCTACCCCTGGTCGCTGCGGCTGCAGAGTCGGTGGGCTGTCGGCCCGGACGGGCTGCGCGCCGAGCACGAGGTGACCAACAGCGGCGGCGAGGCGGCGCCCTTCGGCTTCGCGGTGCACCCGTACCTGCGGGTGCCGGGCGGCTCGGTTGACGATGTCCTGCTGCGGTTGCCAGCGCGGAGCCGGCTGCAGGTGGACGGGCGGCTACTACCGATCGCCCAGTCCTCGGTCGTCGGCACCGAGTACGACTGGAACGCGCCGCGTCGAATCGGCCGGGCGGTGCTTGACGACACCTTCGGCGACGTGGTCCGGGACGGCGACGGTGGTTCGGTGGTCGAGCTGGCCGCCTCGGATGGCGGGGCCCGGGTTCGGGTCTGGGCGGACCGGCGGTTTGGCTGGTGGCAGGTCTTCACCGGGGACACCCGCTCCGGGTCGCGGCGTCGACGTTCGGTGGCGCTGGAGCCGATGACCTGCCCACCGGATGCGTTCCGCTCCGGCCGGGATCTGATCACGTTGCGGCCGGGCGACACCTGGCAGGGCGCCTGGGGCATCCGGCCGGCGTAGTCGAGGAGGCGCGATGGAGTTCGTCGAGGTGGTCCGGCGGCGTCGGATGGTCCGCAACTACGATCCGGATCGGCCGGTCCCGCCGGAGGTGGTGGACCGGCTGCTGGCGCACGCGATCCGGGCGCCGTCGGCGGGCTTCTCCCAGGGGTGGGGTTTCCTGGTGCTGGAGGCCGCCGAGGATCGGGATCGGTTCTGGGCGGCGACCACGCCGGGCACCGGCGGCCGGGAACGCTGGCTGGCCGGGATGCGGCAGGCCCCGTTGATCATCGTGCCGCACGCCAACCGGTCGGTGTACCTGGACCGGTACGCGGAGCCGGACAAGGGGTGGGCGGACCGGTCAGCGGAGCGCTGGTCGATGCCCTACTGGTACATCGACACCGGCTTCGCCGCGTTGTTGATGCTGCTCACCGCCGTTGATGAGGGGCTGGGGGCGTGCTTTTTCGGTATTCCGCCGCAGCGGCTGGCGGACTATCGGGCGGCTTTCGGGGTGCCGTTGGAGTATGAGCCGGTTGGCGCGGTCACCGTCGGCTACCGTGCGGTGGATCAACGATCGTCGTCGCTGCGCCGCGGGCGCCGCCCGGTGGAGGAGGTGGTCCGACGTGGTCGGTGGAGTTAGTCCGAAAAACGCCATTTGCCCGGTTGGTAAAGCGATCTGTCAGGGCGAAACTGCCATAAAGCGTTCGAACGCGGCGTGACTTGGCCGGTTAGGCTGACACGGTCATTGACGCCGCTGCTCGCGGCGTCGCATGCAGCGGTGCCGGGTCGGGGGCGGCCGATCGCGGGGAGGGGAGCTAACCGTCGTGATCTTCAGAGCGGTCCGGGATGGGCGTCCATACCCCGAGCACAGCCTGACGCTCAAGCAGTGGGCCGAGATCCCTCCGCGTCCGCTGCGTCTGGATCAATTGATCACTACGAAGCGTGAGTTGGCGCTGGACAAACTCCTCGCCGAGGATTCGACCTTCTACGGCGACCTGTTTCCGCACGTGGTGCAGTGGGACGGCGGGCTCTATCTGGAGGACGGGCTGCACCGGGCACTGCGAGCCGCGTTGCAGCAGCGCAACCAGATCCATGCCCGGGTGTTCGTCTTTCCCGCCGCGGTCGACTGAAGCGGCGCGGGCTGACCCTTCGTTAAGGTGTCTCCATGAGCCCTCTCGACTTGCTGGATGTCGATTCGTCGCTGAGCGCCGAGGAGCGGCAGATTCGCGCCGTCGTCCGCCAGCTGGTGGACGATCAGGTGCGGCCGTACGTCGCCGGCTGGTATGAGGAGGGCCGCGTGCCCGCCCGAGAGCTGGCCCGGGAGTTCGGCAAGCTGGGCCTGCTCGGCATGCACCTGACCGGGTATGGCTGCGCCGGCTCCTCGGCCGTCGCCTACGGTCTGGCCTGCCTGGAGCTGGAGGCGGGTGACTCGGGCATCCGTTCCCTGGTCTCGGTGCAGGGGGCGCTGGCGATGTACGCCATCTGGCGCTACGGCAGCGCGGAGCAGAAGCAGCGTTGGCTGCCCACGATGGCTGCCGGGGAGACGATCGGCTGCTTCGCGCTGACCGAGCCGGACCACGGATCCGACCCGGCGTCGATGGCCACCCGGGCCCGCCGCGACGGCGACGACTGGGTGCTGCACGGCACCAAGATGTGGATCACCAATGCGACGATCGCGGATGTCGCGGTGATCTGGGCCCGTACCGACGAGGGGATCCGCGGCTTCGCCGTGCCGACCGGGACACCCGGGGTGACGGTGCGCGAGATTCGGCGCAAGATGTCGCTGCGGGCATCGGTGACCGGGGAGATCTCCCTGGACGACGTGCGGCTGCCGGCGTCGGCCCGCCTGCCCGAGGCCGTCGGGCTGAAGGCGCCGCTGGGTTGCCTCACCGAAGCGCGGCACGGGATCGTCTGGGGAGCCCTGGGCGCCGCCCGGGACTGCCTGGAGACGGCGCTGGAGTACGCGGGCAGCCGTACCCAGTTCGGCCGCCCTCTCGCCTCGTTCCAGCTCACCCAGGCGAAGCTCGCCGACATGGCGGTGGAGTGGAGCAAGGGCTACCTGTTGGCGTTGCAGCTCGGTCGGCTCGCCGACGCCGACCGGCTCCGCCCCGACCAGGTCAGCGTGGGCAAGCTCAACAACGTTCGGGAGGCGTTGGCGATCGCCCGGCAGTGCCGCACGATCCTGGGGGCCAACGGCGTCTCCGGCGCGTACCCGGTGCTGCGGCACGCCAACAACCTGGAGAGCGTGCTCACCTATGAGGGCACCTCGGAGATCCATCAGCTTGTGATCGGGCAGCGGCTGACCGGCCTGTCCGCGTTCGCCTGATTGCGCCCGGCGCGGGTCCGGCCCCCGGTGCGGGCTGTGCCAACGCGTGGATGTCGGCGCCGGGGCGGGTAGGCTGGCCGGCCGACCCGACAGCTCCGGGTACCCGGGCAGGCCCGCCGTGCCGGCGGTCACCCCGGGCCGGTGAACCGCGCGGTGGGTAGGACGGCGAGGAAGTGCAGCCATGATCAGCATATTCGATCTCTTCAGTGTCGGTATCGGGCCGTCCAGCTCGCACACCGTCGGGCCGATGCGTGCCGCCCGGACGTTCGTCGCCGGCCTCAAGGCGGACGGGCTGCTCAGTGAGACGGTACGGATCCGCGCCGAGTTGTTCGGTTCGTTGGGGGCGACCGGCCGCGGTCACGGCAGTGATCGGGCGATCCTGCTCGGGCTCGCTGGTGCGGAGCCGGAGACGGTCGACACCGACGCCGTCGAGGGCTGGATCGACCGGATCCGCGCCGAGCAGCGGATCTCGCTGCACGCCGTACACGAGATCGACTTTGATTCGGCTCGGGACCTGGTGCTGCACCGCCGCCGGTCGCTGCCGTACCACCCGAACGGGATGACCTTCGCCGCCTACGACCGGACCGGAGCCGAGCTCCGGGCCCGTACCTACTACTCGGTCGGGGGTGGGTTCGTCGTGGACGAGGCGGCGGCGGGGGCGGACCGGATCACCTCGGACACCACCCCGGTGCGCCACCCCTTCTCGACCGGTGCGCAGCTGCTGGCCGTGACCCGGGAGACCGGGCTGTCGATCAGCGAGGTGATGCTCGCCAACGAGCTGTCCTGGCGCAGCGAGCGGGAGGTGCGCGCCGGCCTGCTGGAGATCTGGCGGGTGATGCGGGAGTGCGTGGCACGCGGCTGCGAACGCGACGGTGTTCTCCCCGGCCGGTTGCGGGTCCGGCGGCGGGCCGCCGAGCTCTATCGCGGCCTGATGATGGACGCGGACCCGATGCGGTCAACAGCGGGTCAGGGGGCGGTGGACCCGCTGCGCACGATGGACTGGGTGACCCTCTTCGCCCTCGCGGTCAACGAGGAGAATGCCGGCGGTGGTCGGGTGGTGACCGCACCGACCAACGGCGCGGCCGGCATCATTCCGGCGGTCCTGCACTACTACGACCGGTTCGGCCCGGGTGCCACCGCGGAAGGTGTGGTGCGGTTCCTGCTCGCGGCCGGCGCCATCGGCGTGCTGTTCAAGGAGAACGCCTCCATCTCCGGCGCCGAGGTGGGTTGCCAGGGCGAGGTCGGTTCGGCCTGCTCGATGGCGGCGGCCGGGCTGGCCGAGGCGCTGGGGGGCAGCCCGGAGCAGGTGGAGAACGCCGCCGAGATCGGCATGGAGCACAACCTGGGGCTGACCTGTGATCCGGTCGGCGGCCTCGTGCAGATCCCCTGCATCGAACGGAACGCGGTGGCTAGCATCAAGGCGATCACGGCTGCCCGGCTCGCGTTGCGGGGTGACGGCGTGCACCACGTCTCGCTCGACAAGGTGATCAAGACGATGCGGGAGACCGGGGCGGACATGAAGGTCAAATACAAGGAGACGGCACGGGGCGGCCTCGCCGTCAATGTGATCGAGTGCTGAGTGCCACCGGCCCGCCGGGCGGGGGTATGGCGCGGACCGGGCAGGAGGCGACGCGGTGGCCGCTGGCGTCGGGACGCTCTGGTCGAATCGGGGCGCGCTGCGGATCCTCGTTCGGCGGGACCTCGCGGTCAAGTACCAGCAGTCCGCGTTGGGCTATCTCTGGTCTCTGATCGAACCGTTGGGCTTCGGCGCTATCTACTGGTTCGTCTTCGGTGTGCTGTACGAGCGGGACACCGGTCGGTACCTGGGTGAGGCGGCTGACTCATACCCGCTGTTCCTGTTCACCGGGGTCTTCGCCTGGATGTGGGCCAGCTCGGCGCTGGGCGAGGCGACCAACGCGCTGACCGGCCAGGCCAGGTTGATCACCACGATGAACCTTCCCCGCCAGTTCTTCCCGATCGGGCGGGTCGCCGGGCGGGTCGCCGAGTACCTGGCCGGCCTGCCCCTCCTGGTGGCGGCCGCGGCGGCGTACGCGGTGGCGGGGCGGATCCACCCCGGCTGGTCGGTGCTCGCCCTCCCGCTGGCCATCACCCTCCAGGGTGTTCTGCTGGTCGGCCTGGCGCTGCTGCTCTCCGCGGCCAACGTGCTGATGCGCGACGTCGAGCGAGTCATGCGGCTGGTCGTCCGGGTGCTCTTCTACGCCACACCGATCATTTACCCTTTCGGTCTGGTTCGGGACTCCAGCCTGCCCGACTGGCTTAAGGTCGGGTACGAACTGAACCCCCTGGTCGGAATCTTCCAACTGCACCACGCGGTCTGGTACCCCGACGAGTTCCCCGACGCCCGGTTATTCGGCACCACGATCACTGGCTGTCTGTTGGTACTCGCCATTGGTTGGTGGACGTTCCGCCGCCTCGAACCGGCGGTCCTCAAGGAGCTGTGAGATGGCCGATCCGATCATCGAAGCAGCGGGGCTCGGCATTCGCTTCGTCCGGAACCGCCGTCGGCAACTGCGGCTGCGGGACCTCGCCCTGCACCGGGGGCGTCGCGGTGGTCGTGTCGATGGTCGGTTCTGGCCGCTACGAAATCTCTCCTTTTCGATCGCGGCCGGCGACACGGTCGGCGTGATCGGCCGCAACGGCACCGGCAAGAGCACCCTGCTGCGGCTCATCGCCGGCGTGCTGATCCCCGACGAGGGGTGGATCACCGTGCGCGGCGCGGTCGCCCCGCTGCTGGAGCTCTCCGCCGGCTTCTCCGCCGACCTGACCGGCCGGGAGAACCTCTACCTGGTCGGGGGCCTACACGGCCTCTCGTCGAGCTACCTGCGGCGCCGGGTGGACGAGATCGTGTCGTTCGCGGGCAAGCAGGTGGAGCAGGCCCTCGACACGTCGGTGCGGCACTACTCGTCCGGCATGAAAGTCCGGCTCGGATTTGCGATCATCTCGCACCTGCCGCACCCCATTCTGTTGATGGACGAGGTGACCGCAGTTGGGGACGCCGAATTCCGCCAGCGGTGCTATGCGACGATCGATCGTCTGCTCGGAGAGGGGCGCACCCTGGTGCTGGTATCACATAACGAACAGGACCTGACCCGATTCTGCCGGCGCGGCTTCTACCTCGAAGCCGGCCAAATGGTGGTGGACGGGACGATGGCCGAGGCGCTGGCCGCGTACCACGGGGCGGTGGCCCGGTGACGCTCGCGGTTGTGTTGACCACCGACGGATCAGCGGACCTCGCCGACCGCCTGGCCGGACAGTGCCGCCATGCGGGAGTCGACGAGGTCCGGCTCGTCAGTGACCTGGCCACCCTGGCTGACCTGGCGGAGTCGGCAACCGGTCCGGTCCTCGTCACCGGCGCTGATCTGGTCGCGCACACGGCCGTCCTCCGGCACCTCGCCACCAGCCCGGCGGAGCCGACGGTGGCGCTGGTGCTCGCCGGTCCGCCGGTGCCCGGTCGGACGGCGGTTCGGGAGGATCGGGGGCAGGTGGTCGCCGCTGGAGCGCCGGCGGCACTGGGCGGCGAGGCCACCGGTGTGTTCGGGGGTGCGCTGCGGGTCGATCCGGCGAACCTGCCGGTCCTGGTCGCCGCCGCGCGCGCGATCGCCGCCGAGGTCGTACCGGTGGGAGCCGCTGCGGTCCACGGTGTCGTGGACGACGGGCCCGCCGTTGACCGGCTCTTCGCCAACCTGGTGGCCCGCGACGTGGTGACCTTCGCCCACCGGGTACGGCTGCTCGTCGCGCACCGGATCGCTGCCGCCGACGACCCGGCCGCCGCCGACGACCGGGCCGCGGCCGAGGCGGCCGTCGCCGCCGTTGACCCGGACCGGGCCGAGCTGCGGTTGTCGGTGAAGGAGCGAGACGACTTCTTCACCACTTTCTTTGTCAGTACCTGGTCGCCGTACGTGACGAAGGCGGCGGCCCGGCTCCGGCTGAGCCCCACCACGGTCACGATGATCTCGGTGGCGTTCGCGGTGGCGGCCGCGCTGCTGTTCGGCGTCGGCGGACGGCCCGCGTTGGTCGCCGGTGCGGTGCTGCTTTACCTGGGTTTCGTGCTGGACTGCGTGGATGGGCAACTCGCCCGCTACACCCGTAGCTTCAGCGCCTGGGGCGGGTGGCTCGACACCATGGCCGACCGGGCCAAGGAGTTCATCGTCTACGCCGGCCTTGGCTACGGCGCCACCCAGGCCGGGTTCCGCTACGGGTGGGCCCTGGCGATCGCCGCGATGGCCGTGCAGACCGTCCGCCACATGAGCGACACCTGGTACGGCGCGATGCACGACGAGGCAGCCCGTCGGCCGCCGGCGACCTCGGGGGGTGGGTTCGGTGCCCGGCTCAGTGCCGCCTCCAATCGGGTACAGGGCGACGTTGGTTCGGTGAGCTACTGGCTGAAGCGGACGGTGGTTTTCCCGATCGGTGAGCGATGGGCGTTGATCGCCCTGGCGGCAGCCTTGTTTGACCAGCGGGTCGCCTTGCTCGCGGTGCTGACCGGGATGGTGCTGGCGCTTGGGTACACCGCGGCGCTGCGGCTGCTGCGGGCCCGCTCGATGCGGGTCGGTGTGCTGAACACGGTGGACACCTCCCTGCATCGGGACGACGGCCCACTGGCCCGCGCCTGGGCGACGCCGCGCTGGCCGGGCCCGCTGGGGTTGGCGGTGTCGGCGGTACTGGTGTCGGCGGTGCTGCTCGGGCTCGCACTCTTCGGCCCGGAATCCCTCCCGCGGTGGACGGCGTTGGTCGGGCTCGGCGGGCTGCTGCTGGCTGCCGCGGGGACGCGGGCCGTTCACGGCGGTGCGCTGGACTGGCTGGTGCCGGCGGCGCTACGCGCGGCGGAGTATCTCTTCGCGATCGCGGTCGGGGTGCTCGGGGGCGTCCCCGACTGGTTGGTCTTTGGGTACGTTTTCGTGCTGACCCTGCACCACTATGACCTGACCGCGCGGTTGGAGAAGCGGAAGCTGGCCCCGCCGTTGCATGACGCCACGCTGGGCTGGGAAGGGCGGTCAGCGCTGCTGACGCTCTCTGTGATCACTGGAATTGCTGCTATTGGCATGGCTACACTCGGTATATACCTTTTAGTGGTCTTCGTGGGGAGCGTGGCCCTCGCCTGGGCGATTCGGCCGGCCCGCGCCGTACGGGCGGTGGGATCGACAGGTGTTGTTGGCGGTCGCCCACCGGGTTAGGGGGCCGGGTGGCACTGATCAGCTTCGTGGTCCCGGCCTACCGGGTGCAGGGCTACCTGCGCGAATGCCTGGACTCGATCCTCGGGCAGCCGGTGGCTGGGATCGAGGTGATCGGCGTCGATGACTGTTCGCCGGACAGCAGCGGCGAGATCCTGGCCGAGTACGAGGCCCGCGACCAACGGGTACGGACGATCGCGCTGCCGGCGAACGGGGGACTCGGCCCCGCCCGCAACGCCGGCCTGGACCAGGCCGGCGGGGAGTACGTGTGGTTCGTTGACGGCGACGACTGGTTGGCCCCGGAGTGCCTCGTCGAGGTGGCCGAGCGGCTGCGCGCCGCCACACCGGATGTCCTCGTCGTCGACCACGTACGGACCTGGTGGAACGGGGACAGCACCCAGAGCGGGATGCGTGAGGTCTTTCCGTCCTCGCCCGGGGCGGCGACGTTTCGGCTGCGTGAGCGGCCGGAGCTGATCCGCCTGCTGCACACCGCGTGGAACAAGGTGCTGCGCCGCGAGTTCCTGCTGGAGCACGGGCTGCGCTTCGCCCCCGGCTGGTACGAGGATGTCTCGTTCACCTACCCGCTGCTCCTCCGCGCCCAGCGGATCGGGGTGCTGGATCGGGTCTGCGTGAACTATCGGCAGCGCCGGGCCGGCGCCATCACCCGAACCCGGGGGGACCGGCACTTCGAGGTCTTCGCGCAGTGGCACCGGGTGTTCACGCTCCTGGACGAGCTGGATGCGGGCGAAGACAACCTCCGCCCGGCCCTCTTCGAACGGATGATCTGGCACTACCTGGCCGTGCTCGGCACCGGGGAGCGGATCCCGGCGGACCTGCGGCCCGCCTTCTTCGTCCGGATCGCCGCCGACCATGCCCGCTGGCGTCCGGCGCCGGACCAGCCGGCCCCGCCCGGGATCGAAGGGCTGAAGCACCGTCTGGTCGCCACCGGCCGGTGGCGGACGTACAACGCGCTGCGCGGTGCCGCTCGGATCCGGGGTATCGCCGCCCGCGCCACCCGACAGGCCCGGCGCGGGGCCGTGCCGCTCCTCCGGCGGGTTCGGGACGCCGGGTTGCGCGAGTACTACCGGGCCGAGCTACTGCGGCCGGTTGACCCGCGGCTGGCGGTGTACGCCGCCTACTGGTACCGCGGCTACGCCTGTAATCCGGCGGCCATCTATGAGGCTGCCCGGCGACTCGCCCCGCACGTGCGGGGGGTGTGGATCGTGCGGCGGGACCGGGTGGACTCGCTGCCGGCAGGCGTGGACTACGTGGTCTCCGGGACCCCCGCGGGTTACCGGGCGTTGGCGCAGGCCCGCTGGCTGGTCAACAACGTCAACTTTCCCAATTTCGTCCGGAAACGACCCGGCACCGTGCACGTGCAGACCCATCACGGCACCCCGGTCAAGGTGATGGGCCTGGACCAGCAGCGCTACCCGGTCGGGGCCCTGATGGACTTCGCGGGGCTGCTGCACCGGGTGGACCGGTGGGACTACAGCATCACCTCCAACAGCTTCTCCACCCAGATGTGGGAGCGGGCCTACCCGGCCGCGTACACCACGCTGGAGGTGGGGTATCCGCGCAACGACCGGCTGGCCACCGCCACCACCGAGGAGGTGCTGCGGATCCGGGCCGAGCTGGGCCTGGGGGTCGGCGAGCAGGTGGTTCTCTACCTGCCGACGCACCGGGAGCACCTGCCGGGGTACCGCCCACCGTTCGACCCGGACCGGTTCCTCGCCGCGTTGGGGCCCGCCGGTCGGTTGCTGGTGCGCAGTCACTACTTCGACGACCGAGCCGCCCCGGCTCCGGATACGGCCCACCCGGACCGACTGCGCGACGTGAGCGACCATGCCCGGGTCGAGGACCTCTATCTCGCCGCCGACGTGCTGGTCACCGACTACTCGTCGGCGATGTTCGACTACGCCGTCCTGGATCGACCGATCGTCGTGTACGCGCCGGACTGGGCGGCGTACCGGCTGACCCGCGGCGTCTACCTGGATGTGCTCGCCGATCCGCCGGGGGCGGTGGCGACGGACTTCGCCGGGCTGCTCGACCTCTTCCGCTCCGGTGCGTTGCGGGCTCCGTCGGCGGAGGCGGCGCGGCGTCGGTTCCGGGACCGGTTCTGCCGGCTCGACGATGGCCACGCCGCGGAACGGGTGGTCCGGCGGATCTTCGGGGTGGATGCCGCCGGAGCCAGCCCGGCCAGCTAGCGTCCCGCCCCTCCGGACGCTTCCCCGGCGTTGCGCGGTTCGGCCCGCGGGGGAGCGGTCCGGCGGTGAAGATTGAACGTTCATCCGATAGGCAGGCTGAGTGAGGCTCGTCACAGTCGTTCAGGTCCCAGTTGGTCAGGTGGGGGAGGAACGGTGGCCACCGTCGCGCTCAGGGATGTGACCAAGGTCTTCCGCGCCGGCACCCTCGCCGTCGACCGGGTGAACCTTGACGTCAACGACGGTGAGTTCATGGTGCTGCTCGGCCCCTCCGGCTGCGGTAAGTCCACGGTGCTGCGCATGGTCGCCGGCTTGGAGGACCCGACCTCCGGTGCGGTCCTGCTCAACGGTGAGTTCGCCAACGACCTGCCGCCCCGGGACCGGTCGGTGGCGATGGTCTTCCAGGATTTCGCTCTCTATCCGCACCTGAGCGTCGGCGACAACATCGCCTTTCCGCTGCGCCTGGCCGGCTTGGCGGCGGAGCGGCGCGGTGAGCAGGTCGCCGACGTCGCGGGCGCGTTGGGTATCGGCGACGTTCTCGATCGCCGGCCCGGGCGGCTCTCCGGTGGTCAGCGTCAGCGGGTCGCCATGGGGCGGGCGCTCGTGCGTCGACCGGAGCTCTTCCTGATGGACGAGCCATTGTCCAATCTGGATAGCGGGCTCCGCTCCGAGCTGCGTGCGGAGATTTCCGGACTGACCCGGGAGCTGGGGGTCACCACCATCTACGTGACCCACGATCAGACCGAGGCGCTGACCATGGCCGACCGGGTGGCGATCATGCGCAAAGGGGTCCTGCAGGACGTCGGTACCCCGACCCAGGTCTACGGCCGCCCGGCCACCCTCTACGTCGCCACGTTTCTCGGCACCCCGCGGATGAACCTGCTGGAGGCCGCGGTCCATGTGCACCTGGACCAACACGTCGCGCTCAACCTCGGCGAACAGACGCTGCACCTCCCGTGGGACGACATGCGCGCCCGGGCGGTGGGCCACTATCACGGCGAGCGGATCGTGGTCGGCCTGCGGGCCGAGGCGCTGACCCCGACCGCCCCGAACGCCCTCGGCCCGGTGTTGCACGGGCAGCTCCGCCACCTGGAGCATCACGGGCACGAATCGCTTGCCTTTCTCGACGTCGGTGCTACCGCCGTCGTCGTGGACGAGGCGGTGGCGTCAGCGGACGGGGGCGTGGTCGGGCAACGAGGCCGGCGTCAGGTCGGCCGGGTGCTGCGGCGGATCACCGGCCGGGCTGGTACGGCGGACGAGGGGCAGCGGGCCGCGGCGAGCCGTTCGCCGGCCAGCGTGTTTCGCGATCCGGGTCGGCACCACAATCGGCCGGCGGAGTTGGCGGTGCGGCTGGCGGCCTACCCCGCGGTGGCTCCGGGGCAGAGGTTGGCGCTCCAGGTCCGGATGGACGCGCTGCACTTCTTCGACGAGCACGGCGACCGGATCGATGTCGGTCGGCGCTGACGTGGGAGCCCCGGTGCCGGTCGGGTGCGGGCGCCGCCTTGTCGCCCCGGTTACCGGCCGGTAACGTGTCCGGCCATGAGCATCGATGCGAGCCAGGTGGCCGCCAGCATGCTGGCGGCCGTGCCCTTCGCCCGTACGCTGGGCTTCGAATTCGTCGAGGTGGTCCCCGAAGCCGGTGGCGCGATCCAGGCGGTGGTCCGGCTGCCCGACACGCCGGCCACCCACAACCATGTCGGTGGGCCGCACGCCGGCGCCATGTTCACCCTCGGCGAGACGGCCTCTGGTGCGGTCGTGGTGGCCGCGTTCGCGTCGGTGCTCGACCGGGCGACGCCGCTCGCCGTCAGCGCGGAGATCGCGTACCGGAAGCTCGCCATGGGGCCGGTGCGGGCGACCGCGCGGCTCGATCGACCCGTCGCCGACGTGATCGCGGAGCTGGACGCCGGAGAGCGACCCGAGTTTCGGGTCGGCGTGGAGATCGCCACCGAGGAGGGCAAACCCACCGGGGAGATGACCATCGTCTGGACGCTTCGTCCGCACTGATCGGCGCGTTGACCGCCGAAACGGTTTGCGCCACGACCAGGCTCGATAGATTCGAACGATGCTGGGTCTGCCTGCGCACGTGACCGCCTGCCTGTTCGACCTGGACGGGGTGCTCACCCAGACCGCTCGGGTTCACAACGCCGCGTGGCGGGCGACGTTCGACGAGTTTCTGCGTCGTCGCGCCGCCGCCAACGACGAGCCGTTCACCCCCTTCGATCCGGATGAGGACTACCGGCGATACGTCGACGGTCGGCCCCGGTACGACGGGGTCCGCGCCTTTCTCTCCGCACGCGACATCGTGCTTCCCGAGGGAACACCGGACGACCCGCCCGAGGCCGAGACAGTCCACGGCCTTGGCAACTGCAAGAACGTCCGGCTGCTCCAGGAGCTGCGGACGCACGGGGTGGACGCCTATCCCGGCTCGGTGCGGTACCTCCGGGCGGCTACCGACGCCGGGCTGCGCCGGGCGGTGGTCACCGCCAGTGCCAACGGCGGCGAGGTGGTCGCCGCGTCCGGGCTGGCGGAGCTGCTGGAGGTGCGGGTCGACGGTCTCGTCGCCCGCGCCGAGAAGTTACGCGGCAAACCAGAACCGGACACCTTCCTGGCCGGGGCCGAACGGCTCGGGGTGGCTCCGGGCAACGCGGCCGTCTTCGAGGACGCCCTCGCCGGAGTCGCCGCCGGTCGAGCCGGTGACTTCGGGTACGTGGTGGGCGTGGACCGGGTCGGGCAGGCCGGTGCCCTGTTGGCGCACGGCGCGGACATCGTCGTGCGGGACCTCGCGGAGCTGATCGAGAGTCGGGAGCCGGGGGCATGATTCGAGAACGCGCCTACCCGGTCGAGCCGTGGCATGTCCGAGAAACCAGGCTGGACATGGATGTGTTGGCGCAGTCCGAGTCGGTGTTCGCCCTCTCCAACGGGCACATCGGCCTGCGCGGCAACCTTGACGAAGGCGAGCCGTACGGTCTGCCGGGAACGTACCTGAACTCCTTCTACGAGCTACGCCCCCTGCCGCACGCGGAGGCCGGCTTCGGGTTCCCCGAGTCCGGACAGACCATCGTTAACGTGACCAATGGGAAGATCATCCGGCTGCTGGTCGACGATGAGCCGCTCGACGTGCGATACGGCGAACTCCTCGCCCACGAGCGGGTGCTCAACCTGCGCGACGGCACGCTGCACCGGACGGTGCACTGGCGCTCGCCGGCCGGCCGGGAGGTCTGCGTTCGCAGCACCCGGCTGGTCTCGTTCCGTCAGCGCTCGGCCGCCGCCATCAACTACGAGGTCGAGGTGGTGGACGGCAAGCCGCTGCGGCTGATCGTCCAGTCAGAGTTGGTGGCCAACGAAACCCTGCCGGCCCAGAGCAAGGATCCGCGGGTGGCGGCGGTGCTGGAGTCGCCGCTGTATGCCGAGGAGGAGCTGACCACCCATGACGGTGGTCTACTGATCCACCGCACGAAGGTGTCCGACCTGCGCCTCGCCGCCGCGATGGAGCACGAGGTGCAGACCACCGCGCGGACCAACATCGAGTCCGAGGGGTACGAGGACTGGGTGCGGACCACCATCGCCTGCGTGCTCAAGCCGGGCGAGACGCTGCGGGTCGTGAAGCACCTGTCGTACGGGTGGTCCAGCCGCCGGTCGCTGCCGGCACTGCGGGACCAGGTCGGCGCCGCGCTGGCCGCCGCCCAACTGGACGGGTGGGACGGGTTGCTGCGGGAACAGCGGGAGTATCTGGAGGAGTTCTGGGACTCCGCCGACGTGCTGGTGGAGGGCGACCCCGAGGTGCAGCAGGCGGTACGCTTCGGGCTCTTTCACGTGCTCCAGGCAGGTACCCGGGCCGAGCGCCGGCCGATCTCGGCGAAGGGTCTCACCGGCCCGGGGTACGACGGCCACGCCTTCTGGGACACCGAGATGTTCGTGCTGCCGGTGCTCACCTACACCCACCCCACCGCGGTGCGCGATGCGCTGCACTGGCGGCATCACACCCTGCCGATCGCGCGGGAACGGGCCCGTACCCTCAACCTGGAGGGCGCGGCCTTTCCCTGGCGCACCATCGAGGGGCCAGAATCCTCCGGCTACTGGCCGGCCGGTACCGCCGGCTTTCACATCGCCGCCGGCATCGCCGACGCGGTACGCCGCTACGTGCAGGCCACCCAGGACACCGACCTGGAGCGGGAGATCGGCCTGGAGTTGCTGGTGGAGACCGCGCGGTTGTGGCGGTCGCTGGGCCACCACGACCGGCACGGGCAGTTCCACATCGACGGGGTGACCGGCCCGGACGAGTACACCGCGATCAAGAACGACAACGTCTACACCAATCTGATGGCGCAACGGAATCTGACCACCGCCGCGGAGACGGTGATGCGGTACCGGGAGGAAGCCGAGCATCTGGGCGTTACCGACGAGGAGGCGGCGGCGTGGCGGGACGCCGCCTCCTCCATGCATATCCCCTACGACCAGGAGATCGACGTACACGAGCAGGTTGAGGGCTTCACCCGGTTCCAGGAGTGGGACTTCGTCCACACCCCACCGGAGAAGTATCCGTTGCTGCTGCACTATCCGTACTTCGATCTGTACCGCAGGCAGGTGATCAAGCAGGCCGATCTGGTGCTGGCGATGCACTGGCGGGGGGACGCGTTCACCCCGGAGGAGAAGCTGCGCAACTTCCTCTACTACGAGCGCCGTACCGTCCGCGACTCGTCGCTGTCGGCCTGTACCCAGTCCGTCCTGGCTGCTGAGGTGGGGTATCCGGAGCTAGCCCACACCTACCTGCGGGAGGCCGCGTTGATGGACCTACACGACCTGAACGAGAACACCCGCGACGGCGTCCACATCGCCTCTCTGGCCGGTGCGTGGATCTCCCTGGTCGCCGGGTTCGGTGGGTTGCGCGAGCACGACGGGACGCTCTGCTTCACGCCCCGGCTCTCCAGCCGCCTGGGCCGGCTGAGGTTCTCCCTGCACTGGCGCCGGATCCAGCTCCGGGTGGACATCCAGCAGCACCAAACCACCTACGCGTTGCAGCACAGCGACCCGAAGGAGACGCTGGAGTTGCTGCACCACGGCGAGCGAGTCGAGGTCACCGGTGCCAAACCGGTGACCCGGCCGACCCCATCAGTGAGTGAGCCGAGCCAGACCCCGGAGCAGCCGCCCGGCCGCGACCCGCTGATCCGCCTCCCGGAGCGGGAACCGTAGGGTCGGGGCCTGCCCCGGCCGAGCCGGATCGGGCCCCGACCGAGGTCGGCACCTTACAACTGGCGGCCCTGGGAGGGGCGGCCGGCGGCGTCCCGCGGCGCCATCGCTCGCGGATCATCAGCGGTACGCGCCCGCGCCGCCTCGTCCGCCCAGTCCCGGTTACGGTTCGCGTCGCGCTTTCGTCGTTCCCGCTCGGCGGCCTGCTGCCGAGACTCCTGCTGCTGCGCCATGGCGATCCTCCCGATCCATCACCGGCGCTGCCCGCGCCGGTACGGTCTGCCCGCACCAGCCGGGTACCCGAAGCCCGCCCCGGCGAAACGAGACCGGACGGGCCCCGAGGCGTACGCATGGCGGGCGAACGGGTGGGAATGACCGGGGCTGTGGACGTACGGAGTGAGGTGTCGGTTCCGGCGGGGGACGTCCAGCTTACGGCTGATCTTCGGGTGCCGCCGGAGCCGGCCGGAGTGGTGCTCTTCGCACACGGCAGCGGCAGCTCGCGGCGGAGTTCCCGCAACGTCGCGGTGGCGCAATCTCTCAATGGCCGCGCGCTCGGCACCGTCCTGGTGGACCTGCTCACCCCGGATGAGGAGGTGGCCGACGCGCGCACCGCGCAGCTGCGGTTTGATATCGACCGGTTGGCCGGCAGGCTGTCCGCGATCGTCGACTGGCTGGCCACCGGAGATCCGGTGGGCGCGGTGCCGATCGGGCTCTTCGGGGCCAGCACCGGGGCCGCCGCCGCCCTGGTGGCCGCCGCCGAACGCCCGGAAGGGGTCGGCGCGGTGGTGTCCCGAGGCGGCCGGCCGGATCTCGCCGGTCCGGCGCTGGGCCGGGTGCGAGCACCGACCCTGCTGCTCGTGGGCGGCCTCGACGACCAGGTGCTCACCCTGAACGAGCAGGCTCGGGCGGCGCTGCCGGGGCCGGCGGAGTTGACGGTGGTCCCCGGCGCCGGGCACCTGTTCGAGGAGCCTGGTGCGCTGGAACAGGTGGCCCGAGCGGCGGCGACCTGGTTCACCGACCACCTTGGGTGACCCACGGCCGTGCGTGCTGTCCCGGCACGGTCCGTGTTTGTGCTCCGGGCACTGGGGAACGCCGTACGTGCAAGACCTCGACCCTAGGAGGAGACATGAAGAAATTCATGGACCAGGCCAGGGAGTACGTCGATAAGCAGGACGAGCAGGTCGACCGGGGCATAGAGAAGGCCGGCGACATGGTCAACGAGCGCACCGGCGGCCGGTACAAGGAGCACGTCGACCGCGGCGTGGACATGATGCGGTCCCGGACCGGCCAGGGCGATCAGAACGGCTGACACATCCGAGTTTCGGCGCGGTACGCGCCGAACGGGCCGGTCTCCCGTTGGGGAGGCCGGCCCGCACGCGGTCAGGACGAGTAGCCGCGTTCGGCGATCCAGTTGGCGACCTTCGGTACGGCCATCCAGTATTCGCGCTTCGATGCGGCCGGATCGGCGACCCGGAGGAGGTCGTCCTGGGGGCGGTAACCCACCAGGGTCAGGTAGTGGCCTCCCTCGTACGAGTGCGGGGTGCCGTCGGTGTCGACGGTGGTCCCCCGGACGTTGGCCACGACCGCGCGTCCCTGTGCCAGGGCGTGCCGGGTGTCCTCGCGTAGCTGGTGAACCTCATCCGGTTTGGCCGTTGTATCCGGTATTTCGGTGGTTCGGTACGCGTCTCCGGTCAGCTCGTTGAGGACGCGGGTGACGTCCAGGGCCGAGTCCGTGCCGGCCTGGGTGGTGCCGAGCCGTTGGGCGACCTCATCCTGCGGGAGTGGCCGGCCCAGCGCGGAGAGCGCCATCCGGGTCGCCGCCGGGCCGCAGTAGTAGAAGTTGGGCTGGGCCTGATAGTCGATGGTTACCAGCAGCCCGGCGATCGCGCGGCCGCCGGTGGGGGTGATCGTGCTCATGGTCGGGCTCCTTGGGGGTCTGACGTCCGGTCGGGGACGGCAAGCACCGCGCGGCGCTCGGCACGAACGGGGGGCCCGAGCCCGGACGGTCCGGGGGATCGGGGAATCGGGGTTATCCGGGTACCGGAGCTACAACGGGCCGGACGCGGTGGGCATTCCTCGGCGCGGGGAGGCCGTTGGCGGTCAACATATGAAGCGCAGATCACGCATGTCTTGACGTGCTTTCTGCTTCATGTGAGCGTGGGTACGGCCCAGGGTCCCGTACTCCGGGCTTCAGGTTGGGGCCTCCCACAGGGATGAGGTAAGGGCATGAATCGTCCCGAAACGCCCGATGCGCACTCGGACGCAGCTGAGCTGTCCACCGGTGGATCCGGCGAGCTGCGGAAGCAGCCGGTCCACCCCCGTGCAGCGGTCGCCGAGCTACACGTCGGTAACCGGCGGTTTGCCGCCGGGACCCCGGACCGCCCGCACCAGGATGTCGGCCGCCGGATCGCGCTGGCGGAGGGCCAGCAGCCCTTCGCGGTGATCCTCGGTTGTTCCGACTCGCGGGTCGCGGTTGAGCTAGTCTTCGACCGCGGTCTGGGTGACCTGTTCGTGGTACGCACGGCTGGGCACTCAGTCGGGCCGGAGGTGCTCGGCAGCGTCGAGTACGCGGTGACCGCGCTGGGCGCCCCGCTGGTGGTGGTGCTCGGGCACGACTCCTGTGGCGCGGTGCAGGCGGCCCGGTCAGCTGAGGCCACCGGCGTACCGGTCTCCGGGCACCTCCGTGCGGTGGTGGAGGCGGTGCTGCCGAGCGTCCGTCGGGCCGAGGCCGCCGGGGTAGCCGACCTCAACCAGATCGTGGACCACCATGTCGAGCGGACCGTTGCCGTGCTGCTGGACCGCTCCGCGGCGGTCGCTGCCGCGGTGGCGGCCGGCACCTGCGCGGTGGTGGGGATGTCGTACCAGCTCACCACCGGCGCGGTGCGGACCGTGACGGAGGTCGGGCTCGCGGCGTCGAGCGCACCCCCGGCGGGCGGCGCCCGGGCGGAGCCGCCCGCTCCCGCCTGAGCCGCGTCGGCGGCGACTGGCGCGTTGGGGCGGTGCCGCGAGAACGACAACGGGCCGGTCCGCCAAGAAGCGACAACGGGTCGGTTCCCAAGAAACGACAACGGGCCGGTGCCGCGCAGAACGCGGCGCCGGCCCCAGATCGTCGGCGGCCTACAGCAACGACACGTGGACGTGGTCGGTGTGGTTCGACGGGCCGCTGTACGACTTCCAGCCGGTGGTCGGGAACCAGATCTGCCGGTTCCAGATCACGTAGTAGATGCCGAGTTTGTCGGCGTTACGGACCAGGAACGCAGTCAGGTTGTTGCCGTAGATGCGCATGTCGTTGTTGTGCCAGGGGCTGAACCCGCTGTTTTGGAGCGACCAGTCACAGGCCCGGCCCTTGGGGTGCTCGTACGGACCACCCGAGCGGTAGCATCCGACGAATCGGTCAAAGCCAGCTCGCTTGACCTCGTTGTACATGTGCAGCGTCCGTGCGGTGATACAGCCGCTGGTGGTCGGATCATTCTCGGTGCAGCCAAGCGACTGCCAGCTGCCGTCCGAGTTGCGTCCCGGCGCGACTCGGGCGACCGGCGATTCGGCATCAACCAGGCCGCCGGTGAGCCCGGTGCCGCCGACGAGGCGGAGCGCCTTCTCCGCTTCGAGCTTCCCGCGTTCGAGATCGCTCTCCAGCTTCTGTTGTTTGCGTACCTCTTCGTCGATCCCCACCTTCGCCTGCTCGGCGCGGGTCTTGATCGTGTTGACCGCCTTGATTCGCTGGTCGTTGACGCGGTTCAGCTCATCCAGCGCGGTGGCCCGGGCGATGAAGGAGTCGGGGTTGTCCGCTTCCAGCAACGTCGATATCGCCCCGACCTGTCCCGTCCGGTACGACTGGGTAGCGATCTCCGCCACCTGAGGGGCGAGCTCGTCCAGCTCGGCCTGCGCCTTCTTGATCTCCTTCTCCAGGGCGGCCTGGCGTTTCTCGGAGTCCGCCAACTGCGCCTTTGCCTTCACGTACTCACGGTTGCGGACCTCGATGAGATCACCGAGGAGCTCCGGCTCCTCGTCGTGCCCCGAGGGCTGCGGGGGAGAGGTGGGGGTGGCGGACACCGGGATCGGCCCGGCGAGCACGGCCAGCGCGGTGAGCACGGCCGCCACAGGCGTCAACCAGCGGCGTGGGGGTGCCGTCACAATGATCCCTTCCGTTGACCGCCGGCTGGGCGAGCTGACGGGTTGGGGCGGTAGGTGCTCCCTGGTGGGGCAGCCGCACTCCAGCTGCCCGCTTCCCCGGCTCGCCTCGCGGCGATTGGGCGGTGGTCCCGCAGGTGCTGATACGCGCCTTTGGCGGTGACCGGCAGCGAGGTTACCTGACGCTCATCCGGTCGAGCTACGCCCCAAACTCGACTAATCGCACGAAATCGTCGACACGTTGGGTGATTAGAGCCCTGTTGGCTCGGCCCGTGGGTCCCGTTCGTTACGACGCGTATCTCTACCATGGGCCTTCCGTGTTGTGGTCCCCGCCGGTCCGTCGGTCGCCAGCCGAGGCGACTGGGCCGGAGCGGGAGGTGCTGAGCGCCTCCAGCACCTCGACGCGAGCGGTGCGCGGTCGTGGTGCCGGCGCTGATGCGGTGCTCCCGCCCGACTCGCCACCAGCGGTGCGACCGGCGGTGGTCACGATGGCGGCGAGCCCGGTGGTGAGGGGGACCGCGGCGATCAACCCCAGCGTGGCCACGGCACTGCGGACGATCTCCTGGGCGAGGAATTCGCTGGTCAGGATCTGGCTCACCGGCCGTGAGTCGGCGGTCAGCAGGAGAAGCACCGGCAGCGAGGCTCCGGCGTACGCCAGCACGATGGTGTTCACCGTGGAGGCGATGTGAGCCCGACCAACCCGGGTGGCGGAGCGGTAGAGCTGGCGGCGGGACAACCCCGGGTTGGCGTTCGCCAACTCGGTCACCGTGGCGGCCTGGGTCACGGTGACATCGTCCAGTACCCCGAGCGAGCCGATGATGATTCCGGCCAGCAGCAGACCGTGCAGGTCGACGTTGGTCTGGAAGATCGACAGCGTGATCGCCTCCTCGCTGCCGTACCCGGTCAGCCGGGTGGCGGCGGTGGCGAGTGAGCCGAGGAGACCGGTGAGGATCAGGCTGCCCAGGGTGCCGAGAACCGCCACCGAGGTCTGCGCGGTCACGCCGTGGGTGAGGTACAGGACCACAAACATGATCAGGGCGGCGCCGACCACCGCGACCAGTAGCGGCGACTGGCCGGCGCTGATCCCCGGCAGGACGAACGTCAGGAGGACGGCGAAGCTCGCCGCGAGGCCGGCGAGCGCGGCGAGTCCGCGCCAGCGGCCGAACGCCACGATCGCGGCGGCGAAGAGCGCCACCAGCCACAGCAGGGGCTTGCCCCGCTGGTGCTCCGCGATGGTGTAGATGCTCGTGGTCGGGTCGGTGGGGTCGGTCAGCTCGACCAGGATGATCTCGTCGTCGACGGCGACGTCGGGGGCACCCGGTCCGGCGGGTATCGGCGTGCTGACCTCACGTCCGACATCCGGCCCCTGCTCGACGCGGACGGACACCTCGCCGCAGGGGCCGGCGTCGGCGGCCTGCCCGGGATCGGTGGACTCCGGGGTGGGGGGACAGGGCTCGGTGACCACCTTCGTCACGGTGCCGTGGTAGCGGGGTGGCTCGGTGCCCGCCTCGGCCGTACGGGTGTCGCGCGGCCAGAGGGCCACCGCGGTGACCAGGGTGGCGAGGAGTAGGGGGACCACCGTCGCGACGAGAATCCGTCGCACCCGGGGTGGGGTGGCCGGAACGGCTCGGGTGTGGTCGGCGCCCATTTGTTCTCCCAACGACTACCGGGCGAGTAACGGGACGGGCGGTCAGCCGCGTTTCATCAGTCGGCCGACGGCAGCCATCATCTCAGTTGCCATCTCGTCGGCTCGTCCCTCGGCCGCCCCCTCGCGCAGGCAGTGTCGGGCGTGTCCGTCGAGCAGCCCGAGCGCCACCTTGTCCAGCGCGGCCTGGATCGCGGAGATCTGGGTGAGGACGTCGATGCAGTATCGATCCTCCTCGACCATCTTCTCGATCCCCCGGACCTGCCCCTCGACCCGGCGCAGCCGGGTGAGTAGCTGGTCCTTGCTGGCGGTGTAGCCGCGGACCGGGGCGGGGTCGGGTCTGGTCATGTGGATCAGAATACCGTACCCCTCGGGGGTATGTTACTGTCGCTGGCAGTTACCCCTGGGGGGTATAGCCCCAGGGATTGGCCTGGCGGAAGGGGAGGTTTCCATGGTCACCACCACATACCAGGTGCAGGGCATGACCTGCGGGCACTGTGTAGCCACGGTCAGCGCCGAGGTGGGTGAGCTGCCGGGGGTGGAGCAGGTCCAGGTTGACCTGGCGGCTGGCCGGTTGACCGTCACCAGCCAGCACCCGATCGAGGTCGAGACCGTACGCGCCGCGGTCGACGAGGCCGGCTACGACCTCGTCGACGCCTGACCCGCGTCGAGACCGAGGCCCGCATGAACACGGCGACGAAGCTCACCGCCTTCCTGCTCGGTCTCGCGGTGGTGTTCGGCGCGGCGTACGGGGTCGGTCAGGTGACCGGCCCCGGCACCCCAGCCGTCGAGACCCACCACGACGACCCCGGGCCCGCCAACCCGGAGCGTGACGCCCCCGAGCACGAAGCCCCCGAGCATGACGACCCCGGCACCGGGTCCCACCCCCCGGAGCACGGGCCCGACCGGTAGGGAGTGCGATGACCACCACGAGCAGCCCGAAGCCGCGGGCCGCCGACCAGATTGAGCTGTCGATCGGCGGGATGACCTGCGCCTCCTGCGCCGCCCGCATCGAGAAGAAACTGAACCGGATGCCCGGTGTCACCGCCACGGTGAACTACGCCACCGAGAAGGCCCGGGTGGCGTACGTCGACGGGGTGACCCCGGACGACCTGATCGCCACGGTCGAGAAGACCGGCTACACCGCCGTCGTACCGCCGCCGGCAGCCGCGGCGGCGCCCGCCGCCGAACCGGCCGACGAACTGCGTGGGCTCGCCACCCGGCTCGGGGTCTCGGCCGCGCTCACCGTGCCGGTGATCCTGCTGGCGATGGTGCCGCCCTGGCAGTTCACCTACTGGCAGTGGCTGTCGTTGACGCTGGCCGCCCCGGTGGTGGTCTGGGGTGGTCTGCCGTTCCACCGGGCCGCCTGGGTCAACCTCCGGCACGCCGCGGCGACCATGGACACGTTGGTGTCGCTGGGCACCCTCGCCGCGTTCGGTTGGTCGCTCTGGGCGCTCTTCCTCGGCACGGCTGGCGTTCCCGGCATGACCCACCCGTTCAGCTTCGCCATCGTCTCCGGCGGCGGCGCGGGCCACATCTACCTGGAGGCGGCGGCCGCCGTCACCACCTTCATCCTCGCCGGTCGGTACTTCGAGGCGCGCGCGAAGCGCACCGCCGGTGCCGCCCTGCGTACCCTGCTGGAGCTGGGTGCGAAGGACGTGGCGGTGCTGCGCGGTGACGTGGAGACCCGTATCCCGATCGACCAGCTGGTGGTGGGGGACCGGTTCGTGGTGCGCCCCGGTGAGAAGGTCGCCACCGACGGGATGGTGGTGGCGGGGAGCTCGGCGGTCGATGCCAGCATGCTCACCGGTGAATCCGTACCGGTCGAGGTCAAGGCCGGTGACGCTGTGATCGGCGCCACCGTCAACGCCGGTGGACGGCTGGTGGTGAAGGCCACCCGGGTCGGCAGCGACACACAGCTCGCCCAGCTGGCCCGACTGGTGGAGGCCGCGCAGTCCGGCAAGGCGGCCGTGCAGCGGCTCGCCGACCGGATCTCCGGGGTCTTCGTTCCCGTCGTGATCGTCCTCGCCGCCGCCACCCTGGGTTGGTGGCTGGGCAGTGGCGCCGGCCCGACCGCCGCCTTCACCGCCACGGTAGCTGTTTTGATCATCGCTTGCCCCTGTGCCCTGGGCCTGGCTACCCCCACCGCGCTGTTGGTCGGCACCGGCCGGGGCGCGCAGCTCGGCATCCTGATCAAGGGGCCGGAGGTGCTGGAGTCCACCCGGACGGTGGACACGGTCGTGCTGGACAAGACCGGGACCGTCACCTCCGGCCGGATGGCCCTGGTGGACGTGGTCACGGCCAGTGGTGTGGAACGGGCCGAGCTGCTCCGGCTCGCCGGCGCCCTGGAGGCCGCCTCGGAGCACCCGATCGCCCAGGCGGTCGCGGCGGGCGCGGCCGAGGCGGGGCCCCTGCCGCCGGTAGCCGACTTCGCCAACCTCGAAGGGCTGGGCGTCGAGGGCGTGGTGGCGGGCCACCGCGTGCTGGTCGGCCGGCTTCGACTGCTGCGGGAGCGGGGACTGGACGTACCGGAGGAACTGGTGACGGCCGGGGCCACGGCGCAGGCCGCCGGTGCGACGGTGGTGCTGGTGGCCTGGGACGGGCGGGCCCGCGGGCTGCTCGCGGTCGCCGACATGGTCCGGCCGACCAGCGCGCTCGCGCTCCGACAACTGCGGGAGCTGGGCCTGAACCCGGTGTTGCTCACCGGCGACAACGAGACCGTCGCCCGGGCGGTCGCGGCGGAGGTCGGGATCGACGAGGTGATAGCGGAGGTGCTGCCCGCCGAGAAGGTGGCGGTGGTCCAGCGGCTCCAGCGGGAGGGCCGGGTGGTGGCGATGGTCGGTGACGGGGTCAACGACGCCGCGGCGCTGGCCCAGGCCGACCTCGGGTTGGCGATGGGCACCGGTACGGATGTGGCGATCGAGGCGTCCGACCTGACCCTGGTGCGGGGTGACCTGACCGCCGCGGCCGACGCCATCCGGTTGTCCCGACGGACCCTCGCGATCATCAAGGGCAACCTGTTCTGGGCGTTCGCCTACAACGTGGCGGCGCTTCCCCTGGCCGCGGCCGGTCTGCTCAACCCGATGATTGCCGGGGCCGCGATGGCCTTCTCCTCAGTCTTCGTGGTCGCCAACAGTCTCCGGCTGCGGGGTTTCCGCCCACTGCCCCAACTCCCGGCGGGGCTCAGCTCCGGCCACCCCCGCCCTTCCGGCCACCCCCGGTAACGAGGAGCATGCCAAGCCCGCCCGGCCAGCGCGTTTTGCGGCGCGGCCGGGCGGGTACGCGTTCTGCCGGGACTGCTGTGTCGCTGAGGCTGTTGTCGCCGGGCCCGCCCCGCCGTGCGGCGGAACGTGTCCCATCGTCGAGTCCACTCGTTGCCAGGAAAACGCCGTCCGGGCGGCGCTGACATCAGCTGGGGGATGTCGCGGGGCACGAAACGGGGGTGAGTCGAGGTGTCGAGGTGCGTGGTGATCGCGCGGCGGGCCGCCGCGGTGGCGGCGCTGGTCGTGCTGGTACTGAGCGGTCACGGCGAGCAGCGCGACGCCGGCAGCCCAGCCACGCCACCCCCGCCCGTCACGACGAGCCGCTGACCCGCACCGCTCCGCTCCCCGGCGTCGGCGACGATCCGGCGGCCCTGGCGCCGGTCAGGTGGCCAGGATGACGGTCATCGCCGCGTAGCTGGTCAGCAGCAGGATGCCCTCGAAGCCGAGCCGCCCCCAGCCGTACGCCTGCCGCACCAGCAGGCCGCCGAGCAGGATCGCGGTCATGAACAGCGCGCTGGTGGTCACGAAGAGTTGGGCGTCGCCGGCAGCGTGGTAGATCGAGCCGCCTCGGTAGGCCACGTCGCCGACCACCAGGTTGAGGGCGTCCAGACTGTTGCCGCCGAGGACGGCGGCGATGGCCAGGGTCGGGGCGCCCCGGCGGACCGCCGCCACGGCGGTAACCGTCTCCGGGAGGGCGTTCACCGCGCCCATCAGGATCGCCCCGACGAAGCCCGCGCTCAAGCCGGTGCCCAGCACCAGGCTCTCGGCGGCCCGGGCGATCGCCCAGCCTCCCATCGCGACCAGCAGACCCACCGCCACGAAGCGCACCCAGAGCCGGCTGGAGCTGGTCCGGTCGAGGCTGCCGTGCTCCTGGCTGATATCCGGCAGGGTCTCGGCGGTGGCGACGGCTCGCCACAGCGGACTGGCTCCGGAGCGGCGGACCAGATGCAGGCCGCCGAGGTAGGCGGCGACCATGGCGAGGGAGGCGGGGTGCAGACCGGCCACGGTGACGTCCGGTGCGTAGCGGCCGAGCAGGACCAGCGAGAGCAGCACGATGAGCAGGACCCCGAAGAGCACGTTCGACAGCGACGCCGAGGCGTGCTCCAGGTTGGCCCGGCGGTGGAAGGCGTCCGCCACGGCGACCGCGGTGGTTTGGGCGGCGATCCCGCCGACCGCGTTGCTGTAGCCGAGCTGCGGCTGCTCCGCCGCCGCGGTGACGGCGGTCATCACGATGCCGGACAACGAGGTTGCCAGCCCGATGAAGACCGCGCCGAAGAACGCCTCACCCCAGCCGGTTCGGTCGGCGAGCGTGTCGCCGAGGGCGACCAGGCGGATGCTGCCCAGCACCGTGAGGGCCCCCGCCACCCCGAAGACGGCGATGCTCGGCCCCGTTGGCCACGGCAGGCTGGTCAGTACGTCCGGCACCGGCCGAGGATTCCCCGATCCACCCGATCGAATCCCGCGGCGACGAATGTCCGGTATCGCACCCCATGGCGGGGCTGGCCGGAGCGGGTTGGTGCGTTTCGCCGCTCCCGGAACAGCCCAATGCCTATGGTTCTTACGTCATTTGCCGTAAGGAGGCAACTATGAGTATATTCCATGGAACTGTCGGTTTCTATCGACAGTTCCGGCCGGACATACCGACGGCGGTGGCCGATGTCTTGGACGCCGCGGTCCCCGCCGGTTCGCCACGACGGCTGCTCGACATCGGCACCGGCACCGGCCTCGTGGTGGAGGCGCTGCGGGACCGGTTCGACGACATCATCGGCATCGACCCGGACGCCGAGATGCTCACCGCGGCCGAGAACGCACTCCGCCCGCGGCTACCCGCCGATGCCCAGCTGCGCCTCCAGGAGAGCACCGCGGAGGAGTTCACCCCACCAGCCGGGTGGCAGGCCGACCTGGTGACCATCTGCCGAACGTTCCACTGGCTCGATCAGGCGCGGATCCTGAACCAACTGGATGCACAGGTCAGCCGGGACGGTGCCGTCGCGATCTTCGCCGACAAGAGCTTCTGGGTCGCCGACAACGAGTGGGAACTGGCGGTCCGGGCGGTCATCCAGGAATTTCTCGGCGATCAACGTCGGGCGGGTGCTGGCACGTTCCATGGGCAGCGCCGTCCAGACCTTCAGGCCCTACGCGACTCGCCGTTCAATCGGGTCGAGGAGTCCGTCGTGCCGGTGCACCGGACCTGGACGGCCAACAGCATCCTCGGCTACCTGCACTCCACCACGTTCGCCGAACCGGAACTCTTCGGCGACCGGCTCCATGAGTTCGACAACGCGGTCCGTGATGTCCTGGGCCGGTACAGCGACACCGACACCTTTGTCGAGAAGAACGAGTTCCTCATCCATCTTGGCCGGCGGCCGAGCGTGAGTCGGTAAGCCGGACCAGGTGACCTCGGCCTTCTGGGGTGGCTGCGCGCGGTTCACTGAATCAACACCTGGGGCCCCTCGCCGACGCGGCGGCGAGCGACGCGAAGCTGACCAGGGCCGAGACGGCGCTGGCGCAGGCGCTCGTCGGTGAGGTGGGCAAGGACGGCGGCCGGGTCCGCCGCCCGAGTCAACGACCGGCCAATGATGACGTGGGTCGCGCCCGCCCGGACCGCCGCCACCGGGTGGGCCGGCCGGGCGTGTTCGGTCGTGACCGCACCTCGCTCATGCCGGCGACTCCGGTAGCTCTCCCCGCGCCACCGTCGAAGCCCGGACCAGGTAGACGACGTCCGGTGCGCCCGAGTCGGTCGGCGTCTCCAGCAGCTCCAGGTCACCGAAGCGTTCCCGGAGCCGCTGCTCGAAGGCGTCGTCCCGGCTGGCGCTCCAGATCGCCAGGACACCCCCCGGTCGGAGCCGGCCGGCCACCAGTTCCAGCCCGCGCTGGGCGTACAACTCGGCGTTGGCCTCGAAGACCAGCCAGTTCGGGCCGTTGTCGGTGTCCAGGCAGATGGCGTCGTACTGATCGTCGGTGTTGGCCAGCCAGGCGAGGATGTCCGCCTCGATGATCCGTACCCGGGGGTCGGTCTGCGCTACGCCGGTGAGGTGGCGCAGGTGGTGGGCGTGCCAGCCGATCACGGTGGCCTCGATCTCGACCACGTCAACGGCGGCCAGCCGCGCGTGCTCGATCGCGCGCAGCAGCGAGAACCCGACGCCGAGCCCGCCGATGAGCAGCCGGGGCGCCGATGCCGTGCATCTGCTCATCGCCGCGTCAACCAGCAGCCGCTCGGACCGGCCGTCTGCGGTGTCCATCAGGAAGACGCCGTTGCTGATGACCTCGTAGCGGCCGTTCGTCTCGCGGAGCACCAGCTCACCCCGGCTGGTCGTCACCCGGTCCAGGGTGATTGGTGGCTGCCGGAAATCGTTCACGATAAGTACCCCCGCGGGACGTGAAAGACGGGACGGGCCAGGCGGGCCAACGCGTCGCATCACTATAGGCGCCGGTCAGCGAACCGCCCCGGGGAGTTCTGCGTCCTAACCTTTCATGGTGGACGCAGACGATGGGGAGCTGTTGCGCCTCGTCGGTACGGGGGACCGCGGGGCGTTCGAGCTGCTGTACGCGCGGAACGCACCTTGGCTGCTGCTCCGGCTCCGGCGACGGTGCCGAGACCCGGAGCTGGCGCGAGAACTGCTGCAGGAGACGTTCCTGACGGTGTGGCGGGCCGCGGCCAGCTACCGGGGGGACGGGACCGCGGTGGGCTGGCTGTGGTCGATCGCCAGCGGCAGGCTGATCGATGCCCGACGGCGGGCCTCGGTTCGTCCACAGCTGGTGCACTTGCCGGGGGAAGACACCCGCATGTGGTCGCCGTCGGCCGAGGACGAGGCCCTGACCGACGCGTACGACGCCGGGTTGGAGCGGGCGCTGCACCAGCTCCCGCCGGAGTTGTCGGCGGTGCTGCGGGCAACGGTGCTGGACGGCCGGACCGTTCGGGAGACGGCGACGTTGCTGGGGGTGCCGGAAGGCACCGTGAAGTCCCGGGCGATGCGTGCCCGGCAGCAGCTACGGGCGGCCCTGTCATGACCGGGGAGCACGTGAGTGCGCAGGTGCTGGCGGCGTACGCCGAGGAGCAGCTGACCGACGGGGACGCCGAGTCGGTGGAGGCGCATCTCGACAGCTGCGACGCCTGCCGGGCGAGCCTTCCGCCGAGCGAGGCGGTGCAGCGGGTGGTCGCGAGCGTCGCGCTGGCGCTGGACGGTCTGTTGTCGACGCCGGGGCGGCTACGACCCGGGACCGGGTGGCGCCGGGTGCGGGTGTTGGTGGGTGCAGCGCCGGCGGTACGGGCCGCGTGGCTGCTCTCCGTGCTCGTCACCGGGCTGCTCATCCTGGGCTTGGCGGTCAGCCCGCGGTCGCTGCCACCGTGGGTGCTGCTGCTGATCGCCCCGGCGCTGCCGGTGGTCGGTACGGCCCTGTCGTACGGGCCGCGCACCGACCCGCTGCACGAGGTGGTGGCCGGAACACCGCAGGGGGGCCTGCGAATCGTGCTGTGGCGCACGCTGGCGGTGCTCACCGTGGCCACGCCGGTCGCGGTGCTGGCCGCGGTGGTGACCGGTATCAGCACTCCCCTGATGTGGACGCTGCCGGGCGCCGCGTTGACCGCCGGCACGCTGGCGCTCGGCTCGCTAATCGAGCCGACGTACGCCGCGGCGGTGGTGGCGGGGGTGTGGGCGGTGGTGGTGCTGGCACCGCCGGTTGGTGGGTTGGCCGTCGTCGCCGCGAGTGCCCCGGTGTGGCTGGCCGTCACCGGGGTGGCCGTTGTCGTGCTGTACGCGCGCCGGGACCGAGTGGGGAGACAGGCGGGATGACGACAGTTAGCGTGGCGGGTCTGCGGGTCAGCTACGGCAACCGGGCCGTCCTCGACGACCTGGCCATCGAGCTGGGCGTGGGCGTGCATGGGCTGCTCGGCCCGAACGGTGCCGGCAAGACGACCCTGATGCGGGTGCTGGCCACGGTGCTGCGCCCGGATCGGGGGGAGGTCCGGCTGCTGGGGCACCGCACTGACGACCGGGTGGGGCTGCGCCAGGCCCGTCGCCGGTTGGGCTACCTACCCCAGGCGTTTGGTTTCTACCCGCGCTTCACCGTCCGGGAGTTCGTCGAGTACTTCGCCTGGCTGCGGGAGATGCCGGCGGCGCGGATACCGCTCGCGGTGGACCGGGCCATCGAGCGGGTCGGCCTGCGCGACCGGGCGGATGACCGGATGAAGCACCTCTCCGGCGGAATGCTGCGGCGCGCCGGCATCGCCCAGGCCATCGTGAACGACCCTCGGGTGCTGCTCTTGGATGAGCCGACGGCCGGGCTGGACCCGGAGCAGCGGGTGGAGTTCCGGACGCTGCTGCGGGAGTTGGGCCGCGACGCCGTGGTGCTGGTCAGCACGCACCTGGTCGAGGATGTCGCGGCGGCGTGCGCCCGGGTCAGCCTGGTCGACGATGGGCGGCTGGTCTTCGCCGGCCACCCGGAGGGGCTGATCGCGGCCGGCGGGGACGGCGACAGCGGTGACTCCCCGATCGAGCGGGGCTACACGGCGGTGTTGCGCGGCGCGCGGCAGGTGTCGCGGTGAGGCGCGCGCTGTGGGTGGAGCTACGCCGTGGCACCGCCCCCTACGCGGCGCTGGCGATGTTCGGGGCCGGGGTGTGGGTGCTGGCGGCGCACCCGGACGACTGGGGTGGCCGCTGGGTCGGCCTCGCCGACTACCTGCGGGTGTCACTGCTGGTCCTCTGCCCCCTCATGGTCTGCGCCGGGGCGTGGCAAGCCGGCCGGGAACGGCGACGCGACATCGGCGAGCTGATCGCCGCCACCCCACGCCCGGGGTGGCATTCGCTGGTGGCGGCCTGGCTCGCCGTGACCCTGGCCGGGGTAGCCGGGACAGCGGTCGCGTTCGGCGGGGCGGCGGTGCTGGTCGCGCGGGTCGCGACCTACGCCGGTGGGGACTGGTGGCAGCGGGCGGCCGTCGGGGTCCTCGCCCTGGCCGCTGCCAGCGCGGGTGGTGTCCTCGTCGGCCGGCGGGTTCCGCTGCGGGTGGCGGCGCCGATCGCCGGCCTGGCCACCTACCTGGGCCTGGCAATCCTGACCTACTGGAACGCGGCCCCCGCGCGGCTCTCCCCGGCCTACGACGGTAGGCGGATGTACTCGCTGGTGCCGGAGTGGGTCATCGAGTGGCAGGCCACCTGGCTGGTGGCACTGACCGTCCTGCTGCTCGCCGTCGCCGTACGTCGGTGGCGCGTGGCGCTGCTGGCCGGTGGGGTCGCCGTCGCCGCCGCGGTCCCGATCAGCACCGGGCCGAGCTGGAATCGCGCGCCGGCCGATCCGGCCGCGGTGGAGCTGGTCTGCACGAGCAGCGGCCCAGAGGTCTGTCTGACCCGGGTCAACGCCTTTCTGCTCGGAGAGGTCGCGGCGGTGGCGCAGCCGATCCTGGCCCGGCTCGACGGGATACCCGGAGCGCCCCGGCGGGCGGTTGATCATACCGTCCGGCCGGCCGGTGCTTCCGTCGCGGAGGATGCCGACACGGTCTGGCTCTACCTGGACTTCCAGGCCACCGCACTCGGCGGCCTGGCCAACGCCGAAGATCTGCGTACGGCCTTTCGCCAGGAAACTGGGTGGGGGTGTGCGTACTGGTTACAAGGTGACGAATTCGATCAGCGGATTCACCAGGCCGACAACATGGCCACCGACTGGCTGCTCGATGGGTCGGGGTTCTGGGCAAAGGGGGCGTCGGCCGGGCTCCGCGAGTTGCCGCCGTCAGCGCAGCGCGCCTGGTTCGCCGACTACCTCGACGCCGTCGGTCGCTGCGACGTCCCGGCCCTGGTCCGCCTGGCGGAGCAGCCGTGACCGGCCGGCTGCTCCGGCTGCATCTGCGTGCCCGGGGGGCGTCGGCCTTCACGGCTGGGGCCAGCGCGATCGCGCTGCTGGCGTGGGCCGGCGGAACCTGGCTCGCCGCTCAGCCCCACCTCGGTGGGCCGGCCGCCCGCCTCCCCGTGGTCGTGCTCGCCCCGCTGCTGGCCGCGGTGTTGCTCGGGCCGACCCTGGCCGGAGCCGACGAGGAACTCGAACGCGGCACTCCGCTGCGCTGGCCGGCCTGGCGGGCCGGACATGTTCTCCTCGCCGTGCTCGCCGTGGCAACGGCGCTCGCCCTGACGGGGCTGCGCGCCCCCGAGACGTTCGGCGCCCATGCGCTGGCCCGGAACACGCTCGGCTGGATCGGTCTGGTCGCCGGCGCCACGGCGCTGCTGGGCGCGCGGCTGGCCTGGCTGCCGGCCTTCGGCTACGGGTGCGTGGTCTACCTCGCCGCGCCCCGGGACGCCGGCGTGTTCGTGGCGCTGTGGGCCTGGCCGGTTCAGCCCGCCACCGCTGCCGCCTCGTGGTTGGCCGCCGGCGGAGTGCTCGCGCTCGGCCTCGCCGGCTACGCGTACCGTGGTTCTGCCGTCGGTCACCGCCTCCCGTCCCGGCCGGTTACTATCTGAAGTGGACTGATCACAAACGTTCACAAGGTACACATTGGCCGGTACGGTGTCCTGATTGCGTCGCTTTGGGATGCTCCTGCGGCAGGTCCGTTGGAGCTCCCGGTGGTAGAAAGACGGAGGACGGATCGTGACGGTTCCGCAGGAGGCTGGCGTACCAGTCGCCCGCATGACGTTCGAGGAGTTTCAGGCGCTCGGCCCCGGCGGCCTCTTCAGGGCCGACGTGCCGACGGTGATCTCACTGCCGGAGAGCGTGCGCGGGCTCGGGCGCGAGGGGGTGGCGGCCCGGCTGGCCGACATGACCGTCACCCTCTTCACCGAACCGGGCGACAAGCACCATCCCGGGCGCTGGGAGACCCGGGACATCACCCTGCGGGACTTCTTCGCCGACGAGCGCCACCTGACCGAGTCCGACACCTGGCACCGGGTGGTGTCGAACATCCGGAACAGCCCGGCCGACGTCAACGCCGTGATCGGCTTCGACGCCGAGGGATTCTTCGGCTACGGCAGCTCGTTGTACGCGGCCAACCTCTGGATCAGCCACCGCGGTGTCTTCACCAAGAACCACTTCGACGAGTTCGAGAACTTCAACATCGCGCTGGAGGGCCGCAAGCGGTTCATCATCGCGCCGCCCGGGTCCCGCGACTACTACCCCCGGTCGGTGCTGCGCGGCTTCGGGGACAAGTCCCACGTGTTCGACCTCGACAACGTCGACCTGGGGCGCTATCCGAGAGTGGCACCGAAGCTCGCCCAGCGCCGCGACTTCGTCCTCGAACCCGGCCACATGCTCTACCTGCCGCTCGGCTGGTGGCACCAGGCCGAATCCCTCGATCCCCTCAACATCAATGTCAACTTCTGGTTGAAGTCGAAGAAGATTCTGCGCCGGCCACATGTGCTGGGCGTCGCCCTCTACACGTACGCCTACCGGCGATTCAAGGGCGTCTACAGCTACCAGCCCACCGAGGTGAACTCGTGAGCGACCGCAAGACCATCACCCCCACGCACCGCTACCGCAACAACGACAAACTCATCGGCATCGGCAACACCTTCTGGAACATGTCCGAGGCGAACGGGGTGGCCGGCATCGTCGGTGACCTCGCCGACGGGGTGTTCACCATGGCCGACGGCCACCAGTTCGTGAACTTCACCGTATGCTCCTATCTGGACCTGGACACCCACCCGAAGGTCATCGACGGCGCGGTCGCGGCGCTACGCCGGTTCAACGTGCTGGACCACTGCATTCCGCGCACCCGGGTGCAGACGCCGGTGCTGCTAGAGTTGGAGGAGTCCCTCGGCGAACTCTTCGGCGCGATGGTGATCAGCGCGGTCTCCACCGCGGCGGCGAGCACCGGCCTGCTGCCGCTGATCGCCTCCGGTCACCTCGGCAACGGCACCCGGCCGCTGATGGTCTTTGACAAGAACGCCCACGTGTCGCTGGCCAACGCCAAGCCGAGCTGCGCCGACGAGTCCGAGGTGGTCACCTGTAAGCACCACGACCTCGACTACCTCGAAGACATGTGCCGCACCTACGAGCGGGTCTGCTACGTCGTCGACGGCGCCGACAGCCTCGGCGGCTACGCCCCGGTCAAGGAACTCGCCGACCTGCAGGACAAGTACAACATGCTGGTCTTCTACGACGATTCGCACTCGCTGTCGGCGTACGGGCAGCGGGGCATCGGCTACGTACGGACCCACGCGCCCCTCCTCGACCAGCGCACCATCACCGTCGCCACGCTGAGCAAGGGCTTCGGTGCGGGTGGTACGGCGGTCCTGCTCGACGGCTACCCGCACGAGACGCGTCGGCTCGTCGAACGATTCGCCGGCCCGCTGGGCTACTCGCAGAAGATGAACGCCGCCGCCGTCGGCGCCGCGCTCGCCTCCGCGGAGATTCACCGCACCGAGGAGCTGGACCAACTCCAGGGGCGGCTCCGTGCCAACATCGCGTTGTTCGACTCGCTGCTCGACACCGAGCAGTCCGGCGAGTCGTACCCGATCCGGTTGGTGCCGATGAGCGACGACACGGTCGTTGCCGCCGCCCAGCAGGTCTTCGCCGCCGGCTTCTACACCTCGCCGGTGTTCTTCCCGATCGTTGCCCGGGGCACCGCTGGCCTGCGGGTGATGCTGCGCGCCGGTCAGACCGAGGAGCAGATCCGGCGGCTCTGCGCGGTCCTGGCGCAGGCCGGGGCGCGCCCCGCCGCCCCGCTCGACGGACCGGTCCTCCGGTGAGCGCCGCCGTACGCGCCCTCCCGCGCAGCATCCTCTACACCCCGGCGCTGTCCCTGGACCGGGTCGTGAACGCCTGGTCGTACGACGCGGACGTGCACCTGATCGACCTGGAGGACTCCGTCCCGCCGGCGGAGAAGCCGGCCGCGCGGATGATCTGCCGGGACGCGTTGGACAAGGCCCCCCGGCCGGCCAACGTCGCCGTTCGCATCAACGAGCTGGGCAGCGTCGAGGCCGTGCACGACCTGCTGCTGCTCGCGGAGAGCTCGGTGCGGCCCGGAATCGTGGTGATGACCATGGTTACCTCCGCGGCCGAGGTCACCCTGCTGCGACGGATCCTGGCCTCGGCCGGCGCCCAGCCGGAGATCTACGTGACGGTGGAGACCGTCGAGGCGGTCACCGAGATCGACGCGATCGCCGAGGCAGCCGACGGGCTCGTGCTGGGCTCGGCCGACCTGGCCGCCACGCTCAACGTGGAGATCACCTGGGCGGCGATGCTCGCCGCCCGGCAGGCGATGGCGATGGCCTGCGCGCGGCACGGCACGGCCTGCGTCGACACCGCCAACTTCCGGCTCTCCGAGCCGGCCGTGCTGGCGGAGGAGACGGTGCGGGTGCGGGCCCTCGGTTTCCACGGCAAGGCGACGGTGCACCCCAGCGAACTGGCCACCATCAACCAGGCCCTGCGCCCGCAGGACAACGACCTGCGGCTGGCCCGCCGGGTGGTCTCGGCGGTCGGCAGCGCCAACGGTGGCATCGCCGTGCTGGACGGCAGCATGGTGGGCCCACCGTTCGCTCGGATGGCCCACGCCACCGTGGCGCGTCAGGACGCCTGGGAAGCCCGATTCGGCGGTGCCAGATGACAGCGACGGTGATGGTCACCGCCGCCGACATGGCCGGCGCACGCCGGATGACCCAGGTGATCGACGTACTCGGCGAGATGTTCGTGGACCTGGCCACCGGTCGGACCCGCTCCCCGGCCCGTACGGTGCTGGAGCACGGCGAACAGCGGGTGCTGTTGGTCAGTCCGGCGGTCTGGGAACGGCGTGGGGTCGGCAGTGTCAAGGTCACCACCCTGACCCCGGACAACCCCGGGCGTGGGCTGCCGCTGATCCACGGGATCGTCGCCCTCACCGACCTGGAGACCGGACGGATCACCGCGCTGCTGGACGGCGCCGAGCTGACCGCCGTACGGACCGGGGCGGTGGCGGCCCTGGCCACCCGTTTCTGCACCGCGGCCACCGCCGACGACCTCGCCGTCATCGGCGCCGGGGTACAGGCCCGCGCCCTCATCCGGGCGGTGGCTGCGGTACGTCCGATCAAGACCCTGCGGATCTTCTCGCGAACCCGGGCCGGCGCGGAGAGGCTCGCCGAGGAGGTGCGGGCGACGACGTCGATCCGGGTGACGGTCTGCGACAGCGCGAAGACCGCCGTCGCGGACGCGCCGATCATCTGCACGGCCACCTCCACCAGCGACAGCACGCCGGTGGTGGCGGCGGACTGGGTGGCGCGCGGGGCGCACCTGAACGTGGTCGGCGGTACCCACCCGGACGCGATCGAGGTGGACCCGGCTCTGCTGGGAGACGCGGTGATCGTGGTCGAGGACCAGGCCGCCGCGGTGGACGGCGCCGGCGAGGTTCGGGCCGCCCTCGCCGCTGGCCTGCTCGCCGCCGATGACCTGCGCGAGCTGGGACGCCTCGTCGACGGCGAGGTCGAGTTCGGGGGCCGAAACTCGGTGCTGCGTACCGTGGGTATGGCCATCGAGGACACCGCCGCGGCGGTGGCGCTCCACGATGCGGTGGCGCCGTGCGACGCGGTGGGGGAGTCTGATGCGCGGGGTTGAACCGGTCGCCGCGACGGGACACCCGTGGTTCGGCGATCACCGGCTGGCGCCGGCCGCGCCGGCGGAGACGCTCCGGCACCGGCTGCGCCGCGTGCTGCAGGACACCGGCTGGCCGTATCAGCCGGTGTTGCCGGCCGCACCGATGACCATCCCCCGGGCCTCGTACGCGGAGCTGTTCCGGGTGGCCGGTGTCCTGGTGGGGCTGCTGCGCCGGACCGCCCTGGAGACCGCGCCCACCGTTCGGGAGCGGCTGGCGGTCTACCAGATGCCGGCCAGCGAGGACCAGCTCTGGCTGCGTGACCCCCTTCTCGAAGAGCGGTACGCGGACTGGGTGGCCCGGCCGGACGCGGTGATCGGCCCGGATGGGCTGCGATTTGTGGAGTTCAACGTCAGTGGCGCGCTCGGCGGTGCGGTGGAGACGCAGCGCCGCCTGGACGTGTGGGGTGGGCTCTACGCCGACGCCGACGGCCGCCTGCCGTACCACTCGCCGGACCCGTTCGCCGTGCGCGCCGAGATGTTCCGCGCGCTCAGCGCGGAGCTGGGGGTGGCGCCCCGGGTGGCCATCGTCGGAAGCGCCCAGGTCACGGGAGTCGACAGCTACTACTTCGAGGTTGAGGCCGAGTATCACCGCAGCCGGGGGCTGCCCACCCGGTTCTTCGAGCCGAAGGAGCTGCACGAGGCGTGGGACTGCCCGCCGGAGCTGCGCTATCCGATCGGGCTGCGCAACTTCACCATCCCGGACTGGAAAGACGCCGGCGTCCCCACGGTCGAGGTGCAGGAGGCCCTGGACCACGGCACCCTGCTGGTGGGTACCCAGACCGCCACCTTCCTGCACAGCAAGCTGACCATGGGCCTGCTCTCGGAGGGGCGGCCCTGGATGACCGCGACCGAGCGGTCTCTGGTCAACCGGTACCTGCCCTGGACCCGGGTGCTCTCCGAGCGACGGACCGAACGCGCGGGCGAGCAGGTTGACCTGCTGCCGTACGTGTTGCGCAACCGCGAGCGGCTGGTGCTCAAGGAGGCGCTGGGGGACTGCGGCAAGCAGGTGGTGATCGGACCAGAGGTGGATGCCGTGGAGTGGGAGGCCGCGGTGGCGGCCGGGGCCGACGGCACCAGCATCGTGCAGGAGTTCGTCCCGCCCCAGACCTGCCGGGTGGCGTTACTGGCAGACGGCGCCGACGAACCCCACGACGCCGAGGTCGCCCCGGTGCTGGGGCCGCTGCTGTTCGGCGGTCGGCCGGCGGGGCTGTGGTGCCGCTACCGCACCGATGGCGCGGCCGGAATCGTCAACGCCCGGGGATCTGCCACCGGTGCGGACAACGCCATGGTGGCGCTCTGACCATCCCGGCGGCCAATGACCCTATCCACCCGAAACGTCGGAGACAGCAGATGACGCTACGCCGAGTCAACGACCACGAGTACGTCGAAGAGCACGGTGGGGACTACGAGGACTTCGAACCCGGGATGGTGATCCGGCACTGGCCGGGGCGCACCCTCTCCGAGGCCGACAACACCTGGCTGACGCTGTTGACGATGAACCAGCATCCACTGCACTTCGATCAGCACTACGCCGCCGGCGCCGAGTACGGCCGGGTACTGGTCAACAGCGGCATCACCCTCTGCCTGATCGGCGGGATGACCGTGCAGGCGCTCTCCGCGCGTGCTGTCGCCAATCTGGGCTGGGACAAGGTGCGCCTCAAGGAGCCCGTCTTCGTCGGGGACACCCTCTACGCGACGAGTCGAATCCTGCAGAAGCGGCTGTCCCGGTCCCGTCCCGGCAACGGGATCGTGACGGTGGAGACAACGGGTACGAAAGCGACCGGAGAGCCGGTGATCGTCTTTGAGCGATCCTTCCTGGTCCGCTGCCGGGAGGCTGGCTGAGTCCGGTGCCGGGAGGCCGGCTAACCACCGCCGGGCGATGGCACCTGGAAAGGTGCCATAGCCCATCGACCACTTACCGGGTGCGCAAACCGTGGGTCGGCGCCGATGACCCGATCTGGCAGGATGTGTCGGCATGACGAGCGAGAAGCAGGCGAAGGCCAGCCACCGCGGCATTCCCAGTAGTAACGAGTTCCGTGAATTCATCGGCTCCGGATGGGCCAACCCCGACCGGGAGCCCACCCCCCGCGCCGCCGTGGCCGACCACGCCGCCCGGCGCCGGACCGCGCTGTCGCAGCAGTTCCCCGGCGAGCGGCTCGTCATCCCCGCCGGTGGTCTGAAGGTGCGCAGCAACGACACCGACTACCCGTTCCGGCCGCACACCGCCTTCGCCCACCTCTCCGGCCTCGGCGCGCACTCCGACCCGGACAGCGTCCTGGTGCTCGACCCAAAGCCGGGCGGTCGCCACCACGCCATCCTCTACTTCCAGCCGCTGGCCCCGCGAGACAGCGAGGAGTTCTACGCCGACTCCCGTCGTGGCGAGTTCTGGGTGGGTCCGCGCCCGAGCATCGCCGACCGGGAGTCGGAGCTGGGCATCACCGCGCGGCACATCGACTCGCTCGCCGACGACCTCGCCAAGGATGCCGCCGCAGCCCGGCTGCGGGTCGTCCGGGACGTCGATTCGCGCCTCACCGAGCTGGTGGAGAACGTCCGCGCCCAGGCCGGCGCGACCGGTTCGGAGCAGGAGCGGGAGGAGGCGGACGTGGAGTTCGCCCGGCACCTCTCCACCATGCGGCTGATCAAGGACGAGTGGGAGGTGGGCGAGATGCGCAAGGCCGTCGCCGCCACCCACAAGGGCTTCGACGCGATGATCGCCTCGCTGCCCGAGGCGGTCCGCAAGGGTCGCGGCGAGCGTTGGGTCGAGGGCGTCTTCGGCCTCTACTCCCGACACGAGGGCAACGGCGTCGGCTACGAGTCGATCTGCGCCTCCGGTGACCACGCCAACACGATCCACTGGACGAAGAACACCGGCGAGGTTCGCGACGGCGACCTGATCCTGATCGACTGCGGGATCGAGATCGACTCGCTCTTCACCGCCGACATCACCCGTACCCTGCCCGTCACCGGCCGCTTCACCGACGTGCAGCGCCGGATCTACGACGCCGTCTACGAGGCGCAGCAGGCTGGGCTGGCCGCGGTGAAGCCGGGCAACAAGTTCAGCGACATCCACGCCGCGGCGAACGCGGTGATCGCCCGAATCCTGCACGAGTGGGGGCTGCTGCCCGAGGGGGTCACCCTGGAGCAGACCCTGGACCGGGAGAAGGGCGGCTGGCACCGCCGCTGGATGGTCCACGGCACCTCGCACCACCTGGGCCTGGACGTGCACGACTGCCAGCTGATGCTGCGCGAGAAGTACATGGACAGTGAGTTGCGGCCGGGCATGATCCTCACCGTCGAGCCGGGCCTCTACTTCAAGTCCGACGACCTGCGGGTGCCGGCGGAGTTCCGCGGCAACGGCGTCCGGATCGAGGACGACGTGCTGGTGACCGAGGACGGCTGCGAGAACCTCTCCGCGGCGATGCCGCGAACCTCCCACGAGGTGGAGGAGTGGATGGCGCGGGTCTGGGCGAACGCCTGACCCACCTCCGAACACCTGCCCCACCCCCGGATCAGCCGGTAGGAGGGGCCGCCTCGGGCGCCGTACGACGTGGCCCGCGATCGGCGTACCGGTCGCGGGCCACGCTCAGCCGCTCCGCGGACGCAGCTGGCGCCAGGACACGACGGCGCTCGCGGCCGTCGCCAGGGCCAGGGTGCCGAGGACCGCCCCGGCCACCACCGCACCACTGAGCTGCACGGACACTCGGGTCGCGGTCTCGGCGCCTGTCGGTCAGTGCGGCGTCGGTGTGGAAACTTGACCTGCCGGTCGCCACCGGCGGGTGCTCGCGGTGCTGGCCTACCAGCGGAGCTGAGCGGCAGGGGCGTCGGGGTGGCCGGCCCGCCGATCAGGCGTCGCCGCGGGCCACCGAACCCATCAACTGGCGCTCGGTGGGGGTCACACTCAGCATGACCCACTGCACCTTGCCTCTGGTGATCAGGCCGACCATTTCCGGGTGCAGCTGGGTGAACCAGCTCTGCACGCTCACCAGCCCCAGCGCGTTCGCCGCCATCCCCGCCTCCGCCGCCGTCAGCCGCTGAAGCAGCAGGATGTCGCTGCGTACCAGCGCGGTGGAGTCCCAGCCGGCCAGGTCGTCGCGGACCACCAGGGTAGCCCGCCACGGCGTACTGAGCCCGGGGTTGGGGCCGGTGACCGGGCCGGTGTCGACAACCACGAGCTGCGGCTCGGTCGGGTTGGCCGGGGTCGGCGGCGAGCTACCGAGCGGCAGGAACGTGGCGATTTCCCGGCCGATGACGCAGCGCCGCAGGAAACCGTCCCACTCCCGCTCGCGGCCCGTCTGGATGAACAGCCGGGCGCCGAGCGCGATGGCGCGGAAGGCGATCAGCTGGGCGCTGCGGACGCCGCCGACCAGCATCAGCTGGGTCGGTTCGGGGCGGAACACACGCAGCCCCACCGGTTCCTGCTGCCGGTTGCGACCAACCACGAGGCCACCGCCACCGGCGACCAGGCGCAGCCCGCCGACGGATGCGGTGTCGGTGCGGTGCAACCCCATCCGGCTGTCCGGGAAAGCGACACTCCTCACCGTAGGAAACCTCCGAGCGGTAGCGTGGCGGCCACCCCGTGGGCATGCTCGCCGTCGAGTCGTTGCAGCTGACCGCCGTGGCGGCGGATCGCCTGGTGTAGGGCCTCGTCCGCGGCGGCCAAACCATCCGGCCCGCTCCCCAACAGCCGGAAGGCCGCCTCCATGGCGAGGTCGTCGCCGTCCACCCGACTGGCGGCGATCGACACCACACCTCCGGCGGAGGGGAGCCCCCGTAGCAGTGGATCGATCTCCCATCGCTGGCTGGGCCAGTTCAGCAGCCGGTGGCAGCTCTGCCGGGCGCCCCCGGTCGACCAGGCCCGCCAGGACTCGCGGGCGAGCAACTGCTCGCTGCCCGCGCCCGGCATTGCCCCGGTGAGGTGGGTGAGGGTGGCGACCGCGGCGAGCACCTCGTCCCGGTTGAGCATGCGCGCGGTCACCCGCTCCTGCCGCAGCAGCCGCCGGGTCCGCTGAATCACCTTGGTCAGCGTCGGGAGCAGGTCGTGGTCGGCGTGGAAATCGGGGGTCCGCGCCACCTGGAGCACCACCCACGCCTGCCGGCTGGCCGGTACGTCCCCGTTTGTCAGTTCCCGGTACGCCCGGCCGACCGCCGCCGCGCTCGGGTGGGCCCGCGGTGCCGGGGTCACCTGGATCAACAACTGCACCACCACCGGCGGACCCTTCCTGTCTGCCGGCGGCAGCAGCACGGCGGGGGAGGGCAGGGCCTGCGGAGTGCTCATCAGCAGGGCACCCTCGGTGGGGTCAATGTCGAAGACGACGCTCAGCCCAGCCGGGTGGGTCAACAACACCGCCGGCTGGTCGTCGATCTCGACCGGCTCCAGCTCGACGCCGCGGGCCAACCGGGCCAGGAGGTCCCGGGCCGGTTCCGGGTCGCCCGCGGCGAACTGCCGGCGTCGCCTTCGGAAGGCCCACCAGACCACACTCCACTGGTGCAACCAGCGGCCATGAATCCGGATCACTGTCGGTGCGAGTACCAGCACCGCCACGGCGGCGACCACGGCGGTGAGTAGCACGCTGTGCTGGGTGGCGGCGAGGATCGCCACCACCCCGACCTGCCACGCCACCAGCTGGACAACGGTGACCGGGCCGATCCCGAGTGGAGGCCGATACAGCCGTACCCGGGGGGCGCCCGGACTGTCTGGTTTGGGTGGTGGCCCGGCCACAGTAGTGGAGGTGGTCGACGAGGCGGGGGCCGCTCGCGGCGGTGGCGTGGCCGGCGGTGGCGCGGCGGGCGCAACGGCGGCTGACTGGCGCGCTGTGCTGGCCCACGCTGCCGTGTTGACTGGTGCCGCCGGGTTGCTCTGTGCCACCGGGTGCGGCTGCGTGGGCGCCGCCGCCGGGTAGGCGTGCTGACCGCCGTGGTTGGCCGGTGCTGTCGGGTTGGGCGGTACCGCCGCCGCGGCCCGCGCGCCGTAGACGGTGCTGGTAGCCGCCCGACCCTGCCCGCGCTGCGCGGCCCAGGCATGCCCCGGTCCGCTGGCCGCCGGATTGACCGGCCCCGCCGGCCGCGCCGGCCCCGCCGGCCCGCCGGCCTGCTGCCCAGGCGCCCCCCATTGCTCGGGCGGTAGCTGTGGGGCCGGCTGGGCAGCCACTTCCGGGTGGTGCTGCCAACCCGGTTCGCCCGGCCGTGCCGCACCCGGATGAGTCACCTCACGTCCTCCTCAGCTGGGCCGAAGGTGGCAGGCCGGTCGGCCGCACACTCCGTATTTGTCGGCGAAGCGCCGGCTTCACGGTCACGAGCGGATCACCGACGGACAGGTGCGCGCCAGGCTGGTCCGGGAAGACGAGAAGGGTGCGCGTCATGGCTCCGGGCTTCGTGCGTCGACGGGTGGGGGTTACGCCGACGATATCCCAGCCACTCGACCTGGTGGGGCCCCGAGGCTCGGGCGGCTGTCGCAAAGAATCCAGATTGGTAGCACTGAATGATTGTTGCCATTGGCGTGGCGCCGCACCAAGGGACCAAAGCGAGAGGAGTAATGGCCACACCCTTGATGTGGCCGCTGGTCGCAGAAGCACTGCTGCTCAACGGAATCGTCCATACGCACCGTCGCTGTGGTTCACCCGGACGGTTTGTGGTCTTGGGTGTGGTTAGTTGGGGCGTTGCCAGTCGGTGTGGTCGGTGTGGTCGGTGTGGTCGGTGGGGTCGGGTGGTGGTGTGGTGGTGGGTGTCTGGGGGGTGGTGTGGGTTGTGGGTGTGGTGGCAAGCCGCCGGCGGCGACGTAGGAAAAGTAGTGCGGTGGCCGTGATGAGGCCAAGGCCGAGGACCACGATTGCGATGACGAGTGTGGGTTGGAGACTGTTGTTTGTGGGTTCTGACTCGCGGGCGCGGATGAGGGCTGGGTCGAGTGGGGCTTCTGGGGTGGGGGATTGGGTTTGGGTGGTGCGGCCGTCTAGTTCGCCGGTGAGGGCGGCGCGTAGGTCGAGTGTGCCCCAGCCGTATTCGGGGTCTCGGCCGGGATCGCCGGCGTCGCGAGTGGTTTCGATCATTCGCTTGAACAGGTCTTCTGAGCTCAGGTTCGGGTACTTCGATTTGACCAGGGCGACGGCGCCGGAGACGAGTGCGGTGGCGCCGCTGTTTCCACCGATCGTTGCGTATCCCCCGCCGGGAGTTGCTTGGTAGAGGTCTTCGGCGGGTGCGGCGAGGTGGGTTTCCCACCCTAGGAGGGAGCCGAGGCGGCTGGGCTGGCCGTCACGGTCCAGTCCGGCCACCGTGAGCGTGGCATCGTGCGTCGCTAGGGAACTAATTACCGCGTTTTCCCGGTTACCGACACCGGCGACGACGATCACGTTATTCTGGTAGGCCCGCTCTACCGCCCGGTTAATTGCCGTGCTGTGCGTGGTACTTAGGGAGACGTTGATGACGTCTGCACCCTGGTCGATCGCCCATTCGATTGCGTCCGCGACCCCACTCTCATTTACCAGCGGCAGGCCCCCAGTTCCCAGGCTCGTGACGGTGATTGGGAGGACTTTGGCTTTGGGGGCGACGCCGAGGACTCCGTTGCGACCGTCGGGGCCGTGTCCGTGTCCGGCGATGAGGGAGGCCATCGCGGTGCCGTGGTCGGTGCGGGCTTCGTGTCCCTTGGACTGGTCGTCGTAGAGGTCCGCGCCGGGTAGTACGTTGTTTTTCAGGTCTGGGTGGCTGGCGTCCACGCCGCTGTCGATGACCGCGACGGTGATTCCTTCGCCCTGGGTTATTTTGTGCATCTCGGTTAGTTCGAGGGCGTCGAGGTACCAGGCGTCTTTCCGGTCGGCGGCGGCTGCTGGTAGAGCTGACATGCCGAGGGCCATGACGGCGGCGAGTGTCGCGGCGGTGCTGGTGGCCGCCGGGCGGGCGAGGCGCATTCGCGGATACCTCCTTCGGGGCCGTGGCGCGGCCGGTGGGGCGGTCGCATGGTGTGGGCCGGCTACCTGTGATGGGGTAACCGGCCCGTGCGAGGGGGTCAGCTCTGGCCTATGGCTTTGCCGTGGTGTCTTGGTCGTTGCTCGGTTGGTGTGGTGATGGTGCCAGTCGGGGGTGGGGTGGTGGTCCAGAGCTCGTCGTCGCCTTCGCCGTATTCCCAACTTTCGGCTTGGTCGGTGGCGTGTCGTGTCCTGGCGTGGCCGCCCAGTGGTGCGGGCCCGGTGCTGCCGACCGCTCGGGTGCTCCCGGCCGGTCGGGTGTTGCCGGCCGCAGTCTGGCCGGTGAGGTGGCTGCCGCCGGTCAACGGGGTGGGGCGGTTGGTGGTTGGTGCTGGGGTGCCGTGCGCGCCGTTGAGGAGGGTGGGCGGTGGTGGTGTTGTTGGGCGGCCCAGTGCGGGCTGGTGCGGGTTGGGTACCGGGCCGCGGGCACCGGGGGCGCCAGTGGTGCCGGGGGCGCTGGTTCCCAGCAGGGTGGGGCGGGGGAAGCCGGGCCGGTTGGTGGTGGTTGGTGTGTTCGGGCCCGCAGGTGTTGGGCCGTTGACACCTGGAAAGACCGGCGGGGGGCCAGGCGTAGGGGGGGGGGGGGTGGGGATTGGTGGTGTGGCTGCTGGGGGCCCGAGGGTCGGAGGCGGTGCGGTGAAGGTGCCTCCGGCGAGCCCGATGCCGTCGGTCGGCCCGGATGGGGAAGGTGGCGTCACGTTGGGTCGGGTGAGTAGCTCTGGCCGGTCACCAGACATGGTCGATGTGGACGGCCCCAGCCCGACCGGTGCGTTCGGCAGCACGGGCGGCGGGAGCTGCCCGAGGCCGATCTCGGGCACGTTCGTTGGCCCTTTGTATTTGCCGCCGCGTTGGACGTGCGTGTGGGCGACGTCGACATACAGCTCGGCTAGCGGCGTGACGATGCTTTTCGCGCGCTCATGGAACTCCTTCTTGACCTGCTCGTACGTCTTGCCGTTGTTCATGCCAGCGAAGTCGCTGAGCTGAATGCCCTCGTCGGCCTTACGGATGTGGTATTGGCGGTCCTGCTCGGCGACGTACGCCTGCCAGAGCTCGCTCATCTCCCGCTGGGTCTTGGTGATGGTGTTGCCGACCTGCTCCAGGCCGCGGGCGTGCCTGTCGGCGACCTCGGTCCACTCGTCCAGCGAGTAGAGGGCCGCACCCACCTTGCCCATGAAGTATTGGCCCGCGGGCGAGTGCCATTTCGCCGCCAGCCCATCGGCGTGCCGTTTCAGATTTTCCCGGGTGGCCTGCAGCAGGGCGCTGGTGCGGTGCCATGCCTCCGCGAGAGCGAGGGTGCGTTCGTCACTCTCGTCGCGGACAAGCATCCGCATCTGCTCGATATCGACCCCGTCCCACTGCGTGGGGGTGTAGATCTCGTTCGCGTTTTCGACGTAGTCGTCTTTGACATCGGCAAACAGCCGACGGTCTGGTTGCGTCGGCGTCCACTCGTAGTACTGGTCTGTCATCCCCGCTCCTCAGCTCTGCGTCCTGTCCGCACCGGTCAGGCCCGTGGGTCAACCGCCGGCGGAGCCACCGCGTTGTCGCCCTGCTGCCAGGTGGTGTCGAGGGTCGCCTGCCCCTCAACGTTGCGGAAGGCGTTTAAGACATCGTCGTTGGTCGCCTCGGTGAGGGCGTCCTCGGCGAGATAGTCGGCGGAGATCGATTTGGCGGCGATGCTGAGGGAGGCCAGGCCCCTCGCCGCCTCGGCGATCAGCGCCTGCATCGCCAGTCGGCTGTGTTCGTGTCTGGCCTGAAAGTACTGGCCCTCCTGCAGCCCGCCCTCGCCGAACGGCGCCGGCGCGTGGAGTGTCGGAGCCACGCCCTGCTCATAGCTGGGTGTGAAGTTCACGTTCAGCTCGTCCATGACCGCAGCTGCGAAGTCGCTGAGCTGCTGAATGTCGACGTCGATTTTCTCGCCGGCGAGCCAGTCGTCGCCCATGTGTCTCCCCCGATCGCTCGCCCGTCAGTGGCGCATTTGATCCAACTAGCGAGTTGTCATTTATTGGATGTGTCCAAAATGTGCTAGTTCGCAGCCACGAGCCGAGTATCCACTCTGGGGGAGCATAGCGTCATCGCGCAACCCCGTCGGGTGCTCATACCCGGGACGGAAGGTTCACCAACTGCACCAGACGGGTGCCCTCCCGCCGGGTGACCAGCCAGCCGCGACCGGGTGGTAGCGGCCCGGGACGGACGTTGCCGAGTAGTACCCCCTCGTCCCGGCTGCCGGACATCACGATGCCCGGGGTGCTGATCTCCCGCAGCCGCATCAGCACCGGCTCGTAGAGGGCTCGGCTCGCGCCACCGGTGCGCCGGGCGACGATCAGGTGCAGACCGACGTCCCGGGCCTGCGGCAGGAACTCCAGCAGCGGCGCCAACGGATTGCTGCCCACCCCCGTCACCAGGTCATAGTCGTCAACCAGGATGTAGAGGTCGGGCCCCCTCCACCAGCTGCGAGCGCGGAGCTGCTCGGGCTTCAAGTCGGGGGGAGGCAGCCGGTCCCGCATCACGGCCGCGACCTCAGCGATGTAGCTCTCGGTGAGCTGCGCCGACGACCCGTACCCGATCAGGTGTTCGGTGGTGATGTCGCCGAGCATGCTGCGGCGGTAGTCAACCAGCACCAGCCGCGCCTCGTTCGGCTCGTTGCGGTCGACGATCGACTGGGCCAGTGACCGCAGGAAGGTGCTCTTACCGGACTCCCCGTCCCCGAAGAGCAGGAAGTGCGGGTCGGCGGCGAAGTCCAGGTGCACCGGCTGGAGGTCCACCTCGGCGAGGCCGATCGGCACGCCGGGCCGTCCGGTGGACGGCAGGCTGCCGTACGGGATCACCGGGGGGAGCAGTCGGATCGGTGGAGCTCCCGGCCCCTCCCAGGCGGCGGCGAGGTCGTTGATCAGTTTGCGGGCTCCCTCGGGGAGGCTCTCCGGCTCCTGGGTGCCGTCGGCGCGAGGCAGCGCGGCGAGGAAGTGCTGACCGTCGGGGTCGATGCCCCGGCCGGGAGACTTTTCCGGCACGTTCACCGCGGCTCGGCGGTCCAGCATGGAGTCAGAAGCGTCCGCCAGCCAGAGTTCCAGCCGGGTGCCGAAAACGTCCCGGACGGCCGGGCGCAGGTCCATCCAGCGTCCGGCGGTGACGATCAGGTGGATGCCGAAGGAGAGCCCACGGTTGGCGATGTCACTGATCGCCGGCTCGAGGTCCTCGAATTCGGTCCGGATGGTGGACCAACCGTCGATGACGAGGAAGACGTCGCCGAACGGGTCATCGGTGTGCTCGCCCTGCCGGCGGGCGCGCCGGTACGCGGCCATCGAGTCCACCCTGTGCTCACCGAACCGCCGCTCCCGTACGCCCATCAGCAGCTGCAACTCGGCGACCGTCCGTCGGACCAAACTGGCGTCGAGCCGGGTCGCCACCGCGCCGACATGCGGCAGGTCGCGTAGGGAGGAGAGTGCGTTGCTGGCCAGGTCGAGGCAGTAGACCTGTGCCTCACGTGGCGTGTGGGTCAGCGCCAGCGAAGTGATGATCGTCCGCAGCATGGTGCTCTTGCCGCTCTGCGGACCACCCACGATCACCGCGTGGCCGGCGGCGCCCGCCAGGTCAAACCAGAGTACGTCCCGACGCTGCTCGAACGGCTTGTCAATGATGCCGGTGGCCACCTGGAGCTCGCCGAACAGATCGGCCTGCGCCACCGTCACCCCCCGGTTCGGGTCTGTGGTCAGCGGTGGCAGTAGCTGATCCAGGGTCGGCGGCTCCGCGAGCGGAGGCAGCCACACCTGGTGGGCCGGCGTACCCTGGCCGGTAAGTCGGTTGACCAGGATGTCCAGCAGGCTGTCGCCGCCGACGGCGGCGGTGTTGTCCGGTTCCGGCGTCACTTCCTTCTCGGGCGGTGTCACCGGCGGTGCGGTATAGCTGGTGTGGTATTCCAACACCCGCGTCTCGCCACCACCGGCGCCGGCCGCCGCCGCCGTCTCACTGCGGTAGGTCCCGGAGACATACGAGGCCTTGAACCGGACCAACGGTTCGGTGCCGAAGCGTAGGTAGCCGTGCCCCGGCGAGTTGGGCAACTCGTACGCGTCGGCAGTGCCCAGCACCACCCGGCTCTCCATGGCGGAGAAGGTCCGCAACCCGATCCGGTACGACAGGTGGTTGTCCAGGCCGCGCAGCCGGCCCTCCTCCAACTTCTGGGTGGCCAGCAACAGGTGGACGCCGAGCGACCGGCCAACTCGGCCGATCTGCACGAACAGGTCGATGAAGTCCGGCTTTACCGTGAGTAGCTCGGAGAACTCATCGCAGACGATGAGCAGGCTCGGCAGGGGAGCCAGGGGCGCCCCCGCGGCCCGGGCCTTCTCGTAGTCACGCTGCGAGGCGTAGTTGCCGGCCGCACGCAGCAACTCCTGCCGGCGCAGCAGCTCACCGCTGATCGCGCCGGCCATCCGGTCTACCAGTGGTAGCGCGTCCGCGAGGTTGGTGATAACCGCGCTGGTATGCGGGAGGGCATCCAGCCGGGTGAAGGTCGCGCCACCCTTGAAGTCGACCAGGACGAAGTTGAGGCTCTCCGGGTTGTGTGTGACGGCGAGCGCCAGCACCAGCGTACGCAGCAGCTCGGACTTGCCGGAGCCGGTGGCGCCGATCAGGAGGCCGTGCGGGCCCATGCCGTCCTGCGCGGACTCCTTGATGTCGAGGTCCACCGGACCGCCGTCGGTGCCCGCACCGATCGGCACCCGCAGTCGGTCCCGGTTTGGCCGCGGCTGCCAGGCTGCTGCCAGGTCAAACTCGTACGGGTCACCGATGTTGAGCAGCTCGGGCAGGCCCAGCTCGGTGGCGACCGAATCCTCGCCGCCCTGGGACATGGCCGAGAGGCGCAGCGGAGCCATCTGCATGGCGAGTGTCTCGATCTCCGTGATTCGGCAGTCGTCCGCGCGACCCATCTCGATCACGCCATCCACAGTCGTACCGACAAGCTTGTGGTCCGCACCGACCTCGAGTACCAGCCGTGACCGTTCCAGCAGCCGCGGCGCCGGGTTGGAGAGGTCGAGCAGGGTGACCCCATCCACCCCACCATCAGTCATCAGGTGCTCCGAACCAGCTGTGCTGCCGCCGTCGATGATGACCAGGATGTGCGGTCCATCGGTCTTGGACATCCCGCCGGTGGGGCTGTATCTGGGTCGGTTGGCCAGCACGTCGTCGAGCATCTCCTCCAGTCCTTTGACCGAGGGTGCGACGAGCCGCAGCTGGCCCAGCGCGTCGGTGCGACTCGGGTGCAGCCCGTGCGGCAGCCACTTCGTCCACTCCCATGCCGCACGTTGATCAGCGCTGACGCAGGTGGCGACGAGTAGGTCGTCCGGGGCGTGAAAGGCGGTGGCCTGGGCCAGGATCGAACGGACCAGCCCGCGTACCGCCTCCTCATCCCCCCGGAGGTGCACCTGGGCGAAGCCGCTGAGGAGCATCGCCACTGGCAGATCCGGCACCTCGCGGTAGGTGGTGAGAAAGCGGCGTAGCGCCAAGGCACACATCGGCTCCAGTTGTTCCAACGTTGCTGGCGGTGGCGGAACCAGGGGAGTGGCCAGTTCCTGCGGGCCGAGTCCGATTCGTACGGTCGAGAAGTCGGGGTCTCCGCGCCGCCGCTCCCACAATCGTGGGCCGATCGGAACGGACCAGAGCGCACCCGGTGCCGGATGCCGGTAGAACATGGATTCTCGCTGGCCCCGAATTGCCTTGAGTACCCGGCGACGCTGCCGCGACAGGTGCGTCATGTACTCGCGTCGCCGCTGCAGCATTTCCTGCTTGCTCGGACCACCGGAGTTGTTGGCGAGTTGAGAGGCGAGCATCCCGATCGCGGAGAGGCCGAAGAGACCCCCCGCGACGTAGCGGATGGTGTTGCCGCTCTGACCGGCGAACATCAGCGCCATAGCGAACGAACCGGCGAGCATCGGCAGCATCATCAGCAGCTGTCCCCAGCTGCGCCCACCGGGCGGCGGCACCTCCGGCGGCGCCTCCAGCACGATTTCGCCGAACGGGTACTCCGGCTCCGGCTGCCGGGCCGGGCGTTTCACAACGACGGTACTCACGTATCAGACCTCCCCGTTGTTGCCTGGACTCGACCGATCCGAACCGGCGCCCACGCCATCGGCACATGGTAGGTAGCCTCTTGTCGTCATGACAGCCGCGGGCCCGTTGGCCCGCTCCTCGTCGGAGGAAGCGTCAGTGGTCACCCAGGTCGGAACCGGACTCGCGCGCATCGCCATCGCTACCCCAGACCGGCGACTAGATATAGCCCTACCAGAGCATTTACCGCTGGTCGGAATGCTTCCCGCGGTGTTACGGCAGGCAGCGGAGCATCCGTCTGACGGAACGGCTCACGGCGGCTGGGTGCTGCGCCGTACCGACGGATCGCTCATTGATCTCAATCGTACGTTGGCCGCGCAGCACATCCGCGACGGGGAGACGCTGCACCTGGCGCCGCGCCGTACCGAGTGGCCAGAGTTGGCGTACGACGATCTGATGGAAGCTGTCGCGTCGGGCGCGCGCCGTCGTGGAATCGCCTGGAATCCACTCGCGACCCGGCTGACCGGTCTGATTGTCGCCAGTGCTCTGCTATTGATCGGTTTGACCGTCATCATCGGTTCGAACGAGCCCGGCTGGCTCGGCGGCGTGATTGCCCTCGGCGTTGCCGCCGGGCTGCTGTTGGCCGGGATTCTGCTCTCCCGGGCGATGGCCGACTCGCTCGCCGGGGCAGTGCTGGCCGCTGCCGGCCTGCCCTACGCCTTCGTCGGCGGTGTCCTGGTGATCGGGACCGGTGAGTCCGTCTGGGCGCTCGGTGCGCCGCACGTGCTGCTCGGCTCTGCCGTTCTACTCCTCTCGGGCCTCATCGGCATCCTCGGCGTCGGTGACGCTGCCCGGGTCTTCGTCGCGGCGGTCTACACCGGGTTCTGGGGAATGCTCGGTGGGTTGCTCGCCCTCAGCTCGATCGACGCCGTGCAGGGCGCGGCGATCGTGGTGAGCGGGGTGACTCTGCTGCTGCCGGCGCTGCCGCTGCTCGCGGTGCGGCTGGGGAAGCTACCGATGCCGGCGCTGCCCAGGAACGCCCAGGACCTGCTGCGCGACGAGCCGCAGCCACCGCGGGAAGCGGTGTACCAGGCGACGGCCCGGGCTGACGAGGTACTTACTGGCATGATTTTCGGTTCGATCGTGGTCACCCTCGGTTGCCTGACTGTGTTGACCGGATCGGGGTCGGTAGCTGCGCTGGTGCTGACCGGAATCGTCTCCCTCGGCTACCTGCTGCGAGCCCGACTGATGCCCACCGTCCGGCATCGGGTACCAATGCTCGCCGGCGGGCTCGTCGGGCTCGCCCTGCTGTCCCTGATTGGCGCGGCCGGCGCCGGGACGGCGGTGCGGGTGCTGACGGTGCTGCCCTTGGCGATGCTCGCGGCCGGGATCTCGGTCAGCGCCGGGCTCGCGTACAGCCGACGATCCCCGTCACCCCGGCTGGCCCGGTTCGGCGACTTCTTCGACGTGGTGCTGCAACTCGCGGTACTGCCGGTGGCGTGTGGGGTGATGGGTTTGTACGGCTTCATGCGTGCGCTGGGCGGCTGACCTGACGGGTTGGCGGTTGAGGTGATCTGAACGTGGTGCCCGCTGGCCGCCGGGCCCACGGTTGCGGTCGCGGTGCCTATCGTAGGCATCGCGGTCCGGCTCCAGCTGTGCCGACCGTACGCAGGGGGAGGGTGCCATGTCTTCGCGGCGGGACCAGGTCCAGTCGTATCAGTTCTTCGTCCAGCGGATGACCTCCGCGCTCGTTTCCCGGGAGCCTGATCCGGAGAACGGTGCACCGTTTCGGCGGCTCGGTGGTGCCGGCTTCGCGAGCATCATGGTGGCGGTGCTCTGTCTCGCCGCGGTGGGCGTCTACGGGCTACTGCGCCCCGGCGGCGCCACGAAGTGGCAAGAACAGGGAGTCGTCATTCTGGAAAAAGAGACCGGTACTCGGTACATCTATCGAGAGGGTCGCTTGTATCCGGTCGTCAACTACGCGTCGGCGCTGCTGGCGTTGGGCTCGGCGGGGAGCACCGTGTCCGTCTCCCGTAACTCCCTGCTCGGCACGCCGCGCGGCACCCCGATCGGCATTCGGGATGCGCCCGACGCGCTACCCGACTCGGAGCGACTTCTCGCCGGGCCGTGGACGCTCTGCACCCAGCCTGTTCGCGATTCGGCGGGTGAGAACGTCGCCACCACTGTGCTGACCGTCGGGGCCGCACCCGGTGGTGGGCAGGAGCTGGGCGACATGGCGCTTCTGGTCCGTGACACCACGACCAACCGACTGTATTTGATCTGGCGGGACCACCGGTACGAGATTCAGGACGAAAAAATCATCCTAGAAGGACTCACGATGACGACCGAACGGCAGGTAGAGGTGGGCGGAGCGTGGTTGAACGCCCTACCCGCCGGTGAGCCGATCGGCATCCGGAACGTGGTGGGCCGCGGCGAGTTTTCAGATGCAAGACCGGACACCCGAATCGGTCAGGTCCTGGTTGTGGAAAGCCAGAGTGGTGGCCGCCAGTACTACCTCGTGGAGCGAGCGCAGTTGCGGCCGTTGACCCAGCTTGAGGCCGAGGTGCTGCTGGCTGATCCGGAGACCACGCGGGCGTATCCGAATGGGGCGGCACCTGAGCCGATATCACTCTCGGCCGGCGCCGCGGCGGCGGCACCCAAGGCGCCGCCGGCGGTCGAGGGACCGCACCGTGCACCTGGGGAGCGTCCCGACATCATTCGTGAGGCCGGCGATCAACCGGCTGTCTGTGCCGCCTACCACCCGGGGCGAAGCGAGCCAACCCTGCTCCTGGAGGGGCAGGCGCAGCAGGTGCGGGAGCCAGCGTTGCCCCCAAAGCAGAGCAGCGCGGGGATTCCGCTCGCGGACCGGGTCGTAATCGAACCGGGGCACGGCGTCCTGGTTGAAGCTATGCCGGCACCCGACGCGTCGACGGGTGCCCTAAGTCTGGTTACCGACCTCGGCTATCGGTATTCGCTCGCCTCGAAAGAGGTGGCGAATACCCTCGGCTATGGCGATGTGGAGCCCATTGCACTACCGGCGAGCCTGGTTGATCGGCTCCCCGCCGGTCCCGCACTCGATCCGGTGGCGGCAAAGCAGACTCTTGATCCAGCCCAGCCGGGGCAGCCACAGTAGAGGGTGATTCGGACCAGAGCGAGCTGACCTAGCGCGGGCTGGACATGACCCGTTACGGTTCGTACGGAAAGCGGTGTGAGCGCACCGCGACGAGGCCGCCTCCGCCATTGCGGGGGGATCGATGAGGACGGGGGTGACTCCACCATGACGATGCGTACCGATACCGGCTTGATGGTGAAGACCGAGGGCGAGGTAAACGCTACCGCCGATCGGCTCACCAGCAATCTCAACCAGCTGATGGACCAGCTCGCGCCGCTGTACGACCAGTGGAAGGGTGCTGGTGCGGGCTCGTTCCAGCAGGTGCGCCAGCGGTTCGACCAGGACATGGCGCGGTTGAACGTGGCGCTGCGGGCGATCGCCGAGGCGGTTGGGTCGGCCGGCAAGGACTACGACGTCGCAGACGAAGAAATCAAGTCTGAGATGGATTCCGCCGGCGCCACCGCCGGGCAGATCACTGCGGCACTGAAGCTCTGACGGGGGAGAAGGTTCCGAAATGGAAATTCGGTACAACTTCGCTGCCTTGGCCGCTTCGGCGGACAGCTGCGGCAGCAGCCTGAAGAACATGAACGGCGAGCTCGAAACGCTCAAGTCCAGCATCGCACCCCTGCTCGCGACCTGGGACGGTGACGCTCGCGAAGCATACTTCCGCCGGCAGCGCGAGTGGGAGGCCGCGGCAAACGACCTGCGCGACCTGCTTAGCCGGATTGAGCGAGCCCTGCGCGATTCGGCAGCCAGGATGCAGGCCCGTGAGGCCGCGAACCAGGCGAAGTTCGGCGGCTGATCTCTTCGGACGTCCCGATGGCCCGGCCTGGTGCCGGGCCATCGGCGTTTCTCACTGGCTTGACGGCCTGGGCCCGCCCGGCAACGTGGTAGTGGGTGCAAGCCGGTCGTCAGCTACGGGGCGGCGAGGTGGTGGCCACCTGGAAGAACGCCTCATCGGGCTCGTCGATCTCCGGAGGCGGGGGCGGTGGATCCCCGAGGCGCGTCGGGCGCCAGCGTAGGCGTCGACCGCGCGGCAACAAGGCAACAGCTACGGCGACGGCAAGCGCGATCACCGTCACCGACAGGCCGCCCCAGAGCGCCACCCGCCCGAAGACCTGCCACCGCTCGGCTCGCTCCTGCGCCGCCGCGTCGTACAGCGGGTCGGGCAACGGGGCTGGGGCCACCGGAGCCGCCGTACTCAACCGCTCGGTGACCGCCCGGTATGGGCTGAGCACTCCCTGCCCGTAGCCCTGCTCCGGGCCCCCCTGCGCCGGGTCGGCCGTAGCCAGTAGCCGGCGAGAAACCTGCTCGGCCGACAACTGCGGCTCGGCGGCGCGGATCAGGGCCGCGGTCGCACTCACCAGCGGGGTCGCGAAGCTGGTGCCGCTCCAGACGTTGTGGCCGTCCACGCGGGTTGCCGCGACGACCGCACCACCAGGAGCCACCAGATCGACGTAGGGCCCGACTTGTGACTGTTCTACCCGTGCGCCCTGCTGGTCGATCGCACCGACCCCGATCACGCCCTCGTACGCGGCGGGATACGGCACCGGGTCGGGCTGCCCGTCGGTGCGGTGGAAGTTTCCGGCGGCGGCGACCAGGACCACATCCGCCCGCTGGGCGTAGTGGATCGCGCTCTCGACCTCGGGGTCGGGCTGGTAGAGCGTTACCGACATGTTGATCACATCAGCGCCGTTGTCAACGGCCCGACGGATAGCCTGCGCGAAGATCTCGGTGGAGACGCTCTCGCCCTGGCCTTCGGCGCCTCCGCCGCCGGCCTGTTCACTGACCCGGATCGGGAGGATCGTGGCGTCCGGGGCCAGGCCGTGGAAGCCGATGCCCTCCTGTGGGCGCGCGGCGATCAGGCTGGCCACCGCGGTGCCGTGGGAAACGCAGTCGAAGTCGCCACCCGGCGTCCCGCGGAGGGCGTCGAACCCGGAAATTACCTGGCCGTCCAACTGCGGGTGGCTGCCGTCGGAGCCCGAGTCCACGACGGCCACCTCGACCCCGGCACCGGTGCTGAATGGCCAAACCCGTTGCGGGGCGAGCCACTGCTGGTGCCAGGGAGTGTCACTAATGACCTGACCCGGCTCGCTTGGATTGGCACAAGCCGACGGAGCCGCCACGGCTGGCACTGGTGGCATCAGGACGGTCGAGCTAACCAGGGCAAGCAAGAGCGCACCGGCAGGTTGACGACGATCGCGGAGCATGTCGCGCTCACCTCTCATCTGTACAACGCCGCTGCATCCTAGCGATTTTTGGGCGGTGCTCGGGGCAGGGACACCGGATCCACCACCAACATCGCATCGACCACCGCAACCGCGCCGGCTTGTGAGTCGCAGGTGCGCTCCGGGTCATGCTCTGCATCGACCTTAGGCTTCAACTCGGGCACGCCCCCGAATGGTGCTCCACGATCGGCAGCGGCACCTCGAACAGATCCGCGAAGTAGCCCAACCGGTGATACGCCTTCAGCAGCACCACCAACGTCAGCAGATGCTGCGGCGCCCGAGTCCGACCCCGCGCCCACCTGATCTCCTCAAACCCCAACTCCCGCCGCACCACGGTGTAGGCGTATCCCGGCGGCACCGAGCAGGCCCAGTAGCCACTGAGCCTGCTCGGCGGCGGTCAGTAGACCTCGATGCCGACCGCGAAGCCGTCCGGGTCCCAGGCGTTGGAGTCGTACGCCCATGGGCTGGCGCCCCCGCCGTCGGCCGCCCACGGCGTCAACTGGCGGGTGCCGCCCTGGTCGGCGCCGCCGTGGTCGACCGCCTTGATACTCAACCGGAAGTCGTAGAACACGACGCCGGCCGGCATATCGCGGGTCTCCAGGCAGACCTTGACCTGGTCGGGGTCGAACCCGTTGCTGTCGAAGGCGAAATCGCTCACGCCGCCGCCCTCGCTGGCCCACGGCGACCACTGGAGGAAGCCGGTCTGGCTGCCGTTGTGGTCGGTGGCCTGAGCGCCGATCCGGAAGTCGCGGCTCAGCGGTGTGAAGCGCGGCGGCGGCTCCAGGAAGAGCCGGGCGCCGTCCGGGTCGAACGTGTTGGTGTCTCCGGCGAACGGGGAACATCCGCCGCCGAAGTTAGAGTACGGGGTGTACTCGGCATCCCCGATCTGGCTGCCGTTGTCAATCATCTGGATGCCGACACGGAAGTTGGGCAGGTCGGCGGTGGCACTCGGCCGGGCGGCCGCTGGCGCGACCGTGCCGACGATCGCGAGGACGCCAGCCGTGACGGCTGCGGCGAGCCCTGCGGTGATCCTGGGCATGTGCTGTTCCTCCTCGTGGCGGCGTCATCGCGTCGGTGACGCCGGGTTCGTGGTGCCGGGAGCCAGCACCGGATGGCGAGAAACCTAGAGATGAGCGCTGGCGCAGCCCTGGTCATCCGTCACATCGAGCATGATCTATCTCATGAACGCTCGCCATGTATAGCTGCACGCTGGCAAGCCCGACAGCAATGCGCTGCATGCGCATTTATCGCTTTTTGATGTGCGAAGTGAGTGGTCCGGCGGTTGTCAGCCGACCAGGAGGTAGGAGTTGGCGAAGCCGGCGGGGTTGCAGACGTTGAGCTGTCGTCGCACGGAGGAGTACGAGAAGCCGGGTGGGACGGTGCAGGCCCAGATTCCGGCCTGGGGCACCCGCAGGTAGTAGGAGTTGGCGAAGCCGGCGGGGTTGCAGACGTTGAGCTGTCGTCGCACGGAGGAGTACGTGTATCCGGACGGCACGGTGCAGGTCCAGACCCCGTCGCTGGGGGCGACGACATAATAGGAGTTGGCGAAGCCGCCGGGGTTGCAGACGTTGAGCTGTCGCCGTACCGCCGTGTAGGTGTATCCAGACGGCACCGAGCAGGCCCAGAAACCACTCGCCTGCGCGGCGGGCTCGGTGGATTGATCGGCGCCGTGGGCGGCCGTCGCCGGTGCGACAGCCAGGCCGGCGACCATGAGGATAGCCGTGGCGATCAGTCGGGACATCGCCTGACGGGCGCGGCCCATGGAACCTCCAGGTGCTAGAGGGCTTGGATTCATCCCCCGAAGCCTAAAAGTGCTTTGTTAGTATCCGATGAATAAGTGAACCTCGATTAAATGATCGAGGCGATCCCTGCCGGTCCACCCCGACTACCGGCAAAGATTCAGCCACGTAGACCTCCGAAGGTCACATGCTGGGGGCGGTGCTATCGCCGTGATGCTGCGCGGGCGACCGAGGCCGGCGTGGGGCCCCTGACCGACTCGACCAACTCCCTGCACCAGGTCCCGTCCCAGCCGCTCGGGCCGACCGTTGACGCGTGTGCAGCCCGGGTGGTTCGCAGGGTGAACCCACCGCCGGCAGCCGCTGGCAGCTTGCGGCGGCACGCTCCACCTCGACGGGGTGGCCGGCGGTGGCCGGTCACAGTCCGAGCTCGTCGCGCAGCTGGGTCAGGGGGATCGGGTGCCGCCCGCGTCCATCCGGGCCAGGGTTCACGGGCGGCGGCGACGTCCGCGGCGTCCTCGGCCCGCTCGATCGCCTCGGCCGGGTCGGCGGGGACGATGGCGGCCCTGCGCTGACCACGGCGGGTGACGTAGGTGATGCGTCCGGCGTAGTGGGCGCGGAAGGGCCATGTCGGCGAGGCTGTCACGGGCGACGGATATCGGCTGCGGACATACGACCTGCGGCACGTGTGTTGTATTGTCAACATCCTTTCAAAGGATGGCACCGCAGCGGGGCGGGCTATCCCGCCGGAACGAGGCGCAGCAGTCCCGCTCGTAGACCAGTCCGGAGGCCCCCTCGGCCATCGGCGTTACTGGTTGACTACGCCTCACGGGGTGAGGTGCCTTGTAGTCAGGTGCTCACGTTGGCATTCTGGCGTGGCATTCCTGCAAACCGGACCCGTCGGAGCGTCTCGTTCGGCAGGACGTAAGCCGAGGTCCAGCAGACCGACGCCCCGTCTATTCAGGGTGATGGTGGTGTGGTCGGCGTCGGCGCGCGGCGTAGATGAGGATGGCGCCGGCCAGGATGGACAGGGTGGCGGCTCCGGTGGTGGTGGTGAGGGTTGGGCCGGTGATGGGTAGGTCGGGGTTGATGGTGATGGTGGTGGGTGGGGATTGGCTGTTGGGGCAGGTGTTGGTGCTGGTGTGGTGGGCGGTGAGGGTGTGGGTGCCGGTGGGCAGTGTGGTGGTGTGGGTGGCCGTGGCGTTGGTGGTCAGGGGCACGGTGGCCAGGGTTGTGCCGTTGGTGCGGAGGGTGATGGTTCCGGTGGGGGTGTCGACGTTGCAGGTGACGGTGGCGGTGAGGGTGACATCCTGATCCGCCCTCGGCTTTCGTGGCATGACCTGCAGGGTGGTGGTGGACGTTGGGAGGGCGGCAAGCGCCATGCTGTGTTGGCCGCCGGCGGCGACGGCGGTGATCGTGACACCGGTGGGCAGGTCAACGTCCGCCGGGGTACTCCTGTTGGTGGTGTCCCCGTTGCCCAACTGGCCGGAGACGTTTCTGCCCCAGGCGACGACGGCGCCGGCGGCGGTTAACGCCAGACCATAGTCGAATCCGGCGGCGACGGCGGTGATCGTCATGCCGGCCGGCAGGTCGACGTCCACCGGCGTACTGCTACCGGTGGTGGTCCCGTTCCCCAACTGGCCGGAGGCGTTTCTGCCCCAGGCGACGACGGCACCGGCGGCGGTTAGCGCCAGACTATGTAGGCCGCCAGCGGCGACGGCGGTGATCGTGACACCAGCGGGCAGGTCAACGTCCGCCGGGGTACTCCTGTTGGTGGTGTCCCCGTTGCCCAACTGGCCATCCGCATTGTTGCCCCAGGCGAAGGCAGCGCCAGTGGACGTTAGCGCCAGACTATGGGCGGCACCGGCGGCGACGGCGGTGATCGTCGTGCCGGCCGGTAGGTCAACGTCCACCGGCGTACTGCTACCGGTGGTGGTCCCGTTCCCCAATTGACCGTTGCTGTTGTCGCCCCAGGCGAGGACAGCGCCAGTGGACGTCAACGCCAGGCTGTAGGCGGCACCGGCGGCGACGGCGGTAATCGTGACACCGGCGGGGAGGCTGACGCCCACCGGCGTGCTCACGTTTGTGGTCCCCCCGTTGCCCAGCTGACCATGTAGGTTCTCGCCCCAGGCAAGGACGGTACCGGCGGACGTCAACGCCAGACTATGGAAGGCGCCGGCGGCGATAGCGGTGATCGTCGTGCCGGCGGGCAGGTCAACGTCCACCGGGGTACTCCTGTTGGTGGTGTCCCCGTTTCCCAACTGGCCGGAGAAGTTTCTGCCCCAGGCAAGGACAGCGCCGGTGGACGTTAGCGCCAGACTATGTAGGCCGCCAGCGGCGACGGCGGTGATCGTCGTGCCGGCCGGCAGGTCAACGTCCACCGGCGTACTGCTACCGGTGATGGTCCCGTTGCCCAGTTGACCGTCGCTGTTGTCGCCCCAGGCAAAGTAGGTGTCCGACGCACGGATCGCCGCTGATGGCCCGTTCTCTGCGGCTGCGAGCGACATAGTGGCCGCCTGCGTGACCATCACCGCCAACACCAGAAAGACCAAGCCGGTGATGGCCCGCCCCACCCGGCATGCTTCGGCGCCACGGCCGGGCCACCGGCAGAGTCTTCGCATCACTCCTACCCCCAAGCAGGCAAGCAGCGCCAACAGGACAGACGCAAGTGTCAACCACCTATCCCGCACAGATGTGGAGAAACGCCCTCAAGCAGACATCCAGCCACAGGTGCGGCATGACTTACGACTACCTGATCTCACCCGCACCACCGTCCCCGCCGCCGTCGGCGCCCCCACTCGCGTCGCTGGCCTCGCGAACGTGATCGTCCTCGACGCCGACTCGTCCACCACGCTGACCGCCGATGTGGTCGCATGACGATGGCGTTCGGGAGTTCGGCCGTTCCCATAGTGCGGGAGTCGTCTGCCACGGGGACGGCTGAAGGGCCCCCCGCCCGCCGTTCCTTGTCGGGTGCCGACCGGCGATGTTAGCTGGATGCCCCCGTAAGGGCGTTTCTCCCCATAGACAGGTGATAGTTGATGGAACATTGCGCTTGTCCTATTGACGGTGTTTGCCTGCGTGGAGGTAGAAGCAATGGGGAGCCCCTGCCGATGGGCAGGCGATGGCGCGGGCCGAGTGGGCCGGGCCATCACCGGCTGGTTTCTTCTGGTGTTGGTGGTGATGGTCACGCAGGCGGTCGCCGTGTGGCCGGTGGTCGCGCAGGACACGCCAGCACCGTTCGGTGCCGCCTCGGACACCATCCTCGCCTGGGGCAGCAATTTCTTCGGCGAGCTGGGCAACGGGACCACCACCAACAGCAGCACACCCGTCGCCGTCAGCCTGCCCGCGGACACCGCTGCCGTCGCCATCGCCGCCGGTGATGCCCACAGTGTGGCGTTGACGGCCGCCGGTACCGTCCTTGCCTGGGGCGACAACTCGCACGGTCAGTTGGGTGATGGGACTGGCGCTGACAGCTTGACGCCGGTTGGGGTCAGCCTGCCTGCGGGGGTCACGGCCTCCGCTGTCGCCGCTGGTCGCGACCATAGTGTGGCGTTGACGTCTGCCGGCACTGTGTTCGCCTGGGGTGGGAACTCGTTTGGTCAGTTGGGTGATGGGACCGTTGTTGACCGCAGTACGCCGGTCGCGGTCGCTCTGCCGCCCAGCACCACAGTGACTGCTGTCGCTGCCGGTGGCAACCATAGTGTGGCGTTGACGTCTGCCGGCACTGTGCTCGCGTGGGGCCGGAACTTTTTTGGCCAGTTGGGTGACGGGACTGTTGTTGACCGCAGTACGCCGACTGTGGTCAGCCTGCCTGCGGGGGTCACGGCCTCCGCTGTCGCCGCCGGCCGCATCCACAGCCTGGCATTAACGACTGCCGGCGACGTGCTCGCCTGGGGTAACAACACCTTCGGCCAGTTGGGTGACGGGACCACCACCACCAGCAGTACACCCGTCTCGGTGACCCTGCCCGCGTCCACCACCATCACCGCCATCTCCGCCCGCGACAGCCAACACAGTGTCGCGATGACCTCCGCCGGAGCCGCGCTCTCCTGGGGCCGCAACCTGCGGGGCCAGTTGGGCGACGGGACCACCACCAACAGAAGCACACCCGTCAACGTCCACCTGCCCACCGGCGTCACAGTCACGGCCATCGCCGCCGGCGACGACCACAGCCTGGCCCTGACCGCACCAACGCCGACCTCCACCACCACCCTGCAGGTCATGCCACGAAAGCCGAGGGCGGATCAGGATGTCACCCTCACCGCCACCGTCACCTGCAACGTCGACACCCCCACCGGAACCATCACCCTCCGCACCAACGGCACAACCCTGGCCACCGTGCCCCTGACCACCAACGCCACGGCCACCCACACCAC
>NZ_KB905359.1:1708550-2571448 GCF_000378845.1 Salinispora pacifica DSM 45544 | reverse complement strand
TACCGGTGATGGTCCCGTTGCCCAGTTGACCGTCGCTGTTGTCGCCCCAGGCAAAGTAGGTGTCCGACGCACGGATCGCCGCTGATGGCCCGTTCTCTGCGGCTGCGAGCGACATAGTGGCCGCCTGCGTGACCATCACCGCCAACACCAGAAAGACCAAGCCGGTGATGGCCCGCCCCACCCGGCATGCTTCGGCGCCACGGCCGGGCCACCGGCAGAGTCTTCGCATCACTCCTACCCCCAAGCAGGCAAGCAGCGCCAACAGGACAGACGCAAGTGTCAACCACCTATCCCGCACAGATGTGGAGAAACGCCCTCAAGCAGACATCCAGCCACAGGTGCGGCATGACTTACGACTACCTGATCTCACCCGCACCACCGTCCCCGCCGCCGTCGGCGCCCCCACTCGCGTCGCTGGCCTCGCGAACGTGATCGTCCTCGACGCCGACTCGTCCACCACGCTGACCGCCGATGTGGTCGCATGACGATGGCGTTCGGGAGTTCGGCCGTTCCCATAGTGCGGGAGTCGTCTGCCACGGGGACGGCTGAAGGGCCCCCCGCCCGCCGTTCCTTGTCGGGTGCCGACCGGCGATGTTAGCTGGATGCCCCCGTAAGGGCGTTTCTCCCCATAGACAGGTGATAGTTGATGGAACATTGCGCTTGTCCTATTGACGGTGTTTGCCTGCGTGGAGGTAGAAGCAATGGGGAGCCCCTGCCGATGGGCAGGCGATGGCGCGGGCCGAGTGGGCCGGGCCATCACCGGCTGGTTTCTTCTGGTGTTGGTGGTGATGGTCACGCAGGCGGTCGCCGTGTGGCCGGTGGTCGCGCAGGACACGCCAGCACCGTTCGGTGCCGCCTCGGACACCATCCTCGCCTGGGGCAGCAATTTCTTCGGCGAGCTGGGCAACGGGACCACCACCAACAGCAGCACACCCGTCGCCGTCAGCCTGCCCGCGGACACCGCTGCCGTCGCCATCGCCGCCGGTGATGCCCACAGTGTGGCGTTGACGGCCGCCGGTACCGTCCTTGCCTGGGGCGACAACTCGCACGGTCAGTTGGGTGATGGGACTGGCGCTGACAGCTTGACGCCGGTTGGGGTCAGCCTGCCTGCGGGGGTCACGGCCTCCGCTGTCGCCGCTGGTCGCGACCATAGTGTGGCGTTGACGTCTGCCGGCACTGTGTTCGCCTGGGGTGGGAACTCGTTTGGTCAGTTGGGTGATGGGACCGTTGTTGACCGCAGTACGCCGGTCGCGGTCGCTCTGCCGCCCAGCACCACGGTGACTGCTGTCGCTGCCGGTGCCACTCATAGTGTGGCGTTGACGTCTGCCGGCACTGTGTTCGCGTGGGGTGGGAACTCGTTTGGTCAGTTGGGTGATGGGACCGTTGTTGACCGCAGTACGCCGGTCGCGGTCGCTCTGCCGCCCAGCACCACAGTGACTGCTGTCGCTGCCGGTGGCAACCATAGTGTGGCGTTGACGTCTGCCGGCACTGTGCTCGCGTGGGGCCGGAACTTTTTTGGCCAGTTGGGTGACGGGACTGTTGTTGACCGCAGTACGCCGACTGTGGTCAGCCTGCCTGCGGGGGTCACGGCCTCCGCTGTCGCCGCCGGCCGCATCCACAGCCTGGCATTAACGACTGCCGGCGACGTGCTCGCCTGGGGTAACAACACCTTCGGCCAGTTGGGTGACGGGACCACCACCACCAGCAGTACACCCGTCTCGGTGACCCTGCCCGCGTCCACCACCATCACCGCCATCTCCGCCCGCGACAGCCAACACAGTGTCGCGATGACCTCCGCCGGAGCCGCGCTCTCCTGGGGCCGCAACCTGCGGGGCCAGTTGGGCGACGGGACCACCACCAACAGAAGCACACCCGTCAACGTCCACCTGCCCACCGGCGTCACAGTCACGGCCATCGCCGCCGGCGACGACCACAGCCTGGCCCTGACCGCACCAACGCCGACCTCCACCACCACCCTGCAGGTCATGCCACGAAAGCCGAGGGCGGATCAGGATGTCACCCTCACCGCCACCGTCACCTGCAACGTCGACACCCCCACCGGAACCATCACCCTCCGCACCAACGGCACAACCCTGGCCACCGTGCCCCTGACCACCAACGCCACGGCCACCCACACCACCACACTGCCCACCGGCACCCACACCCTCACCGCCCACCACACCAGCACCAACACCTGCCCCAACAGCCAATCCCCACCCACCACCATCACCATCAACCCCGACCTACCCATCACCGGCCCCACCCTCACCACCACCACCGGAGCCGCCACCCTGTCCATCCTGGCCGGCGCCATCCTCATCTACGCCGCGCGCCGGTTGGCCTGAATCGGGGCAGCGGGTGCGATCGCCCATTGCCCGATGCGTGTGGGCAACTCCGCGAGCTGCCGCTCGGGCGGTGACGTACGGCCTCTGGCGCGCTCGTTCTGGCCAGCCTGGTAGCGGGCGCAATGGCGCCTTCCTTCCAGATGGCTAACGCCTCGTGCTGTCCCAGCCGCTCGTGGTCCAACGCTGACTCGTCGCCACGATGCCCCACGATGAGGCTGGCGGGTAGCCGGACCGGCAGCCGACCAGGACGCTTCACCACCCCGGACAACGGTGAAATCCTTCGAGGCGGCCACGGGAATCCAGGACCACGCCGGGCCGCTCCCTGGCGAAGGAGGCAGCACGCTACTCAGGCGGCGACCCTTTCGACCCTCAATGTACGGTTGCCGCAACGCCGGCGTGAGACCTGGGGGCTGTCTCGCTAACGGCTCTGTCTCACATTCGGTGGTGATGGAGGGTGCTGGTCAGCCGAGCAGGATTCGATGGCGCAGGAGAGCGAAGCCCGCTCGTCCGTACATCTGTCGCTTGATCAGTTTGGTTTTGGTGTTGACGCCTTCGGTGCCGCCGTTGTTGAAGGGGTGGGTCAGGGCGGCGTTGACGGCGTCGCGGTCCAGGCCGAGGCCGCGGATGAAGGTGTGCAGGTGGGGTAGGTCCGTGGGCTTGACCTCGGCGATCCACGTGTCGAGATGGTCGTCGTTACCGGCTGCGGGTGTGAGGAGCGCGGCGAACGAGCCGATGAAGCCGGCCAGCGCGGTCATCTGCGGGCAGGCGCTGGTGAGGGCGTGGACGAGCGTGCGCTGATGGTCTGTGAGCTGGTCGGGTGGGGTCAGGAGGTAGCGGGTGAGGCGTCGGGGCGACAGGGCTGGGCGGTCGGCTTCGACGCGGCCTTGGGTGATGTAGCGGTAGAGCAGGTTCATGCTGCCGGTGTAGCCCAGTTCCCTGATCTCGGCGAGAAGTTGCGTAGCGCCGACGGCGGGGTCTTGTTCCCGGCGTCGGCGCAGGTGGTCACGGTAGGGGTCGACGAGGGTGGGCCGGTACTGCGGTGCGCGGACCAGGCGTTCGGGTTCGCTGATTCGGGCATACCGTTTGACCGTGTTCAGGCCGAGGTTGAGTCGGCGGGCGCATTCGAGCAGGCCGACGCCCTTGTCGAGCAGGTCGTGGACCTGCTGCCACCGCTGCCGGTGGTCACGGCCCGGATGCCTTGCTGCGGCGGTAGGCCGGCGGTGGCCCAGCATGTGCTGTGGGCGGTGACCTCTTTGCGGACGGCCTCGCCCGAGGTTGTGCCACAGGTGCCAGCGGTCGGCGACCTGCAACGCGTCGGGTAGGGCGCGGCGGACCGCTTCGGCGTAGGCGCCCGAGGAGTCCCGGCACACCACCTCGACACCGGGATGCTCACGCAGCCATGTCTCTAACGTGTGGGCCTTGCGGTCGGGCAGCACGTCGATGCGTTCACGGGTGACCGCGTCGATCAGGACGGTGGCGTAACGGCGACGGCGGCACAGCGCGAAGTCGTCGACCCCGAGCACGCGGGGAACCCGCCGCTCGGGCAGCGGAACGCGTAGCAGCGCCCGCAGCGCGGTGTGACGGGACATGACGACCATCGCCAGGACCGACAACAGGCGAGCACCGCCCCGGCCAGCCAGATGACGCACCACCGCAGCGACCTGGGCGCTCAGCCGGGACGTGCGACGCTGGTAACGCTCCAGAACACCCGGAAGCTGTTCCCGGAACGTGCGACGACAGCCCTGCGTCGGGCACACCAGACGCCGCACGCGCACCCGCACCACTACCGGCCGGGCATCGACCGGCACATCCGCCAGAGTCCGCTGGTGATACCCGTGCACCCGGCCCGTCACCGCCTCACAGCCCGGACAGGCCACCGTTCCTCCAGGAGTCCGAGCCCGCACCAGGATCCGCTCGCCCTCGTCCGTGACCTCATCGATCACCAACGGGGACAGCCCCGAGAACACCATCTTCGTAAGATCATCGATCTTGCACACATGACCTCAACGACATCGACCACCCTCGGTCACCACCGAATGTGAGACAGAGCCTCGCTAACGGTGTTTTCGGCGATCTTGGTTAGTAGGTTCAGCGGTTGGGAAGCGGTCGCTGAAGGTGATGGCGAAGGCGTTCAGGGCGGGTTTCCAGCGCATCGTCCATCGGGTTCTGCCTGCTCCGGTAGGGTCCAGGGATCGGGTCACCAGGTACAGACACTTCAACGCGGCCTGCTCGTTAGGGAAGTGGCCGCGGGCCTTGACCGCCCGCCGGTAGCGGGCGTTGAGTGACTCGATCGCGTTGGTCGAGCAGATGACCTTGCGGATTTCCAGGTCGTAGTCGAGGAACGGGATGAACTCCGCCCAGGCGTTGTCCCACAAGCGGATCACCGCCGGATACCGGCCGCGCCACTTGTCGGCCAGATCGTCGAACGCCGCTCGGGCGGCGGCGTTGACGGCGGTGTAGATCGGCTTAACGTCGCGCTTGATCTCGTCCCAGTACGTGCGGGAGGTGAGCCGGAAGGTGTTGCGGATCAGATGGATCACGCAGGTCTGCACCACCGTCTGGGGCCACACGTTCGTCACGACCTCGGGCAGTCCCTTCAACCCGTCGCAGACGAGGAAGAACACGTCCTTGACGCCGCGGTTGCGGAGGTCGGTGAGCACGCTCATCCAGAACTTCGCGCCCTCACCACCTGTGCCGGCCCACAGGCCGAGGATGTCCTTGTCGCCGTCGAGGGTGACGCCGATCGCGGCGTAGAACGGCCGGTTGGCGACCTGCCCGTCACGGACCTTGACCACGATGGCGTCGATGAACACCGCGGCGTAAATTTCGTCCAGGGGCCGGTGCGACCAATCCGCCATCTCCTCGAGCACCTTGTCGGTGATCCGGGAGATCGTCTCCTTCGACACCGAAGCCCCGTAAATCTCGGCGAAGTGCGCCGAGATCTCCCCGGTGGTCAACCCTTTGGCATACAGCGACAACACGACCTCGTCGACCCCCGACAGGCGCCGCTGCCGCTTACGGACGATCTGCGGCTCGAACGTGCCCGCCCGGTCCCTCGGCACATCGATCTGCACCGGGCCGTTGCCGTCGGTCACGACCGTCTTCGACCGAGTGCCGTTGCGGATGTTGCCCGACCCGACACCAGCCTGGTCGTGCTTGTCATAGCCGAGGTGCTCGGTCATCTCCTCGTTCAACGCGGTCTCCAGGACCGTCTTGGTCAGCTGCTTGAGCAGCCCGTCCGGGCCCGTCAACGACAGCCCTTGTTCCTTAGCGGCTCGGACCAACTCGACGGCGGCTTTCGCCTCCGCCGTCGACTCGGGCCGCTTCTTGCCTCCGGTCTGATCGTTCAGTGTCGCGGTCATCACGGCACCCTCCTCACCAGGCACAACGCCTGGCGGGTCAGGCCGGAAACACCGTTAGATCCACACTCCCTGAGACCCTGAGTTCGGTCATTTCGTTAGTGCCTGACGTCCGCTCGTGGTGAGGGCGTCGATGATGGCTTGCCGGTTGGGGTCGATCTGGGGTGGGAACGTCTGCGTGGCGTCGTTGATCGTGAGGGTCGCGGAGCGTAGCGGGCGCAGCTGACGGAGGACGTTGCAGATCGCGAGCCCGGTGCGGGCCTGGACTTCGCGGGTCACGGCCAAGGCGGTGAACACGATGGTCAGGTGCACCTCGATGGCGTCTTTCGTGTGGTGGAACATGGGCCGGGCGGCGAGGTCGGTCTTGGACATGCGGAAGGACTGCTCCACGTGCCACAGGTCGTGGTAGTTGGAGATCACCTCGCGCGGGCTCATCACGTCGTGGGCGATGTTGGTGACGTAGCCCTTGAGTCCGACCAGCTTCCGTGCCCTGGCCAGCGACGCTTCGTCGAGGGTGCGGGCGGTGCCGTTGACGGTGACGAACCTCGGGGTTCGGGTCGTCTTCTCCCCGGCGATGACGGCCCGCGCCTTCGCCTCTTGGGCGTTGAGGGTCTTGTTGTCCCGGACAGCGCGGGTGGCCGAGTACGCCCACACCGCCCGCCACGAGGTCGTGTGCGTTCGTGGGTTCCACACTGGTTCGGCTTTGAGGGCGGGGTCGTTGTCGCGGTTGGCGCCGGTGCGGGGGGGTGTCCCTATGGGTTTGGTCAAGTGGGGATGGGGCTTGTTGGTCGTGGTTGGTAGGGGATCTTGTCGTGGAGCATGGCGAACAGGACGTCGCAGCGGCGTCGGGCGAGGTAGATGAGGGCGGCGTTGTGGCGTTTGCCTTCGGCGCGTTTGCGGTCGTAGTAGGCGCGGCTGACGGGGTCGGCCAGGGATGCGAACGCGGCGAGGAAGAGCGCGCGTTTGAGGTGTTTGTTGCCGCCTCGGGGTGGGTGTTCGCCGCGGATGCTGCTGCCGGAGCGTCGGGTGACGGGGGCGAGGCCGGCGTAGGCGGCGAGGTGGCCAGGGGTGGCGAAGGCGGTGCCGTCGCCGACTTCGAGCAGGATCCGGGCGGCGGTCCTGACACCGATGCCGGGCATCGAGGTCAGGACCGGGGCAAGAGGGTGTGCATCAAGCATCCCCTCGACCTGTGTGGCGACCTGGTCGCGCTGGCGTAGGACGTCGCGGAGGCTGTCGGCGAGACGAGGCAGGATCGTCTCCGCGGCCTGGGTGCCGGGAACGGTGACGCTCTGTTCGTCGAGGGCGGTCATGATCTGGGCGACGAGCCGTTGACCCATGCGGGGCGCGTGGGCGACGGCGATGGACAGCAGTTTGCGGCGGCCGGCCTTGCGTAGACCGGCCGGTCCACCGCAGCGCGACAGCAGCTCCAACACGGCCTTGTGGTGCACTTTCGGGCCGAGGACCCGTTCCAGCGCAGGGTGAATCTGTGTCAGCAGACCCCGGATCCGGTTGGACACCCGGGTGGCCTCGCCAGCGAGGTCGTCGTCGAAGCCGACCAGGACCTCCAACTCGGCGAGGGCCTCGTCGCCGGTGTCGACCCGCCGCAGGGTGTGGGGCAGAGTGCGGGCCGCGTCAGCGATGACGTAGGCGTCGCGGGCGTCGGTCTTCGCGCTACCGGGGTGCAGGTCAGCGATGCGTCGCATGGCCAGGCCGGACAGGTAGGCCACCTGATGACCGCACGCCCGGGCGACCGCGACCGGCAGGGCGCCGATCGAGGCGGGCTGGTCAACCACGACCAGCACCCGACCGTGGCGGGCCAGCTTGTCAAACAGCTGCCGCAGCCGGGCCTCGGTGTTCGGCAACGCCGCGTCATGCAGCCGTCTGCCCTCCGGGGCCAACCCGACCGCGTGATGATCACCCTTACCGACGTCCAAGCCCAGGTAGACGCCGTATCCGTCGTGCACCGCACCCGCCTCCACGTATCGGATCGTGGCCTCGGCCGCAGTCAGGGCGTCGGACTGCCGGCAGCCACGTTACGAAGAGACCTACCCCAACACGGGTGGCCGTGTCCCTGACTTGTTGGATCGGGGGCAGACGCGAGGGTCTGCAGCCCATAACGTTCAGGGCGCCGGTCGGCTCAGGTCCGCGTGTTCCTTGCCGCCCGTGTGGTTGGCTCACTGATAGCGTGCCACGTCGGCCGGTGCCCGGCCGTGGCGTGGCTCGACAGAGGCATGCGATCGATCTTCAAGTCAGGATGCCCACCACGCACATGCCCCTGCCAGCCGCCTGCCTGGAGACATCCGTCGTGATCGTGATCGGTATCGACCCGCACAAGTCATCGCTGACCGCCGTCGCCGCTGACGACACTGGTCATGAACTGGCGGCCCGACGCTTCGTCGTCAACGCCGGCACCTTCACCCAGCTCATCAGCTGGGCCCAACGCTGGCCGCAGCACCGCTTCGCTGTCGAGGGCGCCAAGGGACTCGGCCGCGGTATCGCTCAACAGTTGGCCGCCACCGGCGCGGGCGTCGTCGATGTCCCCGCTACCCTCGCCGAGCGGGCGCGGCTGCTGACCACCGGCGGCGGCCGCAAGACCGACGCCACCGACGCTGCCAGCGTGGCCCGAGTCGCCCTGCACCACCACCGGCTCAACTCTGTGCAACCCGAGGATCAGAGCACCATCCTGCGGCTGCTGACCGAGCACCGTGATGACCTGACCCACGAACGCATCCGCATCCTCAACTGCCTACACGGACTCCTACGGGACCTGGTCCCCGGCGGCGCGCCCACCGGCCTGTCCGCCGACAAAGCCGCCGCAGCCCTACGAGGTGTGCGACCGGCCACCGCCACCGACGCCTGCCGGCGCGACATCGCCCGGCAACTCCTGGCCGCGCTCCGACGAATCGACGCCCAACTCAACACCAACGAGACCGAGCTCAGTCAGGCAGTTACCGCAGCGGGAAGCAGCCTGACTGAACTACCCGGCGTCGGCGTGATCATGGCGGCGAAGATCCTCGGCCACGTCGGCAACGTCACCCGGTTTCCCAACGCCGACCACTTCGCCAGCTACACCGGCGCGGCACCCATCGACGCCTCCAGCGGACCCCGCAGGCGCCACCGCCTCAACACCGGCGGCAACCGCCAACTCAACTCCGCCCTGCACATCATCGCCGTCGTCCAAGCCCACCACTCAGACCTCGGACGGGCCTACTACCAGCGCAAACTCGGCGAAGGCAAGACACCAGCCGAAGCCCGACGCGCCCTGAAACGCCGCCTCGCCAACGTCATCTACCGACGAATCCTCAAAGATCAGAAACAAGCACACCCAACGGCCGCTTGACAGACAGAGGCGCTATCAGCGGTCCACCGACGCCACCCGACCCGGCGACAACACCCCCCCCGGATCATCCAAACGACAGGGGCAGAAAGTCATACCGGGCCGGGCAACCGAGGGTCCCCGGCCGGGGACGATCAACAAGGTAACGGGGGATCGTGTCGATGATCTGCCCGTCGGTGAAGTAGTCCCCGTGCCAGCGGTAGTGGGACTGCAGGTCGATCGGGCACGATGTCGACCGGCGCCGCGAGCATCGGCGCGACTGGCCGACGCAACACCGGTCCCGCCCCGGCGCTCGACCATACGGGCTTGACGTCATCCCAGCCCCCGTCACGCCGACCGCCGGTGCCACTCATGTCCGCCCCCCACACCATCGTGGGACAGATGTGGGCTGTCTCGGGCGGAGATCCGCGACAACGCATGTGCCAGCGAGGGGTCGCAACACGCTCGACGCTGGTCGGAAAGGGAGGAAGAACGCGATCATCCCCCGTGTGGTCCCTTCTACGGCCCGCAGCTGCGTCCGCGCTGTTGGTGACACGAGGGCTACCAGATCCGGCCATGATCAGGGGGTCATCCACAGGCATCAGAGTTATCCACAGCGCAGGGCCTTTGCCTCAGCGTACCACCGCATTTTCCTGGCCTGGGGCCTCCTCCATATCAGGCTCGGGCAGCGCGCGCAGTCTCGGCAGCGGCGAAAAGATGATCCACAGCACGCCCAGCAGCCCGCCGACCACCGCGATCCAGACTGTGGGTTTCAACCCGATCGTGGCGCCCAGCGCGCCACCAAGCAGGGCTCCGATCGGACGGATGCCGTAGTTGACGGTGCGGCGCGCGCCTTGCATGCGGGCCAGCATTGGCGGTGGGGTGGCGGCCGTCTGGACCGCCCCGGCGTTGATGTCGAGCATCACGACGCCCATCCCAGAGACGAACTCTGCGACGAACAGCATCGCCAGCACGACAGGTAGCGGGCCGTCGGCGAACGGCACCAGGATCAGCGGTGCGGGGAAGATGACATAGGCGGCCACGAGCGTCGGGCCGATGCCGAACCGGCGGGTGATCCGCCCGGTGACGACGGCCCCGATCAGGCCGCCGGCGGCACCGGCGCCGATGACGACGCCGAGCAGCCCGGCGCTGATGTTGAGCTCGGTGGTGGCGTAGAGGATGAACAACGCCTCGAACATGTAGTTGAACAGGTTGAGCGTCGTGCTGGCCAGCAGGATGGAGCGGAGCGTCACCGACCGGGCGAGATACCGCAGTCCGGCGACGGCGTTGCTCAGCCCGCTCTTGCGGGTGGATGGCGCGAGCTCGACCGCCTTGGTCCGGCCCAGCAGCAAGGCCGAAAACAGGTACGACGCCGCGTCCACGATCACCGCGACCGGTGCGCTGAACACCTGCACGAGCACGCCGCCGACGCTGGGCCCGGCCACCGACGACACCGCCTGTGACCCGTTGATCAGGGCGTTGGCGTCGAGGTAATCGTCGCGGGCCACCAGGGCGACGAACAGGCTGCTGTAGGCCACCTGGAACACCATCGACAACGTGCCCACAGCGAACATGACCACGTACAGGTGCGGCAGGGTCAGCATGTCGGCGAACCACAGCACCGGGACGGCGGCCAGCAGCAGGGCCCGGCCGAGGTCGGCCGCGATCATGACTCGGCGCTTGTGCGGGTAGCGATCCACCCATGCGCCGGCGATCACCGAGAACAGCAGATTCGGCGCGAGACCGGCGGCGGCCAGATAGCCCATCTGCGCCGGACCGGCCCCGGTGGCCAGCACCGCCAGCAGCGGGATAGCCAAAGTGGACACCTGGTCGCCGAACAGCGACACCGTCTGCGCCGACCAATAGCGCCGGAACGCCGCCTGGCGCAGCAGCTTTGGCAACCACCGCGGCCCCGGGCCGGTCGCCTGCGGGAGGGTTAGATCAGGCATGGTCGTACCGAGTCAAAAGGTCCCCATCTCATCGAGAGAGGCAGCGTAGCCGCAAAGAATCTTTCCGGCGAGCCCGGCGCCGGTCCGCACGGGTCACCCGAAACGCCCCTCGGACGGGTACTGTTCGTCGATCAAGGACGGTGCGGGGGCGCTCTCTCGCGCACCAGGCGGAGTTGGAGGAGCGGCGCATCGTGGTGTCTCGGGTTCAGACGTTGGACGAGGTCCTGCACCGCGGCGCCGCCGCTTGGCCCAACCGCCCGGCGCTGATCGGGGAGACCGTCCGGCTCACCTACGCCGAGCTCGACGTCCGGGTCGACGCGCTCGCCTCGGCTCTGGTGGAGGGGGGGCTGGCGCCCGGCGACCGCGCGGCAGTCCTGGCCGACGGGTCGGCCGGAGCGGTCCTCGCGATGGCCGCTACGATGCGCGCCGGTGCCTGCGCGGTTCCGCTCGACGCGGCCCACCCCGACGCCCGACGGGCCGAAGCCCTGCACGACGCCGGATGCGGGATGGTCGTCTCTCCCGACCTCGTCGCCGGGACTGCCGCCGCGCCGCCCGGAGCGGCACCGGAGAGCCCGGCGTACGCGATCTACACGTCCGGGTCGACCGGTCGCCCCAAGGCGGTCGTCGTCGGGCACGCCGCTTCGGCCCGGCATGCCGCTGCGGCCGCCGACTACTTCGGGATGACGCCCGACGACCGAGTTCTGCAGTTCGCGTCGCTGAGCTTCGACGTCGCGCAGGAGGAGATCTGGCCGACCTGGCTGGCCGGGGGCACTGTGGTGACCCGGCCTCGCGAGGTACTCCATGCCGCGGCGCTCGGACGCTTCGTCGCCGAGTACGGCATCACCGTCCTCCAGCTGCCGACGGCGTACTGGCGTGCCGTGCTGCTGGATGCCGAGATGATCGAGGCGCCCGACCTGCGAACGCTGCGGTTGGTGGTGATCGGCGGGGAGGCCGCGTCGCTGGCCGACGTCCATCGGTGGCGCGACAGCCCGTTCCGCGACATCGACCTGGTCAACGGCTACGGACCGACCGAGTGCGTGGTGACGGCGACGGCATTCCGGCTCGCCGGGACGGATGCCGTGCCTGTCACCGGCGGCGGCCTGCCGATCGGCTCGGCACTGCCCGGCCGCCGGTTGTGGATCCTGGACGACGCCGGCCGCCCGGTGGTCATGGGATCGGCCGGCGAACTGTACGTCGGCGGAGTTCTGGCCGACGGCTACCTCAACCGGCCCGAGCTGACGGCGGAATGCTTCCGGGACATCGAGGTCGGCGGTGAGCGGCACCGGACGTACCGGACTGGCGACCTCGTTCGCGAGTGCGAGCCCGGCGTCCTTGAGTTCCTCGGGCGGCGAGACAACCAGATCAAGGTGCGCGGCTACCGGATCGAGCCGGAGGAGATCGACGCGGTGTTGCGAGACTGCCCCGGCGTCCAGGACGTCGTCACCGTGCTGGTCGCGGCGCGCACCGGCGAGCCGGTGCTGGCCACGCTGATCGTCGGCGACGACGGCTCGGTGATCGACGAGGCGTCCCGCCACCTGCCGGCGTACATGCTACCCACGGTGACCGTCACCGCCGAGCGCCTGCCGCTCACTACCGCGGGGAAGGTCGACCGCGTCGCCGTTCAGGCTCTCCTGGCGGAGGCGCTGACCGGGCGGCGGCCGACCCCAGCGGGAAGCCCGACCTGACCGATCTCAGCAGAGGAGGAGAAGGACTGTGTTCAGGCACCGTTCGGCCGAGCTGGCCGTCACCGTCGAACCGGCCGACGCATTCATCCGCACCCCGCGCCCGGCGCAGAGGGAATGGTGGCTGCAGCGGGCCGGCGAGGAACTGGTCGACGACCTCATGCACCTCGACCGGCTCTCCGCGAATCTGGTCACTGGATCCGAACGTCCGGCCATCGCCCATGGATGGCGGGACAGCGACGCCCACTATGCCGCGGACGAGCTGATCATCGAGGGCCAGCAGGTCATGCAGGACTGGGAGGCACCGCTGATGCGCGCCATGGCCACGCAGGTCGCCGCTAATGGTGGCGACGTCCTGGAAGTCGGTTTCGGGATGGGAATCTCCGCCACCTACATGCAGGAGTTCGGCATTCGCTCCTACACCGTTCTGGAAGCCAACGAGGACGTTGCACAGGCGTTCGCCGATTGGCAGAAAACCGTTCCGGAGGCGGACACCAAGTTGATCCTCGGGCCGTGGCAGGATACACTGCCGACACTCGGTCTCTACGACGGGATATTCTTCGACACCTACCCGGCCGACGAAACCGAATACATGCAATACGTCGTCGAGGATGTCACCTTCGCCGCCCACTTCTTTACGCACGCGGCGGCTCATCTGCGGCCGGGCGGGGTGTTCAGCTACTACAGCAACGAGATTGATTCGCTGAGCCGCCGACATCAGAGGCGGCTTCTCGAACACTTCAGCGGCTTCTCGGTCGAGGTCGTCCGCGGTTTGGTGCCCCCCGACGACTGTACCTACTGGTGGAGCAATTCGATGACGGTAGTCCGGGCGGTCAAATGATGATCTTCGTGAAATTGCCGGCGATGCAGGAAAGAGGTCACGGGCGTTTCAAGATCATGGCACGAGTTCGAGGACGGTGAAGGGCCTGGTCATGTTACGGCTGGCCCAGCGGGTGGCTTCGGTGATATCACGGCGTCCGGCCAGGCGTAGGCGGGCGATCCAGGAAGTCGACAGCCGTTCAGATGACGTTTCAATAGCTATTGACCGTTATGAGGAATTTATCCCTAGCGGTTTATGCCGCTTTGGCGCTGACAGTAACCGTTTTGAGTCAGCGAAGCAGGCTGAACGACGTCCATTTGGAGTGGAAACTGACCTCCCTTTCCGTCCGGTCTAGAAAAATCAGGCTCGGACGCCTCCGCGTAGGGCGTGACCGACCACAATCGGGCATTCCGTCTTGACCTAGGCACGGAGCCGCCAGGATAGGGCCGACGAATCATCGGCAAATCACCTTAAAACGGAAACATGAATGCCTATCAAACGTCCTCTCACCGACCTGGAAGATCCCCACCGATTCGGTATACGGCAGGAACGCACCGCGCCCGACCCACATCCACCGGGTTCGAGTCGGTGTCACTGTTGAAGGACGTAAGACGCCGGTTCCTCGCGTACTCCTCTTCGACTCGCTAGCCGAACCCGCCCCATCTGGCAGTACTGGCACGTCCCGGCGTTGTCAGGGCTGCTCCCACCCTCCCGGCACCACCCGGATCAGGCTGCCCCCAGCTACATCAACCTGCTGCGACAGGCCGAAGGTGGTGGTCTCTCACCTCCACTCGAACCAACAGCACCTCACGGCGCAAACCGAAAGTGAGACAGAGCCGAAAACCCCACACTCCCCGGTGGCCCGGTATGAGGTCGCTGTCTTGTCGTAGCGCGTCGCGAGGCTGCGGAACTGCTTGAGCCGGTTGAAGCAGCGTTCGACGACGTTGCGCCGTTTGTAGAGCTGCTTGTCGAACGCTGGTGGCCGGCCGCCTCGGCTGCCTCGTCGGCGGCGGTTGGCCTGCTGGTCGGCGCGTTCTGGGATGGTGTGCCCGATGCCGCGTCGGCGTAGGTCGACGCGGATGGCTTTGGAGCTGTAGCCCTTGTCGGCGATGACGTGGTCCGGGCGCACGCGGGGCCGGCCGGGACCCGGCCGCTCGACACGGATGTCGGCGAGGACCTGGGTGAAGCGGGTGCAGTCGTTGACGTTGCCGCCGGAGAGCACGAACGCCAGGGTTCGGCCCAGGCCGTCGCAGGCGAGGTGAATCTTGGTGGTCAGTCCACCTCGAGATCGACCGAGGGCGTGATCTTGTGGTTCGTCCGTTTCTCGCCGCCCCCTTTAGCGCCGGCGGCGTGCTGGTGGGCTCGCACGATGGTCGAGTCGACCGAGACCAGCCAGTCGATGTCACCGGCAGCGTCCGCGTCGACCTGGACCCCGGACAGCATCCGCTCGAATGTCCCGTCCAGGGCCCACCTGCGGAAACGGGTGTAGATCGATTGCCAGGATCCGTAGCGGGCGGGCACGTCCCGCCACGCCGCCCCGGCTCGGATCTTCCACACGATCCCGTTGAGCACCCTCCGGTCATCGACCCGAGGCCGACCACCCGTCACCGCCGACGGCAGGTACCTCGACAGCGCTTCCCACTCGACGTCAGACAACTCGTAGCGACGACCCACGCGCTACATCATCCGACACCAAGATCCTTTAAAGACACCGCCTAGGCTCCGATCTCGGTGTCCAGGGCCTGCGGATCGACATCAGTACACACCCGTCACAACGTCGAGCGCGACGGCCGACCGGCCGGCAGCACATCGGCCCGTAGATACAAGTTGGTCAACGCCGGCTGTGGCACGTCGGCCACCCAACCTGCCATCGCCGTGTACCCGGTCGTCCCCGCCACCGTCGCTGCCGCGACCAGCGCCACCACCACCACCGCCGGATGATCCCGACCTGCGACGACCGGCCGTCCGACACCCCGACCAGCAACTCAAGCAGATCAGCGCACGCCCGAGCTACCGGGATACCCGCAACCGACGCAGCATCAGCGTCGGCACTGCGCCACGACGAAGCCCGTTGAAGACAAGATCCGTGACAACACCTCGCCCTACCGGAGCTTCATCCCTACCTGTCACACGACACGCCACTGTGGCCAGGACGCGATCGGACAGTTAGACCACACTCGCGCTCTTGAAATGCCTTCGGGAAGAAGGTGCGCTGACCAGTGGCTATGCGCATCCCCGAAGATCTTGGGTCTAGACAGACACTGACCTTCATGGTCAAATACTTGCTGCTTCGCGCTCTGCCGGGCCCGGACAGGCCTTCAGCTGCGCCAATACCGATTTGACTGATCCGGGGGTCAGCAATCATTCGTCTCGACTCACTCCTGGGCGACCGTGCCATCACGCCGGGCGCCACGTCCTACGACGAGCACCGGTCGGTGTGGAACGCGGTGCACGATCGGCGGCCGGCACTGATTGCCCGGTGCGTGAATGCCGCTGAAGTCTCGTCAGTGCTGCGTTACGCGCGGTCAGCCGGCCTCGGCGTCACCGTGCGCGCGGGCGGCCATAACGTCGCGGGCAAGGCCGTCTCCGACGACACGGTCATGATCGATCTGTCGCTGATGCGCGGCGTCTCGGTCGATCCGTCGGCCCGGCTGGCAACAGCGCAGGGCGGGTGCCTGCTCCGGGATCTTGACGCCGCCACCACCCCGCACGGGCTCGCGTGCCCGGCCGGCGTGGTCTCGCACACCGGGCTGGGCGGGCTCGCGTTGGGCGGCGGATACGGCTGGCTCGCCCGCCGATGGGGCCTGACGTGTGACCACATCGTCGCGGCAGAGGTCGTATTGCCGGACGGGTCGATCGTCGAGGCCACCGACAGCGAGCACGGCGAGCTCCTGTGGGCGTTGCGCGGTGGCGGCGGCAACTTCGGCGTCGTCACTCGGTTCACCCTTCGCCTACACCCGGTCGGCCCGGTCGTCCATCGGACCGGGGTCTACGCGCTGGACGACGCGGCGGATGCGCTGGCCGCCTATCGCGAGTTCGCCGAGAACCAGTCGGCGGATCTGCACGCTGTCGGGGCGTTCAAGATCGCCTCCAATCAGTACTGGATCCCGGCGAAGCTGAACGGCCGACCTGTTCTGCAGCTCACCGCGGCGTGGCTCGGCGACCCCGACGGTGGAGACAGCGCGATCCGGCCGCTGTTCGACAGGGCCGCTCCGGCCGGAAGGTTGGAGCGCGTCATGTCCTACGCCGAGCTGCAGGCTCTCGGCGATCACAGCGAGCCGGCCGGGCACCGCTACTTCACCAAGACCTGCTATCTGAGTGAGCTCGGTCCTGCGGTGGCCGAGAGGATGGTCGCCAATGCCAGCGATATCCGATCGCCACTGTCCTGCATAGATTTCGAATACCTCCGCGGGGCCATCATCGACGTCCCGGAAGAGGACTCCGCCTTCCCGGGACGGGCGGCGCCGTACATGTACACCGCCTCCGCGCACTGGCTGGATCCGGACCAGGACGACGAGGAAGCGGCCTGGTCCCGGCGCAGCATCGCGCGGCTCTCGGATCGGCATTACGGCGGTTCCTACGTCAACTACGTCCAGGACCAGCCGACGCTTGGATCGATTGACGTCTACGGTGCCGGCCGATACCGGCGGCTCGCGGCGATCAAACGGCGCTACGACCCGGACAACCTGCTGCGGCACAACCAGAACATCGCTCCAGCCCCGGAGGCCCGCATGACAACCGAGGAGGATGGCCGGTGACGTCGTTCGACACCACGTGTGTCCCCATCTATCCGGTCGGCCGGCGTGACAGCACCGACCCCCGGACGGTCATCGACGACCTGCGCTCCGGCTGGTACGGACTGATCGCCGAGCTCAATGACGTGGTGCACACCGAAACCGTCCGCTATGCCGCGGGGCGGGGTCTCAAGCATCTCTTCCTCCCGATCACGACGCGAACGGTGACCTGCCCGACCGCGCTGGGCAGTGACGCGGAGCCGGTGCCGGTGACGGTGACCGGGGTGCACACCTATCTCGCAGACTCCATGCAGTTCGCGCTGGAGTACGGGTGCCGTGTCGCCCCGGGCGGCTGCTACACGATCATGCCGTCGTTCCGGGCGGAGCAGGCTGACGAGACCCATCTCGGCCAGTACACGCACAGCGAGGCCGAGATCCCCGGTGATCTGAACGCGGTGATCGCCTATGTGACCCGCTACGTCAAGGCGTTGTCCGGCGCCATTCTGGAGAACCTCGGTGAGCGGCTGGAGGCGGCTCGCGGGGATGTCTCCCATCTGGTGCGGATGGCCGGCAGCGGTGGGTTCGAACAGTTGACCTTCGATGAGGCGGTCGCGCGCGTCGCCGACGTGCCGGGTACGGTCCGCGACGAAGGCACCTGGCGCGTGCTCACCCGCAAGGGCGAGCAGTTGCTGCTGGACCGAGTCAGCGAATTCCTCTGGGTGCACCATTACGACAGCCTGGCGGTGCCGTTCTACCAGGCCGCCGGCGATGACCAGTTCCGGACCGCCCGAGCCGCCGACCTGTTCTTCGGCATGGGTGAGGTGGTCGGTGCCGGCGAGCGGCATTCCGACGCCGAACCGCTACGCAGATCCATGACGTTGCACGGCGTCGACGAGCGTGAGTACGCGTGGTACGTCCACATGAAGCAGGAACTCCCGATGCTGACCTCCGGATTCGGCATGGGCGTCGACCGGTTCCTGATGTGGGTCCTGGGCCACGGCGACATCCGGGACCTGCCGTTGATATCCCGTATCGACGAGCCCGCGGACTGGCCCGTCGCGGTCGTCCGGCCGTAGTGCCAGGGAGACGAGAATGACCGCGAGCACGCTCTCCCCGCAGTCGCCCCGGCACGATTCGGTGCTTCGCCGATTCCTGCACCAGGCCGACCGTGTTCCCGACGATCCCGCGATCCGCTGCGGCGCGAACGTCACCACCTACCGGCAGCTGACGGCGTGGGCCGAGTCGCTCGCGGCCACTCTGAACGACCACGGTGTCCGCCCGGGCGACCAGGTGCCCCTACTGGCCCCGGCGACCTCGGACACGCCGGCTGCGATTCTGGGCTGCTGGTTGGCCGGTGCGGCGTTCGTGCCGCTGGACCCCGAGTGGCCGCGGGGCCGGACCGAGACGATCCTGCGGCACCTGGATGCCGAGCTGGTGCTGGTTCCCCGAACCCTGGAGGAGTTCACCTGCTCGGTCGACGCCGTCGCCGTTCCGCCGTGCCCGCCTCCGACCGCCACCGCACGACCGAGCCCGGCTGCCGAATCGGACGTGGCCTACGTGATGTTCACGTCGGGCACCTCGGGCGAGCCCAGAGGCGTGGTGATCGGACAGGCCCAGCTGGCCCACTATGCGACGGCCAGCCGCTCCGCACTGGATCTGCGGGACCGCGCGAGCTTCGCCGCCGTCTCTACGATGGCGGCCGATCTGGCCTACACGGCGGTCTTCCTACCGCTGACGAGCGGCGGGTGCGTGCGGTTGGTCGACGCGGATCGGGCTGCCGATCCGCGGCTGCTGGCCGCCGAGTTCACCGACCGGCCGGTGGAGGCGCTGAAGATCACGCCGTCGCGACTGGCCGCACTGATCGCCCAGCCGGTTGCCGGCTGGCTGCCGACCGAGGTGCTGGTGGTGGGCGGTGAGCCGCTTCCTCCGAGCCTGGCCGAGCGCGTGGCCGAGCTGAACCCCGGACTGCGCGTCTACAACGAGTACGGCCCCACCGAGACCACGATCGGCGCGTCGTGCGCGATGGTGCGGCTTCCCGCCGATCCGCGCTGCGCCTCGATCCCGGTCGGCACGACGCTGGGCGACTGCGCGCTGACCGTGGTCGACGAGTCCGGGCACCCGGTCCCGCCTTGGGTTTCGGGCGAGGTGGTCGTCTCGGGCCCCGGGGTGGGGATCGGCTATCTCGACGAGGTGCGGGCCGGGCGGCCCGGCTTCGGTGAGCGCGGAACACGGCCGTACCGGACCGGTGATGTCGGGCGCCTGGTGCCGGGGGCCGGCGTCGAGGTGCTGGGCCGGTTGGACGACCAGGTCAAGGTGGGCGACCAGCGGATCGAGTTGCTGGAGATCGAGACGCTGCTGCGGCGCCAGCGCAGCGTCGAGGCCGCCGCCGTCATCGCCCGGCGGGACGACGCCGGGTTGGTCACCCACCTGGACGCCTACGTCGTCCGCCGCGACGGGTTCGGCGACGTGCAGGCCGAGGCGCTGCAGAAGTCGCTCGGCCGTCTGCTTCCGCCGGCGGTCGTACCGGCGGGCTTGCGGTTCCTCGATGCCCTGCCGCTGACCGGCAACGGCAAGGTCGACCGGGACGCGCTGTCCCCGATCGAGGTGCGCCGGACCGGCTCGGCTCGCCCCGGCGACGCGTCCGTGCAACGGATGGTGACGGTCTGGGCCGATGTCCTGGGCCTGGCCGACATCTCGCCGGACGACGACTTCTACCGCCTCGGTGGCAACTCGCTGCACGCCATTCGGTTGATCTCCCGGGTCAAGGCAGCCTTCGGCGTCGAGCTCTCGATGGCCTCGGTGCTGACCGCCCGCACGCCCGCGACCATGGCCGGCCTGGTCGGCCCGGGAAGCGGTGCCCGGTGACGGCCGCGGAGCGCCGGCCCGAGCTCCGGCCGGTCGACCGGCCCGCACGGATCCCGCTCTCCTTCGCCCAGCAACGGATGTGGTTCCTGCATCGCTACGGCGAATCGGGAGCGGCGTACAACCTGACCTATCTCTGGCGGCTGGACGGCGACGTCGACGAGCAGGCGCTCGCCGGGGCGCTCCGGGATGTGATGGTCCGCCACGAGACGCTGCGCACGATCTTCCCGGAGGAGGCGGGCGAACCGGCGCAGATGGTGCTGGACCCGTCGGTCATCAGGACACCGCTGACCGTACGCCAGGTCGCCGTCGCCGAGGTCGACGCGGTCGTCCGGGAGCTGGCCGACCTCGACTTCGACCTGCGCAGCGAACCTCCGATCCGCGCGGCGCTGCTGATCAGCGGTCCCCGGGTGAGCCACCTGGCCCTGTTCGTTCATCACATCGCCTGCGACGGCTGGTCCGGCGGTCTGCTGGCGCGGGACCTGTCGACGGCCTACCGGGCCCGCGTCGCGGGCGTGGCCCCGCACTGGGCCGCGCTCCCGGTCCAGTACGTCGATTACACGATCTGGCACCAGGCTCTGCTGGGTACCGACCAGCAGCCCAGCGAGCTGACCACCAAGCAGCTCGGGTACTGGACCGAGACGCTGGCCGGAGCTCCGGAGCTGATCGCCCTGCCCCTGGACCGGCCGCGTCCTCCGGTGGCCAGTTACCGGGGCCGCACCACCGAGCTGACCATCCCGCCCGGACTGCACGCCGATCTGGTGGATCTGGCCGCCGAGCGGGGATGCACGCTGTTCATGGTGCTGCACGCGGCGCTGGCGGCGGTCCTGTCGGCGTACGGCGCCGGCCGGGACGTCGTGCTCGGTACCGCGTTCGCCGGGCGTAGCGACCGCGCACTGGAATCGCTGGTCGGGTTTTTCGTCGACACGCTGGTGCTGCGCCTCGACCTGTCCGGTGACCCGACCTTCGGCGACCTGCTCGACCGGGCCCGCAACACCGATCTGGCCGCCTTCACGCACCAGGATGTGCCCCTCGAACGCGTCGTGCAGGCGCTGAGACCGGAGCGGTCGAGCGCCTACCATCCACTCTTTCAGGTCTTCTTCGCCTTCGACGACGGTGCCACCACGAACGAGCTGCGGCTGCCGGACGTCGTGAGCACCGCGCTTCCGGAGCCGCTGGACACCGCTAAGTTCGACCTCTCGGTCGACTTCTTCCAGCAGCTCGGCGTGGACGGCAGCGCCGCCGGCGTGCGAACCGTCTTCGAGTTTGCGACCGACCTGTTCGACCTGGCCACCGTTGACCAGCTGGGTGCTCGGCTGCTGCGGTTGCTGACGCTGGTGTCGGCCGACCCAGACGTGCCGCTCAGCCGGCTCAGCCTGCTCACCGCTGCCGAACGGCGCCTGCAGCTGGAACAGTGGAACGGGCCGGTCACCGACGAGCCGCCCCTCGATCTGGTCGCGGTGGTGCGGCAGATCGCCGAGCAGCGGCCGGAGGCGATCGCGGTCTCCGGCGCGGACGACCAAATCACCTACCGCGAGCTGGCCGGGATCGCCGCCCGGATCGCCGGTGACCTGCGGGCCGCGGGCGCCCGGCCGGACACGCTCGTCGCGGTGCTCTCCCACCGGACGCCCTGGTATGTCGCAGCGGTGCTCGGTGTGCTCGGCGCAGGCTGTGGATTCATGCCGGTCGACGTCAGCACGGGTGTCTCGCGAGCGGCGCAGATGCTGGAGGACGGGGAGGTAGGCCTGCTGCTTGCGGCCTCCGACGTGCTCGACCGGGCCGAGTCGATCGCCGCCTCCGCCCGGCTTCCGGTCCGGGTCCTGCCGCCGGGCTCCGGCCCGACCGACGTCGCCAGCTTCGTCGCTCGGCCGAGCCGGGACGAACTGGCCTACGCCGTGTTTACCTCCGGCTCGACCGGCCGTCCCAAGGGGGTCCTGGTGCCGCACCGGGGTCTGTCGAACCACCTGCACGCGATCATCGAGCTGTACAAGCTGGATGAACGCGACGTCTTGATGTTCAACGCGCCGCTGACCTTCGACGTCTCGATCTGGCAGTCGCTGACCCTGCTGGCCGTCGGAGGTCGCGTCCACACGGTCGACAACGACGTCGCGCGCGATCCGGTCGCCATGGCCGAATGCTGTGCCGAGCAGGGCATCACGATCGTGCAGATCGTCCCGTCCCTGCTGCGGGCCGTGCTCGAGTCCTGCGAGGAGACGTTTGGGCTGGCCGACCGGCTGGCCGGGCTGCGGTGGATGCTTGCCCACGGTGAGGAACTACCGCCCGACCTGATCAGCTGGTGGCATCGGCGGGTGCCCGGCGTGCCGCTGGCCAACGTGTACGGCCCGGCCGAATGCTCCGACGACGTGTCGATCGCCATGCTGAGCACCGACGTGACCGGCCCGTTCGGCCGAGCCTCGATCGGCCCGCCGCTGATCAACACCTTCGTGTACGTGCTGGACGACAAGCTGGCCTTAGTGCCGCCCGGGGTGACCGGCGAGCTCTACGTCGCCGGAGCCGGCCTGGCCCGCGGATATGCGAGCCGCCCAGCGCTGACCGCGGAACGATTCATCCCCAACCCGTTCGGTCTGCCTGGGCAGCGGATGTATCAGACCGGCGACTTGGTCCGTTGGACCCCGAATGGGGAGCTCGAGTTCCTCGGCCGGGCCGACGGCCAGGTGAAGATCCGGGGGTTCCGGATCGAGCTCGGCGAGATCGAGCACCATCTGCGGTCTGTGCCCGGGATCGGCCAGGCGACGGTCGTCGTCCGCGAGGACCGGCCCGGTGATCGGCGGCTTGTCGCGTACTACACCGCCGACGGCCAGGTGCCAGCCGCCGCGCTCAAGACGGCGGCCGAGAAGTCGATGCCCGGCTACATGGTGCCCGCCGCGTTCGTGGAGCTGACCGAGATGCCGCTGACCGGCAACGGCAAGCTCGACGCGTGGGCCCTCCCCGTGCCGGATTACTCCGGTGGCGGCCGGGAACCGTCGAGCCCGGAGGAGCACCAGCTGGGTGCCCTGTTCGGGGAGATCCTGGGCATCGAAGGGGTCGGCGCCGACGACAGCTTCTTCGAGCTGGGAGGGCACTCGCTGATGGCGACCCGGCTGCTCAACCGCATCCGAACGGTGATGGGCGCGGAAGTCTCGGTCCGCGACATCTTCGACGCGCCGACCGTGGCCGGTCTCGCGAGCACGCTGGCCGGCCGCACCCGCTTTGCGCGGCCGGTTCTGCGGCGCCGGACCCGCGAGGGCGAGCTGCTGATTCCCCTGTCCTTCTCCCAGAGCGGCCTCTGGTTTCTCAACCAGTTGGACCCGTCCGACACCTCCTATCACGTACCGCTGGTGTGGGATTTCTCCGGCGAGGTGGATGAGCGCGCCCTGCGGGAGGCTCTGCGCGACGTCGTCGTGCGGCACGAGAGCCTGCGCACCGTCTTCCCGGACACCGACGGCGTCCCGCAGCAGCGGGTCGTGTCTTCGGCTGAGCTGGGTCCGCTCCTCGTCGAGGTGCCGGCCGGCGACGAGGAGACGTTCATCGCCCGGCCGTTCGATCTGGGTACGGACATCCCGCTTCGCGGAGCGTTGCTGCGGAGCGGTCCGAGCCGGGGCCGCCTCGTTCTGGTCGTGCACCACGCGGCCTTCGACGGCTGGTCCGAGCCGATCTTCTGCCGGGATCTGAGCCGGGCCTACGCCGCCCGCGCGGCCGGACGCGCTCCACAGTGGCCCGAGCTGCCGGTGCAGTACGCCGATTACGCACTGTGGCAGCACGAGCTGCTGGGTGACGAGGTCGACCCGGACAGCCTCATGGCTCGCCAACTGGGCTACTGGCGAGACCGCCTGGCGGGGCTGCCGCAGGAATCCGGGCTCGAGGCCGAACCGCGTACCGGGCGATCGGGACCGAGCCGCACCCGCGGCTTGCAAGTCGACGCGGAGACCCACCGGGGCGTGGTGAGACTGGCGCAGCAGACCGGCGCGACTCTGTTCATGGTCATCCATGCCACTCTCGCCGCCGCCGTCACCAGGCTTGGTGGGGCGACCGATCTGCCCCTGGGCACGGTGGTCTCCGGCCGGTCGGACGAAGCGCTCAACGACCTCGTCGGCTATTTCACCAACACGGTCGTGCTGCGGACCGACACCTCGGGAAGCCCGACGTTCACCGAGTTGCTGAGCCGGGTTCGCGAGACCGATCTGAGTGCGTTCGCCCACCAGGACACCCCGTTCGAGAAGGTGGTCGCCGCGGTGAACCCCGCACGGCGGCGGTTCGGCAGCCCGCTGATCCAGATCCTCTTCTCGGTCGAGGATCGCGCTGAACCGGCGCTCGACCTGGGTCCGGTGCACCTCACGTTTCGGAACTGGGCCGCCACGGCGGCGAAGTTCGACATCGAGGTGTTGCTGGAAGAGGAGTTCACCGGCGCCGGTGAGCCCGGCGGGTTGACCGGTGCCGTCGAGTACCGCTCGGACCGCTTCCCGGCAGCGCTGATCGATGCCCTCGTCGATGAGCTGGTCCGTTCGCTGCTGGTGATCACCGTCGACCCCGACCGCCGGATCGACGCTACCTAGCGGGCCGTCGCCAACCAAGGAGCTGAAAGTGGTCTCGCACATTTCCGGGGTGACCGGGCTTCCGCCGCGGACGGCCGGCGGCGGCCTCGAGCAGGATCTCGACATCGCACACACCCTGCACGAGTTGATCCAGGCGCAGGCCGACCGGACACCGGACGCGGTCGCCGTCGAGTCGGGATCCCGGCGGATCCGGTACCGCGAGCTCGATGACGCGGCTCACGCGTTCGCCCGGGTCCTCGCCGACCGGGGAGTGGGCGCGCGGGCGCTGGTCGGTGTCTGGTGCGACCGTGGCCCGGACCTGCTCGTGGCACTGCTCGGTGTGCTGCACGCGGGAGCGGCGTTCATCCCCTTGGACCCCGACTTCCCGCCCGCCCGGGTACAGACCCTGCTCACCGAGGCCGGTGCCGGTCACTGTGTCGTCGACGTCTCACCGTGTGGTCCAGTGGACGGCCTTGACGTCGAGGTGATCACAGTGACCGGCGAGGCCGGCGAGCCGTTGACCGTCCCGGTCGATCCCGACGATCTGGTCTCCATCTACTACACCTCGGGCTCGACCGGGAAACCCAAGGGCGTGGCCAACCCGCACCGCGGCTGGGTGAACCGGATGCGCTGGATGCAACAGCGCCATCCGCTGCGTCCCGGCGAGGGCGTCCTGCACAAGACGGTCCTCAGCTTCGACGATTCGGCGGTCGAGCTGTTCTGGCCGCTTATCGTCGGCGGCCGGGTGGTGATGCTCGAGCCCGGCCTGCACCGGGACCCGCAGGCCATCGCACGGGCGGCGGCGGCACACGAGGTGACGGTGCTCCAGTTCGTGCCGAGCATGCTCGGCCTGTTCCTAGAGGAGGTGGCCGGGAGTCCGCCGCCTGCGCTGCGGACCGTGGTCTCCAGCGGTGAGGCGTTGCGTCCCGAGCTCGTCGGCCGGTTCCACGAGGTGCTCGCCGGCACGCCGTGCCGGCTGCACAACCAGTGGGGCCCGACCGAGGCGTCGATCGATGCCACCATCCACACGTGTTCGCGCGCCGACGCCGCATTACCGGTGATCCCCATCGGCCGGGCGCTGACGAACTACCGTGTGCACGTGCTGGACGATGACGGCCGGCCGGTTTCCCCGGACGTCGAAGGCGAGCTGTACGTCGGTGGCGTCGGGCTGGCCCGCTGCTACTGGAACGATCCAGCGAAGACCGCGGAGACGTTTCTCCCGGATCCGGTCGTACCGGGAGAGCGGCTGTACCGCACCGGGGACCGGGCGGTGTGCGGGGCGGACGGTGTGATTACCTTCCTGGGGCGGCGGGATCACCAGGTGAAGATCCGTGGAATCCGGGTCGAACTGGGCGAGATCGAGCGGACCCTGGCCCGGCACCCCGACGTCGCCGAGGCGGTGGTAACGGTGTCCGAGGCGCAACCGGGGGACAAACAGCTACTCGCGTACGTCGTCGGCCGTAACGGCGTGCTCGACCGCGACACCGTGCGCCAGTTCCTGAGCGAGCGGCTTCCGGGGTACATGGTCCCGACCAGCCTGATCACGCTCAGCGAGTTGCCGCTGACGGCCAGTGGCAAGGTGGACCGGAATCGTCTGCCGACTCCCTCGAACGAGCCGGCCGCAGGCCGTCCTCCGCGTACCGAGTCCGAGCTGCTGGTCGCCGAGGCGTGGGGCCGCTTCCTGCCGGCCACCGACGCCGAAGCCGACTTTTTCGACCTGGGCGGGCACTCGCTGCTCGCCACCCGGGTCATCAGCGCGTTACGGCGGGCGCTGGACGCCGACCTGCCGCTGGTGCTGCTCTTCGACAATCCGACGATCGCGGAGCTGGCGCTGGCCATCGAACACGAACTCCTGGGTGAGGGGACCGCCGATGAGTGAACTTCAGGACCGCCTGAAGGCCGCTCGGGCCCGCCTGGCCGGCGACGCGGAACCGACCGCCGGCGCGATACCCGGTCAGGGTGACCCGGCCCGGCACGTGTCGGCCGAACAGAAGTGGCTCTGGCTGGCAGACCGGATCCTCGGCGATTCGGCGGCCTACCACGTGGCGGAGGCCGTCCAGCTCATCGGCGATCTGGACCTCCCCAGCCTGCGGACCGCGGTCACCGCCGTGGTGACCCGGCATCCGGTGCTGCGGACCGGCTTCACGGATCGGGACGGCTCGCCGGAGCCGGTCGTCCACGCGCCCGGCGCCGTACAGGTCCGGGTGGGCGACACCTCGGAGGAGACCGATCCGGTCGCTCTCGCGGCCGCGGCGGTCGCCGAACCGCTGCTTCTCGCCATCCAGCCGCCGATGCGCGTCCACGTCTACGAGATGGCCGACCGGCGGTGGCTCGTCGTCCTGGTCGTGCATCACATCGTGGTCGACGCACCGTCGATGTCGTTGCTGTGGAACGAGATCGCCGAGGGGTACGGCCGGGCGCGGGCCGGCGAACCGCCGGTGCTGGAGCGACCGCGGCTAACCTACGCCGACGTCGCTGCCGCCGCTCCGGCGCGGTCGAGCGCGGATCTCGACTACTGGACACGCACGCTGGCCGGAGCGCCGGAGCTGGAGCTGCCGCTGGACCGGCCCCGGCGTGCGGCGGGCGGCCGCCCGGGGGCGCAGACGTCGTTCACCGTGCCGGCGACCCTGGCCGCGCGCGTCCGGCGCCTTGCCCACGACTGCGGCGCGTCCGAGTTCATGGTCTACACGGCGGGATTCAGCGCGCTTCTCGGATTGCTCAGCGGGCAGCCCGACGTGGTCGTCGGGACGCCGGTGCTCGGCCGATCCGACATCGAGTTGCAGGACGTGATCGGTCCGTTCCTCAACGTGGTGGCGTTACGGATCGACGTGGCCGACGAGCCCGACTTCGTCGAGGTGATCCGGCGCACCCGGCACGCCGCGCTGGCCGGGTTCGCCCGGCAGCGGGTGCCGTTCGCCGAGGTCGTTGAACGGATCGGCCGGTCCTCGGTGCGCAACCGGAACCCGTTGTTCGAAACGATCATCACTGTGCAGCAGGGCGAACCACCACTGCCGCGGTGGCCGGGCCTGAGCGCGTTCTGGGTCGACTTCCCGGTGGAGTACGCCAAGTTCGACCTCGAGCTGTTCCTGACCAACGGGCTACCGGACGGCGAGGCCCGGGGCGACGTCGTCTACGCCGCCGACGTGTTCGACGCCGCCACCGTCGACAAGATCGTCACGCTGTACGTCCGGCTCCTCGAGGTCGCCACCCGTCACCCGCAGGATCCGGTCATAGGGTCGATGCTGGTGAGCGCCGACGACCCGCCGGTGATCCCTGGGCGCGAGCAGGCCGAAGCCCCGATCCTCATGCACCGCATCATCGAACAGGCGCAGCGCCGCCCCGATGCGCCGGCGGCCGGCAACCGGGCCCGGGTGCTGACGTACGCCGAGCTGATGGCGATCGCCGCTGGGGTGGCCGCGCAGCTCCGCGCGGCCGGAGTGCGCCCCGACGACATCGTCGGGGTCTGTCTCGAGCGGACGCCCGTCATGGTGGCCGCGCTGCTCGGCGTCTGGCTGTCCGGAGCGGGCTATCTCCCGCTGGACCCCTCCTACGGTGAGAAGCGCGTCGACTACATGCTCCGCAACAGCGGCACCTCGGTCGTCCTGACCGACGGCGCCACCGAGCAACTGCTGGACTGGGCCGCGGCCGGGGCCCGGTCGCTGGCTGTCTCCGAGACCCGGAAGGCCGTGGTCGAGCCCGTACCGGTGGATCCCGAGAATCTGGCCTACGTGATCTACACCTCCGGGTCTACCGGCCGTCCCAAGGGCGTGATGCTCCGGCACGGCGGCTTGGCGAACATCGCGGCGGACTGGATCGAGATGGTGGGGCTCGAGCCGACGGACACGGTGGCCGCGACCATCACGATCTCGTTCGACGGGGCGGTGCTGGAACTCATGGCACCGCTCGCGGCCGGAGCCCGGGTGGAGGTGATCGACCGGGACACCGTCGTCGATGGCCGGCGCCTCGCCGAGGTCATCAGTGACGCCGGGGTGACGGTGATGAAGTCGTCCCCGGCCGGGTGGTCGTTGCTGATCGCTTCGGGCTGGAAGGGGGGTCCGATCCGGGCCTTCTCCGGCGGGGAGGCCCTGTCCGCCGAGCTGGCCCGCAACATCACCGCGCGCACCGAGCGCCTGTGGAATTCCTACGGCCCGACCGAGACGACGATCAATTCTACCCAGCAGCTGGTGCCGGCGGCCACGACGGTCCCGCCGGCGTTGGGTGAGCCGGTGGCCAACACGACGCTGGTGGTGCTCGACGGGCAGGGCAGGCCGGTGGTGCCCGGCGCTCCGGGCGAGCTCTACATCGGCGGCAGCGGGCTGGCCCGCGGCTACATCGGCGATCCGGCCGCCACTGCGGCCCGGTTCGTCCCCGACCCGGCCCGGCCGGGTGCGCGTATGTACCGCACCGGAGACCTGGTGCGCCGCCGCTTCGACGGGTCACTCGAGTTTCTGGGCCGAGCGGACAACCAGTTGAAGATCCGGGGCTTCCGGATCGAGCCGGAAGAGGTCGAGGCCCGGCTGCGGGAACACCCGGCCGTCGCCGACGCCGCGGTCGGCCCGGTCGGCCAGGGCGTCGAACGGACGCTGGCCGCCTACGTCGTGTGGAACGATCCGGCCACGCCGAGCTGGCCGCAGGTGCGGCAGGATCTGGCTGACGTGCTGCCGGACTACATGATTCCCACGGTCCTGGTCACGATGGAGCGGCTTCCGGCGACCCCGAACCGCAAGCTCGACCGGGCGGCACTGCCCATGCCGGTGCCGGCCGTCGTCCGCGGTTCCGCACGGCCGGAGACCCCGCTGCAGCGCCGGCTGGCGGCGATCTGGTCGGCCGTGCTCAAGCTCGACGGCATCGGCCTGGACGACGACTTCTTCGCCCTGGGCGGCCACTCCCTGCTGGCCGCGCGGCTCGTGGCCGCGGTGCGGGCGCAGCTCGGCGTCGACATTCCGATGCGGCAGCTGTTCGCCCATCCGACGGTCGGTGCGCTGTGCGACTTCATCGGTGATTTCACCGAGGCGACCGAACCGGCGCCGGTCGAACCGGCCGCCGAGGGCGCGGCCCCGCTGTCCTCGACCCAGCAGCGTTTTTGGTTCCTCGAGCAGTTGCGGACCGCCCGCACCGACTTCCACGTCAACGCGACGGTCATCCTGCGCGGCGCGGTCGATCCCGGGTTGGTACACGACGCACTGCTGTCGGTCGTAGCGCGGCACGACATCCTCCGCACCAGCTACGGTGACGGCTCCGCGCAGGTGGTCGGCCCGGTCCGCCCGCTGTGGAACGAAGTCGTCGAACTGGGCCACCGAACTCCGGTCGCCTTCGCCGACGAGTGCGCGGCCCAGCCGTTCGATCTGGCCGAGGGACCACTGACCCGCGCCGCGTTCGGCCGTTCCGGCGCGGACTACGTGCTGGCCTTCGTGATCCACCACAGCGTGGTGGACGGCTCCTCGATGGCCATCCTGTGGCGGGAGTTCAGCTTGGCCTACCGGGCGCTGGCCGCCGGCGCCCGGCCGGCCGGGCGTTCGCCGGTCCAGTTCGCCGACTACGCCCGCTGGGAACGCTCGCGTCCGGACGACGGACCCGACTCGGCCTATTGGCGGCAGCGTCTGGCGGGGGCCTCGGCCACCGAGATTCTCCCCGACCGCCCGCGACCGGCGGTGTTCGTCGAGGACGGCGCCGAGCACCGGTTCGAGCTGGACGTCGCGACGTCCAAGGCGGTCGACGAGCTGGCCCGAGAGAGCGGAACGACGCCGTTCGGCGTCCTGTTGGGGGCGTTCGCCGTCACCGTCGGTCTACTCTCGGGTACCACCGATGTCGTGCTGGGCACGCCGATCGCCGGCGCCGGGCGCAGCCGGCCTGAGTTCGCCGAGCTGGTCGGTCCGCTGCTGAACAGCATCGTGATGCGGATCGACGTCGGCTCCCAGCAACGGTTCACCGAATTGCTGGCCACCCTGCACCTGGACATCGCGGACGCCCACGACCACCAGCAGATGCCCTTCGAGCGGCTGGTGGAACTTCTGGATCCGCAACGCGACCTGGCTCGGCACCCGCTCTTCAATATCCAGTTCGCCCTCGATGTCGGCAGCGCCGACGCGATCGATCTGCCCGGTGTGACCGTCGAGGAACTGGACACCAGCCGGGTCAGCGTCAAGTTCGACCTGAGCATGGAGCTGTCGCTCCAGGCCGGCCGCCTCACCGGGTCCCTCCTGTACGCCACCCGCCTGTACGACCCGGAGTCGGCGGCCGTCCTGGTGTCGGTGTTCCGCCGGGTGCTGTCCACGGTCGTCTCCACGCCGGACGCGGCGCTCGGCGCCCTGCCATTGGCCGGAGCAGATGCGGTCGTGCCGCCCCTCCCGGCGCAACCGGAGGCGGGTATTACGCTGACCGAGCTGGTCGGCCGCGGTATCCGACCGGACGCGCCGACCCTGACCGCCGATGGCGTGACTCTGACCGGCGACCAGCTGCTGACCCGGGCGGAGGACCTCGCCGCCCGGCTGCACGAGGCCGGCGCGAGTCGCGGCGTGCTCGTTGGGGTGCTACTACCCCGATCGGCGGCCCTCGTGGTCGCCATGCTGGCCGTGCTGCGCAGTGGGGCCACCCTGCTGACCCTCGACCCCCTCCAGCCGCCCGCCCGGCTGCAGCGTCTGATCAACGGCCTTCCGCTCGTCGTCACCGATCGGTCGGCCGGCGATCCGGCCCTGCCCGGCGATGTACGGATCATCCACCCCGACGGCGTTCCCTCGGCCCCGCTGACCACCGACGGGCCCGTGCCGGACGACGTCGCCTACGTCACCCACACCTCGGGCTCCACCGGGACACCGAAGGCCGTGACCACCACGCACGGCGCCGCGGCCGGTTACCTGCGGCACGTGATCAGGGAGTACCAGCTCGGCCCTCGGGACGTGGTGCTGCAGCTGGCGGCGCTGTCCTTCGACGCCAGCGTGCGCGAGATCCTGGGCACGCTCGCCGCCGGTGGGCGCCTCGTGCTGCTGCCCGACGAGCAGGCTCGCGACCAGCGTGCCATCGCGACGGCGCTGTCGGACAACCACATCACCGCGTTGCTGGCCGTGGTGCCATCGATGCTGGGTGCGCTGGTGACCGAGGCCGCGCGGGAGACCCGCCGGCCCGAGCTCCGGCTGATCCTCAGCAGCGGCGAGGAGTTACCGGTGGCGGTGGCTGCGGCGGTCTCCGCCCTGGGCGACCACGTCGAGATCGTGAACCAGTACGGCCCGACCGAATGCACCATGACCACTACCTTCCACCGGTTCAGTGCAGCCGATTCTCAGGCCGGGTACATCCCGGCCGGCCGGCCGTTGCCCGATGCCTGGATCTACGTCCTCGATCCCCGGGGCCGGTTGCTGCCGCGCGGCGCGGTCGGTGAGTTGGCGATCGGCGGCCCCCGCGTCTCGGCCGGCTATCTGGGCGTCCCCACACTGACCGCGAGCCGCTTCATGCCGGACGAGTTCCATCCCGGGCAGCGGGTCTATCGCACCGGAGACCTCGGGCGCGTCGGCCCCACCGGCGAGGTGCGATACCTCGGCCGGCTGGACCACCAGGTCAAGATCCGCGGAATCCGGATCGAGCCGGGGGAGATCGAGTCGGCGTTGCTCGCGGTGCCCGGCGTCCGGGCCGCCGCCGTGGTGGTGGCCGGTGACAAAGAACTGGTGGCCCACGTGGTGGCCGACCCGTTCGACGCCGCCGTGCTGCGTTCCGCGGTGGCCGACACCCTGCCGCAGGCCTATCACCCGGCTCGCTTCCTGGCGGCCGGCGAGCTGCCGCGAACGGTGCACGGCAAAGTCGACCGGGCCGAGCTCGTACGGCGGACGCCGCCACCCGCCGACACCGGGGTGGAGGTGCTCGAACCGCGGGACAGCACCGAGCTGCGCATGGTGACCGTGTGGGAACGGGTTCTCGGGCACGGTCCGATCGGCGTACGGCAGGACTTCTTCGAGCTCGGTGGTCACTCGCTGAAGGCCGTGGAGCTGATCGGCGCACTCACCACCGAGCTGGGCATCGACCTGCCGTTGAACGCGGTCTTCCAGCACCGGACCATCGAGGCGATGGCTGCGCACGCCGGACGGCCCCACAACCGGTTGGTCGTGCCTCTGACCGCACCCGACCTCAACGGCCCCCCGCTGTTCCTGGTGCACCCGCAATCCGGTGACGCGTGCGGCTATTTCGCGCTCACCCGCGAGTGGGGACGGTGGCGGCCGGTCTACGGGATCGAGGCCGTCGGCTACAACACCGACGACGCCCCGCTGACCGACATCACGGCCATGGCTCAGCGGTACCTGGCCGAGGTCCGGGAGGTGGCGCCGCGGGGGCCGTACCTGCTGGCCGGTTGGTCTTTCGGCGGCAACGTGGCCCTGGAGATGACCCGGCAGCTGGAGGAAGCCGGCGAACAGGTGGCGTTCCTGGGTGTGCTCGACGCTCGCGCCTTCGGCGTCGACCCCACCGAGGACCGGTATGCGGACGTGCCGGATCTGGCGAGGTTCTCGCTGTCCTACGAAGCCGAGATCCTGGACGACGCCGATGTCGAGACGGTTCTCGACCGGCTGACCCGGTATCTCGTCGATCGGGGACAGCTACCGGCCGGTGCCCGGACGCCGACGGTACGGCGGATGTACGACGTGTTCACCGCCAACGGTCACGCGGCCGATCGCTTCCGGCCGGCCGAGGTCGCCGCGGACATCTGGCTGTTCAAGGCGACCGAACAGCACCCCACGCTCTCCCGGCCGGTGGTCAGCGCGGAGAGCTGGCAGAAGCTGACCCGGGGCGAGACCCGGGTGAGCCTCCTGCCCGGCAACCACCACGATCTGTTCAGCGAGGCGAACGTGGGCACGGTGGCCGCTCGGCTGCGCGACGCCGTGGACACCGTTCTCGCCACCGGGGGCGACGCATGAACCGGCTCGGCATCGTCGGCGGTGTCGGGCCGTACGCGGCGGCGCACTTCTACCGGCGGGTCCTCGACCTGTGCCCAGCGGTGACCGACGAGAAGTACACCGCCGTCATCCTGGTCGCTGAGCAGATCCCCAGCCGGATCGACCACCAGCTGGCCGGAGGGCCGAACCCGCTGCCCGCTCTGCAGGAGGCCGTCCGCCGGCTCAACCTGGCCGGAGCGGATCTGATCGCCATCCCCTCGGCCACCACGCACGTCTACCGAGCCGACCTTGTGCGGGAGTCCCGGGTCCCGATCGTGGATCTCCTCCTGGAGGCCACCGCACATCTGGAGCGCGTAGGCCTCACCCGGCCGCTGGTCCTGGCCACCGAGGCGACCGCGACGCTGCGGAGCTTCGAATCGCACTTCGCCCCGGACACCCGCGCGGTGTACCCCGATGCGGACGGGCAGCGGCAGATCACCGACTTCATCTACCGGGTCAAGCGCGGAGAACCGGCCGATCCGGCTCGGGCCGAGTTCACCCGGTGTGTGCAGGCGCTGCTGAGCGCTCATCCGGGCGCGGACTGTGTGGTGCTCGGCTGCACAGAGCTGTCGGTGATCGCACCGGCAGCCGACGTCGGCGTCCCAATCGTGGATCTCACCGACGTGCTGGCCCACGCTGTCCTGAACTTTCTGGCCGGCGCGGAGGTCCCGCGTACCGGCAACGACGAACTGGAGGTCCGGCTGTGACGGATACCGAGGTCACCGACCGGTGGCTGGTCGTGATCAACGACGAGGAGCAGTACTCCATCTGGGCCGCCGATCGGCCGGTCCCCGCAGGCTGGCGGGCTGTGGGTGAGCCGGACGACCGCGAGAACTGCCTGAAGCGCATCGAGGAACTCTGGACGGACATGCGCCCCAAGAGCTTGCGAGACCGAACCGCTGCCGCGGCGGACGGACGATGAGGGCGCCGTGACCGATCAGCGAGACGAGCAGCAGTTCACCGTCGTGGCCGGTGCGGCCGTACACCGGACGTTGCAGGGCACCGAGCGCGAACTCATCGAGCTGGTGGAGCGCGCTTACCTGGTGCACGGCGCGGGCTCGACGGTGAATCCCCCCTCGTACTTCCTCCGGTTTCCGGACCGCCCGGATGCGCGCATCATCGCGCTGCCCGCGTCGGTCGGCGACCCGGTCGGCGTGGACGGGATCAAATGGATCTCCAGCTTCCCGTCGAATCTCGCCGCCGGACTTCCCCGGGCCTCGGCCGTGCTGATCCTCAACGACCCGAGAACCGGATTCCCGTACGCCTGTCTGGAAGGTTCCATCATTAGCGCGGCCCGGACGGCCGCGTCGGCGGCGGTGGCGATGCGGGCGATGACCCGGCAGCGCGGGGTTGCTCCCCGGCGCCTCGGTTTCGTAGGCACCGGGCTGATCGCCCGCTACATCGACCGCTATCTGCGGGTCCTGGGCTGGGAGCTCGACGAGATCGGGGTGTTCGATTTGGCGGCGGATTCCGCCCGCGGCTTCAACGGCTATCTGCGCGGCGAACATCCCGGGTTGCCGATCGTCAACCACACGACAGCAAGCGAGCTGCTGGAGAACAGCGACGTGGCGGTTTTCGCGACCACGGCCGCCATACCGCACGTCGGTCCGGGGCGGTGGCTCGAGCACAACCCGCTGGTGCTGCACGTATCCCTTCGGGATCTCACCGTCGACGTCATCGACGCGGTGGTCAACGTGGTGGACGACCGCGCCCACGTGCTGCAGGCGAACACCTCGGTGCACCTGACCCAGCAGGCCCACGACGGCGCCGACCCGGCCGCGGCCACGCTCGACGACCTGCTCACCGACCGGTTCACGATCCCGGCCGACCAGCCGGTGGTGTTCTCCCCGTTCGGGCTGGGGGTGCTGGATCTGGTCGTCGGCGACCACGTCTTCCGAGCGGCCCGCGAGCGCGGGGAAGTGCACGCGGTCGACCGGTTCTTCTTCGACATGCAGCGGCACAGCGCTCCGGCATGAAGGCTCTGATATTCGGGGGTAAAGGGGTTCTGGTCGGTCCCGGCGGCCCCCGTTCGGGAGTTCGCCGGCTGGCCCGGGAGGCGCTGGTCGCGGGATGGCGGGTCGTGGTCGGTGCGGAGCGGGCGCGGTCCGTGATGAACGTGGCGTTCGGCATGGAACTGCTGCCCGACATCGTGGTGGCGCCCGATCCTCTCCGTTGCGATCCGGGCGACTGCCTGGTCATCGAAAGCACCCGCGAGGGCTTGCTGGCGGCCGGGTCGAACTGCGTGATCACACCGACGCCGGCGACCTTCCACGCGGACTTCTCCGAGGCGCTGCTGGTGGTCACCGGGCTCGGTGACCCCGGGGCGCCACCCGAAGTCGTCATCGGCGGCCGTACCCTGACCACCGCCCGCCCCTGGTACGGGCTGGCCGATCTCGAGTGGCTCGCCGCCATACCGGGCGCTCGCCGGCACCCGGAGAGGCAGTTCGATGATCTACGACTCCATTCTTGAGTGCATCGGCCGGACGCCCGTCGTACGCCTGAACCGGCTCTTTCCCACCGGCGGGGTCGAGGTCCTGGCGAAACTCGAGTTCCTGAACCCCGGCGGCAGCATCAAGGACCGGCCGGCGAAACACATCATCGAGCAGGGTCTGCGCAGCGGGGCCATCACCGGCCGGTCCAGGCTGGTCGAGAGCACGTCCGGAAATTTCGGCATCGCGCTGGCAATGGTGGCGAAGATCTACAACCTCACCTTCACGGCCGTCATCGATCCCAACATCTCGCCCGCCAACCTGGCCATCCTCCGCAACCTCGGTGCCTGTATCGACCTGGTGACCGCTGAGGACGCAGCCGGTGGCTACCTCCACTCGCGGATCAGCCGAGTGGCCGAGATCGTCGCAGGCGATCCGGACGCGTTCTGGATCAACCAGTACGCCAACGAGCTCAACCAGGCCGCGCACTACTCACACACCGCCGAGGAGCTCATCGACGACCTGGAGACCGCCCCGGATGTGCTGGTCGTCGCGGTAAGCACGGGCGGCACCATCGTGGGCACGGCCCGCCGGATGCGGATCGAATACCCCGGACTGATCGTCATCGGGGTCGACAGCGTCGGCTCGGTGATCTTCGGCGGACCGCCCGGGACCCGGCGGCTGCCCGGCATCGGCGCCAGCCGCCGTCCCGAGCTGATCGATCTGGGCGTGATCGACCGGGTCGTGCATGTGACGGAGCCGGACTGCATAGCCGCCTGCCACGACCTCCTGACGCAAGAGGGCATCTTGGCCGGCGCGTCGTCCGGGGCGGTGATCGCCGCCGTCCGCGGCCTACTTCCGTTGCTGCCCGAGCGGTCCCGCGTGGTCACGCTGTTCCCCGACCGCGGCGAACGCTATCTGGACCTGGTCTTTCCGGCCGCCGAACAGCTTGACATCCAGAAACGGGGAGAAGAACGATGAACGGTCAGGACACCCATGCTCAGGTCCAGGCGCTGGTCCGGATACATCCGCAGCTCCGCGACCGCGTCGGCCCGGCCCGGATCGCCAAGCAGCGTCCGGCCGACGAAGGCGCCGGAGACGATTTCGGCGCACCCCGGCGTGGTGCGAGCTACGTCGTCACGCAGCAGTCCGTCCGCACCCGGCTGCGGGGCATCGACCAGATGACCGGCATCCGGACCAGTCCATGTCGTGCTCGATCTGCTGGGCGGGGACGGGCTCGTCCACCGGGTCCGATCGCTGCTCGGCGGGAGCATCCCGGCCTCACTTCAGTGGCCAATCCCTTACCAGTCGTGCAAGGAGAAGGGTTGTTTCTCTTGGTGGAGGCGGATGACCTCGGCGGTGTAGGGCATGGTTGGGTCGGGTAGCTCGTCTGGTGGGAACCAGGCGAGTTGGGAGCATTTGTCGGGTTCGGCGTTGCGGGGTTCGCTGGCCAGTCGGTGGCGAGGAAGCCGAACCCGATTCGGGAGTCGTGGTGTGGGGGGCGGTGGTGTGTGACTTTGATGAGCAGGTCTATTCCGCGTTGTCGCGCCAGGTCGATCACGGTGCTCTCGTCGGTCCGGTAGGCAGGGCTGAGCAAGTTGTGACGGACAGCGATCAGATCTGGTTGGCAGCGGTCGAGCAGGTGCAGGAATCGTCGTGCTTGTTTCCCGCGGGGATTGCTCTCGTCCGCCCACTGCGTGGCGAATTCATGGGGAGCACGAATCGCGATAGCGCGGATCAGGCCCTCGCGTTTGAACTCGTGCATTTGTACGATCGCCTCGGCGAGGTATTGGTCATTTGAGCCGAAGTCTGTGCTGTGGTAGGCGTAGATGTCGACGTAGTCGGTGCCTAGTCGGGTCAGTGACCGTCGTAGGTGCCGCGTCATCTGAAGCGCCTGGTAAGGGTGTCCACTGCGCCGGTCGTAGCCGGTCTTGGTGCTGACGATCACCTGGTCGCGGGGTACCTCGGCCAGCAGGTAGCCGAGACGTTCCTCGCCTCGGCCGTGGCCGTATACGTCGGCGGTATCGAACAGTAGCAGACCCCTTTCCCAGGCGGCGCGTAGCGCGTCCAATGCCATGATGTCGTGGGTGGGTGCCCAGCCGACATCCGCGCCATCGTTGACGCAGGGACCGGCGAGGGGCCAGCAGCCGGCGGCCAGTGCCGGGGAGGTCCGGCCGAGCCGGGTGGGTTGTCGCGGTGGCAGCTCGGGGGCGGTCACGTGCCGCATGGGTCTGCCGTGTTGATCAGCGCCCAGTCGGTGGGGGTGGTCCAGTGAGTGTGGGCAGTGGTGAGGATGTCGGCTCGGTCGGCGGGAAGCACGGCGAGGACCGTGGCGATGGTCGGTGTCATGGCCGCCTGTACCTCGCCAAGCCCTCGGTTCAGCAGGTCAATCAACGCGGGGTTGAGAGCTTCCGGGGCGGGGGTGTGGAGTGGGTGCCGGTCGATGAGGTCGAGCATACGGCCGAGCAGTGTCGCTGCGGCGTTCTTGAGGACCACCCGCGCGGCGCGGACCTGGCGTCGCGCCTGGCCGTCGAGGATTTTCTCCAGGCTTTTGAGGGTGTAGTCGAACGCGAAGTTCCGGTCGATCCTGAGCTGTGCGTGGTGGGAGGCGCTGCCGATGCGCCAGTCGGCGTAGTCGGCGTCAACGCGGCCCATTGACGGGCGGACTGTGCGGGTCAGGCCAGCCTGTTCAGCGCGACGGGTGTACGCAGCTCCGATCAGGCACTCCATGGACACGAGCATGTAGGAGATGCCGGTGTGCAGCGGCCGACCGGTGGTATGCGCGGCGACGAACGTCTCATCGCGGACCCCGTCCACGATTGTCTCGACCGGAAGGTAGGGCAGCGGCCGTAGGAGGAGTTCGGTGCGGGCCTGGAACGCGTGGCTCTCGGCAAGTTCGTCGCGGGTCATGAGCGGGTCGAAGGTGATGTAGGTGAATCGGGTTGGTACCCCCAGCGCGGTCAGGGTCCGGATAGCCAGAGCGTTCTGCTCGGCTGTGGTCTCCTTGTTGAATCGCTCAAGGATCGACGTGACCCCGGACTCGACCCCGAACAGCATGCGACGTAGTCCCCGCTGCAGCAGTCCGTGCCACATGTGGGCGCGGTCGAGGTGCCACTGTCGGTCGCGGTGCGGGTCCACTACCTGGTCAACCCGGCATGACGACTCCCAGCGAAAGCCCGCCGAATGAACAGTGTCGGCGACGGCCAAGGCCCGGGGCGCGGCATCCGGGTCGCCGCCGATGAACTCTTCGTCTACCAAGTACAGCGTGCGCGAGGTTTCGGGATGGCGGTCAAATACCTGCGACATCGCTGCCAGGACCGTCGGCATTCCGTCGGCGCGTGCCCCGGACCACGTGCCCTTATGCCCGCGTGGGCAGAACGAGCAGTAGTTGGTGCATCCTCGCGACGTCTCCAGTTGCGCGACGCCGCGGTGGGTGAACGTGGCATCGAGCAGGTCCAGCTCCGGCAAGTTGTCTGTCTGTGCGCGGTTGGCGATCGTCCGGGTCCGGCGGTACCGGCCCACCTGCAGTAAGCCTTCCTGTGCACGGCTGTTGCCGGAGTAGCCGATGCCTCGGATGTCGGGCAGTGAGAGGTCGCCGTGCCAGTAGCTGATCGCGTCCTGGATCGTCGGCTCGCCGGCCCCACGGGCTATGAGTAGCTGCGGGTATCGGTCCAGCAGTAGGCGCTCGTTGCGCGCGGTGAGGCTGCCGCCGGCAAGCACCAGCGGGGCTACGGCCATGCCGTACACCTGATCCAGCAGCCGGAGCATCAGGTCGTGCTGTCCAAACGTCGCGGACACTCCGAGGATGTCGGGGCGATTCTCATCAATAACGGCGATGAGGTCGTCGAGGGTGGCCCCCAACTGCATATCCAACAGGTCCACCTGGCCGGTCAGGGTGCTTCGCGCTGCTCGTGCAAGATCAGAAATCGCCAACGGAAACCGTGGCAGTGGGAAGATCTCCGGCCGGTACAGAGCTGTCAGCAGGACACGCGGGTGGAGTAGACGCTGCATTGCCTGTCTATCGATAGCCGCTGGCGACAGCCACGAGTTCGGTGCTTCTAGTATGAGGTGATCAGCTGCCTAAGGGTCTGCTGCACCGATGGGTGACGGTTCCAGTTACGCGGCCTGACTGGCCGGTGGGGTCGTGATGGTCTCGTACTCGTTAGGGGTCAACCGGGACAGAGAGTGTCGTCGGCGGCGGTGGTAGGTCCGTTCGATCCAGGTCACGATCGCGGTCCTGAGCTGCTGGCGGGTGGTCCAGGTCCGCCGGTCGAGGACGTTGTTCTGCAGCAGGCCGAAGAACGATTCCATGGCGGCGTTGTCGCCGGCGGCGCCGACTCTGCCCATCGATCCGGTCATGTGATGCTGGTGCAGGGCGTGGACAAATTTTCGCCCTGCGACCCACGGTCGGTGTGCAGCACGCAGCCGGCCAGCCGGCCGCGTCGGGCTACGGCGTTGTACAGGGCGTTGACGGCCAGCCGGGACTTCATCCGTGAGTCGATGGAGTAGCCGACAATCCGCCTCGACCACGCGTCCTTGATCGCGCACAGGTAGAGCTTGCCCTCGCCGGTGCGGTGTTCGGTGATGTCGGCCAGCCACAACCGGTTCGGGCCCGCTGGCGGTGAAGTCCCGTTGCACGAGGTCGTTGTGAACCGGTGGACCGACCTTGCCGCCCTTGCCGCGCTTCTTGCGCTTACCGAAGGCGCTCCACCAGCCATTGTCCGAGCAGATCTTCCACCCGGTGCGCTCGGCCATCGCCTGGCCGGCGGCGCGGGCCTCATCGACCAGGAACCGGTACCCGAACTCCGGGTCATCGCGGTGGGCATCGACCAGGGCGTTCGCGCGATGAGCGGCGACGAGTTCGGCGTCACCGACGCTGCCGGCCGAGCCACCGGTAGTAGGGCTGACGAGCGATGTTCAATACCCGGCACGTCACCGCGACGGGGATCCCGTCGGCGGCCAGCTCGCTCACGAGCGGGTAGAGCCTTTTCCCGGCAGATGCGCCTGCGACAAGTAGGCAGCGGCCCGACGCAGGACCTCGTTCTCCTGCAGCAAGCGGATCCGTTTGCGGGCCTCGCGCAGCTCGGCTGACTCGCCACTGGGCGTGCCGGGCTTCGCGCCGGCGTCGATGTCGGCCTGACGCAGCCACTTGAACAACGTCATCGGGTGGACCCCGAAGTCCTTCGCGATCTGCTCGACCGTCACTCCCGCCTCGCGGTCACGAGCCACCCGCACGACGTCATCACGGAACTCTCGGGGGTAAGGCTTGGGCACACAGCGACATCCTTCCAGCCCGCCCACAGGGCAAGCCAACTCAGATGTCACCTACTGGTGCAGCAGACCCCGTCGCCTTGGAGACGGAGCAGTTGGAGGGCGTCCGTGCGGCCATCCAGCGGTGGCAGCAGGCCACCCCCGGTAAACCCGGGCCTCGGCATACCGGCGATCTGGGCGACATTGTTGACCTCATGCTCGCACCCGGTGCCCGTATCGGCGAAATCCTGGCGCTGCGGTGGAAGGATCTCGACCTTGCCGCTGAACGACCGACACTGACCATCTGCGGCACGATCATCTACCTCAAGGGCAAGGGCTTCTTCCGGCAGGATTGGACGAAATCCGACGCCGGCTTCCGAACCGTCGTCCTTCCTCGCTTCGCCGTCGGAATGCTGATGACCCGCAAGCTCAACGCCGCCGACAACCCCCGCGATGCGATCTTCGCCTCCCGGCGCGGCACCTGGCTGTCTCCACAGAACGTCCGCCGCCAGTGGCGTCAAGCTCGCGCCGACGCTGGCCTCGAATGGGTCACGCCACACACCTTCCGCAAGACCGTCGCCACCCTGATTGACAAGGAGGCCGACGCCAAGCACGCCGCAGCCCAGCTCGGCCACGCCACCGAGGAGGTCACCAACAGGCACTACATCGTCAAGCCCGCTCTCGCACCAGACAGCTCCGAAATCCTTGAACAGCTCGGCGCTGGTCAGGCCACGACCAGGCACGAGCGTCGCTCCCATGGCCCACGCGAGACCGGATAGACACACAGGGGACCGTCCCCGACACGCCGCAGCACGGACCTTCAGAACCCGATCGCCCCCCAACGTTACCGAGGGGTTTTTCGGGAGGCGATTCAAAATTGCATAGATAGAAATCTAGGCCCTGGCTGGCTTAATGCTGGTCAGGGCCTTGTGTTGGTGCCCCCGGCAGGAATCGAACCTGCGACACACGGTTTAGGAAACCGTTGCTCTATCCCCTGAGCTACGAGGGCGCGAGCGCCCAGTCTAGCGACCCGGGGGTTCACCTGGGGTGGCAGGGAGTGGCCCACGTTCACCCACGTCACCCGGCCCCCTGTTGTCGCAGCCCAGGAGCACACCCCGAGCACACGTACCCGGGTTGCGACCGGCGGTCGCCCGCGATGGCCCGTGTTGGCATCGGTTCACCCGGGTTGGCGTCCGCTGAAGAGCACACACCGCGCACATCATCGAAGATGATGTGGGCTGTCCGCTCCCCGGCTGGGCGTCGCTTGCGGCGGGGGCTTCGACGAGTTTGTCATTAGCCGCGTGGTGGCCCAGTCGTCGCTGTCGCGGTTCAGGTCCCTTGGGCCGAGGAAGCTGTCCCGCAAAGCGCGGGCCAGGGCCGCCTCGGCCTGCGGAGTGAGCGGCGGCCGTCCGGCGGAGATGTCCTCGCGAGCGTGGACGACGAGTTCCTCGGTGATGTATCCCGCGAGCACCGCGTGGCGCTCACCGTCGGGAAGCTGCGCGCCGTGCACGGCCAGACGGTCGCTGACCCGAGCGCGCAGCCGCGCCAACACATCCGGCGGCACCGCGGTCGTGCCGCCGTTGAGAGCCGTGGCGGTCACCGCGTGACCTTCAGCCCCGCACCAGCGAACTGTCCGCCGACCGCGACGGACGCGGCGAGGGCACGTAGCGCCTGGGCGAGGCGGGTACGGGTCCACGCCCGCCCCGTCATCCGCCCGGCGAGGACGCCCGCGCCCCATCGGTCGGTGGGCAACTGCGCCCACACCGGGACACCAAGGCGCCCACTGATCTCGGCCGGGGCGTAGGCGGACCTGCCGGAGACGGCCAGCCCGACACCACCTAGCCCGACAGCCGCACGCAGCGCCGGCAGGCGGGTGTCCAGATGATCCAGGTGCTCCGTTGACCCCCAGGTGACCAGCACGACTGCGTCAGTGGAGCGCAGCAGGCCCCAAGCCGGGCTGTGCGCGTATAGGCGGCCCGCGTCGGCGACCACCACCGACGGCGCCAACCCCGCGACCGCGTCGGCCCGGCCGGCGAGGACCGATACCGCCCCCGCGGCGGTCTCGGCCGCACCCGGCCCGACGAGGACGTGCAAGCCCAGCGGCACCTGCTGCACGTACGGCGCCGCCCCATCGGTGTTGTCACCGTGCCGTGCCGCTGCCGCCAAGGACGCCAGACCCGGCTCCTGCGCCAGCCCGAACCGCGCAGCGACCACCCCACCGCCGGGGTCAGCCTCTACCAGCAACGCCGGGTGCTTCGGCCACAACGCCGCCATCCCCAACGCTGTCGTTGACGCGCCCGGCGCGCCGGACATCGACGCCGCCACCACCAGCATCTCCCGCGCCTCCTCACATCTCATTGGGACGGGCCGAGTTGCACCAGCGACACGTCTCCCGGGGCCGCCGCGACCGCTTCCGCCGAATCCGCGGCGAGCAGTACCGTCACTAACTGTGTGCCCACCTGGTCCCCGCCCGCCGCCACGGACACGACCGTGGCCACCGCCCGGCGCACACCGTTGTTCTGCTGTGACGCCTGCTGTCCCCCCGCAGGCGGAGCGACCAGCACCACCACCCGCGACCCGGCGGTCAGGCTCGTCGGGGCCCGGCCCGGCTTGACCGGCACCTAGATCACCGCCTGCCCCGGTGCGGGCCACGCCGCCGGCCCGACTTGCGCCGATACCAGCAGGCTCCCCGCCGCCAGCGGCACCGCCGCCGAACGGCCGACGATCCCCCCCACGCCGCTCGGCCGGGACGAGATCCAGGCCGAACGGGTTCGCCACCCGCACCACCCGCACATCGGCGTCGGCGATGACCTGACCCGCTGGTACGTCCCGCGCTACGGCGAGGAACTGCTCGTCAACGTGCCGGCGCAGATCCAGCACCCCCATCGCGACCGCGTCCGTGCGCTGATTTGTCAGGTGGCGTCGAATTCGCGTGCTGACGCCTTCTGTCGTCTTCCCCACGTACATGGCTTCACCATCGAAGTCATAAAATGCGTAGACTCCGTAGCCACCCGAACCAACCTTCTTGTTTCCAACCTGCCATTCGTGCCAACGGTTTCTAAGTCCCGCTCGAAGCTCTATGCCCCGGGCAAGCATTCCTCGCTTCGCTATCGTCTCCTCAAGTTTGCCCGATGCCTCTTTCAGGGAGGCCCGAACTGCCGCGAGGTCCGCTTTGCACTGTTTGGAGCCCCGACGAGGCGAAGGCGCAGCAAGGATTCCACTCAGGCGGGCCCGCACTTGCGCCTCCGATTCTTTCAGGCAAGATACCTTGTCATCCAGCTCGCTGATGAGTTTGTCAAGCTCGCCAGCATCGCGGCCAAGGGCACCGAGCGCTGCAGCGTCTTCGTCGAGCGTCAGCTTCAGTCCCTCGGCCAACAGCTGGTAGAACTCCCTAATATCGGGCGTATCGGCGTTGTAGTTGTGCGGCGGGACGAGTCCGGGCATGGTTCAAAAGACTAGCCTAGACCGCGAGCGGGGAAGCGTAACCGGCCTAGGCGACGAATAAGTCCAAGATCGCCTAACGGGCCCTAGCTTCTCCGCAAGGGACATTGGGCAGGCTGGCCCGGCGACCAGCCTGTCCGCGCGGCAGCGCAGGCTGGCTGCTATCGGGACAGGACGAAGCGCTTGACGCGGGCAGCGACCTCTGCCACCTGTTCGTGCTCCCATACTCTGATCACGGTCCAGCCTGCATCGTTCAGCTGGCCATCGACGGCGGTGTCGCGGTTCCGGTTTCTCTCGATCTTTGCATGCCAGTAGCCCGTCGGGTCAGAGGGCATACGCCCGTGTTCGGGACAGCCATGCCAGAAGCAGCCATCAAGGAAGACCGCAATTTTGCGCCGCAGGAAGACAATGTCAGGGCGGACCTTTCTGTCCTGCAACTGAATCTGTAGTGCCACACGATATCGAAGGCCCTGCCGGAACAGCTCACGCCGCAGCGCGAGTTCCGGTTTGGTGCCGGAGCTCCGATTAGCCTTCATTGACTTGGAAGCGCTTGAGGGCGGTGGAGTCGCCGGGAGCTTAACTGTGGGCAATCTGCCGCCTATCAGGATGTTGGAAGATGCCTTCCGGCACCTCGACGACTCCTTCGGTGCCTTCGACCTCAATCACGTCCTTCAGGGCCTCGTAGCGGGCACGTGCTAGGTCGTTAAGCCGTTTGGTCTGTGTCAGCAGCGTCCGCCTCAGTCCCGGTGACACCTTGCGCTCGCTGATGTTCTTGGCGAGAAGCGAGATTGTCTGCGCCCGCCGGGCGATCCGGGCATCCGGATGGCTGCGATCCGGGAAGATGCTGTCCGGAATGATGACGCAGGTCAGCGGGTCGGGAAGCTCAACTGGTTCGGCGGCGGGAATATCACCTTCGTTGAGTATGGCGTTGAAGGTGCTCGCCTTGAGCAGGTTCTGGTAGACGGCATACTCATACGGATCGAGAGCGGATTTGCGATCCTTGGACGGAAGATCGCCGATGTGGGGTAACGACCACATCGATACGGTATGGACCTCGAATGGATCGAGTACGTATTTCGCCACTGCGTCAGACCGCTGGCCGGTCAGGTGCCTTCCGAGCCTGGCACCAAAGCCTTCAGCCGTCTGCCCAACGTAGATCGGCTCTCCGTCGTAGTCATAGAAGGCGTAGACGCCGGCCTTGGCCTTCCCGATGGTCTGGCCAGGGCGCTGCGGGTCCGGCCGCTTGAGGGCAGCTGTGATCGCGTCCCGGATGGCCTGGACCTCGCGGGGCAGGAACGTCGTGGCAAGGTCAATGCGGCGTGTGGACAACTGCAACCTCCGGGCGCTGGACAGGCTCGCCCTCGGAAGGCTACTCGTCGCCTGGCTCGTTGTCTGGCCGCAGTACAGGGATCAGGTAGTGCTCGCCGATCCAGCGGACGACGTCTACGACAACGGCATCGCCGAAGCCGAACAGTTGCTGGTTAGGTGTGCCAGCAACTAGTTTGTAGTCCCTAGCGCCCATGAGGTTGGCGTATTCGCGTGGCGTCATCCAGCGGATCCGAGGCTCGCGTCCGCCTCCCAGTTCGACTAGCGCCTGCTTGCTTGAGCCGCCGCCGGTCGTTCGTAGGCATCCAGCGATGGCGTCGCGCCGGAGTTCCCACATCGAGACGCCTTGCCGTGTACGTCGGTAAGCCGTTCGGCAGGAGAGGGCGTCCGCGACACGGAGGGACTCGAAGCGCGCCTTTTGCACGTCGCTGAGCGAGTCGACGAATGCTTTGACGCGCTGCTCATCCCACCACGCGCCTGACGGCACGTTGTGCTCCACCACTGCGCTGAGGTTCGTCGGGCCATCTGGGAGGTCAGGAAGGTCGAGGTAGTGCATGTTGATGTTCTCGTGGTGCGCTTCGTGGATTTTGGTGACCCAGGCCGGCCGCACGTCGCTGACCTCTGGAACTCCGACATGCGCGTTCTTTGGCAACTCCTCTTTGATGATTCCTATAATGAACATGCGCGGCCGGGACTGCGGCACAAAGTGCCGAGCATCGATAGCAAGCACATCGAGGGAGTATCCCAAATCGTTCAAGCATTGGAGCGCGTCGGTCAAATCTCTGCCGCCGTGGCTGGTCGCAAATCCGTACACATTTTCGAGTAGGACTACGCGGGGTTTATTCGGCAGCTCCTTGATTACTCGGGCGAACTGCCAGAACATTCCGGATTGCTTTCCGACAAGGCCGAGACGGTTGCCTGCGTGAGAGAGGTCGATGCAGGGGAAGCTGCTTGTCGCTAGCTCAATTCCGGAAGGCAGAGACTGTCCGTTGATGTCGCAAATGTCATCGACCTTAAAGTGATCCTCGGCATCGGGATAGTTCGCATAATATGCGTCAAACTTCGCTCGCTTGATGTCATTGGCCCAAACAACTCTCACTCCGAGCGGCTCCAGAGCCGTCCGCACGAGGCCAATGCCGGCGAAAAATTCTGCGGCATTGATTGCCTTGGTTTTCATGCGCCCTCCATCGCCGATCATCGTTGCAGCAGTCTATAACCTGCGACGGCGAACTGACGAGGGATGACGCCGGCCTGTGACCGATCTGATCATACGCCGCATGCCCTTCCGTTCGGTCAGTTACTCAATGTAACGAGAAAACACTTGTAGAGTTACGGATCAGGCAAGGTTAGCGCCTCGGGGCGCGCCGTCGCGGCTCGGCGCTACTGAACGCATGCCGACCTTCAGCCAGCCTTGCGTCCACTGTCACCGACTGCTCGCTCGGATCCGAGCACGCCTCCGTCACACTCCTTACTCTTGCTTGTCAACAATAGCGGCATTCCGCCGCGAGTCCCCTTGGTCTCGAATAAGACAACGTGCTTGTCGTCGCCAACGGCCGATTCGAGCGCAACCAAACGGAATGCCAAAGTCACCTGATGGGGTTGCAGCTCATCACTCGCGCGGCCAGGGAGCGGTGGCTGGCCTTCCTTCACCCGGTCAACGACTGGGTAGATCAGAATCGAACCCGATTGGGGCTCGATATATCGCCTCGCCTGTTCCTCGCCGATCTCCGCGTTGTTGACTGCTATGCCATCTGCGTGCAGGCACGCGTTTGACTACTTCTCCGGGGCCGGTATGTTCGAGTTTGCTGATCCCGCCGTAGCAATCGGGGCTTCTGTCAGGTTCTGGTGTGGATTCTGATAGGGGTGTTCCCCAGGATCCGTCAGTTTGCCGCTGAGCCCTTGTGTTGCGGCAAGATAACGACCCAGCCGCTGATTTGCTGCGGGTGAGCGAACTGAGCCAACGCAAATCAGGTGCCAGCGCATGGGTCTGCTGCACCGATGGGTGACAGTTCCAGTTCCGTGGCCTGACTGGCCGGTTGGGTCATGGTGGTCTCGTACTCGATAGGGGTCAACCGGGACAGGGATCGTTGCCGTCGGCGGTGGTGGTAGGTCCGTTCGATCCAGGTCACGATCGCGGTCCTCAGCTGCTGGCGGGTGGTCAGGTCCGCCGGTCGAGGGCGTTGTTTTGCAGCAGGCCGAAGAAGGACTCCATCGCGGCGTTGTCGCCGGCGGCGCCGACTCTCTGCCCATCGACCCGGTCACGTGGTGCTGGTGCAGGGCCTGGACGAATTTCCGGCTGCTGCCGTAGTGCGGGGCTGTGCAGGGCGCTCAGCACATGTTCGGCCAGGGACGGGTCGTTGCGTCGCCGGCAGCGGCGCAGCAGCGTGGCGAGGCGGCGGGCGGTCAGTCGCAGCCCGGCTTCGGGTGTTGGGGCGGCGCTCAAGACCGCCAATGCCGCCTTGTGTTTGAGGTTCGGGAAAGCGCGCAGCGCTTGCGGGTAGAACTCCAGCAGCAGCGACCGCAGACGGCTGACGGTCTGGTTGAGCGACCAGATCGCGTCCTGGTGCTGACGGGCCAGCGTCTTGATCGCCGAGGCGTGGACGCTGATGCTGGGCAATGGCCGGTGCTGGTGCCGGTCAGTGCGCAACAGATCGGCCAGCACGAACGCGTCGCCCGGGTCGGATTTCTTACCGGATTGCCCGTGTCGTTCCCGGTAACGGGCGACCGCCCGCGGGTTGATCGCGGACACGGTCATCCCGGCGGCCTGCAACGCGACGACCAGCAGATTCTTGTCGGTCTCGATCCCGATCGGCACCGACGCGAGCTGGTCGGCGTCGTCGACGTGCTCGGCCAACAGGGACATCAGGCGGGAGAATCCGGTCGCGCCGGTGTCGATCCTGGCCCGGGCCAGCACGCTGCCGTCGGCGTCGAGCACCGCCACGTCGTGATGCTGCTCGGCCCAGTCGATGCCGCAGGTGATCTGCACTCGGGTCGCCTTCGTGGTCAACAACAAGTTGAGCCCGAGGGCACGCGCGGCGACCTAATGGAAGCGCTCAATGGCGCGGCATCTCACAAGCCGATCACGGACCCGACGACTGGCGGGACCACCGTCTACCTTCAGGCCTCGACGGCCGTGTGCATCATGCGAGTGGACACCGGCCAGCGGCTCACCCACACCTTGCACCCGATCTTGGGCCGGTGATATCTCAGGGGCCCCTGCCAGTCGTCTCCGGGCACCGGAAATCTCTCCGGCCCTGCCATTAGGTGATGTCGCCGACGTAGCGCTGATTGACAGCAGGGGCGGTGAAGTCCCGGCCGATCAGGTCCGGTGCCTTCGCCGCGGCCGGGTCCGGCACCGTCGTACGAACTCGCCTGCGCAGTCGTAGACCCTGCCACCCGAAGCGGCGCATCACCCGCGCGACCCGTTTACGGCAGCCCGGCAGCCCGGCAGCCCGGCATCCCGGAGTTCGGCGGTGATCCGCGGCGCCCCATAGGTGCCGTCGTGCTCGGCGTGCACCGCCCGGATCCGGCCCATCAGAGCCACATAGGCGGCCTGGCGGGCGGCCCGCGCGTCGCCGGCCGAACGCCAGTAGTAGAAGCTCGAGCGAGACACCCCGATAACCTTGCACAACCGCTTCACGCCGTAGCGCTGCTGATGGTCGGCGACGAACTGGAAGCGGTTCACCAGCGCGTCTCACCGGCGAAATACCGGGCCGCCTTCCGCAGAATGTCCCGTTCCTCCTCCAGCTCCCGAACCCTGCGCCGCAACGCCGCTTTCTCGTCCTCCACCGAGCGCGCCGCCGGCGTCACAGGCCCGGCTGCTGCACCCCGACGCTGATCATCAGCGCGGACCCAACTGCGCAACGTCTCCCGATTCACCCCGAGATCGTCAGCGATCTACGCAATCGTCGCTCCCGGCCGAGACCGGTACAACGCCACCGCGTCGGCCTTGAACTCGGCGGGGTAGTGCTTCATCACCATCTGTCAGGGACTCCTGATCTCCCCGGACCATCACGATCCAAGGCTCAAGTGTCCAGGACCAGGGGCAACTCCCGTTTTAGCTTGGTTGCAGGTTGTGCTTGGCCGGGCTTGATCTTAAACTGCGACGGTTCCGTGACAGCAAGCTGTGCGACCGAGGGAACGGGGTCAGCCTGAAGGGGTTGGGAGCCAGCCACCTCCCACGCCCTACAAAGGTCCAACAAGGCGCAGGGCGCCGCCTCCGCTGCGCCAAGCTCACGCTGAACTCGGGCATTGCATCAATCTGGATGCCCTAGAGCAGGGGCATGCTCGTTGCGGCTGGCCCAGCGAGACTAAGGGATTCACTGGATGGCAGCAGGGGAGGCTTGTGACGGTGAGGCCAGAGGACGCGGCACCATGCCGCCACGCGGGAGTCCCGCCGCGCCAGATCGTTCAGAAGGTGAGCGCACTCATTCAGCAGCTAGCCACCGAGCGAGACCTCCTAGCGCGTCATGGTCTGACCACAGAGGAATATCGCGATGCCCTGCCTGCGGCGGTCGAGGCAGCCCGGGGCAGCATGAGCGCAAGCAACTCCGACCGCCGTCAGTTCCTGCTGGACGTCTTGGCGGCGCTTCGAGACGCGGGACTGGTGCAAGCTGTCACCAAGCCACAGTACGGCGACGACACCATATACCGGCTCTCGGTCGAGAAACTCGGCGATATCGCGATCATCCAGAAGGGCTGTCCGGACGGAGCGCATAGCAGCGTGCGTTGGTCGATTCCGGATTGGGCGAATGAGGCATATCTCTGGTGGCTCTGCCCAAGTCTGAGCGCGGAGCCCGGCGAGCACATCGCCAAAGGGGTCAAGCGCTTGCGCGGACGATTTTTTGACGAGATGCCCGGGGCGCTCGACGGTGTCATCTTCCACAACGATCTCTGCGGCACGTCCCGGCGCCTCTGCCCGAAGAAGGCATATGCCACTCAGATCGGGCAACATCTGGTGCCACCCCCATGCATCTATGTGATGCCTGACCGGCAGCCAGATGCCAGCACCGCAAACGGAGCGGTGGAGTGGAACTGGGACGGCAGTAAACAGCGGGAATTCCCACGGATTTTGCTGAGTCTCTTCGGGATCAGTGAACAGGCGTTTCCGGCATATGTCGGGCACGTCGGCTTCCAGCGCAAGGGTCGGACTGTCCGGACGACCATCTCGGCTCGATTCGGCCTCGGCCGATCCGCAACTTACAGGAGTTGATCCGGTTGCCCAACCCGATGCTCGACCAAGACCGTGTGGCGCTACTGCAAGCGCGGGAGCCAGTCCGCCATGTGCTCGTTCCAGCTTGGCCCCGAGAGCAGAAGGAGCTTCCTCAGGTCGAGGTCGAGGTCACCTGGGTGTGCTTCTCCACGCTCAATCACCGGACACGCGCTGAACAGCACCGTGAGATTCACCTGACCAATCAGCCGGACCTCTTCACGGCCGATTCGCTAGGCCCCGCTGCCCAGGACGCGCAGTACCGCATCCTCACAGGCCAAGATGGATTCAAGGAGCTCAAGGAAGATCTTCGTGACCGTGGCCAGCAAGACCCGGCAATCATCACAGCCGACGGCGTCCTGATTAATGGCAACCGTCGCACCGCCGCGCTCCGGTCGCTGTATCAAGACGACGACTGGCTCCGGGCACGCTATGTCCAGTGCCTGATTCTGCCGCAGGACGCACAGCACGAGGAACTGGTTGATCTCGAGGCAGAACTGCAGGTAGCTCGCGATTTCAAACAGGAGTACTCCTGGATCAACGAGGCTTTTTTGATCGAGGAGCTGTACGACCGGGAAGGCAAGGACTTCGCACGAGTGGCTCGTCGCATGCATCGCAGCGTCACCGACGTGCATACCCTTCACGCCAAGCTTCAGCAGGTGCACCAGCTGGTGGACCTGGCCCAAGGTGCACGCTTGCATGTCGACTTCGTCGCCAACGAGTCTGCCTTCGAAGAATTGGCCAAACACATCAGGAACAAGACGCCGGCCGAGGCCGACAGCGTCCGATCGACCTACTTTCTCGGCACCCTCGCCAACGTCGAGTACCGCAAACTGCGGCACCTTCGTCGTCCCGACGCGGCGGAACTGGTCCGGCGGGAAGTCGAACGCGACCCCGCGCTTAAGCCCGTGATCGAGGCGGCCAGCTCCGTAGCCACGAGCAGCGAGGACGGGGATCTGCTAGACGATCTGCTCGGCGAGGTACCACTAGCGCAGCCGTTGAACAACCTTCTCGGCCTCGTTGCTGCCCGAACGCCAGAACAGATGCTGCCGCTCCGAGAAGGAGCTACGGTCTCTGCACGTCAAGTTCTCAGCTCCCTTCGTAGCGCGATCACTGCTGCGGCCGATGAGGCTGAGGAAGAAGCGCGCGACCAGTCGACGGCGAAGGCGCCGCTTGTGCACGCCGACAAGGCGATTGGCGAGCTGAGGCGTATCCTCAAGGACCTCCCGAACGCCCGGACCCGAGCGGACTGGGACGCGTCCGGCTTCGCCGATAGGGTCCTTGAAATCAAGAACCTGCTCCGTGCCGTAGAGGGTGCGTAGGCATGATCGTCGCCGAGTTGTATAAGCGGGGCCGCCCGCTCGTCGTAGCCTCCCGTAAGGAGCCAGCTGCCGCTGGCGCATGGGCACGCCTTCAAGCCGCTATGGCCCGCGGTATTGTTGGCGGCACGGCAAACCGGATCGATATTCGTGTAGATGTTTTCCTTGCAGAGTTGCCAGCATTGCGCGAGGTTCGAACGATCTTTCAGGAGCAGATCAGGCTCGGTGCGACTCTACAAGAGCAGATTCGGTCACTGATTGAGGATCAAAAGCGCCGTGAGGACGCCACCTCGGGTGTCTTGCCTCCGACCATCGAGGCATTGGCACAAGATCTGTTGGCTGCGGGGTTCCGGCGCGAGCTACGTAGCTTTCAACTGGAGAACTTGGCGCTAATACGGCAGCTACCCCACGGAGCCGACTTCTCCGTCCCCGGAGCGGGAAAGACGACAGTCGCCCTAGCCAACCATACTTTGGCGCGATCTCAGAGCGGGGTCAAACAGTTGTTGGTGATCGCGCCCCTCGCGGCTTTTGAGGCATGGCGCGAGGATGCAGCGGCCTGCTTCGAATACCCACCGAGCATCACCATCCATGGGTCCACATCGTCGATAGACGATGATGCGGATTTGATGCTTACGAACTATAACAGGGTCGCATCCGACTACGACCGCATCCGCGAGTACGTAGGCCGTCGGCCGACGCACGTCATTCTCGATGAGGCCCATCGGGTCAAACGTGGGGAGCTCGGCGTGCATGGCCGGGCGGTGCTGGACTTAGCGTACGCCGCACGGCGTCGGGACGTCCTTACTGGAACCCCTGCGCCGCAAGGTGCGTTCGACCTCATTGCGCTATTGCGCTTTCTATATCCTGGGCAGGACCACAAGATCCTGCCAGCAAGCGCCTACAACGAGCGCAATGGACGCGACGACGACGTGCTGCGTGAGACCAGCTTGGCGATTCAGCGCTACTTCGTTCGGACGCCCAAGTCGCGCCTTGGCCTCCCCGGAACCTCTTTCGATGTTGTGCTGCGCCCAATGAGCCCAATCCAACAGGCCATATACGATGCCCTGTTGGGCCGCTATCGCGGCGACTTCGGGCTGGACCGGCCAGCGCGTCGCCAATTCGACCGACTTGGTCGAGTCGTCATGTACCTACTCGAAGCGGCAAGCAACCCAATGCTGCTTGTCGCCGGCTCCGACGACGCCGACGAGCGCGGGTTCATGCACCCACCACTAGCCCTCAACGGCGGGGAGCCACTGGCCGAGCTGCTCGCACGCTACCGCGACTACGAAGTGCCTTGGAAGTACCAGCACATTGAGTCGTTGGTCGAGCAAGCCCGGGAGCGAGGGGAAAAGATCATCGTCTGGTCTACATTTGTCCGCAATATCCGCTCGCTCGCCACCCACCTCAGTCACTATCGTCCAGCAATCGTCCACGGCGGCGTGCCGACGCAAGACAATGCGCCTTTCGGAGCGCTGAGCCGGGAGGCGGAGCTCGACAGGTTCCGCCACGACCCAGACTGTCACGTCCTGCTGGCAAATCCAGCAGCCTGCGGCGAGGGCATAAGCCTGCACCATTGGTGCCACCATGCTATTTACCTGGACCGGACGTTCAACGCAGGCCATTACCTGCAGAGCCAAGACCGAATCCACCGACTGGGGCTTGACCAGGACGTGCAGACGCGCTTTACGCTACTGTTAAGTATGGGCAGTGTTGACGAGACGGTGAACTCTCGATTGCGGGAAAAGATCGTCGCACTCTCCGCACTGATGAACGATCGTGGACTGGTGAGGGTTGCACTGCCCGAACCGGATGAAGGCACGCTCGATCAGCCGGCGGTGGCGGATGACATGCAGGCGGTCGTATCGCATGTCAAGGCGCGACTTAATGGTGCCTAGCCACGGGACGACATACGCGGTCTTTCTCCTATGTCACGCCGCCCGCCTGTCCCCGCGGCGCAACGTGGACGACTGGGTACGCGCTGCACGTGCCCAAGGATCGTACTTGGCCGCCGCAACGGATCTGGCAACGCCTGCACGGTGCCTACTCGCTGGCGGGCTAGCAGCACAGGCGCAATCCATCGTGCTCGCGCCAGCGCTGGCGGGCGTTTCTGGCAAGGCCGACCGGGTGACGCTCTGCAACATCGCTAGGGTCCTCCTCGTTACCGATCCACCAGCTTGGTTGCGCATCGCGGTATCGCCGAACGGTGTGGCGCGTGAATACATCCCGACGGCCGACTTACGCGCTCTGCAGTGGCTCGATCCTGAACTCGATACCCTGCTCCTCGATGTACATCGTGAAGTGAGCGAACCGCGCGACCTCGAAATGCGTAAGCGGATCGGGGACGCCGCGGAATTGGTGGTAATGGCGGCGCTTCGGACAAGCGGGCACAAGCCCACCCACGTCGCGCTGATCTCGGATGCCTTCGGTTATGACATTGAGATCTCCATCCCTCGCAAACGGCGTATCGAGGTCAAGGGGTGCGGCACCACGAGTCGTGGCAGCTTTCACTTGACTCGCAACGAATACGAAAAGTGTAAACTATACGGTGACGAGTGGGCGTTGATGCAGGTAGTTTTTGCCAGCGACGCCTTCGTAGTGCCTAAGATTAGGCCAGCCCACATCATCGGAATATTCGAAGTCCGGGCCGCGCATGTAGCATCAGCAGTACCGCCTGACACCCCTGAATTTGTTTGGGCCGATTCGGCGGTAGTCACACCAAGTTTCCAGAGGTGGCGGTGCTCCACGGAGTCTCTTGCCGAGGACTTCGAGCTGCCGGGCCTTATGCTAGCTATGTCGCCATGAGACGCGAACAGTCAGCCATGCGGCAAGCCTGTTTCTAGCTACTGGGCGACTTTTCTATCCTGGACATCGGGGCAGTTTGCTAATTCAAGCATTTCCGAATACTTCCCTTTTCCTCTTGCCGCTCTTAAGCAAGCGATCACAGCAACGCTCAGTGCGACCCGAAAGCGCAAGCGGTGGAATGGAAAACCGCAGGTAACGAGCCTGCTGAAGTTGATAGAGCAACGTCTTAGGAAACCGTTGCTCTATCCCCTGAGCTACGAGGGCGCGAGCGCCCAGTCTAGCGACCCGGGGGTTCACCTAGGGTGGCAGGGAGTGGCCCACGTTCACCCATGTCACCCCGACCCCTGTTGTTGCAGCCCAGGAGCACACGCGCCGGACATCGACGCCGCCACCACCAGCATCTCCCGCGCCTCCTCACATCTCATTGGGACGGGCCGAGTTGCACCAGCGACACGTCTCCCGGGGCCGCCGCGACCGCTTCCGCCGAATCCGCGGCGAGCAGTACCGTCACTAACTGTGTGCCCACCTGGTCCCCGCCCGCCGCCACGGACACGACCGTGGCCACCGCCCGGCGCACACCGTTGTTCTGCTGTGACGCCTGCTGTCCCCCCGCAGGCGGAGCGACCAGCACCACCACCCGCGACCCGGCGGTCAGGCTCGTCGGGGCCCGGCCCGGCTTGACCGGCACCTAGATCACCGCCTGCCCCGGTGCGGGCCACGCCGCCGGCCCGACTTGCGCCGATACCAGCAGGCTCCCCGCCGCCAGCGGCACCGCCGCCGAACGGCCGACGATCCCCCCCACGCCGCTCGGCCGGGACGAGATCCAGGCCGAACGGGTTCGCCACCCGCACCACCCGCACATCGGCGTCGGCGATGACCTGACCCGCTGGTACGTCCCGCGCTACGGCGAGGAACTGCTCGTCAACGTGCCGGCGCAGATCCACCTGCCAAAACGTCACCACCGTTGCCAGGACCAGCAGCAGCCCGGCGATCATCCGGCGACCGCTGCGCCGCCCCACCCGCCACGTACCCGCGGACACCGGCGGCAGATCCACGGCGGCAGCATCCGCCGCGCGGGGACGGTCCGTGGTGACGCTCATCGATCACTTCCGACGATCACTGCCGACGATCGCCTGGGACTCCGCCACCTGCACGGACACCGTCGAGGTCGTCGTGAGCGGGGCGAGAGTGCCGCCACTACCGGCACCAGACCAGGCGACAGACCACGTCACCGTCGCCCGCAGTCGGAACGCCGCCCCCGCCGCGGCAGCGGACGAGAAGGAGTAGGTATGCCCGCACGGCGACGACGCCCGCGGGTCCATGCCCGGCCTCCACGGCGTTCAGATCATCTGCCGCGATCGAGGCGGCAGCTATGCCGACGGCGCCCGCAAAGGGGGCACCTGACGCGATCCAGGTCGCCGACCGGTGGCACCTGCTGAAGAACCTCAGCGACACCGTCGAGAAAGTCATCCGCGGGCACCGCCGATGCCTACGCACCCACACCGAACCACCATCTGCCCTGGCCGCACCGCCCAACGAGCCCGTCGCAGCGGGACGACGGGCGGCGAACACCCGCCAACGCCACGCCGCCGTGCACGCCCTACGAGCCGAAGGACTGTCGATCAAAGCAACCGCCCGCCGCCTCGACATGAACGTCAGAACCGCCCGCAAGTACGCCCACGCCGCCACCGCCGAGGCGTTGATCGGCCCGAACTCCAGCAGCCGACCCAGCGTCCTCGCCCCATTCCACTCTCGTTCTGTGGGGAAGCGGGTTTTGCAGGTGGGGCACGCGTCGATCAGCCTGGTCAGGAGGGCTTGCAGTTCACGGAGTATGGCGTAGAGGGTCAGGCCGGCGGGGGGTGTCCCTATGGGTTTGGTCAAGTGGGGATGGGGCTTGTTGGTCGTGGTTGGTAGGGGATCTTGTCGTGGAGCATGGCGAACAGGACGTCGCAGCGGCGTCGGGCGAGGTAGATGAGGGCGGCGTTGTGGCGTTTGCCTTCGGCGCGTTTGCGGTCGTAGTAGGCGCGGCTGACGGGGTCGGCCAGGGATGCGAACGCGGCGAGGAAGAGCGCGCGTTTGAGGTGTTTGTTGCCGCCTCGGGGTGGGTGTTCGCCGCGGATGCTGCTGCCGGAGCGTCGGGTGACGGGGGCGAGGCCGGCGTAGGCGGCGAGGTGGCCAGGGGTGGCGAAGGCGGTGCCGTCGCCGACTTCGAGCAGGATCCGGGCGGCGGTCCTGACACCGATGCCGGGCATCGAGGTCAGGACCGGGGCAAGAGGGTGTGCATCAAGCATCCCCTCGACCTGTGTGGCGACCTGGTCGCGCTGGCGTAGGACGTCGCGGAGGCTGTCGGCGAGACGAGGCAGGATCGTCTCCGCGGCCTGGGTGCCGGGAACGGTGACGCTCTGTTCGTCGAGGGCGGTCATGATCTGGGCGACGAGCCGTTGACCCATGCGGGGCGCGTGGGCGACGGCGATGGACAGCAGTTTGCGGCGGCCGGCCTTGCGTAGACCGGCCGGTCCACCGCAGCGCGACAGCAGCTCCAACACGGCCTTGTGGTGCACTTTCGGGCCGAGGACCCGTTCCAGCGCAGGGTGAATCTGTGTCAGCAGACCCCGGATCCGGTTGGACACCCGGGTGGCCTCGCCAGCGAGGTCGTCGTCGAAGCCGACCAGGACCTCCAACTCGGCGAGGGCCTCGTCGCCGGTGTCGACCCGCCGCAGGGTGTGGGGCAGAGTGCGGGCCGCGTCAGCGATGACGTAGGCGTCGCGGGCGTCGGTCTTCGCGCTACCGGGGTGCAGGTCAGCGATGCGTCGCATGGCCAGGCCGGACAGGTAGGCCACCTGATGACCGCACGCCCGGGCGACCGCGACCGGCAGGGCGCCGATCGAGGCGGGCTGGTCAACCACGACCAGCACCCGACCGTGGCGGGCCAGCTTGTCAAACAGCTGCCGCAGCCGGGCCTCGGTGTTCGGCAACGCCGCGTCATGCAGCCGTCTGCCCTCCGGGGCCAACCCGACCGCGTGATGATCACCCTTACCGACGTCCAAGCCCAGGTAGACGCCGTATCCGTCGTGCACCGCACCCGCCTCCACGTATCGGATCGTGGCCTCGGCCGCAGTCAGGGCGTCGGACTGCCGGCAGCCACGTTACGAAGAGACCTACCCCAACACGGGTGGCCGTGTCCCTATCAGCGGTCCACCGACGCCACCCGACCCGGCGACAACACCCCCGAATCATCCAAACGACAGGGGCAGAAAGTCATACCGGGCCGGGCAACCGAGGGTCCCCGGCCGGGGACGATCAACAAGGTAACGGGGCTTTCCCAGAACGCAATAGCCCTGACTGGGGCGGTTGCACCATGGCGACCGCTCACGGCGCCCGGTTTGACGGTTGTATCGCGCTCAGGGTGCTAGGGGTGGTCTGTAGCATTTCGTGCCGTCGGGAAAACGCACAATGAAGATCACCGCTACAATGCAGCTCGGCCAAGATTGCCGCGCGAGACGGGGAGCACTCCGGTGATCATCGACCTGCAGATCGACCGACTGTCGGCTACCTTCGACATCATTTCAATGCAGGACGTCGTAGCGGATCGGAGCGGTGCGAATCACCTACAGCTCGGAGTAACGACAGGCGATACCCCTGTGGTTGCCCGCTACTTTGCGTACTGGGACTTTAGCGCTCTGTGCGGCAAGGTGACCACCAAGGCAACGGCGTACTTCTACAACCTATACTCCAAGACCTGCGCCGCCAGGCCCTGGGATATCTGGACGACCAACCCGGCCTCGGCGCAGATTCGCTGGTCGAATCAGCTGGGATGGCTGCATCAGGAGCAACACCGACACAGGAGGCCGTGTGCGGCACTGCTATGGCATCTCCTGTGATGATTCTAGGTATCGATTTACGCGGCGCCCTTTTGGTTAGCCAACAACAGGACCAGGACCATCGGGGTGCATTTGGCATTCGGGCCAGCAGTGAGGTGGGACAAGTGCAGCGGAAGGAGTTCCGGCCCCGCAAGGCGGTCAACAATGCACAGGCGCCCTACGCCGAGATCGCAATACAGGTGATCCTGTCACACTCACAACATTCGAGTGGATGATTGTTCGATGCCTAGGTCCTCTGGGGGGTTACGCCCGGGCGGTCGTGTACGGAGGGGTTGACTTTTCGTCATCAGTGGTTAATGGCGACTATAACGGGGGATAAATGAAGGTTGCGATAGCGTTGGTGGATGATGGGTCGGTCGCTTTTCGTGGTGTGACCGAGGTGCTATTGGAGATTTATGGTAACGAATTCTTGGGGAGCTTTGCCTCATTGGCAAGCGCCCTGAAAACGGCTCCACCGGATGGGCATGTAGTGATCATCGCAGATCCATTCACGGCCAGTGCGGTGCCATTCGATGACTTGTCCGAGCGGATGTCGCTATTGGTGATGACTGGGTCGCTGCGTTCCGCAAATGTGCGGTTCGCGGTTCGCGGTGGCGCGCGGGGATACATCGGGAAAGCCGCCTGCGTACCCAGACTTCGTGCGGCAATCGCTGCGGTTGCTGCAGGCGATCTGTACTTCGGGGGCGACATCGGAGACGCTCTCCTGTGGGATCTAGACGGAAAGTCGACTACATCGGCGAATGCGCCGCATCTGCTTACGCCTCGTGAGCGTGACGTACTCGGACTGGTGGCTCAGGGGCTGACCCACAAACAGATCGGCACAAGGTTGGGTTTGTCAAAGGCGACGGTGGACACCTATATACACCGGGTGCGGCAGAAAGTCGGGATAGCTAACAAAGCGGGTTTGACTCGCGTGGCCATCTCGCTGGGACTGTTGCCCGACTCTATGTGAACGAACTGCAGACCTCGAATGGCCGGGTTCATCCATTGTGTGTCGGTGTGTCGGCATGATCTTTGCTGGTGATCGTTGTAGGTCGGGGTGATGAGGTGCCCGATGGAGGTGGGTTCGCGTGGGGGCGGGCGAAGCGTGAGGCGGTGTGGTGGCAGGCGGCCGGTGGTTCGCCGAGGATGTGTCGGTGTCGGAGATCGCCCCGCCGGCTTGGGTGTCGCAGACCGCCGTATACGGGTGGCGGGCCGGTGGTGAGCAGGCCCTCGCCTCGAAGGGGCCGGGCGTGTCTCGGTGTCGCCAGGATCTCGGTGTCGCCAGGATGAGGCCCAGCTGTGGCGGCTGGCCGACGCCCTGGAACAGGGCCCGGCGCCGCACGGGTTCGGTAGTGATCAGCGGTGGACTTTGGCGCGGCTGTCGGAGTTGATCGCTCGGATGTTCCGCACCCGGTACACGCTGCGTGGTATGGCGAACATCATGTATCGGTTGAGTTGGTCGGTGCAGGTTCCTGCACATCGTGCGGTCGAACGAGACGAGGCCGCGATCACCCGCCCATCTGGCAGTACTGGCACGTCCCGGCGTTGTCAGGGCTGCTCCCACCCTCCCCGGCACCACCCGGATCAGGCTGCCCCCAGCTACATCAACCCGCTGCGACAGCCGAAGGTGGTGGTCTCTCACCTCCACTCGAACCAACGGCACCTCACGGCGCAAACCGAATGTGAGACAGAGCCGAAAGTCAGGCAGGTTCATGTGTCCTGGGACGACGCGGACACCCCTGTGGTCCCGGTCCCGGTTTCGAGCAAGGGCTCCGGCCGCGTGTCGATCGCCGGGCTGACCTGTTACTAGCCCGGCCAGTGGTCCCGGTTCATCTACCGCGCGATCACCCATCGCGGCCGCAGGAGCAAACAGCGCAGCTTCAGCGAACGCGACTACGTCGCCTGCTGGATGCCCCCCAGCAACTCGGCGGCCCGATCGTGCTGATCTGGGACAACCTGAATACCCACATCAGCGCCGCCATCCGGCAGATGATCGATGCTCGGGACTGGCTGACCGTGATCGGGTTGCCGGCCTACGCCCCGGACCTGAACCCCACCGAGGCAGTGTGGTCCCACCTCAAACGCAGCGTCGGCAACCTCGCCGTGACCGGCGTCGACCATTTCCTCACGATCATCCGCACCGCCACAAGAGCATCCCGTACCGCACCGACTCGACGGGTTCCTCACTCACACCGGCCTGACCCTCAAACCCGACACAACTGACCATTCAACGTCTGTACTGCCGCCTACATCCTCGCCGGCATCGGTAGGCGCCCTCACACCGGCTGTGACTCACGCCCGCGCCGGCGGTGCCGGACCAGGCGGGTCCAGGTCCAGATCGAGTCGACCAAAAAGATGATCAGCCAGATCCTGCTGGCGCCCAGCTGCCACGGCGCGTCGCCAAGGTCGCCGTTGAGGGCTTCCTGCAGGGTGTACTGGCCGCTCGCGACCGCGGCGAGCCAGGAGTGGCCGAGCGCCGCGAAGGCCACCTGCCCGGCGATGAACACGGCCGCGCGGACGGTCCAGCGACGCCGCAGCTCGACCGGCGAGCGGCGGCGCTGCGGTGGCGGCGCCGGTGGCACGGTCTCCGCCGCCGGCGTCGCCACCAGGTCCGCAGCACCCAACGGCTGGGGTGGTGGCCGGTCCGGTAGACCGACGCGGCGCAGTGCGGCTGGGACGAGCGCCGCTCCCGCCACGAGCACGACGGCCGCGCCGACGCAGGCCCCGCGCCAGCCGCCGCTCTGGTAGAGCGCGCCGGCACTCAGCGGGCCGAGGACCGCGCCGAGCAGGGTCGCGCTCTGGTAGATGCCCATGCCGCGCCCGAGGCTGCCGTCGGAGGCCTCCGCGGCGACGGTCTGCTCCACCGGGATCGCCGCAGCCAAGCAGACGGCGGACACCGCCCACAGCGCCCCGATGACCACCGGGTTGGCCGCGAAGGCCAGCCCGACGGCGACGATGGCGCTCGCGATCAGTGAGGAGGTCAGGGTTGCCGCGCGTCCGATCCGCCGTACGACTGCGTACAGACGCAATGGCAGCGTGGTGAGGATGACGAAGCCGGGCAGGAACACCAGGCTTATCTGGCCGACGGTGAGACCAAAACCCCGCTGTAAATGCAACAAGAGCAGCAGAGATACTCCGAACTCGACGGTGGCGGTGACCGCCACCACCACGAGTAATGGGCGTAGCCGGCGGGCGACCTGACGCAGGTCGGCCTGCGCGCGCGACTGCCCGCCAGCCGGTGTCGAGCTGGACAGGAGCAGCACCGCGGCGAGCAGGCAGGCAACCCCGGCGGTGGCGAAGACCAGCTGGTACCGGTCGTTGTCGAGGAGTGTCAGCGCGATGAGGAAGCCGATCCAGATGCCGGTTCCCTCGGCGGACAACAGCCGGCTGTAGATCGCCGCGTCGTCGCGCAGATGCTCACCAACGCGCGCCCGCAGCGCCACCCAGAACAGCGCCCCACCGATTCCGCCGCAGACAGCAGCGCCGAACGCCAGACCAAGGTCGTTGGCGAGCGCATATCCAAACAGCGATAGTCCGAACAGCACAGCCCCGGCCGCGGCCACCCGCGCCCGGTCGAAGCGATCGGCCAGGACCCCGGCGACCGGCCGACACAGCAGGGACAACAGCGCCTCGGTCGCGGCCAGCGCGCCGATCTGACCGGCCGTCGCGCCGATCGCCGCACCGGCCCACAGCGGCAAAAGGAAGTCCAGGACCTCGGCCGGCCCCCGCGCCAATGCCGCCGCAGCCAGCACCCAGAGACCGCGACGGTGGTCCGCGGCCTGGGTCGGGATCATGGAAGCTTCCTATCATGGTAGAGATAACTGCAACAAGTCCCGGCATCGGTACCGAGGGTAGTGGGCGGTGGGGGCACGCCCCACCGCCCGACCCGTACAGATCAGCAGTTCCAGCTCGCGGCGCTCTGGGCCATCTCTGCGGCCTCGTCCACCTCGACCTCGAGCCCCTGCAGCTCCAGAACAGTCGACAGATCCATTACACACCTCCCTTCCGTTGGCGTCGTCGGTCCGCGCGACGGTCGTCGGCGGCGACTCAGACAAGGTCCTCTGTCGGCGATGAGAACCTCGACGGCTTTGGTGGGACTGGCCCTTTACCTCGGCCGCACCAGCCGCGGCGGCGACTCAGGAACGGCAGGAACGATGACTCTTCGGCGGTCACCGCGTGCAGCGCCAGCAGGACGCCGGCAGATCCGGTCGCGACATCGGTGGACAGGCGCAGCGAGTGATTGCCCGGGTAGGCCAGTTCGCCGTGGTACGACACGGAGTGCAGTGCGAGGCGGTGGATGTGCCGGGCCAGGACATGCCGGTAGTCGGTGCTCAGCCGGGCGCCGGCCCGAGTGAGCGCGGCGATGAGCCCCGAGCGTCCGTGGAACAGGGTCGGTTGGACGACGACCTCGCTGGCGCAGGCGCGCAGCAGCCCGGGCAACGCGGTGCGCAGCCGGTCGTCCTCGCGGTGGTCCAGTAGCTCATCGATGCCGATAGCCAGACCCGCGCTGCCACCGTCGAGGTAGCACAACGTTCGGACCCCGACTTCCCCGACCTGCAGGCTGCCATTGCGTGTGGTGACGCAGCCGTCGAGATCGAGGGTAAGCGCCTGCACGGCATGATCGAGATAGTTCGGCTCGCCGGTCGTCTGGTGGGCGCGGATGAACAGCAGAGCGGCACCGGTCCAGCCGTGCAGCAGCCCGACTCCGTCCGGCCGTTGGACGCTTCTGGCCGGGTCCGCCCGAGCCGCTGCGGCCTGTGACAGCCGTGCCGCCAGCCGTGCCGCGATTCGTAACCCGGCGTCGCGATGGGCGGTGTCGCCGGTGCGCTCGGCGAAGCGCAAAAGGTTCATACCCGAGCCCGCTAGACCTGAGTAGAGGCCGACTGCGGTGACGGCGGCATCTACGCTGGTCGCGCGGGCCAGCAACGTTTCCGCCTGCTCTGGCAGGTCGAAGAAGTCGGCCAGATAGGCAAGACCGTGCAAGCCGTCGAAGAAGCCACCGCGGTCGGGCACCTGCCACACGGCCTCGGCGAACCACCGCTCGTGATCCGGATACCGACCCTGGCCGCTGGTGGCCAGGGCCCAGAGCACCCCACCTGCGCCGTGGGCGAACCCGACGCCGCCGCTACCGACGAACTGCGCCACATCGCCCGGGAAGAGCCGGTCGGTCCGCTCCGGATCGGCAGTGGACAGAATGGCCCGCACCATCGACTGGACCGCGCTAGCCGAGCCCGGGCCCTCGCTATCACGCCAGACGGGCGACCCGAGCGACTCCGGTGCCCGACGCCGGACGACGGGCGACTCCGGCTCGGCGGTCTGCTTTCGCGCGATCAACCAGTGGTCGATGGACTCCCGTAACTCCGTGGGCAGCGCAAACCGCTCGATCACGAAGTCCAGATACTCTCCTGCCCGGTCTGGCACGAGTTGCAGCATCCGGTTGAGCGGCAGGAACAGCCATAGTCCGAGGGCAGCCAGGGCGTGACGGTCCCGATCAAATCCTCGTACCTCGTCGGGTGCGGCGAATCCTGCAGCGCGCAGCGCCGGCCCTCCGACATCGGCTGCCTCATGGGCCACCTCAAAGTCGACCAGGTATGGCTCCTGGGAGTCGGTGACCATGATGTTGGCGGGATGTAGGTCATCGAATACGACGCCGCGCGCGTGCATGTGGGCGACGAGGGTACTGATGCGGTCGTACATCGCGAGTGCCTCGCGGGTGTACGCCTCAAGCTGGTGCTGCTCCGGCTCCTCCCAGACGACGTACGGATAGCGGCTGCCCTGCCACTGGTAGAGCGTTGGGCCGGCGATGTACTCCTCGGCGAGGAACTCGTGGTCGCCTGCGGTGAAGTAGTCGTGCAGCGCGGGGACCCCGGCGATGCCGCGCAGCCGGTCGAGCGCCCACCGCTCGCGGCGCAGGCGCGTCACGGCATGCTGTCCGAACGCGTCGACTCCAGCCAGCGGTCGGGCCTCCTTGAGGACCAACTCGTGCCCGTCGCGGTGTCGTCCGAGATAGACACCGCCTCCGTTGGAAAAGTGCAGTGCCTTCACCACCTGGTACGGCAACCGGCCGGCGCTGGCGACACGGCGGGCGGCCAATTGCTCCTCCAGGAACGCTGGGAGCGTCACCCAGGCAGGGGTGGTGAAAGTCGGCCGGCGGCGGTCGCTGACCAGTGTGCCGTCGGGGTCGGCGATCGCCGGTTCGAGCCGCCCGTTTCCGGCCACCCGGAAGCGCTCCACGAATCCGCCGTAGCGGACGTACAGGGGACCCTCACGCCATCGGAGATCGCTGAGAATGTACGGTGACGCCACCCCGCTGACGAGTTTGTCGAGTTCGTTCAGGATTTGGCGCAGATGCTCGACGTCCTCCGGGTACAGGGTCATGAGCTTGCCGCTGCTCGGTCGAGGTGCGTACTTGGCGCTGAGCGCCCGTAGGACGTTGCGGTTACGGAGGAACTTGAAAGCGACCCGATTCTGCTGGCAGTAGTCCCAGACCGTGGCGGTGAGTTGCTCGGCGTCGGCGACCGTGCTGGCAACATGAATTTTCCAGCCCTGATCGGGGAGCAGGCATCCGTTCGGGCGCAGCACGATCCAGGGGTCACGTTCGCTGCGGGTCCAACCCGATGGTGTCGACCGCGTGCTGACGGCGAACGCCTCACGGTCGTCGTCCCAGCGCCCAGGCGACTCGAAAAAGACCGGGTCAGCAAAGAGGTAGTACTGCTGCCCACCGAAGCTCATCCGGCTACCTCGCTCTCGGTGGTGGGTGCCACGTGAAGGGATTCCATCCGGGCGAGCAGCGTCCACAACGGCGTTGCGACTCCGTCACCGGAGCGTCCCGTCGTGGCACTGCGGCCGACCCTCGTCGGCGCGACGGTGATGTTCGGCCGGGCATCGAGACTCGTTACGTGTCGCTGGTACACCGGATTGGTCAACATGCCCGGCGGCACCGATGGGGCGACCCCGATCACCGCCTCGGTGCACTGGAGCGCGAGCATGACCGGCGTGTCGGCCAGCCCGAGGGCGAGTCGTGCGAGGAAGTGCGCGCTGGCCGGGTACACGGCGACCGCTTGCGCCCACTCCGCCAGCACGACGTGTGTCGCCTGCGGGTCGGCTGTGTCCGGCCACTCGTCCCGGACTACCGGCCGGCCGCTGAGCAATCCCAACGTCTGCGCCGTCACGAACCGTTCGCCGCTGCGGGTCACTGCCACCTTCAATTCGAGGTCCGGATAGCTGCTGCGAAGCCAGTTGATCCAGAACGCGCTGAAGCCCGCGCTGGCCGCGCCGGTGATGACCAGCAGCAGCCGGTCGACCGTCAGTCGCGGCGGCCGGCTTCCGCTCGCCGGGGGAGCGTCCGGTTCAGCCACAGACATCACCGTCGTCGATGGGGCGTAGGGCGACCGGATGCTTGGTGAGGTGCGCGGCGAGCAGCTCCCGCGCCTCCCGCTTTTCCTGCGCGGCGACCGCGTCGCGCGGGTAGCCGATGGTCGGCATCATCCGGTAGTACTCGTCGCGCAGTATCGAGCCGATCACCGAGTCGTGGTACTCGCCGTCGAGGTAGTAGTAATCACGGAGAACGCCTTCAACGACAATGACGCCGGAGGTGAGCAGCTGCATCATTTGCTTGTTGAACACGCCAGCCTGGATGTGCACTCGGTGGGCGTTCTTCGTGTGGAACAGGTACTCGAGCAAGACGAGCATCGAGTCCATCCCGTAGCCGCCGCCCCACAAGTCAGCGTCGCTGATCGCCACACCGACCGTGTACGACTGCGGGTGCGCCAACGTTTCCCAGTTGACCATGCCGATTGGCCGGTCGTCGTCTAGCTTGCGGATCATCAGGTACGACGAGGCGCGGCCGTCCAAGGTGGCGCGCATTTGGTCTGCGGTCATCGGGTTCTGGGTACCGGAGCTGTAACTGCTCATCAGGGATCCGGACCAGACCGCCAGCAGCCCGTAATCCTCCTCGCCGTCCAGCGCTACAAGGCGGACCAGCTCGCCCTTCATCGCTGCTCTCCTTCGTCGGTGGTGTCACGACCCTTGCCGGCCGCGGCGATGGCGTCGTCGATGGTTGCGGCGAGAGCCCGGATCGTCGCGTGTTCGAGGATGGTGATACCGGAGACGGTGATGCCAAAGTGCTCCCGCATCCGTACCGCGAGGTGAACCGCGACCAGGGAGTTGCCGCCCAGTTCGAAGAAGTCGTCGTCCATACCGATGTGACTGGCGCCGAGCATCTCCTGCCACAGGGCGAGGATCGCGGCCTCGGTGTCGTTCGCATCGGAGAGGGGGCCTACCGCGGTGGCCGAGTCGGCGCCCGCGGTGGCGCTCGCCTGATCCAGCTGCGCGGCCAGGCCGGCCATTCTCGCCAGCTTGTCCTCGACGGGCTCACGGCTGATGACCACCTGGTTGGGCGTCGTGTCGTCGAGCATCCGCCAGAGCAGGTCGATGCCTTCGTCCGGGGTGATGAGATAGTCGCCGATGCCGGTGCGCGGCGGGCCGCCCCGATCGGTGGCAGCGGGCTGCTCCCCACCGACGACCGCGTCGCGCACGGCCGCAATGTCGACGCTGCGGACAGCGAAACCGTCGATGGTGACGAGTACCCGGCCGGTGTCGTCGAGCAGTTCGACATCGTAGGTGTAGATGCCCGACGGGCTCTCCCGCATGCTGCGGTCCCGAAGGTGGCTGTAGAAGCGCGAGGGCAACGCTTCCCGGACGACCATTCGGCGGAAGCCGATCGGCAGGTAGCTGGCTCCGCCGCGGTTCACCTCGGGTAGGTAGAGGCTGAGCGCGGTGGCGCCGTCGAGGAGCGCAGGATGCAGGACGAACTCCGCGCAGTCCGCTTCGTACCTAGCCGGCAGCTGGATCGTGACCAGTTGCTCGCCCTCACCCATCCGTACCGACTCGACGTTGAGCCAGCGTGGCCCGAACTCGACCGCGCCGCTGTCCGTGCCGTTGAGATCCGGCCGCCAGGTCAGCAGGTTACAGCGGTTGTCGATCGCCGCCATGTCGCGTCGCTGCACCGTTGTCCGTGGCGCGGCTGTGATCCGGCCGCGGGCGTGCCGTTGCCAGGCGTCCAGGTCGGCGACCGGCCGGCTGACCACCTCGACGTCGAAAACCCCGGGCTGCTGCTCCCGGCCGATCACCCGCAGCTCTCGGCGGCCGTCGATTCTCAGCGGCTTGGCGAACACCAGATCGCTGATCTCGACCAGCTCGGCATCCTGCGCCGCCACGAACGCGGCGCGGATCAGCTCCGCGTACGCCGTGCCCGGTAGTACGGCTTCGCCCGCTATATGGTGTTCGGTCACAACCCAGTGGAAGTCCGGGCCGATGGTGGCGGTGAATACCAGGTCCTCGCCGTGGCCGGTGATACGCCGATCGAGCAGCGGGTGGCTGGCCGGCTGGTACTCCAGTCCCGCCTCGATGTCCCGGAACAGCTGTGGGGCGTCCTGCCTGGTGTTGCGGACCATGCCGACCTCACTCCAGCCGCACCAGTTGATCGACCGGACTCGCTGTGGGTCGCCGGCGCCGAAGTGGGCGAAGGCGTCGAGAAAGGCGTTGCCGGAGCAGTAGTCGACCATGCCGAAGTCGCCGGTCACACTGATGATCGAGGAGAAGAGCACAAAGATCTCGACCTCGGCCCCGAGTAGCCGGTGCAGCACCAGGGTCCCGTTCACCTTGGGTGCGAGAACCTGCTCTGCCTGCGCCCGGGAACGCAACGCCACCAGGCCACCGCCGGGCACCCCCGCAGCGTGGAACACACCGGCCATCGGGCCGAACCGGCGGTGGACCGACTCGACCACCGCGCGCATCGCGGACTCGTCGCAGACGTCCGCGGTGACGAGCATGACCTCACCACCGAGCTTTTCGATGTCGCGTACGCCGCGGATGCGTAGGCTCGTCGCGTCGTCGTCATCGTGGTTCGCCAGATGCTCGTCCCACTCGGCGCGGTCAGGCAGCGGTGAACGGCCGACCAGCACGACCCGGGCCCGCGCGGTGGCGGCCAGCTCCTTGGCGACGGCCAGCCCAATGCCGCCGAGACCACCAGTGATCAAGTATGCGCCGCCGGGTCGGATCCGGGGTGTGGCCGCGTCCCGCATGGGGAGCTGGACCGGCACGTACCGACGGGTCCAACGCAACCGACCGCGATGCGCGACGAAGCGGTCGGTGACTGGCGTGCGCAGCTCCACTATGAGCCCGTCGAGGTCCACGTTGTCCGGCCCGGAAAGAGGCCTGGACAGGTCGATCAGCTGAGTGCGCAGCGCCTTGTGCTCGGTCGGCACGACCATGGCCGGACCGACGAGCAACGACTTGGCTGGCTCGACTCGTTCCACCCCAGAGACGTCGAAGCAGTTGCTGGTCACGATCCGGAGGTCCATTTCTTCGTCCGGCCAACGCTCAGCCAGCACCTGCGACAGGAACAGCAGGCTGAGGAAGCCGCTCTCCTGCGCATCGGCGACGACTGCGGGGTCGATCGGTCCGGTGGCCGCCCGTCCCGCCGTCCAGCCATGAAGCATGGCGGCCGGCCGCCCGTACCGTTCACTGATCTCGTCGAGCAGGTCCACGTAGTCGGCGCGTTCACCTGGCGCGATTCGGTAGCGTCGATTGCCCACTCGGCCGAATGACCGTCCCTCAGCCACCCGTACCACCAGCACACCGGCGCTGCTGAGCCGAGCGGCCGCCTCCTCTACCGGACCCTCGCCCGGGCTGAACACGAGCCATACCTCGCCCGGGGTCCCCGGCTCCATCGGCGTCGAGTGTGGTTGGCGAAGCCAGACCGGGACGAACGTCGAGTCGGCCGGGGCCAGTGTGCCGGTGGGCCGAGACCCGTGGTCAGCTGCCCGATGCTCATCGACGGTATCCGGGTCCGGGTCGATCCAGAAGCGCTGCCGTTCGTACGGATAGGTGGGTAGAGTGGCCCGCCCGCGCTGGCTGTGATGGAGGCGCTGCCACTCGAGTGGGACGCCGCCGGTCCACAGCCGGGCGGATGCCTTCGCCAGCTGTTGCTCGTCGCCATACCCGTCGTCCATCCGGCTCAGCGAGGGCACCACCATCGCGGCGGTGTTCGACAGTTCGGCGAGCACCTGGCGTGCCAACGACGACAGGGTGTGGCGCGGGCCCACCTCGAGCAGAATCACGTCGGTGTCGGCTAGGGTGGCGCAGGCCTCGGCGAAGCGGACCGTGTCACGTAGGTGACCGGCCCAGTAGTCCGGATCGATTGCCTCCTCCGCGCTGATCCAGGTGCCGGTGCGGGTCGAAACGAAATCCCGGGTCGGAGGCTTGGGGCCGACCCGAGAGACCAGGTCGAGGATCTCCGGGACGACGGGATCCATCATCGGCGAGTGGAAGGCGTGGGATGTCCACAGCCGTTGGGTGGCAACGCCGCGTTCCGCGAACCGGTCGGCGAGCGCCTCGATTTCGTCGCGAGGCCCTGACACCACGCACGAATCGAATGTGTTCACGGCTGCCACGCCTGATGTCGCGCCGAGCTGCGGCAGCACGTCCGCCTCCGGCAGGGGCACGGCGAGCATGACACCCGGCGGCATGGCCTGCATCAGCCGGCCGCGGGCCACCACGAGTTCGACCGCCTCGGCGAGGTTGAACACCTCGGCCAGGCAGGCGGCCACGAACTCGCCCACGCTGTGCCCGATCATCGCCCTCGGCTGCACGCCGCGGCTCCGCCACAGTTGGGCCAGCGCGTACTCGACGGCGAATAGTGCGGGTTGAGTGAATCTGGTCTGCCGCAGCTTTTCGCCGTCGGCGTGCTCGCCGGCGAACACCACCTCACGTAGGTCGTCGCCGAGATGCTCGCGCGCCAGGTCGGCGCACTGGTCGAAGGCGGCCCGGAAGACCGGCTCGCGCCGGTAGATTTCCTCGGCCATGCCGACGTATTGTGCGCCCTGCCCGGGGAACATGAACACCACGGAGGGCTGGTAGCTCGCCCGAACCGGGGCGGTCTTCGTGATCGGGGCCCGCAGCTGCGCGACGGCGTCGGTCACGTCGCGGCACGTCATCGCCGACCGGTGGGCGAGCGCTGGTCGTCCCATCTGGAGGGTGTAGGACACATCAGCGAGCGAGGTCGGTGGGCCCGCTACGAGCCGGTCCGCGAGAGCCTCAGCCATGGTCGCCAGCGCACTGGGCGACCGGGCCGACAGCGGGAGGACGTGCCAGGAGTTGTCGTCCACGGAGGCGACCTGGGCCGGCGGCTGCTCGATGATGAGGTGGGCGTTGGTGCCGCCGATTCCGAACGAACTCACCGCGGCGCGCCGAGGTCCGCCCCGCTCTGGCCACGGTGCCAGCGAGGCGTTGACGTAGAAGGGGGTCCGCTCGAATGGGATGTTCGGATTCGGCTGCTCGAAGTGCAGCGAGGGCGGGATGAGGCCTGTCTCGACGGCGCGGATCGCCTTGATCAGCCCGGCGGCCCCCGAGGCCGGCCCCAGGTGTCCGATATTCGTCTTAACCGAGCCGATGGGGATGACCTGGTCGCCGGTCGCCCCGTCGAGCCGGTACGCCTCCGACAATGCCGCGACTTCGATCGGGTCACCCACGAGCGTCGCCGTCCCGTGCGCCTCGACCAAACCGATGCTGGCGGCCTCGACGCCCGCGTTCGCCAGCGTCGCGGTAATCAGACTTGTCTGGCCCTCCAGACCCGGCGCGGTGAACCCGACCCGCCTGGCGCCGTCGTTGTTCACCGCGCTGCCCAGGACGACTCCGTGGATCCGGTCTCCGTCGGCGACGGCGACGGTGTACCGCTTCAGCACCACCGCCGCGGCTCCGTGGCCGAAGTTGGTGCCCTGCGCCGCGGCGTCGAAGGCGCGCACGTGCCCGTCTCGCGAGTAGATGCTGTTCTCGGTCCACCTCCGCCCGACGTAGTACGGCAGTTCCACCGATACTCCACCGGCCAGCGCCATGTCGCACTCGCCGGCCAGCAACGATCGGATCGCGAGGTGCACCGCTACCAGAGACGTGGAACAAGCGGTCGCGACGGAGACTGCCGGCCCGGTGAGCCCCAGCGTGTACGCGACCCGGGTGGCCAGGTAGTCCATCTGGTTGCTGACCTCGATGGAGATCTCACTGGCCGCCCGCGTGGTCTGGGTGTTGCTGTAGACGTTGCTGGTGGCGTACCGGTTCGGTGAACTGCCACCGAAAACGCCAGCCCGGCCGGTGTAGCGGGTCACGTCGTATCCGGCGTGTTGAATGGCGGTATTGCAAATTTCCAGGAAGATCCGCTGTTGCGGATCGGATATCTCGGCCTCGCGCGGGCTCAGTTTGAAGTAGGCCGCGTCGAAGCCCTCCATGTCGCCCATCAGCGGCACGAGCCGCACGTAGCGTGGATCGGCGATTTGCTCCTCGGACACCCCTGCAGCGCGCAGCACCTCGTCGCTCAGTTCGGTGAGCGACTCGACGCCGTTGACAAGGTTGTTCCAGAACTCGTCGACGTCGCGAGCACCGGGGACACGGGCGGCCATGCCGATGATTGCGATGCGGTTGTCCTCGTTGCCGGCATTCACCCGCGGGACTCCTCACCAGTAGGCCACCGAGGCGGCGATCGCTGCGTTGCGCCGGGGAATGGGCGGCGACTGCCCGGAACGTGGCCCGGTTCGAACGACCGGCTGGACATCGCTGACCCGCCATGAACCTAGCTAGTCCGGAGCGCTGTGAGCATGTTCGTTTCTGATGGACCACTTTTACCGGGCGACTGACCATCGGCTTCGACCCCTTGTTCGGACGTCATGGGTTTGTGGACAAATCAGTGACGTTGGCACGCTCCGGTGTCGGCACTAGCGTCGGTGCCGATCGTCCGTCGCCGAACTCCAGGGGGCACCATGACTGACGAGCTCCGCGACGACCACATTGCGATCGTCGGCATGTCGTGTCGCTTTCCCGGTGCCGCGAACATCGACGACTACTGGCGAAACCTCGCTGCAGGCGTCGGGTCCATCCGGCCCCTCAGCGACGAGGATCTGCTCAGCTCTGGTGTCGCGCCCGAGGTCTTCAATGACCCTTGCTACGTGCGGCACGCTGCCCTGATCGACGACATGGAGGGATTCGACGCCCGCTTTTTCGGCTACACGCCCCGCGAGGCAGAGGTACGTGACCCACAGGGCCGGATGTTTCTCGAGGCCTGCTACGCGGCCATCGAGGACAGCGGGCACGACCTGGCGAGGATCGACGGGCTCGTCGGCGTCTTCGGTGGCATGTCCAGCAACATGTACGGCGAGCGGTACGTGGGCCGCAACCGGGCCGCCAGGGCAGCGGTCGGCGAGATGGCCATCGAGGTCAGCAATAGCCCCGACTACCTGACCACCACCGTGTCGTACCGGTTGGGCCTGCGTGGTCCGAGCGTGAACGTACAGACCGCGTGTTCCACCGCCCTGGTCGCGGTACACCTGGCCAGCCAGGCGTTGCGTAACGGCGAGTGTGACTACGCCCTCGCCGGAGGGGTCGAGGTGGAGCTGCCGTACCGGGTCGGCTACCGCTGGGTCGAGGGCGGCATCTACACCCGGGACGGCCAGATCCGTGCCTTCGACGCTGCCGCCTCCGGGACGTTGTTCGGTACCGGCGTGGGCGTGGTGGTGCTCAAACGTCTGGGCGACGCACGGCTCGACGGGGACCACATCTATGCCGTCATCCGCGGCTCGGCGGTCAACAACGACGGCGGCGACCGGGCTGGATTTACCGCGCCCGGAGTGGAGGGCCAGGCGCAGCTCATCACCGAGGCATTGGCCGTCGCCGAGGTGCATCCCGACACGATCGGCTACGTCGAGGCGCACGCGACCGGCACCCTGGTTGGTGATCCGATTGAGGTCGCCGGGCTGACCCGGGCGTTCCGCGCCGCGGGCTCGACCGGACGGCAGCTCTGCCCAGTTGGTTCGGTGAAGCCGAACATTGGGCACCTCGGCCCCGCCGCCGGGATGGCCAGCCTGATCAAGGTCTGCCTGGCGATGCGCGAACAGGCGATCCCGCCGAACATCAGCTTCAAGAGCCCCAACCCGAGCCTGCGGCTGGAGGAAAGTCCCTTCTACGTCCCCACCGAGTTGGTCGCCTGGCCTGGGGGCGACCGGCCGCGGCGCGCGGGAATCAGCTCCTTCGGTATCGGCGGCACGAACGCCCACGTGATCCTGGAGGAGACACCGGCGCCGCCCGCCGCGCCCTCGGATGGCCGGCGCTGGCGGGTCCTGCCCCTGTCGACGAAGACCGCAACCGCGCTGGACACCGCGGGACGTCGGCTCGCCGACCACCTGGCCGAGCGCCCCGATCTCGAAATCGCTGACGTCGCGTACACCCTGCAGGTCGGTCGCGCGGCGTTCGCGCACCGACGCGCCATCCTGGCGACATCGACTGCCGAGGCCGTCGTCGCGCTGCGCTCGCCGCATGGGTCGAGCGTTGTGCGCGCCACGGCGTCGGCCCAGCCGCGGCGGACCGTGCTGATGTTTCCCGGCCAGGGCTCGCAGCACGCCGGGATGGGCGCTGACCTCTATCTCACGGAGCCGGTGTTCCGTGACGCCATCGACCGCTGCGCCGAGCTGCTGCTCACACATCTCGATGTCGACCTGCGGGAGGTCCTCTACCCCGCGAGCGGGGTGGACGTCGCCGCCGAGGCCCAGATCCGGCAGACGCGCTACGCCCAGCCGGCCCTGTTCGCCGTGTCATACGCCATGGCCGAACTGCTCACCGCGCACGGGGTCATGGCGGCGGCCGCGATCGGGCACTCCGTCGGCGAATTCGTCGCGGCCCACCTCGCCGGTGTCTTCACCCTGGCTGACGCGCTGGCCGTCGTCGCCGCACGAGGGCGCATGATGCAGGCGATGGCCCCCGGTGAGATGCTCGCTGCCGCCGCGCCCGAGGCGACGGTCCGCTCGCTGCTCCCCGACGGCACGGAGGTGGCAGCGGTCAACAGCCCGGTGCTGACCGTGCTGACCGGTGCCCCGGAGCATATCGAGCAGGCACGCGCCAGCCTCACCGCTCGTGGCGTGGCCACCACGGACGTCCGTACCTCGCACGCCTTCCACTCGGCGTTGATGGAACCGTGCCTCGCGGAGTTCCGCGAGGTGGTGGCAGGCGTGTCGAGGAACCGGCCGGCCACGCCGTTCGTCTCCAACCTCAGCGGCACGTGGATCACCGACGAGCAGGCGATGGACCCCGCCTATTGGTCGGAGCACCTGCGCGGCACTGTCCGCTTCGCGGACGGGCTCGTCGCGGTGACCCCGAGCGCCGACGACGTGGTGCTGGTCGAGGCTGGTCCCGGCGACGCGCTGTCGAAGCTTGCCCGGCAGTGTGTGGCCCACCGTGGGGTGCCGATCGTGTCCACCATGCGGCATCCGGCCCGCGCGGTGACCGACGACCAGGCGTTCATCGAGGGGCTCGCCGCGGTATGGGTCGCCGGTGGACCCGTCGCCTGGGAGCCGTCGCACTCGGCTGGACGTCGGCGTGTGCCGCTGCCCGCGTACCCGTTCGAGCGGCGCCGCTTCTTCGTCGAACCGGACCCTGGGTACACCGACAGTGACGCCGTGCGGGAGCAACCCGCGGAGGTGCCGTTGCCGGCCGAGCGGTGTGCGTTCGCGCCGGTGTGGCGGGAGGAGCCGCCGGTACGCGAGGGCCGCGCCGACACCGCCACCCACTGGCTGGTGATGGGCGGAAAGCATCCGGTGGTCGACGAACTCGTCGCGGCGCTCGCCGCGGACGGGGCGTTGGTGACCCGGGGCGCCGCCGGCACCGGATTCGGTCAGCACGGCGAGGGTCGGTACACCCTTCGCGCAGCCGACACCCACGACCTCGACCGTCTCCTCGACGCGGCCGAGGCGCGAGGACCGGTCACCGACGTGATACACGCCTTCCAGGTCACCGCACCGTCGGACGAGCCGCTGGGGCCCGAGGCGGTCGGAGTTGGCGTCCAGGACGGATTCTTCAGCCTGCTTCATCTCGGGCAGCAGTTGTCACGCCGCAACGGACCACCGCCACGACTGACCGTGCTCAGCAGCAACCTCCAGGAGGTAACAGGCGACGAGCGGATCGAGCCGGCAAAGGCGCTGCTCCTCGGGCCGGTGAAGGTGCTGCAACGGGAGTTGGCCGGTGCCGTCTGCCGCAGCGTGGATATCGTGCTGCCGACGACCCTGCCCATCCCGGCGGTTGTCCGCAACCTTGTCAGTGAGCTGGTGACCCACAACGCACCGCAACAGGTGGCCTGGCGGGGACGCCGGCGATGGGTGCTCGACTACCGCACCGCACCGTTGGACCCGGTCGACGAGCCGGCGCATCCGCAGGGGCCCGGCCTGCGCTTCGGTGGGACGTACCTCATCACCGGTGGTCTGGGCGGCATCGGCCTCGCGGTGGCCGCGGACCTGGCCCGCACAGTCCGCGCGAACCTCGTGCTGGTCGGTCGCACGCCACTGCCGCCCCGCGCCGAATGGGCGGTGCTGCTGGCCGACCCGGCAACCGACGCGACGCTGCGCGCCAAGCTGGACCGGCTGCGGGAGGTCGAGGAGGCGGGTGGCACGGTCCTCACGCTCGCCGCCGATGTCGGCGACCCGACGGCGGTGGCGAACATGGTGGCACGGGCCCGTGACCGGTTCGGCCGGATCGACGGGATCTTTCACTCCGCCGGGGTCGCCGGCGGGGGAATGATCGCCGTCCGGGAGGACGCCGAGGCACGTGACGTCCTTACCGCCAAGGTGGACGGGACGCTGAATCTGTTCCATGCGGTGGGCGAGGATGTTGACTTCCTCGTCCTGTTCTCCTCGATCGTAGCGGTGACTGGAGACTTCGGTCTGGTCGACTACTGCGCGGCCAACAACTTTCTCGACTCCTTCGCTCGGTGGGCCGCACAGCGCGGCACCCCGGTGATCTCGATCGGCTGGGGCGGCTGGAGCGAGTTCGGCATGGCGGCGGATACGGACACCGCAGCCCCTGCCGCGTTCCGGCAACTTCAGGTGGGCTTCCGATCCGAACCGGCGCGCCATCCCCTGCTGGACCGGCGTGTCCACGAGCCGGGCAGCGACGTGGTCTTCACAACGCGGCTGGAGCCAGGCGGCCACTGGATCAACGCCGAGCATCGGCTCGGCGGCGTGGAACTCGTCGTGGGCACGGCCCTGGTGGAGATGGTTCAGGGTGCCTATCTGGAGGCAGTAGCCGACAACAACCTCCCAGGCGAACTCACCGACGTCGTCTTCCTCGGCCCGGTCGGCGTAACCGCACCAATGGACATCCGAACCGTGCTGCGACCCGACGACGCCGGCTGGACGGCCACCGTGTTCAGCGCCCCGCCCGGAGGGCGGACGCCAACCTGGACCGAGCGGATGCGCTGCCGGATCCGGGCGATTGATCGAGAGCCGGCACCGAAGCATGACCTCGCGGCTATTAGACAGCGGTGCAGTCGCTACGACGTCAGCGAGGCGGAGCTGTCCGCGCCCGACCGTCTGGTCAGTTTCGGGCCCAGATGGTCCAGTCTGAAGAGCACTTCGGTCGGAGTGGGAGAGGAGCTGTCCCGTCTGGACATCGACGAGCGATTCATCGCCGAGTGCGGCCGGTACCACCATCATCCGGCACTGCTGGACCAGGCGCTCAACGATACCCAGTACGCCCCGAACATTCTCGCCCGCGGTGATACCTACCTACCGTTCGGCTACAGCGGGTTGCGGATGCACGAGCCGCTGCCGCCGTCGTTCTGGGCGCTGGTCGCCCACCATGACGGCCAGGAGGGCGAAGTCACCACCATGTCAGTCCTGCTCATGCACGACGACGGTCAGGAGATCGGCCGGATCAGCGGGTACGCGATGCGCCGGGTCGACCCGGCGGCGATGCGGGCGTCGCTCGCCGGTCCCGCCGCTCCCGAGGTCGGCGACCTGCCCGGTGAGTCCCCGCGTCTTACCACCGGCATCACCGAACAGCTTGGCATCGAGGTGCTGCGCCGGATCGTACGCTGGCAGCCGGAGCCACACCTGGTCGTGTGCCCCGAGGACCTGCACCGGAACCTGCACCGGGTCGAGTCGCTCACCGTCGACCTGGTCGAGCAGGGACTCGACGCCGCGTTCCTGAGCGACTCCGTGATCGGCGAGAGACTCTCCAACGTTCCATACGTCCCGCCCGAGGACGACCTACAACGGACGCTGGCGTCGTTCTGGAGCGGGGTTCTCGGGCTCAGCGAAATCGGCGTAGACGACGACTTCTTCGAGCTTGGCGGCAATTCGCTGGTAGCGGTCCAACTGGCCGCGCGGATGCGGGACCAGTTCGGCGTCGATGTGTCGATCGCCAGTCTCTTCGACCACCCCACGATCCGGTCGATCGCCACCCACTTGGACACCGAGTACCGGCTCGGTGTCCGGTCCCAGCTCGCGTGCTGATGGAAGAGAACCGCGCCCCACGAGAAATGAACTATCAGATGGTGCGAAACGGGCAGGATCGGTGTTCGAGCGGGCCGCAGGAGCGTCCCCTGCCGCCCGGCTGGTGGCCGGCGGGCTTCGCCGGCGCCAAGGTGCACGGCCTGTCCTTCGTCGATGACCACTGGACCGACCTGTGGCCACGTGACCTGCGCACCTGGTTGGCCGAAGCATGACCGGCGTGGCGCGCGCCCTGATGATCGCTTCACATCAGGACGAGCTTCGCCAGTTACCCGCTCGCATCCGCCTCGCCGAACGGCTCGGCGTCGATGAGATCTGGACCGACCAGCTACCGGACCAGCGGGATGCGACGGTCGTCGCGGCGAGTCTCCTGTCCGCCACCCGTCGGGCCCGGGTCGGCACCGCGATCCTGCCCATCCGGCTGCGGCACCCGGTCGCGATGGCGCAGGCCGCAGGCACCCTCGCAGAGCTGTCCGGCGGCCGATTCATCCTTGGCATCGGCGCAGGACATCGCATCCTCACCGAGTTCGTGCTCGGTGAGCGGGACCTGTCGCCGGTGGGTGCCGTGCGTGACTACCTCACGATCGTGCGCGGCCTGCTCGACAAGGGTACGGTCGTCCACGAGGGCCGCTACTTCACCGCGCGTGCCGAGTACCGGCCACCGCGTCTAACGGTGCCGGTCTACCTCGCGGCGCTCGGGCCGCAGATGATCCGCCTGGCGGCGGCGTACGCCGACGGCATCGTTGTCTACCTGTGCACCCCCGACATCGTCCGGAGCACCCTTGTCCCGCTGCTCAGAAATGCCTGTGCGGCGGTGGGCAGAGATCCGGACGAGGTGCCGATTATGGCGGTGGTCCCGGCATACAGCGGCCCCGAGACCGCAGATCGGCTCGCCCGCCTACAGGTGAGCATCAATGGCTACCGGCTGCTGCCGGCGTACCGGAAGGTCCTGGAGCACATCGACGGTAGTGGCACGGGTCGGGACCTCGCCGAGCGAATTGCCCTGGTCGGCAGTGTCGAGCAGGTACGGCAAGGGCTTGACCGCTACCGTGCGGCCGGCTGTGTCCCGGTCCCGTCGCCGATGGCGGGAACTGACGAGGATTTCGCCCGCACGGTCGAGGCGCTCTATGGCCGCTGAGGTGTCCGGCGTGGCCAGCAGCTGGATCCGCTTCGCCCGCCGGGTCCCAAGGGTGCGGATCCGGCTGTTGTGCTTTGCCCACGCCGGTGGCGGCGCGTCGATCTATCGCAGGTGGCCCGCGCAGCTCGCCCGGCATGGCATCGAGACCTGGCCGGTGCAGATACCCGGGCGTGAGGAGCGTGCCGGCGAGCCACCGATCGCTAGCCTGAACGTCCTGACGGATGCCCTGCACGGCGCGCTCGGCGACCACCTGGACTCGGCACCGTACGCCCTGTTCGGGCACAGTGCCGGCGCGGCAGTCGCGTATGCGCTCGCGCTGGCGGCACGCCAGCGTGAATGTCCGCCGCCACGGTGGCTGGTGGTGTCGGCGTGCCGCCCACCGACCCATCCCGACCCCGACTCACCCATGCACGGGTGGGAACGCTCGCGCCTGGTTCCGAAGCTGATGCGGTACGGCGGGATGCCCGCCGATATCGCCGGCAACGACGAGCTTTTCGACCTCATCCTACCTGCCGTGCGCGCCGACTTCGCACTGTTCGAGAACGCGCGATGGCCCACCGGTCAGCTGCTCGACTGTCCGGTGACCGCGGTCGGCGGAGTGTCCGACCGAATGGTGCCCGCCGGACTGCTGCCCGCCTGGGGCGCGGTGACCCGTGGCCACTTCGAGGTCCAACTGCTGCCCGGCGGGCACTTCCGCCCTCCGCTGGCCGAACGGAAGCTCATGGAGGTGCTTGTCGATGGCCTTGTCAAGAATGCCGCAGCTCGCCCCGGCCCGCGAGGGCCGGGATCAGTGGCCGGAGCGATCTCACCCGAAGACGGACCTGTCGGCGGTCGAGTTGGCGCAGCTCACAAAGATTTACCCGGGCCGTAAGGACGAGAACGGCGCGCCGATCGCGGCGGTCGACGACGTCAGCCTGCGGGTCGGGGCGGGCGAGATCTTCGGGCTACTCGGACCCAACGGCGCCGGCAAGTCCACCACGATCCGGATGATCGCCAGCCTATTGGAGCCGACCAGCGGCACGGTACGCGTCGACGGCTTCGACGTCCGGACTGATCAGATCGAGGTACGTCGACGACTGGGTGTCGTGCTCGGCGGCGAGCGCAGCGTCTACTGGAAGCTGACCGCACGGCAAAACCTCGAGTACTTCGCCGCCCTGCACGGCGCGTCGCGGCGGCGCTCGCGGACACGCATCGACGAGGTGCTGGAGCAGATGGACCTGCTAGCCCGCGCGGATGACTATGTGGAGTCGTACTCGACCGGCATGCGGCAGCGACTCGTGATCGCGCGGGCCCTGCTCGGGCGGCCCACAGTTCTGTTGCTCGACGAGCCGACGACCGGGCTGGACCCGCACGCCGCCACCGCAGTGCACGAACACATCCGGCAGCTGAAGGCATCCGGTCATACGATCATCCTCACCACGCACTACATGGAGGAAGCCGACGCGCTCTCCGACCGGCTGGGCATCATCGACGGCGGACGGCTGATCGCGGAAGGCACCTCGGTGCGGCTCAAGTCCGAGGTCGGGATCGCGCAGGTGCTGCACGCGCGACTTCGGTTGCGCCATGCCGAACGCCTCGATGCGCTGCTCGCCGACCTCGGGGCCAAGGCCGAGGTCGAGTCCATCGCCGCCGACGACGGACTCGACCTGACGGTGCGGAGCAAACTCGGCGACGACCTCGTGCCCTGGCTGATCGTGACCGCCGGCCACCATGACGCGGCGGTGCTGCGGGTGGAAAGTGAGCCGGTCAGCCTCAAGGATGTCTTCCTCACCCTGACCGGCAAGGAGCTGCGCGAATGAGCCGGGTGGCCCATGAGGCGGTGGCGTTCGGGGCCGTGGTCCGCAAGGAATGGCTGGTGCTCTGGCGCTACCCGGTGAATCTCGTCGTCACGCTCGGTATGGCGGTCCTGCTGCCAGCGGCGTACGTGGCCCAGGCGTACGGCTTCGCCGGAGACAGCCAACAGGCCGTCGACGCGTTCACCCAACGGTCGGGCACGCCAGAGCTGGCTGGGTTCATCTATCTGGGCTGGGCCGTCTTCATGTGGATCTCGATGATGCTCTGGGGGCCGGGGATGATGCTGCGCGAGCAGCAGATGCAGGGTTCACTCGAGGCGGTCTTCCTCACCCCGGTGTCCCGGTTCGCCCTGCTATTCGGTCCGGCGGCGGCCCACATGGCGCCGGCGGTGATGGTCTTCGCTGTCGTCGGGCTGATGCTGCGGTTCGTGTTCGGTGTCCCGATCAGCTGGGGCAACCTGGTCGGTGGGCTGCTGGTGGTCGCCGCCTCCGTGCCCGTGCTCTTCGCGCTCGGCGCGATCTTCGCTGTTTCCGTGCTTCGCTTCCGTGACGCCGAGGGCATTTCCGGCGCGGTGCAGGGCCTGGTGACGGTGCTGTGTGGGATCACTTATCCGATTGCCGTGCTGCCCGGCTGGCTACAGCCGATCAGCGAGGCGTTGCCGCCGACCCAGGTTCTTGTTGCCCTCCGTGCGGCGGTGCTCCAACCGGTCGGACCCGAGGGCACCCTGCGCCGGGTCCTCGTTCTGCTCCTAGCCGGTGTCGTCGTTGGCGCCGCCGCGATCCTCCTCCTCGGGCGCTCGCTACGCAGCGCGCAGCAGACCGGAAGATTGGGCCAGTATTGATGTCCGCCGTTTCCGCGATAATCCTGCGCGACCTGCGGATCGCGCGTCGCTATCCACTGAGCGTGATCAACCTAGTCCTGCTCACTCCGCTGTATCAGATGGCGATCCCGACGCTGCTGCTCGGTACCGCTTTCCTCGTCCAGGGCAACGCGGTGGGGCTGGGCCAGTTCGTCGGGACCACCGATTTGGCCGGATGGCTCGGCCTCGGCGTCCTTGTCGCCTCGCTCATTGTCGGCGTGATGTGGACGGTCGCCGGTGACCTGATGTCCGACCGGATGACCGGGGTATTGGAGCACTCCTGGGCGACCCCGGCTCGGCGCGAGTCTTTCGTCCTCGGCGCGGCCGGCACTAGCTTCATCTTTACGCTGGCGGCTAGCGGTTTGTTGATCCTTTTCGGGGTGCTGGTGCTCGATGCTCGGTATGCGCCGAGTGGCCTGCTGCTCGCCGCGCCCGTACTCGGGGTGACCCTGGTCGGGATCATCGGCTTCGGTCATCTCGCCGCCGCCGGTATCCTGTCGCTGCGCAAGTCCAGTGCCCTGTTGGACACCGCCGGCTACCTGCTCTCCGCCCTGTCCGGTGTGTCCTTTCCGCTGGCTGTCCTCCCGACGCCGTTGCGCGAGATCACCTACCTGTTGCCGACGGCGTGGGGGCTGGACGTGATGCGTCACCTCACGCTCGGCACCGAGACGATGCTCCCGCTGCCGCAAGCCTGCGTCGCGCTGGTGGTCACCTCGGTCGGGGTGTTCACCCTCGGCCGGATGCTGTTCCTCCGGGCCGAGCGGGCGCTGCGGACCGCGGGCACCCTGGCTCAGTTCTGACCGGCCTTCGGTCACGTCGGCGCTGGTACCGGCGTGACCGCGGCTCATCGGGCTAACGGCCGGCTCGGCGAGGTAGCCGGGGGAGGACCGTGAGCGCCTCGCGGGCGGCAAGGCGGCGATCCCGTTCGGCGCCCGGGTCGTGCCGGGATCGGGATCTGCCCCGAGCGATCGCGGGCCGTTCGGGATCGTCGTGGCCGCCGGCGGCGGCGAGGCGGCGCGCCAGCGCCCGCACATTGGGGTACTCGTAGAGCGCGAGCAGTGCTACGCCCGGGTCGATCTGCCGGCGGATGGCCGCGTGCAAGGCGATGACCTGGAGTGAGTTCGCGCCAAGATCGAAGAAGTTGTCGGTGGGACCGATCCGGTTGATGCCGAGGACCGCGGCGCAGACGTTCGCCAGCTGCCGCTCCGCCGGTGACAGCGGCTGTGCCGGGGACGCCTCGGTGACGCCGGCATCGGGCCGTTCGGGTATGGAACGAACGAGCGCGGCCCGGTCGACCTTGCCGTTCGGGCCCAGCGGAAGGCTGCCCACGACGATGACGTGCGCCGGCACGGCGGCCCGGGGCAGCTCCTGTCCCACGAGTTCCCGGATCTGGGTGGGCAGCAGGACGCTACCTGGCCGTGGCACGACGAAGGTGACCAACTCGGTGGTGAGGGGACCGTCACGGGTGACCGTGACCACCGCAGAAATCCGCTCGTCACCGCGTACCACCCGGTCGATCTCGGCGGGGGAGACTCGGTGCCCTCGTATCTTGACCAGGTCACCGGAGCGGCCCAGCCACTCGACGGATCCGTCGGTGCGGTACCTGCCGCGGTCACCGGTGTGAAAGCGCTGGACACCGGGGACGTCATCGGCGCCGAACCGGGCCCGCTCGGCGGTGTCGCCGAGATAGCCGGAGAGCAGGTGTCGGCTCCGGACGACGATGTCGCCCGGTTCACCGACGCCGCACGGCACACCCTGGTCGTCCACGACGAGAAGCTGTGTGCCCGGCAGGCCGCGCCCGATCGACACCGGCTGCGGCGGGTCGAGGACGGCGTACGAGGCCAGCTGCGGTGTCTCGGTGGTGCCGTATCCGTTGACCACCGTGGCGTGCGGCGCGGCCCGGCGCAGTTCCGCCACCAGGGCCGGAGGGACCTCGTCACCGGCCAGGCAGACCAGCCGTAGCGCGGGCAGACCGCCCGGTGGCAGGGCATCGAGGATGAGCCGAGCCAGCAGCGGCGTGAGGTGGACGACCGTGATCGCCTCGCGCCCCAGCCAGTCCGCGAGCAGGTTCGGTGCGAGGTGGGTTCGCTCGTCGGGCACGTGCAGGGCGCCGCCGGTCCACAACGGTGCCAGTAGGTCCCGAAAGACCGGATCGTGCCCGAGGCCGGACAGCAGGGCGAAGCGGTCGTCGGGTCCGAGCGCGAACCGGTCGGCATACCAGCCGAGAAACGTCCACACCGGATCGAGGCGACCGGAGACGGCGATTGGGGTGCCAGTGGTGCCGGAGGTGAAGGCGACGTAGTCGGCCGCATTGAGCACCTCGTCGTGGCCGGTGTGTCCGGTCTGCCCCTTCAGCGTGGCCGCCACCCGTCCGTCCGGGCCGACGTCGACCACGGGGCCGGTCCAGTTCAGCGTCGCGGGCACCGTGTCGGCTGCCGGCCCCGCCGGTACCACAAGGCACCGCACCGCCGAACGGACCAGTTGTTCGCGCTGGCGACGAGTCGGGTGGCGCGGGTCGAGCACGACAAGTCGCCCGCCGGCACGCAGCACCGCCAGCACGCTGACGACGAAGTCGGCGGTGCGGCGACCATGCACCGCGACGGTGCGGCCCGGCGCGACGCCAGCGTGGCGTAGTGCGCCGGCCGCATCCCGGACCCGCCGGTCGACGGTATGCCAGTCGCAGTCGACGGCTGGGTCGCGCAACGCCGTCCTGCCGGCGTGCCGACGCAGCATCGTGGCGATCCGGCGGGCCGGCCGCACGTGCTTCCGGGCGGTTAGCGGGTCAGCGGGATCCGGCAATCGCCCGGTAGGGAACCGGTGCTGCCGAACAGGGCGGGCCGGTGCGGACGACGCCGCCGTGAGCAGCGTGTGGTACTGATCCAGCAGCTCGACGGCGCCGGCCGCGTCATGACGGCCGCCGTGTACGAGCTCAACGGTGATGCCGTCGACATGCTCGGTGACGTAGACGTTCACCTCGAACAGCGCACCCGGCGCCGGGGGGACGCGCAGCGCCGTCCGCAGGCCGTCCATGCGGGGCGGCTCGTCCGGCGGACCGAAATGGTTGAACCACACTCGGAAGGGCGGCCCGGCGCCCTCGGCAGGCCTGGCCGAGTGGGCGAACGGACCGGTCCGCCGGGTTGTGGCGGTCCCGATCTCCCGGTGTGCGCGGGTGGCCAGCTCGGTCAGGCCCGGCATGCCCGTGGTGTCGATCCGGGTAACCAACGTGTCGATGAAGAAACCGATCAGTCCGAGGGCGGCCGGATGGTCCCGCCGGCTGACCGGGAAGCCGATGCGCGGCGCCGGATCACCGCTCCAGCGCGCGACCAGTTCGGCCATCGCGGCGAGCATCGTGGCGAAAACGGTGGTGCCAGCATCCCGCGCGACCCGGCGGAGCGCTCGTGTCTGCCCGGCGTCGAGACGCACCTGGTGCCGGAGGGTGCGATCATGTCCCGTCGGCGACTGCGACGCCGGCCAAAGCAGCGGTGGGGCGGCGGTACTCCCCAGGTGGCTGCGCCAGTAGTCGGCGTTGTTCGCGGCCTCCGAAGGGGAGATCCGGCGCCAGTGGACGAGGTCGCCGTACGTGGTGTCGGGCGCCTCGCGCACCACCGGCTCCCCGTGTATCGCACGGTCGTAAGCCGCGCCCAGTTCTTCGAGCATGACCCGGATCGAGGCGCCGTCAGTGGCGATGTGGTGCACCGCGAGTACGAGTCGGTGGCGCCCTTCCCGCTCGGTCAGCAGTAGGCAGCGTACCGGTGGCTCACGGTCGAGCCGGAAGGGACGGCGCAGGCAGTCGTCGACGATCTGGTCGCCGTCGTCAGGTCCGGCCACCACCCGTACGGGCAGCGCCACCGGCGCCGGCGCGAGTACGGCCAGCGTCGGCTCGCCGCCCTCCAGCCGGATCACCGACCGCAGCGGCTCGTGCCGCGTCACGACAGCGGTGATGGCCGCACCCAACGCGGTGACGTCGAGGTGACCCTCCAGCAGGATCTCCGTCGGCACCGTGTAGGTCGGATCGTCCGGGTAGAGCACGCTGTGGAGCCAGAGTGTGCGCTGGCCGTCACTGAGTGGGTGCCGGTCCGCGTCGGGGCGGCGCGGAACGGACCAACCGGACCTTTTGCCCTGTGCCAGCGCGTGCGCCAGCCCTGCCGGTGTGGGGTCGCGGTGCACAGCTGCGATGTCGAGTGGGGCGCCGGCGATAGCGCCGAGTCGTACCGCGAGCCGCGCCAACGCCACCGAGTCACCTCCGGAGGCGAAGAAGTTGTCGCCGAGGGTGGCGGGTGCCCGGCCGAGCACCGCCCGCCACTGCGTGACGACGGTCCTGGCCACCGGGTCGTCGTCGACGATGCCTGCAGTTGGCGCGGCGCTCGCGTCAGAGTCCGCGGCTGCCAGTTCGGCCAGGGCCGGCCGGTCCACCTTGCCGTTGGGATTCAGCGGCAGCGCCTGGTGCCGCAGTAGCCGGGCCGGGACCGCCTCCGGGGGGAGGCGTTCCCGCGCGTAGGCCCACACCTCGTCGTCAGCGAGCGTCTCGTCCTTGACGACAAGGTGCCCGTACAGGACGGTTCCCACCTCGGTGGTGATGACGGTGGCGCAGGCGAGCGCCACTTCGGGGTGAGCGGCGAGGACCGCCGCCACCTCGTCGAGGTTGATCCGGGTGCCGCGCACCTTCTGTTGGTCGTCGATCCTGCCCAAGTAGTGCAGGGAGCCGTCCTCGTCCCGCCGGACGAGATCGCCGGTGCGCAGGGCACGTTGGCCGTACCGGTGCGGATGGGGTACGAACCGTTCCGCGGTCTGCGCGGGGCTGCGTAGGTAGCCGCGACCGATCCCCTGGCCGGCGAGGTACAACTCGCCGACACCCGTGCGCCGTACGGCACCGGTCGCCGGGTCGGCCACGAACGCCTCCGTGCCCGAATGCGCCACTCCCAGCGGCATCGGCCCGCCAAAGTGCTCGACGGCCGGCGGACCGTGGTGGATCAGGTTGTCGATGGTCGTCTCGACGAGTCCGTAGGTGTTGATGACGGAGGCGTTGGGAAACGCCGCGCTGACCCGTGAGAAGTCGACCGCCCGCCACGGTTCGCCGCCGACCGCGACCGTCCGCAGACCCGCCAACGCCTGCCCGGTGGCGGCAAGGTACTCCACCAGCAGGAACAGCAGTGACGGGGTGAACTCGGCCATTGCCACGCGGTGGTGCTCGATCAGGCCGGCCAGGCGCGCCGGGGCAAGTCCCGCCTTCGGTGGCGCGATGATCAGCGTTCCTCCGGAGAACAGGCAACGCCCGAGGTCCGAGACGAACACATCGAAGCCGAAGCCGGCGAGTTGCAGATGGGTCATCGGACGGTCGACCAGGTCGTACGCCTCGAGCCACCCGAGGGCGCACCGGGCCAACGCCTCGTGGCTGATCCCTACCGGTTTCGGCTGGTTGGTCGACCCCGAGGTATGCACGACGTACGCCAGCGCCAGCGGGTGCGGCCGGACCGGGGCCATTGCGGGAGACCCATCGGTGCGTGCGTCCGTCCGAAACACCCGGATGCTGCCCGCGTCGAGCACCCGGGCGTCAAGTTCCGGTGCCGCGATCACGATGTCCGGCCGGCCCGACTCGACGAGATACCGCAGCCGCTCGGTCGGGTTGGCCGGATCCAACGGCAGGAAGGCGACGCCCGCGTGCAGCACGGCGAGTACCCAGGCGACCGTGTCGCCCGCCCGGTGAGCGGCGATTCCCACCACCGTCTCCGGGCCCACCCCCTGCTGCTGGAGCCAGCCGGCTCGGGCGGACACCAGGCTGGCCAGGGCCGCGTAGCTGTATGTGCCATCCGGGCCCGTCACGGCGGTGGCCTCCGGCCAGCGCGCCGCACGGACGGCGAACTCCTCCGCGAAGGGACGAACGTCGTCCCATCCGGTTGTCGAGGAGCTCATAGGCGGGCGGCGCCGACCGCGGCCGGACGCACGGCGGCAGTGGCGACCATGGCTCGCCACTGCGTCATCGAGGATCGCCGCCAATCCAGGTCGGCGAGGGCCACGAGCGCGTCGTGCCAGCGATTCAGCAGGGTCTGCGCCATGCCGGCGCGGGACCGGGTGCAGATCGCACCGAGCCTGACCAGCGGCCGCGAGCCGTCCGCTCGTGGTGGTGGCGTCTCCAGGAGGAACAGGTCGATGTCGGCCCCGGTTGGGCATACCGAGACCGCCGACCGCTGTCCGGAGACCGGACCGCGTTGCGCGGTGGTCTGCGCGCCGCCGCTGAGCTGGCTGGGCAGGTAGAGCAGGGAGACCGACACCCCGCCATCCGGGACCGGCTGGCCCGCGTCCCGCAGCCGGTCAAGCGGCAGCCACTGGTCGCCGAGCACGTCGAAGATCTCACTGCGCAGGGCACGCAGGTAGTCATCGACCTGGCCGCGCGGTGCCGGCAGCACCACGGCCACGTCGGTGGAGAGCCACCCCACGACCTGCTGTTCCGCGCCTGGGGTGCGGGCGGCGAAGGTCGAGGTGACCGTGACCGGTCGAGTCGGCTCGCAGGGCAGGGCCGCGACCACGCCGGCCAGTCCGGCGGCGAGCGTCGAGCCGGCGGCCGCGCGGATCCGTTCCCGCAAGCGCAGCACCACCGCGTCAGGCAGGTCGACGGACTGCTCGGTGAGGGCATCGTTGCCCTGGTCGTCGGCATCAGCGGCGGGGGCGTTCCAAGGCAGGCGATCGGTGCTGCCCGCTAGCCGGGCGCGCCGGCGGGCCAGCGCGACCTCGCCCGCGGGGCCCTGCTCCCACCGGGCTCGGTTGCGACGCACCGCCGGGTAGGCGTCATCCGTGGGCGGCCCGACGGGGCGGGTCCCAGCTAACGCGTGTCTGACCAGGTCATCCTGGATGAGGTTGGCCGACCACGCGTCGGCAGCCAGCGGATCGGCGGAGATGACCAGCAGATGCCGACGAGGCTCGGCGGTGAGCAGGAGGGCGCGCAGCAGTGGGGTGGCGCCGACCGCGAACGGCTGCCTGCTCTCCTGTGCCGCCGCGTCGTGCGCGGCCTGCCAACGCCGTGCCGGCGTTGACTCCGACAGCACCCGGTGCACCAGGGGGACCGGCCTGGCTGGCGCGATCTCGTGGTATGGCACCGCGGGTGAGAAGACTCCGCGCAGCGCGGGCCGGGTGGCGACCACCCGGTCGAGGGCCTGTCGGAGTACGTCCACCCGAAGCGGCCCGGTGATATCGACTGCGGTCGTCACGCAGCGCGCGAGGTGACCGGCCTGCCCGGCCACGATCGCCGCGAGACGGGCACGTTGACCGTGGCTGTTCGGCAGGCGCTCAGGTGGTTCGGCCAAGGAGTCCCCCCATCCGGATCCTGCGCAGCGTCCACGCGACCACGCAAGCCCGACGCTAGCCAGCGATGCCGGGACCGCGCAGCCGCCTTGTGATTGTCCATCTGAGACGTCAAGCAGAAGCACGACACACGGTCGGCTTCGCTTGACTCGGATTACCGGACTCGATAAGCCGCGACCGGCGGGCCAGACTGTTCCGGGATGGACGCTGACAACGATCGCTGCCCGCTCGGTGCGGGCGGCTGGCTGCTGTGGCGGCACGTGGTGCTCCGTAGCGCCGGGTTTCCTTTCGCCCGGCTCACTGACGCCCTCGGCGACCCCGTGACGGCCGATCCGGAACCTACCGACGAGGCCTGGCGCGACGCGGTCGCGCGTACCGTCACCCGGGCACTCCCGCTGGCCGCCGATCCCGGGATCAGAATGGCCCTGTGGTGGCAGAACCCGGCGATCGACGAGGTGGTCGTACGCTGGCTTGAGCGGCACGCGGACACCCCTGCCGAGCGTCCGCAGGCCCGCCGCCGGCACGAGACGACGCTGACCAAGTACCTCCAGCGTTACCACGCCAAGAACGACTCCGTCGGATTCTTCGGTCCGGTCAGCTGGGCCACGATCGACCACACGAACGATAGCCCGCCAATCTCCGCGGTGCCCGGTGGCGCGCTGATCCGGCGCCAGCTCGTCCGATTCGAGGACTGGGCGGTGCACGCGCTCGGTGAGGCTTTCGCCGCTGACCCGGAGATTGCCTGGTGGCTGCCGCCCGCGCTGCGACTCGACGTGGGCCGGGTCGGCGGATACCTGACCCGGGCCGGCGAACGACCGTACCGCCTCACGGGCGACGAGCGTCGCGTCGTCGATCTCGTGGACGGATCGCGCGACCCCGACGACATCGCCCGTGCCGCGGGGTTGTCCCCGCGGCGCACCGCCGCGGTTCTCCGCGATCTGGTGGACGCGGGCCTGCTGACTTGGTCGTTCGACGTTCCCCTCGCCCTCGACGCGGAGCAGGCCCTGAGCCGGCAACTGGCCGCGTTGCCGCCGGGACCGGCGACCCGTCAGGCTTGCGAGGCCCTGCGTCGGCTCCGCGCCGCCCGCGACGATGTCGCCGCCTCGACCAGCCCGGTCGGGCTGGCCCCCGCGCTGGCCAGGCTGGACCGCTTGTTCACGGAGGTGACCGGGGCCGCACCGACCCGGTCGCGCAACGTCGCGCCACGCGGCCGTCGCCTGCTGGTCTCCCAGCACGAACGCGACGTACGGGTAACCCTCGGCCGACCGGTGGTCGACGCGCTCGCCGAACCCCTCGCGTTGGTGCTGGCCGCCGCGCGTTGGCTGGCCTGGCGAGCCGCTGAGCACTTCAACGATCTCGCCCGCGCCGGGCACCGGGCGCTGGCGCCGCTGTTCCCCGACGGCCACGTCGCACTCGACGTGCTGTGTCAGCGGCTGATCCCGGCAGTCAGGCCTGAGGTGCTCGCGGACGCCGTCGCGGAAATGCAGGAGCGCTGGGGTCGGGTACTGGCCGTCGACCCGTCGGCCAGCCGGGAACACCGCGCCGCGCGTGACCTCAGCGCGACGGTCGGCGAACTCTTCGCCGCACCGCCCGCCCCCTGGCACAGCGGTCGTCATCACAGCCCGGACGTGATGATCGCCGCCGCGAATCCGGAGGCGGTGGCGGCCGGGGAGTACGAGCTGGTCCTCGGAGAGCTGCACGTCGGTCTGGTGACAGCTGACGATTCGGCGTTCAACACCTTCGCGCCGGACCCGGATCTGGTCCGGCGGGCCTCCGACGCGGCGCTGACCGCAAGCCAGCCGCGCTTCGTGCCGCTGCATCCCCGTACCGGTGACGAGTTGTCCGGCTTCAACTATCCGCCGCCTGAGGCGTTCTCCCCGGCCTACCACTACCTGTCCTTCGGCGAGCGGGTCGGCGAGCGGCCGGTGCCGGCCGGACGCCGGATCAAGGCGGACGCCGTGTCGGTCCACAACGAGGGTGGCGACCTGGTCGCGGTGCTGCCGGACGGTAGTCGGCACAGCCTGACGCACGTGCTTGGCGAGTACGTGTCGTACCTGGTCTCCAGCCAGTTTCGGCTCATGGCGCCGACGCAGCACACCCCCCGGATCACGATTGACCGACTGGTGGTGACCCGGGAGACCTGGCGGGTACCGGTTTCCGCGTTCGCTGCGGCCACCATAGTCGCCGGCACGGACGAAGCGGGCGCGTTCCGGGCGGTTCGCCGCCTCGCGACCGACTGCGGCATCGCACGGCACACGTTCTGGCGGACGACCGATCCGATGAAGCCTATCTATCTCGATCTGTGTAGTCCGTTGCTGGTCGCGCTGCTGCTGCGCGTACTGCGGGGCGCCGAGGGGATGGTGACCTTCACCGAGATGTATCCCGGACCGGACGAGTTGTGGCTCACCGATGCCGACGGCGAGCGCTACACGAGCGAACTCCGGTTGACCGTCGCCGAACCGGCGCGATGAACCTCTCCACCGAACCGCACGGCGGCCATGCCCCGACCCCACCGATGGCGGGCGAGAGGTGATGGGGCAGGGTTCGATGGGAGGCGGAGTCTCTACGCGAGTTGGTGCAGCGTCACCTCTGCTGATCTTGGTTGTTTGGGCTGAAAGGGGGTCTTGTTGCGGATGCAGGCCCAGAGGACGTTGAGGCGTGGTCTGGACAGGGCGGCGGTGGCTTGGCGTTTGGACACCGGCGTCGATGATCTGGTCCGCACGTCGGCGCACCGCGCCAGGTCGTTGCCCTCCAGGATGCGGCCGCCGGCGGCACCGGAGATCCTGCTTGCTGGCCTTGGGCCAGCGGGCTCTCCGGTCCGGCGGAAGGTCGATGAACTGACCATCGGTCAAGGCCCACGCACAGACACCCGGCCCGGGCGTCCAGCTCAGGTGGCAGGCAGCCAGGACTGCCAGACGTCAGGGTTCGCGTCCAGCCACTTCTTGGCGGCCTCATCTCGGGACAGTTTGTCCTGCCGGATGTAGCGAGCGACCTCGTTCTGATCGTCGTTAGTCCACTGGAAGTTCTTGATCAGGCCCGCGGCCGGGCTACCGGATTCGGCGAACTCCCGGTTGGCGATCTTGTCGAGATCGTACGGCTGGTAGTCACAGGCCACCGTCGCCGGATCGGCGTCGCATCCGGGCGTGTACTCAGGGAGTCTGATGTGCACCAGATCGACCTCGGAGAGGAACCACTGGGGTGCGTAGAAGTACCCGATGACGGCCCGCCGTTCCTCCTCCGCCGCACGGAACGCCTCGATCAACTTGTCCTCACTACCGGTGAAGGTGACCGTGTAGTTCAGCTTCAGGTTTCGGATCAGTGCCTCGTCGTTGGTGACGTAGCTGGGGTCGCCACCGAGCAACTCTCCTTTGCCGCCGGAGCCGGGGGTCCGGAACAGGAAGGTGTAGTCGTTGAGCTTCCGCCAGTCGGTGATGCCCGGGTACCTCTCGGCCAGCCATGGCGGAACATACCAGCCGATGATGCCCTTGTTACCGGTGAGGCCGTGCTCCACGGCGACCCGCTCGTCATCGATGTACTGCTTTTTCAAGTCGTCGTGACCCCAGTTCTCCAGGATCGCGTCGACCTCGCCGGCGGCGAGCAGCTTCCAGGAGTCTTCCTCACTCAGATCCTTCTCGACCACGGTGCAGTTGAGCCGGTTCTTGGCCAGGTAGCTGATGACGGCGAGGTTCGCCTCGTACCCGACCCACGGGTTTACCGCCAGGGTCAAGGTGCCGCAGTCGGTCGCCGTGGGCGGGCCGGGGGCCGCGACTTTGGGCTGAATATCGGACGCACACCCAGCCAGGGCCAGTACGGCCGAGCCGACGAGGGACGTTGCCCTGATCCAAGCTGGTATCCGCATCGCGCGTGTTCCCCTTCTCGTTAGGCTCTGCCGGCGACATCACCGACGGTTGACCGAGCTAGGTGTTGGGTCAGGACCACCTCGGTGAGCGCGGTCAACACCTGCTTGACCGACCCCCGGTCGCGGGCGTCGCAATCCACGATCAGCACGTCGTCCGCCACCCCCAGGGCCTCTCGCACCTCGGTGAGCTCGAACCGGTAGGCCACATCGAAGTTGTTGATCGCCAACAGGAAAGGAACGTTATGATCCTCGAAGTAGTCGATGGCGGGAAAGCAGTCCTCGATGCGACGGGTGTCGACCAGGACAACCGCTCCCAACGCGCCGTCCACGAGGTCGTCCCACAGAAAAGCGAAGCGGTCCTGACCCGGCGTGCCAAATAGGTACATCAGCAGGGACTCATCGAGACTGATTCGGCCGAAGTCCAGGGCCACTGTGGTGGTGGTCTTCGCCGCGACCCCGGTGACGTCGTCGACGCCCACCGACACTTCGGTCATTTCGGCCTCAGTGACCAGGGGTTCGATCTCCGAGATGGCCCCGACGAAGGTGGTCTTGCCGACCCCGAATCCGCCACTGACCACGATCTTCACGGACGTGGGCGCGGACCGATAGCTAGAGGGCGCGGACACGGTCTCTGATCCTCTCAAGCATGGCGAGGGAGAACTCGCCCTCTTCCTCGCGACGCAGGTGGCCCTCGGTGAGGAGGTCGGCGACGAGCACCCGGACCACGCCGAGCGGTACCCGCATCGCCACCGCTAGATCTGCGACACTGGTGGGTCGCTGGCACAGCGTCACGATTCGGTTGGCCTCGAAACGCAGCGGTGCGGAGAGCGCTGCGGGCCGGGCGGAGAGCAGGGTCTCCACCCGCAGCCCGTCCTGCACCGGCCGGGTACGCCCGCCGGTGAGCAGGAACGGACGCACCGCCGCCTCGTCCGCCGGTTCCGCGGCGGGCGGCTGCGGTTCCACGGGAGCTGGCGGCCGCGTGGAGGTCCAGTGTGGGATCATCCGCGGGTCGGGCAGCCGGGGTCCGCTGTCGTTCACCGGGGTAGGACCCGTCTCGACTCGGAGATCAGGGCGGGGGTCAGCATGGCGCCGAACCGCTCAGCGAGGAGCGAGATTTCGTAGCCGACCAGTCCCAGGTCGCATCCGCCTTCGGCGAGCACACCCAGGCAGCTACCGTCACCGATCGTCGATATCAGGAGGAACCCTCGCCTCATCTCGATCATGATCAGCTTTAGTCCATCGAAGTCGTACTTCCGAGAGGCTGTTCGTGCCAGGCTCGACATACTTGACACGATCGCCGCCAACTGGTCCGCGGCCCCCCGGTCCAGTCCCGCCGATGCGGCTATCAACAAGCCGTCGGTGGAAACGGCGACAGCATCCCGGGCCCCGTCGGTATGCCGGACGAACTTAGCCAGCAACCAGTTCAACTGGTGCGGATCGGTCTGGGTGTCAACCGTCACGTGTCCTCCAAGGCTCGGTCGGGGCATCAGTGTCGGAGTCAGTCCCGTGCGCCGGCGGCTCGATCTGACCGCGAAACATTCCAGCGCGCAGTGCGGTTAACCGGTCCCGAATGTTCGTTGGTGAGTCGTCAAGAGCTGGCGGACGTTGTCCCGACTCGGGTGCGGTGACCGCGGGCACCGCTGTGGTCGTCCGCCGCTCCCGCGGCAGGCGTTTGCGCAACCCGTTGGCGGTCCGATCCCCGCTCAGGCCCGCCGGGGGTACCTGGATGGGGGAGGAGCCGGTCGGCTGGTCGATCACCGGCGGGGCCGCGGCGTCGGGCTGAGAACCACCAGTGTCTGGGGTGGTGCCGGCGGATGCCCCCTCGGCGGCGGGCCGACTGGCGACCTGAAGGGGTTGGTAGGACGGGCCCGCGGACACCGCCGCGACCTGTTCGGACGCGATGGCGATCGGCAAGGCCTTCCCGGCCACCGAGCTGTCCTCGCCCCGGTCCGTGCCCGGGGTTGTCAGCACGGCGAGCGGTAGGAGCACCCTGGCGGTTACCCCGGTTACCGGCGAGGGGACCAGTTGGACATCGACCTCCAGGTCCCGGGCGAGTTGGCCCACCACATAATGCCCGAGATACCGGGTGGGGGCCACGAGGAAGTCGCCCTCCCCACGAAGCCGGGCATTCGCCTGAGCTAGCTCCTCGGACGACATCCCAACACCGTGGTCGGTAATGGCGATGAGATACCCCTCGCCGCTGCGGCGACCCTGGATTTCCACGTCGGATTCGGGTGGTGAGAAGGTCAGCCCGTTTTCCACCAACTCGGCGAGTATGTGCGCCACCGCGCTGACATCGGCTCCGACGACCCAGGAATCGTCGATGCGTCGCAACTGCACGCGCCGGTACTCCTCGACCTCGGAGATCGCCGCGCGAATCACATCGGCGACCGGCAGTGGTGCCAGCCCCTGGCGCGGCTTAGGCTTACCCGCACCCACCAGTACCAGCAGGCTCTCCGCGTTGCGGCGCATACGGGTGGCGAGATGATCCAGCTCGAAGAGGTTGGCGAGCCCGGCGGGATCACTCTCCTCCCGTTCTAACGTGGTGATGAACCCGAGCTGGCGCCGCAGCAGATTTTGGTTACGCCGCCCCAGGTTCGCCAGCGATTCGGTGGTACTGCGACGGAGCAGGGCCTGCTCGGCGGCGAGTCGGAAGGCCACAGCCTGCACTTGGTCGAGGGCGCCAGCCACCGATCGGATTTCCGAAGTGGATCCGGCCGGTACCCGGACCGAGTCCGGGGCCACCAGATCACCGTCCTCGTGCCCATCCTGGAGCCGGCTCACCGCGGCTGGCAGCCGGGTTGTCGCCAGGTCGTTGGCCTCCGCGACAAGCGTCGCCAGCGGGCGGGTGATCGACCGCGCGGCCAACACCAGCAAGGCGATCGCGCTGACCAGGAAGAGCAGCACACCGGTGGCGACCACGAGGATGCGCTGGGTCGACTCGTTCTGGCGCTCCGCGGCCCGAGCCTCGATCTCCGCGCCGACGTGCTGCTGAATTCCGCGCATGCCGTCCAGCACGGTGGTGAGGGCCGACCACCATGACTGGGGGTTGACCTGTAACCGACGGCCATCCGCGGAGGTGAGGGCGACCTGCTCGAAGTGGGCAGCCACCCGGGCGGCCCCCGTGTCCAGCACCCAATCGCTGGCGGCCTTCTGACTCGGCGTCGCCTGTCCCGTGAAGTCGACGAGGGCGACGTCCCGAGCAGCACGCATCGCGGCGAACTGGAGGAACTCACCCTCTTCGAATCCACCGGCGGAGAACACCCCGTTGAGGAAGGCCCGCTGTTGGGCGGTGCTCTCCTTGATCCTGTTCAGTGCGGTGAAGGTGGCGACGTGCCGCCGCAGCTCCGGATCGGTGACCTGTTCGAGTCCGAGGTCGACGCGATTCAATGTGGCGATGCGTTCGGTGAAGAACTCGAACGTGGCTGCCCGTCCGGCGCTGCCGTTGTCGGCACCGGAGCGGACCACGGAAAGCCCGTCGAGCTCCCGCAGCGCCAGGTCCACGCGATCGGCAACATCCCCACCGTCGGCGATCGCGGTTTCGACCACCGCCCGCCGCTGGTCCACCCGCTCCCGGGCTGGGCCGATCTCGGAACGAAACCCCACGTTGCCGCCGAGCAGACCGGCGGTGAGACCGCGCTCAGTCTGCAGTTCCTGGGTCAGATCCTGCACGGCGAGGGCGAGCGACACCGAGTCACTGGCCGCCGTGACGGCGCGGTAGCTGGAAGTCTCCACGACCGTTATGTAGCCGAGCAGTAAGACGACTGCCACTACCGGCAGGGCGATGATGCCGACCAACCGGCCACGGATGGTTCCTCCCTGACTCGGGACCACCTGGGCCGAGGAGGATCCGACCGAGGGCTCCGGACTCGGCGAAGCCAACGTGGAGCTCGTCTGCCTGCTGCGCCGATGCCGCACCACCGTCACTACCTGCTCCTTGTCACGCCAGCCGGGCGGCGGCGGGTGAAGACCGTTTCAAACCTATGTGGACACGCGTTTTGGTCGCCGACAACGCCTCCCCGCCCGGTGGTATCGGATCACAGGAAATATGGCGGTACATTCGTCGTCCCGCAACCCTTGGACGGCGGTGACTTGGGCCAGAACCCTACTTCATAGCCCTTTGACCGATCTGGCTCCCGGCTGGATCGCCGATTTCGCGTCCGATCGCACCATCTACCGACGAAGTCTCAAGACCCCGCTTCGCCGTCGCCAGACCACACGGAGCGCTGTTCTCAGGTCACGCTGCGCAGCCGGGGTTGTCGCGGGATGGCCGCCACCATGCTGGGCACCGACAAACACCGAGATGTATCCGCGGTGGCTACGGAAGGGTCCGTCCCACGGCCACGCCCTGGACCGGGATCCCTCATGGATAGTCATCCGGCGCAACAGGTACGTCGCCGGAGCATATGTTCGGCCGATCCTTGGTGACAATGGTGTCGGTGTCGGTGTCGGTGTCGGTGCCGGTGTTCAACACGACAGTGCCGCCTGCTTCGTTGAAGATGCCTCCGCCATCGGTGACAGCGATGTTCTTGACAATCATCGTCGAAAAGAGAATGAGTGTTTCGTTACTGTCGTTGTAGACGCCAGCGCCCTGATCGGCTTGGTTGCCGACGATCTTCGTGCTCTGCACCGTCGTTTGCGCCGAGTTGTATATTCCTCCACCGAGGGACGTTGGGGTGGTGTTGTTCTTGATGAGACTGTCCTCGACGACAACGAAGCTTGGGTCCCCTTTACCTTCGACGAACAGGCCACCTCCCAGGCTCACAGAGGTATTCTCAATGAGGTTGACATGCCGCACCGTCAACTGTCTTCCAATGTCGACTCGGGTGCCGCCACCGCCACCACTAGCGGTATTACCCGCGAGACGGGTACCGGTGACTGTGCCGACCCGCCGGAATTAGACAGCCCCCTGCTCCTGACGTTTGGTGCGCGCTGACCTCGACGTCGAGGACGACGGTGGTGAACGGCACCGTCTGTTCGCGGAAGACGTGCGCAAGGCCTTCGACTGGTATCGGGCGCACCGCGTCCCACTGGACTGGCGCAGAATCTTGACGCACTGCTGACCGAGCGTGGCGTCACTGCTCGGTGGCGCGTCCGGTTTCTCGCCGACGCCGGACGTGGTTACCGCCGGAGTGACCCGACTCCCGACCGACAGAGGGTGGACGACAGCGCTGCCTCTGACCTCCACCGACGGCTACAGCGACGCCGGGTAGCACCAGACGCATGGTCGGAGAATGCGTCGGCGCGAAGCCCAACGCCCGGTAGAGCGACTCACCATCTGGGATGCCTGCAGATACGCTCTCGTAACTCCCCGCTGCTGATGCCAACCGAGGAGCGCCTGCATCCAGGACCGCGAGTAGCCACGCCTACGGCAGTCGCGATCCGTGGCTACATTGAAGACGTGTCCCACATCGCCGCTGGGGTTGTCCGGACCACCCAGACGATGAGGGGACATTCGGTGCGTACCAACGGGAGGTCTGCACCGCGTTCGCTGACGCTGACGCGGAGGTGGCGGAGGCCCGCGAGCGCAACCCGGGTTTGTGCTGCCTGAGTTCCTGACCAGCCTGCCCTGGCTGGTCGGTGCGTCCGCTGCCTGCCTGGACGAGGCCCGCCGCGATTCTCGGCGGGCGGAGGGCCATCGTCCAGGTAGCGGTAGCGGTGCGTCGTTGCGCTCAGCTTTCGGCGTTGCGCCGGCGCCGGTGCGTCAGACCGATTGTGAGCAGGAGGGCGGTGCCGGTTAGCACGGCCAGGCTGCCGGCGAGGAGCATCGACCCGCTGGACGATCCGGTGATTGGTAGGTCGGTCCCGGTCGGGCTTGGCGTGACGGTCGGGGTCGCCGTCGGATCGGCGGTGGGGCTGGCGGTCGGCGTCACCGTCGGGCTGGCCGTCGGGGAACCGCTGTCGCAGGCGAGCGTCGTGCTGAAGGGGTAGTCGTGGATTTCCCCGCCGCGGTGCTCCAGGGTGCGCGCGATGATGCTGCCTTCGGTGTTGCTCTGGTCAAGATCGGTGTAGTCGGCGCGCGGCGCGTAGATCGTTCCTTCGACCGTGGCGCCGCCGGGCGCGAGGGTGAGGGTGGTGGCGGTGGGGAAGTTGAACAGGATGAAGCGGGCTTCGGGCCCGCCGATGCCGGCGAAGTTCGGTGCGGTCCAGGCGAAGGTGTCCCCCACATCGGTGGTGTCGACGTTGACCAACAATGGGCTGCTCGCGGTCGGCTGGTCGGGGAAGGTCAGGACGCCGATGTTGTCCAGATCGGTAGAGTTGATGTTGAGCACGTTGGTGGTGTTCGGGCTCAGGTCGATGACGGCGTTGGTCCCGGGCGGGATGGGGGAGGAGATCGGGTCGCCGTTCGGGCCCCGCAGCACGACGGTGTTCTGGCACGTCGCGAGTTCGGTGGAGTTTGACCGGAAGGTCTGGAACGCCTCCGTGAAGTCAATCACCGAGACCGGGCCGACACTCGGCACCGACTGGTTGGTGACGAGTTCGATCCGGGGTGAGGCGTCGTAGTCGTCGGCCGGCAGGATCCGTGTGTTGGACGGCGCGTTGTTGTTGTCGACATTCCGCACGAAGGTGCCGTTCAGGTTTCCGATCTTGGCGAATCCGCCCTGCAGGACCTGGAGGCGGGTGTTGGGCACACTGTTCACAAAGTCCACCTGCCCGTCCACCACGAGCGCCGTGGGGATGCTCTCGCCGGGGGCGAAGAAGTTTCCGGCGCTCACCACGGCCAACTGGTACTGCGAGAATGCGAGGTTCCCGCCGACGGCCAGCGTCCCCTCGTTCTCCGTGCCGATCAAGGTCGCGTTTCCCTCCGTCATGACCAGGAATCCTTGGGTGGCCTCGACGGGGTCGATCGGGCCGACGGGCGCGGCGCTGACCACGTTGCCCATCATCACGAATGCGGTGGTGGCGGCTACCGCAGCGGTCGCGGTGGCGCGGGTGGTAGTCACCTTCGCGTTCTTGTTCATGGCTTCCCATCACATAGACGACTTCTTGCCCTCTTCAGTGATAATAGGTACGGTATGGGCAATTCGTGCGTCTTGACCTGCCCGGGCCTGTCGAGTCGAGACCGCGTAGCGCCAGATCGGGGCCAGTGCGCCCGACCGCGTCCCCACGGGACTGCCTGCCGGGGTGGAAGTGCGTCGGCTCCGACTAGGTGCTAGCCGGGCCTGATGCCGGCGACGGGAAGTGCCGTCGGGCCGAATTGGTCCTCGACATGGCGTGGGCGAGGACCACGTAGGCCACGGTGGGGCTGAGCACAGCGACCATGCTGCCCAGGCACGCCAGCGTTGTGCCGGCAGCTGACGCGTCGGTTGCTACCGCCACGACGACAACATAGATCGTGGCCAGCGCGGCGGCCACGGCGAACGTAGTCACCAACCTCAGAATGAGGCGCCCATGTTTCGTGGCCGCCTCGCCGACCAGGCCGGCTGGCAAGAACAGCAGCGGCACCAAGATGGCGCCCAGCACGGCAGCAAGCAGCACCGTCATCGGCCCGGCTAGCGGACTACCTAGCGGTGCATTGGTCAGCAGCGCAAGTCCGAACAGCACTGTGTAGGCGGCGGCCGCCTGCGCGACGAACACCCACCAGGCCGCGACCGCACCTAGAAGGTGCCGGACAGTCTGTTTGAGCATGGCGTCTCCCCGTACCACGGCTTCAGCAGTCGCCGAGACCAGCATGTAGACGCTGACCACACTGCCATGACCACAGTGTGGGCTCCGGATCTTCTGGACCTTCCCAGGTCTCCGGCTCCCAGGCCCAGCTGACGCTACGACGTGGCGCTCCCACCCGGCCGGTAAACCACGTGGTCGGTTGGGACGCGGCCGGCGTCAGGACGGTTCATAGGCCAGATTGGGTCGCAGCCACCGCTCGGCCTCGGCGACGCTGATGGCGCGGCGGGCGGCGTAGTCTTCGATCTGGTCCTTGCCGATCCGGCCCACGGTGAAGTACTTCGCCGCCGGGTTGGCAAAGATCAGCCCACTGACGCTGGCTGCCGGCGTCATCGCGCAGGTCTCCGTCAGACCGATGCCGAGCTCGGCGGTCTCCAGCAGGTCGAACAGGTCCCGCTTCTCGCTGTGATCCGGGCTGGCGGGATAGCCGAGCGCCGGTCGGATGCCCCGGAAGCGTTCGGCGTGCAGGTCGGCGAGGTCCGGCGTGGCGTCCGGCTCGAACCAGTCGCGGCGGGCCTTCAGGTGGATGTACTCGGCGAAGGCTTCGGCAAGGCGGTCGGCCAGCGCCTTGACCATGATCGCGCGGTAGTCGTCGTGCTGGGCCTCGTAGTGCGCGGCCAGGGAGTCGGCGCCGTGGATGGTCACGGCGAAGCCACCGAGGTGGTCACCGTCGGGGGCGACGTAGTCGGCCAGGCAGCGGTTGTTCCGGCCGGCCGGTTTCACCGTCTGCTGGCGTAGCATCGGCAGGCGCACCCCGTTGCCGAGGACGATGTCGTCGCCCTCGGAGTGTGCGGGCCAGAAGCCGTAGACGCCTCGGGCCTGGAAGGAGCCGTCCTTCGTGATCTTGTCCAACAGAGTGTTGGCGTCGTCGTAGAGCTCGCGGGCGACCGGCTGATCCAGGATCGCCGGGAACTTGCCCTTGAGCTCCCAGGCCAAGAACAGGAACTGCCAGTCGATCATCTCGCGCAGCTCCGGCAGGGTGGGCTGGACCGTCCGCCAGCCGGTGAAGTTTGGGGTCGGTAGGTCGCTGAAGTCGACCTGCTCGCGGTTGGCGCGGGCCTCAGCCAGGCCGAGCATCGGCTGGGAGCGCCGGTTGGCGTGCGCCTCGCGCAGTTGCTCCTGCTCGACGCGGTTGGTGCGGTCCAACTCGCGGGCCCGACCGTCGTCGAGCAGGTCGGAGACCACGCCGACGACCCGGGACGCGTCGAGCACGTGCACGGTTGTGCCGTCGTACGAGGGGGCGATGCGCACGGCGGTGTGTTGACGCGATGTCGTGGCCCCGCCGATCAGCAGGGGCACCTTGAGACCGCGGCGCTGCATCTCGGCGCCGACGGCGACCATCTCGTCCAGTGATGGCGTGATCAAGCCGGACAGGCCGATGGCGTCGGCGCCCTCGGCGACGGCGGTGTCCAGAATCCGGCCGGCCGGAACCATCACGCCCAGGTCGATGACCTCGTAGTTGTTGCAGCCCAGGACCACGCCGACGATGTTCTTGCCGATGTCGTGCACATCGCCCTTCACGGTCGCCAGTACGACCTTGCCCTGCCCGCGGCCGGGGTCGATCCGGCCCTCCAGGCGAGCCTGCTCCTTCTCGGCTTCCATGAACGGTTCGAGGTAGGCGACCGAGCGCTTCATGACCCGGGCGCTCTTGACCACCTGCGGCAGGAACATCTTGCCGGCGCCGAACAGGTCGCCGACGATCTTCATTCCGTCCATCAGCGGACCCTCGATGACATTGAGGGGTCGGTCGAGGCCCTGCCGGGCCTCCTCCGTGTCCTCTTCGATGAAGTCGACGATGCCGTGCACGAGCGCGTACGACAGCCGCTCGTGCACCGGCGCCTCGCGCCAGGAGAGGTCGACCGCACGCTTCGTGCCGGAACCGGTGACGGTCGACGCGAAGGTGACCAGGCGGTCGGTGGCGTCCGGGCGCCGGTCGAAAATCACGTCCTCGACGAGTTCGATGAGGTCGGCGGGGATGTCGGCGTATACGGCGAGCTGGCCGGCGTTGACGATGCCCATGTCCAACCCGGCACGGACAGCGTGCAACAGGAACGCCGAATGCATCGCCTCGCGAACCACGTCGTTACCCCGGAAGGAGAATGACAGGTTGGAGATGCCGCCGCTGGTGCGGGCACCCGGGCAGCGCGCCTTGATCAGCGGGAGGGCGTCGATGAACGCCTTCGCGTACCCGTTGTGCTCGGCGATGCCGGTGGCGACCGCGAGCACGTTCGGGTCGAAGATAATGTCCTCCGGCGCGAACCCGACCTGCTCGACGAGCAGATCGTAGGCCCGGGCGCAGATGGACACCTTTCGTTCGGTGGTGTCGGCCTGGCCGTCCTCGTCGAAGGCCATCACCACCACGCCGGCACCGTAGTCGTGGATCCGGCGGGCCTGCGCCAGGAACGACTCCGTGCCTTCCTTGAGGCTGATGGAGTTGACCACGGCCTTGCCCTGCACACACTTGAGGCCGGCTTCGAGCACCGTCCACTTCGAGCTGTCAATCACCACCGGGATCCGGGCAACCTCGGGCTCGGTGGCGATAAGATTGAGGAAGGTCGTCATGGCGCGCTCGCTGTCGAGCAGGTCCGCGTCCATGTTGACGTCGAGCAGGTTGGCGCCGCCGCGGACCTGCTCCAGGGCCACGTCGACCGCGCCCTGATAGTTGTCCGACTCGATGAGCCGACGGAACTTGGCCGAGCCGGTGACGTTGGTGCGCTCACCGATCATCACGAACCCGGTGTCCGGTCCGATCGCGAACGGCTCCAGCCCACTGAACCGGGTGGCTTCCGGCTGGGCGGCAACCGTCCGTGGCGGGATGCCGGCCACGGCGTCGGCGATCCGGGCGATGTGCTCCGGTGAGGTGCCGCAGCAGCCACCGGCGATGTTGAGCAAGCCGGATGCGGCAAACTCGCCGAGCAGGCCGGCGGTTTCCTCCGGCGTTTGGTCGTAGCCGCCGAAAGCGTTCGGCAGACCGGCGTTGGGGTGACACGCCACATAGCTCTTGGCGATCTTGGAAAGCTCCTCGATATGCGGGCGCATCTCGGCCGCACCCAGCGAGCAGTTCACGCCGACGACCAGCGGATCGGCCCGCTCTATCGAGCGCCAGAATGCCTCCACGGTCTGCCCCGACAGCGTCCGGCCGCTGAGATCAACGATGGTCACGGAAATCCACAGCGGCAGCTGCGGCGCGACCTCACGAGCTGCGGCGATCGCCGCTTTCGCGTTCAACGTGTCGAAGATCGTCTCGATCAGCAGGAGGTCGACACCGCCCTCGGCCAGGGCCGAGATCTGCTCCGCGTACGCCGCGCGCACCTCGTCGAAGTCGACGGCGCGATACGCCGGGTCCTCGACCCGCGGCGACAGCGACAGCGTCACGTTCAGCGGCCCGATCGAGCCGGCCACGAATCGGCCACCGAACTCGTCCGCCGCCTGCCGGGCCAGCCGCGCACCCTGAACGTTCATCTCACGAACCAGTGACTGGAGCCCGTAGTCGGCCTGGCCGATGCTCGTCGCCGTGAAGGTATTGGTCGTGGTGATATCGGCGCCGGCGGCCAGATACTGCCGGTGTACGTCCAGAATGACGTCGGGCCGGGTGAGGTTGAGCAGGTCGGGATCGCCATTGACGTCCTGCGGATGGTCGACGATCAGGTCGCCTCGATAGTCCGCGGCGGTGAGCTTCGCGGCCTGCAGCATCGTGCCCCAGGCGCCGTCCAGTACCAGAACCCGCTGCGACATCAGCTGCCGTAGCGACGATGCCGTGCTCTTCTGGCTCAGTAACGCGCTCAAGCAGCCGCCTCCAAAGCTCGGAGGCGCCCTTGTTTTAACAAATCAGGGCCGAGCGTGGCGGGCTCTGCCCGTCGCAGCGCCTCTCGACCCGAGCCAGATAGTACCCGATCCGCGTGCCGGGGCGTCCCCCATGAAGCGTCGGCATCTGACTGCTGCGGTCACGAGCCAAGCCCGATCGGTGACGAGCGCCGCCCTTCGCGGGCGAGGCGGCGGAGCGAGTCGACGCCGATGGTGAGCACGTAGCTGGACTCCGTCACGGGTAGGGGAACCAGCGCGGCAGCGCCAGCGCAGCCGACACCCCCGCCGGCTCGCGGCCGCACCGGGTCCGGGTCGGGAAGCTACGGCTCCCGTGAAGCCCGGGGGACATCAATGGCCCCATCAAACCCGGTGCGGGACAGGACGGCACCGCCGTCGAAAAGGCACACCTCGCCGAGCTGACCGGAAGCACCATAGGCGGATAAAACGGTCAATTGGAATCGGTTGGACCGGGAGTGGATCCGTCTGACTTGAGGCTGAACCCGTCCAGCTCTTGACCGCTGGACAACTTGGGAACTAATGTTCCGGAACATGTCTTCCACAATTCGAGCGGTAACCACGCTGGAGGGCCTGCGGGCGTTGGCCCATCCGACCCGCCTGGCTCTCCTCGACCTGCTTCGGGTACGGGACACGCTGACGGCGAGTGAAGGTGCCACGCTGCTCGGCCTCACCCCGAAGACCTGCTCCTACCACCTGCGCATCCTCGCCGCGCAGGGCCTGGTCGAGCCGGCTGTGGTGGAGGGGGCCAGCCTTCGGGAGCGCCACTGGCGACGGGCGACCCCGGAGACCGACGTGCCCTTGGCGGACGTGCCGACGGATGACCCAGAAACGGGAAAGGCGCAGGAGCAGTTCATGCGCGTCCGGCTGCACCGGGACCAGGCCCTGTTGCAGGAGTTCGTGGCCACGCACGACGAGCGCCACGCCGGGTGGAACACGTCGGTGACGATGCACAGCCGCACCGCGCTGATGTCGCCCGCCGAACTGTCCGCCTGGGGGCAGGAGGTGGAGTCGATCACCCGGGAGCATGTGCGCCGCGCCGAACTGGCGTCCTCGGAGGCACAGGAGCCCGTCCGACTGATCCTCTACGGGTTCCCGCAAACCATGCCCGGGGGAAGGCAGTCGTGAGCACCGCCCCGGACCAGACCTCCGCGCCGCCGGTGGCCGACCCCGTCGGAGTGCGTCGGTACCTCGTGGTGGTCTCGCACCCGACGATTCGGTGGGCGTTCCCCGGCTCGCTGATCGCACGCCTCACCCAGACCATGGTCCCGCTCGCGTTGCTCCTGTTCGCCCAAGAACACCTCGGTGGGTTGGGGGCAGGGGGCGCGGTCGTGGCCGTCTATGCGGTTACCGCGAGCCTCGGCTTCGTCGTCATCGGCCGAATGGTCGACCGCCGGGGACCGTACGTGCTGGTGATCGCGGCGGTGATCAATGCGGCGGGCATCATCGCCCTCGTCGTGGTGCCCGCGCCGTTCATCTGGCCGCTCGCAGCGGTCGCTGGCGTGTCGACCCCGCCGCTGGGTGCGGCTATCCGCTCCGTGTTCATCCACAGCTTCGGCAAGCCGAGCGAGCGGGCCAGCGCCCTGAGCCTGGACACGATCGGCACGGAGGTCATGTTCATCGGGGGTCCCGCGCTCGTCGCCGCACTGGTGGTAGTGGCTTCGCCCATGACGGCGTTGCTTATCGCTGTCGTCGTGGGTCTGGTGGGCGCCGGGCTGTTCGCCGCCACAGCGGGTTGGTCGAAGGGTGAGCAGATTCGGGCGACCACCCGACACCGCAGGTTGTTGGACCGCGGGTTGTTGGCCCTCGCTCCCCTACTGCTCATCGTGGCGCTGCAGATGGCGGCGGTCGGGTTCATCGAGGTCGGGATCATCGCCCGGGCCATCGAACTCGGGTCGACGTCCGCAGCGGGAGTGTTGTTGGCGGTCTGGGCAGCCGGGAGCGTGGCGGGAGGGCTCGCGTTCGGCACTCGGGACTGGCCCGGAGGTATCCGGCGGCAGTGCGGAGTCCTACTGGGCCTGACCGGCCTCGGATTCTGCACCCTGTTGACGGGTCAGAACCTCGCGGTCCTCTATCCCCTGATGTTCCTGGCCGGACTCGCGATCTCACCGGCGGCGACCACACTGGCCACGATCTGCGGTCTCCTCGCGCCCGCGCACTGCCGGACCGAGGCGTTCACGTGGCTCGCTTCCGCGACCGGTCTCGGCGGCGCCGGCGGCTACGCTCTCGGCGGCGTGCTGGTCAGCCAGACCAACGCCGGCACGGCCTTTCTCGTCGCTGCGGCGATTCCGGTGCTCGCGGTCGCGCTGGTCCTGACCCTGCCGGCCCGGCGCCTGTCGGGTGTGACCGGCGGTGGCGCCGAAGACGGCGCGCTTCTACATCGATAGTTCGGCCCGGTGCCGGTACAGCAACGCTCCGTTGAGCCGGCGGTCGAGGCGCTCTGGCGGAGCGGTCGGCAGCGGTTGCTCCACCTCGGTCACCGGGGTCACCTTCGGTTGCGGGGATGGCATCGACGAAAGCTCTCAGCTCCGGGCGGCTACCGGTCGTGGTCGAGACGGGAGTGGAGGTGCATGTCGTGCCAGCCATCGGTGTGGCGAGCCTCGCCCCGTTTCGTGCCTTCCATCGTGAAGCCGGCGTACTGCGCGACCCGGCAGGACGCGGTGTTCACCGTCGAGTGGCAGAGTTCGACGCGGTGGAGCCGGAGGGTGGTGAAGGACCAGGTGGTGACCGCGGACAACGCGCGGGGGGCGACCCGGCGGCCGCGCGCCTCCGGCAGCACCCAGTACGACACCTCTGCCAAGCCCTCGGCCAGGTCCACCCGGCGCAGGCTGATCTGCCCTACGACGTGTCCCGCAGCCAGCACGGCCCAACCGGCGCCGGTCTCCCCGCTCCACCGGCCGGGCCAGGCGGCTATCCAGTCATCAGCTTCATCGTCGGTCATCGAGCGGCAGTGCCAGCGTTGGATGGCCGGGTCGGCGTAGCCAGCCACGACGGTACGCCGATCTGACGGCTGCCAGGGGCGAAGCAGTAGGTCCTGCGCGGTGAGCTCGGGTTGCGTCAGCGCCGCCATCGAGCCGCGCGGCAGTGCGGGTGAGGCAAGGATCGGCACAGATCGACTGTAGAGGCACAGCGCCCGCCCGGGCTTGGTGCCACCCGCGCGGCGGTCGGAGAGCCCGGTCAGCTTTCGCTGATTTCTGGCCCAGCCGGGCATCTCATCGCCGGTCAAGCGCTAGACGCCGGGCCGCGGCACCCACCAGTCGCCGAGGGCTCTATGCAGGATCGAGACGACGGCGATGTGCAAGATTGCCAGGACTAGGCCGATCGCGAAGCCGAGAGCGCCGCGGTCTCGCCGTTCGCCGCTGCCGGAGGGGGCGGCATGAGGGGCCGAACGTGCCCACGGATGCTCCCGGACCAACCAGAACAACAAGCCGAGACCCAGCGGTGTTAGGTAGATCAGCCAAAACCAGAACCATCGAGTGCCCCGGCGCGGCGGTGGACCGGCGATCACGACGCCAAGAATGACCACGGCGAGAAGGAAGGTTATCCCGGCCGTGATGGATGCCCCCTGGGGCAGGATGCCGCCTCGCTGCTCGATCCCGGCGGCGCGTAGCTGCCGCGCGATGCCGGCGGCTCCAGGCCCGGAGTAGCCGTCATCGTCGATGGATGCCTCCACCTGCGTGAAAGTGGTGGTGTCGGTCCAGCACCACCGACCATCGGAGGTTTTCCACGCGAAGTATGACCCGCGCTGGCTGGAGCTCTGTCGCAGACCGGGAGTTTCGAACCAACGTCCCGCGTCGGTGCTGTTCCAGTGGTCGCCCCACTGAAAGGCCGTCACGCGGCCGGCAGCGGCATCGGCATGCGCCCTTTCGTAGCTCTGCTCTCGGGGAGTCGTCCACCAGGCGGCGACCGCCGCCACCAGCCACAGTAGGACCAGGGCGAGCCGCAGCGCACTCCACCATCGGAGGCTCCGGTCCACCGTACTGATGACAGGTGACTCCATGAGCAAATTGTCGCAGGACGTAGCCAGTTGCTGTTGCCGGCAGAAAGTCGTCACCACCTGAACTCGGTGGTCAGTGCGGTGACACCCGGCCTCGTCGGATCGGCACTGGTCGCCAGGGCAGGTTGAGCCCCAATAATCCGGTGATCTCGACGGTTGTCTTCGCGATACTGGGCTGACGAGGTCGAGACCGTTGTGGCCGAGCACGAGGGCGTACCCCGGTGTTCGGTAGACCTGTGCAACGCAAACCATCAGGAAGTGCAGATCATGACGTACGCCGTGCTGCCCGCCACCCGGGCTCCGGTTCGGGTGTGGACCGACCCGTACAGCATCGAACCGCAGGCCGCTCAGCAGCTCCGCAACATCGGCACCCTGCCCTGGGTGCAGGGCGTCGCCGTGATGCCCGACGTGCATTTCGGTAAGGGCGCCACCGTCGGCTCGGTCATCGCGATGCGGCAGGCCGTCTCGCCGGCCGCGGTTGGCGTCGACATCGGCTGCGGCATGTCGGCGGTTCGGACCTCGCTGACCGCGGCTGACCTGCCGGACGACCTCGCGGGGCTGCGGCACGCCATCGAGGACGCGATTCCGGTCGGCTTCGCCCAGCGCAAGAAGGCGGTGAACCCGCGTCGGATCTGGGGGCTGGCGCAGGCGGGATGGGACGACTTCTGGCGGCGCTTCACCGACCTGCACGCCGGGGTCGCCCGGCTGGAAGGCCGAGCGATGAACCAGATGGGAACCCTCGGCGGCGGAAACCACTTCATCGAGGTCTGCCTGGAGCAGGGTGGCGTGGATGCGGGCCGGGTGTGGTTGATGCTGCACTCCGGCTCCCGGAACATCGGCAAGGAGCTGGCGGAGCGGCACATGGCCATCGCCCGGAGGCTGCCGCACAACGCCGCCCTGCCCGACCGTGACCTGGCGGTCTTCCTCGCCGGGACGGCGGAGATGGACGCCTACCGGCGGGACCTGTGGTGGGCGCAGGAGTACGCGCGGCGTAACCGTGCGGTCATGCTCGCGCTGCTCTGCACCGTGGTCCGGGACCGGTTCCCGCAGGTGAGCTACGACGAGCCGATCAGCTGCCACCACAACTATGTCGCCGAGGAGACCTACGACGGTGTGGAGGTGTTGGTCACCCGCAAGGGCGCCATCCGGGCCGGGGCGGGAGAGCTGGGCATCATCCCCGGATCGATGGGGACCGGTTCCTACATCGTGCGGGGTAAGGGCAACGAGGCGGCGTACTGCTCCGCGTCGCACGGCGCGGGCCGGCGGATGTCCCGGGGGCAGGCCAAGCGGAGCTTCACCACCGATGATCTGGCGGCGCAGACCGCCGGGGTGGAGTGCCGCAAGGATGCCGGGGTCGTGGACGAGATTCCCGGCGCGTACAAGGACATCGAGGCCGTGCTGGAGCAGCAGACCGATCTGGTCGAGGTGGTCGCGCACCTCAAGCAGGTGGTGTGCGTAAAGGGGTAGGCCGCACCAGCGACCAACCGGACAATGGACGGGTGGATGAAAGGGTGTTTTCGGAAGCTAACCTGCACTCTGCCTGTTCGCAGGCTTTGCGCTACGTGGCAACCCGGTCCGCGGGGCCCCCGGTCGACGCGTCTCTGCGGATCACGCTGAACTTTCATCCTGACCGGATGGTCGCTGACAGCCCTATCCTCGGCAGGATGGTGGCGGACGGGGTTTACCTATCTCAGTTTGTCACCGGCACCAGCAACGGTGGGCTCACCGCCCATCCCGGTGGCGACCGGTGGCGCTGGGAACAGCGGATGTTCGGCGGCGCCTATGACGCCATACCCGTCCAGCATCGACCGGTTTACGGTGGGCTGAACTCCCGCCGTAAACCGGTCGGTGCCGCACCCCGATTCGGCTCTGCTCACCTGCGGCTGACGGCGTCCACGCTCAGCCGGGCGACCTTCTGCTACCCGGACAGCCACCTCGAGCCAACCATGTTCGGCGTGGCCGAACGCATGTCGCTGGTCGACCTGGCTCACGCCGACCAGCGGGACGAACTGGACGACTACGTCGAGGCGCAGGTGCACGGTGCGGTCCGGCTGGACCGTGATGTCGAGGCCCTCGTACTGGATTCCTGCTATCGCGGCACCGACGTCGAGAGTGCAGCCCGTCGCCTGCCCTGCCGGCTGGAGTGGCATCCGGGATTCCGGCTCTCCGTAGCCGAGCTCCGTCGGCATCCGGAGTACCGTGGCCCGCGCTACGTGGAACTCGGTGCCGCTCTCGCCGTCCAGGGGTACCTCACCCCACGCATCATCGGGGACGCCGTTCGTACCGGTTGCTACCACCCGCAGGATCTCAAGCGCGTCTGGCACTACCTCGCCCGTTTCGGCAGCCCCGCCACGCCGTCCCGCGTCCCTGGCTGAGGTTTGCGCCTGGGCAGCCCGCCTACCGGGGCGGGCGGGCCGTGCCACCGAAACCGCGGGGAGGCCGGCCCGTTACCGCCCGGTCTGGTGGTAGCGGCGCTCAAGAAGTGCGATGAGGGTGGCTCGTTCGGCCGCGACGCCTTCCGCGAGGCGAGCCGCGGCCTGTACCGCCAGCCAGGATCCCGACTGCGGTGGCGGCCGCACCGAGCCGGCCCGGTAGGCGCGGGTGTAGCGGCGGGCGAACACGGACCGGCTGCTGCTGATCAGCGTACGAGCCACCCGCGATGTCTCCGGTAGCGGAGCGGAGTAGCGCAGAAGCAGCTTCGTCCGGGCATGGTCGGCTGCTGGGGCGCCGCGCGTCGCGTTGGGCCAGTCGATGACCGCGGCTCGACCATCGGTGAGCATCAGGTTGCCGGGGTGGTAGTCCCCGTGGCAGGAGCGATGCCGGGCCCGGCCAGCGCGGTCAGTGCTCTCGCCTCGGCGCGGTGTCCGAGCAGCCCGGGCCGGTACAGCTTGATGACCGCGTCGTCGCACCACCTGTGTACGTCCGCCTCCCGTCCGGCACCGATCTTGGCTCCGATCATTTTTGGGCCCTTCGGCGGGGTGCGCGGCTGGCCTCGATCAGGGTCCTGGTGGAGCGCGCGACGAATGTGCCGTGGGCGCGGATGTGGGCGTCGAGCCGTTCGAGTCGGGCGCGGTGCCGCTCCACGGTGAAGTCGGGCACCCACCAGGCGCACTTGCGCAGGGTGTAGACGACCGCGCCGATGTCGAAGAACTCCATCCGGCAGCGGGCGGTGCGCAGCTCCACGATCTCCAGCCCGGCGCGCCGCGCGGCGGCGACCTCCCGGTGTGGGTCACGAGCGAAACGCTCGTGGGGCACGGGGCCGCGAAAGTACTCGATGAGTTCGAACGCGGAGGCGGGCCCGACATGCTGGGCGAGGTAGCTGCCGCCGTCCTGGAGCACCCGGGCGATCTCGGACCAGTCGGGGCGGACGGGGTGGCGGCTGGTTACCAGCGGGAAGCTGGCATCGGCAAAGGGCAACGATCGTCCCGGTTCTACCGCGACGACCGCGACGCCGCGGGGCTGTAGCAGTGCTCGGGCGCGCTCCACGTTCGGTGGCCAGCCCTCGGTGACCACCATCCGGGGCGCCAGCCGGGGCAGCTCGGCGAGGACTTCACCACCGCCGGTGTCGATATCCAGTGCCGCGGGGGAGTGGGGTAGCCGGGACGCGAGCAGACGTGAGTAGCGCCAGGGCGGTCGCTGCTCGGTCGCCCGGCCGTCGAGCCAGTCGAAGCTCCACCCGGACACGTCCGCCGCTGCTGCCTCGTCAACCAGTTCCTGGAAGGCACGCACCTCCGAATTTTGACCGTGCCGTCAACCGGTTTGACCTTTCAGGGCCGACCGAGGCCGATGACCGTGTTCACGAACGGGTGTTCGCGGCCCGCTCACCAGCCGAGCACGGCCGGGCTCGAAGCCGTTGTCGGCTGTCTGGAGGGTGATACCTGACGTCGAGGACCGGGCATGCGCAAGCCCCCCAGCGCGCCAGCACCGGGGGGCTCAAGTTCTTCTCAGCGCCGGGCGTGCGTAACGAACGCCTGCCACGCCTCCGGACCGAACACCAGCGACGGCCCGGTTGGGTCCTTGCTGTCACGGACGCCGACGACGCCGGGAAGGTTGTCGGCCACCTCCACGCAGTCCCCGTTTCCGCCACCGGAACTCCGGGTGGATTTGCGCCACGTGGCGCCGTCGAGGTTCATTGCTGTTCCTTCCGTAGTTCCCGCGTCACCGACGCGGCGGCTTTCTTTGACTCTACCGGGCTCAGGGCTGAAGCTCGGAGGTGATCGAAAGCCAAGGTGTATCGCCCCACGTCGCGGGCGGCGTCGACCGGGGTGTCCCCGGTCAGCGCCTCGCGGAACGCGATCGTGGGGTACTCCGCAAATTCCATGATCGTGAAGGCGCCGCTCAGCCCGGAGTGCCATCCGATGTTTGATGGCAGTACCTGCACCGTCACTCCTGGTGGCGGGCTGGCCACTCGCTCAAGCTGCCCTGCAAGCACCTCTGAGGACCCGACTTGACGGTGTAGTAGCGATTCGTCAAGGACGACCCACAAGCTCAGCCCGTCGTTCTCGATCCGCTGCTGACGTTGCATTCGAGCCGCCACCAGTCGATCCACCTCCTCGGGCTCCGTTCGTACGGGGTCTGCCGCGAACAGCGCCCGAGCGTACGCCTCGGTTTGGAGCAGCCCGGGGAAGACTCCCAAGGACCAAATCTTCAAGGATGTGGCGTCGTTCTCGAATCCAATGTAGGACCCGAGGGAGCCGGTGATGACGTCCCGGTACGACTCCCACCAACCCCGCTCTCGTCCGGCGCGGGCAAGCTGCCAGTGCCGATCTTGTTCGTCCGGGTCGGTGACGCCGTACAGGTTGAGCATCAGCATCAGATCCCCTTTGGATACCGGGGATACGGCATTCTCGATCCGACTGACCTTCGGCTGGCTGCTGGCAAGGTGCTCCGCGACCTGGGCTGTGCTTAGCTCGGCCGCCTCTCGAAGCGCCCGGAGCATCATCCCGAGCCGTCGACCAGCCATGTTGCCTGGTTGGTACCGCCGTGAGTTGGCCATGCATCGCATCGTACTCACGCGGACGCGAATCCAGATACCCCGAAGGTGAGCACGATTAGTATCGCGTGGGATTGCATTGTCGTGTGTGCATGATGCACGATGGACTCGACGTGGCACCCCATATGCAACCCGTATAGGTCGCCGGATCCCCAGCCCTGCAGGAGGAGACATGCGCCCCAGTCGTTGGTTCCGCCGCCAGAGGAGGAACTCGCCGCGCTCCGCGATCGCACCGCAGCAGAGGAACAACGTCCCGTACCCCGTGACGGTGCAGCGCGCTAGGCCGGTCAACTTGCCGGCATGGATGACCCAGCCCACCCTCGCCGACCCCCGGCCCGGCCGCGTCGGTTGGCTCACCCCGGCGCAGCAGTGGCGAGCCAACGGAGGCCGCTGGTGACCGCGCACCAGCCGCCTGCCCGAAGCGCCGACAGGCAAGACTGAGATGGCATCGGTGGTTGTCGTTGCTATTGCCGTCGTCGTTGGGCTCGCCGTTGGCGTGGTCCTGGGCCTGGTGACCAAAAGCCGTTCGGGTAGTTGGTGCCCCAGGTGTGGTGACCTCAAGCGCTGCCTACGTGACCACGACACGCGTGGGAGCCGGTCGTGGTGAGAAAGGCACACGACCCCATGCGCCCGCTCTGGCGGTGCCGGGCCTGCGGCGCCGACTGGCCCTGCCAGCCCGCCCGGCTCGCGTTGTTGGATGAGTATCGCGGCAGGAGGTCAGCCCTGCTGGCCCACCAGGGCAAGCTCCTGGCCGAGGCATCTGATCAGCTATCCCGGCTCAACGGCACCAGGCCGGACCTCAGGGAGAGGTTTGTCGACTGGTGCTGGCGGGCGGAACCCGACCACCCCACAACCAGCGCCTTCGAGCCGGGAGACCTGGACCTGGACCTGGTGTTTCGCGGAATCGAAACGATCATCCGTAGCCACTGGGAAGGGCGGACCTGCCCCCGGTGCGCGAACAAGGGTTGCCCGCATCTCGACTGGGCCGACGGCTGGCTGGCCCGCCTACGACGATCACCGCAAGGCCGCCCAGACGAAAGCCGTGCTCCGTTCCGAAGCGGGTAGCGGGGTCCGAAGCGGGTATCGGAACGCCGTGGCAGGTGGCGTCGTGGCAGGTGGCGTCCGGGTCGGGGGGCCCGAACTTCGGCGTTGGTTGGCGGGGACGGCCGCCGTCGCCGCGGGCGGGGCGGTGGTGCACGCGCTGCCGGTGGTCACCGCCAGCGGAGCGCTGCGGCGCCGGTATTGGCCTCGGCTGGCGGGGGTGGGTGCGGCCACCCGGATCGCGTTGACCTTCGACGACGGGCCACGCCGTGCCTCCACCACCCGGTTTCTGCGGGCGTTGGAGCATGCCGAGCTGCGGGCGACGTTCTTTCTGCTCGGCACGCTGCTCGACCGTGATCCGGGACTCGGTCGGGAAATGGCGGCGGCCGGGCATGAGCTCGCGGTGCACGGATGGGAGCACCGGAACCTGCTGTGCCGATCACCTGCCGCGACCTACGCTGATATTGCCCGCGCTCGGGATACCGTCGCGGCGGTCACCGGAGCCGAGCCGTTGTGGTACCGGCCCCCATACGGGGTACTGACGCTGCCGGCGCTGCTGGCTTGCCGGCGGCTGGGCCTGACCCCCCGCCTCTGGACCGCCTGGGGACGCGACTGGGACGTGACACGGTCTCCGGCGTCGATCTGGGCAACCATCGTGAAGGATCTCGACGGTGGCGGCACGCTGTTGCTACATGATTCGGATCATGCGTCCAGCCCGGGTGCCTGGCGAGGTGCCCTGGCTGTCCTGCCTCGCCTCGTGAGCTGGGCCCAGGAGCGGGAGCTGACCATCGGGACGCTCGGCGCACACGAGGAGACCGAGGCGGCCCGGGAGCCCGGGGCATGGCGCCCACCGGTCCGGGCACGACCGGGGCATGGCGACGTACCGGGTGGGTAACCACAGCCGGTGAAGCCACGGCCGGGCGGGAGAGGTCCGCGCGGCGGTACGTCCCCGATTGGTGCCGGTCGCGACGACCTCGACGGCCGCCAGGGCCAGCTGCGGATCCTGGTCGTCTCCGCCGACATCGGCGCGGGCCACGACGCCGCCGCGGCCGAACTCGCCGCCCGGCTCGCCGGCGACGGAGTCGTCGTGGAGCAGCTTAACTTCTTCGCGGCCCTGCCCCGGCCGCTGCACCGGCTCGTCCGGGAGGGCTACCGCACCATGCTCCAGCGGTTTCCCTGGAGCTACGACGCGCTCTTCCGGTTTACCGACCGGTCGTCGTCGATGGTCCGGGCGTTCCGGGCCGCGCTGCGGGCGGCCGTACCGCGGATGCTGTCGCGGATATCGGCGGACACCTGCCTGGTGGTGACGACACACCCGTTCGCCAACCAGCTACTCGGCCCGATGCGCGGCACGGGGCAGCTCACCGTGCCGGTGCTCAGCTACGTCACGGATTTCGTCGTCCACCCGATCTGGATCTCGCCGGGGGTCGACACCTACTGCGTCGTTCACGACGGGACACAGCGGCAGGCGGCGGCGCGTGGGGCAGCTGATGTCCGGGTGGTCGATCCGCTGATCTCCGCCGAGTTCGCCGCGTCGGCGACGGCCTGCCAGCGTACGGCTCGGGCCCGTTTCGGCCTGCCCGAGCAGGAGCGGCTGGCCTTGATCGTCGCCGGCTCCTGGGGGGTGGGCGACGTGGCCCGTACCGCTCGGGATGTGCTCGCCGCCGGCTGCGTCACCCCCGTCGTGGCGTGTGGGCGCAACGTCCGGCTGCGCCAGCGCCTGAGTGCCTTTCCCGGACACGTCCTGGGCTGGGTCGAGGACATGCCCACGCTGATGCGGGCGGTTGATGTGGTGGTGGAGAACGCCGGCGGGCTCACCTTTCAGCAGTCGCTGGCCGGTGGGCTACCCACCGTCACCTATCGGCCGATTTCTGGGCATGGTCGGGCCAATGCGGAGCTGCTCGCCGAGGCGGGGCTCACCACCTATGTCACGACCGCTGCCGAGCTGGCGCCGGTGCTGACGGAGCTGACCGGCGCGGCGGCCAGCCCGGCTCTTCCCGTTGGCAGCGCCACCGACATGGCCAGTTTGATTTCGGAGGTGGTCCGGAGCGGCGACCGGCTTGACCGGAAGCGGGCAGCATGAGCGCGCATTCCTCCTAGGCTGAGGGCGAGTCCGCCTTGGGAGTGACCTAGGAGTCCTGGCTATGCCGCAGTCACACGATTTGGATCATCGGTACGTGGTGCCGCCCTACCTGCGGATCGTCAACGAGCAGACGGTGCCCGGCACGAGCCAGCCGGTCGCGCTCTGGGACTTCCGGGTGGCGCAGCCGAACGCGTCCCAGGTGCCGGGCCCGGTCATGCACACACTTGAACACTTTCTCGGCACCTACGTACGGCAACATCACCCTACGATCATGAACGTCGCGCCGATGGGCTGCATGACCGGCTTGTACGTCTGGACGGTGGGCCCGTGGAGCTTCGACGATCTGGCGGAGGTCATCGCCGCCGGCCTGCGCTCCATCGAGGACGCCACCGAGGTGCCGCTCGCGAACGCTATCCAATGTGGCTCGGCGGAGTACCACGCCTTGGTGGGCGCGCAGGAACTCGCCGCACAGCTGCTCGCGAAGCGGGATCAGTGGGGGGATCCGGGTCCGGACGCCCATGAGGTGAGCGCGGCAGACCTGCGGGAACTCGCAGCGGGCCAGTGAGCCGACACCTTGGTGGTAACGGGGGAGGAACGGCCCGCAAGAAGGCGAGAATGATTCTACTTTTGTCCCTGGCGGGTCCGGCGGTCGTGCCCGCCGGTTGAGGGGGACGAATGATTCGCCGTCGGTTCATCGCCTGCGGGCTGCTGCCGGTCGCCACCGGACTGAGCCTGCTCGCGCCCGCCACACCGAGTCTGGCGCAGCGCCAACCCGGGGCGGACAGCCCACCGGCCCGGGAGGCGGTTGACGCTTCCTCGACCGAGCGGCTCGAGATCCGGGCACCCCGCGAGTTCAGCGGCATCGCCTGGCTCACCACCGAGGAGAGCGACGGGGTGGTGCAGGAGGTCTTCCTGGTCTGCCACGACACCCGGGACAACGATGCGGAGCGCGACCTGCCGCGACTCTCGATCGTGCGGACGCCCGTCGACCCGAACGGCATCGTCGTTGACGAACTCGATGTCGACTTCCCCGGTCGTGGGGTGCCGAATGATCTCGAAAGCATCGCCCGCCTGCCCGGCCGGAACGCGGCCCTGCTGGCGGAGAGCAACGCCGACGGTGTCGACCCCAACCCCACGATCTATCTCGCCCGGTGGGACCGGGACCTTAACGTCGAGATCGTGAGCGCGGTGCCGTGGCCCGAGACGCCCGAGCCGCTGGTGAACGTCGAGGCGACGGCCGTGGCGACGATCCGCGGAGAGGACTACTTCGTCTACGCCGAGCGGGCGGAGGGTCGGGACACCACCTTCATCCACATGACTCGCCTGAGGGTGTCCGAGGACGGCGAGATCCAGTTCGGTCGGCGGTGGACTTCGGTTCCCTTCACGGCACCCGAACCACCGGATGGACGACCCGCCTCGGGCATGGACATCGACCGGTGGGGCAACGTCTACGTCTCGTCCGCGTACGACCCGGGTGACCTCGGCCCCTTTGACAGCGCGGTGTATCGCGCGGCGACGGTCCGGGAGGAGGGACGCAGCGGCGTGCGGCTGCGTCCGGTCGAGCCACCCCAGCAACTGGCGCGCAGCTCGGGCCTCAAAATCGAAGGCGTGGGACTGGTCGCCGGCTCACTTCCGATCTTCATCGGAGACGACGACGAGGACTACGGTGGCCTGCTGCGTCAACTGCGGGTGACTTTCGAGTAGGCCGGCTTCGCGCACCGTGCGTCGGTGGTCGATCTCCCGCCTGGTTGGGGGCAGCGAGCCAGGTGGCCGTTCTGAGAACATCCCCGGGTGACGATTGGCGATCCTCCCCGTACGGATGACCGGAGAACGCCGGGCCCAGCGGGCCACCTGGCTGCTCGGCGTCGGGATGCCGAGAAGCTGGGCACCCCGTTCTGGCAGCTGTGGTCCGCGTCCGCGGCGTCGAACCTCGCCGACGGGATCGTCAAACTTGCGCTGCCGCTGGTCGCGGTCAGCTTGACGGATTCACCGATGCGGGTGGCCGGGGTGGCGATGGCGTTCAGCCTGCCGTGGCTGTTCTTCGCGCTGCCGGCCGGCGCGTTGGCCGACCGGTGGGACCGCCGCCGGGTGATGGCGGCCGCCAACGCGGTGCGTGCGGTGTTGTTCGGGGTGATGGCGCTGGCCGCGGCCCTGGATGCGGCGTCGATCTGGCTGCTCTACGCGGTGGCGTTCGGCGCCGGCGTCGCCGAGACGCTCTATGACACCTCGGCCCAGTCGATCCTGCCGCAGGTGGTGTCGCGGGACGCGCTGCCGCGCGCCAACGGGCGACTGCACGCGGTCGAGTTGACGGCCAACCAGTTCGTTGGCCCACCCCTGGCGGGGTTCCTGGTCTCCGCGAGCGTGGCGGTGGCGGTGGCGGGGCCGGCGGGGCTGTGGGCGGTCGCGGTCGCGGCGTTACTCCTCATCCGCGGCCGGTTCCGGGTCGAACGGGACGCGCCGAGCAGCCTGCGTCGGGACATCGCGGAGGGCCTCCGGTTCCTCTGGCGACACCAACTGCTGCGCACCATGGCGGTGATGGTGGGGGTCAGCAACTTCACGATGAGCGCGGTTGTCGCGGTGCTGCCGCTCTATGCGGTCGGTCCCGAATCGGCGATGGGGCTCACCGAGTCGGGGTACGGGCTGCTGCTCGCGACCCTGGCCGTCGGCGTTGTGCTCGGCTCGTTGGTCGCGGGGGCGATTGAGCGACGGCTGGGTCGCTCCGCCACCCTCGGCGTGGCAGTCGTCGTCGCCGCGGTAGTTGTCGGTGTGCCGGCGTTGAGCGCCAACCCATTCGTGGTGGGCGCGGTCTATCTGGGGGGCGGGGTTCTGGTCGCCACCTGGAATGTGATCACGATTTCGCTCCGCCAACGGATCACCCCCGACCGGTTGCTGGGCCGGGTCAACAGCGGCTACCGGATGCTGGCCTGGGGCGGCATGCCCCTCGGTGCGCTCACCGGCGGTCTGCTGGCGGAGTTGCTCGGCCTGCGCGTGGTCTTCGCGGTCATGGGTGTGTTGGCGCTCAGCCTGGTCATTGGCTTGTTCTGGGTCACCGACAGTGCGATTGACGCTGCCGAGCGGGAGGCGGAGCAGCAGGCGTGAATGCCGTCTCGCTCCGCGCCGGATGCCGGATCTGGCCGGTGCGTCGGCTGACGGTCGGGTCTGGCCGGTGCGTCGGCTGACGGTCGGGTCTGCGCTCAGCGAACCGGGTCAACGCTGATCGGCCGTTCGAAGAACGATTCCAGGACGACGATGGTTTGGGTGCTGGTGACGCCGTCGATGGCGAAGAGGCGTCTCAGCAGGGCTTGCAGGTCTTCGGTGGTGGCGGTGCGAACCTTCACCAGCACGCTCGCCGTGCCGGCGATGATGTGTGCCTCCTGGATCTCGGGAATGGCCGTGAGCGCGTCCCGGGTGGCCGCGTCGCCCATCCACTCGTCGGCACCGAGCATCACGTAGGCGAGCACGTCCCGGCTGACAGCGGCCGGATCGACGTCAACGGTGGTACGCCGGATCACGCCCCGTTCGCGCAGCTTGCGTACGCGTTCGTGCGCCGAACCCGCGGACAGGTCAACGGCCGCGCCGAGGGCCGCGTAGGACTGGGTCGCGTCCTGCTGCAGGCGGGCTACCAGGACGCGGTCAATATCGTCAAGCATCGAACACCCATCGGGATCGGAACGGCGACGACTTGACCATATCAGATTCGGAAGGCAGGCTTTGCTATAGAACAACATCTGGCGAGGAGGCCAATATGCCTGACACAGTCCCTGCTGAGTTCCGACTGCTGGATGAGCGCTTCCGGGACCTCGACGGTGACTTCGTCCTGACCGTCCTGCACGGTGACGCGCGGAAGTCGGAAGGCCCGGCCTACTTCGCGGCGGGGCGCTACCTGGTGTGGAGCGACATCCCCAACGATCGGCTGCTGCGCTGGGACGAGACCACCGGCGCGGTTGGGGTGTTTCGCCAGCCCTCCGGCTACGCCAACGGCAACACGATCGATCGGCAGGGCCGGTTGATCACCTGCGAACAGGGAAACCGGCGGGTGACCCGCACCGAGCACGACGGGGCGATCACCGTGCTGGCAGATCGCTACACCGGCAAGCGGCTCAACAGCCCCAACGACGTGGTGGTCCGGGCCGACGGCACGATCTGGTTCACCGACCCGAGCTACGGCATCAACAGCGACTATGAGGGCAACAAAGCCGAGCCCGAGTTCGGTGGCTCGTGCTACGTGTTTCGGCTGGACCCCCGCACCGGGGACCTGCGGGTGGTCGCGGACGACTTCTTCCGCCCCAACGGTCTGGCGTTCTCACCGGACGAACAACAGCTGTTCATCGTCGATACCCGACAGGAACCCAGCCACATCCGGGTCTTCGACGTCACCGCCGACGGGACCCTCAGCGGGGGCAAGATCTTCGCCGAGTGTGACTACGGACGCTTCGACGGGCTGCGCGTCGATGAGGCCGGTCGGGTCTGGGCCGCGGCCTGGGACGGCGTGCACTGCTTCGCTCCCGATGGCAGCCTCATCGGGAAGTTGCTCCTGCCCGAGCCGGCCGCCAATCTCACCTTCGGTGGGCCGAAACGCAACCAGCTCTACCTCACCGCGGGCCGGTCGGTGTACGCGCTGCGGGTCACCTTCAACGGCGCCCGCTACCCGGAACCAAGCGCCCGATGACCGGATCGTCGCGCCCACTGTGACCGGGCACGTCCTCTGAGAAATAGCATCGACGCGGTGACGAGCGCCGCGAGCACAACCGTGGCGATGCCGGAATACAGCAATGTGTCAGCGGCGCCCCAAAGCGTGACCAGTGGGCCGCCGAGCGCCGCACCCAAAGGTGTTGCCGTGGTGGTGACGGCGGACCGGGCTGCCAGGATGGAGGTAAGTTCAGAAGCGTCTGCGGCCTGCTGAAAAAGAGAAATAGTGAACGCTGGAAATGGGCCGTAGATCAATCCGCCGAGGGCGAACGAGGTCATGGTTGCTGAGGTGTTGTCGGTGATGCCGAAGGGGAGGAGGGTTAGACCCCAGCCGAAGATAATGGCGATCACAGCCGGCCATCTGGGCGCGCGGGCCAAGGCGCCGCCGGCGAAACCGCCGATCACTGCGCCGATACCGAATGCGGTCCAAAATGCTCCGAGTAGTTGGCCGCTGCCAGCCAGGTTGCCGGCGACATAGAGCGGAAGCCCAACCTCGACCGGGCCGTACAGGAAGAAGAAGGCGGCCGTGATCAGCAACAGGGAAACCAGTTGGGGTCGCCGCGCGAGTATCCGGAAGCCGGCCACGACGCCAGCCCGTCGAGCTACCGCCGGTTGTTGCGGAAGCTTCAGGCGGGCGACCGTGGTGAGAAGAAGCAGGTATGAGATCGCATTGACTGCGAGGATTGCCGAGCCGTCCAGCTTCAGCAGGATCATGCCAGCAATTGCCGGGCCGATGATGATGCTGACCTGCTGGGATACGCTGAGTAGAGCATTCGCGGGAAGTTGACGACCATCGGCGAACAACTGGCTGACAATAGTGTACAGACCCGCGTTCCCCCACGCTGAAAAGAGAGACGAAACGGCTAGGAGGGCAATGTAGGAGAAGGCGTTGAGTTGGTCGGCGGCGGCCAGCGCGACAATTGTTGCCAGTCCAAGAGTTCGCAGGCCGGTGCTTGCGCCGACCAACTTCTGTGCGCTCATGCCGCCGAACCACCGGCCAAGTACGAGAGCTCCAAGGGCGCCGGGCAGCGTGTACGCCGCCAGCGACAGTCCAGCGACAACTCCCCCTTGATCCGGCTGTGCCAGTTGTATCGCCAACCACGGTATTCCTACGAGTGCCATGCCGTCGCCAAGGAAGGAAACAGCGGAAGCGGGGATCAGTCTGGAGTACCGGCCGTCGGTGAGAACAGGGCGATAGGCGGAAAGAAGAGGGATTCGGATCTTACCCAGCAACCGGGATCCCGGATGGTTCAGGCGAAGTCGGCGGCGTGGTCGGCGGCCCACTGGGCGAAGGTCCGCGCGGGTCGCCCCAGTACCGTCTCGACATCGTCGGTCACCTGCTCTGGCTTCTCCGCCATCGCCGCCCAGCCGGCCAACGCCATCTCCGCGAAACCGGCGTCCCCGAACGCCTCGACCAGCATCGGGCGGACAGCCTCCGCCGGGATGTCCTGCCACCGCACCTCACGGCCGATCGCGGCGCCGATGAGACGTACCTGCTCGGCCTGGGTGATTGTCTCCGGGCCGGTGAGCACGTAGGTCCGCCGGTCGTGCCGGTCGCCGGTCATCGCCTCGACCGCCACCGCGGCGATGTCGTCCTCGTGGATCAGGGATCGGGCCGCGGCGCCGTACGGCCAGCGCACCACCCCCTCGGCGCGAATAGCGTCGGCCCAGCCCAGCGTGTTCGTGGCGAAGCCGGTGGGACGCAGCACCGTCCCGGGGAGGTCGCGTTCGCGGAGGGTGCGCTCCACCACCGCCCAGAACGAGTTCGGGTCGGCTTCGGCGGAGGCGGCCGACAGGTACACCACCCGGGGTGACCCGGCGCTGGCCAGCACGTCCGCGAGGGCCGGCGCGAGCGCAACGGCGACGGCGGGGTCAGTGTATGGCCAGATCAGGAACACGGCCCGGACCCCGTCCAGGTGCGGGCGGAGGGTCGCCGGATCAGCCAGATCGGCGGTGACCGCCGGTACCCCGGCCGGAAGGTTCGCCCGGCTGGGGTCGCGGACGACGGCGCGGACGTCGTGGCCTGCGGCGGTCAGCCGTGCCACCACCCGCCGTCCGACGTTGCCGGTCGCGCCAGTAACCAAGAACATGGGTCTCCTCCAGGAACGCTCCGATCGCGACAGGGAGACGGTAAAACCTCAACCAAGGTTGAGGTCAACCGTTCGCCACGCGTCGGAGCGCGCCCTACGCGCCCTGCCCCTGGTTCTGCATGAGGCCACCGTCCATGAAGTAGGTCGACCCGGTGACGTAGTTCGCGTCGTCGCTGGCCAGGAAGACGGCGAGCTTCGCGATCTCCTCCGGCTGGGCGGCCCGCTTCCACGGGATCGACTGCACCTGCTCCTCCAGGTACTGCGGGTCGTCGATCGCACGTTGGTTGAACGGCGTGAGCACCATGCCCGGCCCGATGTTGTTGACGTTCATGTGTAGCGGGGCGACCTCCAGCGCGATGCTCTTGGCCAGCTCCAGCATGCCGCCCTTGCTGGCGTCGTAGTCGGCGCCGCCGGCCCGGGCCACCTCCTGGTGGATGGAGGTGATGTTGATGATCTTTCCGTGTCCACCATGGTCGCGGCGGTGCCGGACGAACCGCCGACAGCAGAAGAACATCCCGTACAGGTTCGTACGGATGGCGCGGTCCCAGGTCTCGGTGTCCAGATCGGCGACCGGGGTGCCGGACGCGTCCACCCCGGCGTCGTTCATCAGGATGTCCAGCTCTCCGAACGTCGCCAGGGCCTCGTCGAACATCGCCTCGACCTGGTGCTCGACGCTGATGTCGCCCTGCACCACCACGGCCCGCCGACCGGCCCGCTCGATCTCGGCCTTGGTGTGGCTCGCCCCCGCATGGTCATGCAGGTAGTGCACCACCACGTCGGCGCCCTCCCGGCCAAACTCGATCGCGGTGGCCTGCCCGATACCGGAGTCCGAGCCGGTGATCAGGGCGGTTCTACCCATCAGTCGTCCGCTCATCAACGTGCTCCTTTCCTCGACTGCCACTACCTACTGGTTCCTGCGGCCTCGACCTGGCCGATGGTCCAGGCGGCGTTGATCAGACCGATGTGGGACAACGCCTGGGGAAAGTTGCCGATCAGGCGCCCGTCGCGTCGGTCGATCTCCTCGGCGAGTAGGCCGAGATCGTTCGCCCGGCCGGTGACGGTCTCGAAGACCTGTCGGGCCCGGTCAACCCGCCCGGCCAGAGCCAGGGCCTGGGCCAGCCAGTACGAGCAGATGATGAAGGCGCCCTCGTCCCCGGCCCGGGTCCAGCGCTGCACCAGGCCGTCCTGGACCAGGTCCCGTTCGATGGCATCCACCGTGCCCAGGATCTTGTCGTCGTCGGCGGGGAGGAACCCGAGAATGGGCATGACCAGGACTCCGGCATCCAGGTGGTCGGAGCCGAACGCGCCGGTGAACGCCCTGCTCGAGCTGTTCCACCCCTCCTCCAGGATCGCCGCGCGGACCTCCGCCATCGCCTCCGACCACTGCGGGACCTTCGCCTCAGCATCCAGAAGCCCGGCGAGCTTGACGGCCCGGTCGAGGGCCAACCAGCACATCACCTTGGAGGTCAGGTAGTGCCGCTGCCCCTCGCGCCCCTCCCAGATTCCGGCATCCCGCTCCCGCCAGGTGTCCGCGGCCCGGTCGGCCAGGGAGCGGAGCAGGCTGGCGGCGGCGGGCGACAACTCGGTGAGCTGGTCCCGCAGGACCCAGGCGCACTCGATGACCTCGCCGATAACGTCGAGTTGCTTCTGCAGCCAGGCGTCGTTACCAACCCGTACCGGGCGGCTGTCCCGGTAGCCCTCAAGGTGCCCGAGGGTGTGCTCGGTGAGATCACGCTCACCGCCCGGGCCAAACATGATCGGGACGTGGTCCTCCGCCTCCACCGAGCCCATCGACTCGGCCATCCAGTCGAAGAACCGGTGTGCCTCGTCCGGGCAGGCGGCGACCCAGAGCGCCTTCAGGGTGAAGGCGCCGTCGCGGAGCCAGCCGAACCGGTAGTCCCAGTTCGCCTCGCCACCGATCTCCTCGGGCAGGGAGGTGGTGGGGGCGGCGATCACGGCCCCGGTCGGCTGGTAGGTCAGCGCCTGCAGGACGAGGGCACTGCGTCGGACCTGCTCCCGGTAGGGCCCCTGGTACCCCTGGTGGATGCGGTCCCAGGACCGCCAGGCGGCGATGGTGTCCCGCAGCGCCACCCGACCGTCGAGGGGAACCGTCGGCGGGTCGGTGGACCGTCGGTGGTGCAGCGCGAAGACCGCGCTCTCGCCTTCGGCGAGACTGAACTCTCCGGTCACCACGGAACCGTCGATGGTCAGGTCGCGGTCGCTGGTAAGGGTCAGCCGGTCGGCGCCGCCGGAGATCTCGATCCCCGTTGTGGCGTCGGAGACAGTGGGGCTGACCAGGCCGTACTCGGGCCGGGCCGCCACCTCGACCGTCACCTGCGCCGGGCCGGCGATTGCGTCGACCCGGCGCAGGAGGACGTGCGGCGAGCTGAGGCCGATCTGGTGACCGCGTTCCCCGACCCCGAGGCTGAGCGCATCGGTCAGCCGCAGCACCCCGTCCTGGGTGTGAAAGTCGGTCTGGACGACCATCGTGCCGTCGAGGTAGCAGCGGCTCGTCGTGTACCGCCCGTGCGGTCGGATCCACCAGTGGCCGCCAGCGGAGCCGAGTAGCTGCGCGAAGACGCTTGGCCCGTCGAACCGGGGTGGACACCACCAGTCCACCGAACCGTCCGCCGACACCAACGCCGCGCCCTGGCAGTCGCCCAGAAACGCATAGTCACTGATCTCCGCCACACCCGCGTTCTACCCGCGATGGCACCGGTTACGCCTCAGAGGGTGATCACTACTTTCGCCCGCGCGTGTTCACCTTCGAGGTACCGAAGTGCTTGCGGTACCTCGTGCAGCGGGTAGCTCCGATCGATGACCGGGGTTAGGTCCCCGGCCTCGGCGTGGTCGCGGAGCACGTCGAGGTGCTTTCGGCTGGGCACGGTGGTGAGAACGGCGATGCGCTGTCGGACGAAGGGCGCCAGGAGTCGCCCGCGGGTGATGAGCCAGACCGGTCCGACGAGGCTACCGCCGCGGTAGACCCCGCCGCCGGAGAGGATCAGCCTCCCGGCGGGGGCCAGCACTCGCCGGAGTGCGGTGAGCGAGCGGTTGCCGACCAGGTCGAACACGACATCGTGTGGTTGGGCGTCGTGGGTGAAGTCGCTCCGGGTGTAGTCAATGACGTGGTCAGCGCCGAGGGAACGAACCAGCTCGGTGTTCCGGGTGCTGCACACTCCGGTCACGGTCGCGCCGAGCGCCTTGGCCAGCTGCACGGCGAGGGTGCCGACGCCGCCGGAGGCACCGTTGATCAGGACGCGGTGGCCGGGCTCGACCTGCCCGAGATCCGCCAGCCCCATGAGTGCGGTGACGCCGGCGAGGGGCAGGGCGGCGGCCTGCCGCGGCGTCAGGTTGGTCGGCTTCGGCGCGACCAGGGCTTCGGGTACGCAGACGTACTCGGCGAAGGCGCCGTTGGCATCGCCGAGGTCGCCGAAGACCGCATCGCCGGAATGAAACTGGTGAACGTTCTCGCCGACGGATTCCACCACGCCGGCGAAGTCGCGGCCACGGATGCGGGCCCGGGGCTTCGACCGGCCCAGCGCCAACCGCGCCATCCGCGGATCGCCGCGTAGCACATGCCAGTCGTAGGCGTTGAGGGCTGCGGCTTCGACCCGCACCAGCACCTCGTCGGCGGCGGGCACCGGCGGGTCAACCTCCGCGAGGGTGAGGGACTCCGGCGGCCCGTAGCGGTCCTGCACGATGGCCTTCATTCTCCACTCCAAGGTGTACGGCGTCCGCCTCATTCGTGGTGTACGGCGTACGCTGGTCTCTGAACAGTAGGTGTACGCCGTACACTCGTCAAGGCGGTTATGGTTTCCAGCACCGCTGGAGACGAGGAAACGAGATGGCTGAGCAGACCGAGGTGCCTCGCCGAACGCCGCTGAGCAGGGAGCGAGTCCTGCGGGCCGCTGTCGCGCTTGCCGACGAGGCCGGGATCGACTCCCTCAGCATGCGCAACCTTGCCCAGGACCTGGGCGTCGTGCCGATGGCCCTCTACAAGCACGTGGCCAACAAGGACGAACTGGTCGCCGGCATGATCGATGTGGTCATCGACGAGATCGCCCCGCCGCTGGCCGACACCGACTGGAAGCACGCGGTCCGGGAGCGGATTCTCTCCGCGCGGCGGGTGCTGCAGCGGCACCCCTGGGTGTCCCTCGCCATTGAGTCGCAGCAGACGCCGACGCCGGCCATCCTCGCCTACCTCGACTCGATGGTCGGGACCTTCCGGACTGGCGGCTTCTCCGTGGACCTTGCCCACCACGTGATGCACGCGATGGGCAGCCGCACCCTGGGTTTCAGTCAGGAACTCTTCGACACCGCACGGAACGCCGGCCGGACCGGCGTGACCAGTCCGGAGCCACCGGCGGCCCTACCAGCGCAGTTCGCCGACCGATTCCCCAACCTTGCGAAGATCGCCGTGGTGGCGTCCCACGACGACACGTCGGTGGTGGGGCGGGGCTGCGACGACCAGTTCGAGTTCGAGTTCGCCCTGGACCTGTTGCTCGAGGGCATCGAACGGCTGCATCAGCAGGGCTGGACATCCGCTCGTTGAGGCGCTGATGCGGCCAGCGGGCCGTATCGCGCGCCTCAATTTGGGTAGGGCTGCCCCCAGCAAAGACTGGCTGGTACGCCGTATTTCCTGGCCCACCCCGCGTTCCTAGGCTCGGGACGACGGGAGTGGTTCGCCGGGCGGTGCGCTGAGATCGTGCTGCTCTCCGACCGGCTCGGGGTTGGGATTGGGGATTGCCGTGAGCGGTAGGTCGAGGAAGTTCTCTGTTCGTCTCCTCGTGGCGTCGGGGGTGCTGGCCCTCGCCGCCCTGGCAGTCGCCGCCGGCGGCGTTCCGCAGCGGGACAGCAGGGCTACCCCAGAATGGGAGCGCCCGTTTCCAGTGGCGGAGAGCGTCTATCCGTTCCAGTCAAAAGTCTACGAGTGGAACGGGTTCGCATATCACTATGTGGACGTGCCCCCAGCCGTCGGCCATACCCCCAAGGGCACCGTTCTGGCGGTCCACGGCAACGGAACCTGGAGCATGATCTATCGGAAAATTGTCGACCCGTTGAGCGCGGCTGGATTTCGGGTGATCCTCACCGACCACCTTGGTTTCGGTTTCTCCGACAAACCGAGGGTCAGCGAATTCGACTACCTGCCGAGTTCGCACGCGACGGTGCTGCGGGACTTCATCGCCGACCTGGCCCTGGAAGATCTCTACCTGGTGCTCCAGGACTGGGGTGGGCCGATCGGACTGGCCGCCGGAGTCGCGACCCCGGAGAAGGTGCGGGGTCTTGTGCTGATGAACACCTGGGCCTGGCAACTCGACCGTATCGAACAGGGGCAGACCGGATTCATGCACGCGGTGCACGATCGTGGGCGCCATGCGCAGCTGGAACCAGAGTTCTACACGGAGGGCGAGCTCATCCGCCGCGGTGCGATCGGGGTCGCCGAACGCAACGCGGTGGAGGGGTCGGCGGAGTACGCGGCGCTGCGGGACGCGATGTGGGGGCCCTACCTCACCCTGGAGCCCCCGCATGAGCTGCGCTATCCGGAGGTGACCCAGCCCGTGCACATCTCCGCCATGGCGACCGTCGCGGACGGCGCGTTCCTGGATCAACTCGACCGGGACCTGGCCGCGCTGCGGTCGAAGCCGGTCTTCCTCGCCTTCGGTGACGACACGGCCTTCGGGCCCTACAAGGTCGACCTGGCGATTCTCGGCGGCGACCGGGAGCTCTGCCGGCCCGGCTATCACCCGGCGAGTGAGGAGGTCACCACCCGGACCAATTGTGTCGATGACGAGACCGGTGCGGCCTACTGGTATCCGCTGGAGCGGTTTCTGTCGGAGTGGCACCCCACCGCGGTCGTCGGTCAGTGGCGGGACAGTACCCACGGCCACTGGGTGCAGGACGAGGTTCCCTCGGTGGTGGTCGAGGCGGTGCGGTCCGTCCACGCGGCCGGTACCCGACCGTGAGGACGGGTACCCCCAAACCTGGGCCCTGGAACCACCTGATCAGCTCCGAGCCGCATCTGGCGACTCACCGGCCCTGGTGCGGGCTCTTCCGCTAGCGTGAAGAAGTTCCACAAACGAACGACGAGGCGACCAGGGGGTACCGCATGTCACGCCTGACTATTGTTGCCAACATTCACGCCAAGCCGGACCAGGTCGACCTGGTAAAGGCGGAGTTGGAGAAGCTTATCCCGACCACTCGGGCAGAGAAGGGGTGTATCAACTACGACCTGCACCAGGATAATAGTGACCCGGCTCATTTCGTTTTCTACGAGAACTGGGAGTCCCGTGACCTGTGGCAGGCGCACATGAACGCCGCTCACATGGAGGCTTATGGAGCGGCGACCGCCGGCAAGGTGGATGAATTCGTAGTCAACGAGATGACCCACATTGGCTGACGGCTCGTGAACCGCGCTGTCGGGCTGAGGGCGTTTCACAACGGAACGATCAGGTGAGGAGGGTGCAGAATGTCGCGTTTGTCTATTGTTGCCAACGTTCACGCTCGGCCGGGCCAGGCGGACCTGGTGAAAGCGGAGTTGAAGAAGCTTGTCCCGTTGACTCGGGCGGAGAAGGGGTGTATCAACTACGACCTGCACCAGGATAATAGCGACCCGGCCCACTTCGTCCTCTACGAGAACTGGGAGTCCCGCGAGATCTGGGAGGCGCACAAGGGTGGCGCGCACTTGCGGGAGTATATGGAGGCGACATCCGGCAAGATCGATAAGTACGATTTCATTGACCTGACGTATCTTGATTGATGTAGCGTTTGGGGCTAGCTCGGGTGCGCCGTACCGGAGGTGGCGGGGCAACGAGGTCATCCCGCCTGCGCCCAGTGGACCCAGAGCGGCAGCAGCAGTAGCGCCGCGACCGAGCTCTTCACCACCAGCGCGGCCGACAGCTCGACGTCAACGCCGTAGCGCTGCGCGACGATGAACAGGTTCTGTGGCGCCGGCATCGCCGCGATGAGGACGAGATAGGTCAACCAGGGGCCGTCAATATCGAGGACGTGCGCGACGGCCAGCCAGACCGCAAACGGGAACAGCAGACACTTGACGGCGATCAGCCAGATCTCCTCGCCGGTGGTGTGGCGGAAGCTGACCCCGCTGCCGCCCAGGTGCAGGCCCAGGGCGAAGAGCGCGATCGGCGCGGCGGCGCCGACGAAGTCGAATCCGCCGAGCAGCGGCTCCGGTATCCGGACGGCTAGCAGGTTGAACAGGAGGCCGGCGTTGCACGCCAAGACGACCGGGGTGTTCAGGGCACCCCACACCGCCCGGCCCACTCGGCCGCGTCGGCTCCGACGTTGCGGTGGCGCCGGTGGCCGGCCGGTCTGCGTCGGTCCCAGCCCGCCGGTCGGCTGCGCCTGCCGCCCGCCGGCCCCAGCCGAGGTGGGTACGGCCTGACCAGCCGGTACAGCCTGCACCGGCGCCCCGCTCAGCTCCATGATGGCCAGGACGACCAGGGTGAGGACGCATACCTGGAGCAGCAGCACCGGAAAGACCGGCGCTGCGTCGCCAAAGAGCATGATGAATACGGGTACCGCGAAATAGGCCGTATTTACCTGGATCGCCGCCATGATCCGTAACGCGAGCTGTCGCGGCTCGCGGGTGGTGGTCAGCCCCGCCAGCACCCCGACCACCGCCATGGTGATTCCCGCCGTGCCGGCGTAGCCGGCGAGAGCGGGCCAGGCGAACAGGGCGCTCAGATCGCTGCGGTAGATGTTGGCGAACAGGTAGCACGGCACGGCGAAGAGGAAGGCGAAATCGGCGAACGCCTTCGAGCTCGCCGCGCTGACGACGCTCCGCCGGGCGAACAACACACCGCCGCCGAGAGCCAACGCCACCGGCACGAGCTTTCCGAAGACGGCAAGCGCTTCCAACGGCACGGGCCTCCAGCGGTCCTGGTTGGCCGGCCCGATCCGGTCGGCAGAGGGCGTCCCGTGGTCCGGCGGAGGCTCCGTTGCTATCAAAGGGACAAGGGTCGACGCCAATCGGGGAGCGGGTGAACAACATCCGCCGCCGCAGTAGGTAGGTTCGGCCGACCCATGCGGCTTCGGCCCGACCGTTGCTCAGCGCGTGAGCTCCGCCGCCTGCGTGATGACGTGGTCGATGAGGCCGTACTCGCGGGCTTGCTCCGGGGTGAACCAGCGATCCCGGTCCCAGTCTCGCTGGATGTCCGCCAGCGTCCGACCACTGTGCTGGGCGATCAGTCCCTGCATGGTCTTCTTCACGTGCAGGAGGTTCTCCGCCTGGATCCGGACGTCGGCAGCGGTGCCCCCCATCCCGCCGGCCGGCTGGTGCATGAGGATCCACGAGTGGGGCAGCGCGTATCGTTTGCCCGCCGTCCCGGCGCAGAGGAGGAACTGCCCCATCGAGCCGGCCATGCCCAACGCCAGCGTCGCCACGTCGTTGCGGACAAACCGCATCGTGTCGTAGACGGCCATCCCCGCGCTCACCGAGCCGCCGGGCGAGTTGATGTAGAGCTTGATGTCGCGGTCCGAGTCCTCGGCGGCCAGCAGCAGGATCTGGGCACAGACCCGGTTGGCCGACTCGTCGGTCACCTCGGTGCCGAGGAAGACGATGCGTTCCCTCAGCAGCCGCTCGAAGACCTGGTCGCCGAAGCCCTGCTGCCCATCGGCCAACATTCTGATCATTAGGTGCTACCTCCAGCGCGTCGGCGGGCGGGGACCGCCCGGGAGTCGGCCCGTCCAGCGTGCGCGTGCCGGGGTAGGAGGAGGTAGCCGATCTGCCGGCAGCAGATCGGCTCAGAGCAGATCGGTCGAGGGCGGATCGGCCGAGCAGATCGATCGGCTCGGGGCGGTCTGGTTGGGCTACCGCCGGGTCCGCTACCGCCGAGCCAGCTGCCGGCGTGCCCGGACGAGCCGCCGGACCCGCCACGAGCGTCGTGCGGTTCGGTCAGCCGGCGCCGCCGCGATCAACCGGACTCGTAGGCCGGCCCCTCCCGCCGGGCCGCCGGTCAGCGCCGGCCCGGTCAGCGCCGGCCCGGTCAGCGCCGGCCCGGTCAGCGCCGGCCCGATCGGCGCGGGCCCGATCGGCGCGAGCCCCGCCCCACCGATGGGTAGCCCAGGAGAACCCAGTCGAAGGGGCACCTGGCCGGCGCCGCAGGAGGTGGGGCCGCCGCCGCGTAGCCCGGCCCGGACCGAGTGCTGCCGGGCCGGCTCGACGCGGGAACTCGGCGTGCGGTTGACCTCGCCGATGGTGAACCCCATCGGCTCGGGCCGCTCCAGGCGGCGTAGCTCGTCCCGGGCCTCCCCGAGCAGGTCGGATAGGCGGATCCCGAGTGCCCGGCAGACCGCCGCGAGCACCTCGGACGAGGCCTCCTTACGCCCCCGCTCCACCTCGGATAGGTACGGCATGGAGACCCCGGCGGCCGTAGCTACCTCCCGCAGCGTGCGGCCCTGCCGCATCCGGACCCGGCGCAACACCCCGCCGATGACTCGTCTGAGCAACGACATCCTTCGCCTCGCTTTCGTTGGCTGTGGTCGCGGGGCACAGCTCCCATCATGCCCGTCGGGGGCTGTCGTGCCGTCGTCCCTGCCGCCTCGCCATCTGCGTTACCCCCGACCCGTTATGTTGTGGGCGTGCAGGTATCAGCGGAGTTTGGGCGGGGCGAGCGGTGATCCATTTCCCGGCGCAACGGCGCGATCCGCTGAGCGCGTTGAGTCTACGGTTGGCCGCGGCCCTCGGGCTCGTCCTTGCCAGCGTCGCCGTGGTGTGGCTCGGCAGGGACGGTTATCGGGACGCCAACCGCGACTCGGACGGGCTGAGCCTCCTCGACTGCTTCTACTACGTTGTGGTTTCCCTCTCCACCACCGGGTACGGCGACATCGCCCCGGTCTCGGAGTCGGCCCGTCTGCTCAACGTCCTCTACATCACCCCGGCCCGGGTCATCTTTCTGATCATTCTGGTCGGCACCACCCTGGAAGTCCTGACCGAGCAGTACCGGACCGGCCGTCGCCTGTCGCGGTGGAGGAGAGCTGTGAAGGACCACGTCATCATCTGCGGCTACGGCACCAAGGGCCGCAGTGCGATCTCCGCCCTGCTCGAGAACGGTTTCGACAAGTCCAGGATCGTGGTGGTCGAACGTAGCGGCGCCGCCCTGCGGCAGGCGACCTCGGCCGGTCTGGTGGCGATCGAGGGGTCGGCGACCCGCTCGGCAACCCTCAACGAGGCGCACATCCGGACCGCCAAGGCGGTGATCATTGCTACCGACAGTGACGATGCTTCGGTGCTGGTGGCGCTGACCGTTCGGCAGCTCACCGCAGGACAGGTGCGGATCATCGCTGCGGCCCGGGAGGCGGAGAACGCCCCGCTGCTCAAACAGAGTGGTGCCCATCATGTGATCGTCTCGTCGGCGACCGCCGGTCGGCTGCTGGGCCTCTCCACCTCCGCGCCGCCGCTGATCGATGTCGTGGAGGATCTGCTCACGCCCGGTCAGGGGATGGCGCTCGCGATGCGGTCGGCCGAGCGGCACGAGGTCGGCCGCTCCCCCCGCGAGTTGGAGGCTCTGGTCATCGCGTTGGTGCGGCGGGGCAAGGTGGTCACCCTCGCCGATCGGGCCGGCGGGGTCATCGAAACCGGCGACATGCTCGTGCACGTCCGCGACGACCGTCGAACCTCCACCCCGATGTCCTGAACCCCGCGCCGCTGCGCCTCGGGCCGCTGTCCTGAACCCCGCGCCGTAAGTGCCCCGGGCCGGAGCGCCCGCGCCGCTGCACTCCGGGCCGCTGTCCGGAGCCCGGCTACCCGGCGGACACGGGGACCAGCCTCCGGCTCAGTTGATCGTCCAGGTATCGCCGCTGTGCAACAGGCCGGCGAACTGCTGCTCCCGAGTCTCGGTCACCGTCGCCCGGGCGGCGTCGAGCTGCTCCTGCACCACGCTGTCGTACGACGGTCGTCGGACCGAACGCAACACCCCGATCGGGGTGTTGCGCAGGTCCAGGCCCGGCAGCCGAGACAGGGCGAACGCGTACGCCGGGTCGGTGATGGTGGCATCGTGGACGACGATCTCCTCCGCCGTGGTGGCCGCGGTCTCGCGGACCTCCAGGCCGAAACCGCCGGGCGGGTGTACGACGCAGAACTGCCCGTCCCGGCCGAACGTGATCGGCTGGTTGTGCTCCAGCCGGATCAGCGAGTCGTCCCGGGTGGCGGGACCCTTGAGCTGTTCGAAGGCCCCGTCGTTGAAGATGTTGCAGTTCTGGTAGATCTCCACGAAGGCCGAGCCCTCGTGCTCGGCGGCGGCCCGGAGCACCGACTGCAGGTGTTTGCGGTCCGAGTCGATGGTGCGGGCCACGAATGTGGCCTCCGCGCCCAGCGCCAGCGAGAGCGGGTTGAAAGGTGCGTCCGCCGACCCGACCGGGGTCGACTTGGTGATCTTGCCGACCTCGGACGTGGGGGAGTACTGCCCCTTGGTCAGGCCGTAGATCTGGTTGTTGAACAGCAGGATCTTCAGGTTGACGTTACGCCGTAGCGCGTGGATCAGGTGGTTGCCGCCGATCGACAGCGCGTCGCCGTCCCCGGTGACCACCCAGACGGAGAGGTCGGGGCGGGTGGTGGAGAGGCCGGTGGCGATCGCCGGGGCGCGCCCGTGGATCGAGTGCATCCCGTACGTGTTCATGTAGTACGGGAAGCGCGACGAGCAGCCGATGCCGGAGACGAAGACGATCCGCTCCCGGGGGATGTTCAGCTCCGGCATGAAGCCCTGGACGGCGGCGAGGATCGCGTAGTCACCACAGCCGGGGCACCACCGCACCTCCTGGTTGGACTTGAAGTCCTTCGCGGTGAGCTTGAGGGCGACGGGCTCAGACATTCTTCAGGACCTCTTCCAGCATCGTCTCCAGCTCGTTGGCGGTGAACGGCAGACCGTGTACCTGGTTGTAGCCGATCGCGTCGACCAGGTACCGGGCGCGGATCACGTGGGCGAGCTGACCGAGGTTCATCTCGGGGATGACCACCCGCTCGTAGGAGCGCAGTATCTCGCCGAGGTTGGCCGGCATCGGGGCGAGGTGCCGCAGGTGCGCCTGGGCGACGGAGAGCCCGCGTTGGCGGAGGCCCCGGCAGGCCGCGCCGATCGGCCCGTAGGTGGACCCCCAGCCGAGCACCAGCACCTGAGCGTCACCGTCCGGGTCCTCGACCTCAAGGTCGGGCACCGGGATGGCCTCGATCCGGGTGGCACGGGTCCGCACCATGAAGTCGTGGTTGGCCGGGTCGTACGAGATGTCGCCGGTCTTGTCGGCCTTCTCCAGCCCACCGATGCGGTGCTCCAGCCCCGGTGTGCCGGGGACGGCCCAGGGCCGGGCCAGGGTCTCCGGATCCCGCAGGTACGGCAGGAAGGTGGCACCGTCCTCGCCGTTGGGCCGGGTGGCGAAGTCGACCCGCAGGTCGGGCAGGGACTCGACGTCGGGGAGCAGCCATGGCTCGGATCCGTTGGCCACGTAGTTGTCGGAGAGCAGGAGCACCGGCGTGCGGTAGGTCAGCGCGATCCGGGCCGCCTCCAACGCCGCGTAGAAGCAGTCGGCCGGGGACCTCGGCGCGAGCACCGCCACCGGCGCCTCGCCGTGTCGGCCGAAGAGGGCCATGTTCAGGTCGGCCTGCTCGGTCTTGGTCGGCATCCCGGTCGACGGCCCGGCCCGCTGCACGTCCACGATGACCAGCGGCAGCTCCAGCGCCACCGCGAGCGAGATGGTCTCGCTCTTGAGTGCCACGCCGGGGCCGCTGGTGGTGGTGACGCCGAGCGCCCCGCCGTACGAGGCGCCCAGCGCCGCGCCGATGGCCGCGATCTCGTCCTCGGCCTGCATGGTGAGCACGCCGAAACGCTTGTGCTTGCTCAGTTCGTGCAGGATGTCCGATGCCGGGGTGATCGGGTAGGCGCCGAGGAAGACCAGCAGCTCGGAGCGGACCCCGGCGGCCACCAGGCCGAGCGACAGGGCCGCGTTGCCGGTGATGTTCCGGTAGGTCCCGGGCGGCATCTTCGCCGGCTTGACCTCGTACCGGACCGCGAAGTCCTCGGTCGTCTCACCGAAGTTCCAGCCGGCCTTGAACGCCGCGACGTTGGCTCCGACCAGCTCCGGCCGGGTCGCGAACTTGCGCTCCAGGAACCGTAGGGTCGACTCGTACGGCCGGGAGTACATCCAGCTCAGCAGACCCAGCGCGAACATGTTCTTGGCCCGTTCGGCGTCTTTCTTGGACACCTCGTGGTCGGCGAGCGCCCCGACGGTCATCGAGGTCAGCGCCACCGGGTGCACCGTGTAGCCGGCGAGCGAGTCGTCCTCGAGCGGGTTGGCCTGGTAGCCGACCTTGGCCAGGTTACGGCGGGTGAACTCGTCGGTGTTGACGATGATGTCGGCTCCGCGCGGCAGGTCGGCGAGGTTGGCCTTGAGCGCGGCCGGGTTCATCGCGACCAGGACGTTCGGCGAGTCGCCGGGGGTGAGGATGTCGTAGTCGGCGAAGTGCACCTGGAAGCTCGACACCCCGGGTAGCGTCCCGGCGGGCGCGCGGATCTCCGCGGGGAAGTTGGGCAGCGTGGAGATGTCGTTACCGAGTTGGGCGGTTTCGGAGGTGAATCGGTCGCCGGTCAGCTGCATCCCGTCGCCGGAGTCCCCGGCGAAGCGGATGACCACGCGGTCCAGTTGGCGGATCTTCTTGGTCATGACCGCACCCCGCTCTGGTCGGCACGGTCGCCCGGATCGCCGCACTCGCTCCTGACCTCGCCCTGCCCGGTCACATGGCCTCCTCGGCGCGCCGCCGTGACCCACCTCGTGTGGTTGTCCGGCCTGCTGTCGGTTCTCACCTGAGAGCCTACGTCGGATCACCTCCACGCCAGCTCGAGAGGTCCGTCGACTGAGACTTGATTTGGCGAGTAGATGACCGTTTCATTGCTATTTTCGGCCGGCTGTCGTAATCCAGATCACCCGATTGCTTCGTCGGTCTCGGTGCCGGTGGACTCCGGTGCTCGTTGGCTGCCCCAAAGGCTGTTGGCCGAGCGGGGGGTGGTGGCCGGAAGGCTCTTTGTGGCCGCCGTTGCTATCGCCAATGCGATGCGATTACCGATAAAATAGGCGTTTTGGTCGGATTGGTAGTTTCATCGAATGTGAGGTATCTGACGTTTTGTCGGGTGGCCCGGGTCACCGTCGCCGGGGAATCGGTGGTGGGGGCCCGTGGTTATACCTGGCGTAACCATGCGGGGCAGCCGCGAGCGCCCCGCCGGACCGCCGGACGCCGGTAGTTCGCCCGCCCCGGAATGCCACCGGGCCGGCGTTGGTTACCCCCCTCGGGCCGCCCGAGTAGCACCCCGCCGGGCGCAACCCCCTCTTTCGAATCTCTTCTCGAACCACCTCGCCCGACCCGTAGGCGCGCCCCCGCGTCCGCGGCACCCCCGAGCGAAAGGCTTCGATCATCATGCGTACCGACATCCTTCGCAAGACCGCCCTGACCGCCGCTGGCCTGATCGCCACCGGTGGCGCCATCGCCGCCCCCGCGACCGCCGCCTTCGCCGCCCCCACCGCGCAGCCCACCGCGCAAAGCCAGCGCGACGGCACCCGCGTACTCCCGGTCGACTACGAGGCCCAGCCGAACTTCTACTACTGCGGCCCCGCCGCCGCCCGCAACGCCCTGTCCGTGCAGGACAAGGACATCGACGTCTACTCGATGGCCGAGCGGATGGGCACCACCGAGTCCGGCACCGACTCCATCAACGACATCACCCCGGTGCTGAACACCGAAACCGGCAGCGACGTGTACCGCAGCGTCGAGATCTCCACCCCCGAGGCCGACACCACACAGACCGACACCCTGCGCGAAGACATCATCCGCACCGTCGACGACGGCCGCGCCGTCGTGGCCAACATCGCCGGCACCGCCACCGACACCAACGGCGAGAGCCACTCCTTCGCCGGCGGCCACTACATCGCCGTCAACGGCTACCGCGACGCCGGCGACCAGGTGAAGATCGCCGACTCGGCGAACCCGAACACCGCCGAGTACTGGATCACCACCGAAGCCCTCGCCGACTGGATCGCCACCCGCGGCTACTCCACCAGCTGACCCCCAACCAACCGACAAGGGCCGGCCCCCACCAGGGGCCGGCCCTCGTCGTCGTCCACGGCTCGACGGATGCGGGCCGGGGGCCGGACCGGTAGTCTGAGCCACCGTGACCGGTTACCTGGGCTCCTACGCGACGCTCGGGCTCCTGCTCCTCGCCAGTCTGCTCTTCTTCGTGACGGCCTTCTCGGCCAACCGGGTGTTGCGCCCCGCCCGCCCTGCCGAGCCACCTGGCAAGCGCGCTGCCTACGAGTGCGGGCTGGACCCGGTCGGCGGTGACTGGGCCCAGGCCCAGATCCGTTACTACGTGTACGCCTACCTGTATGTGCTGTTCGCGGTCGAGGCGGTGTTCCTCTTCCCCTGGGCTGTGATCTTCAACCGGCGTGGCTACGGGCTGGTCACCGTCGTGGAGATGGCGATCTTCGTGGCGGTGCTGGCGCTGGGCATCCTCTACGCGTGGCGGAAGAACATCCTGCGCTGGACCTGACCGTCCGGCGACGCCAAGTCGGGGCCCACGGTGAGCGTTACGCCAGGCCGCGCCGGGTGGACGCGGGCGGGCGGTCGCCGCGGATGGTGGCCACCATGTCCAGGACCCGGCGGGTCGCCTGGACCTGGTGCGCCCGGAACACCCGGGCGCCCAGCCAGGCGGAGATCGCGGTGGCGGCGAGGGTGCCTTCCAACCGTTCGACGGCTGGCAGGTCCAGGGTCTCGCCGATGAAGTCCTTGTTCGACAGGGCGACCAGCAGCGGCCAGCCGGTCCCGGCGAGTTCGTCGAGGCGGCGGGTGAGCTCCAGGGAGTGGTGGGTGTTCTTACCGAAGTCGTGGGCCGGGTCGATCAGAATGCCGTCGGGCCGTACCCCCAGCGACACCGCCCGCTCGGCGAGGCCGGTCACGGTCGCCACCACGTCCGCCAGCACGTCGTCGTAGCCGACCCGGTGCGGCCGGGTACGCGGGGTCAGCCCGCCCGCGTGCGAGCAGACCAGCCCGGCGCCGGTCTCCGCCGCGACCCGAGCGAGCGCTGGATCGGTGCCGGACCATGTGTCGTTCAGCAGGTCCGCACCGGCGGCCACCGCCGCCACGGCTACCTCGGCCCGCCAGGTGTCGATCGAGATGACCACGTCGGGGAAGGCGGCGCGGACCGCGGCGATGGTGGCCACGGTCCGGCGGATCTCCTCGGCCACATCGACCTCGGCGCCGGGGCCGGCCTTGACCCCGCCGATGTCGATGATGTCGGCGCCCTCGGCGACCGCGCGTTCCACCGCGCGCAGCGCGCTCTCCTGCCCGAAGGTCGCGCCCCGGTCGAAGAACGAGTCCGGGGTGCGGTTGACGATCGCCATGACTCCGAGCTCACCTGGGCCGAAGGTACGTCGGCCGAGCCGCAGCGCGTTCGCCATCCCGCCTCCTGAGGGTGTCGCCGGACCTCCCGGCCGTCCCGACGCTAGTCGGTGCCCACCGAGTCGGCCGGACCGGTGGTCAATTCGCCTGCTCACCGGGGATCCGGGGTGGTGGGGTCGCCCCCGCCCGGTTGACATGCCACGATCTGGTGCATGGGTCAGGTTCTGCTCCTGTTGGTCGCGGCGCTCACCGTCGCGGCGGTGGTCTTCGGCGTGGCGGTGCTGGTCACCGACCGGGATTCGGGTCTTGCGCCAGTCGAGCCGGACGGGGCAGCGGTGCCCCTGCCCAGCACTCGCCCGCTGTGCGAGTCCGATATTGGCCAGGTGCGGTTCGACACCGCGCTGCGCGGGTACCGCATGGCTCAGGTCGACCAGGCGATGCGCCGGGCGGCGTACGACATTGGCTACAAGACGGAGCTGATCGGGGTGCTGGAGGCAGAGGTCACCGCGTTGCGTGAGGGGCGCAACGCCGATGCGGAGACGCTGCTGCGCGCCCGCAGGCAGGCCGCCGGAGCGCACTCCGGGGCCACCGCTGACCCGCCCGATGGCGTGGCGCAGCGGTCCCGACCACCGGCTGCCGAGACCGCTGACGAGTCGGCGGACGAGGCCCGCCTCGGTGGCGAGGTCGGGCGACGTTCCGATGCGCAAACCGTTGACGAGACCCGGTCCGGTCCCGAGGCTCGGTCCGGCGGCGAGAGCACGGCTGGCTCGGCGGACCGGGCCGGGCCGGGCGCGGCGGACTCGGCAGCCCGCTCGGAGTCGGTGTGACGGTGGGGGACGGCGCCGAGGAGCGGGCCACCCCGGACCGCGCTGACCTGCGCGAGGTGGCGCGGCCGGGAGCCGGCGAGGTTACCGCCGCGGTGATCGTCAACGCTTCGGCCGAGCGGGTCTTCGCGGCGCTGGTCTCCTGGGAACGACAGAGCGAGTGGATCCCCTTCACCCAGGTCCGGGTGGTCGAGGGGGACGGTGGCGAGGGCAGCCTGGTCGAGGCGGTCACCGCGGTCGGGCCGGCCACACTCCGCGACGAGATGCGGGTGGTCCGGGTAGACGCACCGTACGAGGTGCGCGTGGTTCACTGCGGGAAGCTACTGCGCGGCCCCGGCGTGCTGCGGTGCACCCCGTTGGCCGGAGAGCGGACCCAGGTCGTCTGGCACGAGTGGTTCCAACTGCCGGGCGGGGCGGCCGGACGGGTGGTGTGGCCCTTCCTGTGGCCGGGATCGAAGGTCGGCCTGACGCGGGCCCTCCGGCGATTCGGGCGGCGGGTGGAACAGGGCCGTCTTCCCTGATCTGCCCGGGCCGGGCGTGTCGGTGCGTCGGTGGGGTGCCGTAGCGTTGACGCGTGACTGACCTCGTGATCGGCGCTGACGGTTCGCCTCGCTGTGCCTGGGGGGCGGGCACGCCCGACTACGCCGTCTACCACGACACCGAGTGGGGCCGCCCGCTGCATGGCGACGACGCCCTCTACGAGCGGGTGACGCTGGAGGCGTTCCAGTCCGGGCTGTCGTGGCTGACCATCCTGCGGAAGCGGGCCGCGTTTCGGGAGGCGTTCGACGGGTTTCGGATCGAGTCGGTAGCCGCGTTCTCCGCGGCGGACGTCGCCCGGCTGCTCGGTGACACCGGCATCGTCCGCAACCGGGCCAAGATCGAGGCGGCGATCTCCAACGCGCGGGTCGCGCTGGAACTTCCGGCCGGTCTCTCCGCCCTGCTCTGGTCGTACGCGCCGCCACCGCGGCGCTCCCGACCGGCCTCGTTCGCGCAGGTGCCGGCGCTGACCGTGGAGTCCACCACGATGGCGAAGGCGTTGAAGAAGCGGGGCTTCCGGTTCGTTGGCCCGACCACCGCGTACGCACTGATGCAGGCCACCGGCATGGTCGACGACCATCTCGTTGGTTGCCACGTGCCAGCTGGCGGTGGCGACGTGATGAGATGGAGCGCATGACGACGGACACCGCGGACCGGACCGACCGGACACCCCGTACCGACGGCGCGGACACCTGGGCGGTGCTGCTGCCACCGGGGCGGTACGAGGCCGAGCGGCTCGTGCACCATGACACGTTCGAGCTAGTCGGTGCCGAGGGAACCCGGCCGCGCCTCGGCGACCAGGTCGCGGTGCTCGCCGATGCGCCGTCGAGGCTGGTCGCGCTGGGTCGGGTCACCGACATCGGCGACCTGCGCCCGGAGGGCCCGCGCACGGATCAGGTCGAGCCGCGGCTGGTGATCACCTACACCCGACGGTCTTTCGACACGCCGGTGTCGGCCGAATCCCTGATGGTCGATGGGCCGGTCACCCCGCTGGACCCGATGGCCTTCCAGGCGCTGGCCGACCAACTCGGCCCGCCCCCGCCGCGGCAGTCCTGGATGGTCAGTCTCAACCTGCCGATCGAGGCCGTGTCGCCGGCGGAGGCGGTTCGGGAGTTCTGGGCCTACGTGCAGGAACTGGGCCCCGGCGAGCTACCCGCATTCGTCTGGCCGTCCGGTGACGAGCTGGCCATGCAGGCGTTCGTCCTCGGTGCGGAGGCCAACCAGGACCCGGAGGAGGACGACTGACCGGGCACTGTCAGCGGCCCTCGAAGACCGGCTTCTGCTTGGCGACGAAGGCCATGGTGGCGGACCGGTGGTCGGCGGTGGCGCCGCAGATCGACTGAGCCTGCGCCTCGGCGGCCAGGGCGTCGGCGAGAGTGCCCGCGTCCGCGATGGAGAGCTGTCGTTTGATCGCCCCGTACGCGACGGTCGGGCCAGCCGCCAGTCGGGCGGCCAACTCCTGCGCCGCCGGGAGTACCTCCTCGTCGGTCGCGACCAGCCGGTTGAGTAGGCCGAGCTGGTGAGCCTCCGCCGCCCGTACCGGCTCGGCGAGCATCAGCAGCTCGACAGCCTTGGCGTGGCCGACGAGCCGGGGCAGTGTCCACGAGGCGCCGGTGTCGGCGGCGAGCCCAACCTTCGCGAACGCCATGAGGAAGCTGGTGGAGGGTCCACCGACGCGGATGTCGGCGAGGAAGGCCAGCGAGGCACCCGCCCCGGCGGCCATGCCGCCGACGGCGGCGACGACGGGTTTGGCCAGTCCCGCCAGCCGGGCGACGATCGGGTTGTAGTGCGTTCCCACGGTGTCGAGCGGGTTGCCCTCGCCGGACTCCAGCGTCCGCACGTGTTCGCGCAGGTCCTGACCAGCACTGAACGAACCGCCCGCCCCGGCCAGCACCACCGCTCGGCAGCTCCGGTCGTTCTCCAGCTCGGCCAGGGTGTCCCGGAGCGCCTCCTTCAGCGCCGTGTCGAATGCGTTCATGGCTTTGGGGCGGTTCAGGGTGAGGGTTACGACGGCGTCGGTACGGTCGATGAGGAGTGGCTCGGTCATGGTGTCAAATGACCCTTCTGTCCAGTGATGCGGTTACCGGCGTCGAGACAGGCCTCGACGTAGCGGTCGGCGGCCGGCCGAAGCCGGGCCGCGTGGCGGTCGAAGAAGCTGCCGGCGGCGGTGCCCGGCCAGCGCTCGGGAAGCAGCGCCAGCGGCAGCTGTGGGTCCCGGAACAGGAACGTGCGCCAGGCGTGCACGAGTCGGAACCGGGCGGCGTACGCCTCCTCGTCGGGACTGCGTACGGTGACTCCGGCGAGCAGCGCCCGTTGTTCGGTGACGAACTGCTCGTATGCCCGGCCGATCTCGGCCAGGTCCCAGGCGCGGCGGACGATGCCCATCGCCCCCGGGGTGCCGGCGGCGTGCGCGGCGGTGAACCGCTCGTAGCGCACCCCTGCCTCGTCAAGGAGCAGGTCCACGCCCTCGCCCGGTCGGGTGGCCACCCAGGTGCACTCGTCAAGCGTGCCGTAGCCGAGGAAGCTCAGGTTCGCGGCGAGGCGCTGCCGTTCCCGGCGGGCGGTCGGTGCCGCCAGGACGAGCAGGTCGAAGCGCCCGTCCCAGCCAGTTTTGCCGGTGCGGTAGATCCGCGTGGCCGCCTCGTCCAACCGGCGTGCGGCTTTCGGCGTGATCGCGTAGCCCGGCCCGGTGACCATTCGGAGGGGTTCGAGCCAGCCCTGGCGCACCATCCGGGAGACCGCCGTCCGTACTGCTGGCGGTGCGATGCCCAGGGGTGCCAGCAGCTTGACCAGGGCAGCGACCTGTGCGCGGCCACCACGGGGCCGGAGGTGGTCACCGTACAGGTCGAAGAGTGCTGACCGTGCCTGCATGACCGCACATTGTGACAGGCCTTCTCGGGATAAGCTAGGTTCTGTTACATCAATACTGCCTCGGTTTGGGTCCGGCGGTGTTCATCAGGGAAAATCGTTGGTCGACACCCCGGTGAAGGTGCGGGTGGTCGTGGCGAAGTGGCTGTGGGGCAACCCACCGACCCTGGTTCAGGTCTGAGGGGAGACAACATGGCGGCGATGAAGCCGCGGACGGGCGACGGTCCGCTGGAAGTCACCAAGGAGGGCCGGGGCATCGTCATGCGAGTCCCGCTGGAGGGCGGTGGCCGGCTCGTCGTCGAGATGACTCCGGACGAGGCCAACGCGCTCGGTGATGCGCTGAGGGCGGCTGCCGGCTGAGTACGGACCGTCCGCGCCTCGCGTGGACGGTCCGTCCGCCTCCTGATCCACCGGTGTTCGCTCGCCGGTGGTCGTAGGCATGCTGAAAACGGGACGGCGAGTCGGTGGCCACCCGGGACTCCGGGCGGCCACCGCTGGTCGTCAGGTGACCCACCGACCCGGCAGCCGCCTGCAGAATTTTTCCTGTCCTGCGGACGTCGCTCCGCAGGCTTCTCCTGGAAGGTACGGCGTCGCGTGCTCGCCATCCGTCTCATCGCTGAGCCCGAGCGGCTCGATGTCCTGGCCCTGCCCGTCCGACCCGCTGGCGAGGCGGAACCGTCAGCTCAGCCGGTGCCCGTCGCGGCGGCCCTGCCGGACGGGGTCGCCGACGAACTCGCCGCGCTGCTGCCGGTCGCGCGACTGCGCGGCGATGCCGGTCAGACCTGGACCCAGCTTCGACCCGAACGGGTGCCGGCCCGCCTGCTCCCGTTCGGGATCGGGGCCGGGGACGAGGCGGCCTGGCGGACGGCCGGGGCCACCCTCGCCCGAGCGGCGGCAGGCGGGGAGCACGTCACGCTCCCGCTACCTACGGCTACCAACCCAGCAGCCGTACGGGGGCTGGTGGAGGGGCTGCTGCTGGCGTCGTACCGGTTCCGGCTCGGCGCCGACGAGGCCGCGCCCGCCCTGGCCGCGGTTGACCTGGTGGTGCCGGATCCAGCGGAGTACGCCGACGTGGTCGCGGGCGCCCGCACCACCGCGGAGATGACCCGACTCGCCCGCGACCTGGTGAACATGCCCTCGTCGGTGAAGAACCCGGGCTGGTTCGCCGGGCAGGTGGCCGACGCCGCGGCCGACCTCCCCGACCTGCACCTGCGGGTCCGGGAACCGGATGAGCTGGCCGCCGAGGGCTTCGGCGGGATCGTCGCGGTGGGCAGCGGCTCCGCCAACGGTCCCCGGCTGGTCGAGCTGGACTGGCGGCCGGCCGGGGCGCGGATGCACGTCGTGCTGGTCGGCAAGGGGATCACCTTCGACACCGGGGGGATCTCGATCAAATCCCGGGACGGCATGAAGCTCATGCGCAAGGACATGGCCGGCGCGGCGGCGGTGGTGGCGGCCACGCTGGGGGCGGCCATGCGGCGGCTGCCGGTCCGGGTCACCACCCTCGCCCCGCTCGCCGAGAACATGGTCAGCGGCGCCGCGTTCCGACCCGGCGACATCATCCGTCACTACGGCGGCGTTACCAGCGAGACCACCAACTCCGACGCCGAGGGCCGGCTGGTCCTCGCCGATGCGCTCGCCTACGCCGTACGGGAACACCAGCCCGACCTGGTTGTCGATCTGGCCACGCTGACCGGTGCGAACGCGGTGGCGCTGGGCAAGCGCACCGGCGCCCTGTACAGCGAGAACGACCGTCTCGCCGGGGACCTGTTGGCGGCGGTCAACGCCGCCGGTGAAGCGGCGTGGCGGATGCCGTTGCCGACCGACTATGTCGACTACCTCAGCAGCGATCTCGCCGATCTCTACAGCGCGCCGGCCCAGGGAGCTGGGTCGGTGGTGGCGGCGCTCTACCTGCGCGAGTTCCTCGGCGAGCTGCGGGACAGGTGGGTGCACGTCGACATGTCGGCGCCGTCCTGGTCGGAAGGGGCGGACGCGGAGTTGACCCCGGGCGCCACGGGCTGGGGTGTCCGTTCGCTCCTGCGCTGGCTGGACACGCTCGGCTGACGTGGGTCGATGGCGATCCGGGCGTCCGGATGCCTAGCTGCGCACCGCGGTGAGTAGCCCGTGGCCGACCGGGAGCAGGGCGGGAATCCAGTACTCGGACTCCCGGATCGCCTTGATCGTCTCCCGGGTGGTCACCGTCTCCACATCCCGGGCGGCGGGGTCGGCGATCCGGCCGTCGGCCAGGGCGCCGTTGAGGGCGAGTACTCCACCCGGTCGGAGTAGCCGGTGGGCGGCCTCCACGCAGGTGGCGAAGCCAGTCGCCTCGGTGTCAACGAACACCAGGTCGTACGCGCCGTCGGCGAGGCGTGGCAGCACGTCCAGCGCCCGGCCGGTGATGATCCGGCTCCGCCCGGCGGGGAAACCGGCCTCGGTGAAGATCCGGCGGGCGATGCGCTGATGCTCGATCTCACCGTCGATCGTGGTCAGTACCCCGTCGGGGCGCATTCCGCGCAGCAGCCAGACACCGCTGACGCCGGTGCCGGTGCCGATCTCCACCACCGCGCGGGCGTTGCCCGCGGCGGCCAGCAGCCGCAGGGCGGCACCCGCACCGGGGGTCACCGCCTCTAGGCCGATCTCGTGGGCGAGGGCGCGGGCGGTGCGCAGTACGAGATCCTCGGTCACGTATGACTCGGCGAGTTGCAGAGCCTGGGCCGAAGAGCCGGAATTGGCGACCGTGGCGATGGGACACCTCCGGACGGCGTTCGGGTCAGAGCGGGCTCCGGGTGCTGCGGCAGCATGACCGGAACGCGCCCCGCAGGGGTGAGTGGGGCACTGTGAGCCTAGAGGCGATGTGCACGGGGCGCAGCCGCGCGTCCCACACATCGACGATCACGGTGGGTAGCCATGACTCCACCCGTGGCTTCCGTGCAATCCTGGAGGCGGTGTCCGAACGAGTGCGACCGGTCGAGCGTGGCTGGCACGGATGGGCCCGGGACGAGTGGGAGGCAGCGACGTGACCGATGGCTGGGACCGGCGCCAGCCCGGGACGGGTGCCACAGCGGCGGGCTCGTCGTCGGCTCCTCCTCCGCCGGGCGGCCCGGGTTCGCCCTGGTGGTCTGACGCGTTGGCCGACCCGTGGCGGGATCCGATGGCGCCGGCGGCGGTGGTCGTGCCCGCCGCGCCGGTTCCCGGCGCCGAGCCGGAGCCGGTCACCGACCCGGATTCGGCCCGTCCCAGACTGCGGCACCTGCTGATCATTCCGTTGGTGACGGCCCTGCTCGCCGGTGCGCTGGGGGGTGCGCTCGGTTACGCGTTCGCGATCCGCGGTGGCACCGCCCCGGTCCTCGGTGGTGCCCCGATCCAGCCGCCGGAGCTGGCCCAGCGCCGGCCGGAGTCGCTCGCCGGGGTGGCCGAGCAGGTGCTGCCGAGCGTGGTCACGGTTCGGGTGGCGGTGCCCGACGGGACGAGCGAGGGTTCCGGCTTCATCGCCACCACCGACGGCTACGTGATCACCAACGACCATGTGGTGGCGGGCGCGACCGGGCCGGCCACGGTGGTCTTCAACGATGGCAGCTCCGCCTCGGCCACCCTCGTCGGTCAGGATCCGGAGTCCGATATCGCGGTCATCAAGGTCGCGAAGGAAGGGCTCCGTCCGGTGGCGTTCGGTGACTCGGAAGCGCTCGCGGTCGGTGATCCGGTGTTGGCCATTGGGTCGCCGCTCTCCCTGGCCAACACGGTCACCGCCGGCATCATCAGCGCCCTCGACCGGACGATGCAGGCGGGCGAACCGGGCGGCCCCACCCGCTACTACGCGGCGATCCAGACCGACGCGGCGGTCAACCACGGCAACTCCGGCGGCCCCCTGGTGGACGGTGCCGGCCGGGTGGTCGGGGTCAACTCCACGATCAAGTCGCTGGTCGCCGAGGGGCAGGAGGCCGGCAACATCGGGCTCGCCTTCGCGATTCCGATCAACCAGGCCAAGCGGATCACCCAGGACATCATCGGCACCGGCAAGGCCCGTCGTACGGTGATCGGCGCCCAGGTGGGCGGCGGGGGTGTGGGCGCCGGGGTGGGGGTGCGGTTGGTCTCGGTGGAGCCCTCCGGTCCGGCGGCCAGCGCCGGGCTGCGGGCGAATGACGTGATCGTCACGCTCAACGGGCGGCCGACGAACGGGCCGACGGACCTGATCGCCCTGGTCCGTAAGTTCGCACCCGGTTCCGTGGTGGTGGTGGAGTACCGGCGTGGCACGTCGCGGCGGAACGCCTCGGTGACCCTGGTCGCGGATGCGAAGTGAGCCGCTCGGCCCCCTGCCGAGCTAGCCTGTGACGTGCGTAGGCTTGCGCTGAGGCCGAAGGGAGGGTCGTGCGGTGTTCGACAACCTGAACTGGTGGGAGATCGGTGCGCTGTTGCTCCTGGCGCTGTTGATCTTCGGTGACCGGCTGCCCTCGGTCATCAGTGACGGTCTGCGGATGGTGCGTAACCTGCGCCGGATGGCGACCAACGCCACCACTGACCTGAGTCGGGAACTGGGCACCGACATCCAGCTCCAGGACCTGCATCCGAAGGCGTTCGTTCGTAAGCACCTGCTCAGCGAGGAGGATGAGGCGGCGATTCGGAAGCCGCTGCAGGGGGTCTACGACAACCTGCGGGCCGATGTCACCAGCGTGCGCGAGGAGTTGAAGGACGTCGCCACCGCCGTTGACCCGACAAGCCGTCCAGCCAACCCCCCGGCCCGGACGACCGGCGGTACCCTGCCCGCGCCCACTCCTCGGGTCAGCTACGACGACGCGACCTGACCCGACGACGCGACCAGTAGCGGCGGCGCGACCGGCAACTGACGGCGCGACCTGACGGACACCTCGCCGGGGTTTGGTGGTGGGGTCGAACTACGGTGCCGTGGCATGACTAGCATCGACTGTGGATCGACGCCGCTCGTCCGTGCCGACGGCGATGACCCGACGGCGGCGCGGGGCAGGGAGCTCTTCTGGGACGGTTGTCTCAACGCTCGGGAACTGGGCGGGCTCGGGCGGGTACGGCCGGGCGCGGTGGTCCGGATGGCCGAGCCGAACCACCTGAGCGCGGCGGGGTGGGCGGCCGCCTGGGCGTACGGGGTTCGCACGGTCGTCGATCTGCGAAACGCCGACGAGTACGGGCCGGACAGCGCGCCCAGACCAGCGGGGATTACGACGGTGCGGGTGCCGCTCGAACCGGTCGGCACACCCTTCTACGCGCACTGGGAGAAGATCGATAACCTGGCGTCACCGTTGTACTACCCGGCGATGCTGACCGAGCAGTCGGAGCGGGTGACAGCCGCCGTCCGGGCGATCAGCACCGCCGCGCCGGGCTGCGTGCTGTTTCACTGCTCCGGCGGCAAGGACCGGACCGGGCTGCTCGCGCTGGTGCTGCTGACCTTGGCGGAGGCGACGCCGGAGGAGATCGTCGCCGACTACCTGCTCTCCTACGAGCGGATGCGGCAGCGCTACGCCGAGCTTGGTCACCCAGACCAACTCGTCGCGGTGACGGAGTTCCTGGCGACTCGGAACACCACCATCGAGGCATCGCTGAGCTCGACGGTCGCCGCCCTGACGATGCCCGACTACCTCCTCATGAACGGCCTGACCGCAGCCGAGGTCGGCGACCTACGGGCTCGCCTGATCCTGACCGGCGGGCCCAGCCACCCGCCTGACCGACTGACCGGCGGGCCGCCCGGCAAGAGGCCCGCTGGGTGTTGCCGAGCGGCCCGACCAGTTCGAGCTAGCTGCCGGCCGGCTTGAGGCCCAGCGGTTTGCCGAGCAGTGACTCGCGTCGTACCGCGAGCCGGTCGGCGACCTGGCCCAGCGCCGCAGCGGCGGGGGCGGTCGGCTCGGCGAGTACGACCGGGTTGCCCTCGTCGCCGGCCTCGCGGACTCGGGTGTCGAGCGGGACCTGACCGAGTAGCGGCACCTGCGCACCAACGGCCTTCGTCAACGAATCGGCGACCGCCTGGCCGCCGCCGGCCCCGAAAACCTCCATTCGGGTGCCGTCCGGCAGCTCCAGCCACGACATGTTCTCGATGACGCCGACCACCCGCTGGTGGGTCTGCAACGCGATCGCGCCGGCCCGCTCCGCCACCTCGGCGGCGGCGGTCTGCGGCGTGGTGACCACCAGGATCTCGGCGTTGGGCAGCAGCTGGGCCAGCGAGATCGCCACGTCTCCGGTGCCCGGGGGCAGGTCGAGCAGGAGCACGTCCAGGTCGCCCCAGTACACGTCGGCGAGGAACTGCTGTAGGGCCCGGTGCAGCATCGGGCCCCGCCACACCACTGCGGCGTTGCCGGGGGTGAACATCCCGATCGAGATGACCTTCACCCCGTGCGACTCGGGCGGCATGATCATGTCCTCGACGCGGGTGGGTCGCCCCTCGGCCCCGAGCATCCGCGGCACCGAGTGGCCGTAGATGTCCGCGTCAACCACCCCGACGGAGAGCCCCCGGGCGGCCAGCGCCGCCGCCAGGTTGACCGTCACGCTGGACTTGCCGACGCCGCCCTTACCGCTGGCCACCGCGTACACCCGGGTACGGGAGCCGGGCTGGGCGAACGGGATCACCGGCTCCTGGTCGGTGCCGCCGCCGCGTAGCCTGGTCTGGAGTTCCTTGCGTTGCTCGGGGCTCATCACGCCGAACTCGATCTCCACCCCCGTCACCCCCGGCACCGTGCCCACGGCGGCCGTGATGTCCGAGCGCAGCTTCTCCTTCAGCGGGCAGCCGGCGACGGTGAGCAGCAGCTCAACCTGAACCACGCCGTCGTCGCCGATCGCCGCGGAGCGGACCATCCCCAACTCCGTGATGGGACGGCGGATCTCCGGGTCGTTGACAGTGGCCAGGGCGACCTGAATCGCGTCGGAGACGGTATTGGCTGGTGCAGACATGACGGCAATGCTACGTCGGCGACGATGCGGCGCCGCCCTGGGTGGCAGCGACGACGGTCACCCGTTCCCGGCGCCGGTGCGGCCGTCGCCGGCCGGATTGGTCTCCACCTCATCCCGGGGTTCGTCGAGCCCGTCCCCGTCAACCGGCTGCCCCGGGGCCCGGTGCTGCCGGCGCAACCGGCGTTGGGCGGCGTCGTCCAGCTCCTCGGCGAGCCGGGCCAGCTCGGAGCGGAGGAAGTCGCGGGTGGCGACCTCACCCATCGCGTTCCGGAGCGCGGCGATCTCCCGGGCCAGGTACTCGGTGTCGGCCTTCTGGGCGGTAGCCCGACGCCGGTCCTCCTCCAGCGCCAGCCGGTCCCGGTCCGCCTGGCGGTTCTGCGCGAGCAGGATCAACGGAGCCGCGTAGCTCGCCTGCAACGACAACATCAGGGTCAGGAACGTGAAGGTGTACGGGTCGAACCGAAGATGCGTGGGGGCGAGCGTGTTCCAGCTGAACCAGGCGGCGATCACCACCGTCATGTAGACGATGAAGTGGGCGGTGCCCATCCCCCGGGCGATCGCCTCCGACCATCGGCCGAAAGCCTCCGGGTCGAACCGGGGCAGCTGGACGCGCCGGACCTCGCGTGGCTGATCCAACCGTTCCGGCCGCCGCCGCTCAACCATCCGTACCGTCCGACGACTCGCCGGTGCCGACCGGGGTGGACGGCCGCGCGTCCCGGTCCCGCCAGTCCCGAGGCAGCAGATGGTCCAGCACGTCGTCCACGGTGACCGCGCCCACCAACCGGCTGCTGCGGTCGATTACCGGCATGGCGACCAGGTCGTAGGTGGCCATCCGGCGGGTGATCTCAGGTAGCGGGGTGACCGGCCGCAGCGGGTCGATGTCGTTGACCACCACTCCGCCCAACAAGTCAGCCGGCGGCTCCCGCAGCAGCCGTTGGAAGTGCACGATTCCGAGGTAGCGGCCGGTCGGTGTGGTCAGCGGCGCCCGGGTGACGAAGACCTGGGCGGCTACCGCGGGGGAGAGCTGGGGCTCGCGGATTCGGGCCAGCGCCTCGGCCACCGTGGCGTCCGGGGGCAGAATCACCGGTTCGGAGGTCATCACCGACCCGGCCGTGCCCGGCGTGTACTTGAGGAGCTGGCGTACGGGATCGGCCTCGTCCGGCTCCATCAGGTCGAGCAGGACATCCTGCTCCGGTGGCGGTAACGCGCCGAGCAGGTCGGCGGCGTCGTCCGGGTCCATCTGCTCCAGTACGTCCGCGGCCCGTTCTCGGTCCAGTGCGGCCAGGACCTCCACCTGGTCGTGCTCCGGCAACTCGCTGAGCACGTTGGCCAGCCGTTCGTCGTCGAAGGCGGCAGCGATCTCGTTGCGCCGTTCGTCGGGCAGGTCCTGCAGGGCGTTCGCCAGGTCCGCGGGGCGCATCTCCTCCAGGACCGCCAGCAGGTTGGCGGTGCCCCGGTTGTCGGCGATCCCGCTCAACCCGCGAACCCGGTCCCACTCGAGCTGGCGCAGGTTGCCGCGGCGGGTGAGCCGGCCGGTGTGCTCGCGGATCGCGACTCGCGTCAACGTCCACTCGTCGCGGGTCGCCTCCATGGCGACATCCACCACTACCCCGGCCACCCCGTCCGGGTGGATCTGCACCCGGCGGTCGAGCAGTTCCTGGAGAACGAGCAGCTCGTTCGGGCGCTTCTCGAACCGGCGTAGGTTGAGGGTGCCGGTGCCGAGAACCACGGCGTCCGGATCGATCGAGGTGATCCGGTTGATCGAGAGGAAGATCCGCCGCCGCATCGGCATCTCAGCGACTAGGCCGACCACCTCCGGCGGGTGCTTCGTGGCCCGTAGCCGAGCTACCGCGTCGCGGACCCGGCCCACCTGGTCGCCGTTGGGGTCGTAGACGGCGACTCCGGCGAGCCGGGCGATGTAGACCCGGGTCGGCGTACTCACGCAGACCAGCCTAGGTGCCTATTGTCTATCAGCATGTCGACCCTGGATTACGAGATCGTGGACGTCTTCACCGATCGCCCCTTCGCCGGTAACCCACTGGCGGTGGTGTTTGGCGCCCAGGGGTTGGCCACGGAGCAGATGCAGGCACTCGCACTGGAGTTCAACCTCTCCGAGACGGTGTTCGTGCTCCCACCAACCCGGGCAGACGCTACCTATCGGGCGCGGATCTTCACCCCGGCTGCCGAGTTGCCGTTCGCCGGTCATCCAAGTGTTGGCGCGGCGGTCACCGCCAGCCGGCGTGGTCTCTTCGCCACCGGCTCGGTCCGGCAGGAGTGCGGCGCCGGTGTGCTGCCGATCGAGGTGGATGCGACCGGTGCGACGCTGACCGGAGGCACGCCGACGCTCGGCCCCGAGCTGGATCCGGGACCGCTGCTGGAACTGGTTGGCCTCACTGCGGTTGACCAGGCCGGGCCGGGGCCCCGGGTGGCCGGCTGCGGTCTGGAGTTTCCGTTCCTTCCGGTGCGTCGGGACGCGGTGCCCCGCGCCCAGCTGAATTCGGGGGCCGCACAGCGGTACGGCGTGGAGCACGTCGCGGTCTTCTCCTGGGATGCCGAGTCGCGGACCGCGCACACCCGGGTCTTCGTCCCCGGGCTGGGGGGGCCGGAGGATCCAGCGACCGGGTCGGCCGCCCTGGGACTGGGGGTGTGGCTGGTGGCCAGTGGGCTGCTACCCGGTACTGGCCGGACCGGTTACGCCGTCCGCCAGGGCAGCGAGATCAACCGACCATCCGCGCTGACCTGCACGGTTACCGCGACGGATGGGGCCGCCCTCGGTGCCACCGTCAGCGGCCGGGTGGTACCGGTGGCCCGGGGTAAGATTGTGATCCCGCCGTTCGTCGGCTGAGCGGCGCGGGCGGCGCGGTCGCTGCGGGCGGTGCGGTCGCTGCCGCGACGACGAACCGGAGCTGCGTCAACCCCCGACCACGGGTGCGGACCAGCGGTCGGTGCGGGAGGATGCGGGGGTGAGTGACGCGGTACGACGCAGCAACCTGCTGGTTGACGAGGCGCTGAAGAAGGCGGGCATCGCCTGGGTCGGCGTCGCCGACGCCCCGGCATCCGCGCTCTGGTGTGTGCCCCTGGCGGGCGCGCTCCTCGTGGTCAGCGGGCCGGGGGAGCAGTCCGCTCCCGGGCTCGCCGACGCGCGGCGGGCGGAGGTCACGCTGCGGGGCGATCACGGCGGCCGGATCGTCACCTGGCCGGCGGAGGTGACCCGGTTGCTGCCCGGTACCGAAGACTGGGAGACCAGCGCGCCGCTGGTTGCGGCGAAGCGGTTGAACGCACCAGGTTCGGCTGCCGACCTCGTGGCCCGCTGGGCGGCGGTCGGTTGCGCGCTCAACCGCCTCGTTCCCGCTGGCGATCCGCTGGCCGGCCCGGCACTCCCCACCGGTTCACTGGCCCAGCCACCCCGCCCGGCAGCGGTGGTGCGGGCCGCCCGCAAGCCGTTCCGGCTGCACCGCGTCCGTCGACGCTGACCTCCACCGGCTGGTGCTGCCCAGCGGGGGCCGACCACGCCGGGCAGCGTGCCGAACAAGAGCACCGCCCGGAACCTGGGCAGGAGGCCCTCGGCGCTGAAGGGTCGGCGGTGCGTCGCGGACGATCGTGATCGAAGGCTGATCGAACCGGCTTCGGATACGTGGGACTATTGCTCTTTGTGCCCGCCCTGCCGTACCGGCTGCCGTCGGAGCCGTTGACCGGCGGCGCGCTCGTCCTCGCCGTGCTCGCCGTGTCGTCCTCCGCGCCGCTGGTCGCCTTCGCCGCCGCACCGGCCCTGGCGGTCGCCTTCTGGCGCAACCTGCTCTCGACCGCCGTGCTCGGTCCGGCCACTCTGCTCCTGCGGCGGGCCGAGCTGCGGGCGTTGGCCGCTCCGGCCGGACGACGCGCCGGTCGATACTGCGTCTTCTCCGGGTTAGCGCTCGCCGCGCACTTCGCCACCTGGATGCCGAGCGTCAAACTCACCACGGTGGCGGCGGCCACCGCACTGGTCGCCACCCAACCCGTCTGGCAGGGGCTGATCGCGCAGGCCCAGGGGCGGCGACTGCCGAGGGCGGTGTGGGTCGGCGTCGGCGTGGCGGTCGCCGGCGCGGCACTGGCCACCGGAGCCGACTTCGCGCTCTCCGGGCCGGCCTTCCTCGGTGATCTGCTCGCGATCCTCGGCGGAATGTTCGCCGCGGTCTACACCGCCCTGGGGGAGCAGGTCCGTCGAACGGTCAGTACCATCACGTACACCACCGTCTGCTATAGCGTCTGCGCTCTGGTCCTGCTCGTGGTCTGTTGGATCGGTGGGGTGCGGCTGTCCGGCTTCGACACCCGTACCTGGCTCGCGGTGCTGGCCCTGGTGGTCGGTGCCCAACTGCTTGGTCATTCGATGTTCACCTACGCGCTGCGCCGGGTCTCGGCCACCACGGTCAGTCTGCTGATTCTGTTGGAGGCTCCGGGTGCGGCGCTGCTCGGCTGGGCCTGGCTGGGCCAGCTGCCACCGCCGCTGGCGTTGCCGGGCCTGGCGTTGCTGCTGGTGGGCGTCGCGGTGGTGATCCACAGCAGCGCGCGGGGTCAGCGCGCCTGACCCTCCCCGGACCCCTGGCTCCCGTCGATGCCGACCGCCTTCGCGCTGGTTTCCCAGAGCTGGGCGGCGGATTCCGGATCAGTTGCCTTCTGGGCTGGTTGGCGAAGCCGTAGATCCTGGTAGTACCCGCCGCTGTGGAGCCGTTCCGGAGCCTGGTTGGCGAGCCAGACCAGGGTCTCGGCCCCCTTCTCCGCACGGCGGGCCGGCATCAGGCGCATGGCGAAGGTGATCAACCGGCTGTCACCGCCGAACCGGGTCCGCACCACGCCTGGGTGGAAGCAGTACGTCGGCAGGTCCGGCCAGCGTCGGGCTGCCTCCGTGGTGAACAGGATATTCGCCTGTTTGCTGGTGCCGTAGGCGCTCATCGCGCGGTACCGGCGCAGCGGCTGGTTGAGATCGTTCGGGTTGAGCGAACCGCTGCGGTGGGCGCCGGAGGCGGTCACCACGACCCGGCCGAGTCGATCCCGCAGGAGATTGGTCAACAGGAACGGTGCGAGATGGTTGGTCTGCATCGACAGCTCGTAGCCATCAACGGTGGTGGTCGGCGCGAGCACGATCCCCCCAGCGTTGTTGGCCAGCACGTCGATCCGGTCGTACGCGGCGCGCAGCTGCTCTGCCAGGGCACGGACGTTGTCGAGGACGGCGAAGTCCGCGCGGAACACCGCCGGCAGTTCGCCAGCCGCCTCCCGGACCTGCTCGGCGGCGGCGTGGAGGCGGGCCGAGTCGCGTCCGACGAGTACCACCCGGTCGCCGCGGCAGGCCAGGTCAACGGCGGCGGCGAGGCCGATGCCGGAGCTGGCTCCGGTCACCACCACCAGTCGACGCCCAGTGAGATCTTCCACAGGTTCGTTCACCCCAGTCACGGCACGAGGTTACCGTGACCTCCCCATTACTTTGGCTTCGTCAAGCCGCCTGTTTGGGTCGCCAAGTCCACATACGTCTGCATGGTTGAGGTGGCGCCGGCCTGTCGCCGGACGCTGGAAGGAGCGCTTTATGACCGCAGTCGGTCGCCCCCGTCGGTCCTGCCTCGCGGTACCGGGTTCCAGCCTCAAGATGTTGGGGAAGGCGCAGGGCCTCCCCGCCGACCAGGTCTTCCTTGATCTGGAGGACGCGGTCGCCCCGCTCGCGAAGCCGGACGCGCGGAAGAACATCGTCGCCGCCCTCAACGAGGGCGACTGGACCGGCAAGACCCGGGTGGTCCGGGTGAACGACCTGACCACCCCATGGACCTACCGGGACGTCATCGATGTGGTCGAGGGCGCCGGCGCCAACCTGGACTGCATCATGCTCCCGAAGGTGCAGGACGCCGGCCAGGTGCGGTGGCTGGACCTCACCCTCACCCAGGTGGAGAAGACCCTCGGCCTCCAGGTCGGGCGGATCGGGATCGAGACGCAGATCGAGAACGCGGCTGGCCTGGTGAACGTCGATGCGATCGCCGCGGCGTCGCCCCGGGTGGAGGCCATCATCTTCGGCCCTGCTGACTTCATGGCGTCGATCAATATGAAGTCGTTGGCGGTCGGGGCGCTGATTCCGGACTACCCGGGCGATCCCTACCACTACATTCTGATGCGCATTCTGATGGCTGCCCGGATGCATGACAAGCAGGCGATCGACGGCCCGTTCCTGCAGATCCGGGACGTTGATGGGTTCCGCGACGTGGCCAAGCGGTCGGCCGCGCTCGGCTTCGACGGGAAGTGGGTGCTGCACCCGGGCCAGTTGGAGGCCGCAAACGAGGTCTACTCCCCAGCCCAGGACGACTACGACCACGCCGAGCTGATCCTCGACGCCTACCAGCACTACACCTCCGAGGCTGGCGGCAAGCTCGGTGCGGTGATGCTCGGCGACGAGATGATTGACGAGGCGTCGCGCAAGATGGCGTTGGTAATCGCGGCGAAGGGCCGAGCGGCCGGGATGGTTCGTACCTCTTCCTTCACCCCGCCCGCGCAGTAGCCGGCCGGCGGTCGGGGCGGTCAGCCGATTCCGGCCCGCCGGGCCTGGCCCCGGTTTCCCGGGGCGGCCCGCTGCGGCCGGTTGGCTCAGACGGTGCTCGCGGATTCGGTGGCGATAATGACGAACGCCACCACGTAGAAGACGATCAGGAGCGCTACCAAGCCGGTCAGGATCCAGCCGACGATGATCGCGGCCTTCGCCATACCCTCGCCGCGCTCGCCGGTTTCCCGGATCTGCTTCTGCGCGATGTGGCCGAGGACTGCCCCGACCGGCGCGGTGATGCAGGACATCAGCCCGAACAGCGACAACACCAGGGCGACGATGGCCATACTGTTCGTCTGCGGCTGGGGGTAGCCGTAGCCCGGGTACGCGCCCGTCGGGTACGCCCCCGGTGGGTTGGCGCCCGTCGGGTACGCCCCCGGTGGGTACGCCCCCGGTGGGTTGGCGCCCGCCGGGTAGCCGGCCGGCGGGTAGGCGCCCGGGTACGGGTCGGTCGGGGGGTAGGGAACGCCCCCGGCTGGCTGCCCGAGCCCGGGTTGGTCGCCTACCGAGGCGGAAGGAGCGGACTGCTGCCCGGGCTGCTGACTGTCGTCCGGCAACCCGCCAAGTGGTCTGGTGGGGTCCTGCCAGTCGCCGGAGGAGGGGGGGTAGGTCATGGTCTGGTTCTGCTCTCCGTTTGGGTAATGGTGAGCCGCCAGCGTAGTCAGCCGAATGAAATTCGGGGCACTGCCACCGCGCCGCGTTGCTCGGGCCGGGGCAAACAGGCAGGATTCTGGCATGGCGATTGACGCGAGTGCCGGGAGCCGACCGAAACGAGACGCGAGTCGGCGCGGTGTGGCCCGCCGCAGCCGGGCGACGGGCGGCAGTCTGGCCGGGCCCGGCGGGCAGGACGAGCAGGTACCCCTGCCGGAGCTGGTCACCATGCGGCTGGACGGGCGGGTGGCGTTGGTGACCGGAGCCGGCAGCCCGGACGGTATCGGGTACGCGACCGCGCGTCGCCTCGCCGACCTGGGCGCGCGGGTCGCCATCGTCTCCACCACTCGCCGCATCCACGAGCGGGCCGGCGAACTGGGGGTCACCGGGTTCGTGGCTGACCTCACCGACGAGTCGGAGGTCGGTGCGTTGGCAGATGCGGTCACCGAGCAGCTCGGTGAGGTGGAGGTGTTGGTCAACAACGCCGGCTTGGCGAGTCGGGCGAGCCCGGAGGTGCTGCGGCCGGTCGCCCAGCTCAGCTACGAGGAGTGGCGCGGTGAGATCGATCGCAACCTGACCACGGCCTTCCTGTGCAGCCGGGCGTTCATCGGCGGGATGGCCGAGCGGGGTTGGGGCCGGATCGTGAGCCTGGCGGCGACCGCCGGCCCGGTCAATGCCTTGCCAACGGAGGCCGCCTACGCGGCGGCCAAGGCCGGAGTCGTCGGGCTGACCCGGGCGTTGGCGATGGAGATGATTGCGGACGGGGTGACCGTCAACGCGGTGGCCCCGGGGACCATCCACACCGCCGCATCAACGGTGGCCGAGCTCAAACAAGGCCTGGGGACGCCGGTGGGCCGGCCGGGCACGCCGGACGAGGTGGCGGCGTCCATCGCGTTTCTCTGCTCGCCGGCCGCCTCCTACATCACCGGTCAGATGCTGGTCGTGGACGGCGGCAACAGCGTGCGCGAGGCGCAGTTTCGCTGACCCGACGGCGCTCAACACCCGGTCACCACGCCACGGGCCAGGGCGCTTCGATTCAGTACGTGCCGCTGTCGTTGCCGCCGACGGCGGCCAGGACCGCCCAACCGCAGCAGGCCAACAGGCCGAGCGCGGTGAAGATGTAGCTGAGGATCAGGCCCGCGGTGGCGAGTTGGCCACCGGACTCGCCGCTGGTGCGCAGCTGTCGGCGGGCCAGGTGGCCGAGGACGATGCCAGCGGGTGCGAAGACGAAGGCGAAGACCAGGCAGAGCACGGCCAGGACGTTCGTCGCCGAGCTTCTGGGCGAATCATAGAGCTGGTGCTGCTGCCCCCACTGTGGCTGTTGCGCCCACGGTTGTTGCTGCTGTTCCCATTGTTGCTGTTGTTCCCACTGCTGCTGCCCCCACTGGGGCTGGCCGCCCTGCGCCGCACCGTGCTCCGGCGGCTGGTTCGGGTCTGTTCGGTGTGAAGGGGGCGGCTCCGGGCCGGCGGCGGGCTGTTCCCAGGGGGACGCGGGCCGGTCGGGATCCGGTGGATCGGGCGACGGTGGCTGGCTCACGGTTTTCTCCTCCTGCCGAGGTCCCTATGGCCGGACGCTACCCCGGCTGGTGAAACTTTTCACAGCGGTTGGGGGGACCGGTCACCTTGGCGGCACCGCCCGCGCCGCCGATACTGGCCGGGCATCTGGTTACCCCCGAGTAGCACAACGACCCGGAGGCGGATATGGCTCGACTCGCCCAGACACCCGGCCTGACCGACGTGCAACAGTCGATTCTGGAAACCGTCCGGGAGTTCGCGAACAAGGAGATCATCCCGCACGCGCAGCGGTTGGAGCACGCCGACGAGTACCCGGCCGACATCCTGGACGGGATGCGTGAGATGGGGCTGTTCGGCCTGACCATCGGCGAGGAGTACGGCGGTCTGGGCGAGTCGCTGCTGACCTACGTGTTGGTGGTGGAGGAGCTGTCCCGGGGCTGGATGTCGATCTCTGGCATCGTTAACACCCACTTCATCGTGGCGTACCTGATCTCTCAGCACGGCTCGGTCGACCAGCGGGCTCGGTTGCTGCCGAAGATGGCCACCGGCGAGGTACGTGGGGCCTTCTCGATGTCCGAGCCGGAGTGCGGCTCCGATGTCTCGGCGATCACCTCGCGGGCGGTCCGGGACGGCGCGGACTACGTCCTCAACGGCCAGAAGATGTGGCTGACCAACGGGGCGTATGCGTCGGTGGTCGCCACCCTGGTCAAGACCGACACCGGCGCCGATTCGGTGTACGGGAACATGAGCACCTTCCTGCTGGAGAAGGAGCCGGGCTTTGGGGAGACCGCTCCGGGCCTCACCATCCCCGGCAAGATCGACAAGATGGGCTACAAGGGGGTCGAGACCACCGAGATGGTTCTCGACGGCGTGACTGTCCCCGAGTCCGCGGTGCTCGGCGGAGTGGAACAGGTCGGTCGCGGTTTCTACCAGATGATGGACGGGATCGAGGTGGGCCGGGTGAACGTGGCGGCCCGGGCCTGCGGCATCTCGATCCGCGCCTTCGAGCTGGCCGCCGCGTACGCGCAGCAGCGTCGCACCTTCGGCCAGCCGCTCGCCAAACACCAGGCCATCGCGTTCAAGCTGGCCGAGATGGGGACGAAGATCGAGGCCGCGCACGCGTTGATGGTCAACGCCGCCCGGCTCAAGGACGCCGGTCAGCGCAACGATGTCGAGGCCGGCATGGCCAAGCTACTCGCCTCCGAGTACTGCGCGGAGGTGGTCCAGGAGGCGTTCCGGATCCACGGTGGCTACGGCTACTCCAAGGAGTACGAGATCGAGCGTCTGATGCGGGAGGCCCCGTTCCTGCTCATCGGGGAGGGCACCTCGGAGATCCAGAAGACCATCATCTCTCGTGGTCTGCTCCGGGAGTACCGGCTCTGACGCGTCCGGTCAGCCCCGGCGGCTCAGGCCGGCGGCGGCGCGTTCGACGCCGAGGCAACGGTCCTCGACGTAGTCGATGCCAGCGTCGGCGGCGATCCGTCGGGCCGCTGGGGAGACGATGCCGAGTTGCAGCCAGACCGCCGGTGCGCCGATTGCGACGGCCGAGCGGACGACCTGCACCGCGTCGTCGGCCGGCCGGAACACGTTCACCAGGTCGACCGGGTGCGGGATGTCGGCGAGGGACGGGTGGGCGCGCTCGCCGAACAACTCGTCCACGGCCGGGTTGACCGGGATGATCCGCCAGCCGTGTTGTTGCAGCTGTAGCGGCACGGTGTGCGCGAATTTTCGCGGATCCCGGGACGCGCCGACAACAGCGATCACGGTGGCTTCGGCGAGGATCTGCTGGGGTCCGCGCATCCATCGACTCTAACGTCCCCGTCGGGATCTGGTGGGGCGGAGAGTCGGGGGATCCGGTGGGGGCGGCTAGAGCAGGCTGAGCTGCTCGGCGTGCGGCCGGTCGGGGGGCCGCGGGGCGTCCCGGGGAGCGCCGGGATGGAGGCCGTGCCGGCGGGCCGCGATCCGGACCCGGGCGGTCAGCTCCCGCTGGTACGACTGCGGGGAGTACGCACCGGCCCCGTACAGCTCACGGTAGCGGGGGACCAGGTGCGGAAAGGCGCGACCGAGCCAGCGGGCATACCAGTCCCGGGCGCCGGCGCGCAGGTGCAGCGCGATCGGGGTCACGCCGGTGGCCCCGGCATCGACGATCGCCGCCACGGTCGCTTCGATGGACTCGTCGTCGTCACTGAGGCCGGGCAGGATCGGTGCCATCAGCACCTCGACGGCGAAGCCGGCTTCGGTGAGTTGGCGGACCACGTGTAGCCGGCGACCCGGGCTCGGCGTGCCCGGCTCGACCGCCCGCCAGAGCCGTTCGTCCACGAAGCCCAGCGAGCAGGCCAGGTTGACCCGGGTCACCTGGGCGGCCTGGCGGAGCAGGGGAAGGTCACGCAGGATGAGGGTGCCCTTGGTGAGGATCGAGAAGGGGTTGGCGAAATCCCGTAGCGCGCTGATGATCCCCGGTAGGAGTTGGTAGCGCCCCTCTGCTCGCTGGTAGCAGTCCACGTTGGTGCCCATCGCGATCTGCCCGCCCCGCCAGCTGGGTGCTGCCAGTTCTCGGCGGAGCAACTCGCCGGCATTGGTTTTGACGATCACTCTGCGGTCGAAGTCGGCACCGGCGTCGAGGCCGAGGTAGGTGTGCGTGTTGCGGGCGAAGCAGTACACGCACGCGTGGCTGCAACCCCGATACGGGTTGATGGTCCACTCGAAGGGGACCCGGGAGGTGCTGGGGACTCGGTTGATGATCGACTTTGCCTGGATTTCATAGAAGGTCATGCCGGCGAAGTCGGGCGTGGGAAAGCTGCGGACGGTGGCGCCGGTGAGCGCCAGCGGCAGGGGTGGCGCCGCTGGCGCTGACCCGTCGAGGCCGATCGTGCTCGGATCGGCGGCGAGGTTGTCCCAGCGCATGACCGGTATTCGAACACAGGTACGAACAGGTGGGCAAGCGTTGTGGGGTGTGCCGGCCCGGCCCGGGGTGGGTCAGTGGGGGTGCTCGGCGAGCTTCTTGCGGACGTCGTCCATGTCCAGCGCCTCGACCTGCTCGATCAGGTTCTCGAGGGCCGACTCGGGCAGCGCGCCGGGCTGGGCGAAGACGATGACCCCGTCGCGGATCGCCATGATCGTCGGGATGGAGCGGATGTCGAACTTTGCGCCCAGCTCCTGCTGTGCCTCGGTGTCGACCTTGCCGAAGACGATGTCTGGGTGCTTCTCCGAGGAGCGCTTGTACACCGGGGCGAACCGCTTGCAGGGGCCACACCAGTCGGCCCAGAAGTCGACCAGCACGATTCCGTCGCCACCGGTCAACTCGTCGAAGTTCGCCGTGGTCAGCTCAACGGTTGCCATCTCAATCTCTCCGATCACGTGGAACAGCTACCTCTGGTCGAACCAGAGCACGCCGCGGGGAATTCCCGGGGCCCTGATGGCCGAAACGCCGCCGCCGTGGGTTGGTTACGGCGAGGGGTCACGCATCATCGATGTCTATCGGTGCCGAGTGGGTGCTGCAATACGCAAGTGCATGTCGCATTTGCGTTACCATCGGTAGTGGGAGCGCTCTCAGGGTGGGTGGGCGGCACTGTGGGTACGTGTCGGTAACTTTAGTCATGACAAGGGGCTATCGGATTCACCGTGATCACTTGCAGCAGGGCTGTGGATTACGCTGAGTGATGTAACAAAAAGGAAACTGTGATCCCCGTCTCTGTTGGAAAGTGGTTGCCGTGCGGCAGAATCTGTCGCATCAGAGCGTGGGCGGCGGGTGCCGGGGAGGGCCCCGCCGCTCATTGCGTCCGGCCTCGGTTGGCACTGGTGTGACTTTTCCCGGCCACCGTCGTCCCCTGGCCCACCTTTACGATCGGTAAGGCATGCTGTGCCGAACTCATCACCGCCCGTCGAAGGGGGACCAGGATGCAGTTCGGCCGCTACTACGAGGATTTCGAGGTTGACGCGGTCTACCGGCACTGGCCGGGCAAGACGGTCACCGAGTACGACGACCATCTCTTCTGCCTGCTCACGATGAACCACCACCCGCTTCATCTGGACGCGCACTACGCCGAGACCGCGAGCCAGTTCAAGCGCAACGTCGTGGTCGGCAACTACGTCTACTCCCTGCTGCTCGGCATGTCGGTGCCCGATGTCAGCGGCAAGGCGATCGCGAACCTGGAGATCGAATCCCTGCGCCATGTCGCGCCGACGTTCCACGGCGACACGATCTACGGCGAGACCACGGTCCTGGACAAGCGGGAGTCCTCCTCGAAGCCGGACCGCGGCGTGGTCGCCGTCGAGACCCGTGGCTACAACCAGGACGGCACGCTGGTGTGTGTGTTCCGGCGCAAGGTCATGGTGCCGAAGAGGGCGTACGCCGAGGCCGCGGCCGCCGACGGGGTGGATCTGGAGCGGCCGAGTTTCCCCACGCCGCGCTGACGGCGTTGCCGCGCCGGAGGCTCCGGAAGGCTTCCGGCGTGGTCCATCCTTCGCGCTATTACAGATTTATCCGGTACTCCTCGTTTTGTTGCTCTTTTATCGGTAATCGGGGCTTATGCTGGCGCCGGAGGTTCCGATGAGCCACTCCGTCGCCGGCGAGCCGCCCGTCACTGGCCGCCACGCCGTACCGCTGACCGCTGCTGCCTACTCCGCCGCGGAGTGGGACCTGCTCTCCAGCCTGCCCAGCTGGACCGTCGTCGTTACCGCCACCCAGGTACCCGTGCGGGGGGTCGCCGCTGGGCTGGCCGGCCTCGACGCCGTTGCCGCCGGTCGGTCCTTCGACAGCGATTTGGTCCGCGCGGTGGTGGCCACGATCTACGCCCGGCACGACGGTTCGGCGAGCGCGCCGAGGGGGCGGCTCGCCGACGACGCCGAACTGCTCGCCGTCGCCCGTGCGGTGGCCCGGCTGCTCGAGCGGCGGGCCGATCCAGCGGACTCGGCCGCCTACCGGCAGTGGGTGCAGTCGGTCGCCGCCCGGGTCTGCCGGGCCGGGCCGAGCCGGGGCGGGCCGGTTGCCCGCAGCGACCGCCGGTTCCTCGATCGGCTCGGGAATGCCCTGGGGCTGGGCTGAGTGGCGCGTCCGACTGGCCGTACCCTCTAGGACCCGTGACCGGTGAGCAGTTTGAGGTCGGGGTGGGTCCGTGGCAGGGCACCCCGCCCGACGACCCGCACTATGACCCAGACCTGCTGGCGCACGGTGACCGACGCAATGTCGTTGACCGGTACCGCTACTGGCGACAGGAGGCGGTCGTCGCGGACCTGGACCAGCGGCGGCACGACTTCCACGTGGCGATCGAGAACTGGCAGCACGATCTGAACATCGGCACCGTGGTCCGCAACGCCAACGCGTTCCTCGCCGCCGAGGTCCATATTGTTGGCCGCCGCCGGTGGAATCGACGCGGCGCGATGGTGACCGACCGCTACCAACATGTGCGGCACCACGAGACGATCGAGGGCTTCGTCGGCTGGGCGGCGGGTGCCGGGCTTTCGGTGGTTGGCATCGACAACCTGCCGGGTTGTCAACCGCTGGAGACGGCCACGCTGCCCCGGCGATGCGTACTGCTCTTTGGTCAGGAGGGCCCGGGTCTATCCGAACCTGCTCGGGCCGCCTGTGACCAGCTCTTCTCGATTGCCCAGTACGGCTCGACCCGTTCGATCAACGCCGGCGTGGCCAGTGGCATCGCGATGCACGCCTGGATCCGGTCCTACGGCGGGCCAGCTCCGGCCTGAGGCGGTGCCGCCCCTCCACTGTGTCGTGTGAGATCACCGACGGATCGAAGCGCGTCGGCCGGTGAGGCTCGGGGATTGTGGCTGCATGCGATAGCCTGGCCGGCGAGTGCGGGGCGTTGCTCGTGGGTCGTCAAGCGCGACCTCTCGAGGTTGACGCGCCTTGGGCTCAGGCACGGTGCACCCCCTCCGGATCTTGCGATGGGCTTGACAAGTCCCTCGGAATGTCGGAGAACGGACACAGTCAAATAACTGTACGGCATCACGCTGATACTCTGAGTGTCGCTGCGGTAATCGGACCCGGCGCCCGCGCGAGAGGATGGCCCGTCATGGTCAAGAAGGTCCTCACCTGGGCCGGTATCGCATTTTTGATCTTTTTCGTGGCCTACCGGCCGAACTCCGCGGCGGACGTCTTCAAGTCGCTTGGCGGCGGTCTCGTGGACATCGCCCAGGGGTTTGGCGAGTTCGTCACCAACATCGTCGCCTAGTCGACGATGGGTAGCCCCTCCGATCCCCCCTTCGACCCCGACGACCCCGACCGGGAGCGCCGGGAGCGCGACACGGAATCGATTCCCCGGATCGAACCAGAGAACGGATCCGGCTATGGATCCGGTCCACCCCCGTTCCAGGGCCCCGGGCCGTTCGACGAGGCGAGGTTGGGCGAGGGGCCCGGGTTCGCCGACGACAGCAGGTCGGGGCGGAGCTGGATTCCAGACCCCGAGGGCGACTACCAGCCGCCGCAGATCTCCGAGGACGAGATCGCCGGCCTGCGGGCGGACGCGGCCGGCATGGCGCCGCGCCGGGTCCTGCCGTTGGAGGATGAGCCCAGTTCCCTCGTCGCCCGTTACCTCTTCCCCACCGAGCGGTACCGGGGTGAGTGGAAGCGGCACTGGGTTCACCTCGTCACCCCGCTGCTCATCGGCGTGGTGGCCACCTTCGTGCTGGGGTACCTCTCCGGCTTCCTCGCCGGCCGGGATGTCGGTGGGCTGACCACCGTCGCCGTGCTGGCCTGGTTTGCCGTGATGGGTTGGGTGGCGTGGCGGGTCGCTGACTGGTGGTACGACCGGTTCATCCTGACCAACAAGCGGGTGATGGTGGTCAACGGCATCATTACCCGCCAGGTGGCGATGATGCCGTTGGTTCGGGTTACCGACATGAAATACGAGCAGACTCCAGCCGGGCGAGCGCTCAACTACGGCACGTTCGTCCTCGAGTCCGCCGGTCAGGAACAGGCGCTGCGCGAGATCAAGAATCTGCCCAACCCGAACGAGCTTTACCTGCGTGTCGTCGAGGAGATGTACGAGCCGCAGGCGGTCGAGGCGCGGCTGGGCAAGGAAGCCGACGAGGCGAAGGCCGACGACGGCGCCTGAGACAACGCCGGAGCCGGCGTGACCAGCGTCCCTTCTGGGGGAGGCGACGTGACGTCCACGCCGGCGCCGCTAGGTTGATCCGGTGGATATCAAGCTCTTCGGCGAGGTCTTCGTAACCCTGCTCGTGATCGTCGACCCGCCGGGCATGATGCCCATCTTTCTGGCGCTGACCGGACCGCTGTCCGCCCGGGACCGGCATCGGGCGGCCTGGCAGGCGGTGGCGCTGGCGCTCGGGGTGATCGCGATCTTCGCGGTGGCGGGCTCGACCCTGCTCGACTACCTGCACGTGGACCTGCCCGCACTGCAGGCCGCCGGTGGCCTGCTGCTCGTACTGGTCGCCCTGGAACTGCTGACCGGTAAAGCGGACGACCCCAGCCAGCAGGTCACCTCGAACATCGCGCTGGTGCCGCTGGGCACCCCGCTGCTCGCCGGTCCCGGTGCGATCGTGGCCACGATGCTCTTCATGCAGCAGGCCGATGGCGCGAAGGACATCACCGCGATCGCCGGCGCGATCGTCGCCGTGTTGCTCGCCGTCTGGGTGGTCCTTCGCTTCTCCGGCGGAATCGTCAAGATCCTGCGTCCGGGTGGAATCGAGGTGCTGACCCGGATCGCCGGACTGCTACTGGCGGCGATCGCGGTGCAGTTGATCGCCGACGCGGTGGCCGCCTTCGTCACCCAGTACACGACCGCGGGCTGACTTCTGTCGGGGGCGGATGGCAGGATCGCGGTGTGCGACGAGCTGGCCGACCTTCCACCACCCCGCCGCGACCCCGCGCCGCCGAGCCCGAACAGCTCGGCTTCGAGGGCATGCCGGAGCGGCTCTTCGTCTGCACCCCCAGCAAACTCGGCGCCTACGCGGACTGCCCACGGCGCTACCGCTACACCTACTTGGACCGTCCCGCCCCGCAGAAGGGGCCGCCCTGGGCACACAACTCACTCGGGGCCAGCCTGCACACCGCGTTGAAGAACTGGTATGCGCTCCCCGTTGACCGGCGACGGTCGGCGGCGCTGGCGACGCTGCTCAAGGGCACCTGGGTGCGCGACGGCTACCGGGATCACGAGCAGGAGCGAGCCGCGTTCCGAAAGGCGCTGGGCTGGCTTGAGGCATACGTGGCGACGCTTGACCCGGAGACCGAACCGCTGGGGGTGGAGCGGGTGGTCGCGGTGAAAACCGGGGTACTGGCGTTCAACGGCCGCGCCGACCGGATTGACTCCCGGGTCGGGCCGGCGGGGGCGGAGCTCGCCATCGTGGACTACAAGACCGGCCGAGCTGGGCTGGACACCGACGATGCCCGCGGCTCGCAGGCGCTGGCGCTCTACGCGTACGCCGCGGAGCGGGTCTTCCGCAAACCGTGTCGCCGGGTGGAGCTACACCACCTGCCGACCGGGACCATCGCCGCGCACGAGCACAGCCCGGAGTCACTCGCGCGGCAGGTGTCCCGGGCTGAGGAGACCGCCCGGGACATCATTGCGGGTGAGCGCTCGGTCGCCGCCGGCGGTGACCCGGAGCAAGCCTTCCCCACCGCTCCGGGGCCGCGCTGCGGCTGGTGTGACTTCCGGCGGCACTGTCCGGCCGGTGCGCAGACGCCGGGGAAGGATCCGTGGGCCGCGGTGGAGCGGGTGACCGACAACGGGTGACGGTCGACGCCCCAACCGCCCACGGGAGGGCGGCGCGTTGTCGTCCCCGGCGCAACGGCGGAGCCGGGTCGGTGGTCAATCGTCGGCGCGGCGGCGGGCCTGGCAGCGGGGGCAGAGACCCCAGAAGGTCACGTCGGCCTCGTCCACCTCGAAACCGTGGGCGATGTTCGGGTCGAGGCAGGGAGCGTCGCCGACGGCGCAGTCCACGTCGGCGATGTCCCCGCAGCCCCGACAGACAACGTGGTGGTGATTGTCGCCAACGCGGGCCTCGTAGCGGGCGGGGCTGCCGGCCGGCTCGATCCGGCGGGACAGCCCGGCCCGGGACAGTGCGCCGAGCACGTCGTAGACCGCCTGGGTGGAGACCGAGTTGAGGCGCTCTCGGACCCGCCGGGCGATCTCGTCCACCTCCAGGTGGCCCCCGGCGGCGAGCACGTCGAGGACAGCGAGGCGGGGACGGGTTACCCGCAGACCCTTCGACCGGAGTAGCTCCTCACTACTGGACATGCGCCAATGACAGCACGCGACGACCGAGAGCGACAACCGAGCGGCGAACCGAACGGATCACGACTGCGTGTAGCTCGGGCGCGGGTCGTAGGTGGGTGGGTCAGGTGACCGTAGGCTGGCCGTCCCGTGCCGGCACTCACCCGGAGGTGTCCATGTTCAAGGAGTTCATGGGGCTGCCCGCCCACGTGCTTGTGGTGCACGCTGTGGTCGTCTTCGTGCCACTGCTCGCGCTGGTGGCGATCGCCTATGTCGCGTTGCCGCGCTTCCGGCCCCGGATCGACTGGGCACTCGTCCTGCTGGCGGTGACGGCGCCGGCCACCGCCTGGGTCGCGGTGCAGTCCGGCGAGGAGCTGAACGACCTCTTCACCGCCCGCGGGATACAGGGGCCGATCGTCGACCAGATCGCTGAGCACTCTCGGTACGGCGCCCTGACCTTCCGATACGTACTGGCGTTGGCTGTCGCCGCGATCGTGCTGCTCGTGGTGACCAGCGGTCACCCCCGTGCGCCGAAGACGCCGCCCTGGGTGATTCGCGTGCTGTCAGTGGTGGTGGTCGCGCTCGCCGTGGTCAGTCTCATCTACGTCTCGCTCACCGGACATACCGGCGCCGAGGCGGTCTGGGGGAACACCCTCTGACCCTCAGCGCACCAGCCGGACGCAGAACGCACAGCTGAGCGCCAACAGGATCACGACGACGACCGCGCCGACGGTCCAGGTCAAGTGCTGCGCTCGCTGCTCGGCCCGGTCCAGCGCCGTCAGGTCCTGTCCGGGGAGCTGTCGTGGTGGTGGCGGCTGGACGTGGAGCGGCGGATGCCAGTCGGCCGGCGGCGGGATGGTCGGCGGCGGGCCGGTGTATCCGCCGGGCGGAGCCGTCGGCGGCGGGTCGGGCTCGCCGGGCGGAGCACCGGCCGGGTCGGGCTCGCCGGGCGGAGCACCGGCCGGGTCGGGCTCGCCGGGCGGAGCACCGGCCGGGTCAGGCTCCGCACGCGGAGCACCGACGCCGGGGGATCGCCAGTAGTCGTCCGCGGAGCTGCCGGGAGTCGTCACGTCCGCTGACGCTACCAACGGCTGGTCCGCGCCACCGTCCGGTCGTCGACGCGCATCGTGATCTCGTTCTCCCCTCGGCCGGCTGGGCTAGGGTTGGTGCTCGTGAACCACCAGGAGCCGGGGAGATCCGGGGTGCGTGCCGAGGACCGGCCGAGCGAGCGGCGCGATGACGGCTACTCGATGCTGCCAAAGCGGGCCGGTGACGACACCGACCAGGGGTGGGGGGAAGCCACCGGCGGTAACGACGCCTGGCTGCTCGAGCAACGCCCGCCGCACTGGGACTGAGTACGCGGGCCTGGCCGGCTCTGTCGTCGCCGCACCCTGCCCAAACCGTCGCGTGGCGAAGCCGGGGTTGATTGCCACCCCGGCTTGTCGCGTATGCGAATAGTTTCCCACTGTCGGCTCTGGCGGGAGAACGGGTTGTTCGTCAGGAGCCTGATCACCGCCATCTTGGTCCCACTTGCGCTGATACTCGGTTCGGGTACGCGCTTGGGGTGACCGTCATTCTCGCTGGCGATCTCAACAATCAGCCCGACTACGCGCGGTTGGACAAGTGGTACTCGTCCAGTCCGAACACTCCGTACAACTCCGCCAACTATGGCAGCTATCGGGAGCTGGACGACACGGATACCCGTTGTGCCGGGTACGGCGAGGTCACCGTCGACAACGGTGGCCCGTGCGGGTTGGGTCGCAAAATGACTTCATCTTCGTACGAGAGAATCGCGCTGCCGGGTCGTACCCCGGTGACTCGCTCTCCATCTCCACCGTGTGTGACGGCTACTGTTCCGACCATCGGATCGTGATCGGCGCCGCCACGGTCGACGTGAACCTCTGACCCGGTCGGTCCGCTTCCTGCCATCGGGCTGAACCCCGAGCGACTACGGACAACCCCGGCGTGTTGATGGTTCCGCTGAAGGACCGTTTCCCGACCGGGTGCTGCCCGTGATCGACGTGCCGGAAGCCGCGGGGTGGGGCGGGGCCACCCCGCCCCACGCTCAACTGGTGCCGCTGGCGGCGGGGGTCTTCTTGCCGCCGGAGTTGGCAGCGGTGCCCGTGCTCTTCGAGGAGGTTGCGCCGCCCGCCGCGGAGCCGTTCGAGGCCGATCCGCTCGAGGTCGAGTCCTTCGAGGTCGAGTCCTTCGAGGTCGAGTCGCTCGACGAGCCGGACTCGTTGCTCGCGGCGGCGGGCTTGCTGGCCGCGCCACCCGAGCCGGAGTCGGTGCGGGAGTCGGTGCGGTAGAAGCCCGACCCCTTGAACACGATGCCGACCGAGTTGAACAGTTTCCGCAACCGCCCCGCACAGGTCGGGCACTCGGTCAGCGGCTCGTCGGTGAAGGACTGCACCGCCTCGAGCTGGTGGCCGCACGCGGTGCAGGCGTACTGGTACGTGGGCACGTTCTCCTCCGGAACTGGCACTGTCGGTTGGCACTCAAGATATTCGAGTGCCAATGGTGCGTCATCGCCCCGGATTCGTCCAGCGGACGTGTGGGGCGCGACACCACCGCGGGTTCAGCGCGGTAGGGCATCGTCCAGCGTACGCAGGCCGTCAGCCGGGGTGACCACAGCGTGGACCGGACGGTCATGCGGCTCCACCGGTAGCGTGTGCACCAGCTCACCATCGTGCAGCGGCACCACGGTCAGGGTGGTCGTCGGGACCCGGGCGAGCGCCCGGTCGTACGAGCCGCCACCCCGCCCCAGGCGCACCCCCCGCCGGTCCACCGCCAGCGCCGGCAGCACCACCAGGTCGGCCGTCGTGACCGCGGCCCGCCCCAGTGAGGGCGCGGTCGGCTCCCGCATCCCCCGCCCGGCGGCTGCCAGGTCGTCGGGTCCGGTCCATGGCGCCCAGTCCAGGTCGAGGTCGGCCCGGAGCACCGGCAGCAGCAGTTCGGCTCCCTCCGGCAGCGCGGCGTGCAGCACCGCCGGTAGATCCGGGCCTCCGGGTTCGGTGGCGACCGGCACGTACGCGGTCACCCGGCGCGGGCGCAGTCGGCGCACCAGGGCGACCAGGCCAGCCTGGACCTGCCGGGCGGCGGCGGCGCGCTCGGCGTCGCCGAGCCGCCGACGGTGGGCGAGCAGTCTGGTTCGCGCCGCAAACTTCGCGTCGCGGGTCAGTTCCGCCCGATCAGAAAAATCTGGCACGCAACACTCCTGACGCAGGGCTCACCCGGGAGTGACTCTGTGTCAGCATCGCAGGCATCGGCCGGCGAAGTCCCGGGGGGACCGAGTGACACTACGGGCACGCTTAACCGCAGTCCTCCTCACGGTGGTGCTCGGCCCGGTGCTGGTCGGGGCGTACTTCGTGGGGTCGGCGGTGAACAGCATCGATCGAAGTCGGTCCGCCGACCGGCTCGCGGTTGCCACGACCGCCGTCCGAACCGCGGTCAACGTGCTCTGCCAGCAGCTGCGGGCCGCCGCGGAGGTGGTGGCCCTCGCCGCCGATCGGGCGGTCGCCGTGGGGCAGGTGGTCGATCGGGGTCTCGCCGCCGCCGTGCGGGTCACCGATGGTGAGGGGCAGGTGCTCCATGCCACCGCGCCGCTGCCCGCCGCGCCCTGGTGGGACTGCGCGGCTCGTACCCCGGCCGAAGCTCCGCCCGGCGCCCTGGCCGTTCGGGTGGAACTACGGGGCGCCACCGGGGTCGCGCAGGGCGCGGTCACCGCGGTGCAGCCGGTCAACCCTGCATTCGTGGCGCGGCTGGCGGTGCTCACCGGGGCAGCGGTCACCCTGCTCGACGGCGCGGACCACCCGGCCGGCCGGTTCCAGCGCACCACCGAGTCGGCGGGAGCGCGCGAGGCGGTGCTCGGGGCTACCGGTGAATTGGACGGGGAGCAGGTGGTGGGCACCAACGACGGTCGGTACATGCGGCGGGTCGGTCCGTCCGACGGGCAGCCACTGTCGTTGGTGCTCTCCGTTCCGAGCGACCAGCCCTCCAGTCTGTACGTCGCTCTGGCCGCCGCCGTGCTGTTGACCGTGCTGTTGGTGGTCGTTGTCGCCGGGCGGCTGGCCCGGGCCGCCAGCCGACCCCTGGTCGAACTGGCGGGGGCGGTGGACCGGGTGGCGCGGGGTGATCTGACCGCGCGGGTGCCGGTGCGCGGTCGGGACGAGATCGGGCGGCTGGCCGCGGCGTTCAACCGGATGACCCGGGAGACCGGCACCTACGTCGCCGCGCTGACCAGCAGCCGGGACCAGCTGCGGGGACACCTGGAGGTACTGGGGGACACCCTGGCCAGTACCCATGATCTGCAGCGGATCCTGCGGGTCATTCTGCACAGCGCGATCGCGGCGACCGGCGCCCGAGCGGGGGCGGTACTCCTCGTCGATTCGGCGGGGCTGCTGGTCGCGCAGGCGACCGAAGGGCTCGAGGCGCCGGCCGGTGGGCCGGGGCCGATCCGGGTGCCGCTGGGCGACCTGGTGGGCGCGGTTACGGTCAGCGGAGAGGCACGCCGCGGCCGGGTGGAGCCATCCGTGGCGCCGCCGGGGGAGCCCCCTTGTCGGACGTACATCGCGGTGCCCTTCGCGGCTCCGCGGGCTGATGGTGCTCCGCGGGATGGCGGCCCATCCCCCCGCGCGGGTGGCCCGCCGGACGGTGCGGCGCCGGCGACGTTCGGCGTGCTCGCCCTCTACGACCGGCTCGGCGGGGAGGAGTTCGACGACGACGACCTGGTCACGCTGCGCACCTTCGCCGGGCACGCCGCGGTGGCGGTGGACAACGTCCGGGTGCACGAGGAGACCCGGCGACTGTCGCTGACCGATCCGCTCACCGGTCTCTGGAACTACCGCTACCTGCGCCAGTCGCTTCGCCGTGAGGTGGAACGGGCCACCCGGTTCGGCCGAATGCTCAGCGTCCTCGCCCTCGACCTGGACCGCTTCAAACACGTCAACGACACCCACGGCCACGCCGCCGGGGACCGGGTGCTGGTTGAGTTCGCCCGGCGGATCCGCGGCGAGATCCGCGAGGTCGACCTTGCCTTCCGACTGGGAGGAGAGGAGTTCGTGGTGCTGCTACCGGAGACCGACGCCACGGGTGCGACCATCGTCGCGGAACGGCTCGGTGCGGCGGTACGGGACACCCCGATCACCATCGACGGGTTGGCTGCCCCGACCCTGGTGCCGGTGACCGTCTCTATTGGTGTCGCTGTCCACCCCCACCACGGCGGCACCGGCCAGGAGGTGCTCAATGCCGCTGATGAAGCCCTGTACGTGGCGAAAGCCAGCGGCCGCGACACCTGCCGGGTCGCCGGGGCGGCGAAGGCGCCCGCGCCCGGGCTGCCGGCGCCGGCCGGCACGGCCGAGGGGACGCCCCGAGCCGGGACGCGGCGCGAGCCGCCGGCGCAGCCCCGTGTCGGTGGGAACGGGTCGGAGACCGAGGCGGCGCCGGGGTCGGGGACGGTCCCGCCCCGCGGCGCGACTTCCGGTCCTCACCCGCCACGGCAGAGCCGCGGCCGATAGTCTCGCGGCATGTCGGAGCACGCAGCGAAACCTCCATCGACGGCCACCGGGACCGGCGGTCCCCGCGCGGTCAAGGCGGTCATTCCGGCCGCCGGGCTCGCCACCCGCTTCCTGCCCGCCACCAAAGCGGTGCCCAAGGAGTTGCTCCCCGTGGTTGACCGGCCGGTGTTGCAGTACATCGTCGAGGAGGCCACCCAGGCCGGGATCACCGACGTCCTGCTGATCACCGGGCGAGGCAAGACCTCCATGGTCGATCACTTCGACCGCCGCCCCGACCTGGAAGAGCGGCTCGCGAAGAAGCCCGAGTTGCTGGCCGCGGTCAAACGGACCGAGGACCTGGCCGCCATCTACACCTGCCGGCAGCCGGATCAGCTCGGGCTCGGCCACGCCGTCGGCTACGCCGAGTCCCACATCGGGGACCAGCCCTTCGCGGTGCTGCTCGGGGACGAGTTCGTGAAGCCGACCGAGCCGCTGCTGCCGGCCATGTTGGAGCTGCAGGCCCGGACGGGCGGGGTCGTGCTGGCCTTCTTCGAGGTCGACCCCGACCAGACCACCCGTTACGGCATCGCCTCGGTGGTTCCAGCCGAGGCGGAGTTCGCCGACATCGGCGACGTGGTTCGGGTGACCGGCATGGTGGAGAAGCCGGAGCCGGAGGAAGCCCCCAGCAATCTCGCCGTGTTGGGCCGCTACGTCCTTCCTGGCCGAATCTTCGACGCGATCCGCCGGACCGATCCGGGTAGCGGTGGCGAGATCCAACTGACCGATGCGATGGAACGCCTGCGCACCGAGGGGGTGCCGGTGCACGCCATCGTCTACCGGGGCACCCGGTACGACACGGGCATGCCGTTGGGCTATCTCCAGACCGTCGTGCAGATCGCCGCGGAACGCGACGACCTTGGCGCAGAGTTCCGTAAGTGGCTCGCCGACTTCGTCAACGCGGGCTCCTCGGGTGGTCCGCGTACATGACGGGGACGGCCGACGCCGAGGCGGCCGTGAACGAGTTGACGCCGCTCGCCGACTACCTGGGCAGTGTGCTGCGCAGGTTACGCGCACTGCCGCCACTCGACCTCGACCTCACCCAGGCGTACGGAAACGTCCTCGCTGAGGATGTCGTCGCGACACACTCCGTCCCCGCCTTCGACCAGGCGGCCGTGGACGGGTACGCGGCGTGCTGGGAGGACATCGTCGCCGGTGGCCGGGGCATCGTGTCCCTACCGGCCCAGGCCGGCTCGCCCGGCGGGCGGGTTGTGCAGCTCAACGTCGTCGGTGACCTGGGTGCCGCTAGTTGGCGTCCGGTCCGGCTCACCCCGGGGACCTGCTTCTCGGTGGCCGCCGGGGCGCCGCTGCCGATCGGTGCGGACGTGGTGGTTCCGGTCGAGTGGACCGACCAGGGTATGGCATCGGTGGAGATCTACCGGGTGCCGAAGCGGGGGTACAGCGTCCGCAAGGCCGGCGAGGAACTCCCGGCCGGCACGTTGCTCGCCCGGGTCGGTACCTATGTCTCGCCGGCGCTGGTCGCGGTGCTCGCCGCTACCGGAATCGGCCATGTGGTGGTCCGGCCCAGCCCGCGCGTGGTGGTCGTGGCCACCGGTGACGAACTCGTCGAGGTGGGGCGGGGCAGCCAACCCGGCCAGGTGGTGGATGTGAACTCGCACGCGTTGACCGCGGCGGCGGCTGAGGCCGGCGCTCTCGCGTACCGGGTGGGCATCTGCGACGACGACCCGGAGGGGCTACGTGGCCTGCTGGAGGACCAGACCCTGCGCGCCGACCTGATCATCACCACCGGTGGTACCGGCACCGGGCCGGGCGACATGGTCCGGCGGATTCTCTCCCGTCGGGAGGGGAGCCGGACCGGATCGGTGGCCTTCACCGAGGTGGCGCTCTACCCCGGCACCGCCCTCGGGTTCGGTACGGTCGGCCCGGAGGAGGTACCGGTGGTCTGCCTGCCAGGTGACCCGGGGGCGGCGCTGATCGGTTTCGAGGTGCTGGCCCGACCGGTGATCAATGTGTTGGCCGGGGCGGAGCCGGTTTTTCGCCCCGGTGTTCGGGGACATCTACTGGAGACGATATCGTCGCCGGCGGGGTTGCGTGAGTTTCGACCGGCGCAGGTCGCGGAACGGCGTGGCGGCGGCTACACCGTCCAGCCGTTGCGGGGCGGCCCACTGGCCCTTTCCGGGCTGGCCGAGGCGAACGGGTTGCTGGTGCTCGGTGAGCGGGTGACCACAGCCGCGGCGGGTTCCACCGTGGACGTGTTGCTGCTGGACCGACGTCGGTGAGGGTGCTTGCCCCGGCCGGCGCCGAGGGCGGAGGATCGGCCGGTGAGCCTTCTGGGACGACGTCCGCCGGGCTGGCCCGCCGTGTTGGTGGATGGTCCGGTGTTGGTGCGGCCCTACCGGCGTTCCGACGCCGTGGCCTGGTCTGAGGTGCGCCGCGCCAACGAGGCGTGGCTTGCTCCCTGGGAGGCGTCGCTCCCAGGTGCCTGGGCGGACCTGAACTCACCCGACGCCTTTCGCTGGGTGTATCGGGAGCAGCGCCGCTCGGCCCGGATCGGCGAGAGCATGCCGTTTGTGGTCTGTCTCCGCGAGGGAGGACGGGAACGCCTGGTCGGGCATCTGAATGTCGGCAGCATCGTGCGCCAGGCGTTCTGCTCGGGCTCTGTCGGCTACTGGGTGGATTCCCGGGTGGCCGGGCGAGGCATCATCCCTACCGCGCTTGCCCTGGCGGTGGACCACGCCTTCGGGCCGGGCGGGCTGCACCGGGTCGAGATCAGCATCCGCCCGGAGAATCAGCCGTCGCGTCGGGTGATGGAGAAGCTGGGCTTTCGCGAGGAGGCGTACCACGTGCGCTACATGCACATCGACGGCGCCTGGCGTGACCACATCGGGTACGCCCTGACCAGCGAGGACGTGGCGGCCGAGGGGGGCCTGCTGGCCCGTTGGTACCGGCTACGGGCAACGACCGGCTGAACGGGTCCCGGCCGAGACGATCGGCGCGGCGTGCCGGCATCCGGTGCCTCCGCCCGTAACCTCAGGTAACTGCAAGCTACGGCATTTGCAGCCGCCCGTAGGATCTTCGGCTTCAGGCCGAAACGTGAAAGATCGTCCGGTGTTGGCCTGTGCTTGCCCGAAATTCGGTGAACGGGAGGGGTGCGGGTGCCGACCTCGGTGCTCCTCGCCGTCCTCGCCGCCGCCGGCCTGCTCGCCCTGGCGCCGGCCCTGGTCCGCCGGTACGACGCGACCGAGCGGCTGGTGGCGGAGCGGGCGAAGTCGACGGCGCGGGTGCTCCAGCGCCGTCGACGACGCCGCACTGTCCCAGGTCGCCGACCGATAAATCCGCCACGTTCCCTTTCGGTTACGTTAAGCGAAAACGGCGGCTCCGATACCGGCGGTGCCGAATCGGCGCCACGGTCCCGTCGGTCGGACCAGCTGCGCGCGGTCCCGGCCAACCCCAAACGGCAGCGCCGGCTCGGTGGGCGCCCGGGCGCCCACCCACGCCGACCCCAGCCGCGCCGCCGCCCGGGCCCCCCAGCCATCTACCGCCGGCGGCGAGTGCTTGCCGCGCTGTTCTTGCTCAACGCCGTCGAACTGGTCGGGGTGCTGTTCGTCGGCCCCGGATTCTGGATCAGCTTCGCGGTCACCGCCGCCCTACTCCTGGCCTACGTCGCCCACCTGCGCTCCCGTGCCCTCGCGGACCAGCGCCGCCGACGCGCCCAGGCCCGCGAGGCAGCCTGGCTGGCCGCCCGTCAAGCTGAGGTGCGGCGCGAGCAGTCGCGCCGGGCCGCGGCCCGGCGCGAGGCACAGCGCCGCCTGGCGGCCCAACGGGAGTCGGTACGCCGTACCGCGATGGGTCTGGACCGGCCGGCGGACCTGCCGGCGGCGGCGAACGGCGGGACCGTCTCCTACCGGCGGGCCGGCGGCCTACGCGGGCGCCCGTACCAGTCCGGCCGCGGTGCCCACCCGGCTTGACCTCGGAGCGCACACGCGGCCGGAACCGGGCGTTCCACCCGCTTGGTTCGCGGCGCACCCCTTCGCCGCGTCGGGGGCAATTCGCCGGGCGGCCAGCGACCTGTTAGCCTTAGCGCCGGCCCGCTCGGTGAACGCCGAGTGGGACCTACGCCGGTACACCGGCGGAGGGGCTGTGGCGCAGACCGGTAGCGCACCTCGTTCGCATCGAGGGGGTCAGGGGTTCAAATCCCCTCAGCTCCACATCAATAAGGCCCTGACCAACAGTTCCGGTCAGGGCCTCAGTGTTTGGCTAGGCGAGTGTGATCACCCGGGACGCCACCAAGATAGGTCATTGTCTTCGATGCATCTCGTGGTGTTGTTGACCATGCCAGGAAGTTGCAGATGTCTTCCTGGCGCCTGGGCAGATCAGCATCCCCGCAGAATGGGCTGACGACTTGCAGCCCTGATACCCACATGTTCCCGTTGACGCCGGATGCGCGGGCCACCGTTCGCGCCAAACCTGCCAAGATCGAGTGGCGGCTCGCCGCCGAGCACCCCAGGCAGGCACACCCCCCGTCAGTGGACCCGTGTCACCTGCGCAGTCGTCCGCTGGTCTGGGTGTCGCTCGAACCCAGTGAGGCGAATGCCGGGGTGGCCGAGCTCAGCTGTGAGATGTGGCCGGAACATCGACGGGTGCGCCTTGCTCGACAAGATCGATGACACGGCGTGGATCGTCGCCCTGCTTGCGCTTTCGACATCGAGACCGCCCACACCGCCGACGGAATCCGCGAGGAGTTACCGGAACACGAAGGGGCTATCCGACGAGAGTCGGATAGCCCCGGGCACCACAGACGGTCAGGCATGGTTGGTGCGGCTATCCCGGACCGGCTTCGCGGAATCATGACGCGCCCGTTGTCGGGGGACGGACCTCGTCCCCGACCGAACAACTCGCCCACCTGCTCGGTCACCGGAGAGACCGGCGATGAGGCGTACGGCGGCCGGGCCTCGTCAGATGTCCGCGGCGGTGCTGCTTCGGCGCAGCAGGGCGAGTAGCTCGTTGCCATCCTCGACCCGAGCGTCCGGCCGTATGTCGGGATGTGGGGGTTCTCGGTCGGTGCGGGGCGAGCGCATCAGGATGGCCGCGCCGGCACCGGCACGGCGGGCGCACACGATGTCCCGGTGCACGCTGTCGCCGATGAACCAGCAGCCCCGGATCGGTACGCCGAGGGCGTCGGCGGCGAGGTGGGCGAGGCGGGGGTTGGGCTTGCGGGGCCCGGCTTCGTCGCTGTAGAACTCGGCGGTGAAGCGCCCGGACAGGCCAGCGGTGGCGAGGAAGTCCCGGTGTGCGGCGCCGCAGAGGGCGTTGCTGACCACGGCCATCGGTAGGCCCGCCTCGGCAGCGGCCTGTAGCGCTTCGGGGATGCCGGGGCGGACCTGCCACTCGGCCCGCCAGGTCCAAGCGTACGCCAGCGATGTGGCCTCCCGTTCGACGGCCTCGCGGGCGGGCTGCGGCCAGGTGTGGGTGACGAAGTCCGCCCAGACCCGGGTGTGTGGTAGCTCCGTCGGCTCGCCACCCCGGCCGACCTCGTCGCGCCAGGCGGCGTAGGAGCGGGTGCCTCTGGCCAGGTCGTTGGCGATCCGCTCGGTGGAGACTGTGCCGTTCACCAGGGTGAACAGTCGGCGGACCACTGCTGCCGGTGCCGGTGACTGTCGCGGAGCGTCCGCGAGGACACCACCGAAGTCCCACAACAGGGCGTACGGCATCCGCAGCATGCCGTCCATGATGCGACACGGCACTGTCGATGGCTAACCCCTGCTGCCGCGTCGACCGGGCGGCGAACCGTTTGGCGGCGGATCGGGCGCGGACAACGGCGCAGCCGAGCCCGGCGGCCGGGCTGCGGTCAGAAAGCGCTGGTTGACCCGTCGGTCAGCTCGCGAAGGACGTCCGCGTGGCCGGCGTGCCGGGCTGTCTCCTGGATCATGTGCACCAGGATCCAGCGGAGTGAGACTTCGCCGAGCTGCGGCTGCGGCACCACATGGTCGAGGTCGAACCGGGCGGCAACCGTTCGGGACCGGACGCACTCTGCCTCGTAGGCCGTCGCAAGCCGCTCGACGGTGTCCTCGTCGGTCAGGGTGAAGCTGGCCAGCGCGCTCTCCGCGGTGGCCAGCACGACCTCCCCGGCACGGGGGTCGAGTAGCGCGGAGAACCAGTTTCGCTCGACGAGCGTGAGGTGTTTGACCAGGCCGGCGACCGTGGTGGTGGACGGCACCAGGCGGCATCGGTTTCGGAGAGTCCACGCAGCTTGCGCAGCGCCACGCCGCGGTGGAAGTCGAGGAAGGATTCGAGTACCGCGCGTTCACTGTCCGTGCGTACCTGCACCAGGCCTACCGTGGGATCAACGTTCCTCGTAAGCATGCCGGGACCCTAATCGACTGCTGGTGCCGGCACTGCCCCGAGCACCGCGGGTCCTTTCGGTCGGGGGCGGAAAGCGGTCAGGAGCGGGTCTCGGTGGCCTGAGTACCCGCCCCTGATCGGTTGCGGAGCGCGATAGCCGGGGAAGTTTCGGCGTTGGGCTGCCGGTGACGGCTTTCGGACGTACGAACTGGACGGTGGTGCCGTGCCGGTCAGGCGATGAAGTCTCGGACCTTGGTGTAGTTACTGGAGTCGTCATTCATGTCGGTGTGCCCCTTGCAGCCCACGGAGGTGTTCACCGCACCGTCGAGCTTTGCCGAACTGTCGGGGTTGATCAGTGCGTCGCACGTCGACCACAGGGTGGCGTAGTTTACGTTTCCGGGGGTTTCGTCACCGGAGTTCAGGGAGTCGAGGAAGCTACTGCCTCGAATCATTTCCCGGCACGAGATGTAGAAGAAGCAGAACAAGGAGACGTCGGTGCCGTGGTTTACCCCGGCCACGGAGACGAAGTCGTCCACGGTGGCGGTCCCGCCGCCGTTCTTGAGGTACCAGCGGGAGCTCAGTGCTCCCATCGAGTGGGCGACGATATCAACCTTCGTGGCGCCGCTCGCGTCGAGCACCTCCTGCACCTTGGTGATGAGCTTCGAGCCGGTGGTCGCGTTGGACTGTTTCCAGTCGTAGGACCAGGTGTACAGCTCGGAGGCCTGGTAGCCGTCCGCCTTGAACTTGTTGATCCAGGCGTTCCAGGTGCTGGCGGAACTGCTCAGACCATGGACGAAGAGGACGGGATTGCGGTCTGCGGCCTGCGCGGCCGACGGGGCGACCAGTGCCACCGTCGCCACTAGGGCGGCGACGATGGCGGTGCGGACGAAGCGTCTCATGGGGGTCTCTTTCGATCCAGGCGGCCCAGAGTTCGGACCTGACGGTGGTGGGTGGGAGACAATCCAGTGACGAACGTCAATGTGACATGAAGGTGTTGGAGGGTGCTAGTGGCGTTATGTTTCGATCAGGTAACACCGTTCGGTGTCTGGTGGGAATGCGGGTCAGGTTAGGGGTGAATGCTCCTCGCGTAGCTTCGCCGACCCGGCGCCGACCGACCAGCCGGCGACCCACTGGCTGGATGTGGTCGGCTTGGTCCGGTCCGCCAGGTGGTACCAGTCCATTCGGCACGAGGCCCGCGTCACCTCCAACACGCCGTAGCCGTGTCCGTCCAGTTCGGTCCAGCGCACGTGTGGATTCGTCGCGCGGATCAGGCTCGCGCCGAGCTTGCTGATGGCGTTGTCGGGCCGTAGTCGCAGGAAGTCGTCCACGTTGTCGGTGGTCACCGATGGCACCACGAATTCGGCGGCGGCCGGCGACCAGGGGCCGGTGGCCTTCGTCGTCAGTTCGTTGGCCCACGAGGTGTGGATATCCCCGGTGAGGAAGACGACGTCGCGGGTACCGGTGGCGCGGAGGTGGTCGACCAGTTCGTTGCGGTCGGCGTTGTAGCCGTCCCACTGGTCGGCGTTCAGCACCAAGCCGTTCTGTGGCACGCCCAGCAGTTCGCCCAGCGGGCCGAGGAGCCAGGCGGGCAGCGTGCCGACATCGAGGCGAGAGATCATCACCGAGCTACCGACCAGCTTCCATCGCGCGTCGGAGGCGGCCAGACCGCTCTTCAGCCAGGTCATCTGGTCTTCGCCGGTGATTGTCCGGTCGGCGTCGTCGACCTCGCCCCAGTCCTGCTCTGACCGGTACGTCCGCAGGTCCAGCATGGAGAGATCAGCCAGGCGCCCGAAGCGGAGTCGGCGGTAGATGGCGCCGTCCACTCCCGCGCGTACGGGCATCCATTCCAGGTATGCCTGCCGCGCCGCGGCCAACCGGGCCGCGTAGTCACCCTCATCGCCCGGGGTGTGGTTCTCCGCGCCGCCGGACCACGAGTTGTTGGCGACCTCGTGGTCGTCCCAGGTGATCGCCCACGGCAGCGCGGCGTGCAGGGACTGCAGGTCTGGGTCGGTCTTGTAGGTGGCGTGCCGGATGCGGTAGTCGGTCAGGGTGAGTGTCTCGTGCGGTGGGCTGACCGGACGGATGACCTGGCCCCCGGTGCCGAGTTCTCCGGTGCCGTACTCGTAGAGGTAGTCGCCGAGGTGCACGATGAGGTTCAGGTCGCCCCGCTCGGCCAGGTACCGGTAGGCCGCGAAGTAGCCGCCCTCCCAGTTCGAGCAGGAGACTACTCCCAGTCGCAGGCGATCGATCTCGGCGTCCAGGTCCGGTGCCGTCATCGTTCGCCCGGTCGGAGACCAGCCGCCGTCGTAGCCGAAGCGGTACCAGTACGTGGTGGCTGGCTCGAGCCCGGTTGCCTCGACGCGAACGGTGTGGTCCCGCGCGGGCCCGGTGGGGATCGTCCCCTGTGCCAGCAGCGTGGTGAAGTCTGGGTCGGCGGAGATCTGCCAGGACACCTGCGCCTCGGGGCCGAGCCCGGAGCCGGGCTGGGCCTCCTCGGTCGGGGTCAGGCGGGTCCAGAGTAGGACTCCGTTGGGGAGGGGGTCACCGGAGGCGACGCCGTGCCGGAAGGCGCCGCCGGCGGCCTGCGCGGGATTGCCGCTGGCGACGGTGGCGCTGGCGAGGGCGGCGGTGCCAGCGGATGCACCGGCCACCCGGAGTAAGGTCCGGCGATCAATTCCATTCATCATGGACTATGTCTACCGGATCCGGTGTCGGGTTCGCTACCGCTGGCTGTGGCGGCGGCGGTGCCCCGTCCGGGCGTCGAGAGATTGCGGGGGCGGGGCCGGGGATGAGCCTCAAACGGGTGAGGAGGCCCGCCATCCGGGTGGAAAGTCCCGTTCGGTTCCTAATGTGATAGCGCGCCCTCGCGGGTGGGGCAGGGCGGGGTGAGGCGTGATGTACGCAGGGGCGGCGGGTATGGCGCTGGTCGCCGTAGTGGTCGTGGCGGGCTGCTACCTGGCGCATCGTGCGCTGGCGATCGCTCGTCGGCCGCTGCTGGTCTCGCCCTTCCAGTCCGGCTGGCCCCCAACGGAGCACGCCCTGTCTCGGTACCACGTCCGTTGGTACCTGGTGACGGTGTTGTTCCTGGCGTTCGACGTGGAGATGCTCTTCATGTACCCGTGGGCGGTCGTCGTCGCCGACCTGGGTGTCACCGCCGTGGTGGAGATGTTCGTCTTCCTGGCGGGTGTGCTCGTCGCGGTGGTGTGGGCCTGGCGGGAAGGCGCGCTGCGATGGGTGTGAGCAATGCGCTGGCGGGGCTCGCCCTCCGGCACGCCCACCTGCTGCTCATCGAGGTGCCCGGGTACTGGCTGACCCGGGTCGCCGTTGAGCGGCTCGCGGGCGTCCGGGGGTGGCGGCTGGCGGTGTCACCGGCGGACGCCGACATTCTGGCGGTGTGTGGGGCGCCCGGACCGGAGCTGGCGCTGGTGGTGGCGCGCCTGTGGGAGCAACTGCCCGGGCCGCGAGCCCGGATCGACGTTACCGGGCCGGAGCTGGTGGCCGCCGCCCTGGACCAGGCGGAGGCAACCCTGCGGGACACGCCCCGCCAGCGGAGGGACAGCACCGCCCGCGACGGGCGTGGGCCCGACGACGCCCCGGACGGCGACATTGCCCTGGCACACGGCAGCGAGGATCGCGACGGGCTGGAGATGGACGTGTTGCACGTGCGACTCGGCCCGGTGCTGCCGGACTGGCCAGCCGGCCTGGTCCTCCACGCCCATCTGCACGGCGACCTCATCGCCGAGGCGCAGGCGGGTGTCGTTGACGCTGGGCACTGGCCTGCCGGCGGTGCGCAGGTGGTCGGTGGTGATTCATCCGGCGAGGTCAGGCCGGCAGACGCCGCAGAGCTCGCTGCCCAACGCTGCGACAACGCGGCTCGGCTGCTGGCCCTGGCGGGCTGGCAGGACGCGGCCCAGCGGGCCCGCGTTGTCCGCGATCGGCTCCTGGTCGGTGAACGGCCGGCGGCGACCACGGAGTTGGCGCGGCTACGGCGCCGGGTGCGCCGCTCACGGCTGCTGCACTGGTCGCTGCGGCGGGTGGGGCCACTGCCGCCCGACGAACTGGCCCGCTTGGGGCTCGCCCCGGATCTCACCGGCGATGTGTGGGATCGACTCAACGGCATGCTCGACCGGGCTGCCCTCGCGGCCGGTGGTCCCGTCGGCGTCGCGGTCGGCGTGCCGGTCACCCCGCCCGCGGCGGTCGCCCGCGTGGTGTCCGGGTGGGACCTGGCCACCGCCCGGCTCATCGTGGCCAGCCTCGACATTGCTGCGCTGGGTGTGGTTACCGATGGCTGAAACACCGGTAGCCGTCTCCGGTGGCTGGGCGCCGGTCGCGGCGGGGCTGCTGGGGACGCTCGTGGTCGCCGCGGCGCTCCTCGACGGCGCCCTGGCCGGCCGGGCCGCCGGTGCCCGGTCCAGGATGGGGCGGCCGGTGGGTGAGGTGGCGCGGTTGCTGCGGCAGCGCCGGCGAACCACCGTCGCCGCGGACCGCCTGCTGTGGCGGGTCGGCGGGGCCGGGTTGCTCGGGATGGCGCTGATGATCGTCACGGTGGTGCCGCTCGGGCGGTGGACCCTGTTCGACCTGGCTGTCGGGGTGGTGTGGGTAAACGCACTCGATGTCCTGGCCTGGGCGTTCGTCTGGCTGACCGGGTGGGGCGCCAACTCCGCGTACGCGATGGTCGGCGGGTACCGGTTCCTCGCGCACGGGCTGGCGTACGAGTTGCCGTTGATGTTCGCGTTGGTGGCGCCGGCGGTTGCGGCGTCCAGTCTGCGGGTCGGGGAGGTCGCCGCCGCGCAGCAGGGGTTGTGGTTTGTGGTGTGGATGCCGGTGGCCTTCGTCGTCTACTGCCTCGGCGTGGTGGCGATCGCGGTGTGGGGGCCCTTCTCGCCGGCGCTCGGTCGCGACGTGGCGGGTGGGGTGACGGCGGAGCTCTCCGGTGTGGATCGGCTGTTGTTTCTGGCCGGGCGGTACGCGCTGCTGGCGGCGGGTGCCGCCTTCGCCGTACCGATGTTCCTCGGTGGTGGGGGCGGGCCGCTGCTGCCCGCCTGGGCCTGGGTGCTGGTGAAGGCCACGGTGCTACTGGCGGGATTGGTGTGGCTGCGCCGGCGGGCGCCCGCGCTGCGTCCGGACATGTTCATGGAGGTGGGCTGGCTGGTGCTGCTGCCGGCGGTGCTGCTGCAGGACCTCCTCGTCGCCGTCATCGTGATCGGGGGCTGAGGCATGCTCGCCCACCTCGTCTTCTGGGGCCTCGCGGTCGTCGCGGTGCTCGCCGGGGTCGCCGTCTTCGTCGTCAACTCGATGGCCCGGGCCAGCTACTCCCTGGCGCTGTCCTTCATCGCGGTCGGTCTTCAGGTGCTCCTGCTGCAGCAGCTCTACGTCGGCGTGTTGGTCATTCTGATGATGGTGATGGAGATGGCGATCATGGCCGTCTACATGAACATGTTCATGGGAATGAATCCGGCGATGATGTCGATGAACATGGTCCACGGTGCTCGTCATGCCCTGCCGGTGTCGGTCGGGGTGTTTCTGCTCCTGGCCGCCGGGGCGCTGTTCGCGCCGTGGCCGAGCCGTCGCGGCAGCCCACCGGCGGATGTCACCGCCGCCCTCGGCACGGAGCTGATGGGTCCGAAGATGTTGACCATGGCGACGGTGGGCGTGGTCATGGCGGCCACCATCGTCAGTGGGGTCGTTCTGGCCGCGCACCGCACCCGCTACGACCGGCTCGGGGACGACCTTCGTCGGCCTCGGGCGGCCGATCCGCAGCCGGGGGGAGTCAGCCGGTGACAGTACGGACTGTGCTGCTGGTGGCCGCGGCCCTGATCTCCGTCGGTTTGTACGGCGCCCTGTCCCAACAGGTCGTGGTGATGGTGATGATGGGCCTGGAGTTGATGCTCAACGGCCTGATCCTGGCCGTGGCCGGGCTGTGGTGGTTCTGCGCCCCCGACCCGTCCGGGCAGGTGCTGCTTCTGGTCATCCTCGCGGCGATGACGGTGGAGATGGCGATGGGCTTCGCCGTCGCCACGTCACTGCACCGGATCCGGCGGTCGGACCTGACCGACACGGCCGCGGACCTGTCCGGATGACCGCGCTCGGGATGGCAGCGTTGTGGGCGGTGGTCGGCCTGCCCGCCACCGCCGGTGCCGTGCTGGTCGTCGCCCGGCCCAGGGATCGGGTCGCGGTGCGGGTCGCGTTGGCGGTCGCTGCCACGGCCGTGCTGCTGTCAGCACTGGTCGCCGTCGCCCGGCCGACGGTGGCGGTGCCGTTCCTGGCCGGCGCGGATCTCGTCCTGACGGTGGATGGGCTGGCCGCGCTGGTCCTGCCGACGGTGCTGGCGGTGACGCTGCTGGTGCTGGTGGCCGCCGCCGGCGAGGCGCTCACCCCGGCGGCGCGGTTCCACGGCCTGATGCTGTTGTTCGCTGCCGCGGCCGCGCTCACCGTCAAGGCGGGCACCCTGCCGACGTTGCTCTTCGCCTGGGAGCTGATGGGCGCCGCATCGTACGCCTTGATCGGGTTCTGGTGGTGGGACGAGGCCCGAGTCGCCGCCGGCCGCACGGCATTCGTCACCACCCGTACTGCGGATCTTGGCCTCTACCTGGCGGCCGGGGCGGCGCTGGCCGGTGGTGCGGGCCTGGCCCTGGCCGACCTCGCCGCCAGCAGCCCGGGGTGGCGGCACGTGTTGGCGGCGGGTGTCCTGGTCGCGGCGCTCGGCAAGGCCGCGCAGCTACCGTTCTCCTTCTGGCTGTCCCGGGCGATGGCCGGGCCGAGCCCGGTCAGCGCGCTGCTGCACTCCGCGGCGATGGTGGCGCTGGGCGGCTACCTGCTCCTGCGGACGCAGCCGCTGCTGGCCGCCACCGGCTGGGCCCCGTGGGTGGCCATGTGGGTGGGTGCGGGGACCGCGCTGCTGCTCGGCGCGGTCGCGCTCACCCAGCCCGACCTCAAGCAACTCCTCGCCGCTTCCACCTGTGCTCAACTCGGTTTCGTGGTGTTGGCCGCCGGGGCCGGCGCGGTAGCGGGTGGGACCGCGCATCTGGTGGCGCACGCCGCGGTCAAGGCGCTGTTGTTCCTCGCCGCCGGGGCGTGGCTTGCCGCGCTGGGCACCAAACAGCTCGCCGGTCTGGCCGGGGTGGCCCGGCGGTGGTCGCTGGTCGGTTGGTCGGCCACGGTCGCGCTGTTGGCGTTGGCCGGGATCGCGCCGCTGTCGCTCTGGGCGACCAAGGACGCCATCCTCGTTGCCGTCCGTGAGGAGTCACCGGCGCTGTACGCGGTGGGCCTCGCGGCCGCAGCGCTCTCCGCCGCCTACGCGGGGAAGGTTCTCGTCGTGCTCTGGCGGCGGGTCCCCGCCGAGCAGCAGGGCGCGGTGGACGCGTACCGGAACCAGGAGGGGACCGGCACCGGGCGGATTCCCCGGGCCGGGTGGTTGCCGCTGCTGGTGCTGGCGGTCGCCGCCGCGGGCGCCGGGCTGCTGGCGCTGCCCCCGACCGGTGCCGTGGTCGCGCACGCCGTCGGTCAACCCGGCGGCTACCACCCGGTTCCGGTGCCGGAACTGGCCGCGTCGGCGTTGATCGCCCTGGCGGCCCTCGTCGTCGTGGCGCGGTGGCGGGCGCCGGCACCACGCTGGGCGCGGCGGTGGCTGGGCCTCCGACAGGTGGCTTCGGTGCTGGTGACGCGTCCGACCCTGGCGCTCGGTGCGGCGGCGGCTCGGTTCGACGACCGGGTGCTGGACCGGGGCGTCGCGCAGGCGGCGCGGGCCACGGTCGTCCTCGCCCGGCGGGCCGCTCGGGTCGACGAGCGCCGAGTCGACCGGACGGTGGAGGTTGTCGCGGCCGGGCTGCGGCGGCTGGGGCACCTCGCGCGCCGGCCGCAGACCGGGCAACTGCACCAGTACTACCTCCAGGCTGTGGTGGTGCTCGTCGTCGGTGCCGTCGTTCTCGTGGTGCTGGGGTAGCCGGATGTTGACCGCGATCGTCTTTTTGCCCCTGCTCGTCGCGGTGCTGCTGGCCGCCGTCCCCCGGTGTGGCGACGCCACCGCACGCTGGGTCTGGGTGGGTGCGGCGACGATCGAGCTGGCGCTGGTCGGTGTCGTCTGGGCGGGGTACGAGACGCCGCCGCCGGGAGAGTTGGCCTTCGCCGAACGGGCGGCCTGGATCCCGGGGGTGGGCAGTAGCTACCACCTCGGCGTGGACGGGCTCTCCCTGCCCCTGATGGCGATGACCGCGGTGGTCTTCCTCGCCTGCGCGGTGTACGCGCTGCGGGAGCGGCACCGCCCCCGCGTACAGGCGTCGCTCTTCCTGTTCTTACAGAGCGTGTGCCTCGGGGTCTTCGCCGCGGCCGACCTGATCCTCTTCTTCGTCTTCTTCGACCTGTCCATCGTCGGGATGTACGTGGTGATCGCCGGCTGGGGGCACGGCGACCGGGCCCGGTCGGCGCTGAAGTTCTTCCTCTACACGTTCCTCGGCTCGCTGGCACTGCTCACCGGGTTCATCGGCCTGTACGCGGCCGCCGACCCGCACACCTTCGACATGCCGACCCTCACCGCGGAGAACCCGCTCGCGGGGCGCCCCCTGGCCGGCGGCGTGGTGCTCGCCGCGATCCTGATCGGCCTGGCGGTGAAGACCCCCACCGTGCCGTTTCACACCTGGTTGCCGCCGGCGCACACCGACGCTCCCGCGGTCGGCTCCGCTGTTCTGGCCGGGGTGCTGTTGAAGCTGGGTACCTACGGCTTCGTGCGGATCGCCGCGCCGATGCTGCCCCAGGCGTGGCGGGGCTGGGCGTGGGTGATCGTCGCCGTCGGGGTGGTGTCGGTCCTCTACGGCGCGCTGGTCGCCCTGGCCCAGACCAACCTCAAGCGGATGATCGCCTACACCTCGATCAATCACATGGGCTACGTCGTGCTCGCCGTTGGCGTCGCCGGTCTGGTCAGCGTGGACACCGTCGAACCGCGGGCGGTGGCGGTGACCGGTGCGGTCACCCAGATGGTCAGCCACGGTCTGATCACCGCTGCCCTGTTCCTGCTCGCCGGCGTCCTGTACGAGCGGGCCGGCAGTTATGACCTGCACGCGTACGGCGGTCTCGCCGCCCCGGCGCCGGCGTTCGCCGCGTTCTTCGCCGTCGGCGCCTTCGCCTCCCTCGGCCTGCCGGCCTTCTCCGGCTTCATCGCTGAGTTCCAGGTCTTCGCCGGCAGCATCGCCACCGCCCCCGTGACGGCGGTGGCGCTGCTCGGCATCCTCGTCACGGCCGCGTTGTTCCTCCGCGCCGGGCAGACGTTGCTGACCGGCCCCACCGCCGGCTGTGCGAAGGGCTTCGGTGACCTGCGCGCCACCGAGCTGTGGTCGGTGGGGCCACTTCTGGCACTGTCCCTGCTCATTGGGGTGCTGCCGCGCCCGCTGCTCGATCTCGTCGAGCCCGCTGCCCGTACCGTCGTTGACCTGCTTGGCCGGTGACCGGGTGGCGTCGGAGATGATGCGCGCCGAGCTGCTGTTGCCGGAGATGCTGCTCGCCGGCGGTGCCCTCGTGGTCCTGCTCGGCGGCTCGTTCACGCCCCGCCACCGGCAGTGGATCCTGCGAGGGGTCGCCGCCGCTGTCTGCGGCACAGTGATCATCACCGCGGCGGTCGCGCTCTCCGCTCCGGCCAACACCGCCTTCGACGGCACCTACGCGGTCGACACCGGCACCGGCGTCGCCCGGATCCTCGCCGCCACCGGCTGCCTCCTCGTCCTCGCCCTCGCCGGGGACGAACTCGCCGGGTCCGCCCGGGAGAGCGATGCCTACGCGCTGCTGCTCTTCGCCACCGCCGGGGCGGTGCTGCTCGCCGGCGCCACCGACCTGCTCGCCCTGGTAGTGGGCTTTCTGCTGGCCAGCATCCCGCTGTACGCGCTGATCGGTCTGGCCGGCACCGGCGCCGGCGCCGAAGCGGTGCTCAAGACCTACCTTCTCGGCGCCCTCTTCGGCATCCTGCTGCTGCTCGGTGTCACGCTGCTCGCCGGGACCACCGGCACCACGGCCTACGCCGACCTCGCCGCTCGGCTGCCGGACGCGCCGCGGTCGGTGGTGACCGCCGCCGTCGTCGCGGTGATCGGCGGGTTGATGTTCAAAGCCGGTGGATTCCCCGCGCACTTCTGGGTTCCCGACGCGGCCCAGGGCGGTACGGCCACGGCGGCGACGTTCCTCACCACCGTGCCCAAGATCGGTGCGTTGCTCGCGGTCCACCGGCTCGCCGAGGTCCTCCCCGGCTCCTCGAACTGGCCGACGGTGGTGGCCACGCTGGCCGTGGCGTCCATGCTGTTGGGTAACCTCGCCGCGTACTGGCAGACCGACGTGCGGCGGCTACTCGGCTGGTCAACGGTGAGCCAGGTCGGCTACCTGCTGGTGCCGGTGGTCGCCACCGGACGCAGCGACCTCGCCCAGCCGTCGTTGTTGGTCTATCTCGCCGGCTACACCGTCACCAACGTCGCCGCCTTCGCGGTCACCGCCGCGCTACCACGGCACCGCGGCCGTACGTCCTGGCGCGGGGTGGCGGCGGCCGCGCCGTGGCTGGCCGCCGCCCTGGTGGTGGCGCTGCTCGGTTTGGTCGGCACGCCGCCGACAGCGGTCTTCGTCGGGAAACTGACCGCCGCGAGCGCCGCCTGGGACGGCGGGTACGCGTGGCTGGCGGTCGTCGTCTTCATCAACTCCGCGCTCAGCCTCTTCTACTACCTGCGGTGGCTGATTCCGCTCTATCAGCCCTGGGCGGTCGCCCCGCCCGACCGCCCAGGGCGATGGAGTACGACGGTGGCCGTCGTGGCGGCCGTGCTCAGCCTCGCCGTCGGGATCGCCGCCGGCCTGGTGTGGCGGGCCGCCGGCGGATAGCGAGCCGGAGCACGAGGTCAGCGGCAGAATTCACCGGGCGCCTACCGACGGGTTCGGCGCAAACCGAGGCGTTCACCGGGCGCCTACCGACCGGTGAACCGTGGCGCCCGCTTGTCGAGGAAGGCCTGCATCCCCTCCCGCTGGTCGGCGGTGCCGAACAGGGAGTGGAAGCTGCGTCGCTCAAAGCGGACCCCCTCCCGCAGGCCGGTCTCCAGCGCGCGGTCGACCGCCTCGCAGGCGGCCGTGGTGGCCACCTTGCCGTATCCGGCCACTGTCCGGGCCACCGCCTCCGCCTCCGCCAGCAACTGGTCGGCCGGAACGACCCGGGAGACCAGGCCGCCGCGCTCGGCCTCCTCGGCAGTCATGAGCCGGCCGGTCAGAATCAGGTCCATGGCTTTGGCCTTGCCCACCAGCCGGGTCAGCCGCTGGGTGCCACCGATGCCGGGGATCACGCCGAGTTTGATCTCCGGCTGCCCGAAGCGAGCCGTGTCGGCGGCGACGATGATGTCGCACATCATGGCCAGCTCACAGCCGCCGCCGAGGGCGTAGCCGGCGACCGCCGCAACGGTGGGCGTACGAAGCGCGGCGAACGCCTCCCAGCCGGCGAAGAAGTCCTCGACCACCATCTCCGCGGCCGACTTCGCCGCCATCTCCCGGATGTCCGCACCCGCCGCGAAAAACTGGTCGGTGCCGGTGAGGACGAAGCATCCGACGCCCGGGTCAGCATCCAGCGGCTGCAGCGTGGCCAGTAGTTCGGTCAACAGTGCGGTGTTGAGCGCGTTGCGGGCGGCGGGCCGGTTCAGCCGTACGGTGACGACTCGGTCGGTCCGCTCCACGATGAGATTCACAGTCTTCTCTCCTTGTCGCTCAGGAGTCCCAGATGGCGCCGTAGGCGGGGATGCCCCGTTGCTCCAGTCCGTGGACGACCTGCCAGGTCAGCTTCTTGTTGGAGATGCAGATGACGGCTTCGGCGCCGTGTTCGCGGTAGGCGCGGTAGGCCAGGGCCACCATGTCGGGCTTACCGTCGGTGGCGGTGTCCCAGATCAGGGCGTCGGGCCGGGCGGTGCGAATCTCGTCGATCAACGCGTCTCCGTAGGTGGTCCGGGGGCTACGGACCGCCCAGACCAGGTGCGAGGGGACCGCATCTGCCAGCAGGTGGGGCAGCACCGGCCCGATCCCGCTGCCGGTGGCGACGTAGACGACCTTGGTGAAGAGCGTCTCGATGTTGGCCACCCCGGCGGTGGTGATGCCCTTGACCCACAGGTGGGACGGGGGGTCGTCAACGAGGGCGCCGGTCCAGTCGCCCGCGCGGGAGATGGTGATGCGGAAGTGTCGTTGTCCTGGTGCGGGCACGTTGGCGAACGAGTGCCACTCCAGCAGCGGGCTACGGCTGACCGCGGTGGAGGAGCCGGGGAAGGGAACCCGGCGTCGCTTGAGCTGGACCAGCGCGACGTGGGTGGATGGTCGTTCGACGGCCACGGGCACCCTGCGCAGGCGGAGCCACGGCAGGGCGACGCTGAACGTCATCAGGGCGAGCGCCCAACTGCTCGGCGCGGTCAGCAGCGCGGTGGCGAGCGGTCGGGAACCGGATTCTGCGGCGATCATCAGTACCGTCAGCGCCCAGAACAGCGTCAGCGCCAGCCACCCGCCGAAGCGGTGGACCCGCTCGAACAGGTCGTGGCGCCGGGCGCGTACCGGTGGCAGGGCGGTGCCGCAGACGGTGAGGAGCAGCGCGGCCAACAGATAGGTCACGACCAGGGTCGCGGGCAGGCCCGAGCCGGCTCGGCGGGCCTCGACGGTGGCTGTCGCGGTGAGGGCGAGGAACCACAGGGTCCCGGCGAGCGCACCGCCGACATGTAGCCCACCGAAGTGGTAGACCTTGCCGAGGGTCCGGCGGATGCGCAGGGGCCAACTCGGTCGGGCCCGGGTGGCCAGCCAGAAGAAGAGGTTGATGACGTACTGCTGTCGGACGATGACGGCGAGGGTGAAGTTCGCCAAGGTCAGGTCGGCGAGTGGGGAGGTCGGTAGCTCGGCGGTGGACCATCCGCCGGGGCCGAGCCCGTACCCGGCCAGGCCGATGTTCACGACCAGCACCACCGCGGCCAGCCGGTGATGGTGCATCAGGGCCGGGTGCGTGAAGATTCGCCGCGGTAGCGGAAGCCGTGGCGGCAGCGTGCCGCCGCGGGCGGAGCGCTCCGAGTCCAGGGCTGCGCTGGTCGATGGGGCGGGCGGCGTTTCGGCCAGCGGGGTGGTGGTCATCGCGTCGCCTCTCGCTCGTGGTCGGTTACGAGCCGGCGGAGGGCGGTCTTGTCGATTTTTCCTCGGCTGGTCATCGGGAGTTCCGGCAGGGTGTGCACGGTCTCGGGCACGCAGTAGTACGGCAGCGCCTCGGAGACGGCCATCCGGGCGAGCCCGGGATCCACCTGGGTGGGTGCCACGAATGAGATGAGAGTGCGGTCGTCCAGTTTGATGGTCGCCGCTCGGGTGCACCCCGGTACCGCCTCCAGGATCGCCGACACCGAGTCCAACTCCACCCGAAAGCCGCGGACCTTCACCTGGTCGTCAGTCCGTCCGAAGTGTTCCAACTCGCCGTCGGGGGTCCAGCGCCCCAGATCCCGGGTACGGAACATTCGGCGCCCACCGCCGAGGAACGGGTCGTGGGCGTACCGTTCGGCGGTGAGCTGGGGGTTTCCGAGGTATCCCGCCGAGACACCGGCACCACCGGCCCACATCTCACCGACCGTGCCGATCGGGCAGGGTCGGAGGTCGGCGTCGAGCACGTACACGGTGTTGTTGGGGGTTGGCCGGCCGATGGTGAGTCGTTCGGTGGTCGGGTGGTGTCGACTCATCGTGTTGACGATTGTGGTTTCGGTGGGGCCGCAGGAGTTGTAGAAGGAACAGACCGCGGACCAGGTGTCCGCGAGCGAGCGGGGGCAGGGCTCACCGGCGACCGCCACGACCTTGACCCGGTGGCACCGGTGTGGGTCGATCCGGCTGAGCACCGTCGGGGTCGCCACAATGACGTCGACGCGGGACATCGTCTCGGCGATGTCCCGGCCACGAACGACGAGCGTTGCACCGTGGCTGAGCGCCCCCAGGATCTCCCAGGCGGCCATGTCGAAGGCGATGTTGAGGATCTGGCCGACCCGCCATCCCGGCTGGATACCGAGGTCGCCGGGGGAGGTCAGCAGGATGTTGCAGAGGTTGCGGTGGGTCACGACCACCCCGTTGGGTCGGCCGGTGCTACCAGAGGTGAACAGCACATAGCAGGGGTCGTCGGGCTGAAGCGGCCTGGTCGGGGTGAAGCGACGGACCGGGCGGTCGCCGGGCTCCGCAGCCGGACTGTCCAGGGTGATCACGACGTGGCCGTGGGGAGCCGGAATGCGGTCGGCGGTGGCGGTGAGCGTCAGGATCACTCGGGTCCCGGCGGCCTGGATGACATGCTGCAACTGCGCCGTGGGCACGGAGTCGACGTGTTGCGGTACGTAGGCCGCGCCGGACTTCAAGGCCGCGATCAGGCCGACGACCATGGGGATCGACCGCCGGACGAAGAGCGCGACCCGGTCGCCGGGACGGACACCGGCGGCGGCGAGCCGGGCCGCCAACTGGTCTGCTCGCCGGTCCAACTCGCGATAGGTGATGGTCTCGTCGCCGTGTTCGACGGCGACGGCGTCCGGAGTCACGGTTGCCCAGTACTCGAAGGCGTGGTGGATGTGGGAGTGCGCGACGGATTCGGTGGGACCGTAACCGAAGCGTATGAATAGCTCGCGGTCGTGGGGCGGCAGTGTGGCCAGTGGTTCCGGAAGTTGGCGGGGCGGGGTGGGCACGTTCGGGTGGCTGGTCGTTCGGGTCGAAGCGGTTGTCTCTCCGGTTGGGGCAGTCGAGCTGCGCTGCATGGGGTCCTACTTCCTGGCGTGGGTTCCAGACCGATGGCGACAGCGCGGGTCGCCGCTTTCCAGAGAAGCGGACGAATCCTGAATGGTCAGCGTTCATGCCATTTACGTAAGTAAATGGTAATGTATTTCGATATGTCTGGGTATGGCTAGCTTGGGACGGCTCAGGGTGGTTCTGGTGCTGGCTCTGTGGCTCGGGCGGGCCCTCTGATGGCAGGGTGGTGCCGCCCCCGACCGGCGCCGGTGGTCCGGGTGCTACGCCGGAAGCAGCACCGCCGCGGTGCGGACCAGACCGTCAACGACGGCGAATCGTCCGGACACTGTGGCTGGTGGAGCGGGCACGGGGGCGGCGGCAACTCGCGCGGGGGCGATCCGGGCGGTGAATCGACCCGCCTCTGGATCCAGCGTCACGGTCGCGTCATGGAAGTCCAACCAGGTGCCGACGACCGGGTGCCAGACCTTGTAGACCGTCTCCTTCGCGCTGAACACCACGGTCGGCCAGGAGACGCCGCTGGGCAACCGCGGAAACAGCGCTTCCTCCTCCGGCAGGCAGATCGCCGATACCACCCCCGGGCTCAGCGGCCGGTGCTGCTCGGCGTCGAGGCCGACCGAGCGGATCTCGTCGGCCCGGGCGACGGCGGCGGCGCAGTAGCCGCGGGTGTGGGTGATCGCCCCGACCACCCCGGCCGGCCAGACCGGCGCCCGGTTGGCGGCGGTGGGGACGGCGACCGGCGACCGGCCGAGTACGGAGATGGCGCGGCGGGCGCAGACGCGACCAGCGGTGAATTCACGCCGGCGGCTGGCCACAACTCGATCGCCGAGGCCCGCCTGCTCCTCCGGCAACAGCACGCCCTCCCAGTCGGGCGGCTCCGCGACCACGACGGCGACGGTGGCAGGCAGCAGGTCACGCATCGACTACTCCGGTGCGGCTTCGTCGGCGGAGGGTTCGCGCGGCGCAGCCGGCGTCTGCGGGACGGCCATGGCTGCCCAAGGTAGCGCATTCGCGGTGATGCTGTTGGAGCCCGACCCCCGCGCGGAGACTCGAACCCCACGCGAAACCCCCGCCTCGACTCGGGCGCGGGTTGCTAGCGGCTCATTCGCCTCGGCCGCAACGACGGATCGGCGTGGCGATCGTCGTATATCTGACCCAACCCGGCCAGTTGTGCCATCGCTGTAAGCTGGTTAAGCTTTTCCTGCGCGCTCCAATCGCCCGCTTCCCCCGTGGCAGGCGATCGGGGCGCGCTTTTCATGGCAGGGCCCGCACGCCGCGCGTGCGGGCCCTTTCCGTTGTCACGGGTGCCAGAGACGGAGTCGGCCTGATCCAACCGGAGCCGGTCAGATCCATCGGCTGTCCAGCCACATCCGGTTGGACCAGCTGTCGTATGGAATCGGCTCGCCGACGAAGATCGGATAGAAGTAGGCGAAGTTGAGCGCCACCAGCAGCACGAACCCTCCGGCGACGACGGCGCCGACGAGTCGTTGCCCCCCGTTGCCTGCTGCCGGGGTCTCCGTCGCGCGCTCCGAAGCGGTCGCCGCCGGCGGGCCGATGATCACACCCAGCACGTAGGTCACGGCGAGCACCAGGAACGGGAGCGCCGGGGCGGTATAGAAGGAGAACATGGTGCGCCCGCTGTCCGTCGCGTACCAGAACCAGGGCAGCAACCCGGCCGCCACACAGAGCAGGATCGCCCCGGCCCGCCAGTCCCGTCGGGCGAGGCCCAGCCAGGCGAGCGCGGCCAGGGCGGGTAGGAAAGACCACCAGAGCAGCGGCGTGCCCAGCAGCAGCACCTCGGTGGCGCAGTTCGCCGCAGCGCAGGGTCCCTCGCCCGACCAGTAGAACGCGACCGGCCGCGCCAGGAGGAGCCACTGCCAGGGCCAGGACTGGTATGTGTGCGCGCTGTCGAGTTGCCGGTGGAAGCCGTACGCCTGCCGGTGGTACTCGATCAGGTTCTGTAGCGGCCCGATGACGGGGGTGTCGCTCAGCGCGGCCTGCGGCCATCGCTGTGCGTCGGGCACCCGGTAGAACCCCTCGTCGCCCAGCAGCCACCCGGACCAGGTGGCGAGGTAGGTGACCACCACCAGCAGCCCGGCCAGCAGCAGCCAGGGTGTCTCTTCGAGCAGGGTGCGCCGCCACGGTCGGCGTACCCGGGCGGAGCGGCGGGCGCCGACCTCCCAGAAGATCACCAGGAGCGCGAACACCGGGAGGAAGTACAGCGCACTCCATTTCACTGCGCAGGCACAGCCGAACAGCACCCCGGCGGCCAGCCGCCACCACGGCCACGTCCGCCAGCCGCCGGCCGGTCGGTCGGCGGCTGGCGGGTGGCCCGGATTCAGTCCGGCGGTGAGGGTCTCCGCCCAGCGGCGGCGCCGGGCGTCCCGGTCGAGAACCAGCGCGCCAAACGACGCCAGCACGAAGAAGAGCAGGAAGATGTCGAGCAGTGCGGTGCGGGACAGCACCAGGTGGAAGCCGTCCAGGGCCAGCAGCAGCCCGGCGGCGCAGCCCAGCACGGTGGAGCCGAACAGTCGGCGTGCGATGCGGACCAGCAGCAGTACCGAGAGGGTGCCGATCAGTGCCGCCGAGAACCGCCAGCCCACCTCGGGGGCGGTGGTGATCAGGTGCCCGGCGGCGGCGACCCCCTGTTCGGTGTCGCTGTAACCGAAGGCCCACTCGCCGAGCCCGATGAGCCACTTGCCCAGGGGTGGGTGGACCACGTACGACGGGCCGTCGTCCTGGTAGTTCCACTCGACGCCCCGGTCGACCAGAGCCCAGCCCTCGCGGGCGTAGTAGACCTCGTCGAAGATCTTGCCGGGCGGGTTTCCGAGGTTGACGAAGCGCAGGACCGCCGCGATCGTGACGATCACCGCGGTGGCCAGCCAGGACCGCCGGTCGAGCCGGTTGTCAACGGTGGCCAGCCGGCGGCGGACGAGGTCGGGAAGGCCCTTGCCGGGGGGCAGGTTCCGGCCCGTCGGCTCGGGCTGTTCCGGCCCGGCCTGGCCGGCGGGGTGCGCTGTTGACGCCTGGGTCACCCCGTGATCGTAGGCTGCGAAGGTGGGCCGGCGTGCCCACTGCCCCAAGCCAGACTTGTAACCGTCGATGAAGGAGCGTCCTTTCGTGGATGCGAAGTCCGATGTCGGGCGCTTGGTCCTGCTCGGCGCGCCGCTCGGAAATCCGGCCGACGCCTCCGCCCGGCTCCGCGAGGTGCTCGCGACCGCTGACCTGGTGGCGGCCGAGGACACCCGGCGCCTGGCCCGGTTGGCCCGGGAGCTCGAGGTGACCGTTTCCGGGCGAATCGTCTCATATTTTGAGGGGAACGAGGAACGCCGTACGCCGGAACTTGTCGAGGCGCTCCGCACCGGCCTCAGCGTGGCCCTGATCACCGACGGCGGCATGCCCAGCGTCTCGGACCCGGGCTACCGGCTGGTCCGGGCGGCGGTGGACGCCGGGATACCGGTCACCGCCGCCCCCGGCCCCAGCGCGGTCACCACCGCCCTCACCCTCTCCGGCCTGGCCAGCGACCGGTTCTGCTTCGAGGGCTTCCTGCCCCGCAGCCCGGGCTCGCGCCGTGCCCGGCTGGCCGCGCTCGCCACCGAGGAACGCACCCTGGTCTTCTTCGAGGCGCCGCACCGGGTCGCCGTGGCCCTCGCCGACCTGGCCGCGGCGTTCGGCGCGCACCGGCCGGCGGCGCTCTGCCGGGAGCTGACCAAGACCTACGAAGAGGTGCTCCGACGTCCGCTCGGTGAATTGGCGAGTTGGGCCGCCGAGGAGCCGGCGCGTGGCGAGATCACGCTGGTGGTGGCGGGGGCCTCGGGTCCGGCCCGGCAACGGCCGGACGACGAGACGTTGCGGGCGGCGGTCGCGACCCGGGAAGCGACCGGCCGTTCCCGTCGGGACGCGGTGACCGAGGTCGCCGTCGAGTACGGGCTACGCCGACGTGAGGTCTACGACATCGTCCACCGGTGAGGTGGGGTCCACGGAAGAGAAGTGACCAGGGCCGCCCGGTCGGGCCTGTTGGTTCGCGGCCCCGCGGCCGGGGTCACTAGGCTTGCTGGTCATGAGTCACGTTCTCGCGGCGGTTGCCTGGCCTTACGCCAACGGCCCGCGCCACATCGGCCACGTCTCCGGCTTCGGCGTTCCCTCCGACGTCTTCGCCCGGTACATGCGGATGGCCGGCCACGACGTGCTCATGGTCTCCGGCACCGACGAGCACGGCACGCCGATCCAGGTGCAGGCCGACGCGGAGGGGGTCACCCCCCGTGAGCTGGCCGACCGCTACAACCGGGTGATCGTGGCGGACCTGCATGGGCTCGGGCTCTCCTACGACCTGTTCACCCGCACCACCACCCGCAACCACTACGCCGTGGTGCAGGAGCTGTTCGAGGGGATGTACCGCAACGGCTACATCGTGCCGAAGACCACCATGGGTGCCATCTCCCCGTCCACCGGTCGGACCCTGCCCGATCGCTACATCGAGGGCACCTGCCCGATCTGCGGCTACGAGAGCGCCCGCGGCGACCAGTGCGACAGCTGCGGCAACCAGCTTGACCCGATCGACCTGCGAAACCCGAGGTCGAAGATCAACGGAGAGACGCCGAAGTTCGTCGAGACCGAACACTTCTTCCTCGACCTGCCGGCGCTCGCCGACGTCCTGGGGCAGTGGCTGGACTCCCGGGAGGGCTGGCGGCCGAACGTGCTGCGCTTCTCCAGGAACCTGTTGGACGACCTCCAGCCCCGGGCGATCACCCGGGACCTGGAGTGGGGTGTGCCGGTCCCGCTCGACGGCTGGCGGGAGCGCGGCGACAAGCGCATCTACGTGTGGTTCGACGCGGTGATCGGCTACCTCTCCGCCTCGATCGAGTGGGCCCGCCGCTCCGGTGACCCACAGGCGTGGCGCCGGTGGTGGTCGGCGGACGGGCCGGGCAAGGATGCCCCCAGTCACTACTTCATGGGTAAGGACAACATCGTCTTCCACTCGGTGATCTGGCCGGCGCTGCTCGCCGGCTACTCCGGCGAAGGCTCCCACGACGGGCAGCCGGGCGAGTTGGGTCGGCTGAACCTGCCCACCGAGGTGGTCTCCAGCGAGTTCCTGACCATGGAGGGGCGGAAGTTCTCCTCGTCGCGGCGCGTGGTCATCTACGTCCGCGACTTCCTGGAGCGCTACGACGCCGACGCGTTGCGCTACTTCATCGCGGTGGCCGGCCCGGAGAGCAACGACACCGACTTCACCTGGGCGGAGTTCCTCCGGCGCAACAACGACGAGCTGGTCGCCGGCTGGGGCAACCTGGTCAACCGCTCCATCTCGATGGCCGCGAAGAACTTCGGCGCGATCCCGCCGGTCGACCCGGCCGGGCTCACCGAAGCCGACGAGGCGTTGCTCGCGGTGGCCCGGTCCGGCTTCGACACGGTCGGCGAGCTGATCGGCCGGCACCGGCAGAAGCAGGCGATCGGCGAGGCGATGAAGGTGGTGGCCGAGGCTAACCGCTACCTCTCCGAGCAGGCGCCGTGGAAGCTCAAGGGCGAGGCGGACCGGCCGCGGATGGGCACCGTCCTGCACGTCGCCCTGCAGGTGGTCAGCGACGCGAACACGCTGCTCACCCCCTTCCTGCCGCACTCCGCGCAGAAGATCCACCAGCTGCTCGGCGGCACCGGGGTGCACGCGCCGATGCCGGTGATCGAGGAGGTTGAGGACCTCGACGGTGGGCCGGCCTACCCGGTGCTGACCGGCGACTACACGGTCGGTGCCCGGTGGGAGTCGGTGCCGTTGGAGGTGGGGCGGGCACTCGAACCGCCCAAGCCGGTGTTCCGCAAACTCGACCCGTCGATCGTGGACGAGGAACTAGCCCGCCTGGCGGGCTGAGCGCTGGTGGCCGCGCCGCTCGCCGCAGCGGAGCCACCGCTCGGCGCAGCGGCCCACCGGCGGCAGGTGATGGTGATCATGCGGTCGTAGTCTCGGCCGGCACACCCAATCACCCGCACCGGAGGTGGGCCGATGGCGACACCCGAACCCAAGACGCCGGCCGCCGCGAAGACCCGGGCGAAGGACAAGAGTCCCTGGAACTGGCTGCTCTTCGTGCCGGTCGTCGTGCCGCTGATCCCAGCGTTCTACAACTCCGACTCGCCCCGGGTTCTCGGCTTCCCACGGTTCTACTGGCTCCAGCTCGCGTACATTCTGCTCGGCGTCGCGGTCACCACGCTCGTGTACCAGCTCACGAAGAGGCGGGGTGACCGCTGATGTGGCGTGATCACGTCACCGAGATCAGCATCTTTACCGCGCTCTTCCTACTGGTGAGCGTCATGGGATTCATCGCATCCCGCTGGCGCGCGCCGAAGGACATGGCCCACCTCGACGAGTGGGGGCTGGGCGGGCGCAACTTCGGCGGCTGGATCACCTGGTTCCTGATCGGCGGCGACCTGTACACCGCGTACACCTTCGTGGCCGTGCCGGCGTTGGTATTCGGTGCCGGCGCGATGGGCTTCTTCGCGGTGCCGTACACCGTCGTCATCTACCCGATGGTCTTCCTGGTGCTCTGTCGACTCTGGTCGGTGTCGCACCGGCACGGCTTTGTCACTCCGGCGGACTTCGTCCGTAGCCGGTTTGACTCGCCGGTCCTTGCGCTACTTGTGGCGATCACCGGGATTGTGGCCACGATGCCGTACATCGCGTTGCAGCTCGTCGGGATCGAGGCGGTGCTCAAGGCCATGGGCGTGACCGGGGAGACTAGCCTGGCTCGGCACCTGCCCATCATCATCGCGTTCGCGATCCTGGCGGCGTACACGTACCAGTCCGGGCTCCGTGCGCCGGCGCTGATCGCCTTCGTCAAGGACGCCCTGATCTACGTGGTGATCCTGGCGGCGGTGCTGTACCTGCCGTACAAGCTGGGGGGCTGGGGAGAGATCTTCGACGCTGCCGACGCGAAGTTCGCGGCATCCCCGAATCCCAACGACGGGATTCTGCTCAACGCCAACAACCAGGTCCAGTACGTCACCCTGGCCTTCGGCTCGGCGCTGGCGCTCTTCCTGTACCCGCACAGCATCACCGGTGTGCTGGCCAGCCGGAACCGGGACGTCATCAAACGGAACATGTCGGCGTTGCCCGCCTACAGCGTGCTGCTGGGGCTCATCGCGCTGCTCGGCTTCATGGCGATCGCGGCCGACGTGCAGCCGCTGCCCGGGGCGACCGCGGGCACGGTGGACAACAACACCATTGTTCCGGTGCTCTTCGATCAGCAGTTCCCGAGCTGGTTCACCGGCGTCGCCTACGCGGCCATCGGCATCGGGGCGCTGGTGCCGGCGGCGATCATGTCGATCGCGGCAGCGAATCTGTTCACCCGCAACATCTACAAGGAGTATCTGCGGCGGGACGCCACTCCGGCCCAGGAGGCGAAGGTCTCCAAGCTCACCTCGTTGGTGGTGAAGATCGGCGCAGTAGCCTGCATCGTCTTCCTCGACCCGCAGTTCTCCATCGATCTGCAGCTGATCGGCGGCGTGATCATCCTGCAGACGCTGCCGGCGGTGGCCCTCGGCCTCTACACCCGCTGGTTCCACCGCGGTGCGCTGATCGCCGGTTGGGCAGTGGGCATGTCCCTGGGAATGTGGATGCTCTACCAGGTGTCCAGCCCGACCCGGAGTCACTTCGGTGGTTCCGCGTTCCCCCTGGAGAGGTTCGGCTTCGACACGACGATGACCATCTACGCCGGGTTCGTGGCCGTGCTGGCCAACCTGTTGGTCGCGGCAGCGCTGACGCTGGTGCTGCGGACCGCGCAGGTGGCCGACGGGGGCGACCGGACCAGCCCGGACGACTACTTCGCCGACGAGGGGGACCCGCGGGTGAGCCTGGGTGATCGCCGGGGCGTCGACGCGGCCCCGGAGTCGGTGGCGGGCGCGAGTGCCGGGTAGCCGATGGTCCGGGTGAACACCGGGTAGCGGGAGACTGCCGGCACTGGTGTGTGATGCTTGCGCCGATGACCGAGCAGACCGAAACCCGTAAGCAGCGCGCGGCTCGGCGGGCCGGGGAGTTCCCGCCCGCGCCCGCGTCGTTGCCCCGACCGGTGCCCGACAGCCACACCCACCTCGACATCACGATCAGTGCGGCCGGGGTCCCGCCGCGCCGGGAAACGGCGGTGTCGGCCGCCGACCCGGGGGCCGACACCGGCCGGGCGGTCGACCCGGTCCAGGCCGCGGTCGAGGCGGCCACGGAGGTCGGGGTGGACCGGTTGGTGCAGGTGGGGGTCGACGTCGACTCGTCCCGGTGGGGGGTGGAGGTGGCCCAGCGCTATCCGGCGGTCGTCGCCACCGTCGCGCTGCACCCCAACGAGGCGCCCCGGTTGGCGGAGCTGGACGAGGCGCTGCGGGTCGTCGAGTCGCTGGCCGGCCAGGACCGGGTACGGGGCGTCGGCGAGACCGGGATGGACTTCTTCCGCACCGGCGAGGACGGGCGGGCCGCGCAGGAGGCCAGCTTCCGGGCACACATCGACATCGCCAAGCGGTACGGCCGGACCCTGGTGGTCCACGATCGCGACGCGCACGCCGACGTGTTGCGGATCCTGGACGACGCGGGCGCCCCGGAGACGGTGGTGATGCACTGTTTCTCGGGCGACGCCGAGTTCGCCCGCGCGTGCGTGCGCCGCGGCTACCTACTCAGTTTCGCCGGCACCGTCACCTTCAGCAGCGCCGCGGCACTGCGGGAGGCCGCCGCGGTGACCCCGCTGGATCACCTCCTCGTGGAGACGGACGCGCCGTATCTCACTCCGGTGCCGCACCGGGGGCGGCCCAACGCGTCGTACCTGATCCCGCTCACCGTCCGCGCGCTCGCCGCCGCCACCGGCAGCGACCTGGACGAGCTCTGCGCTGCCCTCTCCCGTACCGGCGAGCGGGCCTTCGGTCCTTGGTGACGGCGGGGCTGACGGGATTTCGGCGGGAGGTGGCGGGCCCCTGCCCGGGGCGCGCCGGCGTCCACCTACGCTAGCGGGCGTGACCGGTCTCCTCGGCCCGGCGGAGATCCGGGACCTCGCCGCCCGCCTCGGCGTCGCTCCCACCAAGCGGCTCGGCCAGAACTTCGTGCATGACCCCAACACGGTGCGGCGGATCGTCACCACCGCTGGCCTGACCGCCGAGGACGTGGTGGTGGAGGTCGGGCCGGGACTCGGCTCGCTCACCCTCGCGCTGCTGCCGGCCGCCGCGCACGTGCACGCTGTCGAGATCGACCCGGTCCTCGCCGCCGCCCTACCGGAGACCGCCGCCCGGCACGCCGGTCCCGCCGCCGGTCGGCTCTCGGTGCACCGCGCCGACGCGCTTCGGGTCACCGCCGGGCAGCTCGCCGATCCCGCGCCGACCGCGCTGGTCGCCAACCTGCCGTACAACGTCGCCGTGCCGGTGGTGCTGCACCTGCTCGCCGAGTTGCCGACGCTGCGGCATGGCCTGGTCATGGTGCAGAAGGAGGTCGCCGATCGGCTCGTCGCCGGTCCCGGTTCCCGGGTGTACGGCGTGCCGTCGGTCAAACTCGCCTGGTACGCCCACGTTCAGGCGGCCGGGAAGGTGCCGCCGAACGTGTTCTGGCCGGTGCCGAACGTCGACTCCGGGCTGGTCGCCTTCACCCGTCGTGAGCCGCCGGGCGCGGGTGGTTCCCGGGAACGTGTCTTCGCGGTGGTGGACGCCGCGTTCGCCCAGCGTCGCAAAACCCTTCGCGCGGCCCTGGCCGGCTGGGCCGGCGGTGCGGACCGGGCGGCCGCGGTGCTCACCGCCGCCGGAGTGGACCCCGGCGCCCGGGGGGAGGCGCTCCCGGTCGAGCAGTTCGCCGCGATCGCCGCGTCGGCCCCGGCTGCCACTCCCACCGGGCAGTAGGCTGACGCCGTGCCCGTCAAGGAAGTTGGAAAAGCCACGCCGTTGTCCCCGCCCGTCGCGCCGGGGACGGTGAGCCGGGGCTCGGTCTGGGGCGCCATCCCGTGACCGAGGCATGGCGACCGGAGGATGACGAACCGCGAGGTGTCAGCGGGCCGGTCCGGGTACGAGTCCCCGCCAAGATCAATCTGCATCTGGGGGTGGGCCCGCTACGCCGGGACGGTTATCACGAGCTGAACACCGTCTACCACGCGATCTCTGTGCACGACGAGTTGACCGCCCGCCGGGGCGACACCCTCAGCCTGACGATGGCGGGCGAGGGGACCGGCGAACTTGCCCTGGACGAGTCGAACCTGGTTATTCGCGCTGCCCGCGCCCTCGCCAGCTCCGCCGGGGTGCCGCCGCACGCCCGGCTGCACCTGCGTAAGCAGATTCCCCTGGCCGGTGGGCTCGCCGGAGGCAGCGCCGATGCCGCCGCCGCGCTGGTCGCCTGCGACGCGCTGTGGGGAACCGGGCTGTCGCGGGACGAGTTGGCGGAGATCGCCGCCGACCTCGGTTCCGACGTGCCGTTCCTGATCCACGGTGGCACCGCGCTCGGCACCGGCCGGGGTGAGGCGGTCAGCCCGGTACTGGCCCGGCCGACCGTCTGGCACTGGGTCGTCGCGGTCGCCGACGGCGGCCTCTCCACGCCGGTCGCGTACCGGGAACTCGATCGGCTCCGTGAGGCCGGGGCCGCCGGCCCCCCACTCGGCAGCACCGACACCCTCCTCGCCGCCCTCCGGCAATCTGACCCCGGGGTGCTCGCCGCGGCCCTCGGTAACGATCTTCAGGACGCCGCACTCGCCCTGCGGCCGTCCCTGGCCGCCACCCTGAAGGCGGGCGAGGCGGCGGGGGCGCTCGCGGGTATCGTCTCCGGCTCCGGGCCGACCTGCGTCTTCCTGGCCACCGGAGCGGCCGACGCGGAGCGCATCGCCGCCGAGCTGGGCGCCCTCGACGTGTGCCGACACGCGCGCACCGCACACGGCCCGGTCGCCGGGGCCCGGATCGGCTGACCGTCCCCGGCGTCGGCCGCCCGGCGTCCGCGTACCCTTGCTTCGGGCGTCCTTGGCTGCCGATCCGGTGCCGGGCGCCCTGACCATGGAAGGGGTGTAGTGGCCAACATCGTCAACCTGGACCGGGTGTCCAAGGGCTACGGCGCTGCCGGGCCGCTGCTCACCGATGTTTCGCTCGGTCTCGACGACGCCGACCGGATCGGTGTGGTGGGGCTCAACGGCGCCGGCAAATCCACCCTGCTGCGCCTGCTCACTCGGCAGGAGGAGCCGGACGACGGCCGGGTGACCCACCGGCGCGACCTGCGCGTCGCCGGGTTGCCGCAGAACCTGCAGCTCGCCCCCGACGCGACCGTCCGAGACGTGGTCCTGGGCACTGCGTGGCTGGCCGAGGGGATGGGCGCCGAGCACGAGTGGGCCGGCGACGCCGGCGTCCGGGCGGTCCTCGACGGCCTCGGGATGCCGCACCTCGGCCTCGACGCTCCGGTCGGCCCGATGTCCGGCGGCGAGCGCCGCCGGGTCGCCCTGGCCGCGCTGCTGGTCCGCGACGCCGACCTGCTGATCCTCGACGAGCCGACCAACCACCTTGATGTCGGCGGCATCGACTGGCTGGCCCGGCACCTGCTCGCCCGCCGAGGTGCGCTCGTCGTGGTCACCCACGACCGGTGGTTCCTCGACGCCGTCTGTACCACCACCTGGGAGGTCGCCGACCAGACCGTCCGGGCGTACGAGGGTGGGTTCGCCGCCTGGACCCTCGCCCGGGCCGAACGGGAACGGGTCGCCGCCGCCACCGAGGCGCGCCGCCAGAACCTGCTCCGCAAGGAGATCGCCTGGCTGCGGCGCGGCGCGCCGGCCCGTACCGCCAAGCCGAAGTTCCGCATCGACGCGGCGAACGCGCTGATCGCCGACGTTCCGCCACCGCGGGACAGCATGTCGCTGCAGCGGCTCGCCACCGCCCGGCTCGGCAAGCAGGTGTACGACCTGGAGCACGTCCGGTTGGACGCGGGGCCGAAGGAGATCCTGCGCGACCTCACCTGGCAGGTCGGTCCCGGGGATCGGATCGCCGTCCTCGGCCGCAACGGCGCCGGCAAGACCACGCTGTTGCGGATGCTCGCCGGCGTCACCCGACCGGAGCACGGCCGGTTCGTGGCCGGTTCCACCGTGCGTCCCGCGTTCCTCTCCCAGGAACTCGCCGAACTCCCCGGCCAACTGCGCGTTCTTGAGGCGGTCGAGGAGATCGCCCGCCGGGTCCGGCTGGGTGACCGGGAGATCTCCGCCGCCCAGCTCGCCGAGGTCTTCGGCTTCGACGACCGCCGGCTCTGGACCCCGGTGGCTGATCTCTCCGGTGGCGAGCGGCGGCGGCTGCAGCTGCTACGCCTGCTCGCCGGTGAGCCGAATGTGCTCCTGCTGGACGAGCCCACCAACGACCTGGATACCGACACCCTCGCCGCGCTCGAGGATCTGCTCGACTCCTGGCCTGGCGTGATCATCGTGGCCAGCCACGACCGGTACCTGGTGGAACGGGTCGCCGACACCGTGTACGGCATGTTCGGCGATGGCCAGTTGGTGCACCTGCCCGGCGGGGTTGACGAGTACCTGGCGCGGGCCACCGACGGCGGCCGTCCGGTACCGGCGTCCGGTGGTGGGCCAGCGCCGGCGAAGGCGAGCGGGATGTCTGCGGCGCAGGTCCGCCAGGCCCGTAAGGAACTGGCCCGGCTGGAGCGGCAGGTGGGCCGGCTGGAGCAGCGGGAGGCGGAGCTGCTCGACCAGTTGGCCGCGAACGCGACCGACTACGCCCGGGTGGCTGAGCTGGATGCCCAGCTCAAGGAGGTCCGGGGCGAGCGGGAACAGGTCGAACAGGCCTGGCTGACGCTGGCTGACGAGATCCCGGCCGGCTGACCGCCGCCGCGCCGCGGCGTGGTCGCCCCGGGACCGTGTGCGGCGTCACACCGGCCGGTACGGGACAATCGGCGCCGACCCTCACCGTAACGTCGTTGGAGACTCAGCCATGGCCCACACCCCCGTGAACCACCCCGCGCGGCCGATCTACCGGGCGATCGGCGGGCTGACCGGCCTGTACCTGGTCGTCTTCGGCGTGCTCGGTCTCATCGCGACCGTCGGTGACGAGCTCTGGGCCCAGGGCGACACCGCGGTACTCGGTCAGGGCACGAACCTTGGCTTCTCGTTGCTCAGCGTGCTGCTCGGTGGCGCCGTGCTGGCCGGTACGGCGATCGGCCGCAACGTCGACGTGTTGATCAATCAGGGGCTGGGGTACGCGGGTATCGTGCTCAGCCTCGCCGGCCTCGCCTTCCTCCGCACCGAGGCGAACTTCTTCAACTTCAACATCGCCACCGTCCTCGTGCTGATGGTGACCGGCCTGGTCCTGCTGATGGTCGGGATGTACGGCAAGGTCGGCACCGACGCGGAGCAGGAGGCCTGGCAGAAGGCACGGCTGGTGCTCTGACCGTCGTCCTCGGCCACGGAGCCCGCCGCACCCATGGGGCCGCGGCGGGCTCCGTGCCGCCTGCCGGCTACCCGGCCGATTCGCCGTACGCGCGGCCCCGGCCTGGGTGACAATGGCCCCTGGCTGTCGTCGAGTGGTCGGAGGCGTCATGGCGCACATCCCACTGAACCATCCGGCGCGGCCGATCTACCGGGTCCTCGCCGGGCTGATCGGTCTCTACATCCTGGTTTTCGGTGTCTGGGGCGCCGCGCAGACGCTGGGTGACCCGCTCTTCGACCGGGACGGAGAATGGGTGCTCGGTCTCCGCACCAACCTCGCGTTCGCGCTGGCCTCGGTGGTCTTCGGCGCCTTCCTCCTGGTGGGGGCGTCTCGGCGGGGCAACCTCGGCCACTACATGAACCTGATCGCCGGGGTCGTCTTCCTGGTGACCAGCATCCTGATGATGTCGGTGCTGCAGACCTCGGCCAATGTCCTCAGCTTCTCGATGTCGACCGTGATCGTGTCGATGCTCTTCGGGCTGATCCTGCTCGGCACCGGCCTCTACGACAAGGTCGGGCCGGTGGAGCCCGCCGAGACGGAGTAGGCCGCCGCCCGGAACCGGTCGATGACTCAGCGTCTCCGGACGGTGATCAGGCCGGGCTTCGGCTCGAGGTGGGACAGGCCGTTCCAGGCCAGGTTCACCAGGTGCGCCGCCACCGTCTCCTTGCCCGGCCGGCGTACCTCCAGCCACCAGCGGCCGGTCAGCGCCACCATTCCCACCAGGGCCTGGGCGTAGAGTTCGGCCAGTTTCGGGTCGTACCCGCGGCTGGAGAACTCGGCGCCGAGGATGTGCTCCACCTGGTGCGCGACGTCGTTCATGACGCTGCTGAAACTACCCGTTGACGACATCAGGGGTGACTCCCGGACCAACACCCGGAACCCGCTGTTCTCCTCCTCGATGTACGTGAGCAGGGTCAGCGCGGCCTGTTCGAGCAGTTCCCGCGGGTGGCCGGCGGTCAGGGCGGTGGTGATCCGGTCGAGCAGGCTGCGGACCTCCCGGTCCACCACCACCGCGTACAGCCCCTCCTTGCCGCCGAAGTGCTCGTACACCACCGGTTTGGAGACCTTCGCCCGAGCCGCCACCTCCTCGATCGAGGTGGCGTCGAAGCCGCGTTCGGCGAAGAGCTGGCGCGCGGTCGCGATGAGTTGTTCGCGCCGCTGTGCCGCCGACATGCGTACCCGTGCGGTTTTGCCGGCCGCTGCGGCTCCCCGGCGCCGACCGGGGTTGTGGTCGCTGCCCAGGCCATTCATTATGTCGTCACCTCATCGGGGCTCGGTGCCGTCCAGTCTTGGGGTCGAGTCGGTCACCGGCCATCCGGTCGTGCGTCGAGCCCGTTACCGGCCATCCTGTCAGGTCGGCTCGGGCGCGGCGCTCGACGGCCGGTCGGGTCCGGTGCCGCGGCGCGGCACCGGACCCGCGCTGACCCCACCACCCGGTTGGCCCTAAGTTGGCGGGGACTATCGTGGTTGTCGGTAATTCGGCCTGCGGCCGGGCGCTGTCCGGACGGATCGCAGGTATGATCACCGAGCTGTTCCGGATCGTGGGTCTGCCCGACCACGCGTCCGGACGACATGGCGATGGGGTGTGGGGTAACGGCAACCCGCAGGCCTTTGGAGCCTTGAGCTCCTGGTTCGAATCCAGGCACCCCAGCTCCTGCCACCGGTCAGCATGGTGCAGGCCCCGCCGATGCCGGGTTGATCTGGTTAGCATGACCGCGAGACTGTCGCCGCACCGACGGGAGCCCTTCCGTGTCCCAGCAGCCCTCTCCCCGTACCGTCGTGGTGCTCGCCGCCGGTGCGGGTAAGCGGATGAAGTCCGGGCTTCCGAAGGTGCTGCACCCACTACTTGGCCGCACGCTCGTCGGCCACGTGCTCGGCGCTGCCGAGCCGCTCGCCGCCGACCGCACGGTGGTCGTGGTCGGCCACGGCGCCGACCAGGTCCGGGCCCATCTGGCGGAGATCGTCCCGCAGGCCACCCCGGTGCTTCAGGCCGAACAGCTCGGCACCGGGCACGCGGTACGGGTCGCGTTGGCCGCCGTCCCGGAGAGCAGCGGCACCGTGGTGGTGCTCAACGGTGACGTGCCGCTGCTCCGCCCGGAGACCCTCGGCGGGTTGGTCGAGGCGCACGAGCGGGCGGGCGCCGCGGCGACGGTGCTGGCCGCTGAGGTACCCGACCCGACCGGGCTCGGCCGGATCGTGCGCGACGCCGACGGTCAGCTCCAGCAGATCGTGGAGCAGCGCGACACAACCCCCGACCAGCGGGAGATTCGGGAGATCAACGCCGGCATCTACGCGTTCGACGCGGCCCTGCTGCGGGACACGCTCGGCAAGCTGTCGACCGGCAACGCCCAGGGCGAGGAGTACCTGACCGACGTCTTCGGCCTGCTGCGGTCGGCGGACGAGCCGGTCGCGGTACACGTGGCGCCGGACCACATCGAGACGCTGGGCTGCAACGACCGGGTGGAGTTGGCCGGGCTGCGGCGACTGCTGCGTGACCGGGTCAACGAAACCTGGATGCGCAGCGGGGTCAGCCTGCTCGACCCGGCGACCACCTGGATCGACGTGACCGTGGCGTTGGACCGGGACGCGGTGGTGGACCAGAACACCCAGCTCCGGGGCGCCACCGTGATCGGTGCCGGTGCGCAGGTCGGCCCGGATGTCACGTTGGTGGACACCCTGGTCGGGCCCGGCGCCACCGTGGTCCGCAGCCACGCGGTCGGAGCCGAGATCGGCCCGGCGGCCAGCGTCGGCCCGTACGCGTATCTGCGGCCGGCGGCGCGGCTGGCCGAGAAGGCGAAGGTGGGCACCTTCGTCGAGGTGAAGAACTCCGAGGTCGGCGTGGGGTCGAAGGTCCCGCACCTGACCTACGTCGGGGACGCCACGATCGGCGAGCAGAGCAATATCGGCGCGGCGACCGTGTTCGTCAACTACGACGGGGTACGCAAGCACCGCACCGTCATCGGTGACCACGCCCGTACCGGCGCGGACAACATGTTCGTGGCGCCGGTCGAGGTCGGCGACGGGGCGTACACGGCGGCCGGTTCCGTGATCGCCGAGGATGTGCCGGCCGGGGCGATGGGGGTGGCCCGGTCGCGGCAGCGCAACATCGAGGGCTGGGTGCTCAAGCGGCGGGCCGGCACCGCCGCCGCGGCGGCTGCCGAGCGGGCCGGGCGGGCCGGTGGCCCGGGAGCGTCTTCCGGGGCGACGGCAAGTGAAGGTGAGGTAATGCACGCGGGGACCGAGCCGGCGGGTGGGGCGTAGGGCACCGGGGATACTGCAACCGACTCGCTCCGGCCCACCACCGCGCCGGGCACCACCAACCAACAGGAGCAGACGGGCCATGGGCAGCATCGTCGCCGAAAATCGCAAGAGCCTGATGCTCTTCTCCGGGCGTGGCTTTCCGGAGTTAGCCAAGGAGATCGGCGAGGTGCTCGGGGTCGCCCCGACACCGGCCGACGCCTACGATTTCGCCAACGGTGAGATCTTCGTCCGCTACAAGGACTCGGTGCGTGGCTCGGACGCCTTCGTGGTGCAGTCCGTCACGCACGGGGTCAACACCTGGGTCATGGAGACCCTGATCATGATCGACGCGTTGAAGCGTGGGTCGGCCAAGCGGATCACCGTGGTCCTGCCCTTCTACCCGTACTCGCGGCAGGACAAGAAGCACCGGGGTCGGGAGCCGATCTCGGGCCGGCTGATCGCGGACCTGTTGAAGACCGCCGGCGCGAACCGGATCCTCACCGTGGATCTGCACACCGCCCAGATCCAGGGCTTCTTCGACGGCCCGGTGGACCACCTCTTCGCGATGGACGTGCTCGCCGAGGAGGTGGAGCGTCGGTACGCGGGGCGTCCGATGACGGTGGTCGCCCCGGATTCGGGTCGGGTCCGGGTCGCCGAGCGGTGGACCGACCGGCTGGGCGGCTGCCCGCTGGCGTTCATCCACAAGACCCGGGACCCGTCCAAGCCGAACCAGGTGGTGGCGAATCGGGTGGTCGGTGAGGTTGAGGGCCGGGTCTGCCTGATCGTTGATGACATGATCGACACGGGTGGCACGATCACCAAGGCGGCGGAGATCCTCAAGGAGTTGGGTGCGGCCGAGATCGTCGTCGCCTCCACCCACGCGCTCTTCTCGGATCCGGCGACCGAGCGGCTGAAGAACAGCCCGATCAGCGAGGTGCTGGTGACGAACACGTTGCCGCTGCCGCCGGAGAAGCAGCTCGACAAGATCACCGTGCTGTCGATCGCCCCGCTGCTGGCCCGGGCGATCCGGGAGGTCTTCGACGATGGTTCGGTGACCACCCTCTTCGGTGGCCTGAGCTGAGTTACCCCGGCTACGGTCCGGCGGCGGTCACCGCCGCCGGACCGGAGCTTCGGCGGTGCTGCTCCGGACGGAGCGGTTGATTCCGGGGTGCCGCCGGAGTGGGTGGATTATCTTCGGGTAGACTGGTGCGGTTGCCACGGCGAGGGTGCCCTGCGGGCCGCTGATCAGGACCGCACGGAGGCGCCGTCATCGACGCGGCGCTCCGAGGCGGTCGGTCATGACGCAGGAGCCCCAGCGAGCCCCTCACCCGGCACCGAGACGACCATCGCCGCAGCGAAGCATCAGGAGTTTCCCCGTGTCCGAGGTAAAGATCAGCGCCGAGCCCCGTACCGAGTTCGGCAAGGGGGGTGCCCGTCGTACCCGCCGGGCCGGCAAGGTGCCTGCCGTGCTGTACGGCCACGGCGAGAAGCCCAAGCACATCGCGCTGCCGGCCCGTGAGTTCGCCGCAGCGATCCGGCGCGGTGGCGCCAACCAGCTCTTCGCGATCGACGTCAGCGACGGCACGCAGGTGCTGGCGCTGCCGAAGGCGATTCAGCGGGATCCGATCAAGGACACCTTCGAGCACGTGGACCTGCTGCTGGTCCGCCGCGGCGAGCAGGTCACGGTCGAGGTCCCGGTGCAGTTGGTCGGGGAGGCCGCGAAGGGCACGCTGATCGTGCACGACCACGACAGCCTCTCGGTGACCGCTGACGCCACCAAGGTGCCGGACCACCTCGACGCCACCATTGAGGGCCTGGAGGCGGGTACCCAGGTCGCCGCCGGCGACGTGCAGCTGCCGGCCGGAGTCGAGCTGGCCACCGACCCGGAGCTGCCGGTCGCCGCGGTGACCGCCGCCCCGACCGAGGAGCAGCTTGAGGCCACGCTGCCGGAGGTGGAGGAGGCCGCTGCCGAGGCCGAGGCCGAGGTCGGCGAGGTCACCGAGGGCTCGGAGGGCGCCGAGGCCGGGGCCCCGGTCGCCGAGCAGGAGGCGGATGCCGAGGCGAAGGCCGAGGCCTGATCGTTCGCTGCGCAGATGTCAGGCGTCCCCGCTCGTCGGGGGCGCCTGTTGCGTATCGGTGGGTGGTACGGGTGCGAGCGGAAGGGGCAGACGGTGGCGGAGGAGACAGGGCCGTGGCTGGTGGTCGGTCTGGGCAACCCCGGTCGGCAGTACGCCGGGAACCGGCACAACGTCGGCTTCCTCGTGGCCGACCTGCTGGCCGGGCGACTGGGGGCCCGTTTCAGTCGACACAGGCGGGCGATGGCGGAGGTCGCCGAGGGGCGGTTGGGTCTCGGCGGACCGCGGCTGGTGCTGGTGAAGCCGCTGACCTATATGAACCTCTCCGGCGCGGCGGCGGCTGGCCTGGCGCAGTTCTACAAGGTGCCGCCGGCCCGGGTGGTGGCCATCCATGACGAGCTGGACATCCCCTACGGCCAGGTTCGGGTGAAGTGCGGCGGCGGCGAGGGCGGTCACAACGGACTGCGGTCGATGACGAAGTCCCTGGGAACGAAGGAGTACGCCCGGGTGCGGTTCGGAGTCGGCCGGCCGCCGGCGCGGCGGGACCCGGCGGATTTCGTACTGTCGGATTTCGGTACCGTCGAGCGTAAGGAGCTGGACTTCCTGGTGGATCGGGCGGCAGATGTCGTGGAGTCGGTTGTCCAACGCGGGGTGGAACCGACCCAGAACCTCTACCACGGTGCCTGACGGCCAGATCGGCGATGGTCTCCGCTCCTACCGACGGCTGGCGCGGCGACGGGAGTACGGGAGATGGGTAGTCCTCCGATGATCGATGGGGCGTTCGCCCGTTGGTTGGCGGTCCGGGCCGGGCAGGCGCTGGTCAGTCTCCGCGACGAGGTGGGCTTCGGAGATCCGGGCGCCCTGCGGGCCGCGGGGGACAAGGTCTCGCACGACCTGCTCCGGACTGAACTGGCGAGGTGGCGTCCGCAGGATGCGGTCCTGTCGGAGGAGGACGAGGGTTCCCGGCTGGCGTGGGCGACGGAGGCGGGCGCTTCGACGGCACCGCGACTGGGCAGCGACCGAGTGTGGATCATCGACCCGTTGGACGGGACCCGGGAGTTCGCCGAGGTGGGCCGGGTCGACTGGGCGGTGCATGTGGCGCTCTGGGCGCGGAACGCCCCGACGCCGCACGGACTGGTGGCGGGTGCGGTCGGGTTGCCGGCCCAGGATCGGGTGTTGGGAACGGACTACCCGCCGGGGTACCCGCAGGCGTCGGCGGTGACCACCGCGGGCGAGCCGACGATCCGGTTGGCCGCCAGTCGGAGCCGCCCCCCGGTCTTCCTCACCGACCTGGCCGCCGAGGTGGGTGCCCAACTGGTACCGATGGGTTCGGCCGGTGCGAAGATCGCGGCGGTGATCACCGGTGAGGTGGACGCGTACATCCACGCGGGCGGGCAGTACGAGTGGGATTCGGCAGCGCCGGTGGCGGTGGCGACCGCCACGGGGCTGCACGCCTCCCGGATCGACGGCTCCGCGCTGGCCTACAACGAAGCCAACCCACGCCTGCCAGACCTGTTGGTCTGTCGTAAGGATCTCGCCAGCCGACTGCTTGCGGCGTTGCGGCGCCATAGCGGGTAGCCTGAGCGCTACTTCTGGCAAAGCCGACCGGAGAGGTCTGGAAATGAGTGCGGGAATCGAGTCGGCGTCATGACCACGATGGCGGCATACCAGGTGTCCCACCTCGACGCGCTGGAGGCGGAGAGCATCTTCGTGCTGCGTGAGGTGGTCGCGGAGATGGAACGACCAGTGCTGCTCTTCTCCGGCGGCAAAGACTCGATTGTCATGCTCTGGCTGGCGCAGAAGGCGTTCGCCCCGGCGAACATTCCGTTCCCGGTGCTGCATGTCGACACTGGGCACAACTTTCCCGAGGTGCTGGCGTACCGGGACCAGCGGGTCGCCGAGCTGGGCCTGCAACTGCTGGTGGCGAGCGTGCCGGAGGCCCTGGCCAGCGGGCTGGTACGGGAGAGCGCGGACGGCATGCGCAACCGGATCCAGACCCCGGTGCTCCTGGCCGCCGTCGAGCAGCATCGCTTTGACGCGCTCTTCGGTGGCGCCCGTCGGGATGAGGAGAAGGCGCGGGCCAAGGAGCGGGTGTTCAGCTTCCGGGACGAGTTCGGCCAGTGGGATCCGAAGAACCAGCGTCCGGAGCTCTGGTCGCTCTACAACGGTCGGCGCCAGCCGGGTGAGTCGATCCGAGCGTTTCCGCTGTCCAACTGGACCGAGCTGGATGTCTGGCACTACATCGCCCGGGAACGGATCGAGGCGCCCTCGATCTACTACGCGCACGAGCGCGAGGTGATCGAGCGCGACGGGATGCTGTACGCGGTGAACGAGTTCGTCCGCCCGCGCGCCGGTGAGGAGCGGTTCAAGGCCCGGGTGCGCTATCGGACGGTGGGCGACGCCTCCTGCACGGCGGCGGTCCGCTCGGACGCCGACACGGTGGCGAAGGTCATCGAGGAGGTGGCCGCCACCCGGATCACCGAGCGGGGCGCGACCCGCGGGGACGACCGGGTCAGCGAGGCTGCGATGGAGGACCGCAAGCGGGAGGGCTACTTCTGATGACCACCGAGACGACCGCCGAGGTCGGTGCCGAAGCGGCGTTCGCCCGCCCGATGGACCTGCTGCGGTTCGCCACCGCCGGCAGCGTGGACGACGGCAAGTCGACCCTGATCGGCCGCCTGCTCTATGACACCCGCTCCCTCTTCACCGATCAGCTCGCCGCGGTGGAGGCGGTCAGCGCGGCCCGCGGCGACGAGTACACCAACCTCGCGCTGCTCACCGATGGCCTGCGGGCCGAGCGGGAGCAGGGCATCACGATCGACGTGGCGTACCGCTACTTCGCCACCCCCCGGCGGAAGTTCATCATCGCCGACACCCCGGGGCACATCCAGTACACCCGGAACATGGTCACCGGTGCCTCCACCGCGGACCTCGCGCTGATCCTGGTTGATGCCCGGAAGGGTCTGGTGGAGCAGTCCCGTCGGCACGCCTTCCTCTGCTCCCTGCTGCGGGTGCCGCACCTGGTCCTCTGCGTCAACAAGATGGACCTGGTGGACTGGTCGCGCGAGGTCTACGAGAAGATCGCCGACGAGTTCACCGCGTTCGCGGCGAAGCTCGACGCACCCGACCTGACGGTGGTGCCGGTCTCCGCGCTGCACGGCGACAACATCGTCTCCCGGTCGGAGCAGATGCCCTGGTACGAGGGGCCGTCCCTGCTGCACCACCTGGAACGGGTGCACATCGCCAGCGATCGGAACCTGGTCGACGTGCGCTTCCCGGTGCAGTACGTGATCCGCCCGCAGTCCACCACCGTCACCGACTACCGCGGATACGCGGGCCAGGTCGCCTCCGGCGTACTCAAGCCCGACGACGAGGTGATGGTGCTGCCGAGTGGCTTCACCAGCCGGATCGCCGCGGTGGAGACCGCCGACGGGCCGGTCCCGGAGGCGTTCCCGCCGATGTCGGTGACCGTACGGTTGACTGACGAGATCGATATTTCCCGGGGCGACATGATCTGTCGCCCGAACAACGCCCCGGCCGTTGCCCAGGACATCGAGGCGATGGTCTGCTGGATGGACGAGACCCGACCGTTGCAGCTTGGTGGCAGGTACGTCATCAAGCACACCACCCGGTCGGCGCGGGCCATCCTCCGCGGGCTGCACTACCGGTTGGACATCAACTCGCTGCACCGGGACGAGTCGGCGGGGGAGTTGAAACTGAACGAGATCGGCCGGGTCCGGTTCCGGACGATGGTCCCGCTGCTTGTTGACGAGTACCGCCGGAACCGCACCACTGGTGGCTTCGTCATCATCGATGAGACGACGAATCGGACGGTTGGCGCCGGGATGATCGTCGAGGCGGGCTGACCCCACCCGGTCGGCGCGAGCGCTCCGGGGCTGCCGCTGATCGAGGTTGGCCGCCGCCGACGTGCTGGCTACCCCCGTGCCGGCAGGTGGTCGCGGTAGAAGGTCCAGGCATCGCCGATGATGTCGGGCAGGGTGGGCTTGGCGGGTGTCCAGCCCAACTCGGTGCGGGCCAGGTCGGCGGCGGCGACCAACTCGGCGGGGTCGCCGACGCGGCGGGGGGCGACCACCACCGGCACCGGGCGGCCGGTGACCTCGCGGACCACCTCGACGACCTGACGGTTGGTGAACCCGTTGCCGTTGCCGAGGTTGTAGATCCGGTGCTGTCCGCCGACCGCGGCGCCGAGCGCGAGCAGGTGGGCCCGGGCGAGGTCGGTGACGTGGATGTAGTCGCGGACGCAGGTGCCGTCAACGGTCGGGTAGTCGTCGCCGAAGAGCTGGAGCTTCTCCCGACGGCCGGCGGCGACGTCGAATGCGATGGGGATGAGGTGTGTCTCCGGATTGTGCCGTTCCCCGAGGGGCACCGGGGCGGCCAGGTGGGCGCCGGCGACGTTGAAGTAGCGCAGCGAGACGGCAGCCAAGCCGTTTCCGGCCGCCGCCGAGGTGAGCGCCATGTCGACGGTGAGCTTGGTGGCCCCGTACGTGTTGGTGGGGGCGGTGCTCGCCGTCTCCGAGATGGGCAGCTCGACCGGGTTGCCGTAGACGGCGGCGGTGGAGGAGAAGACGACCTTCGGGACCCCGGCGACGCGTACGGCGTCGAGCAGGGCGAGGGAGCCGACAACGTTGGTGTGCCAGTACAGCTCTGGTTTGACCATCGACTCGCCGGCGGCGATCAGGGCGGCGAAATGCAGTACCCCGTCGAAGCCCGCCTGCGGGGTTACCACCTGTGCCACCTCGTCCAGGGGGGCGACGATGTGGGTGGCGTCGGGTGCCACGGCGACGCGGTGTCCGGTCCGTAGGTCGTCCAGAACGACAACCTCGTGGCCGGCGTCGAGCAGCATCCGAGTCACCACGCTGCCGATGAAGCCGGCGCCGCCGGTGACGAGTAGTTTCACGTCGATCTCCTCCTGCCGGGGCCGCCCCACCAACGACCCTTCGGTGATCACCCTACGGCGGCTTGCTGTGACTGCGCTGCGAGGCGATCGGCGGCGCGGGTCTCCGCCCGCGGGGTGGAAGAACTGGCGCGGTGCTGTTCCGCCACTGCGATGAGTGTCTACCATCCATCTCATGCGGGAAGCGGGTCGTCCCGGGCTCCGGCGTCGTGCGCGGGGGCGACCCCGCCGCGAACCCGGCTCGCTGTCCTGGGCGGTCGCCCGGGTCGTGGTTCGCACCGCTACCGCCGCCACCCGCATGGTGACCGGTCTACTCGGCACCAGTCCGGTGGCCGGGCGGGAACGGATCAGCGAGGACGAGTTACGCGACCTGGTCGCCGCGGCGACCGTGCTGGACCCGGTGGAACGGCGGATTATCGACGAGGTCCTCGTGGCCGGTGCGAGCCTGGTACGCGAGGTGATGATGCCGCGTACCGAGGTGGTCTTCCTCTCCACCGCGCTGACCGTCGACCAGGCGGAGCGCCTGGTCCGGGTCGAGCCGCACACCCGTTACCCGGTGGTTGACGGGACCCACGACGACGTGGTCGGCTTCGTGCACCTACACGACGTGTTGCTCCGTACCGACGAAGACCCACTGGTCACAGTGGGCGAGCTGGCCCGGGAGGTCAAGCGTCTGCCCGGCAGTAAACGGGTGCTTTCGGCCCTGACCGAGATGCGCCGGGAGGGACATCACCTGGCGGTGGTCGTCGACGAGTACGGGGGGACCGCGGGCATCGTCACCTGTGAGGACCTGATCGAGGAGCTCGTCGGCGAACTGTACGACGAATACGACACGCCGCCGGAGCCGACGCACGCCGGCCTGCCCACCACCGTTGACGGTCGGCTGAACCTGGCCGACTTCGCCGAGCGGACCGGGGTGAGCCTGCCGAATGGACCCTACGAGACGGTTGGTGGCTTTGTCATGGCCGAGCTGGGCCGGCTGCCGGTGGCTGGCGACGAGGTGTCGGTGACCGCCGCGCCGGCCGCCCCGGTGGAGCCGGTGCGGGCGCCGCCCGGGGGTTGGCGGTTGCGGGTGCTGACGCTGGATGGGCGTCGGGTGGCCCGGGTGACGGTAGCCGCGGCCCGGCCCGCCGAGTCGCGACGCGAGTCGGGGCTCCCCACCCAGCCCGGTCGCGGCCAACCCGCCGGCCCGTCCTGACGGATGCCCCCGGTTGCTGACAGAATTGCCGGCATGTCCAACGTACCCGTTCGACCGCGCGTATTCTCTGGCATTCAGCCGACCGCCGACTCGTTCCATCTCGGCAACTACCTGGGCGCGGTTCAGCACTGGGTGGCGTTGCAGGAGACGCATGACGCCACCTACTGCGTGGTTGATCTGCACGCGATCACTGCCGGGCACGACCCCCGGGTGCTGGCGCAGCGGTCCCGGGTGGCCGCCGCGCAGCTGCTCGCGGTCGGGCTGGACCCGGAGCGCTGCACCCTCTTCGTGCAGTCCCAGGTGCCCGAGCACGCGCAGTTGGCCTGGGTGTTGGGGTGTATCACCGGGTTCGGTGAGGCGGGCCGGATGACCCAGTTCAAGGACAAGTCGCAGAAGCAGGGCAATGAGCGGGCCAGCGTCGGCCTGTTCACGTACCCGGTCCTGCAGGCGGCCGACATCCTCCTCTACCAGGCGGACGCGGTGCCGGTCGGCGAGGACCAGCGGCAGCACCTGGAGCTCAGCCGCGATCTGGCGCAGCGGTTCAACACCCGGTTCGGCTCGACCTTCGCCGTTCCCGCGGCACACATCGTCAAGGACACGGCAAAGATCACGGATTTGCAGGACCCGACGGCGAAGATGTCGAAGTCGTCCTCCTCACCGGCGGGTATCGTCCTGCTCCTGGAGGACACGGCTCGGTCGGTCAAGAAGATCCGTTCGGCGGTCACCGACACCGGACGCGAGATCGTTTTTGATGTTCAGCAGAAACCGGGTGTCTCCAACCTGCTGACGATCTACTCGGCGCTGTCCGGCCGGAGCATTGACGATCTGGTCGGTGCCTACGCGGGCAAGGGCTACGGTGACCTGAAGAAGGACCTCGGAGAGGTGGTACGCGAGTTCGTGACGCCGATCCAGGAACGCGTCCGTGGCTACCTGGACGACCCGGCCCAGCTCGACAAGCTGCTCGCCGCGGGGGCGCAGAAGGCGCGGGCGGTGGCGGCACCGACCCTACAGGCGGTGTACGAGCGGGTGGGCTTCTTCCCGCCGGTTCGCGGCGAGTAGGCAGCGACGCGACACGTGCGGGTGAGCGGGATGGAACCGGTGGCCGAAGGGGTGGCACGAGGCGTGGACCTGCGGGACGGGTCGTCGACGGCCGGCGGCACAATCCAGATCGGCATCGCGGTGGACATCCCCGAGCCCTGGGGGAGTGCGCTGACCCAGCGGCGGATGGCGGCGGGTGACCAGCAGGCCGTCCCGGCGCACGTGACGCTGCTCGGGCCGACCGAGATTCCGGGCGCTGCCCTGCCAGCCGTCGAACGGCACCTGACCGCGGTCGCCGCCGCGCACCCTCCGTTCACCCTGCACCTGCGTGGGACCGGCACGTTCCGGCCGGTCACCCAGGTGGTTTTCGTAACGGTGGCGACCGGGATCAGCGAGTGCGAGCTGCTCGCCGCGGCGATCCGGGCCGCCCCGGAGCTGCACCGGGAAACTCGTTTCCCGTACCACCCGCATGTCACGGTGGCGCAGGATGTCTCACCCGACGCGCTGGACCAGGTGTACGAGGACCTGGCGGACTTCTCGGCGATGTTCGGGGTGGCGGCATTCACGCTCTTCTCCCACAGTGGCCAGACACGGTGGCAGCCCCGGCGGGACTTTCGGCTCGGCGGCTGAGCTGGTGCCCCGTTCCCGGCGGCGCAACCCGGCCCCCAACTCCGGGGGGTCCACGTCGGTCCGGGGCTACCGCGGAGGATGCCGGCGGGCCGGCGACAGGTCGGCGAGGATGGCGAGGTGAACGTGTTCCGCCGGATCCAGGCGGGTGCCCAGGGCCGGATTACCACCACGCGGCGCCGCTATCCGACCTTCGACCACGGGTTGCGGGCGGCCCTGCTCTACAACCGCCGGTTCGGCAGCCGGCTCGCCGCCGCGATCGCCTACTACGGCTTCTTCGCGGTCTTCGCGCTCGCCCTCGTCGCCTACTCCGTCTTCGGGGCGATCTTGGAGGGAAACGCCGAGGTCAATGCCGCCGCGGCGGACTTCCTTCGGGAGAATCTGCCCTTCCTCGACCCGGTGCAGGTCGCCGAGAGTAGCGGGGCCGTCGGCGTGGTCGGTCTGACCATCCTGGTCTTCACCGGGGTCGGCTGGGTGGAGGCGATCCGTTCCTCCCAGCGGTTGCTGTACGGCCTCGACCAACAACCCGGCAACTTTGTCGTTCGCCGGCTGGTCGACCTGGGCGTGCTGCTGGTGGTGTTCGTGCTACTCGGCGTCTCGGTAGCGGCGGTGGACACGTTGGAGTCGCTGCTGCGGTGGTTGCTGGGCAGCGCCGGCTCGGCCGGGCTCACCACGATCAGTGCGGTGCTCAGCGTCTTCGTGAACGCGGTGTTGGCGACCCTACTGCTGGCGGCGGTGCCCAGGCTGCGGCCCAGCCGGGTCCGGCTGCGCCCGGCGGTGCTGCTGGTGGCGGTGGGTATCACCCTGCTCAACACCATCGGGCGGTACTACGTGGTGCGGACCGAGCGGAACCCGGCGTACACGGTGGTGGCGGGCGCGGTGGGGCTGCTGCTCTACCTCTACCTGCTCAACCAACTCGTGCTCTTCGGCGCGGCGTTGGTGGCCACCGGCACCCGGGGAGAGGTGGTGGACCTCGCGGCGGAGCGGGGGGCGGCCGACCAGGAGGAGGCGGGCTCCCCACCCCCCGAGCAGCCGAGTGCGAACGGGCCGACGGCACCCGAACCAGGGACGGAGCGTCGAACCGGGGATCCGCCCACGGCCGGGGAACGATGATTGGCCGGTGGGCACTCTCGTGACACTTGATCTGCCGGACGACTCGCCGATGCTCGACCTGCCGTGGATTATCACCTTCGGCCCGCTCGGTGGTGCCGACGAGTGGGAGCCGGTGGTCTGCGGCCCGTACGAGCGGGCGCCTGCGTTGGCGTTGGCCGAGGTAATGGTGGCGGAGGAGGCGCTGATGGCAGTGGTCGAGCCGCTGCTGCCGGCGGTGTCGGCGGAGCAGATCCGTGGTGAGATCGCCGCGGCTCAGGCCGCCGCCGAGGATGAGGCGGCGGCGCAGGCGGACAGCGCCGAGCTCTACGGCAACTTTGACGACACCTTCGACGAGGAACTGGTGGAGGGGGAACGGGACCGGGCCGTCCAGGCGGCGATGCCGCCGAGTGAGGCCGCGATCCGGGCAGGCTTTGCCCGGATCGCGGCGAGGTTGCCCGGCCTCGAGCGTTGACCCCGGGCTGGTCGGCTGCCCAGCCGCCCGGCGGCCCGGGGCACGCCGAACGACCAGGTTGGTGGGGTCTTACCCGCTCAGCGCCGTTCGAACCAGGCGGCCGCGTCGACCGGGATCAGGTAGCCGGACTCCTCCCGGGTGAGCGTGGCGCTGGCGACGAGCGGCTCGCCGTACTCGGTGCTGACGGTGGGTGCGTCGCTGATGTTGACCACACAGGTGAGCGCTGTACCGCCGGCGGTGCGGGTGAAGGCGAGGACGCCCGGCCGGCTCTCCTGCCAGACGATCTGGGCCGCGGCGGTGGCGAGCGCGGGGTGCGCTCGGCGGATCCGGAGCGCGGTGCGATACAGCTCGAGCGTGGAGTCGGGGACGCCGCGCTGGGCAGCCACCGACAGTTCACGCCAGGTAGCCGGGGCGGGCAGCCAGCTCAGCGCGCTGCCGGCGGGGCCGAAGCCGTACGGGGCGAGCTCGCCGCTCCACGGGATCGGCACCCGGCAGCCGTCCCGGCTCTGGCCGGTCCGGAGGTACTGCGGGTCCTGCCGCAGGTCGTCCGGGAGGTCGAGGACCTCGGGTAGGCCGAGCTCCTCACCCTGGTAGACGTAGGCGCAGCCGGGCAGCGCCAGCATCAGCAGAGCTGCGGCGCGGGCGCGGCGTAGCCCGGCCGGCCCATCCCCGTACCGGGTGACGTGTCGCTGCTTGTCATGGTTTGACAGCACCCAGGTGGTGGGCGCGTTGATGACCGCTGACTCGGCGAGCGCGCTGTCGATGACCTTGCGGAAGGAGTCGGCCGACCAGTGGGCGTCGAGGAAGTCGAAGCTGAACGCCTGGTGCAGCTCGTCGGGACCGATGTAGCGGGCGAGCCGTTGCGGGGTCTCCGCCCAGGCCTCGGCCACCGCCATCCGCCCTCCGGGGTAGCTGTCCAGGATCGGCCGCCAGGCACGGTAGATGTCGTGCACCTCGTCCTGGTCGAAGTAGGGCAGTCGGCTCTTGCCGAGCAGTTCGACCTGTCGTTGGCCGGTCTGCTGGCCGAAGCCGACATCCGGCAGCCCCTCCGCCTTGATCATTCCGTGGGCTACGTCAATCCGGAAGCCGTCGACGCCGCGGTCCAACCAGAACCGGAGCACATCCTCGAACTCGGTGCGGACCTCGGGGTTGCGCCAGTTCAGGTCCGGCTGCGCCGAGTCGAACAGGTGCAGGTACCACTGCCCGTCGGGCAGTCGGGTCCAGGCCGGTCCGCCGAAGATGCTCTCCCAGTCGTTCGGCGGCAGTTCGCCCGCCGCTCCGCGCCCCGCGGCGAAGTGGTAGCGGGCCCGCTCGGGGGAGCCGGGGGCCGCCGCGCTGGCGGCCTGGAACCAGGGGTGGGCGCTCGACGTGTGATTGGGTACCAGGTCGACGATGATCCGTAGGCCCAGTGCGTGCGCGTCAACGATCACGTCGTCGAATTCGGCGAGGGTGCCGAACATCGGGTCGACATCGCGGTGGTCAGCGACGTCGTAGCCGCCGTCAATCATGGGTGAGGGGTAGAAGGGGGTCAGCCAGAGCGCGTCCACCCCGAGGTCGCGCAGGTACGGCAGGCGTTGCCGCAGGCCCGCCAGGTCGCCGATCCCGTCACCATTCGCGTCGGCGAAGCTGCGGAGGTAGACCTGATAGATGGCGGCGGAGCGCCACCAGTCATCGTCGGAGGTCGGCGGGGTGGGGTTGCGGACGGTCATGAGGGGTTCCCCGATCTCGCGCGGTACGGCGGTCTCCGGCGCGGGTAGGGGTGGTGGCGCCGGTTGCTGTGCAGAATGCCGGCAAGGCGTTGCAAGAGTCAAGCAGCTCTTGCGCAAGGTTGTCCGGGGTGCGCCGCCCGGCCGGGATCCGACGGGGCGGACGGCGGGTGGTCAGACCGAGACCGCCAGCGGGGACGGGGTGGCACCGGGGTCAACGCTGGGCGTCCGGGCGACCGCGGTCGAGCCGCGTACCACCAGCTCTGGCCGGAACAGATACTCCGAGTGTGGGGCGGCATGCCCGTTGATCTCGTCCACCAGGGCCTGCACGGCGGCGACCGCCATCGCCGCGACCGGCTGGCGCATGGTGGTCAGGGGTGGATCGGTGAAGGCCATCAGCGGGGAGTCGTCGTATCCGACGACGGAGACGTCGCGGGGCACGGCGAGCCCGCGTTGTCGGGCGGCGCGGATGGCGCCCAACGCCATCGGGTCGGAGCCGCAGACCAGGCCGGTGACGCCGCGGTCCAGCAGCCGGGTGGCGGCGGCCTCGCCCCCTTCGACGCCGAAGAGGGAGAGCTCGGTCAGTTCGGTGAGCTCGGCCTCGGAGACATCGGTGCAGCGCCGCATGGCGGCCTGGTAGCCGGCGACCTTGCGCTGTACGGGAACGAACCGGTTCGGCCCGGTGATCAGGCCGATCCGTCGGTGCCCCAGCGCGACCAGGTGGGTGACGGCCAGCTCGGCGGCCTCCCGGTCGTCACAGGAGATGAAGGGCGCGGGGAGGTTCGGTGCGTAGCCGTTGACCATGACAACCGGTAGTGGGCGGGCGATCAGTGCGCGGTACCGCTCGTGGTCGGCGGCGGTGTCGGCGTGCAGGCCGGAGACGAAGACGATGCCGGATACCTGCCGGTCGAGCAGCATTTCGACGTATTCGTCCTCCCGGATCCCTCCGGGGGTCTGGGTGCACAGCACCGGGGTGAAGCCGGTCGGCGCCAGCGCCGATTCGATGATCTGCGCGAAGGCGGGAAAGATCGGGTTGTCGAGTTCCGGGACGACCAGGCCCACCAGTCCGGCGCAGCGTTTGCGCAGCCGGGCTGGACGTTCGTAGCCGAGCACGTCGAGGGCGGTCAGGACGGCCTGTCGGGTCTCGGGCGCCACTCCGGGGCGGTCGTTGAGCACCCGCGACACGGTGGCCTCACTGACCTCTGCCTGCTGGGCGATGTCGGACAGTCGAGCGCGCATGGCGGCACTGTAGCTCACCAGATGGTTCTTGCGCTTACGGGCAAATTCTTGCAGTCCTGGTTTCCGAGGCTGCTGGCCCGGCGAAGGACGATGTTCGGTCGGCGCGGATCCTAGGGACGCCGCATCGAGCAGCATCAACGCGGCGGTGGTGTTGGCGGCCCGGGGGGTGGCGGGCGATGGCCGGCCGAGGCTTGGCCTGCCGTTTTGTCTTGCAAGCCCGACATGAGCTGGGTCTAGATGACAAGATGGCTCCGGTTGTTGCAAGACCATTCGCAAAGGGTTTCTAACTTAGAAAACTCTTGCTAGTGTCCCGCCGACACCGGCAGGCAATCTAGGAGCGAACATGCGTCGCACAGCCAAGGGAGTCGCCGTACTCGCCTCCACCGCCCTTGCTCTGACCCTCGTCGCCTGTGGCGAGGACGAGCAGAGCGCGGGGGAAGGATCAACGACCGACCCCGCAGCCATGACCGCCGAGCTGACCTGGTGGGACACCTCAGACCCGAAGAACGAGGGTCCGGTCTTCCAGGAGCTGATCGCCAGGTTCAACCAGACCTATCCGAACGTGAAGATCAATTATCAGTCGGTCCCGTTCGGTGAGGCGCAGAACCAGTTCAAGACGGCAGCGCAGGCCGAGACGGGTGCGCCGGACATCATGCGGGCGGAGGTGGCCTGGGTTCCGGAGTTCGCCTCGCTGGGCTACCTCTACGCGCTGGACGGCTCCGAACTGCTCGCCGACGAGTCGGACTTCCTGGCTACTCCGCTCGCCTCGAACAAGTACGACGGCAAGACCTACGGCGTTCCGCAGGTGACCGACACGCTCTCGCTCATGTACAACAAGAGGCTGTTGGCCGAGGCGGGTGTCGCCGCCGCGCCGACGAGCTGGGCCGAGCTGAAGACCGCCGCCCAGGACGTCAAGGAGAAGACCGGCGCGGACGGCCTCTACCTGAATCCGGCGGGCTACTTCCTGCTGCCGTTCCTCTACGGCGAGGGCGGGGACCTGGTCGATGTCCCGGCCAAGAAGATCGTCGTCGGCTCGGACCAGAACGTCGCCGGGTTGGAGATCGCCAAGGATCTGATCGACAGCGGTGCGGCCGTCCCGCCGCCCGCGACGGACTCCTACGGAACCATGATGACCCTCTTCAAGGAAGAGAAGGTCGCCATGATCATTAATGGTCCCTGGGAGGTCAACAACGTGTCGCAGGCGCCGACCTTCGGCGGCGTGGAGAACCTCGGCATCGCCCCGGTCCCGGGCGGCTCGGCCCGGGCCGGTGGTCCGGTCGGTGGGCACAACTACACCGTCTGGTCCGGAATGCCGGAGGAGAAGGTCGAGGCCGCCGTCGCATTCGTGGCGTTCATGAGCTCCGCCGAATCACAGGCCTTCCTCGCCGAGAAGCTCGGGCTGCTGCCGACGCGAAAGTCGGCCTACGACCTGGACTCGGTACGGAGCAATCCGATCGTGACCGCGTACCAGCCGGCCGTCGAGGCTGCGGTCGGCCGCCCCTGGATCCCCGAGGCCGGCCAGTTCTTCGAACCGCTGGACCAGATGGCCACCGAGGTCCTGATCCAGAACCGGGACCCGAAGGAGGCGCTCGACAAGGTCGCGAAGAGGTACCAGGCGGAGGTCGTCACCGCGTACGGGTTCTGATCCACCGCCGGCGGGCAGAGGCCGGCGACCACTCGTCCCTCGGCATCCGGCCGGGCCGGCGACCGCTCCGGTCGCCGGCCAGCCGGCTCACCTACTGGAGCTCAGCTGATATGCGCACCGTGACCGCCGCGCCAGCGCCCGCGCCGCCCGACCGTCGCTTCGCCCGCCCGTCCCGACTTCGTCGTAGCTGGGACCGGAACTGGTACGCCTGGGCGATGGTCCTGCCGGTGGTGATCGTCCTGGCAGTCTTGATCTTCTATCCGCTCGGCCGCGGAATCTGGCTCTCCTTCACCGACCTCAACGAGGCCAACCAGGTGGCGGAGATCTGCACCAAGTCGATCACCGGCGGTGAGGTCTGCGAGGAGAACCCCAACCGGTGGGAGTATGCGGGTCTGGACAACTACGTCCGGGTCCTCACGGGCCAGGTTGGCCGGTTCTGGGAGTGGACCGGGATCACCCTGATCTGGACCTTCGTCGGTGTCGCCTTCCACTATGGTCTCGGGCTTGGCCTCGCCATCCTGCTCAACCGCCCGATGCGCGGCCGTGGCCTCTACCGGGTGCTGCTGGTGCTGCCGTGGGCGGTGCCGGCCTTCGTCAGCGCCTTCGCCTGGAAGTTCATCTTCAACGAGCGCTTTGGCCTGGCGAACTCGCTGCTCACCGGGTTCGGGGCCGACCCGCTCCCGTGGTTCTCCGAACGCTGGACCGCACTGTTCACCGCGATCGTCACCAACGTCTGGCTCGGCGTGCCGTTCATGATGGTGGCGCTGCTCGGCGGGCTGCAGACCATTCCCGGTGAGCTCTACGAGGCGGCAGAGATCGACGGCGCGTCGCCGTGGCAGCGGTTCCGGGCCATCACATTGCCGGGCCTGCGGTCGACCAGCATGACCGTGATCCTGCTCGGCACCATCTGGACGTTCAACCTATTCCCGGTCATCTTCCTGGTGACGGAGGGAGAGCCGGCCGGAGAGACCGAGATCCTGGTGACCGGCGCGTACCGGGCCGCCTTCGAGGGCATCCGCAACTACTCGCTCGCCTCCACGTACGGCGTGTTGATTCTCTCCATTCTCTTGGTCTTCTCCGTGTTCTACCGGCGGGCACTGCGTAAGCAAGGCGAGGTGTGGTGATGAGCCAATCGACCAGCTCCGGGATGGCCGCGGCAGCGGCGGAGACACCGGCGGCCCCGATCGAGGCCGGGGCCACGCCGACCGCCCCGGCCGAGACCACGCGGCGTGCTGGCCGTAGTCGGCGTAGCCCGGCGACGTCGCTGCTGTTGCACGGGACCTTGATCGTCGCGTCGCTGGTCGCGATCGGTCCGATCGTCTGGGTGCTGCTCTCCTCGTTCAAGCCCGGGTACGCGGTGCAGAGCACCAACCTGACCCTGGTCCAGGATCCGACCCTGACCAACTACCGCTACGTGCTCTTCGACACCAACTTTCTGCGGTGGCTGCTGAACTCGGTGCTTGTGGCGGCCGGCACGATGGGGATCGGCATCTTCCTCTCGGCGACCACCGGCTACGCCGTCTCCCGGTTCAACTTCCCGGGCCGCCGGCCGTTGATGATGGTCTTCCTGGTCACCCAGATGTTTCCGGTGGCCATCCTGATCGTGCCGATTTACACGATCATGGCGCGGCTCGGGTTGATCAATACGTTGCCGTCGCTGGTGATCGCCTACCTGACCATCGCGGTTCCGTTCTGTGCCTGGATGCTCAAGGGCTACTTCGACTCCATCCCCACCTCACTGGACGAGGCGGCGGCGCTGGACGGCTGCGGCCCGTTCGCCACCTTCTGGCGGGTGGTGCTGCCGTTGGCCCGCCCGGCCGTCGCGGTTACCGCCTTCTACACCTTCCTCACCGCGTGGGGGGAGGTCGCGTACGCGTCGGCCTTCATCCAGACCGACAACCAGTTCACCCTGGCGTACGGTCTTCGGCAGTTCGTGCCGCAGTACAACCCGCAGTGGGAGTACCTGACGGCGGCGGCGGTGCTGGTGACGGTTCCGGCCGGGCTGGTCTTCATGATCGCCCAACGGCACCTGGTCTCGGGCCTGACCGCGGGTGGTACGAAGGGCTGAGGCGCCGGTCGACCGAGCCCCTCTACTACGACCCGTCGTGGTGCGGGAGGATAGGCCGCGTGGAAGCTCTACGACTAACTCTCCGTTACATTCACCTGATCGGGTTCGCGCTGTTGCTCGGTGGCGCGGTGGTGCAGTACCTCAAGAGTAAGTTCCGGATCAACCCGGCCATGCTCTGGGGCGCGGCGCTCATGCTGCTGACCGGAATCGGCCTCTCCGCGCCACTGCGAGACGGCGGTGAGCCGGACCCGGCGAAGCTCGTCACCAAACTGGCGCTCGCGCTGCTCATCTTCGTCATGGTCTTCTTCTCCCGGAAGCGGGAAGCGGTCAACCGTGGACATTTCCTCGCGATCATCGGGCTGACCCTGGTCAACGCTGCGGTGGCGGTCTTCTGGCGGTAACGTCCGATGGAGGACCCCCCTGCACGGGGAACCTCCCCGCAGCGGAGAATTCGTCCCACCCGCGCTCCTTTGGCCGGCATGTCGCGTGACCGAAATACCCCAGGATCACGTCGGGGTAACAGGCACCCAACAGTCACGCATGATTGTCGGCCGGGATGGGTGCCGAGGCGTACGCTCGGCGTCCGGAACGGGGGACACCGGCGGCACAGTGCAGGCCGGTTCACAAGGGCTGCCACCGTGGTGGACGCGGTGCGCAACGGAAGGAGTCGTCTTGCGCTCGGTGCGTGGGATGCGGATCGCCTCGGTCTTCGCGGTGGGTGGCCTCGTGCTGGCCGCCTCCGCCTGCGGTGAGGCGCCCGAGGAGAACAACGCCGGCAACGGCGGCGAGAAGTTCAGTGCCTGCATGGTGACCGACGTCGGTGGGATCGACGACAAGTCCTTCAACACCTCGGCCTGGCAGGGCCTGGAGGCAGCCAAGGCCGAGAACAAGGACATCGACATCAAGTACGTCGCGTCGAAGGCCGAGGCTGACTACGAGCCGAACCTGACGCAGTACGTCAACCAGGACTGCGACTTCATCCTCGCCGTCGGTGGCCTGATGGGGGACGCCACCGCCAAGATCGCGGCGGCGAACCCGGACCAGCAGTTCGGCATCGTGGACACGAAGCTGTCGGAGAGCAACGTCTACCCGATGCAGTTCGACACCGCCCAGGCCGGCTTCCTCGCCGGATACCTGGCCGCCGGCTTCAGCCAGACCGGCAAGGTGGGTACCTACGGCGGCGAGAAGATCCCGCCGGTGACCATCTTTATGGACGGCTACGCCGACGGGGTTGACCACTACAACGAGGCCAAGGGGAAGAACGTTCAGGTCCTGGGGTGGGACAAGGCCAGCCAGGACGGCTCGTTCGCCAACAGCTTCGTCAAGCAGGACGAGGGCAAGAAGGTCAGTGACGCGCTGGTCGCCCAGGGCGCGGACATCATCATGCCGGTCGCCGGGGGCGCGGGTCTCGGCACCACCGCGGCGGCCCAGTCCTCCGACGGCAAGTACAACACCATCTGGGTCGACGTCGACGGCTGCGAGAGCACCTCGAACTGCCCGGCCATCATCACCACCGTGGTGAAGAACATCCCCGGCGCCGTTCAGGAGGCCGTGCTCAAGGCCGCCGCCGGCGAGAAGCTGGAGGCGAACCCGGGCTTCACCGGGACGCTGGCCAACGGGGGCGTCTCGCTCGCGCCGTACCACGAGTTCGACAGCGAGATCCCGGCTGAGCTGAAGGCCGAGGTCGACAAGCTGAAGGCGGACATCGCCGCTGGCCTGATCAAGGTTGAGTCGCAGTCCCAACCGCAGTGAGCTGATGCCAGCTCGCCGTGGTGAGATGCTCTACCAAGCCGTTCGGCGAGCGGCGCCGCACGACGATCCGGCCGCCTTGGCGCCACGGGACCTCCCGCTGGCGCCGGGGCGGCCGATCGGCTCCATCACGAGTGCCGTTGCCGGCGTGCCGGCAACTCCCCCGCACCATCGCTTCGTACCCGGGAGGTTGCGCTGAGACTCGAACTGCGCGGCATCACCAAACGCTTCGGTGACCTGGTCGCCAACGACCACATCGATCTCACGGTGGAGCCGGGGGAGATCCACGCCCTGCTCGGGGAGAATGGCGCGGGTAAGTCGACCCTGATGAACGTGCTGTACGGGCTTTACCAGCCCGACGAGGGCGAGATCCTGGTGGACGGGAAGCCGCTGAAGCCGCGCGGCCCGGCGGACGCCATCGCGGCCGGAATCGGGATGGTGCACCAGCACTTCATGCTGGTCCCGGTCCTCACCGTGGCCGAGAACGTCATGCTCGGGGCTGAGCAGGTCCGGGGCGGCATGCTCGGTTTCCTCGACCGTCGACGTGCCCGGCGCGAGGTCGCGGAGGTCTCCGCCCGCTACAACCTCCAGGTTGACCCGGACGCGATCATCGAGGATCTGCCGGTCGGCATCCAGCAGCGGGTCGAGATCGTCAAAGCCCTCACCCGCGATGTTGACCTGCTCATCCTCGACGAGCCGACCGCGGTGCTCACGCCGCAGGAGACCGAGGAACTGCTCACCGTCATGCGGGAGCTCAAGGCCGCTGGTCGGTCGATCGTCTTCATCACCCACAAGCTCGGCGAGGTGAAGGCCATCGCCGACCGGGTCACCGTGATCCGGCGTGGGCGGACCGTTGGCACCGCCACGCCGGAGGCGAGCCGGGACGAGCTGGCCGCCCTGATGGTTGGCCGCACCGTCCGGCTCACCGTGGACAAGCAGCCCGCCACGCCGGGCGAGCCGGTTCTTGAGCTCTCCGGGCTGGTGGTGGACGACGACCGGCAGGTACGTGCGGTGGACGGCGTTGACCTGACCGTGCGCGCCGGTGAGGTGCTCGGCATCGCCGGCGTGCAGGGTAATGGCCAGACCGAGCTGGTCGAGGCGGTCATGGGGCTGCGTCCGCTGCTCGCCGGCTCGGTGCAGCTGGGCGGGGAGCGGATCGACGACTGGTCAACCAAGGAGGTCCTCCGCGCGGGCGTTGGCTACGTGCCCGAGGACCGCAGTGTCGACGGGTTGGTCAAGGAACTCAGCATCGCGGAGAACCTGGTGCTGGACCTGTACGACCGACCGCCGTTCGGCAGGGGGCTGGCGCTCCGACCGGATGCGATCAAGAAGTCGGCGCGGGAGCGGATCGCCCAGTTCGACGTCCGCACCCCGTCGGCGGAGGCGGCGGTCGGCACGCTCTCCGGCGGTAACCAACAGAAGGTGATCGTCGCCCGGGAGCTGTCCCGGCCGCTGAAGCTCCTCATCGCCGCCCAACCGACCCGTGGCGTCGATGTCGGCTCCATCGAGTTCATCCACAGTCGGGTCATCCACGAGCGGGATGCTGGCACCGCCGTCCTCCTCGTCTCCAGCGAACTCGACGAGGTGATCGGCCTGGCCGACCGGATCGCGGTGATGTACCGCGGTCGGATCATCGGCATCGTCGGCCCGGACACCCCCCGCGAGGAGATCGGCCTGCTGATGGCGGGTATCACTCCGGACCCGGCCGACGCCGGGGGGAACGGAGCGACGGCGGGCACCGACGCCGGGGCGCCTGCCCCATCGGGCCCCGGGAGCGAGGACGAGGCATGACCAACGCAGAGTCCGGCTCCCCGGACAAGGAACCGGCGACCACGGACCAGGCGGCCAGGACGACGCTCGACAACACCGAGCGAGCCGAGCCGACGAGTCAGCAGCCACCGGAGCGCCCCGCGCTCGGGCAGCTCTTCGTGGCGAATCTCTGGGCCGCCAACACCTTCACGGTGACGTTGCTGTCGCTGGTCCTGGCGATGATCGTCGGCGGGATCCTGATGATCGTCTCCGATCCGGACGTACTGGCCACCTACGGCTACATCACCGCCCGCCCGGGCGACGCGCTCAACGCCAGCTGGGCGTTGGTCAGCGAGGCGTACGCGAACCTGTTCAAGGGCGCGGTCCTCGACCCGGACGCGGTCGGCCTCACCGCGGCGCTGAGCCCGATCTCGGAGACGCTGACCTACACCGCCCCGCTGGTCTTCACCGGTCTCTCCGTGGCGCTCGCCTTCCGTGGCGGCCTGTTCAACATCGGCGCCCAGGGGCAGGCCACGATGGGCGTCATCGCGGCCGGGCTGGCCGGGTTCCTGCTGCCGCTGCCGGCCGGGCTGCACCTGCTCGTCGCGGTGTTCGCCGGTGCGGTTGGTGGTGCCGTGTGGGGCTTCATTCCGGGGATCCTCAAGGCCCGCACCGGCGCCCACGAGGTGATCAACACGATCATGCTCAACTACGTCGCGGTGTACTTCCTGGTGTGGTTGATCGTGCAGAACGGGGTTCAGGACCCGAACCGTACGAATGCCATCAGTCGACCGGTGGACGCCTCCGCGCAGCTTCCCCGGCTCTTCGGCGACAACCTGCGGGCGCACGCCGGAATCATCCTCGCCGTGCTGGCAACCTGGGCGGTCGCCTGGCTGCTGAACCGGTCGACCCTCGGCTTCGAGCTGCGGGCCGTGGGGAGTAACCCGGCGGCTTCGCGTACCGCCGGCATCAGTGTCACCCGGACCTACGTGTTGATCATGGTGTTCGCCGGCGCCCTGGCCGGCCTTGGCGGCTCGCAGATGGTGCTCGGCACCACCGCCGCCGCGCTGACCCCGCTGGTCGTGGCCCAGATCGGTTTCGACGGCATTCTGGTGGCGCTCCTCGGCCGGGTGAAGCCGTGGGGTGTGTTGCTCGCCGCCCTGCTCTTCGGCGCGCTGCAGGCCGGCGGTAACCGGATGCAGTCGTACTCGGGTGTCTCGCTGGAACTGGTTACCGTGCTCCAGGCGCTGATCGTGATCTTCATCGCCGCACCGGCCCTGGTGAAGGCGATCTTCCAGCTTCGAGCCGCCCGGGCCGCCCGGCCGCAGACGAGCCTCGCGAAGGGCTGGTGACGCGCATGTCCACCATGGCTGTTGACGACGTCGCGGTCGCCCCGGTCAACGAGGGGTTCTGGACCCGGGCCCGGAAGGCCGGCCTGGTGCTGACCGCGCTCGGCCTGCTGGCGGTGCTGCTCTTCACCGCGCTCGCCGCCAGTGAGCCGGCCCGATTCACCCTCAGCGAGGATGCCAGCGGCGCCGCGTTGAAGATCAACGGAACGGTTGGCGCGGCCCTCTTCGGGGCGGTCGCCCTCGCCGCCGGCGTGGCGATCCTGGCCGGGCTGCCGAAGCGCTGGTTCACCCTCGTGCTCGGTGTCGGCCTGGTCGGCTTCGTGGTGAGCTTCCTCTGCTGGCAGGTCTCCACCGCGCCGGCCGGGCAGAACTTCATGCCCCTGGTCAACATCGTCCGGGGCACCTTCATCCTGGCACTTCCGCTGATCTTCGGGTCGCTGGCCGGCGTGCTCTGCGAACGCTCCGGCGTGATCAACGTGGCGATCGAGGGTCAGCTACTGATGGGGGCCTTCAGCGGCGCCCTCTTCGGCAGCCTCAGCGGCAACCTCTGGGTGGGCCTGGTCGCCGCGGCGATCGGCGGCACCTTCATCTCGCTGCTGCTGGCGGTCTTCGCCATCCGCTACCTGGTGGACCAGGTGGTCATGGGGATCGTGCTGAACCTGCTCGCGGTGGGCATCACCGGCTTCCTCTACGAGCGGTTGATGCAGCCCGACCCGGCGAAGTACAACAGCGCCCCACACTTCAGCAACTGGGAGATCCCGCTGCTGTCGGAGATCCCGGTGCTGGGGCCGGCGCTGTTCGCCGGCAACATCTTCCTCTACCTCGGCCTGCTGCTGGTCCTGGTGATTCACATCGGGCTGTTCCGGACCCGGTGGGGTCTGCGTACCCGTTCGGTCGGTGAGCATCCGACCGCCGCCGACACCCTCGGCGTCCGGGTGCTGCGGCTGCGCTACCGCAATGTGCTGCTGGCCGGGGCGGTCGCCGGCATCGGTGGCGCGTCCTACACCCTCGCCCTCTTCTCGTTCACCAAGAACATGATCGGCGGCAAGGGCTTCATCGCCCTGGCGGCGCTGATCTTCGGCCGGTGGAGCCCGACCGGCGCGCTGCTCGCGGCGCTCTTCTTCGGCTTCGCCGACCAACTCGCCACCTACCTGAGCGCGATCAACAGCGCCATTCCGAGTCAGTTCCTGGCGATGCTGCCGTACCTGGCGACGATCCTGGCGGTGGCGGGGCTGGTGGGTAGGGTCCGGGCGCCGGCCGCCGATGGCAAGCCGTACATCAAGGGTTGATGGGGATACCAGATGGAGCTCGACTGGGGGCGGCTGCGCGCCGCCGCGACCGAGGTGATGCGGCACGCGTACGTGCCGTACTCGAAGTTTCCGGTGGGGGCGGCCGCCCTGGTGGACGATGGTCGCATCGTGGTCGGCTGCAACGTGGAGAACGCGTCGTACGGCATGGCGCTCTGCGCCGAGTGCGGCGTGGTCTCCGGCCTGCACGCCACCGGTGGTGGGCGGATCGTCGCGCTCTCCTGCGTAGACGCCACCGGGGAGCCGCTGATGCCGTGCGGGCGGTGCCGGCAGCTGCTCTGGGAACACGGCGGCCCGGAGTGCCTGATCGAGGCGAAGGGCGGAGCGCTACGGATGGCCGAGCTGCTGCCGCACGCCTTCGACGCGGCGGATCTGGAGGCGGTGACCGGGGCGGACCCGGTTCCGATGGTGCCGGAGCGGCTGGCTGCCTGGCGGGGGCGTGGGACGGTCTTCGTGCACCCGGACCTGTCGGCGGGGCAGCAGGTGTGGACGGCGTACTGGGAACGCTCGGCGGGGGAGGCCGGCGACGGCGAGACCGGCGTCCTCGAGGAGGGGCCGAGCTGGGATGATCCAGCGGAGGCGATCACCTGGGGGCTGGCCCGGGTACCTCGGGTCGTGGTGGTGGACGCGGCGGGCACGATCTTCTGGGCGGGTGAGGGTGAGCCGCCGTTGGAGATCCCGATCCGGTGGCCGGGCTGAGCGTACGGGGCAGAGGCCGACCGACGGCCGGACACATCGGAGTGTGCGGGTGGCCAGCCCGGGCTGAGGACGTGGAGAGAGAGTTAGCTCATGGCGGAATTTACGGCGGTTGATGTCATTCGGGCCAAGCGGGACGGCGCGGCCCTCTCCGATGCGCAGGTCGACTGGGTGGTGGACGCCTACACCCGGGGCCAGGTGGCGGACGAGCAGATGGCCGCGCTCGCGATGGCGATCCTGCTGAACGGCATGACCACGCCGGAGATCGCCCGGTGGACCGCGGCGATGATCGCCAGCGGGGAGCGGCTGGACCTCTCGGCGGTCGACCGGCCGACGGTGGACAAGCACTCGACCGGCGGCGTCGGAGACAAGATCACCCTGCCGTTGACTCCGTTGGTGGCGGCCTGTGGCGCGGCCGTGCCGCAGCTGAGCGGCCGGGGCCTCGGGCACACCGGCGGCACGCTGGACAAGCTGGAGTCGGTTCCGGGCTGGCGGGCATCGCTGGGCAACGAGGAGTTCCTCGCCCAGCTCCGCGACATCGGCGCGGTGATCTGCGCGGCCGGTGCCGGTCTCGCGCCGGCCGACCGCAAGCTGTATGCGTTGCGGGACGTGACCGGCACGGTGGAGGCCATCCCGTTGATCGCCAGCTCGATCATGAGCAAGAAGATCGCTGAGGGGACCGGCGCGCTGGTGCTCGACGTCAAGGTCGGCTCGGGCGCGTTCATGAAGTCGGTCGACCAGGCCCGGCAACTGGCCCGCACCATGGTCGAGCTGGGTGGTGCGCAGGGTGTGCGCACGGTCGCCCTGTTGACCGACATGTCCACCCCCCTGGGGCTGGCCATCGGCAACGCGGTCGAGGTGACCGAGTCCGTCGAGGTGCTGGCGGGCGGCGGACCAGCCGACGTGGTGGAGCTGACTCTGGCCCTGGCCCGCGAGATGCTGGACGCGGCCGGGCTACCGGACGCCGATCCGGCGGCGGCGTTGCGCGACGGCCGGGCGATGGACGCCTGGCGGGCGATGCTCCGAGCCCAGGGCGGGGACCCGGACGCCCCGCTGCCCACCGCGCCGGAGGTCGAGGTGGTCCGCGCTGACGAGAGCGGGGTGGTGGCCCAGGTCGACGCGTACGGAATGGGGGTGGCCGCGTGGCGGCTCGGTGCCGGCCGGGCCCGTAAGGAGGACGCGGTGTCCGCGCCAGCGGGTGTGCTGCTGCACAAGCGCCCCGGTGATCCGGTCCGGGCCGGCGAGCCTCTCTTCGAGCTGCGGGCCGAGGAGGCCGATCGGATTCCGGCGGCCCGGACGGAGGCGGTGCGGGCGGTACGGATCGCGGCGGCTGCCCCGGAACAGCAGCCGTTAGTGCTCGAGCGAATCGGCTGACCGTCCGTTCCGTTCCCCTCAGCGGAGGGCTATCCTGCCTGGCCAGGAGGACGATTCGGCCAGCCAGTCCACACAGACGAGGATAACCGTCGTGGCGGTACCTGCCCCAAACCCCCGAATGGTGCGTGCGGCCAGCCTGGAGGAGTTGTCTCGGCTGGGTCTGCCACTGCCGCCGGCGCACTTTCCCCTGGTGTGGGAGCCCGGTGACGAGATCGAGCTGCGCCCGACCGGTGAGATCGAGACGCGGGTCGCGGTGCTGCACCTCATCCTGGCCCGCTGTTTCGGCATGCCGCCGCAGGCGGCGATGAGTTGGCTGCTCGCCTCGCATCTGGTGGAGACGGTCACCCCGCCGGAGTGGCAGTTCGTTACCGGCGGCAAGGGCGACCACCGCTCGTTCGTGCTGCACTACGACGCGCTGTACGCCCTGGCCTGGGTGCTTGGCCTAACTCGGCAGCTGGACCCGACGCTGCCGGTGGACGAGCGGCTGGTGGAGCGGATGCCGAACATTCTGGCCGGCGAGACGGTCCGACACTGGCGGTCGCGGACCCTCACCGCCCCCCGGGATCCGGCGGACGCGGCGGCCCTGCTTGACCTGCACTACTGCCTGGACTGGGCCTATCTTGAGGTGGAGCACGCCCACCGAACCCTGCCCGGCCTGGTGGACGCCAATGCGATCGGGCAGCGTCGTTGGGCACTGGAGTGGGCAGTGGTCCTCCGGGGCCCTTACCACGACGAGCCCGCCGGCTGGGAAGAAGTGGATCTCTCTACCTAACGGCGGCGGTGGACACCGAGTCGGACGGCCACGGTTACCTCGACCGGGTTGGGTAGGGCGGCGATCCGTTCGGTGAGCCGGGCCGGGTCGGTGTGCCAGGCGCTGGGTCCCATCCCCACCAGAGTGGCGATCTCCGGGCGGGTCAACGTCAGCCGGGTTCGGTGTTCGGTCTCCGACTCGGTGGCGAAGCGCGTACCGAGTCGCCCGGCCACCCGGTCGGGCTTCGCCGGATCGACCTGGAGCAGGCCGAGCGCACCAACCAACTCGGTGAGGTGGTCGGCGGCGGGCGTGACGACCAGCAGCGCGCCGGCCGGATCGAGTACCCGGTGAAACTCCGCTCCGTTGCGTGGGGCGAAGACGTTCAACAGCACGGCGACCGACGCGTCGGGCAGCGGGAGCTGCTGCCAGGTGTCGGCCAGCGCCGCCCCGGCTCGTTGATGGGCGCGGGCCGCGCGGCGTAACGCCGGCTTCGACACGTCCAGGGCCAGGCCGACGGCGTCCGGCAGGGCCGCCAGCACCGCGGCGAGGTGCCGGCCGGTGCCGGCGCCGGGCTCCACCACCAGGGGGTTCGCCGCGGCAGTCGTCCCGGGCTGGGGGTGCGCGGCGCGGTAGCGGGCCGCGGCGACCGCGGCCGCTTCGGCCAGCGCCCGGGAGATCAGGTCGTAGTGGCCGGCGGCGAGGAAGTCGGTGCGGGCGGCGACCATCTCGCCGGTGTCCCCGACGTGTGGCGCCCGGCCGGCCAGGAGGTTCACATAGCCCTGTCGGGCCACGTCGAAGCTGTGCCGGCGCGGACAGGTCAGCGTCCGGGTGGTGCCAGCGGTCGCCGCGGCCAGCGGAAGGGCGCAGACCGGGCAGCGCAGCCGGTGGCGGATGCGGGGATCCATGTCGGGCTCCGGGCCGGTCGGTGGCGAGCCGGGCGGTCACCCGGTGGACCGGCATCCTATCGACCCCGGGCGAGCCGGTTGCGGAGGACGACGTCGTGGTCCAGGAACGGCACGAACCGCGGCCACGAGGTGCGCGGGATTGTCGGGTCGAGCAAAGCCGTTCCCTCCCGGCCGGGGGGGTGACCCGGGCAACGCGCCAACGGGGCTGCCGCGGTGCAGACGTTGGTGCCGACTAGGGTCTGAACATGGTTGCGACTATCCGGTACGAGGACATCGTCAAGGTTCCCAAGGCGCTGCTGCACGATCACCTCGACGGCGGCCTGCGGCCAGCGACGGTCGTCGAGCTGGCCGCCGAGGTGGGGCACGAGCTGCCGACGACCGACCCGGAGGCGTTGGGCCACTGGTTCGTTGACGCGGCCAGCTCCGGCTCGTTGGAGCGGTATCTGGAGACCTTCGCGCACACCGTGCAGGTCATGCAGACCGCTTCGGCGCTGCGGCGGGTGGCCCGGGAGTGCGCGCTGGACCTGGCGGCTGACGGTGTCGTCTACGCGGAGGTCCGGTTCGCGCCGGAGCTGCACCTGGAGCGGGGCCTCACCCTGGACGAGGTGGTCGCGGCGGTGATCGCCGGCTTCGCCGAGGGCAGCGACCTCGCCGCGGCGCAGGGCACGCCGATTCGGGTCGGCACGCTGCTGACCGCCATGCGGCACGCCGCCCGGTCGCAGGAGATCGCCGAACTGGCCGTGCGGCACCGGGACGTCGGTGTCGTGGGCTTCGACATCGCCGGTGCCGAGGCCGGTTTCCCGCCCACCCGGCACCTGGATGCCTTCGAGTACCTGCAGCGGGAGAACTTCCACTTCACGATCCACGCCGGCGAGGCGTTTGGGCTGCCGTCGATCTGGCAGGCGATCCAGTGGTGCGGAGCAGACCGGCTCGGCCACGGGGTGCGGATCGTGGATGACATCACGCCCGGCGCGGAACCGGTGCTTGGCCGGCTGGCCGCGTACGTGCGCGACAAGCGGATTCCGCTGGAGCTGTGCCCCTCGTCGAACGTGCAGACCGGGGCGGCCCCCTCGATCGCTGACCATCCGATCGGGCTGCTGCGGGATCTGCGGTTCCGAGTCACTGTCAACACCGACAATCGGCTGATGAGCGGCACGTCCATGTCGCGGGAGATGGCCTTGTTGGTGGATGCGTTCGGGTACGGCTGGCGGGAACTGCAGTGGCTGACGATTAACGCCATGAAGAGCGCCTTCATCCCGTTTGACCAGCGGCTGCAGATTATCGACGAGGTGATCAAGCCGGCGTACGGGCGGCTGTTGACCGACGCCGGGTAGCCGTGGGGCGGAGCCGGGGCGTGGGTGAGCCGGTCGCTCGGTCGGCATCCGTCGCTGCCCGGCGTCCGCGGCAAACCGTCCCTTTGGCGCCGGGAAGTGGCGAGCCGGCGGCTCTAATTCGCCGACCGGCTGTACCCAAATCGCCTCCAATCGCGTATAATGACGCGTCGGCCCGCCCTGGGCTGACCGGAGCGTCGTCTCCCGTTGTCGGGTTGGCGCGTCGAGGGCAGCACTCTCGGTCGACCTGCCCTTTCCGTGCCGGCGGCAGTGAGGGTTCCCAGGACTCGGGTGGCAGTCGTTCGAGCTGGGTTGGAAGTTCGGTTCGTCAGCTATGTACGACTTTTGATGGCCGAAGCGGCGGCTAGTAGGACAACGCGGAGGGGCGTTCCATTGCGTTGGGTAACGCAGGTCAGACTGAATGCGATCGGATCGCCAGAACATTTCGCTGTGGCGGTGGTCAAGACCAGCCTGGGCTTTCTCTTTCCGGGGTGGCGTGGTGGAATCTCGGATGGTCCGACCCAATGGGTCGGTCGCCGGGCGTTGCCCGAGGGCAACACGAGGGCTGCAATCGCGAGGGCGGTGACGTGAGCAAACGACCGAAGACGGCAGACTCTTCGCTGTCGCGTCTGCGCCGGCCTGCTGGTCGGCTTCGCGACCTGCCGATCTGGTCCAAGCTCGGTCTCATCTTGATCGTGCCGACCGTTGCAACGGTCGTCGTGGGTACCAGTGGCATCGTTGACCACCTGCAGACACTCAACAACGCCAATCGATCCGGCGACCTCGCCAGCCTGGTCGCCTACTCGGGTGACCTGGTCGGCCAACTACAGGCCGAGCGGACGGAAGCGGTCCGGCTGCTTGGCGAAGATCGGGCGGCGGAGCAGGAGGAGCGCCGCGCCGCGTACGATGCGGCTTCCGCCCGGGTTGACCAGGCGAAGGAACCGTACGCCGAGCGGCGGGGCGAGGTTACGGGCCTGCCCGACACGCTGGAGAACCAGCTCCGCTTCATCGACCAGACCCTCACCGACCTGCCCGGAACGCGAAGCCAGGTTCTCAACGGTCGGCTCAGCATCACCCAGGCGCAGCAACAGTACGACAGCCTGCTCGCCGACCTGATCAACGTGCGTGACTCGGCCACCCAGTTGGCCGGTGACTCCGGGCTGAGCGACCTGATGCGGGCCGCGACCGCCCTCACCCGAAACAAGGAGTACCTGTCCCAGCAGCGGGACGTGGTTCACGTAGCCCTCGGCCGGCAGCAGCTCACCCCCGAACTACGGAACACCTACATCTCCACCTGGACCGGCCAGCGCCAGTGGGTGGAGACCTTCGCCGCCGTCGCTGACCGTGCCGACCAGGAGCTGTTCGACCAAACGGTCGCCGGTCCCGACGCCCGCGAGGCGGTCTCCTACAACAGCAACCTGCGCGGCCTCTCCGACGCCAGGAACCTGGAGAGCGTCGGCTTCACAGCCGACCAGTGGGACAAGGCGATGACCGAATACGCCGCCCTGGTTCGGGAGGTGGAGGCGAAGATCGACAGAGACGCCGTCCAGCTCGCGGACGAGCTCCGGTCGGCCGTGCGGCTGCAGGTGTTCCTGGAGACCGGGGTGCTGCTCAGCATGCTGCTGCTCGCCGTCCTCTTCGCGTACCTGATCGCCCGCTCGATGGCGCGGTCGCTGCGCGAGCTGCGGCAGGGCGCTTTCATGATCGCCCGGCACGGGCTGCCGCAGGCCGTCGCCCGACTGCGGGAGAAGCAGGCCACCGGCGGCCAGCAGACTCCGGTGCAACTCGCCAACCAGATCGCCGAGCCGCTGCCGGTGCGCAGCAAGGACGAGTTCGGACAGGTGACCGAGGCGTTCAACGCCGTCCACCTGGAGGCGGTGCGTACCGCGGCGGAGCAGGCCGCCCTGCGGGCTTCCGTGGCGACCATGTTCGTGAACCTGGCCCGCCGGTCGCAGATTCTGGTTGACCGACTTATCGGTCAACTCGACCGGCTCGAACGGGGCGAGGAGGATCCGGATCGGCTGGCCGAGCTGTTCCAGCTCGACCACCTCGCCACCCGGATGCGCCGCAACGACGAGAACCTGCTGGTCCTCGCCGCGGCCGACTCCACCCGCGTACAGCGGGAGCCGGCCGCCCTGATCGACGTGCTCCGGGCCGCCCAGTCCGAGGTGGAGCACTACACGCGGATCGAGTTCGGCGTCATTGACCGCGATCTCGAGGTCGTCGCCGCCGCCGTCAACGACCTGGTGCACCTCGTCGCCGAGCTGTTCGACAACGCGACCGCGTTCTCGCCGCCCGAGTCGCAGGTCGTCGTGGAGGCCCGCCGGGCCGGCGACCGCGCCTCCCTCTACGTGGAGGACCGGGGCATCGGCATCAGCCCGGAACAGCTGCGGGAGCTGAACGAGAAGCTCGCCACCCCGCCGCAGGTGGACGTGGCGGTTTCTCGGATGATGGGCTTGGTCGTGGTTGCCCGGCTGGCGTCCCGGCACGGGGTCAAGGTGGAGCTGCGCGCCGGCACCAATGGGGGAGCCGTCGCGGAGGTGAGCCTTCCGGCTGGTGTGCTGGTGCCCCGGGCGCTCGGCGCCGGGCGGCAGCTGCCTCCCGGCCTGCCGCCAGCGCCGAACACCAGCCCGGCGGCGTCACTCGACGCGTTCCCCGCGTCGAGTGGCTCCATCGCTGGCCCCCGTCCGGGTGAGTCGGGTAACCAGGTAACGCTCGGTGGCCGGCCCTTCGATCCGGCCCACAGCAACGGTGCGGGCACGCCTTCGGGTTCGCCGCGGGCGATGCCGGCGTGGTCCGATCTCACCGGTGCGACCAACGCCGTCACCGGCGGCGAGTCCCATGCCCCGTACCCCATGAACGGGCAGCCGAACAGCACGTTGCCGCAACGGCGTTCCCCGAGTGGTTCCGATGTCACCGGGCAGCAGCCGAGGATTCCGCGACAGCTGCCGAGTAGCCCAGAAGCCCAGTCGTACGGCACACCGTCGACTCCCTACTCCGGGTGGCCGGATTCCGGTCAACCCACCGCGGGCATGCCGACTTCCGCGTCGCCGGTGTCGGCTACCCCGATCTCCGGGCAACCGAGCTCCGGCCAGCCCTACGCGCCGCCGATCTCCGGGCAGCCGAGCTCCGGCCAGCCCTACGCAGCGCCGTTGCCGCAGCCTCCGGCCACCACGGCCCCGAGTAGCGCCGTCCCACCGGCTTGGCCACCGGTGCCCAGCACCGCTGCCTCGGCCTCCGAACAGGTCCCCACAGCACCCGACCTGACCACCGAGCTGCCTCGGGTAGCAGGCTCGGCCGGCTCCCCGCCCGCCGCATACCCCACTGCTCCCACGTCGGCCGGCCCAGCCGCTCCGGTGCCGGGCCCCCCACTGGTGGCACCGGCCACGCCGCCACCAGCCGTACCGCCGGCGGGGCCAGCCGCGCCGCAGAACCAGCAGCCGCCGGCCGCGCCGCCGTCAGCCGCGCCGCAAAGCCAGCAGCCGCCTGCCGACGCGACGATGGAACTCCCGATCTTCCGGGAGCTGGAGTCAGCCTGGTTCCGCACCCGTCGACCCGGCTCCGAGGAGACAGCCAAGAACGCCGACACTGTCGGGAGCAGCGGCGCCCCGGGGCAGAGTGGTGGGGCGACCCAGCAGTTCGCCAGGATAGACGCGGACCGACAGCAGCAGACACCACCAGCGACGACAGGTAACACACCAATGGCAGAAAGCCCGACGAACGGTGGTACATCGGGTCAGAACGGCACGGCCACGAACGGGAACACGTTCCCCACGGACGCGTTCACCCCGTCACGGGGAAGAGTCGGCGAGGGTTGGAGTACCGCCGCCGACGACGGTTGGCGGGCCGCTACCGCGGCCAGCGACGTACCGGTGGCGGCGACCACCTCGACTGGTTTGCCGAAGCGTACGCCGATGGCGCAGCTGGTACCGGGTGCGGTGGAGAAGCCGTCGGCAGCGGTTCAGCGGCGAACGCCCGAGTCGGTCCGAGGGCTGCTCTCCGCGTATCACCGTGGGGTTCAGCGAGGGCGCAAGAATCCCTCGGACAGCAACCGGACCAGCCCGGAGAGTAGTCCGGGTGGGCAGTCCTCGCAATCTGGCTCAGGCCCAATGGCTGGGAGCGGGCAGAAGGAGCAAGAAGGATGACTACTACGCAGGATCTCGGCTGGCTGCTCGCCAACTTCGCCGACCGGGTGCCGGGAGTCGCGCATGCGGTCGCCGTGTCGGCGGACGGCCTGCTCCTCGCGGCCTCACGGGACCTTCCGCGGGACCGGGCCGACCAGTTGGCTGCCATCGCATCCGGACTGGTTAGCCTTACCCAGGGTGCAGCCCGCTGCTTCGAGGGCGGTGCCGTGCTCCAGACCGTGGTGGAGATGGACAACGGTTTCCTTTTCCTGATGTCGATTTCGGATGGCTCGTCGTTCGCGGTGCTCGCTGCCCGCAACTCTGACGTCGGGCAGGTCGGTTACGAGATGGCCCTCCTGGTTGACCGGGTGGGGGATGCGTTGACCCCGCAGCCGCGTGCGGCGGCGGGAATGCCGGGCTGATGTTTCGCTGACCGGATGGTCGGCGGGCAGGGACAACCTGGAGGGGTCGGCCTGTGCCGGCCCCGGGTGCGAAGGAGGTGAGCGGTGAGATGACTGATCGTGACGAACCGACCGGCTCGTTGGTCCGTCCGTACGCCGTGACCCGGGGTCGCACCCGTCCCCGGCTCGATATCGCGATGGAAGCGCTCATCGAGACGACGGTGCGCGGGCGAGCTGTTGCCACGGGCAACGGCGGGCACGGCCGTGAGCACCAGTACATCGCCGCGCTCTGTGATGGACGTGTGCAGTCGCTAGCCGAGATCGCGGCGCGGATGCAGCTTCCACTCGGCGTGGCCCGGGTGCTCATCGCCGACATGGCGACAGACGGCCTGGTCGCCGTCCATGAGCCGACCATCCTGGACGACTCGGACGACGTGGTGGGCACTGAACTGCTGGAAAGGGTGCTGAGTGGACTTCGCAGGCTCTGACATGGCGCGTCCGCCGACCGCGAGCGGCCGCGTGACATCGGCGAAGATTGTCATTGCTGGTGGATTCGGCGTCGGCAAGACGACATTGGTCGGCTCGGTCTCGGAGATCACGCCGCTGACCACGGAGGCGATCATGACCTCCGCGAGCGTGGGCGTTGACGACAATCGGCAGGTGCCGGGGAAGTCGACGACCACGGTGGCCATGGATTTTGGTCGAATCACGATCGACCGAGACCTGATTCTGTACCTGTTCGGTACGCCCGGTCAGACGCGGTTCTGGTTCATGTGGGACGAACTGGTTCGTGGCGCCATCGGTGCGGTTGTCCTGGTCGACACCCGTCGGCTCGCTGACTGTTTCGCGGCGATTGACTTCTTCGAGCACCGGCAGCTGCCCTACCTGGTGGCCATCAACTGCTTCGATGGGCTGCAGTACCACAACCCGCAGGAGGTCCGGGACGCGCTGGCAATCTCCAGCCACGTGCCGGTGGTGGCGTGTGACGCCCGTAACCGGGAGTCCACCAAACACGTGCTGATCTCGCTTGTCGAGTACGTGCTCACCATGCGTCGGTCCCGGGCTGTCGCCCGGGCCTGACTGATGTTCCGGTTTCCGGCGACGGCAAGGCCGTCGCCGGAAACCTAAGCCGTTCTGACCAAGGACATCGAACAGCCCCCGGCAACTACCGAGGGCTGTTCGCGATCCAGTTGGTGCTGATTGAGGCCGGGCCCCGGACGTCAGGACCGGTATCCAACCGAGCGGTACTCGTACTTTTCTTCTTCGTCGCGGTCATTGGTGTCCCGGGTGAAGTCCCAGCCACCAGCGGCTTCGCGCCCTGGACGGCCACCCACCGCGAACCCTCCGATCTCCTGACCGCGACGCCAACCGCGGAAGTAGCCGGTGGTGTTCTCGGCGAGGCTGGCCGCGTCCCGAACGATCCGCAGTGGCCGATCATCCCGCTTCGGTGAACCGGGGACCAGGTTGGCCTGTGGCACCCGGACTGGAAGACCGGCGGCTGTCTCGGTGGCGGCCTTCGGTTTCGCCGCCTGCTCCGCCGCCTGTTCGGCCGCCTGCCAACCGGTGTCGTTCAGCGACGACCAGTTCACCTCGTCGTCTTCGCTCTGACCGACGAACCAAGCCGACTTCGCCTGGGCGAAGATGAGCAGGTCCCCGTCCCCGTCCCCGTCATCGGCGACCGGTGGGGGACGGTGCTCCGCCGGCGGCAACTGCTGCCCGCTGGGCCGCTCGGTGGGCTGGTGACCGCGGGGCCCATCCCGATCAACGAGGCGGAGCGGCGGCGTGTCGAGCTGTTGGTCAACCCCTTCGAGTAGCGCGCGGTCGGCCAGCGGTGGCGGTTCGACCAAGCGCAGCACCGGCGGCTCCTGCGGCATGTCGTCGGCCAACCACGGTGGTGGCACTCGATTCTCCGCACCTGGGTCAGTCGGAGCGTCCACCCCATGCCCGCCATACGAGTCGGCCGTAGGGTTGCGCGCGGAACCCTCCGCCGGGTCCGGGTTGTTGACCAGCGGCCAGTTCGCCCGCGAGCCCGGGGGAGCGGGCTCCCGGCCGGGACGTGGGTTCGGCACCGGCACGCTGGGGTCGGTCACGCTGAACCCGCTGCTCGGTGTCGCCGGCTCGGATTCCGGGTTGGGTCGTGGCGGGATGACGGTGCGCTGCCGCTCAGCGCGGGCATTCTGGATCGCCGCGGTGGTCAACGTCGCCCGGAACGGCTCACCCGCCTCCGCCGGTGAGCTCGAGCCGCGCTGCGACGGCGGGGCCGGGGCGTTGGCGGCCGACGAGATGGGGCGGTTCGTCGGGCCGTCAATGGGGCTTGGCGTCGCCTCCGGTTGAGTCGGTTCCACCGCGGCCGGCGGACCGGCCACGGCCATGGGGGTAATCGGCTCCGGGGCCACCGGTGGGGGTGCGACCGGCAGCGGTGCGACCGGTGGGGGGCCGAGCGGGCGCGGGGACGGCGGGGCGGTCTGGCCCGGCGCCGGCTCTGGCTGGGGCCGGCGGGCGCTGTCCAGCCGGTTGGGCAGGGTGGCGCCGGCGGACGCTGGCTCGTGGCTCGGCGCCCCGCGTCGGGCGGTAGACCGGCGGCCCGGCGCGGGAGTGCCCGCCCGGTCGTGGAGCACACCGACCAGCGCCTCGCAGCCGACATCGCAGGCCCGGACCGCGGCGACGGCATGCCGGACGGTTGTGGAGACCGCTGCGGTGAGGGCTCGGCTGGCCGAGGCGCGGCGCGGGGTCTCGGCGACCGCGACCCGGAGGGAGGTGATCGCCGCCTCGATCATTTCAGGTGTGGCGACGCCCGCGGCGGCGAGGTCCGCGAGGACCCGGTCGGCCGGTTCGTCGGGCTCCGCGCTGGCCAGCATCCCGGGCTCGGGGAGGGCGTCGAGCACCGCCAGCGCAACCGGCTCGGCGGGATCAGGGTAGGCCTGTAGGGCCGCCGGGAAGAGCTCCCGTAGCACTTCTCGCAGCGCGACCGCGGCCGAATGCCGGCCGCTGGCGAGCGCGGCGTGCGCGGCGAGGACCGGCTGGTAGCCGGCCAGGTCCCGAGGAGCGGGCAGCGCGACGGCGGAGAGCGCACCGGCTTGTAGGGCGCGGGCGAGGCCGATGGCCCTTCGCTGCACCGGCGGTGCCTGCACCTCCTCCGGGGAGTCGTCGTCGGCGAACCGCTCGGCGAAGTCGTCCACCGAGTCGTCGTCCGCGACTGCCAGCGGACGACCAGCGGCGGTGACGAGGGAGGTGACGGTGTGGTCATCGTTGTCGGCGGCGATCGCCGCGCCGCTGGGCCCGCCCGATCGTTCCACGAGCAGTGTGACCAACTGCGCGTAGCCGGCGGGGTCATCGCTGATCTCGCGGATGTGCAGCAGACGACCAGCGTCGTCAACTACGGCGGATGTCAGCGTCGAACTGACCGAGGCCGGCCGCTCAGCCGGATCCGCCGAGGCCAGACCGCAGTACACGCGCACGAGCGCCACGGCGTCGTCCTCCTCCCGGGACACAGGTCTTCTCTGCCAGAGAATGATGCTCCCTGGTGCGGGTCAGTCGCGCCAGTCCACAACGGCAGAGATCTTGCCGACAATGGTGCGCCAACCCAGGCTTGCGGTTTGTGCCCCGATCTTCTTGAGCCGGCGCCGGCCGCGAAACCCGCCAATTCCCCCGCTGGCGGCCGCCCGCAACGCCTCGTCCAGGTCGTCGAGGCTGGAGCCAGCGGAGAGCATGTCCAGCACGGCGGGCACCCGCAGCGCGTACGAGAGGTCACGGGCGACCTCGCCGGCCTCGATGAGTAGCGCTGAGTCCCAGGCGTCGTGCCCGCCACGCAGGTTCTCCACGACCAGGTCGAGCTCGTAGGTGTCCTCGTCGAGCGGTGTGACATCGCTCGGCTCCACCCGCTCGGACAGCTCGCCCCAACTGTCCAGCTGGGACAGATCATTGGGAGCGCCGGAGCGCACGAAGCTGACCAGGGATTCGGTCGTCTTGAAGAGCAATAGCCGACCCTTGTGACTGAGGAAGACCGGCACCTCCTCATCGCCCGCGTCGTCGGTGGATTCGGTCGAGGAGGCCTCCGCATCGTCCCCGGAGTCCTCGCGGGCGTTGCGCTCCTCCCGGTCGCTCTCCGCGAACTCCTGGGCGACCTCCTCGTCGAGGATGACGACCTCGTCGTCGTCCTCTTCGGCCACCACCTGTCGCCGGGCGAGGAAGGGGTCGTCCTGGTCGCGCTCCTCGACATCGGTCGGGGTTAGCTCCCGAGCCGGACGGTAGGCGCGCAGCGTGTAACCGGTGCCGGCCGGTAGCGCGATCTCCACCGGGTCGATCCGCAGCTCCGCCCAGAGCGCGCGGTCAACCTCATCCGACTCGGCAGCGGTGCCGGAGGCAGCCGAGTCGTCGACTTCGGGCTCGTCGGAATCGGGTCGTTGAGGCGACTGGCGGGCCACGCTGACCTCCGTGTGCTTCGGATTACCCACCCACCCGGTCGCCCGGCGGGTGACTACGCGCACATACCCTAGTGGGCGGCGCCGGACTGTGGTGTCGGTACCCCGGCGGAGAATGGGAATTGCGGACGTGCGAGCGGGCGGAGACGCTTGGCGGGGCGGTGGCCGGTGGGGCGGGTAGCCCCGGCCCTCGGCCCAGCCCGGTCAGGGCAGTGGGCCAAGAGCGAGGTAGCCGCGCTCTGCAGCCTCCTGGAGCTGCCACTGATCCCGGTACCAGCCGGGGATGGCGACCAGGTCGTCGTGCTGGCCGCGCTGAACCACCCGACCAGCCTCGAGCACCAGGATCTCGTCCACCGCGTCGAGGCCGCGCAGCCGATGACTGATCAGCAGCACGGAGCGTTGGGCCGGGGTGGCGGCCAGCACGGAGGCCAGTACGTCGTCCGCGGCCATCGGGTCGAGCCCTTCGGTCGGCTCGTCGAGCACCAGCACCGCCGGCTCGGCGAGGAGCGCCCGGGCCAGCGCGAGACGCTGCCGCTGGCCGCCGGAGAGTTGCCCGCCCTCCTCCCCCACCACCGTGTCCCAGCCGTCGGGCTGCTCTCGTACCCAACCTGCCAACCCAGCGGTGGCGGCCGCCGCGGCGAGGTCCTCCTCGGTCGCCCCGGGGCGACCGAGCAACAGGTTCTCCCGGACCGTGGCGTGGAAGACGTACGCCTCGGCGAGTAGGCCCCCGACAAAGCGGGGGAGGAGCTCTGTCGGGTAGGCGGAGAGCTCCTGTCCGGCCAGGACGACCCGTCCGGTGGTCGGCCGTACAGTGCCGGTCAGGAGGGCGGCGAGCGTGCTCTTGCCGGCGCCGCTCGGCCCCACCACGGCGACCCGTCGACCGGGGGGTAGGTCCAGGCGGAACCGGTCGAGGGCGGGCGGCCCCTCGCCGCGGTACCGGACGGTGACATCGCTGACCCGGATCTCCGCGGCGGTGGGGGCGGGGCTCACCGCGGGAGTGGCCGCGGATACCGCCGGCGCCTCCCGAAGCAGCGCGGCGATCCGGGTGAGGCCGGCGCGGAGGCCGGTCCATTGCCGGGCGGCGCCGACGAGGGCGAGCGCGACCTCGACGGCGACCAACGTGCCGACGGCGAGGACGCCGACCAGCACCCCGGCTACGCCGTCGGCCAGGGCCATCAGCAGCACCGCCCCGGCGGTCAGCCCGGCCACCAGAACTCCCAGCGCGTCCACCGCGAAGCCGGCCGCGGCCAGCCGCCGTTCGATTCGGGCCAGCCGCCGGATCCGGCCGGTAGCCGCGCCCCGGGCCCGATCGGTGGCCCCGAAGGCGGCGAGGTCGGCAGCGCCGTGGGTCAGGTCAACGGCGTCGGTGGCCAGGGCGCCGCGTAGCGGCGCCAGCTCGGCGGCGGCGCGTCGGGTCAGCACAATGGCCAGCGCCGGTAGCGCGACCCCCGCAAGTAGCAGTCCAACCGCGAGCGCTCCGGCGGCGGCCGGTGAGACGAACGCGGTAGCGGCGACGGCCACCACGCCTACCAGCCCCGCTGCCGTAGCCGGAACAAGGACCCGTAGCAGCAGGTCCTGGACGGCTTCGACGTCGGACACCAGCCGGCTCAGGGCGTCACCGGAGCGCTGCCCGGCGCTGTCCCGCCGGGACGCCAGGGCGGCGAAGACCCGGGTACGGACATCGGTGACCAGCCGCAGCACCGCGTCGTGCCCGGCCAGGCGCTCGGTGTAGCGGAGCACGCCGCGCCCGATGGCGAGCGCACGGACGGCGACGATCGCCACCGTCAACCGGTCCAGCGGCGGGCGGCCGGCGGCGCTCATCAGCAGCCACGTCGCGGTGGACATCAGGGCCAGCGCGGCGAATTCGGTGGCGGCGGCGAGCAGGCCCGCCCCGAGGAGCCGGTTCAGGTAGGGGCGGGCCAGCCGCAGCACCACCCGCTCCGGCGCGCCGGCACGGCCGGTGGACAGCGGCGCCGTATCGCCCTGGGCGCCGTCGGCCGGGGGAGTACCTGGGTGACCGGTCCGGTCGGAGACACGCATCAGGTCGTCCTCCCGGCGGGGGTCGGGGTGAGCTCGGTAACGCGTCCGTCGGCGACCCGCAGCACGCGGTCCGCGTCGGCCAGCAGCGCGGGACGGTGGGCCACCAGCAGCGCCGTGCGGCCGGCCACCAGCGCGCGGGTGGCCTTGAGGACGGCTGACTCGCTCCCCGAGTCCAGGCGGGCGGTTGGCTCGTCGAGGAGCACCACCGGGGCGTCCCGGAGGAAGGCACGGGCTAGCGCGACCCGTTGTCGTTGACCGCTGGAGAGGCCATGCCCCCGCTCACCGAGGCGGGTGGCCAGCCCGTCCGGGAGCGCGGCGACGACCTCGGTCAGCGCCGCGTCGCGCACGGCGTCGGCCAGCGCGGCGTCGGGCGTGTCGGGGGAGCCGAGACGGATGTTGTCTGCCAGTGAGGCGGCGAAGAGGTGGGCCCGCTGCGGCACCCAGGCGAGGTTGCGGCGCCAGGCGTCCAGGTCGGCCCGGGCCAGGTCCACGCCGTCCACGGTGACCCGGCCGGAGGTGGGCCGAACAAATCCGAGCAGCAGGTTCAGCAGGGTGCTCTTGCCGGCGCCGCTCGGCCCGACCACCGCGATCCGTTCGCCGGGCTGGATGGTCAGCGTGACATCGCGCAGCGCCGTGGTCCGGTCGTAGGCGACGGTGACTCCCTCGAACCGGATCACGCCCCGGCCGTTCGGCTCGGCCCGGCCCGTCCCGGTGCCGGCCTCGGGCGCCCCGGCGGAGAGGGTGAGCGCCTCGTCCAGCGCGGTGAGCCCCTCCATGCTGGCGTGGAAGCGACTGCCGGCAGTCCGCAGCGGCAGGTACGCCTCGGGGGTGAGGAGCAGCACCAGCAGCGCGGTCTGCAGGGTCAGCCCGCCGCCGAGTAGCCGGACCCCGACCGGCACCGCGACCAGCGCGACGGAGAGGGTGGCGACCAGCTCCAGCACCAGCGCGGAGAGGAACGCGATACGCAGCGTCCGCATGGTCGCCACCCGGTGCCCGTCGGCCATCCGGCGGACCACCTCGGTCTGGGCCCGGGCCCGGCCGAACGTCCGCAGCGTCGGGAGCCCGGCGATCATGTCCAGGAAGTGCCCGCCGAGCAGCGCCAGCCGCCGCCACTGACGTTCCGTCGCCGCCTGTGCCTGCCAGCCGAGCAGCGCGCCGAAGATCGGAATGAGGGGGAGGGTGACCGCGATGATGAGGGCGGAGCTCCAGTCGGCGACGAAGATCCGGGCGAGTACGGCGATCGGCACGGTGACGCTGAGTACGAGCTGCGGCAGGTACCCGGTGAAGTAGGCGTCCAGCGCGTCCAGCCCGCGCCCGGCCAGCGTTGCCAGCTGTCCGGCCCGCTGCCCGGCGACCCAGGTCGGGCCGTGCCGACCGACCGCGGCGAGCAGCTCGGCCCGCAGCGCTGCCTTGACCGTCGCGGCGACCCGGGCCGACACCGTTCCCTGCGCCCACACCAGCAGCGACCGGGCGCTGATCGCGGCGACGAAGCCGGCCAACGCGGGCCGGTTGAGCTCTCCGTCGAAGGCGGTGGCGAGCAGGGCGGCGAGCGCGGTCGCCTGCGCCAGCACCAGGCCCGCGGCGAGTACGCCGAGAAGCGCGAGTACGGCGAGGTCGCGCCGGGCCGCGGGGACCCGTCGCAGCAGACGTGGATCAAAGGGACGACGGTTCACCGCTGTCCCGGTGCCCTACCCTCGGTCCGTCCCCGGAACTCCCACCAGCACATTGCGTAGAGCCTAGTCGGGCCGGACTCCGGTGATGCCGCGGCCATCAGCTCAGGAACAGCGAGACCGGTAGGGCGACCAGAGTGGTCGTCACCGCCAGCGCCGCGGCGCCGACCAGCCGGGGCGGTCGTCCCGACTCCAGCAGCCGGTGGACCCGCAGTTCGAGGTCGTGGTCGCCGAGGCCCAGGGTGCCGGCCGGAGTCAGCCGCTCACCAGCGGCGGCGAATCGGCGCAGCGCACCTGCCAGGGGTGCCTCGGCGTGCCGCTCGCGAGCCTTGTCATCGGCGCGCATCTCGACCAGCAGGGTGACTCGCTCGTGTGCGTCCCGTACCCAGCGGAGCCAGGGCAACGCCCGGCGGAGCGCGGTGAACGGCAACAGGACGAGGTCATGCCGTTCCTGGGCGTGAGCCCGCTCGTGGGTGAGCACTGCCGCCAGCTCGGCCTGGTCCAGCAGGTCGAGGGTGCCGGCACTGACCACGACCCGGGGTCGTACTCCGGGTAGGCAGTACGCGGCCGCACTCGGATGGTCGAGCACCAGCGCGCCGGGCACCGTCGGATCCTGCCGGGCGACCAGCGTGAGCAGATCCCGGTGGCGGCGTTGGGCCCGGACGGCGCTGTGCAGGCTGCGGAGGGTGGTGGTGAACAGCACCACGCCGATTCCGCAGCCGAGACCGACGAGCCCGAGCTGGAGGGCGGTTACCCCGGCCGGCCACGCGTCGCGCCGCAGTTCCCCGGCGAGGGCCCAGAGCGCGCTGCCGGTCGGCAGGTCGTACCCGGCCAGGCCGAGGGCCATCGGGAGACCCATCGCCGCCAGACCCGCCGCCAGACCGACCGCCTGCCAGCAGAGAATGGCCACCCGCGGGCTGCGCCAGGTCCAGGTCGAACGGGCCAACACCTGCGCGGTGAGCCAGCAGGCCAGCACCGCGAGCCCGAAGTGCAGCGCGTACGTCATGCTCGCCGCCCTAGCGCTTCGGCGTCTTGGCCGACGGTGTGACCGGGTCCGCCGGGGTGGCGGGGCCCGCCGGGGTGACCGGGTCCGCCGGGGGGCTGGGCTCTCCGGACGCGATCAGCGCGGCGCGCAGCACCTCCGCCTCGGTGCCGGTCACCGACCGGGCGAAGCGCACCAGGGCGGCGTCTCGGCTACCGCCGAGGTCCAGCGCGTCGAGCATCAGTTGGGCGATGTACGCCTCTCGGCTCGCGGCGGCCCGGTACCGCCAGGCCCGCCCCTCGCGTTCCCGCCGCACCATGCCCTTGCCGGCGAGCCGGTCCAGCACGGTCAGCACGGTGGTGTAGGCCAGCTCACGTCCGGCGAGGGCGTCGGCGACCTCCCGCACCATCAGTCCGTCTGCTCTGCCGGGGAGTAGGTCCCACAGCACATCCATCACTGCGCGTTCGAGCTCGCCGAGCCGGGTCACCCGGCAATCCTACCCGGCGTAGTAGCGGCGGCTACCCGCCCTTGGGGTGCCAGACCGTCTTCGTCTCCAGCAGCGCCGTCATCCGGGCCAGGCCGGGATCGGCGTACCAGTCGTGGTGGGGCGGGACGGGGCGCAGTACCCGCTTGAGGTTCTCCGCCGCCCTGACCTCCAGACTCGTCGCCAACTCGGCGTCGGCCACGCCGGTCAGGTCGAGGGCGTTGACATCCCGGTGGCCCGCCAGGGACGGGACTGTCTCCTTGATGCGACCGGTCAGGATGTTGACTACCCCGGCGGGCAGATCCGAGGTGGCCAGCACCTCGGCCAGGGTCACCGCGGCGAGGGGGTCGGTGGGCGAGGCCGCCACGACCACTGTGTTTCCGCTCACGATCGCCGGGGCGATCACACTGACCAGGCCGAGTAGCGCCGGCGCCGCGGGGGCCACCGCCGCCACCACCCCGGTGGGCTCCGGCGTCGACAGGTTGAGGTACGGGCCAGCGACCGGGTTCACGCCGCCCCGCACCTGGGGCAGCTTGTCCGACCAGCCGGCGTACCAGACCCACCGGTCGGTCGCGGCGTCCACCTCGTCGCCGGGGATGCCCAGGGCCACGAACTGCTCGCGCCGGCCCTCCAGCATCTCGGCGACGCGGTAGAGGATCTGACCACGGTTGTACGCGGTCGCGCCGGCCCAACCCGAGCCGGCGGCCCGGGCCGCCACGACCGCGTCCCGGGCGTCCTTGCGTGAGGCGAGCGCCACGTTGGCTGTGCTGTTCTCACCTGACTGCACGAGATACGACCGTCCCGACTCGCTGCGCGGGAACTTCCCGCCGATGTAGAGCTTGTACGTCTTTCGTACCGCGACCCGCTCAGACATTCAGGTACGCCTCCAGCCCGTGCCGGCCGCCCTCGCGACCGTAGCCCGACTCCTGGTAACCGCCGAACGGCGCGGTGGGGTCGAATTTGTTGAACGTGTTTGCCCAGACCACGCCGGCGCGGAGCCGGTCGGCCAGCCACAGCATTCGGGAGCCCTTCTCCGTCCACACCCCGGCCGAGAGCCCGTACGGAGTGTTGTTGGCCTTCTCGACGGCCTCCGCCGGAGTGCGGAAGGTCAACACGGACAGCACCGGGCCGAAGATCTCCTCGCGGGCGATCCGGTGGGCCTGGGTGACACCGGTGAAGATGGTGGGCGCGAACCAGAAGCCACGGTCGGGAAGCTCGCACGGGGGCGACCAGCGCTGGGCACCCTCGGCCGTGCCGGCGTCGGCGAGCTCGCTGATCCGGGCCAGTTGCGCCGCCGAGTTGATCGCCCCGATGTCGGTGTTCTTGTCCAGCGGGTCACCGACGCGCAGCTGGGCCATCCGCCGCTTGAGCGACGCCAGCACTTCGTCGGCGACCGACTCCTGCAGCAGCAGGCGGGAGCCGGCGCAGCAGACGTGCCCCTGGTTGAAGAAGATGCCGTTGACGATGCCCTCCACCGCCTGGTCCACCGGGGCGTCGTCGAAGACGATGTTGGCGGCCTTACCGCCCAGCTCCAGGGTTAGCTTCGTGTCGGTGCCGGCGACGGCGCGGGCGATGGCCTTGCCCACCTCGGTGGAGCCGGTGAAGGCGACCTTGTCCACGTCGGGGTGCTCGACCAGAGCCCGGCCGGTCTCACCCGCGCCGGTGACGATGTTCACCACCCCGGCGGGGAGGTCGGCCTGTTGGCAGATCTCGGCGAAGAGCAGCGCGGTGAGCGAGGTCGTCTCCGCGGGTTTGAGTACCACGGTGTTGCCGGTGGCCAGCGCCGGGGCGATCTTCCACGCCAGCATGAGCAGGGGGAAGTTCCACGGGATGATCTGCGCGGCGACCCCGAGCGGCCGGGGGCCGGGCCCGAACCCCGCGTGGTCGAGCTTGTCCGCCCAGCCGGCGTGGTAGAAGAAGTGGGCGGCGACCAGCGGAAGGTCAACGTCCCGGGACTCCCTGATCGGTTTGCCGTTGTCCAGCGACTCCAGCACCGCCAACTCGCGGGACCGCTCCTGGATGAGGCGGGCGATCCGGAACAGGTACTTGGCCCGGTCCCGGCCCGGCATCGGACCCCAGACCCGGTCGTACGCGGTGCGCGCGGCGCGGACCGCGCGGTCGACATCGCCGACGCCGCCGAGGGCGATTTCGGCGAGGACCTCCTCGGAGGCGGGGTTGATCGACGTGAAGCTGTCGCCGTCGGCCGGATCAACGAACTCGCCGCCGACGAAGAGCCCGTACGCGGGCTGGAGCTGTACCACCGAGCGTGACTCGGGGGCGGGGGCGTACTCGAACATCGCGCTCAGTCCCGGGTGAAGTAGTCGGGACCGGCGTAGTCGCCGGTCGTCAGCTTGGTGCGCTGCATCAGCAGGTCGTTGAGGAGGCTGGAGGCGCCGAACCGGAACCAGTCCGGGTCCAGCCAGTCCGCCCCGACCGTCTCGTTGACCAGCACGAGGTACTTGATGGCGTCTTTGGTGGTCTTGATGCCGCCGGCCGGCTTCACGCCGACCTGCCGTCCGGTCGCGGCACGGAAGTCCCGGACCGCTTCCAGCATCACCAGCGTCACCGGCGGGGTGGCCGCCGCCGGGACCTTGCCGGTGGAGGTCTTGATGAAGTCCGCGCCAGCCAGCATCGCGAGCCAGGATGCGCGGCGGACGTTGTCGTAGGTGCAGAGCTCCCCGGTTTCCAGGATCACCTTGAGGTGAGCCGGGCCGCAGGCCTCTCGGATGGCCACGACCTCGTCGTAGACCTCCTGGTACCGGCCGGTCAGGAAGGCGCTCCGGTTGATCACCATGTCGATCTCGTCGGCGCCGGCCGCGACCGCTGCCCGGGTGTCGGCGAGCTTGACCTCCAGCGGCGCCTGGCCGGCGGGGAAGGCGGTCGCCACGCTGGCCAGGTGTACCACGCCGGCTCCGGCTGGTGCTGCTTCGGCGCCGGCCGATCCGGCCCCGCCGGCGGGCCCACGCAGCACCTCGGCCACGTACGGGACCATCGACGGGTAGACGCAGACGGCGCCGACGTGCGGACAGGACGGGTCGGCGGGGTCGGGGCGCAGGGCCTTGGCGGCGAGGGCCCGAACCTTGCCGGGGGTGTCGGCCCCCTCCAGGGTGGTCAGGTCGACCATCCGGATTGCCAGGTCGATCGCCCAGGCCTTCGCCGTGGCCTTGATCGAACGGGTGCCGAGCTGCGCCGCCCGCTGCTCGGCACCGACCTGGTCCACGCCGGGCAGGCCGTGGAGGAACCCCCGGAGCGCGGTCTCGGATCGTCCCAGCTCGGTTAGGTCCGGCCGGGCCGACATCGCTGTCGCCGTCATGAACCGGAGTCTACGCCCGAGCGTCTGGCTGTGATCTTGGTCATGGTGGTGGTGCCCGCCAGCGCCGTCGTTCCGGCCACACCGAGGGTGCCCAGGACCGTGGGCGGGTAGGTTGAGCGACCGTGGAAGTACACGTCATTGACCACCCGCTCGCCCAGGCGCGGCTGACCGCGATGCGCGATGCCCGGACCGACTCGGCCTCGTTCCGTGCCGCGCTGCACGAACTCACCACCATGCTGGTGTACGAGGCGGCCCGCTCCTTCCCCGTCGAGCGCTACCCGGTGCAAACCCCGGTGACCGACACTCAGGGCACCCGACTCGCCAATCCGCCGCTACTGGTGCCGGTGCTGCGGGCCGGCCTCGGCATGGCCGACGCCGCGCTGGGCCTGCTGCCGGAGTCTTCGATGGGCTTCGTCGGTCTGGCCCGGGACGAGGAGACCTTCGAGCCCCGCGCGTACATGGAGTCGCTCCCGCCCGACCTCACCGGACTGCCGGTGCTGGTGCTCGACCCGATGCTCGCCACCGGGGGCTCGTTGGAGCACTGCTGCCGGCTTCTCGCCGATCGGGGGTGTACCGACATCACTGTGCTCTGCGTGCTCGCCGCGCCGGTCGGAATTGACCGGCTGGACCGCTCCGGCCTGCCCCTGCGTCTGGTCACGGCGGCAGTCGACGAGGGCCTGAACGACCGTCGGTTCATCGTCCCCGGCCTGGGCGACGCCGGTGACCGGCAGTTTGGTGGCATGCCCCGCTTCTGACCGACTGGTCCACGGCGCGGCCGCTCCGGCGGCTTCCGGCTCGTGCGGGCGGCGGTCGGCGGCGCTCGGCCAGAGCGTGGGCCTGGGGCGCCGCTGCCGCACCGCGTGGGCTGCCCGTTTGTGCGGGCAGGCTCGACAGCGTGGAGTCCGGGGTATGCCGTGCTGTCAATCAGCCCGCTGCCCCGGATCGGACCGCCCCACGCTCCCGGTACCGGACCCGCTACACCCCCAAGCTGGCGGCGGTTTCGGTGCGCAACTCGGCGACGGCCGCGGCGGCGTGGCGGCGGGCCGTGGCGATGTCACCCGCCACGACCGGCTGCACCACCTCCAGGTACGCCTTGAGCTTTGGCTCGGTGCCGGACGGTCGGATCACCACCCGGGCGGTGGCGCTGCGCAGGATCACCACATCGGCCGTCGGGAGTAGGTCCCGGGATTCGATGAGCGCTTCTCCGAGCAGCGTGCTCGGGGTCGCGGCGCGGATCCGGGCCATCGCGTCTGTGATCACCTGCAGGTCGTCCACCCGGACCGAGAGCTGGTCGGTGTGGTGCACGCCGAACTCGGCCGCCAACTCGTCCAGCCGGTCGGCGAGGCTACGCCCCTCCGCCTTGAGCCCAGCGGCGAGCTCGGCGATGGTCAGCGCTGCGGTGATGCCGTCCTTGTCCCGGACATGGTCGGGGGCGACGCAGTAGCCCAGCGCCTCCTCGTAGCCGAAGACCAGCGGGGTGGAGCCCCCGCCGGCTCGGACAATCCACTTGAACCCGGTCAGGGTCTCGTCATACGGCAGGTCCCGGGCCGTGCACATCGCGCGCAGCAGCGCCGACGACACGATGGTGGTCGCGTAGAGGCCGGTTCGGCCGCGGCGCATCAGGTGGTCGGCGAGGAGTGCCCCCATCTCGTCACCGCGGAGCATTCGCCAGCCCGGAGCGTCCCCGTCCGCCCCCGCGTCGGCCGGCTCGCGGATCACCACCGCGCAGCGGTCCGCGTCCGGGTCGTTGGCGATCGCGAGGTCCGCGCCGGTCGCGTCGGCCAGGGCGGTGAGCCGGTCAACGGCGCCGGGCTCCTCCGGGTTGGGGAAGGCGACCGTGGGAAACTTCGGGTCCGGCTCAGCCTGGTCCGGCACGAGCTGCGGGGCGGGGAAACCGGCCGCCGCGAACGCCGCCGTGAGTACCTCCGCGCCGACTCCGTGTAGCGGCGTGTACGCCACCTGTAGGTCACGCGGCCCGTCCGGTGCGATCACCGCGACGGCCTGCTGCACGTACGACGCCACCAGGGTGTCGTCGAGGAGCTGCCCGGGTGGGCCCAGCCGTACGTCAGCCAGCGGGCCGACCGCGCGGATGGCGGACTCGATCTCGGCGTCCGCCGGCGGCACGATCTGCGCGCCCGCGCCCAGTTCACCACCGAGCTGGGCGCCCAGGTAGACCTTGTAGCCGTTGTCCTGGGGCGGGTTGTGGCTGGCGGTCACCATCACTCCGGCGACCGCCTCGTGCTGCCGCACCGCATGGGCCAGCACCGGCGTCGGCAGCGGGCGGGGGAGCAGCAGCGCCGGGCGGCCAGCGCCGGTGGCGACCTGCGCGGTTCGTTCCGCGAAGGCGCGGGAGCCGGTTCGGGCGTCGTACCCGATCACCAGGGGACCGACGCCGCCCTGGGCGGTCAGCCAGGCGACCAGCCCGGCGGCGGCCTGGGTGACCACCGCGAGGTTCATTCCGTTCGGGCCGGCACGCAACGGGCCGCGCAGGCCCGCGGTGCCGAAGGTCAGCGGGCCGGCGAAGCGGTCGGCCAGCTCCGGGGCGCTGGCCGGAAGCCGGTCGAGCACCGCCTGGAGCTCGGCGCGGCCGGCCGGGTCCGGATCGTCGTCGAGCCAACGCTGGGCCTGCTCACGAAGGTCATTGAGGTGGTGGTGATCCGCCGACATGCCTCTTGATAGCACGTCGGCGGATCACCCCGTCAGCTCGCCCAGGCTCAGCTGGCCGCGGTCAGCTGGAAAGATTTGACCATCTCGTCGAAGATCGGTCGACTCTCCTCGAACCGGGCGTCGTTGGCGGTCAGGTAGAACGAGTACGACTGACCCTCGTGGGCGACGCCACGCCAGATGCCGTGCCGCATCTCCGCGCCCGCGCCGCAGGTGTATTCAAGCTGGGCCGCCGGCTTGCCGGCCAGCTCGACCCCGACGTCCAGGGCGATCTGACGGTACGGCTCCGCGCAGGAGGAGTTGCTCCGCAGCCCGTCCTCGGCGATCTCCGCCCAGCGGGCCGAGGTGTTGTTCCACTTCTCGGTGATGACGCGGACCCGGCGGCCCTGGTCCTCTGGGTCCACGTAGTCGGTGTACAGCCCGCCGACCTTCTCCTCCCAACCCTGCGGCACCAGGACCCGCACCCCCCGCGCCGAGTACTCCATCAGTTCGGGAAGCTCGATGGTGGGAGCGGCCGACGTCGGCGGGGCCGCCGGGGGTGCGACCGGCGGCTCCGGATCGTCACCGCCGGTGAAGGCGAAGATGCCGATCAGGAGCACCACGGCCAGCCCGCCCGCGACGGCGAGTTGGACCCTGCCCGGCCAGTTCTTCACCCGGCGTATGAGTTGGTTGCCGCCGAACCGGGCCTGACCGGGGAGGCCCCCGCTTGGCGCCGGTGCTGGTGTCGGTGACTGCGATGTGCTGGTCCACGCCTGACCGGTGCCCGGAACGGACCACTGGGCCCCGGCCGGGGGAGCGGCCGGGGCCGGGTAGCTGCCGACGCGCTGGGTGACATCCCCGCCGTAGGTGCGACTCGGCGCCGGCATCGCCCCGGTCGGTGTGTTCACCGGACCGGCGAGCGCGTCGGCGCTGGTTTCCTCCAGGGCCGCGGGGGTGGCCCGGGACTCCACCGCGGGACGCTCGCCCCGGCGCAGCGCGGCGAGTCGGTCGGTGAGCGACTCACCGGCCGCGAGCATCGCTCGCCCGCCGATCGTGCCGCTCGGTTTCGGCTGGGCCGGTTGGGCCGGCGTCGGTTGAGCCGGCTGGGCCGGTTGGGCCGGCGTCGGTTGAGCCGGTTGGACGGGTTGGGCCGGCTGCGGGATCGCGGCTGGCTGTTGCTGGACCGGCACCACCGAGTACGGGTCGGTCACCGAGTTCACCGCAGTCGCGTTGCTGGTCAGCGGGCCGGCGAGCAGCTCGCGGAGCATGGCCCGGGCCGTGTGCACCGGCAGCCGGTGGTCCGGGTCCTTCTCCAGCAGCCCCATCAGTACGGGCACCAGCGGGCCACTGCGCCGGGGCGGGGCGGGCGGATCCTCGACGACCGAGTGCATCGTCTCGATCGGATCGCCCTTGTCGAAGGGCGGGCGCCCCTCGACGGCCGTGTAGAGGGTCACCCCGAGGGAGAACAGGTCGCTGGGCGGCCCGAAGTCCTGGCCCATCGCCCGTTCGGGGGAGATGAAGTGTGGGGAGCCGAGCACCATGCCGGGCGTGGTGAGCTGCACGTCGGTGGGCATCCGGGCCACTCCGAAGTCGGTCAGCACGCAGCGGCCGTCCGAACAGATCAGGACGTTGGCGGGCTTGACATCGCGATGCAGTACGCCGATCGCGTGCGCCACCTCCAGCGCGCCGAGCAGCGAGACGCCGATCTTGGCTACCACCCGCTGGGCCAACGGGCCGTCTTCGATCACCATGTCCGCGAGGCTGCGGGAGTCGAGCAGCTCCATCACGATCCACGGTCGGCCACCCTCGGTGACCACGTCGTAAACCTGGACGACGGCGGGGTGTTGGATCGCTGCCGCGGCACGGGCCTCGCGCAGGGTTCGTTCGTACATCGCGTCGCGGTCGGAGGGGGCCAGCCCCTGGGGTAGGACGACCTCCTTGACGGCCACGTCTCGGCGCAGGAGAGTGTCTGCGGCACGCCAAACCGTGCCCATGCCGCCATTGCCCACCGCCGAGCGCAGTGAGTAGCGCCCGCCAATGATGGTGTTGGGTGTTGCGCGGTCGCTGGGAGGACTGACAGGTCCGCCGCTCCACGTCGGGATCTGAGTCACTGAAGAGCCACCGGGGATTTCGAGGGGGGCTGGGACACAACCCCCCTATCTTGCTGGGTCGGATGCCGGTTGCGAAAGCCGACGCGGCGGACATTTGGCAAAGTCGACGATGCGTGTCCGAGCGGGCACGCTGGGGTGGCCGGGTGGGGTGTGTGCCCAATCCCTCATCCGGTGCCGGAACAGGTCGTCTTACCATCCGGTAATGAGCGAACGGCGGTCAAGCGAGTCCGGTTTCCCGATTCAGGGCGTCTACACGGCGGCCGACCTCCCGGAGGACCTGGACTCCCGGCTGGGCAACCCGGGGGAGTACCCGTACACCCGTGGGGTCTACCCGACCATGTACACGGCGCGCCCCTGGACGATGCGCCAGTATGCCGGCTTCGGTACCGCCGCGGAGTCCAACGCGCGCTACCACCAGCTGCTTCGGGCCGGCACGATGGGACTCTCCGTCGCCTTCGACCTGCCCACCCAGATGGGGTACGACTCGGACGAGTCGATCGCCCACGGTGAGGTCGGCAAGGTCGGTGTCGCCATTGACTCCATCGAGGACATGCGACTGCTCTTCGACGGCATTCCGCTGGACAAGGTCTCCACCTCGATGACCATCAACGCGCCGGGCTCGGTGCTGCTGCTGCTCTATCAGTTGGTCGCCGAGGAGAACGGCGTGCCGGGGGCGGCGTTGAACGGCACGATCCAGAACGACATCCTCAAGGAGTACATCGCCCGCGGGACGTACATCTTCCCGCCGAAGCCCTCGCTGCGCCTGGTCGCGGACACCTTCGCCTACTGTCGCGCCGAGGTGCCAAAGTGGAACACCATTTCCATCTCCGGCTACCACATGGCCGAGGCGGGCGCGTCCCCCGTTCAGGAGATCGCCTTCACCCTGGCCAACGGGGTCGAGTACGTGCGCGCGGCGATCGCCGCCGGGCTCGCCGTGGATGACTTCGCGCCCCGGCTGTCGTTCTTCTTCGTCGCCCGGACGACGCTGTTGGAGGAGGTGGCGAAGTTCCGTGCCGCCCGGCGGATCTGGGCGCGGCTGATGCGGGACGAGTTCGGGGCGGAGAACCCGAAGTCGATGATGCTCCGTTTCCACACCCAGACCGCCGGCGTGCAGCTCACCGCCCAGCAACCGGAGGTGAACCTGGTCCGGGTGGCGGTGCAGGGGCTCGGTGCCGTACTCGGCGGAACGCAGTCGCTGCACACCAACAGCTTCGACGAGGCGATCGCGTTGCCGACGGAGAAGGCCGCCCGGCTCGCGCTGCGGACGCAGCAGGTGCTCGCCTACGAGACGGACCTGACCGACACTGTTGACCCGTTCGCCGGTTCGTACGTGGTGGAGGCGATGACGGCCGAGATCGAGACCGCGGCGGAGGGGCTGATGCAGCGGGTCTTCGAGCACGGTTCGGCGGTTGAGGCGATCGAGGTCGGGTTCCAGAAGCGGGAGATCGAGCAGTCGGCGTACCAGATCGCGCAGCAGATCGACTCCGGCGAGCGGGTCGTGGTGGGGCTCAACCGGTTCACGGTGGACGAGGAGGAGCCGTACGAGCCGCTGCGGGTCGACCCGGCGATCGAGGTCGCGCAGGCCGAGCGGCTGGCGAAGTTGCGGGCTGAGCGGGACTCCGGTGCGGTCGAGCGAGCCCGGGCGCAGCTCCGGGCCGCTGCCGAGGGGAGCGGTAACGTGCTCTACCCGATGAAGGAGGCGCTGCGGGCTCGCGCCACGGTTGGCGAGGTTTGCGGCACGCTGCGTGAGGTCTGGGGGATGTACCGCCCCGCTGATCGCTTCTGACCCCGCCCCGGCGCCCGTCCCCACGTCCTGGCGTCCCGGCTCCCCGCCCTGGCATCCGGCGGCTGGCGTTCCCGCGGTGCTGCCGGTGCCGCCAGCGGTTGCTGCCCGCTGCCCGTTCGGGGGCTGGGGTAACAGTTTCGGCGGGTAGTCGGCGGCAACCGTGGGTAACCCGTTCGAGTGAGGTAGACGCACATCGTGTGTGGTCGGTTACCGGGTGAACGTGTGACCGTCTGCGGGCCCGGTCGTGAGTGTGGTTGCTAGTTGTCGGAGTGTCCGTTAATAGAACGGACTAATGCCACAATTCGGATGACGGTCTCGAGTGATGGGGAAAAATTCCTCACTCGTGAATCGGTTACGCGTTGTAGGAGGTGTGGGGCAGATGGCAGCGTTCAACCGCGATCTACCTGCTGTCCCGCCGATGAACGAGCGCCCCGAGCAGGGCGTACGTGACGCAGAGCGGCCCGATCGCTACCAGAACGAGGTTGCGCAGCGTCACCGTCGGAGGTCTAGGCTGTCGGCGGTTCCGGAAGATTCATCCATTTCTAGTGATCGAGAATTCGACGTGACGAGTGCGTTGACGCTGCCGAGTAATGGCCAGCTGGCGTCGTCCTGGACGGAGGCGCCCGCCGGCTCCCAGCCCCTACCCCTCGACCTGGACCAGTTTCTTGCGTTCCGGGTGTCGGGCCTGATCGCCACCCGTCGGCGAATCCACTCACATCCGGAGCTCTCCGGCGAGGAGTTCGAGACGGCCGCTCTGATCGCCCGGGAGCTGACCCGAGCCGGGTTGCGACCCCGGCTGCTCCCGAAGGGCAACGGAGTCATCTGCGACATCGACGGTCGCCCAGACGGTCCGGTAATCGCGTTCCGGGCCGACATCGACGCGCTGCCGTTGACCGACAGCAAGGACGTGCCCTTCCGCTCCACGGTTGACGGGGTGTGTCACGCCTGCGGCCACGACGTGCACACCACGGTCCTGCTCGGCCTGGGAATGCTCCTCGCCCGCCTCGCCGAAGCGGGCGAACTGCCGGGCCGGGTGCGCCTGATCTTCCAGCCGGCCGAGGAGATCCTGCCCTGTGGGTCGCTTGAGGTGATCGAGGCCGGCGGTCTCGACGAGGTGGTGCAGATCTTCGCGCTGCACTGCGACCCGAACCTGCCGGTCGGCGAGGTCGGCCTGCGGGTCGGTCCGATCACCGCTGCCGCCGACAACGTCAGCGTTCGGTTGACCGGTCCCGGCGGGCACACCGCCCGCCCGCACCTCACCGTCGATCTGGTTGACGCCCTCGGCCGGCTGATCACCGAGGTGCCGGCCATGGTCGCCCGGCGGGTGCCGGCCAACAGTGGACTACTGCTGGTCTTCGGCCACGCCTCGGCCGGCACCCGCTACAACGTCATCCCGTCGGAGGCCTGTGCCTCCGGGACGCTGCGCGTGATGGATCGGGACACCTGGGCGATGGCCCCCGATGTCGTCGCCCAGGTGGTCCAGGACGTGATCGCCCCCACCGGCGCCACCGTGGACCTGGACTATCAGCGTGGCCGACCACCGGTCAGCAACGATTCCCAGGCCATCCAGGTCTTCGCCGCCGCGACCACCGCCGCGCTCGGGCCGGCCGGCATCGCGGAGACTCCGCAGAGCATGGGGGGTGAGGACTTCTCCTGGTATCTGGAGTACGTCCCCGGTGCCCTGGCCCGACTCGGTGTCGGCCGCTCGGGCCCGAACGTTGACCTCCACCGCGCATCGTTCGATCCGGACGAGCGGGCCATCCCGGTCGGTGTCCGGCTCATGGTGCAGACCGCGCTCCAGGCGCTTGCGGCGGCGGGCTGACCGCGGGCGGAGCGACCCCGGCGCCGGTGGGATCGGCCGGCCCCCTCCCGGCGCCGTCCGCGGGGGGAGCGACCAGGGCCGGCCGCGAGCGGCGGCGTAGCAGCCACACCGTCGTGCCCACCGGCACGCCGAGCAGGAGCAGCCACGGCAGTACCGCCCCGAGCACGGTCAGCAGGACGGTCCCCGAGATCAGGAAGACCTTCCACCCGCCCTCGAGACCAGCCACGAAACCGAACGCGGAAGCCTCGTCCTCGGTGGCGGCGTCCGGGCCGACCAGCGACACCACGATCGAGGAGAGCGCGGTGAGGTCCGCCAGCCGGCGCTGCTTCGCCTCCAGCGAGGCGAGATCGGCCTCGCGGCGCGCCAACTCGTTCTCCAGCGACACCAGATCGCTGATCGACTGTGCCTCGCCGAGCAGCCGTCGGGCGTTCTCCACCCGAGCCCGTTGCGTGGTGATCCGGGCGTCGAGGTCGATCGTCTCCTCGGTAACGTCCTCGGTGGAGATCTCCTGCCGCTGCCGTTTGCCGAGTTCGGCGACCTGCTCCACCACCGACGCGAACTTCGCGGCCGGCACCCGGAGGGTCAGCTCGACGGTGGCGTTCCCAGCGGCACTACGTCGCTGGTCACCACCGACGAAACCACCGGCCGCGGTGGTCCGGGCGATCGCCTCGCGGGCGGCCTGCTCGACGTCGGGCACCTGCACGCGCATCGAACCGGTGTAGACGATGGCACGCTGGTCGACCCGGAGGTCCGCCGAAGCGTCGCCACCCTCGGCCGGCCCGGCCGGCCCGTCCTGCTGGCCGGCACCCGCCGCGGTCGCCGCCGCGTCGTCGTCGGTGCCCGGACCGACGTGCTCGTCGGTCCCCGCACCGCAGCCACTGACGAGCAGGACCCCCACCAGTATCGCCAGCAGCGCCGCCCCTCGGCCGCGCGGTTCACATCGATACATGTCCGCTCCGATCCGTAACATTCATCTGCTCCCGCCCCGGGGCGTGACCCGGACGGCAGGGACGATCGGTCAGTCGGGACGCGATGCGGCGTCCCTTCCGGCAGACTGCGCTGAGGAGGTCACGATTCGATTCTCGAGGAGTCACGAATGCGGCTGACCAAGTACACGCACTCCTGCATCCGGGTGGAGGACGAAGGCGGGGTGCTGGTCGTTGATCCCGGCGTCTACAGCGAGCGCGCCGCGCTGGACGGGGTGGACGCTGTGCTGATCACCCACGAGCACCCGGACCACGTGGATGTGGCGGCCCTGACCGAGCAGCACGACCGGGGGCCGTTCGTCGTGTACGGGCCGCCGTCGCTGGCGACTGTGCTGGAGGGCCTGACCGCCGCGTTCGTCCCGGTCGAGGCGGGCGCGGAATTCACCGCCGCCGGCGTCCCGGTCCGTGCCTACGGCGGCCGACACGCCGTGATCCACTCCGACCTTCCGGTGGTGGAGAACCTGGCGTACCTGATTGACGACGTGGTCTACCACCCCGGCGACTCCTTCGTCGTACCGCAGGACGTTCCGGTCGACACGCTGTTCCTGCCGATCCACGCGCCCTGGGCGAAGTTCGCCGAGTCGCTGGACTTCCTCCGCGCCGTCACGCCCCGCCGGGCGTACGCGTTGCACGACGGGTTACTCAACGACCGAGGCCTGGACGTGCTGAACAACAACTTCGTCCGCCTCTCCGACGTGGACTACCAGCGGCTCGTACCGGGCACCCTGGTGGATGCCTGAACCGCATGTCTGGTCCGTCTCGGGAACTGCTGCGGCAGCTCTACCGCACGCCACCCGACCGGTTTGTGGCCGCCCGGGACGAGGCGGTGGCCGAGGCGCGGCGAGCGGGCGACGTACCTGCCGCGCGGGAGATCGCCCGGCTTCGTCGCCCCACGGTCGCAGCCTGGCTGGTGAACCTGCTCGCGTTGGAGCGACCGGAGCTCGTCGCCGACCTGGGTCAGCTCGCGGAGTCACTCCGGTCGGCCCAGCGCGAGCTTCGCGGCGCGCAACTGCGGGAGCTCTCCACCCAACGGCGGGCGGTGGTCGGCGCGCTGCTCGCGGAGGTCCGCAGTCTGGCAACCGCGGTACCCGGTGCCCCACCGCCCGGCAAGCTCCCGCTCGGTGCGGTGGAATCGACCCTCAACGCCGCGCTCTCCGACGCCGAGGTCGCCGAGCAGGTGCGCTCCGGCCGGCTGCTCCGGGCCGCCAGCTACGCCGGATTCGGCGAGGTGCCGCGACCGCAGCTACGGCTGGTCACCGAGGAGCCGGCGCCGCCGTCCCGGCCACCGGGTGGCGACCGGTCAGCACCCCGTGCCCGGCAGGCGGAGCGGGCCGCCCGCGCCGAGCGGGAACGGCGACGTCGGGCGTTGGCGACGGAGTTGGCGCAGGCCCGTACTGATCAGGAACGGGCCGAGGCGGAGCTGGCCGGTGCCGCGGAGGCTGAGCGGGGCGGAGTGGACGGCCTCGCTGCGATCGAAGCGGAGATCGCCGAGCTGGAGCGGCAACGGGCTGCTGCCGAAGAGGAGCTGAGCCGGGCGAAGTCGGCGCGGCGGGCAGCCGAACGGGCGGTCGTCGTCGCGCGACGCCGGACCGGCGAGGTGGAGGCCGCGGCAGAGGCGCTCGCCGAGGAGGAGGCCGACCCACGCCGTGCCGGCCGACACCCGAATGTGTGATTGACGACGCACGGCGGGGCCGGCTCGTTGCCCCGACGGGGGCGATAGCAGACTGTGGGTCGTGCGACATCCCGCGACAGACTGCCGGCCGTCAGGCCGAAGCGGTGCCGGTGGGGCGGGAACGCAGTCCCGTGACGTAGTCGTCCGGGGCGCCCGCCTTCTCGGCGGCGTTGGCGATTTCCGAGAGGTACCACGAGGTCGGCAGGCCCCCCTCGTAACCGTCGAATACGTAGATCCACGCCGTCACATCGCCGGTCAGGGCCGACACCCGCAGGTGGAGTTTTCGGTAGGTGCCGGAGGTTACGCCCTCGATCTCGTCGAGCTGGGCCGCGTCGTACGCGTGGATGTCGTAGAGCGCCACGAAGACGCGGTCCCCGGGGGACTCGACCACGGTGCTGACCGCGCCCTCCCAGCCGATCACGCCTTCACCGGCGAAGGTGAGCCGCCAGCCTTCGAGCCAGCCGGTGCCCACCATCGGCGAATGCGGACAGTAGGCGCGCATCCGGGCAGGGTCGAGGTTTGAGCCGTAGGCGGCGTAATGACGCACAACGATGACGATAGCCCGGCCGACGGGTGGGGGAGAATACGACGGTGCGTGTCGGATGCGTTCGGGAGAAGAAAGTCACTGTGAGCATGGACGAGGAGTGAGCGCTGTGAGCCGGATCGTGATCATCGGTGGGGGGCCGGCCGGTTATGAGGCGGCGTTGGTCGCCGCCCAACTGGACGCCGATGTCACCGTGGTCGAGGCAGACGGCGCCGGCGGTGCCTGCGTGCTGTCCGACTGTGTGCCGTCGAAGACCTTCATCGCCAGCTCACAGCTGGTGACCGGGTATCGGGACACGGAGGAGTTCGGGGTCCACTCGGACGGGCTGGCGGCGGTCACCGTTGACGCCCCGGCGGTGCACGCACGAGTCAAGCGGCTCGCGCTCGCGCAGTCTGCCGACATTCACGCCAAGTTGGTCAAGGCCGGGGTGACGTTCGTGGCCGGCAGGGCCCGGCTCGGCGAAGACACGCTCGGTCACAACCATCGGGTGATCGTCACACCAGCGGATGGTGGCGCGGAGGACCAGATCGATGCCACCACCGTCCTGATCGCCACCGGCGCTACCCCGCGCCAACTCCCCACCGCGGTCCCGGACGGCGAGCGCATCCTCACCTGGCGGCAGGTGTACGACCTCCCCGAGTTGCCCCGGCACCTGATCGTGGTCGGCTCCGGCGTCACCGGCGCCGAGTTCGCCAGCGCCTACCTGGCGATGGGGATCGAGGTCACCCTCGTCTCCAGCCGGGACCGGGTGATGCCGCATGAGGACGCCGACGCGGCGATGGCGATCGAGCGGGTGTTCCGCAGCCGGGGGATGAGCATCCTGAACAACTCCCGGGCCAACGCCGTCCGCCGGACTGCCGACGGCGTCGAGGTCGAGCTCTCCGACGGGCGCCGGGTGCACGGTTCACACGCGCTGATCGCGGTGGGCTCCGTTCCCAACACCGCCGATCTGGGGCTGGCCGAGTACGGCGTCGGGCTGGCCCGGGGTGGGTACGTCGCGGTCGACCGGGTGTCCCGGACCAACGTGCCCGGCATCTATGCCGCCGGTGACTGCACCGGGATGCTGCCGTTGGCCAGCGTGGCCGCGATGCAGGGCCGGATCGCGATGTGGCACGCGCTCGGCGAGGCGGTTCGGCCGCTACGGCTACGTACGGTCGCGGCGAACGTCTTCACCGACCCGGAGCTGGCCACGGTCGGCGTTTCCCAGGACGAGGTGGACGCGGGGAGGGTGCCGGCTCGGCAGGTCATGCTGCCGCTCGCCGGCAACGCCCGGGCGAAGATGGACGAAGTCCCCGACGGCTTCGTCAAACTCTTCTGCCGGCCCGCCAGCGGCCAGGTGATCGGTGGCGTGGTGGTCGCCCCGAAGGCCAGCGAGCTGATCCTGCCGATCACGATGGCCGTGGAGAACCATCTGACGGTCAACGAGCTGGCTCAGACCATCACCATCTACCCCTCGCTCTCCGGCTCCGTCACCGAGGCCGCCCGGCAGTTGATGCTGCACGAGCCGGAGTAGCCAGGTCCACATCCAGGGATGCTCTACTCGTAGTGCGTCTGATCCACATTCCAACGCCACAGCCCCGACTCGCAAGGGTCGGGGCTGTGGCGTGTCTTCCCGCCCGCTGCGGACTGCCCTCCACTCCAGGCCTAGTCGACTGGCAGGGTCGCGTAATCTAAGTGTCTTGTATTCGTGTTCCTGGCTTGTCCAGCAATCACGGTGAGTAACGCCGAGCACGGTGCTGGCAGCGAGATCTGCATCCACGATCATCGTCTGATGACGCGAGTTGTTCCGGTGCGGCGGGGCCTGATTTGGGCAGCTGTCCGCCCGGCCACAGATGATCTTGCCTAACGGGACTTCTCCGAGCGCTAGTCCTCAAGGGCCGGCTACGTCGCGGGGAAGGGTGGCGTGAAGTACCCGCTCAAGGACGTGATCCGTTCAGACTCGTCCACCTCGTACACGAACACGCCGTCGTAGCTGAGTGCCTCGCCTCCAGGCAGCGTGACGGCGACTGACGCCACCTTCGCCGTGGCCTGGGACGAGGGGTATTCCTCGCGCACGACGAAGCGCACGTCCTGGGCGGGCTCGACCAGTGAGTCCCAGAACTGTGCTAGGGCGGCATGCCCCCGGAAGCCCTTTCCGTGCGGGTCAAGCGGCGAACCACCGACCGGGTCGCGCAGCAGCGCGTCCTCGGCAAAGCAGTCGAGCCACGCGGCCCGGTTCTTTGCCATGACAGCACGCATGGCGCGGTCGGATACGGACTTGGCCGGCGAGGTCTTACCGGTCATCTCTGCTCCTCTGTGTCGCGCATGGCAACTTGCTGTCCGTTGTATACCTGCCTGCTTGTCCTCACACACGCGAGTTTTCGGCTACGTCGCCCGCTACGGTGCGCCGCTACCGACGAGCAAGCCGACGGCTGATTGCGGCAGTCTCTACAGACCGGCGACCTGAGGTGTCGGCGTAGGCCCTGTACTGGCCCTGGCAAGATTTCGTAGTCGGAGATCACCAGGGTCTCCTGCGCCGGTGACCGGCTCAGGCTTCCTTGTTGTCGACCCAACGGCAGAACGGGTCCGCGGTGTCCTCGTTGCCCATCTCGGCGGGCTCCGGCACGATCTCCAGCCCGGTCGTCGGGGCGGTGACACCGAAGGTGCGGTACAGCCAGTTCCGGTAGGGCGCATTGACGATCTCGTGGTCGGCGTCCCACGGCTCGGGCGGCGCGCCGAACTCCACGTTCCAGCAAATCTCCCGGTAGCCGATCGCTAGCAGCCGCAGAAAGTCGACCGCATCGTCGGCGAGCACACACGTCATCATCGAACCGCTGCCTGAACCGAGATGAACGATCCTGACTCGTCCCTCACCGTCACGCCACAGCGCGGCTGTCGAACCTTCGCCGCCGGTCTGCGCGAACGGCCACAACCGTGCGGCCGGATCTGGGATCGACTCGTCGAACCATGATCGTGCGTACGAAAGGGTCTGCTCGGCGGTACAGCCACGCAGCTCAATCGAGGTGCCCACCCAGCCGTTGTCACTCAACGAGCCGTACAGATCCCCGTCGTGCCCTTTCGCCACGAAACCCTGCTCGTCGACCCAGGCGAAGAGCAGGCGCAGCGGCTCCGGCAGGTCGAATCCGTCCGGCACCCGGGCCAGCGTCGTCTTGAGGAAGTCACCCACGTTCGGCAGCGTACGAGATCACCTCGTCCGGGGTGCGCAGGTGCGAAACCGCAACGGCGCCCACTTGCCCCGCCGCCCACCGGCAGCCTCGTACCCGGATCGGCCACAGCAGCGGAACCCGCGAGTGCGTCAACGCGTCGCCGAGGGATGAGTCAGGCAGCCCAGTCCCAACGGCACACCCAGCCACCACCAACCACCCCCGGGGCCCGACAGCGCCGCCATCACCCCGACAAGCAGCCCCACCCTTGCCAACAGCCGTACCTAGGCCCCATCACCCGGGGCTGCTAGCCAATAGCGAGTCGCCTATTCAGTGCCAGCCGGTACCTGCTCCTGATCATCAGGAGTGGTGTAGACCTGCAGCAGCAGGTGAGCCAGCGCTCGAAGGTCTTCAGGTGTCATCTCTGCCTGTAGCGACTTCGCGATCTTGTCGGGAGTGCCGCCGAGGTGCCTGATGGTCGGCATCGTCCGCGGGCGGCCGGTGGATCTGGCACCCCAGCCGCCCGCGGACTACCGGCCCTACGGCGACCGGAGGCCTTATGCGGCCGAGACCTTTGCAGACCGTCGGGTCCCGTCCCGCCAGCCGGCCGACTGTCTATGATCATGCTTATGGCCCTCGAATGGGAACAGATCATCGTGGACTCCTCCGACCCGATCGCCCTCGGGCAGTGGTGGGCCGTGGCTCTCGGCTGGGTCGTGGTCGACAAGACCGAGGAGATCATGGAGATCCGACCCGAGCCGGACCGGTTGCCGGGGCTGCTCTTCGTCCCCGTCCCTGAGGGCAAGACGGCGAAGAATCGGCTCCACCCCGACTTCCGCCCCGACAACCACGAGGCCGAGGTCGCCCGGCTGATCTCCCTCGGTGCCCGGCTCGCCGACCCCGCGCAGGAAGGGCAGCACTGGGTGACCCTCTTCGACCCCGAGGGCAACGAATTCTGTGTCCTGTCCGAGCCGAAGAGCTGAGCAGGACCACTCACCCGTTCTGGAGACCGGGTTTTCTGTGGGAGGCCGTCTGGGGTGTCAATGAATCTCGAACGTGATTACTTGACACTTCTCCCAAGATCGGAATATACCGAACGCCTCGGCCACGGGTTCGCCGTAGCGGGAACATCCGGGTCGCCGAGATGACACCTGAAGACCTTCGAGCGCTGGCTCACCTGCTGCTGCAGGTCTACACCACTCCTGATGATCAGGAGCAGGTACCGGCTGGCACTGAATAGGCGACTCGCTATTGGCTAGCAGCCCCGGGTGATGGGGCCTAGGTACGGCTGTTGGCCGGCACCCAGTTCGGGCGCCGGCCAACAGTTTGCTCTCCCCTTGCGAGGGCGTGATCTTGGTGGGTCGGCTGTACTCGGTGACCAGCCCGGCGGCGTGGTCAACGACCCGGTCGGCTCACTTGTTGAGCCGCCACTGGTCCACGGTCTCGCCTCGGAGAACGCTGAGTAGTGCCTCTTTGTTCTCGAAGCTGGTGACCTTGTCCCGGTCCTCGCTCAGGTGGATGTGCCAGAGGTGNGACGGGTCNGANGTGGCGGCTTCGTCCTTGCGGAAGTCCCAGCCTTCCACCTCGTTGTCGCTGTCGGCCTGCCCGAAGAACTCACGCCAGCCGTCCAGTCGAGGATCATCGGGATCCTGGCCGGAGGCGAGCAGNCGGCTGGAGTACTCGGCGATGTTGGTGGCCTCCGAGAAGGTCCAGTCGTAGGCGGCGGCCTTGTCCGAGGGTCCGCCCTGGTCGTTGTCGTCGAGGACGGAGTAGTCGGTGGGGCTGTTGGCTACGCGGGTGTTGTGGTAGCCGGGCTTGTCGGTGTAGATACCGCCGTCGGCTGTGCCGGGCTGCAACTTCAGCAGCTCCTCCTGCAGCCACGAGGAAGCCTCGGCCACCTTGTCCGGATGCGGGTTGCTAGCAGCGGTTGCGGGCGTGGCGCCCACCGCGAACGCTCCGCCTAGGGTCGCGGACGCCGCCAGGGCCAGCACACTACGACGCAGAATCGTGTTCATGAGAATGCTCCATTCGGGGGTCGACACCCCACACGCGCCCAAAGGGGGTTTGGGAGCGCAGGGTGCGAGCACCGTCCGGCGCTCAACAGAACAGGAAAGAAAGGGATCCCCGGGCAACCGCGCGGCCCTAGGAGGCTTTCACGGTGCCGGGTCCATGTGTAACGACCGACGGGCCGCCCTCATTCCGGGGCCTCACCCACGCCGCGGGCGGGTCGCTTCCTCGGTCGCACGCATGGTGTAACGCCCCCACGCCGGCCGAGATTCCGCCACCACCATGCCCCCGACCACACCCCACACGGACATCATGTGGATATCAGTGATGACGGCCCAACCAGGCGCCGCATCCACCCATACACACCTCCAGCGATCGTCGGTCTGACGTACGGCGATCAGGCCCGGCGCTGCGCTGCGCGGCGTTGACACTCGGCCGGGTCGCTCGCGGCCCGCTGCCGGGCGGCCTGGCTCTGCGCGGCACGGCGCTGCCGCTCCGCCGGCGTCGCCGAAGCCTGGCCGCAGGTCGCGCGTTCCCGGTCGGCCGCGCTCTGCGCCATCCGCCGCTCCCGCTCCGCTGGCGGCAGCTTCGCCCACCGGAGCCGCTTACCCATGACCACATCGTCACCGACGACACACCCCGTCCAGCGTCCTGCGGGCATCGGCACCAGCAAGGCCACTTCCCGACCTCGCGGGTAGTCAGGGTGACCGTGCCGGCCTCGGCGGCCGGACAAGGTCGGCCCATCGGGGACGCTTACCGGTACGAGCACGTTAGAGTGACATTGCGACCGCAGCCGCTATCCATCACTGCGTCCGCCGTAAAGGAGTGGCAGTGAAGTTCTCCAACGTGTGGACGGAGATCGCCGCCATCGCGGTCCTCACCGCGATCGGTATGGCCCTCGCAGGTCTCGCCTTCGACATTGACTACACGAGCCTAGTGATCAGCTACGCGATCGTCATGGCCGCCACCGTCGCGGCGAAGCTGACCCAGGTCCGCCGGAGGCGGCGGACCTGACACAGCGACTTCCCGCCGGACGCTCAGCAGGCCCGGCGTCCGGCTGGGCAAGGTCGCCGCCGTCCGAACGCGTGACGGCGGGCACCTGGTGGCGGCCGGCGGCGGCGAGTAGGCCTAGCCGACTGGCCAACGTGTAATCCAACCGTTTGGTATCCCGATCAACGAGCCAAGGCTTGGTGACTCTTCGTGCTGGGCGGCGGATGGCGAGGAGCCGGGAAGCTCGTCGAGGTTAGATGTGCCGGTGACGGTTCATGACGTGGCGCGTGCCCTGCCGGACATCCTGACGCTTCGCGAGCGGTGTCGAGCGCTCGCGATGCTGGACGCGATCATGAGCCCTGAGTGGGAGTCGCGGTACTACTCGTTCAATACGCGCTGGGCCCCGGATGAGCAGCTGGCCTCCATGAGGAACGGATCCGGCGACGAGTGGTCGATCGTCTTCGCGTCGGCTGGTGCGTTCGTCCGGGGTTTCGACCACGAGTCGCCGATGAGCCCGGCCAACAACGATGAGGAGCTGTGGCCGGGACTGGTTGATACCGTGGCGCAGATCTTCTCAAGCTATGTCGACGAGCCGGCGTTCAGTTACGAAGGCACGCTGGAAGCAACCGTGTGCCTATGGCGTCAGCACGGCGACGACCGGTGGCACGCCGGAGAACTCAATTTTCCTGGCGGTGATGATCCGGATGGTGCTGACAAGCTGTTCCGCGTGCTCGTTGACGGCACTCCGGTGGCGTACCAGCGTTTCGCCGAGGACTACTACGGAAGAGCCGTGAACCTTGAGGCCGTCAGCGAGGTGTTCGCCGGACACCCGTTGACCGACGAGTTGGTGCGTCGCCTGAACGGTGACCTTCTGGTGGCCGATCTCGCCGAGGATCTCGCTGAGATCGGTTACCCGTCCCGGCCGGTGTAGCGGTTCCAGGTTCCGCCAGCAGCGGCGTGATGGCGGTGGGTGGTGGTGTAGTGAAAGCCGAGGGCTTGGGCGACGACCGGTGCCGGGCCTGGAGGACAAGTTGGTGCAGTGCCGCCAGGCGACCGGGGCTCGCCGCGGGCCGGGCTGCGTGTCCTGCGGGTACGGTCCGCTGTTGTCGCCAACAGCGCCAGGGGGAAGGGCACGCTTGCTCCACCGCGTCCAAAGTGGTGTAGAAACCCGGTGGCCAAGTCCGTGTGGCCGGTGTGATCATCGACATCTGGGGTCGCTAGCTCAACTGGCAGAGCATTCGACTGAGTAGCGCGTCCACTCTCCGCCTGTGCGGTCATGGAGGCGCTTCCTTCTCCTTGTTGGATCGAAGGGTTCGGGGTTCGAGTCCCCGGCGACCCACTGTGCCGCGGCTGCAGGTTGGCAGTTGTTGGAGTCCACCGGGAGGAGGAGGCACGTGCTGGACAAGTTGATCATTCAGAGGGCACTGCGCGTGCCGGCGAGCACCGGCGCGGCCGGTGATGGCACGTCCGTGGCCCGGCAGTTGGATGCAGCGCTGCTCGATGTCGGGTTCTCGGCGTCGCGGGCTCTGCTGGGCCACATCGGCGGCCTGGCGCCCGAGCCGGCGATGGATCTTGCCGCCACCGTGGTGTCGGCGGTGCGGGAGCTGGTCGGTGATCACGTTCGGCACAACGCGTACTTCATCGGCTTCCCGGACGATGTGCCGGACACCGTAGAGTTCTGGATCGACCGGCTGCGGGCGGCCGTTCTCACCGGTGGGGGCACGGCGACCGACGCGCAGCTGCGTGCGGCTGTCGCCTCGGGTGGGGTGAACCTGCTCGACCTGCCGGCGTACGGGACCTACCAGCACACCTACGCCGAGCTGCTAGCGGCGCACGATGAGCTGATCACCGCGGCCGGTAGCCGGGTGACGGTGCTACGGCTCGGTGATGTCGCCGAGGTGGAGGCGGAGCGGCTGTATCTGGCCCTGGCCGGCAGCGCGACGCCGCTGGGTGAGGCGGACCTGACCGTCCTCGGTGAGCTGGCGGTCGCCTGCATGGATGGCGCACAGCCGGCGGAGGTGCCGGTGCGGGAGAACCGTGCCGTGCTCAACGGGGTCCGGCTGGTGCTTGGCCGGCCGCTGGTCGGTATGGACACCACGACGGATGTGCTGCGGCTTGCCTGCCAGGCTTCCGGCGGGGACACCTCACTGGTGACGGCTACGCGGTTCCGGTCGTTCCGGCGCCCGGAGCGGCGGGTGCTGCTCGCTGCGCTGGACGCTGTCGTCGGGGCGAGCCCGGGCAAGCTCGGTGACGTCGCCCGGTATGCCGAGCGGTGGAAGCGACTCGGGGAGCGGCTGCACCCGCACGAGTACGGCCAGTGGCCGCACGCCCGGGAAGTGTTCGCGGTCGCGCGTGGCGAGCGCCGGGTGCCGAACCTGGCGGGTCGGGCCGAGACGGCCGTCCGTGCCGGCGCTGTCGGTCAGGCCGCGTCGTTGCTGTCGGCCGCTCCGGGCATGCTCCTGCGATCCGCCGACCGGCTGCTACGGCTGGCATCGGCGGCCGAGCGGAGCGCCGTCCTCGACGCGGTCACCGGCGCGTTCGGTGCGGCGTCGGGCCGGGTGCTGCTGTCGCTGCGGGAGCACGTCGACAACCGGCTGACACCCGCGTCGGCCCGGATGTACGCGAGCCGCTCGCGCAGCGCGTGGGTCGGCCCGGATGCCCGCCCGCCGCTGCCCGCCGAGCTGGTGGCCAAGCTGTCGGACCTGCTCGACGCCGAGATCAGCGCCCGACTGCCGGATCCGCAGCGGCCGCTGCTGGTGGATCCGGAGGTGCTCGACGTCGCCCTGCCGCTGTCGGGCAAGGCGACCGAGAGTGGTTTCGCGGTGCTGCCGCGAGGCTCGCGCGCACCGGTCACCGGTGAGCTGCTGCGCTTCTTCACGTATTGGCGGCAGGCGAGTCGCCGCACCGACTACGACCTGTCGGTGCTGCTGCTGGACAGCGAATTCCACACGACGGGGCAGGTGTCCTGGACGAACTACCACCACGACGGGGTGGTGCACTCCGGGGACGTCACCGACGCGACGAACGGCGCGACCGAGTTCATCGACGTGCCCTTGGCGGAACTCGGGCATTACGTGGTTCCGCAGGTCTACATCTATGCGGGTGAGTCGTTCGACGAGGTCGCCGAGTCGATGTTCGGCTACCAGACCCGAGAGCGGGACCAGCGAGGTGCCCCGTTCGACGCCCGGACCGTGCGGGCACGTTCGCAGATGCGCGGGCAGGGCCGGGTCGCGCTGCCGATGGTGTTCGCCAGGACCGAGCACGGTTGGCAGGCCGTGTGGCTGCACCTGTACCTGCGGGGGCAGCCGTCGTTCAACCGGGTGGAGGACAACACGTTCACCACGACGGATCGGGTGCGGGCGCTGATGGAGCGGCGGTACCTCACCGTGTCCTACCTTGTCGACCGGTGGCGCGCGCGGGCCGAGGTGACGACGTGGGACGGACAGCTGCCGGACGAGCCCGTCACGTTCATCGGCATTGACGCGCCGGAGGGCTTGCCCCACGGGTCCGAGGCATACACGTTGGATAGGCTGAGTGAGTTGATCCCTGAGTAAGCGGCGAGAGCCGAGGCCATGCGGGCGCTTCCTTCTCATCCGTTCGATTCGGTGCCTCCGCGCAAGCGGAGGATTGGTAATCAGCGCCCGTGCTCTCCTCGGCTCTCGCTAGTCGACTGGCAGAGTCACCTATTTGATGTAGCTGGTATTCATCTGTCTTAGTGGGCTTCGGTTACGGAGGGCAGCAGCCCGTGGTGGTTGACGGCAGCGGCGGTTGGCGGGGGTGGTGCCGTGGCGGCTACTTGGTCGGACCGGGGTTGGGTAGGAACTCGCGGAGGTCCGCGGCGAGATTGCTCATCTGCTCCCCGCCTTCGAGCCAGGTGGTGATCGACGCCTGCCAGGCATCGGAGCGGGATACCCAGGGTTGGAGCTGCCAGGTGAGTGCCACGTGACCGCCGGAGTGGAAGGTGGCGCGGACGGTGAGGTGGTTGGCCTGCCAGGTCCGCTCGTCGACCCAGCCGCGGTAGTCGGCGGCGAGCTGACCGATGAAGTCAGGAAGCCAGGCTCCGTCCCAGACCCACATCTCAGCGCCCAGTTCGGCGTGTAGGCCCTGTGCGCGGGCTTCGACCGCGAAGCAGATGCCGTATTCGTCGGGAAAGGAACGGTCGTGCAGGCGGATGGACACCGCCGGGTCGTCTTGGCATCGGACTATCACGTGGAGGTTGTCGTCACCGCTCTGGTCAGGCACCTCGCGACAGTAGGCGATCGAACTCATTTGAGCAGGCGAGTTACGGTTCAGCGCTACGGCCGACGGTGTAGCGGTTCCAGGTTCCGCCAGCAGCGGCGTGATGGCGGTGGACGGTGTGGTGAAAGCCGAGGGCTTGGGCGACGACCGGTGCCGGGGCCTGGAGGACACGTTGGTGTAGTGCGGCCAGGCGGCCGGGAATGGCGGGGACGCCGAGGCCTCGGATGAGTGGCCCGATCGTGCTTGTGGTCGGCGGGCGAGACGGTGAGGTCGGCGCCGGGTCGTCGCGGCCGGAGGTGGGTCAAATTCGGGTGCGGGCTCGACACTGCTCGCCGTAACCTCGCCCCATGCAGGCTGCGGTAGGGAACACGACGCCGGGGAACCCCGGCATACCGCACTGACTTCACCGTCAACGAGGCCCCGGGGCGAACCGCCCGGGGTCTCGGTTGCGTTCCCGGTACCGATCGCTCCGAGCGCCGTACCCGAACCAGGAGCGCGACATGATCGACCACCGTAGGCTCGGCCGCGAGCTGGGCCTGTTCACCTCCGACCCGCTCGCCGGCGCGGGGCTGCCACTCTGGCTGCCGGCCGGGGCGGCGGCCCGGCACGCCGTCGAGGAGTACCTCCGGGACCTCGAACGTCAGGCCGGCTACCAGCACGTCGTCACCCCGCCCCTCGGTCGGCGGGAACTCTTCGAACGCTCCGGGCACCTTGGCCACTTCGCCGAGGAGATGTTCCCACCGATGCGGCTGTCGGCCGACGACGAGCTTCTGCTCCGCCCGGCGCTCTGCCCACACCACGCATTGGTCTACCGGTGCCGGGGACGATCCTGGCGGGACCTGCCGCTGCGGATCGCCGAGCTGGGCGGGATGTACCGGGCCGAGCGCTCCGGTGTGCTGGGCGGGCTGGCCCGGGTGCGGGCGATCTCGCTCAACGACGCCCACAACTTCTGCACCCTGGAGCAGGTCGGGGCGGAGGTGGCGGAGATCCTCCGGCTGATCCGCGCGGCACACGCCGCCCTCGGCGTACGGCCGGCGGGGTTCCGGCTGTCGCTGCGGGGTCCGGGCCAGCGCTACGTCGGCGCGGAGGACAACTGGGCGTGGGCCGAGGAGTTACTCCGCGCCGCGCTCGGAGGGGTGGAGTACACCGAGGATGTCGGTGCGGCGGCCTTCTACGGACCAAAGATCGATATCCAGGTGTCGGACGCCGCCGGTCGGGAGTGGACGCTCTCCACCGTCCAACTCGACTTCGACAAGCCGGAGCGGTTCGATCTGTCGTACGTCGACTCCGGTGGCGCCCGGCGCCGGCCGGTGCTGGTGCACCGCAGCCTCGTCGGGAGCATGGAGCGGCTGTTCAGCTACCTGATCGAGGTGCACGAGGGGGCTTTCCCCGTCTGGTACGCGCCGGTTCAGCTGGTGGTCCTGCCGGTCGCGGCCGAGCAGGACGGCGCGGCTGACGAGTTCGTCGCCGCGGCGCGCGCCGCCGGCCTGCGGGCCGAGGTGGACCGGGGCGGCTCGCTGGGCGGACGGATCCGTGACGCGGCGCAGGCCCGGGTCCCGTACGCCGCGGTGGTCGGCCCGCGGGAGGCCGCCGCCGGACGAGTGTCGCTGCGGCTGCGGGACGGCCAACACCTGGCCCCGCTGCCCACCGCCGAGGCCCTCGCCCTGGTTACCCGGGTCGTCGCGACCCGCTCGCCGGAGCTGCTCCCACCGGGCTGAGCGGCACGCCGAGGACCGCCGGAAACCCGGGTGTTCCGGGTTGCCGGCGGTCGACTCGCCTTCCGTGCGGTAGGCGTTCTTCCGTGGTCCCCGCTGCCCCTTCGCCGGCTACGGAGCCGAGATCGGTTCGGATTCGGTCGGCCGGCCCTGGGTGAACTGGGACCGATGCAGGCCGGCGTACGGGCCGTCGGCCGCGAGCAACTCGTCGTGGGTGCCCTGTTCGACGATGCGCCCGTCCACCATCATCAGGATCAGGTCGGCGTCGCGGATGGTGGAGAGCCGGTGTGCGATCACGAAGCTGGTGCGGTCGGAGCGCAGCGCCGCCATCGCCCGTTGGAGCAGCACCTCGGTCCGGGTGTCCACGGAGCTGGTGGCCTCGTCGAGGATCAGCAGTGACGGCTCGGCGAGGAAGGCGCGGGCGATGGTGATGAGCTGCCGCTCGCCGGCGCTGATGTTGCTCCCCTCCTCGTCGATCACGGTGTCGTAGCCATCGGGCAGGCTGCGTACGAAGCGGTCCACGAAGGTCGCCCGGGCCGCGGCCAGGATCTCCTCCTCGGTGGCGTCGGGTCGGCCGTAGGCGATGTTCTCCCGGATCGTGCCGGTGAACAGCCAGGTGTCCTGGAGCACCATGCCGATGCGACAGCGTAGGTCGTCCCGGCGCAGCCCGGTGATGTCCACTCCGTCGAGGGTGATCCGACCCGCGTTCAGCTCGTAGAAGCGCAGCACCAGGTTGACCAGGGTGGTCTTGCCGGCCCCAGTCGGCCCGACGATCGCCACCGTCTGGCCGGGCTCGGCGGTCAGCGACAGGTCCTCGATCAACGGCTCGTCCGGCGTGTACCGGAAGGAGACGTGCTCGAACGCGACCCGTCCGCGGGGTGCGGTCAGTTGGGCCGGGGAGGTCGGTTCCGGAGTCTGCTCCTCGGCGTCGAGCACCGCGAAGACCCGCTCGGCGGAGGCGACCCCGGACTGGAGCAGGTTCGTCATCGCGGCGAGCTGGGTGAGCGGCTGGGTGAACTGGCGGGAGTACTGGATGAAGGCCTGCACGTCGCCGAGGGTCATCGTGCCCGATGCCACCCGGAGCCCGCCGACCACGGCGATCGCCACGTAGCTCAGGTTTCCGATGAACATCATCGCCGGCATGATGATTCCGGAGATGAACTGCGCCCCGAAGCTGGCCTGGAACAGCTCCTCGTTCTTGGCCGCGAAGGAGGTTTGCACAGCCCGCTGCCGGCCGAAGACCTTGACCAACTCGTGGCCGGTGAAAGCCTCCTCGATCTGACCGTTGAGCTCCGCGGTGTGCGTCCACTGGGCGACGAACCGCGGCTGGGACCGCTTCGCGATCTGCTGGGTGACGAGGACCGACAGGGGTACCGCCACCAGTGCGATCAGGGCCAACAGTGGCGAGATCCAGAACATCATGGCGAGCACCCCGACCACGGTGAGCAGCGCGGTGAGCAGTTGGCTCAGGGTCTGCTGCAGGCTGACCGAGATGTTGTCGATGTCGTTGGTGACCCGGCTGAGCAGCTCACCCCGGGGCTGCCGGTCGAAGTAGGGCAGGGGCAGCCGGTTCAGCTTGGCCGCCACGTCCTCGCGTAGCCGGTGCACGGTCCGCTGCACAATCCCGGTGAGCAGCCAGCCCTGCGCCCAGATGAGCAGGGACGCCGCGGCAAAGAGGGCGAGCGCCAGCAGCAGCGCCCGGGCCAGCGCGGCCGAGTCGATCCCGGCGCCGGGGACCACGTCCATCCGGGTGATGATGTCGGCGAAGCTGTCGTTGCCCGCCGCGCGCGCCGCCGCGGCGGCAGCCTCCGTCGTCGTGCCGGGTTCGAGTTGTCTCCCCAACACCCCAGCGAAGATCAGGTCGGTGGCGTGGCCGAGCACTCTCGGGCCGACCACGTTCAGGCCGACACCGAGCACCGTCAGGGCGATCACCCCGATCAGGGGGAGACGGTGCGGGCGCAGCCGTCCGAGGAGGCGCCGAGCCGACGGCCCGAAGGACATCGACCGTTCGGCGGGCATGCCCGGCCCCGGCCAGGACGGCCCGCTGCCGCGTTGGCCGCCGGCTGGTAGCCGCTGGGGCGTGGGCTCCTCGCCGGGTGGGTTCTTCTTCGGTACGACCGGAGCACTCACGCCGTCACCCCCGTGCTCTGCTGAGATGCGACGATCTCCGCGTACGTGGGGCAGTTCGTCAGTAACTCGGCGTGCCGGCCGATCCCCACGACACCCCCGTCCTCCAGCACCACGATCTGGTCGGCGTCTGCCACGGTGGCGACCCGCTGCGCCACGACCACCACCGCCGCGTCGGCGGTGACTGGGCGCAGCGCCGCCCGCAGCCGTGCGTCGGTGCCGAGGTCAAGGGCGGAGAAGGAGTCGTCGAAGAGGTAGATCTCTGGTCGGCGGACCAGCGCCCGGGCGATGGCCAGCCGCTGCCGCTGCCCGCCGGAGAGGTTGGTGCCCCCCTGCGCTACCGGTGCGTCCAGCCCGTCCGGCAGCGCCGCGACGAAGTCGTGGGCCTGCGCCACCTCCAGCGCCGCCCACAGCTCGGCCTCGGTGGCGTTTGGGTTGCCGTGTCGCAGGTTGGTGGCGATCGTGCCGGTGAACAGGTACGGGCGCTGGGGCACCAGGCCGATCCGCTGCCACAGTACCTCCGGCGCGAGATCCCGGACGTTGACCCCGTCCACCAGCACCGCGCCGGAGGTGGCGTCGATCAGTCGTGGGATCAGGGCGAGCAGGGTGCTCTTGCCGGCGCCGGTGCTGCCGATGATCGCGGTGGTCGTGCCCGGGGTCACCCGGAACGACACGTCCCGCAGCACCGGCTCGGCCGCACCCGGGTACTGGAATCGCACCTTGTGTAGCTCCACCTCGGCTCGGCCCGGCGGTGTGGTGACCGGCTCCGGTGGGGGCGTGACCGAGGTTTCGGTCGCCAGCACCTCGCTGACCCGCTCCGCGCAGACCGCCGCTCTCGGCACCATCATCAGCATGAAGGTGGCCATCATGACCGCCATCAGGATCTGCATCAGGTACTGGAGGAAGGCGGTGAGGGAGCCGACCTCGATGGCGCCGGCGTCGACCCGTCCGGCACCGAACCAGAGCACCGCGACGCTGGAGACGTTGAGGACCAGCATCACGATCGGGAAGATCAGTGCTGCCAGTCGGCCGGTCTGCAGGGCGGTCGCGGTCAGGTCGGTGTTGGCGGTGGCGAAGCGCCGGGTCTCGACCGGTTCCCGGACGAACGCCCGTACCACCCGGATGCCGGTGATCTGCTCGCGGAGGACCCGGTTGACGGTGTCGATGCGGGTCTGCATGAGTCGGAATCCGGGCACCATCCGTCGGATCACCTGCCCCAGGCCGAGCGCCAGGACGGGGACGCTGACCAGCAGCAGCCAGGAGAGCCCGAGGTCCTCGCGGAGCGCCATCACCACCCCGCCGACGCTCATGATCGGCGCGGCGACCAGCATCGTGCAGCTCATCAGCACCAGCATCTGCACCTGCTGCACGTCGTTGGTGTTGCGAGTGATCAGCGATGGTGCGCCGAAGTGGGCGACCTCCCGCGCGGAGAAGGTGTTGACGTGGGCGAAGAGCGCCGCCCGGACATCCCGGCCGTACGCCATCGCGGTGCGGGCGCCGAGGTAGACGGCGGCGATCGAGCAGACGATCTGTACCAGGCTGACGACGAGCATCCAGGCCCCGGTGCGGAGGATGAAGCCGGTGTCGCCGCGGGCCACGCCAAGGTCGATGATGTCGGCGTTGAGGCTCGGCAGGTACAGCGAGGCGATGGTGCCGACGAACTGGAGGGCGACCACGGCCGCCAGCGGGCGGTGGTAGGGGCGTAGGTAGGTGCGGAGCAGTTGGATCAGCACGCCGGCTCTCCGTGGGGCTCGCCTGGGTCGGCCCGGGCGGTCAGGATGACCAGCGCCCGAGTGGTGTGTCCTGGCGGGGGGCTAGGTTCACCCGGGCAGGTTAGTGGCCGGATCGTCAGGTGCCAACCGAAATGGCGACGGCGGTGGCGACGAAGATTCCCTGCATGGCGGTACGGGCGGCCAGCGGGGTGACGGGACGGCCGGCCAGGGTGAGCTTGCGTCGTGCCCCGGACACGTTCGCCGGGAACATCGCCAGCATCAGGACGGCCAGCCCGGCGGCGGCCCACCGGGCGGTGGGAGGAGCCAGGAGCGCCGCCGCGCCGAGTAGCTCCAGCATCCCGGTGAGGGTGACCAGGATCCTGGGGTGGGGGAGTCGTGGTGGCACCAGCGCGACGAGGTCGGCCCGGCGTCGTGGGCTGAAGTGCGCCAGGCCGGTGACCGTGAGCATCAGGGCGAGCCCCACCCGCAGAGCGGGGTGCCAGCCGTCGAGCGCACCCACGCCGGCCAGGCCGGCCAGCCGGGCTAACCCGGTGCCGGCCACCAGTGTGATCAGTGGAACCATCGGAACCTCCAAGCCGATCTTGTCGGTGCCAAGACTGCCTCCGTCGGCATATCTTGTCAACGGCAAGATATGCTTCCGGGATGACCGGTGTACGTGGCTACCATCACGGCGATCTTCGGCGGGTCCTGCTCGCCACCGCCGCGGTGGCGATCGAGGAGTCCGGGCCCGCCGCCCTGAGCCTGCGCGACCTCGCCCGCCGAGCCGGCGTGTCGCATGCGGCGCCCGCCCATCACTTCGGCGACAAGCCGGGGTTGCTCACCGCGCTCGCGGTCGAGGGCTTCGACCTGCTCGCCGCGGCGCTGCAGACCGGCGACAGCCTGCTCGAGATGGGGGTGGCCTACGTGGATTTCGCCGTCCGGCGTCGGGCGCACTTCGAGGTGATGTACCGCCCCGACCTCTACCGCGTCGACGCGCCGGAGGTGGTGGCGGCCCGAGGACGATCGCGTGCGGTCCTGCGCTCGGCGGTGGCTGACCTGCCGCCGGGGCCGGGCGCGGCGGGTGGCGCCGCCGGGGACGCGCTCGCCGCCTGGTCCATCGTGCATGGCTTCGCCACCCTGTGGAATGCGGGCGCCCTGCCGGACGAGGCGGGGGACGATCCACGGGAGGCCGCTCGCGCCGTCATTCGTCGGCTGTTCGGATCCCGCGTGTCTGACGGTGACGTACGAGGTCGGGCGGCTCCGCCGGCGCGGTCACCACATACTCCCGCATAACCTCGGCCACCTGCAGCAGGAAGGTGGCGGTAGCGGCTGCCTGCTCCGGCGTGAGCCGGTCGACCGCCTGTTCGATGCCGGCCAGCATCGGCTGTAGTGCCGCCGACACCTCGTCGTACCCCTCGTCGGTGACCTGCAGCGCCACCCGGCGGCGGTCCTGCGGATGCGGCGTACGCGCCAGGTGGCCGGCTCGGACCAGCCGATCCACCAGCACGGTGGCCGAGGCGGACCGGATGCCGAGGCGGTTGCCCAACTCCACCGGGCCGAGCGGGACCGGGCTGGCGGCGAGGTGGTCGATGGCGGCGGCGTCGGTGACCCCGATCCCGAGCCGGCGGGCCAGCGCCCCCCGGGTGTCGCTGGCAGCCCGGATCACCTCGCGCAACGCCCGGGCGGTTCGGCTGGTCGAGGGAGCTTCGCTGTATGGCCCGCGACGCGAGCCGGGGGTGGTTGACGCGGCGCTGTCCACGGGACGAAGCTAGCAGCTCAGGTAGCTAGATAAACTAGCGATCGGAGCGAGTATGCCGAAGCAGGGACGTGGCCGCTGGTGGGGGCTGCTCGCCATCAGCCTCGGAGTCGCCACGATCATCGTCGACGTAACGATCGTCAACGTCGCCGTCCCGGCGATCATCGCCGACCTCGGTGTCAGCTCCGCCGGGGCGCAGTGGGTCCAGGAGGCGTACACCCTCGTCTTCGCCGCCCTGCTCCTGGTCGCCGGCCGCTTCGCTGACCGTGCCGGCCGCCGCCGGATGTTCGTCGTCGGCGTGCTGGTCTTCGTCGTCGCCAGCCTGCTCGCCGCGTCCGCCGGCTCCGGTGCGGAGCTGATCGGGGCGCGGGTGCTCCAAGGGCTCGGCGGCGCGATGATGCTGCCCACCTCACTGTCCCTGCTGAACGCGAACTTCGCCGGCCGAGAGCGGGCGATCGCCTTCGCGGTCTGGGGCTCCACCATCGGCGGGGCCGCCGCGCTCGGCCCGCTGCTCGGCGGCTGGCTCACCACCGAGCTCTCCTGGCGGTGGGCCTTCGGCATCAACCTGCCGATCGGCCTGCTGGTCGTCACCGCCACGCTCGCGCTGGTCCCCGAATCCCGCGACGACCGGGTCGAGCGCGGCATCGACCTGATTGGGGCGCTGCTGTCGGTGCTCGGCATGACCGGCGTCGTCTTCGCCCTCATCGAGGGGCGCACGTACGGCTGGTGGGGGTTGGCGAAGCCGGTCAAAATCCTCGGCCTGGACTGGCCCGCCGTGATCTCACCGGTGCCGGTCGTCGGGGTGACCGGCCTGGCCGCCCTCGCCCTTCTGGTCACCCACCAGGTGCGCCGTAACCGGGTCGGTCGGCCGGCGCTGATCGACCTGTCGCTGTTTCGGATCGGCTCCTTCCGGACCGGCGTCACCGCCGCCGCGATCGTCAGCCTGGGCGAGTTCGGTCTCCTCTTCGCGCTCCCGCTCTGGTATCAGAACGTGCTCGGCTACAGCGCCTTCCACACCGGCCTGGCGCTGCTGCCCCTCGCCGTCGGGAGCTTCCTCTCCAGTGCGCTCGGAGCGCTTCTCGTCAAACGGTGGGGCACCACCCGGGTGGTGCAACTCGGCGTAGCCGCGGAGATCGCCGGCATCGCCGGACTCGGCCTCGTGGTTGCCCCCGACACCCACTGGTGGGCTCCGCTCGGCCTGCTCTTCGTCTACGGCGTCGGCGTCGGTCTGGCCACCGCCCAGCTCACCGGGGTGTCGCTGCGAGAGGTGCCGGTCCGGCGCAGCGGCCAGGGGTCCGGGGTGCAGAGCACCGCGCGGCAGGTCGGCTCCGCCCTCGGCATCGCCGTGCTCGGCACGGTCCTCTTCGCCGGGCTCAGCGGGCTTCTCGGGGCGCGGCTCGCTGATCGCCCCGAGCTCGATTCCACCCAGCGGGAACAGGTGGTGACTGAGGTCCGGGAGAGTGGCGGAGCGGCGATCGCCGGGCTCGCCGCCGACCCCCGCACCGCGCCGATCGCCGAGGAGGCGAAGGCCGCCTTCGCCGATGCCACCCGGTACGCCGCCTTCACCGCCGCCGGCTTCCTGATTATCGGACTGATCGCCTGTGCCCGACTGCCCCGGGACCGCCCCGAGGCGGCGGAGCCGGCGCCGACGCCGCAGCCGGCGGGCAGCCCGGTCAGCTAGACCGCGGCGGGCCGCCGCCGGGTGGCGTTCGAGTCACCAGCTCGTCGGAATCGGCATCCCCTCGGTGTAGCCGGCCGCGCTCTGCACCCCGACCAGCGCCCGCTCGTGGAACTCGGTGAGGTTGTGCGCCCCCGCATAGGTGAAGGCGCTGCGTACCCCGGAGATGATCTCGTCAACGAGGTCCTCCACGCCCGGCCGGTCCGGGTCCAGGTACATCCGCGCCGACGAGATGCCCTCCTCGAAGATCGCCTTCCGGGCGCGGTCGTACGCGGAGTCCTCCGCCGTCCGAGCGCTGACCGCCCGGGCCGAGGCCATGCCGAAGCTCTCCTTGTAGCGGCGGCCGTCGGCGTCGGAGTAGAGGTCGCCCGGGGACTCGTAGGTGCCGGCGAACCAAGAACCGATCATGACGTTCGAGGCCCCCGCGGCCAGCGCCAACGCCACATCGCGGGGGTACCGGACCCCGCCGTCCGCCCACACGTGCCGGCCCACCGCCCGCGCCGCCGCGGCGCAGTCCAGGACCGCCGAGAACTGGGGTCGGCCCACCCCGGTCATCATTCGGGTGGTGCACATCGCCCCCGGCCCCACGCCGACCTTCACGATGTCCGCACCCGCCGCAACGAGATCGCGTACGCCGTCGGCGGTGACCACGTTGCCGGCCGCGACCGGAACGGCCGGATCGAGCGCGCGTACCGCCCGCAGGGCGGAGAGCATCCGTTCCTGGTGGCCGTGCGCCGTGTCCACGACCAGGGTGTCCACCCCGGCCTCCAGCAGGGCTCGCGCCTTGCCGGTGACGTCGCCGTTGATGCCCACCGCCGCGGCGATGCGCAGCCGGCCCCGGTCGTCGAGTGCCGGTCGGTACAGCGTGGCCCGCAAAGCACCCGACCGGGTCAGCACGCCGACCAGCCGCTCCTGCTCGTCCACCACCGGCGCCAGCCGACGCCGGCCGGCCGAGAGCCGGTCGAAGCCGGTACGCGGATCGGCGTCCGCCGAAACCGTGTGCAGCTCTACCGACATCACGTGCCGTAGCTGCGCGAACCGGTCCACGCCCACCGTGTCGGCCTCGGTGACCACCCCGACCGGCCGGCCGGACTCGTCCACCACGACCACCGCGCCGTGCGACCGCTTCGGCAGCAGGTGGATGGCGTCGCCGACCGTATCGGTCGGACCCAGGGTGATCGGGGTGTCGTACACCAGGTGCCGCTGCTTGACCCAGGCGACGACGTTCGCGACCACCTCGATCGGGATGTCCTGCGGGATGACCGCGATGCCACCCCGTCGAGCCACGGTCTCGGCCATTCGGCGGCCCGCCACCGCGGTCATGTTCGACACCACCAACGGGATGGTGGTGCCGGTGCCGTCACCGGTCGACAGGTCGACGTCGAGCCGGGACGCCACCTCGGAGCGGGCCGGGGCCATGAAGACGTCGTTGTAGGTCAGGTCATGCGCGGGGACCGCGCTGTGTAGGAACCGCACTCGGCCATCATGACTGGCTGCCCCGGCTCGCGTTCCCCAGGTCGGCCAACATCCCGCCGGCTGGCCAACCGGGCGGTGCCGCAGCGCCACGACGCGGGCGGCCGCGTCGGCGGTGTATGTCTTCCGAACCGCGGCAGCCAGCGCGCCTCAGGCGATGGTGCAGATCGCGCCACCAGCGGTGATGACCGCGCCGATCTCGGCGGCGAGGCTGCTGACCGTGCCCGCCTGGTGCGCGTGCAGCGGCTGCTCCATCTTCATCGCCTCCAAGACCACGACCAGGTCGCCCTCGGCCACGATGTCTCCGTCCGCGACCGCGATCTTCACGATCGTGCCCTGCATGGGGGAGGTGAGCGTGTCGCCGCTGACCGCGGCCCCGGCCTTCGCCGCGCCGCGCCGACGGGCCGGCTTCTTCGCCGTGGGCGCGGCGGCGGCCGTACCGGCGCCGAAGCCGGCCGGGAGGCTGACCTCCAGCCGCTTGCCGCCCACCTCCACCACCACGGTGTCGCGCTCCGCCGGGCCCTCGGTGGGGCCGGCAGCGGCGGTGAAGGCCGGCACGGTGTTGTCGAACTCGGTCTCGATCCACCGGGTGTGCACCGTGAACGGCTCGGTGGTGAAGGCCTCATCCCGGACCACCAGCCGGTGGAACGGCAGCGCGGTGGCCATGCCCTCAACCACCATCTCGTCCAGCACGCGACGGGCCCGCTCCAGTGCCTCGGTACGCGTCTCGCCAGTCACGATCACCTTGGCCAGGAGCGAGTCGAAGTTGCCGCCGATCACATCGCCGGCGGTGACCCCGGTGTCGACCCGTACTCCCGGACCGGTCGGCAGGCGCAGCGCGGTGATCGTGCCCGGGGCGGGCAGAAAGCCCCGGCCCGGGTCCTCACCGTTGATCCGGAACTCGATGGAGTGTCCGCGGGGCGTCGGGTCCTCGGTGAACCGCAGCTTCTCCCCGTCCGCGATGCGGAACTGCTCCCGGACCAGGTCGACCCCGGCCGTCACCTCGGTCACCGGATGCTCCACCTGAAGTCGGGTGTTGACCTCCAGGAAGGAGATGGTGCCGTCGGCGCCGACCAGATATTCGACGGTGCCGGCACCGTGGTAGCCGGCCTCCCGACAGATGGCCTTGGCCGAGTCGTGGATCTGCTGTCGCTGCGCGTCGGTGAGGAACGGCGCCGGCGCCTCCTCGACCAGCTTCTGGTGCCGGCGTTGGAGGGAGCAGTCCCGGGTGCCCACCACGATGACGTTGCCGTGCTGGTCGGCGAGGACCTGCGCCTCCACGTGTCGTGGCTGGTCCAGGTACCGCTCGACGAAACACTCACCCCGGCCGAACGCGGCGACCGCCTCCCGGGTGGCCGACTCGAACAGGTGGGGGATCTCCGTCATCGTTCGGGCCACCTTCAGGCCGCGACCACCCCCGCCGAAGGCCGCCTTGATGGCGACCGGCAGGCCGTGGTCGGCGGCGAAGGTCAACACCTCGTCGGCGCTGCCGACCGGGTCCGGGGTGCCGGGTACCAGCGGTGCGCCCGCGCGTTGCGCGATGTGTCGGGCGGTCACCTTGTCCCCCAGGTCGCGGATCGCCTGTGGGCTCGGCCCGATCCAGGTCAGCCCGGCGTCGATCACCGCCTGGGCGAAGTCGGCGTTCTCGGAGAGGAAGCCGTAGCCCGGGTGCACCGCGTCGGCACCGGACCGCGCCGCGACCTCGATCAGCTTCTCCATGCGCAGGTAGCTGTCGGCGGCGGTGTCACCGCCGAGCGCGTACGCCTCATCGGCCAGGGTGGCGTGCAGGGCGTCGCGGTCGGAGTCCGCGTAGACGGCGACGCTGGCCAGGCCGGCATCGCGGCACGCGCGGATGACGCGGACAGCGATCTCGCCGCGGTTGGCGATGAGTACCTTGCGCACCTTGGGGGCTCCTCCCGGGGTGTTCGTTGACGGGGAGTGTATCGGCCCTGCCGAAGCTCCCTAACGAGCGCTAAGTGTGGGATGCCGCACTGCCCGTTCACCGACCGTCTCGCAGCGCCCGTGGCGGGCCGGTCAGCGCACTCGGGCCAGGGTCAGCCCGTCGGCGATCGGCAGCATCACCGGGTCAACCCGTACGTCGGCCAGCACCTCGTCGTTGAACGCGGCGATGGCCTGGTCGCCGGCGTCCTGCGGGGCGAGCACCCGGCCGTCGCGGAGGACGTTGTCGACGGCGATCACTCCGCCGGGCCGCATCCTGGGCACCAACTCCGCCCAGTATGCCGAGTAGCCGACCTTGTCGGCGTCGATGAAAGCGAAGTCGAGGTGGCGGTCGGCCGGTAGTTCCCGCAGCGTCTCTCCGGCGGGGCCGATCCGCAGCCGCACCCGGTCGTCCACACCGGCCCGGGTCCAGTAGCGCCGAGCGATCCCGGTGAACTCCTCCGAAACGTCGAAGCAGTTCAGCTGCCCGTCCTCGGCCAGCCCGCGGGCGATCGCCAGCGCGGAGAGCCCGGTGAAGGTACCGACCTCGACCGCCTGTCGCGCCCCCAGTAGCCGGGTCAGAAAGGTCAGGAACGCGGCCTGCTCCGGCGCCACCTGCATCTGAGCGTCCTCCGGCAGGTGCGCCCGGGTCTCCTCGATCAGGTCGAGCATGACCTGATCCGGCGGGCTTCCGTGTGCGACCAGGTACGCGTGCAACTCCGACGTCAACGGGATGGACTTGGTGGTCAACGCTGCTCCTTCGTGCTCTCGACGGCGAGACTCTCGGTGGTCAGGATCCAGGGTTCGGCTTCGGGGTAGCTGGGGCACCGGACGTCGGGGCACTCGGTGTGCCGCGACGCCACAGGTCGGTGATCGGTAGACCAAGCTCGGCCAGGAGGCGGCGCAGCAGCGGCAGGGAGAGGCCCACCACCGTGCCGGGGTCGCCCTCGATCCGCTCCACGAATGGACCCCCCAACCCATCGATGGTGAACGCGCCGGCCACGGCCAGGGGCTCGCCCGTGTTGACGTACGTGGCGATCTCGTCGTCGCTTACCGCGGCGAAGTGCACGGTCGTGGCGGCGACGGCCTCCGCCCGTCGGGACGCCGTCGCGTCAATGAGGCAGTGCCCGCTGTGCAGGATTCCGCTGCGCCCCCGCATCCGCTCCCAGCGGCGGACGGCGTCAGCCCCATCGGCGGGCTTGCCGAAGATCTGGCCGTCGAACTCCAGCACCGAGTCGCACCCGATCACCAGCGTGCGCTGGTCTTTGGCGGGGCGCAGCCGGGTCAGGACCGCCTGCGCTTTCAGCCGGGCCAGCTCAAGGCAGAGCTCATCGGCGCGATCGCTGGCCACGAGGGACTCGTCAACGCCGCTGACCAGTACATCCGGCTCGATCCCCGCTGCCTGGAGGGTCTTGCGGCGGGCCGGGCTCGCGGAGGCGAGGACGAGGCGAAGCGGTAGAGATCCAGACACGACACCGACGTTACCTGCTCCGTCCCCGGCGCTTGGGAGGCTGAGCTCCCGGCCAGTGGGATCACCGCGCCGGAACCCGGGGCGCGGCCAGCAACGTCGATTGGTGTGGTCGATGGCGGGGTCGGGTCGGTCGGCCTGTCCTGCGGCGGGGGGAGTGTCGGACTCACCCCTGATCTGACTCCCCCCGATGGTCGGGATCAGAGGTGCGCGGGGTCTCCTCGGAGTTGGGGTGGGTCGGGCTCGCCGGTCGGTCCGTCGGTGCCGAGGACCCCGGTGCGGCCCAGAAGGGCGGGACGGTGGGCTCGCTGGGGAAGCCCTTGCCGCCCCCCGGACGCGAGCCGGCTCCACCGGTCGGTGCGGTGCCCGCGCCGCCACCGCCGATCACCCCGCCGCGGGGGCGGCGTGGCGCGCCATCGGTGCGGGAGGGGCAGCCCGCTCCCGGGCTCGGGTCGGTGCTGCTGGGCGCGGGGGTGGTTCGGTTCTTCGATGGGGTCGGCGTTGGCTCGGGGGCGGCTCCGGGCGACGGGGGCGGAAGGGGCACGGGAACAGCCGCCTTCGGGCCTGCCGCCTCGGACTCGTACGGCCGTTCTTGGTGGAGCTTCGCCTGGTGCTCCTCAGCTATCTTCACAACGCCGCTCAGGCTGGGAAACTGGGCCGCTGGGCGACCCTCACCCTCCTCGATCATCGTCCCTCCTGTCTGTTACCGCGCCGTTTCCATGAGTGAGCGTAGCGGGTGTGGGATGGGAGTTGCATCCCTGGAATAGCGCATATCAGATGAGATGCCTCGAGTTGGATGGCCTCGTAGTGGAGTCAATCGATCGCGTCAGCGCGATCGTGGACGCGGAAACCGGTAGTCAGCCCACCGGCCTTGGGGCTGCCGTGACGTGGATCTTCGTCGCGCGGTGGCGTGCCGCCCGACTGGCCGTTTTCGGCGCCCGGTACCGTTTTAGGTGATGTTGAACGCACCCTCGGAACTCGTCGCTGGCCGGTATCGGCTCTTGTCGCCGATCGGTCAGGGTGGCATGGGTCGGGTGTGGAAGGCGCAGGACGAGGTGCTGCATCGGACTGTGGCGATCAAGGAGTTGGTTCCGCCGCCCAGTCTCACCGATGAGGAGCGCCGTGAGATGCGGGAGCGTTCGCTGCGCGAGGCGCGGGCGATCGCTCGTCTCAATCACGTCAACGTCGTTCGTATCTTCGATGTGCTGCGTACCGATGGTGATCCGTGGATTGTGATGGAGTATGTGGCGTCGAAGTCTCTCCAGGACACGCTGGCGGAGCAGGGGTCGGTGTCGCCGGCCCGGGCGGTGCAGATTGGTCTGGGGGTGCTTGGTGCGCTGAAGGCGGCGCACAAGGCGGGGGTGATGCACCGGGACGTCAAGCCGGGCAATGTGTTGCTCGGTGAGGACGGGCGGGTGGTGTTGACCGATTTCGGTCTTGCCACGGTTCCGGGTGACCCGAATGTCACCCGTACTGGCATGGTGCTCGGCTCGCCTGCGTACATCGCGCCCGAGCGGGCACGGGACGGTACTGCCGGGCCGGAGGCGGATCTCTGGTCGCTGGGGGCGACCCTGTACGCGGCGGTGGAGGGTAAGTCGCCGTATGCTCGTCCCTCGGCGATCGCGACCCTCGCGGCGCTGGCCACCGAGCCGCCGCCGCCGCCGAAGAACGCCGGACCGCTGCGTCCGGTGCTCAACGGCCTGCTGCGTAAGGATCCGACCGAGCGGATCACCGCTGAGGTGGCGGAGCGACTACTGCGCCGGACCGACGCCCCCTCCACGGCGACGCCGGCCAACGCCCGCTGGGCTGACCTCCGCCCAGGCAACAGGCGCGCGGCTGCGCCGGTCGGTCTTCCGGTGGCCCGAGCGGACGCCGGGCCGGCGGTGAAGGCCGGCGAGTCGGGTATCCCGGCATCGCCCGGGCCCCCGCCAGCCGTGCCCGGTGCGCAGCGTTACCCCACCCGCCACCGGTGGTTGTTCAGCGCAGTTGCGGGCCTGCTTCTGCTCGGTGCCGTGCTGTTTTCCGGATGGCTACTCGCCACCCGACCATTGATCGGCGCCGTGGCGGGCCTGCTTCTGCTCGGCGCCGTGATGGCCTATCCCCGGCGCACCCCGGACGACGACGGCGTGGATCCGGATCCCGTCCGGCCCGGCGCCGCGCCCACCGCGGGTCGGGCGCCTTCGACGGCCGAGGCCGGCTAGATCGGGTCGTGACCCGGGGGCGGGCTCGCCGGCACCGGGGCCCTCGGTGCAGACCGGATGACCGGTGCGGGGCGGAAGTCGTCGTCAGCGGGGCAGGCCGGAGGCGCGCCAGGCGTCCGGGCCGGCGGCATGGCCGGTACTGGCGGGGCGGGCGCCGCGCGCCCAGGCGGAAACCGTGGGTCGGGCGGGGATTGTCGCCGGCCTGGGATGAACGACGATCGCGCCCACCAGGGCGGCCAACTCCTCAGCGGTCGGCGTGCCGTGAACGACACGGAACAGTGGCTCCTCGGCAGACATGGCGTCAGCGTACGCGTGGAGCTTGGATCTTCGTCGCGCGGTGGCGTGCCGCCCGAGTTGCCGCCGTCGCCGCCGGGTACCGTTTCAGCGATGTCGAACGCACCCTCGGAACTCGTCGCTGGCCGGTATCGGCTCTTGTCGCCGATCGGTCAGGGTGGCATGGGTCGGGTGTGGAAGGCGCAGGACGAGGTGCTGCATCGGACTGTGGCGATCAAGGAGTTGGTTCCGCCGCCCAGTCTCACCGATGAGGAGCGCCGTGAGATGCGGGAGCGTTCGCTGCGCGAGGCGCGGGCGATCGCTCGTCTCAATCACGTCAACGTCGTTCGTATCTTCGATGTGCTGCGTACCGATGGTGATCCGTGGATTGTGATGGAGTATGTGGCGTCGAAGTCTCTCCAGGACACGCTGGCGGAGCAGGGGTCGGTGTCGCCGGCCCGGGCGGTGCAGATTGGTCTGGGGGTGCTTGGTGCGCTGAAGGCGGCGCACAAGGCGGGGGTGATGCACCGGGACGTCAAGCCGGGCAATGTGTTGCTCGGTGAGGACGGGCGGGTGGTGTTGACCGATTTCGGTCTTGCCACGGTTCCGGGTGACCCGAATGTCACCCGTACTGGCATGGTGCTCGGCTCGCCTGCGTACATCGCGCCCGAGCGGGCACGGGACGGTACTGCCGGGCCGGAGGCGGATCTCTGGTCGCTGGGGGCGACCCTGTACGCGGCGGTGGAGGGTAAGTCGCCGTATGCTCGTCCCTCGGCGATCGCGACCCTCGCGGCGCTGGCCACCGAGCCGCCGCCGCCGCCGAAGAACGCCGGACCGCTGCGTCCGGTGCTCAACGGCCTGCTGCGTAAGGATCCGACCGAGCGGATCACCGCCGAGGTGGCGGAGCGACTACTGCGCCGAGCCGGCGGCAAGCGTTCACAGCTCATCCCGCTGCTGTCCGGCGTACGCCGGCCCGGGCCGAACCGTCGCCCGGGGCGGACGCCGGCGGCTGTGCCGGCGCCGCGACCGGCGCCGAAGCTGTCCGAACCCCCGGCGTCGGTGGCACCGGCATCGCCGCCGTCGCCCGGTGCGCCACCACCGACGGCCGAGCCGCCGGCGGATGCCGCCCGCACCGCGAAGGTGACGGGTACCGGCCCGACCGCGCCGGTCGATCCTCCGGTGGACCGACCGTACGCCGACCCGACGGCGAAGCTCGGTGGGCTGTCGGCTGCCCCGGTATCGTCCATGTCCCCACCCGGGGTGCCCGCGGCCGGTACGAAGCGTCACGTCACCCGTCGCAACCTGCTGATCGGTGCCGTGGTGGTCCTGCTCCTGCTTGGTGCCGTGGTGGCCTATCCGCGGCTCGCCACGGAGGGTGACGGAGTGGATCCGGGTGCCGTCGCGACCGGTGCCGGGGCCACCACGGCTCCGGCCGACTCGGCTCCGAGCGCCACGGCGCCAACGAGCCCCCCGACGGCCAGCGCCAGCCCTCCGCCGGCCAGCGTCAGCCCGACCCCGAGTGGCACGGCAGGCGCGGCCCTGCCGGCCGGCTGGAAGCTACACCGGGACGCCACGGGATTTGTGGTGCCGGTGCCGCCGGGGTTCGACCTGGACTACCGCCGGCAATGGGGTCGGGGGCCGGAGGACTATCGGGTCCGGTTCTCCGACGGTCAGGGGCGGGCCCTGCTCATCGACCAGACGACGACGCCACTGGACGATGCCGTGGCCGACTGGCGTAAGCAGGAGGCTGCCCGACGCGACGGCTACCGTGGCTACCAGCACGTCAAGATCGTTTCAGTGGACTACTGGGATGAGGCCGCCGACTGGGAGTGGATCTTCGATGACGACTACGGACGTCGGTTGCACGTCCGCAATCGTGGCTTCGTGACCGCACCCGACAAGGGGTACGCGATCCGCTGGGACTGCCCGGAGGACGACTGGGCGGCGAACGAGTCGATCTTCGAAATCATCGCCGCCGGTTTTGTGCCAGTACGTAGCTGATCTCCTCCCGGCTGGCCGAGGGCGGCCAGATCGGGCCGGAGGTCGGCCGGGACGAGGGCGGTAGGCTCCCCGCCCATGGTGTCGATCGACGGTCTGACCGGTATCTGGGACACACTGCTCGGCGCGCAGCCGGACCCGCCTCCGCTGCTGGTGCTGCTGACCGGGGTGGGGGCGTTGGTTGTGGTCAGCGCCGGTCGACCCTGGCGGGTCGCCCGCAACGCGGTCACCATCGCCCACGAGGGCGGGCACGCCCTGGCCGCCCTGCTCACCGGCCGTCGCCTGCATGGCATCCGGCTGCACTCGGACACCTCCGGGCTCACCCTCTCCGCCGGTCGCCCCACCGGACCCGGCATGGTGATCACCCTGCTCGCCGGCTACCTGGCTCCACCGCTGGTCGGGCTTGCCGGTGCCGGAATCCTCGGTGGCAACCGGATCACCCTGCTGTTGTGGATCGCCGTCGCACTGCTGCTGGCGATGCTGGTCCTGATCCGCAACGTCTTCGGAGTGCTGTCGCTGCTGGTCACCGGAGGGCTCGTACTCGCCGTCTCCTGGTACGCCGCACCACAGGTGCAGGCGGCGTTCGCGTACACCGGGGTGTGGTTCCTGCTGCTCGGCGGTATCCGCCCGGTGGTCGAGCTGCAACGGCTACGCGCCAGCGGCCGGATGCCCGCCTCCGACGCCGACCAACTCGCCGGCATCACCCCCTTCCCCGCGTTCTTCTGGGTCACGATGTTCGCCCTGGTCAACCTGGTCGTGCTGGGTGTCGGCGCGGCTCTGTTGGCCGGCCCGGCCCTGACCGGGTACGGGCTGACCGGCTGAACCGGAGCCCGGGTTGGCCCAGTCGGGGCGGAAAAGCCGGGAGCTGCCGGCAACCTGGGGCCGGCGCTGGGGCGTGTCCTCTGCGACCGCCACGGGAGGTAGCCAGGTGCCGGATGTCGATGGGTTCGACGAGTTCTATCGGGGGAGCCGACAGCGGCTGCTCGGCTTCGTGTACGTGCTCACCGGTGATCTCACCGAGGCCCAGGATGCGGTGCAGGAGGCGTATATCCGGGCCTGGCAGCGCTGGTCCACGGTGAGCGGGTACGACAACCCGGAGGCGTGGGTGCGGGTGGTGGCGAGCCGGATCGCGGTCAGCCGATGGCGCAGCCTGCGCAGCCGCGCCCGGGCGTACCTGCGGCACGGTGCCACCGAGAGCGTCCCGGCGCCAAGCACCGACACGGTGGCGGTGGTCGCCGCACTACGCCGGCTGCCGGAGGAGCAGCGCATCGCGATCGCGCTCTACTACCTGGTGGGGATGCCCGTCGTCGAGGTGGCCCGGGAGACCAACGCCCCGGTCGGCACCGTCAAGGCCCGGCTGGCTCGCGGCCGGGCTGCTCTCGCCGGGCTGCTCGCTGTCGTCGATCTGGAGGAGGCCGTCGATGCGTGATGAGTTGAGCGTCTCCGAGCCGATGCAACGCGGCCTGCGCGACGTCCGTTGGCTGGAGGCGGCGGAGCTCCGTGCTCGGGCCCGCCGTCGCAGCCGGCGTACCGCCCTGTTGGCGGGGATCGTCCTGGTGGGGACCTTGGCGGTGGTCACCGTCGCGGTGATCAACCCCCCATGGAGCTACTCACCGGCCACCTCGGTACCGGTGCAGGCCGCGGTGGGAAGCACCCCCGCGTCGCCCGCCGGGCAGGTTACGGCGGTGCGTTCCGACCTTCCGCCCGAGCTCTTCGTCCAACAGTCGGACCTGGTCGTGCGCACGGAGCTGCACCTCGGCGAGGCCGCCCTGGGCGGGACGGTCACGCTGGGGCTCGGGCGCGACCGATGTGGCCCGGGCCCGGAAGCGGAGGCGTGGATGAACCGGTCGCAGACGCTACTGCGGTGGTCGGCCGGCGGCCCCGATCGGCTCGGCGACATCCTGGTTGTGCAGGATCTGTATCGGTTCCGCGGTGATGACGCGGCTCGTTTCTTCGCCGAGGTCCGACAGACGATCGCTTCCTGCCCCCAGCAGGGGGAGGTCTGGACGGCCTACCACGAAGGCAGCGCGGTGGAACTGAAAGCGCTGCACCACTGGGACACCCCGCAGGTGGACTTCGCCGGTGAGGAGTCGCTCCTGCTGCGGCATTCGTCCTCCCTGTCCGTCAACCCCACGACGGGCGAACCGCAGGCCGTGGCGAACTCACCGGAGCTGCGGGTCGTGTTGCGCGTCGGTGACCTGGTGACGGTGCTCTTCCTCAGCATGGCCGGCGAGGCGGAACTGGTCCGCCTCGCCGACGTGGCGGCCCGCCGCATGTGCACCGCCGCCAGCCCGCCCTGCTGAACCCCGCTGACCGCACACCTACAGCGGGATGTTGCCGTGCTTCTTCGGGGGCAGGGTCTCGCGCTTGGTACGCAGGACCCGCAGCGCGCGGACGATCTGTGCCCGGGTTTCGTGTGGCGGGATGACCGAGTCGATGTACCCGCGTTCGGCGGCGATGTACGGGTTGGCGAGGGTGTCCTCGTATTCGGTGATCAGCTCGGCGCGCCGCGCCGCCGGGTCGGCGGCGCCGGCCAGCTCCTGCCGGTGCAGGATGTTGACCGCCCCCTGCGCTCCCATCACCGCGATCTGGGCGGTTGGCCAGGCGAAATTCAGGTCCGCGCCGAGGTGCTTGGAGCCCATGACGTCGTACGCGCCGCCGTACGCCTTGCGGGTGATGACGGTGACCTTCCCGACGGTGGCCTCGGCATACGCGTAGATGAGCTTCGCGCCCCGGCGGATGATGCCCTCCCACTCCTGGCTGGTGCCGGGGAGGAAGCCGGGTACGTCCACGAAGGTGAGTACCGGAATGTTGAACGCGTCGCAGGTGCGGACGAAGCGCGCGGCCTTCTCCGACGCGGCGATGTCCAGCGTGCCGGCGAAGTGCATGGGCTGATTCGCGACCACGCCGACCGGCCGGCCCTCGACCCGGCCGTAGCCGACGATCAGGTTCTGCGCGTACAGCGGCTGCACCTCAAGGAACTCGCCCTCGTCGAGGACGTGCTCGATGACCTGGTGCATGTCGTATGGCTGGTTCGCCGAGTCCGGGATGAGGGTGTCCAGCTCCCGGTCATCGTCGCTGATCTCGAGGTCCATGTCGACCGGGTACGTGACCGGCTCGTCCAGGTTGTTCGACGGCAGGTACGACAGCAGCGCCCGGACGTACTCGATCGCGTCCTCCTCGTCGGTGGCGAGGTAGTGCGCGTTGCCGCTGCGCGAGTTGTGCGTACGGGCGCCGCCCAGCTCCTCCATTGCGACGTCCTCACCGGTGACGGTCTTGATCACGTCCGGGCCGGTGATGAACATGTGTGAGGTCTGGTCGACCATCACGGTGAAGTCGGTGACCGCGGGCGAGTAGACGGCGCCACCCGCGCACGGGCCCAGGATGAGCGAGATCTGCGGGATGACGCCACTGGCCCGCACGTTGCGGAAGAAGATCTCGCCGTAGAGGCCGAGCGAGGCGACGCCCTCCTGGATTCGCGCCCCGCCGGAGTCGTTGATCCCGATGACCGGGCACCCGATCTTCATGGCCAGGTCCATCACCTTGACGATCTTCTCGCCGAAGACTTCGCCGAGGGAGCCGCCGAAGACCGTGAAGTCCTGTGCGAAGACGCAGACCTGGCGGTCGTCGATGGTCCCGTAGCCGGTGATGACGCCGTCGCCGTAGGGGCGGGTCTTCGCCAGTCCGAAGTTGGTGGACCGGTGTCGGGCCAGCTCGTCCAGTTCGACGAAGGAGCCCGGGTCGAGGAGGAGCTCGATCCGTTCCCGCGCGGTTTTCTTGCCCCGTGCGTGCTGCTTGTCCACGGCGCGCGCCGACCCGGCGTGCACCGCCTCGTCGATCCGACGCTCCAGGTCCGCCAGCTTGCCCGCGGTGCTGTGGATGTTGGTCCCGGTCTCGGTAGTCACCAAGGGAATATAACGATGGTTCAGCTCGGCGCCGCTGTGCAGTACGCCTCACCACCGGTGATCGGGAGGGCCGTAGGCTGGCGGGATGCTGGGTTCCCCGTACACCGATCTGGATCGCCCACCACTGTCGGTGGCGCGGCTGCGTCGCGCGTTGGTCGCGCCGCACGGTGCCTGGGCCCGGCTGGAGCTTCTCGCGGAGACCGGTTCGACCAACGCGGACGTGGCCGAGTATGCCCGCTCGGGGGAGCCGGAGGGCCTGGTACTGGTCGCGGAGCGGCAGCGTGCGGGGCGGGGGCGGCGGGGCCGTGACTGGCAGTCGCCGGCCCGGGCGGGGATCGCGACCAGCGTCCTGCTTCGGCCGGGGGAGGCGGTGGCCGAGCGGGGCTGGGCGCCGGTGCCACCGTCGGCGTACGGGTGGCTGCCGCTGCTCGCCGGAGTGGCGCTGGTACAGGCGGTGACCCGGCTGGCCGAGTTGGAGGCCACCCTGAAGTGGCCGAACGATCTGCTCATCGGTGCGGCGAAGTGCGGCGGCATCCTCGCCGAGGGGGTGCCGATGGCAAGTGCGGCGGCGCCCCCCGCGATCGTCCTCGGCATCGGGCTGAACGTGACTCTTCGTGCTGATGAGTTGCCGGCGAACCCGAATGGTCTGCCGGCGACCTCGCTGCAGTTGGCCGGTGCCGCGGCGACCGACCGGGATCCGTTGTTGCGGGCGCTGCTCCGGTCGCTGGGCGACTGGTATGGGCGGTGGCGGGCCGCTGAGGGTGATGCGGTGGCCAGCGGCCTGCGCGCGGCGTACCTGGCCGTCTGTGCCACCGTGGACCGTCCGGTCCGGGTGCTGCTGCCGGACGGCGGCGAGTTGACCGGCACGGCGACCGGCGTTGACGCCGACGGCCAGCTGGTGGTGGCCACCCCGGAGGCCACCCGGCACCTCTCCGCCGGCGACATTCTGCATCTGCGCTGAACGGCCACGGCTGACCGGCGGGGCCGAGTTCGGTAGCGCTGTCGTCGTCCGGCCCGCGCGGCTGATGTCGTGGGATGAGGTGAGCGGTTACGGTCTGCGCGTCCGATCTGTGCTGGAGGTACCCGTGGCGTTTCCGGAGGACGTGCTCACCGAGGACGAGCACGTCGTGCTGCATCTGCACCCGCACTGGAAGGCCCTGGTCCGGCCGGTCGCGGTGATGGTGCTCGCCGTCGCGGTGGTGGTGGCCGCCCTGGTGCTGGCCCCCGACGGTGCTGGCCGGGCGGCGGCGTTGGTGGTGCTGGGCGGGGCGGCGCTGGTGGGGGTGCTCTGGTTCGCGCTCTGGCCGGCGCTGGTCTGGCAGGCGACCCACTACCTGTTCACCAGTGAGCGGGTGCTCATCCAACAGGGCGTGCTCTCCCGGGACCGCCGGGACATCCCGCTCACCCGGGTCACCGACCATGCGATGCAGCAGCGCCTCAGCGAGCGGTTGTTCGGCTGCGGAACCCTGACCATCGACTCCGCGGGGGAGCGTGGGCGGTCGGTGTTGGTTGATGTGCCGCAGGTGGGGCGGGTGCAGACCACGCTCTACGAGCTGGTGGAGGCGCAGTACGACCGACCGCCGTCCGGCGACGCCGAGCCTCGGGAGGCGCTGACCGAGGCCCGGGACGGCAGGCCGTCCGGGGAGTAGGGCTGAGCGGTCCCGTCGCAGCCGGGCTGAGCTGGCTCCGGGTCGGGCTGGTCCGGGTCGGGCTGGCTCCGGTCGGGCCGGGGCGGGCTGGGCCGGCGCCCCGCCCCGGAGCCGGGCACGGTCAGGGGCGACGGGATCGGCGGGTGCTCGTCTGCAGCTCCGCGGCGAGCTCGGCGGCCAGCTCCCGGTCCAGGTCGAGGCGGGCGTCCAGCGGGATGGTCAGGCCTTGGATCGGTGCGCGGAGGGGGTGGTGGGTGCCCGGTGGCGGGGCGGTTTCCTCCAGCTCCGAGACCGACTCCGCCAGCTCGGCGACCGGGTCCATCTCGGCCATCGTGTCCCACTCGTCGCGGGGGATGCTGTGCCAGTTGTTGGTGGCCGGCGCTGGTGCGGGTTGGAAGACGAACGTCCGGTAGGACCAGAACCGGAACAGCGTCGCCAGCAGGATGCCCATCGTCTTGGCGAGGTTGAGGGCGAGCAGGCTGGTCACGCCGAGGCCGTATTTGGCCGCGGCCAGCACGCCCAGCTCGATGAGGAGCCCCGCACCGTTGAAAAGGAAGAAAAGGGCATACTCGCGTCTAACTGCTGTTTTCGGGCGATCACGGTACGTCCAGTGGCGATTCATCAGGTACGACGTGATCGTCGCGGTGATGGTGGCGACGACCGTCGCCTTCAGTGCGCCGCCCTGGAAGACAGTGAGTGCAAGGGCGTTGAACACCGCGTAATTGATAACGGTGTTGACGCCTCCGACGATGCCGAATTTGAGCGCCTCATGCAGGAACTTCTGCCAGCGCTCGGGCAGGAGACGGACAAGACGCATGCAGAACACCTTAAGCGAGTTGGCTGGGCCGGGATCGCCCCGGCCTGGCGAGATGGGCGCCAGGTCACGCCCGGTATCGGTCGTGCTTCGCTTCCGGTGCGGCGGGAGTTCCCGCTGGTACGAAGACGAACCGTCGATAGGACCAGAACCGGAAGAGGGTCGCCAGCCCGGTGCCGACGAGATAGCTGGCGATGTTGTCCGCCAGCGGGGTCTGGAAGACCTCCGGCCAGATCTGGCCCAGGCCGTAGCGGCTGATCGCCAGAACCGCCACGGTGATACCGAGGCCCACCGCGTTGAAGATGAAGAAGAGCGCGTACTCGCGGGCTGGGTTGCCGCCCCGGCGGTGTCGCCACGTCCAGAACCGGTTGCCGAGGAAGGCGAAGGTCGCCGCCACCACCGTGGAGATGGTCTTCGCAGTCACCTGCTCGACGTCCTGCACTGAGGTCAGGAGGTTGAAGAGGGCGAAGTCGACGAGGAAGGCGATGCCGCCCACGGTGGCGAACTTGCTCAACTCGTGGACGAGGTGACCGAACCGGTCCAGCAAGGAGTGGATCAGGCCCGGCCGGGTTCGCCGGGAGCCGGGCTCCCCGGTCATCGTCGCTGCCACCGAGCGAGCGTACCGGGTGCGGGCCCGCGGCACGGGTAGCACCGGTCGGCATGGCCGGTCCCGACAGCGATGAGCGGGGTACTACCGCCCCGGGCAGTGCCTCCCGAGTGACCTGGCCAAGTGGGGACACGGTCACTGCAGCCGTACCGGACGACGACAGGCCAGCTGTTTCGTCACTGGATTTGCGTGAAACTGCGCGTGAAAGCGGGTATTAGCTCGCGATGCCGCAGCCGGACCGTAGCTTGTGCAGTTCTTCACAACCAGTCCCACTGACTGGTGACGCAAGCCGGTTTACGCTGAGGCCAATCCCAGGTTTCACGTAGGCGACGCGACGCGCCGTCAAGCCTCGTGCATCCCATAGACCGGTCAGCGTCGACCACAAGGAGATGTGTCATGGTTGCTCCGGCCACTGTTCGGGGTATCGATCAGGCCCCGACATCCCACCCCAAACTGCTTGCCTGGGTCCGTGAGATCGCGGAACTGACCACCCCGGACCGTGTGGTCTGGGCGGACGGGTCAGAAGAAGAGTGGCGTCGTCTCACCGACGAACTCGTCGAGGCCGGCACCCTGGTCCGACTCAACCCGGAGAAGAAGCCCAACTCGTTTTACGCGCGAACCGATCCGACGGACGTGGCGCGGGTCGAGGAGCGTACCTACATCTGTTCGGTGGACGAGGCAGACGCCGGCCCGACCAACAACTGGATGGCCCCGGCCGAGATGAAGCGGACGATGACGGAGCTGTACCGCGGTTGCATGCGCGGTCGCACCATGTACGTCATCCCATTCTGCATGGGCCCGGTAGAGGCCGAGAAGCCGATGTTCGGCATCGAGATCACCGACAGTCCGTACGTGGTCGCCTCAATGCGGATCATGACCCGGATGGGCGGGAAGATCCTCGCGGCGATGGGCGACGACGCGGACTTCGTGCACGCGCTGCACTCGATCGGCGCGCCGCTGGCACCGGGCCAGCAGGACGTGTCCTGGCCGTGCAACGAGACGAAGTACATCTCGCACTTCCCGGAGACCCGGGAGATCTGGTCCTACGGCTCCGGCTACGGCGGCAACTCGCTGCTCGGCAAGAAGTGCTACTCGCTGCGGATCGCCAGTGTGATGGGGCGGGACGAGGGCTGGCTCGCCGAGCACATGTTGATCCTGAAGATCACGTCGCCGGAGGGGAGGGTCTACCACCTCGCCGGGGCCTTCCCGTCGGCCTGCGGCAAGACCAACCTCGCCATGCTGGAGCCGACCATCCCGGGCTGGAAGGTCGAGACCATCGGGGACGACATCGCCTGGATGCGGTTCGGCCCGGACGGGCGCCTCTACGCGGTCAACCCGGAGTACGGCCTCTTCGGGGTCGCCCCCGGCACCGACTGGAAGACCAACGCCAACGCGATGCGGACGTTGGACCGCGGCAACTCCATCTTCACCAACGTGGCCCTCACCGACGACGGTGATATCTGGTGGGAGGGCATGGGCGAGCCCCCGACGCACCTCATCGACTGGAAGGGCAACGACTGGACGCCGGAGAGCGAACACCTCTCCTCCCACGCCAACAGCCGGTTCTGCACCCCGATCACCCAGTGTCCGATCCTCGCCGAGGACTACTACAACCCCAACGGCGTACCGATCGACGCGATCCTCTTCGGTGGCCGGCGTCGGGACACCGTTCCACTGGTCACTGAGGCGCGGGACTGGGTGCACGGCGTCTACCTGGGCGCCACGCTCTCCTCGGAGACCACCGCCGCGGCTTCGGGCGCGGTCGGGGTCGTGCGTCGCGACCCGATGGCGATGCTGCCCTTCATCGGCTACCACGCCGGCGACTACTTCCGGCACTGGATCGAGATGGGTAAGGGCGTCGACGGCGACGAGTCGAAGCTGCCGAGCGTCTACTACGTCAACTGGTTCCGCAAGGACGCCGAGGGCAACTTCCTCTGGCCGGGCTTCGGCGAGAACTCCCGGGTCCTGAAGTGGATCGTCGAGCGGATCGAGGGCCGGGCCGACGCCGTGGAGACGCCGATCGGCATGGTTCCCACCGCGGACGCGCTGGACATCGAGGGCCTGGACATGACCTCGGAAGACATTCGGATCGCACTGAAGGTCGACGCGAACGAGTGGCAGGCCGAACTACCGATGGTCACCGAGTGGTTTACGAAGTTCGGGGACAAGCTGCCCGGTGTCCTCTGGGCTGAGCTGGACGCGCTGCGTGCTCGGCTCGACGCGGAGCCGCAGTAGGAGCGGATTTGGCTGGGCCGGCGCCGCGGGCGATGGATGATCCCCGCAACGGCCGCCGAGAGCGGTAGCTCGGCGGCGGAGAGGGGATACGACGTGGCGACCGGGCTGGCTGACGGGGGCGACGAGTTCGATGTGGTGGTGGTGGGGGCCGGCCCGGCGGGCTCGGCCGCCGCCCTCGCCGCCCGCCGGACCGGAGCCCGGGTGCTCCTGCTGGATCGGGCCGACTTCCCCCGGGACAAGGCCTGCGGGGACGGGATCGCCGCGCATGCGCTGGATGTCCTGGCCGGGCTGGGGGTGCCCGACCCGGTGGCCGGATACGCCCCGCTGCGCGCACTTCGCCTGGTCGCCCCGGGCGGACCGGCGGTGGCGCGGGCACTGCCCCGCCCGGCGTACACGGTGCCCCGAACCGTCTTCGATGCTCGGCTGGTAGCGGCGGCCGTCGCGGCCGGCGCCCAGCTGCGTCGGCACGTGGTACGTCGGGTCGAGGTGCGGGCGGACCGGGTCGTGCTCGATGGGCAGATCGCCGGGCGGGCCGTGGTGGGTGCCGACGGTGCGGGCTCCGTCGTGCGTCGGGTACTGGGACACCCCCCGAATCCGGACCGCCATCTGGCCCTGGCGATCCGGGGCTACGCGCCCGCCCCGCCCGGCCCGCCGGAGCAGCTCATCGTCACCTCGGCCGCCCGCTGGCCGGCATACGCCTGGTCCTTCCCGATCGGCGACGGACGGGCGAACGTCGGGTACGGGGAGGTGCTCCGCGGCGAGTCGCTGACCCGGGAACACCTCGTCGCGCGGATTCCAGCGCTGCTACCCGGGCTCGATCCGGCGGCGGTTACCGCCCTGCGAGCCCACCACCTGCCGCTCTCCACCCATCGGCCGGTGCCGGGGCGCGGCCGGGTGGTGCTGGCGGGTGACGCGCTCTCGTTGATCAATCCGTTCACCGGGGAGGGGATCTTCTACGCGTTGCTCTCCGGAGCGCTCGCCGGCGCCGTGGTGAGTCGTACGCCGGGGCAGGCCGCTCGGCGCTACACCGCGGCGCTTCGTCGTCGACTCGGTGGCCACCTGCGGCACAGCTCGGTTGCGGCCTGGCTCGCCCGGCGGGAATCGGTGGTGGACGCGGCGGTGTGGGCGGCCGACCGGGATGACCGGGTGTATCGGGCGGTGGTGGAGTTGGGGCTCGGCGACGGCCGGTTGGATCTCCGGACGCTGGCAATGATCGGGCGTGGTCTGGCCGTCGGGGATCGGCATCCCCAGCCGTGAGGCGTCATTCCGGTCGCTACCCTGGCAGGTGATGACTCTGCGGGACGTTGTCTACTCGGTGTACGAACGCCGGCTCACGGCCAAGCTGGCGGGCAAGCCGGTGCCTCAGCACGTCGGTGTGATGTGTGACGGTAACCGCAGGTGGGCGCGGGAGATGGGGTTCGTTGACCCCAACGACGGCCACCGGGTCGGTGCCGAGCGGATCAAGGAGCTGCTGCGGTGGTGTGACGCGGCCGGCGTCGGGCATGTGACGCTCTGGCTGCTCTCCACCGACAACCTGACCCGCCCGGCCGCTCAGCTCGATCCGTTGTTGCAGATCATCGAGGACCTGACGAGCGAGCTGGCCGAGGAGGGCAACCCCTGGCGGCTGCGGCTGGTCGGGGCGCTCGACGTGTTGCCGGCGCAGCACGCGGCGGCGCTCAAGGCAGCGGCGGAGCGGACCCGGGACCGGGTGGGCGGCGCACAGGTCAACATCGCCGTGGGCTACGGCGGCCGGCGCGAGATCGCCGACGCGGTGCGATCGTTCCTGCACGAGCACGCGAAGGCCGGCACCGGCATCGAGCAGCTGGCCGAGACGTTCGATGTCGAGCACATCACCGAGCACCTCTACACCCGGGGCGTGCCGGACCCCGATCTGATCATCCGGACCAGCGGCGAGCAGCGGATGTCCGGCTTCATGCTCTGGCAGTCCGTCCACTCGGAGTTCTATTTCTGCGAGTTGAACTGGCCGGATTTTCGCCGGGTCGACTTCCTCCGCGCGCTGCGCTCCTACGCCACCCGCCAGCGTCGCTTCGGCATCTGATCGCCCGGGGACCGCCGTCGCTGGCTGGCCCGGGATCACCGCGCACCTGGTCGGCGGCCCCGAACCGGCCCGAGGCTGGGGTGTGCCACGGCCGCTGGTGCGCCGCAGCCCGGGAGTCAGGCCAGCCGGCGCGCGGCGGCCGTGAGGAAGTCGCCGAGGTCTGCGGGTGAGTCGATGGTCAGGTCTGCCTCGGCGGCAACCTCCGCACCGGTCTCCGGGTTGGCGACGGCGACGCAGACGCCGAAGAAGCGCGGGTCGGCGGCGGCCCGGGCGCGTAGCGCCGCGAAGGCCTTGATGTCCGATACGTCGTCGCCGAAGTACCAGGCGGCCTCCGCGTCCCGCACCGCCTCGTCGATGACCATGCCCTTGTCCCGGTCGACCGGCGGCTTCAGCTCGAGGACCATCCGTCCGGCCTGGACCCGGAGGCCGAGCTGCTCGGCCTGGGCGTAGCCCCACCGGGTAACCGCCGGTCCGAGCTGCGGGGCGGTCCGCCAGTGCAGTGCCACCGAGAGCCGTTTGTACTCCACCAGGGTGCCCGCGGGCAGCTCGGCGCGGGCCTGGCCGGCGAGCTCCGCCATGGTCGGCACCCAGGGCAGCGCCGCCGGTTCGGTGACGGTTTCGCCGCCGGAGTGGCTGTGCTCCAGCCCGTAGAGACCGTAGAGGTCAACACCGGCGAGATCACCGAGTCGCTCGCGGAGGAAGTCGACCGGGCGGGCGGAGACGATCGCGATCCGACGGACGAGGGGAGCGAGCGCCTCGATCGCGGTGCGCACCCTCGGTGCGGGGTGCACCGCCGTCGGGTCGTCCCGGACCGGTGCGAGGGTGCCATCGAAGTCGAAGAAGAGGACGGTTCCGGCAGCCCGGGCAGCGGTTCTCTGCCAGGCGAGGTCGGCGGTGAACGGGGTTTTCGGCGGCTGCTTGCCCAGATTCAACGGCGGCACGCGCGACAGCGTACCCCGCTCGCAGCGGCTCAATCGTGGCCGTGAGGTACCCGGCCACCGGGCCTGGCGGCGGGTGGATGCCGGGTCTTGGTGGTGGCGTTAGCGTTCGGCGGCTTCCCGTCCCCGACGCCCGATTGGGACGACGGTGGCTTCCCGGCTGTGCCTGAGCAGGTAGCCCTCGACGAAGCCGGAGTTTCGGTCACCGGTGCCGGATTCGATCTCGTTGAGCCGGGCCACCAGGAACTCGGTGAGCGCGCTGATTCGGTCGTTGAGTCGTTCGTTCAGTTCGGCGAGCACGGCCAGGACGACGGCGGTGCCGGTGGCGGTGAGCGTGACGAGGTTGACGAGCAGGGGAAGCTGCTCGCCGTTGACCGCCAGGGTCACCGCGTTCCCGGTCACGCACAGCGTCAGGGACGCGGTGCCGACCACGACTGCCAACCATTTCAGGGTCATGGACAGACCCCTCCTTCTGTCCCGCAGGGCTGGGTTCGGCCTTCCCGTCCCCCCGCCGACGACGAGCCCAAGCAGTACGAGTAGGGACGCTAGCGTGCCGATCCGGGCCCGGGAGTGAAACGAATGAGTCTGACCTGCTGTTCTTTCGCCATCTGAGGATCATCCAACCTTTTTGCCCTGGTTTGGTGCTGCCACCGGGAGAGTGGGGCGATACGCGAGGTATCGGATAGTTTCTCGAATGTGGAACTTCTCCGCATCCGACACCTCGGGGTTGACCAGTCGGCGCAGGAGTGCCTCGACGTCGGGATCCATCGGGGGCGGGATCGTCTCGGGTCGGTGGGGGGTGCTCCGTCGGTCCCAGCCCAGCGTGGTGAAGGCGGTTGCCGGGTCGAGCCCGAGTCCTTCACAGAACGCCACGACGCGTTCCGCCTCGGGGTCGCTGGCCCAGTCGCCCCGGACCCATCGGTTCACCGTCTGTCGGGAGACGCCGGTGCGCCGGGAGACCTCAGTGCCGCTCCAGGCGCGGGTAGCTCGGGCCTCTTCGAGTGCGCGCCGGACGAAGGTGGCGAAGGCGATCTTTCGTGCGTTGGCCGTCTCGGTCACCTGGTGACCGTACGGCTACGGAGCCCTCGAACGGTCTCCTGGCACGCGGTTGTCACGTGAATGTGACGATCTGCTCGGCTTTTCGCTGTCCAGATCAGCGCTCCTGATACCGGTCCTCACCTGGGTTAATAGGTGCTTGCGCGGCTGGGGGGAATCAGGCGAAAAGCTGATACTGTCACGTTCGCGGGACACTCTACCGTGTGTCCCTGCAGGAGATGACGACTGCTTGCTCCCATGCGTGATATCTCCGGCACGAGGGGGACTTGGTGACCGAACTCGCCACCCGAGCGCAGGCCTTCGGCCTGATCGCCGCCGGGGTAGCCACCGGTTTGAGCGCGCCCTGGTGCCTCTACCTGGCCCGGGGTTCCCGCTACCTCTCCCTCAGCGTCGGGGACCGGGCGGAGTGGCACGCCTGGCGTACCCACCTCGGTTGTCCGGAGCTCCGCGTCCGCGTCTACGACACGGGCGGTGAGCTTCGCCGCTCGTCGGTGGCCGAGGTTGTCCTGGACGGGTGCCGGATCCGCGTCGAGTTGGTCGAACAGGTCGGCACCGCCGACCTCGACCAGCTACTCGTCGTGGATCCCACCCCGGTTGAGCCGGAGGAACGATGAGTTCACACAGCCCACAGTCCGGAGTGGCCGGATGAGCCCACTCCTCGCCCTGCTCCTCGTCTGCGTCCTGACCGCCGCCAGCTATGCCGCCGGTCGTTTGCATGGTCAGCTCAGCTACCGGATCGGTTACCGGTTCGGCTACCGACAGGGCTACTTCGACGGTGACCGCGGCGCCTGGAACCGGCGTCGGCGCGACGCCCAGGCGGCGATCGCATCCGCGCTCGCCGGCCCGCGGCCGGTGGAGGCGGCTCGCACCCGCATCGCGCCCCCGATGGCCCGGTCCGGCACCACCTACACCGGCACGGCGGCGGCTCCGGCCGGTGGCCGACAAGCGACCGGTGCGGCGGCGGCTCCGGTCGATGGCCGACATTCGACCGGGACGCTGGTTCGGCGAAGTGGGTGAGCGGTCGGCGGGTGAAGCTCTCGACTACCCTGGGTGGCGAAAGGTGGGGTTCGAGAGTGGTGCAGGTCACAATTGGGGCTGATGGTTTCCCATCCGCTCTACTGTGCGCAATCGTGTCCCCGAGCGCTCGCACAACCGGCGGATCGTCGGTGATCGTTCGCCCGCGTCCCCGTTGGCGGGGTTGCCAGGGGACCCGCGCGGTCGGAGCGCTCGCGGTGTGACCCCACCCCATCCGGGTGTGGTCAGCGCCGTTTCCGTGCCCCGAAAGGAAGGGACCACCTCGTGAATCGGCTGTGGAGCCGGTTGGGTGCCCGGACGGCCGCGGTGGCGCTGCTCTCTGCGGGCGTCGTCGGCGGCTTCCAACTGGGCGACGACCGGGATCAGGGCCAACACCTGTTGGAGACCGCCGGAGTCGAGCAGGTTGCGCTGCGAGCACCGCAGGTGCATCCGATGCAGGAGCAGGCCACCGAATACCAGGAGAAGCTGCGCGACGCCGCGGTGGCCGAGGCGGCGGCGGAGCGGAAGCGCCGGGAAGAGGCCGCTGTGGCCTCGCGGAACGCGGCCCGAGCGGCGGCGGCGGAGCTCGCCGAGGCCAAGGCCGAGGCCGAGGCCAAGGCCAAGGCGGCCGCGGAGAAGCCGTACGACGGCCCGATCCCGGCATCGTGTGCGGAGTTCACCGGCAACCGGCAGATCGGCTGCGCGGAGATGCTCAACGCCGGCTTCGAAATCGACGAGTTCCCCTGCCTGGACAAGCTCTTCACCAAGGAGAGCGGCTGGAACCACCAGGCCCGCAACCCGTCGACCGGCGCCTATGGCATTCCGCAGGCGCTGCCCGGTAGCAAGATGGCCTCGGCGGGCGACGACTGGGAGACGAACCCGAAAACCCAGATCCGGTGGGGGCTTGGCTATATCGAGGGTCGCTACCAGACGCCGTGCAATGCCTGGGCCTACCTGCAGCGCGTGGGCTGGTACTGAGCTCCAGCAGGGACTACTGCTGATTTGTCGGGTGGCGACGGGGTGTGCTTGGTCACACTCCGTCGTCGTCCGGCCAAACTTGACACCGGCCCAGGTGGCGGCGGTCGCCGCTACCTGATAGCTGTTGACGGGTGAGCCTGCTATCGGAGGGCGGTGACCGGCACCGGTTCGGCACCGAGGCGTTCTACGCCGCGATCGGTCGGGCCTTCGTCGCCATGTGCGCGGTGGTGCCGTTCCTGTTCCTCGTCGAGGCCATTGACCAGGGGCTGGCATTCGGGCTCGACCCGGCGGCCGGCATCATCCCGCAGCGCCTCGACGGCCTGGATGGCGTCTTCTTCTCACCGTTCCTGCATCATGGCTTTGATCACCTTTACAGCAACAGCGTCCCGCTGATCCTGCTTGGCACCTTCGTGCTCGCGGCGGGTGCGCGTCGCTTCCTCTGGTCCACGCTGATCATCATTCTGGTCAGCGGGCTCGGCGTCTGGTTCACCGGAGCCCCGAACTCCGTCGTGGTCGGCGCGAGCGGCGTCATCTTCGGCTACCTCGGCATCCTGCTCACCCGGGGCATCGTCGAGCGGAGCTGGTGGAACTTCGCGGTTGTTCTCCTGGTCGGCCTCCTCTACGGCTGGCAACTCGTCGGCATTCTCCCCACCGACGAGCGGATCTCCTGGCAGGGGCACCTCTTCGGGCTGCTGGGCGGGGTGGTCGCCGCGATCGTCTTCCGGCGGCGTCGACCGGGCCTGGGTGGTTCGCACTACTCCGACTCGACCCGCATCTTCGGCTGACCGGAGCGGCGACGACGGACTGTCGGACATCCTTGCCCGGCGGCTCCGGCACCTCTACCGTCAGGATCAGCGTCGGTTGAGCCGGGAGCGGAAAGCGACGGTACGCCCATGCACGAGGTCGATGTCGCGGTGATCGGGGCCGGGCCCGCCGGCCTCTTCGCGGCGTACTACGCCGGCTTCCGCGGGCTCTCGGTGGCGGTGGTGGACGCGTTGCCCGAGCCCGGTGGCCAGATCACGGCGATGTACCCGGAGAAGTTGATTCACGATGTCGCCGGCTTCCCATCCATCAAGGGCCGGGATCTGGTGGCCAACCTGGTTGCCCAGGCCGCCCCGTTCGACCCGCGTTACCTGCTCGGCACGCGGGCGGAGAAGCTGTCGTACGCCGATGGCCAGCCGGTGCTCGGCCTCGCCGGGGGTGAGCAGCTCCGCTGCGGCGCGGTAGTGATCACCGGCGGGCTGGGCAGCTTCACACCCCGCCCGTTGCCCGTCGCGGAGGGCTTCGTCGGGACCGGAATCATCTACTTCGTGCCGCAGCCGGCGGACCTCACCGGTCAGGACGTGCTGATCGTCGGTGGTGGGGACTCCGCCTTCGACTGGGCGTCAACCCTCCAGCCGCTGGCCCGTTCGGTGACCCTCGTGCATCGCCGGGAGAAGTTCCGAGCGCACGCCGCCACCGTCGCCCGGGTCCGCGCCCTGCCGGTGCGGGTGGTGGTGAACGCGGAGGTGACGATGCTGCACGGGGGCGGCGCGGTGACCGGTGCCGAGGTCACTGTCCGGGGTGGCGCGGCGGAGCTGTTGCCGGTCGACACCGTCGTCGCGGCGCTCGGCTTCACCGCCGACCTCGGCCCGCTGGCGGAGTGGGGCCTGCGCCTGGACCGCCGGCATCTCGTGGTTGATAGCACCATGGCGACCAACCTGCCGCGGGTCTTCGCCGCCGGGGATATCACCGAGTACCCGGGTAAGGTTCGCCTGATCGCCACCGGCTTCGGTGAGGCCGCGACCGCGGTGAACAACGTGGCCGTGGTGCTCGATCCGGCGGCGCACCTGTTCCCCGGGCACTCCTCCGACGGGACCTGACGCTTCGGCGACCGGCTTATCGGGGTAGGCCGACGAGGTCGGCCATCAACGCGATCTGGTGGGGGAGCAGGTCCGGCTGGTCAGCCGCCGCGGCGCCGGCCCCGAGCATCCGGCCATCGAACTCGTCGCCGCCGATGCCACCGGTCGACTTCGACGTCCCGCACGCCATCACCTACGTCGGCGACGTGGCCCGTACCGTGGTCGCCGCCGCCACCACCCCGGATGCCTGGGGACGGGCCTGGCACGTGCCGAGCCCGCCCGCGCTCAGCATGCGGGAGTTGGCCACCCGCGCCGCTGCGCTGGCCGGCGCACCCAGGCCCCGGTTGACCCGCCTGCCCTACCCGGTGCTCTGGCTGGGCGGCCTGGTCAACCCGTTACTCCGGGAGCTGCGGGAGACGACATACCAGTTCGATCGCCCGTACGTGTTGGACTCCTCGGCCACCCAACAGGCCTTCGGGATCGAGCCGACCGCGCTCGAAGAGGCCCTCGCCGAGACCCTCCGCGCGCTGCGCCGGGACTCCGGTGTCAGCTCGGCGAAGCGCAGTTCCTAACGCCGGGCGGCGATCAGGACAGCGACCAGGGTCAGTGCCGCGCCGAGCAGGGTGGTGGCGTCGGGGCGGGAAGCCGCGGTCGGCAGGAGCACGTCCAGCAGGACGGCGCCGACCACCTGGCCGGCGATCGTGGCCAGGCCGAGCAGCAGCACCCCGGTGAACTCGACGACAGCGGCGGCGATCGCGATGAAGGTGATCCCGATCGGCCCACCCAGGTAGAGCCACGGCTCGGCCGGCGGTGAACCAGCGGGTAGCCCGCGTACCGCGATGTTGACCGCGAAGACCGCCAACAGGGCGACGAGGCCTACCGTGAAATTGACCAGCGTCGCGGTCAACGGGCTGCCGGCCGCCCGACCGACCAGCCCGTTGACGGCCTGCTGCCAGGCCACCGCGATCCCCGCGAGCAGCGGCAGCACCGCCAGCGCCAGCGCGGTCGGATCGTTGAGCCGCCCGCCGACGGCCAGCCCGACCGCGAGCACGGTGAGCGCCGCCCCGAAGAGGCGCCGACCGGTAACCGGCTGGCGTCCGCTCGGGCCGATGCCGGCCCGGTCCACGAGGAGACTGCTGGCGGACTGGCCGGCGACCACCGCCACGGTGAAGACGGCGACGCCGAGGGTGCCGACCGTGAGGCCCTGCGTCGCCACGAGGAACGCCCCGCAGAGCCCGCCGAGGCACTGCCACGGGCGCAGCCTCCCGGCGGTCAGCGCGGCGCGCAGGGCGGCCAGCCCGCGCCGACCGCCGGGCGTCGCCGGCACCAGTACCAGCAGGACCAGCAGACCCAGACCGAACGAGATGACCGCCGCGGCGACCCCGTCGGCCAGGCGTACGCCCAACTCGCCGTTGACCCGGGATTGCACGGCGACGGCGACGCCGGCAATGGTCGCGAGCACCACCCCGACCAGCCGGCGGGCCGGGGACGGCCGGTGTAGCGCCCCCGGCAACGCCTACTCCTGCTCGGCGAGGGGGCGGCCGTCGAAGTCCACGGCGGAGTACAGCGCCAGCTTCTCCAGTCGGTGATAGGAGTCGATCATGCGAATCGTGCCGCTCTTCGAGCGCATCACGATCGACTGCGTGTACGCCCCACCGGCCCGGTACCGGACACCACGGAGCAGGTCACCGGAGGTGACTCCGGTGGCGACGAAGAAGCAGTTGTCGCCGGTCACGAGGTCGTCGGTACCGAGCACCCGGTCGAGGTCGTGGCCGGCGGCGACGGCCTTCTCCCGCTCCTGCTCGTCGCGGGGCCAGAGCTTGGCCTGAAGGGCGCCGCCCATGCACTTCAGGGCGCAGGCCGCGGTGATCCCTTCGGGGGTGCCGCCGATGCCCATGAGCACGTCGACGTCGGACTCCTCACGAGTGGCGGCGATCGCGCCGGCGATGTCACCGTCGGAGATGAAGCGGATGCCCGCGCCGGTGCGGCGGACCTGGTCCACCAGCTCGTCGTGCCGGGACCGGTCCAGCACACAGACAGTCACCTCGGCGGCGTCGGTGCCCTTGACCCTGGCGATACGTCGGATGTTCTCGGCCACGCCGGCGTTGATGTCCACCACGTCGGCGTAGGCCGGGCCGACGGCGAGCTTCTCCATGTAGAAGACGGCGCTCGGGTCGAACATCGCCCCGCGCTCGGCGACCGCCAGCACCGCCAGGGCGTTCGGCATGCCCTTGCTCATCAGGGTGGTGCCGTCGATCGGGTCGACCGCGACGTCAACCTCCGGCCCCGTCCCGTCGCCGACCTCCTCGCCGTTGAAGAGCATCGGCGCGTTGTCCTTCTCGCCCTCGCCGATCACCACGATTCCGCGCATCGGAATCGAGTTGATCAACTTGCGCATCGCGTTGACGGCGGCGCCGTCCCCGCCCTCCTTGTCGCCCCGGCCGACCCACCGGCCGGCGGCCATCGCCGCGGCCTCGGTCACCCGGACCAGGTCGAGGGCGAGGTTGCGATCGAGATTCTGTGGGGTCCGCGTCGTGGTGTTCGTCATGACGGCTCCTCCTCGCGACGGTGCGGGGTGGCCCGGCAGGCGTGGGTCGCTGCCGGCTTTGTCGCTGATCCTCACATGATCGGCGACACTGCGTGGTGGTGGGGCGGTGATGGCTTGGTCACGTCTGATCGGGTGGCTGCGAAGATAGCGGGGTGGAACCCGCACAGCCCGCCGACCGCGTCCCTGCCGACCAGACCGCGCCGGAGCTTTCGCCGGTCGATCCGGCGCCCCCCGGCCCGGCCGCGCCCGCGACCGCCGAGGAGCCGGCGTTGGTCGAGCCCGCCACCGGCCCGGCGGCAGCCAGCGGCCCGACCGAGACCACCGGCGTCGGGGAGACCAGCGCTGTGCGGGAGGCCGGCGAGTCGTCGGCGCCGCCCGCTGCGGCGGACACCACCCGTTCGGAGCGTTCGCCGAAGGACATGGCCATCTCGCTCCTCGTGCTGCTGGTCCCGATCGCCCTGCTGCTCGCCTTCTACCGAGGCTTCCTCGGGGGAGACCAGGCAACCGTCGTCGACCCGGCGCCCGCGTTGGACTCGGCGCAGGCGGCGGCGGCCTTTCCGGTCAGCCAGCCACAGGGGCTGGACGCGGGATGGCGCACCGTCCGGGCCGACTTCCGGACCGTCGAGGGCGGGTCGACGCTGCGCCTGGGCTACCTGACCCCGGAGGGGCGGGGGGCGCAGATCGTGCAGAGCAGCGTGCCGCCGGAGCAGTTGCTCCCCACCGAGCTGACCGATCAGGGGCAGCCCCAGGGCCGGACCGATCTCGCGGGACGCACCTGGCAGCGGTACACGGCCCGCGGCAACGAGCAGGCGTTCGTGCTCCTCGAACCGGACCGCACAGTGATCGTGGTCGGCGATGCCCGAGACACCGAGCTACGGGAGCTGGCCGGGGCGTTGGGCTGAACCCGACCCGAGTCAACCGGGGCAGCGGGGCGGGGCGGCGTCAGTCGGTCGGTTCCTGTCGGGCGGCGTCCAGGCGGGCCCGGGCGCCGTCCAGCCAGGCCTGGCAGACCCCGGTCAGCTGCTCACCGCGCTCCCAGAGGGCCAGTGACTCCTCCAGCGTGGTGCCGCCGGCCTCCAGCCGTTCGACCACCGACGCCAACTCGGCGCGGGCCTGCTCGTAGCTGAGCCGCTCGTCCTTCGTCTCCTCGGTCATCGTGCACATCCCACCACATCTACCCGTCCGGGCTTTCCCCGCCGTGCCCGGGCGCCGCCGGTGCCCGCCCCGACGCCGGTACCCGGGTTCGGCCGGATCGGCGGAGGAACCGCTACCGCCGTTGGGCCTCCGGGTGGTGCGACCCGGCGTCGATGGTCGCCGCCAGTTCCCCGTCGCCGAGCCGGACCCGCACCGGGTCCCCGACGGCGACCTCGGAGACCGTGCGGACGACGGTGCCGTCGGCGCGCCGCACGATCGCGTACCCCCGGTCGAGGGTGGCGGCCGGGGAGAGGGCCCGGAGCCGGGCCCGGGTGTGCCGAAGGCCCTCCTCGGCGGCGGTCAACCGGTGGGCGAGACAGCGGGCGGCCCGATGGCGCAGCCCGGCGACGTCGGTGGCCCGCTGCTCGATCATCACCTCTGGCCGGGCCAGCACCGGCCGGGATCGCAGCAGCTCCAGCCGGTGTGCCTCGCGGTCAACCAGGTTGCGCACCGCGCGTTCGAGTCGGGACCGGGCCTGCCCGATCAGGCGTACCTCCTCGGTGAGGTCCGGGACGACCCGCTTGGCCGCGTCGGTCGGGGTGGAGGCGCGGATGTCCGCGACGTAGTCGAGCAGCGGCGCGTCGGTCTCGTGGCCGATGGCGCTGACCACCGGGGTACGGGCGGCGAACACCGCCCGGCACAGCGCCTCGTCGGAGAAGGGCAGCAGGTCCTCGATGCTGCCGCCGCCCCGGGCGATCACGATCACCTCGATGGTCGGGTCGGCGTCCAACACCCGTAGCGCGTCCACGATCTGCGGCACGGCCGACGGCCCCTGCACGGCCACGTTGACCGTGCGGAACGCCACCGCCGGCCAGCGTCGGCGGGCGTTGGTACGCACGTCCCGCTCGGCGGCGCTGGCCCGGCCGGTGATCAGCCCGATCCGGTGCGGGAGAAAGGGCGGGCGTCGCTTGCGTCGGGGGTCGAAGAGCCCCTCGGCGGCCAGCAGCTTCTTGAGCTTCTCCAGCCGGGCCAGCAACTCGCCCAGCCCCACCTGTCTGATCTCGTCGGCGCGCAGGCTCAACGTGCCCCGGGCGGCATAGAAGTCGGGCTTGGCGTGCAGCACCACCCGAGCGCCCTCGCGAAGCTGCGGTGCGCCGGAGTCAAGCACGTCGCGGTTGGTGGTCACGGTCAGGCTGAGGTCGGCTGAGGGGTCCCGGAGGGTGAGAAACACCGTGCTCGCGCCAGGCCGGCGACTGACCTGCGCGACCTGCCCGTCCACCCACACCCAGCCAAGCCGGGCGATCCAGGCGCTGATCTTCTGGCTGACCACCCGGACCGGCCATGGCTCCTCGGGTGTGCTGCGGGTAACCCCGCCATCCGAACTCACCCGCTCACCCTACGGACCGTCCGGGCGGGTCGCAGCCGCTGGCGGGTGGTGGGTCGGCACGTACGATGGGCGGGTGAGTGAGGCTGAAGCGACCCGGACCGGTAAGCGGGTGATCCTGGCGAAGCCGCGCGGTTACTGCGCGGGCGTCGACCGGGCGGTGCAGACCGTGGAGGAGGCGCTCAAGCTCTACGGCGCGCCCATCTACGTCCGTAAGCAGATCGTGCACAACCAGCACGTGGTGCGGACCCTGGAGGCCAAGGGCGCCATCTTCGTGGAGGAGAACGAGGAGGTGCCGGAGGGCGCGACCGTGGTCTTCTCCGCGCACGGCGTCGCCCCCGAGGTCCACGAACAGGCGCGGAGCCGCTCGCTGAAGGCGATCGACGCGACCTGCCCGTTGGTCACCAAGGTGCACCAGGAGGCGAAGCGGTTCGCCGCCGAGGACTACGACATCCTGCTGATCGGTCACGAGGGGCATGAGGAGGTCATCGGCACCGCTGGCGAGGCGCCCGAGCACATCCAGCTCGTCGATGGTCCGCAGGACGCCGAGCGGGTCACCGTCCGGGATCCGAACAAGGTGGTGTGGCTGTCCCAGACCACCCTGTCGGTGGACGAGACGCTGGAGACGGTGGCCCGGCTGAAGAAGCGGCTGCCGCTGCTCCAGTCGCCGCCGAGCGACGACATCTGCTACGCCACCAGCAACCGGCAGCACGTGGTCAAGCAGATCGCCTCGGACTGCGACGTCATGATCGTGGTCGGCTCCACGAACTCGTCGAACTCGGTGCGGCTGGTCGAGGTGGCCCTGGACGCGGGTGCGCGGGCCGGCCACCTCGTCGACTTCGCCCACGAGATCGACGACGCGTGGCTCGGGGGCGCCCGCACGGTCGGCCTGACCTCGGGGGCCAGCGTCCCCGAGGAGCTCGTCCAGGAGGTTCTCGTGCACCTCGCGGCGCGGGGCTTCACCGATGTCGAGGAGGTGGTGACCGCGGACGAGCGGTTGACCTTCTCGCTGCCGCAGGAGCTGAAGCGGGACATGCGGGCGGCGGCGGCCCGCGGTTGAGCGGTGGGGACCCGCTTCGACGGACGGGGCCCGGGCAGGGGTGGCGGCAGCGGCGGGACGGGAACGAACCCATGGGCCGGAGCGTCCGAAACTGTATGAGAAGCCCTTGGCTCGCCACCCCGGCGTTGGCCGTCTGCCTGGCGCTCAGTGCCTGCGGCAGCGGCCAGGGCGCGGGTGCTGGCCCCCCGACCGAGATGGGAGCGACGCCCGTGACGACCCCCACCGATCCGGAACCAGCGGCCGCCGACAGCGAGTCCGCCACCCCGGCCGCCCCGAGGTCGACGCCGGCCTCCGTGCCGACGCGTACCCCGAAGGCGCCGGCGGGTCCGAGTAAGCCGCCGCCGGTCGGCGCCGCCACCCTTACCGGCACCGTGCAGGCCGGGGTGGAGCCCGGATGTCTGCTGCTGGATGGGTATCTGCTGGTGGGTGGGCCCCGTGCGGTATTGACCCCCGGCGCGTCGGTGCTGGTGACCGGGAAGATCCAGCCGGACCTGGTGACCATCTGCCAGCAGGGCATTCCCTTCCTGGTGGAGACGGCCTCTCGGCAGGGCTGACCCGCCCGCCGAAACCGACGGAGCCCGCCCCCGGGTCACCGGGGACGGGCTCCTGCTGGTTTCGGGTACGGGTCAGTTCACCGAGCCGATGGCGACGGTGCCACGGCCGACGACCGCCCCCTCCGCCGTCACCACGGTCAGCTCACCCTGCAGCTCCCGACCAGCGGCCGGGCCAGCCAGGGCGGTCACCGTGCCGCCGAAGGCGTCGGTGTCGCCGTGCCCCAGGGTGAGGGAGGTTGCCGGTGCCGACAGGGTGCCGAGCGCCGGGGCGGAGAAGGAGTCCCGGTAGTCGTAGGCCGTGCTGCCACCGAGGCCGTCCACCGAGTACCCCTCGACCACGATCCGGTAGGTGCCCGGACCCGGGTTCGACAGCGTCACCGCCTCCTCCGAGTCACCGTCCGCAGAAGAGCCGAGCAGCTCGGTGCCCCGGTAGACGTACAGGTCCAGGTCGGCTCCGGCGTTCGCCGGGTTGCCGATCCGGGCCACGAACTCGGCTGCGTCGGCCGGCACCTCCACGTGGAACTCCTGCTCGGCGTCCTCGGCGATGGTCGGGCGGTCGGTGTGGACGCTGGCGAGCGGGCCACCCTGGCCGGTGATGGTGACCGGGCCATAGGTGTTGGTCAGGCTCCACTCGACCGGGGTCGGCGCACCGGCGTCAACCGCCGGTAGGTCGACCACGGCCGGCTCGAACGCCACGCCCTGGATCCGCGCCGTCAGCTGGTACGGGTTGTTCAGCGACGGCGAGGTGCGACGCGACTCCACCTCGATCTGCCAGACACCGGGGAGCGGGTTCTGGTAGTCCCGCTCCTGCGGGTTGCAGATGGCGGGGTCGGAGTAGTTGGTGAAGCAGACTCGGCTGGAGGTGCTCTCCGTCGGTACGCCGTACGGGTTGATGGCGATGAACCGGGTCTGCGAGCCGGTGGCGATGCCGCCGAGGTTCAGCTGGAGCGCCTCGGTACCCGGCGGAACGGTCACGAAGTAGGACTCGAAGCCGTTCCGGTCGACCGAGCCTTCGGCGGCGAGGGAGAAGTCCGGCTTGCGGGTGTCGGTGCTGGCCACGACGACGAGGGAGACCTCGAAGTCGATCGTGTTGGTCGCCGGGTCATCCACCGTCATGATCGCACCGTGCGCGCCCGCGTCCGGCCGGGCGACGACGGGGACGGTGACGGTCCGGTTCAGCGGCAACGCGACGGACTTCGGTGCCTGGAAGGTGCCGTCATTGCCGCGCAGCGCGATGTTGTGCTTGACGGTGCCGGTCGGCCCGCTGGTACGGGTGATCTTGACCCGGTAGGTCTTCTTCTGGTCGATCCGGTGACCCCCCTCACCGGCGGGGCACCGGTTGTAGACGCCGGTACCGCGGTGCGGTGTCCCCAACTGGTCGGAGAGGACGGTGCAGACCGGCGCGACCGAGGTGTACGAGCGGGTCTGCACACCCTTGCGCAGCAGCTTCCACGCCTTCGACACGTGCACCATGCCGTAGCCCTGGCCGTACGTGGGCACGTCCTTGATCGGCTGCGCCGAGCTGTACAGCGCGCGGCGCAGCATCTGCGGGGTGACCCCGCGGTCGGTCGCCCGGGCGGCCGAGAGCAACAGCGCGGTGGCGCCGGCGGCCTGGGGAGAGGCCATCGAGGTGCCGTTGAACATCCCGTAGCCCGGCGGCAGCGAGTAGCCGGCCTCGGGGACCGGGCTGCCCGCCTGCCAGAGCGGGATGGTGGAGATCGCCGCGCCGGGTGCGGCGACGTTCGGCTTGGCGCCGCCGTCTTCGCGTGGGCCGCGGGACGAGAAGTTGAACAGCGCGTTCTTGGTCCGCACCACCGAGCCGTAGTTGGCCAGCCAGGTGTCCTTGCTGACGCTGGCCGCGACGCTGATGACGTGCTGGGCGACCGACGGGTCGCCGATGGTGTTCAGGCCGGGGCCGGAGTTGCCGGCGGAGATGATGAGCTGGACGCCGTAGGTGGTGATGAGGTTGTTGTACAGCTCGGCGCGGGCGTTGTCGCCGTCGTTGAGCGCCGGCAGACCACCGATCGACATGTTGACCACGTCGACACCCCGGTTGATGACCAGGTCGGCCATGCCGCTGGTGAGCGCCGAGTAGGTGCAGCCACCGCCCCAGGAGCAGGCGCGGGACGAGACGATCTGGGCGCCGGGCGCGGCCCCGTCGAAGGCCTCGTTGCCGAACATGTCGTTGGCGGCGGTGATGCCGGCGACGTGACTGCCGTGGGCGTCCGAGACGATGCCGATGTTGACGTAGTCGACCAGGCCGGGGCCGCCGACCGGGGTGGTGTCGACGTCCTCCCGGAACTCGACCACGAAGGGCAGCTGCTCGCGGACGGTGGTCGCCGGGTTGTCCGTGCCGAAGTGCCCGATGTCGAACTTCTCCTGGTACGGACGCATGACGGTCTCGTCGGTGAAGTCTCCGTCGAGGTCAACGTCGATCAGGATGTCGTTCGTGGCGGGGTCGTAGAGCACGCCCCACTGGTCGGTGGTGTCGCCGTCGCGGTTGACGTCACCGTCCACCTCGCTGCCCGCGGTGATCTCTTCCCGGAAGACGTTGAAGCGGTAGCTGCCCGCCGGTGCCGTCCAGGTCCCGCCGGCCGACTCGAACGACGGGCCGGTGACCTCGGTGATCATCGGGCGCCAGGTGGCATCCTCGAACGGGTGCGTGGCGGTGACCCAGTCGACGATCTTTCGGTCGCCCGTGGTGGTGTGCTGGAGCGCCGGGTGGTCCAGGTCCACTCCGGAGTCCATGATGCCGATGGTGATTCCCCGGCCGTCCCACTCGGGGTTCTGGTCGACGAACTTGACGGCGCCGGTCTCGCCGGCCGGCAGGTAGGGGTTGTCCGCGCGGGTGTCATCACCGGGACCGCTGAGGGTGCTGCCCTGCTTGGCGGCCTGCCGGCCGCTGGTCACCGGCCGCGGGTCGGCGAGCTGGATCGTCTCGTCCAGGTCGACCGCGGCGACCCCGGGCAGGGTGGCGGCCTTGATCACCTTGCTGGTCGGGACGGTGGCCAGGACGTAGCCGATGGTGTCGTATTTGTCCGTGACGGCCGCACCGAGCTCGGTCAGGTCGGCGGCGACCTCTTTCGCCTCGTCCTGCTCGGTCGCGACGATCAGGGTGACGGTCTCGGCCTTCGTCGCTTCCGCCTCGGCCAGGAGTTTGGCGTCGTGCGAACCCAACACCTCGACGGGGGTGGACGGCGTGTCGGGTGCGGCGCTCGCGGTGGTGGCGCCGCCCGCGACGGTCACGGCGCTGGCGGCCATGACCGAGGCGAAGAGTCCGGCGGAGGTGCGCCGGCTCAGCTTTCGGGGTTTGCTCACGTTCTCTCCTCCGGAGAACAGGGCCCTCAGTTCCAGGGCGCAGGTGAGCGAAATCCTTCGGCTATCGATGCCCATTGTCACTATCGATGGAGGCGTTGTGACCATCTCGTGACATGCAGGTTTGCCGCTGTCACGCCGATTCGGCGCCTTTCCCCTCCATGGTGGAGTGCTCCGGTGTCCGGTTTGGAGTGAAGTCCAGCAGCTCCGGCGCCTGCGGCTGGCGGGGAGCGAGCTCCACCTGCGCCGGTGGCGCCAACTCCTCGTCGGAGACGCCCAACTCGGCGAGCTTGCGGGCGCTGACCAGCACCCGCGACTCCAGCGAACCGACCGCCCGGTTGTACGCCGTCACCGCCCCACCGAGCGCGGACCCCAGTCGGCCCACGTGCTCGCCGAGCGTGGCGAGCCGGCTGTGGAGTTCCCGGGCGAGCGAGTGCACCGCCACCGCGTTGCTGGCCAGCGCCGCCTGCCGCCACGCGTAGGCGACCGTACGCAGCAACGCGACGAGGGTCGCCGGGGTGGCCAGCACCACGTTGCGGGTGAAGGCGTGCTCCAGCAGGGTCGGGTCGCGCTGTAGGGCGACGTCGAGGAACGGGTCGGCCGGCACGAAGAGCACCACGAACTCCGGTGCCGGGTCGAAGGCGGTCCAGTACGCCTTCGCGGCCAGCGCGTCCACGTGGGCCCGCAGGTGTTTCGCGTGCGCGTCCAGGTGTGCGTCGCGTCCCCGTTCGTCGCGGGCCTCCATCGCGGTCAGGTACGCCTCGAAGGGCGCCTTCGCGTCCACCACCACCGACCGCCCCCCGTGCAGGCGAACCACCAGGTCGGGGCGGACCGTCTGCTGATCGGTCGCGGCCGTCACCTGCTCGGCGAAGTCGCAGTGTTCCAGCATGCCGGCCGCCTCGACGATGCGGCGCAGCTGGTGCTCGCCCCACCGTCCCCGGACCTGCGGTGCACGCAGTGCCGCGACGAGCTGTTTGGTCTCGGTGCGCAGCTCACCGGAGACCGTGCTCATGGCGCGCACCTGCTCGCGCAGCTCGGCGTAGGCGTCAACCCGGTCCCGCTCCAACTCGGCTACCCGCTGCTCGTAGCGGTGCAGCGTGTCGTGCAGGGGGGCCACCGCCCGGGCCACCGCCTCCTGGGACTGCGCGGTCGCCTCGTAACCCAACGTCCGCAGGGACTGCTCCAGTCGACCCTCGCCCGCCCGCGCGGCGGCCAGCGTGGCCTCCAGCCGGGCCAGCTCGGTGGCGGAGCGGGCCCGGGCGGCGAACCACCCCACCACGCCGCCCGCCGCGAGGCAGCCGAGCACCACGGCCAGCGTCGGAAACTCCATGTCACCGAGCATCCCAAACGGGTACGACCGAGGCGGCCCCGGGCAGATCGAAGGTGGTGCCCACCCGCCTCCACCGCGAGCCGGCGAAGCGGCCCGCCCGCGGTGTTCAGCCGGTGTTGCGCATGCCAGCGGCGATGCCGTTGACCGTGGTGAGCAGGGCGCGTTCCAGGGCGGTGCCGTCGCTGGGCGCCCGCCGGCTGCCCGGCGCCGTCACCACCGCCCGGCCCGGCGCGCCCGAGTCCCGGTACTGCCGCAGCAACGCCACCTGGAGGTGGTGCAGCGGTTCCAGGTAGGTGTCGCGTACCGCCAGCGTGCGCTGGAGCACCGGGGCGTTCTCCAACAGCTCCGGGGAGGCGGTCACGGCGAGCACCTCCCGCCGGGTCAGCTCGTACTCCTGCTCGATCTTGTGGAAGATCGGGTGCAGCTTCTTCGGTACCAGCGTCTCCACGTACCGGCGGGCGATGGTCAGGTCGGTCTTGGTCAGCATCATCTCCACGTTCGACAGGAACGTCCGGAAGAAGTGCCAACTGCGGTGCATCTCGGCGAGCACGTCCCCGTGGCCGGCGGCGCGGGCCGCCGCCAGCCCGGAGCCGACGCCGAACCAGCCGGGGACGATCTGTCGGGTCTGGGTCCAGCCGAACACCCATGGGATGGCCCGCAGGCCGGTGAGCCCAGCACCCGTGTTTGGTCGCTTCGCCGGTCGGGAGCCGATGTTCAACGCGCCGAGCAGCTCGGTCGGGGTGGACGCCCAGAAGTACGCCGGCAGGTCCGGATCCTCGACCAGGTCCCGGTACGAGCGGTAGGCCGCCGCACTCACCACGTCCATCGTCGCGTCCCAGCGTTCCAGCATCTCGGCCGGCTGCCGGGGCGTGGTGTGCAGCAGCGTCGACTGGAGCACCGCGGCGACGGTCAGCTCCAGATTCTCCCGGGCCAGCGCCGGCAGGCTGTACTTGTCGGAGATCACCTCGCCCTGCTCGGTCACCTTGATCTCGCCGTCGAGGGTCCCGTACGGCTGGGCCAGGATCGCGTCGTGCGTCGGCCCGCCACCCCGGCCGACGGTGCCACCCCGGCCGTGGAAGAGCCGCAGCTGCACGCCGTGCCGGGCGGCCACGTCCCGCAGCGCGCGCTGCGCCCGGTGAATGGACCACTGACTGGTGGTGATGCCGGCTTCCTTGTTGGAGTCGGAGTAGCCGAGCATCACTTCCTGGACGTCGCCGCGGGCGGTGACCAGGGCCCGGTAGGCGGGCAGCGAGAGCAACTCGTCCAGCAGGTCACCGCCGGCGTTCAACTCGGCGGGGGTCTCCAACAGCGGCACGAAGCCGATCCGGGCCCGGCTGCTGTGCACGTCCACCAGCCCCGCCTCGCGGGCCAACACCACGGCGGCGAGGACATCGTCGACGCCGAGGGTCATCGAGATGATGTACGACTCGATCACCTCGGTGCCGAACCGGTCCTGGGCCTCCCGGATGGTGCCGAAGACATCGAAGGTCCGGCGGGCCGACTCGGTCAGTGGAGTGTCGACTGTGGACAGCGGACGGCGGCCGGCCAACTCGTCGGCGAGGAGCTTGGTGCGCTCCAGTCGGCTCAGCGCCGGGTAGTCAGACACCTCGCCCACCGCACCGAAGAGCTGGGTCAACACCTCGTGGTGCTTCTCCGCGTGTTCGCGGACGTCCATCGTGGCGAGGTGCAGGCCGAAGGCGGAGACCGTACGGATGGTCGAGGCGAGTCGGCCCACGGCGGTGAGCTGGCCGGAGTTGCGGGCCAGCGAGGCGCGCAGCAGCTCCAGGTCGGCGATCAGCTCACCCGAGCCGCGGTAGTCCCGTCCCGGCAGGTGCGGCGTGCCCTGGCGTAGCCGCTGCCGGGTGTTGGCGAGCTTCGACTTCACACACCGGGCCTTGAGCCGGTACGGCTCCTCGGCGTTCACCCGACGGAACCGGGGCGCGACCTCGGGCAGCGCGTCCAGGTCGGCGGCGAGGCTCGCGGAGAGGTCCAGCGAGACCCCGCGCAACCGCCGGGAGACGGAGACCTCCTTGATCAGTTGGTCCATCGCCTTCTCGGTGGCGGCCAGGCCGTGCTCGTGTGCGATGACCAGGACCTCCCGGGTCACCGCCGGCGTGACGAACGGGTTGCCGTCCCGGTCCCCCCCGATCCAGGTGCCGAAGGTGAGGGGCCGGGCGGTGGGTGAGGTCTCCACCCCGAGGGTGCGCAGCGTGTCGGCGAGGTCGTCGAGCACCTGGGGCGCCGCCTCGGCGTAGAGGTCGCGTAGGTAGTAGATGGCGTTGCGCGCCTCGTCGGTCGGGTCCGGCCGGTCGAGCCGCAGCTCGTCGGTCTGCCACATCAGGTCGAGGAGCTCGGCGAGGCGGCGGTTGGCCGGGCCCTCGTCGCTGGCGCCGTAGAGGACCGCGTTGGTGGTCTCGGTGTCCAACTCGTCGGCGATCGCGCGCAGCTTGGACAGGATGGAGCGGCGGGCGGCCTCGGTGGGGTGGGCGGTGAAGACCGGGCGGATGGCCAGTCGCCGCGCCGCCGCCGCGATCTCCTCGGCGGGAACGCCGCGCTCGGCGATCATCTTGGCGGTCTGGTCCAGCCAGCCGCCCCGAACGGCCCGACGACGCCGCAGATCCCGGGCGCGATGGACCTGTTCGGTGATGTTGGCCAGGTGGAAGTAGGTGGAGAAGGCGCGGGCCAGCCGGGTGCCGGTGGCGACATCCAGCCCGGCGAGCCGCTGCGCGGCGGCCGGGGCGTCGGTGCGAACCTGGGCGCGGATCTCCTCGACCAGGTCGAGCAGGGGCCGCCCCTCTTGCCGGGCGAGGGTCTGGCCGAGCAGGGTGCCGAGGCGGCGGATGTCGGCGCGCAGTGCGGCGTCGGGGCCGTCGTGGTCGTGCTGGTCGGTCACAATGCGCTCCTTACGTGAGTACGAAGGACAGCGCTGTCCGACTCCCAGGATGGTAACCGCGGGAACCGGGCGGAGCCCACGGGGTGCCCCTGTTAACTCTCGGCGAGCCGCTTTCGGTCCGCTGGAGACGCGTCACGTGGCTGTTGACCCGCCCCCGGAGCGATAGGGTCAACGGGTCAACCCCTCGTCCGGCCGGACGAGGGGCGCTCGTCGTGCCGTCGCCGTGGAAGTGATCACATGCTCACCGGACTCTTCGCCGCCGCCCTCGCCGACCCGGCCCTGGTTCGGGCCCGGGACCTGGCACGATCCGGCGCGGCCCAGGTCGACGGGCTCGACCTGACCGCACCGCCGGCGCTGCGTCCGTTCGCGGTCGCCGCCGTGGCCGCCGACGAGCCGGTGGGGGGCGCGGGGCGCCCGGTGCTGGCGATCACCGCCACCACCCGGGAGGCGGACGACCTCGCCGCCGCGCTGGGCAGCCTGCTCCCCACCGACCAGGTGGCGGTCTTTCCGTCCTGGGAGACGTTGCCGCACGAGCGGCTCTCGCCGCGCTCCGACACCGTGGGCCGCCGGCTGGCGGTGCTCCGTCGTCTCGCCCACCCCGACGCGACCGACGCACAGGGGCGCAGTGGCCCGCTGCGGGTGGTCGTCGCTCCCGTCCGATCCCTGCTGCAACCCCAGCTCAAGGGGCTGGGGGACCTGGAGCCGGTGCGACTGTCCGCCGGTGACGAAGCGGACCTCGAAGAGGTGGCGCGCCGGCTCACCGACATGGCGTACGCGCGGGTGGACCTGGTCACCAAACGCGGTGAGTTCGCGGTGCGTGGCGGAATTCTCGATGTCTTCCCACCCACCGACGAACATCCGTCCCGGGTCGAGTTCTGGGGCGACGAGGTGGAGGAGATTCGTACCTTCGCCGTGGCCGACCAGCGCACCATCGAGCAGGTGGACCAACTCTGGGCCCCGCCCTGCCGGGAGCTGCTGCTCACCCCGGCCGTCCGGAAGCGGGCCGCCGTGCTGGCGGCGGAGCACCCGGAGCTGGTGGAGATCCTCGATCAGCTGGCCGAGGGCATTCCGGTCGAGGGAATGGAGTCGCTCGCTCCGGCGCTGATCGGTGCCGACTCGATGGAGCTGCTGCTGGACACCATGGCCGCGGGGACCCACGTGCTGCTCTGCGACCCGGAGCGGATTCGTACCCGGGCGCACGACCTGGTGCGTACCTCGGCGGAGTTCCTCCAGGCGAGCTGGGCCGCGGCCGCGGTCGGCGGCGCCGCCCCGATCGACCTCGGTGCGGCCGCCTTCCGGACGCTCGCCGACGTCCGCGCGCGGGCCCGCGAGCTGCGGCAGCCGTGGTGGACGATCTCCCCGTTCGGGCTGGCCGAGCCGGCCCTCGCCCGCCAGCCGTGGGAGGACGAGCCGGACGGGGTCGACGTCACCCCGGACGACGCGATCGCGGTGACGGTCGCGGTCCAGCCCGCGCCGCTCTACCACGGCGAGACGGCGCGGGTGGTGGACGAACTGAAGCGTTGGGCCGGTGAGGGCTGGTCGGTCGCGTTGGTCTTCGCCGGGCACGGCCCGGCCCAGCGGGCCGTCGAGGTGCTGCACGACGCCGGGCTCGGCGCCCGCCTGGTGGACGAGGTGACCTCGGCGCCGGCGCCCGGCCAGATCCTGGTCAGCTGTGGGTCACTGACCGGTGGCTTTGTCGCCGAGGTACCCCGCTTCGTCCTGCTCACCGGGGACGACGTCACCGGCGGCCGGGGCGCGTCGACCCGGGACATGCGCAAGCTGCCGAGTCGGCGGCGCAACACCATCGACCCGTTGGAGCTGCGGGCCGGCGATCACGTGGTGCACGAGCAGCACGGCATCGGCCGGTACGTCGAGTTGGTGCAGCGCACCGTCAACGGGGCCAGCCGGGAGTACCTGGTCATCGAGTACGCCCCGAGCAAGCGGGGCCAGCCGGGCGACCGGCTCTTCGTCCCCACCGACCAGCTCGACCAGCTCTCCCGGTACGTCGGCGGTGAGCAGCCGGCCCTGCACAAGATGGGCGGCTCGGACTGGCAGAAGTCGAAGGCCCGGGCCCGCAAGGCGGTCCGGGAGATCGCCGCGCAGCTGATCCAGCTCTACGCCGCCCGCAAAGCGTCCAGGGGGCACCCGTTCGGCCCGGACACCCCGTGGCAGCGGGAACTGGAGGACGCCTTCCCCTGGCAGGAGACGCCGGACCAGCTCGCCGCGATCGAAGAGGTCAAGCGGGACATGGAACAGACCGTCCCGATGGACCGGCTGATCTGTGGCGATGTCGGCTACGGCAAGACCGAGATCGCCGTCCGGGCGGCGTTCAAGGCGATCCAGGACGGTCGGCAGGTGGCGGTGCTGGTGCCCACCACCCTCCTGGTGCAGCAGCACTACAACACCTTCGCCGACCGGATGAGTCAGTTCCCGGTGACGATTCGCCAGCTGTCCCGGTTCCAGACACCGAAGGAGGCCGAGCAGACCCTGGAGATGGCCGGCGCCGGCACCGCCGACATCGTCATCGGTACCCACCGGCTGCTTCAGGCGTCCGCCCGGTTCCGCTCCCTGGGGCTGGTCATCGTGGACGAGGAGCAGCGCTTCGGCGTCGAGCACAAGGAGCACCTGAAATCCGTGCGGGCCTCGGTTGACGTGCTGAGCATGTCGGCCACGCCGATTCCCCGAACCCTGGAGATGGCGATCACCGGCATTCGGGAGATGTCCACCATCGCCACCCCACCGGAGGAGCGGCACCCGGTACTCACCGCGGTCGGGGCGTACGACGAGCGGCAGGTGGCCGCCGCCATCCACCGTGAGCTGCTCCGGGACGGCCAGGTCTTCTACCTGCACAACCGGGTGGAGTCGATCGAGCGGGCGGCGCGGCGGCTGCGGGAGCTGGTGCCCGAGGCGCGGGTCGCGGTGGCGCACGGCCAGCTGGGTGAGGAGGCCCTGGAGCGGGTCATGGTCGGCTTTTGGGAGAAGGAGTTCGACGTCCTGGTCTGCACCACGATCGTCGAGTCCGGCATCGACATCCCGAACGCCAACACCCTGATCGTCGAGCGGGCCGACCTGCTCGGTCTGGCCCAGCTGCACCAGATCCGGGGCCGGGTCGGCCGGGGCCGGGAGCGGGCGTACGCGTACTTCCTCTATCCGTCGGACAAGCCGCTCACCGAGCACGCCCACGAGCGGTTGGCGACCATCGCCCAGCACACCGAGCTGGGTGCCGGCATGTACGTGGCGATGAAGGATCTGGAGATCCGGGGCGCCGGCAACCTGCTCGGCGGCGAGCAGTCCGGCCACATCGAGGGCGTCGGCTTCGACCTGTACGTGCGGATGGTCGGGGAGGCGGTGCAGGCCTTCAAGGGGGAACGCCCGGAGGAGGAACCGGAGATCAAGGTCGATCTGCCGGTGGATGCCCACCTGCCGCACGACTACGTCGGGGTGGAGCGGCTGCGCCTGGAGATGTACCGCAAGCTCGCCGAGGCCCGGGACGAGGAGCGGCTGCGCGCGGTGGTCGCCGAACTGACCGACCGCTACGGCGAGCCGCCCGCCCCGGTGCAGAACCTGGTGGCGGTGGCCCGGTTCCGGCTGCTCGCCCGCCGGTACGGGCTCACCGACGTCAGCATGCAGGGGCGCAACATCCGGTACGGCCCGTTGCCGCTACCGGACTCGAAGCAGCTGCGGCTCAAGCGCTACCACCCGGACGCGGTCTACAAGCAGGCGCTGGAACAGGTCAGTGTGCCCCGGCCGAGCACCCGGCGGGTCGGCGGCGAGCCGCTGCGCGACCAGGCGCTGCTGGAGTGGTGTGGGCAGCTCCTCGCCGACGTGCTCGGCCCGCCCCGGGAGCCGGCCGGTGCCGCCACCTCCACAGCGCACGGCGGGCGGTGAGCGGGCGCAGCTCCAGCCGGCAGCTGCGGGTCGTGGGGGGCGTCCGTTCCGGCGCCGCCGGCGTGAGAGAGTTGCCGCTATGCGTGCTCGCCGTCTTGTCGCCGCCGCCAGCCTGGTGGTCGGCCTCGTCGCCCTCACCGGATGCCGTACCGAGCCGGGTGTCGCCGCGTACGTGGGTGACCAGCAGATCACCGAGGACACCGTGGACAGCATCCTCGACGAGCTGCGGGACAGCCGCGCCGCGACGGAGGCGCCCGAGCTCGGTGGACCGGCCCCGGAGCTGCCGCCCCGGTCTCAGGTCGTCGGCGAGTTGGTACTGGGTCAGGTGTGTGACCAGGTCTCCGCTGACCAGGGCTACCAGCCGCGGGGGCGGGTGGAGCCGGTCCAGCTCGCCGGCCAGCTCGGACTCCCCCCGGAGTCGGAGTATGTGCAGCAGTTGGCCGCCCTCCACACCTGCCTCTCCGGGCTGCCGGTGGGCGAGCTGGCCGCGCCGACCGAGCAGGAGCTCGCGGAGGTGATCGCCGCAGGGCGGGCGGCCGGAGTGATTTCTCCGGACACTCCGGATGCCGAGATCGCCGGTCAACTCGACGTCCCCCAGCTGCGCAACGCGCTGGCGAGTCGCCGGGCACTTGCTGAGGCTGCCGGGGAGCACGGTGTCACGGTCAATCCCCGCTACCGGCCGCTGGAGTTCCCGATCCTTAACTTCTCTTCCGAGGTCGCTGCGGTCAGCGTGCCCCTGGGTGAGCCCGGTTCGGACGCGGTCACCGACGTCTCCAGCCCGGAGCCGCCGACCGGGGCGCAGCAGCCGGCCTGAGCATGACGACGCGGATCATTCTGCTCGTCACCTCGCCGCGGCTGCCGGCCGGGCTGCTCACCGCAGCCGCGTGGGACGTCGTACGCCAGCATCCCGTGCTGGCGGGGGCGGAGAGCGAGTTGACGGCGGCGCTCCGGGTCGCGGGCGCCGAGGTCACTGTCGTGGCCGGCCCGGCCACCCCGGCGTTGCTCGACGCCGCCACCACTCGCGGCGGTGCGGTCTGGCTCGCCGGCCCGGCGGGTGACGAGTCACTCGCTCGGGAGCTGGGCCTGCGACTGGCCCGGGAGCCGGGGCTCGCCGAGTTGGAGCTGCTGTACGGATCATGGGACCCGCCCGGAGCGCGGCTGCTCGACGCGGTGGCGGTGCTGGACCGGCTCGCCTCGCCCGGGGGTGACCCGTGGAAGCGGGCGCAGACCCACCGCAGCCTGGCCGGCTTCCTGTTGGAAGAGTGCTACGAGGCGTACGACGCGATCAGCGCCGGTGACACCGACGCGCTCCGCGAGGAGCTCGGGGACGTGCTGCTCCAGGTGGTGCTGCATGCCCGGCTCGCCGAGGAGTTACCCGAGGGCGAGCGGTGGAGCGTGGACGACGTGGCCGGTGGCCTGGTCGACAAGATGGTGCGGCGCAATCCGCACGTCTTCGCCGAGGAGCAGGCCGGCACCCTCGCCGAGATCGAGGAGAACTGGGAGCGGATCAAGCGGGCGGAGAAGGCGCGTGACTCGGTGCTGGACGGCATCGCCCTGAGCCAGCCCGCCCTCGCCCTGGCCGCCAAGATCATTGATCGGGTCGCCCGGGTGCGGCTCGCCGTCGCGCCCCCGCCGCCGCAGTCGCAGGTCGACCCGGAGGCCCGGCTCGGCGCCGACCTGCTGGCCGCGGTGGCCGCCGCCCGCGCCTCCGGGCTGGATCCGGAGGCGGCCCTGCGCCGCGCCGCCCTCGCCCACGCCGAGGCCGTCCGCCGGGCCGAACGCGCTGGCAGCTGAGGTTGGTCGGGGTCAGGTTCCCGGGCTCGTCGAACGGTCGACCACGTCGGCCTCCGTCGGCAATTCGAACATCGGGCCGTCCGCGGTCTCCCGGTAGCTGGTCAGCGTCACACTGACCGGTTCGCCGTCCAGGTGACCGACGAAGCTGCCCAGCGCCCCCTCGGCGGTGAAACAGCCGGTGAGGTCGCCGTCCGACCGGCCTACTTCGACGCAGGTCGCCGGCCGTCCGGCCAGCGTGGTGTCGCTGCGGGTGATGCTGGACTCCGGATCCAGGGCGGCAGCGGTCAGTAGCTCCAGCACCGCTGGCGGGGTGATCAGCCCCTGCCTCTCGGCGGCGGCGAAGACGGCCACTGCCGGCTTGTCCGGCTTGTCCGGCGGCGGTGTGATCGTGCAGGCCGTCCGCCCGTCGGCGGTCTCGCACCGGGTGGTCGCCTCCTCGGTGGCGGTCAGTCGGCCGGCCGTCCAGTGGTAGGTGGCGCGGGCCGGCTCCTGGTCCTGCGCGATGGTCGCGGTCTGCCCGGACGCGAGCCGGTAGTCGGCCGTGTAGGTCCGGATCAGCGACCCGTCCAGCCGGTTCGCGAGGTCGTTGACCAGATCGGCGTGGCTGATGGTCTGGCCGGCCTCTCCGAGGCTTTGACAACCGGTGACGGTGAGCGACGCGATGGCGGCAGCGGCGAGCAGCCGGAGCGGGGTCGAGATGGCGGACATGATGACCAGCCTCGCCGATCGGATCGAGTGTGCGCAAACTCCGACGTCGGTTGACATCGGAGAATACGGGAATGTCGGGCGGGCCGCTCGGAGGAAGCGGTCGGCGCTCGACTGCGCGGCCGGAGAATCAACCGCCGGGTGCCGCGTCGCGCTCCACCGCCGCCCGATACGCTGCGTGCAACACCTTCCCAGCCGCACCGTCGCGGCCATGACCGATCGGCAACACACGCGAGGAGCGACTCAGTGGCAACCATCGAGGGAATCGTCGCCCGGGAAATTCTCGACTCACGGGGCAACCCGACCGTCGAGGTCGAGGTTGGGCTCGACGACGGTACGATCGCCCGCGCTGCGGTGCCCTCGGGCGCCTCCACCGGCGCCTTCGAGGCGATCGAGCTGCGCGACGGTGAGAAGGACCGCTACCTCGGCAAGGGCGTTGCCAAGGCCGTCTCGAACATCGAAGACAAGATCGTCGACGAGTTGATCGGGTACGAGGCCAGCGAGCAGCGGCTGATCGACCAGAAGATGCTCGACATCGACGGTACGGACAACAAGAGCCAGCTCGGCGCCAACGCGATCCTGGGCGTTTCCCTGGCGGTGGCGAAGGCTGCCGCCGGCGCCGCCGAGCTGAGCCTCTTCCGCTACCTCGGCGGGCCGAACGCGCACCTGTTGCCAGTTCCGATGATGAACATCCTCAACGGCGGGGCGCACGCGGACTCCAACGTCGACATCCAGGAATTCATGATCGCGCCGATCGGTGCGCCGACCTTCCGGGAGGCCCTGCGTTCCGGCACCGAGGTCTACCACGCGCTGAAGTCGGTGCTGAAGAAGAAGGATCTCGCCACCGGCCTCGGCGACGAGGGTGGCTTCGCGCCCAACCTACCGACCAACGCCGCCGCGCTGGACCTGATCTCGGAGGCGGTCGAGAAGGCGGGCTACCGGCTCGGCACCGACATCGTCTTCGCGCTCGACGTGGCCGCGACCGAGTTCTTCGAGAACGGCACCTACACCTTCGAGGGTGCCGCGAAGACCGCGGAGGAGATGAGCAGCTACTACACCCAGCTTGCCGACGCGTACCCGATCGTGTCGATCGAGGACCCGCTGGCCGAGGATGACTGGTCCGGGTGGCGGACGCTGACCGCTGCCGTCGGCGACCGGATCCAGATCGTCGGCGACGATCTGTTCGTCACGAACCCGCAGCGGATCGCCCGCGGTATCGCCGAGAACGCCGCCAATTCGGTCCTGGTGAAGGTTAACCAGATCGGTTCGCTCACCGAGACCCTGGACGCGGTGGACCTTGCCCACCGGGCCGGCTTCCGGTGCATGATGAGCCACCGCTCCGGCGAGACCGAGGACACCACCATCGCCGACCTGGCGGTCGCCACCGGCTGCGGCCAGATCAAGACCGGCGCCCCGGCCCGCTCGGACCGGGTCGCGAAGTACAACCAGCTGCTGCGGATCGAGGAGGAGCTGGCTGACGCCGCGCGGTACGCCGGATCGGGCGCGTTCCCGCGTTACCGTTCTGCCTGACAGACGCGCAACCTTCGGGGGAGGGGCAGGGGATGCAGCAGCGCCGCATGCCGGGCGGACAGCGTCCGGCCCGCCGGCCCGGTCAGGCCGGCCGGTCGGGCGGTGCCCGGCCGGTTCGTACGGGCGGCGTCCGCGCCGAGTCGCGGGCGACCGCCGGCCGCGCCCCGGGCGTGGTCCGGGGCGCCGACGGAGCCCGTTCGGCGAACCGGCCCGCCGCGCGGCGGTCGGCCTCCGGCAGTGCGGTGAAGCGGCTCTCCGCCCCCCGCCCCCGACGGGGCACCGGGCGGGCGACCGTGCTGGTCGCGGTGCTGATCGCCCTCGCGCTCGGCTACACCTATCCGGTGCGGGTCTACCTCGACCAGCAGACGGACATCGCCCGGATGGAGGCCGCCCAGACAGCGCAGCGGGCGGAGATCGAGAGGCTTGCCGCCGAGGCCGCGAAGTGGCAGGACCCGAAGTACATCGCGGCCAAGGCCCGGGAACGCTTCTTCATGGGCCGTGAAGGCGAGCAACTGTTGATCGTGCTCCCCAAACCGGGAGTGGCCGAGTCGGCGGATCAGCCCGCTGGTCCGGACGGCCTGGCCGGGGCCGATCGGTGGTACGACACACTGTGGTCGAGCGTGACGGCCGCGGATCAGGAACGGTCCGGCGAGTGAGTGCCGGCACCGAACCAGGAAGGACACCGTGACAGTCGTACCACCGCAGGAGCCGGCGGCATCCTCCGTGCCGCTGCCGCGACGCGAGCCAGCCACCCCCGCCGACCTGGCCGCGGTGGCGGGACAGCTCGGCCGTCCGCCCCGGGACACCCGGGCGGTGGCCCACCGCTGTCCGTGCGGCATGCCCGATGTGGTGGAGACGACACCGCGGCTCGCCGACGGCACGCCCTTCCCGACGCTCTTCTACCTGACCTGTCCCCGGGCGACGGCGGCCTGTAGCCGGCTGGAGTCCGCCGGGCTGATGAAGGAGATGGCCGACCGGCTCGCGGCGGATCCGGAGTTGGCAGCGCGCTATCGTGCCGCGCACGAGGACTACCTCCAGCGTCGGGAGGCGATCGGTCACGTGCCGGAGATCGCCGGAATCTCCGCCGGTGGGATGCCGGATCGGGTCAAGTGCCTGCACGTGCACCTCGGGCATGCGCTCGCCGCCGGTCCCGGTGTCAACCCTTTCGGGGACGAGGTGTTGCGGCTGATCGAGCCGTGGTGGGCGGGGGGACCATGCGTGGCCACGCCAGCGGACGAGTGAGATGACCGCTGCCGGCGGACCCGTGGTCCGTCGAGCCCGGACGGCGGACATTCGGGGGATCCGGCGGCTGATCGACACGTACACCGACGGCCGGCGGTTACTCAGCAAGGCGACCGTGACCCTGTACGAGCACGTGCAGGAGTTCCGGGTCGCGGTGACACCCACCGGGGACGTGGTCGGCTGTGGTGCCCTGCACGTCATGTGGGAGGACCTGGCGGAGATTCGGACGGTGGCGGTCCACCCGAGCTGTCGGGGTGGCGGGATCGGGCACCGGATCGTGGGCGGCCTGATCGACGATGCCCGGGAGTTGGGCGTGGCTCGGATCTTCGTGCTCACCTTTGAGACTCGCTTCTTCGGTCAGTTCGGGTTTACCGAGATCGACGGGGCGCCGGTGCCCCACCCGGTCTACGAACAGCTGCTGCGCTCGTACGACGAGGGGGTCGCGGAGTTTCTCGACCTGGAGCGGGTCAAGCCAAACACGCTCGGCAACACGCGAATGCTGCTGCGGCTCTGAGTGGGCTGTCCGGTCTGCCGTAGGGTTGCGGGCGTGACGACGCGTGTGGCCGCCATCGACTGCGGGACCAACTCGATTCGCCTGCTGGTCGCCGAGCTGCCGGATCCGGGCGCCGGAGCGAGCGCACCGTTGGTTGAGCTGAGCCGTCGACTGGAGACCGTTCGACTGGGTCAGGGCGTTGACCGCACCGGTCGGCTGGCCCCGGAGGCGATCGAGCGGACCCGGGTGGCGCTGGCGGAGTACGCCGCCGAGATCGAGAAGTTGGGCGTCGACCGGGTGCGGATGTGTGCCACGTCGGCCTCCCGGGATGCGGAGAACGCCGCCGACTTCCGCGACATGGTGGAGCGGACGCTGGGGGTTGCCCCGGAGGTGGTGACTGGTCAGGAGGAGGCGCGGCTTTCGTTCACCGGGGCAGTTCGTGGCCTGCCCGACTCGACCCGGGAGCCGTACCTGGTGGTCGACATCGGCGGCGGTTCGACGGAGTTCGTCGTGGGCACCAGCAGCGGTGGTGTGACGGCAGCGATCTCGGTGGACATTGGTTGTGTCCGGATGACCGAGCGGCATCTGCAGGGTGACCCACCGGATCCGGCCGAGATCAGGGCGGCCGAGGCGGACATCGTGGCTGCCGTGGACCGGGCGCTCGATGCGGTGCCCGGTCGGGAGGCCGCCACGCTGATCGGGCTCGCTGGCTCCGTCACCACGGTGGTCGCGATCGCCGAGGGGCTGACCGGGTACGACCCGCAGCGTATCCACCACGCCCGGGTGTCGGATCGGGCGGTGGCGGCGGTGACGACTGATCTGCTGGTGGCGACCCGGGCGCAGCGGCTGGCGATTCCGGTGATGCATCCGGGTCGGGCTGACGTGATCGCGGCGGGTGCCCTGGTGCTTCGCGTGATTATGGAGCGTTCGGGCAAGGACTTCGTGGTCGCCTCCGAGCACGACATTCTGGACGGCATCGCCTACAGCCTCCGGTAGGAGCGGCACCGACCCTTCCCGTCGCGATATGGCCGAACCAGCTCAATTTTCGGGTGGTTTGGATAGGCTGAGTCTGTTTCATGATCAGCCGATCGTGGTGAGGGGAGGCGTGGTGGTCGGGCGGGGGGAGACGGTCACAGTAGCCGAACTACTACTTGGTCGCCTGCACGACCTCGGTGTGCGGCACATATTCGGTGTGCCGGGCGACTATGCAATGGAATTCACCGATCAGGTCATGGCTTTTGACGGTATCGAATGGGTCGGCAGCTCCAACGAGCTCAACGCCGGCTACACGGCGGACGGCTATGCGCGGATTGCTGGCGTCGGGGCAATTGCTACCCAGTACGGCCCGGGTGAGCTGTCGGCGCTCAACGCCCTGGCCGGCGCGATGGCTGAGTCTGTCCCCGTCGTTTCGATCGTCGGTGGCCCCTCGACCGAGATCATGCGGCGGCGCACCTCGGTCCATCACTCTTTCGTGGATGGCGACTTTGACCATTGGGCCCGGATGGCGGGCGAGGTTACGGTTGCCCAGACGTCGTTGACCGCGGAGGATGCGCTGCGGGAAGTCGATCGGGTGCTGGGCGAGTGTTGGTCGCAGCAGCGTCCGGTGTACATCCGAATTCCGGGGGACGTGGCGGTGGCTTCGGTCCCGCGACCGGCGCGACCCTTCCGGCGCCCGGAGCCGGTCACGAACGCGGCGCAACTGGACGCGTTCGCGGCCGCTGCGCAGCGCCGGCTCGCCGGCGCCCAGCGGCCCGTACTGCTGGTGGGAAACGTGCCGATCCGGCTGGGTCTGGGGCCGGCTGTCGCCGCGTTCGCGAGCGAGCGCAACTGGCCCGTTGCCGCGCAGGCGCTCGGCCGGGGTCTGTTTGACGAGGCTGACCCCCGATACGTCGGGGTCTATTCTGGCCTGGAGAGTCGGGACGCGGTCCGGGAGGTGGTCGAAGCCGCCGACGTCGTGGTCTGTCTCGGAACCACGTTCATTGACTGGAATGGCCTGTTCACCGCGGAACTGGATCCGGATCGGATCATTAACTTGGGGCCTCATGCCGCATCGGTCGCCGGTACCCGTTTCGGCCCGATCTCCATGGCTGCGGCGTTGGGTCGGTTGCACCAGCTGGCTGTCCGTCGTACGCGCGACTGGCGGAGCGGGGTGGTCCAGTCAAAGGGATCGTCCGAACTGGACAGGGCGAGCAGTGGGCCGATCACTCACGAGCGACTCTGGCCGGCGATCGAGGCTCTGCTGCGTCCGGGGGACATTGTGGTCGCGGAGGTCGGGACCTCCTTCTTTGGCCTGGAAATGATGCGTCTGCCGACTGGGGCGTCCGCTCTGTCGGAACCAATCTGGAGTTCGGCCGGCTACGTGATTCCGGCGGCTTTCGGCGCCGGAGTCGCTGGATCAGGCCGGCGGGTGGTGTCGATTACCGGTGACGGTGGAATGCAAATGTCCCCGCAGGAGATTGGCCAGATGTTCAACTTTGGTCAATCGTCGATAATTGTCATGATCAACAATAGTGGCTACGCTACCGAGCGGGCGCTCGAGAAAGCGGTGGGGGAAGAGTCTCAGGGCTACGCCGAGATACTCAACTGGCGGTACAGCAAGCTGTTGGCGGTGTTCGCGGCGGAGGGAGACTTCGTCGCGCGCACGGCCCGCACCGAGGCCGAGCTGGCCGAGATCCTGGCCGATATCGATGAGCGCGCGGAGCGGCTGACCTTCGTCGAGGTGGTCGTCGATCCGGCGGATGTGCCCGAGGGCATGCCGGAGTGGAGTCGGGAGGCTTCCGCCGCCATCTATCACGCGAAGTTTCCTGCTCCGGCTCGCCTGCCCTGGAGCGGGCTCACCTAGTCGGGCGGGCCTTGTCGGCACTGCTCCGCGGGAGGTTCTGGGGTGCCGAGTCAGGGGTGGTGCGCCTGGCTCCGGGTGTCCGCCGCGGATCCGGTGACTCGGCCGTTGACGCTACTGTGCATTGAATAGTACTGTCCTTTGTATGGACACCACACAGCTCTTGAAGGGCGTGCTGGACCTGGCTGTCCTCGCGGTGCTTCGGGAAGAGGACGGCTACGGCTACGACATCCTGCGTCGACTGCGCGACGCCGGCCTGACCGAGGTGGGCGACGCCTCCGTCTACGGCACGTTGCGGCGTCTCTTCGCGGCGGGGCTGCTCACCACGTACGTGGTGCCCAGCGAATCCGGGCCACACCGCAAGTACTACTCGCTGAACGCCGCCGGCCGAGACCAGGTCGCGCGCTCCGGCAAGCTCTGGCGCTCATTCGCCAGCACCATGGACACGCTGCTCGACGATCGGGGGAGGGCGGTATGACCGTCACTGAGCAGGAGATAGCCGACTACGTCGCCCGGGTTCGCGGCGCCCTGACCGACCTGTCGCCGGCGGTCCGCGACGAGCTGACCGAAGACCTGCCGGAGCACCTCGCCGTGGTGGCCGCCGAGTCCGACGGAACGCTGGTGGAACGGCTCGGTGAGCCGGAGGCGTACGCCCGTGAGCTGCGGATCGCCGCCGGGGTCGGAGCCGGTCGCCGGTCGGCGACCGGAGAGCTGACCGCCCTTGTTGACCGGGTCCGCGGCCGGCTGAACACGCTCGACCGGCAACTGGGCCCACCCCTCGGGTATCCGACGGTGCGCGCCTTTCTGCACCTCCTCGCCCCGGGCTGGTGGATTCTGCGCGGCTACCTCGCGGCGATGCTGCTGGCCGTGCTCAGTACCGGCCTCAATGGCGAGATCGGGCTACTGCCCAGGATCGGGGGCCACCTGTCGCTTGGCCTGATGATCCTGGCGGCCCTGGTCGTCGCCTCGGTCATGCTCGGTCGCCGGGATGCCCGGTCGCGACCCTGGCCGGGACGGCTGCTGGTCCTCGGCAACCTGGTGCTCGTCGGTTTCGCGCTGGCGGCGCTGGTTCACCAGGAGGATCGGCGCGGTGCGGGTGACTACTACGCTCCGATCTCGGTCGACAGCCGGTACGACCACATCCGCGACGTCTTCGTCTATGACACCGAGGGTCAGTTGGTGGACTACGCGCGGCTGTTCGACCAGAACGGCGATCCGATCCGGCTCGGCTACCCGGACTGCGCGGACGCGCGGGACGTGATCCGCCGGGATGAGATCAACGGTGCCAGCCCGCTGCTGCGCGGCTACCCGTACTGCCCGGAGGCGGCGCCGTTCGGGCCGCGGCCCACGGCTGAGGCGTCCCCACCGGCCCTCCTCGCTCCACCGGGCACGGTCCAACCGGACTCCACTGCCTCGCCGGCCGTGCCGGAGACCGCACCGAGCACGCCGGATCCAGAGACCGCACCGGTGGTTCCGGAGACCCCGCCGGCCACATCGGAGACCGCGACGACGGTGCCGGAGACCCCGCCGACATCCGCGCCCGCGCCGGGTGTCGCGCCCACCGGGTGAGCGCTCCGGAGAGCGCTGGCCCCCGGGTTCCAAGGTGTTCCTCATATCCCCGTAGCGATGAAAGTGGCCGAAGGGATGAGGCTGTGGGGTAATAGGGCCGTTGTTGATCGTCTACGGTTTTCTCCGCACTATCACCCCCTGGGAAGGAAAATTCGTGCCGGAGCAGGTCGTACCCCCCACCCAACCCGACGTCCCGCAGCCGGCTGGCACTCAGCCGTCAACCGACGTACCCCAGGATGGTGCCCCAGCCCCAGCCCCAGAGCCAGCTCGGAAGTCCGGCCGCAAGAAGGTCTTGGGCATCGTTGGCGCGATCGTCGCGTTCCTGGTGGTCGCCGGCCTCAAGTTCGGCCTGGGCGCGGTGCTCGGGGCCGACGAGACCGCGGAAGCCAAGGCTGGTGACTGCATCGCCGAGCTACCCACGACCATCGGCGACGAGATGGAGGCGGTTGACGGTGGCAAGGTCGTTGACTGTGCCTCCGCCGAGGCGACGTACAAGGTGGTCGGTCGAGCAGAGGACCAGACCGAGGAGCAGGCCGAGTCCGGCGAAGCGTGTGCCGAGTTCTTCCAGGAGAACGAGGAGTACTACATCTTCAGTAACATCATTCCGGGCAAGACGGGCTATCTGCTCTGCCTGACCGACAACTCCTGAGCGGCTTACGGGAGTACGGCGACGGCGGCGCGGTTTTCGGCGCCGCCGTCGCCGTACCTGGGCCATCGATTGGTGTCCGGGAGGTGAACGCCACTTCTCCGGCGTCTTCCCGGGGCCCGCGTGGCCGTGGCAGGCTACCGGCACGTAGGACCACTGGGCGACCAGCCAACGATGACTGACCGCTAGGAGGACGGCCGATGGGCGACATGGTGACGTACCGGTGCGACGGTGGTACGGGCGAGGGGTATCTCGTGGTACCGCCTGGCGGTACGGCCAGCCCGGCGGTCATTGTGATCCAGGACTGGTGGGGCCTGGCGTCGCACGTCCGAGCGGTCGTTGACCGCTTTGCTGAGGCCGGCTTCGTCGCCCTCGCCCCGGACCTGCGGCGCGGCGGGCCGGCCAACAAGCCGGATGAACCCCGGCAACTGCTCAACAGCGGGCAGTTGGACGCCGCCGCGGCGGACATCGCCGCCGCGGCCGACTACCTCGCGGGTCGGCCGGAGGTTGCCGGCAAGATCGGTTGCGTCGGCTTCTGCGCCGGGGCCAGCCTGGCGCTCTGGTCCGTTGCCCGCACCGAGCGGATCGTGGCGACCTCGGCCTTCTACCCTCGGCTGCCCGGGGAGGGGATGCGCCCGAAGTGGTCGGAGTACGCGGGCAAGGCCGCCGCCATCCACTGCTGCGAGGCCGACGGCACCTCGGCCGAACCGGGAGTGCAGCTCGTTCGTCGGGCCATCGAGGCTGGTGGCGGCACCTGTCAGACCTACGACTACCCGGGCACCGCGCACGCCTTCTTCAACGAGGACCGGCCAGAGAACTTTGACCAACGGGCTGCCGCCACGGCGTGGGCCCGCACCCTGGAACTCTTCCGGGCGAAGCTTGGCTGACCACGGATCGGTGCCTCCCGGCGGAACGCCCGCCGGGAGTCGGCGCGTGCCGCGGGTACCCGCGGTCACAGCCCGGCCACGCACCGCCGAGCAGGTGACCGGGGCCGCGGCCGGGGCGCCCAGCCTCGCCGCACTCGGAGCGGCGATCAGCGACTGCTTCGCCTGCCCCCGCCTGGTCGATTGGCGGGAAGAGGTGGCCCGCACTCGACGCGCGGCCTTCCGGGAACAGGAGTACTGGGGACGCCCGGTGCCCGGTTTCGGCGACCCGAGGGCCCGCATCGGGCTCCTTGGCCTCGCGCCGGCGGCGCACGGTGGTAACCGGACCGGCCGGGTCTTCACCGGCGACCGCTCCGGCGATGTCCTCTTCGCCGCCCTGCACCGGGCCGGGCTGGCCAACCAGGCGACCAGCGTCGCCGCCGATGACGGGTTGACCCTGCGCCACACCCGAGTCTTCGCGGCGGTGCGCTGCGCGCCGCCAGCCAACAAGCCCACCCCGGGCGAGCGCGATACCTGCCAGCCCTGGCTGCACCGCGAGGTCGCGTTGCTCCGGCCGAACCTGCGGGTTGTGGTCGCGCTGGGCGCCTTCGCCTGGGCCGCGTGGTGGCCGACTCTGCCCCGGGTGTACGCGATGTCCCCGCCCAGCCCGCGACCCGCTTTCACGCATGGGGCACACTGGTCCGGGAACGGCGCCCCGGATCTGCTCGGCTGCTACCACGTCAGCCAGCAGAACACCTTTACCGGGCGGCTGACACCAGAGATGCTGGACGACGTGTTCGCCCGGGCGAAGCGACTGGCCGGGGTGGAGTAAGGGCTGCGGGGCATTGGGATGACGGACCGGAAGCGCCGATCCGCATCCTCGGCTCCCGCCGACAGCGGTGTGCTGCGCCGGTGGTGGCCCCTCGCAGCGGTGTTGCTTTTGTTGGCCGCCGCCACCGCCGCGGCCGCGCACTCGTCGCTCGGGGCCAGCCGCATCCCACCCGCGGCCGAACAGCTGCCGCTCGTCCCGGACTACCCGACGGCCGAGCCGGCCGTATCGATGCCGGTAGAACCGCGCGACGCGGGCGAGCTGAACAGCCAGCAGCGGCCCGACTGGCTGCGAACCGCACTCCTTGCGCTGCTCGGGCTGGCCGGGCTGGCCGTTGCCGGCGTCCTCGCCGGGGCGCTCCTGCGTAGTGTGCTGCGCCGAAGCACTCGGCGCCGCTCCGAGCGCCGGGTCCCGCGCACGGCCGAAGGCACGGCCCGTGAGGTGGTCGCCGCACTCGATGCCGGCCTGGTTGACCTCGACGACACCGGCACCGATCCGCGTACGGTGGTCATCGCCTGCTGGGTTCGCCTGGAGGAAGCCGCCGCCAGCGCCGGGGTACGTCAACTGGCCGGCGACACCCCCACCGAACTGGTGGTTCGCCTCCTGCGGGGTGACCCGGCCACCGGGGTGCCCGCGATCGCCAGCGCCGACGTGCTGGCCGATTTCGCACATGTCTACCGGGAGGCGCGCTACGCTACCCGGCCAGTGGACGAGCGTACCCGGGACCAGGCCCGGGCCGCGTTGCGTCGGCTTCGCGGGGAGCTGACCGAGCTGGCCGGTGCGAGCGGGGAGGGGCCGGCGTGACCAACCGAGGGCTCCGGACCGGGTACGAGGAGGTGTCGCGGTGAGCGGCACCAGCATCGACGACCTGTTCAGTGGCGCGGAGGAGCGGGGCCCGCAGCGGCGCCCACACCAGGAATCGGCTCGCGGCCGGCCGTTGCGGCTGTTGCTGCGTAACCTGGCCGGCGTCGGGGCCGTGGTGGTCGTTGTGGTCGCCGGCCTACGTGCGGTTGGGCTCCAGGTGTCGTTGCCGGTTCTGGTCGCCGGCGTACTCGCGCTCTTCCTGGTCCGCCAGGTTGTTCGGGCGCTCCGCCCACCACCTGCGGCGCCGGCCGTTCACCTGGCGCTGTTCGACCCGGCCGAGCTCCGCGGGCAGCGCGGCGACCAGCACGACGCGTTGGGTGCGGCGATCAACAGTTGGGAGGGTCCGCTGGACTGGGCGGCCACCCGGGCCAAGCGGTTCAACGGGACCATCCTGCCCCGACTCGGCGAACTGGCCGACGAACGGATCCGGCTGCGGCACGGGGTGACCCGCGGGTCGGATCCCGCCCGCGCCCGCGTACTGCTCGGTGATCGGCTGTCGACCTTCCTGGAGCACCCGCCTCGCCGCCCGCCGTCGCCGCGCGAGCTCGCGGCGATCGTCGCCGAACTGGAGAAACTGTGATGAACGACGTGGACCGGAAGTTACCCGCTACGGAGGTCGGCCACCTTGCCCACGCGGTCCTGGACGCGGTGGGCGAGGTCGTGGTCGGAAAACGGGAGGCGCTGGAGCTGGTCCTCGCCGGGATTCTGGCCGGCGGGCACGTGTTGCTCGAAGACCTGCCCGGGCTTGGTAAGACGCTGACCGCCCGGTCCTTCGCCCAGGCCCTCGGGCTCGATTTCCGGCGGCTCCAGTTCACTCCGGACCTGCTGCCCGCCGATGTCACCGGCTCCTTCCTCTACAACCAACGTAGCGGGGACTTCGCGTTCCGCGCCGGGCCGGTCTTCACCAACCTGCTCCTCGCCGACGAGATCAACCGCACTCCGCCGAAGACCCAGTCCGCGCTGCTGGAGGCGATGCAGGAGAAGCAGGTCTCGGTGGAGGGCGTCACCTACCGGCTGGATGAGCCCTTCCATGTGCTCGCGACCGCCAACCCGGTCGAGTACGAGGGCACGTACCCGTTGCCCGAGGCCCAGCTGGACCGCTTCCTGCTCCGGGTCTCCTTCGGATATCCCGAGCCCGGCGAGGAGTGGGAGGTGCTGCGTCGCCGGATTTCCCGCCGTCGTGAGGAGGCGGAGATCAAGCCGGTGGTGAACGCCGCGACCCTGCGCGCGATGCAGGCCGCGCTGGAGGACGTGGTGGTGGAGGACTCGATCGGCCGGTACCTGGTCGCGCTTGCCGCGGCCACCCGGGAACACCCCTCCGTGCTGGTCGGCGCCTCCCCGCGTGGCTCGCTGGCGCTGCTGCTGCTGTCCCGGGTCCGGGCCGTGATGGCCGGCCGGGACTACGTGGTGCCAGAGGACGTCAAGGAGGTGGCGGTACCGGCGCTGGCGCACCGGATCACGCTTCGTCCGGAGCTGTGGCTGCGTCGGGTCGCTCCGGCCATCGTCGTCGACGAGGTGCTGGCGGCCACCCCGGCTCCGGCCAGCGGCGCGCTGCCCAGCTACGCCACCGGCCTGCCCGTCCGCTGATGACCTCGTCCACCGTGCCGACACCACCGGAGCAGGCCGGCGGCTGGACGCCGACCTGGGCGTTCGGCCGGGCGGTGCTCCTGACCGGTCTGCTCCTGATCGCCGGCGTGCTGCTCGGGCGGGTGGACCTGGTGGTGCTGGCCGCTCCGTTCGCGATCGGCACCGCGTACGCCCTGCGTCGCCGGCCCGCCGCGTTGCCGCTGGTCCAGGTCGCCGCCGAGGGAAGCCAGGTGGAGGGGGGCGCGCTCGCCGCGCAGCTCACCGTTGGTAATCCGGACCCGGTCGACTATGACCTCGCGTTGCTGCAGAGCCGAGCGTCGCGTTGGTTGCGGGTCGATCGGGTGTCCGTCGCCGGGATGGCGGCGACCCACGCCGCGTCGCGCGGCGGGCAGTCGGTCGTCGACCGTCCCCTGGCGACCGCCGTACCGGCTGGTGCCCTGGTCGAGGTGGAGCTCGCCGGTACCGTGCGCCGCTGGGGACGGCACCCGCTGGGGCCCGTCGGGGTCCAGGCTAGCGCCGCGTTCGGCTTACTGGTCTCCCGCGCGGTGGTGGCCGAGGCGGTCTCGGTCAGTACCTACCCGGTGACTGATCCCTTCGATGCGGTGGAGGCGATGCCCCGCGCGGCGGGCCTGGTTGGCGCACACCACTCGCGTCGCCCCGGCGAAGGCGGGGAGCTGGCCGGCGTACGGGTCTTCGGCCCCGGTGACCGGCTACGTCGGGTGGACTGGCGAGTCTCGCTGCGGGCCCGACAGCTGCACGTCGCGGCCACCCTCTCCGACCGGGACGCTGAGGTGGTGCTGCTGCTCGACGTGTTCGCCGAGGCGGGCCGCTCCGGTGGAGTCGGGGGCACCGCCTCGGTGCTGGACACGACGGTTCGGGCCGCTGCGGCGATCGCGGAACACTACCTGCACCGGGGCGACCGGGTGTCGTTGCTGGAGTACGGTCCGGCCGGCCGTCGGTTACGTCCCGCCACTGGCCGCCGCCACTATCTGACAGTGCTGGAGTGGTTGCTCGACGTGCATCCCCAGTCCTCCCCAGAGGAGCTGCACGACTCGGGCTTCGGACCGCAGCTGCTCTCCTCGGATGCGTTGGTGGTGGTGCTTACGCCGTTGCTGGATGAACGATCCGCGCAGATGCTGGCTCGCCTGGCCTGGTCGGGTCGCTTCGTCGTGGCGGTGGACACCCTTCCTGTTGAGCTGACCCCGTCGGGGGAGCGGCGGTGGTCGGAGGCGGCGCACCGGCTGTGGCGGCTGGATCGGGACACGATGCAGCGCCAGCTGCGGGAGCACGGTGTGCCGGTGGTGCGGTGGGCCGGCGCGGGCAGCCTGGACGAGGTGCTGCGGGACGTGGCTCGGCTGGCGGTTGCGCCGAGGGCGGGGGCCCGGTGAGCCGGCTGGCCCGGGCCGAGAGCGGGCGGCGATGAGCGCCGCGGTGACCCGGGCTCGCGCGGCCCGGCGCGCGGTGACCCGGATCACGCTGGCGCCGTTGCTGCTCCGGTCGGGCGTCTTCCTCACTGCGTTGGTCGGGTTGGTGCTCGCGTATCCGGTGGAGCTCCTGCGGGGGCAGCTGCTGGTGGTGGCGCCGGTGGTGGCGCTGCTGCCGGCGGTGGGGCCGCGGCGGATCTGGCCGACCGTCGTCGCCCTGCTGACCGTGGGCGGGTGGGTGCTGGCGATCGATGGCTACGATCGGCCGGTCGCGCTCTGGCGGTTGTTTGCCGTGGCGGCGGCGCTCTATCTCAGCCATACCCTGTGCGCGCTGGTGGCCGTGTTGCCGTACGACGCGGTGGTGGATCCGGCCCTGGTGCTGCGCTGGCTGCTGCGGGCGGTCGCCGTGTTGCTCGGTACGGCGGTGCTGGGCGTGCTCCTGGTTGAGCTGGCCGGTGTCGGCGGAGCGCAGGGGCTGCAGGCGGTGACGGTGGCCGGGCTGGTGGTAGCGGTGCTGGTGACTGCGCTGCTGGGGTGGCTACTCCGTCGGCGCTGACGGCGGTATGTCCGGGTTAGGTGGGGTCACCGGTTGTGTTGGGTCACAACCGGGTCCGTAGCCGGGGATTTGCCGGGTCACCGAGGAAAGATAGAGGCGTGAATCCGAAGCGGATCCTTGTGGTGGGTGCCGGACACGTCGGGCTCTACGCGGCGCTGCGGCTGTCGAAGAAGCTCGGCCCGCGGGAGGCCGAGGTCGTCGTGGTCGACCCGCAGCCCCACATGACCTATCAGCCATTCCTCCCGGAGGCGGCGGCGGGCAGCATCTCGCCCCGGCACTCCGTGGTGCCGCTGCGGCGGGAGCTGCGCCGCTGCACCGTCGTCGTGGGCGCGGTCACCCGGATCGACCACGCCACCAAGACCGCCTTGGTCCAGCCGATCGCCGGTCCGACCCGCGAGATCCGGTACGACCAGGTGGTCATCGCCCCCGGCTCGGTCTCCCGGACCCTGCCGATTCCCGGGTTACACGAGCACGGCATCGGGTTCAAGACCATTGGCGAGGCGATCTACCTGCGCAACCATGTGCTGGATCGGCTCGATGTCGCCGCGGCCACGCCGGATCCGGCGCTGCGCCAGCGGGCGCTGACCTTCGTCTTCGTCGGCGGGGGCTACGCCGGCATCGAGGCGCTCGCCGAGATGGAGGATATGACCCGGAGCGCGCTGCGGTACTACCCGGAGCTGAACCCGGACGACATGCGGTGGGTGCTCGTCGAGGCGACGCAGCGGGTGCTGCCCGAGGTCGACCCGGACATGGGTGCCTACACGGTGCAGCAGCTCCTCCGGCGCCGGATGGACATTCGGCTAGGTACCCGGCTGGAGTCCTGCGTTGACGGGCTGGTGAGCCTCTCCGACGGCGACAGCTTTCCGGCGGACACGATCGTCTGGACGGCCGGGGTGAAGCCCTCGCCGATGCTGGACTCGACGGACTTCCCCCGTGACGATCGGGGGCGGATCACCTGTCAGCCCACGCTGCAGGTCGTCGACGGTGATCAGGTGGTGGCGGATGCCTGGAGCGCCGGGGACTGCGCCGCGGTGCCGGATCTGACGAAGGAGCCCGGCAGCTACTGCTCGCCGAGCGCCCAACACGCGGTCCGTCAGGCGAACCGGATGGCCGACAACATCGTCAACGTCATCCGGGGCCGGGAGCCGGTGCCCTACCAACACCGGCATGCCGGCAGCGTCGCCAGCCTCGGCCTCTACCGGGGGGTCGCGCAGGTGTACGGCATCAAAATGAAGGGCCTGCCCGCCTGGTTCATGCATCGGACGTATCACATGAGCCGGATTCCCTCGTTGAACCGAAAGGTCCGGGTGGTCGCCGACTGGACATTGGCGTTCTTTCTCCGGCGTGAGGTTGTCGCCCTCGGTCAGCTGCATGATCCGCGTGAGGAGTTCGCCGAGGCGTCCCAGCCGGTCAACCCCCGATAGCCGGGGCGCGGGGTTTGCCCCCGGGCGCGGCGCGGCACCGGCCGTGCCCGGGCGACGTCCGGGCACCTGGGACTGCGAGTACGCCTGCTGGCCAAAGACCGGCTACGGTGGCACTGCACCGTCGCGTGTCGGCGTGCCGGTGCCACCCGCCCGGGTGGTGGAATGGCAGACACGGCCGCCTTAAAAGCGGCTGCCGCAAGGCGTGCGGGTTCGATCCCCGCCCCGGGCACCTGCGGTCAGCCGTCGTCGGAGCGTCGTTCAACACCGCCCCACTGTGCGATCTCCACGAATCATGTTGGCCGTTTATCCTTGATGCTGCACGTTGACGTGCACCAACCCCCTGAGGGAGGCCTGACAGTGAAGACCTCGAACCCGGTGCTCGCCCGGCTCGGCCAGGCGGCCGAGCGTGAGCGGGCCACCGGGTACGCCCCGACCGGGCCGTATGGACAGCCCGGCTACCCCCAGCAGTACCCGACGCAGGCCGGCTACCCGGCTGCGCCGCCGACCGTCAACACCATGACGGTTGACGACGTGGTGGTGAAGACGGTCAGCCTACTCGGCATCCTCGGCGTGGTCGCCGCTGCCTCGTGGATCATGATCCCGGAGGCGCTGCTCGGCGCCGCGTGGATTGGCGCCGCGATGGTCGGCCTGGTGCTCGGCCTGATCATTTCGTTCTCGCGGATGGCGAACCCGGCGCTGGTTGTCGCGTACGCCGTCGTCGAAGGCGTGCTTGTTGGTGCCGTCAGCAAGTATTTCGAGACGCTCTACGACGGCATCGTGCTCCAAGCGGTCGTGGCCACCTTCGGCGTCTTTTTCCTGATGGCGATGCTCTACCGGGCCAAGGCCATCCGGGCCACCCCGAAGTTCGTCAAGGGCATGGTCGCGGTGATGGCCGGCCTCTTCGCGGTCATCATGATCAACCTGGTGTTGTCGCTCTTCGGCATCAACACCGGGCTGCGCGACGGCAGCCCGCTGGCGATCGGGTTCAGCCTCGTCGTCATCGTCGTGGCGGCGCTCAGCTTCGTGCTGAGCTTCAAGGAGGTCGAGGACGGCGTCCGGATGGGGCTGCCGCAGCGTTACTCCTGGGTCGCCGCCTTCGGCATCCTGGTAAGCCTTATCTGGCTCTACATCGAGATTCTCCGACTGTTGAGCTACTTCCAGGGCGACGACTGATCGTCTCCGTGCAACCGGCGATGCCCGGCCCGCCTCACGGGGGCCGGGCATCGCCGTCTTCACATGCGGTTGGTTGCTCCGCGGCGGTTCGCAGCCCCTCGGCGACGAAGCTGGTCAGCGAGATTGACGAGCAGGCTGCGGAGACGTCCGGCGTAGACTCGGCGAGGTGGAACAGGCCGGGGACTTCAGGCGGACGGTGGAGCTGATCGTGCGGCAGGTGGGGCACTGGCAACAGCCACGGTGGGCCGCCAGCGCTGCCGGCGGAAATGTCTCCCGGGCCGATCTCGTGCACCGGCTCGTGCAGGAACTCGCGAATCTGGTGGCGGACGCCGAGGCGCGGCCGCGCCGGCTCGTGCCCCGACTTGACCACGATGTTGCCCTGCCGGACCAGCTGCGGGTGGTGGCGGCAGATCTGCTTGCCGCGGGGGCATCGGACGCCACGCTGGCGCGGGCTGCCAGCGTGGCCACGGCGACCCGCGCGGCCCTCTGAGGACCATCCGCGCGGCCCACGGCGACCCGCGCGGCCCGCTGCGGGCTACCCGCGGAGCCGGCCCGCGCCGGGCCGGCTCCCGAAACCCTCAGGTCAGACGTTCGATCACCATGGCCATGCCCTGGCCGCCGCCGACGCACATCGTCTCCAGGCCGATCGTCGCGTCGTGCCACTGCAGGGCGTTGAGCAGGGTGCCGGTGATCCGCGCGCCGGTCATACCGAACGGGTGGCCGACGGCGATGGCGCCGCCCATCACGTTCAGCTTCTCCTCCGCTATGCCCAACTGCCGGTAGGAGGGGATCACCTGTGCGGCGAAGGCCTCGTTGATCTCTACCAGGTCCACGTCGTCAATGGTCATCCCCGCCCGCTTCAGGGCCTGCTTCGACGCCTCGACCGGGCCGAGCCCCATGATCTCCGGCGAGAGCGCGGTTACGCCGGTCGAGACGATCCGTGCCAGCGGGGTGACTCCGAGTTCACTCGCCCGCTGTGCGCTCATGATCACTACGGCGGCGGCGCCGTCGTTGAGGGGGCAGCAGTTGCCGGCGGTGATCCGGCCGTCGGGCCGGAAGACCGGATCCAGTTGGGCGACGGCGGAGAGCGTGACACCGGGTCGGGGACCGTCGTCGGCGCTGACCACGGTGCCGTCCGGGGCGGTCACCGGGGTGATCTCCCGAGCCCAGAACCCAGCGGCGATCGCCTGCTCGGCGCGGTTCTGGCTGCGCACACCGAACTCGTCCATCTCGGCCCGGGTGACGCCATGGACCTGGGCCAGGTTCTCCGCGGTCTGCCCCATGGACAGGTAGATGTCGGGTAGGTCGCCGGTGTCCCGCGGATCCGTCCACACCTCGGCCCCGCCCTTGGCGCGTGCCGTCGAACGCTCCCGCGCGGCGTTGAAGCGGGGGTTCTCCCAGCCTCCACCGACCAACGCCTGCGCCTCCGGCGGCAGACTGTCTGAGGTGCCCCGGGCGTACCGGGAGACGGTCTCGACGCCGGCGGAGACGAAGATGTCACCCTCGCCTGCCCGGATCGCATGCATCGCCATCCGAGTGGTCTGCAGGGACGAGGCGCAGTAGCGGGTCAGGGTGGCTCCGGGTAGGTCGTCGTGCCCCATCAGGGTGGCGACCACGCGGGCCAGGTTGAAGCCCTGTTCACCGCCGGGCAGACCACAGCCCAGGTACAGATCGTCGATCTCGCTCCGGTCGAGCTGGGGGATCTTGTCGAGGGCGGCCTGCACGATGGTGGCGGTGAGGTCATCCGGGCGGAACTCGCGCAGGGACCCCTTGCGGGCCCGGCCGATGGGGGAGCGGGCGGTGGCGACGATGACAGCGTCGCGGGACGACTCAATCGGCATGGACCAAACCTAACCGGTCAGTAACATCGGGCGGAAGTCGTGCCAGACCCGGGAAATGTCACCGCGGCGGGCCGTGCCGAGCCGCCATCGTTGCGGCAGCGGCAACCGCCGGAAAGAGAGCGTGCGCCCACACCCGGTACCCGTCGGCAGACGGGTGGAAGCCGTCGTGGCAGAACGTGCCGGCGTCGGCCCGGAAGACCGGACCGGCCTCAGTGGCGAGATCCACCACCGTCCCACCGGCGGTGAGTACCGCGAGGGTCTGGGCACGCGCCGTCCGCCGACCGGACCAGCTGACCAGGTGCCGTAGCGGGGGCGCGATCGCGCGTACCGCCCCGAGGTCGGGGCAGGTCCCGACCACGACCTCCACCCGCGCCTCACGGAGCCGGTGCACCGTGGCCCCGAGGCAGGCCGCGGCGACGGTCGACCGACGCAGGGAGGTGGCGTCGTTTGCGCCGATCAGGATCACCGCCACGTCGGGTCGTTCGCCGAGCAGTGCCCGAGCGACCTGGGTGGCCAGGTCGGTGGAGCGGGAGCCGGAGACGCCCACGCTGGAGAGGTGGACCAGCTGCCCGGCCGGTCCCTCGGCGAGCAGGTGGGCGAGCTGCCCACCGACGGTATCCGCCAGCCGGCTCACGCCGACCCCGAGTGCGGACGAGTCCCCGAGCAGCACGAGCCGCAGCGGGGGAGCGTCGGCCTGGCCGACCGTGGCCCGCAGGGCCAGCCCCAGCTCGGGCTGGGCATAACGCCGATGGCGGGCGGCGAAGGCCTGTCCAGCCAGGAGAGCGGCACCCCCCACTGCCGCGGCGGCGAAGCAGCCGGCCGTGGTCCGCCCGAGCCGGCGGGAGAAGCCGGGGCGGAAGCGGTCAGTCACGGTGCTACCGCCCCCCGCTCAGTATTCCGCTCCTGCATGCCATCCCCTCCATCGTGGGGCGAGTCCACGGCCGGGTCGGATTGGGTCACGGCACCGAAGAAGGCCCGTCGGCGTAGCTGCGCCCACCGACCCGCCGGACCGCGATCGTGGCCCCGAACCTGGGCGCCGCTGACCTCGGTCCCCGCGTGCCGCGCCGCCTCCTGGGCGGCCTCCGGCAGCGACCGTACGCCGCGGACCCGCGATGGCGCAGCCCCCCGCTCCGGCCCTGCCCCGAGAGCGGAGAGGACGGTCGGCAGCAGCGCGGCGGCAGCCATCGCGTAGCCCTCCGCCGACGGGTGGAACCGGTCCCAGGCGAACAACCGGGCCGGCTCGGCCGTGAACCGGGGACCGAGCAGGTCGCCGAGGGAGACCGTCGCGCCGCCGGCCTCGACCACGGCCACCGTCTGGGCGGCGGCGAGCTGGCGACTCCAGCGGCGGGCCAGCCAGCGCAGTGGCGGCTGGATGGGGCGGATCGCCCCCATGTCCGGGCAGGTGCCGACGACCACCGCGCAGCCAGCGGCACGAAGCGTGGTCACCGCCTCGATCAGGTAACGCACGGCCACGGCGGGCGGGGTGCGGTTGGTGACGTCGTTACCGCCGATCAGGATGACGGCGACATCGGGTCGGGCTTCGAGCGCCGCCTCGACCTGGTGGCGCAGTACGGCGGAGTGCGCTCCCACCACGGCGAATCGGTGTAGCCGGACCGGCCGGTGTAGCCGGCGGGAAACCCCGGTGGCGAGCAGCGCCCCCGGGGTTTCGCGGCGGCGGTACACGCCGTAGCCGGCAGCGCAGGAGTCGCCCAGTACGACCATGGTGACCGGTGGTCCGGGCAGCTTCGCCCCGTAGACTCCATCGCAGCGCGGTGGCGGCGCCTCGGCCGGGGGGATGCTTCGTCGCGCCTGCCGAGCCTGGCCGATCAGGACACCACCGGCGGTCGCCGCGGCGGCGGCCGTGGCGACCGCGCCCAGCCCCACCAGCCGGGTGACGCGCCAGGCGACCTGCCAGCGTGGACCGGCCGGGACAACGGAATCAGCGACCCCCATGCACCGACATTACGCGAACCCGCCACCGGACACCGTCGCCCGAGACGGCTCCCGTTGCCGGAACCGGTCCGGCCCGGCTTGTGCCGGGGCGGCACGCTGGCGTAGGGAAAGGAGTGAGCAGATGGGGAAGACACTGCACCGGCGGGCGGCGTTCCTCGCGTTGGCCCGGGCGCTCGTGGTCGGCGTACGAGGCGGGCCGGGGCTCGGGGCGCGGGTGGCGGCGCTGCCCCGGATGTTTCTGGCGACCGTCCGGGGACGGTATGACGGGGGCTTCCGGCTGGCGCTGATGACCGCCGCCGCCGCCTACATCGTCTCGCCGGTCGACCTGCTGCCGGAGCTTGGGCTGGCGCTGCTCGGGCTGGCCGACGACGCGGTCATGGTCACCTGGCTAGCCGGTAGCGTACTCGCCGAGACCGAGCGGTTCCTGGAGTGGGAGGCGCGCCAGGCTTCGGCCGTCCCGGGCGAGGTGGCGGGCGGACGGGACGTAGGCTGAGCGCGCGACATCCGTATTCGTCTGCCCGGCCGCCCACCCGGCGGCACCGGAGGAGAAGGGCACAACCAGGTGCAGTACTACGACAACGTCGTCGAGTTGATCGGCAACACCCCGCTGGTACGCCTGCGCAACGTGACTGAGGGCATCCAGGCCACCGTCCTGGTGAAGGTGGAGTACCTGAACCCCGGCGGGTCGGTCAAGGATCGGATCGCCCTGCGCATGGTGGAGGACGCCGAGCAGGCGGGGATTCTCCGACCGGGCGGCACGATCGTCGAACCGACCAGTGGCAACACCGGGGTCGGGTTGGCGCTGGTGGCCCAGCTGAAGGGCTACCGGTGCGTGTTCGTCTGCCCGGACAAGGTCAGCCAGGACAAGCAGGACGTGCTGCGCGCCTACGGCGCTGAGGTGGTCGTCTGCCCGACCGCGGTCGCGCCCGCGGATCCCCGCTCCTACTACAACGTCTCCGATCGCCTCGCCCAGGAGATCCCCGGCGCCTGGAAGCCCAACCAGTACGCCCACCCGGCGAACCCCCGCTCCCACTACGAGACCACCGGTCCGGAGCTGTGGGCGCAGACCGAGGGCCGGATCACCCACTTCGTCGCGGGGGTCGGCACCGGTGGCACGATCTCCGGTATCGGGCGCTACCTGAAGGAGGCGTCGGCGGGGCGGGTCAAGGTGATCGGCGCCGACCCGGAGGGGTCGGTCTACTCCGGTGGCACCGGGCGGCCGTACCTGGTCGAGGGGGTCGGTGAGGACTTCTGGCCGGAGACCTACGACCGGGAGATCGCCGACGAGATCGTTGAGGTCTCCGACAAGGCGTCGTTCGAGATGACCCGCCGGCTGGCCCGGACCGAGGGGCTGCTGGTCGGTGGCTCCTGTGGGATGGCGGTCGTCGCGGGGCTGGAGGTGGCCCGTGCAGCCGGTCCGGACGACGTGGTCGTGGTGCTGCTGCCGGACGGGGGGCGCGGCTACCTGTCCAAGATCTTCAACGACTCGTGGATGGCCCGGTACGGCTTCCTGGACAACTCCGGCAACGAGCCGACCATCGCCGAGACCCTCGCCGGCAAGCCGGGTGGGTTGCCGGAGCTGGTGCACGTGCACCCGACCGAGACGGTTCGGGACGCGATCGACTACCTGCGCGAGTACGGCGTCTCCCAGCTGCCGGTGCTGAAGGCTGAACCGCCGGTGGTGACCGGCGAGGTGGCTGGGTCGATCGCGGAGCGGGACCTGCTCGACGCGCTCTTCACCGGCCAGGCGCAGCTGCACGACACCATCGAGCGGCACATGGCCGCGCCCCTGCCGATGATCGGTGGTGGGCAGCCGGTCAGCGAGGCGGTGACTTTGCTGGAGAAGTCCGACGCCGCTCTGGTGCTGATCGACGGCAAACCGAAGGGGGTTCTCACCCGGCAGGACCTGCTCGCCCACCTCGGTTCCCGCTGACGGACGCTGGATCAACCCCCCGCGGGGCCCTCGCCGACCTGGGCGTGGGCCGGGGCCCTGCCGGGTACCTCGCCCATCGGAGCTACAACTCCCGCCGGTAGCGGAGCAACACGGCGGGGGTCGAGCCGATCAGTTCTTCCTGGGTGACGCCGGTTGGCCGCCACCCGCCCCGCTCGTAGAAGCGGCGGGCCGGTCCGTTCTGCCGTAACACCCAGAGGGCTGCGACCCGCCAGCCACGGGAGCGCATCTCGGCCAGGGCGTCGGCCATCAGCATCCGGCCCAGCCCGCGGCCCCGCTCTGCCGGCTCCAGGTAGACCGCGTGGAGCAGCCCGGTGGCGGGGTCACCCTGGTCGTCCGGGCCGAGGTAACTGAAGCCGACCAGGTGGTCACCCCGTTCCGCCACGGTCAACACGTGGTCGGCGCGCTCGTGACTCCAGCGTTCTCGCCAGTACTGTCCGAGCGCCGCCGGGGTCGGCTCGGTCAGCTGCGCGGTGGTCAGGAGGGGGGCGTAGGCGGCGACTCGGGACCGTTGGTGCAGCGCCCCAACCGCGATCAGGTCGTCCACCGTCCCGGGACGGAGCGTGACGGTCACCTGGCCGAGGGTACCCGCCGGGGTGGCACCGGCACGGTCGTCAGGTCCTCGGCGACCACCAGATCACCCGTGAAGTGCTCCCGGGCCTCAGCGGCGAAGCGGTCCAGGTCCGGGTAGCGCTGGGAGAAGTGGGTGAGCACGAGGCGGCGTACCCCGCACTCGGTGGCGACCTGCGCCGCCTGCCCTGCGGTCAGGTGCCCAACCTCGGCGGCGAGCGCGGCCTCCGAGGCCAGGAAGGTGGCCTCGATGACCAGGAGGTCGGCGTTGTCGGCGAGGGCGTACACCGCGTCGCAGAGGCCGGTGTCCATCACGAACGCGAACCGCTGGCCCGGCCGCGGCGTGCTCATCTGCTCCCGGGTGACCCGCCGTCCCGCCACGTCGAGGTGGCCGACGCGGAGCAGCTCGCCGATGGCCGGGCCGGCGATGCCGTGGGCCGCGAGCCGCTCCGGCAGCATCCGGTGCCCGTCCGGCTCGACCAGCCGATACCCGTACGTCTCGACCGGGTGCCGGAGCCGGCGGGCCTCCAGCATGCCGCCGCGGACCGCGATCTGCTGCCCGTCCGTGGCGATCGGTACGACGGCCAGCTCGGCGGTCTCGTAGAAACTCGACGCGTGCCGCAGCCGGGCAAAGTACTCGGCACCGCCGGCCGGAAAGTGCACCGTGACCGGGTGCGGCACCCGGTCCAGGGAGAGCCGCTGAATGGTGCCGGGGAGCCCGAGACAGTGGTCGCCGTGGAAGTGTGTGACACAGATCCGGGTCAGGTCGGTGGCGGTCACCGTGCTGTACAGCAGCTGCCGCTGGCTGCCTTCCCCCGGATCGAAGAGGATCACCTCGTCGTCCCAGCGCAGGACGTACCCGTTGTGGTTTCGGGTGCGGGTCGGCGTCTGGCTGGCAGTCCCGAGTACCACCAGTTCCCGCATCGACATGCCGCCCTCCTGTCGCCCTGGCGCTGCTGGGGAAAGAACGACCCCCGGGGCTTCCGCGTTGACACGCGGGCCGGCTGGACTGGGCCGGCACCCCGGGGGTCGGGTGGCTGTCATGGATTCGCCGCACCGCTGCCACACGGTCTCGACGATCTTTACTGCCCACCCAGCCGGGTGGACGACTGTCGAGGACAGCGGCTAGCGGGCAGCCACCTCACGAGTCCGATTGCTATACAAGTCTGGACCACCTCCTTTCCCGTGTACCGTCACGCTATCCACAGCGCTGTGCCCCCGGCAACGGATTTCGATCACAAGCCCGGGCGGGAGGCGAATCAGCTTCGCGACGGCCGCCCGGGCGCTGGTCGCGGCGTGGGCATCCCTCAGGTGAGGCCGTGCAGGCCGATCGGGCCCTCGCGCGGCCCGTCCTCCTGCGCGGGCTGCACGGCCAGCGACGGGAACTTCGCGAGCTCACCCGCGGGCTCCGCATCCCACTCCGGGAAGACCAGGTCGCTCTGGAGGTAGAGGCAGAGCAGCTGGGTCAGGTGGCGCAGCCCGTCCAGATGGGTGCGCTCGTGGCCGTGAGTGGCATCCACCCCGAATCCGAGCAGCGCCACCCGGGCGTGCGCACCGGCCTCGACCGCCGCCGCGACATCCGAACGGTAGTTGTCGAAGACGTCCCGGACCAGGTCGACGTCGTTGGCGCGGGCGATCGCCGCCAGGTTGCGGGTCAGGTGGTAGTCGAACGGGCCCACCCCGTCCCCCATTGCCAGGGTGGCCGCGTCCTCCCGGGACTGCTGTCCGGGGGCGACGACGGCCGCGTCCACCGAGACGATCTCAGCCACATCCGGATCCAGCCCGTGGGAGGCGCCGTGGCCGATCTCCTCGGTGACAGTGATCAACAGGTGTGCGCTGACCGCCGGGGTGACCCCGGCGTCAACCAACGCCTTGCACGCGGTCAGCACCGCGGCCACGCCCGCCTTGTCGTCCAGGTGACGGGACTTCACGTACCCGGCGGGGGTGACCTGTGGGTTGGGTAGGAGCGCCACGAAGTCGCCCACGTCGATCCCCAACGCGCGGAGGCCGGCGGTGTCGTACACCGGCTCGTCCACCCGGACCTCGACCAGCTCCCAGCCGATGCCCTGGGAGTCCACCGCGTCGTTGTAACGGTGCCCACTGGCCTTCAACGGCAGCACCTGGCCGGTGACCACCCGATCCAGGTGATCGGTGAAGACCCGTACGTGGGCGCCCTCGGCGAAACGTGCGCTGTGCGTCCCGATCGGCTGGAGCTCCAGCCGCCCGTTCTCCTTGAGCCGCTTCACCATCCCGCCGATGACATCGGTGTGCACCACGATCGCCCGGTCGGCCCCGGTTGTGCGGGGGCCCGGCAACTCGGCGCTGAGCGCGCCGCGTCGGGTCAGCGTGGACGGGATCCCGAGCGCCGCCAACCGCTCGCCCACGTACTGCTGTACGTGGTCGGTACGGCCGGCCGGGCTCGGGATCTCCAGTAGCTCCACCAGGACGTGGCGTAGGTAGTCGAGGTCGAGTGGGAGGGGTACGGGCTGGCTCGGGGTCATACTCCAGAGCTTGCCGCACCCGCCGGGGACCAGAGGCGTTGCGGTGCCCGGGTCCCGGGGAAGAGTAGATCGACGAAGCGTTCGGCGGTCGGCTGCGGCTCGTGGTTGGCCAGGCCGGGTCGCTCGTTCGCCTCGATGAAGACGTGCTCGGGATGCTCCGCGGCGGGCACCAACAGGTCCAGCCCGGTCACCGGGATGTCAAGTGCCCTACTCGCGGCCACACACGCCTCGGCGATCTCTGGATGCAGCTCCGCGGTGACATCGTGGATCGTGCCACCGGTGTGCAGGTTGGCGGTCCGGCGGACGACCAGCAGTTCGCCCTCCGGCAGGATGTCGGTCAGGGCGTATCCGGCTTCGGCGACCACCTCGCGGGTCATCTCGTCCAGTGGGATGCGGGACTCGCCGCCGGTCGCGGCGGCCCGACGCCGGCTCTGCCGCTTGATCAGCTCCGTGATGTCGTGCGCCCCGTCGCCGATGATCGATGCTGGTCGACGCAGCGCGGCCGCCACCACCTCATGATCGATCATGATGACGCGCAGATCCTCACCGGCGCGCAACTCCTCGAGCAGCACCTCCGGGCAGTATCGGGTGGCCAGCTCGATGGCCGTCTGCAGGGCCTCGGCGGTGCGTACGCCGACGGTGATCCCCTTGCCCTGCTCGCCCCGGGCCGGCTTGACGACCAACTCGCTGACCTCGGCCAGGAACGCGGTGTCGGCCCCGTCACCGGTGGCCGTCCGGCCCCGCGGCACGGAGAGCCCGGCCTGGGCGAGGATCCGCCGGGTGACCCGCTTGTCGTCACAGCGGCTCATCGCCACCGCCGAGGTCAGCTCGGAGAGCGACTCGCGGGTGAGGATCGTCCGGCCGCCGCTGGTCAGCCGCAGCTCACCCCAGGTCGGGTCGGTCACCTCCACCCGGATGCCCCGGCGCATCGCCTCGTCCGCGACGATTTGCGCGTACGGGTTGAGCTCGTCGTACCCCTCCGGCATGGCGGGGAGGAAGAGCCGCTCGTTGATCGGGTTCTTCCGCTTCACGCAGAGTGCGGTGACGCGGTAGAAACCGAGCCGCTCATAGAGCCGGATCGCGCCCTCGTTCTCGGCGAGCACCGAGAGGTCCACGTACGCCCGTCCCCGGTTGACCAACCGGGCCGCCAGCTCGGTGATGAGCGCCTGGCCGGTGCCGGGCGGTGCGGCGTTGAAGTCCACGGTCAGGCACCAGAGGCTGGAACCGCCGTCCGGGTCGTCGAAGACGGCGACGTGGTCCACCCCGGTTATGGTGCCGACGATCTCGCCGGTCGCGTTCTCGGCGACCAGGTGCAGGAAACTGTCGGTGGCGGCGTTGGCGACGAGTACCTCCACCGGCGCGGTCACCATGCTGTTGGCCGCGTAGATCCGATTGACGTCCTCGGCGTCCTGCGCGTCCCGCAGCGGCCGGATCCGCAGGCCGGGGATTTCCGGGGCAGCGAGCCCCTCGCCGTGCAACGGCAGCCGGAAGGTCAGCGACGGGTCGATGAACAGCTCGTCCGGCAGCCGGGAGACGAGTACGTGCGGATCGTCGAGGTAGATGCAGATGTCCCGGGCGCCGGCCGCCTCCGAGCGCAGCACGTCGGCGACGTCGGCCTGGTCGGCGTAGGTCTGGCCGAACACCAACCGGCCCCAGCCGCAGTCGAGCACGACGCCCGCGGCGGGCGCGTCGGCGACGTGTTCCGCCGTGGGTACGACGGCCGGGCTGGCGGAGGTGGCCGCGGCGGCCACCGGGTCGCCGCCCGGGCCGACCCGCTCGAACCGACGGCTCCGGCCCCGTACCTGATCTGCCAGTGCTACCCCGGTCGCGAGGCTCCCCGACATGGTCAACCGATTCCGTGGTTCTGGAGCCACATTTCCAGGAGTCCGAGTTGCCACAGCTTGTTTCCGTTCAACGGGGTCAGTTCGGCGTTCGGGTCGTCGAGCAGCGCGTTGACGTAGTCGGTGCGGTACAGCCCTCGACGACGAGCCTCCGGCGCCGAGAGCGCGTCGCGGACCCGGTCGAGGAGCTTGCCCTCCAGGTGGGTGAGGCCCGGAACCGGGAAGTAGCCCTTCGGCCGGTCGATGACCTCGTGCGGCAGGACCCGTCGGCCGATCTCCTTGAGCACGCCCTTGCCGCCCTGGGCCAGCTTCAGCTCCGGCGGGCAGGTCGCGGCGAGCTCCACGAACTCGTGGTCGAGGAACGGGACCCGGGCCTCCAGCCCGTGTGCCATGGTCATGTTGTCGACCCGCTTCACCGGGTCGTCGGTCAGCATGATCTGCGTGTCGATCCGCAGGCCGGCGTCGACCGCGGTCTGCGCCCCGGCCTGGGCCAGGTGGGCGGCGACGAACTCGCGTGCCGGGTCCCCGTCGGCCAGCCAGGCCGGGTTGAGGACGCGGGCCAGCCCGGCCGCGTCCCGGTCGAAGAACGCACGGGCGTACGTCCCGAGCGCCTCCTCCCGCGCGACCTGCGCCAGCGGCGGGTACCAGTGGTAGCCGCCCAGGATCTCGTCCGCGCCCTGACCGGACTGGACGACCTTGACGTGTCGGGCCACCTCCTGGCTGAGCAGGTAGAACGCGACGCAGTCATGGCTGACCATCGGCTCGCTCATCGCGGCGACGGCCGCCTCCAGCGGCGGCACCAGGTCCTGCGATGGGACGCGGATCTGGTGGTGGTCACTGTCGAAGGTCTTCGCCACCAGGTCCGAGTAGCGGAATTCGTCGCCCTCCCGGCCCCCGACCGAGTCGAAGCCGATGGAGAAGGTGGAGAGGCCGCGCTGGCCCTCCCCGGCGAGCAGGGCCACCACCAGGCTTGAGTCCAGGCCGCCGGAGAGCAGCACGCCGACCGGTACGTCGGCGACCATTCGTCGCCGCACGGCGGTGGTGAGGGAGCCCAGCAGGGCGTCCTGCCAGTCCTCCGCCGACCAGCCGGCGCGTTCGGGGTGCCGGGTGAAGGACGGATTCCAGTAGACCCGCTCGTGGCTGCGGCCGTCCGGCTCGTAGACCCGGATGGTGGCCGGGGGAAGCTTGGCCACTCCGCGCAGGATGGTGCGCGGGGGCGGCACGATGCTGTGGAAGCTCAGGTAGTGCGCGAGCGCGACCGGGTCGATCTCGGTGTTGACGCCGCCACCGGCCAGCAGCGCCGGCAGGGTGCTGGCGAAGCGGACCACGCCCGGCGACTCGGCTAGGTAGAGCGGCTTGATGCCGAGCCGGTCCCGGGCCAGCACGAGTCGGCCGGTGTCCCGCTCGGTGATCGCCACGGCGAACATGCCGACGAGGTGGTCAACGAAGTCGAGGCCCCATTCGGCGTACGCCTTGACCACCACCTCGCTGTCTCCGGAGGAGAAGAAGTGGTGCCCCTTGGCCTGCAGTTCCGTCCGCAATTCCCGGTAGTTGTAGATGCAGCCGTTGAAGACGCCGGTCAGGCCGGCGGCGGCGTCCACGACGGGCTGGCCGCTGGCGGCCGAGAGGTCGATGATCTTTAGGCGGCGGTGCCCCAGGGCGATCGCTCCCTGTGCCCACACCCCGCTGTCGTCCGGCCCTCGGTCACTCATCGTGGCCGCCATGCGCTCCACCGTGGCCACGTCGGCCCGGGAACCATCACGGCGAAACTCTCCCGCAAGTCCGCACATGTCAGCCCATGCTGCCAGAGGATATTGCGATTAGCCTGTTGAGACTATGACGGTCGTGTAAAAGGGTTGCTAGAATTCCTGTCCCCCATTGCGCAGAGTGACGGTTCATGGGGTTGAGGGTGGCGGTTCGTGTCACGCGTGGTCACTCTGCGAGGATCTACCGCCGTCACGCGATGTGATGATTGACCCATTTATGGAATCCGATGTGGCGGGCGGGTCGCCGGCGCGAGTGATCCATCGGCCCCGCCCTCGGCTGGCGGCAGGAATGGGTCAAATCGAATAAATGGGTCATATCGGGGCGAGCCTTGCGCCGTGTCTGTTGGTATCCGGCCGAGGTGACAGCGAGGTTTAGGATCCGCGACGGACATCGGGCTCGGTGGACATCCTTCGCCGCTCGGCAGGGAGCCGCCGCCGTGGCCCGTCGCGATCCGACTGATGGGGCTTTCGATGGGCCATACCGCACATTCCGGGCGAAGGTTGAACATCGACGCGGGAGATTCGCTCGCTGTCCAGCACGTTCCCGGCCGGGTCGGTCTGCCGGTCCTGGAGGTCGAGGAGCTGCGGCACAACAAGGGAAACGCCGCGACCTACGGGATCTGGCGGGTGCGGGGGCGGCCGGTCAAGCCGTGTTGAAGATCTACCGGCCGGGTGCGCCCGGCTACACCGGCTTCTGGCCAACCTCCACCGAGCCGACGCACTGGAACTACTGGCGGCGGGAGTCGTTGGCCTATGCGGAAGGCCTGACCTCGACTGTCTACGCCGAGGCCGGCGTCAGCGGGCCGGAAATGCTGGAGACCAACGTACGCGCCGACGGCATGGTCGAACTCTGGCTGGACTACGTCCCCGGCATCGGTGGGTTCGAATGGTCGCCCAGCCGTATCGCCCGGTTCGCCTACGAACTCGGCGCGGGCCAGGCGCGGTGGACCGGGCGGGTGCCGGACCTGCCCTGGCTCTCGCGCGGTTGGCTGCGGCAGTACCTCGCCGATGGGCCGCCGCTGTCGGTGAACATCGAGGACTCCGATTGGGGGCATCCGGACGTCGCGTTCTGGCCCGACCCGGTGCGGCAGCGCCTGCGTCGGCTGTGCGCAACCAGACGCTCGCGGTCGCACAGGGCGTCGAGCGTACGTTGTGCCACCTCGATGTCTGGCCCGCCAACCTCATCGATGTGGGCGGCAGGTCGGTGCTGCTCGACTGGGCGTTCGCCGGAGAGGGAGCGGTCGGCGAGGACATCTCCAACCTCATCCTGGACAGCTTCACCGGCGGCCTGATGGATCCGGACCTGCTACCGGAGATCGCGGAGGGCTGTGTCGACGGCTACCTCAAGGGCTTACGGGACGGTGGCTGGTCCGGCTCCGAGGACGCGGTCCGCGTCGCGGTCGGCGCGTGTGGCGCCGCGAAGTTCAGCTGGTTTGGTCCCGCCGTGCTCGGCCGGGCGGTCAGCAACGACGTCGGGTCGTCGGCCTACAGCCAGGACGAGTCCGCCGAACTGGTGGTCAAGCGGGGTAGCGGGCCTGGTCACGCTCATCGCCGACTGGGCACGCGTCTCCGGATCACGCTAGGCCGGTACCACGGGGACCTGGTGGCCGCGGTCGCCGCGCCGGTTCCAGGCTAGGCGGGCTGCTCCGGCTCCAGGAACTCGAGCCGGTTGCCCAGTGGGTCGTGGGCGTAGAACCGACGGTGCCCGGGGAAGCTGTCGTCCCAGTCGACCTCGATCCCATGCTTGCCGAGGCGCTTGGCCAAGGCGTCGATGTCATTCACCAGGATTCCCGGGTGCGCCTTGCGGGCCGGCCGGAAATCCAACTCCACACCGAGGTGGATCTCGAGCCCGCCGGAGCGGAACCAGCAACCACCGCGGGTGGCGAGGACTGGCGGCTTGGCTAGCTCGGCCATGCCCAGCACACCGCCGTAGAACTCTCGCACGGTCGGCTCCGACTCCGGCGGGATGGCCAACTGCGTGTGGTGCAGCCCGTTCAACCGGTAGCCCTGCTGCCACTGGTCGTTCACCGACATACCCCCCACTCGTCGTGACAACGCGCCTTAACGTATCCGCCGGCCGCCGTTCGCGCTGCCCGGGTTCGGTCACCACGGCGCTCTCGCCAGACCGTTCATGCCGTTGCCACGGAGTTGGGCAACCTCAGGGACGCACAGTTGGAATGTAGGCGGGGCCGGGCGTCCGCCGCGGCCCCGCCTGCATGCTTACCTGGTCAGTCTCGGTTTGCCGGTTGCTCGGAAGGGGCGCAGAAGCTGAGCCCATTGGGGCCGTGGTTGCAGTAGCCGCCGGGATTCTTGGTTGGAGCGAGGTACTGCTGGTGGTATCCCTCGGCTAGGTAGTAGTCGCCGAGGGGGCTGATCTCGGTGGTGATCTCGCCCTTGCCGGCGCGGGCCACGACCGGTGCGAACGCGTCCCGGGACGCCAGTGCGGTGGTCAGCTGCTGGTCGGTGGTCGGGTAGATCGCCGACCGGTACTGGGTGCCCATGTCGTTGCCCTGCCGCATGCCCTGGGTCGGGTCGTGGTTCTCCCAGAAGACCTTCAACAGGTCCTCGTATGTGATCTTCGTCGGGTCGTAGTTGACCTGGACGACCTCGGCGTGCCCGGTCCGGCCGGAGCAGACCTCGTCGTACGACGGGTTCGGCGTGTGGCCGCCCGCGTAGCCCACCGAGGTGGTGAGCACGCCGGGCAGCGTCCAGAACAGCCGCTCGGCGCCCCAGAAACAACCCATCCCGAAGACGGCGACCTCGGTTCCCTCAGGGAACGGGCCGGTCAGCGGGGTGCCCAACACCTCGTGCGGGTCGGTGACCGGCGTTGCGACCGGGCGGCCGGGCAGGGCCTCCTCCGCGGTGATCAGCTGGGCTTTCGTACGGCGCAGGAACACGATGGAACTCCTCTCATACCTTCCCCGGCTGCAACGCCGGCCGGCCCGGTTTCCTTACCCGTGCCGACGGCTGCCTTACCCGCGACGGTGGCCCTCAGGCGGAATCCGGCAGCGCCGCGCGGATCCGGTCGGCGTGGTCGGCCGCCTCGGCGTCGTTCCGGTAGCGGGTGCGGGGCCAGAAGAAGCCGCGCAGCCCGTCGCCCCTCGTCCGCGGCACCACATGGGTGTGCAGGTGCGGAACCGATTGCGACACCTTGTTGTTCATCGCCACGAACGTGCCGCCCGCGCCCAACCCGGCCTCAACCGCGACGGCGAGTCGGCGGACCAACGCGAAGTAACCCGGCAGCGCCTGAGCCGGCAGGTCCGCCAGCGTGACCAGGTGGGGACGCGGCACCACGAGCAGGTGGCCCGGGAACACCGGCCGGGTGTCCAGGAAGGCCACCCCGCCGGGCTCGTCCACAACCCGGAACGCCGGCACCTCGCCCGCCACGATCCCGCAGAACACGCATCCGCTCATCCCTCGGCAGGGTAGCCCAGACCGGGCCCGACTAACGTTCCGGTCATGAGTAACGGCTTCGAGACGCTCGCCATCCACGCCGGTCAGGCCCCGGAGGCCCGCACCGGTGCGGTGATCCCCCCGATTTACCAGACCAGCACGTACGCGCAGGACGCCGTCGGGGCGCCGCGCCAGGGCTACGAGTACAGCCGCTCCGGCAACCCGACCCGGGACGCACTGCAGGAGTGCCTGGCCGCGCTGGAAGGCGGTGCCGTCGGTCTCGCCTTCGCCAGTGGCCTCGCCGCCGAGGACACGCTGCTGCGGGCGGTCTGCACCCCCGGCGACCACGTGGTCATCCCGGACGACGCCTACGGCGGCACCTACCGGCTCTTCGCTCGGGTCACCGAGCGCTGGGGCCTGTCCTACACCCCGGCCCGGGTCTCCGACCCCGACGCGGTGCGGGCCGCGATCCGGCCGGGCCAGACGAAGATCGTCTGGGTGGAGACCCCCACCAACCCGCTGCTCGGCATCGCCGACATCGCCGCCCTCGCGGCGATCGCCCACGAGGCGGGGGCGTTGCTCGTGGTGGACAACACCTTCGCCTCCCCGTACCTGCAGCAGCCCATCACGTTCGGTGCCGACGTCGTCGTGCACTCGACCACCAAGTACATCGGTGGACACTCCGACGTGGTCGGTGGGGCGCTGGTCGTCGCCGACCCCGAGCTCGGTGCCGAGCTGGGTTATCACCAGAATGCGATGGGTGCGATCAACGGGCCGTTCGACGCCTGGCTCACCCTGCGCGGGATCAAGACCCTCGGCGTACGAATGGATCGCCACTGCGACAACGCCGAGCGGATCGCGACCTTCTTGGACGGGCACCCGTCGGTCGCCTCGGTCAGCTACCCCGGCCTGTCCACCCACCCCGGGTACGAGGTGGCCGTGAAGCAGATGCGACGCTTCGGCGGGATGGTCTCCTTCCGTGCGGTCGGCGGCGAGGAGCAGGCCGTACAGATCTGTAACCGGGCGAAGCTGTTCGTGCTCGCCGAGTCGCTCGGCGGGGTGGAGTCCCTGATCGAGCATCCGGGTCGGATGACCCACGCCGGTGCGGCCGGCTCGCCGCTTGAAGTTCCCGGCGATCTCGTGCGACTGTCTGTCGGCATTGAGACGGTAGACGACCTGCTGGCTGATCTGGAGCAGGCGCTGGGCTGATCACAGGGGCTGGGGGAGGGTGGCCGTGCAGGACATCGTGCCGACCTGGGTGGGGGCGACTGCCAAGCAGATCGCCCGCGGCGTGCGCCGCGGTGACATCTCCGCCACCCAGGTCGTCGCCGACCATCTCGACCACCTCGCCCGGGTCGACCCCGACCTGGCCGCGTTCCGGCAGGTACGGGCCGGTGCGGCGGTCACCGAGGCGGAGAAGGTCGACGAGTTGGAGGACCTGGCTGACCTTCCGCTGGCCGGGGTGCCGGTGGCGGTCAAGGAGAACACCGCCGTGGCCGGCCTGCCCACCTGGAACGGTTCGGCCGCGGCCCGGACCCCGGTGGCGGAGGCCGACCACGAGGTGGTCCGGCGGCTGCGCGGCGCGGGCGCGGTGATTCTCGGCGTCACCCGGATGCCGGAGCTGGGCCTGTGGGGGGTGACCGACGACTTGACCGCGGTGACCCGAAACCCGTGGGACCGCGGCCGAACCCCCGGCGGCTCGTCCGGGGGGTCGGCCGCGGCGGTGGCCGCGGGGCTGGTGCCGATCGCCCACGGCAACGACGGGCTCGGGTCGATCCGGATTCCGGCGGCCTGCTGCGGTCTGGTTGGCCTCAAGCCCGGGCGTGGGGTGGTGCCCTGCCAACTCGGCGCGGACGACTGGTTCGGCCTCACCGAGCACGGGATGCTGACCACCACCGTCGCCGACGCGGCGGTCGGCTTTCAGACGCTCGCCGGCCGGCGGCAGGAGAAGCTTGTCCCGCCGGCCCGGCTCCGGGTCGGCGTATCCCTGCGCTCCCCGGTGCGGGGCATTTCGCCGGATGCGTCGAACCGGGACGCGGTCGCCGCCGCCGGCCGACTGCTCGCCGCCGCCGGGCACGACACCGTGCCGGCCGACCCGAGCTACTCGACGACACTCGGCCTACAGGGCCTCGCCACCTGGTTCGCCGCGGCTGCCGCGGATGTCCAGGCCGCCGGCCTGGACCGGCGGAGTCTGCAGAAGCGCAGCCGCCAGCACGTCCGGCTCGGAGAGTGGGTGCAGCGCCGGGGGTACGTACGCCCGGCCGACCGGGCGGACTGGCGGGAGCGCTCGATCGGACTCTTCACCGACCACTCGATCGACCTGCTGCTCACCCCGGCCCTGGCGGGCATCCCCCCGGCGGCGAACAGCTGGTCGGCTCGCTCCTGGCGGGCGAACGTCCTGGCCAACCTTCGTTACGCCCCGTACACCGCACCGTGGAATCTCGCCGGACTACCCGCGCTGGTGGTGCCGGTGGGTCGTCGCCCGGATGGGATGCCGGTGGCGGTCCAACTGGTCGGTCCGCCCGGGTCCGAGCTCCTGTTGCTCAGTGTGGCCGGCCAGTTCGAGATGCAGGCCCCCTGGGCCCGACACGCCGATGGCTACCCACAAGGCGGGATGCCCTCGCCGGCTGCCGGGTGAGGCGTCCCGGCACCGGACCACGACAGCGGGAAGCGGGGGCGGTGGCCAGGCCCGGCGCTGGTCGGGGCGGGTGGCACGATCAGGGCATGACGAAATTGGTCAGCCTGGACGACGTACAGGCCGCGCGGGAGCTACTTGCCGGTGTCGTTCGTACCACCCCGTTGGAACCGTCCCGTCCCCTCAGCGCGGCGCTCGGCGGGCCGGTGTGGCTCAAGTGCGAGCACCTCCAGCGAGCTGGTTCGTACAAGGTGCGAGGGGCTTTTGTGCGGATCTCCCGGCTGTCGGCGGCGGAGCGCGCCAACGGTGTGGTCGCCGCCAGCGCTGGCAACCACGCCCAGGGTGTGGCGCTCGCTGCCGGCCTGGTCGGCACGCACGCCACCGTGTTCATGCCGGTGAACGCACCGTTGCCGAAGGTGGAGGCCACCAAGGGGTACGGCGCGCAGGTCGAACTCGTCGGTAGCACGGTTGACGAGACGCTGGTGGCCGCGCAGACCTACGCCGAGCGCACCGGGGCAACGCTGATCCACCCGTTCGACCACCGCGATGTGATCGCGGGGCAGGGCACGGTGGCGCTGGAGATCCTCGAACAGTGCCCGGAGGTCCGCACGATCGTCACCGGGGTGGGGGGCGGTGGACTGGTCTCCGGCATCGGCGTCGCGGTTAGGGCGCTGCGTCCGGACGTGCGGGTCGTCGGGGTGCAGGCGGCGAGCGCCGCCGCCTTCCCGCCCTCGCTGGCCGCGGGTGAGCCGGTGCGGCTGCCGTCGTTCGGCACGATCGCGGACGGGATCGCCGTCGGCCGCCCCGGTGAGCTGACCTTCCAGCACGTCCGCGCGTTGGTCGACGAGGTCGTGACCGTGCGCGAGGAGGACATCTCCCGGGCGCTGCTGATGTTGTTGGAGCGGGGCAAGCAGGTGGTCGAGCCGGCCGGTGCGGTGGGGGCGGCGGCGCTGCTGGCCGGCGTGGTTGACGTCGAGGCGCCGGTGGTCACGGTGCTCTCCGGTGGCAACATCGATCCGCTACTGATGCTGCGCGTGATCGAGCATGGGCTCGCGGCGGCCGGGCGCTACCTGCGGGTCACCGTCCGCTGCTCCGATCGACCGGGCCAGCTCGCCCTGTTGCTCAGTGAGATCGCCGAGCAGCGGGCGAACGTCGTGGACGTCGAGCACCAGCGGGCCAATCCGCACCTGCGGCTCGGCGAGGTCGAGGTGGCGTTGTCGGTGGAGACCCGCGGCACCGAACACTCGGACACGCTGATCAGCGTGCTGCGGGCGAGTGGCTACCAGGTGGTTTTCGCCGGCGAGGCGTGAGGCCGCCCAGCCCGAGCTCCGACGGAGCCCGCAGTCCCGACGTGCCGGTGGCCCCGGGCCACCGGCACGTCGGGACGGGTGGGGTCAGCGCCGCCCTCAGCCGGCGAAGGGCTCGAAGGCGACCACGGTCACCTTGATATCGGCGCCGCTGGGCGCGGTGTAGGTGCAGGTCTGGCCCGGGCGGCAGCCCAGGATCGCCTGCCCGATGGCGGACTCGGGGCTGTAGACCGTCAGGTCGGTGGTCGATGAGATCTCACGGGAACCGAGCAGGAAACGCTCGGTGTCATCCTTGTCATCATCGAAGTAGATCGTTACTACCATGCCCGGCGCGACCGTGTCGGCAGTCGGTGCCTCACCCACCTGAGCGGTGCGGAGTAGCTCCTTCAGGTAGACGATCCGTCCCTCGGCCTTGCCCTGTTCCTCGCGGGCGGCGTGGTAGCCGCCGTTCTCCCGCAGGTCACCCTCCTCACGCCGGGCGTTGATCTCGGCGGCGATGACCGGCCGATTGGCGATCAACGCGTCGAGCTCCGCCTGGAGGCGGTCGTGCGCCTCCTGGGACAGCCAGGTGGCGGGCGCCTCGTTGCCAGTGGACACAGGCGATCTCCTCAGTCGTGCTGGCGACAGGTGAAATTCCAAGTTACCAGTGCCCGCCGACGTCGTCGGCCCGACGATCAACGTCCAGCCCTTCGCACGCCGCCCCGCCACGGCCGTCGGAGCAGGTCAGGCCGGGCGACGACAGCGAAGTACCTCGCCGATGAAAGGGCGTCCCTCGGTCACCAGACGATGCTGTGCGCGTACCTCCCGCTCGTCGGGCTGGGCGGTCACCGTGACCTGCTCCCGGGCCACCTGGGCGCCGTCCCGGTCCCGGGCCCGCAACACACAGACCGCCGACCCGCCCGGGGGTACGGTGACCCGGAAGTCGATCAGCACCTGGGAGTCGGTGATCTCGGTATAGGTGATCACGGTTGCGTCGTACTCCAGCCCGCCGTACTGCTGGTAGAGCCGAACCACGATCGTGCCGAGGGCCGCCACCAGGGCGAGCCCCACCAGCGCGGTCAGCACTGGACGGCGCCGACGGCGCTCCCGCCGCCGGCCGTACCGGCCGGGTGGGAACACCGGCGCGCCGGTTAAATGTGTGGCGTGCATCTCGCTCACCGGCGGGCATCTCCTGGCATCGTTGTCGGGGCCATCAGCAAGAATGGCCTGGTAAGAGTGGCAGGTTCATTCTCCCAGCCGTCCGCGCACGTCACGCACCGTGGCCACGTCAGGCATCGTGGGAGCTCCAGCAGCGCCGTAAGCATCGTAGGTCAGCGCCGGTGGAGTGCCCAGGGGTGCGGGTGTGCCCGGTGGGCGGCACGACGGCGGGGGATGTGCCGTAGCCGGGCGGCCTGGGTAGGACCGCCGGGGCAGAGATGAGGAGCACCGACCTTGGCAGAGCGACTGCGACTCATGGCCGTCCACGCACACCCGGACGACGAGTCGAGCAAGGGCGCCGCGACCACCGCGAAGTACGTGGCCGAGGGGGTGGACGTCCTGGTCGTGACGTGCACCGGCGGCGAGCGGGGGAGCGTGCTCAATCCCAAGATGGACCGGCCCGACGTCTGGGCCAACATCGCCGACATCCGCCGTGCCGAGATGGACGCCGCGCGGGCCATCCTCGGTATCGAGCAGGCCTGGCTTGGCTTCGTCGACTCGGGGCTGCCGGAGGGGGACCCGCTGCCACCGTTGCCGGAGGGCTGCTTCGCCCTACAGGACGTGGCCGAGGCCGCCGGCCCGCTGGTACGCCTGATGCGTGAGTTCCGTCCGCACGTCGTCACCACCTACGACGAGGACGGCGGCTACCCCCACCCCGACCACATCATGACTCACAAGATCACCGTTGCGGCCTTCGACGCCGCCGGCGCCGCCGAGCGTTACCCCGATCTCGGCGAGCCCTGGCAGCCGCTCAAGCTCTACTACGACATCGTTTTCTCCAAGGACAGGATCCTGGTGCTCCACGAGGCGCTGCTCGCCGCCGGCTTCGAGTCGCCGTACGAGGAGTGGCTCACGCGTTGGGAGGACCGGACAGACAAGGGCTCCAGAATCACCACCCGGGTGGGATGCGCCGAGTACTTCCCGGTCCGCGACGACGCGTTGCGCGCCCACGCGACCCAGATCGACCCGGACGGATTCTGGTTCCAGGTGCCGATGGAGGTGCAACAGCGCGCCTGGCCCACGGAGGACTTCCAACTCGTCCGGTCCCTGGTCGACAGCCCCCTGCCCGAGTCGGACCTGTTCGCTGGCATTGCTGAGCCCGGCGCACCCCGATGAGGGGGTCCATCGGCCCTGCCCCGGGGGCGGGCTAGGCTGGTCACCACTCGCGCAACGGAGGACGCCATGCTGACCGCCGCTGAGGTGCTCGCCCAAAACAACTTCGGGAACACCCGCACGGGCGGGCTGGCCGGCCCGATGGGCCTGTTCCTGATCCTCGTGCTGGCGACCGCCACCGTCTTGCTGATCCGCAACATGAACGCTCGACTGCGCCGACTGCCCAACCAGTTCCCGCCCGCCTCCGACTCCACCCCGTCCGGTGCTGATCCGGCAGCTGCGACAGTCAGTGCGGTGACCGGCGGCACCCCGGTGCGGGATTCATCACCGAATTCCGGCACCGGGTCCCAGCAGCCCTGAACCGGCCCTGGTCACATGATTCACGACTATCGGCACCCTAGCCCCCTGTTGCGGTAACCGGTATTGGCCTAGCCTTCCCGCCGGGGACGGAAGTTTCGTCGGCCTGGGCAGGAGGGGGCGCCGATGATCAGCGCAGCTGAGGCTGCCCGTCGTACTGTCGGAGAGCTCGGGGCCGGAGCGCGGTGGTGACCTCCGCGCTGCCCGGCCAATCCCGGGCAGGTCCCTCCGACCGGTCGCAGCGGGCTCGCGTGCTCACGGCGGCAGTGCTGGTGACGGCCTTGGTGGCAGCCGTGGCGGCGGTCATCGCACCGAGCGGTCTGCCCAGCGACGACCCGCTCGGCGGCCTCGCACGCTTCGGGCTCGCGGTCACCGTGTTCGCATTCGCGCAGCTCGCCCAACTCCAGTTCCGGGCCGCGGCGGGAGCGGTCAGCCTCACCTGGGGCGAGGCCGCGCTCGTCATCTGTCTCCACCAGGTGCCCGCCGGCTGGATTCCGGCGGCCACCCTGCTCGGCGCCGGTCTGGCCTGGTCGGGGATGTCGTTACTCGGCACTCGCCGGCGGCCGTTGGAGATCGCCCGGGTCGCATCGTCGCTGACCGTGGCGACGGCGTTGGCCGGGTTCGTCACCACCCTGCTGGGGCAGCCGCTGCTGGCGACACCGACCCCACCGCTGGTGCTCGCGATGCTCGCCGGTGCGGTCACCTATCTACTCGTCAGTGTCGGGCTGGGTGCGGTCACCCTCAACCTGCACCACGGCGTCCCAACGGGTGTCCTGCTGGGGGAGGTGCTCCGCGGCAAACTGCTGATGTTCGTCGGGAACGTGGTGGTGGGCCTGGTCGTGGTCGCCCTCATCGAGGTCGACCCACGTTGGTTGTTGATCCTCCCGCTGCCGCTCTGGCTGCTCCAGCAGGCCTACCGCCACCGGCTCCGCGTCGATCGGGATCGACGTGCCTGGCGGGCCTTCGCCGAGGCGACCGCCGCGCTCGATCACCGCGACGAGCGGGGCGTCGCAACGGCGGTGGTGAGTGACGCGCTGACCGGCCTGACCAACCGGACGGCCATGCTCAGCAGGGGAGACCAGGTGCTGCGGCAACTGGCCCGGGACCGGCCGGTGGCGTTGCTGCTGCTGGACATCAACCGGTTCAAGGAGGTCAACGACACGCTCGGGCACGCGGCCGGTGACCAGCTACTCCGGCTGACCGCCGACCGGCTGGGCGGGCTGGCCCGCGGCGGGGACCTGCTGGGCCGGCTCGGCGGCGACGAGTTCGCCCTCCTGTTGACCTCGGTGCCGGTGCTTGGTGACAGCGCCGCCCCGATGGCGTACACGCTGCGCCAGGCCCGGGAGATCACCGAACGGCTCGCCGCCCCCACCGAGGTGGCGGGGGTCCGAATGTCCGTGGAGGCCGCCGTCGGAGTGGTGGTCGCCAGCGCCGGCACCGCCGACATGGCGGAGCTGCTGCGCCGGGCGGACATCGCGATGTACCAGGCGAAGGAGGGCAGTGGTTGCGTCGCCGCGTACGACTCCGCGCGGGACGCCACCAGCACCGACCGGCTCGCGCTCCTGGCCGAGTTGCGCGAGGCGCTGGCCGCCGACGACCAACTGGTGCTGGTCCTGCAACCGGCGGTGGACCTGGCCACCGGAGCACCGACCGGGGTGGAGGCGCTGATCCGCTGGCGGCACCCCCGACGCGGTTGGCTCAACCCGCACGAGTTCATCCGTCCGGTGGAGAACAGCGAGCAGTTGGGCACCTTCACCCGGTACGTGCTGGACAAGGCGCTCGGCGTGGCGGCGCAGTGGGCCCGGGACGGGTTGGACCTGCCGATCTCGGTGAACCTCTCCGCCCGCAGCCTGCTCGACCGGCGGCTGCCGACCGAGATCGCGGACGCACTGCGCCGCCACCGGGTGCCGGCGCGGCGCCTCGTCCTGGAGATCACCGAGACGGTGGTGATGAGCGAGCTGGAGGTGATCGACGAGGTGCTTGGCGCGCTGCGCACGATGGGCGTGCAGCTGGCCGTAGACGACTTCGGCACCGGGTTCTCGTCGTTGACCTTCCTCACCCGGGTCGCCGTGGACGAGTTGAAGGTGGACCGTTCCTTCGTGCTCCGGATGGCCGACTCGCCGGAGGCGGCGGCGATCGTGCGCACCACGGTGGGGCTTGGCCAGCAGTTGGGGCTACGGGTCGTCGCCGAGGGGGTGGAGACCGCCGAGCAGCGCAGCGCGCTGGCCGAACTCGGCTGCACGGCCGCCCAGGGCTACCACTTCTTCAAGCCCATGCCGGCCGACAAGATCGGCGCGGTCCTCGGTGGTCTGGTCAACGGGGCGCGCTCCCGGGTTGTCCCCCTCCGGGCCGACGGCGCCTCCTGACCGTCCGCGCCGATAGGGTCGTCTCGTGAACCGACTCGCCGACGCCAGCAGCCCGTACCTGCTCCAGCACAAGGACAACCCGGTCGACTGGTGGCCCTGGTGCGCGGAGGCGTTCGCCGAGGCCCGCCGCCGAGACGTCCCGATCATGATTTCGGTCGGTTACGCCGCCTGCCACTGGTGTCACGTCATGGCGCACGAGTCCTTCGCCGACGAGCAGGTGGCCGCGCTGCTGAACGAGGGCTTCGTGGCGATCAAAGTAGACCGCGAGGAGCGTCCGGACGTAGACGCCGTCTACATGACCGCGACCCAGGCCATGACCGGGCAGGGCGGCTGGCCCATGACCGTCTTCGCCGCCCCAGACGGAACCCCGTTCTTCTGCGGCACCTACTTCCCGAAGCCCAACTTCCTCCGACTGCTCCAGTCGGTCACCACCGCCTGGCGGGACCAGCGCAGCGCTGTGCTCCAGCAGGGTGCCGCGGTCGTCGAGGCGATTGGCGGTGCCCAGGCGGTCGGGGGTCCGGCCGCCCCGTTCACCGCCGACCTGCTCGCCGCCGCCGCCGACCGGCTCGGCGCGGAGTACGACGAGACGAACGGTGGGTTCGGCGGGGCGCCGAAGTTTCCGCCGCACCTGAACCTGCTCTTCCTGCTGCGGCAGTACCAGCGCACCGGCGACCAGCGGAGCCTGGAGCTTGTTCGACACACCGCGGAGGCGATGGCCCGGGGCGGCCTGTACGACCAGCTAGCCGGGGGCTTCGCCCGCTACTGCGTGGATGGACAGTGGTTGGTGCCGCACTTCGAGAAGATGCTCTATGACAACGCCCTGCTGCTGCGGGTCTACACCCACCTGTGGCGGCTGACCGGTGACCCGATGGCCCGTCGCGTGGCCCGGGACACGGCCCGTTTCCTCGCCGACGAGCTGCACCGGCCGGGCGAGGGGTTCGCCTCCGCGCTGGACGCCGACGCCGCCGGGGTGGAGGGGCTGACCTACGTCTGGACCCCCGCCCAGCTCGTCGCGGCCCTCGGTGAGGCGGACGGCCGGTGGGCCGCCGACCTGTTCGCGGTCACTGAGCAGGGCTCGTTCAGCCCCCACGCCGCCGCCCCGACCAGGGCGGCGGCCGCCGAGCAGTCGGCCAGCGTGCTCCGGCTGGCCCGGGACGTCGACGATGCGGCGCCGGAGGTGCAGTCCCGCTGGCAGGAGATCGCGCACCGGCTCCTGATGGTCCGCGACACCCGCCCGCAGCCGGCCCGCGACGACAAGGTGGTAGCCGCCTGGAATGGGCTCGCGATCACCGCGATGGCCGAGTTCCAGCAGGTTGTAGCCAGCTTCGCCGAGGACGCTCCGGGGCCGGACGCCAACCTGGTGGAGGGCGTGACGATCGTCGCCGACGGCGCCATGCGGGACGCGGCCGAGCACCTGGCAAAAGTGCACATCGTGGCCGGGCGGCTGCGCCGCACCTCGCGGGACGGCCGGGTCGGCGAGGCCGCCGGAGTCCTGGAGGACTACGGCTGCGTGGCCGAGGCGTTCTGCGCGATGCACCAGCTGACCGGCGAGGGACGGTGGCTGACCCTGGCGGGGCAGCTCCTCGACGTGGCGCTGGAGCGGTTCGCCGCACCGCAGGGCAGCTTCTACGACACCGCTGATGACGCGGAGCGGCTGGTCAGCCGGCCCGCCGACCCCACCGACAACGCCACCCCGTCCGGCCGGTCGGCGATCGTCGCCGCCCTGGTCACGTACGCGGCGTTGACCGGCGAGACCCGCTACCGGGAGGCGGCGGAGGCGGCACTGGCCACCGTGGCGCCCGTCATCGCCGCGCACGCCCGCTTCACCGGGTACGCGGCCACCGCCGGTGCGGCGCTGCTCGCCGGCCCGTACGAGATCGCGGTGGTGACCCCCGATCCGGCCGGTGAGCCGTTGGTGCGTGCGGCGCACCGGTACGCCCCGCCGGGTGCTGTGGTGGTGGCGGGGCGGCCAGATCAGCCCGGGGTGCCGCTGCTCGCCGGTCGGCAGCTGGTTGACGGGCAGGCCACCGCGTACGTCTGTCGGGGCTTCGTCTGCGACCGGCCGGTAACCGGAGTTGACGACCTGGTGGCGCAGCTGACGGGCCGGTAGCCGGCCGGTCGGCCCGGCTGGCGGGCCGGTGGCGACTGGGCGGGCCGGCCGGCGGCGCCGGGCTGTGGCGTGGCGGGTGGCGGGTGGCGGGCCCGGGTGGCGGGCTGGCTCCGCTGGCCGGATACGCTGACCTGGCTATGGACTCCCACACCGGTCTGCCTGTTGTCGGCATGGTGGGTGGCGGCCAATTGGCCCGGATGACCCATCAGGCCGCGATCGCCCTTGGCCAGTCGCTGCGCCTGCTCGCGCTCGCTCCCGACGACGGCGCCGCCCTGGTGGCCGCCGACGTGCAGTACGGCGAGCACACTGATCTCGCGGCGCTGCGTACCTTCGCCAAGGGCTGCGACGTGGTCACCTTCGACCACGAGCATGTTCCCACCGAGCACATCGAGGCCCTCGCCGGCGAGGGCGTCAAGCTCTTCCCGCCGGCCGAGGCGTTGGTGCACGCCCAGGACAAACGGGTCATGCGGGAACGTCTGGCGGCGCTGGGCCTGCCGAACCCGGCCTGGCGGCCGGTCGAGACCCCGGCCGAGCTTGAATCCTTCGGCGACGCCGTGGGCTGGCCGGTGGTGCTCAAGGCGGCCCGGGGCGGCTATGACGGCCGGGGCGTGTGGCTGGTTGAGGACGCCGCCGAGGCGGCCGAACTGTCGGCCACGCTGTTGGCCACCGGGATGCGCCTGATCGCCGAGGAGCGGGTGGCGCTGCGCCGGGAGCTGGCCGTGCAGGTGGCCCGATCCCCGTTCGGGCAGGTCGCCGCGTACCCGGTGGTCGAGACCGTGCAGCGGGACGGGATCTGCGTCGAGGTCCTGGCCCCCGCACCGGATCTGCCGGCGGAGCTGGCGGTCGGTGCGCAGCAGCTCGCCATCGACCTCGCCACCGAGCTCGGCGTGGTGGGTCTGCTGGCCGTCGAGTTGTTCGAGGTGACCGACCCGGCCGAGACGACGGGCAGTCGTCTCGTGGTCAACGAGCTGGCGATGCGGCCGCACAACTCCGGGCACTGGACCATCGAGGGCGCCCGGACCTCACAGTTCGAGCAGCACCTACGGGCGGTGCTCGACTACCCGATGGGGGACACCTCGTTGGCCGCGCCGGTGGTGGTGATGGCGAACGTGTTGGGCGGTGAGCCGGGCGGCATCTCCATCGACGAGCGCCTGCACCATCTCTTCGCCGCTGAGCCGGGCGCGAAGGTGCACCTGTACGGCAAGCAGGTGCGCCCAGGTCGCAAGATCGGCCACGTTACCGTACTCGGCGAGAACCTGGACGAGGTACGCAGCCGGGCGGCGCGGGCGGCCCGTTGGCTGCGGGAGGGGCACGGATGAGCACGGTCGGGCTGATCATGGGCAGCGATTCGGACTGGCCGACGATGCGGGCCGCCGCCGAGACGCTGGAAGAGTTCGGGGTCGGGTACGAGGTCGAGGTGGTCTCCGCGCACCGGACGCCGGTTCGCATGATCGAGTACGGCCGCGACGCCGCTGACCGTGGCGTAAAGGTGATCATCGCGGGGGCGGGGGGTGCGGCACACCTGCCGGGCATGGTCGCCTCGGTCACCCCACTGCCGGTGATCGGGGTGCCGGTGCCCCTGAAGTATCTGGACGGGATGGATTCGCTGCTCTCCATCGTGCAGATGCCCGCTGGCGTGCCGGTGGCTACCGTCTCGATCGGTAACGCCCGCAACGCCGGTCTGCTCGCGGTCCGGATCCTCGGTGTCGAGGACCGGGCGCTGCTCGATCGGATGGCGGCGTACCAATCCGATCTGGAGCAGGTGGTCGCGGAGAAGAACGCGGCCCTGCACGCCTCGCTGAGCTGAGCCGTGCCCGGATCTGGGTGTTCCGGCTGAGCGGTGCCCGGATCCCGGTGTTCCGCGAGCCGCGCCGCGCCGGATCCGGTTGGTCCGCTGTCGCCGGCCCCGCCGTTGGCCCGGAGGTGGGCCCCGGCTGGCCAGTCGTCGGCTAGCGCATACCGCGCAGGGCGGCCTGGAGGCGTTCCTGGGCCCGACGGCGACGCTCGTTGCTGGCCCCGAGGACCAGCAGGAGGAGACCGACGGGGATCAGCAGCAGCCACGGCCCGAGGCTGAACAGCGCGTGGATCGCCGTGATCGCGGTGGCCGTGGCCCCGACGATCACTGGCGCCTGTTGCTGCCGCAGCGAGCCGAAGACCAGCACCGCCGCTGCCCCGAGTAGCAGCAGCACCTGGCGCAGCATGCTGCTCTCGGTGACCAGCACGATCGCCAGGGTCGGAGCGAAGGCGGTCACCAGCGCCGGTCCGTACGCCACCCAGCTGCTGATCTCGGCTCGTTGGCGCAGCTCCAGTACGCCGACGAGCAGGGCCAGCACCGCGAACGGCAGGGTGTAGGCCTCGGGCAGGGCCACGTCCGCCACCCACATCAGAATCCACCACGCGGTGATCTCGCAGCTCACCACCGCCCAGAAGAGGATCCGCCGCTCGGAGTCGCGACGGCCCGGCCGGGCCGCCGCCACTCCGAGGATGGCGCCCCCGGCGGCGAGCAGGGCCGCGATGTGCCGGGGCGAGTCGTAGGCCAGCGCCAGGGCGATCAGCGCGGCGGCGAAACCGCTCCACTCCACCGTGGCCGCCTCCCGCCCCGCCTCCGGGCGACGCAGGCGCGGCAGGGTGGCCGCGAAGACCTGGAGGGCCGCCCCGACGGCTAGGACGCCGAACGCCGACCAGCGCGCGCTCAGACCGGCGACCAGGCCGGTGGTGAGTACGAAGAGCTGCGCCATCAGGGCGGCGAACAGCCAGCCGAGGATGCGGGCGTGCCCGGTGGCGCCGAAGAGCGCCGCCACCGTACCGACGCCCACCGCGCCGCCGAGCGTGACCAGGGTCAGGTTCTCCGTGGCCAGGCTGCCGGCCAGCCCCGCGCCGCCGGCGGTGAGACCGATGCCGAAGACGAGTATCCGGGCCAGCCGGAGCGAGCGGGCCCGCTCCACCAAGGCGGGCGGTGGCGTGAGCGCAAGCCCGAGCATGGCCAGGGTGAACACGGTGAGCCCGGCGAGCGTACTCGCCGGCCAGGCGAGATCCAGCGCCACGGGCGTGATCAGCAGGGTCACCGCCGCACCCGGCAGGATGACCGGCACCGCCCGACTGCGCCGGCCGCCACTGAAAGCGACCGCAGCCAGCGCGGCGGCGGCGGTCAGCAGCAGCGCGGTGAGCACGTGCGTCGGGTCCGCCGCCGCGGGTGCGGGCAGAAGTAGCTCCGGCGGCGGGCCCTGCCAGGTGTGATTGAGGGTTCGGTGCGGCTCGACCAGCGCCACGTGCAGCGCCGGTGCGAGCGAGACCAGGGCCAGCACCGTGGGCAGCGTCGCCGCGGCGAGCGCCCCGGTGGCCGGGTTCACTCGCCACCGGCGGGCACCGGGCCCGGTGGAGCGGCCCAGGGCACCCCCGAGCACTCGCCATCGGCGAGTCGGTGCCGCGAGCCCGGCCGGTGGCTCGGTGGCGCCACGGCTCAGCTCGGCGAGGACACCGATCAGGGCAGCCGCGGCGGCGTACACCCCGACCTGCAGGCCGGCGGGGATGGCGGCGAGGGCACTTACCATGGCGCCGGCGACCAGCGCGGCGCTGGCCCAGGGCAGGTATTGCGGAACCCGGTGTCGGGCAGCAAACACGGTGGTCAGGCTGAGGCCGGAGGTGGCCAGGGCGGCGATCAGCACCACCCGCGACGAGTGCCCGAACTCGGCGGTCAGGGCGGCCACCGCACCGGGTAGCGCGAAGAGCATGGCCCCGGTCGCGGCACCACCGATCAGCGTCGGGTGGGGTGGCGGTCCCGCGACGTCCACATCGGTGCCCAGCGGCGGGGAAAGGGCGCGAGCGAGGGCCGCCACGGCGACACCGATCAGCGCGATGCTGCCGAGGGCCAGTGCGGTCGTCGACGGCCGGACCAGCCCAGCGCCGGCGACATGCAGCGCCAGTACGCCGGCCACGACGGCCCGGGAGAACGCGGCCCGAGCCTCCACCGACGCCACCGACGCCAGGCCGTACCCGGTTGCGACCAGCGAACCCACCAGCACCGGCGACCACCACGGCAGCGCGAACGCGGCTGGTGCGCCGATGGTGGCCAGGACCACGGCCGCGCCGGAGACGTCGTGCTGCCAGGGCGGCGGTAACAGGACCGCGGCGGCTATCGCCAGCAGCGCCAGCGCGACTGGCGCCTGCCAGGTCGAGCCGCCGATCGGGGCGGCCGGCCACGTGTTCAGGTCGCCGGCCCAGATCGGGCCGGCGGTGAGCAGGACGCCGATGCCCCCGCGGAGCGCCATCCCGGCGGCCAGCAGCCCGACCAGCCCGCCCCCCAGGGCCAAACCGAGAACTGGACCCCGCCGCCACTGCTGTGGAAGTGCGCGGGCAGCCACGGCCACGACCAGCAGCAGCCCGGCCGCGACCGCCAGCTGCGCGCCCGGCGCAAGGACAGCGGCGATCCGAACCAGGGTGGCGACCAGCGCGGCGGTTACCGCGGCGCTGGCCAGGTCGGAGCCGTCCAGGCGGAGGTCGGAGCGGCGACGGGCGTCGACGGAAGGCGCGAAGAACAGGAGCACTGCGGCGATCACCAGCAGCGCGCCGACCCAGGCGTCGGCGGCGGTGGTGGCGGGCGCCACGAACGAGGCCGCGGCGACGGCCAGGGCGCCCAGTACCGCCCCCGTCGCCAGTGGCATCGGGAGATGCCGGTGGGAAACCTGCACGAGCGCGGCGTAACCGAGCGTGACGCAGACCGCGAGGAAGCTCGCCGCCAGCAGCGCGACGGTCACCTCCCGCAGCGCGGTTGTGGACGCTGCCGGCACAGCGACGACCGCTGCCACCGTGCCGGGCAGGGCGAAGGCCGCCCCGCCCGCGGCCCAGCCGGAGAGGAGTTCCGCTCCGACGGAGGTGGCCCGGAGCCGGGGTGCCACCGCCACCAGCAGGCCCGCCACACAGAGGGTGAGCAGGACGGCGGCGGTCAACGACGGCCGGGTCAGGCCGGCTCCGGCACCGAACAGCCCCACCCCGGCGGCGGTTACGGCGTGTGCTCGCGCCGCGCGTGTGCTCCGCGCCGACAACCCGGCCACCCCGATCCCGACCGCCGCCACCACCATCGGCCACGGCGCGGCAGTCCAGCCGAGTCCGAACGAGGCGGGCACGGCGAGCGCGGTCAGCGCGGCGCCCACCACCGCGAACTCCCGGCGGATCTTCGGCGGCAGGGCGACCATGGCGGCCACGGTCAGCAGCAGTGCGCTGGCGGCGAGCTGGCTGGCGACGGGGGCGCCCACTGCGGCCAGCTGGGCTGGGTAGCGGTCGAGGTCGGCGGTCCACGCCGGGAGGGCTGCGCGGACCGGGGTCACTCCGGCGCGCAGGGCGCCGGCGGCGACGACGACACCACTGATGGTCAACGCGATGGCGGAGGCGGACTGCGGGCCGCGTCGCAGGACAGTCGGTACCGCCCGGACGACCAGCCCGGTGAGCGCGATACCGGCGGTGATCAGAAGTAGTGCCTGGTCGGGTGCGGCCACCCAGGCGAGCCGGCTCGACGCGCTGATCACGGCGAGGGTGAGCAGGCCGGTGCCGATGTCGGGGAACGGGGCGCGGCGAGTCGCCAGCATCCCCGCGCCGGCCACGGTGGCGGCGAGCAGGAGCGCGGCTCCCGCTCCGACCGTCGCCGGCACGGTGGTCACCCGCAGCAGCGCGGTGCTGGCGTAGCCGAGGGCCGCCAGAGCGGCGACGCTGTAGAGGACGAAGATCAACTCGCGGAGCCCGGGCACTGGGCGGACGGCGGCGTCGTCCCCACTGGGCACCTGGTCGGTCCCGGCCCCGCCATCGGTTCGTCGGCCCGCCCCCGATCGTTGACGCGGGGCGACAGGGGTGTCCGGGGGCCGCTCCGGGCCGGTCTGGCCCCCAGCCGTGGTCAATGGGGTCGGGGGTGCCTCGGGTAGGTCCTGGCGGACCGGTCGGGCCCGGGTGACGGCGGAGCCGGCCAGCGAGAAGTTCAGGACGGCCACGAGGGCCAGCACCGCGGCCCAGCCCGCCGGAGCGCTGGTTCGGTCGTAGGCAAGCAGTGGCAGGATCGGCTGGAGGGCCAGCACCGTGGCGAACCGTGGTGCGCGGAGTCCGGTCCAGCCGCCGTAGGCCAGGGCAACCCCGGCGGTGACCGCGCAGACGGCCCCGGCGAACACCGCCCGGGATGCGTCGTCGACGCTGGTTACGGACCAGAGCGCGTACCCGGCCAACGGCACCAGGAGCAGGCCGACGGCGGAGATGGTCTCGGCGGTGGAGGTGAGCCCCCGTCGGGCCAGCACCGGCGGGGCGAGCAGCATCAGGACCGTCGCCAGGCAGAGCACGCCCAGCCGGGCGAGGGCGTCCAGGGAACTGGTGGCGACGGCGGCGAAGACCACCGCGGCGACGCCGAGCAGCAACGCGCCGAGCCCGAGGGGAATGTTCTGCACCTCGCGGCTGGACGCCTCCGGCGGATGCTCGGGGTTGTCGGCGTCAAGCCAACCGGCGGTCGGGGGCGGCGGCTCCGCCGTCCCGGACGAGGTGCCCTGCCGGGGTACCCGGGGCGGTGTGCCGGGGGGAGCGGTCGGTGGCCGCCGGTCTGGCCGGCGACGGAGTACGCGCCGGGGACGGGTGGCCTGTTTGACGTTCTCCTCACCGGCATGCGCGAGGATGTCCCGCTGGAAGAGCGCAGCCTGCATCTTGGCGGCGATCTTCCGCTGTTCCCCGGCGATCTCGGCGTCCCGCGCCTTCATCTCCGCGATCGACCGTTCGATCTCCGCCAGGTGTTCGAGCCGCTGCGGCTGTTCCGCGCCGCAGTGTGGGCAGCGGGCGGCGGGCTTCAACTCCCGGCCGCACGAGGAGCACTGAAAGCTCACCACGACACCCTCCAGCCGCACGGCGGACCTTACTGTCGCAGCATGCCCAATGCTGGCGCGGATTTCGACAGTTGCCGGCGGCGGGTCCAGGGGCGTGGCGCCCTACTCCGCGGAGCGCGGCCGGCGACGGGTCAGGGGCGGCCCATGCCGCGGTACTCCCAGCCAGCCTGTGTCCACAACGTTGGGTCGAGGCAGTTGCGACCGTCAACCACCCGGCGCCCGGCGACCAGGGCGCCGAGCGTGACCGGGTCGGCGTTGCGGAAGTCAGCCCATTCGGTCAGGACGCAGATCAGGTCGGCACCGGTCACCGCCTCGTTGATGCCCGGCTCGTAGCTGAGCTCGGGCGCCACGGCACGGGCACGCTCCATCCCCTCTGGGTCGTAGACGTGCACGTCAGCGCCGGCCTTGTGGAGCAGCGATGCCACGGCGAGGGCCGGGGCGTCGCGGACGTCGTCGGTGTTGGGTTTGAAGGTCGCACCGAGCACGCCGATTCGGGTACCGGAGAGGTCGGGGCCGGCCGGGCCGGTGCGCCGGCCGAGTAGGTCGGCGGCGAGTTGGACCACTCGGGTCCGGCGGCGCAGGTTGATCAGGTCGACTTCGTGCAGGAAACGCAGCGCCTCGCCAGCGCCCAGTTCCTGCGCCCGGGCCTGGAAGGCGCGGATGTCCTTGGGTAGGCAGGCCCCACCGAAGCCCAGACCGGCCTGGAGGAACCGGTTGCCGATTCGGGGGTCGAAGCCGACCGCCCGGGCCAGGTGGGTCACGTCGCCGCCAGCGGCCTCGCAGACCTCCGCCATCGCGTTGATAAACGAAATCTTGGTTGCCAGGAAGGCGTTCGCGGCTACCTTCACCAGCTCCGCGGTGGCGAAGTCGGTGACCACCATCGGCACCTCGCGGTCCTCGGTGGCGGCTAGGTCGAAGACGCCCTTGTGCGCGGCGTAGAGCATGCCGTTGGCCCACTCGCTCTTGACGCCGACCACGATCCGGTTCGGGCGGAGCACGTCGTCGACGGCGAAGCCCTCCTGGAGGAACTCGGGGCTCCAGGCGACCTCAATGCCCAGGTCGGCCGGCGTGTGCTTGCTCACCAGCTGCTCGACCCACTCCGCGGTGCCGACCGGCACGGTGGACTTGCCGACGATCAGTGCCGGGCGGGTGAGCTGCTGCGCCAGGCTGGTGACGGCTGCCTCGACGTACGACAGGTCCGCACCCAGCGCATCGGCCCGCTGCGGGGTGCCGACGCAGATGAAGTGCACGTCCCCAAATTCGGCGACCTCGGCCATGTCGGTGCTGAAACGCAGCCGCCCGGCGGCGAGGTTGCGCTTGAGCAGTTCGTCCAGGCCGGGCTCGTGGATCGGCACCTCGCCCGCGTTGAGCATGGCGATCTTGTCGGCGTCCACGTCGAAGCCGAGTACCTCGTAGCCCAGTTCGGCGTAGCAGATGGCGTATGTCGCGCCGAGGTAGCCGGTGCCGAGGAAGGTCACTCGGGGGCGAGGGGCGCCGGATGGGGGGGTTACCGCCCCGATCGGAGGTACTGGCTGGGTGTTCGGGTACGGGATCGTCACGCCTGTCTTCTCCGCTCGCACTGGCGCCGCTCGTGGCGTCGCTGTCGACCGCGGCGCCTGCCAGGGGCACCGAAGGTGGGGTTGTTCGTTTGTGTGACCATGCTCCCGCGCGGGCCGGTCGGTGCGACACTTCGTGGCCTACGCGGCGGTAACATCGCCCGACTCCGGGGTCGCTATCCTTCAGTCTGCGCGGTCCGCGGTCAGGTGACGCTACAGACTGCGCATGATAGCGGTGAAGAGGAGGGGCCGACATGGCCGCAGAGCAGGCATTCGACGGCTATCGATTGACCGATGAGCTGCAGGCGATCCGGGAAGCGGTCCGGGAGGTCTGCGCGGCGAAGGTGGCACCGCACGCCGCTGAGGCGGACGAGACCGGTGAGTTCCCGAAGGCGTCCTTCGACGCGTTGCGGGCGGCTGACTTTCACGCCCCGCACATCCCCGTCGAGTACGGCGGCGCCGGCGCGGATGCCCTCGCCACCGCCATCGTGATCGAGGAGGTGGCGCGGGCCTGTGCCTCCTCGTCGCTGATTCCGGCGGTCAACAAGCTGGGTACGATGCCGCTGATTCTGGCCGGGTCCGCGGCGCTGCGGCGGAAGTACCTGACCCCGGTGGCGGCCGGCGACGCGATGTTCTCGTACTGCCTGTCCGAGCCGGAGGCGGGCAGCGACGCCGCCGCGATGACCACCCGGGCGGTCCGGGACGGCGACGACTGGGTACTCAACGGCGTCAAGCGGTGGATCACCAACGCCGGGGTGTCCGAGTTCTACACGGTATTCGCGGTTACCGACCCGACCGCCCGGAGCCGGGGTATCTCGGCCTTCGTGGTCGAGAAGTCCGACCCGGGGGTGAGTTTCGGCGCACCGGAGAAGAAGTTGGGGATCAAGGGCTCGCCGACCCGTGAGGTTTACCTGGACGGCGTCCGTGTCCCCGCCGACCGCATGATCGGCGCGGAGGGCACCGGCTTCGCCACCGCTATGCAGACCCTGGACCACACTCGGGTCACCATCGCCGCGCAGGCGGTGGGCATCGCGCAGGGCGCGCTCGACCACGCCAAGGGGTACGTGCAGGAGCGTCGGCAGTTCGGCAAGCCGATCGCCGACTTCCAGGGCATTCAGTTCATGCTCGCGGACATGGGCATGAAGCTGGAGGCGGCCCGGCAGCTGACCTACGCCGCAGCGGGCCGGTCCGAGCGAGGGGACGCCGACCTGACCTACTTCGGCGCGGCGGCCAAGTGCTTCGCCTCCGACGCCGCCATGGAGATCACCACCGACGCCGTGCAGCTGCTCGGCGGTTACGGCTACACCCGGGACTACCCGGTCGAGCGGATGATGCGCGACGCGAAGATCACCCAGATCTACGAGGGCACCAATCAGGTGCAGCGAATCGTCATGGCGCGGCAGCTTCTGAAGGGTTGATCGGAAGCTGCTTTTGGTAGCTCGATCGGGTTCCCCGAGCACGGGTGGCGTGCCTGCTCGCCGTAACTGAACAATCACCCTTAGGGGCGAACTGCGGCACGCGACCACCCTGCCGGCGATCTTCGTCGCCACGCTCGGGCTGATCTTCCTCGGTCTACCTACCTAGCCGACCACGACGACCTCCCTCGACCTCCGACGACCTGCACTGGTTGTGCTACTCCGACGGCGTGCTGGTGTCGAGGGAACCCCTCATGGACGACCGGGGACAGGCGGAGCCGCACCGGCGGGCGCTGCCATGGCGACAACGATTTGTCGTTCCCCCGAGTGGGCGCCAGTGTCAACAACTTTGTCGGCAGTGGTCAGTCAAACGGGCAAGGCAGGGGCTCCGACGTGCTCTTCGCCTTGTGCCGTCCACTGTCCCCTTGCATAGTCGCTATACGGTTTAGCTCGGGTTCCCAAGGGGGAAGGCCGGCCCCTCGTCGGTACCTACCAGGTGACCCGTCCATGGTCCCCTCCGGGCGGTCTGTCCCGCACCCTCGAATTCGTCGAGGGCCGTAACGTCCGCTCCAATCCCTCCTGGCGGGAGATCCGCGCTACCGGTCTGGCGCCGGCGACCGTACGGGCCAGTGCCAGCCTGCCCGGGCTGGCCGTCGCCCCGATGCTGCGGTCGTTGCAGCTTTAACTGGTAGGAGGTCGGAACTGATGGGGCAGGTGCCCATTCGGGAGGTGGCCGCCGGTGCCGCCCCGCCGCCGGCGGCGGTACAGCGGATCACCTCCGCGACTGAGGCCAGCGAACTCGCCCACCGGTTGCTGACGCCGGGGCGGCGGTGGCCGGTCGCGGTACTCACCCTGCCCACCGGGTATGACGAGCCGTTCGGTGATCCCGATGAGCTCAAAGCGGCGGTGGGGGATCTGGCTGAGGTGGTACTCATGCCCACGAGCGATGTCTCCTGGGCCTTCTCGCGGGTGATGCCGCCGATGACCCAGGTCTACGGCGGGGCGGGGCGGGTGTACTCGGTCGATCACAGTTGGGTGGGTGACCCGACCCGCAGTAGGTTGCGGTTCGCCTACTCCCGCCAGGACCGTCGTCGCATCACCGAACAGTTGATCAGCGATGCGCTGCAGGCGGCGCTGTCGGCCGGACTGGTCGAACCCCGCGCTCGTCCCGAGGCCCAGCGTCGGTCGGGACGGGTACAGGGTCTGATCGGGTCCCGAGCGCTCGTGACGTTGGACGATCAGGCGGTGGCGACAGTGTGGGAGGAGTTGACACTCCCCGGCGTTGCCCTGGATCAACTGCTCACCAGGGGACAGGCGGTCACGGGCAGCTATGACCAGGTCTCGCGCTGTCTAGACCTGCGGGCGGCGCTGCGTTTCGTTGACGTCCCCAGCGCCCTGGTGGCTGTCAACGAGGCGTACCAGGTCGGTGATGTGGTGCTGGCCGAGGTGGTGGCGGTGGCCGACGAAGCTGTCACCGTACGACTTCTGCCCGGGCTCACCGTCGAGGTCGGCCTGGATGCGGTCACCTCCAACCGGAGAGACCGGCTGAGCGGACTGTTCAGCGTTGGGGAGATCGTCGCCGGCCGTCTCGTCACGCTCACACCACTGGCGCTGCGGTTCGACGACGTTGACGACACGGAGCAGGTGAAGCCCGCGCTGAGTCTGCTCCCCGGCGGGCCTGCCTGGCTACGTCCGCCCGACCCGCGGCCCGCGCCGACATCGACGCCTCGACCACCGGTGCCCCCGCTGCCGCCCGCCACGCCACCGCGGCCGGTCGTACGGACGGTGCCGGCGCGGCAGCCGACGCCGTTGGATCTGGCCCGACGCCTTCCCTCGGCCCTGCATCCGGTGCTGGCGCGTCCTGCCAGCACGGCGCCAGCAGGGGAGCAAGCCCAGGTCGTACAGCTGCGTAATGAGTTGGCAGCCGAGCAGGCGACACGCAAGGCCCTCGCCGACGAGTTGGCGGATCTGCGATTCCGGGCGGCTGAGCTGGAAGCCGAGCTCGCGCGGGCCGTTGGCGCCATCGAGCAGCTACAGACCCGCTACCGCGGCGCCGATCTGGCTCGACAGCGGCTGGTCAAGCAGCTCCGGAGCGCCCAGGACCGCGCTGGTCAGCCAGCGACCGGGGAGGCGACGCTCTTTCTCGATCCGGAGGAACAGTTCCGCTATGAGGTCACCTGCGAGTGGGCACAGCGCGTTCCCGCTGCCGAGAAGGCCGGCAGGCCGCTCGCCTCGTACGTTCTGGGTCCCGGCTTCCTGGACTCCCTGGAACAGCTGGAGGGCATCAGCCGGGCGAAGGTCGTGACGGTCGTGGTCGAGGTGCTCACCGGTCAGGTCCAGCACCTCGCCGGGCGGTACCCGCATCAGATCCGCACCGGCCGGGCCGGCAGTGGCTATCTGCGTCGTGCTGACGGTGCGACCTGTTGGCGGGTGGCCCTGCAGCGGGAGTCGGCCGCCGCTCGGCGGTTGCACTACTGGCGCACCCAAGGTGGCTATGAGTTTTCCCGCGTCGTTCTCCACGACGACTACCGGCCCTGACGAGGCACCCCCGGATGCCCCACCTCCGGCCGGCCGGGAACGGGCCGGACGTGGGGCTCGGGTCGGCAGGTCAGCGCGGCCCGGTGGTGGTCGTCTGCCGGGGGCTGCCCGGCGCGGGAGCGGACCAGGGGTTCTCGGCGTCGGTCTGTTGGGGTAGCGCTTCGGTCGGGTCGGACTTCGGGCTGCCCGGAACCGGCTGGGTGGTGCCCCGAACCGGTGTGGGCGGCCAGTCGTCGAGCGGGGTGTCCGATGGGGTTGGGCTCTCCGCCGTCTTCGGTTCCGCCTTGGTCGTCGGCCACTGCCGCCAACGTTGACCGCTGAAGCCGGCGACCAGCAGCAGCAGGCCGATCAGGAAGAGCGTCCCGTTCTCCAGCGGCAGCAGTAGCGGCAGCGGGTCGCCGAGGACCTCCCAGTCTGTCGGGATGCGGTCACGGACAGCGAAGGGACGGAGAGCCAACCCCAGGTACGGGGTGGCGAGCAGCAGCCCGGCGACGATCGGGCCGATCGGCGAGACGCGCAGCGTGCCGAGGAGTCCGAGCAGGACACCGCCGACGACCAGCCAGACCGCGGGCTCGATGAGGTTGGCCGAGTTGAACTGACCGATGTCCATCCAGCGGTTGACGGTACGCGCCGATCCATCTTGACCGAGAGTAACCAGGATCCACGTGACGGGTGCCACCACGAGACCCGCTAGGAAGCTCCATAGATGTCGCATCCGCGCACCGTACCGTCTCCGATATGAGCGAGTACCCCGCCACCACCGCACCGGGTCGGCCGACCGCCTACTCCCGGGTCACGCTGAGTCGAATCATGACTGCTGTCGATGTGAACCTCTACGGCACCGTGCACGGCGGGGTGTTGATGAAGTTCGTGGACGACGTCGCCGGGGCCGCCGCCGCCCGGCACAGTGGTGGGACGGCGGTGACCGCGGCGATCGACGAGATCGTCTTCTCCGAGGCGGTGCGGGTCGGAGACCTGGTGCACGCCTATGCCCAGGTCAACTGGGCCGGGCAGACCTCGATGGAGGTCGGGGTGCGAGTCACCGCCGAACGGTGGGACTCAGCCGAGGGGGAGCCGGTGCGGGTCGCCACCGCGTACCTCGTCTTCGTCGGCGTCGACGCCGACGGCAGTCCGCGTCCGGTCCCACCGTTGGCTCCGGAGACCGTCGCGGACCAGCGGCGCTTCCGGGAGGCGGAGATCCGGCGGGCGCACCGACTCGCCCGCCGGCGGGCGATCCAGGCACACCGGCGCGGCTGAGTCGTCGCCGGTCCAGATCGGTGGAAAGCCGGCGGCGTGGCGCGGCGCTGGATCGTCCGCGTCCGCGATCGTCCGGACCAGGTGCGGGCTACGGCGCCCCGAGGTAGGGCAAGATGGCGCCACGGCCGGACAGCGTCGTGCCGGGCCGAGGGAGGGTGGAGCGATGGGTGAGGTGCTGTGGACGCCGCCGGCGGACGTGCGTGAGCGGTCCCGGATCGGGACCTACCTGCGTTGGCTGCGCACGCACCGGGGGCTGGACTTCGCCGACTACGACGAGCTGTGGCGCTGGTCGGTCACCGACCTGCCCGCCTTCTGGCAGTCGATCTGGGACCACTTCGAGGTCGTGTCGCACGCCCCGGCCACGACCCCGCTCGCCGAGCGGAGCATGCCCGGTGCCCGCTGGTTCCCCGGCGCCACCCTGAACTACGCGGAGAACGTGCTGCGGATGCCGGGCCGCGCCGACGCCGACCCGGTGGTGATCGCCCACGGGCAGACCCGGCCACCGGTCACCCTCTCCGCCGCCGAGCTGCGGGAGCAGGTGCGCCGGGTCGCCGCTGGGCTACGCCGGCTCGGTGTCGGCGCGGGCGATCGGGTGGCCGCGTACGCCCCGAACATTCCCGAGACGTACGTACTGTTGCTGGCCACCGCCAGCCTCGGCGCGATCTTCTCCTCCTGCGCGCCGGAGTTCGGCACCCGGAGCGTGACCGACCGCTGGCAGCAGATCGAGCCGAAGGTTCTGGTCGCCGTTGATGGCTACCGCTATGGCCAGAAGCCGATTGACCGGCGAGCCGAGGTGGCCGCCATCCGCGCTGCCCTGCCGTCGCTGTCACACACCGTCGGCATCGCCTACCTCGATCCGGCCGGTCCTCCGCCGGCGGACGCGATCGCCTGGGCCGACGTCGCCGCGGCCACCGACGAGCCACTCACCTTCGCGCCGGTGCCCTTCGACCACCCGCTCTACGTGCTCTACTCCTCCGGCACGACGGGCCTGCCCAAGCCGATCGTGCACGGCCACGGCGGCATCCTGCTCGAGCACCTGAAGATGCTCGCCCTGCACCACGACCTGGGTCCGGCGGACCGGTTCTTCTGGTTCACCACGACCGGCTGGATGATGTGGAACTTCCTCGTCTCCGGGCCGGCCGTGGGGGCGGCGATCGTGCTCTTCGACGGCGACCCGGGCAACCCCGACCTGGGCACGCTGTGGCGGCTGGCGGAGCGCACCGGCACCACCTACCTCGGTACGTCGGCGCCGTTCCTGCTGGCCTGCCGCAAGGCCGGGCTGGTCCCCACCGAGTTCGCCGACCTGTCCGGCCTGCGCGGGGTCGGCTCCACCGGAGCGCCCCTGCCCCCCGAGGGCTTTCACTGGGTCTACCGGAACGTCGGCGACGCCCTCCAACTCCAGTCGCTCTCCGGTGGAACCGATGTCTGCACCGGCTTCGTCGGCGGAACTCCGCTGCTGCCCGTACACGCGGGCGAGATCACCTGCCGGGCGCTCGGGGCGAAGGTGGAGGCGCGCTCCGGCGACGGCACCCCGGTCATCGGTGCGCTGGGCGAGCTGGTGATCACTGAACCCATGCCGAGCATGCCGGTCGGGTTCTGGGGCGACGCCGACGGCAGCCGCTACCGGGAGGCGTACTTCGACCGCTACCCCGGCGTCTGGCGACACGGCGACTGGATCACGATCAACCCGCGGGGCGGCTGCGTCATCACCGGCCGCTCCGACGCGACATTGAACCGGGGTGGGGTTCGCCTCGGCACCGCCGAGTTCTATTCGGTCGTGGAAGGGCTGGATGAGGTCGTCGACTCTCTCGTCGTGCACCTGGAGGACGCCGAGGGCGGCGCTGGTGAGCTGCTTCTGTTCGTGGTGCTCGCCGGGGGCGTGGAGTGGGATGACGCGCTGCGGAAGCGGATCTGCCGGGAACTGCGTACCGCCCTGTCGCCCCGGCACGTGCCCGACGAGATCCATCCGGTCGGAGCCGTGCCGCGGACCCTGTCGGCGAAGAAGCTGGAGGTACCGGTCAAGAAGATCCTGACCGGTACCCCCGTCGACTCGGCGGCGGCCCGGGGTGCGCTGGCCAACCCGGAGTCGCTGACCGCCTTCGCCGGTCTGGCCCAGCGCCGAGCCGCCCACGACGACCCCGCCGACCGGGGAGCCCGGTGACGGCGGCGCCCGGACGACCAGGGCCCGGGTGACACCGACCGCGGGATCAGGGCAGGGTGAGGGTGGTCCGCTCGGCGACGGCGCGGGCGCCGAGACGACTGGGGTCGCCGTGTGCGACCAGGACCGTGGAGGCGCTCGCGGTCAGCGGGGCCAGGAGCCAGTCGACCGGGTCCGGGTAGCGGTCAACGTCGATCAGGACCCGGGTGCCGGGAGTGAGCCCGAGGTCCGCGGCGCGCGCCGTGGCCCGGGCGGCCAGGTCAGCCTGGTCCGACCCACCGGGCGGGGCCGCCCCGAAGTGGTCGCCGTGTGTCCGTACCTCGGACGCGAAGTCGGCGTACCCCGGTGGCACCTCCCGCAGTGGCCGGGCGAACGGGTCCAGCGCGAGCAGGTAGCGGTCCCCGGCGCTGGCGGCCTCCGCCTCGGCCAGCCGGCCGGTGGCGACGAAGAGAACGTCCACATCGTCCGGCGGTTCGGCCACCGTGAGGCCGGCCGACCAGCATCCGAGCAGCACGGCGGCGGTCTGCCAGTGCGGGGGCAGGAGCACCCCGGCGGTATCGCCGGGTGCGAGTCCCACCCCGTCGACCAGCAGGTTGGCGGTCTTGGCCACCCAGTTCGCGCAGGTCGCGCCGGAGAGTTCGGTGCGTTCGCCGGTGGCGTCGTCGTACCAGGTGAGCAGCGGTCTGGTCGGGTCGGGTGCGATCGCGTCGGCGAGGACCCGGGCAAGGTTGTCGGCCATCAGCGCGAACGATACGCTCCGCCGCCCGGCGTCGAGGCGACGACGACTTGGTTCGGCGTCGGGTCGCAGTCACCGCCTGAGCGCCGGCGCGGCGTAGGCTTACGGCGAAAGTGTCGTACCCCACACCCCCGAGTGCAAGGAGTCGCCCCTTGACCGCCGGCAGCCCGCCCCGTGTGCTCATTGACGCCACGAGTGTTCCCGCCGATCGTGGCGGCGTCGGTAGATATGTTGATGGCCTGCTCGGTGCGCTCGGGAAGGTCTGCGGCACCAGCGTCGACCTGGTCGTGGTCAGCCTTCGAACGGACCTTGAGCGCTACTCCCGGATGCTGCCCGGGGCGGAGGTCATCCCCGCCCCCGCCGCGGTGGCGCACCGGCCCGCCCGGCTCGCCTGGGAGCAGACCGGCCTGCCGCTGCTCGCCCAGCAGGTCGGCGCCCAGGTGCTGCATTCGCCCTTCTACACCTGCCCGCTGCGGGCGGGCTGTCCGGTCACGGTGACCGTGCACGACGCCACCTTCTTCACCGAGCCGGAGCACTACGACAAGTCACGTCGCACCTTCTTCCGGAGCGCGATCCGGACGTCGCTGCGCCGTGCCGACCGGGTGATCGTGCCCAGCAAAGCCACCCGGGACGAGCTGATTCGGCTGTTGGACGCCGACCCGACCCGGATCGACGTCGCGTACCACGGCGTTGATCACGCCGCGTTCCACGCCCCGAGCGCCGAGGAGAAGGCCCGGGTTCGGGCTCGGCTGGGGCTCGGCAGCCAGAGCTACATCGCGTTCCTCGGCGCCAAGGAGCCCCGCAAGAACGTCCCCAACCTGATTCGGGGCTGGTCGCGGGCCGTGGCGGACCGGCACCAGCCGCCGGCCCTGGTGGTCGCCGGGGGGCAGGGACACGACGACGAGATCGATCGCGCGGTCGCCGAGGTGCCGTCACACCTGCGGCTGCTCCGCCCCGGCTACCTGCGCTACGCCGACCTGCCAGGTTTCCTCGGCGGGGCGTTGGTCTCCGCCTACCCGTCGTACGGCGAGGGGTTCGGCCTGCCGATCCTGGAGGCGATGGCCTGTGCCGCCCCGGTGCTGACGACACCCCGGCTGTCCCTGCCCGAGGTGGGCGGCGAGGCGGTCGCCTACACCAGCGAGGCGCCGGATCAGATCGCCGCCGACCTCGTCGCGTTGCTGGACGACGAGCACCGCCGGCTGGCACTGGCCCAGGCCGGTTTCGACCGGGCCAAGGAGTTCACCTGGCAGTCCAGCGCCGAGGTGCACCTCGCCGCCTGGTCGCGGGCCCGTGCGTGAACGGGGTGCCGGTTCGGCTGACCCTGCGGCCTGAGTCGATCAGTTCAGGGAGAATGTGCGGGTGATTTACGCCGTCATCCCGGCGGGTGGCAGCGGCACCAGGCTGTGGCCGTTGTCCCGCGCCGGACATCCAAAGTTCCTTCACCCGCTCACCGGGTCCGCCGCATCGCTGTTGCAGGCGACTGTGGAGCGACTCGGTTCGCTGGCGACGCCGGAACACACCTTCGTGGTCACCGGCCTGGCACACGCCACCGCGGTGGCCCGCCAGTTGGCCGGGATGCCGGAGCAGAACATCCTGGTCGAGCCGTCGCCGCGGGACTCGTGCGCGGCGATCGCGCTGGCCGCCGCCGTGATCGCCCGGCAGGAGCCGACCGCGGTGATGGGCTCGTTCGCGGCGGACCATCTGATTGGTGACCCGGCCGGGTGGCGGGAGACTGTTCGCCAGGCCGCCCAGGGCGCCGAGCAGGGGCTGCTGATGACCGTCGGCATCACCCCGGCCTGGGCGGAGACCGGCTACGGCTACCTGGAAACCGGGGAGCCGACCGGGGCCGGGTCGCTGCGGCCGGTGGTCGAGTTCAAGGAGAAGCCGGACGCCGAGGTGGCGGAGGCGTACCTCCGGTCTGGCCGGCACCTCTGGAACGCCAGCATGTTCGTGTGGCGGGTGGATGTCTTCCTCGCCGAGTTGGCCCGCCAGCAGCCGGCACTGCACGCGGGCGTTCTCGAGATCGCCGCCGCCTGGGGCACCGAGAAGCAGGACGAGGTGCTTGGCACGGTCTGGCCGACGCTGCCGAAGATCTCGGTTGACTACGCGGTCATGGAGGGGGCGGCGACCGCGGGCCGGGTGGCGACCGTCCCCGGCGACTTCGGCTGGAACGACGTCGGTGACTTCCACACCCTCGGCGAGGTCCTGCCGGCGGATGCGGCCGGCAACATGGTCCTGGGCGGGGAGGCGAAGCCCAGTGTCCTGTTGCGGGACAGCACGAACCTGGTGGTTGTCCCGCACTCGGGCCGGCTCGTCGCGACAGTCGGGGTGCACGATCTGATCGTGGTTGACACCCCGGACGCGTTGCTGGTCTGCCCGCGTGACCGTGCCCAGAACGTGAAACAACTCGTTGACGAGCTCAAGGAGCGGGGTGAAGTGGGGCTCGTCTGAGCGTCGCCAGGGCCGGCGTGATCAGTTGGGCGGTTCCGCCGGCCAACGGGGTCGGAAGCTGGTGTGGTGGGAACCAGCCCAGCTCCTCAGACTCCTCGCTGACCTGGGTCTGCGCGCCCGGCGGGGCGAGGACGGCGAAGCGTACGTCGTAGTGGAATGAGCCGCCCTGGCAGGTGACCGGGTGAATGTCCACGTCGATCGGTACCGGATCGATCCGCAGGCCGGTCACGCCGGACTCCTCGGTCGCCTCCCGCAGCGCCGCGGCGGCCAGCGTCGGGTCGGCGGGCTCGCAGTGCCCGCCGAGCTGCACCCACTGGTGGAACTTGCCGTGCAGGCAGAGCAGCACCCGGGAACCGGTGGCGTCGAGCACCAGCGCGCTGGCGGTGACGTGGCCGGCCCGGTGCGTCCGACTCATCGCCTCCGGCCCGGCGGCGAGGAGGTCCAGCGTTCGGTCTCGGGCTTCGGCGGCGGCCACCGAGGTGGGCGTCCAGCCACGCAGCACGGTGAGAGCGTCGGCGTGCAGGGCGGGATTGGGCGGCGGGTCGGCGTGGAGATCCGGCGTTGACAAGGGCCCTCCTTGGTGTTCGGGTGCGCCGCAACCCTACGGGTGCGGTGTTCGTACGCTTGGCCGGTGACTTTGCGACTCCTGGAATTCGTGGTGGGCGACAACGAGGCCAGTGATCTACTCCCGGTGCGTTCGCCGGTGCTGCTGCGCGCCCACGGTGCTCGGCGTGGCTTCTGGACAGTGCTGGACGAGGGCCCGGTGGAGCAGTGCCTCGCGCTGCTCCTGGAGCTTGCCGACGGCACCTGGACGGCCCAGCACGTGACCGCCGACGCCGGAGCCGAGAACGGCCGTACCGAGGACGGTGAGGCGTTGGCCCACCACGACGGCTGGGTGTATGTCTTCGGGTCGCACTTCGGGTCGAAGGCCGGCCCGCTGCGTCCGCGGCGGGCGTTCGTGGCCCGGTTCCGCGAGCAGGACGCAGCCCACGGCCCGCTGCCGGTGCAGGTGGTACGCAATCGGTTCCGGCTGCACCGAGCGGTGAACGACGCCCTGCTCAAGGCCCCGTTCGTGCCGCTGCCGCCAGGAGACCAGGTTCGCTCCCGGTTCATCGGCGCCACCGTGGCGCGGGGGACCGCCCGGTCCAAGGGCTGGGTCGAGCGGCTGGCCGCCGACGACCTGCCGCTGAACGTGGAGGCGGTCGCCTTCACCCCGGCCGGCACGGCGCTGCTCGGGCTTCGGTTCCCGGTCACTGCCGACGGCGACCCGATCCTGGTCGAGTTGGCCGGCGTGCCCCAGCTCTTCGCGCCCCGCCCGACCTGGCCGGAGGCGCTGGGCGGATACGTGCTGACGGGGGTGACCCCGCCCGGCGCGCTGGCCGGCTTCCGGGCGATGGCGCCCACCGCGGACGGTGGCTACGCGGCGGTGATCGGTTCGATCGACGCGCTCGGGAAGGGCTCGGTGCTGTTGGCCGACCACCCGGCGGGTGGGGAGGTGACCTCTCGGCACGTCCGCTTCCGGCTTCCGGGTCAGGGGCACCGGATCACCGGTGAGTTGGTCGCCGACCTCGCGCCGTTTCACCACGTCGAAGGGCTTGCCGAGCTCGACGGGAGCCGATATTACGTCACGGACGAGGACCATCGGGTCGCGCTCTGGGTGGGCTGATCCCGGCCGGGTCGCGGGGCGGCAGCCCCGCGACCCGATGCCATCGACCCTAGAGCGCCAGGGCCGCGGTGGCGGAGGTGCCGGGTGGGGGCGGCAGCAGGGTCGACGGCAGGCCCTCGGCGGCCAGGGCGGCGCGCAGGCGGTGTACGTCCGCGCCGAACCGGACCAGCCCGAACGGGTCCACCGGGGTCGGCGGGGCGGCGAGTAGCAGGGTGCTCGCCGCGACCGGCCAGCCCGGGACCGTCCCGGCCAGTTGGTCGTGGGTCGCCGGGTCGGTGACGTGGGTGAAGACCGTGCCCGGGGCTGCCGTCGCGCCGACGACGGCGATCGCCCGGTCGATCGCGGCCGGGTCGGGTGATGTCGCGCCGGTGCGGTTCGGCAGGGTTGCCGCCTCGGTCAGCCCGGTGGCCCGCGCCTCGGCGGTGCCGAGCGAGAACAGGTCCAACGACGAGTCCCGGATCAGGGCTCTGGCCCCGGGGCCGTCGTCGGCCCGCGGGGTGGCGGGGTAGCCGCGTACGACCGCGACCGGCACCTGGTCGCACTTGCCCTTGACCAGTTCGCCGGCGCCAGCCAGTTCGTCAATCACCGCCATCTGGGTGAGTTCCAACTCGTTGCCGTACGGGTCGACCTCACCCCGGTGGTCGTGGACGGCGTCGAGGCCGGCGACGCCGAGCGCGACATCGGTGAGCCCGTTGCGCCACGGTCGGCCCATGGTGTCACTGATGATGACCGGCACATCGAGGCCGTACCGTTGGCGGAGCGCGGCGCGTAGTGCCCGGGCGGAGGCGTCCGGGTCAACCGGGAGTAGCACCAGCCGGGTCTTGTCGACGTTGGAGGCATCGATACCCGCGGCGGCCATCACGAAGCCGTGATGGGTTTGGACGATCCGGGTCGTGCCGCGGGCGGCGACCACCCGCGCGGTCTCCGCCGCCAGGACCTCCGCGCGGGCCGCGAGCCGCTCCGGCCCGTCGGCTGGGACGTCCACCAGTCGTCCCTCGGCCTTCGAGACGACCTTGCTCGTCACCACCAGGATGTCGCCGTCACGCAACCACGGCGCCGCCGTGACGATCATGGCGGCCAGGTCGTCGCCTTCGGACACGTGGCCGATGCCGCGCACCGGCATGATCTCCAGGTTCACATCAACCCCACCGCGGCCTGGACCATCGTCGTGGTCGCCGCCTCGTCCGTCATTCGCAACGGCGCCGCGTGGACCGTCACCCCCGGCACCACCGTCGCCGCGTCCTCCTCGGCCACCAGCCAGCCGTCGAGCAGACCACCGCTGTTCCGTCCACCATAGAGACTGCCCACCCCGGCGGCGCTGCACTCGATGCCGAGCACGGCCAGGCATCGGTCGGCCATCCCGCGGACCGGTGCGGCCCCGATGATCGGGGAGACTCCGACCACCGGGGCCGGGCCCGCCGCGATCGCGTCCCGCACCCCGGGCACGGCCAGGATCGGGGCGATGCTCACCACCGGGTTACTCGGTGCGATCAGCACCAGGTCCGCCGCGGCGATCGCCTCGGTCACTCCCGGCGCCGGCTTCGCGTCCTCCGCGCCGACGAAGACGAACCGGTGCGTGGGCAGTTCGGCCCGGTGCCGTACCCACCACTCCTGGAAGTGGATCGCCCGCTGGCCGCCGTCGAGGTCGACCACCGCGTGGGTCTCCACGCGGTCGTCGGTCGCCGGCAGCAGGTGCACGCCGGGCTTCCAGCGGGTGGCCAGCGCGGCGGTGACCTGGTGCAGGGGGTAGCCGGCAGTGATCTTGGTGGTGCGGACCAGGTGGGTGGCGAGATCTCGGTCGCCCAACCCAAACCAGGCCGGCTCCGCCCCGTACGCGCCCAGTTCCTCCCGCACCGTCCAACTCTCCGCGACGCGTCCCCAGCCACGCTCCGGGTCGGCGCCCCCACCCAACGTGTACATGACACTGTCCAGGTCCGGGCAGACCTTCAGACCGTGTAGATACAGGTCGTCGCCGACGTTGACCACGGCGGTCACCTCGGCGCCGATCGCCCGGGCGTAAGCCCGCACCCCGAGGAGGAAACGGGCGCCGCCGATTCCTCCGGTCAGAACCACGATGCGCATGCCGTCCATCCTCGCCTACCTGCTGCCTTCGGGCGTTGGGCCACCCAAGAGACTAGGCTCACGTCGGCAGTTGTCCGCTTCCGCTCGTAGGGGGATACCGTGACCAGCCCTGTCGAACCGGCGTCCACCGAGCCGACGCCGGCCAGTCAACTGACCCAGCCGTTGCGTGAGCCGGTGGCGCTCGTGCTCCTCGGCGCGAATGGCCTCCTCCTCTTTGTCGGCCTGCTTCGGCTCATGACCTCGGCCACCTCCGCCGCCGTCACGTTCACGGGCATCGAGGTGGTCGTCCTACCGTTGCTGGCGGTCCTGCTCGCCACACACCTGCACCCGGTGCTTCCCCGGGCGAAGCTGATCACGCAGGTGGCGTTGGGCCAGTACGCCTTCAGCGCGTTCTTCGGCACCCTTACCTTCCTGATCTGGTCCGTTGACCGGCTGGTGTCGGCGGTGTTGCTCGAGGCCTTCCTTGGGTTCCTGAGCCAGCTGGCCGGGCTGGGGCTGCTGCTGGTGGCCGGGTTCATGGTGTATCGGATCTGGCGGCGGCTCTACTACGTGCCCAAGCCCAAGCCCCAGCCCGGGGTTTACGGCGCTCCCCAGCCCGGGGTTTACGGTGCTCCCCAACCCGGCTGGCCGGCTCCGCCCCCGGGCGGGCAGCCGGGCGGCCAGCCCGGTTGGCCCGGCCAGGGGGCTGGTTGGTCCGGCCCGAGTCAGGGGGCCGGCTGGCCGGCTTCGCCCCAGCCGGCTCCGCCCCAGCCCGGTGTGGTCTACGGCCAGCCGGCCACGCCGCACGCCGGGACGTCCCCGCCGTTCGGGCAGCCGCCGTCGGCGGAGCCGAACCAGGCCATTCCCCGTCAGTCGGTCGAGCCCCCGGCGCCGTCCCACGACGAGGACCGCACCCGGCGGATCAATCCGTCCGACAGCCCCGACTGACCACGTCGGCCCCGGCCCACGGCGTTCTGGCCGACCCAGTGATCAAACCGGCCGGGCGGGATGGCGGGTGGAGCGCCTACGCTGAGCGGATGGTTGATCGCACGGAGCCGGCCCCCACCGAGGCGAGTGTGCGGCGGGCCCTACGTCGAGCGGCGTCTGGGCGGGCGCTGGACGCCGACGAGGCGACGGCACTGCTGAGCGCCCGGGGTACCGCGCTGGACGAGTTGCTGCGGGTCGCCGGAGCGATCCGGGACGCGGGGCTGCGCGCGGCCGGGCGGCCGGGGGTGGTGACGTACTCGAAGAAGGTCTTCATTCCGCTCACCCGACTCTGCCGGGATCGGTGTCACTACTGCACTTTCGCCACGGTGCCGCACCGGCTGCCGGCGGCGTTCCTCGACCGCGACGAGGTGCTGGCGATCGCCCGGCAGGGCGCGGAGCTCGGCTGCAAGGAGGCGTTATTCACTCTCGGTGACCGGCCGGAGGATCGCTGGCCGGCGGCGCGTCAGTGGTTGGACGAGCGCGGCTACGACTCGACCCTGGACTACCTGCGCTCCTGCGCGGTGGCCGTGCTGGAGGAGACGGGCCTGCTGCCACACCTCAACCCGGGGGTGCTCAGCTGGTCTGAACTACAGCGGCTCAAACCGGTCGCGCCGAGCATGGGCATGATGTTGGAGACCACCGCCACCCGGCTGTGGTCCTCCCCGGGGGGCCCGCACCACGGCTCGCCGGACAAGGAGCCGGCCGTTCGGCTGCGGGTGCTGGCGGACGCGGGTCGGGTGAATGTTCCCTTCACCACCGGTGTTCTCATCGGGATCGGGGAGACCCCGGCCGAGCGGGTCGATGCACTCTTCGCGATTCGTCGGTCACACCGGGAGTACGGCCACCTCCAGGAGGTGATCGTGCAGAACTTTCGGGCCAAGCCGGATACGGCGATGCGCGGGATGCCCGACGTGGAGCTGCACGATCTCGCCGCCACCGTGGCGGTGGCCCGGGTGCTGCTCGGTCCCCAGGCCCGCCTCCAGGCGCCACCGAACCTCATCGCGGGCGAGTACGACCTGCTGCTGCGTGCCGGCATCGACGACTGGGGCGGCGTCTCGCCGTTGACCCCGGACCACGTCAACCCGGAGCGGCCCTGGCCGCAGCTCGACGAGCTGTCCCGCCGCACCGAGCAGGCCGGATTCGCGCTGCAGGAGCGGTTGACGATCTACCCGGAGTACATCCGTGCCGGTGACCCGTGGCTCGACCCGCGCCTGCTGCCACACGTTGCGGCCCTGGCGGACCCGGAGACCGGGCTGGCGGTGCCCACCGCCCGCCTGACGGGACGGCCGTGGCAGGAGCCGGACGAGGCCTACGGCGGGCGGGTCGACCTGCACAGCACCATCGACACCACTGGCCGTACCGCCGATCGGCGGGGCGACTTCGACCAGGTCTACGGCGACTGGTCGATGGTGGCCGACCGGGTGGGCGCAGGAGCGACCACCGGGGTCGGCGACCACGACCTGCGGGCCGGTCTACGCCTCGCCGCCGACGATCCGGCGGCGCTGCTGGAGCCCGAGCGGACCGCTGCGGCGCTGGCGCTCTTCGCGGCGGATGGCCCGGCGTTGGACCAGCTGTGCCGAATCGCCGACGAGGTACGCCACGACGCGGTCGGCGACGAGGTCACCTACGTGGTCAACCGCAACATCAACTTCACCAATGTCTGCTACGTGGGCTGCCGCTTCTGCGCCTTCGCGCAGCGCGAGCGGGACGCCGACGCGTACCGGCTCTCGGTTGACCAGATCGCGGACCGGGCTGAGCAGGCGTGGCAGGCCGGAGCCAGCGAGGTGTGCCTCCAGGGGGGCATCGACCCGAAACTGCCGGTGACGGCCTACGCCGACCTGGTGCGGGCGATCAAGACCCGGGTGCCGGGGCTGCATGTGCACGCCTTCTCCCCGATGGAGGTCGTTACCGCGGCCGGTAAGGCGGGTGTCTCCATCCGGGAGTGGCTGACCGAGTTGCGGGAGGCCGGGCTGGACACCATCCCGGGTACCGCCGCCGAGATCCTCGACGATGAGGTGCGCTGGGTTCTCACCAAGGGCAAGCTACCGACGGCCGCCTGGGTCGAGGTGGTCACCACCGCCCACGAGCTGGGAATTCGGTCCAGCTCCACGATGATGTACGGGCACGTTGACCATCCCGCGCAGTGGCTTACCCACTTCCGCGTGTTGGCCGAAACGCAGGACCGGACGGGTGGCTTCACCGAGTTTGTCGCGCTGCCGTTCGTGCACACCAACGCTCCGATCTACCTGGCGGGGATCGCCCGTCCAGGGCCTACCTGGCGGGAGAATCGGGCGGTACACGCGATGTCCCGGCTGCTGCTGCACGGTCGGATCCACAACATCCAGTGCTCGTGGGTGAAGTTGGGGGACGAGGGGAGCGCCGAGTTGCTCCGCGGTGGCTGCAACGATCTGGGCGGCACCCTGATGGAGGAGACGATTTCCCGGATGGCGGGCTCCGGCAACGGGTCGGCCCGGACCGAGGAGCAGTTGATCGCGATTGCGGCAGCGGCCGGGCGGCCAGCGAGTAAGCGAACAACCGCGTACGGCCACCGGGCCGGATAGCGCCGGACCTTCCCACCGCCGGCCGTGGAACCGGGGCCGGCGGTGGCCCGCCTGGGTTCTCCGTAGGTCCTCCTTCCACGTAGTGGGAGGCCATATCGGACGTACTCGACCTTTGTCCATCATGGATAAAGCTCTGTTCTTCCTTGCCTGGACGATGTTTCGGTGGCCTGACTGTTGGTCATGCCTAGTCCCCGGTCTCATCGAGCGTCCACCATGTGGGCGGTGGTTGCACCCCTCGGTCACCCTGGGCGACGGGTGTGGTGGTAGCGGGATAGCCTTGGCGACATCAAGATCAACGAGTCGGTTCGGTGGGCTGGCTGGACGGCTGTTCGGTGCCGCGCCACGGAGAAAACTCCGGCAACTCGCCGGGGCGGGCGTTACCCGGCGGGGGTCTGAATCGGTAGGGCAGGTTGCGAGGCCGGGAGGCCGGATGGGCCGGACCGGGTGAGGTTTGGAGGGCAACCCCAATATCAAGTTTGGCTTGACGGCGCACGAATGACACACGTGTAATTTGACTGGGGTTGTTCGCGAAGCACTGCATTTCGGTACCGGACGGACAGCACGCCTTTCGCGTGGGGGGTTGCAGCGGCGATGACGCCGGTGCGCGACAAGGAGGCATTGAATGGACGGCCAGCTCGAGGCGGCCGACCTGCTCGGAAACGAGCCGGAGTGGCAGGAGCGGGCACTCTGCTCGCAGACCGATCCGGAGGCGTTCTTCCCCGAGAAGGGCGGCTCGACCCGTGAGGCAAAGCGGATCTGCTCGCGCTGCGAGGTCAAGACCGAGTGCCTCGAATACGCGCTCGGTCACGACGAACGGTTCGGTATCTGGGGCGGTCTCTCGGAGCGGGAGCGCCGCCGGCTCAAGCGGCGTGCCGCCTGACAACAGGTTGGATCCGGGGTAGTGGGGGCTGCCCCGGACCGCCGCCGTGGCCCCGCTCGGTCCAGCTTCTGCCGCCGGGCTCAGGCCAACTCATCCGGGTCGGCTCCGAGTAGGTTCGCCACCTGTTCGATGATCACGTCATGGACGAGGTCGGCCAGGTCCTCACGGTCCATCGCCCGAAACTCGAGCGGCCGGCGGTAGAGGACGATCCGTGGCGGCATCTCCTGCCGGCCCGGTCGCCCCAGCAGCAGGCGGGCGAGGGGCACAGCGCCGTCCTCGAGCACGTCCGAGTCGTAGACATTCAGCTCCGGCGGCACATCCTCCACCGCGAACTCGACGCCGGCCAGTTCCTTGGCGAATCGCCGTTCGAGCGTCTCCACCGTGTCCAGCACCAGTTCATCGAAGACCTCGGCCTTTGTTCGGGCCAGCGGCACCGTCGCCGGCACCAGACGGCCGCGCAGGCCACGTCCATGACGGTCGCGGCGGGTGCGTCGGCCGGTACCGGGGCGGCGGTGTTCCGGGCTTCCCATGCGCCCAGGGTAGTCTCCGGTCGGTGCTGTCCCACGGCAGCCGGGGCGCACTGGCGCGCCGGATCCGAACGGCTGAAATGTGATCACCAAGACGGGCGTGTCGGGTCGCGAACCGGTGCGCGGGAGCCGGTAATGGAGATACCCTGCCGCGGTGAGGTCACCACGGCGCTGCACCCGAAACGGCTGCCCCCGGCAAGCAGTCGCCACATTGACCTATGTCTACCACGAGTCCACCGCCGTGGTGGGGCCGTTGGCTGCTTTCGCCGAGCCGCACACGTATGACCTCTGTGAGCCGCATGCGCGCAGTCTGACCGCGCCACGGGGCTGGGATGTCGTCCGGCACGAGGGGGAGTTCGAGCCGCCGCCGCCCACCACCGACGACCTGGTCGCTCTCGCCGAGGCGGTCCGCGAGGCAGCCCGCCCGGTAGCCCCTCGACCCCCGGAGGGCGGCTCCGACCCGGGGGCCGCGGCGCCATCCACCGGGCGTCGCGGTCACCTCCGCGTGATTCCTCCCAGTCACTGACCGCGGCCACCGGCGGTCGGCGGATGCGATCCAGACCATCCCCGGCGATGAAGAGTGTCGTTTTTCGGCGTCCCGCTGATCCGGTCGTACCGGTGGGGCAGCCCGACAGCAGCGTCACCCGATCTGTCGTGGGCGACCTGGCCCGCCCGGCAGGTCGTTGTCGCGGCGGGCAAGGGTGGAGCGAAGGAGGAAACGCAGGCCCTCCGGGGCCTCCAGGGAGAATCCGCTGCCCCGGCCGGGGACGACGTCGATCGTGAGCTTCGTGTGCTGCCAGAGGTCCCACTGGGCGCGCGAGATCCAGAACTCGACTGGCTCTGGCACGCCGTCCACCACCAGCGCGGCCAGCCGAATGTCCGACGAGCCGGTGCGGAACTCGCCGGCGGGGTAGCACATGGGTGCGCTGCCGTCACAGCAGCCACCGGACTGGTGGAACATCAGCGGTCCGTGCTGCCCCCGCAGCGACCGGATCAGCTCGGCCGCTGCGGGGGTCACGGCTACCAGGTCGCGCATCAGAAGAAGCCCAACTTCTTCGGGGCGTAGCTGACCAGCAGGTTCTTGGTTTGCTGGTAGTGGTCCAGCATCATCTTGTGGTTCTCCCGGCCGATTCCGGACTGCTTGTACCCGCCGAACGCGGCGTGTGCGGGGTACGCGTGGTAGCAGTTGGTCCAGACGCGGCCTGCCTGGATAGCCCGTCCTGCCCGGTACGCCGTGTTGATGTCCCGAGTCCAGACGCCGGCACCGAGTCCGTACAGGGTGTCGTTGGCGATCTTTACCGCGTCGTCGAGGTCGGCGAAGGAGGTCACCGACACCACCGGGCCGAAGATCTCCTCCTGGAAGATTCGCATCGAGTTGCTGCCCTCGAAAATCGTTGGCTCGACGTAGTACCCACCGGCGAGCTCGCCGTCCAGCTGCGCCCGTGCCCCACCGGTCAGCACCCGGGCGCCTTCCTGCCGGCCGATGTCCAGATAGGAAAGAATCTTCTCGAGTTGGTCGTTGGACGCCTGCGCGCCGACCATGGTCGTGCTGTCCAACGGGTGCCCCGGCCTGATCTCCCGGGTTCGCGCGACGGCCGCCGCCAGGAAGTCGGCGTAGTGGCCCTGCTGGATCAGCGCCCGCGACGGGCAGGTGCAGACCTCGCCCTGGTTCAGGGCGAACATGGTGAAACCCTCGAGCGCCTTGTCGCGGAAGTCGTCCGACGCGGCGCTGACGTCGTCGAAGAAGATGTTCGGACTCTTGCCACCCAGCTCCAGGGTGACCGGCTTGATGTTCTCACTGGCGTACTGCATGATCAGCCGCCCGGTCGTGGTCTCGCCGGTGAACGCCACCTTGGCCACCCGCGGCGAGGAGGCCAGCGGCCGGCCCGCCTCGACCCCGAAACCGTTGACGACGTTGACCACACCCGGCGGCAGCAGGTCAGCCACCAGGGACAGCAGATAGTGGATCGACGCGGGCGTCTGCTCGGCGGGCTTGAGTACCACCGCGTTACCGGCGGCGAGTGCCGGGGCGAGCTTCCAGGTCGCCATCAGCAGCGGGAAGTTCCACGGGATGATCTGCCCGACCACACCGAGCGGCTCGTGGAAGTGGTACGCGACGGTGTCATCGTCGATTTCGGCGAGGGAGCCCTCCTGCGCCCGGATCACGCCGGCGAAGTAGCGGAAGTGGTCGATCGCGAGCGGGATGTCGGCGGCGAGTGTCTCGCGGATCGGCTTGCCGTTCTCCCAGGTCTCCGCGATCGCCAGGGCCTGCAGGTGCTCCTGCATCCGATCGGCGACCTGGTTGAGCACCAGGGCGCGGTCGGCGGCCGGGGTGCGGCCCCAGGCCCCGGCGGCGCCGTGCGCGGCGTCGAGGGCCCGCTCCACGTCCTCGGCGGTGCCCCGGGCCACCTCGCAGAAGGGCTGCCCGGTCACGGGGCTCGGGTTCTCGAAGTACCGCCCGCCATGCGGCTTGACGTACTCGCCACCGATGAAGTGGTCGTAGCGGGACTGCCAGTGGGTGGGCGTGTCGTAACGCGTCATGAGTACCTCCGCCGTCAACGAGGAGTGGGACGGCATCGAACCTAGGTAGCTCGACGTTGCAGCGACGTTGCACGCGGGAAGCCGTACTCCCGGGCGAGCTGGCGGGCCCGCGCCAGGGCGAGCGGCCGACGCGGGGCGCCCGGCGGCAGTGCCCGCGCCAAGGCCTCCCAGGCGGTCAGGTCGTCGGTGCCGGCGGGGGTCGCGGTCCAGGAGACGAGCAGTGCCGGATCCGCGGCCGCCAACACGGCCGCACGAAGTTGCCCGTCGACCAGCCGGCGCAGTCGGGCCACTCCCGGCGCATCCGAGCCGGGCAACAGGCTCCCGGAGTACGCGGCGATCCCACCCGCCGGGTCGCCCCGTTCCAGCCGGTCGGTGACGGTACGGAAGTCGGCGCGTACCCGGCAGCGCAGTCGGTACGGACGGGAGTCGAGCAACTCCGGGCCGAGTACCCGGCGCAGCCGGGACAGCTCGGCCCGGAGGGTGACGGGGTGCAGCCGGTCCTCGCCATACAGATCGAGGGCGAGCTGTTCCCCGGTGCGCCCCTCCGGGTGCTCCACCAGCAACACCAGCAGTTCGCTGTGCCGCCGGCCCAGCCGAATCCGGCGGCCACCAACCCGTAGCTGGGCCTCGTCCCGGCCGAGCGCGGTCACCTGCACCACGTCCGGCTCGACCTGGGTCATCCCGGCCAGGAACGCCTCGGCGGCCCGGGCGGTGGCCCGGACCAGGGCCAGGCTCTGCGGAGTGGCGAGGTGATCACCGCCGGTGATGTCGACCGCCCCGAGCATTCGACCGGTGGCCGGATCATGGATCGGCGCGGCGGCACAGGTCCAGCGCTGGGCGCGGCGGTTGAAGTGCTCGGTGGCGAAGATCTGCACGCTGTGGTCCAAGGCGAGAGCGGTGCCGGGTGCGTTGGTGCCCGCGTGCGTCTCATCCCAGCGGGCCCCGGGCACGAAGTTCATCTGTTCGGCTCGGCGCAGCACCCCCGGGTGCCCCTCCACCCAGAGCAGCCGGCCGTGGGTGTCGCAGACCGCCATCAGGTGTGCGCCGTCCTGGGCGATCCCACCGAGCAGGTCTCGGAAGATCGGCAGCACCGGGGCCAGCGGGTGCCCGGCCCGGTAGCTCTCCAGCATGTCGTCAACGAGGTCAACGGGCGGGGTGCCCTCCGGGTCCAGTGGCATCGACCGTTCCCACGACCGGCGTACCACCTCCCGCACCCGCTGCGGCGTCGCCCCGGTGAGAAAGGCCGTGTGGGCGGCACCCACCTGCGCGATCCGCTCCGCCGGATCGACGCCGATTTCCAGGGCGAGCCACGGGTCAGCCATCGGCGACCTCCTGGCGCCCATCGTGACCCAGCTCATCCCGGATCGCCAAGTGGTGTGTCGTCTACGCTGCAAGATGTGGAGTCCGTAGCCTTCTATGTCGCCTCTCGCCCCGCCCACGGTGAGCAGGAGCTGACCGTGCGCCATCCGTACGACGGCCGGGTTGTCGGGCGGACCACCTTCGCCACCGGTGACCAGGTCGAGGCCGCCGTCGCGGCGGCAGCCGCGGTGGCCCCGACGGCCGCGACCCTCCCCGCCTACCGGCGCGCGGCGGCTCTGGAGCATGTCTCCCGGCGGCTCGCCGAGCGGGCCGACGAGGTGGCGGCACTGATCACCGCCGAGAACGGCAAGCCGGTGCGGTGGGCACGCGCCGAGCTGGGGCGGTCGGTCGAGACGTTCCGGTGGGCCGCCGAGGAGGCCCGGCGCTACTCCGGTGAGCTGCAGCGCCTGGATACCGACCCGGCCGCCGGCGGCCGGTTGGCTCTGGTCCGGCGGGCGCCACGGGGCCCCGTGCTGGGGATCTCCCCGTTCAATTTTCCGTTGAACCTGGTGGCGCATAAGGTTGCGCCGGCGATCGCGGTCGGCGCACCGATCGTCGTCAAACCGGCCCCGGCCACTCCGCTGTCCGCGCTGCTCCTCGGGGAGCTGCTGGCCGAGACCGACCTGCCGGAGGGCATGTTCTCGGTGCTGCCGCTCCCCAACGAGCAGGCCGCCGGCCTCGTCGCCGACCCGCGGCTGCCGGTGGTGTCGTTCACCGGCTCCGGCCCGGTCGGCGCGGCTATCCGCCGTTCGGTACCGGAGAAACACGTCACCCTGGAGCTGGGCGGCAACGCGGCCGTGGTGATCTGCGAGGACTGGAGCACGGAGGAGGATCTGACCCACGCCGCGCAGCGGATCGCGACGTTCTCGAACTACCAGGCCGGCCAGTCCTGCATCGCGGTGCAGCGGGTCTACGTGCACGAGTGGCTCTACGACGGATTCCTGCCCCGGCTGGTCGCGGCGGTGCGGGCGTTGCGCACGGGTGATCCCTCGTCCGAGCTGACCGAGGTCGGTCCGCTGGTCTCGGAGGCAGCCGCCCGCCGGGTCGAGGAGTGGGTGGACGAGGCGGTCGCGGCGGGCGCCACCGTCGAGGTCGGTGGGCGCCGGGTCGGGGCCGCGTTCCCGCCCACGGTGCTGTCCGGGGTGCCGAGGGACGCCAAGGTCAGTGTTGAGGAGGTGTTCGGACCAGTGCTGGTGATCGCCCGGGCGAGCACCGACGACGCCGCGTTCGCCGCGGTCAACGACTCGGCGTACGGCTTGCAGGCGGGCGTTTTCACCCACCGGCTGGACACCGCGTTCCGGGCCGGGCAGGTGCTGGAGGTGGGTGGGGTGATCGTCGGGGACGTGCCGTCGTACCGGGCCGACCAGATGCCGTACGGCGGGGTGAAGGCCTCCGGCGTCGGGCGGGAGGGGGTCCGTAGTGCGATGGACGACTACACCGAACCCCGGGTTTTGGTCCTCACCGATACCGCCGGCTAGGTCTGCGCCGGCTTGGTCGGGCCGCCGCCGGTCGGGCGTGGCCGCGTCGGGCCGTCAGCCCCCGGGACGCGGGACGCCGGCGGGCCAAGCGTCAGTTGTTCGCGGTAGTAGCCTGGCCGGCGAACCCGGCAGCTCACCCCTACCTCGACGGCCTCCGGGCGGATCAGTTGCGGGTACGGGTCAACGCCGGGGGCAGGTGGCTTCCGGTGGAGCTCTCCGCCGGCCCGGGAGGACCGGTCGGTGCCCGCCGGCGGCAGCCAGCCCCCTGCTGGGTTCGGGTATTCCGGCCCCGGTCAGTCGCCGGCCCCCGGGCGTCCGGCGACGCCGGGCCGGTACGGCAGCTCAGCTACGCGGCGACCGAGCCCGGGGCGCTACGGCGGCGCCGACGTCGGACGACCGTACCCGGTTCATCCCGGGCTGCCGGACTGAGCTGGGTACTGCCAGCTCTTCGGCTGGGCCGGAGCGATCGTCCGCGCTCCGATACGCTCAGGCCGTTGACGACCGCCAGCGCGAGGAGCGGAGCACGGTGACTGACCTGTCCCAGATCGTGAAGGCCTACGACGTGCGTGGGGTGGTGCCGCACCAGTGGGACGAGCAGGTCGCGGAGGCACTTGGCGCCGCCTTCGCCCAGGTTCTCAACACCGGCGGGGAGCCCGGCGACGCGGTGCTGATCGCGCACGACATGCGGGACAGCGGCCCCAGGCTCGCGGCGGCCTTCGCCACCGGCGTCCGGGGCGCCGGCCGGGGGGTCATTGAGCTGGGCCTGGCCTCGACCGACATGCTGTACTACGCCTCCGGGTCGCTTGACCTGCCGGGGGCGATGTTCACGGCGAGCCACAATCCGGCCGAGTACAACGGCATCAAGATGTGCCGCTCGGGAGCGCGTCCGATCGGGCAGGACAGCGGCCTGGCCGAGATCCGGGCGCGGGCCCAGGCGCTGCTGGACGAGGGTGCGGCCCAGCCGGTGGGTGCGGCGAGCGCGCCGGTCCAGCAGCGCGATTTACTCGCGGACTACGCGGCGTACCTGCGCAAGCTGGTTGACCTGACCCGGATTCGACCGCTGAAGGTCGTGGTGGATGCCGGTAACGGCATGGGCGGCTACACGGTCCCGACGGTGCTCGGCGATGCCGCGCTGGCCGCGTTGCCGCTCGAGATTGTGCCGCTCTACTTCGAGCTGGACGGCACCTTCCCCAACCACGAGGCGAACCCGCTGGACCCGAAGAACCTGGTCGACCTGCAACGGGCAGTGCGGGCCGGGGGTGCGGACATCGGTCTGGCCTTCGACGGCGACGCGGACCGCTGCTTTGTGGTCGACGAGCGTGGGGAGCCGGTGTCACCGTCGGCGATCACCGCGCTGGTCGCCGCGCGGGAGCTGGCCAAGCACCCCGGCTCGACGGTTATCCACAATCTGATCACCTCGGCTGCCGTGCCGGAGATCATCCGGGAGAACGGTGGGCAACCGGTCCGGTCCCGGGTCGGGCACTCGTTCATCAAGGCCGAGATGGCCCGGACCAACGCCATCTTCGGCGGCGAGCACTCCGCGCACTACTACTTTCGGGACTTCTGGTTCGCCGACACCGGGATGCTCGCCGCGATGCACACCCTGGCGGCGCTGGGTGAGCAGTCGTTGCCGTTGTCGGTGCTGGCCGGAGAGTACGAGCGGTACGTCGCCTCCGGTGAGATCAACTCGACCGTCGAAGACCAGGCGGCGCGGGTGGCTGAGGTGCGGGCCGCCTACCCGGACGCGGAGGTTGACGAGACCGACGGCCTCACTCTGCGTTTCGCCGACCGCGCCTGGTTCAACCTACGGGCCTCCAACACCGAACCGTTGCTGCGACTCAACGTCGAAGCCCCGACCCGGGAACGCATGGCCTCGCTCCGCGATGCGGTGCTCGACCGGGTTCGCCGATAACATCCCGTGCGCCCGGTCGGCGCCACCGACCGATAACCCAGAGGTGGAAGGAGCCGCGCCGTGGCCCTGGATCCGCAGTTGCTGGATATTCTCGCCTGCCCGGACACACATCACGCCCCACTCGACTATGACGCCGGGGCGCAGACGCTCACCTGTACCGAGTGCGGCCGGATCTTCGAGGTCCGCGACGATGTGCCGGTGCTCCTACTGGATGAGGCGCGCGGCGGCCCGGCGGAGCGGTCGTGATCGACGGTACGGCTGGCGTCAGTGGCCACCGGGACGTCGACGAGGCCCGGCTGGACGATCGGAACGCGCTCGCCGAGCGGGACCCCGGTGGGATGCTGCGGCATATCGCATCCGGTGGGGCACAGGTCCGCGAGTCGGCCGCCCTCGCCGCCGAGGCCAACCTGTCGGTGCTGGCCGACGAGGGCCGTCCGCGCGCGGTGGTGATCGCGGGCATCGGCACGGCCGGGCGGACCGGTGACGTGCTGGCGACGGTCGCCGGGCCACGCTGCCCGGTGCCGGTGATCCCACATCGCAGTGCCGGCGTGCCCGGCTGGGTGGGCGCCGCCGATGTGGTGATCGCGGTCAGCGCCTCCGGCCGTAGCCCGGAGGCGCTCGGTGCGGCCGAGGCGGCTCACCGGCGGGGTGCCCGCCTGGTCGCGGTCGGTGCCCCGGATTCCCGGCTACAGTCGGTCGCGGAGCGGGCCCGAGCGCCGTTCATCCCGGTACCCCGACGGGCCCCGGCACGAGCGAGTCTCTGGGCGCTGACCGTGCCGGTGCTGCTGGCTGCCCGGATGCTCGGTCTGGTCAAGGTCAACGAGGCGGATCTGGCGGAGACCGCCGCCCGCCTGGACGCCGAGGCTGACCGGTGTCGGCCGTCCGCAGAGTCTTTCGTCAATCCGGCCAAGTCCCTCGCGCTGGGTCTGGCCGGCTCGATTCCGATCGTCTGGGGGTCGTCGCCCCTGGCCACCGTCGCGGCCCGCCGTTTCGGCGACACGCTTTCGGCGAATGCCCGGTACCCGGTTGTCTCCGGGGCGCTCGGCGAGGCCGGGCGCGGCCGGGTCGGCCTACTCGACGGGGTCTTCGGCGGGCTGGTTGAGGGAGAACGGGACATCTTCGCCGATCCTGACCTGACGGCGGCGGTGGGGACTCGGCTGCGGCTGGTGCTGCTGCGCGACGGCGGTCTCAACCCGGAAGACGACGCCGACGAGCCGCTCGCGGTGGAGGAGCGGCGTGCCGACGCGGTCCAGACCCTCGCCGAGCGGCGGGGGGTGCGCGTTGACGTGGTCACCGCCGAAGGCGGATCGGCGCTGGAACGGCTCGCCTCGCTGGTCGCGGTGCCAGACTTCGCCTCGATCTATCTCGCCCTGGCGCACGGACTGGATCCGATGGCCGTTCCCGCGGTCACCGAAATGAAGGAATTGGCCAATCAGTGAGCGTAGGTAGGGTCGCCACGGCCCAGCGAAGCGGGGCCGGGACGTGAGCGCCGGTGGCGGGACCCGGGCAATCATCGCCGCGCTGTTGGCCAACACGGGTATCGCGGTAACAAAGTTCGTCGCATTCCTGCTGACCGGCTCGTCGTCGATGTTGGCCGAATCGATCCACTCGGTCGCGGACGCCGGCAATCAGGGCCTGCTGCTGCTCGGCGGGCGGCGGGCAAAGCGTGCCGCCACCCCACAGCACCCGTTCGGGTACGGCCGGGAACGCTACATCTATGCGTTCATCGTGGCCATCGTGCTGTTCAGCGTTGGTGGTCTTTTCGCTCTGTACGAGGCGTACCACAAGTGGTCGCACCCGGAGGGTATCGAAAGCTGGCAGTGGGTTCCGGTCGTTGTCCTGGTGAGCGCTATCGTCATGGAGACGTTCTCCTTTCGGACCGCGATCCAGGAGTCGAACCGGGTCCGGGGAAAGCAGTCCTGGGTGCGGTTCGTCCGGCGGGCGAAGGCGCCCGAGCTGCCGGTGGTGCTCCTGGAGGACCTGGGTGCGCTGGTCGGTCTGATCTTCGCGCTCTTCGGGGTCGGCATGACCCTGGTCACCAACGATGGCCGGTGGGACGCCGCCGGTACCGCGATGATCGGTGTCCTGCTGGTGGTGATCGCGGTCATCCTCGCCATCGAGACCAAGAGCCTGCTCCTCGGCGAGGGCGCCGAGGAGCATGAGGTCCAGGCAATCGAGCAGGCGATGACCGCCGGTCGCGAGGTGGAGCGAATCATCCACATGAAGACGCTCTATCTCGGCCCCGAGGAGCTCATGGTGGCGGCGAAGATCGCCGTTACCGCGGTCGGCAGTGCCGAGGAGCTGGCTCGGGATATCAACGCGGTGGAGGCAAGGGTCCGCGCCGCCGTGCCGATCGCTCGCGTGATCTATCTGGAGCCGGACGTCTTTGTCGCGTCTGGTGTTGAGCGGACCGTAAGTGAACCCGGCGAGAACGTCGGGCTGTCTGGGGGTTGACCCATGGAATTGTTGTACGGGCCGATCCGAAACTATGCCTGGGGCTCTCGCTCGGCGATCGCCACCCTTCAGGGGCGGCCCACGCCGAGTCCGGAGCCGGAGGCGGAGCTGTGGTTGGGTGCGCATCCCGGCGCACCGGCCAGCGTGGACCGGGACGGGGCCCGGGTCAGTCTGGTCGAGTTGTTGTCGGCCGAACCGGGGCACTGGCTGGGCCAGCAGGTCGTTGATCGGTTCGGCGTTCGGCTGCCGTTCCTGCTCAAGGTCCTCGCCGCCGACGCGCCGCTCAGTCTTCAGGCTCATCCCGATCCGGAGCAGGCCCACGCTGGCCACGCCGCTGATGCCGCCCGGGAGGCGGGGCAGCGCAACTACGTTGACCCGTTCCACAAGCCGGAGCTGCTGGTGGCGCTGACCCCGATGGAGGCGCTCTGCGGGTTCCGCGCTCCGGCGGAGTCCGCGGAGGTGCTCGCCGCCTTCGGCGTACCGTCGCTGGATCCGGTGGTGGCCGCCCTGCGGACGGGCGCGGCGGGTCTCGCCGACGCGGTGCGTCTCCTGCTGACCTTCCCCACCGATCAGCGTGCTGGGCTGGTGGCGGCGGTGGCGTCGGCGGCGTTGGACACTCCGGACGCGCGGCTGGCCCGGTCGCTCGCCGACAGCTACCCGGGTGATCCCGGTGTGCTGGTGGCGCTGCTGCTCAACTGGGTGCGGATCGCGCCGGGGGAGGCGATCTGGATGCCGGCCGGGAACCTGCACGCGTACCTGCGCGGCACCGGCGTGGAGATCATGGCGGCGAGCGACAACGTGCTGCGCGGGGGGCTGACGCCGAAGCGGATCGACGTCGATGAACTGTTGCGGGTGCTGCGGTTCGAGGTGTTGGACGATCCGGTGGTGCGGGCGGTGCCGGTCGCGCCGGGTGTGGTCTGCTGGCCGGTACCGGTGGACGACTTCGCGTTGCACCAGGTCCAGGTGGGCTCGGATCGGGCGGAGGTTACGGTGCCGCTGGTCGGGCCGCGGGTGGTGCTCTGCAGTGCCGGCGCCCTCATCGTGGACGACGGTGCCGGGTCGGTGGAGCTGGGGCCGGGGCAGGCCGCGGTGAGCCCGGCTGCCGCCGGTGACCTGCGGATCGCGGGTACGGGTGAGGCGTACGTGGCGAGCTCTGGGCTGCGCTGAGCTTTACCCCCAGCAACTCGCAAGTCCGATTTTTCCGGAATAGCTTGACTTGCCGGGGATGACGGTGCGACTCTTTGAGCGCAGCGTTCTCGCGACGACGGTCGCGGGGCGTGTGGGGAACCAAACCGGGGGGATGTGCGGGGCGGTCGGACCAGGGGCGGAGCGTTCGTCCCGGGGCCGGCCGCCTCGTGCGCTGTCCGGGGAGGGGCGCGGTCGGCCGGTACGCGCGCGTAAGGTGTTTATCGCGCTGCACATCGTCGACAGGAGTACTTCATGACCAGCACCCTTCCGGCGTCCGCCAGCGGGACGTCCCAGCCCACCACCGTCTCCGACGGTGACTACAAGGTTGCGGACCTGTCGCTTGCTGAGTTTGGGCGCAAGGAGATTCGGCTCGCCGAGCATGAGATGCCGGGGCTGATGGCGCTTCGGCAGGAGTTTGGGCAGTCGCGGCCGTTGGCTGGTGCGCGGATTTCGGGTTCACTGCACATGACGGTGCAGACGGCCGTGTTGATCGAGACGTTGGTCGTGTTGGGAGCACGGGTCCGATGGGCGTCGTGCAACATCTTCTCCACCCAGGATCATGCCGCTGCCGCGGTGGTGGTGGGTCCGGAGGGCTCCGCGGAGGCGCCGGCGGGTGTGCCGGTCTTCGCCTGGAAGGGCGAGTCGCTGGAGGAGTACTGGTGGTGCACCGAGCAGGCGTTGACCTGGCCGGGTGACGAGGGTCCGAACATGATCCTCGACGACGGTGGCGACGCCACGCTGCTGGTGCACAAGGGCGTGGAGTTCGAGCGGGCCGGTGCGGTGCCGGCGGCGGGCGCCAATGACAGTGAAGAATTCACCATGGTCCTGGACCTGCTGCGTCGGTCGCTGGAGCGCGACAGCGGAAAGTGGACCCGGTTGGCGAGCGGCATCCGTGGCGTGACGGAGGAGACGACCACGGGTGTGCATCGCCTGTATGAGATGCACCGGGCGGGCTCACTGCTGTTCCCGGCGATCAATGTCAATGACGCGGTGACGAAGAGCAAGTTCGACAACCGGTACGGGTGTCGGCATTCGTTGGTCGACGGGATCAACCGGGCCACCGATGTGTTGATCGGTGGCAAGGTCGCGGTGGTCATCGGCTACGGCGACGTGGGTAAGGGGTGCGCGGAATCGCTGCGCGGCCAGGGAGCCCGCGTGGTGGTGGCTGAGATCGACCCGATCTGTGCGCTCCAGGCGGCGATGGATGGTTACCAGGTCGCCACGGTGGAAGACGTGGTGGAGACCGCCGATATCTTCATCACGGCGACCGGTTGCTTCGATGTGATTACCAACGAGCACATGGCGCGGATGAAGCACCAGGCGATCGTCGGTAACATCGGGCACTTCGACAATGAGATCGACATGGCGGGGCTGGCGCGTCGGACGGATGTGACGCGAGAGAACATCAAGCCGCAGGTGGATGTGTGGCGGTTCGATGACGGGCACGCGGTGATCGTGCTCTCGGAGGGGCGGCTGCTGAACCTGGGCAATGCGACCGGCCACCCGTCGTTCGTGATGTCCAACAGCTTCGCCGACCAGACGATCGCTCAGATCGAGCTGTTCACGAAGACCGACGAGTACCCGACGGGCGTGTACGTGCTGCCGAAGCACCTGGACGAGAAGGTCGCGCGGCTGCACCTGGACGCGCTGGGCGCGCGGCTGTCAACGTTGACGAAGGAGCAGGCGGCGTACCTCGGGGTGCAGCAGGAGGGTCCGTTCAAGCCGGACCACTACCGCTACTGAGGCGCGACGCCCGGCACGGTTAATTATCTCGTGTGTTGGCCGACCCCCGCCCGACCGGGCGGGGGTCGGCCAGCCCGGGGCGGCCGCTGCTCTCGCCGCCTCCCGAGCGGGCTCGGCTACCCGCCGCCAGCCGGGTGAGCACCGGGATTACACGTTCGGTACTGGCGTCGGTGGGCGCATCCAGGGATCATGGTGGCAGGCTGGTCCGATCAGCCGACCGCGCGGCCGACAGTGACGTCCGGGCCGCAGGGTGCTGGGTAACGGCGGCCGACGGCATCGGTGCCAGCGGACGTGGATCCCGCCACGGAGGCGGACGTGGATCCCATGACGGAGATGGGGATGGAAGATTAATCCCATGAGAGCTCGGGTACTGGTGGTTGACGACGACCCCGCCCTCGCCGAGATGCTGGGCATTGTCCTGCGCAGCGAGGGCTTCCTGCCTTCGTTCGTTGCCGACGGCGAACGTGCCCTGGCTGCGTTCCGGGAGAACCGGCCGGACATCGTGCTGCTCGACCTCATGCTGCCGGGCATGAGTGGCATTGACGTGGCCCGGTCGATCCGGGGTGAGTCGGGTGTACCGATCGTCATGCTGACTGCCAAGAGCGACACGGTTGATGTCGTCCTGGGGCTGGAGTCCGGGGCGGACGACTACGTGGTGAAGCCCTTCAAGCCGAAGGAACTGGTGGCCCGGATGCGGGCCCGGCTACGCCGGGGCGAGGATGCCGCCCCCGAACTGCTCACCATTGGTCCCCCGGGCAACCAGATCACCATTGACGTGCCGGCGCATACCGTCAGCCGGAACGGCGAGGAGGTGAAGCTGACGCCGTTGGAGTTCGACCTACTGGTCGCGCTCGCCCGCAAGCCACGGCAGGTCTTCACCCGGGAGGTCTTGTTGGAGCAGGTCTGGGGATACCGGCACGCTGCCGACACCCGCCTGGTCAACGTGCATGTCCAGCGGCTCCGGGCCAAGATCGAGCCAGATCCGGAGCGCCCGGAAATCATCCTCACCGTGCGCGGCGTGGGCTACAAGGCGGGTACCGGATAACCTGGCCACACTGTGGCCAACTCCCTGGTTTCCGACCCCACCACGAACGGCTCCCCGCGCCGCCTCGGCGCCGGGGAGCTGTGGCGTGCCGTGGGCGGGTGGGGCGCCCGGCTGGCCAGCGGGCTGCACCAGGGCTGGCGGCGCTCGTTGCAGGTGCGGGTGGTAACCATCACGCTCCTCGCCTCCAGCCTGCTGGTTGGTGGCTTCGCCTACCTCATCGCAGACAAGATCACTAACATCCTGCTGGAGAACGCCGAAGCCGATGTGCAGGACCGGCTGAACAGCGGTGCGGCGTACGCGGCCAAACAGCTCGGGCTCTACCACAAGCCAGAAGAGGCGCAGTTCCAGGAGACCGTTGACGGGACGGTGAACTACCTGGCCGGCGGCGGCCCCCAGCAGGCGACCGGGGTGGTGGTCGCCCTGATCGCGGACAACGCCGAGGGAGTGATCCAACCCCGAACCGCCCCGGCGGTGAACAACTTCGGTTCGTTGATCAGCCCGGAGCTGCGCGCCACCGTTGCCGCGGGTGAGGTCGCCAGTCAGATCAGCACCGGCCGACTCGGTGAGACCGATACGAAGTATCTGGCCTACGGCTCGCCGGTGCCGACCCAGTTCGGTCAGGTCGAGCTCTACTACCTCGTTCCGTTGACCCGGCAGGACGAGACCGCCGCCGATGCCCGGGCGACCGTGGTCGGGACCGGTGTCGCCCTGGTAGTGCTGCTTGGGCTGCTCGCCGCCCTGGTGACCCGGCTGGTGGTGACGCCGGTCCGGGTGGCCGCCCGGACCGCGCAACGCCTCTCCGCCGGCCTGCTCGACCAGCGGATGGCGGTAAACGGCGAGGACGATCTGGCGCTGCTCGCCGAGTCCTTCAACCAGATGGCGACCAACCTGCAACGGCAGATCCTCCGGTTGGAGGAGATGTCGCGGCTGCAACGCCGCTTCACCTCGGATGTCTCGCACGAGCTGCGGACTCCGTTGACCACGGTCCGGATGGCCGCAGACCTGATCTTCGCCGAGCGGGATGAGTTCGACCCGGCCGTGGCCCGGAGCGCCGAGTTGCTCCAGACGGAGCTGGACCGGTTCGAGGAACTGCTGACCGACCTGCTGGAGATCAGTCGATTCGACGCCGGCTTCGCCGCGCTGGACGCCGAACCCACCGACCTGGTGCCGGTCGTACACCGGGTGGTGGGTCGGCTGGCCGGCCTCGCCGAGCGGGTCGGGGTCACTGTCGAGCTGGATCTGCCGGGTAACCCGGTCATCGCCGAGGTCGACCCGCGTCGCGTCGAGCGGGTGCTGCGCAACCTGGTCGGCAACGCCGTCGAGCACGGCGAGGGTAAACCGGTGCGCATCACCCTGGGAGTGGACGACACCGCGGTGGCGGTCACTGTGCGCGACCGTGGGTTGGGGCTCAAACCCGGGGAGGAGAAGTTGATTTTCAACCGGTTCTGGCGGGCCGACCCGTCGCGGGCCCGACAGACCGGGGGCACCGGGTTGGGCCTGTCGATCAGCCTGGAGGACGCTCGGCTGCACCGCGGGTGGCTGGAGGCGTGGGGCGCGCCAGGGCAGGGGGCCCAGTTCCGGCTCACCCTGCCGGCGCGGGCCGGCGACCGGCTGACCTCCTCGCCGCTGCGACTGGTTCCCGCCGACGTGCGGCTGCCGTGTGGTGGCCCACGCGAGGGCGGCCTGCTCGCCATTGGTCCGGGCAGCGCGGGGGCGCTGGCGGTCGGTCCCGCACCGACCGATGGCGCGGAGGCCCGGCCGTGAGCCGCCAGGTGCTCGCCGGCCTACTCGGTGGCGTTCTCCTCGTCACCGCGGCCGGTTGCGGGATCCCGGGGGAGACCGAGGTGCGCATCGAGGGCCCCGGTCCGGCGGCCGAGACGGGCGCGAGCAGCGGGGGCAGGCACGAGCCGCCGTCTCGTACCGCGGCCGACCGCCGGGAAGAGTTCGTCGACAACTTCCTCGCCGCCGCAGCCGGGGAGCCGGGTGGGGCCTACGACCGGGTTAGTGAGTTCGTCGTTCCCGAGGATCGAGCCCGGTTGCCGCGGAAAGAGGGGAGCGAGGTCGCGCTGACCGTGGTGCGGCTGCTGGAGGAGCCGGTGATCGTCCCCGGGCCGGAGGAGATCCAGGTCACCCTCACGGTGCAGCAGGTCGGGCAGCTGACCGCCGACGGGGTGCTGGCGCCACCGGAGGCCACCCCGGCGACGTACGAATTCGGCCTGCGCCCGTTCGCGCCGGAGGGTGGGGACGACGTTGAGTGGTATGTGACGAATCCACCGAACGTGCTCCTGCTCAGCATCGAGGCGCTGCAGCAGTACTACACGCCCTGGACGATCTACTTCTGGAGTTCGGACCGGCTGCGCCTGGTGCCGGACCAGCGCTATCTGGCGCGCGCCGTGCCCGAGGACCGGCTGGTCAGCGAGGTCGTTCGGTGGCTGGTCGGTGGCCACTCCACCTGGCTGAAGCGGGCGATCAGCGGGTTGCCAGACGGTACCAATTTGATCAACAACGCCACCCGGACGGACGACCGCTGGGAGGTCAACCTCGACATGGCCGGTACGGACAGAACCTGGCTGAACCTGCTCGCCACCCAGCTTGTGTGGTCGCTGCCGGAGCTGACCGGGCAGCTCGAGCTGAAGATCCGCAACCAGTCGCAGGTGATCATCAAGGATGTGGGGGAGCACCGGAGGCTGAATCCGGTGTATCAGGTCAACCCCATCGCGGAGCCCTTCTGCGTCTACGAGGGGGCGATCCGATCCCTCGGCCCGACAGCTGAGCCGGTGACGACGGACGCGAACGACAAGGTGCTCTCGGCCGGTATCAGCTACTCCGGGCAACGCATCCTCGCGGCACTCGCGGTTGATGCCGGGGACGGGCGGCAGCGACTCGCGGTCGAGGTCGGATCCGCCCCCCTCACCTCGTTCACCGTGAGTCAGGAGACGTTCCAGACGGTGGCTCGTCCGGTCTGGCTGCGTTCGGCGCAACCGCAGCGGCCGGTTGGCCTGGTCGTCGCCGATGGCCAGCTGTACCGCTTTGACGAGGCGGCCAAGCTGGAGCCGGTGCAGCTGAGCCTCGGGGGCGTGACAGCGGTGGCCGGTGCCCTGGAGGGACATCGACTCGCGATCGTCAGCGAAGGTGAGCTCTACCTGGCCGCGGTGAGCCACGATGGGGACACCCTCGCCGTCGGGCCGCCCCGCCGGACCCACACCTCCCTCAGCGGGCTCACCGCAGTCGACTGGTACGGCGAGAACAGTCTGGTGGTGGCCGGTTCGAAGGGCGGCAAACGAGTGCTCTACGAGGTCGGAGTGGATGGGTCCCGGGAGACCAAGCTGCATGTCACCGGCGCCATCGTGACGCATCTGGCGGCGTACCCGGCGCATCCGGAGGCCCCGTACGGCATGGTGATGTATGAGGCCAACGATGTGGCGTACCAGGGCTTTCCGTTCAAGCGGATCACCCCGGACCAGGTACGGGACCTCACGCCGAACGACGCGCAGACCAGCGACCCGTCCGCGCCCCTCCTGCTCTTCTGATCAGTGATGCGGGGCCTTGGTCAAGTCGTCCAGGACCTCGGCGCACTGGTGCTGCCGGTGGAGTGCGCCGGATGTCGGGACCGGCGACCCGGGCTGCGGCACGGTGTCTGCCCGGAGTGCGTCGCGGCGCTGGGCGACCTGCGTCCGCGGCCGGTACGCCCGACACCGGCTCCGGAGGGGCTGCCGCCCTGCGTGGCACTCGGCCCCTACACGGGCCCGCTGCGCGAGGTGCTGCTCGCGTACAAGGACCATGGCCGGCACGGGCTGGCTCGGCCGTTGGGCGCGCTGCTCGCCGAGGTGGTGGCGGTCGCGGTCGGCCCGGTGCGCCCGGTGTTGTTGGTGCCGGTGCCCGACACCCCGGCTGCGGCGCGGGCCCGGTACGGCGATCACCTCAGCCGGTTGGCCCGGCACTGCGCGGACCGGTTGCGGCGGGCCGGCTGGCCGGTCGAGGTCCGTTCCGCGGTGCGGGCGCTGCCCCGGCCGGACTCGGTGACGTTGGACAGCGCGGGCCGGGCGGCGTCGGCCGCCGCGGCGTTTCGGACCCGGCGCCGGTGGCGGCCGATGTCGGCGGGTGCGGCGCTGGTTGTCGTGGACGACATCGTCACCACCGGCTCGACGCTCGCCGCGGTGAGCCGGGTGCTGACCGCGACTGGCCGGGTGCCCTCGGTTGCGGCGGTGCTTGCGGCGACCGAGCGGAGGCGCCGGTAACCGGCCGTAATTTTCTTCTCCCCTGGTGAACGATTCACGAAAAATCCTGGACTGTCCTGAAAACCAGGGGTGACGGTCGGCCGAACAGGAGTTAGCGTTCTGCTGTCGGGGGAAGTAGGAGTTCTCCCACCTCCCGGCGGTGAAGGGAGGCGTAGCCGCACTGACCGGTCGACGCTGAGAGTGGGACCGTCCCGAGGGCGCGACCGGGGTACCGCAGTAACGACCATCCGAACGAGGGAGGTCACGTGGACATCGTGGTCAAGGGCCGGAACGTCGAAGTTCCAGATCATTTCCGGGTGCACGTAGCGGAGAAGCTCGCCAAGATCGAACGCTACGATCACAAGATCATCCGGGTCGATGTCGAGCTGTTCCATGAGCGCAATCCGCGTCAGGCGGACCACTGCCAGCGGGTGGAGATCACCTGCGTTTCGCGGGGCCCGGTGATGCGGGCCGAGGCGGGCACGAGCGACTTCTACAGCGCGCTCGACGCGGCCATTGCCCGACTGGACGCCCGGATGCGCCGGGCGGCCGACCGCCGTCGGGTCCACCACGGCCGGCACGCCCCCATCTCCGTCGCCGCCGCCACCGCCGGCCTTCCGGTGACCGACCTCGTCGCCGGGCCCCTGTCCGCCGACGCCGCCACGTCGACGGCGGTTGCCGAGCGGGCCGAGGAGGAGCGCGACGACCAGCCGTGGCACATCGCCCGGGAGAAGGTCCACCCTGCCGAGCCGATGACCATTGACGATGCCCTGTTCCAAATGGAGCTGGTCGGGCACGACTTCTACCTGTTCCAGGACAAAGAGTCCGGGCGGCCCAGCGTCGTCTATCGGCGGCATGCCTACGACTACGGGATCATCTCCCTGGCCGTCTGACGCCCCAGGTCCGGGCCGAGCGCACCGGTGACCGGCCCGGGCCCGGGCCGGTCACCGGCTCAGCGTGCTCCGGTTGCCCTGGGTCAGGTCACCCGGGAGCAGGCCGAAGAGCGTGCTGTCCCGCCGCGGCCCGTCGCCGGCGGGGAAGCGCCCGCGTACCCGGCCCTCCCGGTGGAACCCGGCCCGTTCCAACACCCGCTCCGAGGCGATATTGCCGGCGTGGGTGTCCGCCCAGATCCGGCCGAGTCGGACCTCGGTGAATCCCCACTCGGCGAGCAGCCGGACCGCACGGCTGGCGTACCCGAGTCCGCGCCAGGCCGGCAGCAGGCCGTAGCCGACCATGCCCTGTCGGAACTGCGGATGGTCCAGGACCAGTTGGCAGATGCCGGCGGTGGCCCCGCTGCTCGCGTCGATGATGACCAGGTTCGCGACCTGGTCCCGCAGCCATTGGGACTGCACCTCCCGGCAGTTCCGTTCGATGTCCGCCCGCCGCGGCGGCTCCGGCGGCACCAGGACGGCGACCGTCTCGGGCTGGGTGTGCAGGTGGTACATGGCCTTCGCGTGCTGCGGGCCGCGCGGCCGGAGCTCCACCACGCCGTCGGTGAGCCGGCCGTCGGGTAGGTCCGGCAGCAACCGCGGAACCGGCCCCGGGGGGTCGTCGGCGAGCCGCGCCCAGGTGAGGAGATCAGCCCGCTCGCCGTCCCGGCCGCGGCTCGCCAACCGGCGTACGCCCTCGGGGCGGAAGCCGGCGGCCAGCGCCACCCGCTGGCTGGCGATGTTCTCCGGGACGGTGAGGAGCTCCAGCCGACGGATCCCGCTGGCGAACGCCCGGTCGGCGAGGGTCTGGGTCGCCGCAGTGGCGACGCCGCGTCCCCGCGCCCACGGGGCGACCCAGTAACCGATCGCCGCCTCCTGGCGGCTGGGGGCCGGGTCGTTCAACCCGACCGTGCCGAGGAGCCGATCCGTTTCGCGATCCGTGATGGCATACGCGGCCCCACCGCCGGCCCAGGCCGCGGGCGCCCCTTCGGTGATCCACCACCGGGCGTCCGCCTCGGTGTACGGCGACGGCAGCGCTGGCAGGAACTGCTGGACCAGCGGGTCGGAGCAGGCGGCCACGGTGTCGGGGATGTCCCCGAGGTGGGGCAGACGCAGCCTGATCCCGGGCCCGTCGATGGTCTCCGGGGTCATGCCGCCTCCGGCCCGGGCGCGGTGTCGATCGGTCCGGACCCGGTCTCGATCCGCCCCGGCCCGGTCTCGGTTCCGGCCGGCCGCGCCACGGGGAGGTCTCCCTCCAGGTCATTGATCTCGACTCGTCTCACCCGAGCCATCGTGCCGGACCGTTCGCCCACGGCGTAACCGGATTAGTCCGCCCGCTCGAACCGAGTGCGTTATGTCCGCTTCGGCGGAGTGGACCCCGCCACCAGTGACCATCGCCGCGATGGAGCGCCTACGATGGGTCGAGACTGTCTAGGGGAGCGTTGATCCGTGTCGATTCTGGAAAAGGTCCTCCGTGCGGGCGAGGGGCGCCTGGTGCGCCGGCTCAAGGCGATCGCCGCCGCCGTCAACTCCATCGAGGACGACTACGTCAACCTCACCGACGACGAGCTGCGGGAGATGACCGCGCAGTTCCGGGAGCGGCTGGCGGACGGCGAGACCCTCGATGACCTGTTGCCCGAGGCCTTCGCGGTCTGTCGCGAGGGCGCAGCCCGCGTGCTTGGTCAGCGCCCGTACGACGTCCAGGTGATGGGTGGCGCGGCGCTGCACTTCGGCAACATCGCCGAGATGAAGACCGGTGAGGGGAAGACCCTCACCTCGGTCATGCCGGTCTACCTCAACGCGCTCTCCGGCGAGGGCGTGCACGTGATCACGGTCAACGACTACCTGGCCGAGCGGGACGCCGCCTGGATGGGCCGGGTACACGAGTTCCTCGGGCTCACCGTCGGCGTCGTGTTGCCCAACCGGCCCGCCGCGGAGCACCGCGCCGCCTACGAGTGCGACATCACCTACGGCACCAACAATGAGTTCGGCTTCGACTACCTGCGCGACAACATGGCGTGGTCGAAGGAGGACCTGGTCCAGCGGGGCCACAACTTCGCCGTCGTGGACGAGGTCGACTCGATCCTGATCGACGAGGCCCGCACCCCGCTGATCATTTCCGGCCCGGCCGAACACTCCGCCCGCTGGTACGGCGAGTTCGCCGCGGTGGTCGCCCGCCTCCAGGCGGGCAAGGAGGGTGAGGGCGACTACGAGGTCGACCGGGCCAAGCGCACGGTCGCGGTGACGGAGCGGGGAGTCGGCAAGGTCGAGGACCGGCTCGGCATCGACAACCTCTACGAGTCGGTCAACACGCCGCTGGTCGGTTACCTGAACAACGCGATCAAGGCGAAGGAGCTCTTCAAGCGGGACAAGGACTACATCGTCAGCGAGGGCGAGGTCCTGATCGTTGACGAGTTCACCGGCCGCATCCTGCACGGGCGCCGCTACAACGAGGGCATGCACCAGGCGATCGAGGCCAAGGAGGGGGTGGAGATCAAGCAGGAGAACCAGACCCTGGCCACCATCACCCTCCAGAACTACTTCCGTCTCTACGCGAAGCTCGCCGGGATGACCGGTACCGCCCAGACCGAGGCGGGCGAGTTCAACAAGGTCTACAAGGTTGGGGTGGTGACCATCCCCACACACCGGCCGATGGTCCGGGAGGACCGCTCCGACGTCATCTACAAGACCGAGAAGGCCAAGTTCAACGCGGTCGTCGAAGACATCGTCGAACGGCACCAGGCCGGTCAGCCGGTGCTCGTCGGCACGGTCTCGGTGGAGAATTCCGAAATTCTCTCCCAGCTCCTACGCCATCGGGGCATTCCGCATTCGGTGCTGAACGCGAAGTTCCACGCGCGCGAGGCGGAGATCGTGGCCCAGGCGGGGCGTAAGGGTGCGGTCACCGTCGCCACCAACATGGCCGGCCGCGGCACCGACATCCTGCTCGGCGGTAACCCAGAGTTCCTCGCCGCCAACGAGCTGCGCCAGCGTGGGCTCGACCCGGCCGAGCACGAGGAGGAGTACGCCAAGGCGATGGAGGAGGTCCTGCCCACCTGGAAGCAGGCCTGCGACGCCGAGGCGGAGGAGGTCTCCGCCGCCGGCGGCCTCTACGTACTGGGCACTGAGCGGCACGAGTCCCGGCGCATCGACAACCAGCTGCGCGGTCGGTCGGGTCGCCAGGGCGACCCGGGTGAGTCCCGTTTCTACCTGTCGCTGCAGGACGAGTTGATGAAGCGCTTCCGTTCCGGCGCCGTCGAGGCGGTCATGGAGCGCTTCAACATCCCGGAGGACGTGCCCATCGAGTCCAAGATGGTCACCCGCCAGATCAAGACCGCGCAGGCGCAGATCGAGTCCCAGAACGCCGAGATCCGCAAGAACGTCCTCAAGTACGACGAGGTCATGAACAAGCAGCGGCAGGTCATCTACGCTGAGCGGCTTCGGGTGCTCAACGGCGAGGACCTGTCGGACCAGGTCCGGAACATGATCGACGATGTCGTCGAGGCGTACGTCCGGGGCGCCACCGCCGAGGGCTACGCCGAGGACTGGGATTTCGAGCAGCTCTGGTCCAGCCTCAAGCAGCTCTACCCGGTGGGCATCACCATCGAGGAGCTGGAGGAGGAGGCGGGCGGAAGCCGGGCGAGCATCGATGTCGACTTCCTGCTCAGCCGGCTCAAGGAGGACGCGCACGCCGCGTACGGCCGGCGCGAGGAGCAGCTCGGCACGGAGGGTGTCCGCCAGCTGGAGCGGATGGTCCTGCTCCAGGTGATCGACCGCAAGTGGCGTGAGCACCTCTACGAGATGGACTACCTCCAGGAGGGCATCAGTCTTCGGGCCTACGCCCAGCGGGACCCGGTGGTGGAGTACCAGCGCGAGGGCTTCGACATGTTCGCCACCATGATGGATGGCATCAAGGAGGAGACGGTCGGCTTCCTCTACAACCTGGAGGTGCAGGTCCAGGAGCCGGAGCCGGCGGCAGACGAGGTCAAGCTCCTGGAGAAGCCGGTCGAGGTTCGGGCCAAGGGTCTCGGTCGTGCGCCACAGCAGCAGGGCCTGCAATACTCCGCGCCGACCATCGACGGGGAAGCCGGGCGCGGCTCGGTCGCCGTCGAGCAGGCCGACGAGCCGGCGCCGCGGAAGGGCCGGCCCGCCAGGACCGCTCCGGCCGCCCCCGGGCAGAGCGCACCCACTGCCCCACAACGGCCGGGCAGCGGTACGCCTGGCCACGCGGTCGCCGCTGGCACTGCCCGCCGGGCGGCACCTGGGCAGGCCGAGGGCGGCAACGGTCCGTCGCGAAACGCGCCGTGTCCGTGTGGCTCGGGCCGTAAGTACAAGCGCTGTCACGGCTCGCCCAACGGCGGCGCCTGACCGACCTGTGAAAAGGTGCGCACGCGTTGCGTGCGCACCTTTTCACAGCACGTTGAGCGCGGTGCAGAGCCAGCTGCCGCGGCGCTGTTCGAGGCGGACCGCCATCGCCCAGGTCCTGCCGGCTGGCCCGGCCAGCACGGCGGCCGCCTCGACGGCCGCGGCTCGTGGCTCGCATACCCGCAGCCGGCGGAGGCGCGTGCCGGGCCGGGTGGAGCGGCGTCGCACCGGCCCCGCGCGGGCGGTGGCGCGGGTCAACTCGGCCGCCAGCTCGGCAGTCTGGCTTGGATCGAGTAGTCGGCGCAGTTGGCTGTGGGGTCGATAGCCGTTGATCACCTCCAGGCAGGTGGTGACGAACCGATGCGCGACCCGGGTCGCCTCCGGGGTGGCGGTGGCCAGCGCTGTGGCGGGCATTCGGGTCGGTGCGCGCCGGGGCCGGGCTGGGCCCGGACCGGCCCCGGGACCTGGGTTGGGCGAGCGGGGCAGCGGGCCTGGGCCCAGCCGAAACAGGTCGAGCGCGAGTTGGCCGTCGATCGGCCAGTGGGCGGGGTCGTCCTCAACGCAGGGCGGGTCGATGGACGGGGCCGGGCGAAGTCGGACGGGGGGACGAGTCGGCTCGGGGCGGCGGACAGCAGACATCCCAGCCCTCCAAATCCTTGTGTTTGCCTTCGTTTGCCTACGGCAGCCACGATTCTGGAGGACAAAAGAGGGGATGGTCAATGCCTGTGGATGAGGGGCGACGGCGGGCTACTCAGGCTCACGTTCGGCGAGTGGGTTGTCGCGAACCCACTCGGCGGTCTCCGTGTACTTGTGGTTGATGTACTCCTCCAGCCGGGTGCGCTCCACCCGCCACTGACCACGTCCGCCGATCTTGATCGCGGGCAGCTCACCGCTGCGTACCATGTGGTAGACCTGCGAGTCCGACACATTCAGCTCGGCGGCGACCTCGGACAGCAGCAGGAACCTCGGCTCCGCCACGCACACTCCCGGAGTTGGCTACGTTTGCCTTAGTTTGCCACCAGCAGTCTCCCGAAGGCAGTGGGGTCCACCGCCCCACCGAGAGTGCGTCCGGAAACACACCGGGAACCCGACTTTCGTCGAGTCGGTCCGGGGTGTATGACGGTCACGGCGTACGGCATGACCGGCGCCCCAGACCGGCATCCGCCGGTGGAGCTGAACCCAGGGAGAACCGGTGACCAATGAGCATGTCCGGGTGTACGTCCCGGCGACCGTGCCGATGCTGACCCTGCTGCGGACCGCGGGGCTCCCCGCGGCCTCCGCGCACGCGGTCACCCCGGCGCTGCGCGAGTGGTACGCCGAGGGGGACGAGGAGGAGCTGGAGTACGTCGCGTTCACCCGAGCTGCCCAGGACGCGCTCCAACTCCTGCTGGCCGACGAGGCGGCGCCACGCCGCCGGGTCGTCGTCTCGGCTGATCTGCCCGCGGCGACGGTCGGACCGGGTGACGCGGACTCGGGAGCCAGCACGGTCGAGCTGGCCGGCCCGGTGCCCGTGGGGGCGGTGGCCGCCATTCACGTGGACGGGGTGGACGCGGTCAAGGATGTCGCCGCTGCGGCCCGGGTGGTGACCGATGCGCTCGGTGGTGATCCAGACGCGCAGTTCACCGTTGACGGCGCCGAAGACCATGAACTGGAGTGGTACGACCGCACAGAGCTGGACCAGCTTCTCGAACTGAGCTAGCCCAGCCGCTCGACCTGGTTGGCCGCATCCGATCCGACCCGGCTGACGCCGAACGCCTTCCGGTTGGAGCGGGGCTATGCCCCATCCGGTTCCTCCTCGTCCAGCGGGGCCGGTCCGAGGGTGCGGCCGAAGGCAATCATCGCGGTCAGCGCGCCGACGAAGAGCACCCAGATTCCGTTGTCCACCCGTGAGGTGCCGAGAGCGGTCTGTGCCACGGCGTCCGCCTCGCTGAGCGCGCCAGCCAGGTCGAGCAGGCGCCGCCCGCCGACGCGCAGGATCACCTCGGCGACGAGTAGCAGCAGGCCGGGCCCGGCTCCGGCGATCAGGTAGGCCGGCCAGCGCAGGGTGTGCGGATCATTGCGGTGCGTCGCCGCTCGGCGTCGGGACCAGGTCAGGTAGCCGAAGGCCAACAGCCCCGCCACCAGACCGGCGAGCAGGGATTCGGTGCGGGAGACCCACTTCGCGGCGTTGAGCAGCGACTCCTGGGTCTCGCCGGCGCCGAAGAGGTCGAAGAGCGGGTCCCGGGCCCAGCTGAACGCCACGACGAAGACGAGCGTGCCGAGACCGGCGGCCACCACCGCGCCGATCACCGGGGCGGTCCGCGTCGCGGCGATGCCCCCGCCGATGATGGCGGCGGCGGCGGTGGTGCCGGCGATCACGTTGGTGGTGGCTGTGTCGGCGTAGGTCAGGTTGATGGCGAAGGCGGCGGCGAGCCCGATCAGCAGCCCGCTGGCGACCGCCATGACAAAGCGCAGGGTGGCCCGGTCTCGACCCCGATGGGCGAGCAACTCCGCTCCGAACAGCGCGAAGGCGGCGCCGGCGACGAGCGCGGCAGAGATCACTCCGGGTAGGGCGAAGGCGGAGAGGCTGATCGCGGTGACTCCGGCCGCCGCCGAGTCGATCACCGCGCGGGTCGACCAGAGCATGGCGGTCAGCCAGCCGAGCGCCAGCAGGCCGAGCATCGGCGCGCCGGGGGCGAGGAGGCCGGCCCTTGCCGGCGCCGTTGGCGTGCCGGTCGCGAGCGGGCTCGCTGCGGTCGGGTGCTCTGGGCTCGCTTCGTCCTGGTACTCCGAGCCTGCTCCGTCCGCGTCCGGGCTTGTCTCGTCCGGGTCCGGGCTCGCCTGCGTCGGCTCCGTGGTGGCGGAGTCGCCGGGCTGCTTCGTCATCGTTGTCCCTTCGACCGGCATTCGGCCTGCGGCGCGGCCGGTGGTTCACCGGCCCACCAGGGTACGCGTCCGTCGTCGTCGGCCCGGGATCCGTGTCGGTCGGTGCGCGGAGAGTTGGGTGGTGGGGAAAGGGGCCCAAACGTGGGAGTATCAGTCGAGGTCCCGCCGCCGTGTCTGGCCCCTGCGGCCCCGGTGTCTGGCGTCCGGCCACCCGGCCGACGCTCTGTGGGTCCGCTACCCCCGCTGCCCCGAACGCCCAGGAGTTTTGTGATGGACGCCGTCTTCTCCGTGCCCGAGCCCCGCAACGAGCCGGTACGCCCCTACGAGCCGGGGGACACCGACCGGGATCGGCTGCAACGGCGGCTGGTCGAGCTGGCCAGCGACCGGATCGACCTGCCGATGACCATCGCGGGCGAGCAACGGATGGCCGGCGGTGCCTCGATCGACGTGGTGCAGCCCCACCGACACGCGCACGTGCTGGGTGTCACCGGCCATGCCACCCACGACGACGCGCGGGCCGCGGTGCAGGCCGCCAAGGACGCGGCGCCTGACTGGCGGGCGTTGCCGTTCGCAGAGCGGGCGGCGATCTTCCTGCGCGCCGCTGAGCTGCTCGCCGGGCCCTGGCGGGACACGCTGAACGCCGCCACGATGCTCGGCCAGTCGAAGACCGCGTTCCAGGCGGAGATCGACGCGGCCTGTGAATTCATCGACTTCCTTCGGTTCAACGTCCACTTCGCGCGCCGGCTCCTCGCCGAACAGCCCCTCTCCTCGTCCGGCACCTGGAACCGGTTCGACCACCGTCCGCTCGAGGGCTTCGTCTACGCGATCACCCCGTTCAACTTCACCGCGATCGCCGGCAACCTACCCACGGCGCCGGCCCTGCTCGGCAACACGGTGGTCTGGAAGCCGGCCCCCACCCAGCAGTTCGCCGCGCACTTCACGATGCGGCTCTTCGAGGCGGCGGGCCTGCCCCCCGGCGTGATCAACATGGTCACCGGGCGCGGCGAGGAGGTTTCCGACGTGGTGCTGACCGATCCCGACCTGGCCGGCATCCACTTCACCGGCTCCACCAAGGTCTTCCAGCAGCTCTGGCGAACCGTCGGCGAGGAGATCGCCAACTACCGGACCTACCCGCGCCTGGTCGGCGAGACCGGCGGCAAGGACTTCGTGGTAGCCCACCCCAGCGCTGATCCGGACGCGCTGCACACCGCCCTGATCCGCGGCGCGTACGAGTACCAGGGTCAGAAGTGCTCCGCGGCATCCCGCGCGTACATCCCGCGGTCGTTGTGGGCAGGTGGGCTGCGGGACCGGCTCGCTGCCACCGCGGAGGCGCTCACCTACGGCGACGTCACCGACTTCAGTAACTTCGGTGGCGCCGTCATCGACGCCAAGGCGTACGCGCGGCACACCGCCGCCCTAAAGTTGATCTCAGGGGATGACTCGTGCCAGGTCGTCGCCGGCGGCACCGCCGACGACTCGGTCGGCTACTTCGTCCGGCCGACGCTCTTCGAGTGCACCGACGCCGCGCACGAAACCTTCACCACCGAGTACTTTGGGCCGATCCTCGGCGTGCACGTCTTCGACGACGCTCGCTTCGACGAGGTGGTCACCCAGGCCGAGTCGATCGCGCCGTACGCGTTGACCGGCGCCATTTTCGCAACCGACCGGCAGGTGGTCGACCGGGTCGCCGAGCGGATGCGGTATGCGGCCGGCAACTTCTACATCAACGACAAGCCCACCGGTGCGGTGGTCGGTCAGCAGCCGTTCGGCGGCGCTCGCGCCAGTGGCACCAACGATAAGGCCGGCTCCTGGCAGAACCTGGTCCGATGGATGTCCCCTCGTACGATCAAAGAAACCTTCGTCCCGCCGACCGACCACACCTATCCCCACATGCGCTAACCAGAAGGACCCCTTCGCTACGTCGACCGCCCGGCTTGGGGGAGGGGTCCTTTCATCCACTCAATATCGATAGACAGTGCACATAGGAAGCCCTTACGGGTGGCGAAAAGGTGAAATCCTGGACGCCGCGACTGCAAAGTGGCAGCGTGGGAGTCATGGCGGATTCCGGAGTCAATCCCACGGCGGCGGCCCTGCTCGGGCTGCTTCACGAGGGCCCGATGACAGGTGGTCAACTGATGGCCGCCGCCGAGCGCCGATTGGCGCCGTACTGGTCAATGACCCGCAGCCAGGTCTACCGAGAGCTGCCCGTGCTGGCCGAAAAGGGGCTGGTGCGGCTCGGTAAACCAGGGCCGCGGATGAGTCAGCCGTATGCGATCACCGCTGCGGGTAAACGGACCTTCTCCCGATGGCTGACGGAGGAGCCCGGTCGGGACACCATTCGAAACCCGATCGCGCTGCGGTTCGCCTTCGGGAACCTGCACTCGGCCAGCCAGCTCAAGAACCTTCAGACAGCTGCGAACGAGTACCACACCGAGGCCTTGGCCCGGGTTCGGGAGCAGGTAAAGAATGCGAAGAAGGAAGGCGAGACGTACGACGCCAGCGCCTTGGAGTTCGCCGTCGCCTACCACAAGGCCGCCCTGTCCTGGCTCAAGTCCGCCCAGGTCGGCTGACCCGGCGGTTGCCCCCGGGCCTGGGCGCAGGTAGCCCCAGGTCCGGAAGACTCTGCCCCGGATCGGCCGGCCCGGAGGAAGACCCGCCTCGGCCGCGGGGTGGCTGTGGCGTGGGCTGCGGGGCCGCCGGCTCGCGCCCGCACGCGGGGCTCGTTTCCGCTGCGCCTGCGCCCGCAAGCTTGCCCCTGCTCCCGCAAGCTCGCTCCTCGCCCGCGCTGGGTTTGTTCGGCGCAGGCTGCGGGGCTCGCAAGCTCGCTCCTCGCCCGCGCTGGGTTTGTTCGGCGCAGGCTGCGGGGCTCGCAAGCTCGCTCCTCGCCCGCGCAGTAGTCTTGTCTGTCGTGACCGATGCCGACTACGCCGAACAGCTCAAGGACCTCGACGCCACTCTTCGCAACATCGAGTCGGTGCTCGACATCGACCGGCTGCGGGCGGACAAGGCCCGTCTGGAGGAGGCCGCCTCCGCCCCCGACCTCTGGGACGACCAGGCCCGGGCGCAACAGGTCACCTCACAGCTGTCGTACGTGAATGGGGAGATCAACAAGCTCGCGGAGCTTCGTTCTCGCCTCGAAGACGCCAAGGTGCTGCTGGAACTGGCCGAGGCGGAGTCCGACCCGGGTGCCTTCGCCGAGGTCGAGACGGAGGTTGCCGGGCTGGCCAAGGCCATCGACGAGATGGAGGTCCGCACCCTGCTCTCCGGTGAGTACGACTCCCGGGAGGCGCTGGTGGCGATCCGCGCCGGTGCCGGCGGCGTGGACGCGGCAGACTTCGCCGAGATGCTGCTGCGGATGTACCTGCGCTGGGCCGAGCGGCACGGCTACCCCACCGAGGTCTACGAGACCTCTTACGCCGAGGAGGCCGGGCTCAAGTCGGCCACCTTCACGGTCAAGGTGCCGTACGCGTACGGCACGCTCAGCGTCGAGTCGGGTACCCACCGGCTGGTCCGGATCAGCCCCTTCGACAATCAGGGCCGGCGGCAGACCAGCTTCGCCGGGGTCGAGGTGCTCCCGGTGGTGGAACAGACCGATCACATCGACATTCCCGAGAACGAGATGCGCTTTGATGTCTACCGGTCGTCCGGCCCCGGCGGGCAGAGCGTGAACACGACCGACTCGGCGGTGCGGATCACCCACATACCGACCGGCATCGTGGTCACCTGTCAGAACGAGAAGTCCCAGCTGCAGAACAAGGCGTCCGCGCTGCGCGTCCTCCAGGCCCGACTGTTGGAGCGGAAGCGCCAAGAGGAGCAGGCCAAGCTCCAGGGCCTGAAGACCGACGCCGCCGGCTCCTGGGGTGACCAGATGCGTTCGTACGTCCTGCATCCGTACCAGATGGTGAAGGACCTTCGAACGGAGCAGGAGACCGGGACACCCTCCGCGGTCTTCGATGGCGAGTTGGACGCCTTCATTGAGGCCGGTATCCGGTGGCGAAAGCAACAGCAGCTTGCTGATGACAAAGCGTGACCGATCATGGGCGCAGCGCACCATCGAAAATCGTGAGTGCTGGCAGATCGACGACGTGCCCGGAATTTGAGGGGCGCGGGATTTGGCACATCTGTTACACCGCGTAGACTCACGACCCGTGATTCAGCTTGAGCAAGTGACGAAGACGTACCCGAAGGCGTCCCGGCCTTCGCTCGACAACGTGTCCGTCGCGATCGAGAAGGGCGAGTTCGTCTTCTTCATCGGCCCATCCGGCTCCGGCAAGTCCACCATCATCAAGATGCTGCTACACGAGGTTGCGCCCAATAAGGGACGGATCGTCGTGAACGGCAAGGATGTCACGTCGATGCGCTCCTGGAAGCGGCCCGCCTTCCGGCGCTCGATCGGCTGCGTGTTCCAGGACTTCCGGCTGCTACCGAACCGCACCGCCTACGAGAACGTGGCGTTCGCGCTCGAGGTGATCGGCAAAACCAAGGCGGTTGCCCGCCGGGTGGTACCGGAGGTGCTGGAGCTGGTCGGGCTGGGTGGCAAGGAGCACCGCTACCCGCAGGAGCTCTCCGGTGGTGAGCAGCAGCGGGTGGCGGTCGCGCGAGCGTTCGTGAACCGTCCGCTTATCCTGCTCGCGGACGAGCCGACCGGAAACCTCGACCCGGACACCTCCATCGAGATCATGCGTTTGTTGGACCGGATCAACCGCACCGGTACGACCGTCGTGATGGTTACCCACGACTCGAACATCGTGAACCAGATGCGCCGCCGGGTCATCGAGATTGAGAGCGGCCGGATCGTCCGCGACCAGGCTCGCGGCGTCTACGGGTGAGCCGGCGCTCCACCTCGACTGACGACCACCACCTGCCGGAGACGCGGAGGAATCTTCGATGCGCTTGAAATACGTCCTGTCCGAGGTCCTGGTCGGACTGTGGCGCAACGTGACCATGACCATCGCAATGATCATTACGATGGCGGTCTCGCTGACCATGCTCGGCGCGAGCGGTCTGATCTACGTCAAGGTCGCCGAGATGAAGGAGCTGTACTTCGAGAACATCGAGGTCTCGATCTTCCTGGAGACCGAGGTCACCGAGGAACAGAAGACAGCGATCCAGGCCAAGCTGGATGCCGACCCGCTGATCGAGAGCGTCACGTACGTCAACAAAGAAGAGGCGTACGAGATTGTCGAGGAGATCTTTCGGGACTCCCCGGACCTGCTCAGTGCGATCGGTCCGGAGGTGCTGCCGGAGTCGTACCGGCTGAAGCTGGTGAACCCGCAGGAGTACCAGGCGATCGGGGAGCAGTACGCCGAGATTGAGGGCGTCGACCAGGTGATCGACAAGTCCAGCGTACTCGACAAGATCTTCAAACTCTTCTCCGCCGGTCAGAATATCGCCCTCGTCGCGGCGATCGCGATGGCTGTCGCCGCCCTGCTCCTGGTCGCCAACACGATCCAGGTCGCCGCCTACAGCAAGCGGCGCGAGGTCGCGGTGATGAAGCTCGTCGGCGCGTCGAACTGGTTCATCCAGGCGCCCTTCGTCCTGGAAGCCGTGGTCGCCGGCCTGATCGGATCCCTACTCGGCCTCGGCGCCCTCGCCGGGCTGAAGGTCTTCCTCTTCGACGGCGCACTGCGCGCCCTCCAGGGGCTCTTCGCGCCGGTCAGCTGGGGTGAGGTGCTGCTGGCCTTCCCCCTGATGGCCGCCGTCGGAGCTCTGATCAGCGCGATCACCGCCTGGGTCACGCTCCGCTTCTACCTGCGGGTCTAGTGCCCGCCGGGCGGCCGCTGGGGCCGCCCGCGCACCCTGTCGGACCAGGGCTCCCCCGCACCGGAAATAATCGGCGCGGGGGAGCCCTTGTCCTCCGGTAGGATGATCGCCGCTGTCGACCCAAGGGGCGCAGCGACCAGGCTGTTCGACCAGGGACGCAGCGATCAGGAAGGGAGGTGGCGCCGATGCCACGGGAGAAGGGGCGGAAGGTCGTCGCCTCCAACCGGAAGGCCCGCCACGACTACTCGATCCTCGACACCTACGAGGCGGGGATGGCGTTGACCGGCACCGAGGTCAAGTCGCTGCGGGCGGGGCGGGCGTCGCTGGTGGACGCCTTCGCCCAGGAACGCAACGGCGAGCTCTATCTGCACGGGATGCACATCCCGGAGTACGTGCAGGGCACCTGGACCAACCACGAGCCCCGACGCACCCGCAAACTACTGCTCAACCGCATCGAGATCGACCGGCTGATCGGCAAGACCCGGGAGAGTGGGCTCACGATCGTCCCGCTGCAGGTCTACTTCTCCGACGGCTGGGCCAAGGTCGAGATCGGCGTCGCCAAGGGCAAGAAGTCGTACGACAAGCGGCAGGACCTCGCCAAGCGGGACGCGCAACGGGAGATCGCCCGGGCCGCCGGTCGGCGGGGCAAGGGGATGGAAGACTGAGCTGACGCCCGGCTGGGGCGGGATGAAACCCGTTGCGTCAGGCGTTAGGCTTATCGGTGCCGCCAACAGGGGCGGCCCGTCGAGGGGGTGACTGGTTTCGACTTCGTACGTTGCGGCAGGGGAAGCGAGCCGAGGAAGCCAACGTCGTCTCGGAAATCGTTCGTTGGAAAACAATAAGCGCCAAGCAGAATCGCGCTGACTTCGCTCTCGCCGCCTGAGGCGAGTAGCAAGTCTGTCGGCCTGGGAGTGCCTTCGACCCAGTTAGCCGGCATCAGCTAGGAGGCTGGCCAATCGGCCCCGGTCGCGGGGGCCGTGCGGCGAGATTAATCAGCGACTGGGCCCGTCACACCGACTCGCTCGCGTGATCGGAGGGGCCGAGTAGAGGCACAGCGAGCTGCGCTCGGAGAAGCCCTGGCAAGGCGGCGAAGGACCCGGGTTCGATTCCCGGCACCTCCACCACCTGGCCGATGCGCCCCGGTCCACCCGGACCGGGGCGCATCGGCGTTTCTGGCCTCGAACCTCCGTGCCGCCGGGTACCACCAGGCCCGGCGACGAGTGCCACCGATGGATGGGAACGAGTGCCACCGGTGGACGGGAACCAGTGCGCGGTGGCGGGCGTCGGAAGAGTATGCGTCGAGTATTCGTCACCCTGTGCGTGCCCCTGCTGCTGGTCGCCGGTTGCGCGCCGGCCGACTCGGAGCCGGCCGACGCCCCCCCGCCGGACGGCCGGCAGGCGGCGTTCGAAGAGCGGGCCACCCAGATCGCCGCGGCCTGGCAGCCCGGCCCATCCTGGAGTGACGGGTACATCCCACTCCAGGAGCCCGCCATGACCGTCGGAGACCCCGGCTTCACCCCGGACACTCAGGCCGCCTTCCAGGCCGGCTGGTACCGGGACCAGATTCCGCTGCCGACGGACCAGCCCGAAGACGGCACCATCCAGTTCCCCTCCGGCACCCTCACCGTGCCGCTGGTCAGCGCTGCCGAGGCGTACCGGGAACTCGACCGGGGCGACCCACCGGCCTGCGACGGGCGGCCGACGAACCCGGCCACCCCACCAGCCCCGGCGGATGGGCCGGACACCGGGGTGAGCACCTCGCCGCAGACCGCCTGCATCCCGCTCACCGTCACCGCCGTCGAGCTCGACAGCGTGCCGGTGCGGACCAGTCGCGGCGAGGCAGCGGTGCCGGCCTGGCTGTTCACCATTGACGAGCTGACCGCCCCGGTGGCCCGGCTCGCGGTCGCCCCGACCGCCGTCGGAGAGCCGCCGGAGCCGACCGCACCCACCGCGCCACTGCCCCAGGAACTGGTCGGGGCGCTGGACCTGCGCGCCGTGGACGACGCCACGCTGACCGTGCGGGTCGGCATCGGTGCGTGTGACACCAGCGTCACCCCACTGGTATACGAACAGGATGACGTGGTGGTGGTCGGCGGCGCGGTGACCCGCAGCACCGGTGTCTGCACCGAGCAGCTTCTGCTCGAACCGGTGACCGTGCAGCTAGCCGCCCCGCTGGGGGAGCGGACCGTCCTCGACGTGCTCGGCGGTGGGCCGCTGCGGCTCACCACCGGCTGACCGGCGACGGCCCGGCCGCCGGGCTCAGGGCAGCGCGAAGGGAAGCTTGATGCCCTCCAGGGCTGACCCGCAGGCGCAGTCCCGATCGGCCGGCAGCTGGGCCACCGCGGTGAAGAGCAGCTCCCGCAGGCGGGCGGTGTTCTCGCCGAAGACCCGGAACACCTCCTCCTGGGTCACCGATCCGCCGCCCGGCACGCCCGCATCGTGGTCGGTGACCAGCGCGATCGACGAGTAGCAGAGGGCCAACTCCCGGGCGAGCACCGCCTCCGGGTGGCCGGTCATGTTGACCACCGTTCCGCCGATGGCCGTGAACCAACGCGACTCGGCACGGGTGGAGAAGCGGGGACCCTCGACGACCACCACCGTCCCCCCGTCCACCGCCGGCAGGCCCCGCTCGGCGCCGGCGGCGAGCAGCGTACGCCGGCCGACCGGGCAGTACGGGTCGGCGAAGGAGACGTGCACCGCGCCCCGGTCGTAGTAGGTCTGTGCCCGACCACTGGTGCGGTCGATCAGCTGGTCCGGCACGACGAACGTGCCGGGGCCCAACTCCGGGCGCAGCCCGCCGACCGCGCAGGGGGCGAGCACCTGGCGGACCCCGAGCGAGCGCAGCGCCCACAGATTGGCCCGGTAGGGGATCTGGTGCGGCGGATGCCGGTGATCCCGGCCGTGCCGGGGCAGGAACGCCAACCGGCGGCCCGCGACCTCGGCGATCGTGACCACGTCGGACGGCGACCCGTACGGGGTGTCTACTACGTGCTCGGTGGCGCCGTCGAGCAGGGCGTACAGCCCCGACCCGCCGATCACCGCGAGTTCTGCCGTGGGACTCACCGAACCTCCCTCGTCTCTGTCGCGTCAGACCTTAGCCAGCGACCCAGCAGCAGGCTATGGTGCCAGGCATGACGTTGACGGGGTGGCTGGCACCGGTGTCCCCGGTTGTCCGGGCACGGTCGGACTGACGGGATGTCCGACATGCAGGAAGAGGGGCGGGCGATCGGCGGGCAGGCGACGGAGTCGATGGCCGGGCGGTTGCTGGTCGCGGCACCGACGTTGAAGGATCCGAACTTCGACCGGACCGTGGTGCTGCTGGTCGCCCACGAACCGGGCGGGGCGCTGGGCGTCGTGCTCAACCGGGCCACCGAGATTCCGGTGGCGGAGGTACTCGGCGACTGGGGTGAGTTGGCCCGTGACCCGGCCGTGGTCTTCGAAGGGGGCCCGGTGCAGCCGGATTCGGCGATCTGCCTCGCCCGCATGCGCCACCCGCTGCGGCCGATGAAGAGCTTCCAGCAGATCTCCGGTGCGGTCGGCACGCTCGACCTGACGGTGGACCCGGAGCAGCTGCGGGAGAGTATCGTGGGCATCCGGGTCTTCGCCGGCTACTCCGGGTGGGAGTCGGGCCAGCTGGAGCAGGAGATCGCGGAGGGCTCCTGGTTCGTCCTGGACGCGTTGCCCGGCGACGCCTTCGTCGATCGTCCGGACGACCTGTGGCCGATGGTGCTGCGCCGGCAGGGCGGCATGATGGCGGCGGTGGCGCACTTCCCGGCGGATGTGGCGCTCAACTGACCCGGTGCGGTGGCGGGCACCCCGCGCGATGACCGCGCCGGCCGCCGTGTGTATAGTTCTCCCGTGCCCGGGCGACCGGGTAGTGCACAGGGGGCCGTGGCGCAGCTGGTAGCGCACCACACTGGCAGTGTGGGGGTCAGGGGTTCGAGTCCCCTCGGCTCCACCGACCGCACCATTGTGCGACCGGTGGTTCATCTGAGATGCCCCGTCCGTTCCGGGCGGGGCATCGTCATGTCGGTGGGAATCCTGACCACGTGCCGACCCCATTGTTGCTGCGGGTCGCTGTCCCGGTTGACCCGTTGAATTCAAGACCGTCATGCACCTGTCGGCCAGTCAGGCCGCGGGACCGCACCTGTCACCTGCCGGTGAGCAGACCCGTGGATCTGCCCGTAGCGTGGGGAGCGGATCTTGCTCAGGTGGGCCTGTCGCTGGCGGTGCCCGCAGACTTCCCAAGGGTGCTCACCGCGGTCGGTCAGGATCTCCTGAACGGGCGGCGCGGGGGAGGATTCCGGATCTGTCGGTGTTAACTGCCGTTGCCGCGACGGCCACCCCTATCGCTTCCAGTACGGATCTCCGTATTGCTATGGTTCGTCGTCTCGCAGACGTCGGAAGGCGGGCGTCATGATATGAGCAGAACCCGACCGGTGGACGTCGCTGACCTGTAAGTCCGGCCCGGGGTTAGCTGTCACATAGGTCGGGTTGATGCCCGTATGGGGTGTGGTCGGGGGCACGGTGGTGGCGGAATCCCGGCCGCCGTCAGGGCGTTACACCATGCGTACGACCGAGCCGGCGTTCCGCCGATGGCGGATGCCAGCCGTGCGTGAGCCCCGGAATGTTGGCGGCCCGCCGGTCGTTACATCTGGACCCGGCGCCGTGCGTGTCCCCCCGACCGCGGTAGCCGAGGATCCTCTCTCCCCTGTTTTGTTGAGCGCCGGACGGTGCTTGCACCCGCCCCTTTGCCGCCTGAAGGCCCCCCCCCCTTTTTCCTTCGGGCGTGCGTGTGGGTGTCGACCCCCGAATGGAGCAACCCTCATGATGAACACGATTCTGCGTCGTAGCGTCCTTGGTATCGCTGGTCTGGCCCTGTCCACCGGTGTCGTCGCCGGCCCCCTGGCCACCCTCACCACCCCCACCCCGGCCGCTGCTGCGGCCGTTCAGGTCGCGAAGCCGGACAGGGACACGCTGATCCCGCACGGCACCCAGGGCAAGCAGTCACGCATCGACCTGGGCGACGAGCAGGTCGCCAACGTCAAGGCCATCATCGAGGCCACCAAGAAGGCCGGCATGGACGAACGTGCCGCCGTGGTGGCGATCGGCACCAGCCTGCAGGAGTCGAAGCTGGAGAACCTGGGACACCTGGGCGCGCGTAACGACCACGACTCGCAGGGCCTGTTCCAGCAGCGCCCGTCGTCTGGTTGGGGCACGGTGGAGCAGATCACCGACCCCGCCTACTCCACCACCGCCTTCCTCAACGGCCTCAAGCAGGTCGAGGGCTGGCAGGACATGCCGTTGACCGAGGCCGCGCAGAAGGTGCAGGTGTCGGCGTACCCGTTCCACTACGCCCAGTGGGAGACCCAGGCCGCTGACCTGGTGGCCGAGCACTGGACCAGCTGACCCCACCCGCACCACCCACAACAAACCCCCGCAGACCTGACCCACACAAAGGGGGAAAGAAACTGTTGGCCGGCACCCGAACCGGGTGCCGGCCAACAGTCGTCTCGCTGCCGCCGATGATCGTGCGGGATCCGGAGCGATCTCGTACAACGGTCTGCTGAGCGTCCGGCGTGTGCGGAGTCACTTCCCCGCAAGCGACCGCTAGCGATCATCTGACGGTAGAACGTAAGGCATGAGTAGCCGAGGCGATCATTACGGGATTCGGCGCGGTCGCGAGTCGGACGTCGATCAGCTCGCCCGCCTGCAGGCGGCCGTTCAACTGCAGGCGGCAACCGGCGGAGAACCACACGCGGGGATCACCGCATGGGTTCACGATCTGCTGAGCGGGCATCCTTCGGTCACACCTGACGACTTCCTGGTCGTGGAGGACACCACCACCGGCCGGCTGGCGGCCAGTTTGGTCGGTCTTCGTCAGGAGTGGAACCTGGCCGGGATTCGGCTGCCGGTGATTCAGGTCGAGTTGGTGGGCACGGCACCGGAGCATCGCGGGAACCAGCTCACCGAACGGCTACTCGCCGCGCTGCACGACCGCTGCGCGACCGAACGCGTGCCACTCCAGATCGTCGAAGGGATTCCCCACTTCTACCGTCGGTTTGGCTACGACTACGCGCTGACCCACGGCGGTGCACCCACGGTGCCCGCCACCGCCCTACCGGACGCCTACCCGGGGGCCTGGACCGTCCGCCCCGCCACCGCGGCCGACGCGGACGCCCTCGCCCGCCTCGACCGACGGCAGGTGGACGGGGATGCTCTGGTCTGCCCACGCGACGCCGCCGCCTGGCGGTACGAGATCGTGGGCCGCCGGGCGGAGGCTCTCGTTCGCCGCGAGGTCGCCGTACTGCTGCGCGACGAGCAGGTCCAGGGATATCTGGTGCACAGCACCGCGCTCTCCGCGGCGGGAGAGCTGACGGTGCTCGCCGCGACCTGCGAGCCTGCCGGGCGCTGGCCGGAGGCCGCCGCCGCGACGTACGCCTATCTCGGCCGGGTCGGTCGGCGCTACGCCACGACGGCCCAGCACCCGTTCCACGCGGTGCGTCTGTTGCTCGATCCGGACCACCTCCTGGCCCGGATCGGGCCCACCGGGATACCGACGCGCCCCAGGGCCTGGTATGCCCGAACCGGCGACCCGGTCGAGTTGCTCGCCCACCTTGCCCCGCTGCTACGCCGCCGTTGGCAGTCAGCCGATCTGCGTTGGCCCGAGTCCACGCTCGTGATTGACACCTACACCGCGAGCGCTCACCTCGAGTTCGACGACGGTGAACTAATGGCGATGACGGCGAGACGGAGCACGATCGGTCCGAGCTCCGACGCGAGCCATCATGCCGCCATTCCACCAGGTGCCCTGCTGCACCTCGCCGTTGGTCACCGCACCCTGCCTGAGGTGCTCGATGCCTGGCCGGACGCCGCCGTGCGCGACGGCCTCACCGAGCAGTTCCTGACAGCCGCGTTCCCGCGCGTACCGGTGCGGGTCTGGCCGTGTAACTGACGGGCCACGATCCTTAGCCGCGTTGTGCCAGATCACACGCTGATTCTGCCTCGCGTGTCTTCGATCCAGGCGTCTGGTGTGGCTGCGGTGGCGTGACAGTTCGGGGTCATCGACGGCAGGTCTCCCGGCGGCGGGAAGGCCAAGTGCTTCGCCTACAACAGGGCAGCTCCCGGCCGGGCGGGATGTGCGAGCACGTGCAGGCTGTGCGCGTCGATCAGGACGAGTGCGACGACGAGGGCTCAGCAGGAGCCGTACCGGTAGGTGCCGCTGCCGGGCGCGGTGACGCCGACGTCGCGGCGGACGACCGAGACCTCGTCACCGACCGCTGAGCACGCCTTCGCGAACGCACTGTCGGTGTACTCGATGACAATGACGTTGTCGCCGTACACGCCGGTGAAGTAGTCACACTCGTTGTAGCGCCCACACTCCTCGGCGATGGCGAAGTCGAGTCCGGCGTTCCTGCCACGCGTACCGAGGTCGGTGGTGTTCTTTTGCCCGATGGCGAGCCCTGCATCGTGGGCGTGTGGCGCCAGCAACTCCAGGTAGGCGATCGCGTCATGGATGGCGAGCAGGCCCTCAGACCGCTCGTACGAGTCGATATTATCTGGTTCGATCGCCTGGTAGCCGGCCCGCGCGCAGCCGTCGAACCAGTTCTGGACGATACCCGCGATTGCCGCACGTTTGGCCGAGGTCGATATATCGAGCAGAATTTCGTTCCAGTCGCCATCAACGACGTAGTTTCCGTCGGAATCGCGGAGCAGGAGGTCATCGTGCTGACTCTGCCACCAGTCAACCTCGTTGGGCTGCACCTGGAACGCGTTGACGTAGCAGATGTTGTAGAGGTTGGCGGCGATCGGATCCTGTCGGTCGCGGCTTACGACCCGCACCCCGGGTGGGGGCGGGTAGGCAGCGCCGATTTGATAGTCGAATTTCGCATTGACCGGTGGTAAGACCGTGGTGGAGGCGGTCGGCACGACTGGGGCGGGTGCCGGGTCGTTGTGCGCATAGACCCCGACCGAGACTGTGAGTGCGGTAGCGGTGAGCACGGTGCATGCGGCAAGCATCGACCGGGTGAAACTAGCCATTGAACAACTCCAGGGAAGGGCTATGCCGGGGCGCCTGGTCGCGGGCGGGATAGTTCGGCAAGCCCAACCCGACTGCCCGGCACGAACGTTGCTACCAACCAAACTCCGCTGACAAGCCAACGTCAATGGCCGTTTATACCCTCATCCGATGACACAACGGGCACAGGTGGAGTTCCTCGCCGCGATCGCCGCCACGCCCGCTGCTGTCGGAAGTCACCCCAAGCGTGGGGGGCGAGAGCAGCACGTCGTTTCTACGGTCGGTCGGTGACGGCCGTGGACGCGAACCCACCGGCTGGGCGCTACTGACGCTCAGCCGGTGGGCTCGTCCTGCCTTACGGGCAGGTCTTCCAGGCCAGGTTGTAGGTGGTGGAGATGGCCCCGTCGGTCGAGTCCATCGTCATGAAACTCGTTGTGGTGCTGGTGTCCGAGGTGCCGGCGAGCGCCCAGAGCTCCGTGTTGATGTTGAAGTTGCGGAACTCGCCGCACGGGTGCCAGACCAGCGAGGCGACGTCCGTGACGTCGGTGGCCTGCCAGTTGTCCACCATCGGACCGTCGAAGATGTGGGTCTTGTAGGCCGTGGGTGACATTCCCTGGAAGTAGTAGTTTGCCCGCTCCACGCCGGACGCCCCGTCCGCCAGGGCGGCGAAGCCGCGGTAGTCAGCCTGGGCCACCGCGTAGGTGAAGCCCTGCGGGACGTGAACCCGTAGGTTGAGCTGGCAATTGCGGCGCCAGTCGGTCGGCTCCGCCCCGACCCCGACCTGGGCCATGAATGCGCTGTAGGTGACCGTGAATGCGGTGTTGTCGACCGACATGGCGGTGGCGGCAGTGCCGGCCGGGCAGCCAGAGCCATTGACAGTTACCAGATCGATGACGATCTGACCTGGGGGTGGGGTCGCGGGCTCGGGGAAGTCCACCACCGGGTTCGTGGGAGCCAGCAGGGAGAGGATCATGCCTCCGGTTGCGAGCCAACTGAACATGAAAATCCTTCCTGTACGCCTCGGTGCGTGAGCGGCGGTACCGGCTGGCGCTGGACCGTCCGGGACTTGGGAGGAAGACAGGGTTCGTGCCGAAGGGCGGTGGTGGGGAGGGTTTGGAGGGCCAGCCGGACCGCGCACATGAGGATACGGGCGCCTCGGCGAGGAGCTAGCGTCACATCAGTGACCATTGCCCAATTAATGCATATTGATGTCCTGGCGCATCCGCTCGCCGTCGTGTCACTCGACAATACGAGAGGTCGGACGCTATGTCGCTGCCATGCTGGTAAGGCGGATTCGACCGATAGATTCCTCATTGCACTTTGCGAAATGATACATAATTTCGTTACGGCTGGCCGCTTGACGCGGCCGGTGGCTGACTCGGGGGTCTTCTCAGCCGCGCACGCCACCAGCGGGGGACTCGCTATCCGGGCTGCTCTCGCCGCCGTGCGTGAGTGCCGCAGTCCGCTGACCGAGCGGCGCGGGAGACGACTTCACCGCGCTGGCCCGCCGGCTTCACCGCGCTGGCCCGCCGGCTTCGCAGCGCGATCACCGTCAGCTGGTGGGGTAGGTCCTGCCGGTTGTCCGAAGCCATCGGCCGCCAGCGCATGCACCCTGTTGCCACCGCCAGGATGCCGGCTGCGACCAGGCTGATTCGTTGCAGGGGCATGGCTCGGCCTACGCGGTCAACTGCTCGCGGAAGAAGGCGACGGCCGCGCTGGCGAGGCGGCTGCGGACCCGATCCGCGCCCGGCGTGTCCCGCACGAACACGTAGTGGCCGGCCGACGGGTCGGCGCAATGCTGGGTGGCACCAGGAATCAAGGAAGCGTAGTGCAGTGCGTTGGTCTCGGCCGGGGTCTGGTCGTCCTCGCCGGTCCACCAGATCGACACCGGCGTCGTGATGCCCCGCAGGCTGGTGGAGGTGAGTAGTTGGCCCTGCGCCGGGCAGATGAGAAGACCGGCGGTCACGCGGCGGTCAGCGTAGTCCTCGCCGGATTCGCTGATCCACGCGGCGATGTCATCGGCACCGATCCGGTCGGACAGTTCGTCGATCAGCGTCGGGTACTCCGGCGGTGACAGCACCGTCACTCGTCTGGTGGCGATAGCGCCGAACACGTCGGCGTCGATTCGGGCGCCAAGCATCGCGGCGGCGGTGTATCCGCCGAGCGAGAAGCCGGCGACGCCAACGGGACCGCCGTCGGCGAGGTGGTCCAGCACCACCGAAAGGTCTTGGGGGCGGTCCCACCAACGCGCGAAAGCTTCGGCATGGTAGCCGCCACGATGGCTGTTGCCGTGATGGTCGACGCCGATTACCCGCAGGCCAGCCGAGGCCAGTGGCTCGGCCAGCCAGGACAGGTCGAGGGCGCAGCCGCCGGTACCGTGCGAGAGCAGGACGGTGCCACCGGTCGTCGCGGCGGCTGCCGACCACACGTAGGTCACGACCGGCCGTGGGTCGCCCGTACCCCAGGCTTCTCGTCGGGGATCTGTCAGCACGCGGACGTCCGGTGAGGCCATATCGAAACTATGGTAGGGGCCCGCCAACGCCCGGATCCGCCGCTCAGGACGAGCTATCGGTGGGCGACGTCGGACAGCCCGGTGGACAGCAGCAGCTGGGTAGCCCGGGCCGGGCGGCCGTTCATGGTGGCCACGGAGACCTCGCGGGTGGCGACCCGGTCGAAGTCGACGAACAGGTCATCCAACCAGTCCGCTGTGTGGTGCCGGCACACCGCCCCGTCGTCGGTTTCGAACACCCCATAGCTGCCGTACGTCGCGGCGAACTGCTGATACCGAGAACGATTACGTTGATCCGCCTGCAGGCACAGGTCGCTGAGGTAGAGGAGTCCACCGGGCCGCAGAACCCGGCGCAGCTCGGCCACCAGCTTTCGCTGCCCGGCGTCGCTCGGCAGGCACGTCAACACCGCGAACAGCAGTATCAGGTCAACACTGCTGTCCGGGTGGTCCAGCCGGGGAGGAGCGTCGAGAACAGTGAACCGCGCCCCCGGCTGCTGCGCACGTGCGCGGGCGACGAGATTGGGAGCGACATCCACCCCTTCGACGTTGTCGAAACCCCACTCGGCGAGTTCTCCCGCGAGTCGTCCGTAGCCGCACCCGTAGTCGAGGATGTGCGCCTGGCGATCGAGGCCCTCCAGCCATGAGGGCTCAACCGGATGCCCGAAGGTCTTCGACGCCCCGGTGGAGTTCCAGTACCCCAGTTGATTGTCAAGATCCACCATGGCGATGAGCGTTTCACCGATCGCTATGGACGGTCAAGCGCCGTAAAAGGTCGACCGACGCGAGGGGACAGTCCAAAGTTGTGGCGCCGCCTCTGGGATGGCACCACAGCGCCTCATCAGAATCAGTCGAAAGTCTTGGCGACCCTCGCATAAGGATCGGCAGAGACGCTCATCGACCCCCGGAAGGGGTCGTCCACCCGCTCGACGACGAATATCAGCAGGGAAATCATGGCCGCGGTCGCGGAGACCAATACCAGGGAGGCGTGCCGGGTCCGGGTCGGGATGAGGCAGGACAGGAAGATGATGAACACACCGCCGACCAGGAGCGTGAACCAGAGCGTCGGGGGGAGAGCGGCGGTGCTGAAGGTGCTTCGAATCTGGCGGGACTTGCTCCAATCCTCGAACTCCGACTGGGCGAGGACACTCAACTCCTGCTCCTTGCCAGAATTCGGTGTGAAATTCAGAAGGGTACGCCAGATTCGCTCCTCGAGTTCGCGGTCTCCGTCCACCTCGTCGCCGCGTTGGTAGGTCGGCCACGCTTCGTTGACCATATAGTCGACATACTCGTTCAACAGGCCCTCCAGCTCGCCGCGGGTGGGCTCCGGATACTCGGACACGACGTTGTGTAGTGCCTTCAGATCCGCCGCCTCAGTTGCGACCGCCGCGCTAGCCTGCGAGTACGTCCCGTACACCGTCAGGGCGGTCAGGACGAGCAGAAGCGCGTAGAGGGTGCCGGTGACCGAGACCGTGTGGGTGATGAGATCCAACCACTTCGGCTCAGCACCGGACAGCCGCTTGGCTCGGCCCCGCAGCAGCCAGATGCCCAGCGCGCCGACAATGAGAAATACTGCCAAGAATATGAGGAAAATGAGCCAACCTGGCGCAAGATGATTCCAGCTCCACATGTGGCCACTCCTTGTCGCGGAATATGAATCCCTCGAAGGTTCACCAAAACCTTCGCCTACTGCACGCCACCGCAGCCGGCTTCCGGTAGCCACCTGAAGGGAGGCAGATGGAGTGCATCGACGGCCGGCCGCCGTGCGGCGAGCGTAGGACTGGCATTCGGCGAGAGCAAGGACGTGGCCCGGTTACCGCTGGGCCGCGCGAGTCGGAGGTGATGGCACACCAGGGCGGGCCGGTGCGGCACCGTTTACCGCTGCGGGAACCCAGCTTTCGTCTCGGCCAGGAAGTTCGTCCAGGCGGCGCGACCGAAGACGAGGGCCGGACCGTTCGGGTCCTTGCTGTCCCGGCATGCCACCGCATCATCGAGCGCAGCGACTTCGACACACGAAGGCGCTGGTGGCTGGCAGTGGTCGCTGTCTGCGGCCTGGTCCACCGGGACGGTCAGCCGCAAGTCTTTGCCACGCCCACGAGGTGCTTTCCGACGAGATCTCCGGCCTGCTTGAGGTCGTCTACGCCCTCCTCAAGCTGAACCGGTGCCTGCCGGCAGGCCCGTACCGCGCTGTTGAGAAGGTTGTTTTCTCCGCCGCGGCTGACCTTCTGGAAGTGGGCCTGGGCTTTGTTCACGGCATCGATGGCATCGCCGACGCTGCGGCCCACCTGCTCCAACACCCGAAGCGTCGTGATCAGGTCCGCTATGACCGAGTCGATCGGGCCACCGCCGCCCCGTCCGGCGGTGATCCGGTCCAGCCCGGCGGTCATCGCGCGACCGACCAGCCCGCCCGCCTTCATTCCGGCGTAGGCTGCGCCAACCGCAATCAGCGGGGAAGGGTGGTAACCAGCGGCGTCCACGGCTGCCGTGGCTGCTATCGCCATCCCACCGCCAGTAGCCTTGCCGATCTTCTCACTGACGTTCTTGATTCCTTCCCGGGCTGACTCGATAGCCGTATCGCGGAGGGCGCCGGCCGTTGCGGTGAGTGCTCCGGCTGCCTTACCACGAGCGCCCGAGACTCGCGCGTCTCTCGTTCGCCCCCGGCCCTGTCTTCCCAGCCCGAGCATCGGCTATCGAACCGGTTCCAGGAACGCGCAGCCGGAAGCAATCAGCATGGGAGTAACGTTCGCGACATCAATTGCCAGCTCAGCGGCTGTCATCGGATCAATGTCCTCACCGGCGGCTCGTTGTTCATCGGCTAGCGCGGTAGCGAGGGTACACGCTTGCCAAAGCGAGCTGACAGTTGAGGAAAACGCCCATAGGTTGTAGACGGTGTAGTTGACTTTGACGTATGCCTGACCGTTGTGTCCGATGAGGCGGCGGTCTGGTTCTTCGGGGGTGTTGCCCATCCCTTCGGCGAGTGGGTGGAGCTTGATGCGCCGGAACGGCTTCTCCAGCTCACCGTTCGGGTCGAACTCGATCAGTAGGCCCCGGTCGATGAGCTGCTCGATGACCGGCCCCGCGCTGGCGGGGCCGGCGCCCGCGGCGAGCAGGTCGCGTTGGAGAGTGTCGCGGGTGACTTCCAGGCGGGCGTGGCGCTCGGGGTCGAGGAAGGCCCGTCCCCACACCTGGAATTCGTCATCGGTGAGTTCCTCGGAGTCGTTGCCGAGCCGGACCTCCCAGTACTCCGGGTTGGGGTCGGGTGGGGTGACGTACCGGTAGGAGGGGCCGAGGTTGAGGCCGACGGGGACGATGACGGTGGGCATCGGGGACCTTCCGGGAGATCGGTGTCAGAGGACGGCGTTGTACTTCTCGGTCTGCGCGACGGCGGCCTGGATCAGGCCGGCGCCCTCACCGAACTTCTGCTTGGCGGCGGTGAGCTTGCCGATGGCGCCCATGACGGCGGGCTGCTGGGTGCCGGCGGCGAGGGCCTGGAGCACGGCGATGGCCTTGTCGACCTGGGCGTTGACGCCAGCGAGTTGGGCGAGGGCCTTGTCCGCCTCAGTCTTGCCGTGGGCCAGGCCTGCCTTGATGTCTCCGATGGTGGCCATTGACTTTCCTCCCTGGGTTGTGGGGTCCAACGCCCTGCCGTCGGTCGCAGGTGCGCCTGTTGTCAGCCGCGGGTCGCGGCGATGAAGATGAACCACAAGATCGGCATGCCGACGAAACAGATCACCCCGCCGACCTTTCTGGACCGGGTGCCGCCACCCCCGATGCGGGGCTGACCGACGAGGCTGATGGTGAGATAGCCGGCGAAGAAGGCGAGCGCGGGCAGTCCACACAGGGACCAGGGCACCAGGTGCAATGGAATGCGCCCGAGGTCCTTGTCGGGGCTGAGGGCAAACATCAGCAGCGATGCGAAGGTGCCGACCATCGCCGCGATGGAGTAGACGAGGGCATTGCGGGCCAGCGGGGTGAGCCCCGGCAGCAACGGCGGCTGGGCTGCTCGCCGGTGGGCGTTCTCGGCGGCGGCGTCGGCGGCGTTGGCGGCGGTTGTCGCCCGCCGCAGCGCCTCGGCCGGGTCCGGGATGGGGCCGGGCGCGATCTGGCCAAACTGCGGCGCGGGCAGGCGCAGGGTGACTGCGAGGTGGTGCAGGTGCTGCCGTTGCGTCGCCGCCCGGTGGGTGAGCTGATCCACCGCGGCCTGCCCGTCACGACTGGCGGCGGCCTGCTGCTCGCCGCGGGAGCGTTCCTCCTTCAGCAGGGCGGACAGGCGGCGGGCGTGATCCGTGTAGGCGGCCCAGCCGCCATCGCGGGGCAGTGGAGTGCCCGGTTGCTCAGTCATGCGTACTCATCGATCTGGTCCAGGGTGCCGGGGCGCACGTAGGGGACGATGAGGGCGCGGCGGTTGTCGTGCCGGTCGATCAGCAGCGCCCGGTTGGGGCGGGACTGCCACTCCGAGGCGTAGTCGCCGAGCAGGGAGCTGACCTCGTTGCTGGGCAGGTTGAGGGCGACGAGGCAGGCGACCTCGTTGCCGCCGGTGGGCCCGAGGTCGCTGCTGAACCGACTCACCGAGCGCCACCAGCCGAGCAGGTGGACACCGTGGGTGGGGCCGTTGGCCAGCATGTCCCGCAGCTCGTCGTGCCCCGAGCGGTAGGTGGTGGGGTCGCTGGTGGTCAGCAGACTGCTGGCGATATCCGCACCGAAGATCACCAGGTGGGTGGTCGGCCCAGCGTCAGAATCGGTCGGCTGGGCGAGCTCCGTCAGCCGCGCCCGAAGCTGGGCCGCGCTGAGCGTCTCGTACGGGTGCCCGGCGGCGGCGATCGCCTCGACGGTGGCGTCGGAGGCCTCGTCGGCGGCGGCGACCAGCGGCGCGATGAGGAACCGGGCCGTGCCCGGCGCGTACTGGCGGGCCAAACTGGCCGTGGCCGCGTAGAGCACGTCGGCCCCGACCGGGGAGGTACCCAGGACCGCCAGGTGGCTGCCCGGGGTCGCGTCGAGGGTGAAACCCGCGGTGGGCAGGCCGACGGCCACGGTCCGGCCGACCAGGGCTCGCCGCCGCCGTACGTCGGGCGTCAGGTTGGCGAAGGTGGGATCCTGGTCGGGATGTTGCTCGGCGTAGCCGGCGAAGACCGTCGGCGGTGCACCACCCGGGCGGCGGGCACTCCAGAGCAGGTGCCGCTGGGCGGCCACCGACCCGGCGTCGGCGTTCGGAAAGCGGATGACCCGGTTCGCCCCCGGAATCCCGGCCGCCGAGTTGATCACCGCCCCGCCGAGGGGCAGGTTGTCCGCACCATCGTTGAGCTGGTCGAGGACTCCGCCGCCACCGGCGAGGGCAACCCGCAGCGGAAACTGGCCAAAAATGGAGTCGGTCTTGGTGAAGAGCGCCTCCACCCCGGAGATCGTCTGCGACGCCAGGATCAGGTGGACGCCGTACGAGCGGCCCTTGCGCGCCAGCTCCTCAAGGAGCGCCACCGCCTGCTGGGCCACCGCGTCGTTGCCCTCGAAGAGCACATGGAACTCGTCGATCACCGCCAGCAGCCGGGGCATCGCCACATCCGGTCGACCGGTCCGCAGATCGGCAAGTTTCGTCACGCCGGCCCGCTTCAGCTCGGTCGCCCGGCGGGTCATCTCCCGGGACAGCGTCCGCAGCACCGCCAGCCCGTACTCCCGGTCGGACTCGATGCCGACCGTGTGGGCGTGCGGAATCCACGACGGGTCCACCATCGTCGGGGTGAACTCCGCGAACGACACGCCCTCCTTGAAGTCCAGCAGGTAGAGCGACAACTCGTCCGGCGAGTAGCGCGAGGTCAGGCCGTAGAGCACGTCGAGGAGAAACACTGTCTTCCCCGACCCGGTGCGACCCCCCACCAACCAGTGCGGCGTCGCGTCGTCCAACGCCAGCACGCACTCGGTACGCCCCTCCCGGCCCACCACCGTCCGCAGGCCGTCGATCGACGACTGCTGCCAGATCTCCTCTGGCATCAGCATCGTGAAGTCCGTCGCCGTCTGCACCCGAGCCGACTTCGCCAACCGGCGGCAGACCGCCTCCACCAGCGTGTCCGGCGGGCCGGCGTCCAGGCTTACCGGCACCGCCAACCCCGATTCGTCCGAGCTGAACCGGTGCTGCCCCGGCGGGTCGGAGACCGCGAACACGCCGCCGCGGGACGCTGTCAACGCGGTGGTGCCCTCCAGGCGCGGTGCCGGGTTCAGCCCGCCCGGATGCTGCGCCGGCGGGTAGCCGGCGAGCAGCAGGAACACCCCGGCCGCCGGGCCCGCGTGCGCGATCGCCGACAACCGGGACCACTCCCTACGCCCAGCGCCCTCCGGCATCGCCGCCACGCACACCAGCAGCACCGAAGGATCCGACTCGCCACCCTGGGCGCGCTCGATCCGCTCCTCCGCCTCGGCCAGCACCTGCTGAAACCCCGGCAGGTCGATCGCCGGACGTGGCCACGCCTCCGCCTCCACCATCTCGCGGAACGGCCCGAAGACGGTCCCGAGGGTCGCCCCATCCACCGCCGCGACCTGGAGCACGCCGTCCGGCAACGCCGCCAACACCCGCAGCAGTACGCCGCGCAGCCAGCGCGCCACCGCCGGATCACGGGCGTCACTGTCGACCGCCAGGTGACCGGCGCCCACGAACGGCGCCACGACGCTGAACCCGCTTCCCGCCACCGGCGTCGTGTCGCCCAGGCGAACAGGCATCGGACGCCCCAGCGCCGCGTCCACGCCGGTGGGCAGATCCGCAGCCGAACCGTCCAGTCGGCAACCGAGCCAACCGGGCGTCAGCCCCTCGGCGAGCCGCTGCATCCGGGCGGTGAGACGCTGTGCTTCCTCGCGGGCCCGCGCCGAGACGCCAGCTTCCGCAGCGCGGTCGCGCAACCTCGCGCGAGCAGCCTCAATGTGAGAGACGGCATCCCGGTGCGCCGCCACCGCCCGACCGAACGCTGACGCCACCGACTCCAACGCACGCCCCCAGCTCACCGACCACGGCTACTCGCGCAGACCCTACCCAAAGTGGCCACTGCGAGTCAGCCCCCACGTCGCCCACAGCTACGGCCGTCATCGGCGGAACGCCTTCGACGGCGATCCCGCCAGGGGTGAGGGGTGACCGGATGCGCGCGCCGAACCCCGGGACGCCGGTCAGCGGCGTCCCGGGGTCAGGTTGAGATCAGAAGCCGTGATTGATTCCGGTGTAGGTGTGTGTGACACCGCCGGCGATGGTGTAGTCATTTCCCCAGCCGCAGTACCAGGTCACTCCGTTGTCCAGGCAGAAGTGCATTGCGGTGGATCCTGGAATTGGGGTGCTGGTGTCGGTGTAGGAATAATACTGATCGGCCGTACCGTATGGGCCGAAGCGGCTCTGCCACCCATTCCGCTCGAACCAGACAGATGCCCGCCAGCCGGCATAGTTGCTCTTGAAGCCGCCTTGGTAGTAGTTGTTGTCATTGCAGGTGCCGGCGATCGGGGTCTCGACGACGGCGGCGGCTGAGCCGATGTTCAAGGTGCTGGTAATGCTGTTGCCGACGCCGTTGCACCGTGCCTGTGCGGCACTGGGAGCCACCGCCAGTGACGCGAATGTGGCACCGAAAAGCCCCAGCATCGCGGTGATCGCACGCACCTTCGTCTGTCGCCTGAGCATGAGTTCTCCTTTCCTGGCACGGTTCGGAGGACCGTGTCGTGCCGGGCCTGACTCTCGATGCGTCCAACCAACGGCACCGCTGTTGCGCGGCGGTTGTGGCGCTGTTGTGGGGGTGGCCCGCCCTGTCCCCGCGGTGGCGGGCCGCGGAAGCGAGACGGCACCACAACCGCGCCACAACAGGCAGGGGCTAATCCTGGAGGAGACCCGTTCGACCGGCGCCGATCGGGCGCCAAGGAGGTGGACCCTTTGAAGGGCATGACACGGCTGGTTGCGGTCGGCGCAACACTGGTCCTGGCGGTGGCCGCCATTTCGGTCGGTCCGGCTGCGGCGGACGATATCTGTGCGCCGCGCAGCGTCGGCGTAAGCGACGCCACCCAGTTCGAGGGCGGGTTCTTCCCGGCGGAGATCACGTTCACGGTGACGTCGGCCGGCTGCGCGGGGGGAACAGTCCAGTTTGCGACGGGGGCTGACCCCGGCGGTGGGATGCCGATGGCCGAACCCGGACTCGACTACACGCCGGTATCCGGTGAGTTGTCCTGGCTGCCGGGCGAAACCACCAACCACACCATCGTCGTGGACATTGTGAGCGACTACGGAATCGAGCCGGACGAGGTGTTCACGCTAGAGCTGTTCGACCCGGTCGGGCTGGGAATTGTCGACCCGGTCGGTCTGGGCACGATCCGCAACGACGACGTCATAATCACGCCCCTTGGTAAGCCACATTGCCTGGAGTCAGGTGGCAGCTGCCGGCTGAACATGATCATATCGGAGCCGGTGTCGGTCGACCTGACCATCCATTTCGCCACCCGGAATGGTACTGCGACCGCTGAATCGGACTACACCGGAACCTCCAACGGGCAACTCACCATACCGGCCCGGGCATCAACAGCGGAGCTCAGCATCCCGGTCCGGGACGACCGAGAGGTGGAGGGCCACGAGTACTTCTACGTTCACCTCTACGCACCCTCGAACGGGAAGATCACCCAGGATCAGGTGGCCATGGGCATCGTCGACGACGACTGACGAGAACGCGGGGGAACGGGGACGGCACCCAGGTCGGCTTCGTCGGTCAGCTTGCTGGCGAGCTGCTCCGCCTCATCGGTCGCGCTCGCCTCGTGGTAGAGGCGAACAGCCGTTGACCAGTGGCGTTCTGCGGCACCTCGGCTGCCGGTCAACTCCGCGAGGTCGCCGAGGTTGCGGAGCACGTGTGCCTGCTCGTACAGGTCGGGCACGGCCCGCCGAAGGCTGGCGCTTGCCGTCAGGCACCGGCGGGCCGCGTCGAGGTTCGCCAGGCGCAGATGCGCTTCGCCGAGCTGGTTGAGGGTGCGTGCCTCGATGTGTCGATGACCCAGGCTCCGACTCATCGTCAGTGCCCGCTCGAAGTGCTCCACAGCCGACGCGGGGTCATCGTGGGCCAGGTAGGTGCGTCCGAGGTCGCCCAGCGCGACCATCTGGTAGCGGCGATCGCCGGCTTTGCGGCTCACGGCGAGGGCTTCGTGGAAGCAGTCGAGCGCCCGACCGTGCCGCAGCTGCTGCAGGTGCGCCTCGCCGAGGCTGTTCAACGTGCTCGCCTCGAGCCGGTGCAGACCAATGGATCGGCTGGTGGCCAACGCCGCGTTCAGCGGGGCGAAGCTGAGATCGGCACGGCCCATCCGGACGTGGACGTACCCGAGGTTGCGCTGGGCGGTCGCCGCGCCGGCCTGCTTGCCACAGTGATCGTGCAGCCGCAGCGCGGTCTCGTACGCCTCGATCGCGGCAGTGAACCGACGCATTTCTACGAACGCCCCACCGATGTTGTTGTAGACGTACGCCAAGCCAGCTTCGTCCCCGAGCGGCCGCAACAGCGCCAGCGCCTGATTGTGGCTGTCGAGTGCCGGGCTGAGCTGGTGCGTCGTACGGTAGGCCACGCCGAGCGCCCGATGCATCTCGGCTTCGAGGACCGGATCGCCGAGCCGGCGGGCGGCCCGGACCGCGTGCTGGCACATTACCACCCGCTCGGACCAGTCGCCCCGCACGTCGAAGTAGCTGGTCAGTAGGTAGGTCAGCTGGCATGCCGCCGCGGGCTGGTCGTGCTCCTCCGCGTACCGCACGATCGGCAGTAGATTCTCGCGTTCGGACTCCAGAAACGCGATCGCGTGCTCGCGAACGGCGGGAAAGGGAAGCTCCGGAGCCGGATGACGCAGCACCGCCGTCACCCGGTCAAGGTGGCTGTCGAGCACCTGGGTGGCCGCTTCGGCGCCGACCAGATACCAGTCGAGCAACTTCTCGGCCACCTCGGCACGCGTACTCGGGGGCTCGTCGACCAGCGCACACCGCCACGCGAAGAGCCGGACCAGATCGTGGAACTGGTACCGGCCGGGCTGTGGCTCGGCAACCAGATGCGCCGCGACGAGTTCGGCCAACGCGTGCCGCCACACCTCGGCGGGCAGGCCGCAGAGCGTGGCAGCCAGGGGTGCGCCGAGGTGCGGCCCGGGGTGCAGGCCGAGCAGCCGGAACAGCCGCATCGCGGGTAGCGACAGCGATTGGTACGCACTGGCGAACACCACACTGACGTCGCGGCTGCCGTTCTCGACGGACAGGTGGGCCAACCGGTCGCCGCCCGACAACTCCTCGACGAGTACCGAGATGGGCTGAGCCGGGCGCATCGCAAGCTTTGCCGCCGCGATCCGTAGTGCGAGCGGAAGCCGACCGCACAACTCGGCAAGCCCGGCCACCGCATCGCGCTCTCGGCCCACCCGCTCGGCGCCGAGCATCTTTTCCATCAGGTCGGTCGCCTCATCCTGGCTGAACAGGTCAGGAAGGAGGGTGTGCACCCGGGTGTGCGTCACCAGGGCGACGAGGCTGTTACGGCTCGTCACCACGAGCAGGCTCGCGGCGCTGCCCGGGATCACCGGCAACACCTGCTCGGTGCAGCCGACGTCGTCGAGCACGACGAGCATGCGCTGGTCGGCGAGGATCGTGCGGTACAGAGCGACCCGCTCGGCCAGCCCGGTAGGAAGCCGGTCATCCGGAATCCCGAGGCACCTCAGCAGGACTGCCACCACCTCAGTCGGGGCAAGCGCCTCGGCCCGGTTGTGGCCACGGAGATTGACGAATAGCTGACCGTCCGGAAACCGATCAGTGGCGCTGACGGCCCACTGCACCGCGAGCGACGTCTTGCCGATCCCGCCTTGGCCGCTGATCAGCACCACGGGCCGGACGCCGTCGTGACCTGTCTCGATGACACTGCTCAGCTCACCCAGCTCGGTGACGCGGCCGGTGAAGTACCCCACCGGTGCCGGCAACTGCGCCGGCCGGGGTGGCGTCGCCGCGACCGGGTTCCGGCCAAGAACGCTACCCGGCGCCCGCAGTTCACCCGGCGCGGCGCCACGTAGCAGCGCGGTGTGCAGGTCTGCCAGTTCGGGCGACGGATCTACCCCGAGTTCCTCCGCGAGCCGAACGCGTAGCCGTTGGTAGGCGTTCAGCGCCTCAGTCGGCCGCCCGGATCCCGCCAGGGCGAGCATGCGCAGGCCCACCAGCCGTTCGCGGGTCGGGTCCGCGGCCAGCATTCGCTCTATGTCGCCGAGCGCCTCATCCGGTCTGCCGAGGCAGGTCAGTACCTCGCAGCGGTCCATCTGCGCGGCGAGCCGCAGGCCCGCCAGGCGCGCTGCCTCGGCTGCCGTCCACCCGATCGGATCCGCGTCGGCCAGTGCCTCGCCACGCCACAGCTCCAACGCCTGTGCCATGACGTCGGCAGCCCAACTGGCCACCCCGGCGGCCAAACCGTCCCGGGCCGCCCTGGTTTGCTGTTCGAACCGGTACGCGTCCACCGCCGTCGCGTCGATGGCGAGTAGGTAGCCCGGCTCCCGGGTCTGCAGTATTCCGCCCAACCCGCTCGCGTCGAGCGCGAGGCGTAGCCGCGCCACGTGACTGTGCAGCGACCGGACGGCGGTTCGTGGTGGACAATCCCCCCACAGCGCCTCGACGAGCCGCCACAGCGGCAGCACCGCGCCGGGCCGCAGGGCCAGGGCGGCCACCAACGCACGATGCCGTCGTCCCACCAACGCGGTCCGGCCGCGCGGCCCGATCACTTCGACGCCGCCGAGAATATTGACCTCAACACCCGACATCATCGACCTCTCCCGCTGTGGCAGCCCAGGCCGTCGCGGCTTCGGACGAGTTGGCATCGACGTAGCGAATGCTCTCTGGCTCCGAGACCAACCCTCGACCAAAGGATAGGTAAGGACCGGTTGGGGTGGGCGGCTAGCGCTGGTACCGGACAGTCCAACCACGGCGGGTGGCTCATCACTTTCTGCTTGCGCCTCACGCGGCGGGATGTCACATAGTCCACGTCGTGGAGGATCACCTGACTGTGGGGCAAGCGGCCGAGCTGGCCGACGTAACCGTCCGCACGCTGCATCACTACGACGAGATCGGCCTCCTGCGGCCGTCCACCCGGACCGTGGCGGGACACCGGGCCTACTCGGCGGGCGACGTGGAGCGACTGCGGGAGGTGCTCGCGTACCGGCGGCTTGGTTTCGGGCTGCGGGAGATCGGGGACCTGGTCAACGATCCGACCACTGACGCGGTCGCGCACCTGCGTCGGCTGCGTGGGTTGCTGTTGGACCAGCGGGACCGCGCCGCGGCCATGGTGACGGCCATCGACCGGGAGTTGGAGGCACGGACAATGGGGATCAGGACGACACCAGCGGAGCAGCTGAAGATGTTCGGCGCGCAGTTGTACGACGCGATCGGGTCCGCCTACCCAGCGACGCGGCGCACCGAGCCACGGATCGCCGCCCAAATCTGGGGCGCGTTGGGAGACGCCCGTACGGTGCTCAACGTTGGGGCGGGCACCGGCTCCTACGAACCGCACGACCGTGAGGTCACGGCGGTGGAACCGTCGGCGGTCATGCGCGCGCAGCGCCCCGCGGGCGCGGCGCCGTGCGCGGCCGCCGCTGCGGAGAGTCTGCCGTTCGAGGACCAGTCCTTCGACGCCGCGATGGCGGTCAGCACCGTGCATCACTGGCGGGACCCGGTCGCCGGGCTGCGGGAGATGCGGCGGGTTGCGCGTCGGGTGGTGGTGTTCACCTACGACGCTGAGGACACCGGCTGGGGGCAGCGGTTCTGGCTCACCCGCGACTACCTACCCGAGTTCGCGGATCTGCTCGTGGGCTGGCCGTCCCTCGCCGAGCTGACCCGTGCGATCGGCGGACGTGCCGAACCGGTGCTCGTCCCATGGGACTGCGCTGACGGCTTCTTCGAGGCCTACTGGCGCCGACCTGAGGCGTACCTGGACGAACACGTACGCCGGGCGGTGTCGGTCTGGACCAGGGTGGGAGCGCAGGCAGAGGAGCGGGCAGTCAGGTCGCTCCACGAAGACCTGTCGTCCGGCCGGTGGGCCGAGCGGAACCGCGACCTCGTCGCCCTCGACACGGCCGAGCTCGGCCTCCGGCTGCTCGTAGCGGGAGGTGACGGCGGCGCCGCCACCCCGGCGCGGACCTGAGCCGAATTCCCCGCCGCCGCGACCCCCGCCGCCGCGACCCCCGCCGCCGCGACCCCTGCCGCAGCGACCGGCCCTCCGGAGGATGGCCAGTCGCGTGCCAGCTGATCAGCGGGGCGTGACGGACGCTCGCCCGTGCAGCGAGGCCTGGTCGGCCGCGGCCCGGCCGGACGCCCAGCCGGCCCGGTTGTTGATGGTCGTCGTCTGCTGGGTCAACTCGGGGAACTGCTGGTCGAAGACATCGCGTACGGCGTCGTCGCGGGCGGCGAGGACCGGGAGGAACTGGGCAGCCTGCGCCGACTCGGCCAACTCCTGGTCCACTCCGCCGGCCGCGGCCTCGAGTCGTTCGCCGATCCGCGACGCGTACGCGGTCAGGAACGACTGGCGGAACGAGCGGGTCGTGTTGCGCCCGTACCGGTCGGTGCTGGGCTTGGCCTGGGTCATCGCTCGCGTCGCCTGCACCAGCAGTGAGGTGAACAGCAGCTCGGTGGACTCCAGGTCGGCCGGGAAGCCGACGACGCTGCTGAAACCGAAGCGTTTGCTCCACACCGCGCGGCAGCTGTTGGCCTCGGCGACGACCTGCAACAGCAGGGTCTTCGGCGCCTCGTACGGATTGTCGATGCCCACCCGGCGGGTGGTCGGCTGCTCGCGCTCACCGGTCGCGGCGATGAGCAGGGCGTGGTCGATGCGGTGCCGGGCCATCAGTTCCTGGGCCTTGGCGGTGAACGCCTCTGCCTCCTCCGGGAAGTCGGTGGACTCTGCCTTGGCCAGCAGGGCCCGAACCCGGTCGAGGACTCGCCGATCCAGGTCGGCCGACGGTTCCGTCCTGGTGGGCCGAGCGGTGCCCGGCATCGGCCCGACCTGCTCGATCGGTGGTAGCGTCGCGAGCAGGTAGCAGATGTCGATCATGATGGCGATGACCGCGCTGCGGTCCAGGCCCTGTCGCTCGCCCCAGACGGCCGGATAGTGGTCGTCGTGCTCCCACCACACCGTCGCGTCGAGGGACGTCAGCTGCGACTGCCACCGCGGATCGACGGTCGCCGCGGCGTAGCCACGCATTTGCGCCGCGATAACATCGATCATGAGCCGCCCGTGCCGCGCGGCGTGTTCACGGCGGGCCACCCGTACCAGCTCGGCCGGCTGCCAACCGTGCCGCCATGCCTGCTCGACCTCACGGAGCAGGTAGGTCAGTAGCGCCCGGTTGACGACCTGGAGCCCGGCGGCGCCGCCGGGGCCGATAATCAGTAGGCGGAGGCAGTCGTCGAACTCGGCGGCATCGTCGTGCTGCCGGGCGAACATCGCCTGGTTGATGATCTGTTCCGCGAGTTGCCGCTGCGTCGGCACGCTTGACCCGCCATACCTGCCCAGCGGGTCGTCCTGCCCAGTCGCTGCGGCCCGCCGGCGTTGAGCCGCCGCGGCGGCCTTCCGCCTGGCCTTGTGGCGTTCACGACTGTTCCTGCCCATCGGTATCCTTTGGGTCCGCGAGGTCGAGCACCGAACGTTAGCAACCGGAGCCACGCCGTTCACCCGTACCACCCAGGCGGCCCCGGAGCGGAGCCGGCGATCGGGTAGCCTGGTGCCCCAGCGGGCCGTTAGCTCAATGGTAGAGCTGAGGACTTTTAATCCTTAGGTTCAGGGTTCGAGTCCCTGGCGGCCCACTCCAAGCTAATCCTGAGCTGCGAAAACGCCAGCTGAAGATCATCGGGCACAGCCAGGGCACAACCTAACTCCGATCTTGGGCTCGGTAGCTACTCTGCCCGGTACTGCCGGATTGACGTGGTGCGACGGCTGACCACACACCTTCCGCATGCTTAAGCAAGCCCTTGGCTGGACCAGCCCGAAACTGCGCGATCCGCACGCCGCCGACCGCTGGACCTGGCTCGTGTTGGCCGCCTACACCCAGCTGCGCCTCGCCCGAGGCGCCGTCGGCGACCTGCGCCGGCCCTGGGAACGCCCAGCGTCGCCCGAGGGACTCACGCCCGCCGGCGTCCGGAGAGGGTTCCGGCACCTGCGCGGCAAAGCCGGCAACCCCGCCCGCGCGCCGAAACCGTCCCGACCAGGACGCGGCCGTCCACCCGGACTACGTAACCGCCACCCGGTAACCCGGCACGACGTCCACATCGTCACCGCCGCCACCAGCACAAAATTGAAAGGCGGCACGAAGAAAGCGAAGACTTCGAATAGCCCGAGGCCACGTCGCACAGGTTAAAGCTCAAGTTAGACGCGCGGCGGCCTCCGGGAGACGGGGTTGCGCCGGGCGATGACACGGTCCAGTTGATGGTCTGCTCATCTATTTATTCCGATGCGCCCTGCTCCGTTTTGGGTCCAGCGCGTCGGACCCCCGCTCGTTGCATGCGTGGATCACATCGCGGACGTCGTCCTCGCTGGCCCGGGTCGGAGGTCCCAGGTCACGTGCCATGTGATCGCGCAGGTGCAAGGTGGCGCGGACGGTGAGGTGGTTGGTCCGCGGTCCGGCGGATCATCGGCGCGGTGGCGGGGATCTGAAGCCTTCTGTGACCGAAAGGCTTCGGCATCCTCAGTGCCGCGGCGGGTCGGTGAAGAGTGTGATGAGGTCGCCGATGTGGTGGTCGGCTTCGGCGGGGTGCCGGAACCGGCCGGTGGCGTTGATGGTGTACGCGTTGCGCCGACCGACGCGTTCGCGGTGCAGGTATTCGCGACGTGGTCTGTGCGGCGCGTTCGGTGATGCCGACGGAGTGGCGACGTCACGCAGGCGTGCGGTCGGCTCGCGAACGATGGCCAGTAGCACGTGCGCGTGGTTGGTGAGGAATGTCCACCCCTTCGCCGTGGATGCAGTGTTCGGCTGGGCTGCCACAGTCGTCAGCGCCTCCGTTCTCGACGTGGTCCTCTACTCCGATCTACGTAGTTCGAGACACGAAACCAGCATCGCAAATCTTCTCCCTGGTCTTGACAGGCGAAGCATGCTTCGCGAATAATTCGTCGTAGTTCGAAGGGGAGTACCCGACGTTCCGCGCACCGCCGTCAGTACGAGTCCGGCCTACCCGGGTTCCGGTGGTGCAGCCACTGGTTCAGTGGCTTGGGGAGACCTTCGTCCAGCACCGGCCGGCCTCTTGTGTGGGTCCGGCCAGGACGAAAGGTCTCCCCTAGCATGTCCGTGTCCTGGTGGGTCTGGGCCGTACTCATGCTCGCGGTTGCCGCGATGCTGGCAGTCGACCTGTTCCTGCATCGCGACAACCACGTCATCGGGTTCCGCGAGGCCGCGATCTGGTCTGGTATCTGGATCGTCGCCGGTCTGCTGTTCGGCGTGATCCTGTGGCTGTGGCAGGGTGGCGAGGTAGCCGGCACCTACTACGCCGGATACCTGATCGAGAAGGCGCTGTCGATCGACAACGTGTTCATCTTCGCGCTGATCTTCACCTACTTCACCGTCCCCGCCGCCTTCCAGCACAAGGTGCTGTTCTGGGGAGTCATCGGCGCCCTGGTGTTTCGGCTGGTGTTCATCATCGTCGGCGCGGAACTGCTGGATTCGTTCTTCTGGACCGCCTACGTGTTCGGTGTGTTCCTCATCTATACCGGCTACCAGATGGCATTCCGCCACGGCGGGCAGACCCCGCCGGACCGCAACCCGGTCGTACGTCTGGTACGCAAGGTGATCCCGACCGACCCGGCATATCACGGCGACAAGTTCTTCACCCGAATCAACGGCAAGCGGGTGGCCACCCTGTTGTTCGTGGTGCTCATCGCGGTCGAGGCCACCGACCTGATCTTCGCCATGGACTCTGTGGCGACGATCTTGGCCATCACCACCAGCACCTTCATCGTCTGGACCGCCAACGCGTTCGCGATCCTCGGCCTGCGCAGCCTCTACTTCTGCCTCGCCGGGCTGCTGCGCCGCTTCGTGCACCTGCACTACGGACTCGCAGTCCTGCTCACCTTCGCCGGCGTCAAGCTGATCCTGTCGGAGACCCCGGTCGGTAAACTCCCGATTCCGGTCACCCTCGGCGTCATCGTCGCCACGCTCACGGTGTCGATCGTATGGAGCCTGCACAGCACCCGCGGCACCACCACGGACGCCATCGATGCCGGCGAGCCGACCGACTCCGCCCCGGATTCGCGCACTGATCACCTCGAACAGTTGCCGACACCGCGACGAGGGGCACGGTGATGACGACTACCCCGCTTTTTCTCCGCCGAGCTGCCCACCCACTGCGACCACCGATGTCGGGAACTATTCGACGCATGCCGCCGCGCAGCGGGCCGTGGGCTGCCTGCCCGGCCGACGGCCTTCCGGTCCGGCGCGCCACCGTCGTCGGTGTCGACCTACGCCTGGCGGACCGTTGTCGCGGTGACGCGCTGGCGCCGCGGTACGGGGCGTGGACACCGGCGCAGTCGCCCAAGCCGCTACCCGCGGCAGCCGGGAGTCCGCACCACCGTCGACGCGCGCATCGAACTCGGGCTGATCCGCGGCGGCTGGATCGCCCACCACCTTCGGTGCCCTCGACCACCATCACGGCGTCGCCCTCGCCGTCCGGAACGGACAAGCAACCGCCACGCCCGGCCCTCGCGAGTGAGGTGGGCAGCGACCCGGCGGCGAGGCCGAGCCGTACAAAGCTGCTCAGCCTCGCCGTGACACGTCCCTCGTGAGGCGCTGCCCCGTACCCACCAGACAGGAGGACCGATGGACGCCACCCGACGAGATCTCCCACCCGGATCCGTCGTACGACGCCAGGCCGGCCGCATCGCCGATGTCCTGCGCGCGGAGACGACCGGCGGCGCGCTCCTGCTCGCCGGAGCCGTCATCGCGCTCATCTGGGCGAACTCGCCCGGATCCCCCGGCTACGACGCCATGCGCTCGTTCACTGTCGGTCCGACCTGGCTGCACCTGGATCTGTCGCTGGCGGCATGGGCCAAGGACGGCCTGCTGGCCATCTTCTTCTTCGTTGCCGGGCTGGAACTCAAACGCGAGTTCGTGACTGGTGAACTCCGGCAGCCACGCCGCGCCGCGGTGCCCATCGCCGCCGCCGTCGGCGGTGTCCTGGCACCCGCAGCCGTGTACGTGCTGATCACCGCCGCCGCCGGAGCCGACGCCCTACGCGGCTGGGCCATCCCCGCCGCCACCGACATCGCCTTCGCCTTGGCGGTACTCGCCGTCATTGGCCGGCACCTGCCACCCGCCGTCCGGGTCTTCCTGCTCACCCTGGCCGTGGTGGACGACCTGATCGCCATCATGATCATCGCTGTCTTCTACACCGCCACCCTGTCGATCACGCCGCTGTTGGCCAGCGCCCTACCGCTGGTTGCCTTCGCGATCTTGTTACGACGCCGGGTGACCTCCGCCTGGCTGCTTCTGCCGCTGGCTCTTACCGCCTGGGCGCTCGTGCATGCCTCCGGTGTCCACGCCACCGTCGCCGGAGTTTTGCTCGCCCTCACCGTGCCCGCCCGCCCGCAGGCCCAGCACGAGCACACCGCCGTGCCCACCAGCCTGATCGAACGCTTCGAGCACACCGTCAAACCGGTCTCCGCTGGCCTGGCCGTACCTGTCTTCGCGTTGATGTCCGCCGGGGTTGCCATAGGCGGCCTGGGCGGACTGGTGTCCGCCCTCACCGATCCGGTCGCCATCGGCGTCATCGCCGGGCTCGTCATCGGCAAGCCCCTCGGCGTCATCGCGGTCACCTGGCTCGTCACCCGCCTCACCCGGACAGGTCTCGGCACCAATCTGACCTGGACCCACATCACCGGACTGTCCATGCTCGCCGGAATCGGCTTCACCGTCTCCCTGCTCATCGGTGAGCTCTCCTTCGTCGATGGCACCGGACGCCATGACCATGTGAAGATCGCCATTCTCACCGGATCTCTGCTTGCCGCCGTCCTCGCCGCCGTCATCCTGCGTCTGTCCCAGCCTGCCCACCGACACAGCACCGACGCCATAACCCGCGACCCCGAGCAGACCCGAGCCGGGGAGACGGCAGGGACTGCGTAGATTTCCGTGTTTGACCTGGGTGTGGTCCTTCCTGGACAGGACGTCGATCCTGTGCAGGAAGGACCACGTCATGACAGACAAGAACAACGGGTACCAGATCGTGCGATGTCACGGGGTGGATCTCCTTGAACGCCCTCACGGGTCAGAGTTTCAGCAGGTCAACCTGTCTTCCCCAAGGTTGCCGCAGAGGGCTCCGCGTGTCTCGGGATCACGACTCATAGAGGCGCTTGTGCCCGCTGGTCTCGCGCGGCCGGAGGTGATCGCCGCCGTCGGCCGGGAACGTCAGCTGGTGGAGATCGCGATACCGGGCGTAGTCGATGTCCTGGCGCCGGTCGATCGCCGCCCGGTGCTGGACGGTGCGTAGGTGGGTGCGGTAGCCCGGGACGACCTCGCCGGCGAAGAACTCGGCGACGCTGCCCGAGCCGTAGCTGAGGAAGCCGACCGCCCGGCCGGTCAGGTCGACCGCGCTGTCCAGCAGGGCAGCCAGGCCCAGGTATATCGAAGCGGTGTAGCTGTTGCCGATCACCGAGTTGTACGCGGTGGTCGGCTGGACGGCCCGGTCCACGTCGGCCGCCTCGGCGTCCAGCCCGCAGTGCCGCAGCAGGTGCCGGTGCGCCTTGTACGCCATCTTGGTGAACGGCTGGTGATAGCAGAACGCCCGGAACTCGGTCAGCGCCCGGCCGCCCTGCTCGGCGTAGTCCTTCCATGCGCCCTGCACCGCCTGGAGGTACGCCGCGATGGACTCCTGCCCGTCGACCAGGGCCGTGTTGCGGTAGTTGGGCCGCCAGAAGTCCATGATGTCGGCGGTCTGCAGACCGGCCGGGTCCTCGATGCGGACCAGGGCCGGGCCGGCGCCGACCAGCATGGCCACCGCGGCCGCGCCCTGGGTGGACTCGCCGGGACTGCCCAGCTCGTACCGGGAGGTGTCGGCGGCGATCACCAGGACCTGCTGGGCCGGGTCCCGGTGGACCAGGCCGATGGCGAACTGCAGGGCCGCGGTCCCGGCATAGCAGGCCTGTTTGAGCTCGACGACCCGGGCCGCCGAGGGCAGGCCGAGCAGCGAATGGACATAGATGCCGGCCGCCTTGGCCTGGTCGATGCCGGTCTCGGTGGCGAAGACGACGGTCCGGATCCGGTCGCTGCCGTGCCGGGCGACGATCGTGGCGGCGGCGGTGGCGGCCATGGTGACCACGTCCTCGTCGGCGGCGGGCACGCTAATCGCGGTCTGCCCGATGCCCTGGTGGTACTTGGCCACGTCGGCGCCGGTGCGGGCGGCGAGGGTCGCGTGGGTCAGGACGTATTCGGTCGTCGCGAAGGCGAGGTCGTGGATTCCGACCGCGAGTTCACCGGACATCGTCAGCTCCGATCGTGGCGGGGCGCTCCAGGCGGACGTGGGCCCGCATCAGCTCGCCCGGGTTGGTCTGCGCGGCCAGCAGCGACAGCTCGCCGCAGAGCACCGTGGCGGCGCAGATGACGGCGAGGCGGCGGGCGTTCTCGCCGGGTGCCCGGTCGGCGCGGCAGCCGAGCCGGGTCAGGTTGTCGTCGACGAAGCCGAGGTCCTTGCCGTTGCCGACGGTGCCGACGATCAGGTTCGGGACGGTGCAGGAGAAGTAGAGGTCGCCGTCGCGGTCCTCGGCCACGGTGACGCCCTGCGATCCCTCGACGATGTTGGCCGCGTCCTGCCCGGTGGCCAGATAGAAACCGAGCAGCATGTTGGCGTAGTGGGCGTTGGCCGACCGGATGCCACCGGCCAGCAGGGTGCCGATCAGGTTCTTGCGGACGTTCAGCTCGGCGATCGCGGCCGCCGTGGTGTGCAGCCGGGCCCGCACGGTGTCCCGGGGGACGACGAGCTCGGTGACCACGTTCTTGCCCCGGCCCAGGATGCCGTTGACCGCGGTGGCCTTCTTGTCGGTGCAGTAGTTGGCCGAGATCGAGCCGTAGGCGATGCCCGGGACGGTGGCCAGCAGGTGGGTGAGCAGCGCGTCGGCGGCCAGCGTGGCCATGTTGTGCCCGGAGGCGTCGCCGGTGCGGAAGTCGAACCGCAGGAACAGGAGGTTGGCGGTGATCTCGTGGTGGAAGCCGAGCAGCTCGACGAACCGGCCGCACTTGCGGACCACCTCGCGCAGCTCGTCCAGGCGCGCGTCGACCTGCCGCACGGCCTGGTGCGCGGTGTGCGCGTCGTCGGCCCGGACCAGCACCGAGCGGGTCATCCGCTCGTCGACCAAGGTGGCGACGACGCCGCGCGGAACCGTCATGGAGATGCGGGCGCCGCGCCGGACCGAGGGCCAGAGCGGTGTCTCGTAGGTGGCCAGCGGGACCTCGGTCTCGATCTCGGCCACGTTGCCCGTGATCCGCATCGGCCCGACCCAGTTCATCGGTACCCCGGCGACGAGTGTCATCACATGTCTCCTTCGCTGTCCGCAGTGACCCCGGACCGGGTGCCGAACCGGGTCAGGGAGATGTCGCGCCGGGCGCAGAACGTGGCCAGACTCCCGCCGATCAGCACGTCGCAGCGGGCCAGGTCGGCCGGTGTCCGCGCGCCGAGGACGGTCATCAGGGCGGCCAGCTGGTCGAGCCAGGTGGCGATCAGTGCGACCAGGCCGGGCACCCCGTGCTCCAGGACGGTCCGCAGGAACAGCCCGGACGCACCGGCCGCGGCGGCGCCCAGGGCCAGTGCGCGCAGCACGTCGAGCGGGTTGCGGACGCCGCCCGAGGCCAGCACGGGCAGGCCGGCGTCCCGGGCGTCGAGTAGGCAGGCCGGGGTGGACTGGCCCCAGCCGAGCAGGTACGAGTAGTCGGCCCGGTCGCGCCGGTCGTTCTCGATCCGGGCGAAGTCGGTGCCGCCCCGGCCGGCGACGTCGGCCACACGTACGCCCAGATCACCGAGCCGGAGCAGGGTTTCCCGGCTGAGCCCGAAGCCGACCTCCTTGACGATCACCGGGACGTCGACCCCGGCGGCGATCTTCTCGATCGCGGTCGCCCACGCGCCGAACGACCGGTCGCCCTCGGGCATCACGGTTTCCTGCACGCAGTTGACGTGGATCTGTAGGGCGTTCGCCTGTAGCAGGTCGATCGCACGGCGCGCTTTGTCCACAGTGGCGTTGGCGTTGACGTTGGCCATGATGAAGCCGTCCGGGTTCTGGCGCCGCATCACCCGGAAGGTGTCCGCCGTGGCCGCATCGGCGAAGTAGGCGCTCATCGACCCGGAGGCGATCGGCACCCCGGTCTCCCGGGCCGCGGTCGCCAGGTCCCGGTTGATCCGGCCGGTCATCTCGCTGCCGCCGGTCATCGCGTTGATGTACAACGGAACCGGCCACTCGATGCCGCCGAACCGGGTGGCCAGCGACACCTCGGCCCGGTCGATGCCGGCCAGCGCGTGATGGATGAACGTCACGTCGTCGAACTCGTTGGCGCCGGCGGGCCGGCGTTGCTGCTCGTGGGCGAACCGGACGTGGTCGTCCTTGCGTTCGGCGATCATGGCGCGCTCCCGTTCGTCGGCTCGACTCGGATCGGCAGGGGCTGTACCCCGGCGGCGGTCCACCCGGCGTACAACTGCTCCCGTGGCGCGGCGGCGTCCAGCAGGGCGATCCCGCAGTCGCCGCCACCGGCGCCGGACGGCTTGGCCGCGGCGCCGACGGTTTCGGCGATCTCGCACAGCGCGGTCAGGCGATCGGTGAAGATGCCCAGCCGGGCGTGTTCGTCCAGTTCGGCGAGCACCAGCCGGGCTGCGCGGATCTGCTCCATCACGTCGCCGTCCGACCCCCGATCGAGGGCGCGGATGGCGGCCCGCACACAGTCGTCGCTGCGGGCGAGAAAGTCTCTTGGCCTGCCGGTCAACGCCGGGGTGCCGGCCGGTTCGCTGGTCCAGCCGACGGCCAGGGTGAGTCCGCGCGGCGGCGGCAGCGGGCGCACGGCATGGTCCGGCCATGGGGCACGCAGCATCGCCTCGACGCCCTGATGCTCGGCCAGCGCGAGGACGGCTGTGCGATCCGGTGCCCGGTAGGCGATCCAGCCACCCCAGATGCTCGCCGCGAGGTCACCACCGGAAGCGCGGGCGTCGATCCGGGCCGTCGCCAGCAGGGCCAGCCGGAACAGTTCCGATCGGGTCAGCTCGATCCCGGCGTACGCGGCCGCGGCGGCCACCGTGGCCACGGTCACCGCTCCGCTGGATCCCAGCCCCAGCTTGGTCCCGTGGTGGTGCAGGTCGCTCTCCACGGTCACCTGGAACGGCGGCACCTCGGCGCCTCGGGCGGCCAGCAACTCGCGGGCCACGGCGACCGCCGACTCCACGTGGGGCGAGCCGGGAGTCTCGCCACGGGACTCCGACACGGTGACGGTGACCCGCCGGTCGACCGCGATCAGGATGGCCGGGTGGCCCGGCTCCATCACCGCGTACTCGCCGGCGATGAACAGCTTGCCGGGCGCGCTCCGCCGGATCATCGCTCCGCCGCCAGTCGTGCTGCCGGTCCGCAGCGGGCGGTGACGATCGGGCACCCGGGAGCCGTGGCGCGCAACGCTTCGGCGACTGTTTGGGCGTCCGCGCTGCGGCAGAGGACTTTCACGTTCGGGCCGGCGTCCATCGTGGCGTACGCCGGGACACCCGCCCCGCGCAGCTGCAGCACCCGGTCGAGCACGGTCAGGGTGGCTGGCGCGAGATAGCGCACGGCCGGCCGGGCGGCCAGCATCGTGGCGTGCATCCCGAGGGCGTTGCGTTCGGCGATCTCACCCACCCGGTCGAGGTCGCCGGAGTCCAGGGCGGCCCGCATCTCGGCCAGGTCGACCCGGCTGGATTCGGCCCACGCCTGATAGAGCGGTGATGTCTCGGTGGTCCGGCGCATGGCGCCCCGGCTGGAGATGGCCTTGGCCCCGGCGTTCAGCACCACGATGACCATCGCCGGGTCGATCCCGCTCACCGGGAGCGGCTCGGCGAAGGCACCCGTGCCTCGATGGCAGATCGCCCAGCCGGCGATGACCGACCGGGCGGCCGACACCGAACCGCGCCGGGCCAGCCGGGACAGCTCGGTGCGGTCGAGGTCGAGGCCGAAGGCGGCCGCCCCGGCGACGGCCAGCGCGGCGAACCCGCTCGCCGAGGAGGCCAGTCCGGCCCCGGTGGGGACGGTGTTGCGGGTGTCGACCACCGCCGGGGCCGGCCGGTTGGAGCGTTCCCGCAGCAGGTCCAGAAAGGTCGCCACCCGCTTGGTCGTCTCACCGTCGGCCGGGCGGCCGTCGAGCAGCACCGTGTCGGTGCCCGCGCCCGGGGTGAGCCGGACGGTGGTCGTGGTCGGGAAGACGTCCAGGGTCATCGACAGGCTGTCCACCGCCGGGATCATCAGCCGCTCGTCGGCCTTGCCCCAGTACTTGATGAGGGCGATGTTCGGGTGCGCGATCGCGGTCGCCGTCTCAGTCATGGCTCGCCGTCCCCGGCATCCGGACGATCCAGGTGCGTTCGGCGCCGGCCGCGCGTAGGGCGGCCGCCACCTGCTCGGCTGCCGTTGGTTCATCGGTCATTGCGAGCATGCAGCCGCCGAGGCCACCGCCGGTGAGTTTGGCGCCCAGGGCGCCGGAGTTCAGCGCTGCTTGCACCAAACTGTCGATTCGAGGGGTGCTGACCCCGAGTTCATGCAGCAGCCGGTGATTCTCGGTCAGCCGGCCGCCGAACCCGGGCAGGTCGCCGCGGTCGAGGTCGCCCAGGGCTCTGGTCGTCAGCGCGGCCACTTGGTCCACAAAGGCGTCACACCTGCTCGGGCGGCGGGCCACCAGGGCGACCGCCTCCTTGGTGTTGCCCGGGGCGCCGCTGTCCCCGATCACGAAGGTGGCTCGCGGATGGCCGTGGGGGAGTTCGCCGGCGGTGCCGGACCGGAACACCAGGAGCGACGCCGCGCCGGTGGCGACGGCGTCGATGCCGCTCGCCCGGCCGTGCGCCACCCGCTCCGACGACTGCACCAGGTCGTACACCTGGCCCGGGTCGAGCCGATGGCCGTACGCTTCGACCAGCGCCAGGGCGGCTGCCCGCCCGCAGGCGGCGCTGGACCCGAGCCCGCGGGAGGGCGGGACCGCCGACTCGATGACGATGTCGGCGCACAGCCCGCCGGTCCGCCCGGCCAGCTTCTTGAACTCGGTCACCAGGTGCCGCAGGCCGTCCGTGGCCACCGGGGTCACCGCCGCCCGGCCCGGCCCGCCGACAGCCACCGGGGTCACCACCGCCCGGCCGGGTTCACCGACGGCCACCGTGATCCGGTCGGGGCCGGAATTCGTGCCGGGGAACCGGGTCGCGGTCGCCGTGACGGTCAGCCGGGGGAGCGGGAGGACCAGTGCCGGGGCGCCGTACACCACGGCGTGCTCGCCGAGCAGGATCGCCTTGCCGTGCGCGTGGCCGACCCCGGGCGCGTCCGCGGACACCCCGCGGCCAGGTCGGGGGCGTAGGTCAGTCGGTCGCATCGCGTACCCCTTGCTTGAGCAGGTCGGCCAGGGCGGCGGCCAGCTCGAGCGCCTGGCCCCGGTTGAGGCGCGGGTCGCAGGCCGACTCGTAGCGGCGGGGCAGGTCGGCGAAACCCACTCCGCCGCCGACGCACTCGGTCACGTTCTCGCCGGTCATCTCCACGTGCAGCCCGCCGACCTGGGTGCCCAGCGCGCGGTGCACCTCGACGAAGGCGGCCGTCTCGGCCATGATGTCGGCCAAGCGCCGGGTCTTGTGCCCGGTCGGTGCCGCGAACGTGTTGCCGTGCATCGGATCGCAAACCCACGACACCGGGGCGCCCGAAGCGGTTACCTTCGCCACCAGCTCCGGCAGTAGATCGCGGACGCGGCGCGCCCCCAACCGGACGACGAAGGTGAGCCGCCCCGGTCGCCGGTCCGGGTCCAGCCGGTCGATCAGGGCCAGCGCCTGCTCCGGGGTCGTGGCCGGGCCCAGCTTCACCGCGATCGGGTTGGCCACGGTGGCGAACCAGGCCACGTGCGCGCCGTCGAGCTGCCGGGTCCGGTCGCCGATCCACAGTAGGTGCCCGCTGCTCGCGTACCGCCGGCCCTGCTCGTCGGTGCGGGTCAGCGCCTCCTCATAGTCGAGCAGCAGGCCCTCGTGGCTGGCGTAGACCTCCGGGGCGTACGTCCGCATGACACCGCGGGTCGCCCGGGACGCCTCGTAGATCCGGTGCAGGCGGGCCGGGTCCGGCCGGCGGTCGCCCGGGCCGCAACCGGTGCCGTTGACCGCGTCGCCCCGGTACGCCGGCAGGGTGCGGCCGGCCACCGTCTCGGTCGGCCGGGAGCGGGGCTTGGCGTACTGACCCGCCATCCGGCCCACCGGGACGACCGGGACCCGCACGGCGTACGCGATGATCCGGGCCATCTCGCGGAGCAGTCGCAGCTTGCCGCGCACCGCCGGGATCTCGCCGAGGCGCTCGGCGCAGTCGCCACCCTGCACCAGGAACGCCCGGCCCTCGGCCACCCCGGCCAACCGCTCGGTGAGCGCGTCGCATTCGCGCGGCGCGACCAGGGCCGGCGCGGTCGCGAGCCGGTCGACGACCACCCCGAGCTCCCGCTTCGGCCACTGTGGACGCTGATGGGCGATGCGGGTGCGCCACGATGCCGCTGGCTCTGTCATCGGATCCTCTCAGCCCGCCGGGTGCACCCGGAGCGACTCGGCCAGATCCCGGCTGATGCCCAGATCGTCGAGGAGAAGCTGCAACGGCCCGGTGTCCCGCGGCGGGACCGGCCGGGACGCCGCCCACTCGCGCAGCTGGTCGACGCCGACCGCGAAGCCGCCCTGGGCCGCCACCGTCACCCACGGGTCCAGGTCGGCCGACCGGAACGCGGCCAGCCCGTGGACCAGCGCCTCCCGGAACATCCGCTGCTGCCCGTCGTCCAGGCTCCGGTAGAGCGAACCGCACAACTCGCGGAACACCACCGCGTGCCCGCTCTCGTCCCGCCGGTGCAGATCGGTGGTGATCCGGTTCATCGGCTGGATGTCGGCCGCGGTGGACAATGCTGACAAGAACCCGCTGATCGTCGTCTCGGCGGCCAGCGAGAAGGCGATGTCGACGATGTCCCGATCGATTCCGGACAGCCCGGACCGGGTCGCCGCCCGCCCCCGCACCACCGACCAGACGTCCGGCGCGAACCGGACGTCGCCCAGATCCCGCCGCCGCCGGGTCACGCCGACCGCGTTGTGGCACATCAGGATGTGGTAGTGCTCGTCGATGATGGTCTGGTGCAACGCCTCGACCGCGACGTCGTCCCGGCGCACCGGGATCCGGTCGAGCAGCATCAGCCGGCAGGCGGGCAGGATGATCTCGTCCTCGATCGCCGCCGTCTTGGCGTTGTAGGCGATCCAGGCGGCCGACAGGATCCGCTCCCGGGCGTCCCGGTCGAGCCGCTCGGCGCCGGGCAGGTTCAGCACCGGGACCAGATGCTCGGGGAAGTCCGGCCGGGTCACGTCGAAGTGCCCGTCCAGGTCGAGTTCGTTCTTCTTGACGGCCACCCGGCGGCCCCACCGGCGGGTCAGCTGGACCAGCAGGTCACGCTCATAGTCAGGCTCGGACATCAGGGTGCGCTCCTCCCGGTCGTACGGGTAGAGCCAGCGCCTCCAGCCGGGACTGCCATCCATCGGCTCTTTGGAACCGGCCCAGCCCTTCGGTGACCGGGCGGATGCCGTGCAGCGCATTCAGCGTCCAAACCGGACAGGCGCTTAGGCCGGCCGGCGTGGCGGACTCGAGGACCACCGGGTGGCCGGCTGCGGTGGCCAGGTCGGTCAGCAGCGAAAGGGTGACTCCGGGCAGCGCGCCCGGAGAAGTGCAGAGGGTTTCGCCGCGCCACCAGACGATGCTTGTGGTGGAGCCCTCCAGGACGTGGCCGGAGCGGGCCAGGAGGAGGGCCTCGTCGGCGCCGGCTTGGATGGCGGCGGCGCGGAGGGCGGCCAGGTGGTCGAGATCGGGGCCCTTGACGGCGGGGTGGCGTCGGCGGTCGGGGTGCGGGGCGGTCCAGAGGCGGACGGTGGCGGTGCGGGGTGGTGCTGGTCGCAGCCACAGTCGCAGCCGGGTCTGTGGATAGGTCCCGGACGTTGTCGTACCTGGGTGCCATGATGGCCGCCCAGCCACGAGGGTGGGGGAGGCGGCCCGCGTGTCGATCTCGGCGAGTTCAACTCGCGGAAACCACCGGCCGGTCGTCGGCAACTCCGAGGCCACCGCCTGGATGAACGCGTCCACGGGCACGCCGAACCGGGCGCAGGACGCCCCGAATCGCCGGGCGTGCCGGTCGAGCCCTCGCACTCGTCCGTCCTCCACCAGCCAGGAGTCGACGACCAGCACCGTCCCGGCCGCCGCCCCAGGCGCCGATGTCCAGCCGCCGTCGGCGTCCCACCAGCGGCGGCTTCCCGGTTCGACGGTGACGGTCATCGCGGTGCCCCGCCCACGTCCGACACTGCCGGCGCCCGCCACGCCCGCAGGGACGCTGCCGCCTTGAGCAGCATCTCGTCGTACTCCTCGGCAGGGTCGGAGCCCAGCACGATCGCCCCGCCGGCGCCGATCGACAGCCGGTCGCCGACCCGGACCGCGGTGCGGATGACGATGTTCAGGTCGGTGCCGCCGGACAGCCCGAAGTAGCCGAGCGCCCCCGAATAGACGCCCCTGGCCTCGGTCTCCAGCCGGTCGATGATCTCCATCGTGCGGAGCTTCGGGGCACCGGTCATCGAGCCGCCCGGGAAGCACTGCCGGACGCAGTCGATCGCGCTCACCCCGTCGCGGAGCCGCCCGTGCACGGTGGAGACCAGCTGGTGCACGGTCTGGTAGCTCTCCACCGCCAGGTACGGGTCGACCCGGATGCTGCCCGTCTCGCAGACCTGGCCGAGGTCGTTGCGCAGCAGGTCGACGATCATCAGGTTCTCGGCCTGGGTCTTGGCCCCGGCGGCCAGCCCGGCCGCGTTGCGGGCGTCGCGGACCGGGTCGGCGTCGCGGGGTGCGGTGCCCTTGATCGGCTTGCTGGTGACGGTGCGGTCCCGTTCGATGCGCAGGAACCGTTCCGGCGAGGAGCTGAACACGGTCAGGTCGCCGAGGCGCAGCAGGGCGGCGTACGGGGCCGGGTTGGCCCGCCGGAGGCGGCGGTAGAAGGCGGTGTCGTCGTCGTGGAAGGGCAGGTGCAGTCGGTTGGTCAGGCAGATCTCGTAGCTCTCGCCGAGGGCCAGTTGGCGCCGGCACTCCGCGATGTCGGCCAGGTATCGACTCCGGTCATGAGTTAGATGATCTTCGAACTCATCCGAGAAGCCGGAAATATCCGTATCAGCGAAGCGCGAAGGGCGAAGCCGCGCCGCCGTCCGGTCCAGCCACGCCTGCGCCTCCGGCCGGCCCTTCTCGTCGTGCACGGCGACCAGATAGGTCAGCCCCTCCTGATGGTCGACCGCGACGACCCGGTCGGCGAACATCCAGACCGCGTCCGGTGTCTCGGCCGTGTGGCGGGCGGTGGCGCCGCACTCGGCCTTCAGCTCGTACCCGAAGTAGCCGACGTAACCGCCGGTGAGATCGAACGGCAGATCGTCCGCGGGCAGCCGGCGCCGGCGCAGCCGTTCGGCCAGGACGTCGAACACGCTGCCGCTCTCCGTGCGGGTGCCGCTGCCATCGCGTACGTGTACGCCACCGCCCCCGACGCGGTAGGTCAGCACCTCGCTGAGCGGTCCGGACGTGTCGCCGAGGAACGAGAACCGGGACAGGCCCTCCTGCACGCGGCTGCTGTCCAGCCAGAAGGAGTATGGGCTGTCGCCGAAGAGGTCGAGGAAGACGGCCTCGGCGTCGGCCGCGGTCGGCACCACGGTGCTGACGATCCCGAGTTCGGCCGGCGAACCAGGGGAGATGGGCGCAGCGGGGGCGGGCGGTCGCGAGAAACGGCGGCGCCGTGGGGTCAGCTCGATGAAGTTCCGGATGATTTCCCGGCCATAGCGCGACGCGACCGACTCCGGGTGGAACTGCACCCCCCACTGCGGCCGGTCGCGGTGGCGCAATGCCATGAGTACGCCGTCGTCCGCCCACGCCGTCGCGATCAGCTCATCGGGCAGCGGCTCCCGGACGCACAGCGAGTGGTACCGGACCGCGGTGAACTCGCGGGGTACCCCGGCGAACAGCGGGTCCACGTCGTGGTAGATCCGGGCCAGGTGGCCGTGCCGGGGCTCGGGGGCGGCAGCGACCGTGGCGCCGGCCAGGTACCCGATCATCTGGTGGCCGAGACAGACCCCGAGCACGGGCAACGTGGTGCGGCCCAACAGGTCACTGGCGAAGCCGACGTCGCGAGGGTTCTGCGGCCGTCCCGGTCCGGGCGAGACGACGATGTTGTCGAAGTCGGCCGGCCGCAGACGGGGCAGGGCCGGATCGTCGTTGACGACGACGGTCGGTTCCGTGCCGCTGATCCCGGTGATCAGCTGGAACAGGTTGTAGGTGTACGAGTCGTGGTTGTCGACCAGCAGGGTGCGCGTCATGCGACACCGGCCATGGTGCGGTGCAGGGCACGGAGGTCGTTCGGCGCGAGGGACACTCCGAAGACGTCCCAGATCGCCGCGAGCGCGTCGTCGCGGCTGAGGTCGCGGACGGTGGCCGGTTGCCCGGGCCGCAGCTCGGTGAGGGCGGTGCCGATCAGCAGGTGCCGCACCTTGGGCCGGGTGCGCTGCAGCACGATCTGCCGGTTGAACGGGGACTTCGGGTGCGTCAGGCACCAGTGGTTGAGCACCTCGAAGTCGGCCGGGTAACGCGGGTCGGTGGTGAAGCCGTACAGCTCGGCCGGCCCCTCCGGGTGCAGGAACCGCAGCCGGTACTCGCCGTGCGGTTCCCGGGTCAGGTCGAACGACCAGTCGCCGTCCAGCCGGGCCCCGTCGGCCAGGCGGATCGGCTCGTGCGGGCCGTACCCCCCGAAGGAGATGTCGAACAGCCAGCCGTCGCCGGCCAGGTCGACGCGGAGGGCGACGTGCACGGCGGGCCCGTGCCGGTTGCCGGTGCGGACGCGGGACCGGGCCGCGAACGCGGAGACGCGGAACCCGATGCGGTCCAGCACCGCCGCGGCCAGGACGACCTGTTCCAGGCACCAGCCGCCGCGACCCTGCCGCACGATCTTGTCCTGGACCCGGTCCAGGTCGAGCGGCACGGTGGTCCGGCCGAGCAGCGCGTCCAGGTTGTCGAAGGCGATCGCGTCGACGTGCGCGGCCTGCAGGCGGCGCAACGTGGCGAGGTCCGGCGCCACGTCGCCGTGGTGCCCGATCCGGGCCAGGTAGGCATCGAGGTCGACGGCGTCGCCCTGCCAGCGGGTGTCGGTCATCGCGGTCCCCAGGTCACCGGCAGCTCGACCAGCCCGCCGACCAGGGTCTCGTGGCGTAGCTTCAGCTCGTCAACGCCGACCGCCAGGCGCAGGTCCGGGAAGCGGGTGATGAGCCGGGACAGCGCCACCCGCAGCACCATCCGGGCCAGCGGGGCGCCGACACAGGAGTGCCGCCCGTACCCGAAGGCGAGACTCCCCGCGGTCGGGCGGGTGATGTCGAGCCGGTCCGGGTCGGGGAAGGCGGTCTCGTCATGGTTGGCCGCGATGATGTTCAGCAGCACCAGATCACCGGCCCGGATGGCGGCGCCGTCGATCTCGAAGCCGGTCACCGCGAACCGGGGCATCCCGCCGTTGTGCGGGTTCGGCATCGACCGGCGCAGCAGCTCGTCCACTGTGGCTGGGACGAGGGCCGGGTCGGCGCGCACGGCGGCCCACTGGTCCGGGTTGGTCAGCAGCAGCAGGACGCCGGTGCCGATCCGGGCCACCGTCGTCTCGTACCCCCCGAACAGCAGCAGCGCGGTGAGCGCCACGACCTCCGTGTCGCCGATGCCCGCGGTCGCGATCAGCCGGGAGATCACGTCGTCGCCGGGGTCCTGCCGCTTGGCCGCGACCAGCTGCCGGCAGTAGCCGAACAACTCGGCCAGGCCGCGCTGGGACCGCTCCGGATCCTGGACGCCGGCCGCGTCCTGGGTCCAGACGCTGAACCGGCCCTTGTCCTCGGCCGGCACGCCGAGCCACTCGCACAGCACCAGGATCGGCAGCGACATGGCCAGGGTCGGGCGCAGGTCGACCGGTGGGGTCCGGGTGGCCAGCTCGTCCAGGTGCTGCTCGGTGAGCTTCTCGACGACCGCCCGCAACGGTTCCAGCCGTTCGGGGGTGAACTGCGGTTCCAGCAGGCTCCGCAGCCGGGGGTGGTCGTCGGCCAGCGGGCCCAGCAGCTTGTTGAGCAACGCGGTGCCGCCGTCCCGGCCGCCCGGATCGGACCGGCTCAGCCGGTCGTCGTCGAGCAGCTGCTGGACCTCCGCATGACCGGTGACCAGCCACGCCGGCACCCCTTCGGGGGTACGAACCCGATGCACTTTCCCGCGCGACTGGAGCAGGCGCAGCGCCGGCGCGACGTCCAGCACGTGCGTCTGTGTGAAGGGCAACTGGGCGACAGTGTTCACGGGCGACCTCCCGTACGTGGTGAGAAGGTGCACTTTCGGGATGTCTTCGAGGGCACCCTTGCCTATGCCGGTTTCATCCTGCGGGATCTCCGGCTACGGTGTCAACGACCAATTTATTTACGTCATCACATATCGCGGGTCCGGCGGGATGGGGATAGGGTTACTCACGGGTTGGGGTGGATCGGAACGACGTGGGGAGAATGGCTCGGTGCCGGTGCCAGTGATGGGGACGCGGAAATTCAGGATTCATGAACAAACTCCAGGGTTCGCGATAGGGGGTCGAAGTCCCGAATCGACGGAGGGCTGAACCGGTGCGGTGGAACCTGCGGCTGCGTGCGGCCGAGATGGGGATCTGGAAGTCGGCCGACATGCGCCGGTTGCTGGCCGAGGCCGGGCTGGAGATCAGCGCCGGGAAGATGTCGGGGCTGTGGGCCGGCACCCCGACGACGATCCGCCTGGATGACCTGGAGGTGATCTGCGCGGTCCTCGACTGTAACCCGGCCGAGCTGCTGATCTGTGAGCCCGAGAAGGTCCGGGCGACCAGGCGGAATCGGGTGGGGTGAGGGTAGTGACCGAGGATCGGCCGAACCACGTGCGCGAGTGCGAGTATCACCCGGGCTGCGCCCGCCGGCGCGGCTGTTGCTGGTGGCTGAGTTCCCTGCAGGCGCAGATCCTGGAGGGCGTGGCGGCCGGTTTCTCCAGCGATCGGCTGTCCCGGGCGCTGTATCTCAGTCCCAAGACCATTGACTATCACGTCCGCGTCATGTCCGACAAGCTGCAGGCGCCGAATCGGGTCGCGCTGGTGTCGAGAGCGTTCGTCCTCGAGATTCTGCGGACGGATACGTGGCCACCGCGAGTGGCCCGCCGGAACCGTTGATTGACGCTTCTCTGGGGTTTTTCCTAAAGCCGATCAGGTTCGTTGACATGGTCGGAGAAGGTCCACCACGATGAAGTTACGTCGTCGGCATCCGACCCCTGGAGAAGTGACTATGTCAATTTCCCCGAAAGAAGCGCCGGTCTTTCCGGATGAGGTCAGAATTGTCGGCCAGTATTACGACGACAAGACCACGAGACTGGTTCGCAAATACGGTCCCGGTCCCAAGATCCACTACCACGTGGGTTACTACCCGTCCGGGTCGGCCCCGGTGCTCGAGGACGTGACGCCGGACGCCATCCGTGCCGGCATCCGGCAGCACCAGGAGGGTCTGCTGCGATTCGCGGCCGAGGCCTGGGGAGCCGAGAGCCGGCTGTCCGGGCGGATCCTGGACGTCGGCTGCGGTCTCGGCGGCGGCTCGCTGTTCTGGGCCCAGGAGTACGGTGCCGAGGTGACCGCGGTGACCAACGCGCCGGACCACGCGCCGATCGTGACGGAATTCGCCCGGGAGTGCGGCGTCGACGACCGGGTCCGGACGCTCGTCTGCGATGCCATGGACCTGCCGGTGGAGGCACCCTACGACGCGGCGGTCGCCATCGAGAGCAGCGGCTATTTCGACCGGCCGCGGTGGTTCCAGCGGCTGGCCCGGGTGCTGCGCCCGGGCGCGAGCGTGTGCGTCGAAGACGTGTTCACCGTCCGCCCGCACGGCGCCGACGTGTGGACCGAATACTTCTACTGCAAACCGGCTACGGTGCACGACTACGCCGAGGCCGCCGCGTCCGCCGGTTTCCGGCTGGTGGACGAGGTCGACGCGACGGCTGAGACGGCGCCGTTCTGGGACGAGAGCGCCGCCTGGACCAAGGCGGTGCTGGACACCGACACCAGCCTGTCCCCGGTGGACCGCCGGCACCTGCGGATCTCGCTGATGGCGAATCAGGCCCAGGGCGCCGAGTGGAGAGCCGGCGGCCTGCGCCTGTCCTTCCTGCGTTTCGAACTGACGTGACGTCCGGCCCGTTCCTCATGAGGAGTTCCGCATGACGCTCGAGCAGTCTCCCGCCCCCGGCGACGTCGCCGACGTGTACGACGGGATCGGTCGAATCTACGGGTCCACCTGGGGCCCCAACTTCCACTACGGCTACTGGGACGACGACGCCGACCAGAGCTCCATCGAGGTCGCCACCGACCGGCTGACCGACATGATGATCGCGGGGCTGGCGGCGACGCCGGGGCAGCGGGTGCTGGACATCGGCTGCGGCGTCGGCCATCCCGCGCTGCGCCTCGCCCGGACGACCGGCGCGCACGTCCTGGGCATCTCGGTCAGCCACGTCCAGGTGGCCGAAGCCAACGCCCGGGCGGACGCGGCCGGGCTGGCCGGGCAGGCCACCTTCCAGTTCACCGACGCGATGAACATGCCCTTCCCGGCCGGCTCGTTCGACGCGGCCTGGGCGTTCGAGTCGATGTGGCACATGCCCGACCGCGGCCGGGTGCTCGCCGAGGCCGCCCGTGTGCTGCGCCCCGGCGGCCGGCTCGCCGTGGCCGACGTGATCGAGCGCGGCCCGGTCAGCGAGGAGGGCCGCAAGGTCCTGGACCACATCTGCGAGAACTACGCGGTCAAGTCGCTGGGCACCATCGAGGAGTACCGGAACGCGTTGGCCGCCAACGGCTTCGTCGACGTCGAGATTCGCGACATCACCGACAACTGCGCCCGGACCACGGCGCTGATGGCCGACACCGTCGAGACCCGGCGCGCCGATCTCGTCGCCCTGGTCGGCGAGGAGCAGACCGCCTCGCTGCTCGATTTCATGCGGCGAGCCGCGGCGGCGGCGGAGAGCGGCTACCTCATCCTGACCGCCACCCGCGCCTGATCGTCCCCCCAGCCAGCCAGCCAGCCAGCCAGCCAGCCAGCCAGCCCGGCCCGCGCCCCTTGGCGTGGACCGGGCCGGTTCGGCCTTGCGGGCGACCGGTTGCCGAAGGTGCGTGACGTCGCCCAGTCGCTGGCGATCAACCCGAACACGGTGTCGAAGGCCTACCACGAGCTGGAGCTCGAAGGTCTCGTCGAGGGGCGGCCGGGGGTCGGCACCTTGGTCACCGGAACCCGCGCCGGTGCCTCGCCGGCCAGGCCGAGCTGCGCACCGAGTTCGTCGGGTGGCTGGAGCGGGCCCGCGCGGCCGGGCTGACCGACGAGGACGTCATCGCCCTGATCGACACGACGATCCGCGCGGCCCGGCCGGACGGCGCACTCCAAGGGCGGATCCAGGTGAGCGGACTCTGGTCAAGTCCGCCCTGCTCGGCGGCGCGGTGGCGGTGTTCGCCGTCGGCTACGGTCTTGGCCTGTTGTGGTGGTACCAGCCGCTCGGCCAGATCGACGTCCGGCAGAGCCGGTTCACCGAGGTCTTCTTCGACATGCAGGGCGTGGCCCCGGTCGGGTACACGCTGTTCGCGGTGGCGATGCTGGCCCGGCCGCACTACCTGGCGCCGGCCACCGACGAGCGGCCGATCGCGAGCGGTGACGACGGCCAGGGCGATCTGGCCGGCGGCTGGGTGCTGACCAAGGAGGTCCGGCAGGCCGACGGCACGGTGGTCGCCACCGTTACGGTCCAGGACCCGCCCGCTACAGACTGCGTCCGGTGCGGCGCCGACTCGGCCCTGAGGGCAGCGCCGAGCACCACCAGGTGTGCCAGTCCGGCTTACGGTCCGGAGCCTCCGCCGGATCGCGTGACCCGCAACTCGGTCAGGGCCCGCAACGGGAACACCGGCCGGAACCGTGGTGGCCGGCCCGGGGCCAGCCCCAGGTCGGGCATCCGGGCGGCGAGGACCTCCACCGCGACCCGGAGTTCGGCGCGGGCGAAACCGGCGCCCAGGCAGAAGTGGATCCCGTGGCCGAACGCCAGATGCCCGGACGAGCCGTCGCCCGGGCGGAACGCGGCCGGGCAGGCATGGGCGCGACTGTCCCGGCCAGCCGCACCGTACAGCAGCAGGAGTCGGCTCCCGGCGGTCAGCCGGATGCCGCCGACCGTCACGTCCCGGGTCGCGGTCCGGTACATTCCGGCCAGCGGGCTGTCGAACCGCAGCCCCTCCTCGACCAGGTCCCCGACCGGGATCGTCCGGTCGACCACTCGGGCCCAGCCGCCCGGTGACCGCAGCTGCTGATAGAAGATCGTGCCCAGTGCCTCGGCGCAGGTCATGTGGCCGGCGAAGATCAGGGTGGGTATCTGCACCGCGACCTCGTCGGCGGTGAGTGTGCGGCCCGCCTTGCCGTCGTGCAGCAGTTCGCTGATCAGGTCGTCGCGCGGGTCGGCCACCCGGTCCCGGACCAGGGACCGGGCGAATTCTCCGAATTCCATCAGCCCGCGGGCGAATTCCCGGAGCCGGTCGTGGTCGGCGTCGCCCTGCGCCATCATCAATTCGATGCGTTGCTCTGACCAGGTGCGGCACCGGTCGAGATAATCGTCCGGGACGCCGAGGCGGCGGCCGATCACTTCCAGGGCGAACGGCACCGCGAAGTCGGCGATGAAGTCGAACTCCGGCGCGTCGCCGATGCGGTCGGCGAGATCGGCGGCGACCGCCCGCATGGTCGGTTCGAAGGCGCGGACCCGGGCCGGCGTGAAACCGATGTTGAGGACGTCCCTGATCTTGGCGTGGGCGGGCGGGTCGAGGGATCCGACGGCCACCGCGCCGGCGCCGCGCCAGGTGCGGAACATCTGATTCACGTCGTCCGGCAGGGCCACCGCGGGACGCGGATTGTGGTCGCGGGCCGAGAAACTCCGATCGTCGCGCAGCACCGCCACCATGTCTTCGCGCCGGGTGACGCACCAGGCATCCAGCAGTGGGGCATAGAAGACGCCGAGGCCGGCCAAGAAGGTGTACGGGTCGTCGCGATGCGCGCCGTACGGGTCGAATGGTCTGCCCTGCACCTGCTCGGAATCAGCCGAGATAGACATTTTGCCACCTCCCTGTTCGGCTGAAGAATAGTCCACATGGGCGCATCCGGAGAGAAGCTTTGAGGTTTCTCCTAAAGTGCGACGGAATCGTTTGACAAGCCCGGAAACGCAGGTGAGCCTCAGGGCTGGGGAATTCCATTTCGCGACCCCCGGAAGGGAATCGTCGATGAGCACACTCGAAACATCGCCGGGGGCGGTGTCGTCCGTCATCCGGCAGCGTGTGTCCGCCCTGGAGCCGACCCTGGCCGGGATCTGCGCCTACCACCTGGGGTTCACCGGTGATCACGAAACCGGTGGCAAGCTGACCCGCGCCGGCCTCATGACGCTGGCGGCCGAGGGGCTGGGACTGTGGCCCGAGGACGTCCGGTCCCCGGCCGTCGCCCTGGAGCTGCTGCACAACTCGACCCTGATCCACGACGACATCATCGACGCCGACGAGCTGCGCCGCGGCCGCCCGGCGGCGTGGCAGGTGTTCGGCGCCGGCCCGGCCATCCTGGCCGGGGACGCGTTGCAGGCGCTCAGTCTGCAGATGGTCGTCGACGACCCGGGCGCCGGGCGGGCCGAGATCGCCGCCGCGTTCGCCGAGGCGCTCCGGCTGGTCCTGGCCGGCCAGTCCCGCGAGCTCACCGTCCGGCTCGGCGCCGGAACGGGGGTCGCCGAGTACAACCAAATCGTGACCGAGAAGACCTCCGCGTTGCTGGAGTGCGCGCTGGTGACCCCGGCGTTGCGGGCTGGTCGGCCGGAGCCGGTCCGGGACGCCCTACGCGGGGCCGGCCGCCATCTGGGTCTGGCCTTCCAGATCGCCAATGACGTCGAGGACATCTGGGGCGACCCGGCGGTGACCGGCAAGCCGGTGCGGGGCGACCTGGAACGGCGGAACCCGTCCTTCCCGGTGCTGGCCGGGCTGACCGCCGGTAACCCGGCCGGCGAGCGCCTGCGCGGGCTGTGGGCGGGCGACGGGACCGCGGCGGCGTATCTGGCCGAGATGGCCGCCCTGATCGAGGAGTCCGGTGGCCGGCGTGCCGCCGAGGAACGCTCCCGACGGCACCTCGACGAGGCCCTGGACCACCTCGCAAGGGCCGAACTGGACCCGGCGGCATCAGCCGGCCTGGCCGCACTCTTCAATCGCGTCGTCCACCGGTGATGGGATCCTGATGCTGCACAAACTTTCCGCAGGTGCGGTCACTCGGAGCCCCGACTCGATCCGCGACTACCTGCTGCTGATGCGCCTGGACCGGCCGACCGGGTACGTGCTGTACCTGCTGCCTGGGCTGTGGGCGGCGGTGCTCGCCTCCGGGAACCGCCCGGACGTCCGGGCCCTGGTGGTGCTCGCCGTGGCCGCGGTGCTGGTGCGCGGCGCCGCCTGCGCGGTCAACGACGTGGTCGACCGTGAGGTGGACTCCCGGGTCGCGCGCACCGTGTCACGGCCGGTCGCGTCGGGCACGATCGGGGTCCGGAACGCGTTGCTGTTCGCCGTCGCCCAGGGAGTGGTGGCGCTGCTGGTCCTGGCGGTGGCCAACGTGGCGACGGCCGTGGTGGTGGCGACCTCGTACCCGCTGATCTTCGCGTACCCGTACATGAAGCGCATCTTCGTCTGGCCATCGGCGTTCCTGGCCCTGGTGATGAGCATCTACGTGTTCGTCGGCTGGACGGCGGTGACCGGCAGCGCGGACTATCCGCTCGCGGTCTATGCCCTCTACGCCGGGGGCGCGTTTTGGACCCTGATCCACGACGCCATCTATTCCCATCAGGACAAGGAGTTCGACCGGCGGATCGGGGTCCGGTCGTCCGCCCTGCTGTTCGGCGACGCCACCAAGGTGTGGCTCGCGGTCTTCGCCGTCCTGAGCGTCGGCGGCGTGCTGTGGGCCGGTTCCCTGGTGGCCACCGGCTGGGCCGTCTATCCGGTCGCCGCGCTGGCCGGCGGATACCTGGCCTATCTGATCGCCCGGGTTGACCTGGACAAGCCGAAGTCGTGCTGGGACGCCTTCGTGGCCAACACCTATTTCGGCTGGATCGTGCTGGCGGCGCTGGTCGCCGGGTTGCTCAGCTGATCGCGTACGAAAGGGGCAAGGCGCCGATCGGGTGCCCTGCCGGGGTCATCGCGTAGTCGGGTAGCCGCTGTTTCACGGTGGTGATGAGGTCGTGGGGGCGGCGGGTGGCTCTGGCGATGTTGGTCTCGCCGTTGCCGCGGTGGACTCCGATGGCGGTGTTGCGCAGGACGGCCGCGACGGCGGGTCCGGTGCCGGTACGGGCTCGGTGGGCGTCCTCGCCGAAGGTCACGTCGCGGACCCAGTGCAGCCGGTTCTCGATGTGCCATTCCAGCCCGGCCCACTGCTGCAGGTCAGCGGGGTTGGGCGTGGGCGGCGGGCAACGAGGCCACCAGGTAGACGATCACCACCCCGGTCCGGCTGCCCAGCCGTGCCTTGACCTGCCCCCAGCAGCGGTGCGAACGCCGGAATCTCGTTCGACTTCGCCGCGACCTGGACCTGCGCCAGGACCCGCCGCACCGGCGGCGGCGCCACCGGTAGTCGGGGGCATAGCCAGTCGGCCAATACCGCGGTCAGCGTCTCGGCGTCGACGCGGATCAGCAGCCGCCACAGGGTGGTCAGCACCGGCGCCCGGCTGGTGAACCCGAGCCGCTCCGAAGCTGACGTCGAGATCATCGACCCAGTCGCCGATCGCGGCGAACGTGCTCGCCCCCGGCCATCACCGCACACACCGCGACCGCGAGCACGCTCGCCAGGGAGTACCGAACTCCTCGTGGGTCACGCGGGTCAGGCACCCGCGCCAGGGCCGTCAATAGGCCAAACGCCTCACGACCAGCGGGCAACTCCATGATCACCGACGGGCCACACCCGTTCTCCGTCACCCTCCACACAGGCCGCGCCACTACCTCAGGCCGGGCCAGACACACCTCGATGGACTACGCAAAGGCCCTGGGCGCCCCGCCACCTTCTCGTTGCGAGGGTCAGCGCGTGTAAAGGGTCCCCTCCGACCAGATGTAGCGCGTGCCACCCCACCGGGCGGCCGACTCGACGTCCGGGAAGAATCCCCGCCCCTCCAGGTTGGCGCTGGTGTTGCACAGCACCGGAATGCCACTGATCTCGGCATACGCCCGGAGAATACGCACCGTCCTGGTGTCCTGCGTGGATTCGATGGTCTGCAGACGGGCCGTGCCGTCCAGGTGCACGATGGCCGGCACCCGCTCGGCCCAGCCCGGCCGCATCCGGTGCTCAAAGAGCATGTAAGGGTCGGGGGTGCCCGGCTCGAACACCTCGGGCGCCCGGTCCGCCAGGCAGATCGGCGCCACCGGACGGTATCCGGCCCGGTTCTTGATGTCGTTGAGCCGGTCCTTCATCCGGGTGCTGGTGGCCGCCGCGAGGATGCTCCGGTTGCCCAGCGCCCGCGGGCCCAGCTCGGCCCGGCCGGATAGCACCACCACCGGTTCGTCCTCGGCGTGCAGCAGCGCGGCCAGCTCCCGTTCGTCGCAGGGCCGGGCCGTCCACCCGGCGGGCAGTTCGCCGGTGGTGATCCGGGGCCCGCGATAGACGTCCCACTCCAGGGCGGTGCGGCCGCCCCGGAACATCTCGCAGGCCGCCGTCCCGATCGCCGCCCCCGCGTCGTTCGGGAAGGGCGGGATGAAGACCTCCCGGAACATCCCGGTGGCCCGGATCGCGGTGTTCCACTTGATGTTCAGCGCGCAGCCGCCGCCCATCACCAGGTTGTGCCGTCCGTCCGGGAACCGGCTGCGGATCGCCGAGACGAGCCGCACCAGCAGCCGGTCGCCGAGGTAGGCCTGATAGGTGGCGATCAGGTCGGCGTTGGTCAGGCCGGGCAGCAGCTCGTCCCGGTTGGCGGCCACCTTGTCGCCCAGCACGCCGACCCGGTCGACCGAATGGTCGCGGTATTCGGTCACCAGGTCGTCGAAGACCGCGAACGCGCCCGTCTCGACCCGGCCCTTGGCCGCGTACGCCATTGCTTTGCCGGCCACCGACAGGTGGTGTCGGATGGCCCGCTCGGAGGCCATGTCCTCGGTCGGCCGCAGGTATGGCTCGAACCGCGCGCAGAAGGCCGCGAAGCTCCCGCCGAAGACCGGCAGCAGGACCTCGACCAGGCTCACCTCCTGGGTCGCGGCCCGCACCCGATAGAGGCGCGGGTGGATGATGCCGTCCCAGACCAGCACGAACGCGTCCTCGCCCCGGGCGGCGAACGGGCTCGCGCAGTACGTGCCGATGAGGTGGTTGGCGACGTGCGAATAGCTGACGTAGTTGCCGAGCCCGGGTGTGTGGAACGGATGCCGTTGCAGGGGACCGGGGTGCTCCACGTACGGCGCGACCCGGAGCTGAACCGGCCGCCCGCCCGCGTCGACCGCGACGGCGGGGTCGCCGGCGGCGTCCGTGGTGTACCACCCGTCGACCACGAACTGGTCGATGCCCGCCGGCGACAGGCCCTCCATCGCCAGGATCTCGGTCACCCGGTCCAGGTCACCGAGCGAGCTGTACCGTTCGCCGTTGCCCAGCTTCTCGATCTCGTAGCTGAACAGCAGGCGGCCGTCCTCGATGACGGCGACGCCGCCGTCGTGTGAGGCCTTGATCCCGCAAATGCGCATCGCGCCGCACCTCTCTAGTTGTTCAGATGGACCGGGAGGGAGTCGAGCCCGCGGATGATCGTGCTGTTGCGCCAGCGCAGGCCGGCCGGGTCGGTGGCGAGCCGCATGTCCGGGAACGCGTCGAGCAGCGCGTCGAACGCCATCCGCACCTCGACCCGGGCCAGCGGCGCGCCGAGGCAGTGGTGGATGCCGTGGCCGAAGGCGAGATGGCCGGCGGCCGGCCGGCGGACGTCCAGCGTGTGCGGATCGGGGAACCGGCGCGGGTCCCGGTTGGCCGAGGCGATGGCCAGCAGGACGAAGTCGCCGGCCGCGATCTCGGCGTCGCCGATCCGCAGCGATTCGGTGGCACACCGGAAGGTGGCGTGCTTGAGCGGGCTCTCCAACCGCAGGAACTCCTCGACCGCGTTGTCGAGCAGCGCCCGGTCGGCCCGCAGCGCCGTCCACTGGTCCCGGTGGAGCATCAGGTGCAGGGTGCCGTTGCCGAGGGCGTTCAAGGTGGTCTCGAACCCGGCGATGAACAGCAGGTAGGCGGTCGAGACGAGTTCGGTGTGGGTCAGCCGGTCGTCCACGTCGTGCGCCGCGACCAGCGCGGTGAGCACGTCGTCGGTGGTGGCGTGGCGTTTGCGTTCGACCAGGTCGCCGAGGTAGGCGGCCACCTCGGTCGCGGCGGTGGCCGCCGCCTCGGGGGAGTGGCCCGAGACGAGCGCCCGGGACCAGGACCGGAAGTTCTCCTGCTCCGCGACCGGCACGCCGAGCAGCAGGCAGATCACCCGGATCGGCAGCGGGAACGCGAAGGCGTCCAGCAGGTCCACCGTGTCGTGTCCGGCCAGGTCCGCGGTCAGTTCGTCGGTGGTCTGCTGGATCCGCGGCCGGAGCGCCTCGATGGCCCGCCGGGTGAAGGCCTTGCTGACCAGCTTGCGCAGCCGGGTGTGGTCCGGCGGATCGGTGTGCATCATGTGGCTGGCCAGGGCCGACGAGAAGCCACCGCGGTGGCTGCGGTCCGGGTCCTTCTGCGCGAACAGCCCGTCGATCCGGTGCAGGTCGGTGCTCAGCCGGGAATCGGCCAGCGCGGCCCGCACGGCGTCGTACCCGGTGATCAGCCAGACCGGCAGCCCGCCGATCAGCGGGACCCCGGGCGGCATCCGGACCCGGTGCGCCGGTCCCTCGGCGCGCAGCTTCTCGTACACCGCGTAGGGGTCCTGCACGAACGCCTCGTCCAGTTCGATCGGCACCAATAAATTGTTATCAACTGCCTCCGGGTCCGGCAATTCTGTTTATCAAAATCCCTAGTCACCGATTTGTGGCCGTGACTGCCGGAACGGGTTCCTGCTACCGTGTGTCGGTAGATGAATACATTGCGACTCGCGCAGGTAATGGCAGATGTCTTCGCCCGCTTCGGCGATCGGCCCGCCGTCGGTGAGCGCGCCCGGGAGTACGTGCGGGACGACCGCACCGGGCGGGTCTCGGCCCGGCTGCTGCCCCGCTTCGAGACGATCACCTATCGCGAACTGTGGGGCCGGGTCGGCGCCGTGGCGGCCGAGTGGCACCACCACCCGGAGCACCCTCTGGCCGCCGGGGATCGGGTGGCGCTGCTCGGCTTCACCAGCCGGGACTACGCGACTCTGAAGCTGACGTGCGGCTATCTCGGCGCGGTCAGCGTGCCGCTGCAGACCAGCGCGTCGCCGGCGAACCTGGCCGCCATCCTGTCTGAGACCGAGCCGGTCCTGCTCGCCACCGCCATCGATCGTCTGGACGTGGCGGCCGAGTTGGCCCGTGGGTCGTCCTCGATCCGCCGGGTGGTGGTGTTCGACTACGACCCGCGCGACGACGACCAGGCGGATCGGTTCGCCGCCGCCCGGGACGTCGGGGTGGTCGCCCTGTCCGATCTCCTCGACCTGGGCGCGACTCTGCCCGAGGCGCCGCCGTACGTGCCCGGTGACGATGAGGACCCGCTCGCCATGCTGGTATACACCTCGGGCAGCTCCGGCACGCCCAAGGGCGCGATGTATCCCGAGTGGCTGGCCCGGGTGATGTGGGAGGACCGGGCGCGGCGGACGCCGGACGGGGGTCTGAGCACTGTGCACTACATGCCGCTGAGCCACATCGGCGGCCACTTCACGCTGATGAACACCCTGGCCCGCGGTGGACTCAGCTGCTTCACCGCCGCCGCCGACCTGTCCACCCTGTTCGAGGACCTCGCGCTGGTCCGGCCGACCGAGGTGTCGCTGGTGCCGCGGGTCTGCGAGATGCTGCACCAGCGCTATCGGGGCGAGCCGGACGAGCGGGCCCGGGCCGAGGCTCTCGGCGGGCGGGTCACCTTCGCCACGTGCGGCTCCGCGCCGCTGTCGGCCGCGCTGACCGGCTTCATGGAAACGCTGCTCGGCGTCCCGCTGTACGACATGTACGGCTCCACCGAGGTGGCCGGCATCGCCGTCAACGGGATCCTGATGAACCCGCCGGTGCTCGACTACCGGCTGGTCGACGTGCCGGAACTCGGCTACTTCGGCACCGACGTCCCGCACCCGCGCGGCGAGCTGCTGCTACGGGCGACCGGCGTCCCCGGCTACTACCGGCATCCCGAGCTGACCGCGGAGCTGTTCGACGCGGACGGCTACTACCGGACCGGTGACATCGTCGCCGAGCTCGGCCCCCGCCGGATCGCCTTCGTGGACCGCCGTACCAGCGTGCTGAAGCTGTCCCAGGGCGAGTTCGTGGCCACCTCCCGGGTGGAATCGGTGCTCGGGGCCGGCCCGCTGGTGCGGCAGATCTTCGTCTACGGCGACAGCGAACGCTCCCACCTGCTGGCCGTCGTGGTGCCCACCCCGGAGGCGCTGGCCGCCCACGGGGACGACCCGGCCCGGCTGGACCAGTTGCTGGGCGAGTCGTTGCGGCGGGTGGCCCGGGACGCCGGCCTGAACTCCTACGAGATCCCGCGCGGGCAGCTGATCGAGACCGAGCCGTTCAGTCACCGCAACGGCCTGCTCTCGGACAATCGCAAGCTGCTGCGCCCCCGGCTGGTCGAGCGCTACCGGGCGGAGCTCGACCAGCTGTACGACCGGATCGCCGCCCGCGCGGAGCAGGAGCTGCTCGATCTGCGCCGGACCGGCGGTGACCGGCCGGCGCTGGAGACGGTCCAGCGGGCGGTGCGGGCGCTGCTCGGCGGTACGGCGGCCGAGATGCGCCCGGACACGTGCTTCCGGGACCTGGGCGGCGATTCGCTGTCGGCGGTGACCCTGGCCAACCTGCTGTACGACATCTTCGCCGTGCCGGTGCCGGTCGACGTCGTGCTGCGGCCCGGTCACGATCTACGGCAGCTGGCCGGGTTCATCGAGTCCAAACGCGATGGTACGACCGGACGGCCCACGTTCGGGTCGGTGCACGGAGCGGGCGCTGCCCAGGCGTACGCCCGGGATCTGACCCTCGATCGGTTCCTGGACGCCGGGATCCGCGAGACCGCCGCCCGACTCCCCGGCCCGGTCGGGGCGCCCCGCTGCGTTCTGCTCACCGGGGCGGCCGGCTACCTGGGCCGTTTCCTCGCCCTGGAGTGGCTGCGCCGGCTGGCCCCGGACGGCGGCCGGCTGATCGCCGTGGTCCGCGGCCGGGACGCCGAGGCCGCCGGGCAGCGACTGGCCGACGCCTTCGCGGGCGCCGATCCGGAACCGGAGGCGGCCAAGCACCTGGAGGTGGTGGCCGGCGACCTGGCCGAACCCCGGCTGGGCCTGGACGAGACGACCTGGGCCCGGCTGGCGTCCGAAGTGGATCTGATTGTGCATGCCGGCGCGCTGGTCAACCACCTGCTGCCGTACCCGCACCTGTTCGAGGCCAACGTGGCCGGGACCGCCGAGGTGATCCGGCTGGCCCTGACCACCCGGATCAAGCCGGTCACCTACGTCTCCAGCGTGGCCGTCGCCGCCGCTCCGCTCGCGGCCGGGACCGGGCCGCCGCTCGACGAGGACGCCGACGTGCGGGTCGCCCTGCCGGTGCAGCCGGTCGACGGCGGCTACGCGAGCGGGTACGCGACCAGCAAGTGGGCCGGCGAGGTGCTGCTGCGGGAGGCGCACGACCGGTTCGCGCTGCCGGTCACGGTCTTCCGGGCCAGCATGCTCCTGGCCCACCGTCGGTACGCCGGGCAACTGAACGCGGGCGACCTGTTCAGCCGCCTGGTGTTCAGCGTCCTCGCCACCGGGATGGCACCGGAGTCCTTCTATCAGCCCGGTCGCGCACACTACGACGGGCTGCCGGTCGACTTCACCGCGGCCGCGATCGTCGGTCTGGGTTCCGGCGCACCCGGATTCCGGACCCGGCACGTGGTGAACCCGCACGACGACGGCATCTCCCTGGACACCGTGGTGACGTGGCTGATCGAGGACGGCCGCCGCATCGAGCGGATCCCGGAGCACGCCGACTGGCTCGCCCGCGTCGAGGCCGCCCTGCGCGCGCTGCCCGAGACGCACCGGCAGCACTCGGTCCTGCCGCTGCTGCACGCCTTCCGCGAACCGGAGCCGGCGGTGCCCGGGTCGGCCCTGTCGTCGGAGCGTTTCCGGGCGGTGGCCGGGGAGATACCGCACCTGACCAGCGACCTCATCCGCCGGTACGCGACGGATCTGCACGATCGGACGGGCGGGCCGTGGACGAGGTGACCGAGGCGCGGGCGTTGCTGGAGGCGGCCGCCCGACGCCTCGGCGAGGGCGGCGACCGCTCCGACCCGGCCGGCGAGACACTGCTCTGCCTGATCGAGTGCGCCCTGGAGGCGGCGCGGGCGGTGACCGAACCGGGTGACACCCGGGCCCACCGGCAGGAGGCCCTGGCCGCCGCCCGGGCCGCCGTCACGTGCGCGTCCTACGCGGTCGCCACGAATGATCCGCCCGTGCGTCAGGAATCCTGACGCACGGTCGCCATTTCTGACCATTTTGCAATGATGTACATCAATGTTATTGACACTGATCAAAAGGCCGAGGAGAATGCCACGATGTCGACGACGGCGGCACCACGGAGCCACCAGATCCGTATCGTCCTCGGAGCCGTGCTCGGGCTGAGCACCGGATTCACCCCGGTCTACTTCAGCACCCTGGCGCTGTTCCTGGTGCCGATCACCGACGACTTCGGCTGGAACCGCACCCAACTTGCCTCGGCCGGCGCGCTGTCCCTGCTCGGCGCGGCCGTCGCCACCCTGCTGGTCGGCCGGGTGATCGCCCGGCTCGGTGCCCGCTGGACGGTGCTGGGCTCGGTCCTGCTGGTGTCGCTCGGCATGCTGCTGATGGCCGCGGCCCCCGCCCGCACCGAGTACTTCCTGATCCTGGCGCTGCTGATGGGCGCGGTGGCCGGCGGCTCATCGGCCGTCGCCTACCTGTCGCTGATGCCGCGCTACTTCGACCAGCGCCTCGGCCTGGCCCTGGGCATCACGATGACCGGTGTCGGTGTCGGCGCGTCGCTGATCCCGATCCTCACCGGCGCGCTGATCGCCGGCGGCGGCTGGCGCAACGCGTACGTCGTGCTCGCCGTCATCACCGCCACCGGTGGCCTGCTCAGCGTGGTGATCGGCTTCCCCAAGGGCACCGGCGGCCCGGAGCCGAAGGTGAAGGCGGCGCTGGCCGGCGCCGGGCGGACCGTGCGCGAGGCGATCCGCAGCGGCAAGTTCCTGCTGCTGTGGGGCGTGCTGTTCGTGGCCTACGCGCTCGGGCTGGGCTTCTCGGTCAACGCCGCCGCGTTCAGCCAGGACAACGGGCTCACCCTGCAGCAGGCGGCCGGCGCGGCCACCGCGGCCGGGCTCGGCCTGCTCGCCGGCCGGCTCACCGCCGGTCTGGTGATGGACCGGATCCACGCCGCCGTCGTCGGCGGGACCTTCATCGCGTTCGGCGCGTCGGGGTACGCGATCCTGGTCGTCCTTCCGGTGAGCCTGACCACGGTGACCATCTCGGCGGTGCTGGTCGGCCTGTCCATCGGCGGCGAGGGTGACCTGATGCCCTACCTGGCCCGGCGCTACTTCGGGTCCCGGCACTTCACCGGGGTGTTCGCCGTCCTGTATTCGGCCTACTTCATCGGCGGGCTGCTCGGCGCGATCGTCTTCTCGGCGACCTACGACCTGTTCGGCAGCTACGACCCGATCATCACCGTCGCCGCCCTGGGCGCGGTGCTCGCCGCCGTGGCGTTGCAGTTCGCCGGGCCGTACCGTTTCCCGGCCGGCGAGCCCGTCCCCGAAGTGGTCAAGCAGCCCGCCGCCGACCCGGCCGGTGCCTGACCGATGGGGTTCGACTTCCTCGTCGTCGGTGGCGGGACCGCGGGGTCGGTGCTGGCCCACCGACTGTCCGCCGACCCGGCAACCACCGTGCTGCTGCTGGAGGCCGGTCCGGACGAACGGCCCGCGGACATGGTCGTCCCGGGTCGCTGGCCGTTTCTGCTCGGCACCGAGGTCGACTGGCGGTTCAGCACCGTCCCGCAGCCGGGCTTGGGCGGGCGGGTGCTGTACTACCCGCTCGGCCGGGCGATCGGCGGGTCGAGCGCCATCAACGGCCTCACTCACCTGCGGGCCGCCCCGGCCAACTTCGACGCCTGGGCAGCCGCCGGGGCCAAGGGGTGGGGCGCGGCCGACCTGCTGCCGTACGTCGAGCGGGCCGAGGCGAAGTTCGCCCTGCCGAGGTCCGCGGGCACGTCCTTCGAGCACGCCGCCGTCGCCGCGATGCGTGCCGATCCCCGCCTGGAACAGGTCGCCTTCCACCAGATCGCCATGGCTGGGGGAGAGCGGCAGAGCGCGGCTGACGCGTACCTCGACTCCAGGACGCGCGACCGGTCCAACCTGACCATCCGGGCCGACACCCCGGTGCTGCGTCTCACCGTTGATCGAGGGCGCGTCACCGGGGTGGAAGTGCCCGCCGGCCGGATCGCCGCGAACCGCGAGGTGGTGCTGGCCGCCGGGGCCATCGGCTCGCCACACCTGCTGCTGCGCTCCGGCATCGGGCCGGCCGATCAGCTGCGCGCGCACCGGATCGAGGTGGTCGCCGACCGGTCCGCCGTCGGCGCCAACCTGCGCGACCACGTGCACAGCACGATCACCTTCGCGGCCGGCCGGGAACTGCCCACGACGGTTTACGGCGTGGCGTCGGTGTCGGCCACGGTGTCCCCGGACCAACCGGGCGAGCCGGCCCTGCAACTGATGGTGGCTCATCTGCCCTACCACCCGCCGGAGCTCACCGGACCGCCGGCCGGGTTCTCGATCGCGGTGGGCCTCATCACGCCGTACAGTCACGGCTCGGTCGAACTGGCGAGCGCCGACCCGGCGGCGGCGCCGCTGATCAACCCCGGCATGCTCACCGACCGCCGCGATGTGGCCCGGCTCCGGCACGGGCTGCGGATCGCCCGCGACGTGGCCCTGCGCCCGAGCCTGGACCCGTGGCGCGGCGACGAGGCGCTGCCCGGCGCCGGCGTGACCACCGACGCGGCCCTCGACGACTACGTCCCGGTCTCGGCGATGACCTACTTCCACCCGATCGGCACGTGCCGCCTCGGCACCGGCGACGACACGGTGGTCGGCCTCGACCTCCGCGTGCACGGCCTCGACGGGCTGCGGATCGCGGACGCCTCGGTGCTGCCGGGTCAGGTGTCGGCCAACACCAACGCCACCGTGCTGGCCGTCGCCGAACGCGCCGCCGACCTGATCACCGGCACGCAGCCGTAGGCGATCGATAAGAGCCGCGCGGCCGCGCGCCGGAGATCCTTGCATCGACGGGAATGTCTGATGTGGAGGAGCTCGGATGATGCGTACGCGGGGGATCGCGGTCGTGCTGGCGATGGTGACGGCCGGCGTCGGCGGGGTGGCGCCGGCACCGGCCGAAGCCGCCGTGCCGCGGTATCGGTATGTCGACCTGGGCGTGCTCGGCACACCGGCTGGCGGGACGGCGTCCTGACCGATCTCGGCGGGATCTCGGCGGCCGCGGTCATCGGTTCCGGCCCGGGCAGCGGCAGCGCGGCGGCGCGCTGACCGACCTCGGCACCCTGGGTGGGCCGGCGGGGTCCTCGTAGTCCGCAGCTTGGATCATCTTCTCAGCCACGGATACCTCCTCCTCGGCCTGTTCGACGGTACGCCCATCCGCTGCGTTCCGCAGACGACAGGTACTCGTCCCGGTTCGAGGCGGACTCTCGCCGATGCGAGGATTGTGGGCATGCGTCCACACGATTTTGGCCAGCGGCTGCCTTCTGGCGGGTGCACTTCATAGTCGCTTGATAGTTCAGTCGGCTGGTTTGGATCGGCGGTTCGTGATCGGGCGTCGTGGTACACCGGACTGCATTATGTTCGGTCTACGAGTGCGGGCGAACCATTCACCGAGAGTGACGCCAGCTGCTAGTGCGCACCCGATACCGCCAGCTGCGAGTAGCTGGTCGGCTCCGGCGAGCAGTTCGTCGTGGATAACGGAGTAGAGACCGCGGTAGAGCCTGAGACCGGGTAGTAACGGCGTGATGCCGGCGACCGCGATGACCAGTGGAGGGGTCAGCGCGCGGCGTGCCGTCAGGCCGCCGGCCAAACCGACCAGGGTCGCCGCGACCCCAGAGGAGATGACGGGACCAAACCCCGCTTGCTTGACAAGCAGAAAGCAGACGGTGCCGGCGGCGCCGCTGCAGGCCGCGGCGACGAGCGCACGTCGCTCGGCGTAGCAGGCGAGGGCGAATGCCATTGCCGCTACGGCACCGGCCGCGATCTTTACGGGGAGGTCGGTAATGTCGCGCCCGGAGGTGAAGGAAACCGGTGGCACGGTGACATCGATGAGATAGGCGATGCGTAGCGTGAGTGCGATGCCAGCGATGATGCCGCCCGTCATCATCAGTACCTCGAGCATGCGGGCCATCGCGGTGACAGGGGCGCCGGTGATCGCGTCCTGTACCGCTCCGACCAGTTGTAGGCCACTGAGCAGCACGGTGATTCCCGCAGCGATGATCAGGGTTGGGTTGACTTCGATCTGCAGCCGTGTGGCGAGGCTTGCCAGCACGATAGCCGGCACTGTCGCGATCGCGCCGCCTAGGACATGCTGAAAGAAGATCGGCAGGCCGTGACCGTCGAGAACGCGGTTGAGACGGTCTATCACCACGGTAGTGGCGAAACTGACGGCTGCGACGATCACTCCGGCGCCGAGCAGCGCCGCGATCGCGGTGGCCATGAGCGACCGGGCGACGGTGGCAATCCAGTCGCGATATGGGTGGGGTGTCGAGGTGGTGACGTCGAGCGCGGCACGCGCTTCGTCGAGAGGGACCATCCCGGTGCGCAGCCGGCGAGACAACCGATTCACAGCTGCCAAGCTGGTGAAGTTCAGGGAGCGGTCGTGCACGACACGCATGGCACTAGCCGGCGGTAACTCTGGACCACGGTCCGCCCAGATCCGGATGGCGTCGTAGGTGACGTCGATACTGCACTGCGACAGGCCATAGGTGGTAGCGATGAGCCGTACCGTTGTGGTGGTGTCTAGCACGCCGGTGCCCGACGCCAGAACCACCTCGCCGGCTCGTACCGCAAGGTCGAGCACCTCGGCGACTTGCGCGTCATCGGTGAGATCGATCGACGAAAGCGGCGTGGGGGCCTTGATGACCGTATTCACCGTCGTGTGCCGGTCAGCGGCCAACCGGTCGCCAGCTCCGAGGACGGCGGTCGGTCCGGTCCGTAGCCGTGACCACGACGCGCGTCGACACGACCCGACCCAGCGGTCGCCTGGCCTGCATCGGAAACACTAGGACCCATGGGCAAAGATTCAAACATTCGCTGCGTCATCGACGCGCACACCCCTGAGGGCAAGCTGGCTGCCGCCACTCGACCCTCGGATGTTGGGGCGGGTGGCGATCGCTGATTCGTGGCGACTCGAGGAGGATCGCTTACTTCTGACGTTGCGCAATGAAGTCGACACGGTCTCCCGCGGCTGGGTTCATCTGGCACCACCCGGTCCGCGTGAGCTGGGCAGACTCAGTGGTAGCGGGTCACCAGCGATCGTGGCGGTGTGGTTCGCATGGTGGTACCTCCGGCCCACTCAACGATCAAGGTCCTGAGCAGGCATATCGCGCCTAGCGATAATCTTCTTCATTAGTTTCGGTCGAACTGTCCTGCTCGCATGTGCCCCGTTGTGAGCCCGAGGTGAGCCGGGAGTGCATTGCCGTGACACCAGACGGGCGGTGTTAGCCGCCGCTTCAGGAGGCTTGTCCATCGGCGTCGGCCGAAATATCGGGTTTGTGTGGACTCTGCGCATGCAGATCTGCGGGAGGTCGGCGAAGCGCTCAAGCGTGCCGAGGGTGGCGGCCTGGGTGATGTGATGAGAGCGGCTGTGCAGATGACGGCGGCGTGCGCCCGGCGTGGGGTGGTCATTGATCCGACGTGGTAAACCGCCTCCCTGGACAGCGACCGCGCCCAATCGTAAGGCCAGGCGGGCGCGCGCGTTTGTTGGTCGGGGCCGCAGGGGGTGTCGCCGGCGGCACCGCATTGACGATTCTGTGGGGCTGGTGGCAGGCAGTCGGCTGCGGCCGGCGTGCCGAGTAGGACACCCAGCCACGGCCAGCGTGCCTCGGCCACCCGAGCCAGGGCGGTGGACGAGTCGCCGTCGATGGCAGTCGCTGCCTGCGAGGCCAACCAGGCGAGGATGGCGCCGACGGCGGCGGGGGCAGCGGTGCGGATCAGTGAAGATCAGGTAGTTGTGGGTCATTGGGGGTTCCTCTCCGGGTGTGCGGGGTGCGCCTGGTGTCGCGGCGGATGTATGCCTCATTCAGATATATTTTTCGGGTCTATGCCTTGGTGGGGTTTATGTCGGTTTAGCTCGGGGTGGTTGCTGCCGCCTGCCTGGTAGCCGAGGAACACCACCCCGGGTCCTGCCCTCCGGGGGTGGTGGTGCTCGTCCGTGACGGGGAAGGACACCAACACCGCGATGAACTATCAGAGCCACGAACACAAACCGGACCGACCGAGTGCACGCCGGGCGAGGTCACGATGGTGGGCTGTCGGACTGGCCGGCATGACCGGCCTGGCCCTCACCACCAGCCTCAGCATCAGCGGAGCGCCGGCTGTCGGCGCCGTCGACGGCACTCTCACCGTCGCCGACGACCGGCTGGGAAAGCCCAACCACGCCTCCCCCGACAACAAGGGCCACAAGGGCGGGGGAAAGAAGGACAAACGCAAGGGCACACCCGTCCCGTGTGACGCCGACGCATTGATCGCGGCGGTCACCCTCGCCAACGCCCGCGACGGCGCCGTCCTCGACCTCGCCAAAGACTGCACCTACCTACTCACCGCCAACATCGACGGCGCCGGCCTGCCCGCCATCACCACCCCGATCACGCTCAACGGCGGCAAACACACCACCATCAAACGCGCCGCCGCGGTCGATCAATTCAGAATCTTTACCGTCCAGAGCGGCGGCCACCTCACCCTCAACCACCTCACCATCACCGGCGGGGAGATAAACGCCGACGGCGGAGGGGCTCTTGTCATCTCCGGCGGAGCGCTGACCGCTAACCACAGCACCATCACCCGCAACGTCGCTAACGACGGTGGTGGTGTCGACAACTTTGGTGTCACCACTATTAATCACAGTACCGTCAGCCATAACAGCTCCCAGGGATTTGGTGGCGGCATTTCAAACTCTCAGGGAACATTAATTATCAACAATTCTCATATAGCCGCTAATACGTCCAGCGAAGGCGGCGGCGTAGTGAGCTTCGATATGGCTAATGCCGTAACGATAAAAAAGAGCGTGTTCGCCGACAATTTTTCCCGGGGAGGGAGCGGAGGCTTGGCTGTTAGAAGCGGAATCGGTCAAATCTCCGATACAAAGTTCACGAACAATCGTGCGAGTAACTTCGCTGGTGGAATCTATATCGACACGCCAGCCACTCTGCGGAACGTAGAGATCGTAAAAAACACGGCGTTAACGCGGATGGCCGGAGGGCTGTTTGTAGATATTAACGCGGCGGTCGTTGTCGAAAAAAGTTTGATCAAGGACAACCATACTGTCGCCGCCATCGGTGGCGGAGTGTACAATCCGGGTCAGCTGGTGATGCGAAAGACAAAGGTTATTGGCAACCGGGCCGACCAAGGCGGCGGAATCTACAACGATGCCAATGGTGCGCTCACACTTTTTTCGACCAAGATTGTAAAGAATATCGCCACCACCGACGGTGGCGGCATCTTCAACAATGGCGGCACGGTCGAGTTGAACACCGTCACTGGAACCACTGTGGTCAAGAACCGGCCGGACAACTGCTCTGGCGACGTACCCGGCTGCGCCGGATAGCAATCCGAGCACATCGGATCTACGAGGGGTCCCGTTTACGCCGCTGTCGGTGGGCGGGGCCCCTTCGTCGTTCCCGCACGATCAGCGCATCTCGGGCTTGTCGGCACCGGCCGCCTGGGCGATCCGATTAACCTGGTCCTTGATCGACTGGCCGCCGTTGGGGCGTAGCTCCTCCTGTAAGGCGTCAAGACGGCCCTCGATGCAGCCCGCCCGGCGCTCAACCCTGGGTAGCCGTTGGGCAGGGTGTCTGGCTGCACCTCGCCCGTCAATGCCCGCTTCTCTGCCGGTCTGGCCCGAGCCCGGCGGCTTCCTCCCCTTCGCCAACTCGATCGACAGTGACGAGCTCGGGTGGCTCACCGAAGGGAACCCCGACGAATGGCCACTGATCATTTTTGAGCTGTGGGACGATGAGGACTACTGGTAGCTGGCGGGGAAGGTGTTCTCCGGGATCGGATTGGGAGCTGCTGGACGCGGTGACCTGGAGGCGACGACCGCATCGTAACTGCTGGCCGCACACCGAACATCCCGCAACCACAATGCTGCCGGCCTGGGCAACAGAAACCGTATCCGCCCGTCAGCCATCAGCCCTGCGTCTGTGCAGCTGACGGCAAGACCACCCTGACGATTGCACCACCGCCCGGGACGTTCTCCGCCCATACCCGCCCCCCGTGGGCGCTGACTACGGCCCGCACGATGGCGAGCCCGATCCCCGACCCGCCGTTGTCCCGGTCCCGGGCCGTATCGACCCGGTAGAAGCGTTCGAAGACATGCGGGAGGTGCTGCGCCGGGATGCCGGGACCGGTGTCGGTCACCGCCAGCTCCACACCTCTGGCGCCGCTGACCACCTGTACCGTGACGGTCCCGCCCTCGGGTGTGTGCCGTAGCGCGTTGTCCAGGAGGTTGCCGAGCACCTGCCCCATCCGCTGCGGGTCGACGTCGACCTGCGGGGAAGGGGGAAGATCGCTGCGCAGCGTCACGCCCTTACCAGCGAAGCGGGGCCGCACCGCGGCCACGGCGTCCCGGACCAGGTCCGCCGGGGCCGTCTGTACCGGGTGCAGGTCGAGCTGATGTGTCTCGGCGCGGGAGACCGCGGCGATGTCGTCGGCGAGGCGGTGCAGCCGCGCGGTCTGGGCCCGTAGCACCGATTGAAGGTCCTCGTCGTCAACGGCGACGCCGTCCTCAGCCGCTTCGAGGTAGGCCTCGATGGTGGCCAGCGGGGTGCGCAGCTCGTGACCGAGGTCGGCGAGCAGCCGTCGCCGGGTCGTTTCGACGGTCTCCAGGCCTTCCGCCATGGTGTTGAACGAGTCGGTCAGGGTCTTGAGCTCGTTGCCGAGGCCGGGGTCGGCCATGCGGACGTCGTAGTGTCCGTCGGCGAGGCTGGCCGAGGCGTGCGCGAAGTGAGTGATCGGGCTGGCGATCCGCCGTGTCGCGTACGCGCTGGCCACCAGCGCCGCGACCAGCGCGGCGAGGAGACCGACACCGAGCGCGAGCGCGTTCGCCGAGGCGTACGCCCGCTCGACGTGCCAGCGTGCCTCGGCGCTGACCTCCCCGCCGACCTGCCCGAGGTGCTCGTGGAAGATCCGTGGTCCCACCGCACCGGCGACCAGCGCCAGGGTCAGCCCGCCGACGGCGAGCGCGAGCACCTGCGCGGCGAAGAGCCGTACGGCGAGGCTGACGCGCCAGGAGTTCACGACTGCGGTCCCATCCGGTAGCCGATGCCCCGGACGGTGAGGATGAACCGGGGGTGGGCGGGGGCGTCGCCGAGCTTGCGTCGCAGATGGCCGATGTGCACGTCGACCAGGTGCTCGTCGCCCACCCACCCCTCCCCCCACACTGCGGTGATCAGCTCAGCGCGGCTCAGCGCGACATTCGGTCGGCCGGACAGAACCGCCAGCAGATCGAACTCGGTGCGGGTGAGCGGCACGGGCACCTCGTCGAGGCGGGCTTCGCGGGCTGGCACGTCCACCGCCAGCGGACCGAACCGACGCGGTGCCGTCTCCGGCCGCTCGCGGGGCTGGCGTGGGCGACGCCGCATCGCTGCGACCCGGGCGACGAGTTCTCTAGGGCTGAACGGCTTGGTGAGGTAGTCGTCCGCTCCAACACCGAGCCCGGTCAGCTTGTCGGCCTCCTCGGTGCGGGCGGTCAGCATGACGATGTAGCAGTCGCTGAACGACCGCAACCGCCGGCACACCTCCACACCGTCGAGGCCGGGCAGCATCAGGTCCAGGACGACGACGTCGGGCTCGTCCTCCCGGGCGGCATCGAGCGCCGCCGGGCCGTCAAAGACGCAGCGCACCTGATAGTCGTCGCGCTCGAGATAGCTCGCCACGACCTTGGCGAGGCTCCGTTCGTCGTCGACGACCAGCACCCGTCCACTCATGTCCTGATCCCTCGGGCCGTGTTTCTCACTCCGACGCGTACCGATCAGTCCAGGTAGCACCGCCGTCGGTGCTGGCTGCGATCCGGTCACCGGCGAGCGCGGCGAAGAGGGTACCGTCCTGCACAGCGAAACTGTGCGGCTCAGCCGGCGCCGCGCCGCGCCGCTGCCACTGCCCCCCGCCGTCGGACGACGACCAGACCGCTCCGTCCGGGGCGACCGCCCACACGCCGGTGTGGTCCCAGGTCAGCAGGCCGACAGCAGGAGCCTCCGGCACCGGCTGCCAGCTTCGGCCGCCGTCGGTGGAGCGCTGCAGGCCGTCGCGTCCGACGGCGAGGACTGTCCCGTCGTCGGTCGGGCTGACCGCGAACGCGCCGATTGTCGTACGGGAACGGTGCTCCCAGTCTCGCTGGTCGCCGCTGACCATGAACTCGCCGTCGACCGAGTTGTAGCCGTAGACCGAGCCGTGGGCGACCTGGAGCCCGTGGAAGTCCGCCGTACCGGATAGCGACTTCTCCCGCCAGGTCACGCCGCCGTCGGTTGACTCGATCAGGCCCACGTTGGCCGGGCCGTGCGCGGAGTGGCCCGAGGCCAGGTAGTGCCCGGGGCCGACCACGGTGAAGCCCATCAGGTCCAGGTAGTCCTTTGACACGCGTACGGCGCTCCGCGGACCGTCGACGCGGAACAGCCCGACGTGCGTGGCGACATGCAGGGCGCCGCTACCCGGGTCGACTGCGATCCCGTGGACGTGCCCGAACCCCTGGTGTCCGGCACCACCGGTGGTGTCACCGTTCGAAGACCCCTGACTGCGCAGGGCGAACACCACCACGGCGGTGAGCGTGGCCAGCACGGCCAGCGCCGCGATGATGATCGTCCACGTCGGTGCGGCCAGCGCACCGCGACCCGGCGACTTTGGCGCGGATCCGGACCTGCTGCGTGGTCGCATCGGCTGCGACGTCCTGCTCATCGGCTACATTCACTTCCTCGTCCTTGACTGACCCGGTGCAGGGTGGCCCCCGGTGCGGGATCAGGGTGACCTCTCGTCCCCATCAACCATGGCCCGAAGCCAGCGGAAAGACCCCTTCGGGGCCATGAAGATTCTCTGAAGAAGCGGCCCGATCCCTACTCGCCGGGCCGGCGGTCGATGACGCTGATGGCGCACACGAAGGAGCCTCCATGCCATCGCTGCTCACCCGCCGGCACGTGATCGCCGGGATCGCCGGGGCTGCCGGTCTCGCCGGGACCGCCGGAGTCGTCGCCGTCGCCGCCAACCGCAACACTCCGAAACTGGTCGACCCCCACGCCGAGGCCATCCACCGCGCCGAAATGGCCCGGCAACGCCCCGGCGCCGCCACCGTCCGCGCGACCCTCACCCCCCGCCCGGTGACCCTGGATCTTGGCGGCGTGATGGTCGACACCTGGGGGTACACCGAGGACGCCCCCGCTCCGCTGATCAGGGCCAAGGCCGGTGACCGGCTCCGCGTCGACGTGGTCAACGAGTTGCCTGTGGACACCAGCGTGCACTGGCACGGCATCGCGCTGCGCAACGACATGGACGGCGTCCCCGGGGTCACCCAGGACCCGATCGGCGCGGGCGGGCGGTTCACCTACGATTTCACCGCGCCCCACCCGGGAACCTACTTCTACCACCCGCACTCCGGGGTGCAACTCGACCGAGCGCTCCACGGCGTCTTGATCGTGGATGACCCGAACGACGCGGGCCGCTACGACCAGGAGTGGATCGTCGTCCTGGACGACTGGGTCGACGGCACTGGGCGCACCCCGGACGACGTGCTGGCCGCGCTCGGCGACGGCACCGACGGGATGCACGGCGGGCACGACATGCCCGGCATGGACCGCGGCGCCGGGATGCCGATGGATGGCGGCAGCATGGAGACTATGACCTCGCCGTTGCTCGGCGGCGCGGGCGACGTCGACTACCCGCACTACCTGATCAACGGTCGGGTGCCGGCCACCCCCGTCACGCTCACCGCCCGGCCCCGCCAGCGGGTACGCATCCGGCTGGTCAACGCCGCCTCCGACACCGCCTTCCGGGTGGCGCTGGGCGAGCACCAGCTTACCGTTACGCACAGTGATGGATTTCCGGTCGTTCCGGACGTCACGGACGCACTGGTCGTCGGCATGGGTGAGCGGGTTGACGTCGAGGTCGTCGTCGCCGACGGGGTGTTCCCCCTGGTCGCGGTCGCCGAGGGCAAGACGGGCCAGGCGCTTGCCGTGGTCCGGACCGGAGGCGGCAGGGCACCGTCGGCCGAGGTACGCGCAACCGAACTCGACCGCCGCGTCATTCTCACCAACCAGCTGCGGGCCGCGGACAACGTGCGGTTGCCCCAGCGCAAGCCGGACCGGACCCATGATCTGGTCCTCGGCGGCGGCATGGAGCCCTACCGCTGGACCATCAACGGCAAGACCTTCACCGACGCCGAGCCGCTCCTGGCCGGGGAGGGCGAGCGGGTACGGCTACGAATGATCAACCAAACGATGATGTTCCACCCCATGCACGTGCACGGGCACACCTTCGCCCTCGGCGACGGCGGCGCCCGCAAGGACACTGTCATCGTGACCCCGCACCAGACTGTCACCGTCGACCTCGACGCGGACAACCCCGGACAGTGGATGACCCACTGCCACAACATCTACCACGCCGAGACCGGCATGATGATCAATCTGGCCTACCAGCTGTGAGCTGCCCGGACACGTGACTGGGCCGGACCACCCGCGCCTCTGGTTTCCCGCTCTCCGCGCGAGGCCGCTCCCCGGCTACCGGCCGGGGCGGCCTCGGTGTCCCGACCGCACGGGTCTGCCGTTGCGCCGGGGGCCGGCCTGCCGGCCGGTAGCCGGCGGGCGCGGCGAGCGGCTTCGTGCGGGGAGGTTCCAGAAGGACCGCTCGTACAGGGCGATCCCGGCGCAGACCGAAACGTTCAGCGACTCCGCGTCCGGATTGAGAGGGATCGACACGGTGCTGCTGGCGATGCTCTCGAACGACTGCGATGTGCCCGTCTTCTCCGCACCGAGCAGGAGGGCGAGCGGCTCGTCGGCGTCGCGCAGATCGCTGACCGCCAGATCGCCGTCTGTGTCGAAGGCGATCAGCGGGACTCTGCTGTGCCGGAAGTGGTCGATCGCCTCGGCCCGGGACGCGAGCACGATCGGCAGCGAGAAGACGTAGCCTCGGCTGGCCCGGACCAGGCGTCGGTCAGCGACGGTGGCCAGATCGCTGTCCACGAGCACGATGCCGGCGGCGCCGAGCGCGAAGGAGGTGCGCACGATGGCGCCGATGTTGCCGACGATCTTCACGCCGTCCAGGACGATGATGTCACCGGTGGTGCGGGACAGATCGTTGAAGCTCCACGGTCTCGGCGTGCGTGCCACCCCGAACACCTTGGGCTTCTTGTCGACCTTGAACAGGCTGCTCATGATCGGGACCGCCACCAGGCGAACGGGAATGTTCCGCTGCCGGCACGCGGCGAGCACCTCATCGGGGAAGGGACTGCTCTCGACTCCGTAGACCTCGACGAAGTCCAACCCCGCGCGGATGCACTCCACGAGCGGCTCGGCATCCTCGATGAGTACGGTGCGGACGGCGGATCGCGAATGCTTGACGACGTCGCTGATCCGCTGTACGGCCGGATCCGACCGTTCGGTGATGACATCGAGGCTTACCACGGGCGCGACCCTAGCACAAGCCCCTCTCGCTTCCCGCTGGAGTGCTGCCCGGCCACGTCCACCCGGTCGCGCGCGGCGGTTCGGTGCCCCCGGCCCACGCGACGGTGGTCAGGCGCGACTGAGCCGGCCCAGGACCCAGGGTTGACGAACGCCTCATCCCGCCCGGAGCCGTCGGCGGCCAGGTTCGTCCGGCCGCGGGTGATCTCCAGGTGACTCGAGCCGGCGGAACCAGTCGTCGATCGAGCGCCGGTACCCGTCGGGCATGGGCAGGTCCGCGAGCTCGTCGGCGGCGAACAGGCGACCTTCTTTGTGTTCGGAGCTCACTGTGATCGGTGAGTCGTCGTCGGTGAGGCAGCCGTAGGTCACGATCAGCACGTTGACGCCGTCGCGGATGTGGTACTGCCAGGAGTCGAGGATCGGGCCGACCCGTACCGTCCAGCCCGTCTCCTCGCTGATCTCTCGGCCGACGCAGGCGGCCGGGTCCTCGCCGAGTTCGAGCTTGCCGCCGGGTAGTTCCCATTCTTCCCGCTCGTTGCGGAGCAGTAGAACCCGGCCGTCGCGGACGCAGACGCCTTTGATGGACACCGGGAAGGTGCCCGGTCGATACATGTGAGCGTCCTTCCGTGCTCGGCTGTCGGGGCGAGAGGGCGTCGCCCGGAAGCGCCACCAGCACATCCACTGTATCGATGGCGGTAGTGCCATGCCGGGGCCTGGCCGAACGCTACCGAAGGGGCCTCGCCAGGGGCACAGGATGGCCGGATGGCCCGGCGGGCGCCGAGCCATCCTCGTGGGGGTTGTCGTGGGCTCGCGGGATCAGGTGATGCCGCGGAAGAAGGTGCGGATGTCGTTCGCCAGTAGTTTGGTGGCATCCATCGCGGGGAAGTGGCCGCCTTCGGTGAACTCGCTCCAGTGGCTGATCGCCTGCCCCGGGTCCATCGCGCGGCGTACGAGGGGGTGGGTGTTGAACACGGCCCAGCCGGTCGGTACCTGGGTGGCCATGACCAGGTCGAGGCCGGAGTGTTCGGCCTCGTAGTAGAACTGTGCGCTGGACGCGCCGCCGCGGGTGAACCAGTAGAGGCTGATGTTGGTGAGGAGTTGGTCGCGGTCGACCGACTCGTCCGGGGTCCGCCAGGCGCCGTCGGTTTTGGTCTTGAACTTTTCGGCGATCCACGCGAGCTGACCGACCGGTGAGTCGGTGAGGGCTGCGCCGATGGTGTCGGGGCGGTGGTTGTGCATCAGGAGGTATCCGCGTTCGGCCGAGGCCTCGGTGCGTACCGCTTCGATCTGGGCGATTTCGTCCGTGGAGAGGCCGTCGGGGTAGGGGAATTTGTCGCCGACCAATCCGAGCAGGAAGGGGTCGAGGCCGAGGTGCGTACCGATGACCCGCTCCGGGTATTCGGCGGCGAGGCGGCCGGTGGTGCCCGAACCGATGTCGGTGCCGTGGGCGGCGAACCTCTCGTAGCCGAGCCGCGTCATGATCTCGGCGTAGGCGGCCGCGGTTCGCGCCAACTCCCAGCCGGTCCCGGACAGCGGGGTGGAGAAGCCGAAGCCGGGCAGCGACGGGATGATCACGTGGAACTCGTCGGTCAGCAGCGGGATGAGGTGCTGGTACTCGACGAACGAGCCGGGCCAGCCATGGTTCAGCATCAGCGGGGTGGCCTGCGGGTTCGTCGATCGAACGTGGACGATGTGGAACGTCTGGCCGTTGACGACCGTGGTGACCTGTTCGTACTCGTTGAGTTTCGCCTCCTGCGCCCGCCAGTCGAAACCGTCGTGCCAGTACTCGACGAGTTCCTTCAGGTACACCATCGGGATGCCGCGGCTGAAGTCGGTGCGGTCGTCGCGGCCGGGCACCGGGTTGGGCCAGCGGGTGTGGGCCAGCCGGTTACGCAGGTCGTCGAGGTCGGCCGGTGGGATGTTGATGCGGAACGGGTTGAGCGCGTTGTTCTCGTGCATGGCACCGACGGTCTCAGGCGATGCGGCAGGATAGCTTCCGCGATCGCTGAGAGAGTGAGGAAAGGTGTTGCAGACCTCCGCCGGCGTCAGCCGAGCTGGCGGTCGATGTCGGCCAGTTCCTCGGCGGTCAGCTCAAGGTTGTCCAGCGTGGCGAGGTTGGCCTCGAGTTGGGAGACGCTGCTGGCGCCGATGATCAGACTGGTCATTCGGGGGTCGCGCAGGGCCCAGGCGAGTGCGAGCTGCGCGAGGGACTGGTGGCGGCGTTGGGCGATGGCGGCGAGGCCGCGGATGGTGACCAGCCGTTCCGGGCGCACGTCCCGCTCGGAGAGGTGGACGCTGGTGCGGACCCGGGAGTCGGCCGGGATGCCGTCGAGGTAGCGGTCGGTGAGCAGGCCCTGGGCCAGGGGGCTGAAGGAGATGCAACCCGCGCCGACCTCCGCTAGCGTGTCGAGCAGGCCGTCCTCCTCGGTCCAGCGGTTCAGCATCGAGTACGACGGCTGGTTGATCAGTAGCGGGGTGCCCAGGTCGCGCAGGATCGCCGCGGCCCGCCGGGTCTGTTCGGCGGTGTGGTTGGAGATGCCGACGTAGAGCGCCTTGCCGGCCCGGACTATGGCGTCCAGGGCGCCCATCGTCTCTTCCAGCGGGGTGTCCGGGTCAAACCGGTGGCTGTAGAAGATGTCGACGTAGTCCAGCCCCAGGCGGCGGAGCGACTGGTCCAGCGAGGCGACGAGGTATTTGCGGGATCCCCACTCGCCGTATGGGCCGGGCCACATCAGATAGCCGGCTTTGCTGGAGATGACCAGTTCATCCCGGTGCGGCTTCAGGTCCGTGGCGAGCATCCGGCCGAAGTTCTCCTCGGCGGCGCCCGGCGGCGGGCCGTAGTTGTTGGCGAGGTCGAAGTGGGTGACCCCGAGGTCGAAGGCCCGGCGGACAATGTCCCGCTGCCGTTCGAAGGGGCGGTCGGGCCCGAAGTTGTGCCACAGGCCGAGCGAGATCGCCGGTAGGCGGAGCCCACTGGCCCCGCTGCGTCGGTAGGTCATCTGGTCATAGCGGGTGTCGGCGGCCTGGTAGGTCACGATCAGGAGGGTAGCCGTTGACCGGTCAGGCCAGTTCGCGGGCGTAGCAGACGGAGAGTGATTCGTCCTGGTACGGGCCGAAGTTGGCGATGCGGTGGTAGCCCTCACGTTCGTAGAAGCGGATCGCGTCGGGCTGGGCGGGGCCGGTCTCCAACAGCAGGGTCCGTACGCCGGCGGTGCGGGCGGCAGCCTCCAGGGCCTGCAGGATGGCGGTCGCCACGCCGGTGCCGCGGGCGCTCGGCTCGACGTACATCCGTTTGATCTCGGCGGATTCGGTGGAGAGGAAGCGGAGACCACCGCAGCCGAGCGCGGCGCCCAGGTGGTCGCGGGCGACGAGGAAGACGGGGACGCTGTCGGCGGTGGGCGGGGCACCCGGCTCGTGGTCGTCGCTGCGGTAGCGCGCGTCCAACTCGGCGCGTTGCGCGGCGCGCAGTCGGGTGCTGTCGGTGGACTCCCACGGTTCGGGGTGGACGGAGATCACATGTCCTCCTTGGTTCGTGCCGGTCGCACCCCGGTGGGGAGACCGCTCGTAACAAGCGTTACCGTAACGTACGTTACGACAGGGGAGGCCGGCGCGGTGGGCGCGGGCCTGCCGGATGGAGCCGGACCGGGGAGGGTGGATGGCCAGCCGACGTGACCGGGTTGACCAACGGCAACGCCTGTCGGCGGCCACCTGGTCAGTGCTCGCCGAACGCGGCCTGCCCGGTCTCACCCTGCGTGCCGTCGCGGAGCGGGCCGGCTGCACCACCGGGATGGTGCTGCACACCTTCGCCGACAAGCAGGCCCTGCTGGTGCACGCGCGCGAGCTGCTTCACCAGCGCACCGGCCAGCGGGCCGACGCCATGCAGGCCGCCGCCGAAACACCTGGCACGGCGCTGCGCGCCGTGCTGCTCCAGGCCGCCGCCCCGACCACGGAGCGTCAGGAGGAGGCGCGGGTATGGGTGGGTTTCCTGGCCGCCGCGTTGGCCGACCCGGTCCTGGCCGAGCTGCACCGCGGCTACAACCGCCAGTTCGTTGATCGGGTTCGGGGACTGGTCGCCGCGGTCCGGCCCGACTGGCCCGCGGCGGACTGCTCGTCCACCGCCATCGGGCTGGTGGCCCTGGTCGAGGGGCTGAACACGCTGACCGCCATCGACCCGACCACCTACTCCGGGGCAGCGCAGCGCGTCGCCCTCGACGATGCGCTCGCCCGGCTTGGCCCGGCTGCCGCTGGCCACCCATCCGGGTGAACACCCCACCGGAACGCGACGCGGACCGGCGCGTCGCGGGTTTGACTGGCAGGCGTGGACAGCGCAGGGCTGGGGCGGGCCTACGACGAGCTGCTCGCAGAGTTGACCGCGGGCGGCTTCGGCCCGGCGCCGCCGGGGCGGCTCGGCGCCGAACAGATCGTGGCCCATCTCGTCGCGAACGACGAGCTGATGACCGAGGCGACCGAGGCGGTCCTCGCCGGCTCGCCGTACGCCTACTACGACCTGGAGACGATGCACCGGCCCCAGGTCGATGCGCTGGTCGCCGAGTTCGGTGACCTCGACGCGTTGGACGCCCGGCTGCGCGCCACCAGTAGCCGGCTGGTGGCCCTGGTCGACCGGCTCGGCCCGGCGGCCGGTACCCCGGTCGACACCCACCTGCGAGAGGGCTACGACCTCGTCGTGGACGGCCCACTGCCCTGGGGGCGGGTGCTGGACCTGCACGCCCGGGTCCACCTTCCCAAACACCGGGCGCAGCTCAGAATGCTCCGGGTGGCCGAGTAACCGGTCAGCCGAACCGCCACTGCTGGTTGGGGGCGTCAACGCAGGTGATCTGCCGGATTTCGGTGCCGGCGTCGAGCCGGCCGCCGTCCGGGTACGCGCACCGGCCGCTGTGCAGCGCCGCGATCAGCACCTGTCCGCCGGCGCTGGGTACGAGCTGCCACTGCTGGTTGGCCTCGCCGTGGCAGGGATACTGCTGCAGCCGTGCCCCGTCGGCGGCGTTGGAGCCCTCCACGTCGAGGCACATGTTCGAGGCCTGGTTGACCAGGCTCACCAGGCCCGACCCGACGGCGTTGGGCAGCCACCGCTGCCGGGGGTCGTCGCCACGGCAGTCGAGGAGCCTCGCGGGCGCCTTCGCGCCGTCTCCGTCAATGCCCAGACACCGGCCCGAGGCCACCTGGCGAAACGCTGTCGGGCCGGTGGGGATGGCCGGCGGGGAGCTGGCTCCCGCGGTGGTCGGAGTGGCCGTCGGGGAGCTGACTGTCACGGTGGGTGGGGCGGGCGGCTCCTGCCCCACCGGGGTCGATTCGCCGGTGGACGGCGTCGCGGCCACCGCCGGGACGCCTGGCGTGCCGTCACCCCCCGCGCCGCCGAGGACGAAGAAGCCCCCGAGTAGGAGGCCGGCCGCGCCGATGAACACCGCCACCCACGTCAGCGGATCGCGGGGCAGCCGAGGTCGGGGGGCGCCGGGCCGGCGGTAGATGGTGCCGGCCGGGTCGGGGTGTTGGGTGGAGGCGGACATACCGGCATCCTGGCCCACCAGCGGGGCCACGGCTAGCCTCCCCGGCCGCATCGCCGCTCAGTCGATGACTTGGACGTCACCCGAGAACGCGATCCGGTCGCGGACCATCCCCGCCTTCGGTCCCGGTTCCGGGTAGTACCAGACCGCGTCCGGGCTGATCTGGCCGTCGTGTTCTAACGTGTAGTAGGACGCGGTTCCCTTCCACGGGCAGACCGACTGCGTGTTGGACCCACGGATCAGGTCGTCGCGCAGCGTCGAGCGCGGGAAGTAGTGATTTCCCTCGACCAGTACGGTGTCGTTGCTCTCCGCGATCACCAGGTCGTTCCAAACGGCCTTCGGCATGACCCTACGCTAGGCCGCCGTCCGTTGGTCAGGTGGACATTTTCGTCATCGGCCACCATGGACGTCCAGTGCGGTGGCCCGGTTGGGCGTAAAGTGATCTGATGAATGCCGTGCGTGATCATGATCAGGCAGTGGTCCAGCTCCGGCGCTCGTATGCGGCGGTGCGGCCGGGACAGCCGGTTCGGCTCGCCAAGCGCACATCCAACCTGTTCCGCCCGCGCGCGGCCCCACGCGCACCGGGCCTTGATGTCAGTGGCCTCGGCGGTGTCCTCCACGTTGACCCGGTGGCCCGCACCGCCGACGTGCAGGGCATGTGCACGTACGAGGACCTGGTGGAGGCGACCCTGCCGCACGGGCTGATGCCGCTGGTGGTGCCGCAGTTGCGCACCATCACCCTCGGTGGGGCGGTGACCGGCCTGGGGATCGAGTCCACGTCGTTCCGCAACGGGCTGCCGCACGAGTCGGTGACCGAGTTGGACGTGCTCACCGGGGCCGGGGAGGTCATCACCGCCCGACCGGAGGGAGAGCACGCCGACCTGTTCGCCGCCTTCCCCAACTCGTTGGGCAGCCTCGGCTACGCGACCCGACTGCGGATCGAGCTGCAACCGATCGGCCGGCGGGTCGTGTTGCACAATGTGCGGTTCAACCGGCTGGAGGAGCTCGCCGAGGCGATCGGCGAGGTCATCGTCACCCGTTCGTGGGCCGGCGCGGTGGTGGACGCGATGGACGGGGTGATGTTCAGCCCGGATGAGGCGTACCTGGTGCTCGCCACCTTCACCGACGACGCCGGGCCGGTCAGCGACTACACCGGTCAGGAGATCTACTACCGGTCGCTGCAGCAACGCACCCAGGATGCGCTGACCGGGCACGACTACCTGTGGCGCTGGGACACCGACTGGTTCTGGTGCTCCGCGGCGTTCGGGGCGCAGCACCCGGTGCTGCGCCGGGTCTGGCCGGCACGCTGGCGGCGTAGCGACTTCTACCACCGGCTGGTCCGGTTGGAGCACCAGCATCAGGTGGCCGCGCGGATCGACCGGTGGCGCGGCCAGCCGGCGCGGGAACGGGTGGTGCAGGACGTGGAGATCCCGCTGGGGCGTACCGCCGAGTTCCTGCGCTGGTTCGCCGGCGCGGTGCGAATGACCCCGGTCTGGCTCTGCCCGTTGCGGCTGCGGGAACCGACCGGGCCGGGATCGGCCCGGTCCTGGCCGCTGTATCCGCTGCGGCCCGGGCAGGACTACGTGAACATTGGGTTCTGGGGAAGCGTGCCGATCGCCGGGGGTGCCGCCGACGGCGACATGAACCGGGTGATCGAACGCAGGGTGTCGGAGCTGGGCGGGCACAAGTCGCTCTACTCCGACGCGTACTACGACCGGGAGGTGTTTGACCGGCTTTACGGCGGCGACACCTGGCGGGCGGTCAAGGACCGCTACGACCCGGCCCACCGGCTAACCGGACTGTACGAGAAGGCGGTAGCACGAGCATGAGTCTGATTGATCGACAGCAGGAGTCGGCGGGCGTCTCCGCGGCCGCGCCGAAGACGGCCGGCATTCGGGGGCGAACCCTGGCCGACGTCATTCGAGCCCTGACCACCGAGCCCCTGCCAGTACGGATCACCGGGTACGACGGCAGTTCCGTCGGCCCGGCCGACGCCGGCATCACCCTCGCCATCCGTTCCCCGCGTGGCCTGTCCTACCTGTTGACCGCCCCGGGCGACCTGGGGATGGCGCGGGCGTACGTCAGCGGCGACCTCGGCCTGTCCGGGGTGCATCCGGGTGATCCGTACGAGGCGCTGCGGGTCCTCAAGGACGAGGTGCGGTTGCGGATCCCGCCGGTGCCCGAGGCCCTGGCCCTGGTCCGGGGCCTGGGCTGGGAGCGGCTGCTGCCGCCGCCACCGCCACCGCAGGAGGCGGTGCCCCGGTGGAAGCGGGTGTTGGGCGGGCTGCGCCACTCCCGGATCCGGGACAGCAGCGCCATCTCACACCACTACGACGTGTCGAACGCCTTCTACGAGAAGGTGCTCGGGGAGTCGATGACGTACACCTGCGCGTTGTTCCGCTCGCCGCAGGACTCGTTGGAGACAGCGCAGGCGGCCAAGTACGACCTGGTGGCGCAGAAGCTCGCGGTCAAATCCGGGATGCGGCTGCTGGATGTGGGCTGCGGGTGGGGCGGCATGGTCCGGCACGTGGCCCGCGAGTACGGCGTCCAGGCGCTCGGGGTGACCCTCTCCAGCGCGCAGGCCGAGTGGGCGCAGGCCGCGATCGAGCGGGAGGGGCTGACCGGGCTGGCCGAGGTGCGGTACCTCGACTACCGGGACACGCCACCGGAGCAGTTCGACGTGGTCTCCTCGATCGGATTGACCGAACATATCGGGGTACGCAACTATCCGGAATACTTCGGCTCGCTCCGGGACCGGCTGCGGCCCGACGGCCGGCTGCTCAACCACTGCATCACCCGCGCCGACAACCGTGCGCCGCACCGCTCCGGCGCGTTCATCGACCGGTACGTCTTTCCGGACGGCGAGTTGGCCGGGCCGGGCCGGGTGCTCTCCGAGATCCACGATGTGGGCTTGGAGGTGCAGCACGAGGAGAACCTGCGCCGCCACTACGCGCTGACGCTCGCGGCCTGGTGCCGCAACCTCGTGGCAAACTGGGACTTCTGCGTCGGCGAGGTGGGCACGGGAACTGCTCGGGTGTGGGGTCTGTACATGGCCGGATCCCGATTGTCGTTCGAGCGCAACGGCATCCAGCTCCACCAGGTGCTGGCGACGCGGACCAGCGCCGCGGGGGTGACGAGCTACCCGCTGCGGCCGGACTGGCTGCCCTGACTCCGGTGCTGCCGGCGGTCGCCGAAAGGTGACCGCCGGCAGCCTCCCCGTACCCGTCCGGCGCGCTACCGGGCCTGATGGCTGCCTGGACCGCGGCACTAGCCTGGAGCAGCTCGAACGGAACGGGGGAGTTGTGCAGAACCGACGCGTCGTGGTGCTGGTCGCCGTCCTGGTGTCAACCTTCGCGCTGCCGCTATCGCTGACCGGTGCCGCGGTGGCGCTGCCGGAGATCGGACGGGATCTCGACGCCGACCTGGCTGGGGTGCAGTGGGTGGTCAACGGCTACAACGCCACCTTCGCCAGCTTCATGCTCGCCACGGGGGCCCTGGCCGACCTGTTCGGTCGGCGGCGGGTCTTCACCATCGGGCTTGGGGTCTTCGCCGGGGCGGGGTTGCTGGCGAGCGTCGCCGGCGACGTCCTCCTCCTGAATGTGCTGCGCGGGCTCGCCGGTGTTGGTGCGGCTGCCGCCGCGACCAGCGCGGGGGCGTTGCTGGCCAACACCTTCGTGGGGCGGGCCCGAACGCGCGCGTTCAGCGTCTTCGGGATGGCCATCGGCGCTGGCCTCGCCTTCGGCCCGACGATCGCGGGACTGCTGATCGACTTTCTGGGGTGGCGGGCGGTGTTCGCCGTACCCGCGTTGGTGGCGGTGGCGGTGCTGCTGCTGGTTCCGTGGCTGCCGGAGTCGCGTCAACCGCACGCGGGCCGGCTCGACTGGGGCGGGACCATCTCCTTCACCGCCGCGCTGCTGCTGTTGATCTTTGGCTTCGTGCAGGGGCCGGCGTACGGCTGGGGAGACCCGCGGATCGTGGCCGCCTTCGCGGCGGCGGTGGCGCTGCTCGTGGTCTTCGTCCGGGTGGAGCGGTCCCACCCTGAGCCGATGTTCGACCTGACCCTCTTGGCCAGTCCGCGCTTCGTCGGCATCTGCCTGGCGGCGGCCACCGTCGTCGCGGTCCTGGTGCCGCTGCTGGTGTATCTGCCGTCGTACCTCACCACGGTGGTCGGGCTGACGCCCAGCTCCGCCGGCCTGACCCTGGTGCTGCTCACCGCGCCGACGGTGGTGTTGCCGCTGCTCGCCGGCGCGCTGACCCGCTGGGTGCCGGCGTCGGCGGTTATCGTCGCCGCTGTCCTGACGGTCGCGTCGGGGGCGGCGTGGGCGACGGTGATCACCCCGACCAGCGGCGCGGCCGACCTGGCCGGCCCACTGCTCGCTATCGGTACCGGCATCGGGTTGTCCGTCGGGCTGCTCGACGCGCTCGCCATCGGTAGCGTCCCGCCGCAACGGGCCGGCACCGGCGCCGGGATGATCAACACTGCTCGGCTGGCGAGCGAGACCGTTGCCATCGCGGTCGTCGGGGCGGTGCTGGCGACCACCACTGCGGGCCAACTCGCTGATCCCGGCTTCACCAGCGGGCTGCGGACCGTGCTCTGGGTGATGGCCGGGTTGGCGGCGCTTGCCGCGCTGACCGTCGCGGTGCTGGTCCGCCGCGACTCGCGTCAACGCGGTCAGCCGGGCTTGGGCGAGGAGGCGGGGCGCGGGCTCCGACAGTCGTAGGCTGGGCTGGTGGGATTCTCGCCAGCCCAGGACCGTCGAGGACCGGCGGGTGGGATCTCACCAGTGGATCACGAGTGCGGGAGGTCCGGCAGGTGCTCATCGTCGCCGGAAGCATGTACGTCGACCCGGAGGATCGAGAGAGCTACCTCGCCGGGTGCCTTGAGGTCGTGACGGCTGCCCGGGCGGCGTCCGGCTGTCTCGACTTCACGATCAGCGGGGACCTGGTCGAGCCCGGCCGGGTCAACGTCTACGAGCGTTGGGAGACCGAGGAGCAGCTGCTGACCTTTCGCGGTGCCGGCCCGACCGAGGAACAGCAGGTGGCGATTCGGGACGCGAAGGTCTTCCGATACGAGATCTCTGGCGTCGAGACGCCCTGACGTGGCAGGTCCGCCTATCGTCTGAATCACTCCGTCGATCGGACATATTGCTCGCCGTAAGCCGTCCCCCACTGGGTTACCCCAGAGTTGTGCCGGGTGACACCCCCGATTGGTGGCCTACGCGGCGGAGGGGTCGGCGTGGCGATGACTGGCTCGACGGGTTCGACGTGGCGGTACCGGTGGGCGTACCGGCAGAACGAACGGCGACAGCGGGTGTTCCGCGAGGCCGACGGGGCGTGGCGGCGGCGGGACGAGGAGCTGCGGCGCCTGCGGACCCTCGCCGAGGAGTTCGGTGGCTCGGCCGAAGCGGGTTCCGGTCTTCCGATCGAGCTCGACCCGGGAGAGACGGTCTGCTGGGTGCTGCCGGCCGCCCAGTTGGTCGAGGTCCGGCGGGCAGCGGTGCTCCCCGCGCCCGAGCTCACGGTTGCCCTGCGACCCCGTCCGCTACGCCGGCGGCGTCCGGATGGCATCCGGATCACCGACACCGGCATCGCCGTGATCACCAACCGTCGACTGGTCCTGCTCGGTGGACGCGGCCGGCGCGACTGGGCCTACGGCAAGATGATCGGTCTGGCCCACGACCTCCGCGCGCCGGTGACGCTGATCCAGGTACTTGATCGGCGGCGCGCCTCCGGCCTGCTACTGCCGGCGGAGGCGGTCGCCGACTTCCGGTTCAAGCTGAGCGTGGCCTTCGCGGACGCGATCGAGCAGCGGGAGGCGGTGCTCGCCCAACTCGATGAGGCCCTCGCCGAGCACGCCCGGCGCAAGCCGCTTCGCCCCGCCGTCCGCACGCCCGCGCAGGCGCGGCTCACCGGGTTCGTCCGCGGTGGTGCGCGGGCGGTGGCGGTCGCCGCCGGGATCACCCTGCTGGTCCCGGCGGCGTTGATCCTCGCTGCCCCGTCTGCCCCGCCCGATTCGATTCGGACGGAGGTGGCGGCGGCCACCGCGGCCACCTCCGCGACCTCTGCCGCGGCCACCAGGGCGGCGGCCGCCATGGCGGGGTCGCCAGCACCGACGCCGATCGCGGCACCGAGCCTGTGCGGCGCCCCGACCAACCCGCTGGGGTACGGCTTCTGCGCTGGGGACCCGGTCCGGCAGCCAGCCGCCGAGGTGTGTGACTGGTTCGACTGCGTGCCCGGATTCTGGGCCGGCAGCGGGTATCTGGTGCAGTGTGGGAACAGCTCCGTCAGTCTCGCTGGCGGCAGCCCGCGCGCCTGTGGCCAGCACGGCGGAGTCCAGCGCGCCTTCCGTGCACCGGGCCCGCAGCCAGGGTGAGCGCGCTTTGAGGCCTGATCGGTTACCTGCCGAGGTGGTCTTGCCGTCCAGTAGGGAAGGCCGTATCCAACCAGGATGTGAAACGTTGTTCTGTGCGTGACGGCGACCTCAACCCGCCACGTGCGTGGGCCCCGACCGTCCTGGCGTTCCCGCTGGGCCGACCAGGAGAACGACCGCCGACGGCGTTTTCACGCTACCGAGGCTGATGCCTGGCGTCGCCGCGCCGACGAGCTGAGCCGGCTGCGGGTCGAGGTCGGCCTGCTTGGATCGGGCCCGCCGAGGGAGGCGCCGATGCAACTGGTTCCCGGTGAGGTGGTCCACCGCGTGTTCCCGGTCGTGGAGCTGGTCGAGGCCGTTACCGGGAACGTCGGCCGACTACCCGTGCCCGGGCTGGCGATGGAGCTGGCCGGCACCGACGAGCTACCGCGTCCGCTGCCGCCGGGGATCCGGGCGGTGGAGGTTGGCACCGGCGTGGTGACCGACCGGCGGGTGGTCTTCCTCGGCCGGCACCGACAACGGGACTGGTGGTTTGCGGAGCTGGTCGCGCCGGCCCACCATCGCCGGTCGCCGCTGACCCTGCTGCCCACCGTCAACGGGTCCTCGGTGGCCGGACTGCTGGTGTCGCGTCCGGTGACCCTGACCTTCCGGTTTTACCTCACCCTCGCCTTCGCCGACGGCCTCGGCAACCGGGACGCGGTCGCTGCCTGCCTGGATGAGCTGGTCGCCAGGCACCAGCGCGCCCGGCCAACGGCGCCCCCGGTCGCCCGGCCGGAGCAGGCCCCGGTGCGGGCCCGGCTGAATAATCGTCAGTGCGTCGGCGCCGTTGCGGCGGTCGCCGCCTCGGTGGTGGCTGCTATCGTCGTCACCGCTGGCGTGACGTTGCCGCCGGCCGCGCCGACGGCGGGGCTTGACCGGTCCCATCCCAGCGACGCGTCCGGCCCAACCAGCCCCGCACCGAGCAGCCGCCCGGTGCCCCCCGCGTCGCCGCAGCCCGATCCACCCACTGTGGTGCCGCCGCCCGCGGGGGTGGTCCCGACCGCCGTCGAGGCGTTGTCCGCGCCGAACTCCGTTGATCCACCGGCCCCGGCACCGGACCGCTCCGCGCCGCAGCACCGCGCTGAGCGGCAGCACCGCTCCGAGCCGCAGCACCGCGCTGAGCGGCCGCACCGCGCTGGGGACGGGCGGGACGCCAGCTGCGGGTGGCACTGCGGCCCGAAACGCTCGCACGGCCGGTCTTCGTCGGCCGGTCCGGACGGTCGTTCCAGCCGGTGGGAGCCCGGTCGCACCGGGTGGAACGCGACGGGAGACCGGGGCGACGGACGCCCGGACCGGGCGAAGAATCTGTCGTAGCCCGCTGGCAGGGTCCGAGCATGCTGTTGACTTCGCTGGCCGAAACTGATCGGGCTTCCCTGGCCGAATCCGACCGCCCCACACTGGCCGAGTTCGACCCGGCGTTGCTGACTGACATCGACCGGGCGTTCCGGGCCTCCTGGTCGGCCGAGACCTGCGACCCGGTTGATCTGCCCTGGGCGGCGACGAACCCGGCCCGTGGGCAGTGCGGCGTGACGGCGCTCGTGCTGCATGAGCTGATCGGCGGCGAGTTGCTGTGCGCGGTGGTGCTGCGGCGGGATGGGTCCCAGCAGGGCATGCACCTGTGGAATCGTCTCCCCGGCGGGGTGGAGGTCGACCTGACCCGGGAGCAGTTCACGGTGGACGAGATCGTGCAGGAGCCGGCCGTGCTGCCGCTGGGGCCACTACGCCGCTGCGTCCAGCAGTACGCGCTACTCCGGCACCGGGTGCGCGGCATGCTCGGCCTACCAACCGACGGGGTGGGTTACCCCTGACCCGGCGGTTGGTAGGTGACCGGCGTCTGCGCCGCTTCGTCGATCTCCTCTGGCGTGATCATCGGGATGACCTCGGCTCGCACTCCCCCCGTCGCCTGGGCGGCGATGCCGAGCGCGGCGGTGGTCATGTTGTCCGGCACCTCGCAGGAGACGAAGAGGTCGTGTTTGCCGATCGCGAAGTACAACGCCTCCACCCGTCCGCCAGCGTTCTCGATCAGCGCCCGGACCACCTCTGCCCGCGCCGTTCCACCCTGCTCACGTAGCCCCGCCATTCCCTGGGCGGTATAGGTCGCCTGGAAGAGATATTTCGCCACGCCCGTACCACCTTCCCGGGCACCCGTGGCCCGGGAAGGTGGTACCCGCTCGCCACCCGGATACGCCTCGGCCAGCTGGCTGTTCGCGGACCGGGTGGCGGAGGGCCGCGGAACTCACGGCCGGGTCCGCGGTCCCGGGCAACCATGGGTGCGAGTCGTCGTACGCCGGGTGGGTCACCGCTGTGCGGATGGCTGCTGTACGCCGTATCGGAGTAGGACGGTGTCGAAGTTGTCGAAGGTGCGTACGCCGAGGCGTCGGAGCGAGACCGGGTGTTCGAACAGCGGGGTGCCGCCGGCGAGGGCGGCTGGGCCGAGGAGTACGTGGACTTCGTCGATCAGGCCGTGCTGTAGGAGTCCGTTCCAGGTGGTCCGGCTGCCCCAGGTGACGATCTCCCTGCCGTCCTGTTCCTTGAGCTTGGCGATCTCGGTGGGGGCGTCGGCGCGGCTGATGATGCGGGTGTTGTCGGCCCAGGGGTGGTCGGCCGGCGGCGGGGAGGCGTGGTCGGAGACGACCACCTTGTCGACCACGTTGTAGATCTTGGAGAATTCGCGGTCGGCCTCGAAGGCGGAGTTGTCGTCGGCAACACCGGGCCAGTAGCTGGAGAAAATCGTGTAGGAGTTCGCACCGAGCAGTACGGTGTCGGCCGCCTGGAGCCGTTCGAGGTTGTAGGTGCCGAAACAGTTCTCCATCGGCACTGTCACGCCGTTTCCGGGGCCGTCGTAGAAGCCGTCCATCGACGCGGCACTGACCACGATGAGTTTTCGCATTCCGTTTCCTCTCGGTGCTCGTTCTGCGGTGGCCGGGAGGGAGGAGCGCAGCTGGGCCCTCACCCTCCGCTCGGTCGTCCTGGTTTCGTGGGTGGGACGGAGCGGGGGCGGCGATTTCGACATCGCCACCCGGGGCGGCCACGCCGTGACGAGGAACACCTTCCGGCGGGCTTCGGGGAGCGTCAAATTCGACGGCGGGCTGTCGGTGGGGAGGTCTAGTCTTCCTGCGGTTCCGTTCCTTCCTGCGGTTCCGCTTTTTCCTGGCCACCCGCTGCCGATGGCGGGCGCCGTGGCGTGCCTGCACCGCCTTCCTTCGGTCAATCCGACATTAGGAGAATTCGTGACACAACAATCGGTCGCGTCCCCTCAGCCGGGCGCGACATCGGACAAGCTTGACGCCGCGGTGCTCAAGGTGGCGGGCGTGGTCGTGCTCGGCGCGATCATGGCGATCCTCGACGTGACGGTGGTCAGCGTCGCGCTACCGACCTTCCAGAGTGAGTTTGACGCGTCCTACGCCCGGGTCGCGTGGACGATGACCGGCTATACCCTCGCCCTGGCCACGGTGATTCCGCTGAGCGGGTGGGCGGCCAACCGGTTCGGCACCAAACGCCTCTACATGATCGCCCTGGCCCTGTTCACCATCGGATCCGGTCTCTGCGCCACCGCCGACACGATCAGCGAGCTGATCGCGTACCGGGTGCTGCAGGGCCTCGGCGGCGGCATGCTGATGCCGATCGGCATGACGATCATGACCCGGGCGGCGGGACCGCACCGAATCGGCCGGTTGATGGCCGTCCTGGGTATCCCGATGCTGCTCGGTCCGATCGGTGGGCCGATCCTCGGCGGTTGGCTGATCGACGTGGCCAGCTGGCACTGGATCTTCCTGATCAACCTGCCGATCGGGCTACTCGCCCTGGTCTACGCGCAGCTGGCCCTGCCGAAGGACGCTCCGGAGCCGTCCGAGTCGTTCGACTTCCTCGGCATGCTGATGCTCTCCCCGGGGCTGGCGCTCTTCCTCTATGGCGTCTCCACGCTGCCCGAGGTGGGCACCTTCGCCGACTCCGAGGTGTGGGTGCCGATGTTGATCGGCGCCGCGTTGGTGGTCTCCTTCGTCTGCTACTCGTTCAAGCCCCGGCACCCGCTCCTCGACCTGCGGCTGTTCCGGAACCGTCGGCTGGCTGTGGCGTCGGTGACGATGTTCGTGTTCATTGTCGCGTTCATGGGCGCCGGTCTGCTCTTCCCGAGCTACTTCCTGCAGGTTCGCGGGGAGTCGACCCTGCACGCTGGCCTCCTCATCGCGCCGCAGGGCATCGGTGCGATGGTGACGATGCCGATCGCCGGGACGCTCGCCGACCGTGTGCCGGTGGGGCGAACGGTGCCGTTCGCGCTGGTGCTGATCGCCGCCGGGTTCTTCACCTTCACGCAGGTTGGCCCAGAGACCTCGTACCTGTTGATCTGTGGCTCGTTGTTCGTCATGGGCCTGGGCATGGGCGGCACGATGATGCCGATCATGACCTCCGCGCTGCGGACGCTGACCGGGCCGGAGGTAGCCCGCGGCTCCACCCTGTTGAACATCATCCAGCAGATCGGTGGTTCGGTCGGCGCGGCGGTGATGTCGGTGATCCTCACCAACGAGCTGAACGGATCCCGGCCGATCCCCGGTCTGGCCGGTCCGAACGGTGAGCCGGTCACCGAGGCGGGCCTGGCGATCGCCGCCCAGCGGCAGCCGGAACTGGCCCAGCAGGTCCCCGACCCGACGCTCATCGAGCGTGGCCTCGCCTTCGCCGCCGACTCCTTCGCCACCACGTTCTGGGTGGCCTTCGTGCTGGTGCTGCTCACCTTCGTCCCGGCCGCGTTCCTGCCTCGGAGGCGGGAACGGTCGCGGTCCCACGACGACCAGCCGGGCAGCCAGTCGGGCGAGCCGAGCACGCCGGTGGTTGTCCACTGAACTCCGGTGTCGGGGTCGCCGCGGCGACCCCGACACCAGGGCATCGCCCGGGTCCACCCGGCGCCTGGGGCCCGGGACCGCCCGCGAGAGCCACGGCCCCGCGCGCCACACCAGGCGGTGCTAACCGGCCCACCCGCCGGCCAGCCGGTAACGTCGGCGCCGCCGACGAGGGAGGTGCCAGGTGGCGCGCGGTGGCGTCTTCTGTGTCGAGGGCCAGTGGCACCGTGACCTCAACGAGCGCGGTTCCGTCCTACCCACCCTGGAACTGCTGGAGCGACTGAGTCGGATCCGGTTCATCCACAAGGACGCGGCGACCCGGGATGAACTGTTCTACTTCGTCGACCGGTGGCTGCTCAAGCAGTACGCCGACTACCGGGTCGGCTTCTTCGCCACCCATGGCGAGCCCAGCCGGCTGCGCCTGACCGACTGGGAGTCGGTGGCCCTCGCCGACGTGGCCGAGCTGATGGCTGGTCGCTGCGAGGGGCGGCGCCTCTACTTCGGCAGCTGCTCGGTGCTGCGCGCCAACGACGCGGTGCTGCGAGCCTTCCTGGAGTCCACCGGTGCGGCCCTGATCTGCGGCTTCACCCGGGAGGTCGACTGGGTGGAGTCCGCCGCCTTCGAGACCGTCCTGCTCGACGTGCTCGCCAACGGGCAGCGGCACAACGCGGCCGAGCTGCGGATGGGCTCGGCGCACTGGGCGCCGCTCGCCTCGTACCTCGGCTTCCGGGTGATCTACGCCAACGGCCGTGCCTGGCGCCCGCCGGTCCGCCCCCGGGTGCCCGTTCAACCCGCCCGGCCGCCGCACCCCCCGAACACCAGGCCGGCGGTACCGGGTCAGTAGGCGGCGGTGAAGCGGGTGTTCTCGTGCCGTGGGTTCTCGATCTCGTCAACGATCGCGACGGCCATGTCCTGGTAGCTGAGGACCGACCGGCCCTCGTGATCGGTAACCGGGTGGTCTCCGCCGGTGCGGTAGTGCCCGGTCCGGGCGCCGGGGTGGAACTCCAGCGGCGGAGGCGACACGTACGTCCAGCGCACCCCGTCGGCGGCGGAGCGGTAGTACGCCAGGGCGTCGGCCTGGCCCAGCGCCGCGTCCCGGTACTCCTGGGGAAAGTCGGGCTGGTCCAGGAACCGGTCGCCTCGTGGGGTGCAGAGCGTGGCGCCGCCACCCAGGTGGATGATCCGGGGCGGGTTCGGTGTCTCGCGCAGTGCGGTGACCAGCGTCCGCGCCGCGTCGAGCCAGAGGCCGCGTTCCCCGCCGCCGATCGCCACCACCAGCGCGTCGGCCTCCGGGGCCAACTCCCGTACGCTCCGCTCGCTGGTCGCGTCCCCGGTCACCACCTGCACCCCTGCCGGTAGGGACGAGGCGGTGGCCTCGGGCCGGCGTACCGCAGCGGTGACCCGGTGCCCGCGGTGGAACGCCTCCTGGGCGATCTGGGAGCCCGCGGTTCCGCCGGCCCCGAAGATGACGATGTTGCCCACGGACTCAGGCTAGGGATGCCGGCCGGCCCGCCGCCGGGAAATGCCTATCCCGGCCCGGCCGCCGCACCGACGCCAAGCGTTGCCGGCGCCGCCTCCTCGTTCGCTGTTGTCGCCGTCGCCGTCGCCGTCGCCGTCGCCGTCGCCGTCGTCGCTGTGCCGGTTCGGTTGGCGTTGTTGTCGGTGCCGGTCAGTAGCCTGGCGCGATGCCGGATCAGCACGATGGGCTAACCCTCCGCGACGAGGACTGGTATGGCGAGGAGATCGCCGACCGGCACTACATCGGCTGCCACTTCGAGCGGGTCGATCTGACTGAGGCGAACATCCAGGGAACGCTCTTCACCGGGTGCACGTTCGGCAACGTCAGCTTCAACGCCTCCCGACACGTGAACACCGCCTTCACGCGCTGCGTCTTTCGCCGCTGCAACTTCTTCGCCGCCGAGTTCACCGGCTGCAAGCTGGTCGGTAGCACCTTCGACCAGTGTGACCTGCGACCGTTGACGATCGTCGGCGGCGACTGGTCATTCGTCGCGCTCCCGGGTGCGGATCTGCGTGGTGCGCGCATCGTTGACGTCCGGATGCGCGAGGCCGACCTGATCCGAGCGGATCTGCGCGGTGCGACGGTCACCGGAGTCGACCTGTCCGGGGCGCAGCTGCGGCAGGCGAAGTTGTCCCGTGCCGACCTGCGCGGCAGCGACCTCACCGACCTTGATCCGATCGAGGTCGAGCGGGCCGGGGCGATCGTCAGCGCTGAGCAGGCGGTGGTGCTGGCCCAGGCGCTCGGCTTTCAGATCGGCTGACCCGGTCCTCCCGGCACCGCACCGCGCCGCCGCGACCGGAGCCGCCCGGGTGGTCGTGCGGTGCCGACCGGAGCTTGCTGGCTGCCGCTGCGTGGAGCGGGCGAACCGGTCGGGTGGCCGTGGGACGAGATAGCGTGATAGCGATAGATCGATCACAGAGGATGGGAGTCGCTGATGGCCGAGCAGGTGCAGGACAGTTCCACGGATTGGGTGGCCGACCACATCGCTCGGTACGAACGCACCGACGGCGCGGACGGGCACGAATTTCGGCCCGGCGTGTTCACGTTGCTGCTGACCACCCGGGGGCGACGGAGCGGTTCGCTGCGGCGTACCGCGCTGATCTACGGCCGCGACGGCGAGGGGTACCTGCTGGTCGCCTCTCAGGGGGGCGCGCCGAAGCATCCTGCCTGGTACCTCAATCTGCGCGACGATCCGCAGGTCCAGGTGCAGGTCGGTGCGGAGCGGTTCACCGCCCGGGCGCGGGTTGCGAGCCCGGCGGAGAAGCCGCGACTGTGGGCCACGATGGCGGGGATCTGGCCGGATTACGACGCGTACCAGGCCCGGACCGACCGGGAGATCCCGGTGGTGGTCCTCGAGCGGAGCTGACCGGCAGCTTGCCGCCGACCCCGGAGCGCGGGGCATCGTCGGGCCCGAGTAGCCCGGCGTCCGCCCCGCGTTAGCACGGTGGGTGGGGCCAGCGGGCCGGAGCACTGGTTTTCACCCGATCAGGTACGGGCTGGCGGCCCGGGATGACGCCGGCCTCGCCAGGGGGCACCGTTGGCGTGCGGGACCCGTCGCGGTCCCGCGCCACGGCGGTGATCGCCGCCGTTCCCCGGCCCCATCTGCGGCCGGTGGCGAATCCCAGGACCACGAGGAGCTCCGCCATGCTGACCATGACCGACAACGCCGTGTTGGTGATCCGTGACCTCGCCAATCAGCAGGACGTCGCGAATGACGGCGGGGTCCGGATCGCCGCCGATCCGGAGGAGGGCTCGCTCACGGTGCAACTGGTCGAGGGCCCCCTCGCCGGTGACCAGGTGGTGGACAACCAGGGCGCCCGGATCTTCCTCGACTCGGACGCGGCCGAGTTGCTCGGGGACGCCGCCGTGGACGTGACCGTTGACGAGGAGGGCATTGTGCAGTTCGGCTTCACCGAGCAGCCGTGACCCGAGCTCTCCTCGGTGCGCGCCCGTCCGGGCTGGCGCAGCTGGCAGCCGGTCTCCCACCCGAGCGCCCCACCGCTGCGCAGGCGGCGGTGGGGCAACGAGCGCACGGCGCCGTCCGACCCTGATCGGTACGTTGCCGCGCTTGGCCGTCTCCCACCAGCGCAGCCGTACGGCGGTACACCAGCGGGGACTTGGCGAGACCGGATCGATGCGGCCGGGCTGGAAGGCCGAAGGGCCGGTCGGCAGACTCTTCCCGCCCAGCCTGGGAGCAAACGGCGGGACAGCGGCGAATCGCCGGGCAGCTTCGAGCCGGTCTGACCGGGCGGGTTCGGGGTATCCGCGGTGGGTGGACCAGCCGGCGATCTCCGACTACGGGTTTCTGTCCGACTGTCGCTCCGGCGCGCTGGTCGGCCGGAACGGCTCCATCGACTGGTGGTGCCCGGACCGGTTCGACTCGCCCGCGGTCTTCGGACGGCTCCTCGATCCCGCGGCGGGCCACTGGCAGCTGGCTCCGGTCGGGGCGGACGCTCCGGGGTGTCGCGTGGAACGCGTGTACCGGCCGGAGACCCTGGTGCTGCGTACCGTCCACCACACGCCGCAGGGCAGCGTCGCGGTCACCGACGCGCTCGCCGCCGAACGTGGGGCGCGGGGGCACCAGCTTGGCCTGAACTCGCCCGCGGTGTTGCTGCGGTGCGTCGAAGGGCTCTCCGGGCGGGTACGGCTGGCGTCGGACTTCGTGCCCCGTCCGGACCACGGACTGCTCACCCCGTACCTGCACGACCAACCAGGCGGGACGGTGCTGGCCGTGGCCGGAGCGACGGTGGTGGAGCTCTGCTCGGACTCGCTGACGCTGTGCGCCGGTACGGACCGGGTGCACAGCGAGTTCGAGGTCGCCGCCGGCGAGACGGTCAGCTTCGCGGCTGGCTACCGGGCGGCGTACGGTGCGCCGTCGGTGCGGCTGGACCCGTCGGCCATGCTGGCCGAGACGGTGCAGGCGTGGGAGGCCTTCCGGGAGACCCACCGGTACCAGGGCTGTTACCCGGAGCTGGTCCGGCACAGCGCGGTCGTGCTCACCGGGCTCACCTATGCCCGCAGTGGGGCGGTCGCCGCGGCGCTCACCAGCTCCCTGCCGGAGCAGCTCGGCGGAGACCGCAACTACGACTACCGGTACGCCTGGCTGCGTGACTTCTCGATGACGCTCCGCGCCCTCTGGGTGGCGGCCTGCCCGGCGGAGGCGTCCCGGCTGTTCACCTGGGCGGCGCATTCGATCGGCCAGGTCGGTGCCGAGCCGGTGCCGGTGCTGTTTGGGCTGGCGGGGGAGCGGGACATCTCCGAGCGCGTCGCGGAGCACCTGCGCGGGTACGCGGAGAGCCGCCCGGTGCGGTTCGGCAACGACGCCTGGCGGCAGCGGCAGCTCGACGTACCTGGTGAGGTGGTGGCGGCGGTGTGGCGCCTGCAGCACCTGCTCGGCGACCCGCTCGACCACGAGGTGCGCGAGATGGTGTGCGGGCTGACCGAGCAGGTCGCCGAGACCTGGCGGTTGCCGGACCGGGGCATGTGGGAGACCCGGGACGTCGATCGGCACTACCTGTCGTCGAAGGTGCTCTGCTGGGTGGCGTTGGACCGGGCGGTGGCGTTGGCGCCCCGGCTCGGCGAGCGCGCGGACCCCCGTCGTTGGGCGACGATCCGGGACGAGATCCGGGGCACCGTGCTGCGGTCGGGGTGGAGTGCGCGGGCCGGCGCGTACACCGGGGCGTTCGGCTCCGACGAGCTGGACGCCTCCGTGTTGTTCCTGCCGGTGGTGGGTTTCCTTCCGGCCACCGATCCGCGGATGCGGGCCACGATCGACGCGGTGGAGCGGGTCCTGGGCGCCGGGGGTGGGCTGATCCGGCGGTGGGAGACCGACCCGGCCGGTTTCCTGCTCTGCAGCTTCCTCCTGGTCGAGTGTCTGGTGCTGGCCGGGGAGCGGGAGCGGGCTGCGGCGCTGTTCGAGCGGGTGGCCGGGTACGCCAACGATGTCGGGCTGCTCAGTGAGCAGATCGACCCGGATACCGGCGCGCAGCTCGGCAACACCCCGCAGGCCCTGTCCCACATCGGTTTGATCAATGCCGCCTGGCGGCTGACCGACCCGACCACTGACTAGGGCGGGCCCGGCGAGTTGCCGGGGTTCCACCGCGTGCCCGGCGGCGACAGCCGAACTCTGGTGCGGGTCGATCGCCCCAAGTAATGTCTTGCCTCCAACGCGTGCCCCCCGACCCCTCCCGGAGGCGTACACCATCATGGGTGGCTTCCCCCTGCGCATTCTCGTCGTCGGTGCGGGTCTCGCCGGTCTTGCGGTGGCCCGGGCGCTGCGGATGGCGGGCTTTCGACCGGATCTGATCGACAAGCTCACCCCCAACGACCTGGTGGACAGCGGCCTGTTCCTGCCGGGCAACGCGGATCGGGCGCTGCGCCAGCTTGACCTGGACGGCCCGCTCCGCCCGCTTGGCCAGGTGATCCACCGGCAGTACTACCGCGACGCCACCAACGCGCCGCTCTGCGAGGTCGACCTCGACGCGCTCTGGTCCGGAGTCGGCCCGTGCCGGGCGTTGCTCCGCAGCGAACTGCATCGCGTCCTGCTCAGCGCCGCCGGCGGAGCCGTGCGGTACGGAGTTGGGCTCGACGCCGTTGACCTCTTTCCGACGACGGTCGGCATCACCTTTGCCGACGGTGTCATCGCCGAGTACGACCTGGTGGTCGGCGCCGACGGTCCGCGGTCCGAGGTCCGGGCCCTCGCCGCGCTGGGCGGCCCGCCCCGCCCCACCGGTCAGGTGGTCTACCGGGCCGTGGTGCGCGACGGACCACCGGTGGCGGAGTGGACCGCGTTGCTCGGCCATCGAGCCGGCTTCCTGCTCGTTCCGGTCGGCCCCGGTCGGCTGTACTGCTACGCCGACGAGACCGGCGCCGTCACGCCGGCTGACCCGGTGGCCCGGCTCGATGAGTTGTTCTGCGACTACGGTGGACCGATTCCCGAGGTGCTGGACTGTCTGGACCAGGTGCACGTCACCGTGACCGAGGAGGTCGAGCTGGGCCGTTGGCACCGGGGCCGGGTGCTGCTGGTCGGGGACGCCGCGCATGCCACCGCGCCGACCCTGTCGCAGGGCGCCGCGATGGCGCTCGAGGACGCCGTCGTGCTCGCCGAGTCGCTGCAGAAGTCGACCGGTGACATCGACGCGGCCCTGACGGCGTACGAGAGCCGTCGCCGCCCGCGGACCCGTTGGGTGCGGGACCGGACCCGGGACCGCAACCGGACCCGGGACGTCGCACCGGCGTTGCGGGACCCGCTGTTGCGTGGGCGGGGTGGGCGTATCTTCGGCGAGCACTACCGACTGCTCCTGGGACCACTGTGAGTCCATTCGGGGTGCCCTCCCCGAGGCGGAGAGCGGACATGCGACCCGGGTCCGGGCAGAGTACCCGGCCACCCCACGCAGCCGGGCCACCTGTCGGGGACTATCCTCCTTGCGGATGACGGCCGCTTACCGCACAGCGCGCCGAGCGGGACAACCGAGAACCGGAGGCCACTCGTGACCACCGTCGCACCCAAGCCGGTCGAGACCCGGCCCTGGCCGGTCCGAGAGCCGGTTCAGGGGTCGGCCCTCGCGCGGCTGCTGCGCACCACGGACGCGAAGCAGATCGGGATCATGTATATGGTCACCGCGTTCGCGTTCTTCATGATCGGCGGGCTGATGGCCCTGATCATGCGGGCCGAGCTGGCGCGGCCGGGGCTGCAGTTCCTGTCGCCCGAGCAGTTCAACCAGCTGTTCACGATGCATGGCACGATCATGCTGTTGTTCTTCGCGACGCCGATCGTCTTCGCCTTCGGCAACTACCTGGTGCCGATCCAGATCGGCGCCCCGGATGTCTCCTTTCCGCGGCTGAACAGCTTCGCCTACTGGCTCTTCCTCTTTGGCGGCACCCTGACCACCGCTGGCTTCATCACGCCGGGTGGCGCCGCTGACTTCGGCTGGTTCGCCTACACCCCGCTGAGTAGCGTGGAGCACTCGCCGGGCGTGGGCGCCAACATGTGGGTCGTCGGTCTGGCGATCTCCGGTCTGGGCACGATTCTCGGCTCGGTCAACATGATCACCACGATCCTGACCCTTCGCGCGCCCGGCATGACCATGTTCCGGATGCCGATCTTCACCTGGAACATGCTGGTCACCAGCCTGCTGGCGCTGCTGATCTTCCCGCTGCTGGCCGCCGCGCTCTTCGCGCTCGCCGCCGACCGCATCCTCGGTGCCCACGTGTACGACCCGGCGACCGGCGGGCCGCTGCTGTGGCAGCACCTCTTCTGGTTCTTCGGGCACCCCGAGGTGTACATCATCGCGCTGCCGTTCTTCGGCATCGTCTCCGAGATCATTCCGGTCTTCTCCCGCAAGCCGATCTTCGGCTACAAGGGCCTGGTCGCCGCGACCGTCGCCATCGCCGCCCTGTCGATGAGCGTCTGGGCGCACCACATGTTCGCCACCGGCCAGGTGCTGCTGCCCTTCTTCAGCTTCCTGAGCTTCCTCATCGCCGTCCCCACCGGCATGAAGTTCTTCAACTGGATCGGCACCATGTGGCGGGGGCAGATCAGCTTCGAGTCACCGATGCTCTTCTCGGTCGGCTTCCTGGTCACCTTCCTCTTCGGTGGGCTCACCGGGGTGCTGCTGGCCAGCCCGCCGCTGGACTTCCACGTCTCCGACTCGTACTTCGTGGTGGCCCACTTCCACTACGTGCTCTTCGGCACGATCGTCTTCGCCGTCTTCGCCGGCATCTACTTCTGGTTCCCGAAGATGTTCGGCCGGATGCTCGACGAGCGGCTGGCCCGGGTGCACTTCTGGCTGACCATGGTTGGCTTCCACACCACCTTCCTGGTGCAGCACTGGCTCGGTAACGAGGGTTTCCCCCGGCGGTACGCCGACTACCAGGCCATCGACGGCTTCACGACGCTGAACATGATCTCCACGATCGGCGCGTTCATCACCGGCATCTCGACGTTGCCGTTCATCTACAACTGCTGGAAGTCGTACAAGTCCGGTCCGGTGGTCGAGGTCGAGGACCCGTGGGGGCACGGTAACTCGTTGGAGTGGGCGACCAGCTCGCCGCCGCCGTTGCGGAACTTCGACCGGATGCCGCGAATCCGCTCCGAGCGGCCCGCGTTCGACCACAAGTTCCCCGAGCTGGCCACCGGGCAGACCCTGACGGCCGGCCCGGCGGAGGGCGGGGTCAAGCTACTGACCAGGGAAGCCGACGGTGGCGCCAGCTACCAGGAGGACGTGGCGAGCGACCAGGACCGCCGCTGACGCCTCGCCGTACGCACCGACGACGGGCGCCGCTCCGGGGAACACCCGGGCCGGCGCCCGTCGTCGGTCTTGGACCGGGCGGCAGGCCCGGTAGAACCACACCCCCGGTAGAACCACACCCCCCCAGCGCCGGGACCACCCGCCACCAATCGGTGGCTGCCAGGTCGTCACCAGCGGGTGCCGGGGTTACCGCAGCGGTGGAGTTCCGTCCCGGTGACCGCTGCCGAGCCGCCCCCGGTAGCCCCACCGGTGCGGCAACAGCTCACGCAGCGTGGGTCAGCTCGGGCGTGGGAACGGGGGCCGGTGCCTCGGCTTCCCGGCGGCGGCGCAGCTGCACCGGGAGCACCGCCAGCGCGACCAGCGCACCAACCGCGCCGGTCACGGCGAAGCCCCAGGCCGGCGCGGACGCGTCGATGACGGCTCCGGCCAGCGGGGCGCCGACCGCGACACCGACGGTGATGGCGGAGCCGTGTAGCCCCATCGCCTCACCGCGGGCGTCCGCGGGCGCCAGCCGACTGGCCGCGTCCGAGGTGGCGGCGATGGTGGGGGCGCAGAGCAGGCCGGCGGGGATCAGCACCAGGCTGAGCAGCCACCAGTTCGCTCCGGCCAGCCCGACCGGGATCGTGGCGACGCCCAGCGCCGCCAGCAACACCAGCGGCGACGGGGACCGGGTGATCGCCCCGTACGCGAAGCCGCCGATCAGCGAGGCGAGCGCCCAGATGCCCAGTACGACGCCGGTGAAGCCCACATCGCCGTTGTCGCGCAGGACCGCGATCACGGCCACGTCCGTGCCGCCCAGCACCACGGTGGCGGCGGCGCTGACCGCCAGCACGGCGACCATCCGGGCGGTGAGCCACTCCCGCCGCGGCACCCTACGGCGCGGGCCGGCCGCCTCGCTGGCGCCCCGGACTGGCGGGTTGAGCAGGAAGAGCCCAATGCCGGCGGTGACGATGGCGGCGCCCACCAGATACAGCGTGGTCCGGGCGGAGATGGTGGTGACCGCCAGGGTGGCCAGGGCCGGCCCGATCATGAAGGCCAACTCCACCGAGACCGAGTCCAGCGCGTACGCGGGCCGGCGCTCCTCCGCCGGCACGATGGCCGCGATGGACTGGCGCACCACCGCGAAGATCGGCAGCGCCAGCGAACCGGCGAGGAAGGCAGCGGGCAGCAGCAGCGCGTACGGCAGCAGCGGCGCGGTGGACCAGAACACCGCCTCGGCGACGGCGGTCAACACCAGGACCGGCCGCAGGCCGCGCCGGTCGATCAGGCGACCCAGCAGTGGGCCGCCGAGGGCTGCGCCGACGGTGATCGCGGCGCCGGCCAGCCCGGCGGCGGCGTACCCCCGGTCGAGGTCTTGGACGACGTAGAACGTCAGGGTCAGACCGATCGTGGTGAGCGGGATCCGGGCGAGCACCGCCACGATCAGTAGGGCCCGGAGACCGGGCAGGGCGAGTGCCGCCCGGTAAGGCTTCAGGTTCACGTCGGTCCGTACCTCCGGGGACATCCTTGCCCGTGGGTCCGGCGGTCACCAACGTGTTATTGGCTCATGCGGCCCTGATCACAGGCGTTCCCTCGGTGTTGATCCCGGCGTCGGCGAAGGCCCGTAGTGCCGCGTCGGCCGTTTCGGGCCCGATGGCGGCTGTCAGGTCCAGTTGGACGGTGGTCCGGAACCCCTCGGCGGCCGCGTCCAGGGCGGTGGCCCGGACACAGAAGTCGGTGGCGAGCCCGACGATCTCCACCTGGTCGACCCCGTGCCGCCGGAGCCAGTCGGCCAGGCACTCGCCCTGGTCGGTGTGCCCCTCGAAACCGGAGTACGCCGCGGCGTGCTCGCCCTTGTGGAAGATCACCTCGATGCGGTCGGTGACCAGGTCGGGGTGGAATTCCGAGCCGGGCGTGCCCACCACGCAGTGCGGGGGCCACGAGTCGACGAAGTCCGGCGGATCGCCGAAGTGCGCCCCGGGATCGATGTGGTAGTCCTTCGTCGCCACCACGTGGTCCCAACGGTCCGGCGCGGTGGCGAGGAGCCGGCTGACCCCGGCCGCGACGCTGGCGCCGCCGCCGACCGCGAGCGAGCCGCCCTCGCAGAAGTCGTTCTGCACATCCACGATGATCAGTGCGTTGCCCATGTGCTGCTCCTTCAGTCGGCCGGTAGGACCGTGACCGGAATGGCCGGATCACCGGCGGAGAGTTTCAACCCTTCCCAGGGGATCGAGATCAGGCACTGCCGCAGGTGCTCCCGCGACTCGTCCAGCGTCGGCTGCGTGGCCACCGCACCCCCCGCCAGGTAGGTGCGTTGCAGCAGCCGGTCGTTGGGCTGCCGCTCCGGTACGCCCTGCGGCACGATCACCTCCTCGGTGGCGGTGCCGGTCGGCTTGTGCCGGCGGACCGCCACCTTGCGGCCGCCGATGGTGGCCTTCCGCTCGGAGCGCTTGACCACCGGGCGCCCCTCGACCTCGACGAGCTTGTACACCAGGCTGGCGGTCGGTGCGCCGGAGCCGGTGACGACGGCGGTACCCGCGCCGTACATGTCCACTGGTTCGGCGGCCAGCGCGGCGATGGCGTACTCGTCGAGATCGCCGGAGACGATGATCTTCGTTTCGGTGGCGCCGAGCGAGTCGAGCAGGTCCCGGGACTGCTGCGCCATGACCGCCAGGTCGCCGGAGTCGATCCGGATCGCCCGCAGGTCCGGCCCGGCCACCGCGATGGCGTTGCGGATGCCCTGGCTGATGTCGTACGTGTCGACCAGCAGGGTGGTGTCCTTGCCCAGCGTTGCCACCTGAGAGGCGAACGCCGTCCGCTCATCCTCGTGTAGCAGGGTGAACGCGTGCGCGGCGGTGCCGGCGGTGGGGATGCCGTAGCGCTCGCCGGCGGCCAGGTTGGAGGTGAACCGGAAGCCGGCCAGGTAGGCCGCGCGGGCCGTCGCTACCGCCGCCTCCTCGTGGGTGCGTCGGGAGCCCATCTCGATCAGGGTGCGTCCGCGGGCGGCGGTGACCATCCGGGTGGCTGCGGCCGCGGTGGCGCAGTCGTGGTTGAGCACCGACAACACCAGTGTCTCCAGCACGACGCATTCGGCGAACGTGCCCGAGACGGTGAGGATCGGCGATCCGGGGAAGAAGAGCTCCCCCTCGGCGTAACCGTCGATGTCGCCGGTGAAACGGTAGGCGGTGAGCCACTGCGCGGTGGCGTCGTCGACCACCCCGGTGCGCCGGAGGAAGTCCACCTCGTCCGCGTCGAAGCGGAAATTTCGGATCAGCTCCACCAGTCGGCCGGTACCCGCCACCACACCGTAGCGGCGACCGGTCGGTAGCCGTCGGCTGAACACCTCGAACACGCAGCGGCGGTCGGCGGTGCCGTCCCGCAGCGCGGCGCGGACCATGGTCAGCTCGTAGTGGTCGGTCAGCAGCGCAGGACCCAGGGTGCTCACCCGGCTCAGCCTAGAGTTCCCGCGCGGTCCACGCCGTCCTGGTCCAGGAACATTGGCAGTGCCGGCCGTCACCCTCTCACGGGCCGGGGCGCCCGCGGTGGCGTCGCCCGGTGACCGGTCAGGGTTCCGGTTCCTCGATTCGGCGGATCCGGTGGCACGATGGGGGCATGGCGGCTCCACAGGTTGCACCACTCGAGACGCCGGACACCGACCAGGTGCCGGCGCCCGACCGACCGTGGGTGACGATCGTTTGGGATGACCCGGTCAACCTGATGGCGTACGTGACCTGGGTCTTTCAGAAGTTGTTCGGCTACAGCCGAGGGCGGGCCGAGCAGCTCATGCTGGACGTTCACCACAAGGGCAAGGCGGTCGTCTCCAGCGGCACCCGGGAACGGATGGAGCACGACGCGTCGCAGCTGCACGCGTACGGGCTGTGGGCGACGGTGGATCGGGCGTGAGTATGTTCCAGCGCTGCAGTGGTCACTACGTGGCCACCTTCGCGGTAGACGAGGTCCGGGTTCTGCGCAAGGTCGCCACCGAGGTGGTCGGCCTGCTCACCGACGCGTTCGACCACGCCGACCCGGTGGTCGTGCGGCTCTTCCCAGAGGTCTACCCGGACGACGCGGCGGACGCCGCCGAGTTTCGCCAGTACACCGAGGGCGACCTGAAGACGGCAAAGATCGACCAGGCTGGCGCGATCCTCGCGGCGCTCCCCGACGACGCCGGTGGCGAGGTCCGGCTCGACAGCGAGGCGGCCGAGGCGTGGCTGCGGGCGCTCAACGACGCCCGGCTGGCGATGGGTGTCCGGCTGGAGATTCGGGACAGCACCGATCTCGGCGCGGAGCTCGATGACGCGGTCGCCATGGACCCGGGGTCCAGCCGGATGTTCCAACTGTCGGTATACGCGTACCTGGGCTATTTGCAGGAGTCCCTGCTGAGCGCATTGATCGACTGATCCGTGACCGCCGCCACCTCGCCGGCCAGCACCGGCAGACGCTACGCTGGTTGGCGTGCTGAGCATTGACCGGGCGATCGTGGACGCGATCGTCGCCCATGCCCGCCGGGACCACCCGGACGAGGCGTGTGGCGTGGTCGCCGGTCCCGCCGGTAGCAACCTTGCCACTCGGCACATCCCGATGGAGAACGCCGCCCGTTCCATGACGTTCTACGAGTTCGACTCGATGGAGCAGCTGCGGGTGTGGCGGGAGATGGACGACCGGGACGAGGCGCCCGTCGTCATCTACCACTCGCACACCGCGACCGAGGCGTACCCATCGCGCACCGACGTCTCCTTCGCCGGTGAGCCCGACGCGCACTACCTCCTCGTCTCCACCCGTGAGCCCGACTCTGAGGAGATTCGTTCCTTCCGGATCGTGGCTGGCGTGGTGACTGAGGAGAAGGTCCGCATCCTGGACGCCGGGGTGGACCCGCACGCCGTGCAGTCCTACATGTTCGGGCAGAGCCCGGCGACGGTCGACTACGAGTGTTCCGGCCGCTGATCCCAGCGCGGTAACACCCACCCCATCACGTCCCGTCACCATTTCGGCATTTCCCGACTGAGGAGCACTGCATCATGGCCATCGAAGTTCGTATCCCCACCATCCTGCGCAGCCACACCAGCGGTGCGAAGATCGTCGAGGGGGCCGGCGACACGCTGGGCGACCTCTTCGCCGACCTGGACAGCCGGCACGACGGGCTGAAGGGCCGCCTGATCACCGACACCGGCGGGCTGCACCGGTTCGTGAACGTCTACATCAACGACGAGGATGTCCGCTTCCTGGGCGCGCTGGAGGCCAAACTCAGCGACGGCGACAGCGTGACCATCCTGCCGGCCGTCGCGGGTGGGGCCCTCGGCTTCGCCGCGGTGGCCGTTCCCCGCGGCCTGCGCGTCGGGTCGCCAGCCGCCCGCTGAGGGCGCGGCCCCGTGGCGCGCTACGACAGTCTGCTGGACGCCGGTGGCGGAACGCCCCTGGTCGGGCTGCCCCGGCTCGCGCCGGCGGTGCCGGCGGGGGCGCCGCCGGTGCGGCTCTGGGCGAAGCTGGAGGACCGCAACCCGACCGGCAGCGTGAAGGACCGGGCCGCGCTGTTCATGGTCCGCGCGGCCGAGGAGGCGGGCCGGCTCCGGCCGGGTGCCACGATCTTCGAGCCCACCAGTGGGAACACCGGTATCGCACTGGCCATGGTGGCGAAGCTGCGCGGGTACCGGCTGGTGTGTGTACTGCCGGAGAACGTCTCCACCGAACGGGTGCAGCTGCTGCGCATGTACGGGGCGGAAATCATCTTTTCGCCCGCGGCGGGTGGCTCGAACCAGGCCGTCGCCACCGCCAAGCAGATCGCTGCCGAGCACCCCGACTGGGTCCTGCTGTACCAGTACGGAAACGAGGCCAACGCGAAGGCCCACTACCTGACCACCGGTCCGGAACTGCTTCAGGACCTACCCACGATCACCCACTTCGTGGCTGGGCTCGGCACCACGGGCACGCTGATGGGCACCGGCCGCTACCTGCGCGAAAAGGTGGCGGGGGTCCAGGTGGTGGCCGCCGAGCCGCGCTACGGCGAGCTGGTGTACGGGTTGCGCAATATCGACGAGGGGTACGTGCCGGAGCTGTACGACGCCTCGGTGCTCACCCGGCGCTTCTCGGTCGGTACCCGGGACGCCGTGCTGCGGACCCGACAGCTGGTCGAGGTGGAGGGGCTCTTCGCCGGGCTCTCCACCGGTGCGATCCTGCACGCGGCGCTGGCGGTGGCGCACGAGGCGGTTCGGGAGGGGCGCCGCGCCGACGTGGCCTTCGTGGTCGCCGACGCCGGCTGGAAGTACCTCTCGACCGGAGCCTACGACGGCACTCTGGCCGAGGCTGAGAAGGCGCTGGAGGGGCAGCTCTGGGCCTGACCCACCATCTGGGACGGTGTCACGTTCGTGACACCTTTCCGGGGATGATTCATGCGTTCGGGTGGCCGAGCGTAGGCTGCGCAGCGTGGCGTACACGGCGGTTGGGAGAATGCTCCGCGGAGAGGCAACCGGCCCGGACACTGCAGAATGTGACAGTGAGACGACTCAATGCGACTGACAGTGTTGGGTTGCGCCGGGACCTTCCCCGGCCCGGACTCCCCCTGCTCGGCCTACCTGGTCGAGGCCGCGGGCTTCCGGCTCCTGGTCGACTTCGGTTCCGGGTCGCTGTCGACCCTCCAGCGTTACGTGGGGCTCCACGCTCCCGACGCCGTCCTCCTCACCCACCTGCACGGTGACCACTTCCTCGACGCCGCGCTCTACGTGGTGGTTCGCCGGTACGCCCCGGACGGCCCCTATCCGCCGCTGCCGGTCTACGGCCCGGCGGGCACACCGGAGCGGCTCGCCGCCCTCAGCGGAGTGCAGGACAGCACCGTCGAGGATGTGTACCAGTTCGCCGCCCTGACCCCGGGGACGTTCCCGATCGGCCCGCTGACCGTCACCGTCGACCGGGTCAACCATCCGATCGAGACGTACGGGGTCCGGCTGGAACACAACGGTCGGGTGCTCTGCTACTCCTCCGACACCGCCCCCTGCGAGGCGCTGCTGCAGCTGGCCCAGGGAGCCGACGTGTTCCTCTGCGAGGCGAGCTACCTCGACGGGGTGGATAACCCGCCGGATCTGCACCTGACCGGCGGGGAGGCCGGCGAGGTCGCCACCAAGGCCGGCGTCGGGCGGCTGCTGCTGACCCACCTCGTGGCGGCTTGGGGCAGCGAGGCGCAGACCGTCACGTCCGCCGCCACCGCCTACGCCGGCCCGCTCGAGGTGGTTCGACCGGGCGCGCGTTACGAGGTCTGACCGGCGCGGACCGGCCCGGACCTCGGCGGGTCGAGCCGACCGGGGGCACCCCGGGGCGGGCCGCCCTCGCCACCACATAGGGTGCAGACATGGCGCGACCTGACGGGCGGCTGCCCGACCACCTCCGACCGGTGACCCTGACCCGCGGCTGGAGCACCCATCCCGAGGGCTCGGTGCTGGTCGAGTTCGGCGCCACCCGGGTGCTCTGCACCGCCAGCGTCACTGAGGGGGTGCCCCGCTGGCGCAAGGGCTCCGGGCTCGGCTGGGTCACCGCCGAGTACGCCATGCTGCCCCGCGCCACCAACACCCGCTCCGACCGGGAAAGTATCAAGGGGCGGGTCGGTGGGCGTACCCACGAGATCTCCCGGTTGATCGGCCGTAGCCTGCGCGCGTCGATCGACCTGAAGGCGCTGGGCGAGAACTCCATCGTGCTCGACTGCGACGTGCTCCAGGCCGACGGCGGCACCCGTACCGCCGCGATCACCGGCGGGTACGTGGCGCTGCACGACGCGGTGACCTGGCTCGCCACCCGCCGTTCCCTCGTCGGTCGGCCGGAGACGGTGATGCATCGCTCGGTGGCGGCGGTCAGCGTCGGCGTCATCGCCGGTGAGCCGCGGTTGGACCTCGACTACGCCGAGGACGCAACCGCCGAGGTCGACCTGAACGTGGTCTGCACCGGCGCCGGTGACTTCGTTGAGGTGCAGGGCACCGGTGAGGCGGGCGTCTTCAGCCGTGGACAGCTCGACGCCCTGCTCGACCTGGCCGTCGCCGGCTGTGTGGAGTTGGCCGAAGCCCAGCGGAAGGCGCTCTCGTGAGGATGGCTCCGCTGCTGGCTTCCGTGGTCGTGAACGAAGGTGACTCAGCATGAACAAGGTCCTGCTCGCCACCCGGAACCGGAAGAAGCTCATCGAGCTGCAACGCATCCTCGATGGGGCCCTGGGCGCGCACCGGATCGCCCTGATCGGCCTCGACGACGTCGAGGCCTACCCGGAGCTGCCGGAGACCGGCCTCACGTTCGGTGAGAACGCGCTGATCAAGGCCCGGGAGGGGTGTCGGCGCACCGGGTTGCCCACCATCGCCGACGACTCCGGCCTGGCGGTGGAGGCGCTCAACGGCATGCCCGGTGTCTTCAGTGCCCGCTGGGCCGGCCAGCACGGTGATGACCACGCCAACCTTCAGCTGGTGCTGAACCAGATCGCCGACGTGCCGGACGAGCATCGGGGCGCGTCCTTCGTCTGCACGGTGGCCCTGGCGCTGCCCGGCGGCAAGGAGCACCTGGTGGACGGCCGGCAGGCCGGTCGCCTGCTGCGGGAGCCGCACGGCGACGGTGGCTTCGGCTACGACCCGATCTTTCGCGGCGACGGGCAGGACCGGACGAACGCCGAGCTGACGCCGGCGGAGAAGGACGCGATCAGCCACCGCGGCAAGGCGCTGCGCGAACTGGCGAAGCTGGTCGCCAGGGTGTTGCCGCCGGCCTGACCTGCCGTACTCGGGCAGCGGCCACCGACTCGGCAGCCGCTGCCCGGGCACGCCGAGCAGGAGGGTCAGGCCAGCGTCCCGACCTCACGTTCGATCGCCGCCCGAAGCTCCGGGCCGGCAATCACCGTACGGGCGGTTTCCAGCACCGGCGCGAGGAAGATGTCCGGGCCGGGCTCACCGGCGGCCCCGGCCAACGCGGCGATGGCGGCCCGTCCGGCCGGTGACGGTTGTAGCGGCGCCCGGAGCTGGAGCCCGCGGACCGCGGCGAGAAGCTCGACCGCGAGCAGACTGGTCAGGTTGTCCAGGACGGTCCGCAGCTTCTTGGTCGCCGCCCAGCCCATCGACACGTGGTCTTCCTGCATCCCGCTGGTGGGCAGGGAGTCCACCGAGGCGGGGGCGGCGAGTCGGCGGTTCTCCGCGACGATGCCGGCCGCCGTGTACTGGGCGATCATCAGCCCGGAGTTGACCCCGGCGTCGGGGGAGAGGAACGCCGGCAGGTCCCGGGAGCGGGTCACGTCGAGCAGCCGGTCCACCCGTCGCTCGGCGATCGCGCCGACCTCGGCGGCGGCGACGGCGAGGAAGTCCGCGGCGAAACCGAGCGGCGCGCCGTGGAAGTTCCCGGTGGACTCGACCCGGCCGTCCGGCAGGACCACCGGGTTGTCCACCACCGAGACGAGTTCCCGGCCCGCCACCTGTCGGGCGAAGTCCAGGGTGTCCCGGGCCGCGCCGGCGACCTGCGGCGCGCACCGCATCGAGTACGCGTCCTGCACCGCGTGCACCACGTCGTCGCGGTGTGACGCCATCACCGCCGAGTCCTGGAGCAGGCGGTGGATGTTCGCCGCCGAGGTGGCCTGACCGGGGTGCGGCCGGATGGCGTGTAGCTCGGGCTGGAACGGTCGGTCCGTGCCGAGCATCGCCTCGATGGCCAGGGCGGCCGTCACGTCGGCCAGGGTGAACAGGTGCGCGGCGTCGTGGTTGGCCATCAGCAGCATGCCGAGCATGCCGTCGGTGCCGTTGATCAGTGCCAGCCCCTCCTTGGCGGCCAGCTCGATCGGCGTGATACCGACCCGGCGCAGCGCCTCGCCGGCCGGGATCCGGTCACCGGCCGCGCCCAGCACCCAGCCCTCGCCGAGTAGCGCCAGCGCGCAGTGCGCCAGCGGCGCCAGATCCCCGGAGGCCCCCAGTGACCCGTGCTCGGGCACCCACGGGGTGACATCGTGGTTGAGTAGGTCCACCAGCGCGGTGGCGACCAGCGGCCGGACCCCGGAGCGGCCGAACGCGAGGGAACGGACGCGCAGCAGCATCATCGCCCGCACCACCTCGCGGGGCATGGCGGTCCCGACCCCGGCGGCGTGTGAACGGATCAGCGCGTGCTGTAGCTCGGCCCGCCGCTGTGGGGCGACGAAGGTGTTGGCGAGCGCCCCGAAGCCGGTGCTCACGCCATACACCGGCTGGCCGGCGGCCTCGATCCCGTCCACGACGGACCGGCTGTTGGCCATCGCGTCGATCGCCGTCGGGTCGAGGACGACCTTGGCGTTGCCGCGGGCGACGGCGAGCACGTCGGCGGGGGTGATCCCGGTTGGCTGGATGACTACGGTCGACATTGCGGTTCTCCGTTGTGCAGGACCTGGCGGATCAGTGGCACCCCCGGCCGGTAGGCCAGGTGCAGGTGGGACGGGGCGTCGAGGATCATCAGGTCGGCCCGGGCGCCGGGCGCCAGCCGACCCACATCGGTACGGCGCAGCGCCGCGGCGCCGCCGGCGGTCGCCGCCCAGACCGCCTCGGAGGGGCTCATCCGCATCTCCCGGACGGCCAGCGCGATGCAGAACGGCACCGACGAGGTGTACGACGACCCGGGGTTGCAGTCGGTGGCCAGCGCCACGGTCACGCCCGCGTCGAGCAGCCGCCGGGCGTCCGGGTAGGGCGAGCGGGTCGAGAACTCCGCCCCCGGCAACAGGGTGGCCACGGTCGTTCCGTCGGCCCCGACGAGCGCGTCGACGTCGGCATCGGTGAGGTGGGTGCAGTGGTCGACGCTGGCCACCCCCAGCTCCACCCCGAGCTGGACCCCCGGGCCCGGACCAAGCTGGTTGGCGTGCAGCCGGGTGTCCAGCCCGGCGGCCTGCCCACGGGTCAGGATCGCGCGGGTGTGGTCGGCGTCGAAGGCGCCCCGCTCACAGAAGACATCCACCCAGCGGGCGTACGGCGCGGCGGCGGCGAGCATCGGGCCGCAGACCAGGTCGACGTAGTCATCCGGCCGGTCGGCGTACTCGGCGGGGACAAGGTGCGCCCCGAGGAAGGTGGTCTCCGAGCTCACCTCGGCGGCGATCCGCAGCGAGCGGGCCTCGTCGGCGACGGTGAGGCCGTACCCGCTCTTGATCTCGATGGTGGTGGTGCCCTGCCGCAGCGCCTCCGCGTGTAGCCGGCGGGCCGTGGCGCGTAGCTCGTCGTCGGTGGCGGCCCGGGTCGCGCCGACCGTGGTGCGGATGCCGCCGCCGGTGTACGGCTCGCCGGCCATCCGGGCGGCGAACTCGACCGCCCGATCCCCGGCGAAGACCAGGTGGGCGTGGCTGTCCACGAAGCCGGGCAGCACGGCCCCCGACTCGGCGTCGAGGCGTTGATCGGCGGCGGGTGCGTCCCCGCTCGGCCCGACCCAGGCCACCACGCCGTCCTCGACGAGCACGGCGGCGTCGCGGCGGATGCCCAGCGGCCCCTCCCCGGCGGCTGTGTTGGTGACCAGCTCTCCGATGTTGTCCAGCAGCAGGCTACTCATGCGCTCCGGTCACCTCCCCGATCGACGTGGCCAGCTCGGTGGGGACGTCAACGGTGCGGTGCCGTCCGTCCCGCACCACCACCTGGCCATCCACCACCACCTGGTGAACATCCCCCGCGGTGGCGGCGAAGAAGGCGCCGGCCGCCGGTACCCCCGCGGTCCGCGGGCTGTCCAGCCGGAGGGTGACCAGGTCGGCCCGGTCGCCCACGGCGAGCCGGCCGGCGTCGCCCCAGCCGAGGGCGGCGTGCCCGGCGGAGGTGGCCGCGGTGACCAGCTCGCCGACGGTGAAGTGGCCGCGCCGTCGGGTACGCAGGCGCTCGTCCAGTTCCACCGCGCGCGCCTCCTCGAAGAGGTCCACCACCGCGTGGCTGTCGCTGCCGAGACTCAACGGGCTGCCGGCGTTGGCCAGCCGGCGGGCCGGTCCCATCCCGTCGGCGAGGTCCCGCTCGGTGGTCGGGCAGAGGCAGACCCCGGTGCGGCTCTCCCCGAGCAGGGCCACGTCCGAGCTGGTGGGGTGGGTGGCGTGCACGGCGGTGGTGTGCTGGTCGAGGACTCCCCGGTCGGCCAGCAACCGGGTGGGGGTGCAGCCGTGCGCGGCCCGGCAGGCATCGTTCTCGGCCGGCTGCTCGGAGAGGTGCAGGTGCAGCGGGATGCCCCGCTCCCGTGCCGCGCCGGCCACCGTCGCCAGTTGGTCGGCGGGCACGGCCCGCACCGAGTGGATCGCCGCGCCCGCCCGGACGTGCGCGTCGGTGGGGGTGAACGCCGCTGCCCGCTCCGCCCAGCGCACCGCGTCCCCGTCGCCGAAGCGTCGCTGCGGCCCGGCCAGTGGCTCACCCGCCACGCCGGCGGTCAGGTAGCAGGCATCCAGCAGGGTCAGCCGGATCCCGGCGTGCGCCGCCGCCTCGACCAGGGCGGCCCCCATCGCGTTCGGGTCCGCGTACGGGGTGCCGTCCGGGCCGTGGTGCAGGTAGTGGAACTCGCCGACGCAGGTGATTCCGGCCAGCGCCATCTCCGCGTAGCCGGCGCGGGCGAGTGCGAGGTAGTTCTCCGGGTCCAGCCGGGCGGCCACCTCGTACATCCGGTCCCGCCAGGTCCAGAAGTCGCCGCGACCGCCGTGGGTGCGGCCGCGCAGCGCGCGGTGGAAGGCGTGCGAGTGGGCGTTGGCCAGCCCCGGCAGGGTCAGCCCAGGCAGGCGGACCGCGTCGGCGAGGACCTCGACCCCGGTGGTCGGCCGGCCCTCGGTGCTCAGCGGGGTGACCGCGGTGATCCGGCCGGCAGCGGACTCGATCAGCACGTCCGGGGTCGGCTCGGGCTGCTCGGGTAGCCACGCGTACTCGGCCAGCCAGCGGGTCATGTCAGCTCCTCCAGCGCGGCGGTGAGGGCTTGTACCCCGGCCGCGCAGTCGTCGTCGTTCGCCGACTCCGCGGGGGAGTGCGACACCCCGGTGGGGTTGCGGACGAAGAGCATCGCGGTGGGCAGGTGTCCGGCCAGCACGCCGGCGTCGTGCCCGGCCCCGGTCGGCAGCACCGGCGCGTCGAGCAGTCGGGCGAGCCGGTCGGCCAACCCACCGTCGAAGGCGACGAGGGGCGTGGCCGACTCCTCGGTCAGCCGCAACCCGGTGCCGTCGCGTCGGGCCCGCTCGGCGGCCCGGTCGTGGACCGCCTCGACCAGCCCGGCGAGGGTCTCCGGCTCGGCCGCGCGGGCGTCCAGCCAGCCGGTCACCGCAGCCGGGATGGCGTTGGTGGCGTTCGGCTCCACCCGTACCCGGCCGACCGTGGCGTGGGCACCGAGCCGCCGGGCCTCCTTGTTGGCGGCGAGCACCGTGAACGCGTACGTGAGCATCGGGTCGCGGCGATCCATCATCCGGGTCGTACCCGCGTGGTTTCCCTCACCGGTGAAGTCGAAACGCCACCGGCCGTGCGGCCAGATCGCGCTGGCGACGGCGACCGGAGCGGCCTGCTCGACCAGGGCCCGGCCCTGCTCGACGTGGAGCTCGACGAAGGCGGCGAAGCGGCCGAGCAGCTCCGGCCGGGCGCCGGCCGGCGGGCCGCCCAGCGCCTCGGCGAAGCTCACCCCGGCCGGGTCGCGCAGCTCGGCCGCCTGCTCGACCGGCAGCGCCCCGGTGAGCAGCCGAGACCCCAGACACGGTACGCCGAACCGGGCGCCCTCCTCCTCCACGAAGGCGGCGACCGCGATCGGCCGGGTGGGGGTGGTGCCGGCGGCGCGTAGCTCGTCCACGGCGAGGAAGGCGCTGACGATGCCGAGCGGCCCGTCGTACGCCCCGCCGTGCGGTACCGAGTCGAAGTGGCTGCCGGTGAGCACCGCGTTCCCCGCCTCCGGGGCGCCCCACCAGGCGAAGAGGTTCCCGTTGCCGTCCTCGGTCACCGGCATGTCACGCTGGTCGGCCTGGGCCCGGAACCACTCCCGCAGCCGCAGCTCCGGGTCGGTCAGCGCGTACCGCAGGTACCCGCCGCTACGGTCATCCCGGCCGATCGGCGCGATCTCGTCCCAGAGCCGCCGGAACCTGCGCGGAAGGGAGCCCTCCACCACCGGATGCGTCAACACGGAGCTCTCCTTACGCCGTCGCCATCGGGATCTGCAGGCCGGTCCGCTCGGCGACCTGCCGGGCGTCGTCGTAGCCGGCGTCAACATGCCGTACGACGCCCATCGCCGGGTCGTTGGTGAGGACTCGTTCGATCTTCTGCCCGGCGAGGGCGCTGCCGTCGGCGACGCAGACCTGGCCGGCGTGGATGGAGCGGCCGATCCCGACCCCGCCACCGTGGTGGAGGGAGACCCAGGAGGCCCCGCTGGCGGTGTTTACCAGGGCGTTGAGCAGTGGCCAGTCAGCGATCGCGTCGGAGCCGTCGGCCATCGCCTCGGTCTCCCGGTACGGGCTGGCGACGCTACCGCAGTCGAGGTGGTCCCGGCCGATGACCACCGGCGCGGAGAGCTCTCCGGCGGCGACCATGTCGTTGAACCGTACCCCGGCCCGGTCCCGTTCGCCGTAGCCGAGCCAGCAGATCCGGGCCGGCAGCCCCTGGAACGCCACCCGGTCGCCGGCCATCCGGATCCAGCGGGCCAGCTGCTCGTTCTCTGGGAAGAGTTCGAGGATGGCCCGGTCGGTGGCGGCGATGTCGGCCGGGTCGCCGGAGAGCGCCGCCCACCGGAACGGGCCCTTGCCCGCACAGAACAGCGGCCGGATGTAGGCGGGCACGAAACCCGGGAAGTCGAAGGCGCGGGGGTAGCCACCGAGCTGCGCCTCGCCGCGGATCGAGTTGCCGTAGTCGAAGACCTCGGCACCCGCGTCGAGGAAGCCCACCATCGCCTCGACGTGTCGGGCCATCGACGCGCGGGCGCGGTCGGTGAACTCGGCCGGATTGGCCGCCGCGTAGTCGCGGGCGTCGGCCAGCTCAACCCCCTCCGGCAGGTACGACAGCGGGTCGTGCGCGCTGGTCTGGTCGGTGACCACGTCCACCGGGACGCCGCGGCGCAGCAGCTCGGGGAAGACGGTGGCCGCGTTGCCGACCACGCCGATGCTGCGCGCCCGCCGGTCGTTGCGGGCGGCGGTCGCCCGCTGCACCGCGTCGTCGAGCGAGTCGGCGACCTCGTCCAGGTAACGCTCGCGTACCCGGCGTTCGAGGCGGGAGCGGTCGACGTCGACGATCAGACAGGCACCGTCGTTCATGGTCACGGCGAGCGGTTGGGCCCCACCCATCCCACCGCAGCCGGCGGTCAGCGTCAGCGTGCCGGCCAGCGACCCGCTGAACCGCTTCGCGGCGACGGCCGCGAACGTCTCGTAGGTGCCCTGGAGGATGCCCTGGGTGCCGATGTAGATCCACGATCCGGCGGTCATCTGCCCGTACATGGTCAGGCCGAGCTGCTCCAGCCGGCGGAACTCCGGCCAGGTGGCCCAGTCGCCGACCAGGTTGGAGTTGGCCAGCAGCACCCGCGGTGCCCACTCGTGGGTCCGCATCACCGCGACCGGCCGGCCGGACTGCACCAGCATCGTCTCGTCGTCGCGCAGGTCGGTGAGGGTGTCCAACAGTGCGCGGTACGACGGCCAGTCCCGCGCGGCCTTCCCGGTCCCGCCGTATACGACCAGGTCTTCGGGGCGTTCGGCCACCTCCGGGTCGAGGTTGTTCATCAGCATCCGCCGTGCGGCTTCCTGGGGCCAGCCCCGGGCGGTGCGGGTGGCGCCGCGCGCGGCGCGGATCGGCTGGGTCATGAGGAACCTCCTAACCGAGGAACAACTGACGACGGGCGGCGGAGGCTTCGAACGCCTCCAACCGCCGTTGGGTTTGTACGGGTGCGGCGTCGCAGATCGCCTGGAGCAGCACCATGGCCAGGGTCATCGGTGCGGTGTGTAGGTCGAACACGAGCTGTGCGCCGACGGCGGCGGGAAGCACCACGTCGGCGTGCTCGCGGGCCGGGCTGACCGGTGAGTCGGTGATGGCGACGACGGTCAGGCCCGCCGTCCGGGCCTCCCGTAGGGCGTCGAGGGCCTCTCGGGGGTAGCGGGGCAACACGAGGGCGAGCAGGGCGGTCGCACCGGCCTCGGTGGCCTGTTCGATCCGGTCGGTGAGCAGGCTGCCGCCGTCGTCGAGGACCCGTACGTCCGGGAGCACCTTGGCGGCGAAGTAGGCGAAGTAGGCGGCCAGTGGCGCGGCGGCGCGGAGGCCGAGCACCGGCAGCGGGTGGCTGGCGGCGAGGAGCCGGCCGGCGGCGGCGACGCGGTCCCGGTCGGCGAACTGGTCGGCGAGCCGGTCCAGGTTCTCGATCTCGGAACGCACCGCCTGCTGGAGTTCGTTGTCCGTGTTCGGTCGTTCGCCGCGGGGTGTCGTGGTCAGCTCCCGGAGGTGGCGGCGCAGGGCGGGGTAGCCGTCGTGGCCGAGGGCCATCGCGAAGCGGGTGACCGAGGGTTGACTCACCCCGGCCAACTCGGCGACCTCCGCCGCCGACAGGTACGCCACCGCCGGGCCCTGCTGGATGAGGCAGTGCGCGATCCGTCGCTGGGTCGGGGTGAGCCGAACTCCGCGGAACAGGTCCAGCACCCGGTCACCCGGGGGGACGACGGATCCCTCATTCATGTTTTGACCATATGCATAGAAACTTTCATAGGCAACCGGGCCGCTGCGGCCGGTGCGAGGCGGGGTGCGGGTGGCAAGGTGAGCCGATGTGGCTGAGCGCTGTGCACACCTACCCCGTCAAAGGGGGCCGGCGGCGGGACCACGATGCCGCCCCGGTGCTGCCCTGGGGCCTGGCCGGCGACCGGCGCTGGATGCTCGTGGACGCGGCGGGCATCGGCATCACCCAACGCGAGGTCAGCAGCCTCGTCGCGCTGCACGCGGTGACCCGGGTCGGCGGCCTCACCCTGCGCGCCGCCGGCCACCCCGACCTCGATGTCGCGGAACCGGTGGACGGTGCCCCGATCGCCGTGCGCACCTTCCGCAGCCGCAAGCTGGACGTGTGGGCGCACGCCGCCGGTCCGGCCGCCGAAACCTGGGTCAGTCGATTCCTCGGCCGCCCGGCCCGCCTGGTGTGGCTGGCCCGGCCGGCCCGCCACATCCCCGCCGCCGACCGTGAGCATGACCCAGGTGACCAGGTCACCTTCGCCGACGAGGCCCCGATCCTGCTGGCCAGCACCGCCTCGCTCGCCGCGCTCAACGGGTGGCTGGCCGAGGCCGGCGAGCCACCGGTGCCGATGACCCGTTTCCGCCCGAACCTCGTGGTCACCGGAGCGCCGGCCTGGGCGGAGGACGACTGGGCCGGCCGCCCGGTACGCATCGGTGGTGTCACCTTCCGCGCCGCCGGCCCGGCTGGTCGCTGCGTGGTCACCACCACCGACCAGGAGACCGGGATCCGGGGGAAGGAGCCGCTGGTCACCCTCGGCCGCTACCGCAACGTGCGGCAGAAACTCCGCTTCGGGCTGCACCTGGTGCCCGTGGGGACCGGCTGGGTCGCCGTCGACGACGAGGTCGTGCCCGCCGCCTGACCGCAGGCGGGTTCGGCCGGGTCACCGCTCACCCCGGGCGCCGTTGACCATCCGAGCCGCAGCTCACCCCCGGGGCCTTCGCTCATCCCCCGGGCCGGTCGGCGCTCAGGTCGAGCCACATGAGGAACTCGTCCCGATCATCTCCCGCCGCCACTCGCAGCGCCCCCGGCAACCGCCCCACCTCGCGGTAGCCGAGATGCCGGTAGAAGCGGTCCAGCCCCAACCCGTCCCGGGCGGTGACCTGGAGCGCGGCGAGTCCCCACCGGCGGCCGATCCGCTCCGCCGCGCGCATCAGCTCCAGGCCGTGGCCCTCGCCCTGACAGCCTGGGTGGACCATGACCCGGGTCAGGACCCGATAGTGGGTCTTCAGGTGAAACCGGTTGTCGGTGAAGATCGCCATCGCGGCGAGCCGGTCGCCGGCGTAGCCGAGGAGCAGCCGGTCCGGGCCGTCGGCGATCGCCGCGAGGGTCGGGTCGGCGATGGTCCGCACCTCGGCGGCGGTGACCGGCGCGACGAAGCCCACCGCGCCACCGGCGTTGGTGACATCAACCCAGAGCGCGACGATCTCCGCGCGGAGCGCGGGCGTCAGGTCGGGGTCGAGCACGAACCGGAGGGCCATGCCGCTCATCCTGACCGCTCGGGTAGGGCCATCGCCCGAGAAAGTGAGGAGCCTTACACGTCGCGCCTCGGTAGGGTCCCCGCATGATCGCAGACCTGCCACCGTTCGAGTTCGCCTTCCCCGGTCCGTTGCGGGACCAGCTGGTCGCCCTGGTGCTCGCGGGGACCAAGACCACCACGACCGGCCTGCGCCAGGACTACGAGATCGAGGGGGAAGAGCTACCGGTCGTGGGTGCCCGGGCGGCGGTGATCGACTCTGCTGGTCGCCGGGTGGCCGTGATCGAGCTGACCGAGGTGCGGGTCACCCGGCTCGGCGACGTGGACCTGGACCACGTCCGGGACGAGGGCGAGGGGGACGACTCGGTCGCCGCCTGGCGAGCTGGCCACGAGAGGTACTGGCACGGGGCCGACTACCGAGGGTGGATCGGCGATCCGGACTTCACCGTGGACGACGACACGCTGGCCGTGCTGGAGCGGTTTCGACTGGTGGAGACCCGCTGAGTGGTGCGGGAGGGGGGACTCGAACCCCCACGTCCTCTCGGACACAGGCTCCTAAGACCTGCGCGGCTGCCAATTACGCCACTCCCGCTTGCGGGAAGAGTCTAGAGCCTCCGGTGGCGGGCCCGCGCCCCGCCCGGTGGTCAGCTCGGCGCGCCGGCGGATCACCCGCCGGGGCGTGGGGGCGCGGCCCGGCGGGTGTCGTCAGTCCAGGCCGAGATCGCGACGGAGCTTGGCGACGTGGCCGGTCGCCCGGACGTTGTAGAACGCCCGCTCGATGCGTCCGTCGGCGTCGATGACGAACGTCGAGCGGATGACCCCGGTGACCGTCCTACCGTACGACTGCTTCTCGCCGTACGCCCCGTACGCGGCGAGCACCGCCCGGTCGGTGTCGGAGACGAGCGGGAACGTGATGGCGTCCCGCTCGCGGAATTTGGCGAGCTTCTCCGGCTTGTCCGGGGAGATGCCGACGACCTCGTAGCCGGCGGCCTGGAGCCCGGCGAGGGAGTCGCGGAAGTCGCAGGCCTGCTTGGTGCAGCCGGGGGTCATCGCGGCCGGGTAGGCGTAGAGCAGCACCTTGCGACCGCGGAGGTCGGCCAGCGCGAGCTGGTCGCCGCTGTCGGTGGGGAGGGTGAAGTCGGGGGCGGTGTCGCCGGGGGAGAGGCGGGCAGGCGCGGTCATGGCTGCGACCCTACCGCCGTGCCAGCTCCCGGTCCGCTTCGGTGGCGTGGCGTTCGGTGAGGGTGGCGTTCGGTGGCGTGGCGCTCGGTCGGCGCACCTCGGTTGCCCACGCCGCGCGACCACGTGACCGATGTCATCTGTTGTTGCCAAGGATTGGCAACAGCGCAGTTCTCCTAATAGCCTGTTGCGGTGGCGTGGACAGACCCGCCGGACACGTGGGGAGGTCGCGTGGAGCACCTGGCGATGCATATCTCCAACGGGATCATCAATGGTCCCGTCGCCGCGATCTTCGCGGTGATCGCACTGGCGGCGATGGCGCTCTGCGTCCAGCGCGGCCGGCAACACCTGGACGATCGGCTGGCGCCGATGGCCGGCCTGGTCGCCGCCTTCATCTTCGCCGTGCAGATGATCAACTTTCCGATCTTCACCGCCGGGGTCAGCGGCCACCTGCTCGGTGGTGCGCTCGCCGCGCTGCTGGTGGGGCCGTGGGTCGGCGCGCTCTGCGTGGCCGTCGTGCTGACCGTGCAGGCGCTGGTCTTCGGCGACGGCGGCGTGGCGATGCTCGGTCTCAACATCACCAACCTGGCGATCATCGGCACCGCCGCCGCGTACCTGCTGATCGTCGCGCTGCTGCGGGTGCTGCCGCGTACGCCGGCCGGGCTCGCCGTGACGGCGTTCGTCTCGGCGCTGGTCAGCGTCGTGGTGGCGGCGCTGGGCTTCGTTGTGCAGTACAAGCTCGGTGGCGCCGTCGATCTCGGCGACAACATCGCCGGCCTGGCCGGCACGATCGCCGGCACGCACCTGCTGATCGGCGTCGGCGAGGGCCTGATCACCGCGATGACGGTGCTGACCGTCGCGAAGACCCGACCCGATCTCGTGTACGCGCTGCGCGCCCGCGGGCCGATCGCGTCGTCCCCCGTCCCGGCTGTTGGAGGTGCCCGGTGAGGAAACGGACCTGGGGCTTCATCGCCAGCGGGCTGCTGGTCTCCCTGCTGCTGGCCGGGGTGGTGAGCAGCTTCGCGTCGGCGGACCCGGACGGGCTGGAGTCCGCGCTGCGGGAGGGCTGCACCGTTGACGCGGAGGGCACTGTTACCGGCGGTGACTGTCCCGCGCAGCGGGAAGAGGAGCACGAGATCGGCGGTCCGCTGGCCGACTACGGCGTCACCGGCATCACCGACGACGCCCTCGCCACCGGGCTCTCCGGCGTCGTCGGCGTACTGCTGACCTTCGCCCTGGCCGGAGGCGGGTTCTGGCTGGTCCGGCGCCGGACCGGGCAGCAACCCACCGGGGATGGGGACGCGGCGCAGCCGACCTCCACCGCCGGAGTGGGCTGAGGAGCGGGCCGTGGGCGCCGGGCACAGCCAGCTGCTCTACCACTGCTCCGACTCGCCGGTGCACCGGCTGCCCCCCGAGGTGAAGATCGCGGCGATGGTGGCCTTCACCCTCGCCGTGGTCGCCACCCCCCGGGAGGCGCTCTGGGCCTTCGGCGGCTACGCCGTGCTGGTGGTGGCGGTCGCGGCGGTGGCCCGGGTCCGGCCCGGCTGGCTGCTGCGCCGGTCACTGATCGAGCTGCCGTTCGTGCTGTTCGCGTTCGCCCTGCCGTTCCTCGGCGTGGGCGAGCGGACCGAACTCCTCGGCCTGTCGGTCTCCGTGGACGGGCTGTACGGGGCGTGGAACATCCTCGCCAAGGGCACCCTGGGCGTCCTGGCGTCACTGCTGCTGGCCGCGACCACCACCACCCGGGACCTGATCATCGGCCTGGACCGGCTGCGCTGCCCCCAGCTGCTCATCCAGATCGCCACCTTCATGCTGCGCTACCTGGAAGTGCTGGTCGGCGAGGCCCGGCGAATGCGGGTGGCCCGGCTGTCCCGGGGAGACGATCCCCGCTTCGGGTGGCAGCTGCGGGGCTTCGCGACCGGGGTCGGGGCGCTGTTCCTGCGCGCCTACGAGCGGGGGGAGCGGGTGTACCTGGCGATGCTGTCCCGCGGCTACACCGGGCGGATGCCCCAGGTGTGGCAGGGCGCGGAGGCGGCGACCCCCGGGCAGTGGCTGGTCGCCTCGACCGTCCCCGCCGTGGCGGCCGGCGTCGCCGCCACCGCCCTGGTCCTGACATGATCGGAGCGTGCAGCCGATGACGCCCCCTAGCCTCGACGTGCGCGACGTGCGCTACGCCTACCCGGACGGGCACGAGGCGTTGCGCGGCGTGGAGTTGACCGTGCCCCGGGGCGACCGGGTGGCGCTGCTCGGGCCGAACGGCGCCGGGAAGACCACCCTGGTGCTGCACCTCAACGGCATCCTCACCCCCACCGCGGGGAGTGTGACCGTCGGTGGGCTCACCGTCCGCCCGGACCGGTCGACCCTGGCCGAGATACGCCGGCGGGTGGGCATCGTCTTTCAGGACCCGGACGACCAGCTCTTCCTGCCCACCGTCGCCGAGGATGTGGCGTTCGGCCCGGCCAACCTGGGGCTGCGCGGCGCCGAGCTGACGACCCGGGTGGACGAGGCGCTCGCCGCGGTCGGGATGAGCGAGCACCGGGACCGGGCCCCGCACCACCTGTCGTTCGGGCAGCGTCGCCGGGTCGCGGTGGCGACGGTGCTCGCCATGCACCCGGAGATCCTGGTGCTGGACGAGCCGTCGTCCAACCTCGACCCGGCCGCCCGGCGCGAACTGGCCGAGATCCTGCGGGCCCTGCCGGTGACCCTGCTGATGGTCACCCACGACCTGCCGTACGCGTTGGAGCTCTGCGAACGCTCGGTCATCCTGGACGCCGGCCGGCTCGTCGCCGACGGCCCCACCGGGGAGATCCTGGCAGACGAGGCGCTGCTCGCCCGGCACCGCCTCGAACTGCCCTACGGATTCACGCCCCGTCCGACGCCCCGCTGATCCCGGTGGATCAGCTGGCGGCCTCCACCGCGGCCCGGATGTTCTCCGGCGACGTCCAGTCGGCGACCGGCTCCCCGTTGACCAGGACCGTCGGCGTGCCGGAGACGTTCGCCCGGCTGGACTCCTCGGTCACGTGCTTGGTCCAGGACAGATAGGTGCCGTCCTTGACGCAGGAGCCGAAGCTGTCCCGGTCCAGCCCGACGCCGACTCCGATGTCGATCAGCTCGTCGTTGTTGAACTGGGCGCCGTCCTCGCCCGGCTGCTGGACGAAGAGCGCCTCGCTGAACTCGCGGAACTTCCCGCCGGCCGAGGCGCAGCCCGCGGCGGCGGAGGAGCGGGTCGAGTACTGGGTGGTGGAGCGATTGTCCAGGATCGCCACCGGGTGGAAGACCACCTGCGCCTTACCCTCGTCCGCGAGCTGGTCCACGGTCTCGCCGCTGACCTCCTGGAACTGCTTGCAGGCCGGGCAGAGGTAGTCCTCGTACAGGTCGATGGTGACCGGCCCGGAGCCGTACACGATGCCGGTGCCGGCCTCGTTGGCGCCCGGCGGCGGGGTGAACTCGCCGGCGCGCTGCTCGGAGTAGACGGCCCAGCCGACGAAGCCGGCGATCACCAGCACGAAGACGGCGGTCACCGACACCCACAGCGTCCGCTTGCGCCGCCGCTCCTGGGCCAGCTGCTCCCGGACCACCCGGGCGGCCTCCTTGCGGCCCTTCCGACTACTCATCCTTGTCCTCCACTGCGCGGTCGCCCAGCAACCAGCCGTCCACCGAGAACGGGGTGCGGGGCCAGATCAACAGGAACCCGGCCAACGCCAGGAATCCCAGGTCCCGGAGGATCTCCGGGAGGTAGCTCGGGGCCTGCCCCGGGGCCAGCTCGCCGCCGACGCCGAAACAGCCGCAGTCGATGTTCAACCCGCGGGTCCAGGCCGAGACGATGCCGGCGATGAAGACCAGCAGCAGCGCCACGGAGACCCCGGCGGTCAGCCGGGTCGCCAACCCGAGCAGGACGAGTACGCCGAGGGCCAGCTCGAGGAAGGGCAGCGCGGCGCCGATCACGGCCGCCAGGTCGTACGGGAAGATCTGGTACGCGTTCACCGCTCGGCCGGAGGCGGCGAGGTCCCCGACCTTGGCGGCGCCGGCCAGGAGCCAGACCGCGGCCAGGCCGAGCCGGGCGGCGAGGCCGATCCAGGGGCGGAGGGTCGGCCAGCGGGCGACAGGGCTGCTCGATGTGGTCACGTTCATGTGGTCGCTCCTCGCCGCCGGCAAGTTCCCGCCCTCAGCCGATCCACGTCAGACCGACAGCGGATGCGGTGTCGCGCGGGGCCGGGATCATGACAATCCAGGCTACGCGGCGCTAGATGTGGCGGTAGGGACCTTTGCCCCTAGATGGGCTCCGCCACGTCGGGAACTTTTCGCCGGCGAGATCCGACCACCCATTCACGGGCTGGGGAGGCGCGGCCCGGTCCTGGGGCCCCGCCGGCCCGGGTCCGGTTGGGCATCAGGGAGCGTTCTGGGTGAGCATGACCGGCATGACTGTCGTCCTCCGCCGCTGGAGCGCCCGGCTCACCGCCGCTGGTGGCCTCCTGATCACCCTCGTCGCCCTGCTGCTCGCCCCGGCCGGCCCGGTCAGCGCCCACGCGGTGTTGGTGAGTAGCAGCCCGGCCTCGTCGGCGGTGGTGCCGGACGCACCCACCGAGGTGGTCCTCACCTTCAGCGAGTCGGTCCGTAAGGTGCCCGGCAAAACCCGGGTGATCGCCCCGGACGGGTCGCGGGCTGATCGGGGCGAGCCCAACTTCGACGGCGCGGTCGTCGTGATCCCGGTCGACCCGAACTCCGGTCGCGGCACCTACCTGGTCAGCTTTCGGGTGATCTCGGCCGACAGCCACCCGGTCTCCGGTGCGTTCACCTACTCCGTCGGTGCCCCGTCGACACCCCCGGTCGACACCGGCAGTGACAGCCGTGCCGACCCGGTGGTGAGCGCGGGCATCAAGGTCGGCAAGTATCTCGGCTATGTCGGCCTGCTGCTCCTGGTCGGCCCGGTGCTGGTCCTCGCCCTGCTCTGGCCCCGCCGGCTGCCCCGTCGCGGCCCGGCCCGGCTGGCGTGGACCGGCCTGGGCCTGCTGGCGTTCGCCACCCTGGCGACCGGCTGGCTCCAGATCCCCTACACCAACGGCGGCGGCGTCTTCGACGTCACCGGTGCGGGCCTGAGCACGGTGCTGGGTAGCGCCTTCGGCGCGGCGCATCTGGTCCGGCTGGGCCTGCTCGCGGCGGCGGCGTTCGTGCTCCGGCCGGTGCTGGCCGCCCCGGTCGGCCGGACCGATCTGGTGATCCTGGGTGTCCTCGGCGGTGCGGCCCTGCTGACCTGGCCCCTGTCCGGTCATCCGGCGGTCTCTCCGGCCCCGGTGGTCTCGGTCGTGCTCGACGCGGTGCACCTGGGCGGGATGGCGGTCTGGCTCGGCGGGCTGGTGATGCTTGTCGGCTTCCTGCTGCGCCGGGCCGACGCGGGGGAGTTGGCCGCGATCCTGCCGATCTGGTCCCGCTGGGCGGCGCTCTCCGTCTCCGCGCTGCTCGTCGCCGGGGTCGTACAGGCGCTGATCGAGGTCGCCTCCTTCGCGGCTCTCGTCGACACCCCGTACGGTCGGCTGCTGCTTGGCAAGATCGGGCTCTTCGCTCTGGTGGTCGCGGTGGCCGCGTACTCCCGGACCCTGGTGCGTCGGCGCGCGGCGGCGGCGCGGCCCGCGCCGGTGCGGCGGGCGATAACGGTCGAGCTGGCGATCACCGCCGTGCTACTCGGCCTGGCGGCGGCGCTGGTCCAGACCACCCCGGCGCGGACCGCGGTCGCGGACACCGCCCAGTCCAACAGCGGCTACTTCTCGACGACCCTGACCAGTTCGTTGTACTCATTACAGGTCGAGGTGGACCCGGCCCGGCGCGGCAACAACTCGGTCCACTTCTACGCCTATACCCCGGACAACCGACCCCAGCCGGTGGCGGAGTGGCGGGCCACCGTCGCGTTGCCGGCGGCGGGAATCGAACCGATCGAGGTGCCGTTGCTGCCACTGACCGACAACCACGCGACCGGTGAGATCAACCTGCCGGCGTCCGGGGATTGGCAGCTGCGGGTGACCGTCCGCACGTCTGAGATCGACCAGGCCACGGTGGCGACCACCGTGGCCGTCAAATAGGAAAGGGTTCCACTTCATGATCCGTCTCCGGCGCACCTCAGCCACCGCCCTGCTCGCGCTCGGCGCGGTCATCGCTGCCGTTTTCGGCTCCGCCGGGGCGGCCTCGGCACACATCACGGTCGACCCGAAGGAGGCGGCCCAGGGCGGGTACGGCCGGTTCGCCTTCCGGGTGCCGAACGAGAGCGACACCGAGTCCACCACCAAGGTGGAGATCTTCCTGCCGGAGAATGCCCCGCTCGGGTCGGTCTCGACGATGCTGGTCCCGGGCTGGACGGCGGAGGTGGAGAAGCGCACGCTCGACCAGCCGGTGGAGGTACACGGCAGCCAGCTCACCGAGGCGGTAGCGAAGATCACCTGGACGGCGCAGCCCGAGGCCGGGATCGGGCCGGGCACGTTCCAGGAGTTCCCGGTCTCGGTGGGGCCGCTGCCCACGGTTGACACGATGGTTTTCAAGGCGCTGCAGACGTACTCGGATGGTGCGGTCGTGCGGTGGATCGACGAGCCGACCGCCGACGGCGTGGAGCCGGAGGCGCCGGCGCCGGTGCTGGCGCTGGCGCCCGCCGAGGACGCCGATGCGGCGGCCGCCCAGGACGGGACGCCGCCCGCGGCGGATGACACGGCGGCGGGGGACGCGGCGGCGGGGGACGGGCTGGCCGTCGGTCTCGGCGTCGCCGGCCTGGTCGCCGGCTTGGGCGGTCTGGTGCTGGGTGGGTTGGCCTTCACCCGGTCCCGGCGCGAGCCGGCGCCGAAGGCCTGACCCGCAGCGTCTTTCCGCGCCGAGGGCTGTGGATATCCCCTGATCCGTCGCTTGGGATCGGTAAGGTCAGCCGGGTGTTCGGCTACGGAGAGGGGTTGGGTCGGTGCGTTTCGTGCGGGTGATCACCGGGGTGTTGTTGTTGGTCACCGGGATCCCGGTGCTGCTCGGTGGGGCCGCACTCGGCGCTGATCTGACCCTGGACCTCCGTGCTGAGCTGCGGGAGAGCTGGGTCGCGCCGGTGACCGCCGGTCTTCTGGCTGGTGGGATGCTGCTGGTGTCGGGGGCCCTGGCGCTGCTGCTGCGACCGGTTCGCCCCCGGGAGGTGGTCTTCGTGGTCGAGCCGGACCAGGTGCCGCTGCTGGCCGGCCAGCTGGGGGTGACCTCGCTCAGCGGGCTCGGTGCACCCGCTGCCCGAGCGGGAGATCACCCCGTCGTCGCGCGAGCCGGAAGCCAGCTCGTCCGGCCGGCCCGGCAACTCGTGTCGGTCGGCGCCGCCGGTGAGCGAACCCACTCGATGCCCCGCCCGTCCGGGGAGCGCACCATCGGCCCGGTGGGGCATCGGCGAGCCGCGGAGGCCGGCCCGGCCTGGCGGCTCAACGAGCCGACGGAGGCCGACGTGCCGGCTGATTCCGTGCGGCGGCTGCGGCCGTCCGCTCCGTTCGACTCGCCGCGGTAGCGATTCGAGGGTCCCGAACCGAGTCCAACCTCCCTTGGCGCGATGCCGATCAGACCGGGCGGGGTGTCGGTAGCGGAGGCACACGAGGACGGCCCTCCGTGCTGCCGACACGGAGGGCCGTCCCGCACCGGGGGATCGGTGCTACTGAAACGTCACTTACTTTCCCTGAAGTCAGGTTAGCGCCCTGTGGGCATCTCGTGAAGAGTGTCCGGTTGAATCGCTTTGCTACGGATCGGTAGGGCCGCCAGCAGCGCCAGCCCCAGCAGCACGTAGACGTTGCGTTCCACGAAATCCGCGACCGTGTCGGTGGGCACCGGGGCGGTGCCCCAATCCTGAAACGTCACCACGCCGTACACGGTGATGACGGCGACGCCGGCGGCGAGCAGCCACAGCCAGCAGCGCCGGCCGCCCGTCCTCGCGGCGAGTGCCGCGTCCACCAGCACCACGGCGGCCGGCACGAACCAGTAGATGTGATGGGGCCAGGTGATCGGGCTGATCAGCGCACCAACCAGGCCGGTGAGGGTGAGGCCGGCCAACGCGTCGCCGGCCCGGGCCGCCCGGGCCGCCCGCCACAGCCCGTACCCGGCGACCACCGCGACCAGGGCGAGCCACAGAAGCTGGTCGGGTTCCTGCGGCACCGTGAGGCGATGGATCAGACCGAGCAGTGACTGGTTGCCGGTGTAGTCGGTGCGGCCGACCCGGTCGGTCGCCCACAGCTCGTGTGTCCAGTAGCGCCACGATTCGAGCGGCAGGAGCGCCCCGGCGAGCAGCGTTGCGCCCGCCGCCGTCGCGCTCGCCACCGCCGCCGCCCGCCACTGCCGGCCGGCCAGCAGATAGACGATGAAGATGCCCGGGTACAACTTGAGCGCCGTCGCCAGCCCCACCCCCACGCCGGCCCAGCGCCGGTCCTGCGGTACGGCGAACAGCAGATCCGCCAGAATCAGCACCACCAGCAGCATGTTGATCTGCCCGAAGGAGATGGTCTCGCGGGTGCTCTCCATGGCGAGTACGAGCAGCGCCGCCACGGTGAGGGTGAAGATCCGGGGCAGGTGGTGTCGGGCGATCACCGGGTCAACCAGCCACCGGGTGGTCACCACCACCGCCAGCACGGTCAACACCGTGAAGATCATCGCAGTGACGCCCAGTTGGAGCAGCGCGAACGGCGACAGCAGCAGCGCGCCGAACGGGGGGTAGGTGAAGCGCAGCTCGCCCTGCAACTGGTCCGGCTGGGCATAGTCGTAGAGTGGATTGCCCGTGACCCACCAGTCCATCGTCGCCATGTAGATCTTCAGGTCGAAGAAGTCGTGCCATCCCTTCTGGTAGAGCGCGGGCAGCACAGCGGCGATGGCCAACACCGCGACGATCCGACGCGCCGTCCGCCCGCTGGTGTCGTCTTGAACCACGACGGGAGGGGAGACGGGTTCGGCTGGCACGAGAGAACCCTAACCGTCGCAGCACCGACAGACGCGCGGCGCGCGGGCCGCTGGGCTGCGCGTAGGCTGGGCCGGTGGCAGATCTACTCGTCTGGATCGACTGTGAAATGACCGGCCTGGACCTCGGCGGCGACAAGCTGATCGAAGTCGCCGCGCTCGTCACCGACCCAGATCTCAACGTGCTCGGTGAGGGCGTCGACGTGGTGATCCACACCGACGAGGCGGCGCTGGACAAAATGCCCGAGATCGTGGCGACCATGCACGCCAAGTCCGGGCTCACCGAGGAGGTCCGCCGCTCCACGATCGGGCTCGCCGAGGCGGAGGACCTGGTCCTCGACTACATCACCAGTCACGTGAAGGACCCGCGTAGCGCCCCGCTCTGTGGCAACTCGATCGCCACCGACCGGGGTTTCATCGCCCGGGACATGCCCCGGCTGGACAACCACCTGCACTACCGGATGATCGACGTCTCCTCGATCAAGGAGCTCTGCCGACGCTGGTATCCCCGGGTGTACTTCAGCCAGCCGAAGAAGGGCCTGGCGCACCGGGCACTGGCCGATGTGCGCGAGAGCATCCGGGAGCTCGAGTACTACCGACGGACGCTCTTCGTGCCGCTGCCGGGGCCGGACGTGGAGAGCGCCAAGGCGATCGCCGCGAAGCTGTAGCCCGTAGGGCCGAACCCACTGGACGCGGCGGTGCCGGTTGCGGCTATCATTGGTCGCGCCGCCAGGGCGTTCCCTGGTGCGGCGGATGGTGGCTGTAGCTCAGTTGGCAGAGCACCGGGTTGTGGTCCCGGTTGTCGTGGGTTCAATTCCCATCAGTCACCCCAGAGGTGGATCTACTCCACCGCAGCTCAGGCCCCCTCCGCGGAGGGGGCCTGAGTCGTTGTGGGGGCGGCGTCGGGCCCTAGGACGGGTCCGTTGGTGCCGGCGGCGTCGTCGGGGGTCGCGGCGGTGCGCCAGCTATCCGCAGCACCAGCACGTCCATGTTTGGGACCGATCTGGGTCTGATCTGCCCGTACTGTCGCCAGCCCATCCGTTCGTACAGCCGGCGTGCCGGCACGAGCAGCTTCTCCGCCGCCCGCAGGAGCGCGGGTGGCTCGTCCGCGTTCGGCTCGATCCAATCGCCGCCGGGCATGGTGTAGCCGTAGCTAACGCCTAGCAGCCAGCCACCGTCGGTAGCGTAGGCGAAGGCAAAGCCAGGTCGCCGGAGGTGATCCGACCACCAGCGGCGGAACTGCCGCACATGCACCGGCCCCTCGTGGTAGGGGGGCCTCGGCATAGACGGCGGCGTACAGGTTCCGCACGTCCTCGGTGAGCTGGCGGGCGGCAGCCGAGTCGGTGATCGTGTACGTCAACCCGTCCACGTGCGACAGCCTAGCCCGATGGCAGCTCGCCGAGCCGTAGCGCGCTGGCAGGTGACGGTGTGGCCGGTGGGCTGGGCGTATCGTCGATATCGGCGGCTCGCCGGGTAACGGCCGGGCGGCCCGCCGCCCAGTCCGCTACCTGGGAAGGCAGCGCTGGCGGAGTCTTCAACGCGGGCCAGATGGTAGCGCGGCGCACGAAGATCACCGACAACCACGCTCTGCTGGGTGGCGGGATCTTCAATACCGGCATCGGCACGCTCGCTCTCGACGCGACCAAGGTCGTCAAGAACATCGCCGTCACCGACGGCGGGGGCATCTTCAACGACGGTACGGTCGAGTGGAACACCGCCACCGGCACCATCGTGGTCAAGAACCGACCCAACAACTGCGTCAACGTTCCCGGCTGCTCGGGCTGACTCCGGCTGACCGGTTCAGCTGTCAGCGGAGGGAGATGTCTCCGAACCCGCCGGCAGCGCGCTGCCCTTGACGTACTCCTCCCAGCTCAGGTTCCAATCGGTCCAGCCGTTGCCGTTCTGCAGCTTTCGTTCGGTGCCCTTGACCTGGACCGGGTCCCCGATCCGGGTGTTCTCGAAGAGCCAGGCACCATCAGCCATCGACACGTTGACGCAGCCGTGGGAGACATTCACCGAGCCCTGCTGCCCCTCCGACCAGGGCGCGGCGTGGATGAACTCCCCGCCCCAGGTGAGCCGCTGCGCGTACTCGATGTCCGTCCGGTAGCCCTCGTCCGGCCCAAGCTCATCGTAGGTGTCGAAAACCGTCTCGCGGAGCTTCTCGATCACCACCATGGTGCCGCTCGAAGAGGGCGTGGACTTCTTGCCGAGGCTCACCGGGATGGTGCGCACCTCCTCGCCGTCCTTCGTGACCACCATCTGCTTCGTCTCGTTCTCCACCGTCATGATCAGCGCTGCGCCGATCTTGACATCGACGGTGAGATCGGCCCGGCCGTACCAGCCGTCGCCGAGCGGCAGGCCACCAGCCTGCACCCGGTACGAGACGGTGCTGTCCGCCTGCCAGAACTCGCGTGGGCGGTACCGCACCTCGGTCGGGCTGACCCAGTGCCACACCCCCTCCTGCGCGGGAGTCGCCGTCACCGTCATCCGCCGCTGCACGTCGTCCCGGTACTCCTCCGGGATGTCCCGTCCGAACTTCACGATGAGCGGCATCCCGACCCCGACCACCTGCCCATCACCGAGGAAGCTGCTGATCCGAACCTGCTGATCCGGCGTGGCCATCGTGGTGAAGGTGCTGGTCGCGGTTACCGGAAGGTCATCGTCTCCGGTGGCGGTGACAGTCGCCGTGTACGTCTCGCCGTACTCAAGCGCACCGGTGGGCAGCCAACTCGTGCCGTCGGCGGTCAGCCCGCCCTCGACCGCCCCGCCGGTCGAATCCACCAGCGCGACGGTGGTCTCCCGGGACTCCTCCGCCGTGAAGGTGATGCTCGTTGACGCGGGTACATCCTGGGCCTCCGCGGCCGGCTCGACGATCACGACGGAGGCCAGCGGGGTCGGTGTCGGGTCGTCGGTGCCCTCGGCCGCTTGGTCCCCGGAGGCGCAGGCGGCGGTGAGCGTCAGGACACCGGTGAGTAGCCCGGCCACGAATGCGGGCCGACGCAGACCGGGACGGCGCCTCTCGTGCCGGAGCGGCGGGTGCGGAACGGCTCGCATGTGCTCTTCCTTACTTCTGGTCGTCGAAGTGGTTGACCGGGGTGTCAACGCCGGCGCAATCGGTCCGGCGGAGCCGATACGGGGCCGGTCGTCGACCGTCTGCGGAACTGTCTCCCACGCCTTCGGCGCGCAACGGGCACACATCGTGCCGCAACCACGCCCCTTCGCACCCACCCGCCCAAGGCCGCCCTGGTGGTTTTGGTGCTATCTGTCCTGAAAACTCGACCGAAAGAGGGGAGCGGGGATCGGATTAGAAGCCGGCTGAACTGGCGTGCTAGGGTTCTCCCCGTTGCCAACGAGCGCCGCTAGCTCAACTGGCAGAGCAGCGGACTCTTAATCCGCGGGTTCGGGGTTCGAGTCCCTGGCGGCGCACCACCGAGCAAGGCCCTGACCTGGTACTTCTGTGCCGGTCGGGGCCTTTCGTGTACGCCGGTGCTGGGTGGTCGCTCGGTGGGTGCTCGGGAGCGGTTGGACGCGGTCGGCGTCGCCTCGGACGCGGGGCGGTCGTCGTGGACGCCTGGGTCAGGTCCCCGGCCGAGTTCCGTCGGATGCGGTCGATGAATCGGTCGGCGTGGCGTCGGCTGGTGAGCGTGATCAGCCGGACGTGTGGCCCGTGATCGTGGAGCAGGCTGTGTACCCGGGGTCGCATCGTGCGTCGGTAGCCGAGGATGTAGCGGATGAAGTTCCAAGGTGATCCGGTCGTAGACGCCGTCGGCCTGGTGCTGGCCGCCGTGGTAGCGCCAGCGACGTCGGGCGATGCCCCATAGGCAGGTGGCGGCGGGTAGGTCGAGGAAGATCACGGTGTCGGCGGCGGCGAGTCGGATGGGCAGGGTACCGGCGTAGTTGCCTTCGATGATCCACCGATCGCCGGCGACGAGTTTCTCCTGCTGAGCGGCGAACTCGGCCTTGGGGAGTGGCGTCCAGAACTCGTCGTAATAGAGCGCGTCGAGGTGGGCGAGCGGCGCGTCGAGGGTCTGGGCGAGCTGCCGGGCGATGGTGGATCTGCCGCTGCAGCCGATGATGGCGATCCGATCCACGCCTTCCACGGTAGGGCGGAACGGATGTAATCCCGGCGAAAGGAAGTCCGTGGCGCTCGTATGTGTGGCGGATCGTGTTCGGGCGGCAGACGCGGAAGCGCGATCCCCGATGAGTAGCGATGGAGACCGCCCTGCGGAGGCCGACGCGCCCGTGCCTTCAAAACATCTGCCGTTGCAGCCGCTGGCTCTGCCGGGACGGTCGGTGGTGGCCCGTGACGAGCCGTCCCTACCGCACTTGCCGATGCGGCCGCTGTGGTTGTGCCGCCGGTGCGGCCAGCCGTGGCTGGCCCTGCTGCGCGGCGCCGCTGCGAGGTGGACGCCGAGGGTCAGCACCGCACGGCACTACTCTAGATGCCGTCCACGTGGGAGGGACACGACTGATCCTGCCGTCCTCGCGCGCCGCGCACCTGGCCGGCGTTGGTGTCACTCGACGACGGCTCAACCTGTCGAGGGCCTCATCTCCCCACGGCCGAAAGCTCGCCAACGGCGGAGGACTCCCGCGCGGCGGAGGGTTCCCGACCGGCGCCCCGCCGGACGAGGATGCGGGTTGTGGCGGCGATGGTGAGACCCGCGAGCACGCCGGGGAGCATGGCGAGCAACGGCCGGTCGTGGAACGCGGTGCCCCCGAGATAGCCCAGTCCCACGATGTAGAAGGCCCAGCCCACCGACCCGACCGCACTACCGATCGCGAACCGGCGCCGCGAGAACCCGGCCGACCCCGCGGCGAGCGCGGTCGCGGTGCGTCCGCCGGGTAGGAAGCGGCCCAGCACCACGGCCACGTCGCCGTAGCGGCGCAGCGCCGAGACGGCGGCGTACAGCCGTCCGCCACGCTTTGCCACGACGGAGGTGGCGCGCAGGCCGAGGCGGTAGGCGAGCTGGTCGCCCGCGAACGAGCCTACGGCCGCCGCGGCAATGAGCGCAGCGACCGCGGGCCGGCCGTGCGCGGCGAGCGCACCCAGGGCGATGACCAGAGTCTCCGCGGGGAGCACCGGGACGACGCCGTCCACGGCGACGGTCGCGGCGACCAGCGCGAAGATCCACGGTGAGCTGATGAGGGGCAGGACGTGGTCGAGCACGGCGCCTCCTGAGAGAAGCTCGTTTTGCACATGCTATAAAAAGTTTGCATGTACTTAGATCAGGGAAGACCCTGATTGACGTCCAACCGGGGATAGCTCACGTATAGGCGAAATATTGCGGCTGCGGCGACGGTGATCCCGGACGAAGGGGGAGCCGTGCACAGCGGAGTCGTCAAGGGAATTCTCGGCGCTATCGGGGACACACCACTGGTGCAGCTCGAGCGGCTGCTGCCGGGGCCCGGGCCGGGGATCTACGCCAAGATGGAGAGCTTCAACCCCGGCGGCAGCATCAAGGACCGGTCGGCCGCTGGCATGCTGCTGGACCGAATCCGCTCGGGCGAGCTAGGCCCGCGTTCGGTCGTCGTCGAGTCCAGCTCCGGCAACCTCGCGATCGGGCTCGCGCAGATCTGCCGCTACTACGGGCTGCGTTTCATCTGCGTGGTCGACGCGCGTACCACTCAGCGCAACCGATCCATCCTGCGGGCGCTCGGCGCCGAGGTCGAGATCGTCGAGCAGCCCGACCCGCACACCGGCGAGCTGCTGCCGGTGCGCCTGGCCCGGGTCCGCGAACTCGCGGCCAGCATCCCGTACGCCTACTGGCCCAATCAGTACGCCAACCCGCTCAATTCCCGCGTCCACGAGCACACGATGCGGGAGATCGTCGAGGCCCTCGACGGCCGCGTCGACTACCTGTTCGCGGCCGTGAGCTCGTGCGGGACACTGCGCGGCTGCTCCGACTACATCCGCCGCAGTGGACTGAACACCCGGATCGTGGCCGTCGACGCGGTCGGCAGCGCCATCTTCGGTAACCCGGTCATGCCCCGGCTGATCCCCGGCCACGGTGCCGCGGTGCGTCCGGAACTGGCCACCGCCACGATGGCCGACGAGGTCGTACACATCTCCGACCTGGAGTGCGTGGTCTCGTGCCGGCGGCTCATCCAGCGCGAGTCGGTGCTGGCCGGCGGCTCGTCCGGCGCGGTCGTGGCCGCCCTGGAGCAGTACGCGCCGCGCATCCCCGCGGACGCGAACGTGGCGTTGATCTTCCCGGACAGCGGCACCGGATACCTCGACACCATCTACTCCGACGAGTGGGTGACCAGCCACTTCGGCGAGATCTCCCACCTGTGGAACAGCAAGGAACCCATCACCTTCCCGGCCTATCAGGAGGCGTTGTGACCCAGGAACAGACCGACGAGCGCACCTACCGCGTGGTCGTCAACGACGAGGAGCAGTACTCCATCTGGCCGGCCGACAAGCAGCTGCCCGCCGGCTGGACCGCCAAGGACGTTGAGGGGCCGCGCGAGACGTGTCTGGCCCACATCGGCGAGGTGTGGACCGACATGCGGCCGCTCAGCCTGCGCCAGCGCATGGAGCGGACCGCCGCCACTGACTGACCCGACAACCCCTGTTTGCCCGCCGGACAACCCGAGACGAGGAGTGCGCGTGGCCGCTTCGCCGCAAACCCTGGACAGTGTCGTTCCCACCCACCTCCGCGTCGCCCGGCAGGCAGTGCTGACCCCAAACGCCGTTGCCCTGGTTGAGGGCGACCGGGTTACCACGTACGCGGAGCTCGACGAACGCGCCAACCGCCTGGCACACTGGCTCATCGGCCATGGCGTGCGGCCCGACCAGCCCGTCGGCGTCGCGCTGCGCCGTGGCCCCGGCCTCGTGGTCGCGCTCCTGGCCGTGTGGAAGGCCGGCGCCGCGTACGTGCCCATCGACCCGGACCATCCCGTCCGGCGTCTCGTGTGGATCATCGGCGCCACCGGGCTGCGGCTCATGCTCACCGAGAGCGAGCTGGCGCAGGCAGTGCTCCAGGCGGACGTACGGCCGGTCACGCTCGACGCCGTCGCGGCCGAGCTGGCGGCGCAGCCCGCCTCCAGCCCCGGCCTGCCGGTCGACCCTGCGCAGGCCGCCTACATCATCCACACCTCCGGCTCTACCGGGCGCCCCAAGGGCGTGGTGATTCCGCATGCCGGCCTGGCGAACCGGATCGCGTGGGCCGTCGAGCGGCACCACCTCGGCCGTGGCGACCGGGTGCTACAGAAGACGACGGTGACGTTCGACGCCGCCGGCTGGGAGCTGTTCGCCCCGCTGGTCAGCGGGGGCACTGCGGTGCTCGCACCGGCCGGGGCCGAGCGGGACGCCGCCGCCCTGCTCGCCGCCACCGCGCGGCACGACGTCACGGTGCTGCAGGTCGTGCCGTCGGTGCTGCGCCTGCTGGTGGAGGAGCCGGGCTGGGTGGACTGCCGGTCGTTGCGGCTGGTCTTCGTCGCGGGTGAGCCATTGCACGCCGAGCTGGTGCAGCGGTTGCTGGCGCGCGTGTCGGTCGAGGTGTGGAACACGTACGGGCCCACCGAGTGCTCGATCGACGTGACGGCGTACCGCGTGGACTCGGCGCAGCGGACCGGGCCCGTGCCCATCGGCGAGGCTCTGCCCGGCATGCATGTGCTGGTGGCCGACGCCGCCGGCGACCCGGTGCCCACCGGCACCGTGGGCGAACTGTACGCCGGAGGCGTCGGCGTGGGCCGGGGCTACCTCAACGATCCCGGGCTGACCGCCGAGCGGTTCGTGCCCGATCCCGCGGGCGGTGGCAGCAGGCTGTACCGCACCGGCGACCTCGTGCGCGAGCGGGCGGACGGCGTGTTGGAGTTCGTCGGCCGTACGGACGAGCAGGTCAAGATTAACGGGGTTCGGGTCGAGCCCGGCGAGATCGAGGCGGTCCTCGACGAGCACTCCGCTCTGCGCCGGGCCGTCGTGGTCGCCCGCCGCGATCCCGCCCAGGGCCTGCGCCTGATCGCCTACGTCCAGCTTCGGCACCACGGGAGCCTGGACGCCCTGCGTGCGTACCTGCTCAGCCGGCTGCCCCCCAGCTACGTCCCGGCCGACTTCGTGGCGGTCGACGACTTCCCGCTGACCACCAGCGGCAAGGTCGACCGCAACGCGCTGCCGGACCCCGTCGCCGCCGCACCCACCGGGACACCCAGCTCCACGGCGGAGCTGCTGGTGGCCAAGGTCTGGCGCGACCTGCTGGGTGTCGAGCAGGTGGGCGTCGACGACGACTTCTTCCGCCTCGGCGGCACCTCGTTGCAGCTCACCCGGCTCGCCAACCGGCTGCGGGCCGCCTCCGGCAAGAAGGTCGAGCTGCGCGGCCTGCTCAACGCCACGACGCTGAGCGCGCAGGCCCGGCTGCTCGACACCGACACCTTCACCGGGCGCGCGGTGCGGCCCGTGCCGCGCGGGGGGACGCTGCCCATGTCGTACGGGCAGCAGCGGCTCTGGTTCCTCGACCGGATGTCACCCGGCAGCCCCGAGTGGATCTCCGCGCTGGTCGTCGACGTGCCCGCGGGGGTGGACCCGGACGTCGTGCGCTGGGCGATGGAATCCCTGGCCGCCCGGCACGAGTCGCTGCGTACCCGCTTCGCCGCCGACGAGCACGGAGACCCCGTGCAGCTCATCGACCCGCCCGGGACCGTCGAGCTGCGCGTGGTCCGGGCCTGTCGGCAAGAGCTGCGTGCCCTGCTGAAGGAGGAGGCCGGTCACGGCTTCGACCTGTCCGCCGGCACGGTCTGGCGCGGCCTGCTCGCCCTGCTGGACGACGGCCGTCAGGTGCTCGTGCTCGCCCTGCACCACATCGTGGTCGACGGCTGGTCGTCGGCCGTGCTGACCCGCGAGCTTAATGAGCTGTTCGACGCCCGGATGCAGCGCCGCGCACCCTCACTGGCCCCGCTGCCCGTGCAGTACGCCGACTACGCCGTCTGGCAGCGCGACGGCGCGGACGCCCAGCAGGAGGCAGCCGAGCTCGACTACTGGCGCACCGCGCTGGCCGGGCTGCCACGGGTGTCGCTGCCCACCGACCACCCGCGCCCGGCCGTGCGGGACGTCGCCGGGGCGATCAGCGTCTTCTCCGTCCCGCCGCCGCTCACCGCCGCGATCGAGGACCTGGCCAAGCGCCACGGCGTCACCCCGTTCGTCACGCTGATGACCGCCTTCGCCACGCTCCTCGCCCGCTACACCGGGGAGTGGGACATCCCGGTCGGCACGCCGCTCGCCGGACGCGACCGCCCCGAGCTGGAGAACGTCGTCGGCTTCTTCCTCAACACGCTGGTCGTCCGGTGCTCGCTGGACGGTGCACTCACGTTCGCCGAGGCGTTGCGGGAGGTCCAGACGGTCTTCGCCGGCGGCCAGGCCCACCAGCACCTGCCGTTCGAGCGGCTGGTCGCCGAGCTGGAGCCCGAGCGTGACCTGTCCCGTACCCCGCTCTACCAGATCGCGTTCGACCTGCACGACGAGAAGCTGGCCGGCGCGGTCGCCGGGCTCGACGACCTGGAGACCCTGCGCGACGCCTGGAGCATCGCCAAGACCGACCTGAGCCTGTTCATGCGCCGGCTCGGCGACGGCAGCATGTACGCCGCCCTGGAGTACGCGACCGCCCTCTACGACGGCGACACAATCGACCGTCTCGGCGCGCACCTCCTGCGGCTGCTGCACGTGGTCACCGGCGACCCGGACACCCGCCTGGACGCCGCCGACCTGACCACGCCCGGCGAGGCCGAGACCGTCGAGCGGGCCGCGTACGGCGAGGTCGTCCCGGTCCTCGGTGGGGTCGCCGAGAGCATCGCGCGGTGGGTCACCGGCACTCCGGAGGTGGCCGCGATCGTCACCGACGGAGCCACGATCAGCTACGCCGAGCTGGACGTGCGTTCCGACCGGCTGGCGAGCCATCTGCGGGCCCTGGGCGTGGGCGAGGAGTCCGTCGTCGCCGTCCTGCTGGAGCGCGGCATCGACCTGGTCGTCGCGTTCCTCGCGGTCTGGAAGGCCGGCGGCGCCTACGTCCCGCTGGACCCGGCACACCCGGCCGACCGGCTTACGGCGGTGGTGCGGCAGTCCGGCAGCAAGCTCGTCGTGACCACGGTGGCGCAGCGGCAGAAGCTCGGCGGCAACCACCGCTACGTGCTCACCGACGCCGACGCGGACGCCATCGCGGCAGCCCACACACCGGTGCCGAACGCCGGATACGACCCGGACCGGCTGGCGTACGTCATTTTCACCTCCGGCTCGACCGGCGTCCCGAAGGGCGTGCAGATCACCCACGGCGGGCTCGCGAACCACCTGCGGTGGGCAGCCGACGAACTCGCGGGCGCCGGCACCGGTGGCGCGCCGCTGTTCTCGTCCGTGGCGTTCGACCTGGTGGTGCCGAACATCTGGGCGCCGCTGATGACCGGGCAGCGGCTGGTGATCCTGCCCGCGGACCGGGAGCTGAGCCGGCTGGGTGAGCGGCTGCTGGCGTACGCCCCCTTCAGTTTCGTCAAGGCCACCCCCGCCCACCTGGAGCTCTTCTGCGATCAGATCCCGCCGGAGTGCCGGGCCGGGCTCGCCGGGGTGTTCGTGGTGGCCGGCGAGACGCTGACCACCCGGCTGGCCCGGCGCTGGCAGGGCCCGCTGGTCAACGAGTACGGGCCCACCGAGACCTCGGTCGGCGCCTGCACCCAGCCCGTCGCTGGGGCCACCGGCCGCGAGACCGTGCCGATCGGCCGCCCGCTGCCCAACGTGACCATGCACGTGCTCGACCCGAACCTGCGCCGCACGCCGGTGGGAGTCCTCGGCGAGCTGTACGTCGGCGGCGCCGGGGTCGGCCGGGGCTACGCCGGGGACCCCGCCGCGACCGCCGCCGCGTTCGTGCCCGACCCGTTCGGGCCGCCCGGGTCCCGGCTCTACCGCACCGGCGACCTGGTCCGGCTGCTGCCTGACGGCGTGGTGCTGTTCGCCGGCCGCGCGGACCACCAGGTGAAGATCCGCGGCTTCCGCATCGAGCCCGGTGAGGTGGACGCCGTGCTGCGGCGCCACGAGCACGTCCGGGACGCGCTGACGATCGCGGTCCCGGCCCCGCGCGGTGACCTCATGCTGGTCACCTACTACGTACCGGAAGGCGCGGAGGCCGACCTCGCCGCGTACTGCGCGGCATCGCTGCCGGACTACCTGGTTCCGGCGCGGATCGTCGCCGTCGAGGCGTTTCCGCTGACCCTCAACGGCAAGGTCGACCGCCGGGCGCTGGCCGCGATCCCGGCCCCGGCCGTCGCGGAGCCCGAGCAGCTGATGAGCCCGCTCGAGGAGCGCATCGCCGCCGTGGTGGGCGACCTGCTCGGCATCGCCGCCGGACGCGGCACCCATTTCTTCCGCTCCGGCGGCAACTCCATCCTCGCCATCCGGCTCATCGCCGCGCTCCAGCAGGAGTTCGGCGTGGTCCTGCCGGTCCGCGCGGTCTTCGAGGGTCCCACCGTGGCCGAGCTGGCCATGGCGGTCGAGGACCTGGTGCGCGCGGAGATCGCGAGCCTGACCGAGGACGAACTGCTGGCGCAGTCGGCGTCGCTGAAGGAGCAGAACCGATGACCACCGCCGAGACCAACGCAAGCGTCACCGACCTGCGCGCCGAGCTGCTGCGCCGGCGGCTGGGCGCGGCCGGCGCCGCCCGTCCGGCCATTCCTCTGGTGCCCCGGGACCGTCCGCTGCCGCTGTCACACGGTCAGCAGCAGCTCTGGTTCCTCAACCGGCTCGCGCCGGACAGCACCGAGTACCTCGTCCCGCTGGCGTTCCGCATCGAGGGCGAGCTGGACGTGGCCGCGCTCGGCCGCGCCTGGTCGGCCCTTGTCGCGCGGCACGAGATCCTGCGTACCCGCTATGTGCTCGCCGGCGCCGAGCCCACCCAGGTCATCGACCCGCCGGCGGCCGTGAAGGTGCCGGTGGAGGTCGTCGCCGGGGTGCTCGATGACGCGGTCGAGGCCGCCACCACCGCGCCCTTCGACCTCGAGCTGGACTGGCCGGCGCGGATTCGGCTGTTCCGCCTCGCCGCCGGCGAGGCGGAGCCGCCGCAGCATCTGCTGGTGGTTACGTTCCACCACATCGCCTGCGACGCGTGGTCCACCCAGCTGTGCGGCCGCGAGCTGTTCGCCCTCTACGAGTCCTTCGCCGCCAACCGCCCCGCGTCGCTGCCCGAGCTGACCATGCAGTACGCCGACTACGCCGCCTGGCAGCGCGAGCAGGTCAGCGGGGCCGCCCTTGACCAGCAGCTCGGCTTTTGGAAGCGCACTCTGGCCGGGCTGACCCCGACCGAGCTGCCCGCCGACCGGCCCCGTCCGGCCGTCCGCGACCACCGCGGCGCGGCCGAGACCGTCGTGCTGGCCGAGGGCACGGGGGAGCGGATCGCGGCGCTGGCCACGAGCCTGTCCACCACGCCGTTCGTGGTGCTGCTGACGGCGTACCAGCTGCTGGTCGCCCGACACACGGGTGTGCGGGACGTCCCGGTCGGCACGGTGGTGTCCATGCGCGGGCGCCCAGAGCTACAGCAGATGTTCGGCTACGCCATCAACAACCTGGTGCTGCGTACGGTGTGGGCCGACGACCCCACGTTCGCCGAGCTGACCGGGCGGACGCGTGCCGGGCTGCTGGACGCGTACGACCACCAGAGCGTCCCGTTCGCCCGGCTCGTCGACGAGCTACAGCCCGAGCGTGACCTGTCCCGGACGCCGCTCTACCAGGTCGCCTTCACCATGCATGAGCAGCCGCCCGCCGCCGCCGAGGTGGCCGGGCTGTGCGTCGAGCCGTACGGCGACGCGGGCACGGTGGCCAAGGTGGACCTGGAGTTGCAGGTCGTGGCGGGCCGCGACGGCAGCCTCACCGCCCAGTTCCAGTACGCCACCGCCCTGTTCGACCGCGCGACCGTACGCCGCTTCGCCGCCCGCTTCGCCACCCTGCTCGACGACGCCCTGGCCCGTCCAGACACTCGCGTGTCGGCGCTGCACGTCATGACCGGCGCCGAGTGGGACGCGGTGACGGGCGGCCCCGCGCCCACCGGCGCCGTCGCCGCCGCCCTGCCCACCCTCTTCGCGCAGCGGGCCGCCGAGACGCCCGGCGCCGTGGCGGTGGTGTCCGGCACCGAGGCGCTGACCTACGCCGAGGTGGACGTCCGGGCCAACCGCGTGGCCGCCCGGCTGCACGCGCTCGGCGTGGGCCCGGAGTCCCTGGTCGGCGTGCACCTGCGCCGGGGCCCTGACCTGATCCCGGTGCTGCTCGGCGTGCTCAGGGCAGGCGCGGGTTACGTACCGCTGGACCCGGTCAACCCCGACGAGCGCCTCGCCTTCGTCGTCGCCGACGCCGGGGTGTCGGTGATCGTGGCCGACCGGGAGCCCGCCTTCTTCAGCGGCCCGGTCGTGGACGCCTCCGTCACCACCGACGCAACCGTCGTGCCGATCGCCCTGCCCGCGCCGGACCCGGAGACCTGCGCGTACGTCATCTACACCTCCGGCTCGACCGGCCGGCCCAAGGGCGTCGTCGTCACGCACGCCAACGTGGTCCGGCTGATCGGCACCGCGCACCAGCACTACACCTTCGCCGCCACGGACGTGTGGTCGTTGTTCCACTCGTACGCGTTTGACGTGTCGGTCTTCGAGATGTGGGGAGCGCTGCTGCACGGCGGGCGGCTGGTGGTCGTACCCGGCGAAGTGACCCGCAGCCCCGATGACTTCCTCGACCTGCTGGTCCGCGAGCGCGTCACGATGCTCAGCCAGACCCCCACCGCGTTCGGCTCGCTGGTCGCCGCGGCCGGGGCCGGCGACCCGCGCATCGACGCGCTGTCGGTGCGGGCGGTCGTCTTCGCCGGCGAGCGCCTGGAACCGGCCCGGCTGACCCCCTGGACGGACCGCGTCGGCCTCGACCGGGTCGCCCTGGTCAACATGTACGGCATCACCGAGACCACGGTCCACTCCACCTACCACCGCCTGATGCCCGCCGACCTCACCGGTCCCGGCAACCCGATCGGCGATCCGCTGTCCGACACCCGTATCCGGCTGCTCGACGACCTCGGCCGCGCGGTGCCGTTCGGTGTGGTGGGGGAGATCTACGTTGCTGGACCCGGGGTCACCCGTGCCTACCTGGGCCGCCCGGAGCTGACCGCCGAGCGGTTCGTCCCCGACCCGTACGGCGTCCCCGGCTCCCGCCTCTACCGCAGCGGCGACCTGGCCCGCCGCCGCCCGGACGGCAGCCTGGACTTCGTCGGCCGCATCGATTACCAAGTGAAGATCCGCGGCTACCGTGTCGAGCTGGGCGAGATCCAGGCCGTGCTCGCGGCGCACCCCGCCGTGCGCGAGGCCGTCGTCGTGGTGCGCGAGGACACTCCGGGTGACCGGCAGTTCGTCGCCTACCTCGTGCCGGCCGGGGACGGGCTGCCACCTGCGGGCGAGCTGCACGAACTGGCCGGCAGCAGCCTGCCCGGGTACATGGTGCCGGCGGCATTCGTGGAGCTGGCGGCCGTACCGCTGACCGCCAACGGCAAGCTGGACCAGCGCGCGCTGCCCGCGCCCGGCGGCGACGCCTTCACCCGGGGCGAGTACGCCGCACCCGAGGGCGACGCCGAGGAGCGGATCGCCCGCGCCTGGGTCGAGGTGCTGGGCGTGGAGCGTATCGGCCGCCACGACGGATTCTTCGAACTCGGCGGCGACTCCATCCGGGCCGTCACGCTCGTGGGCGCGCTGCGCGCCGAGGGCTTCGACGTGGCGGTGCGCGACGTGTTCGAGGCCCGGACCGTCGCCACGCTGGCCGGCGTCGCCGCGACCCGCCCCCCGCTCGGCGAGGCCGCGCACCGGCTCGTGGAGCCGTTCGAGTTGATCGCCCCGGCAGACCGGGAGCTGCTCGGCGCGGGCGTCGTGGACGCGTACCCGCTCTCGCAGATCCAGATCGGCATGGTCGTCGAGATGGTCGCCGACGAGGAGCGCAACCACTACCACAACGTCAGCTCGTTCCGGATCCGCGACGAGCAGCCGTTCGCCGCCGCCGCCTTCCACACCATGACCACCCTGCTCGTCGAGCGGCACGAGGTACTGCGGACCTCAGTGCACCTGACCGGCTTCTCGGTGCCGCTTCAACTGGTTCACGCCACCGCCGCGCTGCCGGTGACGATCGCCGACCTGACCGGGCTCGACGAGGCCGCCGCCGTGGGCGCGGTGCAGGAGTACGTGGCCGCCGAGCGCGCCAACCCCTTCGACCTCGAGCGCCCGTCGCTGATGCGGTTCGCGGTGCACGCCGGGGGCGCGGGCGGCTGGTGGCTGTCGGTCACCGAGTGCCACCCGATCCTGGAGGGCTGGAGCCACCACTCGCTGCTGATGGAGCTGCTCGACGGCTACCGGCGGCTGCGCGACGGGTACGAGCCCGAGCCGCACCACCCGCCGGCCGTGCGCTTCGCCGACGCCATCGCCGCCGAGGTGGACGCGCTGGCCTCCATTGAAGACCGCGAGCACTGGCGCGACGTGGTCGCCGGCCACGCCGTGTTCACCCTGCCCGGGCACTGGGGCGACCCGGAGCCAGCCCCGCACACCAAACACCAGGCCACCGCCTCCTGGGCCGACCTCGAGGAGCAGCTACGCGCGTTCGCCGTGACGGCCGGGGTGTCGTTCAAGAGCGTGATGGTCACTGCCTACGCCAAGGTGCTGAGCCTGCTCACCGACGCGCCCTCCTTCCACGCGGGCCTGGTCTACGACACCCGCCCGGAGATCCTCGGCGCGGACCGGGTCAGCGGCATGTACCTCAACACGTTGCCGTTCCCCGTCACCCGGCCCACCGGCACGTGGCGCGAGCTGGTCCGGCGCACGTTCGAGACCGAGGTCCGCTCGTGGCCGCACCGCCGCTTCCCCATGCCGACGGTGCAGCGCGAGCTCGGCGCGGGTCGGCGCCTGATCGAGGTGTTCTTCAACTACCAGGACTTCCACCAGGTGGACCTCTCGCTGGTGGACAATCGCGTCGGCATCGACGACAGCCCGACCGAGTTCCCGCTGACCATCAGCTCCCGCAACCAGCACATCATCCTGACCGCCGACTCGCGGCACCTCAGCCGCGAGCACGCCGAGCGGATCGCGCAGCTGTTCCGGCAGGTGCTGGCGGCCATGGCCGCCGACCCGGACGGCGACGCGCGGGTGGCGTTCCTTCCCGACGGCGAGCGCGAGCAGCTGCTCGGCTGGGCCACCACCGCCGGGCCCGAGGTCACCCGGTGCCCCTACGCGGAGATCGAGGAGCAGGCCCGGCGTACGCCTCAGGCCACCGCGGTCGTCGCCGGCGACACCACCCTCACCTTCGCCGAGCTCGACGAGCGGGCCAACCGGCTCGCGCGCCACCTGCGCGCCGCCGGCGTCGGCCCGGAGGCCACCGTCGGGGTGCTGCTCGACCGTGGCGCGAACCTCATGGTCGCCCTGCTCGCGGTCTGGAAGGCCGGTGGCGCCTACGTGCCATTGGACCCGTCGTACCCGGCGGACCGCGTCGCGTACATGCTCGCCGACGCCGGCGCCGGCACGGTCGTCAGCCACACCGCCCATCTCGAACTGGTCGGCGGCGGCGGCCGGCACCTCGTCCTGCTCGACCGCGACAGCGACGCGGTCGCTGCGCACCCGGCCACCGCGCCCGGCGTCGCGCCCGACCTGGACCGGCTGGCGTACGTCATCTACACCTCCGGCTCGACCGGGCGGCCCAAGGGCGTCCAGGTGCCGCACCGCGGCCTCGCCAACCACCTCGCGTGGGCGGCCACCGAGCTCGCCGGGCGCGGCACCGGCGGCGCGCCGGTCTTCTCGTCTGTCGCGTTCGACCTGGTCGTGCCGAACCTCTGGGCGGCGCTCATGGTCGGCCGCCCGGTGCACCTCATGCCGCAGGACGCCGACCTCGCCCACCTCGGTCGCTGGCTGGCCGACTCCGGGCCGTTCGGGTTCATCAAGCTGACCCCGTCGCACCTGGAGATCCTCAACCAGCAGCTCAGCGCCGTGCAGGCGAGCACCCTGACCGGCGTGCTGGTCGTCGCCGGTGAGCCGTTCACCGACCGCACGCTGCGGGCATGGCAGGAACTCGCTCCCGCCACCCCGGTCATCAACGAGTACGGCCCCACCGAGGCCTCGGTCGGCACCTGCGTCTTCCCCGTCACCACGGCGTTGACCCAGGAGGTCGCCCCGATCGGTCGGCCGCTGCCCGGCATGGCGATGTACGTGCTCGACGAGGACCTGCGCCTCGTCCCGGCCGGCGTGCCCGGCGAGCTCTACGTCGGCGGCGCCGGCGTGGCCCGTGGGTACGCCCGGCAGCCCCGCATGACCGCCGAGCACTTCGTGCCCGATCCCTTCGGCGCGCCCGGCGCCCGGCTCTACCGCACCGGCGACATCGTGCTCGTGCTGCCCGGCGGCGACATCTCGTTCGTGGGCCGCCGCGACGGCCAGGTCAAGATCCGGGGCCACCGCGTCGAGCTGGGCGAGATCGAGGCCGTGCTCGCCGCCCACGACGCCGTCGCCGACGTGCGGGTGGTGCTGCACGGCGCGTCCGAGACCAACCGGATCCTCGTCGCGTACGTGGTGCCCGCCCACGGCGACGTCAACCCGCAGGCACTGCGCGCCGCACTGGGCCGGGACCTGCCCGACTACATGGCCCCGTCCGCGTTCGTGGCGGTCGAGCGCATCCCGCTTAACGCCAACGGCAAGCTCGACCGCCGCGCCCTGCCCGACCCCGGCGACGACGCGTTCGCCCGTGGCGTCTTCGTGGCCGCCCGCACCCCGCGCGAGCGGGCCATGGCCGACGTCTGGGCGCGGGTGCTCGGTGCCGCGCGGGTGAGCGTGTTCGACGACTTCTTCGAGCTGGGCGGCGACTCCATCCGCGCGGTCACCCTGGTCGGCGCGCTGCGCCGCGAGGGCTTCGACCTCGGCGTCCGCGACGTCTTCGAGGCCCGTACGGTCGCTGCGCTCACCCAGCTCACCGCCGCCCGTGGCACCACGGCCGGGCCGGCCGTCGAGCTCGTACGCCCGTACGCGCTCATCGGTGCCGACGACCGCGCCCTGCTGCCGGCCGGGGTCACCGACGCGTACCCGTTGTCGCAGAACCAGACCGGCATGCTCGTCGAGACGCTGGCTGACCCCGAGCGGGGCAACTACCACAACGTCAACGTCTACCGCGTCGCCGACGACCGCCCGTTCGTGGCCACGGCGTTCCACGAGGCCGTGCGGGTGGTCACCGCGCGCCACGAGATCCTGCGCACGTCGTTGCATCTGAGCGGCTTCTCCGTACCCATGCAGCTCGTGCACGAGCACGTGGACCTGCCCGTCGGCGTGCACGACGTCAGCGGGCTCGACCCGGAGGCGCAGCCCGCCGCCCTCACCGCGTTCGTGGCCCAACAGCGCCGTGAGCGCTTCGACCTGGCCGCCGCTCGGCCGCCGCTGCGTGTCGACGCTCACCTGCACGCGGAGAACGAGTGGTTCCTCGTGCTCACCCAGAGCCACGCGCTTCTGGAGGGCTGGAGCAACCAGCTGCTGTCCATGGAGCTCGTCCGCGTCTACCGGCGCCTGCGCGACGGGCTCGCCCCGGAGCGCTGGGAGGCGCCGGGCTCGCGTTTCGCCGACTTCGTGGCCGCGGAGCTGCGCGCCTTGAACTCGGCCCCGGACCGCGAGTACTGGCGGTCGTTGGTCACGGCCCGGCCCGGCTTCACCCTGCCCGAGGGCTGGGGCGATCCCGATGCCCCGGAGAGCACCGTCTACGCCGGCTGCCGCTTCGACGACCTGGAGCCGGCGCTGCGCGAGGCCGCCGCGACCGCGGGCGCGTCGCTCAAGAGCGTGCTGCTGGCGGCGCACGTCAAGGTGCTCAGCCAGCTCACCGTCGAGGAGCACTTCCACACCGGCCTGGTGACGCACGCCCGCCCGGAGCTGCCCGGCGCCGAGCGCGTCTACGGCACCCACCTCAACTCGGTGCCGCTGGCCGTGGACCGGCCGCTCGGCTCGTGGCGCGCGCTGATCCGGCAGGTCTTCGACCGGGAACTGGCCACCTGGCCGCACCGGCACTTCCCGCTGCCGGAGATCCACCGCCTGTGTCCCGACGGCGGCCGGCTGATCGACGTGCTCTTTGTCCACCTCGACTTCCACGAGCTGGACAAGCGGGTCGTGACCGACGGCGCCGGCTTCAGCGAGAGCCCCACCGAGTTCGGCCTCGGCGTCACCACCCTCGACGGGCTCGTCACCTTCCGCAGCAGCTCCGCCGTGCTCGCCCAGCCCGGTGTCGACCGCATCGCCGCGATGTACCGCGCGGCGCTGGAGGCCATCGCGGCCGACGTGGACGCCTCGGCGCTGCCGGTCCTGCTGCCGGTGGGCGAGCGTGAGCTGGTCGAGCCGGCCGCGCACCCGGTGCCGGAGGTCTCGGCGACGCTGCACGGCCTCGTCGAACAGCAGGCCCGCCGCACGCCGGACGCGGTGGCGGTGGTCAGCGGGGACAGCTCGCTCACCTATGCCGAGCTCGACGCGCGGGCGAACCGGGTGGCGGCACGGCTGCGCACCCTCGGTGTCGGCCCGGAGACCCTGGTCGGCGTGCACCTGCAACGCGGTCCGTACGTCATCCCGGTCCTGCTCGGGGTGCTCAAGGCCGGTGGCGGCTACGTGCCGTTGGACCCGGTCAACCCGGCCGGGCGGCTCGCCTTCGTGGCCGGCGACGCCGCCGTGTCCGTGATCGTCTCCGACGGCGACGCGTCGTTCTACGACGCTCCCGTGCTCGACGCCACTACGGTGGTCGACGGCGCCGGCCCGGCCGCTCCGGTGGAGTCCACCGCCGCGGTGGAGCCCACCGCGGGACCGGGCAACTGCGCGTACGTCATCTACACGTCCGGCTCCACCGGCCGGCCCAAGGGCGTCGAGGTGACCCACGCCAACCTCGTCCGGCTCTTCACCGGCGAGCGGCCGTTCCCGATCGCCGCCACCGACGTCGTGTTTAGCTCCTTCTCGTACGCCTTCGACGCCTCCGTGCTGGAGATCTTTGGCACGCTGCTCAACGGCGCCCGCCTGGTCGTGGTGCCGCAGCACGTCGCCCGTTCGCCGCACGACCTGCTCGACCTGCTGGTCCGCGAGCGAGTCACGATCATGTACCAGAGCCCGTCGGCGTTCCGCGGCCTGGTTGCCTTGGCCGCCACGGGCGACCGGCGCTTCGACCAGCTCGCGCTGCGGACGGTGGGCTTCGGCGGCGAGAAGCTGGAGGCGGCCGACCTGCGGAACTGGACCGCGCGGGTGGGCCTCGACCGGGTCGCGTTGGTCAACGAGTACGGCATCACCGAGACCACCATCGCGAGCACTTTCCACCCCGTACGCGAGCCCGACCTGGCCGGCGGGACGGTCCCGATCGGCAGGCCCGTCGGCGGACAGCGGGTGCTCCTGCGGGACGACGCGGGCGAGCCCGTGCCGCTCGGCGTGGTCGGCGAGATCTGCATCGCCGGCGGCACTGTCGCCCGGCACTACATCGGGCGGCCCGCGCTCACCGCGGAGAGGTTCGTGCCCGACCCGGACGGCCCGCCCGGCGCCCGGCTCTACCGCAGCGGTGATCTCGGCCGGCGGCGCCCGGACGGCGAGCTGGAGATCATCGGCCGCATCGACGACCAGGTCAAGCTGCGCGGGTACCGCATCGAGTTCGGCGAGATCGAGGCCGCGATCGGCGCGCACCCCGGGGTCGCCTCGGCCGTGGCGGTGGTCCGCGAGGACACGCCCGGCGACCGGATTATCGTGGCCTACCTCGTCGCGGCGCCCGGTGTGGCACCCCGCCCGGACGAGCTGCGCGAGTTGCTGGGCCGCGAGCTGCCCGGCTACATGGTCCCGTCCGCGTTCGTCACCCTGCCAGAGCTGCCGCTGACCCCCAACGGCAAGCTTGACCGCCGGGCCCTGCCCGCGCCAGACGCCGGCGCGTTCAGCCGTACCGTGTACGTCGCCCCGGCCACTCCGGTCGAGGCGGTCGTCGCCGGCGTCTGGGCCGAAGTGCTCGGCCTCGCGCGGGTGGGCCGGGACGAGGGCTTCTTCGAGCTGGGCGGCGACTCCATCCGGGCCGTCACCCTCATCGGCGCGCTGCGCGCGGAGGGCTACGACCTGTCCGTGCAGGACGTGTTCGAGGTCCGCACGGTCGCCGGGCTCGCCGCGCTCGTGGCCGAGCGGAACCACCTCGACGGGTCCGCCCATCCGCAGGTCCGGCCGTTCGAGCTGATCGGCGCGGCCGACCGGGCGCTGCTGCCGGCCGGGGTCGTGGACGCGTACCCGCTGTCGCAGGTGCAGATCGGCATGGCCGTGGAGCTGCTCGCCGACACCACGCATAACCGCTACCACGGCGTCGTCTCCTTCCTGGTCCGCGACGAGGAGGAGTTCTCCGCCGAGGCGCTGACCGCCGCCGTCGCCGAGGTCGTCGCGGCCCAGGACGTACTGCGCACCAGCTTCCACCTCGACACGTACTCCGTACCGCTGCAACTGGTGCACGAGACCGCCGCGGTCCCGATCGAGGTGCACGACCTGCGCGGCCTGACCGAGGCGGAGCACCACCAGCGTCTGCGCGAGTTCCTCGGCGCGGAGCGTGCCCGCCCGCTCGACCTGGCTCACGCGCCGCTGCTGCGCATCACCGTGCACCTGACGGACGACGGCTGGCGGCTCAGCATCACCCAGTTCCACGGCGTCACCGAGGGCTGGAGCCAGAGCACCCTGATGATGGACGTCGTCGCCGCCTACCGGCGGCACCGGCGGAGCGAGATCCCTCGGCCGGCCGAGGCGCCGCCCGTCCGCTTCGCCGACTTCGTGGCCGTCGAGCTGCGGTCCCTGGAGTCGGCGGCGGACCGCGACTACTGGCAGCGCGTCGTGACGGAGCACGCCCCGGTCGAGCTGCCCGAGGGCTGGGGCGAGGAGAGCGACGGGCCGGACCTCACCGTCCACGTTGACCTGCGCGACCTGGAGTCCGGGTTGCGCTCGGCCGCCCGTACGGCGGGTGCCTCGCTCAAGAGCGTGCTTCTCGCCGCGCATGTCAAAGTGCTCAGCCAGCTCACCGGCGACCGGCGCTTCCACACCGGCCTGGTGTGCGACGTACGGCCGGAGGTACTCGGCGCCGAGCGCGTCTACGGCATGTACGTCAACACCCTGCCCTTCCCAGCCGAACGGCCCGCCGGGTCGTGGCGCGAGCTGATCGGACAGGTGTTCGCGCGCGAGGCCGAGACCTGGGCGCACCGGCGGTACCCGCTGCCGGCCGTGCGGCGCCTGGCCGGCGGCACCGGCCGGCTCGTCGGCGTGGTCTTCACCTACCAGGACTTCCACGTGATCGACGACCAGGTCGTGGACACCGGCGCCGGCTTCGGCGAGGGCGCCACGGAGTTCCCGCTCGCGGTGACCGCCACCGCCGGCCGGCTCACCCTCAAGGCCCACCGGACGGTGCTCGGGCAGACCCACGCCCACCGGCTGGCGGAGATGTACCGGGCGGTGCTCGAAGCGATCCTCGCGGACCTCGACTCGTCGGCCCGGCCAGTGCTGCTTCCGGCCGCCGAGCGGGAGCTCATCAGCGATAGCGGCGTACCGGCGGCCACCTCGGTGGTGACGGAGACCGTGCACGGCCTGTTCGAGCGGCGCGCGGCGGAGACGCCGGACGCGGTGGCCGTGGTGTACGGCACAGAGTCGCTGACCTACGCCGAGGTGGACGCGCGGGCGGACCGCGTGGCCGGCCGGCTGCGCGCGCTCTGCGTCGGCCCGGAGTCGCTGGTCGGCGTGCACCTGACCCGTGGCCCGAACCTGATTCCGGTGCTGCTGGGTGTGCTCAAGGCCGGGGCCGGCTACGTGCCGCTGGACCCGGTCAACCCGGCCGAGCGGCTCGCCTACGTGGCGGCCGACGCGCAGGTGTCCGCCGTGGTCACCGACGGGACCGCGGACTTCTTCGCCGGGCCCGTGCTCGACGCGGCCACCGCCGTCACCGGACCGGCCGGGCGGGTCGAGTCCGGCGCGGGACCGGACGGCCGCGTCTACGTCATCTACACCTCCGGCTCCACCGGCCGGCCCAAGGGCGTGGTCCTCACCCACGCCAACGTCGTGCGGCTCATGACCAGCGCGCAGCCGCTCTTCCACGCCGGCCCCGGTGACGTCTGGTCGGGCTTCTTCTCGTACGCGTTCGACTTCTCCGTGTGGGAGATCTTCGGCGCGCTGCTGCACGGCGGCCGGGTCGTTCTCGTGCCGCAGGACGTCGCCCGCTCCCCGGAGGACTTCCTGGACCTGCTGGTCCGCGAGCGCGTCACCATGCTCAGCCAGACCCCGTCGGCGTTCCGCGCCCTGGCCGTCGCGGCTGCCGCCGGTGATCCGCGCATCGACCGGCTCGCGCTGCGCATGGTCGTCTTCGGCGGCGAGAAGCTCGAGATGGCCGACGTGCGGCCTTGGACCGCCCGCGTGGGCACCGACCGGGTCGCGCTGGTCAACATGTACGGCATCACCGAAACCACCGTCCACACCACCTGGCACCGCCTGGACGCCGGGGACGTCGCCGGTACCGCGAGCCCGATCGGCCACCCGCTGCCCGACCTGAGCACCGTGCTGCTCGACTCGGACGGCGAGCCCGTGCCGGTCGGCGTCACCGGTGAGGTGTACGTCGGCGGCTCCGGCGTGGCGAGGGGCTACCTCGGGCGGCCGGAGCTGACGGCACAGCGGTTCGTACCCGACCCGGACGGCCCGCCCGGGTCCCGCCGGTACCGCAGTGGAGACCTGGCCCGCCTCCGCCCCGACGGCAGCCTGGAGTTCACCGGCCGGGCCGACGACCAGGTGAAGATCCGCGGCTACCGGGTGGAGCTGGGTGAGATCCAGGCCGCGCTGGCCGCGCACCCGGCGGTGCTCGACGGCGTCATCCTGGTCCGCGAGGACGTGCCTGGCGAGCCGGTGCTGGTCGCCTACGTCGTCGCGGCGCCCGGCGCCACGCCACGCCCCGACGAGCTGCGCGACGCGCTGGCCGGCGACCTGCCCGACTACATGGTCCCGGCGGCGTACGTGGCCCTGGATGCCCTGCCGCTGACCGTCAACGGCAAGCTCAACCGGGCGGCCCTGCCCGCGCTGACCGAGGGCTCGTTCGCCCGTGGCCGGTACGTGCCGCCGCGTACCCCGACCGAGACCGCCCTGGTGGCCGTGTGGTCGCGGGTGCTGGGCGTGGATCGGGTGGGCGCGCTGGACGGGTTCTTCGACCTCGGCGGCGACTCGATCCGAGCCGTCACACTGGTGGCCGCCCTGCGCGCCGAGGGCTTCGACGCGTCGGTGCGCGACGTCTTCCAAGCGGGCACGATTGCCGGGCTGGCCGAGCTGCTGGCCCTGCGCGGTGCCGCCGACCCGGACCCGGCCCGCCGGGTGGCGCCGTTTGAGCTCATCGACCCGGCCGACCGGGCGTTGCTGGGCGCGGACGTCGTCGACGCGTACCCGCTGTCGCAGAACCAGACCGGCATGCTGGTCGAGACGCTCGCCGACGAGGCCCGCGCCAACTACCACAACGTGCTGTCGTTCCTGGTCAGCGACGACCGGCCGTTCTCCCGCACGGCGTTCCGGGCCGCGGTGGACACGGTGGTCGAGCGGCACGAGGTGCTGCGGACGTCGGTGCACCTGAGCGGCTTCTCCGTACCCATGCAGGTCGTGCACGCCAGGGCCGAGATCCCCTGCGGGTACGCCGACCTGAGCGGTCTCGACGAGAACGCCCAGCGGGATGCCCTGCTGGCCTTCGTCGCCGCCGAGCGCCGGACCCCGTTCGACCTGACCCGCGCCGAGCCGCCGTTCCGGGTCCACGCCCACGTCCAGGGGCCGGGCGCCTGGTTCTGCACGTTCACCCAGAGCCACGCGATCCTGGAGGGCTGGAGCTACCACCTGCTGCTCGGCGAGCTGGTCGCCTGCTACCGCCGGATCCGGGACGGCCAGACGCCCGAGCCGGTGGAGGAGCCGACGGCCCGGTTCGCCGACTTCGTCGCCGCCGAGCTACGGTCGCTGGCCTCGCCCGAGGACCGCGCCTACTGGCGGTCGGTGGTGGACGGGTACGCCCGCTTCCGGGTGCCGACGGCGCTGACCGATCCGAGGGCCGCGGACCAGGAGTCGTACGGGGTGCCCATCCCCGTCGCCGACCTGGCCGAGCCGCTGCGGGCGGTGGCCGGCGAGCTCGGCGTCCCGGTCAAGAGCGTGCTGCTGGCCGCGCACGTCAAGGTGCTCAGCCAGTTCACCGCCGAGGACCGGTTCCACACCGGCCTGGTGACCCACGCGCGCCCCGAGCTGCCGGGCGCCGAGCGGGTGTACGGCACCCACCTCAACACCGTGCCGCTGGCCGTCCAGCGCCCGGCGGGCACGTGGCGCACGCTGATCCGCCAGGTCTTCGACAGCGAGCTGGCGGTCTGGGCCCACCGGCACTTCCCTCTGCCGGAGATTCAGCGCCTCAGCCCGGACGGCGGCCGGCTGCTCGACGTCATGTTCAACTACGTCGACTTCAGCGGCGTCGACACCGAGGACATTCGGATCGCGGTCAGCAACGCGCCGACCGAGTTCGGGGTGGCGGTGCACGCCCACGGCACGGATTCGTTCGTGCTGCGCGCCCGGCCCGCCGCCCTGGGCCGCGCCGACGCCGAGCGAATGGCCGGGATGTACCGGGCGGTGCTCGAAGCGATCGCCGCCGGCGTCGACGGCCTCGCCCGCCCGGCGTTCCTGCCGGCCGAGGAGCGCGCGGTGCTCGCGGGCGCCGCGGCCCCGGTTTCGCCGGTCACCGCCACCCTGCACGGGCTGTTCGAGCAGCAGGCCCGGCGCGCACCCGACTCGGTCGCGGTGGTCTGCGGCCCGGTCTCGCTGACCTACGCCCAGGTCGACGACCGGGCGAACCGGGTCGCCGGCCGGCTGCGCGCGCTCTGCGTCGGCCCGGAGTCGCTGGTCGGCGTGCACCTGACCCGTGGCCCGAACCTGATTCCGGTGCTGCTGGGTGTGCTCAAGGCCGGGGCCGGCTACGTGCCGCTGGACCCGGTCAACCCGGCCGAGCGGCTCGCGTTCGCGGTCGCCGACGCGGGTGCCACGGTGGTGATCAGCGACAGCGTGGTGTCGTTCTTCGACGGCCCGGTGCTCGACGCAGCCACCGCCCTGACCGCCCCGGCGGCCTCCGCCGACGTCGCGGTGGACCCCCGGAGCGTCGCCTACGTCATCTACACCTCCGGCTCGACCGGGCGGCCCAAGGGCGTCGTGGTCAGCCACGCCAACGTGGTCCGGCTGATCGGCACCGCACAGGAGCACTACGCGTTCGACGACTCCGACACGTGGTCGATGTTCCACTCGTACGCCTTCGACGTGTCGGTGTTTGAGATGTGGGGCGCGCTGCTGCACGGCGGCCGGCTCGTCGTGGTGCCGCAGGACGTGACCCGCTCGCCCGACGAGTTCCTGGACCTGCTGGTCGACGACGAGGTCACCGTGCTGAGCCAAACCCCGACGGCGTTCGGGGCCCTGGTGGCCTCGGCCGAGAACGGCGACCCGCGCATCGACGAGCTTTCCGTACGGGTCGTGATCTTCGCCGGGGAGCGGCTCGACGCCACCGCGCTGCGGCCGTGGGTCCGGCGCCGCCGGCTCGGGACGACCGTGCTGGTCAACATGTACGGCATCACCGAGACCACGGTGCACTCCACCTATCACCGGCTCACCAGGCGCGACCTCGAACCGGGCGCGCCCAACCGGATCGGCCGCCCGCTCAGCGACACGCAGATCCACCTGCTGGACAGCACGGGGGACCTGGTCCCGGTCGGCGTCACCGGGGAGATCCACGTCGGCGGGCCCGGCGTGGCCCGCGCCTACCTGGGCCGCTCGGAGCTGACCGCCGAGCGGTTCGTCCCCGACCCGTACGGCGTCCCCGGCTCCCGCCTCTACCGCAGCGGCGACCTGGCCCAGCGCCGCCCGGACGGCAGCCTCGAGTTCGTCGGCCGCATCGACCATCAGGTGAAGATCCGCGGCTACCGCGTCGAGCTGGGCGAGATCCAGGCCGCGCTCACCGCCCATCCCGGGATCGCCGAGGCCGCCGTGCTGCTGCGCGAGGACGTTTCCGGCTCGCCGGAGCTGGTCGGCTATCTGGTGGCCGCAGGCGACGTGGTGCCCGACGCGGGGGAACTGCGGGCGCTGCTCGCGTTGACGCTGCCGCCGTACATGGTCCCGGCGGCGTACGTGACGCTCGACGCCCTGCCGCTGACCGTCAACGGCAAGCTCGACCGCCGGGCACTGCCGGTGGCGGGAGAGACCGCAGCCCGGCTGCGCCGCGAGTACCGCGCCCCGACCGGGCCGGTGCAGGAGCGGCTGGCCGCCGTGCTCGCCGCCGCCCTGGGGCTTGACCGCGTCGGCGCCGACGAGGACTTCTTCGAGATCGGCGGCGACTCGATTCGGGCGGTCAACGTGATCGGCGTGTTGCGCTCCGCGGGGTACGACCTGACCGTGCGCGATCTGTTCGACCGGCGCACGATCGAGGGCCTCGCCGCCGTGGCGTCCAGCCGCAGCACGCTCGACGCGGAGGAGCGGCGCCCGGTGGAGCCGTTCGAGCTGCTCGCGCCGGAGGACCGCGCCGCGCTGCCGGCCGGGCTCGCCGACGCGTACCCGCTGACGCAGAACCAGACCGGCATGCTCGTCGAGATGATGGGGGGCAGCGGGCCGCGCCGCTACCACCTGGTCAACTCGATGCGCCTGCACGACGGCCACCCGTTCGCGCCGGACGCCTTCCAGGAGGCCGTGAACCTCCTGGTGGCCCACCACGAGGTGCTGCGGACCTCGGTACGCCTCGAGGGCTTCACCGTCCCGATGCAGCTCGTGCACGAGACGGCGCCGCTGCCGGTGCGCGTGCTCGACGTGGACGCCACCGACGAGGCCGCCCAGGAACGGCTGCTCGCCGAGCACCTCGCCGTGGAGAGCGAGACGGTCCTCGACCACGAGGCCGCGCCGCTGGCCCGGATCACGGTGCACCGGTTCCCCGACGGGAGCTGGCAGCTGACGATGACGTACTCGCACGTCATCCTCGAGGGCTGGAGCGTGCACCTGCTCGTCGCCGAGTTGACCGCCGCGTACGAGGCCCTGCGCGACGGCCGTTCCCCGCAGCCGCCACCCACGGCCGGGATCCGGTTCGCCGACGCCGTCGCCGCCGAGCTGCGGTCCCTGGCGTCGGGCGAGGACCGCGAGTTCTGGCGCGCCCAGCTGGCCGGCCGGGAGAAGCTCGCCCTGCCGGCCGGGTGGGGTGACCCCGGGGAACGGCCGGAGGGGTCGTACAGCCTGCGGGTGTCGTTCGTGGACCTCGACGGGCCGCTGCGCGAGCTCGCCGCCGCGTCCGCCACGCCGCTCAAGAGCGTGCTGCTCGCCGCCCACCTCAAGGTGCTCAGCACGCTGACCCGTGAGCAGCGCTTCCACACCGGGCTGACGTTCCACACCCGCCCGGCGGCGGCTGGCGCGGACCGCGTCTACGGCATGCACCTCAACACGCTGCCGTTCCCGGCCGACCGCACCGCGCCGACCTGGCGGGCACTGGTCCGCCAGGTGTTCGACCAGGAGGCGGCGATCTGGCCGCACCGGCACCTGCCGATGCCGACCATCCAGCGGGAGTTGGCCGACGGCAACCGGCTGATCGACGTCTACTTCAGCTACCAGGACTTCGACCGCCCGGCCGTGGCCGAGCAGGCCGTGCGTGAGAGCCGCGGCTTCAGCGTCAACGAGTTCGGCTTCTCCGTGGCCACCGCCCCGGGCGAGCTCGTCCTGCGCGCCAACGGCCGGTCCGTGAGCCGGGTCAACGCCGACCGGCTCGCCGGGATGTACCGGGCCGTGCTGGAGACGATGGCCGCGGACGCCGACGGCGACGCGACCCGCACCTTCCTGCCAGCCGGCGAGCGCGAGCGGATCCTCGGGGAGTTCGCGGTGCACCCCTCGGCGGCGGTGGACCGCAGCGTCCTGGCCGAGTTCGAGGCCCGGGCCGACGAGGATCCGGCGGCTGTCGCGGTCGTCGCGGGCGGCGAGCGCTACAGCTACGCCGAGGTCGACCGGCGGGCCAACCGGCTCGCCCACCACCTGCGGGACCTCGGCGTGGGCCCGGAGTCGCTCGTCGGTGTCCTGCTCGACCGGGGCGTCGACCTGATGACCACGCTGCTGGGCGTCTGGAAGGCGGGCGGCGCCTACGTGTCGCTCGACCCGGCGTACCCCGCCGACCGGATGGCGGCGATGCTCGCCGACGCGGGTGCCGGGCTGGTCGTGACGCGGGCCGAATACGCCGACCGGTTCGCCACGGTCGTGGTGACCGTGGACGGTGCCGACGCCACCACAATCGCCGCCCGCCCGGCCCAGCGCCCCGGGGTGCCCATCGACCTGGCCACCACGGCGTACGTCATCTTCACCTCCGGCTCGACCGGCCGGCCCAAGGGCGTCCAGATCACCCACCATGGCCTGGCCAACCACGTGCACTGGGCGGTACGGGAACTGGCCGCCCGTGGCTCCGGCGGCGCCCCGGTCTTCTCGTCGGTGGCGTTCGACCTGGTGGTGCCGAACCTGTGGGCGCCATTGGCCGCCGGTCAGGCCGTGCACCTGATGGGTCCCGAGGGTGACCTGTCGCGGCTTGGCGAGTGGTTGGTGCGGGGCGCGCCGTACAGCTTCATCAAGCTGACCCCGGCGCATCTGGAGCTGATCGCCACGCAGGTACCCCCGGACGAGGCCCGGAGCCTGGCCAGCGTGGTGGTGGTCGCCGGGGAGGTGTTCACCGCCGGGGTGCTGGACAAGTGGCGCGCGCTCTCCCCGTCGACGCTGCTGATCAACGAGTACGGGCCGACCGAGACCACCGTGGGCGCCTGCACGTACGAGGTCACGGCGGCCGAAGACGCGCCGGTGGTTCCCATCGGCCGGCCGCTGCCCGGCGTCAGCATCTACGTGCTCGACGGCCTGCTCCAGCCGGTGCCCGTGGGGGTCCCGGGTGAGCTGTACGTCGGCGGAACCGGCGTCGGGCGGGGCTACGTCGGGCGGCCCGAGCTGACCGCGGACAGGTTCGTGCCGGACCCGTACGGCCCTCCCGGCGCCCGGCTCTACCGCACCGGCGACGTGGTGCGGCTGATGCCCGACGGCGACGCCGACTTCCTCGGCCGCAGCGACCACCAGGTCAAGATCCGTGGCTACCGGGTCGAGCCCGGGGAGATCGAGACCGTGCTGCGGGGCCACGAGCGGGTGCGCGACGCCGTCGTCACCGTCGACGAGCCGGCACCCGGCAACCCACGGCTGGTCGCCTACGTCGCGGGCGACGACCTGCCCGGCGAGCGGGAACTGGCCGGGTACTGTGCGCGGCAGCTGCCGGAGTTCATGGTCCCGGCCGTGCTCTGCGGGCTGGCCGCCCTCCCGCTCAACGCCAACGGCAAGATCGACCGAGCGGCGCTACCCGCCCCGGACGAGTCGCGGGCGCCGCGCGAGCACACGCCGCCCGCGACGGCCACCGAGCGGGTGCTGGCCGAGCTCTGGACGAGCCTGCTGGAGCTGCCCGAGGTGAGCCGCGACGACTCGTTCTTCGAGCTGGGCGGCCACTCGATCCTGGTGATCCGGCTCGTCGCGGAGGCCCGCAAGGCCGGGCTGGCGCTGAGCCTCGCGATGCTCTACCAGCATGCCGTCCTGCGCGACGTGGCCGCGGCGATCGATGAGCAGACGCCCCCGGCACCGCCCGTCGTCACCCCGGAGCCCGCAGTCGCCGCGCCGCCGTCGGTGCTCGGCAGTGCCCTGGCGCGGGTCCCGGTCCCCGGGGCGAGCGTGGCGTGGCTCTCCGGCGGCGACCTGGTGGAGATCGAGACCGCCGGGACGCTCGGGGGAGCGGACGCGCCGCCGGTCACCGCCGCGACGCGGTTCCGGGCCGGCTCGATGAGCAAGCTGGTCACGGCGGTCGGCGTGCTGCGCCTGGCCGACGCCGCCCGGATCGGTCTGGACGACGACGTCGAGCGCCATCTCGACGGCTGGCGGCTGCCCGCCGGCCCGCCGGTCACCGTGCGACAGTTGCTCAGCCACTTCTCCGGACTGACGCAGACCCACCGCAAGGGCTTCCGTGGCGCGCTGGTGCCGAGCGTGCTCGACCTGCTGCGCGGTAGGAACCCGGCCGACGGCGAGCCGGTACGCCGGCAGTCCCCGCCCGGTACGGCCTTCCACAAGGCCAATGTCAACTACTCGATCCTGCAGCTAGCTCTGGAGAACGTACTCGGCAACTCGTTCCCGCAGATCGTGCGCGAGCTGGTGCTCGACCCGCTGGGCCTGGCGGGTACCACCTTCGAGCAGGACCCGGACCCGGCGGACGGGCCGCTGGCCCGTGGCCACGATCGGGACGGGACCCCGATCGCGGGCGGCCACCTGATCCGGCCCGACACGGCGGCGGCCGGTCTGTGGACCACCGCCGGCGACATAGCGACACTGCTGCTGGAGCTGCGCCGCTCGTACCTGGGCCGCCCGCGGGCCCTGCTGCGGCAGGCGACCGCTGAGGCGATGCTGACCCCGCATTCGGACAGCGCATACGGCCTCGGCGCGGTCGTCGACGCGAGCATCGCCGGCCCGGCCGGCGGTGACCGGCAGTTCGGCCACGCCGGGCAGGCCCCCGGCTACCACGCCCTCGCCCTGTGCACCCTGCGGGAGGGCAACGGATTCGTGTTCCTGGCCAACGGCGATAGCGGTGACGACGTCGCCCGGGCGCTGCTGGCCTCTGCCCGAAGGAAGTGACGACGTGACCGCTCGCAGCCTCATCTCCACCGACGACCTCACCGACGACGACCTGTGGACGGTGGTGGACCGCGCCGTGCGGTTCTCCACCGGAGACCTGGCGGCTGAGCGGCCGCTGGCCGGGCAGGTGATCGGCGTCTACTTCCGCAAGACGTCCACCCGGACGCGGACCGCCTTCTCGTCCGGGGCCCTGCGACTGGGCGCGCACATCATCGCGTACGGGCCGGACGACCTACAGACGGCGACGGGAGAGTCCACCGAGGACACCGGGCGGATCTTCGCCCGCATGCTCGACGGGCTCGTGGCCCGGACTGCGGCGCCCACCGCCGAGATGCGCGGCTGGGCGGCGCAGGACCGGATGTCGGTGGTCAACGCGATGAGCGCGGAGGAGCACCCGACCCAGGCCCTGGCCGACCTCGCCACTCTGCGCAGCCGGTTCGGCCGCGTCAACGGCCTGCGGATCCTGTACGTGGGGGAGGGCAACAACACCGCAGCCGCGCTCGCCCTGGCCTGTCCCGGTTTCCCGGCGCCGAGCTCGTCCTGCGCACCCCGCCCGGCTACAGCCTCGCCGCCGACGTCCTGGCCCGGGCACAGGCCCATGCCGCCCGGACCGGGGCACGGATCGACGAGCGTCACGACATGACCGGCCTGCCTGGCGGGCTGGACGTCGTCTACACCACTCGCTGGCAGACCACCGGCACCGCCAAGCCCGACCCGGACTGGCGCACCACCTTCGCACCGTTCCAGGTGACCGGGCGGCTGTGGGAGACCAGCCCGAAGGCGCTGTTCATGCACGACCTCCCCGCCCACCGTGGCGAGGAGGTAACCGCTGACGTGCTCGACGGCCCGGCGAGCATTGCGTTCATTCAGGCCGAGTTCAAGCTGCACAGTGCGATGGCGGCGCTGGAGTGGTGCCGCGCCACCGGAAGTGGGGCGTGACCGCCCTCGTCCCGGACCGGAAGCCCCAGGGGGCGTTGCGGGGCAACCGTGACTTCCGGCTGCTGTGGGTGGGGGCCGGGGTGTCCACGCTCGGCATGCGGATGGGCACGGCAGCGTACCCGCTGCTGATGGTCTGGCACGACGGCTCGGCGCTCGCCGCCGGTCTCGTCGGCTTCGCCGGCCTGCTGCCCATGCTGCTGGTGCAGTTGCCCGCCGGTGCGCTGGTGGACCGCCACGACCGCCGCAAGGTGATGATCCTCAGCGACCTGGTCGGGGCGGTGGCGGTCGGCAGCCTCGCCGTAAGTCTGCTGTTCGGCAGCCTGCGGCTGGCGCACGTCATGGCGGTCGCGTTCGTCGGCGGGTGCGCCGCCATCTTCTACCGGATCGCCGAGCGGGCGGCCGTGCGGCACGTCGTCGAGACCGGCCAGCTCGGGGCCGCGCTCGGCCGGTACGAGGCCCGCACCCGGGCCGCGGGCCTGCTGGGCCAGCCCGCTGGCAGCGCCCTGTTCGCGGCCCTGCGCTGGGCACCCTTCGCGGCGAACCTCGTGGCCCACCTCGTCGCGCTCACCACCCTGCTGCTGATCCGCCGGCCACTGGGCACCGCCCGGTCGGCGCCCACCCGCAAGCTGGGGGCGGAGATCGGCGAAGGGCTGCGCTGGCTGTGGCGGCAACGGCTCCTGCGCTTCGCGATCGGGCTGGTGGCCGGCAGCAACGCGGTGTTCCAGGTGATCAACCTGGGCCTGGTGCTGGTCGTCCGTGACGGCGGCGGCTCCCCGGCCGAGCTGGGCCTGATCGGCCTGCTCTCCGGCGCGGGCGGGGTCGTTGGCGCGCTTGTGGCCATACGCACGGGGGTCAGCCGGCTCAGCCCGGGCGGCGTGCTCATGACGACGTTCGTGGTGTGGGCACTGGCGACGGCTTCGATGGCGCTGACGACCCACGTGGCACTGCTCGGCGTGCTGCTGGCCGTCACCAGCTGTGCGGGGGCGGTGCTCAACGTGGCCGCCGGCATCTACCAGGTCGAGATCACGCCGGACCACCTGCAGGGCCGGGTCAGCAGTGCGGCCGCCCTGCTCTCCTCTGGGGCCAACTCGCTGGGCGCGGTGCTCGCCGGTGTCCTGCTGACCGCGCTGGGCGCCGGAACGACGTTCTGGTATGCCGCCGGGGCGATGGCGCTCATGGCCGTCGCAGCCCTGCTCACACCGGCCGTGCGGCGGGCCGGGAGCAAGCGGGGCCGCCGATAGGCCAGATACCGAAGGAATATAGATGCCCTTTCCAGACTGGACCGGGTTCCGACGGAGGGTGAACACCATTATGGACGCACAGGACTGGCGGCCGCGTCAGATCAGCCCGCACGGGGGCTTCGAGGCGAGCGCGGCCGGACTGCTCAAGTACCTCGGCCAGGCCGATGTCACCGCCGAGCTGACCACCGCCAAGGCGCTGGTGTTCCGGGGCTTCGGCGTCACCCCGGACGAGCTCGGCGACGTGATGGACGTGTTGCTGCCCAACCGGCTGGCGTACGTGCACGGCAACTCGCCGCGCACCAGGGTCGGGCAGAACGTCTACACCTCGACCGAGTACCCAGCGGAGTTCACCATCTCCATGCACAACGAGATGTCTTACGCCAGTCAGTGGCCGTCGCGCCTGCTGTTCTACTGCCAGGTCGCCCCGGAGACCGGCGGCGCGACCCCGATCGTCGACGGCACCCGCTGGCTCGGCTCGCTGCGGCCGGAGATCCGCGAGCGGTTCGCCGGCGGCGTGCGCTACACCCAGAACCTGCACGACGGCCTGGGGCTGGGCCGCAGCTGGCAGCAGACGTTCGAGACCGAGGACCGCGCGGTCGTCGAGGAATTCCTGGCCGGCTCCGGGGCCGAGTGGGAGTGGAGGCCCGACGGCGGCCTGCGGGTGATCCAGCTGCGCCGCGCGACGCTGCGGCACCCGGTCACCGGCACGGAGGTGTGGTTCAACCAGGCCGACCAGTGGCACGCCGCGGGCCTCGGCGACGACACCGCCGCCGCGCTCTACCAAATCCTGCCCGAGGAGGAGCTGCCGCAGAATGTCACGTTCGCCGACGGCACCCCCATTCCGGCCGACTACATCACCGAGATCCGCGACAACGGCCTGGCCGAGGCGGTCGACGTCGACTGGCACCAGGGCGACCTCATGGTGATCGACAACGTGGCGGTCGGGCACGGCCGGCGCCCCTTCACCGGCCCGCGACGCATCCTCGTCGCCATGTCCGACTGACCCGAATCCTCCCGAGAGCGAAGGTGCACCGATGGACACCGTCTCTGTGCCGCGTACCCTGCCGACCGTCGTCGAGGGCGACCCAGGCGGGCCCGACCTGGCGAGCGCCGTGACCGCCGACCGCCCCCGGATCCGCCGGCTGCTGGCCGAGAACGGCGCGGTGCTGCTGCGCGGCTTCCCGGCCGGCGGCGTGGACGGCTTCGGGCAGGCAGTCCGCGCGTTCTCCGGCGACCCGCTCACCTATGCTGAGCGGTCGTCGCCGCGCAGCGAGATCGAGTCGAACATCTACACCTCCACGGACTATCCGCCGGACGAGGAGATCTTCCTGCACAACGAGAACTCGTACCAGGCGTCCTGGCCGCGCCTGCTCTTCTTCTACTGCGACATCGCGCCGCTGACCCAGGGCGCCACCCCGCTGGCCGACATCCGTCAGGTGTACGAGTCGATCGACCCGTCGGTGCGCGAGGAGTTCAAACGCCGCAAGTGGATGGTGGTCCGCAACTTCCACGAGGAGTTCGGCTCGTCCTGGCGCTACATCTTCAACACCGAGGACCGGGCGGCCGTGGAGGCGTACTGCCGCGGCAAGGATCTCACCTTCGAGTGGATCGGCGGCGACGGGCTGCGGACGCGTACCGTGCGCGACGCCGTCCACCGGCACCCGGACACCGGATTGCCCGTGTGGTTCAACCACATCACGTTCTTCCACCACACCACGCTGCCGGCCGAGGTGCGTGAGGGCCTGCTCGAGCTGTTCGGCGGCGAGGACCGGCTGCCGAGCAACACCTACTACGGCGACGGTGGCCGCATCCCCGACGATGTGGTGGGCCACCTGCGTGACCGCTACCGGGCCGCCTCGGTGCGCTTCGACTGGCGAGAGGGCGACATGCTGGTCGTCGACAACATGGCCGCCGCCCACGGGCGCGAGCCGTTCACCGGCAGGCGGCGCATCGCGGTGGCGATGGCGGAGGCATACACGCCGCCCACGGAACAGCGGGCGGTGTGACGTGGCATCGTCCTTCAGCTGGCTCCGGCCCCTGCCCGCCCGGCGCGGCGCGGCCCGCCGCCGGCTGATCTGCTTCCCGCACGCCGGCGGCGCGGCCAACTCGTACCGGGGGTGGGCCGAGCTGATGCCCGCCTCGGTCGAGGTCGTGGCCGTGCAGTACCCGGGCCGGCAGGACCGCTGCGGCGAGCCGTTCGTCGCGTCGATCGCCGAGCTGGCCGACCGGATCGCCGCGCTGGTCCAGGACGAGCTGGACCGCCCGACCGCGTTCTTCGGCCACAGCATGGGCGCGATCGTGGCCTACGAGACCGCGCGCCGGCTGACCCCGCGCTTCCCGACGCCGCTGACAGCGCTGATCGTGTCCGCGCGCAAAGCGCCCGGCACGCCGCCGGCCGGGCTGCCGGCCACCGACGCCCAACTGCGCGACTACGTGCGGCGGCTTGGCGGGGCCGGGGCGGGGATCGTGCACGACGACGCGGTCTGGGAGCTGATCGCCCCGCCGCTACGCCACGACCTGAACCTGGTGCGCGCCTACACGTACGTCCCCGGCGCGCCGCTGACCTGCCCGATCGTCTCGATCGTCGGCGAGCAGGACAGCACGGTGTCGGCCGCCGACGCCGCCCGCTGGGCCCCGCACACGATGGGCGCCTACACCGCGTACAGCGTTCCCGGCGGTCACTTCTATCTCGACAGCGACCCCGCCCGGCTGGCCCGGCTGCTGACGGGCGTCCTCGATCCCTCCGCCGCTCCGGTCGCGGAAGGAGCCGACGTTGCCTGACCACCGGCTGCTCCCCCTCTCGCCCGCGCAGGCTGTGGTGTGGCACGCGTATCTCGGCGACCCGGGCGCCCGCCACTTCGTCATGGCCGGCTACCTCGACATCGACGGCGGCCTCGACCCGGACGCGTTCCGGGCGGCGTGGCGCCGGCTGCGCGCCGAGGCCGAGGTCATGCGCGTGACCACGGTGGAGGAGCACGACGACCGGCTCTGGCAGGTCGTGGCCGAGGACCCCGGCGTGGACCTCCCGCTGCTGGACCTCACCGGCGGGCCGGACCCGGACGCCGCGGCCCGCGCCTGGATGGCCGCCGACGCCGCCGAGCCCACGACCGTCGAGGGCACGGTGCTCGCCGCGTGGGCCCTGATCCGCACCGGCGAGGACCGCTACCTCTACTACCAGCGGTTCCACCACGTCCTGCTGGACGGGTTCGGCATCGCGCAGCTCACCCGGCGGCTCAGCGCGCTGTACGCGGCGGAGTCGGCGGGCGCGCCCGCCGGCCCGGCCCGCTTCGGCTGCCTGGCCGACGTGCTCGCCGAGGACACCGCCTACCGGGAGTCGGCGGGCTTCGCGGCCGACCGGGCGTACTGGCAGGAGCGCTTCGCCGACCGGCCCGCGCCCACCCGGCTGGCCCCGCCGCCCGCCCCGGGCCACCGCGGCACCGGCCGGGTGCGGGTCACCGGCACGGTCCCGGCTGCCGAGGTCGCTCGGCTCGACGCCGCCGCGGCGGCCGCCGGCGCGGACAGCGTGGCCGTCGTGATCACGGCGGCCGTCGCCTACCTGCACCGCGCGACCGGCGACACCGACGTGATCGTGGCGCTGCCCCTGATCGCGCGCACGACGGCCGCCGCCCGGCGCACGCCCTGCATGGTCGCCAACACCCTGCCGCTGCGCCTGCGGGTGCGCCCGGGCGACAGCCTGCTCAGCCTCGCCCCGCAGGTCTCCCGGCGGCTGCGCGAGATGGTGCGCCACCAGCACTACCGGCACGAGGACCTGCACCGCGACCTGGGTCTGGACGCCCGCCGCGGCGGCCTGCTCGGCGCGATGGTCAACGTCATGTCGTTCGAGGAGCGCGTCGAGCTCGGCGGGCGCGACGTGCCCGTGCACACCGTGGCCAGCCCGTCGGCGCTGGACGTTTCGATCGAGGTACGGCGCGGGGCGCCCGGCGGCGGGACCGCGATCCTGCTGGACGCCAACCCGCACGCGTACGACCTGTCGACGCTGCGGGACCACCTCGACCGGTTCCTGCGCCTGCTGAGCGCACTCGCCGCCGCCCCGGACGCCGCGCTGAGCTCGTTCGACCTGCTCTCCGGGGCCGAGCGCCGGATCCTTCTGGCCGAGGAGAACGCCACGGCCGCGCCGCTGCCCCGGCCGGCGACCGTGCCGCGGTTGTTCGAGGCCCGCGCGGCGGCCACCCCGGACGCCCCGGCCGTGACGGGCGACGACGGTACCCTGACCTACGCCGAGCTCAACGCCCGTGCGAACCGGCTGGCGCGTCATCTGCTCAGCCTCGGGGTGGGACCGGAGTCGTTCGTCGCGCTCGGGCTGCCGCAGGGCACCGGGTACCTGGTGGCGATGCTCGCGGTGCTGAAGGCCGGGGCCGCGTACCTGCCGGTGGACCTGGCGTACCCGGCGCGGCGGCTGGCGTACATCCTTGGCGACGCCGCCCCGCAGTGTGCCCTGACCGACTCGGCGACCGCGTTGCGGCTGCCGGGCGGCGGGCGGACGGTGGTTCTGGACGAGCCCGTCGTGGCGGCGGCGATCGCGCGCCAGCACCCGACCGACGTGACCGACGCCGAGCGGACCGTGCCGATCGACCCGGCCCACTGTGCGTACACGATCTACACCTCGGGCTCGACGGGTCTGCCCAAGGGAGCGTTGCTGACCCACGCCGGGCTGGTCAACGTGGCGCTCGACCACGTCGACCGGATGGCGATCGGGCCGGGCGACCGGTTCCTACAATTCGTGTCGCCCAGCTTCGACGTCGCCGCCCTCGACATCTGGTGCACGCTGCTCTCCGGCGCCTGCCTGGTGCTGATGCCCGCCGAGCGGCTGGCCGTCGGCGAGGACCTCGTCGCGTACGCCCGCCGCCACCGCATCACCCACAGCGTCTGGCCCGCCGTAGTCGCGACCGCCCTCGGCCGCGCCGACCTGCCCACCCTGCGCACCCTGGTGACCGGCGGCGACCCGGTCGACGCGCCCACCGTCGCCTGGTGGTCGGCCGACCGCCGGATGATCCACGGGTACGGCGTCACCGAGGCGTCCATCGTCTCCACCGCGACCGACCCGATCCGTGCGGCGGTGTCCCCGCCGATCGGCCGGCCCATACGCAACACCCAGGTGTACGTCCTCGATGACAGCCTGCAACCGGTGCCCCCGGGAACCGTGGGCGAGCTCTACCTCGCAGGTGTCGGACTGGCCCGTGGCTACCGGGGCCTGGCCGGGCTGACCGCCGAGCGGTTCCTGCCCTGCCCCTTCGGGACGCCGGGGCAGCGCATGTACCGCAGCGGCGATCTCGTGCGCCGCCTCGCCGACGGCAACCTGGAGTTCCTCGGCCGCGCCGACCAGCAGGCCAAGATCCGGGGCGTACGCATGGAGCTCGGCGAAATCCAGCAGGTGCTGGCCCGGGACCGGAGCGTCGGGACGGTCGTGGCGGTGGTGCGTGAGGACGAGCCGGGGGAGAAGCGGCTGGTCGCGTACGTCGTCCCCGCGCCTGGTGCCGACGTCGACCCGCTCGCCCTGCGCCGCGCGGCCGGGGACTGGCTGCCGCCCGCGATGGTGCCGTCCGCCGTGGTGGTGCTGCCCGAGCTGCCGCTGGGTGTGCACGGCAAGCTCGACCGGGCCGCGCTGCCAGCCCCCGACCTCGCCGCCACGGCCGGGGACCGGGCGGCGGCGTCCGCGGCCGAGCGCACGCTCTGCCAGGTGTACGCCGAGGTGCTCGGCCTGCCCCGGGTGGGCGCCGACGACCGCTTCTTCGACCTGGGTGGCAACAGCATCATGGTGACCCGGCTCGTGACTCGGGCCCGCGAGGCCGGCCTCGAGATCAGCGCCCACGACGTCTTCACCGAGCTGAGCCCGGCGGGCCTGGCCGCCGTCGCGAGCCCGGTCTCCGCCGTGGCGCTGCCCGAGGTCACCGCGGATGTGAACGTACCGGCGGAGATCCTCGCCGACCTGCGCCGACGCTATCCCGGGCTGGAACGCGTGCTGCCGGTGTCGCCGCTGCAGACCGGGTTCCTGCTGCACTCGGTGCTCGCCGGCGACGCCGACATCTACCACGCCCAGCTGGTTCTCGACCTGGAGGGCCCGCTCGACACCGCGCGGCTGGGCCGGGCCCTGACCACGGTGCTAGAGCGGCACGCCGCGCTGCGGACCGGCTTCCTGCTCGACGAGCTGGCCGAGCCGGTGCAGGTCGTGGTGCGTACGCCCGAGGTCGCACCCCTGGACACCGGCGCCGAGGGCGACGTCAGGCGCGGGTTCGACCTCGCGCAGCCGCCCCTGTTGCGGATGTCGGTGCTGCCGCTCGGCGCCGGCGCGCACCGCGTCGTGCTGACCGGTCATCACATCGTGGTCGACGCGTGGTCAACGGCGATCGTGGTGGGCGAGCTGTTCGACGCGTACGACGGCACCGCGCTCGCCCCCGCCCCGGACTACGGCGGCTACCTCGCGTGGCTCGGCGCACAGGACCGGGACCGCGCCGGCAAGGCGTGGCACCAGGCGCTCGACGGGCTCACCGGCCCGACGCTGGCCGCACCCTGGGTCGCCGTGGAGGCGACCGCCCCGCAGCGCCGCGTCGTCCGCAAGCTCACGACCGCCGAGACCGGGCGGGTCACCGCCGCGCTGCGCCGGCACGGCCTCACCCTGCACACCGTGGTGGAGGGGCTGTGGGCCCGGACATTGGCCGAGCTGACCGGCTCCTGGGACGTGGTGTTCGGGACGTCGGTGTCGGGGCGCGACCCCCGGGTGCCGGGCGTGGAGACGATGGTCGGGCTGCTGACCAACACCGTGCCCGTACGCGTCAACCTGCGTTCGGGCGAGCCGGTCCTCGACCTGCTGCGCCGGATCCAGCGGGAACAGGCCGAGCTGCTGCCCTACCAGTACCTCGGGCTCGCCGACATCCAGCGCGCCTGCGGGCTGCGGGACCTGTTCGACACCACCACGCTCACGCTCGACCACGACGTGACGGCGGCCGACGTTGACGCCCGGGTGCGCGACCTGACCGTCCGGGCCGTCACCGCCGACGAGGGCACGCAGTATCCGCTGCGCTTCGCGGCGGTGCCCGGGAAGGAGCTGCGGCTGATGCTCAACTACCGGACCGACGCGTTCACCGAGGCCGAGGCGACCCGGCTGCTGGAGACCGCGCACACCCGGCTGCGGGAGCTGGCGGACGATGCCGCAATGGCCGCGGCGGCCACCGGGCGGCAGGGGAACCCCGCATGACCGCGCGGGCCGGGTCCGCCGCCGAGGACATCATTCAGCTCGCCGACCGGATGGGGCGCGAGGACCCGTACCCGGTGCTGCACCGGATGCGGCAGGCCTCCCCCTACGTCGCACTGCCCGGCCTGGTCGTGGCGGGCACGCACGCCACGTGCTCGGCCGTGCTGCGCGACCCCGGCATGAGCAGCGAGCGGCAGCGGGCCACGCTGGCACCGGCCGCGCGCGGGCCGCGTACCCGTAACTTCCTGCACCTGGACCCGCCCGACCACACCCGGCTGCGGCGGCTGGTCAGCAAGGTGTTCACCCCCCGCGTCGTGGCCACGATGGAGCCGCACATCCGCCGGACGACCGACGACCTGCTGACGGCGGCCGCGGCCCGGGGCTCGATGGAGGTGGTGGCCGACCTGGCGTACCCCCTGCCGCTGCGCATCATCTGCGAGGTGCTCGGAGTGCCGGCGGAGGACCACCACCTCGTGCAGCACTGGTCGGCCCGGCTGTCCGAGGCCCTGGAACCGCCGATCCCCGGGTTGGTGAGCACCACGACCTCCACCGAGGCGGCGCGGGCGCGGGCGGGCTTCATCGCGTACTTCCAGGCCCTGATCGCCGACCGCCGCCGCTCGCCGCGCGCGGACCTGGTGTCGCAGTTGGTCGCCGTCGAGGACGCCAGCGAGCGGCTCGACAGCAGCGACATCCTCGCGACGTGCATCCTGCTGATCAACGCGGGCCATGAGACGACCGTCAATCTCATCGCCAACGGGGTGCTTGCCCTGCTGCGCCACCCGGAGCAGCTCGCGGACCTGCGGGCCGAGCCCGGGCTGGCTGCCGCGACGGTCGATGAGGTGCTGCGCTACGACGCGCCGGTGCAGATCACCAGCCGGGTCGCCAAGCACGACACCCGGCTCGGCGCCGCCGACGTGCGGGCCGGCGACATGGTCGTGCTGCTGCTCGGCGCCGCGAACCGGGACCCTGCGGTATACCCGGATCCCGACCGGTTCGACATTCGGCGCCGCAGCCCGGTGCCGCACCTGGCCTTCTCGGCCGGGGCGCACTTCTGCCTGGGCGCGGGGCTGGCCCGACTGGAGGCGCAGATCGCCCTTAGCGCGGTGGCCGCCCGGCTGCGGGAGCCACGGCTGCGCGCGGGCGGAGTCTCGTACAAGCCGAACCTGAGCCTACGCGGACCGGACGTGCTGACGGTGGACTTCGACGACGTTCTCGCGCCGGGGCGCCGGGACGGACAGGAGGCGAACGGATGAGTGACCTGACGACAGCGCCCGACCTGGTGAGCCTGTTCCGCGAACGTGCCGGCGCGACGCCCGACGGCCAGGCCGTCGTGCACGTGATCGACGTGGACACCGCGGACGGGTTCCGGTCGTGGACCTACGGGCAGCTGGACCGGGAAGCGCGGCGGGTGGCCGTCCACATCCGGCAGCTCGCGCCGGAGGGTAGCCGGATCCTGCTGCTCTATCCGGTGGGACTGCCGTTTGTGGCCGCGTTCCTGGGCTGCCTGTACGCCGGAGTGATTGCCGTCCCGGCGCCGCTGCCCGGCCGGTTCCAGCACCAGCGCCGCCGGCTCCGGGCCATCGCGACCGACGCGCTGGTGGCGGCCGTGTTCACCGACGAGGCGAACTTCGCGGAGGCGACCGGCTGGGCGGCCGGCGAGGACGGGGTGGACGCCCCGGTGGTGGCGACCGATGTCGCCGTCGCCGCAGATCCGGACACCTGGGCCGCCCCGGCGCTCGGGCGCGAGACCGTCGCCCTGCTGCAGTACACCTCCGGGTCCACCGGCGACTCCAAGGGCGTCATCCTCACCCACGGCAACCTGCTGGCCAACATGGCCGGCTACGTGGCCGCGGTGGGTCTCACGCCGGAGTTGCGCTCCGGCGGCTGGCTCCCGCTCTACCACGACATGGGGCTCAGCGCGCAACTCCTGCCACCGCTGATGGTGGGCGGCAACTCGGTCCTGCTCGACCCGATGTCGTTCCTGCGCCGCCCGGTGTCGTGGCTGCGGCTGATCGACCGTTTCGGTCTTGGCATCTCGTTCGGTCCGAACTTCGGCTACGACCTGTGCGCCCGCAAGGTGACCGACGAGCAACTCGAGGACCTGGACCTGTCGCGGTGGCGCTACGCGATCAACGGCTCCGAGCCGATTCAGCCGTCGGTGATGGCGGCCTTCGCCAAGCGCTTCGCCGGTACGGGCTTCCGGGAGACGGCGTTCAGCCCGTCGTACGGCCTGGCCGAGGCGGTCGTCTACGTGTCCACGCGGGGCGACCGGCCGCCGCTGATCCGGGCCGTCGACGCCGAGCGGCTGGAGCGCGGCGAGTTCGCCGACGCCCGCGAGGGGCGCCCCATCCGCAACGTTGTCAGCTGTGGCCGGCCCGGCGGGTACGACCTGCGCCTCGTCGACCCGGACACGGGTGCGTCCGTGGCGCCGGGCCGGGTCGGCGAGCTCTGGCTGCGTGGGCCCAGCCAGTCGCCCGGGTACTGGGGGCGCGAGGAGGCCACCCTGCGGACCTTCCAGGCGGTCACCGCCGAGGGCGAGCACGGTTTTCTGCGTACGGGTGACCTGTGCGCGATCGAGGACGATGAGCTGTACGTCGTCGGGCGGCTCAAGGAGATGTTGATTGTCAACGGCCGTAACCTGTACCCGCACGACATCGAGCACGAGCTACGCGCCCACCACCCGGAACTCGCCGGGGGAGTGGGTGCCGTGTTCAGTGCCCCGAGCCTCGACGACGCGCACGAGCAGGTCGAGGAGGTGGTGCTGACCCACGAGGTCCGTGGCGTCCGTGGTGAGGCCCTGGCCGTGCTGGCCGCGGCGATGCGGCACACCGTCAGCCGCGAGTTCGGCGTCCGGGCTGGAGCGGTCGTCCTGCTCCGGACCGGCACCACGCGGCGGACCACCAGCGGCAAGATTCAGCGCGCCGAGATGCGGCAGCTGTACCTGGCCGGCGAGCTCGTTTCCCTCTACTCCGACCGACTGTGACGGGAGAAACTGCTGTGTCTGACGCGATTGATGCTGCGCGGGACGAGTTGTGCGCCTGGGTGCGCCGGTGCGCTGCCTCCTTCGTACAACGGGAGCCGGCGGACATCGATCCGGGCGCGCCGCTGTCGTCGTACGGGCTGGACTCGGTGACCGCGGTGTCCATGATGGTCGAGCTGGAGAACCACGTGGGCTTCGAGCTCGACCCGAACCTCATGTGGGACCACCCGACCGTGGATGCCCTGACCGAGGAGTTGCTGCGGGAGTCCGCCGCCCGGGCCTGAGGACCGCCACGCGAGAAGGGAACGTCGCCGCGGCGACGCCCCCTTCGTCGTACCCGGATCAGTTCGCCGCCTCGCCGATCATCACGCAGGAGATGGTCAGCTGCTCGTCGCGGGCCCGCTGCTCGCTGTGCCCGGTCATCGGGAAAGTGTAGGTGCTCAGCGGCCGCACCCCGCACCCGCGGACGAAGGCGAAGAACTCCTCCGGGGTGCGCCACAGATAGATGTGGTCGGGGGAGGGGCTGTTGATGGGCACGTTGAGGAAGATGCGGCCCCCCTCGCCCATCAGCCCCAGCAGCGACGTCAGCACGCCCGCCGGGTCCTCCACGTGCTCGAGCACTTCGCTGGCCACCACGAGGTCGAAGGTGCCGTCGAGCGGTCCCCTGCGGATGTCGTGGCACACCAGTGACGCGTCGTGCACACCCAGGGCCTCCAGGTTGTGTCGGGTGTGCCGCAGCGCGGATTCGCTGATGTCCCAGCCTGCCACCTCGCCGCGCACGTGCTCGGCGGCCAGCGACAGCAGCAGGCCGTGGCCCGGGCCCACCTCCAGCAGCCGGTCCCGGTCCCCGCGACGCCCCAGGAACTCGCTCTGGTAGACCTCGCCGACCCGGGCGTGGTTGGTCCACAGAATGTGCGACAACAGCAATCCGTGCTGGTAATAGGTCATGTACGGGTCGTCCAGGATCCCCGATTCGCGGACCTGGTCCACCGTGGTGAAGCGATAGCGGCCGTGGCGGCGGAAGAACAATTGCTCGCCGGTCAGCCGGCGGCACGCCCAGCGGTATCCCGCGATTACCTCATCGAGGCGCCCGGCAGCCAGTACGGCGATCCGGCGAGCCACCGCCTCGGCTGCATCGAGCTGCTCGTGGGACTCCCCGGCGAAGCGTTGTTCCAGGAAGACGGCGTGTTCGGGCCAGATCTCGGCGACCCGGGCGGCGATGTCGGCCAGGGCGCTGCCGGTCGGCAGGGCGGTGCTGCTGTGGACGGACATGGCTTCATCCTGTCGCTGCTGGTCGATGAGGTCGGCAGACGCTAACACCGGCGCGGGCGGCCCGGCCGTGCCCGAAATTCGATTTGCCCGTGCCCGAATAAATAGGCCACATATAGGTCGCTCATCGCCCTGACCGCTAGAACCGAACCGTTGGTTCTTTTTCCGGAGAGAGCCTTCTGTGACGACATTGCCCGCCCCCCGCCTCCGCTCCCGCCCCCGCCGGTGCCGCGGCCTTGACCCGGCTCCCCGCGAGGCCGGCGATCGAGGGAGTCGGGGGTATCGCAGCCAAGGCTGGCATGTGCAATAATTCCTTGGCATGAGCCCAAGGAAGTCTGCATGGACACGGAGGCAGTGACCGGCGACGGCCTGCTCCGGGCCTTGACGGCCCTGGGTAATCCGCATCGCCTGCGCGTCATCGCCGCCCTGGTCAAACGCACCACGTACGTCAGCGAGCTCGCCCGCGAGCTCGAGATCAGCCGTCCGCTCCTGCAGGTGCACCTGCGCAAGCTGGAGAGCGCTGGCCTGGTCACCTCGACGCTCAAGTTGTCCGACGAGGGCAAGGCGATGAAGTTCTACGAAGTCACCGACTTCTCTTTGCACCTGACCCCGGCCATGATCGCCGAAGCAGCAAAGACAATCAGTGGCCTGACCGAGGAGCCCGGACAGGCGGAGAAGGGAAACGGGTAATGGAGTACCAGCCCACAGCGGACGACTACACCTGGCCGGCCGTCGCGGCCATCATCGGACTGTTCATCCTGGTCACCGCCGTGGTGACCGTGCTCATCTGGCACCGCTCCGCCACCACCCGGGCCAAGGCTCAGCTCGTGCGCGAGCGCGAGTACCGCGAACTCGCCGAGGGCGCGGTCGCCGCCCAGGACCGGAACGACCATACCCTGTCCGAGATCAACTCTCAGCTGCAGGAGATGCGCGGGAGGCTCGACTCCTTCGAGCGGATCCTCAAGGACGTCGAGTAGGGAGGCGCCGAGGGCCGGCGTATCACCGATCGCCGGCCCTCGGTCTCCCGAGTCACTGACCACGTCACCGTCCACAACGGCCTCTCACTCTTCGGGACCTGGCCGTCGATGCCCCCTGCCCGGATTTGTCCGGCGCTGCCCGCCCTCCCCCGTCCTCGAGGAAGGTTGCCTGCATGACCAGCTCGAACGACCCCGTCAGCACGCCACGGTCCCGGCGCTCACCGCTCGTGGAGCGGATAGTGGTCTGGTCCGTGCACCACCGCGCCCTGGCCATCGGCGGCTGGTTCGCCGTCGTGCTCATCGGCCTGCTGGCCGGCGTGCTCGTGACCGGCGACGAGGCCCGCACCACCGACCCGGGCGAGGCCGGCCGCGCCCAGCAGGTCATCCGGGCCGAGCGGGCCGACGAGGTGGTCCGCGAGAACGTCCTCATCCAGGGCAAGAACGGCCAGCCCTTCACCGACCCGGCGGTCCGGGCGGCAGCCGAGGACGTCGTCACCACCCTGCGTGGGCTCACCGGGCAGGTCACCGACATCCGCTCCCCGCTCGACGCCGGCGCCACCCAGCTGGTCTCCGCGGACGGGCGGTCGGGCCTGGTCTCCTTCCAGATCGCCACGCCAGTGGAGGATATCCCCAAGAACTTCGACCAGTCCGCCGCCGCGATCGAGCAGGTCGGGGAGCGCCACTCGGACGTCCGGGTACTGCAGGCCGGTGACATGAGCATCACGGCCGCGGCCAACGGTGCCTACGACGACGACTTCCGGCGCGCGGAGATCATCACGCTGCCGGTCACGATCGTGATCCTGTTGATTGTCTTCGGTGCGCTCGTCGCCGCCGGGATTCCGCTGCTGCTCTCGCTCACCGCGGTGCTCGCGACCCTCGGCCTGTTGCAGGCGATCGGCCACTGGATGCCGATCAACAGCACGGTCGCGTCCATGGTGCTGCTGATCGGCATGGCCGTCGGGATCGACTACTCGCTGTTCTACCTGCGGCGCGAGCGCGAGGAACGGCACGCGGGCAAGAGCGTGCAGGAGGCCCTGCGCGTCACGGCCCGTACCTCCGGGCACGCCGTGGTCGTCTCCGGCTTCACCGTGATGTTCTGCCTCGCCGGTCTCTTCCTGTCCGGCCTGGACGTGTTCAACGGCGTCGCGGTCGGCACCATCCTGGTCGTCGGACTCGCCGTGCTCGGCTCGGTGACGGTGCTGCCGGCGCTGCTCGCGCTGCTCGGTCACCGGGTGGACAGGGGACGGCTGCCCTGGCTCGGCCGCCGGCGCACCGATGCCGGGGACTCCAAGGTGTGGTCGCGGGTCTCCGGTGCCGCCATCAGGCAGCCGCTGCTGTGGGGCGCCCTGGCCACGCTGCTGCTGTTCTGCCTGGCGGCTCCGGCGGCGCACCTCAAGCTGCGGGATCCGTCCCTGACCGACAGCCTGCCGCGCAGCCTGCCCGCCGTTGACGCGGTGGCCCGCATCGAGGAGGCGTTCCCCGGCGGCCCGAGCCCGGCACAGGTCGTCATCTGGGGCGAGCAGGTCGACAGCCCGGCCGTCGAGGCCGCGGTGCGGCGCCTCGGCTCGGAAGTGGTCGCGCGCCCAGACGAGTTCGGCACCACGCTCTCCACCGCCAAGGTCGGCGACGCGCTCATCGTCAAGGTCCCGCTGGCCGGCACCGGCACCGACGAGGTCTCGAACCGCTCCCTGGCCGCGCTGCGCGAGGACCTGCTGCCGCAGACCGTCGGCGCGGTCGACGGCGTCGAGGTGGCCGTGGCTGGTGACACCGCTGTGGCGCACGACTTCGCCGAGACGCTGAGCGCTCGCACGCCGTGGATCTTCGGCCTGGTGCTCGTGCTCGCCTTCCTGCTGCTGACCGTCACGTTCCGCTCGCTGACGATCCCCGTGGTATCGATCCTGTTAAACCTTATGTCCATAGGGGCCGCGTACGGCGTCATCGTCTGGGGCTTCCAGGACGGGCACCTGGCGTCGTTGCTCGGTTTCACCAGCTACGACGGCGTGGTCAGCTGGCTACCGCTGTTCATGTTCGTCATCCTCTTCGGATTGAGCATGGACTACCACATCTTCATCCTCAGCCGGATCCGCGAGCGGTGGCTGGCCGGAGCGGACCCGAAGACAGCCATCACCCGCGGCATCTCCAGCAGTGCCGGCGTGGTCACCAGCGCTGCGGTGATCATGGTCGCGGTGTTCAGTATCTTCGTGACGCTCACCGCCATCGAGTACAAGATGCTCGGCGTCGGCATGGCCGTGGCCGTGCTGATCGACGTGACCGTGGTCCGTGGCGTGCTGCTGCCGGCGGTGCTCTCGCTGCTGGGCCGCAGCGCCTGGGCCTTCCCGGGCCGCGGGGGTGACCGGCGGCCGCAACCGGCGCCGGAAGGCCGGGTCCCGGTTGCGGACGCGACCGGGTCCGTCGCCGCTGTGAACGCCTCGGCGGGGCAGCAGTGATGACCCAGCCGCCGAGCTTCGCCGTCGTGTCCGGGGTACAGGTCCGTGGCGTCCTGCAGGGCCGCGAGGACATCGTCACCCACATCGTCGAGTCCGCGTACCGGCTGCACGGCGAGCGACAGACGATCAACCCGGACTCGTACTTCCTGAAGTTCCCGCAGCGCCCGGCCGACCGCATCATTGCCCTGCCGGCCTCGGTCAGCGGTCACGTGAACGTGCATGGCATCAAGTGGATTTCGAGCTTCCCCGGAAACATCGAGCACGGGATCCCGCGCGCCTCGGCAATCACCGTTCTCAACGATCCGGAGACCGGTTTCCCGTTCGCGTGCATCGAGGGATCGATTATCAGCGCGGCGCGGACGGCGGCCTCCGCGGCGCTGGCCGCGCTCAAGCTGAGCGCCCGCCGCGGGATGCGCCCGCGGCGGGCCGGGTTCGTGGGCACCGGGCTCATCGCCCGGTACATCCACACCTACCTGACCCGCAACGGCTTCATGTTCGACGAGGTGGGCATCTTCGACACCGCGCGGGACAACGCCGAGCGGTTCTGCGGCTACCTCGAGCGGTCCCGCTCGGGTCCGGCCCGATTCCACGACGACGCCGATTCGCTGATCCGCGAAAGCGACCTCGTGGTATTCGCGACCGTGGCCGGCAGTCCGCACGTCACCGACCCCGGGCTTCTCGCCCACAACCCGCTGGTGCTGCACGTCTCGCTGCGGGACCTGGCGCCGGAGATCATCCTGTCCGCGTTCAACGTGGTGGACGACGTCGACCACTGCCTGAAGGCGGCCACCTCCCCGCACCTCGCCGAGCAGTTGGCGGGCAACCGGGACTTCATCGCCGGAACCCTCTACGACGTGATGACGGACGAGGTCGAGGTGCCCGCGGACCGGCCGGTGATCTTCTCACCGTTCGGGCTGGGCATCCTCGACCTCGCCCTGGCCCGCTTCGTCTACGACGAGCTGGCGGGCCAGGGGGTGTTGCACGAGATCGTCGACTTCTTCGACGAGCTCAAGCGGTACGGCTGACCAGGCGGGCCGGTGCCGCCTCGGGCACCGGCCCGCCGGTCGCCTCCGCTTTCTGCTGCCGTGTACGCTCCCGAGTTGCTTTGGGCGATCCGGGGGCGCGGCACCAGGGCGGCGAGGGCGGGCTGGGAGGACGTCGCGTTCTGCAGGCGCTCGAAGGCCAACAGCCCGACGAGCGGGTGCACCTGGTAGGCGAACACGCCGGTGTCGTCGAGGTCGGCCAGCTCCAGCATCCGCTGATCCACCAGGGCCTCGGCGATTTGCTCGGCCTCCGGCTCGTCGCACCCGAGCAGCGTGGCCACAGCGGCGGCCGGGAACGACTCCATGCCGGCCGTGGCCAGCCGCAGCAGGGCGAGGCGGTGGATGGCGTTCAGGCGCTGGAAGCTGCGGTCGAGACTGGCGCGCAGGTCGAGGTCACCGGCCCGGAACTCGGCCAGCCCTCCGGCGCCGCCGGCCAGGCGCTCCGCCAGTTGGGCCACGGACCAGTGCGGCCGGCTGGCCAGTCTGATACCCGCTATCCGTACGGCGAGAGCGAGCGACCCGCACGCCTGCACGATGCGCCGCGCGGCCTCGGGCTCGGTGTCGATTCGTTCGGCCCCGGCGATCCGGCCCAGCAGGTCGAGCGCCTGCGCCGGGGTGAACGGCTTGAGCGAGACCATGTGCTGCCCGGCCGCCGTGCTGAGGAAGAGTCGCGACGTCACGATCGTCCGGCACATGGGACCGCCGGGCAGCAACGGGCGGATCTGGTCCGCCCCGGCGGCGTCGTCGAGCACCACGAGCACCCGCCGGCTGGCGAGCAGGCTGCGGTACAGATGCATGCGTTCCTCCATGGACCGGGGGAGCGGCTCGGCGGCACCGAGCGCGCGCAGCAGGACACTGAGCGCGTCCTCCGGTCGAACCGGCAGATGACTGCTCCCCTGTAGATCCAGGAAGAGCTGGCCGTCCGGGAAGTCGGCGGCGCACATGTGGGCGGCGTGTACGGCGAGGGTGGTCTTGCCAACGCCACCCATGCCGGTCACCGCGAGCGTCGAGTGCTGCGGCTGGTCACCCGAGTGGCGGCGCAGCAGGCGAGCCGCCGCTCGCAGCGCGTCGGGGTAGCCCACGAAGTCGTACGTGTCGGCCGGGAGCATGGCCGGGACCGGCGGGGCGGCCTCGATGCGCTCGGGCTGCGGGGCGGCGGGCACATCCGCGGTGGCCTCCTCGCCGACGCGGAGCAGGAGTTCGTACGCGGAGCGCAGGGTCGGGCTCGGATCGACGCCCAACTCCTCCAGGAGCAACCGGGACCCCTGGTAGTACAGATCGAATGCCTCGGCCTGCCGGTCCGAGCGGTGCAGGCCGGTCATGAGCTGGGCTCGGAAGCGCTCTCTCAGCGGGTGCGCGCCGACCAGGCTGATCAGCTCCGGGACGATCTCCCGGTGCCGGCCGAGCGCGAGATCGGCGTCGATGCGGGCCGCGAGCGCCTCCATGCGGACCTCATCGAGGCCCGGTCGCTCGCGCTCGGTCAGCGGGGCCGACACGTCGGCGAGCGCGGGACCGCGCCACAGGTCGAGCGCGGCGCGCAGCAGATCGGCGGAGCGCTCGAATTGCCCGCTCTGCAACGCTGCCCGGCCCGCCCTGTACTGTCGTTGAAACTCTCGGTAATCGAACCAGGCGGAGCCAATCGTGAGGAAGTAGCCGGCGCCCTGCCGGGCGATGTGGACGGCCTGGCCGAGCTGCCGGCGCAGCTGGGAGGCGTACGTGTAGATCTGGGCCTGATAGGTCGCGGGCGGCCGGCTGCCCCAGAGCATCTCGCCGAGGGTGCTGTCGGGCAGAACCCGTTCACCGGCGAGGAGCAGGGCGGCCAGGAACGTCCGCTGTTTGGAGCCTTTGAGGCTGATGTCGGTGGTGCCGGAGCAGACCCTGACGGGTCCGAGAATGCGAATCTCCATGAGGGCGCCTCCCTGGCCGGTACGACAACCCGGAGGGCGGCGCGTGGGCGCGGCCGGACCGGGCGGCTGGGCGATTTCGGCTTGGTCGAGCGATGCGGCTGGTGCCGCAGCCTCATCCGGTGTACCGCCGCCCGAGGCCGTCAACGCCATTACCGACATGCGCCTCTAATGGGAGCGACTCGGCCTCGTGAATACGCAGATCACTCACAGATTTCCAATCCCCGTTGGTTTGATGTAGCGCAGAAGGCGCGGCCAGTATACGTATCACGCAGCGGCGACGCTACCCTGTGCTCATCCAGACGAGCCGCATGAATCGGGCATTTGACCAGGTGTCTCCCGGGTGCCCGTTCTGTCGCGCTTGGCGGGCGTTCGATCTTGATGCTTCTGTCTGCCGAAGCGGTGGCACGCGTGTCAGGAATAGGTGGTCGTCGCGGTCGACTCCGGTACGTGATCCGCATTTCCGCAGGTCAGAAGTGCGCTGGGCGCCCGAAGTCGCGCGTTGGGCAGGGGATTCGGCTCCGAGCTGAGAATAAGTGCGACATTCATGTATGAGACAGAAATTCTTGTGCAAGCGTAACCGGGCTCGGGCGGTCGATCGGCTGTCGCGAATTAGATATGTCCTAAAGGCGGTGGGCGGGTGGAACTGATCAAGCGGCAACTACTGCGACTTCCTCACCCACATGCACAAGGCCTGGCACTAACTGTTGCATGCTGAGTTCCACCAGGCAAAGATCGACTATCACCACAAGGGCGCCCAGACCGGCGGGTACAAGTTGATCGACGGCGAGCCGAAGGCGTGGGACCTTGAATTCTGCTTGAAGCGGCGCTATCCCAACAGCAGCGACCCGGTCAGGCTGAACGCAGAGCTATTCGTAGCGCTGCGTAATAAGGTAGGGCATCGATACGAGCACAACGCGAAGGTCGCGACAGGCGGCAAGGCGCAGGCGCTTTTCATGAACTACGAGCATGAGATGGTTAGCCACTTCGGAGGCGCCTTCAGCCTCGCTTGCTCCTGGGTGAGCCCGTTAAGGTCGATGAACTCGTCGATGTCGTCTGCCCTTCCCCTCGTAGCGTGGAGGCCAGAGCTTGAGGGATAGAGGTTCATGGCTGAGACGAGACGCCAGTTCGATCCGGAGTTCCGCGCGGGCGCGGTGCGCATCGTGCGGGAGACGGGTAAGTCGATCGCACAGGTCGCCCGTGACCTGGGGATTAACAGCGGGACCCTGGCCAACTGGGTGAAGAGGGACCGCGAGACGCGCGGTGAGGCCGCTGCCGGGCAGCTCACTGAGGACGAGCGGGCGGAGTTGGCCCGGTTGCGGCGGGAGAACGCCGAGCTGGCGATGGAGCGTGATGTTCTCAAGCGATCCGTGGTCCTGTGGGTTAAAGAGGCGACGGGCCGGTGAGCGTGGCCGCCTTCATCGCTTCCCAGAGGACCGAGCATTCCGTGCCGCACGTGATCGCCTGCCGAGCGTTGGGGGTGTCCGAGTCATGGTTCTACAAGTGGCGTGACCGGCCGCCAACGCGCCGCGATGACCGGCGTGCTCGGTTGTCGGCTGCGGTCAGGAAGGTGTTCGACGACTCATGCGGCACCTACGGCAGCCCTCGCGTCGGGAACGAGTTGCGCGAGCAGGGCTGGCAGGTGTCGGACAACACGATCGCGCAGCTTATGGCCGCCTCCGGCCTGACCGCCCGGGTCAGACGCCGCCGGCGGAACCTGACCCGCCAGGGCAAAGGTCCAGCCGCCCCAGACCTGGTAAAGCGGGCGTTCAGCGCGCCGGCACCAGATGTCGCCTGGTGCGGCGACATGACCGAGATCCGCACCGACGAGGGCAAGCTCTACCTGGCCACCGTCATCGACCTCTACTCCCGTCGCATCCTCGGCTACGCCATGGGCGCCCACCACGACGCCGGGCTGGTCGTCGCAGCGCTGAACATGGCCGCCGTCACCCGCGGCGGCGGCGTCGAAGGGGTGATCTTTCACAGCGACAGGGGCAGCGAGTACACCTCGGCCGACTTCGCCCGAGCCTGCAACCGGTGGAAGGTACGCCAGTCGATGGGCCGGGTCGGGTCGTGCTTCGACAACGCCGTCGCCGAGGCCACCTTCTCCACCATCAAGGTCGAGTACGTGCACCGCCGTCACTTCCGCACCCGTACCGAGGCCCGCCTGAAGATCGCCACCTGGATCACCGACTTCTACAACCGGCGCCGCCGGCACTCCGTCTGCGACTGGCGATCCCCCATCGACTACGAACGATCAGAGACCCGCGCCCTGAAGGCCCAGGCCGCATAACGGAGCCCCTCCACGATTCCAGGGGATTGACACGTCAGCTTATCACCGCAAAGGCGGCGAACATGCTGCGCCACTACGTCGAAGTGGTGCTGCCGAACGGCTTTAAGGCTCAGGTGGTGGCCACCAGCCGACTCGCCACCGTCCGCTACCGGACCGCGTTCCTGGCTGCACGAGATGCCCTGATCGCTGAGCTGGATGCACTCGATCCGGCGTGGAAGACCCCAGATGCTCTGGAGCGGGCCGATCGGCTGACCGCCAAGCGTGCCTTACCGGTGCATCGGGACGTCGTCGCGCAGCTCGACTTCGTACCGGTGATCTCCGGCGCCCAGAACGACAAGGCTCCCATCGTGGAGTGGACCAGCGGGTACGGGCAGGTAGTCGACGACTTCAAGAAGAAGAAGCTGCCCATGCCGGGCGTGCCCGCCGACCAGATCAGCCCGGTGGCGATGTCGTCCTGCCGTCGGATAAGGCCCTGCCCTATGTGGCCAACGCGAAGGCGTTCGGCACGATCGCGCTGCTGGCCCAGCGCCGCTACCGCGACCACACGCTGTTCGACGTTCGGGTCTACGGCGAGAAGGTCCGAGCGCTGATTGACGCACGTCCAGTCCCTGGGCATTACCCAGAAGGTCCCACCGATCTCCATCACCTCGGCCGACTACGCGGAGAAGGTCAGCGGGCTGACCAGCCCTCGCGCCAAGGCATCGGAGATGGAGCATGCCATCCGGCACCACATCGGTGAGCGCATGGACAGCGACCCGGCCCACTACCAGCGGCTGTCCGAGCACTTGGAGCAGATCATCAGCCAGCTGCGGGACCAGTGGGAGCAGCTCGCGCTCGCGCTGGCCGACTTCCTGTTTCCACGGGCCGAGTGCGGTCTGCGTCCGGAATCTCCGACACGGCACATGCGAGCCGGAGATCAACCGCATCTCGCCTCAATCGGATTTCTTCCACGCTGGCCTGATTGTTCCGTTTATGAAACAGTGCCTCACCATCCATTATGGTGAGGCACTGTCCGCTACGGATAAGCCACACAGTGATTGATCAAAATAACGAGTGGATCACGGGGTGGCCCGGGGTGGCACCGCAGGCTAACGTGCCTGCCTGTAGTTACCTTTGTCGAGGGAGAAACCCTTCATGAAGTCACACAACCGGCAGCTCGCCCGACTGGGTGCTGGCGCCGTCGGTCTTCTCGTTGCGGGCTCGTTCGCCTCGCCCGCTTACGCGGTTGATGGCACGGACCTCTCCGTCGAGATATCGGGCACGACTATCGCTGCCGGCTCGACCGAAAAGGTCGTCGAAATCGACCTGGAGAACGTCGGAAAGACCACACCGGAGTCGGTCGACATTATCTTCACCGTCGGCGATCTCGTCGGTGCGTTCCAGTTCGCTGACATCTGTGACGATGATCCCGCAGATGGCACCGTCTATTGCGCGGTCGATAAGACCTCCATTCCGGAACCGGGCGGCACAACCGATTTGTCCTACCTGGTGACCCGGGCCGACGACTCAGCCGACGCCTCGGGCGAGCTGACTGTGACGGTCCTGGTCGACGGCGACGACAACACCGCCAACAACACTGACACCGCCGAGGTGGTGATTGGGGAGCACGGTGTCGACCTGGGTGTCGTAGCCGAGGACGTGCGCGCGCCCATCGACGCCGACGCGAGCCTCGAGTCCGGCGCACCTGTCTACATCGATGGGTCGATCGCCCCGGGCGGTTCGACCGCCGTCGTGGCGACCGTGTTCAATCAGGGCGATATGACGGCGGACGGGGTCAGGATCTCCGTCACTCTGCCGGAGCAGGCCACCTTCACCGAACCTGAGCAGGGTTGCGAGTACAGTGCCGACAACCGCACGGTCACCTGTGACTACTCCGAGATTACGCTGATCCCGGCCGACCATGACACACAGGACGGCGACGCAACCTCCGGCGGTACCTTCTGGTTCCCCGCCAAGATCGATGCTGGCGTTGCGAAGAGCGGTGCCCTGACCGGCGGTAGCGTCACGGTCGCCGCCCTCGCCGCAGTTCCCTACGGCCCCAAGCAGAACGTCGCCGCACCTACCGCACTGCCGGAGAACGTGGAACTGCTCGACGCCGCGGATGTCGACAAGGTTGTTGATGTTGACGAGTCCGACAACACCGACACGTACTCGATCTTCGTGTCGGTCAACGGCGGTTCCGGCGGTGGATCCACCGGCGGTGACGGCAGCTCACTTCCGGTGACTGGCGCGCAGGCGGGCCTGTTCGGCGGCCTCGGCGCCTTCGTGATCGTCCTCGGCGCCGCGCTCTTCCTGATCGCTCGCCGTCGCCGCGTCGTTCTGATGACTCCGGGTGACGAAAGGCCGAACGCGTAAGAAGCCACACGCGATACACCTCCCCACCGGAGGTGACGCCTTCGCGCGGCGGGGTGGGACGGGCTACCGTCCCACCCCGCTGTCCCGACAGATGTGCCGATGGTGATGTAGGCGGCATGAGGCAACAGCAACTGGACGGTGTCGCGCTCGTTGGCATCGCTGGAGCACGCGCCGGTCGCGAGGTCGAGAGTCACTGCGGCTTAGCGATCACAGGTCGGACCAGGTAGCCGAACGGCGCGTTGAGGCCATCCGCGATGGTGCACTGACTCGTCAACGACGAACACGCAGCGCCAGGGGCTCGCGCAGACGGCAGCGGGCTCGGCGGCGGCTGCGCGTTCGGTGTGGACCCACTGCTTGCCGAGGAGGAAGCGTGACCGCGATCGCTGACGCGGCGATTCCCTACCGCGCTTCTGGTCTCGCTCTCACCCTTGGGCTTATAGTCACAGTCGCGTCGTGGTTCGTCGCTCTCGCATCGTGGTTCAACTGGAAGGACTACATCGCGGGTGGACACGAGGATAGAAGCGTGGCTGCGATTGCCTTAGCGATTACCTTTGGCACGGCATTCATGGGGACGACTTGGATCGAGCCCACCGCCAGCCTGTCGACGACTCTGATCGACGCTGTCCAGAAAGTACTCGTAGCCCTCACGCTGCTGTCGGCAGTATTGGTCGCCACGATATATTGGTTCAATCGGCCCCAATTGCTGGTCCCTGCCCGCTACCGCAACGACCGTGGCCGGTGGGCGGAACGTGCACGGCATGGACGCTAGTGTGCTGCGCCATATGTTCGCCTACCAAACTGGGTGAGTGATTCGAGGATCTCGTCGGGGGTCTGTCACGGTAACGGCGCTGTCCAACATTCGGTGGTGACGGAGGGCGCTGCTATCCGAGGGGGATGCGGTGGCGGAGCAGGGTGAAGCCTGCTCGTCCGTGCATCTGGCGGGCGATTCGTTTGGTCTCGGTGTTGACGCCTTCGGTGGGGCCGTCGCTGTAGAGAGCGTGAGCGCGGCGTTCACGGCGTCGCGATCCCGTTCCAGACCTCGGGTGAAGGCGTGCAGCTGAGGCACCTCGTCGCGCGGCCCACCCAACCCGGACCGTCAAGAGCCAGATTGGCCTGGACCCGCGGCAGGTCCGCCGCTGGGACTCCTGGCACCGTTCACCACCCTCGCCCTGGCCGCACTCCCGTCCCAGTCGACGGACCCTCAGCCTGAGACTCGGCTACTCTGCGGTAGCCTGCCCCAGCGACGATGTCAACCCGCCGTCGACAGCCGTGACAACGTTGTCCACGTTCGCTCCCCGCGCACCACCCCGACGCGGTACGGCAGATGTTGTTCCATCCGTGCCGCTGGTCATCGTTGACCCGTGGCATCGCCAGCAGGCGCTCGCACCCTCGACCCCGCGGCGACGCCAGCAAACCCACACCCTGCTTGCCTGGTCGGTCAGCCGACAGCTCTGAACCAAAGGAACACCCATGCGCAGAATATTGATTGTCGGTGCCGGGCAATCCGGCCTGCAACTCGCCCACGGGCTACTCGCCGAGGGCTACGAGGTGACGATCATGTCGGCTCACACCCCGGATGAGATCCGTAACGGCGGGCCAACCTCCACCCAGGCCATGTTCGCTCCCGCGCTGGACGCCGAACGCCGCTACGAGCTAAATCTGTGGGACGACCAGGCGCCCCAGATCGCGGGCCTGCGTGTCAACCTGTCCGCACCGCCGGGTACCCGCGCGCTGGACGTCATCGCCGAGTTGGAGCGACCGGCCCAGTCCACCGACCAACGGCTGAAGATGGCCGCCTGGCTCGAACTCGCCGAACACCGCGGCGCCACCGTCGTCCACAACACGGCCTCCGCCGCCGACCTGGACACCCTCACCTCGGATGGCCACCACGACCTGACCATCGTCGCGGCCGGCAGAAGTGATCTCGCCGCCGCGTTCGACCGGGACCCAGTCCGCTCACCCCACACAACCCCACAACGCGGCCTGGCCATCGCCTACGTCCACGGCCTCGCTCCCGACCCGGACTGGCCCGCCCCGCACGTCGGATTCCACGCCGTGCCCGGCCTCGGCGAACTGTTCGTGATTCCTGCCCTCACGCAAGCCGGCGCCTGCGACATCCTCTTCTGGGAGGCTGTCCCAGGTCAGGACCTAGACCGCTGGCCCACCAATGGCAGCCGTGTGCCACCCACCGAACACCTCCAGACCACCCTCGACCTCGCCAAGCAGTACGTGCCCTGGGTGTATGAGCGATGCCGAAACGTCGAACTGACCGACGCCAAGGCCACCCTGCATGGTCGGTTCACCCCCACCGTACGTAAACCGGTCGCCCACCTACCCAGCGGCGGCGTCGCACTGGGCATGGCCGACGTCGTCATCACCAATGACCCCATCACCGGCCAGGGCTCCAACACCGCCGCCAGATGCGCTGACCACTATCTACGCGCCATCCTCGCCCACGGCGACCGGCCCTTCGACACCACCTGGATGCGCGATACCTTCGAATCGTTCTGGGCCACCACCGCTCACGCTGTCACTGCCTGGACCAACGCTATGCTGCAACCCCTACCAGAGCATGTGCAGCAAATCCTCGCCACCGCCGCCACCAACTCAGAAGTCGCCCGACGATTTGCTGCCGGATTCGCGGACCCGACCACTCTCACCGACTGGTTCATGACCCCCACTGGCGCAGCCGACTACCTCGCCTCCACCCGTGCCTGAGATGCCGGCATCGCGGTAGCCAACTTCACCCTGTTTGAGATCACGTCAATAGATGCCTGCATTGGGAGCTGGAGGGTTTCCCGCCTCCCGACCACTCGGCCGGCATTGTGGCTAGCGTCGGGTCGCTTTGCTGATCTTGTTGTGGAGGGCGCGCCGGGCGATCGGGCCGAGGTCATCGACGATCTCGATGAGCACGGCGAGTTGGTCCAGCGCCTCGATGCCGCGCTCGGCTGAGGGCCGGTCGACGCCGTCGTACAGCTCCAGGCCGATGAAGGCCGCCGACACCGCGCGGGCGAGCCCGGGAACGTCGGCGATTTCGGCGAACGGTGATCCGGCCAGCAGCCGGCGCAGGACCAGCTCGATCTCGTCCACCCACAGCTGCAGGGACTCGGCGGTGGGGGCGGCGAGGCGCTCGTCGGCCTGTGCGCCGGCGAGCATCTGGGCCAGCACGGACACGTTGCCCAGCTCGCGTTCCTCCTCGTGCAGGACGCGCCCGACGGCGAGCAGTTCGCGCAGCGACCCAACCTGGCGCAGCCGGGCCGACCAGTGGGCGACCCGCTCGGCTGTGCCGGTCCGGCATGCGGCTGCCAGCAGCTCGTCGAGCGTCCCGAAGTGGTAGAAGACCAGCGCCTGGTTCACTCCGGCGGCGGCGGCGATGGTGCGGGCCGAGACGCCGGCGATGCCGTGCTGGCGGATCGCGGCGAGGGTGCCGTCGAGCAGGCGTCGCTTGGTGTCCGACATCGCTCTCCTCCCGCCGGGTGTGGCGGTGCGATCATCGCATCCGCCACCAGTTGCGCCAGCCAGGTGATGCCGGGCAGCCGCAGGGTCCAGCCCACCCAGGCCCAGCCGAGGTTGAGGTGCTCGAGAGCGCGGGCGACGGCGGCCACCCCCCGTTCCGCGTGGCCGTCGCCGCCCGTGTACCCGGCCCGCAGCTGCCCCTCCTTGGCCGGGGCGAGCCTCAGGTTCACCGGGTTTCGCCGCGCGAGGAACCGCCAGACCGCCACGCATGGCCCGCACCCGGCGTCGAGCCGCAACACCGCGGGCGCGCCCGAGGCGTACGGCCGCCAGCGCGGACACCAGTCGCGTACCGCCCGTCGCCAGTCCCGCCAGGCGTCCCCGTGCCGGCGGGCCAGGTCGTGCTCCTCATGCGACCGGGCCACGGCCGCACTGAAGGCCACGGCGAGGACGGTCGCGGCCAGCAGCGCCATGCTGCGGGTGACCGCCGCGGTCAGCAGGAGCAGGGCAGCCGCGCCGACCTGCATCGGGTTCGCCAGGTACGCGTAGGGCCCGGTGCTGACGAGCCGGGCCGGCGGATCCCACGGGTACGGGGTGCCGCCGCCCCGTCCGGCGAACTCGCGTACCGCGATGAGCGCCGGGGTGGCCACCAGCAGCGCGACCTGGGCCAGGAGCAGGAGGGCGGCCCGGGGCAGCCCGGTCAGCGGGGACCACGAGCCGCCACCCAGTTCGAAGGCGACACCGGGCACGAACCACAGCAGCAGCGTGGCGAAGACGACGACCTGGAGCAGCACCCGGGCCCGTAGGTGCCGGCCGTCGGCGCCCCACCGGCCGAGCAGCTGCGCGGGGAGGGCCACGGCGAGCAGCCCCACCACCTCGCCCACCAGCCAGTGCGGCCCGAGCAGGACGAGCGGGTGCAGCGCCGGCATCGCCACCACGTCGAGCCAGAGCAGCAGGCCCAGCGCGAGGGGCAGGGGCAGGAACCGGCGTAGCAGCACCGGCAGCGCGCCCCAGAGCGCCGCCCACCCCAGCCACAGGTCGACTGGTATTCCCCGGTAGGCCCCGTGCACCGGCGCGAACGCGTACCAGCCAGTCCGGCGGGCCGACTCGTTCAGCGCGGCGACGCCCAGGGCGGCGGTCACGGCGGCGAGCAGGGCGGCGGCCCGCGCCCGCCGGTCGCGCTCCAGCCGGGCCGCGGCCAGCACCGCCAGCAGGGGCGCCCCCAGGGCGAGCCAGCGGGCGGCGGTCACGGCAGGACGAGCATGTCGAGCAGGTGCCCCACGCCCTCGTGGAGCAGGCCGTCCTGGAGCGGCCCGAAGTACCAGGAGGGGTCGAGACCACGCTCGTACGCCACCCGGATGCGCACCTCGGTACGTTCTCGGCCCACCGCCTGCCAGGTCACCTCCGCATGTCGGAAGGTGACCCACCGACCGGTGATGGCGGTGTCCTCGACGAACTCGAAGTCGACCCGGCCCGGCTCGGTGGCGGTGACCTCGGTGAGCAGATGTCCGCCGGGCCCGTGCGAGCTGCCGTGGTAGGCGAACATCCAACGGTCCCCGGTGGCGAGGCCGTCGCCGGTGACGCGGGTCGGCACGGGTACGCCGAGCAGGCGCAGCGGCACCGACCGGACCGGTACCGGGCGGGGGCCGGTCGCCAGCCGCTCGCCGACCGCGTGGGCCGGGAGGGTGACCACCCGGACCACCTCGACCGACTGCTCCGGGGTGATCCGTGGGGCGAGCCCGGTGCCCTCGAGCCCGGGTACGAGCAGCAGGGGCACGGCGACTAGCGAGTACGCCCGGGTGGTGGCGCGGCGGGCCAGCCTGATCAGGGCGGTGGTGCCGTGGGTCATGGCGTACACCAGCGGCGCGGACAGGATGACGCAGATGGCGCCTTCGTGCAGCGCCACCGAGGCCAGCAGCAGCGCGATCGTGGTGGCGGCGAAGATCCGGCCGTGGGTGGTACGGCCCGGGGCCAGGGCGAGGGCAACGGCCAGCAGTACCGGCAGTCCGACGAAGAGCAGGCCGCTGTCGGCGCGCCCCTGGGCCACGGTGACGGCGTAGACGACGATCCCGAAGGCCGCGATGAGGCTGGCGAGCGTCCAGTTGGCCCAGGTGCGCCTCGGCTCCGGCTCCGGCTGACTGGTCATACTTCCTCCCAGGTTTGAGCGATCGCTCAAACCTGGAGCGTAGGCGGATTTGAGCAGCTGCTCAAGAGGTGGCCCGGTCGAACCCTGGCAGTGCGGACCGGCTCGCCCGCCCGCACTGCCAGCCGGGCCGTGCTGCCGGGTGGTCAGCGTCTCAGGTTGAGGGTGAATCCACTGGCAGCGAGTTCGGTGAGAAAGGCTCTCGGCTCCACGAGGTGCTCGATGTGTCGTACTCCCGAGGGCATGGCGGGCAGGTCTCGGATGAGTAGCGCCGCAGCGAGACCGGTGGCGCGACTCTGCTGGCGACCGCTGAAGCTTGCCTGACTGGCGCCGGAGTCGACGGTGACGGCAAATCCGTCACCGCCAAACTTGATCCTGGCCAGCGCGTCCAGCATGGTGCGGCGGATCCAGGGGCGACGTAATAGCCGGGCGATGCCGGGTCGCCCGGCGGCTGCCAGCAGCGCGGTGGTCAGCCGGGAGTCCAGGCACAGGCCGGTACTCGCTGCGACACCCAACGTGGTGGACAGCGTGTACTGGTCTGAGAACGGGAACCGATACACGGTTCGCTCGCCGTGCGGAGCCGGAAATCGCATTGCCCACGAGCCGTGTAGGCGGCCCAGCCCATCGAGAGTCCAGGCGAGTGCCGCTGGCCCGTGCCGTTCCCCGGAACCGAGCAGCACGCCGATTTGTACCTGCCGCGTTGTTGACTGTTCGACGCAGTGTCGGGCAAGCAGGTTGCTGACCCCGGGGACCAGTCCGACGCTGAGGACCGCTGTGGCCTGCCGCTGGGAGGCGAGCTCGTCCAGTTGTTCGATCTCGACGTGCAGCCGGTGGGAAGCCGAGACGTCCACGTAGTGGATCCCCCGCTCCAGGCAGGCGCGGGCGATCCGCGCGTTGTCGAGTTCGGCGCACATGAGCACGGCGTCAACGCCGTTGAGCGCGGTGGCCAGGTCGCCGGGATCGGCGGCGTCCAAGCGAACCACGGTGGACCCCGGCACGCGCGGCGCACGGTGTGGGTTACGGCCGGCCACCACCACGTCCGTCGTGCGTAGGTGACTGACCAGTGCGGTCACGGCGTGTACGCCGACGGCGCCGTATCCGCCGAGGACGAGGATCCGCTTCATCGGGCGATCGCCTCCTGCTGTGGTGTGTCGCCGCTCGCCGGCTTCTTTGGTTCTCGGGTGCCCATGGACAGGGCGCAGAGGATGCCCAGGACGGCGAGACCGGCCGCGCCGGCAAACCCGATGCGCAGACCATCGGCGAGCGCGCTGGCCCCGTCCCCGCTGCCGCGGTTGGTGGTCCATGCTGTCGAGGCCATCAGCAAGGCGGTGAGGCCGAGGGCGGCGCCGAGGCGTTGGGCGGTGTTGACCAGGCCAGCGGCGACTCCTTGCTGACTTTCTGGTGCGCTGCGGACGGCGGGGGCGGTGGAACCGACGAACACAGCAGGCAGGCCGACTGCGAAGATCAGGCTGGCCGGCAACACGGCGGTCAGGTAGCCGGCGCCGGGGTGCAGCAGGATCGCATATCCGGCCAGGCCGAGCGCGAGCAGGAACATCCCGGCCGCGAGAACCACGCGTGACCCGAAGCGGCCCATCGCCCAGGGCAGCGCGGTACGCGCGGTGACCATGTTGACCGCGGCGATGGGCAGTACGGCGAATCCGGCGGCGAGGGCGGAGTATCCCATCGCCTGCTGGAGCATGAGTGACAGCAGCACGAACGCCGGCACGTGGGAGGCGCCCACGAGAGCGTTGGCCGCGACGCCGGTCCGTACCTGGCGGATCCGCAGCAGTTGCGGCGGCAGGATCGGGGCCGGGTGGCGCCGCTGGTTGACCGCGAACACCGTACCGAGCCCGAGGGCGGCGACGGCTGCCGTGTAGGTGAGCGGTGTCCACCCGGCGGTGGGCAGCTCGGTGGCGAGCAGGACCACGGCGAGCAGGCAACCGGTGGCGGTGAGTCCACCTACCAGGTCCAGCCGTGTCCGAGCGTCGCTGGCGCGCCCGACCCAGGGCGGGTCGGCGGGCAGCAGGCGCGGGCTCAGGACAAGGGCGACCACACCGATCGGGACGTTGATCAGAAAGATCCAGGGCCAACCAAGTGTCTGGGTCAGGACACCGCCCAACGCCACGCCCGAGCCCGCGCCGGCGGCGGCCATGGCGCTCCATACCGCGAACGCCCGACGGTAGGCAGCGGGTTCGGTGAAGATCGCGGCGATCAATGCGAGCTCGGCGGGGACCAGGATCGCTGCACCGACGCCCTGTACCGCTCGACCCAGCAGCAGCGTTCCGGCGTCCGGCGCGAGGCCGGCCAGTAGCGACGCGCCGGTGAACAGTGCGATTCCGGCCTGGAACATGCGACGTCGGCCGACCACGTCCGCGGCCCTACCGGCGACCAGTTGCAAGCCGCCGAAGGTGAGTTGGTAGGCGTTGACCACCCAGGTCAGCCCGGATTCGGTCAATGTCAGCGCTGCACCCATCGCGGGCAGTGCGACGTTGACGATCGACACCTCAAGAAACACCACGAGTTCCACGGAGGTGAGCAGCAGCAGCGCGGCGAGCCCACCCCGTCCCCAAGTTTTTGTAGTCACGCTACAAGCATGTTTTTGTAGTCGAGCTATAGTCAATGATGTGAGCGAAACACCACACCGCAACCGCCAGCAACCAACCGTGAAGACACCACACGAGGACGGCAGGACCGCGCGATCCCGGTCCACCCGGACGCGCATCACCACGGCGGCCACCGAGTTGTTCACCAGTGCCGGCTACAGCAGCACCAGCATCGCGGCCATCGCCGCCAGGGCCGGCGTGAGCGAGCAGAGCGTCTACTACAGCTTCGGCACCAAGCGGGCTGTCCTCACCGCGGCCCTCGACCTGGCCATCGCCGGTGACGACGAACCTGTACCCACACTTGAGCGGCCCTGGGTGCGTGCGGCACTCGCCGATCCGGACCCACACGGGCAGATCCACCGACAGGTCGCCGGTGCCGCAGACGTCTTACGGCGCGCCGCGCCACTGTTGGACGTCGTGCGCAGCGCTGCCACCATCGACGCCGAACTGGCCGAAGTATGGGAGACCAATCTTCAGCAGCGGCTCACCGTGCAACGCGTCTTCGCCGAAGCGTTGGCCCGCAAGACGCCGCTGCCCGCCAACATGGCCGTCGACGCGGCCGCCGACACCGCCCTGGCCATCCTCAGCCCCGAGACATACCACCTGCTCGTGCACCACCAAGGCTGGGCACACACGCGATGGCGTGACTGGGCCACGAACGCTCTGCGCCGCCTACTCACGACGTTGCCGTAGCACAGCGGCGACCCGGCTGGATCACGCCGGGCACCCGCCCGTGGAGCCCAGTGGCTACCGTCGGCCCTGCGCTGAGGAGCCGGGTGTACCTCGACGTCGGCCCGATCGCTGCGGTGGGTGCGCTCGTCCTCGGCGAGTGCCACTCGCTGTGGTCAACGCAGCCCAGGACGGCGGCGAGTTTGCAATCGTGGCACTTGACGTGGCTCACACCGGTCCAGGGTCTGCTCGGGTACGGCGGTGGTGGTTGGTCGGGAGCCGTTGGACCGGGGTTGGACGTCACGATCGCCCTGGCCGTCGCCGACCTCCTGGTCTTGAGGTGGCGGGCGGCGTGGTGCTGAAGCGGAGGGTGCTGATCATGTCGCGGCCCTACCAGCACCGTCGGGCTTATGCGACGTGCCGGCTGGTGTGGCCGGAGGTCGAGGTGGTGTGCGCGTCGAACCCACTCGAACTGGACGACTACGTGCGCAGTATCGGCGACGCGCGGCAGGTGGTGGACATGCTGGTCGGCGACACACAGCGGATCGAGGTGTACGCGCAGCGCGGGTTCGCGATCCGGCAGGAGATGCCGGCCGAGGTACGGGCGGCGTTCGAGCGCCTGGTGGCGGCCGGCTACACGAGCCGGCTGGTCTGAGCCGGGCTACCAGCGCGGCCCTCCCGGCCGGACGCCCATCCGGTCGCTGAGTTCGACGGCGAGTCGAGGTGGCCGGGGACGGGTGGGGATGGCCCCGGACCAGGTCGCGGGAGAGCCGGTGGCATCGGCCTCGGCGATGTGGGTGTCGGCCGAGGCGCGGTCGTTGTCTCGGGCGGCGGCCAGTGCGCAGACGAGGGGCAGGCTCCCGTGGACCGTCAGGAGCTGCGGAGTCGGCGTGCCGAGCTGTGGTTCCAGGAACTGCGCCGCCGCCGCGGCGGCGAGGCCGCCGGCTGGGGCGTACTCACCGATGGGCGGTCCACGCGAGGCGATGTGAACGGTTACGGCAGCACCGCGCCTCGGTAGATGCGGTCGAAGAGGTTGAACAGAGGCTGGTCATAGGCCTGCAACTTCGTCCGCGTATTGATGTCGTTGTGCACACCGTCGCCGCCGGGCGGTCCGGGGAAGTTCACTCCGAAGTAGCTCTGGATGCCCTCGGCGAAGTACTCCTTGATATCCGTTCCCGCGTACGTGTTCGTCCACAGACCGTTGGCGCGGGCGTTGCTCCAGGCACTGGACAACTCGGTGGACATCGCGGGGTCGATGTTCTGCAGGGCCATCAGATGCAGGGTGTGTCCGAACTCGTGCACGAACAGGTTCGCCCGCCCCTGGTTGTCCAGCACGTTGCTCTCGGTGCAGGTCGACAGCGGGAAGGAGGGGGTGGCGCCGAATCCGGCCCAGTATCGGTCGTCCAGGCTCGTGCCGAACTGCTGGTACACGTCGGGGATCGCGCTCATGCGCTCACCTCGGGCGACGACCACGAGGCGGACGTTCTGCCGGTTCAACTCGTGCACGGGCCAGTACGGGTAGGTCCACAGCAAGGTCCCGAGCTGATTCCGCATCCGCACCAGGGTCTCGTCCTGCAGGTGGTGCGGACCGAAGAGCGGCAGCCCCCACGCGTCGACGTACTTGCCGTACCAACGGGTGTCCAGACCGTACTTGGTCACCAGGGACGGTGGGATCGGTTCGACCGGTCCGGCCAGCGCCGGCGACGCCCCGGCGATCGTGGACAGTACTCCTATCGCGCCGGCGGACAGCAGGGACCGGCGTGTGATGGCACCCAAAATATCGACTCCTCTCATGCGGCATGCCATCTTCACGCCATATCGGACAGTGTGTCAATCCCCCCGGAAACGTGGAGGGATCCGGTTCCGGCCTGAGCCTCCAGAGCTCGTGCCGTTGATCGTGTGTAGTCGACTGGTGGGCGGCCGCCGCGGCCCGACTATGTCCGAGACGAACCGCATCGTCTCCTGCAGGGTAGCGGTTGCGCCGCCGCGCCGAGCGCGGTGCGGTCCGGGGCGTCCGCGTTGTTGCTGGTGTGCGAAGCGCCGTACGGGTTGCCGGCGACGAACTGGCTCGGGTCGGTGTAACCGGGGGTGACCACGCTCCCGCCCCAGTGGTTAAAGAAGGTGCCGGCCGCTAATGTCCCATGCTGAGGCCACCATCGACCGGAATGATCGCGCCGGAGACGTAGCTGGCGGTGTCGCCAGCCAGCCAGGTGATCACGCCGGCGACATCATCCGGCTGGGCGAATCGGCCAGCGGGGATCGCTCGGTGGAACTCGGCTCGCCGCTCGTCGGGTACGGCGGCGAACTGCTCGGTCTCGACCGGTCCCGGCGCCACCACGTTCGCGGTGATGTTGCGACTGGCGAGTTCGCGGGTGAGCGAGCGGGCCACGCCGACCAGTCCGGCCTTGCTGGCGGCGTAGTTGACCTGGCTGTGGCTGCCGGTGAGGCCAACCACGGAGGACAGGAAGATCAGCCGACCCCACCCTCCCCGCAGCATGCTGTGCGACGCGCGGCTGGCACAACGAAAGGCACCGCTGAGGTTGGTGTCCAGCACCCGACCGAACTGCGCCTCGGTCAGCTGCGGAAACGGCCCGTCGTCAATGATGCCGGCGTTCGCCACCAACACCTCGACCGGTCCCAACTCGGCTTCGACCTCGTCGAAGGCGGCATCGACGCTGCCCGCGTCCCGGATATCACAATAGACCCCGAACATCCCGTCTGGGAAATCCCGGCCACGGTGTGCCACCGCCACCCGGTCGCCCTGTTTGGTGAATGCCTGCGCGGTGGCCAGGCCGATTCCCCGGTTGCCGCCAGTCACCACCACAGTTCGGGCCATGGAAGCCTCCTTCCAGCCGACCTGGGTTACCCGGCCGGTCTCGGTTGACGCGTGGAAGCCGGCGGGGTTCGGCCCCAGCCCCTTCACGGCCTTCGTCCCGCTGCACCACCGACCGCACCTGTCCCAGCACGGCACGGCTACCTCTGTGCTCCCGAAGGCGCGGGTACAACGCTGGGGGCGGTCCCTGCCCAGCGGCGGTCATCTTCGCGGCCGGTGGCGTGGTGTCCGACACGCAGGAGTTGCCGGTCGCTACGTCGGTCTCCGGACGCCGGTTCTGCCCTTCAGGAGGCGTCCGGGCGAGGATGTGTCGGAAGCAACCGGCAGGATAGACCAGGCACGCGAGCTCGAACGCGAGATCACTAATCTGGGGAAGAGCCTCCGGTGCGAGCCGTAGTTCAACCGCAGGGGCGAGTTGCGGCGGCTGCCTCGCGACCGAGCCGCAGCGCTCGCGGCGCCGACCGACCCTGCAACACCGACGACCGAGGAAGCCCCGTGGACGAGCTGAGGATGCATTCGCCGGACCTGACCAGCCGGAACATCGACAAGATCGCCGAGCTGTTCCCAGCGGTCGTCACCGAGGGGCCCGATGGCGCACGAGTGATCGATTTTGACCTGCTCCGTCAGGAGCTGTCGGGCCACGCGGTCGAGGGTCCGCAGGAGCGCTACCAGCTCAACTGGCCGGGTAAGCGTGAGGCGCTCTTCGCCGCGAACGCGCCGGTCGCCAAGACGTTGCGTCCGGTCCGGGGCGAGTCGGCCGATTTTGACACCACGCGGAACATCTTCATCGAGGGCGACAACCTCGACGCGCTCAAGCTGCTCCAGGAGTCGTACCTCGACAAGATCAAGATTATCTACATCGACCCGCCGTACAACACGGGAAACGACTTCATCTACGACGACGACTTTGCGGAGAACTCCACGGAGTACCTCGCGAAATCCGGGCAGGTCGATGCCGCCGGGAACCGCCTGGTCGCGAACACCGAGGCGAACGGGCGGTTCCACTCCGACTGGCTCAGCATGATGTACCCGCGTCTCAAGCTCGCGCGAAACCTGCTGACCGACGATGGCGTGATCTTCATCTCGATCGACGACAATGAGGTCGACAACCTCAAAAAGATCGGCTCGGAGATCTTCGGGCAGCAGAACTTCGTCGCACAGATCATCTGGCAGAAGGTGTACGCGCCGAAGAACTCGGCGCGATGGTTCTCCGAGGACCACGACTACATCGTCGTATTCGCCCGTAACAAGGAACGCTGGCAGCCGCAGCGGCTTGCGCGCACCGAGGATATGGAGGCGCGCTACAAGAACCCCGACAGCGATCCAAGGGGTCCGTGGAAGGCCGAGAACATGTCGGCGCGGAACAGGTATGACGCAGGCGTCTACCCAATCACGGCACCATCGGGACGCCTTGTCGAAGGTCCGCCGCGGGGCAGCTACTGGCGAATATCTGAGCAAAAATTCGCCGAGCTCGACGCGGACAACCGAATCTGGTGGGGTGCGGACGGGAACAACACCCCGGCGGTGAAGCGGTTCCTGTCCGAGGTCTCGGCCGGCCGGACCCCCCAGACGCTGTGGTCCTATGCGGAGGTTGGGCACACCCAGGACGCCAAGAAGGCGCTCCTGAGGTACGTTCCGTTCGAGAACACGGCGAATGTGCTCAATTCTGTCAAGCCGGTCGAGCTGATCCAGCGGATCCTGCAGCTCGCGGGCAGGCCGAGTGACGGCGATATCGTCCTCGACTTCTTTGGCGGAAGCGCGACCACCGCTCATGCCGTCCTCCAGCAGAACCTGGCCGACGGTGGCAACCGACGCTTCATCAGCGTCCAGATCCACGAGCCGCTGCCGGTCCCGGAGCCCGCCTTCAGGTCGATCTTCGAGATGGGTCTCACCCGGGTAAGGAACCTCGCGGCGGAGATCGGGAGCCTGGACAACGCCCCACGCAACCTCGACCTGGGCTTCCGTGTCCTCAAGGTTGACTCGACGAACCTCTCCGACCTGCTGCGCACCCCGGACGAGCTTGGCCAGGGCGAACTCGACCTCTTCGTGGACAGCGTGAAGCCCAACCGGACCGGCGAAGATCTTGTCTTTCAGGTGCTCCTCGACTGGGGTCTGGAGCTGACGATGCCCATCGTCCCGGAGCCGATCGATGATCACGAGGTGTTCGTGGTCGAGGACGGCGTCCTGATCGCCTGCTTCGAGGCAAAGGTGAGTCCCGCCGTGGTGCGCGAGATGGCGCGCCAACAGCCGCTGCGTGCCGTATTCCGGGACTCCGGCTTCGCCACGGACGCCGATCGGATCAACGCCGAGCAGGTGTTCGCCGAGGTTTCGCCCGCGACCGAGGTGCGGGCGATCTGACCGATGAAGCTTCAATTCAAGGTCCAGCAGTACCAGACCGATGCGGTGGATGCGGTGGTGGACTGCTTCGCCGGGCAGCCTCGTGGCGAAGGTGTGTCGTATCGAGTCGACCCGGGGCATCCCGCCAATTTCGCTCAACCAGCGCTGGAGCTTTCGGACTCCGGGCTGCGGAACTCGGAGATCCTGCTGAGTCCGGCACGGCTGCTGCAGAATGTCCAGGCAGTGCAGCGCAGCCGGAACCTGCCGCTATCGGCGTCGCTCGTGCAGAGCAGGGCGGCCTCGGCACCGAACACGCCGAACCTCGATGTCGAAATGGAAACGGGAACCGGCAAGACCTACGTCTACATAAAGACGATCATGGAGCTGAACAAGCGCTACGGCTGGTCGAAGTTTATCGTCGTGGTGCCGAGTGTTGCGATCCGCGAAGGCGTGCAGAAAACGTTCGACATCACCGCCGAGCACTTCCAGCAGACGTACGGGACGAAGCCGCGCTCCTTCGTCTACAACTCGTCCCAACTGCACGAGCTGGAGCGTTTCAGCTCGGACGTGGGCATCCAGGTAATGATCATCAACATCCAGTCGTTCAACGCCACGGGTAAGGATAACCGGCGCATCTACGACGAACTCGACGGCTTCCTGTCCCGCCGCCCGATCGACGTGATCAGCGCAAACCGACCCATCGTCATCATCGACGAGCCGCAGAAGCTCGGCGCGGCCAAATCTCTGGAGGCACTGAGCCGGTTCAACGCGTTGATGGTGCTGCGGTACTCCGCGACCCACAAGGTGGAGCACAACAAGATCCACCGGCTCGACGCCCTTGACGCGTACAACCAGAAGCTCGTGAAGCGGATCGCCGTGCGCGGCATCACCGTCAAGGGGTTGGCCGGGAGCACGGCGTACCTGTATCTGGCCGGGATCGAGATCACCAAGGGCGCCAAGCCACGCGCCCGGCTCGAGTTGGAGATCCAGACCAAGAGCGGCATCAAGCGTGCGGTCAGACGGCTCGACCAGGGAGCGAATCTGCACAACGCCGCAAAGGGTATCGAGGCATACCGGGGCCTGTTCATCACCGACATCGACGCGAACCGCGACGTGATCGAGCTGAGCAACGGCGATACCTTGTTCGCGGGGCAGGTCACGGGGGACGTGAGCGACGAGGCGAAGCGGCGTATCCAGATCCGCGAGGTGATCAGCGCCCACCTGGACAAGGAGCGCGAGCTGTTCGCGCAGGGCATCAAGGTGCTCTCGCTCCTCTTCGTCGACGACGTGGCCAAGTACCGCGACTACGACCGCGAAGACACTCTCGGCGACTACGCGCGTTTCTTCGTCGAGGAGTATCAGGCGCTCGTGGCCGAGGAGCTGAGCCAGTTGTCGCTTGACGAGGGCGCCGAGGCGTACCGCCGCCACCTCCAGGCGATTGCCGCCGAGGACACCCACCAAGGGTATTTCTCGATTGACAGGAGGACCAAGCGTCTCCTTGATCCGAAGGTGTCAAAGCGCGGGGAAGAGGTAGGCCAGGCGACAGATGTCGATGCCTATGATTTGATCCTGCGTAACAAGGAGCGGCTGCTGTCGTTCGCCGAACCCGTCCGGTTCATCTTCTCCCACTCCGCACTGCGCGAAGGCTGGGACAACCCCAACGTGTTCGTCATGGGCATGCTCAAGAAGAGCGACAACACGGTCTCGCGCCGACAGGAGATCGGGCGTGGCCTGCGGCTCGCCGTTGACCAGCACGGTGAGCGGATGGACAACCCCGTCACCGTGCACGACATCAACGAGCTCACCGTCGTCACCGACGAGTCCTACACCGACTTCGTGGCGGGCTTGCAGAAGGAGATCAGCGACTCCCTCGCAGCCCGGCCCCGCCGGGCCAGCGTCAAGTACTTCATCGGCAAGACCTTCACCACGGAGTCCGGCGAGAGCGTCGTCGCGGAGGCACTCGCGAACGCCCTGTACAAGTACCTCGTCCGGAACGACTACCTCAACGACGACGACACCATCTCGGATGCCTACAAGACCGCGCGCGACACGGGCACCCGCGCCGAGCCGACCTCGAATCTACTCAAGCCCGTCGTGGACGGTATTTGGCCGCTGGTCGATGCTCTCTACCAGGACATTGTGCCCATCCCCGACGGGCGCCGGCCCAAGCGCATTCCGTTGAATGAGGAAAACTTCGCCAAGGAGGAGTTCAGAGAACTCTGGAATCGCATCAACCGTAAGGTCGTCTACCAGGTGGAGTTTGACTCCGTCGAACTGGTCGACAAGTGCGTCGCCGCGCTCGACGCCCAGCTCAACGTCGCGGCCATGGAATACGTCGTGCGGTCCGGCCAGCAGCGTGCGGCCCTCGACACCGACGAACTGGCCAGTGGTGCTGGCTTCACGGTCAACTCGACGAGCACTCACACGGACACGGTCTCGGCGTCGTCGCAGGTGCCGTATGACCTGCTCGGCGAGATCACGGAGAAGACCCAGCTGACCCGCCGAACAGCCGCCGCGATCCTAGGTCGCACCGAGCCGACGACCTTCGCGAAGTATCGGCAGAACCCCGAGCAGTTCATCACCGAGTGCGTCCGGCTGATCAACGAGCAGAAGGCCACGGTGGTTGTCGAGCACCTCAGCTATCACGCTCTCGCCGAGCGGCACGACCTCGCCATCTTCACCGAGAACCAGACGAAACAGGACTTCGCCAGAACCGGGCAGCGGCTCAAGCGTCACATCTACGACTACGTGGTCACCGACTCCAAGGTCGAGCGCGACTTTGTCGCTGAACTGGATTCCAGCGAGGAGGTTGTCGTCTACGCCAAGCTGCCGCCGGGATTCTTCATCCCGACCCCGGTCGGCAACTACAACCCCGACTGGGCCATCGCGTTCCAGGGGGGCGCGGGCAAGCACGTTTACGTCGTTGCCGAGACCAAGGGTTCGCTCTCGTCGATGCAACTCAGAGGTGTCGAAAGAGCCAAGATCGAATGTGCCCGCAAGCTTTTCGCCCAGCTGAACCACGAGCGGAAGGAACCGGTGAGATACGACGTTGTCACCGGCTTCGGTGAGCTCATGCAACTCGTCGCAGCCGGGTCGTAACCGGCGCCTGGAACCGTCCGGCCAGGCTGTCGGGCAGCACCAAGGAGCCTGGGGCTCGAAGGGCTGAGCCGACCGAACCGGCGAACGCTGGCAGCCCCAACACGTCGACCGAGGCGTCGAATTCGGTCACCTCCCGGCCGTGCGGCGCGCCGAGGGCCGGTACCCGACTGTTTTCGGTCGACATCAGTCTCCATCGTCCCGGACCAGGTGGCCGACACCTTGCCCGCCACGGGGCGCGGGCCGTTGTATTGATGTGAGCGGCGTTCCGATCAAAGGAATGGCGCCCACGTTCCGGCACGGAGGTGCAGGTGCGCAGCAGGGACTTCCGTCGTCTCGGCGCTGTCAGCGCGCTCACCCTCGAAGGTGGCGGGATCGGTGGCGTCTGGGGCCACCGACCACGCTGAGGCAGGACGGTGCCGGAGAGGTGATCCGCGGGCCTCCACGCGACCCTGAAGCGTCTCGGCCGCGAGCAACTGGATCTTCCTGCTCCACTCCCAACTGCACCGCGGGGCTGGACCGGTCCCACTCCCCGGACGCGATGCACCAGCACCCGCGGCCGGATGCGGTCCAGGCGGTGGTGGACACCCTTGACCTGGGTGGCGACATGGCGAGCCCGTGTTGGACAGGTGCCCGCCGGGGTAGGGGGTGGATCAGGATGCTCGACCGCGTCCGTGGCGGCGGCTGCCGAGGATCTCGACCAGGCTGGTGAGCAGGGCGGCGGCGACGATGCCGATCGCCACGGCGAGCGCGTACCGAAGCGCGGTTGACCAGCGTCCGTCGTTGGCCCCGAACGCCGCGAACAGGGTCGCGGTGATGATCGCCAGCCCCATCGCGGATCCGACCTGCCGCATGGTGCGGTACATGCCAGCGGCGCTGCCGACATCAGCCCGGGACACCTCCTGGAGAGTCAGCGCGTTGTTTGGTGTGAGCACGAGGCCGCCGCCGACCCCGGCGAGTAGTAGCGTAGCGCCGGTGACGACCGAGAAGGTCGTCCCGGTTAGGCCGGCGAAGGCTGTCGCCAAGACGAGACTCGCCACGACGACGATCAGTCCAATGGCCAGCAGCGGACGACCGTAACGGTTGACCTTGAATCCACCGAGCACGGCCCCGAGGACCGAACCTAACGCGAATGGTGCGATCGTGAGACCGGTGATCAGTGGACTGCGGTCAAGACCGTACTGCAGGTAAAAGCTGAAGATTGCCGGCAGTGGGGCAAACCCGGCGCCGAAGAGGAATCCGACCAGTAGCCCTCGGCGGTACGTCCGATGGGTGAGGAGACGGAAGTCGAAGACCGGCGGGTGGTGTCGTGCCGTGGCGGTTTCCCAGGATCGGAAAACGACGAGGACACTGATTCCGACCGGCACCAACAGCCACGGCAGCAACCCCTTCCACTGTCCCTGTTGCAGTGCGGGCAGGATCACCAACGTGGTCCCGACGGCCAGTAGCAGCGTACCGATCAGGTCGTGTTGGTGATTGGTCTGGTGACGTGTCGATCTGCTCGGGAAGTACCGCCAGATGAGCACTGCCGCCGCGATCCCGATCGCGGCGTTGACGAGAAAGACAAGCCGCCAGCCGTCGTCCGCCCCGCCCGCAGCGATGACTATGCCGCCGATCAGTGGGCCAAGGGCGGCGCCCGCGTGGGAGGTGGCGCCGACTGCTCCGAAGGGGCGGCCCCGTTCCCCGGGGCGGAACAGTTCCTCCACCAAGGCGTTGATCTGGGGGGTGAGGATACCGGCGGCTGCGCCCTGCAGGAGCCGGGCGACCACCAGGATGATGCCGGAGTTGGCCAGTCCAGCCATCATGTTGGCTGCGACGAACAAGGCGAGACCGAGGAACAGGGTAAACCGTCGTCCTTTGGCGTCCCCGAGCCGCCCGGCGGGGATGAGGACGAGTGCGAACATCAGCGAGTAGCCGGAGAAGACCCATTGGAGAATGTTGTTGTCGGTGCCCAGCGTGCGGTCGATCGAGGGCAGCATCACGGTGATGGCACCGAGGTCGATCCAGCTGAGGAACGAGACGATCAGCGCAATGTTGAGGAACCGCCACGGCCGAGCGTACGCGGCCGCTGCCGGGACGTTCGACCGCGACATCCTCACCGCCTGATCCTGAGACAGCACCACCTACGAGACACGGTTGGGGCTGTCTGCCTGGCCCGCGACCCGTCGCCGTGGGCCGTGGCCTGAACCTGCCGCCCCTCCGGCTGTCCGTGGGCTCATCGCGTCACAGAGCGCGCACCCCTCGGCCCCTGCCCGCTTCGGGTGCAGTGAGCGCAGCAGGAGAGGTGGCCGGAGGCCATTGTGATGTTAGGGCAATTATCAACCATTGGCGGCGGGCCGGCGACCGAATCGGCGATCGAGTCGATCTGGGGCCCAGGAACTGAGCCGTCCGGGCTGCAGGCCCAGTGATCTGCCCGCGCTCGGCACACCTGAGCCCAACGAGGCGGTGTTCGGTGTGCTCCGGCCAGCGTTGCGACAGCTCGACAACCTGCCGGCGTTGCGGTAGCTCGACATTGGCCGGCGCTGCCGCCGATACTCGCGGCAACCGGACAGGTCAGCGCCGCCGGCAGGCCGACGATCCGGCCGATGTTCCTCACCTGATCGGGCGCCGCCGATACAGAGAAGCCGACCTCAGGGGCGAAACATCGAGGTTAGGGTGAGGCTGTTCCACCGCACGTATCCGAAGAATGCTTCCATTGGAGGAATGGTGGGGGGAAGTGGGGGGTCGGTAACGGTCGGCGACCTGTTGCTTGGTCGCCTCCATGACCTGGGTGTGCGGCATGTGTTCGGAGTGCCTGGTGAATTTACAATGGGATTCACCGGGCAGGTTCTGGCCTTCGACGGTATCGACTGGGTCGGTAGTTCCAGCGAGCTGAACGCCTGCTTTAGCGCTGACGGCTATGCGCGGGTTGCTGGCCTGGGAGTGATTGTTTCACAGTTTGGTGCGGGTGAACTATCGAGCATGAATGCAATGGCTACCGCAATTGTTGAGTCGGTGCCGATCGTGTCGATCGTGATTGCCCCCTCGACGGAGGTTTTGCGGGAGCATGCCCAGATCCGTCATTCACTTGTGGATAGCTTTCCGGACCATTGGGTTCAGGTAGCCCGACAGGTGACCGTTGCCCAAACCTCGTTGACCCCGGAGTGTGCGCTGAGGGAGATCGACCGAGTTCTGGCCGAGTGCTGGTCACAGCAACGTCCCGTGTACATTCGGATTCCTGCGGATGTAGCTCGAACGTCCGTCCCGCAGCCGTCGCGACGTCTCACCCGCCCGGAACCGATCTCGAACTCCGCGCAACTGGACGCGTTTGCCGTCGCTGCGCAACGGCGACTCACAGACGCGGAACGGCCAGCGCTACTGGTGGGGAATATTCCGATCCGCCTGGGCCTCGGGCCAGCTGTCGCCGCGTTTGCGGCCGAGCATAATTGGCCCGTCGCCACGCAGGCGCCCGGTCGAGGGCTGTTTGATGAGTCTGACTCTCGTTTCGTCGGGGTTTATAGTGGCAGTGGGAGTCGTGATTCAATCCGGGAGGTGGTTGAAGGCGCCGACGTCCTGGTCTGCATGGGTGTCACCTTCTTTGCATGGAATGGTCTTTTCGCCGTAGACCGTGATCCTGATCGAATCATAAACTTGGAGCGGGATTCCGCAGAGGTCGCCGGCACCCGGTTCGGCCCGATCTCCATGGTTGCGGCGCTCGGTCAACTGCACGAGATAGCCCCCCGCCGTGCGAGTGGTTGGCCGAGTGGCGAGGCTCCGCTGATTAAGCCATCCGACCTGGCGCGGGCGGGCTCCAGGCCAATCAGTCATGAACGGCTGTGGCCGGCCCTCCAAGGTGTGCTCCGTCCGGGGGATATCTTGGCCGGAGAGGTTGGGACATCATTCTTTGGTTTGGCAACGATGCGGTTGCCAGCCGGGGTTACCGTCTTGATGGCGCCGACCTGGGGGGCGGTCGGCTATGTTATTCCCGCGTCTTTTGGTGCCGGAGTTGCGATGTCTGAACGGCGAGTGGTGTCGATCAGCGGCGATGGGGGCCTGCAGATGTCCTCGCAGGAAATTAGCCGGATGCTTACCTTTGGTCAACATCCGATCATTTTCGTGATCAATAACCGTGGCTACGCCTCCGAGCGAGCGATAGGAAAAGAGGTTGGGAGAGGATACGGGGAGGAGATACCTGATTGGCGATATGGTGATCTACCAGCGGTCTTTGCTGCGGAGGGAACCTTCGCGGTGCATGCCGCCCGCACCGAGGCCGAGCTGGCCGATATCTTGGCTGGTATCGAAGAGCGCCCGAACCGGTTGACCCTCGTCGAGGTCATGGTCGATCCAACGGATCTGCCTGAAGGAATGCCGCAGTGGAGTCGGAAGGCCGCCGCCCCGCAAACCTAGCGGAGGGAGCGTGTCGATTCCGGCGCTAGCTTCGCCGGTCGTTCGCTTCGGTTTCGGGCTCGCCAGGGCAGTGCGGGCGGTGCGCGTGGTGGTGGCCATTCCGCCGCACGCCGCACGCCGCACGCCGCCGTCTCGGCTCACGCCAACCTGCCTGAGCCAACGTTCCGGGACGGCGAACCGAGCTTGGAGAAAGCGTCGACTGCGGAACCCTTCGCTCTACCAGCGGACGTACTCGTGGCTGGCGGGGTCGAGGGCTGGGGTCAAGCTGGCTGGCCGGCCACCTGCACCTCACCCGACCGGGTGGGTCCGGTGCGCAGCTCCGGCTCTGCTGAGCGCAGCAGACAGGTACCGCTCGATGCGGTTCGGCTCCGGCGGGCCGGCGTAGCCGATGTGCCGGTCTGGCCGGATCACGAAGGCCGCGGCACCGGCGTCGTACAGCTTCTGGGCGCTACGGCCCCGGTCGAGGAGGACTGGAACCGGGGCACGCACAGTCTGGGTCAGCTGCCAGGCGGGGGTCAGTAGCCGCAGCTCCACTGCGCCGGGCCAGCGGCGGGCGAGCGTGTCGACCAGCCTGTTGATCTGTGTGGTCAGGGCCGGGTCGGGCTTCGGCGCGGCCAGCAGGAGGGTGTGGCGGTCGGTGGCGAGTTGGTCGTGCAGGCGCTGTGGCTGGTGGGTGATCCCGTCGAACAGCGTCGGGTCGGGCAGGCGGTCCCCACCGTGCAGGCCGCCCCTGCGGCCGGTCACCCCGGCGGTGCCGCGGTAGCTGTGTGCGAGTTGGGACAGTCGGTGGGCGAGTAGTTGGCGGGCCGGCATGCTGGCCTGTAGCCCGGACAGCACCAGGTCGCGTAGGTGCCGGCGCGGGTCGCCCCGCAACAGCATCGCCGCCGCGCCGAGGTGGGTGAAGCGGACGACCTGTCGTCCGATCCGATGCCGCTCGGCCTGGTAGCTGTCGAGTAGGGCGGTCGGGGCCCAGCCGGCGATCACCGCGGCGAGTTTCCAGCCCAGGTTGATCGCATCGGCGACGCCGAGGTTGAGCCCTTGGCCGCCGAACGGGGTGTGGACATGCGCTGCGTCGCCGGCCAGGAAGACGCGACCCGCGCGGTAGCTGGCCGCCTGCTTGCGGGCCAGGTTGAAGGTCCAGAACTGGTCGGTGGATTCGATGGTGGCGGGGATCCCGGTCCGGGACAGGGCCGCCTGCGCGTCGCTGTGGGTGGGGGGTACCAGCCGGCCGGTGGCGTCGCTGGTTTGGGTGTACGCCAGCCGGAACCGCCGTCGCCCGGGCAGGGGGAAGACGCCGTAGGTCCCGCTGCCGTCACTGGAGAAGGTCATCTCGTTGCGCGGCAACGGCCAGTCGACCACCGCGTCGCAGAGCACCCACGGGTCGCTGTACGTGGTGCCATCGAAGTCGACCCCGAGCAGGTCCCGCACCGTGCTGTGCGCGCCGTCGCAGCCGACGACCCACTGCGGGGTGACGGTTTCGGTGCCGCCGTCGGGCGTGGTGAGGGTGGCGGTGACCTCAGTATCGGTCGAGGTGAGGCCGACCAGGGTGGTGCTGCGGTGCAGTGGGACGCCGTGCCGGGTCAGATGGTCGATGAGGATCTGCTCGGTGCGGTACTGCGGAATGTCGACCAGGTGCGGGTACGCGGTGTCGTCGAGCACGCGGAAGTCGACGCTGAGTCGGTCGCGGTGGCTGGTTCGCAGGGTGAGCACATCGACCCGCTGCCCTTCGGCGAGGATCCGGTCGGCCACGCCGAGATCACGGAGATGTTCCAGCGTACGGGCGTGCAGCGCGGCCGATTTGGTCAGCTCCAGCGGGGCGGCGTGCTTGTCGATGACCCGGGTGTCAACACCGAGTCGGGTCAGTTGGGCGGCGAGGGCCAGGCCGGTGGGGCCGGCCCCGACGATCAGCACCTGCGGGTGTGGCATGTCGTGCACCTCTCTACTGATGGCCGATGGCTAATAAAAGTGAGCGCTCGCTCTCTTTAGCGTGCGCCCGCCCGCTGGGCGCCGTCAAGAGCGAGTGCTCGCTTTACGATGAGGGGATGCCGAGAGTCTCCGAAGACCACCGTGCTGCCCGACGCCGGCAGATCCTGTCGGCTGCCGCCACCCGCTTCGCCCGCGACGGCTTCCACCGCACCTCCATGCAGGACGTGGTGGATGAGTCCGGCCTGTCGTTCGGTGCCGTCTACCGCTACTTCCGCACCAAGAACGACATCGTCATGGCGATCTCCCTGGAGGCGATCAGCGTGATCGAGACGGTGGTCCGCGACGGTGTCCAGGACGGCCGTCCCGTCGCCGACCTGCTGGCTACGCTGCCAGGCGCGCTGCTCGACCTCGAACAGATCGACGAGCGGATGCGGCTGGCGGTGCAGGCGTGGGGGGAGGCGCTCCGAGATCCAGCCCTCGCCCAGCGGATGCAGGAGGGGCTACGGCGGGCGCGCGCCGCGCTTCGGGAGAGCATCGAGGTCAACTGCGCCGACAGTGGCGTCCATATCGACGCGGACGCCGCGGCGCAGGTCCTGATCTCAATCATCCAGGGCTTTATCCTGCAACGGTCCTGGGATCCCCGCCTCGACGCCGACTCGTACGGCCAGGCGGCCAAAGCGCTGATCAGCGGCAGGCTCGGCGGCGCTACGACGGGGTAGTGTTGATGTTGAGCGATCGTCGGCCTGGCGTCGTGTCGCCAGAGAACCTCTCATCGCGAGATGTGTGCCAACCTTGCCCAAGCCACTGAGGAGCATCTGCGGTACAGCCTTGACTGATTGCCGCACCTCAGCAAAGGGTCGTTAAAGGACGTCCGACTCGCTCTTCGCTGAATCCGTTCCTCCTGCTGGCGGCCGTGGCCGTCTGGGAGCGACTTAGCTACGGCCGGCACGCCACCTCGCTCCCGCCATACCATGCTCCGGGCTTTCTGGATGGGCGCGACAAGTAGGTGAGAGGTAGGAACAGGAGGCTGTCGGGCGGAGGCGAAACCTCAACTGGCCGCGCACGGCCAAGGGCTTGCAGATTGGTGAGTCTGGAATCTGCCCTAATGGCGTTGGGGGCGCAGGAGAGCCGTCGCAGGTCCCGGTGATCGGTCCGCCGTTGGACGCCCTGCTCAAGAACGCCGGGCAATGCGCAGCGGGCCGCCGCGCGCTTCCTGGCAGCTGTGGGTCCGCACCGGATACACCGGCGCCGCTCCGTAGGGTTGGGTCGCGTTCCTTGTCGGTTGTCGGGCCGACGGGGAACGGGCTGCTTCGGGCGTCGGAGTGGATCCGGAGGTCGCCGTCATCGGCCGAAGGCGCGGAACGGGCACGCCCGAGGGGTCGCAGCCATCATCGTGCAGCTCATCGACTGCTCGCTGGCTGCCGTCGCCAGCGAGCAGGGCTGTGGTGGTAATGACCTGCGGCTGCCGGGCGGCCGCACCGAATGGGCCGGCCGAAGGTGACCTGCCGGTGTGTGGACTGGCCTGGTGGACGGAGAGTGGCACCGAACAGACCTTCCCGTTAGCCGAGAATTCGGTTAACGTGAATGCGCGGCTGGTGGGGCGCAGCAGATCGTTCCCGCCGGCTTGTTTGTGGTCTTCCCAGTAAGCCGGGCTGTCTGCGTTGAGTCCGGTGACGCGCCACTGTCGGAGCTCTGAAATCTCTTAACAGGCTGGGCGGCCGGTTCCCCCGATAGCAGCAGCAGCATCGACCGCCGCCACTGAATATTGGAGGATCGGGTGCGGGAGTCGACATCGCCGCCGCTATACGTGGTGCCGGAGGAAGGCGGGCTCGCTGATCTCGTCGCGGGCAACGCCGCCGAGGAGCCGGATGCACCGGTGTTCCACCGCAAGGTCGGGGACCGTTGGGAGCCGGTCAGCGCCGCGACATTCTTCACCGAGGTCACCGATCTGTCCCGTGGGCTGATCGCCAAGGGGGTCGAGCACGGGGACCGCGTCGGCCTGCTCTCCAGTAATCGGTACGAGTGGTCACTCATGGACTTCGCCCTCTGGATGATCGGTGCGTCGCCCGTCCCGATCTATCTGACCTCCTCACCCGAGCAGATCGAATGGATTCTCGGCGACTCGGGTTCGGTGGCGGTCGTGGTGGAGAACGCGACGCACGAGGAGGTGGTTCAGGGATTGCGGGGGAAGCTCCCCGCCCTGCAGCATGTCTGGCAGCTCGACGCCGGGGCGGTGGAGGAACTCCGGGGCGCGGGTGCCGCGGTCGAGCCAGCTGTGGTGGAGGAGCGTCGGAAGGCGGTACAACCGGGGGACATTGCCACGATCATCTACACCTCGGGCACCACCGGGATGCCCAAGGGCTGCACCCTCAGCCACGCCAATCTGCTCGCCGGCTCCGGCAATTCGGTCGCCCTACTCCGCACCATGTTCGGGCCGGTGGGCGACCTTCCCGCCTCAACCCTGCTCTTTCTGCCCCTTGCCCACGTCTTCGGCCGGATGGTGCAGGTCGGTGCCACGGTGGCGCGGACGCCCCTGGCGCACTGCTCCGATGTGAAGCAGGTTCCGGCGGAACTGGCCAGTTACCAGCCGACCTTCCTGCTCTCGGTTCCGTACGTGTTGGAAAAGGCGTACAACAGCGCCCGACGCAAGGCGTACGAGGGTGGCAAGGGCAAGATCTTCGACCGTGCGGCAGCGACGGCGATCGCCTACTCGGAAGCGCAGCAGCCCGGTCTGGGCCTGCGCCTCCGCCATGCTCTCTTCGATCGGCTGGTCTACAGCAAGTTCCGTGCCGCGCTGGGTGGGAACCTGCGCTACGTCATCTCCGGGGGCGCGGCGTTGGGGGAGCGCCTGACGCACTTCTACCGGGGCTGCGGCATCACGGTGTTCGAGGGTTACGGACTCACCGAAACCAGTGCGGCGGTCACGGTCAACTCGCTGGAGTCCTTCCGGCCGGGGACGGTGGGCCGGGTCGTGCCGAGCGTGCAGATGCGCATCGGCGACGACGGTGAGGTGCAGTGCACCGGAGGCCCGGTGTTCGCGGGCTACTGGAACAACGAGACGGCCAATGCCGAGGCCTTCACCGAGGACGGCTGGTTCCGCACCGGCGACATCGGAGAGTTCGACGACCACGGTCACCTGCGGATCACGGGCCGGAAGAAGGAGATCCTGGTGACCAGCGGGGGCAAGAACGTCTCCCCCACCCTGATCGAGGATCGCATCGCCTCCTCCCCCCTGGTCGCCCAGGCACTCGTGGTGGGGGATGGGCAGAAGTACATCGCCGCGCTCATCACCATCGACTCGGAGTACCTGGAGCACTGGAAGACCAGCGCGGGAAAGCCGGCCGAGGCCACCCCCGCGGAGCTGGCCAATGACCCCGACCTCCTGCAGGAGTTGCAGCGCGCCGTGGACGCGGGCAACGCGGCGGTGTCCACGGCCGAGGCGGTACGACGCTTCCGCGTACTCCCCAGCGAGTTCACCGTGGAGTCCGGCCATCTGACGCCGTCGCTGAAGATGCGTCGCAAGGTGATCATGACGGACTTCGCCGACGAGGTGGCCGAGCTGTACGACTGATCCACCCCTCGCCGTACCGGAAGGCCCTGCGCGTGCCCTGGCACGTGTCAGGGCCTTCCGGTGTTCGTGCTCCCGGTAGCGGGTCTCGGGGGTGCGGTCACGATCCGCCTCGTCACTGGTAGCGAGCGGCTACACCAGCCCCCCAGCCTGCTTCCGATCGGCAGGAGCCACGCGCGGCCGATTAGCGAGCGCGGTACGACCCGGCGGGGCGGCGGGTAGCGAGGCAGCGTCGGCAAGATGGATGGTGTGATGGCTTCGCGACCGCCGGCCCGGTACGGCTACCGCAGCCTCGGGGCCGAGCCCGGCTTCGGGGTCCGGTTGGCGGGCGCCGCCGCGAGCAAGCTGCAAGCCGGCATGTTCTCCTTCGCGCTGCTCTACGCGGTCTCCGCCGGTCGCTCCTATGGCGTCGCCGCGCTGGTCGTCGCGGTCGCCGCGCTCGGCGGTATCGCGGCGCCCCTCCGTGGGCGGCTGCTCGACCGGTTCGGCGACAGGCGGGTCCTGTGGCCCATCCTGGCCGTGCATGTGGTCTCCGTGGCGGCACTGTCGGTCAACGAAGGGCTGCACGGGCCGGTGCTGGCCACCTTTGGGCCGGCGCTGGTGGCGAACGTGTCGATGCCTCCGGTCGGGGTGCTGTCGCGGGTCATGTGGCGCAGAATGTCGCAGCCGGAGAATCTGCGGAGCGCGTTGGCGCTCGACGCGGTGCTCACGGATCTCGCCTTCGTCCTCGGACCTGCCCTGGTCGGTCTGCTGACCGAAGCCGTGTCGCCGATGGCCGGGTTGGCGGTTTCCAGCGGGTCGAGCGCGCTGGCGGCGGTCCTACTCCTGCGGGCGCAGGCCGGTCGGGAACCAGCCCGGAGAGTCAGCCGGGATCCGGTCGGGGGCTCCCGCCGGGAGCCGTTGGGGGGCGCCCGCCGGGAGTCGGTCGCGGGCACCCTTCGGGAGCCGGCTGCGGGGGATGCCGGCCAGGAGTCGGAACGGGGCACCGGCGGCGCGCGGCACTGGTTCGGGCCGCTTGTGTTGGCGCCCCTACGCTGGCTGCTGCTCGTCGCCTGTCTCTTCGCCGCAGCGTTGCACGCCGTGCAGATCGCACTCCCCGCGGTGGCTGGTCGGTCGGCTGGCGCGGCTCTGGTCAGCCTCCTGTCGGTGGGCAGCATCGTTGGTGGCCTGGCCGTTGGGGCGCTGCGTGGGCGGTGGGTACCGCGCCTGCCCGCCCTGCTCCTGGGGCTTGCCCTCGCGTGTGTGGCCCTGGCGGTGGTCGGTCGACTGCCGCTGGGGCTGTTGGTGGCCGGATGCCTCCTGGTCGGTCTCTTCATCGGGCCCACCTTCGTTTCCCTGTACAGCAGTGCGGGTGACCTGGCGCCGTCGGGTACCGAGGTGGAGACGCAGTCCTGGACCGGGGCTGCCATTCAGCTCGGCGCCGCCGTGGGCGCTGCGGCCGGTGCCGCCGCTATCGAGGGCTGGGCGCCGCTGGCCGCGGTCGGGGTGGCCGCCGTGCTGGCGTTGTCCGGGGTTGGGGCAGGCGTTCGGGTGGCGCGCTCGCCGCGGCACCGCAGCCGACCGGACGGCCCCAGCCGGAGTGCGCCTACCGCGGAGTCGGCTGAGGCCGGTCGTCCTTCCTCGGCCGAGGCCGGCGACCTTCCCCCGGCTGAGGCCGGCCGTCTTTCCACGGCGACCAACAACCTCGACGTACCACCGGGCGTTGATCCCGACGGTAGAGGTGTTTCTGCCCGCATTGAGGGATAGGTGACCAGTAGTAATAGCTGCCCTTCTTGCGGTACTTCACTGCGCGGAGGCGTACGCGATGCAGGGGTTCTGTCAGCGGCTGGGTCGGGGTGCCGGAGGGCGCCAGGCGGGACGCGCTGTCGTCGGATGGTTCGCCCTCGCGCTGGCGGTGACGGTAACGCAGGCGATCGGGGTATCACCCGTGCTGGCGCAGCACCAGCCCGGATCGATGGCCGCGTCGCAATTCCTCCTCGCCTGGGGAAACAACAACGATGGGCAGCTTGGCAACGGGACTACTACCGGAAGCAACGAGCCGATCGCGGTGAGCCTGCCGCTGGGCGTCACGGTCACCGCTGTCGCCGCCGGTCGGCATCACAGCCTGGCGTTGACCTCGACCGGCACCGTCCTCGCCTGGGGTGCCAACCACTTTGGTCAGCTCGGGGACGGAACCCTGATCGACCGTAGCGCGCCCGTCGAGGTGAGCCTGCCGGCAGGCGCCACGGTTACCGCTGTCGCCGCCGGCAGCATCCACAGCCTGGCGTTGACCTCGACCGGCACCGTCCTCGCCTGGGGCGGCAACGGCTTCGGTCAGCTCGGGGACGGGAGCACGACCAGGCGTACCACGCCCGTCGAGGCGACCATGCCGTCCGGTGTCACGGTCACCGCTGTCGCCGCCGCGGACAGCCACAGCCTGGCGGTGACCTCCGCGGGCGCCGCGTTCGGTTGGGGGCTGAACGACCTTGGTCAGCTGGGCGACGGGAGCACCGACGATCGGAGCGCGCCGGCCAGTGTCGCCCTGCCCCCCGGCGCCGAGGTCACCGCGATCGCTGCCGGCCGCCGCCACAGCCTGGCGGTCACCTCCACCGGCGCCGTCCTCGCCTGGGGGAACAACAGTTCCGGTCAGCTCGGGGACGGGACCACCACCAGCCGGAGTACGCCGGTTGGCGTCGCCCTGCCCCTCGGCGCCGAGGCCACCGCCGTCGTGGCGGGTCGTGTCCACAGTGCAGCGATGACCTCGGCCAGCGTCTTCGCCTGGGGGGACAATAATCTCGGGCAACTCGGAAACGGGAGTAACAGCAGCAGCAGCGAACCCATCGATGTCAGCCTGCCGACGGGCACCACGTTCACCACCATCGCCTCCCGCGACAGCGACCACACCCTGGTGATAGCCACCGACGGCACCGCCCTCGCCTGGGGGAGCAATGTCTTCGGCCAGCTCGGTGACGGAACCGGCAACGACTCCAACACGCCGGTGGCCGTCACCCTGCCCTCCGGTATCACCCTGACCGCCACCGCCGTCGGCGACAACCACAGCCTGGCCCTGCCGGCTCAGCAGGTGGGCTCCGCCACGACCCTGCAGGTCTCGCCGCCGGACCCGACCGCGGATCAGGACGTCACGCTCACCGCCACCGTCACCTGCGACCTCGCAGACCCGACCGGCAGCGTCACCTTCCGCAACAACAACACCGAGCTCGCCACCGTGCCGCTGGACACCACCAACACCGCCACCCACACCACCCGGCTCCCCACCGGCGCCAATACCCTCACCGCCGACTACACCAGCACCACCACCGTCTGCCCGAGCAGTCAGTCCGAGTCCACCACCATCACCGTCGCCGACCCGACCGACCCCACCGACCCTGATCTGCCCATCACCGGGGCCAGTCTGCCCAGCCTGCTCGGCGCCGCCACCCTGCTTCTCCTCGCCGGCGTCAGCTTCATCTACCTCACCCGCCGACACCGGTCGGCCCACCACTGAGGTGATCAGGTAGCGGTATCGGGCTACATTGCGGCCCATGGACCTTCTCGTGGTGGGCGGTAGCGGGCTGCTGGGCCGGGAGATCGTTCGCCAGGCGCTGCGGATCGGCCGTCAGGTGGCGGCGACCTTCCACCGGCAGGTGGCGCCGGTGGCGGGGGTGACCTGGCGCGAGCTCGACATCCGACGCCGCGACGAGGTCGCCACCCTGGTGCGCCAGCTCCGACCCGGTGCGATCATCAATGCGGCGTACCAGCAGGACGACTGGGTCACCACCGCCGACGGCGGCATGTACGTGGCTGCCGCAGCCGCCGCCAACGGGGCCCGTCTGGTGCAGGTCTCCAGTGATGCCGTCTTCTCCGGCACGGCGGAACGTTACGACGAGACGGATAGCCCCGACCCGATCAGCCCGTACGGTGCGGCCAAGGCCGCGGTCGAGACGGCGACCAGGGGCCTGGATCCGAGTGCCGTCATCGCTCGTACCTCGTTGATTGTTGGAGCCGGTGGTAGCTCTCGCCAGGAGCGGCTGGTGCACAACCTGGCCGCCGATCCCACCCGTGGTGTCCTCTTCACCGACGACCTGCGCTGCCCGATCGACGTCACGGACCTGGCCGCGGCACTGCTGGAGTTGGCCAATTCCGATCACGCCGGAATCCATCACGTCGCTGGCGCCGATGCCCTCAGCCGCTACGAACTCGGCCTGCTCATCGCCCGCCGCGACGGTCTCGACGACACGGTCCTGCCCGCCGGCCGCCGGGCCGACACCACCGTTCCTGGTCCGGTCCGGGTCCGCCTCGACTGCACCGAGACCCAGTCGAAGCTGACCACCCAGCTCCGGGGCGCCCGGACGTTCCTTGCCCCCACCGTCGCCTAATCGGCGGCGGTGGCGGCGAAGAACAGCCGGTCGCGCCACTGGCCGCGGAAGTAGCGGTGTCGGCGTCCGGCCGGCCGCATCCCGATTTTCGTCAGGACGCGCGCGGAGGCGCTATTGGCCGGGTCGCATGTCGCGTTCACGGTGCGTAAGCCGAGGTGGTCGAATCCGAACCTCATCAGGGCTTTGCTGGCCTCGGTGGCATACCCGTGCCCCCACCAGGGGCGGGCCAACACGTAGCCGATCTCGGCCTGCCGGGGAGCGGTTTCGGAGTTGGCGAGTTGGATGGAGCCGATCAGGGTGCCGACCGCCGGGGTGACTATGGCGAGGGCGAATGTCGAACGTGGGGTGCGCGTGGCGTACTCGGCTACCTCACGGAGGAATGCCGCGGTGTCCTGCGGATCGTTGGGTCCCCAGTCGGTGTAGCGAACAACCTCGGGATCGCTCGCGAACTCGTGCACGGCGGCATGGTCAGTGCCGTGAAACTCACGCAGCAGTAGGCGCGGCGTAGCCAGTTCCACAGCGGCACATGCTTTCACCTTTGTTCGGGGTGGGCGAGATGGTTTCCCGGACCAGGGTGCTGGGCGTTTCTACCCAATAATCCGACAATCCTCCGCTAATAATGACTTCTATCCTATTAGCGGAGGATTAACCGCTCGGAGGTGGGTGCGATGCAGGGATCCAGCCAGCGGCGTGGCCGGGGCGGCGGAGGGCAGCCGGTGCGACGTGCTGTCGCCGGTTGGTGCTCCCTCGCGCTGGCAATGGCGCTCGCACCGGTGATCGGTGGATCGGCCGCGTCGGCGCACCACCAGCCCGCATCGAATGCTGTCGCGTCAGCTGCGGTCTTTGCCTGGGGTGGGAACGCCGGGGGGCAGCTGGGCGACGGAACCACGACCAACAGCAGCGAGCCGCTGGCGGTGCGCCTGCCCGCGAACACCACGGTCGCCGCCGTCGCTGCGGGTGAGCGCCACAGTCTCGCCCTGACCTCCGCTGGCAACATCCTCGCCTGGGGCGGCAACGACGACGGCCAACTCGGTAACGGGACCACCGTCAGCAGCCGCGAGCCCGTCCCGGTGCGCCTGCCCGCGGGTGTCCGGGCCGTCGCCGTCGCCGTCGGTGCCAACCACAGTGTGGCGTTGACCTCCACCGGCTCGCTGCTCGCCTGGGGTGCCAACAACTCCGGCCAGCTCGGCAACGGCACGGTCACCAGCAGCAGTATGCCCCTCGCGGTGCGCCTGCCGACGGGTACCGCGGCCGCCGCGGTCGCCGCGGGCCGCGACCACAATCTGGTCCTGACCTCGACCGGGCCGGCGGCCCTGCTCGCCTGGGGGGCGAACAGCGAAGGTCAGCTTGGCGACGGAACCAGGTTCGGACGCAGCGTCCCGGTCCCCGTCGCGCTGCCGGCCGGCCCCACGGTCACCGCCATCGCCGGTGGAGGTGATCACAGCCTGGCGTTGGCCGCCGACGGCGCCGCCCTGGCCTGGGGAAGTAATTCTCGCGGTCAACTCGGCGACGGCACCACCACGGACAGTCTCGTACCCGTCCCCGTCGCCCTGTCCGTCGGCACCGAGGCCACCGCGATCGCCGCCGGCCGTACGCACAGTGCGGTGTTGACCTCCGAGGGAACCGCCCTCGCCTGGGGTGGAAACCAGCTGGGGCAGTTGGGGAACGGCACCACCTCCGACAGCAGCGAACCGGTCTCGGTCAATCTTCCGATCGGCATGCGGCTCACCACTGTCGCCAGTGGCGACAGCGACCACAACGTGGCGATAGCCGATGACGGCACCGCCCTGGCCTGGGGCGTCAACTCGCAGGGGCACCTGGGGGACGGGACCACCACCGACAGCGCCACCCCGGTGCCGGTCAGCCTGCCCACCGGCACCACGCTGGACATGATCGCCGTCGGCAACGACCACAACCTGGCCCTGCCCACGCTCCAGGCGGCCTCGGCCACGGTCCTGCAGGTCTCGCCGCCGGACCCGACCGCGGATCAGGACGTCACGCTCACCGCCACGGTCACCTGCAACGCCGGAGACCCGACCGGCAGCGTCACCTTCCGCAACAACAACACCGAGCTCGCCACCGTGCCGCTGGACAGCAGCAACACCGCCACCCACACCACCCGGCTCCCGGTCGGCGCCAATACCCTCACCGCCGACTACACCAGCACCAACAGCGTCTGCCCCGACAGCCCGTCCGAGGCCACCACCATCACCATCGACCAACCCCCCGAACTGCCCACCACCGGAGCCAACCTGCCCACCCTGCTCGGCGCGGCAGCCCTGCTCATCCTCGGTGGCGCCGCCCTCATCCACCTCACCCGTCAGCGCCGGCCAGGTCACCCGTACTGACGCCCCGGCCCTTCGGGTGTGGCGCGGTCCCGGGCGGTCGGCCGGGGCGGCGCGGACAACGTCGGGGAGGGGGTTTACCGGCGTCCTTGTCCGGGTACCCCCGGCCCGAGAATGCCTCAAGTCGGCAAGAATCGGGCGTAGTCGGATAAAATTGGCGGTGAGCGTGGTGAGGGGAGCAGGGAAGCGGCGGGCCCAACGGCGGCGGGAGCGGCGGCCGTGAGTGAGGTCCTGCTGCCCCAACCGGTCGTGCGCGCACCCGGGCCGGCGTTGGAGGTCGACCTGGCCGCACTCGTCGCCGACCTTCGGGCGGAGGTGGACGGCGAGGTCCGGTTCGATGCCGGTTCCCGGGCCGCCTACTCCACCGACTCCTCCAACTACCGGCAGGTGCCGCTCGGGGTGGTGCTGCCCCGGACGATCGAGGCGGGGGTGGCGGCGGTCGCGGTGTGCCGTCGGCACCGGGCACCGCTGGTCTCCCGAGGCGGTGGCACCAGCCTGGCCGGACAGTGCACCAACACCGCCGTCGTACTGGACTGGTCGAAGTACTGCAACCTCCTGCTGGAGGTAGATCCGCAGGCGCGGACCTGCCTGGTGGAGCCCGGCATCGTCCTGGACTCACTCAACGCCCAACTCGAGCCGACCGGGCTGGAGTACGGCCCCCGCCCGTCCACCCACAGCCGCTGCACCCTGGGCGGCATGCTCGGCAACAACTCCTGCGGCGCCACCGCCCAGCGGACCGGCAAGGTGGTCGACAACATCGTCGAGTTGGAGGTTCTGCTCTACGACGGGACCCGGATCTGGGTCGGGGAGACCAGCGACGAGCAGTACGCCGAGATCCAGCTCCGTGGCGGTCGACCAGCCGAGATCTACCGGCAGCTGCGGGCGCTGCGCGAGGAGTACCTCGCCGACATCCGTACCCGCTACCCACACATTCCGCGCCGGGTCTCCGGGTACAACCTCGACAGCCTCCTGCCGGAGAAGGGCTTTCACCTCGCGCAGACCCTGGTCGGCTCCGAGGGCACGCTGGTCACCATTCTCCGGGCGCGGTTGCGGCTGGTGCCCGTGGTGAAGGCGTCCGCTCTCGTCTTTGTCAACTATCCGGACATCGCCGCGGCGGGTGACGATGTCATGCGGGTGCTGGCGCACAAACCGGTCACCCTGGAGGGGATCGACCATCGACTGGTCGCGGACGAGCGGCGCAAACGCGAGCGGCCCGCGGGGCTCCGGGAGATCCCCGAGGGCGGCGCCTGGTTGATGATCCAGATGGGCGGGGACACGCCGGGACAGGCTCGTGCCGCCGCCAGCCGGTTGATCGCCGCGGTCCGTGCGGGCGGTGCGGGCACCGTGCACGAATTCAACGACCCGGCCCACGAGCGGCAGATGTGGCAGGTCCGGGAGTCGTCCCTGGGAGCGACCGCACAGGTACGTGGCTCCGAGCGCACCTGGCCGGGCTGGGAGGATTCGGCGGTCGCCCCGGAACAGCTCGGCGACTACCTGCGGGACCTGCGACAGCTTCTTGAGGAGTACGGCCTGGACCAGGCGTCGCTGTACGGCCACTTCGGGCAGGGGTGCGTGCACACGCGCATTCCGTTCGAGCTGAACACCCCCGACGGGGTGGGGCGGTTCCGATCGTTCCTGGAACGGGCGGCCGACCTGGTCACCTCCTACGGTGGATCCTGCTCCGGTGAGCACGGGGACGGTCAGGCCCGGGGCGAGCTGCTGCCGAGGATGTACGGTGGCCGGCTGATGCGGGCGTTCGGCCAACTCAAGGCGATCTTCGACCCGGACGACCGGATGAATCCGGGCAAGACCGTGTCGCCCTACCCGCTCGACAGCCATTTGCGGTTGGGCGTCGACTATGACCACGGCCCGGTGCGAACCACCTTCGCCTACCCCAACGACGAGGGTAGTTTCGCCAACGCCGTGCTTCGCTGCGTCGGGGTGGGCCAGTGCCGCCGGCACGACGGTGCGGTGATGTGCCCCTCCTACATGGTCACGCGGGAGGAGGAGCACTCCACGCGGGGTCGCTCCCGGATGCTCTTCGAGATGCTCGACGGCGGCGCCCGGGGCGGCAGCATCGACGACGGGTGGCGCTCCACCGCCGTCCGCGACGCCCTCGATCTCTGCCTGGCCTGCAAGGGCTGCAAATCGGACTGTCCGGTCAACGTGGACATGGCGACCTACAAGGCGGAGTTCCTGTCACACCACTACGCCGGGCGCCTCCGTCCCCGTGCGCACTATTCGATGGGATGGCTGCCGGTGCTGGCGGCGGTGGCCGGAACCGTGCCGGGGGTGGTGAACGCCCTCACCCACGCGCCCGGTCTGGGCCGGCTGGCGAAGGCGGTGGGCGGCATCGACCAGCGGCGCGACATCCCGACCTTCGCCGCGGAGAGCTTCCAGCGGTGGTTCGCGCACCGGACCCCGACTGGGGACGGCCACCGCGGCGAGGTGCTGCTCTGGCCGGACACCTTCACCAACCGGCTCCATCCCGGGGTGGCCCAGGCCGCGGTGGAGGTGCTGGAGTCCGCCGGATGGCGGGTCCGGGTACCGGAGGGGCCGGTGTGCTGCGGCCTGACCTGGCTCTCCACCGGTCAACTCGGTGTCGCCAAGCGGGTGCTACGGGGTACGGTCGCCGCTCTTCGGCCCCACCTGCGGGCGGGTACCCGGGTGGTTGGTCTGGAACCCAGCTGTACGGCCGTCTTCCGTAGCGACGCCTACGAGCTCTTCCCGGACGACGAGGATGTCATCCGTCTCCGCCAGCAGACGGTCACCCTGGCCGAGCTCCTTCACGAGCACAGCCCCGGCTGGCAGCCGCCGCGGCTGCCGGCGCACGCGCTGATCCAGACCCACTGCCACCAGCACGCCGTCCTGGGTACCGCCGCCGACCAGGCGGTACTCACCGACGCTGGGGTGCGAGCCGACTTTCTCGATTCGGGCTGCTGCGGCCTCGCTGGCAACTTCGGCTTCGAGCAGGGGCACTACGAGGTCTCCGAGGCCTGCGCCGAACGGGTGCTCCTACCGGCCGTTCGGGACGCCAACGACACCGACGTGATCCTCGCCGACGGGTTCAGCTGCCGCACCCAGGTCGAACAGAGCGCCTCCGGCGGCCGCACGGCGATTCACCTGGCCGAGTTACTGCGTGCCGGGTTGCACGGTGAGTCGGTGGTGTCCCGGCCGGAACGGCGCTGGGGACGCCGGCCGCAGTCGCCGTCCCGGCGGGCGCGGCTGGCCGCGGTCGGGCTGGTCGGCCTGGCCGTACTCGCGCCGGTGGTCGCCCTGGTCGGGTCGAAGGTGCGGTGGTGGGGGAGGTCAAGGCCACGACGGCTCTGGTGAGGCGGGTTCGGCATCGGATGGAGGGCGGCAACGATGGTGGCGAAACAGGCGCCAGCCCGGATCACGGGGCGGGGGGAGCTGACCCCGACCGCGGCGGTGGGGGAGCTGACCCGGTTGGTCTGGGGCGGGCTGCTCCTGGCCGCACCCGACCGGGTGCTGCGGGTGATGGGCGGCGATCCGGGTTCGACCCCGTCGGCGATCCTGCGGGTGCTCGGAATCCGGCACCTGGTGCAGGCCGCGGTGCTGCTCCGGTGGCCGACGCCGGAGGCGTTCCGGCTCGGTGCGGTCGCCGACGGGCTGCACGCGCTGACCGCGGTGGCGCTCATCGCTGATCGTCGACGGCGTCGGGTCGCGTTGACTGACGTCGCCATTACCACCGGGTGGACCATCCACGACGGTGTCGCCGCGAGTCGGGCGGATGCCCGCGGCCGACGGTGACGCGGACGGGGTCACGCGGTTTCCGCCCGCGACGATCGGGGCCGGGTCTGGGTCACCGTGCGGCTGGACAACTGAGCTCGTCCAGCGGCGTACCCCCGGGTGAACTCCGTGCGGCGCACCGCGAATGTTGGTGGTCACCGCATCACGAATGTTGGTGGTCACCGCATCAGTCGGCGCAGGGAGCGGCGTGGCCGAGGCGTACGGCGGTTTCGAGCATCAGCGCGTGCACGAAGGCCTGCGGTAGGTTGCCCCGTAGCTGCCGCTGCGCCACGTCCAACTCCTCGGTGAAGAGTCCCGGTGGGCCGCACCCCGCCCGGTTGCGTTCGAACCACCGGTTCGCGGCGACGGCGTCGCCGGCCTGCCACTCGGCGAGCGCCGCGGCGAAACCGCAGAGCAGGAAGGCCCCCTCGGCGTCCCCCAGCGGACGGCGGTCGGGTCGAAACCGGTACAGGTAGCCGTCCTGCTGGAGTTCGCTCAGCACGGCCCGCCGGGTCGCCTCGGTCCGGGGGTCACCTTCGGGGAGCGCGCCGCGGATTCCCGGCAGCAGCAACGCCGAGTCGACGCGGGGGTCGTCGTAGGCGCGCTGCCAGCGCCCGGAGGGGTGGAGAGCGTGCGCCGTGGTGTCGGCGAGAATCGTGTCGGCGAGGGAGGCCCACCGGCTGGCCAGCCCGCCCGGCGCGATCCGGGCCGCCGCGCGCAGCCCGGCCACACATGTCAGCTTCGAGTGGGTCCACTGCCGGGCCGGGAGCTCCCAGATGCCCGAGTCGGGCGACCGCCAGCACTTCTCGACGGCCTGGGCGGCGACGGTCAGCGCCTGCCAGGAGGTGGCCTCCAGCCGTCCCCGCTCGGCGGCGGCCGCCAGGACCAGCAGCACGTCACCGTAGGCGTCCAGTTGGAACTGCCCGCCAACCCAGTTGCCGGTCCGGGCCCTGGCCCCCGGATAGCCGGGCAGGAAGGTCAGCTCCTCTTCCGACGGTACGGGACCACCATCGATGGTGTAGGCGGGAGCGAGCCGATCGCCGTCGGCGAGGACCCGGTCGGTGAGGAACCGCACCGCGTCGTCGAGGAGCTCGTGCCGACCGATCAGGGCGGCGGCCTGTCCGGCGAACGACTGGTCGCGGATCCAGGCGTACCGGTAGTCGTAGTTGCGTCCGGCGAGCGCTCGCTCCGGCAGCCCCGTGGTCACCGCGGCGACCATCCCGCCGCCGGGCTGGGTCAGCCCGCGCAGCACCGTGTAGGCGAAGATCGCATCTCGTCCCGCGGTGCCGCGGGACAGCGGGCGCAGCACGTCCTGCCAGGACTTCTCGGTGATCCGCCACAGCTCCGAGGCATCTGGTGGCTTCCCATCCAGGGGCTGGGTGGCGATCTCCAGCACCAGGTCGACCTGCCCACCGGCGGGCACCCGCAGCTCGCCTTCGAGCGGCCCCTCGGCGCTGGGTTCGAGCGGGTGGCCGCAGCTGTGGCGGAGGTGCAGGCCACCGGAGCGGGCGTGCCACAGCCCCCCGTCCTGCCGTACCTGGCGGAGCGGCTCTCGACCGAAGTTCGCCCGGGGGGCGAGCCGTACCCGGACCTTCGCGTCCTGGTCCACCGCGCGCACCTGGCGTAGCAGGACCACCCGGTGGGCGTCACCAGGGAAGGCCAGGGCTTCCCGGGTTTCGATGATTCCGTCGGTGGTCACCCATCTGTTGATCCAGATCAGCGAGTCGGGCTCGTACTGGCCGCCCCAGACGAAGCGCCGGTCCGTCGGGGTCACCAGGTAGCTGCCCCGGCCCCCGAGCAGGCTGCTGAACAGCGGCGGGTCGGCCCACCGGGGGGCGCAGAGCCAGACGATGTTCCCGTCCGGGCCGACCAACGCCGCCCGCTGCCCGTCGGCGAGTAGCGCGTACTCCCGGAGCACGTTCGGTGAGTCCAGGTGGGGCGCTTCGGAGCTGTTCGTCCGTTTGTTGCGGGCCACGGCAGCACCTCCCCGCCCCCCGTTACCCGATCGGCGGTCCCCGACACCCGTGGCAGCCGGCTGGCCGGCTCCCACCCGCGGCGGCCGGCCAGCCGCTCGACTAACTCGTAACGCCCCGGGTAGACAGCGTGCTGACGCGAGTAGAACCGGAGCAGGTCAACCCGTTACGGGAGGTGGCGCGGATGGGGCACGGGCTACGGGAGATTCAGGTGGCGGTGGTCACGGGTGCCAGCGGCGGGGTCGGGCGGGCCACCGTACGGCAGCTGGCGCGGCCGGGGGTCACGATCGCCCTGTTGGCCCGCGGTCGTGCCGGTCTCGACGCCGCGGCCGACGATGTCCGCGCCGCCGGCGGTCACGCCGTGCCGATCGAGGTCGACATGGCCGACTACCACCAGGTCGCCGCCGCCGGCCAGCGGATCGAGGACGAACTGGGGCCGATCGACGTGTGGATCAACGTGGCGTTCAGCTCGGTCTTCGCGCCCTTCCAGCAGATTCGGCCCGAGGAGTTCCGCCGGACCACCGAGGTCGCCTACCTCGGCTACGTCTACGGCACTCGGGTGGCCCTGGACCACATGATCCCGCGGGACCGGGGCGCCATCGTGCAGGTCGGATCGGCGCTGGCGTACCGGGGAATCCCGCTGCAGGCCGCCTACTGTGGGGCCAAGCACGCCATCGTCGGGTTCACCGAGTCGCTCCGTTGTGAGTTGCTGCACGACAAGAGCAACGTCAAGGTCACCATGGTGCACCTACCGGCGATGAACACCCCACAGTTCTCGTGGCTGCTGTCCCGGCTGCCGCGGCACGCCCAGCCGGTGCCGCCGATCTACGAGCCGGAGGTCGCCGCCCGCACCATCGTCGCCGCTGCCGCCCGGCCGGGGCGGCGGGCGTACTGGGTGGGTACGCCCACCGTCCTGACCATCCTGGGTAACCGGCTGGTGCCGGGGCTGCTGGATCGCTACCTGGGCCGGACGGGCTACGACTCGCAGCAGACCGACCAGCCCGTCGGGCCGGACCAGCCGGTGAACCTGTGGCAGCCGGCCGATGGATCGGGCGGCCACGACTTCGGTGCGCACGGCGCGTTCACCGACCGGTCACTGCGGCACAGTCCACAGGCGTGGCTGTCCCGGCACCGGATGGTGTCGGTGGCGGGGGCGGCGGGGTTGCTCTTCGGCCTGCTCGCCTGGCGTCGTACCTGAGCGGCCGCGGCCGGGTCAACGCCGGCGGCCGCAGCCGCCCCGGCGCTGACCCGACCCGAAACGGTCGGTCGGGTTAGCGGACCGGGCCGAGGCCGCGGGCGGCGAGGTAGCCCTCGTCGGTCGCCCGGTCCGGGGTCACGATCGCGGTGGGTTCGAGTTGCCGGGCCTTCACCCAGTCCTGGTGGAACGTGCTTCCGGGCGCGACCTCCGCCCGCCGTGCGGGTTCCTGGAGCGGGTTGATCGGCGCCACCAGCGCCGGTCGAGCCAGGGCTGCCGCGTGGGCCGCGGTGTCCTGGGCGAACTCGGCCAGGGCGCGCGCGGCCGGCTTCGGCCGGTGGTCCACGGTGAACAGGCCCAGATCGTATTCCCGGTCCGGGAAGTCGGTGAGGCGACGGTCGATGTCGTGCGAGGACCACCAGGTGACGCCCCACAGCGCCGGGTTACCGGCCACCGTCGCCAGGGTGCGCGCGACGAATTCGCCGGCCTGCTCCGCTGGAACGTCCGGCCGGGGCACCCCGAGCTCCTGCAGCCACACCGGGCGGGTGGGGTCCGGCGCGCTGGAGGCGGCGAGCTCCAGCAGGTAGTCGGCGTGTGATGTGGTGGCCGGCCCGAGCGGTCCATCGATGCGCGAGGTGCCGTTGAACACCCAGGAGTGCACTGTGGTCAGGTCGCCCAGCTCGACCGCCTCGGCGGGGTGGAAGGGGTGATCGGGGGCGTACCACGCGTCGTCGAAGACGGAGTGCAGGCGGAGCACGTCGGGCGCCGCGGTGCGGACCACCTCCAGTAGCTCCGCCGCCCACCGGTGGGAGGCGTCCGGGGTGGTGGGGTTGGCCGGCCAGAGGTTGTTGACCTCGTTGCCGAGGGTGATGGCGAAGACGTTGGGGCGCGTCGCGACCTCGGTGCTGAGCCGTCGGACGTACTCGCTGATGCCGTCGCGTGCCGCCCGGTCGGTGAAGATGCTGCTCTGGTGCCAGGTGAGCACCCAGGAGGGTAGGAAGTCGAAGCTGGACAGATGCCCCTGGAGCAGGTCGACCGAGACCCCGAGGTCGAACTCCGCCGCCACGTCGATCAGCGAGAGCAGGTCGTCGATCGGCTGTTGACGGAGGAGTGCGCGGTTGGGTTGGATCCACGGCCAGATCGGGAAGACGCGTACGTGGTCCAGGCCGATGCTCGCCAGGTCTTCGAGGTCGCGGCGGGCCGCGTCAGCCGAGAAGTCGAGCCAGCTGTAGAACCAGCCGTCGGACGGTACGTAGTTGGCGCCGAGGCGGAACCTTCGGGTGCTCTGCGTACGGGCATTGGTGATCAAAAGGTCCTCCACATGGCTAGCCAGGCACAGATAGGGTGCTAAACCGATTTATTACACACCACGAGCATCGCTCGACACGCATCGACCCGGGAGTGCTAGTTGTGGGTCGGCGAGGTGCTCTCCCGCGCGATCAGCCGGGGCGTCTCGGTCTTGTGGTTCTTCGTCTTCGTGGGGTTGGCCAGGACCGCCATCATGGCCTGGGCCGCCTGCACGCCGAAGCGGTAGGTGTCGCGGGACAGCGCGGTGAGGGAGGGGTGGGTGAGCTGGGCCAACACCGAGTCGTCGAAGGAGATGATCGATAGCTCGTGTGGGACGGGAACCCCCATCTCCAGTGCGACGCCCAGCCCGGCGACCGCCATCAGGTCACTGTCGTAGATGATCGCCGTTGGGCGGCCGGCCCCGGCGAGCAGCTTGCGCGTGGCCGCCGCGCCCTGGGCGTCGCTGAAGTCGGTGTGCAGTGACCGGGCGCGGGGGAGTGCCAGCCGGGTGGCGGCGTCCCGCAGTGCTCGGGAACGGCGCTGGGTGTGTTGAAACTCGGGTAGCCCCGACACGTGGGCGATCCGGGTGTGGCCGAGCACGGCGAGGTACTCCACCGCCGAGAGCATCGCCGCTCGGTCGTCGGCCCAGACCGAGGAGACGCTCCCGTGTCGGCCCGGCCCGCCGACCACGACGGCCGGGATCTTGAGCTGCTCCACCACGGCGATGCGTGGGTCACGAACCTTCAGGTCGATCAGCACCAGGCCGTCCACCCGGCGTTCGGAGACCCAGCTCCGGTAGATCTCGATCTCTGCTTGGGTGTCCTCGACGATCATCAGGTGCAGCGCGATCGACTGACTGGAGAACTCCGCCTGCAGGCCGGAGAGGAGGCGGGCGAAGAAGGGCTCCACGCCGAGGGTGCGCGCGGGGCGCGCGATCACCAGCCCGACGGCGTTGGCTCGGGCTCCGCCGAGGGCCCGCGCCGCACTGTGCGGACGCCAGTTGATCTCCTCTGCCACGCGGAGGATGCGCGCCCGGGTGGCCTCGCTGACGCCGGGCCGGCCGTTGAGCGCGAACGAGACGGCGCCCTTGGAGACCCCGGCCCGCCGGGCGATATCGGCGATTGTCGGTCGCTGCATCTGGCGACGCTCTCCCTCCACGCGGCTACCGGGAAGCGACGGTCGGTAGCCGCTCTTGACACGCGATTCTAACCGGGGGGATAGTCCCTCCACTAGACCGGTTTATCATTGCCATCGGATCGCCTGTGAGCACCGGACACGCCCGATCCGACGGGGGTAGCCGGCTGATAAAGAGTTAGGGGCGGAGAGAGAGATGCGAACACGCTTGGCCGGGCTTGCCCTGTCGTCGGCCGTGCTAACGGCGCTCGCGGGATGCGGGCTGTCCGGCACGGACTCCAGTGACGACCAGGTCGATGTCACCGGCGAGATCAAAGGCACTGTGACCCTGCAGACCTGGGCCCTGAAGCCCAAGTTCACCGACTACGTGCAGGGTGTTATCGACGGGTTCGAGGAGAAGTACCCGGGAACGACCGTCAAGTGGCTGGACCAGCCCGGTGACGGTTACTCGGAGAAGGTGCTCAGCCAGGCGGCCAGCGATGAGCTGCCCGACGTGACGAACCTTCCGCCGGAATTCGCCCTGCCGCTCGCCGAGCAGGGGCTGCTGGTCGACGTCGACCAGGCCGACGACAAGCTCCGCGAGGAGTACGTCGCGGGCGGCATCGCCTCCTACGAGTACGCCGGTCTTACCGGGGTCTACGGCTACCCGTGGTACCTCAACACCGACGTGAACTACTGGAACACGGAGCTGCTGTCCCAGTACGGGTTGGACGAGACCAAGCTCCCGACCACGATCGAGGAACTGGTCGCCCAGGCCCGGATCGTCAAGGAGGAGTCCGACGGCAAGGTCCACCTGCTGAGCCGGATGCCCAGCGTCGAGGACCTGACCAAGGCCGGCGTCGACATCGTCTCCTCGGACGGCAAGGAGTTCGTCTTCAACACCCCCGAGGCCGTGGCGGTCCTCGACACCTACCGGGACGCGTTCGCCGAAGGGCTCCTGCCCCGCAACGTGCTGACCGACGCCTACCTCGGCAACATGGAGCTGTTCAAGAAGCAGCAGGTCGCCTGGACCACCGGTGGCGGTAACTCGATCAACACCATCAAGGTCGACAACCCGTCGCTGGCCGAGAAGATCGTCGCGTCACCGGCGATCGGCACCCCGCCGCTGTACACCCAGGGGCTGTCGGTGGCCAAGGGCAGCGACAACCTGCCCGCGGCCGTCGCCCTCGCCCGTTGGGTGACCAACGCGGAGAACCAGGCGGCCTTCGCTGAGGTCGTGCCCGGCATCTTCCCGAGTACAGTTGCCTCCGCTGAGGATCCGCAGTTCAGCGAGAGCGACGGCACCAACGCCGGGGACGCGAAGAAGATCGCCTTCACCTCGCTGGCCGAGGCGGAGCTGTTGAAGCCAGTCATCGTCGACCAGGCGATGACCGACTTCATCAATCAGCAGTTCTCCCTCGCGATCAGCGGAGAGATCACCTCCCAGGAGGCGCTGGACAAGGCAGTCGAGAAGTGCAACGAACTGCTCAACAACTGATCGGCCGAGCCGGGCCGGTCCCACGTTGACCAGCGGTGCTCGGCCGGACCGGAACCCCGGCCGGCCGAGCACCGGCGCCGCCCGCGCCACCACTGCCATCACCTGTCGTTGCGCGACTCACCGCATCGCCACGCCACCCCACCGGAAAAGCAGAGCGGGACGTAATGAAAACTCAGCGTTGGTTCACCCCCTGGCTGTTGCTCGGGCCTGCCCTCGTCTGGCTGCTGGTGTTCAACCTCTGGCCAGCGATCAACACCGTGGTCCTCGCGTTCACCAACGCCAAGCCACTCGGCGGTGGAAGCTTCACTGGAGTGGCCAACTTCGAGCGCATGCTCAATGATGATCAACTCATCTATGCGCTGGTGAACAGCATCGTCTACATGCTGGTCTGCCTACCCCTGTTGCTCTTCCTGCCGCTGCTGCTCGCGGTGCTGTTGGAGAAGAAGCTGCCGGGCATCACGTTCTTTCGCACCGCCTTCTACACCCCGGTGATCGCCTCCGCGGTGGTCGTGGCGCTGATCTGGACCTGGTTGCTGGAGGACCGCGGCCTGGTCAACGGGCTGGCCCAACAGCTCGGCTTCCTCACCGAACCGCTGCCCTTCCTCAGCGGGCGCTGGCTGCTGCTGTTCAGCGCGATCAGCCTCACCGTGTGGAAGGGGCTGGGTTACTACATGATCATCTACTTGTCGGCGTTGGGGAACGTTTCGCGCCAACTGCACGAGGCGGCCGCGGTTGACGGCGCCGGTCCGATCCGCCGGTTCTGGTCGGTCACCGTGCCCGGGGTGCGCACCACGATGTTGCTGGTCAGCGTCCTGGTCACCGTCTCCGCGCTGCGGGTCTTCACCGAGTTGTTCGTCCTCACCAACGGCACCGGCGGGCCCGGCGGCCGGACCATGTCCCTGGTCATGCTCATCCAGATGTACAGCCGGGGCTTCACCGGACACCTCGGCTACGCCTCGGCGCTCAGCCTGTTGCTGTTCGTGATCACTGTCGGCCCCATGCTTCTCCTCCTGCGCCTGAACCGGAAGGCGGCCTAGCCATGACGCAGCTCACCACCCCTCCCGCCGGCGCTCCGGCGAAGACGCCGGCCTCCGCGCCGAAGCGACGGCGTCGGGGCTCGGGCTTCGGCACCATGCGGCGGCGCGAGAAGCTGCTCCGGTACGCGCTGCTGCTGCTGGCGCTGGTGGTGACCGTCGGGCCGTTCGTGTGGCAGCTGTCCACCTCCCTGAAGGGTGCCGGCGAGAGCATCTACACCTCGACGCCGCAGTTCATTCCCTCCGATCCGACGTTCGACAACTACCTGCGGGTGGCCGAGACGATCCCCGTCCTGTCGTACGCGAAGAACTCGCTGATCGTGGCGGCGATAGCGGTCATCGGTAACGCCGTGGGCGCCACCCTGGCCGGGTTCGCCCTCGCCAAGCTGCGCTTCCGAGGCCGGACGCTGTTCCTCGCACTGGTGCTCGGCACCCTGGTGCTGCCCGGCGAGGTGACGATCATTTCGCAGTACGTGACGGTTCGCAGCCTCGGTCTGGCCGACACGTTGGTCGGTGTGGCGCTGCCCACCACCGTCGCCATGTTGAACGTGCTGTTGATGCGCGCGGCGTTCATGGCGATCCCCGACGAGATGGACGAGGCGGCGGTGATCGACGGCGCGTCGGCCTGGCAACGGCTGATCCATGTCGGACTCCCCAACGTGCGGGGCATGCTCAGCGTCATCACGATCTTCGCGTTCATCGGCGCCTGGGACGACTTCCTGTGGCCGCTGATCGTGTTGACCGACCCGCAGAACTACACCCTCACCGTCGGCCTGCAGTACCTCAGCGGTGCCTTCACCTCGAACCCCCGGGTCATCGCGGCCGGCACGATGATCGCGTTCATTCCGATCGTCATTGTCTTCGCGACGCTGCAACGGTTCTTCTTCCGCGGCGTCGAGGAGGGGGCGATCAAGGGGTAACCCTCGCCCCAACCCCCCCACCCCCCCCACCCCCAATGGAGGTGATCCTGGATGCGACGCCTGCTTCTGTCCCTGCTGGTTGGTGCCACAGTCGTGGCTGGCAGCACCCTCAACGCGGCCCCCACCGCGGCAGCCAACACCAACCCGCAGGACGGCAGTCAGCCGTACGCCTCGTACTGGTTCCCGAACGAGATCCTCGACTGGGACCCGGACACCGACCCCGACGCCCGCTTCAATCGATCCACGGTTCCGCTCCAGCAGCGGGCCTCCGACCCGACGCTGAAGGCCAACGCGAACGCGCGGGCCGGCGAGGGCAAGGTGGCGTCGCTGGTGTCGTTCGCCCCGACGTCGGACAACCCGTCCCAGGGCTCGCTCGAAGAGGACTACTACGCGTTCGGTCACTGGCAGTACATCGACACCCTGGTCTTCTGGGGCGGATCGGCCGTCGAGGGCCTGATCCTGGCGCCGAACCCCACGGTGATCGACGCCGCGCACCGCAACGGCGTCAAGGTGTACGGCACCGTCTTCTTCCCGCCGGTCGCCTACGGCGGCAAGCTCGAATGGGTGCACGACTTCGTGCGTAAGTCGGGCTCGACCTATCCGGTCGCCGACAAGCTCGCGGAGGTCGCCGAGTACTACGGCTTCGAGGGCTGGTTCATCAACCAGGAGACGACCGGCGGCGACGCCGCCCTCGCCACCGAACTTCGCAACCTGATGACCTACGGCCGGAACAAGGGCGTGGAGTTCATGTGGTACGACGCGATGACCGAATCCGGCGCCATCTCCTGGCAGAACGCGCTCACCACCGCCAACGACTCGTTCCTCGGCGGCCCGACGCCGGTGTCGGACTCGATGTTCCTCAACTTCTGGTGGTCCACCGGCGGCCTGGCCTCGTCCCGGGACCGCGCCGAGTCACTCGGGCGGAGCGGGTACGACCTGTACACCGGCATCGACACCGAAGCCAACGGCTACCAGACCAACGTCAACTGGAACGCCCTGTTCCCCGCCGGTGAGTCGCACGTCACCTCCCTGGGCATCTACCGCCCGGAGTGGACGTGGACGTCGTCGAGTGGACCGGCCGACTTCCGGGCGCGCGACTCCCGCTACTGGGTCGGCGCGAACGGCGACCCGTCGAACACCACAACCTCCTCGCCCTGGAAGGGGCTCGCCAACTACGTCGCCGAGTCCACGCCGGTGACCCAGAAGCCTTTTGTGACCAGCTTCAACGCCGGGCAGGGTTCGACATACCACGTCGCCGGGAAGCAGGTGCGTACCGGAGGCTGGAACAACCTGTCGATGCAGGACGTGCCGCCGACCTACCAGTGGCTGGTCTCCTCGACCGGCACGAAGCTGACGCCGTCGCTCGACTTCACCGATGCCTACGAGGGCGGCTCGACGCTGCGGCTCGACGGCAGGCTGGACGCGACGAACACCGTGCGTCTCTACCAGACCGACCTGCCGGTCGACGCGGACACCAAGCTGTCGACGGTCGTCAAGACCCCGGCCGCCGGAGCGACCCACCTGAGCGTGGCGGTGGCCTTCACCGACGCCCCGAACACCTTCACCACTCTCGACCTCGGGTCGACCGCCGGTACCGACTGGGAGCGTCGCGTTCTCGACCTGTCCGCGTACGCCGGTAAGACCATCGCCCAGATCGGGCTGCGGGCGTCGGCGCCGGCCGTTGTCCCGTCCTACGACATCAAGGTCGGCCAGCTCGCCGTGTACGACGGGGCCGTGGACACCGCCGCCGCGCCGACCGAGCTGACCGTGCTGGGCAGCACCGACGTCTCGGCGACCCGCAAGACGTTGCGGCTGGGCTGGACCCCGTCGGACAGCGGGTCGGTGCATCACTACGACGTGTTCCGCCGCAACCCGGACGGCAGCCGTACCCACCTGGGCGCGACGCCGAACGACGCGTACTTCGTGCCGCGGCTCGACCGGGTTGGCGCCGAGACCAGTGCGGTCATCGAGGTCGAGGCGGTGTCGACCGAGTACGGCCGCTCCACCGCGGCGACCACGACCGTCACCTGGTCCGGTACGGGGCCGATCACGACGAACCTGGCTCTCGACCGGCCGGCGACGGCGTCCGGGCAGTGCACCGCTGCCGAAGGACCCACCAAAGCCGTCAACGGCAGTGTCTCCGGCGGGAACAGCGACAAGTGGTGCACGACGACCGCCGACCAGTGGCTCGAAGTTGACCTGGGCTCGGTACGTTCCCTCGACCGGTTCGTCGTCGCACACGCTGCCGCGGGCGGTGAGTCGGCCTCGTGGAACACCCGCGACTTCACCATCGAGGTACGGTCCACGGCCTCGGACCCGTGGACCACGGCCGTCACCGTCACCGACAACACCGCCGAGCTGACGACACATCCGGTGAGCGTCAGCGCCCGGTACGTGCGGTTGGTGGTCAACACCCCGACCCAGGGCGGCGACCCCGCCACCCGCATCTACGAGTTCGAGGCCTGGGGAGAGTAGCCTTCCCCACCTGCCCCCAACGTGAGCCTGTTTGCGCTGGTGGGCGTACCAACAAGAAAGGATGACCCCGTGTCGGTCATGATTACCGCCGTCGAGTCCACCGACCTGTTCGTCGGTACCGAGGACAACCCGCGTCAGGTGCTCCGCGTGACACTTGACGGCCCGCCCGGTCCGGTCACCGTTACCGGGCCCGGTGTCTCCGGTAACGCGACCGGCACGGGTGTCGTCGAGGTCCCCCTGGACATCGACGACCGAGTCCCCGGCAGGCAGCTGCCGGTAACCGTCACGGCCGGCGACGCGACCGCGGAAGCAACGGTCGTCGTCGCCGAGCCGGGCTGGACGATGTTCCTCGTCTCACACTTCCACTACGACCCGGTGTGGTGGAACACCCAGGCCGCGTACACCTCGCCGTGGGAGCTGCTCTCCGGTGACGCCACCACCCGGCCGCTCTGGGAGCGCAACGGCTTCGCGCTGGTGGACGCGCACATGGACCTCGCCCTGCGCGACCCGGTGTACACCTTCGTCCTCGCCGAGATCGACTACCTGAAGCCGTACTTCGATCTGCATCCCGAGCGTCGGGCGGACCTGCGCCTGCTGATCGAGCGCGGCCAGGTGGAGCTGATCGGCGGCACCTACAACGAGCCCAACACCAACCTCACCGGCGCCGAGACCACCATCCGGAACATCATCTACGGTGTCGGCTACCAGCGGGACATCCTCGGCGGGGACCCGCAGACGGCCTGGCAGCTGGACGTGTTCGGGCACGACCCGCAGTTCCCGGGTTATCTCGCCGACGCCGGGCTGACCGGTTCGGCCTGGGCCCGCGGCCCGTTCCACCAGTGGGGGCCGATCCAGAAGAACTTCCGCGAGGCCAAGAACGACGCGACGGTCATGCAGTTCCCGAGCGAGTTCGAGTGGATCTCGCCGTCGGGGCTCGGTGTCCTCACCCACTTCATGCCGCACCACTACTCGGCCGGCTGGTGGATGGACTCCTCGCCGGACCTGGCGAGCGCCGAGAAGGCCGTCTACGAGCTGTACCAGCGCCTCAAGCCGGTCGGCGCGACGAAGAACCTGCTGCTGCCGGTGGGCACCGACTACACCCCGCCGAACAAGTGGGTCACCGAGATCCACCGCTCGTGGGCCGAGAAGTACGTCTGGCCCCGTTTCGTCTGCGGTAACCCCCGGGACTTCCTCGCCGCCGTCCGCGCGGAGCTGGCCGAAGCCGGACGCCGCCCCAGCCCACAGACGCGGGACATGAACCCGGTCTACACGGGCAAGGACGTCTCCTACATCGACACCAAGCAGGCGCAGCGGGCCGGCGAGGTCGCCGCCGTGGACGCGGAGAAGCTGGCGACGCTGGCCGCGCTGGAGGGGCTCGGTCGGTACCCCGACGCCGCGCTCGACAAGGTCTGGCGGCAGCTCGCCTACGGCGCCCACCACGACGCCATCACCGGATCGGAGTCCGACCAGGTCTACATCGACCTGCTCTCCGGCTGGCGGGAGGCGTACGACCTGGCGGCCACCGTCCGGGACCGGTCGTTGGAGGCGCTCGTCGGGACGGTCGACACCACCGGTGCCGGAACCCCGATCGTCGTCACGAACACCCTCTCCTTCGTCCGCTCCGACCTGGTGTCGGTCCGGCTTCCCGAGGGCCACGACGGTGGCCGGGTGATCGACGACTCCGGCGCCGAGGTGCCGGCCGTGGTGGACCGGGGCACGCTGCGCTTCCACGCCGCCGACGTCCCCGCCCTGGGCTGGCGGACCTGGCGGCTGCTGCCGGGCGTCTCCAGCGCCGAGCCGGCCTGGACGCCCGCCGACGGTGCCGCGATCGAGAACGCCTACTACCGGGTCACCGCCGACGCCGAGCGCGGTGGCGGGCTCGACAGCATCTACGACAAGATCGCGGACCGCGAACTGATCCGCGCCGACCACCTCGGCAACGAGCTGCGGATCTATGAGGAGTACCCGACCCACCCCGACTTCGGCGAGGGCCCGTGGCACCTGCTCCCGAAGGGCCCGGTCGTGGGTAGCGCGGCGGCGGGGGCGACGGTCCGCGTCGAGACCAGCCCGATCGGCACCCGCCTGGTGGTCTCCGGCGTCGTGGAGGAGATCGGCTACGAGCAGACGATCACGCTCTGGCACGGGGTGCGCCGGGTGGACTGCCGTACCCGCATCGTCGACTTCGCCGGCGCCGACCGGCTGGTCCGGGTGCGGTTCCCGGTCGACCTGCCCGGTGCCCTGCCGGTCTCCGAGGTCGCTGCCGCGGTGGTCGGCCGGGGGTTCGCGCTACCGGACGTGGACGCCGCAACCGCGCCCTGGACGCTGGACAACCCGGCCAACACCTGGTTCGGGCTCGGCTCCACCGCGCGGGTCTCGCTCGCCGACGCCGCCGGTGCCCCGCTGGGGGACCGCGCCCTCGGCGTCGCCGAGGTGGTCACGCCCACGCTCGACGAGGCGGCCGACGCCCGCGACCTGGTCGTCGCGCTGGCCGCGGTCGGTGTCACGGTGACGACCGCCAGCGCTGACTGGGCGCGGTACGGCTGGCTCGACGTCGACTCGAACCTGCCGGACTTCCGCATTCTCATCGGTGGGGCGCAGGACAACGACGCCACCCGGGAGCTGTTGGAGCGGGCGGGCCCGGAGTACGTCGAGGCGCTGGAGCAGCACGGCCGGGTCTGGATTCCCGCGGAGAAGCCGCTGCACGAGGTGTGGCAGCCCAACGCCGACCTGCGGGACCTGCGGGCGCTGCCGGCGCTCGTGGTCACCGACGTCGCCGCGCTCACCGAGGATGTCGCGGACGCCCAGATCCAGGCGCCCTGCCCGGGTTCGGTGCCGGCCTCGGAGCTGCTGGTCAACCACACCGTCGCGATGCTCACCTACGGGCTGCCCGGCTTCGCCGTCGACCCGACCGGAGCGCTGCACCTGTCGCTGATGCGTTCCTGCACCGGCTGGCCGTCCGGAGTCTGGATCGACCCGCCGAAGCGGACCCTGCCCGACGGCGCTTCGTTCCAGCTGCAGCACTGGACCCACGAGTTCAACTACGCGGTGACCAGTGGCGACGGCGACTGGCGGGCGCTCACGCTGCCCGCACAGGGCCAGGAGTTCAACCACCCGCTGTACGGCCGGGTGGTGGAGAACCACCCGGGAACGAAGCCGGCCACGCACTCGTACCTGGGGGTGGAGCCGGCCCGGGAGGTGCTGATCGGCACGCTCAAGCCCACCGGTAACCCGATCGCGCACGGCGCCGCCGCGTCCTCGGACCCGGCGGACGCGGTCAGCCTGCGGCTGCTGGAGTCGACCGGGCTCGGCCGCTCCGCGACCCTGACCGGTGCGCTGGCCCTGTCCGACAAGCACCAGGCCGACCTGCTGGAACGTCGTGGTGCGCCGCTCGCGGACTCGATTGAGTTGGCGGGTTCGCAGGTCACCACGGTCGTCGGTGTGCCGGCCGCGGCCCCGCGCAGCGAGGAGCCGCTCGGCCCCGAGGTCGAGATCGCCCAGCCGGTGCACTCCCGGTACTGGTTGCACAACCGGGGTCCGGCGCCGATGGGCTACCTGCCGGTCTCCGTGGGTGTCTCACCGGGGCTGCTGCGGACCGTCAGCGAGCCGGTCGAGGTCTCCGTGGTGCTCGCCTCGCACCTGCGGGACGCGGCCGTCGAGGGGACCGTCAATGTCCTCGTACCGCAGGGGTGGACGGCCTCGCTGGGCAGCCGCCCGTACCGGCTCGACCCCGATGGTCAGCTCCGCTTCGACGTCACGGTGACGCCCCCGGCCGGGGTGGAGTCCGGGCTGTACTTCATCACCGCGCGGACCGAGCACCTCGGACAGACGATCGAGGATGTCGCCACGGTCGCGGTCGGCGAGCTGCCCGCGCTGCTGCCGGTGCCCGGAGACATTCCGGAGGACGCGGACGCGATGCAGGGCACGACGGCCGAGACGGGACGCGACACCGGGCTCACGGTGGACGTCACCACCACCTCGGTCACCGTCGCTCCCGGCGGGCGGGCGACCGTCGGAGTGTCGCTGCACAACCGCACCCGGGGGGAGATCCGGGCTGAGCTCCAGCTCGTCTCGCCCTGGGGCACCTGGGACGCCATCGCCGAGCCGATCCGCGGTGTCGCGTTGGCCGCCGGCGAGTCCGACACGATCACCTTCGACGTCGTTCCCCCGCGGGACGCCGACCCGGGCCGCTTCTGGGCGCTGGTGAAGGTGATGTGGTTCGGCCGTTGCCAGTACGCCCCGACGGTTGAACTGGTGCTGGAGCCATGACCACCGCGCAGCTCGACGAGTCGGTGCTGGGCTGGCTCGACGGACGGCCACTGGACCGTACGGAGCTCGACCGCCGGCTCGCCGCCCTGCGCGGCGGGCTGCGGTCCTCCGCACTGCCGGTGCCCGGGAGCGCGGAGGACCGGCAGCTGACCCGCTGGGTCGCGCAGGTGATCCTGACCGAACAGCTCTGCGTCGCGGAGGCCGAGGCGCGTGGTCTCGACGTGACGGATGCGCCGCTGGTTCGGTTGGATCAGCTGGCCGCCGTCGAGTTCGGATCCATCACCGCGGCGGCGTTCGAGGGCTGTGCCGCGGTCCGGGCTCTGTATGCGGAGCTGACCGCGGAGGTCACCGCGCCAGCGGAGCAGGTCGCTGCCTATCGTGCGGCGACCGCTACGCGGTCGGCCGGGGTCGTGTGGCAGTTGTCCTCCGCCGATGGCGACTTCGAAGCGTCCCCGGACTCGTTGCCGGCGGCGTTGGCGGAGGCGCTGCGTTCGGCCGTGCCGGGGGAGACGGTCACCGTCGACTCGTGGACGGTGGTGCTTCGGGGGCGCCGGGAGTTGGTCGATCCGGCTCCTGATCCGACTGATCGGATCAACGACTCCGCGCGCCGGGTCGCCTTTGTCCGGTGGCTCGACCACGCTCGCGCGCACCGGCTTCGGCTGGTGTCGGGGCTGGAGCACCCGGGCGACCCGAACCAGCCCGACAACTACCACCGGCACTGACGCTCCGGCCGGGGTTGCTCGTCGCCATCGGCGACGAGCAACCCCGGCCGGGCTTTGCGCTACTCGCTACTTCTGGTGCTGGCTGGACTGGCGCCGGCGGGTGAGGTAGATGAAGCTGGCGCCGACGAGGAGGAGCAGGGTGGCGGTGCCGAGCAGGCTGGGCAGGCTGGCCCCGGTGATGGGTAGGTCGGGATCGGTCGGATCGGTCGGATCGGTGGGATCAGTCGGGTCCGTGGGGTCCGTGGGGTCCGTGGGGTCCGTGGGGTCAGTCGGGTCGGTGATGATGACGATGACGGCCTCGGACTGACTGTTGGGGCACAGGACCGTGTCGCTGGTGTAGTCGGCGGTGATGGTGTGGGTGCCGGCGGGGAGCCGGAGGGTGTGGGTGGCGGTGTTGTTGGTGTCCAGGGGCACGGTGGCGAGGTCGGTGTTGTTGTTGCGGAAGGTGATGCTGCCGGTCGCGGGTCCGGGGTCGCAGGTGACGGTGGCGGTGAGGGTGACGTCCTGATCCGTGGTCGGGTCCGGTGGCGAGACCTGCAGGTCCGTGGTGGAGGTCGCCTGAAGCGTGGGCAGGGCCAGGCTGTGGTTGTTGCCGACGGCGGTGGTGGTCAGGGTGGTGCCGGTGGGCAGGACGACCGCAACGGGGGTGTTGCTGCTGCTGGCGATGCCGACCCCGCCGCTGGTGGTGAGATTGGCACCGAGTTGACCGAAGGAGTTGTCGCCCCAGGCGAGGGCGGTTTCGGTGTTGGTCAGCGCCACGGTGTGGTTGCTGTTGCTGGCGGCGATGGCGGTGAGCGTGGTGTCGGCGGGCAGGATGACCTCGACCGGGGTGCCGCTGCTGAGGTTGTTCCCGTTGCCCAGCTGGCCCGAGGAGTTGTTACCCCAGGTGGCGGCGGTGCCGTTGCCGAGCAACGCCACACTGTGGCGTGCGCCGGCGGCGACGGCGGTGACCTCGGTGCCCGGTGCCAGGGCGACGTTGACCGGCGCGAGGGCGTCGTCGTTGGTCCCGTCACCGAGTTGCCCCTGGGAGTTGTCCCCCCAGGCGAGGGCGACGTTGCCGGAGGTTACCGCGAGGCTGTGGGCCGGGCCGCCGGCGATCGCGGTGAGCGTGGTGCCCGGCACCAGCGCGACACTGCGCGGCTCGCTGGCGTTGTTGGTGCTTTCGTCGCCCAGTTGGCCTTGGTCGTTCGCCCCCCAGGCGAAGGCACTGCCAGTGGAGGTCAGCGACAGGCTGTGGACGGCACCGGCGGAGATGGCGGTCGCCGTGGTGTTCGTGGGCAGGTTGACGGTGACGGGTGTGCTGGTGTTGTCGGTGCTCCCGTCGCCGAGCTGACCGTGGGAGTTGCTGCCCCAGGCGAAGACGGCGCCACTGGAGGTCAACGCCAGGCTGTGGGCGTTGCCGGCGGCGATGGCGGTAACCTCGGTTCCGGTGGGTAGGGCTACCGTGACGGGCGTGTTGCTGCTGGTCGTGGTGCCGTCGCCGAGTTGACCGGAGGTGTTGTCGCCCCAGGCGAGCAGGGTGCCGGTGTTGGTCAACGCCAGGCTGTGGGAGCTGCCACCGGCGATGTCGGTGACCAGGGCGCCGGCGGGGAGGCTGACCTCGACCGGTACGTTGCTGTTGTCGTTGGTCCCGTCACCCAGCTGTCCCTGGTTGTTCTCACCCCAGGACAGGGCGGTGTCGGTCACGGCGGCGGCCGTCGGTGGCTTGTGCTGCGCGAACGCGGGCGACGCGACGAGCGCCTGCGTGACCGTCACGGCTAGCGCGAGGGAGAGCCAGCCGGTGGCGGTGCGTCCCGTCTGTTGCCCTTCAACGCCTCGGCCGAGCCGTTGACCGATTCCTTGCATCGTGCATACCTCCGAGCCGACAAATGACCGCTAATAGGGCAGCAGCCACCTTTAGCCACCTATCACCCTGTGCGGGTAGAAATATCTCTACCGTCAGGATCAACGCGTACCGGGCGTTAAGGATGTCGGTCTGGGCAAAAGGGCGATTGACTTGGCCTCCGCGACGTGAGTCGACGCCGACGACGGTGGCCGGGGCGGCGGCGCCCAGGAGGGGCCGCGGGTGGCGGCGACGGCGCTCAGAAGAGCGTCAGCGGCTGCACCGGAGCCGGTCGGGGCAGCGGCTCGAGCGCGGGGACGCGGGCGCGTACCTCGTCGTGGAAGCGGCGGGCGAGCACCGGGGCGTCGGCGTTGTCTGGAGTGTGGACGAAGAAGGTGGGCGAGCGGCCCTCGTGGAGCCAGCCGGCGACGGTGTCGACCCAGCGCCGCCAGCCCGCGCTGGTCTGGTCGGGATCGTCCCGGCCGAGGTAACGGACGACCGGCCGGTCGGTCAGCGCCTCCGAGCGGAGTGGCATCCGAGGCTTCTTCGTCCAGGCATCCCGCTCCGCGTCACTGGTCGGGGGCCGGGCGAAGAACGCGGTGGTGTCGAAGGGAATCCACTCGGTGCCGGTGGCGGCCAGCGTCTCGACCAACAACTGGGCGGCGCCGGGGTCGACGAAGAACGCGGGGTGGCGCACCTCGACCGCGTACCGGTAGGTCGGGGGGAGGCGCCGCAGGAAGCGGGCCAGGGTGGCCACATCGTCCGGAGCGAAGGAACCCGGCAGCTGGATCCAGAGAGCCTGTGCCCGGGGCCCCAGGGGCTCGATCGCGTCGAGGAAGGCACGCAGCGGTTCGTCCACTGCACCGAGGCGACGCTCGTGCGTGACAACCCGGGGCAGCTTGAGCACGAACCCGAAACTCGGGTCGGTCTGCTGCGCCCAGGAGGACACGGTCTCCCGGGAGGGGGTCGCGTAGAAGGTGGTGTTCCCCTCCACCGCCGTGCACCACCCGGCGTAGTGCCGCAGGCGTTCGGGCGCTGGTAGCGGGTGGGCCACCAGGCGACCCTGCCACGCCTTGTGCGTCCACATCGCGCATCCCACCTGGAGCCGCACGCGAGCTGGTCAGTCCGGAGTGGGGAAGCCGTACCGGGCGGCGTGCTCCGGATCGGCCGGGTCGATCTGGCGTACGCCGGAGTCGGCGAGGCGCTTGTTGACCTCGTCCAGCCGCTCCCGCACCAGCCGGGCCTCCTCCTCGGTGACCCGACCCCGGTGCGGCCGGCCCGCGTGCTCGATGGTGCCGTAGTCGACCTTCTCGGCGGCGCGGCGGCTCTTCGGCGGGCGGACCCGCTCGGCGGTCCGCAGCAACTGTGCCATCGGCGTGTCGGTGGCCATCGAATCGAACTCGCTGGCGGTCAGTACGACCCGGCGCGGCTCGCCCTCACCGTGGCTGTCGTGGATCTCCACGATCGCGACGTCCAGGGCCGCGTCGTCGATGTTCTCCACCTCGGCCGGGGTGGCGTCCAACTGTACGGGCCCGGCAACCAGGTCCGGGTGCTCCAGGACGACCACCCGGGTGGCCTCGTCGTCGGGCTGGAGCACCCGGCCGCTGAAGTCGGAGACGCGGATCGTCTTCTTGCCCATGCGCGGAACTTCTCCTGTCGTAGCCCGGTCGCGGACCAGCAGACGTTACCCGACAGGTGTGCGAACGCCGGCGTCGGCTCGCCGGGCGGTGCGGTGGCGGGGGTGAGCCCCGGGCGCCGCCCCGGGGCCCGACGGAGGGTCAGTGGGTGTTGGGGTGGCGGGTGGGCCGGCGGTTCAGCTCAACCCAGGTGAGTAGCGGCGAGGCGCGGATGCCGCGGTGCGGTGGCTGGGCCGGGAAGCGTTCCGCGGCAATCCAGGCGGTTGGCCAGAGTGGGCTGGAGTCATGGCAGCGGCGGTGCTGCGGCGGGTTCGGCATGACCCCACCATTCCAGACAATGTTGTACGTCTATTGAAGATAACGGTAACAGTCGATTTGCTAGGCGGTTCCCGGCAGGGGCAGCCGGACCTCGAACCGACACCCACCGGTGGTGTTGCGGACCTGCACCCGGCCGCCGTGCGCCTCGACCAACCCTCGTACGATCGCCAGCCCCAGTCCTCCGGAGCTGGCCAACTCCCCGGTGCTGGGGCGGCAGGGGGTGCGGGCTCGCTCGCCGCGGAAGGCGACCTCAAAGACGCGGGGTAGATCCGCCTCGGGGATGCCGCCGCAGGTGTCCGCGACCGCCAACCAGGCGCAGTTGGCCTCCGTCCCGGCCTCGACCCGGACGGTCCCCTCCGAGGGGGTGTAGCGGACGGCGTTGAGGAGGAGGTTCCCCACTACCCGGGCCAGCTCGGGCTCACTGGCCAGTACGGTCGGCCAGCCCGAGTCGGGTGCCAGCAGCCGGATTCGGCAGGCGGCTGCCAGCGGTGCGGTGCTGGCGACGGCGTCCGACACGACATCGCCCAGGGGCACCGCCGACAGGGTCAGGCGCAGGGCGCCGGCGTTGATCCGGGAGAGCTCGAAGAGGTCGTCGACCAGCCGGGTCATCCGATCGGTCTCCACCCGGATCCGGCGGTGGTACTCGCTCACCGTCGCGGGATCGTCGACCACCCGGTCCTCCAGCGCCTCAGCCATCGCGCGCAACCCGGCCAGTGGGGTTCGCAGGTCGTGCGACACCCAGGCGACGAGGTCCCGCCGACCCTGTTCGATCTGGCGTTCCCGCTGCCGGGCCTGGTCCGCCCAGACCGCGGCGGCGGCCAGGCGGCGCCCGAAGAGCCAGCCGACCGTGAGAACCACCAGGGCCGCCGCCGCCACCGTGATCAGCACCACGTTCCGGTCGTGCGGGGAGAGGAACATCTGGTCGGCGACCATGGCCACCGCGGCCACCATCGCGGTCACCGCTATGACCAGCAGGGTGACGATGTGTACCGTCACCGAGCGTCCGCGCAGCAGGCGCAGGGCGAGTGCGCCGAACGCGCCGACACCAAGCGCCGGACCGAGCGCGAACGCGAAGATCAGCGCCAGTTCACCCATCGGTCGGCTCGTATCGGTAGCCGATGCCCCAGACCGTCACGATCCGCCGGGGGTTCGCGGGATCGGCCTCCACCTTCTCCCGTAGCCGGCGAACATGCACGGTCACCGTTGACTGGTCACCGAAGTTCCAGCCCCACACCCGCTCCAGCAACTCCGCCCGGCCCACCGCCCGGGCGGGGTGTCGCATCAGGTAGGCCAGCAGGTCGAACTCGCGCACGGTGAGGGTCAGTTCGTGGCCGTGCAGCCGGGCCACCCGGGGGCCGGTCTCGACCACGAGCGCGTCGTCGCGGAGCACGGTGGCTGGTGCCGTCCGAGGCTCACCGCTGCGCCGCAGCACCGACCCGACCCGCAGGACCAACTCCCGGGGCGAGAACGGCTTGCCGAGGTAGTCATCCGCCCCAAGCTGGAGGCCGAGGACGCGGTCCGCCTCGTCGCCGCGCGCGGTGAGCATGATGATGGGCACCCCGTCCGGCTTGGCGCGCAACCGCCGGCATACCTCCAGGCCGTCGAGCCCGGGCAGCATCAGATCCAGCACGACCAGGTCCGGCGGTTCGGCGGCGACCGCGGCGAGCGCCGAATCGCCGTCGCCGACATGCCGCACCTGGTAGCCGGCGTGTACCAGGTAGCGACAGACCACGTCACTGACTGTTCGGTCGTCGTCAACGACCAGTACCCGTTGCGTCACCGGGCCTCCCTCGTCGTTGCCCAGCCTAGCCGCGATGATCAGCTTAAGATCTTGCGAGGCGGTTACGGCCGTCGTCGGCGGCGGTGGCCCGCGACCCGTGGGTCCGCCCCCTGGGCGGGGTGTACGACGTCGCGACGAGCGGACCTCGGAGGAGGGCGATGGACAGCCGGCGGCTTCACCTGCACCTGACCACCTGGCTGGGGCAGTGGCCGGCTGGCCCGGGTCGGCATGTGGTCGCCGCTCGGCGTCGGGCCGAACCCGCCTGGGACGGGCGGCTCCGGCCGGCGATCGCCGTCTCCGCCGGGGAGCACCAGGTGCTCTCCGTGGCGCCGGCACGGGTCGCAGCCGTCCGGGAGCTGGCCCGGGGCTCGTCCCGGCGGCTCCTCGCTGGCCTGCCGGCGGCTGTCGGGCACCCCGACTGGGTGGTGCACGACGACGTGTTTCGGTGGACCGAGGACCCCGCACCGCTGCCGGAGGTCGGTGAGTGGATCCCGCCGACCTCGCCCGGCCTGCCGTCCTGGCTCCGACTGTTCGACCGGCCGGTGCTGGTGGTGCGCGACGACCGCGGCGAGTACCAGGCCGGGGTCGGCGTCAAGTGGCATGACGCGTACGGCCGGGAGTTGGCGGTGGGCACCGTCCCGGCAGCCCGGGGGCGGGGGCTGGCCCGTCGGCTGGTCGCCCAGGCGGCGCGCCGGGTCCTTGCCGAGGGGGCGGTGCCGACGTACCTGCACAGTCGGCAGAACACGGCGTCGGCCCGGGTGGCCGAGGCGGCCGGCTTCCCCGACCGGGGCTGGCTGTCGTTCGGGGTCTACCCGGGCTGAATTCGAGCGCGACCCGCACCAGGGCAGAGGTGAGGTGGCGGCCGGCGCGTGCCGCCGGGAGTGGGTAGGGCGCGGACCGGAGCTCCCGGGCCGGAGCCCCGGTCCGCGTCCTTCCCCCCAGGCCCCGCTGGCCGCCCGGGGCGGATCGCCGGATGCAGTTGTGACGCTACGTATTTAGCGGCGGGTAGGCAAGGGGTGATAGGAGGTGTCGGTGTGTCGAAAACTGGACTCTGACCTGCGCTAAGAGGCTGTGTGGCCGGCTGACGTCGCCGGTAACGGAGCGTACTAGGTATGTCCGGTGGTCAGCCCGAGGCGTTCGGCGGCGGCGCGGCCGTTGGCGTGGCTGGCGCCGTACGTGGTGACGAAGGCGTCGACTCCGGGCGGCCGCCACAACCCGGGCCAGCCCATCTCGACCACCACCACCGGGTGCTGGGCGGCGAGCGCCGCCACCAGGTCGGCGGCGCCGGGGAGCAGGTGTAGCCGCCGGCCGACCAGGACGATCGTCCGCTCGCCGGCGATCCGGCGCAGGGTCGCCGGGTCCGTGCCGGTGGCGACCACCCGCAGCTGCTCGACGCCGCTGAGGTGTGGGCCGAGTCCCCACGGCACCCGTGCCTCGGCGACTGTCCGGCTGGCCTGCAGCTGCACCACCAGGGGACGGCCGAGCCCGGTCAACGTGCCCTCCACCCGGACGGCCCGGCGGGCGGCGGCGTACCCGAGCTGGGCGGGCAGGGGGCTGGCGGCGCCGGTGGTCCGGGTCCGGGCGGCGAGTTCGGCGGTACGGCCGGCCGCCTCCTCGACCCGCGCCCGCTCCAGCCGGCCGTCGGTGAGCGCCGTCCCGATCTCGCCGGCGACCTGCTCGACCAGGCCAGCATCGACCCGCGCGCCGAGGCAGAGCAGGTCCGCCCCGGCGGCAAGCGCCGCGACCGCGGCCGGGCCGACCCCGCCGGTGGCCAACATGGCGCCCCTCATCTCGAGGGCGTCGGTGACGACCGCCCCGGTGAAGCCGTACTCGTGGCGTAGTAGCCCAACCAGGGCTGCCCGGCTGAAGGTGGCCGGGCCAGCCCCGGTCAGGGCCGGGATCCGGATGTGCGCCGTCATCACCGCCCGGGTGCCGGCGTCGACCACCGCCGCGAACGGCGGTAGGTCCCGCTGGCGGAGGAGCGCCAGGGGGACGTCGACCGTGGGCAGTTCGTGGTGGGAGTCGGCGACTGTGGCGCCGTGGCCGGGGAAGTGTTTGGCGCAGGCGGCGACGCCGGCGTGTTGCAGGCCGGCCACCGCGGCGGCGGCGTGCGCGGCCACCTGATCCGGGTCGCGACCGAAGGAGCGGGTGCCGATCACCGGGTTCTCGTCGGCGCTGTTGACATCAACGGCCGGGGCCAGGTTGACGGTGATGCCGAGGGCGGCCAACTCCGCCCCGATGGCCTCGTGGACACGTCGGGTCAGCGCCACGTCGCCGATCGCGCCGAGCGCGGCGTTGCCGGGGTACGGGCTTCCGGTCGCGTGCGCGAGGCGAGTGATGTCTCCGCCCTCCTCGTCGATCGCGATCAGAACGTCGGACCGGGCGGTGCGGAGCGCGGCGGTGCTGGCCGCCACCTGTTCGGGGTTGGGTACGTTGGTGCCGAAGAGCGTGTGTCCGGCGAGGCCGTCGCCGACCAGATCAATGGCCCACTGTGGTGGTACCGGGCCCGGGTACGCGGCGAGCAGCGTGCCCAGCGCGAGGCGGCGAATTCCTGGATCCATCTACTCCCCTATCTCGCTGTCGGTACGACCAGTTACCCGCTCGCTCAGTGGTCGTTACGCTACGGTTACCTCTTTCGTCGTTGCGTGTGGCTGGTTTTATGAATCCTCGAGGACTGGCATGACTATGACCCGGCTCCCCGGCACTCCTCGCCTGTTGCGGGCGCTCAACGACCGCGCGGCGCTGGAGCTGCTACTGGAGCAGGGCCCGCTGACCCGGGCGCGGCTGGGCGAGCTGACCGGTCTGTCCAAGGTCACCGCCTCCCAGCTGGTCGAGCGCCTGGAGGAACGAGGGCTGGTCACCCGGGTTGGTGAGCAGGTGGGCGGGCGGGGTCCGAACGCCCAGCTCTATGCCGTCCGCCCGGGAAGCGCCCACGTGGTCGGGGTCGATTTCGGCGCCGAACAGGTGGTCGCCGCCTGCGCGGACATCACCGGGACGGTGGTCGGCCGCTCCGAGCAGGCAACTGGCGACATTGAGGACCCGGCCAGCCTGGTGCACAGCGCCGTCGTCGAAGCCGCGAGCAGCGCCGGGGCGCCCCTGGCGACCGTACGCCGGGTCGTCCTGGGCGCCCCTGGTCTGGTGGATCCGGCCAGTGGTGACATCACCTTCGCGTTCAACCTGCCGCGGTGGCACGCCGGCCTGCTCGGTGAGCTCCGGGAGGACCTGGGCATCCCCCTGGTCTTCGAGAACGACGTCAACCTGGCGGCGATGGCGGAGGCGCGGTCGGGAGCGGCGCAGGGCGTAGCCGACTTCGTCCTGGCCTGGGTGGACGCCGGTATCGGCCTGGCGATCATGATCGGCGGGCGGCTGCACCACGGCAGCACCGGCGCTGCCGGAGAGATCGGCTGGCTGCCGGTGCCCGGGGTGCCGATCCCGCGTGCCGCTGCCCTTCGGACGAAGCCCGCTTTCCAGCAGCTCGTCGGCGCGGAGGCGGTTCGCGCGCTCGCCCGGGAGCACGGGTACCCCGACGCCACCGCGGCCGGCGGGGTCGCTGCGGCGGCCGCCGACGGCGCGGCGGGTGCTCCGATGCTGGACGAGCTGGCCCGTCGGCTCGCGCTCGGCGTGACGAGCACCTGTGTGGTGTTGGATCCGCCGCTGGTGGTCCTGGCTGGTGCGGTCGGCGGGGCCGGCGGGGCGGCGTTGGCCGAACGAGTGCAGCGAGAGGTGGCGGCGATCGCGCTGGTTCGGCCGCGGGTGGTGCCGACCGGGCTGACCGAGGAGCCGATTCTGCGCGGCGCGCTGCACACCGCCCTGGCGGCGGTCCGGGACGAGGTGTTCGGCTCCACGACGAGCTGACCGGCGGGGACGGTGTGATGGTGCGTCGCCGCTCCGCCGGGCGACCGCGCCTCGCTCCGGTGGCTCTTCGGGGGCTCGGGTGTGGCTGACCGGTGCGTGGTTGGATGGAGTCGTGACTGGTGCCCTGATCCCCGGCCCCGCCGGTGCCGCCCCCGCCCCCGCCGCCGTGGACGCGGATCTGGTGGTCAGCCTGGACGGCGTGACCGTGCGTCGCGCTGGTGCGGCCCTGCTGCACGACATGGACTGGCAGGTCGAGTTGGACGAGCGCTGGGTTGTGCTCGGTCCCAACGGTGCCGGCAAGACCACGCTGCTCAACCTGGCCGGTGGTCGACTGCACCCGACCGCCGGGCTTGCCCACGTGTTGGGCGAGCAGCTTGGCCGGACCGACCTGACCGAGCTGCGGACGCGGATCGGGCTCTCCACCGCGGCCCTCGCCGAGCGGATCCCCACCGAGGAGCGGGTCGTGGACGTGGTGGTGACCGCGTCCTGGTCCGTGGTGGGCCGCTGGCGGGAGGAGTACGACCGCGGCGACGAGATCCGGGCCCGAGCCCTGCTCGGCCAGCTTGGCGTCGGAGATCTCGCCGACCGCCGGTACGGCACCCTCTCCGAGGGGGAACGGAAGCGGGTACAGATCGCCCGGGCCCTGATGACCGATCCGGAGCTGTTGCTGCTCGACGAGCCCGCCGCCGGGCTTGACCTGGGGGGCCGCGAAGAGCTGGTGGCCCGGCTCGCGGAGCTGGCGGCGGACCCGGATGCCCCGGCGTTGGTGCTGGTCACCCACCATGTGGAGGAGATCCCGCCCGGCTTCACCCACGCGCTGCTGCTGCGCGACGGGAACGTGATGGCGCAGGGCCTGCTGACCGATGTCCTCACCGGGGACAATCTCAGCAAGACGTTCGGGCTGTCCCTGGTGGTGGAGCGGCACGGCGACCGCTACACCGCCCGTGCCGGTTGAGGCACGGCCCGGCCCACGTCGGGCCCTGACCGGGAAGGGATTCCGTAGCCCCCAATCCGCACAACCGGAGGTGCGCGATGCCACAGACCCGGGTGGTCGTACTGGGCAGCGCCAACATGGACCTCGTGGCGACCGCTGCGACGCTGCCTCGACCGGGGGAGACGCTACTCGGCGCGGACTTCGTCATGGTGCCGGGCGGCAAGGGCGCCAACCAGGCCATCGCGGCCGCCCGGGCTGGCGCGGCCTGTACGTTCCTCGGTGCCATCGGCTCCGACGCCTTCGGCGTCACCCTGCGCGCCCGCATCACCGCGGCCGGAGTGGACACCAGCCAGCTGCGGGTCGCGTACGGAGCCTCCGGGGTCGCCCTGGTGATGGTGAACGCCGAGGGGGAGAACGCCATTGTGGTCAGTCCCGGCGCCAACGCCACGATGACCGGGTTGACCGATCCGGAGCTGACCGCCATCCGCCAGGCGGATGTGCTGGTCGCCCAGTTGGAGATCCCGGTGGAGACCGTCACCGAGGCGGCGGTGGCGGCGCGTGCCGCCGGTACCCGCGTGGTGCTCAACGCCGCGCCGGCCCGGACCGTACCGCCGGAGCTCTTCGCCGCCACCGACGTCCTGGTGGTCAACGAGAGCGAGGCGCAGACGTTCACCGGTCACGGTCGGGACAAGCCGGCGGCCCTACTGGAGTTGACCCCTCGGGCGGTGCTCACCCTCGGTGTCTCCGGCGCCTGGTACGGCGACCGGGAGGGCGGCCGGGCGTGCGTCCCGGCGGTGCCGGTCGAGACTGTTGACTCGACGGCGGCCGGCGACGCGTTCTCGGCCGCGCTCGCGGTCGGCTGGGGGGAGGGGCGCGACCTGGTGGACGCGGTGCGGTGGGCGGCGGGCGCCGGCGCGGCGTGTGTTCGGCGGCTCGGCGCTTCGGTGGCGTTGCCCCGCCGGGACGAGATCGACGAGCTGTACCGGCTGAGCTGACTCTCCCGCACCGCACGCGCGGGCGGGTGGTGGCCGTGACGGCGGGATGTTCTGGCCGGCCGAGTCACCGGTCGTAGGTCTGCTGTTCGACGGCGCGCTGCACGGCGCGGTAGATCTGGCCGAACCGGAGCGCGTCCGGCGTGCGCAGGAGCAGTAGCTCGCGGCCCTGTGCCTGCACCCACAGTTCGTGCACCCGGTTTCCCCGCTCGTAGGAGCGGTCCAGCCAGCTGAGCGGGAGCTCCAGGAAGGGTGCCACGGCCAACGCGAGCAGCAGGCACCCGGCGAGAGTGAGCAGCACCGGCAGCCACCCTCGCTCCGGCGCCGACCAGACCAGCGAGAGTGCACAGAGCACCGCCGCCAGCGGCGGCAGCGACAACAGCAGAACCAGGACACCGCGGCTGAGCAGCCGCCCGCGGACGGCGAGGGTGGTTCGCCCCTTCGCGTGCCAGACGTACCTGATCTCGGCTATCGGTACCCGGAGCCCACCCGACCGGATCGCCTCGGAGGTCACCTGCACCGCGTCGTCCCGGTAATAGAGGGTCATCATTAACCCTAACCGGGGTTGGTCGGTGTGGGTCGGCCCGCTCGGGCCGGTGCCGGCCCCTACTTCGGCACCGGGCCGCTCCGGCTGCTGGCGCGGGAGTGGGCCGGTCTCGCCGCCGGGTGCGCTGGTTGGGGAGCCGGCTGGCTGGCTTCGATGGCGCGCTGCAGGGCTCGGTAGATCTGCCCGAACCGCACCGCGTCCGCGGTCGCCAACAGCAGCATTGGCCGGCCCTGCCAACGGATCCAGATCTCCAGCCGGCGGCTGCCCCGGGCGTATGAGCGATCCAGATGTTCGAAGAGGAAGTCGGCGACCGGCCCGACCGCGAGCCCGACCAGCACCGAGGTGCCGATGATGGCGATGGTGACGGTGGGGGAGTGGCTGAGCCAGAGCGCGAGCGCGATGCCCGCCACCGCGGCGACCAGCGGACCGGCCAGGGCGGCGCCGATCGCGCCGCGGCCGACCAGCACGCGCCAGGAGCGGCTGCCGCGGTGGTGCCACACGGCGCTGATCTCGGCCAGCGGGAAGGTCTGGTCCAGCACCTGGACAGCCCTGGATGTTACTTGTATCGATTTATCGTGGTAGTGCGTGACCATTTCCGAACTCCCGGCTACGGGGCTGGCGCCAGACTACGGCCCCGGCGGCCGGGCCGTAAGGTTGGCACGCTACTTCGACGAGGAAGTGAGGGACGGCGTGGGCGAGTTCGTGCGGCTGGAGATCAAGGACGGCATCGGCACCATCCGATTGGAGCGGCCGCCGATGAATGCGCTGAACACCCAGGTGCAGGAGGAGCTGCGCGCCGCGGCGACCGAGGCGGGTGGCGACCCGGCCGTCCGCGCGGTCATCGTGTACGGCGGGGACCGGGTCTTCGCCGCCGGGGCGGACATCAAGGAGATGGCCGAGATGTCCTACGTGGACATGTCCGAGCGGGCGGTCGCGCTCTCCGGTGCGCTGGGGGCGATCGCCCAGATTCCCAAGCCGGTGGTCGCCGCGATCACCGGGTACGCCCTCGGCGGGGGCTGCGAGCTGGCCCTCGCCTGCGACTGGCGGGTGGTCGCCGAGGACGCCAAGCTCGGCCAGCCAGAGATCAAACTCGGCGTCATTCCCGGCGCCGGCGGCACCCAGCGGCTGGCCCGCCTGGTCGGCCCGGCCCGCGCCAAGGATCTGATCATGTCGGGCCGGATGGTGGACGCGCCGGAGGCGCACCGGATCGGGCTGGCCGACCGGGTGGTCCCCGCCGCCGAGGTCTACCCCGCCGCGGTGGCCCTGGTGCAGCCGTACCTGACCGGGCCGGTGCAGGCCCTCCGCGCGGCGAAGCTGGCGGTCGACGGCGGTCTGGAGATGGATCTGACCTCCGGCCTGGCCTGGGAGAGCCAGCTCTTCGCGGCGCTGTTCGCCACCGACGACCGGCGGGAGGGCATGGCGGCCTTCGTGGAGAAGCGCAAGCCGGACTTCACCGGACGCTGATCCGGGGCGTTCCCTTTCTGGCTACCGCTGGGTAGCGTATGCCCGGATCTTCCGTGGTCAGGGGAGCTGGTCATGTCGGAGCGGATCGAGGGGCACGGCGGGGCGCTCGCGCTGGCGGCGCTGCGGGCACACGGGGTGCGGGAGATGTTCACCCTCTCCGGAGGGCACGTCTTCCCGCTCTACGACGCCGCGCACCAGCTCGGGTTTCCGATCTATGACGTCCGGCACGAGCAGTCGGCGGTCTTCGCGGCCGAGGCGGTCGCAAAGCTGCAGCGCCGCCCCGGCCTCGCCGTACTGACCGCCGGACCGGGCGTCACCAACGGCATCTCCGGGTTGACCAGCTCCTTCTTCAATGCGTCACCGATCCTGGTGCTCGGTGGGCGAGCACCACAGTTTCGGTGGGGCGCGGGCAGTCTCCAGGAGCTGGATCACCTGCCGTTGGTTGCCCCGGTGACCAAGCACGCCGAGACGGTGTTGCGCCCCGAGGACATCCCCCGCGCGGTGGGTGCCGCGTTGACCACGGCGCTCACCCCGCATCGCGGCCCGGTCTTTGTGGACCTCCCCCTGGAGGTGGCCTTCTCGGTGGCCGATGCCGACCTGCCGGCCGTCGCTCCGATCGCCCCGATCGAGGCGGACCCGGCGGAGGTGGCGAAGGCCGCCGACCTGATCGCCCGGGGTCAGCGACCCGTGCTCATCGCCGGCTCCGACGTCTACGCCGGCGATGCCGTTGCCGCGCTGCGCGCGGCGGCCGAGGCCCTCACGGTGCCGGTCTTCACCAACGGCATGGGCCGGGGCGCGCTGCCGCCGGAGCACCCGCTCGCCTTCGCCAAGTCCCGCCGGGTGGCGTTGCAGCAGGCCGACGTGGTGGTGGTCGTCGGCACGCCGCTGGACTTCCGGCTCAACTTCGGCGACTTCGGCGCCGCGGCGGTGGTGCATGTCGTGGACGCGCCGGGTCAGCGTGCCGGGCACCGCCAGCCGGCGGCCGCACCCGCCGGCGACCTGCGACTGATCCTGTCCGCCTTCGCCGACCACCCCGGCGCCCGCAGCGACCACACGGAGTGGGTCGCCGAGTTGCGGGCCGCCGAGGACGCCGCCCGCACCCGCGACGCCGCGGAGATGGCCGCGGAGACCGACCCGATCCGGCCCGCCCGGGTCTACGGCGAACTGCGCCGCGTGCTGGCCCGAGACGCGATCACCATTGGCGACGGCGGCGACTTCGTCTCGTACGCGGGGCGGTACCTGGAGCCCGCCCAGCCCGGCACCTGGCTCGACCCCGGTCCGTACGGCTGCCTCGGCACCGGGATGGGCTACGCCATGGGCGCGCGGGTCACCCATCCGGACCGGCAGATCTGCGTACTGATGGGGGACGGCGCGGCCGGCTTCTCCCTGCTGGATGTGGAGTCGTTGGTTCGGCAGCGGTTGCCGGTGGTGATCGTCGTCGGCAACAACGGCATCTGGGGGCTGGAGAAGCATCCGATGCGGGCGCTGTACGGCTACGACGTGGCCGCCGACCTCCAGCCGGAGCTCCGTTACGACCAGGTGGTCCAGGCGTTGGGCGGTGCGGGCGAGACCGTGACGAGCGCCACCGACCTGGGGGCTGCGCTGCGGCGGGCCTTCGCGGCCGGCGTGCCGTATCTGGTCAACGTGGTTACCGACCCGGCTGACGCGTACCCCCGGTCGTCGAATCTCGCCTGAGACGGGTCAGGCGTCGGGTCGCTTCTGCTCACCGTCCCGGCGGCGCAGATCGTCCTCCCGGCGGCGCAGGTCCTCCTCCCAGCGGCGGAAGAGCTCCCGGTCGGCCTGGCTCTGGGTGCGTTCCTCAACCGAACGGAGAAACTCAGGGTCGTCGTCCGGGGCGACCGGGCGGCGCCGGCGCCCGGTGAGAGCGTTGCCGGCCGGCCGGCCGGCTCCGGGCTGACCGACTCTGGTCTCCCGGCCGGCGACGAACCAGGCGATCGAGCCGACCAGCGGGAAGAAGAGGATGACCAGCACCCAGGCGATCCGGGGCAAGGCGCGGATGTCGCCCTCCTCGGCCGAGAGACAGCTGATCAACGCGACGACGGCGAGGACGACCTGCGCGAGGAAGAGGAGAACGTACAGCCGAGCCATGACACCATCATGACGTACCCGTGGTTGTTGCCGCACCCCGCGGCGGGCGCGACATTTACACTCCGTGATCATGGAGCAGCGGTTGACGGCCGAGGAGCGGCTGACCCTCAAGACGGGCGCCTTCGGCGCGGTCGTCCTCGTGTCAAATGTGGAGCCCGGTGTGCTGGCGCTGGTTCGGGAGAGCTTCGCCGCCTCCGCCGCGCTGGCTGACTCCAGTGGGATGGTCAAGGCGGTGCTGACCAGTGGTCCCCTGCCTCGACTGCCGCGCGATTCGGAGCTCGAGATCGAGTCTGTGGTGCTGCCGGCGCTGACCCGGGCGGTGGCGATCCTGCGGGAGAAGTCGCCGCAGGACGTGCGGACCTACCAGGAGGTGGTGTTGGCCGCCGCCGACCAGGCGGCCGGGGCCCACCGGGGGGTCACCCCGCGGGAGACAGCGATGATCGAGCGCATTCGGGGTGCGCTGGTGGAGCCGGCCTGAGTCGCCCCGGTGAGCTGTGTCACCATACGGGCCCCGGAGGCGGAAGCTACTTGTGGGTAACATGGCGTCGTGGGCAACCGCACAGCGTCCGCGGTTGACCGCACGTTGAGTTACGCGGGAGGCTGCGCCCCATACCGGGCGAGCGAATCGCATCAACCACAGGAGGGTCGTCGAAGCGCGATGAATATCGTCGTACTCGTCAAGCAGGTGCCCGATTCGGGCGCGGACCGCAACCTGCGTACTGACGACAACACCGTCGACCGCGGTTCGGCGAACAACGTCATCAACGAGATGGACGAGTACGCCATCGAGGAGGCGTTGAAGATCAAGGAGGCGCACGGCGGCGAGGTCACCCTCCTGACCATGGGGCCCGACCAGGCGACCGAGTCGATCCGCAAGGCGCTCTCCATGGGGCCGGACAAGGCCGTACACGTCCTGGACGACGCCCTGGCCGGGTCCTGCGCGGTGACCACCGCCAAGGTGCTCAGCGCCGCGCTCGGGCAGCTGAACGCCGATCTGGTGCTCTGTGGTGCCGAGTCCACCGACGGCCGGGTCCAGGTCCTACCGCACATGATCGCCGAGCGGCTCGGCGTCGCCGCGCTGACCGGCGCCCGGAAGCTCACCGTCGACGGCGGCACGCTCACCATCGAGCGGCAGACCGAGGAGGGCTACGAGGTGATCACCGCCGAGACGCCCGCCGTGGTCTCCGTCTGGGACACCATCAACGAGCCGCGCTACCCCTCTTTCAAGGGCATCATGGCTGCCAAGAAGAAGCCGGTGCAGACCCTGCCCCTGGCCGACCTCGGTGTCGCCCCGGCCGAGGTGGGCCACGCCGGCGCGACCAGCGTCGTGCTGGAGCACAGCAAGCGCCCGCCGCGCTCCAGCGGCACGAAGGTCACCGACGAGGGCGCCGGCGGCACGCAGCTGGTCGAGTTCCTCGCCACCGAGAAGTTCGTGTGAGAGCAGGTCTGGACATGTCTGAGGTTCTCGTCGTCGTCGAAGCCACCCAGGAGTTCGGCGTCAAGAAGGTCACCCTGGAGATGCTCACCCTCGCCCGTGGCCTGGGTACGCCGAGCGCGGTCGTGCTCGGCGGCCCCGGCGCAGCCGAGGCGCTGAGCGCGAAGCTGGGTGAGTACGGGGCAGCGAAGATCTACGCCGCCGAGAGCGCGGAGATCGACGGCTACCTGGTCGCGCCCAAGGCCACCGTCCTGGCCGAGTTGGTTACGCGGGTGCAGCCCGCCGCCGTGCTGCTCGCCTCCGCCCAGGAGGGCAAGGAGATCGCCGCTCGGCTCGCGGTGAAGCTCGACAACGGCATCCTGACCGACGTGGTCGGGCTGGACGCCGACGGCACCGCGACGCAGGTCGTCTTCGCCGGCTCCACCATCGTGAAGTCCAAGGTCACCCGTGGCCTGCCGCTGGTCACCGTTCGGCCGAACTCGGTCACCCCGGAACCGGCCGCGGCCACCCCGGCCGTCGAGCAGCTCACCGTCTCGGTCCCGGCCGCCGACAAGCTCGCCCGGGTCGTCAACCGGGTCGCCGAGCAGAAGGGCAGCCGTCCGGAGCTGACCGAGGCGTCGGTCGTCGTCTCCGGCGGCCGTGGGGTCGGCACCGCCGACAACTTCAAGCTCGTCGAGGAGTTGGCGGACCTGCTCGGTGGCGCCGTCGGCGCATCCCGCGCCGCCGTCGACTCGGGCTACTACCCGCACCAGTTCCAGGTGGGTCAGACCGGCAAGACGGTCTCCCCGCAGCTCTACATCGCGCTCGGTATCTCCGGCGCGATCCAGCACCGGGCCGGCATGCAGACCTCAAAGACGATCATCGCGGTCAACAAGGACGGTGAGGCGCCGATCTTCGAACTCGCCGACTTCGGCGTGGTGGGCGACCTGTTCAAGGTCGTACCGCAGACCGCCGAGGAGATCCGCAAGCGCCGGTGAGCTGACTCGTCGTCCACGACCAGCGCCGGGAGCCCCACGGGGTTCCCGGCGCTGGTCGTATCGGCGTCCACGCACCGCCGCCCCGTCAACCTGCGAGGATGGCCTGCGTGCCCGTACGCACCCCGGCCGAGGCAGGGAACGAGGAGCGCGGATGCCGAGGACGCCCGACCGGGGTCACCACGCGTTGGCCCTGCCCGAGGTCGTGCTGCTGCTTGAGACCGACACCGAGCGCGGCCTGAGTGACGCGGCGGCGGCCGACCGCCGGGAGCGCTTCGGGGCCAACGTCCTGCCGGCCGCCCGTCGCGGCGGCCTGCTCCGCCGGCTGCTCCGCCAGTTCCAGAACCCCCTCGTGTACGTGTTGGTGGGTGCCGGCCTGGTCACGCTGCTGCTCGCCGAGTACGTCGACTCGGTCGTGATCTTCGGTGTGGTCCTGGTCAACGCCCTGGTCGGGTTCCTGCAGGAGTCCAGGGCGGAGGCCGCGCTGGACGCGTTGCGGTCGATGGTGCGGACCGAGACCCGGGTGGTCCGGGATGGCCAACCGCGGCGGGTGCCGTCGGCGGAGGTCGTCCCCGGGGACCTGGTGCTGGTCGAGGCGGGGGAGAAGGTCCCCGCTGACCTGCGCCTGGCCCGGGCCGACGAGGTCAGGGTCGATGAGTCGGCCCTGACCGGTGAGTCACAGCCCGTCCGCAAGGACGAGGTCGTCGTCCCGGACGGGACGCCGGTGGCCGATCGTCGGAACCTGCTCTACTCCGGAACGCTTGTCACCGGCGGCTCGGCGGCCGGTCTGGTCACGGCCACCGGTGCCGAGACGGAGCTGGGTCGGATTCATCGCCTGATCGGCAGCGCCCAGGTGCTGGACACCCCGCTCACGACCAAGCTGGCCCGATTCAGCCGGCTGCTCACCGTCGTGATCCTGGTGCTCGCCGGGGTGGCCTTCGGAGTCGGCATCCTCCGGGGGGAGAGCGGCAGTGAGATGTTCACCGCCGCCGTGGCGTTGGCGGTGGGGGCCATTCCCGAAGGGCTGCCGGCGGCGGTGACGATCACGCTGGCGATCGGGGTGGGGCGGATGGCCCGCCGGCGAGCGGTGATCCGGCGACTGCCGGCGGTGGAGACGCTGGGCAGCACGACGGTGATCTGTACGGACAAGACCGGCACCCTGACCGAAAACCAGATGACGGTACGGGCGCTCTGGACAGTCGCCGGCCGGTATGAGGTCACCGGCAGCGGATACCGGCCAGCCGGTGAGCTCCGGGGGCCCGACGGCGAGGCCGCCCGGATCTCTGATGCCGGGGCGCTGCGCTGGTCGCTGCTCGCCGGGGTGGCCTGCAACGACGCTCGGCTGGTCGAGCGGGACGAGGAGTACGTGGTGCTCGGCGACCCGACCGAGGGCGCGATGCTGGTGGTGGCGGCCAAGGGTGGCCTGTGGGCCGCGGCGGTGGCCGAGGAGTTGCCCCGGGTCGCGTCGATCCCGTTCACCTCGGAGCGGCGGTTCATGGCGACCCTGCACGAGGTTCGGGACGGCGGACGGGTGGTGCTGGTCAAGGGCGCGGTCGAGCGGCTGGTGGAGTGGAGCGTCGGGGCGCTGGACGAGCAGGGGCAACCGGTGCCACTGGACCGGGAGGAGGTGCTGGCCGCCGCCGGAGCGCTCGCCGGCGAGGGGCTGCGGGTGCTGGCCACGGCGCAGGTGCGGCTGGACGGCGCGGCCGAGTTGGCGGAGCAGGAGTTACCCGGCAGCCTGGTCTTCACCGGTCTGCACGCCATGCTTGATCCGCCCCGGGCCGCGGTCGCCGATGCGATCGCGGCCAGCCAGCGAGCCGGAATCTCGGTAAAGATGATCACCGGCGACCACCAGAGCACCGCGCGCGCCATCGCCGGTCGCCTCGGACTGCTGGCCGCGGAGCCGGGGCCCGGCGCGGTGCTCTCCGGCACCGACCTGGCGCGGCTCTCGCCCGCCGACAGCCCGGCGGCGGTGGACCGGGCGGCGGTCTTCGCCCGGGTGTCGCCGGAGCAGAAGCTGCGGCTGGTGGAGGCGTTGCAGGCCGATGGGCAGGTGGTGGCCATGACGGGGGACGGCGTGAACGACGCGCCGGCCCTGCGGCAGGCCGACATCGGGGTGGCGATGGGACGCAGCGGCACCGAGGTGGCGAAGGAGGCGTCGGACATCATCCTCACCGATGACGACTTCACCACGATCGAGGCGGCCGTCGAGGAGGGGCGGGGCGTCTTCGCCAACCTCACCAAGTTCATCACCTGGACCCTGCCCACCAACGCGGCCGAGGGCATGCTGGTCCTCGTCGCCATCGTGCTCGGCACCGCGTTGCCCATCCTGCCCAGCCAGATCCTCTGGATCAACATGACCTCGGCGGTGCTGCTCGGGCTGACGCTCGCGTTCGAGCCGAAGGAGGGCGGGACCATGTCCCGGCCGCCCCGGAATCCGGCCCAGCCGCTGCTGACCGGCGCTCTGGTGGTGCGGATTCTGCTCGTCTCCGCACTGGTCGTGGCCGGTGCCTGGTGGGTGTTCGAGTGGGAGCGCAGCGGCGGCGCGGAACTGGCGCAGGCTCGTACCGCGGCGGTGAACCTCGTCGTCGCGGTGCAGGTCTTCTATCTGTTCAGCTGCCGGTCGTTGCGCCACTCGGCGTGGCGGCTGGGGCTGTTCAGCAATCGCTGGCTGATCGGCGGGGTGCTGCTACAGGCCCTCGGCCAGGTGGCGCTCACCTACCTGCCGGTGTTGAACACGTTGTTCCGGACGGCGCCCATCGGTCCCGGAACGTGGCTGCGGATCCTGGGCGTCGCCCTCGTGGCCGGTGCCGTCGTGGCACTCGACAAGCGGTTCGGCTGGTTCGGCCGCCGGCTCGGCTGAGCCGAGCTGGCGTGCCCACGCGGTGCGACTCTTCCCTCGGGAAGCCCGCCGGCTTCCGGCTGACGCCGATTCGGTCGTTAGGCTGGCCCTGATGGCTTATCTGGATCATGCGGCGACCACTCCGATGCTCGACGTGGCGTTGGAGGCGTACGTCGCCACCGCTCGCGAGGTCGGCAACGCCTCCGCCCTGCACGGGGCGGGCCGCCAGGCCCGCCGCCGTGTGGAGGAGTCGCGCGAGCGGGTGGCCGCCGCGTTGGGTGCCCGCCCCGCCGAGGTGATCTTCACCGGTGGTGGCACCGAGAGTGACAACCTCGCGGTCAAGGGCATTTTTTGGGCCCGCCGATCCGCCGATCCCCGGCGGACCCGGGTGGTGTCCAGCGCGGTGGAGCACCACGCGGTGCTCGACGCCGTCGACTGGCTAGCCGCGCAGGAGGGCGCCGAGGCGAGCTGGCTCCCGGTCGATGCCCTCGGCCGGGTCACCCCGCAGCGGCTGCGCGCCGAGTTGGCCACCGCCGCCGACCAGGTGGCGGTGATCACGACGATGTGGGCCAGTAACGAGGTGGGTACGGTCCAGCCGGTCGCCGAGTTGGCCGCGGTGGCCGCCGAGCACGGGGTGCCGCTGCACACCGACGCGGTCCAGGCGGTCGGTCAGGTGGCGGTGGACTTCGCCGCCAGTGGCGTCTCGGCGTTGACCGTGACCGGGCACAAGCTCGGCGGGCCGGCTGGGGTTGGTGCCCTGGTGCTCGCCCGGGACGTCGCGGTGACCCCGCTGCTGCACGGGGGTGGCCAGGAGCGGGATGTCCGCTCGGGGACCTTGGACACGGCCGGAATCGTCGCTTTCGCGGTCGCCCTGGAGACGGCGGTTCGACACCAGCAGCAGTACGCGGCCCGGGTCGCCGCGCTCCGGGACGACCTCGTGACGCGGGTGCGGCAGGCGGTGCCGGAGGCGGTGCTCAACGGGGACCCGAACGATCGCCTGCCCGGCAACGCGCACTTCTCCTTTCCCGGCTGTGCCGGCGATGCGCTGCTGCTCCTGCTCGACGCGCAGGGCATCGCCTGCTCCACCGGCTCGGCCTGCTCGGCGGGGGTCGCCCAGCCCAGTCATGTGCTGCTCGCGATGGGTGCCGACAGCGCTCGTGCCGGCTCCTCGCTGCGCTTCACGCTCGGTCACACCAGTACATCGGCGGAGGTTGACGCGCTGATCGCGGCCCTGCCGGAGGCGGTCGACCGGGCCCGGCGGGCCGGTGGCCTCCGCGCTTCGCGCTGACCCGTCGACGCCCGGCGGCAGTTAGCCGCTTCGCCGGCACCGTCGGCGGAGAGCGGGGCGCTGGGTTTGGGGGCGGCGGCCAGGGTGGTTACGCTCGTCCGGGCGCCACCGTGGTGCCGGACGGTGTGGGGAAGGTGGTCGGGGTGCGGGTGCTGGCGGCGATGTCGGGCGGCGTGGACTCCGCGGTCGCGGCGGCGCGGGCTGCCGAGGCGGGGCATGACGTGACCGGGGTGCACCTGGCGCTGGCCCGCAACCCGCAGACCTATCGCACCGGCGCCCGGGGCTGCTGCACGCTGGAGGATTCCCGGGACGCCCGGCGGGCCGCCGACGTGCTCGGCATCCCGTTCTATGTGTGGGACATGGCTGAGCGGTTCCAGGCCGACGTGGTGGACGACTTCGTCGCCGAGTACGCGGCCGGCCGTACCCCGAATCCCTGTCTTCGCTGCAACGAGAAGATCAAGTTTGCCGCGGTGCTGGACCGGGCCGTGGCCCTGGGCTTCGACGCCGTCGTCACCGGCCACCACGCGCGGCTCGGCGCCGACGGGTTGCTGCGCCGTAGCGTCGATCTCGCCAAGGACCAGTCCTACGTGCTCGGCGTGCTCACCCGCGAGCAGCTGAGCCGGTCGATGTTCCCGCTGGGGGATTCGACGAAGACGCAGGTCCGAGCGGAGGCGACCCGGCGCGGCCTGGCGGTGGCCGACAAGCCGGACTCGCACGACATCTGCTTCGTCGCCGACGGGGACACCCGTGGTTTCCTCGCCCAGCGACTCGGCACGACGCCCGGTGATGTCGTTGACGATGCCACCGGCGAGGTGGTGGGCCGGCACGCCGGGGCGTACGCCTACACGGTCGGGCAGCGGCGCGGGCTGCACCTGGACCGCCCGGCCCCGGACGGTCGCCCCCGCTACGTCCTGTCGATCACCCCGAAGACCAACACGGTGACGGTGGGCCCGGCCGAGGCGTTGGCGGTGTCCCAGGTGCAGGGGCGGCGTCCGGTGTGGATCGGCGGGCCCCGGCCGGCCGATCCGGTCGAGTGTGAGGTGCAGTTGCGTGCGCACGGCAACGTGGTGTCGGCGACCGTGGCGGTGACCGGCGACGGGCTCCGGGCCGAGCTGCATCAGCCGGTCCGCGGGGTGGCGGCCGGCCAGGCGATCGTGGCTTACCGCCCGGACCCGGCGGGTGACATCGTGCTCGGCTCCGCCACCATCGCGGCCTGACCCGCCCGGGTGGCCCGGCGGCGGTCGTCCGCGAATCGGATAGTCTTCGACCGTGAGTGATCAGCCGTGGCCGTGGCCCGCGGGTGCGGCGACCGGTGTCGGGTCGCTGCCCGGCACCGACATCGCGGAGGCCCAGCGGATCGTCCTCGGTGAGCTGCCCCTCCTTCCCCACCTGCCCGAGTTGCCCGCCCGTGGCCCGGGCGCGGAGCTGATCGGCCGGACCGCCGGGTTGCTGGTGGAGCTGCCGGTCGAGCTCTACGCTGCCCGGTGGCGCGTCGCCTCCCGCCCGGGCCGGGACCGGCGCCGGGCCCGGGACCTGATGGAGCGGGATCTGGACCAACTCGCCGCGCAGGCCGAGGCGTACGCCGGGCCGGTCAAGGTCCAGGTCGCCGGTCCGCTGACCCTGGCCGCGGCGGTGGAGCTGCCGGTGGGCGGCCGGTTGGTACGCGATCCCGGCGCGGTGCGGGACCTGGTCGGCTCCCTGGCCGAGGGGGTACGGGAACACGTCGCGGCCGTCACGCGTCGGCTACCGCGGGCCTCGGTGCTGCTGCAGCTGGACGAGCCGTCGTTGCCGGCGGTGCTCGCCGGTCGGGTGCCGACTGAGAGCGGGTTCGGGACGTATCAGCCGGTGGAGCCGGGCCGGGCCCGCAGCCTGCTGCGCGAGGTCGTCGTCGCCGCCGACGTACCGGTCGTGGTGCACTGCTGCGCCCCGGACGTGCCGCTGGAGTTGATTCGGGAGGTCGGCGCGGTTGGTGCGGCCCTCGATCTCGACCTGATCACCGACCTGGATCCGCTGGGTGAGGCGATCGACGCGGGGCTGGGCCTCCTGGCCGGTGCCGTGCCCACGCGACCGGCATCGGCCGGCGACGCACCGACGTCGGCGCAGGTCGCCGAGCGGGTCCGCCGGCTCTGGGACCGCCTCGGGTTCCCCCGTCGGCAGCTCGCCGAGCAGGTTGTCGTCACGCCGGCCTGTGGGTTGGCGAACGCCACCGGAGGACACACTCGAGCGGTCCTCGCCGCCTGCCGGGACGCGGGACGGCGGTTGAGCGAGCAGGGGTGAGCGGCGCGGGCTGAGTGTTGCCTGACTCGGGCAACCGCTCCCGCCGGTGACTCGCGCAACCGCTCCCGCCGGTGGCCGGGCGGCCGTCCGGGCCGGGGCTGGCGGCCGGTATCGCCTCGCCGTCGCGGACGCGGGCGGGCGACCGGCGCAATGTCTCACCGCCCCGATACGGTTCCCGGGGTAGGGAAGAATGGGAGGTCAGGGCGATGTCCGAGGATGCCATCGGCCAGCAGGTCCCTGCGGGGCAGGAGGCGGCGGCCGGCGCGGAGCCGACCCCGGCGGCGCGCGAGCGGCATGCGACGCTCAGCCGGGAGCTGACCGAGCACCAATACCGCTACTACGTGCTCGACGCGCCGACCGTCTCCGACGCGGCCTTCGATGAGCAGCTGCGGGAGTTGGCGGCGCTGGAGGCGGAGTTCCCGGCCCTGCGCACGCCGGACTCGCCGACGCAGCGGGTGGGGGGCGCCTTCTCCACCGACTTCACCCCGGTGGCGCACGCCGAGCGGATGATGTCGCTCGACAACGCCTTCTCCGACGAGGAGCTGGCGGCCTGGGCCGAGCGGGTCGAGCGGGATGCCGGTGGCCCGGTTCCCTACCTCTGCGAGCTGAAGGTGGACGGCCTCGCGATCAATCTGAGCTACGAGCAGGGGCGTCTGGTCCGGGCGGCCACCCGCGGGGACGGCCGCACCGGCGAGGATGTGACGGCGAACGTCCGCAGCATTCGGGACGTGCCGGGGGAGCTGACGCCGTCGGCCGAGTTTCCGGAGATTCCCACTTTCCTCGAGGTCCGCGGTGAGATCTACTTCCCGGTCGCCGGCTTCGCGGATCTGAACGCCGGGCTGGTCGAGCAGGGGCGGGCCCCCTTCGCCAACCCGCGCAACGCGGCCGCCGGCAGCCTGCGGCAGAAGGATCCACGGGTCACCGCGTCCCGGCCGCTGCGGCTGGTCGTGCATGGCTTCGGGGCCCGCCGGGGCTGGGCGCCGAGCACCCAGTCCGAGTCGTACGCGGCGTTGCGGGCCTGGGGGCTGCCGACCAGCGATCGGTGGCGGGTGGTGCCGGGGCTGACCGGTGTGGCGGAGTACATCGCGCACTACGCCGCGCACCGGCACGACGTCGAGCACGAGATTGATGGCGTGGTGGTGAAGGTCGACCCGGTGGCGATTCAGGGCCGACTGGGTTCGACCAGCCGGGCACCGCGTTGGGCGATCGCGTTCAAGTACCCGCCGGAGGAGGTCAACACCCGGCTGCTCGACATCGACGTGAACGTCGGGCGCACCGGCCGGGTCACTCCCTTCGCGGTCCTGGAGCCGGTCCGGGTGGCCGGGTCGACGGTGGCGCTGGCCACCCTGCACAACGCCCGCGAGGTGGAGCGCAAGGGGGTGTTGATTGGCGACACGGTGGTGATCCGGAAGGCCGGTGACGTCATTCCCGAGGTGCTCGGCCCGGTGGTCGAGCTGCGCCCACCGGAGGCTCGGCCGTTCGTGATGCCGAGCCGGTGCCCGTGCTGCGACACCCCGCTGGCGCCGGCGAAGGAGGGCGACATCGACATCCGTTGCCCCAACGCGCGTAGCTGCCCGGCCCAGCTCCGGGAGCGGGTCTTCCACCTCGCCGGGCGGGGGGCCTTCGACATCGAGGTCCTGGGCTACAAGGGGGCCGCCGCGTTGCTCGACGCCCAGATCATCACCGATGAGGGCGACCTGTTCACTCTCGACACCGCGCAGTTGGCGCGGTCCCCGTTCTTCGTCAACAAGGACGGCAGCCTCGGCAGCAATGCGGTCAAGTTGCTGGAGAACCTGGCCGTGGCCAAGGAGCGCGAGCTCTGGCGGGTGCTGGTGGCGCTCTCCATCCGGCACGTCGGCCCGACCGCGGCGCAGGCCCTGGCCCGGCACTTCCGGTCGGTCGAGGCGATTGACCAGGCCGGGGAGGAGGAGCTGTCGGCTGTTGACGGAGTCGGGCCGACCATCGCGGCGAGCGTGCGGGAGTGGTTCGCCGTGGGTTGGCACCGCGAGGTGGTGCGGAAGTGGGCCGAGGCCGGGGTGCGGATGGCGGAGAAGGCCGTCGAGCAGGGGCCGCGCCCGCTGGAGGGGGTGACCGTGGTGGTGACCGGGACACTCGCCGGCTTCTCCCGGGACCAGGCGGCCGAGGCGATCAAGTCGCGCGGCGGCAAGGTCACCGGCTCGGTCTCGAAGAAGACCGCCTTTGTGGTGGTCGGTGACAACCCTGGGACGAAGGCGGAGAAGGCGGCGAGCCTGAAGGTGCCGGTGCTGGACGAAGAGGGTTTCGCGGTGCTGCTCGACGCGGGCTCCGAGGCTGCTCAGGCGGTGGCCCGGGTCGAGGACTGACCGGCGGCCGTGGGCGCGTATACCAACTTAATTACGACTACGACCGATTCGTGGCTGTCGTACGGGGAATTGTGGCTCCTGGGGCGTTACATGGGGGACACGGCGTACACCTGGGTGCGCCGACCCTGACCCGCGGGAGGTGTGATGGCGACGGCCGACCCGCGCAACTTCGTCCCACCAGGACGGAGCGCGCCGTTCTTCGCCTTCGTGGCGGTGGTCCTCGCCGTGGCCGCGCTGACGTCGGCGGCTCCGTTGCTGGCCCTCCCGGACCAGGTGTTCCGGCTGCCCGCCGCGTTCTGGACCATGGCGGTGCTGGCGGTCGCCGGAGACGCTTGGCCGTTCGTCCCAGCGGGGCGGCGGCGGTCGTCGGTCATGTTTCCGTCAATCTGCTTCACCTTCGCCATCCTGCTCGGCTGGGGGCTGGGCCCGGCGGTCGCCGTGCAGGCGGTGGCGGTCGTGGTGTCCGGAGTCCGAATGGGGCACGCCAGTTGGCGAATCGCCTTCAACGCCGGTCAGTACGCCTGTGCCCTCGCCGCCGCCCATGTTCTGATCGGCCTCGGCCCGGGCGACCTGGTCGGTGGCGGGCAGCTCAGTGGGACCGACGTGGTGGCGGTCAGTGGCGCGATGCTCGCCTGGTTCACCGTCAACTACGGGCTGGTCAGCACGGCGGTGTGGCTGCGGTTCGGGGCACGTTGGCGGCCGGGGATGGGTTTCGAGCTGCTCTCCACCGGTTCGCTGCTGCTGCTCGCGCCGGTGCTGATCACCGCGGCCCAGGCGAGCGCGGCGCTGGTCCCGCTGGTGCTGGCGCCGCTGTTCGCGGTCTACCAGATGGCCCGGCTCAGCGCCGAGCAGCAGCAGCTCGCCTCTCTCGATCCCCTCACCGGCCTGCCCAACCGGAACGCACTGGTCGCCGAGGTCGGCGCGCGGCTGCACCGGCACGCGGAGCGGGCCGCGGATGGCTCGGCGCCGGCCCGCATGGCGCTGCTGCTGCTCGATCTGGACCGGTTCAAGCACGTCAACGACGCGCTCGGGCACGCCGTCGGCGATCGGCTGCTGGTCGAGGTGGGCGCCCGGCTGACCGAGGTCGCCGATGGGGACCTGGTGGCCCGGCTCGGCGGGGACGAGTTCGCCATCGTGCTGACCGGGCTGACCGACGTCGCCGAGGCACGCGACCGGGCGGGCCAGGTGGTGGCCGCGTTGGCCGAGCCGGTCACGCTGGACGGGCTGCCGCTGGATGTCGGCGGGTCGATCGGGGTCGCGCTCTTCCCCGACCACGGTGAGGACTTCACCACCCTGATGCGCCACGCCGATGTGGCGATGTACGACGCGAAGCAGCGCAACGACACGGTCGCCGTCTACGTGGCCGAGTCCGACCACAACTCGGCCGAGCGGCTGGGTCTCCTGGCCGACCTGCGTCGGGTCCTCGCCTCCGGGTTACGCCCCGACGCGGACGGCGGCGGGGCGGACCCGGGGCGCAACGGTTCGGCGCGTCCGGTGCTCGGCGGCGCCGACGCGGTGCTGCCCGGCACGAGCGGGTCGAGCCCGGGCCGGTGGTCGCGGTGGGGCCGGCGGCAGCGCGTGCACCTGGTCCACTCCGACGAGCTGATCCAGCGGATCGTCACCGCCGCCGACCCGATTCGCCGCCGCGCCATCGTCGGCCCGGCCGGCCTGCCGGCCTCCGGCGAGACCGTTGAACCGCTCGCCGCCGCCACCGACGGAGCCGGGGGGCCGGAGCTCACCGCGGCGGTGGGGTGCGCCGGTGGCCTGGCTGACCCGGCCGGCGCGGGTGAGATAACCATGTACTACCAGCCGCAGGTCGCCATCGCGACCGGGGAGGTGGTCGGGGTCGAGGCGCTGCTGCGCTGGCGCCACCCCCGGCGCGGGATGGTCGACCCGGAGGAGCTGATCCGGGTGGCCGAGCAGAGCGCGGTGATGCGCCTGCTCACCTTGCGGGTCATCGACGACGTGGTGGCGCAGCTGGGACGGTGGCAGGCAGCGGGTGTGGTCCTCCGGGCCGCCCTGAACGTCAGCGTCCGGGACCTGCACACCGGGGAGATCGCCGATCGGATCGCGGAGCGACTCGCCCAGCACGACGTACCGCCGCAGCGCCTCCAGCTGGAGATCACCGAGGGGGCGTTGATGGCCGACCCGCGGCGGGTGCTCGCCACCATCACCCGGCTGCACCGGCTCGGCGTGGGAATCGCCCTGGACGACTTCGGCACCGGCTTCTCCTCCCTGCAACACCTGCGGCGGCTACCGCTCACCGAGGTCAAGGTGGACCGCTCCTTCGTGCTCGGGATGACCGAGGACGCCGACGACGCGGCGATCGTCACCTCGGTGGTCGAGCTGGCCCGGGCGCTCGGGCTACGGGCGGTGGCCGAAGGGGTGGAGGACGAGCGAACCTGGCGGATGCTGCACGCGATTGGCTGCGACGCCGCGCAGGGCTGGTTCTATGCCCGGCCGATGCCGGCCGAGGAGCTTGTCGCCTGGCTGGCCCGGCATCGCCCGGTCCGCCCGACGCCGGGCCCGGAGGCCGCCGTCGGGCCGCACCCCGCCCGTTGACCGGCAACCCCGCCGTCGCTCCGCTGAGGGGGAGTCGGGGCAGCGGCGTCGGGCGGGAGCAATAGACTCGCTGCGGTCACCGCGGGTAGCGCAGCACCGCCCGCGGTCGGCGCGGACAGATCAGCAAAACAGCCACGAAGGGGGCACCGATGGCCGCCATCTCCCGCGAGGAGGTCGCGCACCTGGCGCGACTGTCGCGGCTCGCCGTGACCGAGGAGGAGCTGGCTACCCTCGCCGGCCAACTCGACGTGATCCTCCAGGCAGTCGCCCAGGTCGGCGAGGTCACCGCGGCGGACATCCCGCCGACGTCGCACTCCGTGCCGCTGACCAACGTGCTGCGCGACGACGTGGTGGCGTCGTGCCTGACACCCCAGGAGGCGCTGTCGGGCGCGCCCGACGCCGCCGAGCAGCGGTTCCGCGTACCGCGGATTCTGGACGAGGATGTGGCCTCATGACCGACCTGACCAGCTTCTCCGCCGCCGAACTCGCCGGCCTGGTGGCGCGCGGCGAGTCCTCGGCGGTCGAGGTCACCCAGGCGCACCTGGACCGGATCTCGGCCGTTGACGACCGGGTGCACGCCTTCCTGCACGTCGACACGGAGGGTGCCCTCGCCGCCGCCCGCGACGTGGATTCGCGTCGCGCCGCGGGTGAGCCGCTCGGCCCGCTGGCCGGGGTGCCGGTGGCGGTCAAGGATGTGCTCACCACGAAGGGCGTACCGACCACCGCCGGGTCGAAGATCCTGGCCGACTGGCGCCCGCCCTACGACTCCACGATCGTGCGGCGGCTGCGGGCGGCCGACACGGTGATGTTGGGCAAGACCAACATGGACGAGTTCGCGATGGGCTCGTCCACCGAGTACTCGGCCTTCGGGCCGACCCACAACCCGTGGGACCTCAGCCGGATCCCGGGCGGCTCCGGCGGCGGCAGCTCGGCCGCCCTGGCCGCGTACGAGACGCCCCTGTCGATCGGTTCGGACACCGGCGGCTCGATCCGACAGCCCGGGGCCGTCACCGGCACCGTCGGCGTCAAGCCCACCTACGGGGGGACCTCCCGGTACGGCCTGATCGCCTTCTCGTCCTCGCTGGACACCCCCGGCCCCTGCGCCCGTACGGTGCTGGACGCCGCGCTGCTGCACGAGGCGATCGGTGGCCACGACCCGCTCGACTCGACCTCGATTCCGGCACCGGTGCCGGACGTGGTGGCCGCTGCCCGGCTCGGTGCCAGCGGCGACCTGACCGGGGTTCGGCTGGGCGTGGTCCGGGAGTTCGCCGGGGAGGGCGCCGAGCCGGGCGTGCTGGCGGCCTTCCGGGCGGCGGTGGAGACGCTCACCAAGTTGGGCGCCGAGGTCGTCGAGGTCTCCTGCCCGCACTTCCGGTACGCGCTGCCGGCGTACTACCTGATCGCCCCGAGCGAGTGCTCGTCGAACCTGGCCCGCTTCGACGGGGTCCGGTTCGGCCTGCGGGTCGGTGACGACGGAGTCCGGTCGCTGGAGGAGGTCATGTCGGCGACCCGGGAGGCCGGTTTCGGCCCGGAGGTCAAGCGGCGGGTCATGCTCGGCACGTACGCCCTCTCGTCGGGCTACTACGACGCGTACTACGGTCAGGCGCAGAAGGTGCGCACCCTGATCAGCCGGGATTTCGCCACCGCCTTCGACCAGGTCGACGCCCTGATCTCGCCGACGACGCCGTTCGTCGCGTTCCCGGTCGGGGCGCGCACCGCCGACCCGTACCAGATGTACCTGGCCGACCTGTTCACCATTCCGAGCAACCTGTACGGCGGGCCGGGCATCTCGGTGCCCTGTGGTCTCGCCGACGGGCTCCCGGTTGGCCTGCAGGTCATGGCACCGACGATGGCCGACGACCGGATGTACCGGGTCGCGGCCGCGCTGGAGAGCGCTGTCGGCCCGTTCACCCCACCGGCACTGTGAGGCAGGAGCACCGATGACGACGACACTGCCCGCGTACGACGAGGTCGTCGCGCGCTACGAACCGGTGATCGGCCTGGAGACCCACGTCGAGTTGGGCACGAACACCAAGATGTTCTGTGGCTGCCCGACCGACTTCGGCGGGGCGCCGAACACCCGGGTCTGCCCGGTTTGCCTGGGGCTGCCGGGCTCGCTTCCGGTGGCCAACCGGGCGGCCGTGGAGGCGACCATCCGGATCGGGCTCGCGCTGAACTGTTCGATCGCGCAGTGGTGCCGGTTTGCCCGGAAGAACTACTACTACCCGGACATGCCGAAGAACTACCAGATCAGCCAGTACGACGAGCCGCTCTGCGTGGACGGCTACCTGGACGTCGAGGTGAACGGCGAACCGGTGCGGATCAGCATCGAACGGGTGCACATGGAGGAGGACACCGGCAAGACCCTGCACGTGGGCGGGGCCACCGGCCGCATCCACGGCGCGACCGAATCGCTGGTCGACTACAACCGGGCCGGTATCCCGCTGGTCGAGATCGTCACCAAGCCGATCCCCGGCGCCGGTGCGATGGCGCCGGAGGTGGCCCGGGCGTACGTCACCGAGCTGCGCGACGTGCTCCGCTCGCTCGGCGTCTCCGACGTCCGGATGGAGGAAGGGTCGCTGCGCTGCGACGTCAACACCTCCCTCAACCTCCCGGGTGAGCAGTGGGGCACCCGTACCGAGACGAAGAACGTCAACTCGCTGCGATCGGTGGAGCGCGCGGTGCGCTCCGAGATCATCCGGCAGGCGTCGGTGCTCGGGGCGGGTGGCCGAATCATCCAGGAGACCCGGCACTTCCACGAGGACACCGGGGACACCACTTCCGGCCGGTCCAAGGAGACCGCGACCGACTACCGGTACTTCCCGGAGCCGGACCTGGTGCCGGTCGCGCCGGACCCGACCTGGGTGGCCGAGTTGAAGGCCGCGCTGCCGGAGCTGCCGCGGCTGCACCGGCGCCGCCTGCAGCAGGAGTGGGGCCTGTCCGACCTGGACATGCAGTCGATCCTGAACGCGGGCGCGGTCGAGCTGATCGAGGCGACCATCGCGGCGGGCACCACCCCGACCGCCGCCCGCAAGTGGTGGCTGGGGGAGCTGTCCCGCCGGGCCAACGAGACCGGGGCGGAGCTGGCTGACATCGGCGCCACCCCGAAGCAGGTCGCCGAGTTGCAGGGCCTGGTCGACGCCGGCAAACTCACCGACAAGCTGGCCCGTACGGTGCTGGAGCACGTGGTCGCGGGAGAGGGTTCGCCGGCCAAGATCATGGTTGACCGCAAGCTGGAGGTGGTTTCCGACACCGGCGCGCTGACCGCGGCGGTGGACGAGGCGATCGCCGCCAACCCCGCCATCGCCGACAAGGTCCGCGGCGGCAAGGTGGCCGCGGCCGGTGCCCTGGTCGGTGCGGTTATGAAGACGACCCGTGGCCAGGCTGACGCCAAGACCGTGCGTGAGTTGATCCTGGAACGCCTCGGCGTCCAGGGCTGACGTGCGCCGAAGGGCCCGCCGGCTGGTTGCCGGCGGGCCCTTCCCGCCCACCCCTCGGAGGGCGCCAACGGCGGCGCCCGGATGGAGTCCCCCCGTGAACCAGCACGACCTTGCTGTCCTCGACGAGATCCAACGCCGGGTGCTGTGGCTCGCCACCCGCATCGTGGACGCGGCCAACCACGACCGGGACACCGGCGACGGCGTCAAGGTCGGCGGGCACCAGGCGTCCAGCGCGTCGCTGGTCACCGCGATGACGGCGCTGTGGTTCGCGCACCTCGACGCCGAGGACCGGGTCGCGGTGAAGCCGCACGCCTCCCCGGTGTTCCACGCCATCCAGTACCTGCTCGGCAACCTGGACCGGTCGTACCTGACCCGGCTGCGCGCCCGCGGTGGCCTCCAGTCGTACCCGTCCCGGACGAAGGACCCGGACGAGGTCGACTTCTCCACCGGCTCGGTGGGCCTGGGCGCGGCGGCGCCGCTCTTCGCGGCGGTCACCCGCCGCTACGTGGACGCGCACTTCGGTGCCCGTCCCCGGTCCCGGTTCGTCGCCCTCATCGGCGACGCCGAGCTGGACGAGGGCAACATCTGGGAGGCGGTCGCCGACCCGGCCACCGCCGGGCTGGGCACCGTGATGTGGCTGGTCGACTTCAACCGTCAGTCGCTGGATCGGGTCGTGCCGGGCATTCGGATCGACCAGTGGCGGGGCCAGTTCGAGGCCGCGGGCTGGCACGTCGTGGAGGTCAAGTACGGCCGCCGGCTCGCTGCCGCGTACGCCCGTCCGGGTGGGGCGGCGCTGCGGGACTGGATCGACCGGATGCCGAACGAGCAGTACCAGTCGCTCTTCGGCCTGGCCGGGCCGCTGCTGCGCAAGCAGTTCCTCGACGGCGCGCCGGCGGGAGTCGCGGAGTTCATCGCCGACATCCCCGACGACGAACTGGGCCCGCTCGTCACCGACCTCGGCGGGCACGACCTGGCGGCGATGCTAGACGCCTACGCCCAGTGCGACGCGGTCACCGACCGGCCCAGCGTGGTCTTCGCGTACACGGTGAAGGGCTGGGGGCTGCCGATCGCCGGCAACCCCCGGAACCACTCGGCGCTGCTCACCACGGCGCAGGTGGACGAGTTGCGGGCCGCGCACGGCCACACCCGGGACACCGAGTGGGACCGGCTCGACCCGGCGTCGGCGGCCGGTGTCCGGGCCGGGGAACGCCGGGAGGCGCTGTCCCGGGCACCACGCACGCGGGCACTGGGCGTCAGCGTCCCGGAGACGACCCGGGTACGCGCGAACAAGCCGGTCTCCACCCAGGAGGTCTTCGGCCGGGTCCTGGTCGACCTGTCCCGTGACCCGCAGGTCGGGCGCTACCTCGTGACCACCGCCCCGGACGTGGCCACCTCGACGAACCTGGCCGGGTTCATCAACCGGTCCGGGGTGTTCGCGCCCACCTCGCAGCGCGCGTGGTCCGAGGACCGGATGCTGCGGTGGACGGAGAGCCCGGCCGGCCAGCACATCGAGCTGGGTATCTCGGAGATGAACCTGTTCCTGCTGCTCGGCCAGCTCGGCCTGGCCTGGGACCACTCCGGGCAGCCGCTGCTGCCGGTCGGCACCGTCTACGACCCGTTCGTGCTGCGGGGCCTGGACGCCTTCCTCCACGGCACCTACTCCGGCGCCCGGTTCGTGGTCGCGGGCACCCCCTCGGGAGTCACCCTCGCGCCGGAGGGGGGTGCACACCAGTCGACGCTCACCGCCAGCGTCGGCGTGGAGCTGCCCGGGGTCACCTTCGTCGAGCCCGCCTACGCCACCACCCTGGACTGGCTGCTCTGTGACGCGTTGGGGCAGATCGCCGGCGGTACGGCGCCGGCTGCGACCGCCGCGCCGGGGGAGGACGGCGGATACTACTTCCGACTCAGTACCCGCCCGGTTGACCAGGCTCCGTTCGCGGCGGCCCGGAGCCGGCTCGGCGACGCGGTGCTGCGCCGGCAGGTGCTCGCCGGCGCCTACCGGCTGGTCGACGCCCATCAGGCGTACCCGCAGCTCGCCGACGCCCCGGTCGTGCAGCTCGCCGCCTCCGGTGCGGTCCTGCCCGAGGTGCTCGCCGCGGCGGCCGAGCTGGCCGAGGAGGGGATCGCCGCGCACGTCGTGGACGTCACCAGCCTGGACCGCCTCTACCGGGCCTGGCAGCGCACCCTGCGCCAGGGGGTCCGCACCGCGACCGTGCCGAGCGTTCCGGGCGCGCTGCGGTCGGCCTTCGTCGACCGGGTGCCGGTGGTCACCGTGCACGACGCCGCGTCGCACGCGATGGCGTGGCTCGGCTCGGCGGTCGGCGCTCCGGCGGTGCCCCTCGGCGTGGACGAGTTCGGTCAGTCCGGCAGCGTCGCCGAGCTGTATGAGCTCCACGACCTGCTGCCGGGCAGCATCGTGAACGCCGCCCTCGCCGCCCTCTCCCTGCGCTGACCGGTAGCTGACCGTTGGCTGGTCCGGCGGTCAGCGGGTCGGGGTGGGGGTGACCGGAGCGGGGGCCCCGGCCTTCGGGTCCTCCACGATGTGCCGTTCGAGGTTCACCTGGGCCTGGCCGGTGCCGCCGACGGTGATGTCGTCATACGCCTGGAGCAGCTTCTCCTCGTCGAAGTAGAGGACGGTCATCGACAGCGGGGTGGGCTCCTCGCCCTCCAACCCGCGCAGGCCGGCGCCACCGGTCGAACCCTGCACCATCAGCAGGGTGGGGGTCTGGTCCGGCTGCTGGGGCAGCCGGTACACCTCGCGGTTGTGGGTGTGTCCGGCGAGTACCAGCGGGGTGGCGCCGGAGAGGGGCCCCGCCGAGGCGGGGTCGTGCACCAGCGCCAGGTCCACCGGTCGGGGTGAGCTACGGGCGGTGGCCGCCAACTGTTCACCGACGCCGATGAGCTGGTCGGCTGTCTCCCCGGTCAGACCGCTGGCCGCCGGTGAGGTGCTCTTGTCCGGCGTGAAGCGCGGGTCCCCGATGCCGGCGAAGGTCAGCCCGGCGACGACGGCGGTCGTGTTGTCCAACACGATGGCGTTGCGCTGCTGGGCCACGGCCGCGGTCGTACCCCCCGAGTCGTGGTTGCCGCGGATGTAGACGTAGGGCGTGCGGAGGAGCCCGATCGAGTCGACGTAGTTCGCCTCCGGCTCGCTGCCCCAGTCGGTGATGTCGCCGGTGTCGGCCACGACGTCGATCCCGAACTGCTCCACCACCGTCTGGATGACCTGCCAGGCGGCTGGGTTCAGGTGCAGGTCGGAGATGTGCAGCACCCGGGTGGTGCCGGGCTGCGGCTCGAAGACCGGCAGCTCCGAGACGGTGGAGTAGAGCTGGCTGACGTTGCCGACCAGCCGCTGGAGTTGCTCGGCGTAGCGGGTGTAGTCGTTGGCGATCCGCTGGACGTCGCCGACGAGCGCCGGCGCGTTGACCAGCAGCCCCTCGTAGCGGGGCTCTTCGATCGCCTGCGGTCGTAGGGTGGCCGCCGCGGTGCCCAGGCTGCCCGCGGTGATCACGAGAGCGAGCACCCCCGCCCAGGCCGTACGGCGGGTGTCGCGGAACACCAGCAGGGCCAGCAGCAGAGTGACCAGCACCGTGGCGGCGACCGTACGGACACCGAGGCGCAGGATGCCTTCGCGGATGTCGTCGACGGCGGTCTGGCTCGCCCGGTCGAGGCTCTCCGGGTCGTGCAGCAACGCCTCGGTGCGGTCCTGATCGAGGGCGCCGACCTGCACGGTCAACTCGGTCGGCCCGTCGTGGCTGTCGAGCAGCAGGGCGCCGAGCGGCGGGATGTCGATGGTGGTGCCGCCGTGCAGCGCCGGGGTCACCGTCAGGTTCGCCTGGAACGGCCCAACCTCGGTGCTGACCCGGCCGCCGGCCAGCGTGCCGATCAACACCCCGGCCAGGGTTATGGCGAGTACGGCCAGGGTCATCCCGACGGCGCGTAGCGTCCGCCAGCGGGTCGAACGGCCGCCGGCTCGCCGGGGCCGTCGCCGGAGCCGCCGGCTCCAGCCCGTCTCCGGCGGCTGGCCGCCTCGGCTGTCCTGCTGCTCGTTCTCCTGACCGTCCATGCTGAAATTCTGACTCGCCCAGTCGATAGGCTCGGGAAAATCTGGGCCGGGTGTCGCCCATTGTCGAATTTATCCGGTTTTGCTGCCGGTCTTTCTGGCCTCGCCGTCGACACCAACCGGCTTCGCGGCTGGGTTTGCCCGGTCTCGCGGCTGGGGTTTGCCCGGTCTCGCGGTTGGTTCTGCCTGGTCTCGCGGTTGGTCCTGCCCGGTCTCGCGGTCAGCTTCGTCCGGCTTCGCCGTCCGCGAACACCAGGCGCAGTAGCCGGTCGTCCTCCGCCACCGGAGCCCCGCGCCCGTCGTGGTTCGAGGTGCTCACCCAGAGCGAGCCGTCCGGTGCCGCGGCGACTGCCCGCAACCGGCCGTACTGGTTGGTGAGCAGGTCGCGCGGTTGGCCGAGCGTTCCGGTGTCGGTCAACTCGACCAGCCAGAGCCGCTGTCCGCGCAGGCAGGCCGTAGCGAGGAGCTGCTCGGTCCGGGCGAGTCCGGAGCAGGAGGCGTCCGCCGGCGGCCACCAGACGATCGGGTTGACGTACCGACTGTCGTCGGAGCGGCCTTCGACCTCCGGCCATCCGTAGTTGCCGCCCGGCTCGATCTCGTTGATCTCGTCCCAGGTGTTCTGGCCGAACTCGACGGCGTACATCCGACCGTCGGCGGCCCAGGTGAAGCCCTGCACGTTCCGGTGCCCCAGGGACCAGACGGGCGAGTCGGGGAAGGGGTTGTCCGGTGCCGGCTCGCCGGCGGTGGTGATTCGCAAGATCTTTCCGCCGAGCCGGTCGCCGTCCTGCGCCTGTTCCCGATCGCCGGCGTCGCCGGTGCTGACGTAGAGCTGCCCGTCCGGGCCGAAGGCGAGGCCACCGCCGTTGTGGGTGCGCGCCTTCGGGATACCGGTCAGGATCGGGCGCGGCGGCTCGCCGAGGGTGAGCCGGGCGACGCGGTTGTCCCGTTCGGCGGTGTAGTACACGAAGACCGTCTGGTCCCGCTGATAGTCCGGGGAGACGGCGATCCCCATCAGCCCGCCCTCGCCACCCGCCGTCACCTCGGTGAGGGTCTGGACCACGGTCACCCGCAGCCCGTCGGGGTCGGACTCCGGCCCGACCTGGAGAATCCGGCCGGAGTCCCGCTCGGTCACCAGCGCGCCCCCGTCCGGGAGGAACGCGATACCCCACGGGACCCGTAGGCCCTTCGCCAGCACGGTGGCCACCACCTCCGGCCCAGTGCTGCCCGGGTCGGAGGTGGTCGGGGTGGGGAAGGTGGGGGGTTCGCCGGCCGGGTCGGGCCCGGGCTCGCCGAAGCTGCAACCGGCGACGATCAGCAGCGTCGCGCACGACGCCGCGAGGGTAGCCCGAAAGCGGTGGATGCGCGGGTGCGCGGGACGGGCGCTCACCGGGACCAGGGTAGCGGCCGGTGGGCCGGTGTGGGCCCCGGAAAAGGGCGGGCCGGTTCGAGGCTCTATCGTCGGCGGGTGTGAAGGTGTGGATCCCCCATGAGCACGGCATGTCCCTCCTCGGCGACCTGCCGGCGGGTGTCACGGTGGAGGTGGCGGAGCCGGACCGGCTCCCGTCCCCGGTGACCGACGTCCGGTTCTGGGTCCCGCCGTTCCTGGCCGAGGCGGAGACCACCGACCTGTTGCGGGAGCTGCCGGATCTGGAAGTGGTGCAGCTGTTGACCGCCGGTGCGGACGCGTGGGTCGGCCGGATGCCGGCGGGTGTGACGCTCTGTGATGCCCGGGGAGTGCACGACCAGGCCACCTCGGAGTGGGTCGTCGCCGCGATCCTGGCGCACCTCCGCTCCATTCCCACGCTGGTCCGGGCACAGGACCGTCGGGAGTGGGCATACCGCGAGGTGGCGCCCACCGACGAACTGGCCGGCAAGCGGGTGTTGATCGTCGGCGCCGGCTCGATCGGCACGGCGCTCGGGGCACGCCTCGCCCCGTTCGAGGTGCGCCTCACCCGGGTGGCCCGGACGGCGCGGCCCGGCGTCCACGCCGTCGCGGAACTGCCCCGGCTGTTGCCGGAGGCGGATGTGGTGGTGCTGCTGGTGCCGTTGACCGAGCAGACCCGCGGGCTGGTTGACGAGGCCTTCCTCGCGGCGATGCGCGATGGCGCCCTGCTGGTCAATGCGGCGCGGGGGCCGGTGGCGCGGACCGAGGCGCTCGTCGCCGAGCTGGGCACCGGCCGGATCTCGGCCGTACTGGATGTCACCGACCCCGAGCCGCTGCCCGCCGACAACCCGTTGTGGGAGATGCCGAACGTGCTACTCACCCCGCATGTCGCGGGCTCGGTACAGGGCCTGCTCCCGCGGGCGTACCAGCTGGTGGGCGATCAGATTCGCCGCTGCGCCGCGGGCGAGCAGCCGACCAACGTGGTGGTGGCGGGCTACTGAATCGACTGGTCGGCCGGGCCGGGTGCGGGCCGCTCGGTGACCGCGACGAGCCGGGGTAGGTCGTCCCGGCGGACGGCGGGCAGCGTGACCGTCTGACCGTCGGTGAGCCGAGCGACCGCCCGGCCAGCTGGATCCGCGCCCAACTCGACGATCTGCTCCCAGCGGACTCGGCGCTGGCCGGCGAGAGCCCGCAGGCACAGCCCCTGTGCGGTGACGTCGGTGCCGGCCCGCCAGGCCCACCCGCCGAGGAGGAGCGGTACGAGGAGCACCGGCAACAGGTACCACCGGGCGGCGGCCAGGGGCAGGGCGCCGAAGAAGGCGACCACCGCGGCTACCAGCAGGGCCTGGTTGTGCCGGAATCGGAGGGTGTCGGAGCTGCTCACCCTGTGATGATCCCACCTGTCCCCAGCGGTGTCGGGACGGGGCGGTCCCCCGCGCCGCGGGTGGCGGCACAGTCGATCATCGCCAGGAGTGCGGGGCTCCGACCCGCCGCCTCTGCGGCGGGTCGGAGCCCCGCGTGGGTGCCGGTTCAGGCTGGGCAGTCGGGAACGTCGCCGACGCAGTTGTTGGGCCGGTTCTTGATAACGATGGTGCCGGTGGCGGTGTTCAGGTCAACCGTCCCACCGTTGTTGACGATGCCGCCGCCGTCGACCGTGGCGATGTTCTTCACCACCTGCGTGTTGAACAGCGTCACCGTGCCCCCGGAGTTGTAGATGCCGCCGCCCTCCTCGGCCTGGTTGCCGATGACCTTCGTGTTACGCATCACCAGCACGCTGAAGTTGTACACGCCGCCGCCGAGGCTCGAGAGGGAGGTGTTGCCCTGGATGAGGCCATCCTCGACCACAGCGGTGGAGTCGGGGCCGACGAACAGGCCGCCGGCAAACCCGGAGGAGGCGGTGTTGTTGGTGATCTTCACCCGCTTCAGGGTGAGCTGTCCGTCGACCTGGATCCCAGCGAAATTACTCGAGCGGTTGCCGGTGATCGTGCTGTCGACGACGGTGCCGATACCGTCGTTGAGGATCAGTAGGCCGCCGGCTCCCCCGGAGTTGTTGTCGGCGATCAGGCTGTGCCGGATCGTCACGACGGCGGAGGAGCCGATGCTGACCACACCGCCCACGGCGCCTGCGGTGTTCGCCTTGACCACTGCTTTCTCCAGAGTCAACCGTCCCCCGGAGTTGAGGAATCCGCCGCCGGTGGCGACGGCGGTATTGCGACTCACGGTGGTGTGTCGCACGGTGGTGACGCCGGCGCTGTAAATGCCCCCGCCGCTTCCGTTGGCGATGTTGCGGGTGATGGTGCTGTGGTTGGTGGTGAGTGCGCCGCCGGTGTTGACGAGGATGCCGCCGCCGTCGCTGTCGGTTTGTCCGCCGGTGATGGTGAGGTGGTTGAGGGTGAGGTCGCCGCCGGTGCCGACGGTGAGGATTCTGAATTGTTCGACGGCGGCGGCGCGTTCGATGACGGTGTGTTTGCCGCCGTTGAGGGTGATGGGGGTGGTGATGTCGGGGAGGCCGGCGTCGTCGATGGTGGCGGTGAGTAGGTAGGTGCACTTGCTGGCGAGGTTGAGGGTGGCGCCGCCGCGGGCGTTGGCGAGGGTGATCGCGGCGATCAGCTTGTCCGCGTCACAGGGGACCGGGATGCCCTTCGTGTCCTTACCCCTGCCGTCGTGGGCGCTCCCGCCCCCCTTGGCTCGCTCGTCGTGGTGGTCGCCTCCGGCGGAGGGGGCGCCACGGTGTTTCCCGGGCCGGTCGTCGCTACTGCTGATGGCGCGTCCGACCGCATCCCCGATCGGGGTGACGGTGATGCCGGCGGCGGTGAGGGCCAGGCCGGTCACCCCGGCCAGCCCGGCGGCCCACCAGCGCCGCCGTGACCTCGCCCGGTGCCCGCCGGGGCGGTCCGGTTCGGGTGTCTGGATGTGTTCCTGCTGGTTCATCGCGGTGTCGGTGTCCTTCCCCCGTGAACGACGAGGAGCCGTCCGCCCGGTGGTGCCTGACCGGGTGGTTCCTCGGCTACCGAGCGGGCGGTAGCGGCCAACCCGGACGCTAAACCGACAAACAGATCAAATGAACATGAACCCGAAAAACATGCCCAAAACAGACAAAGCTCTGCTGTGGTCGCCCGCTCCGGTTGATCCTGCTCGCTCGTCCCGGGGTGGTCGACGCGGCGCACGCCCGGCGTCGGCCGCAAGGGGGCTCAGGGGAGTTGACGTCGAACAGGGGTGCCGGCGGGTGACGCTGGGTTCGCGGCTGCGTGCGGCGCGAAGCTATTCCAGAAAGGCGGTACCGAACGGCATCACATAAAGTGTTCGGGTAACTGCTAAGTGCTGGAATTTAAGACTTATTAAGGTATTCCTGGGACGGGTCTATGGCTAGATCTATGTGAATGTCGGAGATTGGTCGGTAGAGTCAACCATCGGTGCGGCGGAGGTGGATTCCGGTTTCTCCGCCGCGGTATTGCCGACCGGCAGACGAGGAGGACGACGTGACGATTCAGAAGGTCGTGAGACTGGTCGCTGTTGTTGTAATCGCCGTGACGGGGCTCACGAATCCAACCGATCCGGGGACTGAGCAGCAAGAAAAGAAACCCGCCGCCACCGGTGAATCGCGGATCTCGCTCGCCGAATCGTGTCCATGTCCGATGTGAGTTGTGTCCGCGCCGACAACCAGCCCGGCCCGGTCCGCTCGGTAGGCGGAGGGCCGGCTGGCGTTCCCGGGTCTTCTCGGGGCGGCGGTCCCCGAGGTCGCGCCCCGAAATCCGGCTACTCGGGGACGCGGCGGTAGGCGCCGTCGCTGGCGGAGGTCGCCATGGCGGCGTACGCGCGCAGCGCCGCCGAGACGGGGCGCTGCCGCTCCGCCGGCGTGTACGGCCGGTCTCGCTTCTCCTGCGCGACCCGGCGGGCATCCAACACCTCGGCCGGTACGGCCAACTCGATGGCCCGGTTCGGAATGTCGATGACGATCTCGTCGCCCGATTCGACCAGGGCGATCAGCCCGCCGGCGGCGGCCTCCGGGGAGACGTGCCCGACCGACAACCCGGAGGTCCCGCCGGAGAACCGGCCGTCGGTGAGCAGCGCGCAGGCCCGCCCCAACCCCCGGCCCTTGAGGAACGAGGTGGGGTAGAGCATCTCCTGCATTCCGGGCCCACCCCGGGGGCCCTCGTAGCGGATCACCACCACGTCCCCCGCGGTGACCTCCTTGGCCAGAATGGCGGTGACCGCGTCGTCCTGGGACTCGTAGACCCGGGCCGGGCCGCGGAAGGTCAGGCACTCCTCGGGCACGCCGGCGGTCTTCACCACGCAGCCCTCCGGTGCCAGGTTGCCGTGCAGGATGGCCAGCCCCCCGTCCGCGGTGTACGCGTGCGCCCGGTCCCGGACGCACCCGCCGGCCGCGTCGGTGTCCAACGTGGACCAGCGGTTGGTGGTGGAGAACGGCTCGGTGGTGCGTACCCCGCCCGGCGCGGCGTGGAACAGCTCGATCGCCTTCGGTGTCGCGGTGCCGCCGCGAATGTCCCAGTCGGCGAGCCAGCGCTCCAGCGAAGAGGAGTGCACCGCGTGGACCTCCCGGTTGAGCAGGCCGGCCCGGTCCAGCTCACCGAGGATGGCCGGGATTCCGCCCGCCCGGTGGACGTCCTCCATGTGGTAATTGGGGGAGTTCGGTGCGACCTTGGCCAGGCAGGGCACCCGCCGGGAGATGGCGTCGATGTCCATCACCCCGAAGTCCAGCTCGGCCTCGCGGGCGGCGGCGAGTAGGTGCAGGATGGTGTTCGTCGAGCCACCCATCGCGACGTCGAGGGCGACCGCGTTGTCGAAGGCGGCGCGGCTGGCGACCGCGCGGGGCAGCACCGTGGCGTCGTCCCCGTCGTACCAGCGCTTGGCGATCTCGACGACGGTGCGGCCGGCCTCGACGAAGAGCGACCGGCGGGCGGCGTGGGTCGCCAGGGTCGACCCGTTGCCGGGCAGGGCCAGGCCGATCGCCTCGGTGAGGCAGTTCATCGAGTTGGCGGTGAACATGCCGGAGCACGAGCCGCAGGTGGGGCAGGCCGAGCGTTCGATCTGGTCGAGTTGGTCGTCGGTGACCGCCTCGTTGGAGGCGGCGATCATCGCGTCAATCAGGTCGATCTTGGAGTGCACGACTCCCTCGATCGCGACGGTCTTCCCGGCCTCCATCGGACCGCCGGAGACGAAGACGGTCGGGATGTTCAGCCGCAGTGCGGCCAGCAGCATCCCAGGGGTGATCTTGTCGCAGTTGGAGATGCAGACCAGAGCGTCGGCGCAGTGCGCGTTGACCATGTACTCCACCGCGTCGGCGATCAGTTCCCGGCTGGGCAGCGAGTAGAGCATGCCGCCGTGGCCCATCGCGATGCCGTCGTCCACGGCGATGGTGTTGAACTCCCGGCCCACCCCGCCGGACTCGGCTACCGCCTCGGCCACCAAGCCGCCGAGTTCCTTGAGGTGGACATGCCCCGGAACGAACTGGGTGAAACTGTTGGCGATGGCGACGATCGGCTTGCCGAAGTCGTCGTCGGTCATCCCGGTGGCCCGCCACAGGGCTCGGGCGCCGGCCATCGTCCGACCGTGGGTGGAGGTCCTCGACCGCAGCTCAGGCATGCGTACCAGTCTGGCACCGCCGCGGGGGTGACCGGAGCCCGAGCCGGACGTGTCCCAACAGATGCGCATCCCGGCCCCCCATACCCCGCGTTCATCCGGCAGAGTTGGGCTGTGTTGCTACCCACGAGTCGGCTTCGCGGCGCGGTGCGGAGCGGGCTCACCCGCAAGCCGGCTGCCATCCCGGCGGCGGGCGGCGCCCGCCGGTTGTCGGCGCGCCGCCCCGCAGCGTTTCTCCTCCTCGCCGTGGCCGCGGTCATCGGCCTGGTCGCGGTCGTGGCCGGCGTGGCGGTACTGCTGGCCGCTGCCGGGCAGCCCAAGTCGGTCCCCTCGGTCGGCTGGGCCGAGGTGGTCGCCCTGGCCACCGCGACCAGCGGGCTGCTCTTCGGAGCCGGGCTGCTCCGCCTCCCCGGCATGGCCCCCACCATCGGGGTGGCCACCCGGCTGTTGCTGGACGGGATGATCATCTCGACCGCGCTCTGGTTCGTGGGTTGGGTGCTCCTCGCCGAGCCGACCCGTCTGCTCGGATCCGCTCCGGCGGTCGGTGCGCCGATCCTCCTCGCCACCGCCAGCGCGGCGCTGATCGTGGGCCTCGCCACCGTCGTGGTGTTTCGGGTCTCGTCGCCGCGGCGCCGGCTCGCCGCGCTCGGCGCCGGTTCCGCCGCGACGACCGTCGGTGGGCTCGGCGTCGCCACCGGGCTGCTGATGGCTGAGGCGGGGTTGGCGTTCGGTGGCGCGACGGTGGCCGTCGCCGGCCTGCTGACCGTGGCGCTGGTGCTCCATGGGTTCGATCGTCCCTGCCAGTCGGACATCGATCCGACGCGGCGCGAGGGTGAGCACGCCGTCCTGCCGATCCTGGTGATGGCGGGCGCGGCGGCGTACCACCTGCTCCAGGATGGCCGCTTCGAACCGTGCGGCATGGCCGCTGCCAGCGTCGAGGTCTTCGCCCTGGTCGCCCGGCAGTACCTGACCCTGCACGACGTCCGCCGGTACGCGCGCCGGCTGGTCGAGGGGGAGGCGCACTTCCGGGAGTTGGCACACACCGACGCCCTGACCGGCCTGGCGAACCGGCGGGGACTGCTGCGGGCCCTGCACCGCTGCGCCGAGCAGGGCACCCCGTGCGTCCTGCTCCTGCTCGACCTGGACGGCTTCAAGAACGTCAATGATGTGCGTGGTCACGACGCCGGCGACGCCGTCCTGGCCGAGGTGGGCCGGCGGCTACGCGCCCCCCTGGGCTTCGGCGAGCTGGCGGCCCGGCTCGGCGGGGACGAGTTCGCCGTCCTGCTGCCCGGCTCGCCGGCCACCATCGACCAGATGGGGGAGCGACTCCTCGGGGCGCTGGCGGCCGCGTACGAACTGCCCGAGGGGCCCGTCTTCCTCTCGGCGAGCATCGGCATCGCCGGTTGGGCCCGGCAACCCGATGTCGACCTGCTGCTGCGCCACGCCGACCTGGCCCTGCGCTACGCCAAGCAGCGCGGCAAGAACCGGATCGAGCGGTACGACGTCGCCTACGACCAGCTGTTGAGCCGGCGGGCCACGCTTGAGCACGAGCTGCGGGGGGCGATCGAGCGCGACGAGCTGCGGCTGGTGTTCCAACCGGTGGCGTCGCTGCCGTCGGTGCGCCCGGTCGGTGCCGAGGCGCTGCTCCGGTGGCGCCATCCGGAGCTGGGTGCGGTCCGCCCGGATGAGTTCATCCCGCTCGCCGAGGAGTGCGGCATGATCGCCAAGCTGGGGGCGTGGGTGTTGGACCAGGCCTGCCAGCAGCTCGCCCGTTGGCTCGCCGACGGGCATGACGTGTGGGTGTCGGTCAACGTCTCGCCGCGAGAGCTGCACGCCCCGGCCTACGTCGGTCAGGTCGCTGACGCGCTGCGGGCACATCGGGTTCCGCCGCAGCGCCTGGTGCTGGAGGTCACCGAGCACGCCGTCGCCACCGACCTGGACGAGCTGATCCGGCGGTTGACCGCGCTGCGCCGGACCGGGGTTCGGATCGCGTTGGACGACTTCGGCGCCGGCTACTCCTCCCTCGGCCAGCTTCGGCGGCTTCCGCTCGACATCCTCAAGATCGATCACAGTCTCGTCGCCGGGCATGAGCCGGTTCGTCCGGTGGACGCCGACGGCCCGGCATTCGCCCCGATGGTCGATATTGTCATGCGCCTGGGGCATCAGTTGGGTCTCGGGGTTATCGCCGAGGGGGTTACGACTCCGACCGCCCTGGCCGAAGTGGTCGCCGCGGGCTGCCACTTCGGCCAGGGCGCCCTCCTCGGCTGGGGGGTGCCGGCCGAGCACCTGGAGGCGATGTTGGTGGCGGCCACCTCGTCGCACGCCCCGCCGGTCGCCATGTCGATGCCGCCCGTGCTGGCCTCCGGCCCGCCGCTGCCCCGCCGGCCGCCGTCTCGGCCGGGGCCCGGGCAGCCGGTGCCGGAGTAGCCCGGTCGGGTAGCTGGTGCCGGCCGGAGCAGCCCGGGTCGAAACTGGCCGGGTCAGCCCCGGGATCGGTCGGTGGTGCCAACTGTCCCGGGGCGGAAGTTTGCGATCGATCCGTTAACCAATATGTGGGATAGGTTGACTCATTGCTTGAGATCCGTCATGCTGTTCCCATGTCGTCGTACCGGTCGCTGCGAGTACTTACCTGAGCGCGCTCTCCCACTGAGAGTGCGCTGGCCCCGTGCATCCCGCACGCGGGCTTTTTTGTTGCCGTCAGATCCGCCGGGCGTTCCGCCGGCGTTCCACCGCAGAACCCACCGCACCCTCCAGCCGAAGGCTTGAACCGCCATGACGAGACCCACACCCGAGACCCTCGCCAACTCCGCCCGGCGGGCCCGTGCGGCCGTCGAGCAGCCGCGCGACGCCGACCGGCCCCGCGCGGCAGCCACCCCGACCGTTCCGGCGGTACGCACCCCCGTTCCCGCCCCCACCCAGGTCTCCGGTGCCGGCTCCCTCGTGCGCTCCCTCGAAGCGCTCGGCGTCGAGGTCATCTTCGGCATTCCCGGCGGGTCGATCCTGCCGGCGTACGACCCGTTGTACGACTCCACGGTCCGGCACATCCTGGTCCGGCACGAGCAGGGCGCCGGACACGCGGCCACCGGGTACGCGCAGGCGACCGGGCGGGTCGGCGTCTGCGTCGCCACCTCCGGGCCCGGTGCGACCAACCTGGTGACGCCGATCGCCGACGCGTACATGGACTCGGTGCCGCTGGTGGCGATCACCGGCCAGGTCGCCCGGCCGTCGATCGGGACGGACGCCTTCCAGGAGGCGGACATCCAGGGCATCACGCTGCCGATCACCAAGCACAACTTCCTGGTCCAGAGCGCCGAGGAACTGCCCCGGGTGCTCGCCGAGGCGTTCCACCTCGCCGCAACCGGCCGGCCCGGCCCGGTGCTGGTGGACATCCCCAAGGACGTCCTCCAGGCGTCAACCGTCTTCGCCTGGCCGCCGACGCTCGACCTACCCGGCTACCGGCCGACGCTGCACCCGCACGGAAAGCAGATCCGGGAGGCGGCCCGGTTGATGGCCATCGCCCGCCGGCCGGTGCTCTATGTCGGTGGCGGGGTGCTCAAGGCCGGCGCGACCGACGGGCTGCGTCAGCTCGCCGAGCTGACCGGGATTCCGGTGGTCACCACCCTGATGGCGCTCGGGGCGTTCCCCGACTCACACCCGCAGCACCTGGGCATGCCCGGCATGCATGGGACGGTCGCGGCGGTCTACGGCCTGCAGAAGGCAGATCTGATCGTCGCGCTGGGGGCGAGGTTCGACGACCGGGTGACCGGCCAGCTGGGCTCGTTCGCTCCCGACGCGGCCGTGGTGCACGCCGACATCGACCCGGCCGAGATCGGTAAGAACCGGCACGCGGACGTGCCGATTGTGGGAGATGCCCGGCACGTCATCGACGAACTGGTCGACGCGGTCGCCGTCGAGCAGTCGGCCGGTCACCGGTCCGACCTCGACGACTGGTGGGCCCAGCTGCGGGACCTGCGCAGGCGTTACCCGCTGGGGTACGAGGAGCCGGCCGACGGCACACTCTCCCCGCAGTACGTGCTTCGCCGGCTCGGCGAGATCGTCGGCCCGGAGGCGGTGTACGTGGCGGGCGTGGGCCAGCACCAGATGTGGGCTTCCCAGTTCATCTCGTACGAGAAGCCCCGCACCTGGTTGAACTCCGGCGGCCTCGGCACCATGGGGTACGCGGTGCCGGCGGCGATGGGCGCCAAGGTCGGTCGGCCGGAGACGGTCGTCTGGGGGATCGACGGCGACGGCTGCTTCCAGATGACCAGCCAGGAGCTGGCGACCTGTGCGCTGGAGGGCATCCCGGTCAAGATCGCTTTGATCAACAACGGCAATCTCGGCATGGTGCGGCAGTGGCAGGCCCTCTTCTACGGGGAGCGCTACTCCAACACCGAACTCGGTACCCACAAGCATCGCATTCCGGACTTCGTCAAGCTCGCCGAGGCGCTCGGCTGCGTCGGGCTGCGCTGTGAGACGGCGGAGGACGTCGACCAGACGATCGAGGCCGCGATGTCCATCAACGACGTCCCGGTGGTCATCGACTTCGTGGTCGGCAAGGACGCGATGGTGTGGCCGATGGTCGCCGCCGGCACCAGCAACGACGAGATCATGTTCGCCCGCGGGGTTCGGCCGGTCTTCGACGAGGACGAGGTGTAGACATGGCCCACCACACCGGGCGCCGCAGGGGTCGGGAGAACCAGACGAGGAAGGCACCACTGTGACCATGCATACGCTCTCCGTGCTCGTGGAGAACAAGCCCGGGGTCCTGGCCCGGGTGTCCGGGCTCTTCTCCCGGCGCGGTTTCAACATTGGCAGTCTCGCCGTGGGGGAGACCGAGAACCCGGATGTCTCCCGGATCACCATCGTGGTCAACGCCGACTCCTCTCCGCTGGAGCAGGTCACCAAGCAGCTCAACAAGTTGGTGAACATAATCAAGATCGTTGAGCTGGACCCCCAGGTGTCGGTGGCCCGGGAGCTGCTGCTGGTGAAGGTCCGCGCGGACCGCAGCGCCCGCGGTCAGGTACTGGAGACGGTGAACCTGTTCCGCGCCCGGGTCGTCGACGTCGCCCCGGAAACGCTGACCATCGAGGCGACCGGCACCCCGGACAAGCTGGTCGCCCTGCTCCGGGACCTTGAGGCCTTCGGGATCAAGGAGATGGTGCAGTCCGGCACGGTCGCCATCGGCCGTGGTTCCCGCTCCATCACCGCCGGCCCGGCTCTCCGGGTCGCCTGATCCGTACCCCACCAGATCTCCGATCGGCCGCCGTGCGCGCGGCCGTACGAAAGGGAAGTTCCATGAGCGTTGAGGTGTTCTACGACGACGACGCCGACCTGGGCCTGATTCAGGACCGCACGGTCGCCGTGATCGGGTACGGCAGTCAGGGCCATGCCCACGCGCTGTCGCTGCGCGACTCCGGTGTTGCGGTGGTGATCGGTCTGCCCACCGGGTCGAAGAGCCGGCCGAAGGCGGAGGAGCAGGGGCTACGGGTGCAGACCCCGGCCGAGGCGGCGGCCGAGGCCGACATCATCATGATCCTCGCGCCGGACACGGCCCAGCGCACCCTCTACACCGAGTCGATCGCGCCGCACCTCACCGCGGGTAAGGCGCTCCTGTTCGGGCACGGATTCAACATCCGGTACGGGTTGATCAAGCCGCCGGCCGAGGTGGACGTGGCGATGATCGCCCCGAAGGGTCCTGGCCACCTGGTGCGTCGGCAGTACGTCGACGGCAAGGGCGTGCCCTGCCTGGTCGCCGTCGAGCAGGACGCCAGCGGTAGCGCGTTCGGCCTGGCCCTGGCGTACGCCAAGGCCATCGGCGGCACCCGGGCCGGCGCCATCAAGACCACCTTCACCGAGGAGACCGAGACCGATCTCTTCGGCGAGCAGGCGGTGCTCTGCGGCGGCGCGGCGGCGCTGGTGCAGACCGGCTTCGAGGTGCTCACCGAGGCCGGCTACGCCCCCGAGGTGGCCTACTTCGAGTGCCTGCACGAGCTGAAGCTCATCGTGGACCTCATGTACGAGGGCGGCATCGCTCGGATGCGGTACAGCATCTCGGACACGGCCGAGTACGGCGACCTCTCCCGTGGTCCCCGCGTCATCGACTCCCGGGTCAAGGAGCGGATGCGGACGATCCTGGGCGAGATTCAGTCTGGTGAGTTCGCCCGGGAGTGGGTTGCCGAGGACGAGGCCGGCCGGCCCAACTTCGCCAAGTGGCGGGCGGAGGGCGCGGCGCATCCGATCGAGGAGACCGGTGGCAAGCTGCGGGCCATGATGAGCTGGGTCGACCGGCCCATCACCGAGACCGCCTGATCCAGGAAGTTCCCGGGCGCCCTGGTGCGAGGGTCTTCCGGGAACCGCGGACGCCCGTGACCTGACGCTCTCCCTCCCCGGCGTTGGGTCCCGGGCGTCCGACGGTTGCGCTGCCCAGGAGCTGCGGACACACGGGGTGGACGCCCCCCGGCGCCGATGGCGGGTGCGCACCCCGGCCGGGCCGGGTGGTCGCTGTGAGGGCACTCACCCTGGTCGCCGGAGCGCCGATTGGCCCCCTACGATCCCTGTTGGGTGCGTAGCCGCACCTGACGGCCATGGCCGGATTGCCGGCGGGGCGCAGTGCTGCCCCCGCCGCCCGGCCGACCGCTATAGACGACATTTAGAGGACCAATGAATCCCGTCGTACTGATCGCCGAAGAACTCGCTCCCGCCGCCATCGAGGTGCTCGCCCACGACTTCGACGTCCGACATGTGGATGGCACCGACCGCCCGGCCCTGCTCTCGGCGCTCTCCGAGGCCGACGCGGTCATCGTCCGCAGTGCGACCCGAATCGACGCCGAAGCGATCGCCGCGGCACCACGACTCAAGGTGGTCGCCCGGGCGGGGGTCGGCCTGGACAACGTCGAGGTGCCGGCGGCCACCACCCGCGGCGTCATGGTCGTCAACGCCCCCACCTCCAACATCGTCTCCGCGGCAGAGCAGGCGGTCGCCCTCCTGCTGGCGGTCGCGCGGAACACCGCCAGCGCCAGCGCGGCGCTGAAGATGGGGGAGTGGAAGCGGTCGAAGTACACCGGGGTGGAGGTGCAGGGCAAGACCGTCGGGGTGGTCGGCCTCGGGCGCATCGGTGTCCTCTTCGCACAACGCATCGCCGCGTTCGGTACTCGGCTGATCGCCTACGACCCCTACATCCAGCCGGCGCGGGCGGCGCAGCTCGGCGTTCGCCTCGTCGGCCTGGATGAGCTGCTGCGCCAGAGCGACTTCATCTCCATCCACCTGCCGAAGACGTCGGAGACGGTGGGTCTGATCGGGGAGAAGGAGCTGGCGATCGTCAAGCCCGGGGTGCGGATCGTCAACGCCGCCCGGGGTGGCCTCGTGGACGAGCAGGCCCTCGCAGACGCCATCGCCGAGGGGCGGGTCGGCGGGGCCGGCGTTGACGTGTACGCCAAGGAGCCCTGCACCTCATCACCCCTGTTCGCCTTCGACAACGTGGTGGCGACCCCACACCTGGGCGCCTCCACGCACGAGGCGCAGGACAAGGCGGGCCTCGCCGTGGCCCGCAGCGTGAAGCTGGCGTTGCAGGGTGAGTTCGTTCCGGACGCGGTGAACGTACAGACCGGTGGCGTCGTCGCCGAGGACGTCCGGCCGCTGCTGCCGCTGGCCGAGAAGCTCGGCCGGGCCTTCACCGCGGTGGCCGGCGGGATCGCCGCGAGCGTGACCGTGGACGTGCGGGGCGAGGTGGTCAGCAACGACGTCTCGGTGCTCAAACTCGCGGCGACCAAGGGGCTGTTCAGCTCGGTGGTGGAGGAGCAGGTCACCTACGTCAACGCGCCGCACCTGGCGGCCGAGCGTGGGGTCGAGGTGTCGCTGGTCACCAGACCCGAGACGGCCGAGGAGGCGCTGCTGGTCACCATCCGTGGCGCCCTGCCGGACGGCCGGACGGTGAGCGTCTCCGGCACCAGCGTCACCGGTGCCCGGGACGTCAACAAGCTGACCGAGGTGGACGGCTTCGACGTGGAGATCGGGGCGGAGGGCATCCTGGTCTTTCTCCGTTACGCCGATCGGCCCGGTGTGGTCGGCGCGGTCGGCACCCTGCTCGGCGAGGCCGGCGTCAATATCGCCGCGATGCAGGTGGCCCGCCGGGAGGCCGGTGGGGAGACGCTGATGACCCTCACCGTTGACCAGGCGCTCGGCGCCGATCTGCTCACCTCGGTCGCCGATTCGGTCGGTGCGACCTCGGCCAGCGCCGCCGACCTGCGGGAGGAGTGATCGCGGGCCACGGAGGGCTCGGCCTGCCCGGCGGGCCCTCCGTGGCCCGGGGGTGCTCCCGGGGCACGGGCCGCGTGCCGGTCTGGTCCCCGGGATCGTCAGCCGTCGTTGCGCTGGGGCGGTGGATAGACCGAGCCGTCCTGGACGTCGAAGAGCATCAGTCGGTGTTCGCCGGCCAGTCGCTCGATGTCCAGCAGCACCTGGTCCGCGCAGGTCGGATGCAGGTTCAGTTCGATGTGATCGCTGGCGGTGTGTGGTGGTGCCGAGGCCCAGGGGGTGTCCGCCAGGTCCGGTCGCTCTGGGTACGCGGCGGTGATCGCCCGATAGAATCCGACCACCCGGGGGTCAGGTCGGCGATCGGTGTGCTGGCCTGCCCGGCACCGCCGTACGGCTGTTCGTACGTCCTCGGGCGTCGCCCCGGGTGCCAGGGCCCACACGCTTAGATCGAAACTCACGGCGGACAGCGTGCCAGTTGTCGGTTGCCATGTCGAAGTCGCCCTTCCCCGAACAGTCCATACTCCTGTCAGGAGAGTCGGTAGTGGATCCTCTTGCGTGGAGTTGTGTCAATTCGCTAGCGTACCGATGCGGTTACTGGCTGAGTCCGTGATGTCGGCCCGTCTTCGGGTGACGAGGTTGACGTCCGGCCCTGTTGGTCCGCACCCCTCGGATGCGCGAGCCACGCGCAATCGTCGCTGACCGGCCCTCACGGTGGTTGCCGAGACCGTGGGGGCCGATCGTGACCCTCGCTCCGGTCGGAGCCCGGAGGTCGCCCCCCCGGAGCGTCGATCAGTGGCGGTGAGCGTGCAGGACGCGGTAGTCCGTCCCACTGTGGAACCAGGCTAGACCGGCCGGGCCGGCGGCGTAGAGCGCGGTGGCGTAGGCGTCGGCGACGGCGAGGTCCGGCCCGACGACGGTGGCGGCGATGAACTGGTCGGCGGGTTCCCCGGTGTGCGGATCCACCACGTGCCCCCGTCGTCCGGTCACCCCGGAGGTGCCGATCGCGCCGGCGGTCATCTCCAACACCAGCGGTTCCTGGCGCCGGTTAGTGGGGTGGTGTACGGCGACCCGCCACGGTCCCCCGTGCGCGGCGTGCCCACGTACGACGAGGTCGGCGCCGGTGAGCACGGCGTAGTCGTGGACGCCCCCGGCCCGCAACCGGGCCGCGGCCTGCTCTACTGCCCACCCACCGAGGAGTCCTCCCGGATCGAAGCCGCCGGGCACTGCCCAGGCGTCGAACCAGCCGTCGGTCGCGGCCCGCATCGCGGTGCAGCGGTCTACCAGGTCGGTCAGCGGCGGGTACGACTCGGGGCTGACCTCCCCCCGCCGTAACCGGGAGACCAGGCTCTCCGGCCGGTTCGGTCCGTAGGCCAGGTCGATCGCGCGTAGCTCCGCGACGGCGTCTCGAAGCACCGTGCTGGCGCCCCGGCGGCCAAGCCAGTCCGGTGCATTGAACAGCAATGTGTATTCGGCGATGGTGGTGCGGACGGTGTGCGCGACGGCGATCCGTTCCCCGGTTGCCGGACCCGCTCCGCCGACCCGCCGCTGGTTGCCACCGAGGCGAAGGTCCGGGCGCGGCTGCGGGCGGAGTAGCGACGAGCCGCCCCAGTGGCTGCGTTGCTGTTCGTCGATCCTCATGCTCATCCCGCCTCCTGGCCGACGGCCCCGTTGCGTCGCGGTGTTGGTGTGGGCCCTGGTATATGGCCCGTAGCCCCCGCTGCTGATCAGGATAGGCAACGGAGATCACCGCTGAATGAATGTCAGCTGGAAGCCTCCTGTACATCTGTTTTCTCGAATAATGGAAGAGTCGTACCGATTTTCGGGACCAGGGCGTACGGTCGGAGCCGAGCGAGCGAGGCAGAGGAGCTGACGTGGCACGGATCGCGGTGGTCGCTGGGGACGGAATCGGCCCCGAGGTGGTCGCGCAGGCCCGCAAGGTCATCGATGCGGTGCTCCCGAAGGTGCAGGCCACCGAGTACGACCTGGGCGCCGCGCGGTACCACCGCACCGGCGAGGTGCTGCCCGACTCGGTCCTCGCGGAACTGGCCGGGCATGACGCCATTCTGCTGGGTGCTGTCGGTGACCCGAGCGTCCCGCCCGGCGTGCTGGAGCGGGGCCTGCTGCTGCGGCTGCGGTTCGCCTTCGACCAGTACGTCAACCTGCGCCCCGCCCGGCTCTGGGCCGGCACGAGCAGTCCTCTCGGTGGCGTCAAGGCCGGCGAGGTCGACCTGGTGGTGGTCCGCGAAGGCACCGAAGGGCTGTACGCCGGCGCGGGCGGCGCACTGCACCGCGGTACCGCGGCCGAGATCGCCACCGAGGAGAGCCTGAACACCCGGCACGGCGTCGAGCGGGTGATCCGAGACGCGTTCCACCGGGCGGAACGGCGGGAACAGCGCAAGGTCACCCTCGTGCACAAGACCAACGTGCTCACCCACGCCGGTTCGCTCTGGGCCCGTGCCTTCGCGGACGTCGCCGCCGAGCACCCGGACGTGACCACCGAATACCAGCATGTTGACGCCGCCGCGATGTTCCTGGTGACCCAGCCCCAGCGGTACGACGTGCTGGTCACCGACAACCTCTTCGGTGACATCCTCACCGACATCGCCGCCGCCGTCACCGGCGGAATCGGACTCGCGGCGAGCGGCAGTATCAATCCGGAGCGCGCGTACCCGTCGATGTTCGAGCCGGTGCACGGCTCCGCGCCGGACATCGCCGGTCGCGGTCTGGCCGACCCGGTGGCAGCGGTACTCTCCGCCGCGCTCCTGCTCGACCAGCTCGGTCACACCGAGCCGGCGGCCCGGATCAACGCCGCTGTGGCGGCAGAGCTGGCCGGGCGGGTGCCGGGTGCGCCGATCCGCACCGCGGAGGTCGGCGATCGACTGGCAGGTTACGCAGCCGGCTGAATTGTGAGCCGCCTCCGCGGCTCGGGCCGTGAGCCGCCTCCGCAGCCCGTGTTCAGTCACGGTGGGTAGGCGGTCGGCGACCCGGCCCTCGCCCCGGTGGGCAGCCGGGACGAGCCACCCGTGGGGCGGTCCCACGGCCGGTGTGCCAGCCGGCGTGGGCCTGCCCGGAGGCCGCTACCCGCTGAACGACCGTTCGGGGTAGGTTTGCTCGCACCAGCTCGGCACGCGGGGTCGCATGCCGTCATCATCCATTCCAGGGAGGTCAGCGCGATGAGCGGTGGTGACAAGCTCGAGTTCGAGATCCGTCCGAATTCCGCGCCGGTATCCGAAGCGGACCGGGGCGCGCTGCTGGCCAACCCCGGCTTCGGGCAGGTCTTCACCGACCACATGGTTACTATCCGCTACGCCGCCGGCAAGGGCTGGTACGACGCCCGGGTCGAGGCGCGGGCGCCGATCCCGATGGACCCGGCCGCCGCGGTCCTGCACTACGCCCAGGAAATCTTCGAGGGCATGAAGGCGTACCGCACCGTCAGCGGTGGCGTGACGATGTTCCGGCCGTACGCCAACGCCGCCCGGTTCGCCGCGTCCGCCCGGCGGATGGCGATGCCCCCCCTCCCCGAGCAGGCCTTCGTCGACTCGCTGCACCGCCTGATCGAGGTGGACCGAAACTGGATTCCCGAGGGGGAGGATGGCAGCCTCTATCTGCGGCCGTTCATGTTCGCCAGCGAGGTCTTCCTCGGTGTGCGGCCCGCCAACGAATACCTCTACGCGGTGATCGCGTCCCCGGTCGGTGCGTACTTCTCCGGTGGGGTGAAGCCGGTGACCGTCTGGGCCTCGCCGGACTACACCCGGGCCGCGCCCGGGGGCACCGGCGCGGCCAAGTGCGGCGGCAACTACGCCAGCTCGCTGGTGGCCCAGGCAGAGGCGATCGAGCACGGCTGCGACCAGGTCGTCTTCCTGGACGCGGTGGAGCGCCGCTTCGTCGAGGAGCTGGGCGGGATGAACCTCTTCTTCGTCTACGACGACGGCACCCTGGTCACCCCGCCGCTGACCGGGACCATCCTGCCCGGCATCACCCGGGAGTCGGTGCTCACGCTCGCCGCCGCCGCCGGCCACCGGGTGGCGGAGCAGCCGATCGCCTTCGCCGACTGGCAGGCCGACGCGGCGAGCGGTCGACTGCGCGAGGTCTTCGCCTGCGGCACGGCCGCGGTGATTAATCCGGTCGGCGCTGTTCGCTCTCCCGACGGCGAGTTCCGCATCGGTGGCGGTGCAACCGGCCCGGTCACCATGGCTCTGCGCCAGCAACTCGTCGACATCCAGCGGGGCGCGGCCGCGGATCCGCAGAACTGGGTCCACCACGTGCTCTGAGGTCTGCGGCTACTCCAGCAGGTGGTCGCGGAGCGCGGCCACCTGGGCGTCGGTGACGCCCGCGTGGCGCAGGTAGCCCTCGACCGTGCCGTGGCGGTCGCGCAGTTCGGCGAGGAACAGCAGCATCGCCTCCTCGGGGCAACCCAGCGGCGGCAGCGCCGGGTGCAACGTCTCGCCCGTGGTGGCGAACCAGGCCCGGAAGCGCTCGCCGGCTGCGGTGCTCAACGCGTAGTCGGTGGCGATGTCAGCGTCGGAGACGCCCAGCACAGCCAGGGTGAGACCGCAGACAATGCCGGTTCGATCCTTGCCGGCGACGCAGTGCACCAGGAGCGGGGCGTTGGTCTCGTCCGCGATCAGCCCGATCGCGGCGGCCAGTCCGGTGGTGCCGGTCGAGGCCAGGTCGGCGTACCGGTCGGCGAGGTAGCGGGCGAGGTTGGCACCGGGTAGGTACGGGGTGTTGGCCCATTCGGCGTGCTCCGGGTGGATGTGCCGCCAGGTCAGCCCCGCGAAGTCCGGGATCCGGCCATCTCGGTCCACTTCGTGGGGCCGGCGTAGGTCGAGCACGGTGCGGACGCCGAACGAGGCGAACGCCGTCCGGTCGGCGCCGACCAGCCGGTGCGGGGTGTCCGAGCGGAAGAGCCGACCACTTCGGACGACGCGTCCGTCGTGCCCGGCGGGCCCGCCGACGTCGCGGAAGTTGAACAGACTGTCGAATTGAGTTAGTTCAATCGGGTCCACCCTGACACGGTAGCGGTAGACCCGGCGCCGGTGGTCCCACCGATCATCGTTCTCGCGCGGTGCCCGGTGGGATGGCTGAGTACGTGTCGCCGTAATAGCCACCGAGCCGGTCCCGGTACGCCGGGTCGGTGTCCGCGGTCTCGTCGTACTCCGGCGCGGCCCTGATCTGGTCCTTGCTCCGGTCAACGTGGACCTTTCGTTTGTTGTGGTCAACGTGGTTGACGGTGCCGGCCGGGAGCATGACCCGGCGACCGAAGAACCATGGGCCGGTGTCCACCACGAGGTAGCTGGAGTTGACCGCGTGGCTGGCCTGGTCCACCTTCCCGATTCCACCGTCACTCGCCTCGACCTGGTAGCCCGCCAGGTCGATGTCGGTGACGGTGGAGTCGGCGCGATAGCGCCACGGGTCGAAGCCACTGCCCGGCGGGCCATCGGGGGCGCTGCTCGGACCGCTGGTGCCGAGTGGGCTCGGCGTGGGACGGGACGGCTGTGGGTCGCGCCGTGCCATGGCGTCTCCTTCCACCCCTGGGGACAGGCGTCAGGCCCCGTGGGATGGGTACCCGGTGTCGAACCGGGTACACCATCGCGGCCGGGGGCGTCGACGCCGACGACCTCCGAAAGTCGTCCCGGAATGCGGATTCGGCTGCCCAACGGGGCCCGTGGCTGGCACAGTGAGCTCTGTGCACCACACGGTCCTGATTATTCGCCGTTAGCGCGCCGGCCTCCGTCCGCCGAGCGCGCAGACCTCCCACGTTCGTGGGGGGTCTTTTTGTTGCCGCAGAGAGGATCCTGATGACCTTCCAGGTCTACGACACGACCTTGCGTGACGGCGCCCAGCGCGAGGGGCTCAGCTACACGGTGGCCGACAAACTCGCGGTGGCCCGGCTCCTCGACGAGTTCGGGGTGGGCTTCATCGAGGGAGGGTGGCCGGGCGCGGTACCGAAGGACACCGAGTTCTTCCGCCGGGCCCGTACCGAACTCGACCTGCGCCACGCGGTGCTGGTGGCCTTCGGCGCCACCCGGCGCGCCGGCCGGCAGGCCGACGACGACCCGCAGGTGCGCAGCCTGCTCGCCGCTGAGACCCCCGCCGTCACGCTGGTCGCCAAGGCCGACCTGCGGCACGTGCAGCGGGCGCTCCGTACCTCTGCCGACGAGAACCTGGCGATGGTCCACGACACCGTGACGTACCTGGTGGCGCAGGGGCGGCGGGTCTTCGTCGACGGGGAGCACTTCTTCGACGGCTACCGCGACGACCCCGGGTTCTCCTCGTCGGTGGTCGAGACCGCACTCGCCGCCGGCGCCGAGCGATTCGTGCTCTGTGACACCAACGGTGGCATGCTCCCCTCCCAGGTCACCGCCGTGATCGCCGACCTCACCGCCCGGCTTGAGGTGGCGCCCGAGCGACTCGGCATCCACACCCAGGACGACACCGCGTGCGCGGTCGCCAACACCATCGCCGCGGTGGAGGCGGGCGTGCGGCACGTGCAGGGCACCGCCAACGGGTACGGCGAGCGACCCGGTAACGCCGACCTCTTCGCCGTGGTGGCGAACCTGCAACTCAAGCTCGGGCTGCCAGTCCTACCCGAGGGCTGTCTGCAGCAGATGGTCCGGGTATCCCGCGGCATCGCCGAACTCGCCACCATCGTCCCCGACGACCACCAGGCGTACGTCGGGTCCGCGGCCTTCGCCCACAAGGCGGGGTTGCACGCGAGTGCGATCAAGGTGGATCCGTTGTTCTACAACCACATCGACCCGCAGCTGGTGGGGAACGGGATGCGCATCCTCGTCACCGAGATGGCCGGCCGGGCCAGCGTCGAACTCAAGAGCCGGGAGCTGGGCCTCGACCTGGCCGAGCACCCGGAGACGCTGAACCGGGTCGCCAAGCGGGTCAAGGAGCTGGAGGCCGAGGGCTGGTCGTTCGAGGCCGCCGACGCCTCGTTCGAACTGCTGGTCCGCTCCGAGCTGCCGGACGCGGCGCCGCCCCGACCATTCACGCTGGAGTCCTACCGGACCCTGGTCGAGCACCGTGAGGACGGCGCGGTGGTCTCCGAGGCGACCGTCAAGATCCGGGTACGCGGCGAGCGGGTGATCGCCACCGCGGAGGGAAACGGCCCGGTCAACGCGCTCGACGAGGCGCTGCGCGCCGGTCTGGTCACGCACTACCCCGAGCTGCGCGACTTCGAGTTGGCCGACTACAAGGTGGGGATTCTGGCGGGCAGCCACGGTACCGGGGCGGTGACTCGGGTGCTGGTGCAGACGTCAGACCATGCCGGTCGGGACTGGACCACGGTGGGGGTGCACCCCAACGTGGTGGAGGCGAGTTGGGACGCGCTGGTCGACGCCCTGACCTACGGGCTGGACCGGGTTCGCGGCGGACAGTCCTGACTCAACCAGCCGGCGGGAGGCGGAGGTCGGTGAAGACCGCGCGGTGGTCGCTGCCCGGGATCGCGTACACCGTGGTGGACCGGACCGCGATCCGCCGGTCCACCAGCACGTGGTCGATGGTGACCGGCGGAATCAGGTCACCGTCGTACGGCCCCCAGGTGCCGGTGAGCCCGGTCCCGGCAGCGTCCGCCGCGTCCACGTACCCGGTGTCCAGCAGGGCGCGCAGCGGGGCGTGGTCGAGGGTGGCGTTGAAGTCCCCGGCGAGGATGCGCAGCTGCCCGTCCGGGGTGGCGGGGGGTTGGGCGGCGAGGTCCCGGCGCCAGTTCCCGACCTGGTCGAGCGCGTACGGGGCGGCGGGGTGCACCGACTCGACCTGGACCGGCGGCGCCGCCGGAACGAGGACGGTTCCGTAGGCCTGGAGGAAGCCCCAGGCGTTGCTGTTGTGCCGGACGCCGCCCGCGCTGATCGGGTGGCGCGCGTACAGCCCGGAGCCGGGCGTCCCCTCGACGGGGTGTAGTTCCCGGTACGGCAGGAGCTCGTCGAGCCCGAGGCGGTCCAACTCGGCCGCGATCGCCGGGGTGAACTCCTGCACGGCCAACACCTCCACCGAGTGCCGGCGGACGAGGTCAACCAGCGCCTCGGCGTCGGCGGAGCCGGCCAGCAGGTTGGCCGTCAGCAGCCGTACCGGCGGGCCGGTGACGGCCGGCGGGGTGGACGCGAACGTCCGCGGTGCCACCAGGGCGACCAGGGCCACCGCCGTCACCGCCGCCACCATCGCCGGCCGCCAGCGTCGCAACGCGAGGAGCAGGATCAGGGGTAGCAGGCTGGCCGCGGCGGCGTACGGGGTGAAGGCCAGCAGCTGGACGAGGGGTCCGTGGTCGAGGCCGAGCAGGCGTACCGCGGCCCAGGCGGCACCCGGTGTCACGGCCAGCCAACCGGCCACGGTGAGAGCTGTCGGCCGCCGAAGGGGGGTACCTGTTTCCGCCACGACCGCAGCCTAGGGCACGCCGGTCAGCCCGGCCCGGCGCCGAAGCTGTCGGAGGTATTCGGCATTCAATAGGTTCTTTGTCCAGTCACGAGGAGAATCATCGGTAGTGGGCTTTCCAGTGCAGTAAGTCCGACGTTTGCCGGCGTTCGGCGCGGGAAGCAAGCACCGTGACGGACATCTCGGACACCCTGGCCCCCGAGCCCAGCTCGGTCGATCCCGACGCAGCTGGCACCGAGCTACGACAGACCCTCGCCGAGGTCCAACGCGTGATCGTTGGGCAGGACCGGCTCGTGGAACGCCTACTCACCGCGCTTATCGCCGACGGACACTGCCTCCTGGAAGGGGTACCCGGCGTCGCGAAGACACTCGCCGCGCAGACCCTGGCGACCGTCGTCGGCGGCAGCTTCTCCCGCATCCAGTTCACTCCCGACCTGGTTCCCTCCGACATTGTCGGCACCCGCGTCTATCGGGCATCCCGGGAGACGTTCGATGTCGAGCTGGGTCCGGTCATGGCCAACCTGGTCCTCGCCGACGAGATCAATCGCGCTCCGGCGAAGGTGCAGTCCGCGCTGCTGGAGGCGATGGCCGAACGCCAGGTCTCGATCGGCGGGCGGAGTTGGGAGGTCCCGGCGCCGTTCCTGGTGCTGGCCACCCAGAACCCGATCGAGTCCGAGGGGGTGTACCAACTGCCGGAGGCGCAGCGAGACCGGTTCCTGATGAAGGTGACGGTGGACTACCCGAGCGACGCCGACGAACTCGCCATCCTCTACCGGATGAGCAGCGACCGGCCGACGCCCCAGCCGGTGCTCGACCCGCAACGGCTGCTCGACCTCCAGGCCCGGGCGAGTCGGGTCTTCGTGCACCACGCGCTCGCCGAGTACGTGGTTCGGCTGATCCTGGCCACCCGGGACCCGGTCCGGTTCGGCCTGCCCGACGTCGCCCCGCTGCTCGCCTACGGGGCGAGCCCCCGCGCCACCCTCGGTCTGGTCGCCGCCGCCCGAGCCCAGGCCCTGCTGCGCGGCCGGGAGTACGTGCTGCCCGAGGATGTCCGCGAGTTGGCGGCCGATGTGCTCGCCCACCGGCTGGTCCTCTCCTTCGACGCGGTCGCCGACGGAGTGTCGGCCGAGTCGGTCATCCGGCGGCTGGTCAACGCGGTACCGCCGCCCCGGGTCGCCGGGGTGACCGAAGCCGCGCCCACCCTGGCGGCGGCGTGAGGTGGCGCGGTCGGCCCGCTGGCCCGGTGTCGCCGGACCCCGGCCTGGCCGACCTGGCCGGGGACCGGCGGCTCCGCCGGCTTGAGCTGGCCGTGACCCGGCGGCTCGACGGCCTGCTGCACGGCCGATACCAAGGGCTGCTCCCCGGGCCGGGCAGCGAACCGGCCGGCAGTCGGGAGTACCGGCCCGGTGAGGACGAGGTCCGCCGGATGGACTGGGCGGTGACCGCGCGGACCACCGTGCCGCACGTGCGTCAGCTCGACGCCGACCGGGAACTCACCACCTGGCTCCTGGTAGACGCCAGCGTCAGCATGGAGTACGGCACGGCTGAGCTGGACAAGCGGGAACTCGCGGTCGCCGCCGTCGCGGCGGTGGGCTTCCTCACCGCCGGAGTGGGTAACCGGCTCGGCGCGTCGGTGCTCACCCCGACCGGGCTCCGCCGCCACGCCCCCGGCAGCGGCCGTACCCATCTCTTCGGGTTGCTTCGAATGCTGTTGGCCGCTCCCCGGCACGGCGGGTACGACCGGGACACCGCACCGCTCGCGCCCCCCGACCTGGCCACCGCGCTGGACGGTGTCCGCCGGGTGGCGACCCGCCGCGGGCTCGTGGTGGTGATCTCGGACTTCCTGGATGGCCTGCCTGAATCGCCCGGGCGGCCCGCCCCCTGGGAACAGCTCCTGCGGCGGCTCGCCGTTCGGCACCAGGTGCTCGCCGTGGAGGTAACCGACCCGCGGGAGTGGGAGCTGCCCGACGTTGGCCTGGTCACCCTGGTGGACCCGGAGAGCGGCCGGCGGCGGGAGGTCTGGACCGGCGACCCCCGGCTGCGCCAGCGGTACGCCGCGGCGGCTGCCGCCCAGCGGGACCAGGTACGCCAGGCGCTACGTCGTGGCGGTGCGGCGCACCTGCCGCTGCGGACCGACCGGGACTGGGTCGCCGACATCGTGCGGCACGTGCACCAACAACGCCGGCTGGCGACCGTCCCGGTCCCCGCCGGGAGGGGAGGTGGCGGGTGATCTGGCTCTCGCCGACCCGGCTGTGGCTGCTGCTCGCCGTGCTCGGACTGGCCGCCGGCTATGTCCTGCTACAGCGCCGCCGGAGCGGGTACGCGGTGCGGTTCACGAACCTGCGGCTGCTGGACCGGGTGGCACCACAGCGACCGGCCTGGCGCCGGCACGTGCCGGCCGGGCTCTTCCTGGCGATGCTGGCGTTGCTGGTGGTCGGCTTTGCTCGACCCACCGCCGAGGTGCGGGTTCCCCGGGAACGGGCGACCGTGATGGTGGCGGTAGATGTCTCCACCTCGATGCTCGCCGGGGACGTGGAGCCGGACCGGCTCACCGCCGCCAAGGAGTCGGCCCGGCGCTTCGTGGGCGGTCTTCCCGACGAGTTCAACGTGGGCCTGGTCGCCTTCGCCGGCAGCGCCGCTGTCCTGGTGCCGCCGGATACCGACCGGGAGGCGCTGGACGAGGGGATCGATCGGCTGCTTGAGGGGGCGACGGGAGTGCAGGGCACCGCGATCGGAGAAGCGATCAACACCTCGCTCGGAGCGGTGAAGGCGCTGGACGGGGAGGCGGCGACGGACCCGCCGCCGGCCCGGATCGTGCTGCTCTCCGACGGGGCCAACACCTCCGGCATGGATCCGATGGAGGCGGCGGCCGACGCGGTGGAGATGGAGGTCCCCGTACACACCATCGCTTTCGGCACCGCCTCCGGCTATGTGGACCGGGGCGGCCGGCCGATTCAGGTTCCGGTGGACGGGCAGACCCTCGACGCGGTCGCCCGGGAGACCGGCGGACAGTTCCACGAGGCGGTCAGCGTCGAGGAGCTGCGCGCGGTATACGACGACATCGGCAGCTCGGTGGGGTACCGCACCAAGCGACAGGACGTTTCAGCCCGGTTCATCGGCCTCAGCCTGGTCTTCGCGCTGGGAGCGGCGGCCGGCTCAATGCGTTGGTTCTCCCGCCTGCCCTGAGCCCGCCGGGTGGCTGGGGTGCAGGTGGCCGATCGACACGAGGAGCGTGGGTATGGCAGTGCAGAGCGGGCTGGGCGAACCGCGTGGCCCCTGGTTCATCTCGCCCGAGCTGGGCCCGGAAGGGCGGCCCTGGCCAGACGATTCCGGCTCGGCCCGGGCGGGCGGGGCGCGCCGCTGGCAGCACCGGCTGTTGCTCGGGTTGGCGCTGGTGGCCATCTCCAGTGTCTCCGGGGCCGCGGCCGGTGGCCTGGTGGCGAGCCAGGACGGGCCGCCCGGGGCGGCTTCCGCCTCGGCCGCGCCGGTCCCGGCGGAGCTGGTGACCGCCGCCGAGCAGACCGTCCCGGGGGTGGTCTCGGTGCTGGCCGCTGGCGCCGACGGCGCCTCCGCGACCGGCTCCGGCTTCGCCGTCGACGACGAGCAGCACATCATCACCAATGACCACATCCTGGCGAAGGGGGGAACTGGTTCGGTGATGGTGGAGTTGCCGGACGGGCGACGGTTCGCCGCCGAGGTGGCGGGCCGGGAGCCCGGCAGTGACCTCGCGGTGTTGCGGATACCGTCGTCCGCGGGTCTGACGGCGTTGCCGCTGGCCAAGCCGGGGACGACCCGGGTCGGTGAGCCGGTGCTGGCGGTGGGCTCGCCCCTGGGCCTCGCCGGCACAGTGACCGCCGGCATCGTGAGCGCCGTGGACCGGCAGGTGCGCCTCGGTGACAACCGGCACACAGCGGTGCAGACCGACGCCTCGATCAACCCGGGGAACTCCGGCGGGCCGCTGGTGAACGCGCGCGGTGAGGTGGTCGGGGTGAACACGGCGATCGCCACGATCGACGGCAACGGCTCGATCGGGATCGGGTTCGCCATCCCGATCGACCAGGTTCAGCAGACCGCCGACACGATCATCGGTAAGGGGGGCTGAGGTCTGCGGAGCCAGACCCGGAACGACTCCGCCTGCCCGGCCTACCCGCCTGCCCGGTGCACCCCGGGGCCCAGGCGCTAGCCTCGGAAGCGTGGACAGTGGGCTGCGGGTGCACGATCGGTGGGTGGTGCCCGAGGCCGAGCTGCGGGAACGCTTCTCCCGGTCGTCCGGGCCCGGCGGCCAGGGGGTCAACACGACCGACTCCCGAGTGGAGTTGAGCTTCGATCTGGCCGCCTCACCGGGGCTCCCGGAGCCGCTGCGCGCCCGGGCCCTCGACCGCCTCGCCGGGCGACTCGTCAACGGCGTCCTCACCGTGACCGCCAGCGAGCACCGCGCCCAACTCGCCAACCGGGAGGCCGCCCGGGAACGGATGGCCGCGCTGCTCCGCGCGGCGATCGCACCGCCGCCGAAGCGTCGTCGCCCGACCCGGCCCTCCCGCGCCGCCAAGGAGCGTCGACTGGCCGAGAAGAAGCGGCGGTCCCAGCGCAAGCGGGACCGCCGCGTAGACGGCGACTGATCGGATCAGCCGGGTCGGCCAGTGGGCGGTGGCGCTTCGCCGACGCCGGTCACCGGCGTCGTCAGGTGCCGGGTGAAGAACCGGACCGCGCTGTCCAACTCGTGTTCGGGGAGCCGGTCGCCGTGCCGGCCCGGGTTGGCGTGCAGGGTCTTGTCGGCAGAGCCGAACGCGTCGAAGAGGGCGACACTCTGCTCGCATGGCACCCGCTCGTCGGCCCACTGGACCAGAAATTCGATCGGTACGGTGATCTGTGCGGCGGCTTCCCGGAGCGCCGGGGCCGCGGCGCCACCCAGGCCGAGGACCGCCGCGCGGACCCGGGGCTCGGCGGCGACGAACGGCACGCCGAGCCCGCAGCCCAGCGAGATGCCCCAGTAGCCGACGGGTCCGCATTCGAGGTGGTCCAGCACGGCCTGCCACTCCCCGACGGTCTGTTTGGCGACTCGGGCATGGAAGGCGGTGAGCAGTGGGGCCAGCTCTGCCCCGGACTCGGCGCGGGTCCGGATCTCGGTGGCCATGCGCTGGTAGTGGTCGTCGGTCGGGCGGTCGCCGTGGTTCGGCACATCAACCGAGGCGACCGCGAAGCCGCTGCGCGCGAAGTGGTGGGCACGGTGGAGGACGGCGGGGTGGGTTTTGTGGTGACCACCGCCGTGGCCAATGAGGATCAGGGGGCGACCGGCGGTGGTGGGGTCAGTCTCCGCGGTCCACCGGACCGCGGGAACGCCGTTGACGGAGAAGAATTCCTCGCGAATGGACATGCCGATTGGGGCCTTTCACGGGTGCCTTGTGCGGGCGCTCCCTAGGCCATGCGGGGGAGGGAGTCCCGACCTGTTCCAGCGTTGATCGGACTCACCTCCTCCGGCAGTGGTCAGGCACGGCGGCGGTTAAGTTAGCACAGCTGTCACTACGTGTCGCACCGGTCAATCGCGTCGAGTAGCCGGGTGCGCAGCCGGGCGGCCCGTTCGGCGAAACCGCGCTGGGCGGCCGCGTACTCCACCCGTCCCGGTGGGGTCTCGACCGCAACCGGGGGGTAGCCCAGGGCAGCCAGGTCGTACGGCGAGGCGCGCATGTCGAGGGTGCGGATCTGCCCCGCCAACTCGAAGCACTCCGCCACCAGCTCGGACGGAACCAGCGGCGAGAGTTTGTACGCCCACTTGTAGAGATCCATGTTGGCGTGCAGGCATCCGGGCTGCTCCAGGTCGTGCTGGCTGTCCCGGGTCGGCTGGAGGAGGTTCAGCGGTCGGGCCGGCGCGGTGAAGAAGCGGTACGCGTCGAAGTGGCTGCACCGCACTCCCCGCTCCTCGACGACTGTGGCGACCTGCGCCGGGCTCATCCGCAGCGGCCAGGCGTTGTGCCGGACCTCGTCCTGGGTCTGCCGGTAGACCATCGCCCACTCGTGCATGCCGAAGCAGCCGAACTGTGCCGGTCGGCTGGCCGTAGCCGCCAACAGGGTCCGGATCCAGGTGATCGATTCGGCCCGTCGGGCGCGTACCGCCGGGGTGTCGAGGGTGGCGCCGGCGGCGCTGGCGCGGTAGTCCGGCCCGAAGTCGGCCGGGTCCGCGTCGCGCAGCACCACCCCCGCGCCGGGATGCCAGCGGCGGAGTCGGGCCGGCCGGTACGAGTAGTAGGTGAAGAGGAAGTCCTGCACCGGATGCTTCTCGCCCCGCCGGCGGCGGGCCAGGTGTGGGGCCAGCCATGCATCGATCCGCTCTTGGTGTGCCTGGCGTCGGGCCTGCCAGGTCGCCGATTCGAGCACGGTGCCGAGTGCGGGGAGGGCGGCTGTCACCTGCCCAGGGTACGGCCGCTCCCGCTGTGGGGTCCGGGTGTGTCTACCCGTGGTGCGGCCCCGCCGCCCGCTGCCGCTACCGGGCCAGGCTGCGCTACGAAGCCGGTTGCTGGGGCGGCGAGGGTTGCTGCCCCAGCGCGCCACGGATAGTATTTGGTCAAACGTCCAAGGCGATCGCCCAAGGAGGTCATCGTGGGTGAGACCAGCATCGAACGGGGTCGGAGCGCCCGAGCGCGCCTGTTGGCGGCCGCCCGGGAGCTGATCGGCGAGCTCGGTTGGAACGCCGTCAGTACCCGGACGCTCGCTGAGCGGGCCGGCGTCCGTTCCGGGCTGGTGCACTACCACTTCGACTCGTTGCAGGCGCTGCTGCGCCATGCCGCCCTGGCTGAGGTCCAACGGATGCTCGACGGCACCAGCGCGCTCCTTGCCGAAGCCACGAGCCCGAGCGACGGCGTCGAGCGGATGTTGTTCGACCTCGACCAGTACAACGGTGCCGACCCGGCGTCACTGCTCTTCGTCGAGACCTACCTCGCCGCCACCCGTGACCACGAACTGCGCCGGGGGATGAGCGCACTGGTCGCCGACTTTCGGTGCTCGTTGACCGAAGCGCTCACCCGCTCCGGACACCCCAGACCGCAAGCCGCCGCGAGCATGGTGATGGCACTTTTCGACGGCTTCGTCCTGCACAAGGGCCTCGACCAGGGTCTGTCCGCGGAGCACATCGCCCCGTTACTGCGCCGCATCACCGACACCGAAGAGGTTCGAAACACCAACACCGAAGAGGATGGAGAACAGCGATGAAAGCCTTCATCTGCGGCGCCGGCATCGCCGGGCTGGCCCTCGCCCACCGCCTGCACCACCACGGTTGGGAGGTGCAGATCGTCGACCACGCTCCCGGGCCCCGCGAACAGGGGTACATGATTGACTTCTTCGGTCCGGGATACGAGGCGCTGACGGCGATGGGACTGCGGCCGAACCTGCGGAGGTTCGCCAGTTCGGTCGATTCCTTCCGCTACATCGACTCCCGGGGCCGGACGACTGTCCGCGTCGACTACACGTTCTTGGCCCGGGCGCTCGACGGCGAAGTCGCCAGCATAATGCGGCCTGCCCTCGAACGCATGCTCCGCGAGTCGCTCAACGACCAGGTTGAGATTCGCTATGGCGTCACGATCGACCGGATCCGCGGTGACCGGGCAGAGCTCTCCGACGGCACTACAGTCGAGGCGGACGTGATCGTGGGGGCAGACGGTATTCACTCCCACGTCCGCTCGCTCGTCTTCGGGCCCGAGCGCAACTACCTCCGTTACCTCGGCATGCATACCGCGGCGTACGTCTTCGAGGACCCCGTGGTGTTCGAGCGGGTTCGGGGTCAGTTCGTGCTCACCGAAACCCTCAACCGTCAACTGGGTCTCTACGGGCTCGCCGGTGGGCGGGTCGCGGTGTTCGCCCTGCATCGAAGGGATGACGCCGGCCTACCCGAGGACCCACGCGAGGTGCTGTGTCGTACCTACACCGGCATGGGTGACCTGGTGGAGCGAGCCGTGGCCAACTGCCCCCCGCCGGAGGCGGTCTACTACGACCAGGTCGCCCAGGTCGACGCCGCGCGCTGGACCGATGGGCGGGTCGCGTTGGTCGGTGACGCCGCGTACGCGGTGTCCCTGATCGCCGGGCAGGGCGCCTCACTGGGGATCGCCGGCGCCTACCTGCTGGCCGAACGGCTGCAAGCCGCCGGGTCGGTCCCGGAGGGACTGGCCGATTACGAGCGTCGCTGGAGGCCAGTCATCCGCGCCACGCAGCAGGCAGCCCGAGATCGGGTCACCGAGTGGTTCCTGCCGACGTCGTCAGTCAAGCTTCTGGCACGGCGCTGGGGATTCCGGGCGATGCGCGTGCCGGGCCTCGATCGGCTTTTGGTCGGCACCCTGTTCCCGAAGAACCACCGGAACATTGCCGAACTCGCGAGGTAGGAACTGCGGGTTCGGCGAAGTGCGGCGGTCATCGGTCCGGCGGGTGTCAACCTTCTATGCTCGGTCGGTGGTGCGGAACGAGGGGGGCGATGCGAAATGGTAGCGCCAGCGGACTACGTGGAGATAGTTCGGCAACGACTGGTGGCCGACGGGTGTGCGGTGACCGATGAGCGCCTCGGTGCTGACTCCGTGGTGGTCGGTTACCGGGCTCAGTTTCGGGCGTTGACCAGGATTCACTTCTTCACGGTCGTCACGAGTACGAATCGGGTTGTCGAGGAAGATCTACGGTCCTTTGTCAGCAACGTGGTAGGGCTGGGACTGGAACGAAAGGGCCGATGGCTCGGCGTGCAGTCGGGCATCATTGTGCTGCCGGTGCTCGTGACCGAGGCGGCGGATCCCGCCGCGACGGCGCTGACCCAGAAGGCGTACCGGCTGAAACGGGCCGGCTTTGCGGTCCTGACCCAGCCCGCCATCGTGGACGTCAGGGCGGGCAGGGTCTGGACCTTCCGCGGTACCCGGGTCTGGGGGTTGGTCTACAACTCGTTGATCAAAAAGAAGTACGAGGCGTACCTGCCGGAGCCGTCGGCGGCGGCCGACTGACCGAATGTCCTCCTCGACCCCGTGCGTGCGCGGCGTGCCCGCCACGAGGCGGACCGGGGCCGAGTCGACGAACTGATCATGGCAGGCACGGAACGCGCCCGGCGGGTGGTGCAGCCGAACGGTCCCGTGAACCCACGGCCACTGTCGGGTAGCGGGTCAGGGCACGTCCACCCGGACGCCGGCGGAGAACACCCCACTGCGTAGCTCGAGCCGGGTCGGTGGCTGCTGGCCGGGCACGCGGAAGACCAACGGGAGGACCATTCGGCTGCCGCCGGCCAGTGGCTTGGCGAACACGTCCCGGCCCTGGTTCACCCGGCGGGTCGCCGGCTCGTCGGTGTTGACGAAGTTACCATCGGCGAGGTATGCCCGCTGGAGCTGACCGTGCCAGCTCTGCTGTTCCGGGGTGCGGTTGTGGACCCCGACGGTCGCGGCGCAGGTATGTGCCGCCGAGGCCCGCTGGCAGCTGATCCGGTAGACAGTGAACTCGAACGCCGTCTCGCGGAGCGGCTCTCCGATCGCCCCTGCGGCTGCGGTGCCGATCCAGGCGCCGCTGCTGGGATCGGAGTCGGTGTCGACGGCAGCGGCCTTCCGGGTGGCCGTCCAGGCCGCTGCGCCCCCGGTGCCGGCCAGTACCACCGCGGCGACCGGGATGAGCAGCCAGGTCGAGGGCCGGCGGCGGCGGGTCAGAGCGGTCGGTGCCGCCGGTCGCGGATAGACACTTCCGCGACCTTCCGGGTGCGGTGGCGGGACCTGCGTTGGGCGCCGCCGTCGCTGCCAGGTCCACCAGCCGCCGACGGCGAGCGCGGCGAGCCCACCGAGGCCGGTGAGCAGTGCAGCTGGCCGCTGCCACACCGGTGGTTCCGGCTCGGCCGCCGCGGGTGTTGACGGGGACTGCCAGGTCGCGGTCGCGCAGTCGTACGGGCGTTCGCCGCCGGCGGCGAAGGCGCAGGCGGGCGCGGTCAGGGGCGCACCCGGTGGCGCGGAGAGCTCGGTACGGAGCGTGGTGGTACTTCGGGCTGGCAGCCGCAGCTCCCAGGTGACCTCTGTTCCGGCCGAACCGCCGTGGTGACTGGGTCGGCCGCCGTCGGTGATCGAGGTCGCCGAGGTGCCCGGTGGGAGCTCCTGCCGGACGGTGGTGGAGATCGGGCGGTTCCCGTCGTTGCGGACCTGGATCCGGTACCTCGGCGCGGCGGTGCTCTCCGGCGCGACCTGTACGGTGACCGGCGGCTTCGGTGGTGGGATCGCCGCCCGGGTTGGGCTCGGCAGCGCGGGCGGCGCGGATGGCCGGCCCGGCCCCGCGGAGGGCTCGGATGGCTGGCCGGCCGGCGCCGTGGCTGCCGCGTGAGGGGCCGGCGGTCGGGCGGCCGGTGGCTGTGCGGCGGCCGGGCCGGGTAGCGCCGGCACGGCGGCGAGGATGCCGAGGCAGTAGACGAACACTGCGAGGGCCCTGTGGTGTCGTGTCGATGCAGGCATACGAACGAACCTCCGGAGCCGACGTTAGGGCCGTGTCACGCCGGGCGGTAGGAAGTGGCGAAGCCGGCCCCCGGCGGGTGGTGATGGCGTAGGCTGCGCGGCGTGCCACGCGGCATCCGACCTGCGGCTGTGCCCGTGCACCAGGCCGGGGATAGATTGTCCCGGTGCGTATCGCTCGTTTCGCTCATACCAAGGGAATGTCGTTCGGAGTCGTCGAGGGGGAGCCGGAGGCGGGTCCGCAGGGGCTGACCGTCGCTGAGGTCGAGGGGCATCCGTTCGGACGGATCGCCTTCTCCGGCGCCCGGTGGGCCCTCTCCGACGTCCGGTTGCTCTCGCCGATCCTGCCGAGCAAAGTTGTCTGCGTCGGCCGTAACTACGCCGAGCACGCGGCGGAGCACGGTGCCGAGGTGCCCCAGGAGCCGCTGCTCTTTCTCAAGCCGTCCACCTCGGTGATTGGGCCGCGGGACGCGATCCGGCTGCCGGCGCTGTCGAAGCAGGTCGAGCATGAGGCCGAGTTGGCCGTGGTGATCGGGGCTCCCGGTGCCCGGCGGGCCGATCGGGCCGCCGCTGCCCGCGCGGTCTTCGGCTACACCTGCGCCAACGATGTCACCGCGCGGGACCTGCAACGGGCGGACGGGCAGTGGACCCGGGCCAAGGGCTTCGACTCGTTCTGCCCGATCGGTCCTTGGATCACCACCGGCCTTGATGTCGCCGATCTGGAGATCCGGTGTGAGGTGGGTCGCGATCCGGAGGAGATGGAGGTTCGCCAGCTGGGCCGGACCCGGGACATGGTCTTCGACGTGCCGGCCCTGGTGTCGTACGTCTCACATGTGATGACGCTGCTTCCCGGTGATGTGATCCTGACCGGCACGCCGGCCGGGGTTAGTCCGCTGGTGGACGGGGATACGGTCACCGTGCGGATCGAAGGGGTCGGTGAGCTGACGAACCCGGTGCTGCCGGCCAGCTGATCCGTGCGAGGTTTCTGCAGCTCAAGGACGTTCTGTCGGGGGCGATTTGGCCCTGCGGCGGGAGGAGGGTAATGTTTGTGCCCGGCGCTGCGAGGCGCCGATGGGGTATGGGGTAATTGGCAGCCCGACTGATTCTGGTTCAGTTAGTCTAGGTTCGAGTCCTGGTACCCCAGCGCTGTCTCGACTCGGTTGAGTCGGGATCGCTGGTTCCAGCGGAGGTTTCGCCTCTGGTGGATTGCTTCCCACCCGCTGGGTGGGAAGCTTAGGTTCTGGCCCCGTCGTCTAGCGGCCCAGGACGCCGCCCTCTCAAGGCGGTAGCGCCGGTTCGAATCCGGTCGGGGCTACAGAGGTGGTGTGAGCCCGTCCCGTTGTCGGGGCGGGCTCTCCCTTTTCCCAGACCGGGTTAACCGATCGCCCTCGGACCGGGTTCGCCCCTGCACCCGGGCCGGTTCGCTCCCGGTGTCCCGGACGGGTTCGTCCCGCACCGGCGGTGTTGCCCGACGTGGGTGAGCACCGTCCCGCCCGGGACGGCTGCCCCGGGCGCGGGTGGTCCTGCCCCCGGCGGTGGGGCGTCCGGCCGGTGCCGGTAGACTATCCTCGTGCCGCTCAGCCGGGCGGTCATTCGGGAAATTTCCTGGCCCCGTCGTCTAGCGGCCCAGGACGCCGCCCTCTCAAGGCGGTAGCGCCGGTTCGAATCCGGTCGGGGCTACTCATTGCCACCAGGCCCGTCTCGCATCGCGAGACGGGCCTGGTGGCTTCGGTCACCGGGTCGGCGGGCTACAGGCCGGAGAGTCGCTGGCCGGCTCGGACGACCGCCATCGCGTGGCGTTCACCGGGCCGGCGGCCGAGCCGTTCGATGGGGCCGCTGACGCTGACCGCGGCGATGACTCGTCCGGTGCGATCCCGGATCGGCGCGGAGACGCTCGCCACTCCCGCTTCCCGTTCCGCCACGCTCTGCGCCCAACCGCGGCGCCGAACCTCGGCGAGCGCTCGACCGGTGAACTTCGAGCGGGGCAGGAGCGGCATGACCGCCTCCGGTGGCTCCCAGGCCAGCAGGATCTGCGCCGCGGAGCCGGCGGTCATGGGTAGCACCGAGCCGATCGGCACGGTGTCTCGCAGGCCGCTGGCCCGCTCGGCGGCGGCTACGCAGACCCGCTCGTCGGCCCGGCGTAGGTAGAGCTGCGCGCTCTCCCCGGTGGCGTCCCGGAGCGCGCTGAGCAGGGGCTCGGCCGCGGTCAGCAGCACGTCGGGTGCGGCGTTGGCCAGTTCACCCAGGCGGGGACCGGGGCGCCACCGTCCCTGGGTGTCGCGTACCAACATTCGGTGGATCTCCAATGCCTGCGCCAACCGGTGTGCGGTTGCCCGGGGCAGCTTCGTGCGTTCAACGAGTTCGGCCAGGCTGGCGCCGTCCACGCAGGCAGCCAGGATGACCACCGCCTTGTCGAGAACGCCGACACCGCTCATACTGTGTCCCACAAGCCGAAACATACCTCCCAGAATTTAGGATGTCCAGATGGTGGGAGTCACTCCAGAGCCGAGGACCCTGGCCGAGAAGGTCTGGGCCTCGCACGTCGTCCGATCCGCCGAGGGCGAGCCCGACCTGCTCTTTATCGACCTGCACCTGCTCCACGAGGTGACCAGCCCACAAGCCTTCGACGGGCTGCGCCTCGCCGGTCGCCGGGTCCGCCGTCCCGACCTGACGATCGCGACCGAGGATCACAACACCCCCACCGGGTACGCCGACCCGTCGTACCAACTCCGCCGCGGCGACCTGTTGACAATCACCGATCCCACCTCTCGGACGCAGATCGAGACGCTGCGTCGCAACTGCGCCGAGTTCGGGGTGCGGCTGCATCCGTTGGGCGATCGGAACCAGGGAATCGTCCACGTCATCGGCCCGCAGTTGGGCCTGACCCAACCCGGGATGACGATCGTCTGCGGTGACTCGCACACCGCCACCCACGGGGCCTTCGGTGCGCTGGCCTTCGGAATCGGCACCAGTGAGGTCGAGCACGTGCTCGCCACCCAGACGCTGCCGCAGGCCCGACCGAAGACGATGGCGGTGAACGTCGTCGGTGACCTCGCACCGGGTGTTACCGCGAAAGACCTGGTGCTCGCCCTGATCGCCCAGGTCGGTACGGGTGGTGGCCGTGGGCATGTGGTGGAGTATCGAGGCGAGGCGATCCGGAAGCTGTCCATGGAGGGGCGGATGACCGTCGCCAACATGTCCATCGAGTGGGGCGCCAAGGCGGGGCTGATCGCCCCGGACGAGACGACGTTCGACTACCTCCGGGGACGGCCCAACGCTCCGTCCGGCGCCGACTGGGAGGCGGCGGTCGCGTACTGGCGGACGCTACCCACCGACGCGGGTGCGACGTTCGACTCCGAGGTGACCCTGGACGCGAGCCGGGTCACGCCGTTTGTGACCTGGGGCACCAACCCGGGGCAGGGCGCGTCGCTGGACGCGCGGGTGCCGAATCCGGAGGAGTTCGCCACCGAGCCGGAGCGGGCCGCCGCCCGTCGGGCGCTGGAGTACATGGACCTCGCCGTGGGCACCCCGCTGCGGGATCTCACCGTTGACGTGGTCTTCGTCGGCTCCTGCACCAATGGCCGGATTGAGGACCTGCGGGTGGCTGCCGACGTGTTGCGCGGGCGCCGGGTGGCCCCGGGCGTGCGGATGCTCGTCGTGCCGGGCTCCGCCGCGGTGCGGGAGAGCGCCGAGGCGGAGGGGCTGGACAAGGTCTTCGCCGAAGCCGGTGCTGAGTGGCGTTTCGCGGGCTGCTCGATGTGTCTGGGGATGAACCCGGACACGCTCCGGTCGGGCCAGCGCGCCGCCTCGACCTCGAACCGTAACTTCGAGGGCCGCCAGGGCCGGGGTGGGCGCACCCACCTGGTCTCCCCGCCGGTCGCCGCGGCCACCGCGGTGGCGGGCCGGCTGGCTGCCCCCGCCGATCTGTAGCAAGGGACACCGCTGATGGAGAAGTTCACCATCCACACCGGCACCGCCGTGCCACTACGTCATTCGAATGTGGATACCGACCAGATCATTCCGGCCGTGCACCTGAAGCGAGTAACGCGAACGGGTTTCGCGGACGCCTTGTTCAGTGCCTGGCGGGAGGATCAGGCGTTCGTCCTCAATAATGAATCATTTTCTGGCGCCTCGATTCTTGTTGCTGGTCCCGAGTTTGGCACCGGCTCGTCCCGAGAGCATGCCGTCTGGGCCTTGCGGGACTGGGGGTTCCGGGTCGTGCTGGCCCCGCGCTTCGGTGACATCTTCCGGGGCAACGCACTCAAGGGCGGGCTACTGCCGGTTGAGTTGGAACTGGAAGTGGTCGAAGAGATCTGGGATCGCGTCGAGGCCGATCCCAGCATGCCGATCACCGTCGACCTCACCGCCCGCCAGGTCCAGGTCGCGGATGCGACCTGGGCGTTCCCGCTGGACGACTTCAGCCGCTGGCGGCTGATGGAGGGCATGGACGACATTGGACTCACGCTTCGGCATGAACCCCTGATCGGTGCCTTCGAGGCGTCTCGGCAGCCGTTCCTACCCACCATCACATAGCCGCCTGCCCCGCCCCGCGAGGGAAAGTCGCCCCCACCGGCGTCGCTGGTGGGGGCGAATCTGTTGCGACACAAGGGTCTTTTTCTGTCGAATGTTTGTGTAGCGCCAGCACAGGGCATAACGTGCGCGCAGAATGGCTCGCGTCGAGTCAGTTGCACAATCGGGAGGAAGTCGTGAACAAGGCCGAGCTTATCGAGACGCTCGCCGTTCGCCTGGGGGACCGGAAGACGGCGACGGCCGCGCTCGACGCGGTCCTCACTGAGGTCCAGGCGGCGGTTACCAAGGGTGAAAAGGTATCGATCACCGGCTTCGGAGCGTTCGAGAAGCGTGTCCGGGGCGCCCGAACAGCGCGCAATCCACGGACCGGCGAGGCGGTGAAGGTCAAGAAGACCTCCGTCCCGACGTTCCGCCCGGGTACCGGGTTCAAGGAGATGGTGGCCAGCGGCAAGGTGCCGAAGGCCACGGCGGCGAAGAAGACCACCGCCGCCAAGGCGACCGGGGCCAGGAGCACCGGCGCCGCGGCCAAGAAGACCACCGCGGCGAAGGCGACGAAGACCACCGCCGCCAAGAAGACGACTGCCGCGAAGGCCACCGCGGCGAAGAAGACCGCCGCGGCCAAGGCCACTCCGGCGAAGAAGACCGCCGCGGCCAGGGCCACTCCGGCGAAGAAGACCGCGGCGAAGAAGACCGCCGCGGCCAAGACCACCCCGGCGAAGCGCGCCACCGCGACGAGGGCCACCGTGGCGCGGAAGTCCGCGACGAAGAAGGCGGCGCCCGCCACGAAGTCCACGGCGGCTCGGAAGAGCGCGGCGGCCACGAAGGCCACCGCGCGGAAGGCGCCGGCGAAGCGGGCGACCACCCGCTGAGCCGACACCGTCGGGGGCGTCCACCAGCACGGTGGGCGCCCCCGATGCGTTACAAGGGGCCGGTGGCGATGAGAGTCGTGCCGGCAAAGGCGAGCAGCCAACCACCTGCGTGCGCGGCGGTGAAGTCCACGCAGCGGCCGGAGAGGCGCTCCAGCGCCCCGGAAATCATCGGGCGCTGGCTACACACCACCGCCGACGTACCGGTGGCGCCGAAGGCGGCCAGGCGGGCGGCAGCGGCCAACGCGCACTCGTCCTGGCTCTGGCCCGCCCGCGGCTCGTCCAGCTCTTCGGTCACCTCAACGGACAGGTCGAGCAGGTCCGCCACCGGGCTGAGAGTCTGGACGCAGCGCCGGGCCGACGCGGCGAGCAGTCGTACCGGTGCAACCACGGCCACCAGCGGCGCCAGCCGTCGGGCCTGGGCCCAGCCGGCAACGGAGAGCGGTCGGCCGCCCTGGGAGCCGGCCCAACTGCTCCGCCCAACCGCGTGCGCGGGCCGCACCAACATGACTGTCGCGGTGACCGGTGGCAGGGCTGCGAACGCGCGGACCACCGCCGCGTCGTGCGGGTAACTGACCAACCGCACCGCTTGGTCCACCGCGAGCCAGCGCACCTCGTCAACCTCGTCGTCGGCCGGAAGGCCACCGGCCGCGACCGCCCGCATCGACCAGTAGTCGACCACCTTCGGTCGGCCCTGGCTGCGGTAACGCACCCTCGGCAGCCGGGCCTGTGGCACTGCCCGTGCGCCGGTCTCCTCGGCGACCTCCCGGAGCGCGGCGTGGAGCGGGTGCTCGCCCGGCCCGAGCCTTCCCTTCGGCAGGGACCAGTCGGCGTAGCGGGGGCGGTGCACCAGGCAGACCTCGACACCGCCCCGGACCGGCCGCCAGAGGAGTCCGCCGGCCGCTCGGATCCCGCTCGCCATCTGGCTAGCGTACGGCCGTGCCGCCAACTCGGCGTAACAGCAGGTCCTGCAGGTGCGCCCGGGGGGCGTCCCCGCTGCCCACGCGCCGGTGCCAGCTGCCCTCCGCGTCCAGCTCGAACGCCTCCACGTCGGGGCTGAACGCGGCGGTCAGCACGTGATCCAGCTCGGCTCGGGCTACCGGATCGGTGACCCGGACCAGTGCTTCGACCCGCCGGTCCAGGTTGCGGTGCATCAGATCGGCCGAGCCCATCCAGAACTCGGCGTCGCCGTCGTTGCCGAACCGGAAGATCCGCGAATGCTCCAGGAACCGGCCGAGCACCGATCGGACCCGGATGTTCTCCGACAGGCCCGGAACCCCGGGGCGGAGCGTGCACATACCCCGAATCAGCAGGTCCACGTGGACGCCGGCCTGGGAGGCCCGGTAGAGCGCGTCGGTGATCTCCTCGTCAACCAGCGAGTTCACCTTGAACTGGACCAGCCCCGACAGGCCGAGCCGAACGTTGGCGACCTCCCGTTCGATCCGTTCGATCAGGCCGCTACGGATTCCCTGCGGCGCCACCAGCAGCTGCCGGTACGTCGTCTGCCGGCTGTAGCCGGTCAGCACGTTGAACAGGTCGGTCAGGTCGGCGCCGACCTCCGGGTCGGCGGTGAGTAAACCGAAGTCCTCGTAGAGCCGGGCGGTTTTGGGATGGTAGTTGCCGGTGCCGATATGGCAGTAGCGGCGGATCTGGTTGCCCTCCTGCCGGACCACCAGCGCTGTCTTGCAGTGCGTCTTGAGGCCCACCAGGCCGTAGACGACGTGGCATCCGGCGCGCTCGAGCGTGCGTGCCCAGCCGATGTTGGCGATCTCGTCGAAACGGGCCTTCAACTCGACCAGCACCACCACCTGCTTGCCGGCCTCCGCCGCGTCCACCAGGGCGTCCACGATGGGGGAGTCACCGCTGGTGCGGTAGAGGGTCTGCTTGATGGCCAGCACGTTCGGATCAGCGGCGGCCTGCTCGATGAAGCGCTGCACGCTGGTGGCGAAGGAGCGGTACGGGTGGTGTACCAGCACGTCCCCATCGCGCAGGGTGGCGAAGACACTGCGTGGTACCTCGCCCTCGGCGAGCCGTGGGTGGGTGGCCGGCACGAACGGCGGATCCTTCAGGTCCGGCCGATCCGCCTCGCTGTAGAGCTGCCACAGCGCCGACAGGTCGAGCAGACCGTTGACCCGCTGGACATCCTGGATATCCATGTCCAGTTCACGGATGAGGAGCTCCAGCATGTGTTCGGAGATCGAGGCGGCCACCTCCAGGCGTACCGAAGGGCCGAATCGACGCCGGGCGAGCTCCCGTTCGAGGGCCTGCAACAGGTCCTCGTCCCGGTCCTCGTCAACCTCCACCTCGGCGTTGCGGGTCACCCGGAACAGGTGGCACTCCACCACCTGCATCCCGGAGAAGAGCTGGCCCAGGTGCACCGAGATCAGATCCTCGACCGGCAGCACCTGGACGCCCGGCTGGTCGCGGTGGACGCGGACGAACCGGGGTACGTTGTTGGGCACCTTGACCCGCGCGAACAGCTCCGGTCCGCCGTCCGGGGCGCAGACGGAGACCGCCAGGTTGAGGGAACGCCCGGAGATGTACGGGAACGGGTGGGCCGGGTCAACCGCGAGCGGGGTGAGTACGGGAAAGATGTGCTCACCGAAGTAGGTGTACAACCGGGTCTGCTCGGCGTCGGTCAGGTCCGCCCAGCGGAGGATGCGCAGGCCGGTGGCGGCCAGCTTCGGCAGGAGGTCGTCAACGAAGCAGGCAGCCTGCCGGGAAACCAGGGTGGCGGTCTTCTCCGCGATCAGCTCGAGCTGGGTGCGCAGCGGCATCCGGTCGCCACCGCGGACCGGTAGCCCCGCGGAGAGCCGTCGCTTCAGCCCGGCGACCCGCACCATGTAGAACTCGTCGAGGTTGCTGGCGAAGATGGCGAGAAACTTCGCCCGTTCCAGCAGCGGGGTGCGTGGGTCCTCGGCGAGCGCGAGGACCCGCGCATTGAAGTCCAGCCAGGAGAGCTCGCGGTTGAGGAACCGGTCGTCCGGCAGCGGTTGCGCGGCGGGCGGTTCGGCGGGCAGCGCCGGCTGGTCCGGCACCGGGTCGAGTGCCTCTGCCAGGCCGGCTGCGTCGTCGGCCGGTTCGGCGTCTGTCGGTTTGGCTGGCTCGATGTCCGTCGGCTCGGCCGGTGCGGCGCTGGTCGGCTCGGCCGGGTGGTCGGCGGTGTCGGTGCCCCGGGCGGACAGGAAGCGGCCGTTGGCCCCGCGCGGGCGGGACCCGTTGTGGGATGGAACCGCCGGTCGGCCGGCGACGGAGTCAGCGTGGTGCTCGCCAGGGGTGCTCACCCGCCCATCTTGACCTGAGCCCGGTTAACGCCAAATGAACTTGGCCGGGTTGCTCAGCTCATCGTCGGCAACGTCACGCGAATCACGGTTCCCGCCCCGTCGGTCTCCACCCGCAACCGTTGGCCGAGGCGGAGCAGCCGCAGGCCGGAGGCGTCGAAGGCCGGAGCCGGAAACGCCAGCTCGGTGCCGTCGTCGAGGAGGAGCACGCCGCTGCGGGTCGTCGCGTCATAGGTGGCCACCGTGCCCTGCATGACCGGCAGGCTACACCGGCCGACCGACGGTGGGGCGGCCGTGCCACACAGCGACGCGGTGCGCGCCCCCAGCCCGAGCCGGGTCGCCGCGGCCAGGTCGGCGGCGGTGTCGACATCCCGTCGCAGGCTCGGCCCGGCGCCGAGCAGGGGAAGTGCACCACTGGCCGCATGCGCGGCCGCGGAGCCGCCCCCGAAGCGGGGGTCCAGCGGCACGCCGGGCGGCGCGGCCAGCAGCACGGTGCCGGTGCCGGGGGCGTCGGGTACGTACCGGCGGGCCGTGGGGCCGGACCGTGCCGCCGACAGGGCGGCCGCCAACTCGACCGGGCGTAGCGCGGGCAGGTCCGCGGTGAGGCCCGCGACCCAGCCGGCCCCGGCGACTGCCGCGCCGTGGCGGAAGGCGGGGTTGAGCCCGCCGGTGGGGTGGTCGGGCACCACCCGGGCGCCGGCCGCCCCGGCCGCCGCCGTCACCGCCGGATCGTCTGTCACCACCAACACCCCGGCGACCACCGGACAGGCCCGTACCGCCTCGATCGTGTCGACCGCCAACGCCAGCGCCAACGCCTCGTGGGGCTGGCCTGGCAGCGCGCCGCGGAGCCGGCTCTTCGCCGCGTCCAGCCGCTTCACCGGCACCACCACGGTCCACACCTGGGTCACCCCGCCATCCTGCCAGCCCGGTGCCGGTACCCTCACTGGCCGGACCCGGGGCGAGCAGGCATGATTTCACCTCGCGGGCGTTGAACCGGGTGGGGCGTACCGGCGGGCCGGACGGTGGCGGTAGAAGGAGGCGTGGGTGGCGCGGCGCAGGATCGGGTTCTGGCCACGGTTCGCTGTGGTGCTGGTCAAATCCGTGATGACGATCTGGACGCGGCGGAGTTGGCGCGGCATGGAACACCTGGGTCGCTCCGGCGGGATGATCCTCGTGCCGAACCACATCTCGCACGCCGATCCGCTGGTCGCCGCGCACTTCATCTACGACTCCGGACGTTGGCCGCGGTTCCTCGGCAAGGCCAGCTTGTTTCGAATTCCGCTGGTCGGCCTGATCCTGCGCCGCTGCTGGCAGATCCCGGTCGAGCGCGGCACCACGGCCGCGGTGCAGTCGCTGGACCGCCTGGTCGAGGTGGTGAACAGCGGCGGTGCGGTGGTGATCTACCCGGAGGGGACCACGACCCGGGAACCCGAGCTGTGGCCGATGAAGGCCAAGACCGGAGCGGCGCGGCTCGCCCTGGCCACCGGCGCCCCGGTCATTCCGGTGGCGATGTGGGGGCCCGAGCGGATGTTCGATCCCCGGACCGCCCGGCTGAACCCGCGTCCCCGAATTCCGGTGACCGTCGTCGCCGGGCCCCCGGTCGACCTGGACCGGTGGGCCGGCGTCCCTCCGACGAAGGCGGTGCTTGAGGAGATGACCGAGGTCATCATGCTGCATCTGCGCGATCTGCTGGCCGAGGTCCGGCAGGCCGACCCGCCGGCGCTCTGGGAACGCCCCCACCGCCCCGAACGCCCGGGAGCGGCGGCATGAGCGGGCACGTCGCCGTGTTGGGGGCCGGGTCCTGGGGGACAGCCTTCGCCAAGATCCTCGGTGACGCGGGCCGGGAGGTCACCCTCTGGGCCCGGCGACAGTCGGTCGTGGCGGCCCTGCGGGCCGAGCGGAGTAACCCGGAGTACCTGCCGGGTCTGGTCCTGCCGGAGCGGGTGACGGCCACCGGTGACGCCGGGGAGGCGATCACGGGCGCTGAGCTGGTGGTGCTGGCGGTCCCGTCGCAGACACTGCGCGGCAACCTCGCCGAGTGGCTCCCGTACCTGCACCGCGACGCCACGCTGGTCTCCCTGATGAAGGGGATCGAACTCGGCACCACCAAGCGGATGAGCGAGGTGGTCATGGAGACTGCCCGCGTCCCCGCCGACCGGGTGGTCGTGGTCTCCGGGCCGAACCTGGCGCCCGAGATCGCCGCCGAGCAGCCCGCCGCCACCGTCGTCGCCTGCCCCGACGTTGACCGGGCCACCCTCGTGCAGCGGTCGATCACCACCCCGTACTTCCGCCCGTACACCAACGACGACGTGATCGGCTGCGAGTTGGGGGGCGCGGTCAAGAACGTCATCGCTCTCGCGTACGGGATCGCCACCGCGATGGGCTTCGGCCACAACACCAGGGCGATGCTGGTCACCCGCGGGCTGGCCGAGACCGCCCGGCTCGGGGTAGCGCTCGGCGCCGACCCGCTGACCTTCGCCGGCCTCGCCGGTATGGGTGATCTGGTCGCGTCCTGCTCCTCCCCGTCAGCCCGCAACCGCACCTTCGGCGAGCACCTCGGCCGGGGGGCGACCCTGGAGGAGGCCCGGATCGCCACCCGGCAGACCGCCGAGGGGGTCAAGAGCGCGCTGGCCATCCGGGATCTGGCCCGGGCACACCAGATCGAGATGCCGATCACCGAGCAGGTCGAGCTGGTCTGCCACGAGGGCGGGGACCCACGACGTGCGGTCGCGGCGCTGATGAGCCGTACGACGAAGCCGGAGTGAGGCGATGCCAGGCGACCGCGACGGAACCCGCTGTGTCCGTGCTGGGCTGCCGGAGCCGGTACCCGGGGATCCGTTCCTGCCCGGTCCGGTCTTTGCCGCGCCGTACCACCTCGATCCGGCGGCCGGTCCGGCGGGCACGCCGAACGGCTACGGTCGGACGGACAATCCGACCCGGCGGCGGCTGGAGGCGGCGATCGGTGAGCTGGAGGGGGCCGACTGTCGGGTCTTCGCCAGCGGCCAGGCGGCGATCACCGGGCTGCTGCTGAGTGTGTTGCGTCCCGGCGACACGGTGCTGCTCCCCGCCGACGGCTACTTTCCGGTGCGGGCGTTCGCCACCGAGACCCTGGCCGGCATCGGGGTACGGGTACTCCTCGCGCCGACCGCCGGGCCGTATCCGGAGCTCACCGGCGTACGTCTGGTGTTGGTGGAGTCCCCGGCCAACCCGGGCCTGGACGTCGTGGACCTGCCCGCGTTGGCGGCGCGGGCGCGGGCGGCGGGGGCCCTGTTGGTGGTGGACAACACCACCGCGACCCCGCTCGGGCTGCGTCCGTTGGAACTCGGCGCCGACCTGGTGGTGGCCTCGGGCACGAAGGCACTCACCGGCCACTCGGACCTGCTGCTCGGGTATGTCGGCACCCGGTCAGCCGAGCTACTCGCGGCGGTGACCCGGTGGCGGGACCAGACCGGCGCGGTCCCGGGCGCCTTCGACGCCTGGCTGGCACACCGATCCCTGGCCACCCTCGACCTGCGGCTGGCCCGGCAGACCGCGAACGCCGCGGCCCTCGCCGGGTTGTTGGCTGAGCAACCGGGGGTGACCGGGCTGCGCTGGCCGGGCCGACCGGAGGACCCGGCCTACCCGGTCGCCGTGGCGCAGCTGCGCCGGATGCCGGGGGTGCTCTCGTTTGATCTCGGCGACGCCGACCGGGTCGCCCGCTTCGTCGCCGCGGCTCGGCTGGTGGCGGCGGCCACCTCGTTCGGCGGGCTGCACACCACGGCCGACCGGCGGGCCCAATGGGGGGACGACACCCCGCCCGGCTTCGTCCGGCTCTCCTGCGGTGTCGAGGACACCGCCGACCTGGTTGCCGACGTGGCCGCAGCGCTGCGGGTCGTCAACTGCTGACCGCCGCCGGTTCCCCATGGCGGGTCACCGGCGTGGGAACTAGCCTCACGTCATCGTCTCCGGAGCGGGAGGGCAGACGTGGGCAGCGCGGCAACGCCGGTGGTCGTTGGTTTGGACAACGGCGGCACCAGCAACAACGCCACCGTTCTGACGGTGGATGGACGCTTCCTTGTGGACGGGTTGCTGGAGAGCCCGAGCGAGGTCCAGGCCGGTCCGCAGGCGGCGATCGAGGCTCTCGCGGGCGCCTTTGCCGGGGCATTGGCGTCGGCCGGGGTAGCTCGGGATCTGGTCCGGGCGGTGGGGCTGGACACCCCCGGACCGGCCAGCGCCGTCGGGGTGATCTCCTCGCGTGGTTCGACCAACTTCTCCCAGCCACAGTGGCGGGGTTACGACGTGCGGGGTGCACTTGAGCGGCGGCTCGGCCTGCCGGTGGTGTATCTCAACGACGGCAACGCCGCCGCCCTGTACGCGCACCACTCGTACTTTGGCGCGGATGCGGCGCGTCGCTCCTCGGCCTCCGTGGTGGTCGGTACCGGGCTCGGTGGTGGGCTGGTCGACGGCGGGCGAGTGATCGCCGGTGCGGCCGGCATGGCGGGTGAGTTGGGGCACGTACCGCTACCGCTGACCGGCCTGCTTGGCCCCGGTCAGCCGGATCCGGTCTGCGGCTGTGGGTTCGTCGGGGACGCGGAGAGCGTCGCGTCGCTGACCGGGATCGCCCGTAACCTGCTGCCGTACTGGCTGACCCGATTCCCCGGGCATCCGCTGACCGCGCAGCCGCTGGCGCGGGCCGCGAAGCTGGTCCGTGGGCTTGGCGAGCGGGGCGACCCACTGGCCCGGGAGATCTTCACCCAGCAGGCGAAGGCGATCGGCCGGCTGTTCACCCTCGTGGCGAATCTGGCTGACCCGCACGCCTACTTCGTCGGCGGGGGCGTGGTGGAGGCGGCCCCGGAGTTTCGCGACTGGTTCCTCGCCACTGTCCGCGAGCACACCGTGCTGCGGAAGGAGCAGGCGGCGGTGGCGACATTTGCGCTGGTGCCGGAGCGGGACATGGCCGGGGCCCGGGGGGTGGCCCTCGCGGCGCTGCGGGGGTGGTCGGCGCCGGGGCGATGACGGGTGCCCGGGCTTGACTACCGGTGGTCGGGCGACGGTGGGACCAGTACCGCCGCCCGACCGGTCATCGGCGTGGTGGCGCGGCGGTGAAGGTCGTCCAGGCTGCGGGGGTGAAGAGCAGCGCCGGGCCGGTGCGGTCCTTCGAGTCGCGCACGCCCACCACCTGCGGCAGCGTCGCGATCTCGACGCACGCCCCCTCGTCTCCGCTGTGGCTGCTGGTGCGCCAGTGGGCCCGGGTCAGCTCCGGGCCGAACGTCGGGGTCATCGTCCTACCGTCCCTCCATGAGGTGCCGAAGCTGGTCCCGGCTGTCTGCCGGGCTGAGGGCCACGCTCCGTAGGTGCTCCATGATTTTGGTGCAGGTGCGGAGGTCGCCGGGGCGGTCGAGGACCATCTGGCCGGCGACTGTCTCCACCGAGGCGATGACGGGGTCTTCGGGGTCCGCGAACTCCAGGATGTGTAGTGAGCCGCGGGTGCCACGGTGGTAGCCGGCGGCCAGTGGGATCACCTGGACGGTGACGTTGGGCAACTCGCTTGCCTTCAGCAGGTGGCCCAGTTGCGCCGCCATCACCGTCCGGTCGCCGACCGGTCGGAGTAGGGCGCCTTCGTCGATGATGGCGTCGAGGATCGGCGGGTGCGGTGCGGTGAGTCGCTGCTGCCGGTCGAGCCGAAGCTGGACCCGCTGCTCGACCTCGTCATCGATCAGGGTGTGTGGGCCGCCCCGCATCACGCCGCGGATGTAGTCGGCGGTCTGGAGCAGGCCGGGCACCACGGAGGGCTCGAAGTTGGCGATTCCGGTGGCCTCGGCCTCCAGCGCGATGAAGTCGATGGTGCGCCGGTCGAGAAGGTACGAGTAGGAGACCCACCAACCGGGCTTGCGTGCGTCCTTGGCGAGTTGTGCCGCTGCCGCGATCTCGTCTGGCGCGACACCGTAGAGGGTGAGGAGCGCGCGGACGACCGCCGGGCTCACCAGCGTCTGCGCGTTCTCGTAGCGGGACAGGGTGCTGCGGGTGCTGCTGATTTCGTCCGCTGCGGACTCCAGGGTGAGGCCGGCGGCCTCCCGGTGCATGCGCAGAGCGATGCCCAGCCGGCGGGCACGGGCGGTTTTCGGGGCCATGTATCGATCCTTGCACATATTTGGGAGGTGGTAAATGAGAGAACGCGGGTGAGAGTTGCATTCACGGCTGTCGCAGTGTCACTCTGTTATCAGGTCCTCGCTGGCGGTTGTCGTGGCGACGGTGGTGGCGAGCGACTCGGAGGGATGAGGCGCGCGGTGGTCGGGTTCCCTCCCCCGGACCCGATTGCCGCGTGCTGCCCCGATGGCTCGCCGTCCGGAGGGACTCGACATGCGAACTGCCCGGCTGCCCCGACAGGGCCGCGACGCCACCGAGTCCGGCCAGGTGGCGCTGACCCGATTCCTGGTGGTGCTCACCGATGTGCGCTCCCAGGACCGCGACCGGGACGAGCGGGCCAGCCCGGAGCGGCGGCGGCAGGTGGTGGGCGCGAGTAGCCGTGAGGCGGCCGAGCGCATCGCGGGAGCGTTCATGGCGCTGGGCATGGTGCGGGCGGGTCGGCAGCGGGTCAAGCTGATCGCGACCGGCCGGCGGCGCACCGGGGGGTAGTCGACGCCCCGGGCTTCCGGAAACAACCGGACCGTCTCCTTCCTGCCCGACTGAACCGATACATCCCAAAATTCGGTTACCCACCGTATTGTGGGGTCGCCTTGTTACCAAGCCCTCGCGCTCTCAACGGGGTATCGCCCGCCGACGTTCACCACGCACAGTAAGGTCACCAAGGTGAGCGCCCCGGCAGATGCGGCGAGCCGACGGAGAGGTGAGGGCCAGTGACCACCCCAGGCAAGACCCGCGTGGCGGTCGTGTTCGGCGGGCGTAGCCCGGAGCACGGCATTTCCTGTCTCAGCGCCGGCAGCGTGCTGGCGGCGCTTGACCCCGACGAATACGAGGTCGTGCCGGTAGGGATCAGCCGCGCCGGCCAGTGGGTGTTGACCGGAGGCGATCCGGGTCAGTTTGAGATCAGTGCCCGGCAGTTGCCGGAGATCACCGCCGAGAGCGGGGACGCCGTCATGCTGAACGCCGACCCGAGTAGCCAGGGGCTGCTGGTACTCGACGCGACCGAGGGCCCCCGGGCCCTCGCCGACGTGGACGTGGTGTTTCCGGTCCTGCATGGAGCGTACGGGGAGGACGGCACTATCCAGGGGATGCTGGAGATGGCCGGCCTCCCGTACGTCGGGGCGAACGTCTTCGCCTCCGCCGCCGCCATGGACAAGGAGTTCACCAAGAAGCTCTGCGCCGCTGAGGGGATTCCGGTCGGCCCGTACGCGGTGCTGCGCAGCGGCATGACCCTGACCGAGCGGGACAAGCAGCGCCTCGGCCTGCCGGTCTTCGTCAAGCCCTCCCGGGCCGGCTCATCCTTCGGGATCACCAAGATCAGCGACTGGGCGGAGTTGGACGACGCGGTCGCCACCGCCCGGAAGATCGATTCCAAGGTCCTCGTCGAGGGTGCTGTCGTTGGCCGTGAGGTCGAATGTGGCGTGTTGGAGGGCGAGGCCGGCGGGACGCCGGAAGCCTCCGTGCTCGCCGAGATCCGGGTGGTCGGGGAGCAAGCCTTCTACGACTTCGAGGCGAAGTACATCGACGCTGATCTCGCCTCGGAGTACGACATCCCCGCCGACCTGCCGGAGCGGGTCACCCGTCAGGTCCAGGAGTACGCGGTCCGCGCCTTCACCGCGCTCGACTGCGCCGGGCTGGCTCGGGCTGACTTCTTCATCACCCCCGAGCTGGATGTCTACCTCAACGAGGTCAACACGATGCCCGGCTTCACTCCGTCGTCGATGTTCCCGCGGATGTGGGCCGCCGCCGGCCTGGAGTACCCGAAGCTGATCAACCGCCTCGTCCGGACCGCCCTGCACCGTGGGACCGGGCTGCGCTGAGTCGCCTCGCCGCCGCCCGTTGGCGGCCGGTCCGGCAGGTCCGGTCGCGGCGGCCCGGTGACGGGTCTACGCGGGGCGGCAGCCCGTCGGGGCGTCGGCAACGGAGGGGACCGTAGCGATGATCGTCTCCGAGATGGGGGAGACCCACTGGAGCGGCTGGTCGTAATCGTCGGGCACCCGGACCGTGACCGTCGTCTCCCGGTCGACGGTGCTCAGCACGGTGCTGCCCGCCGCCTCGCTGCCGTACCAGCAGACCCGGTTGACCAACCAGAGCTTGTCGGTATCGGCGACGGCCGGCGCTGCGCCGCCGCAGGCCACGGTGAGGGCTGGGTCACCGTACGCGGCGTTCTGCTCGGGGCCGGCGGTGACCGGACGCTGCGGCAACTCCCGGATCGCCGGCGGAAGCTGGGAGAGCAGGGCCCGGCAGACGGTGGCGGGGCGCTCGGCCAGAGCCGGAGCGGCCATCTCCACCGGGGTGGTTGCGAGCGGCGCGGGAGCCGTCGCCGACGCACTCGGCTCGGATTCCGGCTGATTCGGGGCGAACTGGTTGAACGCCAGGACGCCGGCCAGCACGGTGGCCGGGAGCGCGACCGCCGTCGCGATCAGGGCCGCGCCGCGGTTGGAGCGGTCCCGGCCGCCCTCCGGAGACCCGTCGGTGGCCGCCGGGCGGGCGGCGGTGTCGTCTCCGAGGGCGGGCGCGGCGTCGCGGGCGGTGGTGGTTTCGGATGAGTCGGGCAGCTTGCTCACTTAGAGACGCACCACCGAACAGGTGAGGGTGCGGGTGATTCCAGGCACCATCTGCACCTTGCTGACGATGAGGTCGCCGAGTTCGTCCACGGTCGGCGCTTCGCAGAGCAGCACCACGTCGTAGGGCCCGGTGACGGCGTCGACGCGGACAACGCCGGTAATCTTCGCGATCTGACCGGCCACGTCACGCGCCTGGCCGACCTCTGTCTGGATGAGTATGTACGCCTGTACCACGTTCGACCTCCCTCCGTCGCCGCCGGATGCGCGGCCTGAAGGGAGAAAATACCCTACCGACCAGGCCGAATTCCGATCGGCGGAGAAGGAGAAGCGGTGAGCGAGCGCGGCAACGGCGTTTCGGGGCTGGGTGAGTTCGGTCTGATCGACCGGGTCACCGCTCGGTTGTCCTACGGACCAACCGTCCTGCTCGGCCCCGGAGACGACGCGGCGGTGGTGGCCGCCGCGGACGCCCGGGTCGTCGCCTGCACCGATGTGCTGGTCGAGGGGCGGCATTTCCGCCGGGACTGGTCCGCGGCGCAGGACATCGGCCACCGGGCAGCCGCGGCGAACCTCGCCGACATCGCGGCGATGGGTGCGCGATCGACCGCCCTGCTGGTCGCCCTCTGCATGCCACCGGAGCTGCCGCCCGGGTGGGCGGAGGAGTTGGCCGACGGCCTGGCCGCGGAGGCCACCATCGTGGGGGCCAGCGTGGTGGGCGGGGACATATCGGCGAGTCCCACCCTGACCATCGCGGTGACCGCACTCGGTGATCTCGGCGGCCGGGCACCGGTGACCCGGGCCGGGGCCCAGCCCGGTGACGTCCTGGCGCTCGCCGGTCGGACCGGGTACGCGGCAGCCGGCCTCACCGTCCTGTCCCGCGGCTTCCGGACCCCGCGGCTGCTGGTCGAGGCGTACCGACGACCCGAGGTGCCGTACCCGGCCGGACCGGCCGCGGCCGCCGCCGGGGCGACCGCGATGATCGATGTTTCGGATGGGCTCCTCGCCGACCTGGGGCATGTGGCCCAGGCGAGCGGGGTGGCGGTGGACGTGCGGCGGGACGCCTTCGCGGTGCCCCGGCAGATGCGCGATGCGGCCCAGGCGCTCGGCGTCGATCCGTACACCTGGCTGTTGACCGGCGGGGACGATCACGCCCTCGCGGCGACCTTCCCCCCGACGGCGGTGTTGCCGGCGGGCTGGCAGCCGATCGGTGCGGTCACCGCTGGCGCCGGGGTGACCGTCGACCAGCGGCAGTGGGAGGGCTCCGCCGGCTGGGACCACTTCCGGTAGGCGCACCGGACGGTCGTACCCTGCACTGGTGCAGAACCTGCAGATCTACCTCACCCGATTCGACTCGCCGACGGCGCAGCGGCTGATCAAGGCCGCCCTCGCCGACCTGGGCGTGCGATACGGCGGCAGCGGCGACGAGACCCCGGTGGACGCGGCCGAGTTCGAGCCGCCCGCCGGGACCTTCCTCGTCGCCGAGCTCGATGGCGAGTCCGTGGCCTGTGGCGGCTGGCGTAGCCACGACGGGTCGGTCGAGACAGCCGAGCTGAAGCGGATGTACGTGACACCGCACGTCCGGGGACGGGGCGTGGCCCGAGCCATGCTGGCGGCGGTGGAACAGTCCGCGCGTGAGCAGGGCCGGCAGCGGATCGTCCTGGAGTGCGGCGACCGGCAACCCGAGGCGCTCGCGCTGTACCGTTCATCCGGCTACGCGCGGATCCCGAACTTTGGCTTCTACAAGGATGCCCCGGGCTGCGTCTCGTTCGGCCGGGCCCTCTGAATCCGCGCTCCGCTCGGCGGCCGCCCCCAGGCTCCGCTCAGCGGACGACCGGCCCCGCTCGGCGGGCATGCCGCCTCCAGGCTCCGCTCAGCCGGTGCGCGGGGCCCAACAACGCGAAACCGGCGGACCCGTCAGGGTCCGCCGGCGCGTCTGGCTGGGCTACCGCGTCAGGCGCGGGTGACCTTGCCGGCCTTGATGCAGGACGTGCAGGCCTTCAGCTTCTTGGTGGTGCCACCACCGGCCGGGGTACGCACGGACTGGATGTTCGGGTTCCAGCGGCGGTTGGTCCGCCGGTGCGAGTGGGACACGTTGTGGCCGAAGCCCGGCCCCTTACCACAGACGTCGCACACGCTAGCCACGGGATACTCCTGGGATTGATCCGTTCATGAGGTCGTCACCAGGCGCTGCCCGGGCAACCCGGTCAGGTTACCCGATGCCTGCTCGCGATGCCCAACCCCCCTCCGTTCCGCCCCGGCCCTGGGCAGACCGCCCCGGCCTGGGCGGGACCCGTCCGGCGTTGCGCGGACACGCCCGGCGCGCGCCGCCGGGCCAGACGCGGGTCGGAGGGCGCCAGTAGGCTACTCACCGTGCTGGACACCCTCGATGCCGCCGCGGTCCGCCGTTGGTGTGCGGGTGGGCTGGTCGCGCTGAAACGCCACCAGGGCGAGATCGACCACCTCAATGTCTACCCGGTGCCCGACCGTGATACCGGCACCAACCTGGTCCTCACCCTCACCTCGGCGCAGCAGGCGTTGGCGATGGAGCTGGACAAGCTGCCCGACGACGGGCGCACCCCGCACGGGCAGGCGCTCCGGCTGATGGCGCGGGGTGCGCTGCTCGGGGCCCGGGGCAACTCGGGAGTGATCCTGGCGCAGATCCTGCGTGGCTTCGCGGACGCGCTGGCCGCGGTCCCGGTGGTGCGGGGCCGGGCGCTGGCCGCCGCCCTGCGCGCCGCCGCCACCGCCGCCTACGCCGCCGTCGCCGCTCCGGTCGAGGGGACGCTGCTCAGCGTGGCCGCCGCCGCGGCACGCGCCGCCGAGCGGGCCGGCCGGGACGAGCTGGGCACCGTGGTCCGGGCCGCGGCCGACGAGGCCGCCCAAGCCCTCGGCCGAACGCCCCAGCAGCTACCGGCGCTGGCCCGCGCGCGGGTGGTTGACGCCGGTGGGCGGGGCCTCTGTCTGCTACTCGACGCCCTGGTCGAGGTGGTCACCGGGGAGCGTCCGGCGCGTCCGGAGCTCACCGGCCGCTCGCCCCACCCGCCAGCCGACGATTCCCGCGAGCGCAGCGGGTCGACGTACGCCTACGAGGTGCAGTACCTGCTCGACGCCGAACCGGCGGCCGTGGCCCGGCTACGCGAGGAGCTCGGCGCTCTGGGCGACTCGCTGGCGGTCGTCGGCGACGGCGCGGTCTCCGGCGGCACCTGGAACGTCCACGTGCACGTGGACGATGTCGGCGCGGCAATCGAGGCGGGAGTGGTCGCTGGTCGTCCGCACCGGATCGCGGTGACCCGCTTCGCCGATCCGCCCCGGCCGCCCGCGTCGCCGGGGCCCGACCCGGCGCCGGACCGCCGGGCGGCGGTGGTGGTGGCCACCGGGGTTGGCATCGTCGAGCTCTGCGCCGCGGCGGAGGCGACGGTGCTGGAGGGCGTCTTCTCCACCGATGAGCTGTTGACCGCCGTCCGCGCCACTGGCGCGGCCCACGTCGTGGTGCTGCCCAACGACGCGGACACCCAGGCGATGGCGAACGACGTGACCCGAGCGGCGTACGAACTCGGCGTCAGGGTCAGCGTGGTCCCGACCCGGTCGCCGGTGCAGGCGCTCGCCGCGCTCGCCGTCCGGGACCCGGGTCGGCCCTTCGAGGACGACGTGATCGCGATGGCCGAGGCCGCCGGCGCCTGCCGGTACGCGGAGGTCTGCTACGCCAGCCGGGCGGCCCTGACGGTCGCCGGTCCCTGCCGGCCGGGGGACGTGCTCGCCCTGGTCGACGGCGAGGTACACCTCATCGGGGCGGACCTGCTCGACACCTGCACCGCTGTGGTCGACCGGATGCTCGGCGGCGGTGGCGAGCTGGTGACCCTGCTGGTTGGGGCGGACGCCCCCGCCGGCCTGGCCGAGGCGGTCCGCGAGCACGTGGTTCGCTCCTGGCCGTTCGTCGAGGCGCAGGTGTACCTGGGCGGGCAGCCGCACCACCCGCTCCTGGTGGGGGTCGAATGACCTCCGACCAGGCCACTGTCGACACCCCGTTGGGCAAGCTGGTCGGGGCGAAGACGGCCAAGGCGCTCGCCGCCCACCTTGACCTGCACACCGCGGGCGATCTGCTCTACCACGTCCCCCGCCGGTACGACGAGCGCGGTGAGCACACCGACATTCGGTCGCTCGATGTCGGCGAGCAGGTCACCGTCCTGGCTCAGGTGCAGCGCACCGCCGTGCGTCCGATGCGCCAGCGCCGCGGAAATCTGCTGGAGGTGACGGTCGGTGACGGTTCGGGGGGCGCGCTGACCTTGACCTTCTTCGGCAACCAGGTCTGGCGCGAGCGGGACCTACGCCCCGGCCGGTGGGGGCTGTTCGCCGGCAAGGTCACCGAGTTTCGGGGCCGCCGGCAGCTCAACGGCCCGGAGTACGTGCTCCTCGGCGACGGTGCTGAGGGCGAGGTGGCGGCCAGCGAGGAGGTCGAGGAGTTCGCGGGCGCGTTGATCCCGGTCTATCCGGCCGCCGCGGCGGTGCCGACGTGGGTGATCGCCCGGTGCGTGCGGGTCGTACTGGACACTGTCGACCCACCGGCGGATCCGGTACCGGCTACCGTGCGGAGCGCTCGTAACCTGGTCGGCCTCGGCATCGCCCTGCGCGAGGTGCACCGGCCGGCCAGTAAGGAGGCGCTCTACCGAGCCCGCCGCCGGCTGAAGTGGGACGAGGCCTTCGCGGTGCAGCTCACCCTGGTGCGACGCAAGCGGCAGGCCGCCGACCACCCAGCCCGACCACGACCCGGAGTGGACGGTGGCCTGCGAGACGCCTTCGACGCCCGCCTGCCGTACCAGCTGACGGCCGGCCAGCGGGAGGTCGGCACCGAGATCGCCACCGACCTGGCCACCGCCCACCCGATGCACCGGCTGCTCCAGGGCGAGGTCGGTTCCGGTAAGACGGTGGTCGCGCTGCGCGCGATGCTGCAGGTGGTGGACGCCGGTGGGCAGGCCGCCCTGCTGGCCCCGACCGAGGTGCTCGCCGCCCAGCACCACCGCGGCATCCTCGACCTGCTCGGGTCGCTGGGGCGGGCGGGCGAGCTGGACGCCGCCGAGCACGCCACCCGGGTGGAGCTGGTCACCGGGTCGCTGGGTGCCGCGGCTCGTCGCCGGGCACTGGGTGAGGTGCGTAGCGGCGCCGCCGGCATCGTGCTGGGCACACACGCCCTGCTGTACGAGGGCGTCGACTTCGCCGACCTCGGGCTGGTGGTGGTGGACGAGCAGCACCGCTTCGGCGTCGAGCAGCGGGACGCGTTGCGGGCGAAGGCGGAGCAGCCACCACACGTACTGGTCATGACGGCCACCCCGATTCCCCGTACGGTGGCCATGACCGTCTACGGAGACCTGGAGGTCTCCACCCTGTCGCAGCTGCCGCGGGGGCGTTCGCCGATCGCGTCGCACGTGGTTCCGGCCGCGGAGAAGCCGGCCTTCCTGGACCGGGCGTGGCGCCGGCTGCGGGAGGAGGTCACCGCCGGCCACCAGGCGTACGTGGTCTGCCCACGTATCGGCGACGGCCCCGCCGCCGACGAGGAGGCGGCGCCGGCGGACGACACCGCGCGCCGGCCACCGCTCGCGGTGACCGAGGTGGCGCCGCTGCTCGCCGAGGGGCCGCTGCACGGGCTGCGGATCGGGGTGCTGCACGGTCGACTTCCCGCCGAGGAGAAGGACGCGGTGATGCGTTCCTTCGCCGCTGGTGATCTCGATGTGCTGGTGGCCACCACCGTGGTCGAGGTCGGAGTGGACGTGCCGAACGCCACCGTGATGATCGTGCTGGACGCCGACCGGTTCGGGGTGTCCCAGCTGCATCAGCTGCGCGGTCGGGTCGGCCGTGGCTCCGCGGCGGGGCTCTGTCTGCTGGTCACCGAGGCGCTGGAGGGCAGTCCGGCGCGGGAGCGGCTGGACGCGGTGGGGTCGACAACGGATGGTTTCAAGCTCGCCGAGCTCGATCTGGAGCAGCGCCGCGAGGGCGATGTGCTCGGTGCCACCCAGTCCGGTCGCCGCTCGCAGCTGCGGCTGCTGTCGCTGCTGCGGGACGCGGACCTGATCCGCGACGCCCGGACCGAGGCGATCAACCTGGTCGAGGAGGATCCGGAGCTGGTGCGCCATCCGGCGTTGGCGGCGTCGGTGGCGGCCCTGGTGGACGCGGACCGCGCCGAGTACCTGGAGAAGGGTTAGCCGCGCCAGGGGCGGCGGCGACCAGAGCGGGATCGGTCCGGCATGGCCGGTCCGGCGGGATCGGGTCCGGCTCGGTAAGCCCGGACGGTATCGGTCCGGGCAACGGCGAAGGGCGGGCCGACCAACTGGTCGGCCCGCCCTCAGCGGTCAGTAACCCTCAGCTCAGGCGGTGAACCGGAGCTTGCGACGACGGGCCATGACGAACAGGCCGCCACCGATGGCCAGCAGTACGGCGGCGCCGGCGGCGATGCCGCCAGCCGCGGCACCGGTCACGGGCAGGCCCGGGTCGCCGCCGCCCTCACCGGGGGTGCAGTCCTCGGGCTTCTCCCAGGCGACCGGCTCGGGGTTCTCGATGCCCTCGCCACTCGGCGTGACGGTCAGGCCCTCCTCGGCCGGGAAGGACACGGTGCCGCTCATGCCCGGCTCGACGGTCAGCGTCTGCGGCTCGCCCTTGTTCGGGGTGAAGGTCGCGGTGACGGTCTTGCCGTCCTCGGGGTTGTCGATCTCGAAGATCAGCTCGTCGCAGGTGGACTTGTAGGCGCCGGTCGGCTCGCCCGGCTCGACGCAGTCGTCGGCCGGCTCCGGGGCGCCCTTGAAGAGCACCTCATCGGTGCCCTCTTCCCGCACCAGGATTTCGGTCGCCTGCTCCGCGGGAATCTGGATTGTTGCGCTCTCGCCAGGCTTGACGCTCGCCTCCTGGGTGGAGCCGTCGCCGCCCACCGCCGTAACAGTGAACTCCGCCGCGGCGGTCGCGTCGGCGGCGTTGTTGAGCGTGACGTGGACGACGCCCTCGCAGTCAGCCTGGATGCTCGCCGTCGGCTTGGGAGTCCCTGACGTGGGCGGGTCGGAGGGCGTCGGCGTCGGAGTGGTCGGCGTCGGCGTCGGAGTCGGCGGCTTACAGGTGCCGCAGATCTTGACCGTGGCCGGGCGCAGTCGGCGCTCCTTGAAACCGTTGTCCCATTCGACCCGGACGGCCAGCGACGCCTTGGTGACGTTGCGGTCCACTCGCAGGGAGGCGGTCAGCGTGTCGTTGATCGAGTGCGGGTACTCGTCGGTGACGGCGAGTTCGGGGATGGTGACGTCGGTGGCCTTCCGCCCGACGTAGGTCTTGGCCACCACCTCGACCAGCTTGAACTTCTCGACGTTCTTCGGGGTGGATGCGCTTTCGACGTTCCAGGTGACAACCCACTCGCCGGTGGCGGTGTCGCACTCGGCCGAGCCCGTGACGCTGCTGTGGTGGGCGCTGGCGGGGGTGGCGACGAGCGCTACCCCGGTGAGGCCGAGCAGCGCGCCGGCGGCGATGACGCCGGCACGTCGGAATAGGGCGTGGAGACGGTTCACGTCTGCTCCTGATAGAGGGGTCGGACGACGTGCCAGGCGGACGGGAGGTAGCGGTGACGCTGACGTGGACCGCGAGCTCACGGCGCTCGCTCGACACGGACTGTGCACCCACGGGGCGGGCACAGTGGGTGACTGTACTGACTTCCCATCGATCTCGTGGGCTGGGATGGGCGTCCCCCCAGGATGTTGCTGATTCGTGATCATTGATGTGCGGAGGGTCGCTGATTGGTGACCGTCCGATGTGTCGTATCGGTCTTTCTGGCGGTTACGGGGTCGTTGGGCGGTCCGCGCGGTCGTGGCCGCCCACACCGAGGGGCAGCCGGATTACGATCCGGCCAAGGTCGGCCGGGGCGAGTGACGTAGCGTCGGACCATGACCATGTCCATGACCAGGAGTAGGCGTTGACGCGCATCGTGGCGGGCGCGCTCGGTGGACGCCGCATCGCCACCCCGCCCGGCGCCGGCACGCGGCCCACCTCTGACCGGGTCCGGGAGGCCCTGTTCAGCGCCGTTGCGGCGGCCGACGACCTGGAGGGGGTCCGATTCGCCGACCTGTACGCCGGGTCCGGGGCGGTGGGGCTGGAGGCGCTCTCCCGGGGCGCCGCGCACGTGCTGTTGGTCGAGTCGAACCCGCGGGCCGCCCGGACGATCCGGGAGAACATGGCCGCCCTGCGGGCCGGTGCGGCTGCCCGCCTGGTCGCGGGGAAGGTGGCCACCGTGCTCGCGGCCGGCCCCGAAGACGGCCCGTATGACGTGGTCTTCGCCGACCCGCCCTACTCGGTGTCGGACGAGGAGGTTTCCGTCATGCTCGCCGCGCTCCTGGGGAACGGCTGGTTGGCGCCCGATGCCCTGGTCGTGGTGGAGCGGTCGAGTCGCAGCGGCCCGGTCGGCTGGGCGCCAGGTGTCACCGGCGAGCGCAGCCGGCGATACGGCGAAACCATCCTTTGGTACGGTCGCCGATCATGAGGCGTGCGGTCTGTCCCGGCTCGTTCGACCCGGTCACCAACGGTCATCTCGACATCATCGGCCGGGCCAGTCGGCTCTTCGATGAAGTGATCGTCGGAGTGCTGATCAACCAGTCGAAGACCGGTCTGTTCACCGTTGACGAGCGCATCGACATGCTCCGCGAGGCGATCTCGTCGTACGGCAACGTTCGGGTGGAGTCGTTCCGCGGCCTGTTGGTGGACTTCTGTCACGCCCAGCAGGCCAGTGTCCTGATCAAGGGGCTCCGGGCGGTCAGTGACTTCGACTACGAGTTGCAGATGGCCCAGATGAACATCGGCCTGGCCGGCGTCGAGACGCTCTTCATGCCGACCAACCCGCTCTACTCGTTCCTCTCCTCGAGCCTGGTCAAGGATGTGGCGAAGTGGGGTGGTGACATCTCCGCCCACGTGCCGGAGGTGGTTCGCGAAGCCCTGCTGGCCCGCCTCGACCCGCCGTCGCGTCCCTGACCCACGGTCGGCGTCTCGGTTCGTCGTTGGTGTCCCGGTTCAGGGGACGGCGTCTCGGTCCCGGTCCGCCGCACCATGCGCCCCCTCCCGGCGACGCGCCGGGAGGGGGCATGGTGCGCCGGTGGATGGCACAGCGCATCATGTGTGGGGGCGCCGAATCCGGGTTCAACCCGCATCATTGAGATCGGCCGACGAACAACAGGAGTGAGGTACCAGTGGACCCGCTCGATCGAATCGACGAACTGATCACCATGGTGGAGCAGGCCCGCTCCGTGCCCATGTCCCGCAACAACTGCATGTTCGACCGGGGCGAGATGATCGCTGTCCTCGACGAACTGCGTGCCGAGTTACCCGCGGACCTGCGTCGGGCCGCCGCGCTGCTCGATGAGCGCGACAAGATCATGGAGGCCGGGAAGCGGGAGGCTGACCGGATCATCGCCGAGGGGGAGACGGAGCACGCCCGACTCGTGTCGATGAACGAGATTACCGTCTCGGCCGAGCACGAGGGGGCGCGGATCGTCGCCGAGGCGCGGGCCGAGGCGCAGCGACTCCGGGACGAGGTGGACGACTACGTCGACACCGCGCTCGCCAACTTCGAGCAGTTCCTCACCCGCGCCCTCGCCTCGATCGAGCGGGGTCGGGACAAGATGCACGCCCTCCGGGAGATCGGTACGTTCAGCGGAGAAGAGGCCGAGCGGCCGTTGAACTTCTAGGGCCGGCGGCCAGGACCGCGGGTTGAGCCCTGCCGAACGGGCGCGGTACGCCGCCGCCGTGGGGTGGAAACGCCCCCGGTTCGACGTTGCGGCGACCACCCAGGTAATCTCGGGTGTCGGCCCTCCCACCGGCCGGAGTCTAACTATGCCCAAGCACACGCCTGCACCACTCGACCCCAGGTCGCCGCTGGTCCTCGACACGAGAGACCTGCCGCGTCGACCTGGCGCGTTGCGTACGGTCCGGCGGGTGGCGGCGGCACCGGCGGACCTCGGCGTGGAGTTGATCGGCGTGCCGGCCGGTGCTGATCTCGACCTCGACCTGAGGTTGGAGTCGGTATCCGAGGGGGTGCTCGTCTCCGGGACCATCAGTGTTCCCATCAGGGGCGAGTGCAGCCGCTGCCTGCGCGAGATCGACGACGTCGCGGCCGTCCCGGTCCAGGAGCTGTACGCGTACGAGAACAGCACCACGGACATGACGGCCGACGAGGACGAGGTGGGCCGGATGCAGGGCGATCTGATCGACCTGGAGCCGGTGCTGCGGGACGCGGTGGTGTTGACGCTGCCGACCAACCCGCTCTGCCGGGAGGACTGCCCAGGCCTCTGCCCCGACTGCGGGGTGGGCTGGGCTGAGCTGCCGGCCGATCACAGCCACCAGCAGGTCGACCCGCGTTGGGCGGCCCTGTCGCAACTGACCCGTAAAGAGGAGTAAGAACCGTGGCCGTCCCCAAGCGCAAGATGTCGCGCAGCAACACCCGGTCCCGTCGGGCGCAGTGGAAGACCGCGGCGGTTGCGACCGTGGCCTGCCCGCAGTGCAAGTCGGCCAAGCTGCCGCACGCCGCCTGCTCCGTCTGCGGCACCTACAACGGCCGCCAGGTCCTTGAGGTCTGACCTGGACGACGAGTGACGCCCCCGACCTCTGGTCGGGCGGCGCGTGCGCCCCGGCGCGCGCCCGATGCCCCGGCTCCCATCGCCACCGGCTGGCCTGTTCCGGTCGAGGTCCCGGCGGAGCCGGGCATCGTGCGGATCGCCGTCGACCTCCTCGGCGGGGACGACGCTCCCGCCGTCGTGGTTGACGGCGTTCTGCGGGCCGTCCGTGCCGACCCCGACCTACACGTTCTGCTCGTCGGCCCGCCCGAGGCCGTCGGCGAGCTGACCGCCACCCTCGATCCGGCGCAGCGCGTCCGGATCACGACTTGCCCCGCTGAGCGGGGAGACCACACCACCGCCCGCGCCAACTCCACCGTTGGCGCCGCGGTGGACGCTGTCCGGGACGGCGCCGCCGACGCGCTCGTCTCCGCTGGTTCGACCGGGGCCACCGTCACCGCTGCTGCGCTCGGGCTCGGCCGCTGGCCCGACGTCCGGCAGCCAGCCCTGGCCGCCACCCTGCCCGGGGTCAACGGTCCGGTGGTCCTCCTGGACGTCGGCGGCTCGTTGGAGCCCCGTCCGGCTACCCTCGCCCGGCACGCGGCGCTCGGTGCCGCGTACGCCGTCGTCACGCATGCGCTTGAGTCACCGCGGGTCGGGTTGCTCTCGATCGGCACCGAGCCCGGCAAGGGCGATCGCGCGCGACGCCTGGCCGATCCCGCCCTCGCCACGGCGCTGCTGCCGTGCGCCGCCCGCTATATCGGCTTGGTCGAGGGATACGACGTCGCGTCCGGCGCGCGCGCCGATGTGGTGGTCACCGACGGATTCACCGGTAACGTGCTGCTCAAGGCGATCGAGGGCGCGTACGCGTTGACCGGTGGCCCACCGGCTGGCGGCCGGGCTCCCCGGGCCGCCGCCCTGCTCGGCGTCGCTGGCACGGTGGTGGTGTGCCATGGTGCTGCCCACGGAGGGGACATCGCCTCGGGTATCGCGTTGGCCGCCCACCTGGCCCGGCGTGAGGCCACCGACCAGGTCCGTGCGCTTCTCTCCGATCTCGGCACGGAAGCTCCCACGGACCGCTACGACCGCATCACCGACACCGAGGTACGCACATCATGAGCATCGACAAGCGTCGGCGACCGGCCGTCGGACACCTGGAGGCGGCGTTCGGCGTGGCGCTGGACCCGGAGTTGCTGGAGCGGGCGTTGACCCACCGTTCGTACGCGTACGAGAACGGCGGTCTGCCCACCAACGAGCGGCTGGAGTTTCTCGGCGACTCGGTGCTCGGCGTGGTGATCACGACCGCGTTGTTCCACAACCACCCCGACCTGCCCGAGGGGCAGCTGGCAAAGCTGCGGGCCAGCGTGGTCAACATGCGGGCCCTCGCCGAGGTGGCCCGCGGTTTGGGACCCACCGGCCTCGGCCCGTATCTGCTGCTCGGCAAGGGGGAGGAGAGCACCGGCGGGCGGGACAAGGCGAGCATCCTCGCCGACACGCTGGAGGCGCTGCTCGGTGCGATCTATCTCGAGAGCGGCCTGGAGACCGTGGCGAGCGTCATCCACCGGCTCTTCGACCCGTTGATGGCCGAGTCGGCCGGGCGCGGCGCGGCGTTGGACTGGAAGACCAGCCTGCAGGAGCTGACCGCCGCGCAGGGGTTGGGCGTCCCCGAGTACCGAATCGAGGGCACGGGGCCGGACCACCTGAAGACCTTCACCGCCTGGGTGGTGGTGGCGGGCCGGCGGTACGGCGGCGCGGAGGGGCGGAGCAAGAAGGAAGCCGAGCAGCGGGCCGCCGAAGCGGCCTGGCGGACGCTGACCGAGCAGGCGGGGCAAGAACCGGCCAGCGCCGGCAGCGGGGCAGCCGGCAGTGCCTGAGCTGCCGGAGGTCGAGACCGTCCGGCAGGGGCTGGCGCAGTGGGTGATCGGCCGGCGGATCGCCGAGGTGCGGGTGCTGCACCCGCGGGCGGTACGCCGACACGCTGCGGGTGTCGCCCACTTCGCCGATGTGCTCGTCGGGACGACGGTCCGGGACGTGCGGCGGCGCGGAAAGTACCTGTGGCTACCGCTGGACAGCGGCGATGCGGTGATCGGGCACCTCGGTATGTCGGGGCAACTGCTCCTGCAGCCCGCTGCGGCGCCGGACGAAACCCACCTTCGGGTCCGGTTTCGGTTCGCGGATGACGGACCCGAGTTGCGCTTCGTCGACCAGCGAACGTTCGGCGGCTTGTCGGTCAGCGCCGGGGGCGCGGAACTACCCGCGGAGATCGCGCACATCGCCCGGGACCCGCTGGACCCGGAGTTCTCCGACGCCACCTTCGTCGCGGCGCTACGCCGCCGCCGCTCCGAGATCAAGCGGGCGCTGCTGGATCAGACGCTGCTCTCCGGCGTGGGCAACATCTACGCCGACGAGGCGCTCTGGCGGGCTCGGTTGCACGGCGCCCGGCCCGCCGACGGGCTGACCGGCCCGGCCGCACTGCGCCTACTCGGGCACGTCCGGGACGTGCTCGGCGAGGCGATCAAGGAGGGCGGAACGAGCTTCGACGCCCTGTACGTCAATGTCAACGGCGAGAGTGGTTACTTCGACCGGGCGCTGAACGTATACGGGCGGGCGGACCAGCCATGCCGGCGGTGCGGTGCGCCGGTGCGCCGTGAGGCGTTCATGAACCGCTCGTCGTTCAGCTGCCCGCGCTGCCAGCCGCGGCCGCGTGGGCCGGCATCCTGAACGCCGCGCCGTCGCGGTTGCCTCCCCAGCCGCCGCGCGGCTGAACCGAAGGCGCCCGGTTGAGGCACGCCGTTCGGCGCTGCCCAACCGGGCACCCAGGTGGTGGATGACGCGGACGACGACCCGTGGTCAACGGGGCGCGGCGAAGACCTGCGTCCAGTAGGGTCCGTTGCTGTTCGCGATGCCGACCCCGATTTCGGTGAAGGAGCAGTTCAGGATGTTCGCCCGGTGGCCGGGGCTGTTCATCCAGGCCTTCATCACCGCCGCCGGCGACTGCTGGTTCCAGGCGACGTTCTCCCCGATGGAGCTCCACTGGTAGCTGACATTGTTGACGCGGTCGCCGAGGCTACTGCCGTTGCTGCCTGTGTGTGTCATCTTCTTGTTGTCGGCCTGGTCCTGGCTGTGTCGCTGGGCGGCGGTCATCAGCTTGTCGTCGATGCCCAACGCCCCGCAGCCGGCTTTCGCGCGCTCAACGTTGGCCAGGCGCACCACCTCGGCGGCGTCTTTGCCGACGTCGCCGTTGGCGGGCTTGGTGGTGTTGGGGGGCGCGGTGCTACGGGTCGGGGCGGGCTGGGAGGTGGCGGTGGAGCGCGACGCCGTCGGGCTCGGCTTACGACTGGGGCTGACCGACGGCGACGGCGTGGGCGACGCCGTGGTCGGTGTGGCGCTGGGGCTGGCGGAGGTCGGTGATGTGTCGGGGAATCCACCCTCCGCGGTCGGGCTGGTCGCCACGATGTCGTCGATGGCCGAGGTGGGGCTGGCCCCACCACCACCAGAGAGGGCGGCGGCGCCGACCCCGAGGCTCACCACCAGTGTGGCTGCCGCCGCAGCTCCGCCGATGAGCAGCGGTCGCCGGTTCCGCCGGCCGGGCCGATCCTCGTCGGCCGCCAGCTCACCGGTTGGTGCAGCGGCTTCCACGACGGGCGGCATGCTGGTCGTCGGTTCGTCGGCGTACCAGTCGGTCGGCTTCGGGGGCGGCCACTGGCCGGTGGGTTCGGGCTGCCCGGCGGGGGTGGCCGCGCCGTGCCGGCTGCCGGTGGATTCGTCCGGCCGGCCCGCGACCCGCCAGTCGCCCGACCGGTCGGGCTGCCAGCTCTGGGTGGGCTCTCCGTGCTGCCGGTTCGGGGTGGCTTCCCAGCCCCGCGTGGGCTGCTCCTGGTAGGGGTCACCGGAGCGTCCGTGGCGCGGCTGCTCCCCGGCTCCCCAGCCCCGGGCGGGCTCGGAGTCGGGCCCCCAGCGCGCGGTCGGCTGCTGCTTGTCCCACTCGTTGGCGGGCCGGTCCCATCGGTCGGTGGGCTGCTCCCAGCCGCCGGAGGGGTTGTCCGGCTCGTCACCGAACAGGTAGGCAGAGCGTGGCTCCGGGCGGTCCGTCGGCCACGCTGGTTGGTCAGCCGGCGGTTCTGGTTGCCGACGACTACCGTCCGGGTTCCTCGGGTCGTTCCAGCCGTACACGACGGTCGCCTCCACGGGTTGAGGTGCGGGCCGGGGCGACGCTACGTCGCAGCCGCTGCCTGCGGCAACGTGGCTAAGAAAGAGTTAAGGGGAACCCGGACTCGCGGGGTGGGGAGTTGGCGGAAGTAGTGCGTACAGTTAAGTGGTCCGGACAGCGCATGTCCGCGCCGAGAGGCAGCCCCCGTTAGGTGGACAGGTCGACGTGGAGATGGTCACGGCCTGTAGCAACTTGACGAAGGAGGGGGTGTCAGCTCAATATGTAGGTGTCGCCAGTCGCGCCCGGTCATGCCCAGAATTTGCTGGATTGACAGTCGCGTACTAACTGGGCGCGCGTTGGCCGGCTCTTCCGGCAGCGCATATCAAGGAGTCAACATGGCGAAGGCCCTGTACGGCCACGTAGGTGCGGCGCCCGATCGGCGCCTGCTCGACGAGGTCACCCGACTGCGTGCCACGGTTCAGGCACTGGAGTTCGAGATCACGCGGTTGCGTGCCGAGAACGATCGGCTCGCGGCAGCGGCGGCCGAGGCGGATGACCTACTCCGTCTCGCTGAGCCCGCGCTGACCTGATCCACCAGGTCCGCACTGGTCCGCAGTCCGTAGAAAACCGAATCGCACCAGGTAAGAAGCGCGCCGACACGACCGTGCCGGCGCGCGGTTCTGTGTAGCCCGTCACCCGGTGCGCATCGCCAGCTGGGTACGTCAGCGCTGGTGCCCCCGGCAACTGTGGCTCCCGGCACCTGTGGCTCCCGTCACCTGTGCGGTCCGGCACCTGATTCGGTGCCAGGGGAGCCGCATCAGGGCCCCGAGTCACCGTGCGTCCTGCTCGACTCGGGCGGAAACCTGAATCGGAGCTGCCCGGCGGTCGCGCCGCAGGCGGGTCGCGTGCGCGGTGGCTGCCGACAGCGGGTTAGTCTGCGGGTTCACCAGGTCCGCGCGGCCGGGCGACGGTACGGCGGCCACCGGACGAGGATCGAGAAGGTGTATCTCAAGAGCCTGACGGTCAAGGGCTTCAAGTCCTTCGCCTCAGCGACGACGCTGAAGTTGGAGCCGGGCATCACCTGCGTGGTGGGTCCGAACGGCTCCGGCAAGTCAAACGTTGTCGACGCTATCGCCTGGGTCCTCGGCGAGCAGGGCGCGAAGGCACTGCGGGGCGGCAAGATGGAAGATGTCATCTTCGCCGGCACCGCCGGGCGGGCGCCGCTGGGCCGGGCCGAGGTGACCCTCACCATCGACAACACCGACGGCGCGCTGCCCATCGAGTACACCGAGGTTTCGATCACCCGCCGGATGTTCCGCTCCGGTGAGAGCGAGTACGAGATCAACGGTGACTCCTGTCGGCTGCTCGACATTCAGGAGCTGCTCAGCGACTCCGGTATCGGCCGGGAGATGCACATCATCGTCGGCCAGGGGCGGCTCGACGGCATGCTGCACGCCAAACCGGAAGACCGGCGGGCCTTCATCGAGGAGGCGGCCGGCGTCCTCAAACACCGCAAGCGCAAGGAGAAGGCGCTGCGGAAGCTCGACGCGATGCAGACCAACCTGAACCGGCTCACCGACCTCACCGCCGAACTGCGCCGCCAGCTCAAGCCACTCGGCCGGCAGGCCGAGGTGGCCCGCCGGGCCGCGGTTATCCAGGCGAACCTGCGGGACTCCCGGCTCCGACTGCTCGCCGACGACCTCGCCACCCTACGCAGCACCCTGGCCAAGGAGATCGCGGACGAGACCGCGCTGCGCGAGCGGCGCGAGCGAACAGAGGCCGAGCATGCCGAGGTGCAGGCCCGCCTCGGCGAGCTGGAGGCGGCGCTCGCCGAGGACGCCCCACTGCTCGCCGCCGCCCAGGACACCTGGTACCGGCTCTCGGCGCTGCAGGAGCGATTCCGGTCGATGGAGCAGCTGGCCCGGGAGCGGCGGCGCCACCTGAGCGCCACGCCGGACGATGAGCGGCCGGGTCGGGACCCGGACCAGCTCGAGGTGGAGGCGGAGCACGTCCGCGAGCAGGAGGAGGAGCTCCGCGCGGCACTCACCGACGACCAGGTGCGGCTGGCCGAGGCGGTGGAGCACCGCCAGGAGTTGGAGCAGCAGCTCGCCGCCGCCGAGCGGGCGCTGGTGACGGCGGCGAAGGCCATCGCCGACCGGCGGGAGGGGCTGGCCCGGCTGGCGGGGCAGGTCAACTCCGCCCGTGCCCGCACGGCCACCGCCGGTGAGGAGATCGAGCGCCTCAGCACCGCGCACGCCGACGCTTCGGCTCGGGCGGAACGGGCCCAGGCCGAGCTGGACGCCGTGGCGGAGCAGTCCACCGAGGCCGATCGGGACAACGCCGGCCTGGACGCCCGCCACGCGGAGGCGGTCGCCGTCCAGGAGCAGGCACAGGCGGGGGTGCGGTCGTGCAGCGACGCCGAGCGGTCCGCGGAGAAGGAAGCCGCCACCTGGAAGGCCCGCGAGGAGGCGCTCGCCCTGGGCCTGCGCCGTAAGGATGGCGCGGGCGCCCTGCTGGCTCGGGCGGGTGAGGTGCCGGGGCTGCTCGGCGGCCTCTCCGGGCTGCTCACCGTCGCGCCCGGGCACGAGGCTGCGCTCGCCGCTGCGTTGGACGGGCTCGCCGACGCCGTCGTGGTCAGCGGCGTGGACGAGGCGGCCGAAGCGATCCGCCTACTCAAGATTTCCGATGCTGGTCGCGCTGGTCTGCTGGTGGGTAGCCCGGCCGGCCCCGGCATGACCGGCCCAGCCGACGCGCTGCGCCCCAAGCTGCCGGACCGGGCCCAGTGGGCGCCAGACCTCGTGGAGTGCGACGGACAGCTCCGTCCAGCCGTACACCGGGCACTGCGGGATGTCGTCCTCGTCCCCGACCTCGTCACCGCCGCCGAGGTCATCGGCGACAATTCCGAGCTGCGGGCGGTGACCCCGGAGGGGGACGTGCTCGGGGCGTACGCGGCCGCCGGCGGGTCGGCCAAGGCGCCGAGCTTCATCGAGGTGCAGGCCGCCGTGGAGGAGGCGCGGACCCATCGCGCTGCCGCCGAGCAGACCGCTGCGCAGCTGCGTGAGCAGCTGGTGCAGGCCCGGGCCGAGGTGGCGGTGGCGAAGGAGGCGGTGCAGCAGGCCGCCGCGGCGAAGCGGGAGGCTGAGGGGCACCGCAACGCCGCCGCTCGCCGCCTCGCCGAACTGGGGGCCGCGGCCCGGTCCGCGCAGGCCGAGACCGAACGGCTCGGTGCGGCCCGCTCCCGCGCCGTCGAGGCCCGCGAGCGGGACCTCACCAGCCTGACCGAGCTGGCCGAGCGGCTGCGGCTGGCCGAGGAGGCACCGGTGGACGCCGAACCCTCCACCGAGGAGCGCGACGAACTCGCCGCGGCCCTCCCCCGAGCCCGGCAGAACGAGATGGAGGTACGGCTGGCGGTGCGTACCGCCGAGGAGCGGGTCTCCTCGATCGCCGGCCGGGCCGACTCGCTCCGCCGGCAGGCCACGGCTGAGCGGGCCGCCCGGGAGCGGGCGGCGGCGCGGCGGGCGGTACGTACCCGGGGGGCCGCGGTCGCCGGGGCGGTGGCCGCCGGAGCGCACACGGCGCTGGCCCGGCTTGAGGTCTCCATCGACCAGGCGGCGCAGCAGCGGGACGCCGTGGCCAGCCAACGCGCGGCCCGGGAGGCCGAGCTCGCCGAGGTGCGCGGCGCCGCGAAGCGCCTCGGGGCGGAGCTGGAGCGGCTCACCGGCCAGGTGCACCGGGACGAGGTCGCCCGCGCCGAGCAACGGCTGCGGATCGAGCAGCTGGAGGCGAAGGCGGCCGAGGACTTCGGCCTGGACCTGGCGACCCTGATCGCCGAGTACGGTCCGACCCAGCCGGTCCCGCCGACCGACGCCGAGGTCGCCGCCGCCGAACGGGACGGCCAGCCCGTGCCCGAGGCGGTCGGGTACGAGCGGGCGGTGCAGGAGAAGCGGGCCGCCAAGGCGGAGCGGGAATTGACCCTGCTCGGCAAGGTCAATCCCCTCGCGCTGGAGGAGTTCGCGGCGCTGGAGGAGCGGTACAAGTTCCTGACCGAGCAGCTGGAGGACCTGAAGGCCACCCGGCGGGACCTGTTGACCGTGGTCAAGGATGTGGACGACCGGATCCTGTCGGTCTTCGCCAGCGCGTTCGCCGACACCGCCCGGGAGTTTGAGCAGGTCTTCGGCGTACTCTTCCCCGGCGGTGCGGGGCGGCTGGTCCTCACCGATCCGGACGACCTGCTCACCACCGGCGTCGAGGTGGAGGCCCGCCCGCCGAGCAAGAAGATCAAACGGTTGTCGCTGCTCTCCGGTGGGGAGCGGTCGCTGACCGCGGTGGCGATGCTGGTGGCGATCTTCCGGGCTCGGCCCAGTCCCTTCTACATCATGGACGAGGTGGAGGCGGCGCTCGACGACGTGAACCTGGGTCGCCTGCTCACACTGCTCACGCAGCTGCGGGAGAGGAGCCAGCTGATCGTCATCACGCACCAGAAGCGGACGATGGAGGTCGCGGACGCGCTCTACGGCGTGACCATGCGAAACGGGGTTACCCAGGTAATCAGCCAGCGGCTCGACCGAGCCGGGGGCGGGCAGGAGGATAGCGAGTGAGTCGGGAACGAGCGACGGCGTTGTTGGTGGACTTCGATGGGGTGCTGCGCCGCTGGGACCCGGCGGTCGCCGCCGGCGTCGAGCAGGCGTACGGGCTCACCGAAGGTGTCCTCAACGAGATCGCGATGTCCTGGGGGCTGCTCCAGCCGGTACTGACCGGCCGGGTGAGCCACGCCGAGTGGATGGCCAGCGTGGCCGCGGCGCTGGCCCCGTCGGTGGGGGAGCAGCAGGCTCAGGCGGCTGTGCACGAGTGGCAGCGCTACCGGGGCGAGGTCGACCCGCAGGTGCTGACGTTCGTCCGGGAGGTCCGGGCGTCCGGGGTCCCGGTCGGGCTCGCCACGAACGCCACCGACGTACTCGATGCCGACCTCGCCGCCCTCGGGCTCGAGGGTGAGCTGGATGTGGTGGTCAACTCGTCGGTCGTCGGCACGCACAAGCCGGCGAAGGAGTACTTCGAGGCGGCCTGCGAGGCGCTGCGCACCTCGCCGTCGCGGGTGCTGCTCGTTGACGACGACGACCGGGTGGTCGCGGGGGCCCGGGTGGCCGGCCTGTCGGCGCACCGTTGGAGCGGCCCCGGCGACCTGCGCTACCTGCGGGCCGCCCTGGCCCCGGCCGGCTGACGATCAGTCTCCGGTGACGCCGTCGAGGCGTTCCCGGATCAGGTCGGCGTGGCCGTTGTGCCGGGCGTACTCCTCGATCATGTGGAGGTAGACCCAGCGCAGGCTGAGCTGGTCGCTGCCGCCGTCCCGTCGGCGCATCGTGAACTCCTCGTCGAGGTCGCGCCCGGCGGCGGCGGCGTCAGCGGCCGCGATCTCGGCCCGGAGCGCGGCGAAGTCGGCCTCCGGGTCGGCGGTCTCCACCCGAAACTCCGCGTCCGGATCAGCGGTGAAGTCGAACAGGTCGGGCAGGTCCTGCCCGGCGAAACGCTGCCGGAACCACGCCCGCTCGACGTAGGTCATGTGCCGAACCAGGCCGAGGAGGGAGAGCGGGGACGGTGCGACGCTCGCGGTGCGTAGCTGGTCGACGGTCAGGCCCGCGCACTTGTGCAGCAGGGTGTCTCGATGGTAGTCGAGCCAGCCGGTGAGCAGGGTACGTTCCGTGCCGAGGTCGGGCTCGGGCCGGCGGTCGATCTCAGGTGCTTTCCAGATCATGGCCGTATCCTCGCGTAGCGGGTCCGGGACGAGCGCACTACCCCCGGCGAGGGCTCATGCCGGCGCCATCTGGACCGGACCCGGCGCCGTCCGGCGAGCCGGGACGGCCTTCGGTGTTGGCCGGGCGTCAGCCGCTGGTGAGCTGGTGGCGCATCACCTCCTGCAGCCCACCCGCGCCGGTGGTGCCCGCGATCGTCACCTCGGCTGTCCGCCCGTCGTGTCGCAGCGTGCCGATGGCGTTGCCGAAGTACGGTCCGGCCAGCTTCGTCCAGCGCAGCGCCGGCCGGCCGGTCCCGGCGGTGCGGGACAGCGCTCGGGCAGCGATGGCCAGGGCAGGTGACCAGCCCAGCCGCAGCGGTAGCCGCATCGCGGCCGGCACCTGGTTGTGCAGCGGGGAGCAGGTGAGCTGGTGTACGGGGGTGACCACCGCGGGATCGGCGAACCGGGCCCGGGCCACGTACGAGTGGTGCACGTCGCCGCTGAGGACACTGATCGACGCCGGCGCGGCGCCCGGGGCGCGCTCCGCCGGCTGCCCGGGCTGCCCCGGCTCACCACCCGGCTGCCCGGTCCCACCCGGCTGCCCCAGCTCACCCGACTCACCCGACTCACGGCGAGGCCGGGTCGTCCCGTCCGGTGCGCCGCCACCGATGCGGGCGAAGAGGGCGCCGAGCGCGTCGAAGGAGCGACGAAACGCCGCCCAGTGCTCGAGGTCGACAGCGCGGCGCAGCTTCTCCGCCGCGTCAGCCACCCAGCGTCGGCGCGAGTCGGCGAGCACCTCGTTCCACGCCTCCACGTGGTGGATGCCGGGCGGCAGCAGCCAGGGCAGGGACGAGCCCACCACCAGGTGGTCGTAGCTGCCGTGGGCCTGGTCGACCAGCCAGGACCACTCGGCCGGCGGGAGCATCGCCCGCCGGCCCGGCTCCAGCACCCGGCTGCACCGGTTGTCGAGCATGACCAGGCGGGTCCGGCCGACTCCGAGCGCGAAGCTCCACTGGTACCGCTTCGCCCGCCATGGTTCGGGGCCGGGCGCGAGGCCGGACTCCTGGTCGACCTGGTGACCGAAGTCGCGGAGTGTGTCGGTGGCGTCCTCGGCCGCGGTCACCCTCGCGTAGAGCGGGTCGGCCGCGATCTCCGCCGGGGCGAGGTTGCCGAGGTGCTGGTAGACCCAGTAGGAGGCGAGCCCGCTGCTGATGCGCTCGCCCCACCAGGGCTGGGCGCGGGCGTGGGCGCGCCAGGCGGCGGAGGTGTTCCAGTCGTCCACGATCTCGTGGTCGTCGAAGATCATGACGCTCGGCACGGTGGAGAGTAGCCAGCGGGTCTCCGGGACGCGCCACGACTCCAGGTAGAGCTTGGTGTACTCGTCGAAGCTGACCACCTGGTCCACCGGCGCGCCCACCGGCCGCCGCCGGCGCCGCCGGAGCAGCCGTCGTACGGTCGGTGAGGTCTCGTCGGCATAGACCTGGTCGCCGAGGAGCACCAGCAGGTCGGGCAGGTCCGCCGGGTCGGGGGTGGCGGCCAGCCCACGGGCGTACGCGTCGAGTGCGTCCGGGGGCAGCTCGCGGCCGGTGGCGTGCTGGGTGGCTTCCCGGCACGAGCCGAACACCAGGCGTACCGGCTGGTCCCGGTCGTCGGCGGCCCGGGTACGGATGACGCTGGGCGGGTACGGGCCGGGCAGTGGCCAGACGAGCTCCCCTCCGAGCAGTACCTCGTAGCTGCTGGCGGCGCCGGGGGCCAGCCCGGAGACCACGACCAGGGCGTAGTGGTGCTGGTAGGCGGAGAAGGTGGGTGCGGTGCCGGTGGCGCCGTCGGCGGTACGGACGGTGACGGTCGCCGGGGCGCTGGTCTCCACCCAGATGGTGGCCTGCGTGCCGACCACCCGGCGGAGCAGCGGGCCGACCAGCAGGTCTGTGGCGGGCATGGTGGGCCTCCCGAGGAGCGTGTCGTCCCTGCTGTCCGGCCGGCGGGCGCAGCAGGGGTGCGGACGAGCCTATTGCCCGCCGGGTCTCCGGTGGGGGTGCGGTGGTGGAGACGCGGTCGCCCGCGTCTGACAGGATTTCGGGCATGACGGATTACCTCCTCATCGCACTCGCCCTGCTCGGCGTGCTGATTCTCGGCACCGTCGGGCTGGTGGCGCCGAAGCTGCGTCGCCGTCGGGAGCCCCCGTTGCCGACGACGGAGGTCGAGACCCGCGCCGAGGAGGACGTTGCCGGACCGCCGGTCGAGGCGGCCGAGGCGGCGCCCACCGGGATCCTGGTCGAGCCGGCGCCGGCTCCCCCGGTGCAGGTGCCGGAGGTCCCGGTTGAGGTCCCGGTGGAGGTCCCGGAGCCGACCGCCGGCCGGTTGGTTCGGCTTCGTTCCCGGCTGTCCCGCTCGCAGAGCGTGTTCGGCAAGGGGCTGTTGGGCCTGCTCAGTCGGGACCGCCTCGACGAGGAGACCTGGGAGGAGATCGAGGACAGCCTGATCACCGCGGACGTCGGCATCGACTCCACCCGGGAGATCGTTGACCGGCTCCGCGAGCGGACCCGGGTGCTCGGCACCCGCACCGTCGCCGAGCTGCGGGCGCTGCTCGCCGCCGAACTGGTCAACGCCCTCGACCCGGAGCTGGACCGCGCCCTGCACACGGCGCCGAAGGACGGCGTACCGGCGGTGCTGTTGGTGGTGGGGGTCAACGGGGCCGGGAAGACCACCACCTGCGGCAAGGTCGCTCGGGTGCTGGTGGCGGATGGCCGGAGTGTGATCCTCGGCGCTGCCGACACGTTCCGTGCCGCCGCCGCGGACCAGCTGGAGACCTGGGCCGGCCGGGTCGGGGCGGAGACCGTCCGGGGCCCGGAGGGGGCCGATCCGGCCAGCGTCGCCTTTGACGCGGTCAAACGCGGGATCGAGACCGGGGTGGACACGGTGTTGGTCGACACCGCCGGCCGGCTGCAGAACAAGGTCGGCCTGATGGATGAGCTGGGCAAGGTCAAGCGGGTGGTGGAGAAGCACGGCCCGATCGACGAGACGCTGCTGATCCTCGACGCCACCACCGGCCAGAATGGTCTGGAGCAGGCGCGGGTCTTCACCGAGGCGGTGGACGTGACCGGCGTCGCGCTCACCAAGCTTGACGGCACCGCCAAGGGCGGCATCGTGATCTCCGTGCAGCGCAAGCTGGGCATCCCGGTGAAGCTGGTCGGTCTCGGCGAGGGGAAGGACGACCTGGCGCCGTTCGACCCCGCGCAGTTCGTGGACGCGTTGCTGGGCGCCGAGGCCGGGTCGGACGCGTAACCCCACGGTGATGACCAACGATCGCGCCCACCCCGGTTGGCGCGACCCGCGCCGCCCGACCTCCCGCCTCGGGCGGCCCTATGTGATGGCCCAGGAGATCCCGCTGCGCGGCGGCAATGTGAGCACGGTGGTCCGGGTCGGGGACACGGTTCGGCGCAACGCCGGCCCGTGGACACCGTCGGTGCACGCCCTGCTGCGGCACCTGGAATACGTGGGTTTCACCGGCGCGCCTCGGGCGCTGGGGATGGATGAGCGGAACCGTGAGGTGCTGTCGTACCTGGAGGGGGAGTGCGGGGAGTACCCGCTGGCCCCGCACTGGGTCACCGACGAGGCGCTGGTGACGGTCGCGACGATGCTGCGGATGTTTCACGACGCGCAGTACGGCTTCGTCCTGCCGGAGGGGGCGGTGTGGCGTTCCTTCGGGCCGTCGCCGGAGAGCGAGGTGATCTGCCATCACGACGCCGCCCCGCACAACGTGATCTGGCGCCCGGACGGCACCCTCGGAATGATCGATTTTGATCTCGCCTCGCCGGGCTCCCGCATCTACGACGTCGCCTACGCGGCGTGGACCTGGGTGCCGGTCTTCGCCGACCGGGACTCGATCACCCTCGGGTGGCGGCGTCCGGACCGGCCGCGGCGGCTGCGGCTCTTCGCCGACGCGTACGGGCTCATCCCGCGCGACCGGCATCGGCTGGTGCGCACCATCCGCAAGCGGATCGTCGACCATGTGGAGGGCATCCGGCGGATGGCCGCTGCCGGTGATCCGGCCTTCGTGCGGATCGTCAACCGTGGGCACCTCCGTCGCCCGCTGCGGGACCTGCGCCTGCTCGACTACGAGCAGCACATCCTGGAGGACGCGCTTCGGGTTCCGGGGTAGTCGTGCCGGGAGCGTATCCGCTAGTTCATATGGGTATCTTTTTCGGGTTCATGTTTATTTGGGTTTCATGTCGGTTTTGCTCGGTGGTGGCTGCTACTGCCTGCCTGGTAGCCGAGGAACGCCAACCGGGCTACCCGGGGCGGTGCGTTCCTCGTCCATGACGGGGGAAGGGACACCGAAACGACATGAACCATCAGCACCACACCCACACACCTGCTCGCCCCGACCGGGTTCGGGCGAGATCACGATGGTGGGCCGTCGGGCTCGCCGGTGTGACCGGCCTGGCCCTCACCGCCACCATTGGCGTCGCGACCTCCGCCGCCGGCGCGGACGGGCGCTCCGGCGCCACCAGGGGAGACCACCGGACGGGCATCCCCGTCCCCTGTGACGCGGACAAACTGATCGCCGCGATCACGCTCGCCAACGCCCGCGGCGGTGCTGTCCTCGACCTCGCCAAGGACTGCACCTATCTACTCACCGCCGAACTCGACGATGCCGGCCTCCCCACCATCACCACCCCGATCACCCTCAACGGCGGAAAGCACACCACCATCAAACGCGCCGCCGCGGTCGACCCGTTCCGCATTCTCGCCGTGGACGTCGGTGGTGACCTCACCCTCAAACACCTCACCGTCACCGGCGGGCAGACCGCCAGCGGCGACGGGGGCGGCCTCCTGGTGAACGCTGGTGGCCGCGCCACCCTGAAGCACGTCGAGGTCGTGACCAACGTGTCCGACCAGGACGGTGGAGGGGTGGCCAACAGTGGGACGGTTGTTGTCGAACACTCCAGCATCAGCCGTAACATCGCCGCCGTGAACGGTGGTGGTGTCTACACCACGGGTCAGCTCACGGTCAGGTCCTCACGGGTGGACAAGAACACGGCTAGCAATGGGGCTGGCATTGGGAGCGCCCCTGGTGGTGCGATCCGGATCGAACACAGCTCCATCACGGGAAACCAGGCCGAAACCAGTATCGGAGGCATCCAGCTGGAGGGGATCGGCTACATCGCCGATTCGAAGATTGCGGACAACACCGCCGGCGAGACGGGGGGCGTCGCGGTATTCGGTCAGACCACGATGCGACGCGTCGGCATCATCAACAACACCGCGACCGGGCTCACCGCGGGCGGGCTGTTCGTTGCGGCGGGGCTTCCGGTGTCCCCCGTGGCAGTCCTCGAGGACAGCCGGATCGAGGGCAACACCGCTGCCACCGACGGTGGGGGGATCCTCAACGGTGGACAGGTGGTACTGCGGCGGACGTCGGTCGCCGGCAACCAGGCGGGTGACGAGGGTGGTGGCATCTTCAACTCCGCCACCGGTACGGCCACCCTGTTCACTTCCAAGATTGTCAAGAACATCGCTGTCACCGACGGCGGCGGTATCTTCAACGAGGTGGGTGGAACGGTGAACCTGAACACCGCCACCGGCACCATCGTGGCGAAGAACCGGCCGAATAACTGCGTCAACGTACCCGGCTGTTCCGGGTAGCGGGCCGGCCGCGCCGGATCCACCAGGCCCCGTTCCCACCGGTTCTCCGGTGGGAACGGGGCCACTGTCGTGCTGCGTGAACAAGGCGGGAGTCGAGCGTGGGCTTAGCTCTGGGGGTGTACCGAGCCGGCGATCGGCTGGTCTCGGCATCATCCGTTCGGTTGGTCAAGGCCCGCTTCACACATACGAAACAAGTCGTCATCGACTGGAAATCGGCGGGTGACGTTGCAGGAAACAGGGGGCGAGCAGGATTCGGAGTGACCGGTGGACGGGCAGTGCTGCCTCGGAAGCCGTTAGGGAGGGAACTTTACTTAGGAGGCAAGCGTGCCCGAAGCACCGACCATCGACACCGGCAACACCGCGTGGCTGCTGGTGTCGAGCGCGATCGTGCTGCTCATGACGCCCGGACTGGCACTGTTCTACGGCGGCCTGAACCGGGCCAAGGGCGTCCTCAATATGATTATGATGAGCTTCTCCGCGATCGGGCTCGTCAGTATTCTCTGGTTGTTCTACGGTTTCTCCGCCGCTTTCGGCACGGACCAGGGTGGGGTCATCGGCGACCTCGGCCAGTATCTCGGCACCAAGACCTTCATGGCGGAGACCGACCTGTGGGGTGAGACCGGCATCCCGCTCTACGTCTTCATGGCGTTCCAGATGATGTTCGCGGTCATCACGGTCGCCCTGATCAGCGGTGCGATCTCCGACCGGGCCAAGTTCTCCGGCTGGCTGTTGTTCGTCGTCGGCTGGGCGAGTCTGGTCTACTTCCCGGTCGCCCACTGGGTGTGGGGCGGCGGATTCATCGGTGCCGAGCTCGGTGCGCTCGACTTCGCCGGTGGGACCGCGGTGCACATCAACGCCGGTGCGGCGGCGCTGGCCCTGGTGCTGGTGCTGGGTCGACGGCTCGGCTGGCCCCGGGAGACGATGAAGCCGCACAACGTTCCGATGGTCGCGCTCGGCGCCGGCCTGCTCTGGTTCGGCTGGTTCGGCTTCAACGCCGGCTCCGAGTTGACCGCGGACCTGACCACGGGGCTGGCCTTCGTCAACACCCAGGTGGCGACCGCCGCCGCCGTACTCGGCTGGTTGCTGGTGGAGAAGGCGCGGGACGGCCGGCCCACCCTGGTCGGCGCCTCCTCCGGCGCCATCGCCGGGCTGGTCGCGATCACCCCGGCCTGTGCCTTCATCACCCCCTGGGCCGCGGTGCTGCTCGGCCTGGTCGCCGGTGCGGTCTGTGCGTTGGCGGTGAGCCTGAAGTACCGGCTGGGCTTCGACGACTCGCTCGACGTCGTCGGCGTGCACTTCGTCGGTGGCTGGATCGGCTGCCTGTGGATCGGTCTCTTCGGCACGTCGTCGGTCAGCTCGCTGGTCACCGACGAGGGCCTCTTCTACGGGGGCGGGGTGGCCCAGCTGGGCGTCCAAGCACTCAGCGCGTTGATCGTCACCGGCTACTCCTTCGCGGTGGCCCTCGTCCTCGCCCTCGTCCTGGAGAAGACGATCGGCTTCCGGGTCAGCAGGGCGGCCGAGGTCGAGGGGATCGACATCGCCGAGCACGCCGAGAGCGGCTACGACCTCTCGCCCGCCGCCGGCTCGGCCGGCGGCAGCGCGTACGCGGCGGCGGGCCTGGCCGGCGGGAAGCACGCCGGGGAGAGCAGCGCCACGGAGCAGGTCGCGTCGGCGCCGTGGGCGGGCGGCCGGCGGTGAGCCCCGCCGTCGAGCAGGTCGCTGGTTAACGTTCCGGGAATGGAGGGGTTGGACATGAAGTTGGTGACCGCGGTCATCAAGCCGTACCAGCTGGACGCGGTGAAGGAGGCGCTGCACGCGCTCGGGGTGGCTGGCCTGACCGTCAGCGAGGTCCAGGGCTACGGCCGCCAGAAGGGGCACACCGAGGTGTATCGGGGCGCCGAGTACACGGTGGAGTTTCTGCCCAAGATCCGGGTGGAGGTACTCACCGACGAGCTGGATGTCGCCAAGATCGTCGATGCCGTCGTCGCCGCCGCCCGGACCGGCAGGATCGGTGACGGCAAGGTGTGGGTCACCGCGGTCGAGGAGGTCGTCCGGGTCCGTACCGGCGAACGCGGCCTCGACGCCGTGTAGGCACCCACCGGCGGGAGGAGGTACCGATGACCTTGTTGCACCAGAGGCGTACGGCCAGACCGGGCCTCCTGATCAACAAGGTCACCGGTGCTCCCGGCGGGATCGACGCCGCCGCCCGGGCAGCCCGGGCGGCGGCGATCGACGGCTGGCTCGCCGGGCTGCTGCCCCGGCGGGACGGGGTCGCGCTGGTCGCGGTGGGCGGGCTCGGCCGTCGTCAGTGCGCCCCACACGGGGACCTCGACCTGCTGTTGCTGCACGCCGACGTACCCGAGGTGGACGAGTTGGCCGCCAGCATCTGGTATCCGGTCTGGGACGCCGGGCTGCGCCTCGACCACTCGGTACGAACGGTCCCCGAGGCCCTCGCGGTCGCCCAGGATGATGTCCGGGTGGCTCTCGGTCTGCTCGACGCCCGCCTCGTCGCGGGTGACGAGGCGCTGGCCGACCGGCTGGTTCGTTCGGCCGTCGACCACTGGCGACGGAGCGCGGTGCGCCGACTGCCGGGGCTGCGCGAGCTGACCGAGGCCCGGTGGGCGGCCCACGGGGAACTGGCATTCCTGCTCGAGGGGGACCTCAAGGAGGCGGCCGGTGGGCTTCGCGACGTGGGACTCCTCCGGGCGATCGCCCGTGCCGGCGTCACCACCGCGCTCCGGCCCGCGGTCCGCGCCGCCCACCTGCGGCTACTGGACACCCGCGACGCGCTGCACCTGCGCGCCGGTCGGCGGGTGGACCGGCTGGTCGCCCCAGAACGCGACGGGGTCGCCGCCCTGCTCGGGCTGCGCCAGCCGCGGACCGACCCGGCGGCGGAGCCGGTGGACGAGGGGGATCTGCTGCTGCGCCGGGTCGCCAACGACGCCCGGACCGTCAGCCACGCCCTGGACGACGCCTTCCGGGCGGCCGGCCGGCTCCGCGCCCAACGCCGGGGCGCCGACGGACGACCGCTCCGGCGGCCGGTGGCCCGGGACGTGGTCGAGCACGACGGTGAGCTGGTGCTCGCCCGCGCGGTGATCGGGGTACGTCCGGAGCCGAGCCTGTCCCTGCGGGTCGCCGCCGCGGCGGCGACCACCGGTCTGCCGATCGCGGCGGCCACCTGCGAGTGGCTGGCCGCCTACTGCCCGCCGCTGCCGACTCCCTGGCCGGCCGCGGCGCGCACCGCCCTGGTCACGCTCCTGGGCGCGGGGCCGGGGCTGGTGTCGGTGTGGGAGACGTGCGACCGGTACGGGCTGGTTGACGGCTGGTTACCGGAGTGGACCCGAATCCGGAGCCTGCCGCAGCACCACCCGGTGCACCGGTTCACCCTCGACCGACACCTGGTGCAGACGGCGTACGAGGCCAGTCGGCTTACCCGGGAGGTGGACCGGCCGGACCTGCTGCTGCTCGGCGCCCTCCTGCACGACGTGGGCAAGGGGCTACCCGGTGACCACAGCCAGGTCGGCGCGCCGATCGCGGAGGCGGTCGCCGCCCGGATCGGCCTGCCCGCGGCCGAGGTGACGCTGATCGGGCGGCTGGTCCGGCTGCACCTGCTCTTGCCCGAGGTGGCGACCCGGCGCGACCTCGCCGATCCGGTGACCGTGGCCGGCGTGGCGGCGAAGGTCGTCGACACCAACACCCTGGAGCTGCTGCACGCCCTGGTCCGGGCCGACGCGGCTGCCACCGGCCCGGCCGCCTGGTCACGCTGGAAGGAACGGCTCGTCGCGGATCTGGTGGCCCGGGTACGCACCACACTGGACACCGGTCGGCCACCCGAACCGCCGGTACCGGATCCGGCGTTGGTCGCTGGCCCGCTGCCGGTGGTCCGGCTGACCGGGGACGAGGTGGCGGTGGCGGCGGCCCACCGGCGTGGCCTGCTCACGACGGTGGCCGGTTGCCTGGCCCGGCACCGGCTCGACGTGATCTCCGCGGACGCCTCGACGGTGTCCGGGCGGGCGTTGGTCGAGTTCCGGGTCCAGCCACGGTACGGCCTCGCGCCGGACCTGGTGGCGCTCGGCGCCGACCTGCGTCGGGCCGTAACCGGCGACGGGTCGGTGGTCCAGCGGCTGCGGGAGCGGGCCGTCGCCGTCGGTGGCGCGGGGCCGGCGCCCCAGGTGCGGTGGTATCGGGAGGCGGCCACCGACGCGGTGGTGTTGGAGCTGCGGGCGGCCGACGCCGCCGGTCTGCTCTACCGGGTCAGCGCGGCGCTGGACGAGGTGGGCGTGCAGCTACGGGCGGCGCGGATCTCTACCCTCGGTGCTGCCGCTGTGGACGCGTTCTACCTGGTCGGCGTCGGGCCGGACGCCGAGACCCAGGCCCAGATCTCGGCCGCTGTCCTGGCTGCGGCGCGATGAGAGGGGGCGAATGCCGTCGGCTGGAGGGCGGGTACGCGGGCGGCGCCGGGGGTGTCGGGTGCGCCGCGTGTGCCGGCCGGAAGCGGGTGGATCGCGGGCCGGATACCCTAGCGGTGGCTGGACAGCTCGTTCGGCCGTGCTCGTGCTCACCAGAACTCTGACAAACGGGATGTTCGCGTGTTTGACACCTTGAGTGACCGCCTGTCCGGGATCTTCACCAAGCTCCGCGGTAAGGGACGGCTCACCGACGCCGACATCGACGCCACCGCCCGCGAGATCCGCCTCGCGTTGCTGGAGGCGGACGTGGCGCTGCCGGTGGTCAAGGGCTTCATCGCGCGAGTCAAGGAGCGGGCGCGGGGCGCCGAGGTCTCCCAGGCGCTGAACCCGGCCCAGCAGATCGTCAAGATCGTCAACGAGGAGTTGGTCAACGTCCTCGGTGGCGAGGCGCGGCGGCTTCAGTTCGCCAAGCAGCCGCCGACCGTGATCATGCTGGCCGGTCTCCAGGGCTCCGGCAAGACCACGCTCGCCGGCAAGCTGGCCGGTTGGCTGCGCGGCCAGGGCCACCAGCCGCTGCTGGTCGCCGCCGACCTGCAGCGCCCCAACGCCGTCGGGCAGCTCCAGGTGCTCGGTGGTCGCGCCGGCGTCGAGGTGTACTCACCGGAGCCCGGCAACGGCGTCGGCGACCCGGTGCAGGTGGCTCGCGCCTCGATCGAGCACGCTCGTCGGGCTGCCCGGGACATCGTCATCGTGGACACCGCGGGCCGCCTCGGTATCGACGCCGAGATGATGCAGCAGGCCGCCGACATCCGGGACGCGGTCAACCCGGACGAGGTCATCTTCGTGATCGACGCCATGGTCGGCCAGGACGCGGTGCGCACCGCGGAGGCGTTCCGGGACGGCGTCGGCATCACCGGTGTGGTCCTCTCCAAGCTCGACGGTGACGCCCGTGGTGGTGCCGCGCTGTCGGTCCGGGAGGTCACCGGCCAGCCGATTCTCTTCGCCTCCACCGGTGAGAAGCTGGAGGACTTCGATGTCTTCCACCCGGATCGGATGGCCAGCCGGATTCTCGGCATGGGGGATGTTCTCACTCTGATCGAGCAGGCCGAACAGGCCTTCGACGTCGATCAGAAGGAGAAGATGACCGCCAAGCTGATGGGCGGTGAGCAGTTCACCCTGGAGGACTTCCTCGACCAGCTCATCGCGGTACGGCGGATGGGTCCGATCGCCAACGTGCTGGCCATGATGCCCGGCATGGGGCAGATGAAAGACCAACTCGCCGAGGTGGACGACAAGCACTTCGACCGGGTCACCGCGATCATTCGGTCGATGACCCCGGCCGAGCGCACCAATCCGAAGATCATCAACGGCTCGCGCCGGGCCCGCATCGCCAACGGCTCCGGGGTCACCGTGATGGACGTCAACCAGCTGCTCAACCGCTTCACCGACGCCCAGAAGATGATGAAGCAGATGGGCGGCATGATGGGTCTGCCCGGAGGGCGCCGAAAGGCGACCAAGTCGCCGAAGAACAAGCGTAAGGGCGGGAAGGGTGGCGGTCGGTCGCGGACCGGCGCGGGGGCGCGGGGCGGTCTCCCCGCCGGCATGCCGCAGCTGCCGCCCGGCCTGGGCCCCGACGACCTGGCCGGCCAGGGACTCCCCCCGGGATTCAAGCTTCCGAAGATCGACTTCAACAAGCTCGGCAAGGGGGATCAGCGCCCCCGTTGACCGAGGCGAACGGCCAGGTCGGTGCTGACGGCGGCTGATCCGGCGCCGGCCACGGCCCGTCGGTGGTGGGCTGCCCGCGCGCCGCGGCGGGCGATCCGGTAGGACTGAGCGTATGGCTTTGCACGTGCGTGGTGTGCTCCTGCCCGAGGACGAGGTCCGAGACATCTGGCTGGTCGGTGACCGGGTGACCCTCGAGCCGGTGGCCGGCGCGGAGACCATCGCCGACGGTGGCTTCCTGCTCCCCGGTCTGACCGACGCGCACTGCCACATCGGCATCGCCCGGGGCGGGACGCCGATCACCTCGCTCGACCAGGCCCGCGAGCTGGCCGAGGTCAACCGGGATGCCGGGGTGCTCGCCATCCGGGACGCCGGCTCCCCGTACCCGTATCCGGAGCTCGACGACGCCCCAGACCTGCCGCGGCTGGCCCGGGCCGGCCGGCATGTCGCCCCACCGAAGCGCTACCTGCGCGGGGTCGGGGTGGAGGTCGGCGCGGCAGAGGTGGCCGCGACCGTCACCGCGCAGGCCGACGCCGGCAACGGGTGGGTCAAGCTGGTCGGCGACTGGATCGATCGTGGTGTCGGCGATCTCGCCCCTGCCTGGGACGCGGAGACCATGACCGCCGCGGTTCGGGCCGCCCACGCCGCCGGGGCCCGCGCCGCGGTGCACACCTTCTCCGAGTCCGCCGTGGAGATCATGGTGCGGGCCGGGGTCGACTCGGTGGAACACGGCACCGGCCTGAGCCTGGATCTGATCGACGTGATGGCCCGGCAGGGCACCGCGCTGGTACCCACCATGATCAACATACGTACCTTCGGCGGCATCGCGGACCAGGCGCGGGCGAAGTTCCCCAGCTACGCCGACCACATGCTCGCCCTGCGAGACCGCTTCCCCGAGGTGGTCCGCGCCGCACACCAGGCCGGCGTGCCGATCTACGTGGGCACGGATGCCGGCGGTGGCATCGCACACGGTCTGGCCGCCGAGGAGATGCTGCTGCTGCACGAGGAGGCCGGGATCCCCGCCGAGGCCGTCCTCGCCGCCGCCTCCTGGCGGGCCCGCGAGTGGCTCGGCTTCCCCGGCCTGGTCGAGGGGGGCCTGGCCGATCTGGTCGTCTACCCGCAGGATCCGCGGCGGGACCTCCGCGTCGTCCGGGCCCCCGACCGGGTCGTCCTCCGCGGCCGGGTCCTGCGCTGATCCACCGGGGCGGGTCGGCGGTCGGGGGTGGAGCGACCGCCCGCCGGCGGCGACCGCTCCGGCGGCACATAGGATGTGCGGTCATGGCGCGCGTGCTCACTCCCCGTGCGGAGGACTTCCCCCGCTGGTACCAGGACCTGATCGCCAAGGCGAAGCTGGCCGACAACGGCCCGGTCCGGGGGACCATGGTGATCCGACCAGCTGGCTACGCCATCTGGGAGCGGATGCAGGCCGAGATGGACAACCGGATCAAGGCTGCCGGCGCGGAGAACGCGTACTTCCCGCTCTTCATCCCGGAGGGCCACCTCAAACGCGAGGCCGAGCACGTCGAGGGCTTCTCGCCGGAGCTGGCGGTGGTCACCCACGGTGGCGGCAAGCAGCTCGCCGAGCCGGTCGTGGTCCGTCCGACCAGCGAGACCGTCATCGGCGAGTTCATGGCCAAGTGGGTCGACTCGTACCGGGACCTGCCGTTGCTGCTCAACCAGTGGGCGAACGTGGTCCGCTGGGAGCTACGCCCCCGCATCTTCCTGCGGACCAGCGAGTTCCTCTGGCAGGAGGGGCACACCGCGCACACGACCCGCGAGGACGCCCGCGCCTACGCGCGGCGGATTCTGCACGAGGCGTACGAGGACCTGCTGGTCAACGTCCTCGCCATCCCGGTGCAGGTGGGTCTCAAGACCGCCCGGGAGCGGTTCGCCGGTGCGACCGCCACCTACACCCTCGAGGGCATGATGGGCGACGGCAAGGCGCTCCAGCTGGGCACCAGCCACGAGCTGGGGCAGAACTTCGGCCGCGCCTTCGACATCAGCTACACCTCGGCCGAGGGGGGACGGGAGTACGCCTGGACCACCTCGTGGGGCACCTCCACCCGGATGCTGGGTGGCCTGATCATGTGCCACGGCGACGACAACGGCCTGCGGGTGCCGCCGAAGCTCGCGCCGGTCCAGGCGTACGTCATGGTCGTCAAGGACGGCGAGGGGGTCGGCGAGGCCGCGACACGGCTGCACGACGCGCTGCGGGATGCCGGTGTCCGGGTCGCCCTCGACGACCGGACCGACACCCCCTTCGGGCGTCGCGCGGTCGACGCGGAGTTGCGCGGCTACCCGATCCGCGTCGAGATCGGCCCCCGCGACCTGGCGGCGGGGAACGCGGTCGTGGTTCGGCGGACGGACGGCTCGAAGTCCCCGGTTCCGGTGGCCGACGTGGTCGGCGTGGTGCGCGCGGCGCTCGACGCTGACCAGCAGGCGCTGCACGACCAGGCGCTCGCCAGCCGGCAGGCGCGGACCCACGAGGTGGGGACGCTCGCCGAGGCGATCGAGGCGGCGGCGACGGGCTGGGCCCGGGTGCCGTGGTCGGTGGTCGGCACCAAGGGCGAGGTGGAGGCGAACGCCCAGGGTGTCACCGTGCGATGCCTGATCCGGGCAGATGGCTCGGTGCCCGACAACGAGGACGAGCCGGACCTGGTCGCCATTCTGTCCCGGGCCTACTGAGCTGCGTCCACGCCCGAGCCCGGTACGGCCGTCGAGCCGGTCCGACCGGTCCGACCCAAGCTGGCCCGAGCGGGCTCGAGCGCCCTTGTGGGGCAGCTCGACAGCGAGTGGAGCGAACCGGGTCCCCGGCGTTGCGACCGGTCGTCGGTTGGGTGGGCTTGGCGTTCCGACCGGTCGTCGGCGGGCGGTAGGGTCGGCCAGGTGAGATTCGAGCCTGGGCGGTTGGTGGTGCACCGCAACGTGCGGCGGGGGCAGATCGGCTGGGTTCGTCCGGCGCGCGTGGTCAGCGATGACCACCGGGGGCTGCTGCTCTGGATCCCCCGGGGCTCCGAGGTGGCCAGCGAGACCACCGACGCCGGAGTCGGGATGCGGGCGATCCCGTTCGCCGAGTGGATCGTCTCCGCGCGCCGGCTGACGCGCACGCGGTGGCAGGGGCCACCCCTGCTGAAGTTCCTGCCGGTCGGGGCCGCGCACTCGGTCTGGTTCTTCCAGGACGAGCAAGGGCATTTCGCCCATTGGTACGTCAACCTCGAGGAACCTGGTGTTCGCTGGGCCGACGGTGGACTCGCCGGCGTTGACGTGGTGGACCAGGACCTTGACGTGCTGATCCACGCGGACCGCCGCTGGGCGTGGAAGGACGAGGACGAGTTCGCCGAGCGGCTCGACTTCCCGGCGCACTACTGGGTGCCCGACCCGGACGCCGTCTGGGCCGAGGGAAAGCGGGTGATCGGCCGGGCCGAGGCGGGTGAGTTCCCGTTCGATGGCACCTGGTGTGACTTCGTGCCGCCGGCCGAGTGGGCAGCCCCGCTGGACCTGCCGCCCGGGTGGGATCGGCCGCCGGCGCGCTGACGGCGCCCACCCGGCTGCCGGAACCGACGCTGCCCACCCGGCTGCCCGATACCGACTGCCGTGAGCGTGGCGGCCTACCCTGACCGAATCCGTGTGCTCTTCGTCATAGGCGAATGGTGCGCCGGGGCCGGTCCGATGTGAGGCTTCTCGGTCCGATCTGGCAGAATGGCTGGCTGGTATCCGACGTGGGTCCGGCGCCCTCTACCCGGGCACCACGTCAGTCCACCCGAGCAACCTCCGGCCCAACCCCACTGTGCCGGAGAGCGCGCTCAACCGTGCACCGCCCGTCCAGAGGCGGTGGAAACAACAGGAGCGAAAACACTGTGGCCGTAAAGATCCGGCTCCTGCGGATGGGCAAGATCCGCAACCCGCAGTACCGCATCGTCATCGCCGATTCGCGCACCAAGCGTGACGGCCGGGCGATCGAGTTCGTCGGGATCTACCAGCCGAAGCATGACCCTTCGGTGATCGAGGTCAAGTCGGACCGGGTGCAGTACTGGCTCTCCGTGGGCGCGCAGCCGAGCGAGGCGGTGCAGCGCCTGCTGGAGAAGACCGGCGACTGGCAGAAGTTCAAGGGCCTGCCGGCCCCCGAGCCGCTGAAGGTCGCCCCCGAGCGGGTCGACCGCAAGGCGGCGTACGAGGCTGAGGCGAAGGCCGCCGCTGGTCTGGCGGAGGCTCCGACCAAGCCGGCGAAGAAGGCCGCCAAGGCCGAGGCGGCGCCGAAGACCGACGAGGCGGCGCCGAAGACCGAGGAGCAGGCCGGTGCGGGCTCCGGCGAGCAGGGCTGACGTGGCACTGCGTCCGGCGCTGGAGCATCTGGTCAAGGGCATCGTCGACAACCCCGACGATGTCCGCGTCCGGCTGGTCGACTCCCGGCGGGGCAAGCGGCTCGAAGTCCGCGTGCACCCGGAGGACCTCGGCACGGTGATCGGGCGGTCCGGGCGGACCGCCAAGGCGCTGCGCCAGGTCATCGGTTCCATCGGTGGACGCGGCGTACGCGTCGACATCGTCGACTCGTACTGATGCTCGTCGTCGGCAGGATCGGCAAACCGCACGGGATCCGCGGTGAGGTGACCGTGGAGGTGCGGACCGACGAACCTGAGACGCGGTTCGCCCCGGGCTCGGTGCTGCGCACCGAGCCCGGGGCGAACCTACCCGGGGCGAGCGTGCCCGCCCACCCCGAGGCGTACCGGGTGCCGGGTGAACTGACCGTCGAGGCGGCGCGGTGGCATCAGGGGCGGGTGTTGCTGGTGGCGTTCGAGGGTGTGCTCGACCGCAACGTCGCCGAGGCGCTCCGCGGCACCCTGGTCGGCGTGGACCTCGCTGACGTGGCTCCGCCGACGGACCCGGAGGAGTTCCACGACCAGCAACTGGTCGGCCTGGCCGTGGTCACCCCGGCTGGGGAACGGCTGGGTGAGGTCTCCCGGATCGACCACGCCCCCGCCGCGGACCTGCTGGTGCTGCGCCGTTCCGGCCGTCGGGACGTGTTGATCCCGTTCGTCCGGGCGATCGTCCCCGAGGTTGATCTCGCCGGCGGTCGGGTGGTCGTGGATCCGCCCGGCGGCCTGCTTGACCTCTGACCCCGGCGGTCAGCGCTACCCCGGGCGGTATCCGGTGGCCCGGCCGTCCGGCCCGCACAGCTGTTGGAGCCCCCGCAATGCGTGTAGACGTCGTGTCGATCTTTCCGGAGTACTTCGCTCCGCTGGACCTGTCGCTGATCGGCAGGGCCCGGGCCGGTGGCGCCCTCCAGTTGGCTGTGCACGACCTCCGTACCTGGACCCACGACGTGCACCGCACGGTCGACGACACGCCGTACGGTGGGGGCCCGGGGATGGTGATGCGGCCGGAGCCGTGGGGGGAGGCGCTGGACGCGCTCGCCCCGCCGGGAGGTAACCCGCCCCGGCTGCTGGTGCCCACGCCGGCCGGTGTTCCGTTCACCCAGGCGCTGGCCCACGAACTGGCCGCCGAGCCGCACCTCCTCTTCGCCTGTGGCCGGTATGAGGGGATCGACCAGCGGGTGCTCGAGCACGCCGCGAGCCGGATGCCGGTCACCGAGGTTTCCCTCGGTGACTATGTGCTCTTCGGCGGTGAGGTGGCGGTGCTGGTGATCCTGGAGGCGGTGACCCGGCTGCTACCCGGGGTGCTCGGCAACGTTGGCTCGCTGGATGACGAGTCGCACGCCCACGGGTTGCTGGAGGCGCCGATGTACACCAAGCCGGCTGCCTGGCGGGGTCAGGAGGTGCCGGCGGTGCTTCGCTCGGGGGACCACGGGAAGATCGCCCGTTGGCGCCGGGACGAGGCCCTGGCGCGGACGGTCGTCCGGCGGCCCGACATGATCGCCGCGCTGGCTCCGGAGTGCCTGGACCCGCAGGACCGGGCGATGCTGGAGCGGGCCGGGTTTCCGACCGCCCCCGGGGGTGTGGCAAAATAGGGGGTTGCCGCAGTCGACCGCGCCGCGGGTGGCTGCGAGGACCCTCGACCGGGGTCGGCGAGTGCCGGCGGCCACCCGGGGGTCAGAATCACCCATTCGCGCATCGACTGACGATGCGCCGTGAGCCTCGCGAGGACGCAGCGATGAACATCCTGGACGCGCTTGACGCCCAGTCGAAGCGGACCGACGTTCCCGATTTCCGCGCCGGTGACACCGTCAAGGTGCACGCACGGGTCGTCGAGGGAAACCGGTCCCGGGTCCAGATCTTCCAGGGCGTCGTCATCCGTCGTCAGGGTGACGGTCTGCGGGAGACCTTCCTGGTCCGCAAGATCAGCTTTGGGGTGGGGGTCGAGCGCACCTACCCGATCAACAGCCCGGCCATCGACCGCATCGAGGTCGTGACCCGCGGTGATGTCCGGAGGGCCAAGCTCTACTACCTCCGCGAGCTGCGCGGCAAGAAGGCCAAGATCAAGGAGAAGCGGGAGAAGCAGCCGAGCTGAATCGTGCTGCACCACCCGTCCTGAGCTGCACGTATGGTGTACGAACCGGAGGGCACCACCCGGGACGTAGCAGCGCAGCCGGATGCCCCCGCCCAGCGGCGGGGCAGGTGTCCACTGCCGCCCGGAGGCCTCGACCAGGCCCCCGGGCGGCAGTGTCGTTTCGGCGGACCGGGGAGGCGTGGTGCAGACGCGCGATGAGGACGGCACGGTCGATCCACGCCGTCGTCGGGCCCGGCGACGCCGCCGCCCGTTGCCGCTCTGGCAGGAGCTGCCGCTGCTGCTGACCGTCACCTTCTGCCTCGCGGTGCTGATCCGGACCTTCCTGCTTCAGGTGTTCTACATCCCATCCGGCTCGATGACCGAGACGCTGCTCGTCGGGGACCGGGTGCTGGTCAACAAGGTCGTCTACGACGTACGGGACCCGGTGCGGGGCGAGGTGGTGGTATTCCGCGGCACCGAACGGTGGGCCGACCAACTCGACGGGGAGCCCGACCCCGGATTCCTGCGCCGGCTCACCGCCACCTTCGCTGATCTGGTGGGCGTCGGCGGCCCCGGCGAGCAGGACTTCATCAAGCGGGTGATCGGGCTGCCGGGCGACCGGGTGAGCTGCTGCGACGAGCAGGGGCGAGTGCTCGTCAACGGCGTCGCCATCGACGAGCCGTACGTGTGGCGCGACTCGCCGCTGGACCTCCCGCCGAATCCGGGGGAGTGCCGTGCGCGGCGCTTCGACGAGGTGATCGTCCCACCCGGGCAGCTCTTCGTGCTGGGTGACAACCGGTTGGTCTCCCAGGACGCCCGGTGCCAGGGCCCGGTGCCGATTGACAATGTGGTCGGACGGGCGGTCGGCGTGGTGTGGCCGTCGTCGCGGTGGGCCGCACTCTCCACTCCGGAGGTCTTCGCGAGCGTTCCGGCGTCGGCGGGTTCCCCGACCAGCGAGCCACCGCCGGTTGGGCCGAACCCTGACGGTGGCGCGTTGCTACTCCTTCCGCTCCCAGCCGCGTGGCTCAGTTCTCGCGCGTTCCGTCCCGTGCCGCCCAGCTTGGCAACGTAGGCTCCATTCCGTGATTGACGAGCAGACCGACAAGTCCCGCAACTCCTTCTGGAAGGAGCTGCCAATTCTCCTGGGCGTGGCGATTCTGGTCGCGGTGCTGGTACGTGCCTTTGTGCTGCAGACCTTCTTCATCCCGTCGCCGTCGATGGAGAACACCCTCCAGATCGACGATCGGGTGCTGGTCAACAAGTTGGTGTACGACTTTCGCTCGCCGAAACGCGGCGAGGTGGTCGTCTTCAAGGCGCCGACCTCCTGGAGCCCAGACGAGGAGGATTTCATCAAGCGGGTCATCGGCATCGGCGGCGACCACGTGGTCTGCTGCGACGAACAGGGGCGGATCACAATCAACGGGGTCGCCCTGGACGAGCCGTACCTCTACTCCGTCGGCGGCGAGCGGGACCAGCCCGCTGACCAGGACTTTGATATCACCGTCCCGCGGGGGCGGCTGTGGGTGATGGGCGACCACCGGTCGGCCTCGGGCGACTCGTTGCAGCACTGGCAGCAGTCGGGGGAGGACGTCCACCAGGCGACGGTGCCCGAGGATCGTCTCGTCGGCCGCGCCTTTACGATCTTCTGGCCGCTGGACCGGGCCCGCTGGCTGAGCGTGCCCGAGCAGTACGGCCCCATTCCCCGGCCCGGAACCTGAGCCGGTGAGCCGGGTAGGCCCGGTAGGCGATGGCGAAGCCGTCTGGCAGGCTGGGACGATGACCGTCGCCCACGCCCTACGTCGCCCCATCCGGGCGCCGCTCGTCGCCGAGCCCGGCCGCCGCCTGCTCGTCGAGCGGTGGGTGAGCGCGGACAGGGGTGGGCCGTGCTGACGCCGCCGCGTACCGTCGTCCGCCGCGACGGCGGGCTCTACGCGCTGGAGCGTGCCCTGCAACGACGCGGATTTCGGCAGGTGGCCGGCGCGGACGAGGCCGGTCGGGGCGCCTGCGCCGGTCCGCTGGTGGCCGCCGCCGCCATCCTGCCCCCAGGGCGGCGCGGGGAGATCGACGGACTCGCCGACTCCAAGCTGCTCACCCCGGCCAGCCGGGAGCGGGTGTACGCGGAGGTTGTCGCCCGGGCGTCGGCGTACGCGGTGGTGGTGATCCCGGCGGCGGAGGTGGACCTGCGCGGACTGCACGTGTGCAACCTGGCGGCGATGCGTCGTGCGCTGGCGTCGCTGGCGACCCGGCCGGAGTATGTGCTGACCGACGGCTTCGGGGTGGACGGGCTGGACGTGCCCGGGTTGGCGGTCTGGAAGGGTGACCGGGTGGCGGCCTGTGTCGCGGCAGCCAGCGTGCTGGCCAAGGTCACCCGAGATCGGATCATGGTGGAGCTGGATCTGGAGTTCCCTGGTTACGGGTTCGCGGAGCACAAGGGTTACATCACCGCCGAGCACTCGGCTGCGCTGCGGGAACGCGGGCCGTGCCCGGAACACCGGTTCTCGTACGTCAATGTCGCCACCGTCTCCGGTCGGCACGGGGCCCCGCCCCGGGCTCGTCGGCCTTTGGTCGCCGCGGCCGACGAGGCGATGGAACGCGCTGGGGCGGTAGAGGGTACCGTCGGCGTGGCGTTGGGCGACCGACCCTGGGCTGCGGCGTCGGTGGGGAATGATGTGGCCATGGAAGGCGGGATGGGATGAGCGCGGAAGATCTCGAAAAGTACGAGACGGAGATGGAGCTGCAGCTCTACCGGGAGTACCGCGACATCGTCCGCCAGTTCTCCTACGTCGTGGAGACCGAGCGTCGGTTCTATCTGGCAAACCAGGTCGACCTGCACGTGCGTAACTCGGACGGTGAGGTCTACTTCGAGGTCGAGATGCACGACGCCTGGGTGTGGGACATGTATCGTCCTGCCCGCTTCGTCAAGAATGTCCGGGTAATGACGTTTAAAGACGTCAATGTGGAAGAGCTGGAGAAGCCGGACATCTCGCTGCCGGCCGACTCAGGGTTCGGCAACTGACCTCCGGACCTCGCTGACTCTCCCGTTCCCCAGCGGGCCCAGTTCCTGCCGCCCTGACCGGACGCCGCTCTGACCGCACGTCCCGCTGACTCCCCTGGCAGGCCCAGGCCGGCCTCGTTCAGCAGATCGAGGCGCTCCCCGCACTCTTGTCCACAGTGTTGTGGCTATCCACAGGGTGAGCTGGGTGGGGGTGGCCATCGGCTGGCTGTTCGAACAGGCTGCCGCCATGGAGCCGTCCCCGATCCTCGCCATCCTGCTCAGCACTGGGCTGGTCACCACGCCCGCCGTGCCCGCGTCGCCGGTGGTGGGGCCGGCGTCGTGGGTGGTGGGGTCCACGTGGTGGGTGGTGGGGCCCGCGTCGCCGGTGGTGGAGTCCTCGCTTGGGGTTGGTTCCACGCCGAGTGCGGCGGGCTCCCCGTCGCCCGAGGCGGTCCCGGCTTTCCAGTGGCCGCTGCCCGGGGAGCCACCGGTCGTGCGACGGTTCGATCCACCGCCGCAGCCCTGGTTGCCCGGCCACCGCGGCGTTGACCTGGCAGCCGCCGCGGGCACGCCAGTGTTGGCGGCGGGCGATGGGGTGGTCACCTTCGCCGGCGCCGTGGCCGGCCGCCCGGTGCTCACCGTGACGCACGCCGCTGGCCTACGGACCACCTATGAGCCGGTGTACTCCGATGTCGAGGTGGGCACACCGGTCCTGGCCGGAGTGCCGATCGGCCGGCTGCGGGCCGGGCACCCGGGCTGTGTGGCTCCGGCGTGCCTGCACTGGGGTCTGCGTCGAGGTGGCACCTACCTGGACCCGTTGGCGCTGCTCGGTCGGGGGCCCGTGCGGCTGCTGCCACTCGACGGTACGCCTCGGTAGCGGGTGTTTCGGCCCTTGAAAAGCCAACGCAGGCCAACCGGCACCGATGCCGTGCTGGTCGGTGATGGCGGACGGGAATCTCGGCTCGGCGAGGCGGTGCCCGCCAAAGCTTGTAGCCGTGGTGTTGCCCCATCCGGGGCTGGTTGTGGGCTGAGCTCGCCAAACGGCTCGTCTGTGCCGCGGACGTGGGGGTCAGCCGACACCCAGGTGTCGGTATGCGGGCGCTGCCTCGAACGGGTACCTGATTCGGGCAAAACCGAGAGAAACCCATGATATCGCCAAAAGCTTGGATACTGTGACCTCTGGCAGCGCTCGTGAGTAAACCTCGCACAACTGCCTATCCGGCTCGTTCTCGTACGCGGGTGCACCAACGGTATCGCTTTGGTGTCGGCGAACCTTCGAACCCAGGGCGCCGGCTGGGAGCAAGGTCCGAGCGCGAAATCTCTACACCCAGGAAGTGATGCTGATGTGGAAAATCGTACGTCCGACGACGCGGCGCGCGTCCACGATTGCCGCCGGGGCGCTTGCCTGCACGGTGGCTGTCGGTGTTGCGGGCAGTATGCCGCCCGCGCTCGCGGATCCCACGTCGCCGTTAGCGCCGGAGAGCTCCCCGTCAGTGCAGAATGATGGTCGGGCTGCCCCCGATCGTGACCGCTATGTCCCGTCGGTTCCCCCTTCCGTGGAGCCTCAGCATCGGGGTGATCGGCAACGTGAGCCAGTGCTTTTTTCTACCGATATGTCGATGGGCCTGACCACGGGCGCCCGTAATGGTATGTCCACCTCGGTCCCGGATATTGACGACTCGTACGCGCTCGCCCTTGCGTTGGCTCACGGGGTCGATGTGCGGGGCGTTGTGGTGACCATGGGAAACTCGATGGCTGAATCGACTGTGGTAACCGCCCAGGCGACGGTTGATGCACTCGGTGCGGACATACCCGTGGTGCAGGGGGCGGAGGTCTGGTTGCCGGTTGAGGCCCAGCAGACCACCGGCGGCGCGGATCTGACCAATACCTGCGTCAACGACGGCGTCCGGTTCATGGCTGACCAGTTGCGGGAGACCGGCGGGTTGACGATCCTGGCGATCGGTCCGTTGACCGACGTGGCATGTCTGACCATGAACTTCCCGGAAGAGGCCGCCCTCATCTCCCGGATTGTCGCCCTCGTCGGCAGTAAGCCGACGACAGTGTTCGAGATCTTCGGCACCCCGCTGGTTGACTTCAACTACATCATGGACCCGCGTGCCGAACAGATCGTCCTGGACGAAACGACCATTCCTTTCACTGCCATCACCTTCGACCTCTCCTCGCTGGCGCCGATCCCGATCCCGGAGTTGGAGCGGCTGGCCACCAGTACGGACCCGCTCGCGCGGTTCTACGGCGAGTCGTCGATGCCGCGCCTGGAGATGCTGAAGGACATAGACTTCGGCCCTGCGTACCCGATCTTTGACGCCGCCGCCGCATGGCATCTGATTCGGCCGCAAGACCAGGTGTGTCAGCAGGCGGGTTATCGACTGAAGACCGGATCGCCCGCGACAGCGGAGGCCGGAGAAACAGATATCTACGACTGGTTCTCGCCTGAGATCACCGAAACTCGGCAGGTCACCTCGTGCACGGGTTTCACGAGTAGGCAGGCGGCGGGCCGCTACCAGCATGCAATTCTTCAGGCCGTTGGCGGAGATGGGTGGACTGACCGGGATGTCCTTCTGAACGAGGAGGGCCCGCTGCGGACCGACGAGTGGTCTGCATCGACCGCGGGACCTCTGTGGACCGAAGACTGGGCTGCGCCGACCGATACCGGGCCGCTGTGGACCGAAGACTGGACGCTCCCGACCGAGGAGGGGCTCCTGGGGACTGAGGAGTGGGCGCTTCCCACCGAGGAGGGCACCACCTGGGATGAGGGGGGTGTTGTCCCGGAGTAACGGGAACCTGTCAAGCACGGGCTACGTCCCCACGCCGAGTGGCTGGGTACGTAGCCCGTTCGCATCAGTGGCTTTCGCGGTGACCGCGGGAGCGTCGTGGCGGGGTGCCCGGAATTGGTGCACCCGCAGGATCGGCGTGCGGAACGCCGCGGCGGGCCCGCCGGCTCACGCCCGAGGGTGGGCCTGCCGGTACGCGGCCCGCAGCCGCTCGACCGACACGTGGGTGTAGATCTGGGTACTGGCCAGCGAGGAGTGCCCGAGGAGTTCCTGCACCGCCCGCAGGTCCGCGCCGCCCTCCAACAGGTGAGTCGCCGCCGCGTGCCGCAGCCCGTGCGGGCTGGTCCGGGGTAGGCCCGCCGCGGTCGCGTACCGGCCGACGATCCCCCGCGCGGTGGTCGGGTTGAGCCGGCCGCCCCGCGCCCCGAGCAGCAGTGCGTTCGCCGACCGGGCGCCGACCAGCCGGGGGCGGCCGTGGCGTAGCCACGCGTCGAGCGCCCGTTGCGCCGGGACTCCGTAGGGCACGCTGCGCTCCCGGCCCCCTTTGCCGAACACCCGGAGCACCCGCCGGCCCGGGTCCACGTCCGCGACGTTGAGCCCGCACGCCTCACTGACCCGGACCCCGGTCGCGTACAGCAGCTCCAGCAGCAGTTGGTCTCGTAGCCGGGCCGGGTCGACAGCACCCGGCTGGACGTCGTCGGCCGGCTGCTCCTGGGGCGCCGTGTGCGCCGTTGCCAGCAGGGCGGCTGCCTGATCAATCGGGAGTACGGCGGGTAGCTCCCGGTGGGCGCGGGGACTGGCCAGACCGGCGGCGACGTCGGTGGGTAGCCGGCCGTCGTGGTGGGCCCAGGCGCTGAAGGTGCGGGCCGCGGCGGACCTTCGGGCCAGTGTGGACTGGGCGGCTCCCGTCGTGCGCTGTCGGGCCAACCAGCTGCGGATCTGTGCGAGCGTCAGGTCAGCGGGAGTCTGGGCTCCCGCCCGTACGGCGTGGTCGAGCAGACTGATGACATCGGTCACGTATGCCCGGACGGTGTGGTCGGAGCGGTTCTGGACCTGGGCCAGCTGGGCCGCGAAGTCGTCCACCGCCTCGCGTAGCGGCACAGGGAGCGCCGCGTGCCGGGCCCGGGTCGCTTCGCCTCGCTTCACTGCCTGACCTCGCTTCACTGCCGGGCCTCGGGTCAGCTGGTGAATCGGCCCGGCGGACCGATGGTGAGCTGCTTGTCGGCGTGCACCCGATCAGCCTACGGGCGCCTTGCCGGCTTCTACGGTCCCGACGGCTCCTGCGGTCTCGACGGCTCCTACGACGTCGGGGGTTCCCGCGGCGGGGGCGAGAGCGCGTACCCGTCGCCGCGTCGGCTGACCAGGCCCAGTTCCTCAAGGAGGGCCAGCTTGCGCAGCGCTGTCCGTGCCATCACCCCGGATCGGGCTGCGATGTCGTCAACTCCGCGTACGCCGCGCCGGGGCAGCGCCTCCAACACCATCGTGGACTCGTCGTCGAGTTGGTCCCGCACCTGCGCGGGCCCGCGTACCAGCGGTGCCAGGTCCCCACCGATGCGACCCACCTCCTCGAGCACCTGGGCGGGGGAGGTGACCAGCCGGGCATCCGGATACTGCCGGAGCAGCTCATGCGCCCCGACGGACATGGTGGAGGTGACCGGGCCGGGCACCACCATCGCCGGCCGGGCGATCGCCAGGGCCCGGTGCATCGTCTGGGTCGCTCCGCTGCGGGCGGCGGCCTCGACCAGCACGCTGCCCCGGGTCGCCGCGGCGATCACGCGGTTGCGGATCAGGAACCGGGGCCGCAGCGGATCCGCCCCCGGTATCCACTCGCTGACCAGCAGCCCGGTGTCGGCGATCCGCTCGAAGAGGGCGGCATTGCCCATCGGGTACGGCCGGTCCAGGCCGCAGGCGAGCACGGAGACGGTCAGCCCGCCAGCGGTCAGCGCCCCCCGGTGGGCGGCGGCGTCGATGCCGAATGCCCCGCCCGAGACGATCGTCCAGCCCCGCTCGGCCAGTCCGTACGCCAGCTCGGTGCCCACGTGGATGCCGTAGCCGGTCGCGGCCCGGGCGCCCACCAACGCGACCGACCGGTCCAGCGTCTCGGCCAGGGAGTGCCCACCCCGCACCCAGAAGCAGAGCGGTGGGGCGGTCTCCCGGTCGACCCGGCGGGGCGAACTCGCCAGGACGAGGCGGTGTAGGTCGGCAACGGGCAGCGGCCACTCGTCGTCGGCTGGCGTCACCAGCCGGGCGCCGAGGCGGTTGGCGCGCTCCATCGCCTCCGTGGCTACTGCCAGCGGGTCTGCGGCTGAGAGCCGGGCGGTCACGGTCTGCCGCAGTGCCTCCTCGGGGGCGCCGCCCTCCCGCAGCAGGGTCAGCGCGCCAACCGCGCCGTGCTGCTCGACCAATCTGAAGACGGACCGGTTACCCGGTTCGGCGATCCAGGTCAACGCCACCCGCGCGAGGCGGTCGGCGTCGAGTGCCGCCGCCGCTGGCGGGCTACTGGTCGGGTGCCTCATCCAGGCCTGCTCCGGGTTTCCCGCTGGCCCGAAGCCGGCACTGGTCTCTCCTCGGGCGGTCACAGGGCCTCCCCGGTGCGCAGGCCGATCGCCTCTCGGACGTCCTCGGCGTCGGGGCGCTGCCGACCGTCCAGGTCGGCGATCGTCCACGCCAACCGGAGCACCCGGTCGAAGCCCCGGGCCGAGAGCGATCCTCGGTCGAGCCGGGCACGTAACTCCCGGATGACCGGGCCGGGCAGGCACCAGGGTGGCCGCCGCAGCACCGGGCCGGGTAGTTCGGCGTTACTCCGCTGGCCGAGGCGGGACCAGCGCTCGCGGGCCGCCGCGCGGGCCGTCGCGACCCGGCCGGCCACCACGGTCGAGGGCTCGCCGTCGGAGCTCACCTGCACCAGCTCGGCGGCGCGTACCGGCCGCACGGTCACCTGGATGTCGACCCGGTCGAGGAGCGGGCCGGAGAGGCGGCCGAGGTAGCGGCGGCGGGCGAGCGGGGTGCAGTCGCAGGAGACGTCGCCCGCTGGTTTGGCGCAGGGGCAGGGATTGGCGGCCAGGACAAGCTGCACCTGGGCCGGGTATTCGGCGGTGCCGCGGGAGCGGGCCAACCGGACCCGGCCGTGCTCGAGCGGCTGCCGGAGGGCGTCGAGAGCGCGCCGATCGAATTCGGGAGCTTCGTCGAGCAGCAGTACGCCTCGGTGGGCCAGGGATACCGCGCCGGGGCGGGCGAGGCCGGAGCCACCACCGACCAATGCCGAAACGGTGGCGGTGTGGTGCGGCGCCTGGAACGGTGGTCGTCGGATCAACTGCCCACCGGAGGGCAGCAGGCCGGCGATCGAGTGCAGCGAGGTCACCTCCATCGCCGCGTCGTCGGGCAGCTCGGGTAGGACCGACGGGAGCCGTTCGGCGAGCATGGTCTTGCCAGCGCCGGGTGGGCCGAGTAGGGCGAGGTGGTGGCCGCCGGCGGCGGCGATCTCCAGGGCCCGCCGACCCAGGCTCTGGCCGGCGATGTCGGCCAGGTCGAGGGTGGGGGTGGGGTCCGCCGGGGTGGCCGGGGGCGGCTGCGGCAGCGGGGTGCCCTCGGTGAGGAAGGCGGCCAACTGGCGGAGGCTGCGGACGGCGTGGACCTGGATGCTGGGGATCATGCCCGCCTCGGTGGCGTTGTCGAGGGGAACGACCACCCGGTGGTGCCCGGCGCGGGCCGCCGCGGCGACCATGGGTAGGGCACCGCGGACGGGGCGGACGGTGCCGTCCAGGCCCAGCTCACCGAGGAGCACCACCTGATCCAGGGGGGCCAGGGGTAGCTCCCCGGCGCTGCCCAGCACCGCTACCGCGATCGCGAGGTCGAGGCTGGAGCCGTGTTTGGGCAGGGTGGCGGGGAGCAGGTTGATGGTGATCCGGCGGTTGGGCCAGGCCCGACCGGAGTTGACCACTGCGGCGCGGACGCGGTCGCGCGCTTCGTGTAGGGCGGTGTCCGGTAGGCCGGTGATCGCCACGGTGGGCAGGCCGGGGGCGAGGTCGGCTTCGACCTGCAGCACATGCCCGGTGACGCCGACCAGGCCGACGCAGCGGACCCGGGCGTAGCTCATCGGTGTGCTCTCATGTCAGAACGCACCTTTCAGGTGCTCGATGCGAGGACTACCACCGGTGAGGCGGATGGAGAGCACGTCGAAGCGGACCTCGTCGGCCCGGGTGCCGGTCTCGGCGAGCCAGCGGGCGGCGAGGAGGCGTAGCCGGCGGGCCTTGGCGTCGGTTACGGCTGCGGTGGGGGTGCCGAAGGTGTCGGTGCGCCGGGTCTTGACCTCGCAGATGGCGAGGACCGGGCCGTCCCAGGCGATGATGTCGATCTCGCCGTGCGGGCAGCGCCAGTTGCGGGCCACCGGCCGTAGCCCGGCAGTGATCAGGTGTCGGAGGGCGCAGCGCTCCCCGTATGCGCCCACCGACTGGTTGTGTCTGCTCATACCCGGCACGGTGCCGGGGCTGGCTCCGGGGCGTGGTTTGGGGGCGCGGGCCTGTGGACGACGAGCCCACCTGTGGACGAACGGACGATCAAGCTCTCGCCGTGCTAGGGACATCGCCTTCGGCGTCGCGATCGTGGCCTCCAACCGGCGTGCTGGTGGACCGGACCACCTCGATGAGCACGGGGAGTGATGTCCAGATAATCAAGGTTGGTGGGGTTGGTGCAGGCCGAGGGGACGACCCGGCGAATGGCGTCCGCGCGGTCGGTCGCATACGGTGCCGACGTGGACGGACGACGGAGTTTCACTGAAGATCAGGAGTCGCGTTGGCACCCCGGTGACCGGGAGCGGGGTTATGGGGAGCCGACATGGCGGGGGGAGAGCCGCTACGGCGAGGAGGAACTCCGGGGCCCCGAGCAGGGTGGTGGGGGCCACCGGTACGACGGCTTTGGCGACGGGCGGGCCGGGCTCGTCAAACCGGAGGACTCCGGTGCGTTTCGGATCAGCGAGGACGACTCCGGACGTTTCAGCGCCACGGGAGCGTACGGCGACGCTCGGTCCGAGACCGAGGGCTACCGGGCGAGCCGCTCCCGGTGGGCCGAGACGGACCCGGAGAGCACCGGTGATGCCACCGCTGACCGGCCGGGGCGGCGCTCACGGGAGGCACGTGACCAACTCTCGGCCTCCAGCGCGGACGTGTTCGGTGCGGCCGGTCCGGTCGCCGAGCCGGGGCGGCCGAGCGCGTTGGGCGGGTACCCGATCGTGGAGTCGAACCGCCCACCCGAGGAGCCGGTGAACCCACTGGAGCTGCCGACCGGACCGATGCCGCCGGTCGGGCCGCGTGGTGACCTGTCGCCGGCAGCGACGCCGGCGCCCCCGGCGGGTGACGGTGTCTATCGGACGCGCCGCCCGGCGTTGGCGGTGATCTTCGCCGTCCTGGTGCTGGCCTTCGAGGTGCCGGCACTGCTGGTGCTGCTGGACGGGTTGTCCGGGGAGTTGGTGGCGGCGAACGTGCTGGCCGGGATGTTCCTTGTCGGCGGAGCGCCGCTCTTCGCCGTTGGCCTGTACGGGCTGCGTGCGGGTGGGTTGTCGTTGCCGGATGGTCGCGGTTGGCTGCGTCCGCCGACGGCCTGTCTCACCGCCGGCCTGGTGCTCTTCGTGGCGGCGGCGCTCGCGGTCGGCTGATCTGCCCGGTCGGGGCTGGCCAACCCTGGTCTGCCGGTCGGCCAACTCCGGTCCGGCGGCTGCTGGGGCCCACGACAATCCCGGCGTTGCGGCCCTTACTCCCGAAGGCGGGGTTTGTGGGAGGTGGCGTACACTGGTCGACTGGCGACCGCCTTGCGCGGTCGACCTCGCGCGCCCTCTCCGCGGCTTGCCGTGGGGCGGCGGCTCCCTGGTCCCGACCGCTGGGTCGGGCCCACCACGGCCGACGACCGGGCGCCAGGCCGCCCAGCCGCCGGCCGGGCGGAACAACCAGGGATGCAAGGAGTAACCATGGCCGTCGTGACCATGCGTCAGCTGCTCGAAAGCGGTGTCCACTTCGGGCACCAGACCCGGCGCTGGAACCCGAAGATGAAGCGCTTCATCTTCACCGAGCGCAACGGTATCTACATCATCGACCTGCGCCAGACCCTCGACTACATCGAGAAGGCGTACGAGTTCGTGCGCGGGACGGTCGCCGAGGGGGGCAGCATCCTCTTCGTCGGGACCAAGAAGCAGGCGCAGGAGGCGATCGCCGAGCAGGCGACCCGGGTTGGTCAGCCGTACGTCAACCACCGCTGGCTCGGCGGCATGCTGACCAACTTCCAGACGGTGTACAAGCGGCTCCAGCGGATGAAGGAGCTGGAGGCCCTCGGTGACCTGAGCGGCACCGCAGCCGGCTACACCAAGAAGGAGACGCTGCAGCTCAACCGGGAGAAGGGGAAGCTGTCGCGTACCCTCGGGGGCCTGCGGGACATGCAGAAGCTCCCGGCCGCGATCTGGGTGGTCGACACGAAGAAGGAGCACATCGCCGTTGACGAGGCCCGCAAGCTGGGCATTCCGGTCATCGCGGTGCTCGACACCAACTGCGACCCGGACGAGGTTGACTACCCGATCCCGGGTAACGACGACGCGATCCGCTCGGCGGAGCTGCTGACCAAGGTTGTGGCCGCCGCTGTCGCCGACGGCCTGATCGCCCGTTCCGGCCGCCGTCGGGGCACCGACGAGAAGCCGGAGGCGGGGGTCGCCGCCGACGAGCCGCTGGCCGAGTGGGAGCGCGAGCTGCTCGAGGAGCCGAAGAAGAGCGACGAGCAGCCGGCGAAGACCGAGGAGCAGCCGGCGAAGACCGAGGAGCAGCCGGCGAAGACCGAGGAGCAGCCGGCGAAGGCTGAGGAGCAGCCGGCGGCAGCCGCCGCGGAGTGACCGCCCACCCGCCCCGGCCGTTCGGCCGGGGCTCCGGGTACATCGTCATCCAGACCACCCACCCGCAGTCTCACCACTGAAGAGAGAGTCATGTCCAACTTCACCGCCGCGGATGTCAAGAAGCTCCGCGACCTCACCGGCGCCGGCATGATGGACAGCAAGAAGGCGTTGACCGAGGCCGAGGGCGACTTCGACAAGGCTGTCGAGGTTCTGCGCGTCAAGGGCGCCAAGGACGTCGGCAAGCGGGCCGGCCGGACCGCCGCCAACGGCTTGGTCGCGCACTCCGGCAAGGCCTTGCTGGAGCTGAACTGCGAGACGGACTTCGTCGCCAAGACCGACAGCTTCGTCGCGCTGGCCCAGCAGCTGGTCGAGTACGGCGAGCGCACCGGCGTCAGTAACGCCGAGGAGCTGCTGGCCAGTGAGATCGACGGCAAGGGCGTCGCCGAGCTGATCCAGGAGCAGTCCGCCAAGATCGGCGAGAAGCTGGTGCTGAACCGGTTCGCGAAGCTGGACGGCACCGTCGCGGTCTACCTGCACCGTAAGGCGCAGGATCTGCCGCCGGCCGTCGGTGTGCTGGTGCAGTACACCGGCAAGACCGACGAGGCCGGGGACGCCGACGCGCGCGGTGTGGCGATGCAGATCGCCGCGATGCGCCCGCAGTACCTGAGCCGGGACGAGGTGCCGGCAGAGGTCGTCGAGTCCGAGCGGCGCATCGCCGAGCAGACCGCCCGGGAGGAGAACAAGCCCGAGGCGGCGCTGCCGAAGATCGTTGAGGGCCGGGTGAACTCCTTCTTCAAGGACTTCGTCCTGCTGGAGCAGGCCTCGGTCACCGACAACAAGAAGCCGGTGCGGCAGGTTCTGGCCGAGGCCGGTGTTGAGATCACCCGCTTCGTCCGGTTCGAGGTCGGCCAGGCCTGAGCCGAGCCTGAGCGCTTGCCGGCGCTCGGGACGGGAACGTGGACGAGGAGGTCGCCGGTGTACGTGTCAAGCACCGCGGCCTCCTCGTCACATAGGGTCGATGGCGGCAATTCGCGGCGTGTGCAGCGTTCGCATGGTGAAGGGGCGGGGAGGATGACACAGGTTGTGAGTGACCGGAGTCTGCTGGCGGAGGATCCGACGGCGCCGCCTCCTGGCCGCGCGCGGCGGGTGGTGCTGAAGCTCTCCGGCGAGGTGTTCGGCGGGGGTGCGATCGGTGTCGATCCCGATGTTGTTCAGGCCATCGCCCAGCAGATCGCGACCGTGGTCCGGCGCGGCGTGCAGGTCTCGGTGGTGGTCGGTGGAGGTAACTTCTTCCGGGGCGCCGAGTTGCAGAAGCGGGGGATGGACCGGGCCCGGGCCGACTACATGGGCATGCTCGGTACGGTTATGAACTGCCTCGCCCTCCAGGACTTTTTGGAGAAGGAGGGCATCGAGACCCGGGTGCAGAGCGCCATCACGATGGCCCAGGTCGCCGAGTCCTACATTCCGCTGCGCGCCATCCGGCACCTTGAGAAGGGGCGAGTGGTGATCTTCGGGGCCGGCGCCGGCATGCCCTACTTCTCCACCGACACCGTCGCCGCGCAGCGTGCTCTGGAGATCCGGGCAGATGTGGTGCTGATGAGCAAGAACGGGGTGGACGGCGTCTACACGGCGGATCCGCGCGTCGACTCGACCGCCAGCAAGTTCGACTCGATCACCTTCTCCGAGGTGCTTCGTCGAAACCTGCGGGTCGCCGACGCCGCCGCGTTCAGCCTCTGCATGGAGAACGGCCTGCCGATGTTGGTCTTCGGCGCCCAGGGCGACGACACCATCACTCGGGCCGTGGGTGGCGACAAGATCGGTACCCTGATCACCACCTGAGCGGTTCGACCTCGACGGTCCTCCGACACGACCAGCCACGACGAGCATAGAAGGAGGCGAGGAGAACGGTGATCGACGAAACCCTCCTCGAGGCCGAGGAGAAGATGGAGCGGGCCATCGAGCACGCCAAGGAGGAGTTCGGGGCCATCCGTACGGGCCGCGCCAACGCCGCCATGTTCTCCAAGATCATCATCGACTATTACGGCAGCCCGACCCCGTTGCCGCAGATGGCGTCGATCGGGGTGCCGGAGCCCCGTATGGTCATCATCAAGCCGTACGACACCTCGCAGACCAACGCCATGGAAAAGGCGATCCGCGACTCCGACCTTGGGGTGAACCCCAACAATGAGGGTAACCAGCTGCGCATTCTGCTCCCGCAGATGACCGAGGAGCGCCGCCGCGAGATGATCAAGGTGGCCCGGCACAAGGGGGAGGAGGCCAAGGTGGCGGTCCGCAACATCCGCCGCAAGGCCAAGGAGGAGCTGGACCGGCTGGTCAAGGCCGGTGAGGTCGGTGAGGACGACGGGCGCCGTGCCGAGCGGGAACTGGACGATCTGACTCAGCGCTTCGTCGGCACCGTGGACGAGCTGATCAAGCACAAGGAAGCCGAGCTGCTCGAGGTCTGACCTCGCTCCCGACTGCTGACGCGGCACCGGCGACCACGCCCTTCGGGGCCGCCGGTGCCGCCTCGCTGTTGCGGCTCGTTGCCGACCGACGCGCAAGGGCCGCGCCGACGCACCAAGGCCCGGCAGAGTCGCACCGGTGGGCGTCGGGCGTACCGGTCGTCCTGGCGGTGCTGGTCGGGTCAGCGGAGGCGGTTTCAGATGCCGGGGTAGCGGGTGCAGTAGGCTCGGCTCGACTCTCGGGCACCTGGCGGTGAATGGCGGGGATCGACTGGCCGACCCGTCGGTCAACCAGAGGGAACATCATTCGGGTGGGGGACATGGTTGTGGTTGTGCGTCTGGTCGTCGGTTTCGTCTTCCCTCCAGGTGCGTGATGTCCCCCGTTGACCCGCACAGCAGCGCCGAACCGCACGGCTGGGAACGGCCTGCCCACTCGCGTGGCGTTCCGCCGGCGGATGCCGATGCGGTCCCCCGCGAAGTCGGTGCAGGGGTTCGGCATCGAGAAACTCCCGGTTACGACCACGGTGGTCCCAGCCAGCATGGCCGGTCGCCAGCGGAGTCGATGGGTGGGCCTGGCCGAATCCCGAGTAGCGGCCACCAAGCCCCCGTCGACGACCGGGACTACCCGACCGCGCGGCAGACCCCGGTCCCGGACGCCCCAGTCGGGTCCGAGCACCCCACAGCCCAACTCCAGCCGGTCCGGGACGACGATCCGGCCGCGCAGCCGCGACCGCGGGGGCGGCGTCGGGCGGGACGGCGTCGTGCCACCGGCGCCGCTGCCGGACCGCGGTCGTCCGGCAAGGCCGGTCGTAACCTGCCGGCGGCCATCGGGGTAGGGGTCGGCCTCGGTGCCCTCATCCTCGTGCCCCTCTTCCTCTACCCGTTCGCCTTCGTGGTGGTCGTCGCGGGGGCGCTGGTGGTCGGTTGTTGGGAGATGACCCGGGCGGTCGGTCGCGCGGGCGTCCACCCGCCGTTGGTCCCGCTGGCCGCGGGCAGTGTGCTGGTGTCTGGGCTGGCCTGGTTCGCCGGGCCCGATGCGTTGACCCTCGGTTTGGCCGTTACGGTGCTCGGTACCCTGGTGTGGCGACTGGGCGACGGGCTGGCCGGATTCCGCCGGGACGCCCTCGCGGCCACCCTGATCGCTGTCTACGTACCGTTCCTCGGTGGGTTCGCCGCGTTGCTGGCGGCGTCGGAGGACGGGGCGCTGCGGGTGTTGGTGACATTGACCGCGGTGGTGCTCTCCGACACCGGTGGGTACGCGGCCGGAGCCAACTTCGGTCGGCATCCGATGGCGCCGACCATCAGTCCGAAGAAGTCCTGGGAGGGGCTGGCGGGTTCGCTCGGCGCGGCGGCCCTCGGCGGCGCCCTGCTGATCTGGCTGCTCTTCGATGTGGCGCCCTGGTGGGGGGCGCTCTTCGGAGTCGCTGTCTCCGCCGCGGCCGTCCTGGGCGATCTGGCCGAGTCCATGATCAAACGAGACCTCGGGGTGAAGGACATGAGCAACCTGCTGCCGGGGCATGGCGGCCTGATGGACCGGCTCGACTCGGTCCTCTTCGCCCTCCCGACGGCGTACCTGCTGCTTGCGCTCTTCGTTCCGGTGACGGGCTGAGGCGTGGGCTACCCGGTGCCCGCCGCCGGGCACGCCCCGCCTCCACCAGCGTCGCCGGCGGGTCCGGGGCGAGGCTGGCGGATCCACCGCGGCGCGGTCCGAGCCGGGCGTGACAGACTGGATGGGTCATGACTAGCCTGCCCTTGACCCCGGTCAACCCCGACGCCCCCGCCCGCCGCGCGGCGATGCCCCCGCGGCACCTCGCCGACTTCGATCTCGCCGGCCGCCAGGCCCTGGCCGAGGAACTGGGCGAGCCGCGGTTCCGGGCTCGGCAGGTGTCGACCCACTATTTCGGCCGCCTGGTCCGCGATCCGGAGCAGATGACTGATCTGCCGTCGGCCACCCGGGAGAAGCTGGCCAGCCAGTTGCTGCCCACGCTGTTGACGCCGGTGCGGGAACTGGCGTGTGACGACGGCGCCACCCACAAGGCGCTCTGGCGGCTGCACGACGGCTCGCTGGTCGAGAGTGTGCTGATGGGCTATCCGGACCGGGTGACGGTCTGTCTCTCCAGCCAGGCGGGGTGCGGGATGGCCTGCCCCTTCTGCGCGACCGGCCAGGCCGGCCTGACCCGCAACCTCTCCACCGCCGAGATCGTCGACCAGGCGGTCTACCTGGCTGGAGTGGCCGCCTCTGGCGCTGTCGCCGGGTCCCCACCGCGACTGTCTCGCGTGGTGTTCATGGGGATGGGGGAGCCGCTGGCCAACTACCACCGGGTGGTGACGGCGATTCGCCGGCTGGTGGCGCCCGCGCCAGAGGGGTTGGGGCTGTCCCAGCGACACATCACCGTTTCCACGGTGGGTCTGGTCCCTGCTATCCGTCGGCTGGCCAGCGAAGACCTCTCCGTGACCCTTGCGTTGTCGCTGCACGCGCCCGATGATGAGCTTCGCGACGAACTCGTGCCCGTGAACCAGCGCTGGAAGGTGTCCGAGGTGCTGGAGGCGGCCTGGGAGTACGCGGCCCACACGAGACGTCGCGTGTCGATCGAATACGCAATGATCAAGGACGTGAACGACCAGCCGTGGCGAGCCGACCTGCTTGGGCGGCTGCTGGCCGGCCGGTTGGCCCATGTGAACCTGATCCCGCTCAACCCCACTCCGGGTAGCCGCTGGGATGCGAGCCCGAAGCCGGTTGAGCGGGAGTTCGTCCGGCGGTTGCGCGCCGCCGGGGTCTCCACGACAGTGCGGGACACCCGGGGGCGTGAGATCGACGGAGCGTGTGGTCAACTCGCCGCGGCCGAGGGGCAATGAGAGCGTGGGGGCCGGGGAGAGCGACCCGGCGGAGCGAACGAGACCAGGAGACATAGTGGCGAGTCAGGGTCAGCGTTTCCGGCGTAAGTCGCTGCGCCGGGGATACAAGGTTGACGAGGTGGATGCCTTCCTCGACCGGGTCGAGGCCACGCTGGAGGGGCAGCCGGTGGGCGCGCCCGTGTCCGCGCAGGAGGTCCACGACGTCGTCTTCCGGGTCCGATTCAACGGCTATGACGAGTGGCAGGTCGATCTTCACCTCGACCGGGTCGAACGGCAGCTCGCCGACATGGAGGAACAGGGCGGCCGCCCGGCTCCGGCCGCTGACCCACACCCGCCCGAGCGGATGGGCCCGGCGGAGCGGATGGGTCCGCCTGACCAGTTCGGCCCGGCGGAGCGGATGGGTCCGCCTGACCAGTTCGGCCCGGCGGAGCGGATGGGTCCGCCTGACCAGTTCGGCCCGGCGGAGCGGATGGGTCCGCCTGACCAGTTCGGCCCGCCGGGGCGGATGGGTCCGGCGGATCGGATGGGTCCGCCTGACCAGTTCGGCCCGCCGGGGCGGATGGGTCCACCCGACGAGCGGGGCATCGCCCCGGAGCAGCAACCGATGCCGCCCCGATTCTCGCCGGCGCAGCCCGGAGTGCCCTACAGCCGGTACGACGAAACCACCGGGTCCTTCGCCGGCGGCCACGATGCCCCCCGCGGGGGCTACGATGCCCCCCGCGGCGGCTATGAACCGCCACGCGGTCCGGCCGCCCCGCACGGTCCCAGCGGCCCGCACGGTCCCGGTGCCCCGCACGCTCCCGGTGGTTCGCACGGTCCCAGCGGCCCGCACGGTCCCGGTGCCCCGCACGCTCCCGGTGGCCTGTCGCGGGGGCCAGCGACCGGCGGCTACGGCCCCGACGAGCCGCGGTTCGACGGGTTCGAGGCCGGTCGACACGGGCGTGCCGACATGACGACCGAGATGCGGATGCCGGAGCGTGGGCGGGAAATGGGCGGTTTGCCCGCATCGCAGCCCGGTTTCGCCGGCTCACCGGAGGTCCCTGGGCCGCCGATGGTGGCTCCTCCGCCCAGGGAGGGTGATCCATCAAGGGGAGGGCCGCCGATGGCTGGGCCGCCGATGGCCGGGCCGCCGGGCAGCGACCTCTACCGGGTTGACCAGATTCGCCGCAGTTTCCAGGTTCGCCGCTTCGGCAGCGGGTACGACCCGGACCAGGTCGATCGCTTCTTCGACAGCCTGCTCGGCGGAATGCAGGGGCGGAATCCGATGCCGGTGAACCCGCACGACCTGGGCACGCTCCGCTTCGGCCTGGTGCAGGGCGGCTACTTCGAGGAGGAAGTAGACACCGCCCTGAAGAATGTGCAGGACGTTCTGCTCGGTCGTTGACCCGGGCAACACCGGGTTGACCCGGAACAACGCTGTGGCCCGCTCCCTGACTCCGGGGAGCGGGCCACAGCGTTGTGGCTGACGGTGCGCGCTACGGGCGAAGCCCGTTACGCCGGAGCACGATGTCGCCGACGACGATGGCCAGCAGCAGAACGGCGAGACCGATCAGCCAGAGGTCCTCGATCCTGCCCTCGTGGTTACCGCAGATCATTGCCAGCAGCGACAGCGCAACAACCACCGCGCCGATCCGTCCGGACCTGCGGTGCCCGGGCTTGTGTTGGTCCGGAGACGTAACCGGCTCGCTTCCTGCCACTGTCGGTCCTTCCCTCGTGATCTGATCCGCGGTCAAGTCTGGCACGCCCTGTACCGGCCCCGGCGCTGGGTCCGACCATCTCCCGGACGGAGTCGGTGGGACGCCGGGAGCCCGTGTCGGCCGGAACGAAGGCCGTTGTCGCCCATGGACGGCACTACCGGCGTCGCGGCGTGATGGTGAAAGTGGCTCCGGTAGGTTCTGACGTGAACCTTGTTATGTCTGCTAAGGGGGAACTGCGGTGCGAGTGACCGGTACCGGGCACGCCAGCATGCGGATCGACACTCCCGCGGGGAGCATCCTGTGCGACCCGTGGGTCAACCCGGCGTACTTCGCCTCGTGGTTTCCGTTTCCCGACAACTCCCAACTCGACTGGGCGGCGCTGGGCGACGTTGACTACCTCTACGTCTCGCACCTGCACCGGGACCACTTCGACGCGGCGCACCTCAAGCGGTACGTGTCGAAGCGGGCTACCGTACTGCTGCCCGCCTTCCCGACCTCGGAGATGGAAGACGAGCTGCGGGAACTGGGCTTCACCCAGTTCCTGAAGGCGCCGAACGAGGAGGTCGTTGACCTGGGTGGCGGCCTCAAGGTCATGATCCAGGCCTTGACCAGCCCGACCGACGGTCCGATCGGCGACTCGTCGCTGTGGGTGGAGCACGACGGGGTCCGGCTGCTCAACCAGAACGACGCCCGCCCCACCGACCTCAGCGTCTTCACCGAGCTGGGCCACGTGCACGCGCACATGCTCCAGTTCTCCGGTGCGATCTGGTATCCGATGGTCTACGAGCTGCCGAACGCCGCCAAGACCGCGTTCGGCAAGCAGAAGCGGGACCGGCAGTTCGACCGGACCTGGCGCTACATCGACGACCTGAAGGCCGACCACGTCTTCCCGATCGCCGGCCCACCGTGCTTCCTCGACGACGCGCTGTGGCAGTTCAACGATATCCACGGCGACGAGGGCAACATCTTCCCCGACCAGTCGGTGTTCCTGGACGAGTACGCCAAGGTCGGCGGCACCAACGGGGTGGTGTTGCTGCCGGGCAGCGTCGCCGAGGTCACCGCCGACGGCTGCGAGACCACCCATCCGGTGCCGGTGGCGGAGTTCTTCGCCGACAAGGTCGCCCACCTCGAAGAGATGCGGGAGCGCAAGCGGCCGATCATCGCGGCGGAGAAGGCGTCCTGGCGGCACCCGGAGGTGGACGTCCTGGGGGAGATGCAGCGCCGCATCGAGCCGTTGCTGAACGAGTCGATCTATCTGGCCAAGGGGGTTGGCGGGCCGGTCCGCTTCGACCTGGTCGATGTTGATGACGCGGGTACGGAGACCGTCGAGTCGATCGTGGTGGACTTCCCCGGCAAGCAGGTCCGCCCCTACGCCGACGAGAAGGTGCGCTACCGGTTCCGCACCGAGCGGGCGCTGATCGAGCACCTGCTCCACGTCGGCGAGGTGGACTGGGTCAACTCGCTCTTCCTGTCCTGCCGGTTCTCCGCGGCGCGGATCGGCCAGTACAACGAGTTCGTCTACGCCTTCTTCAAGTGCCTCTCCCAGGAGCGGTTGCAGTACGCCGAGGGCTGGTACGACGAGCACGAGCGGGCGGTCGACGCGGAGGACATCACTCTCGGCGACTGGGTGGTGCAGCGGCGTTGCCCGCACCTCAAGGCGGACCTGAGCCGGTTTGGCATCGTGGCGGACGACCAGCTCACCTGCCAGCTGCACGGTTGGCGCTTCGACCTGCCCAGCGGGCGGTGCCTGACCAGCGTCGGCCACAAGATCCGCGCCGAGCGCGCCGACGAGCAGACTCCCGCCCCGGTCGTCGAGACGACGACCTGACCCGCCCCGGTCGTCGAGACGACGACCTGACCCGCGCCGGTCGTCGAGTGGGCGACCTGGCCCCCGTTCGGTCCCGCACGGCTCCGGCTGCACGGCGGCTGTTCCGCCCCGCGCATCCTCACCGTCCGAGGTCGGTGAGGATGCGCCGGGCGGCGTTGTGGCCGGACGCACCGATGACACTGCCGGCTGGGTGACAGCCGGCGCTGCCCGCGTACACGCCGTCGATCCCGGTGGCGTACGGCATCCGGTCGGTGAACGACACCGTGTTGTCCACGTGGTGGATGTGCCCACCGGTGATGCCGAAGTGCGCCTCGATGCCGGGCGGGGCCAGCGGTACCGCGTCGGCGATCAGGGCCCCGGTGCCCGGGGCGTACCGCTCGCAGATCGCCACCAGCCGCGCCACGTACCCGGGTAGCGCCTCGTCCCACGTGGTGCCCGCCAACTCGTACGGCACCGACTGGACGAAGAGCGCCGACGAGTGGTGCCCGGCGGCGTCGGAGAGCGTCGGGTCGACGGTGGTGTGCAGGTACCACTCGATCGTCGGCTCCGGTGGCAGCCGCCCGGCCCGCACGTCGGCCCACATCGCGCGTAGCCCCGCCAGCGGTGTGTCCCGGGTGGCGCCGAGGTCGGAGCCGGGCAGCAGGTGGATCGTGGACCCGAACGGGTTGGGGGCGCCTGCCGGCAGGCAGGAGAAGCGCGGCAACCCGGTCAGCGCCAGGTTGAGCTTGAGCGTGGTGCCGGGGCGGCGGACCGCCGCCAATCTATCGGTCAGCGACGCCGGGAGCGCACCATCGGGGAGCAGCTCCACCAGCCGGTACGGGTCGCAGGCCCCCAGCACCACGGAGGCGGCAACGGTCTGCCCGTCGGCGAGCCGGACACCGGAGGCCGCACCCCCGTCGAGGGTGATCGCGCTAACCGGCGTACCGGTGCGGATGGTGGCGCCGGCGGCCCGCGCGGCGTCGGCGAAGGTCCGGGAGACGGTGCCCATGCCCCCCTTGGCGATCATCCAGGTGCCGTCGGAGCCGGGAAGTCGGCACATGTTGTGGACCAGGAAGTTGTGCCCGGTGCCGGGGTCGTCCGGGCCGGCGTTGACCCCGGAGAGGCCGTCGGTCACCGCGTACATGCTGATCAGCAGCTCGGAGTGGAAGTCGAAGCGGGCCAGATAGTCGACGACCGAGCCGCGAACCAGGTCGACGAAGATCTGGCGCAGCGCCGGCCGGACGTACCGTTCGGCGGTCTCCTCGACCGGCAGCGGTTCGGCCAGCCAGGCTGGCGCCAGGTCCGCGCGCAGCGCCGCCAGCTCGGCCTGGAGCGCGGCGTCGGCGGCGACATCGGCGGGGGAGAAGAACTCGGAGAACTGCCGCCGGGTCGCGCTCGGGTCGGCACCGAAGAGCAGGTACGGCGAGCCGGGCCCGCCCGGGGTGGGCAGAAAGTAGTGCGGGTCGCGTCGCAGCACCGGGATGCGCACGTCGAGCCGGGCGAGCAGCTCCGGGGGCATCAGCCCGAGCAGGTAGGACCCGGTGGAGTGGCGTAGCTCCGGCACCCGGGGAAACGGCGTCTCGGTGCGGGCCGCGCCACCGACCACGTCGGCCGCCTCCAGCACCAGCACGTCCAGCCCGGCTCGGGCCAGCAGGATCGCCGACACCAGCCCGTTGTGTCCGGCGCCGACGACGGCGACGTCCACCCGCCGCGGGAGCTTGGTCTGCGGTCGAGCCCGCAACGTCGAGGTCGCCTGCTGATCCATGCAGCGAAGATAGCTGTCGATCTGCCCCTGGGCTACCCCGGCACCGTGGGTGGTGGGGGCGCGGGTTGGGGATGGGGTCGCGCGGGCCCGGCCAGCTGCCGGGCCCGCGCGACGCGTTCAGCCGAAGGCCTTGACGCTGTTCCAGTCGTTCCCCAGCACGATCTTCACGGGGCCGTTGGTATTGGTGGTGGACGGATGGTAGATCCGCATCATGCCGTCCTCCCCAAACCGGGCCCACAGGTCCGGGACACTGTCCCCGTTCACGTCAGGGATACCGATCATCGCGTTGATGTTGGTTTCGGTCCAGTTGGTGCCGTAGGGGACGTCACCATTCTGGGAGTTCGCCGCGAGTTTGATCGAATCCAGATCGACGCTGCCCGCTACTGCGCCTGGCTTCCCGTGGCGGACGTACATGTTGCCGTTGTCCAGGTTGCGCCAGAGCAGATCCGGTGTGCTGTCCAGGTCGATGTCCGCGACGTTGACGACTTCCCGGCGTTCCCAAGCGTTCCCGTTCATCAGAATGGCTTCCTGGAAGCTGGCGCCGGTGTAGCCGCTCAACGTCCAGAACGCCGTCCCGGCCCGCAGGACCAGATCAGGCAGCCCATCGCCAGTGATGTCGCCGAGCGCCTTGATCTGGGTCCAGGTCGCGGGGTCGGGTGTGTCTGGCGGGAGCAGGACGCGGAGTCGGTCGTCAACGTTGAAGGTGCCGTATCCGTCGCCGGGGTAGAGCCAGAAGCCGCCGTCCGGGGTTCGGGCGAACAGGTCCGTGGAGCCGTCACCCGGATACACGTCGGAGTGTTTGGTGATCAGCGCGGCCTCGCCCGTTTCCGGGTCGTACCAGTGGCCGGTCGGGTTGAGCGCTCCTGATCCGGTGTAGGAGGCGGCCTGCCAGGCGTACAGTTCGCCGTCCACGTCACCCGCTGCCGGCCGTCGGGACCCTCCCCGCCGAGAAGCTGCTGGTCCGCTACACCAGCGACGGGCTGCCCCTGTCGGTGTCGGGTAAGGACTGGTACGGCGCCGAAACGGTCTACTCGCCGTACGGGCAGGTGCTGCGCTCCACCCTCGGGGCCCAGCCGTACCGGGTGTGGACCACCGCCTCCTACGACAACGACAGCGGCGCCCTCACCGACCAGCAGGTCCACCGGGAGCAGACCGATGACCAGAGCATCGTCGCCGCCAACCTGGTGTCGCACCGCTCCTACCGGTACGACGATGCCGGCAACGTCACCTCGATCCGTGAGCGCTCCCTCGGCCTCGAGGAGCGGCAGTGCTTCACGTACGACCCGATCGGCCAGCTGAGCACGGCGTGGACGGCGACCGACCAGGAGTCCTGTGCCGCCAGTCCGGCCGGCGACACCGTGACCGCGGGCACCGACGGTGCCGGCTACTGGCAGGAGTACGAGTACGACCTGCTCGGTAACCGCACGAAGCTGGTGGAGAAGGATCTCACCGGCGACACCGACAAGGACGCCACCACCAGCTACGACTACGGCAAGGCCGACGGCACGCAGCCGCGCACCCTCACCAAGGTCACCAAGGACTACGTGACCCCGGGCGGCGCGGAGATCACCGCCGTCGCCGAGCGGCTGTATGAGCTGACCGGCGAGACCAAGGTCGTCACCTCCGTGGAGAACGGCGACCAGCAGGTGCTCTCCTGGACCTACGACGGCAAGGTCGACCGGATCACCGGCGCGGGCAGTCGGGGTAAGACCGCCTACGTCGGGTTGGCCGACAAGTGCATCGACCTGAACAAGGCCGTCCCGGGCGAGGCGGTTCAGCTGTACCCGTGCAATGACACGGTCGCGCAGAAGTGGGCCTTCGCTCCCGTGCCGGACCAGGCTGACCCGAACCTGGGCACCCTGTCCGTGTATGACGACTGGTGCGTCCAGCCCGCCGGCGACACCGCCGGGTCGGCCATCGCGACGCAGGAGTGTTCCGGGTCGACTGATCAGCACCTGGAGCGCCTCTCCACCGGGCAGCTCAAGCACCCTGCCTCCAGCCTGTGCCTCGGGGTGAAGGACGAGGTCACCGACGACCGCACCCCGCTGGTGCTCGTAACCTGCGACGCGGACTCCGCGGCGCAGCAGTGGGAGGCGCAGGACGAGACCCGGCACCTCTACGGGCCCGGCGGCAGCCGTCTGCTCACCATTCAGGACCAGCAGGCGACGCTACACCTCGGCGAGGTGGTGCTGACCGTGCAGCGGGGCGGGGTGCAGGTCAACGCCCAGCGTTCCTACCCGGCGCCGGGTGGTGTGGTGATGCGTTTCGTGTACCACGCCACCAGCTCTCCCCGGCTCGTCGCCCTCGCCGGTGACCACCAGGGCAGCCCGTATGCCGAGGTCACACTCGATGCCGAGATGTCGGTGCGGGTCCGTAAGCAGGATCCGTTCGGTAACCAACGCGGCACCACGCCCCTCGGCGTCAAGATGCAGACCCGCGATGGCTTCCTCGGCGCGGACCGGGATGACGCCTCCGGCTACACGCCGCTGGGTGCCCGGCTCTACGACCCGGTGGTGGGCCGGTTCCTCTCCGCCGACCCGGTGTTGGACATCGCGGACCCGATGCAGTCCAACGGGTACGTGTACGCCCACAACAACCCGGTGACCCACTCGGACCCGACGGGTCTGTCGGTGTCGTTGACCGATTCGGAGAGAGCGGCGGCACTCGAGGGCGCGGGTCTGTCGGCGGCGCAGGTCGCCCAGGCCCAGTCCGACATGAACCGTTCCTTGAGATCGGTGATTCTCAGCGCGGGCTGGGAAGTCCTGAAAGAGTTCATCGGCATCAACGACGCCGAGAACTGCTTCGGCGGTGACATGTGGGCGTGCGGCAGCCTCATTATCGGGGCGATTCCGGTCGGAAAGTTACTCAAGCTTGGGAAGGTGAAGGGGGCCGTTGAACGGACGGTCTCTGCGATTCAGGTATGGCGTAAGGCGAAGCGTACTGCCGAAGGGGTGCTGCGCAGGGCCAAGGCGGCGGAGGCGGCGGCGCTCAAGACCAAGAAGCTGGCCATCGAAAAGGCGAAGAAGGCAGCCCAGGCCGCGAAGAAAAAAGCCGCCGAGATGGCTCAAACAATTAGTAACAGGGCGACGAACGTCGCGAAGAAGACAGGTGGTCCGGTCCAGAAGAACGCCCAGGCGAGATCCAACCCCAAGGGATCGTCGGCGGCCTCCAGCGGAGCCGGCAAGTCCGGCAAGTCCGGTGGTGGCGCCGGTAAGAGTGACTCCAAGGGCGGTGGGAAATCCGGCGCGACGACGCGGAGCAACGGCGGCTCAAGCGGCGGGTCCTGCCCAACCCCCCGCAACAGCTTCGTTCCTGGCACCAAAGTCCTGATGGCGGACGGCTCGACCAAGCCGGTGGAGGATGTGCAGCCGGGTGACGAGGTCCTGGTCACTGACCCGGAGACGGGCGAGACCGTGGCCGAGACGGTCACCGCGGCCATCAAGGGTGACGGTGTAAAGAAGCTGGTGAAGGTCACCATCGACACCGATGGCGACCGTGGTTCGGAGACCGCCGAGGTCACCGCGACCGATGGCCACCCGTTCTGGGTGCCGGAGCTGGGTGAGTGGATCGACGCCACCGACCTACGTTCTGGCCAGTGGCTGCGGACCAGTTCCGGCACGTACGTGCAGATCGCGGCGATCGACCGCTGGGACGTCCTGCAGGCCACCGTCCACAACCTCACCGTCGCCAACATTCACACGTACTATGTGGTAGCCGGCAACACCCCGGTCCTCGTACACAACTGCAATGGCAGCACAAATAGCCATAACGCCGACATCCCGGTGCATTCCGATATCAACAAATTCAATGCTCGCGCTGGGGAGCTGGTCAACAATAGATTCGAGACTCATCCGCTCAATCCTGACCAGATGAATGGCGGCGACGTTGTCGGACATGGTGGTGTGAGGAATCTTTCAAACAACGATCTGACTAGGCCCGGTGGACCGCAAGGAAACGATCCAATTCGTGGGGCACGTGACTGGGCGCCAGGAGACTGTAGCTGCTATCCTGCATCCCGGATCTATATTACTGGCGGTCACCACCGGACTGCCGAAATCGCGAGAAGGGTAATGGTCGGAGATATGAGTCCGGATCGGCTAATTGAATTTGTGATATCCCCGCCTTGATGACGTCGATGAAGATCGTCATGGGTGGTGAGGGGCGGTTTGTCGCCGTGGTGCTCCGCGGCGACGCCGCCGCCCCTGAACGGCTGTGGGTCTGCGTCAGAGGAGGCCACGCACCTGCTCATAGCAGCTGGTCGGGCTGTTGGAGTGGTACGAAGGCTATAACGGGGCCGGACCTTCAACAGTTCCTCGAAAGACTCGACGAGAAAGTGACGCAGGGCGGCCGGTCGGGGCCGTTCGGCCCCTACCTGGATGAGCACTACTTCTTCGATGGTTGGGATTCGTGGGGCAGTGGCATCCCGTCGCCGCTGGCGAGTTCTGCGCCTGACGAGATCTTGGCGAATGCTGGGCTTGCATTGTCTATTGCGGAACTTGTCAGTGGTGTCTTCGGGGCCGAGTGAATTCAATCGTGGCAGGAGCCAGGGCTCCGGCAAGGTAGCGATATGACCGTTGTGGCCGGTTGGGTGGGGACGCTCCGGATCATGGTGGTATAGAGACGGGCGCGGCCTTTCGATGATCATCCAGGTGTCGAGTCTGGGAAGATCAAAGAGGACCACGCCCGTTGGGATCATCATCGCTGATTGATGTGTTGGCCGTGCACGCGGACCACCTGGATGAGTCGTTGCCGGTCCAACGCCGGTCGAGCCTGGTCACGGCGTTGGCGGCAGTGCCGGACCGGCGAGACCCCCGCGGTGTCGTCCATGCGTTGCCCGCGGTCCTGGCCACTGCCGTCGCGGCGGTGCTGACCGGTGCCCGCTCCGCGGCGGCGGTCGCGGAATGGGCCGCTGATGCGCCGCAGCAGGTCCTCCCTGAACTGGGCGTGTTCCGGGATCCGTTCACCGGGGTGCATCGAGCTCCGGACGAGTCCACGTTCCGGCGAATCCTGGCCGGTGTCGACGCCGACGCCCTGGACGACACGGTCGGTCGGTGGGTCCTCGCGTGCCAGCCGGCGGCGACCACCGGGCGACGGGTGTACAGCGTGGACGGCAAAACCTTGCGGGGCAGCGGCCCGGCCGGTGAACAGGTGCATCTCCTCGCAGTGCTCGACCAGCACACCGGGACGGTCCTGGGCCAGGTCGACGTCGACGGCAAGACCAACGAGCTGACCCGCTTCCAGCCGCTGCTGGGCCCTCTCGACCTGACCGCGGTGGTCGTCACCGCCGACGCGTTACACACCCAGCGCGAGCATGCCCGCTGGCTGGTCGACACCAAGAAGGCCGCCTACGTCTTCACCGTGAAGAAGAACCAGCCGCGTCTGTATCGGCAGCTCAAGACCCTGCCCTGGACGAAGATCCCGATCCAGGACGAGACCAGCACCCGCGGGCACGGCCGCTACGACATCCGCCGCCTGCAAGCAGTCACCTGCACCGGGCCACTCGCCCTGGACTTTCCCCACGCCGTACAAGCACTACGGATCCGCCGCCGACGGCTGAACCTGGCCACTGGCCGCTGGTCCACCGTCACCGTCTACGCGATCACCAACCTGAGCGCAGCCCAGGCCGGCCCTGCCGAACTGGCCGACTGGCTGCGCGGGCACTGGGCCATCGAAACTCTGCACCACCTCCGCGACACCACCTACGCCGAGGACGCCAGCCGCCTACGCACCGGCAACGCACCCCGCGCCATGGCCACTCTGCGCAACACGGCGATCAACCTGCTCCGGCTAACGGCATCACCACCATCGCTGCAGCCCTACGCCACAACAGCCGAAACCCATACCGGCCACTCCAACTACTCGGACTCGACTGAAACGGCCATATCGTCACCTTGCCGGAACCCTGGGCAGGAGCCGTGAGCGAATTCGGTGGGTTGGCGCTACAACTCTGTGTATCGGGGTGAGCCGTCGGGCGCGCTCGTGCGCGTGGGTTGCCGTCATCGTTGCCGTCAAGCACGTACATAGCATGTAGGTAGAACGATATTATTGTCCAATGTGTACCTCCGTGGCCTTCGTACTTGGTCGCCATCGTTGGCTGAGACTGGTTGAGGTAGACGGTGCCGTGCCGCGTCAGCGGTGCGGCGGCGGTCGCCGGTAGCCACCGGGTGGCCTGACCGCCCGAGCGATCGTCACGGCCTCTGGCGTTGTGGGCTTGATTAGCTGCCGACATCGGGCGACTTGTTGCGTGGGCGCGTGCGCGCGGGCCGGAACGGCATAGCGCGTGCGCGTGCGTCCGGCGTAGCCGGGCGCTCTTGATCCTGTAGAGCAGTTTTGAGCCAGTCGGACGCTTCTATAGGTGTGCCGGTTCCGGGAGGGGATTGGTGCCGGTACGGTCCGGCGTCGGTGATCTGCGAGTGACTCAACCAAGATCTGGCCACCACGGTGTGCCGTTCGTCGGACTTGTCCTTGTGGGTCGCCGGCGCCGGCCCGGCCCGCCTTGCTGGCCTGATCAGAAGCCTGTCCGTGCTTGTCGCGTGACTCATCACAGATGTGCCGCCGGGTGATCGCCTCCCGGGCCGACGCTGTCCGAATGTCGGCCTAAGAAGAGGAGACCTCGTGTCGTCCGTCCTGGCAGAACGACTCGCAGATCGCGTCGACGCGATCATCGGCGTGGACACTCACACCGACACCCACACCGCGGCGGTGGTTTCGCCGGTCGGGTCAGTCCTGGCCGAACTCACCGTCACGGCCACAGCCGACGGTGTCGCCTCCCTGCTGGCCTGGGCTGGTGAGCACACCAATGGGCTCGGCTCCGGCCGTCGCGCCTGGGCACTGGACAGTGCACGCTCGCACGGAGTCGGACTGCTACGCGCACTTCGCACCGCCAACGAGACCGTCTTCGAGGCGCCCAAACCCACGGCGACGGCCCGGCGGCGCGGCGGCAAGTCCGACTCCCTGGACGCGGTCCACGCCGCCCGAGCCGTCCTGGCCGCCGACCACACCACCACGCCGCGCCGACGGCGACCGCGAAGCCCTACGAATCCTGCACGCCTGCCGCCGCCACTACACCGACACCCGCACCGCCACGGTCAACCTGTTCAAGTCGCTGATCCTCACCGCCGACGGCGAGTTACGCGACCAGTTCCGCGGCCGAAACACCGACCAGCAGGTCCGCCTCGCCGCCGACCTCACCGCCGGCGAGGACGCGGATACGCTTGCACGGCTGCGCTGCGACCAGATGACCGCCCTGGCCAACCACATCCGTGACCTTGACCGGCTGCTGGCCACGAACCTGCGCCAAATCCGCGACCTGGTCACCGCCATGTGTCCGCCGCTGCTCAAGCAGCCCGGCATCGGCCCCGTCACGGCTGCGGTCGCTCTAATCTCCTGGTCGCACCACGGGCGCGTCCGCAGCGAAGCCGCCTTCGCCGCCCTCGCCGGGGTCAGCCCCGTGCCCGCCAGCTCTGGCCGCACCGTCCGCCACCGCCTTAACCGCGGCGGCGACCGGACCCTCAACTCCGCCATCCACACCATTGCCAAGTCCCGCCAGCGATACCACCAACCGACCAAGGACTACATCACTCGCCGCACTACCGAAGGCCACACCCCACGCGAGATCACCCGCGTCCTCAAACGCTACATAGCACGCCAAATCTGGCGGATCATCCAAGCCACCCCTTGACAGCAACCCTCACAGATCTTGGTCGAGGGCCTTGGGGTCCGGGGGACTGCGTAGAGATTTGGGCTCTGTCTCACATTCGGTGGTGACCGAGGGTGGTCGATGTCGTTGAGGTCATGTGTGCAAGATCGATGATCTTACGAAGATGGTGTTCTCGGGGCTGTCCCCGTTGGTGATCGATGAGGTCACGGACGAGGGCGAGCGGATCCTGGTGCGGGCTCGGACTCCTGGAGGAACGGTGGCCTGTCCGGGCTGTGAGGCGGTGACGGGCCGGGTGCACGGGTATCACCAGCGGACTCTGGCGGATGTGCCGGTCGATGCCCGGCCGGTAGTGGTGCGGGTGCGCGTGCGGCGTCTGGTGTGCCCGACGCAGGGCTGTCGTCGCACGTTCCGGGAACAGCTTCCGGGTGTTCTGGAGCGTTACCAGCGTCGCACGTCCCGGCTGAGCGCCCAGGTCGCTGCGGTGGTGCGTCATCTGGCTGGCCGGGGCGGTGCTCGCCTGTTGTCGGTCCTGGCGATGGTCGTCATGTCCCGTCACACCGCGCTGCGGGCGCTGCTACGCGTTCCGCTGCCCGAGCGGCGGGTTCCCCGCGTGCTCGGGGTCGACGACTTCGCGCTGTGCCGCCGTCGCCGTTACGCCACCGTCCTGATCGACGCGGTCACCCGTGAACGCATCGACGTGCTGCCCGACCGCAAGGCCCACACGTTAGAGACATGGCTGCGTGAGCATCCCGGTGTCGAGGTGGTGTGCCGGGACTCCTCGGGCGCCTACGCCGAAGCGGTCCGCCGCGCCCTACCCGACGCGTTGCAGGTCGCCGACCGCTGGCACCTGTGGCACAACCTCGGGCGAGGCCGTCCGCAAAGAGGTCACCGCCCACAGCACATGCTGGGCCACCGCCGGCCTACCGCCGCAGCAAGGCATCCGGGCCGTGACCACCGGCAGCGGTGGCAGCAGGTCCACGACCTGCTCGACAAGGGCGTCGGCCTGCTCGAATGCGCCCGCCGACTCAACCTCGGCCTGAACACGGTCAAACGGTATGCCCGAATCAGCGAACCCGAACGCCTGGTCCGCGCACCGCAGTACCGGCCCACCCTCGTCGACCCCTACCGTGACCACCTGCGCCGACGCCGGGAACAAGACCCCGCCGTCGGCGCTACGCAACTTCTCGCCGAGATCAGGGAACTGGGCTACACCGGCAGCATGAACCTGCTCTACCGCTACATCACCCAAGGCCGCGTCGAAGCCGACCGCCCAGCCCTGTCGCCCCGACGCCTCACCCGCTACCTCCTGACCCCACCCGACCAGCTCACAGACCATCAGCGCACGCTCGTCCACGCCCTCACCAGCGCCTGCCCGCAGATGACCGCGCTGGCCGGCTTCATCGGCTCGTTCGCCGCGCTCCTCACACCCGCAGCCGGTAACGACGACCATCTCGACACGTGGATCGCCGAGGTCAAGCCCACGGACCTACCCCACCTGCACACCTTCATCCGCGGCCTCGGCCTGGACCGCGACGCCGTCAACGCCGCCCTGACCCACCCCTTCAACAACGGCGGCACCGAAGGCGTCAACACCAAAACCAAACTGATCAAGCGACAGATGTACGGACGAGCGGGCTTCGCTCTCCTGCGCCATCGAATCCTGCTCGGCTGACCAGCACCCTCCATCACCACCGAATGTGAGACAGAGCCGAAAACAACAACGCCACACTCCCCCGATGGGCGAGGTGCGGCAGGAGTTCACCATCACCTACCTCGCCCGAGCCACCGGCGGCACACTGGCCGTCAGCGACGAATCCACCGAGGTCCGCTTCATCCACCCCACCGAGTTCGACCACATCCCCATCCACGACACCGTCCGACTCCGCCTCCACCACCACACCGAGCACCGCGACATCCCCTATCTCGGATAACGTCGGCCATCGATGCCAAGGTTGCTGAAGGGCGCGGACATCTTCCCGGGTTGCCGTCACCGTCGCCGTCAACACCGATAAGCTTCGATGTTGTGAGTTGGCGCTACGCACGAAAGGCCAGGTGAAACGCCATGAACACGTAAGTCACACTACGTGACGGGCTGAAAATCCCACACGTACTATGTGCTAGCCGGCAACACGCCAGTCCTCGTACACAACTGCAACACGAACGGTGAAGCCGAGGTTAGGATCCCTGGGTGGGCCACAGCTGCCGAGGAACAGCAGTTTGCAGACTACGTAGACGCCGCTAATGACGCCATTGCGCGGGGCCAGATGTCTCCCACGGGTCGAGTTTCTACCACAGGCGAAATCCGAAGGGCGGCAGCCCGGGAGGCAGCAAGGGAACGGCGTCGTGCGGATGCGGCTGGAACTCCCTACACTGGCGTGGCAGGGCATGCACCGGATGCGATGTGGCTGGGCCACGGGAAGCCGCCAACCTGGATCGACATGACGAAGCGGGTGAACAGTAGTCTCTCTGGCCAGGGTCAGCGCTGCCCGGTCGGGTGTAGTCCTAGGAGATTCGTGCTGATTAGGTAGTAGGGGTGCGGATGTTAGGTTGGTCAGCGCTTTTTGCGGAAATGGAGACGGCAAAGCTCAGGCTGGAGGCCAATGACAGGGAAGGACTCTGGCGGCATGAGTCGCGTCGGCCTCCGGCCGCAGAGGAGCGGATCGCGGAGATAGCCGCAGTGATGCGGTGCCCTTTGGATCTAGAGTACGCCGACTTTCTTCGACATTCGGATGGTTGGCCCGCCATTCTGCAGGACATTGATCTGTTTGGTGTTGCAGAGTTTGGCACCGCCGCTTTCGCAGATGCCGAAGAACTCGTGCGTGTGGTTGAGGGTGAGGTGGTAATCGAGCGAGGGGAGGGTTTCTCCCGTTTAGTTCCCATCGGTGCGTCACGAACCGGCATTGACATCCTGGTAATGCCCTGCGTCGAAGGCCGGAATCGACCGGCGGCAGTTATTTGGCTCGCAGGTGGGGTAGTTGAGAGGTATGGTACTTTTTCGGATTTTTTTCGTGGAATGATCGCCGAAAATCACGCGGAGGCAGATGCTCTGGCGTGAACTATTTCAGCCGGCGAGTCTAAGTGCCTGCTTCACCAAGGCAGGGCTCCAGCAAAGTAGTGATGGTGTCTCACGGTGATTCTTGAAGCAAGAGATTAATCTGGACGAGTTGACCAAGCTTAGTATCGGCGACCTCTCCACGATTCTTGCTGAGCGAACGCCCTCCTGGACCGGCATTCATCTCTATTAGTGGCACTCTATACTCGAATTATTCACCTCACGGCTGGCGTCCGGGAGGCCCTTGTGGCGAGAGCGGCGCGGCTATCTACGGCGGGTCTCCTGCGGATCAGGGAATGCCAATTACGCACGAGATGCTCGTGACCGGCCAGGTTTCGACGCCTGGGGGAGCTTCCAGTCGCTAAGCAAATCTTCCCATTCCAATGTAACTGTGGCTGATGAGGGGTACAATGCGCTGTTTCGGACTCGCTGGTCACCGACTTGAGACGGAATGCACCTCGCTGATCACTGAGTCGCCGCGCTTTATTATTGGAGGCGGCGTGGTGGTTCTAGGGCCCTACTCGGATCGAGCGCGGCATGAACGATTCGTGCTGGAAACCGTGGGTAGTGTCGATTGGTTTTCAACAGTGGAGGTCGACGAATTCCGTTTCGATGCCGAGTCTGGCCTGCTTAGAGGCGTAGCCCTTCGGGTTCCGGAGCGTATCGGTTTTGTCGGACACTATGTGACAGACTTCAATCGTATTGAAGAGCTGCGAGCTACCCCGAGATTAGTCGACGCTGCGAACTTCCAAGTTCGGCCGACAACTTATCGCATTTTCGAGCAGGGTTCCTTGATTTGTCTGCGAGAGGTGGCCGACGCGGGACTCAAAAATCCTGTTTGGGTTGATATTGCGCCAGCACTGTCCCTATTGATTGTCGGTGGAGAATATGTGGGATGGCGCCTGAAGGAACCTGCGTCGGTATTGGAGGATTCCGATAGGCAGTCGCCGCGTGGGGAGATCGATGGCGAGCTGAATAGGGGACTGGAGGAATATTTAGAGCTGACATCCTTTCCGTATTTGGATCGAATCTTTGAGGGTGACTTGCGCGTGCGGGGTAAGCTCGAAAAGATATCTCACCGGCTGCGGGTGGGTCGGGGGAGGTGTGGGCGTCGCGAAGTCCTAATTAATCAAATAGACAGCCTGATTAGGGATTGGTATTAACCGCTTTAGGATTCGTGGCGAATCGGACCCTGTCTGGGGGGCTGGTTGGAGTTTCAGGCCCTCCAGCGATTCCTGGGTTGTGTAGGTGATGCGTCGGTGTTGAAGTGCGCGTTGGGCGGTCATGGAGGCCACGCCGTAGAGGTCGGTTATTTCGCGGGCGGACGGTAGTGGGTCGTCGGGTTGAGGCGTCCGTCGCAGGCCTGGCCGATGCGCAGGCGCAAGGTAGGAGCCTGGTCGCCCCCGGCGGGACAGCTCCACCAACGCAGTGGAGATGGGCAGGCAAACAGAGCTTCTGTTAGCTGTCGCCCGGTTCTTCGATCAGGGAGAGTGCGCCTGATGGGCAGAGTTCGACGGCCTCGCGGGCGCGGTGGGCGGCTTCGCCTTCGGGGTGTTTGGTGATGAGCATGACGATGCCGTCGTCGTGCTGGTCGAACACGGTCGGGTCGGTCAGTACGCACTGGCCGGCCCCGATGCAGACGTCGGTGTCCGCCTCGATTCGCATGTGGTCCTCCGTTACCAGGCGACGGGGAGTCTTTCGGCGCCGTAGACGAACGCGTCGGATTTGAACGGGATGTCGTCGAGCGGTGCGGCCAGGCGGAGGGTGGGGATGCGGCGGAACAGGGTGTCGAAGACGATTTGCAGCTCCATGCGGGCCAGGGTTTGGCCGATGCACTGGTGTGGGCCGAAGCCGAAGGCGACGTGGTGGCGCGCTCCGCGTTCGAGGTCGAGCCGGTCTGGGTCGGTGAAGACCGTGGGGTCGTGGTCGGCGGCCAGCCCGGAGATGACGACTCCGTCGCCGGCGTTGATGGTGGTGCCGCCGAGCTGTACGTCCTCGGTGGCGACCCGGGCGGTGACCGTGTCGGCGATGGTGAAGTAGCGCAGTAGCTCCTCGACAGCCGGCGGTGTCTTTTCCGGGTCCTCTTTGATCATGGCTAGCTGGTCGGGGTGTTGGAGCAGCCCCACGACGCCGAGAGAGATCATGTTCGCGGTGGTCTCGTGGCCGGCGATGAGCAGGAGGAAGGCCATACTGACCAGGCTCGTGCGATCGAAGGTGCCGGCCGCGTGGTGTTTGGCGATCTGCCGGCTGAGTAGGTCGTCGGTGGGGTCGGTGACCTTGCGGTCGATCAGCGCGCCGAGGTAGGTGTTCAGTTCCTTCTGGATGCGGAGCCGGACCTCCGTTGGTGTGGTGTGCCGGATCAGGGGGCCGCTGCGCGCCTGGAAGAAGTCGTGGTCGGCGTAGGGGACGCCGAGTAGCTCGCAGATGACCAGTGACGGCACCGGCAGCGACAGCGCTTCGACCAGATCGGCGGTGCGTTGATCGGAAGACAGCATCTCGTCGATGTGCTGGTCGACGATCTGCTGGATCCGTGGCCGCAGCCCGGCCATCCGCCGGACGGTGAACTCGCCCATCAGGGCTCGCCGCGCCTGGGCGTGCTCGGCGCCATCCATGCCGATCATGGAGGTGGGCTGGTCCTGCAACTGCTTTCTGGTCTCCGGGTCGGTGCTGACGAACGGGAAGTTGTCCCGGCGGCGATCGGAGGAGAATCGCCGGTCGGCCAGGACGGCGCGTCCCAGCTCGTGCCCGGCGATCCACCATGCTTCGCGGCCGGTCGTTAGGCGGACCTTGGCGAGCGGGGAGTGTTCCCTGATCTGTTCGTATTCGGTGGGTGTGCTGAAGGGGCATCCACGTTCGAGGGGAAACTCGGCGTCGGTGACCTCGCCGGAGGCAGGCCCTGACGTGGTAGTCGAGGAGATCCCTGGCGTAGTGGTCGAGGCAGTTTCTGTCATGGTGATCGTCACCTCGCAGAAGTCGATGTTGTCCCGCCCGCTCGGCCTCAGGCTAGCCGGATGGTGGCGCTCCGTCCATGCCCGACCACCAATAGTGATGGAGGTCTGCCTACCGGCCGGTCGGGCCGACAGTGGACAGCTATCCGATCCGGGTCGCTTCGATGGTGGTGCTCGTGCGCGCCGTACGGAAGGTGGCGACCACCGTGGTCGCGGCGAGCGCGAGGCTCGTGGCGAGGATCAGGTAGTAGGACGGCGGCAGCCAGGTGATCGTTCGCTCGCCTTCGGTGAGGCCGGCGACGATGCACCAGGCGGTGAGGATTCCGAGCCCGACGCAGAGTGCGAAGACCGTGGCGAGCGGTAGGGCTGCTTCGGCGACGATGACGCGACGCACCGTCGATACGGGCATTCCCATGAGGCGGAGCAGGCCGAGTACCCGTCTCCGGTCCAGGATGGCGGCGATGCTGGAGACGGCGAGGGAGACCGCGGAGATCAGGGTGGCCACGAGCACGGCCAGGTGGCCGAGGTTGGCGTAGCGGTCGGCCCAGGTTTGCCACCGGGCGCTTTCGTGGTCGGCCTGGGTCATGGGTGGTGATAGCAGGCGCAGTTCGCTGCCGAGGACGGCGGTGCGGGCACGTTCGACCGAGCGCGTCGTACCGTCGGTGGCGACGAGCAGAAGCCCCGGCGTGGGACCCGGTGCGGTCGCCGGGCGGGTGACCAGCGAGCCGTCGCCGAAGGCGCTGCTGTCGCTGACCTGGATGTGGCTGGCGCCGTGGGGATTGGACAGGCCGACGCGGGCGGCGTCAGCGGCGGTGAAGACGGCTCCACCCTCGGGGTGGGAGGAGCCGATCGCGGTCGCGGTGACCCCGTCGGTGCGGGCGACCCGGGCTGTCGCGGCGGTCACCGCGGTGATCTCGGACGCCGCGGCGCCGGCATCGTCCGGCGAGGGCGGGTGGAGCCAGGCGACCAGGATGGAGGGCGAGAGATAGTCGGCGTCCTCGGTGGGCGATTCCTCGGCGACAGTGGTGATCCCGGCGGAGAAGACCGATACCAGGAAGACGGCGGCGACCAGGCCGCTGACCGCGCGGAAGGTGGCCCGCGGGTGCTGTTGGATGCGGTTCATCGCGATCACCCCGGCGGTGCGGTGCGCGCGGCGGGCCGCGATCCGAGCGATCCAGTAGGTGAGCACCGGCCCGGCGGCGATCAGCCCGACCACGAGCAGAAGGAAGCCGGCGATGAGGATCTGGTCGGTACGGGGGAGCGGGGTGTGCCGCAGGGCGGCGGTCGTGGCGCCCAGCAGCACCACCACACCGGCGATGAGCGGTACCACGCCGAGGGCGGTGGGGCGGCGCTCGGTGCGCTCGCGGCTGCCACCGAGGGGACCGATTCTGGACCGGCTGGTGCGCCATCCGGCGACGGCGGTGCAGCCGGCCACGACACCCGCGATGACGATGAGCACGGTGCTCGGCGGCACGGTCAGGTCGGCGCGGAAGAACCGGCCGTCGTCCATCTCGACCAGGGCGGCGACCGGGATGAGCAGCCATGCCAGGGCCACCCCGGCCAGGGCGCCCACGAGGCTGGTCACCCCGGTCTCGGTGGCGGCGATGGCGGCGACCCGGCGGGGGGTGGCGCCGATGAGGCGTAGGGCGGCGAAGCGTTCGGCGCGGGTGGCCGCGCCGAGGCGGGTGACGATCCCGACCAGGATCAGGACGGGGAGCAGAACCGCGATGGCGCCGATGATGGTGATGGCGCGGTAGTTGCTGCTGGGATAGGAAACCCCGCGGAACTCCGTGACCGACCAGACCCCTCCGCGGAGGAAGACGCTTCCCGCCACGCCAGCTATCGATGGCCGTAGGTTCTCGGTCGTCGTCCCGGTTACGACAACCAGCGAGTCCGGGCCCGCCAGGCCCGCTTGGTCAATGACGCCGGCCGGGGTGCCGTACCGGGAACCGAGGATGTCGGTGGGGTTCGCCTCGATGAGGGCGATCAACGCGGGGGAGGCGTGGTAGGTGCCGGCCGCCGGGGGTCGCCCGACTCCGGGTACGACCACGGTTGAGTCCGGCGTCGCGACGATGTCGACCCGGATGATCTCGTCTCCGTCGAAGTGCTCCAGGTTGGTCGCCGCGAGCACGGACTCGTCGGTTGGCGCGGCGGCGGCCGGGTTCTGGACCTGGGTGGACCAGTCTCCGTGGGACAGGGAGGGCCAACTGAGGCGTTCGGAGCGGGAGGTGACTCCGTCGTAGGCGCCAAAGAGCAACAACAGTAGGGCGACCCCGACCGCGATGCCGCCGGCCATGCCGATCAGCCGCCCGGATGCCCCGCGGCCCTCCGCCGTGACGAGTCGGGTCAGGGTGAACAGCCTCATCCGTACGCCCCTCCGACCGTGGTCTGGCCATCGCGGACGACGACTTCCCGGTCGGCGTAGGCGGCCGTACGTGGGTCGTGGGTGGTGAGGATGACGGCGGCGTTGGCGTCGCGGGCCGCCTCGGTGAGGGCGAGCATCACCGTTTCGGCGGCGAGTGAGTCCAGCGACCCGGTTGGCTCGTCGGCGAAGAGCAGGGTCGGCTTGGTGGCCAGGGCGCGGGCGACGGCGACCCGCTGCGCCTGCCCGCCGGAGAGTTGTGCCGGCAGCTTTCGGGAGCACTCGCCCAGACCGAGCCGGTCGAGCCAGGCGTCAGCCCGGCGGCGGGCTTCGCGGCGTTTGACGCCGGCGAGCAGGAGGGGAATCGTCACGTTGTCCGCTGCGGTCAGGTCGGGTAGGAGCTGCCCGTACTGAAAGACGAATCCGAATTTTTCCAGGCGGAGCCGCGACCGTCCCGCCTCGTCGAGGTCGGTGAGGCGAATCGTGTCGTAGTCCACGGTGCCCTCGTCCGGGACCAGGACCCCGGCGAGGACGTGGAGGAGGGTTGATTTGCCGGACCCGGAGGGGCCGGTGACGGCGATGATTTCGCCGGCGTGGCAGTCCAGGTCGACGCCGCGTAGGGCTTCGGTCAGCCCGAACGCGAGCCGCAGCCCCCGCGCCGAGAGGAGCGGAGCCGACCCGTCCACGGGGGCGCGCGCCGACATACCGATGGTCTCTACCGTGTTCACTTCTTTACCTCGGCTTGTAGCTGGGTGAGGCGGGCGGCGGTCAGGTCGATCCAGCGCAGGTCCGCCTCGATGTGGAACAGGGCGTGGTCGCAGGCGAGGACGACGGCGAGGCCCGCTCCCCGCTTCTCGTTGGTCAGCTCCCGCATGCGCGCCATGTGCCGGCTTCGTTGCAGGTCCAGCAGTCGGCCGGCGTCGTCGCCGAGGAGCAGCGCGATGATCGTCTTGGCGAAGAGGTCGCTCTGCAGGGTCTCCGACGGCACCTCGGGAGTGAAGATCCACTCCGCGACCCGGGCGCGGCCCGCTGGGGTGATCCCGTAGCGCTTGCGGTCGGGGCCGGCGCCGGCCTCCGCGCCGACCGCGACGATCCAGCCGTTTCGCATCAGCCGGGTCAAGGTCGTGTAGACCTGCCCGAACGCCAGTGGCTTCTTCAACCCGAACCAGCGGTCATACCTGTTTTTCAGGTCATAGCCGTAGCTCGCACCGGTGCCGAGGAGGCCGAGGAGGGTTGTCGTGTTGTCCACGTCCCGGGACTCTATACACGAGACATCTACACGGGCAATCTACTGCCAGATCACTGGTTGGGCGCCGAGTCCCGCCAGCAGGTCCTGGGCTGAGCTGGACCTGCTGGCGAGCTCTCCGGACTACCAGGTGTGGCGTTCTGATGATTCATCATCTGGCTGAGTCGCATGCTCGTGCACGATGGGTGGTGGCTGCGGGGGGCCGATGGTGGGGGCGTTGTCGGCTGGGGCCTGGTGTGATCCGACGTAGCTGCATGTCACGTCGCAGGGCGGCGCCGTGCTCGAGTGTGGACCGTGATCGGATCATCGAGCCGGTGTATGTCGCCTAGCCTAGTAGGCCCCCTCCGGCGCCGGCGCTTCCAACCTCGCGGTCTCCGCCTCTTGGGTGACGCGGAGCGCGATGCGCGCCACCGAGACAACCGGGGCTGCCAGAATATGAGAGATGTTCTGAATCGTCTGGGCTCAGCATCACGGCTCGCTCTGTTCATGTGCTCAGATGCTGACCCCGACTATCGGCGAAACGGGGGGATCTATGGTTGAAAGAACGGGCGTGGCGCGTCGTGCACTCCACATTCTCGCTGTCTCTTTATCCGTGTCCGGGGTTTTGCTCAGTGCCACAATGTCGCCCGTTTCGGCGACGTCGGTCTCCGCGAAGAATCCGGTAGTCGATGAGCGGGTGGCGGAAATCTATGACGTCACGCGCCGGTATGTCACAAAGTTCTATCCTCGATGGTTTACCCACGAACAACAGCGTTTCCTGTTGCCCAACATTCTTTTTGGGCCGGACCGGATGTCCACGGTGTGGCATGGCGTGGTGGCGCCCAATGATGACACGTTGTACACGTCTGCGGTCATTGGCGTGCGCCGCGAGCCAGCCGTTCTGGTGATACCGGAAACGACTGCTTCCTACGGTGTCCTCGTATTGGATGTCTACGGGAACATCATCAACACGAACATCTCGACGGATACTGGCGGCACGTACGCCTTCACGGCGCCAGGCTGGAGAGGGGGACTCCCTCCGAACGTCACTAGGGTGCCACTTCCTGTGACGAGTGCAAGCTTGCTCATTCGGGCTGACAAGTTCTCCTCGGACGGGGAGAATCAGATCTCGATTGCCGAGGAGTTTCGGCGATCGCTGCGCATGGGCCCGCTGTCGGCATACCTGAGGGGTTCGTTGAGGGAAACCCTGATCGTCCCCGTTTTCCTCTATGGTCGTTCGTTCAAGCGTGACGCGGATACCTTGATCGCGACTAATCCGATTCGTTTTCTGAACGAGCTGCAGCGAGCGGTAAAGAGCATCAGAACTCCACCGCTTACTGGAGAGAACAGAATCCTGTCGGAGAGGTTCGACAGGTTGTTCAACAGGGGCGGGTTCGGAAGGGTGTTCGCGCGGGCGACGCAGGACGCGCACTCTGCGATCATCCGTAACTATCTTACGAACACCGACAGGAATAACTGGATCAACTTCCGTAACATCGGCTTCTGGGGACGCAACTATCTTGACCGGTCCTCGATAACCCAATTCTGTCAGTACTGCAACGACATCGAGCGTTCGGCGTACTACGACGTGTTTCTTGACAAAAACGGTCGACGGCTTAATGGTGCTTCCGGCGGATATACCATCACTTTCGAAAGGGATCAAATTCCTCAGGCGGAGCAGTTCTGGTCGGTTACCTCATATCTGTCGGGTACGATAAGTCTGGTCCCTAACCCGAAGGACAAGTGGGTTGTGGCCAGTTATACACCGGGTCTCGAGAGAAACAGGGACGGTTCTATTACCATCTATGCGACACCAACCCCTCCGCGCGGGGTGAGCAAGGCCAACTGGCTACCCATTCCCAGGGGAGGCTTCAGTATGATGCTCCGTGTCTACGGTCCGGAGGGACGTGTCGCCGACGGCACCTACGTCCCGCCGCCGGTGAAGAAGATTGACCGGCGGGACACCGGGCGACGGTCGTATTCGAGCGGTGGTGGCTGGTAGCTCCATCCTCTGTGGGCATCCGAGCGGGTCCTGCCGTTTGCCCACCCGAGCCTCGGTTCAGGTGGCTCCGTCAGCCCGGTGGCTGACGGAGCCACTCGGTCGGGGTGCCCTGTCCAGAGCAGGCGGATGAGCGGCTGGTGGGTGGGGTGGGCCGCCGAGCGTGGTGTGGGACGCCCCCAAGGGCTGACTCCACGGGTCGTCAACCACAGGTTGACGGGCGGCGAGGCGTCAACCTATGGTTGACGCATGGCTGAACCATTGATGATGACCCACCCGGTACGCCTCGACGAGCTGATCGACTACATCAAGCAGGGGCGCACCGACGCACTGGACCAACTCGCCGACGCGGTCCTGGCCGGCGAACACCTCGGCGAGGTGGCCGACCATCTGATCGGTCACTTCGTTGACCAGGCCCGACGCTCGGGCGCCTCGTGGACCGATATCGGCCGCAGCATGGGCGTCAGCAAACAGGCGGCCCAGAAGCGCTCGGCGGCGAAGGTGGCGACGGCCGCGGCGCTGGAGTCGGATGGCGGCTTCAGCCGGTTCACCACCCGGGCCCGCAACGCCGTCGTCGCCTCCCAGGAGGAGGCGCGGGCCGCCGGAAACGTCGAGATCGGTCCGGCGCACCTGGCGTTGGGTCTGCTGGTCGACCCGGACGCGCTCGCCCCGCAACTGATCAAGGCGCGCGGGGTGTCCCTGGACCGGCTCCGGGAGGCGGTCGCGGCGACCCTGCCGCCGCGCGTCGAGCAGGTCCCGGACCTGATCCCGTACGACGCACGAGGCAAGAAGGTGCTGGAGCTCACCTTCCGGGAGGGCCTTCGCCTCGGCCACAATTACCTCGGTACCGAGCACATCCTGCTCGCCCTGCTTGAGCAGGAGGACGGCGACGGTGTGCTCACCGGCCTCGGCCTGGGGAAGGAAGGGGTGGAGGCCGCGATCCAGGGCGCACTCGCCGCGCTCACCCGCAAGAGCTAGGCGAGGCAAAGGGGGGAGACGTGATGGGGCGGCCGTTGCGCATCGCGGTGGCACAGCCGCGATGCATCGCGTACGACGTGCTGGCCAACGCGGCGGCGCACGCGGCGGCCGTCCGGGCGGCGGACGCGCGGGTGGTGGTGTTTCCCGAGCTGTCGCTGACCGGCTACGAACTGGACGCGCTGCCGGTCGCCCCCACCGATGAACGGCTGACCCCCATCGTCAACGCCTGTGCCGACACCGGGGCGCTCGCACTCGTCGGCGCCCCGGTGCCGGGGCCGGGTATCGGCGTGCTGGCGGTGGACGGGGAGGGCGCGCGGGTGGCCTACCGGAAGGTCCACCTGCACGGGCGGGAGGCTCTCCACTTCGTCCCCGGCGAGCCGGCCGTGCTCGACGTGGACGGGTGGCGGCTGGGGCTCGCCGTCTGCCGCGACACCGGCGTCCCGGAGCATGCCGCGCAGACGGCCGCGCTCGGGATCGACGGTTACGTGGCCGGAGTCGTCCACGCCGAGGACGAGGCCGAGCTGCACGGCGAGCGGGCCCGTCGGGTCGCCTCGGACCACGGCATCTGGGTCGCCACGGCGGCTTTCGCCGGTCCGACCGGTGGCGGCTTCGCCCGAACGTCCGGCCGCTCGGGCATCTGGTCCGCTGCCGGGGAACTGGTCGCCGAGGCGAGCTCGGCCCCCGACGATTTGGCCCGCACGGTCTTCTACTGAGCTGAGATCAGCTCCTCCGTCCGCGCGGGGTCAGCGTGGGCAGGGGTACTCCTGGAACGTCTTGAAGCCGCTGCGGGTGCCGACCATCGTGGGCTCGCCCTGGCAGTCCTCGTGGAGGCTGCCCACCACGGTGGTGTGTGACGGGTTGGAGTAGAAGGTCGTGTAGCACTCGTAGCCGAATTTGCAGGCGCGAGCCGCCGCGGGTGCTGCGGGCGAGACGAGGATGGCGGCGGCGAGGAAGGCCAGGACGACGAAGAGGCGTCGGGTCATGGTGGGGCACCTCCGGTGACACGGGCTGGTCAATCGAGAGCTGACTGTGCCGTAAGCATTAACCAGTACGACACAAATAACAACTCAGCTTTCGGGTAGGTGTTGTTTCCGGGGCGCCTTCCATGGCGCAGGATTGCCCGGCGCCACCGACATTCCTGCCGGTGGCGCCAGGTCCGGAGCAACCAACGCGGGGTGCGGCCTCGGTAGGCGATGTGTGGGCATTGTCGATTATGTTGCGATAGCGAGTTCTATTGCTCCACGCCAAATTGCTTGGGCGAGGGAGTCGCGGAGCGCCATGGCCAGGTCAACCGCATCTTCCTGGTTGCTGAGTGTGGTGGGCAGGGGAGGACCCGGCGGGTGGCGCGTCGGTGTGGTGGCAGCGCAGCCGGTCCTCGCTCGGGTAGATCATCACTGGGTTGCCTTCGGGCCCGCGACCGAACCATCGCCGATGGTCTCCCTGGGTGCTCCCGCTGGTTGCTGTCGAGGCCGGGGCGGGCGCCTGGATGAGGTGGAGGGTGGCGCCCGCCCCGGGTTGACCGAACAATATTTGGCCCTTCCCAGACAAGATTTATTGCAACCCTGGCTTGATGCAATGTCTCGCGGGAGGATGCGGACCAGGGGATGAGGTGCCTAACGCGACGACAGTAAAGGAGATGGCGTGGACGACTCGGGGAGCACCGTTCCGCGTAGGCAACTCGGGAGATATCTGAGAGAGCTTCGAGAAAACGCGTACGTCACGGTGTCGGCCGCCGCGAAGGAACTGGAGTGGTCGGCGCCCCGGATCTGGCGGTACGAGACCGGCCAGGTCCCCATGCACCCCAACGATGTGGAGGCCATGTGCCGGGTCTACGGGGCGGCCCGGGAGACGATCGAGACGATGCGGGCGCTGGCCCGGGAGACCAAGGCGCACGGCTGGTGGCACAGTTACGGCTCGGCGATCAAGGACTGGTTCAAGCTGTACGTCGGCCTGGAAGCCGCCGCGACCCGGATCCGAAAGTACGAGGTGGACCTGGTTCCTGGTCTGTTGCAGACCGTGGAGTACATGACCGAGGTGATCGCCACCGATCATCCGCAGCTCAGCGCGGCGGAGCGTCAGGCGAAGGTGGAGGTCCGCCTGCATCGGCAGCGGTTGTTGACGCGGGCGATCCCCCGGGCACCCCAGCTTGAGGTGGTCCTGAACGAGGCGGTGCTACGACGGCCGCTGCGCGACCGGTCGGCGATGGTGCGCCAACTCGAGGCACTGCTCGTCACCGGGGAGCGGCACAACGTCGGCCTCCGGGTGCTGCCGCTGAGCGCCGGGGTGTTCCGCTGGGCGCAGGTGGGCACCTTCACCATGCTGGAGTTTCCGACCGACGTGCGGGAGCCGGAGCCGACCACCATCTACACGGACGGGCCGTGCGGGGCGGTCTACCTTGACAAGCCCCACGAGATCCAGATCTACGAGGACGCCTGGCGTTCGCTCAGCGAGCGAACGCGGGGTGTCGCCGAGTCCCGTGAGTTGATCGCGGCGATTGCGAGGGAGATGACCGATGAGGCGTGACGGTGTGTGGCGTAAGTCGTCCCGGTCCGGTGGCGAGGGTGACTGCGTCGAGGTGGCGGCGTTCGCCGCCCCGGCCGGCGCACGGAGTAGCGCTATCGGCGTACGAGACGGCGTTGTCGGCGTACGGGACAGCAAGGACCGGCCGGGTCCGGCGCTGAGCTTCGGCTCGGCGGCCTGGGCCCGGTTCGTCGCCGCCGTCCCGGCTGGTGAGCGCGACCACCAGCTCTGAGCTGCGGTTGGCCGGTGTCGGCGGGGTGCCGGCACCGGCTTTCGGCGGATCGGCTGAGGCTCCCGGCGGGCGCTTCACCGGCTGGGGAACAATGGCGGGGTGACTTCTCCCCGCGACGTCGTGCTGCTCGGCTCCACCGGTTCGATCGGCACCCAGGCCATCGACATCGTGCGCCGTAACCCGGACCGGTTCCGGGTGGTGGCGCTCGGCGCCGGCGGCGGTAACGTCGGGTTGCTCGCCGCGCAGGCCCTGGAGCTCGGTGTGGAGGCGGTCGGCGTGGCGCGCGCGTCCGCCGCGCAGGATCTCCAGCTCGCCTTCTACGCGGAGGCGAGCCGCCGCGGCTGGGACCGGGGCGAGGTCAAGCTGCCGAAGATCATCGCCGGGCCGGACGCGATGACGGAGCTGGCCCAGTGGCGTGGCGACGTGGTGCTCAACGGGGTGGTCGGCTCGCTCGGGCTCGCGCCGACCCTGGCCGCGCTGCGCGCCGGGCGGACCCTCGCCCTGGCCAACAAGGAGTCGCTGGTCGCCGGCGGCCCCCTGGTACGGGCCGCGATGACCCGGCCGGGGCAGATCGTCCCGGTCGACTCCGAGCACACCGCGCTCGCCCAGTGTCTGCGCTCCGGGTCCCGCCCCGAGGTACGCCGGTTGCTGGTCACCGCCAGCGGCGGCCCGTTCCGGGGGCGGCGGCGCGACGAGTTGACCCAGGTCACCCCGGAGCAGGCGCTCGCCCACCCGACCTGGAACATGGGGCCGGTCGTCACGATCAACTCCGCCACGATGGTCAACAAGGCGCTGGAGGTGATCGAGGCGCACGAGCTCTTCGACGTGCCATACGCCGACATCACCGTGCTGGTCCACCCGACCTCGGTGATCCACTCGATGGTCGAGTTCGTGGACGGCTCCACCATCGCCCAGGCCAGCCCGCCGGACATGCGGCTGCCGATCGCGCTCGGCCTCGGCTGGCCGGACCGGGTCGCCGACGCCTCCCCCGCCGTTGACTGGACAACCAGCCACACCTGGGAGTTCACGCCGCTGGATGACGAGGCGTTCCCGGCGGTCGCGCTCGCCAAGGCAGCCGGCGAGGCCGGGCGCTGCCGACCGGCGATCTACAACGCGGCCAACGAGGAGTGCGTGGCGGCGTTCGTCGCCGGACGGCTGCCCTTCCTCGGCATCGTCGACACCCTGGAGCAGGTGCTGGCCGAGGCTCCTGACTTCGGCGAACCAGGTACCGTCGAGGACGTGCTCGCGGCCGAGTCGTGGGCGCGCGGGCACGCGCAGACAATCATCGAGAAGTCAGTGGAAGGAGCTTGATGGCCTACCTGCTCGGGGTGACGCTCTTCGCCCTCGCCATCCTGATCTCGGTGAGTCTGCACGAAGCGGGGCACCTGCTGACGGCGAAGGCCTTCGGCATGAAGGTGACCCGCTACTTCGTCGGCTTCGGGCCGACCCTCTGGTCGTTCAGGCGGGGCGAGACGGAGTACGGCCTCAAGGGCATCCCGCTCGGCGGCTTCTGCAAGATCGTCGGGATGACCCCGCAGGACGACGACGTCGACCCGGCCGACCAGCCGCGGGCGATGTGGCGGTTCCCGGTCTGGAAGCGGACGATCGTGATGTCCGCCGGCTCGATCACGCACTTCGCGCTGGCCCTGATCGCGCTCTGGATCATCGCGATCACCGCCGGTCTGCCCAACCCGAACTTCCCGAGCACCCTGGCGCAGGTCCGGCAGGAGCCGGCGGTCATCCAACTCGCCAACTGCGTCGTCCCGGAGAACGAGGCCCGGGCCTGCACCGACGCCGACCCGGCCAGCCCGGCCGCGCAGGGCGAGCTGCGCGACGGCGACGAGATCACCGCGGTCAACGGCACCCCCGTCACGAACTACGGTGACCTGCTCGTCGCCCTGCGTGCCCAGCAGCCGGGTCAGCCGGCGCAGGTCGAGTATCTGCGAGACGACCAGCCGGGCAGCACCACCGTGACGCTCGGGCAGACCCAACGCCCGCCGCTGGACGACCCGGAGGGCACCGTCGGGCCGGTCGCCGCGCTCGGCGTCGGGCTCATCCCCAGCACCCCCAGCCGGATCGAGTACGGTCCGATCGGCGCCATCGGCGGCACCGCCGAGTTCACCGGCACCATGGCGGTGAACACGTACGAGGCGATGAAGCAGATCCCGCAGAAGGTCCCGGCGCTCTGGACGGCGATCACCGGTGGCGAGCGGGACGTGGACACCCCGATCAGCGTGGTCGGCGCGAGCCGGATCGGCGGCGAGGCGGTGGAGAACGACGCCTGGCTGCTCTTCTTCATGCTCTTCGTCTCGCTGAACTTCTTCATCGGCGTGTTCAACCTGCTGCCGCTGCTGCCCCTGGACGGCGGCCACATCGCCATCGCCTGGTTCGAGCGGGCCCGCTCCTGGGTCTACGTCGGGCTGCGCCGCCCCGACCCCGGCCGGGTCGACTATCTCAAGCTGATGCCCGTGACGTACGCGGTGATCCTGATCGGCGGCGCGTTCATGCTGCTGACCGTCACCGCGGACGTCGTCAACCCGATCACGCTCTTCACAAGGTGAGTGCCTGAAGTGACCGCTGTCAGTCTCGGTATCCCCGCTGTACCGCCGCCGCCGCTCGCGCCCCGTCGCACGAGCCGCAAGATCATGGTCGGTTCGGTGCCGGTCGGTGGGGGCGCACCGGTGTCGGTGCAGTCGATGACCACCACGCTCACCGCCGACGTGAACGCCACGCTCCAGCAGATCGCCGAGCTGACCGCCGCCGGCTGCCAGATCGTCCGGGTCGCCGTACCCAGCCAGGACGACGTCGAGGCGCTGCCGGCGATCGCCCGCAAGTCGCAGCTCCCGGTGATCGCCGACATCCACTTCCAACCCCGGTACGTCTTCGCCGCGATCGAGGCGGGCTGCGCGGCGGTGCGGGTGAACCCGGGCAACATCCGGCAGTTCGACGACAAGGTCAAGGAGATCGCGAAGGCCGCCGGCGACGCGGGCGTACCGATTCGGATCGGCGTGAACGCCGGCTCGCTGGACAAGCGGCTGCTGGCCAAGCACGGCAAGGCGACCGCGGAGGCGCTGGTCGAGTCGGCGCTGTGGGAGTGCTCGCTCTTCGAGGAGCACGGCTTCCGGGACATCAAGATCTCGGTGAAGCACAACGACCCGGTGGTGATGGTCCGGGCCTACCGACAGCTCGCCGAGGCGTGCGACTACCCGCTGCACCTCGGAGTCACCGAGGCCGGGCCGGCGTTCCAGGGCACGATCAAGTCGGCGGTGGCTTTCGGCGCGCTGCTCGCCGAGGGGATCGGGGACACGATCCGGGTGTCGCTCTCCGCCCCACCGGTGGAGGAGATCAAGGTCGGCGCCGCGATCCTGGAGTCACTCGGCCTGCGCGAGCGCGGTCTGGAGATCGTTTCCTGCCCGTCCTGCGGCCGGGCCCAGGTCGACGTGTACAAGCTCGCCGAGGAGGTCACCGCCGGCCTGGAGGGGCTGCCGGTGCCGCTGCGGGTCGCCGTGATGGGCTGCGTCGTCAACGGCCCCGGTGAGGCCCGGGAGGCAGACCTGGGGGTGGCATCCGGCAACGGCAAGGGCCAGATCTTCGTCAAGGGCCAGGTCATCAAGACCGTCCCGGAGGGTCAGATCGTGGAGACCCTCATCGAGGAGGCGCTCCGCCTCGCCGAGGAGATGGGCGCCGAGCTCCCCGAGGAGCTGCGGAGCCTGGCCGGCGGTGCCACCGTGACCGTGCACTGATCGGCCCTTCGGGGCGGAGGGCTCTCAGGTGTCGGCGGGCGCGGGCGGGTGCCCGACGAGGTCGGGAACACCCCCGACGAGGTCCTGGACACCGATGACGGCGAGCAGTCGCAGCTGCTCGACGGCGGGACTGCCGGCCGGCGCGGTGAAGAACAACAGGCGTTGCCGACCATCCTCGCTGAGTAGGTTCTGGCAGTTCACGTCGATCACACCCAGGGTGGGATGGACGATACGTTTGCGTTCACCCCGGCGGACGGCCACGTCGCCGGTGTCCCAGAGGGCGGCGAAGTCGGGGCTGCTTCGCCGGAGGCGGGTGACCATGTCGGTGGCCCGCTGGTCGTGATGGCGGCGGGCGACCGCGGCCCGCAGATCCGCGACGAGGACTTTGGAATGATGCGGATGGTCCTCGGGCGGGTAGATGGACCGGCTACGTGGATCGGTGAACCAGCGGTAGACGAGGCTGGCGGCCGGGCCGGTGGCGGCGGGCTGGCGTCCCAGGAGCGCCACCGCGAGCGGATTCTGCACGACGGTCTCGTGCAGGTCGGTGATGATCTGCGCCGGTGTGGTGTCCAGCCGGTCCAGCAGCGCGAGCAGCGCCGGTGGCACGTGTTCGGTCCCGCCACCGGTGGCTGGAGCCGGTCGGCCCGCGAGGTGGAACAGGTAGTCGCGTTCGTCGGCGTCCAGCCGCAACGCCCGCGCCAGCGCGGCAAGCATCTGGGGCGACGGCTGCGCGCCGCGACCGCGTTCGAGCTCGACGTAGTAGTCCACTGACGCACCAGCGAGGTGGGCGACCTCGTCGCGGCGCAGTCCGGGCACCCGCCGACGGGGCCCGGCCGGCAAACCCACCTCGGCAGGGGTGATCCGCGCCCGCCGGGTCCGCAGGAAGACGCCCAGTTCAGCAGTGTTCACCTGTTCAGTCTGACCCTGCACCCGGGGGTTAGCCAGGGGACGGCAACCCCCGGGTAACGGGCACCTGGTTCCGTTTCGCGTGCTAGAGCACGGTAGAGGACGTACGCGTCGGGCCGGCGCTGACCGGTCTCCCCGACCCTCGGCCCCGGCTCGTGGGCTGAGAGAAAGAGGAACGGACATGGCAACCAGCACGGGTGAGGCGGTCGGTGCCCGCGTGGCCCTCGTGACCGGAGGTTCGGGCGGTATCGGAAGCCGGGCCGCCGTGCGGCTGGCCGAGGACGGGTTCGCCGTCGTCGTTGGCTACACGGCAAACCGGGACGCCGCGGATACGGTCGTCGAGGAGATTACCGCGAGCGGTGGAGCCGCGGTCGCCGTCGGCGTGGACGTGGCTGACGAGCAGGCGGTGGACGCCGTATTCGATACGGCCGAGAACAGGTTCGGCGGAGTCGACGTGGTCGTGCACGCGGCAGCGCGGATGCGCCTGTCCCCGATTGCCGATCTTGATCTGGCCGAGCTCGACGACATGCACCGGACGAACATCCGTGGCACGTTCGTGGTGGCGCAGCAGGCCGCCCGGCGGGTTCGCGACGGTGGTGCGGTGATCACCTTTTCCAGTTCCATCGTCGGGCTGGCCTTCCCCGAGTACGGGGCCTACAGCGCGAGTAAGGGTGCCGTGGAGGCGTTGACGCTGATCCTGGCTCGGGAACTGCGCGGTCGGAACATCACCGTCAACGCGGTCGCGCCCGGTCCGACTGCGACCGAACTGTTTCTTCAGGGCAAGGACGAGGCCGCGATCGCCCGCCTGGAGGCCCAGCCACCGCTGGAGCGCCTCGGCACTCCGGCGGACGCGGCCGAGGTCGTCGCCTTCCTGGCCGGGCCCGGTCACTGGATCAACGGCCAGGTCATTCGGGCCAACGGCGGCATCGTCTAGGAGCAGTGACAATGGAAAACAGGATCATCCTGGTCACCGGAGCTTCCAGCGGTATCGGTGCACTCACCGTGCGTGCCCTCGCCGACGCCGGGCACACCGTCTATGCGGGAGTCCGTGCGACGGCCAGCCGTAACGTCGAGGCCGTGGCACAACTCCACCAGTACGCAGCCGACCGCGGTGTGCGGCTACGGGCGGTGGAGCTCGACGTGACCTCGCCGGAGTCGGTCGACACCGCGGTCGGCCGTGTTGTCACCGCCGCGGGCGGGCTCGACGTGGTGGTGCACAACGCCGGTCACATGGTTGTCGGTCCGGCCGAGGCATTCACACCGGAGCAACTGGCCGACCTGTACGACGTGAACGTGCTGGGCGCCCAGCGGGTGAATCGGGCGGCCCTTCCGCACCTCCGCGAGCAGGGCTCGGGCCTGCTGGTGTGGGTCGGCTCGTCGAGCACCCGCGGCGGGACACCGCCGTTCGTCGGCCCCTACTTCGCCGCGAAAGCGGCGATGGACGCCCTGGCGGTCAGCTACGCGGCCGAGATCATTCGGTTCGGTGTCGAGACGGCGATCGTCGTCCCCGGCGCGTTCCCCGGCGGCACCAACCACTTTGCTCATGCCGGCGGTCCGGCCGACGCTGCCCGTAGCGCCGCCTACGACCAGAGGTACGGCAACGACATCGCCGATCTCGCCCCCAGGCTCAGCGCACTGATGCCGCCGGACACCGATGTCGCCGAAGTGGCTCGGGCGATCACCGGCATCGTCGACCGGCCCGCCGGCACCCGGCCCTTCCGCACCCACATCGATCCGAGCCGTGATGGCAGCGACATCGTTTCGACGGTGGCCGACCGGATCCGGGCCGAGTTCCTTGGCCGCATCGGCCTGGCTGACCTGTTGACCCCCGGAAGCAGCCGCTGACCGGGTAACGAGAACCCTAGGAGTAGGAAGCGCCGTTCGCCAATCTGAAGGTCCCCGCCGGCACGCTTTCAGCCAAACAGAAGGAGACCCTGGTTGCCAAGGTCACCGACCTCTACGTCGATGTGTTTGGAGATGCCGTACGGGACAACACCATGGTCCTCGTTGACGAGGTGGTCGATGGCGGCTGGGGGTTGCGTGGAGATGTCCTGACCCTCACCAAGATCCAGCAGCCGAGCGGCTGACACCCCTTCGGGTCCGGCGTGGCTCTGTCGCGCCGGACCCGGATCGCCGGGACCAGCGATCGGTCTTGGTCCATGCTCATCGAGGTGACTACCGGCCAGGCTGGTGCGTCTACTCCGACTCGGCGAGGATCGCGTACAGCTTGCGGCGGGTCTCGCCGAGCACCTGGGCGGCCCGTTCCCGCTGGTCGTCGGTGCCGGTCGTCAGGACCTGCCGGAGGGCGTACATCACCTGCGTGCCGGCCTCCCGGACCTGGTGCCAGTTGGCCACCGTGGTGTCGGCGACCTCGGCCCAGGGCGGCGTGCGGGCTGACTCGGCGGCCTCCGGCTCGCCCTGCGGGGTGAGGGTGAACCGTTTGCGACCGCCGCCTTCCGCGATGGAGACGATGACCCCTTCGTCTTCGAGGAGTTGGAGGGTCGGGTAGACCGAACCGGGGCTCGGTCGCCACGCCCCGCCGGTGCGGGAGTCGATCTCCTGAATCATCTCGTAGCCGTGCATCGGTCGCTCGGTCAGCAGGGCCAGCACGGCGTTGCGGACGTTCGGCCGGCGACCACGGCCGCCACGCCAGGGTCCGCGATGGCCGTGCGGCCCGCCGGGCGGGTAGGGCGGGAAGCCGAAGCCCCGCATTCGGAGCTCGGGCGGTGCGTGCATCCGTCGGTGAAACCCCATCGGACCTCCTCATCGCACTTCCTCAATGCATCGACGATATATCGGCAATGTGTCGACGACTAGTCATTCGACGACTGAGTCGGAGTTCCAGCAGTCGAGCACCGGGTGGGCCGGTCGGCCAACACCGACTCCGCCGATCTGGCAGGCTGAGAACCGTGCTGACGACGCCGGTACGGCAACTCGGGGATTCGGAGCGTCGCGCAGTCGAGCAACTGCTCGACCTCGACCCGTACGCGGGCGCACAGGTCGCCGAGCGGGTCGCCGCGCGCGGGCTCGGCTGGTGGCGGTCCGAGGGACGCGTCCTCGGCTACGGCCCCCGTCGAAGTCTGGAATCCGTCTGCTGGCTGGGCGGCAACCTCACCCCGGTGCTCGCGACCGAGCCGGCCATCGCCGCCTACGCCGACCTACTCGCCGGGCAGGAGCGGCTCTGCTCGTCGATCGTCGGCCGGGCGGACGCGGTGCTCGGCCTCTGGGAGCGGCTCGCCTCGACCTGGGGCCCGGCCCGCGACGTCCGCCCCAACCAGCCGTTGCTCGCCACCGACACCGTGCCCGCGGTGGCCCCGGACCCACAGGTGCGCCACGTCCGCCGCGGCGAGGTGGACCGGCTCTTCCCGGCCGCCGTGGCCATGTACACCGAGGAGGTCGGTGTCTCGCCGCTGTCCGAGGACGCCGGGCGCGGCTACTACCGTCGGGTCCAGGACCTGGTTCGGTCCGGTCGGGCCTACGTCCGCTTCGTCGACGGCGAGGTCGTCTTCAAGGCCGAGCTGGCGGTGGTGACCCGGCGCACCGCCCAGGTACAGGGGGTCTGGGTGGCCCCCGAGTGGCGGGGTCGGGGGATCGCTGCTGCGGCGATGGCCGCCGTCGTCCGCGACGCGCTGCACCGCTTCGCGCCCACGGTGAGCCTCTACGTCAACGACTTCAACCAAGCCGCCCGGCGGGTCTATGAGCGCTGCGGCTTCCGCCCGGTGGGCACCCTGGCCACCGTCTTGTTCTGAGCGAGTAGCACGCAGCCAGCCACTGGATCAGCCTCGCCGGCAACTCCGGCTGAATACCGGCACGACCCCGGGCCGTGCAGCGTCAGTGCGGCAGGGCGGATGCGCGCAGTGCCGCGGCTAGCCACTCCCACGGGAACTGCTCCTGCGGCGCGTTGTTCACGGTCTCGACCAATGCCATGTATCGGTCATACGGTCCCTCCGGCTGCGGAGGCGTGCGGTCCCACTCCGCGCCCGCCAGCATGTGGTCAGCCGCCTGGATCCGGAACTCGGGAGTATCCGGTGACTCGGGGCTGTCCGGCGTTGCGAAGACGCCGGACAACCACCCGATCCATTGGTCGGCGATCTCCCGCCCCCGCGGCGAGTCCGGTGGCACCTGCTCCCGCGACGCGTCCATCGCGGCCTGACTGATCGGCGTGGCCGCTTCCAGGCTGTCCAGCATCGGCGACGAGGTCATCAGCGGCCCGGCCCCGGTGGTGCATGCCTCGTACAGCTGACGGCGTACGGCCTGCCGCGCCTCGTTGTCCTGGACCAGCTCAGCCAACTCGATCCACGCCTCCAACTGGGCCGTGGCGGGATAGTCGGGCAGTTCCGGCCGCGCCGCCCGCCACCACTCAGTCATTCGCTCCGGCGGCTCCCAACCGGTGCAGACCTCGGTCCAGAACTCGTCGATCAACTGGTGGCGCTCCTCGTCCGACAATCCAACCAGCTTGTGCATCAGCAGTACCTGCTCGGCCGTGGAGTCCTGTCTGAGGATCGTCGACAGCACCGCGCGCCGCCTGCGCAGCCCCGCCTCCTGTCGCTCCAACAGGGCCAGGTGGGTGGCGGCCAACTCGCGCAACGTCGCCTCACCGGCCAGCACCCGCCGGATTTCGTCCAGGCCGGCACCGAGCTCCCGTAGCGTCCGGACCAGTTCCAGCCGAGCGATGGCCGACACGTCGTACAGGCGGTGGCCGGCCGGGTTGCTGGCGGAGGGCGTGACGACACCGACGTCCGCGTAGTACCGGACGGCGCTGATGCTCAGGCCGGTCCGCCGGGCGACATTGCCGATTGGGTACAGCTTGTTCATGTCCATGAGGCTCACCTTGCAACCTCGAGCGGCTTGAGACGCAAGTTTTGGTCCAGTACCTGATGAGAGCCTCACCCCGGCGTGTCCGTCGGCGACCCTGAGGCACGCCACCAACGGCGGCGAGTGAGACGCGGACGGCGTGAACCCCAGGACGGCGACCGGGCATGAGGAAGTGTGACCACCAAACCAGGGTTGCAAGCCCGTCAACGTGAACCGGGGAGCCCTGCGGCTGGCAGATCGTCGCCCGCCGACGGCCCCCCGGCCGACCATGCCCCCGACGAGGTGCCGGACGGCTCCCCGATCGACCAGCCCCCCGACGAGGTGCTGATCAAGCAGTCCCTGCTGGTGGCGGAGCGGTTCGGGCCGCTGTTCGACCGGCACGCCAGCGCCGTACACCGGTATCTGGCCCGACGGATCGGGTCGGACGCCGACGACCTGTTGGCCGAGACGTTCCTGATCGCGTTCCGCCGACGAGCGACGTACCGGAAGCTGCACGTCGACGTACGCCCCTGGCTGTTCGGCATCGCCACCAACGTGCTGCGCCGACACGCGCGTCAGGAGAAGCGGCGGTACCGGGCCCTGGCCCGGGTCCCAGCGGATCCCAGTGGCGAGGCGTACGCCACCGACGATGCGCTCGGGCGGCTGGAGGCCCAGGCACTGCGCCGGGACCTGGCCGCCGCGCTGGCCGCACTCAAGCGGGGCGACCGGGACGTCCTGCTCCTGTCCGCGTGGGCGGAGCTGTCGTACAACGAGATCGCGGCGGTGCTGGACATCCCCGTCGGCACCGTTCGCTCCCGCCTGAACCGGGCGCGACGGGTGACTCGTGCGGCCCTCAGCGTCACTATCACCAGCGAGGAACGCGCATGAACGAGATCACTCTGCTCCAGCAACACGGTCCCGATTCGGCGCCTGCCACCGAGAGCGTGCTGAACTCTGCCCGCCACCGGCTGCTGACCGAGATCGCCGGAGCGGCGACCGAACCCCGGCAGCGGCGGGCGGGACTGCACCGCCAGCACGGCATTCAGCGGGCCCGGGTACTGGCCATGACTGTCATAGCGGCCAGTGCGCTCTTCGTTGTTTCGGTGGTGGTCGGCGGTGTGAACTCCGCCGAGCAGTCGCCGGACCGAACGCCGGCCGCCGTCACCCTCGTCGCGTTCCAGATGCCGGTCTTCCCGCTCGCCCTCGATCCGATGCCGGCCGGGCTGAAAGCCCCGTCGTTCAGCCTCCACGACAGCCGCTTCCTCGCGGTGCACCAGGATACGGCTGGGGAGAGCGATGTCTACCTGAGCGTCTATGACCGGCGACCCGAGTCGCTCGGGAGCACCAGACCGGTGACCGTGCACGGCCAACCCGGCGAGTTGTCGGAAAATCGTCCGCAGAACGGGTCCAAATATGTGTCCGTGAGCTGGGAGCGGGAGCCGGGCCAGTGGGTGCGGGTCACCGGCCAGGGCCGGTTCGGCACCGGGGTAGCCGTCCTGGCCCTCGCGGACACGGTTGTCGAGCGGCCACAGGAGGTGCCGTTGCAGGTCCACCTCGCGCCGGCGGGCTGGGACGTGTTCGCCTTCAAGGGAGACACGATCCTCACCCTGAAGGACGAGAACTCGGACGCCACGATGTCAGTGCAGGTGGTCGGGGAGGCCTCGTCGGACCTCCTGGGCACCGTTGTGGGAGCCCAGGAGGTGGGTAGGGTCGAGGTCAACGACCGGGCGGCCCACCTCGTCCGGGCCGACGAGATCTGGTTTCTCCAGGTCCCACTGGCCGACGGCTCGGCGTTCAACCTGCAGGCGCCGCGTTTCATGACCCCGGATCAGGTCGTTGCCGTCGGCGAGCAGGTGACCGTGGGGCGCTGACACCCCGCCGGCCATCCCCACGGCCGGGGTGGCCGGCGCGCACGCCTCAGCTTCGCCGGCCGCCAGAACCGCGCGCCCACCCCGCAGTGTCAGTCCCTGCTGCTTGGATGGCGGCATGAACAGCCGGCATGCCGCGGTGTGGACTGTCGTTCACCACGAGCGCGCGGCCCTCGTGCGTAGCCTGGAGACCCTGGGGCCCGAGCAGTGGGCTACCCCGACTGCCTGCCCCGGGTGGGACGTCCACGACGTCGTGGCCCACCTGGTCGACACCGCGAAGACGACGCGGGTCCGCTTCGTTCGAGACATGATCACCGCCCGTTTCGACTTCGACCGCCAGAACGCGGTGGGTCTCGCCCGCGAACGGCGCACGGACCCGTTGGACACCCTCGCCGCCCTCCGCGCGGTCGTGACCCGCACGAGCACCCCACCAGCCGCGATCGTCACCCGTCTCGTCGAGGCGTTCGTCCACGGCGAGGACATCCGACGGGCAGTTGGGCTCAGCGGTGAGTACCCGGTCGAGCAAGTGGCGGCGGCACTCACCTTCCAACTACGGACGACGGCGCAGCTGGGCGGTGGCAAGGAGCGCGCGAGTGGGCTGCGACTGGTCAGCTCGGACGCTGCCGTCGACAGCGGAGTTGGCCCTGAGGTGCGGGGCACGACTCTCGCTCTCCTGCTCGCGGTCTCCGGTCGGCCGGTTGCGCCCGACGAGCTCTCCGGGCCCGGCGCCGCGACCCTCATCGAGCGCGCGGTCTCCGGACGGTGACCCAGGTGGGGCCCGCGATCACGTCGAGCCGAAAGCGAGCGCGCGGCATCCCGGGGCTGGCCATTCCGGACGGCCCGACGGGCGCTGTTACCCGGCCCCTGGTCGGTCGAGCAGACTCCATTCATGACAGATCAGTGGGAGGGCAAGGGCTTCGGCTGGCAGAACATGTTCGTCCCGCCCGCGCAGGACCCGCGGGACCAGGGCACCGTCCACGGCGAGCGGGACGTGCTCCTCGGATGTGGAGCTACGGGAAGTCCTGGTCCGCCTGGTCGAGGAGTACGCCCGCCACCTTGGCCATGCCGACCTTCTCCGCGAGTGCATCGATGGGCGCAGAGGGCAGTAGTTAGACTCCAGGACATCCGGAGACGACTGTTGGCCGGCACCCGGTTCGGGTGCCGGCCAACAGTTTCTTTCCCCCTTTGTGTGGGTCAGGTCTGCGGGGGTTTGTTTGTGGGTGGTGCGGGTGGGGTCAGCTGGTCCAGTGCTCGGCCACCAGGTCAGCGGCCTGGGTCTCCCACTGGGCGTAGTGGAACGGGAACGCCGACACCTGCACCTTCTGCGCGGCCTCGGTCAACGGCATGTCCTGCCAGCCCTCGACCTGCTTGAGGCCGTTGAGGAAGGCGGTGGTGGAGTAGGCGGGGTCGGTGATCTGCTCCACGCTGCCCCAGCCGGAGGAGGGGCGCTGCTGGAACAGGCCCTGCGAGTCGTGGTCGTTACGCGCGCCCAGGTGTCCCAGGTTCTCCAGCTTCGACTCCTGCAGGCTGGTGCCGATCGCGACCACGGCGGCGCGCTCGTCCATGCCGGCCTTCTTGGTGGCCTCGATGATGGCCTTCACGTTGGCGACCTGCTCGTCGCCCAGGTCGATGCGTGACATGCCCTGGGTGCCGTGCGGGATCAGTGTGTCCATGTCCGGCTTCGCGACCTGAACGGCAGCGGCGGCCGGGGTGGTGTCGGTGAGGGTGGCCAGGGGGCCGGCGACGACACCGGTGGACAGGGCCAGACCAGCGATACCAAGGACGCTACGACGCAGAATCGTGTTCATCATGAGGGTTGCTCCATTCGGGGGTCGACACCCACACACGCACGCCCGAAGGAAAAGGGGGGCCTTCAGGCGGCAAAAGGGGCGGGTGCAAGCACCGTCCGGCGCTCAACAAAACAGGGGAGAGAGGATCCTCGGCTACCGCGGTCGGGGGGACACGCACGGCGCCGGGTCCAGATGTAACGACCGGCGGGCCGCCAACATTCCGGGGCTCACGCACGGCTGGCATCCGCCATCGGCGGAACGCCGGCTCGGTCGTACGCATGGTGTAACGCCCTGACGGCGGCCGGGATTCCGCCACCACCGTGCCCCCGACCATACCGCAATCAGGCATCAATCGGACATAAGTGAATTTTGACCTGAGAAGCCCATTGCATTCCATAAGCGCTCAGATCGTGCTGGCCAAAATGCGTTGAGCTGCGGGTCCCCGCCGGGCGAGGCTGGGCGTTCCAGCGCCGCTCGTCTCGTTAGGGTTTCCCGTGCGTCTGCTCCGTGACCTGTGGGCCACCGCGCCTCGCCGCATGACGATCGTGGGCATCCTGGTCCTGCTCGGCGCCGGCGGTCAGGCCGCAGCCGCCGCGTTGGCCGGGCCGGTCCTGGTACACCGATCCGTCGGTGCCTTCGCCCTGCTCGCGGTGGCGCTGGTCGCCGCCGTGACCAGCGCTCTCGTGGTCAACCTGGTGCTGGCCGGGGTGACCGCCGACTGGTCCGCCGCCGTCCGGCGCCGGCTCTGCCGGGTCGCCTTCGGGCAGGACCTGCCCACCTTGGAGGCGACCCCGGTCGGCGAGCTGCTGGACCGGATCGACGGTGACGTCTATGACGTGGCCGCCGGGGTTCGATCGCAGGGTATCCGCATCGCCCAGATGCTGACTGCGGGCCTGCTCTCCGCGGTTGTCGCACTGGGTGTCTGGTGGCCGGCCGGGCTGACCATGCTGCTGCTCGCCGGTGTCCTCGCCGTCGGCCTGCGCCGGCCCACCGCGCGCATCGTTCCAGCCCGGATGGCCGAGGAGGCGGCCTGGTCCGACCTCGCCGCGGTCACGGAGGAGGCCGTCCACGGCCAGGACGACGTGCGGACCAGCCTCGCCCAGCCGTACGTGCTGCGGCTCTGGGCCACCCGGGCGGCGGCCGTGCTCGCCCGAGGGATGCCGGTGTGGCGGATGTCGGCCCGGGTCACCACCACCGCGGTCGGTGTCACCAACGTCGGGATCGCCGCGGTGGTGCTCGTCGGAGCGTGGGCGCTGGCCAGCGGTCGGGTCGACGGTGCCCGGCTGACCGCCGTGTGGCTGCTCGCCATCGCTTTCGGCGCGACCGTCGAGCACGTCAGCCGGCTGGTGCCGGAGCTCCAGTACGCCCTCGGTGCCTGGGGCCGCGTACGGCTGCTGGCGGGTTCCCCGCAGGAGCCGGTGGGCGGG
>NZ_KB905359.1:1567702-1708450 GCF_000378845.1 Salinispora pacifica DSM 45544 | reverse complement strand
GCTGACGACGCCGGTACGGCAACTCGGGGATTCGGAGCGTCGCGCAGTCGAGCAACTGCTCGACCTCGACCCGTACGCGGGCGCACAGGTCGCCGAGCGGGTCGCCGCGCGCGGGCTCGGCTGGTGGCGGTCCGAGGGACGCGTCCTCGGCTACGGCCCCCGTCGAAGTCTGGAATCCGTCTGCTGGCTGGGCGGCAACCTCACCCCGGTGCTCGCGACCGAGCCGGCCATCGCCGCCTACGCCGACCTACTCGCCGGGCAGGAGCGGCTCTGCTCGTCGATCGTCGGCCGGGCGGACGCGGTGCTCGGCCTCTGGGAGCGGCTCGCCTCGACCTGGGGCCCGGCCCGCGACGTCCGCCCCAACCAGCCGTTGCTCGCCACCGACACCGTGCCCGCGGTGGCCCCGGACCCACAGGTGCGCCACGTCCGCCGCGGCGAGGTGGACCGGCTCTTCCCGGCCGCCGTGGCCATGTACACCGAGGAGGTCGGTGTCTCGCCGCTGTCCGAGGACGCCGGGCGCGGCTACTACCGTCGGGTCCAGGACCTGGTTCGGTCCGGTCGGGCCTACGTCCGCTTCGTCGACGGCGAGGTCGTCTTCAAGGCCGAGCTGGCGGTGGTGACCCGGCGCACCGCCCAGGTACAGGGGGTCTGGGTGGCCCCCGAGTGGCGGGGTCGGGGGATCGCTGCTGCGGCGATGGCCGCCGTCGTCCGCGACGCGCTGCACCGCTTCGCGCCCACGGTGAGCCTCTACGTCAACGACTTCAACCAAGCCGCCCGGCGGGTCTATGAGCGCTGCGGCTTCCGCCCGGTGGGCACCCTGGCCACCGTCTTGTTCTGAGCGAGTAGCACGCAGCCAGCCACTGGATCAGCCTCGCCGGCAACTCCGGCTGAATACCGGCACGACCCCGGGCCGTGCAGCGTCAGTGCGGCAGGGCGGATGCGCGCAGTGCCGCGGCTAGCCACTCCCACGGGAACTGCTCCTGCGGCGCGTTGTTCACGGTCTCGACCAATGCCATGTATCGGTCATACGGTCCCTCCGGCTGCGGAGGCGTGCGGTCCCACTCCGCGCCCGCCAGCATGTGGTCAGCCGCCTGGATCCGGAACTCGGGAGTATCCGGTGACTCGGGGCTGTCCGGCGTTGCGAAGACGCCGGACAACCACCCGATCCATTGGTCGGCGATCTCCCGCCCCCGCGGCGAGTCCGGTGGCACCTGCTCCCGCGACGCGTCCATCGCGGCCTGACTGATCGGCGTGGCCGCTTCCAGGCTGTCCAGCATCGGCGACGAGGTCATCAGCGGCCCGGCCCCGGTGGTGCATGCCTCGTACAGCTGACGGCGTACGGCCTGCCGCGCCTCGTTGTCCTGGACCAGCTCAGCCAACTCGATCCACGCCTCCAACTGGGCCGTGGCGGGATAGTCGGGCAGTTCCGGCCGCGCCGCCCGCCACCACTCAGTCATTCGCTCCGGCGGCTCCCAACCGGTGCAGACCTCGGTCCAGAACTCGTCGATCAACTGGTGGCGCTCCTCGTCCGACAATCCAACCAGCTTGTGCATCAGCAGTACCTGCTCGGCCGTGGAGTCCTGTCTGAGGATCGTCGACAGCACCGCGCGCCGCCTGCGCAGCCCCGCCTCCTGTCGCTCCAACAGGGCCAGGTGGGTGGCGGCCAACTCGCGCAACGTCGCCTCACCGGCCAGCACCCGCCGGATTTCGTCCAGGCCGGCACCGAGCTCCCGTAGCGTCCGGACCAGTTCCAGCCGAGCGATGGCCGACACGTCGTACAGGCGGTGGCCGGCCGGGTTGCTGGCGGAGGGCGTGACGACACCGACGTCCGCGTAGTACCGGACGGCGCTGATGCTCAGGCCGGTCCGCCGGGCGACATTGCCGATTGGGTACAGCTTGTTCATGTCCATGAGGCTCACCTTGCAACCTCGAGCGGCTTGAGACGCAAGTTTTGGTCCAGTACCTGATGAGAGCCTCACCCCGGCGTGTCCGTCGGCGACCCTGAGGCACGCCACCAACGGCGGCGAGTGAGACGCGGACGGCGTGAACCCCAGGACGGCGACCGGGCATGAGGAAGTGTGACCACCAAACCAGGGTTGCAAGCCCGTCAACGTGAACCGGGGAGCCCTGCGGCTGGCAGATCGTCGCCCGCCGACGGCCCCCCGGCCGACCATGCCCCCGACGAGGTGCCGGACGGCTCCCCGATCGACCAGCCCCCCGACGAGGTGCTGATCAAGCAGTCCCTGCTGGTGGCGGAGCGGTTCGGGCCGCTGTTCGACCGGCACGCCAGCGCCGTACACCGGTATCTGGCCCGACGGATCGGGTCGGACGCCGACGACCTGTTGGCCGAGACGTTCCTGATCGCGTTCCGCCGACGAGCGACGTACCGGAAGCTGCACGTCGACGTACGCCCCTGGCTGTTCGGCATCGCCACCAACGTGCTGCGCCGACACGCGCGTCAGGAGAAGCGGCGGTACCGGGCCCTGGCCCGGGTCCCAGCGGATCCCAGTGGCGAGGCGTACGCCACCGACGATGCGCTCGGGCGGCTGGAGGCCCAGGCACTGCGCCGGGACCTGGCCGCCGCGCTGGCCGCACTCAAGCGGGGCGACCGGGACGTCCTGCTCCTGTCCGCGTGGGCGGAGCTGTCGTACAACGAGATCGCGGCGGTGCTGGACATCCCCGTCGGCACCGTTCGCTCCCGCCTGAACCGGGCGCGACGGGTGACTCGTGCGGCCCTCAGCGTCACTATCACCAGCGAGGAACGCGCATGAACGAGATCACTCTGCTCCAGCAACACGGTCCCGATTCGGCGCCTGCCACCGAGAGCGTGCTGAACTCTGCCCGCCACCGGCTGCTGACCGAGATCGCCGGAGCGGCGACCGAACCCCGGCAGCGGCGGGCGGGACTGCACCGCCAGCACGGCATTCAGCGGGCCCGGGTACTGGCCATGACTGTCATAGCGGCCAGTGCGCTCTTCGTTGTTTCGGTGGTGGTCGGCGGTGTGAACTCCGCCGAGCAGTCGCCGGACCGAACGCCGGCCGCCGTCACCCTCGTCGCGTTCCAGATGCCGGTCTTCCCGCTCGCCCTCGATCCGATGCCGGCCGGGCTGAAAGCCCCGTCGTTCAGCCTCCACGACAGCCGCTTCCTCGCGGTGCACCAGGATACGGCTGGGGAGAGCGATGTCTACCTGAGCGTCTATGACCGGCGACCCGAGTCGCTCGGGAGCACCAGACCGGTGACCGTGCACGGCCAACCCGGCGAGTTGTCGGAAAATCGTCCGCAGAACGGGTCCAAATATGTGTCCGTGAGCTGGGAGCGGGAGCCGGGCCAGTGGGTGCGGGTCACCGGCCAGGGCCGGTTCGGCACCGGGGTAGCCGTCCTGGCCCTCGCGGACACGGTTGTCGAGCGGCCACAGGAGGTGCCGTTGCAGGTCCACCTCGCGCCGGCGGGCTGGGACGTGTTCGCCTTCAAGGGAGACACGATCCTCACCCTGAAGGACGAGAACTCGGACGCCACGATGTCAGTGCAGGTGGTCGGGGAGGCCTCGTCGGACCTCCTGGGCACCGTTGTGGGAGCCCAGGAGGTGGGTAGGGTCGAGGTCAACGACCGGGCGGCCCACCTCGTCCGGGCCGACGAGATCTGGTTTCTCCAGGTCCCACTGGCCGACGGCTCGGCGTTCAACCTGCAGGCGCCGCGTTTCATGACCCCGGATCAGGTCGTTGCCGTCGGCGAGCAGGTGACCGTGGGGCGCTGACACCCCGCCGGCCATCCCCACGGCCGGGGTGGCCGGCGCGCACGCCTCAGCTTCGCCGGCCGCCAGAACCGCGCGCCCACCCCGCAGTGTCAGTCCCTGCTGCTTGGATGGCGGCATGAACAGCCGGCATGCCGCGGTGTGGACTGTCGTTCACCACGAGCGCGCGGCCCTCGTGCGTAGCCTGGAGACCCTGGGGCCCGAGCAGTGGGCTACCCCGACTGCCTGCCCCGGGTGGGACGTCCACGACGTCGTGGCCCACCTGGTCGACACCGCGAAGACGACGCGGGTCCGCTTCGTTCGAGACATGATCACCGCCCGTTTCGACTTCGACCGCCAGAACGCGGTGGGTCTCGCCCGCGAACGGCGCACGGACCCGTTGGACACCCTCGCCGCCCTCCGCGCGGTCGTGACCCGCACGAGCACCCCACCAGCCGCGATCGTCACCCGTCTCGTCGAGGCGTTCGTCCACGGCGAGGACATCCGACGGGCAGTTGGGCTCAGCGGTGAGTACCCGGTCGAGCAAGTGGCGGCGGCACTCACCTTCCAACTACGGACGACGGCGCAGCTGGGCGGTGGCAAGGAGCGCGCGAGTGGGCTGCGACTGGTCAGCTCGGACGCTGCCGTCGACAGCGGAGTTGGCCCTGAGGTGCGGGGCACGACTCTCGCTCTCCTGCTCGCGGTCTCCGGTCGGCCGGTTGCGCCCGACGAGCTCTCCGGGCCCGGCGCCGCGACCCTCATCGAGCGCGCGGTCTCCGGACGGTGACCCAGGTGGGGCCCGCGATCACGTCGAGCCGAAAGCGAGCGCGCGGCATCCCGGGGCTGGCCATTCCGGACGGCCCGACGGGCGCTGTTACCCGGCCCCTGGTCGGTCGAGCAGACTCCATTCATGACAGATCAGTGGGAGGGCAAGGGCTTCGGCTGGCAGAACATGTTCGTCCCGCCCGCGCAGGACCCGCGGGACCAGGGCACCGTCCACGGCGAGCGGGACGTGCTCCTCGGATGTGGAGCTACGGGAAGTCCTGGTCCGCCTGGTCGAGGAGTACGCCCGCCACCTTGGCCATGCCGACCTTCTCCGCGAGTGCATCGATGGGCGCAGAGGGCAGTAGTTAGACTCCAGGACATCCGGAGACGACTGTTGGCCGGCACCCGGTTCGGGTGCCGGCCAACAGTTTCTTTCCCCCTTTGTGTGGGTCAGGTCTGCGGGGGTTTGTTTGTGGGTGGTGCGGGTGGGGTCAGCTGGTCCAGTGCTCGGCGACCAGGTCGGCGGCCTGGGTTTCCCACTGGGCGTAGTGGAACGGGTACGCCGACACCTGCACCGTCTGCGCGGCCTCGGTCAGGGGCATGTCCTGCCAGCCCTCGACCTGCTTGAGGCCGTTGAGGAAGGCGGTGGTGGAGTACTCGGGGTCGGTGATCTGCTCCACNNTGCCCCANCCNGANGANGGNCGCTGCTGGAACAGGCCCTGCGAGTCGTGGTCGTTACGCGCGCCCAGGTGTCCCAGGTTCTCCAGCTTCGACTCCTGCAGGCTGGTGCCGATCGCNACCACGGCGGCGCGCTCGTCCATGCCGGCCTTCTTGGTGGCCTCGATGATGGCCTTCACGTTGGCGACCTGCTCGTCGCCCAGGTCGATGCGTGACTGCTCGCCCTGGGTGCCGTGCGGGATCAGCGTGTCCATGTCCGGCTTCGCGACCTGAACGGCCGCAGCAGCGGCCGGGGTGGTGTCGGTGAGGGTGGCCAGGGGGCCGGCGACGACACCGGTGGACAGGGCCAGACCAGCGATACCAAGGACGCTACGACGCAGAATCGTGTTCATCATGAGGGTTGCTCCATTCGGGGGTCGACACCCACACGCACGCCCGAAGGAAAAAGGGGGGGGGGCCTTCAGGCGGCAAAGGGGCGGGTGCAAGCACCGTCCGGCGCTCAACAAAACAGGGGAGAGAGGATCCTCGGCTACCGCGGTCGGGGGGACACGCACGGCGCCGGGTCCAGATGTAACGACCGGCGGGCCGCCAACATTCCGGGGCTCACGCACGGCTGGCATCCGCCATCGGCGGAACGCCGGCTCGGTCGTACGCATGGTGTAACGCCCTGACGGCGGCCGGGATTCCGCCACCACCGTGCCCCCGACCATACCGCAATCAGGCATCAATCGGACATAAGTGAATTTTGACCTGAGAAGCCCATTGCATTCCATAAGCGCTCAGATCGTGCTGGCCAAAATGCGTTGAGCTGCGGGTCCCCGCCGGGCGAGGCTGGGCGTTCCAGCGCCGCTCGTCTCGTTAGGGTTTCCCGTGCGTCTGCTCCGTGACCTGTGGGCCACCGCGCCTCGCCGCATGACGATCGTGGGCATCCTGGTCCTGCTCGGCGCCGGCGGTCAGGCCGCAGCCGCCGCGTTGGCCGGGCCGGTCCTGGTACACCGATCCGTCGGTGCCTTCGCCCTGCTCGCGGTGGCGCTGGTCGCCGCCGTGACCAGCGCTCTCGTGGTCAACCTGGTGCTGGCCGGGGTGACCGCCGACTGGTCCGCCGCCGTCCGGCGCCGGCTCTGCCGGGTCGCCTTCGGGCAGGACCTGCCCACCTTGGAGGCGACCCCGGTCGGCGAGCTGCTGGACCGGATCGACGGTGACGTCTATGACGTGGCCGCCGGGGTTCGATCGCAGGGTATCCGCATCGCCCAGATGCTGACTGCGGGCCTGCTCTCCGCGGTTGTCGCACTGGGTGTCTGGTGGCCGGCCGGGCTGACCATGCTGCTGCTCGCCGGTGTCCTCGCCGTCGGCCTGCGCCGGCCCACCGCGCGCATCGTTCCAGCCCGGATGGCCGAGGAGGCGGCCTGGTCCGACCTCGCCGCGGTCACGGAGGAGGCCGTCCACGGCCAGGACGACGTGCGGACCAGCCTCGCCCAGCCGTACGTGCTGCGGCTCTGGGCCACCCGGGCGGCGGCCGTGCTCGCCCGAGGGATGCCGGTGTGGCGGATGTCGGCCCGGGTCACCACCACCGCGGTCGGTGTCACCAACGTCGGGATCGCCGCGGTGGTGCTCGTCGGAGCGTGGGCGCTGGCCAGCGGTCGGGTCGACGGTGCCCGGCTGACCGCCGTGTGGCTGCTCGCCATCGCTTTCGGCGCGACCGTCGAGCACGTCAGCCGGCTGGTGCCGGAGCTCCAGTACGCCCTCGGTGCCTGGGGCCGCGTACGGCTGCTGGCGGGTTCCCCGCAGGAGCCGGTGGGCGGGTTGGCCCCGGTTGACGGCGAGCTGACGGTGCGGGGTCTGACCTTCCAGTACCCGCTGGCCGAGAGCAGCCGCGGGCCGGCCCTGCGCGACATCCACCTCACCTTCGCCCGGGGCCGTTCGTACGCCCTGGTCGGCCGGACCGGTTCGGGTAAGTCCACGCTGGCGAAGGTGCTCACCCGAGCGGTCGACGTGCCGGCCGGGACGGTCCGGCTCGGTGGTCGGGATCTGTGCGACATCGATGTCGAGCAGCTGCGCCGCTGGGTGGCGGTGGTGCCGCAGCGTACCGAGATCCTGGCCGGCACCCTCGCGGAGAACATCGCCCTCTTCGACCCGGACCTTCTCGACGCCGCCGCCGATGCCCTGCGCGAACTGGGCCTCGACGGGTGGGCCACCGAACTCCCCGACGGGCTGCGGACCCGGCTCGGCGAGGGTGGGCACGTCCTCTCCGCTGGTCAGGAGCAGTTGGTCGCGTTCGCCCGGATTCTGGTGCGGGACCCGCACGTGGTGATCCTGGATGAGGCGACCGCCCGGCTCGATCCGGTCACCGAGGCGCGGGTGCAGGCCGCCACCGAACGGCTGCTGCGCGACCGGATCGGCATCGTCATCGCGCACCGGCTCTCCTCGGTCCGACACTGCGACGAGGTGGTGGTGCTGGCCGACGGCGCGGTGCTGGAGGCCGGGCCACTGCGGGAATCGGGGCGCTTCGCCGAGCTGCTGGCCAGCAGCGACGCCATCGGCCCTGCCGCCGTCCCCAGCGACGCCATCGCCCCGGCCGTCACTCCCGTCAGCACCAGCGTCCACGCGCCCGTCCAGGTTGGCGGCGGCCCCGGCACCGTCAGCGGTGGCGGTGGCGGTGGCGGGGTCGGGCTGCTGGACGGCCCGAAGCCGGACGCTCGGCCCGAACTCGGCCCGGTTGTCGCCGCGGCGAAGCCCATCTCGCCGCTCCCCGTGGACGTCTCGCCATCAGCTGTGGAGGCCTCGCCAGCGGCGGCGTCCCTGGGCCGAACGCTGCGGGAGCTCTTCCGGCTGCTCCGTAACGACCCACGGTACGGGCTGGCGTCCATGGCGCCCTTCGTGGTGCTGGTGTTGGTCGGCCTGGACGGCCCGGTGCTGCCGTGGCTCTGGGCGGACGTGGTTGACGGCGTCGGTCAGCCGTGGCTGCCGGCGCTCGGCATCGCGGCCGGGCTGCTGGCCACGCTGCCCTTCCACTGGCACACGACGCTGTGGTTCCAGAACTGGTGGGTGCGGCAGATGCTGCGGATCAACCTCCGGCTGGTGCATGGGCAGACCGGGCCCCGGCGGGTCAGCGGCTACACCCCCGCCGAGGTGGTCGCCCAGGGCGGTGACACCGAACGGGTCGTGGAGCTCGCCGACAACGTGCTGGACCAGTTCACCGGCCTGGCCCTGTTGGTGGCGATGACCGTGATCTCCGGCAGCGTCGTACCCGGACTCTTCTTCCTCGGGACGATGGTGGTGTCCGCGCTGGCGGCCGCCTTGTTCGGTCCGGCCCTGGAGCGCAGCGCACGGGCGACGGTGACGGCGCGGGCCGCGTACGCGACCGCGCTGGTCTCCGGGCTCTCCGCCGCGCGGACGGTGAAGCTGGCCGGCGCGGCCGGGCCGGTGCTCGACCACCTCGCCGCCCTGGATGCCATCCGCAGCGAGCGCCAGCGGCGGGAGATCGCCACCCAGGTGTGGTCCCGCTCCACACCGTCGGTGGTCAGCGGACTGCTACCGATCGGCGCGTGGGCGCTGTTCCTGGCCGGTGTTCTGTCGGCCGGAGCGACCCTGGTCGCCGTCTCCACCCTCGTCGCGGCGCGCTGGATCGCCTGGACCACGGCGTCGCTGCTCTCCCAGGTGCCGTCGGCTCGGGTGTGGACCCAGCGGACGGTGGCGATGACCGGGGCGCCGGCGTACTCGGCGGCGCTGCCGGCCGTTGACCCGGCCGTCGGTACCGCTCCGGCGCCGCCGGCACCGGCCCGGCGCCCGCTGCGTCGGCTCGAGTTGGTCGGGTTCGGGGTCCACCACCCGGACGGGGTGGCGGCGGTCCGCGATGTCGACCTGACGATCGAACGCGGCCAGCTCGTCCTGGTGGTCGGTCCGGTCGGGTCGGGCAAGTCGTCGCTGCTGCGGGCCCTCGCCGGGATCGTGCCGCACACCGGCCGGCTGCTGTGGAACGGCGTGCCGGTGACCGAGCCGGAGCTGTTTCTCCGCCCGCACCAGGTCGGCTACGTCGGTCAGCAGCCCCGGGTGCTCTCCGGGACGGTCGCCGACAACATCACCCTCGGCTTTCCGGTGGACGTCGGCGCGGCGGTGTCGACCGCCCAGCTGGAGCCGGATCTAGCGGCCTCCGGGGCCGGCCTCGGATTGGTCATCGGGCACAAGGGCACCCGGCTCTCGGGCGGCCAGCTACAGCGGCTCGCGCTGGCCCGTGCGCTCGCCCCGCGAAGTGAGTTGCTGGTCGCCGATGACGTCTCCTCCGCGCTGGATGTCACCACGGAGCTGGCGCTCTGGGCGGCGCTGCGACGGCACGGGGTCACGGTGCTGGGGTCGACCTCGAAACGGGCGGCGCTGCTCCGCGCCGACCACGTCCTGGTGCTGAACGACGGCCGGGTGGCCGCCCAGGGCCGTTGGGCTGAGCTGGCGGCCCGGTGGTCCCACCTGGCCGGCTGACGGGAGAGGCCCGATGCTGGGCGCGGGTGCCGGCGAGGGCCGGGACGGATGCCGGCCCCGCCCCCGCGACGGGGGCGGGGCCGGCGGGGTCCGCTCAGGCCGGGGCCAGGGCCGGCTCCTCGTGCTGGCCGGGCCGGGAGTCGGGCTCGCCCGGGTCCTCGTCGACCAGGCTCCGCCGGCCGGCCGCGTCGTACGCGGTCCGGTCCAGGGTGCCCTCCCGGGCCGCCACGATCGTCGGCACGAGAGCCTGCCCGGCGACGTTGGTCGCGGTGCGCACCATGTCCAGGATCGGGTCGATGGCCAGCAACAGGCCCGCGCCGGCCAGCGGCAGGCCGAGTGTGCTCAGCGTCAGCGTGAGCATGACGATCGCGCCGGTGAGCCCGGCGGTCGCCGCCGAGCCGACCACGGAGACGAAGGCGATCAGCAGGTAGTCGGTGACACCCAGCTGCACCCCGAAGACCTGCGCCACGAAGATCGCGGCCAGGGCCGGGTAGATCGCCGCGCAGCCGTCCATCTTCGTGGTGGCGCCGAACGGGACCGCGAACGAGGCGTACTCGCGGGGGACCCCCAGCCGCTCCACCGCGCGCTGGGTCACCGGCATGGTGCCGACCGAGGAGCGGGAGACGAAGGCCAGCTGGATCGCCGGTGCGGCGCCGGCGAAGAAGCGCAGCGGGTTGAGCCGGCCGGCGCCGAGCAGCAGCAGCGGGTAGACCACGAACAGCACGATCGCGCAGCCGACGTAGACGGCGGTGGTGAAACGGGCCAGCGGGGCCAGCAGGTCCCAGCCGTACGTGGCGACGGCGTTGCCGATCAGGCCCAGGGTCCCGATCGGGGCGAGTCGGATCACCCACCACAGCGCCTTCTGGACGATCGCCAGTAGCGCCCGGTTGAGTTCGACGAACGGCTCGGCGGGCGAGCCGACCAGCAGGGCCGCCGCGCCGATGACGAGCGCGAGGAAGACGATCTGGAGGACGTTGCCCTCGACGAACGCGCCGACCGGGTTCGTCGGGACGATGCCGGTGAGGAAGTCGGTCCAGGAGCCGGTCCTGGTCGGGGCGGTGGCGTCGGCCGTGTCCAGGGCGACCCCGCGGCCGGGGTTGGTGAGGAGCCCGAGGCCGATGCCGACGCTGACCGCGATGAGCGCGGTGGCACCGAACCAGAGGAGTGTGCGCAGCGCCAGCCGGGCGGCGTTGGCCACGCCCCGCAGACTGACCACGCTGATCACGATTGCGGTGAAGACCAGGGGTGGCACGGCGAGTTTGAGCAGCTGGACGAAGAGGCCACCGACGGTGTCGAGGCCGCTGGCCAGCCAGCTCAGCTCAGCGGCCCGGGCGAGGTAGCCGAGGGCCACGCCGAGGGCGAGGCCGAGCAGGATCTGCACGGAGAAAGGGATCTTGCGCATGAAAGTCCAAGTCTGGAAGAACGAAAGGTGCGGGCGGCGTCAGCGGTGCGGCCGCGCCGGACAGACGCCGCTGGCCTGCAGTCGAAGGTCGACGTACAGGCGCACGGTGAGATTCCAGACGTTGGTCATTGCCGGACGACGTTACACCGTTCTCCGCGGTCCTGGGGAGCGACTTGCCGGTGACCCTCCCCACCAGGTTGGCTCGGGCACCTGCGACCCCGCTGGTCCGGGCGTCGATATTCTGACGCCGGAGCGTTGCCCGGGACCGGGTCCGTTCTTCCCCCCGACCTTCCCACCCCGAAGGACTCGCGATGACCGTGGCATATCTGGTGGCTGGTGTCCGTACCCCGATCGGGAGGTACGGCGGGGCACTCGCCGGCGTCCGCCCCGACGACCTGGCCGCGCACGTGATCCGGGAGTTGGTGACGCGGTACCCGACGGTGGACTGGGCCCGGACCGACGACGTGATTCTGGGCTGCGCGAACCAGGCCGGCGAGGACAACCGCAACGTGGCCCGGATGGCGGCGCTGCTCGGCGGGCTGCCCGAGCAGGTGCCCGGCAGCACGGTCAACCGGCTCTGCGGATCCGGCCTGGACGCCCTCGCCCTCGCGGCCCGTTCCATCGTTGCCGGCGAGGCCGACCTGGTGCTGGCCGGCGGGGTGGAGAGCATGAGCCGGGCGCCGTTCGTGCTGCCCAAGGCCGAGACCGCGTTCTCCCGTAACGCGGAGGTCTACGACACCACCATCGGCTGGCGGCTGGTGAACCCGTTGCTGGAACAGGGGTGGGGCATCGACTCGATGCCGGAGACCGCGGAGAACGTGGCCGCCGAGTACGGCGTCGCGCGGGCCACCCAGGACGAGTTCGCGTACCGCTCCCAGCAGCGTGCGGCCAAGGCGCAGGCCGACGGTCGGCTCGCCGAGGAGATCGTGCCGGTGTCGGCTCCGGCCGGTCGGCGGGGGACGACGCTGGTCGAGGTCGACGAACATCCGCGGGAGACGTCGCTGGCGAAGCTGGCTGCGCTGCCCACCCCGTTCCGGGCGGGGGGCACGATCACCGCCGGTAACTCCTCCGGTGTCAACGACGGCGCGGTGGCGCTGCTGGTGGCCTCCGAGGCGGCACTCACCCGGTACGACCTGACCCCGTTGGCCCGGGTCGTCGGCTCCGCCGCGGCCGGTGTGCCGCCGCGGGTGATGGGCGTCGGCCCGGTGCCCGCCACCCGTCGGCTCCTCGACCGGCTCGGCCTGGGGGTGGGCGACCTGGACGTGGTCGAGCTGAACGAGGCGTTCGCCGCGCAGGCGGTGGCGGTCCTGCGGGAACTGGGTCTGCCGGCGGACGCCGAGCAGGTCAACCCGAACGGGGGCGCGATCGCGTTGGGGCATCCGCTCGGCGCGAGTGGGGCCCGGCTGGCGCTGACCGCTGCCCTGGAGCTGCGGCGCCGGGGCGGCCGCCGGGCGCTGGCCACCATGTGCGTCGGGGTGGGCCAGGGCATCTCGCTGCTGTTGGAGGCGGCGGTATGATCGGCGGCCCGCCCGCACCCTCCCGCCCGCATCGACGCACGCCTACAGTTGTGGGCACCTGATGATCCGCGGGTCGGCCGGTCGCCTCCGCGTGCCCACACGCGCCCTCGACACCGGTACCCTCCCGCGTCGCGGCGACGAACTGGGGTGCAGCACTGTGCAGAAGCAGGACGGACTTCCCGCCGAGATTGACCTATCTCGCCCGAGCGCGGCCCGGGTGTATGACTACTTTCTCGGCGGGGCCCACAATTTCGAGATCGATCGGCAGCTCGCTGAGCAGATCGCCAGCATGACGCCGAACCTCGCCGGCACCATGCGCGCCGGCCGTGAGTTTCTTCGCCGCGCGGTCCGGGTGCTGCTGCACGAGGGCATCGATCAGTTCCTCGACATCGGCTCCGGCATCCCGACCGTCGGTAACGTGCACGAGGTGGCCCAGGCGGTCAACCCGAACGCCCGGATCATCTACGTCGACATCGACCCGGTCGCGGTGGCGCACAGCCGGGAACTGCTGGTGGGTAACGACCGGACCGGGGTCATCCACGCCGACCTACGCGATCCCGGGCGCATCCTGGCGCAGGCCCGGGCGCTGGAGCTGCTGGACTTCGACCGACCGCTGGGCATCCTGCTCGCCGGGGTGGTGCACTTCATCGGTGACGACGATCGCCCGGGCGACCTCCTCGCCACGCTCCGGGCCGCCGCCGCGCCCGGAAGCTGTCTGGTGATCTCACACTCCACATTCGAGGACCAGCCGCGGGAGATGCTCGATGCCCAGCGGTTGTCAGCGCGGACCGACACCGAGATCACCCTCCGTTCCCGCGCCGAGATCACCGGTTTCTTCGGAGACTGGACCCTCCTGGAGCCGGGGGTGGTCCACATGCCGTTGTGGCGGCCGGACTCCGCCTCCGACGTGGATGACAATCCGGCGCAGTTCGGTGCCTTCGGCGGGGTTGCCCGGCACGACCAACCGGTCGGCTGATCGCGGTGGCCGTCGTCCTGGAATCGGGAGGGCGCGACCGTAGCCAGGCCGGCGCCGAGGGGTATGCCGCCGAGTGGGCCCGCGCCGTACGCCGCATCGGCTTCGTGCCGTTCAGCGCTGCGGAGACCCAGCGGCTGCTGCACCTGCACACCATCCGGCTGGCCCAGGCGATGCGCGCCGAGCCGTTCTCCCCCCAGCCCGCGGCCCAGGTCGGCCAGGCGCTGGCCGAGGCGCACCTGACCGAGCCGGGGGTGCTCGACTGGTCGATCCGGGCGCTCGGTGACCGGTTCCTCGCCCGGGTGCTGCCCGACCTGGTCGGTACGGAGGAGGTGACGACCCGGGTCGCGGCGCTGCAGGGCGCGATGGCAGCCGGATTCGCCGGCGCGCTACGGGAACGCACCTTCACCCAGCAGGAGCGGATCGCCCGCTCGGCCTGGCAGGCGCGGGACGAGGTGGAGCAGGCGTTGCGGGACAGCGAGGCCCGGTTCCGCGCGGTCTTCTCCGGTGCCGCCATCGGGATCGGCATCGGCCTGGTCGATGGCCAGATCATCGACGTCAATCAGGCCTTCGCCGACATGCTCGGCTACACGATCGAGGAGCTGCGGCGGCGTAACGTGTCGTCGCTGTTCCACCCCGACGACGCGGCCGGGATCTGGGAGCTGTACCAGGAGGTCGTCGAGGGCAAGCGGGACACCGTCCGGATCGAGAAGCGGTACTACCGTAAGGACGGCACCACGGTCTGGACCGACCTGGCGGTGTCCCTGGTCCGGTACGACGACGGCCGTCCCCGGTTCACCGTCGCGGTGGTCGAGGACATCACCGAGCGCTACGAGCTCCAGCAGCGGCTTCGGTTTCAGGCACTGCACGACCCGCTCACCGGCCTGCCCAACCGGACCCTCTTCTTCGATACCCTCGGGATGGTCTTCGACAACGCCGGCGCCGGCCGTCCGGTCGGGCTCTGCTTCCTCGATCTGGACGGGTTCAAGGCGGTCAACGACAGCCTCGGTCACGATCTGGGCGACCAGCTGCTGGTGGTGATCGCCGACCGGTTGTCGGACTGCGTCGCCGGGTTCGGGCATCTGGTGGCCCGGATGGGGGGCGACGAGTTCGTCATCCTGGTCGACGACGGGGAGTCCCTCGATGATGTGGTGAGCGTCGCGGAGGCCGCACTCGCGGCCGTGGCCGCACCGATTCGGATCGGTGACCACCAGCTCATGGTTTCGGCCAGCGTCGGCATCGTCGAGTGTCCGGTACACACGACCGACCCGTCGGAGCTGATGAAGGCCGCCGACACCACGCTGTACTGGGCCAAGGCCGAGGGGCGTGGCCAATGGGCGGTCTGGGACCGGGAGCGAAGCGCGCGTGAGATCGCCCGATCCACGTTGGCCGCCGCACTGCCGGCGGCCTTGGAGCGGGATGAGTTCGTGCTGGACTACCAGCCGATCGTCTCCCTGCGGGACGGCTCGATGCTGGCCGTGGAGGCGCTCGTCCGCTGGCAGCATCCCAAGCTGGGTCGGCTTGGCCCGGCTCGGTTCGTCGGGCTGGCCGAGGAGACCGGGTTGATCGTCCAACTCGGGGAGTGGGTGCTGCGCCGGGCGTGCCGGGACGCCGCTGCCTGGCGACGCGAGGTGCCGGCGGCCCGCCTGGTCGTCAGCGTCAATCTCGCCGCGCGTCAGGTGGAACACCCCGACATCGTGGACGTGGTGGCGGAGGCGTTGACCGACAGTGGGCTCCCCGCCGAACTTCTGCAGCTGGAGCTGACCGAGAGCGCCGTGATGGGTACCGCGGGGGAGCCGCTGCGGGCGTTGCACCGGCTCGCCGGGCTGGGGGTGGGGCTGGCGATCGACGACTTCGGCACCGGCTACTCGAATCTGGCGTACCTGCGTCGGTTGCCGATCAGGTCGCTGAAGTTGGCGGGCCCGTTCGTGGAGGGACTGCGCGAGGGCGGAACCGAGCAGGCGGCCGGCCATCGGGACGAGCAGATCGTGGACGCCCTGGTGCGGCTGGCGCGGGCGCTCGGGTTGTCGGTCACCGCGGAGGCGGTGGAGACCGGGGTGCAGGCCGAGCGGCTGCGGGCACTGCGGTGTGACACCGGGCAGGGCTACTGGTTCGGGGCGCCGGGGCCGGCGGGTGAGATCACGGCCCGGCTCCGTGGGTAGCGCAGCTGAGGGCATCCCCGCCAACCGGGTGCTCGCCGCCGTGGACGGCGCGCCATGGGCGGGGGAGCGACGCCGTGGGCGGGGAGCGGTGGCGTGGAACCCATCGGGTACGGCGGATCACCGTACGTGAGAGAGAGGTTGGGTTCCGCGCCACCGCTCCGCCGGGCGTTGCCGAGCGCCCGGCGCTGGCCCGTCCGGATCGGGCCTGGTCACCGCAGTCAGGATGCGGCCGGGGCGGGCAGTGGGGCAAATCATTTCGGGCGGCTTGTGGCCGTCCGCACCGGCCCGGAGCGCGATGGGCACCACGCGGTGTCCAGGTCGCGGAGTTAGGCTTGCGCCATGACCGTCCGTGCACCACTGACTCCCGGCACGCTCTCTCCCTGGCGACAGGTGCCCGCCCACATTCCCCGACCGGAGTACGTGGGCAAGAAAGAGCCCAAACAATGGCGTGGCTCACACGTGCAGACACCGGAGACCATCGAGCGGATGCGGGCCGCCGGGCGGTTGGCGGCGCAGGCCATCGCGCTCGCGGGCGAACACTGCAAGCCGGGGGTCTCCACCGACGAGATCGACAAGGTGGTGCACGAGTTCCTCTGCGACCACGGCGCCTACCCGTCAACGCTGGGCTACCGGGGGTTTCCCAAGTCCTGCTGCACCAGCCTGAACGAGGTGATCTGCCACGGCATCCCCGACTCGACGGTGCTTCAGGACGGCGACATCATCAACGTCGATGTCACTGCCTTCCTCGACGGGGTGCACGGCGACACCGATGCCACCTTCTGTGTGGGTGAGGTGAGCGAGGAGGTCCGGTTGCTGGTCGAGCGGACCCACAAGGCGACGATGCGCGGCATTCGGGCGGTCGCCCCCGGTCGGCAGATCAACGTGATCGGTCGGGTGATCGAGTCGTACGCGAAGCGCTTCGGCTACGGCGTGGTGCGTGACTTCACCGGGCACGGCATCGGCGAGGCCTTCCACAGCGGGCTCTATGTGCCGCACTACGACAGCCCGCGGCCCACCGACGTGATGGAGCCGGGCATGACCTTCACCATCGAGCCGATGATCACCCTCGGCACCTACCAGTACGACATGTGGGATGACGGCTGGACCGTGGTGACCAAGGACCGGAAGTGGACCGCCCAGTTCGAGCACACGATTCTCGTGACCGACGACGGTTACGAGATTCTCACCCTGCCGTGACCGAGACCCCGGCGGCGCTACGGGAGGCACACCACGCGGACGTCTCCGGCGGCTGGCTGCGACCTGCGGTTTTCGGGGCGATGGACGGACTGGTCACCAACATCGCCCTGATCGCGGGGGTGGGGGGTGGCGGGGCGTCGGCGCGTGCCGTGCTCCTCACCGGCACCGCTGGCCTGGTCGCCGGCGCCATCTCCATGGGGCTGGGGGAGTACACCAGCGTCCGGTCGGCCAACGAACAGGTTGCCGCGGAGGTGGCCAAGGAGCGGCGGGAGCTGGAACGGCACCCCGAGGTCGAGGCGCGCGAACTGGCGGACACCTGGGTGGCCCGCGGCCTGCCCCGGGAGCTCGCGACGCAGGTCGCGGAGGTGGTGCGGCGTAATCCGGAGGAGGCGCTGCGGGTGCACGTCCGGGAGGAGTTGGGCGTCAACCCGGACGACCAGCCGAGCCCGTGGGCGGCGGCCCTCTCGTCGTTTGTCTGCTTCTCCGTCGGCGCCCTGGTGCCGCTGCTGCCCTACCTGCTCGGCAGCACCAGTCTCTGGCTGGCGCTCGGCGTCGGCGGCCTCGGCCTCTTCCTGGCCGGCGCGATCGTCGCCCGGTTCACCAGCCGGCGCTGGTGGGCGGCGGGCCTGCGTCAGCTGCTGCTGGGTGGCCTCGCCGCCGCCGCGACCTTCGGGATCGGCACCCTGATCGGTGTCCAGGGCGGGCTGTAGGAGGAGCCGGTTATCCGGCGACGGGCACCAGCCGGAACATGTGGATCTTGCGGTCGCCGGCCCGCTGCACGTAGGTCTGGTAGGCCGGCCACTCGGTCACCAGCAACTGCCAGAGTCGGTCCCGCTCGGCGCCCTCGGGCGTGTCGGCGCGTACCCGAAACCGGCGCCCCTTGATGTCCACCTCGGCGTGGGGGCTGGCGAGCAGGTTCAACGCCCAGGCGGGCTGGTGGGTCTGTCCCCAGTTCGACCCGACCACCACGTAGCCGTCTCCGTCCGGCACGTACAGCAGGGGGTTGCTCCGGGGCTGGCCGGAGCGACGGCCGGTCGTGGTGATGACCAGCGACGGGAGAAGCCCGAGGGCGATCACCCGCCCGCGGCTGAGCCGCCCGACCGCGCGGTCAACCGGGACGAGGAGCCGGGCGGCGGTGCTGAACCAGCGGTGGTGGCCGACCCGGCGGGTGAGGGAACCCAGAATGGACATGGGAGCATTCTGCCGACCTGCGGCCCCAGCGGTCGACCCGAGGAACGCATCCACCGCGACCCGGGGGCACACCGTCGCCGAACGGGTCAGGCGGTCCTTCCGGGGAAGGGCGTGGTCAGGGGGGTGTTCCCGGCGGTTCGCCGCCAGCGGGTGGCCCGCACCGCACAGTCAACCAGCGCCGCGAGCGCACGTTCCCGTTCGGCGCCGTTGGTGGCGGCCACCGCCGCCTGCCAGAATCCCGCCGTGCGTTCCTCGACGTCAACGGCGAGCCGGAGGGCGCTCGCCTCGTCGGTGACGGGGAACGGCAGGGCGTAGCCGGCCTGGTCGGCTGGGAGGCTGTCACCTGCGTCGGTGAGGTGCAGCACCAGGTCGTCTCGACGGCGCCGGTGCGCCGCCTCGGCGTCGCGGGCCGCCTCCTGGTCAGGGCCGGTCAGGCGTACGCCGATCGGGCCGTAGGCCCAGATGGCGGCGTATTCGGCGGTCAGGGCGGCGGCGTGGGCGGAGATCGCGCCCGGGGTGGGGGTGTTCACTGCAGCGCCTCCAGGTGGCTGGCGCGGGCGGCGGCGATGCTGGCGAGCAGCGCGGCCCGCTCGGCCGGTGCGGCCAGGCAGGCCCGGGTGGCCGACTCGCCGGCTGCCCGCTCGCGTTCGCGTAGCCCGGTGAGGGTCGCGTCGGAGTTGGCGGGGGTGCTGCTGGTCGGGGTGGCCGACGGTAGGGCCACCTTGGTGATCCGGGCGAGCTCCGCCGCGTGCGCGGCGTGCGCTTCGGTGATCGGCGTCAGCCGCCCGGCCAGCGTGGGGTGCGTCGTGGCGGCGTCCCGGTAGGCCGCGGCGAGCACGAGCGCCTCGTCCACCATGGGGGCGAGTGGGTCGGGGGGTGGTTCCTGGTTGAACAGGTCACAGCCGGTGAGCGACGGTACGGCGCCACCGAGAGTCAGGAGGGCGCCTACTCGTAGCACTCTTCGTCGGGAATGTCTCATTGTTCCGTCCGGAAGTGGGTCCGGCTGCGTCGTTTTGCCCATCACCGTCCAAGTCAACACCATGTTGGCCACCTCCGCGTTGTCCGGAGTCGGTGCGCCGGCCCATCCGACTGGCGGGCAGCGCGTTACGCTCTGCGCAACCACCGGCGCGTCCGCCCCGGTGGCGTGTGGCTATGGCGACCGACCGGGCGCCGCCAACAGCAGATAGGGGCGCTAGATGAGCCAGCGTGGCCGGGCCACCGGGCCGACGGGGCGACCGCGGCGTACGGGTGGCCAGCGCAGCGCCGGTCGGGTCGGCCGCGGCGGTGATCTCGCCAGCCGGCGGGCTCGGTTGCACGAGGTCGTCGAACCAGTCATCGGTGCGGCCGGATACGACCTGGAGGAGCTGTCGATCTCCCGGGCCGGCCGGCGCCACGTGGTGCAGGTGATTGTCGACGCCGATGGCGGTATCGACCTGGACGGCGTCGCCGACGTCTCGCGGGCCGTCTCCGCCGCCCTGGACGCCGCTGAGGAGGAGCGCGGGGACCTCGTCGCCGGCGAGTACCAGCTTGAGGTCAGCTCGCCGGGCGTGTCCCGCCCGCTCACCCTCCCTCGACACTGGCGGCGGAACGCGGGCCGTCTGGTCCGGGTCATGGTGCGGGGTGGGCCGGACGTTGGCGACCGCCAGGTGACCGGCCGGGTGGTCGAGGTGGACGATGAGCAGGTGGTGTTGGAGACCGACGCCGGCCGGACGGGGTGGCGCTACGCCGAGTTGGGCCCAGGACGGGTGCAGGTCGAGTTCACCCGCCCGGGCGAGGCGGATGGCGCTGACGGCGCCGACGAGGCCGGCGATTTCGACGACGACGATGATGTGGAGGGCGAGGAGCGGTGAACATCGACCTCGCGGCGCTGCGCGCACTGGAGCGTGAGCGGGAAATCCCGTTCGACACGATCCTCGCGGCGATTGAGACCGCGCTGCTGACGGCGTACCGGCACACCGAGGGCGCGCAGCCGCACGCCCGGGTGGAGATCGACCGTAAGACGGGTGCGGCCTTGGTCTTCGCCCAGGAGGTGGAGCCCGACGGCGGTGTGGTGCGGGAGTGGGACGACACCCCGCACGACTTCGGTCGGATCGCGGCGATGACCGCCAAACAGGTGATTCTTCAGCGGCTGCGGGAGGCCACCGACGAGGTGCACTTCGGCGAGTATGTGGGCCGGGACGGGGACCTGGTGACCGGGGTGGTCCAGGCGCACGAGGCGCGTGCCGAGAAGGGCATCGTCAGCGTGGACCTGGGCAAGCTGGAGGGGGTGCTGCCCCAGTCCGAGCAGGTCCCCGGTGAGCAGTACGCGCACGGCGAGCGGGTGCGCTGCGTCGTGGTGCACGTGGCCAAGGGCGTACGCGGTCCACAGGTGACCCTGTCCCGCTCGCACCCGGCGTTGGTGAAGAAGCTCTTCGCCCTCGAGGTGCCGGAGATCGCCGACGGCACGGTGGAGATCACCGCGATCGCCCGTGAGGCAGGTCACCGCACGAAGATCGCTGTCCGCTCCACCGCGGCGGGGGTGAACGCCAAGGGCGCCTGCATCGGGCCGATGGGGCAGCGGGTGCGGGCGGTCATGGGTGAGCTGCACGGGGAGAAGATCGACATTATTGACTGGTCGGAGGATCCGGCTGCCTTCGTCGGTAATGCGCTCTCGCCAGCCAAGGCTCTCCGGGTGGAGGTGGTTGACCTGGCCTCCCGTACCGCCCGGGTGACGGTGCCGGATTTCCAACTTTCACTGGCTATCGGGCGAGAAGGGCAGAATGCCCGGCTTGCCGCCCGACTGACTGGTTGGCGGATCGATATCCGCTCCGACGTCGAGCCGGCCCGTCCGGCGGGTGACGCGGATGTCGATCACGTCCCGGAGCCGGGCCGCGCGATCTCCGGGGGCTAGGGGTAGACTTTCCCAGTGGTACGACGCGCGCTGCCGGAGCGCACCTGTGTGGGTTGCCGGTCTCGAGCGTCAACCAAGGAACTGCTGCGGGTTGTCGCGGTGGGTGACGGGGCTGGTCACAGCCTCCGTCCCGACCCAGCCCGCAGGATGCCGGGTCGGGGGGCGCACGTGCACCCAGACCCGGCCTGCTTCACGCAGGCGGTGCGGCGTCGTGCTTTCGGGCGGGCGTTGCGCGTCACCGGGGTCCCCGACCATGGTGAGCTTGTGAAGCATCTCGATGCGCCAGCCACGACGTCCGGCCAACCCGACCGGACGCGGGTCGCTAGCAAGGTAGGACGACCGACATGAGCACACGATGAAGTCGCAGAAATGACCAGGCTTCAAGTGCACGAGTGAGGTCGCTGCGGGTGCTGCCCGCACGACCTCGGAATGAGGAGTGCAGTGGCAGGAAAGGCCCGCGTACACGAGCTCGCCAAGGAGCTCGGGGTCGAAAGCAAGACCGTTCTCGCCAAGCTCAAGGAGATGGGCGAGTTCGTGAAGTCCGCGTCCAGCACGGTCGAGGCGCCGGTCGCCCGACGGCTGCGTAACGCGTTCGTCAACAACACCGGCTCGCCCGCGCCGGCAGCTCCGCCGGCGGCGACCCCGCCGACCCCGACCCCGACTCCGACCCCTCCCCGGACCCCGACCCCGGCGCCGCCCCCGGGCGGGCCCCGCGTCACGGCCAAGCCCATGCCGCCGCGGCGGCCGGGTGCACCGACGCCCGGCCCGAAGCCCAAGGGCCCGGTTCCGGGTCCGCCGCAGTCCGCGACCCCGGCCGCCAAGCCGGCGAGCGCTCACGACATCGAGGTGGCGGCCGCCGAGGCGCGTGCCGCCGCGCTGAAGGCCGAGCAGGAAGCCGCGGTCAAGGCCGCGCAGGCTGCCCGGCAGCAGCAGCGGGAGAACGTCCGGCGGGAGCCGCCCACCGAGGGTGGTCCGCGCCCGGGTCCCCGCCCCGGCCCCGGCACGATGCCGCCCCGGCCCGGCTCTCCGGCCGCCGGACGTTCCGGCGGGCCCACTCCGGGCCCCGGTCCCCGGTCCGGCGGTCGTCCGCCGGCGCGCGGCGCCGGTAACAACCCGTTCGGCATCCAGGGCGGCCAGCAGCGTCCCCCGGCCGCCGGTGCAGGTGGCCCGCGGCCGAGCCCGGCCTCCATGCCGCCGCGGCCGAGCCCGGCCTCCATGCCGCCGCGGCCGAGCCCGGCCTCCATGCCGAGCCAGCGTCCCGGCCGCCCCGGCGGTCCCGGCTCCGGCCGTCCCGGTTCCGGCGCCGGCCGCCCCGGTGGCGGCGGTGGTGGTGGCTACCGCGGCGGCCCCGGTGGTGGCGGCGGCGGTGGTTACCGCGGCGGCCCCGGTGGCGGCGGCCCCGGTGGCGGTGGCGGCGGCGGTGGCTACCGCGGCGGCCCCGGTGGTGGCGGCGGTGGTTTCCGCGGCGGCCCGGGTGGCGGCCGTCCCGGTGGCGGCGGCCGTGGCCGCGGTGGCGGTGCCGCGGGTGCCTTCGGGCGTCCCGGTGGTCGGCCGACCCGCGGTCGCAAGTCGAAGAAGCAGCGCAGACAGGAGTTCGACAACCTGTCGGCCCCGACCATGTCCTCGGGTGCGCCCCGGGGGCAGGGTCAGACCGTCCGGTTGTCCCGCGGCGCCTCGCTGTCGGACTTCGCCGACAAGATCAACGCCAACCCGGGTTCGCTGGTCCAGGAGATGTTCAACCTGGGCGAGATGGTGACCGCGACCCAGTCCTGCTCCGACGACACCCTGCTGCTGTTGGGTGAACACCTGGGCTTTGTCGTCCAGATCGTCAGCCCGGAGGACGAGGACCGCGAGCTGCTCGCGCAGTTCAACATCGACCTGGACGCCGAGGTGGCGGAGGACCGTCTGGTCAGTCGGCCGCCGGTGGTTACCGTCATGGGCCACGTCGACCACGGTAAGACGAAGCTTCTGGACGCGATCCGGAAGGCGAACGTGGTGGCCGGCGAGGCGGGTGGCATCACCCAGCACATCGGCGCCTACCAGGTCCACGTCCCGCACGAGGACCAGGACCGGGCGATCACCTTCATCGACACCCCCGGTCACGAGGCGTTCACCGCCATGCGTGCCCGTGGCGCCCAGGTCACCGACATCGTGATCCTGGTCGTCGCGGCCGACGACGGGGTGATGCCGCAGACGATCGAGGCGTTGAACCACGCCAAGGCGGCCGACGTGCCGATCGTGGTGGCGGTCAACAAGGTCGACAAGCCGGACGCCAACCCGGACAAGGTCCGCCAACAGCTGACCGAGTACGGACTGGTCGCCGAGGAGTACGGCGGCGACACCATGTTCGTCAACGTGGCGGCCAAGCCCGGTACCGGGATCGACAGCCTGCTCGAGGCGGTGCTGCTGACCGCGGACGCGTCGCTGGAGTTGACCGCTCCGACCGACGGCCCGGCGCAGGGTGTGGCGATCGAGGCGCACCTGGACAAGGGCCGGGGCGCGGTGGCGACGGTGCTGGTGCAGAAGGGCACCCTGCGGGCGGGCGACTCGATCGTCGCCGGTGGGGCGCACGGCCGGGTTCGGGCGATGCTCGACGAGAACGGCAACCAGGTCGCCGAGGCGGGTCCATCTCGCCCGGTGCTGGTGCTGGGTCTGACCGCGGTGCCGGGGGCGGGCGACACGTTCCTGGCCGCCGAGGACGACCGCACCGTGCGGCAGATCGCCGAGCAGCGGCAGGCGCGGCGGCGGGCGGCGGCGTTCGCCAACTCCCGTGGTCGGGCCACCCTCGAGACGCTCATGGAGCAGCTCAAGGCGGGCGAGAAGACCTCGCTCAACCTGGTGCTCAAGGGCGACGTCTCCGGTTCCGTGGAGGCGCTCGAGGATGCCCTGTTCAACCTCGACATCCCCGAGGAGGTCCAGCTACGGATCATCCACCGGGGCGTTGGGGCGATCACCGAGAGCGACGTCATGCTCGCGAGCGCCTCGTCGGAGGCGGTCACGATCATCGGCTTCAACGTGCGGGCCGCCAACAAGGTCCGCGAGATGGCCGACCGCGAGGGCGTGGAGATGCGGTACTACACCGTCATCTACCAGGCCATCGAGGAAATCGAGGCGGCGCTCAAGGGCCTGCTCAAGCCGGAGTACGAGGAGGTCGAGCTGGGCACCGCGGAGGTCCGCGAGGTGTTCCGTTCGTCCAAGGTCGGCAACATCTCCGGTTGCATCGTCCGGTCGGGTCTGCTCCGACGCAACGCCAAGGCCCGGCTGCTGCGCGACGGCGCGGTGGTGGCGGACAACGTCACCATCAGTTCGCTCAAGCGGTTCAAGGACGACGCGACCGAGGTGCGCGAGGGCTTCGAGTGTGGTCTGACCCTGGCCGGTTTCAACAACGTCCAGGTCGGCGACGTGATCGAGACCTTCGAGATGCGGGAGAAGGCGCGCGCCTGATCCGGTAGGGACACAGGTCAAGGGGTTTACGCCAGACGGCGTAAACCCCTTGATCATGTCCGGCTTCGTCCGTAGTCTCCGGGACGATGTTCACCGGAACCGCGGTATTCGACCTTCTCCTGCCGGGCGACTCCCGGTCGCTGAAGGCCAAGAGGTCCTATGTTCGGCCGATCGTGTCGGCGCTGCGCCGCGTCGAGGTCTCCACCGCCGAGGTGGGGGCGCTCGACCTGCACGGGCGGGCGGAGATCGGCGTCGCGGTGGTGGCCGCGACAGCGGCGCACGTACGCGAGGTGCTCGACTCGTGTGAGCGCCTGGTCGCCACCCGTCCCGAGGTTGAACTGTTGTCGGTGCGGCGGCGACTGTACGGCGCGGACGACTGATCCACTGGCGTCGCTGCGGGGCTGCTCGGTGGGCGGTCACCGCACCGGCGACGTACGGGCGGACCGGCGGCGCGGGTAGTGTTCATGGTGATGGCCGGCGGCTTGGGCACTCCTGGTGCCCGGCGGCCGGGAGCGGTACGCCTGGAGGTGGCGAGATGTCGGATCCGGCCAAGGTGCGCCGGCACGCGGAGCGGGTGCGTGAGCTGGTGGCGTCGGTGGTACGTAGCCAGATCAAGGATCCCCGGCTTGGCATGATCACCATCACGGATGCGCGGATCACCGCTGACCTCCGCGACGCCACGGTCTTCTACACGGTGCTCGGCGACGCGGCTGCCCAGGCGAGCACCGCGGCGGCGCTGGAAAGCGCCAAGGGCATGTTGCGCAGCACCGTTGGGAAGGCGCTGGGGCTGCGCCACTCGCCGACGCTTACTTTCGTCCTGGACGATGTTCAGGACCAGGTCAAGCACATCGACGACCTGCTCGCCCAGGCCCGCCACGCGGATGCCGAGGTGCAGCGCCTCGCCACCCGGGCCGAGTACGCGGGTGAGGCCCAGCCGTACCGGCTGGAAGAGGAGCCCGAGGCCGCCGGGGACGAGGTGCTGCCGCCGGGCGGAGAGCAGCGGTGACCGATTCCGCCGCCGGGGCGCGGTCCGCGCCGGCGGAGGTCGACTGGGCGGCGGCGGTGGCCGCGGTCCGGGCAGTGCCGGCCGCGGGGCGGGTGCTGCTGGTCTGTCATGTGAACCCGGACGGCGACGCGCTCGGCAGCATGCTCGGCTTCGCTCTCGGCCTGCGTTGGCTCGGTCTGCGACAGGTGCAGGCCACCTTTCCCGGCCCGCCGCAACTCCCGGAGCCGCTGCGCGGGCTGCCCGGTGAGCAGTTACTCGTTCCGGCGGCGGAGGCGGTTGCCGATCCGGACCTTCTGATCAGCTTCGACGCGGCGAGCGAGTCCCGGTTGGGGGAGCTGGCTGACCGGTTGACGACCGCCGGCAACACGTTGGTGCTCGACCATCACGCGTCGAACCCCGGCTTCGGTGCGATCAATCTGGTTGACCCGCGGGCGGCGGCCACCGCGGTGCTCGTGGACGAGCTGCTCAATCGGCTGGGGGTGCCGCTCGATGCGGAGATCGCGGAGTGTCTCTACGTGGCGTTGACCACCGACACCGGTTCGTTCCGGTACGCGGCCACCACCGCGGCGGTGCACCGCTTCGCGGCCCGGCTACTCGCCACGGGCATCCGTCCCGGTGAGATCTCTCGGCGCGTCTTCGACACCCGCCCGTTCGGTGCCGTGCGGCTCTACGCCGAGGTGCTCGGTCGGGCCCAGCTGGAGCCGGCCGCTGCGGGCGGTCACGGCCTGGTGTGGACCTGGGCGAGCCAGGAGGACCTGGCCCGGCACGGGCAGCCGGCGTACGTGCTGGAGGCGCTGATCGATTCGGTGCGGTGCACGGCGGAGGCCGACGTGAGCTGCGTGGTGAAGCAGACCGCCGACGGCGAGTGGGCGGTGTCGTTGCGGAGCAAGGGCGCGGTGGACGTGAGCCGGGTGGCGATGGCGTTGGGCGGCGGAGGGCACCGGCTCGCCGCCGGCTTCACCGGCCGGGGCAGCGCCGACGAGGTGGTGGAGGCCGTCCGGCGGGAGCTGGCCGAGGCGCTACTCGCCCCGACCGGCGGTTGAGGGGTGGCCTCGCGGTGTCGGTCTGGTCAACCCCGCGGTGTCGGTCTGGTCGGCTTCGCGGCAACGGTCGGGTAGCCCTGCGGTAGCCGTCAGGTCAGCCCTGCGGTCTACTGCTGGCTGGCCTGTCGGCTGATGATCTGTCGGACAAAGTTCAGGGTCGGCTTACGGGGTGTTCGGTCTTCCCGCCGTTGGTGACGGTGGGCAGAATTGCGGAATGGAACAGCCCTGTGACCTGACCATCGAGGCGCCGCGCGCCTGGGATCGTCCCGCTGTCACCGTGCCGGTGCTCGTCTGCCTGTCGTTGGTGGGTGGCCGGTTTCCCTCCTTCTCGATGGAGGCGAATCTGTGGACGCTCGGCACCGGTGGTGTCTTGATCTGGCTTGGCCTGGGTAACCGGGTGCCCCGGCGACCCGCACCGGTTCGGCTGGACGGGGGTGCGGTGTGGTGGACGTTGCCGGTGGTGGTGTTTGTGGTCTTCGAGGGGGCCACCTTCGTGGCCGCTGCCGGTGATGATTTCCCGACCTTCTCCCGGCTGGCGGATCCACTGCTGGAGGACGGGGTGATCCGTTCAGCGGGTTGGCTGGCCTGGTTGTCCGCGTTCTGGGGGATGGTGCGGCGATGATGCGGACGCTGGCGATCGGCGGTTTCCTGGTGGCGGTGGCGCTCTTTGTCGCGGTGGAGTTGGCAGCCCGCCGGGAGGGGTCCCGCATCCCCACCCTGGGTGAGGTCTGCGCGTACGTCATGCGGTACGAGGTCGGCTCGGTGCCGGTCGGCCGGATTGGGCTCTTCGGCTTCTGGTGGTGGCTGGGCTGGCACTTCCTGGCTCGTTGAGGTGCCGCTTCCGCGCTGGCCGACCACCGGCCTTCGGAGCTCTGGCTCCGCCCGGATGGTGGGAACAGCCGGCGGTGGGTGGACCTGAACGATAGCTTGGACATTGACCGATGCCGTGCTGACGGTGCTGGTCGTGAGCGGTGGGGCCGTACCCGGCGTCGTCGCTCTCCAGGGTCGGACCGACCCGGGCTCGATGCTTCGTGCGCCGCTCCGGCGACCCCGGACGTCCGCGGGTGGCAGACCTTGCCCGTGAGTTCCACCGCTGCCTTGGTGGCTCGCGCCCTGGAAGGGGTTTCCCATGCCGAACAAGCCCAAGCCCGACACCGCGGACGAGGCACGTGAGCAACTGCGCCGTGCCCTGCAGACCTCGATGGACACGCGCCAGTGACGTCGCCGAGCAGCTGACGCCCTCCCCGACGGGCGGCGCTGCCCGCCCGTCGTCCGGCGCCACTGATCGCCGGTAAGTGACTAGCCCGGTTGCGGTCCTTACCGAGCCCGTGTCAGGATCGGCGACGATGAACCCGCCGTCCGCCCCCGCAACCCGCTCCGCCTCGCCCCGCCGGATCGCCGCGCTCGCCCTGCCCGCCCTCGTGGTGCTCGCCGCAGAGCCGCTGTACGTGCTGGTCGACACGGCGGTGGTGGGACACCTCGGCCGGGTCCCGCTCGCCGCGTTGGCGATCGGCGGCACCGTGCTGACGCTCATCGCCTGGCTGGGCACGGTCGTCGCCTATGGCACCACCGGGCGCTCCGCCCGGCGGTTCGGGGCTGGTGACCGCACCGCCGCCGTTGCCGAGGGGGTCCAGGCCTCCTGGCTCGCGCTCGCGGTAGGGGTCTTCGTCGCGGTCGGCATGCAGGCCGGTGGCGGCGTACTCGCCCGTGCCCTCGTCGGGGCGGACAACGAGGTGGCGGAGGCCGCCGCGCAGTGGCTGCGGATCGCCGCCCTCGGCGCACCGGGGCTGCTCCTGGCCGCTGCTGGCAACGGCTGGCTGCGGGGTGTCCAGGACACCCGCCGGCCGCTGTGGTTCGTGCTCGGCCCGAGCCTGCTCTCCGCGGTGCTCTGCCCGGTGCTGGTCTATCCCGTCGGGCTCGGCCTGCCCGGATCGGCGGTGGCCAACGTCGTGGCGCAGACGATCTCTGGTGTGCTCTTCGCCGGGGCGCTGGTCGCCGAGCGGGTGGCCCTCCGCCCCCGGCCCCGGGTCCTCGCCCAGCAGCTTGTGCTCAGTCGGGACCTGCTCATCCGCGGCGTCGCCTTCCAGGCGAGTTTTCTCTCCGCCACCGCGGTGGCCGCCCGCTTCGGCGCGGCGGCGGTCGGCGCCCATCAGATCGTCCTGCAACTCTGGTTCTTCACCGCCCTGGTGCTCGACGCGCTCGCCATCGCCGCGCAGGCCCTGGTCGGCGCCGCGCTGGGGGCCGACGACGCGGCCGGCGCCCGTGGACTGGCCCGCCGGATCGGGTTGCTCGGCGCCGGCTGCGGTGTGGCGTTCGCGCTGGTCATCGCCGCTGGCGCCGGGGTCGTCCCGGGCTGGTTCAGCGCCGATGGGCAGGTCCGCGACGAGGCGATGGTGGCCTGGCCCTGGTTCGTCGCGATGTTGCCGCTGGCAGGCGTCGTCTTCGCCCTGGACGGGGTGTTGATCGGCGCGGGGGACATCCGCTACCTGCGGAACCTCACGATCGTGGCGGCGTTGGGGGGATTTCTGCCGGCCATCTGGTTGGCGTACGGACTGGACCTCGGACTCGGTGGGATCTGGGCCGGACTCACCTTCTTCGTGGTGCTCCGGTTGGCCGCCCTGCTGCTGCGCCTGCGCTCCGGTCGCTGGGCGGTCGTCGGTGCCACCCGGGCCTGAGTCGCCGGCGTGGTCGGAGCCTGAGTCTTCGGAGTGGGTCCGGGCCGCCGACCGCAGCGTGCGGGAGTGGAGCGCCGGCTAGGACGAGGCCATGCCCAGCAGGGCGTAGGTGGCCATCACCAGCCCCAGGGCCACGGCGAAGGAGACGATGAAGCCGGCTAGCTTCATCGTGTTCGGGAAGCGTTGGTACAGCCGGCGTCGGCCCTGCCACACCTGCCACCGCCGGCGCAGGGCGGCGGCACCCGGGAGCGCGAGCAGCGCCGCGGCGATCCGGTCCACAGTCGTGCGCCGCGGGGGCGGTGGGTCGAGCATCCAGGAGGGGAGGCTGGGCGGCTGCTCCGGTTGGTGCAGTCGGGGAAATCGCTGCCGGTCCTGATTCTGGTGCTGGCGTGACATTGCCTAACCCTCCCGTGGTTGATCAGCCCATTGGTAGCAGCCGGTGTCAATGCGATCGTCGTGGTGCAGGTGGGTGGTCTGGTTGTCCGGGTGGCGTCCCGGTGTCGGCCTGGCCGGCCCGTCTGGCAGGCTTGGCGGTCGTGAGCGCAGACGGACTGATCGTGGTCGACAAGCCCGGCGGCATGACATCGCACGACGTGGTGGCACGGGTGCGCCGGCTGGCCCGGACCCGGCGGGTCGGGCACGGTGGCACACTCGATCCGATGGCGACCGGGGTCCTGGTCCTCGGCGTGGGGCGAGCCACCCGGTTGCTGACCTACGTCATTGGGGCCGGCAAGAGCTACGCCGCCACGATTCGGCTGGGGCAGGCGACGGTAACCGACGATGCCGAGGGGGATGTGATCTCCAGCACGCCGGCTGGTCTGGTAACCGACGAGGCGGTCCGGGCCGTGCTGGCAGCGCAGACCGGTGCGGTGGACCAGGTGCCCAGCGCGGTCAGCGCTATCAAGATCGACGGTCAGCGGGCGTACCGCCGGGTTCGGGAGGGGGCCAGCGTTGACCTGCCGCCCCGGCGGGTCACCATCTCCCAGCTCGACGTGCGGGCACTGCGGCGCGACAAGCCGGACGTGGTGGACGTGGATGTGGACGTCACCTGCTCCTCCGGCACGTATGTGCGGGCGATCGCCCGGGACGCCGGCCAGGCGCTCGGCGTCGGCGGGCACCTCACCGCGCTACGGCGTACCGCCGTGGGCGGTTTCACCCTCGCTGAGGCCGCTACCCTCGATGACCTGGAGCGCCGGGCACCCGAGGTGGTCACGCTCTCCCTCGCGGCGGCGGCCGATCGGTTCTTCCCGCGCCGGGAGGCGACCGCCGAGGAGGAGCGGGTGCTCTCGCACGGCGGTCCGTTGGACCCGGCGGGGATCGACGGCCCGTACGCCGTCTTCGGCCCGGCGGGCGGGTTGGTCGCTATCGTCAGCGAGCGGGCCGGTCGGGCCCGTGCCGAGATCGTGCTGGCCCCGGCCTGACGGCGCGGCGGTCGGGACAGCGACAGGGGAGGAGCGTTATGCAGCGGTGGCGGGGGTACGACGCGGCGCCCGGCGGCTGGGGGCGGTCGGTCGTCACCATCGGCGTCTTCGACGGCGTGCACCGGGGGCACCAGGCGATCATCGGGCACGCGGTGGCGCGGGCTCGCGAACTCGGCGTCAGGTCGGTGGTGGTCACCTTCGATCCGCACCCCGCCGAGGTGGTCCGTCCGGGTTCGCACCCGGCGGTGCTCACCGAGCCGGCCCGGAAGGCCGAGCTGATCGAGGCGCTCGGCGTGGACGTGCTCTGTGTGGTGCCGTTCACCCCAGACTTCTCCCGGCTGTCGGCAGAGGCGTTCGCGCACGACGTTCTGGTCGAGCACCTACATGCCGCGCTGGTCGTGGTGGGGGAGAACTTCCGGTTCGGGCATCGGGCCGCGGGAGACGTGGCGTTGCTGGAGCAGCTCGGTCGGACGTTCGGTTACGCCGTCGAGGGGGCACCCCTGGTGGCCGAGGCGGGGACGATCTTCTCCTCCACGTACATCCGTTCGTGCGTCGCCGCCGGAGACGTGGTGGCCGCTGCCAGCGCGTTGGGGCGGCCGCACCGGCTGGAGGGCGTGGTGGTCCGCGGCGACCGGCGCGGTCGCGAGCTGGGCTTTCCCACCGCCAACCTGCTCTGCCACCGGTACGCCGCGATCCCGGCCGACGGGATCTACGCCGCCCGCCTGGTGCGGCGGGGGCAGCGGGAGCCGCTGCTGGCGGCGGTGTCGGTCGGCACGAACCCGACCTTCTCCGGCCAGGAACGGCGGGTCGAGGCGTACGTGCTCGACTTCGACGCGGACCTGTACGGCGAGCGGCTGGCCCTGGACTTCGTGGCGCACCTGCGTGGGCAGGTCCGCTACGACTCGATTGAGCCGTTGGTGGCCCAGATGGCCGAGGACGTCGAACGTACCCGCCAAGCCTTGGGATGATCACGGAAAGTGATCGGGTTCGACACCCCGGTCCGCCCCTGGTCCGGAGTTTCGGACTGGCTGGTACCCTGACAGGGACGTCGGCCGACCGACGTGGGTCCTGGCATGCCTGCACGACGCCGCGGGTGCGAGGACCGTCCGCCGCCGGGCTTCGCCCGGCCATCCGGGCGAGGCCCAACCGGGCGGACACGATACCGATCAACCCACCGAAACAGGGAGAACATGGCGCTCGACCAGCAGGACAAGGCCAAGATCCGCGAGGAGTACGCGACCGTCGAGGGTGACACCGGTTCGCCGGAGGTGCAGGTCGCCGTCCTCACCAAGCGGATCGCGGGCCTGACCGAGCACCTGAAGGTGCACAAGCATGACCACCACAGCCGCCGTGGGCTGCTGCTGCTGGTCGGCCGCCGCCGTCGGCTGCTCAACTACGTGCAGAAGAAGGACATCAACCGCTACCGGTCGCTCATCGAGCGGCTCGGTCTGCGCCGGTGACGTGACGGGGGAGTGGCCGAACGGCCGCTCCCCCGCTCCGGTTCACCGCCAGAAACTCCGAAATCAGGGCCGCACGACCCCCCGACCACCGGGAGCCGGTCAGCGCACCGGTCTCCGGTAGTGGCCTCCGGGCATCCGGCACCTCGCCGATCCGCCCGGGCGCTTCGATCGAAGACCGGCCGTCTGAGCAGCTGCGCGTCGCGGTCCGTAGACGCGAAGGAGCGCAACCACAGATGACCGAGAGCAACCTCGGTACCCAGTCTCGTACCGCCACGATCGACAACGGGGCCTTCGGCACCCGTGTGATCACCTTCTCCACCGGCCGGCTGGCCCGTCAGGCCGCCGGCTCCGTCGTCGCCCAACTCGGCGAGACGGTCGTCCTCTCCGCCACCACCGCCGGTCGGCAGCCGAAGGAGCACTTCGACTTCTTCCCGCTGACCGTCGACGTCGAGGAGCGGATGTACGCGGCGGGCCGGATCCCCGGTTCGTTCTTCCGCCGGGAGGGGCGCCCCAGCGAGGACGCGATCCTCACCTGCCGGCTGATCGACCGGCCGCTGCGTCCCTCGTTCGTCAAGGGCCTGCGCAACGAGGTCCAGGTCGTCGAGACCGTCCTGGCGCTCGACCCCAGCCACCCGTACGACGTGGTGGCGATCAACGCCGCCTCGATGTCGACGAAGCTCTCCGGCCTGCCGTTCTCCGGCCCGATCGGGGCGACCCGGATGGCCCACATCGACGGCTCCTGGGTTGCCTTCCCGACCCACGAGGAGCTGGAGCGCGCCACCTTCGACATGGTGGTCGCCGGTCGCGCCCTGCCCGACGGCGACGTCGCGATCATGATGGTCGAGGCGGAGGCCACCGAGCACACCGCGAAGCTGGTCGCCGACGGCGCCTCCGCGCCGACCGAGGAGGTCGTGGCGAGCGGGCTGGAGGCAGCCAAGCCGGCCATCCGTGAACTGTGCCGTGCGCAGAGCGAGCTGGCCGAGGTGGCGGCGAAGCCGGTCGCCGAGTTCCCGGTCTTCCTCGACTACGCCGATGACGCGTACGACGCGGTCACGGAGCTGGCCCGGGAGGATGTGGCTGAGGCCCTGAAGATCGCCGGCAAGGCCGACCGTGAGGAGGCCCTGGACCGGATCAAGGCCCGGGTGGTCGAGGAGCTCGGCCCGCGCTTCGAGGGTCGGGAGAAGGAGCTCTCCGCCGCGCTGCGGTCGCTGACCAAGTCCGAGGTCCGCAACCGGGTGCTGCGCGAGCAGGTCCGCATCGACGGCCGCGGCCCGCGGGACATTCGCCCGCTGACCGCCGAGGTCGGGATCCTGCCCCGGGTGCACGGCTCGGCGCTCTTCGAGCGGGGCGAGACCCAGATCATGGGCGTCACCACGCTGAACATGCTCCGGATGGAGCAGTCCCTGGACACGCTCTCCCCGGAGAAGTCCAAGCGTTACATGCACAACTACAACTTCCCGCCGTACTCGACCGGGGAGACCGGCCGGGTGGGCTCGCCGAAGCGGCGGGAGATCGGCCACGGCGCGCTCGCCGAGCGGGCCCTGATCCCGGTGCTGCCCTCGCGCGAGGAGTTCCCGTACGCGATCCGGCAGGTCTCCGAGGCGCTCGGCTCCAACGGCTCGACCTCGATGGGCTCGGTCTGCGCCTCGACGCTCGGCCTGCTCTCCGCCGGGGTACCGCTGAAGGCGCCGGTCGCCGGTATCGCCATGGGTCTGATCTCCGACGAGGTCGAGGGTAAGACCCGGTACGTGACGCTGACCGACATCCTCGGCGCCGAGGACGCCTTCGGCGACATGGACTTCAAGGTCGCCGGTACGCCGGACTTCGTCACCGCGCTGCAGCTCGACACCAAGCTCGACGGCATCCCGTCGGACGTGCTCGCCGCGGCGCTTCAGCAGGCCTACGAGGCCCGGCAGACGATCCTGCAGGTGATGCAGGCGGCGATCGAGGCGCCGGCCACGATGAGTGACTACGCGCCTCGGGTCACCACCGTCAAGATCCCGGTGGACAAGATCGGCATGGTGATCGGCCCGAAGGGGCAGACGATCAACGCCATCCAGGACGAGACGGGCGCCGAGATCTCGATCGAGGACGACGGCACCATCTACGTCGGTGCGACCAACGGCCCGGCGGCGCAGGCCGCGGTCGAGCGGATCAACGGGATCGCGAACCCGACCCTGCCGAAGATGGGCGACCGCTTCCTCGGCACGGTGGTCAAGACCGCCGCCTTCGGCGCGTTCGTCTCGCTGCTTCCCGGCCGCGACGGTCTGCTGCACATCTCCAAGGTGGGCGACGGCAAGCGCGTCGAGAAGGTCGAGGACTTCCTCAACGTCGGTGACAAGGTCGAGGTGGAGATCGCCGACATCGACCAGCGGGGCAAGATCTACCTGGACAAGGTGCGCCCGGAGGGCGCCGAGGCCCCGGCGGAGGGCGCCGGCGAGCGGCCGGCGGGTCGGGACCGGGGCGACCGGGGACCGCGCGACCGCGGTGACCGCGAGCGCGGTGGCCGGGGCCCGGACCGCGGCGACAGCGGCGACCGTGGCGACGGCGGTGAGGGCGGCGAGTCGCGTCCGCGCCGTCGTACCCGGCGCAGCTGACCGTCGGACCAACGCACCATCCACCCCTCGTCGAACCGGGAGCCCTTCGTGAGCCGGACTGTCTCCGTACCGTCCACACCGGAACGACGGGGGGTGGCCGCGTTTCGGGGCGCTCCCGGCGGCGCGGCCAGCCGCGCCGTAACCCGTACGCTCAGCGATGATCCGCTGGGTGGCACGGTCCGCCGGACCGTGCTCCCCAGCGGGCTGCGGGTCCTCACCGAGGCCATTCCCGCGATGCGCAGCGTCTCGTTCGGCATCTGGGTGTCGGTCGGCTCCCGGGACGAGACCGGCCCCCAGTCCGGTGCCGCCCACTTCCTTGAGCACCTGCTGTTCAAGGGGACACGTCAGCGGTCGGCACTGGAGATCTCGTCGGCGATCGAGGCGGTCGGCGGCGAGACCAACGCCTTCACCACGAAGGAATACACCTGCTACTACGCGCGGGTCCTCGACGACGATCTACCCCTCGCCATCGACGTGATGTGCGACCTGGTCGCCGACTCGGTGCTGACGCCGGAGGACGTGGAGGTCGAGCGGGGCGTGATCCTCGAGGAGATCGCCATGCACGACGACGAGCCCGGCGACGAGGTGCACGACCTCTTCGCCCGGGCCGTCTACGGTGAACACCCGCTCGGCCGGCTGATCTCGGGGACGGAACAGACGGTCACCCCGATGACCCGGCGACAGATCCAGAGCTTCTACCGGCGGCACTACACCCCGCCCCGGATCGTCATCGCCGCCGCGGGGAACCTTGATCACTCCAGCGTGGTCAAGCTGGTCCGGCAGGCGCTGCGGGGCACACCGCTGGACACCGACCCGGCGGCGCCCGCTACCTACCGGAGCGCCACCCCGGCGGTACGCACGCAACCGGCGACCACCCTGGTTGGGCCGAAGGAGACCGAGCAGGCGCACGTCGTCCTTGGCTGTACCGGCATCGATCGGCGGGATGAGCGTCGGTTCGCCCTCGGGGTGCTGAACAACATCCTCGGCGGCGGCATGTCCAGCCGGCTCTTCCAGGAGATTCGCGAGCAGCGGGGGTTGGCCTACTCGGTCTACTCTTACGCCAGCCAACACGCCGACAGCGGCCTGTTCTCCGTCTACGCCGGCTGCGCCCCGGGTCGAGCCAACGAGGTGCTGGAGTTGATCCGCGCGGAGCTGGCCCGGATGGCCGCCGACGGACTCACCACAGCCGAGCTGGCCCGGGGCAAGGGCATGAGCAAGGGCGCGTTCGTGCTGGGCCTGGAGGACAGTGGTTCCCGGATGAGCCGGCTGGCCAAGGGGGAGCTGCTCTACGGCGAACTGATGCCGGTCGACACCTTGTTGGCCCAGGTGGACGCGGTCACCCTGGCCGACGTGAACGCGCTCGCCGCAGAGCTGCTGAGGCGCCCGATGTCGCTGGCGGTGGTGGGTCCGTTCGGCGAGTCCGACTTCCCGCCGGAGTGACCCCGACCACCCCTGCCTGACCGCCTCCGCCCGACCACCTCCGCATCGCCGCCCCAGCCGGAGCGCCGGCACCCGGGTTCCGGGTCGCGGTCCATCGGGCTACCCCGGCGATGCCCGTGTCCCGGTTGGGATAGGTTGTCGGCTGTGACTGACGAGCAGGACAAGAGCGCGGACGAGCCGCTCCGGGTCGGTGTGCTGGGCGCCCGTGGCCGGGTGGGCATCGAGGTGTGCAAGGCGGTGGACGCGGCCCCCGACATGGAGTTGGTGGCCATGGTTGACCAGGGCGACTGGTTGTTCAACGCCTCCGACGCCGGAGCCGAGGTGATCGTCGACTTCACCACCCCTGACGTGGTCATGGACAACCTGCACTGGTGCATTGACCAGGGCATCAGTGCCGTGGTCGGCACCACGGGTTTCACCGAGGCGCGGCTGGAGCGGATGCGCGGCTGGCTGGCCCGGAAGCCGGGGGTGGGCGTGGTCGTCGCCCCCAACTTCGGCATCGGGGCGGTACTGATGATGCAGTTCGCCGAACGGGCCGCCCGCCACTTCGAGTCAGTCGAGATCATCGAGCAGCATCACCCGCGCAAGCTGGACGCGCCGAGCGGTACCGCGACGCACACCGCGCGCCTGATCGCGGCGGCCCGCGCCGCCGCCGGTCAAGGCCCGGCACCGGACGCCACCCGGGACGAGGTGGCCGGTGCCCGCGGCTGCGACATCGACGGTGTACGCGTGCACTCGGTCCGCGCCACCGGCCTCGTCGCCCACCAGGAGGTGCTCTTCGGCGCCGCCGGCGAGACGCTGACCATCCGGCACGACTCGTACGACCGAGCCTCCTTCATGCCCGGCGTGCTGCTGGCTGTCCGCGAGGTGCGCAACCGGCCCGGCCTGACGGTCGGCCTGGACGCCCTGCTCGACTGAGCGGATCGTCCCGCACCGGCGGTGAACCGGGCCGCCCGGGAGCCGGGAACCGGGCCGCCCGGGAGCCGGGAACCGGGCCGCCCGGGGTCGCGGGGCCGTCCGGAGGTTGGGTCGTCAGGGAGTCGGATCGTCCGGGAGTTGGGTCGGTTCCGCGGGGACCGCGACGTGTAGTCGTAACTGGGCGACCAGCATGTCGTCCACGTCCAACGCGCGGGTCGCCCCGTCCGGCTCCCACCCGGTGCCGGTCAGAAACCCCCGGGTCGCCGCGTCGGCATCGAACGCCCACGCCACCGCGCGGGTGAACCCGTCATCACGCCAGTGGTCCACCGCTGCGGCGAGTAGCCGACTGCCGTGCCCGCGCCGGCCCCAGCGCGGCTCCACCAGCAGGTCGGTGACCGCGACGACCTTCGGACCCAGCGCTTCGGCGGGTTCACCGGGCGCCTGGGCCTCGGCGTCGGCCGGGCCGGAGGCGGCGAATCCCACCAGATACGATTGCTCGGCCTGTTCGACGGCGACCAGCACCCGGTGGGCGGCCGAGGGCGGCTCTTGCACCGCTGCGGTCCACCGCTGGGCCAGCCACGCCTCGTCGAGGTTCGCGAGCACCTGCCGGGGCAGGATGCGGCGGTACGCGACCCGCCAGGTTGCGAGTTGGATGCGTGCGATATCGCCGGCGTCCTGCGGACGCGCCGGGCGGACGTACCCGAGAGCCATGGCACGAAAGCCTACGCAGGGTGGAGGAGGCGACGATGGCGCAGGGTGCCAAGCGGACGGTCAGACAGGCGATCGGTGTGGTCGGGCTCGCCATCGGGGTGGCCCTGTTCCTGTCCGTGGCGGCCGCGCGGCACGGATTTTTTGACCTTGGGGTCTACTACGGCGCGATCCGCTACTGGGTGCACGACGGCGGAGAGATCTACGACTTCCTGCGCCCGTTCACCCAGTACGGCTTCACCTACCCGCCGTTCGCAGCCCTGGTCATGCTGCCGATGGCGTACGTCTCCTGGACTATGGCGATCGTGCTGAGCGTCTCCGCGAGCGTGGTGGTCACCCTGGTGCTGTTCTGGTGGCTGCTGGACCCGATCTCGCGCCGCGCTGGCTGGACCCGCTGGTTTGCCATCGCGGTGGCGCTCTGCCTCGCCGCGGCCTACGAGCCGATGCGGGAGACGGTGAACTTTGGCCAGGTCAACATGCTGTTGCTGTTTCTGGTGGCGGTTGATCTGCTGCGGTTACTGCCTTCGGGTAGCCGGTGGGCCGGTGCCACCATCGGCCTGGCCACCGCGATCAAGCTGACCCCGGGGATCTTCATCGTCTACCTGCTGGTGACCGGGCGCTGGCGGGCGGCGGTAACCGCGATGGGCACGGCCGCCGGCGCGACCCTGTTCGCCGCCGCCCTCTTCCCGGATGCCTCCCGGGTGTTCTGGACCGAGGCGCTGTGGAACACCAACCGCGTGGGCGAGCTCTCCTTCGTCTCCAACCAGTCCCTCCGTGGAGTGGTGGCCCGGCTGAACCCGGAGAATCCGAGTACCGTCGCCTGGTTGGCGCTGGTGGTGGTGGTGCTGGCGCTCTGGGTGTGGCGGGCCCGGGCTGCGGTGGCGGTCGGTGACGAGGCGACCGGGCTGGCGTTGACCGGTGTGCTGATGTGTCTGGTCAGCCCGGTCACCTGGGTACACCATCTGGTCTGGCTGCTGCCGGCGCTCATCCTGTTGGTGGACAACGCGATGGCGGCGCCCGCCGGCAGCCGTCGGCAGCGCCGGCTACTGGCGGCCGTGGGCATCGCGTACGCGTTCCTGATCAGCCGGATCGTGTGGGCCTGGGAGCGGGACTTCACCGGGATCGACGGCTTCCTCGGCAGCAACACGTACGTCTGGATCAGCCTGGCCCTGCTGGCGTTTCTGCCGATCCGGACCGTGACGCACCAGACCGCGGTCGGGACGGCCGGGCAGGAGGAGGGCCGTCCCCGGAGCAGTGTCGTACCGGTGACCTAGTGTCCCCGCGATGACCGCGCCGGAATCGCTCTCGCTCGCCCAAGCCCGACGGATCGCCCTGGCAGCCCAGGGTTTCACCGACCCCGCGCCGACCGGTGTGCCCACCCGCCGGCACCTGCGTCGGGTGCTGGACCGGGTCGGTCTGATCCAGCTGGACTCGGTCAACGTGCTCCAGCGGGCGCACTATCTGCCGCTCTACAGCCGCCTCGGTCCCTACCCGACGACGCTGCTCGACGCGGCCGCGTACCGCCAACCCCGGGATCTTTTCGAGTACTGGGGGCACGAGGCGTCGCTGGTGCCGGTCGCGTTGCAGCCGGCGCTGCGCTGGCGGATGGCGCGCGCCCGTAGCCAGGCCTGGGGCGGCATGCGCCGGATCGCCGAGGAGCAGCCGGATCTGGTGGCGTGGGTCCGGGACGAGGTAGCGGCCCGCGGGCCGATCACCGCCGCGGAGATCGAGCACGACGCTGACCGGGTGACCGGTAACTGGGGCTGGAACTGGTCCGCGACGAAGCGGGCGGTGGAGTACCTGTTCTGGTCCGGTGAGGTGACGGCCGCCGAGCGTACGACGTCCTTCGCCCGCCGTTACGCCCTGCCGGAGCAGGTGCTGCCGCCGGCGGTACTGGCGGCGCCCACCCCGAGCGACGCCGAGGCGTACCGGACTCTGGTGGCCGTGGCCGCCCGCTCCCTCGGCGTGGCGGCGGAGCCGGAGCTGCGGGACTACTTCCGGTTGCCGCTGGCGCAGGCGCGGGCGGCGATTGCCGAGCTGGCGGAGGCGGGGGAGCTGCTTCCGGTAACCGTGTCGGGCTGGCGGCAGCCGGCCTGGCTGCACGCCGAGGCCCGACTGCCGCGTTGGGTGCGGGGCAACCGGCTGGTCAGCCCCTTCGACCCGCTGGTCTGGGAGCGGGGCCGCACGCTGCGGTTGTTCGATTTCAGCTACCGCATCGAGATCTACGTCCCGGCGCCGAAGCGGGTGCACGGCTACTACGTGTTGCCGTTTCTCCAGGGGGAGCGGTTCACGGCCCGGGTCGACCTGAAGGCCGACCGGAAGCACGGGGTACTCCTCGTGCCGGCAGCGTGGCAGGAGCCCGGCGTCGAGGCGGGTGAGACGGCGCTAGCGCTCGCCGCCGAGCTGTACCGGCTCGCCGGCTGGCTGGGCCTGGCCGCTGTGGCGCCACCGACCGCCGGTGACCTGGCGGTGCCGCTGGCCGCTGCCCTGAGGAGCGTGGCGGGTGTACCGTGATCGACGTGACGAGCGTTGACGGGCCGCAGAGCCGGGCCGCCGCGGCGACTGATGCTGCTGGCCAGCCGTCCGCGGCTGGGGCCCCGCCGCCGGATGGCTGGCCGGTGGAGGCGACGCCGGTCCATCCGGCTCCGCAGCCGGACCGACTGACCCGATTCGTGCTCCGTCTCCAGCAACGCTCGCCTCGGTGGGCGGTGCCACTGGCCGCCCTGGGCTGTGTCGGCGCCGGTATCGGCTACACGCTGATGATCGATCCGACCCGGTCCACGCCGGACGCGGCCCCCACCTGCCTGCTCAAGCTGACGAGCGGGCTCGACTGTCCGGGCTGTGGTGGCACCCGGGCCCTTTGGTACCTGCTGCACGCCGACCTGCCGGCCGCTGCCCGACACCATCTCCTTCTCGTCTTCGCGCTTCCCTTCCTGGCGTACCTGTTCGTGGCGTGGGCGGGTCGGCAGGCCTTCGGGTGGCGGCTGCCCGAACTGCGGATCAGCAACAAGCTGATCGGGGTCTTCCTGGGCGCCTGGTTGGCTTTCTCCGTGGCGCGTAACCTGCCCTGGGCGCCGTTCACCACGCTCTACGTCTGACCGGGCTCCGCGGCTCGGCCCTGCCGGTCGTGGGTTGCCGGTCGAGGTACGGGGGTGGTGGTCCGCGTCGGGACCGCAGGTCCAGGTGGTGGGGCAGCCGCTGACGGTCGGTCCACCCCTGGCACGCCCCGTTTGTGTGGGCAGCTCGACAGGATGCGCCGGCGCCCCCGGTCGCTCGGGGCGGGAGGCAAGCTGCGGGGTCCGATTTCCGTCGGCGCCGGTCGCGCCACTACAGTCGCAGGAATGCCGGACATGGTGCAGCCCCAGGTCAAGCTCATTGCGTGGACCCAGTTCGCGCCCCCAGACGACGTTGAGTGGTCGACTGACGCGGACGGAGGGCAGGCGCTCGCGGAGTTCGCTGGGCGGGCCTGCTACCAGAGTTGGAAGAAGCCAAATCCGGCGACGGCGACCAACGCCGGCTACCTCGCCCACATTCTCGAGGTGGGCCACCTGAGCGTGCTGGAGCACGGCTCGGTGAGCTTCTACCTCACCGGGGTGTCGCGGTCGCTCACCCACGAGTTGATCCGGCACCGGCACTTCTCGTTCTCGCAGCTGTCCCAGCGGTATGTGCCGGAGCGGGACGCGGCGATGGTGGAGCCGGCCGTGATCGCCGACGACCCGGAGCTACACAAGCGGTTCGTGGAGGCCGCCGAGGCGAGCGTACGGGCGTACACCGAATTGCTGGCGGGCCTGGAGCAGCGCTTCACCGACGAACCCAACGCCACCCTGCGGCGTAAGCGTGCCCGGCAGGCGGCGCGGGCGGTGTTGCCGAACGCCACCGAGACCCGCATCGTGGTCACCGGCAACTACCGGGCGTGGCGGCACTTCATCGGCATGCGGGCGACCGAGCACGCCGACGTGGAGATCCGGGAGCTGGCGGTGGAGTGCCTCCGCCAGCTGCAGGGGGTGGCCCCGAGCGTCTTCAACGACTTCGTGATCTCCTCCCTGCCCGACGGCACCGAGGTGGCGACCAGCCCGCACGCGGAGGTGTCCTGAGCCCTTCCCCGTCGGGGGCTCAGCGGCCGTCCGCTAGGTTGGACGCATGACGAGTGACCTCCCCGACACCCCCGCCCGGACGGCCTCCCGGCCGTTCGGGCGGGTGCTCACGGCCATGGTGACCCCCTTTGCCGCCGATGGTGCGCTCGATCTGGATGGCGCGGCCCGGTTGGCGAACTACCTGGTCGACGAGCAGGGCAACGACGCGCTGGTGGTCAACGGCACCACCGGTGAGTCGCCGACCACGACCGACGCGGAGAAGGAACGCCTGATCCAGACGGTGGTCGCGGCCGTCGGCGATCGAGCCAAGGTGGTGGCCGGGGTCGGCACCAACGACACCCGGCACACCATCGAGCTGGCCGCTGCGGCGGAGAAGGCCGGAGCGCACGGCCTGCTGGTGGTGACGCCGTACTACAGCAAGCCACCGCAGGCGGGCCTGGTGCGACACTTCACCGCGGTGGCTGACGCCAGCGGGTTGCCGGTGATGCTCTACGACATTCCGCACCGCGCCGGGGTGGCGATCGAGACCGAGACGCTGGTGCGCCTGGCCGAGCACGGGCGGATCGTCGCGGTGAAGGACGCCAAGGGCGACCTGACCGCCACCAGCTGGGTGACCAGCCGGACCGGTCTGGCCTACTACAGCGGCGAGGATTCGCTCCTCCTGCCCGCGCTGGCGGTGGGTTCGGTCGGCGTGGTGGGCACGTCAACCCACTTCACCGGGGCGCGGACCCAGGAGATGATCCGGGCGTTCGACGCGGGGGACAACGCCACCGCGCTCGCCCTGCACCGACAGCTGCTGCCGCTGTACACGGGCATTTTCCGGGCTCCCGGCACGATCCTGGTCAAGGCCGGCCTGGCGGCGAGGGGACTGCCCGCCGGCCCGGTCCGCTCCCCGCTGGTGGACGCCACCGCCGACCAGCTCGCCCAGCTCCGCGCCGACTGTGCGGCGGCGGGCCTGGACCTCCCTGAATGAACGAACGACACGACGGACGCCGGGTGACGGCGTCGCAGAATGAGGTGAACGCGTGACCGAGGCGCGAATCGAGACAGAACTGCCGCCGCCGCTGCCCGAGGGTGGGTTGCGGATCGTTCCGCTGGGCGGGCTCGGCGCCATCGGTCGGAACATGACCGTCTTCGAGTACGACGGGAAGCTGCTGGTCGTCGACTGCGGCGTGCTCTTCCCGGACGTGGAGCAGCCGGGGGTGGACCTGATCCTGCCCGACTTCGCCCCGATCCTGGACCGCCTCGATGACGTACAGGCGATCGTGCTCACGCACGGCCACGAGGACCACATCGGCGCGGTGCCGTACCTGCTCGCCCACAAGCCGGACATCCCGCTGGTCGGTTCGGAGTTCACCCTCGCCCTGGTCGAGGCGAAGCTCGCCGAGCGGCGGATCCAGCCGTACACGCTGACGGTGCGGGAGGGCGGTCGGGAGCAACTGGGCCCCTTCGAGTGTGAGTTCTTCGCGGTCAACCACTCGATCCCGGACGCGCTCGCCGTGGCCATCCGCACCCCGGCCGGCCTGGTGCTGCACACCGGTGACTTCAAGATGGACCAGCTCCCGCTGGACGGCCGGATCACCGACCTGGCCGGCTTCGCGCGGCTCGGCGCGGAGGGGGTGGACCTGCTCCTGTCCGACTCCACCAACGCCGAGATCCCCGGCTTCGTCACGCCCGAGCGGGAGATCGGCCCAGTGCTCGACTCGATCTTCGCCAAGGCTCGGGGCCGGATCATCGTCGCGTCGTTCGCCTCGCACGTGCACCGGGTCCAGCAGGTCTTCGACTCCGCGGTGGAGCATGGCCGCAAGGTGGCGCTGATCGGCCGGTCGATGGTGCGCAACATGGGCATCGCCCGCGACCTCGGTCTGCTGAACATCCCGCCCGGCCTGGTCGTCGGGCTCGACGAGGCCACCAGCATGCCGCCCGACCAGATCGTGCTGATGTCGACCGGTAGTCAGGGTGAGCCGATGAGCGCGCTGGGCCGGATGGCCAGCGGTGACCACCGGCACATCACCATCGCTCCCGGCGACACCGTGGTGCTCGCCTCCTCGCTGGTGCCCGGCAACGAGACCTCCGTCTACCGCGTGATCAACCGGCTGGCCCGGGCGGGCGCCGTCGTCGTGCACAAGGACGTGGCCAAGGTGCACGTCTCCGGGCACGCCCCCGCTGGCGAGCTGCTCTACCTGCTCAACATGGTTCGGCCGAGCAACCTGATGCCGGTCCACGGGGAGTGGCGGCACCTACGCGCCCACGCCCGGCTCGGCGTCGAGTCCGGAGTCGCCGCCGATCGGGTGGTGCTCTGTGAGGACGGCGACGTGGTCGACCTGGTCGAGGGGCGGGCCAGCCTGGTCGGACGGGTCAGGAGCCGGTACGTCTACGTCGACGGCCTCGCCGTCGGGGACGTGTCGGAGTCGCTGCTCACCGAGCGGCGGATCCTCGGCGACGGCGGGTTCATCGCGGCCACCGTGGTGGTCGACTCGGTCACCGGGAAGGTGGTCGGTGGGCCGACCGTCTCCGCGAAGGGCTTCTCCGAGGACCCGGAGGCGTTCAGCCCGGTGGTGCCGTTGATCACCGAGGCGCTCAACCGCGCGGCCTCCGACGGCATCACCGACCCGCACCAGCTGCAGCAGATCGTGCGGCGCACGGTGGGGCGGTGGGTCAACGACGCCTACCGCCGTCGGCCCATGATCGTGCCGAACGTGGTGGAGGTCTGAGCCGAGGCGCGGCAGGGTCGGGGAGCCGGCCCGGGTCAGGGCAGCTCCGCGACCGCGTCGGCGTACGCCGAGCCGGTGCGTACCGCGGCGGCCAGCAGCACATCCAACTGGGTGGGCGCGACCCCGTGGGACAGGTCGGTGCTGACATCGCCGGCCAACACCAGTTCGGCGCCGGAATCGTGCACGTAGGCCGTCGGTAGCAGCCGGTCCTGGTTCCAGGCGTTGCAGAACGCGTACGCCTCGGCGCGCCGGTCGGCGGGCAGCCGGCGGCTGGCCACGGCGCGTACGTGCAGGACCTCGCCCCGCTCGCCGGCCCGCCGTACCTGGATCAGCGCCTCGCCCCAGCGCCCCACGACGGTGTCCGTGGCGTCCAGGATGTACTTGTCGCCGCGCCGGTCCAGGGCACTGGTGATCGCTGCCAGGCTGAGCGGGGCGGGCTGGTCGGCCGGTTGGTCGTCCGGCTCGCGGTCGGGTTCGTCGTCGTCCGGGCGCTCGAACGGCAGCGCCACCGGGTGGGCCAGGGCCCGGTCGGCTGCGCCCCGCTCGTCCAGCCAGGAGGCGACCCGCCCGGACTGGTGCCCGGTGCCGTTGCGCGCGTCGAAGCTGCCGGCGAGCCCGGTGGCCAGGTCGGTCAGCGCGGCCCCGAGGGTGGCGAGATCGAGGTCGGCCGCGGGCCGTGGCCCGTACGCGGGGCGGTGCACCCGCTGCTCGCCGAGGTCGGCGGCGACCGCGACCCCGCACACCAGCGCCCCGGCGGCGGCGAACTCCATCGCGGAGAGCTCGTCGGGCGCCCGGTCCAGCTGGGGCAGCTGCTCGGTGAGGACGGCCAGCCCGCGGACCGGGTTCCCGCTGAGCGCGCAGAAGCGCAGGTGCGCCGCGAGGTATGCGAAGCCGGCCCGTTCGCGTCGGTGCCGCTGGTACGCGTGCACGTGCGCCGCCGCGGCCGACTCGGTGGCACCGACCCGGAGCCACGGAAGCATCCCCGCGGCGAGCCCCCGTTCGGGTGCTCCGGTGCAGTCGCCCGGGCTCACGCCGGCCAGGACGTCCAGCGCGGCGGACCACTCCTCCCACCCGGCGAGCAGCTCCGCCCGTCGGACGGCGGCGCAGCTGACGCAGCCGTCGGCCGGGGTGGCGGGCGCCGCTACCCAGCGGTCGTACCAGGACCGGGCGGTCGGCTCGTCGCCGAGGTGGTCGGCGATCCGGCAGTAGAGTTCGGCGGCGGTCGCGGTGTCGGCGGTGCCGAGGTCGTCGAGGAGGGCCCGGGCCTGGTCCAGGCCACCACGTGGGCTGCCGAGCAGCGCTTCGACCGCGTACCGCCGGTAGCGGGCCAGAATTTCGTGACCGTCGGGCGGCAGCAGGTCGGGCCGCCGGTCCACGGCGGCGAGGCAGCGGCGGACCGGCTCGACCAGGCGCCACCGCCCTTCGTCGAGCAGGTAGGTCTCGATCAGCGCGAGCCGGGCCTCCAGCGCCGACTGGTCGTCGCCGGCGGCGTCGGCGCGCGCGGCGATCCGTTCCAGCTCGGCGCTGCGGGTCTCGCCGTCGGGGGAGTCCCGGGCGTCGGCCAGCTCCTCGGCGAGGGGGCGGCCGTTCCGCCCGGGTCGTTGGCGGCGTGGTGGCCATCCCGGCCAGCCGAACTCGTCCAGCCCGCGGCCGCCGGGCTGCCCGATCACGACGGCACCCCGCCGGGTAGCCGGGCCACCTCGGCGGCGAGCTGACAGCCGGTGGTGATGCCGCGGTCGAGGAGCCGGTCGAGTTGGTGCGGGGTCACACCGCGTTCGAGGTCGGTGATGACCTCCCCACAGATTCGTGCCCGACCGTCATCTTCGACGTGCACGAACGCCTTGGGCCAGAGCCGGTCGTGGTTCCAGGCGTTGCAGAAGGCGTGCAGCGCGGGGACGTACTCGATCGCGAACGTGGGTGCCACGACGGTGCGTACCTGGAGTAGCTCGCCGGCGGTCCCGGGCCGCCGGAACCAGATGAGGCTGTCGGCCCACCGGCCGACCAGTTCCCCGGCCGGGTCGGTCTCCACCGTGTATCCCCGCTGGGTGAGTACGGTGGCGACCAGCTCATTGGTGAGTGGGCTCAGGGTGCCCGGGTAGCCGCCCAGGAGGCGGTCCGGAATATCCCCGGTCGGCGACGCCATGCGGCATCCCTTCTGAGGCGAATATCACGACCGGCGGCGGATTCGCGTGCCGACGCGCGGACACGACCTGGAATAGCGGCGATCCACCGGGTACCGCCGCTAGGTTGATGCTATGGCGGGCCGTACCTCTCAGGCGAGTCGGCGGCGCGGCGCGTCGCCACGAGGCAACACGAACAACCGTGCCCGGCAGCCGGCGAAGAAGCCCCGCGCTGCCGCCAAGCGTCGTCCTACGGCCCGTACCAGCCCGGCTGGTTCGGTGGGTCGGGCGCTCGGGGCACTGTGGATGGGCCTCGCGCACGGGGTGGGCTGGTCTGTTCGCGCCGCCGGCCGGCAGGCCGCCGCGGCCCGTGGCCTCGACCCCGAGCACCGGCGCGACGGCGCCGGGCTGCTGGTGCTCGGCATCGCGTTGCTCAGCGCGGCCAGCATCTGGTTCGAAAAGGCCGGACCGGTCGGGGAGCGGCTGGCCGACACCGTACGGCTGTTTCTCGGTGCGATCGCCGTCGTGGTGCCGGTGCTGCTGATGATCGGTGCCTGGCGGCTGATGCGGGAGCCGACCGCTCCGGAGCACCGGGGGCGGGGGCCGGTCGGCTGGGGGTCCATGCTGGTCGCTACGGCCGCGCTGCTGCACATCGGGCAGGAGCCGACCTCGCCGGCGCAGCGGGACTTCGCGGGCGGCCTGATCGGTGCGGGGGTGGGGAGCCTGCTGGAGCGGGCGGTGACGGCCTGGGTGGCCGTGCCGCTGCTGTTGCTGCTCCTGGTCTTCGGGCTGCTGGTGGTCACCGCGACCCCGATCAACAAGATTCCGGAGCGGCTCGGTCTGTTGGCCGGCACGGTGGTCGGCACCCCGGCCGGCGCGGAGGCCACCGAGGAGGCCGCGGCGGAGGCTGGCAAGCCGGTTCGCAAGCGTGCGGCGAAGCGGACGCCGCCAGCACCGCCGGACCCGGCGGACTTCGCCGACGACCTGGCGGGCGCGGATCTGCAGGAGACGCTCGTGCTGCCCCGCAGGTCGTCGGCGAAGGTGCCGGCCAGTCGGAAGCCGGCGGAGCCGCCGGAGCACTCGCCGCTGCCCACCCGGGCCGAGCAACTCGCATTGACCGGGCTGGCGGGCGACTACGCGCTGCCCCCGGCGACGCTGCTGGGCAGTGGTGCCGCCCCCAAGAAGCGCAGCCGGGCCAATGACGAGGTGATCGCCGCGTTGACCGGGGTGTTTGAGCAGTTCGACGTGGACGCCGCGGTTACCGGTTTCACCCGGGGGCCGACGGTGACCCGGTACGAGGTCGAGTTGGGCCCCGGGGTCAAGGTGGAGCGGATCACCCAGCTCTCCCGCAACATCGCGTACGCGGTGAAGTCGCCGGACGTGCGCATCCTCAGCCCGATCCCGGGCAAGAGCGCGATCGGCGTGGAGATTCCGAACACCGATCCGGAGAATGTCGCCCTCGGCGATGTGCTGCGCTCCCGGGCGGCCACTGGTGACCATCATCCGATGGTGGTCGCGCTCGGTAAGGACATCGAGGGCGGCTACGTGGTGGCCAACCTCGCGAAGACGCCGCACATTCTCATCGCGGGGGCCACCGGCGCGGGGAAGTCGAGCTGTCTGAACTCACTGCTGGTCTCGCTCCTGACCCGGGCCACCCCGGACGAGGTGCGGCTGCTGTTGATCGACCCGAAGCGGGTCGAGATGACCGGCTACGAGGGGATCCCGCACCTGGTCACGCCGATCGTGACGAACGCCAAGAAGGCGGCCGACTCGCTGGAGTGGGTCGTGCGCGAGATGGACATGCGCTACGACGACCTGGCCGCCAACGGGGTGCGGCACATCGACGACTTCAACCGCAAGGTTCGCAATGGTGAGATCACGGCTCCGCCCGGCAGTGAGCGGGAACTGCGGCCGTACCCGTACCTGCTGGTGATCGTGGACGAGCTGGCCGACCTGATGATGGTCGCCCCGCGGGACGTGGAGGACTCCATCGTCCGGATCACGCAGCTCGCCCGGGCCGCCGGCATCCATCTGGTGCTCGCCACCCAACGTCCGTCGGTGGACGTGGTGACCGGTCTGATCAAGGCCAATGTGCCGTCCCGGCTCGCCTTCGCGACCTCGTCGTTGGCGGATTCGCGGGTCATCCTGGATCAGCCGGGTGCGGAGAAGCTGCTCGGTCGCGGTGATGGTCTCTTTCTGCCGATGGGTGCCGCCAAGCCGGTCCGAATCCAGGGCGCGTGGGTGACCGAGCGGGAGATCGCCGATGTGGTTCGGTTCTGCAAGGAGCAGCGGGAGCCGGAGTTCCGCGCGGATGTGCTCACCGTGGCCCAGGAGAGCAAGAAGAAGATCGACGAGGATGTCGGCGACGACCTCGACCTACTGGTGCAGGCGGTTGAGCTGGTGGTGACCTCGCAGTTCGGCTCCACCTCGATGCTGCAGCGCAAGCTGCGGGTTGGTTTCGCGAAGGCGGGTCGGTTGATGGATCTGATGGAGACCCGCGGCGTGGTGGGCCCGTCTGAGGGCTCCAAGGCCCGGGATGTGCTGGTGAAGCCGGACGAGTTGCCGGAGGTTCTGGCCGGCCTGCGCGGTGGCGAGGACTGACCGGGACGGTCGTCGTGCCCGACGGATTCGGTCTGGCCCCGGTGCCGGGCGGGGTCAGTCCGGCACCGGGGCCGGGCGTATCCCGGGGCCGGGCGTCAGTGGTAGATCTTCAGGCCCATCACGCCGGCGATCACCAGCAGGAGGCAGAGGATCCGGGGCAGGCTGGTTGACTCGTTCAGCGCCACCATCCCCACCACGGCGGTACCGACCGCGCCGATGCCGACCCAGACCGCGTAGCCGGTACCGACCGGGATCTCCCGGAGCGCGTAGGCGAGGCCGATCATGCTCAGGGCGGCCGTGACGGCGAAGACAATCGTGGGGACGAGCCGACTGAAGCCGGCGCTGCGGTCGAGGGCGATGGCCCACGCGGTTTCGAGGAGTCCGGAGATCACCAGCACGATCCAGGCCATTGCCGGACGGTAGCAGCTGCCGGAGAGCGGAGCAGTGCGGTGAAGGTGATCTTCACCACCATGACTGGAGCTGAACCTGACTTTATCTTGCAGTATCGGTCCATGCCGCCGCTTCTCACTGACTCCGAGGTCGCCGCCGCGCTCGACGCCCCGACGACCATCGCCGCCATGCGGGACGCGCTGCACGCCGCCCACGACGGTCGACTGGTCGCCCCGCCCCGCGCCACCGCGCCGCTGGACGGGGGCCGGATGGTGTTGACCGCCGGGCACCTCGTCGGTCAGTGGTACGGCTCCTGCTCCTACGACACCTTCGGGCTCCCCGGAAGCGAACCGGTGGCGGTACTACACGACGCCGGCACCGGCGGCGTCCGGGCGGTCGCGGTCGGGACGGAGCTGAACTCCCGGCGTACCGGTGGGTTGGGTGGGGTCGCCATCGACACGCTGGCCCGCCCGGACGCGGCCACGCTCGGGGTGGTCGGCTCGGGTCGGCAGGCGTGGGCGCAGGTCTGGGCCGCCGCGGCGGTACGGCCCCTGCGGGAGGTGCGTGTGCACAGCCGCTCGGTGGCGCGGCGTACCGCTTTCGCCAGCCGGGTCCGCGCCGAACTGGGCGTACCGGCGCGGGCGGTCGACTCCGCGGCGGCGGCCGTCGCCGACCGGGACATCGTGGTGATCGCCACCTCCAGCACCACCCCGGTAGTGGACGCCGCGGACCTCGCGCCCGGGGCCCACGTGAACGCGGTGGGCTTCAAGCAGGTAGACCGGCACGAGTTCGGCCCGGATCTGCTGGACCGGGCCGAGGTGCTGGTCACCGACTCGCCGGCCCAGGCCGCCGGGTACGCCCCACCGATGCTCGCCGCCCTACCCCCGTACGCCGAACGGCTGCGCGACCTGGGTGCGGTCCTGGCGGCGGCGGTGCCGGGCCGGACCAGCGCGGACCAGATCTCCGCCTTCTGCGCCACCGGCCTGGGCGGCACCGAGCTCTTCCTGCTCGATCGCCTGGTCCGGGTTGCCGCGACGGTCTGACCAACCAGTGTGCGACCCCGCGGGCTGGCTGACCCCCGGTGTGGCGCTGTCGGGTTGACCCGGACGGGCGCGCGGTCGAGGCCGGCCGCTGGCGGTTGCCGGGCGGTCAACCGGCGCCCGGTACCCTCGGATGGTGTCTGCCACCCCTCCCGCACCCGCCGACGGCCGCCGCGTCGCCCTGCTGACCCTGGGCTGCGCCCGCAACGAGGTCGACTCCGAGGAGCTGGCTGCCCGGCTGAACTCCGACGGCTGGCAGGTGACCACCGACGGTGAAGGCGCCGACGTGGTGGTCGTGAACACCTGCGGATTCGTCGAGAAGGCCAAGCAGGATTCGATCCAGACGCTGTTGGCCGCCGCCGAAACCGGCGCGAAGGTGGTGGCGGCGGGGTGCATGGCCGAACGGTACGGGCGGGAGCTCGCGGAGAGCCTGCCCGAGGCGCAGGCGGTGCTGAGCTTCGACGACTACCCGGACATCTCTGATCGGCTCCAGACGGTGCTCGCCGGAACCGCGATCGACGCGCACACCCCGCGGGACCGGCGCGAGCTTCTCCCGCTCACCCCGGTACGGCGGGCGGAGGCGGCGGTGTCGTTGCCGGGCCACGGCACCCCGGCCACCGGGTCGCACTCCGGCACGCGGTCCGCTCCGATCGAGGTGGACGAGCACACGCCGGCGCATCTGCGTCCGGTGCTGCGGCGTCGGCTCGACACCGGACCGGTCGCGTCGCTCAAGCTGGCCAGCGGTTGCGACCGACGGTGTGCCTTCTGCGCCATCCCCGCCTTCCGCGGCGCGTTCGTCTCCCGTCCGCCGGAGGCGCTGCTCGCCGAGGCGGAGTGGCTGGCCAAGACCGGGGTACGGGAGTTGGTGCTGGTCAGCGAGAACTCCAGCTCCTACGGCAAGGACCTGGGCGACCCGCGGGCGCTGGAGAAGCTGCTGCCCCAGCTCGCCGCGGTGGACGGCATCGTTCGGGTGCGGGCGAGCTACCTCCAGCCGGCGGAGACCCGTCCCGGACTGGTCGAGACGATCGCCACCACGCCGGGCGTCGCCCCGTACTTCGACCTCTCCTTCCAGCACTCCAGCGAGACGGTGCTGCGGCGAATGCGTCGATTCGGCTCCACCGACCGGTTCCTGGAACTGTTGGGCAGTATCCGGGAGCTCGCGCCGGAGGCCGGCGCGCGGAGCAACTTCATCGTCGGGTTTCCCGGCGAGACCCGGGCCGACGTCGCCGAGCTGGTCCGCTTCCTGGAGGAGGCGCGGCTGGATGCGATCGGGGTGTTCGACTACAGCGACGAGGACGGCACCGAGGCCGCCGGCCTGCCCGGCAAGGTCACCGCCGCTACCGTCAAGCGTCGCTACGACCGACTCAGCTCCCTCGCCGACGAGCTCTGCGCGCAGCGGGCCGAGCAGCGGCTCGGCTCGACGGTGCAGGTGTTGGTCGACTCGGTCGACGGTGGCGCGGTGGAGGGTCGGGCCGCGCACCAGGCCCCCGAGGTGGATGGCTCAACCACCCTGGTCGCCCCGGCCGAGGGCGGCGTGGACCTTACCGCCCTGTGCCCTGGTGACCTGGTTCAGTGCACGGTGACCGCTACGGAGGGTGTGGACCTTGTCGCCGTACCGGAGGCGATGATCTCGGCCGCGCCGGGCGTGGCGCGGTGACGGTGCGGCGGGAGGATACGGAGGGCGCGGGGCCGGAGCGGCGGCGGGACACGGCGATGACCGGAGCGGCGGAGCCAGCGCCGGCGGCTCCCCGGGTGCCGGTGCTCAACGCCGCCAACGCGTTGACATTGCTGCGGCTGGTGTTGGTGCCGGTCTTCGCCGCCTCGGTGGTCGTCTCCGAGATGACTCACGTCGGCTGGCGGATCGTGGCCTGTCTGATCTTCGTCGGGGCTGCCCTCACCGACCTGGTGGACGGGTGGATCGCTCGCCGTTTCGGGCTGGTCACCTCGGTGGGTAAGGTGGCCGACCCGATCGCGGACAAGGCGCTTACCGGCGTCGCGCTGTTGTTGCTCTCCGCCTACGACCAGCTTCCGTGGTGGGTGACCGTCACGATCCTCCTTCGGGAACTGGGCATTACCGCGCTGCGGTTCTGGGTGATCCGGCACGGCGTCATCGCCGCCAGCCGGGGCGGGAAGATCAAGACGGCCCTGCAGACCCTCGCGATCGTCTGGTATCTCTGGCCCGTGCCGGCGCCGCTGGACCTGGTCGGACCATGGGTCATGGGTGTCGCGGTGGCGGTTACGGTGGTCAGTGGCATCGACTACGTGGTGCGGGCGCTTCGTCTACGGCGGCACGCGCGCTGACCAGGACGGCGAGGGGAGAGTAGCCATGGGGCTGGGAGCGGATGCCGAGCAGCCCGTCGGAAGCCCCGCCGCCAGCATCGTGCACAGCCTGGCCAAACGGGGGGAGACGCTCGCCACGGTCGAGTCGCTGACCGGTGGTCTGCTCGCCGCCACGATCGTGGAGGTCGCCGGGGTGAGCAGCGTCTACCGCGGTGGGTTGGTGGTCTACGCGACCGAGCTGAAGTCCCGGCTGGCCGACGTGTCGGAGCAGCTGCTCGCCGGGCGTGGTCCGGTCGACCCGGACGTGGCCGTGGCGCTTGCGCAGGGAGGTCGGCGCCGGTGTGCTGCCGACTGGTGCCTGGCTACCACCGGGGTGGCCGGGCCGGAGCCACAGGGCGGCAAGCCGGTCGGCCTGGTGTACGTGGCGGTGGCCGGTCCGGGTGGCAGCGTGGTGCGCCGGCTGGAGCTGGGTGGGGGCCGTGAGCTCATTCGGTCCGCCAGTGTGGTGCAGGCGTTTCGACTGTTGGCCGAACGGGTGGCCGGGGCGCCCCGCGATACGGCCGATGGTGCGTAATGACACCGACCGTGATACGGTCGGCACTCTTTGTCGACAGCGTTGTCATTCGGTGGGCTAGCCGGCCCGCAGCCTGTCTCGGCAGGCGGGGCGGTATGTCGGTCAAGCCGGCACCGGGTACGGTTGCGGGAAGGTTCCGGTGGTCGGGGCCCGGATTCCCCGGGTCGTCGACGCACGGAGTGTTCCTCCAGGGGAGGTGCGATGGTCCTGCTACGCCGGCTGATCGGTGACGCGCTACGGACACGCCGGCAGGGGCAGCACCGCACCCTGCGCGAGGTCTCCTCTGCCGCCAATGTCAGTCTCGGCTATCTCTCCGAGATCGAGCGTGGGCACAAGGAACCGTCGAGCGAGCTGCTGGCCGCCATCTGTGACGCGCTTGGCGCCCGCCTCTCCGAGCTGCTGCGTGAGGTGAGCGACACGGTGGCGCTCGCCGAGCAGATGTCGGGGGTGCTGGTGCCGGTCCAGGACGAGCCGACCGGGCAGCAGCCCGCCCCGGTCCCGGCCGCCAACCACGGCAAGACCGCCGGCCGGGCGGTCCGCCAGGTCTCCTCCTCGGACGGCACGGTGTCGGTGCAGGTCCGCCAGGAGTCGCCGCTCAAGGCGACCCTGCACACCCGGGTTCGCGCAACGGACCGGGACGTGGTCTGCGCCGCCTGAGCGCGCGTAGGGTTGTCGTGGCACCGTGGCCCCGCTGGGTTGTCGGCGGCTGCCCATACTGGCATCCGCCTGCGACGATGGAGTCACTGCCGTCGCGGCCGGCCAGGTCGCGGCCGGCCGCGTTGCTAGTGAGGGGATACCGCGGAGATGGCGAACCCGTTCGTCAAGGGTTGGAAATATCTGATGACGCTCTTCGGCACCAAACTTGACGAGCGTGCCGATCCGAAGGTGCAGGTTCAGCAGGCGATCGAGGAATCGCAGCGGCAGCACCAGCTGCTCGTCCAGCAGGCCGCCGCGGTGATCGGCAACCAGCGGCAGCTGGAGATGAAGCTGTCCCGACAGATGTCCGAGGTCGAGCGGTTGCAGGGCAACGCCCGCCAGGCCCTGGTCCTGGCCGATCAGGCCCGCGCCCGGGGCAGCGTCACCGAAGCCACCCGCTACGAGCAGTCCGCCCAGGCGCTCGCCACCCAGCTGGTAGCCGCGGAGCAGGCCACCGAAGACCTCAAGACCCTGCACGACCAGGCGCTCGGCGCGGCGGCGCAGGCGCGTAAGGCGGTCGAGAACAACTCGATGATCCTCCAGCAGAAGCTCGCCGAGCGGGCGAAGCTGCTCAGCCAGCTTGAGCAGGCCAAGATGCAGGAGAACGTGGCCGCATCGCTGGAGTCGATGTCCGCGATCACCGCCCCGGGTACCACCCCCACCCTGGACGAGGTGCGCGAGCGCATCGAGCGGCGTTACGCCAACGCGATGGGTCGAGCCGAGCTCGCCGGCAACTCGGTCGAGGGGCAGATGCTCGACGTTCAGCAGGCGGCCCTCGACGCGGCCGGCTCCGCCCGACTCGATCAGATCCGCGCCGGCATGGCCGGGGAACAGCTACGCGGCGCGGCCGAGCGGCCCGCCGTCACCCGGCCCGAGCAGCAGGGTGCTCCGGTCGCCGACTCGGCCGCCGTGGCCCGGCTCGACGAGATTCGCTCCACTCTGGGTCGCGAACGCGGCACTGGGGACAGCACCGCCGCCGGCTGAGCTGCGCGGGATGGGGAGGCGACGTGGCGGACGAGCGGACGCGATACTTCCGGCGGCTGGCCCGCCGGCGGCGCTCTGCCCGGCGGTGGAGCGTCATCGCCGGTGGGCTCGGCGGTGCCGCGGCGGTGCTGACGCCGTACGCCGGTCTGGGGTTGCCCGACGCGGCCTGGGCCGCCGGCGCGGGTGGGGCGATCGTGCTCGCCGCGTGGCGCTGGGCCGACCTGCGGGCGCTCGCCGCCCAGCCGGCGCCGCCGGCGCTGGGCCCGGCCGAGGCGGCGGCCCAGTCCCGGGCCCGGCTGGTCGCGGCGGTGCAGCGCCTCCCGGCCGGCTCCGGCATGCTCGCCGAGGCCCGACGGGTACGGTCCCGGGTCGCGCTGCGCGGCACCAGCGCCGCCGAGCCGTGGGGCCGGCTGGATCGGGCCGGGTCGACCTTCGCCGGCCTGCGGGGCCGGTTGACCGGGCTGGCGGCGCCCGCGGTCGCCGAGGCCACCGCGGCCGACCACTCGCTGCGGGACCTCGCCCTCCGGGTCGGGGAGGTCGAACGGGCCATCCGGTTTGCGCCACCCGACACCCGGCCCTCGCTTGAGCAGGCCCGGACGGCCCTCGCCGACCAACTGCGCGACGGTGTCGAGGCGTACGAGCGGCTGGTGGCGGCCGCCGCTGGCTACGTGGCCGAAAACGTACGGTCCGATGTCCAAGAACCGGCGGTGGCCCGGCTCACCGAGGCGACCGACCTGCTGCACGGGGTGGCGTCGGCCCTGGCGGAGCTGCGCGCCACCGACCCCACCTACCGCGCCTCCTGAACAACGGGGCCGAAGCCACCACCGGCTGGCGGCGCCGGGTTGGGGTGTCAGTCCGGCGTCGTCACCACGATCGGGGCGGCGAACGGGGACAGTCCGACGACGTTGAACGCACGGATCCGGTAGTGGTAGGTGGTTCGGCGGGCCAGGCCGGTGTTGGTGAACCCCCGTCCATGCACGGTGAAGGTGGCGACGTCCTGGCTGAACGCCGGGTCCGCGGCCCGCTGCACGGTGAAGCCGGCCCCGGATCCGACGGCTGCGCTCGTCGTCCAACCGAGGATGACCGTCGCCGTGTCCGGTGCGACCGCGGTGGCGGTGACAGTCACCGACTCCGGTGCCCCCGGTCGGGGCGGTGTGGTCACCTGAGCCACTCTGGACCAGGGGGAGGCCGAGCCGAGGTAGGTGGTGCGGACCCGGTAGTAGTAGCGGGTGTCGGGCGCCACGGCGGTGTCCAGATGGGTGTCACCGACACTGATGGCGGTGGTGCCGGGCCCGCTGGTGAACGTGGGGTTGGTGGCGCGCTGCACATCAACGCCGGTGGCGAAGGAGCGATTGCGCCACTGCAGCCCCACCCGTAGCGGTGCGGCCGGCGGCACCGCCGCGGCCAGGCCGGTCGGTGCGGTGAGTTGCACCGATGCGGGCGCGCAGTTCGACCATGCCGAGCAGCTGACCGCGTTCTCCGTCCGGATGCGGTAGTGGTAGGCCACCCCGGGAATGACGGTCGCGTCGGTGTACCGGGTGGCGTTGGCGGCTACCGTGATCGTGGCGAGTCCATCGGTGAACACCGGGTCGGTGGCCCGTTGGAGTTGGTGGCTGGTGGTGGGGGGCCGGTCGCCGTTGCGGGTCCAGGCGAGCAGGATCGCCGGCAGCGTGGTGGCCGACCCGGGTCCGGGGGTTGCGGTCAGCCCGGTCGGGGCCTTCGGGGCGACCCGCAGCACCAGCGGCCGGCTCAGGCCCTGGTCGCGGTAGCCGGCGAGCTGGCTGTGCCAGCGGTACTCCCAGCCCAGGTTGACCGGCTGGGTGCCCGCCGGGGCGGCTTGGCCGCCGCGCGGCGCGCCTGGGGGGTGGCTGCTCGCTGGTCGGCTCGGGTCCAGCGGTCGTACGCTGTCCGTGATCTTGAATGGGAGGGGCGGTGCGACCGGGCGTAGTGCCACCACCACATCCTCCCGTGGGTTGACCCGGATCACCTGTTTCCAGCCCAGCTCGTTCGGTGCCGGCGCGCGGAGCGTGCCGTCCCACCCGGCTCGGTTGACCAGCTGCAGGTCGACGCCGTCGAGGCGGACCGGCTGGGTGTGTCGACCGGTGCCGCGCAGCCGCCACAACTGCACCTCGTCGATGACCGGGTCCCCCGTTACCGCCGACTCGCCGACCGACACCACCTCGGTGGCCGGATCGGTCGGGTCGAGTGGTGTCACGGCCGGGGTGCGGGACGCTCCGGGTGGTGGACCGACGCCGAAGCGGCCGGCGAGTCGGCCGTGCGCGGGCTCGAAGACCTCCCCGATGGACTTCACGGCGAGCGGCAGCAGGATGGGGTAGGTGCTGCCGGTGGGGGCGAACGTGACCGTCGCAGCGTGTACCGGGACGACGGTCTCTTGGGCCGTGCGGGTGCCGAACGCCGCGTCGTAGGCGGGCTGCGGCACGACCGGCGGACGCTGGCTGGCCGAGTACGCCCGGGGCAGCCGCTCCTGGAGCCGGGCCAGGTCGTAGCGGGGCTTCGGAACGCCGGCCACCCGGAACAGCAGCAGGGTACGGGTGTTCGGCCCGTACCCGGGACGGCTCGGTGGTGTCCCGCCCCCGGCGGTGTGGTCCGGGGCTTCGGTGTGGTGGTCATAGCGGGGGTCGAAGGCGGGGAACGGGGCCGGGGCGTCGTTGTAGAGAAGCACGGTGCTGCCGGGGGTGACGGTGGCGAAGTCCACCAGCACGTCGGCCTGCTCTCCGGGGGCGAGCAGCAGCGTGTGCCGGTCCACGTTGAGCACGGTGGGGTCGCGTCGGTCGTACCGGTAGGTCACCGGCTGGTTGGGGAGCACCGCGGGGGCCGGTAGGAGGCCCCCGTCGTTGCCGATCTGCACCAGGTCGGGGCCGGCGGCACGGGGATCCGGCACCCCGCCCTCCCGCCCGTCGGTCGGCCACCAGGAAGGCCGGCCGGGCACCGGAACCGCCGCGACCATCGGTACCTCGCCGGCGTTCGGGTCGGCCAGCCTGCCATCGCTGTCCCACATCGGGCCGGCGGAGCGCGCGTGGTAGAGCTGGAGGTTCAAGCTGCGGTCCAGGCACGCGTTGAGGACGCGGAACCGGTAGGCGCGCGGCTCGACCGCCAGCCAGGGGTACGCGACGCCGTTGACCAGCACCGTGTCGCCGTACGCGGCCGGCACCGCCGACGGGTGCGGTATGCCGGGTGCCATCGGCGGTTCAGCCGAGGCGTCGTCGACCGGGTCGTGGTGTGGGTTCGGGACCGGCCTCGGTCCGGTGCCGGTGGGTTCGGTGCCGTTGGGGCTGGTTGTGCCGTCGGTCCCGAACTCTTCGGCGGTTCGCGTCCACGGCCCGTAGTCCCAGCGCCCGGTCGGGTTGATGCCATCGTTGCGGTAGGGGTTCTGCCGGGGTTGGTAGATGTGTGGGTGCCAGAGGCTGCCCCGCGCCCCCCAGCGGTCGCGGTCCCAGGTCGGGTCGGTGGCGGCCAGCTGACTGTCGTCGGGCACGAAGGTCTTGTCCTCGAAGACCAGCGGGATCTGGTCGGCGGGCAGCACCCCGTCGGCGACCAGGTCGTCCTCGGCCGGTTCGGTGATCAGGTAGATGCCCAGCTGTCCCGAGTAGCTGGTGAGCCGGGCCAGTCCAACGGTGTTGTCGTGGTACGCGAGTAGCCGGCCGCTCTGCTCGTTCGGGTAGTACAACGTGGTGGCCCCCCGGCCGGGCGGCGGCATGTCCGGCACGGGGGTCAGCCCGGGACCGGTTGGGTACGGGGTGATCTCGGTGGCAGGTGTGATCCAGTGCCATGGGTTTCCGGCGCTGATCCAACCGGTCTGCGCGCCAGCGAGGTGCAGCACCGCCCGATTCTGCGGGTATGGTGCCGGCCCGTCGAGTGGCCCGGGACCGGCACCGTGGATGGTGGGGTCAACGGGTAGGAACAGCTCACCGGCCCGACCGGCAGGAAGCTGGTTGATGAACTTGACCCGTACTGGTCGGCCGCGCCGCGCGACGAGCACCGGGCCGAGGTGGACCGGGCACCTCGGTGGGGGGACCGTGTTGTGCCCGGTCGAGTCCGTACCAAGATTCAGTTGCCGGTATCCCCGCAGCCGGGTGGCCGGCAGGTCCCGGTGCAGCTGTTGCGCGTACTCCTGAAGGCCGATTTCGTAGTAGTCGCAGCCCGGGTAGGTGATGGTGTCGGGTACGGCCACCGGCAGGCGGCCGGGGTCGTTGGCCGAGCCGAGCGTGGGCAGCGGGTCGACGAATTTGCGGATGCCGGTGGCGGGCACCACGTCGCCATCGTCGTCCACGGTCGGCAGCGGGCTGTGCGCGTGGTTCGGCACCCGGCCGAAACAGCGGGGCAGCGCCGCCGGGTCCAGCGTTGTCGGCGCCACCGGGTCCAGGGCCGTCGGTGGTGCCGGATCCAGGGCCGTCGGCGGGTCCGGGGCCTCCGCTGGCGGGCTCGCCGCAGCGTCTCGCGCGCTCCGTGTCGCCGGCACCAGCGGGCCGTCGTCATCGGTGGCGTCTGTGTGGTTGGTGGCGGGTCGCTCGGCCCAGGGGATCCGGAGTCTGCGGAACAGGTCCATGGCTCTCCCGGCGTCGGGCGCGGCACCGACCACCTCGGCGTGGCGGTGGACGCGCGAAACGAACGGTGTGTGAGCGCTCCACCGCAGCATGCGACCTGTGGGGGTGGGTTAGGAAGTGTCCAATCGTCCCTTTCTGCGACCGCCCGTCGTTTCGTCCGTGCCCAGCCCCGCGAGCAGGCGTAGCCCGTCCTCGCTGGGGCTGCCGGGGGCTGCGGACAGGACCAGCAGTTCCACGCCGGACTCGTCCGGTGGCATGAGGCTCTCCTGGTGCAGTTCCAGGAGCCCCACCAGCGGATGCCGATATGTTCGGCGTCCGTGGGTGCGGGCGCGTACGTCCGCGCGGGCCCAGAGGCCGCGGAAGCGCTCGCTACCCATCGCCAGTTCGCCGATGAGCGAGGTGAGACGGGGCTCCTCGGGGTACTTGCCGGCAGCCAGGCGCAGATGTCCGACCACGTTGAGTGTGCACGCCTCCCAGTCCGCGTACAGACCGCGTTCGTCCTCCTCGAGGAAGATGTGCCGAGCGGTGTTCAGGCCCGGCATCGGCAGGCCGTAGAGGAGCCGGGCGAGGCGGTTTCCGGCGAGCACGTCCAGGCGATGGTTCATGATCAGCGCGGGCGCGTCGGCCATCAGGTCGAGGAGGTGGAGCAGCTCGGGCCGGACCCGCCCGCCCGGTGTCTTCGTGCGGTGGCGACGCTGTCGGGCGAGCCGGAAGAGGTGCTCGCGTCCGGTCTCGTCGAGGCCGAGAACGCGGGCGAGCGCGTCGAGGACCTGGTCGGAGGGTTGGGTCGCGCGGCCCTGCTCCAGGCGTTGGTAGTAGTCGACGCTGACTCCGGACAGGTGCGCGACCTCCTCGCGGCGCAGCCCCTGCACCCGGCGGTGCCGGTCGGTGGGGATGCCGACGGCCGTCGGGTCGACCCGGGAACGCCGGGTCCGCAGGAAGCTCGCGAGACTGTCCATCCTCCCAGTATCGCCGGGCTACTGCCGGGTGGGTGGTACTGCTGTTACCAGGACGTCCCGTCCGAGGAAGCGGCGCCCCTGAATGTCGAGCGCCCCGGCGCCCAGGATCGAGACACCGATCCGAAGGGGAGCCCTCATGAAGACACTGATCGTCTATGCCCACCCAGAGTCGAAGTCGCTCAACGGCTCGCTGAAGGACCTCGCCGTCTCCACCCTGCGCACCGCCGGGCACGAGGTGCGGGTCAGCGACCTGTACGCGATGAACTGGAAGGCGGTCGTGGACCGCACGGACCACGAGCCCGACGCCTCCGGCCGGCTGAAGGTCGCGCTGGACTCGGGCCGAGCCTTCGACGCCGGGACACTCACCCCGGACGTCCTCGCCGAGCAGGAGAAGCTGCGGTGGGCCGACACGGTCATCTTTCAGTTCCCGCTGTGGTGGTTCACCATGCCCGCGATCCTCAAGGGCTGGGTGGATCGAGTGTTCAGCTTCCACTTCGCGTACGGCGTCGGCGAGTACAGCGACACCAGGTTCGGTGACCGTTTCGGCGAAGGCACCCTGGCTGGCAGGAAGGCACTGCTGTCGGTGACCGCCGGCGGATCGGAGCCGCACTACTCTGATCGTGGGATCAACGGCCCCATCGAGGACCTGCTGTTCCCGATCCAGCACGGCATTCTCTACTACCCGGGTATGCAGGTGCTGCCGCCGTTCGTGCTGTACGGCGCCGATCGGCTGACCGACGAGGACTACCCGGACATCGCCAAAGCCTGGACGCAGCGCCTGCTCACCCTGGAGTCGACCGAGCCGATCGCGTTCCGACAGCAGAACTCCGGCGACTACGAGATCCCCTCGTTGCGGCTGAAGGAGGGGTTGGAGCCCAGCGGCCGTACCAGCTTTGGGCTGCACCTGAGGGACTGACCGCGGTCGCCGGCCACCGTCTCGACGGTCTGTCTCAGCCGGGACGTTCGGGTTGGCAGGTCGGGCACCAGTAGGTGACCCGTTCATCCTGCTCCTGCCGACGGATCGTGGTGCCGCAGCGGCGGCAGGGCTGAGCCCGCCGGCCGTACACGTAGGTGGTCTGTCCCCGGTGCCGCGATCCGGTGGTGCTCTGGGTCCAGTGCCCCCGGTTGGCGGCGAGCAGCCGCTGCGCCAGGGCGACCAGGCCGATCAGGTCGGGTACGGCGCGCACCGGCGTCCACGGCGACACCCCGCGCAGGAACAGCACCTCGCACTTGTAGAGGTTGCCGACCCCAGCGAGGCTGCGTTGGTCGAGCAGGGCGGTGCCGATGGTGACCTCGGGGCCGGCGGTGAGGCGCCGGACTGCCTCGACCGGGTCCCAGTCGGGGCCGAGGAGGTCCGGGCCGAGATGGCCGACGAGGCGGTGCTCCGCGGCGGTCGGCACGAGGGCGAGGTCGTGCAGGTGATAGCCGACGGCCACCGCCCGGGGGCCGCGCAGCACCGCCCGGATCAGGTGTGCTGGGCGGGCGGACCAGCGCCGTCCGGGCGGATACGTTCGCCAGGTGCCGTCCATCCGTAGGTGCGAGTGCAGCGTCCAGCGCTCGCCGTGGTCGTCGTCGCCGTGGTCGGTGTGCGGAGCCGCGAGCCGCAGCAGCAGGTGTTTGCCCCGGCTGGTTGACTCCCGGACCGTCCAGCCGGCGAGGTTCGTCGTGGCGAGCTGTGGCACGCGGAAATCCGCGCCGACCAACCGGTCGCCGGCCAGCGCCCGCTGAAGTACGTGGGCGGTGTTCCAGACGGTGTCGCCTTCGGGCACCTCCCCATCCTCCCGCTCGGGCGGCCTCGGCGCTGCCGTCAACCGGCGGTGACGCGGAGCTGGTCGCCCGGCGCCACCCCGAGCAGGTCGGCAGCTCGCCCACCGTTGACCGCGACCGCGACCAGGCCGGCCGAGTCCACGTACACCAACAGCCCTCCCGGCGGCGCGTCGTCGAACGTCCGGGCGTGCACCGCGTGCGCACCGACGCGGTCCGGGTCCGTTGGCCGGTGCGCGACCCGAAGTGACCGGGGTAGCGGTCCCAGTAGGGCGCCCGTCGCCGCGAGCTGCACGTTGCCGAAATGGTCCACAGTCAGCGCCTCGGCGGTGAACCCGTCGGGCTCTGGTCGGACCAGCGGGGTGGGTAGCCGGACCAGGGCGCCCGGTTCGACGGCCGGGCCGGCGTCGGCGAGCGGCGCACCGAGCGCCAGCCGGGCCGCGACCGGCGCGAAGACGTCCCGGCCGTGGAAGGTGGCGGACAGCTGCGTTCCGAGCCAGTCCGGGTTCGTCAGCTCCACCGCGGCGCTGACCCCGCCGAGCGCCTTCGCCGCGTCCAGCAGCAGCCCGTTGTCCGGTCCGACCAGCAGTCCGTCCCCGGCGGCGAGGGCGATCGCCCGGCGGCCCGTGCCCACGCCGGGGTCGACCACGGCGACGTGGACGGCGGCCGGCAGGTACGGCACGGTCTGCGCCAGCACCGCCGCACCGCGCCGGACGTCGCCGGGTGGGACCAGGTGGGTCACGTCGATCACCCGGGCGGTGGGCGCCAGCCGGGCCAGCGTCCCGTGGCAGGCGGCCACGAAGCCGTCGGCGAGACCGTAGTCGGTGGTGAAGGAGATCCAGGGCGTCGGCGCCATGGAGGGAAGGCTAGCTGAGCCAACCCGGTCGACCCGGGCACCCGGCGGATAGCCCGGGGCGGCCCGAAACCGGCGGACCGATCAGGCCCGGAGGCGGAGTCCGCGGGGGGTGGGCTGGAACCCCGCGGCGGTCAACGCGTCGTGCAGCGGTGACGAGCGCACCGCCTCGCCGTCGGCCCGTTCGACGGAGATCGTCCCGAGGGCTCCCCCCTGTACGGCGTCGGCGAGCGCCTTACCGGCGGTCGCCAGCAGGTCGCTGTCGTCGGCGAAGGAGAGCAGCGTCCGACCGCCCCGCTCGACGTAGAGGACCAGATCACCGGAGACCAGCACCACCAGGGCGCCGGCCTTGCGGCCGGCCCGGTGCCCGGTCGGGGTGGCACCGCCGTCCCCGGAGTCGACCACCCGTTCCGGCCAGGGCAACGCCGCGCCGTACGGGTTGGCGGGGTCGGTCGCGGCGAGGACCAGAGCCAGGCCGGCACGGACCCGCCCACCGTCGGCCGGGTCGGCCAGCGCGCGCAGTCGGTCAACCGCCCCGGGTACGGCGAACTGCGCGGCCCCCAGCCCCTCCACGAAGTAGCCGCGCCGGGTGGCGCCCCGTTCCTCCAGCGCGGACAGCACCGGGTAGACGGCGGCGTACCCGCCGGGCACCTGCTCCGCCGCGACCGCGCCCCGCGTCACCACGCCGTGCCGTTCCAGCAGTACGTCGGCGAGGGCCGCGGCGCGGCGGGTCGGGTCGGTGTCCCGTTCGGGCAGGCGCGACCAGCGGCCGGCGACGGTGGGTGGGCCGCTGCGTGACGGCAGGGCGACGCGGCCGGGTCGCCGGTAGCGGGTACGGGGGGTGGCCGGGCGGGACCGGTGTGCCCCGCGACCGGCCAGCAGGGCCCGCAGCGGGGCGAGAGTGTCGTTGGTCAGGTGACCGGCCCACACCAGGTCCCAGACGACGGCGGCGAGGGCGGTGTCGTCGGTGGCCCCGAGCCGGTCGGACAGGGCACGGAAAAACAGCGCCTGTCCATCGTCGAGGGCGTCGAGCACCGCGTCGTGCAGCGGGGTACGGGTCAGTGCCGCGTCCAGCGGGGGAAGCAGCAGCGGGGCGGTGTCCGCGTACGCGAGCACGACCCAACCGTCCCCGCCGGAGATCGCCCCGGAACCGGCCCACACCACCTCGCCGCTGGTACACAGCTCGTCGAGCTGGGCGGGGGAGTAGTCGGCGATCCGGGCCGGCAGCACCAGTCGCTCCAGGGCGGACCCGGGCAGGGCCAGCCCCTGTACCTGCTCCAGGGCCGCGGCGACCGCCGGCACCCCTCGCCCGGCCGCACCGACCTGTTGCCAGCGGGGCAGAAAGGTGGCCAGTGCCCGGGGCGGCACCGGCTCGATCTCCCGGCGCAGCGCCGCCAGGGAGCGGCGGCGCAGCATGCGCAGCACCTCGGCGTCGCACCACTGGGTGCCGACCGTGTCGGGGGCGAACTCACCGGCGAGCACCCGACCGGCGGCGGCGAGCCGGCGCAGCGCCCCCTCGACCACGGCCACTCCGAGCCCGAACCGGGCGGCGCAGGTGGCGGCGGTGAACGGCCCGTGGGTGCGGGCGTAGCGGGCGATGAGGTCACCGAGCGGGTCGGCCACCGGGGCCAGGTACGCCTCGGCCACGCCGACCGGAAGCGCGACACCCAGCGCGTCCCGTAGCCGGCCGGCGTCCTCGATTCCCACCCAGCGCTCCTCGCCGGCGATGCGGACCCGCAGCACCCGGCGGGCGGCGACCAGCTCGGTCAACCACTGCGCCGGCGCCCCGCGCTCGGCCAGTTCGGCGCTGCTCAGGTCGCCGACCATCCGCAGTAGCTCGACCACATCCTCGGCGTCGCGGGGGCGGCGCTGTTCGGTGCGCCAGCGCAGCTGGCGTTCGGTTTCGGCGAGTACCGCCGGGTCGAGTAGCTCCCGCAGGTCGACCCGGCCGAGCAGCTCGCCGAGCAGGGCCGAGTCCAGGGTGAGGGCGGCGGCCCGCCGCTCGGCGAGGGGCGCGTCCCCCTCGTAGAGGAACGTCCCGACGTAGCCGAAGAGCAGCGACCGCGCGAACGGCGACGGCTGCGCCGTCTCCACCTCGACCAGGCGTACGCTGCGGGCGGCCAGGTCACGCATCAGCGCGGCGAGCGCGGGCTGGTCGAAGACGTCCTGGAGGCATTCCCGAGCCGCTTCCAGGGTGACCGGGAAGTCCGCGTACTCCCGGGCGACGTCGAGGAGTTGGGCGGCGCGCTGCCGTTGCTGCCAGAGGGGCTGCCGGCGGCGCGGATCCCGGCGGGGCAGCAGCAGCGACCGGGCGGCGCACTCGCGGAACCGGGCGGCGAACAACGCGGACGTGCCCACCGACTCCTCGACCAGCTGGGTGATCTCGTCGGGCTCGAAGACGACCATCTCCGCGCCCGGCGGCTCCGCGGCGGTGTCGGGCAGGCGGACGACGATCCCGTCGTCGGCGGGGAGCACCTGGGCGTCCACCCCGTACCGCTCGCTGAGCCGGCGGCCGATGGCCAGCGCCCACGCGGCGTTGACCTGGGCGCCGAGGACACTGTGCACGGCGAGCCGCCAGTCACCCAGCTCGTCGCGGAAGCGCTCGACCACCACGGTCCGGTCGTCCGGCAGGCTACGGGTGGCCGCCTGCTGCTCCCGCAGGTACGCCAGCAGGTTTCCGGCTGCCCACTCGTCGAGGCCCCCGGCGCGCAGCGCGGCTACGGCGGTGTCGTCGTCGGTCCGCAGCAGGGTGCGGAGGCGGGCGCCGATTGCCCGGCCCAGCTCCACCGGGCGGCCTGGCTGGTCGCCCTTCCAGAAGGGCATCTTGGCTGCCTGGCCCGGGGCGGGGGTTACCAGCACCCGGTCCGGGGTGATGTCCTCGATCCGCCAGGATGAGGAGCCGAGGAGGAAGACATCGCCGACCCGTGATTCGTAGACCATCTCCTCATCCAGTTCGCCGACGCGCGCGGCCCGCTCCGCCCCGGCCAGGAAGACGCCGAACAGACCCCGGTCGGGGATGGTGCCGCCGCTGGTCACCGCGAGCCGCTGGGCACCGGGCCGGCCGGTCAGCAGGTCGGTGGCGCGGTCCCAGACCAGGCGGGGCCGCAGCTCGGCGAAGGCGGTCGACGGGTAGCGGCCGGAGAGCATGTCGAGCACCGCGTGCAGCGCCGAGTCGGGTAGTTCCGCGAAGGGCGCGGAACGGCGGACCAGGTCGGCCAGGTCGCTGACCTGCCACGGGTCGAGTGACACCATCGCCACGATCTGCTGGGCCAGCACGTCGAGGGGGTTGCGCGGGTGGTGCAGCTCCTCGATCGCGCCTTCGGCCATCCGTTCGGCCACCACCGCGCAGGCGAGCAGGTCTCCGCGGTGCTTGGGGAACACCACGCCCCGGGAGACGGCGCCGACCTGGTGCCCGGCGCGGCCGACTCGCTGGAGCCCGGCGGCGACGCTCGGCGGCGCCTCGATCTGCACGACCAGATCGACCGCGCCCATGTCGATGCCCAGTTCCAGGCTGGAGGTGGCGACCACCGCCGGGAGCTGCCCGGACTTGAGGGCTTCCTCGATGTGTTCGCGTTCGGATCGGGAGACGCTGCCGTGGTGGGCGCGGGCGATCACCGGTGGCGCTCCGGTCCCCGACCCGGCCTGCGCCATCAGCTGGGCCGGCGGTCGGGCGGCGCTGACCGGTCCTCCCGGTGCCTCGGTGCCGGCCGTGCTGCCGGCCGCGCCGGTGAGCTCCTCGGCGGCCAGTTCGTTGAGCCGGGCGCAGAGTCGCTCGGCGGAGCGGCGGGAGTTGGTGAAGACGATGGTGGAGCGGTGCGCCCGGACGAGGGCGTAGACCCGCTCCTCCACCGCCGGCCAGATCGACGCGCGGCGGGGGCGGTCGAGGTCGGGCCCGGGCTGCTCCGGCTCGTCGAGGAGAGTCATGTCGGCGACCGGGACCTGGACGCCGACGTCGATGGTCTTGGCGGTGGGCGGGGCGACCACGTCAACTGGTCGGGCTCCGCCGAGGAAACGGGCGCAGGCGTCAACCGGCCGGACGGTGGCGGAGAGGCCGATGCGTTGGGCCGCGGTGGGTAGCAGGTCGTCGAGCCGTTCCAGCGACAGCGCGAGGTGGGCACCGCGCTTGGTGCCGGCCACCGCGTGCACCTCGTCGACGATGACCGTCTGCACGCCCCGGAGCGAGTCGCGGGCGGCGGAGGTGAGCAGGAGGAACAGCGATTCCGGGGTGGTGATGAGGACATCCGGCGGGGTCCGGGCGAAGGCGCGGCGTTCGTCGGCGGGGGTGTCGCCGGTGCGCATGCCGACGGTGATCTCGGGCGGGGTCAGCCCCAGCCGGGCGGCGGCCTGCCGGATACCGGTGAGCGGGGTCCGCAGGTTGCGTTCGACGTCGAACGCGAGCGCCTTCAGTGGGCTGACGTAGAGCACCCGGCAGCGCTGCCGGGGCTGCTCCGGGGCGGGCTCGCGGGCCAGCCGGTCCAGCGACCAGAGGAAGGCGGCCAGGGTCTTGCCGGAGCCGGTGGGGGCCACGACCAGTGCGTTACGGCCGGCACCGATGGAGCGCCACGCTCCCGCCTGGGCCCTGGTCGGCGCGGCGAACGCCGCGGCGAACCAGTCCCGGGTGGCCGGGCCGAACGCGTCGAGCGCGGTGTTGTCGGTCATGTGGGGCGCTGTGGTCGCGTCGCTGGCCTCGCCGCTCGTCGACCTGCCGCCCGCCTGGTTCGCCACGTCCCCATCGTGCCCCCACGGTCCGACACGTATCCGAGAAGCTGTGGCGTTCTGTCCGGCTAGACGCTAAAAGCATCGAATGTAACTATGCATTGCTTAAGTCTTAGTTAACTGCTTGATTGTAACCCACAACATAAAGTAACTTCCTCGCGATGTAGTGCGAGTGGAGGGCGGATGGCGGTCGAGAAGGCGCCTGCGGTGGTGTCGACGGCGGGTAAGCGGGCGGCCCGGGCTGGCACCGATGTGCTGATCCGGAAGGTCGACGGTCATCTCGCCGCCGTCCGCGCCGGCCTGGCCGAGCCCGAGTTGGAACTCGCCGAGCGGCTCGCCCAGGTCCTGCGCGAGCTGGTTGTCTCCACGGCCCGGGCCAGCGCCGCGGACCGGGGTCGAGTGCGCGCGGCCGTGCACTACTTCGTCCTGCGTCGGGAGAGTCGGGGGCGGTTGCTCTCGGTGCGCTCGCTGACCGCCGCTCAGCGGGTCGTCAACCGCGTCGTGCTCGACCTCGGGCGTCCTGACCTGCTGGTCGAGGCTCGTTGGGACTGTCGTCCCGGGGGCCCGCCGCGCTGACCGACTCCCCGAGACCGCCACCCCGCTGGTTGCCTTCAGGTCGGTTCACGTCTTGCCGTACGGGGAGTGTCAGGGCACGCTGGGATAGCGAAAGCTGTCAATGCAATCCCGGATGTGTGGTCGTGCCCACCGGTACGGCCCGCCCCGACCCGGAGGACCCATGAGACCCCGTACCCCTCGACCCGTCTGGCCGGCGGTGCTGGCCGTCGTGGCCGCGACGGCGCTGACCGCCACCGCGGCCGCCGCTGCGCCGGTGCGCCCCCACCTCGCGCCGTCCTCGGCTGCCGTCGACGCCCCGGACATCCCGCTGGCCAACGTGAAGGCCCACCTGAACCAGCTCCAGTCGATCGCCAACGCCAACGGCGGAAACCGGGCGCACGGTCGACCCGGCTATCTGGCCTCGGTGAACTACCTGCGGTCGCAGCTCGACGCGGTCGGCTACACCACTACCGTGCAGTCGTTCACCTACGCCGGTGCGACCGGCTACAACCTGCTCGCCGAGTGGCCGGCGGGTGACCCGGACGCCGTGGTCCTGACCGGAGCGCACCTGGACGGCGTCACCAGTGGACCGGGCATCAACGACAACGGGTCCGGCTCGGCGGCCATCCTCGAGGTGGCACTGGCCGTACCGAGCAGCGGCTTCACCCCGGACAAGCGGCTACGGTTCGCCTGGTGGGGCGCGGAGGAGTTGGGTCTGCGCGGCTCCCGTCACTACGTGAACAGCCTGTCAGGCGCGGAGCGCGACCGGATCAAGCAGTATCTCAACTTCGACATGGTGGGTTCGCCGAACGCCGGCTACTTCGTCTATGACGGCGACGACTCCGACGGGGTGGGTGCCGGCCCCGGGCCCGAGGGCTCCGCCGAGATCGAGCAGATTATCCAGGCGTACTACACCTCGATCGGCGTGACGACCCAGGGCACCGACTTCAACGGCCGCAGCGACTACGGGCCGTTCATCGCGGTCGGCATCCCGGCCGGGGGCACGTTCACCGGCGCGGAGGGCATCAAGTCCAGCGCCCAGGCGGCGCTCTGGGGCGGGACGGCGGGGCGGGCTTTCGACTCCTGCTACCACCGTTCGTGCGACACCATCGCCAACATCAACGACACGGCACTGGACCGCAACGCCGACGCGATCGCGTACACGGTGTGGGAGTTGGCCCAGACGTCCCCGCCGGGTGACACGGTCTGGAGCGACACCTTCGAGACCGCCACCGGCTGGGTCGTGGACCCGGCCGGCACCGACACCGCCACAACCGGGGCCTGGGAACGCGGCGACCCCGCCACCACCAGCAGTTCCGGGACCACCCTGCAACTCGGCACCACGGTGAGCGGTAGCTTCGACCTGGTCACCGGCGCGGCTGCGGGCAGCAGTGCGGGCAGCCACGACGTCGACGGTGGGGTCACCTCGATCCAGTCCCCGGCGGTCAGCCTGCCGTCGACCGGCACGCTGACCCTCAGTTTCTCCTGGTACCTCGCCCATCTCAGCAACGCCACCAGTGCCGACTACCTGCGCGTCCGGGTGGTGGGCAGTAGCACCGTGACGGCGTTGAGCGTCACCGGCACGGCGAGCAACCGGGCTGGGTCCTGGCAGATAGCCAGCGCGGATATCTCCTCGCTAAGCGGCCAAACGGTACAGATATTGATCGACGTGGCGGATGCCAGCAACCCGAGCCTGGTGGAGGCCGCCGTCGACGACGTGCGGATCACCCAGAGCTGACCGTGCGCCGGAAGGGTCCGGGTCGCCGAGACCCTTCCGGCACCGCCAGCGTACTTTCAGGTACTCCCGATAAAATGGACGGCATGATCGACTCGTCTGCCCAGGAGGGCAGCAGTAGCGAGCCGGGTAATGCCCGGCTATCCCCGGCCCCGAAATCGACGGGAGCCCTGAAGCTCCCGTGTTGATCGTCGTTGGGCTCCTCTTCATCGTTGTCCTCACCGCCGCCACCGGATACTTCGTGGCCCAGGAGTTCGGCTACGTCGCCGTAGATCGGGGCAAGCTCAAGCAGCGTGCCGCCGAAGGCGACAAGGCCTCGGCCCGGGCCCTGGAGGTGACCGGGCGGCTGTCGTTCATGCTCTCCGGCGCCCAGCTCGGCATCACGGTCACCGCACTGCTGGTCGGCTACGTCGCCGAGCCGTACCTCGGCGCCGGCCTGGCTGATCTGCTCGGGCTATCCGGAATGTCTGACCAGGTCAGCGGGCCGCTGTCCGTCGCGTTCGCGCTGCTCATCGCCACCATCGTGCAGATGGTGCTGGGTGAGTTGGCGCCCAAGAACCTCGCGATCGCCCGCCCCGAGGCGCTCGCTCGGGCGCTCGCCGGCTCCACCCTGATCTACCTCAAGGTCGCCGGCCCAGTGATCAAGCTCTTCGACCGGGCCGCCGTCCGGCTGCTCCGCCGGGCGGGTGTCGAGCCCGTCGAGGAGCTGCCCAGCGGGGCGACGCTGGAGGATCTGGAGCAGATCATCGCCGAGTCCCGCGAGGGCGGACACCTGACCGCGGAGATGTCCACCCTGCTGGACCGCGGCTTGGACTTCCGGCAGCTCACCGCCGGGGAGGCCATGGTGCCCCGGGTCGACGTGCACACCGTCCGCGCCCACGAACCGGTCAGCCGCGTCGTCGAGCTACTGGAGACCGGCCGTTCCCGGTTCCCCGTCCAGGGGGCCGAGGGCGTTGACGACGTGATTGGGGTGACCGGCATCGCCGACGTGCTCGGCGTGCCGTTGGAGCGCCGAGCCACCACCCCGGTCGGTACGGTGGCCGTTCCTCCGCTGCTGGTGCCGGAGACCCTGCCGTTGCCGACGGTGCTGGACCGGCTGCGCTCCAGCCATCGGCAGCTCGCCTGTGTGGTTGACGAGTACGGCGGCTTCGCCGGCGTGATCACCTTGGAGGACATCGCCGAGGAACTGGTGGGGCCGATCCGCGACGAGGATGATCCGCCGGAGCGGATACCGACCCGGCAGCGCGACGGCTCCTGGGTGGTGCCGGCCCGCTGGCGGATCGACGAGGTCGCCGACAGCACCGGCATCTCGCTGCCCGTGGCCCCGGAGTACGACACGCTCTCCGGGCTGGTCATGCGGGAGCTGGGCCGAGTACCAGAGGTCGGCGACCAACTGGAGGTCGCCCTGCCGGCAGACGGGGATGAGGCGGCAGCCGGCCCCCGGGCGCTGGTTGAGGTGCTCGTGGTTGACCGGCACGTCGCCGACTCGGTCCGGCTGCGCCTGCAGGAGTCGGAAGGCCAGCCGGAGGTGCAGGCATGAGCGTCGGTGTCGCCCTCACGGCCTCGGTGGTCCTGCTGGCGTTGAACGGGTTCTTCGTCGCCGCCGAGTTCGCCCTCGTGGCGAGTAAGAGTTACCGGCTGGAGCAGGCCGCCGCCGGTGGTGGCCGGGGTGCCCGGGCCGCGTTGGACGGCGTACGCGAGCTCTCGCTGATGTTGGCCGGTGCGCAGCTCGGCATCACCCTGTGCACGCTGGGGCTGGGTGCGCTGGCCGAACCGGCGATCGAGCAGCTGCTCAGCCCGCTGCTGTACGCCGTGGGCCTGCCCAGCGCGGCGAGCCACGTGATCGCATTGATCTTCGCGCTGAGCCTGGTGACCTTCCTGCACCTGGTGGTGGGGGAGATGGCGCCGAAGTCGTGGGCGATCACCGACGCGGAGCGGTCGGCGACGTTGCTGGCGCTGCCGTTCCGCGCTTTCGCCCGGGTCTCCCGGCCGGTGCTGTCGGCGCTGAACTCCCTGGCGAACGGCATCCTGCGGCTGGTCAAGGTCCAACCACAGGATCAGCTCGCCCAGGTGCACGGTCCGGAGGAGTTGCGGCTGCTGCTGGAGCAGTCCCGTGAGCACGGGCTCCTCGGTGCCGAGCAGCACGAGTTGCTGACCAGCATGCTGCAGTTGCAGGGCACCACCGTGGCGCAGGTGATGGAGCCGTTCGACCGGATCGTCACCGTGCGACGGGACGCGGACGCGGGCCAGATCGAGCAGGTCAGCCGGGACAGCGGGCGGTCCCGCCTGGCGGTGCTCGACGAGGCCGGTGACGTGTGCGGGCTGGTGCACGTACGGGAGGCGGTTCGGGCCGCGGCCAGCCGTCCGACGGCGACGGCCGAGAAGCTGATGACGACCGCGTTCACCCTGCCCTCGTCCGCCACGGTCACCGAGGCGGTGGCGGCGATGCGGGCCCGGCGTTCCCAGCTGGCGTTGGTCCGCAACGGTGGGGGGCCGACCCGTCCGGTCGGTTTTGTCGCGCTGGAGGACCTGCTGGAGGAGGTCATCGGCGAGTTCGACGACGAGACGGACCCGGTTCCGCGGGGACGGCGGTTGCGCTGATCTGGTCTGGGTAACCGGGGCCGGTGCGGTTGACGGGGGTGTCGCCGGAGTCCGGTCGGACGGGGCTGACCGTCCGGACCGCGCTGGCCAACCCGAGCACCCGCCCGGGCCTGCTGTTGCCCGGGCGGGTGACTGTCAGCGCCGGCCCGGTTGACGTTCCGGTGCTGCATGTCCGGCTCGGCCTGGTCACGTCGGCCGAGCCGGACGACCCGGAGGCCCCCCGGCGGCTGGTGCAGTTCCATCAGGCGGAGATCGCCACCGGGTTCATCCTGCGTGCCGGGCGGGCCCGCAGTATTCCGTTCTCGTTCCCGATGCCGTGGGAGACCCCGGTGACGGTGGTCGGTGGAGCGCCGCTGCTCAGCCTGCGGATGGGGCTGCGTACCGAGGTGGCGATCGAGCCCGGGCTGGATCAGGGTGCGATGGTGCCGCTCTTCGTGCACCCGCTGATCGCCCAGGCGCACATTCTCACCACCCTGGAGATGCTGGGGTTCAGGCTGCGGCAGGCCGGCTCGGTCGCCGCCCGGCTGCCCGGGGTCGAGCAGCAGCTAGCGCTGCACCAACGGCTGGGCTACTGGGTCGCGCCGTTGTACTCCGGGCCGATCACCGAGCTGGAGGTGATCTTCATTGCCAACTCTGCCGGTCTCGAAGTGCTCCTCTGGTGTGATCGTCGACTGGCGCTGGCCGGGATCACCCACCAGAGCATCAGTCGGTTTCGGATCTGGCATGACGGCGCCGAGCGGCAGGACTGGGTGGCGACCGTGGACGGGTGGCTGCGGGGTGCGATCAACCGACACGCGGCGATGGCGGCGCACGCCGACTGGTCGGCCCCGATCAACGAGTCCGCCCATGTGAGCCGACCTCCGGACGCGCCACTGCCGCCGGGAATCGGGCTGGGCGGCACGGCCGGGGGCCCGGGCGTCGGCGGTGGCGGTGGCGGTGGCGATGGCACGTGACCGGGGCTGTCGGCCGCTGGCGGTGGCAGGTGACCCGGGGCGGGTCAGCCGGTGGCGAGTTTCAGACTGAAGCCGAGGAAGAGCGCACCAATCGTGGTCGTCCCGCCCGCGGCCAGGCGGCGGCGTTGGTGGAACTGGGCGGCCAGGAAGGTGCCCGCGAAGATCAGTATGGTCAGGAAGAGCGCGCTGATGAGCTGCGCGATCGACCCGAGCAGCAGGAACGACAGTGCCGGCCAGGGGTAGTGCGGGTCAACGAACTGGATGAAGAACGAGACGAAGAAGAGGATCGCCTTCGGGTTGAGCAGGCTGATCACCAGAGCTCGGCGGAACGGGCTGCGTGCTGGGGTGGGGTCGTCGGCGTCGAGAAGTCGCGGTGCGGCCGGGTCGTGGCGGGTCCGCCAGCGCTGCCAGGCGCCGCGCAGCATCCCCAGACCCAGGTAGCCCAGGTAGGCGGCGCCGGCATATTTGATCACCAGGAAGAGCGGCGGGTACGCCTGGAGCAGGGACGCCACCCCGGCGGCCGAGAGGATCATCAGGACTCCATCGCCCACGAACACCGCGCTGGCCGCGCGGTAGCCGGCGGCCACGCCACGGCGGGCGGCGGTGGAGAGCACGAAGAGCGAGTTGGGCCCGGGCAGCATGATGATCGCCACGGTGCCCAGCACGTACGTCCAGATGTCGGTGATCCCCAGCACGCCGGACATCATGCCGGTGTCGACACCACCGGGGCGAGTCCTTTCCCCGGCGCCGGTCTGTGTCGTTGGCCACCGAGGGCCCGGCACGGGCTGTGCGAACGGTCAGGCTGCCGAGTCGAGTGGACGCCGGTGGTCACCGACGATGCCGGCGATGACGGTGAGCAGCGCGGCGGTGACAATGCCGAACTCCACACCGAGTGCGTGGCGAAGGGCCGTTGACCAGTCTCCGTTGTTGGCGGTGACCGAGCCGAGCAGGGTTGCGCTGATCACCGCCAGCCCGATCGCGGCGCCGGCCTGCCGCATGGTCCGGTACATGCCGGCGGCGCTGCCGGCGTTCCGCACGGGCACCTGCGCAAGGGTCAGGGTGTTGTTCGGTGTGATCACGAGGCCGCTCCCGACTCCGGCGAGGAGCAGCGGGAACGAGTTCAGGACCGAGAACGTCGTCCCGGTGACGCTGGTGAGGGCGATCATCAGGGCGAGGCTCGCCAGGACGGTGAGTAGCCCGACGGCGATCAGCCGGCGACCGAGTCGTTCGACGTGCCGGCCGCCGAGCAGCGCGCCCAGCGCGGAACCCACCGCGAATGGCGCGATCGTGAGGCCGGTGTGCAACGGACTGCGGTGGAGACCGTACTGCAGGTGCAGGCTGAAGATCAGCGGCAGCGAGGTGAAACCGGCGTAGTAGAAGAAGCCGAGCAGCAGCCCCAGGCGGTACGTCCGATGGGTGAGTAGGTGAAAGTCGAAGACCGGCGGATGTCGCCGGGCAGTGGAGGTCTCCCAGGATCGGAAGGCGAAGAGGACGCCGATCCCGGCCGGCAGCAACAGCCACGGCAGCAGCCCCGGCCACTGCTCCCGCTGTAGCGCGGGCAGGATCACCAGCATGAGTCCGGTGCCCAACAGCAGCGTGCCGATCAGGTCGGGTCGGTGATCCTTCGGGCCGCCCAGCGGCTTCGCCGGGAACAGCCGCCAGACGAGCACCGTCGCGACGACGCCGATCGGGATGTTGCCGAGAAAGACCAGCCGCCAGCCGTTCTCCACCCCACCGAGAGCGATGATCAGCCCGCCGATCACCGGTCCGATCGCGGTGGCGATGCTGGTCGTGGCTCCGAGAAGTCCGAAGGGTCGGCCTCGCCGCTCGGGGCGGAACAACTCCTCGATCAGGGCCGTGAGCTGGGGGACGAGGACACCGGCCGCGGCGCCCTGCGCGAGCCGGGCGACGACCAGTGCGGTGCCGGAATCGGCCGTTCCGGCAACTGCGCTGGCGCCGGTGAACAACGCGAGGCCGAGGATGAGCGCGTGGCGCCGCCCTCTGGCGTCACCGAGTCGTCCGGCGGGGACGAGTGCGAGCGCGAACATCAGCGAGTAGCCCGAGACGACCCACTGGACAGCACCGTTGCCGGCGTCGAGCGTGCGTTCGATCGAGGGCAGCATCACGTTGATGACGCTCAGGTCGAAGAAGCTCAGGAAGGAGACGGCTGCCGCGATGACGATGATTCGCCACCGCCGGGTGTTCCCGGCTCCGCCCGGGGCGTCCGACCGTGACATCCACCCCGCCTGATCGTGAAATGACCGCTTCGTGCTAATCGAAGGTAATGCGGGATATCACCGAAAGCCGGGGATGCAGCTAAAGATCTTGAAAGTCTGGCATCGACATGTAAGCACCTGTTTGTCGTGTTGTTACTCGCTAGGGCCGCGTTTCGTGGGGGGAAACCGGCAGGATGACGGTGGTTTGCGCTGGCTTCGGTGTGAACCGCTGATCACTCGGATGTCTACTCGGGAGTTGCTCGTGCGTAGGAAATGGTGGGGTGGGGCGCTGGCCGTGGTGACGGCGGGTGTGGTGGTCGGTGTGGCTCCGACGGTGGCGGGGGCCAGGGCCACGGCCGGGACCACGCCGATTGCGGGGTCGGCGCCCGCCCAGACTGTCGAGTCGGCGCCCACCCACACCGTTGCGCAGGTACGAAAGCAGTTCCTGCAGCCCGGTCCGGGTGCTGAGGTGCTGGTGGTGGCGCACCGTGGGCACTGGCGTGCCGCACCGGAGAACTCCCTGAAGGCGATCAGGTCCGCGGTTCGTGTGGGCGCGCACGTGGTGGAGATCGATGTCCGGCGTACGGCTGACGGTCATCTGGTGTTGATGCATGACAGCACGGTGGACCGGACGACGAATGGTACGGGTGCGGTGTCGGAGTTGACGCTGGCCGAGGTGAGGCGGCTGCGGTTGAGGGTGGGCCTGGGTGGCGATCAGGCGCCGTTGACCGATCAGCGGGTGCCGACGTTGGCGGAGGCGATGGCGACGGTGCGGGGCCGGGCCATGGTCAACCTGGACAAGGCGTGGGACATCCGGGACGAGGCGTACGACGTCCTGGTCGACAGCGGCACCCTGGACCACGTTCTGTTCAAGAGTTCGGCGCCGGTCGCGGAGGTTGAGCAGTTCCTCGCCACCGACCCGGAAATCCTCTACGTCCATGTCGTGAAGGAGGAGAACGCCGCCGACCTCGACGGGTTCACCGACCACCAGCCGGAGGCGTACGAGCTGGTCTTCGACCGGCTCACCGAGCCGCAGATCCAGCCGGCGGTGGTGGCGGCGCTCCGCGAGCGGGCCCGGGTCTGGGTCAACACCCTGTGGTACGGCCTCGCCGCCGGCTACACCGACGAGTCGTCGTTGCGGGATCCGGCGCAGGGGTGGGGTGCGGTGGTGGATCGGCACCAGGCGGACATGATCCAGACTGACAACCCGGAGCAGTTGGTCAGCTGGTTGGCGAGTCGGGACCGGGAGCACGGTGGTCGGGGGGAGTGGCCGTCGTTGCCGAAGGGGTCGGTGCGGGTGCAGGCCGAGGACTACTCGCCGGCGGGTAGGGGGATCGGGTACCACGACCTGGAGGACGAGAACCGGGGTGGCACCGCGGGCCGCCCGTACGAGGGCGTGGACATCTGCGACAACAATGCTGCGATCGTGATGTGTTGGATCCGCGGTGGTGAGTGGGTCACGTACACCGTCGAGGTGCCGAAGTCCGGCAACTACCGGGTGAGCGCCCGGATGTCGTCGCCGTACTTCCCGGCGGGGCGGTTCTCGATGACCTTCGACGGTCAGTCGACGACCGGTCCGGTGGACGTGGTCGGCACGACCTCGCACGATGCCTTCGAGTTGCAGGAGATCGAGGGGACCCAGTACCTGCGTCGGGGTACGCACGAGTTCGAGGTGCGGATGGACGAGGACGCCCACCAGAACTTCAACATCGACTACTTCCAGTTCGACCGCGTCAAGCACTGAGCCGCTGGCTGCCGCAGCTCGCCTTCGGCGTACCGCCGCCGGGTCGCTATACCCACAGCAGGAACCGGCGGTACAGGTCGGATGCCGTGTGGGTCTGGACCTGGGCTAGCTGTTCGGCCGCTTCCGACATGAGGGCACCCAGGTAGACCCGCAGCGCGGTGCGGTCGGTGTGGTATTCGGCCAGGAGGGCGTGTCGGGCTGCCGGGCAGGGCCACTCCGCCTGGCAGCTGCCGCACCCCCACAGTGGGCGCATCGGTAGGTGTGGCCGGTCAGTGGCCGGGTCACCCGGACGTGGGGGCCTCGGGCTGGTCGTCATCGCAGCACCCGGAGTGCGATGGCGGCCACGACGATCACCAGGATGAGCGCCGCGATCAGCTGGTGCCGGGTGGTGGCGGATGGCGGGGGAGTGCTCGGCGTGCTCGGCCGCACCCGGTCACCGTCGGGCAGCGGCGGCGACCCGTGCGGGTCACGGTACGCGCGCCGGCCAGCGCGCGTCGGCTGGTCGGGGCGTGCGGGCCGGTCGAGGCTCGCCGGCTGGTCAAGGTGCGCCGGCAGGTCGCGGTGCGTGGGCTGGTCGGTGGTCGGGTTGTCATCGGCCATCACAGTCTCCGTAGCCCCGCGAGCACCGCGGCGAGGAGGTCGGCGCCGGGGGCGGTGTGGACGACGCGGGCCCGGCCAACCACCCGCCCACCGGAGAGCAGCCGTTCCAGCTCCCCGTCGGAGACAGTCGCCGCGTGGTCGGGGCTGATCGCGTCGGCGAGCGCGGCGCGGCGCCTCCGTCGCGGTAGTGGTGGTGGCGCGGTGGTGGTTGTTGGCACGGCTCGCCTCCCGGCTGTGGTGGTTGCTGGTTGGTGGTTGCGGTCCGGCAGCGCCTCCGGCGGGTCGGGCCCGCCACCGGTTCACGCCGTCTACGGGCAGTTTTCCGACAGTTGTGGGGCGAACACACCGCGTAGTACTAGGTTTTTGGGACGTCTGGAACGTTTGAGGGAGGTTGGAGCATGAACCACGCAGTCATCGCGGCGATGACGGAGGCGGGTGAGACCGCCGAAAGCCTCGCAGCTCAGATCGGGGTGGATCCGAAGACGGCCGCGAAGTGGGCGAGCCGTGGACGGATTCCCCAGACCCGGCACCGCGCGAAGGTGGCCGCGATCCTCAAGCGGGAGGTGGAGGACCTGTGGCCGGATGCGGTGCGGCGCCGCGAGCCGGCGTGGTTCCGCCCGTGGGCCGACATTGAACGCGAGGCGGTGTCACTCCGCGCGTTTCAACTTGCGTGGGTGCCGGGCCTGCTGCAGACCGCGGCGTACGCGCGGGCGACCCTCGCCGGGGAGGCGCTCAGCCCCGAGACGGTTGAGGAGCTGGTCGACGTGCGGATCAAGCGGCAGGCGATTCTGCGTCGGGACCGGGCGCCGATGTTCATCGCGGTGCTGGACGAGCTGATCCTTCGCCGGTCCGCCTACGGCGACCGCGGGTTGATGCGGGAGCAGTGCGAGCAGTTGGCGGCCTCCGCGGAGTTACCGAACGTGTCGATCCATGTCGTGCCGCTCTCGGCGGGTATGCACCCTGGTCTCGGCGGTCCGTTCACCCTCGCCGAGTTGGAGAAGGGCGCAGTGGTGGCCCATGTGGACAGCCAGGCGAAGGCGCAACTGGTCGATGGCGTCACGGATATTGCTACGCTGAGTCGACGGTGGGAACGCATCCGGGGGGAGGCTCTCTCCCGGGCGCAGTCCCGAGACCTGCTCAGGGAAGCGGCGAGTTCATTGACCTGATCGGCGCGCGGTGGCGCAAGAGCAGTAAGAGCGGCAACAACGGCGGCGACTGCGTCGAGGTCGCCGGTAACCTTCCCGGCGTCGTGGGAGTCCGGGACTCCAAGGACCCGGCCGGGCCGGCGTTGGTCTTCGGCCCGGCGGCGTGGCGGGCGTTCGTCGCCCAACTTCCCGGGCAGCCCTGACCCCACCCAGCGGGGCAGCCCCCGACCATTTCGGAAACACTGAACCCCCAACCCGGCCGGTTGCCAGGTTGGGGGCTCAGCGCGTTGCTGGGTGCCGTCAGGTGGTGCTGCTAGGTGATGGTGTCGAAGGTGTTCCAGCCCTGGCCGATTTGTTGGGCTGAGCTGTAGGGGGTGCCGTTGTCGCGTTCGATGTTGTTGGGGTAGAGCCAGAGGGTTCCGTCGGTTTTGCGGGCGACGAGGTCGGTGTAGCCGTCGCCGGTGACGTCGGCATCGGTGATGGTGTCGAAGGTGTTCCAGCCCTGGCCGATTTGTTGGGCTGAGGAGTAGGGGGTGCCGTTGTCGCGTTCGATGTTGTTCGAGTAAAACATCAGCGTTCCGTCGTCTTCCCGCGCCACCAGGTCGTGGTAGCCGTCACCCGTAACATCGGCAATCCAAGGCTCCGGTTCAGCCGGCGGTTCAGTATCGCAGTTGGCGCTGGTTACGTTGCGAGGCGGTGACTGCGGCTCGCCGGCAGGGAACCCGTCCGTGGTTATTCCAGATGGTTCGCCATTGAACCACGATTCGACCTTGGCGCCGTCGCGGAGCTGTTCGTAGTGCAGGTGCGGTCCACTGGAATTTCCGGTGCTGCCCACCCGGCCGATGAGCTGGCCGCGGGTGACGATCTGTCCTACGGACACCGGCGGTGGTGCGATCATGTGTAGGTATAGCGTCTGCCACCCGTTGCCGTGGTTGATTCGGACGTAGTTGCCGCCGCCGTTGTCCCAGCCAGATCGGACTACTGTTCCTCCGTACGATGCCAGGATGGGGCGGTTGTTAGTGGTGCCGCTGCTGGCGATCATGTCGATGTCGAAGTCGTCATGTCCGGCGTACGTGGATAGGCGCCACGACTCCCCGCAGGGGAACGGGAGCTGGAACAGCGGGCGCGGGCCGGCGGCCTGCGCGGGGTTGATCGCAGTCGCGCAGATCGTCGCGGCGGTCAGGGTGCTGAGTGCGGCGGCGGCGAGGCGTCGCATCGTTGTTCGCATGGTTGTCCTTCTCGTGGGCCGTGAGTGATGAAATGAAGGGGCTGAATCGCTATACGATGCGCCAGGAGTGAAGTGGTCCTGTCGTAGCTATTTTTTCGTGCACCAGGTTGCGCAGAATGTCGAGTGCTGCCTCGGCGTTGTCGCTGTCAACGAATGCCAGGATGTCGGCGCCATGCGGGCCAGCGCGGATGCGGATGTGCTCCACGCGGCCCTCCGGATCTGTGAGTAGCAGGTCCCGGAGAACCGACGGGTCAATGGTTGTGGTCGGGGTGAGAGGTGCGATGCGTAGATGTGCCGCCCTCACGCCGAGGTCCTCGAGAACCCCCAGCCGAAGCCCTCTCCCGGCGCACTTTTGTAGCCGATCACGGTAGCCAAGGTCGCTGCATTAATTACGGCAAAGTGCGAAATAACGGTATTGCTTGACATTAGTCGATTCCCTCCGTAATGACTGCGTTGAACAAGTGAGGTGCGCCTTGGGCGCTTCGCGAACCTTGATTGCCGCGCTGAGGAAAGCATCGCGGGGTTGGCGACCGTTGTCAGTAGGTTCGGCCTGGCGTGAGCACGCCTGGCGGGATCACGCCACTACCCGTGCCGACCACGAAACGTTGCGCAACGGCACAATGTGGAGGGAACTCATTCGGGGAGGAACGATGCTCGATCTGCTAGGCCTTTCAGCGCAGCACGAGACGGTCTATCGGGCCATGCTTCAGCGGCCGGACCTGAACGTTGCTGGTCTGGCCGACTATCTGGGCGTCCCGCCCGGCCAGGTGCGGGAGGCGCTCGATGTGCTGGCCGACCTGGCGTTGATCCGACTCGACTCGGGAGGCGACAGCGCCCGTGCGGTCCGGCCGCAGGCCGGGCTGATCGCGCTCCTGGCCAAGGTGGAGGCGGACGTTGCGGTACGGCAGCGGCAGGTCGAGGCGACCCGAGCCGCGATCACCGCCATCGCCGCCGCGCACGAAGGCCACGAGCAGGAAGTGCAGGGGCGTGCCCTGGACGGACTCGACGCCGTCCGGGAACGGTTGATCGAACTCGCGCATAGCGCCCGTAGCGAGTGTCTGTCCTTCACCACCGGCCGCGGCCAGCGGCCGGACACGATGGAGGCCGAAGGTTCACTCAACCAGGTGGCGTTGGGGCGGGGGGTCCTGATCCGCAACGTCTATCAGGACAGCTTCCGCAACGATCCGGCCACCCTCGCGCACGCACGGTGGATGGCGAGTCTGGGCAGTCAGTCCCGCACCGCGCCGACACTGCCGATGCGCATGGTGATCGTCGATCGAGAGTTGGCGCTCGTGCCCGTCGATCCGAACGACCCCGTTCGGGGCGCCCTGGAACTACGTAGTCCCGGCGTTGTCACGGGGCTGGTCGCACTCTTCGAGCAGGTCTGGCACGCGGCGAGGCCCTTCGGCGATGAGGCGTCCCAGGACGAGCAGGGACTCACCGCCCAAGAGCGAGAACTGTTGCGCCTGCTCGCGGCGGGCAACACCGACGAGTCAGCGGCACGAAAGCTGGCGATCTCGCTGCGCAGCGTCCAACGCATGATGACCTCCCTGAGCGAACGGCTCGAATCGGAGAGTCGGTTCCAGGCCGGGGTCCAGGCCACCCGCCGCGGCTGGGTATGACGAGGTGGTCGAAGCGATCACTTGAGGCAACTTGTCCTGTCTGCACCTTTTTAGGGGTAATTTTCGTGTATGCGGGTCAACGTGAATTTTACTGGCTTAGCTCAAGGAGGTTGCTGCCGCCTGCCGGGTAGCCGAGGAACAGTCGATCTGCCCCTGGGGTGGCCGGTTCCTCGCCGTTCACGGGGAAGGACGTAGAGATCGCCATGAACCATCAGCGTCAGGAACGCGAACTGTGCCGCTCTGGCTCACGTAGGGCGGGTGCGCGGTGGTGGGCTGTTGGACTGGCCGGCGTCGCTGGCCTGGCCCTCACCGCCACCACGGTCGGTGCCTTCGGCGGGCCGGCCGCCGGCGCCGTCGGAGGGGCTCTCGCTGCCGCCGACGATCAGCCCGGAAAGTCTGATCGGCGCACTGCTGAAGGCCACCGCACCGAAGGCAAGGCCGACGGCGAGGTGCCGGGGAAGAAGCGGGAGAAGTCGAAGGGCATTCCGGTGCCCTGTGACGCGGACAAGCTGATCGCCGCGATCACCCTCGCCAACGCCCGCGGCGGCGCCACCCTCGACCTCGCCAGCAAGTGCACCTACCTGCTCACCGCCATCATCGACGACGCCGGCCTCCCCGACATCACCACCCCCATCACCCTCAACGGCGGCAAACACACCGTCATCGAACGCGCCGCCGCCGTCGAACAGTTCAGAATCCTCACCGTCGACGTTGGCGGCGACCTCACCCTCAACCACCTCACCATCACCGGCGGGCAAACCGACAGCGATGGCGGCGGAATCCTCGTCAACACCGGCGGGGCGCTCACCACCAAACACAGCACCATCACCCGTAACATCGCCGCGGACAACGGCGGTGGCATCGCCAACGAGGGCACCACCCTGGTCAAGCACTCCACGGTCAGCCGCAATACCTCTGGCATCCTCGGCGGTGGTATTTCCAGCTCCGGCGTGCTCGAAGTAACCGATTCCGGCGTACGCGCAAATGTCACCGCCGCTGGCGGTGGGGTGGCAACTTTGGGGAGTGCCCTGGTTCAGCGAAGCGCCATCTCCGACAATTCGGCCCAGGATGTTGTCGGTGGAATCATCGTGAACGGTGGTTCGGCGGTTGTCGAGGACAGTAGCGTTTCGGGCAACACGGCTAGCGGGTCGGTCGGTGGAATCCTTGCCAACGTAGGCACGCAGGTGTACCTCTCCTCGGTCACCCTCGCCGATAACGTCTCGGGCGAGCTGGCTGGCGCTCTGGCCACTGAGACCGGCGCCTCCATGTCTGTTGTGGACAGCGCCATCAAGGGCAACCGGGCGAGCACCAATGGTGGTGGAATCTACAACGCCGACGAGTTGACCCTACTGAACACGAAGATCGTCGGAAATCAGGCTGACCTGGGTGGCGGCATCTACAACGCCGCCACGGGGACGGCCGCGCTGTACAACACCAAGGTCATAAAGAACCTCGCGGTCACCGACGGCGGCGGCATCTTCAACGAGGCGGGTGGCACGGTCCTGCTGAACCCCGCCACCGGCACTGTGGTGATCAAGAACCGCCCGAACAACTGCTCCGGCATCGTGCCCAGCTGCGCCGGGTAGCGAATCGCGCACAACCCGATTCACGAGGGTCCCGTTTCGCCGTGTGCCGGCGACGCGGGACCCTCCGCCGTTCCCACCGTGGGTCCGTTCGCTCGGGGCGGCGGCTAGTCGAAGCTGTCCGGAAGCAGGCTCTGGCCCAGATGGATGTTGCGCACCGAATTGATAGCCACGTCGACTACCGACGGGCCGGGTTCGGCAAGCGCACGGGGGAGTACGTCGACCAGCTCCTCCTCGCTGGAGACCCGGTAGCCGTTCGCCCCGAACGACCGGGCATAGGCGGCGGAGTCGAGGAACCCCAGGTCAACACCGTAGTCGCGGCCATATTTGAGCCGCTCCTCGAAGCGGGTCATGTCGTAGGCGTCGTCCCGGAAGATGACATGCGTGAAGGTGAGGCCGAGGCGTACCGCGGTCTCGAGTTCCGCGCTGGAATACAGGAATCCGCCGTCGCCGGAGACCGACACCACCTGTCGTCCTGGCCGTACGAGGCAGGCGGCCATGGCCCAGGGCAGGCCGACGCCAAGGGTCTGTTGGCCATTGGAGAACAGCAGGTGTCTTGGCTCGTGCACGCGGAAGTGCTGCGCCATGTGCAGGTAGAACGAGCCAACGTCGCAGGCCACCGTGGCGTCGTCGGCCAGCAGCTCACGCAGTTTGAGGACGACCGCCGGCGGTTCGAGGCCGCGGGAGTCGTCCGAGGCGGAGCGCGCCTCCAGGTTGATCTCGGAGAGCGCACGCCGTTGGGCGTCCATCAGCTCCCTGAACTCGGGCTCCAGGCGGAGCCCGGCGAGCGGTCCGGCCAGCTGGCGGAGCGTGGCGGCCATGTCGCCCCGCAGTTCGAGCGTCGGTTGGTAGTGGTTGCCGAGTTCCGCGGGGATGGAGTCGATGTGCACGATGGTGCGCGTCGAATCGGTGTTCCATGCGGCGGAGGCGTACTCCACCTCGTCGTAGCCGACGGTCAGCAGCAGGTCCGCGTGCGCCATCACGACGTCGCCGGGCAGGTTGCGGAACACCCCGACTCGCCCGGCCCAGTGGTGGTCGAGTTCGCGGGGCAGCACCCCGGCGGCCTGAAAGGTCTCCACGACCGGAAGCTCTGTCTCGCCGATCAGGGCACGCAGGGCGTGGCTCGTCTCTGGTTCACCGGAGCGCATGCCCGCGAGCACAACCGGCCGTCGCGCCGAGCGGATGAGCCGTACCGCCTCGGCGACCGCCTCGGGCGGCGCCGCGTTCAGCCGGGGCATCGGCGCCGGCCGGTGCAGGGTCTGCGCGGTCGACGCGGCGAGTACGTCCTGGGGGAGCACCACCGCGGCGGCTCCTCGGGGCTCGGTGGTCGCCGTCCGGATGGCCTTGCTCAGCGCCTCGCACACGTTGTCCGGGTCGGAGACCTCGCCGGTGTATCTCGTCACCGTGGCGAGCAGGGCGGCGGAGTGGAATGACTGCTGCGCGCGTTTGAGCCGGTTGGCGCGGGACGCCGCGCCGCAGAGGGCGATGACCGGATCCTGCTCCGTCGACGCCGTCAGCAGGCCGGTGGCGAGGTTGGCGGTGCCGGGCCCGGACGTCACCAGCACGACACCGGGGGTGCCGGTGAGTCGGCCGACCGCCGCGGCCATGAACGCCGCGTTCTGCTCGTGTCGGCACACGATCAGCTGGGGCCCACCGTCCGCCAGCGCGTCGTACATCGCGTCGATCTTGGCTCCGGGGACTCCGAAGACGTACTGCACGCCGTACGCCTGCAACACCTCGACGACGCGCTGGGCAACGCGAGTCGGTTTCGATTCCGTCGTATCCACCGTCGGCCTGCTCCCCTCACCCGCCGTCTCAACGCCCACCCCAGACAAGTGCGTCGGAGACGTACCCGAAGTGAGTGCACCTACGCGGTCCGCGGAGTCAGAACTCCGGTGAACCCGGCAGTCGTACGGTGGCCGTCAGTCCCTGCCCGGGTGCCGAGTCCAGCGCCACGGTGCCGCCGTGCGCTTCGACGATGTCGCGGACGATGGCCAGGCCCAACCCGGTGCCGCCGGGTGCGGCCCGCCCGGGGTCGGCGCGCCAGAACCGGTCGAAGGCGTGCGCGAGCCCCGGGGCGTCGAGCCCGGGCCCCTCGTCGCGCACGACGAGAACGGCGTCCGCGTCGGCGCGGTGGACGCGAACCTCGACCGCCGTGCCGGGTGGGGTGTGCCGAACCGCGTTGCCGACCAGGTTCTGCACCACCTGGCGAAGTGCGGTCGCATCGCCGGTGACGGTGACCTCCTCGTCGGCGGTGAGGATGAGTCGATGGTGGGCGGCGGTGACCCGGAGGCTGTCCAGCACGTCCGCGCAGACGCGGCCGAGGTCGACCGCGGCGCGCGCCAGCGGCTGGTGCGCGTCCAGCCGGGCCAGGGTGAGTAGCTGCTCGACGAGGGCCCCCATCCGGGTGCTCTCGGTGCGGATCCGGCGCATCGCCTCGTCCACGCCGTCCCAGTCGGTGATGCCGTCGTTGAGGTAGAGGTCAGCCCAGCCGTGTACCGCGCTTAATGGGGTACGCAGCTCGTGCGAGGCGTCGGCGACGAAGGTCCGGGTCAACGCCTCGCTGCGTTCACGTTGGTCGAACGCCTCGTTCAGCGCGGTGGCGACGGTGCCGATCTCGGTGCGCGGGTCGCCCACGGGTACGCGTCGGCGCAGGTCGCCGCGGCCGATCTCCCGGGCGGTGTCCGCCACGGCGCGCAGCGGTCGTAGCCCGGTGGTGAGCACCAGCCGGGCCAGCGCCACCCCCAGGACGACGATGAGTAGCCCAGCGATCCCCTGGACCAGGACCAGCCGGCGCAGCGTCGCCGCGTTGTCCGCCAGGGACACCCCGACGACCAGCCCGGTCACCGAACGGACCTGCCCGTTTATCTCCACTGGGAGGGCCTGCTCGGGAGGTAGCAGCTCGCGGCGCACCCGCAGCGCCGTCTCCGGATCGGCGCCGATGGTCACCGGACCCGCCGGCAGTTCGTTGACCGGCGGCACCACGGGCGGCCGTGAGTCACCGTGCTGTAGTGGGAGCCGGGCCAGCACCAGGTCGCCCTCGGCGTCGTAGAGGGCCAGGTAGGCGTTGGCGGGTATGAGCTGTTCCATGCCGGCGGTGGGCATGGCCGGCCCGGCGAGGCGGGCGCGCGCCAAACCCCGGTCGAGGACCAGCTCGATGGTGTTGTCGACCCGTTCGTCGAGGAATCGCCGCAACGCCAGGTAGGCGGTGACATCGGCGGCGAGCAGCCCGACCACCAGCAGCGCGACCGTGCCCACCAGCAGCCGGCCGCGGAGGCTCCGCAGGGCCGGCCCCCTCATTCGGGCGGTTCCCGCAGGACGTAGCCGAAGCCGCGCACCGTGTGTAGCAACGGCGGGTCCGAGATGTTGATCTTGCGCCGGAGCTGGCTGACGAACTTCTCCACCACCCCCGGATCGCCGGGGAAGTCGTACTGCCAGACCTGGGCGAGGATCTGCTGCTTGGAAAGAACCCGGCCGGCGTTCTCCAGCAGGTGCCGCAGCAGCCGGAACTCGGTCGGCGACAGCTCGACCGGCGTGCCCGCCCGGGTGACCGTGTGCGCATCCTCATCGAGTTCCAGATCGGCGACGGCGAGCCGGTTGGCCGCACCGGGCCGCCCACCGAGGCGGCGCAGCACCGCGTTCACCCGGGCGACCACCTCCGCCACGCTGAACGGCTTGGTGATGTAGTCGTCGCCGCCGAGGTTCAGCCCGGTGAGTCGGTCCTCCAGCGAGTCCTTCGCGGTCAGGAAGACCACCGCGAGCTCCGGGAGCCCCCGGCGCAGGTCGTGGACCAGGTCGAAGCCGGAGCCGTCGGGCAGCATCACGTCCACGATCGCCAACTCCGGAGCCAGCTCACCGGCGACGGCCAGCGCCTCGGACCGGGAGCCGGCGGACCGGGCGTCGAACCCGGCGACCCGTAACGTGCGTAGCAGCAGCTCGGCCAGCGCCGGCTCGTCGTCCACCACCAGCACGCGGGCCCGCCAGACCGAGCTCAGCTCGGCGGTTGAGCCCGGCCGCGGTTGCCGGGCGGAGCGCCCTGTCGATCCAGCCATGGCGTCAGTATCTCCGGCGCGGGGACCGGGGAACCTGCCAATCGGCTGCCGAACGGCTGACGGTTTGCTGAAGGCCCGACGGACCACCCCGGGTGGAGGCCAGGTCCGGGTCGCCCGATTCGGATCGTCAGCAAACCGGAAGGTACGCCGGAGGGGACCGGCAGGTCGGTGCGGTTGCCTTGGGGCATGAGCCGGACTGATCTGCCGACCAAGGCCCGCCGACCGAGCCGGACCAGGCCCCGCCGTACCGACCGCTCGCTGGCCCGCCGGTTGCGGTTGCCGCTGGTGCTGGTCGTCGTCGCGCTGGTGCTCTCCTACGGCGCCGATCGGTTCCTCGCCGCCGCGGTCGAACGGCGGGTCTCCGCGGCGGTCGGTTGTCGCCTCGACGGCGCCGAGCTGACCACCTCGCTGCCCGGCCCGATCATCACTCCGCGACTACTCACCGGGGACCTGGGCGACGTGACCGTGCAGGGCTTCATCGACACCGAGGCCGGGTCGACCCACCTCCAGCTCTCCCTGCACGACGTGCACGCCCGGCCGTTCACGGACGAACCAGTTGACGTCGCCGGCGCCGAGGCGACGGTGACCCTGCCGTACGACCAACTGCCCGGCACCGAAGCGGGCCAGCAGCGGTTCGAGAACGCCGGTGACCAACTCGCCGTGGTCCGGCCGGGCGTGGTCCTGGGCGGCGACATCCGCGTACTCATGGATCTCGCGTTGGCCGGCGAGGAACTGGTGCTCACCCCGGCCACGGTGGAGGTGGCCGGGCAGCAGCTGCCAGTGGACCTGGTCGCCCCGCTGCTCGGCGTACGCGACCCGGCGCTCGCGGGGCAGCTGGAGCCGCGCCGCGTCGCCCTGCCGGGCCTCCCGAACGGTCTGACGCCCGACCACGTCGCCGTCGGCCCCGACGGCCTGACCCTGCAGGCCAGCCTCGACACCAACGAGCTCACCGCCGCGGGCGACTGCCGCGCGTGACGCCCCTCGATCCAGCGACCCAGGCCCACCCCACTCCTTTCGGAGGTTTCCTTGCGTACCGCTCTGTACTCGTACGGCCGGCTGGCTGCCCGCCGGCCCTGGCAGCTGCTCACCGCCTGGCTCCTGGTGGCCGCGGCCGTCGTCGGCACCTGGGTGATGGTGGGCACGAGCATCGACGACGGCATCACCATCCCGGGTAGTGACAGCAGCCGCGCGCAGGAGATCCAGAACGCGGTGTTCCCCGCCTCCGCGCTCGGCAACGGCACCCTGGTGTTCCACGACCCGGAGTCCTCGGTCACCGCGCCCGAGGGGCGGGCGGCGATCGAGGCTTCGCTGCTGGCGGTGCGGGACGTGGAAGGGGTGACGCAGGTGGTGCCCCCATTTCCGCAGGAGCCCGGCCAGCCCGCGCCGCGGATCAGCGCCGACGGGCACACCGCGTACGCGCAGGTCTACTTCGACGTGCCACCCGCCGCCCTCAGCGAGCAGGATGCCGACCGCGTGTTGGCCGCCGCCACCCCGGCCGTGGACGCCGGGCTGGAGGTGCTCCCCGGGGGGCAGCTCGCCCAGGCGGCGGCCGGCGATCCGGGGCACCGCAGCGAGTTGATCGGTCTGGCCGTGGCCGCCGTCGTCCTGCTGGTGGCCCTCGGCGCGGCCGCGGCGATGGCCCTACCCCTGCTCTCCGCGCTGGTCGGGCTGGTGCTCGGGCTCGCCGCCATCGGGCTGCTCAGCCAGGTAGGAGCGATCCCGGACATCGCGACGACGGTGGCGAGCATGATCTCGCTCGGGGTCGGTATCGACTACGCGCTCTTCATCGTCGTGCGGTACCGCACGGCCCGGCAGGAGGGGCAATCACACGAGCGGGCGTTGGGGGTCGCGGTGGCCACCGCGGGCGCGGCGGTGCTCTTCGCCGGCGCCACCGTTGCCGTTGGCCTGGGTGGCCTGCTGCTGGCCGGGCTGCCGCTGCTGACCTCGCTGGGCTGGACCGCCGCCGTGGCGGTCGGGCTGTCGGTGGTGGCCGCGGTCGGCGTGCTGCCGGCCGTCCTCGGGGTCGTCGGCTCGCGGCTCGACGTCGGGGCGCTGCCCCGGCGTCGCTCGAAGGAGGCATCGAAGGCGGGCTGGTGGCACCGGATCGGCGAGCGGACGGCCCGGCGGCCGTGGCTGGCGGTGGTCGGCTCGCTAATGGTGCTGGCGGTCTTCATCGCGCCGGTGGCGGACTTGGAGCTCGGCCAGCAGGACGGCGGCCACGACCCGGTCGGTACGCCCACCCGGCAGAGTTACGACCTGCTGGAGTCGGCGTTCGGCCCGGGCGTGAACGGGCCGTTGCTGGTCGTCGCCGACCTGGGTGACACCGCCCAGACCGACCCGGCCACGGTCCAGCGGCAGGCTCTCGCCCTCAGCGCCGCCCTGGCGGACGTGCCCGGTGTGCAGTCCGTGCAGGGGCCGCGGGTCTCCACCGACGGTAGTGGCGCGCTCTGGCAGGTGGTGCCGACGACCGCGCCCAGCGACCCGGCCACCGGTGACCTCGTCACCCAGCTGCGCGAGGAGATCCTGCCACCGCTGGCCACCGACGGTACGCAGCTGCACGTCGGCGGCCAGACCGCCGCGAAGATTGACTTCACCGACCAGGTGGCGGAGCGGCTGCCGCTGGTGTTGGCGGTGGTGATCGCGCTGAGCTTCCTGCTGCTGGTCGTCCTGTTCCGCTCCTTCGTGATCCCGCTGACCGCCGCGCTGATGAACCTGCTCTCCGTCGGCGCCGCGTACGGCATCCTCACCTTCGCCTTCGCCGAGGGGCACCTCACGGGGCTGCTCGGGCTGGACGGGCCGGTGCCGATCGAGAGTTACATCCCGCTGATCCTCTTCGCCATCCTGTTCGGGCTGTCGATGGACTACGAGGTCTTCCTGGTCTCGTCGATCGCCGAGCGGTGGCACGCGGTCCGGGACAACCGGCGTGCGGTGGTGACCGGGCTCGGCTCGGCGGGACGGGTCGTCACCGCGGCGGCGTTGATCATGTTCAGCGTCTTCATCAGCTTCGCCGGCCAGGACAATCCGCTGATCAAGATGTTCGGGGTGGGGCTCGGCGTGGCGGTGCTGCTCGATGCGGTGGTCGTCCGGGGGTTCCTGGTGCCGGGGATCATGGTGCTGCTCGGCCGCGCCAACTGGTGGTTCCCCCGCTGGCTGGACCGGCTCGTGCCCCGGGTCGACCTGGAGGCGTCCCCCGTGACTGACGAGACGCCCGACGAGACGCCCGACCGGCTCCCGCCGGCCGACGCCCAGGCCGCCCTCGAGGCAGCCGACCCGGGCGGCGTGCGGTAGGCGAGGTGGAGGGGTGCCGGCGACGCCGTGGCCGGCGGAGCGGCGGGCTCACTGATTGACCCGTACGACTTGTGCGAGTTGTGCGCTAGGGGGTCATGAGTGAGCCCGCCCCGATCCCGCTTCACCTGGGCCATCGCAGCGATGTCTACGACGCGCTCTGAAGTGGCTACCGGGTTGGGCTGCCGGCGGGTCCGGCGGTGTCCATTGGGCGGGATGCGCAAGGATAAGTGTGCCGCTCACCCCTTACCCACGGGAGTCATCTGTGACTACCGACCTGACCGCTCCGGCCCGGATCCGGTCGGATGTGGCGCCGATCCAACGGCGCACCCTGGGCCTGCTGTTCGGCACCCAGATCATCGGTGGCATCGGCGTCACCATCGGGGTCGCGGTCGGGGCGCTGCTCGCCGCCCGGATCGCTGGCACCGCGGTCGCCGGTCTGACCCAGAGCGCCGCCGTGGTGGGCGCCGCGCTGCTCGCCATCCCGATCACCCGGATCACGAACGGGCACGGGCGTCGTCCGGGACTGGTCGTCGCCTACCTGGTCGGCGCGGTCGGCGCGGTGCTGGTGGTGCTCGCCGCGGTCACCCGGATCGTGCCGCTGCTCTTCCTCGGCAATCTGCTGTTCGGCGGCGGCACCGCCGCGAACCTCCAAGCCCGCTACGCCGCGGTGGACCTCGCCGAGCCGGCGCGTCGGGGCCGGCAGCTCGCCCTGATCGTCTGGGCCACCACCATCGGGGCGGTGGCCGCGCCGAACTTCGCGGCGCTCGCCAACGCGGTCACCGGCGGGTGGGGGCTGCCGCCACTGGCCGGCCCGTTCGCCTTCAGCGCCGTCGCCTTCGTGCTGGCCGCCGGCGCACTCTTCGCACTGCTGCGGCCCGACCCGCTGCGCACCGCGCGGCGACTTTCGGCGGCCGAGCCCACGCCGCCCCCGAGCCCGGTGGCCGAGCCCACGCCGCCCCCGAGCCCGGTGGCCGAGCCGATGACGCCCCCGCGCCCGGCGGCCCGGCGTGGCGCGGGGATGCGCGCGGCCTGGCGGGTGGTCCGCGACCGCCCGGCGGCCCGGCTCGGCGTCGCGGCGGTGGCGGTGGGGCACGCGGTGATGGTGGCGGTGATGTCGATGACCCCGGTACGGCTCGGCGAGTCGCACGGCGACGCGGACGTCCTACGGGTGGTCGGGATCGTGCTGAGCCTGCACATCGCCGGCATGTACGCGCTGGCCCCGCTGGTGGGCTGGCTCGCCGACCGGCTCGGCCGGCCGGCGGTCATCCTCGGCGGGGTGGGGCTGCTGCTCGCCGCCTGCGCCGTCGCCGGCACCGCCGGCCACCACACGCCGCAGCTCTCGGTGGGTCTGGTCCTGCTCGGGCTGGGCTGGTCCGGCACCATGGTGGGCGGCTCCACCCTGCTGTCGGAGTCGGTGCCGGCGGCGGTACGGCCGAGTGTGCAGGGCTTCTCTGACCTGACCATGGGGCTCGCCGGCGCCAGCGCGGCCGCGGTCAGCGGGTTCGTCATGCGGGCGGCCGGCTATCCGGTGCTCACCCTGCTGGCGGCGATCGTGGTGGTGCCGTTGGTGGCGTTAGCGTTACGTCGGGGGCCCGCCGGGGTGCCCGACCGGGAGGGTGACACGTGCGGCTGACCGACTTTTGGGCGCGGCTGGAGGAGGCGTTCGGGCCGGGCTACGCGGCCAGCATCGCCAGCGACCAGGTCCTGGCACCCCTTGGCGAGCGGACGATCGAGCAGGCGCTCGCGGCGGGGGAGGAGACCCACGTCGTGTGGCGTGCGGTGGTCGCCGCGTATCCGGACCGGGTGCCCGCGCGGCTGCGTTGAGTAGTCATTTCGTTACGTTCGCGGGTCGCGCCGCTGCTCGTACACCTGTTCGGCTATTGTCCACAGCGAGGCGCTCGTCCACAGCTCACGGCATGGTCGCTGGTGTTCTGTCGGACCATGCGCCTAGCGTGTCCGCGTGACGCGAAGCTCAGCGAAGTCGGCGAAGGCAGGGGTAGCGACGATGGCGGCAGTGCCTGATCGGGAGAGGGCACTCGACCTTGCTCTCGCTCAGATCGACAAACAGTTCGGCAAGGGTTCGGTGATGCGACTGGGGGAGCGCCCGGTCGTGCAGACCGCGGTGGTTCCGACCGGGTCCATCGCGTTGGATGTGGCCCTCGGCGTGGGCGGCTTGCCCCGGGGGCGGGTCATCGAGGTCTACGGCCCGGAGAGCAGCGGTAAGACGACGGTGGCGCTGCACGCGGTGGCCAACGCCCAGCGCTCCGGCGGCATCGCCGCCTTCGTTGACGCCGAGCACGCCCTCGACCCGGAGTACGCCCGGGCCCTCGGCGTCGACACCGACGCCCTGCTGGTCTCCCAGCCGGACACCGGCGAGCAGGCCCTGGAGATCGCGGACATGCTGGTCCGCTCCGGTGCGCTCGACATCATCGTCATCGACTCGGTGGCCGCGCTGGTGCCGCGCGCCGAGATCGAGGGTGAGATGGGCGACAGCCACGTGGGTCTCCAGGCCCGGCTGATGAGCCAGGCCCTGCGCAAGATGACCGGTGTGCTCAGTCACACCGGCACGACGGCGGTCTTCATCAACCAGCTCCGCGAAAAGATCGGCGTCATGTTCGGCAGCCCCGAGACCACCACCGGTGGGCGGGCGTTGAAGTTCTACGCCTCGGTCCGGCTCGACGTGCGCCGCATCGAGAGCCTCAAGGACGGCACCGACGTGGTCGGTAACCGCACCCGGGTCAAGGTCGTGAAGAACAAGGTGGCCGCGCCGTTCAAGCAGGCCGAGTTCGACATCATGTACGGCAAGGGGATCTCCCGCGAGGGGTCGCTGATCGACGTCGGCGTCGAGCAGGCGATCATCCGGAAGTCCGGCGCGTGGTACACCTACGAGGGCGACCAGCTCGGCCAGGGCAAGGAGAAGGCCCGCGAGTTCCTTCGGGAGAACCCGGACGTGGCCGCCGAGATCGAGAAGAAGATCCTGGAGAAGCTCGGCGTCGGTGCCGGCGCGGGTGACGCCGCTGGCGGTCCGGAGTTGCCGCCGGTCGACTTCTGAGTAAGGGCCGGTGACGTCACGACGAGCCCGTGCCGGGCGGGGGTGGGACGCCAGCCCACCGCGCACGGGTGACGCCGCCCCGGCGGCCCCCCGCCGCGGCCGACGTAACGCCGATGCCGCGACCAGCTCGGCCTCGCCCACAGACGAGGCCGAGCTGGCGCGGGAGTTCTGCCTGCGGCAGCTCGCCGTGCGTCCGCGTACCCGGGCCGAGCTGGCCCGGGCGCTGACCCGGCGAGGCATCTCGGCGGAGGTCGCCACCGCGGTCCTCGACCGCTACGACGATGTCGGCATGATCGATGACGCGGCCTTCGCGCGGGCCTGGGTCTCCAGCCGGCACGCCGGCCGTGGCCTCGCCCGCCGTGCTCTCGCCACCGAGCTGCGTCAACGTGGCGTCGATGGTGACGTGGCGAAGGCCGCGCTCGGCGAGCTGGACGACGAGACCGAGGCGGAGACGGCCCGTGCCCTGGCGGAGCGGAAGCTGCGTGCCACCCGGGGCGAGCCGGACGCGGTGTTTCGGCGACTGGTCGGCATGCTGGCCCGGAAGGGCTACTCGCCGGGGGTGGCGATTCGGGCGGTGAAGGAGGCGCTCGCGGCGCAGAGCGCTGAGGCGGCCGAGTTCGCGGAGCAGATCGACGCTGAGGTGTTCAGCGACGTCGAGGTCGATCCCTGACAAGGGCTTACGTGAACGATTGGTCGCCGTCCCGCCAATCAAAGGTAATTACATCCCTTTTAGATGCTTTTATCCGATCATTGATCAGCGCTGCGTAATGCTGTAAATTCTCTCCGTTCGGATGTATTGATCATGGTTTCCTTGACCGGACCGGCTCCGGGGACCTAGCCTCGCCATAAGGCTCACATTGCCCGACCAGCGCAGGCAAAGCGCACAACATAGATCGTGTAACAGAACCGCATCACTTTGGCCGATTCGTTTGGCCCTGTGTCCGCTCCGGACCCGGCCGGTCCGGAGCTGACGCGACAACTGCAGCTGCCGTCGGCAGTGCCGTCGCGGCACCGCCGACGGGAGGGCTTCCCTTTCGGTCAGCCGCTCCGGTCGGGCGTCCAGAGTCGCGGGAGCGCGCCCACCGCACGTTGCCGGCGGCGCGACGGTCAAGGGGAGGCGCGCGATGGCGAGGCGGCAGGGGTCGACAGGAAGTTCACCATGAACGGGTTCGACGCGATCCTCCTCGTGGCCGTCCTGTTGCTCACCGTCGTCGTGGTCGGTGCGGTGCTGGTGGGCGTCCGGGCCGTCCGCGGCATCGCCGGCACCTCGCGCCCCGAGGACCCGGCCTTTGTCGCGGAGAAAGACCGCCAGGAGCAGTCCCTCGCCGCGCTGCGGTCGGCCGCCGACGAGGCGAACAGCACCATCGATGCGGCGAAGTCCGCCGCCGCCGCGGCCCGCACCGAAGCCGCCGCCGCCCGCGCCGAGGCCAAGGCCGCCCGCGCCGAAGCCCGGCGGGTGCTCGACGGTGCCCGCGCCGAAGCCGACGCCATCCTGGAACGGGTGCACAAGCAGGCCGAGGCCGAAGCCGAACAGCTACGGACCGCCGCCCGGCGCGGCGGAGAACGGGAAGCCGCCGTCCTCGCCGCGACCACCCGGGAACAGGCGGCCGAGGTGGAGCGGCGGGCCGCCCGGATGGACGACCGGGAGCGGCTGCACACCGAGGAGGTCGAGCGGCTCGCCGAGCGGGATCGGCAACTCGGCGCTGCCAACGCCGCTCTGGAGGCCCGGGAGTCGGCGCTCGCCGAGCGGGACCGGGAGCTGGAGCAGGCCGAGCAGCAGCGACGCCGCGAGCTGGAGCGGGTCGCGGGGCTCACCGCGGAGGCGGCCCGCGGCGAACTGGTCGAGGCGATCGAGGCGCAGGCCAAGCGGGAAGCCGCGCTGCTCGTACGGGACATCGAGGCCGAGGCGCGCAGCACGGGCGAGGAGCGCGCGCGGCACATCGTGGTCGACGCGATCCAGCGGGTGGCCAGCGAGCAGACCGCGGAGAGCGTGGTCAGCGTCCTGCACCTGCCCGGTGACGAGATGAAGGGTCGGATCATCGGTCGGGAGGGGCGCAACATCCGCACCTTCGAATCGGTCACCGGAGTCAACCTGATCATCGACGACACGCCGGAGGCGGTGCTGCTCTCCTGCTTCGACCCGGTGCGTCGGGAGGTCGGCCGGCTCACCCTGGAGAAGCTCGTCCTGGACGGGCGGATCCACCCGCACCGGATCGAGGAGGTGTACGACCTGGCCCGGCAGGAGGTGGCGCAGCTCTGCCAGCGCGCCGCCGAGGATGCCCTGGTCGAGGTCGGCATCACCGAGATCCACCCCGAGCTGGTCAGCCTGCTGGGCCGGCTGCGCTACCGCACCTCGTACGGGCAGAACGTGCTCAAGCACCTCGTCGAGAGCGCCCACATCGCCGGGATCATGGCCGCTGAGCTGCGGCTGGACGTGCCGACAATCAAACGGTGCGCGTTCCTGCACGACATCGGCAAGGCGCTCACCCACGAGGTCGAGGGCAGTCACGCCATCGTCGGTGCTGATGTCGCCCGCAAGTACGGCGAGAGCGAGGACGTCGTGCACGCCATCGAGGCGCACCACAATGAGGTGCCGCCGCAGACCGTCGAGGCGGTGCTCACCCAGGCCTCGGATGCCTGCTCCGGGGGGCGGCCGGGGGCCCGCCGGGAGAGCCTGGAGGCGTACGTGCGGCGGCTGGAGCGAATCGAGGAGATCGCGGGGGACAAGCTCGGTGTGGAGCGGGTCTTCGCGATGCAGGCGGGCCGGGAGGTCCGGGTGATGGTTCGGCCGGACGACGTTGACGACATCAGCGCCTCCGTGCTGGCCCGGGACGTGGCCAAGCAGATCGAGGAGGAGCTGACCTATCCGGGGCAGATCCGGGTCACGGTGGTCCGCGAGTCCCGGGTCACCGAGATCGCCCGCTGACTGCGGCGCGCGGGCCGCGCCAGTGTTGTTCGGGTGCGCCACGGTGTGGGGCGGCGGAAGCCGTTCGGGGGCCGAAGCTGGTCTGCGTCGGGTGGAACCGGCAGTGCCCCCTCGGCGATGCGCCGAGGGGGCAAGATCGGGGCTGGTTCACCCCGGGTCAAGCCGGGAGCCGTGCCCGATCTGTCGTCCCGGGCCGGTTCGATGAGCTTGTTCAGCCCTGCGGGTTGGTGGCCGTCGTGCCGCCCTCCGGGGCGGAGTCGACGGTGGCGAACAGCCGTGGTCGTTTGGCGGGCCGGGTACCACGGGTACTGGTGCGCCGATCGAGCCAGCCGGCGAGGGCGGTGAGCAGCGAGTTGATCACGATGTAGATGACGGCCACGACCATCGCTGCCGCCAGGATGTTGCCGTAGTTGGCCGCGAGGTCGTTGACGCCGCGCTGCAGCAGCTCCGGGTAGGCCACGATGTAGCCGAGGGCGGTGTCCTTGAGCAGCACCACGAGCTGGCTGACGATGATCGGGAGCATCGCGCGGGCGGCCTGTGGCATCAGGATGAGCCGCATAACCTGGCTCTTGCGCATGCCGATCGCGTACGCGGCCTCGGACTGGCCCCCTGGCAGCGAGCGGATGCCGGCCCGGAACGCCTCGGCCAGCACCGACCCGTTGTAGAGGGTCAGGCCGACCACCACGGCCCAGAAGGCCGGCACCGGACCCTGGATGAGGAACGGCACACCGTAGAAGATGAAGAAGATCATCAGCAGGAGGGGGACCGCGCGGAAGAACTCCACGATCGCGCCTGCCGGAACGCTGATCCACCAGTGCTCAGAGAGCCGGCCGACCGCGAAGATGAGGCCGAAGGCGAGCGAGAGAACCATGCCGACCGCCGCCGCCTCCAGCGTGGCCCGGAGGCCGGGGAGGATGAACTGGGTCCAGGTCTTCGCTTCGGTGAACGGTGTCCAGAGCCGGGCTTCCCACTGGCCGGCGGCGTCGAACTTCGAGTAGATCCACCAGAGCAGCGCCACCAGCCCGACGGCGAAGACGACGCCGAGTACGTGGCTGCGGAGCCGGGCCCGGGGGCCCGGGTGGTCGTAGAGGACGGAGCTGGAGCTCATCAGCGCTTCACCGCCAGGCGATTGGCCAGCCAGCCGAAGAGGTAGCCGGTGGGGATGAGGAGCGCGGCAAAGGTGCCGGCGAAGACCAGGAAGATCGGGATCACCGCGTCGCCGTTCTCGTTCAGCAGGTCCTTCATGACGCTTGAGGCCTCAATCACCCCGATGGTGCCGACGATCGTGGCGTTCTTGCACAATGCGATGAGGATGCTGCCGAACGGCGCGACCACCGAGCGGGTCGCCTGCGGCAGGATCACGATCCGGAGCGTCTGGGTGAAGGTGAGCCCGATGGCGCGGGCCGCCTCGGCCTGGCCGGCCGGGACGGTGTTGACCCCGGACCGCACGGCCTCACAGACGAACGCGGCGGTGTAGGCGGAGAGCCCGACCACGCCCAGCCAGTAGTTGTTCAGGTCGAGGCTGTCGGCGAGATTCAGGCCCAGCGTCGAGTAGAGGCCGAAGTAGCAGAAGAGCACGATCAGGGTGAGCGGGGTGTTTCGGAAGATGTTGACCCAGGCGGCGCCGACGCCGCGCAGCACGGGAACGGGGGAGACCCGCATCGCCGCCAGCAGCACTCCGAGTAGCAGGGCGAGGCCTGCCGACGCACCGGTCAGTTTCAGGATCCAGAGAAAACCCGACAGGTACGCGTCGAAATTCTTCGGGTCGGTGAATACGTGCATGCTTGTGCTCCCGTGGCACGTCGGGGCGGGGACGACCGGCCGGGGCCGGCATCCCGGTACGGATGCCGGCCCCGGAACGGATCAGACGCTGCCGCAGTGGGTCAGCTTGGTGGTGTCCAGCTCAGGCGCGGCCGTGCCGCTCTTGCCCAGGGTCTTGTCCCACGCTGCCTGGTAGCTGCCGTCGGACGCGGCCTCGGTGAGGATTTCGTTGACCTTCTCGCAGCCGGTGGTGTCGTCCTTCTTGAGGCCGATACCGTACGGCTCGTCGGAGAAGGTGGAGCCGACCAGCTTGAACTTGCCGGCCCACTGGTCCTGAGCGGCGTAACCGGCGAGGATGATGTCGTCGGTGGTTACCGCGTCGACCTGGCCCTTCTCCAGCTCCGGCAGGCACTTCGAGTACGAGTCGAACTGCTGCAGCTCGGCGTTCGGATAGTCGGTCTGGATCCGCTTGGCTGGCGTGGAGCCGGTCACCGAGCAGACCTTCTTGCCGTCGAGCTGGTTCGGGCCGGTGATCTCCGAGTCGGCCTGGACCAACAGGTCCTGCCCGGCGACGAAGTACGGGCCGGCGAAGTTGACCTTCTCCTTCCGCTCGTCGTTGATGGTGTAGGTCGCCACCACCAGGTCGACGGTGCCCTGCTGGATGAAGGGCTCACGGTTGGACGACACGGTGGTCTTCCACTCGATGTTGCTCTCGTCGACCCCGAGACCCTTGGCGATGATCTTGCCGATCTCGATGTCGAAGCCCTCGTACTCGGTGCCGGTCTGCAGGCCGAGGCCCGGCTGGTCGGCCTTGACCCCGATCACGAGCTTCTCCTGGCTCTCGGCCTTGCCGACGATGCCGTCGGCGGAGTCGTCATCGCCGCCGCAGGCGGCCATGGCGAATGAGAGGGCGGCGACGGCGGCGACCGTCACCGCGCGCTTGGTACGCATATCTGTCTCCTTCTTCGACGGGGCGGGCCGGGGGCGGCACGCCCACAACGGACGCCTAGTGCGTGAGGATCTTGGATAGGAAGTCCCTGGCCCGCTCGCTGCGCGGGTTCGCGAAGAACTCCGTCGGGGGTGCGTCCTCGACAAGTTGCCCGTCGGCCATGAAGACCACCCGGTTGGCCGCGTGGCGGGCGAAACCCATCTCATGGGTGACCACGACCATCGTCATGCCCTCGCGGGCCAGGGAGGTCATCACGTCCAGCACCTCGCCGACCATCTCCGGGTCGAGGGCGCTGGTCGGCTCGTCGAAGAGCATCGCCTTGGGCTGCATCGCCAACGCCCGGGCGATCGCCACCCGCTGCTGCTGACCGCCGGAGAGCTGGGCCGGGAACTTGTCGGCCTGGTTGGCGATGCCAACCCGGTCCAGCAGGGCCAGGCCGCGTTCGCGGGCCGCCGCCGGCTTCTCCCGGCGGACCTTGACCGGCCCGAGGGTCACGTTCTCCAGGATGGTCTTGTGCGCGAAGAGGTTGAACGACTGGAACACCATCCCGACCTCGCTGCGCAGCTTGGCCAGGGCGCGGCCCTCGGCCGGCAGCGGCTGACCGTCGAAGGTGATGCTGCCGGAGGTGATCGGCTCCAGTCGGTTGATGGTGCGGCAGAGCGTCGACTTGCCGGAGCCGGACGGCCCGATCACCACGACCACCTCGCCGCGCCCGACCGACAGCGAGACGTTGTCCAGTACGTGCAGCGGCCCGAACCACTTGTTGACCGATTCCAGCACGATGAGCGGTTCGCTCGTCGTCACGTCGTCCACCGTCCCTGTCGTCACGGGTGGGAGGCCGAATGACCTCCGGTTGGCAAACTCTAGGCGGGGAGATGTGGCGTGTGGCGGCCCAGATGGTCACGGAGCCGTAACACCCTGCCGTGATGAGCCGGGGAGCCCTCTCTTCCGGACCGCGTGGGGGCTTCGTGGGGCTGAATTGACTCCGTGTCGTGCGGTATGGCGCTGCCTTATACCCGATAAAGTGTCATCTTCCGGCTGGTCACCGCACCATCACTCGAGGGAATTTTGCCCGGAATGGTCACAGACCGGTAACTTGCCCCCGGCTAGGCCCAAATGCCCCCCACCATCGTCAGTAAGGCCCGATCCGGGGCTGGTGGGACGATCGCAGCGAGGAGGCGGCATGACCGAGCTGTGGAACTGGAGAATCGACCAGGTACGGCCGACGGACGTCTGGCCGGCGCTGGCGGAGGCGCTCGGCCGGGTGGTGATGCCGCTGGCCGTCGCCGACCCGGCGCGCCTGCCGAGATACGCCGTGGTCTGCGATGTCTGGCAGGCGCCGGGAGAGTTCGCCACGATCGTCGACTGTTACGGCGTGCCGGACACCCTCGCCGAGCTGCCCAGCATCGCGACCCTGGCCCGGCTGCTGGGCCGCAACTGCGTGCTGCGCGACGACACCCTCGACGAGACCCGGCACCTGCTGGTGGCGCCGGACGGAACGATCCGCCCGGTGCACTTCGACGTCCGGGAGACCGACGACGGCGAGGTGCTCAGCCGCCAACGGCTCTGCACCGAGGCCAACCCGGGCTGCCGCGGCTGGTCCCGGTGTCACCGCTCCCGCTGGGCCCCCGACTCGGTGCTCCCCGCCCTCGCTGCCGCCTGACCTGGGCGAGTCGCGACGTGTTCCGGTGCCATCAGAATCGCCGACGCCCGCCAGCCAGAACCGTACGATCAGCGCCCATGATCGAAGTGTCGGCGCGCCGGGTTGGTCAGGTCCTGGTGGTCGGTGTCGAGGCGGAGGTCGCTCGGGCCGCCGCACACGTCACCCAACCTCCCGCTGATCCCGGCCGGACCACCGTGCGGGTTGTCGGCGACGACACCTGACTGGGAACCGCTCGCCCCGACCCTCGCCGCGCACACGTCGGATTTGGGCACCTCGGTGCGCCTGGTATCGCGGCCGGCGATGAACCCGCGGTCGACAGCGTCCGCGCGTGGGACGTCAGGCCGCGTCCGATCCTGGCTGGGCGGCCAGCGGTGAGCTGCTGGGTTGTGACGAGACAGGGCGACCGTATCGGCCGGAGTAGCCGTTTACCGACAGGTCTGTGCGGTGTCTCTGGCCAGGCGCCCGGCTAGCGGATCACCGCCGTAGCCTCCGCTGCCGTCGGCAGATAGCAGACCAGCCCCGTGCCGTCCTCGGTGGTCACCACCCATGGATGACCGAGGAAGGTCCCTTGACGGTGGGACTTCCCGGGGATGATGTCCCCATAGTGCTGGCGTTCCCCGCTCTGGTCGACCCAGTACAGCCGGACCGTCGCCTTGCGTTCGTTGCGAAATATCAGGACCGTCGTGGCGCCGCCGCTCACCGACTTCTGGCACGCCTCGCTGGAGGTGGGAAGTGCCGGCAGCCCACGTGGCGTCGGCGATGCCGGCGCCGGGGAGGTCCGCGGCGGAGTTTTGGACGGCGCCGGTGGGGTGGCCGTCGCTGTCGTGGTGGGAGTCGGCGTCGGTGTCGGTGTCGGTGTTGGTGTTGGTGTTGGGGACAGGGATGGGGGCGGCGACGGCGCGGGTGACACCGTGTTCAGCGTAGGTTCGGCGCTGGGGGTCGCGTCGGCGGCGACGGGAGGCGACGATTCCACCGGTGAGCGCTGGACTGCGCTAACGGCGAGTGCGGCCAGGATGACCACCACAGAGCCCGCGGCAACGACGTGTTGACGCCGCAGCCGCGTCGGGGCCGAGCGGCGATGGCGTGGGGTGCTGAGATCGGCGTCTTTCGGCTGCGGTGGGCCACCGCCGTGGGGTGGGTCGCCCAGGTGGTCCAGTTGGTTGTCGACTTCCGCGCCTGAGTACGTCGTGCCCGCCTTCGTGGTGTCGGGTGGTGGTGCTTCGGCGGGTTCCTCGGGCCAGCTAGTGTCCGGCGGTGACCACTCCAGTGGGCCGGCAGCGGGCTTGTCCGCAGGGGTGTCGCCGGAAGTGGATGACTCGGTCATGGGCTCCGATCCCGGGTATTGGGGTGATCATAGGTGACGACGCGAGACCGATTGTGGGCTGAACATGAGATTTGGTCAATTGAATCCGGTTTGCTGGGTGAGCGCGCTACGATGATCGACATCATCTGATGACCCGCCCAGAATGGGGTGAAATGGTTAGGCTGACGTGGTGCAGCAGCTGCAACCCACGAGCCGTACCCGCCGATCCCACCCGACCTGGTGGGATCGCCTGAAGCCACCGACCCTGGCGCCGGAGACCTCAGGGTCTGGTTGTTGACCATGCGGATCGGAGTGCTCATCCTGCCCTCCTCGCCCTGGGACCAGGCCCAGCAGATGTGGCGGAAGGCCGACGAGATGGGCTTCGCCCACGCCTGGACGAGCGATCACATCGGCTGGCAGGACATGGTCGGCAAGGAGTGGTACGCGGCGGTGCCGACCCTGGCCGCTGCGGCGGTCCGCACCCGACGGATCAAGCTCGGCACCCTCGTCTCGTCGCCGAACTTTCGGCACCCGGTGCCGTACGCCAAGGAGGTCGTCACCCTCAATGACCTCAGCGGCGGGCGCTTCATCCTGGGTCTTGGCGCCGGCGGGAGTGGTATCGACGCCACCGCCCGCGGTCAGGACCCGGAATGGACGCCCGTCGAACGTGCCGAGCGGTTCGCCGAGTTCGTGGAGCTGACGGCGGAGCTGCTGGCCAACCCCGTCACCGATGCCGATGGCAAGTACTACCAGGCGCGCCAGGCGCCCATCTGGCCGGTGGACACCTCGCCCGCCCACATCCCGTTGGCGATCGCCGCCAACGGTCCCCGTGGCATGGCCCTGGCCGCGCGCCACGGCGACATCTGGGTGACCAACGGCCGGTCGCCGCGTAACGGGGTCGTCCCCCCGGTGGCCCGGCCCGACGACGTCGCGGGACAGGTTCGCCAGCTGGCCGACAGCTGCGAGACCGCCGGCCGCGACCCGGCAACTCTGCGCCGGCTGTTGATGTACGTGAACCGGGAGCCGACGGCGCTCGCCTCCCTCGACGTGTTCCGGGAGACCGTTGACACGTACCGCCAGGTCGGAATCACGGACCTGGTGGTGCCGTTTCCCGGGCAGGAGCCCTTCGACACCAGCATGGCGGTGCTCGAACAGGTGGCCGGGATTCTGTCCGACCTGTGAGGCGGTAGCTCGACTCCGGTCCATCCGGGCGGCCCGGATAGGCTGTCGAGGTCATGACTACCGCAGCGGCGAGCAGCCCCCGCACCTACCAGGTGCGCACCTACGGCTGCCAGATGAACGTGCACGACTCCGAGCGCATCTCCGGCCTCCTTGAGCAGGCCGGCTACCTGCGGGCCGGGGCCGCCGACGACACCCCGGACGTGGTCGTCTTCAACACCTGCGCCGTGCGGGAGAACGCCGACAACCGGCTCTACGGCAACCTCGGTCAGCTGCGTCCCCGCAAGAACCAGCACCCGGAGATGCAGATCGCGGTGGGTGGCTGCCTGGCGCAGAAGGACCGCAGCGAGATCGTCCGTCGGGCGCCCTGGGTGGACGTGGTCTTCGGCACGCACAACATCGGGTCGTTGCCGGTGCTGCTGGAGCGGGCCCGGCACAACGCCGCCGCCGAGGTGGAGATCCTCGAGTCCCTCGAGGTCTTTCCGAGCACCCTGCCGACCCGGCGGGAGTCAACCTACGCCGGTTGGGTATCGATCTCGGTTGGCTGTAACAACACCTGCACGTTCTGCATCGTGCCGGCGCTGCGCGGCAAGGAGCGGGACCGCCGCCCCGGCGACATCCTCTCCGAGGTGCGCGCCCTGGTCGACGAGGGTGTGTTGGAGGTGACCCTGCTCGGGCAGAACGTCAACTCCTACGGCATCGAGTTCGGCGACCGGTACGCGTTCGGCAAGTTGCTGCGCGCCTGCGGCGACATCGACGGTCTGGAACGGGTGCGGTTCACCAGCCCCCATCCGAAGGACTTCACCGACGACGTGATCGCCGCGATGGCCGAGACACCGAACGTCTGCCCCTCGCTACACATGCCGCTGCAGTCCGGCTCCGACGACGTGCTGCGGGCCATGCGACGTTCGTACCGGTCGGAGCGGTTCCTGGGCATCATCGAGAAGGTGCGGGCGGCGATGCCGGACGCGGCGATCACCACGGACATCATCGTCGGCTTCCCCGGCGAGACCGAGGCCGACTTCGCACGCACCCTCGACGTGGTCCGCGCGGCCCGGTTCTCCTCGGCCTTCACCTTCCAGTACTCCAAGCGCCCCGGCACCCCCGCCGCGACGATGGCCGACCAACTGCCGAAGGCGGTGGTGCAGGAGCGCTACGAGCGACTGATCGACTGCGTCGAGGAGATCACCTGGGCGGAGAACCGGCGGCTGCTGGGGAAGACCGTCGAGGTGCTGGTGGCCGTCGGTGAGGGACGCAAGGACGAGCGCACCGGCCGGCTGTCGGGGCGGGCCCGCGACGGCCGACTGGTGCACTTCGACGCCGGCAGCCGCACCGGGCAGATCCGCCCCGGCGACATCGTGCAGACCGTGGTCACCTACGCCGCCCCACACCACCTCAACGCCGACGGTGAGCCGCTCGCGCACCGGCGTACCCGGGCCGGCGACGCGGCCGAGGCAGGGCACCGACCCCGTACGGCCGGGGTGTCGCTCGGGCTGCCCACGGTCGGCGCCCCGCCGCCGATGCCGCCCGCGGCCTCGTCGGCCTGCTCCTGCTGACACCGAGGCTGATGCTGCGGGGTTGACCCCTGCGCCTCCCGCCACCCGGGGCTGAACATGCTCGGGGCCCCGGTTCACGAGGAACCGGGGCCCCGAGTGGCCTAACGGATCAGCTCGACTGCTCGGCCAGGCTGAGGAACTGACGCTTGGAACTGAGGGCCTGCTCGGCGTCCCGGACCCGCCGGGCATCTCCAGCGGCCTTCGCCCGGGCCAGCCGCTCCTCGGCCTCGGCGACCTGCGCCCGCATCTGCGCGAGCAGGGGGTTGTCCTGCGGAGCGGTGCGCCGCCACGCGGAGTCCATCACCTCGCGAACCTTGTCGTCGACCGTGCGCAGTCGACGCTCCAGACCCCCCGCTGCCTCCCGGGGCACCCGTCCGGCCTCGTGCCACTGCGCCTGGATCTCCCGGAGTTTCGCCTGCGCGCCCTTCGGGTCGCCGTCGACATCCAGCGCCTCGGCCTCGGCCAAGAGGGCCTGCTTACGATCCAGGTTGGCGCGCTGCTCGTTGTCCCGGGCGGAGAAGACCTCGCTGCGCCGGGTGAAGAACGCGTCCTGCGCGGCCCGGAACTTCTCCCAGAGCCGCTGCTCGGCCTCCTTCGACGCCCGGGGCGCGACACGCCACTGGCTCATCAGCTCCTTGAGCTGGCTGGCGGTGTGGGCCCACTCGGTCGAATCCGAGAGCTTCTCGGCCTCGACGACCAACTCTTCCTTGATCGCCTGCGCCTGCTTTCGCTGCGCGTCCAGCGAGGCGAAGTGGGCGCCCCGGCGGCGGGTGAAGCCATCCCGGGCCGCCGCGAACCGCTTCCACAGCTCACCGTCGGTCTTCCGGTCCACCCCGCGGATTGACTTCCACTCCGCCAGGATCTCCTTGAGCCGGTCGCCGGCTGTCTTCCAGCCGGTCGACTCGGCGGCCAGCTTCTCGGCCTCCTCGACCAGCGTGGTCTTGCGGGCGAGGGCCTCGCTCCGGGCGGCGTCGCGGGCGGCCCGAGCCTCGGTGGCCTTCTCCTCCGCGAGGGTGGCGAGCCGATCCAGCCGGTTCGCGAGGCCGTCGATGTCGCCGACGACGTGCGCCTCGGCCAGCGAGGCGCGCAGCCGGCGGATCGTGCTGAGCGAGTGGTTCGCATCTGCCGCGCCCGAGTTGAGTCTCGCCTCGGCCAGCCCCACCTCGGTGATCAGGTCGGCGAACCGGCGGGCGAAGTGCGCCAGCCCCTCCTCCGGTGCACCCGCCTGCCAGGAACCGACCACCCGCTCGCCCTCAGCGGTTTTCACGTAGACGGTGCCGTCCGCGTCCACCCGTCCGAAGGCAGTCCAGTCGCTCATGTGCCCATCCTCGTTCTCCCGGCGTCACGGGTCAGTCCCGCGAGCGCCGCCACGGCGCAGCCAACGTTCTCCACGGCATTGTCACAGGTGTGCCCCCGCCTCCGTCGAGCGCCTATCGCCGACCGTGACCATACGGTGTCCTAGCGCCTCGGAGGGCCGGGATGGGGCGAGTGTCGGAAACCTCCCTTCGGGCGTACTCGTCAGTATCCGGAACTCCGGGGTCCCGGCCGCGGGAAGGCGCGCTGCGGTGCGTTCGGACCAGCCGCTACCGTGACCCTCGTGCCCCTGGTCGCCGCCGCCGTCTGTCCGCATCCGCCGCTGCTCGTCCCCGAGGTGGCGGGTGCCGCATCCGCCGAGTTGGACGAGCTGCGGGCCGCCTGTGACAGGGCTGTGGCCCGGCTCCTCGCCGCCGAGCCGGACCGGATTGTGCTGCTCGGGTGTGGGCCAGCGACCGCGACCTTCGGCGCCGCAGCGCACGGCTCGTTCCATCGGTACGGGATCCGCCGGCGGGTGCCGTTGTCGCCAGCAGACCCCCGGGAGCGTACTGATGCGGCCGCTGTCGGGCCGGCGCGGCTGCCGCTGAGCCTGACCGTCGGGGCATGGCTACTCGGTCGCGCTGGCACGGCGCTGCCCCGTTCCGCGGTGGCGGTCGCGGCCGACGAGCCCGCCGCCCGCTGCGCCGCCCTCGGCGCGGGCCTGCTCAACCCAGGCCGGTCCGCTGCGGACCCGCTCAACCCGGGCCGGCTCGGTTCGGTGAGTGGGAACGCGTCGGGTGGTGATCCGTCCGGCCGGCTCGGGCTGCTCGTCCTGGGCGACGGGTCGGCCTGCCGGGTGGAGTGGTCACCCGGCTACGACGATCCGCGCGCCGAGCCCTATGACCAGGCGGTGGCGCGGGCACTGGCCGGCGCGGACACGGCCGCCCTCGGTGCGTTGGACGCGGAGCTGTCGGCGGGGCTCAAGGCCACCGGCCGCGCGCCCTGGCAGGTGCTGGCCGGCGCGGTTCGGGCAGCCGGGGGCTCGTGGCGTGGGGAGCTGGCCTACGCCGCGGCACCCTACGGGGTGACCTACCTCGTCGCCTCGTGGACGCCGACGGGAGCGGCCCGGTGAGCGCCGACGGGAGCGGTCCGGTGGACGCCGACGGGAGCGGCCCGGTGCGCGCCGCCGACGCGGTTGACGGTGCTCGCCTGGCGGCGGACGCAGCCGCTGACGCGGCTGGCCTGGCAGCGGGCACGGCCCCGGCTCGCGATGTCCCGCCAGCCGCGGGCACGGTGGTGGGCGTGGTCGGCCCGACCGCAGCCGGGAAGTCGGCCTTGAGTATCGCCCTCGCCCACGCGCTCGACGGTGAGGTGGTCAATGCCGACTCGATGCAGCTCTACCGGGGCATGGATATCGGCACCGCCAAGCTGACCATCGGCGAACGTGCGGGGGTGCCGCACCACCTGCTGGACATCTGGCCGGTGACCGAGCCGGCGAGCGTCGCCGAGTACCAGCGGCTCGCCCGCGCGGCGATTGACGACATCTTGGCCCGGGGGCGAGTGCCGCTGCTGGTCGGCGGTTCGGGCCTCTACCTCCGCGCCGTGCTGGAACGCTTCGAGTTCCCCGGCACGGATCCGGTGCTCCGGCAACGGCTGGAGGCGGAGCTGGCGGAGGCCGGCCCGGCTGCCCTGCACGAGCGACTGCGCGCGGTTGACCCCGACGCGGCGGCGAACATCCTGCCCGGCAACGGCCGGCGGATCGTCCGTGCGTTGGAGGTGGTCGAGCTGACCGGTGCGCCCTTCGCCGCCGCGCTGCCCGACCCCAGCCCGTACTACCGGTCGGTGCAGGTCGGTGTCGACCTGGACACCACTCAGCTCGACGAGCGGATCGCACTGCGGGTGGACCGGATGTGGGCCGACGGCCTGGTGGCCGAGACCCGGGTGCTGGCTGACCAGGGGCTGGCCGCGGGCCGTACGGCCAGCCGCGCCCTCGGTTACCAGCAGGTCCTGCGGTTCCTGGCCGGAGAGCTGACCGAGTCCGAGGCGTACCAGGAGACGATCCGCGCCACTCGCCGGTTTGTCCGTCGCCAGCGGTCCTGGTTCCGCCGGGACCCGCGGATCACCTGGCTCGACTCGACCGGAGCCGGGCTGGTGGCAGAGGCGCTGCGAGTGGTCCGGCCCACTGCGCGATGATGGGGTCGTGGAGTTCACCAAGGGGCATGGCACCGGCAACGACTTCGTGATCCTGCCCGATCCCGACGGCACCCTGGAGCTGACCCCGGACCTGGTCGCGGCCCTGTGCGATCGGCGGCAGGGGATCGGAGGGGACGGCGTACTGCGGGTGGTCCGCGCCGCACGGCACCCCGACGGGGCGGCCCTCGCCGGTGCGGCCGAGTGGTTCATGGACTACTGGAACTCCGACGGCTCCGTGGCCGAGATGTGTGGCAACGGCGCCCGGGTCTTCCTCCGCTACCTGCTGGAAACCGGGTTGGCGGTGCCGTCGGACGTGGCACTGCCGGTAGCCACCCGCGCCGGTATCGTGCGGGCGCGGGTGGAGGGGGAGGAACTGGCGGTCGAGATGCGGCGGCCCCGGTTGGCCGACTCCTCGTTCGCGGTGCTCGGCGGGCTGGCCCTGCCCGGCACGGCGGTTGATGTCGGCAACCCGCACCTGGTCTGCCCGGTGCCGGCCGGGCTGGAGCTGGCGGCTCTCGACCTGACCCGGGCCCCGGAGTTCGACCCGGTGATCTTCCCGGCCGGGGTCAATGTCGAGTTCATCAGCCCCGGGAGCCCGACGGACGGCCTCGATGGCCACGTTCGGATGCGGGTCTACGAGCGGGGTAGCGCGGAGACGCGCTCCTGCGGCACCGGTGCGTGTGCGGTGGCCGCGGTCGTCCTGCGGGACGCGGGCCGGGACACCGGCGTGGTCGCCGTGGACGTGCCCGGTGGTCGTCTGGTGGTGACCCAGACCGCCCAGGGCTGCTGGTTGGCGGGGCCCGCCGTACTGGTGGCGAGCGGCGAGGTGACGCTCGCGGCGCTGGCCTGACCCGCGACCCAATCGACGGTGGGTCTTGCCGCTGGCGCTTCTCGCGTTGAACGACATCGGTGTCACGTCGTGCGCCGCAGCTCCCCGAGCAATCGCGCCACCCGGTCCCGGATTTCGTCGCGGATCGGGCGGATCGCCTCGACCCCGAGGCCGGTGGGATCGTCAAGATCCCAGTTCTCGTGGCGTCCGGTTGGGAAGTCGGGAAGGTCACTGCGGCGCCCGATGGTGATGATGACGTCAGCGGACGCGGCGGTCGCGGGCTGCAGCAGCGCCGGCACCTGACCGGTGATGTCGATGCCGACCTCCCACATGGCCACCGCGGCGGCGGGGTCGACCTGGCGGGCGGGGGCGGAGCCGGCGGAGCGGACCTCGATGGTGTCGCCAGCGAGCTGGCGTAGCCAACCGGCGGCCAGCTGCGAGCCGCCGGCGTCGTGGACGCAGACGAACAGCACCGAGGGTTTGTCGACCCCGAGGTGCTCCGCATCGATCTGGTGCGCGTTGGGCGGTGGCTTGGCCGGGGAACGGCGGCGGTCCGCTCGACGGGTCGGCGGCCCCTGGTATCCCGTCGCTGCCGGCTCCGCGGGGACGACGACCTGGTCGGCGGCGGCACCAGCGTCGGGGTAGAGGGCGGTGAGCAGGCCGACGCCGACGGCGAGTCCAGCCACCTGGGCCAGGACGAAACCGGGCACCGAGGTGGGGGCGATGCCGGCGAAGGTGTCGGAGAACGCGCGGCCGATGGTGACCGCTGGATTGGCGAAGGAGGTGGACGAGGTAAACCAGGACGCGGCCCCGATATAGGCGCCGACGGCGGCCGGGGCGACCGACGCACGTCCGGACCGGGCGAGGGAGAAGATCAGTAGGACCAACCCGGAGGTGGCGACAACCTCACCGACCCAGAGGTGCCAGGCGGCCCGCTCCTTGCCGGCGAAGTCGATCGCGGCGAGGTCGAACATCAGGTGCGCCAGCACCGCACCGGCGACCCCGCCGAGGACCTGGGCCGCTCCGTAGGCACCCAGGTCGCCGGCGGTCAGACCGGTGCCGGCGCGCCGCCCGAGGAACCAGTCGGCGGCGGAGACGACCGGGTTGAGGTGGGCCCCGGAGACCGGTCCGAAGATCAAAATCAGCGTGCCGAGGGCGAAGGCGGTGGTGATCGAGTTTGCCAGCAGCTGAAGGCCGACCTGGTCGGGGGCGAGGGTGGTGGCCATGATTCCGGAGCTGACCACGGCGGTGACCAGCAGGGCGGTGCCGGTGAACTCAGCCAGCAGGCGTCGCCACAGGGCGCTGGTCATCGCTTGGTATCCCACCATCTGCGGTTTTGCCGAGGACGGGCGAGCTTCGATTACCAGCTGTGGTGCGGCCCAAACCACCCGGATCACCTGCTCGTCGAGGTAATCCGGTGCGGTGGAAGGCGGCGGCCTAGGGGGTGGCGCTGGCGTTGGCGGCGATCTCGGGCAGGTCGACCGGGCCGGGGTCGGCGGCGGGTGGTGGGGTGGCCGCCGGGTTCTGTGCGGCCGCGCGAACGGCCGCGGCGACGGCTGGGGCCACCCGGGAGTCGAAGACGCTGGGGATGATGACCGTCGGATTGATTTTCTCCTCGCCGACGACGTCGGCGATGGCCCGGGCCGCGGCGATCGCCATCTCCTCCGTGAAGCCCTCCGCGTGCGCGTCCAGCATCCCCCGGAACACGCCGGGGAAGGCCAGCACGTTGTTGATCTGGTTGGGCTGGTCGGAGCGGCCGGTGGCGACCACGGCGGCGTGCCTGCGCGCCTCCCGCGGGTCAACCTCCGGGTCCGGGTTCGCCAGCGCGAACACGATCGCGTTCTTGGCCATGGCGGCGATGTCGTCTCCGGTGAGCAGATTGGGGGCGCTCACGCCGATGAAGACGTCCGCGTCCCGTACCGCCCCGGCCAGGTCGCCGGAGTAGTTTTCCCGGTTCGTGTGCTCGGCCAGCCACTGCCAGGCCGGGTTAAGCCCGGTCATCCCACGGTGCAGCGCACCCTGCCGGTCATACGCGATGATGTCGCCCACGCCCTGGCGCAGCAGCAGCTTCATGATCGCGGTGCCGGCGGCGCCCGCGCCCGAGACCACCACCCGTACCTGCGCCAGTTCCTTGCCGACGACGCGGAGCGCGTTGGTCAGCGCGGCCAGCACACAGATCGCCGTGCCGTGCTGGTCGTCGTGGAAGACCGGAATGTCCAGCGCCGCACGCAGCTGTGCCTCGATCTCGAAGCAGCGCGGCGCGGCGATGTCTTCCAGGTTGATCCCGCCGTACGCGGGTGCGATCGCCTTGACGATCGACACGATCTCGTCGGTGTCCTGGGTGTCGAGCACCACCGGCCAGGCGTCCACCCCGCCGAACCGCTTGAACAGGGCCGCCTTGCCCTCCATCACCGGCAGCGACGCCGCCGGCCCCAGGTTGCCCAGGCCGAGCACGGCGGAGCCGTCGCTGACCACCGCCACCGTGTTGCGTTTGATGGTCAGGCGCCGCGCGTCCGCCGGGTTCTCCGCGATGGCCTGGCAGACCCGGGCCACCCCCGGGGTGTACGCCCGGGACAACTCGTCCCGGGTGCGCAGCGCGACCTTCGGGCTGACCTCGATCTTGCCGCCGAGGTGCAGCAGGAACGTGCGGTCGGAGACCTTACGCACGTCAACCCCGTCGAGCGCGGTGAGCGCATCAACCACCTGGTCGGCGTGGTTGGCGTCGGCGGTGTCGCAGGTCAGGTCGACGGTGACGTGGGTGTGGTCGGAGTCGACCACGTCGAGCGCGGTGACGATTGCTCCGGCCTCGCCGACCGTGGTGGTCAACCGCCCAATGGAGGAGGCATCCGCGGTTACTGCGATCCGGACGGTGATCGAGAATCCGGCACTCGGCAGTCGGGTGGTGGCCACACAGTTCCTTCCGATGACGCTGAACGACTCGCCCCGCATTTCTACTCGCCCCCGGTGTCGGCACCGCATCCGACCCCGTTACCAGCGGGTAGGCCGGGCATATTGCCGATGCGGGTGGCGTTGTCACATGTCAGGATTGCTGGGAGCCGGTCGCAATTTTCCCGGCAGCACGGTGGGCAAACAGCCAACCGACGGTAACCAGACAGGGGGCGCGGTTTGCGAGAGCAGGAGACCTTCCTTCCCGACGAGGGCGACGAGTTCGACGCCACCACCGGTGAGTTCGAGCTGTCGGAGCGGCAGGCGCTGCGGCGGGTCCCCGGCCTCTCCACCGAGCTGACCGACATCACCGAGGTCGAGTACCGCCAACTCCGACTGGAGCGGGTCGTCCTGGTCGGGGTGTGGACCGAGGGTTCGCAGCAGGACGCCGAGAATTCCCTCGCCGAGCTGGCGGCGCTGGCCGAGACGGCCGGTTCGCAGGTGCTTGAGGGGCTGATCCAACGCCGGCAACGGCCCGACCCGGCCACCTACGTTGGCCGGGGCAAGGTGGTTGACCTGGGGGCGGCCGTGCTCGCCAGCGGTGCCGACACGGTGATCTGCGACGGTGAGCTCAGCCCGTCCCAGCTGCGCAACCTGGAGCAGCGCACCAAGGTGAAGGTCGTCGATCGCACCGCCCTCATTCTGGATATCTTCGCCCAGCACGCGAAGAGCCGGGAGGGTAAGGCGCAGGTCGAGTTGGCCCAGCTGGAGTACCTGCTGCCCCGACTGCGGGGTTGGGGTGACACCCTCTCCCGGCAGAGCGGTGGATCAGGCCGCGGCGGTGGCGCTGGCGGCGGCGTGGGCTTGCGTGGCCCGGGTGAGACCAAGTTGGAGACCGACCGCCGGCGGATCCGGCAGCGCATCGCCCGGCTGCGCCGGGAGATCAAGGGCATGCGCACGGTACGCCAGACCAAGCGTGCCCGTCGCTATCGCAACGCGGTGCCCGCGGTGGCCATCGCGGGGTACACGAACGCCGGCAAGTCCAGCCTGCTGAACCAGCTGACCGGGGCCGGGGTGCTGGTGGAGAATGCACTCTTCGCCACGCTGGACCCGACGATCCGGAAGGCGACCACTGCCGACGGGCGTCACTTCACCTTCTCCGACACGGTGGGCTTCGTCCGGCATCTGCCGCACCAGATCGTCGAGGCGTTTCGCTCCACCCTTGAGGAGGTGGCGGAGGCCGACCTGGTGGTGCATGTCGTTGACGGCACCCATCCGGACCCGGAGGAGCAGGTTCGTGCCGTCCGGGCGGTCCTCGCCGAGGTGGGCGCCGACCGGCTGCCGGAGCTGCTGGTGGTCAACAAGACCGACGCTGCCGGCGAGGAGACGCTGCTCCGGCTCAAGCGGCGCTGGCCGGAGGCGATCTTCGTCTCCGCGCACTCCGGGTCCGGCATCGCCGACCTGCGTGGTGCGGTCGAGGCCCGGCTGCCCCGTCCGGCCGTGGAGGTCCGCGCGGTCCTGCCGTACGAGCGGGGTGACCTGGTGGCCCGGGCGCACCAGCGGGGTGAGGTGCTCAACACGGTGCACCTGCCCGAGGGCACCCTGCTCCAGGCCCGGGTCGACGCGGCGCTGGCCGCCGAGTTGGCGCCCTTCCAGTCGCCGGAGGCGGCTGGTTCCGAGCCGGCGATGGAGCCGGCGGCGGCGGGTGTCGGGGCGCGTTCGTAGCTGTTGCGGGTGGGCGGCGGTGGACCACCGCCATGCGACACTGTGCTGATGCGTCGCTTCCTCACCCTGACCACGGGTGCTCTCAGCCTGCTGGGGGCAGCCGCGGTTGCTGTCGGTGTAATCCTGGTCATGGTGCCGTCGCCGGCCGCGGCCGAGGGGCAGAAGCGTTGCACCGTCACCGACGATCGGCTGCGGGAACTGTCCGGGCTGGTGGCCACCGAGACCGGCTACATCGTGATCAACGACAGCACGGACGTGGAGAGCCACAAGCGGGTCTTCTTCCTGGACGCCGACTGCGAGGTCGCCGGGGACCCGGTCAGCTACTCCGTCAGCGGCCCCCTGGACACCGAGGACCTGGCGTTGTCGCCGGACGGAAAGACCGTCTGGGTCGCCGACACCGGCGACAACGTGACCAGCAGCAACCGCCGGGAGCGGGTCGCGGTGTGGAGCATGCCGGTGAGCGGTGACGAAAGGCTGACGCTGCACCGCCTCGCCTACCCGGACAACGAGCCACGGGACGCCGAGGCCCTGGTCATCGACGATGACGGCGTCCCGATGATCATTACCAAGGTCGCCTCGGGCAAGGCCGAGATCTTCACCGTTGATGGGGAGCTACCCAGCGGTGACACCGAACCGGGGAAGATGAAAAAGCTCGGCGAGGTGGAGTTGCCGACGACCGAGACCGAGAACGCGTTCGGGGCGCTCGGGCGCACGGCGATCACCGGGGCCGCCCGTTCCCCGGATGGCGCTCGGGTGGTGCTGCGCACCTATGCGGACGCCTTCGAGTACGACGTCGTCGACGGCGATCTCGTGACGGCGCTGACGACGACGGAACCGCGGGTGACTCCGCTCGCGGATCCGTTCGGTGAGGCGATCACCTATACCCCGGATGGCAAGACCTTTCTGACCGTCTCCGACGGCGGCCAGCTCGACGACGGCGAGCCGATCGACGTCTTGTCGTACCCGCCGACGGCGAAGCCGGAGTCCGGTCCGGAGACGAACGCCGACGGAGCGGAGGAGTCGACGGCCTCCTGGTTCGGCAGCCTCTCCCTGCAGGAGAAGGTGTATCTGTTCGTCGCCGCCGTGGGCCTGATCGGTGTGGGGCTGGTCGGGGCGGGCATGGCGGGCGTCGTACGGGCCCGGCGGCGACCAGCGGAGACCACGGGCGCCGGTGGGCCGGCCGCTGACCGTGGTCCACGCGACGCCACCGACCGCCGCGGTGCTGTCTACGGCGGCGCGCCGCCCGCCGGGGGCCATGGGGCGCGTCGGGAGCCGGGCCGGGCGGCGGCTCCGGCCGACAAGCGTGAGCATGGCAGTGGCCGTCCGGCGGAGGGGGGCCGTCCCGCCGCTGGTGTCTACGGCCGACGGCCCGCCGGAGGTGCCGGTGGGTCCCGTCCCGCCGCGGGCGGCGGTCAGGGCGCCGATGGCGGTCGTTCGGCCGGCGGGGGGCGTGGCGGCGGGGTGTACGGCGGGGGAGCCGGTGGTGGAGCGAACGGTGGGGGAGCCAATGGTGGCGTGCACGGCGGTGGTCGTGCCCGGCCACCGCGCCGTGACGGCGGCGGCGGGCACGGCCGCTACTGAGCCGGCGGTACGGCGGCTACCACGGGTCAGATGCGGCGGAGCACGGTGACGACCCGGCCCATGATGGTGGCGTCGTCGCCCGGGATTGGGTCGAAGGCCGGGTTCTGCGGCATCAGCCAGACGTGTCCGTCCCGCCGCCGGTAGGTCTTCACCGTCGCCTCGCCGTCCAGCATGGCAGCCACGATGTCGCCGGATTCGGCGGTGGGTTGCTGTCGGACAACGACCCAGTCGCCGTCGCAGATCGCCGCGTCCAGCATCGAGTCGCCCTTGACCTGAAGCATGAAGACGTCCCCCTCGCCGACCAACTCGCGGGGGAGGGGGAAGATGTCCTCGATGGCCTGTTCGGCGAGGATTGGACCGCCGGCGGCGATCCGGCCCAGCATCGGCACATAGGCCGGGGCTGGCCGCTGCGCGATCGCCGCCTCGTCGTCGAGGGCGTCGCTGGGCGGCCGGACGTCAACTGCGCGTGGGCGGTTTGGGTCGCGGCGCAGAAAGCCCTTCTTCTCCAGCTCTTTGAGCTGGTAGGCGACGCTGGACGGGGATACCAGCCCGACCGCCTCACCGATCTCGCGCACGCTTGGTGGGTAGCCGTGCCGCTCGACCCAGGTGCGAATGAACTCCAGGATCCGCCGTTGCCGGGTGGTGAGGTCGACGGTCGCCGGTTCGGGGTAGGCGCTGACGATCGGGGTGACCGGACGCACAGCGGGCGCACCGGTGCGGCCCCGCGCGGCACGTCGACGACGGGTGCTCGCCGGCCCTTCGGTGATCTGCTGTGGGCCCTTCGGCCGGTTGGTCCGGTCCTCGGTCACGTCCGTCCTCCCTGGTCGGCGCTTGGATGCCCCGTCGCTCGTGGTGTTGACTCACGGTGGAAGCCGTCGTGAGCCGGTCGTCCCTGACCGTATAGGCGAGATCAGCCTTCTTCAAACATCTGTACGACCTTGGTCGGCGTGTCGGGGTGGCTCTCGCCTGGGTCGTACCCCTGTTCTGGTAAATAGTACGACGGGTCGTACTTGTGTGCTAATTGTGGGCCGCAGGGGGCGGTTGTGCTCGGCGCCCGTAGCGATTCGGGGTCGACGGGGGTTGAAATTCTCGGTGGCACTGGCCCGGTCGGGTGGTCCGCGTGGGTGGGGGGTGATCCAGGTCGCTTGGTGACGCGCCGGACAGGCTCGCCAACTTGACCTCAGTTCTCCGGCGGCATACGGTCAACCCCTAGATGTAGTAGTCATTGGGCCTTAGTTGCCTATAGGTTGGGTTCGACTACGGACCGCACTTCATCCGCCAGCACGGCGAAGACCGTCGAAAAGACGGCTCCGCCGTGGTGCGGCGTGTCCGGGTGCGGGCCCGTTCGGCCCCACGGCCGACGAAGGAGGTCGGGCTCCATGCGGTGTCCGTACTGCCGGCACCCCGACTCCCGGGTCGTTGACTCGCGGGAGGCCGACGACGGCCAGCTGATCCGGCGCCGGCGCTCCTGCCCGGAGTGCGGCAAGCGGTTCACCACGGTGGAGGAGGCCGTCCTCGCGGTCGTCAAACGCAGCGGGGTCACCGAACCCTTCAGCCGTACGAAGATCATCGGCGGGGTGCGCAAGGCGTGCCAGGGTCGTCCGGTTGACGACGACTCCATTGCCCTGCTGGCGCAGAAGGTCGAGGAGACCGTACGGGCCAAGGGCGCCGCCGAGCTTCCCAGCCACGAGGTCGGGCTGGCCATCCTGGGGCCGCTGCAGGACCTGGACGAGGTCGCCTACCTCCGGTTTGCCAGTGTCTACCGGTCGTTCGAGTCGCTCGCCGACTTCGAGCGGGAGATCGAGACGCTGCGGACCGCGGCGCAGGTCCGCGAGGGAGGCTGAGGCGGTCGGGGCAGCTGGCCGCACCAGAGTGTGCCGCGGGTGAGACGCGGCTGGGTTTGACGGTCGGGCCGCGCGTGGGACCGCGGACCGGTTTGACGGTAGGGCCGCGGGTGAGACGCGGCTGGGTTTGACGGTAGGGCCGCGGGTGAGACGCGGCTGGGCTTGATGGTAGGGCCGCGGGTGAGACGCGGCCGGTTTGACGGTAGGGCCGCGCGTGGGGCGCGGACGAGGGGCGATGAGATGCCGGGGGACGGTGTGACAACGAGCAAGTCACGGAGCAAGGCGGCAGCGGGTCTGAAGGTCGAGCGGGTGTGGACCACCGAGGGGATCCACCCGTACGACGAGGTGACCTGGGAGCGTCGGGACGTCATCATGACGAACTGGCGGGACGGGTCGATCAACTTCGAACAGCGCGGCGTGGAGTTCCCACAGGAGTGGAGCGTCAACGCGGCCAACATCGTGACCACCAAGTACTTCCGGGGCGCGGTGGGAACCCCGGAGCGGGAGTGGTCGCTTCGACAGCTGATCGACCGGGTGGTGGCCACCTACCGCACCGCCGGTGAGGAGTACGGCTACTTCGCCACCCCGGCCGACGCCGAGATCTTCGCCCACGAGCTGACCTGGATGCTGCTGCACCAGGTGTTCAGCTTCAACTCGCCGGTCTGGTTCAACGTCGGCACGTCTTCGCCGCAGCAGGTCAGCGCGTGCTTCATCCTCGCCGTTGACGACTCGATGGACTCCATCCTGGACTGGTACAAGGAGGAGGGGCTGATCTTCAAGGGCGGCTCCGGCTCCGGAGTCAACCTCTCCCGGATCCGCTCCTCGAAGGAGTTGCTCTCCTCCGGCGGCACCGCCTCCGGACCGGTCAGCTTCATGCGCGGCGCCGACGCGTCAGCGGGCACCATCAAGTCCGGCGGCGCGACCCGGCGGGCGGCCAAGATGGTCATCCTCGACGTCGACCACCCGGACATCGAAGAGTTTGTGGTCACCAAGGCGCGCGAGGAGGACAAGGTCCGTGCCCTGCGCGACGCCGGCTTCGACATGGACCTGGGCGGCACGGACATCGTCAGCGTGCAGTACCAGAACGCCAACAACTCGGTCCGGGTCAGCGACGAGTTCATGACGGCGGTGCAGGACGGCGGCACCTTCGACCTGCGTGCCCGCCTCGACGGTACGGTGATCGACACGATCGACGCGAAGCCGCTGTTCCGGACCATCTCGCAGGCGGCCTGGGAGTGTGCCGACCCCGGTCTCCAGTACGACGACACCATCAACGACTGGCACACCTGCCCGGAGACCGGTCGGATCACCGCGTCGAACCCCTGCTCGGAGTACCTGCACCTGGACAACTCCTCGTGCAACCTGGCCTCGCTCAACCTGATGCGGTTCCTCCGTGCCGACGGCGGCTTCGAGGTGGAGAAGTTCGTCCGCTCGGTCGAGCTGGTCATCACCGCGATGGACATCTCGATCTGCTTCGCCGACTTCCCCACCGAGAAGATCGGCGAGACCACCCGGGCGTACCGGCAACTCGGGATCGGGTACGCCAACCTCGGTGCCCTGCTGATGGCCTCCGGACTGCCGTACGGCTCGGACCAGGGTCGTACGCTGGCCGCGGCGATCACCTCGCTGATGACCGGCACCGCGTACCGGCGCTCCGCCGAGCTGGCCGGCATCGTCGGCGCGTACGACGGCTACGCCCGGAACGCCGAACCGCACAAGCGGGTCATGCGCAAGCACGCTGCCGCGAACGACGAGATCAAGCCCACCGGCGCCGTGGCCACGGCGGTGCAGCGGGAGGCGACCCGGCAGTGGACCCTCGGCAACAAGGTCGGCGACCGGAACGGCTGGCGTAACTCGCAGGCCAGCGTTCTCGCGCCCACCGGCACCATCGGCCTGATGATGGACTGCGACACCACCGGCGTCGAGCCGGACCTGGCGTTGGTCAAGTTCAAGAAGCTGGTCGGTGGCGGCTCGATGCAGATCGTCAACCAGACCGTGCCGCGTGCCCTGCGCAGCCTCGGCTACCCGGAGGAGCAGGTCGAGGCGATCGTCGAGCACATCGCCGAGCACGGTCACGTGGTGGACGCCCCGGGGCTCAAGCCGGAGCACTACCCGGTCTTCGACTGCGCGATGGGCGAGCGTTCCATCGCCCCGATGGGCCACGTGCGGATGATGGCGGCCGTCCAGCCGTTCATCTCCGGCGCCATCTCCAAGACGGTCAACATGCCGGAGCAGGCCACCGTCGAGGACGTCGAGAAGATCTATTTCGAGGGCTGGCGACTCGGCCTCAAGGCGCTGGCGATCTACCGCGACAACTGCAAGGTCGGCCAGCCGCTGTCGGTGGCGAAGAAGGAGAAGGCCACCGCCCCGGTGGAGGTGGTGCCCGCCGCGGTCGAGAAGGTCGTGGAGAAGGTCATCGAGTACCGGCCGGTGCGGAAGCGGCTGCCGAAGAAGCGCCCCTCGGAGACGATCTCCTTCTCGGTCGGCGGCGCGGAGGGCTACCTCACCTCGTCCTCCTACCCGGACGACGGCCTCGGCGAGGTCTTCCTCAAGATGTCGAAGCAGGGCTCGACCCTGGCCGGCGTGATGGACGCCTTCTCGGTGGCCATCTCCATCGGTCTGCAGCACGGTGTCCCGCTGGAGACGTACGTCAGCAAGTTCACCAACATGCGCTTCGAGCCCGCCGGCATGACCGACGACCCGGACGTGCGGATGGCGGCCTCGGTGATGGACTACATCTTCCGTCGCCTGGCCCTGGACTTCCTGCCGTACGAGCGCCGTGCGGAGCTGGGCATCTTCACCGCCAAGGAGCGGGCCGCCCAGCTCGCGGCGGAGGCGGAGGCGGAGGCGAACACGGCGGACCTCACCGCGATGGCCTCCTCCGCCCCGGTCGAGACGCGGCCGGAGGAGCCGAAGGTCGGCCCGGTCGCCCAGCCGGCGCAGGAGCTGGCCGACGTCGCGGCGGCGCAGCCGGCGCCGTCGGTGGGGTCGAGCACCGAGCTGCTGGAAGCGGTGATCGGTAAGGCCGCCGACGCGCCGCTCTGCTTCACCTGCGGTACGAAGATGCGCCCGGCCGGCAGCTGCTACGTCTGCGAGGGCTGCGGTTCCACCAGCGGTTGTAGCTGACGTACGTGCACGTGTGGCCTCGGGCGAGGGTGCCCGAGGTCACACGGGGCGGTGACCGGAGCGGGGCCCTGCCTCTCCCCTGTGGTGCGATCCTGTGGGCGTGACGGCAGCCGATACCTATCGCACCTTCGCCACCCGGGAAGCGGGTGGCGTGTCACCGGTGTACGAGCGCTTGGCCCTGGCGGTGTCCGGTGACGCCAAACTGCTCGCGTTGATCGAGCGGCTTCCGCCGGCCAAGCGGCAACCGAATCTGCTCTTCGGCGTGGTACGGCTGCTCGGTGGCCCGGTCGAGGACCCGGCGGCCTTCCACGCCTACGTCCTGGCGAACTGGCCGGCGATCGAGGTGGAGATCCAGCGTAGGGCGACCCAGACGAACGAGGCGGGGCGGTGCGCCGTCCTGCTGCCGCTGCTCGCCGCGCTACCCCAACCGCTCGCACTGTTGGAGGTCGGTGCGTCGGCGGGGCTCTGCCTCTACCCCGACCGGTACGCGTACCGCTACGACCGCCAGCTCCTGGGCGACGGCCGCCCGGTCCTCGACTGCACACTCACCGGCGCCCTGCCGCCGAGCCGGCTCCCCACCGTGGTGTGGCGGGCCGGGCTGGACCTCAATCCGCTGGACGTGACCGACGTGGATGATCTCGCCTGGTTGGACGCTCTCATCTGGCCGGAGCATGCGCACCGGCGGGCGCGGCTGCGGGCGGCGGCGCAGCTGGTCGCGGCCGATCCACCGCTGCTTGTCCGCGGCGACCTGGTGGACGACCTGCCGGCGGTGGCCGCACTGGCCCCACCCGAGGCGACCCTGGTGGTGTTCCACACGACGGTGCTGTACCAGGTGCCGCAGCGCCGACGCACCGCCTTCGTCGAGTTGGTTCGTGGTCTGCCCGGCACCTGGATCGCCGTGGAGTCGCCGCGAGCGCTGCCCTACGAGGGACTGCCCGAGCCGCCCGGCGCCGGCCTCAACACTGTGCTCGCGCTCGATGGTAAGCCACTGGCGTGGGCCCAGGCGCACGGGCAGGCAGCGGCCTGGTTCGGTTAGCCACCAGGCCCCTACACTGCCCGGCGTGGGTGGGGAGCGAAAACCGTTGGCGAATCGGCCGTTGACCGAGCCACACCCGTCCCGGTTGCCGCCCGAGGACCCGCAACGCGAGCGGATCTGCGCCGCTCACGCTGCTGCCCTCGCCGCCGGTGAGGCCGGCTACCCCGACCCGACCACCGGTCTGTTCGTGCTTACCGCCGGCTTTCTCGCTCGCCGTGGCACCTGCTGCGGTCGGGGCTGCCGCCACTGCCCGTACCTCGACTGAACCCTCAGCCGGGTCGGTGCGGTGCGTGGCTGCCGAAGTCGCGTCAGCCGGCGGCGACGAAGACCCGGGAGGCCACCTCGCGGGGAAGACGGACGCTGTCGCCGTAGCGGTCGATCGACACGCCGTCCCGCTCCTGGGCGACCGTCACCGTGGCGCCTGGGTCAACCCCGGCGGCGTGCAGCTGGCGCAACACGTCCGAGTTGCTCTGTAGGCTCTCGCAGATCCGCCGGACCACGACCGTGCCGGAGAGGCCGGGAAACGCCAGGTTGCGCTCCCCCTCGGCGGGCTCCGCGGCGGAGGGGCCCGCCGATCCCAGCGCCTCCAGCCCGGGGATCGGGTTGCCGTACGGCGAGCGGGTCGGCCGGTTGAGCAGGTCGTAGACCCGCTGCTCGACAGCGTCGCTCATGACGTGCTCCCACCGGCAGGCCTCCTCGTGGGCCTCCTCGTAGGGCATGCCGATCACGTTGACCAGCAGCAGCTCCGCCAGTCGGTGTTTGCGCATCACGGAGACCGCCGCGTCGCGGCCGGTTTCGGTGAGCGTGAGGTGGCGGTCGCCCTCAACGGTGAGCAGGCCGTCCCGCTCCATCCGGGCGACGGTCTGGCTGACCGTGGGACCGCTCTGGCGCAGCCGCTCGGCGATGCGGGCACGCAGCGGCGGCACCCCCTCCTCCTCGAGCTCGAGGATGGTCCGTAGGTACATCTCGGTCGTGTCGACCAGTGAGTGCGCGATGATCTCAATCACCCGTTAACGAGAAACAAATCGGACGGCAAGTGTCTCACGCACGACCCCTGATCATCCACGTGACCCGCTACCGCAGGTTGTGGTTGACCATGGCAGTCGCGGCCCCGATCTGGGGTTTCACGGTCACCCGGCCTTCGGGTTCGGCGTGAGACACGTCGATGTTACCCGCGCCGGTGGTGCCGGCCGCCGAGGCTGGCCCCTCGGGCATGAGTTGCACGGCAGGAAAGCACGTATGCCAGATCAGCATGAAGTTCACTCCTTCCGTCTTCGACGGCATCCCCAACCCCTGTCAAGGTCGAGTCCGGCCTGATCGGCACTCTCCGTGGTCGGGTCAACGACAAGTAGGGAGTCACGATGACGATTTCGACACGGCGGGTGATCGCCGCAGTCGCCGGCGCGACGGCACTCATCCCGCTGTCCGCCTGCGCCACCGCGGACGCGACCGGGGAGCGGCTGTCCGGCAGCGCGGTGACCGTCGGTACCTCAGCCGCTGCCGACCTGCACCACGAGTTCCGGCAGCTGGAGGAGAGGTTCGACGCGCGGCTGGGAATCTACGCGGTCGACACCGGCACCGGTCGGACGGTCCGCTACCAGGCCAACGAGCGGTTCGCCTACGGCTCGACCTTCAAGGCGCTGGCCGCCGCCGAGGTCCTCGACGCGACCACCGACGCCGAACTGGAACAGGTGGTGCGGTACTCGGCGGACGATCTGGTGGACTACTCGCCGATCACGGAGCAACACGTCGCCGAGGGCATGACGCTGCGGGCCATCGCCGACGCCGCCGTTCGCTACAGCGACAACACCGCCGGCAACCTGCTGCTGCGCCACCTTGGCGGGCCGGAACTGTTCGAGCAGGAGCTGAAGGAAATCGGCGACAACGTCACCGACGCGGCTCGCTACGAGACCGAACTCAACGAGGCGACCCCCGGCGACCCACGAGACACCAGCACCGCCCGAGCCCTGACCGAAGACCTGCGGGAGTACGCCGTCGACGACGCCCTCGAACCCACCGACCGCGACATCCTCAACGCCTGGTTGCGGGGCAACACCACCGGCGGGGAGCTGATCCGCGCCGGCGTCCCCGACGGCTGGGTCGTTGGGGACAAGACCGGAGCGGCCGGGTACGGCACCCGCAACGACATCGCGGTGATCTGGCCGCCGGACCGCGCGCCGATCGTCCTCGCCGTGCTGTCCAGCCGGGACGAGCCGGACGCCAGCTACGACAACGCCCTCATCGCCGAGGCCACCGAGGTGGTCATCGCCCGGCTGGGCAGCTAACCCCACCATGGCGGGGCGCCCGTGCGCAGATAGCCGTGCAGCACCCGCGCGACATGCGCCATGGTCGCCTCGCTGCCCGGCTGCGCGACGGCGGGTACGCGGGAGGCGGTCAACGCGGCGACCGCGTACGACTGCCCGTCGGCGTGGTCCACCACCCCCACCTCATGTCGCAGATGCAGCAGGGTGCCGGTCTTCGAGGACCAGCGCGCGGCGTCGGAGGTGAAGTCGGGTGCGAGTCGATGCCGGAGCACGTTGTCGGCCATCAGATCGCGTACCCGGGCGGCGGTGGTCTCGCTGATCGCCGTGGGCCGCCAGAGGGCGTGCAGCAGGTCAACGAAGGCCCGGGCCGAACCGGCGTTGGCGCGGGTGACGTCGAGTTGGGCGACCGGGTGGCCGCTCCCGGCGGTAGCGGCGCCGATGGCGAGAGCCTGAGCCAGGTGCGCCTCGTCGGGTCGGAGCCGTTCGCTCGGTGTGTCGGTGAGGTCACTGATCCGGTGTCGTACGGCGATGCCCTCGATCTGGAGTCGCCGCAGCTCGGCGGCGACCACAGCCGGTGGGGTGCGGTCGAACAAAGCGTCCGCGGCGACCCCGTCGCTGATGGCGATGCTCAGGTAGAGCAGGTCGTCCAGGGCGACCCGGGCCGGGTGGCGGAACCGGCTCAGCCCGGTGGTGCCCGGTGTGGTGACCAGGCCGGGTGCGATGTCGACCGGCGTCGCCGGGTCGAGCTCGCCGCGCGCCACCCGTTCCAGGACAGCTACTGCCAGCGGCACCTTCACCAGCGACGCCGCCGGAAAGGGGACATCCGCGTCGAGGCCGATCTCAGCGCCGGTGTCGAGGTTGCGGACGAGGAAGGCTCCGTGCAGCCCCGCCTCCCCGAGGAGTTCGCGCGCGTTGCGCAGCACGGTGGAGACAGTCACCTCGGCTCCCGCGTCGGTGGCTTGTCCGGCAGCCGACCCCCGACTCCCCCGGGGTCGGCGGGGGCGCCCAGGCAGCGGGCAATGTCCGCGTGCAGGGCAGTCCGCAGCTGTTCGAGGTCCTGGTGCGCGCCGGCGGCGATGTCGTAGCCGCGTTGGAGCCGGGGATCAGCCAGGGTGCACCAGTGCAGCCCGAAGTCCTCGGCCTGCTGCGGCGAACAGAGCAGCAGGTCCGGCGAGCTTAGGGCGTGGGCGGCGGCATCGACCAGGGATGGCGTGACCGCCACCTGGGTCGGTGCCAGACCGACGGACTGGCCGGTACGGGTCAGCGGGTCCCGCAGGTGCGCGACGTCGTCCTCGGGTTGGATGAGGATCCGCCGTCGCGCCGCCGCGCCGGTTCGGCCGGTGCGCAGGGTCTCCAGGAACACCGTCCGGGCGGGGAAGGCGGTCCGGGAGGCCAGCCCGAGCGGAACCCGCCAGACGGCCGCCTCGGCCGGAACCGCGACGATCCCGGCGCTGACCTCCAGGGTCCGACAGAGCTGTTCGCGCCCTGCCGGGTCGGCCGGCCGTACCTCCAGCTGGGTCCGTTGCCGCCGCCCGGCGGCCACCAGGGTGGCCAGGCGGTGGGGTGGGCAACTGTCGGGTACGGCGATTCGCAGTGGGCGTAGCCGAGCCCGCTCGGCGTCCTCGGTCATCGCGTCGGCGAGGTCGACCAGGCGGCGTGCCGTGCGCAGCATGTCCTGCCCGAACGGCGTCAACCGGACCGCCCGGGACGACCGGTCGAAGAGCCGGGCGCCAAAGTGTTCCTCCAGAGCGGCGACGCGCCGGCTGGCCACCGACTGCGGGATTCCCGCCGCGGCGGCGCCGGAGGTGAAGCTGCCGTGGCCGCTGACGGCCACGAAGGCCCGGCAGGCCGCCACCACATCCACCCGCCGATTTTACGCCCGAGTGAATTCGCGCCTTCCGTGACCACGGGTGGAGGACAGCCGTCGCAGGGTGGTTCACCCGCTGGGGAACTCCACCGTCGACGCCTGCCAGCTATCAGACGTCGTCTCAGGTCCTGTGTTCTGGTCGGCGTCGGTGGGTGGCGAGGGTCAGGGCCGCGCCGGTGAGGGTGAGGAGGAAGCCGGCGGTGAGGATGGTGGGCAGGTTGGCGCCGGTGACGGGGATGGTGGGTTTTGGGCTGGTGGGGTTGGGGATGGTGACTGTGGTGGGGTTGGAGGTGGAGGCTGGGCAGTTGTTGTCGCCGTTGTAGCGCGCCTGGATGTGGTGTGTGCCGGGTGTCAGGTGTGTGGCGGTGAGGGTTGCGGTGGTGGTGGGGTTTCCGGTCAGGGGTGTCGTGTCCAGGGTTGTCGTGTCGTTGTGGAAGGTCACGGTTCCGGTGGGGGTGCTGCCGGTGCAGGTCACGGTGGCGGTGAGGGTGAGGGGTTGATCCGGTGTCGGGTTGGGTGGGGTCGCCTGCAGGGTCGTGGTTGATGTCGACGGGACGACAGCCAGACTGTGGCGGTTGCCGGCGGCGGCGGCGGTGATCGTGGTGCCGGCTGGCAGGTCCACCGCGACGGGGGTCCTTCTGCGGGTGGCGGTGGTCCCGTCGCCCACCTGGCCGAAGGCGTTGTAGCCCCAGCCCAGCATGGTGCCGGTGGAGGTCACCGCCAGACTGTGGAAGGCGCCGGCGGAGATGGTGGTGATCGTGGTGCCGGTTGGCAGGTCCACCGCGATGGGGGTGCTGCTGTCCGTGGTGGTGCCATCGCCTAACTGGCCGAAGTTGTTGTGTCCCCAGGCCAGCAGGGTGTCGGCGGAGGTCACCGCCAGAGTGTGGACGGCACCGCCGGAGATGGTGGTGATCGTGGTGCCGGTTGGCAGGTCCACCGCAACGGGGGTGCTTCTGTCCGTGGTGGTGCCATCGCCCACTTGGCCGTAGATGTTGTAGCCCCAGGCCAGCAGGGTGTCGGTGGAGGTCAACGCCAGACTGTGGTAGGAGCCGGTGGCCACGGTGGTGATCGTGGTGCTGGCTGGCAGGTTCACCGTCACGGGGGTGCTTCTGTCCGTGGTGGTGCCATCGCCCAACTGGCCGTGACTGTTGTCGCCCCAGGCCAGGACGGTGCCGGTGGAGGTCAGCGCCAGATTGTGGCGGTCGCCGGCGTCCATGGCGGTGACCGTGGTGCCGGTTGGCAGGTTGACCGCGACGGGGGTGCTTCTGCGGGTGGTGGTGCCATCGCCCAGCTGGCCGATGAAATTTTCGCCCCAGGCCAGCATGGTGCCGGTGGAGGTCAACGCCAGACTGTGGCGGTCGCCGGCGGCCACGGCGGTGACCGTGGTGCCGGCTGGCAGGTCCACCGCAACAGGGGTGCTTCTGTCCGTGAAGGTCCCGTCGCCCAACTGGCCGGCACTGTTGTCGCCCCAGGCCAGGACAGTGCCGGCGGAGGTCAACGCCAGACCGTAGGCGGTACCGGCGGCGATAGCGGTGATCGTGGTATCGGTTGGCAGGTTCACCGCGATGGGGGTGATGCTGTCCGTGGTGGTCCCATCGCCCAACTCGCCGTCACCGTTGTTTCCCCAGGCCAGGCCGGTACCAGGAGGGCCCGCTGCCGCCGACGGCACGCTGTGCGCGAGCACGCGCGCCGCACCGACCGAGGTTATGCCCAACACGAGCGCCACCATCAGCGGCACCGCGAACAGCCCCCGCAGGCTTACGGGCCGTACCAAGCTTCTTCTCACGTCCGTAGCCTCGCCGGTCCAGCTCTCCACTACCCCCACCCCTCTGTCGTCTCCCCGCCACCGGCCCGTGTCCGACCACGGCCTGTACAACGACTCCGGACGGCCGCGGCATCGGGGCTGTCTCGCTTAGATCAACACTCCCCCGCTGGTCAGGTCTGGTCTGGTTGCCAGCCCTGCTTGACTGACTGTTGGCACTGGTTGGGTCGTCTCCGGTGGCGGTGGAGAGCGTGGTCAGCAGGAGGGGGCCGTGGGCGAGGGTCGGCCGGGGTAGGGGGCCGGTGGCGACGAGGGAGACCAGGCCGTGGGCGACGGCCCAGCTCTGGGTGGCCAGTTCGAGGGGGTTGGTGTCGGCGCGGTAGCGGTCGGCTCCGGAATACATAACATTGCCGTGTTATGTTTAGGTGGTTGAACCGACAGCTCCATGAAAGGGAGTCAGCATGACCATCACCCTGGTGAACCCCGAAGGGCTTCCGAAGGTCGACCTCTATTCCCAGATGGCGGTCGCCACCGGGTCTCGGCTGGTCTTCCTCGCCGGCCAGGTATCCGTGGACCCTGACGGGAACACGGTCGGCGTGGGTGACCTCGCCACCCAGGTCGAGCAGTGCTACCTGAACGTCGCCACCGCCCTGGCCGAGGTCGGCGGCTCCTTCGATGACGTGGCGAAGGTGACCGTGTACGTCGTCGACTGGACGCCCGACAAGATGGCGCTGCTGGGGGAAGGAATCGCGCGGGCGGCGGCGAAGCTGGGCGTCACCCTGGCCGCCCCGTTGACGGGCCTGGGCATCAGCGCCCTCGCCGGCCCCGACCTGCTGGTCGAGGTGGAGGCCACCGCAGTCCTGGACGGACCGGGCCGAGGAAAGGGTCCCAAGCGGGACTGAGAGTGACACGACGCGGCCGAACCGTCACGGGTAACCGTCGATGTTCGGCCGCGTCGGTAGCAACTCACCCGGACTGCCTGAGCCCGACTATCCCGCTGACCCTGGCCGGCCTGCCGCACCGGGACGCACGGCCACAGATCGGGGAGTGGGTAACGGATCCTCCTGGTGGGACTGGCGTAACTGCGCACCAGCTACGGCAGTGCGTTGTACCCACCTTTGCGACGTTAACGCCGTTCTGGCCGCCGTGGCCTCGATTCCACGATCCGCACAGGTGCAGACACCGGCGCTGGCGACCAAAAGCGATGTGTCAACGAGGCACACGACAACCGTAGACGGTGTCGTGGCCGGGCGGCCGACTACCGTACGGCGGGCTTCCCAGCGTTGGGGCGCCACCGGTGGAGCGCCGAGGACTTCGCCACCATCGCCAGTGCCCCTGATCTGCTATAGGCCCCTCCCAATGGGATGTGTGCCAGCATTTGACCATCAATCGAGGAGATGGCCATGAACCACACCCACCGCTCCCCAAGTGTCCTAGACAGCCTCGTCGCCGGGAAGTCCTGGGTTGGCCCGATCATGGACCCCACTACTGTCGACTGGCCCGTCCGTCCGGCCCATGCGGCGCTTCCGTTCCGCACAATCGGCGGTCGTCCGGTCACGCCGGCCCCGTCAACGGGTCTCCGTTACGAGCGGAACGAACTCGGATATTGGGGCGAGCGGCTTCGCACGAACGCCCTGGCTGCCGCCGAGGTTGTTGGCTCTACCGGCGTAAGGCGCCGATGGATTGTCATGATCGAGCGGTTAGACGGGTGCGGTTGGGCGCTGCCGGGTGGCTACATTGGTCCAGAGGAAGACCCGTGTGATGCCGCGAGGCGAAAGCTGTGGGAAGTAGCGCAACTGGTTGTGGAACCGTCTCCGGAGCGCCATCTCATGCTGGCCCGCTACATACCCGACCCCCGGGCACCCGACGAGGTGTGGATGGCCACTGTTACATCCTGCGTGAGCCTGGGCACCTACGACAACCACCGGCAATTGCCTAAGGTGGTCGGCGCGCTCGATGCCAGGCGCGCGCGGTGGGTGCCGGCACACACCTATACGGCGGTCTTCAAATACCTGGCCAGTAACTACGACGGCGACGTATTCCCGGCTGACCGGGCCTTGCTGGCTGAGGTGCTGGGATGAAGTGCTCGCCAGTCAGGAAGCAAGGTGGCACTTCGCCCCGGCGGTTGAACCCAGCGAGCTGGCGGTGTGGGACTGAATGCCGGCCAAAAGCATCCACCCAAGCCTAAGGCAACGGCCTCCGCCGGTAGCGGATGGTGTTGACTGAACCTCATGTCCGGTACCGAAAACCTGCTCGTCGAGGTAGACCAGCTCGCCGCCGAGATGCACGGTGACGACCCGCCGACCCTGCTCGACGTCCGCTGGCGCCTGACCGGCCCACCCGGGCGCGACGACTACGCCACCGGGCACCTGCCCGGGGCGATCTTCGTCGACCTGGACACCGAACTGTGTGGCCCGCCCGGCGTCGCCGGCCGGCACCCGCTACCCGAACCCGCCGCCCTCCAGGCCGCGCTACGGGCCGCCGGCGTCCGAGCTGGGCACCCGGTCGTGGTCTACGACGGTGGGGACGGCATGTCCGCCGCCCGCGCCTGGTGGACGCTGCGCTGGGCCGGTCACCGGTCGGTACGCCTGCTGCACGGCGGCCACCCCGCCTGGGTGGCGGCGGGGCTGCCCACCTCCACGGAGGCAGCCACCCCACGTCCCGGCGACGTTGAGGTGCGCCCCGGCGCCCTGCCGGTGCTGGTCGCGGCCGAGGCCGCCCAACTGGCCGCGGCCGAGGCGGGGACGCTGGTTGACGTCCGCGCCGCACCGCGCTACCGGGGGGAGTCCGAGCCGGTCGATCCGGTTGCCGGGCACGTGCCGGGTGCGGTCAACCTGCCGGCACCGGAGTACGTGACCGAGGGTCGCTTCCCCGCGGTCGACGTGCTGCGGGAACGGTTCGTCGCCGCCGGAGTGGTCGCCGCCGAGCCGGTCGGCGTCTACTGTGGCTCCGGCGTGACCGCCGCGCAGGCGGTCTTCGCCCTGCACCTGGCCGGTCGCCCGGATGCCGCCCTCTATGTCGGGTCCTGGAGCAACTGGGTCGCCGACCCGTCCCGCCCCGTCGTGGTCGGGCAGGAACCCGGGACCAACCCAGCCTGACCCCGCGGTCCCCAAGGCGCCGGCGCGGCGGCCCAGGCCGCGGCTGACCGCTCACTCTTCCGGGTACCGACCGCCCACGCCGTGCGACACCGGCGGCGTGGGCAGCGCGTGCGACGGGCCGGCCGAGTCCCCGTGCGACGATAGGCACCATGTCGGACGACACAGTGGTGGTGTGGGACGAGACGCTGCTCTCCTACAACCTCGGCGACCACCCCCTCGACCCGGTACGGGTCGAGCTGACCGTCGCCCTCGCCCGAGAGCTGGGGGTGCTCGGGCGTCCCGGGGTACGGCTGGTCGAGCCGAAGCCCGCCGACGACGAGCTGCTCACCCGGGTGCACGACCCGGCCTACCTGGAGGCCGTGCGAGCTGCCCCGCAGGATCCGCTCCGCACCGAGTTCGGGCTCGGTACCCCGGACAATCCGGTCTTCGCGCAGATGCACGAGGCCAGCGCGTTGGTCACCGGGGCCACCGTCGCGGCAGCCGAGGCGGTCTGGCGGGGCACGGCACGTCGGGCGGTCAACGTGGCAGGCGGGCTGCACCACGCGATGCCCGACCGGGCAGCCGGCTTCTGCGTCTACAACGATCCCGCCGTGGCCATCGCCCACCTGCTCGACCTGGGCGCACGCCGGGTCGCCTACGTCGATGTGGACGTGCACCACGGCGACGGGGTGCAACAGGTCTTCTGGGACGACCCCCGGGTACTCACGGTGAGCCTGCACGAGACCCCGCTCGCGCTCTTTCCGGGCACCGGGTTTCCCGACGAGACCGGCGGTGCGCCGGCCGAGGGAACCGCGGTCAACGTGCCGCTGCCACCGGGAGTCGAGGACGCCGGTTGGCAGCGGGCGTTCCACGCGATCGTGCCGTCGGTGCTGCGTGCGTTCCAGCCGGAGATCCTGGTCACCCAGTGTGGCGCGGACGCGCACCGGCTCGACCCCCTGGCTGACCTGCGCCTGTCGGTGGACGGGCAGCGTGCCACCTACCTTGCTCTGCGGGCGCTCGCCGACGAGCTCTGCGCCGGCCGCTGGGTCGCCACCGGTGGCGGGGGATACGCGTTGGTCGAGGTCGTGCCCCGGGCCTGGACCCACCTGCTCGCGGTGGCCACCGGTGCACCGCTCGCGCCGGCCACGCTCTGTCCACCCGCCTGGCGCGAGCTCGCCCAGGCCCGCCGTCCGGGGGAGGAGGTGCCGTTGCGGATGACCGACGACGTCAATCCGTCGTACGAGTCGTGGCAGCCCTCCGGGGAGCCGAACTCGGTGGACCGGGCCATCGTGGCCGCCCGCAAGGCGGTGTTCCCGCTGCTCGGGCTCGACCCGTACGACCCGCGCGACTAGGGCCCGTGTCGAGTCACCCGCCGGTCGCGCTGACCTTCGACGACACGAGCCCGAACGCGGCCGGGAGGAAGGACGCTCGCGTGACCACAGGTAACCTGACCACAGCTGAACAGCCAGTGGACGTGCTGCTCAGCGACGGCACCACCGTCCAGTTGCGGCCTATCCGGCCGGCGGACGCACCGGGCATCGTCGCCATGCACTCGCGTTTCTCCGAGCGCACCCGCTACCTGCGCTACTTCTCGCCGTACCCCCGGATTCCCGAGCGCGACCTGCGGCGGTTCGTCAACGTTGACCACCACGACCGGGAGGCGTTCGTCGTGCTGGCCAGCGACCAGATCGTCGCGGTCGGCCGGTACGAGCGGCTGGGTCCAGCCGCCACCGAAGCCGAGGTCGCCTTCGTGGTTGAAGACGCATACCAGGGCCGGGGCATCGGATCGGTGCTGTTGGAGCACCTCGCCGACGCGGCTCGGCGGGTCGGCATCCCGACCTTCGTGGCGGAGGTGCTGCCGGCCAACAACGCGATGCTCCGGGTCTTCGCCGACTTCGGCTATCAGGTGCGGCGTCAGTTCGCCGATGGTGTCGTGCACCTGAGCTTCCCGATCGCGCCGACCGAGGCGACCCTTGAGGTGCAGCGGGGCCGCGAGCACCGCACCGAGGCCCGATCGGTCGCCCGGCTGCTCGCGCCCCGGGGAATTGCCTGCTACGGGGCCAGCGCCACCGGGCAGGGGGTCGGGGCGGCGGTCCTCGGGCACCTGCGCGACTACGGGTTCACCGGTGCGGTGGTGCCGGTGCATCCGAGCGCGCGAATGGTGGCCGGGCTGCCCGCGTACCCGTCGGCCGTCGAGGCGGGCCTGCCGATCGACCTGGCGGTGGTGGCGGTGCCGCCGGCGGCGGTGGAGACGGTCGTCGCCGATGCGGCCGCCGCTGGAGCGCACGGCCTGGTCGTGATCAGCGCGGGTTTCGCCGAGGCCGGTGCGGACGGTGCGGTCGCCCAGCGCCGGCTGGTTCGGGCGGCGCACGCGGTGGGCATGCGGATCATCGGCCCGAACTGCTTGGGGATGGCGAACACCAGCACCGAGGTACGCCTGAACGCCACGCTGGCCCCGCGGCTGCCGGTCCCCGGTCGGGTTGGTCTGTTCAGCCAGTCCGGTGCGTTCGGGGTGGCGCTGCTGGCCGAGGTGGAACGGCGGGGACTGGGGCTGTCCAGCTTCGTGTCGGCCGGGAACCGGGCCGACGTCTCCGGCAACGACCTGTTGCAGTACTGGCAGGACGACCCGAACACCGATGTGATCCTGCTGTACCTGGAAACCTTCGGTAATCCCCGTAAGTTCGCCCGACTGGCCCGGGGCATCGGGCGGGAGAAGCCGATCGTCGCGCTCGCGCCGTCGGCCCACGCCTCCGGCCCCGGCCCGTCAGCGGAGGTCGCCGCGGCTTCGCCGTCACCGTCCCGGGACCGGCGCGCCGCCGGTGTGGCGGCGGCGAGTCACGGCGCGGTGGGCCCCGACGCGGCAGGTCCGGACGAGGCCGCCGTCAGCGCTCTCTTCGCCCAGTCCGGGGTGATTCGGGTGGCCACCGTCGCCGAACTACTCGATGTCGGTGTGCTGCTGGCCAACCAGCCGCTACCCGCCGGCGACCGGGTGGGGATCGTCGGTAACTCCTCGGCGTTGACCGGGCTAGCCGCCTCCGCCGCCACCGCGGTGGGGCTCGCCGTCGCCGACGGCTACCCCCGCGATGTCGGGCCAGACGCCGGGGCGGCCGACTTCGCCACCGCCCTCGGCGCCGCCGTGGCCGACGACGGGGTGGACGCGCTGGTGGCGGTCTTCGCCCCGCCGCTGCCGGGTCAGCTGCCCGACGCCGAGACCGACTTCACCGCGGCACTGCCCGCGGTGCTTGCCGGCGGCAAGCCCACCGTGGCGACGTTCCTGGCCGGACGCGCCCCCTCCGGGGTGCCCGCGTACCCGAGCGTGGAGGAGGCGGTGCGTGCCCTGGGGCAGGTGACCGCGTACGCCGGATGGCTGCGTCGCCCCACCGGCGCGCACCCGGAACTGTCAGACGTGGACCGGAACGCGGCCCAGGCGGCACTGCGGCCGGAGGCGTTCGATCCGGCCGGGCTGCTCGCCGCGTACGGGATCAACGTGGTCGAGTCGGTGCTGGTGGCCTCGGAGCAGGAGGCCGTCGCGGCGGCGCGAAAGCTGGGATACCCGGTGGCGATAAAGGCCGCCGCCCCTGGTCTGCGACACCGGCTGGATCTTGGCGCGGTCCGCCTCGACCTGCCCGACAAGGCGCGGGTACGACGCGCGTACGCGAAGATGGCGGCGGAGTTCGGGGCAGACGTCCTGGTCCAGCCGATGGTTCCGCCCGGAGTGGCCTGTGTGGTGGAACTGGTGGAGGACCCGGCGTTCGGGCCGGTGGTGGGCTTTGGTGTGGGGGGTGTCGCCACCGAGCTGCTCGGCGACCGGGCCTGGCGGGCGGTGCCGTTGACCGACCGCGACGCCGCGGAGTTGGTAGACGAGCCCCGCGCGGCCCCACTGCTGCGCGGTCATCGCGGGGCGGCGCCGGTGGACCGGAAGGCCCTGGCCGAGTTGCTACTGCGGGTCGGGCGGCTCGCTGACGAGCAGCCTCGGGCCCGCACCCTGACGCTGAACCCGGTGCTGGCCCGGCCGGACGGCTTGTCGGTGCTGCACGCCAGCGTACGGCTCGGTTCCGCTACCGTCCGCCCCGACACCGGGCCCCGCCGGCTGTGATTCGCCTTCGCGCGGCGTGGCCTCGGGAGCGCGGCCCCGGAGCCGGTCGCGTGGGTCAGCAGGCGTACGCCTCCAGGCGCTGTGCCCGCTCCGGGGCGCGTAGCTTGTGCAGTGTCCCCTTCTCGATCTGGCGGATCCGCTCTCGGGAGAGGCCGAATTCCCGACCGACCTCGTCCAGGGTGCGCTGCCGCCCGTCGTCCAGCCCGAACCGGAGCCGGATCACCGCCTGCTCCCGCTGGGAGAGAGTGGCGAGCACCCCCCGCATCTCCTGGCGCAACTCGCCGCAGCTGGCGGTGTCCTCGCTTCCGGCCGTCGAGTCCACCGCGGCGACGAAGTCGCCGAGCGGGCTCTCGCCGTCTTCGCCGACCGTCTGGTCCAGGCTCACCGGCTCCCGGTCGTAGGAGATCAGCTCGATCACCTGGATCTCCGGGACGTCCAACGCCCGCGCCACCTCCGCGACCGTGGGTTCGCGGCCCAGCGTGACCGACAGCTCGCGCCGGGTCCGCACCATCCGGTTGACCTGCTCGACCATGTGTACCGGGATGCGGATAGTGCGGGCCTGGTCGGCCATGGCGCGGGTGATGGCCTGGCGGATCCACCAGGTGGCGTAGGTGGAGAACTTGTAGCCCTTGGTGTAGTCGAACTTCTCGACGGCGCGGATCAGGCCGACGTTGCCCTCCTGGATCAGGTCGAGGAAGGCCATCCCACGGCCGGTGTAGCGCTTGGCGATGCTGACGACCAGGCGGAGGTTGGCCTCCAGCAGATGGTCCTTCGCCGCGCACCCCTCGGCGGCGACGAGCTCCAGGTCAGCACGGAGTGCGACGGAGACCGGTGTGCAGGTGGCCAGCTTGGTCGCGGCGAAGAGCCCGGCCTCGATCCGGCGGGACAGTTCGACCTCCTGGGCGGCGGTCAGCAGTTTCGTCCGGCCGATTCCCTGGAGGTAGGCCCGGACCAGATCGGTGGAGACACCGCGTTCGTCAGTGGCATCCAGATCGGTGAGGGTGTCGGCGCCGCTGGTGGGGCGTATCCCGTGATCCATCATCTGTAGAGCCATCTTTCGTCTCTCCCCGTATCCACGTTCTGTGCCGTGAGCCGGCGCGGTTCCGCCGGTTGACAGTCAGCTTGGTGCGTGGGGCGTGAAACGGGAGTGAGGCGCGATCCCGGGCGGGACCGGATCCGAGTGCTCGTGGTCACACCCAGCCTTCTCGGGCCGCGTACCAACCGAGCTGCATCCGGGACGCGGCCCCGGCGAGGTCCATCAGGTGGCGCAGCCGTCGCTGCAGGGTGCGCAGCGACAAGCCGAGTTGGCTGGCCACCACCGGGTCGGTGAGCCCGGCCAGGAGCAGGGTCAGGATCTGGCGGTCCAGGTCGGTTGGGCCGTCGGCGTCGGAGTCTTCGCTCAATGGGCCGTCCGCCGACAGGGTCAACGGGTGGGCACATCGCCACACGGCTTCGAACAGCGCGTCCATCGCGGCCAGCAGTCCGGTGCGATGTAGCAGCACCGCACCGGGCTCGCCCTCGGTTGTGGCCGTCAACGGGACCAGGGCCAGCGCGGCGTCAGCGATGATCAGCTTGATCGGTAGTGCCTCCGTCACCCGGATCTGTACACCGTCGCGGAGGGACTCCAGGGTCTCCGCGACCACGCCGGGCTCTGCCAGCGCCGGGCGGTCGATCACCACCCGGAACCGTACGCCCTGTCGCGCTGCCACCGACTCCACGGTGTTGGCGCCCGGTGGTACCGCGACGAAGGGAGGGGTGACGAAGCTGCGAACCTCCCGCCGGGCGGCGTGTTGCACCTGGGCGAACCGGTGACGGATGGCGTCCACCCCGGTGATCACCTCGATCAACTCGCCGAGGGAGCGTTCCGCGCTCGCCCCGCGGTACTCCTCGGCGAGCGTGACGAGGGCCAACTCCGCAGCGCGCAGCGCGGACTGCTGCTCGCCGATCAGCGCTCCGAGCGCGACCGCGGGCGGTGCCACCGAGAACGTCTCCTCCGATGCCTGCTTGGTCAGGCCGCGGTCGGTGAGGCGGGACAGCGCCGCCGTCACACCCGAGACGGGCATCCGCAGGGCGTTGGCCAGCTCAACCGGCCCGGCCTGACCCTGCCGGACCAGCAGGCGGTAGATCGCCTCGTCGTCGGGGCTGAATCCCAACACGCCCAGCATGAGTGGCTTCCTCCCTCGGCCCGCTGCGGCAGGGCGGGCATGAGCCATCCGGATCCACCTGGAACGGTCGTCCGCGCTGGCCGGAGGCCCCGGCGGGGTCCCCGGACGATACCGGTCCGGGGGCCCCGCCGGCCACTTCATCGCAGGCCGTAGGCGCGGATGAGCTCCTGTCGGATGGCGAAACCGGCGTCGGTTTCGGCGGCGGCGCGGAGGGAGATGAAGCCGTCGGGTTGCTTCGGCAGTTTCAGGGTTCCGGTGTGGCGGTTGTTGTCGCCGGGGGTGAGGGTGACGGGTTGCCAGGTGGTGCCGTCGTCGTAGGAGACCTCAAGCTCCACTGCGGTGATGGTGCCGGTGCCGGAGCCGCCGGGCTGTGGTTTGGCGGTGATGCTGATTTCTTGTTTGGCGCCGGCTTTGACGTCGCCTCGTAGGTCGGTCTCCAACTCGTAGTCGAGCTGCAGCAGGGTAAGCGGCTCCGGGGCGTGTCGGTCAGCATCGTTGGTGCTGGAGATGAAGTCCCACTCGGTGTGGGTACGGGTCGACAGTCGCCACTCCTCGGCTGGGCGCGACGCATCCAACACCAGCCGGTACGGCAGCGTCCCGGCCGGCACCTCCTTGTTTGGCAGGTAGGCGCCGATGGTGTTCTCGTGCAGCAGGGTGTCACCCTGGTAGAGCTTCATCTTGGTCGGCACCGAGCCGTAGCTCAGGTTTCCGGCGTGTTCTAGCTGGGTGCCCGAGGGGCTCCAGGACTGTACGTTGAGGAGCATGGTGTCCTGGTACCGGCTGTTGCTGACGCTGTAGCCGCGACCGAAAGCGGGCCGGACGGCGGGCGCGAACCAGTCCAGGCGGGTGGTCGTGCCCTTGGCGTACGTGTCGGTGAACGCCCGGTCCTCCCAGTCGCCCTGGGTGTGGCTTTCATGCCATTCCGTGTCTGGGGTGACCCATTCGGTACGGGTGCCGGGGTACTGCTCGCGCTCGGGGAACCCGATCGCGGGGATGAAGGTCAGGTCGTAGCGGTAGCCCCCACCCGTGGTGTCCTTGGCAGCGTGGTAATGGGCGTCGATTCGGGCCAGGTCGTGGCGGCTGGGGTGGTAGGTGAGGGGCTGGTCCGGTACCTGCTCTGACCAGGCCTGGCTCAGGTCGTAGATGGTGTCGGCGTACTCCTTCTGGGTGACCTTCAGGGGCGGCATGCCGTGTCTGGCGAATTTGATCAAAAGGTTTCCGATGTCCCGGTGGACGCTGGCGACGGGGATGGGGGAGTCGCCGACGTACCTGGAGTGGATTCCGGGGCTGTCGTTGACGACCAGGAGGAGTGCGGCTCCGGCGGCTGCTGCGGCGGCGGCCCGATCAGGTGCGCTGATGTCGTCGCTGCGGGTGACGACGGCGATTGTGCCGTCGGCGTCGAGGTCGGCGTACTCCTCGGGGGTGCCGGTGCCGGCGTGGACGGGGCGTAGCCATTGGGTGCCGGTGGTGATGGTGCTGCCGGCTTGGGCCACGGCGTCGATGGGGAGCAGGCCGAAGGCGCGCAGGCTCAGGACCGGCTCACCCTTACGCCACCGAGCCCCCAGGGTGAACGAGCTCTCGGCGGGCTTCTCGGTCGGCAGGACGTACAGGTCGTCGTACCAGATCGGAACTCGGTAGGCGAACCGGAAGCTGTCGGCGTTGGGGTAGTCGACGGCATAGTTGAGAGTGCGCTGTCGGTTCTCGGTGCGTTGGGGGGTGGCGGTGTCGAGGAGCCGGGCCTTGCTGGCGTCCAGCGTTACCTCGGTTGGTTTGTCCAGCCCAATCCCTGGGGCGACCAGGAGGGCGAGGCCGAGGGAGTCAGCTCGTTCACCCGCAACGTCGAAGTCACTGCTCAGGGTGTAGGTCCCGGGTGCGAGGCGCAAGGTCCGCTCACCGTCGACGGCGATGTATCCGGCGAACCTTTCCCCGGCCTCGTTTAGCAGGACGGTCGCGCTGGTGGGTTCGCCGTTGCGGTCGCGGAGTTTGATGGTGAGGTCGTAGCGCTCGTCTTCTTTGATGAGGCCGAGGCTGGTGCGGGTGACGGTTTCGCCGGTGGTGGGGTCGGTGCCGATGAGGTAGCCGGTGTGTTGGCCGATGTCGGCTGTCGTTGGGTCGCCGGTTACCGGGACGTCTATCTGGCCCTCGGCGGGCACGGTGATGGTGGCGTCGTTGAGGGTGAACGCGTCGATGCCGTTGAGGTTGAGGTTGAGGGTGACGGGGGTGGTGCTGGTGTTGGTGAAGGTGACGGGTTTGGTGACGGGGGTGTCGGTGGGCTGGTGTGGCCAGTCGAAGTAGCCGAAGTAGGTGGAGCCGGTGGCTTGTACCGGGTCGTCTACCGCTGCTGCCACGTCGAGGCGGCCGGTGCCGACCTGGTATGCGGAGTAGCTGTCGCTCAGAGCTTTGGTGCTGCTCATGAGGGCGTTCTTGAGTTGGGCGTTGGTCCAGATGGGGTGTTGTTGGGCGAGGATGGCGGCGGCTCCGGCGACGTGTGGGGTGGCCATGGAAGTGCCGTCGAGGCTTTGGTACATGCCGTCGCCGGTGCTGTGTTGGGAGCGGGCGGCGTTGATGGCGACGCCGGGGGCGGTGAGGTCGGGTTTCAGTGCGCCGGTGCCGGCCAGTGGTCCGACGCTGGAGAAGTAGGCGAGTTGGTCCTGCTTGTCGACCGCGCCGACAGTTAAGGCGCTGGCTGCGGTGCCAGGGGTGCCGATGGTCGTTCCGTTGTTGCCGGCGGCGATGACGAAGAGCGTGTCGTGCTGCGCGGAGAGGTTCTCCACCGCCAGGGTCATCGGGTCGAGTCCGTCGGTGCGGGACGGGTCGCCGAGGCTCATGTTGACCACGTCGGCGCCGGATTCGGCGGCCCACTGCATGGCGGCGATGATCCAGGAGTCGTAGCCGATGCCGTGGTTGTTGAGGACTTTGCCGATGATCAGGTCGGCTGCGGGGGCGACGCCGGTGTTGTCGCCGTTGGAGGCGGCGCCGGTGCCGGCGATGGTGGAGGCGACGTGGGTGCCGTGCCCGTTGACGTCGGTGGTGTTTTCGTTGGGGACGAAGCTGACGCTGTCCTGGATTTGGTCGGTGAGGTCGGGGTGGGTGTGGTCGATGCCGGTGTCGAGGACGGCGACGGTGACGCCGTCGCCGTCGTAGCCGGCTTTCCAGGCTTCGGGGGTGCCGACCTGGGGGACGCTGTCGGCGAGGGTGGCGTGTACCTGGCCGTCGAGCCAGAGCTTCGCGCCGCCGCTGCTGCTTTCCGCGC
>NZ_KB905359.1:1566091-1567602 GCF_000378845.1 Salinispora pacifica DSM 45544 | reverse complement strand
TCGTCGGGTTGGTCGACCTCGGTGAGGGTTTTGCCGTCGGCGAGGGTGCGGACGGTGACGACGTCGCCGGTGACCAGGGTGACGGTATGTGTGTCGGTGAGGGTGCCCGCGGGTGTGGTTGTCCGGGGCGGTGCGGCGGTCGCGGCGGCTGGATCGATGGCGGCGGCGGAGGCCGCGAACATCCCGGCCGCTACGACGGCAGCGATCAACCGCCGCCGTGATCCGCCAACGGCGAAGGGTTCTAGATGGGAATGCATGGATCTAGTTCTACTGATGTTGCTCGATCACGTGAATGGCTTCTGCTGGCGGGTAGCCGTCACGGCGCTACTTCGCCACCGTGTGACGATGGCTTCCGCTGCTGGGCGTCGGCGGGATGAGGGCCAGCTCCGTGGCATCCGGCACGGTCGTCTGTGTTGGGTAGGGCCGGCGGGTCCCCGGACCGTTGTTGGTTCGGAGACCCCTGCCGGTTCAGGTCAGCGTAGGCCGTAGGCGCGGGTGATTTCTTGTCGGATGGCGAAGCCGGTGTCGGTGTCGGCGGCGGCGCGGAGGGAGATGAACCCCTCCGGTTGCTTCATTCTCTTCAGGGCTCTTGTGCGGCGGTTGTTGTCTCCCGCGGTGAGGGTGACGGGTTGCCAGGTGGTGCCGTCGTCGTAGGAGACCTCAAGCTCCACTGCGGTGATGGTGCCGGTGCCGGAGCCGCCGGGCTGTGGCCTGGCGGTGATGCTGATTTCTTGGTTGGTGCCGGCTTTGACGTCGCCTCGTAGGTCGGTCTCCAACTCGTAGTCGAGTTGGAGCAGCGTGATCGGTTCCGGGGCATCGGGTTCGGCGTTGTTGGTGCTGGAGATGAAGTCCCACTCCGTGTGCGTACGGGTCGACAGCCGCCACTCCTCGGCTGGGCGCGACGCATCCAACACCAGCCGGTACGGCAGCGTCCCAGCCGGAACCTCCCTGCCAATCAGCCTGGGAAGTAGTTGGTCTTCGTGCAGCAGGGTGTCGCCCTGGTAGAGCCGGATGTGCTGCTGCGATGAGGGAAGCGTCCCTGCGCCGGAGTCGAGCACGGTGCTACCCGACGGGCTCCAGGCCTGTACGTAGAGGGTCATGCGGTCCTGGTATCGACTGTTCTGGGGCCAGGCTGACCGGGTGAAGGCCGGTCGGATGGCGGGGGCGAACGTGTCCACCCTGGTGGTCGTGCCCTTGGCGTAGGTATGCGCGTCCGCCACTACTGCCCAAGCCGGATTGTGCTGTTGGTGGATCTCGGCCCAGGGGATGTCTGGGGTGACCCATTCGGTGCGGGTGCTGGGATGCCACTCCGGCTCGGGGACCCCGAGTGGGAGGCCGAGGGCCGTGTCGGCGCGGAACCCGGAACCTTCGGCGCCTTGGGTGGCGTGGTATCGGGCGTCGACTCGGGCCAGGTCGCTGTGCCTCGGGTGGTAGGTGAGGGGCTGGTCGGGCACCTGTTCGCGCCAGACCTGGGCCAGGTCGTAGATGGTGTCGGGGTATTTCTCTTGGCT
>NZ_KB905359.1:1564445-1565991 GCF_000378845.1 Salinispora pacifica DSM 45544 | reverse complement strand
AGGCCGAGGGAGTCCGCTCGTTCACCCGGGATTTCTGCCGTCGTTTCCAGCGTGTAGGTCCCCGGTGGCAGGCGCAGCGTCCGGTCGCCATCGACGCTGACGAACTGAGAGAACCAACTGTCGGCCGCCCGCAGTTTGACGAATTCTTGGGTGGGGTCGCCGTTGCGGTCGCGGAGTTTGATGGTCAGGCCGTAGCGTTCGTCTTCTTTGAGGAGGCCGAGGGCGGTGCGGGTGATGGTGTCGCCGGTGGTGGGGTCGGAGCCGACGAGGTAGCCGGAGTGTGAGCCGATCGCGATTCCACTCGGGTCGGCGGTTACCGGGACGTCCATTTCGCCGCCCGCGGGGATGGTCACCGTGGAGTCGTTGAGGGTGAATGCGTCGTTGCCGGTGGTGGCCAGGTTGAGGGTGACCGGGGTGGTGCCGCTGTTGGTGAAGGTGACCGGTTCGGTGACGGGGGTGTCGGTGGGCTGGTGCGGCCATTCGAAGTAGCCGATAAACGTGGAGCCGATGGCGTGTACGGTGTCCACGGCTGCTGCCACGTCGAGTCGGCCGGTGCCGACCTGGAACGCGGTGTAGCTGTCGCTCAGCGCCTCGGCGCTGCTCATCAGGGCGTCCTTGAGCTGCTGGCCGGTCCAGTCGGGGTGCTGTTGGGCGAGGATGGCGGCTGCTCCGGCCACGTGTGGGGCCGCCATCGAGGTACCGGTCTTGATGGTGTACATGCCGTCGCCGGTGCTTTGTTGGGAGCGGGCGGCGTTGATGGCGACGCCGGGGGCGGTGAGGTCGGGCTTGATCGCTCCGCTGTAGTCCAGTGGTCCGATGCTGGAGAAGTCGGCGAGTTGGTCCTGTTTGTCCACGGCGCCGACGGTCAGCGCGCTTTCGGCGTTGCCGGGGGTGCCGATGGTCGTTCCGCTGTTGCCGGCGGAGATGACGAAGAGGGTGTCGTGCTGCGCGGAGAGGGTGTTCACGGCGAGGGCCATCGGGTCGAGTCCGTCGGTGCGGGACGGGTCGCCGAGGCTCATGTTGATGATGTCGGCACCGGATTCGGCGGCCCATTGCATGCCGGCGATGATCCAGGAGTCGTAGCCGTACCCGTCGTTGTGTAGGACCTTGCCGATGAGTAGGTCAGCTCCGGGGGCGACGCCGGTGTTGTCGCCGTTGGAGGCCGCGCCGGTGCCGGCGACGGTGGAGGCGACGTGGGTGCCGTGCCCGCTCAGGTCGGAGGTGTTTTCGTTGGGGACGAAGCTGACGCTGTCCTGGATTTGGTCGGTGAGGTCGGGGTGGGTGGGGTCGATGCCGGTGTCGAGGACGGCGACGGTGACGCCGTCGCCGTCGTAGCCGGCTTTCCAGGCTTCGGGGGCGCCGACCTGGGGGACGCTGTCGGCGAGGGTGGCGTGTACCTGGCCGTCGAGCCAGAGCTTCGCGCCGGTGCTTTCGCGGTTCGCGCCGGAGCTGGCACTGATGGTGGTCCAGAGGGTGCGGGTGTCTTCTTTGTCGGTGGTGAGGGCGTGGCCGTTGATGGCGGGTAGGTCGTGGGTGAGGGTGGCGC
>NZ_KB905359.1:1563769-1564345 GCF_000378845.1 Salinispora pacifica DSM 45544 | reverse complement strand
TCGTCGGGTTGGTCGACCTCGGTGAGGGTTTTGCCGTCGGCGAGGGTGCGGACGGTGACGACGTCGCCGGTGACCAGGGTGACGGTGTGCGCCTCCGGGGCGGCGGCGGGTGTGGCGAGGGCGTGCGTGTTGACGGTCGTGTCCGGGTGGGCGGCTGATGGGGGTGGGTCGGCGGTTGCGGCCGCGATCATGCTGGCTGCCAGGGCTACGGCGAGTAGTCGTCGCCGTGATCCACCAGCAGCGAATGGGATTGAAGAATTAGACATGTGCACACCTCCACCGATGTTGTTCGAGTGGGTGACCAGTTGGCGACCGAGGCGGCGCCAGTGCATGCCATTCCGTCCGGGCGTTTCGGCGATTGCACGCTGAATGCCCCGGCCGGCCGGCGTGACGAGAGTCAACTGGTGGCGGGTAGCAGGGTCCCTCTGGGTGGGTTGAAGCCGGGTGGGTCCCCGGAGCGTTCTCGGTCCGGGGACCCACCCGTTGGTTGGGTCAGCGTAGGCCGTAGGCGCGGGTGATTTCTTGTCGGATGGCGAAGCCGGTGTCGGTGTCGGCGGCGGCGCGGAGGGAGATGAA
>NZ_KB905359.1:399687-1563669 GCF_000378845.1 Salinispora pacifica DSM 45544 | reverse complement strand
GCGGTTGTTGTCGCCGGGGGTGAGGGTGACGGGTTGCCAGGTGGTGCCGTCGTCGTAGGAGACCTCAAGCTCCACTGCGGTGATGGCGCCGGTGCCGGAGCCGCCGGGCTGTGGTTTGGCGGTGATGCTGATTTCTTGGTTGGTGCCGGCTTTGACGTCGCCTCGTAGGTCGGTCTCCAACTCGTAGTCGAGCTGCAGCAGTGTGATCGGGGCGGGGTCGAACGGGTCAGCGTTGTTGGTGCTGGAGATGAAGTCCCACTCGGTGTGGGTACGGGTCGACAGTCGCCACTCCTCGGCTGGGCGCGACGCATCCAACACCAGCCGGTACGGCAGCGTCCCAGCCGGAACCTCTTTTTTGATCAGGTGGGCAAAATGCTGGTCTTCGTGCAGCAGGGTGTCGCCCTGGTAGAGCTTGATGTGTTCTTGCGCCGTGGGGTACCTCATCATCCCGCGGTAGTCGAGCGTGGTGCCCGACGGGCTCCAGGCGTGCGGGTTGAGAGTCATGTAGTCCTGGTGCCGACTGTTTTGGGTCCAAGCTGACTTGTTGAAGGCCGGTCGAATGGCGGGTGCGAACCAGTCCACTCTGCTGGTTGTGCCCTTTGGGTAGGCGCGCGGGTCCGCCACGACCGAAAAGTCACGCTGTAGGTGGCTCTCGGCCCAGGGGATGTCTGGGGTGACCCATTCGGTGCGGGTGCTGGGATGCCACTCCGGCTCGGGGACCCCGAGTGGGAGGCCGATGGCCGCGTCGGCGCGGTAGCCGGAACCTTCGGTGTTCTGTACGGCGTGGTATCGGGCGTTGACTCGGGCCAGGTCGCTATGGCTGGGGTGGTAGGTGAGGGGCTGGTCGGGCACCTGTTCGCGCCAGACCTGGGCCAGGTCGTAGATGGTGTCGGGGTATTTCTCTTGGCTGACCTTCAGTGGCGGTATGCCGTGTTCGGCGAGTTTGGTCAGGATGTTTCCGATGTCGCGGTGGATGCTGGCGACGGGGATGGGTGATTCGCCGACATCTTCGTGGAGGATTCCGGGTTTGTCGTTGACGATCAGGAGTATTTCGGCTCCGGCGGCTGCTGCGGCGGCGGCTTGGTCGGCTGCGCTGATGTCGTCGTTGCGGGTGACGACGGCGATTGTGCCGTCGGCGTCGAGGTCGGTGTAGTCCTCGGGGGTGCCGGTGCCGGCGTGGACGGGGCGTAGCCATTGGGTGCCGGTGGTGATGGTGCTGCCGGGTTGGACGACGGCGTCGATGGGGAGTAGGCCGAGGGCGCGCAGGCTTAGGACCGGTGCTCCCCTGCGCCATTTCGCCGCCATGGCGAAGGAGGTTTCGGTGGTCTTCTCGGTCGGCAGGACGTACACGTCGTCGTATACCGGCGAGATGAAGTGAGCGTAGTAGATAGGCGCCGCTCCGGTGCCGTAGTCGATGGTGTATTGGAGCAGGCGCTGTCGGTTCTCGGTGCGTTGGGGGGTGGTGGTGTCGAGGAGTCGGGCCTGGCTGGCGTCCAGGTTCACCTCGGTTGGTTTGTCGAGCACGACTTCCGGTGCGGCCAGCAGGGCGAGGCCGAGGGAGTCCGCTCGTTCACCCGGGATTTCTGCCGTCGTTTCCAGCGTGTAGGTCCCCGGTGGCAGGCGCAGCGTCCGGTCACCATCGACCGGGATGTACCGGGGGAACCATTCGCCGGCTGCTCGCACAATGACGAAATCTTCAGCGGGGTCGCCGTTGCGGTCGCGAAGTTTGATGGTCAGGCCGTAGCGTTCGTCTTCTTTGAGGAGGCCGAGGGCGGTGCGGGTGATGGTGTCGCCGGTGGTGGGGTCGGTGCCGACGAGGTGGCCGGCGTGTGAGCCGATGGCGATTCCACTGGGGTCGGCGGTTACCGGGACGTCCAGCTGGCCGCCCGCGGGGATGGTCACCGTGGAGTCGTTGAGGGTGAATGCGTCGCTGCCGGTGGTGGCCAGGTTGAGGGTGACCGGGGTGGTGCCGCTGTTGGTGAAGGTGACCGGTTCGGTGACGGGGGTGTCGGTGGGCTGGTGCGGCCATTCGAAGTAGCCGATAAATGCGGAGCCGGCGGCGCGTACGGTGCTGTTCACGGCTGCTGCCACGTCGAGTCGGCCGGTGCCGACCTGGAACGCGGTGTAGCTGTCGCTCAGCGCCTCGGCGCTGCTCATCAGGGCGTCCTTGAGCTGCTGGCCGGTCCAGTCGGGGTGCTGTTGGGCGAGGATGGCGGCCGCTCCGGCCACGTGTGGGGCCGCCATCGAGGTGCCGAGCTTTTCTACGTACATGCCGTCGCCGGTGCTTTGTTGGGAGCGGGCGGCGTTGATGGCGACGCCGGGGGCGGTGAGGTCGGGCTTGAGCCCGCCGCTTCCCGCCAGTGGTCCGACGCTGGAGAACCCGGCGAGTCGGTCCTGTTTGTCCACGGCGCCGACGGTCAGCGCGCTTTCGGCGTTGCCGGGGGTGCCGATGGTCATTCCGTTGTTGCCGGCGGCGATGACGAAGAGCGTGTCGTGCTGCGCGGAGAGGTTCTCCACCGCCAGGGTCATCGGGTCGAGGACATCGGTACGCGCCGCGTTGCCGAGGCTCATGTTGACCACGTCGGCGCCGGATTCGGCGGCCCACTGCATGCCGGCGATGATCCAGGAGTCGTAGCCGACGCCTCCGTTGTTGAGGACTTTGCCGATGATCAGGTCGGCTGCGGGGGCGACGCCGGTGTTGTCGCCGTCGGAGGCGGCGCCGGTGCCGGCGATGATCGAGGCGACGTGGGTGCCGTGTCCCTGTGGGTCGGTGACGTCTTCGTTGGGGACGAAGCTGACGCTGTCCTTGATCAGGTTGGTGAGGTCGGGGTGGGTGTGGTCGATGCCGGTGTCGAGGACGGCGACGGTGACGCCGTCGCCGTCGTAGCCGGCTTTCCAGGCTTCGGGGGCGCCGACCTGGGGGACGCTGTCGGCGAGGGTGGCGTGTACCTGGCCGTCGAGCCAGAGCTTCGCGCCGCCGCTGCTGCTTTCCGCGCGGGTCTGACTGGAGCCGGAATCGGCGGTGAGGGTGGTCCAGAGGGTGCGGGTGTCTTCTTTGTCGGTGGTGAGGGCGTGGCCGTTGATGGCGGGTAGGTCGTGGGTGAGGGTGGCGCCCTTGAGTGCGGTGGTGGTGGTGCGAGCTGTTGTTCCGGAGTAGGTGGCGATCAGTGGTATGTCGGTGGTGTGGGCGTCGTCGTAGCCCATCTCGATCAGGTCGGTGACGTTGAACAGTCGTTGGTCGAGTCGGTCGTTGGCGAGCAGGGGGATGGCTTCGTCGGGGATGACGTGGAGGTCGTCGCCGTGTTGTTGGACGCTGAAGCCGCCGGTGGCGTCGTCGGGTTGGTCGACCTCGGTGAGGGTTTTGCCGTCGGCGAGGGTGCGGACGGTGACGACGTCGCCGGTGACCAGGGTGACGGTGTGCGCCTCCGGGGCGGCGGCGGGTGTGGCGAGGGGAGCGGTTGTCGGGGACAGGCCGGCATTCGCGGCAGCCGGATCGATCGCGGCGGCTGAGGTCGCGATCATCGCGGCGGCCACGGCGGCGGCGAGCAGCCGCCGCCGTGATCGGCCAGCAGCAAACGGGCTTGAATGGGAATGCATAGACGTAGTTCTACCCACCGCACCCCGAAAGGTAAACACTCTGTTAGTTGTTGACTACATAGCGGCGTGGTTTGTCAGAGTGGACGATCCCGGTGCCGCTCAGTCGTCGCCACGATCAGAGGTCAAGCAGGATGGTGCGCGGGCCGACGTTCACGCTCTCCACCAGCATCTGGGCCCGGAAGCGCCCGGTCTCCACCTTGGCCCCACGGGCACGCAGCTCCTCGACGACCGTGGTGACCAGGGGCTCGGCCACCTCCGCCGGGGCGGCGGCGGTCCAACTCGGGCGGCGGCCCTTGCGGGCGTCCCCGTAGAGGGTGAACTGGCTGACCACCAGGATCGGGGCACCGAGGTCGGCGGCCGACCGTTCCCCGTCGAGGATCCGCAACTCGTGCACCTTTCGAGCGAGGGTTCGGGCGGTCTGCGTTGTGTCGGAGTGGGTCACCCCGAGCAGCACCAGCAGGCCGTCGCTGATCGCCCCCACCACCACATCGTCAACCGTGACCTGGGCCCGGCCGACCGTCTGCACCACCGCGCGCATCAGACCATCACCCCCCGCATCACTCCACCACCGGCTCGACGAAACCGCGCTCGACCAGGTGGGCCACGATCGGGCCGGCCGCCTCCGCCAGCTCGCCCGGGGCCACGTCGTGCGCGGAGGCGAGCAGGGCGAGCTGATCGCGCAGCGGCAACCGTCCGTCCGCCCCGCCGACCAGGGCCAAAACGATCGGGTCGATCTCCTCGGTCCAGCGCAGGCCGCGCGGCATGGCGAGGATCTGTCGGTTCACCGACCACCCCTCGTCGCTCATGGTGGCCTCCTGCCGCAGCTGGAGGTCGTCGGCGGCCCGGTAACGCGCCGCGAGCAGCCCGTCGGTGTCACGGACCCGGAGCCACTCCTGGCGGTCGAACCACTCTGTGACGCGGTCGCCGAGCGGCGCCTCGACCAGCTGGCGCAGCTCCTCCACCCGGACAACCGGGTCGTCGTGGCCGGAGCGGCGCAGCGAGACGATGCCGAAGCCGATCGCCTCAACCTTGTGCGCGTCGAACCAGTCCAACCACTCGGCCATCCGTTCCGGGCTGGCCGTTTCGCCGACGTCGGAGAGCCACAGATTGACGTACGCCATCGGGTCGGCGACCTCGCGCTGGATCACCCAGGCATCCAGCCCGCTGCCGGTGAACCAGCCGGCGACCCGCTCGGCCCAGTCCTCACCGGCGACGTGCACCCAGTTCGCGAGGTACTGCATGGTGCCGCCCTCGGTGAGCAAGCTGGGGGCGGCGGCGGCCAACTCGGCGCCGATCGCGTCGCCCACCCGCCCGGAGTCGCGATAGACGTGCGTGGTGGTGCCCGGCCCGACAACGAACGGTGGGTTGCTGACCACCAGATCGAAGCGGCGCCCGGCGACCGGGGCGGTCAGGTCGCCGCGAAGCAGTTCCCAGTCCTGCCCGTTGAGGGCGGCGGTGGTCGCGGCGAAGCGCAGCGCCCGCTCGGAGAGGTCGGTGGCCGTGACCCGCCGGGCATGGGTGGAGAGGTGCAGGGCCTGGACGCCAGAGCCGGTGCCCAGGTCGAGTGCGGTCTCGACCGGCTGCCGGACCGTCGCCCCGATCAGGGTCTGGGTGGCGCCGCCGATGCCCAGTACATGCTCGGCCTGCAACGCCCGGCCGGGGTGGGTGCTGGCGGGCGCGTCGGCGAGCACCCACCAGTCATCCCCGTACGGCTCCAGGTCGAGGCCCATCCGCAGGCCGTCGCCGTGCCGCTCGACCAGGCCACCGGCGAGCGCCTCCTTGATCGGCAGCGGCGCGAGCGCGGTGGCGACCGCCTCGTACGGCTCGGTCTGTTCGCAGACGAAGAGCCGGATCAGGGTGGCGAGGGGATCGCGGTCCTCGGTGGCGCGCAGCGCGGCTCGGAAGTCGTTGCGAGCCATGCCGCCGGTCGCCTGCGACCCCAGCCGGCCGGCGATCCCGTTCGAGGTGAAGTTCGCCCGGGTCAGGGCGTTGCGCAGCGCCGCCACGCCGGCGGGGGAGAAGAGCATGTCATCTGGGTCCACGCCGCTATCCTGCCCGCCATCGACATCGTCGTGGGCGGCACCCGCCGGACTTCGGCCGCAGGTGTCAGGCCGAGCGGGGTCTGCGCCCTCACGGCGTCGCCGGGGCTGCTGCGCCTACACGCTGATCAGAGTCGAGGTGACGGTGGTGGGGAAGACGCGGGCGGTGCCCTCGACGGTGACTCCGACCTCGGCACCTACCGGCACCGTCGGACTGCCGTCGAGGATCCGGGCGGTGACCCGGGTGCCATCGGCCAGCCGGAGGCCGACCAGCGCGTCGTGCCCGTGGAAGTCGTGCCGCAGTACGGTGGCGGCGACCGTCCCCGGGCCGGTACCCAGGCGGACCTGCTCCGGTCGGACGAGGACGGTCACCGGGCCGGCCGGGGCGCTGTCGGCGATCGGCACGTCCCCCAGACAGGTGCGTGCGGTGCCGCCGTCCAGGACCACCGCCGGCAGCAACACCGCGTCGCCGACGAAACCGGCCACCCACTCGTCGGCTGGCTCCCGGTAGACGGCGGTCGGCGTCCCGGCCTGTACCACCCGACCGGCGCGTAGCACCACCACCCGGTCGGCCACGGACAGCGCCTCACCCTGATCGTGGGTGACCAACACGCCGGTCGCGCCGTCGGCGCGTAGGGCCTCCCGGACGTCGTGTCGCAGTCCGGCCCGGAGTCCGGCATCGAGGGCGCTGAAGGGTTCATCCAACAGCACCACCGACGGGCGGGGCGCGAGCGCCCGGGCCACCGCGACCCGCTGCTGCTGGCCGCCGGAGAGCTGGTGTGGCATCCGGTGGCCGAGCCCGGCAAGGCCCACCAGGGTCAGCACCTCCTCGATCCGGTCGCCTCGGCGGGCGGCGCGACCCAAGCCGTACCCGACGTTGTCGGCGACGCTGAGGTGCGGAAAGAGCGCGCCTTCCTGGGGCACCACGGCAATGCGGCGGCGGTGGGCGGGCAGGTGCAGGCCGGAGCCGGCGATCGGGACACCATCGATGTGGATCGCGCCGTCGTCGAGGCGTTCGAACCCGGCGAGGCAGCGCAGCAATGTCGTCTTGCCGCAGCCGGAGGGCCCCAGCACGGCGGTGAGTAGCCCGGACGGCACCGTGAGGTCGACACCGGCGAGCGCGGTCACCGCGCCGTACCGCCGGACCACCCCGGTCAGCGCGACCTCACTCATCCCCGGTCCTCCTTGTCGAGCAGGCCGCTGCGGGAGACCAGCAGCCAGGTGGGCAGCGCCGAGATCGCCACCAGTAACGCCGCGTACGGGGCGGCGGCAGCGTACGCGCCGACCGACGTGGCGGTCCACAGCTCGGTGGCGAGGGTGTCTGTCCCCGTCGGCCGCAGCAGCAGGGTGGCGGGAAGCTCCTTCATGCCGGTCAGGAAGACCAGCGCCGCGCCCGCACCGATACCGGGCAGGACCAGCGGCAGGGTCACCGTACGCAGCACGGTCAGTGGGCCCCGGCCCAGCGAGCGGGCCACCTCCTCCAGCCCCGGTGGGGACTGGGTGGCGGCGCCGGCAACCGCGCCGACCGCGAGGGGGAGGAAGAGGGTCGCGTACGCCAGCGCCAGCAGCCAGCGGGTCTGGTAGAGCGGGTACGCCACGGTGATACCGAAGAAGATCAGCGAGAGCCCGATCACGACCCCGGGCAGCGCGTGGGCGAGGTACACGAGCCGGTCCAGCACCGTGGTCAGCGCGTTGGGCGCGCGGGCGACGAGCAGCCCCAACGGCAGCGCCAGCAGCATGGTCAGCGCGGCGCCACTCAACGAGACGGTCAGCGAGTTGCCGGCGGCGACGGCCACCTCGGCCAGGGCACCTGGGCGGGACACACCGTCGGCGAGCCGTCGGGCCAGGCTCAGCGCGGGCACCCCGAGGGCGAGTGCCGCCACGCCGAGCAGCGCGGCGAGCGCCGGCCAGCGGGCGGCGCCGAGCTGCAGCCGGGCCGGCGGGCGGCGGATGCCGCCGAGTCGTGCGTAGCGGGCGCCCCGCCGCCGGGTGGTGGTCTCGGCGGTGAGCAGCAGCACGGTCAGCGCCACCAGCACGCTGGCGAGCACCAACGCGCCGGTGCGGTCGAACCCCAGGTCGAACGCGACGAAGATGGCTCGGGTGAAGGTGTCGGTGCGCAGGATCGAGACGGCCCCGAAATCGGAGAGCACGTAGAGGGCGACCAGCAGCCCGCCCGCCGCCGTGGCGGGACGGATCTGGCGTAGGGTCACCGCGGTGAACGTCTGCCATCCGCTGCGCCCCAGTGACCGGGACACCTCCTCCTGGGCCGGGTCCGCGCCGCGCAGTGCCGCCGCGACCGGCAGGAAGACGTACGGGTAGGAGCAGAGCGTCAGCACCAGCGCCGCCGGCCAGAAGCCTTCCAGCCCGCGTATCTCGGAGAGCCAGGCGAAGGCCGCGATGTACGTGGGGACGGCCAGCGGCAGCGCCGCCAGCACCGCGAAGAACCGCCGGCCGGGCAGCTGGGTGCGGGTGACCAGGAAGGCGGTGCCGACACCGAGCAGGACGCAGGCGGCGGTGACCACCGCTGCGAGGGCGAGGCTGCGGAGGGCGAGCAGCGCGACCCGCTCGGTCCACAACTCGTCGACGACCCGGTCCCAGCCGGCCTCCGCGGTGCGGAGCGCGAGGTAGGTCAGGGGCAGCAGGGCTACGAACACCGCCGCCGTCGACGCCGCCAGCAGTACCGGTCGGGGCACCAGCCGTCGCACCCGGTTGGGTACGGCGAAGCGGGTCGGCCTGCTGGTGGCCGACCCCGCCGTGGCCGTCGGAGTGCTCAGGGCACCAGCCCGGAGTCGGTGATCATGGCGACGGTGGCCTCAAGGGTGTCCAGGTCGTTGAGGTCGATGGCGGGCACCTTCAGGTCGGCCAGTGGCGGCACGTACGTCGGACCGGGCACGCCCGTCACCACCGGGTACTCGAAGGTCTCCTCGGCGAAGTACCGCTGGGCCTCCGCGCCGAGTAGGAAGTCGACGAACGCTTGGGCGTCGGCGTCCTCGGCGGCCCGGTTGAGCACCCCGACACCGGCGATGTTCACCAGGGCGCCGGTGTCACCGTCGGGGAAGAAGTGCAGCTTGGCCTGCAACGCCTCCGGCGTGCTGCCCTGCTCTTCGGCGATCGCGCCGAGGTAGTAGTGATTGACCAGTCCCATGGGGACCTCGCCGGCGTCGACGGCCTCAACGATCCGGATGTTGTTGTCGAGGATCTGCGCCTCGTTGGCCTTGAGGTCGGAGAGGAATTCCTGCGCCCGCTGGTCGCCGTGCTGTACTCGGATCGCGGTGACGAACGCCTGGAAGGAGGCGTTGGTCGGAGCGAGCGCGACCTTGCCCTTCCACGCCGGGCCGGTCAGGTCGAAGACGGAGGTCGGGAGTTGGTCGGCGGGGACCTGGTCGGCGTTGTAGACGAGTACCCGGGAGCGGGCGCTGATGCCGACCCACTGGCCGCTGCGCGCCCGGTAGGTCTCGGTGACCTGGTCGGTGCTGGTCTCCGGCAGCGTGGCGAACATGTCCTGTTTGGCCACGGTGCCGAGGGCGCCGGCGTCCTGGGCGAAGAAGATGTCGGCCGGGGACCGGTCGCCCTCCTCGACGAGCTGCGCCGCCAACTGGGCGGTGGTGGCGTATCGGGGCCGGATCTCGATGCCGGTCTGCTCGGTGAACTTCTCCAGCAGCGGCTTGACGAGCTTCTCGTTCCGTCCGCTGTAAACGGTGATGATCTTGTCGTTGGGCTCGCCGGGGTCGGTGTCATCCGCACCGGACCCGCAGGCGACCAGGCCAACGGAGAGTAGTCCGGTCGCGACGAACGTCGCAGCGGACCGGCGGAAGAGTGCAGACACGACGAACCTCATTCACACGACAGGTCGGCGGAGACTAACCCGGTGAAGTTAGCACAGGCTAACCTCACAGTGATGTGGTGTGCGGGATGAATCACGGTCGTGGGCCGATCGGGCCGGCGGCGGGGGTGATCGGCGAGGCAGGTCAGGGCCGGCAAAGGGCAGGTCAGCGCCCGGCGGCGGCCGACAAGCGGCGGGTCAGGGCCGCCGGGCGAAGCCGACGAAGGCCTGCCACGCCGCCGGCCCGAAGGCCAGCGTCGGCCCGAGCGGGTCCTTGCTGTCGCGGACGCCGACGACACCGGGGAGATTGTCGGCCACCTCTACACAGTCGCCGCCGTTACCGCCGCTCTTCGTGCTCTTGCGCCACCGGGCACCGGTCAGGTCCATGCTGCTGCCGCTTCTCTCAGGAGATCCAGGGAACGCCCACGGGGGAGGGCCTCCCCACGGATGAGTTCCCACCGTCGCTCCAGCGTAACAATGTCCGATGTCTTCTCCAGCAGCTGCGCCCGCGCGGGGCTGTCCACGTGGGCCACCCGCGACCCGTCCGGCATGTCGGCGATGGTGAAGGGCCCGTCCAGCCCCGGGTAGCTGGGGGCGTCGAGCGGGACGACGTGCAGCTGCACCTTCGGCGACTCGGCGCAGGCCAGCAGGTGGGCGAGCTGCTCGGCCATGAGAGCCCGGCTGTCGCCGACCCGCCGCCGCAGGACCCCGGCGTCCAGCACGGCGATCAGCAGCGGCCCCTGCTCGCGCTGGAGGATCGCCTGGCGGTTGAGCCGCGCCTCGACCAGATCGTCGGTGTCGGTGGTGAGGATGCCGCCGGCGAGCGTCGCCTCCGCGTACGCCTCGGTCTGGAGCAGCCCCGGCACCCAGGCGAGCTGGAAGGCCCGTAACGCGATCGCCTCGCGTTCGACGTTGACCCAGGGGCGGAACCAGACCGGCTCCCGGCGGCGGCTCACGTCCGGCCAGAGGGTGTCGATGTCTCGGCCCAGCAGCTCCGCGACGGTGGCCCGGTGTCGGGCCTGCGGGATGTGGCCGGGGTTGGCCCACCTCGCGGCGGTCTTTGGATGGACGCCGACCTGACCCGCGAGACTTTCGGCGGTGTGCCCCGCCTCGGTGAGCGCTGCAACAAATGCATGGTTCATGCCGGCTCCTACCTGGAACGAAGGGACTGTCCCAAAAACTAAAGGCAACGCTGTGTGATTGTCCAGCTTCGGATTGGAGGGTGATGACAGGACGGTGCGGCCGGTGCGGACCCGAGCCCGCCGGAGGCACTGTCGGGCCGCCCCGCCGGGGGTGGTGGGGCGGCCCTTCCACGCACCGAGGAGGCAGTCATGCGAGTACGTTGGTTCCGTTGTCGGCGTCGTCGACAAGACACCCCGGCGCAGCTACCGCGGCGGGTTCCGGCCGCACCCCAGCCGGCCTGGATGACGGCACCGACCGAGGCGTTTCCCCGGCCCGGTCGGGTCGGCTGGCTGACCCCCGCCCAGTCCTGGCGGGCGAACGGGGGGCGGCGGTGAGGCCGCACTCGTTGCCGCAGCCGAGACTCGGCCCCCACCCCGAGCACCCCCGCCACCGCGCCGGGAACCGGCCGCCACACACGCCGCTGCGGCCGATGTGGGCATGCCGGGCGTGTGGCCAGCCGTGGCCCTGCGCGGAGGCCCGGCTGCTGTTGAAAGCCGAGTTTGCGACGCGCCCACCCAGTTTGTCGATCTACCTCGCCGGGCTGTTGTACGAGGCGATGCACGACCTGTATCACCTGAACCCGCACGACGGGCCCGGTCCGCGTGAGCTCTTTGACCGGTTTGTGGCCTGGGGTCCCTACCGCCGACCGGCCGGGCAGCCCGGGGAGTGATACCCCGGGCGCCGGACCCACCGATCCTCGCCGGGCCGGAAGGCGAGCCGGAAAGCGAGGTTGCCGGCGACCTCCCGTGGCCGGAGGGCGAGGTGACAGGATGAGGGGGATCCCCGAGGAGGTCCGTGGTGAAGCGTCCGGCGTACCAGCCGATCCTGATCACCGACGCCCCGCGCAGCCAGGACGATCAGCTCACCAGCCGCCAGAAGCGGTACGTGCTGATGATGGGCGTCCGAGTGGTGTGTCTGATCGTCGGCGCGATCTTGGTCGGCGTGGAGGCCCCCATGCTCTGGCTCTGGCTGCCCCTGGCCGGCCTGGGCATGATCCTGATTCCGTGGCTGGCCGTGCTGCTGGCCAACGACCGGCCGCCGAAGGAGAAGCACCGTCTCGGTGGCAAGTTCCGGCCCCGGTCCCGGTCCTTGGCGGACCCGGCGCCGACGAGCCTCACCGCCGAGGAACAGCCGCACAAGGTCATCGACGCCGAGCAGTGACACCGGGCGTCAGCTCGGTGGTCGGGCCCCCACCTGGCCGACCGCAGACGCGCCCAGGTCACCGGCGCGCTGCAGCACCGCCTCCGGGGTCGCCCCGGTCAGCCAGGTGGAGAGCAGGCCGGCGGCGAACGCGTCGCCGGCCCCGGTGGGATCGACCACCGTCATCCGGCGGGTCGGGGTCACCGCGACCATGGCATCCCGGTCCACCCAGACCGCGCCGGCCGCTCCCCGTTTCACCACCACCCGCCGGGCCGAGGCGGAGAGCACCCGCCCCTGCGCCGCCGGGTCGAGCCCGCCCGCCAGCACTCGGGCCTCCGCGGCGTTGACCAGGAGCAGGTCGATGCCGCGTACCCAGCTCAGGAAGCCCGCCGCGCCGACCCGCCGCAGCGGTGCCGCACTGGCCGCGTCCACGCTGATCGAGAGCCCCCGTTCGCGGGCCGCGGCCAGTGCGCGGAGCCCGGCCGGCCGGGACCCGGCATCCAGCAGGGTGTAACCGGACAGGTGTAGGTGGCCGGCGTCCGGCGTGGCGTCAAGAGCGGCGTCGACCGCCGCCGGCGAAAGCCACAGGTTCGCCCCCCGCTCGGTGACCATCGTGCGTTCGTCGCTGGTGGCCAGCACCAAAACCGTTCCGGTGGGGACCTCGGGTACCCGGGTGACCGCGCAGTCGACCCCGCCGCGCGCCAACTCGGCGACCCGGTCCCGGCCGGGACCGTCGTCGCCCACCGCCCCGACCAACGTCACCGGCATGCCCAACGCGCCCAGCCAGGCCGCGGTGTTCGCCGCCTGGCCGCCCCCGGTGAACCGGATCTCGGCCGGCGTGTCCGAACCGGTCATCAGCGGCCCGGCCAGCACCGCCACCACGTCGGTGATCAGGTCGCCGACGACGACCACCCGGGGTGGCGTCATGCCTGCCGGGCAGCCGACGCGACCGCGATCCGGGCGGCGAGGTCGGCGTTGCGCAGGATGATCCGGATGTTCACCGCGAGGCTGGCCCCCTCGGTCACGGAGTGGAAGTGTGCCAGCAGGAACGGGGTCACCGCCTTGCCGGTGATCCCCTCCTGCCGCAACAGCGCCAGCCCTTCGGCCAGGGTGCGATCGTGTAGCGCCGGGTCGAGCTGCTCGTCGGTGGGCAGCGGGTTGGCCACGACCAGGCCGCCGGAGTGCAACCCGTGCTGCTCCTGGGCGGCGAGCGCCCCCGCCACCTGCTCCGGCGAGTCGACCGACCAGTCCAGGTCGAAGCCGCCGTCGGTGAGGTAGAAGCCGGGGAAGCGGCGGGTGCGGTAGCCGACCACCCCGACCCCGAGTGTCTCCAGGCGTTCCAACGTGGCGCCCGAGTCGAGGATCGACTTCACCCCGGCGCAGACCACGGCGATCGGCGTACGGGCCAGGGTCGTCAGGTCGGCGGACTCGTCGAAGCTCTGGGCCGCCTCGCGGTGCACGCCGCCGAGACCGCCGGTGGCGAACACCCGGATCCCCGCCGCCGCGGCCACCGCGCTGGTAGCGGCCACGGTCGTGGCGCCGTCCGCGCCGGTCGCGGCAGCCACGGCGAGATCGCGTACGGAGAGCTTGGCCACGTCGTCAACGGTGGCGAGACGGGTCAGCTCCGCGTCGTCGAGGCCGACCACGAGCTGGCCGGCGACCATGCCGATGGTGGCCGGTACCGCGCCGGCGTCCCGGACGGTCTGTTCGATCTCGCGGGCCACCCGGAGATTGTCCGGCTGGGGCAGGCCGTGCGAGACGATTGTGCTCTCGAGCGCTACCACGGGACGGCCGACGCGGAGCGCGTCGGCGACCTCGGCGCCGTGTCGGAGGTGAAAGGTGGTCACAGTGCCCAACCGTACGGCGTCGGTCAGTCGGGCTCGAAGTAGACCGGGTAAAGGGTGACCTGCCAGACTTGGTGGGTGGAGGTATGGAAGTGAGCACACAGGTTCTCGAGCGTCCCGAGGTCAAGGACGCCGACACCGGCCCCGAGATGTTCCATTACGTGCGCAAAGAGAAGATCGCCGAAAGTGCCGTGATGGGCACCTACGTCGTGGCGCTCTGCGGCGAGACCTTCCCGGTCACCAAGTCGGCCAAACCGGGCTCACCGGTCTGCCCCAAGTGCAAGGAGATCTACGAGTCGATGCGCGAGTGAGTCGACCGCAGGCTGGTCCGCCGCCCGCGCGAGCTGTGGCGGTACTCACCGCTCCGTCCCCCCTGCGTTGACCGTGGCGTCGAGTGGGGCGTACGGCGCTCGCTGGTTATGCTGGGCCGGCCCTCGCGGCACTGCGCGCGGGGGCGTTTTTCATGGGCGGCGGCGGCGCCGATGCCGGTACGGCTCAGGGGCGTGCGTTCGTAACCCGCGATCCTCGGTCGGGGCCGTCCCGCCGGCGGTGAGAGGAGTTTCGCGTGGCAGCCCGGACGCCAACGCTCGAGACGTTTCCAGCCCTGCGCGCCTGGCAGCGCCGGGCGCTGGTGGAGTACCTACGTCGGCGGGAGCCGGATTTTACCGCGGTCGCCACCCCGGGGGCCGGTAAAACCACGTTCGCCCTTCGGGTCGCCGCCGAGCTGCTCGCCGATGGCAGCATCGAGGCGATCACCGTGGTCGCCCCGACCGAGCACCTCAAGACCCAGTGGGCGCAGGCTGCCGCCCGGGTCGGCATCCAGCTCGACGCGGCATTCCGGAACGCGGACCTGCACTCGTCGGCCGACTTCCACGGGGCGGTGGTCACCTACGCCCAGGTGGGGATGGCGCCGCAGGTGCACCGGCGGCGCACCCTGACCCGGCGGACCCTGGTCATCCTTGACGAGATCCACCACGCCGGCGACTCCCGGACCTGGGGGGACGGGGTGCATGCGGCTTTCGAGGGCGCGGAGCGCCGGCTCATGCTCACCGGCACCCCGTTTCGCTCCGACGACAACCCGATCCCGTTCGTCAGCTACGAGCGGGGCGGGGACGGCCTCCTGCGATCCCGCGCCGACTCCGTCTACGGCTACGCCGACGCGCTGCACGACGGCGTGGTACGCCCGGTGCTCTTCCTGGCCTACTCGGGGGAGACCCGGTGGCGGACGAACGCCGGTGAGGAGCTGGCCGCCCGGCTCGGGGAGCCGATGACCCAGGATCTGATCGCGCAGGCGTGGCGGACCGCGCTCGACCCGGCCGGCGACTGGATGCCGCAGGTGCTGCGGGCGGCGGATGCCCGGCTGACCGTGCTGCGTAACGCCGGGATGCCGGACGCCGCTGGGCTGGTGATCGCCAGTGACCAGCAGGCCGCCCGGTCGTACGCGAAGCTCATCGAGCAGGTGACCGGGGAGAAGGCCGCCGTGGTGCTCTCCGACGACGCGGGCGCCTCGGACCGGATCGCGACGTTCGCGACGGCTGAGCAGCGTTGGCTGGTGGCGGTCCGGATGGTCTCCGAAGGGGTGGACATCCCGCGGCTCGCCGTCGGCGTCTACGCCACCAGCGCCAGCACCCCGCTCTACTTCGCCCAGGCCATCGGGCGGTTCGTCCGGGCCCGCCGGCCGGGGGAGACGGCGTCGGTCTTCCTGCCCAGTGTCCCGCACCTGCTCGGCCTCGCCAGTGAGATGGAAGCCGAGCGGGATCACGTGCTGGGCAAGCCGAAGGACCGGGAGGGCTTCGACGACGACCTGCTGGAGCGCGCCCAGCGGGACGACCAGGCCAGCGGTGAACTGGAGAAGCGGTTCGCCGCGCTCTCGGCGACCGCCGAGCTGGATCAGGTGATCTTCGACGGCGCATCCTTCGGCACTGCCGCGCAGGCCGGTACGCCGGAGGAGGAGGAGTACCTCGGGCTGCCCGGTCTACTCACCGCCGATCAGGTGGCCATGCTGCTGTCCAAGCGGCAGGCCGAGCAGCTCGCCGCGTCGCGACGCCGGAGCACCACGCGGCCGGCGGAGCCGGCCGCGGCGACCGCTGCCGCCCCGCCGGCGCCGATGAGTGCGGCGCAGCGCCGGGTGGCGCTGCGCCGACAGTTGAACGCCCTGGTGGCTGCCCGGCATCACCACACCGGCCAGCCGCACGGCAAGATCCATGCGGAGCTTCGCCGTCGGTGCGGTGGTCCGCCCAGCGCCCAGGCGACTATTGAGCAGTTGGAGGAGCGGATCGCCACCGTCCAGACCCTCTGACCCGACCCGCAGCCGACCGGTCGGCCGAGACAGGACGGCGGCTACCGGACACGACGACGGTAGGCGCCGGGCAAGAAACGGTAGCCGCGGAGAAGCGGATGGCAGGCGCGGACAGGAGGACGGTCGGCGCCGGAGACGACAAAGCCGGCCGGGCCCAGCGGGCCCGGCCGGCTTTGTACGTTCGGTTGCGGATCCTCAGTTGGTCATCAGATCGGCGCCACGCCAGCTGAACTCCGGGTCCGCCGCGTACCGCACAGTGATCTTGACGAGATCCTCTGCGTATTTATTCGCGTGATGTCCGCAAAATACCAGTTCCCCGCCGCCAGCAAGGGTAATGCGGAGCTTGCCGGCAGCATTGCAGCGGTCGCACCGTTCATCGGCGGCCGGGGGGCTCACCGTCTCGGGCGGCGGCGTGAGGGTCGGGGTCATCGCCTTCCTCCTCTGGTCGTCACCGATGAACACTCTCTTCGGTCGTTGCTCACCTATCGTGCAACACCCTGATCAGGGCGCGCGTTCCCTGTGTGCCCGCGGGGGACCGAGGTCACACCTGACTCCGACAGCGTCCCTGCACCAAGGGTGCCACGTCAACGATCACGATCGGGCAACCATCCGACCAACGAATGGGGTTGCGCGGAGAGTGCTCAAACTGACACGCTTGGTTGGTATCTGTCGTGGGGTCTGGTGCGGATTCGGCCCTGAGCAGGCCCCTAGTCCAGATAGTCCCGGAGAACCTGCGACCGGGACGGGTGGCGCAGTTTGGACATCGTCTTGGACTCGATCTGCCGGATGCGCTCTCGGGTCACCCCGTAGACCTGGCCGATTTCGTCCAGCGTGCGCGGCTGACCATCGGTCAGACCGAACCGGAGGCGGACCACCCCGGCCTCGCGCTCGGACAGCGTCTGCAGCACCTGCTGGAGCTGATCCTGGAGGAGCGAGAACGACACCGCGTCAACGGCGACCACGGCCTCCGAGTCCTCAATGAAGTCCCCGAGCTGGCTGTCGCCCTCGTCGCCGATGGTCTGGTCGAGCGAGATCGGCTCCCGGGCGTACTGCTGGATCTCCAGCACCTTCTCCGGTGTGATATCCATCTCCTTCGCGAGCTCCTCCGGGGTGGGCTCGCGGCCCAGGTCCTGGAGTAGCTCGCGCTGGATCCGGCCGAGCTTGTTGATCACCTCGACCATGTGCACCGGGATGCGGATGGTGCGGGCCTGGTCGGCCATGGCGCGGGTGATGGCCTGGCGGATCCACCAGGTGGCGTAGGTGGAGAACTTGTAGCCCTTGGTGTAGTCGAACTTCTCGACGGCGCGGATCAGGCCGAGGTTGCCCTCCTGGATCAGGTCGAGGAAGGCCATCCCGCGACCGGTGTAGCGCTTGGCGAGCGACACCACCAGGCGGAGGTTCGCTTCCAGGAGATGGTTCTTTGCCCGCTCCCCGTCCCGCGAGATCCACATCATGTCGCGCTGCATGTCGCGGCTGAACTTCTCGTCGCTCTCATCCGCCGCGCGCAACTGCTCGGTGGCGTAGAGGCCGGCCTCGATCCGCTTGGCGAGCTCGACCTCCTGCTCGGCGTTGAGGAGCGGGACCTTGCCGATCTGCTTCAGGTACGCCCGGACGGAGTCGGCGGAGGCGGTCAGCTCCGCGTCTCGGCGGGCCTGCTTGAGGGCCTCGGACTCCTCGTCGTCCCACTCGAAGTCGGTGTCGGTGGCGGAGTTCGCCGCGTCGGTCTCGGCGGCCTGGGTCAGCTCCGCCGGCTCGTCGACCACCACGTCTTCGATCTCAGCGGCCAACTCCTCCGCGTTGACCTCGCCGGCAGCTCCGCCCTTCGTGGCCTTCGTGGCCTTCGCGGTCTTCGTCGTGGCCCTGGCCGGGCCGGTCGCTGCGGCCACGGTCGCCTTGGTGGCGCGGGTGGCCTTCTTCGCCGGCGCGGCCTTCGCGCCGTCGGCGGTGCCGCCAGCCGCCTTGCGGGCGGTGGCCTTTCGCGGCGCCGGGGCCGGTGCCTCAGCGCCGGTCGGTGCCGCCTTCGAAGCGGGCGTGGCGGCCTTCTTGGTGGTCTTGGCGGTGGTGGCCCGGGATGCTGGGGTGGTCGACCGGGCGGCAGCCACCCGGCGGCGTGGGGCGGTGCTGGCCGAACCGTCTACCACGACGGTCACCCCCGCCTCCGAGAGCGCCCGGAGGATTTTCTTGGCCTGGGCCGGAGTCACCTCGGCTGCCTCGACAGTACGCGCGAGCTGAGCCGACGTGAGCTGACCGCCGGCGCTCTGCGCATGGGCGATCAAGGTGTCGGTGAGCGAGCGAACGTCGGCGCCGGTCTGGCGGGGTTCTGTCACGAATGACCTTCCGGTGGCGAAGAGCGAGCACGGCAGGGTCGTCCGGCGTGGGGCGGAGCGCGGTGCCGGGCGAGTCGTTGAGGACCCCCGAGTCGCGGGCCAGCCGGTTGAGGCGGTCCGTGGCGCGTGGGCAGGGTGAATTGTAACGCTGTCCACGGCGATCATTCGGCGGCGCACGCCGGACCACCGCTCGGACCGCCGAATTGGCGCGGATGTGGACTTTGAAAGGATGATACCCGCATATGGTCGCGACCACCCCGGTCGTGCGGGAAGGGGACGAGAATGGTCCGCTCGGTACCGGAGCCGCGGGAACTGCTGGAGATCGCGGTCGAGGTGGCGCGGGAGGCGGCCGCGACGGCGTACCGGATGCGCAGCCAGGGTGTCTCGGTGGCCGCGACCAAGACCACCGTCACCGACGTGGTGACCGCGGCCGATCGGGCAGTGGAGCGGCAGGTGCACGACACGCTGCGCCGGCTCCGGCCGGGGGACGCCGTGCTGGGTGAGGAGTACGGGGAAACGGGCGCCGGTGGCGCTGTCCGGTGGATCGTTGACCCCATCGACGGCACCGTCAACTACCTGTACGGCATCCCGCACAGCGCGGTCTCGCTCGCCGCCGAGGTCGATGGGGTGGTGGTCGCCGGGGTGGTGCGCAATGTCGTCACCGGCGAGGAGTGGACCGCGACCATCGGTAACGGCGCCTGGCGGGACGGCCAACGGTTGCGCTGCTCCACCGAGCCAGATTTGGGCCAGGCACTGGTGGCCACCGGCTTTGGCTACGACCCTCGCCGTCGGCAGCACCAAGCCGGCGTGCTGGTCGAGCTGATCCCGCACATCCGTGACATCCGTCGGTTCGGCGCGGCGGCCCTCGACCTCTGCCTCGCCGCCGAGGGGCGGGTGGACGCCTACTACGAGAAGGGGCTGGCCGCCTGGGACCTCGCCGCGGGAGGCCTGGTGGCCACCGAGGCCGGACTGCGGGTCGGCGGGCTGGCCGGGGCGGCGGCCGGGCCGGATCTGGTGATCGCCGCGCCCCCGGTGCTCTACGCGCCGCTGCACGACCGGCTGGCGGACCTCGACGCCGCCGGCGGCCCCTGAGCCGTTCTGCGGGCCGGTTCGGTCACTCCTCCTGGACCGGGCAGGTGTCGGGCGGCGCCACCGGTGCCCCGAGATCACCGAGGGACTGGTTGACCTCGGTGGTGGTGGCAAGCTGCTGGAAGGCGCTGCCCAGGATGATGTCCACGGTGGCGTCGGCGCGCTCCGGGTCGTACTCGGCCGCGGCGTTGTTCAGGAAGTAGGCCCGCAGTAGGTGCGCCGCACCAACACCCTTCGGGCCGTACCGCAGGACCGCGATGCCGTCAGTCTTCGCCGCGTCGCCGGTCTCCTCGACCTGGAACTTCCGATTTCGGAAATCGTCGGAGATCTTGCTGGCGAGGCCCACCTGCTCGGTCCCATTGAGTACCTTGATCTTTACCTCGGCCGGTTCGCGGAGGGTGACGTCCGCCGCCGGCCAGCCCTTCTGGCAGCCGGCGCCGAGCCCCGCGTCGCTCTGCGTGTCCCGGACGAGGGCCACAACGGTGAAGATCAGCGCCAGGATCGTCAACAGGGCGACGACGACGAGTGCCCGCACTCGCGCAAAACTCATCAAGGTGCTCCCGGGACGGAGGAAGGCGACGGCCGTCAGCAGCGGGCGAAGCGCCCGACCCGAACGGCCGTCCGGTACGCCGCTGAGGTTAACGGTTGTCCGGCGGCGGCGTGGAAACAGCCGGACATGCCGGCGCGGCGGCATGGAACGGGGTAGTACTACCCCTATCTTCATGTCGCCTGAGTCACATTGGGAACAACTTCCCGTGCAGAGGCGTACATCTCTTCCACGAGGGCGGTATACATGCCACGCCCGCGGTGGAGGTAAGGTACCGCGCTCGCTGGGGGAGTTCCCTGGCGGCGCCGACCCGGCTCGTGCCGGGTCGGGTGAACGACACAAGTGGTGGCCGCCCAGCGGAACCGAAACAACGTCGTCCGGCGTTACAACCGGAAGCGACAACATCGATATGGGAGAGTGAACCGATGGCCACCGACTACGACGCCCCGCGTCGCGACGAGGTCGACCTCGGCGAGGACAGCCTGGAAGAGCTGAAGGCCCGGCGCGTCGACTCACAGTCGGGCGCCGTGGACGTGGACGAGGCCGAGGTGGCGGAGAGCTTCGAGCTGCCCGGCGCCGACTTGGCCGACGAGGAGCTGACGGTCAAGGTGTTGCCGATGCAGCAGGACGAGTTCCGTTGCGGGCGCTGCTTCCTGGTGCACCACCGCAGCCAGTTGGCGGCCCAGCGCAACGGCGACCTGATCTGCCGCGAGTGCGTCTGACCGGGACGCGAATCGCACTACTGGCGGCGGCTCTGCGTTGGGGCCGCCGCACCCCCCGGTCGTCGTGCGGCAGCCCGGCGGCCAGCGCCGCACCCGTCCCGGCCGGCCGCCAGCGCGGCCCAGCCCGGCGGGAGGTCCGGTGCCATGACCGAGCGGGACCCCACCGAGCCGGACCGGATCGAGCGGGACCCCACCGAGCCGGACCGCATCGTTGGCGAACCGGTTGGTGACGTCGACGGCCTCGGCGCCACCGTCGCGGAGCTGACCGCCGACGATGTCCCGCCGGCTCGGCGGGGACAGCTTCTCGGCCGCCTGGTCGGGCAGGCCCGGACCCGCGGGTTCGGCGACCTGTTCCAGCCGAGGGCGGCGCTCGGCTGGATGGTCGACACCATCGCTGAGATCGCCCCACACGTGCCGGTCCGGGACCGGGCCACGCTCCGTCGACACTTCCCCGACCTCGACGGTGAGGCGTTGGCCGACCGGCTGGTCCGGAACGCCGCCCGGGCGAGCGCCGGGGTGGGCGCTGCCGGTGGTGGCGTCGCCGCTGTCGAATGGACGGTACCCCCGAGCCTGCTCACGGCTCCGGTGCTGCTGGCCGCCGAGACGGTCGCGGTGGTCGCGATCGAACTGAAGCTGGTCGGTGAGCTGCACGAGGTGTACGGGGTGCCGCTGCCCGCCGGTGGCGCCCAGCGGGCGGTGGCGCTCGTCGTCTCCTGGTCCGGGCGGCGCGGGATCAACCCGATCCGGCCGGGCGTTGGAGTGAGCGCGGTGCTGGGCGCCGCGGCCCGCCGTGAGCTGCGGGACCGGCTGGTCAGACGCTTCGGCCGTAACCTCACCACGCTGGGCCCGTTCCTCACCGGTGCGGCTGTCGCGAGCTACCTCAACCGCCGGGCTACCCGCGCGATGGCCGATCTCCTCCGCGTTGATCTCCGACGCCGGGCTGGGGCACCCCCCGACCCGCCGTGAGCCCCGACCCGCCGTGCGCCCCGGCCGTCGGGAGGTAGCCCCGTCCGGGGAGCCGCCGGCAGCCGGGTTGAGCCCGGGCTCTCAGTCTCGACCGGTGTCGGCCGGGTCTCGACCGGTGTCAGTGGCCTCCTGAGCGGTGTCGGCCGGGTCTCGGGCGGCGAGGATCGCCTCCGCCAACTGCACCGGCCGCCGGGTGCTGATCACCCAGAACGGGGTCGGGTCAGCCGGGTCGTCGAGCACCACCTGCACGGCACCGGGGATCCACGGCCGTTGGATCACGAACGCCAATGGGTCCGCGCCGACGCCGAGCACCTCGCGTCGCCCGGCGGCATCCAACGGGATGACATCGGCGACGAACCGGGCCGGCAGCCGCGCGTCGTCCACCCGCAGCTCGCCGTCGTCAACCGCCACCCGGATCCGGCCCAGCCAAAGCAGGCTCGCCAGGCACGCCGGGAGCAGCAGCGCGAACGGCAGCCACGCCCGGATGCCCGACGCGCCCAGCCAGATTTCCGTGGCGAGTAGCCCGGCCGCGGCGAATCCGCCCAGCCAGAGCCACCACGGCAGATCCAGCCGTTCGGTGTAGCGGGCAGCCGGGGACGAGGAGACGCGCACGAGATGAAGGGTACGGCGCGTGCCGCGGCGAGTACCGGGCAGGATGGGCAGGTCACTCAGGAACCGGAGGGAAGAGGGAACCGTGACCGATGTTGTACCCGTGCCTGTGCGGCAGCTCGACCCTGGGCTGCCACTCCCTGCGTACGCCCATCCCGGCGACGCGGGGGCGGACCTGGTGGCCGCCGCGGATGTGGAGCTGCCCCCCGGTGGCCGGGCCCTGGTGCCGACCGGGGTAGCCATCGCGCTGCCCGAGGGGTATGTGGGCCTGGTACACCCCCGTTCGGGTCTGGCCGCCCGGCTCGGCGTGACCGTGCTCAACGCGCCCGGTACGGTCGACGCCGGCTACCGGGGTGAGATCCTGGTCAACCTGATCAATCATGATCGGGAGGCGGTGGCTCGGATCGCGCGCGGTGACCGCATCGCACAGCTGGTCGTGCAGCGGGTGGCCCGGGCGCAGTTCCAACCGGCGGCGGAGCTGCCTGCGTCCCAGCGGGGTGCCGGCGGGCACGGCTCCACCGGCGGCCACGCCGGCCTGGGTTCGGCCCCGGTGCCGACCGACGGCCGGCAGCCCGTGCCGGAGGTGTCGTGACACCCGGAGCGGACGCGTCGCCGGTGGCGAAGGAAAGTGACAGGGTGGGCGTGAAGAGCGTGAACAGCGGAGGGTGTACGCAGTGATCTTCTCCCGAAAGCGAGCCGGTGCCGATCGGCGCCCGCGCGACGAGCGGCCCGAGGCCCAGGACGCGCACGAAGCGACGAATTCGGCGGCGCCGCCCCCCGGCCCCTACGACGTGACCGAGGCGCCGGCCGGGGTGCAGCGGCTCGACCTGGGGAGCCTGCAGATTCCCGCGGTCGGCGGGGTCGAGGTGCGGGTGCAGGCCGACCAGCAGGGTGCTGTCCAGCAGGTGGTGCTCGTGCACGGGCAGAGCGCGCTTCAACTCGGGGTCTTCGCCGCCCCGCGTAGCGCGGGCATCTGGGACGAGGTACGCGAGGAGATCCACCAGTCCCTGTCCAACGACGGCGCCACCACCGAGGAAGTCACGGGTGGGTACGGCGTCGAGCTACGGGCCCAGGTCCCCACCCAGGACGGCCGTACCGACCTGCGGTTCGTCGGCATCGACGGGCCGCGCTGGATGGTCCGCGCCGTCTATCAGGGCGCGGCGGCGACCGAGCCGGATGCGGCCGGCCCGCTGACCGCCTGTCTGGAGGGCCTCGTCGTTGACCGGGGGCAGGAGGCCCGGCCGGTGCGGGAGCCGCTGCCCCTGCGCCTGCCCCGGGAGGCCGCCGAAGAGGCGGCTGCGGGCTCCGCCGCCGAGCCGGAGTCGACCTCGCAGGCCTGACGGCGCTCCACCGACCGCTGGGGCCCACTCCGTCGGCGTACGCTGGCGGGGCGGTCCCGGCGTGCGGTGGGCCGCTCCACCGCCGGCCCTGGTCGGCCCAGCCCGGAAAGGGTGACGCGGAGGTCATGTCGACCGACGAGCGACGGGGTTCGCTGCGGCGCGTGCTGCGTCGGCTCACCGCCAGCGAGGCGGAGATCGAGGCGCAGGAGCTGCTCCGGGAGAGCGCGGAACACGGCGGCATGCCGGCTCGCCAGTGCTGCCGAGGCCAGCTGGTCGCGGTCGCCGGCCGGCTCCGCACCGTGGTCTACACGCCGCGGACCAACCAGCCGACGTTGGAGGCGGACCTGTACGACGGCAGCGACGTGGTGACCCTGGTGTGGCTGGGCCGGCGGCACATCGCCGGTGTCGAACCGGGCCGACACCTGACCGCGCGGGGTCGGGTCGCCATCCGAGGTGACCGTAAGGTCATCTACAACCCGTACTACGAGTTGGAGCCGCCGAAGTGACGACGGGACAGCGCCCGACGGCGCAGCCGGGCACGGGAGAGGAGGAACCGCTCCCGACGATCGCCGAGCAGATGGCCGACCAGCTGGGTGGCTGGCGCGGGTTGCTGGAGTCCAGCATCCCGGTGGTGGTCTTCGTGGTCGCCAACATCCTCGGTGAGCTGCGCCCGGCGGTGGTCGCCGCGGTGGCGGTCGCGGTGTTCATCGCGGTGCTGCGGCTGGCCCAACGGCGGCCGGTGCGGCACGCGGTGAACGGGCTGTTCGGCATCGCGATCGGCGCGGCGATCGCCTGGCGCACCGGCGATGAGCGGGACTTCTACCTGCCCGGCATCCTCTACGGCATCGGCTACGGCGTGGCGCTGCTGGTCTCGACGGCGATCCGGCAGCCCCTGGTCGGCTGGATCTGGTCGGTCCTGGTGGCCAAGGGCGCCTCCGACTGGCGTCAGGATCCAATCCTGGTGCGGACCTTCACCCGGCTGACCGTGCTCTGGGGGGTGGTCTGGCTGACGAAGGTCGGGGTGCAGGCTGGGCTCTACCTGGCGCACCAGGACACCGCGCTCGGCATCGCCCGGCTCGTGCTCGGCTACCCGCCGTACGTGCTGCTCCTGCTGATCACGGTCTGGACCGTACGCCGGGTGACCCGGCACAACCCGCACGCCCCCCAGACGCCCCCGGCCCCGGTCGAGTAACGGCCCGGCGCGGGGCTCAGCAGGCCTTGCGGGTCCGTTCGACGCTGTCCGGGCCGAGCACCACCGTCCGGACCGCGTCCTCCACCTCCGCCGTACAGACGAAGATCAGCTCGTCGCCGGCCTCGATCGGGTCGTCCGGGCTGGGCACCAGCACCCGCTTGCCACGCAGGATCGCCACCAGCGCCGCGTCGAGGGGGAGTGGCACCTCCCGCAGCGGATGACCGACGTACGGGGCGCTCGTCGGTAGCGTGATCTCGACCAGGTTCGCCTCCCCCTGCCGGAAGGTCATCAGCCGGACCAGGTCACCGACGGTCACCGCCTCCTCCACCAGGGCGGCCATCACCCGCGGCTTGCTGACCGCCACGTCCACCCCCCACTGCTCGGTGAAGAGCCACTCGTTCTCGGCCCGGTTGATCCGGGCGACCACCCGGGGCACCGCGAACTCGGTCTTGGCCAGCAGTGAGACCACCAGGTTGACCTTGTCGTCCCCGGTGGCGGCGACTACCACGTCACGGTTGGCCAGCTCAGCCTCCTCCAGGCTGGTCAGCTCGCAGGCGTCGGCCAGCACCCACTCCGCGTCCGGCACCCGTTCGGGTCGGAGCATCGTGGGCTGTCGCTCGATCAGCATCACCTGGTGGCCGTTCCCGATCAGCTCCTGGGCGATGGAGCGGCCCACGTTCCCGGCGCCGGCGATGGCGACCCGCATGGTCACTTACCCCCTTCCAGCGGCTGCGCCGCCACCGATGTGACCGTGTTGACGATGTCGTCGGTGACCAGCATGAAGATCTGGTCCCCCTCCTGTACGACGGTGCTCGGCGTCGGCAGCGTGCCGATGCCGAACCGGGTGAGGTACGCCACCCGGGCGCCGGTCGTCTTCTCCAGCGCCAGCACCGACCGGCCGACCCAGTCCTTGTGCACCGGCACCTCCACGATCGAGACGGTGCTCGTCGGGTCCCGGAACAACGCCTCGTTACCCTCCGGCACCAGGTGCCGCAGCATCCGGTCGGCGGTCCACCGGACGGTGGCCACCGTCGGGATGCCGAGGCGCTCGTAGACCTGGGCCCGTCGCGGGTCGTAGATGCGCGCCGCGACGCGGGTGACCCCGAAGGTCTCTCGCGCCAGCCGAGCGGAGATGATGTTGGAGTTGTCTCCGCTGGAGACGGCCGCGAACGCGTCCGCCCGCTGGATGCCGGCCTGCCGGAGTACCTCCCCGTCGAAGCCGGCACCGGTCACCGTGATTCCGGCGAAATCCGGGCCGAGTCGGCGGAAGGCGTCGGCGTTCTTGTCGACGACCGCCACCGAGTGCCCGCGGGCCTCCAGACCGTGCGCGAGGGTCGCTCCGACCCGCCCACAGCCCATGATCACCACATGCACCGTGCCCCTCCTCAACATCCGCCACACCAGCCGTTGCGGCTGTTGGACGAGCCTGTCACGTCCCCGGGGGCGGACGCGGACCGACGGTACTCCGTGCGCACACCCCCCGGTCTCCGGCCACCCGGGCGTGGGCGTGGCCGAGGGTCGTACGCTTGGCGGTTGTGGCCCGCCCCGCCTCGCTGGTGAAGCGACTGCTCGTCGGTCGACCGTTCCGGTCCGACCGACTCCAGCACACCCTGCTGCCCAAGCGCATCGCCCTGCCCGTCTTCGCCTCCGACGCGCTCTCCAGCGTGGCGTACGCCCCCGACGAGATCCTGCTGATGCTCTCGTTCGCCGGGGCCTCGGCGTTCGTCTTCTCGCCGTGGATCGCCCTGGGGGTGGTCGTGGTGATGCTCGCCGTCGTGGCGAGCTACCGGCAGAACGTGTACGCCTACCCGTCTGGCGGCGGCGACTACGAGGTGGCCACGGTCAACCTGGGGCGCCGCGCCGGTGTCGGCGTGGCCAGCGCCCTCCTGGTCGACTACGTGTTGACCGTCGCCGTTTCGGTCGCGTCCGGGGTGGCGAACCTGGGCGCGGTGATCCCTTTCGTGGCCACCCACAAGGTGGCGGTGGCCGTCGCCGCGGTGGTGCTGCTCGCCGCCGTCAACCTGCGTGGGATCAAGGAGTCTGGCACCACCTTCGCCATCCCCACCTACGGCTTCATGATCGTTATCGTCGGCATGATCCTCACCGGGCTGGTCCGGGTGGTGCTGCTCGGCCACGACCTGCGTGCTCCCAGCGCGGACCTGGTCATCGCCGCCGAGTGGAGCGACACGACCGGGTGGGCGATGGCGTTCCTGCTGCTCCGGAGCTTCTCCTCCGGCTGCGCTGCGCTCACCGGTGTCGAGACGATCTCCAACGGGGTGCCCGCCTTCCGGGCGCCGAAGAGCCGCAACGCGGCGACCACCCTGCTCATGCTCGGCGCGGTGGCGGTGACCATGCTGGTCGGCATCGTCTGGCTGGCCCGACTGACCGGCCTGCAGTTCGTGGAGGACCCGGCCCGGCAGATCGTCGGCGCCCCCGATGGGTACGTGCAGAAGACCGTCACCGCGCAGCTCGGCGAGACCATCTTCGGCTCCGGCTCGCTGCTGCTGTTCGTGGTCGTCGGCGTCACCGCCCTGATCCTCTTCCTGGCCGCGAACACCGCGTTCACCGGCTTCCCGGTGCTCGGGTCGATCCTCGCCCAGGACCGCTACCTGCCCCGGCAGCTACACACCCGGGGGGACCGGCTCGCGTTCTCCAACGGCATCCTCTTCCTGGCCGGCTTCGCGATCGTGCTGATCATTGGTTTCCAGGCCGAGGTGACCAAGCTGATCCAGCTCTACATCGTCGGCGTCTTCGTCTCGTTCACCCTGTCCCAGGCCGGCATGATCCGGCACTGGAACCGCTACCTCCGGGTCGAACGCGACCAGCAGGTCCGCCGGCAGATGATCCGTTCCCGGGCGATCAACAGCTTCGGGATGGCGATGACCGCCACCGTGCTGGTGATCGTGGTGGTCACGAAGTTCCTGCTCGGCGCGTGGATCGCCATCGCCGCGATGGTCATGATCTACCTGGTGATGCTGGGGATCCGGCGGCACTACGACCGGGTCGCCGTCGAGCTCATCCCCGACGAGGGGCGGCCGGTGAAACCGGCCCGCAACCATGCGGTCGTACTGGTCAGCAAGGTGCACCAGCCGACCCTGCGGGCGATCGCCTACGCGCAGGTCACCCGACCGGACAGCCTGACCGCGGTGACGGTGAACGTCGACGACAAGGACACCCGCCGGTTGCAGGCCGAGTGGGAACGGCGGGACGTACCGGTCGCACTGACCGTGATCGACTCGCCGTATCGAGAGATCACCCGACCGATCCTCGACTATGTGGCCGGTATCCGTCGGTCCTCGCCCCGCGACGTGGTCACCGTCTTCATCCCCGAATACGTGGTCGGCCACTGGTGGGAGAACCTCTTGCACAACCAGAGCGCACTGCGGCTCAAGGGTCGGCTGCTCTTCGAACCGGGAGTGATGGTCACCAGCGTGCCGTGGCAGCTCGTCTCGACCGAGGGCAAGGATCTGGACCGGCTGGACGAGACGCTCAGCCGCGGACCGGCCCGCGGCCCCCGGGGGACGCCGGGCGGCCCGGAGCCGGCGGACGGCCCGTCAACGGTCCCCGCTCCGCCGTCCAGGGGCGGCCCGGACCCGTCCGATGGAGGTGGCCGGTGACCGGCGATGAGGGAGGTGACCGGTGACCGGCGACGAGGGGCTGGCGGAGGCCGAGCGGGTCGAGTTGACCGTCGGGGCGGTGGCCCCGGGCGGGCACTGCGTCGCCCGGGTCGCCGGACAGGTGGTCTTCGTCCGGCACGCGCTGCCCGGCGAGCGGGTGGTGGCCGAGGTCACCGAGGTGCACCGCGGGTTCGTCCGGGCCGACGCGGTGACGGTGCTGGCGGCCGCGCCGGAGCGGGTCGAGCCCCCCTGCCCGTACGCGAAGCCCGGCCGTTGCGGCGGCTGCGACCTGCAGCACGTGTCCCCCGAGGCGCAGCTGACCTGGAAGGCGGGGGTGATCCGCGAGCAACTCACCCGACTGGGCGGGCTGACCGAGGGGGAGCTGGACGCGCTGGACATTCAGGTCGAGGCGCTGCCCGGTGGGTCGCTGGGCTGGCGTTCCCGGGTGCGCTACACCGTTGACGGCGCCGGTCGGGCCGGCCTGCTCAAGCACCGCTCGTACGAGGTGGTGCCGATCGACCGGTGCCGGATCGCCCACCCGGCGATTCAACAACTGCCGGTGCTCGGCCCCGTACGGTGGCCGGACGCGGACGCCGTCGAGTCGGTCGCCTCGACCGGTGGGGACGTGACCGTGACCGCGGTCGCCGACGGGGCGGTACGGCCGGTGAGCGGGCCGGCACGGGTGCACGAAGAGGCGGTCGGCCGCCGGTGGACGCTGCCCCCATCGGCGTTCTGGCAGGTCCATCCGGCGGCGGCGGACACCCTGGTCGACGCCGTGCTGGCGCAGCTCGACCCGCAGCCGGGGGAGACCGCCTGGGACCTGTACGGCGGGGCCGGCCTCTTCGCCGCCGCGCTGGCGGAGCGGGTCGGTGCCACCGGTCGGGTCACCCTCGTCGAGGCCGCCGGGGCCGGTATCGCCGCCGCCCGGGAGAACCTGCGGGACCTGCCGCAGGTCGGCATCGTGTCGGGTCGGGTCGCCTCGGTGCTGGACCGGGGGCGTCGCACCGCGCCGGTGGACCTGGTGGTGCTCGATCCGCCCCGCGCCGGGGCCGGGGCCCGGGTGGTGCGGGCGGTGGCCGCCGCCGGAGCGCGCGCGGTGGCGTACGTCGCCTGCGACCCGGCCGCCTTTGCCCGGGATGTCCGTGGCTTCACCGAGTTGGGGTGGCGGCTGGCCGCGCTGCGCGGCTTCGACCTCTTTCCGATGACCCAGCACGTGGAGCTGGTGGGGTTGTTGCTGCCGCCCGCCTCGCCGCGTCAGCGGCGGAGCGAACCCTGACCGTTGGCTCAGCGTTGCTGGCGTCCTGCGGACGGTTCCGGGTGCTCCCGACCGGACTGCGGGGTGTCACCCGGCCGATAGACTCTCCGGTCATGAGTGTTGAACGGGACCCGGCAAACCAACCGGGGCTGCTGGCCGCCGTCAGCGGTCCGCAGGACATCAAGCGGATGTCCACCGAGCAGCTGGACATCCTCGCCGCCGAGATCCGTGACTTTCTGGTGGCCAAGGTCTCCCGCACCGGCGGGCACATCGGCCCCAACCTGGGGGTGGTGGAGCTGACCCTCGGGCTGCACCGGGTCTTCAACTCCCCTCGGGACCGGATCCTGTTCGACACCGGCCACCAGGCCTACGTACACAAGATTCTCACCGGCCGCCAGGGCGGCTTCGACAGGCTGCGCCAGCGCGGCGGGCTCGCCGGCTATCCGAGTCAGGCCGAGAGCGAGCACGACCTGATCGAGAACTCGCACGCCTCCACCGTCCTCTCCTACGCGGACGGGCTGGCCAAGGCGTACGCGCTGCGGGGGGAGCCGCGGGCGGTGGCGGCCGTGGTCGGCGACGGGGCGCTGACCGGCGGTATGTGCTGGGAGGCGTTGAACAACATCGCGACCGCCGGCAACCCGCTGGTGATCGTGGTCAACGACAACGGCCGCTCCTACTCGCCGACGATCGGCGGGCTCGCCGACCACCTCTCGACGCTGCGCCTGAACCCCGGCTACGAGCGGGTGCTGGACACGGTCCGGGAGGCGCTCGGCTCGACCCCGCTGGTCGGCCGGCCGATGTACGAGGTGCTGCACGCGGTCAAGCGGGGTATCAAGGACGCGGTCGCGCCGCAGGCGATGTTCGAGGACCTCGGCATCAAGTACGTCGGCCCGGTTGACGGGCACGACATCGTGGCCGTTGAGGGGGCGCTGCGCGCGGCGAAGAACTTCGGCGGCCCGGTGATCGTGCACGCGGTCACCCGCAAGGGCTACGGCTACCGCCCGGCCGAGGAGGACGAGGCGGACTGTTTCCACAGCCCCGGTGCCTTCGACACCGAGACCGGCAAGGCCACCGCCGCGCCGTCGGTGAAGTGGACGCACGTCTTCGCCGAGGAGCTGGTGGCGATCGCCGACGAGCGGCCGGACGTGGTGGGAATCACCGCTGCGATGGCCGAGCCGACCGGCATCGCCAAGCTGGCCCGGAAGTACCCGGAGCGCACCTACGACGTGGGCATCGCCGAGCAGCACGCCGCCACCTCGGCGGCGGGGCTGGCGCTGGGCGGTCTGCACCCGGTGGTCGCGATCTACGCGACCTTCCTCAACCGGGCATTCGACCAGGTCCTGCTGGACGTGGCGATGCACAAGCTACCGGTGACCTTCGTGCTGGACCGGGCCGGGATCACCGGCCCGGACGGGCCCAGCCACTACGGCATGTGGGACATGTCCGTCTTCGGGGTGGTGCCGGGCCTGCGGATCGCCGCCCCCCGCGACGCCGCCACCCTCCGCGAGGAGCTGCGCGAGGCGGTCGCCGTGGACGACGGTCCCACCATCGTTCGCTTCCCGACCGGTTCCGTCGCCGCCGACCTGCCGGCGCGGCGCCGGGTCGGGCCGGTTGACGTGCTCGCCGAGTCGGCCCGCGCCGATGTGCTGCTGGTCGCGGTCGGCTCCTTCGCCGGCCTCGGCGTGGAGGTCGCCGCCCGGGTCGGTGAGCAGGGTTACGGCGTGACCGTGGTTGACCCGCGCTGGGTCCGGCCGGTCCCGGCCGAACTGGTGGAGCTGGCCGCCGGGCATCGGCTCGTGGTCGTCGTCGAGGACGGGGTTCGGGCCGGCGGCGTCGGCGACGCCATCGCCCAGGCGATGCGGGACGCCGACGTCGAGGTGCCGGTGAAGGACCTGGGCGTACCGGTCGACTGGCACCCGTACGGCACCCGGGCCCAGATTCTCGCCGACCTCGGCCTGACCGCCCAGGATGTGGCCCGCGACGTCACCGGCTGGATCTCCCGGCTCGACAGTGGCGCCGCCGACAACGAGAAGGAGCTGGTCACCGACCAGGTGGAGCCGATCGTCACGCCGCGGGAGGCCCCCGCCCCGAAGTGAGGGTGCGGGTGGGCGACGCCGGACAACCCGCCGTCGCCCACCCGGCACCGCGGCATCGCGTCGGACGCCGCCGCCGATGCCACCCCGCGGACGTCGCCGCCCCGGCACCACCGGCGGACGTCGCCGCCCCGAGCATTACTGGGGAGCGGGCAGGGAACGGTAGTGGGTCTCCTCGGTGGTCGCCAGACTCACCGTGACCTTCTCGTCCGCCAAGGGCAGGACCGTCAGGCCCGGGCGGTCCACGAGGCGGGACGTGCCGGCCGGGACCGACAACGAGTCCTCCGGCGTCGGCTGCCAGCTCAACACGCCCAGCCGCTGCCCATCCACCGGCAGGACGTACGCCTGCAGTGGCGCGGCCGGGTCGGCGGCTGACATCATCGCCGCACCGCCGGTTGCCGACCGGTACAGCATCGCCGTCATCTCGTCACCGGCCGCCTCCCAGCTGAGCTGCTGCACCTCACCCGACAGGCCGGCGCCGAGCGTGCCCTCACCAACAGTCCGGATGGTCAGCCCCGACATCGGCCAGGAGGCCGGCACCGAATTCGCCGACTTTCGGCTCCCGAATTGGCGCGGGACGCTGCCGAACGGCCCCTGGTCGCTGGCGAGCGCGCAGGTGTCCAACCCGGCGAGGGCCTGCTGCCCGGAGCCGGACTCGTCGCGTACCAGCGGGTCTCGTGGCGCGTCCAGACCGGTGCCGAGGTCGAGGAAACGATCGGTGGCGCGCCCCTGTGGCAGCGACTCGGTGGCGCGCAGCGTGGCGGTGACCGAGACCGCGGAACAGGCCGGCACCGCCACGGGGGTGCTCAGACCCCCCTCGATGGGCACCGCCTCGCCATCCGGACCGGCCAGGTCGGTGACCCGGGCAGAGACCAGGTAGCGGCGACCCGCGTCGGTGTGCACCGGGAGGACATCGGAGTAGATGAGGTAGCCGGGGTCGGTGTGCTCGACGGCGTGGGTGACGGTGTGGCGCCCGTCCTCCCCGGCGACCTGGAGCAGCCAGGAGGAACCCGTACCGGGAACATCCGCGGCGACCAGGGCGAGCGGCGCCCCGTCAACCTCACCGACCCAGAGAATGCCGGAGGTCGGGAGGTACGCCCGGTCGTCGAGCGGTGACCGCCAGGCGCGGACCGCCTCGGTCACCGCCGTCGTCGTCGCGGCCTCGGCGGCGAGGGAGCCGCGGGCCGGCCAGACGATGAGCGAGCCGTCCTGGCTGTCATGCCCCACCGACAGGTCAGCCGGTGCCCGGTCGGTGACGACTCCGCAGCCGGCCAGGGACGCCATCAGGGCCAGCGCGGCGGCGGTCGTCCTGCCGGTCCGGCGGGCTGCAAGCACTTTTAGCTCCTCCGTTTACCCCAGCCGGTCGTGCGAACCGCAATGGTACGAGATGACGTGGTGCCGTCCGGCGCCGCCCACAAGGGATTGAGCGCTGGCTTTCGGGTGAATTCCGTTCGGGTAGACTCCGCCGATTGTGACGTCTGCTGACACCCGCGCCGACCCCGCCGCCGTGCCTCCGTCGGAGCCGGTCAAACTCAACAGCGCGGGTGCGTTCCCCCTGAACGGCGCTGCGGCGGGGGACCGGAAGCCGACGCCCGGCCCACCGGTGGCGGCCCCGGGTCGTCGTCGGCTCCGGCTGCCGTCGTTGACGGCCCGACGGCAGCACCTGGCGGTGGTCGGCGGGTTTCTGCTCACCGCGTTCTGGGTGACCAGCCAGATCTGGATCAACCCGGCCGGCCGGGTGGCCGCGCTCTACAGCAGTGACCCGGCGCAGGTGCAGTTCTTCTTGGCGCACTCGGTGCGGGTGGTGCTCCACGGGGAGTTCCCGTTCTTCACCGAGCAGTTCAACTACCCGGACGGGGTCAATCTGATGGCCAACACGGCCATCCTCGCGCTGGGCATCCCGATGGTGCCGGTGACGCTCCTCTTCGGACCGGCGGTGACCTTTGTGCTGTTGGTCACCCTCGGGCTCGCCGGCACCGCGACCGCCTGGTACGTGGTGCTTCGCCGGCACCTCGTTCGCAGCCGACTGGCGGCGGCCGTCGGCGGATGGTTCTGCGGGTTCTCCCCGGCGATGCTGTCGCACGCCAACTGGCACCCCAACATCATCAGTCAGTTCCTGCTGCCGTTCATCGTGTGGCGGGTGCTCGTCATCACCCGGTCCCAGCGTCCGTACCGCGACGGCCTGCTGCTCGCCCTGCTGGTGACCGTGCAGGCGTTCATCAACGAGGAGATCCTGCTCTTCACCGCGATGGCGTGCGGGGTCTTTCTCGCTGCCGTGCTGGCGCAGCGGCCCCGGCTGTGGTGGGCGGCGTGGCGGCCGCTGGCGAAGGCCCTCGCCACCTGCACGGCGGTGGCGGGCGCGCTGCTGGCGTACCCGCTTTACGTGCAGTTCGCCGGGCCGATGGCGTACCACGGGCTGAGCGACGCGGTTCGGGACTACGGCAACGACATCGCCGCGTTCGTCGCCCCGGGCTCGCCCACCCTGGGCGGGGATGACGTGGCCAACACCGGCCTCGCCCCGAACTACTCGGAGGAGAACGCCTTCTTCGGCTGGAGCCTGTCCCTGATCGCCGTCGGCATCGTCCTGTGGCTGCGCCACGAGGTGGTCGTGCGGGCCCTCGCGGCGACTGGGGTCTTCTTCGCGGTGCTCTCCCTCGGCGAGCGGATCTCGTGGTGGGACCAGGAGATCGGGGTCGGGCCGTGGGAGTGGTTGGTCCGGCTGCCGCTGCTGGACGCGGTGGTGCCGACCCGGTTCGGGCTGATTACCACCGTCACCGTCGGGCTGTTGCTGACGCTCGCGGTCGACCGGTCCCGGAAGCTGCCGCTGCCCCGGCGTACCCTGCGGCTGCGCACCGCCGCCGGGCTGGCGCTGGCGTTGTTGCCGATCGCGCCCATGCCGCTGGCGGTGACCTCCCGACCACCGGTGCCAGAATTCATCACCGCCGACCGGTGGCGCGGCTACGTCGCGGAGGACCAGACGCTGGTGCCCATTCCGGTGCCGAGCATGGGTAACACCCACGGCATGCGCTGGGCCGCCGCCGTCAACCTCGACTTCAAGATTCCCGGTGGCTACTTCCTGGCGCCGCGCAACGCCAACACCGGCGACCCAGGTCGGTTCGGTGGCCGCCCCAGCGGGCTCGGGGAGCTGCTCAGCGAGGTCGCCAGCACCGGACGTACGCTGCAACTTGACGACCGGCAGCAGCGGCGGGCCCTGGATGACCTGCGGCACTGGCGGGCCGCGATCCTGGTCCTACCGGTGGACCAGCACCACGCGGAGCCGTTGCGGCTGACCGTCGAGCAACTGGTCGGCCCGGGTACGCGTGAGTTGGACGTCTGGGTGTGGGACGTCCGCGCCCTGACGGACCCGACGCCGGCCGCCTGAGGTCACACCCACCGCGGCCGGGCCCCGGTCTACCTGCCCGGACCCGGCCGCCGCCTAGTCGACCAGGGGACGGACGTCCCAGAGCCAGACGTCGTCCACCCGCTGCGGCGTACCGAGCAGCGACGTCATCAGGTCGCGCAGCACCGCCTCCTGGGGGTGGGCGCCGAGCACCACCACCGAGGCCTGCCAGTACCGCAGGTCCTCGATCGCCTGCCGCCGCTCGACGTCGGTGATATCGGGCGCGGCGTTCCTGCCCATCGTGGAGTAGATGAGTCGGGTTGTCGGCCGGTTCGCCGCCCCGAAGATCCCCTCCCCCTGCTCGTTGGGGCCGATGAAGTACCCGCCGGGAACGGGGAACGCGTGTTGGGCCAGCGCACTCCAGCGCAGGGTGGAGAGGCCGTGCACGTTGCTGGGGATCGGCACCGGGACCAGGGTGCGCCCCTCGGGCACGTACGGCCGCCAGCCCTCGGCGGTGATGAAGCGCGGTGGGGGCGCCACCGACTCCACCGGCAGCGGTCGGGGGATCAGCGGCAACAGCGCCAGCGTGATGGCCGCGTAGCCGACCGGGCGTCGCCACCGCCGTGGGAATCGCAGCGGGAACCGCAGCGGGCGGCCCGAGCGCTGCGCCGGCACCGGTGGCCGGCCGGTCCGGGAGACGGCGTCCCACGCGACGGCGAGCAGGACCCCGATCGCGGCGGCCACGATCAGACTCAGCCGGGTCGGCATCATCATCTCGACCAGTGGCAACTCCTCCGACACGTACGCCCACGGGCCGTCGATGTCGGTCTCGGCGCCGTCGAAGCGGATCGTCGGGCCGAGGGAGGCCACCGTGAACACCACCGTCAGCACCGCCAGGATGCGCGCCACCAGGCTGCGGCGGACCAGTAGCAGGAGGGCCAGCACCGTCAGGACCACCAGCGGCCAGCCGAACCAGCTGTTCTGCTCGGTCAGGCCGAGCGTCTGCTCCACCGCCGCGTCCCCGGCCAGGGTGTCCCGGGGGAAGGTGACGTAGGCCTTCAGGTCCTCGCCCCAGCTGTGGAAGATGCCGCCCTGGAGGCCGCGGTAGGACTGCGGACCGTTGAACTGGAACCAGATCGGGTACGCGGTGAGCAGCAGCGCCAGGCCACCACCGGTGCCGAGGGCGGCGGCGAAGGTGCCGGCCTGTCGCCAGGCGGCCTTCGGCCGCAGCACCGCGTACGTGGCGACGACGACGAGGCAGGCCAGCGCCGTGAGCAGCAGCATCTCCTCGTTGATGAAGATCTGGTACGCCACCAGCAGGCCGAGCAGGATGCCGTTGCGCCGCCAGCGGCCGGGCTCGCCGAGTCGCAGCACGCGGAGCACGATCAGCGGAAGCAGGAAGTTGGAGACGAAGTTGGGCTGGCCGTTGGCGTGGTGCACGACGCCGGGTGCGAAGCCCAGGAACGCGCCGCCGACGAACGCGCCGGCCCGGGAGCGCACCAGGTGCCGGGAGAGCACCCAGTAGGAGGTGCCGGCGGTGGCGGCCAGCGCGGCGCCGAGGTAGAGCACGTACGTCACCTGGGGGCCGACCAGCGCGGTCAGCGGCGCCAGCGGCAGGGTCACCCCGAGCAGTGAGGTGTTCGCCATCATGTTCACCCCGGCCGGGGCGTTCTGCCGGGTGGTGAAGAGCGGGTTCTCCAGCTGGAACACCGAGTACGCCCCGTGCGCGAAGAGCCACTCGAACCAGCTGTGGTCGGTCGGCAGGTGGGCGGAGACCCGGTTGGGGATGTCGCCCCAGTGGTTGAGGCAGACCAGTGCGCCGAGGGCCAGGTAGACGCCGATCGCCAGGACGTCGGCGCGGGCCGGACGCCAGCGGGAACGCCGGGTCGGCGCTTCCGCCGCAGCGGATGCGGGGGTGCTGGTCTGTGGCACGGAGTCAACCATCGGCGCGGGCACGACGCGCCATCGTACAGGCGGCCGCGGGGTGGAGCTGCCGGCCCCGGTCACGCTCGGTTGCCCGCTGTCCCGTCCGTGGCCGTGGCCTGGCCCGAGCTTGGTGCCGGACTGCTGCACCACCGGTCGCGCACCGGGTCGTCGCTGGCGGTGAAGCACTAGGTTGTCGGGGAGTTCAGGCGCGAGGAGGCTGGGATGCGGGTACTGGTTGTCGAGGACGAACGCAACCTCGCCGACGCGATCACGCGGGGGTTGCGCAAGCGCGGCATGGCGGTGGATGTCGCGTACGACGGGGACAGTGGGCACGAGATGGCCTTTGTCACCCGGTACGACGTGGTGGTGCTGGACCGGGACCTGCCCGGCGTACCCGGCGATCAGATCTGCGCGGAGTTGGCCGCCTCCGGCACCCTGACCCGGGTGCTGATGCTGACCGCCAGCGGCACGGTCGCCGACCGGGTCGAGGGGTTGCAGCTGGGCGCGGACGACTACCTGCCCAAGCCGTTCGCCTTCGACGAGTTGGTCGCCCGGGTGCAGGCGTTGGGCCGCCGCGCCACCCCGGCCGCTCCGCCGGTGCTGGCGGTGGCCGACCTGGTGCTTGACCCGGCTCGGCGGACGGCCACCCGGGCCGACGTGCCAGTGGACCTGACCAACAAGGAGTTCGGCGTGCTGCACGAACTGGTCAAGGCCGGCGGCGCGGTGGTCTCCAGTGAGGAGTTGCTGGAACGGGTCTGGGACGCGAACACCGACCCGTTCACGACCATCGTCCGGGTCACCGTGCGCACGCTGCGCCGTAAGCTTGGCGACCCACCGCTGATCGAGACCGTGGTCGGCGCCGGCTACCGCGTGACCGGGGCGCCGGCGTGACCGCCGGCCGTGGCATGCGGCCCACCCTGCGCCTGCGGTTGACCCTGCTCAACGGGTTACTGCTGGTGGGCGCCGGGGTGATCCTGGTGCTGCTGGCCTGGCTGCTGGTACGCGACGCGCTGCGCCCCACCGACGAGTTACTTCCCGGGACGACGGTGGTGCTGGCCGATGGGCGTTCCCTGGACGCCGCCGAGTGGCATCGGCAGTTGGGGGATACGGCGAGCCGGGAACTGCTGGCCAAGGGGCTGGCGGCGCTGCTGGCGATCAGCGTGGTCGGGGTGGTTGGTGGCTACCTGGTCGCGGGCCGGGCACTGCGCCCGCTCTACCAGGTCACCGCCACCGCCCGACGGCTCGGCGAGACCACCCTCGATCAGCGGATCGGCTACTCGGGTGCGGACGATGAGGTGGCCGAACTGGCGCAGACCTTCGACGCTATGCTGGACCGGATCGCGGTCGCCTTCGACGCGCAGAAGCGTTTCGTCGCCAACGCCTCACATGAGCTGCGTACCCCGCTCGCCGTGATGCGTACCGAGATTGACGTGACGCTCAGCGACGACGAGGCGGACACCGCCGAGTACCGCCGGATGTCCACTGTGGTTCGGGATGCCTCGGAGCGGGCCAACGGCCTGGTGGACGCGCTGTTGGTGCTGGCCCGCAGCGAGGCGCAGGCCGGCCATCGCCTCGCCCGGCGGACGGAGTGCGACCTGGCTGCCGGCACCGCCAACGCGTTGACGGCGGTACGCCGGGAGGTGGAGCGGATCGGTCTGCGGGTGGAGACCTCACTGGAGCCGGCGCCGGTGGTCGGCGACCCCGGGCTGCTCGACCGGCTCGCGGGGAACCTGATCGAGAACGCGGTGCGGTACAACCATCTGCACGGCCGGCTCTGGGTGCGGACCGGTTCGGATGGCCGGCGGTCCTGGCTGGTGGTGGGCAACACCGGCTTCGAGGTGGACCAGGCCGATGTGCCGGGGCTGTTCGAGCCGTTCCGGCGGGGCGGCCGGGAGCGGACCGGCGCCCGCGGCTCCGGTCTGGGGCTCTCTATCGTCCGGGCTGTCTGCGACGCGCATGGGGGCGTGGTGAAGACGATCGCGCAGCCGGGCGGCGGCTTGGAGGTGACGGTGACGCTGCCGGCAGCAGATGGGCCGGGTCCCGCCGTTACTCGATGAGGTGGCAGTGCACTTCGATTTGGGGGTGCGCTTCGAAATTTTGCAGCGCACTTCTCCCTGCCACTCTTAATGTATAGCACAAGGGGGGTCTTGCGGCAAGACCCCGTTAATGCCGCAGAATCGTCGGCCGAAGCCAGTACCTGTGGAATCAGGGATTCGCGACACATACGTGTGCCCGGGTTCGCGCCATCAATTCGGCGGCGGGCTGGCCGAGGTAGGTAACGACGAAAATGGGGGCAGATTCATGTTTGACGTGATCATTGTTGGGGGCGGGCCGACCGGCATGATGTTGGCCGCGGAGCTGCGGCTGCACGGAGTGCACGTGGTGGTGCTGGAGCGGGACACCGAGCCGCCGGTGATTGTCCGCTCGCTCGGGCTGCACGTGCGCAGTATCGAGGTGATGGACCAGCGCGGCCTGCTGGAGCGCTTCCTCGCGAACGGCCAGCAGTACCGGGTCGGTGGCTACTTCGCCGGCATCACCAAGCCGTGGCCCGACAACATGGACACCGCGCACGGGTACATCCTCGGTATCCCGCAGACCAGCACCGAAAGACTCCTCGCCGAGCACGCCGCCGAGGCCGGCGCGGACCTCCTGCGCGGCACCGAACTCGTCGGCCTGAGCCAGGACGAGGAAGCGGTGACCGCGGAACTCGCCGACGGCACCCAGCTCCGTTCCCGCTACCTCGTCGGTTGCGACGGCGGCCGCAGCACGGTCCGCAAGCTGCTCGGCGTGGACTTCCCCGGCGAGCCCACCCGGTTCGAGACGTTGCTGGGCGTCATGGAGCTGACCGCGGCACCGGAGGAGGTCGCCGCGGTGATGACCGAGGTCCGCAAGACGCAACTCCGGTTCGGCGCCGGCCCGGTTGGCGACGGGGAGGGGCTGTACCGCGTCGTCGTACCCGCCGCCGGGGTGGCCGAGGATCGCACGACCCCGCCGACGTTCGAGGAATTCCAGCAGCAGCTGCGGGTGACCGCCGGCACCGACTTCGGGGTGCACTCACCGCGCTGGCTGTCCCGGTTCGGTGACGCCACCCGGCTCGCCGAGCGCTACCGGGTCGGCCGGGTGCTGCTGGCCGGCGACGCGGCGCACATCCACCCGCCGCTCGGTGGGCAGGGGCTCAACCTCGGCATCCAGGATGCCTTCAACCTCGGCTGGAAACTCGCCGCGGAGATCGGCGGCTGGGCGCCGATCGGGCTGCTGGACACCTACCACGCGGAGCGGCACCCGGTCGCCGCCGACGTGCTGGAGAACACCCGCGCGCAGACGGAGCTGATCACCCTCGCGCCGGGCCCCCAGGCCGTGCGCGGGGTGGTGGCGGAGCTGATGGACTTCGAGGAGGTGAACCGCTACCTGATCGAGAAGGTCACCGCGATCTCGGTGCGGTACGACTTCGGCGAGGGGCACCATCTGCTCGGCCGGCGGCTGCGCGATGTGGAGCTGAAGCAGGGACGCCTCTACGGCCTGATGCACCGCGGGCGGGGAATGGTGCTCGACCAGACCGGCCGGCTTTCGGTGGCCGGCTGGGCCGACCGGGTCGACCACGTGGTGGACGTCAGCCCGGAACTGGACATGCCCGCGCTGCTGCTGCGGCCAGACGGCCACGTGGCGTGGGTCGGCGACGATCAGGAGGAACTGCGCACCCAGCTGCGGCGATGGTTCGGTGAGCCGTCGGCGTAATTCGGTTGATCGACTGAGTGGGAACGGGTAGCGAACCTCCTATGTCGACATCGTTGCGCAACGTCTGTTTCGACGCCGCTGACCCGTACCAGCTGGCCACCTTCTGGAGTCAGGTCATGGACCAGCCGATCGCCGCCGAGTGTGCGCCGGGCCTGGAAGAGGCGTACCTCGATGCGGTTGGCGGGTCGTGTCTGGTTTTCCAGCAGGTACCGGAGACTAAGGTCGGCAAGAACCGGGTCCATGTCTGCCTCACTCCCGAGCTCACGCGAGACGAGGAGGTTGAACGGGTCATTGCGTTGGGGGCGAGGTTCGTCAGCGACCACCGAAACCCGGACGGCACCGGATGGGTAGTGTTGGCCGACCCGGAGGGCAACGAGTTCTGCGTCCTACGCAGCGACGCCGAGCGGGCCGGCTGAGGAGCGGTGGTGAAGGTCGTCATTCCGGTGGGACTGGTCAGGTCGGCACCGTCTTCGGATGGGCGTTGACCGCTCAGGGGCATGAGATTGTGCTGCTCACCCGGTTTCCGGTGGGTGAGCGCCAGGTCTACGGGGATGGCGGCCCGCCTGGCGACCGGGCCAGGCAGATCGATGGCAGCGATGTGGTCATCAAACTGGCGGGGCGGAGGGTGAGCTGCCGCCACACCCCACCCGGCTCAGTCAGACATCCAATCTAGAAACGATCGACAAGGGGCCAGGCGGCCGCGGCGCAGAGCGCGGCCGCGGGCAGCCAACCCCACCACAGCCCCGACCGGTGCCGGCGGAACCAGCCGACCACCAGGCACCCCACCGCCCCCGCCCACAACGTGAAGGTCACGAGCCACAGCGCCGGCCGGTCGCTATACGTCAGATACGGCAGGAACCAGAGGAGCAGGTAGGCGTACAGCGTCAGCAGCGGTAGCAGCACGAGCGCCACGACGATCACGGTCGCGGTGCGAACCCAGGCCCAGCGCATGCCGGGCTTTCTATCGAAACGCGTTCACACCGTCAAGGGCCGGTAGCGGCTGCCCGGTGTGGTGGCGCCGCCGCGGATTTGCGGTCGTGGCGTCGTCGCCACCCGCCTAGATTGGGCTGATGCCATCGGTCAAGCAGGTCCAGGTAACTTTCGACTGCGCGCAGCCGGAACGGGTGGCACGGTTCTGGTGTGAGGCGCTGGGATACGTCGTGCCACCACCGCCCACGGGCTTCGCCACCTGGGACGACTTCGACCGCACGTTGCCACCGGATCGGCAGGGCTCGGCGTTCGCCTGCGTCGATCCCTCCGGTGCGGGTCCGCGGCTGTTCTTCCAGCGCGTTCCCGAGGGGAAGGCGGTGAAGAATCGGCTGCACCTGGACGTGCGGGTCGGAACCGGGCTCGTCGGCGCCGAGCGGGTGGCCGCCCTCGAGGCCGAGTGCGCCCGGCTGGTCGCGCTCGGCGCGGTGCGGGTGCGACTCCTGACCGCCGACGGCTACGACGAGTCGTGCCTGGTGATGCAGGACGTCGAGGGCAACGAGTTCTGCCTCGACTGATGCCCCGCCCGGTCAGCGTCCGAGACCCGGCTGGAATCGCCCTGGTTAGGGCCGTGGTAGCCACGGCTCCTGCCGGTGGGGACGTGGCCTGGCTCCAACCGGCCGTGTCCCCACCGGGCCGAAGCGTGACAGTACCCTGACCGCATGCCGATAGCCGCTGCGCTGCGTGATCTGGTGCGGGCAGTCGCCACCGGCCACGATCCGAAACCGGGAACAACTGCCGCGTCGGGTCGAGCCCGTCGGTTGGCGCGGCTGCGGGTGTTGGCGCCGCTGGTCGCGTTCCTGCTGTGGCTCAGCGCGACGGCGAACCTCGCGCCGTACCAGGTTGGTCGGTTCGAGACGATCCTCATCGCCGCCCTGACCGCGGCGCCGGTGGCCCTGCTTCCGGGCCGCGCGCTGCTGGCGTGGCGGGTGGCAGCGGTGGCCACCCTGCTCAGTGGCGGCCTTGGACTACACGAAGCCGGTGCTCCCTGGCCCGGCAACCCGGTACTGATCCTGGTCTACCTCGTTACGCTCGTCGTGGTCGGCCACCGCCACCCGCTGGGGGTGCTGCTCTGGGTCTGGGTGTTCAGCCTCGCGATGTCGCTGGCGTTCCTCGACCCGAGCGTCGGCTACGGCAGCATCTTTCTGGTCAGTGGCGTGCTGGGCATTGGCCACCTGTGGGGCCGGTGGGCGCAGGCGCGCGCCGGCCTGGTCGCCGAGCAGGAACGGGGTGCGGTGCTGACCGAGCGCGCCCGCATCGCCCGTGAATTGCATGACGTCGTCGCCCACCACATGTCCCTCATCGCGGTGCGGTCGGAGACCGCCGCCTACCGGCTGCACGAGCTTCCACCGGCGGCGCGCGCGGAGTTCGGGGAGATATCCGAGGCATCCCGGGAGGCACTCACGGAGATGCGGCGGCTGCTGGGCGTCCTACGTGCCCCGCAGGAGCAGCCGTTGACCGCGCCGCAGCCGGCTCTCGCGGAGCTGGAGGTGCTCGTGGCGGACGCCCGGGCAGCCGGAACCCCAGTCACGCTGTCGGTGGACGGGACGGTCACCGACGTGCCGGACGCGGTGGGCTCCTCCGCCTACCGGATCGTGCAGGAGGCGCTTTCCAATGTGGCTCGGCACGCGTCGGGTGCCCGCACTGACGTCACCCTGCACCGGAGCCGGCACGAGTTGACCATTCGCGTCCGCAATGCGGTCAGGGTGGATTCCGCCGGCCGGCCGGTGTCTTCTCAGGGTTCCGCGCCGGCCGGCGCGGGCGGCGGCCACGGCCTACTTGGAATGCGCGAACGGGTGGCCATGCTCCACGGCAGCCTCCGCGCAGCCGAGACCGACGACGGTGGATTCGAGGTACGGGCGACGTTGCCCCTGGAGAGCCAGTCATGATCAAGGTGTTGCTCGTTGACGACCAGGCAATGTTCCGGGAGGGTTTCGGGGCGTTGCTCACCGCCCAGGAGGACATGGTGGTGGTGGCGGACGCCGCCGATGGTGAGCAGGCGGTCGCCGCCGCGCGCCGGTACGACCCCGACGTCATCCTGATGGACATCCGGATGCCGACCATGAATGGGTTGACCGCAGCGCGTCAGATCCTGGAGGTGCCACCTGGTGGACACCGGCCGCGGGTGCTCGTGCTGACCACCTTCGACCTGGACGACTACGTGTTCGAGGCGCTGCGGGCCGGCGCGAGCGGATTCCTGTTGAAGGATGCGCCCGCCGCCGAACTCATGCACGCGGTACGCGTGGTGGCCGCCGGCGGGGCGCTGCTCGCTCCCTCGGTGACCCGGCGGCTCATCGCGGACTACGTGAGCCGCGCGCGGCCGCGGCGGGCCGACCCGGATTCGATCAACGCCCTGACCCGGCGCGAGGCGGAGGTGCTGCGGCTGATCGCGCGCGGACTGTCGAACCAGGAGATCGCCGCGGAGCTGGTGCTCGCCGAGCAGACCGTCAAGACTCACGTTGGCCGCGTGCTGATGAAACTCGACCTGCGAGACCGGGCGCAGGCGGTGGTCTACGCCTACGAGAGCGGCATGATCAACCCGGGGGAGTAGTACCGGGGTACCGGTCCGCCGACGTGCTGTGAGCCCTGGCCATCGCTGGCGTGGCGCTCGGCCACTGGCTGGTTACCGCCTTCGTGGTCACGAGTCGCCCTGGCTGCCCCTGCTCATTCGCACGCCGACGAACAGCGCAGCTCGGCGATTACCGTGAATCACCCGGACCAGCCGGTGCTGGTGTGTGACAGTGCGAGACGTGCCTACGTGCACCTCGGGCATCCGACCACTTCACAACGTGAGGAAAACCCGTGCTACTTCGCCTGCACCACTTTCGTCACCTGGCCGGAAGCGCTTCACCTCACGGAGCCGCAGCGCAGGCCAAGCTGACGTTGGTCGCGGCATCCTTCTGTATCTTCCTGGTTCAGCTCGACTTCTTCGCGCTCAACCTCGCGCTGCCGAAGATGGCTTCGGAGCTGCGCACGTCTCCAACCAACCTGCAGTGGGTGATCAGCGCCTACATGCTCTCCCTGGCGGCGTTCCTGATTCCTGGCGGCCGGCTCGGCGACATCCTTGGCCGCCGACGCATTCTCGTGGTCGGACTCGTGATTTTCGGCCTGAGTTCGCTGGGTGCCGCCCTGGCCCCCAACGCGGGGACCGTCATCGCCTTCCGGACCATCCAGGGAGTTGGCTCCGCCATCATCTTCCCGCTCGCCATCGCCATCGTCACGAATGCTTTTCCCGCGGAGCGGGTGAAACGGGCGATCGGCTACGCCTACGGCATCGGTGCCGTGTCGATGGCGCTCGGCCCTCCCTTCGGCGGTGGGATAACAGAGCTGGTCGTCTGGCGGGTCGTGCTGCTCGTGAACGTACCGTTGAGCATTATCGCCATCGCGATCGTCGTCGCTGGCGTGCGTGAATCGCGCGACCCTACCGTGCCCCGGTCGATTGACCTGCCGGGCCTGGCCCTGGTGGCGGCGGGGATCGCCCTGGTCACGCTCGCGGTAGACCTGGCGAGCACCTGGCAGCCCCTCGCCACGGCCGGGATCGCCGTGGTCGGGCTGCTGATTCTGGCGGCGTTCGTGCAGCGCGAGCGGTTGGCGAAGTATCCTCTGGTCAAACTCGACCTGTTTCGCAACCGTCCCTACGTCATCGTGACCCTGATGGGGACGGTCGCCAACGTCGCTCTCGTCATCGGAGTGTTCGGTAGCACGGTCTACCTCCAACAAGGGGAGGGTCGTTCACCCCTCGCCGCGGGTCTGATCCTTCTCGCCGCCTCGGTGGCCACCGGAATCGCCGGTCCGATCTCAGGGCACCTCGGCGAACACCTGAATATTCCGGTAGTAATGGGCATCAGTGCGGCAACCGGTGGGATTGGCCTATTCGTGGTCTCTCTCGGCGGTGGTTTCGGTTCCTACCTGCCCGGCCTTGCGTTGTTCGGATTCAGCTACGGCGTGGGGTACGCGATGTCCAATATCGGCACGCAGTCGGTTGTCGCCCGGGAGCTGGTGGGCGAAGCGTCCGGTGTCACCCTCGCGATCGTTATCGGGGTCTCCGGCCTCGCGGTGGCGGCCGCGGCGACGCTGATCGACATCCAGTCGAGAAGTGTGGGGCTCACGGAGGCCATCGAGGACATCATGCGGTGGACTGCGGCAGGAAGCATCGTGGCCTCCGGGCTTCTCCTCGTGGTAGCTCGCCGCCGACCGTGACCGGCACGAGACGGCCGGAGGAGCGTGCGCCATCCCCTCACCTAATACCCGCGGTCGGTGCCTGATGTCGCCGTCGCCTCCGGTCGCGGACCCGACCGCGCTGCTGCGCCGGATCGGTCAGCACTACGCCGGGCAGCCGGTGCTGGTGTCGTTCGACCGGGCGGGCTGCCGGCTCTGGCTGGCCGAGGGGGACCACGTCCAGCCGCTTGCCCGAGCCGCGACCCTCGACGACGCGGTATCCGCCCTGCGGCTCACCGGTCGGGAATAGCGCAAAGAGCCGACGAGGAGTTCACCGGTTGTCGAGCTGCATCCACAGGTCCGGCCGCGCGAGCGGATCGAAGCCGAGCTTGGCGTACACGTCATGGGCGTCCCTGGTGGCCAGCAGGATGCGGCGTACGCCGAACTCCGCGAGATGGTCGCGGACCGCACCGGTGAGCCAGGTGCCCAGCCCACGCCCGCGCGCGGCAGGCTCGATGTAGACATCGCAGAGCCAGGCGAAGGTGGCTCGGTCGGTCACCGCCCGGGCCACCGCTACCTGGCGCCCGTCCTCCGGCCGGTAGACGCCGAAGCCGATCGAGCCCGCGAAGGCGCGCTCCACGGTCGCCCGGTCCCGCCCCCGGGCCCAGTACGCGTCGGTGGAGAGCCAGTGGTGGACCAGGTCAAGGTCGAGCCGCTCGGGGGCGGTGCTGAGCAGGTAGCCATCGGCTCGGGTCAGGGTGTGCATCGGCCCGATGCTAGACGCTGCCTTCTACTGCTTCAGCAGCCAGTTCTTTCGTCCTGGTCTGCTGGGTCGACCACCCGCACCGTTGGCCACGGCTGGTTCGCTCGTACCGTCCACTCCTCGTTCGTCGGCGCGGGGTTACGCGCGGACTCCTCCCATATGGCGAAGATCCAGTCAACGAACGTCGCTGGATAGCCGTTTACGGGCATTTCGCAGCGGTTTTGCTGCCCTGGCCGGTGATCCGGTCGTTGGTGATCACTGCATTGGCCATGCCCAGCGCAGCGCCAGCGATCGGCGGCCTGTACCGCGTTGGGCAGGGCGTGGCGGATGGCCTTGGCGTAGGCGGGGCGAGCCGTCTCGGCGCACGACCTCGTGTCGGGGGTGCTCGCGCAGTCACGCTTGCGGAGTGTCGGCGGTGCGGTCGGGTAGTACGTCGATACGTTCGTGTGTCTCGGCGTCGATCATCACGGCGGGGTAGCGGTGCCGCCGGAGTAGAGCGCAGTTGCCTACATCGCACGGGGCCGTTGCCCGGTGGGCAACGGGATGGGCTGCAGGGGCGCGCAGGGCTGTGGGACAGGCTCACCGCCAGTATCTGCCAGCAGAGAGACCGGCCCCGGCCGCCAACTTCTTGACCACGGCTCTGACCGACCTGTTTGAACGGGCGGTGCGGCGCTGGTATCGCTCCAGTACCTCGAACCTGTTCGCGGAAGGCGTGCCGGCAGCCGTCTGTGGGGCACACCAGGCGCCGTACCCGCGGGCGGACCACCACCCACCGCCACGAATTTTACTCACTGCATGTATGTCACTACCTAGCGTCTTGTTCTGGGTCGGTAAGTCTACTATCCTCCGACAGGTGCGAAGCGGACGGTTAACCCGGCTTCCCTCCTTTTCATTACCATTCGCTGCCCTTTTCGCATCATTGTGTATATTGCTCTGCCTTGCCCACGGCTATACCGGGCATCATCGAAGTAGTGCGAGCCAAGCGCATCTTGCCGCTCAGGCCGCCGTGCACCAGCATTCGAAGCATCATCATCACCCCTCGATCCAATGCCGACCTGTCGCGCCCACAAAGCGCTGGAATACGTCGGGTTCGCATGTCAAGCTCGTGGCCACGCAAGCCGTCCCATTGCCGAGCGATCAGGCAGTACTCACGCGCGTGCCGGAATACCGTGCACCTCAGCGGGCCGAGGCGGGCCGGCAGCGTCTCTTGTTGAAGTGCGTAGCGCGGAACTGACGGTCAAGGGCATCTCCATGTCATTGACCAGTCATTCACGCGAAAGGTCACACATACCATGCAAGCCGCTATCCCTGCACGCCCGCTTCCCGGTCCGGCGCAGATCCTGGGGCACCCGACCGGTGTCCATCACACACCTACAGATTTGATAGGGAACACGCCGATCGTGTGGGTCGGCCGACCACTCACCTCTGCTGCCCACGGTTTCTGGGCGAAGCTTGAGGCGTTCAGTCCCGGAGGTATCAAGGACCGCAGCGCACTACACCTTGTGGCGCAGGCGCGCAAGCGAGGTGACCTCAGCCCGGGAGCCATGATTGTCGAATCGACCAGTGGAACCTTCGGGTTGGGACTCGCGCTGGCAGCCAACGCGTACCAGCATTCACTCACGCTGGTGACCGATCCCGGCCTTGAGCCGATTATGCAACGGCTACTGACCGCCTCGGGGGCTGCGATCAGCGTCGTCGACCGTCCACATCTACAGGGCGGGTGGCAGCAGGCCCGGCGGGAGCGCGTGGGCGAGATTCTGGCCGCTACCCCTGGTTCTTGGTGTCCGGACCAGTACAACAACCCGGACACGTTGCCCGCCTACGAGGGTCTCGGTCTGGAGCTCATCGCACAGCTGGGACGCATCGATGTCCTGGTGTGCAGCGTCGGTACGGGTGGCCACTCCGCCGGCACGTTCGCGCCTATACGCCGGTACTTTCCACACGCACGGCTTGTCGGGGTTGACACCATCGGCTCAACGATCTTTGGTCAGCCAGCACGGCACCGGCTGATGAGGGGGCTGGGTAGCAGCATCTATCCCCGCAACGTCCAGTACGGCTGGTTCAGCGAGGTCCACTGGGTGGCACCTGCCGAAGCCGTGTGGGCGTGCCGGCAGCTCGCCGCGCACGGCTATGTCAGCGGCGGGTGGAGCGTTGGCGCCGTCGCCCTCGTCGCCGCCTGGCTGGCGCGGACGTTGCCTGGTGACACCCGTATCGTGGCCGTCTTCCCAGACGGACCACAACGCTACTGGGACACCGTTTTCAATGACGACTACTGCCAACGGCACGACCTGCTTGGCATCGAACCGGCCGCTGAACCCGACAGCATCGGTGCCCCGACCAGCCACGAGGTCCACCGGTGGACCCGCTGCACCCAGATCGTTGACCTCGGGCAGGGTGATCGGCAGTGAGGGCTGTTCTCGGGCAATTCGGCTCTTTCGGCCGGCCGGTACGCCTGCTCCTGATCAACCAGTTCGGCATCAATCTCGGCTTCTACATGCTGATGCCGTACCTCGCGAACTACCTGTCGGCGCAGCTGCTGCTCGCCGGCTGGATCGTGGGGCTCGTCCTGGGCGTACGCAACTTCAGCCAGCAGGGCATGTTCGCCGTCGGCGGGAGCCTCGCCGACCGGTTCGGGTACAAGCCGTTGATCGTCGCTGGCTGCACGCTGCGTACTGTCGGCTTTGCCCTTCTCGGGCTGGTCGATTCCGTGGCTGTCCTCGTCATCGCAGCGGCAGCCACAGGTCTGGCCGGGGCGCTGTTCAACCCAGCGGTACGCGCCTACCTGGCTGAGGACGCCGGCGAACGGCGGGTGGAGGCGTTCGCCATGTTCAACGTCTTCTACCAGGCCGGCATCCTGGTCGGCCCGTTGGTCGGGCTCGTGCTGACCGCGGCTGATTTCCGCCTGACATGTCTCGTCGCGGCCGCCGTGTTCGCCATCCTGACCGTCGCACAGGCTCGCGCACTACCGGCGCGCGGTGGGCGAAGGGGCGAGCCAGGCGGGGTTGGGTTGCTCAGCGAGATGTTGTCTTCCTGGCGGCAGGTGCTGCGCAACCGACCGTTCATGCTATTCACCGTGGCGATGGCCGGTTCCTACGTGCTGTCGTTTCAGGTCTATCTCACGCTGCCCCTCACCATCGAAGCAAACGCTCCCAGCCCGGCAGTGGAGAAGCTTGCCGTCGCGGCCATGTTCGCGGCCTCAGGTCTGCTTGCCGTCCTCGCGCAGATCCGCGTCACCGCCTGGTGCAGGCGACGCTGGTCACCACACCGCTCACTCACCTGGGGAGTCGCGCTGCTGGGTACGGCGTTCCTACCTGTAGCCGCGGCGAGTACCGGGCCACCCATGCTCGTCGTCGCGTCGGCCGTTCTCGCCGGAGCGATCATCGCCGTGGCGACGATGGTGGCTTACCCATTCGAAATGGACATGGTGGTGACGTTGGCCGGTGCGGGCCGGATCGCCACACACTACGGGGTCTACAGCACCGTCTCCGGTATCGCTGTCGCCATCGGTAACATGCTCGCTGGCGGCGCAGTCGACTGGGCGCGATCCACACAGATGCCCATCGTGCTCTGGCTAGCGCTCGCGGCACTCGGCGTGGCCTGCGGCACGGCAATTCTGTGGTTGGGCAGGCGCGGCTTGCTCGGGCCTGCGATTCCCACGAAACAAGCGGCCACTGTCACCGCCTGAGTCCCGGGTACCGGTTCGCGGCAGTCCATTGCCGCGAACCGGTACTGACGGTAAGGGTCGTCCCGTCTGCAGGATGGTTCGGAACGCGGCCTGGTCAGCCGGCTGAGTGCGAACGCTCGACCGCCAGTGGGATGTGACTGCGCAGTGTCGCTGAGCGTTTCCAGCACGACTGATCGGCCTCGCGACTCGCTCGTTGGGGCCGCCGAGGTTGGTGGCATTCGTCACCGTCGAGGCGGCCCCACCCCACGGTCCAGGGAGGGTGACACCCGGCCTCAGGAGCGTTTCTCGATCTCGGCACGGATGTCGGTGAAGTTGGCGCGGGCCGTGCTGGCCGACGCGGAGTACATCACGATCATGCCGACGCTACCCTTGTCCGCCCAGGCGCAGACTCCGAGCGGGATGTCCGAGGCGCTCCCGTCACCACATTTCGCGACGCCGCCGAGGGGGTCGGTGGAGACCGTGGACATCTTGCGAACATTCAGGTCCGACGCGAGCTCCTCGACGGTGGCATCCAACTCCTGGGCCGGGTTGAGGACGAAGCCAGAGGCGCCAGCGATCATGATGATGTTCTCATCCTCGAAGCTGCCGTAGAAGGCCCCGACCGTGCTGTTCCCGCTGCTGACCTTGCCCTCCAGCTCCTTCACCAACTCGTCGGCGAGCGCCTTCAGCTCGGAGTCGGTGCTCCTGGCCCGACCGTCGAGTGTCTTCGGTGCGACGAGGCGGATCTGTGGTTCAGGACTGGGCTCGGGGCTGGGCTCGGTCGACGGGGTTGGTTCCGCGCTGTCGGCGGCTTGCGACGCTTCCGCCGCGGGCGGGGCGGCGGCCGGGGTCGGCGCCGAGTTGTCGCCGCCGGAACGGGTGAGGTAGGCCAGGCCACCCAGCGTGAGCAGGAGTAGGCCGGCCAGGCCAAACGAGAGCAGCAGGGTGAACCGTGCCGGTCGGCGGGACGCCGGCGCCGCCGAATCGGACGGGGCCGCGGGGCTACCTGTCTCCGCTGGTTGCCGAGCCTGGTCAGCCAGGTCGGGCTCGACCGGAGGGATCGGCGGGATAGCGCGGTGCACCTGGGTCGGCTCATCCATTGTGGCCGACCAGTGGGGAGGGGCCGGCGGGGCGGCAGGGGCCGACCAGGAGCGCGGGGCCGGTGTGGGGTCGAGCGGGGGAGGGGGCCGCCAGCCGTCCGGTCGCGGTTCGGGGTGCTCCGGACGCGCGTGCCGGGCTGCGCGCGGCGGTGCGGACGGCGGCGGGTAGCTGGGCTGCGCACCGGGCTCCGGCGGGCTAGACCAGGGATCGACCGGTGAGGACATGACAACGCCTCCAGGCGAGGGTGCTGGCGGCTGATGCTAGCCGGTCCGGGCCCCGGTCCACCGGACCGACCCCCGCCGGCCAGAAACGCATCGTGGTGGCCACCCGAGGGCGGCCACCACGATCACGGGGAGGGGGCAGGTCAGGCCGGGAGGCTGGCGACCCCGGCCGGCAGGAACCGCTTGCCGGTGACCCGTTCGGTGGTGCCGGTGCGGTCCAGGTACGGCGTGACGCCGCCCAGGTGGAACGGCCAGCCGGCGCCCAGGATCAGGCACAGGTCGATGTCCTGCGCCTCGGCGACCACGCCCTCGTCGAGCATCAGCCGGATCTCCTGCGCCAGCGCGTCGAGTGCGTTCTGCCGGACCTGCTCGGCGGTGAGCGGCTGGTCGCCGACCACCAGCAGGTTGGCCACCTCGGCGTTGATCTCGTCGTTCACGACGATCGGTTTGCCGGCCTCGGCGATCCGCTTGAGGTTCTCGCTGACACCGAAGCGGTCCGGGAAGGCGGCGTGCAGGATGCCACCGACGTGGTGCGCCACCGCCGGCCCGACCAGCTGCAGCAACGCCAGTGGGCGCATCGGCAGGCCCAGCGGATCGAGCGCGTTGTTCGCCACCTCCAGCGGGGTGCCGGCGTCCACCGCGGCGAACACCGTGCCCAGGAAGCGGGTCAGCAGCCGGTTGACCACGAACGCGGGGGCGTCCTTCACCAGCACGCTCGACTTCTTCAGCTGCTTGCCGACGGCGAACGCGGTGGCCAGGGTGGCGTCGTCGGTCCGTTCACCGCGGACGATCTCCAGCAGCGGGAGCACGGCGACCGGGTTGAAGAAGTGGAAGCCGACCACCCGCTCCGGGTGCTCGAGGTCCGCGGCCATCGCCGTCACCGACAGCGACGACGTGTTGGTGGCCAGCACCGCCTCGGGCTTGACGATCTTCTCCAGCTCGGCCCAGACCTGCTTCTTGACGTTGAGGTCCTCGAAGACGGCCTCGATGACGAAGTCCGCGTCGGCGAAGACGGACTTGTCGACCGACCCGCTCACCAGGCCGTACAGCTTGGCGGCGGTGCCCTTGTCCATCCGGCCCTTGCTGACCGACTTCTCGATCTGCTCGTGCACGTAGGCCACGCCCTTGTCGACCCGGGCCTGGTCCAGGTCGGTCAGGACGACCGGTACCTGGAGACGGCGGGCGAAAAGGAGCGCGAGCTGGCTGGCCATCAGGCCGGCGCCGACGATGCCAACCTTGGTCACCGGCCGGGCCAGGTCCCGGTCGGGCGCCCCGGCCGGACGCTTGGCCCGCCGCTGCACCAGGTCGAACGCGTAGAGGCCGCTGCGCAGCTCCGGCGAGAAGACCAGGTCGGCCAGCGCCTCGTCCTCGGCGGTGGTGCCGGTGGCGAAGTCCGCCTCCTTGGCCATGCCGAGCAGTTCGAGGGCCCGGTTCGCGGAGGGGACGGCGCCGTGCAGGCGGGCGTCCAGGGTCTGCTTGGCGAAGAAGAGGACGCCGTCCCACATCTCCCGGTCAACCTCGGGCCGGGTCACGGTGTGCTCGCCGCGGACCACGCCGGCGGCCCACTCCAGGGACCGTTCAAGGAAGTCCGCCGGCTCCAGCAGGACGTCCGCGAGGCCCATCTCCGCCGCCTGCTTCGGCTTGAGCATCTTGTTCTGCATCAGCGGGTTCTGGATGATCACCTGGGTCGCCGCCGGGATGCCGACCAGGTTCGGCAGCAGCTGGGTGCCGCCCCAGCCGGGGACGATACCGAGCGAGACCTCGGGTAGGGCGAGGGCCGCGGCGCCCGCGGACAGCGTCCGGTAGTGGCAGTGCAGGGCCAGCTCCAGGCCGCCGCCCATGGCCGCGCCGTTGACGAAGGCGAAGGTCGGAACGTCGCTGTCCTTGAGCCGGGCGAAAACCCGGTGGCCCAGCCGCCCGACCTCCAGCGCCTGCGCCCGGTCGGTGAGCAATGGCAGGCCGGTGAGGTCCGCTCCGACGCAGAAGATGTAGGGCTTACCGGTCACCGCGACGAACGCCGGCTTCGCCGCCTGAGCTGCCGTGATCGCCTCGTCCAGGCTGGTCAGGCCACCAGGCCCGAGGGTGTTCGGCTTCTTGTGGTCGAAGCCGTTGTCCAGTGTGATCAGGGCGGCGGGGCGGTCCAGGCCCGGTACGTCCACCAAGCGCAGCAAGGCCTTGGTGACGACCTCGTTCGGTGCCACGATGCTCACTGTGCCTCCTCCATTCGGGACTGCGGGACGCACTGGCCCGACCCGTTGCTCGCGCTCACTTGGCTCCACCCTCCCAGTGCGGGTTCTCCCAGATCACGGTGCCGCCCATGCCGATGCCGATGCACATGCCGGTGAGGCCGTAGCGGACCTCCGGGTGCTCGGCGAAGTGCCGGGCGAGCTGGGTCATCAGCCGGACACCGGACGAGGCGAGCGGGTGGCCGATGGCGATCGCGCCGCCCCACGGGTTGACCCGCGGGTCGTCGTCGGCGATGCCGAAGTGGTCGAGGAAGGCGAGTACCTGGACCGCGAAGGCCTCGTTCAGCTCGAACAGGCCGATGTCGTCGATGGTCAGGCCGGCGATGCGCAGCGCCTTCTCGGTCGACGGGATCGGACCGATCCCCATCACCTCGGGCTCGACGCCGACGAACCCGTAGGAAACCAGCCGCATCGCGACCGGCAGACCCAGCTCCCGTGCGGTCTCCTCGGCGACGAGCAGGCTCGCCGTGGCGCCGTCGTTCAGCCCCGCCGCGTTACCGGCGGTGACCTTGCCGTGCGGGCGGAACGGAGTCTTCAGGGTGGCGAGCTTCTCCATCGAGGTGTCCCGCGGCGCCTCGTCCACGGTGGCCAGACCCCAGCCGGCCTCCGGGTCCCGGACCGCCACCGGCACCAGGTCGTCCTGGAGCTTGCCGTTGGCGTACGCCTTGGCGGTCTTCTGCTGGGAGGCGAGCGCGAACGCGTCGGTGCGCTCCTTGGTGATGTGGGGTACCCGGTCGTGCAGGTTCTCCGCGGTAGCCCCCATGACCAGGGCGGACTGGTCAACCAGTCGCTCCGCGACGATCCGCGGGTTCGGGTCGACTCCCTCGCCCATCGGGTGGCGGCCCATGTGCTCGACCCCACCGGCGATGGCGACGTCGTACGCGCCCATGGCGATGCCGCCGGCGACCGTGGTCACCGCGGTCATCGCGCCCGCGCACATCCGGTCGATGGCGAAGCCGGGCACGGTCTTGGGGAGGCCGGCCAGGAGCGCGGCGGTGCGGCCGATGGTCAGGCCCTGGTCGCCGATCTGGGTGGTGGCGGCGACGGCGACCTCCTCGACCCGCTCCGGCGGCAGCTGCGGGTTACGGCGCAGCAGCTCGCGGATGCAGCGGATCACCAGGTCATCTGCGCGGGTGTTGGCGTACATGCCCCCCGCTTTGCCGAACGGGGTGCGGACGCCGTCAACAAAGACGACATCCCGAACTTCACGGGGCACTTGAGCCTCCTAGCCGGATAGCCGGACTGGCGTTTTCTCGGATGCTACTTGTCAGTAACCAACTGGAGTACCACCCCCTGTGTGGCCCACCCCACATCGATGGCTCAGGTGTCGGCTGGCGGTGGGCCGACCAGGGCCCGGGTCAGGTCTGGCTGCAGCAGCGCGATCTGCCACTCGCGGGCACCCAGGCCGCGTAGGGTCTCCGCCACGGCGCCCTCGGTGATCTCCTCGGGCGGGACCCAGGCGAGGCGGCGAATCGAGTCCGGGGCGATCAGGTTCTCCGGTGGCAGGGTGTGCGCGCCGGCGGTTCCGACGACCACCTCCCGGCACCGGCTCAGCCGGGCCGCGGCGACCGGGTCCCGCTCGGCCCACCGGTGCGGCGGCGGCGGACCCTCGACCGCCGGCGCGACCGGCAGCGCCTCCGCTGGCAACTCCCGGGCATCGTCCAACGCCGCCAACCAGGTACGGGCCAGCCGGCGTACCGAGCGACCGCCGAAACCCGGCAGGGTCAGTAGCGTCTTCTCGTCCCGTGGATCCAGCTCGGCGGCGGCGACAATCGCCGAGTCCGGCAACACCCGTCCCGGCGCCGCGTCGCGGCGCGCCGCGATCTGGTCCCGGGCATACCACAGGGACCGTACCCGGGCCTGCGCCCGCGCCCCGCGGACCCGATGGATGCCCGAGGTGCGGCGCCAGGGGTCGGCGCGGACCCGGGGCGCGCGGGCACCATTGCGGACCAGCGCGGCGAACTCCTCGGCCGCCCACTCGGCCTTGCCCTGCCGAGTCAACTCGGCGTCGAGCGCGTCCCGGAGCTCGACCAGCAGCTCCACGTCCAGGGCGGCGTAGGTCAGCCAGGACTCCGGCAGCGGCCGGCTCGACCAGTCCGCCGCCGAGTGGTGTTTCTCCAGGCTGAAGCCAAGCAGGTTCTCGGTCAGCGCGGCGAGCCCGACCCGCTCGAAGCCGGCGAGCCGGGCGGCCAGTTCGGTGTCGAAGAGCCGCCGTGGCCGCAGGCCCAGCTCGGCCAGGCAGGGCAGATCCTGGCTGGCCGCGTGGAGCACCCACTCGGCCGCGCCGATGGCCTCGTCCAGACTGGTCAGTTCCGGCAGCGGCAGCGGGTCGATCAGGGCGGTGCCGGCGCCGGCGCGGCGCAGCTGCACCAGGTACGCCCGCTGGCTGTACCGGTAGCCGGAGGCGCGTTCGGCGTCCAGCGCCACCGGCCCGGTGCCCTGGGCGAAGCGGGCCACGACCTCGGCCAACTCCGCCGGGGTGGTCACCGGCTGAGGGGTGCCCTCGCCGGGCGCGGTCAGCGGGGTGGGGCCGCCCTCGGCGTCGCGCCGGGTGGTAGCTGGGCCACCAGCGGTCGGGTCAACGTCCGTGTCCCCCGACCGGATCGTCGGCGGGTACGGTGTGTCTCCCGTGCGGTTTGCGGCAGCCCGACGGGGTAGGGGTGGTTCGTCGGTCATCCGACAACCCTATTGCGCTACCCGATCGGGCGGGGACAGCCGGTCCAGTGCGTGTCGGGAGTCAGCCGTTTCGGTTGAGCAGACCGAGCAGACAAAGGATGCGCGTGCCGGATACGGTCGTAGACCGCGACATTCGTAGCGGTCGAACATTTAGCGGTCAAGGCCGGCGGTTGCCACCACGCGGCAACGGCATCGGCACGGGGAGGGCATGGCAATCATGAATACGGGTGAGGGATTATCCGAGGTGGGAGGCGAGTCCACGCCTGGACCCACCTGGTCCCCGCCGCTCCAGCCCGGCCCGTCCAGCGCGGCCTTCGCGGCCCCGGTTCCTCCGGCGGCCCCGGCTCCTCAAACGACCCCGGCTCCTCCGGTTCCTCAAACGGCCCCGGCTCCTCCGGTTCCTTCAGCGGTCCCGCCTTCTCCGGCTCCTTCAGCGGTCCCGCCTTCTCCGGCGGCTCCGCCGTACGGCGGCTCGGTCGCGTCTGGCCCCACCCAACCGTCGGCTTTTGGGCCGGGTGTTCCACCGCCGTTCGTGCCCCCTCCGGGCGGTCCAACCGGGCGCTGGCCCAGTGCCCAGCCGGCTCCCGCCCCGGCGTCTCGGCGGCCTGTCCTGTTCGGGCGGGTGGCCGTGGTGCTGGTTGTCGCGGCGCTGCTCTCGGTGACCGGTCTTCAGGCCTACCAGATCCATCAGCTCACCGGCCAACTCGCCGACACCGATCGGCGGCTGGGCGCCGAGCAGCAGGAGAGCCAGGCTCGGCTCGATGGGTTGGAGGCGCGGGCGCGGGAACTGGAGTCGGCGATCGGTGCTGCGTTCGATCCGGAGGCGATCGCCGCTGCCGCGTTGCCCAGCGTGTTTCGGATCCGCGCCGGGCAGTACACCGGCAGCGCGTTCGCCGTCGGTGAGCCGGCCGCCGATGGCGGCACCAATCTCTTCACCAACTTCCACGTGGTCGAAGAGGTCTGGGAGGACGGGGACCGGCAGGTCTTCCTGGAACGCACCGACCAGCGCTACCCGGCCACCATCGTCGAGGTTGACGAGGCCAACGACCTCGCCCAGCTTCGCACCACCAGCACCTTTACCGGGCTGGTCGCCGCCCCGTCCGCGGTCAAGTCCGGTCAGCCGATCGTCGTTGTGGGCGCGCCCCTCGGCCTGGAAGACAGCGTCACCACCGGTGTGGTGAGCGCGTTTCGTGAGGCCAAGGGGGGTGATCCGCCATTCATTCAGTTTGATGCGCCGATCAACCCGGGTAACTCGGGTGGCCCCGTCATCAACGACGAACAGCAGGTGGTCGGGATCGCCACCGCCAAGGCGTGGGACGCCGAGGGGATCAGTCTCGCCGTGCCGATCGCCACCGCCTGCGACGGTTTCGAGATCTGCTAACCCAGTTCCGGTGCCTCGTTTCATATCAGTTCGCTCTGCCCTGACCCGCGGGTGAACTGCCCGAACTGCTCCACAGGAGGAGTCATGTCCCATCCCCCGATCGAGCCGTCTGGAGCTGCGTCGCAGCCCACCGTGCCGGGGCAGCCGAGTTCGGCGCCCACCGTGCCGGGGCAGCCGAGTTCGGCGCCCACCGTGCCGGGGCAGCCGAGTTCGGCGCCCACCGTGCCGGGGCAGCCGAGTTCGGCGCCCACCGTGCCGGGGCAGCCGAGTTCGGCGCCCACCGTGCCGGGGCAGCCGAGTTCGGCGCCCACCGTGCCGGGGCAGCCGGTTCCAGCTGCGTCGCAGCCTGCTGTGCCCGGGCAGCCAACCGGCGATCCTGCCCCCGCGCCAGCCCCGTCGGCCGCGCCCTTGGACAGCACCATGCCGCTCCCGACCGTCAACCCCCCGGTCGAGCAGCCGATGTCGGCCCCGCCGCCGATGTCGGGTCCGCCGATGTCAGGTCCGCCGCCGATGTCGGGTCCGCCGATGTCAGGTCCGCCGTTTGGTACGACTGCTGGCAGCGTCCGGCCGGCTCGGGCGACGGTGATTCTGGCCGTGGTGGCGGGACTGCTGTTCCTCGTTGGTGGGGTGATGACCGGTCTGTTCCTGAATACCACCAGTGAGCTGAACCGGGCGGAGGAGCGGATCAGCGAGCAGCACTCGACCATCGAGGCGACCAGTGCCGAGTTGGAGCAGGTCAAGGTCGACCTGCAACGGGCTCAGGAGACGCTGGCGCGTACCCAACAGGATCTCACCGGTACCCAGAACGACCGGGACGAGCAGGCCCGGCAGAAGGAGGTTATCGCCAGCTGCCTGGACAAGCTCAACACCGCGCTCACCGCGGCGGCGTTCGGCGATGCGGAGGCGTTCGAGGAGGCCAACGAGGGCCTGGAAGAGGTGTGCGCAGAGGCCGACGACTATCTCTGACCGGGCGCGCCCCGGCGCTCAGGGTCGTGCCGGCGGTGCGGCGCTCAGGGTCGTGCCGGCGGTGCGGCGCTCAGGGTCGTGCCGGCGGTGCGGCGCTCAGGGAGCGCCGTCACCCCGGGCGGCGGTAGGCCGGCGGTCGAGGCGAGCAGGGTGCACCAGGCGTGCAGATGCGGCACGAGCGCGTCATCCACCGGCGTCCAGGACGCCCGGATCTCGACATCGCCGGCCGCGGGTGGCCCAGCCAGATCACCGAACCGGGTGGACATGGTCTGCGTGACGGTCCCCCCGATCGCCCGGTGTCGGGCGTTCCGCACCCTGAGGGCGTCGGTCAGCCAGGCCCAGCCCACCTCTGGCAGGAGCGGATCGGCGGCCAGATCCACCTCAAGCTCGGCGGTGACGTAGGTAACCAGTCGGAGCGTGCCCTGCCACGCCTCGTGCCCGGCGGGGTCGTGGAGGAGGATCAGTCGTCCGTTCGCCACCTCGTCGTCGTCCCGGAGGACGGTCGCGGCGAGGGCGAAGGCGAAGGGGGCCAGCCGTTGGGGCGCGCCGACCTCCTCCAACTGGATCTCGGACCGGGTGGCGGCCGATCGCAGCCCGTCAACCGCGCGGGCGAACGTCTCCGGGTGCGCGGTCGGGGGGGTCATTACTGAAGCGTAAGGGTCTTCGGGCCAGCCGATTCGGCGGCACGCCGGGAACCGGGGCGGCTGGCGACCGCGTCCGGACCCGAATGCCGTTTGTCGGCGCGGATCACACGATGTGACGGTGCCGGCGGGACGGGGCGGGCGGCGTGGCACGATGGGCCACGATGAGCACCGAGACCACGGGCGCCGCCGCCCGAGACGAGGGGCCGCGCCCCGGCGATCCGGCCGATTCTCCCTTCGTTCGCGCATGCCGGCGCGAGCCCGGCCCGCACACTCCGGTCTGGTTCATGCGGCAGGCGGGCCGCTCACTGCCGGAGTACCGGAAGATCCGCGCGAACGTGGCGATGTTGGAGTCCTGTCGCCGGCCGGAACTGATTACCGAGATCACTCTCCAGCCGGTGCGTCGGCACGGGGTTGACGCGGCGATCCTCTTCAGTGACATCGTGGTGCCGGTCGCCGCCGCCGGGGTGGCGTTGGACATCGTCCCGGGCACCGGCCCGGTGGTGACCGATCCCGTCACCGCCGCGGCGGATGTGGAGCGGATCCGGCCGATCACCCGCGAAGACGTTCACTATGTGGACGAAGCGGTCCGGATGCTGGTCGGAGAGCTGGGTGCGACCCCGCTGATCGGCTTCGCCGGCGCACCGTTCACCCTCGCCAGCTACCTCGTCGAGGGGGGCCCGTCGCGTAACCACACGAGGACCAAGGCCCTGATGTACGGCGACCCGGACCTGTGGCACGCCCTGGCCGGCCGGCTCGCCGAGGTGGCGCTGGCGTTCCTGAAGGTGCAGATCGACGCCGGCGTCTCCGCCGTGCAGCTCTTCGACTCCTGGGCCGGCGCCCTCTCCGAGGCCGACTACCGCCGGTACGTGCTGCCGCACTCAGAGACGGTCCTCGCCGGCCTCGCCGACGCCGGCGTTCCGCGGATCCACTTCGGGGTGGGCACCGGGGAGCTGCTAGGCGCGATGGGCGAGGCCGGCGCCGACGTGGTCGGCGTTGACTGGCGTACGCCGTTGGATGTCGCCGCCCGCCGGGTCGGCCCGCAGCGGGCGGTGCAGGGAAACCTGGATCCGTGTCTGCTGTTCGCCCCGTGGCCGGTGCTTGAGGCCGAGGTCCGACGGGTGCTGGCGCAGGGGCGTGCCGCCCCCGGACACATCTTCAACCTCGGCCACGGGGTGCTACCGGAGACCGACCCCGACGTCCTGACCCGGCTGGTGGCCCTGGTCCACGAGTTGACCGCTCGGGAAAGCGGAAGGAGCTGAGTGGCATGGCGACACCGTGGCGGATCGCGGTGGTCGGCGGTGGCATCGCCGGCCTCGCCGCCGCCGTCCAGTTGAGGGACCACGTTCCCACCGACACCGAGGTGACGGTTTACGAGCGTAGCGACTCCCTCGGTGGCAAGCTGCGCACCGGCGAACTCGCCGGCGCTCCGGTGGAGTTCGGCGCGGAAGCGTTCCTGATGCGCGACGGCGCCGGTGGGGAGTCGGCGGCGGTGACCCTGATCCGCCGGGTGGGGCTGGCCGACAACATCGTCCATCCCACCGTCGGGCAGGCGGCGCTCCTGGTCGGCGGTGAGCTGCACCCGCTGCCCCGGGGCACGCTGATCGGCGTACCCGGGGACCTCGCGGCGGTCGCGGCGGTGGCCCGCCCGACCGCGGAGGCCGATGTGGACACCGGTCGGCCGTTGCTCGCCCCCGACGCCGATGTCACGGTCGGCGAGCTGGTTCGGGCCAGACTGGGGGACGAGGTCGTCGACCGGTTGGTGGAGCCGATGCTCGGGGGCGTCTACGCCGGCCGCGCCGACGACCTCTCCCTGGCCGCCACCATGCCCGCGCTGACCCGAACCGCCCGGATCGAACACACCCTGGTCGGCGCGGTCCGCGCGGCGCAGGCGGCGGCGCCGCGGTCACCCGGTACGCCATTCTTCGGCACCCTGGCCGGTGGTCTCAGCACCCTGGTCGAGGCCGCCGCGTCGACCAGCGGCGCCACGATCCGGCGGAACGCGACGGTCCGGGCGCTGACCCCGGCGGGCGCGGGCTGGCGCCTGACCATCGGCCCGAACGGCGACGCGGAGCAGGTCCACGCCGACGCCGTGGTGCTGGCGGTGCCGGCCCGGCCGGCGGGGCGGCTGCTCGCCGATGTCGCCCCGGCCGCCGCCGAGAACGTCGGTGACCTGGCCTACGCCAGCATCGCCCTGGTCACCCTCGCGTTGCCGGCGACGGAGCTGCCCGGGCTCTCCGGCCTCCTGGTCCCGGTCGGCGAGGGGCTGCTGATGAAGGCGTCCACCTTCTTCACCACCAAGTGGGGGCACCTGCGCCGGCCCGACGGGTTGACCCTGGTCCGGGCCTCGATCGGCCGGTACGGGGACGAGGCGCAGCTGCAGCGCCCCGACGGGGAGCTCGTCGACACCGTGTACCGGGAACTGTCGGCGGTGCTCGGTGCCGAGCTGCCCACCCCCATCGCCACCCACGTGCAGCGCTGGGGTGGGTCACTGCCGCAGTACGCGCCAGGCCACCTGGAGCGGGTGGCGTCGGCACGGGCGACGCTGCGGGCACAGCGGCCAACCCTCGCGTTGGCGGGAGCCGGCTACGACGGCGTCGGGATTCCGGTCTGTATCCGTTCCGGCGCGGCGGCGGCCGACGAGATCATCACTGCACTGAAGGGTTCCGGGATATGACCGAGCAGACCAACGCGGCCCGACTGAACGAGCTGAACGCGACGATCCGGTACACCATGTGGTCGGTGTATCGGGCGAACCACGCCCTGCCGTCACTACGCGAGAACGTCACCGCCGAGGCGACCGCCTTCTTCGACGAACTGGCCGGCGAGGACGTGACCATCCGGGGCACGTACGACGTGGCCGGGCTGCGCGCCGACGCCGACCTGATGATCTGGTGGCACTCCTCGTCGAGTGACGCGCTCCAGGACGCGTACCTGCGGTTCCGGCGTACCACGCTGGGGCGGGCGTTGACCCCGGTCTGGTCCCAGCTCGGGCTGCACCGGCCGGCGGAGTTCAACAAGAGCCACGTTCCGGCGTTCCTCGCCGGTGAGCAGGCCCGGGACTACCTCTGCGTGTACCCCTTCGTCCGCTCGTACGAGTGGTATCTGCTGCCGGACGCGGAGCGGCGGGAGCTGCTGGCCGAGCATGGCGGGATGGCCCGCGGCTACCCCGACGTGCGGGCCAACACGGTCTCGTCGTTCGCCCTCGGTGACTACGAGTGGTTGCTCGCCTTCGAAGCCGACGAGTTGCACCGCATCGTTGACCTGATGCGGGACCTGAGGGCGTCCCGCGCCCGCCGGCACGTCCGGGAGGAGATCCCGTTCTACACCGGCCGGCGCCGCGAGATCGCCGACATCATCGCCAGCCTGCCCTGAGCGTGCCGCCCGCCCCACCCGGCGGTACGGCAGCGGCCCGGCCGGCTGCGCCGCTTTGGCAGCCGGGGGGCCTCGGCTGACCGTCGGGTGGGTAGGACGTGCGGGGGGTCAATCCGAGGTGGGCGTGGTGAACTCCGGCTGGTCGAGCACCCGTAGCCAGGACCCGTCGGGTTGGCGGCGGACGACCTGCGCCCGAGCGCCCGCGCCGTCGCTCGGCGGCGTGGAGGTGAGGGCGAGGTCGCCGCAGACCAGCGTGGGCAGCGGCGCTTCCGGGGTGAATTGTGGCCGGTTGGCGAGCACCTTCTCCCACAGGGCCTGGATTGCCGCGCGCCCGACGGTCTGCTGGCCGGGCGGGTAGGCCATGACCGCGTCCGGTTCGTAGAGCGCGGCGACGCCCGCGGCGTCGCCGGCGTTGGAGCGTTCGACGAACAGCCGGGTGAGGTCCTCGGGCTGCATCGCTTTCGTACGGTCCGACATGGTGTTCCTCTCGATGTTTCCGGCGGAGCGAAGCGTTTCGTTCGGCGCTTGCCTCCAGAACCAAGCGTGCCTTCGGTGACATCAGAAGTCCAACAGATAGTTCTTATGCGAGCTAGAATCTCTCGTTATGGAACTGAGGCAGCTGGAATACTTCGTCGCAGTCGCCGAGGAGGCCAGCTTCACCCGTGCCGCCGAGCGGGTGCGGATCAGCCAACCCGGAGTGAGTGCTCAGATCCGCGAGCTCGAACGCGAAGTCGGCGCCACCCTCATCGACCGCTCCACCCGAAGGGCGAGCCTCACCGATGCCGGCCGGGCCGCACTCGAACACGCCCGGGCCGCGCTCGCCTGTTCTGACGCGATGAAGCAGGCGGTCGGCGACGTGGTCGGACTCATCCGCGGTCGGCTCACCGTCGGCATGGTCATCGGGTGCACCATCACCCCGTTCTTCGACGCCCTGGCGGCGTTCCACCACGCGCACCCCGGCGTGGAGATCACCCTGCTCGAGCACCACTCGGCCCGGCTCCTCCAGGACGTCCAGGCCGGTGCTGTCGACCTCGCTCTCATCGGCACCGCCGATCCCACGCCGGCCGGGTCGAACTCCCTCACGATCATCAGCGAGCCACTCGTCGCCCTCGTCCCACCCGGGCATCTCCTCGCCCAGAAAGCGGCCGTGACCGTGGCCGAACTCGCCGACCACCCACTGGTGTGCATGCCCGAGGGCACCGGCATCCGTACCGTCCTCGACCGGGCCTGCACCCAACACCGCGTCCGACCGACCATCAGCGTGCAGGCCAGCGCCGCGGACGCCATCGCCGACCTCGCCGCCCGCGGGCTGGGCGTGGCCGTCCTCGCCGAGTCCATGTCGCGGGACCACCACGGCCGCCTGATCGCGCTGCCGATCGTCGACATCGACGAGCCAGCCCTGCTGGCCCTGGTCTGGAGCGGCACGCAGAGCCCAGCCCTCGATCGACTGGTCCGACACTGCCGCGACACCTTCGCTACCGGGCCGGGATCCCGGGCGCTGGCCCGGTAGCGATCCGCGGTGTGCTACGCCGCCGGGGCGTTCCGGCGCATCGGTGTGTGTCGAATGCCGTCCTCGAGGTACTCCGGCCCGGTGACCGTGAACCCGTGTCGGGTGTAGAAGTCGACCAGCTGTGACTGCGCTTCGAGGGTGCACGGGCTCTCGCCGACCTCCACGAGGGCCGCGGTCATCAGCTGGCCCGCGTACCCCGCGCCGCGTACCTCCTTCGCCACCACCACCCGGCCGATCTGTCGCTGACCGCCCGGACCGGCCAAGATCCGCAGGTACGCCACCGGCGCCCCGGCCTGCTCCAGCCAGAGATGGCGGGTGCCCGGCTCCACGTCCCGGCCGTCCAGCTCCGGGTACGGGCACTCCTGCTCCACCACGAACACGTCCACGCGTAGCCGGAGCAGGTCATGGAAGGCGCGGGCGGACAGGTCGGCGAAGGAAGCGGTCCGGAGCTCAGTGGTGGGCAGCATCCTGCGATGGTAGATCGCTGCCCGATGCCGATGCCGATGCCGATGCCGATGCCGATGCCGATGCCGATGCCGATGCCGATGCCGACGCCGGCTGCCGGGCGGCGGAGCGCCGCCGGCGAAGCAGCGTGCCGGCGACCGCCACCGCGAGCAGCGCGGCGACCGCGGCCCCGATCGTCCACGGGCCCAGACCGTCCACCCACCCGCTGATCGTGGCCTGCACCCGACCGGCCGCGTCGATCACCGGGTCGTTGACGTCGCCGCCGGCGAAGAGTCGGATCTCGTACCAGCCGTACCAGGCGACGTAGCCGCCGGTCAGCACCAGGAGCAGGCCGGCGACCCGGCCGAGCAGCGGCCCGGCCCGCCGGGTGCGCCGGACCAGAGACTCCCGGGCCAGCGCGACCGCGAGCGCGGCGGCGCCGACCATCAGCCCCATCCCGACCGCGTACGCGACGAAGAGCCCGGCCCCGGCGAGCGGGCTACCCGCCCGGAATCCAGCGACCACCACGGCCAGGAACGGTCCGATGGTGCAGCCGAGGGAGGCGATCGCGTAGGCCGCACCGAAGAGAACCATCGATCCAAAGCTGCGCCGAACCTCGGGACCGTTGGCGATCCGGGGGGCGAAGGTCGGTAGCGCCCGGCCCGCGGCGAGCCAGCCGCCGGTGGCGACCAAGGCGAGCCCGATCGCGACCGACACCCAGGGCAGGCGGCTGGCCAGGGCGTCGGCGGCGGGGCCGGCGAGGAGCCCGAACCCACCGAAGACGGCGACGAAGCCGAGGGTCATGGCGGCCGTCAGGGCCAACGCCCGACCCACCGGCGCGAGCGGCCCGCGACCGTCCGCCGGGCTGTCCCCCAGCACCAGCATCGACAGGTACGCCGGCAGCAGCGCGAAGCCGCACGGATTGACGGCGGCGAGCAGCCCGGCGCCGAGCGCGAGACCGTAGGGGGCGTCAACCATCTCAGGTCAGCTCCGCGACCCGCTCGCGTAGGTCGGCCTGGGAGAGCGAACCCTTGTGGACGACCTTGCCGGTGGAGTCCAGCAGCACGTAGTACTGCTGCGAGACCACCTCGAACCGCTGCCACACCTCGCCCGCGTCGTCGGCCAGCTGCGGGAAGCCCTCGATGCCCGTGTCCTGAGCGAATCGGCGCATCGCGTCGTCACCGCTGCCGAGCCCGGCCACCCCGACCACGTTCACCCGGTCGGCGTTCTCCCGCTGCACGGCCGCCACCGAGTCGGCCTCGCCCCGGCACGTGGGGCACCAGGCGGCCCAGAACCAGAAGACGGTGGGCTTGCCGGCGAGACTGGCCCCCGTGAACGTGTCACCGTCGATGGTGCGGGCGGTGAAGTCGAGGGTCTGCGGCACCTCCGCTGCCGGCTCGCCGGTCGGGCTCGCCCCGGTGCTGGCGGGCGCGCTGCTGGACGCGGTCGTCGGGGCGGGGGTGGGCTCGTCACCCGCGGCGGTGTCCTCAGAGCTCCCGCAGGCGGAGAGCGCCAGAACTATGGTTAGTGCGATCGGGATTGACCGGGTCATGGTGGGCATGTCCGGATGTTAGCCCGGGTGCAGCACCGGGTCTTCTTACCGCTCGCTAACGTCGGCGTCCCAAACGCCACCCGGCTGTCTCCGCCTGGAAACCGCTACCTGGAGTGATCAGCCGGCCCCCTGCCCTGCTGTCCCCGTTCGCTCAGGATGGTCGGGCTCCGACCGAGTCGCGGACCTGGGCGCCCTCGGTTCCCTCCTTGCGCCGGGCACAGTTCGCGCAGCAGAAGAAGCGGCCGGAGACCTCGACGCCGTGGCCTACGATCTTGACCTGGCATTGTTCGCAGATCGGAGCCAGCTTGTGCGCGGCGCACTCGAAGCTGTCAAAGGTGTGCACGTCACCGCTGATCGTACGCACCTCAAAGCTCAACCAGTAATCATTCTCGCAAACCTCACAGGTCGCCATGCTATTCCCCCAGAGTATGGATTCCGGAGATAAGCGTTAAACATCGAATCGGCGCCGGCAACCGGAATCGGTAAACCGGGAGGGCCGATCGACATCCGGGTGCGCGGCCAGCCGGGTGGCTTCGCCCCGACGGCCGCGGTGCGCCCTGCTCCGGTTGGCCGGCGCCGTCAGGACTCGTGGGGCTTCAGCCGGAGGGACACTGAGTTCACACAGTGCCGGGTGTCCTTCGGGGTGAAGCCCTCACCGGTGAAGACGTGCCCCAGGTGGCTGTCGCAGCGGGCACAGCGGATCTCCGTCCGGACCATGCCCATACTCCGGTCCTCGACCTCTCGAACCCGTCCGGGAATGGCGTCGTCGAAGCTCGGCCAGCCGCAGTGGGAGTCGAACTTCGTATCGCTGGCGAACAACTCCTGGTCGCAGGCGCGGCAGTGGTAGACCCCCGGGGTCCTGGTGCTCACGTACTCACCGCTCCCCGGGGCCTCGGTGCCGTGCTCCCGCAGCACCCGGAACTCCTCGGGGCTGAGCCGGACCCGCCACTCGTCCTCGGTGCGGGGCAGTTCGTTGTCGTCGAGACTCACCCGCCAACAGTACGTCGAAGGTCGGAGTCATCGCATATGGTCGCGCAATGGGTGGCACGAGGGCCGCAGCCGAAGAGATCGAGGTCGCCGGGCGGCGGGTCCGGCTGAGCAGCCCCGAGCGGGTGGTTTTCCCACAACGGGGCTACACCAAGGCCGACGTCTTCCACTACTACCTCGCCGTCGGTCCGGGCATCATGCGGGCGCTCGGCGAGCGGCCGACCACCCTGCAACGCTTCCCCGACGGGATCGAAGGGGAGGCCTTCTTCCAGAAGCGGGTGCCGGCGCGCGGGGTGCCACCCTGGGTTCGCACCGCGCAGATCAGCTTCCCCAGCGGCCGGAAGGCGGCCGAGCTCTGCCCGGCTGATCTGGCTCACGTGGCGTGGGCAGCCCAGATGGGCACCGTGGTCTTTCACCCGTGGCCGGTGCGTGCCGGCGACCCGGACCACCCCGACGAGCTGCGGATCGACCTCGACCCGCAGCCCGGCACCGACTTCGCCGACGCGGCGGAAGCGGCGGCCGAGCTCCGCGGGATCCTGGCCGAGCTGGGTGTCCCCGGTTGGCCGAAGACCTCCGGCGGTCGGGGCGTCCACGTCTATCTGCGGATCCAGCCGCGCTGGACCTTCGTCGAGGTCCGCCGGGCGACCATCGCCCTGGCCCGGGAGCTGGAACGGCGCCGCCCCGAGCTGGTCACCACCGCGTGGTGGAAGGAGGAGCGTGGCGCCCGGGTCTTCGTCGACTACAACCAGATGGCCCGGGACCGGACGATCGCGTGCGCGTACTCGCTGCGGGCCAACGCCCGCGCCACCGCCTCCGCGCCGCTGGCCTGGGACGAGTTGGCCGACGCCGAGCCGGACGACTTCGACCTGCGCAGCGTGCCGGCGCGGCTGGCCGAGCGCGGTGACCCGCACGCCGGCATCGACGACGCCCCGTGGGACCTCACGCCGCTGCTGGAGTGGGTCGAGCGGGACGCCGCGAACGGGCAGGGCGACCTGCCCTACCCGCCGGAACACCCCAAGATGCCCGGCGAGCCGAAGCGGGTGCAGCCGTCCAAGGACCGCGACCGCCCCCGCTGAGCCGTCACAGCGGCAGCTTCATGCCCTCGTGGCTGGCGACGAAACCGAGACCCAGATAGAAGCGGTGCGCCTCCTGCCGGGACTTGTCGGTCGTCAGCTGGACCAGCGCACACCCACGCGCCCGCGCCTGGTCGATCGCCCAGGCCATCAGCTGCCGGCCCAGCCCCCGTCCGCGTTGGTCGGAGCGGACCCGGACCGACTCGATCAACTGTCGCTCGGCGCCGTGCCGGCTGAGCCCAGGAATGTAGGTGAGCTGCATGCAGCCCAGCACCTCGCCGCCGGCCTCGGCGACGACGAGCTGGTTGCGGGGGTCGGCCATGATTGCCGCGAACGCCCGCTCGTAGCGGGCGTCAACCTGCCCCACCTCCCGGGTGCGCCCCAGCCGGTCGTCGGTGAGCAGGTCGAGCACGGCGGGCAGGTCGACCCGGACCGCCTCTCGGAAGATCACGTCGCTCATCCGGGGAGGATGACACAACGGCGGGCGCCCCGGCCACGACCGAGGTCACTGTGGCGGGCAGCTTTTCCCCTCAGCCGGCACGGCAAGGTCAACCAGGTACGCGTCAACCGCCGCGTTGATACAGTCCGTCTGCGGATAGGCGGTGTGCCCCTCGCCCTCCCAGGTGAGCACCCGACCCACGCCCAGCATCTCGGCCAGCGCCGGGGTCTGCTCGTAGGGGGTCGCCGGATCCCCCGTGGTGCCCACCACCAGGATCGGTGGCGCCCCGTCCGCGGCCCCGGTCGGGTACGGGTCCCGGCCGCCGGGCCACTCGGTGCAGGCGAGCAGGCCGACCGCGAGCGCCGGGCCGAACAGCGGGTACTGCTCACGCCACTGCGACTGGAGCTCCCGGATCTGCTCCCGGCTCGGCCGCTCCGCCTCGTCGGCGCAGTTCACCGCGAGGTTCGCGTCGAACAGGTTCGAGTAGGTGCCGTCGGGCTCCCGACCCGCGTACGCGTCGGCGAGGCGGAACACCCCGGTCGCGTCCCCGCCCGCCAACTCGTCGATCGCCTGGGCCAGCTGCTCCCAGCCGGCCTCGGTGTAGAGCGAGGAGACCACCGCGTAGAAGATCCACCCCGGAGTCGCCTCCCGCCCATCGTCGCCCCGGACCGGGGAGACCCGCGCCTTGTCGATCGCCGAGGTGACCGCCTCCCGCGCGCTGGGGGCGATCGGGCAGCGGTCGGAGTTGGTGGAGCACCACAGGGAGAAGTTGTCGAAGGCCCGCTCGAAGCCCTTGGCCTGGCTCTCCGAGCTGGCCACCTGGTCCAGCCGAGGGTCAACGGCCCCGTCCAGCACCAGCGCCCGCACCCGCTCCGGGTGGAGTTGGGCGTAGACGGCGCCGAGCAGGGTGCCGTACGAGTAGCCGAGATAGGTCAACTTCTCGTCGCCGACGGCAGCCCGGATCGCGTCGATGTCGTGGGCCGCCTGCTCCGTGCCGTACAGCGCGAGCTGGTCGCCGTAGCGGTCGCCGCACTCGCGCCCGATCCGCTGGTTCAGCTCGACGAGACCGTCGAAGGACTGCTGGCTCACCGGGTCCGGGTCGTAGCCGAAGCTGGCGTCGAGGCTGGCGTCCGAGACGCACTCCACCGGGCTGGAACGGCCCACCCCACGCGGGTCGAAGCCGATGATGTCGAAGTGCTCGATGATCGGGACAGGTAGATGACCCCTCCATCCGGGGTGGGAGAGGTAGACAGCGGTGTCAATGCCGGAGCCACCCGGTCCACCGGGGTTGATCAGCAGCGAGCCGATCCGGTCCCGTTGGTGCGTGGAACGGATCCGCAGTAGCGCGATCTCGAAGGTCTCCCCGGCACCCGGGCCGGCGGTGGCGGCGGCGCCGTCGGCCCAGTTTCGGGGGACCTTGATCCGGGTGCACTCATAGCTCATGCTCGGGGGAACAGGCCCCACCAACTCCTCGGCCACCTCCGGACAGGCCTGCCAGGTCGGCGTGGTGCCGGACTGCTCCGAGGGCTGGGCCTCGGTGCGCGGCGCGAACGCCGGCAGGGTGCAGCCGGCGGCGAGAAGCGTGCTGGCCACCAGGAGCACAGCCGGGACGAACCGGCGGGCGGGGGTGCGGATCACGGGGTGGACCTTTCGGGGTCGGGGTAGCCGGCTACGCCGGCCCGGACGTGGGGCCGCTGCGCTCCGGGTCGCCCCGGAGCACCTGATCCACGTCGAAGCGGACCGGACGGTCGAGCTGGTCGTAACGGCAGGAACGGGGTTTGCGGTCCGGGCGCCACCGGACGAACTGGGCGGTGTGCCGAAACCGGTCGCCCTCCATCGCGTCGTAGCTCACCTCGACCACCAGCTCCGGTCGCAGTGGCTCCCACTCCAGGTTCTTCGTGCCGGTCCACCGGCTGACCCCGCCCGGGATGCGCTGACCGCGTTGGTGGTCGCCGTGCACCCAGGGATGGTCGGCGCCGGCGCCCCGGTATGGCTCCAACTCGCCCACCAGCGCCTGCCGGCGGGCCATCGGGAACGACGCGCTCACCCCCACATGATGCAGGACGCCGGCGTCGTCGTAGAGCCCGAGCAGGAGTGAGCCGACCACCGGGCCGGACTTGTGCCAGCGGAAACCCGCCACCACGACATCGACCGTGCGCTTGTGCTTGACCTTGAACATCAGGCGCTTGCCCGGCTCGTACGGCAGGTCGGCGGGCTTGGCGATCAGGCCGTCCAGCCCCGCCCCCTCGAACCGGTCGAACCAGCGGCGCGCGGTGGCCGGGTCGGTGGTGATCTGGGTGACGTGCATCGGTGGCGCGACACCGCCCAACGCCGCCTCCAGCCCGGACCGCCGCTGTGGGTACGGCTGGGCCAGGAGGGACTCGTCGCCGAGGGCGAGCAGGTCGAAGGCCACGAAATCCGCGGGGGTGGTCTCGGCGAGCAGGTTCACCCGGGAGGCGGCCGGGTGGATGCGCTGGGCCAGCAGCTCGAAGTTGAGCCGGGGCTGCCCGTCCGGCCGGTCGCGCTGGATTATGATCAACTCGCCGTCGACCACGCAGCGCTCGGGCAACTGCCGGCGGGCCTGCTCGACCACCTCGGGGAAGTAGCGGGTCATCAGCTTGCCGCCCCGGCTGGCCAGCTCGACCTCCCCGCCGTCCCGGAACACGATGCACCGGAAGCCGTCCCACTTCGGCTCGTAAGTCATCCCGGTCGCGGTCGGGATCCGCGGGACGCTCTTGGCGAGCATCGGCTCGACCGGCGGGCTGATCGGCAGCTTCACAGCGACCAGTCAACCAGACGGCACCGACAGCCGTGGGGCGGAACACCAGCCACAGCCGCCCCCCTCCTGGCCGGCGAGCAGCCCGCTGCACCCGGATGGGTGCGGGGCCGCCGGGGTCAGCAGCGGGACGGCACCGTCTTCTCCAGCAGCACCAGCGGCACGCCGTTGGGGTCCTTGTCGTGGCCCACCAACCGGTAGCCGGAGCGCTGGTAGAGCCGCTGACTCCGCACGCTCTCCGCCCCGGTGAACAGGGTGAACCGGCACACCCGTGCGCCCGCCACCGTCTCGACCGCGCGCAACAGACGGCCACCGATGCCCCGACCCTGTTGGTCGGGGGCGACCGTCAACCGGCCGATGGAGGCGATGACGCCGTCGACGCGGACCCGGACCGATCCGACGAGTCGGTGGCCCAGTCGGGCGGTGAGCACCGTCTGCGGGCCGGCGAGCACGGCCCGAATCTCGTCCAGGGTCTCGGTGAGTGGCGGCAGGAACGGGTCCGCGTAGCGCTGCGCCTCGGCCAGGTACGCGGCGAGTTGGACGGTGAGGATCTCCCCGGCGTCGGCCGGGGTCGCGGGAGCGATCAGCGGGCGGGCGGTCACCGGCCCAGCCAACCACAGCGCCACGACCCCATGGTGCCCGAGTCCCTTGACGACAGTCAGCTACCGGAGCTGGTAAATATCGTTACTACTGGATGTCGCGAATGGTGGTGTCGTGCCGGCTCGGGCCCGCCGCCGTACGTCAGCGAGATGGCTAGAAGCGCGCGAACGAGCGCAGCGGTGCCCGCGGGCCGAACTTCGGCGCCGTGATGCCCGCCGCCGCCAGCAGGGCGCAGACCCGACCCCGATGGCCCCGGAACGGTTCGAGTAGGGCCAGCATCCGGGTGTCGTCGCCGCGTGCCTCGCCGGCGAGGGCCCAGGCCACCATGTTCGGTATGTGGTAGTCGCCGACGCTCACCGCGTCCGGATCGCCGTACGCGACCCGGACCACCTCGGCCGCGGTCCACGGGCCGATCCCCGGGACGGCGGTGAGCCGGCGGGTGGCCTCGGCCGAGTCGGCGCACCGCTCCAGCCGGTCGGCCACCGCGGCGGCCCGGCGCAGCGTGTCGGCGCGGCGCTGTTCGATCCCGAGGGGGTGGAAGGCCCAGTACGGGGTGGCCGCCACCGCCGCCGGCTCCGGCGGCAACAGCAGCGGCTGCATCGGCCCGGGGGCCACCGCCCGGAAGTGGCGGACGGTGGCGGCGTACGCCCGGTACGCCTCCTTGCCGGTCACGCGCTGTTCGAGGATGGCCCGGAACACCCGGGGAAAGACCTGGCCGCTGGTCGGCAGCCGCAGCCCCCGGTGCCGGGCGGCCAGGTCGGCCACCACCGGGTGCGCGGCGGCGAGCTCGGCGAAGCCGGTCAGGTTGTCCCGGAGGCCGGCGAGGGCGTCGGCCTGGTGCACCACCCAGTCGGCGCCGGGGCCGTACCCCTCGGCGACCAGGTGGCCGGCGTCGGGGCGTAGGGCGAGGGTGGCGGGTCCGTCCGGGGTCCGGGTGGCCCACCAGAGCGTCCCGGCGACGATCCGCGCGCAGGGGTCGTACGGGCTGAAGGTGAGGGGCCGGACCGACGCGGCCAGCCGGTACCCGGCCGGCGGGTGCAGCAACCGGCGGGCGGTGGGTTCGGTCCCGGGCATCCCGACATGCTGTCACCAGGCACCGCGACCTGCTGTCGGCGGGTACGCCGACTGTGGTCCGGTCTGCTTTCCGCCCCGACCGGTCCACCGGTGGTGCTGGTGGTAAGCGCCGAATTCACGGGAACTGGGCCGAGTGTTAGGACGCCGTGCGGGTTGTCAGGGCCTCGGCGTGGCGGACGCGGCAGCGTCGCAGTAGCTGGCCGGACCCGGCAAGCCTCTGAGGGATGCGTAATTGGTGGGGTGCCCGGCGTCGACAGTTGGCGGCTGCCAGAGGATCGGTCCGGCCAGGGAAGCACTTTGCGCAGGTTGGCCGGGACGGTTGCTAACTGGTCATAACATGCTGGGCTTACCAAAAATGGTGGGTTTTTTAATGTTATCTATGGAAATTCAAATTCATCCAGCATTTGTCAGATCGCACTGCATTCATGTGGGTTTGAGATTTCGAGGGACCGCTCATTTCGGTCCTGTGTGTTGCGCATCGCACTTCGTGAGGGGTACCTTCGTTGATTGCCGGTTGGCGTGTTTGTGCAGGCCGAGCCGATGAAGATCGACGGTCCGCTAGTTCTTGAATTCCCTCCAATGTGGAACAGCGCGCTCGCGCGTTGGGTTACTTTGCCTCTCCCTGCTGTTTGTCAGCAGCTTGCGACGATGCATCATAGTTATGTGGACGAAGGAGTGCGGTTACAGCGGAACACAGCCAAGATTCGGCGGAACTACGATTTCGTGGCCCTGGTTGGGGCTTGCGGGTGGGGTGCGGCATGGCATTCTGCGGCGGACCCGGGCTCAGTCTTCACCAACACCAGGATATTCGCGTACGCCGGCGCGGCAATATGCCTCCTTGCCGCCTGCGCTCTTGTGTCTCTCTGCTGGCCGTTTGTCATCCATGTTGACGACACTGGGATGACTGTTCGGGCGAATGGTGCCACGACGTGGTTGCCCTGGAGCTCGGTCGAGATGATGACGGCGGTGAAGCGAGGTGCGGACTGGAGCGATCCGATGTTAAAAATTCGGGTGACGCCAGGGGCGCGCGTCAAGGGTCGCCTCGGTAGGGTGCACGAGGGACGGCGGGTGTACCAGCTGCTGCCGCTCGAGAGCTTCATCTGCCCACCTGAACAGACGGTCGCCATTCTGCATAGATACAGTGGTGGAAAGGTCGACGCGAAAGCGTACCTCACCTATAGGGCGGGGAAGCAGGCCGTCGCCCGTTGAACCGAGCGCTGCCACCCCGCGAAGATCCCGCCGCACAGTCCTTCAACCGCACCCGAACCAGACTCCGCCCATCCGCACACCGCAGCCCAACCCGATGACAACGCAGATATGCAACATGCCAGAAGATCTAACAAAGTAGACTATTGTCTGGGGAACTGCTCGAACATGAGCTCGTAGCCGTCCGGGTCCAGGCCGTAGAAGATGCGCGCCCATCCGACGTCTTCCGGATCGAGGGTCACGGTCAGGCCCTCCTCCCGCCATAGCCGCCACGTCGCGTCGAGATCCGTGGTCGGTACGACGAGGACGAAGCCGAGCCCGGCCGGGCCCTGCCTGGTCTGCTGACCGCGCTCGGCGTGGTGATAGCCGTGCTGGTGCAGATCCGACAGGATGAGCCAGGTGTGCCCGTAGGTCAGGTAGCGCAGCCGCGTCTGCTCGGGCTGCGGAAGGTGCCGGAAGCCGAGCCGTCGGTAGAGATCGAATGACCGGTCCAGATCGCGTACCCGCAGGCCAACCTTCAGCTGTTTCGTCGGCATTTCCGTCATCGTACGGACGCTGTGGACCAGTCGAAAGTGGCCGGCTGGTCGGCATCGGGTGGGCGGCGGCTCAACGTCCGACCGAGAAGATCCCCGCTGGGGGTGGTGCGGAGTCGGTGGCGTCGGTGTCGTGGACAACCGGGGCGCCGCCGCTGAACCGGACCAACTCCCCGCCGGCGAGCAGCCGGCCCGGGAACCAGTCACCGGAGACCCGCCGGGTCAGCTCGGGCACCGGCGGGGTGGTACGGCCGGCGAGCAGCACGAGGTTGCCGAAGCGGCGGCCCCGCAGCACCGCGGCGTCGCCAACCAGCGCCGCCTGTGGCAGCACCGACCGGACGGTGGCGACCTGTCGGCGGGCGTGCCGCAGCGGCGGGCCGTCGGCGATGTTCGCCAGGTACCAGCCGGTGGTCGGAGGACGCGGGCCACCTCGGCGGCGAACTCCACCGAGGTCAGGTGGGCGGGGGTACGGGCGCCGGCGAAGACGTCGGCGACCACGATGTCGAGGCTGGCGTCCCGGAGGCCGGTGAGGGCTTCCCGGGCGTCGGCGACGCGTACCCGTAGTCGTGGGTTGGGGGGCCAGGGCAGCTTCTGGCGGACCAGCTCGACCAGCGCGCCGTCCACCTCGCAGACCCGTTGGGTCGAGCCGGGACGGGTGGCGGCGACATACCGGGGCAGGGTCAGCGCGCCGCCACCGAGGTGCAGCAGGCGCAGCGGGGCGCCGGCCGGGGCGAGTAGGTCGATCGCGGCGCCGAGCCGGCGCACGTACTCGAACTCCAGATGGGTGGGGTCGGTGAGGTCCACGTGGGACTGCGGGGCGCCGTCGAGCAGCAGCGTCCAGGAGCCCGCCCGGTCCGGGTCGGGGACCAGCTCGGCCACCCCGGTGTCCACCTCGGCGGCGGCCCGGTCGGTGGAGCGCCGGCGCCCCATCAGCCCGCACCGCCGGGTGGCTGCGCGGCGGCGGGCGCGGCGCTGCGCGCGGCGGCGACCAGGGCGCGGTGCAGCAGCCGGGAGTCGCCGATCATCCGTCGCAGCCGGCGTTCCAGGCCGGCGATGGGGATCAGGTTCTGCGGCGCCCGCGGGTCCTTGTACGGGGTGGAGGCGAAGCGGGGCAGGGTCACCACGGACAGGTCCGCCAACGCGACCGCCGCCGCGATGTCCAACTCGGTGGAGCACTCCACCCGGACGATGCCCGCCCACGGGGCGCCGCCGGTAACCGGCAGCCGCAGGTACCACGACCAGCCGCCCCACGCGGTGCCGAGCCGGAACACCGGGGAGCGCTGCCCGGCTGTCAGCGCGGTGACCACGGCGGTGAGCCGCGCGTCGAGGTATTGGCTGTGCTGGGTTTTCACGTAGCCGAGGGTGCGGGGCAGGAGCCGCCGGTTACGCAGCGGCCCGTCCACCACCAGCAGATCATCGTCGCTGCGGGCGGCGCCGGAGACCGCCACCTCCAGCGCGGTCAGCGGTCCCTGCACCGCCGCCGGCAACTTGGCCAACTCGCCGCTGCCGCCAACCCGGTGCACCGGGTAGTGGACGTTGCCGGCGTGCACGTCCACCGCGGACGGGCTGGCGGTGAAGAGCCCCCGCTCCACCCGGGCACCGGCCAGCTGGGCCGAGCCGCGCTCCAGGTCGCAGCGGACCACCCCGGCCGCGTACGAGGCGGCCAGCCCCGGGTACGAGACCCCGTCGGGCTCGGTCAACCACAGGCTGGCGTCGTTTCGGCGTACCCCGTCGACGAGGAGCACCACGGCCGGGGCGTGTACGCCGGGCCGGGGCCCGACCGCCCGCCACTCGGCCGCGGGCAGCTCGTGGCCGGCCTCGACCTGGGCGTTGCTGGGCGCGGCCGGTCCGCCGGCGGCGGCCTCGAACGAGGCCCCGTACGCCGGGTCCCACGCGTCGACGAAGAAGCGGGTCACCCGGGTCGCCCCCGCCCGTTGTCGGCGTTCACCGGCCGGTCCGTTCGATCCGGGCCGACCGGGCGTCCTTGCGGACCTCGAAGCGGACCGGAATGCGCTCGGCCAACGCCGGCACGTGGGTGACCACGCCCACCATCCGGTCCCCCCGCGCGGCCAGGTTCTCCAACGTGGCGGCCACCGTGTCGAGGGTGGCCGTGTCGAGGGTGCCGAACCCCTCGTCCAGCACGATGGACTCCAGGCTGGCCGCGGTGGTCGACATCCCGGCGAGCTGTTCGGCCAGGGCCAGTGCGAGCGCCAGTGATGCCTGGAAGGTCTCCCCGCCGGAGAGGGTGCGCACGCCCCGGCGCAGGCCGGCGTCGTGGTGGTCCACGACGAAGAACTCCCCCTTGTCGTGGACCAGGTCGTACTGGTCACCGGAGAGTTCGCGCAGGATTGTCGACGCCCCGTCCACCAGCAGGTCGAGCGCCTCGGCGAGTAGCCACCGTTCGAAGTTGTTCGCCCGCAGATGCCCGGCGAGCGCGCGGGCCACCTGCGCCTCACGCTCGTAGGTGGCGCGCTGCTCGCGTAGCTCACCGGCCTGCTCCCGGCGGCGGGTCACTTCCCGCAGCTGCGCCTCGGCCCGTTCGAGGGCGACCGCGGCGGCGCGGCCCGGGTCGTCGGTGGCCGGCACCCCGGCCGCCGCGAGTAGCCCGCCGATCCGCGCCTGGACCGCGGCCACCTGCGCCTCGGCCGCGCTCACCGCCGCCACCCGGTCGGGGCGCTCGGAGCGCCGTCGCGTCACCTCGGCGGTGGCCCAGTCGGTCAGCGTCGCCCAGGCCGTCGCCACGTCCTCCCGGTCGGTGGCCGGCGGGCCGAAGCGGGCCAGTCCGTCCCGGGTCGCGTCGAAGGCCCGCCAGGTCGTGCGGAGCCGCTCCTGCGCGGTGTCCACCGCGGCCCGTGCCCGGCGGGCCTCGTCCCGGCCGGCGCGCACCGCGGCCGCCGACTCCTCCAGCTCCTGCCGCAGCCGCCCATGCTCGGCCAACGCCTGGTGCAGCGCCGCCGGTTCCGGGGCGTCGGCCAGCTGGGTGTGCACCGCGGCCAACCGCGCGTCGAGCTGTTCCTGTTGGACCCGGGCCGTGACCAGTTCCCGTTCCCGGTCGCGGACGGTGCTGTCCCGCTGCGCCACGGTGGCCTTGGCCGCCTCGCTGGCCGCCCGCGCCGCCTTACCGGCCGCGACCGCCGCCGGCACCGCCGACGTGGCCGGGATCGCCGGCACCTGGGCGACGGTCTGCTCGCAGACCGGGCAGGTGGACCCGTCGTGCAGCGGCGCCCGCAGCGCCACCGCCAGGTCGGTCGCCTTGGCCTGCTCATGCGCCTGGAAGGCCGCCGCCAGGTCGGCCTCGGCCTGCTCGGCCGCCGCCTGTGCCGCGGTCAGCTCCGCCGTCGCCGCCGCGTGCCCGGCCTGGGCCGCCGCTACCGCCGCCCGGACCGTCTCGGCCTCGCCGGCCAGCTCCGCCCGGTCGTCGTACGCCCGCAGCAGCAGGCGCAGCGCGCTCTCGTCGCCGGCCGCGGTCAACTCGCCGCGGAGCTTCTCCTCCCGCTCCTCGGCGAGCGCCACCACGGTCGTGGCCTCGTCCGCGCCCGTCTGCGCGGTCGCCACCGCCCGGGCGACCTCGGCCACCCCGCCGGGGGCGCGTACGGCGTCGAGGACGGCCAGGTCGGCGTCGAGGGCGGTCAGCGCCGCGCCCGCCTCCCGCGCCGCGGTGTGCGCCGCCTCCCGTTCGGGAACGGCGGCGGTGACGGCGGTGGCCAGCTCCCGCATCTGCTCGACGCGGGCCGACACCTCTTCGAGGGCGGTATCGTCGATGTCGGTGAGGCCGGCGAGGGTCTGGCTGACCACCTCGAACTTCGCCTCGGCCTGGCTGGCCCGGGTCCCCGCCTTCTCCCGCACCTGCTCGTAGACGCCGAGGCCGAGCAGGTTGACCAGGATCTCCTGCCGTTTCGCCGGTCGGGCGTGCAGGAAGTCGGCGAACTGCCCCTGCGGCAGCAGCACACAGCTGGTGAACTGCTCATACGGCAGCCCGACCGCCGTCAGCACCGCGTCTTCCATCTCGGCGACCGTGCCGGCGAGTACCTCGCCCAGGTCCTCCGGGCTCAGCCCGGTGTCGAGCTTGGCCGGGTCGAAGCCGGGCGGCATGAGCTGGAGGCCGGCGCCGGAGGTCTTGACGTTGCCCCGGCTGTCCCGCCGGACCACCCGGGTGGCCACGTAGCGGTCGCCGGCGGACTCGAAGACCAGCCGGACCCGCGCCTCGGCCGCCGACGGGGCGAGGGCGTTCGCCAACCCGCGGGTGCCGCCCCACCGGGGTACGGTGCCGTAGAGCGCGAAGCAGATGGCGTCCAACACGGTGGACTTGCCGGAGCCGGTCGGCCCGACCAGCGCGAAGAAGTCGGCGTCGGTGAAGTCGATCGTTGTCGCCGCCCGGAAGACGGTGAAGCCGTCGAGATCCAGTCGCATCGGCCGCATCAGTGTTCGACCTCCTCGAACAGCTCGTCGAAGAGCCCCCGGACGTCGTCGTCGGCGTGCCCCCGGTCGTCCAGGTAGTCGCCGAACAGCTCCCGCGGCGACCGGCCGGCGCGCTGGGCGACGCGGGCACCGCCGCCGGGCGCGGACACCAGCTCCGGATCGATCCTGATCTCCAGCGCGCGGGGGAGAAGCTCCTGCACCTCCTCACGGAGGCCGGCCCGGGGCTGCTCCCGGACGAAGACCCGTAGCCAGGCGTCCGGCGCCTCGACCTCGGCGAGCTGCGCGAGCGTGCCCCGGACGGTCCGTAGGGTGGCGGCGGCGGGGATGGGCACCTCGCGCACCTGGGCCGCCGTGGTGGCGGTCACCTCGACCACGGTCACCGACGGGACGTTCTCCTGCTCGCCGAAGTCGACCGCCAGCGGGCTGCCGCTGTAGCGGATCGGGCACCCGCCGTCGACCCGTTGGGCGCGGTGCAGGTGACCGAGGGCGACGTAGTGCGCGGTGCCGGGGAAGACCGTCGCCGGCACCGCGTAGCCGAGAACGGTGTGGGCGTCGCGCTCGCCGCCGCCGGTCGCCGCCCCGACCACGGTCAGGTGGGCGGTGACCAGGTGCACCCGGTTCGGCTCGGTGAAGCCCTCGGTCAACCGCGCGACGATCCGCCCCAGGTGGTCGGCGTACGTCTGGTTCGCCTCGGCGGCGGTCAGCTCATACATCTCCACGGCCCGGACCGCGTACCGCTGGGACAGAAACGGCAGCGCGGCGAGCTGCCAGCGTTCGCCGCCGCCGGTCGTACCGTCGATGATGTGCTCGTCGGGGTCTTCGCGCACGCTGCCCCGCAGCGTGATCCCGGCGGCGTCGGCCCACGGCCGCAGCGCGTCCAGCGCCGCGCCGTTGTCGTGGTTGCCGCCGATCGCGACGACATCGGCGCCGGTACGGCGCAGCGCGGTCAGCGCGCGGGTGACCAACCGGGTCGCCTCGGGGGTGGGGGCGGCGGTGTCGTAGAGGTCGCCGGCGATGATGATCAGGTCCGGCGCCTCCCGCCGGGCCACCTCGATCACCCCGGCGAGGACGGCCTTCTGCTCCTCGGCCCGGGACTGCCCCTTGAGGACCTTGCCGACGTGCCAGTCGGAGGTGTGCAGGATCTTCACGACTCAAACCACCTCAGAACGGGATGTCGTCGTCGCCGGAGCCCACCACGGCGAACGGGTCGGCCGACTGAGTGATCGACCGGAGTGTCTGGGAGGGCACCGCGCCCGCCTCCGCGACCCGGGTCGCCCAGGCGGGAAACGGAAACTCCAGGCAGAGGGGGACCGGGATGTCGGGCTGGTTGACGAACATCGTGCCCGGTTTGGCCAGCAGCGCCCGTTGCCGTTGCGCCGGCGGGAGGAACCCGTACTCGGGGCGGGACGCCTCGGCCGGGTCGAGCCGACCCACCACCCGGACCGCCGAGTTGGTGACGATGCGCCGCTCCACCTCGCTCGCGGTCTGCTGCGCGCCGACCAGGATCACCCCGAGGGAGCGGCCCCGCTCGGCGATGTCCAGCAGCACCTCCTTGATCGGGGAGGAGCCCTCGCGGGGGGCGTACTTGTTCAGCTCGTCGAGGACGACGAAGAGCAGCGGCTTGGCCGTTCCGGTCTTCTCCTTGCGGTCGAACTCACTCTTGAGCGTCACCCCGACCACGAACCGCTGCGCCCGGTCCGGCAGGTTGTGCAGGTCGACCACGGTGACCTGCGCCGACTCGGCGGTGTTGATCCGGTGCGGGCGCCGGGTGGCCAGATCGCCCCGGATCAGCCGGGACAGGTCCTTCTTACTGCCGATCAACCGGCGGGCGAAGGCGTTGACGGTGCCGAGGCCGACCGCGCTGCCGGCCCAGTCGCCCCGGGTCTCGTCGTCGTTGAGCTGCTCGACGATGTGATCGACCAGGTCGGCGTAGCTGCCGAGGCGGACCCCGTCGATGCTCACCCCGCCGTCGGCGGGCTGCGCGTACCGGGCCAGGTGGGCGGTGACCGAGTGCACCACCATCGTGTACTGCTGGCGTTCGTCGTCGGCGTCGGCGAAGACGTACGGCAGGAGGCGGTCGGCACAGAACTCGTCGAGCGTCCAGTAGAAGCTGTCCACCCCGCTGAGCCGGCTGCTCACATCCGGCGTGCCGGTGGCGTCACCGGCCCGGGGCGGAGCGTGGACCCGTACGTCCGGGAAGGCCGCGGCCGCCAGACCGAGCCGGGCGTACGCCGTGCGGGTGGACTCGTCCAGCCGGCTGTTGGGGTGGTCGAGGAAGAGCAGGTCCTCGCCCTTGACGTTGAAGATCAACGCCTTGGCGTTGACCGCGTCCCCGCCGAGGACACCGGAGCGGAATACCGAGTAGAGCAGGAAGGTGGCGAAGCTCGTCTTGGTGGCGACGCCGGAGATGCCGGAGATGGAGACGTGCGCGCCCCGGGTGCCGTCGAGGAAGTCGGCGTTGAGGTAGACCGGCACGCCGTCGCGGCCGGTGCCCATCGGGATCCGCCGCTCCATCCGGTCGAAGTGCAGCGCCCGGGCCCGGGCGTCCCCCTCGGCCCGGTGCACGACGGCGCCCGGCGACGGCGGAACGTAGAGCTCCGGGTCGACCCGGGTGGTGGTGATCTCGGCGGCCTCCTGCACCTGGGCGGGGAGCATGCCGTCGGCGATCGCGAAGACGTCGGAGTCGAACTGGGCGCCCTCGTGTCGGGCGCGCACCTGGGTGACCACCCCGGCGATCGTCACCGGCTCCCGGTCCGGCAGCTCGCGGCGGGTGGCCACGACGTCGTCGAGCTGCAGGTAGCTGGTGGGGGAGACCGCCGTCCAGAACTGCAGCGGGGTGGCGTCGGCGGTGCCGAGCACCCGGCCGACCAGCTCGCCCGGGCCATCCACGGCGTCGTCGGTCATCGGGTCACTCCGTGGGGCTGGGGGGCGAGGTCGGCAGACACGCCCTGCATCCTGCCCGAGACCTACGACCGGCCGCCACGTGACGCGGCGGAGACCACGCCCTGCCTGCCGCCCACCTCCGCCCTGGGCCGGTGCGTGACGGGCGTGCTGGGCGGTGCGCGATGGGCGGTGCACGAGACGAGCGGGTTGGGCGGTGCGTGACGGGTGTGACGGCTGTGGTGGGCGGTGCGCCTCGGGTGTCGCGGCCGGGGAGCTGTCGGCGAATTCCCCACGAGTCGGGCGGGAGCTGGGCGATGCTATAGCAGATGAAGCTGCGGGAGAGGTGGCTGCGGGAGGAGTGGCTGCGGACGCCCCGCGGTCGGTTCAAGGCGCTGGTCGCACTGGCGGCGGTGCTACCGGCGGTGGAGGCGACGATCATTGCGGTGCTCGGATTCCAGGCTGTTCGCGGGCTGTCCCCGCAGGTGAGCGCCGTCTGGCCGTACGGCACCTTCCATGAGCTGCGCTGGCTGTTCGTCTACCACCGGACCATCCCCGGGTTCTTCCTCACCTTGGTGGGGATATCGGCGCTGCGGGGACTCCTCACCACCGTCATGGCGAACCTGGCCTGGCCGGAGGGAACCCCCCATCCGTCGTGGCGCTGGCTGCTGCGACGCAACATCTGGGTCACCATCCTGACCGCGGTGCTCCTCTCACCCTGGGTGGCACTGGCGATGGCCTTCGCCACGACCGGGCTCTCCTGGTATTTGATCGCCTCGCTGCTGCCGTTGCTGCTGTTCGCCCCGTTCCTGCTGCGGGCCGGGCTGACCGCGGACTGGTGGCGGGGTCTGCCGCGGCTCAAGGTGGTGGGCTGGGCGTGGCTGAACTTCGCCGTGCTCACCATCGTCGGTGCGGTGCTGTCGGCGGTGCCCATCTGGTGGGGCATCCCGTTGGCCGCCGTCGGTGGCGCGCTCAACGCGCTGCTCTGGCGCAAGAGCGTCGCCGCCGTTCTGGCCCCCGGCCGGGTTCGCTTCCGGATTGTGCCGGTGGTGCCGCTGTTGGTGGCGCTCATCCTGCTCAGCTTCCCGGCGATGCCGCTGGCGGCCGAGCGGACCCAGGGCGGGCGCGGCGGGTGGCGACCGCCGATCATGACGGAGCCGTTGCCGGACTCGGTCCCGTACGCGGTGATCGCCCTCGGCGGGCACGACTCCGAGTACGACGGTGAACCGGCGGTGGATCCGCGGGTGGAGCGGTTCTCCTACCTCGGACTGGATGAACAGAACCGGCCGTTGCCGTACACGGCGGTGGCCACCCACCGGTCGTTGGGCGACAGCGCGGCCCTGTTGGCGGAGCATGTCGAGATCCTGCACGAGCGGACCAACCGGCCGATCGCCCTGCTCGGGCACAGTGAGGGGGCCATGGTGGCCCGGACCTACCTGGAGCGGTGGCCGATGACGGACGTGGAGGCGGTGCTGCTGTTCAGCCCGCTGGTGATGCCGGGCCGGGTGTACTACCCGCCGGCGGAGATCAGGCGGGGGTGGGGCGTGGTGGCCGGTTGGGAACTGCGCGTGCTGCAGTCGCTCTGGAACCTCACCGACACCTCGGACGAGGTGCCGGACCAGGAATTCATCCGCTCGTTGCTGGCCGATGCCCCGTTCTACCGAAACCGTACGCTCTGCCCGGTGGCGGGGGTGCGGATGGTGGCCTTCCTGCCGACGGTCACCGCGATCGAGGCACCGCCCGGCCAGTACCACCGGATCCCGGTGTACGAGCTGCCCGCGTTCCACGGTGAGCTGGTCGGCCGCGCCGACGTCGCGGACCTGGTGCTCGATTTCCTCTCCGGCGATTCGGTGCAGCGGTCCGAGATGCAGTACGAGGTGCTCCAGCGCATCGGCTCGGCCTGGCAGCCGCCGCCGTTGGCTCTGCGGATCAACCCGGTGTGGTCGGCGGGGCGGGAGGCGGACCCCGCCTTCACCGGCCGGATCTGCGAGGCCCGCGACGCCGGGCCGCGATAGGTCCGGCGTCGCGGGCGCCGCGCCGAGATAGCGACGCCGCGCCGAGATAGCGACGCCGCGCCGAGATAGCTTCGGGCGCGACGCCGCGTCGCGAAAGGTCCGCGGTTGCTGACCGCGGTGGTCGCCGACGGCGCCCGCGTCCCGGGTGGCGCCCGCGCCCCGGGTGGCGCCCGCGGGCGGGATGGGGGTCAGTCGCGGGCGTAGCGAAGCAGCAGCCCGCCGTCGGCGGCGGCGAGCACGTGCCGCAGCGGCAGGTGCCGCACCGGGCTGGCCTCCCCGGCGGTGATCCGGCCCGGCCCGGCGCCGGCCAACAGCGGGGCGACGGTCAGGCAGACCTCGTCCACCAGGTCGGCGGCGGTGAGCGCGCCGAAAAGCTGCGGGCCGCCCTCGCAGAGCAGCTGGTCGAGCCCGCGGCGACGTAGCTCGGCCAGGCCGGCGGCGAGGTCCACCCGGTCGTCGCCGCAAGCGACGAGGTCGGCGACGTCGGCCAGGCCCGGTGGGGCGGTGGCGGCGGCGTGCGTGAGCACGATCGGGCGTACCGGTGCGTCGGCGAGGGCGGGATGGGTCGGGTCGAGGTTGGCCGAGCCGGAGACCACGACGAGCGTCGGGCACTCCGGTAGGCCGTGCTCCCGGCGCCAGGCGCGGCGTCGCTCGTCCAGCCGGAGCGGCCGGTACCGCTCGTGGCGCATCGTGCCGCCGGCGACCACGAGACCGTCGCAGAGCATCCGCAGCAGGCGGAAGACCCGCTTGTCCGGCTCGCCGGAGAGCCCGGCCGAATAGCCGTCAACGGTGACCGCGCCGTCCACGCTGGTAACGAAGTTCACCCGCAGGCGTGATCGATCGGTCCGGCCGTAGCAGGCGGTGAGCGCGGAGTCGTCGAGCGGCATGCTGGACGGCGCCGGCCAGAGGGCGGTAATCGGCGTTTCGGTGGTCATTCGCTGGCCGGACCGGTGACCGGAGGGGGTGGCGGAGGGGTACGGTGCTGGCAGTCACACCAGTTTTGGCCGCGACAGTCGTCGTGCCGCCTCGCCCGGCACGCTCGGCAGATCATGGTCGCAGCCTATGCTGCGGGAGGACGGGATAGCATGCCGCGTCAGATCTTCCAGCTGAGGATTTCTCTGGCCGGGGTTCGGCCGCTGGTCTGGCGCCGGGTGCTGGTCCCGGGCGGCTTCACCCTCGACCGGGTGCACCGGGTGGTGCAGCACGCGATGGGTTGGCGGGACTGCCACCTGCACTCGTTCGAGGTCGACGGTGAGCAGTATGGGGAGCCCGACCCGGACGGCGAGCTGTTGCTCCGCGACGAGCTGGAGGTACGGCTGGACGCGGTGGTCGGTAAGGGTAGCCGGTTCCACTACACCTACGACTTCGGCAACTGGTGGGAGCACGATCTGGTGGTGGAGGACGTCCTCCTGGCCGATCCGGGTGAGCGCTATCCCGACTGTCTGGATGGGGAACGGGCGTGCCCGCCGGAGGATGTCGGTGGTCCGGCCGGCTATCTGGAGCTGCTGGCCGCGTTCGCTGATCCGGGCCATCCCGAGCATCACACGTTGCGGGACTGGGCAGGGGACCGCTTCGACCCGGCCGTCTTCGATTCCGGTCGGGCGGGCACGCTGCTTCGTCGATTCTGCTGACCTATTCCGCCGCCTCGGGTCACTGATCCGGGAAGAGCGTCATTTCGCGGCGGGGCTCGCGGGCGCGCGGTAACGATCCGGGATTCACTCCCATCGGCCTATTGACACGTCTGACACCTCCCGGCAACCTCATGGGAGCGTTCCCAGACATGTGGTACGGCTCATTTGTCCACTCCGGACCGTCGTCGAATCCATTATCGTCGGTCGATGTCCTGTACCGCATCCCCCATCACGACAGACGCAGCCTCACATCGAAAGAGGGGTCAGGATGAGCCTCACCACGCGGCGTTCCCGCCTGGCGGCCAGCGCCCTTGCCGCGATCACCGCCCTCGGCGGCCTCGCGGCCTGCGGCAACGACGACGAGCCGGTGGCGGGCGAGAAGCCCAGCAAGCTGATCGTCGATACGTTCGGCGAGTTCGGCTACGAAGAACTCATCAAACAGTATGAGAAGGACACCGGCATCAAGATCGAGCTGCGCAAGACCGCGCAGCTGGGCGAGTACCGGCCCAAGCTGGTGCGCTACCTGGCCACCGGCAAGGGCGCGGGGGACGTGGTCGCGCTGGAGGAGGGCATCCTCAACGAGTTCAAGTCCAACCCGCGCAACTGGGTGGATCTCGCCCCGCTGGTCGACGACCACTCCGAGGACTACCTGCCCTGGAAGTGGGAGCTGGGCAAGGCGCCGGACGGCCGGCTGATGGGCCTGCCGACCGACGTCGGCAGCCTCGCCGTCTGCTACCGCAAGGACCTCTTCGAGGCGGCCGGGCTACCCATCGACCGGGATGCGGTGTCGGCGCTCTGGCCGGACTGGGACAGCTTCCTGGAGACCGGCCGCGCGTACAAGGAGGGCAGCGGCGGCAAGGCCCTCATCGACTCGATCACCGCCGTCTCCGACGCGTCGCTCTTCCAGCAGGGTGACGACCTCTTCTACGACAAGGAGAACAACATCATCGCGGACACCAGCCCCGCGGTGAAGGCGGCCTGGGACACCGCGATCTCGATGGTTGGCATCTCCGCCAAGGCCGCCACCTGGTCACCGGAGTGGTCCACCGGCTTCAAGCGGGGCAGTTTCGCGGCCACCTTCTGCCCGTCCTGGATGCTCGGCATCGTCGCGGAGAACTCCGGCGAGGCGAACAAGGGCAAGTGGGACGTGGCGGCGGTGCCCGGCGGCGGCGGCAACTGGGGCGGCTCCTGGCTGGCCGTGCCGGCGCAGAGCTCCTACCACGAGGAGGCGGCGAAGCTCGCCGAGTTCCTGACCAGCGCCACCAGCCAGGTCGAGGCCTTCAAGGCCAAGGGACCGCTCCCCACCCACCTGGAGGCGCTGCAGGACGAGGTGTTCCTCAGCTACACCAACGAGTACTTCAGCGACGCCCCGACCGGCAAGATCTTCGGTGCGAGCGTGAGCAAGATCGAGCCGATCCACCTGGGGCCGAAGCACCAGGCGGTGAAGGAGAACGCCTTCGGGCTGGCGCTGCGGGCGTTCGAGAACGGGCAGGCCAGTGAGGACGAGGCCTGGCAGCAGTTCACCAAGGATGCCCAGACTCAGGGCGCCTTCTGAGTGAATCCGACCTGGTGGCGTTCGGAAACCGTTCCGGGCGCCACCGGTCGGATCCCGGACCGGGGTGCGGCCACCTGCTGGTACTGCGCGGTGCGTCGCGCCCCCGCGCGAGGGCACCAACCCTGCCAGGAAAGGAAGCCCCATGAGCCACCGCAAGCGAGCCGCCCCCGGTCGACCTGACCTGCCAGCATCGCGGTCGGCACGGAATGCAGCGGAGCGCTGACATGAGCCACTCGACCACCGCGGCCCCGCCGACACCCACCGCACCGCCCCCGCCCGGCGACACCCCCAAGCGCTGGCGGCTCTCCCTGGCCCGCCTGGACCTCAGGTACTCGCCGTACCTCTACATCGCGCCGTTCTTTCTGGTCTTCGGCATTTTCGGGCTCTATCCGATGCTGCGTACCGCCTGGATGTCGCTGCACGACTGGGACCTGATCGGCGATCGCACCTTCATCGGGTTGGACAACTACACCCGGCTGCTCTCCGACGAGTACTTCTGGAACGCGCTGATCAACACGTTCGGTATCTTCGCGCTGTCGACCGTCCCGCAGCTGTTGCTGGCGCTCTTTCTGGCGAACCTGCTCAACCGCACCCTGCTGCGGGCCAAGACCTTCTTCCGGCTGGCCATCTTCATCCCGAACGTCGTCTCGGTCGCCGCGGTCGCGATCGTCTTCGGCATGCTGTACCAGCGGGAGTATGGGCTGGTCAACTGGCTGCTCGGGTTCGTCGGGATCGACCAGATCGACTGGGACGGGCAGACCTGGAGCTCCTGGACGGCGATCGCGTCCATGGTCAACTGGCGGTGGACGGGATACAACACCCTGATCCTGCTCGCCGGCATGCAGGCGATTCCCAGAGACCTCTACGAGGCGGCGGAGATCGACGGCGCCGGCCAGTGGCGGCAGTTCTGGCGGATCACCCTGCCGCTGCTCCGGCCGACGTTCATCTTCGTGGTCATCCTCTCCACGATCGGCGGCATGCAGCTCTTCACCGAGCCGCTGCTCTTCGCCAACGGCAACATCATCGGCGGCGCCCAGCGCGAATTCCAGACCCTGGCCATGTACATGTACGAGATGGGTATCACGAATTTGAACAGCGCCGGTTACGGGGCGGCTGTCGCCTGGGCCCTCTTCATGATCATCGGCCTGATGTCGCTGCTCAACTTCGTCCTCGTCCGCCGCGCGGCCAAGTAGGAGCCCTCGATGATCTCCGCGTCCAAGCGCCTCTGGCGCACCAGCCCCTTGACCTACCTGGCCCTCGTCCTGGCGACCCTACTGTCGATCTACCCCTTCTACTACATGGTCGTGATCGGTACCCGAACCCTGGACTCGATCAACGACGTGCCGCCGCCGGTCACCCCCGGTGGTGCCTTCACCGACAACTTCGGTCGAGTGCTCGACAACGAGGCGGCCAACTTCCTCACCGGCATGATGAACTCGATCATCGTCGCCTCGGTGGTCACCGTGTCGGTGGTCCTCACCGGCTCGCTGGCCGGCTTCGCCTTCGCGAAGCTGCGCTTCCGGGGCCGCAACGTCCTGCTGCTCTCCATCATCGTGACGATGATGATCCCCACCCAGCTGGGCATCCTCCCGCTCTGGGGCATGATGCAGACACTGGGGTGGTACGACACGCTCTACGCGGTCACCGTGCCGTTCCTGGTTACCGCCTTCGGTGTCTTCATGATGCGGCAGTACGCCAGCCAGGCGGTCTCCGACGAGCTGATCGAGGCCGGCCGGATCGACGGCGCCAGCACCCTGCGGATCTACTGGAACATCGTGCTGCCCGCGCTGCGCCCGGCCGCCGGTGTCCTGGGGTTGCTGACCTTCATGGAGACCTGGAACTCCTTCCTCTGGCCGTACGCGGTGCTGACCCCGGAGAACCCGACGCTGCAGGTCTCCCTCTCCTTCCTGTCGTACGCGTACTACACCGACTACTCGCAGGTCTTCGCCGCCACCGCCGTCGGCACCCTGCCGCTGGTCATCGTCTTCCTCCTGTTCGGCCGCCAGATCATTGGCGGGATCATGGAAGGTGCCGTCAAGTCGTGAGTAATCCGGCGAGCCCACCCGCCGCGAGCGTTCTCGCCGAACGCCCGCCGCTGACCTTCCCGCCCGGCTTCCTCTGGGGCGCCGCCACCGCGGCCTACCAGGTCGAGGGCGCGGCGGCCGTCGGCGGCCGGACGCCGTCGATCTGGGACACCTTCAGCCACACCCCGGGGCGGGTGGTGGCCGGGCACACCGGTGACGTGGCGTGCGACCACTACCACCGGCTCGACTGGGATGTCGCCCTCATGGCCGAGCTGGGGCTGAAGTCGTACCGGTTCTCGGTCTCCTGGCCCCGGGTGCAGCCCGGCGGCACCGGCCCGATCAACCAGGAGGGACTCGACTTCTACCGGCGGCTGGTGGACCAGCTGCTGGCCAACGGCATCGAACCGTGGCTGACGCTCTACCACTGGGACCTGCCACAGCCACTGGAGGACGCGGGCGGCTGGCCGGCCCGGGACACCGCCGCCCGGTTCGCCGACTACGCCACCCTGGTCGCCGGCGCGCTCGGCGACCGGGTGCGGTACTGGACCACGCTCAACGAGCCGTGGTGCTCGGCCTTCCTCGGGTACGGCTCCGGGGTGCACGCCCCGGGTCGGTCCGACCCCGCCGACGCGGTGCGCGCCGGTCACCACCTGCTACTCGGCCACGGGCTGGCCGTCCCGGCAGTGCGGGCTGCGGCCCGGTCCGACGTCGAGGTCGGGGTGACCCTCAACCTGTACCCGGTCATCCCGGCCACCGACTCGCCCGGCGACGCCGACGCGGCACGCCGGATCGACGCGCTGGCGAACCGGTTCTTCCTCGACCCACTGCTGCGCGGGTCGTACCCGGCGGATCTGATCTCCGACCTCAGCCGGGTCACCGACTTCGGGCACGTGCGCGCGGAGGACCTGACCGCCATCGCCGCCCCGCTGGAGCTGGTCGGAATCAACTACTACAGCCGGCACGTGGTCGCTGCGCCGGCGGCAGCGGCCCCGCCGGAGCCGTACTGGCGTAAACCGTCGTGCTGGCCCGGCAGCGAAGGCGTTCGTTTCGTCACCCGGGGCATGCCGGTCACCGACATGGACTGGGAGATCGACCCTCCGGGGCTGGTCGAGACGTTGCGGCGGGTGCACGAGGAGTACACCGACCTGCCGCTCTACATCACCGAGAACGGTTCGGCCTTCGTGGACGTGGTCGTTGACGGTCAGGTGGACGACCCGGACCGGACCGCCTACTTCGACGCGCATCTGCGCGCCGCACACCAGGCGATCGCCGCGGGTGTCCCGCTGCGGGGCTATTTCGCCTGGTCGTTGCTGGACAACTTCGAGTGGGCCTGGGGCTACACAAAGCGGTTCGGCATGATCCACGTCGACTACCGCAGCCAGGCTCGCACCCTGAAAGCCAGCGGTCGGTGGTACGCCGAGACAATCCGACGCAACGGTCTGGCTGCAGAATAGGCTCGAACCAGCTATCCGGGTGGTCCCGGTGCCACCGGTGGGCACCGGGGCCTTCCGCCGTCGGAGGAGCAGACGATGACAACGCAGCGCACCCGCTCGCTCGGGCGCCCGACTCTCGATGCGGTCGCCGCACGTGCCGGCGTTGGCCGGGGCACGGTCTCCCGCGTCGTAAATGGTTCACCCCAGGTCAGTCCCGAGGCCCGCGCCGCGGTGCAGCGGGCGATCGCGGAACTGGGGTACGTGCCGAACCGGGCCGCTCGCGCCCTCGTTACCCAGCGGACCGACTCGATCGCCCTGGTGGTGTCAGAATCCGGGGACCGGGTGTTCGCCGAGCCGTTCTTCGCCGGCATCGTGCGGGGCGTCAGCTCCGGCCTGCTGGGGACCCCGTTCCAGCTCTGGCTCGTCATGGTCCAGTCCCCGAGCGAGCGGGAGCGGGTCGAGCACCACCTGACCAACCAGCACGTTGACGGCGTCCTACTGTTGTCGCTGCACGATGCCGACCCGCTGCCCACGCTGCTGGCAGAACGGGGCCTGCCCACCGTGCTCGGGGGTCGGCCAGCCCAGATGCTGCCCTCCGCCGCGGAGCCGGCCTGGCTCGTGGACGCGGACAACGTCGGCGGGGCCCGGCGCGCGGTGGAGTACCTCGTCGGACGGGGACGGCGGCAGATCGCGACCATCACCGGCCCACAGGACATGGGCGCCGGCCTGGGGCGGCTGACCGGCTACCAGGAGGCGGTCGCGAAGACGCCGAGCGGAGGCAGACCAGACCTGATCGCGTACGGGGATTTCAGCGAGGACAGCGGGGAGGCCGCGATGCGGCAACTGCTGGCCGCCTGCCCGGACCTGGATGCGGTCTTCGCCGCCTCGGACCTGATGGCGTTCGGTGCGCTCCGGGCGTTGCGGGAGGCCGGTCGGCGGGTGCCCGAGGACGTGGCCGTGGTGGGCTTCGACGACGCGCCGATCGCCCGCCAGTCGGACCCGCCGCTGACCACGGTCTTCCAGCCGATCGAGGAGATGGGACGGCAGATGGCCCAGTTGTTGGTGTCCCGGATCCGTGGCGAGCACCTGGCCACCACGAACATCCTCCTGGACACCGAGTTGATCGAGCGTGCCAGCACCTGACCGCCGCCGGGCCCTGCACCGGAGCCGTCGCTGGCCGTGAGCGGCCTCGGTGTGACCCGGTGCCTGGTGCTCGGCGGCCGGCGTCCGTCCGGTGCCTGGCGCAGCGGGTCAGGTGTAGCGACCCGGGTGTGGCGACTCAGGCGTAGCGGCGGAGTTCGCGACGGGCCAGAGCGGCCTTGTGGACCTCGTCCGGCCCGTCGGCGAGGCGTAGGGTGCGGGCCTGGGCCCAGAGCGCCGCCAGCGGGGTGTCCTGGCTGACGCCGGCACCCCCGTGCGCCTGGATGGCCTTGTCGATCACCCACTCCGCCATCGATGGTGTGTCGATCTTGATGGCCTGGATCTCGGCGTGCGCGCCCCTGTTACCGACCGTGTCCATCAGCCAGGCCGTCTTCAGCACCAGGAGCCGGGACTGCTCGATGCGGACCCGCGCCTCGGCGATCCACTCCCGCACCACCCCCTGCTCGGCGATCGGCCGGCCGAACGCCACCCGGTCGAGGGCACGACGGCAGAGCAACTCCAGCGCTCGCTCCGCCATGCCGACCAGCCGCATGCAGTGGTGGATCCGGCCGGGACCGAGCCGGGCCTGGGCGATGGCGAAGCCGGCCCCCTCCGCGCCGATCAGGTTCTCCACCGGTACCCGGACATCGTCGAAATCGATCTCGGCATGGCCACCGTGTGGACCGTCGTGATAGCCGAAGACATGTAGCCCACGCCGGACGGTGACCCCCGGTGTGTCCCGCGGGACCAGGATCATGCTCTGCTGCCGGTGCCGTTCGGCCGACGGGTCGGTCCGGCCCATCACCACGAAGATCTGACAGGCCGGATCCATGGCGCCGGACGACCACCACTTGCGGCCGTTGATCACGTAGTGGTCGCCGTCGCGGATGATCCGGGTGGCGATGTTGGTGGCGTCGGAGGAGGCGACCTCCGGCTCGGTCATGCAGAACGCCGAGCGGATCTCCGCCGCCAACAGCGGGCGCAGCCACTGCTGGCGCTGGGTTTCGGTGCCGAACTCGGCGAGCAGCTCCATGTTGCCGGTGTCCGGTGCCGCACAGTTGAGCGCCTCCGGGGCGAGGTGCGGACTCCGGCCGGTCAGCTCGGCGAGCGGAGCGTACTGCAGGTTGGTCAGCCCGGCGCCGTGGTGGGGATCGGGGAGGAAGAGGTTCCACAGGCCCCGCCGGCGGGCCGCCGCCCGCAACTCGGCCAGCACCGGCGGCCGAGCCCACTGGTCCGCGGCGGCCGCGACCTGCTCGGCGTAGACCGCCTCGGCCGGGTAGATCTGCTGCTCCAGGAAGTCGGTCAGCTCGGCGCGCAGCCGTTCGGTGTGGGCGTCGTGGGTGAAGTCCATCAGCTCCTCCTCGAGACGGCAGTCAGTCCGTACGCGACCAGCGGAGCGACCATCTCGCCGATCTGGTCGAAGCCCGCGCCGAGGGTCTGCCCCTGGCGGTGGCGGTAGTGGATGCCCTCGCAGATCACCGCGAGTTTGAAGCACCCCAGGGCCACATGCCAGTCCAGCGGGCCGACATCGATCCCGCTGCGGCTGGCGTACCGCTCGATCAGCTCGGCACCGGCGGGGAAGCCGGCCCGGGGCCCCAGCCCGTCGGCTACGGGATTGCTCGGGACCGCAGCACCGCCCATCGCATCCCAGTAGGTCAGCAGGAGGCCCAGGTCGGCCAGCGGGTCACCGAGGGTGGCCATCTCCCAGTCGAGCACCGCCTGGACAGCGACTGGGCTGACGGTGGCGAGCAGGTTGTCCAGCCGGTAGTCGCCGTGCACGATCCGCCCCGGGCCGGAACTCTCCGGAGCGGTGCTGGCCAGTCGGTCGCGTAGCTCGTCGATGCCGGGTAGCGGCCGGCTCCGAGAGCTGTCGAGCTGCCCGGACCAGCGGCGGACCTGGCGGGCGAGAAAACCCCGCGGGCGGCCGAAGTCGGCCAGGCCGACGTCCGCCGGGTCCACGGTGTGTAGCGCGGCGAGGGTGTCCATCATCGCCATCGCCAGCTCCCGTCGCTGCCCGCGGGGGAGTGGGTCGGTCTGCGCCCGGGAGCGGAACACCGTGCCGGGCACGCGGTCCATCAGATAGAACGGCGCCCCGATCACCTCCGGTTCGGTGCAGAGCAGCAGCGCCTTCGGCACCGGCACCTCGGTCGGGGCGAGCGCCGAGATGACCCGAAACTCCCGCGCCATGTCGTGTGCGGTCGCCAGCACGTGGCCCAGCGGCGGCCGGCGCAGCACGAAAGCCCGCCCGCCCGCCCCGAGCAGGTACGTCAGGTTGGACCGGCCGCCGGCGATCAGCTGGGCGCTCAGTGGCCCGTCGCCCAGGTCCGGCCGATGCTCGGCGAGGTGGCCGGCGAGCCGGCCCAGGTCCAGACCCGGCGGGGAGCCGGTCGGTGCGGAATCGTCGATGGCCGGCTCGGTCATCCGAACAGTTGATGGCAGCTGACTTCTGATGTCAAGGCCGGTATCCGGCCGAGGAGAGCTTCGGGGCGTTGACCGTCCCCAGTGGGGGCGGCCCACCTCAGGAAACGACCCCTTCCCGGCTCCGAAACCGACCTGTCACCCTGGGTTACGGGTTCCGCAACAGCCGTCGGGGAGGGTCGTACCAGGGGAAGGGAGTAGCGCATGACACGGCGGGGAAGACAAACTCTGGTGGCGGACCGGCCCACCCGTCGGGCGGTTCGGGGGCTGGCCGACCCGGTCGCCCTGGGCCTGCCGGACGGCACTGAGCTGGGCGTACGCTCAGCGGTCGGCGACGACCTGCCCGGCGTGGTCGACCTGCACGAGCGGTGTTCGGCGCGCAGCCGCAACCGCCGCTACCACGGTGGGTCGGCTCGGCCCGCCCCGGCTCGGATGCGCCGGCTGTTGGAGCCAACTCGGGGGGTCACCCTGCTGGCCACGCCGACCGTTTCCCACTCGCCAACCGCGCCGGTGGTGGCGATGGCCAATCTGCTCGGCGAGGGAGACACGGCCGAAGTGGCCTTGCTGGTACGCGACGACTGGCAGCGCCGCGGGCTCGGATCGGCGCTGCTGCGTCGGCTCGTGTGGCAGGCGGAGCGGTGTGGATACGCCGCGCTGGGTCTGCACATCCAGGCGGAGAACACCCCGATGCTGCGGGCCGTCGACCGGTTGGAGCGGCCGGCGACGACTGACCGGGATGGCTCGCTGCTCACCCTGACGGTGCCGTTGACCGCGGCCGTCTCTCCGACCAGGGCGCCGCTCGCCCTCTCCACCATAATGCGGTGATCGATATTTGGGCCGCTGTCGCTATCCAGCTCCTGTCGCTGTAGGACATTTTCGGGCTGTACGGCAAGCCACTCGCGTTTCGAGTGTCGCCGCGCGCAAATGGCGATGATTTTGTGTGGCGCACCCGAACGCATTCCCTCGTATTGTTAAAGGAGCACCACCTCACACCTCGAGGGGGCACTCCTATGTTCAATGATTTTCTGATCTCTGTCATCCGCACCGCTGTCCCGGTCGCTGTCGGTGCCGTACTGGCCTGGCTCGCCTCCAGAGCGGGAATCATCCTCGACGCCGACTCCTCCGCCGCGTTGACCACCAGCGCGGTCGCCGTCGCCGTCGCCGTATACTATGCCCTCGCCCGTGCCCTGGAGACCCGCTGGCCCTGGCTCGGTGTGCTGCTGGGGCGGCGGGCGAAGCCGGTCTACGAGGTGTCGCGTACCAGTAAGAGCGAAGGCTGAGGCGCTCGTTCGTCCCGCTGCCTGTCGTGGCGGGTCAGTGGTGGTGGGTGACCCCGAAAAGTCCCCCACCACCATCACCGGTGCGTCCACCGTTCCTTATCCGGGAGCTGTTCCGTTCAGGACGGCGTTGTCAGCTGCACCCAGGGGCTGTTGCAGGTGAAGTTCTGCCCCTGCGTGGCGCATTCGGTTTCCCACACCTCGCCATCGGTGGTCAGCACCTTTACCCAGGCGTCATTGCCGGCGGCGGAGATGGCGACCCCGCAGACGGATTCTCCCGGATAGTTGGCGTTTCCGCTGAGGTCGGTCCAGGTGTAGGGCCCCGGCGGTGCTGGCGTGAGCCTTCTGCGGCCGGCGTAGGTGACCCCATCCGAAACCACCGCACTGAACTCTTCGGAGGCGGACGGGGCGAGGCTGTCAATGTCAGCACACGGTCCGGGTGGGCCTGTTGGTCCGGGTGGCCCGGTGGGTCCGGGTGGGCCTGTTGGTCCGGGCGGTCCGGTGGGTCCGGGTGGGCCTGTTGGTCCGGGTGGCCCGGTGGGTCCGGGTGGGCCTGTTGGTCCGGGTGGCCCGGTGGGTCCGGGTGGGCCCGTTGGTCCGGGCGGTCCGGAGGGGCATGTGTGTCCACACTTGTCGTCCCAGTATTCGCGGTCCCAGTCTTCCTGGCCCCAGCCGCCCCGGTCCCAGTGTCCGTGGTCCCAGTCGCCCTGGTCCCATCCCCGTTCCTCGTCCGGGTAGGCGACCGTGCTAGTGCTCGTGCCGCCGCCCCAGACGTGGCCGAAGGCGGGGGCGGTCAGGCCGACGAACGCGAAGGTGAGTGGTGTCATGACGCCAATGGCCACCCACCGTTTGCGACCCGCCAGCAGACCTGCTCTCAGCCCCTGGTGATGATGGCGATTCATGACCCTCCTTGGCTCTGATTGATTCCGAAATAACTTCCCACCCTTCATAACTGACAATTTGTCGCAATGCAGTAGTTTTGCGAAACTTATCCGCTTTGTCCCTCTTTGGGGCCGTGCGTGGGTGTTGTAGAGATATCCCGTGCTCTGACCGAGGGCTTGGCGTACAAGCAGCTTGGTGTTGATCGGCCGGGACTCGTCGGTGGGGTCGCGGGAGGTCGCCGGGCACGAGGGCCGGGCCGGGTAGCGAGCTGCGGCCGACGCGGCGGCGGTTGTCGGTGTAGGCCGAAGACGTGGGCGCTCCAGCGGGGCGCCGGGTTCGTGGGAGGTGGTACGCGAGCATCTGTGGCCGGACTGGGCGCCAGCGTCGGTTGGGCGCCGACTGATGCTGTTGGGGCGGTGGATGGCACCTTGTTGGGGCCATCCACCGCCCGTCCGCGTGGCGTGGCTTTGTCGAGGCGACGGAGCCGGCTCGTCTGCCGACGGAGCCGGTCGAAGCGTCAGACGTTCGGCGGCAGCGCCGTCCGGTCCGGGAAGTTGCCGTAGAGGCGATCGTCGGCGCCGCCGACGGTGACCGCCTGAACCAGCAGGTCGCCACCGACGAAGGCGCCCTTCCAGGAGGCGCCCCGCCCACCGAACGGCTCCTGGCGGTCGCCCCGGGAACGGGGCTTGTTGATGCCGACCTTGAACGCCTGCACGTCCATGGCGAGCTTCGCCGCCTCGTCCTCATCGTCGCAGGCGAGGGAGGCGACCAGCGCGCCGTTGGAGGCGTTCATCGCGGCGAGGAGTTCGTCGGTGGTGTCCACCACCACGATCGTGTCGACCGGGCCGAACGGCTCGGCGTGCATCAGCCGGGATCGACCGGGTGGCGCGAGCAGTACCGACGGCGCCACGTAGGCGGTGGTGTCCTGACCGTCGAGGAACGGCGCCCCGTCGAGCCGGCCCCGGTGTAGCGGGACCGCCCCGCCCCGCACCGCCTCGTCGACCTTGCGGCGCAGTTCGTCGGCCTTGGCGGCGCTGATCAGGGGCCCGAAGTCCAGTTCGGGCAGGGGGTCACCGGCGGACCATCCGTCGCCGACGGCCAGCGGGTGTCCGAACCGTACGGATCGCACCACCGGCAGGTACATGTCGAGGAACTGGTCAACCAGGTTCCGTTGTACGACGAAGCGCGGGTAGGCGGTGCAGCGCTGCTTGCCGTACTCGAAGCCCTTCTTCAGGTGCGCGGCGAGCTGATCCCATCGGGAGAAGTCCCAGATCCCCCAGGCGTTGAGCCCTTCCTGCTCGATGAAGTGCCGTTTGTCGGTGTCCAGCAGCGCCGCCGCCACCTTTCCGCCGTTGGAGCGCCCGCCGACGAACGCCACCGCGCCGACCTCCGGGGCGCGGACAAGCACTTCGGAGAGCTCCTCGCCGCTGCCGGAGATCAGCGTGGCGGGCAGGCCGGCGCGGTGCAGCAACGCGTGCGCGACGGTGAGGCAGACCGCGCCCCCCTGCGACGGGGTCTTGGCGATCACGGCGTTTCCGGCGAGGAGTTGCACCAGTTCGGCGTGGACCAGGACGCTCATCGGGTAGTTCCACGAGGCGATGTTGCTCACCGGCCCGGGAAGTGGTTCCCGGCCGTCGGCGAGCATCCGGTCGATCTCGTCGACGTACCACCGGACCCCGTCCAGGGCCCGGTCGACGTCGGCGGCGGCGAGCCGCCACGGCTTGCCGATCTCCCAGACGAGCAGGAGGGCGAGGAGGTCGCGGTGGGCGGTCAGGGCGTCCAGGGCCTCGACGACCCGCGCCTTCCGGTCGGCGAGCGGGGTGTCGGCCCAGTCCCGGTGGACGGCGGCGGCGTGGGCGACCGCGGCCCGGGCGGCCGTCGCGTCCAGTCGGGGGAGGCGGACCAGGGCGGTGTTGTCGACCGGCGTGCGGACGGTGGCCGGGGTGCCGACCGTTCGCCAGTCGCCCTCGATCAGGTTGTGCAGCGTTCGGAGGCCGTCGGTCGGGGCGGAAAAGGCTTCGGGGGCGGCGGCCACCGCGCGGTCGAGGACCTCGGACCAGGCGGTCCCGTCGGCGAGTCGTAGAGCCATCGCGTTCTCCTCAGGGTTGTCCGGGGAGCGGCGGCGTCGATGGCACCGCTGGTGTGGCGTACTGTCGCCCGTCGCGAGTGGGGGCGGCAACAGTACGTTCGTATGTCAGGACGGCGGGCTGGCTCCGGTCCGCTTGTTCAGCGGTTGTCGAGTCGCCCTGTCGCCGTCCTGACCTGGCCGAATAACCAGACTAAATCGAAGATCATAAATATTGTGAGGAATCTCCGGACGTGGTCAGGCCCGTGCCTCGCCGTGGCCTAGGCCCGTGTCTCGCCGTGCTCGACACAGACCGCCGCCCAACCGACCGGCAGCACCTGCACCTTCATCCGTCGCCGGCAGTGCCCGCAGTAGCGGGGTGGCTCCAGTTGCCGGGCGGCCCGGCAGGCGGTGTGGTCCCCCTCGCCGGTCGGCGTACCGCACCGGTCGCACCAGGAGGCGCCGGCCCCCGCCGGGCCGCCGAACCCTGTCGACGTGCCAAGCGGGGCCGGTCCCGTCGTGTCGCCACTCATCCCGGCCGGGCTCACAGCGTCGCGGAGAGCGCCTTGACCGGCATCTTCAGGTCCTGGAGCAGCTCCAGGTCCGTGGTGGCCGGGCGACCCAGCGTGGTCAGGTAGTTGCCGACGATCACCGCGTTGATGCCGCCGAGCAGGCCGCTGCGGGTACCCAGATCGCCGAGCGTGAGCTCGCGACCGCCGGCGTACCGGAGGATCGTGCGGGGCATGGCGAGCCGGAACGCGGCGATGGCGCGCAGCGCGTCCTTCCCCTCGACCACCGAGCGGTCCCCGAGCGGGGTGCCGGGCCGGGGGTTGAGGAAGTTCAGCGGGACCTCGTGCGGGTCCAGCTCGGCGAGCTGGGCGGCGAACTCGGCGCGCTGCTCAACGCTCTCCCCGAGGCCGAGGATGCCGCCGCAGCACACCTCCATGCCGGACTCGCGGACCATCCGCAGCGTCTCCCAGCGCTCCTCCCAGGAGTGGGTGGTGACCACGTTCGGGAAGTACGAACGGCAGGTTTCCAGATTGTGGTTGTAGCGGTGTACGCCCATCTCGACCAGCTCGTCGACCTGCTCCTGGGTGAGCATGCCGACCGAGGCCGCCACCTGGATGTCGACCTCCGCCTGGATCGCGGCGACGCCCTCCCGTAGCTGCCGCATCAGCCGGTCGTCCGGGCCGCGCACGGCGGCCACGATGCAGAACTCGGTCGCGCCGGTCTTCGCGGTCTGTTTCGCGGCCTCCACAAGCGACGGAATGTCCAGCCACACCGCGCGGACCGGCGAGGTGAACAGGCCGGACTGCGAGCAGAAGTGACAGTCTTCCGGACAGCCGCCGGTCTTCAGCGAGACGATTCCCTCGACCTCGACCTCCGGCCCACACCAGCGCATGCGTACCTCGTGCGCGAGCTGGAGAGCGGCGGGCAGGTGCTCGTCGGGGAGGTTCAGCACGGCGAGGACGCCGGCCTCGTCGAGGCCGACGCCGTTCTCCAGTACCTGGGTGCGGGCCTGGTCGAGGATCTCTGGCATGGCCGTACCCTACAAGGCCGCCGCCGTGGGAAGGGGCGCCCGGTGCGGCGCGGGCCAACCACCAGCGGGACCGGAGCGCGGCGCGCCGGGGCTGGCGCGCGGCACGCCGGAGCGGGGTCCGGCCAGGTGGTACGTTCGCCCCGGCGAAGGCGCCCGGCGAGCGGGAGCCGGGGAAGGAGCGGCGGTGTCGGACTGGCTTGCGGCCCTGGACCGCCGAGCCGAGCTGCGCGCCAAGGCGGGGCTGACCCGCACCCTCCGCCCCCGGGCCGCCGCCGACGACATCGTTGACCTGGCCGGCAACGACTACCTCGGTCTGTCGAGACACCCCGTGGTGACCGCGGCGGCCAGCGCGGCGCTCGACGAGTACGGGCTGGGCGCCACCGGGTCCCGGCTGGTGCGCGGCTCCACCGCACCGCACCACGCTCTCGAAGAGGACCTCGCCGGTTGGCTCGGGGCCGAACGCGCCCTGCTCTTCTCCTCCGGCTACCTGGCCAACGTCGGCGCGGTCCGAGGCCTGGTGCGACCGCGGACGCTCCTGGTCTCCGACGCGCACAACCACGCGTCGCTGATCGACGGGTGTCGGATCTCCGGTGCCGAGACCATGGTGACCCCGCACGCCGACGTGGACGCGGTCCGGGCCGCGCTCGCCGCCGCGCCGGGTCGTCCGGCGGTGGTGGTGACCGAGTCGGTGTTCTCGGTTGACGGGGACCTCGCTCCTCTCGCCGAGCTGCACACGGTGGCCCGGGAGCACAACGCGTTGCTGCTGGTTGACGACGCCCACGGGCTCGGCGTGGTCGGGCCCGGTGGTGCCGGGGGAGCGACCGCGGCCGGTCTGGCCGGGGAACCCGACGTGATCATCACCGCGACCCTCTCCAAAGCGTTGGGTGGAGCCGGCGGTGTCGTCGCCGCTCCGGCGGAGTTTGTCCGGCACCTGGTCGAGACCGGGCGGACGTTCATCTTCGACACCGCCCCGCCGCCGGCGGTGGCGGCCGGGGTACGGGCCGCCGTGGGGCTCGCCTGGAGGGGCGAGCAGCTGCGGGTGGAGCTCGGCGACCGGGTTGCGTACGCCGTTCGGCGGTTGCGAGCCGCCGGGCTGACCGGGTCGGCGCCGAAGGGGGCCGTCGTGTCGGTGACCGCCCCCGGACCGGAGGCGGCCATCGCCTGGGCCACCGACTGCCGGGACCGGGGCGTCGCGGTCGGTTGCTTCCGTCCCCCCTCCACCCCGGACAGCCGCTCCCGGCTCCGGCTGACCGTCAACGTCGGTGTCCCCCGGGCGGACTTCGAGCGGGCCCTGGAGGTCATCGTGGAGTGCGCGCCGTGAGTGCGACGCCGTGGCGGGGGCCGGTACTGGTGACCGGCACCGACACCGGGGTCGGCAAGACCGTGGCGACCGCGGCGGTCACCGCGGCGGCGCAGGCCGCCGGGCTACGGGTCGCGGTGGTCAAGCCAGGCCAGACCGGTACGGCCACCGGCGACCCGGTCGACATCGACGAAGTCACCCGGCTCGCCGCGCCGCTGACCGGGCGGACGCTGGCGAACTTCCCCGATCCGCTGGCCCCGCTGGCCGCGGCCCGGGTCGCCGAGTTGCCGCCACTGGAGCTGTACACGGCGGTTGACGCCGTCCGCACGGAGGCCGACAAGCACGACCTGGTCCTGGTCGAGGGGGCCGGCGGACTGCTCGTGCCGATGGGGCTACGCCCGTCGGGCGAGCCGTGGACGATGGCCGATCTCGCGGTGTCGCTGGGCTGCCCGGCCGTGGTGGTGGCGCGGGCCGGTCTGGGCACCCTCAACCACACCGCGCTCACCCTGGAGGCGTTGGGACGCCGGGCGGTGCCGGCGGGGGTGCTGCTCGGTGCCTGGCCGGCCGAGCCGGAACTGGTCCACTGGGCGAACCTGAGCGACCTGGTGCCGTACCTGGTCGGGGCGTTGCCGGCCGGGGCCGGGGCGATCGATCCGGGCGTGTTCCGGCGGTCCGCGCCGGGATGGCTCACCCCGGCGCTGTACGGGGTGCTCGACGACTGGCGGGCCTGGGCCGAGGAGGTCCGCTGAGCGGGCTGGCCACTGCTCCGCCGAGCCGGCTGGCCACTGCCGCTGGGCTAGGTGGCGTCAGCGCTCCGCTACGCCGGCTGGTCCGCGGCGGATCACGAAGGCGTCGGGCATCCGGAAGGTGAGGTTGTCCGGGTACCACGGAGCGCGCACCACGGTTACCCCGTCGAGTAGCGGGGAGACCTGTTCGACCACCACCGCCGCCTCCATCCGCGCCAACTGGTCGCCGAGGCAACGGTGGGCGCCCGCCCCGAAGGCCAGATGCCGGCGCGACCCCCGTTGGCCGGGCCGGAACTCGTCGGGCGCCGACACGATGGCGGGGTCACGGCCGGCCCGGGCCAGCCACAGCAGCACGCTGGTGCCCGCTGGCACGGCGGTCCCGCCCAGCGTGCTGTCCACGGCGGCGACCCGACGCCAGGTGACGATCGGTGGCTCCAGCCGCAGCCCCTCCTCGACCACGTTCGGCACCGAGACGCTGCCGTCCCGCAGCGCGGCGCGAACCGTCGGCTCGCCGGCCAGCCGGTGCAAAAGCAGGGTGAGGAACTGCGACGTGGTCTCCTGGCCGGCTACCAGTAGGAAGAACAGCGCCCCGACGAGCACATCCGGCGGGTGTCCGGTGGCCCGCAGGGCGGCGGCCAGCCCACCGCCGGTGTCCGCGAACTCCCGCAGCACCTGGTGGAACCGGCCGACCTCGTCGGCCAGGGCCAGCTGGCGGTCGGCGTCCAGCGGGGCCCAGAACAACTCCAACGCCGCACGGGCGAACTGCTTCACCGCGGAGACCGGGGCGTCCGGGAGCTCGACCAGGCGGGCCAGGACCAGCAGCGGTAGGTCGGCGCTGAGCTCGGCGTGCAGATCGGCGGAGCCACCAGAGTCGAGGGTGGCGCGGATCGCGGCTACCCGCTCCGCCACCAGCTCGGTCAGCCAGGGCCGTTGGGCGGCGACCTTCGCCGGGTGGAGTGCGTCGGCGACGAGAGCGCGGATCGCCGGGTGGCTCACGCCACCGTTGTTGGCCAGGGTTGGGGGGAGGCGGAAGCGGTGTCCGGCGAGCACCCGCAGGGCAGCTACCGGGATCGGGGTGACGGCGTCCAGGGCATTGTCCGGACGGTAGGTCACCTGGTCGGTGAGCACCTGCCGCACCAGCGCGTGCTCGGTCACCACCAGGTGTTCGGTGCCCTGCTGGTCAGCCACCCGGGTGACGGCCGGCCAGTGGGTGCCGGCGGTCTTCGTCCAGCTCCGGAACAGCACGGCGGACACGCTAGCGGGCCGTTCCGGGCAGCCCGGCCCGGAGCCGCCACACCGTGGCACGCTTCACGCGTACGCTCTCCAACGTCTCGGGCACCGGCACCTCGTAGCTGGCCAGCGGGTCGAAGCGGTCGCGGGGCAGGAACGCGCGTTCCGGGTCGCCGACCAACACCGTGGCCCCCGCGCGGGCGGCGGTGAGCAGGAAGCGAAGCATCCGCCGCGCCATCGCCGCGCTGTAGAACACGTCTCCGGCGAGTACGACCTCGGCGTCGCCCGCGTCGCCGTCGAGGATGTCGGCCAACTCGGCGTCGAGGCGTACCCCGTTGGCCTCGGCGTTGACGGCGACGGCGGCGACGGCCAGCGGGTCGACCTCGACCGCGCGGACGGCGGTGGCGCCGGCCCGGGCCGCGGCGATGGCCACCAGCCCCGAACCGGCGGCGAGGTCGAGTACCCGCCGACCGGCGACCAGGTCCGGATGGTCGGTGACGTATCGGGCGACGGCCTGCCCACCGGCCCAGGCGAAGGCCCAGAAGGGGGGTGGCTGGTCGCTGCGGAACTCACCCTCGGTCAGTTCCCAGAGCCCGACCGCGTCGTCGGCCTGGTGGAGTCGCACCTCGGGGACGAAGGGGGCCGGCGCGAGACGGGCGTGCAGTCGGACGAAGGCGCTGGCGAGTTCGGACACCGAGTGATTCTCCCGCAGCCGGACCGCCGGGGTCACGGCCCGGTCCGGCTCATCCTCCGCTGCGTCGACTCGGGTCCCGCGTCGGCCCGCCCCGTCCGCGTTCAGTCCAGCTGCGCCGGGTCGAGTCCAAGCTCCCGGGCGGTCACCAGGCGTACCCACTCCGTGAACTGGCGTCGGGAGATCACCCGGTCGTGCACCGCGAGTTGGACGGCGAGACCGTCCATCACGGCACTGATCCGCCACGCGGCGCCAGCCGGGTCGGCGCACTCGAAGGTGTGGTCGGCTACCCCGTCCGCGATCACCGTCGCCAGGTCCTGCCGCCAGCGCAGGTCCAGCCGGCGGGAGGTCTTCTCCAACTCCGGGGTACGCAACGACTCGGCCCAGCCGTCGATCCACATTGCCCACGACGTGGGGCGGCCGGCGGGGGTGTAGAGCCGCACCAGTCGGCGGAGCTTGGCCAGCGGCGGGGCGCTGGAGCGCAGCACCGCGTCCAGCCGGGCCAGATCCTGCTCGACGGCGTACGCGAACGCCTCGGCGAGTAGCCGATCCTTGGTGGCGAAATGGTAGAAGACCAGTGCCTGACTCACCCCGGCCGCCTGGGCCACGTCCGCGGTGCGGGTGTTCGCCAACCCGCGTTCCACGATCACGTCGCAGGCGGTGCGCAGCAGGGCATCCAGGCGGACCTCGGCCGCACGTCTCGTCACGACCGCTACCGTAGTGCACCCGAACGGGTACGAGCTGTTACCACCCAGGGTGAATTCGCCCCACCGTAGTCGGAAGTAGGACAGTTCTCTCGGGTGCTGCTCCGCGTGCGCTTCGGTGCTGCACCACGGGGCACTGCGGTGGTGCGGCTCGACCGGTCCCGGGTGGGTCCTGTCCCTGCGAGATGTGACGGGGGCGCGCCGAGGGGGGCGAGTTGGCAACTGCTCGCCGACTCGGCTAAAGTTCTCATCCGTCACCGGGAAGCCGGGACGTGCGGACGTAGCGCAGCTGGTAGCGCATCACCTTGCCAAGGTGAGGGTCGCGGGTTCGAATCCCGTCGTCCGCTCGGAGATGCCGCCACGTGTGACCGGGGGCAACCCGGTGGGGTGGCCGAGAGGCGAGGCAACGGCCTGCAAAGCCGTGTACGCGGGTTCAAATCCCGTCCCCACCTCAGCATTATCGAGGGCGATTGGCGCAGTGGGAGCGCGCTTCCTTGACACGGAAGAGGTCACTGGTTCAAACCCAGTATCGCCCACCAGTTGAGTCGGGCCCGACGCCGTTGGTGTCGGGCCCGGAGTCTTTTGCCGCTGGTTCCGTCAACCCTGAAATGATCAGATGCCACCGATGATTGGATGCCACCGGCGGCGGCGAGGTTGGCCAGGGATGCGGATCTCGGCTGAGGTGACCGCGGTCTCGATCGACTTGTGATGGCGTTGGCCCGTGCTTGGGTCGACCTGTTCGCGTGCGCGCGTCGTGTGGTTCGACCCTGAGTGGCGCGCCGGAGGGTCGGTCGTGGGGTACGGGCGGCTGGTGGTGGCCGCCGGCCTTCCTGTCGGCGATCGGCCGAGTCGGCCTGGCCGGGGTACCCGGCTCCAGCGATCTTGCCCTCGGGTAGGGTTAGCTCGTCGTCGGCGTGGTTTCGGCGGCACGCGGACGTAGCGCAGCTGGTAGCGCATCACCTTGCCAAGGTGAGGGTCGCGGGTTCGAATCCCGTCGTCCGCTCGCGTGCTGCCCACCTGGTCCTGGGTTGTGGTGGCAAGGGCGATTGGCGCAGTGGGAGCGCGCTTCCTTGACACGGAAGAGGTCACTGGTTCAAACCCAGTATCGCCCACTCGTGACACTGGAACAGGTTGTCCATCCATAGATGGCTGTTTATTTTTCCTGAGCTGCCTCAAGGGATGTATCGGGCATATCCCGGCGATCTACCTGGATTCGGGGGTCGTTCGGCCTTTCTGTCGTGCTGACTGCCGCGTCGGGCCGCCTCGGTCATTAATCGATGTTTATCAAGGTTGAAACAGTCCGTCGTTCGGCGCCGACTCGCCCGGCGGATATCCGTAATCTCGCGGACACCCGGCTGGGCAGCGCCGGGAGGCCTGCCTGCTACGGCCCACCGCCATCGACAGCTTCGCCCCACCTCGACAACGACCACCCTTCGGGAAAGCCATCGGCTGGCCGGTGTTGCCCACACCGATCCGACATCTGCTTTGGAGGAACGATGTCTGTCCTGTCCCGACGGCTGCGGCCACTGGTAGCGGTCGGCGTTGGCCTGACCCTCGCGGTGCTCCACATGTCACCCGTGGCGGCTGCCGACACCGACGTCAACTTCGCCTGTCAGGCTCGGCCGCCCGTCGGCTCGCCACAGACCCTCGACCTGGCGGCCGGCATCGACGCGGTCGCCCCTGCCTCGGTCGCCGCCGGTGCCTCCTTCACCGTCGAACTTGCCCCCACCCCGATCACCGTGCCCAGTTCCGTGGGCGAATACACGGTGCAGCAGATCAAGGACCTCCAACTGTCGGTGCCCGTTCCGGCGAACGCGACCCTGACCGGACAGCAGATCTCCGGCGGTTCCGGGTTGGGAAGCGCACCGCCCACCGTGCACGTCGCCAACGGCAGGGTCGTCGTGACGATCCCCGGACCGATCGACGGCGGGAACACCTTCACCCCACCCATGCTGACGCTGTCCATGACCGCCGGTGCCGCCGGCACGACCGTCGAGACGATGATCGCGGGCAGTAGCTACGATGATCCTGGCCTCACCTTCACCGCGCGGGTGCCGGTCTTCTTGCTCATCATCGACGTCCCCACGTCGTGCTATCCCTCGCCCAGTCCGGTGCTCAGCTCCACGGCGGTACTCTGATGGCGAGCCGAGCGACCCGGCGGCGATCTGCGGTGGGGAGACGGGCGGTCCGTCGGCGATCGGTGGTGGCGACCGTCCTGCTCGCCGTGACCGCGCTGCTGCTCAGCACGGCGGCGCCCAGTGCGGCGGAGGAGTCCGACTGGTGGACGCCGACCTCCCGGCCGGCGCCCGACTCCGCGATCGGGGTCACCGGAGCGCCCTTCACCGGCACCGACGCCGAGGGGCAGGTGCGCGGTTTCGTGGACGCGCACAACCACATCATGTCCAACGAGGCCTTCGGCGGGCGGCTCCTCTGCGGCAAGCCCTTCTCCGACGCGGGCATCACCGACGCGCTCAAGGACTGCCCGGAGCACTACCCCGACGGCTCCCTGGCCCTGTTCGACTTCCTCACCAACGGTGGTGACGGCCAGCACGACCCCGACGGCTGGCCGACGTTCGCGGACTGGCCGGCCCACGACTCGCAGACCCACCAGCAGAACTACTACGCCTGGATCGAGCGGGCCTGGCGTGGTGGCCAGCGAGTCATGGTCAACCACCTGGTCACCAACGGAGTGATCTGCTCGGTCTACTTCTTCAAGGACCGCAGCTGCGACGAGATGACCTCGATCCGGCTCCAGGCCGCCAAGACCTACGAGATGCAGGACTACATCGACCAGATGTACGGCGGCGCGGGCCAGGGATGGTTCCGTGTCGTCACCGACAGCGACCAGGCGCGCGAGGTCATCGCACAGGGCAAGCTCGCCGTCGTCCTGGGGGTCGAGACCTCCGAGCCGTTCGGCTGTAAACAGATCCTGGACATCGCCCAGTGCGACGAGGAGGACATCGATCGCGGGCTCGACGAGCTGCACGATCTCGGCGTACGCAGTGTGTTCCTGTGCCACAAGTTCGACAACGCGCTCTGCGGCGTCCGATTCGACTCCGGGACCACCGGGATAGCGGTCAACGCCGGGCAGTTCCTGTCGACCGGGACCTTCTGGACGACGGAGCAGTGCCGGGGGCCGCAGCAGGACAACCCCATCGCCTCCCTGGACCTACCCGGGCTGGGGGATCTGCTCCCGTCCGACGCCGAGATGCCGTCGTACTCGTCTGACGCGCGGTGCAACGTCCGCGGGCTGACCAACCTCGGCGAGTACGCCCTGCGGGGCCTGATGGACCGCAACATGATGGTGGAGATCGACCACATGAGTGTCAAGGCCACCGGCCGGGCCCTGGACATCTTCGAGTCCGTGTCGTACCCCGGTGTGGTCTCGTCGCACAGCTGGATGGACCTGCTCTGGAGCGAGCGGGTCTACCGACTCGGCGGGTTCATCACGCAGTACATGCACGGTGCCGAGCGGTTCATCACGGACGCGGATCGGACGAAGGAGCTGCGCGACAGCTACGACGTCGGGTACGGCTTCGGCACCGACATGAACGGTTTCGGTAGCTGGCCCGGCCCCCGGGGCGCGGACACCCCGAACCCGGTCCAGTACCCGTACCAGTCCGCGCACGGCGGTGCCGTCATGGACCGGCAGACCACCGGTGACCGGACCTGGGACATCAACGCTGACGGTGCGGCCCACTACGGACTGGTGCCAGACTGGGTGGAGGAGATTCGGATCCTGGGCGGTCAGGAGGTGGTGGACGACCTGCTGCGCGGCGCCGAGTCGTACCTCGGCATGTGGGGCGCCACGGAGGGCCACGTCCCCGGTGTCAACCTCGCCGCCGGGTCGTCCGCCTCGGCCAGCTCGACCGCGTGGTATCCGTTCACCACCTACGCCCCCCGTCGAGCCGTGGACGGCGACCCGACGACGCGCTGGGCGAGCTGGTGGAGTGACGACCAGTGGCTGCGGTTGGATCTCGGCTCGGCGCAGCAGGTCCGGCGGGTCACCCTGGAGTGGGCGGGCGAGTACGCCAAGGCGTACCGGATCGAGGTGAGCGCCGACGGCAGCTCCTGGCAGACCGTGTCCTCCATATCGGATGGTGACGGTGGTCTGGACACGGCCTTCTTCGACCCGACGCCGGTGCGCTACGTCCGCGTCCAGGGTCAGGAGCGCGGTACCGACTGGGGCTACTCGCTGAGGGAGGTCGGCGTTCACGCCAGCTGAGGTCGCGGTCCGCCGCATCGGGCACCGGCCGCGCCGGACGCGCGGCCCGTGCCCGGGACCGCTTCTGCCGTCAGCAGAACTGCTGGCGGCAGAACCCGGTAGGCACAGCCTTCGCGGGGCCGGCACGGTGGAGGCATGAGACTGCTGGTGTTGGGTGGTACGGGTTTCGTCGGCGGGGCGGTGGTCGGCGCGGGGCTGCGCCGAATGTGGGAGGTGACGGTGTTCAACCGGGGCCGCCACGGGACGACGCCAGCCGGTGTGCGGCGGCTCCGGGGTGACCGGACCGCACCGGGCGGGCTGGCCGCGCTCGCCGGTCAGGAGTGGGATCTGGTCGTCGACACCTGGGACGGGGCGCCGCGGGCCGTCAGGGATTCGGCGCGGGCGCTGGCCGGGCAGGTCGGACGCTACGGCTACGTCTCCAGCGGGTCGGTCTACGCCGAGCCGGTGGCGTTGGGGTCGGCGGAGGACGCTCCGGTGGTCGACGCCGCGCCCGATGCCTTCGAGGGCGACTACGCGGCCAACAAGGCCGGCGCCGAGCGGGCCGTCCGGGAGGTCTACGGCGAGCGGGCGCTGATCGCCCGGGCCGGCCTGATCCTCGGACCGGGTGAGGACATCGGTCGGTTGCCGTGGTGGCTGCAGCGGACCGCCCGCGGCGGTGCGGTGCTGGCGCCCGGCCCGGCCGACCTCGCCCTGCAGTACGTTGACGTCCGCGACCTGGCGGCGTTCCTGCTCGACCCGGAGGTGCCCGGTGGGACGTTTAACGTGGTCAGCCGTACCGGGCACGCGACGATGGGGGAGTTGCTCGCCGCCTGTGTGGCGGTGACGGGGGCTGAGGCCCGGCTGCGCTGGATCGACCCGGAGCGGATTCTGGCAGCGGGTGTGGTGCCCTGGAACGACCTGCCGATCTGGATTCCGGCCGGGCATCCCTACCGCTGGTTGCAGGAGCGCGACGTGCGGGCCGCGTACGCCGCCGGACTGGTGTGCCGCCCGGTGACCGACACCGTGGCCGACACCTGGTCCTGGCTGCGGGCGGTTGGCGTGGCGCCGCCCCGCGCGGGCCGTCCGCAACGCGCCTCGGTGGGCCTGGACCCGGCCCGGGAGGCGGCGCTGCTGTCGGCCGGACGCTGACCGCGCGCCGGGCGGCGGCCGGATGGTCAGTGCGGCCAGCCGGTCAGGGCGGCCGGATGGTCAGAGCTGGGGGACGGTCAGGTCGAGCACCTCGTTGACGTCGCGACGGGGGGTGGGCCAGCCGGGTTGGCCGTACCCGATCCGCATCACCATCTGCGGAGTGCCGTAGCGGCCCAGCGAGAGCCGCAGCTGCTCCCGGGCGGTGGGTACCTCGATGGGTTGGGACAGCATCGACACGGAGAGCCCGGCGTCGGTGGCGGTGAGCAGCGTACGTTGTAGGGCCTGGCCGGCGATGACCTGGTCGACGGCGGTGTTGCCGGGGCCGCCGAGCACCGCGACGAGGGGTTCCGGTTCGAAGTCGCGGCCGGGGGCGCGTTCCCGGCCGCCGAAGGCGCGCGCGGGCAGCAGGTCCTGCGGCTCGAACGGTGGACCGCCGGCGTTCGCGGGTACCCCGTCGGGGGCCTCGTCGTGGTGGACCCACTTCTCCTGCTCGGCGCGGTATGCGGGATTGCGCTCCAGCACCCGGTGGGCGCCCCGGGCGATCTCAGCGAACGCGTTCACCGCGCTCGTACCGATCAGCAGCTCCAGCCAGCACTCCTCGGCCCGGGCCGCTTCGGTGAGCCGCCACCGGGTGTCGGCGGGCACCGGGTCGGGTTGGAATGGGGCGCGGTTGCTGAACCGGCGGGGGATCGCCGCGTGGAGGTCCTGCTCGATCGGGGTGGGGCGGCGCGGCGCGTCCGGGACCAGCCGGGCCACCACATCGGGCTCGGCCGGGTACGGGCGTAGCCGTACGGCGGCCGGTGTCTCCGCGACGGCCAGGGCGAGCCGGAGGTTGAACAGCGCCGCCCCGGCGGCGATGCGGATACCCCAGCCGTTCGGGTCGGTGGCGGGCAGCCGTCGGGACGGGTCAACCAGCACCTCGATCCCGCCGTCGCGCAGGCGGAACCGCCACGGCTGCGTGTTGTGCAGCGACGGGGCGCGAATGGCGTCGGCGGCGGCGGTACGTAGCTGCGCTAGGCTGTAGTAAGCGTCCATGGTGTCGCTCCCCTCCGTTGGCGCGCCACGGCTGCTGCTTCGTCCACCGTCTCCCAGGCGGAGCCCGGGATTCCAGGGCCGGATGTCCCTTCCCAGCGGGACCGACTGTCCTGCCCCAGACTCACCGCTTCCCGGCGTTCGTACTATCAGCCTGTGCTGTCCGTATTGTCCCTCTTGTCCGTTCCGGTGGAGTGAGAACCGCCGAGCGGGTGCCCGGCCGGGGCGGGTCGGGACCTTCGACCCCTGCAGAACAGCCGCCAGCAGGGTAGAAACAAGGGATGATCCGCGTGTACCTACTCGACGACCATGAAGTCGTCCGTCGTGGCCTTGCCGACCTGCTCACGGCCAGCGGTGACATCGAGGTCGTCGGCGAGTCCGGCCTGGCCCAGGAGGCGGCCCGCCGCATCCCGGCGCTCCGGCCCGACGTAGCGATTCTCGACGCGCGGCTACCCGACGGCAACGGCATCGACGTGTGCCGGGACATCCGGGCCCTGGACTCGTCGATCAAGGGGTTGATTCTCACCTCGTACGAGGACGACGAGGCGCTCTTCGCGGCGATCATGGCCGGCGCGGCCGGCTACGTGCTCAAGCAGATCCGCGGCACCGACCTGGTGGACGCGGTCCGGCGAGTGGCCGCCGGGCAGTCGCTGCTCGACCCCGCGATCACCACCCGGGTACTGGAGCGGATTCGCAGCGGCGTCGAGCAGCCACGGGAGCTGAAATCCCTGACCGAGCAGGAACGGCGGATCCTGGAGTACGTGGCCGAGGGGCTCACCAACCGGGAGATCGCCGGCAGGATGTTCCTCGCCGAGAAGACGGTGAAGAACTACGTCTCCAGCATGCTGGCGAAGCTCGGCCTGGAGCGGCGGACGCAGGCAGCCGTACTCGCCACCCGCCTGCTCGGCAAGACCCACTGACCCGGCGCGGTTGATCCTGATGCCGCTGACGGCTCAGCTGTCCAGCGGCACGGACCAGTGCAGCCGGGTGCCGTGCGGGTGCTCCGGTCGCACCTCGAATACCCCGCCGTGGCGCTCGGCACGTTCGCGCAGGTTGACCAGCCCGCCCCGGGCGGCGGCCGGATCGCAGCCGATCCCGTCGTCGGCGACGGTCACCGAAACCTGACCGGCCGCCACCCGGACGGTGACCGCGACCCGCTGGGCCCGGGCATGGCGCACCGTGTTCGACAGCGCCTCCCGCAGCACGGCCGTGAGATCGGGGCGCAGCTCATCCGAGACGGCGCTGTCGATCGGGCCGGCCAACTCCAGCGCGGGCCGGAAGCCCAGCGACCCGGCGGCGTCCTCGACCGCCTCCCGGATCTCCGAGCGTAGCTGCGCGGTCATCGGCGTGCGCAGCTCGAAGATGGTGCGGCGGATGTCCTTGATCGTGGCGTCCAGGTCGTCCACCGCCGCGTTGATCCGGTTGGCGAGTTCGGGGCGGGTGCTCATCGGCACCGCGCTCTGCAACTGCAGGCCGGTGGCGAACAACCGCTGAATCACCACGTCGTGCAGGTCCCGGGCGATCCGCTCGCGGTCCTCCAGGACCACCAGCAGCTCCCGCTCCTCCTGGCCCCGAGCCCGCTCCATGGCCAGCGCGGCCTGCGCGGCGAAGCTGCCGAGCAGCGCCACGTCGTCCTCGCTGGTGTCCTCGTGGTCAGCGCTGTACGCCACCACCAGCACGCCGTGCAGGGTGTCCGCCGTCGCCAGTGGGGAGAGCACCGCCGGCCCGGTGTCCAGCAGCGCCGGCCAGGGCGCGGCATAGGCGAGGTCCGCCACCCGGTCGTGGCGGCCGTGGATGACGGCGGCGCCGAAGCTGGTGTCGGCGGCGGGTAGGACGGTGCCGACCAGGGCAGCGGCCTGCTCACCCGCGCCATCGACCACGTCAACGGTGAAGGCGTCTGCGCCGGGGTCATAGAGCAACACCAGCGCCAGCTCCGCCTCGGCGACCTCCCGGGCCCGCCGCGCCACCAGCGACAGCGCGTCGGTACGGCGGACCTCGCCGAGCAGCAGCGTGGTGATCTCGGCGGCGGCGGCCAGCCACCGCTCCCGCCGGTGTTCCAGCTCGTAGAGGCGGGCGTTCTCGATCGCCACCCCGGCCGCTGCGGCCAGCGCCACCACGATCTCCTCGTCGTCCTCGGTGAACTCGGCCGCGTCCCGCTTCTCGGCCAGGTAGAGGTTGCCGAAGACCTGGTCCCGGATCCGCACCGGCACCCCGAGGAAGCTGTGCATCGGCGGATGGTGCGGCGGGAAACCGTAGGAGGCGGGGTGCTGGGTGATGTCGGGCATCCGCACCGGGCGCGGATCGTCGATCAGCAGGCCGAGGACGCCTCGGCCGTGCGGCAGGTCACCGATCTTGGCGCGCTGCTCGTCGTCGACACCGTGGATGACGAAGTCGTGCAGCGTCCGGTCCCGGCTGAGGACGCCGAGCGCGCCGTAGCGGGCCCCGGCCAGCTCGGCGGCGGCCTCGACGATGCGTTGCAGCGTGCTGCGCAGGTCCAGGTCGGTGCTGATGCCGACCACCGCGTCGAGCAGGGCCCGCAGCCGTTCCCGACTGGTGACCACCTGGCTGACCCGCTCCAGCATCTCCTGCAGCAGCTCGTCCAGGTCGACCCGGGACAACGGGGTCAACCCGAGCGAAGGGGTGGCGTGCGGTTCGTGTTCGGGACTCGGTGTCACCGGCCGATGCTAACGTCGCCGACCAGGGACGTGACACGCCCGTCAGGTTCCGCGGACCGCTGTGGTGTCCACCACCTGTTCCACCGCGAGCCGCGGCGTGTGCGGCGGGCCGGCGTGCGTCGGATCCGCGCGGCCCAGGCGCAGCACGAGATACGGGTATCCCATGCCGGCGAGTACCCCGCGCAGCTCCGCGCGGGTGCCCGGAACCTCGATCACCCCGCTCAACGGCACCACCGAGACGCCGAGCCGGGTCGCCGTGAGCCAACTCGCCGACAGCGCCTCACCGGCTCGCAACCAGGTGCTGGGCTCGTCCTCGTCGCCGTAGAGCAGCGCGTACGCGGCGGCCTGGTCATGACCGGGCCCCACCGGCAGCGTGCCGGCCCGGCCGAAGTCCCGGCCGGGCACGGTGGTCTGCGGAGGCGACTCCGGCAACACCGCCGCCGGCAGACCGACATCGTCGGCCCGGCTGGTCCAGTACGCCAGTTCCGCGCGCAGCCGGGGATCCTCCGACTCCACGGTGTCGGCCTGGGACGCGGCGGTCGCCAGCTGCAACACCTGGTCCCGGTTAAGTTGCTGAAGCCGGACCCCGGTGGCGGTGGCCGCCTCGGTGATCTCGGTCAGGGCCGAGTCGGTGATCGGTTCGTCACCAACCGGTCGGCGATCGGTGTGCCGGATTCGCATGCACTGCACCAGGTGCATGGCCTCGGGGTCCGTCCCCACCCGGGTCAGGCCGGTGAGCCGGGCCAGCAGGTCCGGATCATCCGGGTCGGGGGTCCGCTCCACCTGATCCGGGTCGGGGATTCGCTCCACCGCCGCCTGCCATCCCTCGGCGGCCAACGCGACCTGGGCGTGGTGCAGCGCCGCACCGCAGCTCAGGACGAGCAACCGCCCCTCCGGGTCGGTGGCGGTGAGCTGCCGGTCGCGGACCACCCGCAGCTCCAGCGCGTCGGGCAGGACCCGCCACCGCCACGGTTGGGTGTTGTGCACCGAGGGGGCGCGACCGGCGGTCGCGGCGGCCTGCGCGAGCGCGGTGGTCAGCGCGTGGTCCGTCTGGCTCATGCTCTCGACCCTTCCCTCGAACACATCGTGCCGCACCCGGAGGGCACCTGGGTGCGGTTGCCGATCCATCCTGCGACATTCGCCCGCCGATCGCACGGGGCGCAGGTCCCGTCGCCGCCGGACCATTCGACCCGGGTGACGCACTGCCCACCTCGGTGATCCGCTGGACCGATTTTGCCCGGTGGGTTCGGTGATGCACCGCCCACCCGCCCGATCCGCTGGGACGATTTCGGTGATGGCGGCGGAGCCGGAGTGCGGGCCCGAGCAACCGGCGCGGTCCGGGCCGGGCGGCCGGCTGCTCTGGGTGCCGCTGGGCGGGCTGACCGCGCTGGTGCTCGCTGGCGTGGTGGCGTGGCTCGCCGACCGGTCCGGCCTCGCTGACCTACTCTGGGCCGCCGCCACCGTGGCCGCGCTGGTGCCGGCCGTCGGGTCGATGCTGCGTGAGCTCTGGCACCGGCGGTACGGCGTCGACGTGATCGCCGTCCTCGCGCTGGCGGGCGCGCTCGTCGTGGCGGAGTACCTGGCCGGGGCGGTGATCGCGGTGATGGTGGCCACCGGCCGGACGCTGGAGGCGTACGCCCAGGGGCGGGCGACCCGCGACCTCCGTGCGCTGCTCGCGCACGCCCCGCGTACCGCGCGCCGACGCGCCCCGGACGGGACGATCGAGGTGGTCCCGGCAGACCAGGTTGTCGCCGGCGACGAACTGCTGGTCGGCCCCGGCGACGTGGTACCGGTCGACGGGCAGCCCACGGCGGCGGCCACGCTCGACGAGTCGGTGGTGACGGGAGAGTCGCGGCTGGTCCACCGTGCCCCGGGGGATCGGGTGGGCAGCGGTGTGGTGAACGCCGGTGCCGCCTTCGGGCTGCGGGCGACCGCGGACGCGGCCTCCAGCACGTACGCCGGGATCGTGCGGCTGGCCCGGGAGGCCACCGCACAGAAGGCGCCGACGGTCCGGCTGGCCGACCGATACGCCGTCGCCTTCGTTCCGTTCACCCTGCTGCTCGCCGGGCTGGGCTGGCTGGTCTCCGGCGACCTGGTCCGGGCGGTGGCGGTCCTGGTGGTGGCCACGCCCTGCCCACTGCTGCTGGCCACCCCGATCGCCATCGTCTCTGGGCTGTCCCGTACCGCCCGGCACGGGGTCCTGGTCCGCGACGGCGGCTCGCTCGAACTGCTCGGCCGGGCCCGCACCCTGCTGGTGGACAAGACCGGAACCCTGACCGCCGGCCGGCCCAAGGTGGCCGAGACGGTGCCGGCCCCGGGGACCACGGCCGACGAGGTGCTGCGCCTCGCCGCCTCCGTGGAGCAGCTCTCCCCGCATGTGCTGGCCACCGCCCTGGTGGAGGGGGCGCGGGAGCGAGAGCTCGGACTCGCCGAGCCAACGGGGGTCACCGAGGAGCCGGGCCGGGGCGTACGCGGGCGGGTGGAGGGCCGTGACCTGTGGGTGGGGCAGCTCGACAGCACACCGCCACCGTGGGCGGCCACGGCCCGGGACCGCGCCGAGGAGGCCGGGCACTCGCTGGTGTGGGTCGGTGCGGCCGACGGGCCGCTCGGCGTGATCCTGCTGGCGGATCCGGTCCGGTCCGACGCGTCGCGTACGGTCGGCCGGCTGCGGGCGGCGGGGTTGCGCCGGATCGTCATGGTCACCGGCGACCAGCCGGCCACCGCCCGCCGGGTAGCCCGAGAGGTCGGGGTGGACGACGTTCTCGCCCGCTGCGCACCGGCCGAGAAGGCGGACCGGGTCCGCGCCGAGGTGGACCGGGCGGTCACGGTGATGGTGGGCGATGGGGTGAACGACGCCCCCGCCCTGGCCACCGCGGATGTCGGCGTGGCGATGGGCGCCACCGGGGCCACCGCGTCGGCGGACGTCGCCGACGCGGTGCTCACCGTTGACCGGCTGGAGCGGCTGGCCGACGCGGTGGAGATCGCCCGGTACGCGCGCCGCATCGCCGTGCAGAGCGCCACAGTGGGCATGGGGCTCGCCGTGCTGGCCATGTTCGCCGCCGCCATCGGCCGGGTGCCGCCGGTGGCCGGTGCCTTCCTTCAGGAGGGCATCGACGTGCTGGTGATCCTCAACGCGTTGCGTGCCCTGCTCGGCCCGGGCACCCTGACCAGCCTCCGCCGACGGTGACCGACCTCAGCGTTCGCGGACCACGGCGACCGGGGAGTGCGCGTGGTGTAGCAGCTGTTGGCTGACCGAGCCGAGCAGCATCCCGGCCAGGCCACCGTGGCCTCGGCTGCCGACCACGACCAGCTGGGCGTTGCGGCTGGCCGTCACGAGCAACTCGGCCGGATTGCCCTCGGCCACCTCCACCGTGATCTGGAGATCCGGGAACGCTCGTCGCCAGCGGGCCAGTGCCTCCTCCAACTCGGAGCGGGCCGCCTGGGCACCCGCTCGGGCATCCGGTGCGGGCGGCGGGCGCTGACCCGGCGGCGAATGCCACGCGCGCAGCACGTGTAGCGGTACCTTCCGGGCGGCGGCCTGCTCGACCGCGAAGCCCAGGGCGAGCAGCGACTGCTCCGAGCCGTCCACCCCGGCCGCGACGTGCCCGTTCCGACCCCGGCGGTCGGCGTCCCCGCGGACCACCACCACCGGGCAGTGGGCGTGTGCGGCCACGGATCCCGCCGTCGAACCGACCAGCAGGCCGGCGAAGCCGCCAAGCCCGCGCGTACCGACTACCAGCAGGCCAGCCCGCGCCGAGAGCTCCTGGAGCACCAGCGCGGGCGGCCCCTCGTACAGCGCACCGGTGACGGTCAGCTCCGGGCTGGTCGCGTCCGCGGCGGCCTGCCGGACCAACTCCTCCGCCTGCCGCCGAGCGGTGTCGTCGGGCCAGATGCTGGGCCCCCCACCAGGGCCGGTCCACCCGGCCATGGTGAGCCACTCGAAGACGTACGCGAGGTGCACCGACCGTCCCCTTTGGGCGGCCTCGGCCCGGGCCCACTCCTGGGCCCGGACCGCGTCCGGCGAGCCGTCGTAGCCGACCAGGATCTCGGTTCCGTTCACTGGTGGTCGCCCAGGTCGGCGTTCGTCTCGCGGACCCACCGCCACTGCGCCACCCGCGGGTCGTCGGCGCCGTGCCGGCGGGTGTAGTCCCGGCACGACTGGCGGGCGTCGACCATCTCCTGCCGCAGGTGCGCCGCCCGCGCGCCGAGCCCGGGTACCCGATCGATCACGTCGATGACCAGGTGGAACCGGTCCAGGTCGTTGAGCATCACCATGTCGAACGGAGTGGTGGTGGTGCCCTCCTCCTTGTAGCCGCGAACGTGCAGGTTGGAGTGGTTGGTCCGCCGGTAGGTCAGGCGGTGGATGAGCCACGGGTAGCCGTGGTACGCGAAGATGATCGGCTTGTCGGTGGTGAAGATGGTGTCGAACTCCGAGTCCGGCAGCCCGTGCGGGTGCTCGCTCGACGGTTGCAGGCGCATCAGGTCAACCACGTTGACCACCCGAACCCTCAACTCGGGCAGGTGCTGGTGCAGCAGGTCGACCGCCGCGAGGGTCTCCAGCGTCGGGACGTCCCCGGCGCAGGCGAGTACCACGTCCGGTTCCGTACCGCCGTCGTTGCTGGCCCAGTCCCAGATGCCGATCCCGCGCCGGCAGTGCAGGACCGCCTCATCCATCGACAGCCAGCTCGGTGTGGGTTGCTTCCCCGCGACCACCACGTTGATGTAGTGCCGGCTGCGCAGGCAGTGGCTCATCGTGGAGAGCAGGGTGTTCCCGTCCGGTGGCAGGTAGACCCGGACCACCTCGGCCTTCTTGTTCACGACATGGTCGATGAAGCCCGGGTCCTGGTGCGAGAAGCCGTTGTGGTCCTGCCGCCAGACGTGGCTGGAGAGCAGGTAGTTCAGCGAGGCCACCGGCTGCCGCCAGGGGATGCCCCGGGTCACCTTCAGCCACTTGGCGTGCTGGTTGACCATCGAGTCAACGATGTGGATGAACGCCTCGTAGCTGGTGAAGAGGCCGTGCCGGCCGGTCAGCAGGTACCCCTCCAGCCAGCCCTGGCAGAGGTGCTCGGAGAGCACCTCCATCACCCGGCCGTCGGGGGAGAGGTTCTCGTCTCCGGGTACGGTGGCCGCCACCCAGGCCCGGTCGGTGACCTCGAAGGCGGCGCCGAGCCGGTTGGAGGCCACCTCGTCCGGGCCGAAGAGCCGGAACGTCTCCGGGTTCGCGGCGATGACATCGCGGATCCAGCTGCCGAGCGTGCCGGTGGCGCTGGTGACCGCCGTACCGGGGCGTGGCACGTCAACCGCGTAGTCGCGGAAGTCGGGCAGGACCAGATCACGCAGGACCTGCCCGCCGTTGGCGACCGGGTTGGCGCTCATCCGGCGGTCGCCCTTCGGCGGCAGGTCCAACAGCTCGGCCACCGGCGCCCCGGTCGCGTCGAAGAGCTCCTCCGGGCGGTAGCTGCGAAGCCAGCGCTCCAACTCGGCCAGGTGCTGCGGGTTCTCGCGCACCTGCGGCAGCGGCACCTGGTGGGCGCGGTGGGTGCCCTCCACCCGGTTGTCGTCGACCTCGCGCGGGCCGGTCCAGCCCTTCGGCGTACGGAGCACGATCATCGGCCAGCGCGGGCGCTCGACCCGGCCACCGGAGCGGGCCTGCTGTTGGATGGCGGCGATCTCGTCCAGCGCCCGGTCCATGGTCGCGGCGAGCGCCTGGTGCACCGTGGCCGGATCGTCCCCGGCCACCAGGTACGGCTCGTGACCGTACCCGCGCATCAGATCCAGCAGGTCGGACTCGGGGAGCCGGTCCAACACCGTCGGGTTGGCGATCTTGTAGCCGTTGAGGTGCAGGATGGGCAGCACCGCGCCGTCGCGGGCCGGGTTCAGGAACACGTTCGACAGCCAGCTACCCGCCAGCGGCCCGGTCTCCGCCTCGCCGTCGCCGATCACGCACGCGACCAGCAGGTCCGGGTTGTCGAACGCGGCACCGTAGGCGTGGCTGAGCGCGTACCCGAGCTCACCCCCCTCGTGAATCGATCCCGGCACCTCCGCGGCCACGTGGCTGGGAATGCCGCCGGGGAAGGAGAACTGGCAGAAGAGCTGCGCCATGCCGGCCTCGTCCTGGCAGGTGCCGTGGTAGAGCTCGCTCCAGGTGCCCTCCAGCCAGGTGTTCGCCACGAGCGCGGGACCGCCGTGGCCGGGACCGGTGATGTAGATGGCGTTCAGGTCACGGGCGACGATGACCCGGTTGAGGTGCGCGTAGAGCAGGTTCAGGCCGGGGCTGGTGCCCCAGTGGCCGAGGAGCCGGGGCTTGATGTGTTCCGCGGTCAGCGGCTCGCGTAGCAGCGGGTTGCTCCGGAGGTAGATCTGCCCGACCGTGAGGTAGTTCGCCGCCCGCCAGTACGCGTCCAGTCGGCGCAGTTCGTCCTCGGTCAGCGGGCTGTGCTGGGCGGTTGCGATGTTCATGCTACCTGAGCCTCTCGGTCGGGTGTGGCGCATCCGGGGCGTTGTGGTTAGCCTCGCCGACGGCTACCGCCGGGTTAAGAGGCGTTGGTCCCGGGTCTCACGGACTCTCTGCCGGGGCGAGTCCTCGCACCACAACCGTGGGCGTGGGCGAGTGGTAGAGCATGGCCTGACAGGCGGAGCCGATCATTCCTCGGCCGGGCTGTTGGCCGCGCGCGGCCAACACCACCAGCTGGGCGGATCGGGACTGCTCTACCAGGACATCGCCCGGAGCGCCCCGGATGGTGTGGCACTCCACCGGCACGCCCGGCTCTGCGCCGCCGACCGCCGCCACCGTGTCGGCGAGGATCTCCGGTGCGTCGTCTTGGCCGCGCTCCACCACCCGGACGGCGACCAGGCGGCCGGCCCGCCGGACGGCGCAGTCAAACGCCCACTTCAGGGCCTGCTGGGAGGCGACCGAGCCGTCCACTCCGACCAGGACCGGCCCCTTCGCCGGCGGTTCGCGGCGGGCCACCAGCACTGGGCAGCCGGCCTGGGTGACGACCTGCACCGCCGGCGTGTCGGCGGGGATGGGGCAGCCGAGCTGTTTGGTGCTCATGCCGCTGTCGCCGACTGCGACCAGGAAGGCCGTCTCCGACCTGCGAATCAGCGGCTGCACCCGGGAGCCCTCGGCGATCTCGTGGCCTACCGGCAGTGTCTCCTCGACCTCCCGGGCGACCTTGACCGCATGATTGAGCAGTTCCACGGCCGCGTCGTGCGTGCCGGCGACCGACTCCGCCTCGAAGGCGGCCCCCCAGTCGAAGGTGTGGATCAGCTGTAGGGGGTGCTCGAACGCGGCCGCTTCCCGCGCGGCGAGCTCGACCAGCGGCAGGTCCCGTTCGGAGCCGACCGCGACGAGCACCGGCGCGTCGTTGGCTGCGGCCATGTCGGCATCACCTCCGCGGGAGTCGCCCCCGGCCTCCGTCCCGAGGCTAGTCCGGGCAGCGCGGCGCCGGGGCGGGATCGTGCAGCCCACGCGACCGGGATTGCCGGCACCGGGGTGGGGCGGTGGAACCGGAGGCCGGCTGGGGCTTCCCGCCGCCCAGACACCGCGATCGAGCGGCCGGACGGTTACCGACAGTGCTAGCGTCCGAACGTGGGCACGAACCAGGAGATTCCGGAGATTGTCGTCGCCGCCACCGGTGACCTGCTCATCCTCCGGGACCGTCCGCACGACATGTTCCGTCATGTGCGAGACCATCTGGTCGGGGCCGATATCACCTTCGGCCAACTGGAGACCGCCTACTCCGACCAGGGGTCGCTGGGTTCGTCCGGCCCACGCGGCGGCGTCCCGCACGACGTGGAGAACCTCGCGGCGATACCGCACGCGGGCTACAACGTGATCTCGATGGCGAGCAACCACACCGGCGACTGGGGAGCTGACGCGCTGCTCGACTGCATCGAGCGGTGTCGCCGCAACGGCGTTACCGTGGTGGGCGCGGGGGCGGATATCGACGAGGCGCGCCGGCCCGGGATCATCGAACGCGACGGTACGCGGGTCGGGTTCCTGGCCTACTGTTCGGTCGCACCGGAGGGCTACTACGCCGGGCCGAACAAGCACGGCGTGTCGCCGATGCGGGCGATGACCCACTACGAACCGTTCGAGTATGACCAGCCCGGCGGCCCACCCCTGATCAAGACCCAGCCGGACGAATCCGACCTGGCGGCATTCGTCGCGGACATCGAAAAGCTGCGTGACCAGGTGGAGGTGCTGGTCGTGTCACTCCACTGGGGCCTGCACTTCCAGCGCTCACGGCTCGCGGACTACCAGCCGACGGTGGCTCACGCGGCGATTGACGCCGGCGCCGACGCCGTGATCGGGCACCACCCCCACATCCTGAAGCCGGTCGAGGTCTACCGAGGCAAGGTCATCTTCTACAGCCTGGGCAACTTCGCCTTTGAGATCAACGAGCGCTGGTGGCAGTCGTACAGCAAGGAGTGGTTCGAGAAGGCGAACCGGCTCCACCAGAAACTCGCCCCCGGCCGGGATCTGCGGGAGGAGGGCCGGAACTCGATGATCGTCCGGCTGCATATCACCGACGGCCGAATCGACCGGGTCAGCCTCGTACCCGTGTTCATCAACGAGGGGCATGAGCCGGTGCCGTACCGGGCGGACACGCCGGAGGGGCGCGCGGTCTGCGACTACCTGGCGGAGATCACGACCGAGGCGGGGATCGACACCGCCTTCGACGTGGTTGACGGCCGGATCCTGGTACGCGTCTGAGCCTTCGAGGGCGTTTCTCCTCGCCATTTCAGCAGTAGGGCGGTAAACATAGCTTTCGTCCTATTTGCGGATTTTGTGCGCTCGGAGGTGTTGAGCGGTGCGAGGATTTCGTCGGCGGGCAGGCCGTGCTGCCCAGGCGGGCTGGGCAAGAATGGCCGCCGGGGGGTGCCTCGCCCTCGCGGTGGCCGTGACGGTCACCCAGGCGGTTGGCGTGTCGCCCGCGGCCGCACAGAGCAGGCCGTCCCCGTCGGCTGTCGCGGCGGACACCGCCCTTTCCTGGGGTGACAACGATTCCGGTCAGTTGGGTGATGGGACTACTGCTGACAGCAGCATGCCGGTGGCGGTCAGTTTGCCTTCGGGTGTCACGGTGACCGCGGTCGCCGCTGGCGCCGCCCACAACCTGGCGGTGACCTCTGCTGGCACTGTCCTCGCCTGGGGCGGCAATTCGTCGGGCCAGTTGGGTGATGGGACGACGACCAATCGCAGTACGCCGGTGGCTGTCAGTTTGCCTTCGGGTGTCACGGTGACCGCGGTCGCCGCTGGTGCTGCCTTCAGTCTGGCGTTGACGTCCGCGGGCACTATCCTCGCCTGGGGCGACAATACAATCGGTCAGTTGGGTGATGGGACCACCATCGACAGCCCTACGCCGGTGGTCGTCAGTCTGCCGACGGGTGTCACGGCTACCGCAGTCGCCGGAGGGGCCACCCACAGCTTGGCGGTTACGTCCGCGGGCACCGTCCTCGCCTGGGGTGCCAACGCCGTCGGTCAGTTGGGCGACGGGACCACCACTCCCAGCCGTACGCCGGTGAATGTCAGCCTGCCTTCGGGTGCCACGGTGACCGCGGTCGCCGGAGGCGACGCCCACAGTCTGGCGTTGACGTCCGCGGGTGATGTCCTTGCCTGGGGTAGCAATTCGTCGGGTCAATTGGGTGATGGGACGACCTCCAATCGCAGTACGCCGGTGGCTGTCGGTACCACGGCTACGGCGGTCGCCGCTGGTATCGCCTTCAGCCTGGCGTTGACGTCCGCGGGTGATGTCCTTGCCTGGGGTAGAAATTCTTCGGGTCAATTGGGTGATGGGACGACGACCAATCGCAGTACGCCGGTGGCTGTCAGTTTGCCTGGGGGTACCACGGTTACCGCCCTCGCCGGAGGCGACGCCCACGGTCTGGCGGTTGCCTCCGGCGGCGCCGCAACTGCCTGGGGTGACAATTCCTTTGGTCAATTAGGCGACGGGACCAGTACCGACCGCGCTACACCGGTGCCCGTCAGCCTGCCCGCAGGCGCCACGGTCACCACTGTCGCCGCCGGCGCCGCTCACAGCGTTGCCTTGGTCGCGCCGCCGACGTCCAGCGTCACGTTGCGGGTCACGCCGTCGAGTCCGGAGGCGGGTCAGGATGTCACGCTCACCGCGACGGTCACCTGCACCGGCGACACGCCCACCGGAACGGTCACGTTCCGCGACAACACCACCATGCTGGCCACTACGTCCCTGACGACCGCGACCACCGCCAGCCACACCACGACGCTGGCGCCGGGCGCACACAGCCTCACCGCCGTATATGTCAGCTCCAACACCTGTCCGGACAGCCGATCCGCGCCCGTCAGCGTCACCGTCGCCCCCTTACCTGACGATTCTGGTCTGCCGATCACCGGCCCGAACCTACCCACCACCGTCGGCACCGCCGCCCTGTTCATCCTGGCCGGTGCTGCCCTGATTCGCCTCACCGGCCGACGTCAACCGACCTCGCGTCATGTGCGGTGACGAGTCGGTGCCGTGGCCGCTGCAGGAGGGTATTGACGATGCGGGGAGTCGGTCAGCGGCCGGGCCGTGGTGTCGGAGCGCGCCGGGCGGCGCGGGTCATCGCCGGGTGGTTCTGCCTCACGGTGGCGGTGACGGCCGTCCAGGCGGTCAGCATGTCAACCGCCGCCGGGCAGCACACCTCGGTAGCCCAGCACACGCCATCACCGACCACTGTCGCGTCGGATGCCGTCCTCGCCTGGGGCGACAACTACTACGGCCAGTTGGGCGACGGGACCACCAACAACTACCGCACCACCCCCATCCCCGTGGGCATGCCAACCGGCGCTGAGCTGGCCGCTGTCGCCGGCGGTGATGCGCACAGCCTGGCAGTGACGTCGGCCGGCACCGTTCTCGCGTGGGGCAGAAACCGTGTTGGTCAGTTGGGGGACGGGAGCACCATCAACCGCAGCACTCCCGTTGACGTTTCCCTGCCGCCGGGCACCACGGTCACCGCCGTCGCCGCCGGCTTCAACCACAGTCTGGCGTTGACCTCGGCCGGCACCGTCTTCGCTTGGGGTGACAATTCGACCGGTCAGTTGGGTGACGGGACCAGGACGAACCGCAGTACACCGGTGGCGGTGAGTTTCCCGCCCGGCACGGTGATCACCGCGGTCGCCGCCGGTGGCATGCACAGTCTGGCGTTGACCTCGGCCGGCACCGTCCTCGCCTGGGGCGACAACTCTTCCGGTCAGTTGGGTGACGGGAGCACGACGAACCGCAGTACGCCGGTGGTCGTGGGGTTGCCGGTGGGCACGAGGGTCACCGCCATCGCCGGCGGTGGCTCGCACAGCCTGGTGGTGACCTCGGCTGGCGCCGCCCGTGCCTGGGGCAACAACTTCGTTGGCCAGTTGGGCGACGGAAGCAACATCAACCGCGACGCTTCCGTTCACGTCCGCCTGCCCCCGGGCACCACGGTCACCGCCGTCGCCGGCGGCCTCACCCACAGTCTGGCGTTGACCTCGGTCGGCACTGTCCTCTCCTGGGGCAGCAACAACTGGGGTCAGTTGGGTGATGGGACCGCCAGAGACAGGAACACGCCCGGCACCGTGAGTCTGCCCGCAGGCGTCACGATCACCGCGATTGCCGCCGGCGATCTCTTCGGCCTGGCGATCACCTCTGTCGGCACCATCCTCGCCTGGGGCAGCAATATCGACGGCCAGCTGGGGGACGGAACCACCACCGTTCGCCGGACGCCCGTCGCGGCCAGCCTGCCCACGGCAACCACGATCACCGCCATCGCCGCCGGCAGCGGCCACAGCCTGGCCCTGGTCGAAGCGCGATCAGCGTCCACCACAGCCCTGCGAGTCTCGCCCCGGAACCCGACGGCCGACCAGGACGTCACCCTCACCGCCACCGTCACCTGCACCACCGACACCCCCACCGGCAGCGTCACCTTCCGCAGTAACACCACCGACCTCGCCACCGTGCCGCTGGGCAGCGCCAACACCGCCACCCACACCACCGGGTTCCCGCCCGGCACCCACACCCTCACCGCCCACTACGCCAGCACCAACACCTGCTCCAGCAGCCAGTCCGAGGCCACCACCATCACCGTCGACACCCCCACCGACCCCGACACCCCCACCGACCCGGACACCCCCACCGACCCGGACCTGCCCATCACCGGCCCCAACGTGTCTACCGCCATCGGCACCGCCGTCCTGCTCATCCTCACCGGAGTCACCCTCATCCACCTCACCCACCGACGTCGGCCACCCCACCAGCGCCCATGAGCCGGCGGACGTGACCCTCCGGGACCGGGCGGAACTCCGGCCCTCTCAAAACGGCGGAGGGCGGCCTGGCCGGGCCCGTAGGCTGCCGCTGGGCCGCGCTGGGTGACCGAGCGGCGGTACACCGCCAAGCTCGGCGACATTCTCGCCGGCAAAGCCGATCTGGTGGTGTGGCTGGACCATCCCCGACAGCTGGTGATGCGGCAGGTGACCGCCCGTACCGTGGCCCGAAGATGGCGGCTTGAGGTGCTGTGGAACGGCAACGTCTGCCGCGCCCCGTCAGTGCGGTCGGTCGTCGCGCCGACGATCCCGGGAGCTGATGCCCAGATCGTCGGCGAGCTCACCAAGAATCCCCTTGGGCTTCGACCTCCGGCGAGGCCGGAGAGCTTGGAGCAGATCGATCACACCCACCAGGATGAGCACCAGGCCGAGCGGTCCACCCTGGAACCAGAGCAACTCGGTGTCCGGGAAGAACAGTCTGAGCACCAACCCGAAAATGATCAACGTTAGACCCAGGGCCAGCTTGAATGCCATGCCGTTGTCCCCTCTGGCTCGCCGCCGAACCACGCCGCCAACTGAGGGTGCCCCCGTTCGGCTTCGCAGCCCGATTTTGTAGGACGACATCCTCGCGGGTCAACGGCGTGGGTGACCGGACTTCGCCCCGCTTGGTCACCTCGCCTAACCTGGGCGCTGTGGAGTTCGGTCGCCCTCGTGGGTGGGAGGGATAGGAAGATTCAGTTTGGATGGGGTCGGCAGACGGGCTGGGTGTTGGTGACAAGTATTTCGTCGGCTGACAAGCGAGATTTGCGGGCAGCGGGATCCTACCGGCGTGCTGTATGGGGATATCGGGCCGTGCTGGTTGGGTTCGTTGCGATTGGCTTGTCGGTAGCAGTGCTGGCTCTGAGTCTTCCGTCATACGTGAGTATGATTGGTGTCGGTTTCGCGTGCACTGCTGTCGGTGTGGGTGTGCTCCTGGTCTGGAGTGCCGTTCTGCCGATGATGAGGCTTCAGCGTAAGGTGCTTGCAAAGTATGGTTTTAATAGTGCGCAGCGAGCTTCGACGATTGGCCGATTGTTGTGGCGTGACGTTGTTGGTTCACGTCAGCGGCGGTAGGTGCTTCCGGTCGTAGTTGCCAGTCAGCGTAGCCATCTGGTGCGGCGCGGCCTGTGAAGGTGCATGGAAAGTGCCCCAGCAGCTGGGCCTTCGTTTCGTGGTGCTGTTGTTCGGCTTGTTGCTGGCGGCGGCGGTGACGATGCGGACGGTGGTCTCCCCGGCAGGCCCGGGCGGATCCCCGGTAGCCCCGGCCGGCGGGGGCCAACCGGGCCGGTCAGGGCGTGCGTCGTCGGGCCTGGGCGCTCTGCCAGTCGCGTAGCGCCCGTTTGATCCGGGTGTTCTCGTCGTGGAGCCGAGCAACCTCCTGTCGCAGCGTGGCCAGTTCGTGCGCGACCCGGTGCAGGAAGTGTCGTACCTCCTGGGGGTCCAGACCGCGCCGGCCGAGGCCCACCGCGGCGAAGGTCCGTTCGCGGACGAGGCGGGGATGGAGTTGCTCGGTGCCGCCGTAGACGGTGCCGTGACGCATCGATCGGTTCCTTTCGTTGGTGTTGGAAGGGGCGGCCCCGGACGGAGGGGGCTTTCCGGCGCAGGGCCGCCCCGCCCGACGGCCGCAGCCCTCCTTGGCGGTACGGCCACCGGGCTGCCGGTGGGTGGTGTCAGTTCGTAGCGAGGCAGGGTCGCGGAGACCCGCCTTTCCGTGATAGGTATTCGTCAAGTCGGTCGGAGCCGGACTGCGCGCTAATCGCGGCTCCATGTTGAGACCCGACGAGAGCCGGTATGCGTCTGCCACACGCCAGGCCGTCTCTCGTCACCTTCTCGGCTGTTGGCACAGCCGCGGTTGCCGTGCTTGCACCGGGAGTCCCCGGGGGCCGGTGATCACCCTCACCCGAAGGCCACGTTTCCAGTCGGCTTGGACTGGAGCAATGGTTCCTTCGCGGGCTTTGTCGAATTTCGAGAGGTGAGATCATGCCGCACAAGCCCTTCATCCGGACTCTGCGCGCACAGTGGCTCGGCCAGCAGTTGCGGGCCCTGCGTGAGGAGCGGGGGATGACGTTGAAGCTCGTCGCCGAGCACCTGCAACGGGACATGTCTGCGCTCGGTCGCTATGAGCGTGCGGACTGGCCCATCCGAAAGGGCGATGTCATCGCGCTACTCGATCTTTACGGCTTCCACCATGCCGCCGAACGTGCCCGACTGCTGTCACTGGCCGAGGAGGTTTGGCGAACCGACCGCTGGGATGAGGACTATGGCGATGTCGTCGACTCGTCATTCATCGAGTACCCGTGGCTGGAGGGCCGCGCCGAGAGTCTGTGTTGCTTTCACATGACGCTGGTGCCGGGGTTGCTTCAGACCCGGGACTACGCGGAGGCAGTTATCCGAAACGCGGCAGATTCAGGGGCTCCAGAGGCGACGATCCAGCGCTGGGTCGAACTGCGGATGTCTCGTCAGGAGGTCCTCGCCAAGCCCCGGCCTATCAAGATCTCAACGGTGATAGACGAGTCGGTTCTCCGTCGGCGAGCGGGTGGCGTGGAGGTGTTGCGGCAGCAGCTTCACCATCTTGTGAAGCTTCAGCAGCTACCGCAGATCGGAGTCCAGGTCATGCCCTCCTCGACCGCACTCCACCAAGGACTCGACGGCACGTTCTGGATATTTCACCTGCCTGATCCGTACCCCGCCGTCGCCTACACGGAGTCCCTGGGAGGCCGGCTCTACCTGGAGTCGCCGAAGGCCGAGCGCTTCGTTCGTGCGTACGATCAGTTGTCAAGGGTTGCACTCAGCAAGAGTGAGTCGACCGAGTTGATGGCGAGCATTGCAGAGGAGCTGTAGTGGGCGAGAGTCTGCCAGAGATTGCTTGGCATATCAGCACGAAGAGTGACAGCAACGGTGGGAGCTGCGTCGAGGCGGGGCCGTTGCTGGACGGGTCGGGGCGGGTGGCGGTGCGGCACAGCAAGGCCCCCGAGGCGGCCACCATTATCTATACGGCTGAGGAGTGGGCGGCGTTCGTCGGGGGCGTGCGCGACGGTGAGTTCGATTTCGCCTAGCTTGTCGGCGAGCCGGACCGGTGGTGTGGTGGCCGGCGCCGGGTAGCGTCCACAGCAATGGGAGTGTCCGGCGGAGGTGGCGGCCGACACAGCGCTGGTGGGAGACTTGCGACGACCTCTCGACAGCATCCGGTACGGTGCACACCGTCACCGTCGGCTCCAGGAGAGTGCGACACCAGACCCAGCGGGAGTTCCGATGGTCTTCAAGAAAATGTTGAGCGCGTTAGGCGTAGGCGGACCCAGCGTGGACACCGTCCTCACGAACCCCAACACCCGGCCCGGCCTGGCCCTCGACGGCCAGGTCAACCTGATCGGCGGGGACTCGCCGGCGGCCATCGAGCAGATTGTCGTCGGCCTGGTCACCCGGGTTGAGATCGAGGGCCACGACACCGAGTACGCGGGGCTCATGGAGTTCCAGCGGATGCCGGTCTCCGGGCCGCTGCAACTGGCTCCCAAGCAGCAGCTGTCGATCCCGTTCCAGTTGCCGGTGCCGTGGGAGACCCCGATCACCGACGTGTACGGCCAGCGCCTGCACGGCATGACGATGGGGCTGCGGACCGAGCTGGCGATCGCCCGGGCCGTGGACAAGAGTGACCTGGACCAGGTCAACGTGCACCCGCTGCCGGTGCACGAGCGCATCCTGGAGGCGTTCACCCGGCTCGGTTTCCGGTTCAAGAACGCCGACCTGGAGCGCGGTTCCCTCTACGGGGTGCAGCAGACGCTGCCGTTCTACCAGGAGATTGAGTTCTTTGCCGCGCCGCAGTACGCGCAGACGATCACCGAGGTGGAGCTCACGTTCGTCACCAACCCGCACGGTGTCGACGTGATCCTGGAGTGCGACAAGCGCGGCGGCTTCTTCACCTCCGGGCAGGACGTCTTCGGTCGCTACCAGGTCGCCCACCAGGACGCCGACCGGGTGGACTGGATGCAGGTGGTGGACGGGTGGCTGCGCGAGACCACCGCCCGCTACGGCAGCCTGCGGGCGCAGGGCTTCGGCGTTCCGCACCAGCACGGCCAGCGGGGGATGGGCATGGGCGGCATGATCGCCGGTGCCGCGCTCGGGGTGGCCGGCGGCATGATCGCCGGTGAGATGATCGAGGACGCGATCGAGGGGGACTTCGCCGAGGACTTCGGCTTCGAGGAGTAGCCCAGACTTCGAACAGTCATCCAGGCACAGGGTGCCCGCCGGGACGTAGCTCCCGGCGGGCACCCTTTCGTCGCTATCGGCTACCGCCGGGCCATGCCCCGCTCATTGGTGAGGCGGCGATTCGAGCCGGCCTTCGCCAACCCCCGACTGATCAGGTACGCGGCGGTCAGGGCGGAGAGGAACCACCACGCCAACGTTGGATCGTTGATGTTCAACCCGTTGGTGCCCGACCCACGCCAGAAGGCGGAGATCAACACAAGGACGACCGCGCCGGCGTAGACCCAGAACTCCGTGGTCAGGAACGAGTTCTTCGTCTCCGTGTCCGGAGCGGACATCTGATCCCGGTGCCCGTTGTCCATCGCCCGGATCGGGCGGGTCGGGGCGTCCTGCAAGCGGTTCCGGTCCTGGACCTCCCGCATGCGCTCCTGGTCCTGGGCTTCCGCCTGGGGCCGGTTCTGCGGCCTGGTGGATGCAGCCTGCGTGCTCATCTGGTCCTCCTCGGATTTGATGAGTACCTGCCGTCCCTCGCCCCGCTACCGCGTCTCGGCCACGGCACGGTTCGTGGCGGGGGCACCCTGGGTCTACCCGACCGGCCGGGGGCAGTAACCCCACCTCGGCTCGGCCGAAGAGTTTGGCCGGCCCGGGGGCGGGAACCCAAGGAGACTTCCGACGAGTCTGCGAGGTGATGCGACATGCGCACCGACGACACACGGAACGAGGCCGCCCGGCGGGCCGAGGAGCGGATCGCCGGCGACCGGTACGGCGAGGGCGTCCTGGACGAGGTGACCGTGCCGCAGACCGACGTACAGCGGGTGATCCAGGACGAGGACCCGGGCGACCCGGCGCACAGCCGGATCGACCCGCAGGTGCTGCGCGACGGTGGCCCGACCCGGGGCCAGGGCGCGATCACGACGACCGGCGGGACCGCCGGCCCGGCCAGTGCTCGCCGGGTGGCCCGGCAACCGGAACGGCACCGGGGCCGGGTCGCCCCGACCACGACGGGGGACGCCACCACCGGCGGCCTGAGCACCCCGACCGCCGGCTCCACGAGCGACGCGGCCGGTCCCGGCGTGCACGTCGCGAACCTCACCGACGACTGACGGCCCGCCCCGACGGCCTGGCCCGGTTCGGGCCAGGCCGTCGATCGGCGTACCCGGTCAAGGCCGGGCGCGGGGCGGTCAGGAGGTGGGGCGCAGAATCGTCAGCCGTTGGGTGGCGCGGGTCAGCGCCACATACAGGTCGTTACGACCGCGAGGGGACTCCGCGACTATCCCGTCGGGGTCGACCACCAGGACCGCGTCGAACTCCAACCCCTTGGCCTGGGCGACGGTGAGCAGGACGGTACGGCCCAACAGGTCGGGCTGTTCACCGATGGTGGCCTCCGGGATCGCGTCCGCCAGGGCGGTACCCAGGTCGGCGACGCGGGCACCCGGCACGATCACCCCAAGCCGGCCGTCGGTGCGGGCCGCTGCCATCGCGGTCGCCGCGTCCACCAGCTCCGCCGCCAGCCGCTGCGGCGCCACCGCCCGCTCGGTCGGCGGCACACCGGTGGACCGTACCGACCGGGGTGGGCGCAGCGTCGGGTCGATCTGGGCGAGCACCTCCGCCGCGACCGCCATGATCTCGGCGGGGGTGCGGTAGCTGACCGCCAGCTCCGCCAGCCGCCACCGCCGCGCCACGTACGGCTCAAGGGCGTCAGCCCAGGACGCGGTGCCAGCCAACGCGCCGGTCTGCGCCACATCACCGACGATGGTCATCGACCGGCTGGGGCAGCGGCGCATCAGCAGCCGCCACGCCATCGGTGACAGCTCCTGCGCCTCATCCACGATGATGTGGCCGAACGCCCAGCTCCGGTCGGCGGCGGCCCGCTGCGCGGTGGTCAGCCGGTCCGCCTCCTCCTGCCGCTCCACCAGCCGGTCGGCGTCGAGCAGGTCGGTGACGCCGAGGATCTCGCCCCCGTCCGCCTCGTCCTCCACGTCGATCGACCGGGACCCCCGGGCGATCTCCAACACGCCCTCGGCGTACTCCCGCTGTAGGGTCCGCAGTCGCTCCCGGCGGGCCGCGGCGGCGCGGTCGTCCTCGCCGAGCAGCTCGGCCGCCTCGTCCAACAGCGGCACGTCGGCCGGCGTCCAACCACCCGGCTGGCGGTGCAGCAGGGCCCGCTCGGCCTCCGTCAGCATGGGCGCGGCGGTAGCTATCCGCACCGGGTCGGCGTACAGGTCGGCGAGCAACTGCTGCGGGGTGAGCAGCGGCCACAGCTGGTCCAGCGCCGCCCGTACCTCCGGGTCGTCCCGCAGCTCCCGACGGATCTCGGCGCGGTCGGCCTCCTCGAGCAGGTTCTCCCCACCCAGCGGGTCGGCGCCGATGCGCTCGGCCACCTGCGCGGCGAGCGCGTGCACGATCTCGACCTCGAAGACGGCCCGGGCGAGGTTGTGTGGCCGGCCGGACCGGCGGGCCCGGTCCCGGGCGGCCCGGACGGTCTCCGGGTGCAGCAGCAGGATCTCCCGCTGCGGCTGCTCGACCTCCAGCGGTTCGTCCGGCACCCACTGCCGGTCCCGGACCGCGGCGGCGAGGACATCCACCAGCACCGCGCGGCCCTTCAGCGCGGCGGTCTCAGCCGCCTCGGTGCGGCGTGCGGTGACCCCGGGGAAGAGGTCAGCCTGGGTACGCAGCAACACCCCGGTCTCGGCGAGGGCGGGCAGCACCTGGGAGATGTAGCGCAGGAAGGTCGCGTTCGGCCCGACCAGCAGCACGCCCCGGGTGGCGAGTTCCCGCCGGTGCGTGTAGAGCAGGTAGGCCGCCCGGTGCAGCGCCACCGCGGTCTTGCCGGTGCCCGGTCCGCCCTGCACCACCAGCGTGCCGGGCAGCTCGGCCCGGATGACCGTGTCCTGCTCGGCCTGGATGGTCTCGACGATGTCCCGCATCCGGCCGGTACGGCCGGCGGTGAGGGCCGCGAGCAGCGCCGCCTCGCCGGTCAGCTCCTCGTGGGCGGTGGGGGAGGCGGCGGCGAGGTCGAGCACCTCGTCGTTGATGCCGGTCACCTTGCGTTGCCGGGTCCGCAGGTGTCGTCGTCGGTGGACGCCCTGCGGGTTGGCGGCGGTGGCGAGGTAGAAGGCGCGCGCCGCCGGGGCGCGCCAGTCGATCAGCAGCGGGTCGTAGTCGCCGTCGGTGTCGAAGATGCCGATCCGGCCGATGTAGTGCCGGCCGCCGTCGTCGGTGTCCAGTCGGCCGAAGCACAGGCCCTGTTCGACCGCCGAGTACTGCTCCACCTGTTCGCCGTACATCTGTACCGCGCTGTCGCGCTGGGAGCGGGCCTGGAGGGTGCCACCGGTTGCCCGGAGCTGTTCGGCCAGCCGGTGGGTGGCCTGTTCCCGCAGCGCGTCCAGCCGGCCGTAGAGCATCGAGACGTACTCCTGCTCCTGACCGAGCTCGTCGTCGTTCATCGGCGAATCGGCGGGACCGCCGGAGTGCTGTGAAACGCCGGAGTTGCTTGACAAGCCATCTCGCAATTCGCTACCCTTGCCCGTAGGAACGGCTACCGTGCCGTTCTTTTTTGTTCTCTGAACTGGTCAGGATACCGGGTGGCGCGACCGCCGGGGTGCCCATGGTGAGTCGGCGGCAGGACCGGGCGTGACCAACAACCCCCCGGGCGTGGGCAACGACAACTCCCAGGGCGTGGGCGACGACAACCCGGAGCCCGCGCCGTGCGGGGCCCCGGGTTGTCGGCGATGAAACGTCAGCCCCGCGCCACCTCGTACAGTCGCTCCGGAGTGACCGCCCCCACGATCAGCCGGCCGTCGTCGGTGAGCAGCGCCGTCACCAGCTCGCTGCGGAACAGTCGACCGCTGCCCCAGTCACCCTGGACCGCCGGCAACTGACCGGCGAGCAGGTCCAGGTCGGGTGCCTCCTCGGCGGCAGCGGTGGGCCGCTCCGCCTCGTCGACCTTCGCGACGACAACCGTGGCCCAGCCCGTGCCGACGGTACGCAGGCCGGGCTGCCCGCCGCCGTCGGTTGGTCCCGGCTGCGTCGGCTGTTCGGGGTGTTTCGCCGCCTCGGGGTGCTCCCAGCCGTCCTCCTGCTCGGTGATTTGAACACCCGGCGGCGGGTTGAAGGTGAACTGGTCGGCATCCGGCCGGGCGTAGTCGATCTGGGTGAACGCCAGCTCGAACGCCGGAGGGTCCCCACCCTCGGCGAAGACCTCGAACCGCAGCGGCAGGTGTTCGGTCGCGTCGATGGCGATCCGGACCTGGTGCACCAGGGAGGCGGCGTCCCGGGGTTCGAGCACCAGCTCGTAGGCGTCCCGCCCGGCGACCGTCGCCGACCGCCCGACGCTCACCTCGGTCGTCGGATCAACCGCGGCGAGAGCCTGCGCGGCGGCCTCCTGCGGCGTCGTCGGCACCTCCGGTAGGTTCGCCACCTCCTCGCCCTCGGGTAGCACCCGGTGGGTAGCCGTGTTCGTGCGGCTGTTCCACAGCCACACGTCCCGTCCGTTGCGGATGAGGTCTCGCTGCCCGAGCGTGTCCACGAAGGCGATCCGCTGCTGGTCCGGCCCGGAGTGCCAGACCCGCAACGTGTGGGAGCCGGTCAGCAGGCTGGCCGGACCGTCCTCGGCGAGCAACCCGGCGATCGGGGGTAGACCGAGGTCGGCCCGCTGCACGACGGTGCCGGACAGACCCTCGAAGCGGGCGGTCTGGAGATCGACCAGAAGCTGGGCGGCGGATCGGGGCGGCAGGCTCGGCTCGGCTTCGGCGGCGAACCGGCCCAGCGCGGCGCCGCCGCCGATGACGGTCACGACGGCGGCCACCGGGACCAGCCACCGTAGGGCGGGACGGCTTCTCAGAACGGACATCGGGCACCTCCTGCCGACCATCCTGCCGGACACAACCTGTGCGGACGCTGAGTAGGTGATCGACGAAGCGATCGAGAATGTCAGTCACAACGTAACGGGCGAATCAACACCTACCTGGCGAGGTGCCTACCAGTGTGGCGTGCCCCGGATCGCCGGAGGCCGGGCCTGCTGATCCGTTGACTCCCACCAGCGTGATCAGGCATCGGTAGGGGCGGATCGATGCGGTGTGAGCAAGACAGCAGGTGATTGCGTCAGCAGTTGATCGTGATTAGGTTAGCCTCACCTAACTCGACTGGCGGGCGTCAGTCACGGATCACCCCTCGGAGCACGCACATGAGATTCCCCCTTTCCAGATTCGGTCTCGCCGCCACTCTCGCTCTGACAGTGACCGCCTGCGGCGGCGAAGCGGGAGAACCCGCCGACCCGACCGCAGCGGACGGGCGCACCGTGGCCGTCGAACACGCACAGGGTTCGACCACGGTGCCGGTCAACCCCGAGAAGGTCATCACATTCGACCTGGCGAGCCTGGACACCCTCGACGTGCTCGGCGTCCCGGTGACGGGGGTGGCCAAGGGCCATCTGCCGTCCTATCTCGACAAGTACAACGGCGACGAGTATGTCAACGCGGGCACCCTGTTCGAGCCCGACTTCGAAGCCGTCAACGCCGCCGAGCCGGATCTGATCCTCGTGGCGAACCGTTCGGCGAAGGCCTACGACGAGCTGAGCAAGATCGCTCCCACCGTCGACCTGACCCTCGACTGGACGAGCTTCAAGTCGAGCTTCGTGACGAACACCGAGAAGCTGGGAACGATCTTCGACAAGCAGGATGAGGTCACAGCAGCGCTCACCGACATCAGCACGAAGATCAGCAAGGCCAGGGAGAACGCCGCCGACGCGGGTAGTGGCCTGATCGTGCTCACCAGCGCCGGCGAGGTCACCGCATTCGGACCAGGTTCCCGCTTCGGCTGGCTGCACGACGAATTCGGCGTGACGCCCGCCATCGCCGACGTCGAGGCCGCCACCCACGGTGACCCCATATCGTTCGAGTTCATCCTGGAGACCAACCCCGACTGGCTCTTCGTCGTCGATCGGGACGCCGCCACCGGTGAGGGTACGAAGACCGCACAGGAGGTTCTCGACAACGAGATCGTCGCCAGGACCACCGCCTGGTCCACGCAGCAGGTCGTCTACCTCGACCCGGTGCCGTGGTACGTCGTGATGAGTGGACTGAACGCCGTGAACCAGATGATCGACGAGGTCACCACCGGCCTCGCCAAGTGATTCGACGTATCGGGGCGACGCCGGCGGCCGTGGTCGCGGGCGTCGCCCTGACGGCGGCGCTCGCGCTGGTCAGCGTCTTCGTCGGCGTCGCCGACGTGACACCGGGAAGCCTGCTGCGCGGCGGGTCGGACGGCGAAGCGGCGCTGCTGCTGGCCGCCAGCCGGCTGCCACGCACCATCGCGCTGGTGCTCGCCGGAGCAGCCAGTGCCATCGCTGGGTTGATCATGCAGATGCTGGTCCGCAATCGGTTCGTCGAGCCGTCCACCACGGGAACCACCGAAGCCGCCGCCCTCGGCCTGCTGGTGGTCACGGTGACCGCACCCGGGCTGCCGTTGACCGGCAAGATGGCCGTGGCCATCGGGTTCGCCCTGGTCGGCACCGCCCTGTTTCTCCTGCTACTTCGCCGGCTTCCGGTGCGCACGGTCGTTCTGGTGCCGCTGGTCGGCATCATGCTCGGTTCGGTCATCGGAGCGGTGACAACGTTCTTCGCCTACCGGTTGGATCTGCTCCAGACCCTGGACACCTGGCTGACCGGAGACTTCTCCGGCGTCCTGCGTGGCCGATACGAGTTGCTGTGGGTGGCGTTCGCCGCGACGGCCGCCGCCTGGGTCGCGGCCGACCGGCTGACCGTCGCCGGCCTGGGCCGCGAATTCACCACGAACCTCGGCATGCGCTACGGGCGGCTGCTCGCCCTGGGCGTCACGGTCGTGGCCACCGTGGCATCGGTCGTCGTGGTGACCGTCGGTGCCATCCCGTTCCTCGGGCTCATCGTGCCCAACATCGTCAGCCTGCTACTGGGGGACAACGCGCGCCGGACGATTCCCTGGGTGGCCGTCGTCGGGGCGGCCTTCGTGCTGGTGTGCGACCTGATCGGCCGGGTGTTGCGGTATCCCTACGAGATCCCGCTCGGTGTGGTGGTCGGCGTCGTCGGCGCGGCGGTGTTCCTGTACCTGCTGCTCAGGAGCTCTGAACGTGCCCACTGACACGCTGAGCCAGGCCGTCACCGGGGTAGCTCCCTTCGTCCGGCGACACCGGGTCCGCCTCTGGATCCTCGCCCTGACGGGCGTGACGGTTCTCCTCGTGACCGTGTACCTGTTCACCGACGTGACCGGTTCCTGGGACTACGTCGTGCAGCTCCGTACCCGAAAACTCGCGGCGATGCTGCTCGTGGCGGTGGCCGTGGCCACGGCGACGGTCCTGTTCCAGACCGTTACGGAGAACCGCATCCTCACCCCGGCGATCATGGGGTTGGACGCACTCTACGTGCTGCTTCAGACGGTGCTGGTCTACCTCTTCGGGGCGAGCGCGCTGGCCGGCACCGATCCGGTGCTGCGATGGACGGTCGAGCTCGTCGTGCTGGTCCTGTTCGCCACCGCACTGTTTCAATGGATCTTCACTGGGGCGGGACGCAGCATCCACCTGCTGGTTCTGGTCGGTGTCCTCTTCGGCGTGCTCTTTCGCAGCGTGACCCAGCTGCTGCAACGGATGATCGACCCGGCGGAGTTCGCCGTGTTGCAGGACGCCTTCTTCGCGAGCTTCAGCGTGTCAGAACGTCTCCTCGGTCTCTCCGCTGTGACGATCACGCTCGCCGCTGCCGGCCTCGTGCTGGTCGGCCGGCAGCTTGACGTCCTCGTCCTCGGCCGAGCCCACGCGATCGGGCTCGGCGTGCACCATCGGCAACTCGTCGCGATCGTGTTTGCCCTGGTGTCGGTCCTGGTGGCGGTCTCCACCGCGTTCGTCGGGCCGATCACCTTCCTCGGGCTCATCGTCGCCAACCTCGCCTATCACCTCATCGGCAGTCACCGGCACTGGCACACGATCCCCGCAGCCATCCTGCTCGCGGTCATCTTCCTGGTCGGCGGCCATTTGCTACTCGAACGGGTCTTCGACCTCGGCACCGTGCTCGCGGTAGTGATCGAGTTCGTCGGCGGAATCTTCTTCCTCATCCTTGTCACCAGGAAGGGCACGCGGTGATAGTCCTCCAGTCGGTCACCAAGCGGTACGCGGACACCGCCGTCGTCGACGACGTGAGCATCGAGCTCGGGCATCCGGGGATCACGTCCGTGATCGGTGCCAACGGTGCGGGTAAATCCACCCTGCTGTCGATGATCGGACGGCTACTGCAGGTCGACAGCGGCACGATCACCGTCGACGGCCTGGACGTGACCACCACCCGAGGCGCGCTGCTGGCCCGCCGGCTGGCGGTGTTGCGGCAGGACAACCACCTCACCGCCCGACTCACCGTACGGGATCTGGTCGCCTTCGGCCGCTTCCCGCACGGTCGGGGCCGGCTCCGCCCGAGCGATCAGGAAGCCATCGACCGTGCCATCGACTATCTCGATCTTGATCCCGTGGGTGGCCGGTTCCTCGACGAACTCTCCGGCGGGCAACGGCAGCGAGCCTTCCTGGCGATGACGCTGGCGCAGGACACCGAATACCTCCTGCTCGACGAGCCACTCAACAGCCTCGACCTCCGGCACTGCGTGCAGACCATGCGACTGCTCCGACGGGCCGCCGACGATCTCGGCAAACGCATCGTGCTGGTCCTGCACGACATCAACTTCGCCGCCGCGTACTCCGACCGGATCGTCGCGATGCGTGCCGGGCGCATCCACGTTGCCGGGAAGCCGACCGAGGTCATCACGACGGGAGTGCTACGGCAGGTGTACGGACTCGACATCGCCGTTGCCGAGTTCGGAGGACACCCCATGGCGATCTACCACCTGTGACGTACCTGCACACACGTCCACCTCCGGAGCTGCCGGCCCCACCGTCCGATGCCGTCCTCCCAAAACGGCGCTTCCGACGTGCGTGGCCCGGTGGCACCCTTGACCCGTGCGACTGTTGGTGGTGGAGGACGAGGCGCGGCTGGCGGCCGCGCTGCACCGGGGGCTGCAGGCAGAAGGGTTCGCGGTGGATGTGGCCTCGACCGGGCCGGCCGGACTGGAGGCGGCCCGGCACGGCGAGTACGACGCGATGGTCCTCGACGTGATGCTGCCCGGCCTCTCCGGCTACGAGGTGGTCCGCCGGCTGCGTGCCGAGCGGCGCTGGCTGCCGGTGCTCATGCTCTCCGCCAAGGACGGCGAGTACGACCAGGCCGACGGGCTGGACTGCGGGGCCGACGACTACCTCACCAAGCCCTTCTCGTACGTGGTGCTGCTGGCCCGGCTGCGCGCCCTGCTGCGCCGCGGCGCACCGGAGCGGCCGGCGGTGCTGGCCGTGGGGGATCTCCGGCTGGACCCGGCCCGGCGGCGGGTGACCCGTGACGGCGTCGAGGTGGCCCTGACCGGCCGGGAGTACGCCCTGCTCGACTACCTGATGCGCCGTCCCGGCACGGTGGTCTCCAAAGTCGAACTCCTGGACCACGTCTGGGACGCCAGCGTCGAAACCGCCCCGAACGCGGTGGAGGTGTACGTGGGCTACCTGCGCCGCAAGCTCGGCCGAGACCGCCTGGAGACCGTCCGCGGGGCCGGCTACCGCCTCGTCACGGCATGACCGAACCCGCCGCCCCCGCCGATCGTCCCCGCCCCGGCACCAACCCCTCGCCAGCCGGCGACCCCCCGCCCGCCACCGGGCGCCGGGCGCGCGGGCGGCCCAGGGCCCCCCTTGGCCTCCGCGGACGGCTGATGGCGATCGGCCTACTCGGCGTGTCGGCGGGGCTCGCCGTCGGCGGCCTGGTGCTCCTGGCCGTGCTCAACTGGACTTTGCACCGCAACGTCGACACGGAGGCGCTGCGCACCGCCGACGCCATCGCCCTGCTGGCCGCCGAAGACGCCCTGCCCGACCCCCTGCCCGTCGCCGGCAGTCAGGTACGGGTACAGGTGGTCGACGCGCAGAGACGGGTCCGCGCCGCCTCCATCGACGCCGACCGGCTGGTGCCGATGGTCCGGCCGGAGCAGGTCGACCGCACCGCCCGAGCCGGCGTCACCGTGCCGGGGCAACGCATGGGGCTGACCGGGCCGATGCGGGTGGTGGCCGTCCCGGCCGGCACCGACGGCGACCCGCTCACCGTGCTGGTCGCCCGCTCGCTGGTGGACGTACGGCAGAGTATCCACGTCGTCCAGACCATCCTGCTGGTCAGCTTCCCGCCGCTGGTGGGCCTGCTCGCCCTCGTGGCCTGGCGGGCCGTCGGCGCGACACTGCGCCCGGTGGAGGCGCTGCGTCGGGGCGCCGAGGAGATCACCGGTCGGGACGGGCGCGGCCGGCTACCCGTACCGGCGTCGCAGGACGAGATCCACCGGCTCGCGGTGACCCTCAACGACATGCTGGATCGGCTGCGCGCCAGCCGGGACCGGGAGCGGGCGTTCGTCGCCGACGCCGCGCACGAACTGCGCAGCCCGCTGACCAACCTGCGGACCGAACTCGAGGTCGCGCAGCGGCTGGGGGAGCGGACCGACTGGCCCGCGGTTTCGGTGGACCTGCTGGCCGACACCGAACGGCTCGGCCGGCTCGTCGATGACCTGTTGCTTCTCGCCCGTCTCGACGAGGCCCCGCCCGCCCGTGGCACCGGGCCGGTCGACCTGGGTGCCCTGCTGGCCGAGGTGGCCGCTCGCTACCCGGCCCAGAGTGTCCACCGGGCACCGGCGGCATCGCCGCTCTGGGTAGTCGGGGACCCGGAGGAACTGCGCCGGGTGCTGGTCAACCTGGTCGACAACGCGGTACGGCACGCCCGCTCCCGGGTGCTGCTCGGCGGCGAGCCGGACGGGCCCGCGTACCACCGGGTGACGGTGACCGACGACGGGCCCGGCATCCCGGTGGCGGACCGGGAACGGGTCTTCGGCCGGTTCACCCGGCTGGACGCCGCCCGCGACCGGGACGCCGGCGGCGCTGGCCTGGGGCTCGCCATCGTGCGCGAACTGGTGCGGCGGGCCGGCGGTCGGGTCGAGCTCACCGACGCCGACCCGCCGCCGGGCCTGCGCGTCCGGGTGACGCTGCCCGCGCTGCCCCCCGACTAGCGGACGCGGCGTCAACCGCGATTGGTGCAGACCTCCTCGGACCGGGCGATCGTCTCCGTTGACCACACCACCGCCACCGCGAAGCAGTAGTCAACGCCACCATTGAGCCCGTACACGACGTATTCGGTGCTGCCGGCGGGCAGGTTGGCGAAAATGGTCTGCGACGCACCGGGCTGGCCCCCCGAGACCACCACCGGGCCCGCTCCGCCCTCCGGGTACGTCCAGCGCAGGGCGACGTTGTCCTGGTTGTCGGTCAGGGTCACCGCACCGGGCGGAGTGCTGGGCGAGGCCGCCGGAGCCTCGGTTGCCGGGTCCGTCGTCGGCGGCGGCGGCGCCGATCCGTCGAATCGGGACACCCCGGCGATCACCGCGGCCGTCCCCAGCAGCACCACCACCGCACCCACCACGAGCGGCAGCCGGTGCCGGGGCGGCGGTGTGGCGCGTGGCACCGGCACCGGCAACAGCCGCGACGGCTGGTCTGTCGGCCCATCGGACACCCCGTGGGGCTCGACTCGGCGGACCCCGTCGGCCTCCTCCAGGTGGGTAAGGGGCAACACCGCGGGGGGTACGGCGCCACCCCACTGTGCGGTTGACGACTCGCGCCACCACGGTTCGTGCTCGTCCGCCGGTAGATCCGGTGGGAAGAGCTCGGGTCGCTCGGGGAACGCGGCACCCTCCGGCGGCAGCCGGGGCGTCGGGACCGCGGGTGGCGGCGAATACCCAGCTGCCGGATGCTTCTCGGCCACTGACCGGTCCGGCTCCGGCTCCGGCTCCGGCTCCGGCTCCGGCTCCGGCTCCGGCTCCGGCTCCGGCTCCGGCTCCGGCTCCGGCGGAAAATACAGGTCGGTCGGGCGATATCCGGGCTGCGCTGGATGCTGTGGCCGGTCCGCATCCGGTCGCCCGTCGGGTAGCAGCCCGTAGTCGGGGAACAGCCCGTCCTCGGCGAGCGACCCGTCGTCGGGGAAGGACCGGTCCTCGGGTAGCGCTCTGTCGTCGGGTAGCGGAGAGTCTCCAGGGAGTGGCCGCTCCTCGGGCAGCGGCCCGAGCGGCCCGTCTCCCGGCGGGGGCATCCGAGCGGCCGGCACGATCGGGGCCCCCCGCCCGTGGGATGGGCAGCGGTGCTCCGGATCGGCGTCCGCCCGGCCCAGCGCGGCCACCTGCACCGCCAGCGGGTCCGCGACGGCCAGATGCTGGCGGCATAGCTCCTCGGCCAGCACCAGGCTCTCCTGTGCCAAACCGGCCAACCCGCAGTCGCGCTGCATGGCACCGAGCCGGGCGAGCATTTTGATGCCGCTGGGATGCCCATCGCCGTACACCTCGCGGTGCAGCTCCCACGCGTCCGCGAGCCGGTCGCGAGCCACCTGGCACTGGCCGCGAGCGTACTCCAGCGTGGCCAGATCGGCGTGCGCGGCGAGAACGCGAAGCGACTCCGGTCCATCCAGGGCCGTCAGCTCGATGATCACCTCTTGGTAGGTCCGGGCCGCGCGGGACCAACTACCGACCCGATGTAGCACCGCGGCCAGGGTGGCGGCAGCCGCGACAGTCCGTTCGTCCGAACGACCGTGCAGGCGGTTGCTGGCCGCGTACGCGTAGGCGGCCCAACCCCGCGCGGCCCGCGGTTCGCCGAGCCCCACCAGCACCCGCGCCTGCAGGCTCGCCAACTCGGCCAACTCGGCGTTGGCGTTGGCTGGCCGTGGGTCGGCGTCGGCCAACGCGTCGGAGAGGAGCCGCCGGGCGCCGGCGAGATCGCCGGTAGCCACCAGATGAAGCGCGTGGTCAGTCAGATCACCGAAGCCAGAAGGCACGCCCCATCGTGCTTAACCAGCGACGGGATGTACAAGTCCCGCGCCGGTTGGGTTTCCCGCCGTGCTGCTTTTGCTGGCCCCGCCGCCTCCGGCCCATCCGGGTACGGTAGAACCGATGGCGTGATGGACGGGGTGGTACGGGAACTGCTCGGCCGGCAGCTCGAAGCGTGGTTGCCCCGAGCAGTCGCGCGGGGGAGGCCCAGCGTCGTGGCGCTCGCGTACGGGCCCGGGGCCCTGCTCGCGGCCACTGACTCCGCCGAAGCGGTACTCGGCGTGCTCGCCGAGCACGCCGGCCAGCTTCGCGGGCGGCAGCTCACCGTGCTGGTGCTCGCCGACGGAGGTGCGGAACTCCCCGCCCGGCTGGGCGCGATCGAGGCGAGCCTGCCGGCCGAGATAGCCGTACACCTGGTGCCCGGCGGGCCCGCCCGGCTGCCGGTGGCGGTGAAGGCAGCCGGCGCCACCGGGGCGCCGCTGCTGTCGTACCTGGATGGGGCTGGCGCCACCGACCCCGGTGTGCTGGCCGCCAGTGCCGCCGGCCGCCCCGCCGAGCTCCTGCTGGTCACCGAGGCGAAGCCCGCGGCTGCTGGCCCTGCTGACCCTGCCGGCTCCGCGGCTGCATCTGCTGACCCTGCCGGCTTGGTGCGGGCCGGTCTCGCCGGTGCCGGTTTCCCACTCACCACCCAGGTCGACCTGGTGGCGGTGGACGGGTCACTCGCGCGGCGGCTCGCCCTCGGCGCCGGCCACGACCGGAGCCTGGAGGCGTTCAAGGAACACCTGTGGGCGGTGGAGGACGACACCGCGGTTCGCTATCGGGACCCCGCCGACCCGAGCGGGCAACCGCTCGACATCGCCCGCGCCCCCGAGTTGCTGGGCCAGGAACTCCTCGCCGAGCTGGCCCGCTCCGGCCCCCGCACCGTCACCGAGCTGCGCCGACACGCGCTGACCGCGACCGCGTATCGGTCAGTCGACGTGCAGCGGGCGCTCACCGGGCTGCTGCGGTGCGGCGCCGCCGTGCGCGACCCCGAGCACGGTCGACTCGGCGGTGACGTGGTCATCGCGGTGACCCGGCACCCGTAGCTGAGCGCCGCCGGCCTCGGCGGGCGGGCGCGGGCGTACCAGGGGCGCAACGCCCCGGGCGGCGCGGAACGACCCCGGGCTGACCCCGACCTCTCGGGTGAAGAACCGGCCGAAGTTGGTCGGCTCGGCGAAGCCGAGCCGTTGGCCGATTCGCGCCACCGGTTCGTCGGTCGCCGCGAGTAGGCGGCGGGCCTGCAACGCCACCCGCTCGTCCACCACCTGCTTCGCGCTGCGCCCGGTGACCGCCAGGCAGGCGCGGGTCAGGGTACGAACCGAGCAACCCAGCCGGTCGGCGTAGTCCTCCACCCGGCGGCTGCGCTGGTAGCCCTGCTCCAACTCGCGGCAGAGCAGTCGGAAGGTACCGGTCTCGGTGCGCGACGCCGACCGCGACGCGGGCTGCGGCCCCCCATCGGAGTCGGACAGCAGGGCCAGCCGAAGCAGCAGCGCCGCCAGCTGGTGGCGGAGCAGAGCGGCGGACTGTCCGCGATACTGTTCGCAGTCCGTCGCGAGCTGACGGACCCCGGTACTGATGGCCACTCCATCCGCACCGGTCAGCTCAAGCCGGGTCGGGGCCGCCTCCGGGTCAATGTCGAAGCCGTGCAGCGCCGCCGAGGCCCAGCGCACCACGATCGCACCCAGGCTGGGTGGCCCGCACCGAAGCACCTGGCCCGCCCGGACCCGCAGCAGTGTGCCCGGGTGGCAGGGGAGGGGGTGGAAGTCCACCTCAGCGCTGCCATGTCCCGCGATGACCAGGATGAGCAGGTCCTCCGTCAGCAGGACCGGACGCCGCCACGCCGGATCGGTCACCACGCCACCGAAGCCGAGCGCCGCGCTCACGGCGACGTCCGGGGTGCGATGAACAGCAGAGAACATCACCCGCGACGGTAGCCCCGTACGCCGATTCCCGCATCACCGTCCTCGCCGCGCGGTCCCATGCACGCGGCGAACCAGCACCAACGGGCCCGAAAAGGGGCTGCTCCGATTCCGTCGCCCCGACTCCGTTGTGCCGGCGGCAGGGTTGTGGGGACTGAGCGAGGCGGTTACGTTACCGAGCGGTAGGGGTGGATGGCGAAGGGACGGGCATGACGGATCTTTTCTCGGTTACCGGCAAGACCGTCCTGGTCACCGGCGGCTCGCGCGGGATCGGCCGGATGATCGCCGAAGGTTTCGTACGGGCCGGCGCCAAAGTGATCATCGCTGCCCGGAAGGCGGACGTCTGCGCGGCGGTCGCCGCCGAACTGTCAACGCTGGGCGAGTGCACGGCGGTCCCGGTCGACCTCAGCAGCGCCGCCGGCGCCGAGGCGCTCGCCGCCAGCGTACGAGAGCGGCACGACCGACTCGACGTACTGGTCAACAACGCGGGCGCCACCTGGGGCGCACCACTTGAGGCCTATCCGGAGAGCGCATTCGACAAGCTCTGGGCGGTTAACGTCAAGGCCGTCTTCCGGCTCACCACCGCGCTGCTGCCCGTACTGCGTGCCGCAGGCACCGCAGACGATCCCGCCCGGGTTATCAACATCGGCTCGGTGGACGGGATCCGGGTCCCGTGGATGGAGGTGTACGCGTACTCCGCCACGAAGGCGGCCGTGCACATGCTGACCCGCAGCCTCGCCCACCAACTCGCCGCCGAACACGTCACCGTCAACGCGATCGCCCCGGGCCCCTTCGAGAGCAAGATGATGGCGTTTGCCCTGGACGATCCCGCTTCTCGGGTTGCCATCGAGAAGCAGGTGCCGCTGGGCCGTATCGGCCGACCGGAGGACATGGCGGGCACCGCGATCTACCTGTCGTCGCGGGCCGGCGCCTACCTGACCGGCGCGGTAATCCCGGTTGACGGCGGCATCACCACCCACGGCTGAGCCGGCGTAGCCGGCGGTTGTTGCTTTCGCGTACCGACCGGGGTGGCCGGGGTCGCGCGGACTCGGCAGCTCCGCGCGGCCCCGGTTGACCGGTCACCAGATTGCGGTCCTTTCGATCCAGATTCCGGCCTCTCGATCTCAGCGTCCGGCGAGTAGCCGGTTCACCGCCGTGTCGACGTCCAGGTGCTCGGCCTCGCGGCCGCGCGCGACGACGACATAGGTCCGCCGCAGGAAGCGCACCAAGACGCTCCGCGGCACCTCAAACAGGGCGTTGCCGTCCGGGGACGACAACGCCAGGGCGACGAAGTCCCCGCGCGGGGTGGCCCAGGGCCAGACCCGCACATCGCCGATGCCAGCCGGCTCATCGAGGCCGGTCACCAGCAGTTCCCGTGCGAACGACCAGCTGACCGCCTCGCCACCGGCCGATTCCGCATGGAACAGGACGTGGACCGCATACGGATCAGCAGGGTCGTAGCGCAGACTGGCACGCACCGGCAAGGCCGTGGCGTCAGGTGCGACGAGCCTTAGCGACGTCTCGACCTCTACGGTCGTCGGTCGGATGACACTCATGGACGTTCTCCCCCCGGCACCGCTGCGGAACGCGCGTGTCCCGCTTTTCCCATACTCAGGTGCTGCCCCTAGCTACGCTCCGCCATACGCTGACTTCACCCAGTGGTGGGAAGGCCTTCGGAGTGTCCCCCAGAATGTGAAAGTTCCTGTAGGATTTCCGGTTCCACCCGTCCGCGGTGCCGCTTGGCATCAGGTGCTTCAGTCGTCGACTTACTCCGGTAACGTCCAGTCCACGGTCGCAGTGACGGGCGCGCGCCACACTGGGGGAAGGAAATGTGACAGGGTGATCCTCAGTGGATCGTGTCACGCCGTCGGGTCGACCGATCATCGCGACCCAGACGGCTGAACGGCGGGGGTGCTGGGTGTCGAACGAACAGCGGAGTAGACCGGGCCGATCCGGCTCGGACATGGGTGCACCGGCAGCGGGGGCGGCGCTGGTCGACACCCGGGGAGAACGGCCGCGGTGGCGCCAGCGAATCTCGACCACCCTCGCGTTGATTCGGGCCAACCCCACCGGCCGACTTGCCCTGAAGGTCTTTGTCGCGATCACCGGTGCCATCGTCGTCACGGTCGGAATCGCGCTGATCCCGCTGCCGGGCCCCGGCTGGTTGCTAGTGATCGCCGGCCTCGGGATCTGGGCGGTGGAGTTTCACTGGGCGCGGCGGTTGCTCACCTTTACCCGCCGGCACGTCTACGGCTGGACCAGCTGGGTTACCCGACAATCACTCTCAGTGCGGTTCGTTATCGGTGCGGTCGGTCTCGTCTTCGTGTCGACCGTCGTGTGGCTGTCGCTCAAGTACAGCGTCGGCTTCGACGTGGTGGCCTGGGTACTGGACCGCCTGGCGGCGAGCTGAGCCTCGGTTTGGGTTCGGCATTGGCGATCAGGTAGAGTCATCCGAGCCAACGGGCGATTAGCTCAGCGGGAGAGCGCTTCGTTCACACCGAAGAGGTCACTGGTTCGATCCCAGTATCGCCCACCACGTAGAGGGTCAGGTCACATCGATGACCTGACCCTCTTTTCATGTCCGGGTGACTAACTGGGTGACTACGAGCGCGTCGGCCCGAAGATGTCATCCATGACCCGCGCGCCTCCGAGGAGAACGGGTCGTAATTGATGCCGGTAGACCTTCTCGGTAACCGTGGTGCCGGCGTGCCCGCAGAGATCCGCGATCTCTTCGAGGCTTACCCCGCTGTCGGAGAGCAACGACACGAAGCTGTGCCGCAGCTCGCGGGGCGTCCAGGAGGCCGGGCCGGGGCCGGCGAGGGTAACGACCCGGCGGAAGGCCCGGCGGACGTTGGCCGCGTCGAGGGCGGTGCCGAGTGATGTGGTGAAGACCAGTCCGAGCGGTTGCCAGTCCTTGCCGGCGTCGGCCTGGTCCTGGCCCTGCTGCTGCCGGTGGAGCTGGAGGGCCGAGACGCAGCGTTGAGGAAGCGCGAGCGTCCGACGTGACTTCCTGGTCTTGGTGTCGCCGCCGGCCCGGACCGACCGCCACACCTGGACAGAGGGCGGCAACGGCGGGTCAAGGTGAGGTCGGCCGATCAGATCGATGTGATCCCAGCGCAACGCGCGGAGTTCTTCAGTGCGCGCTCCCGTCAGGAGCGACAGCACGACGTAGGCGTGAAGCCGCGTACTCTCAGCGGCATTCAGGATCGCCCGAGCCTGAGAGAGAGTGAGAGACTTGGAGGGCCGGCCCTCCTGCCCGCGCGGGACGGTGCACAGTGCAACGACATTGCGCTTCACCTTGTCCCGAGCCATGGCTCGATTGATCGAGCGGTTGAGGCACCCGTACAGGTCACTGAGGGTGCGGGTGCTTAGAGTGGTGGCCTTGTCGGCTAGCCATCGGTCGACATCCTGGGCGTGAAGCTCGCGGAGCTTGCGAGCGCCGAGGGCGGGAATGATATGGGTACGGCAGAGGATCACGCACTTGGTACGGGTGCGCGCCATGCGAGCGCACGCGGCAGACCAACTGCCGGCCGACAGCACCCTGCTTCGAAACTGGAAGCGATGGGAGTCGGGAAACTCTGAGCCGGATGGGTACTACAAGTCGCTCATTGCGGAGACCTTCGGCACCGTCACAGCTACGTTCTTCCCGCCTGCAACGCCTCGTGGAGAGGCTGACCTGATTGCTGGCACCGGCATGGAGACAGACGAGATTCTCGCCCGTCTCCGAAGCTCCGAGGTTTCTCACGCCACACTTGAAGCGCTTAAATTCACCGCTGATCGCCTGTGCTGCGAGTACCCCTATATGTCATCCGATCAGCTACGAATCGACGGTCGGTCCTGGCTACGGCGGATCACCGCACTAACTGATCGTCGGCTAACTCTTGGGCAGCACCAAGGGGTGTTGACCCTCGCCGGCTGGGTCGCTCTGCTCGTTGGCTGCGTGGAGTACGACATGGGGCTACGAAGCGTCGCTGGGGGGACCCGCAAGGCTGCCTTGACACTAGGCAACGAAGCCGGAAACACCGCCATCTCCGGCTGGGCCTACGAAATGCGAGCGTGGTACGCCCTAACCCAGGGCGACTACCGGGGCGTGATCGCAGCTGCTGAAGCCGGCGAAGCGGTGGCAGCCCATAGCGGCGCAGCCGTCCAACTGGCCGCGCAACTGCCAAGGCATGGGCTCGAATTGGCGACAGGCGGCAGGTGGAAACGGCACTAGACAAAGGACGTGTGCTGCTTGAGTCGTTGCCATATCCAGATGACACCGACCATCACTTCGTAGTGGACCCATCAAAGTTCGACTTCTACGCGATGGACTGCTACCGGATCGCTGGTGAGGACCGCCTTGCGGAGATGTACGCCCGAGAGGTCATCCGTTCATCTACGGATCCGGACGGAACCGAACGCAAACCAATGCGCAACGCCGAAGCGCGCATCACGCTCGGCGTCGTGGCAGCACGTGTCGGTGACCTCGATCAGGCGGTGACCTACGGTCGCCGGGCATTGGAGGGAGATCGTAAGTCATTGCCATCCCTCCTGATGTGCTCGAAAGAACTGGCGACGCTGGTGCGGGAGCGGTATCCGAAAGAGCCGGAGGCCGTTGCGTACCTTGACGAGGTTCGAGCCCTCAGCGCGAGCTGATCCCACCGGGGTTCTCGTCTGAACCAGCCCGGTTCGGGCGACCACCGACGCCAGGCCGAGGACGGCCTTCATGCCAGGAGACAACCCTGCTCGGGCGCCACATGTGGGTACGCCCGATCGTCGCGTCAGGCTCCGGCATCTGACCACGCTTCCGGTAGTTCGACACAGTCGCGATCTTGACGCCGAGGTACGCAGCGACATCGGAGGTGGTCCACCACTCCGCGGTTGTATCAGGGCCAGCTCCCATACAGCCATTCTCTCATCAAGTGGACCGCCAGAAGTTGTCCGGCGACCCTGGACGACTTCGGCTGTCCCAGGGGTGGGGGTCTAGTCCGCGAAGCGGTGGCAAGCCTGGGGGTCAAGTAGCAGGCCGGCCGCCGGGTAGGTCTCTTGGTTAGGTCAGGTAGTAGTTGCCTCTCCATCGGGCTCCTCGACTACCGAGAAGTTGTCGAAGTCACCGGCTGCCTCGCAGTCGAGCAGGTAGCGGAGTGCTTCTGCCGCGTCCTCGGAGCCGTCGGCCTCCAGGTGCGCCTTGGTGGCGTTCAGTCCTGCTCCGCAGAGCAGTTGGACGTCGATTGAGCAGTGGGCATCCCAGCTCGATTCCTTGGCCTGCCAGATGACGAGCACGTCGCTCAGTTGGCCGGCGTTGAACAGCTGCAGGCTGCACAGCTTCATGAGCTCCGTGTCCTGGTCATGCTGCTCAAGGTCTGCTTGGGCTTGGAGTATCTCGCGGATGTGAGGCAGGTCGGCGAAGGACGGTCGTAGGCCGTAGCGGCGAAGGCTTTCGTCTTCGTTCACGGGTCTCCCTTGCTGGACTTGGCACCGCTCCTGACGCGCCTTCGGCCTACGGTCTGGGGTCAGGCATCGAGCCGGACTTTGCGCGGCCGATGAGCTTTGAGGAGGCGCACCGGATGATCGTTGCTGCGTTGGACGGTGCGGGGGTCATCATCGCAGGCGATGACCAGGGCGCGGCCATCGGTCACCGTGCCTGAGCCCCGCCCGCTTCGGCGGAGTGTCACCCAGGTCCTGAAGCGATCTGTCACGCAGGTACCGAGACCGGACAGCCGGTTGCCGGCGGTGTCGGGTCTCAGGACCTGCGTGACAGATCAGTCTCGGGACGTGGGTGACACGTCCGGCTAGACGATCTTGTTTCTTGGTGTTCAGTCTGTCTCTTGGAGGGCCTGCACGAGAGTGTGGATGGTGCTGTAGAACTCGGTCCTTGGCCAGGGCGGTGTCTCCGGGGTGCCTTTCCAGGTGAGGTGGATGAGTGCCCAGCGTTCGGGAAGTTGAACGAGGATGTCATCCGACGCCTGGGACCTGGCAACGATCCTGGTGGGCTGGCCGTGCAGCGGGTGGCCGGGGGCCACCTCGATAAGAAGTTCGGTGTGCAGGGCTTTGCGTTGTTGTCGTTCGACGGAGTCGTCTCCACGTAGGTCCCACCACGGGTCGGTGAAGGTGGGTTGTTTCTCCATGGTCTCATTCTTGCGCAGTTCGTGGTGGTTCGGGCTTGCGGACCTTGAGGCGGGTGATGTCCTTGCCGGTGGTTCGGGGGACCTCGGTGAGGAGTTGATTGCCGTCGTAGACACGGAAGGTGGTGTCGCCGGCTTCGACGGTCAGTGTGCGACCGGCTTGGATTTTACCTACCTGGATGCGTTGGTCGGCGGCGACGAGGGTTCCTCGGTAGCTGACTCGACGTTCGACTCGCAGCGGTTCGGCTGGTGAGGTTGGTGGGGGTCCGGCGGGGCGGGCGTCGCGGATGTCGGCGATTTTGGCTGACGTCAGCGGGTTTGGCAGGCTTCGCAGCAGGATCCGTCGGCGCTGATCTGCATGAGGCCGCGGTCGACGGTGACGCGGCGGCCGGTAGCCAACGGGGTGTTGCCGGCCGGCGAGGCTGATCAGGCCGGTGGCGTTGACGAGCCGTTCGACCTCGATGGGGGCGCCGGGCTGGGCGGTGCCAGTGGTGATCGGTGGTCGGCCGTCGTCGGTGAGGAGTTGCCGCAGGCTGGCGGAGGTGAGCCGGGATGGGACGGTCTTGAGTCGGACGCCGTTGATGAGCAGGTGGACGACGGTGGCGTCGGCCCAGAGGGTGACTGGAAGCCCGGCTCGGGTAGGGCTGAGCCAGAACTGTTGCCCGCAGACGGTGAGGTTGCCCGAGGCGGGAACGAGGCGGGTGAGCTCCACGGCTAGGCCGACATCATCGCCGGTCGTCACTGGTGCGGCGGCAATGGTGGCTGAGGCGGCGGATGACGTCGGTGCTGATGGTGGGGGTGGCAGCGGTTCTCGGGGGGCGGGGTTGTGCTGGTCAGCGTCGGGGGCAGCCGCAGCGGCAGTTGCTCGTCAGCTAGCGGACTGGGGAACCGGTCGACCGGGAACGCCATCGCGAGGGATTGGTGCGGTCGTTGGGTGTTGTATTCGTGCCGGAACACGTTGATGGCAGCCTGGGCCTCCTCCGGGCTGGCCCAGACCTCGACATCGTCGAGGAGTTCGCGTTGTAAGGTCTGGTGGAACCGTTCGACCTTGCCGGGTCGTAGTCGGGGTGCGGGGTTTGGTGTTGCGGGCCGCGATGCCGTTCTCACGGCAGATGCGTTCGAATAGCACCTCGGCTGGGCGGGGCTGGTTGAACCGGCCGGTGAACTGCTTGCCGTTGTCCGTCAGGACCTCCTCGGGCATCCCGAACCGTTGCAAGGCTTCGGTGAAGGCCAGACACACGGCCCGGCCGGTTGCTCGGCGGACCACGGCCGCAATGACGCAGAACCGGGAGTGGTCGTCAACGCCGGTGACGACCTTTGCCTCACCACCGTCAGCGAGGCGGATACCACCGACGATGTCCAGCTGCCACAGCTCCATCGGTCGACTGCGTTCCCACCGCTTGTAGTCCTCACGACGACGGCGGCGAGGTGTCGGGGTGACCAGCCCGTGTCGGATCAGTACCCGATGCACCGTGATCCGCGACGGAACCGGCCCAGGACAGTCCCGGCGGCCTAGCTCGAAGACGAGACGACGGGCACCCCAGCGAGGATGGTTCCGGCGCAGCTCACAGATCAGCGCCTCCACCTCTGACGGAATCTGACTGGGCGAGGTATGTGGCCGGCTGGATCGATCGGCCAGCACTTCCAGCCCTTCGTCGGCATACCAGGCTAGCCAGCGATGCACCGCCTGGCGGGAGACGCCGAACCGTTCGGCGACATCTGTGACCGTCGAACCGGCGAGCACGTCCTGGACGGCCCGATACCGCTGTTCCATCACGCTCATCTCCACCAACACTTGGCGGAGTGTTACGCAGGTACTGATACCGATGTGTCACGCAGGTCCCGAGTACGGACACCCGGCTGCCGACGATGTCAAGTCTCAGGACCTGCGTGACAGATTGGTCTCGGGACGTGGGTGCACGTCCAGTTAGACGATCTTGTCTTGCTCGGCAGCGGTTTGGCCTGCCGGGTCGAATTTCTTCTGGTTGTGAACCCAGGTTTCGTACCAGGCATGGAAGTCGGCCTCGGGGGCGAGGCCATTGTCGGCGGCGCGGTCGTCAAACCAGACTTGGCCGCGGGCGGTTCCGGTGATGACGAGGCGGTGGAAGGCGCCGCAGCCGAACTCGGCAACGATCAGCGACCCGGTTGTCCATCGCTCGTCGAAGTACTCGTCTTCTGTCATTCTGTCGACTGGGCCAGGACGCCCTAGGACAGGTACGTCGTAGTCCGGATTCCATGCCTGGGTGTGAGGAAACGGTGTGGCCAGGTGACCGGACCGGAAGCGTTCCTCTCGGTCGACGTCTCTCATGCCTTCGCCGTGAAGGGGGAATAGTCCGTAGTGTGGTCCGGCACCGCCGTTACCTACCTCGAGGAGGAAGGTGCGGTAGTTCTCTGGCAGCGTGACCCGGTGTTGCGCCTCGAAGGCGGCCACATCGGCTTCGCTGAGGGTGGGTCCGAGTCGGTGCTGATGGCGGCTGGCGCCGAACCTTTGCAGGCCGGGGTCTGCAACGCGTATTGCCGCCAGCCGGGCGTGGATGTCGTTGGCGTCCCACATCTCTGTCACTCCATTCGCTGTGTCGTCAGCCTACGGACTTCTGCCGGCAGAGTTGCTAACGTTCTTGATCAAGGCGGTTCCGGCTTCTCGACGGTGACGGTGCGGCCGGCGTGGCCGATCCCGATGTGGATGTCCTGGCCGGCGATACGAGGGTGCCGTCATCGGTCACCGTGCCCAAGCCCGCCCGTCACAGCGGAGTGTCACGCAGGTCCTGATACCGATGTGTCACGCAGGTTCCGAGACCGGACACCACGACTGAAGCGACTAAGCTGCCTGGTCTCGCATGATGGTTGACGAAACGGCGTCGCAGGATGTTTGACACCGGGTCATGATCGGATACTGGTCGTGATCTGGTTGTTGGCATCGATGGTATGGCGCGGCGGGGCGTGTCTGGCCGGGCGACTCCGTGTGTGGGGTTAGACAAGCCGGAGGACCTCTACGAGTTGAGAGAAGGTCGGGGTGACGGCCTGCCAGGAACATCGCTTCGGGTCGGTCCAGAAGTCGCTTGCGACGACCCGGGGGTCGGCGGGGTCGGTGCGATAGTCGAGAGCCATCGCAACGTCATCACCGGGGATGCGGTTGACCGCGATGAGGACTGCCTGTTCCACGTCGAGCCAGGGCAGCTCGACGCCGGCGGTGGCGATGCTTCCCCGTGTCTGCCGGAACAGGTGCGAGGAGGGCGGGTCGTCGGCAAACAGAGTGAGCGATCTGCTCTCGCGGCGCATCCCTTCGGTGCTGGTGAGAAAGTCCAGCGGAGATTCGAACCAGGGCATGAGATCATGCAGGGCGTCGTCACCTGGGTGCAGCCAGCGGCCACCGTTGACCAGTTCGATCAGCAAGGTGGGCAGCACCAGGCCATGCACGTGCAGGGCTTTGTCCACGCGGTCCTTCCCGTTCCTCAGCATGGTGCCGGCGGACCTGTTGGCCGGTAGGCACGGTGTTGATGGCGAGACTAGGCGTCGTGTCGAGGTCATCGCCGGGAGGTAGTTATCTGGTGCTTGGCCTTGGTTCGGTTCAGTTCGGTGGTGCTGCGGCGGGGAACGGCCGCGATCGGGGTCTCGGCGTCGTAGACGGTGATGGTGTGCTCGTCGAGGGCGACGGTGACGAGTTTGCGGGCGTGGACCTTGCCGATTTGGATGCGCTGTCCGGCGACTTGGATGCGGCCGTTGATGGACACGACCCGCTCGACGGTCGGGGCGGTGGCCGGTGGTGGGACTGGTGAGGCGGGTCGGGCGTCGCGGATGTGGCCGAGCGCGGTGGGCAGGAGTGGGCAGCGTAGGGTGCGGCGCAGCTGCCCGGCGTCGTCGATGACGTGCAGGAGGATGCCGTCGAGGCGGATCCGGATCCGTTGGCCGGCAAGGGGCATGCCGACGCTGATCTGCCGGCCGGCGGCGCTGATGCCGCCGCAGGCGTTGACGACCCGGTCGACCTCGACGGCGGTGGTGTGCGGCTCGACCGAGGGTAGTGGGGGTGGCCCGGCGGGGCTGCCGCCGTCGGCCACGAGCCGGGCGAGGTCGCGTTGGGACAGCCGGGATGGGCTGGACTTGATGCGGGCGCCGTTGGCGGTCAGGACGTGCAGCCGGTCGGTGTCGACCCAGATCGTGACGGGGGTGCCGGCGAGGGCGGGGCCGAGCCACACCTGCTGCTGGGCGACTGTCAGATTGCCCGATGGCGGAACCACCCGGACCAGCTGCACGGGCTGCGGGCGGCCGGTGGACACGGTCACCGAGGTGTCGACCTCGGCGGCGGGTGGCTTCCTCGGCGCCGGTGGGGCGGCGGGCAGCAGCCCGGCCGGCAGGCGAAGCGGCAGTGCCTCCGCTGCGAACCGGTCGCGTCCGGGGGTGGGTCGGTGGAAGCGGTCGGCGGGGAAGGCGTCGTCGATGCCCTGGTGCGGCCGGTCGTAGTTGTACTCGGTGACGAACAGGTCCACCGAGGCCTGGGCCTCCTCCAGGGTGGCGAATACCCGCCCATCCAGGCACTCACCCTGAAGACTCTGGTGGAACCGCTCCACCTTCCCGGTTGTGGTCGGGGAGCGTGGCTTGGTGTTGCGGGCCACGATGCCGTTCTCCCTGCAGATCCGCTCGAACAACACCTCACCCGGCCGGGGCTTGGTGAACCTGCCGGTGAACTGCTTGCCGTTGTCGGTCAGCACCTCACCCGGCAGCCCGAACCGGGCCAGGGCGGCGGCGAACGCGGCGCACACAGCGCGGCCGGTGGCCCGACGCACCACGGTGGCGATCACGCAGTAGCGGGAGTGGTCATCCAGCCCCGTGACGACCTTCGCCTCCGTGCCGTCAGCAAGGAGCACACCCCCGACGATGTCCATCTGCCACAACTCCATCGGCTCCGGACGTTCCCACCGCCGGTAGTCCTCCCGCCGGCGCTTCCGAGGCGCCGCCGGAACCAGGTTGTTGCGGCGCAGGATCCGATACACCGTCGCCCGAGCCGGCGCGGGAGTCACACCACGGCGCCTGGCCTCGAACCGCAGCCGACGCGGACCCCACCGCGGATGATCCCGGCGCAGCTCACACACCAAAGCCTCCGTCAAGGGATCTACCCGGTGCGGGCAGACATGCGGGCGATGCGACCGGTCCTCCAAGCCCTTGACGCCCTCAGCGGCATACCGGGCCAGCCAGTTGTGGATCGTCTGCCGCGACACCCCATACCGGGCCGCTACCTCCGTCTTCGGCATGCCACCCAGGCACTCCATCACGGCGTGAAACCGCTGCTCCATGACGCTCAACTCCGCGAGTCCCACCCGGTGCTCCTCCCGCCTGACTACAGACGAAAAGAGGGCCGGGCCGACCAGGTGTCAAACATCAACCGAGGCCGCCGTGTCAACCATCAACCGGCGCAGGACAACGAATGATTTTTGGACGTCCGTTGACGTTTTGAATGTCCGCTACTTCATAGCGGACAGCTCGAACCTGTTCGGAGCCACCATTCCGTGGTAGGGCGTACGGCCCGACGCGCCCGAGGTGGACCACACCGCCGGATGGCGGCGTGACGTGCGGGCGGGGAGTACCGTCGATGGCGGCAGGGCGTCGGGGTTTACCGCCGCGAGGTGGCCTGCTCCACTTCACGCAGCATGAGTACCAAACTCTGCGATCGACGGTCGGCCGGTAGGGCATCCATTGCCCGCTGGGCGTAGGCGAACCCGCCGGCGCTGTCACCGGCTTTGACCATCGTGAGTCCACGATGTAGCTCAATATGAGTGGCGAAGCGGGGGAGATCCCCAGGTCGGGTGCGGTCGGCCTCCTCTTGGGCCTCGGACCCGGGGCCGGGCATCCCGAGGCGGGCATACAACATGCTCCGGAACGTGGCCATCCGCCACGGCGGGACGGCGGTATCAGACACCTCGCCATCCGCCGATGCCACCTGGTCGAACACCCGCCGAGCATCGGTGTCGAGCGCGACGGCGCCGCTGCGGTCCCCGCGTCCGGCCGCCACGTGTGCCTGCGCCATCAACGCCTGGACACGTCCGAGTGACGGCCGGTCCGACAGTGCGACAGCCTGATCGGCGTACCGCCGCGCCGTGGTTAGCGCCGCCCCCTCGTAGGCCAACGCGATTGCGGCCCGGCCCCGGACCCATACCCGCACGGCGAGATCGTCGGAGCGGTCGGCGGCCACGCCGGCTAGGTCGTACCAGCGGATGGCCTCGGTGGGGTTGGGAGTGGTTTTGCCGTAGGTCACCAACGCCCTGGCGGCGTGTGACCACATGGCCGGCGTGTCCAGGTGCTGTTGCAGGATCACAAGGTCGTTCGCGAGGCGGGACTGAAGCGCCACGGCTCCCACCGCCATGTAGTCCCGACCGTACTGGTCGACCCGCTCCCGCCAGTCCTCCTCAGCAGTCCGGCCGCGTAGCGCAGCGCTGAAACCGGCCCGGATCAGTTCGCCGGCCACGACCGGGCCGACGACGCCGGCCGCCAGGCCGAACATCTGTCGACGCCTCATCTCACCCTCCCCCAGGAGCCGCGCGTAGGCGAGCACGATGTCGGGCGTTGCTGTCCTCCGCCCAGCCTCGACATTGCTCAGGTGTGACACCGAGTACGAGGTACGAGCGGCCATTGAGGCCAATGTAACCCCGGCCTCGGTACGAGTCTGCCGGAGTTGGGTGCCGAGATCGTCCACACGTCCCCCTGCTGAAAGCCCTGAAAACATTGACCTCCTTCCGAGCGTAGTCCCGTAGTCGCACGCTGAAATCACACGACGCGGCCGGATGGATGTCCGAGGCGCCAGGGTGAGGGAGCACGCGCATGATCCGGCTGTTCCGCAAACGCCGCCGTTCCGCGCGGTTGGACGCCACTGGTCCTGCCACGGTGTATTCGGCGCGGGCCGGCGCCTACCGCCCGCTGTGGGACCAACCGACGGTGATCCTTGATAGTCGGCCGTTGATGACCCGGTTGGCCCGGCAGCGGGCCTGCTCCCGGTGATGGCCACCCACGCCCGGCCGCGCTCCGGCAGTCTGTCGACGGTCCAGCTACGCAACCGGATGATCCTGTCCGCCCGGCGGATCATCACCGAGCACTGGCCGCGGATCGACCGGTGCCCGATCTGCCGGTCCGCATGGCCGTGTCCGCCCACCGAAACCGCCTACGACTACCTCGGCTCGGTCGGGCAGGGCAACTGGGCTCCACCGCAGCGCGCCGGGAGCCGGCGTTGAACCCGGCGACGCGACCGTCCGCCGCTGGTGGCGGGACCTGCACGAGCACCGGCAGGTCGACGGTCGCTGTCCCGTGTGCGGCGCCCCGCGGCGGTGCTGGCCGTGGGCGAAGGCGTACGCCGTGCTACTCACCCACGACCTGCTCCGAGCACCGCAAATCGCAAGGTATACCCCTCAAATGATGGAGGTCGCTATGACTACGTTCGCCCCGGACCGTTGCCTGCTGCCGCTCTACGACAGCCGCACCGAGAAGGGACGGGTGAGCCCGGCTCGCCCGTTCGGGCTGACACTGTCCACGCAGGTAGGTGACGAGGTTCCGGTGGTTGACCTGACCGACACCCACCTGGACCCGGTGACGCAGACCGTGATCGGTGTTGACGGCACTACCTTGGGCAAGCCGCAGACCACGCAGAAGGTCGCCACGAACAGCAAGACCTCCTACGATCACCAAAACTTCAATGACTCCACCCCGGACACCTACCAGGACTGACACCCGTGACGATCCTGGTCCTGACCGAGCCCCGCGATGTGACCGCTGACCTGGTCATCACCGCGCTACACAACCGGGACGCGCAGGTACATCGCGTCGATACCGGCGACTTCCCCCAGCTCCTCACCCTGGCCGCCGTTCTCCGCGGTCAGGGCGGCTGGTCCGGCGTCCTGGCCGACGCGCACCGGCAAACCCGGCTGGAAAATGTCACCGCGGTGTACCGGCGGCCCGGCCCGTTCCGGCTAGCCGATGGCCTCGACGACTACGAACGGCGGTGGGCTACCCAGGAAGCCCGGATGGGATTCGGTGGCCTGGTGGCGGCGCTGCCAGTGCGGTGGGTTAACCACCCCCACCACATGGCGGCAGCCGACTACAAACCCGTGCAACTCGCGGTCGCGGCCCGCTGCGGCCTGACCACCCCCCACACACTGATCACCAACGAGGCGCAGGCAGCGCGGGCCCTCATCGCTACCGCCCCCGACGGGGCGATCTACAAACCGCTGCACGTGCGGCCCTACCTCGACACCGACACCGGACACCTGATGGCACTGGCCACCAGCCCAGTCACCGCCGAGCAGATCACCGACGCGGTCACCGGCACCGCGCACCTGCTCCAACACCAGATACCGAAAGACCACGAGCTACGCGTCACCACCATCGGGCGGCGTGTGTTCGCCGCCCGCATCGACGCGCACTCCGACGCCGCCCGCATCGACTGGCGCACCGACTACGACAACCTCACCTACACGCCGGTCACACTGCCCGACACGCTCACCGACCAGCTCCTGTCCCTGACCAATGCCTTGGGTCTCGCGTTCGCCGCGATCGACCTGATCGTCACCCCGACCGGCGACTACGTGTTTCTAGAGGTGAACCCGGGCGGCCAGTGGGCCTGGATCGAAGCCGAGACGGGGCTGCCCATCGCCGCCGCTATCGCCGAGTACCTGGAGACGCCGTGACTCTCACCGTCGACTACCGGCAACGACGACAACACCTCGTCGCCCGACTACACACCACAGGACATCTGACCAACCCCATCGTGGCGGGAGCGTTCGCGTCGGTCGCCCGCCACCCGTTCGCCCCCGCCGTCTACGACGTGAACTCCCACGGGCAGGTCGGTGATGTGCTGCACGCCGCCCGGCCGGAGCACCAGGACGCCTACCTCACGGCCGTCTACGGCGACGAAGCGATCGTCACCCAAATCAGCGCGGACGGTCGGCCGACCAGCTCATCCACCCAGGCCGGGGTTATGGCGGTGATGCTGGAAGCCCTCGACCTGCAACCCGGCGTGACCGTGTTGGAGATCGGCACCGGCACCGGCTACAACGCCGCCCTCCTCGCCCACCTGCTCGGGGATACGGCGGTCACCTCCGTCGACATCGACCCGCACCTGATCACCACCGCCACCACCGCCCTCCACCAGGCCGGCTACCAGCCAACCGTGGTCACCGCGGACGGCCTGGCCGGATACCCAGCAAGGGCACCCTACGACCGACTGATCGCCACCTGCTCCGTACGCCGAGTACCAGCCGCCTGGCTACGACAAACCAAACCCGGCGGGCTTGTCCTGGCCAACCTGTCCTACGGCGTCGTACCACTCCGAGTCGACGACACCGGCACGGGGCACGGCCGGTTCCTGCCGCAGGTAGCCGCATTCATCGAGGCCCGACCCGCCGACGGACCCGTCGGACCGACCGTGGCCGACATGGTGTCACTGTGTATGGGTAGCACCGGCACCACATCACCGGGCAACGATCGCGATGTCGCGCTGTTCGGCGACCCGTGCGGTGAGTTCTGGTGGCGGCTCGCCGAGCCGAGCATCTACCACTGCACCCTGCTCCCCGACGGGGAAGAGGTCCATTGCCTCGTCGACGCCGACACTGGCTCCTGGGCGCGAATCCACGCCCGGGGCTCGACCGTCACCGTCGTGCAAGGCGGGCCCCGCCGGCTCTGGCACGCGGTAGCCACCGCATGCCGCCGGTGGGCCGACGCCGGCCGCCCCACCCACGATCGCCTGGGCCTCACCATCGACCGCAACGGTGCCCACACCCTCTGGGTCGACACACCCACCGGACCACACACCTGGACTCTCGACCCACCAAGGTGAGCCCACCAATGCAGCCGGCCCCGCTCTCCCCAGTCGGAAGGGCGGGGCCTCGCCGGGTCGTGGTCCCGACTGGTGCGCCCCCGGTCAGCGCGTGTCACGGCGGCCTGGTTTGACGGCCGGGCGCACGGTGCGGTAGTGACCCGCACACGAATCGTGATCACTGCTGTGGCGGCAGCCCACCGACGAGGGGAGCGATGGTGCGCCGGGACCTAGCTGCATCCTTGATTGGCGTCCTCGTCGGCCTGGCGCTCAGTTGGCTAGTCCTAGCCACCTCCCAGGCATCCCAGGGCAGCAACAGCACGGATCCCGTGACTTGGGGCCCTCAAGCGCCGACCCCGGCAGCACAGACCACAGTGTTTGGTGTGGTAGCGCTCATGTGGTCCGCCGGATGCAACGGCGGAGAGCAGATCGCACTCGATCCGGGGCGGTACGAGATGGGCACCTGCACTATGGGCGGCGATGAGGTGACGGTTGCTGTGTTCGCCCCGGGGGCTCAATCGGGGTGGGTCCACTCAATGAGAGAGCTCGGAGCCATCGTCGTGGAGGGCGACCGGTGGGCGGTCGCCAGCCTGATCGTCACCGCCCCAGCGAGGTTTGCCGCCGCAGTCCCGAACTGACCACGGCTAGTAGTGCTTTGTTAGGTCGTTGTGGCGTGTCGCTTGTGCGGCGATCGTGGCGGTGACCAAGCGGCCCTCGGCAATCCGCAGTTCGATCTCGCCTTCTGGCTGCCGAGTCTCGCTCTCGAAGGTGGGCCGCAGCCCTCGGAGGTACTCACCGACTCTGATCCGACGGTGGTCACGCTCGTCACCGAATTCTTCGCCAGCCGCGCCGGCCTGCCCCTCCTGCCAAAGCTGCCGCTGGTTCGCGAATTCCAGCTGCGTCAGTTGCGGGTAGCGTTGCCGTGGATGGCGACGGTGCTTGGGCTGCCCCAGCCGGAGGCATCCGGCTGAGTTCGTTCGGCTGACCCTCCCGGTTGGTCGGGTGTCCGCAGCTGCCGCGACCGGTCGTCGTCCCCGCCACCCCTTGGTGGCCTTGGCTAACCTGTCGGCATGGATCGTCGGCCTGCGGCACCCTGGGCACCAAGCGCCGTCGTGCTGCTGACGGTGGCATGGCTCCTCGGCGCGCTGGTGCTGCTCCGGTGGTGGTTCGACATCGGCGTCGAATTTTGGCCCGATTCCGACAGCACCCAGGTTGCCGGTGCTGACCAACGGGCGCATAGGAGCAACACAGCACTGCTGCTCTTGGCGGCCGAGGTGGTGGCCGGCCCGGTGGTGATCGCCGTCGTGGCCGTCTGCGGGCGACTCCGCTGGACTCCCGCTGTCTACCTGGTGATCGCGTTTGGTCTCTGCCTCCTCGCAGTGCCGGTGGCCGGTGAGGCGTACCGAGATCTCTACCCGCCCTCGCCTCCACCCCCAGCACCAACGATGTGCCAGCAGCGCAGCGGCGACGATGCCAGCTGTCCCGGGGGCTAGTGCTTGGGGCGGGGTTTGGCCTGCCGGAACTCATGGAGGATCTTGGTCGCCATGGCGTGACCATGCTTCTGAAGGTCGATCATGAGCGCCTAGTAGTGCTTTGTTAGGTTCGGTAGCGTTTGTTGCGGTGTAGCGGTTTCACGGGTTGGTGGCAGGTGATGCGGCGCCGGTCCAGGTCGCGAGGAGTCGTTGCAGCTCGCGGATGATCATGTAGAGGGTCAGGCCGGCGCATCCGCTTTTGGGTCCAGGCGTAGTTCGGTGATGAACAGGTGCGCGGCGGTGACCAGGGTGACGTGGCGGTGCCAGCCGGTCCAGGAGCGGCCTTCGAAGTGGCAGGCCGAGGCCGGTTTTCAGTTCGCGGTAGTCGTGTTCGATGCGCCAGCGGATCTTGCCGTGGCGGACCAGGTCGGTGTGGCTGGTGGTGGCGGGCAGGCTGGACAGCCAGTACTTGACCGGCTCGGCCTCGTCGTGCGGCCACTGAGCGATCAGCCACCGCTCGGGCAGGAGACCGTCCGGGTCGCGGGCGACGCGGTGCCCGGCCGGCCGGACCCGTAGGAAGACGAACTGGGAGCTCATCGTGCCTTTCGAGCCGTCCCGCCAGGTGATCGTCTCCGCAGCCCGGCGGCCGGCGGCGCGGATGTGTTCGGTCAGGCTGACTGCGGTCTTGGGGTAGCGCGGGTCGGTGCGGGTGGGTGGGCGACCACGCCCGGACCACACCCGCTCGACTGGCCGCACGTCTGGCTTGTGGGCGAGGGTGTCGCCTTTGACCTGCATGATGTAGCCGATCCCGCGTTCGTCCAAGGCGCTGCGGAACTGGCTGACGCCAGTGGAATGGAGTAAAATGGATCGGATAACTGATTTTCTCCCCCTACTGATATCGATGCTCGTTCTTACTGTGCTTAGTCGGATAGCTAGGCGAATTCGGCGAGAGCATTACCATTCGTACAGGCAGCAGCGTGCGCAGGACGAACGACCTGAGACACGTACCCGGCGCCTACCCCGATAGGCTGGTCGACTCGGTGCCGCCGGTGCCGACCAAGCCGCGCCTTCGTCCGACGAGAGCCCGGGGCGCTAGCCGTGGCCTAGTTGGACGGAGGTTCGTGCTGTAGACAACGCCCCGCCTGGCCGAGCGCCGGGCGGGGCGTTTCGTCGTGTGAGGCTATCCCGTGCGGTGGCCTGTCGGGGCTATCTGTGGCGGGATTCCACGGGACCGCGGCGGCGAACTCCGCCGGTGGCGTCCATGCTCGCGACCGCCCACCCAGGGGCCCTGGCAAAGATGCTCCTATAGATGTCAAGCCGCGAGTTGAAGATCGTTTGCTGGTTGCCCCCTGACGGTCAGGATCCAGTGTGCGCCCGCTCGGCGAGGTAGGTCGCCAAGGGACGGTTCATCGAGGGCGTCTCGGTTGATGGAGTGTACGAGTTGGGAGACCGAACCTGTTCGCGCACCTGTGGCACCATCGGCCGCTACCGGCAGCGGGTGGGGCACGAAAGCAGCCGATGGTGGCCTGTCGGGCCAGACCGGCAGCGCAGCGACCATGCTAGCGGGGCGGCACCTCGTAGACGGGCTTCGCCCGCCGACCCAGCAGCACACCGAGCCACGGCCATCGCGTCTCGGCCACCCGGACGAGGGCGTAGTAGCCGGCCATCGCCAGCGCCACCCCCTGGCAGTGAGGGCGGTGGACGAGTCGGCGTCGAGGACGATGCCCGCCGTCGAGGCCAGCCAGGCGAGCAGCGCGCCGACAGCCGCGTGGGCCGCGGTGTGGATGAGCGAGATCAGGTAGTCGTGGGTCATTCCTCTCCGGGTGTGCGGGGTGGGCCTGATGCCACGGCGGTCTCATGTCTCGTTCAGGCATGTTTTTCGGGTTCATGTCTTGGTGGGGTTGGTGTCGGTTTAGCTCGGGGTGGTTGCTGCCGCCTGCCTGGTAGCCGAGGAACACCACCGCGGCCCCGCCCTCCGGGGTCGGTGGTTCTCGTCCGTGACGGGGAAGGACGCCAACACCGCGATGAACTATCAGCGCCACGAACACAAACCGGACCGACCAGGTGCACGCCGGGCGAGGTCACGACGGCGGGCCGTCGGACTGGCCGGGATGACCAGCCTGGCCCTCACCACCAGCCTCGGCGTTGGCGGCGCGCCGGCTATCGGCGCCGTCGAACGCGCTGTCACCGCCGCCGATGACCGGCTGGGAAGACCTATCCGCGCCTCCACCGACAACAAGGATCACGAGGGCAAGGGTGGGAAGGACAAAGGCAAGGGCACACCGGTTCGGTGTGGCGCCGATGCGCTGATCGCGGCGATCACCCTCGCCAACGCCCGCGGGGGTGCTGTCCTCGACCTCGCCGAGGACTGCACCTACACACTCATGGGCGACATCGACGACGGTGCGGGCTTGCCCGCGATCACTACCCCGATCACTCTCAACGGCGGCAAACACACCACCATCACACGCGCCGCTGCCGCCGACGAGTTCAGAATCCTCACCGTCGACGCCGGCGGAGACCTCACCCTCAACCACCTGACAATCACCGGCGGACAAACCACCAACGCTGGCACTGACGGGGCTGGCGTCTTCGTGGACGCAGGTGGAACGTTGACCAGCAGTCACAGCGCCATCACCCGCAACATCGCCGGCGGCAGTGGTGGCGGCATTGCCAACAATGGCACCACTCATATCCACGCCTCCAACGTCAGACACAACACCGCTGCCTCTGCCGCTGGAGGTGTGGCAAGCTCTGGCGTACTCGAAATCAGCAAGTCCAGCATCCATGCCAATGCCGCCATGGACGGAGGTGGGGTCACGAGTTCGGGAACTGTGCGGATCGGGCACAGCAGAATTTCCAGTAATCGCGCCCGCGGCTCTGGTGGTGGCCTTTTTGTCATGAGTGGTACTGGTTTTGTCGCGGACAGTAGCGTTACGGCGAACATCGCCGGTGACGTGGTTGGTGGCATCATCGCGAGCGTTGGCGTGCAGATGACGATCAGGTCCTCTGTCATCGCTGAAAACGTAGCTGAAGCGGGAATTGTCGGTGGTTTGGGCGTGGACGAAGACGCCTCGGTTGTCGTTATGGACAGCATTGTCAAGAACAACAACGGCAGCGGCAATGGCGGTGGGGTTTACAATATCGCCGAACTGGTACTCAGAAACACGAAGGTCTTTGGTAATCAGTCAGGTGATCAGGGCGGCGGAATATACAACGAAGCCTCCGCAACCCTCACCCTGTTCGGCGCCAAGGTCGCCAAAAATATTGCCGTCACCGATGGTGGTGGCATCTTCAACGAGGTGGGCGGCACGGTCGAATTGAACACCGCTACCGGCACCGTCGTGGCAAAGAACCGGCCGAACAACTGCGTCAATGTCACCGGCTGCCCGGACTGACCCCGTCGTTCGGGCACCACGAGGGGCCCCGCCCCCTACCGTCTACGGGCGGCAGGGGGGCGGGGCCCTTCCTGGTTTGGATCGGGGGATGCGGTTGTGGAGCTGCTCCAGGCGGCCGGCGCTGACATGGCCGTTGCCCAGTAGCACGCGGCCGAGGTACACGAGGGGCTGGAGAGGACCGGCGTCTCAGTCGGGGGCGTTGTAGCCGACGACCGACACCACCAGGGCGATGATGGAGACCAGCGCGGCCGGTGAGGGCAGCGGCCACCGGGCGCTCGCTCTCCAGGGCGCGTAGGCATGCTTCATGGTCCTCGCCCTGCCGAGCAAGGTCCTTCACGTCGCCAGGCGGCGTCCCACGTCTCAGGGCCCAACAGCCCATCCCGGGTGAGGCCCTGGTCGGCCTGGAATGCCTTGATCAGCTCTCGGTGCTCTGAGCCGTACCGGCCGTCGTGGCCGCTCTTACGCAGATGCCGCTCTTCCTCGCCCGCAGGCCCGCCCCGGCGGCTGAGCTGCTCGGTCCACATCGCTAGCCACTGCCGGTCCGACTTACCCCTGAATCTCCTGCGGTGGTAGCCGGACACCGAGATGTCACCGCCGGAGTGGGCAAGTGTCACCCACAGCTGTACGACCTGCTCCATCGTGACCCGTGCAGGTCGGCGTCGAAGTCCCGGGCCCGCACCCCGTCGAGCTGGTCGCCATCGCGATATTCCGCCCGACCGGTCCGGTCCGGGTTGTGGCTCGACGGGTAGCCCTGGTGGGAGGTATCGCCGATCGAGCCGTCCGATCTGGTGTCCCGCTTGGGGAACCAAGGGATGGGGGCGGTCATGGGGTGGCTCCGGGGGTGCGGCTGGCGTAGGTGGCGGTGGCCTGGCCGTTGCGGAAGGGGTTGTTCTGGCGGCCGTTGAGGTGCCGGTTCGCGCCGGTGGTGCGGGAGCTGGGCGCGCGGCTGCCGCTTTCGGTGGCGCGGAGCATCAAGTTTCGCCAGGTAGGCGGCGACCTTGGCGTCGGTCACGGCACCATCGCCGCTGCCGATGCGGCGCACGTCGACCTGTTCGCCGCACGACACCGGCAGCCGTCGAAGCGGTCGGGGTGTGGTGGGGTGGTGACGGTGATCTGCCGGGCGGCGGCGTGCACGGCGTCGTTTAGGTCGTGGGCGGTGATCCCGGCCGGCGGCAGCACCAGTGCGCCGGAGCCACCGGGGTTGACGCCGTCGAAGCGCAGCAGGAGGTGGAAGTGCACAGCTCGCCGGAGAAGCCGTTCCACACGGCCTGGTGGTCGTGGTCGTAGCAGTCCGACATAGTGGCCGCCCGAGCTGGGAGTGGTTGCGCAGGGCCGTCCCGCCAGCGTCCGACCGTGGGTCAAGGTCCTCTTGACGTGGCGGGTCGGGCGGAGGCCCGCTCCACAGGAGTGCGGGCCGACGGCAGACGGAATGGCCACCGCGCGCTTCAGGATGGAGGGCTCTCCGTGCCTGGTTGGCAGGTCAAGCCTGCCCAGTAGCGTGCTGGGACATGGGTGAGCTGATCGAGCAGGTCATCGGTCGTAACCTCGTCGCAGTAACGGAGGCTCGACACTGGCATGAGGGCCAACGTGATGGTGACGTGGAGAGCTTGGTGCATTTTTGGCTGCACTTTCAGGGAGTGCCGCCGCTCATGGCGCATGGGTCTGGCGAGCTGCTAGGCCTTGAGTTCAGCGAGCCGTATGCGTCGTACGACATGGGAGAGCACGGTGAGACGCGCGTGGGGCTGGCGCAGTGGCCCGACATGCTGGGACTGCTGCCGGGTCATCGGCTGCTGGACGCCGCTCTCATTTGGGGCTACGCGACGCGGCCAGGCTTGGGTGGTGTCCTACTGAGCTTCGACCACTGCGACCTGGCCCTTGCAGTCGATCCGTTCTACAGCAACAGCGAGCGGCTTTTCACACAGCGCTTGAGCATAGGTTGGTCTAGCCCGCACTCGCCATCTGTAGGCGACCCCATCAACCGTGATGAGCCGAGCGCCCTTCCTGACCAACGTCATGACGAACCTTCTCAATGTCAGGTGACCGTGCCCGAAGCAGCGGTCAGTATGGGACAGCGAGGGACGCCCGACAGGCAAGACAGACAGGCTGCGTTCCGTACGCGGTGGGCAGCTCGTACCCAAGCTGCGCTTCCACCGCCCGTAGAACCTCGTCGGTGAGCGGGTTCTCCAGCGGGCCGGATCCGTCGAAGACAGTTGCGGGATCGAGCACCGGTCGACGGTAGTCGGTTGGTGTCAGTTCCAGGAGCGCCGGTAGCCCTGCTGCTGTTGACAGTAACGATGACAGCAACAGGGCCCCAGGCGGGGAGGGCCAACGACGGATCAGTACCCGACGTCAGAGACGTGCGCGGACGCGCATGGACGGAGCGCCCCAGGACCTACAAGTGAGGGGTCGGGCGGCTGGGGTGGTGTGGCCGGTAGTTGCCGCCTGTCGTGCAGGGTGTGGGGTTCGGCGCGGATACTGGCGGGCTGGTGGAGAAGCAGGCGGCGGAGTTGACTCGGTGGACCATTCACGGTGAGCGGGGTCGTGGACGACACCCGGCGGGGCGCGGCTGAGTATCGCCGAGCACGTCCCGCGCCTGGAGCCGGTGGAGGCGGTTGTAGGCGGGCTACAGGTTGTTGATTCGGGCCAACAGCTCTGCCTCGGTCAGGTTTTCCAGGACCGCGTCCTGCTTGCGGCCCAGGACCGCCAGCAGCTTATCCTTCTCCAGCTTCTTGGCCGCCGCCGCCTTCGCCGCCTGGTCCTCCGAGAGGCGGACGGCGATGACCTGCTTGACGACCTCCAACTTGGCCTCCAGGATCGCCTTCGCCGGATTTGCCTCGGTGGCCACGAACGACTCGGTGTCGACGGCCTTGAGTTCGGCGTTGACCGCCTTGGCCACATCATCGAGGCTGAAGCCGGACTTGGCGGTCAGCGGAAGCTCCCACAACTGTTCCGTGGTCAGCAATCCCTTGGTCGACGGATAGCGGAACTTCTCCCGCGTGGCCTTTTCAAAAATAGTCACTAGGGCCTTCTCCGATTTCTGGGTCGAGAATCAGAACTGGATGCTGATGAGGCGGCGCTGGCCGCCGATCATGGTCACTTTGGCGACCACAGAGCTGCGGACCGTGGAGCTGAAGCCGAGGCCGGAAAGCTGTTCCGGAGACGGCTCGCACTTGGTGCGGTCGCCGAGAACCTCGAACACCTTGCGGTGCGGTTGCAGGTCGCCGCGGAGGAACTCATTGTAGATCCCCCGCGTCGGCTGGTCGTTCACACACCCCTTCAGGATGAAGAAGTAGTGCCGGTTGCCGACCTCGTTGTCGTCGAAGTAGTTCGGCGAGTACATGATGGTGGACACCGGTACGAACTGTTCGGTGGTGATGCCCCACAACTCTTTGCCCGCACTGCCCGGCTGCACGTCTACTCCCGGCAGGAAGGCGGTGATTTCCCCGCCGGCAACCGTCATCCGACCCACCTTGACGGTCTCCTTGTGGTCGACCGCGCGATCGTGGCTGTAATGCTCGATCTTTCCGTTGCTCTCGGTCTCGATTACAAAGCCAACGTGGGTGCTGTCCCGCTTGCGGTACTGGTTCACCTCGATCCGGTACTCACCGTCGGGGACGCGGTCGGTCCAGGTGACGTTCTCCACCGGCTCGCGGGAGAGCGTCCCGCCGGCGTTCATGTCGACGTCCAGCTTGTTGCGCTTTTCTTGGTACCAGATGTGGTCGCCGTTGGGTTCGAACACGTGCAGGTCGAGGTCGTCGTGGTTGAACCAGGACAGGCTGACCCGCAGCTTGCCGGTGACGTTGCCGCCGGCTCGTTTCACTTTTTCCTTGATCGAGTCGGTGACGTTGCCGCCGTACGACCAGCCGAAGTCGTTGTCCCACTTGAACAACCGCGGAGCAGCCGGGTGCCGGCCGGTCGTGAGACTGACGAAGTGCGGCTCGTAGGTGTTGGCGACCCACAGGTCGATGGTGGCGGCACCGGGCAGGATGTCCTTCAGGAAGGAGGCCACGGGAATCTCCTCCGGCTTCGCGTCGCGCAGGCGGGCACCTGCCGACTTCATGGTGGCCTGCATGAGCAGCCCTTCGATGCCGTCTTTCATCCGCGGCTGTGTGTCGTTGTCGACCCACAGCACGTTGGTGATCGACACATCGGACAGCCGAGCGAACCGTCGCTGCAACGACTCCTCGATGCCCAACTCGTCAATGGTCTTCATGGCAGCTTTGACCATCGCCGGTGTGATCAACGCCTTGGGGCGCTGGTAATTCTGCGGCGCCACCTTCGTCTCGAACGATCGGACCGCCTGCTCCAGGTCGACGCCCGCGGAGAGGTCCTGGACGAGGGTGCCGATCACCATGTTGCGCAGGCGTGCCGCCGGGTTCATGGCGTTGGCGAAGACGAAGGCCCGTCTGTCGGTCGCTGTCGTCCACCTGTTCTGCAGCGATCGGAACTCGGTCACCGCCCGACGATGCTCCGTGCCGCGGTAGAGGGCGTTGTCGTCGATAAGATCGACGACGGTACCCAGAGCGTGCTGGGTCAACTCGGCCAGGCCACGTTGGAAGACCTGCACCGCGGCGTCAAAGGTGCCCTGCGTCGCGCCGATATCTTCGATGCGATGCCGCTTCTCCACCCGGCCGTGCAGGTGGTGCCACACCTCGACTTTGCCGTCCCACAGGGTTCGGGTGCTCTTCGTGCCGTACTGCGCCTGTGTGGACCGAAAGATCGTGGACAACGGCAGCGAAAGAACGAAATCATCCAGAGCGGCGGCGACGACGGAGAAGACTGGGTCGGAGGCCGACACCCCGGACCAGACGGTACGGACCCGCCCGGCGTGGATCTCGACGACGTTGCCGAAGCGCTTGATGAAGCCGCGGCAGGTCGAGCAGTCGTACTCGGATCGCTCGCGGAACCGCAGATTGGTGCCGGCGGGGAAAGAATCGAGATAGGTGAGCCAGAGTGAGTCCCGGTCGAGACCGTCGCCGACCACGTACAACTCATTCCTGGACATGGTGGACAGACGCGATCTTACATCCGTCACGAACTGCTGGAAATCGCCCACCGTTCATCCTCCTTGATCGCCGGAGATCCTAACGGAGCGATCGCCAATCGGAGAAACGCGTTTCCGGCGTTGCGGACGGTCACAGACGGGCGCCGGTGGCCGGCGGTCAGTCGAACGGAGCGCGTACGGCGGTGGGCTGCCGGGACGGCGGGCAGCAGTTTCCGCCAGTCTCGTGATCCGGAGTCAGGAACGTTCATAACGGGCGAGCCGGAGGGCTGGCGCGCGAACCCAGCGACGACACCCCGGTCCAACGGGAGTCCTTCCGCACCGTCGCCGGCGTCAAACTCCAACTGGAAGTTCGCCCGGTAGTAGCCGGCAAGCGAGGTCACGCGCGATCCAGACCGCTGCCGTACACCTCGTCGGAGTACCAGCGATTCGTGCCAGGCACGAACGGTGGCTTGACCCGAGCAACCTCGACCAGAACGGCCGTCAACTCCAGCGGCTCGAAGAGATGTAACTCGCCGGTAGCAATATGAGAGCTTCTTTCGCGTATTTCCTTCGCGTTTGCCGTGCTGTGGGCGTGGTGTCGGGTTTAGCTCGACGGTGAGCCGCTACCGCCTGTCTGGTAGCTGAGGAACACGCCACCCGCGTTCCCCTGGGTGGTGGGCTCCTCGCCGTTCACGGGGAAGGACACCGAGACCGCAATGCCATCTCAACGACATGTTGACAGCTCCAGCCGCACTGATAGTCGGCCGCCACGGTGGTGGATGGCCGTCGGGATGGCCGGGTTGACCGGCCTGGCGTTCACCACGGCCGCTCTTGCCACCGCCGCCCACGCTCAACCGAACCAGCCCGTACCCGGCTCCAGCACGGCGACCGATGCGGCGCCCGGGCCCATCGCGACCGCCCGGGATGGAGCCGGCACCGGCACTCCCGTCACGTGTGACGCGGATGCGTTGATCGCCGCGATAACGTCTGCCAACGCTGCGGGCGGCGGCGTGTTCGACCTGGCCAAGGACTGCACCTACCTGCTCACCGCCGACATCGATGGTGCCGGTCTGCCCACGATCATTACCCCGATCACCCTCAACGGCGGCAAGAACACCACGATCGAACGCGCCACCACCGCCGCCGACCAGTTCCGGATCTTCACCGTCGACTCCGGTGGCGATCTCATCCTCAACCACCTGAAGATCATCGGTGGTCAGACCACCACGGCAGGTACCGATGGGGGCGGCATCCTGGTCAACGCGGGCGGGGGTTTGACAGTCAGCCACAGCGTAGTCACCCGCAACATCGCCGGTGGTAATGGTGGCGGCATCGCCAACAATGGGACCACCACCGTCAAGCGCTCGATCGTCAGCCGTAACACCGCCCCGCTGGAAGGGGGCGGCATCTACAACACGGGCGCCCTGACCGTCAACGGGTCTGAGGTCAAGGCGAACACCGGCACCCTCGGGGGAGGCGGTGTCGCGAGCACGGCAGGAACGGTCGACGTTTCCAAGTGCTCCATCTCCGGCAACTGGTCCGACCAGGGAGCTGGTCTCTTCATCGTTGATGGCGGAATCGGCTCGGTAACCGGCGCCCACATCAAGAATAACTCCGCTGCCGATGCTGGTGGAGGTATCTTTCTGCTGGGTCAGCTGACGATGCAGAAAGTCGTCCTCGCCGGCAACACCGCCGAGACCGGTGCTGGCCTCATTGTCGACGAGGAGTCCACGGCCGACATCACGGGCAGCCGCATCGTCGACAACACCGCCGGGGCCCAGGGCGGCGGCATCTATAACGCTGGCATGACCACGTTGAACGGCACCAAGCTCGACGGGAACCAGGCCGACACGGGCGGCGGTGTCCAGAATCTCGCGGCAGCGACGCTGACCTTCTTCGCCTCGACGGTCACCGACAACCTTGCTGTGACCGACGGCGGGGGCATCGTCAACGACGTGGGTGGGATCGTCACCCTGAACACGGCCACCGGCACCACCGTTATCAGTAACCGCCCGAACAACTGCGTGAATGTTCCCGGCTGCGCCGGGTAGCGACCTTGAGCGGGTCAGTCTCACCCGGGCCCCGCCCCTGCCGTATGCGGTAGGGGTGGGGCTCCGTCGTGCGGTAGCTCACCAGAGCTACGGCGCGCCGCCGGATTCGCTGCTGGCGCCGCTGTCGAGGGCCTGGCCCTCGCTGCCGCCGCCACCTTTTCCACGGAGGCTGCCAGATCGCCGACGGCGACGCTGGCGGGCACTCTGGCGGATCGCCCGGCGGGCGTTCGCCATCGTCTCTTGTCTACTGTCGGCCCGGGGACCAGCCCGGCGTCGACGCCTCCGGGCCACGATGACGACCAGCACAAGTGCGATCAGCAGGGGCAGGGCGACCCACCCGAGGTGAATCTCGGACATGCCTGGAGAGTAGCGACTCCAGTCGATGACCGGAATCGGAGAGGTGGGTGCTCGGGGCCGGTACGGTCAGCTACCGGACTGGGCTGCCGCGAGCAGGTAGTGCAGCACGTCGGTGGCCGCGTAGTCCTCCCCGAAGCGCCGGTGCAGCTCGGTGAGGACGCCGATGTCCTGGCCGATGGTGATGATCGGCGGCTCGGTGTCGTCGCTGGCGCGTCGCTGGCCCAGGCCGATCGTGCCCATGAGCCCGTTGCACAGGCAGCGGCTACCCGTGGTGTCCTCCGCCGCGCCGCCCTTGCGGATGTAGTCGTCGACCGGCTCGGCCGGGCACCGGAAGCCAATCCGGCCGGTCGGCCGCAGGTACGGGGTGCGCAGGTATCCCAGATCGCATCGGCGAGCGCGGGCCTGGTAGATACCTGCCTCGGCGGCGGTGCCCTCCAGCTGGGCGATCTTGAAGGGGAAGCCGGTCGGGGAGGCGGCCGGATCGTTCTGGATCGCGAGCTGCCCGTCGGTGGCCCGCTGGAGCAGCTGTCGCCGCAGCTGGGGGTTGATTCCGGATTCGCGGCAGAGGGCGAAGGCGGTGCCAACCTGAACCCCGGTGGCTCCGGCCGCCTGGGCGGCGGCCAACCGCCGTGGGTCGGCCTGCCCGCCGGCGACCCAGAAGGGCAGCCCGGCTGCGGCTACCTTGGCCAGGTCGATCCGGTCCCGCTCGCCGTAGACGGGCTCGCCGTTGTCTCCGAGCACCATTTTGCCGCGTGGCCGGGCCGAGTGGCCGCCCGCGGTGGGTCCTTCGAGGACAAAACCGTCGGGGCGGGTACGGGGGCTGCGGGCAAGGTAGGTGACCAGGGATGCGGCGGAGACGATGGCCAGGAACCGCGGCCGTGGAAGGGGCGGCGGTAGCTCGCCGGTCAGGTCAGGCGGGTTGAAGGCGACGGTGTGGGCTTCCCCCGCCGGGCTGCCCTCGACGGCGACGGGCAACTGGACGGGCCGGTGGTGGGTCAGGGCGTCGATCAAAGACGGGATCTCACTGGGTAGGCCGGCACCCATCAAGATGTAGTCGACCCCGGCCAGCATCGCTCCGTACACCGCGGCGGGAGTGGCGAGCTGGATCTTCTCCAGGTAGTTGATGCCGACGACGCCGCGGTGGCCCTGCTTGGCCAGGTAGACCTCGACGAAGTTGGCGACCACGGCCAGTTCGTTCGCGTGTCGTCGGGGCCGCATGCTCAGCAGTGGTGCTGGTCGGAACGGTTTATCGGCGGGGATTCCCCCCGGTATGTAGTAGCGGTCCAGCACCCGCTGGGCGACCTCCGGCACGGGGAATTCGCTCAGCGCCTGCCGGAGTGTGCCGTCCTCGTCGCCGAGTTGTAGCCGGCGGGCCAGTGCGGCGTCGAGCGCGACCCCGGACACCACTCCGAGCTGACCGGCGGCGGATACGGCGGCGGCCAGCCGCCAGCTGGAGACACCGACGCCCATCCCGCCCTGAATGATGATCGGAAGTCCCACCTGATTCCTGCCCTTCAGCCGGCTCTGTCGGCACTGGCAATCCTGTGACCTGCCGGTCGGGGGGCGACAGGGCATTTGGTCCTGTGCTCGGGTGGGCCAGGTCACGAGGGGCCCTCCGGCCGGAGGCTGGGTCAGTGGGCGAGCACCGACAATTCACCAGCATTTGTCTCATTTAGGGGTTTTTTCGTCTTCATGTTCTCCTGGGGTCAGTGTCGGTTTAGCGTCCGAGATGGCTGCTACCGATTGCCTGGTAGCCGAGGAAGCCTGACCGATCCTGGGTTGGTCCTTCCTCGCCGTCAACGGGGAAAGGACATCGACACCGCGATGAACCATCAGCATCACACCCACGAACCCGAAACCGATCGCCCGGACGGGCGTCGGTCGCGGTCGCGGTGGTGGGCGGCCGGCCTGGCCGGCGTGGCTGGCCTGGCCCTCACCGCCGTCGGCGTCGCGGCGGCTCCGGCCGCCGGCTCTGCCGGAGGTGCCACCAGCGCGGAGACCCAGCCCGGGGACGGCCACCGGGGCAAGGGCCAACCGGGCCAACCCTCGTACGAGGAGAAGAGCAAGGGCGATGAGGAGAGAGGCAGGAAGGGACAGGGGAAGACGGAGAAGCCGAAGGGCACGCCGGTCCCCTGTGACCCGGATGCGTTGATCGCGGCGATCACTCTCGGCAATGCCCGCGGTGGTGCGGTGCTCGACCTCGCGAAGGACTGCACCTACCTGCTGACCGCTGATGTCGGGGATGGTGCTGGTCTGCCCGCGATCACCTCGCCGATCACGCTCAACGGCGGTAAGAACACCGTCATCGAACGCGCCGCCGCGGTCGAACAGTTCCGGATCCTCACCGTCGAGGCCGACGGCGACCTCACCCTCAACCACCTGAAGATCACCGGTGGCCAGACCGACGGCAGTGGTGGGGGAGTCCTCGTCAACGCTGGCGGAGCGTTGACCACCAATCACAGCATCATCACCCGCAACATCGTCCAGGATGACGGCGAGGGCGGTGGCATCGCCAACCTGGGCGTCACCCAGATCAACCATTCCAAGGTCAATTGGAACACCACCAGCGAGGAAGGCGGTGGGATCTTCAGCACCGGCCTCTTGGAGATCGTCAAGTCGCACCTCGACAACAACACCGGCGACCAGGGCGGTGGCATCTACCAGAGCGGTAGCACCGTCACCGTCAAGGGTGGCAGCATCTCCGGCAACCAGGCGTCCGACGGGGGCGGCTTCTATCTGGTGGGCGGAAGCGGCAAGCTGACCGGCACCAAGGTGGCGAAGAACACCGCCAGTGGTGACGGTGGTGGCGCCGTGGTCGCCGAGGCCGGGCAGTTGACGCTGCAGAAGGTCGGCCTCCTCGACAACTCCGCGCTGTCCGGTGCGGCCGGCGGCCTGTTCGTGGAGGATCCCGAGATCGGCAGCACCTACGCTGTCGTCGAGGACAGTCTCATCAAGAACAACACCGCGGCCGACTTCGGCGGGGGCATCGACAACTCGGGCGTGACCGTGCTGCGCCGCACCCAGGTCATCGGCAACCAGGCCGACCAGGGCGGCGGCATCTACAACACCGGCACGTTGCGCCTCTTCACGACGAAGGTGGTCAAGAACATCGCGATCACCCTCGGCGGGGGCATCTTCAACAGCGCCGGCACGGTGGAACTGAACACCGCAACCGGCACCGTGGTCGTCAAGAACCGGCCCAACAACTGCGTGGACGTCCCCGGCTGCGCCGGCTGACCCTCCGAGCAGGGCACTTGGGTTCCGCCCCACCGCGAGTACGCGGTGGGGCGGAACCCCGTTACAGCCACCTTGGCGATGACCGTAGCCCCGCGCCCGATCCTGCCCTGTCGTCCCTCGCCGGGCGGGTGTGACCAGCACGGTGTGCTGCGGCGCTCTGGGGCAGGATGATCAGCTAATCGGATTGCGGTAGGCGGCATCCCACGTCTTGCGGCCCAGTAGCCCGTCCCTGCTGAGGCCCTGATCCGCCTGGAACGCTTTGATCAGCTCGCGGTGCTCCGGGCCGTACCTGCCGTCGTGGCCGTTTCGGCGGAGGTACCGCTTTCCCTTGCCAGCGGACCAGCCTCGACGGGTGAGCTGTTTGGTCCAGATGGCGAGCCACTGGCGGTCCGATTTTCCGTTGAACTTTCGCCGATACTGGCCCGACACCGACCGATCTCCTCCGCTCCGGGAGCCGAAGTAGTAGCCGCTCGGGAGGGGGAATGGCACCGCTGGCCCCGGTGCGGGTCGGACCGGTGTCGGCTTCTCGGGCTCGACGGGTCCCGGCTTGCCGAGCTGGTCGAGCTGCCAGTTCGTGTCCCGTACCGTGTCGGCGGCCTGGGTGAAGTCCGAGTTCACGTGGCAGTGGGTCGTGTGCCGGTTCGAGCCGGTGTAGGTGTGGGTGGCGAAGTTGTGCCGACGATGCCAGATTCGGTCCTTGTAGATGATGTACCGCACCCACCACAGCGCGCCGGAGCGAGCGAGCTTCACCCACAGCTGCACGACCTGTTCCATCGTGACCCCGCCCGGGTCGCGCAGGTCGGCGTCGAAGTCTCGGGCCCGTACCTCGTCGAGCTGGTCGCCATCGCGATGCTCCGCCCGACCGGTCCGGTCCGGGTTGTGGCTCGACGGGGAGCTCTGGTGGGAGGTATCGCCGATCGAGCCGTCCGATTTGGTATCCCGACTGGGGAATCGTCTGTTGAGTTGATCACGGGCTTCGTCCAGGTTCGGTACCACCATCCAAGCCATCGATCTTCACCTCCACAACTGGCCAGTCGGTCTGCTCAGGGTCGAGCCATGGATCCGGGGTCTGCATCCCGATGTGCTGCTCCGGGTCCTCGTTCGGGACCGGGTGCGGGTCGGTGGCGGACATGTTCCTCCCTCAAATGCGATGCAATTAGATCGGCGGGTACGCCCAGCGTTTTCGGCACGAGCGGCGGGATCATGATTCCTCCATGAATCACGATCTCGGGCAATTTATAATCGCCTGCCGATGATTAATCGATTCTAGCGGCCGCGTAGCTCATGGGCATGATCAAAACGTTGTCGCAGCTTGCTCTGTGGGTGGGTGGCGGACATTGATGCGAGATGTGAATCAACATTCTTGATCGCGGGTGCTGTGCCGGGCGGGTCGGTGACCGTCGGGGTGTGTCGCAGCCACGATGCTCGTCGCCCTATTCATGTTCGCCGGCGTTCGGCGCGCGGTTGTCCCGCGGGCTGGCGGCCGGTCGGTGGCCGGTGGCGTGGCGGTCCCCGGGCCGCTCCTGCCTGGCCGTTCCGCGTCTGGGCTGGGGAAGGGAGCCGAGACTGCGACGAGCTCTGACGCCCCCGCTCGTGACCCCGGCCCGGTGAGCCGGATGGGGCGGCGCCGGCATTTGTTTTAGTCGAAGCCTCAGTTCTGCTGAGCGCTAATTTTCTTGCAGCTGGTTGGCGGCGGCGAGATGCTTCCCGGGTGTCCTTCCGAAAAGCAGTCCCTACTGTTATTCGGGCTTCGCCCTACTGGCCGGTGTTGCGGCACCGCATTCTGCGGAGACTCTTCCCGGGTTTCGTGTTGTCGGCTCTGGGCGACGGCATGAGCCTGGTCGCGGTTAGTTGGCTTGCCCTTCACTTGGCCCCGTCGGAGAGTAGGGCCACCTGGGCTGCGGTGGCGATCGCCGCGTACACCCTGCCGGGGGCGCTCGGATCGGTGCTGTTCGGTCGGTGGCTCGGTGGCCGCGGCGGTGCCCAACTGGCCGCGTGGGATGCGGTTCTGCGGACCGTGATGCTGGCGCTGATTCCGGTTGCGCATCTCGCCGGAGTGCTGGGCATCTGGCTCTACACGGTGTTGCTCGGACTCTCCGCGCTGCTGCGGTCGTGGGGGTCGGCCGGTCGCTTCACGCTCATCGCCGAGCTACTCCCGCCGAAGCACCGCTTGGCGGGTAACGCGCTCATCGGTCTCCTGGTCGAGGCGTCGGTCCTGGTCGGCCCGGCCCTCGCAGCGGTGATCATCGGGATTGGCGGCCCGGTCGTCGTCATTGCCATTGACGCCGCGACGTTCGCCGTCCTGGCGATCACCTACCTGCTCGCCGTGCCGAAGGTGGCGCGTGCTCCGCGCGGAGCACGGAGGTCGTCCGGTCTTGCCGGCTTCGTTGCGATCTCACGCGACCGCGGCATACGTGGTCTCTCCATCCTGACCTTCGGCTTCTTCTTCCTCTACGGGCCGATACTGGTGGCGCTGCCGGTCCACGTCGGGGCGGCGTCCGGCGACTCGGCTGGAAGGCTCGCCGCGTTTTGGGTGGTCTTCGGTGCCGGCGCGATCGTTGGCGGTTTGGCCGCTGGCTACCTGCGGCGCTGGCGACTGTGGCCGGTCACCATCACCATCGTGCTGGCCTGGAGCGTTGCCCTGCTGCCGCTGGGTGCCGGGGCGCCGACGGGGGTGGCGCTCGTCATGTTCGCTGTGGGCGGGCTTGTCTGGGCCCCCTTTCCCGCTACCACGATGGCCCTGTTGCAGGCCCGGACCGAGGCGAGCACGAGAGCTCCGGTGATCGCCGCGTACAGCGCGATCGCGACTCTCTCCGTGCCGCTCGGCACCCTTGCCGGCGGACCGATGATCACCAGCTTCGGCGCCCAGCCCACCATTCTCGGCTGCGCCGGACTGACGCTGGCCCTCGGCTTGGTGGCGGCAACTGTCGCGATCGGCCGGGCTCGCCGGCGGTCGGACGGTCAGGCCGCGGCCGAGCCCCGGCCCAGCATGGAGCCGGCAGCAAAGGGGACGTAAGATATGTTCATTTTCATCTGGTTTGGTGGATTTAATCGCATTTAGGGCTTCGTGTCGCCTCCCCTTGTTTAGCGTGCGGTGGCTGGTATCACCCGACGGGTAGCTGAGGAGTGACCTCGACTGGCAACCCGACTGGGTGGTTCCTTGCCGTGCACGGGGGAAGGACATCGAGACCGCGATGAACCATCAGCGCCACGCCCAGGGAGAGCCGCCCGACCGGCCGGGCGAGAAGCCAGCGCGGCCATGGCGGCGGCGGTGGTGGTTTGTCGGGTTGGCAGGGGTGACCGGGCTGGCGCTCGCCGCCGTCGGGGTGACCCCGGTAGGCGAGACGATCAGGCGCGCCCTGCCGGCCGTTGGCACGTCCGGGACCCCGATTGACGGGCCGCCCGCCGACGACCGTCGGGACGAAGGCAGCGGTGCGGCCGACAAGAGCGACGCGGGTGGGGGCGACGGGAAGCAGGGGGAGCTGCGGGCCGGCAAGCCGGTCCCCTGCGACCCCGATCGGCTGATCGCCGAGATCGCCCTGGCCAACGCCGGCGGTGGTGCCGTGCTCGACCTCGCCGAGGGCTGTACCTATCTGCTCACCGCCGACCTCGGTGGCGCCGGTCTGCCCCCGATCACCACCCCGATCACCCTCACCGGCGGCAGGAACACCACCATCGAGCGGGCCGCCGCCGTCAACCAGTTCCGGATCCTCGCCGTGGCCGCCGGTGGCGCGCTCACCCTCAACCAGCTGACGATCTCCGGCGGCCACGCCACCGAGGGCGGCGGAGGGATCCTCGTCAACACCGGTGGCGTGCTGACCGTCAACCACAGCGTCGTCCATCGCAACATAGCCGACGTCCTCGGCGGCGGTATCGCCAACAACGGCACCGCCCGGGTCAGCCACTCCAGGGTCGAACGGAATATCGGGAACCAGCGCGGCGGTGGGATCTTCAGTGCCGGCCCGCTGGAACTCGTGCAGTCTCACGTCCGCGGAAACCTCGCCGACCTCGGCGGCGGCGTCTTCGCCTCGGACAGCAGCGTGACCGTCCAGGGCGGCAGCATCGCCGACAACCGGGCGCAGTCGGTTGGTGGGTTGTTCGTCTCCGGCGGCATCGGCACGGTTACCGGCACTCGAATCACCGGGAATCTGAGCCAGTCCGACGGCGGCGGCGTCCGGGTCGGTCTCGGCGGGCAGCTGACCCTGCGGTGGGTGCGCCTGACCGGCAACACCGCACTGTCCGGTCTGGCCGGTGGCCTCTTCGTCGAGGGGGACATCGGCGGAGGAAGCTACGTCGTCATCGAAGACAGCATCATCAACAACAACACCGCGATGGCTGCCGCCGGCGGTGGAATCTTCAACGCGGGGCAGACGGTGGTACGACGTACCCGGATCATCGGCAATCGGGCCGACCGGGGTGGCGGCATCCACAACTCCGGGACGGTCAGCCTCGCGGCGACAAAGGTGGTCGACAATCTCGCCGTCACCGACGGTGGGGGAGTCGTCAACGACGGTGGCACGGTGGACCTGAACACCGCTACCGGCACCATCGTGATCAGGAACCGGCCGAACAACTGCGTCGATGTCGCGGGCTGCGTCGGATAGTCGCCCACCATGCCGTAATCGAGTGTGATTGCTCGTCTGTAGCCCGGCTCTCGGCGCTCGTCGTAGTCGGGTTCACGTCGTGAGAAGAGGTACCTCGACATGAATCGCGCCTCCGGAACCGGCCTGGCCGCTCCGGTCCTGTCCGTTGCTCCCGTCGTCATCCCGGCACCCGCCCGGACGGTGGATCTCGAACTACGGGTGTCGGCGCCAGTGACGGGCTCGTCCCGGCCCCTCGTCCTGTTCTCGCACAACCACGGGCCGTCCAACCTCTCCTCGTGGCGCGGGTACGACCCGCTCGTGGAGATCCTGGCAGCCTGCGGTTTCGTCATCGTGCAGCCAACGCACCTGGACTCGTTGGCTCTCGGGCTACGCGAGGCGGACGCTGCCGAGGCTCCGCTCTACTGGCGTTCGAGAGCGACCGACCTGTCGTTTGTCATCGACAATCTCGACGCGGTCGAGGCCGCGGTGCCCACGCTCAGCGGACGGGTCGACCGGGCACGGATCGCGGTTGTCGGGCACTCGGCAGGCGGCCACACCGCTTCCCTCCTCCTCGGCCGTCGCCTCAACGATCCCACGGACGGCTCGATCGTTGATCTGTCCGACCGCCGGGTTCGGGCCGGAGCGATCCTCTCGGGCCTTGGTCGGGGCGGCGATGCCCTGAGCGAGTACGCGAGGGAAAAGTACCCGGTTCTGCAGACGTCTGACTTCAGCACGATGACCACCCCGGCACTTGTGGTCGCGGGCGACCAGGACTGCGGGCCGCTCAATGTTGTCGGCGCCTCCTGGCACCGGGACTCGTACACCTTGTCTCCCGCGCCGAAGGCCCTGCTGACCGTGTTCGGGGGCGAGCACAGCCTCGGCGGAATCGTCGGCTTCGGTGCCGCCGAGACCACGGATGAGGACCTGGGTCGGGTCTCGGCGGTGGGAGCAATGGTGGGTGCCTACCTCCGCACCGCACTCGGGGTCGACGGCGACGCCTGGAGCCGGGCGAGGAGGGAGCTGGAGTCTTCGCCCACGCCGCCGGGAAGCGTGATCGACAAGTAGCGAGTGGGCGGCGTTCTCCGTGGTTGCGCGGATTGGCCGGGCCGGTTGTGTGCGGTAAGCGGTGATAGACAATCTCTGGGATGAATTTTCAGGTTCATGTTCATCTGGGGCGAATGTCGGCTTAGCGTTTGACTGTCGGCTACCGCCGGTCCGGTAGCCGAGGGACACCACGCCGGGTTGGCCCCGGCCGGCGGAGTTCCTCGTCGTTCAGGGGAAGGCACCGGCACCACGATGCGGTATCAAGACCACGACCAGGGGGGTACACCGGAGCGTCCGGCCCGTACCCGGCCATGGTTGGTGGCCGGGGTGGCGGGCCTCCTGCTCGCCCTGGTCGCCCCTGCCGCCATCGCGGGCCCCGGCACCGGAATCGATGAGCAGACCAGGCCGAAGGGCACGCCGGTCCCCTGTGACCCAGACGCGTTGATCGCGGCGATCACTCTCGGAAATGCCCGCGGTGGTGCGGTGCTCGATCTCGCGAAGGACTGCACCTACCTGCTGACCGCTGATGTCGGGGATGGTGCTGGTCTGCCCGCGATCACCTCGCCGATCACGCTCAACGGCGGTAAGAACACCGTCATCGAACGCGCCGCCGCGGTCGAACAGTTCCGGATCCTCACCGTCGAGGCCGACGGCGACCTCACCCTTAATCACCTGAAGATCACCGGTGGCCAGACCGACGAGGACGGCGGGGGGATCTTCGTGGCCGCCGGTGCCGCCCTCACCCTGAACCACAGCAGAATCGTGCGCAACATCAGTGCCCAGGAGGGCGGCGGCATTCGGAACGCGGGCACCGCCACCATCACCCACTCCTATCTCGAACGGAACACCGCCGGCACGGGTGGGGGCGGGGTCGCCAGCACCGGCGTTCTTGACCTGCGCTCCTCCACTGTGGGCGAGAACGTCAGTACGAACGGCGGGGGTATCTCCAGCGCCGGGTCCGTTGTCGTTGTCGGCAGTGCGATCACCGGAAACCGGGCGACCTCCGTCATCGGCGGCGGGCTGCTCGCCACCGGAGGAAGCGCCCTGCTCACCGACTCGCAGGTGCTTCGTAACTCCTCCAACACCGAGGGTGCCGGGGTCGTCGCTATCTCCGTGCAGCTGCACCTGCGGCGGGTCGTCATCGCCGACAACGCGGCCCGCAGCGGGGGCGGCGGACTGATCATCAACAGTACGTCCTCCGCGACCGTGCGGCAGAGTCTCATCCAGGGCAACACCGCCAACACCGATGGCGGGGGCGTCTTCAACGCCGGCGCGTTGGCGCTGTTCGACACCGAGATCCGGGGCAATCAAGCCACTCGGGGCGGGGGTGTCTACCACGATGCCGACGGCACGCTCACCCTCTACACCTCCACGATCAGGAAGAACACCGCTGTCGCCGACGGTGGCGGAATCTTCAACGAGGCGGGTGGAACAGTCGAGTTGAATACGGCCACCGGCACCGTGGTGAGCGCGAATCGGCCCAACAACTGTGTCAATGTCGCCGGCTGTCCGGGCTGAACCCCGGCGAAACTCCCATCAAACAGTGCGCCAGTTGTGAACCCAGAGGTGATCTTCCAATGTGCGGGATAGCAGGCTACATCGGCATCAGCGCATTCTGGGGTGAGCCGGTGCTTCGCCGGATGGCCGACGCCCAGGTCCACCGGGGCCCCGACGGCGACGGCTACCTGACCGACGGGCTGATCGGGTTGGCGCACCGACGGCTGGCGGTCCTCGATCGAGCCGGTGGGAACCAACCGTTGCACTCGGCGGACGGCCGGTGGGTGCTGAGCTACAACGGCGAGGTCTACAACTATCGGCAACTGCGCGCGGAGCTGAGCGATCTCGGCCATCGATTCACCACGGAATGTGACACCGAGGTGGTGCTCGCCGCGTGGATCCAATGGGGTCGGGCCGCCTTCGACCGCTTCAATGGAATGTTCGCCCTGGCCATCGCCGATCTGGAGCGTGGCGAGGTGGTGTTGGCCCGGGACCAGTTCGGCATCAAACCGCTGTACCTCGCCGAGGACGGAGACGGACGGGTCTTCTTCGCCAGTGAGATCCGCCCCCTCTTCGCCGCCGGTGCGGTCACGCCCAAGCCCGATGACCGCACCATCTACCGATACCTACGGTTTCGGGTCCACGACGACACCCCACGGACCTTCTTCCACGGGGTCACCCGATTGATGCCGGGGGAGATCGCCCTGCTCACCGCGGACGGCGCGATCCAACGCTCCACCTACACCCGCCTCTACGACGACATGGACGCGCTGGCAGCGGCGCCGACCCCCTATGACCGGTCCGCCCAGGAGCGGTTCCGGACGGTGCTCGACCGAGCGATCCGGGCTCGACTGGTCAGCGACGTTCCGGTCGGTACGGCCCTCTCCGGCGGGCTGGACTCCTCGACCGTGGTGGCCAGCATTCATCACATGCTGGCCTCCGCCGAGGACACCTGCCGGCCGGTTGGTGCGACGCAACAGACATTTTCCGCGGTCTTCCCGGGCGAGCGAAACGACGAGGAACGCTACGTCGACGCGGTCGCGGCGACCTGCGGCGAGGCGCTCCAGGTGCACAAGGTGCGCCCGACCCCGGACCGCTTTCTGGTTGATCTGCGGGACTTTGTCCGAACCCAGGAAGAACCGGTCATATCCACCGCACCGTATGCGCAGTACTGCGTGATGCGGGAGGCGAGTCAACATGTGACGGTGATGCTCGACGGTCAGGGCGCCGACGAGCTGCTCGCCGGCTACCTGCCCTACTATCTGGTGCACCTGCGCGGCCTGCGCGGTGGCCGGGTGGCCGGAGAGCTGCTCCGCTCCGTCGATGTGCTCTGGCGCCTGGGCCGCACCCGGCTGACCGACGTCGCTGGTCGGCGGCGCCGGACACCGCCCGTCAACCTGCTGGGTCGGACCTTCGCCGAAACCTATCGGTACGAGCGCTTCCCGTCGGTGCGCAATGACATCAAGGCCCGGCTGACCGCCGACCTCTTCCGGCACAGCCTTCCCGCGCTGCTCCGCTACGAGGATCGGAACAGTATGCGATTCTCGGTCGAGGGCCGGGTGCCGTTTCTCGACGCCGCTCTGGTGCGTACCGTGTGGTCGTTTGACCCGTCCGCGATTATCCACCACGGATGGAACAAACGGGCCCTGCGGGACGCGACCGTCGACCTGCTGCCCCGGCTGGTTCATCGACGGCGCAACAAGATTGGCTTCACCACGCCCGAGGACAGCTGGTTCCAGCGCATCAAGAACGACGTGTACCTGATCTTCGCTTCCCGGTCCTTTGGTGCGCGATCCTACTTCGACCAGCCAGCCGTGCTTCAGGCATTCGAGGAATACGTCGCCGGCCGGGGCGGTGTGGACACCATGACGTTCTGGCGGATGCTCAATATCGAACTGTGGCTGCGCGAGTTCATCGACCCGAGACCGGCCAGCGACGCGGGCACCTCCGAGTCGGCGGAGCCAGCCCGGGTCGCGGCCCAGCGGGGTACCGGCTCGGACACCGACCAGAGTGCAGACCCGCTGCCGAAACCGGACTTCGTACCCAACCAGGGGAAGGAGTTGCTGACGCCCGGTGGCGCCTGGGCCCGGTTTCCGCTGCGTACCGACCTCATCGCCGCCGGGGACGATGTCCCCGTGCTCGCCGTCAACCGGGTCGGTGAGTTCTACAAACAGGGGGCGGAGGTGCCGTTCCCCGTCCAGCAACTGGCAACCGCCGGACCCTGGTACCTGTTTGTCAGCGAAAAGGTGGTCGCGGTCGCGCAGGGACGAATCTTCAAGGTGGCCGACATCAGGAGCGGAGCCTGGGCGCGCTTGCTGTCGCGAGGTGTCCGGCGAACCCCGTACGGCATCGGGCTGGGGCATCCGGCCACGATGCAGCTGGCTATCGAGGAGGCGGGGCTGCCCCGCATCCTGGCCGCCGCAGCAGTCGGGGCAGCTGGGAAGGTGGTCCGGCGGCGGGGACTGTTCTACCGGGTCGCTGGTCCGGCGGTACGCGCCATCGACGGGCCCACCGAGTACTCGGCCTACCCGGCGAACATATCGGCGAAGCTGGCACCGCGTGATCCGGATCGGGTCGCCCGGGACATTTCGTCGGCGATCCGGGCGGCCCTGCCCGCCGAGTTCGCGGAGCGGTTCGGCGGCACAGTGATCATCGATGCCAATGACCTCGGTCAGGACATCCTGGGCCAGGACGCCGACCTACCGGACGCGGCGTTGGTGGAGGCGTTCGTTGACAACCCACTCGGCCAGGCCCGCGAGCAGACGCCGTTCGCGGTTGTGGTGGCCCAGCACCAGCGCGGGGTCGCGGGCCACCGTGGCGACCACCGGGTGTGTCACACCGGGGGCTGAGCCGGCACCGCCGATGCCACCCCGAGGTAGGGGGACATCGGCGGTGGTGGTGCGCCGGTCGAGGTGCCTCAGCCGATGAAGCCCTCGGCCTTCATCCAGTCGGAGACGACCTGGGCCACCGGCTCGCCCTGGACGTCGATCTTCTCATTGAGCCCGCGCAGGGTCTCGTCGTCGAGCTTGGCGATCACCGGCTCGAGGATCGTCAGGATGGTGCCGTACGACTCGGCGGTCTCGCCGTTGAGGGTGGGAGCCGGGTTGTAGATCGGGAAGAAGCTCTGGTCATCCTCCAGTACCCGCAGGTTCAGGTGGCTGATCCGGCCGTCGGTGGTGAAGACCTCGCCGAAGTTGCAGGCCTCGCCCTTCTTCGTCTCGGTGTAGACGACGCCGGTGTCGACGACCTTGACGTTGTCCTCCGAGACGTCCATCCCGTACGCCGCGGTCATTCCGGGCCACCCGTCGTTACGCCCGACGAACTCGGTCTCCAGGCAGAACGTCGCCTCCTGCGGGTTGCTCTCGGCGAACTCGGCCAGGTCGGAGAGGGTTGTCAGATTCCACTCCGCGGCCTTCTCCTCCCGCAGCGCGATGGCGTAGGTGTTGTTCGCGGGAGCGTAGGCCCCCCAGACCACGTTGTTCTTCTCCTTGTCCTCCTTGACCACGGCCGCGTACTGCTCGGCGGAGTCCTGGATCGGGTCGGTGTGGTCGAGGTAGGTGATCCACGCCGTACCGGTGTAGTCCCAGTAGACGTCGACATCGCCGCTGAGCAGGGCCTTGCGGACGTTGACCGAGCCCTTGATGTTGGTCTGGTCCTCGACCTCCGCCCCAGCGGCGGTCAGCGCCTGCATCGTGATGTGCCCGAAGACGATGTTCTCGGTGAAGTCCTTGGAGCCGACCACGATGGTCTGGCCCTTGAGGGTGGCGTCCTCCTTGATTGATCCCTCGCCGACCGCGACGTCGGTGCTGGGGTCCTCAGTCGTCACCGAGCAGCCGGTGAGCGCGAGGGCGACCACCGCGGAGCCGGTCGCCAGACGGGTGAGTGCGGTTCGATTTCGCATCGTTACCTTCCTTGGGGTAGTGCGAGTGTCGGTGGTGCGCAGGTGCGGGATGAGGCCACTCAGTCGAGCCCACGGGGCCGGAGCAGGTCGGAGATCACTCCGCCCAGCCAGTCCAGCGTCAACGCCAGAGCCGCGGTCAGGACTGCTCCGGTGACGAGGATCGTTTCGCGTTGGAGCTTGATCCCGGTCACGATCAGCGAACCCAGACCTCCGGCGTTGATCAACGTGGCAAGGGTGGCCACGCCGACGGCGAGGACGAGTGCGGTCCGCACCCCGGCGAGGATCACGGGAACAGCCAGCGGAAGCTCGATTCGGAGCAGGACGGCTATCGGTGACATACCGATGCCCCGTCCCGCCTCGATCAGGTGGCGGTCCACCTGGTTGATCCCGACGATGGTGTTCTGGAGTACCGGGAGGACGGAGTAGGCGACCAGGCCGATCAACGCGGTCGAGGAGCCGATGCCGAGGAAGATGCTCAACAGGACGAGTAGCCCGATCGCGGGAGTAGCCTGGCCGATGTTGGCCAGAGCGGTGGCGAAGGGAGCCAGCCACCGCAGGGACGGACGGGTGAGCAGGATGCCCCCACCAACAGCGATCGCCACGACAAGCACAGTGGTCTGCGCGGCCAGCGTCACATGCTCTCCGGCCGCCCGCAGTAGCTTGTCGGCCTCCAGGGCACGCCGTTCGATGTCGTCCAGATCCGTGGCGCTGACCCAGAGGTAGGTGGCGAGCAGCACCGCCGCGAGGATCGCCGGCATCGGGGCGTGTCGCCGCAGGAGCCCGCGCCAGCGGGACGGCGGGGTGAGCACCGTCGCTGCGGCCTGGGTCTCGGCGGCGCTGCTCATCGCTGCTCCGGGGTGAGCTCGGCGGCGGGGGCCACGGCCGAACGTTGGTCGGGAACCCCGGAACCCGGTTCGCCTCGTTCGGGCGTGTGGTGGATCACCTGCATCAGGCCGTCGAGCGTGACCGTGCCGGCGTAGCGGCCGTGCTCGTCAACCACGACCGCGGCGCCGTCGCGGGAGGCGAGCATGGCGTCCAGGGCGTCGCGGAGCGTCGCCTGTGGCTCGACCGTTGTCACCGTCTGGCCGGCCTCGTCAAGGGCGTCCGGGCGAGCGGCCAGATCGTGGGCGTTGACCCAGCGCAGCGGCCGATTGTCCGCGTCCACGGTCAACGCCGAGGAGCCTTCGGTCTGGTCCAGCTGGCGCTTCGCGCCGTTGACGGGCTTGTCCAGTTGGATCAGCGGGACGTCCTGCCACGTGATCGCGTCAACCCGACGTAGGTCGAGCTGCTTGAGTCGGGCGCCGCGGCCGATGAACTGGGCCACGGTGCTGTCGGCGGGTTGGGCCAGCAGGTTTTCCGGAGTGTCGAACTGCCGAATCTTGGACCTCTCGCCGAGGACAGCGATCCGGGTGCCCATCTTGATCGCCTCGTCGAAGTCGTGCGTGACGAAGACGATCGTCTTGCGCAGCTGTTCCTGCAGGCGGAGGAACTCGTTCTGCAGCCGGTCCCGGGTCATCGGGTCGGTGGCGCCGAAGGGCTCATCCATCAGCATCACCGGCGGATCCGCGGCGAGGGCCCGGGCCACCCCGACGCGCTGCTGCTGCCCACCGGAGAGTTGGCGGGGCAGCCGGTTTCGGTAGATGGCCGGCTCAAGGCCGACGAGGTGGAGGAGTTCGTCGGCGCGGGCCTCGATCCGCTTGGCGTCCCAGCCGAGCATCTTCGGCACCAGCCCGACATTGGTGGCGACGCTCATGTGGGGGAAGAGCCCCACCTGCTGGATGACATAGCCGATCTGGCGGCGCAGGTCGTTGCCGTCCAACGCGGTCACGTCGGTGCCGTCGATGAGGATCCGGCCGCTGCTGGGCTCGATCAGCCGGTTGATCATCTTCATGGTTGTGGTCTTGCCGCAGCCGGAGGGGCCGACCAAGACAATGATCTCGCCCTGCTGGATCGTCATTGACATGTTCTCGACGACCGGGGCTTTCTGCCCTCGGTAGAACTTGTTGACCTGCTGCAGGTCGATCATTACGTCGTGGCTCATTCTCGGCCTCCGAGGGAGGGGGAAGGTGCTGCTGTGGCGGGCGTGAGCGTGGGGCGGAGAGTCGGGCGGGTGCGGAACAGCTTCGGGCGTTGCCCGGCCTGGGTGAGCTTGCCCAGGAGCGCAAGGGCCACGTCGACGGTGAGGGCCAGCACAATGACGCCGACCGTTCCGACCAGAGCCTGGTTCAGGGAGTTCACGCCGCCGAGATTGGCGAGGCCGTCGAAGATCTGGTGGCCCAGACCTGGGCCCTGTACATAGGCCCCGATCGCGGCGATCCCCATCGTCATCTGGGTGGACACCCGAATTCCGGTCAGGATTACCGGCCAGGCGAGGGGAAGCTCCACAGTGGTCAATGATCGGACTCGGCCCATGCCGATACCCCGCGCGGCCTCGGTCAGGGCCGGGTCGATCTCGGTCAGGCCCACAATGGTGTTTCGAAGGATTGGTAGCAGGGCATACATGGTGAGGGCCACCAATGTGGGCGTGTAGCCCAGCCCAAGCGGTGTGATCAGTAGGCCGAGCAGTGCGAAAGACGGGATGGTGAGCATGGCCGCGGCCATGCCGGTCGCGACGGCCCGGGCACGGGGGTGGCGGTAGGTCCAGAGGGCGATCAAGACGCCGATGACCGTCGCCAGGGCGACGGACATCAGCACGATTGTCGCGTGTTCGAGGGTCTGTGCGAGTAACAGCTCACGTCGGCTCTGTAGAAATTCGAGGAACGTCATGTGTCACCTGTCACCTCCTGCTGTGGCAATCGTGGGCCCGGAGATCAAGGAGCGGCTGGGTGGGCCGTGGCGAAAGCGGGTCAGCCATCAGCGAGTGGTGATCAGCCGATGGTGGCAAGGGGGCCCGACCATGGGCTGAGCCGCGCGGCTCAGGGAGCCCGGGCTCGCGTCGGTTCGAAGCCGCCGTCCTCCCTTGCCTCGTCAATTCGGATCACAATCTTAACTCAACGTCACACCAAGGACTGGACGCCCTCGAGGGCATCGAGGGTGGGATGTGGGATAGACCGGGCGAAACACGCCGATGGCGCTCGTCGATCCGCGCCATCGGTTGTTGTCCCGCAGCTTGGTGCAGCGGCGGGCGTTTGGCGGGGGTGAGACGTCCGCCCCGGCTGTGGTTCGGGTGGCTCCCGTGCCGTGCCGCCCCGATTCGGTCCGTATGGGTGTCAGAACGTTATCTTGCGTTCCTCGTCCTGTGATCTCTCTCGTATCGGCAGGTCAGGAGGCGTGCGCGTTGACGGGGTGCCGGAAAACACGAGGTAAGGTTGCATCCCTGCACGCATCCGGTTCGACCCCCGAACCGGTCGGGAGCGCGCGGCCGGTCGGGAGCCGGTGCGGACGCACCGGACGGACGCGACTGTGGAGTGACGTGCGCCGAGCCCCCCAAGTCGCAGCTTCGTCCTGTCGTCATGCCCGGGTTCGCCGAGTTCCGCGACCAGTTGAGTGAGGTGAGTGGAAGTGACAACCCAGCGTTACGACTTTGTCATCGTTGGTGGCGGTTCGGCCGGCAGCGCGCTCGCCGACCGGCTCTCCGCCGATCCGGGCAACCGGGTTCTGGTCCTGGAGGCCGGCCGTCCCGACTACCCCTGGGACGTCTTCATCCACATGCCGGCGGCGCTGCCGTTTCCGATCGGTAGCCGGTTCTACGACTGGCAGTACAACTCGGAGCCGGAGCCGCACATGCACGGGCGGCGTATCTACCACGCCCGGGGCAAGGTGCTGGGTGGGTCGAGCAGTATCAACGGGATGATCTTCCAGCGGGGCAACCCGTTGGACTACGAGCGGTGGGCCGCCGATCCGGGCATGGAGACCTGGGACTTCGCCCACGTTCTGCCGTACTTCAACCGGATGGAATCCGCGCTGGGGGCCGATCCGGACGACCCGTTCCGTGGCCACGACGGCCCGCTGGTGCTGGAGCGTGGCTCCGCGGACAATCCGGTGATCCAGGCCATGCTCGCGGCGGCGGAGCAGGCCGGCTATCCGCGCACCACCGACGTCAACGGCGTGCAGCAGGAGGGTTTCGCCCCGTTCGACCGGAACGTGAGTCGGGGTCGGCGGTTCTCCGCGGCCCAGGCGTACCTGCGCCCGGCGATGAAGCGACCCAACCTCGAGGTGCGTACCCGCGCGTTCGTCACCCGCGTCATCTTCCAGGGCACCCGCGCCGTGGGCGTCGAGTACACCCGCGGCAAGGGGACGACCCCGCACCGGGTGTACGCCAACGACGTGATCCTCAGCGGCGGCGCGATCAACACGCCGCAGCTGCTGCAGCTGTCCGGCGTGGGTAACGCCGACGAACTGGCCGGCCTGGGCATCGACACCGTCGCGAACCTGCCCGGGGTGGGTGAGAACCTGCAGGACCACCTGGAGGTCTACATCCAGCACGCCTGCACCCAGCCAGTGACGATCCAGCCCTACCTGAACTGGCGGTACGCGCCGTGGATCGGTGCGAAGTGGCTGTTCGGACGGACGGGCCTGGGCGCCACCAACCACTTCGAGGCGGGCGGCTTCGTCCGGAGTAACGACACCGTCGACTACCCGAACCTCATGTTCCACTTCCTGCCGATCGCGGTCCGCTACGACGGCTCTTCCCCCTCCGGTGGCCACGGCTACCAGGTGCACATCGGGCCGATGTACTCCGACGCCCGCGGTACGGTCAAGATCGTAAATCGGGATCCCCGGGTGCATCCGGCTCTGCGGTTCAACTACCTCTCCACCGAGCAGGATCGGCGGGAGTGGGTGGAGGCGGTCCGGGTGACCCGCGACATCCTCGGCCAGCCGGCGATGGCGCCGTTCAGCGGTGGTGAGATCTCCCCCGGGCCCGAGGTCCAGACCGACGAGGAGATCCTCGACTGGGTCGCCCGCGAGGGGGAGACCGCGCTGCACCCGTCCTGCACGGCCAAGATGGGGACCGACGACATGTCCGTGGTGAACCCCACCGACATGTCGGTGCACGGGGTGACCGGGCTACGGGTGGTGGACGCGTCGGTGATGCCCTACGTCACCAACGGGAACATCTACGCCCCGGTGATGATGGTTGCCGAGAAGGCGGCGGACCTCATCCTGGGCAACACGCCGCTGGCGCCGTCGCCGCTCGACTACTACCGGCACGACCGCGGTTCGTCGGCGGTGGCATGATGCCGTGTCGCGAAGGCAGAGCTGGACCAGGGAACCACTCGACGAGTGCATCGGGGAGTTGCGCGTGAAGGACCTCTACATCGATGGAGAGTGGCGGGAGTCGGTAGCCGGCGGGCGCCGAGAGATCCGCTGCCCGGCCGACGGCACCTCGGTGGTCACCGTCGCCGAGGGGACCCGGGACGACACGATCGCGGCGATCCGCGCGGCCCGGAAGGCGTTCGACGAGGGGCCGTGGCCGTGGCCGCGAACCCCGGCCGGCGAACGTGGTGCGCTGCTGCACCGGGTCGCCGACCTCCTCCAGCGGGACAAGCAGGAGTTCGCCCGCGCGGAGTCGCTCGACACCGGTAAACGGCTGGTGGAGAGCGAGTACGACATCGACGACGTGACCGCCTGCTTCCGGTACTACGCCGGCCTCGCCGACACCGACGGCGGACGCGTCGTGGACACCGGGCGCAGCGACGCGATCAGTCGGGTCGAGTACGAGCCGATCGGTGTGTGCGGGCTGATCACGCCCTGGAACTACCCGTTGCTGCAGACCTCGTGGAAGGTCGCCCCGGCGCTCGCCGCCGGAAACACCTTCGTCCTCAAGCCCAGCGAGCTGACCCCCTCGACCGCGATCCTGCTGATGCGGCTGCTGGACGAGGCCGGGCTGCCGCCGGGCGTGGCCAACCTGGTCCTCGGCGCCGGTGCCGAGGTAGGCGCGCCGCTGGCCGAGCACCCGGACGTGGACCTGGTCTCGTTCACCGGGGGCCTGCAGACCGGGCGTGGCCTGATGGCGGCGGCAGCGGCGACGGTGAAGCGGGTGACGCTCGAACTCGGCGGCAAGAACCCGAACGTCGTCTTCGCCGACGCCGACTTCGACGCCGCCGTGGACTTCGCGCTCACCGCGGTGTTCCTGCACTCGGGCCAGGTCTGCTCGGCGGGTACCCGACTCGTGGTCGAGGAGTCCATCCACGACGCCTTCGTGGACGCGGTCGTGGATCGCGCCCGTCGGATTCGTCTCGGTGGGCCCTTCGACGCCGACGCGGAGACCGGCCCACTGATCTCCGCCGCCCACCTGTCCAAGGTGGAGTCGTATGTCGAGGCTGGAATCGCCGAGGGGGCGGTGCTGCGCTGTGGCGGCCGCCGCCCCGACGAGGATCGCCTCGCCAACGGCTTCTACTACCTTCCGACGGTGCTTGACGGCTGTCGCGCGGGCATGTCCGTGGTCCGCGAGGAGTCCTTCGGTCCGGTCCTCACCGTCGAGACCTTCACCGACGAGGACGAGGCGGTGCGCATCGCCAACGACACCCACTACGGCCTCGCCGGCGCGGTCTGGACCAGCGACGCCAGCCGTGCCCAGCGCGTCGCGCAGCGGCTACGGCACGGCACGATCTGGATCAACGACTACCACCCGTACGTACCCAAGGCGGAGTGGGGCGGCTTCCGGCAGTCCGGCAATGGCCGCGAGCTGGGCCCGACCGGGCTCAACGAGTACCGGGAAATGAAGCACATCTGGCAGAACACCGATCCCCGCCCGCAGCACTGGTTCCGCGGCTAGCGCCCCCGCGCCATCCCGTAACCGTCGCCCAAGGAAAGAGACGAGTCAGCCATGTCTGTCCCAACCGACTATCACCGCCGTCCCGGCGGGCCCATCCCCGCGTGCGCACCCCGGTGCTGCCGGGGCGTGCCGAGGTCGCGGCGTTGCGACCGGGCGGGGTGGGCCGCATGAGCACGGAGACGGCGGTTGAGCCGCGCGGGCAGGTCATTGCAGCCCAGACTCCGGTGATCTCGGTCCGGAACCTGTGGAAGGTGTTCGGCCCGAACGCGGAGCGGGTGCCCGACTCGGCCGAGCTCGCGGCGCTGTCCCGGCGGGAGCTGCGGGAGCGGGCCCGGTGTACCGCCGCGGTACGGGAGGTGTCGTTCGACGTCGCGCCCGGTGAGGTCTTCGTCGTGATGGGGCTCTCCGGCTCCGGCAAGTCCACGCTGGTGCGCTGTCTGACCCGGCTGATCGAGCCGACCGCGGGGGAGGTGGTCTTCGAGGGCGAGGACATCCTGCGTGCCGACAAGAGGCGGCTGCGGGAGCTCCGGCGCCGGAAGTTCTCGATGGTCTTCCAGCACTTCGGTCTCCTGCCGTACCGAACGGTGGTCGACAACGTCGGGTATGGCCTGGAGATCCGGGGTGCCGGCCGCGCCGAGCGGATCCGCCGGGCGACCGAGGTCATCGAACTGGTGGGCCTCGACGGCTACGAGAACGCGTACCCGGACCAGCTCTCCGGCGGGATGCAGCAGCGCGTCGGGTTGGCACGGGCGTTGGCCGGTGATCCGGACGTGCTCTTCTTCGACGAGCCGTTCTCCGCGCTGGACCCGCTGATCCGCCGCGACATGCAGAACGAGGTCATCCGGCTGCACCGCCAGGTCGGCAAGACGATGGTCTTCATCACGCACGACCTCTCCGAGGCGCTCAAGCTCGGCGACCGGATTCTGCTCATGCGCGACGGCAACGTGGTGCAGGCCGGGACCGGGGACGAACTGGTCGGGGCGCCGGCCGACGACTACGTGCGCGACTTCGTCCAGGACGTGCCCCGCGCCGATGTCCTCACCCTGCGGTGGATCATGCGTCCGTCCCGGGCCGCCGATCAGCTGGACGGCCCCGAACTGGGTCCGGGGGTGATCGTGCGGGACGCGGTCCGCACGGTGCTCGCCGCCGACCGGCCGGTGCGGGTCGTCGAGAACGGGGAACTGCTGGGCGTGGTCGGCCATGAGGAGGTCCTCGACATCGTCGCCGGCAATCAGGCGGGCGCCTAATGGCCACGACGACCATGACCGGCGCGTCAACGCGGACCACCCCACGTCGACGAATCACCAAGCCGCTCGCGGTGGTGGGTGTCCTCGCGCTCTGGCTCGTCGCCTGGACCCTGCTGCGCGGCCAGGACATGTTGGAGCTGCCCCGGGCCACGCTGACCGAGCTGCACCACTGGCTCAACGACGTCAACGACTCGGTTGGCGCCAGCCGGAACAGCAACCCGCTCTTCCTGTACTTCTTCAACGAGATCCGCGCGGTGATGGACGCGTTGGTGACCTTCGTCCAGGGGCTCATCGCGCAACCGGCGTACGGGCGGCCGGTGCCGGTGCTCGGGTGGCTGGGTGTGGTGGCGCTCGCCTCCTACGCCTCCTGGGCGTTCGCCAACTGGCGGGTGGCGCTGCTCGCCGCGGGCGGGTTCACTCTCTTCGGCCTGCAGGGGCTGTGGCAGGAGAGCATGGACACGCTGGCGCTGACGTTGGTGGCGGTCTTCGTGTCGCTGTTGTTCGGCATTCCGCTGGGCGTTCTGGCCGGGGTGTCGGATCGGTTCCACCGGTTGATCACTCCGGTGTTGGACCTCATGCAGACGATGCCGACCTTCGTCTACCTCGCGCCGCTGACCCTGGTGTTCCTGATCGGCCCGGCCTCCGCGACGATCGCGACGCTGATCTACGCCATGCCGCCGGCGATCCGGATCACCGCGCACGGAATCCGTTCCGTGCCCGGACCGCCGGTGGAAGCCACCGATTCGTTCGGCGCGACCCGGCGGCAGCGGTTGACCAAGGCGCTCCTGCCGCTGTCGAAGCGGACGATCGTGCTCGGTGTCAACCAGACGATCATGGCGGCGTTGGCGATGGTGACCGTCGCGGCCCTGATCGACGCTCCCGGCCTCGGTAAGACGGTGATCAAGGCCCTGCAGACCCTCGACGTCGGTACCGCGTTCAACGCGGGGGTGGCGATCGTGGTGATGGCCATCGTCCTGGACCGGGTCACGACAGCGGCCAGCGTCCGCGCCGAGCAGGGGGGCGGTGAACTCAATCCCCGGATCCGCCGGCTGCTCCTGGCCGGGTTCGGGCTGGTCGCCGCGGTCTGCTCGTACCTGTCCTACACCTACCTGTGGGCCTCTGAGTTCCCGGAGGGCGGCCAGCTCGGCGAGTATCTGTCGCAGGGGGCGACCACGGTGACGACGTGGGCGCAGCACAACCTCGCGGATCTGACCGCGGCGGTGAAGGACGGCGTGACCATCGCGTTGCTCAATCCGTTGGAGGCGCTGCTGGCCGAGTCGCCCTGGTGGTTGATGGGTGCGGTGATCGTGCTGCTCGCCGCGCTGATCGGCAACCTGCGGGCCGCCGCCGTCGCCGCGGTCTGTGTGGGGCTGCTGGTCGGCAGTGGGCTGTGGAACGCCAGCATGGTCACGCTGGCCATGACGCTGGTGGCCACGCTGTTGGTGGTGACGCTGGGAGTGGTCGTCGGCGTGTGGATGGGCCGGAGTAACCGGGCCGATCGGGTCATCCGGCCGGTCCTGGACGCCGGGCAGACCATGCCGGCCTTCGTCTACCTGATTCCGGTCGTCGCCCTCTTCTCGGTGAGCCGCTTCAGCGCTATCGTCGCCGGTGTCGTCTACGCCGCGCCGGTCGCCATCAAGATCGTTGCGGACGGGGTGCGCGCCATTCCGGAGTCGACGGTGGAGGCGGCGACCGCCGCGGGCTCCAACACCTGGCAGACCATCACGAAGGTCCAACTGCCGATGGCGCGGCAGTCGTTGCTGCTCGCCACCAACCAGGGGCTCATCTACGTGCTGTCGATGGTGGTTATCGGTGGCCTGGTCGGGGCCGGTGCGCTCGGCTACGAGGTCGTCGCCGGTTTCTCGCAGGGGCAGCTCTACGGCAAGGGCCTCGCGGCGGGCGTCGCGATCGTCGTACTCGGGATCATGCTGGACCGGATCGCGCGGGCTGCCGCGCAGCGGTCGGAGCCTGCCCCCAGTGCCAACCAGACGTGACTCATCCGCCGTTCCGGTGCGCCGGGACCGCGGAATCGGAGTTGACCGACGAACAACACCTTGGGAGGGTGACAGTAAATGAGATCCATTGTCAACAAGAGGGTCCTGGCGGGCGTCTCGCTGTCCACGGTGGCGGCTCTCACGCTCACCGCGTGCGGTGGTTCCAAGATCGAGTCGACGGATGCCGCCGACTCGGGTGACTGCGGCACCTTCACCATCGCGATCAACCCCTGGGTCGGGTACGAGGCGAACGCGGCCGTCATCGCCCACGTCGCCGAGACCGAACTCGGCTGCAAGGTCGTCAAGAAGGACCTCAAGGAGGAGATCGCCTGGCAGGGCTTCGGCACCGGCCAGGTGGACGCGATCGTGGAGAACTGGGGCCACGACGACCTCAGGCAGAAGTACATCGAGGATCAGAAGACCGCGGTGAGCGCCGGTTCGACCGGTGTCGAGGGGGTCATCGGTTGGTACGTGCCGCCATGGATGGCCGAGGAGTACCCCGACATCACCGACTGGAACAACCTGAACAAGTACGCCTCCCTCTTCGAGACCACGGAGTCCGGCGGCAAGGGACAGCTGCTCGACGGTGACCCGTCCTTCGTCACCAACGACGAAGCGCTGGTCAAGAACCTGGGGCTGGACTACAACGTGGTCTACGCGGGCAGTGAGCCGGCCCTGATCCAGGCGTTCCGTCAGGCGGAGGAGAAGAAGGAGCCGGTGCTCGGCTACTTCTACGACCCGCAGTGGTTCCTCTCCGAGGTCGAACTGGTGAAGGTGGACCTGCCCGAGTACCAGGAGGGCTGCGACGCCGACCCGGAGAAGGTCGCCTGCGACTACCCGGTGTACGACCTCGACAAGATCGTGAGCAAGTCGTTCGCCGACGCCAACGGACCCGCCTACCAGCTGGTCGACAACTTCAACTGGACCAACGAGGACCAGAACCTGGTGGCCCGGTACATCGCCCAGGACAACATGTCGCCGGAGGAGGCGGCTGAGAAGTGGGTCGAGGCCAACCAGGACAAGGTTGAGGCCTGGCTGCCGCAGAGCTGACACATATTTCGTAACACCCTGTGCGGTGGCGCCGGTAACACACCGGCGCCACCGCACAGCTGTTTCTCGACCGGCTGCCGCTGGGCAGCTCTCCCCGGATCGCCGTCCGCTGGCATGGATTCGCGGTACCACGGAAGGGCCCTGGTGTCGCTACGCTACGGCCTGACCGTTGGCGTAGCTGACAACCGGGGGGTTGACGTGTCGCAGAACCAGGCCGAGCAGCAGATTGCCGAGCAGCAAACCGGCCCGCGGCGGACCGGAGCCGTTCCCTCCACGTTGGATGTGTCGGTGCCGCACTCGGCGCGGGTGTGGAACTACTGGTTGGGCGGCAAGGACAACTTCGCGTCCGACCGGGCGGCCGGCGACCAGGTTCGAGCGGTCTTCCCGGAGATCGTCGAGGCCGCTCGCTACTCCCGGGTGTTCCTGCGGCAGGCGGTGACCTATCTCGCCGCCGAGGCGGGCATCCGCCAGTTCCTCGATGTCGGCACCGGCCTGCCGACCGCCGACAACACCCACCAGGTCGCCCAACGGATCGCCCCGCCGACCCGCGTCGTCTACGTCGACAACGATCCGATGGTTCTCGCGCACGCCCGGGTGCTGCTGACCAGCGACCCGGCGGGTGCCACCCAGTACCTCAACGCCGACCTGCACGATGCGGAACGGGTCATCCGGGAGGCCCGGGCGACGCTGGACCTCAGTGAGCCGGTCGGCTTGATGATGTTGGGGGTGATGGGCCACGTCGCGGATCCCGCCCAGGCGCGGGACGCCGTACGCGCGCTGGTCTCGTCCCTGCCGGCGGGCAGCTTCCTGGCGATGTCCGACGGCACGGCCACCAGTGAGCGGGTGATCGAGTCCCACCGGCAGTACAACGAGAGCGGTGCGGCACCGTACCACCTGCGCGAGGTCGCCGACTTCACCGCCTTCTTCGACGGCCTTGACCTGGTCGAGCCGGGTGTCGTGCCACTGGGGCGCTGGCGGCCGGAGAACGGCTCCCCGAAGGTCGTGGACGGCTACTGCGGGGTTGCCCGCAAGCCCTGACCAGCAGCGCCACCCGGACCAGCAGCGCCACCGCGGCCGAACGGGCCGGTTCCGTCCGGTCCGACCCCGCCCCGGGTCAGTGGTGAGCCCGGTGTTGGTCGAGCTGGTGGCGCAGGGCACCGGCGAAGCCCTCCGCGGTGCGGAGCTGTTCGCGTAGCGTCTCCACCCGGGTGGCAGCGACGGTGTGGAAGAGGCCGAGCCGGTCGAGCAGGGCGGGCCGGTCGGCGGCACCGGCAGTGACCAGGGCGTCCAGGACGGCGAGCAGCGCCCGCATCTCGTCGAGGCTGAACCCGAGCGGTTTCATCCGCTTGACCACCGCGAGACGCTCCAGGTCGGCGTCGGTGTAGAGGCGGAAGCCGCCCTCGCTGCGCGCCGACGGGATGATCAGCCCGGCGTCCTCGTAGTGGCGGATGGTGCGGATGCTCAGCCCGACCCGCTCGGCCACCGCGCCGATTCGCATCAGCGGCCTGGCGCCGGTTGGGCGCCCGGTGGCCCTGGGTGCGGGACCACCGGGCACCGAGCCGGGCATCAGTGGCCCCCGCCGAGGGTGCCGGCCAGGTTGCCGTGGATAGCGGCACTGGGCTGGTTCAGTTCGATGATCTCCACGGTCTTGCCGCGAGCCGCGTACTTGGTGGTGATCGCGTCCAGCGCCGCGACCGATGAGGCATCCCAGACGTGGGCGTGGGTCATGTCGATCACCACGTGCTGCGGGTCGTTGGCGTAGTCGAACTGGTAGACCAGGTCGTTGCTGGCGGCGAAGAACAACTCGCCGTGCACCGAGTAGATGCGGCTCCGGCCGTCGGGGTCCAGCACGCTGGTGACCTCGACCAGGTGCGCGACCCGGTTGGCGAAGATGACCATGGCGGTGAGGACGCCGATGACCACGCCGATGGCGAGATTGTGGGTGACCAGGGTCGTGGCGACGGTGGCGACCATGACCAGCGTCTCGCCCCAGGGCATCCGCTTCAGCGTGGCCGGGGCCACCGAGTGCCAGTCGAACGTCGAGACCGAGACGATGATCATCACGGCGACCAGGCCCGCCATCGGGATCGCGGCGACCACGTCACCCAGGCTGACCACCAAAATGAGCAGGAACACGCCGGAGAGGAAGGTCGACAGCCGGGTCCGCGCGCCAGACGCCTTGACGTTGATCATCGTTTGACCGATCATCGCGCAGCCACCCATGCCGCCGAAGAAGCCGGTGACGATGTTGGCGACGCCCTGTCCCCAGGACTCGCGGGTCTTGTTGGAGTGGGTGTCGGTGATGTCGTCCACCAGCTTGGCGGTCATCAGCGACTCCATCAGCCCGACCAGCGCGATGCCGAGGGCGTACGGAGCGATCAGGGCCAGGGTGTCGGCGGTCCACGGGATCTGCGGCAGCCCGAGGGTGGGCAGGCTGTTGGGCAGCTCACCCTGGTCGCCGACGGTCGGTACGGCGATGCCAGCGGTGACGGTGATCCCGGTCAGGACGATGATCGTCACCAGCGGGGCGGGTACGGCCCGAGTGATCCGGGGTAGCCCGATCATGATCGCCAGGGCCAGGCCGACCAGCGGGTAGACCAGCCACGGCACCCCGAGCAGATACGGCACCTGGGCGGAGAAGATGAGGATGGCCAGCGCGTTGACGAAGCCGACCATCACGCTGCGGGGGATGAACCGCATCAGTTTCGCGACCCCGAGTAGGGCCAGCAGCACCTGGAAGATACCGCCGAGGATGACCGCGGCGATCAGGTAGTCCAGCCCGTGCTCCTTCGCCAGCGGCGCCACGACCAGAGCGATCGCCCCGGTCGCCGCGGAGATCATCGCCGGTCGGCCGCCGCAGATCGCGATGACGACCGCCATGGTGAAGGAGGCGAACAGCCCGACGCGGGGGTCGACCCCGGCGAGGATCGAGAAGCTGATCGCCTCGGGGATCAGCGCCAGGGCGACGACCAGACCGGCCAGCACCTCGGTACGTAGAACCTTCGGTGTCAGCCAGGACGGGCGGGACAGGCGCGGCCGGGTGACCGCGGGCAGTTCAGAAGACATACAGCCGTTTCCGCTCGGGTGTGCGCGGGGGCGCACACGTGTCGCCGGATCCCGCTCGGGACATGGCGAAGTTCGTACACAGCATTTCCGGTCGGACAATCCGGACCATTCCAGGCAACGTTGCCCGGCGACGGCCGTGAGGGGCCAGCAGCCGCACCTCGACGACCGGGGTCGAACCCTACCCTTCGGTGAGGGGAGAGTCGGCACGCCGTGATGATCATCACGGTGGACCGGGTCTGCCCCCGGGGCGGCCCGTCCGGACAGGCTCGGGTGCCAGGCGCATTAGGCCGACGACATACCTTGGTCTACGGAAATCGTGCATCCGGTGCTGTCCGCCTATCCGGCCGACGAATCAGGCGCCCTGAAAAAGCAGACATGTGATCTGATCCGGTGCCAGAAAAGCTGGAAGAACGCGGGCTGTTATTGCTGTTCAGGCGGCCTGTGGCTAGCGTGGCGCCCTTCGGAGTCGAAGATATCCGAGGGAGTTGTACCATGCGAAAGCGCTTCGTCCTGCCATTGATGACGATGGGAGCTGTCACGGCCACGATGGCCGTCGCCGCACCCGTCCAGGCGCATGGCTACGTTTCAGGACCGCCCAGCCGTCAGGCGCTCTGCGCCCAGGGTTCGGTACCCGACTGTGGGCCCATCGCGTTCGAGCCGCAGAGCGTCGAAGGGCCAAAAGGCCTGACGAGCTGCAGTGGCGGCATCTCCGAGTTCGCCGTGCTCGACGATGAGAGCCGGGCCTGGCCCGCGGCCACGGTCGGCCGGTCGGTCACCTTCGACTGGATCAAGACCGCCCCGCACAAGACCAGTAACTGGGAGTACTTCATCGGCGACGAGCTGTTGGCCACCTTCGACGGTGGCGGCGTGCAGCCGCCGTCCACGCTCTCGCACCCGGTCGACCTGGGCGACTACGTAGGCCGGCAGAAGGTCCTCGCGGTGTGGAACATCGCCGATACTCCAATGGCGTTCTACTCCTGCATCGACGTGAATATCGACGGTAGCTCTTCGCCGACGCCGACGCCGACGCCGACGCCGACGCCGACGCCGACGCCGACGCCGACGCCGACGCCGACGCCGACGGCCTCACCGACGGGCACCGCCGCACCGACCCCGACCGGTACGCCGTCTCCGACCTCGACCGGGACTCCCGCGCCGGGAAGCTGGCAGGTCGGCACCGTCTACCAGGTCGGTGACGAGGTGACGTACGACGGGGTGAGCTACCGGGCTCGGCAGGCGCACACCGCGACACCCGGGTGGGAGCCGCCGCACGTGCCGTCGCTGTGGATCCGAATCTGAGCGAACGGGCGTGGCCGTACCGGCCGTGGTGGGAACACCCGGCCGGTGCGGGCCGGCCGCGAGTCGGCGCCCCGTGACCCGAAGGGAGTAGGCCGTACGACGGCTGCTACTGGTCGCCCTGCTTGCCACCGCCGCGCTGCTGGCGGGCTGCGCCGGACGGCAGAACGCGCGGTGCAGGACCGGATTCGGTTGGCCGTCCCCGTCGAGGGGTTAGTCAACGGGGGCGGAGGCCAGCAGGCCGACGAGACACGCGACCGACGGAGTCCCCGACCTGGCCAACCGCCGGGGACCTCACCAGTCGCATGCCCGCCTCAGAGAGCCGCTGGCTCGTCAGTGTTGTCGTCGGCGTTGAGTGCGAGTGCATCCTGGGGGGCGAACGCCGGGACAGGCGCCGTGTCGAGTTCAGTATCGAAGCTGTTGGCGACGTTATTGAGGTCGGCGTCGATCGAGTTGTTCGAGTCCTCGTTGAATTCGGCGTCGATCGAGTTGTTCGAGTCCTCGTTGTTCGAGTCGTTGACCGAGTTGTCGATATCGGTGGTGATGTTGTTTTCGATCGACTGTTCGTTGTTGGAGTTGTCGATGGAGCTGTTCTGTGACAGGTCGGAGTTGTTGATCGAGTTGTCGATCGAGTTGGATGACTGGTCCTGAACGCCCGAACCGAAGTTCAGGTTCGCGAGGTCGTTGCCTCCGCCAAAGTCGATATTGCCGTCGCCGAAGGTGTTGTCGCCATCGCCGACGACCCCGCTGTTCTCGCCCGTGTTGACGTTTCCCACGTCATCACCGGCGAGGACGGCTCCATCGCCGGTGTTGGCCTGACCGTCGTTGTCGCCGCCGATGACCTGGGAGCCGTCACCCGTGGTGACGACACTTGCGTTGGCGCCGTCCACGTCTACGTCCACTGAGTTGTCGATGGTCGTTGACTGGTCGAAGAAGCTCGTCGACTGGTCGATATCCTGGTGCACGACAGTGACCAGCTCGGTAACGGTCTGCACGATCTGTTCCAGGGGCGGCTGCCCACCATCTGTCGCCGGCCCGCCGTCGCCCGAGTTCTGCTCTCCACCGCCCCCACCACCAGCGGCGAGTTGCGCAACCGCGTCCTTGGTTTCCGGTGGTAGCGCCGACTCCTGAGCGACGACCGCGGCGACCTGGGCGACGTTGACCCCGGAGAGGTCGGCGTCGGCAATGCCCTCTGCTGCGAGCACGCTCTCCGGGTCGGCCACGAAGTTCTCCGCGACTTCGCGGTCACCGAAGACCCTGGAAAAGAAGTCCCGAAAGAGTTCACTAACATCAACGCTCATCGTCTGCTCCCTGTCTGGCCGCGGCCGGTCGGCCCCGGCATAGCCCTACACTGCCGGCGGAGCCCTGACGGTGACATCGGGGAAACCCCCGCGGGCCCGCTCTGGCAATAGGGGCTGCTGCCAGCCGGCCCACGGACAAGTACGGTCGCCGCTCAGGCGACAACCCCCGGGTGTTTCCGCAGGGCGGCGAGAAACTCGGCCCGGCTGGACGCGTCCAGTTTGGTCCGCATCCGCGCCACATGGTGTTCGACTGTCTTCGGTGACAGGTACAGTTGGGATCCGATCTCCCGTTGGGTGCGTCCCTCGAGCACCATGCGGCCGACCGTAATCTCGCGTTCGGACAGCACCCCAGCCCGCCCGCGCTGCTCGCCTCCGCCGACCTCCGCGGCAGACAAGCCCCGCGCGTGCTCCAACATTCGCCGTGCCGCCGTCGCATCCGTGGTGCGAATCGCGGCCTGGCCCACCAGCCGTGAGGCATCCCAGGGCAGCTGGTTGGTCGCCAGGTCCCCAGCGACCGAGCAGACGCGGTCGACATCCACCTTGCCCGCAAGCACATCGGCCCAGGCCAGTGCGGCGGCGCCCTGCGCACGCTGGCGTGGCCCGGCGAGGGTAGCTGCCGTGGCCAGCTCAGTGGCCACCGTGGCGGCCGTAGCCGCATCCTCGAGGGCGACGGCGACCTGAACCCGAATCCAGCCCACGGCGACAACCCACGTCGGCGGATCGCCGGCGCGTGCGACGACATCGTCGAGTACGTCCATCACGGGCCGAGCCCGCACCATCTGGCGCAGCCGCGCCGCCGTTACCACAAGCTCCTCCAGGACCTCGATCGCGAAAAGGTCCACCGCGCGTCGGGCCAGCTGCGCCTCCACCCCGTTCCATGCCTCGCGCATTCGCGCCACGTCACCACTACGGCGGGCCATCCCCGCCGCGAGTGCGGCGGCGAGCAGTTGATCCCGGGCAGTTGGATCCGGCCCTGGCGCCAGCTCCGCAGCCGCACTGTCGTAGCGGCCGGCTCGCATCCGAGTGAACGCCAGGAGCAGTTGATGTCGGTGGGCGGTCACCGGGCCACCCACGCCCGCGGCCAACCCGGCGAGGAGTAGTCGTTCTGCGGTGGAAACATCACCGGTCAGCCCGGCGACGAGGGCGCCGAGCGCGTGCGGCGAGTCGGGCAACACGACGTCGGGTGGCGTGCGCTGCGCGGCCTCGGCAGACTCGATCAGCAGGGGCAACATGGCCTCCGGCTTGGCGAGGCCCGCCGCGGCCTCGGCCAGCCGGGCGAGGGCCTCCGGCGTCCGTCCGCTGGGCTTGGTGCGGGCACGACGGGCGGCATGACCAGCACGTTCGGGTTGCCCAGTCGCGGCCCAGGCCACGGCGGCCAGGGCCGCACCTGGCTGGTCGGCGTCGGCCAGTGCCTCTGCTGCTCTGTCCCATCGTCCCTGTTGCGCGGCGATCGCGGCCCCCACGATGGCCAACCGTGCCGGATCACCACTGACGCCGGTCAGGTCCACCGGTATCCCGAGCTGGGTGGCCGCCTCGGCCCGGCCCAGGTCCACAGCCGCCGGCTGTGCGCCCGCCTCGACCGCGGCGTCGTACCAGGACACCGCAGCACCGGGATCGCGAAATCGCAGGTGATCAGCGGCATGCGTGTAGGCGACCGCTGCCGTGGGTGTCTGGACACGTGCCCGCCGCAGCTGAACCGAGACCAGCAGCGGGTCAGCGCCCGAGTCCAGGAGGGCGGTGGCCACCCGGTCCTGCAACTGCCGCCGCACCACCACTGGTAGGTCGGTCAGGATCGCCGCTGCGACGGCCGGAATCACCGAAGCCGAACCAGGCGCGATCATGCCAAGTTCCTGCAGGACGTTGCTGGTATCCGCGACCGTCGCCAAGGTCACCCCAGCGGCCCGGGCAACCACGGAGTCCGGGACGTCCAGTAGTAGCGCAAGCACCTGGGTAACTGCCGTGCCGTCGGCGGGAAGGCCCGCGAGGCGGCGCTGTACCCGGGCCCGCAGTGCGGCGGGGACCGAGCCCCTGGACGTCGCGGTGGCGATCGAGCCCCCGGACGTCGCGGTGGCGAGGGAAGCGGCTACCGCGGCCATCCCACCCGATGCGGTGCGGATCTCCTCGATCGTGTCCTCGTCGGGCTCAAGTACGCCCGCCTCGGTGACGACCGCGGCGACACCGGCGGCGTCCAACGGCCCGAGCTGGTCGACCATGCCGGCCGCCGCGACGACCTGGTCCAGGTCGGCCAGCTCCGCGGCGCGGATCACCGGCCGCCGTGCGATCAGCATCGCCTGGCCAGCGCGCGCGGCCTCGGCCAGGGCGCGCCAGCTGGACGGTTGCCCGTGGTGAGCATCGTCGACGATCACCACGGCGCCCGCAGCCCGGGCGTCGGTCAACACCAGGTCGAGATCCGCATCACTGCTGGGTAGGGCCACCCAGCGCACGGGACGGTCGAGTGCGGCGGCGAGATCACGAATCCGCCGGCTCCGTCCGGCACCGTCGACACCCACGATCACGGTCGTGGCATCGGCGCCCGGGTTGGTCATCTGACCTTGGGCCTGCACCCCGGCTCAACCTTCGGTGATCGGTGTGCAGTTCCCCGTCTCGTACCCGCCGTTGGTGTCCTTGACCAACCCGTGCCAGTCAACCGCGATCCGCACACACACCTTGTCTGGCAGTGTCTGACCAGGAGGTGCGTAGGAAGCGATCGCTTTCCACCGGCCATCACCCCAGGTGGCGACGGACGGAAGCTTGTCCTCGACGTACCACTGCTCCTGGTCGGTGGCGTGGGCGCCCATGACAGCGGGGTCCGGGCTGACGCCATCGCTGCCGAAGATGTGCAGATGGAAACCGCCGTTGACGTCCAGGGCCGTGCCCTCCGGGACACCGACATCGCCCTGGAGAGTGAGGGCGGAACCGTCGAAGACCGCTGCGGTCAGACACGCCCACCGTTTGTTGGCGCGAATCGTCTCGGTGCACTGCTCGTCCACGGGGGGCGCCGCCTCGCTGGGAATACCTGTCGCCACTGCCGCCACCGTCGCACCCTGATCTGTCGGAGGGGCATCGTTGTGGCCGAACATCGTGTATCCGGCGCCGGCAAGTGCCAGCACCAGAGCGAGGGCCGCGGCGCCGATGGTCAGCGACCGAGACCGGCCCGGGCTGGCCGACAGCTTCTTCGTGTTCGAGGGCCGGTCGGTGTCGGAATGCCGGGTCCGGCCACGTCGGCCACCGCTGACAGCCGCCGCTCCGCGGACCAGCGGTGCTGCCGCGTCCCTGTTCCTCGGGATGGCGGCCGTCGCCGAGATATCGGCCCGATGGACAGCTGCGGTCGGTGTGGCCAAGGGCGTTGCCGACACCTGCGCTGGTGCCTGCCGGGGTGCAGGCGTCCGGCTGCCTGCCGCGCGGGCAAGCCCACCCGCAGCGAGCCAGGCCGCGCCGAGCGCGACCGCATGCTTCGGGTGGGTGTCCACCGCCACTGGACGGCCCAACTCGGCGCCGACCATCTGCGCGACCAGTGGCATCCGGGACGAGCCGCCGACCAACAGGACCGAATGTAGGTCATCTGGCGTGACTCCAGCCGACACCAGCGCCCGGCGCATCGCCTCAATGGAATCGTAGAGCGCCGGGCGTACCAATGCCTCCAGTTCGGCCCGGGTCAGGCGGACCTCGGTGGACAGGTTCGGCAACATCACCGGGATGGACACGTCGGTATCAGCAGACAGCGCCTCCTTGGCCTCGACGCACTCGCCGCGCAACCGGGCCACGGCCGCGATCGCGGTCGGGTCGTCGTCGTCCAGCACCGCGAGCTTCCCGCCGATCGCGGCCGCCACATGAGCGAACACCGCCGCGTCGAAGTCGATACCGCCGAGCCGCTCGATTCCCTCGGGCTGGCCAAGAATCTCGAACCCGTCCCCGGTGTGCCGAAGCACCGCCGCGTCGAACGTGCCGCCACCCAGGTCGTACACGGCCAGGGCGGCACCCCGATCGACTCGTTCCTGCTGGGCGTACGAGACAGCCGCGGCGACCGGCTCGGTGGTGTACTCGACCGGCTGCCCGATGTTGGCCAGCTGCACCGCCTGGCACAGCATGTCGGTCTTGTAAGGTCCCCAGTTCGCCGGATGCGACAGGCATATCCTGGCCGGCGCCTCGCCCTCGCGCTGGACCACGTCGTTGACAACCGACCGAAGCAGCCGGGCCATCAGCGCCTCTGGCGAGTACGGTACCCCGCCAAGCAGCAGCGGCGTGGTGTCGCCGAACCTGCGTTTGAACTCCCGCGCCACTCGGCGTGGCTCGGTCAGCCCGCGCCTGCTGGCGGTCTCACCGACCAGGAAGGTCTCGTCGTCGCGTAGCAACACCACCGACGGGATCACCGCGGCTCGGGTACCCAGCGGGGCGATTTCCGCCCGCCCCTCCCGCCACGTTGCCGCAGCAGTGTAGGTGGTTCCCAGATCAATTCCCAACACGTACATCTCTACTCCAGCGTGTGCGCCCTGCAGGTTCACCACCCCACGCTTCGCGCTTCGCGGCCTGACACCGTCGGTGCTGCGCGGGGATCTGTTCACAGCTCGTGCGTCGCGGTCAGTCACCACCGCCATCCGCGACGATTAGGGGGTCGATCGGGGATCTCCCCGCTGCGGTATCGGTGGCACGATCCCTACCGTGGGTGACATGGATTCGGGCAGACTTCTCGACGCGCTCGGTGACCTCGCCGGCAACGAGAACGCCCGGCAGGAGTACGCCTCCGACCCGGACGCCTTCATCGGTGTCCACGGCCACCCTGGACTGCCCGCCGACCTCGTCAACGAGGCGGTTTCCCACTACGCCGACGTGGCGGACCCGGCTCTTGCGGAACACATCGCCCCGACAGTCATGGCTCACCGCGGCTTCGGCGACACGAACACGACTGGGGGCTCTGGTCTGGACCTGTTGGCTACCGCACCGACTGTCGACGGCGGTGATCCGATGGCGGACCTGGACGGCGATCCCGCTGCCGGGTCCAGCGATCCGATTACGAACGATGTTGTCGAAGGTGAGCCGTGGTCCGAGCCGGGCAGCGACCCGGATGCCTCCCCCGACCTGGCCTTCGGTCTCGGTGCGCAGGTGAGTGCCGGGGAGGAACACGACCACGGCCTGGACACCGACCCGGTGGGCGTGGCAGTGATTGTTACGGCACCCCTCGCGGATATCGGCGGGGCCGGCCAATCGGTGCACGAACTGGCCAGGGTCGACGGCGCCCAGCAACCAGACGAGCCGTGGCTGGGCGACGAATTCGACGGTGACAGTGTCTGACCGGTTCATTCGCCCCGGCCGCCGCCGGTCAGTGCGGCAAGCATCCCCTCGCAGGAGCGGACGGCGATCCGGCCCGCAATCGCCATCTCACGGCTGGTCATCGGGCTTTCGCTCCGGATCTGCCAACGTTCGAGCGCGGCGTGGACCGCCGACGTCAGTTCCTGCGGCGACGCGTCCGGCTCCAGACCCACCCGGACGTGCGGCGCAACACCCTGACCGCCGATGAGCCGCTCCAAGTCGTCAATGACGGCGGGCTTGCCGGTGACCCAGCCAGCCCGCACCGAGGTCAGCACCCGCAGCTCGCTGAAGGGGTGCGCGCCAGCCAAGATCTCCTCCACCTCGGCCGCGGTCGCCTCGCTACCCGGTGCGGGGCGGGTGCGGGTGAGGGCGTCAATGGCCAGCAGTGCCGATCGGCTCTTGAGCACGTCGCGCCGTGCGAAGAACAGTGAGTTGAGCACCGCCCTGAGCTCGACCAGGCCACTTCGCTCCGACAGCTCCCGGGCCAGCTCGGCGGCGGTCCGCGCCACTCGTTGTCGGATTATCGCCGCCGCCAGTCGTAGGCCGTAGAGGCCGAACCGCTCCAGCAGCACGTCTCGCTCGATCAGGGTCAGCCCCAGTTCCGGCATCGATTCTCGGAACCGGTCGGCGGACAGCAGCAGCGCCTCGACATCGCGGGGCGCCAGCTTCGCGATGCGTCGCAGCCGCTCCATCTCGGCCTCGGTGAGCGTCGCCGCAGTCTCGGCCAACAAGCCGGCAACGGGTACGACGGTCTGCACCATCCGTCGGATTCTCGGGTCCATTGTCAGGTGTGCGGCAATGCGTTGCGCCGACGCCATCGAATCGATCCGGCCGACCCCGATCTCATCGGCGCGGGACAGGACACCGATAGCGTTTATCGGATTGGGCTGAGACACCTCACTGTCCCGAAAAGCCTTGAGAAATTCCATATCGGAGGCGTGGACGTGCCGCATGAGATAGAGCACCGCGTCGGTTGGCATCGCTTCCTCCGCCGCGCCGTCGGCGGCGAGCAGTTCCCAGGACCGTCGGGACACCCGATCGGTCAGGGATCCGATGCCGGGGGTGTCGACCAGCGTGGTGGTTCTCAGGGCCTGCGAGGGCCAGGTCACGGTGAGGTGGTCGATCTCCTCCGGTGCCCGGCCAGCGAGGTCGATCTCGATCGCGCCGTCGTCACGGCTGAACCGCAGTTGCGCTGGAGGTTGGTCAGCGACGTGCGCGGTGACTCGGTAGGTGTGGCCGTCGGCGTACCAGGTCACGACGCGGGTGCACTCGCCCGTGTCGGTCGGCGCCAGTCGTTCTCCGACCAGGGCGTTGAGCAGCGTCGACTTGCCGGCCTTCACCCGGCCGGCGATGGCCACCCGCAGCGGCTCGTCGAGGCGGTCGCGGATCGCGGTCAGCTGCGGCTCGTCCGCTGTGCCACGATAGACACCTATCGCGCGGTTCAGCGCCGCGCGGGTGCGGTCCAGCAGGTTCGTGGGGATCGGCCTGGTCATGCCGTACCCTCCGTGATCGCACCGGCCAGCTGCCGCACCTTCGCCAGTCGAGCCAGCTCCGCATCGAGGTCCCGCAGGCGGGCCGCCCGGTTGGTCTTGGTGGTCTTTGCCGCGTCGGTGGCGGCCCTCAGCGCCTCGGCGGTGGACTTGTTGAGATCCTCGGCCAGGGCGGCATAGTGGTCGCGCAGCTGTCGCTGGATTCGGCGCAGCGTGTCCCGGGAGTCCTTTCCGACGACGAAGTTGACCTCGTCGCAGTAGCGCCGCACCGAGTTCTTCGCCTGGTTGCGCCGGTTCTGCAGCTGGCGCTTCTTTTCGTCGCGCAGACCCTTGTGACCCATGATGAGCCCGATGCCGAGCCCGATCGGTCCCAGGCCCAGTCCCAGCAGGCTGCCGAGCATCGTGAACATCAGACCGCCGGTGTACGCGTTCTTCAATGCCACCATGGCCTGCTTTCCGACCTTCATCTTGGTCAGGTCGAGATCCTTGTGCTCGCCGGCCTGGGCCGTCAGCCGGCTCGGGTCGTGGACGGCGAGCTGTTCGAGCGCCGTTCCGGATGCCTTCCGGAAGTGGTCGGCAACCTCCCAGCTGAGTTCCTCAGCGCGGTCGCGCAGCATGGTGTAGTTCGCCAGGGCCTCGGCGGCGATTCGCGACTGTAGCCATGTCTCCACCGAGTCCCACGAGTCGGCCGGGTCGATGTCGGCGATCATGTCGTCCGAGTCCTCGACCACCTGTCGTATCCGGCTGCGCAAATCATGATCGACATCCGCGGTCAGGTCGAGAATTCCGTCATTGAGCGTCTGGCTCCACCGGGCCGCGGCGCCTCGCAGGGCTTCGGTCTGGGCTCGGGTGGCGGCGAGGTCGTCGATGATTTGTTGAGCGGCATCCGGGTCAGCCAGCGTCGCCCGTTCGGCCCGGAACTGGGCGCTGATCTGATCCATCGCATTCGCGACGTCCGCGGCGCACTCGGCCGCCAGACGCTTCGCCGCCGACGCGCCAACCCGGTCGGCGACAAACGTGACCAGGTCCCCGAAGCCGGACTCGCGGTTGAGGTCCTTGTCTCCGACAGCTACCGCACGGGACCGCAGCGTCGAGGACACCGCCACTATCGGGAAGTCGGTGCCGACGTGCCGTTGGTTGAGGTCGCGGACCCTGCGCCAGGCCGGATAGAAGTCGGTCTTCGTCATGACGCAGATGACGGTGGGACACAACTCCCGCACCTGGTACAGGATGTCGACCTCGGTGCGGGTCAGCTCCTGCGACGCGTCCGTGACGAAGACGACCGCGTTGGCCATCGAGGTCGCCGCCAGGCTGGCCGTCGCGTGGGCGGAGTTGAGGCCACCCACGCCGGGCGTGTCGACCAGGACCAGGCCACCGGCGAGCAGCCTGCGGGGCAGGCTCACCTCGATCGCGCGTGGCGGCGTGGAACCAGACCCGGCATCGGTCTCCACCACGTGTCCGCGGATGTCCTCCAGCGCGATCGGTTCCCGTGCCGGCGGTTCACCCTCGCGCAGCAACACCGCGGCCACCTGTTCGCCATAGCGCACCTGGGTGGGAACCGCGGTGGCAGGACCGTCGTTGACCGGGCACAGATCAGTGCCGACCAGCGCGTTCACCAGGGAGCTCTTCCCCTTCTTGAACTCGCCGACCACCACCACGTGCACGTCGGTGGCGTACAGGCGGCGCCGGGCCTGCCGCAGCCGGGTGGCGAGGTCTGCGCGTTGGTAAGCCTCACAGGCACGCAGGGCGTGGTCCACCAGTTGCGCTGTCCGTTCGATCACGCCCGTCGCTGCCGTCTCCGATGCCGTCATCGTCGTGCTCTCCTCGTGCCCCCAGGCGCCTGCCAAAACGGCAGGCGCCCTGGGTGGCGCCCGCCCGGATCAGGGATCTGCACGGCCCGCAGTGCGCAGCTCATCAGGCCAGGCGAATGTCGCTGCCCTCGACGACGAGGTCACGTGGGTCGAGGCTGCGCGGAGCTGGCCCGCCCACCACGGAGCCGTCGGCCACCGAGAACCTGCTGCCGTGGCAAGGACAGTTGATCGTCCCGTCGGACACCTCGGCCACGGTGCAGCCCTGGTGCGTACAGGTCGCCGAGAATCCCTTGAACGTGCCCTCCTGCGGTTGGGTGATGACCACGCCGGCGTCGGCGAGGATCATGCCGCCGCCGACCGGGACTTCGGCTGCCTGTGTCAGCACCTGCCCACCGCTGGCCGCGTCCGGCGCGTCGCCGCCCGCTGCTGTGCCGTCACCACCACCGGTGTTCCCGCCGCCATTCGTGGCCGGCGCGGAGTTGCCGTAGGTGGCACAACCGCTCAGGATGACCGCCCCGGTCGCGCCCACCCCGGCCAGCCACCGTCGCCGCGATGTGCATCCTCCTGGTCGCCCACGGTTTTGACCGTCGGGTAGGTCGGGGTAGGTGGTCACTTCTGGGCCCAGGCCGTCGGGGCCGTGCACCTTGCTGCCGACCTCGGTTGCCGGCCGGGCGTTTCCGGCCAATTCGCCACCGGGCCTGCCGGCGGCCGTCCTCGATTCGCTCACAGCGTGACTCCGATCGTGGTGAAGTACCAGAACGATGACGTAAACCACAGCGCGATCAGGGCGGTGAACACGGTGCCGCCCAGCACCGGCAGGGCCCAACCAGGCAGGCCCGGCTTCGGTAGGGCGAGCATCTTGACCGTGAAGGCGCCGAAGAAGAAGCAGCCGAGCAGCCCGTGCGCCACGACGCGCAGGTCGTAGGTGGCGAAACCGAGCGCGTACAGGCAGTGGATCGCCACGGGGACAGCGAGCAGGAACGCCAGTCGCCCCGACCAACGATGTACGGGTGCGGCCCAACTGGGAGCCAGTGAGCCGAGTTTGCCCCACATCGACAGCGCGGACAGCAGCTGAGTCACCGCGAGCACGGCCACGCCGGTGGCGAGCCACACCTTGACTGTCTGTGGACTGGAGAAGCCGCCCACGTTCACCGCGACACCGGTTGGCTCGTGCAGACCGCCGTAGACCCCGAGGGTCACCGCGACCGTGGCGCCGATCAGGAACGGGACACCGAGCAGCGTCAGCTGGCTGGTGCCGGCAGTGCGCCCCGCGCCCTCGTCGACGGTGCGGTCCGTCGTAATCTCGTTGCGGGTGGTCACGACAACTCCCTGGGGCGGGTCGGGGTGAGCACATCGCCGTCGACGGTGACCCGGCCGGTGGCGGTGTTCAGTGGTGGCGCGGGTTGGGCGATTCCGTCCACAGTGACCAGGCCGACCTGGGTGCCGTCGGCGAGCACGATCCACCCGCCGTCGACCTGCGCGCCGCGCACCGTCGCGGCGGCCCGGTAGAGGCCGGACGGCGCTGTGACCGCTGTCACGGTGAACGGTAGGACCTGGTCGTCGATCTTGATTTGGCCGCTGGCCTGTCCCTCGCCGAACGTGCCGCTGAGCGTCTCGCCGGCACGGCCAGCCAGGTCGAGTCGTCCGCCCGCGGCGGTGCCCTGAAGCCACGCCTCGATCGCGGCACCGTCGCACAGGTAGGCCACCGCGACGCCGTCCTGTACCGAGATCGCGAGTGTGCCGGCGGTCAGTCGTCCTGCCCAGGTGGCGTTGATGGGTGTTTGGGTCGGGGATGGCGATGGTGCGACGGATGCTCCCGCGACGGCGGTGGCGGTGGGGGCGGCGGCCGGGACTGGTGGCTCGTCGTTCCCACCGGTGGCGTGCACGCTGAGCGCGAGCACAACCGCGCCGAGCGTGACGCCGCCGAGCAGTGTTAACAGCGGAGTGGGTTTCACGCTGGGTAGTCAACGCTCGTTCGGCGCGCCAGTCTGCGTACTAGTACCCATAGCCGTCGGGTGGTGGGGTGTTGTGGGGCACGTATGGTGAGCGTGTGTGGCGACAGCTGACCGGGTCTCCCGTTTCGTTGGCTCGGCGGTGGCGTCGTCCGCGGCCGGCTCGTCGTCGAGGCCGCCAGGTTGCGGTGCCGGTGCGGGCTCTGGTCTGGGTGTTTCACATGGCGCTGCCGCTTCTGGGGTTGTGGCTGCTGGTGGCGCGTCCGCAGGCTGATGTGCACTGGCATGACCCGTTGGGTCATTTCTATTTGATCGTTGCGGTGGCGCTGGTGAACCTGGTGCTCGGCGTCATGGTCAGTGCGGCGGCGCATCGGCGGCATGACGCGCGACTGTTCCTCGTGTCATTGGCGTTTGTGGCCAGCGCCGGGTTTTTTGTGTTGCACGGGTTGGCCACGCCGCAGGTGCTGGTGGAGCATCCGAATCTCGGGTTCGAGTTGGCGCAGCCGGTGGGGCTGGCTTTCGCCGCCGTGTTCGCGGTGGCCTCGTCGCTGCCGTTGGATGGCCGGCGGGGCGCGGCGATCCTACGCGCGCGGCATGTCTTCTGGGGTGAGCTGGCGGTGATCCTCGCCCTGTGGGGCGTGGTGTCGTTGCTGGATATGCCGCCGTTGTCGGATCGGCCGGACCCGGCGGTGGAGGACGCGTGGCTAGCCTGGTTGGCGCCCGTGTCGGTGGCGTTGCTGTTGGTCGCCGCGGTGCGGTACTTCCTGCTGTATCGGCGTCAGCCGTCGGCGATGTTGATCAGTGTGATCACGGCGTTCGTGTTGCTCGCTGAGGCGATGGTGACGGTGGTGCTGGCCGACAAGTGGGCGTTGTCGTGGTGGCAGTGGCATGTGCTGCTGGCGTTGGCGTTCGGGTTTGTCGGCTACAGCGCGTTTGTCCAGTACCGTCGTGAGGGTTCGTCTGCCGGCTTGTTCGACGGGTTGGCGTTGGACCAGACCATCCGGGCGGTTCGGGCCGAGTACAGTGCGGCGTTGGAGGAACTGGTATCCGCGCTCGCCGAGCGGGAACGTGACGGTACCGGTGACATCGGCCCAGTCGCGGCCGGGTTGGGGGAGCGGTTCGGGCTGACCGAGCGGCAGACCGCGGTGCTGGAACGCGCCGCACAGGCGTTGTCGGCGGAGCGGGAGGTCAGCCGCCGGCTGGGTACCCTGTTTCGGCACTACCTGTCGCCGGATGTCGCGGCCGCGTTGATCGCCGACCCGGACCAGGCGGCGTTGGGTGGCTCGGTTGTCGAGGTGACGGCCCTCTTCGCCGACCTGCGTGGGTTCACCACGTTTTCTGAGGCGGCCGAACCCGCGGAGATCGTGGCCATGCTCAACCGCTACCACGGGGTAGCGGTTCCCTGCATCCTCGACAACGGCGGCACCGTGGTGCAGTTCGTCGGCGACGCCCTACTGGCCCTGTTCAACGCCCCAGCCCGGCAACCCGACCACGCGCTACGAGCGGTACGCGCGGCGACCCAGATGCGCCGCGCCGTGGACGAGATCGCCGCCGGCCACCCCGACTGGCCGCGGTTCCGCATCGGCGTGAACACCGGCCCGGCGCTGGTCGGTAACATCGGCAGTGACCAGCTACGCGGCTTCAACGCGATGGGCGACGCGGTCAACGTGGCCGCCCGACTGCAAACGATGGCCGACCCCGGCCAGATCGTCATCGGCGATTCCACGTGGCGAGCCACCCACACACAGGTCCCGGTCGAGCCACTCGGGGACCTCACCGTCAAGGGACGAACCGGCCTGGTCCGGGCCTACGCAGTACAGGTGCAGCAGTGAACGAATTCTGGAGCACCCTGACCAACGGCGAACGTGACGCCTTCCGCCAACGCGCCACCATCCGCCACTGGCAACGCGGCGACATCCTCTTCCACGAAGGCGACCAATCAGGATGGGTCGCCGCCCTCGTAGCCGGCCGGGTCAAAGCCTCCTGCCACAGCGCCTCCGGCACCGAGATCCTACTCGCGGTACGCGGGCCCGGAGCACTCCTCGGCGAGCTGTCCGCAGTAGACCGTCTACCACGCTCAGCAACCGTGCAGGCGCTGGACCCGGTCACCACACTCGTCATGTCACCGGCCGGATTCCAGGAGTACCTACAACAACAGGGCCGCGTCGCCTTCCAACTCATGCGGCTGCTCGCGGAACGGTTGCGTGACGCCGACCGCAAACGAATCGAGTTCGGCGTCCAGGACAGTACCGGCCGCGTGGCGGCTCGCCTGGTGGAACTGGCCGAACGGTTCGGCACCCCGGTGGACAACGGTATCCACGTCGCCGTCCGGCTGTCCCAGGACGAGCTGGCCGGCTGGATCGGCGCGTCACGGGAGGCCGTCACCAAGTCCCTGCGTGTGTTGCGTGACTCGGGCTGGGTGCGCACCAGTCGCCTTTCGGTCGTGGTGTTCGACCTCGACGCGTTGCGGCGGCGGGCGGCCGGGTGCGCGCCGGACTGATCCGCGTCTCAGGCGGCTGACTGACGGGTGCTACCGACCGGTTGCTGCACCTGGTCGGATGCCATGGAAGTCGCGGCCGTTGGGGTCGTCGGCCCAGGCGTACCTGGCTTCGTGGGCAGGGTGGCGCCAACGAGAGCAGCGGGTGCGGAAAGCCCGATCAGGGTGACGCTAACGCGGTGTTCGACCACGCGTACCCAAAGGATGACCTTGAGGTGGTGGTGCCGCCCGGGCTTGGCGGTCATGTTCGGCCGTGATGGGTTCTGCGGTCGAGGGACATCATCGGGCTGTCGTAAGCCGGGCGCCGTCGGCGCTTTGTCGAGGCCAGGCACCAAGTGACGGGAATCCGACGTCGCTCGACCGCGAACCGGGCCGACGGGATCATGGTTGCGGTGCCAAAACGGGGTCGTTGCCGCTAGCATCGGGCTGTTCTGAGGAGACCGGATGGACGACGTCACCCTCCGGGCCCTGTGCCTCCTCGAGGAGGCACAGGCCGGCGGCGCGGCCCAGGTGCTGGTGGCCGCCGAGTCCGCGCTGCGGACACCGACCGGGGACATCTGCGACGGCCCAGCCGCGATGCACTTCGCGCGCGTTGTGGCGTTGACCCGACTGGGTGACCTGCGGGGCGCTGTCACCGCAGCCGACCTGATGCTGGCCGCCGCCGACCGGGAGCACAGCGTGGGATGGCGTTCGTGCGCGCTGTCGCTGCGCGCCATCCGGCGGCTGCGTCTCGGCGACCTGGACATCCGCGAGCACGACATCGTCGCGGTGCTCCGGGATCTGGTCACCGCGGAGACCGCTCTGCTCGCCGGCGAACCCGACCCCGTGATCGCGGGAAACGCCCACACCGGGATCGCAATCGGGTACGCGCAGCTGCGCCTGTACGAGCTGGCCGAGCCCCAGTTCCAGGCGGCGTACGAATCCACCCTTCAGGCGACGTACCCAGACAACGGCAACCGGGCGATGTGGCTGTGCAACCTCGCCGAAAGTAACCTGACGTGGGCCCTGGAGCTGTACCAGGTCGGCCAGGTGGCGGAGGCGGAGCAGCATCTCACGGTGGCCGAGGACTACGCGGTACGGGCGGCGGCGGAGGCCTCAGGGCCGAAGGCGGAGGTGTGGCGGCACCTGGGGTTACTCTTCGCGGCGTCCGCGCGTGCCGAAGGCCGGGATCCGACCGGCGCGGCCGATGACATCCCTCGGTGCATCGCCCAACTCCAGGCGTTCGGCGTGCCCGCGCAGCAGGCGGAGGTGCTGCTGTGCCGGCCTTTCCACGCGGTCGCGCTCAACCGCTCCGGTCGGCTGGACGAAGCCCTGCGCGTCATCGAGGAGGCCGTCGTCGACCTGTCATCCGACGTCGCCTGGCTGGTGTCGGCGGCGTTGCACCGGACACACGCGGTGTTGCTGGCCAAGAATGGTGCACGCGATGCCGGGCCGGGACTCACCTACGGCGACGCGCTCGCGGAGCTGCTGTGGCGCCAACGGCACCGCTGGCTGCACGCGGCGGTGTCGATGCAGTCGTACGACGTCCTGCGGTGGCAGCACGAGCAGGCCGAGCGGGCGGCACGGACCGATCCGCTGACCGGGGTGGCGAACCGGCGGGGCCTCGACAACTTCCTGCGGAAGCTGGCGGACCCGGGCACCGTCGACGACGACCGGGTCGCGGTGCTCACCCTGGACGTCGACTGTTTCAAGCGGATCAACGACTCGCAGGGGCACGCCGCTGGGGACGAGGTGCTGCGCGCGGTGGCGCAGGCGCTGACGACCAGCGTCCGCCGGGGCGACTTCGTGGCCCGGCTGGGCGGCGACGAGTTCGTCGCCATTCTCCCCGGTGCTGACTGCGCCGCCGCGGAACAGGTTGCCCGTCGGGCCGTCGCCGCCGTGCGCGGACTGACGCCGTGGCGGACGGGGGTCAGCGTCGGGGTCGCCAGTGGAGCCGCCCATTCACTCGGGATGTCGCTGGCTGATGCCGACCGCGCGATGTACGCCGCGAAGCGGGCCGGCGGCAACCAGGTGAGCTGCGGGCACGTCGCGACCTGAGCTCAGCGGCTTCGGCCGCGTCGGCACCCCGAGAACCCACGGGTGCGACGGCTGCCGATATCATGCCAGCCCGCGGTTCGGTGGGGGAGGATCTTCTCGTGACGGGCGAAATTCCTCGTGGGCGGCGGTGGTCCGCCCGGAGCACCGGGGCCAGCCGGCGCAGTTCCCCACTGCGGGCGTTCCTGCACACCGAGACCGGCAGCGCGCGGGTGCTGCTGGCCGCCGCCGTGGTCGCCCTCGTGTGGGTGAACCTCGACGAGTCGTCGTACGAGTCGCTGTGGGGCACCACCTTCTCCGTCCAAGTCGGCAGCTGGCAGGTCGCACACGATCTGCGGTTCTGGGTCAACAGCGGACTCATGACGTTCTTCTTCCTGGTAATCGGCCTGGAGGTGCGGCGTGACTTCGATCTGGGCGAACTGCGGGAGCGGCGCCGGTTGATGCTGCCGCTGCTGGCGGGGATCGGCGGCATCCTGGCGCCGATCGCGATCTACCTGGCGTTCAACGCCGGGAAGCCGACGGCCATGGGCTGGGGCGTGGTGATGGCGACCGACACCGCGCTCGCGTTGGGCATGCTCGCCGTCCTCGGCCCCCGCTTCTCCGACCGGTTGCGGAACTTCCTGCTGACCGTCGCCGTCGTGGACGACCTGATCGTGATCGTGGTACTGGCGATCGCCTACCCGGAACACCCGTCGCCGACGGCGTTGTTCGTCGCGGTGGGCATCTTCGCGCTTGTCCTGCTCATCCGCGCGGCCGGTGTGCGGTGGGGGCCGGGGTACCTACTGCTGGGGGTGGCGGCGTGGCTGGCGGTGTCGGAGTCGGGGGTTGACCCCGTGGTGGTTGGTCTGGTGATGGGGCTACTCACCTTCGCCTACGTCCCGGCGCGCACCGAGCTACGGCAGGCGGCCGACCGGTTCCGGCTGTTCCGGGAGCAACCCAGCCCGCAACTGGCGAGTTCGGTGCGAGCGGGGCTCGCCGCGGCGCTGTCCCCGAATGACCGGTTGCAACACATTTACCACCCCTGGGCCAGCTATCTGATCGTGCCGCTGTTCGCGCTGGCGAACGTCGGCGTGGTGGTCGACGGTGACCTTCTGGCTCGCGCGGTGACCTCCCCGGTTACCCTCGGCGTCCTCTTCGCCTACCTGGTCGGCAAGCCGGCCGGAATCGTGATCGCCTCGATGCTGGTGCCCCGGCTCAGCCAGAACCGATTCCGGGCACCGGTCGGCTGGGCCGCGATCATCGGAGTCGGCACCGTCTCCGGCATCGGGTTCACCATCGCGTTGCTGATCGCCACCCATGCCCTCCACGGGCCCGCCCTCGAAGAGGCGAAGGTCGGCATTCTGGTGGCGACGGTCGGCGCCTCCCTCACCACCTGGTTGGTGTTCCGTTTCGCCGCCCGGCTTGCCCCGGCGCGGCGGTCCCGGGCGCTGCTGGGCGCCGCGGAGGGGATCATCGACCTGATGGTCCCGGTCGATCCGGATCGGGACCATGTCCGTGGTCCACGCGAGGCACCGGTGACCGTCGTGGAGTACGCCGACTTCGAGTGCCCCTACTGCGGGCAGGCCGAACCGGCGGTCCGGGAACTGCTGGCCGACTTCTCCAGTATCCGGTACGTCTGGCGGCACCTACCCCTCACCGAGGTGCACCCCAACGCCCAGGTTGCCGCTGAGGCCGCCGAGGCAGCGGGAGAGCAGGGGGCCTTCTGGGAGATGCACGACCTGCTGCTGGCGAACCAGGGCGAGCTGCGCCCCGCCGACCTGCTCCGGTATGCCGAACGACTCGACCTTGATCTGGACCGGTTCCGGGCACACCTCGCCGATCGTCGCGGCGCTGCCCGGATCGCCGAGGATGTCGACTCGGCCGATCTGAGCGGCGTCTCCGGTACACCGAGCTTCTTCGTCAACGGTCGCCGACACCACGGCCCGTACGACATCGAGGCGCTCTCCGCGGCGGTCACGGCGGCGTTCGCCAGCGCGCGGCTTCGCCCCGAGGACGGCCGGGAACCGGGCTACCAGCGCGGGGGTGAGCCGGAACGGCCGGACGCGGAACCGGGGAGCTGAGGTCCCGGCCCGGCGGAGCGACCGGGGTGGTTCCGCCGGCGTGGCGGATGCGGAGAGCGTGGGCGGGGCGGGAGAGGTTTCTGGTCGGCCCGTCGGGGAAGCCAGCGGTATGGCCGAAACCTTCGCGGATCAGGATCTGGCTACCCTGCGGTCCATCGCGCGTGGCGCCGGGATAGCGGACACCGAACGCATGCCGCACGATGAGTTGGTCGAGATGCTAAGCCGGGCCGGCTTGGCCGAACCGGACAGCGAGGCGGCCGAGCAGCCCACCCGGGATCCGGCCGGGCTCGCCGGCCTGCCCCGCAGTGACCTCACCCTGGGTGATGAGAGTACCGGTGGGCGGGCCGCTGAGGAGTCGATCGGTGCTCGGCCGGGGGAGTCGGGCACCGAGATCCCCGACCGCACCGAACGCTGACCGCCGACCACTGACCACGGGCACGCCGCCCCCGGGAGCCGAACCAGCGGGTTTGGCCGCGGGGGCGGCGCACGCTTGACCCCACCTCGTTACCCCCGGTCGAGCCGGAGTCCGGGAGGGCCTTGACGTGACTGGCGGGCGGTCCCCGCCGAACCAGGCCGTACCGACCGGTCCGGCAGGGCATGGTGGGGGTATGACGACCTCGCAGTCCGACCACGCTGGTCACCCCGCCGATCGGGGGGATCACCGCCCCCAGACGTTGCTCCTGCTGGGGGCGAGCGGTGATCTGGCCGACCGGCTGTTGCTGCCGGGCCTGGGGCGGCTGGTGGCCACCGGTCCCGGCGCCCGGTCGAATCTCACCCTGCTCGGCAGCGGCGCGGAGGACTGGGATGACGAGCGCTGGCGTCGCCGGGTGGCGGACGCCTTCGCCGCGGCGGGCGCGACCGGTCCCCGGGTCAAGGAACTCGTCCGCACCACCTGCTATCTGCCCGCCGACGTGACGAAGGAGAAGGATCTACGCCGGCTGTTGTCGAACTGTCACCACCAACTCGTGATCTTCTTCGCGTTGCCGCCGGCGATTACCGCCCAGGCCGCCGCCGCGCTAACCCGGATCGGCCTGCCACCGGGCACCCGGCTGATGTTGGAGAAGCCCTTCGGCACCGACGCTGTCTCGGCCCGCTCCCTCAATGAGGTGCTGGCCCGGCTGGTGCCGGAGGAGCAGGTCTATCGCATCGACCACTTCCTTGGCAAGTCCACGGTGATGAACATCCTCGGGCTGCGCTTCGCCAACCGGATCTTTGAACCGATGCTGAGCTCCGCGCACGTGGCCTGCGTGGACATTGTCTTTGACGAGACGCTGGGACTCGCCGGCCGGGCGGGCTACTACGACGGTGCCGGCGCGCTCATCGACATGGTGCAGAGTCACCTGCTCCAGGTTCTCGCGTTGATCGCGATGGACGCCCCGCCCACCCTCGATGCCCGGGACCTGCGGGGCCGGAAGGCGCAGGTGCTGCGGGCCACCCGGGTGTGGGCGGACGACCCGAAGACCTGGAGCCGTCGGGGTCGCTACGCGGCGGGGGAGCTCAACGGGAAACGGCTGGCCGGATACGCCGACGAGCCCGGTGTCGACCCGAGCCGGGGTACCGAGACGTTCGCCGAGGTGGTGCTCAGCGTCGACACCTGGCGCTGGGCCGGCGTGCCGTTCCGGCTGCGGACCGGTAAGGGGCTCGCGGCCCGCCGCAAGGAGGCCGTGGTCACGTTCAAGCAACCGCCCCGGGTGCCGTCCGGACTGATCGGGTACGACCAGCCCGACCGGCTACGGATCGGCTTCGGCCCGGACCGGCTCGGCCTCGACGTGAACATCAACGGCCCCGGGAACCCGTTGGAACTGGGCCAGGCACACCTGGTGGCCGACTTTGGCCCGGGGGGTCTGCCGCCGTACGGGGAGGTGCTCCGCGGCGCCTTCGACGGCGACCCCACGCTGTCGGTCCGGGGGGACACCGCCGAGGACTGCTGGCGGATCATCGCGCCGGTGCTCGACTGCTGGCGGGCGGGGGCGGTGCCGCTGCGGGAGTACCCGGCGGGTAGCTGGGGTCCGGAGGATTCCCTGCTGGACCCGGTTCCGGGAGTGGCGACCGACAGCTGACCACCGGTGTCGGGTAGGCATCCCCCCAAATAGGCATTCACCCAAAATTTTTGACATGGTCCGGCTCGAGGGTGAGACTCACATGATCGTTCACTTTGCCGGGAAGAGTCCACAGGGGGGACCATGTCCAGCAAGAGATTCCGGGGGGCCGGTGTCGCGCTCGCCCTGACGTTCGGTCTGCTGGCGGGTTGCAGCGCCGGGGAGGGCGTCGCGGTCGACGGGGGGCAGACCGGCGCCGGTGGGATCCTCACCGCCGCGATCAGTGGGGAGCCGGACCAACTGGACCCACACCACACCTCGGCCTACCCCAGCTTCCAGGTACTCGAGAATGTCTACGACACGCTCGTCGAGCCGGACGCGAACCTGGCGATGAAGCCTGCCCTGGCGACCGAGTGGACTACCAGCGATGACCAACTAACCTGGACGTTCACCATCCGTGAGGAGGTGACTTTCAGCGACGGATCCCCGCTGACGGCGGAGGACGTGGTCTACTCGTACAACCGAATCATCGACGAGGAGCTGAACGCCGCGTACCGGTTCGCCACCGTCGAGTCGGTGACGGCCCCGGATCCGGGCACTGTCGTCGTGCAGCTGACCGCGCCCACCCCGAACCTGCTCGCCAGCCTCGGTGGCTTCAAGGGGATGGCGATCGTCAAGAAGTCCAACGTGGAATCTGGGGCGGCGAAGACGGAGCCGATCGGTAGCGGCCCGTTCGCCGTCTCCTCCTACCGCGCCGGGGACAGCATCAAGCTGGTGCGCAACGACAACTACTGGGGCACGAAGCCCAAGCTGGACGGGGTGACCTTCACCTTCGTGCAGGACCCGACGGTGGCCCTGCAGAACCTGCGCGGCGGCGAGGTGCAGTGGACCGACAACCTGCCGCCGCAGCAGGTGTCGGCGCTTCGTGCGGACGACGACCTCGTCGTGCGCTCCGCGGCGTCGAGCGACTACTGGTACCTGGCTCTCAACCAGGCTCGCAAGCCCTACGACGATGTCAACGTGCGCCGGGCGATCGCCTTCGCGCTGGACCGGGCGGCGATCACCAAGGCCGCGAAGTTCGGGCTGGCGACGGTCAACCAGACCGCCATCCCGAAGGACAGTGCCTACTACTACGACTACACGCCGTACCAGCAGGACCTGGCCCAGGCGAAGAAGCTGCTGGCCGAGGCCGGCGGGACCGACCTGACCATGGATCTGATGGTCACCAACGAGTACCCGGAGACGGTGACCGCGGCGCAGGTCATCGCGGCGCAGCTCAAGGAGATCGGCATCACTGTCAAGATCCGTACGCTGGACTTCGCCCAGTGGCTCGACGAGCAGGGCAAGGGGAACTTCGACTCGTTCATGCTCGGGTGGCTGGGCAACATCGACCCCGACGAGTTCTACTACGCCCAGCACCACAGCGCCGGCACCTTCAACTTCCACGGATACCGCAACCCGGCCGTGGACAACCTGCTCGACCAGGCCCGGACCGAGACTGACCAGGCCGCGCGGAAGCAGCAGTACGAGCAGGCGGCCAAGCAGATCGTCGACGATGCCAGCTACCTCTACCTCTACAACCCGGATGTGGTGCAGGGCTGGTCGCCGCAGGTCAGCGGCTACGAGGTCCGCGCCGACCGGGCGATCCGGTTCCGTGACGTCGATCTTGCCCGGTGAGGTGGCGGGACCTTGCTGGTGATGCTCACTGAGTTGGCGGGTCACTCCGGGTGACCCGCTTCCTCCTGCGCCGGCTGCTCCAGTCCGGCATCGTCCTCCTCGGTGTGACGTTGGTGGTGTTCCTGCTGCTGCAACTCGTCCCCGGCGATCCGGTGCGGGTGGCGCTCGGCACCCGCTTCGACCCCGAGACGTACGAGGCGCTGCGCTCGCGGGCGGGGCTGGACCAGCCGCTGCCGGTGCAGTACGCCAGCTACGTCGGGCAGGCGTTGACCGGTGATCTGGGGGTCAGCTTCCGCAGCGGTCGGCCGGTGACCGCGATCGTGCTGGAGCGACTGCCCGCGACGCTCTCCCTGGCGATCACCGCGGTCGTCTTCGCGCTTCTGGTCGCCTTCCCACTGGGGGTGCTCTCGGCCCTGCGGAGCGGCTCGGTGTTCGACCACGCCGCGCGGGTGTTCAGCCAGTTCGGGGTCTCGGTACCGGACTTCTGGATGGGCATCATGGGCATCCTGCTCTTCGCGGGGGTGCTGGGTTGGTTTCCGCCCTCGGGGTACGTGGCTCTCACCGAGGATCCCGTCGGCTGGGCGTCGCACGTCTTTCTCCCGGCGGTCACGATCGGCCTGGTCACCGCGTCGATCCTGACCAGGTTCATCCGATCCTCCGTGTTGGAGGTGCTCGCTGAGGACTATGTCCGCACCGCCGAGGCGAAGGGGCTGCCCACCCGCGTGGTGGTGGTGCGGCACGTCCTGCGGAATGCGCTGATCCCGGTGGTCACCGTCGTGGCGGTGCAGCTGGCCAGCCTGCTCGGCGGCGTGATCGTGATCGAGGTGCTCTTCGCCTGGCCCGGGGTGGGCCGACTCACCTACGACGCGGTGCAGGCCCGGGACTATCCCGTGCTCCAGGGGGCGATCCTGCTCGTGGCGGCGCTGTTCCTGTTGGTCAACCTCCTGGTGGACCTCCTCTACGCCCGCCTCGATCCGAGGATTCGGGTGCGATGAGCGGAAACGGTGACTCGACGTCGCGCCGGGCACTGGTGACGCTGGGCCGCGACCCGTTGGCCGTGACCGGCGGTGTGGTGCTCGTACTGCTGGTCGTGGCGGGCCTGGCCGGGTCCTGGCTGGCCCCCGCCGGCATCAACGAGGTGAACGTCGACCGGATGCTGCAGCCGCCCAGTTGGGCGCACCCCTTCGGTACCGACGAAATCGGTCGGGACGTACTCAGCCGGGTCTTGGTCGCCGCCCGCGTCTCGCTTGAGGTCGGTGCGGTCAGCGTGGGAATCGCCCTGCTGGTGGGTGTGACACTGGGGCTGTTCGCCGGCTACTACCAGGGGTGGCTGGACAACATCCTCATGCGGTGCATGGACGTGTTGTTCGCGTTCCCGGTCCTGCTGCTCGCGGTGGCCATCGTCGCGGTCCTGGGGCCGGGCCTGAGAACCGCCATGGTCGCGATCGGCGTGGTCTACACCCCGATTTTCGCCCGGGTCACCCGCGCCGGGGTGCTCTCCGTCCGCGAGCAGGTCTTCGTGCGGGCGGCAGTCGCCACCGGGGCGTCGGATCTGCGCATCATGCGGCGGCACGTGCTGCCCAACATTGCAGCGCCGCTGATCGTCCAGACGTCGCTCTCGCTGGCCTTCGCGATCCTGTCCGAGGCGGCGCTCTCCTTCCTCGGGCTGGGAGTGCCGCCGCCCGAGCCGGCCTGGGGCCGGATGCTCTACGACGGGCGCGGATTCGTCACCGAGGCGTGGTGGCTGGGCTTCTTCCCCGGTGCCGCGATCTTCCTCACCGTCCTGGCGTTCAACCTGGTCGGAGACGCGCTCCGCGACGTGCTCGACCCTCGCCAGCTCACCGTCAGCGAGGCGAGGAGGCACGCCGGATGACCGACGAAACCGTGCTCTCCGTCGCGGACCTGACCGTGACGATCGGTACCCGCCGGGGAGCGGCCCGCGCGGTCGCCGGCGTCGACTGGTCGGTCCGGGCCGGGCAGACGCTGGCCCTGGTGGGGGAGTCCGGCAGCGGCAAGAGCATGAGCGTGCTCGCCGCCACCGGGCTCGCCCCCCGCGCGGCCCGGGTCACCGGAGACGTCCGGCTACTCGGTACGGACCTCGCCGCGCTGTCGGCGGCACGTCGCCGGCGGATGCGGGGGCGACACGTCGGGTTCGTCTTCCAAGACCCGATGACCTCGCTGAACCCGGTGCTGACCGTGGGCCGCCAGATCGGCGAGGCCAGCGAGGTCCACCTCGGCCTGACCCGGCGAGCCGCCCGGGCCCGCGCCATCGAGATGCTCGAACTCGTCGGCATCCCCTCCGCCGCCGACCGGGTGGACGCCTACCCGCACCAGCTCTCCGGTGGGATGCGCCAGCGCGCGGTGATCGCCATGGCTCTGGTCTGCGAGCCGGATCTGCTGATCGCCGACGAGCCCACCACCGCTCTGGATGTGACCACGCAGGCCCAGATCGTCGAGCTGGTCGCCGACCTGCAGCGGCGCCTCGGCACCGCGGTCGTCTGGATCAGCCACGACCTCGGCGTCGTCGCCGGGCTCGCCGACACGGTGGCTGTCATGTACGGCGGTCGCATCGTCGAGCAGGGGGCGGTGGACGCCGTCTTCGCCGAACCGGCGCACCCGTACACCGCCGCGCTGCTCGCGGCGCGGCCGGACCCGGACGCGAACGTCACCGAACTGGTCACCATCCCGGGGACGCCCCCCAGCCCGCTGGAGCTTCCCGAGGGGTGTGCGTTCTGGCCCCGCTGCTCGGTTCGGGGAGACAGTCGCTGCGAGCGGGAGTTGCCACCACTGGTGCCGGTATCGGCGGGGCACCAGGTCCGGACCTTCTATCCGCGCCAGCCCACCGGGGAGGAACGATGACCGAGGAGAGCGTGGCCACCGACGCGCTCGCGGAGCTGACCGACCTGGCGGTGTGGTTCCCCACCCCGGCGGGGGTGGTCCACGCCGTGGACGGGGTGTCCCTCAAGGTACGCCGCGGCGAAACCGTCGGTCTGGTCGGTGAGTCCGGCAGCGGCAAGTCGACCACCGGGCTGGCGCTGCTGCGCCTGGTCGAGCCGACCGCCGGCACGGTCCAGGTGGCGGGGCAGGACGTGACCCGCTGGTCGCGGCGGCGGTTGCGCCGGCTGCGCCGCCGCGTCGCCATGGTGTTCCAGGATCCGCAGGCATCCCTCGACCCGCGGCACACCGTCGGGGCGAGTATCGCCGAGCCGTTGGCCGTGCACCGGCTCGCCGCCAGCGGCGCGGCCCGGCGGGACCGGGTAGCCGAACTGCTCGACCTGGTCGGCCTGCGGCGCGATCTCGCCGAACGGCACCCGCACGAACTCTCCGGCGGCCAGCGGCAGCGGGTGGGCATCGCCCGGGCGCTCGCCGGTGAGCCGGACCTGATCGTGCTCGACGAACCGATCGCCTCCCTGGACCTGAGCGTGCAGGCGCAGATCATGAACCTGCTCCGTGGGCTGCAGCGAGAGCTCGGGCTGACCTACCTCTTCATCGCGCACGATCTCGCCGCCGTCGAGCACATGAGCGATCGGGTGGCCGTGATGTACCTCGGCCGGATCGTGGAGAGCGGCACCCCGGCGCAGATTTGGCGGGAGCCCGCCCACCCCTACACCGCCGCTCTCCTTTCGGCGGTGCCGGTGGCCGACCCGCCGGTGCAGCGTAGTCGTCAGCGGATCATCCTGGCCGGTGATGTCCCGAGCCCGATCGACCCGCCCACCGGCTGCCGGTTTCGGACGCGGTGCCCGCAGGCCCGACCTGACTGCGCCCAGACCGACCCGGTGCTGGTCGAGATCGGCTCCGGGCACCAAGCGGCCTGTCTCTTCGCGGGCGAGGCGGTACGCGCGATGCGGGCGCAGCCCGTCAACGTCTCCTCGCCATGACCGCTGCAACCTGACGCGACAAGAAGGCCAGTGCACCCGATCCCGGGACAAGGCCGCCGGACCGAGATTGCCTACGAGTAGACGCCTCTGCGGTGTCCAACGGCGTGAATAGTCAACTCGTCGCCGTGGAGGCGGTAGAGGATTCGGTAGTCACCGGCACGTTGCCAGGCCAAACGCATCCCGCTCTCGCCAGCATGGGTGGTATAGCGTCCGCTATACTCTGGGGATGGCTACCGACGAGTGGGAGATCTACCTCGTCAACGAGGTACAGGAGTGGATCGGCAGGCTCGATCCCCTCACCCACGCCCGCGTCGTGCAAGCCATCGACCTGCTCGCCGAATCCGGCCCAGGACTCGGCCGACCACTGGTCGACACGATCCGCGGCTCCACCCTCGCCAACCTCAAAGAGCTACGCCCCGGCACCGTCCGCATCCTGTTCGCCTTCGACCCGTGGCGCGCCAGCATCCTGCTCGTCGCCGGAGACAAAGCTGGACGATGGCAACAGTGGTACACCGAAGCGATCCCCCTGGCCGAGCAACGCTACGAGATCTACCTCAAGGAACGCGTCGAGGAGGACCGACAGCCATGAACAGCTACGCACGCTGGAGCGACATCCGCACCGCCCACGTCGAACGCGCCGGCGGCGAACAGGCCGTCGAAGACGGCAAACAGGAACTCCTCGCCACCGTCGTCGGACACCGACTCGCCGAAGTACGCCGCACCCGCGGCCTGACCCAACAGCAGGTCGCCGAGCGCATGGGCGTCACCAAAGGCCGCATCTCCCAGATCGAACAAGGCAAGATCTCCGGCCAAGACATCGTCGCCCGATACGCCGCCGCCCTCGGCGGACGCCTCCACCAAGCCATCTACTTCGACGACGGCAACATCGCCGCCATCGCATAGCCCGACCCACACACCAAGATCCGACTGGTTCAAAACTGCTCTATTCATTGGTGAATTCGGATTCATGCTCGATCCTGGACGGCAACCCTGACTCGGCAGAAGTTAGCCGCGCTGCTTTGGGCGGTGATCGTTGTCGCCGGCGTTTCGATCGGCGAGCTCCGATGACGGACCGAACACCGACGATCCCTGTTCCGGTTGACCTCTACCGAGTACGAGACCACCATGAACCCACCGGCCAGTCCGGCCGCGTGACTGAAACTGTCACCTATCGGTGCAGCAGACCCGTCGGTAAGTGCCGACACTTCGGACTCGATGACTAACGTCGTCGAACAGCCGCCCCAGACCGCAAACGACTATCTACGGGCAGCCCGGGCGTACGAGCGCCGTCCCACCGACCTCACGGGCGCTACGCGTCACTCCGCGACCGCCCCTACCGGCGTCCCTTGACTCCGGAGACCACTACAGCCCGCAGTCGCCGGCACCACCGGGCAGACCCCTGATGGCATCCAGCCCGCCACCGTCCGCCAGCAAGCCGACCAAAGCACCGAGCACCGAAGGCGGCGGCTACGGGAACGAGCTGGTCCAAACGTGCTCTACATAATCAGAACGGCCCGGCCTATCGGCCGGGCCGCGCGCACGCGCTACGGCCTACGGCCCTGCGCGCACGCCCACGAACGCCGAACCATCCAGTCCCGAGCCCGACCGAGGCCGTGACGATCCCTTTACCAACCACTCACGGCGAATGCTTCCGGGCATCGACGCCGCATCGCTACGCGGTGCGCCACCGCCCAGCCACTTACCCGCTGCGACCGCCCGGATGGGATCGATTAATTGCTATATATCTTACTTTCTGGCGGCAACCGTGACGGCAACCCGGGCTGACGACCACCGACCCGCACATCCAGTAGTCACGGACGGTGACCAGTCCCGCCCAAGCCGCGCGCAGCAGAATACTGCGCCAGACGCGACTAAGTGACCGATTCGCACAGCATCATTCCGTCCGTGCTGACAGAATCGCCTCACGCTCTCTCTCGTATGCGGCCACGGCCCACTCCCGTCGTTCTAGATATGCCTCCCAAAAATCGATCTCCCTCCAAGCCTTAGGTCCGATTTTCAGCAGCCCGGACTCATCGAGCGAACACATCCAGTTTGGGGGAATCGCTGGCGACGTGACTTCAAATAGGCGTACATCGAACAAAGTTGGAGGCTCACCGTTGACGACCTCAATTCGAAAGTAGGAGGGTCGATCGGCAAGCGATGAGATCTCAAGCACCGCATATTCGCGTCCTACCGACAGGGCGTCGATCCCCTGGTGGGACACGCCCTCCAGCCGTCGGTCCGCATACTTAACCCGCACCGCTACCTCCGTTCATCACAACTTTATAGTCGTAGTCATATGCCACATTGCCAGTTCTTGAATTGTATTAGTAATGGAATGGGACTCCCCTGGAAACTCTGATGAGTCCTCATCGTATATCTGCCCCAGTCCGCAATATCGCTACCATCGCGGGTGAGGTGAGCCCGGAACGGTTGGTTGCCCAAGTCGCTACCACGGATGATGAGTCGGGACTCACCAATAGCTTGGCTCGTAAGGCCGCCTCCCGGCGTGAACATGGAATTCGCCGATTCCAAACGGAGCTGATCTGCCAATTTCTGCTGTCAGCTGACCCGGAAACAGAGCAACCGTTGGTGTTGTGTACGAGTACAGGGGTGTTGCCGGCTAGCACATAGTACGTGTGGCGGCCGTCAACGGTGAGGTTGTGTGGTCGTCCCTGGCCGAGAGCTTCGGCGATCGCGGTGATCTGGACCCAGGTATCGGCCGAGGCATGCAGCCCATGCAGGGCTTTAGTTGCTCGTGGTGACCCAGGTCCTGGCGCCGCGCAGCCAGTTCAGGTGTGCTCAGCGGTGGAGATAGCCGGTCCGGGCTTTGGAGCCCCCCGGTCGAGGGCAGTGGCCTTGGCCCGGCCAGGGGCCAGGAGGATCACCGCTGGCGGGTCGCGGGCGTCTGCGACCATGTGGATCCGGGCGCGCAGCTACCACGCATCTCCGTCGTGACCTGTCGGTGTTCCCGCCACTGTCCGCCCGCCGTCGACACAGGCACCAGAGTGGACCTGGCCCGCTGCTCATCGGTGAGGTCGTTACAACTTGCCACCTGAGGGTCAGCAGACGGCCGTGCGGGCATCCGCTTTCGGCGGCTTGCTGGTGAGGGGTCTCCAGGCCCATCCGGCCGCGCTGACTGCGGCGGCGATCTGGAGGAGCCCGGTGGCCAGGAGTACGGCCTCGGATCCCGCCCAGCCGATCAGGGCTCCACCAGCCAGCAGCCCCAGGGAGATGCCTCCGGAGTGCAGGACTGTCTCTGCGGTGAACGCCGCCCGGCGTTCGGGGCCGTCGGTCTGCTCGCTGATCAGAGCGTTCAGGGCGGCGATCCCCCACGGCATCGCGGCGCCGCCCACTGCGGCCACGGCGGCGATACCGGTCAGGCTCGGTGCCACCAGCGGCAGGGCGACGAACACGGCCCCGAGCACGACCCAGGAGAGCAACATCGCGGTCATACGCGGCAGGCGGTCGATGACCACCGGCACCAGCAGGGAGGCGGCCACGGATGCGGTGCCGTACCCGCTCATGCCCGCGGCGACGAGTGCGCCGGGCCGGTCGTGCTCGACCCCGAGTACGGCCAGGCCCAGGCTGAACCCGAACCAGCACATCCCGCCGACCCCAGCCATGAGCGCGCCGGCCGCGATCTGCGGGTGGGAACGTAGCACTGCCAGAGCAGAGACCGGCCGTCCCGGCGTGGCCGCTCCCGGACCGCCGCGCTGGCCTTCGTGCGGTATCGCGCTGCGGGCGGGGACGGCCAGGAAGGCGATCGCGGCCAGGGCGACCACGGCGGTCTGGCACCACAGCAGGGAGCTCGCGCCCAACGTGGTCACGGCCCAGGCTCCGGCGGGTGGGGCGAAGATCATTGAGACCCGGTGGGCGAGGTCCTGCCAGGCCAACCACTTCGCTGGCCCGGTCCTGCCCCCACGGGCGACGTGTTCGTCGGCGAGGTCGGAGACCAGGGAGCGTTCGGCCGGGCCGAGCAGCGCGCCCGCGATTCCGGTCCCCAGGCCCGAGGCGCACAGCACGACCGCCCCGACCTGACCCACCAGGGAGGCTACGGGGACGATGGCGAGCCCGGCGGCGTTCACGCCTGCCACTACCGCCAGGGTGCGCCCACCGGTGAGGCGGTCCCGTAGCCCCTTGCCCCACCAGCCCACCGTCAGCAGGGGCAGCCCGGCCATCCCGCCGACCAGCCCGGTGGCCCAGGCCTGCCCGGTCTCCTCCAGTGCGACCAGGGGTAGGGCGACGGCCGTCATCCTCGCCCCGACCCAGGTCACGAACGTAATCACGGTCAGTAGCAGCAGTCCTCTCCGCACGCACCGATCCTCGGCCGCCCTCCGCCGACCGGGTAGAGCTCTCTTCGGGTAGCTGGCTCATACGCTGGGGGCATGAGACCCAGCCTGAAGGCGGAGGACCTGGCGTTGGTCGAGGCCGTGTCCCGGCACGGGTCGGTCGGAGCCGCGGCCAAGGAACTGCTGACCACCCAGCCCTCGGCCTCGCGCCGACTGGCCGCGCTGGAACGCCGCCTGGGGATCAGATTGTTCGAGCGGGACACGACCGGGGCCCGCCCGACCCCAGCCGGGCGGGAGCTGGCCCGGCAGGCCGCACGCCTGCTGGCCGACCTCGACGCCCTCCCAGCCCAGATCGCCGCCGCAACGCAGGCCCCGTCGTTGAGCCTGGGCACAATCCAGGCGCTGGCCCCGATCGTGTTCACCGCCGCTCAGATCGAACTCGCCGGCGTGACGCTCCAGGCCGAAGTCGAGCACGGCCCCACCCTGATCGGCCGGGTCCACCAGGGCCTGCTGGACGGGGCGATCGTCACGATCACAGACCAGGCCGTCCTGCCTCACGGCCTCCAGATCACCGGGCTCGGGGCCTCCCCGCTGGTCCTGGTCCTGCCCGCCGCCACCGCACCCCTGGCTGCCGGCAAGAAGGCGTTGGCGGGAAGGGAGGTGCTGTACTCCTCGATAGATCTGACTGGCGAGCACCTGCACGCAGGATTGTCCGCGCTCGGAGCGCTCCCGCAGCCGGGCCCCACGATCGAGGCCACCCTGCGTATCGCCCGACACCGCAAGGTCCCGGCCGTGGTTCCCGACCTTGCGGCCCGCTGGTGGGACGACCCCACCGACCGCCTGCTGACCTCCCCGGTACCCGGGAAGGTCAGGCTCTCGCTGGTGACCAGACCCCCGCAACCATCTCACCTGGCACAGGTGCTGCCTGCCCTGACCGCACGAATCCTGAGCGCCCCGCAGGATGCGCCGGGCAGGCCCGGGCTGGGCGGGGCTCGCCGGTAGCTGCGGCCCGGCGGCCGTTCGTTCCTGGCCTGCCGAGCACGCGCACCGCCGGAGAGCGGCTACGAACGGGGTGCGGCCGCGTCGGATTGGCACCCGTCGGTGCAGCTCGGCGCCGGGTCAGCGGTGGTGGCGGTGGCGGCGTGGGTGGGCGGCGCGCAGTCGTCGCACTGATCACCCCGCCACGCCGCGATTCCCTCCCGCACCGCGACGGCCGCGATGGCGAGCGCGGCGATGGGGTCTGCCCAGGACCAGCCGAGCCCGGCGTTGAGAAGCAGGCCCACGAGGAGCACCGCGGAGAGGTACGTGCAGAGCGCGGTCTGGGTGGAGTCGGCCATGACGGTGGCCGAGCCGAGTTCCCGGCCGGTACGCCGCTTGGCGCGGACCAGCAGGGGCATGATGATCAGCGAGGCGACGGCGAGGCCGATGCCGACCGGGCTGGGGCTGGCGTCTCCGTCGCCGAGGAGCGCGCGCCCGGCGTCGACGGTGATCCAGGCGGCCAGGGCGAAGAACGAGACACCGATCAGTCGTAGTGCCAGCCGTTCCCGCTCCTCCGGCACCCGGGAGCGGAACTGCCAGATCACCACGGCCGCGCTGGACACCTCGACGAACGAGTCGAGGCCGAAGCCGATCAGCGCGGTGGAGGAGGCCGCCGCGCCGGCGGCGATCGCGACCAGGCCCTCCAGCAGGTTGTAGCCGGCGGTGGCGTAGGCCAGCCAGAGGCTGCGGCGGGACAGGAGCGCACGCCGCTGGGGGGTCAGGGTGGAGGTGGTCACGCCTGCTCTCCACGATCCGTGGACGAGCCGTATGTCGGGCAGAGGGCGACTGCTTCGCCGGTGGCGGCGAGGAGCTGTTCCGCCGAGCGCAGCAGGGCGGGCAGCTCTGGCCGGGCCAGCGCGTAGAACGACTGGCGACCCTCGACCCGGAAGTCGATCAGATGGCAGTCCCGTAGGCAGGAGAGGTGTTTTGAGACGGTCGACTGCGCCAGTTGCAGCTCGCGGGTCAGGTCCACCACCCGGGCCTCACCGTGGGTGAGTCGGTGCAGGATGGCCAGCCGGGCCGGGTCGGCGAGGGACCGGAACAGCGCGACGGCCGGTGCGAGCCTGGAAGAGGAATCAATCGCCACGCAGCGATGATAGCACCGCTGGTGCATCACTCTGTCGTGGCCGGCGCGGGTCGCGGTGCCTGGTCGGCGCAGCGAGACCCGCGACCGGCGGTCAGTGGCGAGGGATCAGCCGACCGGGTATTCGGCGAGATGGACCGGCTCACCGACGCGGGTGGTGTCGGCCGCCGCGCCGACCCCGTTGACCACGTGGTCGATCGTGCCGGCGTTCAGGTTTACGGTCATCACGCGATGGAGCCGCACCCCGGGGTGACGGCGACCATCAGCACGAGGCTGAGCCCGAGGGCTCGGCGTACGCGTCGTCGTGGGTGGGGAAGGGGCATGCGTTCGTCCTCTCGTCACGCGGTGCGAAGAGAGCGCTCTCTCGATGTTGCGGGGGCACGGCCTGGACGGGTGGGGTTGACCCCGTTTCTACCGGGTGAGCAGGCCGGAGGGAAGGGGGTCGATGGCCCTCGGTCCGCCCGGCTCGGGGGACTCGCCGCACCCGAGCCGGGGTGAGTCTGTCCCCTCGCTGCCGGGCCAGACCTCTTCTCGGGCTACCCCTGGGTCGCGAACTGGGCGATCCGGGTGGCCAGCGGAGTCGCTGCGGTGCGCGTCCAGCTGAAGTGGTCGAGCCGGCCGCCGCCCGGCTCGGCCCGGTGGCGCTCACGGGTGATGGGAGCGCTGGTGAGTTTGGCGCAGAGGTGGTCGAGGGTCTCGTGCGGGGTGTACTGGTCGTTGTCCACGCTGACCGCCAGCACCGGCGTGCGGAGGTCGCGGAGCGCCGCCTCGGCATCCACTCCGTCCAGTCGGGGGAAGCGCCCGGTGCGGGCGGTGTAGGCCCAGTCCCGGACCACCCCGCGCGCCAGCCGACCGCCGAAGCCCCAGCCGGGCCAGACCCCGAGCAGTCGGGTGGCGACCGCGATCGTCTGGGAGAACGGGAGGACGCCGTAACCCCGCGGTCCGGGCGGATAGCTGCGCCACCAGGGGAGCCCGACAGCGACCAGGGCCAGACCATCCACATCGTGCCCGGGGGTCAGCGCCAGGTGTAGCAGCGCCGTCTGACCACCCAGCGAGTGTCCGAGTAGAAGGGTGCGCCGGCCGTTTCGATGTTCCTGCAACGCCGCCAGCGTCGCGCCGACATCGGCGGCCAGCTCCGCGTACCCGTAGCGGCAGCGGCGGCTTGGGCGGGGTGTGCTCGCTCCGGTGCCGCGAAGGTCGGCGACGGCGACGGCGAGCCCGGCGGCGCGGAGCGCGGTGGCGAACGGTCGGTAGTACCGGGCGGGTACGCCCATGGCGGGGGAGATCAGTACCAGCGGGGCGTCGGCGGTCTCCGCCGGCTCCGGATAGATCTGCAGACCGAGGCGGGCTCCGTCAACCTCGACGAATTCTTGCTGGTAATCCGCATTCACCAGCCCAATCTACGGGGTTGATCTACTGGCAGGTAACCAATCGGTGACTGTCGTCACGTCGATCTGGTTCGGGTCGTCGGCGCACCGGTAACACGGACGCCTCGCGGATCCGTTCGGTGCGCGGATCCGCGAGGCGTCGGGATGTGGTGGGGGGTCAGCTCACCGTGATCGTGCCGTTTGGAGAGCGGACACAGGAGACCTCACGGGAAGTCGTGGACGCGGCGCCGGTCAGGCACTGCCCGAGCACCAGGTGGCCCGCGGCGTTCGGGTGCCACGACTCCTGACACGTCTGGAAGTGATCCACGCAGGTGTTGGCGATCCGGCTGATGTCGAGCTTGTCCGCCCCGGCGAGGCTGGTGACGTAGGTGCCGCTGGGTCCATCCATCAGGCGGATGGCGGTGGCGAGGGCGTGCTGCGGACCATCCGTCGTCTCGCAGAGCCGGGCCCCGTCGAAGGCCTGCTGCACGTTGAGCAGGACCACGTCGGCGTTGGGGAACTCACTGGTGGCATCGGTGTGGACCTGGCTCACCATGGTGCCCAACCCCTGCGAGAAACGGTGGCCGGGGGCGAGGCTGGCGCGGTGGATCGGGCACCCGGCCGCGTACCGTTCGCGGCCGAGGTCGCGGAACTTGTCCCGCGTGTCGTCGCGGTTGTCCTCGGTCCAGTAGGCCTGGGCCAGTTCCTCCGGCAACGGGTTCGTGTAGTCCTGGAGGACGACCCGGTGTTCGCCGTCGGCGTCCACCTCGGCGAGCGTGCTGAGGACCTGCCGCACCGCGGCACTGGTCTCCGCGGTCGCCGCGGCGAGCTCGGCGTCGGTCGCCAGGTCGGCGTCCGAGCAGGGATCCTGTTCCACCGCCCAGGGATGTGCCCAGAATTCCCACCAGCCGGTCCAGGCATCGGCGATGAACCGGTTCGCGCACTTCTCGGCCACCTCCCCAAAGGTGAACGAGCTGTTGTTCGAACCGACGCCGATGAGGACCAGGTCGATGTCGTGGGTTTGGGCCACCGCGCGGAGCTGGTCGAGCTGGGCGGCGACCTGGCGTCCGTTCGCCCGGTCGGCGGAGGCGTTGGCGATGTCGGCCGGCTGTCCGCCGGAACAGGCGAGGTTGAAGCGGTCCTCGATGCCGGGCAGGCTAGCTTGGTGGAGTGAGGCGTTCGTCGAGCGGTGGCAGAAGTAGGCCGCGCTGTTCGATGCGGACCATCCGGGGAAGGTGCTGGTCTCCCCGTCGATATCGACCACGGGAGCGTACGCCCCGGCGCCCTCTCCGCTGATGAAGCTGTCGCCGAGCGCTACCGCGGCGGTGGGTGGCGCTCCGGCCGGAGCGGTGGGCGGTGTCTCGGCCAGAGCCGGCGATATGACCGTCGCAGAGAATGTGGTCGTGGCGACGGCGATGCCCGCCGCCAAGACGGTACGACCCAATCTGGACATGTGATCATCCCCCCATCGAGGTATATAAGATCATCGTGGAAGGATCAGAACACCCGGCGATCGCAAGTGTCAATACTCACTAGTAACTAATCTCACGGCGGAAGGTTTTGTGGTGAAAAATCCTCGGCGTCCCCGTGGCGAGGTGGGGTGCCCTGCTGGGTCGGGCCGCTCCCGACGGGAGGCCACCGGACGCGCCCGGCCGCCCGGGTGGGATACCGGCCCGGCTCGGGCCCACGGATGTGTGGTTCCGGCGTCGCAGCACTCGGGGACGCCTGTCGCCTGGGTCACGGCCGGAATCGCCGGGCAGCCCCGGCCCGTTACTCCGGTTGTGGTCGGGCGAACGGGCCCAGCGGGGCCCGTCGGGGCCTACGGCTAGGCTCGCTGCGGCGTGCCGCACCGGCCAACACCCGCTGTGCGTGGCACCATACCCGCCGAGACCTGGGAGTACGACCAGTTGACCGCAGAGCCTGAGACCCTGTATGAGGCCGACGACCTCACGCATCTCGAGGGACTGGACGCTGTCCGTAAGCGTCCGGGAATGTACATCGGCTCGACGGACAGCCGTGGCGTGGGTCACCTCGTCAACGAGATCCTCGACAACTCCACCGATGAGGGGGTCGCCGGTCACGCGACCTCCATCGAGGTGACACTGCACGCCGACGGATCGGTGCAGGTCGACGACGACGGTCGCGGTATCCCCACCGACGTGCACGCGAAGTCCGGAATATCGGGGGTCGAGCTGGTCCTCACCCGGCTGCACGCCGGTGGCAAGTTCGGCGGCTCCGGCTACAAGACCTCCGGTGGCCTACATGGCGTCGGCGCCTCGGCGGTCAACGCCCTCTCCCGGCGGTTCGACGTGACGGTCCGTCGTGGCGGCAAGATCCACACGATGTCGTTCCGGCACGGGGCGCCAGGCGCGTTCGACGGCGACGGGCCGCAGGCGCCCTTCACCGCCGGCCCGGGCCTGCAGGTGATCGGTGCGGCGAAACGTCAGCAGCGCACCGGCACCTCGATCCGCTACTGGTACGACCCACGCTACTTCGAGGTCGGCGCCACGCTGGACGCCGACGCCGTACGGATGAAGCTGCGCAACACCGCCTTCCTGGTCCCCGGGGTCAGCTACCTGCTGCGGGACCACACCGGAGCGGAGCCGGTCGAGGAGCGGTTCCACTACCCCAACGGTCTGACCGACATGGTGGACTTCCTCGCCCCGGCCGGCGACCGCCCGGTCTCCGGCACCCTGCTGGTCCGCGGCGAAGGGTCGTACCGGGAGAACGCCGCCGACGCCAACGGCGTGATGCAGGCCAATGTGCCGCGTCGCGCCGAGGTGGAGGTGGCCTTCCGCTGGGGCACCGGTTACGAGCGGACCGTGGAGTGCTTCACCAACACCATCCGCAACGCGCACGGCGGCACCCACCGCAAGGGCTTCGAGCGGGCCCTGACGCGAACCCTCGCCGAGGCCATCCGAAACACCCGTGGCCTGCTCAAGGCCAAGGAGGATCCGCCCACGCTGGACGACATCCTCGAGGGGCTGACCGCGGTCGTGCACGTGCGCATCCCGGAGCCACAGTTCACCTCCCAGACCAAGGATGAGCTCTCCACCGCCGGTATCACCAAGGTTCTCCAGCGCCTCGTCGAGCAGCACCTCAAGGCCTGGCTGGAGGAGCGCAGGACCAAGACCGAGGCGCGGACGGTCCTTCAGAAGATCGCCGACGCCGCCCGGGTTCGACTCACCCAGAAGCAGCAGAAGGAGGCGGCGCGGCGCAAGACCGCCCTGGAGGGCGCGTCGATGCCGGCGAAGCTGGTCGACTGCCGGTCCACCGGGGTGGAGCGCAGCGAGATGTTCATCGTCGAGGGGGACAGCGCCCTCGGCACGGCGCGGCTGGCCCGCTCGTCTGAGTACCAGGCGTTGTTACCGATCCGCGGCAAGATCCTCAACGTGCAGAAGGCGAACCTCCAGCAGGTGCTGGACAACGCCGAGTGCGCCGCGATCGTGCAGGTGCTGGGGGCCGGGTCGGGGCGCACCTTCGACCTCTCCGCCGTGCGGTACGGCCGGGTTCTGATCATGGCCGACGCCGACGTGGACGGCGCGCACATCAGGACGCTGCTGATCACGCTCTTCGCCCGGTACATGCGACCGCTGATCGAGGCCGGCCGGCTGTACGCGGCGATGCCGCCCCTGCACAAGATCACTACAAGGGGGCGCCGGCCGCAGACCATCTACACCTACACCCAGGAGGAGATGGAGGCGACCGTCCGGCGACTGGAGCAGGCGGGTAAGCAGATCGTCACCCCGATCCCGCGGTTCAAGGGTCTGGGCGAGATGGACGCCGACGAGTTGTGGGAGACCACGATGAACCCGGCCGGACGGGCGGTCCGCCGGATCACGCTGGAGGACGCCGAGGAAGCCGAGCGGGTCCTGGAACTGCTGATGGGGGAGAAGGTGGAGCCCCGTCGGAACTGGCTGATCGCCTCCGCCGACCGGGTCGACCGCGAGGCGATCGACGCATGAGACCCGGACCGGCCGCGGATCACGTGGGCACCGGCACGAGCACGGAAACAGTCCGAGGGGAAAGCTGAGTCATGGCACGCCGCAAGGGCCCGAAGGTCGACCTGTCCGCGTTCGATCAGGCGGGCGCCCGGGTTTTCGACAATCCGCTGGTCACCGAGGTCTCCGACTCCTACCTGGAGTACGCGTTCTCGGTCATCCACTCCCGCGCCCTGCCGGACGCCCGAGACGGGCTCAAGCCGGTGCACCGGCGCATCCTCTGGTCGATGTACGAGTCCGGCCACCGCCCGGACCGGGGGCACGTCAAGTCGGCTCGGGTGGTCGGCGACGTGATGGGCAAGTACCACCCGCACAGCGACGTGGCGATCTATGACGCGCTGGTCCGGTTGGCGCAGGACTTCTCCCTGAACGTGCCCCTGATCGACGGGCACGGCAACTTCGGTAGCCCCGACGACGGCCCGGCCGCGGCCCGCTACACCGAGGCCCGGATGTCGCGGGAGGCGATGCTGCTCGTCGGTGAGCTGGGCGAGGAGACCGTCGACCTGGGGCCGAACTACGACGGTTCGTTGACCCAGCCCACCGTGCTGCCGGCTGCCTTCCCGAACCTGCTGGTCAACGGTGCCTCGGGGATCGCGGTCGGGATGGCGACCAACATGATCCCGCACAACCTGGGTGAGGTGGTCTCCGCCGCCCGCTGGCTGATCAACCACCCGGACGCGACGCTGGACAAGCTGATGGAGTTCGTGCCGGGGCCGGACCTGCCGACCGGCGGGCTGCTGCTCGGCCTGGACGAGGTACGGCGGGCCTACGAGACCGGCCGTGGCGTGGTGCGGATGCGTGCCAAGGTGGAGATCGGCCCGATCGAGGGCAGCCGCGGCCGGCAGGCGATCACCGTCGTCGAGCTGCCCTACGGCATCGGCGCCGAGAAGGTCATCGCCGCCGTCACCAACGAGGTCACGAAGACCAAGCGGCTCACCGGGATCGCCGACGTCAAGGACCTCACCGACCGGGAGAACGGCACCCGGCTGGTCATCGAGTGCAAGGTCGGGGTGAATCCACAGGTACTCCTCGCCGACCTCTACCGGCTGACCCCGCTGGAACAGTCGTTCGGCGTCAACAATCTGGTACTGGTGGACGGTCAGCCGCAGACCCTGGGGCTGAAGGCCCTACTGGAGGTCTTCCTGTCCCACCGGTACGAGGTGGTGACCCGGCGCAGCGCGTACCGGAAGCGTCGGCGGGAGGAACGACTGCACCTGGTGGACGGGCTGCTGGTCGCGCTGCTCGACATCGACCAGGTGGTCAAGCTGATCCGGGGCAGCGAGGACGCGCAGGCCGCGAAGGAAGGGCTCATGCGGCGCTTCGGGCTCTCCGAGATCCAGGCGACTTACATCCTTGACACACCGCTGCGCCGGCTTACCCGGTACGACCGGTTGGAGCTGGAGGCCGAGCAGGAGAAGCTACGCGGCGAGATCGCCGAGTTGTCCCGGCTCCTGGACGATCCGAAGATCCTGCGGAAGGTCGTCTCCAGTGAACTGGGCGCGGTGGTGAAACAGTTCGCCGCGCCGCGCCGCACCACCCTGGTGGACGGGGATCTGAAGGAGGTGCTCGCCGCGTCCGCGCCGGCCGGCCCGCTGGAGGTCGCCGACGACCCCTGCCAGGTGATCCTCTCGTCAACTGGGCTGGTCGCCCGGACCGCCGCCGAGTCGGAGGAGGCGGTCGAGGGACATCGCCGGCATGGCCGGGTCCGGCACGACGCGGTCCGCGCCGTCGCCCACTCCACGGCCCGGGGCAGGGTACTGCTGGTCACCAGTGGCGGCCGGGCGTTCAAGGTGGACGTGCTGCCGCTGCCGGTGCTACCTGAGCAGTCCGGGACGGTCTCCCTGCGCGGTGGGATGTCCGCGGCCGAGTTGGTGCCGCTGGCGCCGGGGGAGACGGTGGTGGGGATCGCGCCGCTAGGTGCGTCCGCGGCGGGTTCGCCGGGGCTGGCGCTCGGCACCCGACACGGAATGGTGAAGGTCGCCACGCCGGACTGGCCGGTGCGCGCCGACGAGTTCGAAGTGATCACCCTCCGGGACGGGGACGAGGTGGTCGGGGCGACCTGGCTGACCGACGGAGCAGAGAGCCTCGCCTTCGTCACCTCGGAGGCGTCGCTGCTGCGCTACCCGGCGGGGTTGGTCCGTCCGCAGGGTTTGCGGGGCGGTGGCGTCGCCGGAGTCAGCCTTCCGGACGCCGCGCGGGTGGTCTACTTCGGCGCGGTCCGCACCGACGACCCCGCCCATGGCGAGCCGATGGTGGTCACCTCGACCGGCGCCACGGTGAAGGTGACACCGTTCGCGGCCTACCCGGCGAAGGGGCGGGCGACCAGCGGTGTACGTTCCCAGCGCTTCCTCAAGGGGGAGACCGAGGTGGTCGTCGCCTGGGTCGGTCCGCGTCCGGCCGGTGCCACAGCGAACGGCGAGCCGGTGGAGCTACCGGCGGCCGACCCACGCCGCGACGGCAGCGGTTTCGCCGTGCTCCTCGGCCCCGCGGTGATCGGCCATCAGATCGACCGCGACTGACCTACCGTTGGCCGGCCGGCGCGGTCGCTGCGACCAGCGCCTGGACGGCATCAGCCACGCGGGCCCGGCCTCGTCCATCCACCATGGCCCAGGCCCGTGCGGCGAGTTCGGCCCGGTGCTCGGCGGAGGCGAGCAGCTTGCGCAGGGTCCGGACGGCGCTGGTGCGGGCGGAGTTTCCGGCCGGTCCGCTGGCGGTCAGCTCGGTCAGCTCGCCGAGCCCGGCCGCGACACCCGCCCGGACCACCCGGTGGTACGAGTCGTGTTGGTTGTCGACCACGCAGACCAGCGCCGCGGGGGCACCGAGGCAGCAGAGCTCCCAGGTGGAGGTGCCGGCGGCGGAGACCACCAGGTCCGCCGCGGCGATCAGGTTCGGCAACGTGTCGGTCGGCGGCACCGTCCGCACCGTTTGCTGGGGGGCCGGGCGTAGCGTCGCCAACTCCGCCCCGATCGGGTCGCGGGCGACCACCACGGTCAGGTCCAACGGTTGTCCGGTGGCGAGTAGCAGCCGGGTCAGCGGCGGGGCGGCGCCGAACGCGTCGGTGCCGCCGAAGAAGGCGAGTACCCGGGGTCGAGCGGTCGGCGTCGGCGGGCGGGGCGCGGCTGGTCGTCGGTCGAGTATCTCCCGGCGGAGCAGGGCGTAGTTGGTGCCGGCGAGTAGCCGGTGGGCCGCTGCGTGACGGCTTGCGCCGAGGTTCTGGTCCAGGTACAGGTCGGCGTCCTGACCGCGGGTGTCCCCGTCCACCACGGCGAGGGTACGAATGCCCGCCGCCCCCAGCGCCCCGGCGCAGGCCGGGTCCAGCTCGTACGAGTCCAGGACCAGCACGTCCAACTGGTGCTCGCGGGCCACCGCCACCAACTCGCGCGGGGTGTCCGGTCCGGGGTGGTGCGGGATGCCCTGGTTGGCGAGTTGGCGGGCGGCCCAGTCCACGTCGGCCACGCTGCCGAGCAGTGTGACGTGGGCGTCTCGGGCGAGAAACTCCTCGCCCAGGGCGAGGCAGCGGATGAGGTGGCCGACGCCGCGACGCGCGCCGGCGTCGCAGCGTAACCCGACCCGGAGGGTCTTCACGCCTCCTCCAGTTGCTTCTGCCGGACGTCGGCGTTGAGGGCCCGCAGCGCTGGGTGGTCGGCCAACCAGTCAGCGAGCGTGGCCAGCGGCACGGTGACGTCACCGAAGTGGTCGGCTATCGCGCCTACCAGGGCTAGGTCCTGTTCGGTGTCGAGGGTGAGCCTCAGGTCGGAGCGGTCCGGGGTGAGAGTCACCCCGAGCACCCGGAACATCTCCGGATGGGTGTACGCGTACGAGGTGACGTGGACCCGATGGTGGTCGGTGGCGATCCGGTGCAGGGTCCGCAGCGCGTCCGCCTGGATGATCTCGACATCCATGCCGCGGGGCAGGGTTCGGGCGATTGAGGTGCTGACGTAGTCGAGGCCGGGGACCGCCTGGTAGACGTCGGCGACGAGTCGGATGATCTCCGGGTCGAGGAGGGGACAGTCGGCGGTGAAGCGGGCCACCGCGTGGCCCGGGTGCGTGTCCAACGCGCCGATGAAGCGGCTGAGGACGTCGTCCACCGGGCCGCGGTGGCAGGCGACGTCGAGCTTGGCGCACTCGTCCACGACCGCGTCGTCATCGGGCTCGGTGCTGGTGGCCACCACGAGGCCAGACAGCTTCTCGCTCTCCCGGGCGGCCCGGACCACCCGGCCGAGGACGCTGCGTCCGGCGAGTGGACGCAGCACCTTGCCGGGAAGCCGGGACGAACCCATCCGAGCCTGGACGACGCCGACGATGCCGCTCACTGCTGCCCACCCCGTACCGCCCGCTGGTTAGGCGCCTTGCGTAGGCGCCGCTTCAGCGCCCTGACGGCCCGTCTGGCCCAGCGGGCCGGGGTGATGACCAGCCGACCGAGCCGGAAGCTGACCGATCCGCTCAGCACTTTGATCATGGCGTCAGCTCGGCGTAGTGCCCGCTCCCGGCTGGTGATCAGGTCTTCGGTCCAGCGCAGCACCGCCTGGATTCGATTGAGTTCCTCGCGCTGGCGTAGCCACGCCTCGTGTAGCTGTTGGTAGCTTCGTTGGCCGGGTGGCGGCGAGTCCGGCTCCAGCGCCTCTAACTGGTCACGGAGCTCCTCCTGGCCCGCTGGGTTCAGGTCTGTTCGGGCGGCGATGAGCGCCGCCTCGGTCTCCACCGCCACCCGCACGGTGGCTCGGTCGAGGTTACGACCAGCCATCCCGCCAAGAACAACGGTGAGCCCAGCCAGGTCGAGAGTGGAAGACCAAGGGTGGGCGTAGCCGCCGGTCAGCAGGATGGCGGCGAACCGTCGGAGACCGCGGGCCAGTGCGACGTTCACCGGAAGCGGGACGGCTGCCTGCCAGCTCGGGTCGAGTACGGCAAACCGTTCCCCGTCCACCACCACGTTGTCAACCCCGGCCAGCGCCGGTGCGCCGGAGATCTGGCCGGCGACGGTGCACGAGTCGAGCCAGTGGGCGTATCCGGAGAGCAACGCACGCAGCTGGTCCAGGTCCTGCCGCAGGCAGGCGTCCAACAGCAGGGTGCGCAGGAGGCGACCAGCCGGGATCGGCCCGGTCAACGCCCTGGGGTCCCGGTACGCCGGGCCGGTCTCCGGCGTGGTTCGCAGCGGCGGCTGGGTGAGCCGCCAGTGCCAATCCTGCCCGGCGGTCACCACCTCGATTCCCCCCATGTCGAGTGGGCCGGTCTGGACCAGCGCCACCGGCAGGTCGGCCGGCTCCACCGCCGGAAGCGGGCTGCGCCGGGCGTACCCCACCCATGCCGGGGCGAGCCCCGAGGCCAGCCCCGCGTGCAGCGCGTCAACCGCCAGCCGGGCCGGGTCCTGAAGCACCGACCGGTCGGCGTACCCGTCCGCGCAGGCATTGTGGAGCATTGCGTCGAGCAGGCCGGCGGAGGTCCCCTGGTCGAGCTCCTGGGTATCCACCAGGGCGGTTATCGCCTTCGGGTGTGGATACGCCGCGAAGAAGGCGCCTGGGGTGAGGCCGGCATCGACGAGACGGCGGCGTAGCTGGTCGAGGTTGGCGGGGTGGCCGGCGTCCAGCACCCCCTCCACGGTCCACCGGTTGTCGTCCCGGGCGGCATACCAAGGGGACACGTCCACGATCCGGTGCAGACCGACGGGGTTGTCCATGCGGAGCAGCAGGGTCCCGCCCGGACGCAGCCGGTCGGCCAGCACGGCCAGCACGCCATCCCAACCGAGACGGGCTCCCTCGATGGATTCCACCGAGTCCAGTCCGGACATGGCGATAACCACGTCGTACGTCTCGTCGGCGGGCAACCCGGCCGGTCCGCCGACGATCACTCGTACCGGGAGTTCGGCCGCATGTTCGGCTAGCGCCACCCCGTCCAGGTGGCTGCGGAGCAGACAGGTCACCTCGGCGTGGGCCAGTCGGTCGAGGAAGCCGGGCGCGTGCGGCCCGGCCAGTAGTACCCGGGCGCCGGCTGGCACCACCCGGGCGCCGAGGACGCCGAGGGGTCCGCCGTCGGTCGGCTCCTCGGCAGGTAGGTCGGACCACGCCAGCATCTCGCCGCCGGGCAGCATGATCTGCTGGGCTTGGTCAGTGTCAGTCGTCAAGGTCGTTCTCCTGAAGATGCGCCCAGCCGAGCAGCTCGCGTAGCTCGGCCGGGGCGCAGCGATGGTCGGTGCCCAACTCGGCGCGGGCGATTTCGACGGCGGTGGAGAGCCGGACCGACTCGCCGTGAAGTTCCGGCCACTGTCTGCGGATCCGGGCCGTGCCGCCGAAGGTCGGATCCTCGCCGGCAAGCACCATCGGGTCACCGTAGACCGCCGGTTCGCACCCGGCGGCGATGCCGTAGAAGATGGCGCTGGTCAGCCGGTTGGAGGCGACCCGCTGGTGTCGACGCAGTTCGGTGAGCTGCTTGTCGAGGAAGAGTGGGTCGGTGTCCCGCCACCAGTGGCCGCGGTAACCGTGGCAGATGACCCGGAAGCCGGCCTTCTCGTAGAGCCTACGTACCCGGCGCATGCCGTACTCGTGCCAGTAGAGGCACACCGTCACCGGGCCGGGCTCGGTGTCCCGGATCCGGGCGATCAGTTCCTTGTGGTCGCCCTTGACGTGCTGCCCCTCCCAGCCATGGAACGGGTACCAGATGGTGCCCTCCCGTGCCGTCGGCATGGCCTTCGCCAGTGGGGGATCCTGCGGACGCAGCGCGAGCAGGTAGATGAAGGGCGCCCCGACAACGACGACGTTTCGCCGTCCCACCGCCCAGGCCCGGCGACGGGTCTGGGCGGACCAGAGCAGGCTCGGTGTTCGTTCGACGTACGGATGGCCGGGTGCCAGCCCGTCGCCGATGTTCCAGCCGTGCTGGACATAGCCGTTGATCCGGGGCGGGTGCCGATCGCCGAACCCGCAGTATCGGGCGAGCACGTGGGCGTGGCCGTAGAAGTGGTTGGCGTGATGCATCGGTTCCGTCTCAACAAGCAGTGGTCGGCGCCGGCGCCCGCAGCGCGGTGGTGAGGGCGTCAACGACCCGCTCCTGGTCGGTGTCGCTGAGTGTCGGGTACAACGGAAGGGAGAGCTGCTGGTCGTAGAACGCCTCGGCGACCGGACAGGATCCGCGCCGGTAGCCGAGATCGGCGAAGACCGGGTGCAGGTGCGCCGGAAGGTAGTTGACCTGCACGCCGATGCCGGCGGCCCGCATCCGCTCGTAGACTTCGCGCCGCCGTCCGTCAAGCACCCGGATCGGGTACAGGTGCCAGGCTGGGCGGGCCCAGTAGCGGCGGGGCGGAGGCAGCACACCGGGCAGGTCGGCGAGCGCCTCGTCGTACCGTCGGACGAGCCGTTCCCGGGCGGTGCGGAACTCATCGAGTCGGCGCAGCTGGCTGCGGCCCAGCGCACAGAGGACATCGGGTAGTCGATAGTTGAGACCGAACTCGGACACCTCCTGGTGCCAGCCGCCCTCGTCCGGCCAGCGCTGCTCGGCCCGGTCCCGGACCAGGCCGTGGTTGCGGAACCGGCGGGCACGTTCCAGCACGGCTGGGTCGGTGGCCGCGACCGCGCCGCCCTCCGCCGTGGTGAGGTTCTTCGTGGGGAAGAACGAGAAGGTGGTCAGGTCAGCCAGCGAGCCGACCGGTTGCCCGCGGTAGGCGGCACCGATGGAGTGTGCGGCGTCGGCGAGTAGGAGCGCGTCGCTGCCGGACAGGGCGGGACGGAGGGCGTCGTAGTCGGCCGGATGACCGGCGTAGTCCACTGCCGCCACCACCCGGGTCCGGGACGTGACCGCGGCGGCCGCCGCCGCCGGGTCCAGGGTGAAGGTCTCCTCCTCGACATCGGCGAAGACCACCTTGGCGCCGAGGGCCACCGCGGTGCTCGCGGTGGCCACGAAGGTCATCGGCGGCACGACCACCTCGTCTCCGGGACCGACCTCGGCCGCCGCGTAGGCGGTGTGCAGCGCGGCGGTGCCGTTGGCGACCACCGCGCAGCCGACTCCGCCGGTCCAGCGGGCCAGGTCGTCCTCGAACGCCGACACCTGGGGGCCGGTGGTGAGCCAGTCCCCACGGAGGACGGCGGCGACCGCGGTCACGTCGTCCTCGATGATGGACTGCCGGCCGTACGGGAGCATCGTCGTCACGCGGTGATTCCGAGCATGTCGCGCATCTGGTCCGGGGTGAGCCAGAGGTCGTTGCTGTCCGACTGGTAGGCGAATCCGTCTGGCGCCGGCTCACAGTCACTCGGAGGCTGGTAGCCCCAGGTGGCGATGGTCGGCTGCACGATGTACCGGTCGGCGGCGCGCAGCGTGCGGCGGCTGTCGTCCGGCGCGATCATCTCCTCGTGCAGCTTCTCGCCGGGGCGAATGCCGATCTCGTGCGTGGTGGCCTCCGGGGCGACCGCCTCCACCAGGTCGAGGATGCGCATGCTGGGGATGCGGGGCACGAACAGCTCGCCGCCCTGCATCTGCTCAAACGAGTCCAGGACGAACTGGACCGCCTGCTCCAGCGTGATCCAGAACCGGGTCATCCGCTTGTCGGTGACGGGCAGGCTCCTGCCCTCGGCGGCGAGTCGCCGGAACAGCGGCACCACCGAGCCACGGCTGCCCATCACATTGCCGTAGCGGACCACGGCGAAGCGGGTCGGGTGGCCGGCGGCGTAGTGGTTGGCCGAGATGAAGAGCTTGTCGGCGACGAGCTTTGTCGCCCCGTACAGGTTGATCGGGCTGGATGCCTTGTCCGTGGAGAGTGCGATGACCTTCTGCACGCCGGCCTCGATGGCGGCATCAACGACGTGCTGGGAGCCGGTGACGTTGGTAGCGATGAACTCCGAGGGGTTGTACTCGGCGGTATCGACCTGTTTGAGGGCGGCGGCGTGCACCACGAAGTCGATTCCATGCATTGCCCGGGTGAGTCGGTGTCGGTCCCGGATATCGCCGAGGAACCAGCGTAGCCGCGGGTCGTTGCCGAGTTCCCGACGTAATTCGTACTGCTTGAGCTCGTCTCGGGAGAGCACCACCACCCGAGCCGGTGACGCGTGGGTGAGAATATTTCGGAGAAATGCCTTGCCGAAGGAGCCGGTTCCTCCGGTGATCAGAATGGACGAACCGTCTAACACGCTCAACTTTGGTACTCCGTTCCTGCTCATGCGGCTGCCGCGCGTGGGGGTATGTGGTTAGCGCTGGGGCGTGACCGGTCGGGCGCCGTCGCTTCCCGATGCTGCACTTCGCCGTTGGCCGTGCGAATGCTAGCAGCTTTTCGGGCGGTCGCAGCAGTCCAGTTTGGCGCTCACGTTTGACGCAACTCTCTCAGCTACACTCGGCCGTCGACCCGGCCGGGTGCGTCGGGCGGTTAGGAGTGTCGCGGTGGAACTCGAACGGCTTAGAAGCGTCTTTCGGAATTCCCTGGAAATTCCGAATGAATTTCCGGTAGACGACCTGGAATATCGGGGTAACGCGCAGTGGGACTCGCTCGCGCACATGTCCCTGGTCGCCGCGATCGAGGACGAGTTCGGGGTGATGCTCGACACTGACGAGGTGATCGACCTCAGCTCCTTCAACCGCGCGCAGCAGATTCTGGAGAAGCACGGTGTCGTCCTCGCCATCTGAACTGCCGGACCCGCGGTATGCGCTGATCACTGGATCGACCCGGGGGATCGGTCGGGCCATCGCGACCCGCCTGGCCGCGGCGGGCCACGCTGTCGCCGTTCACGGCCGAACCATCGGCGACGCCGAGCAGGTCGCCGCGGCGCTGCCGGGCGGCCCGCATCTGGCGGTGCACGGTGACGTCGCGGACCCGGAGCAGGTCCGCGCGCTGATCCGGCTCGTGTTCCAGCGCTGGCGGCGGCTGGACGCGCTCGTGGTCAACGCCGGCGTGCACGCGGCGGGTCTACTTGGTTCTGTCGCCGATCCGACAATCGAACGGCTCTTCTCGGTCAACGCGGCCGGTGCCGCGCACACCCTCCAGCAGGGCGTCCGGCTGCTGCGGCGGGGGCAGCGCCCCGCGGCGGTGCTGACCGCCTCAGTGGTTGGTACGGCCGGTGCCGCGGGCCAAGCCGTCTACGCCGCCAGCAAGGCCGCGATCGAAGGGCTGACCCGGTCCGCCGCGAAGGAGCTCGGCCCGGCGGGGATCCGGGTCAACGCGGTGGCGCCCGGCTTCATCCGTACCGACCTCCTCGCTGACCTGGACGCCGAAGGCCGCGCGGCCCGGGTCGCGGCCACCCCGCTGGGGCGGCTGGGGGAGCCGGAGGAGGTCGCCGAGGTCGTGGCCTTCCTGCTGGATCCAGCGGCGAGCTTCGTGACCGGTCAGGTGGTCGGAGTGGACGGCGGTCTCACCCCGTGACCGGCCTGCTGCACCCCGACGCTCGCCTGGTGGATGCGGCAAACGGTGCCATGCTCGCCGGCGTCGACCTGCAGGACCGGGTTGCCGAGCTGGCCGCCGGGTTGGACCGGGAGCCGCCCGGAACAGTGCTGGCCGCCATGCCCACCACGGTCCCCGCGGTGCTGCGGTTCCTCGCGGCGCTGCACGCGGGTCGCCCGATCGCCCTGGTCGATCCGCGAATCGACGAGGAGCGGCTGGCCGAGTTGGCCGGTCGGTTCCGCCCGGCGGTGCTGTTCAGCGATGCCGAGCTGCTGCCCGGGTATCGCCCCGGGCCGGACCAGCGGCTGGGCGGCTACCAGCGCCGCACCGGGGAGGTCGGGCCGGCCCCGCACCCGGAGCTGGCGCTGTTGCTGACCACCTCCGGCTCGACCGGCAGCCCCAAGCTGGTCCGGCTCTCTCAGGCGGCGGTGCTGGCCAACGCCGCGGCCATCAGCGCGGCGCTGGGGATCGATGGTGCCGAGGTCGCGTCGACCAGCCTGCCGCTGCACTACACCTTTGGGCTGTCGGTGCTCACCAGCCACCTCTACGCTGGCGCCACCGTGGTGGTCGAGGAGAACGCCCTCACCACGCGGGACTTCTGGTCCAGCCTGGACCGGTATCACGTCACCTCGCTGGCCGCGGTGCCATACCAGTACGAGATGCTGCGCCGGCTTCGCTTCGACCCCGTCCGCCACCCCCGGCTACGGACGCTCACCCAGGCCGGTGGACGGCTGAATCCCGACCTGGTCGAGGACTTCCATCGCCGGATGGCCGCGGTTGGTGGCCGGTTCTTCGTCATGTACGGGCAGACCGAGGCCACCGCGCGAATGACCGTGCTGCCCGCGGACCGACTGCCCGCGAAGCTCGGCTCGGTGGGTGTTCCGGTGCACGGTGGTGCGATCACTGTCAACCCTGGCGACGGAACCGAGACGACCGATCCGGGGCGCACTGGCGAGATCGTCTACCGGGGCGCCAACGTCATGATGGGGTACGCCGAGACCGCCGCGGACCTGGCCCGGGGCGATGATCTGGGCGGGGTGCTGCGTACCGGCGACCTCGGCCGGCTGGACGACGAGGGATTCCTGTACCTCACCGGCAGGATCAAGCGGATCGCCAAGATCTTTGGGGTGCGGGTAAACCTCGACGACGTCGAGCGGTCCCTCGCGCAGCATGGCCCGGTCGCCGCCGTGGCCGGCCCAGACCGCTTGGTGTTGGTCGCTGAGGGCGCCGACGACGACCGACTGGCCCGGATTCGGACCGAGGCCGCCGTGGGGCTTGGCACCCACTCCTCCGGCATCCTGGTCCGCAGCGTTGCCGCGCTGCCGCTGACCGCCACCGGAAAGCCTGACTACCGAGCCCTGGAGGACCAGTGCTGACCGACGTGTTCACGCTGCCCCAGCCCGACAAGGAGAAGCGACTACGTGACGAGCTGAACGCCCTGGTGTCGCACCATCGGCGGTCCTGCCCGCCGTACGCCCGGATCCTGGAGGCACTCGATCTGCGCGGCGAGGCGGCGACTGTGGCCGAACTGCCCTGGCTGCCGGTCCGGCTGTTCAAGACCAGAAAGCTGGTGAGTGTTCCGGAAGATCAGGTGATCCGGGTGCTCACCTCCAGCGGAACGACCGGCGAGGTGAGCCGGATCCACCTCGATCGCGCGGCGGCGGCCACCCAGTCCCGGATGCTCGCCCGGACCCTCGCGACGGTGCTCGGCCCGCGCCGGCTGCCAATGCTGGTGGTGGAGGGTCGGGGCGTGGTCGGCGACCGCCGCTCCTACTCTGCGCGGGGCGCGGGTGCCCTCGGCATGGTGAACTTCGGTCGGGACCACCACTGGCTGCTTGACGCCGACGATCGACCGGACGTCGAGGCGCTGCGGGCCTTCCTGGACCGGCACGGTCGTACGCCCTTCCTGATCTTCGGGTTCACCTTCATGGTCTGGACCTACCTCTACGAGGTGGCCCGCGAGCACGGACTGGACCTTTCCCAGGGCATCCTGGTGCACTCCGGCGGCTGGAAGAAGCTCGCCGACCGGGCGGTCGACAACGCCGAGTTCCGTCGCCGCTTCGGCGTGGACACCGGTCTGACCCGGATCCACAACTTCTACGGGATGGTCGAGCAGATCGGCACCGTCTTCCTGGAGGGGCCGGAGGGCGGCTCGCTCTACTGCCCGGACTTCGCCGATGTGATCATCCGGGACCCGGTGACCTGGCAGGAGGCGCCGGTGGGCACGCCAGGGATCATCGAGGTGCTGAGTACCCTGCCCACCTCGTACCCCGGGCAGGTGCTGCTCACCGAGGACCTTGGCGTGGTGCATGGAATCGACGACGGGCACTGGCCCGGTAAGCGCTTCGGCGTGCTCGGCCGGTTACCCCGCGCTGAGGCGCGTGGCTGCAGCGACACCTATCCGGGAGGTACGCCATGACGCTACGGATGCGTTTCCCCGTCGGCGAGACCATCTCCGTGTCGGACCTGCTGGCACCGGACGAGGCGGAGCCGTTGGCCGTCGGAGATCCGCGGATGGTGGACTTCCTGGCCACGGTCGCCAACCGGCTACTCACTCCGGCGCTGGCCCGGCGGCACCCCGAGCTGGGGTCCCTCGGCTTCTTCCTCCGCCGTCGGGAATTGCTGGGCGCGATCGAGCGGCTGCACTCCACGCTCGGGCCGGACACGCTCGTGTTCCCCCGCGGGCGGGTGTTCCACGTCCCACCAGCCAATGTAGACACCATCTTCGTCTACTCGTGGGCGCTCTCCGCGCTGGCGGGTAACACCAACGTGGTCCGGGTGTCGCCGCGGTCCGCGGCGGCCGCCGAGACGGTACTCGAGGTGCTCAACGCCAGCCTCGCCGAGGCTGACCCGGTGGTGGCGCGTACCCAGCACATGGTCACCTACGGCCACGATGACGCGGTGACCGCCGAGTTGAGCGCCACCAGCGACCTGCGCGTCCTCTGGGGCGGGGACCGGGCGGTGGAGAACCTTCGACGGCATCCACTCGCGCCGGCAGCCCGGGACCTCACCTTCCCTGATCGGTCCTCCTTCGCCATGCTGTCGGTGTCCGGCTGGGCGGCGGCGTCGGCGCGACGGCGGCGGGACGCGGCCAACGCGTTCGCCAACGACGCGTACTGGTTTGATCAGGCGGCCTGCGCCTCGCCACGTACCGTCTTCCTGGTCGGCGCGGCGGAGCAGGCTGAGGAGGTCCGCGCCGAGTTCGTCGCCCTGCTGGACGGCGTGGTCCGGGAGCGCGGCTGGGACGTGGACGCGGCGATGGCGGTGGAGCAGCGGGTCGGTGCGTACGGGCTGGCTGCCGACGGGGGCGTGCGGCGGATGGTCTTCCACCGCAATGCCCTGGCAACCCTGGAACTGGCCGAGGTCTCCGCCACCCCGCGGCACTGGCTGGGCGCCGGCACCTTCCCCTTCGTCACAGTGTCGGACCTGACGGAGTTGGTGCCGTTCGTGCGTCGCCGCGACCAGACCCTCACCCACTTCGGTTTTGCTCGGGACGAGCTGACGGCGCTGGCCCGGAGCCTGGGGGGACGAGGAATAGACCGGATCGTGCCGTTCGGCGCGGCGTTGACCTTCGCTCCGGTGTGGGACGGCCACGATTTGCTGCGGGAGTTCGTTCGGCTGGTCACAGTCAACTGCTGAGGACAGCTGGGGCCCGGGTGATCATCACCTCGGGCCCCTTCGAGTCCGATCAGATCTGCTCCCAGCCCAACGGGGTGCCGCGTTCCACGTCCCGGGTGAAGGTGCGCCCGAGTACCCGGTCCAACTCGTCCGGGTGCAGGCCCCCGGCCGGTCGGATGGACCGGATGTTCGCGCGGGTAACCGGCTCTCCGGCCCGCACCTCGGCGACCACATGCAGCGAGCGACGGAAGCGCAGGCCCTCACGTTCGGTGGGGGTGGGGCCGACCACCGCACTGCCCATCGCCGTCCAGGCGCGCTCGGTCTCCACCCGCAGCGCGGCCAGCTCGGCCGGTTCCAGCGAGAAGTCCGAGTCCACGCCCCCGTCGGCCCGGGCCAGCGTGACATGCTTCTCGACCAGGCAGGCCCCCAACGCCACCGAGGCCACTGGTACCCCGATCCCGGGTGTGTGGTCGGAGAGGCCGACCGGCAAGCCGAAGGCGTCGGCCAGCACCGGTATGCGGCGCAGGTTACTGTCCTGCGGAGGCGCCGGGTAGGAGGCGGTACAGGCGAGGAGCACCACGCCGTCGGCACCCCCCTCCTGGGCCGCCCGGACCGCGGCGTCGATCTCCGCCATCGTGGCCATCCCCGTGGAGATGACCAGGGGTTTGCCGGTACTCGCGACCAGCCGGATCAACGGCAGGTCGACCAATTCCGACGAGGCGATCTTGTACGCCGGAGCGTTCAGCTCCTCCAGCAGCTCCACCGCGGTGTGGTCGAACGGCGAGGAGAAGACCGTCAGTCCGTGCTGGCGGGCCCGCTCGAAGAGCGGCCCATGCCACTCGTACGGCGTGTGCGCCCGCTGAAAGAGCTGGTAGAGGTTCTCGCCGCCCCACAGGTCATGCCCATCGGAGATACGAAAGGCCGGGCTGTCGTGGTCGATGGTGATGGTGTCCGGTGTGTACGTCTGCAACTTGAGTGCCTGGGCGCCGCTCGCCGCCACCGCGTCCACGATCTCCAGTGCCCGGTCCAGGCTGCCGTTGTGGTTACCGGAAACCTCGGCAACCACGAGTGGCGGCTCGCCGGGCCCGACCAGGTGCGGCCCGATCTTTACTGTGCTGCTCATGCTCTCCTGCTCAGTTCTGTCCACACCACCTGGTGTGGTCTACCGTCAATGTCCCGTTCATAGCGCCGGACGACCCGGAACCCGAAGCGGCGGTGTAGCGCCAGTACTGGTTGGTTGTCGGCCAGGGTCTCGCCGCCGAGGGTTTGGGCCGCGAGTGACCCGAAGGCGTGCTCGATCGCGGCCTGCTGCAGCCCGATCCAGGCGGGTAGCAGCTCACCGCGTTCCTCAAGGCCCACAATGTCCAGGTAGAACCCCCAGGTCAGGGCCTTGTCCTGGGAGGCGACACCGGTGAAGGTCACGACGCCGGCCGACCTCCCACCGTGCAGATAGATGAGCACCCGGCGGTCGGGCTCGTCCCGCACCGTCGACCACCAGGCCAGGTGTTCCTCCGGAGCGATCTCGTGCTGGGTCAGGCTCGTGCCGCGTACCTGGGGGTGGTTGCGCCAGCGCCGCATCCGGTCGAGGTCTCCGGAGTCAGCCGGACGCAGGGTGGCGGTCATCGGGAAGCCGTCAGTGGGTCAGGCTGCTGCTCGGCGGAGACCGCCGTACGGCCGGCAGGCGGGACGGTGCTGGCCTTCGACGGAGGCCGCCTGGCGAGCCGATGCGCGGTGCGCAGCGCGGTGTAGAGCAGGTAGCTGTTCGCCGCAAGGAGGCGATGCTTGAGGCCCCGCACCCCGCCGGGGCGAGGATAGCCGCCAGCCGGCCGGTAGCGCTGGTACTGGGTGGCCGCCTCACGGAAGAAGGGGCGACGCAGCTTCGCGGGCATTCGATGGTCGTTGCCCACCACCACGAGCAGGTGACTGACCATCAACCCGAACAGGTCGGCGTGCAGTTTGGTCTCCTGGGGGTAGGCGGTAGACAACCATTCGAATAGTCGATTGTATTGGTTGAACGCGTCGAAGTGTCGTTCGCTGGGGGTGGCGGTGATCGCGCCGGGTCGGCCCAGGCGGTAGTAGTAGCAGACCCGATTGAGCACCGTGATCCGCTCCGCCGAGATAAGCAGCGGGTGGCTGAATGGGATGTCCTCGTACCAGCCGGGGAAGAAAAGCAGGCCCAGGTTGTCGAGGAAGGTGCGGCGGACCACCTTGTTCCAGGCGGTGTGCTGGACTCGGAGCAGCTCCGGGCGCTCGGTCAGCCGGACGCAGCGGTCCACCCCCCGGAGTAGCGGGCTGCTGGCGTCGGGCTCTTCGCGGCCGTCGTGGTATACGCGGAGATGGTCCAGTAGCAGCACGTCCGGTCGATCGGCGCGCAGTCGCTCCAACACCGCTGAGACCGAGCCTGGCGGCAGCCAGTCGTCGCTGTCCACGAACCAGACGTATCGGCCGGTCGACGCCTTCAGCCCAGCGTTGCGGGCCAGGCCGAGCCCCACGTTGTTCGGCAGGGTGACCGTACGCGTCGCCGGTCGGCGGGTGGCGTAGGCGTGCAGCAAATCGCCGCACCGGTCGGGAGAGGCGTCATCAACCGCGACCACCTCTACGTCGGCGGCGTCGGCGTCGTTCAGCCCGCCAAGGATCGAGTCGAGGCAATCATATAAATATTCCTCAACGCGATATACGGGGACGATCACGCTCAGCAGTGGCTGTCGAGTATTGGTGACCACCCGGAGAGGTTAGCGGGAACGAGTGGCGGACTGTTGGTGCACGGGATGAGATTTCCTTGAACGGTTTTGGAGCGCTAGGTTAAGAAAAAGGTTCTTCGCGACTCGGTCCGTCCTACCCGATAGGGACAACATGAGCTCCCCTCCCTTTGGGGCAAGGGCAAGGGCAGGGGGTGTCGCCCGGCCAGGGCCCACCCGTGTTCCCGGACGACCTGGAGTGCGTGGTCCTGATCGCGAGGAGAGACTGTCGAGCCGGGGCTGACCCCGCCACGCGCCGCCTTCCTGATCGCGGGGCAACGCCACCGGTGGGGAGATCCGGCCAGCCAGAAGCGCCGTTCGACGGCTTGGTTCAGGAATCCTTCGGCTTCTCGATGGCTTCGTGCTGGTCCGGCCCGGCCGGAGGGCGAACCGAAGGGTGCCCTGCTGCGTTGGTAGGTCGGCCAGTCCTGGCCGGTCGGCGACCTGGGGGTATGTCCAGGGGCTGGATTCGGCGAAGGTGCCGCCGGTACTGCGGTCGCCTTGCGGCTCGCGTGGACCCGACTCTATGAGGTCGATCATAGTTTGACCGAACCGGTCAAGCGCCTCAGACTGTTCGACCAACGCAGTAATCCTGTCGCAGATTTCGGTAAACCGTCCTGTTCCTGACCAGAAGTGCCGTGACCGCTCACCGTCCCATTGATTCGGAGCCGGAGACACTGTCCGAAAATCTTTGCCATGATCAATGTTTCAGCAGGTCAGGGAGGGTTGGCAGTGTTGTGGCTGGCCAGTAGTGTCGGCGCGTCCGGTGCGGTCAACGTTCGCAGGAGGCGACGCCGTGCCGACCCGCTCAATTGCCGAAAGGTGAACCGGGGACCCGTTCTACCTGGGGTGAATCCGCGAGTTTCGCGGTAGGGCGCACTTCCCGTCCGAATCCGTCAGCTAACCCGGTCGGCGGTATCGGAAGGAGTCTTTTAGTGCAGCATTATTCCGCTCAGTGGGCATTACACCGACACGGTGCTGCGGTGTCCGTGCCCGTCTGGCCTACCGCCGGGCGCTGACCCATCCCGCACAGCCCGGCGACTGACCGGGCGTACTCCCCTCGTGGCCACCGGCGCACGAATTTCGGATCCGTGCGGCCCGCCTCTGCCTGCCCACCCAACGGCGCGGTGCGCCACAGCCCCCCGACAGCCTGTGGAGGAACCCGTGAAACATCGCCTGAAACGACAGCTCCGCCGTCTGACCCCGGAGCGCCCGTACCAGTTGGCCGCCGCTTCGGCTGCCGTCCTCGTACTGGCCACCGGTGCCGGCGCCCTCGCCGTTGGCGGCGACGAGGACTCCATCTCGCCGGTGCCCGTCACCGCCGCCTCCGAGGCCGGCAGCGACCTCGCTGACTCGGGCCCAGAGGCGGTCGCGGTCAACGCCGCGCCTCCGAGTGCTGAGCCGTCGACTGCTGAGCCGTCGAGTGCTGAGCCGTTGAGTGCGCCAACGGCAGACCCGGACCTGACCGAGGAGGCGGCACCGGAGCCACCGACGTCCAAGGTGCTGGAGTATGACTACCAAGCGCAGATCAACTTCTACTACTGCGGCCCCGCCGCCGTCCGGAACGCCCTCAGCGCTACCGGCGTTGCGCGGACGCAGGATGAACTCGCTGGCCCGCTCGGCACCGACCAGTTCGGCACCGACTCGGCCGAGGACACCACGCGGGTGCTCAATGCCGAGGTGGCAGGGGAGCCTTACCAGACCCGGATGATCTCGGGCGGCTCGGCCACCCCGGCGCAGATGGACCAACTTCAGGCCGACGTGGTCAAGGCCATCTCCGAGGACCGGAGCGTGGTGGTGAACATCGCCGGCTCCGCCACCGACACCGCCGGCGGATGGCACTCCTTCCCGGGCGGTCACTACGTCGCCGTGGTCGGATACGACGACGATGGTCGTCTGGTGCAGATCGCCGACTCGGCGAATCCAGCGACCAGCTCGTACTGGATGACCACGATCGCCCTGGCGAACTGGGCCGCGACGCGCGGCTACTCCGCCTGACCGATCGTGCCTGGCGGGCACCGAACCCCTTCCAGGTTCGGTGCCCGCCGCCTTCGCTTCCGATCGGGCAGCCGTGCCTGCGCATTGCGAGCGGTCGACCTGGCCCGTGAGTCTGGGGTGAGTGCGGATACGGCGCCTGGCCTGGCGATGTGGTGAGCCACCAGGCCGTCGCGTTCGTGCTGGTCAGACGTGGGCGGGGTAGCGCTGGTGGCGTACGCAGGTTGTCGGCCAGTCGGACGTAGCGGCCTTGCCGGTCGGGGGTCGGCACCGGCCCTCGGCGGCCTGCGGCCTTACCAAGGACTCTCCGCCTCGCGCCCGCTGCGGAGCTTTCGAGGCTTAGCCGAGGCGAAGCCCCGATCAGTAGTCCAGACAATGACGGCAAGGTCTCACTCGCCGGTCAGTCTTGACCTGGGGGAATCAGCGCCAGGTTGCGGGTGCTTCCAGCCGGCACCGGATTCGTGGCAGGATGCCGGTGCGATTGACAGTCCTGCCCACCACACAACCTGCGGCGGCTCGTCGCGGACGCTTGCCAGGCTACGTCACCCTGGCTAGTGGGATCACGAGGTCCCAGCGGGGTCACCACCGCGCTCGACTTTCCTTCAGGCACATACGCACGAAATCCCTGCGATCAGGCCACAAGCCCATGACTGGCCGCAGGAGCGGACGGTGCGACAAGCTTTGGCGGTGTCCTGGCGGAGCCTGTAGGCTTCCGCGCTGATGCCGGTATGTCGTGGTCGTTCGCGGCACTTGAATGCCGGGCGGGGATCCCCGATCCTACCGGACGGGAGCAGGGCTGGGAGGATCTGCTGGTGAATCTATGGCGAGTGGTGCGGATGACGGTTCCCCGCCAGTTACGGCGACGAGCGATTCGCGTCGTTCCGCCAACGCATCGACTCTGGCTTGTCCGACGGGTGGTGCGGATGCCGCAGGCGCGCGTGCTGAACGTGCGCCCTGGGACTGACCTGGTAAAGGTGCGGAACGGCGCAGGTCGTCCGGGGACGGTCGCTCGGGTCGACGCCGCGGCATCGCCGCTGGAGGCCCGTCGCGCCAACATCAACCAAGTGGTGGACGTGCTCGAACATGCGGGCGTGCCCTACTTCAGAGTGCCACAGGAGCAGGTGGGGCGTACCGTGCTCGGCGTTCCTGATTCTTGGCGGGACCGGGTGGAAACGCTGGTGCATGGTCAGTTGGCCGGCGAGGGTGCGCGGGTGGAGACCGTCGAGACCGGCTCAGGGTCCGCGCAGGGCGGACCGGCGCGGGTGGTACGGGTTTGTTGGCCCGTCACCGATCCGCAAGGCAACCTGGTCCTGGGTGATGAGTACGCCTGTGAGATTGAGTTTTGGCAAGAGCAGGACGATCAGCTCGTCGCACCCCGTTTGAATCCATCAGTCAACGTGCTGTCGGCCGACGCGCCGATCATGGAGGCTCCCGAGGCCACCTTCGATGGGTACTGGGGTAAAGGGTCAACAAGTCGCTATCGCACGCGTCGTCCCTTTCTTGTCAAGCCCCTGGATGTGGTGGACTTTCCGATCGATGTCGTCTACACCTGGGTTAACGGCGCTGACCCCGATTGGCTGGCGCGTAAGAACCAGGCGTTGGTAGAGAACGGATGGGTCGGCGTTAATCGGCTGGCGGCGAACGGGTCACGGTTCGTGTCCCGGGACGAGCTGCGCTATTCAATGCGTTCGCTGGACTACTACGCCCCCTGGGTGCGGAACGTCTTCCTAGTGACTGACGACCAAGTGCCCGAGTGGTTGAACCTCGACAACCCAAAGCTGAGACTGATCAGTCATCGTGAAATCTTCGGCGACACCGGCCGGTTACCGACCTTCAATTCCCATGCTATCGAATCGCGGCTACACCGCATTCCTGGACTGGCCGAGCAATTCATTTACCTCAACGATGATGTCTTCTTCGGCCGTCCCGTGAGGCCGCAGATGTTCTTTACTCACGGTGGCAACAGTCGGGTCTTCCTGTCGAGGCATCGGGTCGACTCCGGGCCACCCCTTGCCGATGAGCCGCCGGTCAGTTCCGCCGGTAAGAACAACCGGGCCCTGATCGAGCGGGAGTTCGGTCGCTTTCTGGCGCAGAAGACGAAGCACACGCCGCATGCGGCCCGTCGGAGCGTCCTTGAGGAGATCGAGCGGCGATGCCCCGAGGAGGTTCTGGGTACCGCTGGGCATCAGTTCCGTCATTCAGCGGACATCTCAATGGTGTCGTCCCTGCAGCACTATTGGGCATACCTGACCAATCGGGCGGTGCAGGGGAGTATCAGGTACATGTATACGGATCTTGCTAATCCGGCCACTCCCATTCGGCTGGCAAATCTCCTAAGGCACCGGAACTACGATGTCTTTTGCCTGAACGACACCGACGCCGAAGGGATTTCGGTGCGGGAGCAGGCGGCGCTGCTAAAGGGATTCCTTCCAGCCTACTATCCGTTCCGGTCACAGTACGAGATTGGCGCTTCATCTGATCCCTGCCAGGGGAATCTGCCACACGAACTACGTTCGGCCGAGTTGACGACCCCGACACCGCAGTGATCCAGGGTGTACCCGTGCGGCTAACCCAGACGGCGGGTACACCAGCCGGTGTGCGGCTTCGGTGCAGGATTGGTCGACCCGCGGGGGGTCGGTCACCCAGAAGGTTTCGGTGACGCCGTTGTCGTAGGGCAGGCCTCGTCGAGTCGTGCAGGTTGGTCGCGGAGAGCAGGCCGGTGTCGGCGACCATGACCATGATCTGAATCTGGTGGCGGGCCTGAACTGACGGATGACTGGCGGCAACATGAGCGTCTCGGTCGCTCTGCGAATTTAGCGGGTTGAGGTCGAACAGGGCCGCGTCACCCCGGCTGGGCGGACAAACGTCGCCTTTAGCGCAACCGGCCCGAGTTCGAGCTCACTTGCCCGGGATCGGCGAGAGGCTCATGGCCCCGCGACACCTCGTCGAGGGACGAGCCGGTGACCGTACTCAGTCCTAACGCTCCATCCCGCGTGGGAGCCCGGAGGTGAGATCTCTCGGGCTCCCCGACTCTGACCCGACTTGGGCCACGGTTGGCTGATTCGACGGCCGGCAAGGCTGTGACCTGGGGTGTTGTGCCGGGAGGCACGCACTAACCGGGTCGGTTCTATGGTGTCGGCTGTGGCGTATGTGCGGACGGTGAAGACGGCGTCTGGGGCGCGGGCGGTGCAGATCGTGTACTCCCCGCATCGAGGCTCGCGGGACATCGAGCACACCGGGTCCGCGCACACCGATGCGGACCTGGAACTGCTCAAGGCGGTGGCGCGGCAGCGGCTGGCCGCGGGGCAGGGCTTAGTTGGACCTGCGCCTGCCGGGTAGTCCGGCCAATCAGGGGGCGGTGTTGCCGATCACCTCCTCCCGCATGGGGCACCTGCTGGACGCGCTCGGCCGTGGCTACGGCGTGTTGGGTTCGCCGCCGCGACCGGCCGGGACGAGGTGTTCAAAGCCCTCGTGCTGGCCAGGATCATCGAGCCGACCAGCAAGCTGGACTCCCTACGGGTCCTTGCCGAGGCGGGTATGGACCCGCCGTCCTACCGGACCGTGAAGCGGCGGTTGCGCGTCTACGCCGACGCCGATCAAAATCCGGACGACACCGACCACGACGGCAACGTCGCTGGTCCAGAGCCTGTGCCTGTCGATCCCGGTGGCGGGCCCGGCTGGCACGCGCCTGCGCCGCGCATGTGCGTCTCGGGCCGGCGACGTTGCTGCTCTACGACGTCACGACCTTGTACTTCGAGACCGACGAAGGTGACGGGTTCCGCGAGCCGGGGTTCTCCAAGGAACGCCGGCTGGAGCCGCAGATCACCGTCGGGCAACTGACTGACGGGGCGGGATTCCCGTTGATGGTGCACGCGTTCGAGGGCAACCGGGCCGAGACCAGCACCATGCTGACGGTCCTACGAGCCTTCCTCGACGCGCATCGTCTGTCCGATGTCACGGTCGTAGCCGACGCCGGGATGGTGTCGGAGGCGAACAAACGCGCGATCGAACAGGCTGGGCTGTCGTTCATCCTCGGCGCCCGCGTCCTGGACGTGCCCTACGTCGTCGCGGCGTGGCGGAACGCCCATCCCGACGCCGAGATCCCGGACGGACACGTGTTCATCCAGCCCTGGCCCGCCGGCCCCGCAGACAACCGCCGAGACCACACGTTTTTCTACCAGTACAAGGCAGATCGGGCCCGACGCACCCTGCGAGGGATCGACAACCAGGTCGCCAAGGCCGAGAACGCCGTCGCCGGCAAACAGCGGTCAAACGAAACCGGTACGTACGCCTGACCGGCGCGACCAAGAGCATCAACCGGGCGTTGGAGGCCAAGAACCGGGCCCTAGCCGGGATCAAGGGCTACGTCACCAACATCCCGAACCCCGACCCGCAGCAGTTCATCAGCGCCTACGGCCGGCTGTTGCAGGTCGAAAAGTCGTTCCGGATGAGCAAGACAGACCTGGCCGCCCGACCGATCTACCACCACAACCGCGAATCGATCGAAGCGCACCTGACCATCGTGTTCGCCGCCCTGGCCGTCCCGCTGGATCGAGAACACCACCGGCTGGACCATCAAACGCTTCGTCACCACCGCCCGGCGCTACCGCACCACCCAGATCCAAGCCGGCGACCACACGATCACCGCCGCCGACCCCTACCTGACGACCTCCAAGCCACAATCAAACGCCATCCACGGCACGCACTAATTGGCCCAAGTCGGGCTAACGCTCCATCCCGCGTGGGAGCCCGGAGGTAAGATCTTTCGGGCTCCCCGACTCTGACCGATGGGGTGGTTAACGCACTCCGCCATGGAGTGTGGTTACCTGCCCTCGTACGCCCGGCAGACCTCGTCGGTCGGGCCGTCCATCTTCAGCACGCCGCCCTCAAGCCAGATGGTTCGTTCGCAGGTGTCCCTGATGGAGCTGAGTGAATGGCTGACCAGAAAGACCGTGCCCGCATTTGCGCGTAGCTCGCGGACGCGCTGTTCACTGCGGACCCGGAACTTCCGGTCTCCGGTGGCCAGCGCCTCGTCGATGAGCAGCACGTCGTGCTCCTTCGCGGCGGCAATGGCGAAGCGTAGCCGTGCCCCCATCCCGGAGGAGTAGGTGCGCATCGGCAGGGACGCGAAATCCCCCCGCTCGTTGATGCCGGAGAATTCGATGATCTCTGGGGTAATGCGCTTGACCCGCTCCGGAGACATTCCCATCGCCAGGCAGCCCAGCGCTACGTTTCGTTCGCCAGAGAGGTCATTGAGCAGGGCCGCGTTCACGCCGAGTAGTGAGGGCTGTCCCAGCGTGTAGACCGCACCCCGGGCCGGCGGGAGTAGTCCGGCGATGGTCCGCAGCAGGCTCGACTTGCCGGATCCGTTGCTACCGATCAGACCGATGGCCTCGCCCTGGTAGGCAGTAAAACTGACTCCCTTGATCGCGTGTACCTCGCGAATGTTCGGAGTGCTGGTGCGAGACACGATGCGTTTGAGGGCGGCGGTGGCGCCGGTGTTGGCCGCGGCGCCCTTGTGAATTCGATAGATCACATGGACGTCATCCGCGATGACGGTGGGAACGCGCTGCGAGTCCACCATGCTGGGGTCCGTTGGGGCCTGGGTCTGCTCAGCCACGTCCATACTCCTTCTCCCCGCGCCAGAAGTAGACGAATCCGCCGATGCCGACGACGAGTGTCCAGGCCAGGGCCGTCCCCCAGAGCTGCATGGGTGCGGCGACCAGGTTATCTCGGTTCGACTCCAGTAGGGCGTACCGGGCCAGCTCGATGTAGATCAGCGCCGGATTGGCCTCCATCAGGGTCGCGGCCCAGTCTGGTAGGTGATCGCGGAGCAGCGATACCGGGTAGAGCACGCCGGAGGCGTAGAGCCAGGTACGGAGCACGAACGGCATGATCTGCTTGAGGTCGGTGACCTTGGAGCCGAATCGTGCCATCACCATGGTGAGGCCGATGTTGAAGATTGTCTGCAGGAACAGAATCGGGGCGAGCAGTAGCCAACGGAGGGTGATCGGCTCGCCGGTGAGCAGCACGATGGCGGCCAGGACCACCATCGACATGAGTAGCTGCTGGAGCTGCACCAGGGTGACCGTGATGGGTAGGGCGGCTCGCGGGAAGTGCAGGGCCCGGATCAGTCCGAGATTGGCGTTGATCGCACTGGTGCCGTTCGCCACCGCGGTTTGGGTGAAGATGAAGACGAACACACCGGTGCAGAGGTAGGCGATGAAGTTATCTATACCGCGTCCCTGGGACAGGATCACGCCGAAAATCAGGTAGTAGACCGCCGCGTTGGTGATCGGGGTCAGTACCTGCCACAGTTGGCCGAGCCGGGTGTTGCTGAGCGACGAGGCTACCTTCGCTCGGGAATACGCGGTGATGAAGTGCCGGTATGCCCAAACCTGGCGGGTGTAATCGCGCAGGGGTGGTCTGTCGTTCGCGACCTTCAGCCCGTGCCGCTGCGCGAGCTCGGCGGGGGTCAGCCTGGGGTCGAGGTTGGCCACCGCGGTGTTGGCCATGGTCGAGCGCTCCGATCTTCTGTGCCATTGGGGAGCAGGTGGTTCGCGTTACAGCGACGGGCGGGCGTTGTCGGCCTGGGAGGCGCCGTGCTGCTGCCTGGAAGTTAGTGTACGACGCGTCGCGACGCAACCGTACCGTCGTTACGGTACCTTGTTGACGTGGTGGTCGAGAAGAAGCGCTCCCCGGTCGGTGCCGCGGTGCTGCGGGATGACATCACCGTGGCCATCCGTGGTGCGGTCGTGGCGGAGCTGGCCGAGGTGGGCTATGGGCGGCTGTCAATCGAGGCGGTAGCCCGGCGGGCTGGGGTGAGCAAGGCCGCTGTCTATCGCCGTTGGCGTTCGAAGCTCGATTTGGTGCTGGATCTGGTCTCCGCAACGGCTGGCCGCAACCTGCCGCTGCTCGACACCGGCAGCCTCCTGGGTGACCTGGAGCTTCTGCTTCAGGTAATGGCTCGTGCGCTGCAGCACCGGATGGCCCTGCAGATCATCCCGGACCTGCTCGCCGAGGCGGCGCGTACCCCACAGATCGCCGAGAAGCTCCACCAGACGCTCGAGGACTACCAGCGGACGATAGGTCTCGTGGTGATCGGCCGGGCGGTCGAGCGCGGCGAGCTGTCGGCCGCCACCGACCAGCGTCTCGCGGTGGACCTGATCGTCGGGCCGATCTACTGGCGGCTGGCGATCACCCGGACCCCGTTGGCAACCGCGGAGGTGCGCCGGGCAGCGGAAATGATTGTGGCCGCGCTGCAGGTGGCTGGCGCGGGGCCCGACACCGCCGAGGCGGAGGTATGAGGTTGGTGCCCCAGCGCGGGCGCGTCAACCAAGGCTGCGCTCTCCCCCGAACCGGCGCCATCTGCGACCATTCGTGGTCAACGAAGGCGAGAGTTGGGGGCACCGGGTGCGGATCCTGCTTGTCGAGGACGACCACCGGGTGGCCGCCGCGCTCACGGCGGCTCTGACCCGGCGCGGTTACCAGGTGGAGCACGCGGCGACGGTCGCTGCCGCGCTCCGCGCAGCCCCATGCGACCTGGCCCTGCTGGATCTCACCCTGCCCGACGGGGACGGCACCGACCTGTGTCGGGAACTGCGGCGGCGCAGCAACCAACTCGGGATTATCGCGGTGACTGCGCGGGGGGAGGAGCGAGACCGGGTGCTGGGGCTGCGGATCGGTGCGGACGACTACGTGGTCAAGCCGTTCTCGATGGTGGAGTTGCAGGCCCGGATCGAGGCGGTGCTGCGCCGCGCCGCCCAGGCCGCGCCAGAGCGCAACCTGATCGAGGTCGGTCCGCTCCAGATCGATGTGGCGGCCCGGACGGTCCGCATCCACGCCCAGGAGGTGGCGCTGACCCGTAAGGAGTTCGACGTGCTCCTCTCCCTGGCCCGCCAGCCCGGGTCCGCCGTGCCCCGCGATCGGATTCTGCTCGACGCCTGGGGCACCACCTTCGCCGACCGGCACACCGTCGAGGTGCACGTCGGCTCGCTCCGCGGCAAGCTGGGCGATCCCGGCCTGGTGGAGACCGTACGCGGGATCGGCTACCGGCTGCGGAACGGGTGAGGCGCGGTGCGCCGCCGCCTGGTGATCAGCTATCTGCTGCTGATGGTGCTGGTCCTGGTTGCCCTGGAGACCCCGCTCGCGGCCACGCTGGCCAGTCGGGAGACCGAGCGGGTCCGCGCCGACCGGCTCGCCGACGCCACCCGCTTCGCGTCGTTGGCCGACGCGGCGCTGCGCGGCGGCAGCACCGGCCCGATCGGCAGCGAGTTGGACCGCTACGACGAGCTGTACGGCATCGGGGCCGCGGTCGTCGACCGGGACCGGCGGACGGTGGTCGCGTCGTCGAGCTGGCGACCCGCCTCGGGCACCCGGGGGGCGCTCGACGTGGCCCTCTCCGGCCAGCAGGCCAGCGGGCCCGACTCGGTGCTGCCCTGGGTGGACGCCCCGATCGTCGTCGCCGTGCCGATCAACGACGGCGGCGAGGTCCTCGGCGCGGTGGTCACCACCACCCCCACCGATCGGATCCGGGAGGCCGTCACCACCTGGTGGCTGCTGCTCGCCGGTGCCGGCCTGCTCGCGGTGCTGGCCTGTGTCTCGACCGCGTTCGCCCTGGCCGGATGGGTACTGCGACCAGTCACCGAGCTGGACGCGGTGACCCACGAGATCGCCGAGGGCGACCGGAACGCCCGCGTGCAGCATCGGCAGGGCCCACCCGAACTGCGCCGCCTGGCGGCGAGCTTCAACCACATGGCCGACGCCGTATCCGACGTGATGGATCGGCAGCGGGCGTTCGTGGCGCATGCCAGCCACCAACTCCGCAATCCGTTGACGGCACTGCGGTTGCGGGTCGAGGAGCTGGGGCCCAGCCTGGGTGACCCGCAGGGCGAGGCCGAGCACCAGCTTGCCCTGGCCGAGACCGACCGGCTGGCGCTGGTGCTGGATGCTCTGCTCACCCTGGCTCGGGCCGAGCGGACGGAGAACCTGCGCGTGACCGTTGACGCGGCAGCGGTCGCCGCGAGCCGGGTGGCGGCGTGGGAGCCACTCGCGCGCCGCCGGGGGATCACCCTGCGGCTGGACCCCGATGCTGCTCCGGCGTATGCGACAACCGTGCCGACCGCCGTTGACCAGGCGCTTGACGCGTTGATCGACAACGCGGTGAAGTTCAGCGCCGCGGGGGGTGAGGTGACGGTGGCGGTTCGGGGCCGGGAGGACGGGACGACCCTGCAGGTACGCGACACCGGCCCGGGTATGACGGCCAGCCAGCTCGACCAGGCGACCGAACGGTTCTGGCGGGCGCCGGAGGCGCAGAACATCGACGGTGCCGGGCTGGGCCTGGCCATCGTCGCCGTCCTGGTGGACGCCTCCGCGGGGCGGCTCAGTATGCGTCCGAACCAGCCTCATGGCCTGATCGCTGCCCTCTGGTTTCCCGCGTCGCTGCCCATCGCCGCCGACGACGGGGAACAGGAAGCGTCCCGCCCCGCGGCTCGGTGCTGACCGGTGGCTACGGTTTGACCGCGTTGTACCAGACCACCGCCCCGGGGTGCAGTGGTAGGGGCGTGGTGTTGATGGCCGAGCGCGGACTCATCCGGCCGGCTGCGGGGTGCGCCGACGCCAGTTCCTCGCGTCGCTCCATCAGGAGCCGGGTCAGGTCCCGGACCAGTCCCGCTGGCAGGTCGGCCCGGACGATCAGGTAGTTCGGGTTGGCGACGGTGGTCACCGGGTCCACCCCGTACACCGAGCGGGGAACGTCCCGGGAGACGTAGAAGCCGGGGTGCTGGGCGCGCAGCGGCGTGCTCCACTCGCCCAGGTCGACCAGTTGGACGCCCCGTTGTGCAGCCAGCGTCGCTACCGCCCCCACCGGTAGGCCGCCGGAGAAGAAGAACGCGTCAATCTGGCCTGCCCGCAGCGCCGTCACCGAGTCGTCCAGGCCGAGCCGTTCCCGGCGTACCGCATCCCCGCCGAGCTGGGCGACATCGAGCAGTCGGGACGTGGTGATCTCGGTGCCGGAGCCGGGTGCCCCCACCGAGACCCGCCGGCCCCGCAGGTCGGTGAGGGTGCGGATGCCGCTGGTCGGGGTGGTGATGAGATGTAGGAGGTCGTCGTAGACGCGGGCCACGGCGGCCATCGTCGGCGGCGTGGCCGCGACGGTGGGGAGCGCGTCGGCCTGGGTGAAGCCGAGTTCCGCCGCGCCAGCACTCACCAGCTGGATGTTCTCCGCCGACGCGGCGGTCACCAGCACCTCAGCCTCAACGTTCGGTAGCTCCCGATTGAGGATGGTGGCCAGTGACTGACCGAAGGCGTAGTAGACGGCGGTGGGACTGCCGGTGGCGATGCGGATCTGCACGGTTGGCGGCGGGCCGTGCTGGCATCCGGTGAGCCCCGGCAGCGCCATCGCCAGAAGCAGTACGGATAGCACCGCGTCGCGTCGGCGACCTGGGATTCTGATCACGCGCTGCACTGTGCGTCGGACGCGTGGTCGGACGCAACCCGGATGGTCCGCCGATCCGGTCCCGGCGCTCGATCCGCCCACCCACCGATAAGATCAGCTGTTCGCTAGCTCGGGGGCGGTGGCCCCAGCTCCGTGGCCTGCATGATGCGTACGCGGGCCGGCCCGTGCGGCACGCTCACCAGATAGCAGCCGGTGCCAGGGCGCAGTATCGCCGGTGCGTCCAGCAGGGCGGCGCTCCGGACGAGAATCGCCGCCAGGTCCCGGTCGGTCACCCGGATCCCGAGAATGTGCCGGCGGATGTGCCGGCCACCGGCCAACAGCGCGGCTCGCCAGGCCGCTGCGGCCAGCTGGGTCCGCCCCACTCGTCGGGGGAGGGACGCGTCGCGCACCGGCGCACCGATGAGTTCCCCACGTCCCCGGCGCCAGCTGGCACCCAGGATGGCGGCGTACCCGGGTTGTTGGGCCGGGGCGATGGTCAGCCGGTGCAGCTCGTAGCGGCGACGCAGCCCGCCGACGGCAGTTTCGTGCGTGACCGGAACCTCGAGCTGGTGGAGCAGGTGGCGGAGCCGCTGCGCCGCGTCCTCGCGGTTGAACTCCACCCGCGCGGGCGTGTGGACGGGGGCGCCGCGCTGGCGTCGGGCCGCCGTCGGCGCGGTCACGCAGCGCAGGAGACAGGCGGCCTCGAACGCGGCGGTCAGGGTCCGCCAGTCCAGCGGCGGCGGGGTCGACGCTGACCGGGGGCGGTCCAGCAGGGTCGGGTTCACCGTGGGACTCCTTAGCGGCGTCGGATTTCCCCTACGGTGGCGGCTGTCACAAGCGTAGGGAACCGATTGGGCCAAGCCTTGAGGAAATCTTGCGGGTGTGGCGGCGGTTGTCGACGGTCGCCCTACTGCCAGGGCCGGAGCGGTGTCTCCGGGTGATACACCCGATACTCATCGACGTCGGCGAGGAGAGCGGCGTCAGCTCGTTCGCCCAGCAGTTGGCGCAGGCGTTGCTCCTGGCGCGATCCGGTCTCCACCACGTATCCGGGCCGGCTCGCCACCGCCACCCGGTCCCAGTAGGCGGGGCGGCGGTTATTTCCCGGGTTGAGCTCGTCGTCAAGGACTCCGCAGGCCACCTCCTCGTCCGTGTTGAAGATCAGCCGGTTGCAGGTCCAGTAGGTCCCGTAGACCTCGTGGGGACCGGACACCCGCAGGGTGTTCGCCAACTCCCGGGCGGCGCGTTCGTTGGCCCGAGAAGCGGCGGTGCCGGTGGTGATGAACAAGACCGTGACCAGCGAGGCGGTGACGGCGAGGGCGGCGAGGAACGCCGCGGCGAGCGTGCCCGCCAGCCGACCAAACACACCGGTGGTGCCCTGTAGGGCCGCGACCGCCGCCTGCCAGAGCGGCCACAGCACCGCGGGTAGGGACAGGTGCAGCAGCGCCAGGTAGCGGGCGTTAGCGAGGGGATCCGTGGCGGCGACCGAAGTGCGGGTGTACGACAGGAGGGTCAACGCCGCGCCGACGACCAGCGCGAGGTGCACGACCGGGGCGACCCGCGCGGCCCGTCCGGTGGCCCGCCGATACGCGACGACCGCGACCACGGCCGCGATCACCAGCAGCGCCGGGTAGAGCAGGCCGAACCCCTCCAGCCAGCGGCTGCACCCGTTGACGGGGCAGAGCCCGGTGGCCAGCGGCACCCCCTCCAGTACGGCACCGGAGAACCGTTGGGCCAGCGGTGGGTCCGAATCGTCGTGCACCTGACTGAGCACCGACAGCGGGTCCGTACCCGGGCCGGCGGTGCGGTAGTACGCGATCATCGGTGCGACGCCGAGCGCGAATCCGGCGACCAGCAGCGCGCCCGCCCAGCCGAGCAGGTCGCGGCGGGCCGCCCACAGCAGCGCTAGAGTGGCGGCCCCGACGTAGGGCAGGAGCAGCCAGTCGGACCAGACGGCCACCCCGGCGAGCAGGCCGAACAGGCCGACAGCCAGCCGGCGGAGCCGGAGCGTCCCCCGGGCCAGCCCCACCACGACCAGCAGCATCAGCAGCACCGCCACCTTCCCCTCCGGGCGCCCGCCCACCGCGGTCAGCTGGTCCCGGATCACCCGCTCTGAACCGAGCGCGAGTAGGCCGACGATCAGGGTGGCGAACCAGGGGGAGCCGATTCGGCGGGTCAGCCGATGGATCAGCCAGAGGAAGAGCGCGTAGAGGGCCAGCAGCGGCAGCCGGAGCGCCAGCCAGCTCGGCCCGAAGAGCGCGAGCAGGGGCGCGGCGAGGTACGACTCCAGCACCCCCATGTAGTGCTGCCCGTACAGGAACACGGGCCGCTCCTGGCCAGCGGCGATGTGTAGGGCGGCGAGTCCGAACGTCGCCTCGTCGCTGTTTGCCGGCGGGATCGTGGCGAGCGTGAGGAGGAGCCGGTACCCGGTACCAGCCACCCCGAGCACCAGCGCGACGAGCGCCGGCGGGTCCAGCCGCCGGCGCCACCGCCCACGGCGCGGTAGAGGTTGCGACACGACCAAGCCCCCGTCATCCCCTCACCGGAGTCTGTCACAGGCGCCCGGCGGGCCGGAGCGGTTCGCTGCCGACCCATTCGCCCGGCGTGGTCGCGGCTGGGCGGGGCCCGCCCCGTTCGCCTGGCGTGGTCGCGGTAGGTCGGTTGTGGCAGGGTGGCCGTGTGCCACCGACTTCCGCCGGCCAACTGGCCGTACCTCAACTACACCGGGCTGCGCGGATGGAGGACGCGGTACACCGTCTGGTCGAGCGGCGGCTCCGGCGCACCGGTTGGCGGATCCACACCGTGGCCTACCCGGGCTACGGGGCCCCGGGCTGGGTCCGGGTGATGTGTCGGGTGCTGTTGCGGCGGCCGGACAACCGACAGCGAGGCCGGCCGGAGAAGGTTCGGGGCTGGCGTAGCTTCGCCACCCTGCCGGCCAAGCACGTCCAGGTGGACATCGAGTCGGGGGGCGAGCGGCACGAGACGCGAACCGACCGCAGCGGCTTCGTGGACACGACTGTGCCGGTGGACCTGCCCCCGGGCTGGGGATCGGTGCGGATCCGAGTCCCGGAGGCCGAGCCGGTCCAGGCGCCGGTGCGGATTCTTGACCCCCGGGTGCGCTTCGGGGTGATCTCCGACGTTGACGACACGGTCATGGTCACCACGCTCCCCCGGCCCCTGCTGGCCGCCTGGAACACGTTCGTCCTGGACGAGCATGCCCGGGCTGCGGTGCCCGGGATGGCCGTGCTGTACGAGCGGCTGGTCACCGCCCACCCCGGCGCTCCGGTGTTCTACCTGTCCACCGGCGCCTGGAATGTAGCGCCGACCCTGACCCGGTTTCTGTCTCGGCACCTCTATCCGGCCGGGCCGTTGCTGCTCACCGACTGGGGCCCGACGGCGGACCGGTGGTTCCGCAGCGGCCGGGAGCACAAGCGGGCCACCCTGACCCGGCTCGCCACGGAGTTCCCGGACGTGCGATGGCTGCTGGTCGGCGACGACGGTCAGCACGACCAGGAGATCTACCGGGAGTTCGCGGTGTCCCACCCGGACAACGTCGCCGGGATCGCGATTCGCCGGCTCTCCCCGACCCAGGCGATGCTCGCCGGCGCGCTGCCGTACTCAGCCAGCGACCGCGTCTCGACTCCGCCGGTGGGGCAGGAGTGGCTCTCGGCGCCGGACGGGGCCGGGCTGTGGCACCTGCTGCGGGAGGCGGGCCTGGTCTGAGCCGCGGGTCCACCGGATCTTGATAGCGTCGAGGCACGGCTGATGTGGCCGGGACGAGGAGGTCACGTGGTGAGCACGCACCCCCGCGCGGGCCAGCCAGCCCAGCCAGCCGACCTGGTGGACGTGGCGATGCTGGTCACCGCGTACTACGCGGAGCACCCGGACCCGGCGGACCCGGAGCAGCAGGTCTCCTTCGGTACCTCCGGGCACCGGGGGTCCGCACTGCGGAACGCGTTCAACTCCGATCACATCGTCGCGATCACCCAGGCGCTCTGTGACTACCGGCGGGAGTGCGGCCTGGACGGCCCGCTCTTCCTCGGCCGGGACACCCACGCGCTATCCGCCCCGGCGGCGGTCGACGCGCTGGAGGTGCTCGCCGCCAACGAGGTCCCGGTCCTGTTGGACAGCCGGGACGGATACGTTCCGACGCCGGCCGTCTCCCACGCCATCCTGGCCCACAACCGGGGGCGGAGCAGCGGGCTCGCCGACGGCATCGTGATCACCCCGTCGCACAACCCGCCGGAGGACGGCGGGTTCAAGTACAACCCGACCCACGGGGGCCCGGCGGACACCGATGTCACGACGCGGATTCAGGAGCGTGCGAACGCGATCCTCGCCGCCGGGCTCAAGGAGGTGCGCCGCATCCCGTACGCGCGGGCGCGCACCGCCGACACCACCGGCCGGTACGACTTCCTCGGCCACTACGTGACCGACCTGCCGTCCGTGCTCGACCTTGACGCGGTCCGGTCAGCCGGCGTCCGGATCGGTGCTGATCCGCTCGGTGGGGCCAGTGTCGCCTACTGGGGCGAGATCGCGGACCGGCATCGGCTGGACCTCACCGTGGTCACCCCGACCGTCGATCCGACATGGCGGTTCATGACCCTGGACGGGGACGGCCGGATCCGAATGGACTGTTCGTCTCCGAACGCGATGGCGTCGCTGATCGCCGCCCGGGACCGATTCGCGGTCTCCACCGGTAACGACGCCGATGCCGACCGGCACGGCATCGTCACCCCGGACGCCGGTCTGCTGAACCCGAACCACTACCTGACGGTGGCCATCGCCCACCTGTTCCGGACCCGGACGCGGTGGGCGCCGGACGCCGCCGTCGGCAAGACCCTGGTCTCCTCGTCGATGATCGACCGGGTCGCCGCCGACCTGGGGCGCCCGCTGTTGGAGGTGCCGGTCGGCTTCAAGTGGTTCGTGCCGGGCCTGCTCGACGGCGCGGTCGGCTTCGGTGGCGAGGAGAGCGCCGGTGCCTCCTTCCTGCGTCGCGACGGCAGCACCTGGACCACCGACAAGGACGGCATCCTGCTCTGCCTGCTGGCATCCGAGATCATCGCCACCACCGGCCGGAGCCCGAGCGAGCACTGGGCGGAGCTGGCTGGGCGGTTCGGCGCACCCGCGTACGCCCGGATCGACGCTCCCGCCAGCCGGGCGGAGAAGGCGGTGCTCGGTCGACTCTCGCCGGAACAGGTGACGGCTACCGAGCTGGCCGGTGAACCGATCACGGCCACGCTCACCCGAGCACCGGGTAACGGGGCCCCGATCGGCGGCCTGAAGGTCACCACCGAGAGCGGTTGGTTCGCCGCCCGCCCTTCCGGCACGGAGGATGTCTACAAGATCTACGCCGAGTCGTTCCGGGGGCCCGAGCAGCTGGCGCGAATCCAGGCGGAGGCGAAGGAACTGGTCTCGTCGGTGCTGGCGGCGGCTTCGGGCCGGTGAGTCAACGGTGCGGCGGGGGGTGCCACCGTCGGCTCATCTCCCCGCGGAGGCTCTCGGGGAGGAGCTCGCGCAGCTGCTCGGGCAGGAGCGGCAGGTCCAGCAGGCCCAGCTTGAGCTGGTTGCGCTCTCGGTAGCGACGTGGGTCGAGGCGCACCACCAGGCCGGCGTCGCGGTGGTATCTCACCTCCACCGCGCCCTCGGTCACCGCGTCCTGGATCACCTGCCCGTCCATCTCCACCGCCATCGGCGCGGAGCCCGGGGCAAGCTCCAGCCGGATCTGCTCGTCGGGGGAGAGGACCACCGAGCGGGAGATCCCCGCCATCGACGCGGACGGGGTCACCACCACCACGTCGCTCGCCGGGGAGACCAGCGGTCCGCCGGCGGCGTAGCCGTACGCCGTTGACCCGGTCGGTGTGCTCACCACCAGCGCGTCGCACCGGTAGTAGCCGTACCGCTGCCCATCCACGGCGAGGGTGGCGGTGACGAAGCCCGCGCCGGGCCGGCGAACCAACGCCACATCGTTGAACGCGACCACATCATCACCGCAGACCGCGCAGGCCAGGCAGCTGTGCCGCTCCACGGTGAAGTCCCGGTTGGCCAGCCGGGCCAACGCGGTCGGCAGGTCCGGTGGCTCGACCTCGACCAGGAAGCCAAACTGGCCCAGATGCACCCCGAGCACCGGTTTCGGGTCGCGAACCGTCGAGCGCAACGCGCCGAGCATGGTGCCGTCGCCGCCGACACTGATTAGCACGTCGCTGGTCGGGGCCACCTGCTCGGTGGGCAGCGCCTCCACCGTCGCCGGTACCCGGTGCCGGTCCGGCCCCCGCACCGCCAGCGTTATCCGGTGCCTTGTCGCCCAATCGACGATGACGTCGACCACCTCGGATACGTCCCGGGTCGGGTGCAGCACCAGTCCGAGCCGGATCTGATCCATCTGCCCAGCTCACCACATTCGGGCTGGCCCGGCGGGACTTCGTCGGCCGCCGACGGTGCGGTTGGCCCGGACACCCCGCCCGTAGCCACGCGGGCGCCGGCGGTCGCTGCGGACCGCCGGCGCCGCACCACGAGCCGTCAGCGGCGATCCGCCGCGAACAGATGGTCTATCGTCCGCTGGACCAGGTCAGTCCGGGCTTCCGGAGCCAACCCCTCCAGGCCGAAGCCGAGGTAGACGGTGTCCGCGGTGACCACCGCCGACCCCTCCGCGAAGGCCTGCTGGCTGCGCCCCCAGTTCTCCGTCGTCTCGGCCGAGCCGGGCGGCGGGCCGGCCAGCGCCCAGTCACCCAGGTCCGTCTCGAACGAGGTGTCGCTGACCGTGGCGCCGTCCACGATCACCCGGGCGTCGTCAAGGAAGACCCCCAGACCCTGCGTGCTCCAGTCCGAGATGTATGAGATCGACAGCTCGACCTCCGTACCGGCGTACCCGGAGAGGTCGACCACGAGCTCCTGCCAGCCGCTGGAGGCGCCGGTGATGGCGTTCCAACTGCCGGTGGTGCCCGTCGGCGAGCAGTCCTCGCCCTGGTATCGGGCGAGCCACGGGTGTAGCGCCTCGACCCAGCCCGACTCGCAGCTGTCCCCGGTGTCGGTGCTGGTCCGGCCGTTGGCGTCCGGCAGGGTCGTCCAGCTGTCGCTGCCCACCTCGTGCGCCTCGACGATCAGGTAGTCCCAGTTCGTCTCGATGTCGTACGAGGTGAAGAGGCGCAGCTCGGCGGCGTTGGCGCCGGTGAGGTCAACGGTCTGGGTGAGCCGCTTGTACGAGTTGTTGGTCTGGCCGCTCCACAGGTACCAGTCACCGGTACGCGGGTCGAACGGCGCACCCCCCGGCCGCTCCCAGCCGAGCGGCGCCGCGCTGTCGAACTGCGGGAACTGCTCCGGTGGCAGGAAGCCCGACGTGGTCAGGAACGACGCCGTGTGCTCCTGGTTCTCCGCCGAGCCCGGTGCGTTGAGCGCGCCGGTGAAGCCGGTGAACCGGTCGTCGGTGCCGGTTACCGGGTACGGCCCGGTCTCGCCGGTGCCACCGTCACTCACGTAGGTGAAGGCCCCCAGCCAGTACTGCTGGAAGTCGTTGAGTACCGGCAGGCACGTCTCGTCGTTGGAGTCGGTGCACTCCGCCGGCCCGTTCGGCTGGTAGCTGTAGCCGCCGTTGGCGGCCTGGGCGTAGAGCGCGTACTCCCCGCTGAGCAGGAGCTTGCCCCCCTCGTTCAGGTAGTCCCGGACGGACAACTCGGTCTCCACCGCCGCCCGGGCGATGGTGCCCGGTACCTGTCCCGGAGAACGCGGGATGATGTCGTCACCGGTCTCCCAGAGCACCATCTGGTAGTGCGACAGCACACCCAGGTGGTGCGGAGCCTGGCGACCCATCGTGTCAAAGTCGTACACGTCGCTGGTGCGCCCGGCCGCGGTCAGCGCGTCGGCCATCTCGTCGGCGTACTTCGCGCTGGTGGCGTCCTGGTCCGGGACCGGCCCGGTGACATCCTCCACCGCCAGCACCAGGACGTCGCCGCCGATGTCGTCGTGCACCTGGTAGGTGAAGCGCTCGCTGGTCACCTTCCCCGCTTTGGGCTTCTTGCCGCTGAACCAGACCTCGACCTGGTCGCCGGGTTTGGCCCCCCGCACCGTGCCCCGCAGCTCGGCGTAGTAGTCGTCGTGGGTGTCGCCGTAGCGCTCACCGCCCTGCCACTCGCGGACGCGGACCGTCTTGGTCCGGCCGTCGTTGATCGTGTAGTGCATCCGTACGTTGCGTAGCGCCCGTCGGGTGATCGAGGCGACCTGCTGGTCGCGGCCGTACGACGTGTCGAAGGCGTCCACCACGAAGTCCGGGGTGCTGCGGCCGACCACCGACACCGGCTCGTCCGGTTCGTGGGCCGACTGCGCCACGGCCAGGGCGAACGGCAGGTTCTTCGCCACCTCCGCGGAGATCAGTTTTTCGTCGTCGGGGAAGATGAAGCCGCTGACGCAGTCCTCCGGTAGCCATTCGTCGTCCGGGTCGGAGGCCGCCGCGGCCTGACAGGTCGACATCTCCGGGGTGAAGCCGAGGGTGCCGTAGCGGACCGTGGCGTGCGTGTCGGTGTCGCCGTTGGTGGTGTACAGCTCGGCCGAGATGTCCGGGTCGTAGCCGGGTACGGCCGGGTTCTCGTCGTCGCCGACCATCGCCTCATAGATGATGTCGTCCGGGGTGGGGGTGGCTACCTGCCAGCCCACGCCGTAGAGCAGCAGTTGGGCGGCGGAGTGGTAGTTCACGAAGAACTCGAAGCCGACCCGTCGGAACAGCTGGTCCAGCGCCTGGGTCTCGGGCTCCGAGTGCGGGCTGGGGCCCCGGTAGGTGTTGCTGTTCGGGTCGGGGGAGGAGCCTTCGTTGTCGTATCCCCACTTGTAGCCCCAGTTGCGGTTCAGGTCGACGCCGTCGGCGGTGCTGATCTGTCCGTCGCCGTCGTTGTCCCGTAGGTTCTTGCGCCAGAGCCGGTTGCCGGGCGTGAAGGTGTGGTCGTAGCCGTCCGGGTTGGCGACGGGCAGGAACCACAGCTCGGTGGTGTCCACCAGCCGGGTGATCTCCTGGTCCGTGCCGTAGTTGTCAAGGACGTGGTGCATCAGCCGCCGGGTCATCTCCGGCGTGATCCACTCTCGGGCGTGCTGCGCGCTGGCGTACAGGACCGCCGGGCGTTTGCCGTCGCGGGTCCGGTCCGCGTTCTTGGTTACCTTGACGGCGAGGATCGGCTGGCCCTGGTGGCTGCGGCCGATCGTCGTCACCTTCGTCAGCTCTGGGTAGCGGGCGGCGGTGGCGGTGATCTCGTCTCGGATGCCGCCCGGCTCGCTGTAGGACCGGAAGGCGGACCAACCGGTGGCGGCCTGCTCCCGCAGCGCCTCGCTGGCCGGCTTGCCCCGTACCTTCTTGACCTCCAGCTGCACGCCCTGGCTCGCCAATCGGGCCGCCTGCCGCTTACTCAGAACCGTCTCGACGCGGACGTCGCCGGACCGGTCGGTCTCGGTGTGCTCGTGGCCGAGGTCGGCCCCGGCCTGCCGCAGCTTTTCCAGCTGCTCCGGGCCAACCGTGCCGACATACACCTCCAGACTGTCCCGGCTGCCCGGTTCGGACCCCGGTTGTGCGGTTGCCGGTGCGGTCAGCGCCAACGCGCCGACCAGGGTAAACACGCCGGCAATCGCCAGCCGTGTGCGCCTCATCGCGCCTCCTGGGATGGAAGGGCCTGTGCCGCGAGCTTTCGCCATCCGTCAACGGCTGTCAATCAAACGTCTGGGTGGCTCTTCGCGATGGAGCGGGAACACTGAGGCGCGTCACCGCCGGGGTGGCGCCTCGCTGCTCAGCTCGCCCAGGGTCAGCCGGCGTCGTCCAACCGCCGGCGCAGCAGCAACCGCAGTGGCACCGACTCGCCGTCACGGCCGCCCGCGCCGACGACCAGCGGCGCCGGGCTGGGCTGCGGGTTCGCGCCGAAGAGCCGGGCGCGAAGGCCGCCGGGTACGACCAGGAGGTGGAATCGGCCGTCCACGTCCACCGCGCGGCTGCGGGCCCGATCCACGTACCAGCCCCGCAGCCGGGTCCGGTAACGCCCCCGGCCCCCGTGCCCGGTCGCCGTGAGCCGCTCGGGTGGCAGGTCGCGACGGCGGGCCTCGGCCACGAACTCCGCGACCAGCTCGGCGGCCTCCGCCTGCTCGGCGAGTCGTCGGTGCTCCTCGGCCGCGGCGTGCGCCGCTATCGCCCGTCGTCGCTGCTCCCGCCAGTCCCGGCTCTCCTCCACTCCCACGTCTGTGACGCTACGCCCCCACCCGCCGCGCTCGCCTGGGGCGGTGTTGCGGTGGTGGCGGTTAGGCTGGCTGGCCATGGGAGTGCTCACCTTCACCCTCAACCTCACCCTGGACGGGTGTGTTGACCACCAGGAGGGGATCGCCGACGACGAGACGCACGCCTTCTTCACCCGTCTCATGGACGCGGCCGGGGCGATGCTGTGGGGGCGCGTCACCTACGAGATGTTGGAGAGCTACTGGCCGGCCGTGGCCCGTGGCGAGCGGGAGGCGCCGTCGGCCATGCGCGAGTGGGCGGTCAAGCTGGAGGCCAAGCCCAAGTACGTGGTGTCGTCGACCCGCACGGACTTCCCGTGGACCAACAGTCACCACATCGCCGGCGATCTGCGCGAGGGCGTGCAGAAGCTCAAGGACGCGACGGCCGCGGGGGTTCTCCTCGGAAGTGGCAAGCTCGCGACCGAGCTCGACCGGCTGGACCTGATCGACGAGTACAAGCTACTCGTCCATCCCAGGATCGCCGGCCACGCCCCGACGCTCTACCAGGGCGGGCTGCCCGACCCGCGCCAGCTCGAACTGCTCTCGGCGGAGCCGCTCCGCAACGGCGTGGTGGCCGTGCGCTACCGCCGCGCGCACTGAGTCAAGGAGTCCGTCGCCGCCAACGCATCGGCGGGATCGCGTCCTCCTCGCGCTCGCCGCGCAGCGCCGCCAGGAGGCCCTCACGCTGATGTGCGCGGTGCTGTTCGACCCGGCCGATGGCCGCGTCGAACAGCACCCGCGCTCACACCACCGGGCGCAAGCCCGGAAGCTCGAATCGTTGTATCAGCTGCAACGCGGCCCTTGGTGGGCCTGGCGTCGCGCGGGGTGCGCTCAGGCGAGACCCGCGCGGCGTAGGGCATCCGCCATCGCATCATTGGCCGGGGCCCCGCCCCCACGTCCCGATCGTGGCTGTCCGCCGCGACCGCCCTGCCCGCCGCGGCCTTGGGAGCGATCGCGCTGCCCGCCGCGATCGCCCTGCCCGCCGCGGCCCTGGGGGCGGCCGCCGGCTTCCCGGTCGCCGGCGCGGCCCCCCTGCTGCCCCCGCCCGCCGCGGCCGGCCTCGGTGTCGTCCAGACGCAGGGTCAGCGAGATGCGCTTGCGCGGTACGTCCACGTCGAGGACCCTGACCTTCACCACGTCACCGGACTTCACCACCTCGTGTGGGTCCCGGACGAAAGCGCGGGACATCGCCGAGACGTGCACCAGACCGTCCTGGTGCACGCCGACGTCCACGAATGCGCCGAAGGCGGCCACGTTGGTGACCACCCCCTCCAGGATCAGGCCGGGCACCAGATCGGCGATCGTCTCCACGCCCTCGGCGAAGGTGGCGGTGCGGAACTCCGGCCGCGGGTCCCGGCCGGGCTTCTCCAACTCGGCGAGGATGTCGGTGACCGTCGGTAGCCCGAAGGTGTCATCGACGAAATCGGTGGCCCGCAGCCCGCGCAGGATCGCACTCCGGCCGATCACCGTCGGTAGCTCCTGCTGGACGGCGGCGAGGATCCGCCGCACCACCGGGTACGCCTCCGGATGCACGCTGGACGAGTCCAGCGGGTCGTCACCGCCGGGGATGCGGAGGAAGCCGGCGCACTGTTCGAACGCCTTCGGGCCGAGCCGAGGGACCTGCCGCAGGTCGCGTCGGCTCCGGAACGGCCCGTTGGCGTCTCGGTGTAGCACGATGTTCTCCGCCAGCCCGGCGCCGATGCCGGAGACTCGGGTCAGCAGCGGTGCGGAGGCGGTGTTGACATCGACCCCGACCGCGTTGACGCAGTCCTCGACGACCGCATCGAGGGACCGGGACAAGGCCACCTCGGACAGGTCGTGCTGGTACTGCCCGACCCCGATCGAGCGCGGGTCGATCTTGACCAGTTCGGCGAGCGGGTCCTGGAGGCGGCGGGCGATCGAGACTGCTCCCCGCAGCGACACGTCCAGGCCCGGCAGTTCCTGCGCCGCGTACGCGGACGCCGAGTAGACCGAGGCCCCGGCCTCGGAGACGACGAGCTTGGTGAGGTTCAGCTGGGGGTGGCGCCGGATCAGCTCTCCGGCGAGCCGGTCGGTCTCCCGACTCGCGGTGCCGTTACCGATCGCCACCAACTCCACCTGGTGTGCGGCGGCCAGCCGGGCGAGGGTCTCGATCGAGGCGTCCCACTGCCGGCGTGGTTCGTGCGGGTAGATGGTGTCGGTGGCGACCACCTTGCCGGTGGCGTCAACGACGGCGACCTTCACTCCGGTGCGCAGGCCGGGGTCCAGCCCCATCGTCGCCCGGGTGCCGGCCGGGGCGGCCAGCAGCAGGTCCCGCAGGTTCGTGGCGAAGACTCGTACCGCCTCCGCCTCGGCGGTCTGCCACAACCGCAGGCGTAGGTCCGCGCCGAGGTGGATGAGGATTCGGGTACGCCAGGCCCAGCGAACCGTGTCGCAGAGCCAGCGGTCGGCCGGTCGTCCCTGGTCACTCACCCCGAACCGGGCGGCGATGGCCGTCTCGTACCGGGTCGGGCCGGTGACCGCCGGATCCGGGGCCTCCTCCGACTCCGGCTCCATCGTCAGGTCGAGCACGCCCTCCTTCTCGCCGCGGAACACGGCGAGGACCCGGTGTGCGGGCAGTTTCGGGTACGGCTCGGCGAAGTCGAAGTAGTCGGCGAACTTGGCGCCCGCCGTGGCCTGGCCGTCGCGGACCCGGGACACCAGGCGGCCCCGTGACCACATCTGCTCGCGCAGCGTACCGATCAGGTCGGCGTCCTCGGCGAACCGTTCGACGAGGATGGCTCGGGCGCCGTCGAGCGCGGCGGCGGCGTCGGCGATGCCCCGGTCCGGGTCAACGAACCCGGCGGCCGTCGCCCGCGGCTCCTGGGCTGGCGCGTCGAGCAGGGTGTCGGCGAGGGGCTCCAGGCCGGCCTCGCGGGCGATCTGCGCGCGGGTTCGCCGCTTGGGCTTGTACGGCAGGTAGATGTCCTCCAGCCGAGACTTCGAGTCGGCGGCCATGATCTGTGCCGTCAGGGCTTCGTCGAGCTTGCCCTGGCTGCGGATCGACTCCAGGATGGCGTCCCGCCGTTGGGCCAACTCGCGCAGGTAGCGCAGTCTCTCCTCGAGGGTGCGCAGTTGGGTGTCGTCGAGCAGGCCGGTGGCCTCCTTGCGGTACCGGGCGATGAACGGCACGGTCGCGCCGCCGTCGAGTAGTTCCACGGCTGCGTGCACCTGGCGCTCGGCGACGCCGAGCTCCTCGGCGATCCGCTGAGAAACTGAGAGGGTCACGATCTCGATCCGCCTTCGGGAGTGGTTTCCCGTGCATTCTGCCGGGCGACCGAAGCGGTGGTGGAGTCACCGTCCCGATACGGCGGTTCGGGCTGTCCCCCTCGTTCAGGCGACCGCCTGCCACCAGCCGTCCACCGGCGGTGGATCGTCAACCACCACCCGCTGGCCTGGCCGGGGCACCGCCAGCCGCACGTCCCGGGCCTTCGTCTCGGTCCAGAGCCGGTCCACCGGCTCCGACCAGTCGTGCACGGCGAGGTTGAAGGTCGCCCAGTGCACCGGGATAAGCAGTCCGCCGCGCAGGTCGAGGTGGGCGGTGACCGCCTCCTCCGGGAACATGTGGATATCCCGCCAGGCCCGGTCATAGGCGCCAATCTGCATCAGGGTCACATCAAAAGGCCCATATCCGGCACCAATGGCAGCGTATCCAGCGAAATACCCGGAATCGCCGGTGTAGAAGACACTGCGGTGCGCCCCCGCGATCACCCAGGAACTCCAGAGGGTGGCGTCCCGGCGCAGGCCGCGTCCGGAGAAGTGCTGGGCCGGGGTGGCGGTGAGCCGTAACCCGGCGATGTCGTGACTCTCCGACCAGTCCAGCTCCACGATCCGGTGCTCCGGAACCCCCCACCGCTGAAGGTGGGCACCGATTCCGAGCGGCACCACGAACGGTGCGTTCTGTCCTGCTGTCAGCCCCTGTACGGTCGCGAGGTCGAGGTGGTCGTAGTGGTCGTGCGAGATCAGGATCGCGTCGACCGCGGGCAACTCGTCGAGGCCGACCGGTGGCGGGTGGAGCCGCCGGGGCCCGACCCGGGTCGACGGGGAACAGCGCTGACTCCACACCGGATCGATCAGCACCCGGCGGGCCTCGATCTCGACCAGCGTGGAGGCGTGGCCGTACCAGACCACGTTCAACTCGGGCGAGTGCGGGGATGACTCCGGTGCAGGCGCTGGGCGCACCAACGGCACCGGCAGCCGCGGGTGACGCTGCTGCTTGCCGAAGAGGAGCTCGCGGAGCAGGTTCCGGTCCGTGGAGCCCGTCGTGGGGCTGGCGGCGGGACGGCTGCTGGCCGGGTTCCGGAAGGCACCGGCCCGGAACTGCGGCGAGTGGCGGGCGCGCTCGGCCCGCGCGCCGGTCAGCCGGCCGCCGAGGGCCAGCGGAACATCCCGTACCGCCCAGGCGAGGCCGGCCAGTGCGGCCATCCCGACCACCCCGCCCAGTCGCCGCCCACCTCTCCCGCGCGGACGGCCCCGCTCTGTTGGTGCCCCCATCGCCGTCCTTCCGACTGGATTCCGCCGTACCCGCCGGCCCTACCGCGTCAGCGCCATCGGCTCCCCCCCCCTCTCGCTTTCGAGAAGGGGGCTACCCGCAACGGAGGGGTTGAACCGACGGTGCCGCGGTCAGGAGCGCCCGGTGTGCTTGGCGGTGGCCGCGAGGTAGTCGCGGTTGAGCCGACCGATGGTGTGCAGCGGGATGCCCTTGGGGCAGACCACGGTGCACTCCCCGGCGTTGGTGCAGCCGCCGAAGCCGGCGTCGTCGTGCGAGTCCACCATGCCGATCACCCGGGTGTACCGCTCCGGCTGGCCCTGCGGCAGCAGCGAGAGCTGGGTGACCTTGGCGGCGGTGAAGAGCATGCCAGAGCCGTTCGGGCAGGCCGCGACGCAGGCGCCGCAGCCGATGCAGGCGGCCGACTCGAAAGCGGCGTCCGCGTCGGCCTTCGCCACCGGTGCCGCGTGCGCCTCGGGCGCACTGCCGGTCGGAGCGGTGACGAAGCCACCCCCCGCGATGATCTGGTCGAAGGCGTTGCGGTTGACCACCAGGTCCTTGACGACCGGGAACGCCCGGGCCCGCCACGGCTCGATATCGATCGTCTCGCCGTCGGTGAACTGCCGCATGTGCAGCTGGCAGGCGGTGGTGCCGCGCTGCGGCCCGTGCGCGTTGCCGTTGATCATCATGCCGCACATGCCGCAGATGCCCTCACGGCAGTCGTGGTCGAACGCCACCGGCTCCTCACCGGCGAGGGTCAGGCGCTCGTTGAGCACGTCGAGCATCTCCAGGAACGACATGTCCGGAGAAATGTCCTCGACCGGGTAGGTCACCATCCGACCCTTGTCCTCGGGGCCCGTTTGGCGCCAGATGCGTAGGGTCAGGTTCACTTGTAACTCCGCTGCGTGGGGTGGACGTACTCGAACGTGAGGTCTTCCTTGTGTAGCACCGGCTGCTCGGAGCCGTACTCCCAGGCCGCCACGTACGCGAACCGCTCGTCGTCGCGTTGGGCCTCGCCGTCCGGGCTCTGGTGCTCGGCGCGGAAGTGGCCACCGCAGGACTCCTCGCGGTGCAGGGCGTCGATGCACATCAGCTCGGCCAGCTCGAAGAAGTCGGCCACCCGGCCGGCCTTCTCCAGCGACTGGTTGAGCCCGTCGGCGTCGCCGACGATCCGGACCCGCTGCCAGAACTCCTCCCGCAGCGCGCGGATCTCGTCAACCGCCTTGCGCAGACCGGCGGCGGAGCGCTCCATGCCGCAGTGCTCCCACATGATCTGGCCCAGCTCCCGGTGGAACGAGTCCACCGTCCGGTCGCCGTCCACGGAGAGGAGCCGGTGGATCCGATCCTCGACAGTGCGCCGGGCCTCGACCGCCGCCGGGTGGCTCGGTTCGAGCTTCTCGAACGGGCCGGCCGCGAGGTAGTTGGCGATGGTGTTCGGCAGCACGAAGTAGCCGTCGGCGAGCCCCTGCATGAGCGCGGAGGCGCCCAGTCGGTTCGCGCCGTGGTCGGAGAAGTTCGCCTCGCCGATCACGAAGAGGCCGGGGATGGTCGCCTGCAGGTCGTAGTCGACCCAGAGCCCACCCATCGTGTAGTGCACGGCCGGGTAGATCCGCATCGGAACCTCGTACGGGTCCTCGCCGGTGATCCGCTCGTACATCTCGAAGAGGTTGCCGTACTTGGCCTCGATGGACTTGCGGCCCAGCCGCTGGATCGCGTCGGCGAAGTCCAGGTAGACGCCGAGCCGGGTCGGGCCGACGCCGCGCCCCTCGTCGCAGACGTTCTTCGCGGCGCGGGAGGCGATGTCCCGGGGCACCAGGTTGCCGAACGAGGGGTAGATCCGCTCCAGGTAGTAGTCCCGCTCGTCCTCGGGGATCTCGCGGGGATCGCGGTCGTCACCCTCGGCCTTGGGCACCCAGACCCGGCCGTCGTTGCGTAGCGACTCGCTCATCAGCGTCAGCTTCGACTGGTGGTCGCCGGAGACCGGAATGCAGGTCGGGTGGATCTGTGTGTAGCAGGGGTTGGCGAAGTACGCCCCCTGGCGGTGCGCCCGCCAGGTGGCGGTGACGTTGCAGCCCTTGGCGTTGGTGGAGAGGTAGAAGACGTTGCCGTAACCGCCGGAGGCGAGCACGACCGCGTCGGCGAACTCGGTGGTGATCTCGCCGGTCACCAGGTCCCGGACGACGATCCCCCGGGCCCGGCCGTCAACGACGATCAGCTCCAGCATCTCGTGCCGGGTGTTCATCTCCACGTTGCCGAGGCCGACCTGACGTTCCAGCGCCTGGTACGCCCCGAGCAGCAGCTGCTGACCCGTCTGGCCCCGGGCGTAGAAGGTGCGCTGTACCTGCGCGCCGCCGAAGGAGCGGGTGTCGAGCAGGCCGCCGTACTCGCGGGCGAACGGGACGCCCTGGGCGACGCACTGGTCAATGATGTTGACCGACACCTCGGCCAGTCGGTGCACGTTCGACTCGCGGGAGCGGAAGTCGCCGCCCTTGACGGTGTCGTAGAAGAGGCGGTGTACCGAGTCGCCGTCGTTGCGGTAGTTCTTCGCCGCGTTGATGCCGCCCTGTGCGGCGATCGAGTGGGCCCGGCGCGGGCTGTCCTGGTAGCAGTAGGACCGGACCCGGTAGCCCTGCTCGGCGAGGGTGGCGGCGGCCGAACCACCGGCCAGGCCGGTGCCGACGACGATCACCGTCAGCTTGCGACGGTTGGCCGGGTTGACCAGCTTGGCGTTGAACCGGCGACTGTCCCAGCGGCCCTCGATCGGTCCGTCCGGGGCCCGGGTGTCGGTGACCGGGTTACCTTCGGTGTAGAGATCCATGGTCAACGCACCAATCCGAGGAGTACGGCGAACGGGACCACCAGGTAGCCGACGCTGAGCGCGACGGCGAAGAGCAGCGCGAGGCCCCGGGCGCGGCGTTCGCCCTGCGGCGTCTGCTGACCGAGGCTGCGGAGCGCGCTGTAGGCGCCGTGCCGTAGGTGGAAGCCGAGCGCGACGATCGCGAGCGTGTAGAACAGCGTCACGTACCAGCGTTCCGGGGCGAAGTCGGCGACCACGTTGGCCTGTGGCCGGGTCGGGTCGCCGACCGGGTTCAGGTGCCCGGTGGTGAGGTCCAGGATGTGGTAGATCACGAAGAGGGCGATGATCACGCCACCCCAGCGCATGGTGCGGGCGGCGTAGCTGCCCTGGACCTTGTTGCGGTGGGCATACTTGACCGGGCGGGCGGAGCGGGCGCGCAGCGCCAGCATGGTCGCGGCCCAGATATGGCCGGCCAGCGCGACCAGGAGCGCGCCCCGCTGCAACCACAGGTACCAGCCGTAGGGGAGTAGCGGCGTACCGAGCTCACGCAGCCAGTGCGCGTAGTGGTCGAAATCCTCGGCACCGGTGAAGATCTTCAGGTTGCCGAGCATGTGCGCGACGAGGAACAGCACCAAGACAAGGCCCGTCACCGCCATGACGGCTTTGAGGCCGACAGTGGAGCGGATGGGCGACCGAGTTCGTGACGTGACTACCACATGGCTGACGCTAGGAGCAGTCGGACCAGTCGTCCAATGCATCGACTCCGCAGTCTTCATAGCCTTAGGCTATGAAGATGCAACTCCATCAGCTTCGGTACTTCGCAGCGGTCGCAGAAGTACGACATTTCACCCAAGCGGCCGACCTTGTCGGCATCACGCAGCCCTCGTTGAGTAAGCAAATTCACGCTCTGGAGACGGAACTCGGCACCCCGCTCTTTGAACGGGTAAGGGGAAAGATCGCGCTCACCGCCGCGGGTGAGGTGCTGCTGCCGTTCGCCGAACGGATCCTCACCGACGTGGAGATCGCCACCCGGGAGGTCCAGGAGCTGGTCGGCCTGCGACGGGGCCGGGTACGCCTCGGTGCGACCCCCAGCCTGGCCACCGCACTGGCCCCACCCGTGCTGCGCCGCTTCCGCGACGCCCACCCGACCGTTGACCTGTGGGTCGAGGAGGGCGGCTCCCAGGACCTGGTCCGGCACCTGCTCCGCGGCGACCTGGACCTGGCGTTGATCATAGCGCCGGCCCAGGGCACCGACCCCGGGCTGCGCACCGACGCGATCCTCACCGAGAGCCTGGTGGTCGCCAGCGTCGGGCCCCTGCCGGACGCCCTGCCGACGTACCCGATGCGCGTCGCCGACCTGCGCGGTCACCCGCTGGTGATGTTTCGGGAGGGGTACGACCTGCGGGACGCCACCCTGCAGGCGTGCCGGGAGGCCGGCTTCGAGCCCTGGATCTCGGTCGACGGCGGGGAGATGGACTCCGTGCTCAGCTTCGTCGCCGCCGGGCTGGGGGTCGCCCTGGTGCCCGGCAGCGTCGTCGCCAGCCGGCCCGGAATCCACGTCACCCGACTCGCCGCGCCCGGCGTCCGCCGGACCATCGCGGTCGCCCGCCGCCGGGATGTCGTCCCCACCCACGCCGGCCGGGAGCTGCGTCGCATCCTGCTCGAGTACGTTGACGACGCGATCGCCACCGCCGCCCTGCCATCCGGCCTCGAGCCCCGCTAGGCCACCTCGGCGGCGTCCATGGCCTTGTAGATGCGCTGCTCGCTGACCGGGTACGGGGTCCCCAGCGCCTGGGCGAAGACGTTTACCCGCAGCTCCTCGATCATCCACCGAATCTGCCGGACGGCCGCCGTCCGCCGCTTCGCCGGCGGCAGCGCGGCGAGCAGGTCCGCGTACTCCCGCTGCACGACGGCGATCCGGTCCTGCTGCTGCTTGTCCCGGGCCGGGTTGCCGGGGAGCCGGTCCAACCGGCGTTCGATCGCGGTCAGGTAGCGCCGCAGATCCGGTAGTCGTGCGTAGCCGGCCTCGGTGATGAAGCCCGGGTGAATCAGGCCGGTGAGCTGGCCGCGGATATCGGCGAGCGCGGCCACCACCGCCAGGTTTCGGGTCGCGCCGAGGCGTTGCTCGATCGCGTAGCCGGCGGCGAGCACCCCGCGCACCCGCTCCATCACCTCGACGACGGTCTCCACCAGACCGGCGCGGACCGTACCCCGCAGCGCGGCGAAACCGTCGGCGTCCCAGGCCGGGCCGCCCGCGTCGGCGATCAGCTTGTCGAGTGCCGCGCCGGCCGCGTCCTCGATCAGCGCCGGCACACCGCCGTGCGGGTTGCGGCTGAGCGCCAGCTTCGCCTCGTTGGAGAGCCGCCCCTGGAGAAACTTCGCCGGCGCCGGCGCGGCCAGCCGGAGCAGGCGTCGGGTCCCCGCCCAGTGCGCGGCCTCCTGCTCGGCAGGAGAGTCGAAGACCCGTACCCCGACCGTGGCGCCCTCGTCCACCAGCGCCGGGTACGCGGTGACCGCGTACCCGGCCCGGACCTGCTCGACCGTGCGGGGCAGGGTGCCGATCTCCCAGTCGGTCAGCCCGGTGCGGGCCACGTCCGGCGCGGCGGCGGCCACCACCTGACGTACCTCCGCGGTGAGCTGGCGTTGCAGCGCCGGCAGGTCCTTGCTCTCGGCGACCGGGCGGTCGTCCTCGCCGAGAACCCGGAAGGTGACCCGCAGGTGCGGCGGTAGCTTCGCCGGATCCCAGGCGTCCCGGGGGACGGTGACCCCGGTCATCCGGCGCAGCTGCCGGGTGAGGGCGTCCAGCAGGTCCTCCTCGCCGGCCGGAAGCTCGGCGAGCACGGCCCGGGCGTAGTCGGGCACCGGGACGAAGTTGCGCCGGACCGCCTTGGGCAGCGAGCGGATCAGCGCGATGACCAGCTCCTCGCGGAGCCCCGGCACCTGCCACTGGAAGCTCTCCGCCGGCACCTGGTTGAGCAGCGGCAGCGGGATGTCCACCGTGACCCCGTCGGTGGAGGTGCCGGGGTCGAATCGGTACGTCAGTGGCAGGAGCACCCCGTCGGTTCGCCACTCGTCGGGGAAACCGTCCCCGTCCACGCCACCGCGGCCGGCGTTGACCAGCAGCTCCCGGGTGAAGGTCAGCAGCTCCGGTCGCTGCCGGCGCTCCCGCTTCCACCAGGTGTCGAAGTGCCGCCCGGAGACCACCCCGGCCGGGATCCGCTCGTCGTAGAACTGGAAGATCGTCTCGTCGTCGACCAGGATGTCCCGCCGTCGGACCCGGTTCTCCAGCTCGGTCACCTCGTCAAGGAGACGCTGGTTGTCCCGCCAGAACTGGTGGTGGGTCTGCCAGTCCCCCTCGACCAGCGCGTGCCGGATGAACAGCTCGCGGCTGGTCACCGGGTCGATCCGGCCAAAATTGACCTTACGGGAGGTGACGATCGGAACGCCGTACAGCGTCACCTTCTCGACGGCCATGGCCGCCGCCTGCCGCTTCTCCCAGTGCGGCTCGCTGTAGCTGCGTTTCACCAGGTGTTGGGCGAGTGGCTCGACCCACTCCGGTTCGATCCGACCGTTCACCCGGCCCCAGAGCCGGCTGGTCTCGACCAGCTCGGCGACCATCACCCAGCGCGGCGGCTTCTTCGCCAGGGCGGAGCCGGGGAAGAGGGCGAACTTCGCTCCCCGCGCACCCAGGTACTCGTACCGCTGGGTGTCCTTCAGGCCGACATGGGAGAGGAGGCCGGCGAGCAGGGACTGGTGCACCTTCGGGGTGTCGATCTCCTCCGGCAGGTCCGCCCCGCCGCCGCGTCGCCCACCGCCGTCGCCGGCTGGCCCACCGCCGTCGCCGGCCGGCCCGCCCCGCCGCCGGCTTCGCTCCGGAGTCCGCAGTGCCTGTCGGAGCTGGCTGACGATGTCCTGCCACTCCCGCACCCGCAGGTAGTTCAGGTACTCGGACCGACACATCCGTCGGAATCCACTGGACGACCGGGCCCGCTGCTGCTCGCGTAGGTAACGCCACAGGTTGAGGTACGCCACGAAGTCCGACTCCTGGTCGGCGAAGCGGGCGTGCGCCTGGTCGGCCTGGGCCTGCTTGTCAACCGGCCGTTCGCGGGGGTCCTGGATCGACAGCGCCGCCGCGATGACGACCACCTCGGTGGCGGTGCCGTTGCGCTCCCCCTCAAGCACCATCCGGGCCAGCCGGGGGTCGACCGGCAGCTGAGCGAGCCGCCGGCCGAGCGGGGTGAGCCGCTTCGCCGGGTTGGTCTCGGCCGGGTTGAGCGCGCCCAACTCGTGCAGCAGGTTGACGCCGTCGGTGATGGTGCGCCGGTCCGGGGGGTCGATGAAGGGGAACGCGGCGATGTCGCCGAGCCCGATCGCGGTCATCTGGAGGATGACCGAGGCGAGGTTGGTCCGCAGGATCTCCGGGTCGGTGAACTCGGGTCGGGACTGGAAGTCCGGCTCGTCGTAGAGGCGGATGCAGATGCCGTCCGAGGTGCGCCCGCACCGGCCCTTGCGCTGGTTGGCCGAGGCCTGCGAGACCGGCTCGATGGGCAGCCGCTGCACCTTGAGCCGGTTCGAGTAGCGGGAGATGCGCGCCGTGCCGGGGTCCACCACATACCGGATGCCGGGCACGGTGAGCGACGTCTCCGCGACGTTGGTGGCCAGCACCACCCGCCGACCGGTGTGTGGGGCGAAGACGCGATGCTGTTCGGCGGTGCTCAGCCGGGCGTACAGCGGCAGGATCTCGGTGTTGCGTAACGCTGGTCGGTGTGTGACGAGCTTGCCGAGCGCGTCGGCGGTGTCTCGGATCTCCCGTTCGCCGGAGAGGAAGACCAGGATGTCGCCGGGGCCCTCGGCCGCCAGTTCCTGCACCGCGTCCCCGATCGCCTGGACCTGGTCGCGAACTTGCTCCTCGTCGGTGTCGTCCTCGTCCTCGCCCACCTCGACCAGCGGTCGGTACCGTACCTCGACCGGGTAGGTCCGCCCCGACACCTCGACGACCGGCGCCGGGTTGCCGTCGGCGTCGGCGAAGTGCCGTGCGAACCGGTCGGTCTCGATGGTGGCCGAAGTGATGATCACTTTGAGGTCCCGGCGGCGGGGGAGGAGCTGCCGTAGGTAGCCGAGGATGAAGTCGATGTTGAGGCTTCGCTCGTGCGCCTCGTCGACGATGATCGTGTCGTACTGGCGAAGCATCCGGTCGTGCTGTAGCTCGGCGAGCAGGATGCCGTCGGTCATCAACTTGACCAGGCTTCGGTCGCTCACCTGGTCGGCGAAGCGCACCTGGTAGCCGACCACCTCGCCCAACTCGGTGCTGAGCTCTTCGGCGATGCGGTCGGCGACCGTCCGGGCGGCGAGCCGACGGGGCTGGGTGTGGCCGATCAGCCCGTGGACGCCGCGGCCCAGCTCCAGGCAGATCTTCGGTAGCTGGGTGGTCTTGCCGGAGCCGGTCTCGCCGGCGACGATCACGACCTGGTGGTCGCGGATCGCCGCGGCGATCTCGTCCCGGCGCTCGCTGACCGGGAGCATCGCCGGATAGGTGATTTTGGGTACGGCGGCTTGCCGGCCCGCCAGCCGGGTCTCGGCTCGGATCACATCCGTCGTGATTTCGGCCAGGGCTGTTTCCCGACGCTGGGGGTCGGGTATTCGTTGTGCGCCGTCCAGCCGCCGTCGGAGACGGTGCTGGTCACGGAGCATCAGCGGGCGTAGCCGGCGGTGCAGCTCGCGGGTGTCGTCGGGCGGGGTGGAGGCGACTTCGTTCGGCATGTCGTCGCCAAGGATAGGCAGCCGGGTGATTATCCGCCCGGAGTTACCTCCGCTGGGCCGCTGGTGCCCGATCTCGCCCGTGGAGCCGGCACGACATAAACCGTACTGTCATTTTGCGTGCAGAACGTCAGTCTGTATAGTTGGTCTCGGGACGGACTGCTGGGGTCCGCCCAGCTACGGAGGGTTTGATCAATGTCAAAGATCCTGTTCGTGGTAACCGGCGCTCACCACTGGGAGCTCGCCGACGGCACCAAGCACCCCACCGGTCTCTGGGCCGAGGAGCTCGTGGTGCCCCACGAGATGTTGACCAGCGCCGGCCACGAGGTCAGCATCGCCACCCCGGGGGGAGTGGTGCCGCGGGTGGACCGGAGCAGCCTGCAGCCGGAGGCCACCGGCGGTCCCGAGGGGGCCGCCCGGATGACCAAGGCCGTGGAGAGCATCGAAGATCTGCGCAAGCCGCTCACCCTGTCGGAGGTCAACCTCGACGACTATCAGGCTGTCTTCTACCCGGGTGGTCACGGGCCGATGGAGGACCTGGCGGTCGACCAGGACTCCGGCCAGCTGCTGGTGGCCGCCATGCGGGAGAAGAAGCCGGTCGGCATCGTCTGCCACGGTCCGGCCGCGATGCTCGCCGCGGTGAACGCCGATGGCAGCAACGCCTTCACCGGACGCCGGGCGGCTGCCTTCACCAACGCGGAGGAGGCCCAGGCCGGCTTGGCCGACAAGGCCAAGTGGCTGCTCCAGGACCGCCTGGTCGACATCGGCGTGCAGGTCCAGGAAGGTGAGCCGTGGGCGCCGAACGTCGTCGTCGACGGCAACCTGGTCACCGGGCAGAACCCGGCGTCTTCCGCCCAGGTCGCCACGGAGCTGCTGGGTAAACTGAGCTGACATGGACAATAGTCGGCTCTCCGATGTCCTCGACGCCACCTACACCTGCTTGACCAGGTATGGCGTACGGCGGACGACGATGGATGACATCGCCGCCGCGATGGGGGTCTCTCGGTCCGCCGTCTACCAGTACGTCCGTGGTAAGGATGACGCGTTCCGGCAACTCGCCGGGCGCCTGCACACCCAGGCGCTGGCCCGTGCCCGGCAAGCCGCCGATCAGGACGCCCCCTATGCCCAGCGCATTCGGGGCGTCCTGGCCGCCAAACTCGACCTGTCCCTGAACCTGATTGGGGACTCGCCGCACACCGCCGAGCTCATGGACAGCAAGGCCCGGCTGTTCGGTGAGATCTGCACCGAGTTCACCGTGGAGTTGCGGAAGCTGCTGTCGGGTCTCTTCACCGAGGCGGGTGCGGCGGATGCGGACGCGGCCGCCGAGATCTGCGTCGCCCTGGTCTCCGGCCTGGAGACAGCCCCGGACGGTCGGCTTCTGCTGGGGCGTGCCGTGGACGCGCTCGTCCCCGGTTTGCTGCACCCGGTCGAGCAGGTCGGTCAGGTCAGTGGTACCACTGGTTAGGATCCCTCCGTCGGCCCCGACGACAAGCCGCAGGGGTCGGTAGGTCGAGCCGGCAAGATCGGTGTTGCTACCAGCTGGGGCTGGTTGGTGCGACAAGCTCCATCAGGAGAAGTAGTCCTCGAGTGTGCCGTCGCGCACGGTGTCCAGGGTGAAGCAGTGGAGGCCGCCGCCGAACAGGCGCCGATGGCGATGACGTACCGGTACGACGTCGAAGCCGTGCTTTTCCAGTGCACGGCTCAGCTCCGGGCAGGAATCGTTGACCATGATGGTGTGCTCATCAATTGACAACACGTTCAGGTCGATGAACGGGCTCGTGAGGATGACGTCATCGTCGTCGTACTGGGGGAAGTTCTGTGCTTTCGGCTCGGGCGCCTCGATGACATCCCACTTCTGGAGAGCTTTGGGTAGGTAGTCGAGGAACCGTCGGGAGCGGATCAACAACGTACCCGGTCGCAGGGGGAGCACCATGCTGTCGATGTGGCTGTCGGCCAGCCGGTCGATCCGGTGGATGGTGTAGCGGCCCGCCAGGTGGCGCTCCAACCACTCACACGCGAGGAGGTGGTTCGCCGTCGCGATGTTGACCAGGATGTCCCGACCGAATCGCAGGCACTGGGCGGCGTCGAAGAGCATCTCGATGCCCACGTCATAGGGGGAGTCGTTGATGGTGGGCACCGTCTCCATCGTGACGATCTGTTCGGCCTGGGCGAGGTCGAAGGAGCGGTCGGTCATCCACGGCCGGGGCATCACCGTCCACCGGGCACCGTGTTTGAAGTACTCCATGAAAACGGGCTTCAGAAACTGCGTCTCGAAGTAGCGCGAGCGCATCATTGGTGGCGTTTCGATGATCTCGTCACCCAGGATCAACGTGTTGTCCCGGAGGTTCAGGGGCGGCAGCGCGGTGGCGGACCACGCGGGCGTGGCGAAGTGTGCGGCGCCCTCGCGGAGGTTCATCGGTCGGTGAACGCGTACGCCAAGGGACTTGAGCGTCCCAGCTATTCCTTCCACGTCCTCGTGTAACTCGTCCACATAGCGCTGCTTGATATCCAGGGTTTTCGAGGTCAATGACCCCGGCGTCGGCTGACCGTGGGCCATGAACCGTGGATAGTAGATAGGGTGGGTCTTTGGGTTGTCGTGGATGAGGTTGTCGTAGAAGAAGAGATCGAAGGAGAGGTCGCGGGCCTGTTGTCGGTAGCCCGAGGCTGATCCCACGACGATTTCGCGTAACGGCGACCATTCATCGAAACTGTGCAGCCTCATGTGGCCCCCCAGGAGACGTATTGTGGTGCGCTCACCCGCAGCGGCGAGGAGCGTGACGTTCTTGTTACCTGCAGTGGCGGCTTGGAGCTATGTCCGTCACTCATGCAACCAGTGATCGATACTTTCGGCAATGATGATCTAGGCCGGCGGCGCGTTGGGGGCCGGCCGGCCGGCTGGGGTGGGTCGGCTGTGACCAGCGGTGATCGTAACGTCGGTAAGCTGCTTAAATCTCATGTGGATGAATGATGCGACCGGGCATGGGTGAGGTGGCGTCGCTGATGATCTTTCACGGCGTGACCTCGGGAGGCCGATCGCCGCTACACTCGGTGCTAGCAAGATCACTCCTTGCTCTCGACAGTGTCAATTGATAGCGTGTCGATCAGCAAATCAGAGATCCCTTCACACGTTGACACACGGTTCGTAACGATGCCCCGTTCTGTCTCATTTCGCAGCTCAACAGTCGGTTGATCCGGCTGGGCGGGGCCGTGTCCGAAAATCCCGCCGAACTGATGGGGCGGTAATGAGAACCTTGATTATCGGTAATAGTCGAACCTGGGAGATGGTCGGCGATCTGGCGGCGCTGACCGCCGACCAACTGCGCGGTGGTGGCTGTGCCGCGCAGCGCCTACTCTGGTTCGCCCGGGACGGCGACGTGCTGGTGTTGCCGTTTGCCCCGCCGGCGGACTACCTGAGCTACATCACTGACCTCACCGGAACCCGCGCCTCGACCCTGACCACTGTGATCCCGCCACCGGGCAGTCTCGGCTCGGACATCCTCACCCCAGATCGGCTCACCGATCCGAGCTTTTTGGACGAGCTACGCGGCGCGCTCGGCAACCGGCCTCCGGCCAAGATCTTGGCCGTCTACAAAGACCTCTCCATCACCCGGATCGCCCGGACACTCGGCGCCGAGGCGGCCCTCCCCGGCTACCCGTTCAGCAACCAGGCCGGTGACGCGCTGGTAAACAGCAAGGCCGGGTTCCGGGCCCTGGCCGCCGGAGCCGGGGTGCCGATCGCCCCGGGCACCGTGGTCGCCCGGCCGGAGCAGGCACTGGAGGCGATAGCTGACCTCTTCGACCAGGGACACGACGCGATCGTGAAGATGGAGTTCAACGGCGGTGGTCTCGGCAACGAGGTCCTCAGCCGTACCGATGGCGTCGCGCCGACCGGCGCGACCCGGGCGGTGGTGTTGCCGGACCGTCCCGCGCTGCTGGCATACGTACAGCAGCGATGGGAAGGGCTCACCGCAGGCCAGACACACCGGCTGGTGGTGGAGCAGTTCTTCCCCAGGTCCGCCACCAGCTACGCGGAGTACATCGTCACCGACGAGGCGGCGCAGCTGATCGGGGTGGGAGATCTGCTGATGGCGCCAAGGGCGATCGGCCAGGTGCTGCCGGCGCAGACGATCGACGCGGAGACCAGGGCAGAGTTGCTGGACGGCGCCCACCGGCTGGTCGAGTCCCTCCGTGTACTCGGCTACCGGGGCGTGGTCTGTGCGGACGCTATCGCTACTCCGGACAAGCAGGTGCTCTTCACCGAGACCAACTGTCGCCTAACTGGCTCCACCCACCTCCACCTGGCCCTCTACGGTCGGGTGGTCGATCCCGGATACCGAGAGAAGCGGGTCTTCCTGGAACGCTTCGGTTGGGCCGTGCCGTCGTTCACGGCGGCTGTCGAGCGGCTCGCGACGGCGGGCTTGGCGTACGACCCCACCAGCCGTACCGGGGTCGTGATCACCTCCGACGACGTTGCCGCGGACGGTACCGTCGCCTGTTGCGCCATCGCGGATGACCTTCAGGCAGCGGAGGAGCTGCACCGCCGGCGGGGGGAACTCTTCGTGGACCAGTCGGCATGACCTGCTCCGCATCGTCGGGACGCACCCGTAGCGGTGGCTGGGGACCGGTACTCGTCGGTTCGCGCCGCAGCGGCCGTCGGCGGCCGCGATGACCCGGTCCATGCGTGCGGTGGTTCTGCGCCGACCAGGTGGTCCGAAAGCACTACGCGTCGAGCGGATACCCGAGCCATCGCCGGGGATTGGGGAGAGTCTGATCGACGTGACGTTGACCGGGGTCAACTTCGATGACCTGGAGCGCTGCGCCGGTGCTCACCCCGAGCTGCCGCTGCCGGCGGTGCTCGGCGTGGAGGCGGTCGGGCGTCGACGGGCCGACGGACGACGGGTCGTCGCGCTCCTACGCCAGGGCGGTGGCTACGCCGAGGTGGTGGCGGCCCCGGAGGCGCACACAGTGGAGATTCCGGCGGGCATCGATGACGCGCAGGCGCTCGGTCTGTTCGAACAGGGCAGCACCGCGTACGGGGCGTTGTCGTTGGCCGGTCGGCTGCGGGCCGGGGAGAGTGTCGCGGTCTCCGCCGCGGCCGGCGGGGTTGGACACCTCGCGGTGCAGCTCGCGGTGGCGCTTGGCGCCTCGCCGGTGATCGGCCTGGCGTCGACCGCGGCGAAGCGACAGTTCGTCACCGGGCTCGGCGCAGATGTGGTGCTGGACCCGGCAGATCCAGAGCTGGCCGACCGGGTGCGGGAGGCGGCCGGCGGAACCGGCGTGGACCTGTTCGTCGACTCGGTGGGCGGCGCGGTGGCGCGGGCCGCCCTGGTCGGCCTGGCGCCGTTTGGACGGTTGGTCTGCCTCGGCTGGCGGCCCGGCAACTCGAGCGATCCCGGAACCGGCGTTGCTGGTGACGTGCCCATCGGTCCGGCGGACCCCGCCGGTGTCGTCGCGGTGACCACCGCACAACTGGCCGAGCGATCCATCGGTTGTGCCGGCTTCTGGATGCGGCACGTGGTGGACGACCGTGAGCTGCTGTGCGGGATCGTCGACCGGCTCTTCGAGCTGGCGGCCCAGGGCCAGCTCACGGTCCACGTCGACCGGACCGTCGCGCTGCACGAGGTCGGCGCCGCCCACACGGCGGTCGCCGCCCGCGCCACTTCGGGCAAGGTTCTCATCGACGTACGGCGGGAGGTGTGATGTACGCCCGGTACTGCCGGTCCATGTTGTGTACGCCGGCGACCGCGGTCGGCAGGTACGCAACCTGCCACCGATCGGGAGCCGACATTTGCCTGGTCGACCTGGAAGACTCGGTGCCGCCGCAGGACAAGGCCGAGGCCCGGAACCGGGGGAGCGCGTTCTTCAGTGGGGAGAGCGCGTCCGGTCGCCGTTGCGCCGTTCGGATGAACACACTTACCGAATCCGAGGGCATGCGGGATCTGCTCGCCTTGCGCGAGTATCCGATCCGGCCCTCCATCGTGCTGGTCCCCAAGGTCGAATCGCCACGCGACATTGAGATAGTCGCGCGACTACTCCGGCCGGTCCGTCCGGACCTCGAGCTGTGCGCGGTGATTGAGACACCACGAGGGGTGGAGGCCGCCGCGGCGATCGCGGCGACGTCGCCGCACCTGCGTGCGCTGATCTTCGGGTCGGCGGACTACGCGTCCGCTATCGGTGCCCAACTGCGCTGGGAGCCGCTGGAGCAGGCCCGGACCCGGGTGGTGAACGCCGCCAGGGCAGCTGAGGTGGAGGCGATCGACTCGCCGACCTTCCACGTGCAGGACCTGACCGCGTTACGGCGGGAGGCGATTCTGGCACGGGACCTCGGGTTCAGCGGCAAGATCGCCCTGCATCCACGCCAGGTGGCGGTCATCAACCAGGTCTTTTCCCCCGACGCCGCATCCCTGGAGGCGGCCCGACGAGTGGTGGCCGCCGGCCAGCGCAGCGGCCAGGGCATCACCACCGTCGACGGGGTGATGGTGGGCCGGCCCTTCTTCGAGGCGTCCCAGCGGCTGCTTGACGAATTCGACTCATCCGGCTGACCCATGGCCGGGACACCAGCGGTCAGTCTCACTGGTAGGGAGAGGAAATGACGAGCACAGCGGAACACCAGAGCTTCGTCGGTCCGCACCGGTACCGCCACGCGGAGAAGATGATCCGGACGGCCGACCCGGTCTGGCAGGCAGCGGCCGACCACGGTTTGACCGGGATCAGTGTCGACACGCCCTCGGGCGACTCCAACAACCGGCTCGTTGACCGGGCGACCGGCCACGAGTTCGTCAACATGTGCTCCTGCGCCTACCTCGGCCTCAACCACCATCCGGCAGTGATTGAGGGGGCGGTGTCGGCGCTACGCGAGGCCGGCACCACCTGGCTGGTCACCTCCACCACCCGCATCCGGCACCAACTGCTGGCCCGGTTGGAGGAGGAACTGGGAGAACTGTTCGGTGCCCAGATCCTCCCCGGTACCACCTGTAGCGCGCTCACCGCCGGCATCTTGCCCCTGGTGGCCTCCGGGCACCTCGCTCCGGGCGGCCCCAGGGTGATGGTCTTTGACCGGCACTGCCACTTCTGCATGTCGTACGTGAAGCCCATCTGCGCAGAGGAGAGTCTGGTCCTCACCTGCGACCACAACGACCTGAACTACCTGGAGGACATCTGCCGGCAGTACCCCAGCGTGGCCTACGTCGCCGACGGCGCGTACTCGATGGGCGGCGCCGCTGCCCTGGACGGTCTGTTGGAACTCCAGGACCGGTACGGTCTGTTCCTCTTCATCGACGACTCGCACTCGTTGTCGCTGGTCGGCGAGCGGGGTGAGGGCTTCGTCCGATCCCGACTGGTCATGAATCCGCTCACCGTCATCGTCACCAGCCTGGGCAAGGGCTTCGGCACCGGCGGTGGTGTGGCCATGCTCGGCGACCCGGCGATGTCCCGCTTCCTGACCCGGCACGCCGGGCCGGTGGGGTGGTCGCAGAACATGGCCCTGCCACTGGTCGGGGCCTCGTTGGCGAGCGCCGCCATTCACCGTTCACCCGAACTGGGCCAGTTGCAGCGCCGACTGGACGAGAACGTCGCGTACTTCGATGAGCTGCTACCCACCTCCTTTGCCGGAAATGGACTGCCGGTACGTCGAATCACCGTGGGCGACGCCGACCGGGCGGTCCAACTCTCCGCGGAGTTGTACCGGCGTGGCTTCTACAGCTCGGCGGTGTTCTTTCCGATCGTGCCGCAGGGCCAGGCCGGGTTGCGGATCATGATCCGTGCCGACCTTGACCGGTCGGTCCTGGCCACCTTCGCCGACCACGTACGGGAGCTCACCGATGCGGCCTGAGCAGGCCGGGAAGCCGACCGGCTCCGGTCCGGTCGGCTTCCGGAGGGCAGGCGAGAACCGATACCGCGAACAGGTCGGCTTCTACTACGACGAGATCGTCGTCGGCACGGTGATCGAGCATCGGCCCGGCCGCACCGTGACCGAGATGGACAACGTGTTGATGAGCATGTTGAGCATGAACGCGTCACCGCTGCACATCGACGGCGCATACGCCGAGGCGGGTCGGTGGGGCCAGCCCCTGGTCTCCAGTCTGGTGACCCTGAGCATCGTCGGCGGGATGACCGCCCGCAGTACCAGCGGCCGGGCCATCGCGAACCTCGGCTGGGAGCGGATCCACCTTCCCCAGCCGGTCTTCGTGGGCGACACGCTGTACGCCGAGAGCGAGGTGACCGCGAAACGGCTCTCCGCCAGCCGGCCGGGCGAGGGCATCGTGAGCTGCCGCACCATCGGCCGCAAAGCCACCGGCGAGGTGGTCCTCACCTTCGAGCGGAGCTTCCTGGTGCCGACCGCGCGAGCCAGCATCGACGACACGACGGGCTACTGACCCTCCACCCACCCCACGCGGTCAGGCCGCAGTGCTCCACAGCGCCTGAAAGGCGATAGCCTCGCCGGTCAGCCAGCGCTCGATCTCCGCGGGTTTCGCGGTCGCGGGCGTGCGGTGCGTCCGGCCGCGCCGGACATCGACCAGGACGGGTTCGGCGTGCGGCAGAATCGCCTCCATCTGTCGGCCCATCAGGTGCAGCATGGCCAGCGCTGCCTCGTCGGTCGGCGGAGCCTCGTCGAAGTGCAGGCGGACGGCCTCGGCCCGCCCGTCGGCGTACCGGATTCCGAAGTGTGGGTTGATCTTCACGGGTAGGTCGCCCAGCAGGGCGAGTGCGTCGCGGGTCTGGGCCAGGTCGACCGACCTGGGTGCGCCGAGGGACAGTAGCCAGGCCATCGCCCCCGGCGCCAGCGCTCGGTAGAGCGGGCGCCACCGGGGTTTGACGGCGGCAACCACCCGGTCGAGGTGGGTGCCGCTGGTGTGGAAGGCGATGTCGGCCTTGAGTGCCTTGACGAACTGGCCATGTGGGTTGAAGCCGGAGCGGCTGGCCCGCTGCCGGCGTAGGCCGCCGACGAAGGTGGCTTTGGTCGGGCCGGTGCGGTCGACGTAACGGGTGAAGCCAAGGAGCGTGGTGTAGGGGGCGAGGGGAGCGGCGGGGGTGGGCGCGGTCACGGGCATCCTCCCAGCTCAACAGCGAGATTAGTACATACATTCTAATCGACGGAGCTGGCATCGCCCAGGCCAAATCATCCACGCATGGTAGTCCCCTTGTCGGGCCCGCCGGCCGCGCCTCGCACCAAGCCTGGCTGCTCTGAGGAGGTCGCGGTTGCTGCTGAGAATCTGGCTGGTCCGGCTCCTCCGGCTACGGCAGCATCTCTGCTGTGCTGCACAGGGAAGCCGCTGCGAACCATCGCTGAGCAGCAGGAGAAGAGGCGACCTATGATCCGGGTAGTCCTACAGCCGGACGACCTGCACGACCTGGTGGACCAGTTCGGCGCAGATCGTAGACCTGCCGCCCTGGACCGGCTGACCGGTGGCAGCAAGAAGGGCGTCTACCGGCTCAGGTTGGACGACCAGTCGACAGCGATCCTCTATGTCTGGGCAGCAGGCGAGAACGGCGAGCTCGCCGCCATCGCCCGCGGAGAGGCCCTACAGACCCGCAGCACCGAGGACATCATCCAGGACCGGGCGCGTGGTCACCTCGACGCGGCGGCCGCCCGTGACGCCCGGCTCGCCGATGCCCACGACCGAATCACCGACCATCTCCGGCGCCTGCGCGACGCGGTCACCGTTCGCCACGACTACCGGCTGATACACGGCGAACTCGGACCGGACCACGTGCTGGTCCCGCCTTCCGGTGCACCCGCCATCATCGACATCGAGGGGATGACGTTCTTCGACGTGGAGTGGGAGCACGCCTGGCTGCAGTTGCGCTTCGGCGACGCGTACCCCACGCTGCAGCCCGTCAAACTCGACCCCAACCGGCTGGAGTTCTACCGATTCGCCCAGGTCCTGTCTCTGATCGAGGGTCCCCTTCGGATCGCCGACACCGACTTCCCGGACCGCCAGTGGATGCTGGCTTTGGCCGAGCGGAACGTCACCAAGGCCCTGGCCGTGATCTGACTCCTCCCGCAGCGCCGTCCGGCGGGACGACTGGGCCAGCCGGGGTCGGCTGATGAGGCGTGGCGATGGCTACCGCTCCGTACTCCCGAAGGCGCTGGACAGGTAGGTGCGGGCGTCCGTGATCGCGTCCGCGATGATCCTCGCTGCGGCGCGTGCCTCCTCCGGCTCATGGTTCGCCTGCACCTGAAGCCGGAACCGCGACGAGCCGGTGGGAGTCACCGGGAACTCCACCATGAACGCGAGCACCCCACGGTCGAACAGCAGGCGGTTCGCGATCCGCGCCAGCTTCTCGTTTCCGATCAGGAGCGGCACGATCGGCGACGGCTCACCCATACAGGTCAGCCCGTGCCCGGTCAGCTCCTCGCGAAGCGCGGTGACGGCGGTGCGCAGCCGGGAACGGAGGAGGTCTCCCTCCGCGGAGCGGATGATCTTCGAGGCTTCCAGGACCACGGCGGTCTGCACGGGCGACAGTGCGTTGGAGAAGAAGTGCGACCCACCGAACATCTTGAGGTACTGCTTGAGCGCCGGGGAGGCCGAGGCGACAAAGCCGCCGTTGGAGCAGAACGTCTTGGAGAAGGCGCCCATCACGATGTCGATGTCGCCGAGCACCTCCTGCAACCCGAGGACGCCGGTGCCACCCGGGCCCATCGAACCCAGGTCGTGCGCCACGTCGACGAGCAGCGTCGCGTCGTGCTCCCGGCACACCCGCTGCAGGGTCACCAGGTCCGGCCAGTCAGCGTCCACCGAGAAGAGGCCATCCGTGACGACGAGGATGCCGTTGCGGCTGTCGCGCCGACGGATGTCGACCAGGTGGCGACGGACCGCCTCCACGTTGAGGTGTTCGTAGCGCACCACGTTGCGGGTGGTCGCCCGGGCCCCCTGTTGGAGGCAGGAGTGCGCCAGCCGGTCGATCAGAACGTGGTCCTCCTGGCGGACCAGGCCCGCCATCGCCCCGAAGCCGGCGGCCCACCCCGTCGGGAAGAGCGTCACCTGCTCGGCCCGGACCAACTCGCCGAGTGACGCCTCCAGTTCGTCGGAGATCCGGGTGTTCCCGAGCACCATCGGTGACCCGGCGCTGTGCGGACCGTAGTCCCGCATCGCCTTGGTCGCCGCCTCCCGGATCGCCGGGTGCGTGTTGAACGACAGATAGTCCTGCGAGTTGAAGTTGATCCCGCGGGTACGCCGGCCGATGTCGTTGGTGATCTGGGCGATGCTGTTCGGCGCGGCTTCCAGCGTCCTGGAGTACTGCCACGTCTCGGTCCGCCGCCGCGCCTCGACCCACCCGTGGAATTCCTCGGTACGGGTCATCAGGTTACGGCCGGCCGGCCGGTAGAAGTCATAGGCGTTCTTGTCGAGCGCGTACTCCTCGTCGGCGTCAACCTGCAGGTCGACGGGTTCCCACATCTGGGTCAGGTCGGCGACCACCTCGTTCAGGGCGGTCTCGTCCAACGAGTCGAACTCGTCCCACGGGATGTGGGTGGCCCAGTTGCGGGTCATCTCGGAGACCTCGGCCGCGGCTGCCGCCATCGCCTCCAGATCCTGCCGGCCGGCGGCCGCGAGGATGGTCCCGATCAGTTCGTCGTCGTCGCGTTGGTCAAGCTCAGGAAGGGACACAGTCGATCTCCGGGCGGGGTACGGGTCAGGCGAACAGGTTCTGCTGGTACATCCGAGCGGTCGCCGGGTAGTCCTCGAACACCGGGTACCCGGCCGAGGTCTCCTTCGCGGCGTCGTTGAGCAGGAGGAGGTTCGACGCCTGGAAGAACTCCGAGACCGGCGCGACGTCGGCGTGGGTGGCGACGAACCGGTCGATCTCCTGCTGGTTTCCGCGCAACGCCACGAACAACTGCAGTTCGTCGTGGCGGTACGGTCGCATCTCCGCGAGCGTGCAGACGTAGTCGTAGTAGGCGGCGGCGTTCTGGCTGCGGCGGCGGCCTTCATAGCTGGCCATCGCCGCCTCCAGAGACACGTCCCCGGAGAACCACCGGCCCAGCGCGTCGGCGACCAGCTCCGCGCCCCGGAACGCGTGGGTCATCCCGATCGCGGTGCACTGGTCCTTGGCCGACTCGGCATCCCCGACCAGCACCCAGCCCGGTCCGGCCAGGGGCCGGAGGAACGCGGACTGATCCAACGTCCCGTAGACGCGCTCCGCCCGCACGCCCCGCCTCCGGACCACCTCGCCCAACTCCGGGCTGACGAAATCCAGCGCCCGCTGGAAGTTGCCGGACACGTCGCGACGGAACTCGCGGGACCACTCGCTCGGTCCCCAGACCAGCACCATGTTCTGGTCGTGGTTGGTGGGTGCGACGGCGCAGGCCAGCCGACCACGTCGGTGCAGCTGCGCCGGACCGAGGTCGAAGCCGGAGTAGTAGCTCCAGTAGGCGAAGGTGCACCGGGGCCGCTCGTCGAACTTCGGCAGGCCGAGGGTGCGGGCGACGAACGAGTTGCGACCGTCGGCACCGATCACGATCCGGGCGCGCTCCTCGACCAACTGCCCGTCGGAGTCGCGTCCCCGTACCCCGACGACCTGGTCGCCCTCGGTGATGAGCTCCCGCACCGTGAAGTTCGTCCGCACCTCGGCGCCGGCCTTGCTCGCCGCCTCGACCAACATCTGGTCGAGCACGTGGCGGCGCACCGAGGCGTACGTGCGCACCACGCCCGAGTCGTCGCCATGCCAGTCGCGGAAGTACGCGCGCAGCAGCTCGTCCGGCACCGAGCCGGTGAGCGGAATGCCGTCGTTGACGAAGGTGACCTCGGTGTGCGACGGGGTGACCGCCAGCACCTGATCCAGCAGGCCCCACCGGTTCAGGTAGGAGGTCCCGTGCGGCCAGAGGAAGTGGGTCGAGATGACGTCGCTGGGAAAGCTCGATCGGTCTAATACCAGCACCCGGTGCCCCTGTCGGGCCAGGAGCATGCCGGTGGACGCGCCCGCGCAGCGGGCTCCGATGACAATCGCGTCGTACCTGGACATGCGGATTCCCTTCCGAGGAGCGGATAGCTCGACGATCTCGGCGGCCTCAGTGTGCTCGTTACCACTGTGTCTGTCTAACTAGGCCAGTGCTACCACCACAACGGCACTGACCAGACCGGGGCCACCAGCGTCGCCGGATGTTAGCACCATCGCAAAGCGGCTACGCAGAGTGAAGTTTTCACCAAGCGTCTGAGGTTGGGGCCGTGCTCGGGGGGCGACCGGCGGCGGAGCCAGATGTCCCCTTGAGGGTGTTTCTCCGCATACATCAGTGACAGTTGGTAGAAAATTTGCTATGTCCTATTAGCGGTATTTGCCGGCGTGGAGGTAGGAACAATGGGGAGACCCTGTCGATGGGCAGGCGGTGGCGCGGGCCGGGCCATCACCGGCTGGCTCCTTCTGGTGTTGGCGGTGATGGTCACGCAGTTGGTCGCAGTGTGGCCCGCGGCCGCGCAGGACACGCCATCACTGTCCGTCGCGTCGGACACCGTCCTTGCCTGGGGCCAGAACAACCAGGGTGAGTTGGGCGATGGGACCAGCACCGACCGCACCGCGCCGGTGGCAGTCAACCTGCCTGCGGGAACCACCATCACGGCCATCTCCGCCGTCGGTGACTTTAGTCTGGCGTTCACCTCCACCGGCGGCGTCCTTGCCTGGGGGTCGAATTCGAGTGGTCAGCTGGGTGACGGGACCACCACCAACCGCACCACGCCGGTGGCCGTCAGCCTGCCGGTGGGCGCGGAGGTCACTGCCATCGTCGCCGGCGACGATCACAGTTTGGCGTTAACGTCCACCGGCGCCGTCCTTGCCTGGGGCCAGAACGACCAGGGTGAGTTGGGCGACGGGACCATGACCAACCGCACCACGCCGGTGGCCGTCAGCCTGCCTGTGGGCGCCGAGGTCACCGCCATCGCCGGCGGCAACAACCACAGTCTGGCGTTGACGTCCACCGGCACTATCCTCGCGTGGGGCTCTAATTTCGGGGGCCAGCTAGGCGACGGGACCATCATCGACCGCAGCACACCCGTCGACGTCAACCTGCCCGTAGGCGTCACCATCACAGCCATCGCCGCCCACGGCGACCACAGTTTGGCGTTGACATCCACCGGCGCCGTCCTTGCGTGGGGCGTCAATTCGAGTGGTCAGCTGGGCGACGGGACCACCACCAACCGCACCACGCCGGTGGCCGTCAGCCTGCCGGTGGGTGCCGAGGTCACTGCCATCGCCGGCGGCAGCGACCACAGTTTGGCGTTGACGTCCACCGGCGCCGTCCTTGCCTGGGGCCAGAATGACCAGGGTGAGTTGGGCGACGGGACCATGATCGACCGCACCACGCCGGTGGCCGTCAGCCTGCCCGCCGGCCCCACCGTCACCGCCATCACCGGCGGCAACCACCACAGTCTGGCGGTCACCTCCACCGGCACCGTCCTCGCCTGGGGCGAAAACGTGTCCGGCCAGTTGGGCGACGGCACCACCACCAACAGCAGCACACCCGTCAACGTCGACCTACCGCCAGCGACCACCATCACCACTGTCGCCGCCGGCGATGCCCACAGCCTGGCCCTGACCGCACCACCGACATCCACCACCACCCTGCAGGTCACCCCAGCCAACCCGACAGCGGATCAGGACACCACCCTCACCGCCACCGTCACCTGCAACATCGACACCCCCACCGGAACCATCACCTTCCGCACCAACACCACCACCCTCACCACCACACCCCTGACCACCACCACCACCACCGCCACCGCCACCCACACCACCACCCTCCCACCCGGCACCCACACCCTCACCGCCCACTACACCAGCACCAACACCTGCCCCAACAGCCAATCCACACCGGTAAACCTCACCATCGCCCCACCACCCGACGAACCCGACCTACCCATCACCGGCCCCAACATCATCACCACCACCACCGGCGCCGCCGCCCTCTCCATCCTGGCCGGTGTCATCCTCAGCTACGCCGCACGCCGACGCCCACCACACCGGACCACGTAAAAACAAGGTGCCACCAGCCCCTGGGGCTGCGAAGAGATTTTTCCGTTCCGGGAAGGACCACGTAACGACAGAGCGTGGAGTGCCCCTCGGCGGCTCAGAGCGAATCGGGCAGGTTGAATGAGACGAAGACCTCGGGGGAGAAGGCGGTGATCTCGGCGATCTTGCCTTCGTCGATTCGGAAGACATTGAGCACCTGCGGACGGTAGATCGACTCGCCGGAACGACGTACGTAGCCGGCGATGGCCGGTTGCCCGTTGGCGTGCGCCGGCCGGGCTCGCCATGTTCCGAAGCAAGCCGGCGAGGTCGGATCGAACTGTGCGACGAGAACTGAGACGAAGGCGTCCCAGCCGACGATCCAGAGCGGGTCCGGTGGCATCGTCAATTCCTTGAATCGTGGAGGACAGGGGTGGCCGGCGTGTGGGGGTGTGAGGCAGCCTGTAGGTCGGTAGCGTCGGGCGTGATGCGCCTCTGTGGGGGGCGTTCGGCGCAACGCGAGGAGGTTCCTGGTGGATTCCTTGCCGGAGTTGACATTTGGGCAGCGGTTGAAGGTCTACCGGGAGCGGTCCGGGAAGACTCGGGCGGTGCTTGGTGGGTTGGTGGGCCGTAGCGCTGAGTGGGTCAAGGCGGTCGAGACCGACCGGATCTTGCCGCCACGACTTCCCATGCTGGATCGGATCGCGCGTGCTCTGAAGGTCGACGTGTCTGCCCTGGCCCTGGATTTGGGTGAGCGGTCTGTGGTGGTCAATGGGCCGGAGCATCCGGCATTGGCGTCGGTGCGGGATGCGGTGAACCGGGTCGTGTTCGCTGATGACGTCGCGGCGGAGTCGTTGGCCAGGCTGAGGGAGCGGCTGGCGACGGCATGGCGGGCACGTCATCAGGCGTCGGATCACCGGACGGTGCTGGGCGGGTTGTTGCCGGGGTTGCTGCGGGATGCGCAGCGTGCTGTGTTGGGGTACGAGAGTGACGAACGGCGGCAGGCGCAGGTGCGTTGGCGGAGACGCTTGGATTGGCGCAGATGTTCATCGCGTACCAGCCTGCTGCCGAGTTGTTGTGGCGGGTGGCGGATCGGGCGATGGTGGCGGCGCAGGAGTCCGGTGATCCGGAGGCGGTGGCCGGTGCGGGGTGGTTCCTGTGCCAGGTGCATCGGGACGCTGGGGACTGGGACACCGCGATGGCGGTGACGCTGGACGTGCTGTCGGCCGTGGAGCCGGCCACGGTCGACGGAAGCACGAATCTGCTGGCGCTGTGGGGTGCGCTGAATTTCGAGGCCGCGTACACCGCCGCTCGTGCCGGTGAGGAAGGGCGGGCCTGGCGGTACTGGGATCGCGCGGATCGCGTGGCGCAGCGCCTGCCACAGGGTTTCTACCAGCCGCAGACGTCTTTTTCCCGGGCCATCATGGGCGCGCACGCAGTGACCGTGGCGGTGGAGTTGCAGAAGTCCGGCGAGGCCGTGCGGCAGGCCCGCCGCCACGGTGCGGCAGCGATCCCGTCGAGGCCGCGCCGGGCACGCCATTTGATCGAGGTCGCGCGGGCGCACTACGGCAAGGGCGATACGGAAGCGACGGTGGCGACGCTGCGGCAGGCATACGAGTCGGCCCCGGAGACAATCCGCTTCAACGGGTACGCCCGTCAGATCACCTTGGACCTGCTCGGCGGCCCGCGTGCCACCCGAGACGATGCCCGCGACCTCGCGGTCCGAGTCGGACTCGTCTCGTGATCCGGAGGTAGGAACCCCACCCATTTCAGGGTGCAACCCACCGTAGCTTGTTGTTCACGGGATGCGGCGGGCGGTGCGAGTTGCGCCCGGTCGTCGCGTCCTCCTCAATCAGAGGGCGGCGAGGCTGCCCTCGTGAGCGGCGAGGGAGGGTGCGTGCGGCGCGTCTCGTACGACGATTACCTGTCAGCCACCGCGTGGACGTTTGCCCGACGGCATCGTTCGGTCTGGTCGTGGCAATGATGGCGGTGTGTCTGCCGGTGCGGAGCCGAGCTGCCGTGCCGTGCCCGGCACCGGATACCAATCAATCGTGCTCACTGGCCTCAAGAGGGCGAGCAGTGACCGGCGGGCCGGAGCAAGTGATCCTTGCGGTGCACGTCCGAGGGCTCGACGGCATGTGCGCTGGCTGTCGAGTGTGGTGGTCACGGCTGGCTCCTTACCCGTGCTGGCAGATGGAGTGGGCGACCAGCCGGCTCGCCCGCGCGAGCGTAGCCCGGTTTTTGTGCGGTGACGGGGTAACCCTTGCCTGACGGGGGCACGGTGCGTCGGGAGGGGCGGCCGATTGGGTGGCGAGAACCGCGGCAACGCAGCGCGAGTGCGGCGAATCGGGTTGAGTCGTGGTGCTGGATGCTGGCTAGATGGATCGCATGCGCACCATCGTGAGCGAACGCCTCCGGCTGCGTCCTTGGCGAGACGAGGACGCCGACTTTCTGTTGGATCTCGAGTCGCGCTGGGAGGTCGTGCGATTTGTGGGCCCGCAGCCCACGATCATGCACGATCGGGAGAGCGCCCTCGCCTCGATCGCACGCCAACGCGCCATCGACGATCCGATCCACGGCAGCTGGGCCGTAACTACGGCGGCGGACGGTCGGCTGGTCGGAAATCTCCTGCTCAAGCCGATTCCGCTGTCGGCGGGGGAGCGGGCCGTCGGGCCGACCGAGGTCGAGATTGGCTGGCAGCTGCATCCGGAATCCTGGGGGCACGGCTACGCCACCGAGGCAGCGGCGGCGGTCCTGTCGGACGCGTTCGACCGGGGGCTGCCGAGGGTCATCGCGGTCACGCATCCGGACAATCGGTCCTCTCAGGCAGTCTGCCGGCGGCTCGGCATGACACACCTGGGCCGAACAACGAAGTACTACGACATGCCGAACGAACTCTTCGAGACTGAGACAGCGAAGCCCCAGCCGATGTGAGACCCGATTGGCTTCGTCCCTTGTGGCAAGATGCCGAAGGTGGCGACCAGTGAAGCAGATTGGGAGGGTCGCGTCACGGCTCTCTGGCAGCAAGTCGACGAGTATGAGCCGGCCGAGTTCCGCGGACAGGTAGCGGCTTTGGCTACGGAGCGTGATCCTGAGGACGCGAAGGCCCTGTTCGAGCGGGCCTGTGCGAACGACTCCACCGGACAGGGTGGACCAGGCAGCGCCGCTCGACCGCGGTGAACTCGGTCTTACCGCCATGGCTCGAGGCCGGCACGCCCTCGACCACGGCGAGCTCCTCACCAAGACGCAGGCCATCAAGCGGGCGAACGCTCCTACCTGGCTGATCGGCCAGCTCAGCGCCAAACGGCGCGGCGAAGCAGTGTCCCTGCCGCGGCCTCGGACAGCCTGGATCGCCTGGCGGGATGCCCGCCGGACAGTCGCCTACGCGAAGCGCACCCGGTGAGTCCACTCTCGCCCGCTGTGCCAACCTCGTCATCGATACTGTGGCCGTAAGTGATCATCGCATGATGGGGGATGCAGCGATGCCGTTGACGAATCCGTGGCTCGCGGAACCCGCGCCGACGCGGCGGCTGCCGCGGGACCGGCTTGCGGAGCGCATCCGTAACCTGCTCTCGTCGCAGAACATGTGTGTGCTGGCCACAGCCGGGCCCGACGGACCGCTGGCCACCCCGGTGCGCTACTACCCACTCGACTTCGCGGTGATGTTCACCGCCGCGCCGCGGTCACCGAAGCTGCGCAACATCGCCGCGGACCCGCGGGTCTCGGTGGGGATCTTCGCCCCACTGGTCGGGCTGGCCAGCAGTCGCGGCGCGCAGCTCTTCGGCGCGGCTCGGGCGCTGCCACCCGACCATCCCGACCGCGAGCCCTACTGGGCCGCGTTCCGGTGGGAGAACGAGCACGCCGAACGGGGCCGATCGCTTGCCGAACCACCACGGGACACCCTGGTGGTGATCGAGGCGGACCGGATCGTCTACACCGAGCACTGGCTCCGACGGGAGGGCTTCGCCGCCCGTCAGTTCTGGCGACGCCGCGAGAATGAGCCCGAGGGCGGCGAACGCACCGGCTTCCACCCGGACGGCGACGCCTGAGCCCCGGCCGGGCGTCAGCCGCCGAGCTGTCCGACCTCGGTGATCCGGAGGACCGCCGCGCCCGCCTCGTCGGAGGCGGCGAGGTCCACCTCGGCGCTGATTCCCCAGTCGTGGTCACCTTCGGGGTCGTCCAGGATCTGGCGTACGGTCCAGGTCGCGCTGCCCTGCTCGATCAGTAGCAGCGCCGGCCCGCGGGCGTTCGGCCCGATGCCGATCTCCGGGTACTCCTCGAAGTACGGCTCCAGGGCGTCCTCCCACGCGGCGGCGTCCCAGCCGGCGGCGCTGTCCAGCTCGCCCAACTCGTGCCAGCGATGCAGGGCGGCCAACTCCACCCGACGGAACAGGGCGTTGCGGACCAACACCCGGAAGGCCCGGGTGTTGCGGGTGACCGCCGTTGGCTGGTCGTCCAGGGCGACGGCGACCTCGTCCACGTCGGAGGGGTTGCGCAGCCGCTCCCACTCGTCGATCAGGCTGGAGTCGACCTGGCGGACCAGTTCGCCCAGCCACTCGATGAGGTCGATCAGCTCCTCGGTCTTGGCATCCTCGGGGACGGTGTGCCGGAGCGTCTTGTACGCGTCGGCGAGGTACCGCAGGACGAGGCCCTCGGATCGGGTCAACCCGTAGAACTGTACATACTCGCCGAAGGTCATCGCCCGCTCGTACATGTCCCGGACGACGGACTTGGGGGAGAGCTGGTGGTCGGCCACCCAGGGGTGCCCCTGGCGGTACATCTCGTAGGCGTTGTCCAGTAGCTCGGCGAGGGGCTTGGGCCAGGTGACCTCGTCGAGCAGTTCGAGGCGGGCTTCGTACTCGATGCCTTCGGCCTTCATCGCGGCGACCGCCTCACCGCGGGCCTTGAACTGCTGTGCGGAGAGCACCTGGCGCGGGTCGTCGAGGATCGACTCGATCACGCTGAGCACGTCCAGGGCGTAGGCCGGGGACTCGCGGTCGAGGAGCTCGATTGTGGCGAGGGCGAGGGGCGACAGCGGCTGGTTGAGGGCGAAGTCGAGCTGGAGGTCGACGGTGAGTCGAGCCCGTCGGCCGGACTCGTCCGGCTCGGGTAGTTCCTCGACGACCCCACCGGCCCGCAGCGCCCGGTAGATGGCGATGGCGCGGCGGATGTGCCGGCGCTGGGCGGCGCGGTCCTCGTGGTTGTCGGTGAGCAGGTGTCGCATCGCCGCGAACGCGTCGCCGGGGCGGCCGATGACGTTGAGCAGCATGGCGTGGCTGACCTGGAAGCTGGAGGCCAGGGGCTCCGGATCGGCCTCGACCAGGCGTTCGAAGGTGGGCTTGCCCCAGCCGATCGACCCCTCCGGTGGCTTCTTTCGGACGACCTTGCGGCGCTTCTTCGGGTCGTCGCCGGCCTTCGCCAGGGCCTTCTCGTTCTCGATGACGTGCTCGGGTGCCTGCACCACGACCCGGCCGAGGGTGTCGAAGCCGGCCCGTCCGGCACGGCCGGCGATCTGGTGGAACTCGCGGGCCTTGAGGAGGCGGGTCCGGGTTCCGTCGTACTTCGACAGCCCGGTGAAGAGCACGGTGCGGATCGGTACGTTGATGCCGACCCCGAGGGTGTCCGTGCCGCAGATGACCTTGAGCAGCCCGGCCTGGGCCAACGTCTCGACCAGACGGCGGTACTTGGGCAGCATCCCCGCGTGGTGCACGCCGATGCCGTGTCGGACCAGCCGGGACAGGGTCTTGCCGAAGCCGGAGGTGAAGCGGAAGTTCCCGATCGCCGCCGCGATCATGTCCTTCTCGGCCCGGGTACAGACGTTGACGCTCATCAGCGCCTGGGCCCGTTCCAGGGCCGCCGCCTGGGTGAAGTGTACGACGTACACCGGGGCTTCGCGGGTCTCCAGTAGCTCCTCCAGGGTCTCGTGCATCGGCGTCGTGGCGTACGAGAAGAGGAGAGGGACCGGGCGTTCGGCCGTCTGGACGACGGCGGTCGGGCGATCGGTGCGGCGGGTGAGGTCGGCGACGAACCGGGTGGTGTCCCCGAGCGTGGCGGACATCAGGATGAACTGTGCCTGTGGCAGCTCGATCAGCGGCACCTGCCACGCCCAGCCCCGATCCGGCTCGCTGTAGAAGTGGAACTCGTCCATGATCACCTGGCCGACGTCCGCGCGGGTGCCCTCCCGCAGCGCGAGGTTGGCCAGGATCTCCGCGGTGCAGCAGATGACCGGCGCGTCCGGGTTGACGCTGGCATCGCCGGTGAGCATGCCGACGTTGTCGGCCCCGAACACCTCGCACAGCGCGAAGAACTTCTCCGACACCAGCGCCTTGATCGGGGCCGTGTAGAAGGTCGTCCGGTCGTCGGCGAGCGCGGCGAAGTGCGCCGCCATCGCGACCAGGCTCTTGCCGGACCCGGTCGGCGTATTCATGATCACGTTCGCGCCGGAGACGATCTCGATGACCGCCTCCTCCTGGTGCGGATAGAGATCGAGGCCGCGCTCGGACGCCCAACCGGCGAACGCGTCGTACAGGGTGTCGGGGTCGGCGCTGGCCGGCAGCGCGGCGGTAAGTGTCATGGCGGGGTCCATGGTGCCCCGACCATCACCGCCCGCGCCAACCGGGCCGGTCATCGGCGTCCCGTGGGGGCTCAGCGGCGGTGGTAGATCAGGTCGGCCACCGGTCGGCCGGCAGCCAGGGCGCGGCGCTCGAACTTCGTCACCGGGCGGTGCGCGGGACGGGGTGCGAAGCCGTCGTGCGGGTTCGCCAGCCCCGGATCGGCGTCCAGGGTCCGCCGCATCGCCTCCGCGTACTCGGCCCAGTCGGTCGCGCAGTGCAGCGCGCCGCCGGTCGCCAATCGTGAGCGCAGCAGGGCGACGTGATCGGGCTGGATGAGGCGCCGTTTGTGGTGGCGGACCTTCGGCCACGGGTCCGGAAAGAAGACGTGCACCGCGTCGAGTGAGCCGACGGGCAGAGCGCTGACCAGGTCCAACGCGTCGCCCTCGGCGATCCGGACATTGCTCAGGGACTGCCGCTCCACCAGGTCGAGGAGGTTGGCGATTCCCGGCGTGTGCACCTCGACCGCCAGATAGTCTCGGTCCGGATCGGCGGAGGCCATCGCCACGGTGGCGTCGCCCATCCCAGAACCGATCTCCAACACCAGGGGCGCCCGGCGCGGGAACAGGACAGCCGGCTCCACCGGCGTGCCGGGCACCTCCGGGACGGTCAGGCCGTACCGCGGCCACAGCTGTCGCAACGCGCTGGTCTGGCGCAGCGACATCCGGCCGCGTCGCGGGTGAAAGGTCCGGATGCTCCGCGCGGGAGCGGTGGGGTGAGAGTCGGTGATGGTCACAGCGATCCGAGCGTACGCGAGGACCGCGTCGAATCGGATGTGATGTGCGACGGGGATGTCGGATTCCCCGTGCGACAGGCCGGGTGTGCATGGCCGCCCAGCCGGGTCGGGAGGGGGCTGTGGTGAAGGGGACCCGCGGGGGCCTGGTGGCGATGGTCGCGGTCGCGGTCGTCGGCCCACTGCTCGCGGTCGTCGTCGGCCTGGTGCTCGCGGTCGGGGTCGCGAACGCGACGGCCGGGCCAGCCTCAGCCCAGGTGGTGTCGGCCGGACCGGCTGCTGCCGGGCCGGCATCGGCCTGGTCCTCCCCCGTCGCGGCGTCGACTCCCGAGGCAGCACTCCGCCCGGTTGCCGCACCCATGCAGCCCGAGGGACCGAAGCCGTCGACCGTCTTCGTTGAGGTAAGCCCGAGCACGGTGAAGGCCGGCTACCTGGTCTGGATCCGGGCGAGTTGCCGGGACAACTCCATCCCGGCAAACGTCTGGTCCGACGCCTTCGGCCGCGTCCAGGTGAAGCCGGACAATGGGCTGTTGACCGCGACGGCGAGGGTGCGGGAGCGAACCCTGCCCGGCAGCTACCGGGTCAAACTGGAGTGCCGCGGCGGTGAGACCGCGACAACGATGCTTCAGGTCGTCAAGTCCGTCACGCCCAGTCGTGGCCCGGCTACCGGGTTCGGCGGCTCCGGCAGCAACTTCTCCGCGGAGCTGCTGCTACCGGTCGGGGTCGGGCTGACCGTGGCGGGTCTGGTGGTGTGGCTGGTGTCCCTCCGCCGACTCCGCGGGGCTGCCCGCCGATGACCAGGGCCCGTGCGGTCCGCACGGCCCGCCGACCGGCGGGCCGGCGTAGCCCGTGGGTCGTACCGCTGGCCGTGCTGCTGGTGCTGGTGGGGGTCTTCGCCACGGGTGCCGGGCTGGGCCGGACCACCGGCTCCCTGGAGTGGGCGAGCACGGCAGACGTGGACCGACCCGCCGGTGGGGCCGGGCCGGAACCAGCCACCAGCCGGCCGGTCCGCCTCGCCGTACCCGTGATCGGTGTCGCCGCGCCGATCGCGCCGGTGGGGCAGGCCCGGGACGGCTCGATCGCCGTCCCGCCGTTGGAGCGGGCACACGAGACCGGCTGGTACGACCGGGGACCGGTCCCCGGCGAGCCGGGACCGGCGGTCATCGTCGGTCACGTGGACACCAGGGACGGTCCGTCGGTCTTCGTTGACCTGCACCGGCTGAGTCCCGGTGACCCGATCGAGGTGACCCGGGCCGACGGCTCGGTGGTGGGATTCCGGGTCGACTCGGTGGAGCGCTTCCCCAAGGACCAGCTTCCCGCCGAACGGGTGTACGGCGACTCCGGGCCGGCCGTGCTGCGCCTGATCACCTGTGGTGGAGCCTGGGTGGGGGGCCGCACCGGCTACGCCGACAACGTCATCGCTTTCGCCACGATGACGTGAGACCCGGGCCCGGTGATCCGGTCAGGAAACCGCGTCGCGGGCCGGGTAGCCGAGGAGCTCCACGAGGTTTCCGGTCGCCGCGGTGAAAGCCGCGTAGACCTCGTCGTCGAAGTGGTTACGCCAGTCGCCAGCTTTGCCCTTTCGGTAGTGGGAAACCTTACCCGCGGTTTCCCGATCCTTCCGCATCCTGGAGAAGCTGTAGCGGGACAACAGGGCCTCCAGCTCGGTGGCGGGCAGGGTGATCCCGCAGTGCCGCATCAGCTGGTCCACCTCCTCCGCCTGCCGCTCACCGGTCAGGTCCTCGTAGCGGAACAGCCGGAAGGTCTCGGAGCTCGGGGCGGCCGCCCACGACCGGAGTTGCTTGAAGAGGTTCCGCTTGGAGTGGCGTTCGATGACGTAAAGTAACCCTTCCTTCATCGGAATTTCCTGCAGTGTTTTCCGTGCCTGGAGGATGTCGCCCATGGGGGCATGTGAGTTGCGCAGCGAAAAGTAGCTTGAAATGACGATATCGCGTGGGTCGCGAATTACGAAGAAGGCGCGATAGGTGCCGGGTTTTGAAATCTTCTTGAAGCGCGGGTAAGAATGAAATAGGGCCAGACCTGCCCGGCCGGGTGGAATGACGGGTAGCTTGCGTCGCTTGTAGAAGCGTGGGTCGTAGGGGAGCAGGCCGGAGTGGCGGTAGACGGTGGGGTCGCTGAACAGGGCTTTGATCCACTGGCTACCCGTCTTGTGTACCGTGCAGTGGTAGATGTTGTCGAACTCGCACCGACTGACCACCGGGACGAGGAGCCGCTTTCTCGCATTGTGGGCCTCGAGCTGTACGCGGCGTGCCATCCGGCGCGTCAAATTGGGTGAGTGTTGCTTGGCGAACTCTATTGTTCGATTGAGCATTATCGAAGCCTTGTCTGCGCCTTCAGGGTGGGGGAGCTCTGGGCTTATTGTAGGGGTGGTGGTGTTGGTCGAATCCCGGGATCTAACCGTTCCCATCCCGGTATGTCAACGTGCCACTAGGAATATCCCCGACGGTCCAATTAAAGTCAATGCTACCCTTGGTGATTGACTAGTAACGCAGAGTGTGGCATGAATTGTCGCCGCCCGGGTACTCAGAACGCCTCCACCACCGGGACAAGGTCGGCGTCCACGACGATCGGAGCATGGTCCGAGGGGCCCTTACCCTTGCGGGCCTCCCGGTCCACGTATGCGGCCCGGACGACGCGGGCGAACGGAGCCGAGGCGTACACCAGGTCGATCCGCATGCCCTTGTTCTGATGGAACATCCCGGCCCGATAGTCCCAGTAGGTGAACGGGTGCGGGCCCTTCATCGGGGTTGGCACGACGTCGGCGAGGCCCAGATCGCGTAGCGCCGCGAGTGCGGCTCGTTCGGCGGGCGTGACGTGGGTGGAGCCGGTGAACAGGGTCGGATCCCAGACATCCGCGTCGGTGGGGGCCACGTTGAAGTCGCCGCACACCACCAACGGTGCGTCGCCGGTCAGTTCGCCCTCCAGCGTGTCCCGGAGTGCGCCGAGCCAGGCCAGCTTGTACGCGTAGTGCGGGTCGTCGAGGGTTCGGCCGTTGGGCACGTAGACCGACCAGACCCGTAGTCCGGCGCAGGTGGCGGCGAGGGCGCGCGCCTCCGGATCGGGGAAGCCCGGCTCGTCGGGGAAGCCGAGGGTGACATCGGTCAGGCCGACCCGGGACAAAATGGCGACCCCGTTCCACCGGCCGTCACTGTGGCTGGCGACCGTGTAGCCGAGCGCGCCAACCTCGGCGACCGGGAACGCGCCGTCCGGGCACTTGGTCTCCTGGAGGCAGACGACATCTGGGTTCGTGCCCGCCAGCCAGTCGAGCAGCCGAGGCAGGCGGGCCTTCACGGAGTTGACGTTCCACGTCGCCAGGCGCATGTGTCCCAGCCTGCCCGATCTGTCGCCGACCTGCTGCCTGCCCGGGGCGTGTCGCCGCCGGGCTGTCGGGGAGGGCACTCGGTGCCGCTCCCCGTCCCGCGCTCTGGCGGGGCCCGTCGGGCCGCGGGTGATCGGGCTCAACGTTCCGACGGGGGCCCCTGCGGTCGGCTTGGCGACCCGTCGGAGCCGGCGGCCGGTTCAGCCGCCGGGGTTGTCATTGGGGCGGGTCTGCTCGGCCAGGAAACGTTCCAACTCGGCACCGAGTTCGTCGGCGGTCGGCAGGGCCTCGGCCCCGATGTTGAGCAGGTTCGGTTGGCCGCGTCCCCGGGTGAAGGTGTCGTACTGCTCCTCCAGCGCCTGGACCAGCGCTGCGGCGTCCTCGGTCTGGGCGACCTGCCGGTCGATTTCCGTCCGCACCGCCTCGGTCGCGGCCCGCAGATTCTCGCTGGGAAGGAGGAGCCCGGTGCTGCGTGACACCGAGGCGAGCAGCACCTCGGCCGCGGCGGGGTACTCGGTCTGCGCGACGTAGTGCGGCACGTGCGCGGCGAAGCCCAGCGCGTCCCGGCCCTGCTCGCCGAGGCGGTACTCCAGCAGGTATCCGATGCTGCCCGGCACCTGCACGCGTTGCAGCCATGGCTCGTAGCCCGCGGTGAGTTCACGTCGGGTGGCGTGGGCGGTGACGCCGGTGGGGCGAGTGTGTGGCACCGCCATTGGGATGGCGTTGAGCCCGACGGTCATCCGGACGTCCAACCGGGCGGAGAGCCCGGCCACGGCGGCGACGAAGCGTTCCCATTGCAGGTCCGGCTCGGGACCGGTGAGCAGCAGGAACGGGGTGTCGGCATCATCCCGGAGCAGGTGCAGCTCTAGGGCCGGCGCGTCGTAGGACTCCCAGTGGTCCTCGACGAAGGTCATCACCGGCCGGCGCGAGCGATAGTCGAAGAGCTGGTCCAGGTCGAACCGTGCCACCGGCCGCGCGTCGAGCGAGGTGAGTAGTTGCTCGCGTGCCAACCGGGTGGCGTTACCGGCGTCAACGAAGCCGGAGAGCGCCTGGATCAGGACGGGCTGCCCGAGGTCGGGCAGATCGTCGGTGAGTTCGTAGAGCTCGTGTGGGTCGAGCACCGGTGCGGACCTCCCTGGATGTGGCTGTGGGCCGTCATGCACGAACGGCACCCGGTTGGGGAAACTACCCGCAGTCCCGCGGCATTCCGCCGGGCCCCCGGGCCGGGTCCCGGTCCGCGCTCCCGGCCGGGCCTGCCAGGATGGGCGTTCGCTGCGCCGGGACGCCCCTGCCGACCCGGGGGGGGTGAGCGACGACCGGCGTCAACTCGCCGTACGCTTGCCAACTGGTCAGGCGCGGTGGACGGAGCATTCGGTGGGCCGGTGCGGGGTTGTCCCGGCGAGATACATCTGGATACAGCACCACGGAAGGAGGCCGACATGTCTCACATCCACCGGATCGGGGCGTTCCTCCACTCACCCAGCGGACAACATCGATCGAGGAAGGCGGCGAAGGCAGAGCCTGCCGCGCCGCAGCAGCCGGGGGGCCGCCGTGCAACCCGGGCACCATCGTTGACCGTGTCCGGGCCAGCGGTGAAGCTGGCAAGCAGGCCGCCCAGCCGCAGACCCCGGGGAGTCCACAGTGACTGACTCCGCGCCCGCCGATGGTCAGCCCGGCGCTCGCCCGCCGCGGACAGCCGAGGCGGCCCCGGCCGTTGCGGAGCCGCCAGCCGGGCTGTGGGACCGGATGCGCGAGGACCCGCAGTACGCACCGGAGCACCTTGCTCTGGCGGCGGTGCGCCAACTAGGCCCGGAGGCGGCTCAGTGGGCGCGGCGGGTCCGCGCCGAGCAGTCCGAGCCGGTGCCGGAGGAGGCCCTGGCCGAGCAGGCGGTTCGCCGATTCGTCAACCACGCCCGGTTCCCCGAAGTGGCCTCCGGAGCGCCGGGCCTGCCCGGCCTGGTGATCGACGTGGGTCTCCTCGCCTGGACCCAGGCCCGAATGGTGTTGCACGTCGCAGCCGCCTACCGGCTGGACGCCACGCACCCCGACCGCGCCGTTGACCTGCTGGTGTTGCAGAAGGTGCACAAGGCCGCGCACGACGCACGGCTTGCGCTCGGGGCGGCCGCCGGTCGAGAGCGCGCTGATGCGCTCTTCGGCCCTGGCGCCCGCCAGGCCCCGTTCGGTCAGGTCCCGCCCGGTCAGGCTCCGCCCGGTCAGGTCCCGCCCGGCCAGGTGACGCTCCGCCTCGGTGCCCAACTTGCCCAGATGGCCGGTGCGCGGGCCACCAAGCGGGTTGTCGCGAAGGTGCTGCCGGGGGTCGCCATCGTCCTGGGCACCTGGGCGAGTTCCTCGGCGACCAAGGAGCTCGCCGCGCGGTCACGGGCGTTGTACCACCAGCACAGTGGGGTGGGTTGCCGGTGTGCTGCCCCGGAGGACCGCCGACTCAGGCGACGCCTCCCCAGGCTGCCCAGGTGACCTCGGCGAGCCGCTCCTGGCCGGCGAGGTTGGGGTGGAACCAGTCAAAGGTGCTGACCAGGTCCAGCGTGAACCGGAGCCGGTGGGCGGCGCCGTCGTCGTAGCGGCAGCGGGAGCCGTACGCCGTGCAGGCCGCGGCGAGCTGATCGTTGTAGTCGGCGACCCGTTCGCGTACCGCATCTCGTCGGGAACGATCCGCCGGGTCGGTGGAGGTCGGGTTCTTGAGCAGGGCCGGGCAGATTCCCAGACTCCAGGCCCGTACCGCCCGTTCGTTGGTGTGCCCCACCTCCCAGAGCCGGTACAGGTCCGGGATGCTTACCACCAGCAGCTGCGCCTTCGGTAGCTCCGCACCCAGCACCTGCAGCCCCCGGTCCACCTGACTCCGGAACGTCGCCACCGGGGTCATCGCCGCCACCTCGCCGTGACAGACGTCGTTGGCGCCGATGAGCACGGTGATCCGATCCGGTCGGTCCCGCGTCGCCTGCTCCGCTTGGCCGGCGAGCGCGGACGCCCGGGCTCCCGCCTGAGCGTGGTTGAACGCCTGCCCACGGATCGCCGGATCATGGTCGAGTAGCCGTCGGTAGTGGCTCCCCAACCGGAGGCTGTTCCCGGTTGACCAGGAGTTGCGTTCGCACGGGGTCACCACCAGGCAGGAACCGAAGCCGGTGCTGATCGAGTCGCCGAGGGCGGCGATCCCGCCGGCCTCGGCGCCGGGTGAGCCGGGACTGGGGCTGGGTGCGGTCCCGCCGCCGTTTTCGCAGGCGAGTGCAACGAGCGCGAGTAGGCAGACGACGGCGGTGACCCAGCGTCGAGGCATGGCTTCCCCAGGCGGCCGAGTGGCGAGTGATTGCCTGGGCACTCTATGAGTGCGGTTGGGGCCGCGGTCGGACAGTGTCGGATATCCAGCACCGAACTGCGCTGCGGCTTTCGCCGGCTCGCGGGACAGCGGATAGCGGATAGCGGATAGCGGTGACGGTAGTCGCGGTCGTCACCGCTGTCCGCGGTTGCTCCTCATCGTGGGCCGCGGGCGGGAGGTCGGCCATGCAGCCACCAGCCGAGGGCCTGGGTGATCCGGGGCAACACCACGTACGTCATCAGCGGTGTCAGCGTCAATGTCATGAGCAGCACGCGAGCCGGCACCGGGACGTCGGGCATGAACCGGCCGGTCAGCAGGGTCGCGGTCAGACTGAGGGGGAAGAACGCCAACCAGATCGTCACCGCCTGCTTCCAACGCGGCGGCGACGGTGGCGGAGCGGTCGGCGCTGCGCTGACCGGCTCGACAACCTGCCCCCGCCGGGAGAACCAGCCCTCGACCCCGGTCCGGCGTTCCACCTGGGTGTGCTCGACGACGCCCTGCGCTGAGGCCAGCCACCAGTGCCGCTGCGGTGACTCCTCCCAGCGACGCAGCGTCTCGTCGTCGGCGAACCGGTAGAGCATGTGCCACTCGCCGGATCCGGGGGCGCTGCGGATCCATCCGGCCCCGAGGAAACCGGGAAACGCCTCCGCCAACGCCGTACCGGCGCGCATCCACGCCACCATCTCCTGGGTCCGAGCGGGGTCGGTACGTCGGGAGACTGAGACGGTCACTGGCATCGCGGGCGTCATGGTCATGTCCCCATGTTCCTCGCCGACACCCGGATCTGCCGGTGCGCGGTACGTCGGTGTAACGCGACTAACCCGGGTGGTGAGCCGACTCACCGCAGCCAGCCCGAACAGCCGGAACAACCGGCTGGGAGATGCCGCTGGCCGGGACGGGCTCCGGGTTAGGCGGGCCCTGGGCGGGTAGGTCCAGGTGATGACGAGATCGCAGCCCCGGCGTGCCCGTGGCACCGTCGGTCACGCCTACAGCGCGCTCAATCTTCGCCTCGTGCTCGCCAGCTTCGGCTTGGTCACGATGGTGATCTTCGGTGTGCTGGCGTTCCGGGCGGGGGTGGTCTGGTTGGGGGTGTTATGCGCCCTCTTCGCCGTGGTCGCCGTCGTCGACCTGGTGATCATCCAGCGGCGACGGGGCGCTCGCCGCCGGGAGGAGCCGGGCACCCGGCATTCGTTGTTCGAGTGACAGGAGTTCGCGATGCCCATCGCCACTACCAACCCGGCCACCGGCGAGACGCTGAGGACGTTTGCGCCGATCTCGTCCGAGCAGGTGGAGGCGGCGATCAGCCGGAGCTCCCACGCGTTTCGGCAACTGCGAGACACGACCGTCGAGGAGCGTGGTGACTGGCTCAACAGGGCCGCCGCCCTGCTGGAGGCCGAGCGCGACGACGTGGCCCGACTGGTGACGACAGAGATGGGAAAGACCTACGCCGCTGCCCGGGCCGAGGTGGCCGTCTGCGTGAACGCCTGCCGCTTCTACGCGACGAAGGCGCCGGCGTTCCTCGCCGACGAGCCTGCCGACGCCGCTGGTGTCGGTGCCGCTCGGGCCTTCGTCCGGTACCAGCCGCTCGGGCCGGTGCTTGCGGTGATGCCCTGGAACTTTCCGCTCTGGCAGGTGCTCCGGTTCGCCGCGCCGGCGCTGATGGCCGGCAATACCGGCCTGCTCAAGCACGCCTCGAACGTTCCCCAGAGCGCTCTCTACCTGGAGGACCTCTTCCGTCGGGCCGGCTTTCCGCCGGGGGCGTTCAGCACCCTGCTGGTCGGCTCGGACGCGGTGGAGGCCATTCTCCGTGATCCGCGGGTTCGAGCCGCGACGGTGACCGGCAGTGAGCATGCTGGACGCGTCATCGCCCAGATCGCCGGTAGTGAACTGAAGAAGACCGTGTTGGAACTCGGCGGCAGCGACCCGTTCGTGGTGATGCCCTCGGCCGACCTGGATCGGGCCGCCGAGGTGGCGACCGCTGCCCGGTGCCGAAACAACGGCCAGTCCTGCATCGCCGCGAAGCGCTTCATCGTGCACACCGACGTGTTCGACGCCTTCGCGGAGCGGTTCGCCGCGCGGATGTCCGCGCTGCGGGTGGGTGACCCGATGGCGGAGACCACCGACGTGGGTCCACTCGTCAGCGAAGAAAGCCGTGCCGAGATCGTCGCCCAGGTACGCGACGCCGTTGACCAGGGTGCGACCCTCCGCTGCGGGGGTGAGCTGCCGGCGGGGGAGGGCTGGTACTACCCGCCCACGGTCGTCGCCGATCTCACGCCGCAAATGCGGATGTGGGCCGAGGAGGTCTTCGGGCCAGTCGCCGGGCTGTACCGAGTCTCGTCGTGCGAGGAGGCGATCGAGGTGGCCAACGGCACCGCGTTCGGGCTCGGTGCGAACGCCTGGACCCAGGACCCGGCGGAGCAGGAGCGGTTCGTCATCGATCTGGAGGCGGGCAACGTCTTCGTCAATGGTATGACCACGTCCTTTCCGGAGCTGCCGTTCGGTGGGGTGAAGAACTCCGGGTACGGCCGTGAGCTGGCCGCGGTGGGGATGCGCGAGTTCTGTAACACCAAGACCGTGTGGGTTGGTGGCGACGGCCGCACCGATTCGGTGGCGGCGCTCGCCGAGTAGAGCCCTTGGGTGGTGACGCGAGCCAACCGGATGATCGTTGGGCTCGGTAGCGGTGAGATTCGCCGCGCCACGCCGGGTCGGGGTGCCTCCTTGAGACAACGGCCGCTCCGCCTGGCAGGCTGCCTCCCATGACCTTGAAGCTGCGTTCGTTCGGCATGAGCGACCGTGGGCTGATCCGGAGTGGGAACCAGGACGCCCTGTACTCAGGTAGCTGGCTCGTCGCCGTCGCCGACGGTATGGGTGGGATGGCCGCTGGTGATCTTGCCAGCTCGATGGCGATCAGTTCGATTGCGCCAATCGACGTGGCGACCCCGGAAGATGAGCTGGTAGCTGCGTTGCAGCGGGCCATTGCGGTGGGGACGGCACGAATCCGGCAGGCCGTCAGCGCGGAGCCGGAGCGCCAGGGCATGGGTACCACGCTGACCGCCCTGCTCCTTTCCCGAACGGGCAGCTGTCTCGCGTTGGCTCACGTCGGTGACTCCCGGGCATACCTGTTCCGCGAGGGCGTGCTCAAACAGATCACTCGGGACGACACGTTCGTGCAGCTCCTCGTTGACCAGGGGGTCATCACCCCCGATGAGGCGAGTAGCCACCCCCGGCGAGCGGTCGTGACCCAGGCGCTGCAGGGCGAGGAGGTCTCCCCGGCCTACGCGACGATGGTCCCCTGGGCCGGCGATCGTTGGTTGCTGTGCAGCGATGGGCTGTCGAACGTGGTCCGCCCCGAGACGCTCACCGAGGTGCTTGCCGAACACCCCGACCGGACCGAGTGCGCCCAAAAGTTGATCGACCTGGCGCTGCACGCCGGCGGCCCGGACAACGTCACCGCAGTCGTTGCCGACCTGGTGGCGGAGTGAGCCTCAGCGGCGGCGCGGATTGGCCCGCCGGGTCGGCTCGGCGGTCGTCGGATCCACCGGCCAGGAGTGCCGTGGGTAGCGCCCGCGCAGCTCCGCCCGCACCTGCGGGTAGCCGGACCGCCAGAAAGAGGCCAGGTCCCCGGTGACCGCGACGGGACGCCCGGCGGGGGAGAGGAGTCGCAGCAGGACGGGGACCCGACCAGCAGCGATCCGGGGTGCCTCCGGCCAGCCGAAGGTCTCCTGGAGCCGGACCGCCAACACCGGTGTGGTCGGATCCGTGTAGTCGACGCGGATCCGGGAACCGCTGGGCACCGTGAGTCGTTCCGGGGCGATTTCGTCCAGGCGGGCCGCGAGTGGCCAGGGCAGCAGGCGGCGCAGCGCGGAGAGCACATCAATCCGGGCCAGGTCGGCCCGTCGTCGCGCCCCAGCCAGCTCCGGCGCGAGCCAGTCCGGCGCCGCCGCCAGCAGCGCCTCGTCGTCCACCTCGGGCCACTCGTCGCCGAGCGCCGTGTGGCAGAACGCCAACCGCTCGCGTAACGCCCGGGCCGCCGGGGACCAGGTCAGTAGCCCCAGCCCGGTACGGCGCAGGCCGTCCACGAGCGCGTTGCGCAGCTCGTCCCGGTTGGGCGCGGCGAGCGGGCGTTCGACGAGGTCGAGGGAGCCAAGTCGGACCACCTCCCGAGCCACCACATCCGTCCCGGACCAGGCCACCTCGCGCGTCGTGGTCAGCAGCGAACCGCCGGCGGACCGGGCGGTCGCCTCGTCGATCGGAGCCGCCAGTCGGATTCGGGCAGCCGGTGCGCCCGGCGTCCGATCGGCGACCGCGACCGCCAGCCACACCGAATCAGTCAGTGCCGAACCGGGCGCCAGCGTTGCGGCGGTCCCACCACTCATCAGGTATGTCGGGTCGCCCGGCCGCCGGACGCGGGCCAGCCGTTCCGGGTACGCCAGGCCGACGACCAGCCCCGCGGCCAGGTCGTCGGGGCGGCTGGGCTCCGACGACCTCGGTGCCGGGCTCGCGGGCAGGGCGGTACGCAGCCGGCGTACCTCGGCTCGCCAGCGGTTGGTGGCGGTGGCGTCCGTTCCGGAGCGAAGCCGTCGCAGCGCGGCGGTGAGGTCGTCCCCGGGGCCGGCAACCCCCTCCTCGGCGAGGAGGGCGACCACCTCGGCCGCACGGTCCGGGCCCAGCTGGGCGGCACCGTCGATCAGGGCGCGGCCCAGCCGGGGGTGCGTGCCGACCGCGGCGATCGCCCGGCCACGGCTGGTGACCCGCCGGTCGGCGTCAAGCGCGCCGAGCGCGACGAGAGACTCCTGGGCCACGGCGAGCGCGGCCGGCGGCGGTGGGTCTGGCAGCGCGAGGCCGTGTCCGTCCGGCGTGCCCCAGGCCGCGATGTCCAGCGCGAACCGGGTGAGGTCGGCGGTGGCGATCTCTGGCTCCGGCTGTGCGGCGAGTCGCTCGTGGTGCGCAGCCGACCAGCAGCGGTACACCTGTCCCGGGCCCTCCCGGCCGGCCCGACCGGCCCGCTGGGTGGCGGCGGCCCGGGACACCGGGACGGTGACCAGCGCGCCCAGCCCACGGGCGAGGTCCGTGCGCGCGACGCGGGCCAGCCCCGAGTCGACGACCACCCGTACCCCCGGCACCGTCAGGCTGCTCTCCGCGACCGATGTCGCCAGCACCACCCGCCGACGGTCGCGGTCGGAGCTGGCGCGGGGTGGGGCGTCGGGGGCGCCGAGCCGGAACGGTTGTGCCCGCAACACGGCGTCCTGCTCCGCTGGGCGCTGCCGGCCGTGCAACGGCAGGACCGCGACCTCCGCGGGCAGGCCGGCCAGTCGGGCGCTGATGGCAGCGATCTCGCCAGTACCGGGGAGGAAGGCCAACACGTCGCCGTCGTGGTCGCGCAGGGCTCGCCGGATGGTGGCCGCGACATGGTCGAGTAGCACCGGATCCACCCGGCCGCTGCCGGCGGGGAGGACCGGGCGGGGCGGCGGTGCCCAGATCCGGGCCACCGGGTGCGCCGCCGCTGACGCCTGCACCACCGGTGCGGGCGTGTCACCGCCGAGCAACGCGGCGACCCGATCCGAGTCGGGGGTGGCCGACATGCCGAGTAGCCACAGCTCCGGGCGGAGCGCGGCCCGCGCCTCCACCGTGAAGGCGAGCGCCAGATCGGCGTCGAGCTGCCGTTCGTGGATCTCGTCGAGCAGGACGGCGCTGCTGCCGGTCAGCTCCGGGTCCCGGTGTAGCCGGCGAACCAGCAGGCCGGTCGTCACCACCTCGATCCGGGTGCGTGGTCCGACGCGGCGATCGCCCCGAACCGCGTACCCGACCCGCTCGCCCACCCGTTCGCCGAGCAGCGCGGCCATCCGGCGCGCGGCGGCGCGGGCGGCCATTCGGCGGGGCTGTGCTACCAGCACCCGGCCGGTCACCTCCTCGGCCACGGCGAGCGGGAGCAGTGTGGTCTTGCCGCTGCCCGGCGGCGCAACCAACACCGCGGTGCCGGTAGCGCGCAGCGCCGCCAGCACCGCGGGTACCACCGGCCGGACCGGCAGGTCAGTGGGGGCTTCGGAGAACACGGCAGGAGTGTCCCACCGGCGGTGGGTCAGTCGCCGCGTACCCCGTCGATGCCGGCGACGAAGGCGCGCCAGGCCCGGGTGGAGAAGGCGAGCACCGGGCCGTGACGGTCCTTGCTGTCCCGGACTGCGACCTGGTTGGTCGATGTGGACATCTCGATGCAGTTGCCGTTGCCCACACTGCGGCTGCTGGTGCGCCACTCAGTCCGGTCGAGCGCCGTCATCACGTACCCCTCGTCAATGCCGGCGTGCCTCGCCGGCGTTACTTAAAGTTACGAGAAGCTGCCAAAAGATGTGCCTGGGACGCTGCTGGATCGAGCGCCAGACGGCGCAGCTCCTCGTGCACCAGGCTATACCCAGCAACGTGATCCGCCCCCTCCAGAGCCAGGCCTGTCGTGAGATTTTCCAGGTAGACCACGGCCGCGTCGGCCGTGTCGGCGAAGGCCAGGATGACGTAGGGCGCGCTCATGGCGGGGTGCCCGCCGGCCGAGAAAGGTAGTACCTGCACCGTAACGTTCGGTAACTGTGCGACCGTCGCGATGTGCGCGAGCTGGTCGGCCATCACCGAGTTCCCGCCGACCGGCCGGCAGAGCACCGCGTCGTTGAGAACGACCGACAGCTCCACCGGGTTGTCGCGGTGCAACACCTCCTGGCGGCGCAGCCGCGCGGCCACCTTTCGTTCCAGGCCTTCCTCGCCGGCGGTGCGCCGGAAGACCTCTCGCGCGTACGCCTGGGTCTGGAGGAGCCCGGGTACGGCCTCGCCTTCGTAGGTGTGCAGTGCGGCGGCCTCCGCCTCCAACCCGACGTAGAACTCGAACCACTCCGGTAGGACGTCGCTGTAGCTCTGCCACCAGCCGCGCTGCTGGGCGCCGCGGGCGATCTCGATCAGTGCCTCGGCGTCGGCGCCAGTCACCTGGTAGAGGGCGAGAGCGGCGCGGACGTCGCGCGGCTTGATGCCGATCTGGGCGTTCTCGATCCGGGATAGGTTGCTCTTGGACATGTCCAGCTGGCGCGCAGCGGTGTCGAGCGTCATGTTGGCATGCTCGCGCAGCTGGCGGAGTTCACGGGCGATACGGCGGCGGCGTACGGTCGGGCTCGCGGTCACCCTCCGAGTCTGTCACGACAGGATCCCCAGGTCGCACGAATACGGAGTGCAACCCTCCTAATTGGGAGTTGCAGTTCAGCGCGGTGCAGTGCATTCTTGCCCAGTTGCGATCACTGTGGATGAGACAGGTGGGAGGACCGGGTTGCTGGTCGCCGACGAATTCTTCCTGATCGCCCACAACGATACCCGGGGTAGGGCGAAGCTACATCCGTCCGCCACCGGCCTCGGGCTCGCTGGCTGCCTCCTAAGTGAATTAATCCTCGGCGGACATATCACTGTGGCTGGTGGTGACCTTTCGGTCGTCAATACTCGGCCGCCTGCCGATGCACTCGCCCATACCGTGTTGGACCAACTGGTCGGCGAGTCACAACACCAGTCGGTGCGAATCTGGCTCAGCTTCCTCGCACAGAGTGCCGCCACCTCGGTGGGGGAGCGGCTGTCCCGGGCGGGCGTGCTGCGTCGTCAGGAGAGCCGGCGGCTCCTGCGCAGCAAGGTCGGCTATGTCCCGGTGGATCCGAACGCGGCAGCCTGGCCGGCGACCCGCCTGCGGTTACTGCTGGAGCGGTCGGACCCCCCACCGACCCTCGCTGACGCGGTGCTACTCGGGCTGACCGCCGCGGCGGGCCTGAGCCGGGAGCTGTTGTGGAGCGTCGGACCCCGAGCCGAGCACCGGTTCACCGAACTGGTTGCCTCACTGCCGCTGCCATTGAAGGAACTGCAGACACAGACCGAGGCCGCTGTCGGGGCGGCGGTGCTGCGCGGTTCCTCGTGATCGCGAATACAACATCCCTCGTGTTTCTCAACCGGAGTGGTAATGCCCTCGACAGCAACCATGGAAAAACCGAGCAACGTCTCTGAGGCGCTGGCCCGTGGCCGGCTCGGTGTGCCATCGGTGGTCTTCTTCGTCCTTTCCGCGGCCGCACCACTAACCGTGGTGGCGGGTGTGGTGACCACCGGCTACGGCGTCATCGGCGTGCTCGGCATCCCGCTGGCCTTCCTCATGATCGCCGCGTTGCTCGCCCTCTTCTCAGTTGGCTACGTGACAATGGCACGCCGGCTCGTCAACGCTGGCGCCTTCTACTCGTACGTCTCCCGCGGGTTGGGTCGTCCGGCCGGTGTCGGCGCCGCGTGGGTGGCGCTGATCGCGTACAACGCCCTGCAGGTCGGGCTGTACGGCACCATCGGCGCCGCCGCCGAGCCGGTCCTGGACCGGCTCTTCGGCGTCAGCGTGCAGTGGTGGCTGGTGGCCCTCGGCGCCTGGGCGTTCGTCGCCGTGCTGGGGCTGCTTCGGGTCGACATCAACGGCAAGGTCCTCGCGGTGCTGCTGCTCGCCGAGATCGCAGTGGTCCTGGTGTTCGACCTTGCCCAGCTGGGCAATCCCGCCGGTGGCCAGGTCAGTTTCGCCGCGTTCGCACCGGACAACCTCTTCGTCCCCGGCCTCGGCGCGGTGCTGGTGCTGGCGATCCTCGGTTTCGTCGGGTTCGAGGCGGCGGTGGTGTTCAGCGAGGAGAGCAAGGATCCCCGCCGGACGGTGAAGGTGGCCACCTACCTGTCTATCGCGATCATCGCGGGCATCTACGCACTCTCGTCGTGGAGCATGACCGTCGCGGTCGGGCCGGACCAGATTTTCGAGCAGGCCGGCGAGCAGAGTGTCGCGCTGATTTTCAACCTGGCCGCCGAGCACCTCGGCGACACGGTCGTGACCATCGGCCAGGTGCTGTTCCTGACGTCGGTGGTGGCCGCGATGATCTCCTTCCACAACACCACCGCCCGGTACGCGTTCGCCCTCGGCCGGGAGCGGGTGCTGCCGGCGGCCTTCGGGCGGACCTCGCCGAGCAGCGGCGCCCCTCGCACGGCCTCCCTCGCCCAGAGCGCTCTCGGCCTGGTCGTGATCCTGCTGTACGCGGTCAACGGGTGGGACCCGATCGTGCAGCTCTTCTTCTGGTGCGGTACCAGCGGCTCGTTCGGGGTGCTGCTGTTGATCGCCACCACCTCGATCGCGGTGATCGCCTACTTCGCCCGCGATGGCCAGGGGGAGTCGCTGTGGCGGCGGGCAGTGGCACCCGGGCTCGCCGCGGTGGCGTTGCTGGGCGTCTTCACCCTGGCGGTACTCAACTTCGCCGACCTGCTCGGCGTCCCGGCCGACCACACCCTGCGCTGGGGAGTCCCGATCGCGTACCTGGTGGCCGCGCTGCTGGGCGTGGGGTGGGGGCTGGTCCTGCGGGCCAGCCGTCCGGCCATCTACGCCCGGATCGGGCTCGGCGCGGAGAGCTCCGCCACGGGCCTGCCGGAGACGACCGATCCGCCGACAGCGGCGTCGGAGCGGGCGGAGGCCCGGCGGTGACCGGCATCGGTGTCGAGCGTCTCGGGCCGGAGCGGACGCAGCTGGTCGCGGAGCGGGTCGCCGCGGCGTTCCTGGTGCTCGACGCGTCGCGCTGGCTGGTGCCCGACGCCGGCAAGCGGGAGGTGGTGCTCGCCGGGCAATTCGAGATCGTTGTTGACCACGCGATGCGGCACGGCCTGGTCTTCGGCACCACCGACCTGACCGGGGTGGCCGTCTGGCTTCCCTCGATCGGCGCGAATCCGGCGCCACCGCCACCGGACTACGATGCCCGGCTCGCGGCGGCGTGCGGCGAGTGGAGGGATCGCTTCGCTCACCTCGATGAGCTCTTCGCCGCGAACCACCCGCAGCCCGACCACCATCATCTCGCCTTCCTCGCCGTGCAGCCGGACCGGCAAGGCCAGGGAGTGGGCAGTGCGTTGCTGCGGCACCACCACGCGTGGCTGGACGCCGAGCGGATGCCCGGATATCTGGAGGCCTCCAGCGAGTTGGGCGTCGAGCTCTACGCCAAGCACGGCTATCAGGTACGTGAGCCGTTCCGGTTGCCCGACGGCACGCCGTTCTGGCCGATGTGGCGGGAGCCGGCGCTGATCTGACCACATGGTGACCGGGCGGCAAGCCCGGCGACGGTGTCTGCCGCCCCGCTCGGCCCGCGCCCTGGCCTCCCGCCTGCCGGCGCGGGCCGAGCGGGGCGGTTCGGCATGGTTACCTCTTGTCCAGGTGGGTAACTCATCCCTCGGTGCGTCCGGCGAGGAGCGGAACACTTCTCGCGGCAACGGGCGTCCCCACCCGAATTCGGACCTGACATCCCGGTCGGCCGGCAGCCGGACGGAATGGGACCCGAGCATCGAGGAGGCCACACCATGCCCGGTGAGATGAGAAACCGTGGAACCGAGCACCGCCCATCGGCGGCCGAGGGGGAGCGGGGGGCGCTGGTGGCGGTATTGGTGATGGTGCTCTTGGGCGTCGCGGGCATATTCGCGCTGTCCTGACCTGGGCCCGGTGCACCCCGGCTGCCACCGGCGGCCGGGGTGCACCGGGTATCGGTCCAGGTCGACACGGCCCTTCCACTCGGTCGGTCAGTGGCGGCCAGCAGCCACGTGCGCCGGCGGCGAGGGTTAGTCCGGTTGTCGCTGCGGTGCCTGCAGGTGGAGCCGGCCCAGCAGCTGACGGGCCTGCTCGGCATGCTGCTGATCAACGACGACCGCGTACTGGTTGGCACGCAGTGAACTGGCCGAGGTGAAGTCGCGGCGACCGCCGGTCATCGCATGCGCCACCGCCCCGAACACCGCACCCCAGATCGCTCCGATCACCAGACCGGCGAGGACCACCGCGAGCCAGTTGCCCGCGGTGAAGATGCCGAACAGCAACCCGATGAAGAGACCGAACCACGCGCCGGTACCGGCACCGAGCAGCCCCGCCCGTCCGGTACTGAGCCGTCCGAGGACCGTCTCGACCAGGGTGAGGTCGGTGCCGACGATGGCGGTGTGCTCTACCGGGAACCGGTTGTCCGCCAGGTAGTCGACAACCCGCTGGGCGGTGCGATAGTCCGGGTATGAGCCGATAGTCACCGTCGGCGGCCCCATCCCCGGCCCGTCGCCGTCGCCGCTGGGGGGCGACGGATGACCCGCCGGACCGGAGGGGATGGTGTCGCCGCCCGATAGTCCGGGACGCCAGGCTGAGCTCGGACGCGAAGGTGTGTTCATGAGTGTCCTCCTTCGTCAACCAACCAGGTTCCCCGTCGGCCAAGGGGGTAACCCGTGCTCGCCGAACCACGGGTGGCGGCGCACCGGCGACCAGTAGGCTCGACCGGTGTCCGGGGAAGCGGCAGGCGTGGTGGTGGTCGGCGCGGGTCTGGCCGGGGTGGCGTGCGCCCGTGAACTTGCCCGGGCGGGCGTACCGGTGCAGCTTCGGGAGCGGGGGCGGGTGGCCGGCGGACGGATGGCCAGCCGGCGTTTCGCGGGTCGCCCGGTGGACCTGGGCGCCGCCTACCTGACGGGCAGCGACCCGGGCTTCGCTGAGGTACTGCGGCAGTGGCGGGCGGCGGGCCTGGCCCGCGAGTGGACCGACACCTTTTTCGCGTACCGCGGCGAAGACCGGCGGGAGGTGGTGGGACCCATGCGCTGGGCCGCACCCAGCGGGCTGCGCTCGCTGGTGGAGCAGCTCGCCCAGGACCTGCCGGTGGACCTCGGCCGTCCGGTGCACCGCGTCGGACCCGGTCCGACCGTGGACGGGCAGCCCGGCGCGGCGGTGGTGCTGGCCATGCCCGGCCCGCAGGCGGCGGCGCTGCTGGACCCGGCCCTGACCACCGCGACCAGGGCCACGCGAGTCCAGGGCTGGTCGCCGTCGCTCGCCGCGATGCTGCGCTTCCCGGAACGTTGTTGGGGCGAACTACGCGGCGCCTTCGTCAACGACCATCCGGTGCTCGCGCTGGTCTGCGATGATGGCGACCGCCGGGGCGACGGGGCACCGGTTCTCGTCGCGCACACCACCCCGGAATTCGCCGCCGCGCACCTGACGCAGCCCGCCGCCGCGGCCTCCGCCATCGGGCTGGCAGTTCGCGACCTGCTCGCGTTGCCGATGTCGGCCGAGGAGTTGTACGTGCACCGGTGGACGTACGCGCGGCCGACCGTGGAAGTGACGGCCACCTACCACCTGGACGCCGACGGGATCGGCCTGGCCGGGGACGCCTTCGGCCCGCCCCGCGCCCAGACCGCCTGGCGCTCCGGCCACGACCTGGCCCGGGCTCTGCTCGCCCGCCTCGCCGACCAGTAGCGCCACCTCGCGCCGGGACGGGTTCGGCAGCGGCGGCTACCGGAGCGGCCCGCGTCGGGCAGGTCAACGCGACCGGCGACGGTCGGAAAACGCCGAGGATCGCTGCGGAGTGCCGGTGCGGTGACGGGGTATGCGCGCGAGGTAGTCCATGTGAAGGAGGGCATCATGCCGGAAACCCTCGCGGTGCGGCAGGTCGACATCGGGGCCGCCGTGACCGATATGTGGCGGGCGGTGCTGTTGTTCATACCGAGAGCCATCGCGTTCATCGTGATCCTCGTGATCGGGTGGCTCATCGCCCGAGCCGTCCTCAAGGCGGTGGACGCGGCGCTGGAACGGGTGAACTTCGACCGCGCCGTGGAGCGCGGCGGTATCAAACGGGCCCTGGCGCGTACCAGGTACGACGCCAGTGACATCCTCGCGCGGCTTGCGTACTACGCCGTACTGCTGTTCACGCTGCAGTTCGCCTTCGGGGTGTGGGGACCCAACGCGATCAGCGACCTGATCAGTGGTGTGGTGGCCTGGATACCGCGAGCGTTCGTGGCGATCGTCATCGTGGTGGTGGCCGCGGCGATTGCGAGCGCGGTCCGTGACCTGGTCAGTGGTGCGCTCGGCGGTCTCACGTACGGCCGGGTCCTGGCCGACGCGGCGGCCGTCTTCATCCTGGCCCTCGGTGTGATCGCGGCGCTGAACCAGGTCGGCATCGCCACCACGGTGACCACGCCGGTGCTGATCGCCGTGCTCGCCACGGTGGCCGGCATCCTGATCGTGGGTGTCGGTGGTGGTCTGGTCAAGCCGATGCAGAGCCGCTGGGAGGGCTGGCTGAACCGGATGGCCGAGGAAGGACGGGCCGTCCAGCAGCACCGGCAGGCACAGGGAGCCGGCCGTAGCGACGTCGAACGGCAGATGGCCGACCGGACCGGGCCCGAACGGGAACGGGCGGAGGCGAAGACCCACGAGGCGGCGACCGCGGGTAGCGGTGGTCGCAGGTCAGGCGATGACACCCAACAGTTCGACCGTTGAGTGGCGACCGGAGGACGGGGGTGGTCACCGTGCGGGCCACCCCCGATCCGGTTCAGAGCGGCGGGAGCGGGGCCGGTCGGGGACCGTCCAGGGACCTGGCCAAAGCGGCGACCGCGAGGAGGCGGGTGAGAAGCCAGTCCGGCGGGCCCGCCCAGTCGATCGGCCCCGCCGGCGGGTGCCAGTCGTGCTCCCGCGCGGCGGCGTGGATTCCCTCCGTGTAGCCGGCCAGGGCAGCGACGGTCAGCGGCCGGCGATCCCCATCCAGGCTCTCCCGGACCGCCGCGGCGTGCTGGTCAACCAGGGCGAGGAGCCCGGGCCGCGCTGCCGCCGCAGCCAGGCCCTCGGTGCCCACGGTGCTGGACAGCGACGCCAGCGTCGTGCGGGCGGCGTCAACGAGCATGCGGGGGTTGACCCGTTCCAACGGTGCGCGCATGGGGAACGAGACTAGCCCGCGGAACCGGCGGTTGACCTCGCCTGGTCAGCGGTTTTGTTCCTCGACCGGTTGGCCGACCGGGCCGGTGTCCCGGCCCGGTCGAAGCGATGTGGGGCCTGCCGAGGGGCGCCCAGCGCGCGCGCCGGTGCCGGTGCGTCCCGTCAGTCGGGGCACACCGGCCCGGCCCGGCGCTGTGACCGGCCCGGTGGGCGAAGGTCGGTGTTTGAGATCACATGGTGTCCGGTCCGGTCCGCCCGGTCGTGGACGGGCGATAGGCCCGGTCCGGGTCAGTCGGTTCCCGTCCGGTCCCGGCAGCCTGGCCGCCGCGGTCCACCGCCTGGGGCCCGTGCCCGAACGCGGCCTCCTCTCCGGCGTCGTTTGCGGTTACGTCATCGGCCTGGCCGTCCATCGCCGAACGAGCGATGGCCCGGTCCAGCTCCGCCAGGGGAGTCCGCTCCTCGTCACGCCACGCCTTGTCGTCGGTCATACCTCCGGCGGTACCCGACTTCCACCCGCGCGAAACCCGCCGACGGCCCCCGGTGGTGCCGGAGGCCGTCGGCGAGGAGCGCTGTGGATCAGGGCTGCGGGCGGTCGACCTTGCCGCGCCAGGCGCCGGTTGCCTGGTCGCGTCCTTCGATGAACTGCTTGAACCGTTCTAGGTCACCCTTGGCCCGGTGGTCCACGACGCCGAGCGTGTCCCCAGCGTGCTCCACCGCGCCGTGCGGCTCGAAATCGAGCTGGAGCGTGACCCGGCTGGTGTGTTCGTCCAACCGGTGGAAGGTGACCACCCCGGCGTGCTGGGCGCCACCGATCGAGCGCCACGCGACTCGTTCGTCCGGGAGCTGTTCGGTGATCTCGGCGTCGAACTCGCGTCGCACCCCGGAGATCTCCACGGTCCAGTGGGTCATCGTCGGGGAGAGGTGCCGCACCTCCTGTACCCCCTCCATGAAGTGCGGGAACTCCTCGAACTGGGTCCACTGGTCGTAGGCGGTGCGGATCGGGACGGCGACATCCACGTATTCCACGACACCACTCATCAGCTCCTCCTCCCCGTCGTCTCTGGCGGCTCGGGCCGGGTGACCGGCCCGGTTACCAGCGGGTCGTCTCGTTGCGGTGGCCGAGCGCGGCCCAGATCTCCGAGATCGTCTGGTAGCGGGTTCCCGTGGGTAGGCGTTCCAGCTCGGCGACCAGGTCGGCCGGAGCGTCGTTGTCCCGTGCGTTGGCGACCAGTGTCTCGCGGTCGCCCGGCAGGGCGGTCATCGTGATGAACCGTCCGAGCCGGCTGCGGGCCTCAACATCGTCGGAGCTCATGCCCTGCGGGTTGCCGCTGCGCAGCGCGCCGGCCGGCGACGTGGTGGGCTCCGGTTGGTCCTCGCCCGCCGGCTCCGGCTGACGGAACTCGTTGACGCGCGAGCCGGCCGCTCCTGGACCCTGTACGAGGCCGCTGACCTCGCTCTCCATCTCGTCGTCGAGCCTCGGTCCGTGCTTGCTGCTGCCGCGTTCCATGTCTTCTGCGCTACCCGACGGGCTCCGGGGGTAAACCCCGGACTGATTCGGTTTGTCGGATCGGCTGTGGGGAAAGATCACTGTAGACCCACTGACGCGGAGGAGGATCGAGATGCCCGGGCGGGAGGACATGCCCAGCACGCTGCGACGCTCCCCAGACAAGGCGCAGCGTACCTGGGAGAAGACCCACGACTCGGCCCTGCAGACGTACGGCGGGGGGGAGCGGGCCAGCCGGACCGCGTTCGCGGCGGTCAAGAACGAGTTCGAGAAGGTCGGCGACCACTGGGAGCCGAAGGGCCGCAAGGGTCCGAGCGACCGGCAGGCCGCGGGTGGCGGTCCCCAGCGTCGCGCGGCGACAGCGGGGGGCGTTGACGCGAACGCCAGCAAGGACCACCTGTTGCGGGTCGCCCGCAAACTCGACATCTCTGGCCGGTCAACCATGACCAAGCCGGAACTGGTGCAGGCGATCGAAAAGGTCAACAACCGGCGGACCGCCCAGGCTCGGCAACGGGGCCGGAGCCGTTAAACCCCGGCTCGGATCGGAGCCGTTACACACCCGGTTCCGAGCTATTACACCACCCTTCGGCGCCCGGGCGGCCCACTCACCAGTGGCCGCCGCCCGGCGCCTGAAGGTGTACCACCTTGGTGGCGGTGAACTCGTCGAGCAACTCCGGCCCGTACCCGAAGCCCTGCCCGCTGCCCCGACGTGGATGCGCGGCCCCACCCGGCGCCCCGCCGAAGACCGCGTTGATCTTCACGGTGCCGACCGGGAGGTCCCGGCAGGCGCGCTGCGCATGACTCATCGACGTCGTCAGCACAGTCGCAGCGAGGCCGTACGGCGAGTCGGCCGCGCACCGGAGCCCCGCCGAGAACGAGTCAACCACCACGACCGGGGCGACCGGGGCGAAGGTCTCGTCGCGAACCAGGGGCATGTCCTGCCGGCAGTCCGTGACCACCGTCGCCGGGTAGAAGGCACCCGGCCCATCCGGTAACGTGCCGCCGACCCGAAGCTGGGCTCCCTGCGCAACCGCGGCCGTGACCTGCCCGTGCACGTGGTCGCGGTGTCGCCGGTCAACCAACGGGCCCAGCTCCGTCGCCGGATCGACGCCCGGGCCGGTACGCAGGGCCCGCGCCCGTTCGACCAGGGCGTCGACGAAGTCCTCGGCCACATCCCGGTGTACGTAGATCCGCTCCACCGCGACGCAGATCTGGCCGGCGTTGGCGAACGCACCCATCGCCGCCTGCTCCGCCGCCCACAGTGGGTCCACGTCCGCGTCCACGACGAGCGGGTCGCAGCCACCGTTCTCGAGGAGCACCTTCGCCCCGGTCCGGGCCGCCGCGGCGGCGATCGCCCGGCCGGTGGCGGTCGAACCGACGTGGGCGAGCACGTCCACCGGCTGGGCGGCCAGTGCCGCGCCCACCTCGGGGCCTCCGGTCAGCAGCGAGAGCACGCCGGGCGGTAGCGCCGTGTCCACCGCCTTCGCCAGCAGCCATCCGGTCGCCGGAGTCCGTTCGCTGGGCTTGTAGAGCACCACGTTGCCGGTGACCAGCGCCGCGCCGAGCAGGCCACAGGAGACCGCGACCGGGTCGTTCCAGGGGGTGATCGCGGCGACCACACCGCGGGGCTGCGGCAGCATGAAGTCGATCGCCTCGGCGGCGCCGTGTAGGGTCCGCCCACCGCGGATCGGTGCCAGCTCGGCGTACTGGCGTAGGGTGCCCACGCCCGCCTCCACCCCGCCCCGCGCATCCGCGAGCGGCTTGCCCATCTCCACGGTGGTGGCCTGCGCCAGCTCGGCGGCGGCCGCCGCCACCGCGTCCGCGGCCCGCTGTAGGGCGGCGGCCCGCTCCGCCGGAGGTGTCCTGGCCCACTCGGTGGCGGCGCCCCGCGCCGCCGCCACCGCCTTGCGGACCTCCTCCGCCGTCGCCACCGGCGCCGAGCTGACTGCAGTGCCGTCGGCCGGGTCGTGGACGACCAGGTCGCCGCCCTCGCCGCCCGCCCCCCACACCCCGCCGATGAGCTGAGTAACCGTGTACATGCGGCGATAGATGCCCCGGGTGGCCCCGGGCAAACGCTATTCGCTCCGGTGACCGCCGGCTAACATGATCCAGTGAGTCGAATCGATGTGGCGTCCCCGGACGCCATCGTCGTCGGAGCGGGCCACAACGGCCTGGTGGCCGCCAATCTGCTCGCCGACGCCGGTTGGGACGTGCTCGTGCTGGAAGCGACCGGGGCGCCCGGCGGCGCGGTCCGGTCAGCCGAGGTCACCGCTCCTGGCTACCTGAGCGACCTCTACAGCTCCTTCTACCCCCTTGGCTACGCGTCGCCGGTGCTGCGTCGGCTGGGCCTGGACCGGCACGGGCTGCGGTGGCGACACGCCCCAGATGTGTTGGCGCACCTGCTGCCGGACGGGCGGGCGGCGGTGCTCAACCGCGATCCGGAGACCACCGCCGCCTCCCTGGAGAGCTTCGCGGCGGGTGACGGGGAACGGTGGCTGACGGCCTACGACGACTGGCGCCAGGTGGGCGGCCCGGTGCTGGACGCCATCACCACCCCCTTCCCGCCGGTGCGTAGCAGTCTCGCGCTGCTACGCCGGCTGCGGGTCGCCGGCGCGTTGCGTCTGGCCCGCCGGTTGGCGACACCGGTACGCCGGCTCGGCGACGAACTCTTCACCGGAGCGGGCGGGACGGCGCTGCTCGCCGGCTGCGCACTGCACACCGACCTGGCCCCGGAGGAGGCCGGCTCCGGGGCGTACGGGTGGCTGCTGGCCATGCTCGGTCAGCAGGTCGGTTGGCCGGTGCCGGACGGCGGTGCCCAACAGATCACCGATGCGCTGGTGGCTCGGCTCACCGACCGGGGTGGTCAGATTCGCTGCGGCGCGCGGGTGGATCGGGTGCTGACCGCCCGGGGGCGGGCGATGGGTGTCCGGACCGAGGACGGCGGGCTTTGGCGGGCCCGCCGTGCGGTGCTCGCCGACGTGCCGGCACCCGCGCTCTATCTGGATCTGGTCGGGGCCGACGTCCTGCCACCGCGGCTGGTGGCGGATCTGACCCAGTTTCGCTGGGACGGCTCGACGCTGAAGGTCGACTGGGCGCTCTCCGCCCCGGTGCCGTGGCGGAACCGGGCGGTCGCCACCGCCGGCACCGTGCACCTCGGAGCCGACCTCAACGGGTTGACCAGCTATGCGGCGGCGCTGGCCCGCGGGGAACTCCCCCGGGACCCGTTCCTGCTGGTTGGGCAGATGACAGTTGCCGACCCGAGCCACTCGCCACCCGGTACCGAGTCGTTGTGGTCGTACACCCACCTGCCGTTTCGACGGCGGTGGCGGGTCGAGCAGATCGCGGCGCAGGTGCAGCGGATGGAGCAGGTCCTGGAGGAGGCCGCCCCGGGCTTCCGCGCGCTGGTGGTGGGCCGGCACGTGGCAGGACCGGCGGACCTGGAGGCCGGCGACCCGAGCCTGGTCGGCGGGACAGTCGGTGGCGGCACGGCCGCCGCCCACCAGCAGCTCTTCTTCCGCCCGGTCCCGGGACTCGGCCGCGCCGACACCCCCGTTGACCGGCTCTTTCTGGCCAGTTCGTCGGCGCACCCCGGCGCCGGGGTCCACGGCGCACCGGGTGCGAACGCGGCGCGGGCGGCGTTGGCCCGCGACGCCGCGCTCACCGGTGGTGTGTACGCGGCGACAATCGGCGCCGCCCAGCGCGCGGTCTACCGCTGACCGTGGCGCGGCGTGGTGCGACCCCGCCGGCACCGCGTCCGTCTCGACGCGCTACCTGAGCTGCCGTCGCGACGCGGTCCCGGCGGGCCAGCTCAGCGTTCGACGTTGCGGTGCTTGCTGCGCAGGCGGAACGGCATCAGGGCACTTTCAATCTTGGTGGCGGTGGTCATCTTCGAGGCGCCGTCTCGCCGCTCCTCGAACCGGATCGGCACCTCCAGGATCGTGTGCCCCAGCTTCGTGGCCAGGTAGTGCATCTCCACCTGGAAGCTGTACCCATTGGACTGCACCCGCTCCAGGCCGATGTCGCGCAGCGCATCGGCCCGCCAGATCTTGAAACCGGCGGTGAGGTCTCGGATCCGTACCCGCAGCAGGGTGTGTACATACAGGTTCGCCCAGCCGCTCAGCGCCCGCCGGTAGAGCGGCCAGTTCTCGTCCAGCTCGCCACCCGGCACGTAGCGCGACCCGATCACCACACCAGCCTGAGTGGACAGCAGCGCGCCCAGCATGCCCGGCAGCGCGTCTGGTGGGTGGGACAGGTCAGCGTCCATCTGCGCCACGAACTCGGCGCCGTCGTCGAGGGCCCGTCCGATGCCGTCAACGTACGCCCGGCCCAGGCCCTCCTTGCCGGCCCGGTGGACGACCTCGATCCGGCCCGGGTGCTCGAGGGCCAGCTTGTCCGCGACCTCGCCGGTGCCGTCCGGTGAGTTGTCGTCGGCCACGAGGACCTTCAACCCCGGCAAGGGCAGCGCGAGTAGCTGTTCCACCAGCGCCGGAAGGTTGCCCACCTCGTTATAGGTCGGCACTACCACGGTCAGGCGCACGTCCCGCCAGGGCGACGGCAACTGCACGGGTTCACTCATGTCGGAAATCCTTGTTTCGCGGGCTTGGCTCCCTGCGAGGGTAGCCAGTGCCCCGGTACGTCGTGTGACTGCTCCCTGGCCGTGGCCCGGCCCAGGTTTTCTGTTAACGCCCAGCGTTGCCCGGAGGACACGCTTGGTAAGTGAAAGGCCCTGCTACGCGGGTGGTCGGGCACATTCTGCACGATCGCCGGGGGCACGCCGAATCGGCGCGCGGGTCCCGGTGGTTCGGCAAGCGGGGATGGCCGGCCGGTGGCCGGGTTAGCTTCTCGCGGACGGCGGGTAAGTCCACCACGAGGCCGAGACCGCGTTCGGTCGTCGCGTCCGCGGGGCGGTGGCGTCGGCACCGAGGTTTACTCCCCGGGGCCCAGGGAACCCGCCGGCCGTGCCACAGGTGGAGCCGGATCAGTGTAGGTCGGCCCGGGTAGTAGCCCGCTCCGGCCGGGTTGGTGGGGTTCCCCGTCTCTTCGACGCGGTGCTGCTGGATCGGGATGGCACCCTCATCGAGGACGTGCCGTACAACGGGGACCCGGAGCGGGTGCGACCGATGCCGGGGGCGCGGGCGGCGCTGCACGCGCTCCGCGCGGCGGGCTTGCGGCTGGCGGTGGTGACGAACCAGTCCGGGCTGGCCAAGGGGCTGTTCACCAGGGCGCAGCTGCGGGCCGTGAACGCCCGGGTCGAGCAGCTGCTCGGCCCGTTCGATGCCTGGCTGGTCTGCCCGCACGACGATGCGGATCGGTGCGGCTGCCGCAAACCCGCGCCCAACCTGGTCCACTCCGCCGCCCGCCGGCTCGGCACCACACCGCAACGGTGCGTTCTGATCGGTGACATCGGCCGCGATGTCACCGCTGCCCTGGCTGCCGGCGCCCAGGCGGTGTTGGTGCCCACGCCGCTGACCCGACCCGCCGAGACCAGCGCCGCCCCGTGGGTCGCCGCGGATCTGCCGACCGCGGTAGCCGAGATTCTGCGTCGGCAGACCGCGATCGCCCCGGCCCCCCACCGGCCCACCGCCGCGTCGGCGGCCCCGCCGCCCCTGGCCGCTACTGGGTCCGCGTCGCCCCTGCTTCCGGTGGCGTCCGCGTCGCCCCCGGTCACTGCTGGGCCGGCCCGGCCGGCACGCTCCAGCGGAGGCACCGGAACCGTTCTTGTCGTGCGCTCCGACTCGGCTGGTGACGTCGTCGTTACCGGTCCGGGTATTCGGGCTGTCGCCGCCCACGCGCGCCGAGTCGTCCTGCTGTGCGGACCGCGGGGTCGCGCCGCCGCCGACCTCCTACCCGGCGTGGACACCGTCGTCGTGCACCAACTGCCCTGGATCGATCCGGTGCCCGCACCGGTCACCGGGCCGGACATCGCCGCGCTCACCGCCACCCTCGCCGCCGTCAACGCCGACGAGGCGATCATCTTCACCAGCTACCACCAGTCTCCTCTCCCCCTGGCACTGCTGCTGCGTACCGTCGGTGTGCCGCGCATCAGCGCGATCAGCGACGACTATCCCGGAAGCCTGCTCGACATCCGCCACCGTGTCCCGGTCGGCATCCCCGAGCCCGAACGCGCGCTCTCGCTCGCCGCCGCCGCCGGATACCCCCTACCGTCCGACGACGAACCGGCCCTGCGGCTGCGGCCTGCGCCGCCGCCGCCCGCACGGGCGGGCGCACCGGGCTACGTGGTGCTACACCCCGGCTCGGCGGCACAGTCCCGGGGGTTGCCACCGGACCTGGCGGTGGAGCTGGTCCGGACGCTGGTCAAAGCGGGCCACCGGGTCGTGGTCACCGGCGGTCCGGACGAGGTGGCGCTGACCGCCCGGGTGGCCGGCGGACTCGCCGTTGACCTCGGTGGCGGGACCGAGCTGGCCGAGCTGGCCGCGACCGTCGCCGGTGCCGCCGCGGTGATCGTCGGCAACACCGGCCCGGCCCACCTCGCCGCCGCGTACGGCGTCCCGGTGGTCAGCCTCTTCGCCCCGACCGTCCCGTTCGGTCAGTGGGGACCATGGCGGGTGCCGACCGTTCGGCTCGGTGACCCGGACGCCCCCTGCCGTGGCACCCGCGCCGCCACCTGCCCGGTGCCCGGCCACCCGTGCCTGAGCCGAATCCGACCCGAGGAGGTGCTGACCGCGCTGACCCTGCTCGGCGTGGCGCCGTCTCGACCGCCGAGGTCGGCGGAGGCCACCGCCCTGGCCCGGAGCGGCCGATGAACATCCTGCTCTGGCACGTGCACGGCTCCTGGACGACGTCGTTCGTCCACGGCAAGCACCGCTACCTGGTGCCGGTCACCCCAGACCGCGGTCCGGATGGTCGGGGTCGGGCCCGTACCTACCCGTGGCCGGAGAACGCGGTCGAGATCACCCCGGCGGAGTTGGCCACCGCCGAGGTGGACGTGGTTCTCCTGCAACGCCCCGAGGAAGAGGCCCTGGCCACCGGGTGGCTGGGCCGTCGGCCGGGCCGCGACATCCCGACGATCTACGTCGAGCACAACACCCCGAAGGACGGTGCGGTGCCGAACAGCCGACACCCGATGGCGGACCGTGCCGACCTGCTGATCGCTCATGTGACCGCCTTCAACCAGCTTTACTGGGACACCGGTGACACCCGAACGACTGTGGTGGACCACGGGGTCGTACCGCCGACGGTCAGCTACAGCGGCGAGCTGGAGCGGCTCGCGGTGGTGATCAACGAACCGATCCGCCGGTGGCGGGTCACCGGTACCGACCTGCTGCCCCGGTTCGCCGAACTCGCCCCGCTGGACGTGTTCGGCCTCAGGGTGACCGGGCTCGCCGACCGGCTGGGGCTGCCCCCCGACCGCGTGACCAGTCACGACGACCTGCCCCAGGCGCGGATGCACGCCGAGTTGGCGCGGCGGCGGGCATACCTGCACCTGTGCCGCTGGACCTCGCTCGGGCTGAGTCTGATCGAGGCCATGACGATCGGAATGCCGGTCGTCGCGCTCGCCGCCACGGAGGCCGTGATGGCGGTGCCGCCCGGGGCCGGCGCCCTCGCCACCCGGGTGGACGACCTGCTCACCGCCACCGGTCAGTTGCTGGCGGACCCGGCGAGCGCCCGCCGGGCGGGGGCTGTCGCCCGCCGTGCCGCCCGGGACCGGTACGGCCTGGACCGTTTCCTCACCGACTGGGACCGGCTGCTGGAGGAGGAAGTATGCGGATCGCGATGATCTCGGAACACGCCAGCCCGCTCGCGGTCCTCGGCGGGGAGGACGCCGGCGGCCAGAACACGCACGTCGCCGAGCTCTCCGCGGCGCTCGCCGCGGCCGGCCACGAGGTCCGGGTCTACACCCGCTGGGACGCCGTTGACCTGCCGGGAACGGTTCGCTGCCCGGACGGGTACGAGGTGGTCCACGTGCCGGCCGGCCCGGCTGAGCCGCTGGCCAAGGACGCCCTGCTGCCACACATGTCGGAGTTCAGCCACTGGCTGACCGAACGGTGGCGTGGCGATCGGTGGACCCCGGAGGTGGTCCACGCGCACTTCTGGATGAGCGGCCTCGCCGCGCTCGCCGCCGGCCGGAAGACCGGGGTGCCGGTGGTGCAGACGTACCACGCGCTCGGTGTGGTGAAGCGGCGATACCAGGGCGTACAGGACACGAGCCCGGCCCGCCGCATCGGGTACGAGCGGCAACTCGGCCGCTCGGTGGACCGGGTGATCGCCCAGTGCCAGGACGAGGTCGGCGAGTTGGTTCGGATGGGGGTGCCCCGGTCGCGGATGACGGTCGTCCCCTCCGGAGTCAACCTCCGTACCTTCGCCCCGCTGGGGCCGGCCGCCGCACGCGACGACGGCCGCCCCCGCATTCTCACCGTGGGTCGGCTGGTCGAGCGGAAGGGCTTCCAGACCGTGGTCCGGGCGATGGCCCACGTGCCGGAGGCGGAGTGTGTGGTGGTCGGCGGCCCACCGGCAGGGCTCCTCGAAGCCGATCCGTACGCGAGCCGACTTCGCGCCTTGGCGCACAGCTGCGGGGTGGCCGACCGGGTCAGGCTGGCCGGCGCGGTGCCCCGGGAGGAGATGGGCCACTGGTACCGGTCCGCGGACCTACTGGTGGCCGCGCCGTGGTACGAGCCGTTCGGGCTGACCCCGCTTGAGGCGATGGCGTGCGGGGTGCCGGTGGTGGGGACCGCGGTCGGGGGGATCCGGGACACGGTGGTGGATGGGGTGACCGGTGACCTCGTACCCGCCCGGGACCCCCGGGCGCTCGGTACCGCGATCCAGCGACTGCTCGACGACCGGATCCGTCGGTTCGGGTACGCGGCGGCGGCGTTGGATCGGGCTCGGGAGCGCTACGCGTGGGCGGCCACGGCGGAGCGGCTGGTGGACGTCTACGGCGACGTGGCGGCTGTCGGCCGGGCGACCCGGGTCGTGGCCGGATGACACCGCCCCGGTCGCTGTTGGAGGAGCACCTGGCGGGCCTCGCCGCCGCGCTGCCCTCGTATCGCCGGGCCGCCCAGCGACTCCCCGCCTGGGGAGCCGAGCTCGCCCGTACCCTCGCTGGCGGCGGTCGGCTGCTGGTGGCCGGCAACGGCGGTAGCGCCGCCGAGGCGCAGCACCTCACCGCCGAACTCGTCGGCAAACTCCGCGCCGACCGCCAGCCCTTCTCCGCGATCGCCCTGCACGCCGAGACCAGCGCCCTTACCGCCGTCGGCAACGACTACGGCTACGACCAGGTCTTCGCCCGTCAGGTGCACGCCCACGGTCGCCCCGGGGACATTCTCCTGCTGCTGTCCACCAGCGGCCGGAGTCAGAACCTACTCCAGGCCGCGCAGGCCGGCCACCAGGTCGGCCTGCGCTGCTGGGCGCTGACCGGCCCCGCTCCCAATCCGCTGGCCGGTCTCTGCCACGAGACCCTCGCCGTTCCCGCGCCGGACGGGCAGATCGTCCAGGAACTGCACCTGGTCACCAGTCACCTGCTCTGCGAGTACGCCGAGCAGGCGCTGCCGGTGGTCCTGGCCGCCACCGCGGGAACACCGGAGGGGCCGCCGGTGGCGGGGGTGCCGTTGACCGGCCTGGAGGCCGAGGTGCCGACCGACGTACCGACCACCGGGCCGGTACGGACCGGGGTTGAGGTGGTCCCGGAGGACGGGCAGCACGTCGAGGGGATGAGGAGGTAGGTGTGAGGGGACCCCTGGTGGTGGTCGGCGACACCCTGCTCGACCGGGACGTGGAGGGGGCGGTGAACCGGCTCTGTCCGGACTCGCCGGTGCCGGTGCTCGACGAGACCGCGTCCACCGACCGGCCGGGTGGCGCCGGCCTGGCCGCGATGTTCGCGGCGGCGGCGCCGGACACCGAGGTCGTCCTGGTGACCGCCCTGGCCGACGATGCCGGTGCCGCCCGGCTCAGCTCGCTCCTCGCCGCGGCCGGCGTCCAGGTGTATGCCCTGGGGTTGGCCGGCGGGACGCCGGAGAAGGTCCGGTTGCGGTCGCAGGGCCGGGTCTTGCTGCGCCATGACCGCGGCGGCGCCGTCGGTGTGCCCAGCCCGCCGGCGGAAGCGGTGCTGCGGGTCATCGCCGGGGCCGCCACCGTGCTGGTCAGCGACTATGGCCGCGGGGTGGCGGGGGAGCCGGCACTGCGGGCGGCGTTGGCCGGCACCCGGGCGCCGGTGGTCTGGGACCCGCATCCCCGGGGGCCGGCCGCGGTGCCCGGGGTGCACCTGGCCACGCCCAACGAGTCCGAGGCACGTGAGCTGGCGAAGGTGCCGCCGGGCGAGACTCGGCTGGTGACCGCCTCGCGGGGCGCGCTGGAGTTGCGTCAGCGGTGGCGGGCGCGAGCCGTCGCGGTGACGATGGGCGGGGAGGGAGCCCTGCTCTGCCACGCCGGGCCGACGCCGCTGATCGTGCCCGCGGTCTCCACAGCGGACGGGGATACCTGCGGTGCGGGGGATCGGTTCGCGGCCACCGCCGCCCTCGCCCTGGCCCGGGGCGCGTTGGTCTCCGAGGCGGTGCAGGAGGCGGTCACCGAGGCCTGTGCGTACGTGGCGGGTGGGGGAGTGGCGAGCATGCTGCCGCCACCGGTTGGGCCGTTGCCATCAGTGCTGCCGGGGGTCCCGGCCGAACGGGTTGGCGTGGCGGCTGCCGCCACCGTCGTCGCCGAGGTCCGCGCCGCCGGTGGCACCGTCGTCGCGACCGGCGGCTGCTTTGACCTGCTGCACGCGGGGCACGTGGCGACCCTGCAGGCCGCCCGTCAACTCGGCGACTGCCTGGTGGTCTGCCTCAACTCCGACGCCAGCGTCGCGGCGTTGAAGGGCCCGAACCGGCCGGTGATGCCGCAGGGGGATCGGAGTCGCCTCCTCGCCGCCTTGAGCTGCGTCGATGCGGTCATGGTCTTTGACGATCCGACGCCGCAGGCGGCCCTGACCTGGCTCCGGCCGGATATCTGGGTCAAGGGAGGCGACTATGCCACCGGTGGTGGCGAACCAGCGCTGCCGGAGGCGGAGCTGGTGCGGCGGTGGGGCGGGCACACCGTGGTGGTGCCGTACCTCGATGGGCGCTCGACCACCGAGATGATCGCGGCTGCGCACCGGCGGGGTGGCGCCAGCACCACCACCTCGGCGGCAACGGCGGTGCTGCGGGGAGATCCACCACCCGCGGCGGCGACCCGGCCGCATCGGTCGGCGGGGATCCGATGAACGCCGGGTACACGGTCCTGGTGACCGGCGGGTCGAGCGGGCTGGGTGCGGCGGTGGTCTCGGCGGTGGCCGAGGCGGGCGGGCGACCGTTGGTGGTGGACCGGCAGCCGCCGGCGGAGGGGGTGCCGTGGGCGGCGTGCGATCTGGCGGACACCCGGGCGGCCGAGGCCGTCACCCGAGAACTCGCCGCGGACCACGGCGGCCTGGACGCCGTGGTGACGGCGGCCGGAATGGATGTACCGGGTCGGCTGGCCGAGCTGCCGGGAGAGGTCTGGGACCGGATCGTCACGGTGGACCTGCTCGCCACCGCCGCCGTCGTCCGGGCGGCCCTGCCGTTCCTCGAGAAGTCTCGGGGCCGGATCGTCACCGTCGCCTCAACACTGGGGGTCAAGGCGGTCAGTGACGCGACGGCGTACTGCGCGGCGAAGTTCGGGGTGGTCGGGTTCACCCGCTCCCTCGCCGCCGAGCTCGCCGGCCGGGTCGGCGTGACCCTGCTCATCCCCGGCGGTATGCGCACCGCCTTCTTCGACGCCCGCGAAGCGCAGTACCGGCCCGGGCCGGACGCGATCCTCAACGACCCCACGGACACCGCCGCCGCCGTCATGTTCGCCCTGACCCAACCCGCCGGCTGCGCCGTCCGGGAACTGGTGGTCTGCGCCGAACAGGAGTCCTCCTACCCGTGATCTTGATCCTTCGGGCGCTGGGCCTCGGCGACCTCGCCACCGCCGTGCCGGCCCTGCGTGCCCTGCGGGTCCGTTACCCCGACGAGCGCCTGGTCCTGCTCGCCCCGCGCTGGTTGGCGCCGCTGGTCGAGCTGATCGGCGGCATTGACGAGCTGGTCGACACCGCTGATCTGGCTCACCCCCGGTGGCGTGGCCCCGCCCCCGACCTGGCGGTTAATCTGCACGGCCGCGGACCCGAGTCCCACCGCCTGCTGGTCGGTACCCGCCCCCGTCGGCTGTTCGCCTTCGCCAACCGGGCCGCCGGGCACCACGACGGCCCCTCCTGGCGGGCCGACGAGCACGAGGTACGTCGGTGGTGCCGCCTCCTGGCCTGGCACGGTATTCCGACCGACCCGACGGACCTGGGTCTGCGCCGGCCAGCACCGGGGCGGACCCAGACCGGGGCGACTGTGCTGCATCCGGGCTCGAAGATCCCGGGCAAGCGCTGGCCGGTGGAGCGGTTCGCGGCCCTCGGCCGCCAGCTCGCCGGCGCCGGCCACGAGATCGTGATCACCGGCGACGCCGCCGAGTGCCCCCTCGCTCGCCGGGTCGCGCACCTCGCCGGGCTGCCCGGGCACAGCGTACGAGCCGGCCGTACCGACCTGCAGCACCTCGCCGGTCTGGTCGCCCACGCCCGCCTGCTGGTCAGCGGCGACACCGGCATCGCCCACCTCGCCACCGCCTACGGCACTCCCTCGGTGGTCCTCTTCGGTCCCCACTCGCCGGCCCACTGGGGGCCACCACCCGAACGGACGTGGCATCGGAGCCTCGGGGCGAACGGCGGCGGGGACGGTTCGGACCGGGACGGGGCGGGGCCCCATCCGACGCTGGCGGCGATCAACGTTGACCAGGTGCTGGTCGCCGTGGCCGAGGTGGAGCGGATGGCGCGGACGGCCGGTGCGACTGCGGCGTAGTGACCCGGGTCGGCCCGGCTACCGGCGCCACCGGCGTGGCCGGGGCTGGGGGTTCTGCGATCCGGCCGGCGAGCCGGTCCGTGATCCGGATCGGCTGGCCCGCCTGCGTGACCTCGTCATCCCGCCGGCCTGGCAGGACGTGTGGATCTCGCCGCATCCGAACGGGCACATCCAGGCCACCGGAGTTGACGCGGCTGGTCGCCGACAGTACCTGTACCACCCGGAGTGGCGGCGCAAGCGGGATGAGGCGAAGTTTGACCACGTGCTCGAGGTGGCCCGGCGGTTGCCCCGGTTGCGCGAGCGCATCGCGGCGGACCTCGACGGTCGGGGTCTGCACCGAGATCGGGTGCTGGCCACGGTCGCTCGGCTGTTGGATCTGGGTGCCTTCCGGGTGGGCAGCGAGCGGTATGCGGCGGGCGACGATCCGACGTTCGGGGTGTCCACCCTGCGTCCGGAGCACGCCCACGCCCGCCGTGGCTGCATGGTCCTCGAGTTTCCGGCGAAGGGCGGAGTCGAACAGGTTCGCTGGATCGAGGACCCGGTGCTGTGTCAGGTGCTGGCGAACCTGCGGCGGCGCCGCCGCGCCGCGGCTCGGCTCTTCGGCTACTGGGACGGCCGGCACTGGCGGGACGTGCGCCGAGACGATGTCAACGGGTATCTGCGGGTGGCCAGCGGTGGTGAGATGACCGCGAAGGATTTCCGGACCTGGCACGCCACCGTTCTGGCGGCCACCGGGCTGGCCGCTGCCGGCGGACAGCGGTCGGCCACCGCTCGCCGCCGCGCGGTGGCCGCGGTCATGCGTGAGGTGGCGGGGTTGCTCGGGAACACGCCGACGGTGGCCCGTACGTCCTACGTCGACCCTCGGGTCGTGGACCTCTACCACGACGGGGTGTTGGCGCCGGTAGGTCGGTGGATGCCCCGCGAGGATGCCGAGCGGGGGGTCCTCGAACTGCTGGCCGAGGCCTGACCGATGTCGGTCGTCCCGAGTCGGGGCAGCCAACCCGCGCCGCGTCGGTGGTCTGGGGCGGTCAGTGGTGGATCGGGTCGGGCTCAGCGGCGAAACATCGCGCGGATCGCGGCGACCAGCAGTAGGCCGCCCACCACCACGCCGAGGAGGCGTACGCCGGGGACGTCGGCCGGGCCGGTCGCCTCGGCCAGAAGTTCGGAGTCCATCCCCGAACTCTCCCGGGCGGCGCGCCACGCTGCAACTGTTAGGTTTATTGACTATTTATTTGGGTGGTGTGACCATGGCAAAGCGCCGCCGGGCGCGGAGACGGGGGAGGGACATGACCGACTGGCCTGCCGAGTGGCCCGAGGTGGCGGCGTGAGCACACGTACGGCGCACCTCGCATCCCTGGCCGCCACTGTCCTTCAGCCGGGCTTCGTCGGTACCACCGCCCCATCCTGGGTGCGTCGTTGGCTGGGGGAGGGGCTCGGCGCGGTGGTGCTCTTCGCCCGCAACGTGGTCGACTCGGAACAGGTCGCCGCGCTGACCGCGACGCTGCGCGCCGAGCGGCCGGACGTCATCGTCGCCATCGACGAGGAAGCCGGCGACGTGACCCGGATCGAGTCGGGTCTCGGCAGCTCCCGCCCGGGCAATCTGGCCCTCGGCGTGATCGACGATCCGCTGCTGACCGAGGAGGTGGCAAACGACCTCGGCGCGGAGCTGGCGGCGCTGGGGATCACCCTGAACTACGCGCCGGCCGCCGATGTCAACTCCAACCCGGACAACCCGGTGATCGGAGTGCGGTCCTTCGGTGCGGATCCGAACCTGACCGCCCGACACACCGCCGCCTGGGTGCGGGGCCTACAGGCCGGCGGCGTCGCGGCCTGCGCCAAACACTTCCCCGGGCACGGTGACACCCAGGTCGACTCCCATCACGGCCTGCCCCGGATCAGCGGCGACCGGCGCCGGTTGGACGCGGTGGAGCTGACCCCGTTTCGTGCCGCGCTCTCCGTTGGCGTGCAGGCGGTTATGGCCGGTCACCTGCTCCTGCCCGCGCTGGACCCAGACCTACCGGCCACCCTGAGCCGCCGGATCCTCACCGAACTGCTCCGGGACGAGTTGGGCTTCGCCGGAGTCGTGGTGACCGACGCGATGGAGATGCGCGCCGTCGCCGACCGGTACGGCTTCACCGGCGCCGCGGTCCGGGCCCTGGCCGCCGGGGCCGACGCCATCTGCGTCGGTGGCGAGCACGCTGACGAGGATGTGGCTCGGCGGCTGCGGGACGCGATCGTGGCCGCCGTCGTGGCGGGCGAACTACCCGAGGAACGCCTCGTCGAGGCGGCCAAGCGGGTCGACCAACTCGCCACCACCACCGCCGCTCGCCAGGCCGGCCGGACCGCCCGCCCGGCGGCCGGTAGCGGTTCGGCGGTGGGATTCGCCGCCGCCCGCCGGGCCGTCCGGGTCACCACGGAACGTGCCGGGCTGGACGCGCTGCCGCTGGCCGGCCCGGCCCACGTGGTCGAGTTCGCACCGCCCCGCAACCTCGCGATCGGCACCGAGACACCGTGGGGTGTCGCCGCGCCCCTGGCAGCGTTGCTGCCGGGCACCACCGCCGTCCGGTACGCCGAGGCCGAGGTGCCCTCGGACCTTACCGCCGAAGCCGGTGGTCGCCACCTTGTCCTCGTCGTCCGTGACCTGCACCGGCACCCGTGGATGCGGGTGGCCGTGACGCGCGCTCTGGCCGACCGACCGGATGCCGTCGTCGTCGAACTGGGCGTACCCGAACTGATCACCGGGGCGGTGCATGTCGCCACCCACGGCGCGACCCGCGCCGGCAGTCGGGCCGCGGCGGAGTTCCTGACCGGGATCGGCTGATCGCGGGTCGGGACGGGAAGTTCGGAGCGGGATCGGCTGATCGTGGGCCGAAGCGCGTCAGCGGCTGGAGGAGAGCCTCGCCACCTCGTCGAGGAGCCGATCCACTTCGGTGAGGGTGTTGTAGTGGTACAGGCTGACGCGTACCGCCCCGCCGCTGTCCCGCAGCCCCACCGTCTGGAAGTACTCGTAGGCGTAGTAGTCACCGGCGGAGAGGCAGAACCCCGCCGCGCCGAGCGCCGCCTGGGTCTCGGCCGGAGCCTGGCCGGCCAGCCGGAACGAGACGGTGGGGCAGCGCCGGGCCGGTGAGCCGAGCACGGTGACCGCGGGCAGGTTGGCGAGACCGTCGAGGAGCCGGTCCAACAGCCCCTCCTCGTACCCGCGGGCCGCGCTCAGGCTGCTCCGCAGCCGCTCCCGTCGGCTTCCGGTGGCCGTCGGGTCCAGCCCGGCGAGGTGGTCCACGGCGACGGCGGTCCCGGCCAGCAGCGGAAAACTGGGCGTGCCGTACTCGAATCGATCGGGTACGGAGTCGGCGGAGGGGCGCAGCTTCGCCGGGTGCAGGCGCTCCCAGCACGCCGGATCCGCCGCCACTGCGGCCACGTGCGGGCCAGACCACTTGTAGGCGCTGGTGACCAGGAAGTCCGCCCCCAACGCGGTGCGGTCGGTCGGACCGTGCGGCACCGAGTGCACACCGTCCACGCAGACCAGCGCTCCGACGGCGTGCGCTGCCTTGGCGATCGCCACCACGTCGGGCATCGTGCCGATCGCATTGCTGGCGGCGGTGACCGCGACCAACCGGGTCCGCTCGTTGACCAGATCGGGGTACTGGCCGGCCGGCAGCTCTCCGGTGTGCGGATCGAACTCCGCCCACCGTACGGTTGCGCCCGCCGCCTCAGCTGCCTGGATCCACGGTCGTACGTTGGCGTCGTGGTCGAGTCGGGACACCACCACCTCGTCGGCCGGCCGCCAGGTTGAGGCGAGGGCGCGGGCCAGGGTGTAGGTGAGCGCGGTCGCGCTCGGGCCCAGCACCACCCCCTCCGGGTCCGTGCCGAGCAGGTCGGCCAGGGCCGTGCGGGCGGCGGCCACCAGCTCCAGCGAGCGTCGGCCGGGAAGGTTGCCGCCGCTGCGGTTGCCCAGCGCCGTACCCATCGTCTCGGTCACCGTGGCGATCACCGGCGCGGCGGTCTGGGTGCCGCCGGCACCGTCGAAGTGGACGTGCCCCTCTGCCAGGGCGGGATACGCGGCCCGAATGCGGGCGATGTCGAACGGCATGAGCGGACCCTAACCCGCGCCGCCGAAGTCGGCGGAGAGTCGCTACGGCGACCGTCTCGTACCCTTGGGCCGTGACGAACCGACACGTTCCCCTCCCCCCGAAAACCCCCCGTCGCACCGCCGGCCTCTTCGTCGGACTGGCGCTCGGTGCCGCCGTGTTGACCGGCTGCGGCTCTGCCGAGGGGGTCTCCACCGACTGTGGGCTGGACGGCTGCACAGTCACCTTCGACCGCGAGACCAACGCCGAGGCCAGCATCCTCGGTATCGAGGCCAGGTTGATCGGTGCCCAGGACGACCAGGTGACCGTCGAGGTCGCCGGTGAGCAGCTCACCCTCACTACCGGGCAGCCGGCCGCCGAGGTCGGCGGGTTCTCGGTCACGCTGGAAGACCTCACCGCCGACCAGGTCGCCATCCAGGTGGCGCAGGGTTCGGGGGGCTGAGTACGGGCGTCCCCTTCGTCCCGGGGCGGATTTCCACCCGCTCCGGGACGGCGTCTCCGGGGTTACTGCCGCCGGTGTGACGTACGGTAGCTCCCGGGCAGGTGCTGTCAACGTCGTCGCTCCGGCATCCCCCGGCGGTGCCTTCTGCCTCCTCTGCTGCCGTGACCAGAGGGCTGAACTGGTCGGCCCGGCCGATCAACGGCACCATTGGGCCTTCGCCGGGCGTCCCCGACGTCCGGTGGTGAGGAGGAGAGACCGTGGAGAGCTACCTCGGGACGATCACTGCCGCGCTTGCCGCCGCGGCGGGCGCCCTGTTAGTGGTCAGCGTCGCGCACCGGATAACCCGGCGGCTCGGCCAGCGATCGCTGCTGCTGACCGGGCTGGCCGAGCACGCCCACCGCGCGTTCCAGGTGGCGACGACCATCCTCGCCGTGCAGTTCGCCGTGCGGTTCACCACCGGCTACGCGACCGGCACCAACTGGCGTCAGGCCCTGCTGCACATCCTGGTACTCGGGGTGATCGCCGCCACCGCCTGGCTGGTCGCCGCGTTGCTGGTGGTGGTCGAGGACACCGCACTCGCCCGGTTCCAGGTCGAGGTGGCGGACAACCGGCACCGCCGGATTCGTACCCAGGTGGTGCTCCTGCGCCGGTTGACCATCGCGGTGGTTGTCTTCCTTGCGCTCGGCGTGATGCTGATGACCTTCCCCGCCGTCCGTGGGATCGGCGCCGGGGTGCTGACCAGCGCTGGTGTGGTTGGTGTGGTGGCGGCGTTGGCCGCGCAGAGTCTGCTGGGCAACGTCTTCGCCGGTCTCCAGCTCGCCTTCAGTGACGCGGTACGCCTCGGCGATGTGGTGGTCGTGGACGGGGAGTGGGGTCGGATCGAGGAGCTGACCCTCAGCTATGTGGTGTTGCGGATCTGGGACGACCGGCGGTTGATCCTGCCCACGTCGTACTTCACCAGCAAGCCGTTCCAGAACTGGACCCGGAGCGAGGCCGCGGTACTCGGCACCGCCGAGTTCGATGTCGATTGGTCGATCTCGGTGCAGGCGATGCGGGAGGAGCTGCGTCGGCTGGCGGAGAGCAACGAACTGTGGGACGGCCGAGTCTGCGTGTTGCAGGTGATCGACGCGACCGGCGGCATGATCAAAGTTCGCGCGTTGGTCAGCGCGGCGAACGCCGGCAACCTCTGGGACCTGCGCTGTCTGGTCCGCGAGCACCTGGTTGCCTGGGTGTGGAAGCAGCGGCCGACCGCGATGCCCCGCATGCGGGCCGAGGTCGGTGACGCCGGGGGTGGCCAGCCGTGGCAGTGGGCCAATCCCCGTCGCCCGTCGCCGGCCGGCCGACTCGCCGACGGCGCCGGGTCCGACGATGCGCGGATCTTCGGCGGCAGCGAGGATGGCGCCGCCCGCAGCGAGGCCTTCGTCGGGCCGGACGAGGCGGCCGACTCCCGCCGCTGATCACCTCCGCCCCGTCCCTGATCGCCTCCGGCCCGTTGCTCGCCGCCTTCGTTCTGCCGGCTGGTCGTGCCCGACGGCGGGCCCGCGACGGGCATCCGCCACGATCGACGGCTGCGCCGGCTTGGCCGGAGGGGTTAGCGTGACGTGGTCGGGCGGGGGACGTCGGGCCGAGTGCGGCAACGTTTGGAACGGCGTTTTGGGGGGACCTGCTGCGCGACCCCTGACCTGCGCCGGGTGGGGGTGGGCCGGGCGATGGATCGACGGGCTCCCTGGGGGCATGAAGCGCGGTGACGAGGAGAGGAGGACAACATGGCTGACGTGGCGAATGCCCGTCCAACCCAGGCCGGGAGCGAGCCGTCCACCGCCGAACTGGTGCAGCGGGCCACCGAGCAGGTCTCCCGGCTGGTCCGCGACGAGTTGGCGCTGGCCCGCGCGGAGCTGACCCAGAAGGGGAAACACGCCGGGATTGGCATCGGCCTCTTCGGCGGTGCCGGGATGCTGGCGCTGTACGGGCTCGGTGCGCTCGTGGCGACCGTGATCCTGCTGCTCGCCCTGATTCTGCCCGCCTGGGTGGCCGCCCTGATTGTCGCGGTGGTGCTCTTCGTCGCCGCCGGCGTCCTCGCCCTGGTTGGTAAGAAGCAGGTCACTCAGGCGGTTCCGCCGGTCCCGGCGAGCACGGTGCGCAGCGTCCGGGCGGATGTGGACACCGTCACCGCAGCGATGAAGGATGGGAAGGCCGCAGCGCAGGACGGGAGACCGGCATGACGGGTAACGGGCGGGCCCGCGGGGATACTGAGGCGCTCCGCGAGGAGATCCGGCGGACCCGGGTCGAGCTCAGCGAGACCATGGAGGCGCTGGCCGCCAAGGCCGACGTGAAGAAGCGGCTGCGTTCCTCGACCGAGCAGGCGAAGGAGCGGATGCGGGAGCAGGCGACCGTGGCGGCGGCGCGGGTGCGCGGGCGGGCCCGGCCGCGCGGTGAACGGGTCGGCGGCAGCCCGGTGCCGTTCGCCGTGTTGGCCGCGGGCGCGGTGGCCGCCGTCGTCGTACTGATGATCGTCCGGGGGAGGCGTCGGTGAGTAGAGGGTTGGGGAAGGCCGCGTACAAGCCGGTCGGCATTCTGTTGGGTTTCGCCGCCGGTGCCGCGGCGGGTGTCATCTTCGAGCAGGTGTGGAAGGTGGCAGGTGCTGGCGCGGCGCCGAGCGCCACCGACGAGGACCGCGGTTGGGGCGAGATCCTGGCCGCGGCGGCGTTGCAGGGGGCGATCTTCGCGGTTGTCCGGGCGGCGGTGGACCGGGGCGGGGCGGTGGGGATGCGTCGGATGACCGGCAACTGGCCGAAGTGACCTCGGCTCTGTGCGCTGGAGCCCGCGCCGAGTTCGGGCGACGTTGGGCCTTTTCGTTGGTTTGCGGGGGGCGGCCGGGCCGATCTTAGGCATCCGACAGGTCACATGTCAGAGAATTTCGTCCGGTAGGCTGTGCAGAGTTTTTGCGTACGTGGTTTGCTGTTCCACGCTGTTGAGAGATGGCGTGGGTTGAGAGAAGTCTCCTTCATCGGGGGCCGCCTCAGGCGCCGCTGCTCGAAAACGGCCAACCGGCCGCACGGCGTGCTCGGCCGCCAGTTTTAGAAGGAGATACACATGGCGCAGGGAACCGTGAAGTGGTTCAACGCTGACAAGGGCTTCGGCTTCATCACCGTCGACGGCGGGGGTGCTGACGTGTTCGTCCACTTCTCGGCCATCCAGACCAGCGGCTACCGCACGCTGGAGGAGAACCAGCGGGTGGAGTTCGAGATCGCCCAGGGTCAGAAGGGTCCGCAGGCTGAGCAGGTCCGCCCCCTCTGAACTACGCCGACCGGCACACCGCCGGTCAGTGGTTGATCCGGCTCGCCCGGATCAGCACGAGCCCCGCACCCCATTCCGGGATGCGGGGCCTCGTCGTTTTCCGGTTCGGTCGGTGGTGCTCAGCGGCGGCGGGTGCGGAGGCCGAGCCCGAGCGAGGCCAACCCGGCGAGTGCGAGCACCGGACCGACGATGGCCCAGAACCGCACGTCGGTCATAAAGCTGCCCTCGATGAATCCCAGCCCCTGTACGGTCCAGAGGGCGCCGAGCACCACGGCCAGCAGCCCGAGTGCCAGCGCCAGCCAGCCCCGCAGCACGGCTTCGCCTTCTCGCCCCCCGGGGGCGCCCGTCCCGTTCACCACCGGTCGTGCGCCTGCGGCCGGGCCAGGGTGTTGTAGACGGTGCCCCAGTCGGCTCCGAGCTGCCAGGTGCCGAGGCCGACCACGCCGACGGCGCGGTTCCGCCGGGAAAGGGTGCGCTGCTCCATGAGGTGAGCCTAGTGATTCGGGCTGGTCCGGACTACGGTGGGCCACAGTTCAACAAGACGTACGTACGGTTTGGAGGTGTCATGTGGGATCCGACAACATACCTGCGCTACGGCGACGAACGGGCCCGGCCGTTTCACGACCTGCTCGCCCGGGTGCCGACCACCCGGCCCCGGGCGGTGGTCGACCTCGGCTGCGGGCCCGGCACCCTGACCACGATTCTCGCCGAGCGCTGGCCCGACAGCCGGGTCACCGGCATCGACGCCGCACCGGAGATGATCGACCGGGCCGCCTCGTTGGACACTCCGGTGGAGTTCGCCCTCGCCGACGTCCGACACTGGCACCCCGGCCGGGACCAGGACGTGGTCATCAGCAACTCACTGCTGCAGTGGGTACCCGAGCACCGGGACCTGCTCACCCGCTGGACTCGGGAACTGCCGGCCGGCGCCGTCCTCGCGGTGCAGGTGCCGGGCAACTTCGACGCGCCGTCGCACCGGGCACTGCGGACGGTGGCCAACCGTCCGGCCTGGCGTACGGTGCTCGGCCCGCTGCTCCGTGCCGCGTCCGTGGACGACGCGGTCGGATACGCCCGGCTGCTGGCCGCCGAGGGGTGCGCGGTGGACGCTTGGGAGACTAGCTACGTGCACCTGCTTCCGGCTCCGGCTGATGCCGACCATCCGGTGCTGAGCTGGATGGAGGGGACCGCGCTTCGTCCGGTGCGCGCCGCGCTCGACCCTACCGGCTGGGCCGACTTCCGGAGGGAACTGGGCGTACGGCTCGCCGAGGCGTACCCGGTGCAGCAGGGCCAGGTGTGCTTTCCGTTCCGCCGCGTCTTTTTCGTTGCCCGTACCGCCGCCCGCGTAGAGGAGAACCTGTGACCGACCTGTCCACCTTTATTGCCGGCCTGCCCAAGGTTGAGTTGCACGTGCACCACGTTGGCTCCGCCTCGCCCCGGATCGTCGCCGAGTTGGCCGCCCGGCACGAGGGGCGCAGCCCGGTCCCGGCCGACCCGGAGGCGCTCGCCGACTACTTCGCCTTCCGCGACTTCGCGCACTTCGTCGAGATCTACCTGAGCGTGGTGGATCTGATCCGGGACCAGGAGGACGTCTGGCTCCTCACCCACGAGGTGGCCCGGGAACTGGCCCGTCAGCAGGTCCGCTACGCGGAGCTGACCGTCACCCCGTACTCACACGTGCGCCGGGGTATTCCCGCGCCGGCGTTCTGCGAGGCGATCGAGGACGCCCGCAAACGGGCGGCGGCCGACTTCGGCATCGAGCTGCGCTGGTGCTTCGACATCCCGGGTGAAGCCGGCCTGCCGGCGGCGGAGGAGACCCTGCGGATCAGCCTGGACGAGCGCCCTGATGGGCTCATCAGTTTCGGGTTGGGTGGCCCGGAGGTCGGTGTACCCCGGCCCCAGTTCAAGCCGTACTTCGATCAGGCCCGCGCGGCCGGCCTCCGGTCGGTGCCGCACGCGGGGGAGACCACCGGGGCGCAGACCGTCTGGGACGCGCTGCGCGACCTGGGCGCCGAACGACTCGGGCACGGCATCTCGGCGGTCGAGGACCCGGAACTGCTGGCGTTCCTGGCCGAGCGGCAGCTGGCCCTGGAGGTGTGTCCGACCTCCAACGTCCGCACCCGCGCGGTGGCCCGCATTGAGGAGCACCCGTTGCCCCGGCTGGTCGAGGCCGGGCTGTTGGTCACGATCAACTCCGATGATCCGCCGATGTTCGGGACCACCCTCAACGATGAGTACGCGGTGGCCGCCCGGCTGCTCGACCTCGGTCCACAGGGCATCGCCGCGCTGGCCGGCAACGCGGTGACCGCGTCCTTCCTCGACCCCGCGAGCAAGCAGCGGATCGCCGGGGAGATCGACGCCTACCTGGCGAAGGCGGCCTGAACGGGTGCGCGCGGCGGGAGGAGGGGGGGGAACGGGTTCCCGCCGCGCGCACGGCTTCGCCGGCCGAGGCTGCCTGGGCGGCGGGCCGGCGAAGTGGTGGGTTCGCCTCCTGATCGTGGCAGGCTGGTGTCGGCGCAGCGCCGGTGTTAAGCGGGATCTAAGGAGAACTTAGCCGCGGGCACAGCTTGGGTGACTCAGCGATCAGCCGGGCGGCGCCGGCTCCAGCGCCGCCGGCCACTGTCGGCGTGGTCGCGGGCCTCCCGGGCCCTCCGGCCCACCAAGCCGAACCGGCTGACGTGCCGCGGTGTCGCCTCCGGGTCGGCCAGCAGCATCACCACGCTCGCCCCACCCAGTTGGGCGCGGTCGATGCTGACCGAGCCGTTGGCCTGCACCGCGACCCGCTTCACGATGTCCAGGCCGAGCCCGGTCGAGCCACGGTCGCTGGCACCCCGGCGCAGCGCCCGGTCCGGGTCTGCGACGCCCAGCCCGGCATCGTCGATCCGGATGGCGACGTATCCATCCCGCCGGGAGACCGCCACCTCGAACGCCGTTCCCTGGGGCGTGTACCGGAACACGTTGCCGATCACCGCGTCCAGCGCGGCGGCCAGCTCCGCCCGCGGCACCGGCACCGGAATGCGCAGCTGCGCCCCGGTGACCCGGAACGGCCGGTTCTGGTCGCCGGCCAGCGCGGACCAGAAGCGCATCCGTTCCCGGACCACCTCGCTGACATCGCAGCTGCCTGGCGCGGTCTCCTGCGTGGCCGCCTTGCGGGTCGTCTTGATCAACTGGTCGACCTCGTCCTCCAGCGTGGCGATCGCCTGCCGGATCCGCCGGATTCCACGCCGACGATCCAGCTCTGCCTCGCTGAGGAGGCCGATGCTGGTGTCGTCCGGGTCCAGTGCCTCGGCGTCCAACCGAAGCGCGGTCAGCGGCGTGCGTAGCCGGTGGGACAGGTCGGCCACCAGTTCCCGCTCGTCCGCGCGAGTGGCGACCAGGTGTTCGGCCATCCGGTTGAATGCGTACCCGGCCGCGACCAACTCTCCGGGACCGCTCGGCTGCACCCGGACGTTGAGGTCGCCCGCGCCGAGGGCCAGCGCTCCCTGCGTCAGGTCCCGGGCCGCGCGCACCGTGCGGGTCGCCACCCGATCAACCACCAACACCGCGGTGGCGACCAGCGCCACCCCCACGCCGATCGGAAGCCACCACGGGCTCCTGTCGCCGAGACCGTTGGCCGACAGCACCAGGAACGCGAGGGCCGTGAGCGTGCACACACCCGCCACGGCCAGGGCCAGTGACCACCTCAGCCGGGTGCTACCAGTCGGAGGCCCACCCCCCGCACGGTGCGCAGGTAGCGCGGCTTCGCCGCGGTCTCGCCCATCTTGCGGCGGAGCCAGTAGAGGTGAACGTCGATGGTCTGGTCCTCGCCGACCGACGGTTGCCGCCATACCTCCTCCAAGAGTTCCCGGCGCGACACTACCCGGCCCGGTCGTGCCGCCAGGTACGCCAGCAGGTCGAACTCCTTGCGGGTCAGCGCCAACGGCTCCCCGTCCAGCTCGGCGCTGCGTTCGCCGACGTCGATGCGGAGTCCGCCAACCTCGTGCACCGCGGGCTGGACCGTCCGGCTGGCCCGACCGGTCCGCCGCAGTACGGTCGTGATCCGGGCGTCCAGGTGTGCGCCGGTGAATGGCTTGATCATGTAATCGTCGGCACCGGCGCGCAGCAGCCGGACGACTGACTGTTCATCGTCGCGGGCGGTGGCGATGATGATCGGGATATCGGTGATGCCCCGCAGCATCCGCAGGGCGTCGGAACCGTCGAGGTCGGGCAGGCCCAGGTCGAGTACGACGAGGTCGGGGGTCTCTGCCGCCACTCGGCGCAGGGCTTCGAGCGCGGTGCCGACGGCGTGTACGGCGTGCCCCCGGCCGGTGAGGGAGCGCAGCATCGCGCCGCGGACGACGTGATCGTCTTCGACCAGGAGCACAGTGGCCACCCCAAGACGGTACTCGGCGCGGCAAGGTGGTCGCGTTGCGGCACCGCGGTGAAACCGGCAAGCTGGTAAAACGATGTCCTTCACCCTCTTCGCCGACACGAGACTCGCGCTCGCCCGGGACGCGTTGGCCGGGTTGTCGGTCGGTGACGCGCTCGGCTCCCAGTTCTTCGTTCCCGGTCGCCGACCGGCCGACCTGGCCGCCGGCCGGCTCCCGCCGTCCCCGTGGGCCTGGACCGACGACACCGAGATGGCCTGCTCGGTCGTCGCCGCGCTCGCCGAGACCGGGCGGATCGACCGGGACGCGCTCGCCCTGGCCTTCGCCGAGCGGTGCGAACCGTACCGGGGCTACGGTCCCGGGGCGGTCGGCATCCTGCGGCTGATCCGCACCGGCACCCCGTGGCCGGTGGCCGCGGCCTCCGCCTTCGCGGGGCAGGGCTCCTGCGGCAACGGCGCCGCGATGCGGGTCGGGCCGCTCGGGGCGTACTTCGCTGACTCGAGCAGCCGCGCGGCGGCCCAGGCCCGCGCCTCGGCCGAGGTGACCCATGCCCACCCGGAGGGCGTCGCCGGTGCCGTCGCGGTGGCCGTGGCGGCGTCGCTCGCCGCCCGAGGCCGGCTGGACGGCCACCGTCCGGAGCCAGCGCGACTGCTCGCCGGAGTGGCCGCCGCGCTGGACCCGACGAGCGAGGTGCGTCGGGGGGTTCGGGTGGCCGCCCGGCTGTTCGGCCGCCACCCGGAGGTGGCCGTCGCCGAACTCGGCAACGGGTCGCGGGTCACCGCGCCGGACACCGTCCCCTTCACCTGCTGGGTCGCCGCCAGTCACCTCGACGACTACCCGACGGCGGTCCGGGTCTGCGTCGAGGCGGGCGGGGACGTGGACACCACCGCAGCGATCGTCGGCGCGATCGTCGCCGCGTACACCGGGGTTGGTACCCCGGCCGGAGTGCCGACCGAGTGGCTGGCCGCCCGCGAACCGCTGCCGGATTGGCTGCCCTGAGCGCCGGCGGCCCGGCCGCGGCGGGTGCCGGCGGGTGGACCGATAGCATCGGCAGCGAGTCGTACCGTCTGCCCTGAGGAGTCACCGTGTCCGCACCCCGTAACCCCGTTGTGGCCGACCCCGTCGTCGTGGCCGCCGGGACGACGGCGGCCGACGCGGTCGCGGCGGCCGGACTACCGATGACCGGTCGCAGCGCGGTCGTGGTGGTGCGGGACCCGCTGGGCCAGCTTCGCGACCTGGACTGGACCCCGGAACAGCAGACCGTGGTCGAGCCGGTGGGCATCGACACCCCGGACGGGCTGGCCGTGCTGCGGCACTCCACGGCCCACGTGCTCGCCCAGGCCGTGCAGGATCTCTTTCCTGAGGCGAAGCTGGGCATCGGTCCGCCGATCGAGAACGGTTTCTACTACGACTTCGCGGTTGACCAGCCGTTCCAGCCCGCGGACCTGACGAAGCTGGAAAAGCGGATGCAGGAGATCATCAAGTCCGGCCAGCGGTTCCGCCGCCGCCGCTTCCGGGACCGGGACGAGGCCCGCGGCGAGCTCGCGGCCGAGCCGTTCAAGCTGGAGCTGATTGAGCTCAAGGGCGACGGGCTGGACTCCTCCCAGGTGATGGAGGTCGGCGGCGGGGAACTGACCAGCTACGACAACCTCGCCGCCGACTCGGACAAGGTCTGCTGGTCGGACCTGTGCCGCGGCCCGCACCTGCCGAACACCCGACTGATCGGGGCGTTCAAGCTGATGCGGTCGGCCGCCGCGTACTGGCGTGGTTCGGAGAAGAACCCACAGCTCCAGCGGGTGTACGGCACCGCGTGGCCGACCCGGGATGAGCTGAAGGCGTATCTGCGGTTGCTGGAGGAGGCCGCCCGGCGGGACCACCGCAAGCTCGGCGCCGACCTCGACCTGTTCAGCTTTCCCGACGAGATCGGCTCCGGCCTGCCGGTGTTCCACCCCAAGGGTGGCGTGCTCAAGCGGACGATGGAGGACTACGTCCGGTCCCGGCACGTCGAGGAGGGCTTCGACTACGTCGGCACCCCGCACATTTCGAAGGAGGGCCTCTTCCACACCTCGGGCCACCTGCCGTACTACGCCGACGGGATGTTCCCGCCCATGCAGTTCGAAGGGGCGGATTACTACCTCAAGGCGATGAACTGCCCGATGCACAACCTGATCTACCGGTCGCGCGGGCGCTCCTACCGGGAACTGCCGATGCGGCTGTTCGAGTTCGGCTCGGTCTACCGGTACGAGAAGTCCGGCGTCATCCACGGGTTGACCCGGGTGCGGGGCTTCACCCAGGATGACTCGCACTCCTACTGCACCAAGGAGCAGGCGCCCGCGGAGATCAAGCACCTGCTGGCCTTCGTGCTCGGCCTGCTGCAGGACTTCGGCATCACCGACTTCTTCCTTGAGCTGTCCACTCGCGACGAGACCAAACCGGACAAGTTCGTCGGCTCCGCCGAGGACTGGGCGACGGCGACGGCCGTGCTGGAGCAGTGCGCCCGGGACACCGGCCTTGAGTTGGTGCCGGACCCGGGGGGCGCGGCCTTCTACGGCCCGAAAATCTCGGTGCAGGCCAAGGACGCCATCGGCCGCACCTGGCAGATGTCGACGATCCAGTACGACTTCAACCAGCCGGCCGGCTTCGGGCTGGAGTACCAGGCAGCCGACGGCAGCCGGCAGCAGCCGATCATGATTCACTGCGCGAAGTTCGGCTCGATCGAGCGCTTCATCGGCGTACTCACCGAGCACTACGCCGGAGCGTTCCCCGCCTGGCTGGCGCCGGTGCAGGTGGTCGGCATCCCGATCCGCGCCGAGCACACCGAGTACCTGGATGGCTTCGTCGCCGCGCTGCGGGCGGCCGGCGTGCGGGCCCAGGTCGACGCCGGTGACGACCGGATGCAGAAGAAGATCCGGACCGCCCAGCAGCAGAAGGTTCCATTCATGGTGATCGCTGGCGACGACGATGTGGCGGCGGGCACCGTGTCGTTCCGCTACCGGGACGGCTCCCAGCGCAACGGGGTGCCGGCGGCCGAGGCGGTCAACCACGTCCTCGATGTGGTCAACTCCCGCGCCAACCAGGGGCCCTCCGCTGCCGAGGGGTGACGGGCGCCCGGGCCGGCGGCACGACCGCCGGGAAGACCCCGACGTGGGGTACCCGGCCCGCCCGTCGGGCTGGTCGGGTACGCCGAGCTTCGGCGCACCCGGTGCCGGGCCGTAGGATCGCTGCTGTGACTGGGGCGGAGGAACACACCAACAGCGATGCTATGGCCGACGGCCTGGACCGGCTCTGGACGCCCCATCGGATGACCTACATCTCCGGCGGGGACCGGCCCGAGGGCGGATACGAGCGGCCCACCGGCTGCCCCTTCTGTCTGGCCCCCCGGCGGTCAGAGCCGGAGAACCTGGTCGTGGCGCGGGGTGAGCACGTGTTCGTGGTGCTCAACCTGTACCCGTACAACCCGGGGCACCTGCTGGTCTGCCCCTACCGGCACGTGGCCGACTACACCGACCTCGACGACCGGGAGACGGCGGAGTTGGCCGCCGTCACCCAGACCGCGATGCGCGTCATCCGTAAGGTCAGCAGTGCCCACGGCTTCAACCTCGGGATGAACCAGGGTGGGGTCGCCGGTGCGGGTATCGCCGCGCACCTGCACCAGCACGTGGTGCCCCGATGGGGTGGTGACGCCAACTTCATGCCGGTGATCGGCCGGACCAAGGTCCTGCCGCAGCTGCTCGGCGACACCCGGGCGTTGCTGGCCAGCGCCTGGCCCTCCTGACCCCACGATCCCGCGGCGGCGGCCACCGCCCCCGCGAACCCCCGCCACCCGGTCAGCCGCGCTCCGCGCGGACCCGGTCGGCCTGGTGGCTGGGCATGGGTTCGTAGCGGGCGAACCCGCGGCGGAAGGTGCCCGTACCGGCGGTCATCGAGCGCAGCTCCACGGCGTAGCGGAGGAGTTCGGTAGCGGCCACCTCGGCGCGGACCAGGGTTCGCCCCTCGGCGGTGGTGTCGGGTTCGGTGCCGAGCACCCGGCCGTGTCGGCCGGAGAGGTCGCCCAACACCGCGCCCACCGACGCGTCGGGCACCCGGATGACCACCTCGTCAACCGGTTCCAGTAACGTCGGCCGGCCCTTGTCGGCCGCGTCCCGGAGCGCCAGCGCACCGGCGGTCTGGAACGCCGCGTCGGAGGAGTCGACGCTGTGCGCCTTGCCGTCCACGAGCGTCACCCGCAGGTCCACCAGGGGGGCACCGGCCGTCAGTCCGCGCTCCAGCTGGGCCCGGACCCCCTTCTCCACCGACGGGATGTAGTTGTGCGGTACGGCTCCGCCCACCACCCGGCTGACGAACTCGAAGCCGGCGCCTCGGGGTAGCGGTTCCACCTCGATGTCGCAGACCGCGTACTGACCATGCCCGCCGGACTGCTTGACGTGCCGGCCGTGCCCCTTGGCCGGTACGGTGAACGTCTCCCGCAGGGCGACCCGCACCGGTGTCGTGTCCAGCTCCACACCACCGCTGCGCAACCGTTCCAACACCACGTCGGCGTGCGCCTCCCCCATGCACCAGAGCACCAGCTGACGCGTCTCGCTGTCGCGGTGGAGCCGCAGGGTGGGGTCACCGGCCACCAGCCGGGCGAGGTTGCGGGCGAGCGCGTCCTCGTCGGCCCGGGTACGCGCCACGATCGCCACCGGCAGCAGCGGCTCCGGCATCTCCCAGGGCGCGACCAGCAGCGGGTCGTCCTTGGCCGAGATGGTGTCGCCGGTTTCCGCGCTGCCCGACTTGGTGAGCGCACAGAGGTCACCGGCGACACCGGCGCGCACCTCGCGCAGCGTCGCGCCGAGCGGTGAGTAGAGGTGGCCGACCCGCTCGTCGGCGTCGTGGTCGGGGTGGCCGCGGTCGGCCAGACCGTGCCCGGAGACGTGCACGACCTGTTCGGGGCGGAGCGTGCCAGAGAAGACCCGGACCAGGGAGACCCGCCCCACATGTCGGTCGATGGTGGTCTTGACCACCTCGGCGACCAGTGGCCCGGCCGGGTCGCAGGTCAGCGGGGGGCGAGGCGTGCCATCCACCCCGGTTACCGCCGGGAGGTCGCGCTCCAGTGGTGCGGGGAAGCCCGCGGTGAGCACTTCCAGGAGGGCGTCGAGGCCGACCCCGGTCTGCGCGCAGACCGGCACCACGGGATAGAAGTGACCGCGCGCGACCGCCTTCTCCAGGTCCTCGACGAGGATGTCGGCGTCGATCTCGGCACCTTCGAGGTACCGGTCCATGAGGGTCTCGTCCTCGCTCTCGGCGATGATTCCCTCGATCAGTTCGTTGCGGGACTCGACGATCGCCGGCAGGTGTTCCGGGTCCGGCTCCCGTACCTCGGCGGGCAGCCCGGCGGTGTAGTCGAGGACCCGGCGGGTGATCAGCCCGAGCAGGCCGGCGGTGGAGACGCCGTCGTCGCCGAGCATCGGCAGGTAGAGCGGGAGCACGTTGTCGCCGAACACCCGCTGGCAGAGGGCGACCGCCTCGTCGAAGTCCGCGCGCGGGTGATCCAGCCGGGAGACGGCCACCGCCCGGGGCATGTTCACGGCCGCGCACTCCTCCCACAGCGCGGCGGTGGTGGCATCCATCCCGTCCACGGCGGAGACGACGAAGAGTGCGGCGTCGGCGGCCCGCAGCCCGGCGCGCAGTTCGCCGACGAAGTCGGCGTAGCCGGGGGTGTCCAGTAGGTTGACCTTGACCCCGTCGTGCACGAGCGGCGCGCAGGCCAGGGTCACCGACCGTTGTTGGCGGATGGCAGCCGGATCGTGGTCGCAGGTGGTGGTGCCGTCGGTGATGTTCCCGGCGCGGCCGATCGTGCCGGTCGCGGCGAGCAACGCCTCGACCAGGGTCGTCTTGCCGGCACCGGAGTGCCCGACGAGCACCACGTTGCGAATGTCTCCGGGGTTGGTCACCGCCGGTACCGCGCCGGCGACCCCCTTGTCCTGACTCTTCTGCGCCATGGGCGCACCTCCCTCAGCCGGGTGTGTGGTGGCGACCGCCGCGCGCGAGAGAAGCGGCCTGGGGCGGGTGCGCGGCGATATCCTCCGGGGTGCTGCTGCCAAGCGGGAACGGGATAGGCGGAGCGGTGAGCTGCCTCACCTTTCTGGGTCGATCAGACACCCCGATGCCCGGATGGCACAAGTTCCCTCGGGCGGGTCGCCCGACCGTCCGTACCGCTGGGGGCACCGGACCGTTATCGTGGGACCGCCATGGCGAAGATCTTCCAAGTGACGGCCCGTGCGGGCATGACCCGCGTCGTCGAACCGGTCGCGCGTCGCCTGCTCCGTGCGGGCGTGACCCCCAACACGGTTACCGTGACGGGCACCCTCGGGGTGCTCGTCGGAGCACTCGGTTTCGGAGCCCGCGGTCATCTCGTCGCCGGCGCGTTGATCGTCACCGTCTTCGCTCTCACCGATCTGCTGGACGGGACGATGGCCCGGATGAGCGGTGGCTGCACCCGGTTCGGGGCGTTCCTCGACTCGAGCATGGACCGGGTCGCCGACAGCGCGGTCTTCGGTGCGGTGGCCTACTACCTCGCCACCGAGGGCGACCACGCGGGCGTCGCCGCCGCGCTGCTCTGTCTGGCCGCCGGTGGGCTCGTCTCGTACGTGAAGGCGCGAGCCGAAGGGCTTGGCCTGACGTGCAACGTGGGCATCGCCGAACGCACGGAGCGGCTGCTGATCGTCGGCGTCGGGGGGCTGCTGGCCGGGCTGGGCCTGAAGGTCGCCCTGCCGGTCGCGCTCTGGCTGCTCGCCGCGGTCTCGATCTTCACGGTGGGGCAGCGAATGGCCCACGTGTACCGGCAGGCCCAGCAGCTCCCCACCGCCTCGGGCGGACAGCGGTGAGGGCGCTGGAGCGGTGGCGCCGATGAACCTCACCGAGCTGGCCTACCTCGCGGGGTGGCGTGCGGTGCGGGCACTGCCCCGGCCGGTGGCGGCCACCGTCTTCCGGGCGGGTGCCGACCACACCCACCGCCGCGGCGGTGCGGGCGCGGCTCGGCTTCGCGCGAACCTGCGCCGGGTGGTGGGTCCGGGGGCTTCCGAGGCCGAGCTGGACGGGTTGGTTCGGGCCGGGCTGCGGTCCTACGCCCGGTACTGGATGGAGACCTTCCGGCTGCCCACGCTGAGCCGGGCTCAGCTGCTCGCCGGATTTCGGCTCGACGGCGAGGAGTTGCTCGCCGCGGATGTGGCTGCCGGCCGGGGCGCGGTCGTGGCGTTGCCGCACTCCGGCAACTGGGACATGGCGGGCGCCTGGGTCGCGGCGATGGGCTGGCCGATCGCCACGGTTGCCGAGCGGCTCAAGCCGGAGGGGATCTACCAGCGCTTCCTCGCGTTCCGGCGGGACCTGGGGATGGAGATCCTGCCCACTCACGGCGGCGAACGACCCGCCTTCGATGTGCTGGTCGACCGGGTGAAGGCCGGATACGTGGTACCCCTGCTGGCCGACCGGGATCTGTCGGCACGTGGTGTGACAGTCGACTTCTTCGGCTCCCGTACCCGGATGCCGCCCGGTCCGGCCCTGCTGGCCCTGCGCACCGGCGCGCCGCTCTACGTCGCCTCCTTGTGGTATGAGCCGGAGGTCGCGTGTGCCAGGATCGAGGGGCCACTGGAGCTGCCCGATCCCGAGCAGGGCCCGCTCGACGTACGGGTGCGGATACTGGCCCAGCGGGTCGCCGATGGTCTGGCGGCGGGCGTGGCCCGCCATCCGCAAGACTGGCACATGTTGCAACGGATGTGGCTGGACCAGCGCGCCACACCGAACGGCGCGGCGCGGCCCTCGCCGCCTACCGGACAGGTCTGAGGGGAGGGGCGCCAACGTGCGGATCGGCATCGTGTGCCCGTACTCCCTGGATGTGCCCGGCGGCGTGCAGAACCACGTGATGGACCTCGCCGAGGCGCTGATCGGGCTCGGGCACGAGGTGAGCGTCCTGGCCCCCGCGGACGAGGAGTCGCAGCTACCGCCGTACGTGACGCCGGCCGGTCGGGCGGTTCCGCTGCCGTACAACGGCTCGGTGGCCCGGATCGCCTTCGGCCCGGTCTCCACCGCGCGGGTCCGCCGCTGGATCAACCGGGGCGACTTCGACGTGCTGCACGTGCACGAGCCGCTGGCGCTGAGCCTGTCGATGCTCGCCGTGCTCTGCGCGCGGGGGCCGGTGGTGGCGACCTTCCACACGGCGATGACGCGTTCCCGGGTGCTCGCCGCCGCCCAGGGGGTGCTCCAGATCGTGCTGGAGCGCATCACGGCCCGGATCGCGGTGAGTGCCCTGGCCCGCAAGGTGCAGGTTGAGCACATGGACGGCGGAGCGGTGGAGATCCCGAACGGGGTCGCCGTCGCGAAGTTCGCCGATGCCCAGCCGCTGCCGGGCTGGCCGGGTCCGTGCACACCCGGCGACGGCGGCACGATCGGCTTCCTCGGCCGCTTCACCGAAGCCCGCAAGGGCTTCCCGGTGCTGCGAGACGCGTTCGTGTCGTTGGCCGGGGAGCGTCCGGGGCTGCGCCTGCTGGTCGCCGGCCCCGGTGATCCGGCCGACCTGTACGACCAGTTCCCGGCCGAGCTGCGGGACCGCATCACCTTTCTCGGGCTGGTCTCCGAGGCGGACAAGGCGCGCATGTTGCGCAGTGTCCACCTCTACGTGGCACCGAACACGGGCGGGGAGTCGTTCGGCATGATCCTCACCGAGGCGCTCGCGGCGGGGACCGCGGTGGTGGCGAGTGATCTCGACGCTTTTCGCCGGGTGCTGGACCGGGGCCGGGCCGGCCGGCTGTTCCGCACCGGCGACTCGGCGGCGCTGCGGTCGGCGCTGGCCGACCTCCTGGCCGACGCGGACGCACGGACCGAACTGACCGGGTACGCGGATCAGGTGGTGGCGACGTTTGACTGGCCCACGGTTGCCCGCCGGATTCTTGAGGTGTACGCCGCAGCGATCGAGGCCGCTGACGGCCGGGTGATCGACCAGGAGTGGGTGGGGCTCGGCTGACCGGTGGGACGGCGGTAGCGGGGAGGCCGGCGGAGGGAACGGAGCAGCACTACGATGCCGGGCATGTGGTGGTTGGTGGGTGCGACGCTGGTCGGCGCGCTGCTGGCGACGTACCTCGTCTGGACCGCCGGCCGGGTCGAGCGGTTGCAGGACCGGGCGGAACTCGCGGCCCGGGCGCTCGACGCCCACCTGCTGCGCCGGGCGGCGACCGCCGCGGTCCTCGCCGAACGTCGTTACGGCGTCGAGTTGTACGCGGCGGCCCGCGTCGCCCTGGACGTGCGGCCGGACGAGCGAGAGGCCGCCGAGAACGATCTCACCCGGCAGCTGCGGGCGTTGCAGCTGGATCCCGGCGATCCGGACACCGAGGCCATCATTGCCGCCAGCCGGCGGCTGGCCCTGGCCCGCCAGGTGCACACGGATCTGGTTCGGGACGCCCGCGCGGCCCGAGGCCGGCCGCTGGTGCGGCTGTTGCGGATGGGGCGGCGCCGCCCGTGGCCGCGGTATTTCGACATCGACGAGCCAACGCTGGCCGCCCCGGAGGGCATGGTCGAGGACTGACCGGGTACGTGATGGCGGACACAGGGCAGGCCACCATGGGTCTGATTGGCTGTCGGGCTGCCGGGGTGGCTCCTCGTAGCATTCGCACCAGCCACTCGCGCGCACGTCCCTAGGAGCGATGAACCGTGTCCGATTCCCAGACTTCCAATTCTTCCACCAACGCCCCGGTCACCGGCACCGCGCACGTCAAGCGGGGGATGGCCGAGATGCTCAAGGGCGGTGTGATCATGGACGTGGTCACCGCGGAGCAGGCCAAGATCGCCGAGGACGCCGGTGCGGTCGCGGTGATGGCCCTGGAGCGGGTCCCGTCGGACATCCGGGCCCAGGGCGGGGTCTCCCGGATGAGCGATCCGGACATGATCGACAGCATCATGGCGGCGGTCTCGATCCCGGTCATGGCCAAGGTCCGGATCGGTCATCTCGTGGAGGCGCAGATTCTGCAGTCGCTCGGTGTCGACTACGTTGACGAGTCGGAGGTGCTGACCCCGGCCGACTACGCGAACCACATCGACAAGTGGGCCTTCACGGTGCCGTTCGTCTGTGGCGCGACCAACCTGGGTGAGGCGCTGCGGCGGATCACCGAGGGCGCGGCCATGATCCGGTCGAAGGGCGAGGCCGGCACCGGCGACGTCTCCAACGCCACCACCCACATGCGGGGAATTCGTACCGAGATCCGCCGGCTCCAGTCCCTGCCCACCGATGAGCTGTACGTGGCTGCCAAGGAGCTCCAGGCCCCGTACGAACTGGTCAAGGAGATCGCCGAGACGGGCAAGCTGCCGGTGGTGCTCTTCACCGCCGGGGGTATCGCCACCCCGGCCGACGCCGCCATGATGATGCAGCTCGGCGCCGAGGGGGTCTTCGTCGGCTCCGGCATCTTCAAGTCCGACAACCCGGCCCAACGGGCCGCCGCGATCGTCAAGGCCACCACCTTCCACGACGACCCGGAGACGCTGGCCAAGGTCTCCCGCGGGCTCGGTGAGGCCATGGTCGGGATCAACGCCGGCACCCTGTCGCAGTCGGACCGCCTGGCCGAGCGCGGCTGGTGAGGGGAGCGCAGCCCCGGTCGACGCCGGCGGTCCGGCCGCCGGGGCTGCGCGCCACCCTCCGGAAGGAGCGAACATGACGGCACCCGTCATCGGGGTGCTCGCACTGCAGGGCGATGTCCGAGAGCACACGGCCGCCCTGGCGGCCGCGGGTGCGCGCGCCCGCCCGGTCCGCCGCCCCACGGAGCTGGAAACGGTTGACGGACTGGTCATCCCGGGGGGCGAGTCCACCACGATCAGCAAGCTGGCCGACCTCTTCGAGCTGCGGGAACCGATCGACAAGCGGATCGCCGACGGCATGCCCGTCTACGGCTCCTGCGCCGGCATGATCATGTTGGCAGGTGAGGTCCTCGACGGCCGTGCTGACCAGCGGGGCTTCGCCGGCATCGAGATGACCGTTCGACGCAACGCGTTCGGGCGGCAGGTCGCCTCATTCGAGGCGCCGGTGAACCTGGCCGGCATCGACGGCGGACCGCTCCACGCGCTGTTCATCCGGGCGCCTTGGGTCGAGCGTGTCGGCCGGGGCGTCGAGGTGCTCGGCACGGTGACCGAGGGCCCGGCGGCGGGTCGGATCGTCGCGGTCCGTCAGGAAAACCTGCTGGCGACCGCGTTCCATCCCGAGCTGACCGGTGACCGGCGCCTGCACGCGTACTTCGCGGACCTGGTCCGCGCCGCGATCTGAGCGGCCGTCGGTTCGGGTCCGGCGAGCCCCATTGGGTCGTGCCACCCACGACGCGACCCGGTGGGGCCGTGCGGCGCTCACGCCCGGCTGCGCGCCACCGGTAGGATTGCCGGGATTCGGCAGGGCCAGCTCTCCGCCGCGGCTTTCACCAGAGCCGGCCGGCACCCTCCGCGTACGTCGGCGGGAGCGGGCGAGTGCGGTGCGGTCGATGTAGACGGCGGGTAGCAACGGAGGTAGCGGATGTCCGGCCACTCAAAGTGGGCGACGACCAAGCACAAGAAGGCGGTCATCGACGCCAAGCGCGGCAAGATGTTCGCCAAGCTGATCAAGAATGTCGAGGTCGCGGCGCGTACTGGCGGCGGTGATCCGGCTGGTAACCCGACGCTCTACGACGCGATCCAGAAGGCCAAGAAGAACTCGGTCCCCAACGACAACATCGACCGCGCGGTGAAGCGGGGCTCCGGCCTCGAGTCCGGTGGCGCCGACTACCAGACGGTCATGTACGAGGGCTACGGGCCCAGTGGCGTCGCGCTGCTGATCGAGTGTCTGACCGACAATCGGAACCGCGCCGCCACCGAGGTGCGGACCGCACTGACCCGCAACGGCGGCTCGTTCGCCGATGCCGGCTCGGTGTCGTACCTGTTCAACCGCAAGGGTGTGGTGATCGTGGCCAAGGCCGGCACCACCGAGGACGACGTGATGCTGGCCGTCCTGGACGCGGGCGCCGAGGAGGTCAACGACCTGGGTGAGGCGTTCGAGGTGCTCTCCGAGCCGGGTGACCTGGTCGCGGTCCGTACCGCGTTGCAGGACGCCGGCATCGAGTACGAGTCGGCGGAGTCCTCGCTCGTCCCGAGCATGAGCGTCCCGGTGGACGAGGAGGGCGCCCGGAAGGTCCTCAAGCTGATTGATGTGCTGGAGGACTGCGACGACGTGCAGAACGTCTTCGCGAACTTCGACGCCTCCGACGAGCTGCTCGCGCGACTCGGCTGACCCGCCGTTGGTCGCGCGCACCCCGTGGATCCGGCCCGAGCCGGATCCACGGGGTGCGCTTTTCGGGGTGAGATTCAGTTCACCGTCTCTCGTTCCCGCCAGGCCGTTCGGAGCGAGGTGTTGCCGTTGGTCCGCAGCAGCGATCCCTCGTACACCCGGGCACCGGCGGCCAGGACGGCGAGCGCGGTGACCAGGAGCAGGGCCAGGGACAGTGGAGGTTCCCAGCCGGCGGCGTCCCCGGTGAACAGCCGGAGCGGCATCGCGGTCGGCGCCGAGAACGGCACGTAGGACAGCACCTGCATGGCGAACGCGTTGTCACTGAGGAAGATCACCCCGAAGAATGGGATCATTACCACCAACTGCACCGGCATGGCCACCGTGCCGATGTCTTCCAGTCGGCTGACCAGGGCCCCCGCCGCCGCCCACAGCGCGGCGATCAGGACGAAGCCGAGCAGGAAGTACGGCAGGAACCAGCCGATCGCTGGCCCGAGTAGGTTCAGCAGTTCGCTGTCACCGAAGAGTCGCAAGCCCACGACCGCGACGAGCGCCACCAGCGCGATCTGACCCAGGGCCAGCACGGTGCCGGCGATCATCTTGCCGACGAGCAGGGCTCGTACCGGCACGGCGGCCACCAGGATCTCGACGATCCGGGTCTGCTTCTCCTCGATGATGCTCTGTGCGATCTGTACGCCGAAGGTCTGGGACGTGAGCAGAAAGACGAACGCGAAGACGAACGGCACCAGGACGGCCCCCGGTGGTTCCGCCGGGGTGGGGTCCAGCAACCGTACCGGCGGTTCGACGCTGAGCGCCGCCACCACGTCGGCGGGAGCCTCCTCCCGGGCGAGCACCGTTGGCCCGGCGACCACCGCCGCGTCGGTCTCGCCGTTCCGAACCGCCCGTTCGGCGGCGGCGTCGTCGGGTACCTCGCGGACCTCGAGCCCGGCGGCACGCAGTTCGGCCGAGACCTCCGGGGTGGCGGCCACCGTGGCTGGGCCGCCGGACAGTAGCGACGGCAGCGTCGTCGCGGCGGCGGCGATGAGCAGGAAGATCAGCGTACTGAGGAGAAAGGTGCGGTCGCGCAGCTTGGCCCGGACTTCACGGGCCGCGACCAACTGGGTGGCGGCGAGGGTGTTCACAGGGCGACCTCTCGGAAGATCTCGGCCAGCGACGGTACGACGGGTCGGAACTCGCGGACGGGCCCACGGGCGAGCGCGGTGTGGAGTACCGGTTGCTCATCCGTCCCCCGGGGCAACTCGAACACGGCGCGGGCGCCCTCGAGCTCGACCAGGGTCACGCCCGGATGGTCGCGCAGCCAGCCGGCGTCGTGCTCCACCACCAGTTCGTAGCGGGGTGCGGTGTGTGTGGCCCGCAACTGCGCTCGGCTGCCGGCGGCGCGGATCGTCCCCGCGCTGATGATCACCAGGTCGTCGCAGAGCCGCTCCACCACGTCCAACTGGTGGCTGGAGAAGAGTACCGGTACCCCGGCGGCGGCCCGTTCCTTCAGCACGTCAACGACCGTGTCCACGGCCAGTGGGTCGAGGCCGGAGAAGGGCTCGTCGAGCACCAGCACCTCGGGCTCGGGGACCAGCGCGGCGACGATCTGGGCACGTTGCTGGTTGCCCAGCGACAGCTTCTCCAGCAGGTCGTTGCCGCGGTCGGCGAGACCGACCCGTTCCAACAGCGTATCGGTGTTGCGCGCCGCCGCCGGCGCGGTCATTCCGTGCAACCGGGCCAGGTAGACGAGCTGTTCCCGGACCGCCATCTTCGGGTAAAGGCCGCGTTCCTCCGGCATGTACCCGAAGCGCCGACGCGCCGCCCGGGTCAGCGGCGCCCCCCGCCAGGTCACCTGGCCGGCGTCGGCGGCGAGCACCCCGAGGATGATGCGCATCGTGGTGGTCTTGCCGGCGCCGTTGCCGCCGACGAAGCCGGTCATCCGACCGGCCTCCGCGTCGAAGGACACATTCTGGAGCACGCGGCGGCCACCGAAGCTGCGGTCGACGCCGTCGAGTCGGAGCATGTTCGTCACGCTGGCAACGCTAGATCACCTCGCGGCCCGCTCCGTCCCCCCACAGGTGGACGACCGGCTCCACCCCGCGACGGAGGCGGTCACCTCCCCGGCCGCACCACCCCGTGCTCGTACGCGAAGACCACCGCCTGCACCCGGTCCCGCAGGCCGAGTTTGACCAGCACCCGACTGACGTGGGTCTTCACGGTCGCCTCGCCGAGGCCGAGGGTGGCCGCGATCTCGGCGTTGCTCGCCCCGGAGGCGACCAGAACCAGTACCTCGTGCTCGCGTGGCGTGAGGTCCGGCAGCGCCCCGGCTGTCGTCGTTGGCTCGCCGCCCGGCCTGGCGAAGGCGGCGATCACCCGCCGGGTGAGTTCGGGGGCGATGAGGCCATCGCCGCGGGCGACCACCCGGATCGCCGCCACGAGCGCCTCCGGCGTGCCGTTCTTCAACAGGAATCCGCTGGCTCCGGCGCGCAGCGCGGCGAACAGATAGTCGTCCCGGTCGAAGGTGGTGAGGATCAACACCGCCGGGGTGTGCGGTCGGGCCACGTCCGTGACGATCCGGCGGGTGGCTTCCAACCCGTCGACCCGGGGCATCTCCACGTCCATCAGGACCACGTCCGGGCGGAGCGCCCCGGCCATGCTCACCGCCCGCTCGCCGTCCGCGGCCTCCCCGACGACGTGGATGTCGTCCTCCACCTCGAGGATGACCCGGAACCCGGTACGCACGAGGTGGTGGTCGTCGGCGAGCAGGATCCGGATGGCCCCGCCGGTCGCCGGTGCGGCGGTCACGCCGCCTGCCGCTCGGTCAGCGACAGCGGGAAGCGGGCCCGAACCCGCCAGCCGCCGACGGCGCGGGGGCCGACCTCCAGCGTGCCGCCGTGGGTGGCGACCCGCTCGCGCATACCGACCAGACCCACCCCGTCGGTATTCGTCGTGCCGCTGCTGCGGCCGTCGTCGGTCACGTCCACCTCCACCTCGTGCGCCAGGTAGCGGATCCGCACGTCCAGTGTGGTCGCCGCCACGGCGTGTTTGAGCGTGTTCGTCACTGCTTCCTGCACGATCCGGTACGTCGCCTGGGAGATCGACTCCGGGATCGGCACCGGGTCGCCGTACACCCCCAGCGTGGCTCCCAGCCCGGTCTCACGCGCCCGCTCGACCACGGTGGCGACCCGGCTGATCCCGGGAGGCGGTTCGACGGTGTCCGGCTCGTGGTCGCGGGCCCGGAGGACGCCGAGCATCCGGCGTAGCTCGTCCACCGCCGTGCGGGCCGACTCCTCGACCGCGGCCAGCGCGGTGCGGGCCTTGGCCGGATCCCGGTCGAGGACCCGGCGGCAGGCGGCGGCCTGCACCCCCATCACCGAGACGTGGTGGGCGACGACGTCGTGCAGTTCCCGGGCGATCCGCACCCGCTCCCCGACCACGGCGTGCGCTCTCACCTCGGCCTGCGACCGGCGTAGCTCATCGGCCTGCGCCTGGAGTTCGTGCTCGCGTCGGGCGGCCAGCCAGGCGATCTCACCGAAGAAGTAGGCGAACCCGAAGAACAGGATGTTGAGGAGCGCGTCGCTGAGCAGCGCGGCGATCAGCGGGGGAATCGGTCCCACGGCGTCGGCGAACGCCTCGGGCGGCGGGTCCGCCAGCAGACTGCCCAGATTGACCGAGTACCAGAAGCCGAGCCAACCGAACATGGCGACGATCAAGCCGATCCGAACCCGACGGGCCAGGCGGCGGTCCTGTCCCCAGGCGCCGACGGTGTAGAGGGCCGTGAACAGCACCCCCGTGGTGACCCGCGTCTCCGGTGCGGAGCGGGCCTGTGCCGCGACGAACGCGACCGAGATCACCAGCGTCGTCGCTACCGGAAATCGTCGCCGCCAGATCAGCGGTAGGCCCACCGCGACGGCCCAGAGCAGCTGTTCCGGGAACGATGGGGGCGGGCCGAGCAGGAACAGGCCCGTGCCACGGGTGAGGGCGAGGCTGGCTATCGCCAGCCCGGTCACGGCCAGCCCCACGATGAGGTCCCGCCGGCGCTGCTCCGGGGTCGGCCCGGGCCGCCGCCAGTGCGTCCCCGCCGCGGTATCCATCGGTCGATGATGCTATCTCGCCGCATCCGGCGCTGCTCCCGGCACGGGGCCCGGTGCCGGGAGCGGTCTCGCGTGGCCCGCCGGCGGCGTGCCGGCGGCCGGGGGGAGTTTCCGCTACAGTCGCCAGTGGTTGATGTGGAGGGTAGGCGCTGATGAGCGGCATCGAGCAGGGCGGGTCGAGCCCGGTGCTCGTTGTGCCCTCCGGCCCGCCAGCGCCTCGACCTACTCCGCCGGCGCCCCGCTGAGCGACGTTCCGTCGCCGGCGGGTGTCCGCGCCGGCACCCCTTCCGGCGGCTCGTCCTCTGCCGGCGACTGGGCCGCTTCGCGCCTGCCGCCTTCCCACGCTCGCACCCTGAGGTCATTCACCGCACGGACCCGGGTCATTTCGTAATCCTGAGCAGCGCCAGTCTGATTTGTGAGGACATCTCCATGAAAATGTCGACCATGTTCGGCGCCACCCTGCACACCGCGCCGGGACGTTCCGAGTCCGAGGGACACCAACTGCTTCAGCGGGCCGCCATGCTCCGGCAGGTCGGGCAGGGCATCTTCGCCTATCTTCCGCTCGGTTGGCGCACCATCCGCAAGATCGAGGGCGTGCTGCGAGCGGAGCTGGAGCGCGTCGGGGGACAGGAGGTCTCGATGCCGGTGGTGAATCCGGCGGAGCTGTGGAAACAGTCCGGCCGATACTTCACGGTCGGCCCGGAGCTGGCCCGATTCCGGGATCGTCGCGGCCGGGACCTGGTCCTGGCGATGACCCACGAGGAGTTGGTGACGTTCCTCGGCCGGTCGGAGATCGAGTCCTACCGCCAGCTGCCGCGGCTGGTGTTTCAGCTCCAGACGAAGTTCCGGGACGACCCGCGTCCGCGGGCCGGCCTGATCCGGGTACGGGAGTTCGTCATGAAGGACGCGTACAGCTTCGATGTGGACGCGGCGGGGCTGGCGGCGCGGTACCGGGCCCAGTACCAGGCGTACTTCACCATCTTCCGGCGGTGTGGGCTGCCGGTCGCGGCGGTCCGCTCCGACGTGGGCATGATGGGCGGCAGCCTGGCCCACGAGTTCGTCTACCTCACCCCGATCGGCGAGGACACCCTGCTGATCTGTGACTCCTGTGGCTTCGCCGCCAACCGGGAGGCCGCCACCTTCGGCAAGCCGGAGCCGTCCACCGCGCCGTGGGCGGAGTTGGCGGAGATCGCCACCCCGGGGGCCACCACCATCGCGGCGCTGACGGCGGCGCTGGACGTGCCGGCGGCCGAGACCGCCAAGGCGATCTTCCTGGCCGCGTCGCGGGAGGAGCACGACCAGACGGTGCGCACCGAGTTCATCCTGGCGGTCGTCCGGGGCGACATGGAGGCGAACGAGACCAAGATCGGTAACCTCGTGCAGGCGGCGGAGCTGCGTCCGATGACCGAGGAGGAGATCGCCGAGATCGGCGCAGTGGCCGGTTACGGCTCGCCGGTCGGGGTGACGGGCGCGACCGTCGTCGTTGACGAGCTGGTCGCCGCGTCCACGAACCTGGTCGCGGGCGCCAACCGGGAGGGCGTGCACCTGCGCAACGTCAACCTGGGGCGGGACTTCGTCGCCGATCACGTCGGCGACATCACCGCCGCCCGTGCCGGCGACGCCTGCGCGGAGTGCGGCAGCGAACTGCGGACCGCCCGCGGGGTCGAGGTAGGACAGATCTTCCAGCTCGGTACCCGCTACTCGACCGCCCTTGGCGCGGAGTATCTCGACGCCGACGGCGAGCGTAGGCCGGTGACCATGGGCTGCTACGGCATCGGCGTGGGGCGGTTGCTCGCCTGCCTCGCGGAGGAGCACCGAGACGAGCGGGGGCTGCGGCTCCCGGTCACCATCGCGCCGTACCAGGTGCATCTCACCCTCCTCGACGACCTGGCGTCCGCCGCCGGTGAGCTGGCCCGGCGGGTCTACGACGAGCTCTGGGCGGCCGGAGTGGAGGTGCTCTTCGACGACCGGGCCGAGCGGGCCGGCGTCAAGTTCGCCGACGCGGACGTGATCGGTCTGCCGCTGCGGCTCGCCATCGGTCGGCGCAGCGTCGCCGAGGGCGCGGCCGAGGTCCGGGACCGGGTGACCGGGGTCACGATGCGGGTGCCCTTCGCCGAGGTGGTGGCCGAGTTGGTCCGGCGGATCGCCGCCCTGCGGGCCGACATCGACGCGACAGTGGTCCCGGTGGAGCTGCCGGTCGAGGTGCGCGCAAACTGATCCCCGCCGGCGGGGCGCTTCTCCGGCGCCCCGCCCCCGGGCGGGCGCCCCGCGCGGCTCGCTGGAGCTGTGTCGGCGGCCAGGGATAGGGTGGGCCGACCGTTCTTCTCACCACCCATGAAGCGACCCGGGGGGCCACGCATGGGCGATTCGTTCGCGCATCTGCACGTGCACACTGAGTATTCGATGCTCGATGGTGCGGCCCGGCTGAAGGACTTGTTCGCCGAGGTCAACCGGCAGGGGATGCCCGCCGTGGCGATGACCGACCACGGCAACATGCACGGCGCGAACGATTTCTACAAGCAGGCGACGGCGGCCGGCGTCAAACCGATCCTGGGGATCGAGGCGTACGTCGCGCCGGAGTCGCGGTTCCACAAGAAGCGGGTACGTTGGGGGCGGCCGGAGCAGAAGAGCGACGACGTCTCCGGCAGCGGTGGTTACACCCACATGACCATCTGGGCGAAGAACAAGGTCGGTCTGCACAACCTGTTCAAGCTGACCAGCCGCTCCTTCACCGAGGGGTTTTTCGTCAAGTGGCCGCGGATGGACGCGGAGCTCCTCGCCGAGCACGCCGAGGGGTTGATCGCCACCACCGGCTGCCCCTCCGGCGAGGTGCAGACCCGGCTCCGGCTGGACCAGTTCGACGAGGCGCTGAAGGCCGCCGCGAGATATCAGGACATCTTCGGCAAGGAAAACTTCTTCCTGGAGGTGATGGACCATGGCATCGACATCGAACGCCGGGTCCGCCAGGAGCTGACGGAGATCTCCCACAAGCTGGATATCCCGCCGGTGGTTACCAACGACTCGCACTACACCTACCAGGCGCAGTCCGAGGCGCACGACGTGCTGCTCTGCGTGCAGACCGCGGCGAACGTGGCCGATCCGAACCGGTTCCGCTTCGACGGCAGCGGCTACTACATCAAGTCCGCCGACGAGATGCGCGCCGTCGACTCCTCCGACCTGTGGCTCGCGGGCTGCCGGAACACCCTGCTGGTCGCGGAGATGGTCGACCCGGCCGGGATGTTCGACTTCCGGAACCTGATGCCGGTCTTCCCGGTGCCGGAGGGGGAGACCGACGAGTCCTGGTTCCGCAAGGAGACGTTCAAGGGGCTCGCCCGTCGCTTCCCGAACGGCGTCCCGGAGGCCCACGTCAAGCAGGCCGAATATGAGCTGGGCGTCATCATCCAGATGGGGTTCCCGTCCTACTTCCTCGTGGTGGCCGACTTCATCCAGTGGGCCAAGGGTGAGGGAATCGCGGTGGGGCCGGGCCGCGGTTCGGCCGCCGGTTCGCTCGTCGCGTACGCCCTCGGCATCACCGACCTGGACCCGTTGCCGCACGGTCTGATCTTCGAGCGGTTCCTCAATCCCGAGCGGGTCTCGATGCCGGATGTCGACATCGACTTCGACGAGCGTCGGCGCGGTGAGGTGATCAAATACGTCACGGAGAAGTGGGGCGAGGACAAGGTAGCCCAGATCGCGACCTTCGGCACGATCAAGGCGAAGGCTGCGATCAAGGACTCGGCGCGGGTGCTCGGCTACCCGTACGCGGTCGGCGACCGGATCACCAAGGCGATGCCGCCGGCGGTGATGGGCAAGGACATCCCGCTGACCGGCATCTTCGACCCGAAGCACTCCCGGTACGCGGAGGCCGGCGAGATCCGTGGTCTCTACGAGTCCGACCCGGACGTCAAGAAGGTCATCGACACGGCGCGCGGGATCGAGGGGCTGATCCGGCAGACGGGGGTGCACGCCGCCGGGGTCATCATGTCCGCCGAGCCGATCGTCGACCACATCCCGCTGATGCGCCGGGACGCCGACGGGGCGATCATCACGCAGTTCGACTACCCGACCTGCGAGTCGCTCGGGCTGCTGAAGATGGACTTCCTCGGCCTGCGCAACCTGACCATCATCGACGACGCGCTGAAGAACATCGAGAGCAACCACGGGCGCACCGTCGACCTGCTCCAGCTGCCGCTGGACGACAAACCGACCTACGAGTTGCTGTCCCGGGGCGACACCCTCGGCGTGTTCCAGCTCGACGGCGGGCCGATGCGGTCGCTGCTGCGGACGATGAAGCCGGACAACTTCGAGGACATCTCCGCCGTTCTGGCGCTGTACCGGCCGGGCCCGATGGGCGCCAACTCCCACACCAACTACGCGCTGCGCAAGAACGGCCTCCAGGAGATCACCCCGATCCACCCCGAGCTGGCCGAGCCACTGGAGGAGATCCTCGGCCCCACCTACGGCCTGATCGTCTACCAGGAGCAGGTGCAGCGCGCCGCCCAGGTCCTCGCCGGCTACAGCCTCGGTAAGGCCGACCTGCTGCGCCGGGCGATGGGTAAGAAGAAGAAGGAGGTCCTCGACAAGGAGTTCGTGCCGTTCCGCGACGGCATGCGCGGCAACGGCTACTCCGACGAGGCCATCCAGACCCTGTGGGACATCCTCGTCCCCTTCGCCGACTACGCGTTCAACAAGGCCCACACCGCCGGGTACGGCCTGGTCTCGTACTGGACCGGCTACCTCAAGGCGAACTATCCGGCCGAGTACATGGCGGCGTTGCTCACCTCGGTGGGGGACGACAAGGACAAGATGGCGCTCTACCTGTCGGAGTGCCGCCGGATGGGCATCCAGGTGCTCCCGCCGGATGTGAACACCTCGGCCGGGCCGTTCACCCCGGTCGGCCGGGACATCCGGTTCGGCCTGGCCGCGATCCGCAACGTCGGCGCGAACGTGGTCACCGCGATCATGCGCTGCCGGGGGGAGAAGGGCGCCTACGCCGACTTCTACGACTTCCTCGCCAAGGTGGAGGCGGTCGTCTGCAACAAGAAGACCATTGAATCCCTGATCAAGGCTGGGGCGTTCGACTCGCTCAACCATTCCCGCCGGGGCCTGCTCACGGTGCACGCCGACGCCATCGACGCGTACGCCGACGTCAAGCGCAAGGAGGCCGTCGGGCAGTACGACCTCTTCGGCGCCGGGTTCGCCGACACCGACGCCGGACAGAGCACCACGGTGATGCCGGTCATCGCCGAGGGGGAGTGGGACAAGCGGGAGAAGCTCGCCTTCGAGCGCGAGATGCTCGGCCTCTACGTCTCCGACCATCCACTGTTCGGGCTGGAGCATGTGCTCGGCGCGGCGGCCGACACCACCATCGCGGCCCTCTCCGAGGAGGGCACCGTCCCCGACGGGACGGTGGTGACCCTCGCGGGCATCCTCTCCGGGGTGCAGCGCCGGGTCACCAAGCAGGGCCGGGCGTGGGCGTCGGCGACGCTGGAGGACCTCGCCGGCGGGGTGGAGACGCTGTTCTTCCCCAACACCTACGAGGTGATCGGGGAGTACATCGCCGAGGACGCGATCGTGGTGGTCAAGGGGCGGGTCGACCGCCGGGACGACACCCCGCGGATCATGGCCATGGACATGTCGATTCCGGATGTCAGCAGCAACTCGGCCAACAAGCCGGTCACCCTCACCATCCCGGTGACCCGCTGCACTCCACCGTTGGTGGAGCGGCTCAAGGAGACCCTGGTGCTGCACCCGGGCGACGCGGAGGTGCACGTCAAGCTCCTCAACGGCAGCAAGGTGACCCGGCTGCGCCTCGGCCCGTTCCGGGTGGCACCGACGACCGCCCTGATGGCCGACCTGAAGAGCGTCCTGGGCCCGGCCAACGTGGGTTGACCTTGACCGGACCGGTACCGGGCCGCCTGTTCCGAATTGGTCCTCTGTGGCGGCGGGCCCGGTCGCTAGCGTCGGTGCCATGCGGATCGAGCAGGCACAGCAGCTGTGGCAGCCCCATGAGGGCTGGCTGAACACCGCCAGCTACGGGCTGCCGCCCGACCCGGCGTGGACGGCGTTGCAGGAGGCGCTCGCCGGCTGGCGCACGGGGAACATGGGTGTGACAGGGGAGGGCTGGGACGAGGCCCAGACGCGCACCCGGGCCGCGTTCGCGCGTCTGGTCGGGGTCCCCGAACGGGATGTGGCGATCGGCAGCGCGGCGTCGCAGCTGTTCGCGCCGGTGGCCGCGGCGCTGCCGGCGGGCGCGACCGTGCTGGTCCCCGAGGTCGAGTTCACCTCCAACCTCTTTCCCTGGCTGGCCCAGGAACAGCGGGGCGTCCGGGTGCGCACCGTGCCGCTGACGGGGCTCGTGGACGCGATCGACGCCGACACCGACCTGGTCGCGTTCAGCCTGGTGCAGTCCGCCGACGGCACGGTGGCCCGGTACGCGGACATCGTCGCCGCGGCCCGGGCACACGGCGCCCTGGTGGCGGTTGACGCCACCCAGGCCTGCGGTTGGCTCCCGTTCGACGCCGCGCTCGCGGATGTGGTCGTCGTCGCCGCGTACAAGTGGCTGCTGGCCCCGAAGGGGACCGCCCTGGCGTACTACGCCCCCGAGCTGCGGGACCGGATGCGCCCCGACGCCGCCGGCTGGTACGCCGGAGCCGACCCACTGACATCCCTGTACGGTCCGCCGCTGCGCCTCGCCGACGGCGCCCGCCGCTTCGACATCGCCCCGGCCTGGTTCAGCTACCTCGGCGCGGCTCCCGCCCTGGAGCTGCTGCTGCAGGTGGGGGTGCCGGCGATCCACGCGCACAACGTGGCGCTGGCCAACCGATTCCGCGCCGGCCTGGGGCTACCGCCCGGTGACAGCGCGATCACCACCGTCGAGGTGCCGGAGGCGCAGTCGCGGCTGGAGCGCGCCGGCCTACGGGCGGCGGTACGCGCCGGCCGGGTCCGGGTCTCGTTTCACATCTACTCCACCGAGGACGACGTCGATCGCGCCCTCACCGCGTTGACCGGCTGACCGCCCCGAGCATCCGGCGTTCCGGGCGTCGTTCGGCCACGCATCCGGGTGTCGGAATGTGGTGTCCAGCAACATAGCCTCTCCTCGATCTACGGCCGTAGGTTTCCTGCACACCCGACGGACCTGTGACCCCAGTCACCACCTGTGTCCGTCGCCAGGCCGGGGAGAGGGGTGGCGATGGCCGGGCAAGGCCTCCTGTCGGCCCACGGGCTGACCCGCGACTTCCGGGGCTTCCGTGCCGTCGACGGCATCGACCTGGTGGTGGCCGAAGGCAGCGTGCACGCGCTCGTCGGCCCGAACGGTGCGGGCAAGACGACCCTGTTCAACCTGCTCACCGGCTTCCTGCCGCCCACCGCTGGCCGGATCGAGCTGGCGGGACGGGACATCACCGGCCTGCCGGCGGAGCAGGTCGCCCGCCGGGGCATCGCCCGCTCCTTCCAGATCACCAGCCTCTTTCCGCAGCTGTCCACCCGGGAACATGTCGAGTTGGCGTTGCAGAGTCCGAGCGGGCTGGGCTGGCGGTTCTGGCGGTCGGCGAAGCTGATGCGGCGCTACACCGAGCGGGCCGACGAACTGCTGGAGATGGTCGGCCTGGCCGAGCTGGCGGCGGTTCCCGCCGAGGCGCTCGCCTACGGCCGTAAGCGCGCCCTGGAGCTGGCGATCGCCCTCGCCCTGGACCCGAAGGTGCTGCTGCTGGACGAGCCGACCGCGGGTATGGGGCTGGAGGACGTCGACCGCACCGTCGAGCTGATCGCCCAGGTCCGGCAGGGCCGAACCGTGGTGCTGGTCGAGCACAACATGAGCGTCGTCGGGCGGCTCGCCGACACCGTCACCGTCCTGCAGGCCGGCCGGGTCCTCGTCGAAGGCCCGTACGAACAGGTTCGCGCCGACGAACGGGTGATCACTGCCTATCTGGGAGCAGCCGATGCTGCGCATTGAGAACCTCTCCGCCTGGTACGGCGAGGCGCAGGTGCTGCGAGACGCCGGCCTCCACGTGGAACCCGGCGAGGTGGTCACCCTGGTGGGCCGCAACGGCGCCGGCAAGTCGACCCTGCTGCGCTGCGTCATGGGCCTGCACCCCGGCTGGCGGGGCACCGTCGAGCTGAGCGGGACAGCGCTCGGCAACCTGTCGGCCGACCGGCGGGCCCGGCTGGGACTCGGTTGGGTCCCCGACGATCGGGGTAGCTACGCCACCCTAACCGTGACCGAGAATCTGACCCTGCCGCCCACCGTTGGGCCCGACCCGTGGTCGCTGGAGCGGGTGTACGAGGCGTTCCCCGCCCTCTACCAGCGGCGCAACTCGGCCGCCACGACGCTCTCCGGCGGCGAGCAACAGATGCTGGCGCTGGCCCGGGTCCTGCGGATGGGCGCCCGCGTGCTGCTCTGCGACGAACCGACCGAAGGGCTGGCGCCGCTGCTCGTACAGCAGGTCGGTGACCTGCTGCGGGAAGCCAAGCGGCACGGGGTGACGGTGCTGCTGGTGGAGCAGAACCTGCGCTTCGCCACCAGCGTCGCCGACCGGCACTACCTGCTGGCCGAGGGGCGCGTCACGGCGGCGATGGAGAACTCCGAGGTGCGGTCGCGGGAACGCGAACTGCTGTCTTACCTCGGCATCTGAGAGCTCAGGACCGATCCCGCGCGGTGCGCGGACGAAGGGATGGTCATGCGTAGGACGGTGGGTTTGGTCGCGGCGGCAACGGCCACGGCGCTCGTGGTCGCCGGCTGCGGTGGTGGGGGTCCCCAATCTGATGGGGACGAGAAGGTGACCGGTGGCGCGATCGTGCTGGGCGTCCTCAACGACCAGTCCGGTGCCTACTCCGAGCTGTCGGGCCGAAACTCGGTCACGGCCGTGGAGCTGGCGATCGCCGACTTCCAGGCGAAGTACGGCGACCGGGCGGTCACCACGGACATCAGCGTGCGCAGCGCGGACCACCAGAACAAGCCGGACCTGGCGAACAGCAAGGCCCAGGAGATGTACGACCGGCAGGGGGTCGACCTGATCCTGGACGTGCCCACCTCGTCGGCGGCGCTGCGGGTCGCCGACGTGGCGAAGGAGAAGCGCAGGCTCTACTTCAACATCAGCGCGGCGACCACCGACCTCACCGGCAAAAGCTGCAACAAATACACCTTCCACTACGCGTACGACACGTACATGTTGGCCAACGGCACGGGCCGGACCACCACCGAGCAGGTCGGCCGGAACTGGTACCTCCTCTACCCGAACTACGCCTTCGGTCAGGACATGGAGAAGAGCTTCTCCGCGGCCATCGCCGACGCCGGTGGGCGGGTGGTCGGCAAGGACGGGGCGCCGTTCCCGAACACCAGCGGCGACTACTCCAGCTACCTGCTCAAGGCGGCGACGCTGGACCCGAAGCCGGACGTCCTCGGCACCATGCAGGCCGGGGCGGAACTCGTCAACGTGGTGAAGCAGTACAACGAGTTCGAGCTGCGCGACAAGGGCGTGGGTCTGGCCGTCGGCCTGATGTTCATCACCGACATTCACTCGCTCACCCCGGCGGCCTTGGCCGGCACCACCTACACCGACGCCTGGTACTGGAACTTCGACCAGCAGAACCGGGAGTTCGCCGACCGCTTCCAGCAGGAGACCGGCACCCGGCCGTCGTTCGCGCACGCGGCGAACTACTCCGCCGCCACCCAGTACCTGGAGGCGGTGCAGGCGGCCGGCACCGACGACGCCGACACGATCGTCGCCGAGCTGGAGGGCAAGGAGATCAACGACGTCTTCCTGCGTAACGGCAAGATCCGCGCGGCGGACCACCGGGTGATCCACGACGCCTACCTGGCCCAGGTGAAGCCGCAGTCCGAGGTCACCGAGGAGTGGGACTACGTCCGGATCCTCGACACCATCCCGGCTGAGGAGGCGTTCCGAGCCCCGTCCCCAGACTGCACGCTGTGACCGCCTTTCTCCAGAGCACCTTCAACGGGCTGGTCAGCGGGGCGTTCTACGCCCTGCTCGCGCTCGGCCTCGCGGTCATCTTCGGGATGCTGCGGGTGGTGAACTTCGCCCACGGCGCCTTCTACATGCTCGGCGCCTTCGGCGCGTACGTGCTGCTGGCCGAGGCGGGGGTGCCGTTCTGGGTCGCCCTGGTGGTCGTGCCGCTGGCCCTGGCGCTGCTCGGCATGGCGCTGGAGCGGGCGTTCGTCCACCGGCTCACCCGGCTCGACCCGCTCTACAACTTCCTGCTCACCTTCGGCCTCACGCTGATCCTGCAGGACCTGGTGAAGCTCCGGTACGGGGTGCAGTCCAGCCCGTACGAGATGCCGGCCGGGCTCCGTGGTTCGGTCGACCTCGGGCTCTTCGACTTCCCGACGTACCGGGTCTTCATCCTCGGTTTCGCGGTGGCGGTCTGCGTCGGGGTGTGGTGGGCGCTGGCCCGTACCCGGGTCGGCATGGTCGTTCGCGCCGCGACGGAGCGGCCGGAGCTGACCCGGGCGCTCGGCATCAACGTCGGGCGCTGGATCACCCCGGTCTTCGGCTTCGGCATCGCGCTGGCCGGGCTGGCCGGGGTGCTCGCCGCGCCGATGCGGGCGGTCAACCCGCTGATGGGAGCGGACCTGATCATTGTGGTGTTCGCGGTGGTGGTGATCGGTGGGTTGGGGTCGATCTTCGGCTCGGTCGCCGCCGGCTTCGGGATCGGGATGGTGCAGGCGTGGGCCGAGGCCTACCTCTCCGCCTTCCCGATCGTGGCCCAGACGATCGTCTTCATCGTGATGGCCGCCGTGCTGCTCTGGCGCCCGGCCGGACTCTTCGGCCGGGCGGAGGCGCCAGCATGACGAGCACCGTGGAGAGCAGGTCCGAGCCGGCCGGGCGGGGGGCGCCCAGTGGGCTGGTCGCGGCGGCCCGGGCCCCCGGGTGGGTCCGGCACGCGCTGCTCGTCGCCGGCCTGGCGGTGGCGCTCTGGCTGCCGAACGGCCTGTACCCGGCGGTGGCGGTGGACATCCTCTGCTGGGCGCTCTTCGCCGTCGCGGTGGACCTGTTGCTGGGCTTCACCGGCTTGTTGTCCTTCGGGCACGCGGCCTTCTGGGGCGTGTCGGCGTACGCGACCGGTCTGGTGGCGATCCACCTGGGCCTGCCGTTTCCGGCTGCGGTGCTGGCCGGGGCGCTCGCCGCGGCGGTGCTCGCGGTGCCGATCGGCTACCTGGCGGTACGGCGAACCGGAATCTACTTCGCCATGGTCACCCTGGCCTTCGCGCAGCTGGTCTACTACGTCGCCAACGAGTGGCGGTCGGTGACCCGGGGCGAGAACGGCCTGCAGGGGGTGCCGCGGGAGTTGTTCGGGCTGGACCTGACCGACGACTACTACTTCTACTACGCGATCCTGCCGATCGTGCTGCTCGGTCTGGCCGCCGCCTGGCGGATCGTCCACTCGCCGTTCGGTCGGGTGCTGGTCGGGATCCGGGACAACCCGGCGCGCGCCCGGGCGCTCGGCTACCCGGTGCACCGGTACAAGCTCACCGTCTTTGTGCTCTCCGGCTTCGTCGCCGGCCTCGGCGGTGGGCTCTTCGCCGTCAGCCATCGCTTCGTCTCGCTGGAGGTCCTGCACTGGACCACCTCCGGCAAGGCGGTGATCGTGGTGGTCCTCGGCGGCATCGGCACCCTCTGGGGTGGCGTGCTCGGCGCCGGCATCGTGGTCCGCCTGGAGGATTGGCTGTCGTTCTCCGGCTTCGAGGCGATCGGGCTGGTCACCGGCGGCATCTTCGTCGTGGTGGTGCTGCTGTTCCGGCGGGGCATCTGGGGCACCGCGTCCGCGTTGGCCCGGCGCTGGTGGGGGCGCCGGGACTGACTTCGGCCGCCGGCCGCGCGCGGGCTCAGCCGGAGGGGACCCGATCGGGCTGGCTCAACCCGGGCGGGGCTCAACCGGAGTGCCTCAGCCGGGCGGTTGGCGGAGGCGGTGGAGCCGGAGTGCGAGCTGCACCTCGAGCACGCGCTCCGGCTGCTGCCAGTCGACGCCGAGGAGATGACCGACCCGCTCCAGCCGTTGGGTGACCGTGTTCACGTGCACGTGTAGCTGCTCCGCGGCGCGGGTCAGGCTGCTCCCCGCCGCGAAGTACGCCTCCAGGGTCCGCACCAGGGCGGTGCCCCGGCGAGCGTCGTAGTCGAGCACGGGCCCCACGGTGGCTGCCAGGAACCGGGAGACATCGCGGTCGCCGCCGATATCGACCGCGCCCAGCAGCAGACCGACGAAGCCCAGCTCGTCCGCACTGGCGCCCTCCCCGGCCCGCCCGAGCGCGCCGAGCGCGGTCAGGCAGCGCTCCGCCTCGCGGAACGCCGCTGCCAGTGCGGCCGGACCGGTGGCGGGACCAGCGCCGCCGGCGGTCACCCGACGACCGGTCAGCCGGGACAGGTCCCGCGCCACCGCGCGGGCGGCGGCGCCCGCGTCCGAGCCGGGCAGCATCAGCACCACCTTCCCGTCCCGGGCCGCGGCCAGCCCGCCGCGGGTGCCGGCGTAGGTGCTGGCCCAGGAGAGGGTCCGTTGCCGGGCCGAGTCCGTCGCGGCGACCGCGCCGTCGTGCACGCAGACCAGCAGCTGCGCGGTGTCCACGTCCACGTCGAGTCGGCGGGCCCGGTCGCGGAGCGCGTCGGTGTCCCGTGGCGGGTCGGCGATCAGGTCGTCGAGGAGTTCACCGCGGACCCGCCCCTCCGCCTCGGCGACCGTCCGCCGAAACAACAACAGCAGCGCGGTGACCAGGGCGGCCCGCTCCAGGATCTGCTGGTCGGCGTCGACCAACTCGTCGTCCGGGCGAAGCACCAACGCCCCCAGATTCTCGGCGCCGGCGACCACGGCGGCGTACCAGAGTGGGCCGCGACGCACGCTGCGCCCGGCGGCCCGGGACGCGGCCACCGCCGCCACGATCTCCGCCCGCCTCGGTTCGTCGATCGCACCGACCCGGGCCAGGAGCCGGCCCTCGGCGTCCAGGGCCAGTAGCGCCCCACCCAGGACTTCCGGTACGGCGGCGGCGACCTCCTCCACTCCGCCGCCGCGGAGCACCAGCGCGGTCATCCGGTCGTGGGCCGCCGCCGCGCGCTCTACCGACGCGCTGTGCGCCCCGATGGTGGTGTTGGCCGCCGACAGCTCCGCCAACGCGGAGCGGGTCTCGGTGAGCAACCGAGCGGTGTCGATCGCGACGGCGGCGTGCGCGGCCAGCGACGCCAGCAGGGCCACCTCCTCCCGGGCGAACGGGCGCGCCGAGCGGTTGGCCGCGTAGAGCACGCCGATCGAGATCGAGCCCAGCCGCAGCGGCACGCCGAGGATCGCCACCAGGCCCTCCTCACCGACGCCGGCATCGATCTCGCGGGTGTGGTGGAACCGGTCGTCCGCCGGATAGTTCGCGGTGACGTAGGGGGCGCCGGACTGGGCGACCAGACCACCGAGGCCGGCGCCCATCGGTAGCCGTAGCCGTTGGAACCGGGCGGACACCGAGCCGTCGGTCACCCGCATGTAGGTGTCGCCGCGCCGGTCGTCGTTGAGCGTCATGTACGCGACATCGGCGTCGAGTAGGTGCCGGGCCCGGCGCGCGATCGCCCGCAGCACGTCGTCCAGGTCGCGGAGCCCGGCCAGGTCGCTGACGGTGTCGTACAGCCCGGAGAGCTCGCTTTCCCGGCGTCGCCGTCGTTCCAGCAGCGCCCGCACCCGCAGCGCGACCTGCTTGGCCCGTTCCAGCTCGGCCAGCCGCTCTGGGGGTGCGCCGGTGGCGCGCGCGGCCACCAGCGGGCCCTCGAACTCCACCGCCGCGGCTTCGCGGACGAGTAGCTCCAGGAACTCCACCGGCGAGGACATGACGGCCATTGTGTGCCGCTGCCCTAGTTCGCCGTCCACCCCCCATCGAGCGCGATGGACGCGCCGGTGATGAACGCCGCCGGTGGTGAGCACAGGTACGCCACCAACTCGGCCACCTCCTCCGGTTCGAGCAGCCGCTTGATGGCCGCCCGGCCCAGCATGATCTTCTCGACGACCTCGGACTCCGGGATGTCGTGGCGGGCGGCCTGGTCGGCGATCTGGCGCTGCACCAGCGCGGTGCGCACGTACGCCGGGTTGACGCAGTTGGCGGTCACACCGTGCGCGGCCCCCTCCAACGCGACTACCTTGGACAGACCCTCCAACGCGTGTTTCGCCGAGACGTACGCCGCCTTGTACGGCGAGGCGCGCAGCCCGTGCACTGAGGAGATGTTGACGATGCGTCCCCAGCCGGCGGCGTACATGTGCGGCAGGGCCCGGCGGATGACCAGGAACGGGGCTTCGACCATCACCCGGTGTAGGTATTCGAAGCGTTCCATGGCGAGCTCCGGGACCGGGGCGACGTGTTGGAGCCCGGCATTGTTGACCACGATGTCGACCTTGGTGTCGAGGCGGTTGACCGTCTCCGGGTCCGCCAGGTCGGCACCGACGGCCCGGCCGCCCACCTCGGCGGCGACGGTCCGGGCGGCGGTGAGGTCCCGGTCCACTACGACCACGGCGGCGCCGGCGGCGCCGAGTCGGCGCGCGCACGTCCGCCCGATGCCGCTGCCGCCTCCGGTCACCAGGGCGGTGCGGCCGCTGAGATCGACCTGTACGACGTGGGGGGTCGTCCTCGGATCTGCCGTCATGGCGGATGAAACTACGACCTGTACGGTCAGGCGCACATGGGGTAGCGGCACATACTCGTTGTCGGTGCTGTGTGGTCGCAGTCGACATCGGGCGGATCCCGGCACCGCCGTCGGGCTCGGCGCCCGCACCGCCGTCGGGCTCCGGCGTGTCCCGCCGGCTGCGGCTCCGACGATCTCGATAGGGTGTCGAACACACGTACTGCTGGCGGTCGGGGAGGAGGCGGCGTGCGCGTGCTCGGCGTTGACCCGGGGCTGACCCGGTGCGGGGTCGGCGTGGTCGAGGGCGTGCCGGGGCGTCCCTGCACGTTGGTGGCCTACCACGTCGTCCACACGGATCCCGACGACGAGTTGCCGCTGCGCCTGCTGACCCTGGACCGTTCGCTTACCGCCCTGGTGGCTGAGCACCGGCCGGACAGCGTGGCTGTCGAGCGGGTGTTCAGCCAGCACAATGTCCGCACGGTGATGGGCACGGCGCAGGCCAGCGGGGTCGCGGTTCTGGCCGGGGCGCGGGCCGGCCTGCCGGTGCAGACCTACACTCCGAGCGAGGTGAAGGCGGCGGTGACCGGCTCCGGTCAGGCCGACAAGGCCCAGATGACCGCGATGGTGACGCGGCTGCTGCGGCTCTCCGCTCCGCCCCGCCCGGCGGATGCCGCCGACGCCCTGGCCCTGGCCATCTGCCATGTGTGGCGCGGTGGCACTCGCTCGAAGTTGGCGATCGCCGCCGACCGGGCCCGACGAGGAGGAGGAGGCCGATGATCGCCAGTGTCCGGGGGGTGGTGACGGCGACCGGTCCCGACCACGCCGTCGTGGAGGTCGGCGGGGTGGGCCTGGCGGTGCAGTGTGCGCCGGGCACGATCGCCGACCTGCGGGTGGGTCAGTCGGCCCGCCTCGCCACCAGCCTGGTCGTCCGGGAGGATTCGTTGACCCTCTACGGGTTCGCCGACGACGATGCCAAGGCCCTGTTCGAGCTCTTGCAGACGGCCAGCGGGGTCGGCCCCCGACTGGCCCAGGCCGTCCTCGCGGTGCACGCGCCGGAGGCGGTCCGGGCGGCCGTCGCCAACGCCGATATCGCCGCCTTGACCCGGGTGCCGGGGATCGGCAAGAAGGGCGCCGAGCGGCTCGTGCTGGAGCTGCGCGACCGGATCGGTCCGGCCCCGGTCGGTGCCGACGCCGCGGCCGGCGTCACGACCGGCAACTGGCCGGAGCAGGTGCGTCAGGCCCTGGTCGGGCTCGGCTGGACGGCGGCGCAGGCGGATCAGGCGGTCGCCGCGGTGGCGGAGACGGTGGACGGGGAGGTGCCCCCGGTGCCGGTCCTGCTCCGCCAGGCGATTCGACTGCTGGGCCGAGCCCGATGACGGGTGGGCGGAGCGCGTCGGGCGACCGCATCCAGGTCACGGGTGAGGAGTCGGGATGACGGGTGACAATCTGGTTTCGGCGTATGTCAACGACGCCGAGCGGGACGCGGAGGCCAGCGTCCGGCCGCGCCGGCTGGCCGAGTTCATCGCGCAGGAGCGGGTCCGGGATCAGCTTGACCTGCTGCTCCAGGGCGCGCTACGCCGCGGTAGCCCCCCCGATCACATTCTCCTGTCGGGCCCGCCCGGGCTGGGTAAGACCAGCCTGGCCAATATCGTCGCCGCCGAGCTGGGCACCAGCATCCGGGTGACCAGCGGCCCGGCGATCGAGCGTTCCGGTGACCTGGCGGCCATCCTGACCAGTCTCGGCGAGGGGGATGTGCTCTTCATCGACGAGGTGCACCGGATCGCCCGGCCGGCGGAGGAGCTCCTCTACAGCGCGATGGAGGACTTCCGGGTTGACGTGGTGGTGGGCAAGGGGCCCGGGGCGACCGCGATCCCGCTGGACGTGGAGCCGTTCACCCTGGTCGGGGCGACCACGCGGGCTGGGCTGCTGACCGGCCCGATGCGCGACCGGTTCGGCTTCGTCGCGCACCTGGACTTCTACTCCCCGGCCGACCTGGAACGGCTGCTGAACCGCTCGGCCCGCATCCTCGGTGTGCCGATCACCGCCGATGGTGCGGCCGAGATCTCCGGCCGCGCGCGGGGCACTCCCCGGATCGCGAACCGGCTGCTGCGCCGGGTGCGTGACTTCGCCGAGGTCCGGGCCGACGGCGTGGTTACCCGGGAGACCGCGCAGGCGGCCTTGACCGTGTACGACGTGGACGCGTTGGGGCTGGACCGGCTGGACCGAGCGGTGCTCACCGCGCTCGTGGACCTGTTTCGGGGTGGTCCGGTCGGCCTGTCCACGCTGGCGGTGGCGGTGGGGGAGCAGCCGGACACGGTGGAGGAGGTCTGTGAGCCGTTCCTGGTGCGGGCCGGTCTCCTCGCCCGTACCCCGCGGGGGCGGGTCGCCACCGAGGCGGCCTGGCACCATCTGGGGCGTACGCCACCGAATGGTACATTTGGCACGGATACCCCTCCCGCGGGTGACCTGTTCTCGGTGGAGCCTGATTAGCCGTGATGCGAACGTGATCTGTGCCGCATTCGGTGTTCCCAGGTGGAGCGACTAGACTCGCCGCGGTCTGTACAGATGTAAGAAATCGCCTTCACCCCGGTGCCCTCGTGCCGGTATGAGGGCCAATGGGAAGGTTTTACCACCGTGCTTTTGGCACAAGATGGCGGCGGCGCCGGCGGCTTCACGCCCATCCTTATGATCATCCTGCTCTTCGGAGTCATGTACTTCATGATGATCCGTCCGCAGCAGAAGCGGCGCCGAGAGGCGGCGAACATGCAGTCCTCGCTGGGGCATGGTGACGAGGTCGTCACCATCGGCGGGCTCTACGGCACCGTCACCGGCATGGACGACGAGACGGTGCTGCTGGAGGTCGCCCCCGGTGTGGAGACCCGGTACGCCCGTCCCGCGATCGCGCGGGTCGTCACCAAGGCGGAGGAGCCCGCTGAGGCGGCGGTTGACGACGCGGACGCCGTCAAGGAGTGACACCCCGCCCGCCATGCCGGCGGCCCGGGCAGCGCATGAGTTGGACGAAAATTTGACAATCGGGTCGGTACGCCGCGCACGGTAGGTGCAGGGTGTGGTGGCGTTCCGCGCCGGCGCCCCGTGCGCCGCTGCGGCGACCCCCACATAGCTTCGGCCGGTTCGCCCGGCCGACAGCCGCCGCTCGCGTGGCGGCGTGACCCTACAGGGAGACAGGACAGCCGTGGCACCACCTCAGAAACAGATGCGCCCCGGGCGGCAGCTCGCCGTGCTTGGGGCCATCTTCGTGGTCCTCTATCTTCTGGTCTTCTTCGGCGGCGGCGCGAGCGGTAGCTGGCAGGACCGGCTTGAGCCCAAGCTCGGTCTCGACCTGGTCGGCGGCACCCGGCTGACGCTGGAGGCGACCAACACCGTTGACGGCCAGGCGCCGACCGCGGAGAACCTGGAGGAGGCCCGGCAGATCATCGAGAGTCGGGTCAACGCCTTCGGGGTTGCCGAGGCCGAGGTCGTCACCGAGGGCGACCGGAACATCGTGATCTCCCTTCCCGGCGAGAACCGGGACCTGACCGAGGTCGGCAGCGCCGCGGAGCTGCGCTTCCGTAAGGTGCTCCAGATAGCCGACGGTAGCGGTGCGGCGGCGAACCCGGCGCCGAGCCCGACCGACACCCCCTCCGCCACGCCGTCCGGTTCCGCTGCGCCGTCTGACTCCGCTGCGCCGTCTGACTCCGCCTCGCCGTCCGCGACCGGCAGCGCTTCCCCCACCCCGTCGAGCAGCGTCCAGGTCACGGCCTCGCCGACCGGCGGTGCGGGCGGTGGTGCCGCGGCGCCGACCGAGACCCCCACGGCCTCACCCAGCGTCACGCCCACGCCGAGCGCGTCCTCCTCGCCCAGCGCGACACCGGCGGCGAGCGACAGCGCGACCCCGGTCCCGGCCAGCGTCGAGGAGCAGCGCAGGGCGGTCGAGCAGAAGGTCGGCGCGGCCGCCTGGGAGGCCGCGAACGCGCTCCAGTCGCCCAACGACCTGACCACCGACCCGTCGCTGGTCGAAAAGCTCAAGCCGTTCGCGTCGCTGACCGACCGCGAGGTCGCGGTGCTGCCGGCCCAGGTGCAGTTCAACGTCCCGCAGATCACCTGCGCCCAGCTCGACGCCCGCCCGCCGGCGTCGATCTCCGCCGTTGACCAGCAGGTCGTCGCCTGTGAGTTCGGCGGCATCAAGTACCTGCTCGACCAGGCGAAGGTCGTCGGCACCGACATCAACGACGCCAACGCCGTGCTCGACCAGACCAGCCAGTGGGTGGTCAGCCTGGACTTCACCAACTCCGGCCAGGAGAAGTGGACCGCGCTGACCCGCGAGGCGTTCAACAACGAGGGCGCTGCCTGCGACCCGAGCGCGCTCGGGGACAGCGGCAACTGCCGGGTCGCCGTCGTGCTGGACAACGAGGTCGTCTCCTCGCCGGAGATCCTGGGCGTGTTGACCAGCAACTCACAGATCACCGGCAACTTCACCCAGCAGGACGCCAGCGACCTGGCGAGCACGCTGCGCTACGGCGCGCTGCCGGTGACCTTCGAGCCGCAGGCACAGCAGAACGTCACCGCGACCCTGGGCGCCAGCCACCTGCGGGCCGGCCTGCTCGCAGCCGGCATCGGCATGCTGCTGGTGATCATCTACTCGTTCTTCTACTACCGACTGCTCGGCTCCGTGATCTTCCTGAGCCTCGTCCTCTCCGCGCTGCTCGTCTTCGGCGCGTTGGTGGTCCTCGGCCGGCAGATCGGGTTCACCCTCACCCTCGCCGGGATCGCCGGCATGATCGTCTCACTCGGTGTGGCGGCGGACTCCTTCGTCATCTACTTCGAGCGGCTCAAGGACGAGATCCGGGAGGGGCGCAGCCCGCGCAGCGCGGTGTCCCGGGCGTGGGTCCGCGCCCGGCGGACGATCATCTCCGCCAACGCGATCACCCTGATGTCCGCGGTGGTGCTGTACATCGTCTCGGTCGGCGTGGTCAAGGGCTTCGCCTTCGCGTTGGGCCTCGCCACGATCCTCGACCTGGTGGTGGTCTTCCTCTTCCGACACCCGATCATGACGATGTTCGCCCGCACCCGGGCGTTCCTGTCCCCGCGGGTCAGCGGCCTCGGCCGGGCGTTGCCGGCCCGGGCCAAGCCGGCCCAGCCCCGCAACCCGCGCTCGAAGGAGGCCTGAGATGGCCGGTGCTGGTCTCGCGAGTCGCCTCTACCGTGGTGAGGCCGGTCTCGACATTGTCGGCCGTCGCAGGGTGTGGTTCAGCGTCGCCGGGGCGCTGGCCCTGATCTCGGTGCTGAGCTTCGCGTTCCTCCGGTTCGACCTCGGAATCGAGTTCGCTGGCGGCAACTCGATCCAGGTGCCCGCCAGCGTCGGCACCCTGGAGCAGGCCGAGGAGGCGGTTGACGCCGCGCTGGCCGCGGAGGGCGGCGGAGCGGAGGTGGTCACCGCGCAGAAGGTCGGCGGTACCGGTGACGACTTCTACGAGATGCGTACCTCGCAGCTCAGCGCGGAGCAGGCCAACGCGGTCAAGGCGGCGGTAGCCCAGGAGTTCGGCCTCCCGGTCAGCGACGTCGGTGGAGAGCAGGTCAGCCAGGCCTGGGGTAGCCAGGTCACCGAGCGGGCGGTGCTCGGTCTGGTGATCTTCCTCGTGCTGGTGATGGTCTACCTGGTGCTGCGCTTCGAGTGGCGGATGGCGGTCGGTGCGGTCAGCTCCCTGCTGATGAACCTGGTCCTCAGCGCCGGCATCTACTCGCTGGTCGGCTTCGAGGTGACCCCGTCGACCGTGATCGGCTTCCTCACCATCCTGGGCTTCGCCCTCTACGACGTGGTGGTGGTCTTCGACAAGGTCCAGGAAAATACCCGCGGCATCACCGCGAACAACAACCAGACGTACGGCGAGGCGGCCAACCTGGCGATCAACCAGAGCCTGATGCGGTCGCTGAACACCTCGATCGTGGCGCTGCTCCCGGTCGGTGGCCTGCTCTTCATCGGTGCCGGCTTCTTCGGCGCGGGCACCCTGAAGGACCTCGGTCTGGTGCTGTTCGTCGGGATGGCGGTGGCGTTCTTCTCCTCGATCACCCTGGCCACCCCGCTGCTGGTGCTGCTGAAGAACCGGGAGCCGCGGATCCAGGCGCACAACAAGCGGGTGCTGACCCGCCGCGCCGCGCTGGAGCGCGGCGAGGGCTCGGCGAAGAACGCGCCGCAGCCGACGGAGAGCGCCGACGAGGAGATCGACCCGGAGGCGACGGCCCTCGCCGGTGCGGCGCCGAAGGTGGGGGCGCGGCCGGCGGGTAAGCGGCCGGCCGGGGCGCGCGGTGGGCGAGCCGCCGGTGGCGGCAACCGTCCGGGCGGCAAGCGGCGCTGACGCGCCGGTGAAGCGGAGCGACGGCGTCCTTCAGGCTGCGCGAGCGGCCGGAAGGGCGCCGTCGTCGGAACAAGGGAGCGAAACGGCGTGACAGAGACCCACACCACCGTGGTACGGGGGGACAGCGGCCGGGAGATGGCCGAACTGGTGGCCAGCCGGGTGTTGGACGTACCGGACTTTCCGAAGCCCGGGGTGATGTTCAAGGACCTGATGCCGCTCTTCGCCGATGGGGACACCTTTCGCGAGATCATTGATGGCATCGTGCGCCACCACGGGCGGGACTCGTTCGACACCGTGGTCGGGATCGAGGCCCGCGGGTTCGTGGTCGCGGCAGCGATCGCCTACGCGGCCGGCGTCGGTGTGGTGCCGGTACGCAAGGCGGGCAAGCTGCCCCGGGTGGCCTACTCGGCGTCGTACGCGCTGGAATACGGTGCGGCCACCCTGGAGGTGCACCAGGACGCGTTCACGGCCGGGCACCGGGTGCTGGTGGTGGATGACGTCCTCGCCACGGGCGGCACCGCTGAGGCGACCCTCGACCTGGTCGAGCGAGCCGGCGGTACGGTGGCGGGTTTCAGCGTTCTGCTGGAGTTGGGTTTCCTGGGCGGTCGCGAACGGCTGGCGCCGCGCCCGGTCCATGCCCTGCTGACCGTTTGACCGGTCTGTCGGGCGGATTACCCCAGCGGGGCCCGGGTCGGTGAGAACGCGGTACCCCGCCGGGTGCGGGTAGCATTGCGATTTGCTAAACCCAACGCCGGCCGGTGCGGTCGGTTGAATCAGACGTCGGCCGCCTGGCCGGCGCGTCCGGCGAGCGGTGAGGAGGCCGGTGTCTCACGATGTCGCCCCTCCGGTGGAGGACACGGTGCACCCGACAGGCGACGGCTCGGTGACCGACCGCAGTGGTGGCTCCCGCCCCGGGCCGGGCCCCGGTAGCGGTGCCGGAGTGACCGGCGCCCCCCGCACCGGCGCGGACCCGGGGTACGAGGAGGCGATCGTTCCGAAGCGGGGCGATCTGGCGTCCGAGACCGCTCCCGGCGGCGGATTCGCCCTCTCCAGCGCGCCGACCGGGCGCCGGGTGCGGGCCCGGCTGGCCCGGTTCAACGCGCCCTGGCAGTCGTCGCAGGTCAGCGAGGTGCTGGAGCCGCTGATCTCAAGTCACCGGGAAAATCACCCGAAGGCCGATGCGCGGCTGTTGCAACGCGCTTTCGACACTGCGGCCCGCTGGCACTCCGGCCAGTACCGTAAGTCCGGCGATCCCTACATCACCCATCCGCTCGCGGTGGCCACCATCCTCGCCAATCTGGGCATGGACACCACCACGCTGGTCGCGGCGCTGCTACACGACACGATCGAGGACACCGAGTACACGCTGGACCAGATGCGGGCCGACTTCGGCGGCGAGGTGGCGCTGCTGGTGGACGGGGTGACCAAGCTCGACAAGGTCAAGCTGGGCGACGCGGCGAAGGCGGAGACGATCCGCAAGATGGTCGTCGCCATGGCGAAGGACCCACGGGTCCTGGTGATCAAGCTGGCCGACCGGCTGCACAACATGCGTACCCTGATCTTCCTGCCGCGGCCGAAGCAGGAGCAGAAGTCCAAGGAGACGCTGGAGATCCTGGCCCCCCTGGCGCATCGCCTGGGTATGAACACGATCAAGTGGGAGCTGGAGGATCTTGCCTTCGGTACCCTCTTTCCGAAGCGGTACGAGGAGATCAACCGACTGATCGGAGAGCACCAGCCGCAGCGGGAGGCGCTGCTGCGGCAGGTGACCAGGAAGGTCAGCACCGACCTGAAATCCGCCAAGATCAGGGCGGAGGTGACCGGCCGGCCGAAGCACCTGTACTCGATCTACCAGAAGATGATCGTGCGGGGGCGGGACTTCAACGACATCTACGACCTGGTGGGTGTACGGATCCTGGTCGACACGGTGCGGGACTGCTACGCGGCGTTGGGTGTGATCCACGCGAATTGGCAGCCGGTGCCGGGCCGGTTCAAGGACTACATCGCGATGCCGAAGTTCAACATGTACCAGTCGTTGCACACGACGGTGATCGGGCCCACCGGCAAACCGGTGGAGATGCAGATCCGCACGTACGCGATGCACCGTACCGCCGAGTTCGGTATCGCCGCGCACTGGAAGTACAAGGAACACAAGGGCACCCAGGTCGTGGGCCCGCCGGCGCACATCGACGAGATGACCTGGCTGCGGCAGTTGCTGGACTGGCAACGGGAGGCGGCCGACCCGAGCGAGTTCCTGGACGCGCTGCGCTTCGACCTGTCCAGCCAGGAGGTGTACGTCTTCACCCCGAAGGGCGACGTCTTTCCGCTGCCGACAGGGTCAACGCCGGTGGACTTCGCGTACACGGTGCATACCGAGGTGGGGCACAAGTGCATCGGGGCGCGGGTCAACGGCAAGCTGGTGCCGTTGGAGTCGACGCTCTCCAACGGTGATGTGATCGAGATCTTCACCTCGAAGTCGGAGACGGCCGGCCCGACCCAGGACTGGCTGGGGTTTGTCAAGAGCCCGCGGGCGCGCACCAAGATCCGGCAGTACTTCAACAAGGAGCGGCGCGAGGAGGCGATCGAGGCCGGCAAGGACGCACTCGTCAAGGCGATGCGCAAGCAGGGCATGCCGCTGCAGCGGATGCTCAGCTCGGACAACCTGATGGCGATCGCCCGGGATCTCCACCTGGCCGATGTGGCCTCGCTCTACGCGGCGGTCGGTGACAGCCATGTCTCCGCCCAGTCGGTGGTACAGAAGCTGATGGCCTCCTACGGCGGTGAGGAGGGCGCGGTCGAGGACATCGCCGAGACCGCGGTGGCCACCCGCCCGCCGCGGAGCCGGGCCAGCAGCAACGACCCGGGTGTCGTGGTCCGGGGCGTCAGCGATGTGTGGATTAAGCTGGCCCGCTGCTGCACCCCGGTCCCACCGGATTCGGTGTTCGGCTTTGTCACCCGCTCCGGCGGAGTGAGCGTGCACCGGGACGACTGCGCCAACGCCGAGGACCTCAAGGCACAGGGGGAGCGGGTCGTGGAGGTGGGCTGGAAGCTCACCAGCGCGTCCACCTTCCTCGTCGCCATCCAGGTCGAGGCGCTCGACCGGCACAAGCTGCTCACCGACGTGAGCCTGGTCCTCTCCGACGAGCGGGTCAACATCCTCTCGGCGACCGTGACGACCACGCGGGACCGGGTGGCGGTGAGCCGGTTCAGCTTCGAGATGGCCGACCCCAAGCATCTGGGGCACCTGCTGGCCGCGGTGCGCAAGGTTGACGGTGTCTTCGACGCCTATCGGGTTACCTCCGGCTCCTGACCCGACCAGGAGGGGCGGCGCCCCCGGGCAACGACGAGCGCCCCCGGCAGGAGCCGGGGGCGCAGCGTGGTCTTTTCGCTCGGCGGTCAGCCCTGGGGCGCGCTCATCGTGAGGTCGGTGATGGTGACCTCCTTCTTCGGGTGCCCGCCGCCGGCCTGCTGTGCGTAGGCCTCGTCGTCGCCGGCCGCCGCGACCTCCTTGACGATGTCCAGCCCACCGGTGACCGTGCCCAGGACGGTGTAGTTCGGGGGGAGCGGCGAGTCGCCGTAGACGATGAAGAACTGGCTGCCGGTGCTTCCGGGCGCGCCGGAGTTGGCCATCGCGATAACGCCCTCCGGGTACGGGGGCCGCTTGTCCGTGGGCAGGTTCTCCTCGGCCAGCCGGAAGCTCGGCCCCCCGGTGCCGTCGGTCTCCCGCCAGCCGTCGCCGGTCGCGCTCGGGTCACCGCACTGGAGCACCTTGATTCCTTCGGTGACGAGGCGGTGGCACTTGGTGTTGTCGAAGAAGTCCTGCTCGGCCAGGTGGGTGAAGCTGGCGCTGGTGCACGGCGTCTGGGACCGGTCGACCTTGGCCGTGATCGGCCCGAGGTTCGTGTCGATGGTGAGGGTCTGGGTGCCGGTGTTCGGTTGCTGGGCACCCGGCAGGCCGACGTCCTTGATCTGTGGGGTCCGCTGGTCGGCGGGGATCTCGGTGAAGACGCACTCGGTGGCACCGGCGGTGGTGGTCGAGTCGGTCGCCGAGTCGTCGCCGAGGCTCGATACCAGCCAGACGGTGCCGGCGACCACCAGGAGGAGAGCCGCGCTCGCCCCGACGATCGCCTGGGTCTGGCGACGCCGACGAGCCCGGGCGGTCCGCTCGGCCATCTCCTTCTCGAGCCGAGCACGGGCCGCCGCGCGTTGCCGCTCATTGGTGGACGTCACGCCTGGATCCTCCTGCACGATGTGGGTTGGCTGGGATCGGTCAGCCGGCGCTCGGGTCGGCCGCCGGGGTGGCGGTCGGCGTCGCTGCCGGCTCGGTGACCGTCAGGCTCTGGATGACCACGTCGTCGTCCTGCGGCTTGACCTTCGCTCCGCCCGCATTCTCCACGGTCGGTAGCGCACCGATCTTCTCGACCGTATCCAGGCCACCGGTGACACGGCCAATGACCGTGTACGCCGGGTCGGCGGTGGTGAAGTCCTTGAAGAAGATCAGGAACTGGCTTCCGTTGGCGCCGGGCCGGTTGCCGACCATCGCGACCGTGCCCTTCGGGTAGGTCGCGGGCTGGTCGGCTGCCGGGCTGGCGGAGGCATCCGTCGGGGTGGCTGACGCGTCTGCCGGGCTCGCCGGGGCATCCGCCGGGGTGGGCACGTTCTCGTCGTAGAAGGAGTAGGCGGGTCCGCCCAGTCCGGTGCCGCTCGGGTCGCCGCACCGTACCGCACCCTCGGTGGTGATTTCGTGACACTTGGTGTTGTCGTAGAAGGAGTTCGCCGCCAGGTGGGAGATGCTCGCGACGGCGCACGGGGTGGCGGCAGTATCCAGCTCGGCGGTGACCGGGGCGCCCTGGTTCGTGACGACCGTCATCGTCCGGACCCCCTCGGTCGGCAGCCCGGTGGTGGCCGGGGTGCCGACGTCGGTCAGGTTGGTGTTGGCGGTGGCGTCCTCCGGGGTCCAGAAGCAGAGCTCCTCGGCCGCGGTGTTCTCGACCGGGTCCCGATCGAAGGCGCCCAGCGCCCAGGCGGAGCCGGCCACGATCAGAGCGAGGACGACCGCGACGCCCACCCCGGCCTGGACCTGCCGTCGGCGACGGGCCCGAGCGGCCCGTCGGGCCAGCTGTCGGTCGAGTTTTGCCCGCGCCAGTTTGCGCTGCCGATCCCTGCTGGAGGCCACCCGCGCTCCCCTTCCTCTACCCTGGTTCCGTGACGGGCGGCCCGACCGTTGGTCAGGTGTGCCATGCCACACGCCCGCCAGAGTGTACGGCCAGTGGCGGGGATTGTCGTGTACGAGGTGGCGTGGTGGTGACCCGTGGACCTCGCCGCACCCACCACCCGGGCCGCGCCGCGCGAGCGTGGTTGCCTCGGCGACTAGGCTCAGCAGACGACCTGACACTTCGAGGGAAGGGGCGCTGTCGTGCTCGTGGCCGGTTTTCCCGCGGACGCCTTCGGCACCAACTGCTATGTGGTCGCGACGGCGCCGGGGGAGCAGTGTGTGGTGGTCGATCCCGGCATCGGGGTACTCGACCGACTCGACGCCCTGCTGGCCGAGCACCGGCTGCATCCGGCCGCCGTCCTGTTGACCCACGGCCACCTCGACCACACCTTCTCCGTCGCGCCGGTCTGTGGCGCCCGTGGGGTCACCGCGTACGTCCACCCGGCCGACCGGGAACTCCTCGCCGACCCGGCGAAGGGGCTCTCGGCTGACCTGGCCGGGCTCTTCGGCGGCCGGCTGCCGTACACCGAGCCGGAGGACGTCGCCGAACTGACCGACGGCGCCACCCTCGACCTCGCCGGGCTGGAGATCACCGTCGACCACGCGCCGGGCCATACCGGCGGGTCGGTGCTCTTCCGGTTGCCCGGCGCGGACTCCCGCTGGGAGGCAGACGAGCTCTGCCTCTCCGGTGACGTGCTCTTCGCCGGCTCGATCGGCCGTACCGACCTGCCGGGTGGCAGCCATCCGACGATGCTCGCCAGCCTGCGGAGCAAAATCCTCCCGCTGGCGGATGACACGGTCGTGCTGCCCGGCCACGGTCCCACCACGACGATTGGCCGGGAACGCGCCGCCAACCCGTACCTGCTTGAGGTCGCGGGCGCGCCGGCGCGCCCGGCGGCCCCTGCCCGCGGCCTGTAGCCGCCGCACCCTCTTTCCCTCGCGCGGACCGCGCGGGGTTCGCGAACGGAGCACCATGAGTAAGCCCACGCCGATCTCCGGCTTCCCGGAGTGGACGCCCGCCCAGCGGATGATCGAGCAGTCCGTCCTGGAGCGGATCCGGGACACCTTCGAGCGGTACGGGTTCGCCCCGCTGGAGACCCGCGCGGTCGAGCCGCTCGACCAGTTGTTGCGCAAGGGGGAGACCTCCAAGGAGGTCTACCTGCTTCGACGGCTGCAGGCCGACCCCGACGGACCGACCGGCGACGACGCTCTTGGCCTGCACTTCGACCTGACCGTGCCGTTCGCCCGGTACGTGCTGGAGAACGCCGGCAAGCTCCAGTTCCCGTTCCGCCGCTACCAGATCCAGAAGGTGTGGCGGGGCGAACGGCCGCAGGAGGGCCGCTACCGGGAGTTCCTGCAGGCGGACATCGACATCGTCGACCGGGACACGCTGGCACCGCACCACGAGGCCGAGATGCCGCTGGTGATCGGGGACGCGCTGCGGTCGCTGCCGATCCCGCCGGTGCGGATCCAGGTCAACAACCGCAAGATCTGCGAGGGCTTCTACCGGGGGGTGGGGATCACCGACCCGGAGGCGGCGCTACGCGCGGTCGACAAGCTGGACAAGATCGGCCCGGCCCGGGTGGCCGACCTTCTGACCGCCACGGCCGGGGCGACCGAGGCGCAGGCGAAGGCCGTGCTGGCGCTGGCGGAGATCTCGGCGCCGGACGCGTCGTTCGCCGACGCGGTGAACGCGCTCGGGGTCAGTCACCCGCTGCTCGACGAGGGCCTCGCGGAGCTGGTCCAGGTGATGCAGACCGCCGCCGAGCACGCGCCCGGCCTCTGCGTCGCCGACCTGCGCATCGCCCGCGGCCTGGACTACTACACCGGGACCGTCTATGAGACGCAGCTGATCGGGTACGAGCGCTTCGGCTCGATCTGCTCCGGCGGCCGGTACGACAACCTGGCCAGCGCCGGTGCCGTCGCGTTCCCGGGAGTGGGCATCTCGATCGGCGTGACCCGCCTGCTCGGCCTGCTCTTCGGCGCCGGGGCGTTGAGCATTTCCCGCCCGGTCCCCACCTGCGTGGTGGTGGCGGTGACCAGCGAGGCGCAGCGGGCGGTGAGTAACCGGGTCGCGGAGGCGCTGCGGGCCCGGGGCATCTGCACCGAGGTCGCGCCGAGCGCGGCGAAGTTCGGCAAGCAGATTCGCTACGCCGAACGGCGAGGCATCCCGTACGTGTGGTTCCCCGGCACGGACGAGGGCGCGGACGAGGTCAAGGACATCCGTACCGGCGCGCAGGTGTCGGCGCGGGCCGAGGTGTGGCAGCCGCCCGCGGCGGACCTGCGGCCGGTGGTGAGCTGAGTCTCCGCGACCGCCGGCGCTCGTTCGGCCGGGGCGTGGATGTTTCGGCAGGAAGGCGCTGCTCGGAGGGCGCGCGTGGGACGCTACTGGCGCGTACCGACGATCGGACCTACGGTGGCGTAAGTTACGCCGCCGTAGGGAGACCCGCATGACCGTCCTCAGCCAGACCGCCCTCCTGCACGAGCTGGAAGTCGTCGTGGAGAAGAACCTCGACCGGCATCTGTCGATCGCGAAGGAGTGGTTCCCGCACGAGTACGTGCCCTGGAGTGAGGGGCGGACCTTCGACGGTCCGCTCGGGGGGCAGGCGTGGGCGCCGGCCGACTCCCAGCTGCCCGAGGTCGCCCGTACCGCGTTGATCGTCAACCTGCTCACCGAGGACAACCTGCCCTCGTACCACCACCAGATCGCCACGCTCTTTGGCCGGGACGGGGCGTGGGGGACCTGGGTGCACCGGTGGACGGCCGAGGAGGCGCGGCACGGCATCGCGATCCGGGACTACCTGACGGTGACCCGGGCGGTCGACCCGGTGGCCCTGGAGCGGGCCCGGATGACGCACATGTCGGCCGGCTACCGCAACGCGCACGACGAGGAGATGCTGCACTCGCTCGCGTACGTGTCGTTCCAGGAGCTGGCCACCCGGATCTCGCACCGGAACACCGGCCGGGCCACCGGCGATCCGCACTGCGAGGCGCTGTTGGCGCGAATCGCCACCGACGAGAACCTGCACATGCTGTTCTACCGAAACCTGCTCGCCGCCGCCTTCGAGGTGGCTCCCAGCCAGACGATGCGGGCGGTGGCCGACGTGCTGGCCGAGTTCCAGATGCCGGGCAACGGCATCGAGGGGTTCGCCCGGAAGTCTGTCGCGATCGCCCTGGCCGGCATCTACGACCTGCGCCAGCACCGGGACGAGGTGGTGCTGCCGGTGCTGCGACAGTGGGACATCTTCGAGGTGTCGGGCCTGGACGCGGAGGGCGAGGCGGCCCGGGATCAGATCGCGGCCCACCTCGACGGCCTGGAGGTCGCCGCGTCCCGGTTCGAGGAGAAGCGCGACGCCCGTCGCGCCCGACAGGCCGCCCGGAGCTGACGGCCCAGGTCGCGGTGCCACCGGTCCCGGCGCACGGCACCCACCCAGGTTTGGCGCGCGGCGGCTCTCCTTCCGCGCACCCGCTAAACGGCGGTGCGGTAGTCCTGACAGAATGCCGGGGCAGAGACATTCTGCCCCGGAACAGGCTGGAAATGAGGATGCGGCCCCGGGGCGGCCCGGCGAGGATGCCGGGCAGATTCATACCGCAGATGAGGGAGACGCACGCCGTGATCCGTACCCATGACGCCGGAAGCCTGCGCGCGACGGACGCCGGCACCACGGTGACGCTCGCCGGCTGGGTGGCCCGCCGGCGCGACCACGGCGGTGTCATCTTTGTCGACCTGCGGGACGGCTCCGGGGTGGCCCAGGTCGTCCTCCGCGAGGAGGACGCCCACGTGCTGCGCAACGAGTACTGCGTCCGGGTCACCGGCGAGGTGACCCGTCGTCCCGAAGGCAACGAGAACCCGGAGCTGGCCACCGGCGAGGTCGAGGTGACGGCGGAGGAGCTGGAGGTGCTCTCCGAAGCGGCGCCCCTGCCCCTGCCGGTGGATGACCAGGTCGAGGCCGGTGACGACGTCCGGCTGCGCTACCGGTATCTGGATCTACGCCGCAGTGGCCCGGCCAACGCCCTGCGGCTGCGTTCCGCGGCGAACCAGATCGCCCGTGCGGTGCTGCACGAGCGGGACTTCCTGGAGATCGAGACCCCGACGTTGACCCGCTCGACACCGGAGGGGGCCCGGGACTTCCTGGTGCCGGTCCGGCTGCAGCCCGGCACCTGGTACGCGCTGCCCCAGTCGCCGCAGCTGTTCAAGCAGCTGCTCATGGTGGGCGGGATGGAGCGGTACTACCAGATCGCCCGCTGCTACCGGGACGAGGACTTCCGCGCCGACCGGCAGCCGGAGTTCACCCAGCTGGACATCGAGATGTCCTTCGTCACCGAGGACGACGTGATCGACCTCGGCGAGGCGATCGTGTCCCGGCTGTGGCGGGACCTGGCCGGCCACCAGATCACTCGGCCGATCCCGCGGATCACCTGGCACGAGGCCATGGCCCGGTACGGTTCGGACAAGCCGGACCTGCGCTACGGCGTGGAGTTGACCGAGCTGACCGACTACCTGCGCGGCACCCGGTTCCGGGTCTTCGCCGGCGCGATCGAGGCGGGTGGCTACGTCGGTGCGGTTGTGATGCCCGGCGGTGCGGCGCAGTCCCGTAAGGAGTTGGACGGCTGGCAGGACTGGGCCAAGGCGCGGGGTGCGAGGGGCCTGGCGTACGTGGTGCTCGACGCCGAGACGGGCGAGGCGCGGGGCCCGGTCGCCAAGAACCTCTCCACCGAGCACCTGGCGGGTCTGGCCGACGCGGTCGGCGCGAAGCCCGGCGACGCGATCTTCTTCGCCGCCGGGGCGGAGAGCCGGGCGGCGCAGGAACTGCTCGGCGCGGCCCGGGTGGAGATCGCCCGCCGGGCGAAGCTGATTGACGAGAGCGCCTGGGCGTTCTGCTGGGTGGTTGACGCGCCGATGTTCGAGCGGGTCACCGACGGCGAGGAGGGCGGAGCGAGCGGCTGGACCGCGGTGCATCATCCGTTCACCGCGCCGAACGCCGAGTGGGTGGACCGCTTCGAGGAGGCGCCGGACCAGGCTCTCGCGTACGCGTACGACATCGTCTGCAACGGAAACGAGATCGGCGGCGGCTCGATCCGTATCCACCGCGGCGACGTGCAGCAGCGGGTCTTCGACCTGCTCGGGATCACCCCCGAGCAGGCGCAGGACAAGTTCGGCTTCCTGTTGGAGGCGTTCAAGTACGGCGCGCCGCCACACGGCGGGATCGCCTTCGGCTGGGACCGGGTCTGCATGCTGCTCGCCGGTGCCGACTCGATCCGTGAGGTCATTGCCTTCCCGAAGACCCGCGGCGGGTTTGATCCGTTGACCGCCGCGCCGACTCCGATCACCGCGGCGCAGCGCCTGGAGGCGGGCGTGGATGCCCGGCCCAAGCCCGAGGCGCGGGCGCAGGCCGGCACCGCCGGCCCGGCTGCTCCGGTGGCCGACCCCACCTGATCGCCTCGTTGGTCATTCCAGTGGCGGCTCGGCTTTGCCGGGCCGCCACTGTTGGGTGCGGGGTCTGGTCGGGACGGGCGCTGCTCAGCGCCCGGTCTGCCTGGGTGCGGGGCGGTCGACGTCGAAGACATTGCACAACTTTTCTGCACAACTCTTGTGCACAAGAGTTGTGCAGAGATAGTGTGCAAGCATGACTGATGATCGGGAACGGGCCGGGCCGACCCCGCGCGTGGTGCACATCGACCACCGGCAGATTCGGGTGCTGGCGCACCCACTGCGGATCCGGCTCCTCGGGGCGCTGCGGGTGCAGGGTTCGGCGACCGCCACCATGCTGGCCGAACAGCTCGACACCAACACCGGTGCCACCAGCTACCACCTGCGTCAGCTCGCCGATGTGGGGCTGGTCGCCGAGGATCCCGACCGGGGCACCGGCCGGCAGCGCTGGTGGCGGGCCGCGCACGAGATCAGCGACTTCGAGCCCACCGACTTCGACGACGACCCGGACGCCCGTGCCGCCCTGGAGTGGATCCAGGGCCACCAGGTGCGCCTGCTGACCGAGCAGGCGCAGCGGTGGCACGCGGCGCAGAGCGAGTGGTCGTCGGAGTGGCGGGACGCCTTCGGGATGGGCGACGCCTTCCTGACCCTCCCGGCAGACCGGCTGAAGGCGCTCAACGACGAACTCTGGCAGGTCCTGGAGCGATACCGCGAAGCAGCCGACCCGGCGGAGCCCGGCGCCGAGCAGGTCCAGGTCTACCTCGCCGCCTACCCGCTGCCGAAGGAGGCGTGATGGCCACCCTCTCGGTCCATCAGGTCCGGCATCGCTACCTCATCCTGCTCAGCCTGCGCTGGCTGCCGGTCGGCCTGCTGGTCCCGGTCTTCGTCCTGCTGATGCAGGAGCGGGGCCTCACCCTCACCGAGATCGGCGTGGCGTTCGCCGCCCAGGGTCTCCTCGTCCTCGTGCTCGAGTTGCCGACCGCCGGGCTCGCCGACGCCGTGGGACGCCGGCCGGTGCTGGTGCTCGCCGCGGTGGTCAACCTCGTCTCCATAGCGCTCTTCGTCGTGGCTGACTCGTTCGCCCTGCTGGTGGCGGTGTGGGCGTTGCAGGGGGTCTATCGGGCGCTGGACAGCGGCCCGCTCGAGTCCTGGTTCGTGGACAGCACCCTCGCGGCCGACCCCGAGGCCGAGTATGAGCGCGGGCTGAGCCAGGGCGGGACGGCGCTCGGTGTCGCCATGGCGGCCGGCGCGCTGCTCAGCGGCGGGCTGGTCGCGCTCGGACCGGTCGGCCCGTTCAGCGCGTTGACCATGCCGATCGTGGCCATCGTGGTGCTGCAGATCGTCGGGCTGGTAGCCCTGCTCGCCCTGCTGCGCGAGCGTCGTGCCGCCGCCGGGTCGTCGGCGCTCCGCGAGTCGATCGCGGAGGCCCCCCGGATGATCGGCCAGGCGATGGGGCTGCTGCGCCGCTCCCGGGTGCTGCTCGCCCTGCTCGCGGTCGAGCTCTTCTGGGGCTTCGGCATGGTCACTTTCGAAGCTCTCCTGCCGGTTCGGCTCGCCGAGGTGCTCGGCGACTCCGATCGAGCCGGGGCGCTGCTCGGGCCGGCAACCATGGTGGCCTGGCTCGCGAATGCCGGCGGCGCGGCGGCGACCCCGCTGCTCACCCGGCGGCTGGGCGCCGCGCCCGCCGCGGCGCTGCTGCGGATCGCGCAGGGCGTCACCGTGGTCGGGATGGCGCTGCTCGCCGGTCCGGTCGGCGTGCTGATCGCCTTCGTCGTGTGCTACGTCGTGCACGGCGCCTCGAACCCGTTGCACATGGGGCTGGTGCACCGGCAGGTCGACGGGCCATACCGAACCAGTGTGGTCTCCCTGAACTCGATGGTGGCCATGCCCGCCGGTGCCGCCGGGGGGATCGTGCTCGGCCTGGTCGCCGACCGGGCCGGGGTCAGCGTCGCGATGCTGGCCGGCGCGGTCGTGCTCGCGATCGCCGCGCCGCTGTACCTGCCCGCCTGGCGGGCGAGCCGCGATGCTTCGGTCGGTACGCCGACGGCCGCCGCCTCGCCCGAGCCTCCGGTGACCCAGCCCGAGGGCTCGGCGACGGTCAGCGGGCAGCCCGGCGCGCCCCCGGCCCGCGCTGGGGACCCGACCACCGGCGCGGGCGCGGCTCGGCGGTGAGGGCGGTGCCACCGGCCGCGTCGCGCTGCCGGTGGCACCGGCCGGACCGGAGGGGCAGGTCAGCGTTGCCCGGCGGCGCTGATTCTGTTGACCCCGGCCGGGCCCGGTACTGTTCCCGTGATGGATCCCGACGTCCTCTTCTCCTTCGGAGAACCCGCCGCCGCGGCTGTCGCGGCCGCGGGTACCGCCGGCATGACCGGGTTCACGCCGGTCGGTCAGGATGCGCCGCTGGCCGTCCGGATGCGCCCGACCGGGCTCGACGAGCTGATCGGCCAGGACCACCTGCGTGCCCCCGGCGCGCCGTTACACCAACTCGTCTCCGGGGCCGCGCCGATGTCGGTGATTCTCTGGGGGCCGCCCGGCAGTGGGAAGACCACCATCGCGCACCTCGTGGCCGGAGCCACCGACCGTCGCTTCGTGGCGATGTCGGCGCTGAACGCCGGGGTGAAGGACGTCCGTGCCGTCATCGACGTCGCCCGCCGGCAGCGCCGCGCCGGTGGCCCGCAGACCGTGCTCTTTATTGACGAGGTGCATCGGTTCAGCAAGACCCAACAGGATTCGCTCCTCGCCGCGGTCGAGGACCGGACCGTCACGCTGCTGGCGGCGACGACCGAGAACCCGTACTTCTCCGTCATCTCGCCGCTGTTGTCCCGGTGCGTCCTGCTCACCCTGCAGCCGTTGGGTGACGACGCGGTGCGCAGTCTGCTCCGCCGTGCGGTCGCTGATAGTCGTGGCCTGGGCGGCACGCCCGCCCTCGCCCCCGACGCCGAGGAGCATCTGGTCCGGCTCGCCGCCGGTGACGTCCGTAAGGCGCTCACCGCTCTGGAGGCCGCGGCCGCCTCCGCCACCGCGGTCGGCGCCAACCACATCGACCTGTCCACCGCCGAGCAGGCGGTGGACAGCGCCGCCGTCCGCTACGACCGCGACGGCGACAGCCACTACGACGTGACCAGCGCGTTCATCAAGAGCATGCGCGGCTCCGACGTGGACGCGGCGCTGCACTGGCTGGCCCGGATGCTGGTCGCCGGGGAGGATCCGCGGTTCATCGCCCGACGGATGGTCATCTTCGCCAGCGAGGATGTCGGCATGGCCGACCCGGGTGCGCTCGGCGTGGCCACCGCCGCCGCCCACGCGGTGGAGTACGTCGGCCTGCCGGAGGTCCAGCTCAACCTCGCCCAAGCGGTGATCCACCTGGCCACGGCCCCGAAGTCGAACTCGGCGACCACCGCCATCGGGGCGGCCCTCGCCGATGTCCGGGCTGGTCGGGGCGGGGCGGTGCCGCGCGGGCTACGGGACGCGCACTACCCCGGCGCCAAGGGGCTCGGCCACGGCACCGGCTACCGCTATCCCCACGACGACCAACGGGGTGTGGTCAACCAGCAGTACGTGCCCGACGACCTCGTCGGCACCGACTACTACCAGCCCAGCCAGCACGGGGCCGAGCGAGCCGTCGCTGATCGGCTGCCGCTGCTGCGCCGGATCATTCGCCGGTCGGCGCCGACGGCTGACCGCCGGCCGGCGGCGGCGCCCGGTGGCGCCGGGGCGGGTAACGGCCGCCAACTCGAAAGGCCGGGTGACGACGGGGCGTACGAGGGTGGCGCGGACGCCACTGAGGAGGGGCAGCAGTGAAGTCGCGAGGGGCGGACCAGCCCGAGGAGAGCGCCGACCAGCGGCGCAGGGGGCGCCGCTGGGGGCGGGGGAAGGCCGAGGCCGCTGCCGACGAACCGGTCAGCGGTGAGGAGTTCGGCTGGATTGACGACCTGCGTACGGCCAAGGCGCAGCGGGGGGAGTTGGGTCCGGAGGGCGGGCCCGGCCCGGCCACGCCGCCGCAGCGGCCCGGTGCTGACCCGGGCCTGAGCGGCACCGGGGCGGCACCGCCCGGTCGTCGAGACGTGCCCGAAGCGCCGCGTCCGCGTTCCGACGCTGACCGGCTCCCCGCTCCGGCTGGGCCTCCCGCACTGCCTGGGCCTCCCGCACTGCCTGGGCCTCCCGCACTGCCTGGGCCTCCCACACGGCCTGGGCCTCCCGCATCGCCTGGTACCCCCGCACCGCCTGGACCCTCGGCCGCGCGGACCCACGGGCGTGGTGGCCCGCCCGGTCCTTCCACACCTCCCCGGCCGCCCGCTCCTCCCGGCCCCTCGGCCCCCCAGACCCACGGGCGTGGTGGCCCGCCCGGCCCGCCGGCCGCCGAGCCGGTCGGCCGTGGCCGCCCGGCAGCGCCGCCCCGTCCTCCGGCCGCCGCCGCGTCCCAGCCGGGCCTCGCCCCACCGGCCGGCCGGGGTGGACGACGTGGCGCCGAGCCGACGGGCGCTCCGGGCACCCCGCCGGCCGTCCCCGGCCGGGCCGGCGACGACCCGACCGGCGGGATTCCTCCCGCCCCGGGTGGACACCGTGCCCCAGCCGAGGGCGGCAGGTCACCCGGCCACGGTGCTGCCCCGCCGTCCGGTGGTGTCGCTCGGCATGGCCGACGGGAGATGTCGGAGGAGGACACCGTTGTACCTCGGGGCCGCCCGCCCGCCCCCGGGGGTGGCCCGGGCCGGGCCACCCCCGGGGTGAACACCGAGATCCCGAGCCCGCGCACCGACAGCGCTGACCCGGCCACCAGCGAGGGGCGGCGCGCTCGACCGAAGCGGCCCGCCGACTGGCTACGGCAGGCCGGCCGTACTCCCCACCAGACCGATCCCACGCTGCGTTCCCTGAATCAACCGGCGGTCCCCCCCGGCTCGCCGGTAACCCCGCGAAGCGTGCCGCCCGCCGAGGGTCGGGTACCCGCTGACGGTCCGCGGTCCGGACCCGAACCGTCCCGGGGCGCTCCCGCCGCCGGCCGAGCGCGACCCGGCCCCGCTGGTCCGCCCCCGGGAGCGGCTGGCCCCGCGCGGCCACACCCGCCCGCTGGACCGGCTGCCGAGCGGCCCCGCCCGTCCGCCGCCGCGAGCGGCGCGATCGGGGAGCCACCCCCGTCCGGCCCGGGCGTTGTCCGTCCGGTCCGTCCGGACCAGCCACCACCACGGGCCGCCGCTGGGCCGCCCCCGGGCGCGGTTGCCCCGCGGCATGCCGGCCCGCCGACCCCGGCGACGGGCGGAACTGCGCCACCCGTCGTGGCCCGGCCCGGCGCCCCGGACGGTCGACCGGGGATGGCGGCCCCACCCGGCGTAGCCCGACCCGGCGATGCACCAGCTGGTCCGCGGCCCGTGGCTGCGACGGCCCGGCCGGCTGGGCCCCGTCCCAGCGTGGACGAGCGACCGTCGGGTCGCGCGCTGCCGCCACCCCGAGAGCCGGCCCGGGCCACGCCCCAGGGCGGCCCGCCGGCGCCGTTCGAGGCCGCGCCGGACGGGCCACCGCCCGGCGGCGCAGAACCCCCCGCGGTCGACACCACCACGCCGGACGGACCCGGCGGACCCCGCTCGTACCTGCGCCGGCAACCGCAGCAACGGCTCCGGACCGGAGCCCTGGCGCTGGCCAGCATCGTGCTGCTCGGTGTTGTCCCGGCCGTCTTCGGGCTACAGACGCTGAGCCGGGACCCGGTCTTTGCCTCCCTCGACCGGTTGGCGGTCCCCAGTTGGGCAGCGACCGAGACGGTGGACGATGTCAGTGGCAGCCGCTGGTGCCTACTGGACTGTCGACTGCGCGAGCGCACCGTGGCGTCGGAACGTTCTCCGGAGGAGACGGTCCAGGTCTACGAGGCGTCGCTGCGCGGGGAGGGCTGGCGGCCGTGGCGGGTCGACCGCTGCCCCGAGCAACCGGCGAAGGGCAGTTACACCTGCTGGCAGCGGGATGAGCTGACCCTCGACCTGTGGGTGCGCGAGCCAGCCTGTGTGCCGCCGCCAGTCGACGGCGAGCCGGCGCTCGTGCCGTCCCCGGATCCGTCAACCCAGGCGGAGGAGTGCGCCGGCTCGTTGGTATCGGTGAAGGTGCGTAACGCCATCGACGACGACCGGACGAGACCGCAGCCGAGTACCGACCCGTCGCTCACCGGTGAGGATCCCTACCCCACCTCGTCCGTGGATCCGCTCGGTGAACTGACCCCCTCACCATCCTGAGGCGGTCTCCATCACGGACGGTAGGGTCTGGGCTGGCAGGCCCGCCTGCCTCCGGTCAACCAGTGGCCGGGGCGCGCGGCACGGGCGTGGGGGACGACGGCGGCTTGCTGCGAGACGTCCGGTGCCCGCGGATTCGGCTTGAGGAGGACAGGCGTGGACCTTGGAGAAGTCGCGGCGCTGATCGCGGCGATCGCGTTCGCGATGCTGGTGTTGATCCTGGTGCTGCCAATCCTGCGGCTGCGGCACACCGTCGACGCGGCCACCCGGATGATCAACGACGTCAATGAGCGTACCGCGCCACTGCTCGGCGAGGTCGACATCACGGTGAGGAACGTCAACACCGCCCTGGATCAGGTGCAGACCTCGTTGGATGGGGTGAACCTCCAGCTCGCCAAGGTCGATACCATGACCAACCACGCGCAGAGCATCACCGCCAACGTCGCCAATCTCGCCACGATCATCTCCGCCGCTGCCGCGAGCCCGCTGGTCAAGGTGGCTGCCTTCGGCTACGGCGTGCGCCCGGCCACGGCGGCCCGCCGGCACGCGGAGACCGAACGTGAGGTGCGGGACACCATCAGGCAGCAACAACGGGGCCGCCGGCGCGGCCGCGGCTGAGCAGCGTCGGGGGAGCAGGAGGGGGAGAGCATGAGGCGGTTGTTCTGGCTGGGCATCGGGCTGGCCGTGGGCGTGCTGGTGGTTCGCAAGGCCACCCAGGCGGCCCAGGCCTACACGCCGGCCGGCATCGCCGGCGGGCTGTCCGAATCCGCTGGCGGCCTGGCCGATTCGGTACGTAGCTTCGTATCGGACGTCCGGATCGGAATGGCCGAGCGCGAGCAGGAGATTCACGAGGCCTTCGCGCGCGGCGAGGCGTTCGATGACACCGTCGCTGACCTGCGGGAATATCCGCGCACCGGCGACCGAGAGACTTTCCCGGAGGAGCACCAGCGATGAAGACGGCGGAGATCAGGCGGCGGTACCTCGCGCACTTCGAGGCGAACGGTCACACCGTGGTGCCGTCCGCTCCGCTGCCCGCCATCAGCGACCCGAACCTGCTGTTCGTCGCCGCCGGCATGATGCAGTTCGTCCCCTACTTCCTGGGGCAGCAGACCGCGCCCTACAAGCGGGCCGTCAGTGTGCAGAAGTGCCTCCGTACGCCGGATATCGACGAGGTGGGCAAGACCAGCCGGCACGGCACGTTCTTCCAGATGAACGGCAACTTCTCGTTCGGGGACTACTTCAAGGACGAGGCGATCCGGCTGGCCTGGGACCTGTCCACCAAGCCGGTTGCCGCCGGGGGGCTCGGACTCGACCCGGAGCGGATCTGGCCGACGGTCTACCACGACGACGACGAGGCGTTCCAGCTCTGGCGGTCGATCGGGGTGCCGGCGGACCGGATCGTGCGTCGCGGCAAGGCCGACAACTTCTGGTCGATGGGCATCCCCGGCCCGTGCGGTCCGTGCTCCGAGCTGTTCTACGACCGCGGCCCCGCGTATGGCCCGGAGGGTGGCCCGGCGGTTGACGAGGACCGCTACGTGGAGTTCTGGAACCTCGTCTTCATGCAGTTCGAGCGGGGCCCGGGCACCGGCAAGGAGGACTACCCGATCCTCGGTGACCTGCCGGCGAAGAACATCGACACCGGGATGGGCCTGGAGCGGATGGCGTCCATCCTCCAGGGCGTGGACAACCTCTACGAGATCGACGAGGTGCGGCCGATCCTGGCCAAGGCCGCCGAGCTGACCGGCAAGCGGTACGGCGCGCACTCCAGCCAGGTCGCCAGCGAGTCGCACCCGGATGATGTCCGGTTGCGGGTCGTCGCCGACCACGTCCGCACCGCACTGATGCTGATCGGGGACGGGGTAACCCCGAGTAATGAGGGGCGGGGCTACGTGCTGCGCCGCATCGTGCGCCGGGCGATCCGTTCGATCCGGCTGCTGGGCTGGCAGGAACGGGCGATGCCCGAGCTGCTGCCGGTGGCCCGCGACTGCATGGCCGCGTCGTACCCGGAGCTGGCGACGGATTTCGGCCGGATCGCCGACTACGCGTACGCGGAGGAGGATGCGTTCCTGTCCACGCTGCGCGCCGGCACCACGATCCTGGACACCGCCATCGCCGAGACCCGCACCGCGGGCGGGCGGGCGATCTCCGGCGCGAAGGCGTTTCAGCTGCACGACACGTACGGCTTTCCGATCGACCTGACCCTGGAGATCGCCGGCGAGCAGGGCCTGCAGGTCGACGCCGAGGGCTTCCGTCGGTTGATGGCCGACCAGCGCGCTCGGGCGAAGGCCGACGCGCAGGCCCGTAAGACGGGGCACGTGGACCTCTCCGCGTACCGGACGGTGCTGGACGAGGGCGGCCCGGTCACCTTCACCGGCTACCAGGAGGTCTCGCGCGAGTCGACGGTGCGGGCGGTGCTCGGCGCGGCCAGCCCGCACGCCGCGGCGGTGGAGGGCGAGACGGTCGAGCTGGTACTCGACACCACCCCGTTCTACGCCGAGGGCGGTGGTCAGCAGCCGGATCTTGGCGTGATCACCGTCGGCGGGGGCCAGGTGGAGGTCCTCGACGTGCAGCAGCCGGTGCCGGGGTTGATCGTCCACCGGGCCCGGGTGCTGCGGGGGGAGGTGCGGGCGGGTGAGACCGGCTTCGCCGAGATCGACACCGACCGCCGTCGGGCGATCTCCCGGTCGCACACCGCGACCCACCTCGTGCACCAGACCATGCGTAACTTCCTCGGTGAGTCCGCGACCCAGGCCGGTTCGCTGAACGCGCCGGGGCGGCTCCGGTTTGACTTCAACACCCCGACCGGGGTGGCGCCGAGCGTCCTGCGGGATGTGGAACAGCAGGTCAACGAGGCGCTCCTGGCGGACCTGGAGGTGCGTGCGTTCGTCACCTCGCTGGCCGAGGCCCGGCGGATCGGGGCGATGGCGCTCTTCGGCGAGAAGTACGGCGAGCAGGTACGGGTCGTCGAGGTCGGTGACTACGCGCGAGAGCTGTGCGGCGGTACCCATGTGGGCCGCTCCGGCCAGCTCGGCCTGGTGAAGATCCTTTCTGAGTCGTCGATCGGGTCCGGGGTTCGCCGGGTCGAGGCGTTGGTCGGGATCGACGCGTTCAACTTCCTTGCCCGCGAGCATCTGCTGGTGGCCCGCCTCGCCGAGCTGTACCGGGTCCCGTCCGACCAGGTCGCGGAGCGGGTGGAGCAGACCGTCACCCAGCTGCGTGACGCCGAGAAGGAGCTGGAGAAGCTGCGCGCGCAGCTGGTGCTCGGTGGCGCGGCGGCCCTCGCCGCCCAGGCGACCGAGGTGCGTGGGGTGGCGTACGTCGGGACCGAGGCGCCCGAGGGTGCGGCCGGCAATGATGTGCGGACGCTCGCGCAGGAGATCCGTGGCCGGATCGACCCGGCGCGTCCGGCGGTGGTCGCGGTGGCGGCCCGGGCGAACGGCAAGGCTTCACTGGTGGTGGCGGTCAACCCTGCCGCCCGCAGCCAGGGGCTGTCGGCGGCGGATCTGGTCAAGGTAGCCTTCGCCGGTCGGGGTGGGGGCAGCCCCGAGTTGGCCCAGGGGGGCGGTCTGCCGGCGGCGGAGGCGCCGGGGCTGCTCCGCACTGTCGAGAATGCCATCGCCGGGGCGTAAGGTGCCGGGGGACACCCGGTGCCGGAGGCGCAGCCCGCTCGTTCTCTCAGGGAGGTGACCATTCGTGGCGCAGTGGTCCCGGGGCGTACGCCTCGGGGTGGATGTCGGACAGGTCCGGGTCGGCGTGGCTCGGTCCGACCCACACGGCGTCCTGGCTACCCCGCTGGTCACCCTCGCCCGGGATCGCACCGCCGCGCCGGAGGCGGTCCCCAGCGACATGGCCGAGCTGGCCGCGTTGGTGACCGAACACGAGGCGGTCGAGGTGGTGGTTGGCCTGCCGGTGAATCTCGCCGGTCGGCAGGGCCCCGCCGCCGTACACGTGCAGACGTATGTCGGCCGTCTGGTCGAGGTGATTTCGCCTGTGCCGGTGACGCTCGCCGACGAGCGGATGTCGACGGTGGTGGCTAGCCGTAGGCTTGCTGAGCGTGGCGTTCGGGGCCGGCGGCAGCGCGCGGTGGTGGACCAGGCGGCCGCGGTGGAAATCCTGCAGAGCTGGCTCGATGCGCAGCGGAGGCGGATGAAATGATCGAGGAACTGGACCCCGGTTTTGATACCGATCGGGGAGAGAAGGGCCGGCATCGGCGCGGCTACGTGCGGAAGCGCCAGCGCGAACGCCAGCGCGGCTCGGGCGGCGGGCGCGGCAAGACCGTGCTGGCCCTGCTGCTTACCCTGACTCTACTCGGCGGCCTCGGTGGTGGCGCCTACTACGGCTTCGAACGGATCCAGGGCCTGCTCGGCACGCCAGACTACGACGGTTCCGGGACCGAGGCGGTGACGGTCGAGATCCCGGAGGGCGCCCCGATTGCCGCGATCGCGGTCACCCTCTACGAAGCCGGGGTGGTCAAGAGCACCAAGGCTTTCGTCAATGCGGCGGAGGACAACAGCCAGAGCAAGAACATCCAGCCCGGCCGGTACGAGTTGCGTAAGCAGATGAGTGGCGAGTACGCGGTGGCCGCGATGCTGGACCCGAAGAATCGGGTCGTGAACGGGCTCACTGTGCCCGAGGGGCGGACGGCGAAGAGCATCTACAAGCTGCTCGCCGAGGAGACCGAGATTCCGGCGGAGGAGTTCGAGGCGGCGGCGAAGGATCCGCTCGCGCTCGGTGTCCCGGAGTGGTGGTTCAAGCGGACCGATGACCGGAAGGTCGAGCCGTCGATCGAGGGTTTCCTCTTCCCCGACACCTACGAGCTTCCCCCGGATCCCACGGCGGAGTCGATTCTGGCGCTGATGGTGGAGCGGTTCCTCACCGTCGCCGAGGAGCTGGAGTTCGTCGACCGGGTGCAGAACGAACGCCAGATCGCGCCGTACGAGGCGCTGATCGTCGCGTCGCTCGCCCAAGCCGAGGCGGGTACTCCGGAGGACCTCGGCAAGGTCGCCCGGGTCGCCTACAACCGGGTCTACGGCGAATTCGACTGCAACTGCCTGGAGATGGATGTCACGGTCAACTACTACCTGGAGTTGACCGGCCAGGAGACCAAGACCTCGGCCGAGATGACCCAGGATGAGCTGCTCGACACCGACAGCCCGTACAGCCGCAAGCTCAGGGGCCTGATCCCCACGCCGATCAACAACCCGGGTCGGCTGGCGTTGGAGGGTGCTATGGACCCGCCGCCGGGAAAGTGGCTCTTCTTCGTCGCGATCAACAAGGAGGGGGAGTCCGCCTTCGCGGAAACCTACGAGGAGCAGCTGCGCAACGAGGCCAAGGCGAGGGAGGCGGGTGTCATCTGAGCGCAGGCGCGCGGCGGTGGTCGGCGCCCCGATCGCGCACTCCCTCTCCCCGGTGATCCACAACGCCGGCTACGCCGCGGTGGGCCTGGACGACTGGTCCTACACCCGCTTCGAGTGTGCCCAGGCGCAGCTGCCGGCTCTGGTCGCCGGCCTGGGCCCGGAGTGGGCGGGGCTATCGGTCACCATGCCGGGCAAGGAGACGGCGCTCGCGGTGGCCGCGACGGCGTCGCCGGTCGCGGCCGCTGTCGGCGCGGCCAACACCCTGGTACGTCGGCCGGACGGCTCCTGGTACGCGGACAACACCGATGTCGCCGGCATGGTGGAGGTGCTGACCGCGGCCGGGGTTGCCCCGGAGTCGACGCTGACGGTGCTCGGTGCCGGTGGTACTGCCCGGGCGGCGGTGGCCGCGGCGGCGGCGCTGCGGACCCGGACGGTGACCGTGGTGGCCCGGCGGAAGACCGCGATCGACGAGTTGCGTCCGGTCGCCGCGGCGGTGGGCGTGCCGCTGACCGGGGCTCCCTGGGCCGACGCGGTCGCGGCCTGCTCCGCCGACGTGGTGATCTCGACCGTGCCGGCCGGGGCCGCCGATCCGCTCGCCATGGCGGTGGCGTGGCGGCCCAGCACTGTGCTCTTTGACGCCCTCTACGACCCGTGGCCGACCCCGCTCGCGTCCGCGGCGCAGACCGCCGGCTGCCGGGTCTGCTCTGGTCTGGATTTGCTGCTGGCCCAGGCGGTCGGTCAGTTTGAGCAGTTCACCGGGGTGCCGGCGCCGCGGGCGGCGATGGCCGCCGCCCTCACGGCGGCTCGGGCTGGCTGACTCCCGTCGCGGCGACTCGTCCCGCGTCAGAGGCGACCCGGCGGTGCCGTGCGCCGAGCATGGGAGGCCGGGCGTGGTCGGACCGCTGCGGCGGCGGGGCAATTGCCAACCAATCGGTGGATATCGCTGACCGGGTGGGGCAAGGCACGCTACGCGAGTCCTTGCCCTGTGGAGGTGTAGCGTGCCTGACTTCTCGCTTCGTTGGCAGATTTCGAATCGCCCTGTTTGGACGGCTGTGGTTTGCGCGGTAGCCGTCGTCGCCGCGTTGCTCGTACCCACCGCGGCCGCGGCCACCGTCCCGCCGGTGCCCGAGACGCAGATCCTGGTGTCGAGCGATCCGGTTGACGAGACACCGCACGCCCGTGACGGTGAGGTCCGTGCCTTCGCGCAGATCGGCTCGACGGTGTACGTCGGGGGCACCTTCACGCAGATCCGACCGGACGCGACCGCGGGGTGGACCAACCGGCGCTACCTGTTCGGCTACGACAGGGCCACCGGGGCGATCTCGACGACCTTCCTGCCGGTGCTGGACGGCGCGGTGAACACCTTGATCGCCGGTCCGAACGACACGTTGATCGTTGGTGGGGCGTTCCGGAACGCCAACGGGGTGTCCCGGAAGAATCTGGTGGCGCTCGACCCGAGTACCGGCGCCACCGTCGCCAGCTGGGTGGGCCGCTCCGACGGCGGCACCGTGCGGGATATGGCGCTGTCCGGCGGCTGGCTCTACCTGGCGGGCGCCTTCAACTGGGTGAACGGCACTCCGCACGCCGGGCTCGCCCGACTGCACGCCAGTACAGGGGCGATCGACCCGACCTTCGCCGTCAACGCCACCGGGGGGCGACACGGCACCAGTTCGTATGTCTGGACCATCGACGTGTCCCCGGACGGGCAGACGTTGGTAGCGGGTGGCAACTTCACCGACATCAACGGCTTGTCGCGGAACCAGATGGCGCTCGTCGACCTCTCCGGTACGCCGAGTGTCCTCGACTGGAGCACGGAGAAGTTCGTGGCGCCGTGCGGTGGGCAGCCGGCTTTTTCCTACGTGCAGGATGTCCGGTTCGGCGGTGCCGGCAGCTGGTTCGTCGTCGGTACCAACGGCGGGTCGGGCTGGCCGGCGGGGTACTGCGACGCGCTCGTGCGGTTCGAGACCGCGGCCCGCGGCGACGGTCAGCTCGGCACCTGGGTGAACTACACCGGTCGGGACACCATCACCTCGGTCGAGGTGGTCGACAACGTCATCTACCTCGGCGGGCACTTTCGCTGGCTGAACAATCCGACCGCGTACCGGGGCGGCGCCGGCGACGGCGCCATTGACCGGCTCGGGATCGCCGCGGTCACCCCGGCCACCGGGATGCCGGTGAACTGGAATCCGCGTCGCAGCGGCGGCTCGTCGCTGCCCCCCGGCGCCACTCCGTGGGGCTCCACCGTGCCGGTGCTCTGGCGGGGCGACGACGGGCTCTACTTCGGGCACAACTCCGACGGAATGGGGGGCGAATACCATGGCCGGCTCGGGATGTTCCCCCGCTCCGGTGGTCGGACGATCATCCCGAAGACCCCGTCCACCGCGACCAGCGGCAACCTCTACCTGGGCACCGGGGAGGGCGAGCTGGCCCGGATTCCGTTCGACGGCGCCGGCATCGGCGCACCGACCACGGTCAGCCAGCCGAACTACACCGGCGCCGGGGCGACCTGGGGAATGGGTGACCGGATCTACTGGGCACACACCGTCGCCGGTTCCCCGACGGGCAGCCGGATCGACATCTCGATGTTCCCCGGGGGAGTTGTCGGTGCCCCGTGGAGGTCGTCCGGCTACAACGACTGGTTCGACGCGGCGGAGCTGACCGGCGCCTTCTTCCTCGGCGGTCGCCTCCACTACACCCGGGCCGACTCCGACGCCCTGCACTACCGGTACTTCGAGACGGATGGGAACTACCTCGGTGCCACCGAGTTCACGCTGCCCACCACCGGGGTCGACTGGTCGACGGTGCGGGGCATGGCGTGGGTGGACGGCAAGATCGTGTACGGGAACACCGACGGGAACCTGCGCGGCGTCCCCTTCCGGCCGGCGGTCGACCCGGTGGTGGACGGCGCGGAACGCGTCCTGCTCGTGACCGCGGGACCGGAGCTGACTTGGTCCACTCCACGACTGTTCTTCACCGTGCAGTAAGGCGACCGACGGTCGTCGATTATGGTGGGTGCTTCACGTTGGCTGACGGTGTTCTGTGCCGTCGTCCCCGGACGTGAGGAGGGGTCGTTGCGGGGCATCCGCCGTGGTATTGGGGTAAGAGCCGGGTTCGCGCTGAAGCGCGGCTGGTACCGGTTGCGCTATCCGGGGCTGAGCCTCGGCCGGGATGTGGAGATTCGTGGGCGGGTCCGGCTACGCCGTGGCGTGCGGGTGCGCATCGGTGACCGGACCCGGATCAACAAGCTGGTGCGGTTCGCTGGTCCGGGCGAGGTTCGAGTCGGCGCCGACTGTCTGCTGAGCGCGACCTGGGTCGGCGTCTGGACCTCGGTCACGATTGGGGACCGCTGCCTGTTGTCGAACTGTGAGGTGCGGGACAACGATTTCCACAATCTACGGCCCGAGGTGCGACACGACCCGCCCACCTCACGGACCCGAGCGCCGATCGTCCTTGAGGACAACGTCTGGATCGGCGCACACGCACTCGTACTGAAGGGTGTGCGGATCGGCCGGGACAGTGTCGTGGGTGCCGCCACGGTGGTGCGGACGGATGTCCCGCCCCGGGTGGTGGTTATCGGAAATCCGCAACAGACGGTGAAGAGTTTCGATGACTAACGCCGGTGGTGGCGGCTGGACCGCCGACGCCGCCGCCGGCGGGGGGACGCCGGGTCGAACGGTCACCCTGACCGACCTGCTCCGCGTGCCGCTGCACCGGATCCGGGTGCTGGCCGGTGCGGCCGTGCTCGGGCTGCTCGCCGCACTCGGCTACGTGCTGTTGGTGCCGAGCGCGGTGACCGCCGACGCCGTGGTGGCGGTCCGACCAGTGGTCACCGACGCCTTCACCCCGAGCGGCGCCTCCGCTGACCGCGCAGTGAACATGAACGTGGAGCGCGGCATCGCCACTGGGACCGAGGTGGTGCGGCGGCTGGTGGACGCTACCGGCCGGGACCAGCGTGACGTGCAGGACGCCCTCGAACTGGAGGTGCCGACCGGCGGCCAGATCCTGCGCTTCCGATTCACCGCGAACTCACTTCAGGAGGCGGTGGCGGGCGTCAATCTCGCCGCCGCGGCCTACCTCGACGTGCGCCGCACCATGTACGAGCAGCAGCGGGCGGACATCCTGCGCTCGTACGACGAGACCATCAGCGAGGTGCAGGCCCAGCAGGCGGCGTTGCAGCGTCGGATTGCCAGTGCTCGGGAGGGCGAGGCGGACGCGGCGGTGGCCGAGCTGTCCGGTGTGAACAGCCAACTGGTCCAGCTCGGCTCGGCCCGGACCGAGATCGCGGCGGTCGACGTCAACCCCGGCTGGGTCACCCGCGAGGCGGAGCCGGACCTGGTCTCCACCGGTGCTGACTGGCTCTTCCCCCTGCTCGCGGGACTCCTGGGCGGTGCGCTGCTCGGCGTCGTGCTGGCCTACGGGTGGGAGTCGGTGGACCGACGCATCCGGTCGGTTGACGACGGCCGGGACGCGACCGGCCTGACCCTGCTCGGTACCGCCCGCGGCCCGAAACCACGCAGCTCACCACAGGCCGTGGACGCTGATATCCGGTACGTGGCGATGGCCATCGCTGGGCGGACTCGGGAACCGACCCGAATCGTGTTGTTGACCACCCGGGGGGATCAGTCCGCGATGAGCGCCGGGCTGGCGGTGGCGCTCGCCGGGACCGGTCGGGAGGTGTACCTCGCCGATGACACCGGTCGCCTGGGGGGGTTGCGTAGTGAGGTGCTGGCTAGTGTGGCGCGACTGCCGGCAACGGCGCACTTCGCCCGGCCGGTGGCGCCGCAGCCGCGCCAGGGCCGGCGGACGGCCCCCGTTGATGAGGTTACCGAGCCGATTGCCGTCCGGCGACCATCCCCGCGCCCGAACGCTGCGCCGCGCCCGAACGCTGCGCCTCCGAACGCTGCGCCGCGCCCGAACGCTGCGCCGCACCCGACCGTTCTTCCCAGCCAGGCCACCGTCCACCGGGCGACCGGGACCGGTCACGGCGCTGCCACCAACCGCCCGGCCTCCGACGACCCGGATGGCACGATTTCGCTGCCCCGGATTGCATCCACCACGCCGAGCAGTGGAAAGAGCGCCGTCGCAGCGCCTGCCGACGCGGTTGTGGTGGGCGCCGGCACCATCCGGTTCGGCACCTGGGGACAGCGGGCCGCCAGCGGCTTGGTGCTGTTCAACGCCCCACCGACCGAGGCCGATGAGCGGGGCGTCGCGGCGGCCCGACAGGGCGTCGCGGTGGTGGTGGTCGAGCAGGACCAGACCCGGCAGAGCGAACTACGTCGGCTGGCGGAGCGGCTGCGAGCGGCCGGCGTGGTCCCGCTCGGCTTCGTCCTCACCCACCGCGGTCGGGGCTGACCGTGCCCGTGGGTGGGATCCCGGCGACGAGCGAGCCGGCCGGGGACGGGGCCGCCGACGTCCTAGCGCCGCCACCACAGCCCGCGCCGCCACCACTGCCACCACCGCTGCGGCTACCGATCTGGCCGCTGGCGCTGATGTTCGGCCTGGTGCCGATCTGGTGGCTGGCCGGTGCGTTCTATCTGGGCTGGCCGTTGTTGGGTGCCGTGCTGCTGGCCCTGCTGCTGGTCCGGGGTCGGGTTCCGCTGCCGCCCGGCACCGGGGTCTGGCTGCTCTTCCTCGCCGTGGTCCTGGTCAGCGCCACCCGACTGGGGTCGCCCAGTTCGGTGTTGACCTTTGGGCTACGGCTGGGGTTCTACGCCACCGCGCTGGTGGTCGGCGTCTACGTCTACGTGGTGGCCCGGGAGCGGGCCGGAGGCAGCGAGGTGCTCCTGCCCCTCTGCGCGTTCTGGCTCGGGTTGGTGGCGTTGGGCTGGCTCAGCGTGCTCGCCCCCCGGCTCGGCCTGACCACCCCGGTGGAGGTCCTGCTGCCCGATGCGATCGCCGCGGAACCATTCGTCCAAGACATGGTCCACCTCTCCACCGCCGAGTACAGCACCCGGTCACCGAACCCGGTCTACCGTCCCGCGGCGCCGTACGCGTACACCAACAACTACGGCAGCGCGTACGCGATGGTGTTGCCCGGTGTGATCGCGGTGATCATGCTGCGGCGGCGTGGGGTGCTGCGCTGGCTGCTGCTCGGGTCGTTGCCGCTGTCCCTGGCACCGGCTTTCCTCACCCTGAACCGAGTGATGTTCCTCAGCCTCGGTGTCGGCCTGCTGGTGCTCGGTGTCCGGGCCGGTTGGCGCGGCAACACCCGGGTCGCCACCTCGATTGTCGGGGTGGTGCTGGTGGGTCTTGTCGCCACCGTGTTCATTCCGGTCACCCAGCTGATCGGGGACCGGGTCGAGAACAGCGGCACCAACACCGACCGGCTCGCCCTCTACCGAGCGGTGCTCGGGCGGGTCGGTGAGTCGCCGTGGCTCGGCTACGGCGCTCCGGTGAACGTCGACACCGTCTCGGCCGAGGCGCCGATCGGCACCCAGGGGCAGTTGTGGATGGTGCTGTTCAGCCACGGGATCCCCGCCCTGCTGTGCTTTCTGGCCTGGTTCGTCGTGGCCGCCCTCCGCTGCGCCCGGGGGGTCTCCCCGGCGGGGCAGTGGCTGGCGATCATCCCGGTGGTGTGCCTGGTGCAGATCCCCTTCTACGGCATGGCCAACCAGAACCTCGCTGTCGCCTTCTACGCGGTCGCCTTCGCCATGGCACGCGCCGAGGGCGAACGGGCGCCACGGCACCGGCCCCCGCTGGACCCCGGCCCGGCTGGCCCGGCACGAGGGCAGCCCCCGCGGCTGCCGACGACTCTTCGCCGGGTGGCCGCATGACCGCCGGCACCGCTCCCGCGGCGGCGTCCGGCCGCGCCGTCGGGCAGCCGGACGAGGCGGAGCACCGGGGCAGTGTGCGCAGCGGGGTCGCTGGGTTGCTCGGCGCGGCGACCAGCGGCCTCTTCGGCTTTCTCCTTGCGGTGGTGATCACCCGCGGCTACGGCCCCACCGGCTCCGGCGTCTTCTTCGCCGCGATCGGGGTGGTCACAGTGGCCACCGCCGTGTGCACGCTGGGTGCCGAGACCGGTCTGCTGTGGGCGCTGCCGCGCCGCCGTGCGGCCGGGGGGCCGGGGGAGGCCGCCCGGGTGCTGCCGGTGGCCCTACTCCCACCGTTGGCGGTTGCCGTGGTGGTCGCGCTGATCGGGTGCTTCGCCGCCGACTCCCTGGCACCCCGGGTGTTCGGCCCGGCCGCCGGGTCGCAGCTGCTGGCGGTGAGCTTCGCCGCCGTTCCGGTGGTTGTCCTCCTGACGCTGCTGCTCGCCGCCCTGCGGTGTGTGCGGCCGATTCGGGCGTACGTGTCGGTGCAGTTCTTCCTCCTGCCGGTGGCCCGACCGGTCCTGGTCGGCGTCGCGGTTCTGGTCGGCGGTGGCCTGGTGGCCGGCGTGTCCGCCTGGCTGGTTCCAGCTGCCCTGGCCCTGCTGGTCTGCCTGGCCCTGGTCGGGGGGCCGCTGCGCATCGGGCGGGGTGCCCGGCTCCGCCCCAGACCGCAGGACTGGTCAACCTTCTGGCGGTTCGCGCTGCCCCGAGCCGTCTCGGCCGCCATCGATGCCGGCAACCTGTGGATCGGGGTGCTGTTGACCTCGGCGCTCGCCGGGGCGGAGGAGGCCGGGGTGTTCGGTGCCGTCGGCCGGTACGTCCTCGCTGGCCAACTCGCCATCCAGGGGCTGCGGGTGACGGTTGCCCCCCGGCTGTCCCGGCTGCTCGGCGCGGGCCAGACGGCCCTCGCGGCGGCCGTGCACCGGCGGTTGACCACCTGGGGGTTGGTGCTCTCCTGGCCGGTGTACCTGCTGCTCGCTGTCTTCGGGATGGCCTTCCTGGAACTCTTCGGGCCGGGATTCACCGCCGGAGCCACCGCGCTGACCGTCCTTGCCCTGGCCATGCTGGTGCGCACGGGATCGGGCAATGTGCAGAGCCTGCTGCTGATGGGGGGTCGCAGTGGCCTACACCTGGCCGCCACCCTGGGTGGGCTGCTGGTGACGGTCTCGCTCGGCCTGGTGTGGATTCCCGGGCATGGCGCCACCGGCGCAGCGATCGCCTGGGCCGCGGGCATCCTCACCGAGAACCTCACGGCCGGGACGTGCGCCTGGCTCGTGGTGCGGCACCCGCTGGTGGACCCGGCGATGCTACGCGCGGCGGCGATCACCGCCGCCGTGGTGGCCGCCGCCGCCGGAGTGGGGGTGCTGGTCGGCGGGCGGGGCATTCCCGGCCTGCTGGTGGCGGTGGCGGTGCTGGCGGTCGGTGGGGTCGGCACGTTGTCCCGAATCCGGCCCGTTGTCGGTGCGGTCCTGAGACAACTCCGCGGCGCGGGGGCGGCCGTCCCGGCCACCCCCGCCCCACCAGAGCAGAAGGACAGGTGAGGTCCGTCGTGTCGGCGATCCGAGACCGGGTGAAGTGGTTCGTGCCGAACCAGGTGACCGAGCGGGTGCGGGAGTCTCTCGTCGGCTACGGCGTGCAGACCAGTGACCGGCGGCCACTGCCAGATTTCCTGGTCATCGGCACCAAGCGGGGCGGTACCACGTCACTGTGGAACTATCTGGTCCAGCATCCGCTGGTGCCGCGGCTCTTCCCGGCCTGGAACACCAAGTCCACCCACTACTTCGAGGAGCACTGGCGGCGGGGCGAGGCGTGGTACCGGTCGCACTTCCCGACCCGGCGCCAGCGGGCGGCGCTACAGCGACGGCACGGCGGCCCGGCCCGGGCCGGTGAGGCCGCCCCGCTGTACATGTTCCATCCGCTCGCCGCCGAGCGGGTCGCCGCGTTGATGCCCTCGGTCAAGCTGGTGGTGCTGCTACGCGATCCGGTGCAGCGGGCCTACTCGCACTGGAAGGAGCGGCGTACGCACGGCATCGAGCCGCTGGACTTCGCCGCCGCCCTCGACGCCGAGCCGGAGCGTACCCGGGGGGAGCGGGAGCGGCTGGCGGCCGAGCCGGAGTACGTCAGCGAGGCGTACGACTGGTACACCTACCGGGCCCGGGGCCGCTACCTCGAACACCTTCAGCCGTGGCTGGACCGGTTCGACCGCACGCAGTTCCTCTTCCTGCGCAGCGAGGACCTCTATCGAGACGCCCGGTCGACGTACCGCCGTACCCTGTCTTTCCTCGGGCTGCCGGCGTACGACCTGGCGAGCTTCCGGGTCTACAACGACCGCCGCTCCGCGCCGCTGGACCCGGCACTTCAGGCGGAGCTGACGGCCTACTACCACCCCTACAACGAGGCGCTGCGGCAGCGGCTCGGAATCGCCCTCGACTGGCCGGGTGACGCCGGGTGACCGGGCGGGCCACGGCCTCAGCCGACCCGCGGACCCGTACCGATGGGTTGGGTTGGGTCACCCGGGCGGTCTTCGGTGCCGAGCAGGTCGGGCTCACCATGGCCGGCCGGCCGCCGACCGGGCACCGGACGGTGGCGCGGTACGCGATCGTGCCCTCTGTTCGGCGGGCCCGGTTTCTGTTGCCGTTGGGCGCCCCGCGGGCGACGGCGGCGTCGCTGCTGGCGTACAACGCGCTGCGACCACCCCGGGTGCGGGCGGCGCGGGCGGTTCTCGGTGGGCTCGCCCGGCTCGGTGGGCTGGAACTGGCCCGATTCCCGGTCCTGACCGTGTCGCTGCCCGACGCGGTCGCCGCGGAGGAGGCGCTGCTCAGCCACCGACTCGCCGCCGTGCTGGGCGGGGGAGCCGCGTACGCGGCGTGTGGGGTGCGACCGCCGGATCCGAACCACAAGCCGACCCTGCAACTGTTCGCCCCCAATGGCCGCCCGCTCGGCTTCGCGAAGATCGGCTGGAACGACGCCACCCGGGCCCTGGTGACCGCCGAGGCGGCGGCCCTGCGGGAACTCCCCGCGCTGGCCCGGGTGCCGGGCCACCCGGTGGCGCCGCGGCTGCTGGCCGAGCTCCGGTGGGCGGGGCGGTCCGTCGCGTTGGTGCAGCCACTGCCGCCGGCGGTCCGTGGGCTGTCCACCACCGCCGATCCCGAGGTCGCCGCGGTGCTCGCGGTGGCTCGCCGGGGCCGCCCGCCCGCCCAGCACCGGCCACTGGCCGGATCGAGCTTCCTGGCCCGGCTCACCCGGACCGCGCACCGGGCCGTCGCCACGATGTCGGCCGACACCCGGGCGGTCGTGGCGGCGGCGAGGCTCACCTCGCGGCACGGGGAGACCCTGGTCGAGTTCGGGCACTGGCATGGCGACTGGGTCCCGTGGAACCTCGGTCGGCAGGCCGACCGGCTGGTCGCCTGGGACTGGGAACACAGCGCCCCGGACGTCCCGCTCGGCTTCGACCTGGCCCACGACGCGTTTCAGCGGGCCCTGGTGCTGCGGGGTTCCTCCGCCGCCGCGGCGGCCGGCGCTGTTGACCTCCAACTCCGACGGTACGGCGACGCGCTCGGCCTGAACCAGGCCGGGCAGCGTCTGGTCGCTGACGCGTACCTGCTGGAGCTGTGGTTGCGGACCTGGCGCCTGGCCAACGCCGGGGCGGGCTGGAACCCCGCGCTACACCCCGCCCTGCTGGAGCTCCTAGCGCGGCGGGACCACCGGTGACAGACCGGTTTCCCGATGCCCCCACGGCGCGATACGTGGTCTGCTTTCGCAGGCCATCGGTCGATGCCGAAGTAGACCGAAGGAAGCGGACGGTGAGGCTCGTATGGAGATGTACCCCAGGGGTCGCGGTGATTCCCCGGTCCTGCTGCTCGTCGGATCGAGCGGTGGGCACCTGGCCCAGCTGCTGGCGCTGCGTTCCTGGTACGAGCGCTGGCGTCGCTGCTGGGTAACCTTCGACACCCCGGACGCACTGTCCCAGCTCGCGGGGGAAGAGCTCGTCGCGGCGCACCACCCGACCACCCGCAACATTCCCAATCTGGTGCGCAACGCGGTGCTGGCGGTACGGGTGCTGCGGCGGCATCGGGTCGCCGCGGTGGTGACGACCGGAGCCGGGGTCGCGGTGCCGTTCGTGGTCTTTGCCTGGCTGCGGCGAATTCCCACTGTCTACGTCGAGGTGTACGACCGGATCGACACCCCGACCCTGACCGCGCGCCTGTGCCGCCCGTTTCTCTCCGCGATGCTCGTGCAGTGGGAGGAGCAACGCCGGCACTACCCGGAGGCCACTGTGGTGGGGCCGCTGCTGTGAGCGGGTTCGAGTCCAGCCAGGCACCCCGGCGCCGGAGCTCTGGTGTCGGTCGGCTGCAGGTGTTGGTCATGGTCGGTACTGACAAGCACCCGTTTGACCGGCTGGTTGCCTGGCTTCGGGACTGGCATCCCACCGTCCCCGACCGCGTGGCCCTGACCGTCCAGCATGGGCACACCGGAGCGGCCGGAGTCCCCGGCGCCCTGGCCTTCCTGGGGCACGACGAGCTTCAGGCGGCGATCTCCACGGCCGACCTCGTGATCTGTCACGGCGGCCCGGCCACCATCCTGGAGGTTCGTCGGCACGGCCGGGTGCCGATCGTGGTACCCCGGGATCCGTCCCACGGCGAACACGTCGACGACCATCAGCTGCGGTTCGCACGTCGACTCGGGGCGGCGGGCCTGGTGGTGGTGTGCGAAACCCCAGCGGCGTTCGTGGCGACGCTCACCGCCGGCCTGGCCGAGCCGGCCCGGTTCGTCGTCCGGGCGGACCTCGATTCGGCCCGGGAACGGGAGGCCGCGGTGGTCCGGGTCGGGGAGACCGTGGAGAGCTTGGTGGTCGCGGCGAACGGCCGACGGGCCTGGTGGTGGCCGTGGTCCCGGTCGCCGTGGAGTGGAGCGCGAGGATGACCGCGCTGCCGCGGGCGACCGCACGGCCGAGGGTGAGTGCGGTGGTGCCCACCCGGGATCGCCCGGAGTTGCTGCGGGCCGCGGTCCGCGCCCTCCTCGACCAGGACTATCCGGGTGAGCTTGAGGTGATCGTCGTGTACGACCGTTCAACGCCGGATTCGAGCCTGACCGAGCTGTCCCGACCGGGTCGGCCGGTCCGGGTCACCGAGAACGGCCGGACGCCGGGCCTCGCGGGTGCCCGCAACACCGGCACCCTGGCTGCCACCGGCGAGTTGATCGCTTTCTGCGACGACGACGACGAGTGGTTGCCCGGCAAGCTGTCGGCGCAGGTTGCGGCGCTCACCGCCCTCCCCGACGCGGAGTTCGTCTCGGGTGGCATCCGGGTGAGCTACGACGGACACACCGTCGACCGGTCGCTGTCCCGGGACCGGATCACGCTCGCCGACCTGTTGCGGGATCGGCTGACCGAGCTGCACCCGTCAACCTTCCTCTTCCGCGCCGCCGTGCTCCGCGACGGCTTCGGACTGGTCGACGAGGAGATTCCGGGCAGCTACGCCGAGGACTACGAGTTCCTGCTGCGGGCGGCCCGCCGGGCGCCGTTGGTCAACCTGCGCACCCCGCTGGTGCTGGTGCGTTGGCACAACCGGTCGTACTTCACGCAGCGCTGGGACACCATCTCGGTGGCGCTGCAGTGGCTGCTGGAACGCTACCCGGAGTTCGGCAGCCAGCCGGCCGGCGCGGCCCGGGTGGCGGGGCAGATCGCCTTCGCCCGCGCGGCCTCCGGTGACCGCCAGGGCGCGCTGCGCTGGGCCCGCCGTACCCTCCGCGGCAATCCCCGGGAGCCACGGGCGTACCTGGCGCTCGCGGTGGCGGGGCGGGTGGTCCGGGCGGACGCGGTGCTGCGCACGCTGCACAAGCGCGGCCGAGGCATCTAGGGCCGCAGACCACCCCATTCATCCGTACGAGCCGCGAGAGCAGCAATCCCGGCGGCGCAGCAGGTAAGGAGCCCGTTCGATGGCATTTCACTCGTTGAGATTTCGTTTGGTGGACTCACCTTCCTCGGTGGGTGCCAAACGGAGGGCGCGCCGGGCGGCCTGGCTCTCCGACACGTTTCCCGACCTCGCCGAGATGAATGTGCTTGATCTTGGTGGACGGGTGGAGAGCTGGGCGACGGTGCCGGTCCGACCCGCGCACGTGCACGTGGTGAATCTGGAGCCGTTGCCGACGGAGCTGCCAGCTTGGGCTGAGGCCGATCAGGCCGACGCCTGCGAACTGCCGAAGCGGTTTTTTGGCCGCCGGTACGACCTGGTGTTCAGCAACAGCGTCCTGGAGCATGTCGGCGGGTACGAACGTCGTCGTCGGATGGCGGAGGCGGTCCGTGAGCTGGCCCCGGCGTACTGGGTGCAGACCCCGTACCGGTACTTTCCGGTAGAGCCGCACTGGGTGGCTCCCGCCATGCAGTTCCTGCCGGTGTCGGCGCGGGTGGTGGTGGCGCGGAAATGGCCCCTGGCCTACACGCCGGGCAAGTCGTACGAGGCGGCCATGCGGCAGGTCCTGACGACCGAATTGATCGGTCGAGCGGAGCTGCGTTATCTCTTTCCGGACGCGGGTATCCGTAACGAGCGGCTACTGGGCATCACCAAATCGTTGATTGCGATTCGAGGGTTGTCGTCGGCGTGACCGGCGCCTGTTTCGTCAGGGCCGGGAAGTTTGGGTCGTGGTGTTATCCGTGCAGCGCGGGAGTGACCAAAGAAAGCGCGACCTTGATTCGGGGTGGCTGTGGGGTGGGGTGAGCTAACCTATCCGGAGGTTGGTGCGTCAGCGGGCGTTCTTCCCTCCGGCTATCGACACGTCCATCGCATTGCATTTCTGGGTGCGGATGTTCAGGTCTTTGACCGGGCTGTTCAGGCCTTGCTTCGGTGGCGTATGCACCGGCGGGCTGGGATCAGCATTGATCGCCCAGAGCTGAGACCGGAGCCGGGGGTGGACTTTCGGCTGAGGGTCGGGTGGCGAGGGCTGCTGGTGCAGGCTCCCTGCCGTATTGTCTTCACGATTGACGAAAAAGATCGTGCTGGATTTGCCTACGGTACGCTCTCGGGGCATCCGGAGTGTGGCGAGGAGGCGTTTCTGGTACGTCGGGACGGGGCTGGGCGGTCATTTTTCGAGGTGCGAGCCTTCTCGCGGCCGGATTCGTTGACTGCTCGAATAGCTGGGCCGCTGGGGCGGTTCGCGCAGGATGTCATAACGTCGAGATACCTTGGCGCGATGCGGTCCCTGTCCCGGGCTGCCTGACCGGCTCCCACCTCCGGCGACCCCTCCCGACAGGTTGGGAGCGGCCTACGGCGGCGGCTGAGCGCCGTCGCCGGGGTGTTCTCGGCGATCGGCCGAGGCCGCCCGCAGTCGTTCTGACCACTGGGGGGTCATCGCCGGGTCGAAGATCCGGGCGACCAGGACGTCGGTTGACGAGTGCGCCAGGATCGACAGGACGACGGTCAGCGCCACCAGGTGGAACACCTCGTCACCCGCGGTGATCCCGGCCTGGAGCACGAGCAGGCCGTAGACCACCGAGGCGAAACCCTTCGGGCCGAACCACATGGCGGCGAACTGCTCGGTGCGGCTCAGCTTCGAACCGAGGAACGACACCGCGAGCGCGAGTGGGCGGGCCACCACGATGGCCAACACCGCGAAGAGCCAGCCGGTCCAGTTGATTTCACTGAGGAACTTCACCGAGATCAGGGCGCCGAACACCAGCAGGGCGGCGAGCTTGAACAGCTCGGCGACCAGCTCGCCGAAGTGTTCGAAGCTCTCCCGCTGTCGCTCGCCGAAGGTGGCCACGGTGATGCCGGCGGCGAACGCGGCGAGGAACAGGTTGGCGTGGGTGATCAGCCCCAGCGCGAGGACCAGCAGGCCGATCGCCACACCGTTGAGGGGCTCGTACTGGGTGGAGGCGGAGAAGTACCGCCCCTTCTCCAGCCGCAGGGCGAGCCATGGCACCGCCACCCCGATCACCAGGCCCAGGAGCAGCTCGATGCCCAACTCGTCGAGGTGCAGGTCGTCGGAGCCCTCCACGACCGCCAGGAAGAGGATGACGAACGGCAGTGCGAGGCCGTCGTTGATGCCGGACTCGACGTTGAGCAGGTGCCGCAGTCGGCGCGGGACGCCCACGTTGCCGACCAGGGCGGCGGCGAAGACCGGGTCGGTGGGGGCGAGGACCGCCCCGATCAGCAGCGCCTCGGGCCAGTCGAGTCCGGCCACGTAGTGCGCCAACACGGCGGTGATCAGGAGGGTCAGCGGCAGGCCCCAGCCGAGCGCCCGCCCGGGCAGCCGCCACGCCGCGCGTAGGTCGGCGAAGCCGACTCGCATGCCGTCGGTGAAGAGCACGGTGAAGAGCGCCAGCTCCGCGAGCCCGGCGACGAGCTCGCTGTCGGCGGTGATCTCCAGGACACCGGTGGTGTCCGGGCCGAGCAGGACGCCGGCGAGGAGGAAGACCACGGCCGTGGAGAGGATGCTGCGGTGCGCGAGGCTGGACAGCAGGACGGCCAGCAGCAGCACGGCTGCGAACGCGAGGAGCAGCACCGGGGCCTCCGGGTGGGTCGAAACCACGTCGTCGCCGACCAGACTTCCGGGAGGCCGCCATGATCGTACGGATTCGCTGCCAACGGGGTGATCGTGACCGTCCCGCGGACAGTTGTGTCCGCAGGGCGGGACGGGCCGGGTGTGGCACCTGGCGCCTACCGGGCGTGCCAGACTGGCCGTTGTGTTGCGCTGGTTAACTGCAGGGGAATCACACGGTCCCGCCCTGGTCGCGTTGCTTGAGGGGGTCCCGGCCGGGGTCGAGGTGACCACCGAGGAGATCGCCGGAGAGCTGGCCCGGCGTCGCCTCGGCTACGGCCGTGGTGCCCGGATGGCGTTCGAACAGGACGAGATCGAGGTCATCGGTGGGCTGCGGCACGGGGTGACCCTGGGCAGCCCGGTGGCGATCCGGGTCGGCAACTCCGAGTGGCCCAAGTGGCGCACGGTGATGGCCGCCGACCCGGTTGACCCGGCGGAGCTGGCCGGGCAGGCCCGTAACACGCCGCTGACCCGTCCCCGACCGGGGCACGCCGACCTGGCCGGCATGCAGAAGTACGGGCACACCGACGCCCGCCCGATCCTCGAACGGGCCAGCGCCCGGGAGACGGCGGCCCGGGTCGCCGTCGGTACCGTCGCCAAGGCCCTGCTCCGGCAGTCGCTGGGCATCGAGGTCGTCTCGCACGTCGTGGAGCTGGGGTCGGTCGCGACGACACCGGGGCTGCGACCCAGCCCGGCCGACGCCGAGCGGATCGACGCGGATCCGCTGCGCTGTCTGGACCCGGAGGCGAGCCGCCGGATGGTCGCCGAGGTCGACGCCGCGAAGAAGGACGCCGACACGCTCGGCGGCGTGGTCGAGGTGCTGGCGTACGGGGTGCCCCCGGGGCTCGGCAGCCACGTGCAGTGGGACCGGAAGCTGGACGCCCGGCTGGCCACCGCGCTGATGTCCATTCAGGCGATCAAGGGGGTGGAGATCGGCGACGGCTGGCAGCAGGCGCGTTCCCGGGGCTCCGTCGCACACGACGAGATCATTCCCACCGCGACCGGGGTCCGGCGAGTCACCGACCGGGCCGGCGGCCTGGAGGGGGGCATCACCACCGGTGAGCCGCTGCGGGTGCGGGCCGCGATGAAGCCGATCTCCTCCCTGAACCGCGCGCTGTCGACGGTCGATGTCACCTCCGGTGAGCCCGCCACCGCGATCAACCAACGCTCGGACGTGTGCGCGGTGCCGGCCGCGGGGGTCGTCGCCGAGGCGATGGTGGCGCTGGTGCTGGCCGAGGCGGCGGTGGAGAAGTTCGGCGGCGACTCGGTGGCCGAGCAGCGCCGCAACCTCGCCGGCTACCTCGAAGCGCTGGTTGTCCGCTGATGGCGCCGGTCTGTGTGTTGGTGGGCCCGCCCGGCTCGGGCAAGACCACCGTCGGGCGAGCCCTCGCCGAGCTGCTCGGGGTGGAGTTCCGGGACACCGACCTGGACATCGAGGCGACGGCGGGCAAGCCGATCTCGGAGATTTTCATCGACGAGGGGGAGGCGCACTTTCGTAACCTCGAACGGGCGGCGGTGGCGACGGCGCTCGCGGGTGCCACCGGGGTGCTCGCCCTCGGCGGCGGTGCGGTGCTTGCCGAACAGACCCGGGCCGCGCTGACCGGCCACACCGTCGTGTACCTGTCGGTGGAGCTGCCCGACGCGGTACGCCGGGTCGGGCTGGGTGCGGGGCGACCCCTGCTCGCGGTCAACCCGCGGGCCACCCTCAAACACCTGCTGGAGCAGCGCCGGCCGCACTACGCGGCGGTGGCGACGGCGACGGTGGTAACCGACGGCCGGACGCCGGAGCAGCTCGCGTCCGAGGTCGCCACGCTACTGCCCGCCTGACGGGCGCCGGGGCCGACCGGGCGGCCAACGGTTCCGGGTCTGGTCCAGTTCCGAGTCCGAGTCGGGTCCTGGCCCAGTACCGGGTCCTGGCCCAGTACCGGGTCCTGGCCCAGTACCGGGTCCGGTTCTGGTTCCGCGCCCCGGGACACCTTCGACCGTCGCCGCCACCGGTACGGCCGGCTCGGTTAGGCTGCGCGCGATGGACGAGATTACCCGGATCGCGGTTGGCGGTGACCAGCCGTACGACGTGTTGGTGGGGCGCGACCTGCCGGACCTGCCGCGGTTGCTGCCGGGCGCGCATCGGCTGGCCGTGCTGTACGCGTCGCCGCTGCAGGGCCGGGCCGAGCAGCTGGCGGAGCGGACCCGGGCGGCCGGGGTGACGCCGCTGCTGGTCGAGGTGCCGGACGCGGAGGCGGGCAAGCACATCGACGTCGCCGCCACCTGTTGGGAACGGCTCGGTGCGGCGGGCTTCACCCGTGCCGACGCCGTCGTCGGGGTGGGCGGCGGCGCGGTTACCGACCTGGCGGGTTTCGTCGCGGCCTGCTGGCTGCGCGGGGTGCGCTGGGTGCCGGTGGCGACGTCGCTGCTGGGCATGGTGGACGCGGCGGTAGGTGGCAAGACCGGCATCAATACCTCCGCCGGCAAGAACCTGGTTGGCGCGTTCCACCCGCCAGCCGGGGTGATCTGTGACCTGACGGCGCTGGACAGTCTCGCTCCGGTCGACCTGGCCGCGGGAATGGCCGAGGTGGTCAAGTGTGGCTTCATCGCCGACCCGGTGATTCTTGAGCTGGTCGAGCGGGAGCCCGCCGTCGCCGTCGACCCGGCGGGGCCGGTGCTCCGGGAGCTGGTCGAGCGGGCGATTCGGGTCAAGGCGCAGGTCGTCGCGGGTGACCTTCGCGAGTCGGGGGCCCGGGAGATACTCAACTACGGGCACACCCTGGCGCACGCCATCGAGAAGGTGGAGGGCTACCGCTGGCGGCACGGCCACGCGGTCGCGGTGGGGCTGGTCTACGCGGCGACCCTGGCCCAGCTCGAAGGCCGGCTGGACGCGCAGACCGCGCAGCGGCACCGGGCGATGCTGGGCGCGCTCGGCCTGCCCACCGGATATCGGGCGGAGGCCTGGCCGGACCTGCTCGCCACGATGCGGGTGGACAAGAAGGCGCGGGGCAGCATCCTGCGCTTCGTGGTGTTGGCCGGGCTCGCCCACCCGACGATTCTCGAGGCGCCCTCCGACGAGTTGCTGCACGCCGCCTACCAGGAGATCGCCGAATGAGGGTGTACGTGCTCAACGGGCCCAATCTGGGCCGCCTGGGCACCCGGCAACCGGAGGTCTACGGCACCACCACCCACGCCGACCTGGTCGAGCTGTGCCAGCAGACCGGGCGGGAGCTGGGGCTGGAGGTGGTCGTCCGGCAGACCGACGCCGAGCACGAGCTGCTCGGCTGGCTACACGAGGCTGCTGACCTGGGCGCTTGCGTGGTGCTCAATCCCGCCGCCTGGTCGCACTACTCGATCGCGGTGCGGGACGCCTGCGCCCTGCTGCGCGCCCCGTTGGTCGAGGTGCACCTCTCCAACATTCATGCCCGGGAGGCGTTCCGGCACCACTCGGTGGTCTCGGCGGTGGCGACCGGGGTGATCTGTGGGCTGGGCGTGGACGGCTACCGCCTGGCTCTGCACCACCTGGCGGCCCAGGCCCGCTGATCGCCGGTGGGGCCGCGGCCCGCTCGGGCGAGCCTGCCCAAACACGGCCTAGTAGACTTGCCGGGTCTGTCCGCCACCTTATGATCAAGGCAGGAAATGGCCACCACCAACGACCTGAAAAACGGCATGGTACTCAACCTCGACGGTGAGCTCTGGGCCGTCGTCGAGTTCCAGCACGTCAAGCCCGGAAAGGGTGGTGCGTTCGTGCGCACCACGCTAAAGAACGTGCTCTCCGGCAAGGTGGTCGACAAGACCTTCAATGCGGGCACCAAGGTCGAGACCGCGACCGTTGACAAGCGTACGATGCAGTACCTGTACGCCGACGGCGAGGACTTCGTCTTCATGGACCTGGAGACGTTCGACCAGATCAATGTGCTCGGTGACACGGTCGGCGAGGCTGCGAACTACCTGCTCCCCGAGGCCGAGGCGACGGTCGCCACCCACGAGGGGGTGCCGCTCTACGTGGAGCTGCCGACCAGTGTGGTGCTCGAGATCACATACACCGAGCCGGGGCTCCAGGGAGACCGTTCGACCGGCGGCAGCAAGCCGGCCACGGTCGAGACCGGCGCGACCGTGCAGGTGCCGCTCTTCATCACCACCGGCGAGAAGATCAAGGTCGACACCCGCGACGGCCGTTACCTCGGCCGTGCCTGATGGCCGAGGGGCCCAAGCAGCAGATGCCGGCGCGTCGCAAGGCGCGCAAACGGGCGCTGGACGTGCTCTTCGAGGCGGACCTGCGGGGCCGTCCACCGGTTGAGGTTCTCGCCGGCTACGTGGAGCGGATCGAGAAGCCCCGACCGGAGCATCTGGGATACGCGGTTGGCTTGGTTGAGGGGGTCGCTGCCCACCTGGACCGGGTTGACGAGCTGATCGCCAGCTACGCCGAGGGGTGGACGCTGGACCGGATGCCGACCGTTGATCGGAACCTCGCCCGGATCGCGGTCTACGAGCTGATCTACGTGGACGAGATCGACGACGCGGTGGCGATCAGCGAGGCGGTGGAGCTGGCCCGGCAGATGTCGACCGACGATTCACCGCGGTTCCTCAACGGCATTCTCGGCCGGATCGCGGAGTACGCCACCCGGTAGCCGCCACCCCGGGGCGCTGGCTCGAAAGCGAGCTGGCCGCAAGCGCGACCGGATAGGCTAAAAGGGCCCGTGCCGACCGGCACGGGCCCTTTTCGGGTGGCGCTACTCAGGAGGCGAAGAACGCCCGCGGGTCGGCGACGAGGACGCCGTGCTCGTTCAGCCGCTCGATCAGGCCAGACGGCGAGGCGTCGTAGACGATCGCCAGGGCGCGCAGGTCGTCGGCGCGGATCGACAGCACCCGGCCGTTGTAGTCGCCGCGCTGCTGCTGGATCGCGCGGGCGTACCGGGCGACGTAGGCGAGGTCCTCCGAGGCCTCGTCGTAGAGCCGCTCGAGGTCCAGCACGATCTTGCTGGTGGGCTCGTGGCGGACGCCACTGCCGTCGGGCAGCAGCTCGGAGACGGGAACACGGTAGAAGTCGGCCAGCTCGGCGAGGCGGGACACGGTGACGGCTCGGTCGCCGCGTTCGTACGAGCCAACCACGACGGCCTTCCACCGTCCGTTGGACTTTTCCTCTACGCCCTGCAGGGACAGGCCCTGCTGCTGGCGAATGGAGCGCAGGCGGGCGCCCAGCGACTTGGCGTACTCAGAGGGCATTCGGACACTCCCAGTGCTGCTCGGGGTTCTCCCGTCGATCGCTACGGAGCGTGACGGTACGGGGATTGGGACAGCCGGTCAAGTGGTCGTGGACATTCCCGGTTCATCCTGGGTGAGTTGTCCCGGTTTTGCCGTTCTGTCGCCGGGCCCTCGGCCGGCGACGGTCGAGACGGTGACCACTGGTAACGTTGCCCGAAGCCCCGGTCCGGTCCGTTCGCGGTCCGCGCCGGTCACTCCGACATCCTTTAACGACCCGTCCCGTGAGGCGGGGAAGGAGGTCCGCCGTGGCGTACCCACCGGCTGCCCACTCACCGACCACCCGACAACCCTCGGTGAAGGTGATACTCACCAGCGCCGACGTGCAGCGCGTGGTGGACCGCATCGCCCACCAGATCCTTGAGAAGACCCAGGGCGCCCGACAGACCGTCCTGCTCGGAATCCCCACCCGGGGCGTGCCGCTCGCCCGGCGGCTCGCCGCCCGGATCAGCGCCTTCGAGGGGGTGGATGTCCCGGTCGGCGTGCTCGACATCACCCTCTACCGGGACGATCTGCGTCAGCACGGCACCCGCGCCGTCGGCCCCACCGACGTTCCCGCCGGCGGCATCGACGGCCGGCGGGTCGTCCTCGTCGACGATGTCCTCTTCTCCGGCCGGACCGTGCGGGCGGCACTCGACGCCCTGAACGACGTCGGCCGGCCAGCCTCGGTCCAACTCGCCGTCCTGGTCGATCGCGGCCACCGGGAACTGCCCATCAGGGCCGACTACGTGGGTAAGAACATCCCGACCGCCCTCGCGGAGAGTGTCCGGGTCACCCTGGCCGAGCCCGACGGCGTGGACGAGGTCCGGCTCTACGGCGGTGACCGGTGAGCCCGCGGTGCGCGGCGCCGCGCCGCCCGTTGGTCGCGGCCGGAAGGGAGCTCGGCGCATGATCCGTCACCTGCTCTCCTGCGCCGACCTGGACGCTGGCACCGCCCTTGAGATCCTGGACACCGCCGCCGAGATGGCGACCGTGGCCGGGCGGGAGGTCAAGAAGCTGCCAGCGCTGCGCGGCCGGACCGTGGTGAACCTCTTCTACGAGGACTCCACCCGGACCCGGATCTCCTTCGAGGCCGCCGCCAAGCGGCTCAGTGCCGACGTGATCAACTTTTCGGTCAAGGGGTCCAGCGTCGCCAAGGGCGAGAGCCTCAAGGACACCGCGCTCACCCTCCAGGCGATGGGCGCGGACGCCGTCGTCGTCCGGCACCCCGCCTCCGGCGCCCCGTACCAGCTGGCCGACTGGGTTGACGGCTCGGTCGTCAACGCCGGCGACGGGACGCACGAGCACCCCACCCAGGCGCTACTCGACGCGTACACGATGCGTTCCCGGCTGGGTCGGCTCGCCGGTCTGTCGGTGGCGGTGGTCGGTGACGTGCTGCACAGCCGGGTGGCGCGCTCCAACGTCCTGCTGCTCTCCACCCTCGGCGCCAAGGTCACCCTGGTCGGCCCACCCCCGCTGATCCCGGTGGACATCGCCGCGGCCCTCGCGCCCGGCGCCGCCGTCTGCTATGACCTGGACTCGGTGCTGCCGCAGTCGGACGTGGTCATGATGCTGCGCGTGCAGCGGGAACGCATGAACGACTCCTACTTTCCCTCCGCCCGTGAGTACGCCCGCCGTTACGGCCTGGACGGCTTGCGGATGCGGCGGCTGCCGGAGCACGCGATCGTGATGCATCCCGGCCCGATGAATCGGGGCATGGAGATCACCTCGGAGGTGGCCGACTCGCCCCGCTCCACCATTGTCGAACAGGTCGCCAACGGCGTCTCCGTCCGGATGGCCGTCCTCTACCTGCTGCTCGGAGGGAACAACCGGTGACCGCCTATCTGATCACCAATGTGAGCGTCCTCGGCGCCACGCCGACCGACCTGCTGATCCGCGAGGGCGTCGTGGCCGAGACCGGCGTGGGGCTGACGGCCCCCGGCGCGGTCACGGTTGACGGCACCGGCCTGGTTGCGCTGCCCGGCCTGGTGGACCTGCACACCCATCTGCGCGAGCCCGGCCGGGAAGACGCCGAGACCGTCGAGACCGGCTCCCGGGCCGCGGCGCTCGGCGGCTACACGGCGGTCTGCGCGATGGCGAACACCTCCCCGGTCGCCGACACCGCCGGGGTGGTCGAGCAGGTCTGGCGGCTGGGCCGGGAGGCCGGGCTGGTGGACGTGCAGCCGATCGGGGCGGTCACCGTCGGGCTGGCCGGCGAGCGTCTGGCCGAGTTGGGCGCGATGGCCGACTCCGCCGCCCGGGTCCGGATCTTCTCCGACGACGGACACTGCGTCGCCGACCCGCGGTTGATGCGCCGGGCCCTGGAGTACGTGAAGGCGTTCGACGGCATCGTCGCCCAGCACGCCGAGGAGCCGCGGCTCACCGAGGGCGCCCAGATGCACGAGGGGGAGATCTCCACCCGGCTCGGCCTGACGGGCTGGCCGGCGGTCGCCGAGGAGGCGATCATCGCCCGGGACGTGCTGCTCGCCGAGCACGTGGGGAGCCGCCTGCACATCTGCCACGTCTCCACCGCCGGCAGCGTCGACGTGCTGCGGCAGGCCAAGGCCCGCGGCGTTCAGGTCACCGCCGAGGTCACCCCGCACCACCTGTTGTTGACCGACGAAAAGGCCGTCACCTACGACCCGGTCTACAAGGTCAATCCGCCGCTGCGGACGGCCGCCGATGTCGCCGCGCTGCGCACCGCGTTGGCCGAGGGGGTGGTGGACATCGTCGCCACCGACCACGCCCCGCACGCCGTGGAGGACAAGGAGTGCGAGTGGGCGTATGCCCGGCCGGGAATGCTCGGCCTGGAGACGGCGCTCTCCATCACGCTGGACGTGCTCGGCCCGCGGTGGGACCTCATCGCCGAGCGGATGTCCCGCACCCCCGCTCGGATCGCTGGCCTCACCGAACACGGCCACGACCCGGCGCCGGGGGCACCGGCGAACCTGACTCTGGTGGATCCGGCGGCGCGTCGCGTCATCGAGCCGACCGAGTTGGCCAGCCGCAGCCGCAACACCCCGTACGCCCGCATGACGCTGCCGGGTCGCATCGTGGCGACCTTCCTGCGCGGCGAGGCGACGGTTCTGGACGGAAAGGCAGTGAAGTGATTCGAGTACGGAGTGCGGTGGGGCAGTACCGCGTGGCCCGGAGTGCGGGGTGCGTGGCGTGAGGCGGCGATCGGCGATCCTCGTCCTGGAGGACGGGCGCACGTTCCACGGCGAGGCGTACGGCAGCGTCGGGGAGACCTTTGGCGAAGCGGTTTTCAACACCGGGATGACCGGCTACCAGGAGACGCTCACCGACCCGTCCTACCACCGGCAGGTGGTGGTGCAGACCGCGCCGCACATCGGCAACACCGGGGTCAACGGCGAGGATGACGAGTCCGGCCGGATCTGGGTCGCCGGGTACGTGGTCCGTGACCCCGCCCGGATCGGCTCGAACTGGCGAGCCACCGGCGGCCTGGAGGACCGGCTCGCCGCCGAGGGGGTGGTCGGCATCAGCGGTGTGGACACCCGGGCGCTCACCCGGCACCTGCGGGAGCGGGGCGCGATGCGGGTCGGGGTCTCCAGCGTCGAGACCGACCCGCAGGCGCTGCTGGCCCGGGTCCGGCAGGCCCCCCCGATGGTCGGCGCGGACCTCTCCGCCGAGGTGACCACCCCGCAGCCGTACGTGGTCGAGGCGCAGGGGGAGCACCGGTTCACCGTCGCCGCCCTGGACCTCGGCATCAAGCGAAACGTGCCCCGGCGGCTCGCGGCACGGGGTGTCACCACCCATGTCCTGCCGGCGCACTCGGGTATCGACGAGATGCGGGCCACCGGCGCGGACGCGATCTTCCTCTCGCCCGGCCCCGGTGACCCGGCGACCGCCGACGGGCCGGTGGCCCTGGCGCGCGCGGTGCTCGCCAGCGGTGTGCCGCTCTTCGGCATCTGCTTCGGCAGCCAGATCCTCGGTCGGGCACTGGGATTCGGCACGTACAAGCTCGGTTACGGCCACCGCGGGATCAACCAGCCGGTGCTCGACCGGGCGACCGGCAAGGTCGAGGTGACCAGCCACAACCACGGTTTCGCCGTCGCGTTCCCCGGTGCCGAGCCGGGGGCCGTCGTGCCGGACCGGGTGATCGAGTCCGAGTTCGGCGGGATCGAGGTCTCGCACGTCTGCCTCAACGACAACGTGGTCGAGGGGCTGCGGGCGCGCGACGTGCCCGCCTTCACCGTTCAGTACCACCCGGAGGCGGCGGCCGGTCCGCACGACGCGGACTACCTGTTCGACCGCTTCGCCGAGCTCATCGAGGGTCGCAACCACAGCGGGGGGCGCGCGAATGCCTAAGCGGACCGACCTCAAACACGTCCTGGTGATCGGCTCTGGGCCGATCGTGATCGGGCAGGCCTGCGAGTTCGACTACTCCGGCACCCAGGCGTGCCGGGTGCTACGCAGCGAGGGGATCCGGGTCAGCCTGGTCAACTCGAACCCAGCGACGATCATGACGGACCCGGAGTTCGCCGACGCCACGTACGTCGAGCCGATCACCCCGGAGTTCGTCGAACTGGTCATCGCCAAGGAGCGGCCGGATGCGGTGCTGCCCACCCTGGGTGGCCAGACCGCGCTGAACACGGCGGTCGCGCTGCACGAGGCCGGGGTACTGGAGAAGTACGGCGTCGAGTTGATCGGCGCGAACATCGACTCGATCCGCCGCGGCGAGGATCGGCAGCTGTTCAAGGATGTCGTCGCCAGGGCGGGGGTCCGGATCGGGGTCGAGGACCCGGCCACGCTGGTGCCGCGGTCCCGGGTCTGCCACTCGATGGACGAGGTCCGCGAGACCGTCGCCGAGCTGGGCCTGCCGGCGGTGATCCGGCCGTCGTTCACGATGGGTGGCCTCGGCTCCGGCATGGCCCACACCGAGGCGGACCTGGAACGCATCGCCGGTGCCGGCCTGGCCGCCAGCCCGGTGCACGAGGTACTCATCGAGGAGAGCGTGCTCGGCTGGAAGGAGTACGAGCTCGAGCTGATGCGGGACCGGAACGACAACGTCGTGGTGGTCTGCTCGATCGAGAACGTTGACCCGATGGGCGTGCACACCGGCGACAGCGTCACCGTGGCGCCGGCGATGACCCTCACCGACCGGGAGTACCAGCGCCTGCGGGACCTCGGCATCGCGGTGCTGCGCGAGGTCGGGGTGGACACCGGGGGCTGCAACATCCAGTTCGCGGTGAACCCGGCCGACGGCCGGATCGTCGTGATCGAGATGAACCCCCGGGTCTCCCGCTCGTCGGCGCTCGCCTCGAAGGCGACCGGCTTCCCGATCGCGAAGATCGCCGCGCGGCTGGCCATCGGCTACACCCTCGACGAGATCCCGAACGACATCACGCTGAAGACGCCGGCCGCCTTCGAGCCGACGTTGGACTACGTGGTGGTCAAGATTCCGCGCTTCGCGTTCGAGAAGTTCCCCGGCGCCGACCCGGAGCTGACCACCACCATGAAGTCGGTCGGTGAGGCGATGAGCCTGGGCCGCAACTTCACCGAGGCGCTGAACAAGGCGATGCGCTCGATGGAGACGAAGGCGGCCGGCTTCTGGACCGCGCCCGACCCGGCGGGTGCCACCCGGGAGGACACCCTCGCGGCGCTGCGGGTGCCGCACGACGGGCGGCTCTACACGGTGGAACGGGCGCTGCGGCTCGGCGCCTCGATCGCCGAGGTGGCGGCGGCGTCCGGTGGGATCGACCCGTGGTTCCTGGACCAGATCGCCGGCCTGGTGGAGTTGCGGGCCGAGATCGTGAACGCCCCGGTGCTCGATGACGACCTGCTGCGCCGGGCCAAGCGGGCGGGGCTCTCCGACCGCCAGCTCGCCGCGTTGCGCCCGGAGCTGGCCGCCGAGGACGGGGTTCGGACGCTGCGGCACCGGTTGGGTGTCCGGCCGGTGTACAAGACCGTGGACACCTGCGCGGCGGAGTTCGAAGCGACGACGCCCTACCACTACTCCACCTACGACGCGGAGACCGAGGTGGTCGGGTCGGACCGGCCCAAGGTGCTGATCCTCGGCTCGGGGCCGAACCGGATCGGGCAGGGCATCGAGTTCGACTACTCCTGCGTGCACGCCGTCATGGCGTTGCGGGACGTCGGATACGAGACGGTTATGGTCAACTGCAACCCGGAGACCGTCTCCACCGACTACGACACCGCGAACCGGCTCTACTTCGAGCCGCTGACCTTCGAGGACGTCCTCGAGGTGTGGCACGCCGAGGACTCCTCCGGCCGGGCGGCCGGAGGCCCCGGGGTGGTCGGGGTGGTCGTACAGCTTGGTGGCCAGACCCCGTTGGGGCTGGCGCAGCGGCTCAAGGACGCCGGGGTGCCGGTCGTCGGCACCTCCCCGGAGTCGATCCACCTCGCCGAGGAGCGGGGGGCGTTCGGCGCGCTGCTGGCCCGCGCCGGGTTGCGGGCGCCGGCACACGGCACCGCCATCTCGTACGACGAGGCGAAGACGATCGCCGCCGAGATCGGCTATCCGGTGCTGGTCCGGCCCTCGTACGTGCTCGGTGGTCGGGGCATGGAGATTGTCTACGACGACGCCACGCTGCGTGACTACATCGGCCGGGCCACCGACATCTCCCCGAATCATCCGGTGCTGGTGGACCGGTTCCTCGATGACGCGATCGAGATCGACGTGGACGCGCTCTGCGACGCCGCCGGCGAGGTCTACCTCGGCGGGGTGATGGAGCACATCGAGGAGGCCGGGATCCACTCCGGCGACTCCTCCTGCGCGTTGCCGCCGATCACCCTGGCCGGTTCCCACGTCGCCGAGGTCCGTCGGTACACCGAGGAGATCGCCCGGGGCATCGGCGTACGGGGCCTGCTCAACGTGCAGTACGCCCTCAAGGACGACCAGCTCTGGGTGCTTGAGGCCAACCCGCGTGCGTCCCGGACCGTGCCGTTCGTGTCCAAGGCCACCGCGGTGCCGTTGGCCAAGGCGGCGGCTCGGATCGCGCTCGGTGCCACCATCGCCGAGCTGCGTGCCGAGGGCCTGCTCCCCGCCGACGGCGACGGCGGCACCCTCCCCGCGGATGCGCCGATCGCGGTCAAGGAGGCGGTGCTCCCGTTCAAGCGGTTCCGCACCCCGACCGGGAAGGGGATCGATTCGCTGCTCGGACCGGAGATGAAGTCCACCGGTGAGGTGATGGGCATCGACACCGCATTCGGGTACGCCTTCGCCAAGTCGCAGTCGGCAACCTACGGCTCGTTGCCCACCAGCGGGAAGATCTTCGTGTCGGTCGCCAACCGGGACAAGCGGGGCATGATCTTCCCGATCAAGCGCCTGGCCGACCTGGGCTTCCAGCTGATCGCCACCACCGGCACCGCTGAGGTGCTGCGCCGGCACGGCGTCGCCTGCGAGCAGATCCGCAAGCACTACGAGTCGGGGGAGAGCGCGGACGCGGTCTCGCTCATCCGGTCCGGCGAGGTGGTGCTCGTGGTGAACACCCCGCAGGGTTCGGGAGCGAGCGCCCGCTCCGATGGCTACGAGATCCGCAGTGCCGCCGTGACGGCGGACATCCCCTGCATCACCACCGTCCCCGGCGCCGCCGCCGCGGTGATGGCGGTCGAGGCCCGGATCCGTGGTGACATGGTGGTCCGTCCGCTGCAGGCGCTGCACGCCTCGCTGCGAAGCGCCCGGTGAGCCCGAGCGGCCCGAGGTCGCTCACCCGGCCGGGGAGGATGAGGTGATCTTCGAACGGGTGGTGCGGCCACGGCTGTTCCGGCTGGGGGGCGGGGACGCGGAGACGGCGCACGAGTTCACGGTACGGCGGCTGGCCGGCCTGGCTCGGGTGCCCGCGGCGCTGGCCGTGCTCCGGGCCCGGTACAGCGTCTCGGCTCCCCGAACGGTGTTCGGGCTGCGCTTCCCGAACCCGGTCGGGTTGGCCGCCGGGATGGACAAGAACGGGGTGGCGCTGCCGGCCTGGCCGGCGTTGGGCTTCGGTTTCGTCGAGGTGGGTACGGTCACCGCGCACCCGCAGCCGGGCAACCCGCGGCCGCGGCTGTTTCGGCTTCCCGAGAGCCGGGCGGTGGTGAACCGGATGGGCTTCAACAACGCCGGCGCCGACGCGCTCGCGGCGCGGTTGGCGGCGCTGCCCCGCCCGCTCGGGGTGCCGCTGGGCATCTCCCTCGGCAAGTCCAAGGTCACCCCGCTCGAGGAGGCGGTCGCGGACTACCAAGCGTCGTACCAGGCCCTGCGCGGGTACGGCGACTACTTTGCGGTCAATGTCTCCTCGCCGAACACGCCGGGGCTGCGTGCGCTGCAGGACCGGGCACATCTGGATGCCCTGTTGGCCGCTCTGGTCGGCGAGAAGCCGGTGCTGGTGAAGATTGCCCCAGACCTTCCGGATTCGGCAATCGCGGAGCTGCTGGAGGTCTGCCTGGCGCGGGGCGCGGCGGGGGTGATCGCCACGAACACCACGCTCTCCCGCGACGGCCTCGCCCCCGCCGATCAGGCCGGCGGCGCCGAGGCGGGTGGGCTCTCCGGCCGCCCGTTGGCGCAGCGGGCCCGGGAGGTGGTCTCCTTCGTGCACGCCGAGACCGGCGGCCGGCTGCCGATCGTCGGCGTCGGCGGCATTCTCACTCCGGACGACGCCGAGCGCATGTTCGACGCGGGCGCCTCGTTGGTGCAGCTCTACACCGGCTTCATCTACCGGGGGCCGGCCTTGGTGCGGGCCGCCGCGGCGGCGGCCCGCACGCCGTGACACCGTGCGGGTGGTACGCGCCCGGTGACTGCGGACCGCCCGCCGGTGGTGCGCCGGGCTACTGGGACCCGAGGGCCGGTTGACACGGTGACCGGCTGGTGAGGAGGCGACGTCGTTGACCCCGGAGGAGATCAGTGCCGCAGACGCGGCGCACGTGTGGCATCCGTACGAGGCGCTGCCGCCGGCCATGCCGCCGCGCGTCGTGGAGAGCGCGGCCGGGGTGCGGCTGCGGCTGGCTGATGGGCGGGAGCTGGTTGACGGGATGGCGTCGTGGTGGTCGGCGATCCACGGCTACCGGCACCCGGTGCTGGACGCGGCGGTGACCGATCAGCTGGGCCGGATGAGCCACGTGATGTTCGGCGGGCTCACCCACGAGCCGGCCGTCACCCTGGCCCGCACCCTCGTCGAGCTGGCGCCGGAGGGGTTGGAGCACGTCTTCCTGGCCGACTCCGGCTCGGTGAGTGTCGAGGTGGCCGTCAAGATGTGCCTGCAGTTCCAGCGGGCCACCGGCCGGCCGGAACGCCGTCGGCTGGGTACCTGGCGGGGCGGCTACCACGGCGACACGTTCCACCCGATGAGTGTCTGTGACCCGGAGGGGGGCATGCACCACCTCTGGGGGGAGGTGCTGCCCCGGCAGGTCTTCGCGCCGGTGCCGCCAGCGGGGTTCACCGCACCGCCGGATCCGGCGTACGAGGCGGTCCTGGCGGACGCGGTCGCCCGGCACGCCCACGAACTGGCCGCGGTCATCGTCGAGCCGGTCGTCCAGGGGACCGGTGGCATGCGGTTCCACCACCCGCGCTACCTACAGGTGCTGCGGGAGGTCACCCGTGCCCACGGGGTTCTGCTCATCTTTGACGAGATCGCTACCGGTTTCGGTCGGACCGGGGCGATGTTCGCCGCAGAGCACGCCGGCGTGACGCCGGACGTGCTCTGTGTGGGCAAGGCGCTCACCGGGGGGTACCTCACCCTGGCTGCCGCGCTCTGCACCGCGGAGATCGCCCGTGGGATCTCGGCCGCCGGTGTACTCGCGCATGGTCCGACCTTCATGGGTAATCCGCTCGCCTGCGCGGTGGCGAACGCCTCGCTCGGCCTGCTGCGGGCCGGGGACTGGCCGGCGCGGGTGGCGCGGATCGAGAGTGGTTTGCGGGCCGGCCTGGAGCCGCTACGGGCGCAGCCGGGCGTCGCCGACGTCCGGGTGCTGGGCGCGATCGGTGTGGTGCAGCTCGACCATGAGGTGGACCTGCCGGCGGCGACCACGGCGGCGGTAGCCGCCGGCGTCTGGCTGCGACCGTTCCGGGATCTGATCTACACCATGCCCCCGTACGTCACCGCGGATGCCGATCTGGCCCGGATCACCGCGGGGATCGCCGCCGCGGCTCGGGCGGGCTGATCCGCCGGCTGCGGCGGCGAGTGGGGCCGGGGTGGCGGGTGGGTGGGCGTGCGGCGGAAGCCCGCCGGGTGGGTGGGCCGTGCGGAGCCCGCCGGGTGGGTGGGCGGTGCGGAGCCCGCCCGGGTGCGGGCGGCATCAGCCGCCCGCTGAGACGACGCGTGCGTGGCACGCGAGAGGAGGTCTGCGATGGAGAGCTTCGGCGCCCGGTTGCACCGGGCGGTTGGCGAGCGGGGTCCGCTCTGCGTGGGCATCGACCCGCACCCGGGTCTGCTCGCACGGTGGGGCCTCGATGACGATGTTCGCGGTCTGGAGCGGTTCGCGGGCACGGTCGTGGAGGCGTTGGGTGACCGGGTCGCGGTGGTCAAGCCGCAGTCGGCCTTCTTCGAGCGGTTCGGGTCTCGGGGCCTGGCGGTCCTAGAGTCAACTATCCGACAGTTGCGGGCGGCTGGTTCGCTCGTCCTCCTTGACGTCAAGCGTGGCGACATTGGCTCGACGGTCTCCGCGTACGCCTCCGCGTACCTTGATCCATCGAGCCCACTGCATGTCGACGCGGTGACGGTGAGCCCGTATCTCGGGGTTGGCGCGCTCGCCCCGATGTTCGAGCTGGCCGCCGCGCAGGGTGGCGGAGTCTTCGTGCTGGCGCTGACCTCCAATCCCGAGGGCGCCGCGGTGCAGCGGGCTCGCACCGCCGACGGGCGGACCGTCGCACAGCTGGTCATCGACGAGATTTCCCAGCTCAACGCGGGTGCGCAACCACTGGGCAGCGTGGGGTTGGTGGTGGGGGCGACCATCGGTCAGACGGGTCACGATCTCACCGCGGTCAACGGTCCGCTGCTCGCTCCGGGGCTGGGAGCGCAGGGCGCCAGCGCCGCTGACCTCCGGGTGGTCTTCGGCTCCAGCCTGTCCGCCGTACTGCCCACATCCTCCCGTGAGGTGCTGGCCGCGGGGCCCGATCCGGCGGCTCTACGGGACGCCGCGGACCGGGTCCTGGCTGACTGTCGAGCGGCTTTGACCGGTTCGTAGCTGACTGACGGCTCGGTCACTTTCCGCCGATCTTCGCGTGCCCACGTTGCCGAATGCGCCGTTGACCGCTAGTTTTCCCCGCGCTGGGAACCTTGGGCCTCCCTGGTTCGCAGCGACACCACGTTTCACAGTGCGGCGGTGCGTTCGCCCGTCGCGATAGGGACCTGAGGAGAACTGGTGCCGCTCCCGTCACTGACCCCTGAGCAGCGCGCAGCAGCGCTGGAGAAGGCCGCGGAGATCCGCAAGGCCCGTGCTGAGCTGAAGGAGCAGCTCAAGCAGGGCAAGACAACGCTCGGAGCCGTTCTCGAGCGGGCCGAGTCCGACGATGTCGTCGGCAAGCTGAAGGTATCCGCTGTCCTGCAGGCGATGCCGGGAATCGGCAAGATCCGGGCGACCCAGATCATGGAGAAGCTCAAGATCGCCGATAGCCGGCGCCTGCGTGGCCTCGGCGAGCAGCAGCGCAAGGCCCTGCTTGGGGAGTTCGCTGCCAACTGAGGTCGGCGGCCGTGTAGAAACGAGCAGTGAGCACGGATGGTGAGGCGCGCCCGGCGGCCCGGCTCACCATCCTGACCGGACCGTCGGGTTCCGGTCGGGATGGTGTCGCTGGGTTGGTCCGGGCGCGTCTGCCTACTGTGTGGACGCCGGTGCCGGTGACCACCCGCCCCCGGCGGGATGGCGAGGTGGCCGGGGTTGATCGCGTCTTCCTCGACCCGGCCGAGTTCGACCGGCTGCTGGCCGCCGGCGATCTGCTGGAATGGAGCCAGATCGGCCGATACCGGCGCGGTACGCCGGGGCAACCCCTGCGGTCCCGACTGGCCGCTGGGGCGCCGGCTCTGCTCCCGATGGACCTGGCCGGGGCGCTGCGGCTGCGGGCCGTGTTGCCGACGGCCCAGCTCGTTCTGCTGCACCCACCCGGCTACGTGGCCGATCCGGTCACCGAGCCGCATTTCGCGCATACGATCGTGCATGGCCGGACCGTGCAGGTCGTGGACGAGCTGGTAGGATTGTTCGGTTCGTCATTCAAAGCTCCGGCGCGACCGCGCGTGCGCGGTTGACCGCCAGCACCGCGAGCGGTGTCACAGACGCAGAGGTCAACACGTGGGATCCATCGCCACCAACCCCGAAGGCATCACCAACCCGCCGATCGACGAGCTCCTTGAGAAGACCACCTCGAAGTACGCGCTGGTCATCTTCGCCGCCAAGCGGGCCCGTCAGGTCAACGCCTACTACAGCCAGCTCGGCGAGGGCCTGCTGGAGTACGTCGGCCCGCTGGTCGAGACGACCCCGCAGGAGAAGCCGCTCTCGATCGCCATGCGGGAGATCAACGCGGGCCTGCTCACCGCTGAGCCCACCGACCAGCCGTAACGCGTACCCAGCGATGTCCCCCCGGATTATCCTCGGGGTCGGTGGCGGGATCGCCGCCTACAAGGCCTGCGAGTTGCTGCGGCTCTTCACCGAGTCCGGCCACCAGGTCCGGGTCGTGCCGACCGCGTCGGCGCTCCATTTCGTCGGGGCCGCGACCTGGTCGGCGCTCTCCGGTCAACCAGTCGCCGACGACGTCTGGTCCGACGTGCACGAGGTGCCGCACGTGCGGTTGGGTCAGCAGGCGGACCTGGTCGTGGTGGCTCCGGCCACCACCGACCTGCTTGCCCGGGCCGCGCATGGGCTCGCGGATGACCTGCTCACCAACACTCTGCTGACGGCTCGCTGCCCGGTGGTCCTGGCGCCGGCGATGCATACCGAGATGTGGGAACATCCGGCGACGGTGGCCAACGTGGCGACGCTGCGCTCCCGCGGGGTGCGGGTCGTGGAGCCGGCGGTCGGCCGGCTCACCGGAGCGGACACCGGCAAGGGGCGGCTACCGGACCCGGCGGAGCTCTTCGCCGTGGCTCGACGCGTTCTCGCTCGCGGCGCCGCCGCGACGGCGGACCTCACCGGGAAGCACGTGCTGGTCACCGCCGGGGGCACCCGGGAGCCGCTGGACCCGGTCCGGTTTCTCGGTAATCGCTCCTCCGGCAAGCAGGGGTACGCGTTCGCCCGCGCCGCGGTGGCGCGAGGAGCCCGGGTCACCCTGGTCTCCGCCAACGTCGCGCTGCCCGATCCGGCCGGCGTGGACCTGGTGCGGGTCAGTACGACCGCCGAGCTGCGCGAGGCCACGCTGACTTCTGCCGACCGCGCGGACGCGGTGGTGCTGGCGGCGGCTCCCGCCGATTTCCGGCCGGCGACGTACGCGACTGGCAAAATCAAGAAGTCGGACGACGGCAGCGCGCCCACCATTGAGCTCGTCGCGAACCCGGACATCGCCGCCGAGCTCGGGAAGCGTCGTCGCCCGGAGCAGGTGCTGGTGGTCTTCGCCGCGGAGACCAGTGACGCCGAGGCCAACGGTCGAGCCAAGCTCGCCCGTAAGCGGGCGGACCTCATCGTCATCAACGAGGTCGGCCCGGACCAGGTTTTTGGCGCCGACACCAACGCGGCGACCGTCATCGGCGCGGACGGATCGGTCAGCCGGATGCCCGAGCAGTCCAAGGAAGACCTCGCTGACGGTGTCTGGGACCTCATCGTCTCCCGGCTGACCGGCTGTCCCGGATAGCTGGATCAGTGCGCGATAGGGGGATCCGGTACCCGGCGCGAGTGACTAAACTGCCGCGGAACGAGTTTCCCTGACTTAGGAGTGCCGTGACACGCCGCCTCTTCACTTCCGAATCGGTAACCGAAGGTCACCCTGACAAGATTGCTGACCAGATCAGTGACGGGATCCTCGATGCGTTGCTGGCAGAGGACCCGCGTAGCCGGGTTGCAGTGGAGACGCTGATCACAACCGGTCAGGTGCATGTTGCGGGCGAGGTAACCACGAAGGCCTACGCCGACATCCCGTCGATCGTGCGTCGGACGATTTTGAACATTGGTTACGACTCGTCGCGAAAGGGTTTCGACGGGGCGTCCTGCGGAGTAAGTGTGTCGATCGGGTCGCAGTCGGCAGATATCGCCCAGGGGGTCGACAACGCGATTGAGCTGCGTACCGGCGCATCCGAGCACGTGTTGGACGCGCAGGGCGCTGGCGACCAGGGGATGATGTTCGGGTTCGCCTGCTCGGAGACCCCAGAGTTGATGCCGCTTCCGATCGCGTTGGCGCATCGGCTGTCCCGCCGCCTGGCACAGGTGCGGCGCGAAGGTGTGGTGCCGTACCTGCGTCCGGATGGTAAGACGCAGGTGACGGTGGAGTACGAGGGAATGCGGCCGGTGCGGCTGAACACCGTGCTGGTGTCGTCGCAGCACGCGGCCGATGTGTCGCTGGAGTCGCTGCTGACGCCGGACATCCGGGAGCACGTGATCGCGCCGGAGGTGGAGAGTCTCGGGCTGGGGCTGGACATCGAAGACTACCGGCTGCTGGTGAATCCGACGGGCCGGTTCGAGGTTGGTGGCCCGATGGGAGACGCGGGTCTGACCGGTCGGAAGATCATCGTGGACACCTACGGCGGGTACGCGCGGCACGGCGGCGGAGCGTTCTCCGGCAAGGACCCGTCCAAGGTGGACCGCTCGGCGGCGTACGCGATGCGGTGGGTGGCCAAGAACGTGGTGGCGGCCGGGCTGGCGGAGCGGTGCGAGGCGCAGGTGGCGTACGCCATCGGCAAGGCGCAGCCGGTGAGCCTGTTCCTGGAGACGTTCGGCACGGAGACGGTGCCGGTGGAGCGGATCGAGAAGGCGGTGACGGAGGTGTTCGACCTTCGGCCGGCGGCGATCATCCGGGACCTGAAGTTGATGCGGCCGATCTACTCGCAGACCGCGGCGTACGGACACTTCGGTCGAGAGCTTCCCGACTTCACCTGGGAGAGCACCGATCGCGCCACTGATCTCAAGTCGGTGGCGGGCGGCTGAGTAGTACCCCGCGTAGCGACCGGCGGCCTGCCAACGGGTCGCCGGTCGCTCGTGTCTGCGTGGACCTACCCCTGGCCCACCTCGATCGGCCCTTCGACTACCTGGTGCCCGAGGCTCTCGATGGCGATGCTGCTCCCGGCACCCGGGTGAAGGTCCGCTTCGCCGGTCAGCTCGTCAACGGCTGGCTGTTGGAGCGGGTGAGCGAATCCGCCCACCCCCGGCTCGCGTACCTGGAGAAGGTCGTCTCCCCGGAGCCGGCCCTCGCTCCGGAGATCGCCCGCCTGGCCCGCGCCGTCGCCGACCGGTACGCCGGCAGCCTCGCCGACGTGCTTCGCCTCGCTGTTCCGCCCCGGCACGCCCGGGTCGAGAAGGAGCCGCAACCGCCTCCCGCGGCCGGTCCGCCCGTGCCGGATGCGGGAACCGGGCCGGTTGATCCGATTGGTTGGTCGGGCTACCCGGCTGGCCCCGCCCTCCTGCGAGCCCTCGTCGACGGCCGTGCCCCCCGCGCGGTCTGGTCTGCGCTGCCGGGGGAGGAGTGGCCCACCCGTTACGCCGAGGCGGTCGCGGCGACCGTCGCCGGTGGTCGGAGCGCGGTCGTGGTCGTCGCCGACGCCCGGGACCTTGACCGGCTCGACTCGGCGCTGACCGCCGTGCTCGGCCCCGGCCGGCACGTCCAACTGACCGCCGCGCTCGGTCCGGCCCGCCGGTATCGGGCCTTCCTCGCCGCCCGGCGGGGCCAGGTGCCGGTGGTGATCGGCACCCGGGCCGCCATGTTCGCGCCGGTGCCCCGACTCGGCCTCGTCGCCATCTGGGATGACGGTGACGACCTGCACGCCGAGCCCCGTGCCCCCTACCCGCACGCCCGCGAGGTGTTGCTGACCCGCGCCCAGCTGGCTGGCGCCGCTGCCCTGATCGGCGGTTATGCCCGAACCGCCGAGGCGCAGCTGCTCGTGGAGACCGGGTGGGCCCGCGAGGTCACGGCTGCCCGCGCCGCCGTCCGGGCGCGGATGCCGGCGATCGCCCCCACCGGCGACGACCCCCAGCTGGCCCGGGACCCGGGTGCGGCTACCGCCCGGCTGCCCAGCCTGGCCTGGACCGTGGCGCGCGCTGCCCTCTCCGCCGACGCGCCGGTCCTCGTCCAGGTGCCCCGTCGCGGCTACCTGCCGGCGGTGGCGTGCGCCACCTGCCGGGCTCCGGCGCGCTGCCCACACTGCGCCGGGCCGCTCGCGCTTCCCTCGGCGCGGGGCGCGCCGGTCTGCCGCTGGTGTGCCCGCGTCGCCGCCGCGTACGCCTGCCCGGAGTGCCAGGGACGGCGGCTACGCGCCTCGGTCACCGGCGCCCGACGGACGGCCGAGGAGCTGGGCCGGGCCTTCCCCGGTGTGCCGGTGCGCACCTCCGGGCGGGAGGAGGTCCTCGCGACCGTCCCCGGTGGCGCCGGGCTGGTCATCACCACCCCGGGTGCCGAGCCGGTAGCCGATGGTGGTTACGGGGCGGTGCTGCTGCTGGACTCGTGGGCTCTGCTGACCCGGGCCGATCTGCGGGCGGGGGAGGAGGCGCTGCGGCGCTGGCTCGCCGCCGCCGCCCTGGCCCGCCCCGGGTCGGACGGCGGTCGGGTGGTGGTGGTCGCCGACGGTGCGCTCGTCCCGGTGCAGGCACTGCTCCGCTGGGACGCTGGCTGGTTCGCGGCCCGCGAACTCGCCGAACGCCGGGAGCTCGGCTTTCCACCGGCGGTGCGGATGGCGAGCGTCACCGGGCCGCCGGCCGCCGTCGCCGAGCTGCTCGACGAGTCCCGGCTACCGGTGGAGGCGGAGTTGTTGGGACCGGTGCCCGCCGACGGCGACCGGGAACGGATGCTGGTCCGGGTTCCCCGTGCCCGGGCCGCGGCCCTGGCCGCCGCCCTGCACTCGGCGGCCGGGGTGCGCACCGCCCGTAAGGCTGCTGATCCACTCCGGCTCCAGATCGACCCGCTGACCCTCTTCTGACCTAGCGACTCAACGGAGGTTGACAGCTACCAAGAGTTACCGAAGTTGTCGCGACGGACACGCTGTGTGGGGATGGGGGCGGATCCGGGTGATAGCATCGCCCCTCATGTCGGGCCGGATGAAGGCTCAGGTCATGGTGTGTCGTCCGATGCGCCCGGCCGGAGCTGGGGCCGGTTCGGCGGCGATGGCGACGGAGCGCGTCGGGTGGCGCGGTGCCGGCGAGTGTTAACAGCCCGCAATCATAGGTGGACCAGTCGTGATCGTTCCTCAATCGATTGTCTTCAACGGCGACCTCGGCAGTGGCAAGAGCACCGTCTCCGTGGAGATCGCCGAGCGCCTCGGCATGCGTCGGGTCAGCGTGGGTGATCTCTATCGGCAGATGGCCCAGGAGCGGCAGATGACCGCCCTCCAGCTCAACCTGCATGCCGAGCTGGATCAGGCCGTGGACGGCTATGTCGACCAACTTCAACGGGATATCGCGGCCTCCGGTGAGTGCCTGGTGATGGACTCGCGGCTCGCCTGGCACTTCTTCACCGACGCGCTCAAGGTGCACATGATCACCGAGCCCGGGGAGGCTGCCCGGCGAGTGCTGCTGCGTCCATCCGGCCCGGCTGAGCAGTACACCTCCCTGGAGGAGGCGAAGGCCCGGCTCCTGGAGCGCAGCGAGAGTGAGCGGAACCGGTTCATCATCCGCTACGGCGTGGACAAGGCCCAGCTGCGCAACTACGACCTGATCTGTGACACCACCCGGGCCGGCGCCGCGGAGGTGATCGAGCACATCGTCGCCGCGTACGAAGGGCGGCTCTGCCCCGAGGTGCTGCGGGAGGCTCCGCCGTTGCTGCTGCTCGACCCGGCCCGGGTGTACCCGACCGAGGACATCGTCACCCTCCGCGGCCGGTGGGACGCCGCACCCGCCGACGATGTCGCCGCAGCTGGCGACGAGCCGCTGGAGCCGCTGCGGATTGGTTACACGGGGGAACACTTCTTCGTTGTGGACGGGCACCGTCGACTCAGTGCCGCGTTGCGGGACGGGTGCCAGCTGGTGCCCGCCCGGCTCGCCGCCGAGGTTGACGAGCCCGTCGTCGGTGGGATGAGCGCGATCGACTACTTCGCCGCCCAGGTCCGGCCCAGCATGATCCACGACTGGTCGGCCGCGCACGGCATCGATCTGCCGCTGCCCGAACCGGCTCTGTTGGGCGGCGGTACGGTCTTGGCGGGGGAACCCGGCGTCGGCGCCTGAGCACCACGCTCGTCCGTCGGCGCCGCAGGGCCGCATCTGGCCGTCGACGCCTGGCCGCCACGCCGCCCTCCCCGTCAACCTCCCGGCGCAGGGGGTTACGGTCTGCCGACTGAGCGTGCATGATGGGCCACCTGACCCCTGATATCGGAGGTGGCGAATGGATGCATCTGAGGCGGTCGCACTGCTGACATCTCCGCCGGGCCGACTCGACCCCTATCCCACGTACGAGCGGCTGCGCGCGCACGGACCGGTGGTTTCGACGGCGGCCGGTTTCTTCGTGGTCACCGGGTACACCGAGGCCGACACGGTGTTGCGGAACCCTCGGTTTGAGGTGATGGACGACGAAGAACGCGACGGTGTCTTCCCGCATTGGCAGGACAGCCCAGCGATGATCTCGATCTCCCGGTCGATGATCCGGGCCAATCCACCGGACCACAGCCGCATGCGCCGCCTGGCCGCGGGCGTGTTCACTCCGCGCCGGGTCGCCGCCCTCCGCGAGGTGGTGGCCGCCCAGGCCGACGGCCTGGTCGACGAGATGATCCGGGCCGGTCGGGGCGGTGCTGCGGTGGATTTCATGGGTAGCTTTGCCTACCCGTTGCCGGTCACGGTGATCTGCGCCCTGCTCGGGGTGCCGGCGGCCGACTGGGCTCGGTTTCGGCACTGGGCCAGTGATCTGACCGGTGTCCTGGAGCCGGAGATCACCCCGCAGGAGTTGGCCATCGCCGACGCCGGCGCCAGTGAGCTGCGTGACTACTTCACCGAGCTGATCGCCCAGCGCCGCCGAGCCCCGGCCGACGACCTGACCACCGCCCTGGTGCAGGCGCACGACGCCGACGGTGACCGGCTGTCCGGCGAGGAGCTGTTGGCCAACCTCGTGTTGCTGTTGGTCGCGGGCTTCGAGACCACCACGAACCTGCTCGGCAACGGGCTGGTCGTGCTCCTGACCCACCCCGACTCGGCGACTGCCCTGCGCGGTCAGCCCGAGCTCGCACCCGGCTACGTGGAGGAGTTTCTGCGGTACGACTCCCCCGTGCAGTTGACCAGCCGTACGGTCCGCGAGTCGGTATCCCTCGCCGGGGTTGAGCTGCCCGCGGGGAGTTGGCTGCTGGTTCTGCTCGGCGCGGCCAACCGCGACCCGGCGCGTTTTACTGATCCGGCTCGCTTCGACCCGCGGCGGGCCCAGTCGCCCCCGCTGTCCTTCGGCGCCGGCGCGCACTACTGCCTCGGCGCCGGGCTGGCCCGACTGGAGGCCCAGGTCGCCTTTCCGCTGTTGCTGCGCCGGCTGCCCGAGCTCGCGCTGGCCGGCGAGCCCACTCGGCGGCACCGGCTGACCCTGCGTGGCTACGAGACGCTTCCGGTGACCGTCGGTGCCGTACCCGCTGATCCCGGTACGCCGGCCGGGGTCGCTCTGGGCACTCCGTAGACTGGTACGGCACGCCCGTTGCCAAGCCCACGAAGGAGCCAATCCGCGTGACCGTCCAGCCCATCCGCCTCTTCGGCGACCCGGTGCTGCGCACGCCGGCTGACCCGGTGGTCGACTTCGATGTCGAACTGCGCAAGCTTGTCGCTGACCTGATCGACACGATGCGTGAGCAGAACGGCGCCGGTCTGGCCGGGCCGCAGCTCGGCGTGGGCCTGCGGGTGTTCGCCTTCGACGTGGACGACGTGGTCGGTCACCTGGTCAACCCGGTGTTGGAGTTCCCCGACGCCGAGGAGCAGGACGGCCCGGAAGGCTGCCTGTCGCTGCCGGGTCTGTACTTCGACACGAAGCGCCGGCAGAACGTGGTCGCCAAGGGCTTCAACGGGTACGGCGATCCGGTGCAGATCGTCGGTACCGGTCTGATGTCCCGCTGCGTGCAGCACGAGACCGACCACCTGGATGGGGTGTTGTTCATCGACCGGCTCGACCCGGCCGGTCGCAAGGCGGCGATGAAGGAGATCCGCCGGGCCGAGTGGTACGACCCGGCGGCCCCGCCGACGGTGAAGCTCAGCCCGCACGCCGCCAACCCGTTCGGCCTCGGGCGGTGACCGGCCGATGCGCGTGATCTTCGCCGGTACGCCGGCCGTCGCCGTCCCCACCCTCGCCGCGGTGGCCGCCTCCCGCCATGAACTGGTCGCGGTGCTCACTCGCCCGGATGCTCCGGCGGGCCGGGGCCGGGGCCTGTCCCGTTCCCCGGTGGGCGCCTGGGCCGACGAGCACGGCGTCGAGGTCCTCACCCCGGCCCGGCCGCGGGAGCCGGAGTTCCTCGACCGGCTGCGTACCCTGGCACCGGACTGTGTGCCCGTCGTCGCGTACGGTGCCCTGGTCCCGCCGGCCGCCCTGGAGATTCCGCGGCATGGCTGGGTCAACCTGCACTTCTCCCTGTTGCCCGCCTGGCGCGGCGCGGCTCCCGTGCAGCACGCCCTGTTGCACGGCGACGAGGTGACCGGTGCCAGCGTCTTCCAGCTTGAGGAGGGCCTGGACACGGGCCCGGTGTACGGCACCGTCACCGACGAGGTTCGGCCGGCCGACACCTCGGGCGACCTGCTGGAGCGGCTGGCGCACTCCGGCGCGGAGCTGCTGATCGCGGTGCTGGACGCGATCGAGGAGGGCTGCGCACGGGCGCAGCCGCAACCGAACGACGGGGTGAGCCTGGCGCCGAAGCTCACCGTGGCGGATGCCCGGGTGCGCTGGGGTGACCCCGCCTTCGCCGTGGACCGGCGCGTCCGCGCCTGCTCCCCGGCTCCCGGCCCGTGGACGACTTTCCGCGGCGAGCGGGTCAAGCTCGGCCCGGTCACCCTCGTCGCGGATGGCCCCGAACTGAAGCCGGGTGAGCTGTTGGTGGAGAAGTCCCGGGTGCTTGCCGGCACCGCCACCACCCCGGTTGCGCTCGGTGAGATCCGGGCGGCGGGCAAGAAGGCCATGCCGGCGAGTGACTGGGCGCGCGGCGTTCGGGTGAGCGCTGGGGAGGTCCTTGCATGACGGGCCCGGTAGACGGCCAGGACGTGGACCGGGCCGGTGGTTTCCGGGCCGGTCGTCCCGCCGCCGACCGTGGTCGTGCTGGTGCCGGATTCGAGCGCCGCCCGGAGCGGCGGGGCCGTGGCGGCCAGCGGCCGACGGCCGGCGGGCGCGGGCGCCCCACCGGCCGGAGCGCCGCTGACCTACCCCGGCACGCCGCCTATCAGGCGGTCGCCGCGGTCAACCGGGATGACGCGTACGCCAACCTTGTGCTCCCGGCGATTCTGCGCGACGCGGATCTGGTCGGCCGGGACGCCGCCTTCGCCACCGAGCTGACGTATGGGACGCTGCGCCGGCTCGGCACCCTCGACGCGATTCTCACCGAGGCCGCCGGTCGGGATGTGGCCCGCATCGATCCGCCGGTTCGGGACGCGTTGCGGCTCGGCGCGTACCAACTGCTCCATACCCGGGTACCCGCCCACGCCGCTGTCTCGGCAACGGTTGACCTGGTCCGCTCGGTTGGGCCGGGGGCGACCGGGTTCGCCAACGCGGTGCTCCGAGAGGTCGCCAGCCGGGATGTCGACGCCTGGGTGGCCCGGCTCGCCCCGCCGCTGGAGACCGACCCGATCGGGCACCTGGCACTCGCGTACAGCCATCCGCAGTGGATTGTGCGGGCGTTCGCCGAGGCGCTCGGCGGCGACCTTGGTGAGACCACCCGGTTGCTCATCGAGGACAACGAGCGCCCGCCGGTGCACCTCTGTGCCCGCCCGGGGCTGGCCGACCCGGTGGCCCTGGCCGACGAGGTCGGCGGTGCCCCGGGCGCCTTCTCCCCATCCGCGGTCTACTCCGGTGGGGGCGCCCCCGGCGACCTGCCGGCGCTCATCGAGGGGCGGGCCCATGTCCAGGACGAGGGCTCCCAACTGGTGGCCGAGGCTCTCACGGTGGCGCCGCTGGACGGCCCAGACGGTCGCTGGCTCGACCTGTGCGCGGGGCCGGGGGGCAAGTCCGGCCTGCTTGGCGCCATCGCCGCCCAGCGTGGCGCGCGCCTGACCGCGGTGGAGGTGTCCGAGCACCGGGCCCGTCTTGTCCAGCAGGCCACCCGCGACCTGCCGGTGACCGTGCTCAACACGGATGGTCGCACCGTCGGCGCGACGCCGAAGCTCGCGGAGGGGCACTTCGACCGGGCGCTGGTGGACGCACCCTGCACCGGTCTGGGCTCGCTGCGTCGGCGACCCGAGTCACGCTGGCGCCGGCAGCCGTCGGACCTGCCGGCGCTGACCCGGTTGCAGCGGGAACTGCTCAGCGCGGGGCTGCGGGCGGTCCGCCCGGGTGGCCTGGTGGCATACGTGACCTGTTCGCCGCACGTCGTCGAGACACACGTGACGGTTACCGAGGCGGCGCGCCGCGCGGGGGTGCCGGTCGACTTCGTTGACGCCCGTCCGCTGTTGCCGACGGGAATGCCGGGGCTCGGCGACGGGCCGACGGTACAGCTGTGGCCGCACCGGCACGGCACCGACGCCATGTTCCTTGCGGTGCTGCGCCGGGGTTGACCCTTGCGGTGCTGCGCCGGGGTTGGTCTGGTCCCGTGCCGTTCGGTCGGCCGCGTTCCGCTGACCCGCCGGGGGTGGTCAGTCCGCGCGATGCGCGGCGTGACCACCCCCGGCTCAGGCAGCCCGGGTGGTCAACCGTCCCGGATGCGGCCCGCACTACCGCGGCAGGCCGGCCTTGCCCGCGTCCTTCATCGACCGGGTCAGGCTCCGGCCGCTGACGTAGAGAAAACACTGCACCCCCCGGTTGCCGGTGAGCCACTCCTCCTCCAGCGGGGCGTAGAGGATGTAGCCGGTGCGGTACTCCACGTCGCTGCGGGGCACCTCGGCGTACTCGGCAATCAGCTTGTAGCAGCTCTCGCCGGTCCGGTCCTCGTTGCGTTGGAACTCGGCGTAGTCGGTCTCCGGTGCGGTCCAGACGCCGACGAACTCGGCGCGGTGTTTCTCGGTGCACTCCACCGGTGTCATCGCCTCGACCCGGTCGTCGCTCACGGTCGGCTTGAAGCAGGTGTGCCGAAGCGGGGAGTCGCCCTTGAGTGCTCCAACCAGGCTGGCGGCGCGGGACACCCTGCCCAAATCGTCCAGGCTCTCGTACTCGTTCACGTCGCAGCGGAACCAGCGGAAGCCCCCCTCCCATCCAGCTCGCGACGGGAGGATGACGGAGAGGCCGATCCGTCCACTGCGCCAGTCGGCACCCAGTGCCTCGTTTACCTCCCGCTCACAGGTGGCGTAGGCGGTCCGCATCGCGGTCGAGTCGGTTTCCGGTGGCCGGGAACCCGTCGCGTCGGCCCCGGTCAGCGTGCCGACGTACAGGGTCTCCGACGTGTGCGGCTGGTCGCAGGGAGTCGGCGCGTACGCGCTGCGGTAGCCGACCTCGGATACGGTGGGGTGGCAGGTGCCCGCCTCGGGCGTGAAACCCGTCGCGGCGGCGAGGGGGGCCCAGTCGTCAACCAGATCTCCGTCGGTTCCCGGCGGCGCGGCAGCACATCCGGCGAGCGTCAGGGCCACCACCGTGGCGGACAGCGTGACTCGTTTCATCCGGCGTCCTCCCGGGCGCGGTAGGTATGGCGTCCGAACACGCCACGGTGCGGCAGCTTACGGCACGTGGCAAACCGGTTCCGTGTGCCGTCAGCGACTCGGTAGGCGTGGCTGCCCGCCGGCTCGCCCGCCGACGACCGCTGTGGAGCGACGGCGCCGCCCGGCGTCCCGGTCCGCAATGGTCAGTTCCCGTCGGGTAGCCGCGGGATGCGCCCGAGCGGCTCGGCGGGGCCGCACCGGTGGCGATGGGAGGCTGCGTTCGTACACTGGCCTCGTGACCGTACCGCTGCCAATCGTCGCGCCGAGCATTCTGGCCGCCGACTTCGCCCGCCTCGCCGACGAGGTCCGTGCCATCGAAGACACCGCCGACTGGGTGCACGTGGATGTCATGGACAACCACTTCGTGCCGAATCTGACGATCGGGTTGCCGGTCGTGCAGAGCCTGCGGGCCGCCACCCGGCTTCCCTTTGACGTGCACCTCATGATCGAGGATCCGCGGCGGTGGGCGCCCGGCTACGCCGACGCCGGGGCGTACAACGTGACGTTTCACGCCGAGGCCTGTGCCGACCCGGTCGCGCTGGCCAAGGAGCTCCGTTCGGCCGGTGCGAAGGCGGGGTTGGCGATCGACCGGGACACCCCGATCGAACCGTACCTGGACCTGCTGCCCAGCTTCGACACCTTGTTGATCATGACGATCAAGGCGGGGTTCGGTGGGCAGCGGTTCATTCCGAACCTGTTGGACAAGGTGCGCACCGCCCGTCGACACGTCAACGCTGGTCACCTGGAGCTGCGCATCGAGGTCGACGGTGGGATCGCCGTGGACACCATCGCCGAGGCCGCCGAGGCGGGCGCGGACGCCTTCGTCGCCGGCACCGCCGTCTTCGGCGCCGATGACCCGGCCGAGGCCGTACGCCGGCTGCGGTCCCTGGCCCAGTGCGCGGCGCCCCGGGCCTGACGTGGAGCCCGAAGGGGATCGCCAGGACGTCATTCTGGTCGTTGACGACGACGAGGACATCGCCCGGTTCGTCGAGTTCAACCTGCGGTTGCACGGCTATGAGGTGATCCATGCCGGGGACGGCCAGGCGGCGCTTGAGGTGATCGCGCGGCACCGCCCCGACCTGGCCGTGGTCGATCTGATGATGCCCCGGATGGACGGGATGGAGCTGACCCGACGGCTTCGGGCCAACCCGATGACCGCCGCCCTCCCGGTGATCATGCTGACCGCCAAGGGGATGACCGTGGACAAGGTGCACGGCCTCAGCGCCGGTGCCGACGACTACCTGGTCAAGCCCTTCGATACTGCCGAGTTGGTGGCCCGGGTCAGCTCCACGCTGCGCCGGAACAAGGAGTTCCGCGAGGTCTCGCCGCTGACCGGGCTACCCGGCAACAGCCGGATCCGGCGGGAGATCGCCGACCGGATCCGGGTCGGGGCCGACTACGCGGTCGGCTACATCGACATTGACCGTTTCAAGAGTGTCAACGACGTCTACGGGTTCGTCCGTGGCGACGACTTCATCTCCGCGTTGGCCCGCAGCCTGCACCAGGCGGTCGTCTCGGTGGGGCTCCCACCGGCCTTCCTGGGCCACGTCGGCGGTGACGACTTCATCTTCGTCAGCACCCCGGACCAGGTCCGGCAGCTGACCTCGCAGGTCTCCGCGGACTTCGAGCAGGCGGCCGACGCGCTGTACGACCCGCCCGACGCGGCTCGCGGCTACGTGGAGCTCAAGGATCGGCGGGGCAACCTACGCCGCGCCGCGCTGGTCACCCTCTCGATCGGCGTCTCGGTCTCGGATGCCGACAAACGGCTCACGAATCCACTGGCGGCGATGACGATCGCCTCCGAGATGAAGTCGGTGGCCAAGAGCCAGCCGGGGTCGTACGTGGCGGTGGACCGGCGTCGCGGAGTGTCGGATTCGAGTCATCGTTCTGTGAAGTAGCGCGCTGGGGGTAGCCGTTGACCCCCCAGAGCGTGTAAGACTTCGGGTGGTACCCACCACGCGCTGGCGGGACTCGGTGTAATTCCGAACCGGCGGTGATCCACGGCCTGGCTGTGGTAAGCCCGCGACCCGGGAGCGGTTCGTCCGCCCGGTGGACCTGGTGAAAATCCGGGGCCGACGGTTGGGTGCGGGCCTGCCCGCGTCCAGACAGTCCGGATGGGAGACAGCGCGCGGGACGGACGGGCCCTGCCCGGCCGCCGGTCTCGGCGTGCCGTGCGGCCCTCCCGGGGCGGCTGTGCCGTTGCCGGATCTCCGCCACCGCACGCCCGCGGCCCGATGCCGCCGCTCCCATCGCCGCCCGCGCACCGATCGGCGGGCGGGAGGGCAAGGCATGGCCGGCGTCTCCGTGGACGAGGCGATGCGTCGCGCAGTTGAACTTGCCGCACGCGGCCTCGGCACCACCAGCCCCAACCCGGTCGTCGGCTGCGTGCTGCTCGACCCGGGCGGTCAGGTCGTCGGTGAGGGCTTCCACGCGTACGCCGGTGGGCCGCACGCCGAGATCGTCGCGCTCGCCCACGCGGGGGAGCGGGCGCGGGGCGGCACCGCGGTGGTCACGCTGGAACCCTGCGATCACACCGGCCGTACGGGCCCGTGCAGCACCGCGCTGGTGCAGGCGGGCGTTGCCCGGGTGGTGATCGCCGTACCCGACCCGAACCAGGCCGCCTCCGGTGGCGCCGCCACGCTGCGGGCCGCCGGGGTCCGGGTCGACCTGGGCGTACGCGCCGTTGAGGCGGAGGCGGGCAACACCGCGTGGTTGACCTCAACGCGTCGGGGCTGGCCGTACCTCGTCTGGAAGTACGCGGCGACGCTGGACGGGCGGTCCGCCGCAGCCGACGGCACCAGCATGTGGATCACTTCCGAGGCGGCCCGGATGGATGTGCACGCGCTGCGCGGCACGGTGGACGCCGTTCTCGCCGGGGTGGGCACGGTCCTCGCCGACGACCCGCGCCTGACCGTTCGGAACCTGCGCGACGGCAGCCTCGCCATCCGGCAGCCGCTGCGGGTGGTGGTGGACTCGGCGGGCCGGACCCCGGCCGGAGCGCGGGTCCGCGACGACGCCGCGTCCACCTGGATCGCCACCGCCGAGGAGGTTGGTACTGATTCGGTGGGCCGAGTCGATCTGTCGGCGCTGCTCGCCGCGCTCCACCAGCGCGGGGTGCGCGCCGCGCTGCTGGAGGGAGGGCCGCGGCTGGCCGGTGCCTTCCTCGCCGCCGGGTTGGTCGACAAGATCGTTGGCTACGTCGCGCCCCGGTTGCTCGGTGCCGGCCCTACCGCGTTGGCGGACGCGGGGGTGACCACGATCACCGATGCCATCGACTGTGAGGTCGTGGACGTTACCCAGGTCGGTCCCGACCTGCGGATCACCGCACTGCCCCGGAAGAGGGAGGGCTGACATGTTCACCGGCATCGTCGAGGAACTCGGTGAGGTCATCCGCATCGCGGAGAGCGCGGAGGATTCCGCGGTGGTCACCATCAACGGCCCGTTGGTCGTCGCCGACGCCCGGCCCGGTGACTCCATCGCGGTCAACGGAGTCTGTCTGACCGTGGTGGAACTCGCCGGCGGTACCTTCACCGCCGATGTGATGGGCGAGACCTTGCGGCGCTCCGCACTCGGGATGCTGCGCGTCGGTGACCGGGTGAACCTGGAGCGGGCCGCCGTCCTCGGCAGCCGCCTCGGCGGCCACCTGGTTCAGGGGCATGTCAACGGTGTTGGCGAGCTGCTGGCCCGGGAACCGGCCGCGCGGTGGGAGACGGTCCGCTTCCGCCTCCCCACTGACCTGGCTCGCTATGTGGTGACGAAGGGGTCGATCACCGTTGACGGGGTGTCCCTGACCGTGGCGGGTGTCGGACCCGACTGGTTCGAGGTGGGCCTGATCCCCACCACCCTGCGGCTGACGACGCTGGGCTCTCGGAGCGTCGGCGACGCGGTCAACCTCGAGGTTGACGTCCTGGCCAAATATGTCGAGCGGTTGCTCGGCGGGGGCCAGTTGGCCGGGCCGGCCGACCAGTCCGCCGCTGACGACCAATCCGCCGCTGACGACCAATCCGTCGCTGTTGACCGGCCCGGTGCCGCGCCAGTGGGCGGGGCGGCGTGATGGGGCCGCTCGGCTGGCTGCTGGAAGCGCAGGTGAGTCTCGCCGGCTCACCGGTGCTGGTCCGCGAGATCGTCGGCAACGTCTTCGGCCTGGCCGCCGCGATGTTCGGCCTGCGCCGGGTGGTGTGGGCCTGGCCGGTCGGCATGATCGGTAACGCGCTGCTGTTCACCGTCTTCCTCGGCGGAGCGTTCGCCACCCCACAGGCACACGACCTCTACGGCCAGGCCGGCCGGCAGGTCTTCTTCTTCGGGCTCGGCCTCTACGGCTGGTGGCGCTGGTCACGGAATCGCCGCCGGGGCGACGCCGGTTCCGCCGCCGCGGTGGAGCCCCGCTGGGCCACCGGACGGGAGCGGCTCGGACTGCTGGTGGCTGCCGTCGTCGGGACCGCCGTCAGCTACCCGGTCCTCGCCGCCCTGGGCTCGTGGGGGCCGCTGCCGGATGCCTGGATCCTGACCGGCAGCCTGCTCGCCACGTACGGCATGGCCCGTGGATATGTGGACTTCTGGCTGATCTGGATCGCCGTCGACGTGGTCGGACTGCCACTGTTGCTGCGCGGCGGGTTCTATCCCTCGGCGGCCATGTACCTCGTCTACGGCGCGTTCTGCGTCTGGGGACTCGCCGCCTGGTGGCGGACGTCGCGTGCTGCTCGTACCGACCTCGTGCCGATTCCATCGAGCTATGCGGAGGCTGCGGCGTGACCACTTTTGCCAGGATCGAACGAGCGATGGCGGAGATCAACGCCGGTCGGCCCGTCGTCGTGGTCGACGACGCCAACCGGGAGAACGAGGGCGATCTGATCTTCGCGGCCGAGCTGGCCACGCCCGAGCTGGTCGCCTTCATGGTCCGCTACACCTCCGGCTACATCTGTGTGGCGTTGACCGAGGGTGAGTGTGACCGGCTGGACCTGCCGCCGATGCACCACACCAATCAGGACCGGCGCGGCACCGCCTACACGGTGACCGTGGATGCCCGGGAGGGCGTGAGTACCGGCATCTCCGCCGCCGACCGGGCGCACACGATCCGGCTGCTCGCCGACCCCGGCACCAGGCCGGAGGATCTGGCCCGGCCCGGTCACGTGGTTCCGCTGCGGGCCCGCGAGGGGGGTGTGCTGCGCCGGCCCGGTCACACCGAGGCCGCGACCGACCTCACCCGGTTGGCCGGGCTACGCCCCGTGGGCGTCCTCTGCGAGCTGGTCAACGACGACGGCACCATGATGCGGGGCCCGGACCTGGAGCGGTTCTGCGCCGAGCACTCGCTGCTCCTGGTCACCATCGCGGACCTGATCGCGTATCGCCGGCGGACGGAGAAGCAGGTCGAGCTGGTCGCCGAGGCGCGGCTCCCCACCCGGCACGGGGTCTTCCGGGCGCTGGGGTACTGCGGCGACTACGACTCGGCCGAGCACGTCGCCCTGGTGCTGGGTGATCTCGGCGACGGTCGGGACGTGCTGGTACGGGTGCACTCCGAGTGCCTCACCGGTGACGTCTTCGGCTCGTTGCGCTGCGACTGTGGCCCGCAACTGGACGCTGCCCTGGAACGGGTCGCCCAGGAAGGCCGCGGAGTCGTGCTCTACCTCCGCGGCCATGAGGGGCGCGGCATCGGGCTGTTGCACAAACTCCAGGCGTACCAGTTGCAGGACCTGGGCCGGGACACCGTTGACGCGAATTTGGAGCTCGGCCTGCCGGCGGACGCGCGGGACTACGGCACCGGCGCGCAGATCCTCTACGACCTGGGGGTGCGGTCGATGCGGCTGTTGACCAACAATCCGGCCAAGCGGGCCGGCCTGGAGGGGTACGGCCTGACCGTCACCGGCCGCCTGGACCTGCCGGTTCGCCCGCACCCCGAGAACGTGGACTACCTGCGAACCAAGCGGGACCGGATGGGACATCTGCTGGAGTTCGACGAGGTTGTTGAGGCGCCGACGGGTCGTACCGTCGTCGGTGATGGGATTGGAGCATAGGGATGGCGGGCTTCGGGGAACCGGGCATCGATGCTGTTGCTGCGGCGGGTTTGACCGTCGGGGTGGTCGCCGCCCGGTGGCACAGCGAGCTCACCGATCACATGCTCGACCGGGCGGTCGCCGCCGCCGAAGCGTGTGGCGCCGGTGCCACGGCGGCCCGGGTGGCCGGCTCGGTAGAGCTACCCGTGGTGGCGCAGGCGCTCGCCCGGCGCTGCGACGCGGTGGTGGCGCTCGGGGTGGTGGTCCGGGGGGCCACCGCTCACTTCGACTACGTCTGTCGGTCGGTTACCGATGGGCTTACCCGGATCGCCCTGGATGAGGGGAAGCCGGTGGGGCACGGTGTGCTGACCGTGGAGACGATCGAGCAGGCTCGGGACCGGGCTGGCCTGCCCGGCTCGGCGGAGGACAAGGGATGGGCGACGACCATCGCGGTCCTCGACGCGGCGCTCGCGGTTCGGGGCCTGGCTGGCGTCACCCCGCGGGTGGGCTTCGGCGCCTGAGGTTTCGGCATCGTGGGACACTCCGATCCCGGTGGAGCCGCGGTTGCCGGCGGGTTGCAAGAATTGAGCCTGTGAAGACGTTCGAGGAGTTGTTTGCCGAGCTGCAGGCCAAGGCCGCGGCCGGCACCCCCGGATCGGGGACCGTCGCGGCCCTGGACAAGGGGGTGCACTTCGTCGGCAAGAAGGTCGTCGAGGAGGCGGCCGAGTCCTGGATGGCAGCCGAGCACGAGGGGCCCGAGCGGACCGCCGAGGAGATCTCCCAGCTGCTCTACCAGGTGCAGGTGTTGATGCTCGCCACTGGCCTCGACCTTGAGGACGTCTACCGACATCTGTGATGTCTCCCGTGCCGACCCTTCCGCTTTCCGACAAGGAGCATTCCGTCATGCTGCGAGTCGCGGTACCCAACAAGGGGACCTTGGCCGAGAAGGCCGCTCAGATGCTGCGCGAGGCGGGCTACCGCCAGCGAACCGACCCGAAGGACCTGGTCTGCCGGGACGATTCGAACGACATTGAGTTCTTCTATCTGCGTCCGAAGGACATCGCTACCTACGTCGGCTCCGGGGACCTGGATGTCGGCATCACCGGCCGGGACCTCCTGGTCGACTCCGGCGCGCCCGCCACCGAGGTGGTCGACCTGGCCTTCGGCCAGGCCACCTTCCGGTTCGCCGCTCGGCCCGAGGACATCGCCTCGGCGCAGGACCTGGACGGGCGTCGGGTCGCTACCGCATACCCCGGCCTGGTGGAGCGGCACCTCGCCGAGCTGGGCGTCAAGGCCGACGTGATCCGCCTGGACGGCGCGGTGGAGAACGCCATCCGGCTGGGCCTCGCCGACGTGGTCGCCGATGTGGTGGAGACCGGTGCCACGCTGCGTCAGGCCGGCCTGGTGGTCTTCGGTGAGCCGCTACTGCGCTCGTCCGCCGTCCTGGTTTGCCGCTCTGCCGCGCCGCCCCACCCGCAGTGTGAGCTGCTGCTCCGCCGTCTGCAGAGCGTGCTCGTCGCCCGGCGTTACGTGATGCTGACGTACGACGTCCCGGCCGACCTGTTGGCTCGGGCCAGTTCGTTGACTCCGGGCATCGAGTCGCCAACCGTCTCCCGGCTGCACCGGGAGGGCTGGGTGGCGGTGCAGGCGATGGTGCTCCGTGACGATGTGCACCGGGTCATGGACGAGTTGTACCAGGTCGGTGCCCGCGCGATCCTGGTCACGAACATCCAGGCCTGCCGTCTCTGAGCCGGGCCGGGGATACGGAGCCGGGCCGGGAGCACGGAGCCGGGACTTCCGTCCCCGGCCGGGCCGTCGCCTCGGCCCGCGCCTCGCCGTGCCCGGCTGCGTGCCGGGCGCGGGCCGCCCGGGCGGGGGTGGCAGACTGGTGCGGTGAGCGAAACCGAAGCGTTCCGGATCCGGCCCCGGCGCATCCGGGTGGTCTGCTGGGCCTCGGCGATTGCCCTGGTGTTGCTGTTCACGGTGTTGGCGACGTCGCTGCACGGGGCGACCGGCAGTGGCTATGGCTCGTTTCAGCGAGGCGACCAACTCGGCATGGTCGGCCTCGGCGTGCTCGGCGCGCTTGCCTTCCTGCTCTTCACCCGGCCGCGGGTGGAGGCCGACGCGCAGCGGGTCCGGGTGCAGAACGTGATCGGCTCGTACGAGCTGCCCTGGGAGCTTGTTCGTGGTGTCCGGTTCGACCGCGGGGCGCCCTGGGCCAGCCTTGAGCTGCACGATGACGACCTGGTGCCGATGCTTGCTCTTCAGGCTGCCGACAAGGAGTTGGCCGTGGACGCGGTCCGCCGGCTGCGCCGGCTGCATCAGGCCCGGCTGGCTGGGGGCGCAGCCGCCACTGACCCCGCCGGCCACTGACCCCGCCGGACCGTGGCGCGGGGTTGATGCCCGGTTTGGGGTGGACCAGGCGCGGGGTGTAGGCTATGGGAAACGACCAGGCCAGCTGCCTTCGCGGCTGGCTTCGAAAGCGGAGCGCCTGCTCCCACCTGAGTCGCCGCGCGGCGGCCGGGTCCGGTCTCCGATTCTGAGCACGCCTCGGTGTCGGATGCGCGACTATATGGTCGTGCCGACCGGTCGAGCGGGCCCCGGCAGCTGTCGGGGCCTTCTGCTTTCCGTGTCGGTTCCCACCCGGGAGCCGCCGGGTCGGCAATGCAGAAGACTCGACTCGAGGAGGCCCCATCAGCGTCGAACCACGCGTGAACGAGCAGATCCGGGCACGTGAGGTCCGACTGGTCGGTCCCGAGGGTGAGCAGGTGGGCATCGTCCCGCTGGAGCGCGCCCTTCAGCTGGCCGCGGACGTCGACCTGGACCTGGTCGAGGTTGCGCCAATGGCGCGCCCGCCGGTGTGCAAGCTCATGGACTTCGGCAAGTTCAAGTATGAGAGCGCACTGAAGGCGCGCGAAGCGCGGCGTAATCAGCAGCAGACCGTCATCAAGGAAATGAAGCTTCGGCCGAAGATCGATCCGCATGACTACGAGACCAAGAAGGGTCACGTGGTGCGGTTCCTCAAGGCCGGCGACAAGGTCAAGGTGACGATCATGTTCCGGGGTCGCGAGCAGAGCCGCCCGGAGCTGGGCTACCGGCTCCTGCGTCGGCTCGAGTCCGAGATCTCGGAGCTGGGGTACGTCGAGGCCGCGCCGAAGCAGGACGGCCGAAACATGATCATGGTGCTCGCACCGCACCGCGCCACCAAGGCTGCCGCCACCGCGGCCCGCGGTGGCACGCTGCCGCGGGGCGAGCGGGAGTCCGGTGCCGCCGCGGCAGCACCGCCGGCCGAGGCGGCCGGACCCGCCGGAACCGCCGGCGAGTAGCAGGGGAGAAGACGTTCCACATGCCGAAGATGAAAAGCCACACCGGGATGGGCAAGCGCGTCCGGGTGACCGGCAAAGGCAAGATCGTGAAGCAGCAGGCCGGCCTGCGCCACAACCTGGAGAAGAAGTCCTCCACCCGTACCCGCCGGCTGACCGGGCTGGTCGAGGTGGCCAAGCCGGATGTCAAGCGCATCAAGAAGCTGCTCGGCCGCTGACGCGCGCCACCCTGAACCAACGAAGGAGCTGAGATGGCACGCGTCAAGCGGGCTGTGAACGCCCAGAAGAAGCGCCGTACCCTGCTGGCGACCGCGAGTGGCTACCGCGGTCAGCGCTCCCGGCTGTACCGCAAGGCCAAGGAGCAGATGCTGCACTCGATGCAGTACTCCTACCGGGACCGTCGTGACCGCAAGGGCGACTTCCGGCAGCTGTGGATCCAGCGGATCAACGCGGGTGCCCGCGCCAACGGGCTCACCTACAACCGACTGATCCAGGGCCTCAGGCTGGCCGGCATCGAGGTCGACCGGAAGATCCTGGCCGACCTGGCCGTCAACGACGCCGCCGCCTTCGCGGCGATCGTCGAGAAGGCCCGTGCGGCCGTCGCGGAGCAGGGCACCGGCGGCGCCGGCGCCCAGGCCGCCTGATCCACCCACGGCAGCGCGAGGCGTCTCCCATGCAGTCACCATCGCACGGGAGGCGCCTCGACGCCGTCTCCGGACCACTCACCCCCCGCACCCCACGGATCGTGGCGGCCCGTCGGCTGCACCGCCGCCGGGACCGCGAGGCCACCGGTCGGTTCCTGGCCGAGGGGCCACAGGCGGTCCGCGAGGCCCTGGCTCGGTCGGGCACGGTCCTGGAACTCTTCGGTACGCCGGCCGCCCTGGACCGGTACCGGGACCTGGCCGCCCAGGCCGCCGCTGCTGACCTACCCGTCTCCGAGGTGACCGACGCGGCACTCGCCGGGCTCGCCGAGACGGTCGCTCCCCAGGGCCTGATCGCCGTCTGTCAACATCTCGACCTACCGCTGGCCACCGCTCTCGCGCGCGCGCCGCGGCTGGTCACCGTCCTCGCCGACATCCGCGATCCGGGCAACGCCGGCACGGTCCTGCGTACCGCCGATGCGGCCGGAGCCCAGACGGTGGTCTTCGCCGGTACGGCTGTCGACCCCTACAACGGCAAGGTGGTGCGAGCGTCGGCCGGCAGCCTGTTCCACGTGGACGTGGTGCGGGCGCCCGATCCGCTGCAGGTGATCGCCGACCTGCGGGCCGCCGGGCTCGCCGTGTTGGCCACCACCGGGTACGGCGCGGACGACCTGGACGACCTGGTTGATGCCGGCCGGTTGGCCGCCCCCACCGCCTGGGTCTTCGGCTCCGAGGCGCACGGCTTGCCCGCCGGGTTGACCGCGGCCGCCGCGGCCCGGGTCCGGGTACCACTGCATGGGCGGGCGGAGAGCCTTAACCTGGCTGCCGCGGCGGCGGTGTGCCTGTACGCTTCAGCGAGAGCACAGCGCCGGCCGTCGTCCCCGCGCCCGGTCGAGGCCACAACCGCGGTTGCGGCCACACCCGCGGTCGAGGAGGTAGCAGCGGTCGAGGAAGTAGCCGCTGTTGAGGAAGTAGCCGCTGTTGAGGCCGGCACCGCGATCGAGACAGCGAAGGAGAGCGGCCGCCCGTGAACGCGCAACGGCGTTCGTTTAGCCAGCCCGCCGGTGCCGGCGGGCGGCGGGCCTGACCCGCTCTCCGCGCGACTCCCACCGGCGGGCTGCGGCACAGCCGCGCGTCCGTAGACTCGCTTCGCCGCCTGACAAGGCTGGCGCCGCCGTGAGGGAGTGCCTGTACGCCATGTCCTATCGCAACGACCCGTACGACCCGAAGCAGGTCGCCCTGCTCGACCCGGCCGCACTGGCCGAGGCCGTCGCCACCGCCGAGGTGGCCTTCGCCGCCGCCGCCAATCCGGATGAGCTGACCGCGCTGCGCCCGGCCCACCTCGGGGACCGGGCCCCGGCGTCGCTGGCCCGACGTGAGATCGGCGCGTTGCCGCCGGCCGCCAAGGCCGACGCCGGCAAGCGGGTCAACGAGGCCCGCCGGTCGATCGAGAGCGCCTACGCCGCGCGCGCGCAGGTACTGGAGCGGGAGCAGGCCGAGCGGATGCTGGTCGAGGAGCGGGTGGATGTCACCCTGCCGTCCGACCGGCGTCCGGCCGGGGCCCGCCACCCGGTCAGTACGTTGATGGAGCAGATCACCGACTTCTTCGTCGGAATGGGCTATGAGGTGGCCGAGGGCCCCGAGGTCGAGTTGGAGTGGACCAACTTCGACGCGCTCAACATCCTGCCGGACCACCCGGCGCGGGGGTTGATGGACACCTTCCACGTCGCGCCGGAGCACTCCGGCATGGTGCTGCGGACCCACACCTCGCCGGTGCAGGCGCGGACGATGCTGACCCGCACGCCGCCGATCTACGTGATCTGCCCGGGCCGGGTCTACCGGACCGACGAGTTGGACGCCACCCACGCGCCGGTCTTCCACCAGGTCGAGGGCCTGGTGGTGGACCGTGGCATCACGATGGCGCACCTGCGCGGCACGCTGGACCACTTCGCCCGAGCGATGTTCGGGCCCCAGGCGCGAACCCGCTTCCGGCCGCACTATTTCCCGTTCACCGAGCCGTCGGCGGAGTTCGACGTGTGGTTCCCGGAGCACCGCAGGGGTGCGCAGTGGGTTGAGTGGGGTGGCTGCGGCATGGTGAATCCGCGGGTGTTGCGGGCCTGCGGCATCGACCCGGAGGTCTACTCCGGATTCGCCTTCGGCATGGGCATCGACCGTACGGTCATGTTCCGGCACGGCGTCAGCGACATGCGGGACCTGGTGGAGGGGGACGTCCGGTTCGCCCGGGCGTTCGGGTACGGCGCGTAGGCGCGGGCACGAGTTACGGAGACGGTGATCTGAGTCATGCGAGTTTCTGTCAGTTGGCTGCGTGAGTACGTTGACCTGCCGGCGCACCTGACCCCGGCCGACCTTGAGCAGTCCCTGGTCGGCCTCGGTATCGAGGTGGAGTCCGTCGTGGACCTGGCCGGTACGGTCACCGGGCCGCTGGTCGTCGGCGAGGTGCGGGAGATTGAGGAGCTGACCGGTTTCAAGAAGCCGATTCGCTTCTGTCGGGTGGACGTGGGGGACGCCAACGGCACCGGCGAGTTGCAGGAGATCGTCTGCGGGGCGCGTAACTTCGCGGTCGGCGACCGGGTGGTGGTGATCCTCCCCGGTGGGGTGCTGCCCGGTGACTTCGCCATCGGGGCGCGCCGGACGTATGGGCGCAACTCCAAGGGCATGATCTGCTCGGTGAAGGAGCTGGGCCTGGGCGACGACCACGCCGGCATCATCGTGCTGCCCGACTCCAGCCCCGCCAAGCCGGGTGACGACGCCCGCCCCGTGGTGGGCCTCGACGATGTGGTGGTCGAGGTGGAGCTGACCCCGGACCGGGGTTACCAGATGTCGGTGCGGGGGATCGCCCGGGAGTTGTCGCACGCCTTCGGGGTGCCGTTTCGGGACCCGGGTATCGCGTCCGCCCCGGCCGGCACCGAAGCCCCCGCGTACCCGGTGGAGGTGCGGGATCCGGTCGGCTGTGACCGGTTCGCGGCGCGGATGGTCCGCGGTGTCAACCCGGCCGCGCCGTCGCCGGCCTGGATGGTCCAGCGGCTCACCACCGCCGGTATCCGCAGCCTCTCGCTGCCGGTCGACATCACCAACTACGTGATGCTCGAGCTGGGCCAGCCGATGCACGCCTTCGACGCCGACCGGATCACCGGCCCGCTGGTGGTCCGCCGGGCGGTGGCGGGGGAGCAGCTGACCACCCTGGACGGGGTGGCGCGCACGCTGGTCGCCGAGGACATGGTGATCTCTGATGCCGGGTTGCCGAATCCGATCCCGGCTGCTGGCGCCGACGCCGGTGTCCCGATCTCGCTCGCCGCCGTGATGGGTGGGGAGAGCAGCGAGGTGGTCGCGGAGACCGGCAATGTGTTGTTTGAGGCTGCCCACTGGGATCCGGTGATGGTGGGGCGCACGGCCCGCCGGCACCGGCTGTTCAGCGCGGCGGCCAAGCGGTGGGAGCGGGGCGTTGACCCGGCCCTGCCGTTGGTCGCCGTCGACCGGGCGGTGCGGCTGCTGGTGGAGCACGGCGGCGGCGCGGCCGGTGCGGAGATCCTCGATATCGATCAGGTGTCGGCGCCGACCCCGGTGGTCCTGCCGGCGGATCTGCCATCTCGACGGGTCGGGGTGACTTATTCGCCGGAGCGGGTGGCTGCCCTGCTCACCGAGGTTGGCTGCACGGTCGTTGGCGGCCCGGATCGGCTCGCCGCGGATCCGGGTGCGGTGGGCGTCGCCGCTGGTGGCGCGGTGTCGTTCCTGGTTACCCCGCCGACCTGGCGACCCGACCTGACCGACCCGGCCGACCTGGTCGAGGAGGTGGTTCGCCTCGACGGCTACGACCGGGTGCCGGCGGTGCTGCCGGCGGCCCCCGTCGGTCGGGGCCTGACCTGGCAGCAGCGGCGTCGGCGGGCGGTGGCCAGGATGCTCGCCGACCAGGGGTACGTGGAGGTGCTCTCCGCGCCGTTTGTGGCAGTCGAGCTGGCTGACCAGCTGGGCCTGCCGGCCGATGATGCCCGGCGGCGGGCGGTGCGGCTGGCCAACCCGCTGTCGGAGGAGGAGCCGGCACTGCGGACGACGCTGCTCGGCCCGCTGCTCGGGGTGCTCCGACGGAACCTGGGCCGAGGCCAGCGGGACCTCGCGCTGTACGAGATCGGCACGGTCTTCCACCCGCGCGCGGAGGCCGGCTCTCCGCCGGCGATGGGGGTGGACCACCGGCCGTCGGACGCGGAGTTCGCCGCCGCCGACGCGGTGTTGCCGGAGCAGCCTCGGCACGTCGCCGTGGTGCTCGCCGGTGAGGTCGAGCCGGGTGGCTGGTGGGGCGAGGGGCGCCCGGCTGGCTGGGCGGACGCGGTCGAGGCGGCTCGGTCGGTGCTCGCCGCCGCCGGCATTCCCGCCGACCGGGTGGCCGTACGGGCGGTGGAGCACGCCCCCTGGCACCCGGGGCGCTGTGCGCAGCTGGTGGTGGATGGCGTGGCTGTCGGGTACGCGGGAGAGCTGCATCCGGCGGTGATCTCCGGGCTGGAGTTGCCGCGCCGTACCGCCGCGATGGAGTTGGACCTGGACGCGGTTCCGGCGGCCCCGGTGCGGCAGGCCCCGGTGCTCTCGTCTTTCCCGCCCGCCCTGATCGACGTGGCGCTGGTGGTCGATGTCGACGTGCCGGTGGCCGAGGTGCAGGGGGCGCTGGTGGCGGGGGCCGGTGCGCTGTTGGAGTCGGTTCGGCTCTTCGACGTGTACGTCGGTGAGCAGCTCGGCGCGGGTCGTCGGTCGTTGGCGTACAAGCTGACCTTCCGGGCGCCGGACCGGACGCTGACGGTGGAGGAGGCGGTCGCGGCGCGGGACGCGGCGGTTGCCTGTGTCGCGGAGCGCTTCGGCGCTACTCTCCGCGGCGTGTGAGGGCAGACCTCGCCTCTTCCCGCCGTTTGGGGTTTTCCGTCGAAGGGCCCGCGTCGCGACACGCGACGCGGGCCCTTCCGTGGGTGGCAGCTGGTGATCCAGAACACGGTCTCATCACCATGCATTGCTTTGTATGATCATGCGGTCACTGCTAACCTTTCCTGCATTGTCATACGGAGGTAGGTATGGGGATCCGAGTTGCGGTCGCTGGGGCGAGCGGCTACGCCGGGGGTGAACTGCTGCGCCTGATCGCCGGGCACCCGGAGTTCGACCTGGTCGCCGCCACCGCGCACAGCCAGGCCGGACACCGGCTGGACACCGTGCACCCGCAGCTGACCGGGCTGGATCTGGTGCTGGCCAAGACCGACCCGGCGGCCCTGGCCGATGCCGACCTGGTCTTCCTGGCGCTGCCGCACGGCGAGTCGGCAGCGCTGGCCGCGCAGCTGCCGCCGGAGGCGCGCGTGGTTGACCTCGGTGCCGATCACCGGCTGGCCGACCCGTACGCCTGGGCCAACTACTACGGCGGCACCCACGCCGGGCAGTGGACCTACGGTCTGCCCGAGCTACCGGGTCAGCGCGAGCGGATCGCCGCCGCGACCCGGGTGGCCAACCCCGGCTGTTACGCCAACGCCATCATCCTGGCGCTCGCCCCGCTGATCGCCGCCGGCGCGGTCCAGCCCGCCGACGTGGTGGTGGTGGCCGCCTCCGGGACCGCGGGCGCCGGCCGCGCCACCAAGGCGCACCTGCTGGCCAGCGAGGTCATGGGGGATCTGTCGCCGTACCGGGTCGGTGCGCACCAGCACGTTCCGGAGATCAAGCAGGCGACCGGGGCGACCAGCCTGTCGTTCACCCCGGTGCTGGCACCGATGCCACGGGGGATCCTCGCGACCGTCACCGCCGTGCCCGTACGCGAGGTCGACCCGCAGGCGGTGCTCGCCGAGGCGTACGCGGGCGCGCCCTTCGTGCACGTGCTGCCCGAGGGGCGGTGGCCACACACCGCCGCGACCCTCGGCTCCAACTCCTGCCACCTGCAGGCGACCGTCGACGTCGACGCCGGACGGATGATCGTGGTCAGCGGCCTGGACAACCTCGGTCGGGGCGCGGCCGGCCAGGCGGTGCAGAACGCCAACATCATGCTCGGCCTGCCGGAGGCCACCGGCCTGTCCGTCTGGGGGGTTACCCCGTGAGCGTCACCACTCCCCGTGGATTCCGGGCGGCCGGGGTGCCCGCCGGGCTCAAGGAGGGCGGGACGGCCGATGTCGCCCTGGTCGTCAACGACGGCCCGCACGCCGGGGCAGCCGGTGTCTTCACCGCCAACCGGGTGAAGGCCGCGCCGGTGCTCTGGACCCAGCAGGTCGTCCAGGGCGGTCTGGTGCGCGCCGCGATCCTCAACTCGGGTGGCGCCAACGCCTGCACCGGCCCCGGTGGTTTCCAGGACACCCACGCCACCGCGGAGCACACCGCGGCGGTACTGACCGCCGTCGCCCCCGGGTTGGACCTCGGCGCGGGCGAGGTGGCCGTCTGCTCCACCGGCCTGATCGGCGAGCGGCTGCCCATGGACCGGCTCCTGCCCGGGGTGGGTACGGCGGTCGAGGCGTTGAGTCAGGACGGCGGACCGGCCGCCGCCGAGGCCATCATGACCACCGACTCCCGGCCGAAGAACGCGGTCGGGCACGGCGCGGGCTTTACCGTCGGTGGGATGGCCAAGGGCGCGGGCATGCTCGCACCGGCGATGGCCACGATGCTCAGCGTGCTCACCACCGACGCGGTCGCCGACCCGGAGACCCTGGATGCGGCATTGCGGGCCGCCTGCCGGCTCACCTTCGACCGGGTCGACTCGGACGGGTGCATGTCCACCAACGACACGGTGCTGCTGCTGGCCAGCGGCGCGAGCGGCGTCGCGCCCACCGAGGCCGAGCTGACCGCCGTGGTCACCGCCGTCGCCCACGACCTCGCGCAGCAGCTCGTCGCCGACGCCGAGGGCGCCACCAAGCAGATCACGATCGATGTGGTCGGCGCGGCGAGCGAGGATGACGCGGTCGAGGTGGGCCGGAGCGTGGCCCGGAACAACCTGGTCAAGACCGCGCTGTTCGGCAACGACCCGAACTGGGGGCGCATCCTCGCCGCCGTCGGCACCACCGCGGCGGCGTTCGAGCCGGAGCGGGTCGATGTGGCCGTGAACGGGGTGTGGGTGTGCCGGGGCGGTGCCGCCGCCGAGGACCGGTCCAAGGTCGACCTCGGGGGTATGGACGTGACGATCTGCATCGACCTGGGGGCGGGCGCCGCCGCGGCGACGATCTGGACCAACGACCTGTCCCACGGGTACGTGCACGAGAACTCGGCGTACTCGTCGTGAGCACGAGGATCGCCGCGCGGCGCGGCACCGCGACCGGAGACGGAAGGCAGGTTCGGGCATGAGCGTCACCGCGGATCTCACCGGCGCCCAGGCCAAGGCCGCCACCCTGATCGAGGCGTTGCCGTGGCTGGCCCGCTTCGCGGGCTCGACCGTCGTGGTCAAGTACGGCGGCAACGCCATGGCCGATCCGGAGCTGCGGCGGGCGTTCGCCGCGGACATGGTCTTTCTCCGCCACGCCGGCCTGAAGCCGGTCGTGGTGCACGGCGGCGGGCCGCAGATCTCGGCGATGCTGGACCGCCTCGGCATCGAGAGTGAGTTCCGGGGCGGGCTGCGGGTCACCACGCCAGAGGTGATGGACGTGGTCCGGATGGTGCTCCTGGGTCAGGTCGGCCGGGAACTGGTCGGGCTGATCAACGCGCACGGTCCGTTCGCGGTGGGGCTCTCCGGCGAGGACGCGGGTCTGTTCACCGCGGTCCGACGCCCGGCGTACGTCAATGGGCTGCCGGTCGACGTCGGCCAGGTCGGCGATGTGGAGTCGGCGGACATCTCGGCGGTGACCGACCTGCTCGAGGCCGGTCGGATCCCGGTGCTCTCGACGGTGGCCCCGGATGCGGACGGCGTGCCGCACAACCTCAACGCGGACACCGCCGCGGCGGCGTTGGCGATCGCGCTGCGGGCGCGCAAGCTGGTCGTCCTGACCGATGTGCCGGGCCTGTACGCCAACTGGCCGGACCGGTCCAGCCTGGTCGGTGAGGTCACCGCGAACGAGCTGGCGAAGCTGCTGCCGTCCCTGGAGTCGGGGATGGTTCCCAAGATGGAGGCGTGCCTGCGGGCGGTGCGCGGGGGCGTGCCCGCCGCGCACGTGGTGGACGGGCGGGTCGCGCACTCGACCCTGCTGGAGATCTTTACCTCGGAAGGCTTCGGAACCATGGTGATTCCCGGATGAGCCCGCTTCGTGACCGCTGGCAAGATTCCATGATGGACAGCTACGGTACGCCGCCGCTCGCGCTGGTCGGCGGCGCAGGCGCCGTGGTGGTCGACGACACCGGCCGGGAGTACGTGGACCTGCTCGGCGGCATCGCCGTCAACACCCTCGGCCACGCCCACCCGGCGGTGGTCTCCGCCGTCTCCAAGCAGGTCGCCACGCTGGGGCACGTGTCGAACCTGTACGCCGCCGAGCCGCCGGTGGCCCTGGCCGAGCTGCTGCTCGCCCTCGCCGGCCGCCCGGGACGGGTCTTCTTCGCCAACTCGGGCGCCGAGGCGAACGAGGCGGCGTTCAAGATCTCCCGGCTCACCGGGCGGACCGAGGTCGTCGCGACCCGGGGCGGCTTCCACGGCCGCACGATGGGGGCGCTGGCGCTCACCGGCCAGCCGGCCAAGGCCGACCCGTTCCGTCCGCTGCCCACCACCGTCACCCACGTCGATTACGGCGACAGCGCCGCGCTGGCGGCGGCCGTCACGGATGCGACCGCGATGGTGATCCTGGAGCCGATCCAGGGAGAGAACGGCATCGTCGTACCGCCGGCCGGCTACCTCGCCGAGGCCCGGCGGATCACCGCCGAGCACGGCGCCCTGCTGGTGCTCGACGAGGTGCAGACCGGGATCGGCCGCACCGGGCACTGGTTCGCCCACCAGGCCGAGGGCATCGAACCGGACGTGGTGACGCTCGCCAAGGGGCTCGGCGGCGGCCTGCCGCTCGGCGCGTGCATCGCCTTCGGCCCCACGGCCGACCTGCTGCGCCCCGGCTCCCACGGCACCACCTTCGGGGGGAACCCGATCAGCTGCGCCGCCGGGTTGGCGGTGCTGTCCACGATCGCCGGCACCGGGCTACTCGACCACGTCGAGCGGGTCGGGGATCAGCTCCGCCGGGGCGTCCAGGCGCTCAACCATCCCCTGGTCGCCGAGGTACGGGGCGCCGGCCTGCTGCTCGGGATCGTGCTGACCGCGCCGGTCGCGGCGGTCGCCGTCGAGGCGCTGCGGGAGGCGGGCTTCCTGGCCAACGCGGTGCAGCCGGGTGTCATCCGGCTCGCCCCACCGCTGATTCTCACCGCCGACCAGGCCGATGCCTTCCTGGCCGCCCTGCCGGCGGCCCTCGACGCTGCCAGCTCGACCCCGGCCGGCCTCGACGCGACCCGCGCCGCCGCCGACTCGACCCCGGCCGCCGGGGGTCGGTCAACGGGACCGGGCAACCCCAGCCCGCCGGCCCAACCGGCCAGAATTCCGACCCCGACCACCCCAAGCACGACGGAGGCCAGGACATGATCCGGCACTTCCTGCGGGACGACGACCTCACTCCCGCCGAACAGGCGACGGTGCTCGACCTGGCCGCCGGCATGAAGGCGGACCGCTTCGGGTATCGCCCCCTGGCCGGCCCGCGAGCGGTGGCGGTGCTCTTCGACAAGCCGAGCCTGCGGACCCGGATGTCCTTCGACGTCGGCATCGCCGAGCTGGGCGGACATCCGCTGGTGGTGGACAGCCAGGTGACCCACCTCGGCCGGGGCGAGACCCTCGCCGACGCCGGACGGGTGCTCTCCCGCTACGTGGCGGCGATCGTGCTGCGGACCCACGGGGACGAGCGGATCGCCGAGATCGCCGCGCACGCGACCGTGCCGGTGGTCAACGCCCTCACCGACACGTACCACCCGTGCCAGCTCCTGGCCGACCTGCTCACCATCCGCGAGCACCTCGGCGGCACCGCCGGGCGGACGCTGACGTACCTGGGCGACACGGCGAACAACATGTGCCACTCGTACCTGCTGTCCGGCGCCGCCGCCGGCATGCACGTCCGGATCGCCGGGCCCGCCGGGTTCAGTCCGGACCCGGCCGTGCTGGCCCGGGCGGAGAAGATCGCCGCCGGCACCGGCGGGTCGGTGCGTACCGGCACCGACCCGGTGGCGGCGGTCCGCGACGCCGACGCCGTCGCCACCGACGCCTGGACCTCGATGGGGCAGGAGTCCGACGGGCTGGACCGGGTCACCCCGTTCCGCCCGTACCAGATCAACACGGCGCTGCTCGCACACGCCGCGCCGCACGCGATCGTGCTGCACTGCCTGCCCGCGCACCGCGGCGAGGAGATCACCGACGAGGTGCTCGACGGCCCGCAGAGCGCCGTCTTCGACCAGGCGGAGAACCGGCTGCACGCCCAGAAGGCGCTGCTGACGTTCCTCCTCGGGACCACCCCGGACGCGCCGGTGTCGGGCGGCACCACCGGGCAGCGCGCATGAGCGCCCCGCTGACCCGCGCCGCCCGGCACGCCCGCATCGTCGAACTGATCCGGGACAAGGCGATCCACTCGCAGACCGAGCTGGGCGACCTGCTGGCGGGGGAGGGTATCCAGGCCACCCAGGCGACCCTCTCCCGGGACCTCAAGGAACTCGGCGCGGTCACCGTGCGCGGTGGCGACGGCCGCGGGGTCTACCTGATCCCGGAGGACGGTCAGCGTCCGTTGCGGGAGGCCGAGACCGCGCCGGCGCGTCTGGTGCGCCTGCTGCGCGAGCTGCTCAACGGGGTGGACGCCAGCGGCAACATCGCCGTGCTCCGTACCCCACCGGGTGCGGCCCAGTACCTGGCCAGCGCGTTGGACCGCGCCGGCCTGCCCGAGGTCGTCGGCACGATCGCCGGCGACGACACCATCCTCGTCGTGGCCCGCGCGGCCGACGGCGGAGCCGCGCTCGGCGACCAACTCGCCGGCTGGGCCCGCCGCGAAGACAACGTTGAAAGGAGCATCACATCATGACTGAGCGGGTCGTTCTGGCGTACTCCGGAGGGTTGGACACCTCCGTCGCGATCCCGTACCTGGCCGAGCAGACCGGCGCCGAAGTGATCGCCGTGGCGGTCGACGTCGGGCAGGGCGGTGAGGACCTGGAGGCGATCCGGCAGCGGGCGCTCGACTGCGGGGCCGTGGAATCCGAGCTGGTCGACGCGCGCGACGAGTTCGCCGCCGAGTACTGCCTGCCCGCCGTCCGGGCCAACGCCCTCTACATGGACCGGTACCCGCTGGTCTCCGCCCTGTCCCGGCCGCTGATCGTCAAGCACCTGGTGGCCGCCGCCCGCAAGCACGGCGGCACCATCGTGTCGCACGGCTGCACCGGCAAGGGCAACGACCAGGTTCGCTTCGAGGTCGGCCTGGGGGCGCTCGCCCCGGATCTGCGGATCGTCGCGCCGGCTCGGGACTACGCCTGGACCCGGGACAAGGCGATCGCGTTCGCCGAGGAGAAGGGGCTGCCGATCGACGTGACGGCGAAGTCGCCCTACTCGATCGACCAGAACCTGTGGGGCCGGGCCGTCGAGACCGGCTTCCTGGAGGACATCTGGAACCCGCCGATCGAGGACCTGTACTCCTACACCGCCGACCCGACCCAGCCGCGGGACGCGGACGAGGTCGTCATCACCTTCGACGCCGGCAACCCGGTCGCGATCGACGGGGAGACGGTCACCCCGTACCAGGCGATCGTGGAGCTGAACCGGCGTGCCGGCGCGCAGGGCATCGGCCGGCTGGACATGGTCGAGGACCGGCTCGTCGGGATCAAGAGCCGCGAGGTGTACGAGGCGCCGGGTGCGATCGCGCTGATCACCGCACACCAGGAGTTGGAGGCGGTCACCGTCGAGCGCGACCTGGCCCGGTTCAAGCGGAGCGTGGACCAGCGCTGGGGCGAGCTGGTCTATGACGGCCTGTGGTTCTCCCCGCTGAAGGACGCGCTGGACGCCTTCGTCGATGACTCGCAGCAGCACGTCACCGGCGAGGTACGGCTCACCCTGCACGGTGGCCGGGTGACCGCCACCGGCCGGCGGTCCGAGGCCAGCCTGTACGACTTCGGCATGGCCACCTACGACACCGGTGACACCTTCGACCAGTCCCTGGCCAAGGGGTTTGTGCAGCTGTGGGGCCTGCCCAGCAAGATGTCGGCGGAGCGGGACGCCCGGCTGGGTGGGGCGCGGTGAGCGCTGCCACAATGGGCGGGGTGGACGACGAGAGCCTGACCGAGAACAGCGCAGCCACCAACCGGACCAGTCTGTGGGGAGCCCGCTTCGCCGGCGGCCCGGCCGAGGCACTCGCCCGGCTGTCGGTGAGCGTGCAGTTCGACTGGCGGCTCGCCCCCTACGACCTCGCGGGGTCCCGGGCACACGCCCGGGTCCTGGCCGGCGCCGGTCTGCTGGACGCCGACGAGCTGGGGCAGATCCTGGCGGCCCTGGACGACCTGGAGGCCGCCTGCGCCGCCGGCACGTTCCGGCCCACCGTGGAAGACGAGGACGTGCACACGGCCCTGGAGCGGGGGCTGCTGGAGCGGCTCGGCCGGCTCGGCGGCAAGCTGCGCGCCGGCCGTTCCCGCAACGACCAGGTCGCCACGGACCTGCGGCTCTACCTGCGTGACCACGCCCGGGGCGTGGCCGCTCGCTTGGTCGAGCTGGCTGAGGCGTTGGTCGAGCAGGCCGGGCGGCACGTGGACACCGCGACGCCGGGCATGACCCACCTGCAGCCCGCCCAGCCGGTCACCTTCGGGCACTGGCTACTCGCCCATGTGCAGCCGCTGCTGCGCGACCTACAGCGGCTGCGCGACTGGGACCACCGCACCGCGATCAGTCCGCTCGGCGCCGGTGCGCTCGCCGGCTCCGGCCTGCCGCTGGACCCGGTGGCGGTCGCCCGGGAGCTGGGCTTCCGCACGTCCTTCGCCAACTCGATGGACGCCGTCGCCGACCGGGACTTCGTCGCCGAGTTCCTCTTCACCACCGCGCTGATCGGCGTGCACCTGTCCCGCCTCGGGGAGGAGGTGGTGCTGTGGACGTCGCCGGAGTTCGGTTGGGTGGAGCTGGATGACGCCTTCGCCACCGGATCGTCGATCATGCCGCAGAAGAAGAACGCGGACATTGCCGAGTTGGCCCGAGGCAAGTCCGGCCGGCTCGTCGGGGGCCTGGTGGGTGTGCTCACCATGCTCAAGGGCCTGCCGATGACCTACGACCGGGACATGCAGGAGGACAAGGAGCCCGCCTTCGACGCGGTGGACACGCTGGAGCTGCTCCTGCCGGCCCTCGCGGGGATGGTCTCCACGATGACGGTACGGGCCGACCGGCTGGTCGCCGCCGCGCCGGAGGGCTTCTCGCTCGCCACCGAGGTGGCCGACTGGCTGGTCCGCCGCGGGGTACCGTTCCGCGAGGCGCACGAGATCACCGGCCGGCTGGTGGCGCTCTGCGTGGCCCGGGACTGCGCGCTCGACGAGGTCTCCGACGACGACCTCGCCGCGGTCAGCGAGCACCTTGACCCGTCGGTGCGGGACGTGCTGTCGGTCCGGAGCGCGCTCGCCGCCCGCACCACCCCGGGCTCCACCGGCCCGGGTCCGGTCGCCGAGCAGCTCGCCGCCGCCGCCGACCAGCTCGCCGGCTGGCGGGAGTGGGCCGCCGAGCAGGTCGTTCCCCGCTGACCGGTTCACCTGACCAGTTCATCGACGGGCGGGGCGTCCGCGAAGCGGACCGCCCCGCCCGTCGAGCAGCGTCAGCGCAGCCGGGCCGGACGGCGGGCGGTAGCCCAACGCCAGACGCGGCCGACCAGCGCGGCATACGCGATGCCGAGCGCGAGCGACGCGGTGAGGGCGACCAACGGCAGCTCCCGCAGGTGCGGGTAGACCTGCCAGTGGGTCACGTAGATGTAGAGCGAGCTACCGGCGAGCACCCCGGCCACCTTGTTCAGCACGCCCAGGCTGGGCACGGTCGGCAGCCAGGTCAGTAACGCGAAGCCGGCTACGATCAGGGCCTCGCGGGCCGGCTCCCCGAAGAAGCCCGGCACGGTGGCCACCGCGACGAGCGTGACCAACAGCCGCTGCCGTACCCCGTCGGCTCGGGCCGTCGCCCAGCCGAGCGTGAACAGCCAGCCGGCCACGAGCGCCGCCGGCAGGTCGTGGGCCGCGTCGAGGCCGAAGACGTCGTACCGGCCGAGCAGCGCGACCGCGGTCAGCCCCAGCGGAAGCGCGAACGGGTACCGCCGCTCCCAGCGGTCGACCCGGCGCAGGCCGAGGAGCGCGGCCAGCGCCACCAGGAGGTAGACCACCGCCTCGATAAACCAGAAGTGCCAGCCGTGTGTGGCGTCATCGGGCCGCAGAATGCTGTTGACCAGCAGTAGGGTGCTCAGTCGGTACTGGTCGTCGACCAGCATCACCGCACCGATCCACGCCATCGTGGGCAGCACGATGCGCAGCAGGCTGACGCCGATCTGCCGCAGTCGCTCTCCTCGCCCGGCGGTGGTGAGCTGGAACCGGGCGAAGTTGAAGCCGGCCACCGCGAGCAGGAGGTGTGCCCCACCGGTGATGGTGAACATCGGGATGTGGGAGCCGACGATCAGCACGATCGCCGCCGCCCGCAGCGCCACACTGGTCTCCAGCGAACGCCGCCGGCGTGGCCGGGGAGCGTGTCCGGGAGCTGCGGTGGATCGGCGCAGGTCCGCGATCGGCAGGGTGTGCCAGTTCGCCGGCAGGTCACCCAGTTCCCGCTCCAACCGCACCGACATCTCGACGTATGACAGGGAGTCCCCGCCGAGGTCGACGAAGCTGCGATCCGGCGTGACGTCGGTGCGGTCGAGCACCTCCGCATACAGCGTGCAGAGGTCGCCGGCCGGCGCCGCCAGTGGTGGCGAGCTCTCGGCGGCGAGCCCACGCAGCGTCGCCAGGTCGGGTTTGCCGGAGGCGAGCCGGGGCAACTCGGCCAGGGGGAGCACCCGCACGGCCCGAGGCGGCAGCCCCACCTCCCCGGCGACCAGGCGGCGCACCCGGCGTGGGTCTTCGGCGCCGGCGGTCGCCACGATCAGTTCGTCGTCACCGCCGACGCAGCTGGCGGTGACATCGTGCGCGGACAGCAGCGCCTCGATCTGCTGCGGGTCAACCCGTAGCCCGAGAATCTTGGCGAACTGGCTGCGACGGCCGACGATCTCCCACACTCCGGCTGCGGTACGCCGAGCCAGGTCGCCGGTGTGCAGCTCGTCGACGGTGCGACCCAGCGCCAGATCGGCGGGAGAGTGGGCGTAGCCGAGCATGACGTTCGGGCCGGCGTAGACCAGCTCGCCGACCTCCGGGTCCGGATGGTCGGCGACCGGGGCGAGCCGGAAGTCGCCGCCGGGCACCGGCACCCCGATCGCCGCCGGGTGGTCCAGGGCGAGGTCCGGCGGGAGGTACGCCATCCGCGCGGTCGCCTCGGTCTGCCCGTACATGACGAAGAAGTCCCAGCCCGCGCCCCGACCCAGCTCGGCGTAGTGACGTACCCGCTCCGGTGCGAGTCGACCACCGGCCTGGGTGACGTAACGCAGGTGTGGCAGGTCCATGGCGGCGAAGCCGACCCGGTCCAGCAGGTCGAAGGTGTACGGCACTCCGGCGAGGGTGGTGGCCCGGGCCTCCCGGAACAGCTCCCAGAAGCAGGTGTCGGCGACCGACAGGTCGGTCAACACCAGCGCGGCGCCTCGGGCCAGGTGGCTGTTGACCACCGACAGGCCGTAGCAGTAATGCAGTGGCAGGCTGGTGGCCGCCCGATCGGTGTCGCGGATACCCAGGTACTCGCCGATCGCCTCCGCGTTGGCCTGCAGGTTGGTGTGGGAGAGCCGGACCAGCTTCGGGGAGCCGGTCGACCCGGAGGTGGAGAGCAGCAGGGCCAGGTCGGGGTGCAGATCGTGCCGGGAGTTGGCGCGGCGGTGCTCGATCCGCCAGCCCTCTTCGGCGCCGCCGACCAGCACGTCCGGGTCGTACGCCTCGATCAGGCCGGCGAGCGCCGAGGCCCGGTCCTCGGGCACCAACAGGACGGGGTGCCCGGCGTGCATCGCGGCCAGGTACGCCACCAGCGAGTCGACCGTGTTCGCGCCGACGACCAGCACGAGCCGTCGCCCCACGCCGAGTTGCTCGGCGGTTCGCGCGACCCGGGCGGCGAGGTCGGTGTACGAGATCTCCCCGTCCCGGGTAACGATCGCGGTGCGCTCGCCATGCGTTGCCAGGTCGCGGACGAACGGCACCTGCACGGCCGGGAACAGGGCGGATGCGGAAGTCACGAGCAACGACTCTAAGGTAAGGCTGACCTAATCCATAACTCTGGCGACCCGCATCACCCCGGGATAGGGTCGCAGCCGTGGATGATCTCGCGCGACTAGCCGTCCTGCTCGGCGGACCGGTCGTACCGGCGGCGCGCGGCCTGCTCGGCGCCCGCCTTTCCGCAGGCGGGGTCACCCTCCGCATCACCGAGGTCGAGGCGTACGCGGGCACCGCCCAGGACCCGGCCTCGCACGCCCACCGGGGGCGTACTCCGCGCAACGCGGCGATGTTCGGCCCATCCGGGCACGTCTACGTCTACTTCACGTATGGGATGCACTGGGCCTTGAACGTGGTGACCGGGCCGGAGGGGGAGGCCGCGGCGGTGCTGGTGCGGGCGGGGGAAGTGGTCGCCGGCCACGCCCCGGCCCGGTCCCGCCGTCAGACGGCGCAATCCGACCGCGACCTCGCCCGGGGCCCGGCCCGGCTCTGCGTCGCACTGGACGTCGACCGGTCGGCGTACGGGCAGTACCTGCTCGGCGACGGCCCGATCCGGCTGCGTCCACCCCGCGAACCAGTGCCGGAAGCGGCGGTAGCGGCCGGACCGAGGGTCGGCGTCACCGGGGCGCACGACGTGCCGTGGCGGTTCTGGATCGCCGACAACCCGACCGTCAGCACCTACCGCCGCCACGTACCCCGACGCCGGCCCGCTCGCCCCGGCGCCCGATAGCGCGAAGGCCCGCCTCGCGGGGGAGTCGGGCCTTCGCGCTGAAGGTGGGTCAGTGCTGCTCGGGGAGCTGCGCGACGAACGCCCGCCACGCTGCCGGCCCGAACACCAACGCCGGTCCGGTCGGGTCCTTGCTGTCCCGGACGCCGACGATGCCGGAAAGGTTGTCGGCGACCTCGACACAGGCCCCGCCATTGGAGCTGCTACGGGTGCTCTTGCGCCACTGGGCGCTGCTCAGGTCAGCCATGATCGCGCTTTCAGGAAGTCGATGGTTTGGCTACGCGGAAGCGCAACCGACCTCAGGGTATCCCAGACCGCCCACAGCATCGCAACGTCTTTGGTGATGCGGCCCGCGGCCTGGTCGTCCACGTAGCCGACATCATCACCGTCCGGTGAGGTGGCGATGACAAACGGTCCGGCTTGCCCTGGGTGTAGGCCGGCGTCAAGCGGTAGTACGTGCACCATGACGTTGGGTTGTTGAGCCATCATGATGAGGTGATCAAGCTGAGGCTCCATGATGTCTCGTGTGCCACGGCGGAGTGCGGCCTCGTCGATCACGAAGACGGACAGCGGCCGTCGGGGACGATCGAACACGGCTGCCTGCCGCTGTAGTCGGGTGCCGATGTGATTCTCCACATCGTTGACCAGGGGGCCGCTGCTGAGGACAGCGCGGCCGTACTCCTCGGTTTGTAGCAGCCCAGGCAGTACCGCCGACTCAAACCACCGTAGTCCTACGGCGTCTCGTTCGACTTCGGTCCACGGGCGGAACCAGGCGGGCTCCTTGCGTCTCTGGGCGTCCGGCCAGAGATCGAATACGTCCCGCTTGAGGATCTCGGCTACCTGGGCACGGTGTCGCGTCTGTGGTATCCGTCCCTGGGTCACCCACCGGGCAACGGTCTTCGGGTCAACGCCAACCTGAGCAGCGATGCTGTCGGCGGTTTCGCCCGCCTCGGCCATTGCAATCTGTACGACACGGTTCATTCCAGACCCCATTGTGTTCGTCCCAGATGTTCTGAGCACATACTGCTACGCGGTGTTGCTGCGCCACAACCCTCCGGCATGGTGCTTTGTAGATGGCGTAGGCCGGTGGAGGTGTTTGAGCCCGCCGGAGGCGCTGTCGGACCGTCCCCCGTGCCAGGGATGTGGGGGACGGTCCATCAACATCCGCTCACGTCCAGGAGTCCGCAATGCCCGCCAACGCCGAACGGCTACCACTCGGGAAGACCGGAATCGCGCACACCTACTCGATCAACCACGATGGGCATCGAGCCGCGGTGCCAGGAAGGGATCAAGAGCGCCTGCTGAGAGTGGGAACTGGCGGTCGTGCCATTGGTCGTGCGCGGGTGTACTACACGTCGTACCCGGGCGTCGATGTTCTTGCGGCGGTGCTCACCGGGCTGAGGAGGCTGTGATGGCCGACGACAACCCGCCCGTCGACCGGCGCGCCCACCCCGACCCGTACGGCACGCCGCCGTTGCCCGACGGCGACCGGGTGCGGCCGTGCAGGCCGAGCCCGCCCCCGCCACCCGCCACCACCCGGCACCAACTGGTCGCGGCGCTCATCCTGCTGATCATCGTGGCGGCCATCGTGCTCCGGGTGCTGCGATGACGACCAGGCCGAGACTCCCACACCCGAATCCGGGCGACCCGGCTGCCGACCGGCCGCACCTACCCATGCGTCCCCTGTGGGGTTGCGACACCTGCCGGGCCGAGTGGCCGTGCCCGTCGGCCCGGGCCGCCCTCCTGATCGAATACCGCGACAACACGGTCGCGCTGCGCGTGTACCTGAGCGCACTGATGGCCGAGGCGGATGCACAACTTTCGCAGGTCAACAGAGCATCCGACCTCTATCGCCGCTTCATGTCGTGGGCCTGAAGGGCCAACCAGGGGCGAAACTTGGTCAGCGCCCTCGGCCGTACGCATGGGCCACGAGCACCGGGCAGTGGGCGTGCTGCACCAGGGACTGGCTGACCGAGCCGAGCACCATCCCGGTGAATCCGCCCCGCCCGCGGGTCCCCACGACGATCAGGGCAGCGTCCCGGCTGGCGTCGATCAGTGCCTGGTCCGGCTTCTCCGCCCGTAGCTGGCGGGCGGTCACGGCCAGCCCCGGATGGCTGCCGCGCACCGACGCCACGGCAGTGTCCAGCACCTCCGTGGCGTCGGTCGCACCCGGGGTGTGCACGTGCACCAGCACCAGCTCGGTCTGCTGCCGGGTGGCCTCGTCGGCGGACTGCCCGACCGCCACCTCCGCCGACTCCGACCCGTCCACCGCGACCAGCACCGGTCCGCCCGCCTCAATTGGCCTATCGGTGGGCCGGACCACCAGTACCGGGCTGTGCGCGTGCGCCGCGACCTGCGAACCCACCGCGCCGAGTAGCAGCCCGGCGAAGCCGCCGTGCCCCCGGCTACCCACCACGACCAGCTCCGCCCGGCGGGACTCCTCAATCAGCGTGGCTCCCGGCCCGCCGGCGACCTGCCGCGCGTGGATGGTCAGCCCGGGCCAGCGGTCGGCCAGTTCGGTCGCGGCCCGGTCCAGCATCGACTGCGCTTCGTCGTTCGGGGCCGGAACTCCGAACTCGTACGGGTTGATGGGAACCCCGTACCCGGACGGGTGCAGGTAGCCGTGCACCAGGTGCAGCGGTCGCGACCGCCGCACCGCGGCGCGGGCGGCGTGCTCCGCCGCCACCAGGCTCGACGGTGAGCCATCCACCCCTACCACCACGGCTCGGTTCATCAGCACCCCTTTCAGAGTCGATCGGCACAATTGTCCCCCGGGCCGGCGTGGCTGACCCGGTTACCGGCAACGACGTCAGCGGGAACCACGGCGGCGACCAGGGCGCAGTCCACACCCGTGCGGAGCCGCTCACCGCGCCGGTGCGGCTATCCGGCGGGGTGCCGGACGATGGCCAGTGGGCTGTGCCCGTGGTGCAGGACGGCGTGGCTGACCGAGCCGAGCAGCAGCCCGCCGAGGGCGCCGCGCCCGTGTGCGCCGACGACCACCAGCTGCGCGCTCTTCGACGCCTCCACCAGCACCCGGGCCGGCGAGCCACGGACGACCCGGTGCCGCACCTGCACCTGCGGATACCGTTCGGCGAAGCCGGCGAGCGACTCGGCGAGGGTCCGCTCCTCCTCGCCCTCGACGGCGTCCAGGTCGTAGACCAGGGGCAGGATGTCCCCCGGTCCGACCGGGGTGGGGAAGAGCCAGGCGTGCAGGGCGAGCAGCGGTGCGTCCCGGCGGGCCGCTTCCTCGAAGGCGAAGGCGACCGCCGCGGTGGACAGCGGCGAACCGTCCACACCCACCACGACCGGACCGTCCGCGCGCGGTTCACCTCGGACGACCAGCACCGGGCTCTTCGCGCGGGCGGAGACCTGCACGGTGACCGAGCCGAGTAGCAGCCCGGCGAAGCCGCCCAGACCCCGGTGGCCGAGCACCGTCAGCACCGCTTCCTGCGCCTCCTCGACCAGCACCGGGGTCGGCGCGCCGTCCACCACGACACCGGTGATTCGCAGGTCGGGGGAGATCTTGCGGGCCTGTTCCACCGCTTCCCGCACGTACTCTTCGGCCTGGTTGCGCAGCCCGGCGGTGACCGGGGCGCCGGGAACCGGGGTCAACGGGGCCCCGGTCAACGGCCAGATGAAGGCGTGCACCACCCGGAGCGGGCGCTGCCGGTACTCCGCCTCGCGTACCGCTACCCGGACGGCGTCCAACGCGGCGGCGGAACCGTCCACACCCACCACGACCGGGGCTCCGGCGCTTCTCGTCATGATGTCTGCCCTCCTTCGGCTCGCTTCACCTTCAGCCTGCCGGTCTGGCAACCGCCCAATCAGGGGCGGTCGGCCCAAGCCCGGGGCCATTGGTCCCCTCGCCCCGGCAGCCTCGAACGGAGCTACCATCGCGCGATGCCCACCGATCTGCGCCTGCGTCCCGTACTCGATAGTGATCTTCCGCTTTTCTTCACCCACCAGCAGGATGCCGAGGCCAACTGGATGGCGGCGTTCGGCCCGGCCGACCCCGCCGACCGCACCGCGTTCGACGCGCACTGGGCGCGGATCCGCGCCGACCCGACGGTGGTGCCGCGGACGGTGGTTGTCGGTGATGAGGTGGTAGGCCACGTGGTCGCCTTCCCCGCCGACGGACGCACCGAGGTCAGCTACTGGATCGACCCGGGTCGCTGGGGCCAGGGGTATGCGACCGGTGCGCTCGTCGTCCTCCTGGCTGAGCTGCCCCGCCGGCCCGTGCACGCCCGGGTGGCCAAGGACAACCGCGCCTCCCTCGCCGTGCTACGCAAGTGCGGCTTCGTCGTCACCGGCGAGGACCAGGGGTATGCCCCAGGGCGGGGCGTCGAGGTCCAGGAGTGGATCCTGGAGCTCGCCGACCCCGCCCCCGCACCCGCGCGGAGCTGAGGTACTACCCTCGCCGAGGTGAACTGGCTGGAACTGATCGGCTGGGCCGGCTCCGCGGTGCTGGTCTGGTCGCTACTGCAGACCGCTATTCTCCGGCTGCGTGCCCTGAACCTGGTCGGGTGCGTCGTGTTGATCGGCTACAACGCGGCGATCCCGGTATGGCCGATGGTTGGCCTGAACGTCGTGCTGGCCGTCATCAATGTGTGGTACCTGCGCGGCATGCTGACGACCCGCCACGACGCCGCGACCTACCAGGTGGTCGAGGTGGGCGTTGACGACCAGTTCCTAGCCCACACGCTGCGGGTACACGCCGCCGACATCGCCCGGTTCAACCCCGGTTTCACCTGGCACCGAGGCGGAGAGCGGTTCGCGTTCCTGGTCGTCAGGGCCGATGAGGTGGTCGGGGTGGTGCTGGCACACGCGGAGCCGGGCGGGGTGGCCCAGGTCGACCTCGACTATGTCACCCAGCGCTTCCGGGACTTCACCCCAGGCGAGTTCGTATACCGGCGTAGCCGCCTCTTCACCGACAAGGGGTTCCGGCAGGTCGTCACCCCGCCCGGCATGGTCGCCCCCTACTATCACCGGCTCGGCTTCCACCGGCAGGGCGACGCGTACGTGCTGGACCTCCCCGCCGCCGCCTAGCGCGCGGCCACCGGCTGCGGTTATCCGGTCGTGGACAGGTTCTGGAGTCGGACCTGGCCGCGTGCCACCAGCCGGTCATCGCTGTCGGTGATCTCCACCTGCCACAGCTGCTGACTGCGGCCGCGGTGGACCGGGGTACCCACGGCGGTCAACTCACCCGACCGGACCGCGCGCAGAAAATCGGTCTGGTTCGACACGCCGACGACCTGCCCCCGGTCGCCCAGCCAGGTGGCCCCGCCGACACTCGCCGCCGTCTCGACCACCGAGCAGTAGACGCCGCCGTGCTGGATGCCGTACGGCTGGTGTAGCTCGGGGCGGACCTGCCAGCGGAGGACCACCCGGTCGGCGCTGACCTCCGCGTAGCGCAGCCCCAGCAGGCCCACGAAGCCGCCGGTCAGATCTGGCTCGTCCACGGCATAGCCCTTCGTCATTGCGGGGGCGGCCAGCATAGCGGGCCAGTAATCCCGATCGCCGGGCCGGCTGGCCATGGGGGAGAATCGGAGACTGTGACCGACACCAGCCCCCCGCCGGCAGAGCGGGACACACTCTTCGACGACCTGCGGTGGCGTGGCCTGATCCAGGACTCCACCGGCCTCGACGAGCTGCGCGCGCTGCTCGACGGCCCGGGCTCGGCCTTCTACGTAGGCTTTGACCCGACCGCGTCGAGCCTGCACGTCGGTCACCTCATGCAGGTCATCACCGCCCGGCGGCTCCAACTCGCCGGCCACCGGCCGCTGCTGCTGGTAGGTGGGGCGACCGGGCAGATCGGTGACCCGAAGGAGAGCGCCGAGCGGGTTCTCAACCCGCCCGAGGTGGTGGCCGGATGGGTGGCCCGGATTCGGGACCAGCTGGCCCCCTTCGTGTCGTACCAGGGTGTGAACGCGGCGCAGCTGGTCAACAACCTGGACTGGACCGGCGAGATGTCGGTGGTGGAGTTCCTACGGGATGTCGGCAAACACTTCCCGGTGAACCGGATGCTGGCGCGCGAGGTGGTGCGGGCCCGGCTGGAGAGCGGGGTCAGCTTCACCGAGTTCAGCTACCAGCTGCTCCAGGCCAACGACTTCTTCGAACTGCACCGACGCCACGGGTGTCAGCTGCAGTTCGGCGGCTCCGACCAGTGGGGCAACATCACCGCCGGCGTCGACTTCATCCGTCGCCGGGGCGCGGGTCCGGTGGAGGCGTTCACCACGCCGTTGGTCACCAAGTCAGACGGTACGAAGTTCGGCAAGACCGAGGGTGAGGCGATCTGGCTCGACTCGGAGCTGACCAGTCCGTACGCGTTCTACCAGTTCTGGGTCAATGCGGACGATCGCGACGTCGCCCACTACCTGCGCTACTTCAGCTTCCGGTCCCGGGCCGAGCTGGAGGCCCTGGAGAAGGAGGCAGCGGAGCGACCGGCCGCACGCGTCGCCCAGCGGGCGCTCGCCGAGGAGCTGACCACCCTGGTACACGGCGAGCGGGAGATGGCCCAGGTGGTCGCCGCGAGTCAGGCGTTGTTTGGGCGGGGGTCGCTGGCGGAACTCGCACCCGCGACGCTGCGTGCTGCCCTGACCGAGGCGGGCCTGGTCCACCTCGACGAGCTACCCGACGTGGTCGGGCTACTCAGGGAGTCTGGTCTGGTGCCGAGCAACAAGGAGGCCCGTCGCGTGATCGCTGAGGGGGGTGCCTACCTGAACAACAACCGGGTGTCCTCGACGGACGCGGTCGTCACCCCGGCGGACCTGTTACACGGCCGCTACCTGGTCCTGCGTCGGGGGAAGCGTTCCTTTGCCGGTGTTGAGCTGCGAAAATAGCTGGATCCTGATGATGTGACCGGGGACGCGTCCGGCGGATTTGACGGCAACTCCCTCGGACGCGTAACTTTCTCTCTGCCAGCGCGGAACGGACGAAACGGGGCGGTCGCCCCGAGCGGCCGGAGCGCAGGAAGCGACCTCTCGGACTGACCGAGCCCCACGGCCCGGATTGTTCGCTTGGGCGGTGCCCCAGACTCGCCGAAAGGCGGATTTGGTGAGGCGAAACCGACCGGGTAAGGTTGGCCGCCGGCAGGAGCCGGGCGCGCTAGCGGGAAACTGCAAGCGGCCGGTCTGCCGAAATCACGACGAAGGCGACGGACAGTCGGTGACGTTGTGGTGCCCAAAAGTGGATGAAGTCGACAGATCGCAGCAAAGCGGTTTGACACGGCAGAAACCACCGGGTAAAGTAGTAAAAGTGCCTGGCGCGAGAGTGGCGGGCTGGAGCGGTTGCCTCTTGAGGGGCCCTGGTTTGGGGTTCTGATGGTGTGTGGTTGTTCTTTGAGAACTCAACAGGGTGTTTGGAAAGCCAGTGCCGTTTTGGTCTGGGTTGGCCTGCTGTTTGGTGGGTTGGCTTGGGCTTGAATTTGGCAGCAGATTGTTTTTTGTTGCTGGGGTTTTCTTCAAGTTTTTGTTGGAGAGTTTGATCCTGGCTCAGGACGAACGCTGGCGGCGTGCTTAACACATGCAAGTCGAGCGGAAAGGCCCTTCGGGGTACTCGAGCGGCGAACGGGTGAGTAACACGTGAGTAACCTGCCCTAGGCTTTGGGATAACCCCGGGAAACCGGGGCTAATACCGGATATGACTGGCTGCCGCATGGTGGTTGGTGGAAAGATTTTTCGGCTTGGGATGGACTCGCGGCCTATCAGCTTGTTGGTGGGGTAATGGCCTACCAAGGCGGCGACGGGTAGCCGGCCTGAGAGGGCGACCGGCCACACTGGGACTGAGACACGGCCCAGACTCCTACGGGAGGCAGCAGTGGGGAATCTTGCACAATGGGCGGAAGCCTGATGCAGCGACGCCGCGTGAGGGATGACGGCCTTCGGGTTGTAAACCTCTTTCAGCAGGGACGAAGCGTTTGTGACGGTACCTGCAGAAGAAGCGCCGGCCAACTACGTGCCAGCAGCCGCGGTAAGACGTAGGGCGCGAGCGTTGTCCGGATTTATTGGGCGTAAAGAGCTCGTAGGCGGCTTGTCGCGTCGACTGTGAAAACCCGTGGCTCAACTGCGGGCTTGCAGTCGATACGGGCAGGCTAGAGTTCGGTAGGGGAGACTGGAATTCCTGGTGTAGCGGTGAAATGCGCAGATATCAGGAGGAACACCGGTGGCGAAGGCGGGTCTCTGGGCCGATACTGACGCTGAGGAGCGAAAGCGTGGGGAGCGAACAGGATTAGATACCCTGGTAGTCCACGCTGTAAACGTTGGGCGCTAGGTGTGGGGGGCCTCTCCGGTTCTCTGTGCCGCAGCTAACGCATTAAGCGCCCCGCCTGGGGAGTACGGCCGCAAGGCTAAAACTCAAAGGAATTGACGGGGGCCCGCACAAGCGGCGGAGCATGCGGATTAATTCGATGCAACGCGAAGAACCTTACCTGGGTTTGACATCGCCGGAAATCCTTCAGAGATGGGGGGTCCTTCGGGGCCGGTGACAGGTGGTGCATGGCTGTCGTCAGCTCGTGTCGTGAGATGTTGGGTTAAGTCCCGCAACGAGCGCAACCCTTGTTCGATGTTGCCAGCGCGTTATGGCGGGGACTCATCGAAGACTGCCGGGGTCAACTCGGAGGAAGGTGGGGATGACGTCAAGTCATCATGCCCCTTATGTCCAGGGCTTCACGCATGCTACAATGGCCGGTACAATGGGCTGCGATACCGTGAGGTGGAGCGAATCCCAAAAAGCCGGTCTCAGTTCGGATCGGGGTCTGCAACTCGACCCCGTGAAGTCGGAGTCGCTAGTAATCGCAGATCAGCAACGCTGCGGTGAATACGTTCCCGGGCCTTGTACACACCGCCCGTCACGTCACGAAAGTCGGCAACACCCGAAGCCGGTGGCCTAACCCTTGTGGGGGGAGCCGTCGAAGGTGGGGCTGGCGATTGGGACGAAGTCGTAACAAGGTAGCCGTACCGGAAGGTGCGGCTGGATCACCTCCTTTCTAAGGAGCGCCATCCGTCGAAGGGCGGTATGGAGCCTCGGTTGCCTGTGTTGGGTGATGGGGTGCTCATTGGTCGGAGACACTGGCTAGTTGGTTTTGGCAGCGGTTTGATGCTCTTGTACACGCTCTCTTCGGGGGGTGGTTGGAAGGGGTTGATGATGCGGCTGGGGCTGGCGTTGGACACCCTGTTGGGTCCTGAAGGAATGACCGTGTGGTTGTTTCTTGGGCCGTGTGGTCTGTGATGTCGCCGGTTGGTGGTGTTGCGGGTTGGCGGTTTGCCTGGCGTGGCTTGCTTCGTATACCGGATGCTGGCTTTTGCCTCCTGTGAGGGGGTGGGGTTGGTGTTGCTGGTGCGGGGTGGTGGTTGCGGGTTGGTTGTTTGTTGAGAATTACACAGTGGACGCGAGCATCTTTGTGGTCAAGTTGTCAAGGGCGAACGGTGGATGCCTTGGCACCAGGAGCCGATGAAGGACGTGGGAGGCCGCGATAGGCCTGGGGGAGCTGTCAACCGAGCTGTGATCCCAGGGTGTCCGAATGGGGGAACCCGGCATCAGTCATGTGATGTCACCTGCACCTGAACTCATAGGGTGTGTGGAGGGAACGCGGGGAAGTGAAACATCTCAGTACCCGTAGGAAGAGAAAACAATTGTGATTCCGTGAGTAGTGGCGAGCGAAAGCGGATTGAGGCTAAACCGGCTGCGTGTGATACCTGTCAGGGGTTGCGTGGTTGGGGTTGTGGGACCCTGCGGCACGGGCTGACACTCGTGTGGGGAGTTATAAAGCTGGTGGTTAGTTGAACAGTCTGGAATGGCTGACCGTAGACGGTGAAAGTCCGGTAGGTGAAAGCTGCCAGTCTCCTGTGGGTGTTCCCGAGTAGCGGCGGACTCCTGTAATCTGCCGTGAATCTGCCAGGACCATCTGGTAAGCCTAAATACTTCCTGGTGACCGATAGCGGATAGTACCGTGAGGGAATGGTGAAAAGTACCCCGGGAGGGGAGTGAAATAGTACCTGAAACCGTTCGCCTACAATCCGTCGGAGCCTTTAGGGGTGACGGCGTGCCTTTTGAAGAATGAGCCTGCGAGTTAGTGGCATGTGGCGAGGTTAACCCGGGTGGGGGAGCCGTAGCGAAAGCGAGTCTGAATAGGGCGTCAGAGTCGCGTGTCCTAGACCCGAAGCGGAGTGATCTAGCCATGGGCAGGCTGAAGCGTGGGTAAGACTGCGTGGAGGGCCGAACCCACCAACGTTGAAAAGTTGGGGGATGACCTGTGGTTAGGGGTGAAAGGCCAATCAAACTCCGTGATAGCTGGTTCTCCCCGAAATGCATTTAGGTGCAGCGTCGTGTGTTTCTTGCCGGAGGTAGAGCACTGGATGGTCTAGGGGGCCTACAAGCTTACCGAAATCAGCCAAACTCCGAATGCCGGTAAGTGAGAGCGCGGCAGTGAGACTGCGGGGGATAAGCTTCGTAGTCGAGAGGGAAACAGCCCAGATCACCAGCTAAGGCCCCTAAGCGTGTGCTAAGTGGAAAAGGATGTGGGGTCGCATAGACAACCAGGAGGTTGGCTTAGAAGCAGCCATCCTTGAAAGAGTGCGTAATAGCTCACTGGTCAAGTGGTTCCGCGCCGACAATGTAGCGGGGCTCAAGCACACCGCCGAAGCTGTGGCATTCACGCGTGTACTTCGCATGGCCTTTGGGTTGTGTGTAGGTGTGTGGATGGGTAGGGGAGCGTCGTGCCGGGGGTGAAGCAGCCGAGTGATCGAGTTGTGGACGCGGTGCGAGTGAGAATGCAGGCATGAGTAGCGAATGAAGGGTGAGAAACCCTTCCGCCGGATGACCAAGGGTTCCAGGGCCAGGTTAATCCGCCCTGGGTGAGTCGGGGCCTAAGGCGAGGCCGAGAGGCGTAGTCGATGGATAACGGGTTGATATTCCCGTACCCGCGAAGGAGCGTCCCTGATGAACTTCGTTGTGCTAACCATCCGATCTTGGTGTGGTCTTTGGACTGTGCTGGGGGAGCGTGGGAACCTGGCGGGTAGTAGTCAAGCGATGGGGTGACGCAGGAAGGTAGCTGAGCCCGGCCGGTGGTTGTGCCGGGGTAAGCGTGTAGGCTGTGTCGTAGGTAAATCCGCGGCGCGTGTGGCTGAGACGTGATGCCGAGCCGATTCAGGTGAAGTCAGTGATCCTATGCTGTCGAGAAAAGCCTCTAGCGAGTTCCGAGCGGCCCGTACCCTAAACCGACACAGGTGGTCAGGTAGAGAATACCAAGGCGATCGGGTGAACTGTGGTTAAGGAACTCGGCAAATTGCCCCCGTAACTTTGGGAGAAGGGGGGCCGGAGACGTGAAGGCACGTGCTGCTGGAGCGTTGTATGGCCGCAGAGAGCAGGGGGAAGCGACTGTTTACTAAAAACACAGGTCCATGCGAAGAAGTAATTCGATGTATATGGACTGACGCCTGCCCGGTGCTGGAACGTTAAGGGGACCTGTTAGTCTTTCGGGGCGAAGCGGAGAACTTAAGCGCCAGTAAACGGCGGTGGTAACTATAACCATCCTAAGGTAGCGAAATTCCTTGTCGGGTAAGTTCCGACCTGCACGAATGGCGTAACGACTTCCCCACTGTCTCAACCACAGGCCCGGCGAAATTGCATTACGAGTAAAGATGCTCGTTACGCGCGGCAGGACGGAAAGACCCCGGGACCTTTACTATAGCTTGACATTGGTATCTGAATTAGCTTGTGTAGGATAGGTGGGAGCCGGTGAAGTGTGCACGCCAGTGCATGTGGAGGCAATCTTGAAATACCACTCTGGTTGGTTTGGGTATCTAACTTCGGACCGTTATCCGGTTCAGGGACAGTGTCTGGTGGGTAGTTTAACTGGGGCGGTTGCCTCCTAAAGGGTAACGGAGGCGCCCAAAGGTTCCCTCAGCCTGGTTGGCAATCAGGTGTTGAGTGTAAGTGCACAAGGGAGCTTGACTGTGAGACTGACGGGTCGAGCAGGGACGAAAGTCGGGACTAGTGATCCGGCACTGGCGAATGGAAGCGGTGTCGCTCAACGGATAAAAGGTACCCCGGGGATAACAGGCTGATCTTCCCCAAGAGTCCATATCGACGGGATGGTTTGGCACCTCGATGTCGGCTCGTCGCATCCTGGGGCTGTAGCAGGTCCCAAGGGTTGGGCTGTTCGCCCATTAAAGCGGTACGCGAGCTGGGTTTAGAACGTCGTGAGACAGTTCGGTCCCTATCCGCCGTGCGCGTAGGATACTTGAGAAGGGCTGTCCCTAGTACGAGAGGACCGGGACGGACGAACCTCTGGTGTGCCAGTTGTCCCGCCAGGGGCACGGCTGGTTGGCTACGTTCGGAAGGGATAACCGCTGAAAGCATCTAAGCGGGAAGCCTGCTTCAAGATGAGGTATCCCATCCACCTTTGGTGGGGTAAGGCCCCCAGCTAGACGACTGGGTTGATAGGCCGGAAATGTAAGCTCGGTAACGGGTTCAGTTGACCGGTACTAATAGGCCGAGGACTTGACTACTAAGTTGCTACGCGTCCACTGTGTATCTCTTGGCAAGCAAACATTGCCTGTGGTGTTGGGTGTGTTTGATATGTCGATAAGTGTTACGGCGGTCATGGCGGAGGGGAAACGCCCGGTTACATTCCGAACCCGGAAGCTAAGCCCTCCAGCGCCGATGGTACTGCACTCGGGAGGGTGTGGGAGAGTAGGACACCGCCGGGCAAAACTTTTGTTGAGGGCCGACCCTACCCGGGTCGGCCCTCACTGCGTGCCGCCACCACCGGCCTAATCAGGAAGGATGAACCTGTGAACTCAGGACCGCACGGCGGCGACCGCACCCGTCGACACGAAGACCGACCAGCTGGTCGTGACGGCGCGTCACGTCGTGACGGCCGTCCCTCCTACCGGGATGACCGAACCGCTGAAGGTAGCGGTGAACGTGGCGGCTACCGCGGTGGTGACCGTCGTGAGGGCAGCTACCGCGATGGTGAGCGCCGCGGTGGTGACCGCCGTGAGGGCGGTTACCGCGGTGGTGACCGTGATGGCTTCCGCGGTGGTGACCGTCGTGAGGGCGGTTACCGGGGTGGTGACCGTGATGGCTTCCGTGGTGGTGAGCGTCGCGAGGGTGGCTTCCGCGGTGGTGACCGTCGTGAGGGTGGTTACCGCGGTGGTGACCGTGATGGTGAGCGCCGCGGTGGTGAGCGTCGTGAGGGCGGCTTCCGCGGTGGTGACCGTGATGGCTTCCGTGGCGGTGACCGTCGTGAGGGCGGTTACCGGGGTGGTGACCGTGATGGCTTCCGTGGCGGTGAGCGCCGTGAGGGCGGCTTCCGTGGCGGTGAGCGTCGTGAGGGCGGTTACCGGGGTGGTGACCGTGATGGTGAGCGCCGCGGCGGTGAGCGTCGCGAGGGCGGCTTCCGTGGCGGTGAGCGTCGTGAGGGCGGTTACCGGGGTGGTGACCGTGATGGCTTCCGCGGTGGTGAGCGTCGTGAGGGCGGTTACCGGGGTGGTGACCGTGATGGTGAGCGCCGCGGCGGTGACCGTCGCGACGGCGGTTACCGCGGCGGTGACCGTGATGGCTTCCGTGGCGGTGACCGCCGTGAGGGCGGTTACCGCGGCGGTGACCGTGATGGCTTCCGCGGTGGTGAGCGTCGTGAGGGCGGTTACCGGGGTGGTGACCGTGATGGCTTCCGCGGTGGTGACCGTCGTGAGGGCGGTTACCGTGATGGTGAGCGCCGTGGTGGTGACCGTGATGGCTTCCGCGGCGGTGAGCGTCGTGAGGGTGACTACCGGGGCCGCGACCGCCGTGCGGAGCGTGGGCCTGAGCCTGACGCCCCGGTAGGACCTGAGCTCCCTGAGGAGATCGTCGCCACGGACCTGGACAAAGACGTCCGTGCCGAACTGCTCGCCCTAGCAAAGCCGACCGCCGAGAAGGTGGCCCGACACCTGGTTGCGGTCGGTCAGCTGATCGACGAGGACCCAGCTGAGGCACTGGCGCATGCCCTTGCAGCCCGGCGGCTCGCCGCCCGTATCGCTGCTGTCCGTGAGGCGGTTGGCCTGGCCGCGTACCACGCCGGTGAATGGCAGACGGCGGTCGCCGAACTGCGGACGTACCACCGGATGACCGGCCTGCAGAGTCACCTTGCGGTGCTCGCTGATTGTGAGCGGGCGCTCGGCCGCCCGGAGCGGGCGGTCGACCTGTACCGGGGGGCAGACCGGAAGGAGTTGGACCGCGCGGTCGCTGGGGAACTGCTGATCGTTGCTGCTGGCGCACGGGGCGACCTGGGCCAGAAGGACGCGGCGGTGGCGATGCTCCAGGTGCCGGAACTGACCGGGGAGGCGGCGGAGCCGTGGACGGTGCGGCTGCGGTACGCCTACGCGGATGCGCTGCTCGCGGTTGGCCGGCGTGAGGAGGCCCGAGAGTGGTTCTCCCGTGCTGCGGAGGTCGACACTGACGGAGCGACCGACGCGGCTGAGCGCCTGTTGGAGCTCGACGGGGTGATGATCGAAGGCGACGAGGAGGACGACGTCGAGGACGTCGCCGCTGGCCCGGGTGCCCTCGGCGCGGAGTCGGAACAGCCAGATGCTGAATCCGTTGACGGGGACGCGCCCGATGCTGAGTCCACCGGGGCCCGTGACGGTGCTGACGACGCCTCGGAAGAGGGTGCTGACGACACCCCGGAGTCCGGTACAGGTGACCCGAGCGGTCTCAGTACGCAACGGCCCGGTGGCGACTCGGAAAGCCCGGTTGACGGAGATGAGGCGGGTACCGGGAAGTGACGCGGACCGGCGGAAGGCGGCTGGTTGACGGGTACGCCCTGGTCATCTTCGACCTGGACGGGGTGATCTACCTGGTCGACCAGCCGATCCCCGGGGCGATCGAGGCGGTGCGTAAGCTGCATGCCGAAGACCGAGCGGTCGCGTACGCCACGAACAACGCCTCTCGCCGGTCCAGTGAGGTGGCCGACCTGCTTACCGGTATGGGCATCGCCGCCCGCCCGGAGGAGGTGCTGACCTCCGCGGCGGCCACCGCTCAGTTGCTCCGAGAACGGCATCCGGCGGGGACGCGGATCCTGGTTGTGGGGGCGGAGGCGTTGCGTGCCGAGATCCGCGCTGCCGGGCTTACCCCGGTCGCGCGGGCCGAGGATGATCCGGCCGCGGTGGTTCAGGGGTACGGCCCGCAGGTCGGCTGGGCTGACCTGGCTGAGGCAACGGCGGCGATTCGGGGCGGGGCGACCTGGGTTGCTACCAACACCGACCGCACGCTGCCCAGCAAGCGGGGCCCACTACCTGGCAACGGTGCCTTGGTCGCCGCGGTGCGGATCGCGCTCGGTCGAGACCCAGACCTGGTCGTGGGTAAGCCAGCGCCGGAGCTTTTCGTCGCCGCCTCCCGGCGGGCCGGCGGGGGGCGTGCCCTGGTCGTCGGCGACCGCCTGGACACCGACATCGAGGGCGCGGTCCGAGCGGGGCTGGACAGCTTGTTTGTGCTGACTGGGGTTAGCGACGTGGCCGAGTTGCTGGCGACCGGACCAGAGCATCGACCGACCTTTGTGTCAGCGGACCTGGCGGGGCTTTTCGAGCCGGCCGCGGTGGTGCGGGTGCCGGGTCCGGCGGAGACCGATGGGTGGTCCGCGGTGGTTCGTGACGGCCAGCTGGAGCTGTCTGGTGCGGGACGCCCGCTGGATGCGCTACCGGCGCTCTGCGCGGCGGCGTGGTCCACCGGGCGGTCATCCCCGGTGCGGGCGGCCTCCTCGGCGGCTGAGCGGGTGCTGGCGACGTTCGACCTCTCGTCCGGCTGAACAGCTCCAGTACCGAGGCGCGGTGAAGTGGGCCGGTTTCAGCTCGTTCCAAGCAGTTTGCGAAGTTTTATCAGGTCGAACGGGCTGGCCTTGACCGATACCCGTCTGGATGCCACCGCGCGGGTGATGTCCAGCTCCCCGCGGACCAGGGCGAGGAGGTCCTCGCTGGTGGTGCTCAGGGCGATCTTGGCCTTCGGGTCGTCACCGTCGGCGAGGTCGATCAGCTGGCCGTCGGTGAGGCGGCCGTGGAATGCGGTGTCCAGGTCGGTTATGCGGCAGGCCAGCGTCCGGTCCAAGCCGACGTGCTCGCGCACCGTCTCGGCGTTGCCGTTCAGCCGTGCGGTGAGGTCCCGCAACGCCTGCCGGCACTCGTCAACGCTAGCCACATCGCCTCCACGACTCGCCACACCCATTCTCCGGCACCGTACCGCACGGGTGGCCTGGCCACGCCGGTAGCGTGAGGACCGCACATCCCCTCTCGCGGAAGGACTCAGGCATGCAGGACGCGTGGCGTTCCTACCTTGCGTTGGCCATGGGCCTGACGGAGGCGCCTCGGCAGAAGGCCCAGGAGACGGCGCGGCGGCTGGTCGGCGCTGGCGGCGCTACCGCGGTCCAGCTTCAGGCGTTTGCCGAGGAACTGGTCTCCACCAGCGCGGCCAACCGGGAAGCGCTGGCCAAGCTGGTCCGGTTCGAGTTCGAACGGGGGCTCGGCGCTGTCGGCCTCGCCACCGCCGACGAGGTGACCGAGCTGACCCGGCGGGTGCGCGAGCTGGAGCGGCAGCTCCGGGAGGCATCAACCGGATCGGCGACGACGCTCCCCGCCAGCGACACCGTGGCGGACGTGAACGCAGATCACCCGACGGACCTGGATGCAGCTCATCCGATCGCGTCGGGTGGTGCTGCGGAACCGGCGGTGTCGCCGCTGACTGCTCCGGCTGGCGCGGCAGCGGACCCTTCGTCCGGACGCACCATGACCGCCGCCAGCCCGGCGAAGAAGACAGTCGCGAAGAAAGCGGTCGTGAAGAAAACGGGCGCGAAGCAGACAGTCGCCAAGCAGACGGTCGCGAAGCGGGCAGTGGCGCAGAAGGCGCCGGGTAAGCAGCAGCCGGGCGGCCCGGAGTGAGCGCCGTCCACCGCTGGTCGCGCTCCGCTGCAGGGCGGCCGTGACCGCCCTGCCCCGCCCCGGTCCGGCGCCGGGCGTTTCGCCAGGTGCGGGACCGGGGGCACCGCGACCAGCGCCCCCGGCCGAGCTCACCGCCGAGGAAGCCGAGAGCCAGGCGGTGGCGCCGAACCAGGCGGTTGACGCCGCCGTGCAGGCGATGGTCAACGCCGCCGGACTACCCCTGGCGGAGCAGATCGCGCAGTACGAGGCGGCATACGAAACGCTGCGGGAAACCCTCGCCAGCATTGACCAGTCCTAAGAGCCGGAGAAACAGGTATGGCACGTCGTACCCGGTTGGACGCCGAACTCGTCCGCCGCGGCCTGGCCCGCTCGCGTGAGCAGGCCGCCGCCCTGGTGGAGGCTGGCCGCGTTCAGCTACGCGGGGTCCCCGCCCGTAAGGTTGCCGCGCTGGTCAACCCCGCCGATCCGCTGCTGGTCACCGGAGCGGATCCGGTTTCGGAGTACGTCTCGCGGGGCGGGCACAAGTTGGCCGGCGCCCTGGCCTCCTTCGGCCCGGGTGGGATGACCGCCGCCGGGCGGCGCTGCCTCGACGCCGGTGCTTCCACGGGTGGGTTCACCGACGTGCTGCTGCGCGCCGGCGCGGCCGAGGTGGTGGCGGTTGATGTCGGGTACGGGCAACTTGCCTGGCCACTGCGCAACGACGAGCGGGTACGCGTCTTCGAGCGGACCAACGTGCGCACCCTCACGCCAACGGCCATCGATGGGCCGGTCGACCTCACCGTCGCCGACCTGTCGTTCATCTCCCTGCGGCTGGTGTTGCCGGCCCTAGCAGCCTGTACCCGACCGGACGGTGATCTGGCGTTGATGGTGAAACCGCAGTTCGAGGTGGGGCGCGATCGGGTCGGCGCCGGGGGCGTGGTGCGTGATCCAGCGTTGCGGGCCGAGGCGGTGCTGGAAGTGGCGGTTGCGGCGGCCCAGCTCGGGTGGGGTCTCGCCGATGTTTGTGCCAGTCCGTTGCCGGGGCCCAGCGGGAACGTCGAGTTCTTCGTATGGTTACGCCGGGACGCGCCTGCGGCTGATCCGGAGCGGGTGCGGGCGGTGGTGACGGCCGGGGCCACCGGCGGTCGGTCCGGCACGGCGACGGAGGAGGTAGCGGGGTGAGCGGTCGGGTGAGCCGGGTGGCGTGCGGGGCCGACAACGGGCCTCGGACGGTATGGCGGGCGTGGTGAGCCGGACCGCGCTGCTGGTGACGCACACCGGGCGGCGGCGCAGCACCGAACACGCACGGGCGGTGGCCGGGGATTTGATCGCGGCCGGCTTCGTTATTCGCGTTCTCGCCGAGGAGGCCGAGGATCTTGACCTTCCCGGGGCGGTTCCGGTGACTGGTCCGGAAGCCGCGGAGGGTGCTGAGATCGTCTTCGCGTTGGGTGGGGACGGTACGTTTCTGCGGGCCGCCGAGCTGGCCCGGCCGGCGAAGGTGCCACTACTCGGGATCAACCTCGGTAAGGTCGGCTTTCTCGCCGAGGCTGAGATCGACCACCTGGACTCGGTGGTCCGGGACGTGGTGCGTCGTAGCTACACGGTGGATGAACGGCTCACCCTGGACGTGACCGCCGAGTTCGAAGGTGGACCGACGATCGAGTCCTGGGCGTTGAACGAGATCAGTGTCGAGAAGGGGGAGCGGGCCCAGATGCTCGAGCTCCTCGTTGACGTGGACGGGCGGCCGCTGTCCCGCTATGGCTGCGACGGAGTCGTCTGCGCCACGCCCACCGGCTCCACGGCCTACGCGTTCTCCGGCGGTGGCCCGGTCGTGTGGCCCGAGGTGGAGGCGCTGTTGTTGGTGCCGATCAGCGCGCACGCGCTCTTCAGCCGGCCGTTGGTCACCGCGCCCACGTCCACCCTCGTCATCACCGTAGACCCCTTTACCAGCCTCGCGGTGCTCTGCTGTGACGGACGGCGGGTGTACGACCTTCCGCCGGGCGCACGGGTGACGGTGCGGCGCGGGGCCCTGCCGGTGCGGATCGTGCAGCTGACGGCCCGGCCGTTCACCGACCGGCTGGTGGCCAAGTTCGATCTGCCGGTGCAGGGCTGGCGGGGCAGCCGACACTGAGCTGGCCACGGCCGGTGCCCGCGGCTGTCGACTGGTCAAGCGTCGGGCACCGCGTCTACTGTCGGGTGCTGTGCTGGAAGAGCTACGCATCACCGGACTGGGTGTCATCGAGGACACGACGCTGCCGTTGACCGGCGGAATGAACGTGATCACTGGTGAGACCGGTGCGGGTAAGACCATGGTGGTGACCGGTCTCGGTCTGCTCTTTGGCGGGCGTGCCGACGCCGGGCGGGTGCGGGCCGAGCCGGGCCGCGCGGTGGTCGAGGGTCGACTGCGGCTGGCCGGAAGGGTGGCCGAGACGGTATCTGCTCGGATCATTGACGCGGGCGGTGACCCGGATGAGGACGGTTCGGTGTTGCTCAGCCGCACTGTCACCACAGAGGGCCGTTCTCGTGCCCATCTCGGCGGCCGGAGCATGCCGGTGTCGATGCTCGCCGAGGTGGGTGAACAGGCGCTCGCGGTGCACGGTCAGTCCGACCAACTGCGGTTGTTGCGCCCGGCCGAGCAGCGCGCCGCGCTCGATCGGTTCGCCGGTCCGGAGCACGAGAAGCTGCTCGACGCGCTGCGCGAGGTGTATACCCGGTGGCGGTCGGTGGTGGACGACCTGGCCAGCCGGCGTCGAAACGCGCGGGAGCGGAATCGGGAGGCCGACCTGCTGCGCCTCGGTCTCGACGAGATCACCCGGGTTGATCCGCAGCCGGGGGAGGACGACGAGCTCAAGGCGGAGGCGCAGCGGTTGGAGCACGCCGAGGGGCTGCGGACGGCGGCGCGGCTGGCCCAGCAGTGCGTGGCCGGGGGGATGGAGGCCGCCGAGGACACCCCGGATGTCACGACGCTCCTCGGCACCGCCCGCCGTACCTTGGACGGGCAGTCCGGCACCGACCCCGCGCTGGGGGAACTGGCGACGCGCTTGGAGGAGGCGGCGACCCTGATCGCGGATGTCTCCGCGGAGTTGTCGACGTACCTTGCGGGGCTCGACGCTGATCCGGCGCGGCTGCAGGCGGTCTACGAGCGGCGGGTCGCGTTGCGGGCGCTGACCCGCAAGTACGCCGACGACACCGACGGGGTGATCGCCTGGGCTGAGCGGGCGCGGGCCCAACTGTCCGATCTGGATTCCTCGGACGAGCTGCTCGACGAGTTGGACCGGGAGGTGTCCCGGCTGGCTGGCGAGGTGGCCGAGTTGGCGGGTCGGGTGTCGGTGGCGCGACAGGAGGCAGCGACCCGGTTTGCAGCGCAGGTCACCACAGAGCTGGCGGGGTTGGCCATGCCGCACTCTCGGGTCGAGGTGGGGGTGCTGCCCCGCCCGGTGGGGAAGTCCGAACCAGGCCTTTCGGTCAACGGTGCCGAGGTCGGGATCGGGCCAGACGGCGGCGATGAGGTGGAGCTGCGCCTGTTGGCCCATCCGGGCGCGCCAGCCCTGCCGCTGCAGCGGGGCGCCTCCGGTGGTGAGCTGTCCCGGGTGATGCTCGCCATCGAGGTGGTCTTCGCCGGTTCGGGCGGTCCGCCCACGCTGGTCTTCGACGAGGTTGACGCCGGGGTTGGTGGCCAGGCCGCGGTGGAGATCGGCCGTCGGCTGGCCCGGCTGGCTCGCAGCCACCAGGTGCTCGTCGTCACCCATCTGCCCCAGGTCGCTGCGTTCGCCGACCGGCATCTGGTGGTGGCGAAGGACACCGGCGGTGCGGTGACGACCAGCGGGGTGCGGGTGGTTGAGGACACGGAACGGGCGCGGGAACTCGCCCGTATGCTTGCTGGGTTGCCGGATTCGGATCTGGGAATCGCGCACGCTGAGGAGTTGCTGGCTGTTGCCGCGCGGGAGCGGCGGGCGTAACCGCGGGTCGGTAGCACCACCGGCACGCCGCTCCACGCCGTAGTGTGCTTGTCTGGACTGGCGGCCCGCGCAGGCATGTCGCGTGAAGGTCGCCCGCCTCACATGCCAGGATGGTCACGATGCGTCTACCCATGTTGCGCTGGACCCGACCCGCTGAGCCGGGCCGGGCCAGCGGTACTGCCCGCCTGGACCGTCGGACCAAGCGGCTGGTTGGCCGGCTTCGTCCCGGTGACGTCGCGGTGATCGATCACGTTGACCTGGACCGCGTCGCCGCCGATTCGCTGGTCGCGGTTGGCGTCGGTGCGGTCCTCAACGCCAAGCCGTCGGTTTCGGGCCGCTATCCCAATCTCGGCCCGGAAGTGCTGATCGAGGCCGGTATTCCGCTCCTGGACGACCTGGGCGAGGGCGTCTTTGAACGGATCCAGGAGGGCGACACCGTCCGCATCGATGGCAATACGGTCTATCTGGGCGAAGAGCCGGTGGCCCACGGTGATCTGCAGGATGCGGAGACCATCGGGAAGGCGATGGCCGATGCTCGGGAAGGGCTTTCGGTCCAGCTGGAGGCGTTCGCGGCGAACACCATGGTCTACCTGAAGCAGGAGCGGGATCTGCTGCTGTACGGGGTGGGCGTTCCGGACATCCGCACCGAAATTCAGGGCCGGCACTGCCTGATCGTGGTGCGCGGCTACGACTACAAGGCCGACCTGGATGTGCTGCGCCCGTATATCCGGGAGTTCAAGCCGGTGCTCATCGGCGTGGACGGCGGGGCGGACGCCCTGGTCGAGGCCGGCTATCCACCCGATTTGATCATTGGTGACATGGATTCGGTGACCGATGACGTGCTGCGGTGCGGCGCTGAGGTCGTGGTGCACGCCTACCCGGACGGGCGGGCGCCCGGGCTGGCCCGGGTCAATGGCCTCGGCGTCCCGGCGGTCACCTTTCCCGCCGCAGCCACCAGCGAGGACCTGGCGATGCTGCTCGCCGACGAGAAGGGCGCCTCACTCCTGGTGGCGGTCGGCACGCACGCCACGCTCGTCGAGTTCCTGGACAAGGGGCGGGGCGGGATGGCGTCGACCTTCCTCACCCGGCTCAAGGTTGGTGGCAAGCTGGTTGACGCCAAAGGCGTGAGTCGGCTCTACCGGCAGAGCATCTCCGGGTCCTCGCTGCTGCTGCTGGTGCTGTCCGCGATTGCCGCGATGGCCTCGGCCGTGGCGGTCTCCACCGTCGGTAAGGCGTACCTGGGTGTGGTCTCCGAGTGGTGGAACAATTTTGTGTTCCAGCTGGAACGGCTTTTCTGACGCCGGTCCACCCGACAAAGAGGCTGCAGGTGTGATCAACTTCCGGTACCACGTGGTGTCCCTGACCGCGGTTTTCCTGGCGCTGGCGATCGGCCTGGTGGTTGGTACCACCGCGCTCAACGGGCCGGTGGCGGACGCTCTCAATGACAACGTCAATGAGCTGCGGAAAGACAACCAGGTGTGGCGTCAGGCGGTCAACAACCTCGAGGAGGAGTTGACCCGTGAGGATGACTTCGCCGCCGAGTTGGCCGGGGTGGTCCTGCCAGGCCGGCTCACCGGCAAGCGGGTGCTGGTGCTCAGTCTGCCGACGGGGCGTAAGCACACCGACGGCGTGGTCAACATGCTTCAGCTCGGCAACGCCGACGTGGTCGGCCGGGTTGACCTGCAGGACAAGTTCATCAATCCGGAGAACAACAACGACCTGCTGGAACTGGCTGTCACCGCCGCCCGCCCTACCAACGCGCCGACCACCAACCTGCCCGGCAATGGGCATGGTGTGGAGACCTCCAGCGCACTGCTGGCCACGGTGCTGCTGGACGGGGTGCCGGAGGCGACGCCGATCAGTGAGGCCGACCGGCGGGCCGTGCTGGCGGCGTACACCAACGCCAACTACCTCACCACCTCCGAGCGGCTCACCCAGTCGGCAGAGGCGGTCGTGGTGGTCAGTGGCCCGCCGTACACGGACAAGGACTCCTCGAAGAAGGACGAGTCGGTAGTCAAGATCACTGAGCAGTTTGATCGGACCGGCACGACCGTGGTCGGCGGCACCGGCTCGGAAGGCGGGAACCTGGTGGCCTTCGTCCGGGGCGACGCGGTGCTGGCCGGGAAGATCTCCACAGTCGACAACGCCAACACGGTCCAGGGGCAACTGGTCACCGCGCTCGCCCTGGCGCAGCAGGTCAACGAGGACAGGGCGGGTCACTACGGTGTCGGTGACAACGCCGGGTCGTTGGTTCCCACCCTGCCCCAGGGATCGTGACGATCAACATCGGGTTCTGCCCCGCCAAACTGGAAGGAGTCGGCGTGAGTGAGCGTGCCGAGCAACACGTCGCGGGCAACAGCCAAGCGGATCGTCCGCTCGCCGCGGGGCACGAGGTGACGGCGTGAGGTGGTTCGGTCGTCTCGTCGTCGCCGGCGCCGGCGCCGCCGTCGCCCGCTACGCGTTGCGTGCGGTACGGACCTCACCGGCGGGACCAGCGTTGGAACGGACGAACTTTCGGGGCCGGCCGGTGACCCTGGCAGCCGGCCCCGCGCTCGCTACCAGTGCCGCGGTCGCCGGCGCCGCCGGCGCACCGGGTCCCGCTGCCAGCGGAGCCGCCCTGGTCGCCGGCCTCGGCGCCGGGGCGGTGGGGCTCTACGACGACGTGGTCGGCGCGCGGCCGGAGCAGAGGTCCGCCAAGGGCTTCACCGGGCACCTCGCTGGGCTGCGCGAGGGTCGGATCACCGCCGGCCTGGTCAAGGTCGTCGGCGTGGGCGCGGCGGGGCTCGCCGCCGCCGCGCTGCTCGCCGGTGACCCGGCTGTCGCCCGACACCCGCGCCGGCAGCGGCAGGGCGCGGTCGGCCGGGGCATGGACGTTCTCCTCGGTGCGGGCGTGATCGCCGGCACGGCCAACCTGGTCAACCTGCTCGACCTGCGGCCCGGCCGGGCGGTGAAATCCGGGCTGCTGCTCGGCGCGCCGTTGGCAGCAGGCCCGCACGGCGGGATCGTCGCCGGTGCTGCCGGCGCCGCCGTTGGGCTGCTCCCCGCTGACCTCGACGAGGAGGTGATGCTCGGCGACAGTGGCGCCAACGCGCTCGGTGCGCTGCTCGGCGTCACGCTTGCGGCGCGCACCGGCCCGGCCGGCCGGGCCGGTCTGCTCGCTGTCCTGGCCGGGCTCACCGCCGCCAGCGAGCGGATCAGCTTCACCCAGGTCATCCAGCAGACCCCGGGGCTGCGCGAGCTGGACGCGCTGGGCCGCCGCGCCGACTGACTGACGTGACGAACCCGGCTCCGTACGCCGCCGCCGGCCGAGTAGCCGGGGCCGCCGCGCTGATCGCCGTACTCACCGTGGTCAGTCGGCTCGCCGGCCTCGGTCGTACTGCCGTGTTCGCCTGGACGCTCGCGCCCACCGATCTTGGTGGCACGTATGTGGTGGCGAACGCCGCCCCGAACGTGATCTTCGAGATGGTCGCCGGTGGTGCCCTCGCCAGCCTGGTGGTGCCACTGCTGGCCGCTCCGGTAGCGGCGGCGGACCGGGAGGCGGTTGCCCGGACCACGGGAGCGCTGCTCACCTGGGTTCTCACCCTGCTGGTGCCACTCGCGTTGGCGGTGGCGCTGCTGGCCGGCCCGATCGTGGGGCTGCTGGGCGGTGGACTCGACCCGGCCCAGCAGGCCAGCGGTGAGCGGATGCTGCGGGTGTTCGCCCCGCAACTGCCGCTGTACGGGGTCGGCATCGTGCTCACCGGGGTGCTCCAGGCGCACCGCCGGTTCGCCTGGCCGGTGATCGCCCCACTGCTGTCCAGCCTTACCGTCATCGCGGTCTACCTGGGCTTCACCGCCGCCGAGGGGCGGTTGGCCAGCGTGGCGGGGGTCAGTCGTGGCGGGGAACTGCTGCTGTCGTTGGGCACGACCGCCGGAGTGGCGGTGCTGTCCCTGTCGCTGCTGATCCCGTTCCGCCGGCTGGGATACGCCCCGGTGCTGGGCTTCCGTTTCCCCACCGACGCCCGTACCCGGGTCGGTGGACTCGCGGTGGCTGGTGCGGTGACGGTGACCGCGCAGCAGGTGGCGCTCGTGGTGAGCCTGAACCAGGTCTCCTACGGTGCGGTCAGCAACCTCGGTGCGTTCCAACTCGCCCAGACGGTCTACCTGCTGCCGTGGGCGGTGCTGGCGGTGCCGCTGGCGGTGGCCGCCTATCCGAGCCTGGCCGCCGCCGGGTCCGTCGGCGACGAGGCGGCCTACCGGGCGACGCTGGCCCCGACCGCCCGCGGAGTGCTGCTGTTGAGCTGCCTCGGTGCGGCCGTCCTGGTCGGTACGGCCGTGCCGGTTGGGTACTTCTTCTTCGTCGGTGAGGCGGCCGCGACCGCCGCTGCCGGGATCGCCGGCTTCGCGCCCGGCCTGATTGGCTACGGGCTCTTTGCCGTGCTGAGCCGTGCCCTCTACGCGCGGGGGCAGACGCGGGCGGCCGCCAGCGCGATCGCCGTTGGTTTTCTCGTGGTGCCCGGCGCGGCGCTACTACTCAGTGCCGTGCTGCCGCTGCGGGACCGGGTTCCGGCGGTCACCCTGGCAAATTCGGTGGGGATGGCCGTGCTCGGTGCCCTGCTGGTGCTCGCCGTCCGACTCACCGCCGGCGCCACCGCGCTCGCCGGAATCCGCCGCGCCGGGGCAGCCGGCCTGGTCGGCGGAGGGCTGGCGGCGTTGGTGGGTTGGGCGGTGGCGCGGTGGCTGCTGGCGGCCACCGACGGCACCCCGAACGCGCCGGTGGCCCTCGTACAGGGCATGCTGTCCGGTGTCGCGGTCGGTGTCGTGTTCCTCGCGGTGGTCTGGGTACTGGACCGGCCGGACGTACGACCACTGCTCGCCGGAGCGCTGCGAAAACTCGGGCTGACCCGCGGGAGGCGGTCGGCCACCCCGGCCGGCGGGCAGCGGAAGGATGGTGTCCCCCCGGAGCGGGGCGACGGGAAGGAGACGGTGTCCCGGTGACGGAACCGACCCCGCGGACCGGCCGGGGCGGCACGGTCGCCCTGCTGCTCGCCTCCAGCACCGGCGGTGTGGGACAGCACGTCCGGTCGTTGACCACCGGGCTGGTCAGCGCGGGCATCGCGGTGCTGGTCTGTGGCCCGGCCGCGACCGAAGAGCAGTTCAATTTCACCGACGCCGGTGCCCGCTTCCGGGCGGTGGAGATCCCAGCCAGCCCGACCCCCACCGACCTGCGGGCGGTGACCGCGTTTCGCCGGGCCCTGGCCGCCGAACCGGTCGCGGTGGTGCACGCGCACGGGCTGCGTGCCGGACTGGTCGCCGTCGTCGCCCGCCCGACTGTCCCGCTGGTGGTCACCTGGCACAACGCCGTGCTCAGCGGCGGCCTGCGCGGCCGCGTGTCACGTCTGGTCGAGCGGCTTGTTGCCCGTGGCGCTCAGGTGACCCTCGGTGCGTCCGCCGACCTGGTCGCACGAGCCACCGCGTTGGGTGCGCCGGACGCCCGGTTCGCCCCGGTGGCCGCGCCGCCGCTGCCCGCGCCGCACCGCCGCCGCGACGCGGTCCGCGCCGAGTTCGGCGTCGGTGGCGACCAGCCGCTGATCCTGTCGGTTGGCCGACTGCATCCCCAGAAACGGTACGACGTACTGGTTGACGCCGCTGCCCGGTGGCGGACCCGCGATCCCGTGCCGGCGGTGGTGATCGCCGGCAGCGGACCCGCGTACCTGCAACTGGCCGCCCGGATCTCTGCTGCTCGCGCGCCGGTGACCCTGCTCGGTCACCGTACTGATGTGGCCGACCTGCTAGCCGGCGCCGACATCGCCGTGGTCACCAGTGACTGGGAGGCCCGGCAGCTGTTCGCGCAGGAGGCGATGCGGGTCGGCGTGCCGCTGGTGGCGACCGCGGTCGGCGGGTTGCCGGAGTTGGTCGATGACGCGGCCATTCTGGTGCCGCCGGGTGATGTCGACGCGGTTGACACCGCCGTCGGTGCTCTCCTGGGTGACCCGGCCCGCCGGGCCGAACTGGGCCAGCGGGCCCGCGGGCAGGCGGACACCTGGCCGACCGAGGCGGAGACCCGCGCCCAACTCGGCGCCCTCTACGCCGAACTGTCCCCGGGCATAGCCGGCCCCACCCGCCCGGACCCCGACGCACCGCCGACAGGACAGCGGTAATGCTGCGCCGACTCACCCCCGCCCTGCTGACGCTACTCGTCGTGGCGCTCGGTGTCGCCGCGCTGGCCGCCCGGCCGGCGGCCCGTCCCCCGGAGCGGACCGCCGATTTCGTGGTCCTGGCCGGGGTCGCCGGGCTGCGGTGGGAAGACGTGGACGCGCAGACGACACCGACGCTGTGGCGGTTGGCGCAGGAGGGCTCGATCGGGTCGTTGGCGGTGCGCTCCGCCCAGCGGCCCACCTGCCCGGTGGACGGCTGGCTCACCCTTGGGGCGGGCAGCTTCGCCGCCTGGCCCGGCGAGCGGCCGGAGGGAACCTGCCCGCCCACCGACGTCGTCGTGGAGCGACCGGACGGAATCGGTGCGAACCTGCCAGACCAGGAGGGTGCCGTCCTACCGAACCAGGAACGGCTCTCCTGGGGGGCCGTGCCGGGCTCGCTGTCGGAGTCGGTGCGTTGTTCGGTTGCGGTGGGCCCGGGTGCGGCGGTGGCCGCTGCCCGGCCGTTTGGCCGGGTGGACCGGTACGCGCCGGAACTGCCGGCGGACCCGACCGACCTCCTGCGCTCGTGCGTGCTCAGTATCGTCGATCTTGGTGCCGTCGATGGTACGGATCCGGCGGACCGGGCCGCTGCGGCCCGCGCGGCCGACGCGCGGCTGGCCCGGGTGCTGGCTGCCCGCCCGCCCCGCTCCCTGGTCATCGTCGCCGGAGTGGCGGACACCGAGGAGCCGTCCCGACTGCACGTCGCCGTCGCCGATGGCGACGGCTGGGAACGCGGCTGGCTGACCTCCCCGACCACGGACCGCCCGGGCTACCTGCAACTGGTTGACCTCGCACCGACCGCGCTGACCGCCCTGGGTCGCCCCCTGCCAGAGCATTCGTTTCTGGGGCGGCCCGCCGAATCCGTCGCTGGTCGGCCCGCCGACCTCGCCACCGCGATCGCCGAGCCGGTGGACGCCGACCGGGAGGCAGCAGCCCAGCGCCGTGTCGCCGGCTGGTTCTTCGGGCTACTCGCCGCCGTGCAGGTGCTCCTCGGGGTGGCCGTGCTACCGCTGCTGCGCCGGGCCCGACGACACGCCGGCCCCTACGGTCCCCAGCCGGTGTCCCGGCGGATCGTCGCCGTGATGGAGTTGCTGCTCGTCGCGGCTGCGCTTGCCCTGCCGGCCGCACTCCTGACAGACCTGGTCCCGTGGTGGCGGGTCGGGCACCCCGGGTGGTGCTTCGCCGGGGTCACCGTCGCGCTGATCGTCGCCGCGACGGCGCTTGTCCGGTTCCTGCCCGGCTATGGGAGCACCCTCGGGCCGCTGGGCGCAGTGGCGTTTCTGGCTACGCTGACGGTCGGCGCCGACGTGTTGACCGGCGCTCACCTGCAGCTCAACGGTGTCGTGGGCTACTCCGCGGTGGATGGGGGCCGCTTCGTCGGCCTGGGCACGGTGGGACTTGGGGTGCTGCTGGCCGGGGTGCTGCTCCTGGCCGGCTGGCTCGCCCAGCGAGTTCGTCGCTCCCGGCGACCGGTGGTGATCGTGGTCGTCGGTGGGGCCGCCGTCGTGCTGGTCGGCAGCCCCTACCTCGGTGCCGACTCCACCGGCGCGGTCGCGTTGACCGCCGGGGTGAGCCTCGCCGCGGCGATCAGCGCCAGTGGTTGGTTGACGCTTACCCGCCTGGCCTGGGCGACGATGGCCGGGCTGGCGGTGACGGTGGGCTTCGCCCTGGTCGACCTCGACCGCCCGACCGGCGAGCGAGGCGATCTGGGTCGGTTCCTGGCCGCGGTCGGCGACGGGACCGGGGGGCTGGTTGTGCACCGGGTCAGCTCCGCCAACCTGAAGATGTTCTTTGACAGCCCGTTGACGGTGCTGACCCTGGCCGGTGCGCTCCTGGTGTGGTTCGCCCTGCTGCAGCCGTGGGGCGGCCTGAGGCGGCTGTTCGGCATCTACCCGGCGGTTCGGGGAGCGATGACCGGCACCGCGGTCGCGGCGGTGCTCGGCGGACTGCTGGGCGGGGTGGCGCTGGACGTCGCCGGCGCGGCGGTCGCGGTGGTGGTGCCGATGGCGGCCCTCGCCGCGCTGCGGGTACTGGACCACTCCACCGACCGGACCAGTCCGACGGCCGGCGGGGACGGCGGCCCCGCGGGCGCGATCGGCGCCGGCGGTGGGCCAGCTGGAGGCCGGCGCTCTGATGACATCGGTGCCGAAGCCGGCCCGGCTGGCTCGCCACCGAATGACGTCGCTTCGGCCGACCATCCGGGACCGTCGGCGGACGGCGACGCCGGTGCGGCGGCGGTGGACCGAAGGGCGGCCGGCCCGACCGCCGGCAAGATCCCGACGGCTCGTGCATCAGACGAGGTCACGTCGGTCTGATCCGGTACCGGTAGGCGATGCCACCGGCGGGTGCGCCGGGCGGCGGGACCAGGTGGGGTGTTAGCGTGGAATCCCGTGGATCGCGTGATCACTCTGCTGATCGGCACGGCGGTCTGCACGACCGCGACAGACGACACGGGAGCAGGCCTTGGCCCCTTCAGTACAGACGACCAGGCACATTTTCGTCACCGGGGGCGTGGCCTCCTCGTTGGGCAAGGGCCTGACCGCCTCCAGCCTCGGCAGCCTGCTCACCGCGCGTGGCATGCGTGTGGTGATGCAGAAGCTCGACCCCTACCTCAACGTGGATCCGGGGACGATGAATCCGTTCCAGCACGGTGAGGTCTTCATCACCGAGGACGGCGCCGAGACCGATCTCGATGTTGGGCACTACGAGCGGTTCCTCGACCGGGACCTGTCCGGGAAGGCCAACGTCACCACCGGGCAGATTTACTCGGACGTGATCGCCAAGGAGCGGCGCGGCGAGTACCTGGGGGACACCGTCCAGGTCATCCCGCACATCACCAACGAGATCAAGTCACGGGTGCTCGGGATGGCCGAACCAGACGGCGAGGGCCAGGTGCCAGACGTCGTCATCACCGAGGTCGGCGGAACCGTCGGCGACATCGAGTCGCTGCCGTTCCTGGAGGCGATCCGGCAGATCCGCCACGATCTGGGCCGGGACAACTGTTTCTACCTGCACGTCTCGCTGGTGCCCTACCTGGCGCCGTCGGGCGAGCTGAAGACCAAGCCCACCCAGCACTCGGTCGCGCAGCTGCGCAGCATCGGCATCCAGCCGGACGCACTGGTACTGCGCTGCGACCGGGAGATCCCGGACAAGGTCAAGCAGAAGCTGGCCCTCTACTGCGACGTTGACCTGGAGGCGGTCACCGCCGCCGCGGACGCACCCAGCATCTACGACATCCCGAAGGTGCTGCACCGGGAGGGCCTTGACGCGTACGTGGTGCGTCGGCTCGGCCTCTCCTTCCGGGACGTGGCCTGGGCGCGCTGGGACGACCTGCTGGAGCGGGTGCACCAGCCCCGGCACACGATCACCGTCGCGCTCGTGGGCAAGTACGTTGACCTGCCCGACGCGTACCTGTCGGTGAGTGAGGCGATCCGTGCCGCCGGCTTCGGGCACCGGGCCCGGGTACGGCTGAAGTGGGTGCCCAGCGACGAGTGTGTCACCTCGGCCGGTGCCGCGGCCGCCCTGGCCGGCGTTGACGGCGTCGTCATCCCGGGCGGGTTCGGCGTCCGCGGTATCGAGGGCAAGGTCGGTGCCGCCCGGCACGCCCGGGAGAACGGCGTTCCGCTGCTCGGCCTCTGCCTCGGCCTCCAGTGCATGACCATTGAGGTGGCCCGCCACCTCGCCGGGCTGGACGGTGCGAACTCGCTGGAGTTCGACGGGGAAGCCACCCACCCGGTCATCGCCACCATGGCCGACCAGGAGGACATCGTCGCGGGCCGGGGCGACCTCGGTGGCACCATGCGGCTCGGGGCCTGGCCAGCGGTGCTCACCGAGGGGTCGATCGTCGCCGAGGCGTACGGCAGCACCGAGGTCAGCGAGCGGCACCGGCACCGGTACGAGGTGAACAACGCCTACCGTGACCTGCTCACCAAGGCGGGCCTGCACATCTCGGGGACCTCGCCGGACGGCCGGCTGGTCGAGTTCGTCGAACTCGCCCGCGAACTGCACCCGTTCTTCGTGGCCACCCAGGCACACCCGGAACTGAAGAGCCGTCCGACCCGCCCGCACCCGCTGTTCGCCTCCTTCGTGGCGGCGGCGCTCGCGTACTCGCAGGCTGATCAGCTCCCGGTCGACCTGGACGGTACGGCGACGACGGCAGCCAGCAACGGCGGGGCCTCCACGGCGCGGGCGACTTCGACCCCGTGAGCACGGTAGGTCACCGTTACCAGGTGCGTTCGCGCGTCGAGCGGTACCGGGGTCGGATCTTCGACGTGGTCACCGACGAGGTGACCATGCCCGGTGGCGGCACCGCCCAGCGGGACTGTGCCCGACACCCCGGCGCGGTATCGGTGGTGGCCCTGGACGAGGCCGGTCGGGTGGTGCTGATCCGGCAGTATCGGCACCCGGTCGGCCGGCATCTGTGGGAGCTGCCGGCCGGCCTGCTGGACATCGCGGGCGAGGACCCGGCCGCCGCCGCCGGCCGGGAACTGGCCGAGGAGGCTGACCTGAACGCCGGTCGGCTCGACGTCCTGGTCGATGTGCACAGCTCACCCGGGTTCACCAATGAACTGGTCCGGGTGTTCCTGGCCCGCGACCTCACCGAGGTGCCGGTCGGCCGGCGACACGGCCGGTCCGAGGAAGAAGCCGATCTTCAGATCGTCCGGGTCGCCCTGGACGAGGCGGTGGAGAAGGTTTTGGCTGGGGGGATCACCAACGCCGCGACGGTGGCCGGGCTGCTCGCCGCCGCCCGCGCCCGGGACGCGGGCTGGACGACGCTGCGCCCGGCCGGGACACCGCTGCCGAGCTGAACACCATTCAGGTGAAGGGGGGCCGCTCACGGCCCCCCTTCACATACGGTGAAACCGGGTCAGTCGCGCAGCGGTCGGCCCTGGCCGTCAACGCCACCCTTGACCAGGATCAGGACGCCGTCAACGATGCCCCAGATGCCGCCCAGGCCGCACGTCACCAGGGTGACGACGAGCTGGAGTACGCCGATCTTGGTGTGGCCCATGTAGAACCGGCCGATGCCGAGGCCTGCGAGCAGGATCTGCAGAATGCCCGCGACGATCTTACTTTTGTCGGACACCCCCATCGGGTGGCCGGGCTGGTTAAGAGGAGTAGTCATGAGGCGACACAGTAGTGATCCACAGTCAGCCGTCTGAACGGGGGATCAACAAGTCTGGCGAGAAAGCGGCGAATCTGGTCTCAACGGCGGAGTAGGCCGCCGAGCGCCGGGCGGGGACGACCAAGACCCGCTTGACACATCGTCAGCGGGAGTGCTGACCACATGTCACAGTGCTGGCTCCCGGACGGTCGACTCCGGCCTAGACTGCCGCCGGCGGGGCCTGAGCACTGCGGCAACGGAGCCGCTGTGGCGCCGAGTAGCCGGGGCGAGCAGCCCCGGAGAAGGGGGTCTGCATCGTGAAGGTCGGCATCCCACGTGAGGTCAAGAATCACGAGTACCGAGTGGCGATCACACCCGCGGGCGTCAACGAGTTCGTCCGCGCCGGCCATCAGGTCCTCGTCGAGTCCGGCGCCGGCGTCGGCTCCAGCACCAGCGACGAGGACTTCGCCGCCGCCGGCGCCACGATCCTCCCCACCGCGGACGCGGTGTGGGAGACCGCCGAGCTGGTACTGAAGGTCAAGGAGCCGGTCGCGGAGGAGTACCACCGGATGCAGCCGGGCCAGGTCCTCTTCACCTACCTGCACCTGGCCGCCTCCAAGGAGTGCACCGACGCGCTGCTGGACCGCGGAGTCACCGCCATCGCGTACGAGACCGTCGAACTCCCCGACCAGTCGCTGCCCCTGCTCGCCCCGATGTCCGAGGTAGCCGGGCGGCTCGCCCCGCAGGTCGGCGCCTACCACCTACAGGCCCAGGGCGGTGGACGTGGCGTACTGATGGGCGGCGTCTCCGGTGTGTACGCGGCGAAGACCGTGGTGATCGGTGCCGGCGTCTCCGGGATGAACGCCGCCGCCATCGCGCTCGGCCTCCAGGCCGAGGTGCTGCTGCTGGACAAGAACGTGGCCCGGCTGCGTCAGGCCGACGCGATCTACCGAGGGCACCTGCAGACGGTCGCCTCCAACGCGTACGAGATCGAACGGGCGGTGGTGGACGCGGACCTGGTCATCGGCGCGGTGCTGGTGCCCGGCGCCAAGGCACCGACCCTGATCCCCAACGAGCTGATCGCCCGGATGAAACCGGGCAGCCTCCTGGTCGACATCTCCATCGATCAGGGGGGCTGCTTCGAGGACTCGCATCCCACCACCCACGCCGAACCGACGTACCCGGTGCACAACTCCGTCTTCTACTGCGTGGCGAACATGCCCGGGGCGGTGCCACACACCAGCACCTACGCGCTGACCAACGTGACCCTGCCGTACGCCCTGGAACTGGCCAACTTCGGTTGGCGGGAGGCACTGCGTCGGGATCCCGCCCTCGCGCTGGGCCTGAACACCCACGATGGTCAGGTTGTCTACGGCCCGGTCGCCGACGCGCACGGTATGGCCACCCTGCCGTTGGTCGAGGTGCTGGCCTGACCGGCGGCGAGGCAACCATGGCGGCCGAGGCCGGACCAACTCCCGCGCCGGCCCTACGCCGCGCCGTCCGCGGCTACCTGGACCACCTCGCCGTTGAGCGGGGACTCGCGGCGAACACCCTCGCCTCATACCGGCGGGACCTGGCCCGCTACCTCGACACCCTCGCGTCGAGCGGGGTGACCGACCTGGCGTCGGTCGCCCCGGGCCAGGTGGAAGCCCACCTGGCCCGGCTGCGCGTCGGGGACGAGGAACGCCCGCCCCTCGCGGCGTCCTCCGCGGCCCGGGCCGTCAGCGCCGTACGCGGTCTGCACCGCTTCGCGCTGCGCGAGGGCCTGACCGGGGCCGACCCGAGCCGTGCGGTCCGCCCACCCGCACCGCCCCGCCGGTTGCCCCGGGCGCTGCCGGTTGACGACGTGATCCGGCTGCTGGACGCCGCCGCCGGTCCGGTCTCCGCCGCCGGTCCAGAGGCGCCTCTCGGGCTGCGTGACCGGGCACTGCTGGAGTTCCTGTACGGCACCGGCGCGCGGATCTCCGAGGCGGTCGGCGCCGCCGTTGACGACCTCGACACCGACACCGGCGCGGTACTGCTGCGGGGCAAGGGCGGGCGGAACCGACTGGTCCCGATCGGCGGGTACGCCGTGGCCGCGCTAAACGCCTACCTGGTGCGCGCCCGCCCCGGCCTCGCCGCCGCCGGCCGAGGCACCCCGGCGGTCTTCCTCAACTCCCGCGGCGGCCCGTTGTCCCGGCAGGGCGCCTGGGCCATCCTGCGCGGTGCCGCCCGGCGCGCCGGCCTGCCGGACATCGGGCCGCAGGCGGTCTCCCCGCACACACTGCGGCACTCCTACGCCACCCACCTGCTCGACGGTGGCGCCGACGTGCGCGTGGTGCAGGAACTTCTCGGCCACGCCTCGGTCACCACCACCCAGGTCTACACGCTGGTTACCGTCGAACGACTACGGGAGGTGTACGCGACCGCCCACCCGCGGGCGCTCGGTTGACGGGTGTGACACGCCGGACCGGTGCTGAGCGGCCTGCTCGCCGGTGGCGTACAGTCGGGTTCGGCGCGGACCTGGCGGAAGTGACGCGGCCAGGATTCGCGACGGCGTCGCGAAGGACGTCGGTCGGCTCCGACGCCGGTGTGGTCGTCGGGAGGGGGCAACGAAGACATGGTTGGCGACGGTGGCCGTGCCGAGACCTGGACGTCGGAGCTCCGCGAGCAGCAGTCCACACTCGGCAATGACCTGGGCCCGGCAGATCCGGCCGCGTACACCACGCGGAAGCCGATCCCCGAACCGATGCCGACCGATCGGCACGGCCCCGCCCGCATCATCGCGATGGCGAACCAGAAGGGCGGTGTCGGCAAGACCACCACGACCATCAACCTGGGCGCCGCGCTGGCCGAGTACGGCCGCCGGGTGCTGCTGGTCGACTTCGACCCGCAGGGCGCCCTCTCGGTCGGTCTGGGAGTCAACCCGCACAACCTCGACCTGTCGGTCTACAACCTCCTCATGCAGGACGACGTTACCTGCGACGATGTGCTGATCAAGACCGACGTGGCGGGCCTGCACCTGCTTCCGGCCAATATTGACCTCTCCGCTGCCGAGATCCAACTGGTCAACGAGGTCGCCCGGGAGATGGCGCTGGCGCGGGTGCTGAAGAGCATCCGCAAGGAATACGACTTCATCCTGATTGACTGCCAGCCCTCCCTGGGGCTACTGGCGATCAACGCGCTGACCGTTTCCCACGGCGTGCTCATCCCGTTGGAGTGCGAGTTCTTCAGCCTCCGCGGCGTGGCCCTGCTGCTGGACACAATCGACAAGGTGCGCGAGCGACTCAACTTCGACCTGGAGCTCGAAGGCATCCTCGCCACCATGTACGACAGCCGCACCACCCACTGTCGCCAGGTGCTGCAGCGGGTGGTCGAGGCCTTCGGCGACAAGGTCTACCAGACGGTGATCACCAAGACCGTGAAGTTCCCCGAATCCACCGTCGCCGGGGCACCGATCACCACCCTCGACCCGGCCTCCTCCGGCGCGCGTAACTATCGGCAACTCGCCCGTGAGGTGATCGCCGCCCAGGCGGAGCGGTAGACCGGGAGTGGGGCGCCCAGGTGGTGGACTACGGTTTGCCGGTGACCGCACCGCCCCTCGACCAGCCCACAACCCCCTCCGGGGCCAGCACCACCGCCAGCGGCGGGGAGGAGACCAGCGGCTTCACCGTCCGGCTCGCCAACTTCACCGGCCCGTTCGACCTGCTGCTGCAACTGATCAGCAAACACAAGCTGGACGTCACCGAGGTGGCGTTACACCAGGTCACCGACGAGTTCATCGCCTACCTGCGGGCAATGGGTGAGCACTGGGACCTGGATGAGACCAGCGAGTTCCTACTCGTCGCCGCCACCCTGCTCGACCTCAAAGCGGCCCGGTTGCTACCCGCTGCCGAGGTCGAGGACGAGGCGGACCTGGCCCTGCTGGAAGCCCGAGATCTGCTCTTCGCGCGGCTGCTGCAGTACAAGGCGTACAAGGAGGCGGCGGCGCACATCGCGGCGCTCGAGGAGATCGGCGGACGGCGGTACCCACGGGCGGTGACGCTGGAGCCACGGTATGCGCATGCCCTGCCCGACCTGGTGTTCGGCATCGGCCCGAAGCGGCTACGGGACCTGGCTGTCCGGGTGTTCACCCCGAAACCGCCACCCGAGGTGTCCATCGCGCACGTGCACCAGGTCCGGGTCAGCGTCCGGGAGCACGCCGAGATCATCGCCGAGCGGTTACGACGGGCCGGTACGGCCACGTTCACCGGGCTCTGTGCGGACTGCGAGGCACTCCTGGAGGTGGTGGCCCGCTTCCTCGCCCTGCTGGAACTCTACCGGGAAGGGCTGGTCGCCTTCGCCCAGGAAGAGGCCCTGGAAGAGCTGACCGTACGCTGGACCGGCCCCGTCGACGGCGGAGGTGACCTGGATATCGACGAGTATGCGGGGACGCTCCCCACCGCCGGGTCCGACGGGGCTGGGCGGGCCGACTCCACGCTGGTCGATTCGGGACCGGCCGACTCCGGGCCGGTCGATTCGGGGGCAGCCAACTCCGGGCCGGTCGACTCCGGGCCCGGGGAGGCAACGCCACACCCGGCGACCAGGTCGTACCCGACAGGGTCGGTGCCACCCGGCGGAAGGCCGGCTATGACAGAGGACGAGCGAGATGGGTGACGAGGAACACGGGGACTCCCTGGCCGACCAGGCCGCCGCGTGGATCCCGCCATGGGAACGCCACCGCGAGACACCGGCCAAACCGGTCGAGGAGGCACAAGCCGCCACCGCGTCGAGCGGGGGAGAACCCAACGCCGAACCACTCGGTGTCGCCGAGAGTGGCCACACCCTCGCCGTACCCGGAGAATCGGCTGGTGCTGGTGCTGGTGCTGGTGCTGGTGCTGGTGCTGGTGCTGGTGCTGGTGCTGGTGCTGGTGCTGGTGCTGGTGCTGGTGCTGGCCGGGAATCTGCACCCGACCGGGAACGGTCCCATCAACGGGAGCCGGCGCCACCCCCCGCGTCGGCGCTCGACGACGCCGAGCTACACGGCGCCCTGGAAGCGATCCTCCTGGTCGTGGACGAGCCGGTCGCCGAGACGACCCTCGCCGACGTGCTGGAGCAGCCACTCGAACGGATCCGGACGATGCTGCACGCCATCTCCACCGACTACACCACCCGCGGGCACGGCTTCGAACTGCGCCGAGCGGCCGGCGGGTGGCGGCTGTACACCCGGCCGGAGTACGCCGGGTACGTGGAGCGCTTCGTCCTCGACGGCCAGACCGTACGGCTGACCCAGGCCGCGCTGGAGACCCTGGCCGTGGTCTCCTACAAACAGCCGGTGACCCGATCCCGGATCTCCGCCATCCGCGGTGTGAACTGCGACGGGGTGATCCGTACCCTGGTCTCCCGCGGGCTGGTGGAGGAGTGCGGCACCGAACCGGAAACCGGTGCCCACCTCTACCGGACCACCTCCCTGTTCCTGGAGAAGCTCGGCTTGGACAGCATCACCGACCTGCCGCCGCTCGCTCCGTTCCTCCCCGACGATGTGGAAGACCTCGCCGATGCCTCGCGATAACCGCGCCCCGAAGCCCGACGCGCCCGTCTACACCGGCCCGGAACGCCTCCAAAAGGTGCTCGCCGCCGCCGGTGTCGGATCTCGACGTGCCTGCGAAGACCTGATCTTCCGCCGGCGGGTGACCGTGAACGGCCGAGTCGCCCAACTCGGTGACCGGGCGGATCCGACCTCCGACACCATCCACGTAGACGGTGAGCGCCTCCAGGCCGACACCCGTCTGGTCTACCTCGCCATGAACAAGCCCCGGGGGGTCGTCTCCACCATGGCGGACGAGAAGGGCCGTACCGCCATCGCCGACTTCCTCGGCAACCGGGTGGAACAGCGGGTCTACCACGTCGGACGGCTCGATGCGGACAGCGAGGGCCTGCTGCTGCTCACCAACGACGGCACACTCGCGCATCGGCTCATGCACCCCTCCTACGGGGTGCCCAAGACCTACCTGTGTGAGGTGTCCGGCCCGATTCCGCGGTCGCTGGGCCGGCGCCTCGCCGCCGGAGTCGAGCTGACCGACGGTCCGGCGACGGTGGACGCGTTCCGCCTCGTGGACACCCTGGGTAAAACCGCCCAGATAGAGGTCACCCTGCACGAAGGACGCAAACACATCGTGCGGCGCCTGCTCGATGCCGTCGGCCACCCGGTATCCCGGCTGGTGCGGACCTCGATCGGGCCGATCCGGCTCGGGGACCTCCGCGCCGGGCGCACCCGTCGGCTCACCAACGCGGAGGTCGCCGCGTTGTTCAAGGCGGTCGGCGACTGACGCCGGCGGTGGCGGGTACCGCAGCCGGTAAGCTCCGTGCGGCCCGCCGCGCGGGGGGCGGTCGCTGCCGGAGGTCCGGCACGAGGGGACCGCACCGTGCCAGGCATCATTGTCGGCGGGCAAACCGCTCGCGGGTATCGCGAGGTACGGACTGAGGAGGATTGCGGTGGAGGAAAACGTACGGACCGGGCGCTGCGTGGTCGCTGTGGATGGGCCGTCCGGTTCGGGTAAGTCCACCGTTTCCCGGCGACTCGCGATCGCCCTGGGGGCCCGATACCTCGATACCGGCGCGATGTACCGGGCGGTCACCTGGGCGGTACTGCGCTCCGGAGTTGACCTGGCTGACCCGTCGGCCGTGGCCAAGGTCGCCGGAGAAACCGAGCTCGGCATCGGCACCGATCCCGAGGGATACGGTGTGACCGCTGACGGCGTACCCGTCGAGGAGGAGATCCGCGGACCCGAGGTGACCGGAGCGGTCTCGGCCGTGGCCGCCGTACCGGCGGTCCGCTCGTTGCTTGTCGCCCGACAGCGGGACCTCGCCGCCGCCGCCGGTCGGATCGTGATGGAGGGGCGCGATATCGGCGCGGTAGTAGCCCCCGACGCTGATCTGAAGGTCTACCTGACCGCGTCCGCGGCGGCCCGGGCAGCCCGACGCAGCGCCGAGGACGCCACCGATGCGGGTCGCACCGCCGCCGACCTGGCCCGCCGGGACCAGTTGGACTCAACTCGCAAGGCCGACCCGATGACGCAAGCCCCGGACGCCGTGGTGCTGGACACCACGGAACTCGGCATTGACGAGGTCGTCGCGCGCCTGCAGGAGATGCTGGCCGAGCGGGGCGTGGACCGATGAACGAGCCAACCGGTTGGGTGGGGTGGGACGGCCCTGAACCCGATGCCGAGGAGGCCACCGCCCCGCAGCCGGTGGTGGCCGTGGTTGGCCGGCCCAACGTGGGAAAATCGACGTTGGTAAACCGATTGATCGGGCGTCGGCAGGCGGTCGTCGAGGACGTACCCGGGGTGACCCGGGACCGGGTTCCATACGACGCGCAGTGGAACGGCCGACAGTTCGCTGTCGTCGACACCGGCGGCTGGGAGCCTGATGCGAAGGACCGTGCCGCCGCCATCGCCGCCCAAGCGGAGTCGGCCATCACCACCGCCGACGTGGTGCTGTTCGTGGTCGACGCGGTGGTGGGCGCCACCGACGTGGACGAGGCGGCAGTGAAGATGCTGCGCCGCAGCGCCAAGCCCGTGATCCTGGTGGCGAACAAGGCCGACAACAGCTCCATCGAGATGGAGGCATCCGCGCTCTGGTCGCTCGGACTGGGGGAGCCGTATCCGGTTTCGGCCCTGCACGGCCGGGGCGCCGGCGAGCTGCTCGACCTCATCCTGGACCGGCTACCGGAAGCACCCAAGATCGTCGAGGACCGCCCGCGGGGCCCCCGTCGAGTCGCCCTCGTCGGCCGGCCCAACGTCGGCAAATCCAGCCTCCTCAACCGCTTCTCCGGGGAGATCCGGGCAGTCGTTGACGCGGTCGCCGGCACCACCGTCGACCCGGTGGACAGCCTGGTGGAGATCGGCGGCGAGGCCTGGCAGCTGGTCGACACCGCCGGCCTGCGCAAGCGGGTCGGCCAGGCCAGCGGCACCGAATACTACGCGAGCCTGCGTACCGCCTCGGCGATCGAGGCCGCCGAGGTCGCGGTGGTCCTGCTCGACGCCAGCGAGGTCATCAGTGAACAGGACCAGAGAATCCTGTCGATGGTTACCGATGCCGGCCGGGCCCTGGTGATCGCCTTCAACAAGTGGGACCTGGTGGACGCCGACCGTCGGTACTACCTGGACCGGGAGATCGAACGGGAACTACGCCGTATTCCCTGGGCGATCCGGCTGAACCTCTCCGCCCGGACCGGACGCGCGGTGGACAAGCTCGCCCCAGCGCTCCGGCGGGCACTGGCCAGCTGGGAGACGCGGGTACCGACAGCACAGCTCAACGCGTGGCTCACCGCGCTGGTGCAGGCGACCCCGCACCCGGTGCGTGGGGGGCGGGCACCGAAGATCCTCTTCGCGACCCAGGCAGGAGCGGCGCCGCCACGGTTCGTACTGTTCACCACGGGCCCACTGGACGCGGGCTACCAGCGGTTCGTGGAGCGCAAACTCCGGGAGGAGTTCGGCTTCGAGGGTAGCCCGATCGAGATTTCGGTACGCCCCCGCAAGAAGGTCGGTCCCGGCGGTCGCGGCAAGGCCCACGGCTAGCCTCAGCCCACCCCACCCTCCCGGCCCGCCCGGGAGGGTGGGCGTTGACACCGAGGGGTGGATACGGGCAACGGAAAGATCGTGCGGTAGGCTGTACCGGCTGTCGCGGGGAAGCCGGCGGGAGCATCGGGACGTGGCGCAGCTTGGTAGCGCACTTGACTGGGGGTCAAGGGGTCGTCGGTTCGAATCCGGCCGTCCCGACAGAATTGAAGCCCTGACCAGCGAAGATGCTGGTCAGGGCTTCGACTTTCTTCGATGAGATTGTGAACCGTCCCCCGGAAACCCCCCGATTACTGGGGGCGGCAACCAGGTTTGTCATCCATGTTCATCGTCGTGCGTCGTGCGTCGTGCGTCGTGCGTCGTGCGTCGTGCGGTGTGGGGACGTCCGCCCGTGGTCAGCGCCGAGCCGCTCTAGGACGTCGGAGACGTCCGGTGCTTGGAGGGGTTTGGCGATGTAGTACGTGTCGGTGACGTCTTCGCTGGAGTGCCCAAGCTGTGCTGTGGCGCTTTTGGTGTCTGCTTCTTCCTTGATGAGGGTGGCCACGGTCTTGCGGAAGGTGTGGGGGGTGACCCAGGCGAGGTCGGTGTCTGCGCGGGCTTGGCGCCATTGCCGGCGAACGTTGTTGGGTGATAGCCAGGTGCCGCGTCGAGAGGCGAAGATCGCGTTGTGAGGGTTGTCAGCGGCGATGACCTTGCGGGCTAGGAGCATGCCGACGGCGAATCGGGGCAGGGTGATCATTCGGTAGCCGGCGTCGCTTTTGGTCCAGGGCTGTCGGAAGAAGCCTTTGCCTTTGACGAAGACCAGTGTGCCGCAGATCGTCAGTGTGGGACGTTCGGCGGCCAGGTTCAGGTCTTCCCAGCGTAGGGCGAGTATCTCCCCGATGCGGGCCCCGGTGGCGAGCATGAGGTCGACGATGTCGGCTAGGTCGCCGCTGTGCCGCGGTCCGGGTTTGCCGGGTACTGGTTGCTGCCATTGGCGAATTGCTGCCCGGACGGTTTGGAGGTTTTGGTCGGTGAGGGTGACGACCTTACGGCGAGGCTTGCGTATCCGGCTGGTGTCGCGGACGGGGTTGGTTGGGATTGCGCCGTGATGTACGGCCAGAGCGAACATCTGGCCTAGGGCAACCTTGACGCCTTTGGCTGCTGAGGGACGGTCTCTTGCGATGTCGCGCAGGAACCGATCGAGACGCCCGACGCTGGCTTCACGGATGCGGAGGTCGCCGAGGGCGGGCAGGATGGCTGTTCGTGTGCTGGTTTCGTATCGCTGGACGGTCTGTGGTGCAATCCGTTCCTCACTGGTGATTTCTTCGATCCAAAGTTCGACAAGTCTGCTGATGCGAGTCTCCCGGGTGATTTCGTCGTCGTTGGGTGCGATGCGGTCACGTAGCTTGGCCTGCAATGCTCGGGTGGCGGCGGGGCCGGTGGCACCGGTGGCCTCGACGTCGCGGGTGCTGCCGTCGTAGTCGCGGAATCGGGCTCGGGCGCAGTACCGGTTGGGGCCGAGTTTCTCGGTGCGGATGTTGCCCCAGGTGCCGATGGGTAGCGGTGGTCGGGCCATGGCTCAGCGCTCCGGGTCGGTGTGGGCGTCGAGCCAGTGTTCGATTTCGGTGCGTCGGTAGCGCAGGGTGTTGCCGACGCGGATGGCGCGTGGTCCATTGCCTCGGCTGTGCCAGGCGTAGAGGGTGTTTTTGGGTTTGCCGAGCCAGGCCGCGACGTCGTCGATGGTCAGCAGTGGGTCGGGCTGCCACCGGGCGGTGGTCGAGGCGTTCATCGCCGGCCTGCCGTGTCGGGCCCATCGGTCGGTGGGCGTGGGCGGTCGTGGGCGGTGGGTTGCCGGTCGGTGGTGGTGTCGGGCTGTTCGCTGCCCGGTGTGGGGTGTGCGTAGGGCGGGCACGGGTGGGGTGTCCTTTCGGTGTCCCGGCCCGGGTGGGGCCGGGTGTGGGTGGCGCTGCCGTCGCCGGTGTTGGCGGTGGCGGGGTGCGCCGGGTGTGCCCGTCGATCCATCCGGGCTGGGGTGGAGGGATCAAGCCTGTGATCGGGGTGGATGGTGGTGGGGGCGTGCCTGCTGTGTGTGGAGTCGCGCCGGGTGTTCCGTGGCAGTCCGACATCACTTGGGTTCCGGTAGCGGTCCGATTGCGCAGCCTTCTGGGTAAGCGTGATCTGGGTGATTTTGGTCGTGGCGGGTGTGATGACGTCACTGGGCCGAAGCACAGCAACCTGATCTTTCGTAATCCGACCGCCCGGGTCAGAGGGCCACGCGCCGAGGACGCCATCTGGCAGCCACTGCGTCCCGACGAGCTGAACCAGGCCGTCACAGCCGCGACAACCCCGCAGCCCTGGCTCTTCCTCGTACTGGCCGCGGTCCACGCGGCGCGCCCCGGCCAGATCCGCGCGATGCACCTTGACGACGTCGACCTGCCCGGCCGGCGCATCACCATCGCCGGCCACGACCGCCCACTCGACGAGCTGACCCACCGCGCACTGCTCGACTGGCTCGACTACCGGCACCGCCGCTGGCCGAACATCGCCAACCCGCACCTGCTCGTCAGCACCGAAAGCGCGCTGCGGCACGCCCCGGTCAGCCACACCTGGATCCTGAACATGCGCGGACTGGCCGCCACTATCGAACGGCTGCGCATAGACCGCCAGCTTGAGGAGGCCCTCGCCGCCGGCGGCGACCCGCTGCACCTGGCCGCGGTCTTCGGTGTCAGCGAGGACACGGCCATTCGGTACGCCACCAACGCCCGGATCCTCCTGCAGACCCCACCCCGGCCGCCGCACTGAGCAGCCCGTGAGGGCAGAACAACCTTCCCGGCACGGTTGGACTACGGTGCGCCGGTGACCAGATATCGCCGCACCTACCGCAACGTGGACGGCCAACGGATCGAAGGCACCTGGCGGCACATCTTCACCCAAAACATGGATACGTACTTCCTGACCGACCTGGTCATCTACGCCGACGGCGCGATCGACTGCGGCACCGGCGGGCTCACCGACCTCGATGGGCTGGCCGAACAACTCCGCCGTGGCCGAGTCACGACCACCCTCGAAGACGGCGCGCAAGCATCGGCGCACCACCTGGCGCGGTGGCGGTTCACCGAGCCCCGCCCCGCCATTAACGCCGAGATGCTTCTCGGCGAGGTCGCCGACGAAATCGACCGGCTCAACGACCGGCCCGACTCCACCGGTCGATGCCTGCAAGCAGTCACGACTTACCTGGCCGACTCCACCGAAGACAACCGACGCACGGTTCGCGAGCGCTACCTGGCAATCCCCGAACACCTGCGCGTCTACGCCCTCGGCGATATGGACCGCAAAGACGCTCCCCTGCGGATCCTGATCACAGAGCTGAATGAACCACTGCACGGCTGGCCAAACGGCCCGGTCGTCACCGAGCAAAAGCGGGCCGAGGCAGTCGCATACTTCCGCGAGATCGCGATCGAGACATGGGACGCGCGGGTCCCGGCCGATGGCCCCGAACACCCGACGCAGCCCACGCTGACGATCCCGAAAGCGGTCTACCCACGCGGCTGGCCGGATTCCCCCGGCGTCGAAGTCCTGCAGAACGACTACCCGGCAGCCATCACCGTCGGCGCCAACAGCTACCCCAGCGTCACACACGCCTATTGGGCGCTGTCGACTCCCGATCCGCACTGGCACGACCAGATCGCTGCGGCACCGCGCGGATACGATGCCGGCAAACTCGCCGAGCAGGCACCCCGCCGCGCCGACTGGGCCTCGGCACGTCTGGCCGTCATGACCATCCTGCTGCGTGCCAAGTACACCCAGCACCCGCAGATGGCACAGACACTGCTCGGCAGCGGCGACGCCCGCGTCATCTACGTCGACTTCGACTCCGCCTACTGGTCCGTCGGTAGCGAACGAGCCACCAACTGGATCGGCCGTCTGCTGGAAGTGATCCGCTCCGAACTCGCAGCCGCCGAGGCTGGGATCCCCCTTCCGGCGATTCATGGCAACGCCTCCTCAGCTTCGCCAGGAACACAAGGGCCGACATGCGAGGATGGGGCACCAGGGCCCTCCGGTTCCCCGTGAGAACACTTGGGTTCGCGGGAACTTCCGGAACTCTGGCCGACCCGAAAGATGATCACGTCTTCGTGCTGTACGAGCCACTGTGGGTCGCCGTGGGGCTGTCTCGCCAGCGGCCCTGTCTCACTTTTGGTGGTGACGGAGGGTGGCGGGTGTCGTTGTTCCTATGTGGCGGATGTCAACAGGCTCATACAGTCGGTGTTCTCGGGGCTGTCCCCGCTGGTCATCGAGGATGTGGCCGACGAGGGTGAGCGGATTGTGGTGCTGGCCCGCACGCCGCGGGACGCTGCGGTCTGCCCGAGGTGCGGGGCCTCGTCGGGACGGGTGCACGGCTATCACTGGCGGACAGTGTGGCCGACGTTCCGGGCGACGGGCGACGGGCGACGGGCGGCGGGTGGTGGTCCGGGTGCGGGTGAGACGTCTGGTGTGTCCCACGCGCGGCTGCCGTCACACCTTCCGGGAACAGGTTCCCGGGGTGCTGGAGCGATACCAGCGCCGCACGGCTCGTTTGGACAGGCAGGTCAAAGCCGTCGTCAAGGAGTTGGCGGGCCGGGCAGGGTCGCGTCTGCTGGCGATCTTGGCCATGGGCTTGTCCCGTCACACGGCCCTGCGCGCCGTGCTGTGCATCCCGTTGCCCACCGGGCGGACGCCTCGGGTGATCGGCGTTGACGATTTCGCTCTGCGCCGGCGGCACCGCTATGCCACCGTGGTGATCGACGCCGAGACCCATGAGCGGATCGAGGTGCTACCCGACCGCACCGCCGACACGCTGCAAGCGTGGTTGCGCGCGCATCCCGGCGTCGAGGTCGTATGCCGCGACGGCTCGGTGACCTACGCCGAGGCCATCCGGCGCACCCTGCCCGACGCGGTGCAGGTCGCGGACAGGTGGCACCTGTGGCACAACCTGTGCGAAGCCGCTCTGAGCGAGGTGAAGGCGCACAGCGCCTGCTGGGCAGGTGTGCTGGACGCACCCATCTACGACGGCCCCCGCGCGCAGACGACCCAGCAACGCTGGCACCAGGTCCATGACCTGCTCGACCAAGGCGCGGGCCTGCTGGAATGCGCCCGCCGCCTGCAGCTATCCCTGAACACCGTCAACGCTACGCGCGAGCCGACCGGCCCGAACGGATGCTCCGCGTACCTAAATACCGTGCCAGCCTCGTCGACCCCTACCGCGAACACCCAATACTCCATGGCCGTGCGGTTGACATCACCGCTGAGTTCGTAGGTCGGATGGGTCACCATGAGGTAGCTGCCTGACGGCAGAGCCCCCATCCCCCGGCGCACAATCCGCTGTGCCTAGGCATCGTCGAGGACGAAGTTCAGAATGCCGAGCATCAGGACCCCGACCGGCCTATGGAAGTCGAGCGTAGCCGCGGCGGCGTGCAGAATTCGGTCCGGGTCCCGAATGTCGGCCTCGACGTAGCCGACCGGCTCCCCGGGGCCCGCCGGTCAGCAGCGCACGGGCGTGCACGAGGACGAGCGGGTCGTTGTCCACGTACACGACCCGGGACTCGGGTACGCGCTCCTGCGCCACGCTGTGGGTGTTGTTCGCGGTCGGGAGACCGGTGCCGATGTTAAGGAACTGGTGGACGCCGGCGTCAACGAGGAACCGCGCCACCCGGGCGAGGAACTCCCGGTCCGCCCGGGCTACCGCGACGATGCCTGGGAACATGTCCCGCACCCGCGTTCCCACGACACAGTCAGCCTCGAAGTTGTCCTTGCCGCCGAGCCACCGCAGCCCTCATGCCTCCGTGCTGCTTGATTTGTTGGACGACCTCGCTGGGGCCCTCAAATTCGGCTGGATCCCTGTACCTCCGTGTCAGTACCCCGACGTCCGAGCACCCACGGAGCACTCCCCGAGATCATCGGCTTGGCCGAATCGTGGGGCTGTGACGGTGTGTCGGCTCCGAGTTGTCGTGTTAGGCCGCGGACGTCGATTGGCGGCTTGTTGTCTACGGCGGTGCCCTGAGCGCCTTCCACCACCCACCGATGGGGGCTGACCAGACTGTGCTTCCCGGCGTCGGGTACCACCAGCGGTACGCGCAGCGGGCCTGGCTCGACATCGTGGCCCGGCTGGCGGAGTGCCTTCACGCACCGGAGGACGTCGACCTGCGTCACTAGCGCTACCAGGGCCTGTGTCGAAGTCGGCGGTGGTGCCTTAGCGGACGTCGTGGCGGTTGCCGCCGGTCAGGGCCGGCTGGACCGACCGTCGCCGTGTCATTTCGGCGGTGTGCCGGCATCGCCGATGTCCACCAGGCCGTCCACTAGGCCGAAGTCCACGGCCAGATATGCGGCGCCGTTTCGCGCCAGCAGGAATCCGGCGATACCGACCAGTGTCAGCCATGATCTGCGGGAATTCGACAGCTTGTCGAGCCAGCGTTGAAAACGCTCACGTTGCCGTTCGTGGAGGATGATCGCGACGAAGACGATCGCGACTGTGGGCAGGACGGCGACAATGTTGTAGGCGATCAGCAGGGATAGCCACTGCGGCGTCGTGAAGTCACCACCCGCGAGGATGCTGACGGCACCGAAGTAGGGCAGGGTGGTGAGGAACTCGGCCAGGGTCACACTGAGCGCGAGTCCGATGACGGTCGGAATGCGCTGGGAGGTGGGGCGTCGCACCGGCTCTGCCGGCTTCTTACGCCATCCTCCGGTGATGCTGTAGGTGAGCAGTGAGACGCCGACGACGACCTGCAGTATGTGAACGATCGTTCGCCCAATGTCGTTGGTCATGATGTCCGCCAGGGCGCCGAATCCGAGCATCAGGGCGATGCCGAGCCCAAGGTAGACCGTCAGTACCGTCGCCACGTAGATGGCCACCCGGGAGACGTAGCGCTCGGTCTTCAGCACGAAATACAGGCTGACGGCGAGCATCGATGGACTCAGACTGTCCACAAGTGCCAGGCCGAAAATCGTTGCCAGAGTAGTAGCCATCCATCAACCCTCCCGTCGATTTATCGGGGTTGCTCAACGTACCAACTCGAGAGTCCGGGTCAGGTCCCCGAGATTCTGGTGTGCGGTCTGCCGGGCGGCCACGTCCAGCTCGTCACCGGTCGGCGCCGTCTCGAACGCCCTCGCGACCAGCGGCGTGATAAGTGGGTCGATCCGGTGGAACACCTCCGCCGGATCGATGCCGACGTCGCCGAACAGCGTCCACCACCATGCGTTGGCGGCACAGTTGGCGATGACTCCGGAAACCACCGTCACGCCACGCATCCCTCAGGGCGGCGGAGGCTTCCGCCGTCACCCCGGCGCTAGCGCCTTCGACGGCGTAGCCTGCTCGGACCTGTTCATGGTTTGGGGCATCGATGGTGAATGAGATGGCGGCTGGTACCAGGACATCGGCCTCAGAAGACAGCCAACCAGCGCGGGCCAGCGAACAGGCCGTGCAGCGCGAGCGGGTCGCAGACCGGACCAGCGCGGTGAAGTTAGCTGCGGTCACGTCCTGCTCGCCCACCTCGGCGGCTGAGCAGCGCGGCGTAGCCGGCGCGGACAGACTCGTTCTCGCTCAGGGCAAACGCTTCCCGTTCACCTGGCCCCTGGGTGGGACGTCGCCGCCATCTACACCAGCCCTACACCACTTGCCCTGAGGAGCACCTGTGAGCACTGAGATCGATGTCCTTGTCCTGGGCGGCGCCGGCGTGGACACCATCGTCTACGCACCGCAGTTGCCCCTTCCGTTCGCTGACAGCTACATGGTGCCGGCGATCACGACCCGCCCGGGGCAGACCGGCGACTTCGTGGCGATGGCGGTCCACGCCCTGGGCCTGCGTACCCACCACGTCGATGTGATCGGCGACGACCACGAGGGCGACTTGGTCCGCGCCCTGCACGCCGAGCGGGGCATCCCGCTCACCGTCTCTGCGCTGCGGGCCGGTACCCGCCGTGCGGTCAACCTCGTCGCCCCGGACGGACGGCGGTTGTCCCTGTACGACAGCAGCCGATCCGAGGCGGGGGACCGGCTCCCGGTGGAGACGGTAGCCGCCCTCGCCGCGGCGAGCCGGCACGCCCACGTGTCGATCACCTATCCGTGCGCCTTCGCCCTGCCCACGCTGCGCGCGGCGGGCGTAACCATCTCCACGGACCTGCACAACTGGGACGGCAACGAGCCGTACCACGAGGACTTCGCCTACGCGGCCGACCTCGTCTTCGTGTCGTCGGCCGCGCTGGCCGATCCCGAGAAAACGATGCGGCGCATCGTCGAACGCGGCCGGGCCCGCACGGTCGTTGCCACCGCCGGAGCCGAGGGGGCGTACCTGCTGGTCGACGGCGAGTTCAGCCATGTTCCTGCGGTCGATCCGCCGGCGCTGGTGGTGGACTCCAACGGTGCGGGCGACGCCTTCGCCGCAGGCTTCCTGTTCGGCTGGCTCGCGGGGGAGCCGGTGCGGCGGTGCGCCCTGTACGGCGCGATCTCCGGGGCCTACGCCTGTACCGTGGCGGCGACGAACGTCGACTTGATCGACCGGGGCGCGCTGCTCGCCCGGGCGGCGGAACTGGACCCGTCCGCGGGTTGAGGCCGCCGCTGGTGACGGCGAGGCGTGGCGAGGACGGGACGGCCAGGCGCGTGCGTGGGGAGTGCCCGACGCGGCGGCGCCGGCGGGGCTGTTGGCGGCGCTGCCCGTGGACGATGGGCCGAGCCCCGGCGCTTGCTCGGCGCGCACCCGGCGGCGGCGCGACGGACAGCCTTCATGCTTGTGCGGCCCGAAGCGGTCCGTCAGGGCCAGGTTCCGGACATCGTCGCGTGGCTGGGCGAGCGGGGCTTCGGCGTGACCGCCCTTAAGGTGGTGCGCCCGCACCACTGTCGGCTCGAGGAGCTCTACCGCTACACCCAGGTGAGGCTGATGGACGCCGGCGGCCGCCCGTTGTGGTGGTATATGCCGCGCTACTACCGATTCGGCCCGGCGGTGGCGCTCCTCCTCGACCGTCCCGGCGACCGAGTGGCTCTCCGAGCTCAAGGGGCCTTCCAACCCGGGCCTGTCGGAGCCCGGCCTGCTGCGGTACGAATTCGGCTCGCAGAACATGGTGATGTGCGTCGTCCACACGTCCGACCTGCCGGAGACGGCGGTGCGGGAGTCCTGCCTCTTTCTCGGCAGCGACGCGGTGGGTCCGTCCTGCGCGGTGCCGACGGCGGCACCCGCCGTGACCTGGCGCCGGCCGAGGTGGTCGATCGGCTGGTTGCCGGCGGTGGACCCACCCGGGCCGTGCGGCTGCCCAACTTCCACCAGGTTCTGGCTGGCCTACAGGCCCGGATCGTCCGGCGGAGCGCCAGCCCCACCTCCGATTGGGCGGCGCGGTCCCTCGAGCAGCTCGCTCTCGGATCCCGACTATGGCCGTCGTACGGCGGCACTGCATGAGGGTGGAGCCATCCGTCCGACGATGTCGGCGGCGTCGGTGTTCGTGGCGACGTGGTCGACCTCGTCGGGGCGGATGTTGGCGAATCTGCCGGTTTCGTGTGCGCTGCTCATCGGGTCATCGTGCCTGTTATGTAGGAAAGTCGGTCTTTCGGGGTCGGCTAGCTTTGATGTTGCGGGGCGGGCTGGTGGTGGTGCGTCGACATCCGCCCCTGGGTCACCCCTGTTGCGATCCCTTCAGGGGTGATGAGCGCCCCGAACCTTAAGTCGCAGGTCACGGCCCGCATTTCCACGGTCAAATACAGCCACGCTTGGCAGCGATCCGTCGGTAGCGCATCTGCGCTGGTCACAGTACTGCAGCCCACGAGAAGCGCGCAGCCCTTGAACCACCGCGATCTCCCACCGGATCGGCGGTAGTCATGCCGAGGCCTCCCCCTGCCCGGACGTGGCTGAAGCGTTGTCGGGCTTCACTTGATGCGTTACACGATGGCTCCAGCTGATGGATTAGACCGCGCGGAGTGGACCGGCACAGATCGTGATGTCGGATGCACCGCGACCTGGTGCGCCACATATCCGCTTCTGTCGATGTGGAGGTGGCGCAGCAACGAGAAGGCGCGAGTTAGATGGCGCATGCCCCAGCGGTCGTGCACCATGCTGTCTGTGTGTATCGAGCGGTTGAGCTTCTTCGTCGAGTCTGTCCATGTCTTCCCTGAAGGCTGGCGTCTGGAGGGTGGGCCGGGGTATCACCCACGGCATTGGGCTCGTCCTGGAGACCGCTTCGACCGTGCATGCGACGAACACGGCCGGCAGGAACGGGACGTGGACCTGGTCGTGGTGGAACTCAGCGCGTCTCACGCCATCGTCACTGGCTCTGGCCGCGATCAACTCCGACCCGACGATGTCCTTTCGGGGGAGCGCGTAGCGGAGCCTGACAGAGACCACAGCACCGGGAGCGACATGGCAGAGGCCCTGGGTGAGATTCTGCGTCTCCCGGCGCTCAAAACCGGAGGCAGAGGTGGTTTCGACTGGTCACCTGTCGAGGCGAAGCTGGGTGCCACTCTTCCGCAGGATTACAAGCGCTTCATCGACTCCTACGGTGCCGGACTCATTGACGATCACGTCGCCGTCTGCGCCCCCGACGAACCGCGCGACTGGGCAGACCTGCTGCAGCACAACGTCTATGCCCAGGAGTGTGTTCGCTTGGATTTCGGCGGACCCGACAACGACTCCAGAGGTTGGCACCTGGGCGACTCGCTGCAGTGGGAACCTCGGCGTGAGGATGTCCCATCCTGGTTCAACCCTGGTGACAACCTGATCTCGTGGGGGCACACCGGCAACGGCGACCTGCTCTTTTGGCACATCAAGCCCGGCGTGGCCCCCGACGACTGGCCGGTGGTATTCAAGGAGGAAGGACCGTACTGGGAGCAGTATCAGTCCGGCTTTTCGGCGGCACTCGTCGGCTTACTAACGGGCGCGATTCGGTCCGAATACCTGAGCCGCTGGCTTGGAGGACCTCACTTTTACACATCCTGAAGCGAACCGTCGGACTAGCTCAGGCATCCGGTCATGGTCACTGACCGAAGGTCTTGACCGACGTTCTTGATTGCCTGCCCCGACAGGCCGCGCATCAGTAGCGGACCGTGATGCCGGTCTTCGAAGGCGGCTGCTGATTGTCACCCGTCAAGCGAAACCGGTATGTAGCGCATCAACCGGAGTCGGACAGGACGTGGCTGAAGCTGCCTGGTCTCGCATGATGGTTGACGAATCGGCGTCGCAGGATGCTTGACGCCAGGTCGAGATCGAATAGTGCTGGTGTTTCGGTCGATGGTAGGGGTGTCGGGCCCTGAGTGGTCATGGTCCTGTGGGCCGTTGCGCCTGTAGGATCTGCTGATGATCGAACCGTCGCTGGTTACTCGGTCGTCGTTGCGGCGCGTGTTGCCGATCGTGGCACCGATACCGATGGCCGAGCTGCCGACCCGTATGTGGTCCGACGAGCATTGGGAACGGATCAAGCTCGGTTACAAGGCTCGCGGCATGGACGAGAAGTGGAACGTGTTCGTTGAGGACCAGGTCGCGTTCCTGCATCGCAGTTGGACCGGCAACGGGGTCTTCGAAGTGTCGTTTGCGCCCGTTGGTGGCGGTGGTTGGCGTATTTCAGCGGCAGCGGTGGAGTCCGACCCGTCGCGTTACCGTCGCAGCTCTGAACGATGCGACCGGGTGATGGTCGAGCTGGTGCTCAGCACGATCGTGCTCGGTGAGCCTGCCCTGGATCTGCGCGGCGAGCTGGTCGCGCTGACATCGCAGGAGTCTGGACGCACCGATCTCCCTGCGGGCGTCACCGAACACAGTGCGCTCGGGCAGAGGTCCGCCCCATAGCCGACGACAAGTTGCCAGGTCACGCCCGAAGGCGAGGCTGACCCGGGGTGGTGATCTGGTGTTTGGCTCTGGTGCGGTTCAGTTCGGTGGTGCTGCGGCGGGGAACGGCCGCGATCGGGGTCTCGGCGTTGTAGACGGTGATGGTGTGCTCGTCGAGGGCGACGGTGACGAGTTTGCGGGCGTGGACCTTCCCCACTTGGACTTTCTGTCCGGCGACTTGGAAGCTGCCGTTGATCGACACGACCCGCTCGACGGTCGGGGCGGTGGCCGGTGGTGGGACTGGTGAGGCGGGTCGGGCGTCGCGGATGCGGCCAAGCGCGGTAGGCGGAAGTGGGCAGCGCCCTTCGCATCGTTTCAGGCGAAACTGAGACTGTTCCAATAGGACAGCGCGAAGCACGGCTGGCAGGGATATCCCTGCCAGCCGTGTGCTAGTTGAGTAAGGTCAACAAAGACCGGACAGGCGGTGATGGACGAATTGGGTGAGTCGCCACCCTGTGTCGAACACGAAGATCTGTCCTACGTACAGGTCGATGTCATCCGGGAAAGGCTTTAATCACTACACCGTGTAGTTCACGCCGACGGTAACCAGCCACGCATACTCGTGGCATCGCGCGCTGGAAGTTGCACCACTGGCTTTCCAGGATCCGTAGGCGGTGTACCTGTTCCCGCTGTTTTCTTCACACAGAACCTTCACCTGATGCTGCTTTACTCCAGAGCAATTCGAGTATCCCCATCCGCCGTAGCTACCTGACGACGAGAGGTTGCAGGACGGGGCGGCTTGCGCCGGGGCTGCCGCTAGGGCCACTGTGCCGGTTGCCATAGTGATCGCCACTGCTGTCGAAATCCCCATTTTTCTGATGCTGCTCATCCATTGCTCCTCTAGCAAATCGTCCGGTGCTGAATGTTGCAAGGTGCAAGACAGGCTTAGATGTGACCCATTATCAGATGCTGGAATCATATCAGCACGCTGACGCTTGTCAAGGCGTAATCAACGCGCTGACGCTTGTCAAGGCGTAATTAGCACACTGGGGTTTGTCAAGTCATAAGTTGCATGCTGACAGAGCTTTCGCTGCTGGAGCAGGGCTATTGCAAAGTCGTGTCGCTGCTGGTCACGTACGGTTTTCCGTCGTCACGGTGGTGATGAGGTCGTGGGGGCAGTGGTTGGCTTCTCGGGTGGCTTCGGCGATGTTGGTGGCACCGTTGAGGCGGTGGTACCCGTCGAGGCGTTACGGAGGGTGGCGAATGCGGCGGGCCGTGGCCAGTTCGGGCTTGATGTGCGTCTTCACGTAACGTGACGTCCCGCACATAATCGAGACGGTTCTCGATGTGTCATTCCGAGCGTGCCCACGTGCCCAGATCTGCGGGCCGGGCCTGTGCGGTGGGCAGTAAGATCGTCAGGTACGCCGTCTCTCGGCTGGTCTTGCCCTTGATCGTGCGAGTGCGGGTGATCCGGACGGCCTGTTCAGCGTTCGGCAAACCCAGCCCGCCCGGCGTCTTGACGGTCAGCGCCTTGACCGTGCGGGTCTCCTTGCGGCCGTGACCGGGTCTCGCGGGTCTGCGTCCCGACCGGGACCTGCGCCCAGGGCAGGGCCTTGAGCTGGGCGAACAGCTTCGGCTGGTTGGCCTTCGCCGTGACCATCAGATGCGCACCGTGCTCGGCGAGCAGTTCGGCGTGCCCGGCCTGGGCATGCAATGCGTCGGCCACCACCAGGACACCGCCGAGGGATCCCAGAACGGACTTGACCAGGCGCAGCAGTGGCGTGAACGCCGGGATTTCGTTCGATTTCGCGGCGATCTGGACCTGAGCGAGCACGATACCGGTGCTGGTGTCGTAGGCCGAGAGCAGATGAACCTGGCGCCCACCGTCAAGCCGGGCACCTCGTTCGACCCCATCGACGGCAATGACCAGAGGCCACCACCGGCCGGCGGCCAGGACCGGCGTTGCCCGACCCCGTAGCCAGCGGGCCAGGACCTGCGACAACACCTCGCCGTCGATACGGATCAGCAACCGCCACACCGTCGTCGCGGCGGGAACCCAGCCGGTGAACCCGAGCCGTGCCCACACCGTGCGGTCCTGGAAACGCACCCAGTCCGTAACCGCGGCGAACGTGCACGCCCCAGCCATCACCGCGCACACCGCTGCCGCCAGGATGCTGACCAGCGGATACCGCCGACCCCGCGGATCCCGCGGGTCGTCCACCGCTTCCAACGCGACGAACCGGCTCAGTCGATCACCGTCGGTGACCGTGGTCAGGCACGGCATGCCCGGGGGTCACTGCGGCAGCACGATCTCGGTCAGTGATGCTGACATCAGCGGGTGCGGTCTTATTCTCGATCACGGTTGTCTTCGCAAACACCATGATCACCAACGGGCCGCACCCGTCCTACATAGACCCCACGGGCAACAGGGCCCCCAAGCTCCAGGTCAGCACCCCTCAACCGACTACGCAACAGCCCTGGCTGCTGGAAGCTGGTACTCGAATGCCACGAGTAGCTTGCTCGTTCTAGGTGCGATGCCAGCGGCCCCGTTGGAATGCGTGACGGTGGTCAACGGCGGCCAACTCCTAACTTGATCTTTAACCTGTGCGGCGCGGCCGGGGATTGGTCGATTTCTTCTTCGAAGAGGTTGTCTTCCCGGTCGCGCGACGGCCGGCCGCGCCCGCGCCGCCCGCCGGAGCACCCCACGTGCGTGGGGAGGACGCCGCCGCGCTGATCGTCTCGGATCCACAGTCCGGAGCACCCCCACGTGCGTGGGGAGGACGACGCACTCCACCACGCCGCCGCACAAATCGCCGGAGCACCCCCACGTGCGTGGGGAGGACAGGAGGATTTGCGCGGAAATCCTATCGAGCCGCGGAGCACCCCCACGCGCGTGGGGAGGACCGATGAAGTGCACCGGCCGCGATGTCGACAGCCGGAGCACCCCCACGTGCGTGGGGAGGACCCATACCCGAAGTACCGACACGCAATTGCAGCCGGAGCACCCCCACGTGCGTGGGGAGGACTGGAGGCCATCCAGGTCGCGGGCAGCATCCAACGGAGCACCCCCACGTGCGTGGGGAGGACAACCGGGCCGGCCTGCACGAGGCCCTGTCCGACGGAGCACCCCCACGTGCGTGGGGAGGACCGCCGCAAAGGCTGCTCGTGTCGCCGAAACCCGGAGCACCCCCACGTGCGTGGGGAGGACTCTCTTACACAACGCAGGCGTTGTAAAAACTCCGGAGCACCCCCACGTGCGTGGGGAGGACGGTTTCGAGGTTCGCGTAGTGCGCCACGCCCTCGGAGCACCCCCACGTGCGTGGGGAGGACCACCTCCACCACTCTCCGTAAAGCAACCGAGGCGGAGCACCCCCACGTGCGTGGGGAGGACGTGGTTGCCCAGGGCTCCAACCCGGCGCAACACGGAGCACCCCCACGTGCGTGGGGAGGACGTCCCTCCTGTCCCTGGTGTCCCCCAACCCACCGGAGCACCCCCACGTGCGTGGGGAGGACGATCGGCGTTCACCACTACCGGTGTGCAGGACGGAGCACCCCCACGTGCGTGGGGAGGACTGTCTGCGGATGAACCGCCGCGCCGATGTCGGCGGAGCACCCCCACGTGCGTGGGGAGGACCCACTAACGCCGGGCATCCCGCCGGTACTCGTCGGAGCACCCCCACGTGCGTGGGGAGGACGCCAGCCACACGAGCATGCCCCAATCCGGGTCCGGAGCACCCCCACGTGCGTGGGGAGGACGCCCATTTGCCGCAACCAGTGAGCCCGAGCGGCGGAGCACCCCCACGTGCGTGGGGAGGACATCGCGGCGTCGATGTCGTCGGCCTTGGCTCCCGGAGCACCCCCACGTGCGTGGGGAGGACGAGCAGCGTCAGGACACGCTCGGCCAGGTCGGCGGAGCACCCCCACGTGCGTGGGGAGGACACTTCGTGACCTGCGCGTCTATCAGCCGTGGGAGCGGTTTTGCGTCGGTCGAGTCGTGGTGTCGTATGGCTGTGGTTGCATGCTGATGCCCTTGCCGAGCGGGTACGAATGGAGGGGGTCGGATTGGGGGTCGATCATGACGGGGTCGATGCTGGGATTTGGGGCAAGTCTAACCATCTCCTGAGACCGTATCCGTTGCTCTGGCATCTGATTGATACCGCGGCCGTTGCTGGTGCCTTGTGGGATCGCTATCTGGCCCCGAACCAACGGAGGGTCATCGCGGAGGGGCTGGCCACCAACGACAGTCACGCTAAATCGTTGATCATGTTTTGGGCGGGATTACACGATGTCGGCAAGGCAACCCCGGGGTTTCAGAAGAAGGATGGGAGCGCGTTTGATGCGCTGCGGAGTGCTGGTTCGTATGAGGATGTTGTAGGCGATGGCTCGTTGAGGCATGACACCGCTGGTCAGTTGGCTTTGCCGGATCTTCTTGCTCCTTTGGGGTATCCGCAGTTGGTCAGGCGGGTCAGTGAACGCTTGGCCTATCGCGTCGCTCAGATCGTCGGCGGCCATCACGGGCGTTTCCAGCAAACCAGTGGTCCCCATGGTGGCCGGGCGCAGCTGGGCAAGGGCGGCTGGTCGAAGCAGCGCGCGGCCCTGGTACGGGTGGTGCACGAGGCCGTGGGTTCACCCGAGCGGCCGCCGGCGATAGGTGCCGCGGCCAGTGTGCTGGTCACGGGGGTCGTGATCCTCGCGGACTGGCTGGCCAGCCAGGAGCACTTCTTGCGTCTGCAGTCTTCACGAGTGCCGCAGTACACGGGCGCCGAAGCTGTGTCGACTCATCTCGCGGCCTTATCCGCGCCCGCTGCCGCCCTGCTCGACGACGCCGGCTTGGGGTCACCGTCGTTTCGGGCGGTGGGTTTCGATGATCTGTTCCCGCACCGTCCGAACGCTCTTCAGCGGTCGATCATTGAGGAGTTGCTGCCGGTGGTCGACAGTCCGGGCCTGTTGGTCGTGACAGCGGCTATGGGGGACGGGAAGACCGAAGCCGCTCTGGTGGCTGCCAAAAGGTTGGCCGAGGTATGCGGGGCGCACGGGTTCTTCTTCGCTTTGCCGACTATGGCGACCTCCGACGAGATGTATCGCCGGGTACGGGCGTTTGCCGCCCGGCTTGCCGCCGGTCCGGCGCCGGTCACGCTGTTGCACAGCATGTCGTGGTTGAACGCTGAGTACGAGGCTCGGGCGGTTGTCGACCCCGGTGGTGCGGCTGAGGTGGTGTCCGATGAACCCAGTGGTGATGTGGTGGCACCGGAGTGGCTGCGCGGCCCCAAGCGGGGGCTGCTGGCGCCCATGGCGGTGGGTACGGTTGACCAGGCGTTGCTTGCCGTGCTGACCACCAAGCACAACGCGCTGCGTCTGCTCGCTCTCTCGGGCAAGGTGTTCGTCGTTGACGAGGCGCATGCGTACGACGACTTCACGACCTCCCTGCTGTGTCGCCTGTTGAACTGGTTGGGGGCCTACGGATGCCCGGTCGTCCTGCTGTCGGCGACGTTGCCCTCGTCGCAGGCGGCGACTCTTGTAGGGGCGTACGAGGAGGGTGCTGGCGTCGGGCCGACCAACACGTCTGTGCCATATCCGGGTTGGACGTTCGTGCCGGCGATCCAGGGGCGCCCCACGGTTTCGATCTCACCAACGATGCGGGAGGCCCTGGTCTCGGGTAGGACCGTGGAGTTCACGCTCGACGTACGCCCTGTTCGTCACCTCGTCGGGTCGGAGAGCGACCCAGCGGATCGTAGGGCCGTGGTGCGGCAGGTGCTGGCGCCGGTGGTCGAGCAGGGTGGGTGCGCTGCCGTGGTCTGCAACACGGTCAACGACGCCCAGCAGACCTACCGCGTCGTTCGTGACTGGGCGTCCGAGGGAGTGGATGTGGTGCTGCTGCACTCCCGTTTCCCGGCTCGGTGCCGGGAGGAGATCACGACGCAGATCATCGGTCGGCTGGGGAAGGACGGCAATCGCCCTAGATCGATGATCGTAGTTGCTACGCAGGTGCTAGAGCAGTCACTTGACCTGGACTTCGACCTGTTGGTGACGGATCTGGCGCCGATGGCGCAGCTGTTGCAGCGTGCTGGCCGGTGTCATCGACACCGCAGGACGAGGCCGCCTTGGGCTGCGCAACCGCGGGTGGTGGTTCTCGACCCGCGGGGCCCGGACGGTGTCGAGCATGTCAGGCCGGCTGCTTGGGGAGACGTGTACGCGCGGTACCTACTACGGGCCACACACCTTCGGCTGATTGGTGTCGATATGTTTGCTGTTCCACGCGCGGTGCAGGGTCATGTGGAAGCGGTGTATGTACCCCAGGAGATCCACAACGACCCGGTAATGAGCGCGGAACACAACGAGTATCGCGCCCAGGCGATGGCGGTACGTGGGATGGCTGAGCTCGGTGTCAATCCGGAGCCCGCCGGGTTGGCCGACCTGGTCGCGCTGAGTCAAACCGAAACGCCGGAATGGCGTGCATCCACCCGACTGGGAGCGGAATCAGAGCGGGTCCTGTGCTGCTACCACGACTCTGACGGCATGCAGTGGCTCGACCCCAAGGGACGCATCCCTCTTCCGCAGAGGGGATCCGGGCGCGACGGCCGTTTCCGCAGCGAGGAGGTTCGTGCCATTCTCCAGGAGACGATCCCGCTTCGCGCGGACATCCTCACGGGATACGAGCCGCCCGCCGCCTTACCAGCAAGCTGGGGCAACAACGCTTGGCTGAAGCGTATCCGACCGCTGTGGCTTCCGATCCTCCCGATGGGCCCAGGCCCGGCCGCCTGGGCCCATCGATCGGTGCACCTTGACCCCGAGCTTGGCCTCGTCGTCGGAACCGCAGGAGCGGAGTAGGGGCTGTTGTTAGTCATTAATCCGACATGGGGCTTCGCGCTGGACGAGCGGCTCGGCAATATCAGGCGATCTGTCGTCAGGAGTCATACTATTGACGAAATCTTTCGATCTAGTTGATCAGCTGTGGATACCGGTCGCGGCAAACGGCGAGCCGGAGTTGGTCGGCCTTCGGGAGCTTTTTACCCGTGCGGCCGAGTTCGATGACCTGGCTGTTCCGGTGCCGCCGGCGGCGTCCGGGTTGTGGCGAATTCTCTACGCGATCACTGCCCGGGTGACGGGCCTGGACATGCTGCGCGGGCCACAGTGGCGGCAGCGGCAGGAGTGGCTGCTTGACCAGGGCGGGTTCGCCGCCGGCGACGTCGATGCCTACTTTGCGAAATACTCAGACCGCTTTGACCTGTTCGATGCGCTTCGTCCGTGGATGCAGGACCCCCGGCTTGCTGTCGAGTGTCCGAAGTCCTCCGGGGTCAACAAGCTGGTGTTCGACCGTCCAGCGGGCAACTCTCAGGTGTGGTTCGGCCATCACACGGATGCCGACGCGGTGGCTCTGGCTCCAGGGGAGGCGGCGTGGTATCTGATCGCGCAGCTGTATTACGGCGCATCTGGGCGGTGCAGCAGCCGTGAGGTGGCCGGGCAGAAGTTCGCCAACAGCAACGCCGGCCCGCTGCGGGGGGCCATGTCTTATCACCCGCTCGGGGAGAACCTGTTCGAGTCGCTGGTCGTGGGGGTGCCCCCACGGGTGTCATCAGGGCAGGACGAGGGGCTCGACCTGTGTCCGTGGGAGCGCGATGAGTTGCCGGATCCGCTCGGTGCGCCATGGTCGGTGTCGTGGCCGTGTGGCGCGTTGACGGGCCGTGCGCGGCATGCTGTGCTGCTGGTTCCAGACGTCGCCGGTGAGGCCGTGTCGGATGCCTACGTCACCTGGGCGTGGCGGCTTCCCGGGGCGGCGTCCCCTGATCCGTACGTGGTGCGTCGGCAGAACAAGGAGGGCGGCTGGTACCAGCTGCCGGCCGACGGCTCCCGGGCTCTGTGGCGGGACGTCGACGCCCTGCTGGGCGGCAACACCGAGGTCAAGACGCACCGTCCCGACATCATGGCTGTCGCCGCCGACCTCGGTCTCGACGGACGGGTGCGCGCGTATGGCTTCGATCAGGACGGGCAGGCCAAGGATCGGCAGTGGTTCATCGCACTGACCCCACCAGTTCTTGGCTGGTTGAGTGAGCGCGACCCGGTGACCGCCGACGGCGTGGCCCTGTTGACCCGGGCGGCGGAGTCGATCGGCCGGCGTGTCGGGGTCGCACTGCGGCAGGCCTGGCGGGAGCTGGTTAGCGTCAAGGACCGAGAGGGCCCGTGGGCTCATACGGGTGAGGCGTACTACTGGACGCGAGCCGAGGCGGTGTTCTGGGAGCACGTGCGAGACGGCCGTTTCGCCGAGGGCGGGCGGGCTTTCGCGCGGTTAGGGCACGAGGCCATCGACCACGCCACGGATGGCGATGCCAGCTCACCGCGGCTGGTGCGGGCCACGCAGACAGCGCATCGGCTGTTGACAACTCCGTTGAGGAAGGGATCGGGCGCGTGATGTCCACGGAGATTGAAGAACGGCCTTCCGACCGGTTCGCGAGGCGGGTCACCGAGCGGTGCCGCCGTGATCGTGGTCAGCGTGCGGCGCTGCGCCGAGGTCTACGTCGTCCTCCCGAGCAGGCGCACACCATGCATGCCGTTGTCGCCCCATTGCTGTCGGCGTCGGTGACGCGGGAACACGAGTATGCCCACTACGCCGTAGCGGCGATGATCGCCGCGTCGGTTCGTGACAGGCCAAACGTCGAACCCACCGACGTCGAGCCAGCGAACGTCACTGACGCCGAGCAGGTAGCCGCAGCGGACGTCGACATCACGCCGGGGAACCGCCCCAATCTGGGGCAGTCGTTGGCCTGGGCGGTGTGCCGGCCGGGCCTTGGCCGTCGGGCGATGAACCGAGCTACCGCGGAGAAGCGTCTGCATCTGCTGGTCCGGCAGGGCTACCCCGGCGTCTACCAACACCTAGCCGGGGTGGTGCGGCATCTCGCCACGGTCGAGGTCCAGGTGAACTGGGGGCAACTCCTTGACGACCTCTGTCAGTGGCGGTACCGCCGTGACCAGGTCGCCAAGCGATGGCTCCAGTCCTACTACCGCACCCTGCACGAAGCCGACCGCCGCGTCGAGCAGCAGAAAAACAACCCGAGCCTGGAGGAGCCCGCATGATCGCCCGTTACGTCGACATCCATGTGCTGCAGACCGTCCCATACGCCAATCTCAACCGCGACGATCTGGGCTCACCGAAGACTGTGCGCTTCGGCTACGCCGATCGCACCCGGGTCTCCAGCCAATCCTGGAAGCGAGCCGTTCGGCGGGAGCTGGAGGAATCGTCAGGTGACAAGGCCAAGCGCACCCGGCGACTGCCGCAGGCCATCCAGGCTCGGCTCACCGGGCCCGACTGGGACTCGGAGCTGGCGGCCTTCGCGGCGACGCAGGTCATGGCCACGCTCGCCACGATCGCGGTCAAGGCCGACGGTTTCAAGGTGGACAAAGCCACCGGTGAGGCACAGGTGCTGTTCTACCTGCCGGAGCGGGCCTTCGACATGCTCGCTGATGTCTGTGTGCAGCAGCGTGATCGGCTCATCGGCCTGCGGTCCGGCGCGCTCAAGCTCAAAAGGGTGAGGCGCCTTTGCCGGCCGACGCCGTCCGCGCGGCGATGGAACACCGCAGCGATGTGATCAACCTGTTCGGACGGATGCTGGCGGAACTGCCCGGCAGCAACGTCGACGGGGCGGTCCAGGTTGCCCACGCGTTCACCACCCACGGCACGGACCCGCAGGTCGACTTCTTCACTGCCGTCGATGACCTCAAGCAGGACGCCGACCAGGCCGGCAGCGGGCACATGAACAGCGCCGAGTTCAGCACCGGCACGTTCTACCGGTACGCCAGCGTCAACCTGGAAGACCTTGCCCACAACCTCGGCGACCCGGCCACCGCGGTCGAGCTGACCAGGGCGTTCCTGTCGGCGTTCATCACCGCCATGCCGCAGGCCAAAAAGAACGCCACCGCACCGTTCACGGTTCCCGAACTGGCCTACATCGCGGTTCGCACCGACCGGCCGGTATCACTGGCCAGCGCCTTCGAAACCCCGGTACGGGCCACATTCGACAGCGGATACGCCGAGCCGTCACGTCGGCAGCTCGCCGAGTACGCCGGACAGATCTACCGACTGATCGGCGACCAGGGAATGGTCTACCACGGTTGCGCTAGCGTCGACGACAAAGGCCTGGAACAGCTCGGCGAGACTCGCCAGAGCTTCGACAACCTGATCGCCGCCGCCGTCGACAAACTGAGGGCGAAATGACGGGGCTGCTGCTGCGGTTGGCCGGGCCCATGCAATCGTGGGGTGACCACAGCACCTTTAGCGTCCGAGACACCGGCACCGTCCCCACCCGATCAGCCATGATCGGCATCATCGCCGCCGCTCAGGGCAGGCACCGCGGCGAGCCGCTCGGCGACCTCGCCCCGGTGCAGTTCACTGTCCGCGTCGACCGGCCCGGCACGGTCATGTCCGATTTCCACACCGTCGGCGGTGGTACACCGCCGGAACGCACCGTACCGACAGCAGAAGGCAAACGCAGGACGGCGGGTGCCGGCACCATCGTGTCGCGTCGGTTCTACCTGGCAGACGCGGTGTTCACCGTCGCGGTCACCGGCCCGGACGATCTCGTGGGTCAAATTCACACGGCCCTGAACAACCCGGTCTGGGGTCCGTATCTCGGACGCCGCTCCTGCCCCGTGGCGCACCCGTTCCTGGTGTCCGGCCCGATCCCCGACCCCATCGGCCACCTAGAACACCTGCCGCTCAACCGACGCCGCCCCACGGGCGACGAGGAGACGGTCCGGGTGGACTTCGTCACCGGGGCACCCCACGGCGACGGCTCCATCAGCCGGATGACACTCAACGACGTACCCATGGAACCAGTGCCCGGAAGCCCTGACCCACGTCGACGGCGATACCTCACCCGCCAGGTTTACGTCACCACCCGCAGCCTGCCCGCCGATCTGTGCGCCGGCACCGGCCTCAACTACCTGGACGCACTGGACGAGCACCTGCGAGGAGTCCGAACGTGATCGCCTGGCTGACCCGGATCGCACTTGACCTCCGCCATTCGGCGGCACGACGGGACCTACGCGACACGACCGCCCTGCACCGTCGCGTGATGTCGCTGGTGCCGGATGGTCTGGGCGAACAGCCACGACACCACGCGGGCGTGCTCTTCCGGCTCGACCACACCACCACTGGCCCGATGCTGCTGGTCCAGACCACCCTGCCACCTGACCCGAATCGGCTGCCCGACGGCTACGCCACCGTCGACACCCGCGACATCAGCCCGCTACTGAAGGCCCTGACCAACGGAATGGCGATGCACTACCGGATCGCTGCCAACGCATCCAAACGAGCGTGGAAGGGCAACAGCGCCGGCAAGGTCATCGCCTTGTCTGGCCAGCAGGCTGAGCAGTGGTGGCAGCGCAAGGCCGAGGCCACCGGACTCGATCTGCGTCACCTGCGCGCCCAGCCACAACCGGCCGCTCGCGGACGCGCCATCCCCGTACGCCACGCCATCACCCTGTTCGAAGGACAAGCGGTGATCACCGACGCGGACCAGGTCCGCGCAGCGGTGCTGGCTGGCATCGGCCGCGGACGCTCGTTCGGCTGCGGTCTACTCAGCCTCGCACCGATGCGATGAGCACCAGCGCCCAGCGGCGACTCGCCGCACCGACCCTGGCCATGCTGCCCCGCGTGGCGGACTCGCTTAGCTTCCTCTACGCCGACATCGTTCGGATTGTCCAAGACGACACCGGAGTCCTCGCCCAGGTCGATACTCCGAAAGGGGCCGAACGCGTCTATCTGCCCACAGCCGCGCTCAGCTGCCTTCTCCTCGGACCCGGCACCTCGATCACCCACCACGCCCTATCCACCCTCGCCCGCCACGGCACCACCGTCGTCTGCGTCGGCTCCGGCGTCGTCCGTTGCTACGCCGGCATCACCCCCACCTCTCTGACCACCAACTGGCTGGAAAAGCAGGTCCGCTGCTGGGCCGACGACAACACCCGACTGTACGTAGCGATACGCATGTACGAGCAACGCTTCGGCGAAGCCGTCCCCGAGGGCACCACGCTGGCCCAGCTCCGCGGTATGGAAGGCCAGCGTATGAAAGCGCTCTACCGCCTGTTGGCCCAGAAGTATCGAACCGGCAAATTCCGCCGCAACTACGACCCCAACAAGTGGGACACCCAGGACCCGGTCAATCTTGCGCTTTCGGCGGCCAGCGCCTGCCTATACGGAGTGGTCCACGCCGTCATCCTCGCTTTGGGCTGCTCACCGGCGCTCGGCTTCGTACACAACGGCACCCAACACGCCTTCGTCTACGACATCGCCGACCTCTACAAGGCCAAGGTCACCGTGCCGCTCGCCTTCTCCATGAGCACCTCCGCCCAACCCGAACGCGACGTACGCCGCAAGCTGCGCGACGGGTTCCGCCTGCTCAAGCTGATGCCGACGATCGTTACCGACATCCAACATCTACTCGACCCCGACAGCACACCTCAACAGCGGCAACCCGCCGCCGAAATCACCTCACTCTGGGATCCAGAGATGGGAGCCATGCCGTCCGGAGTCAACTACAGCTCAGACCCCTGGGACTAGCATGGCTTCCCTTGTCGTCCTGGCGACCACCGCCGTACCCGATCACTTAAGAGGCGCACTCAGCCGCTGGATGATCGAAGTGACACCCGGCATGTTCGTCGGAACGCTCTCAGCCAAAGTCCGCGACGAGCTATGGAACGCAGCAAGCAGCGTCGTCGGCGACGGCGCCGCCGTCCTTATCCACCCAGACGACACCGAGCAAGGCTTCTCCCTACGGACCGCAGGAGCACGCAGACGCCGCCCGGTCGACTTCGACGGCCTCACCCTAGTAGCCATGAGCCCCAATGAACACCACGACGACGCTTGCACCCCAGCAGAAACCATCTGGCCGGAAGGCTGGTAGAACCGCAGGTCAGTAAGTGTCCTCCCCACGCACGTGGGGGTGCTCCGAGGTACGGCCGATCGTGGCACGCCGTCTGGACGTCCTCCCCACGCACGTGGGGGTGCTCCGGGAACGGGTGATGCCATCCCGACTCAGATCCGGTCCTCCCCACGCACGTGGGGGTGCTCCACCACCACAACACCCCACCCGCCGAACTGGCGGGTCCTCCCCACGCACGTGGGGGTGCTCCGGACCGAGGCGTGACCTGGAGTGTGCCGGTCGTGTCCTCCCCACGCACGTGGGGGTGCTTGTCGGCGACGCGTGAAAAAAAATCGGGCTCTGGCACACATTTTGTGAGTCGCGCTCGTCGGTAGTTCGGGTTGGGTTGCCGGGATGGAGATCATTCCGGCGTTGCTGCCGCACCTGATGGGCTTGCGGTTGGAGGCGGTGGTGGTCCGGGCCGTCGGGGTCAGGATCACTGCGGCGACGCAGACGGTGCGGGCACGGTGTGGCGCCTGTGGCGTGTGGTCGACCACTGTGCATGGCCGCTATGTGCGGCGGCTGGCCGATGTCAGGTTGGGTGGTCATGAGGTGCTGGTCGCGTTGACGGTCCGCCGATTCACCTGCGCCAACACCGAATGCTGGCGGCGAACGTTCGTCGAGCAGGTGCCCGGGCTGACGCGGCGGCATGCCCGTCACACCGTCGTGGCCGCGGGCGACCTGGAAGCCGTCGCGGTGGCGCTGGGCGGTCGACCGGGCAGCCGGCTGGCGCATCGGTTAGCGGCATCGGTATCGCGCTCGACGTTGATCCGGATGATCCGCCGGATGCCCAACCCGCCGCCGGTGACACCGACAGCGCTGGGCGTGGACGACTTCGCCCGCCGTCGGGGCCACCGATACGCGACCGTGCTGCTCGACATGCACACCCGCCGACCGATCGACATTCTGCCCGACCGCACCGCAGACACCCTCGCCGCCTGGCTGCGCGACCATCCCGGCGTTCAGATCATCTGCCGCGATCGAGGCGGCAGCTATGCCGACGGCGCCCGCAAAGGGGGCACCTGACGCGATCCAGGTCGCCGACCGGTGGCACCTGCTGAAGAACCTCAGCGACACCGTCGAGAAAGTCATCCGCGGGCACCGCCGATGCCTACGCACCCACGCCGAACCGACATCTGCCCTGGCCGCCCCGGCCGACGAGCCGAGCGAGGCGGGGCGCCGGGCGGCGAACACACGCCAACGCCACGCGGCCGTGCACGCCCTGCGAGCCGAAGGACTGTCGATCAAAGCNACCGCCCGCCGCCTCGACATGAACGTCAGAACCGCCCGCAAATACGCCCACGCCGCCACCGCCGAAGCGTTGATCGGCCCGAACGCCAGCAGCCGACCCAGTGTCCTCGCCCCGTTCCACTCCTACCTGCGGCAACGCCTCACCGACGGCATCCACTAGACCGCTGACCTGCACGCCGAGATCGTGGCCCGCGGCTACCACGGCAGCTTGCGGGTGCTGCGCGACTGGCTCACCATCAACCGCACCCGGCCTGCCCCGGCGACCGCTGTCTGGGTGCCGTCGGCCCGGCGGATCACCGCCTGGATCATGCGCCCCGGCCACAAACTCACCGACGACGACCACGCCAATCTCGCCGACGCCCGCCGCCGCTGCCCGGACCTCGACACCGTCGCCAGCCTCGCCCGCGGGTCCGCCACCAAGGCACCGGGCAGCACCTCGACGCCTGGATCGACCGCACCCGCCACGCCGGATACCCCGAAATCCGCGGCTTCACCGCCGGCCTGGCCAGCGACCGCGACGCCGTCGTCGCCGGCCTCACCCAGCCTTGGAGTTCGAGTCCGGTCGAGGGCCAGATCAACCGCATCAAGACGATCAAGCGGCAGATGTATGGCCGGGCGAACCTCGACCTCCTGCGCAAACGCGTCCTGACCAACTCGTGAACCGCCACCAAGATCAATCACAAAATATGTGCCAGAGCCAGTTTGGCTCTGGGTTTGTTCTCGGTGGCTACATGGCCATGTCGCGTCGGGTGGTCAATTCCGGGGCGTTGTTCAGCTACGTGTCCCGTGGTCTGGGCAGGGTTGCCGGTGTCGGGGCGTCGTTCGTCGCGGTGGTGGTCTACGCCACGACGCAGATCGGCCTGTACGGCGCGTTCGCCGCGTGGGCCGTGATCGCGGTCCTCGGGATGCGGCGCATCGACCTCAGCGGCCGGTGCTATCGACCCACCGTGTGGCAGCCTGCTGAGGTGGGAGAACATCCAGGGGACCCGCTTACCGACTCCGAGGTGGCAACCATGTTCCGCTTGTTGGCGCGGTTTGCTGAGCACGATCTGGACCAGTGGGACAACTGGCGACTGAACACGTCCTACGGGCCGGTATATGTCAATGTCAGGCGAGCGCTGGGACCGGGCTGGCAGGACGACGCGTTCATCCCCGTTTGGCCGCTGCTGCCACGTTTCAAGGAGGCCGGCCGAGGTGATGCTTACGGCGGGTAGTGCCTCCGGCCATACGACCCGGAGACGGCCTCCGGCGGCCGGGGCTACTCGCCCCGGACCTCGGCGACTCTGGAATGCCTCGGCCGCGACCGGGGACCGTCGCACACCGGAGGCCACCAGACCGCGTGGCCCGGCAAGGCGGAGCCTGCGCGACAGGATGCCGGATTTGGCTCGCAGCGGGCAACTGAGGGCTTCATGCTTGACCGTTACGGTCGCTACTTCGACGCCGGCATCGTGCTGCTTGAAGATGCCGGCGTGCTACGGCTGGAGGCGCTGATGGAACGCGATCCCGCCGCGGCGGCCAGGCCGACATCGATGGTCCTCAGGTCCTGTGTGTTGGTCGGCGTCGGTGGGTGGCGAGGGTCAGGGCTGTGCCGGTGAGGGTGAGGAGGAAGCCGGTGGTGAGGATGGTGGGTAGGTTGGCGCCGGTGACGGGGATGGTGGGTTTTGGGCTGGTGGGGTTGGGGATGGTGACTGTGGTGGGGTTGGAGGTGGAGGCTGGGCAGTTGTTGTCGCCGTTGTAGCGCGCCTGGATGTGGTGTGTGCCGGGTGTCAGGTGTGTGGCGGTGAGGGTTGCGGTGGTGGTGGGGTTTCCGGTCAGGGGTGTCGTGTCCAGGGTTGTCGTGTCGTTGTGGAAGGTCACGGTTCCGGTGGGGGTGCTGCCGGTGCAGGTCACGGTGGCGGTGAGGGTGAGGGGTTGATCCGGTGTCGGGTTGGGTGGGGTCGCCTGCAGGGTCGTGGTTGAGGTCGACGGGACGACAGCCAGACTGTGGAAGCTGCCGGCGGCGGTGGCGGTGATTGTGGTGTCGGCTGGCAGGTCGACCGCGATGGGGGTGCTGCTGTTGCTGTTGGTCCCGTCGCCCAGCTGGCCTGAGGCGTTGTAGCCCCAGGCCAGTATGGTGCCGGTGGAGGTCAGCGCCAGGCTGTGGCCGGCCCCGGCGGCGACGGTGGTGATTGTGGTGTCGGCCGGCAGGTCCACCGCAATGGGGGTGTTGCTGGTGGTGGTGCTTCCGTCGCCCAGCTGGCCGGAACCGTTGCCGCCCCAGGCCAGCATGGTGCCGGTGGCGGTCACTGCCAGACTGTGGCCGCTGCCGGTGGCGACGGCGGTGACCGTGGTGCCGGCCGGCAGGTCCACCGCAACCGGGGTGCTCCTGTTGGTGATGGTCCCGTCGCCCAATTGGCCGGTGAAATTGGCGCCCCAGGCCAGCATGGTGCCGGTGGAGGTCACCGCCAGACTGTGGCTGCTGCTGCTGGCGGCGATGGCGGTGATCGTGGTGCCGGCCGGCAGGTCCACTGTCAACGGGGTGCTGCTGGGGGTGGTGGTCCCGTCGCCCAGCTGGCCGGAACTGTTGGTGCCCCAGGCCAGGACGGTGCCGGTGGAGGTCAGCGCCAGACTGTGGGCGTTGCCGGCGGCGACGGCGGTGACCGTGGTGCCGGCCGGCAGGTCCACCACAACAGGCGTGCTGCTGTTGGTGGTGGTTCCAGCGTCTAGCTGGCCGGTGACGTTGAGGCCCCAGGCCAGTACGGTGCCGGTGGAGGTCACCGCCAGACTGTGGCGGTCGCCGGCGGCTACGCCGGTGATCGTGGTGCCGGCCGGCAGGTCCACCGCAACGGGGGTGCTGCTGGGGGTGGTGGTCCCGTCGCCCAGCTGGCCGGAACTGTTGCCGCCCCAGGCCAGCACGGTGCCGGTGGCGGTCACCGCCAGGCTGTGGCCCTGGCCGGCGGCGACGGCGGTGATCGTGGTGTCAGCCGGCAGGTCCACTGTCACGGGGGTGCTGCTGTTGGTGGTGGTCCCGTCGCCTAACTGGCTCTCGGCGTTGTCGCCCCAGGCCAGGCCGGTGCCGGGAGGGCTTGCTGCCGCCGACGGCACGCTCTGCGCGAGCACGGGTGCCGCGCCGACCGAGGTTATGCCCAGCACGATCGCCACCATCAGCGGCGCCGCGAACAGCTCCCGCAGACTCGCGGGCCGGACCCAGCTTCTTCTCACGTCCGCGACCGTGCCGGTCCAGAAGCTCTCCACCTACCCCTACCCCTCTGTCTCCCCGTCACCGGCCGCGTCCGACCACGGCCTGTACAACGACTCCAGCCGGCCGCAGGTCTCGACCGCGTCGGGGAGGTCGGTGCGGGTGCGGTTGGCGCGGTAGAGGCCAGCGTCGTAGCGGCCGCTCAGCGCGGGGCTGACACGGGTGTGCGCCTGAAGAAGTTCAGCCGGCGTTGACAGTGTCGTTGATGAGTGGTTCGTGGTGATCTCCTTGGAGACCACCACTGGTCGCGGGGCTCCAACGTATGCGGACAGGCCCCGACGGCTTCCTGGGATCGCGGGCTTTCGGAGCGCCGTTGACAAGGCGATTGACGCGTCGTACGACAGCGTGCTCGTCTACACGCTTCCTCCTGCCCCGCCTGTGGCGAGGCAACCAGAAAGGGCTGGGCGTCTGGCGGGACCCACCGCTGTGCACCCTCTCCTGAGCACGATGGCGCTGGTCGCCCGGGTCTTTGTGTCTCGGCCACGCACGTCACCGGGCGGGTGCGGAGCTACTGGGGACCGGGCAGCATCCGGTGCAGGGCACGGCGGTCGACCTTGCCGGTGGAACTGAGCGGCACTTCGGGCAGCACCAGCCAGCGGGCCGGGATCATGTAGCCGGGCAGCCGTGCGCCGAGCGCCATGTTCAGCCGCCGCGGCAGCGTGCCCGGCGAGTCGCCGCCCGCGGCCAGGACGAACCCGACCAGCATTGAGTCGGGGCCAGACCCGACCTTCTCCACGAACGCGGTGTCGACGAGCCCAGTGGCCAGGACCGCGGATTCGACCTCCTCCAGCTCGATCCGGAAGCCCCACAGCTTGATTTGGCGGTCGAGCCGGCCGAGCACCTCGTAGTCGCCGTCCGGCCGAAGCCGGGCCAGGTCGCCGGTGCGGTAAATAGTCTCGCCGGTGTCGGGATCGGTGACGAATCGTGGCGCGGTAAGGTCGGGCCGGCGCAGATAGCCGAGTGCGACGCCGGGGCCGCCGACGCACAGCTCGCCAGTCCCGCCCGGCGGTACGGGGCGCAGGTTCTCGTCGAGGATCCGCAGCGTGGTCTGCTGCAACGGCCGGCCGATCGGGATCCGGTCCAGATCGGAGAGACTCGCCTCGGTGCAGTCGAAGTAGGCGGCGAAGGTGGTGGTCTCTGTCGGCCCGTACCCGTTGACGATCCGGCCGGGCGGGCCGGCGGCGAGGACTCGGCGGACCGCGGTCAGGTCCAGTTGCTCGCCACCGACGACGAGGTTACGCAGCGGGGCGAGCGCGGCCGGTCGTTCCCGGGCGATCAGGTGGAACAACGACGTGGTGAGAAACATGGTGGTGATGCCCGCCGAGGTTAGCAGCGCGTTCCATTGGGCGAACGTCACGTCGGTCAGCGCCGGGAAGACCACCACGGTGCCGCCGGCTACGAGCGTGTTCCACACCTCGAATGTGGTGGCGTCGAACGCGGGGTTGGCCGCGTGCGCGACCCGGTCACCGGGCGCGATGGTGCAAAACAGCGGGTTGACGGCGAGCCGCCGCACCGCGCGGTGCGGCACCACCACACCCTTCGGCGCGCCAGTGGACCCGGACGTGTACATGACGTAGATCGGGTCGTCTGGGGTGGTCGCCGGCGGCAGTGCGTTTCCGGCGGACGCGGCGTTCCGGTGCGCGACCAGCCGCAGGCCGCGGGTGACCGGCGTGCCGTCGGCAGCGCTGGCCGGCTGCAGAATCGCGGCGATCTTGGCCTGGCCGAGGATCGAGGTGATTCGGTCCGGCGGCGCGTCCGCGTCCAGGCACAGATAGGCCGCGCCGGTCCGGGTGACGGCCAACATCGCGATCACCAGGTCGACGGAACGGTTCATTCGCAGGCTGACAATGTCACCGGCGCCGACGCCGCCATCGGCCAGGTCGACCGCGAGCGCGCCGGCCGCCGACCACAGGCCGGCGTAGGTGAGCGTGTCCCCGGTCGTCGCGTCCGTCACGGCCGGCGCGTTCGGGCGCGCTGCGACCTGTGCCTCCACCAGGTCGTGGACGCCGTCGCCGCGCGCGCTGCGCGGGCGCTGATCGGTCCATATCCTGCCGATGTGGTCTAGGCACTCCACGCGGCTGCCGGTGAACCCGGTCTCGCGCCAGCCGTCCGGTGGCGCTGTGCCGCCAGCCGGCCAGATCGAGTACTGCTCCTCATCGTTGACCACCACGAGGTGTGTCATCGCGCGCCCCCGTTCAGGAGTCTGACAATCTGCTCCACGAGCCCGTCCACGGTTGCCGTGCGGTGCACTCCACTGCCGTGGTGTACGGCGAGTCGCAACCGCCCATCGCGCAGCTCTCCGGCGATGTCGAGCAGGTAGGGCCAGCGGCCCTCCGGGTCCTGGGCAGTGCCGGACGGGTGTGTTGACGGCCGCAGGATTCGGGCAGCCGGCTGCCGGTCCCAGGAACCGATCTCGCCCAGGTAGTTGAAGCTGACCTGCGGCCCGGCCGATCGCGCCTGTTCCTCCCGTACCGCCGGATCGGGGTGTGCGTGGGTGAGGAGGCCGTGCCCGAGCCCGTGCATCGGCACCGCGCCGATCTGCACGCGCAGCTCGCCGGCGAGCCGTGGCAGGGATGATGTGTGGCCCAGGCGCAGACGGAGCGGGTAGAAGTACTGAAACCAGCCGACTGTCCGCGTCACGTCGACGTCGTGACCGGGTGGCCCGCTGCGGCCCGGCGCGGCCAGTGCGACGGTCACCTCGTCCCCGCCCTGCCACGCGGCGATCGTGACGGCGGTGGCGGCCAGCAGTAGGTCGCTGAGGCCGGCACCGGCTGCGCGGGCCTCCGAGGCAAGCCGCGCGGTGACGTCGGCGGTGAGGACCCGGTGCACTCCGGCCCGTGAGCCGAACCGCACGGCGGTACCGGGTAGATCGACTGGCAGGTCCTCGGCGCGGGCCTGCGCGCGCCAGAATGCGCGCTGGCCGGTCAGCTCCGGGGCGGCGGCCGCCGCGCTGAGCAGGCGCGCCCATGCGGCGTACGGCAGCGACGGCGGCGCCGGCCGGGCAGCGGGGTCGAGCATGTCGGCGAGGTCGTTCATGAGCAGCGTGCGGGAGAAGCCGTCGACCAGCAGGTGATGGCAGATGAGGAGCAGCCGGTCCGGCTGCCCGCCGGGCATCCGGAAGTGGACGGCCCGCATCGGCGCTGTCGACAGGGACAGGCCGCGCTGTGCGGTTTCCGCGATGTCCGCGCCGAGCCGGTTTGCCTCTTCCGCGTCGGCGTCGCGTAGATCGTGCGTGTCGAATGGTACCGGCCCGGTGTCCGGGGTGCTGATCTGCCGCCGCTGTCCGGCGCCGTCGGGGACCAGCCGCAGCCGTAGCGCGTCGTGCCGTCGGGTCAGCGCGTTCACCGCCCCGGACAGCTCGGTCGCGGTCACGGGCCGGACCAGTTCCGCATGGTACGGATGGTTGAAGTGCCCGGGACGGCTCAGGTGCGGCAGGATCTCGGTCAGAAACCACGCCTGCGCTGGGGTCGGCGGCACATCACCCGTGACCACCGTCTCCCGTCGCTGTGGCTGACGGCGTCCCAGGGCGGCGAGTCCGGCGACGGTGGGGTGGCGCAGCAGGTCGCCCGGGGAGAGGGGCAGCCCGGCGGCGGCCGTCTCGGCGATCACCTGGATCACCTGCATGGAGTCGCCGCCTAGCTGGAAGAAGTTGTCGTCCGCGCCGATCCGGTCCACCCCGAGCACCCGCGCCCAGACACCGGCCAGCAGTGTCTCCGTTGGAGTGCCCGGCGCCCGGTAGGCGGCCGCCGCGGGTGCCGCCAGGACCGTGCGGACCCCGTCCGGTATCGGCGCAAACCGGCTGATCGGCTGGTCCGCACCGCTCGCCATCCGATCCAACAACCCGATCAGGTCATCCGCCCACGCGGCCACGTCCGGCTCGTCGAGGTGGCCGGCGAACCGGCACACGCCGGCCATCCCGCCACCCGCGCCGACCGTGACGGTCACGAACAGGTCCATGTCGGTACGCCCGGCCGGCGCCGGGTCGAGCAGGAACCGCGCCCCGCCGCCGTGCCGCTCCGCGACCGGCGCGTCGAGCAGGCTCAGCATGGTCTGGAACAGCGGGTTGTGCCGGTCCCCGCGGGTCGCGCGTAGGGCCCGAACCACGTCCCCGAACGGCACGTCCGCGTTTGCCTGGGCTCCGCCGACGGCACGGTGGGCGCGACGCAGCAGCTCCCGGACTGTCGGGTCGCCGTCCAGGTCGAGCCGCAGCGCCTGCGGGTTGTAGAAGCAGCCGACCACCCGGGCCAGTTCCGGTCGGGTACGCGTGCTCGCCGGCACGCCGACGATCATGGTGTCCTGCCCGTTCGTACGCCGCAGCGCCAGACTAGCCGCGGTGAGCAGCGCGGCATACCGCGTCACCCGCTCTGCCCGCAGCAGCCCGAACAGCGCGGTGGTCCGGCTGGCCGGCAGCTGCAGCGGCACCTGCCCGCCTGGCCCGGACTCGGCCCTGGCCCGGTGCGCCGGCAGCGTGGACAGCGGTGGCGTGCCGCGCAGCGTATTCGTCCAGTACGCAAGCCCGCGTTCCCGGTCCGCGGCACGCTCCGCGGCGCAGTGCTCCCCGAACTGGTGGCCGGCGTCGGCGGACCTGCGATGCCGGCCGGCGACCGCGTCGTCGTACGCGGCGGCCAGGTCGTCGAGGACGATTGTCACCGAAGTCGCGTCGAAGACGATGTGGTGCACGGCGGCCAGCAGCACGGTCTCCCGATCGCCGAGCTGGACCGCGTGCAGCGCCACCGGCGGCCCGTTGGTCAGGTCGAAGGTCCGGATCCCGTGCTCGGCCGTGAGCCTGTCGAACGTGGTGTCACGCTCCGGCGCCGGCAACCCGGACAGGTCGGTCCAGGCGAGCGTGGCGCGCAGGTCGTCGCGGACCACCTGCGCCGGACCCTCCTCGACGATGACGGTGCGCAGCGCGCCGTGTCGGTCCAGCACCGCCCGGATCGCAGTCTCCAATGCCTGCCGGTCGAGCGGGCCGGCGATTCGGATCGCGAACGGCACGGTGTACGCCGGGTGACGTGGCGTCAGCGTCTCCAGCAGCCACAGCCGTTCCTGGGCGGGGGACAGCGGCCAGGACGCTGCCGATACCGCCGGGCGTTCCTCGGCGTTCTGCCGGCGTCGGCGCAGCCGCAGCCGTTGCAGGAACAGTCGCTGCTGTTCTGGGGTGAGCCCGGCCAGCTGCGCGGCGAGAGGATCGCTCATCGGTCCGCCAGCAGCTGCGCGCGCACCCGGGTGAGGAAGTCGGCCACCGCCCGGCCGCTGGTGACCCGGTGGTCGAAGACCGCGGTCAGCGTCATCGGGCGGCCGGGCAACGAGGTGTCCGCGCCGACGCCGACTGCGAGCGTCTGGTCCTGGTTGATCCGCGGCTGGAATTGCAGGATGTTCTGCCCGGACAGGTCGCTGACGGTGACGGTGGCACCGGCGACATCGTCCGCGTGGAGGCTGCGATCGTGGTAGGCGGCGAGCAGGTCGAGCAGCTCCAGCGTGATCTGTTCCGGATCGAGCCGGTCCGCGTGCTTGACTACCGGTACTCGCAGGCCGTGCCCAGCGTCCACCGCCACGCCGACGTTGATCTCGGTGTACTGCTCCACGTGGTCACCGGCGAACCGCGCGTTCAGTCCGGAGAAATCGGTCAGGGCACCGGCCAGTGCGTGAATGATCAGTGCCAGCGGCAGTGGTGGCACGTTGCCCTTGGTCGGGGCCCGGTCGAGCGCGTCCGCGCCGAAGGCGACGGTGAGTGCGCTGGCGAGTGCGGCGCCGCCCGCGTGCAGGCGGGCAATCTCGGTCTGTTTGGCCGGGCCGATCGGCGCACGCCGCACTGCGGGCCCAGTTCGCGTCAGCTCCTCAGCGGTCCGGCGGACGATGGCGCCGGTGACGAGGCCGCGTTCCTGGAACAGATCCGCGCTCAGGTCGAGTCGTCTCAGTTCGCGCAGACCCTCGGCGGAGAAGCGCGGCCCGCTCACGGTGGGTACCGTCTCGTCATCGCCCGGCCCGCTCACGGTCGGTGCCGTCTCGCCAGAGCCCCGTGCGGTCGCGGTCAGCTCGTCCAGCGAGGGGAAGAGCAGCGCGATCGGCGTGCCGGTGGGAACCACGTCGCCTTCGGCGGCGAGCTGGCGCAGGTACCCGGGACCGGGTGACTCGATGACGGTGACCGCCTTGGTCGACTCGACCTCGAGCAGGTTGTCGCCGGCGGAGACCTGCTCGCCGTCGGCGACCAGCCAGCGGAGCACTTCGGCGGCGTCGTCGTTCGGGTTCTGTTTCGGCAGGGTCACTTCAGCCGGCACCGTGCAGCACCTCCAGCGTGGCGGTGACGACCGAGTCGGCCGCGGGTAGGACCGCCCGTTCCAGCGAACGGGCGGCCGGGATCGGAACCGGCGCGGCGGCGACCCGCGCCAGCCGGGGACTCCCGGGGACCGGGCGCTCGGCGAGCTGGGCCAGGACCTCGGCACCGAAGCCGGCGAAGCCCTGCCCCTCCTCGGCGACCACGATCGCGCGACTGCCGGCCAGCAGGGGGCGCAGTGGGCCAAGGTCGAACGGGAAGATCTGGGCCGGGCAGAGGACCTGGGCGAGGACATCGTGTTGGACAAAGAGCCGGTCGGCGGCGGTGAGTAGCTCGTCGAGCATCCCGCCGTAGCCGATGAGCGTGACCTCGGCGGTGGTGTCGTCCGGGGCCACCCGCACGGTCGGCAGCGGGTCCGCGGTCTGCCAGGCGATGAACCCGTCCGGCAGGCTCGCACCGAGCCGGCGGCCGTAGAGCAGCTTGTTCTCCAGCACGACCGCAGGGTCACTGTCCCCGTCGAGCAGTCCACGGTAGATGGTAAGTGGGTCGAGCAGGCTGTGCAGTGCGGCGACTCGCAGGCCGGGGACACCGACGAGGTGCCGGTCGAGCGTTTGGCTGTGGGTAGGCCCGTAGCCGCGATGTCCGCCCATCGGGGTGCGCAGGACCAGGCGGCCGGGCCCGCTGGCGCCGTAGACCGCGTGCAGCTTCGCCGCCTGGTTGATCAGCTGATCGGCGGCGAGTAACACGAAGTCGCCGAACATGATCTCCACGAGCGCGCGCCGTCCGCCGAGCGCGAGCCCGGTGCCGACTCCGACGATCGCGGCCTCGGAGATCGGCGTGTTGCGAACCCGGCCGGGGAACAGCGTGCTCAGCCCGGCCGTGGCCTTGAACGCGCCACCGTACGGATCCTCGACGTCCTCGCCGAGCAGGAGTACGCCCGGGTCCGTGTCGAGTAGCGCCTTGAGGCCATCGCGTAGCGCGGTGACCACACGCCGGCCGTCGGCGGCGGCCATCTGGTGGAAGCACGCCGGCTCCGGGTCGGCCGGCCGGGGCAGCAGCACGGTCGGGTCCGGTATCGGCGAGGCCCGGGCGGTCTCCACCGCCTGCTCGACCCGCTCGCGCGCGGCCCGGTCCAGCGCGGCGATGGTCTCCCCGCCCTGGTCCAGCGCGCGGCGTAGCGGGTCACGGAACCATCTCGCGGCGATCTGCGCGGGGTCGCGGTGGTCGTCGCCCTTGGAGTGCGGGGCCAACCGGTACGTGTCGATGATCAGCATCGCCGGCCCCGCACCGGAGCGGACCGTGTGGGCGGCGTGCGCTGCGGCGGCGGACAGCGCGGCCGGATCCGCGGTGCCGGTTTCCACGACCGGGATGCCGAACGCCTCCGCGCGCCCGGCGGCGGTGCCGGCGGTGGTGGTGCGGGTGTCGGTCGACTGCGCGACGCCGTTGCGCTCCAGGACCAGCAGCAGCGGCAGGTGCCAGAGCGCGGCCAGGTTCATCGTCTCGTAGAGCACGCCCTCGCCGAGCGTGCCGTCGCCGATGAGCGCGACCGCGATTCCGGGGGAGGCGTCGAGCCGGTGCGCCATGCCGGTGCCGGCGGCGATCGGCACCAGGCCGCCGAGGACGCCGCCCGAGTAGAAGCCGTCCCGGTGCAGGTGCTGGCTGCCGCCGAGGCCGCGGCAGGCCCCGTCGTGGCGGCCCATGATCTCGGCGAACAGCCCTTCCAGGTCGTGCCCGGCGCCGAGATAGTGCCCGTGGCAGCGGTGGTTCGAAAAGACGGTGTCGTCCCGGATCAGGATCTCGCCCAGCGTGGCACCGACCAACTCCTGGCCGATGCAACAGTGCACGGTACCGGACAGTTCACCGTCGGCGAAGAGTTCGAGCAACCGCTCCTCGGCCCGGCGAATCAGCAACGCCCGCTGCAGCAACGGTGTGGCGGGAAGGTCGGTCTCGGGCGCCGGCGGGAGCGGTGCGGTCACCGGTCCCGTCCTCACCGCTCCGGCTTCGTGGCGACGAACGTGACGACCAGCGGCAGCGGGTCACCGGGGAGCCGCCAGTACCCGTCCTCGCCCTGCGCCATCGATGGGAATCGTTGCCGCATGTCGAACGGCAGCTCCCGGAGTCGGTCGATGCGCAGGCCGGCGTTGATGAGCGCGGTCGCCAGGCTGCCGACGGACCATCGCCAGAAGTACTCGGTGTGCGGCTCGACCGGCTTGAGATCGGCGTAGGTCTTCGCGACCTCCATCCGATTCGGACCGTCCTGGAACAACGAGTAGGTGAGGCGTAACTCTCCGTCCGTCTCGGTGAACAGTGGTAGCACCGGGTGGATCTCCACGATGCACACCTTGCCGCCGGGTTTCAGATAGGAAGCGGCGATTTCGGCCCACCGGTCCAGGTTGTGCATGAACACGAGCGCGCCGTAGCTGGTGAAGACGATGTCGAACTTCTCGTCCAGCGTGTTGGGTAGCTCGAAGATGTCGCTGCGGATGAACCGGGTGTCCAGCCCCAGTTCGGCCGCGATCGCGCCGGCGTTTTCGATCGCCTCGTCGGACAGGTCGACGCCGGTGGCTCGGGCGCCGAGTCGGCTCCACGACATCGTGTCCAGGCCGAAATGGCATTGCAGATGCAGCAGCGATTTGCCGGTGACGTCACCGACTTCCTCGATTTCTATTCTCTGTACCGTGTTGCGGCCGTTCTTGAAAGCCTCGACACCATAGAATTCGGTGTCGAGATGCTCCTTTGCGCGTAGATTCCAACCATTTCTGTTGGCGCTTACGCACTCTTCGATGGAAGGGGTGACAATCGCGTCGGAAGTGGTCATAAAATGATCACCTTCGCTGGTCGCGGCTCGTGTCCAACGCAATCTAACTGGCCGATCTGAGCTCGTCAATAGCGTCCGGATGGCCCGATTTTTGTGGTGTTGCAGCGGCTCTGTCGGCGATGTCGGCGCATGCCGGACACGGAATAGCGCATCCTCTATGTCAATTCCTCGAAATTTTGTGACCTAGCCCTGCCCCTTTCGCGGGTTCGTTATTCATGCCATACTTCCCGACGTAGTGCATTCGATCATCGACTTTTCGTGCTATAGGTTTCCCGCTGGCGACACATTCGGGGGATTAAATGATCGACGATGCAGCTCAGGTTGGCGACGCGGGCCTTCTTTCGGCGTCGCCCGCTCAGGAATCGATGTGGTTCGCCCTGCAGCTCACTCCGGACCCGGCCTACCACGTGCCGTATCGGGTCCGACTGGACGGCCCGCTCGACCCCGGCGCGCTGCGCGCCGCCCTCGGCGACCTGGTCACGCAGCACGACGCGCTGCGGGCCTCGTTCCCGCTCACCGGCAGCGAGCTGCGGCAACGGGTCCGGTCGGCCGGCGCGTTCACCCTGCGCGTCACCGATCTCGTCGCGCTACCGCCCGGAGCCGCGACGACGCGCGCGGAGGAGTTGGCCCGGGAACCGTTCGACCTGGCGGGCGGCCCGCTGCTGCGAGCCGAGCTGCTGCGGCTGGCACCGGACCGGCACGAGCTGATCCTGGTGGTCCATCACCTCGTCTTCGACGGCGGGTCGGCGCGGGTGTTCTTCGCCCAACTCGCCGAGGCGTACGCGGCCCGCGCCGCGCACCGTATCCCGGAGCTGCCGCCGCAACCCGTGGCGTACCCGGACCTGATCGACGCCCAGCGCGTCCGCCCGAGCGGTGTCGACCTCGCGTACTGGCGAAACCGCCTGCGCGACATGCCACCACCCCTGGCTCTCCCCGGCTCGCCGGCCCCGGGCACCCCGGACGGGCTGCACCGCGTACGCCTCACCCCCGACCTGGCCGACCGGGTCCGGGGCACCGGTCGTCGACATCGGTGCACCTCGTTCATGACCATGCTCGCCGCGTTTGCGGTGCTGCTGCGCACACACACCGGCCGCACCGACGTGGTGATCGGGTCACCGGCCGCGGATCGCCGACGCCCGGAGACCGCGCACGCAATCGGCCTGTTCGTCAACATGCTGCCGTTGCGCGTGACGATGACCGGCGCTCCGGCCTTCGCGGATGTTCTCGCCGGGGTACGGGACGCGGTGCTGGATGGATTCGGTCATCAGATCCCGGTCGAGGACATCATCCGGGAGACGGGTCCCGCCCGCGGCGGACACAGCCCGCTCTTCCAGGCCGTGTTCTGGCTGCATCCGGCGCAGGCCGAGTCGCCGACCCTCGGCGACTGCCGCACCACGGTGGAGGAGATCTTCACCGGCGCCGCCAAGTACGACCTGACGCTCGGCGTCCGCGAAGCCCCGAATGGCACGGTCTGCGACTTCTTCTACCGGGGAACGGCGCTGGACCCGGCCGGGGCTGACCGGCTCGCCACCGCGTACGTGCAGCTCCTCGCCGCCCTGACGGACCCGGACGCGGTCCTTCCGAGCCTGCCCCCACCGGTCGTGACGGCCGCGACGGCCACGGCCGCGACGGTCACGGCCACGGCCAAGCCGATCGCGGAGTCGGCCGGATTGCTCGCCGGCCGAATCGCCGAGGTCTGGCGCGAGGTGCTGGACGTGCCGGCCGTCGGTTCGCAGGACAACTTCTTCGACCTAGGCGGCCACTCCCGGTTGATGCTGCGCGTGCAGGGCTTGCTCGCCGAGCGGCTCGGCACCGACGTGTCCATGCTGGACCTCTTCGACCACCCGACCGTCGCCGCGCTCGCCGGTCACCTGGCCGCCACCGCACCACCAGAGGCATCCGGCGACGATCCGGCGGAGCGCCGGCGTGCCGGCGCGCTCCGCCTCCGACAGGCGAGGGGGCAGCAGGAATGAGCAAGCTTGCGAGCGAACCAGCGACTCAGCGCCGACCACGGCGTGGCCGCAACGTCGAGGTGAGTCCGGCATGACGCGAACATCGAGCCGGCTGGGGACGTTCGTGGCGCTCTGGTTGGCCGAGTTGGTGTCGCTGACCGGTACCGCGATGACCGGCTTCGCGCTCGGCGTCTGGGTCTACCGCACGACCGGATCGGCCGCCCAATTCGCCGGCATCGTAGCCGTGCTCTACCTCCCGCAGGTGCTGGTCACGCTGGTCGGCGGCGTGCTCGCCGACCGGTACAGCCGGCGCCGGTTGATCCTGCTCGCCAACGCCGGTGGCGCTGCCGTGCTGGCCGTGCTGGCGGTGCTGGTGGTGGCGGACGCGCTGAGTGTGGCGTTGGTCTACACGGTCACGTTCCTGGTCGCCACCTGTGGTGCCATCCAGTACCCGGCGTTCGCCTCGTCCGTACCGCAACTGGTCCCAGAACGTCTGCTGCCCCGCGCCAACAGCATGGTGCAGATGGCGACCGCGTCCTCCCGGCTGCTCGCCCCGGCGTTGGCGGCCCTGTTGATCCCAGTCGTGGAGATTCTCGGCGTGGTCCTCATCGACCTGGCCACGTTCGCCGCGATGGTCGTCGTCCTGGCGGTGATCCGGATCCCACAGCCGGCCGCGACCGGGCAGGCCACCGGCGTCCGCCGGATCATCGGCGACATCGGCGCCGGATGGGCCTACATCTCCCGCCAACGTGGTCTGCTGATTATGCTCGGCTTCTTCTCGGTAGCCAACATCGCCGCCGGATTCACGCTCGCGTTGTTGCCTCCGCTGGTCCTGGAATTCGGCACGCAGGGCGACCTCGGCCTCATCCTCTCTGCCGAGGGCCTGGGCTGGCTCGCCGGCGCCATCCTGATGATCATTTGGGGTGGACCGCGCCGTCGCGTCCACGGTGTGCTCGGCGCCGGCATCGTCTTCGGCATCGGCATCGCGATCCTCGGCGTGCGCGCCACAGTCCCGGTCGTCGTGGCCGGCGTGCTCGTCTATGCCCTGGCCCTGCCGGTGATCAACGCCTGTAACGCGACAATCTGGCAGGCCAAGGTGCCGGCTGACATGCTCGGCCGAGCGTTCGCGACGCTCCGTGTGGTGGCGCTCGCCTCGGTACCGGTCTCCGCGCTCACCGCCGGAGTCCTGGCCGACGCGGTCTTCACGCCGCTGCTCGGTGAGGAGCGCGGCATCGCGGGTCTGCTGATCACCGTCGGGTTGCTGCCGATCGTGGCTGGGGTCGCCGCGTACCTCTCCCGCCACGTCCGTGGCCTCGACCGCGAGCCGGCTCCGGCAGCGGGCGTGGGAACGAGCTGATGACGAACTCGCCGGACGAAGTCACCAACCTGGAGATTGCGGTGATCGGTATGGCCGGCCGCTTCCCGGGTGCACCAGACTGCACGCGTCTGTGGGAGACAGTTCTGGCCGGACGCGAGCGGATCACCCGCACCCAACCGGATCGGCCCGGCCACGTTGCGGCGTGGGGACGGTTGGACGACATCGACCGATTCGATGCGGCCTACTTCGGATACTCGCCGCGGGATGCCGCACTACTCGACCCGCAGCAGCGGATTTTCCTGGAAGTTGCGCAGCACGCGCTGGAGCACGCCGGCCACCACAACGGTGGCCGTGCCCGGGTCGGCGTCTACGCGGGCAGCAGCATCAGCACGTACCTGCTGCGCAATCTGCTGGGCGGCACGACCAACGCCGGCTACGGCGAACTGATCATTGCCAATGACAAGGACATGCTGGCATCCCGGGTCTCCTATCACCTCAACCTCACCGGGCCCAGCGTGGCCGTGCAGACGGCCTGCTCGACCTCGCTGGTCGCGGTGCACATGGCGGGGCAGGCGCTGCTGGCCGGCGAGTGTGAGATCGCGATCGCCGGCGGAGTCTCCGTCCAGCCGCCGCAGGGCGGGTACCACCCCGAGCCTGGCGGGGTACTGTCTCCGCGCGGGGTCTGCCGGCCGTTCGACGCCACGGCCGACGGCATGGTCCCTGGCAGCGGCACGGCCGCCGTGGTGCTCAAGCCGTTGATCGACGCGGTTCGTGACCGTGACACCGTGTACGCGGTGATCGCGGCCACTGCGGTAAACAACGACGGTGGTGACAAGGTCGGTTTCACCGCGCCCCGAATTGACGGGCAGGCGGAGATGATCCGGACCGCGCAACGCCTGGCCGGCATCGATGTCACCCGGATCAGGTACGTCGAGGCACACGGCACAGCCACACCGCTCGGCGACCCGATCGAGGTCGCGGCGCTGACCCGGGCGTTCCGTGCCGCGACCGACCGGACCGGGTTCTGCGCGCTCGGGTCAGTCAAGGCACTGATCGGTCACCTGGATGCGGCGGCCGGTGTCACCGGTCTGATCAAGACGGTGCTCGCGCTCCGCGCTGGCGTGCTGCCACCGAGCCCGTACCTCGGCACGATCAACCCGGAGCTGTCCCTTGCGGACAGCCCGTTCTACCTCCCCCGGGTCCCGCAGCCGTGGCCGGGTGACGGGCCGCGGATCGCGGCTGTCAGCTCGATCGGCATGGGTGGGACGAACGCGCACGCGATTCTGCGGCAGGCACCCGTGCCGCCGGCCCCGGTGGGCCGGCGGCACCGATGGCACGCGGTCGCGGTCTCCGCCCGGTCGAGGAAGGCGCTGGATCGGATGCGCGCCGACCTGGCCGACCGGTTGACGCCCGGCGACGACCTGGCCGAGGTGGCGTTCACGTTGCAGGCTGGGCGGCCGCGGAACGCGTACCGCGCTGTGGTGGTGGCTGAGAACCCGGCCGGTGCCGTCGAGGCGCTCCGCAACGGCGGGCGGCAGGCGCACGAGCCCCCCGGCGACGTACCCGTGATGTTCCTGTTCCCGGGACAGGGCGCGCAGCGTCCGCGGATGGGACACGGGCTGTACCAGACGGAACCGGTCTTCCGGGCCGCGGTGGACGAGGTCGCCGGGCTGGCCCGCGCGCACGGCGTGCCGTTGCTGGAGCTTCTGTTCGATGACACACCGAAGGCCGCAGCACGCCTGACGGACACCAAGATCGCGCAACCCGCGCTGTTCGCGGTGGAGTACGCGCTGGCGCGCCTACTCAACTCGTGGGGGATCAGGCCGGCCGCGATGCTCGGGCACAGCGTCGGCGAGTACGTGGCCGCCGCGCTGGCTGGCACGTTCTCACTGGCCGACGCGGTGGCGCTGGTGGTGACGCGCGGGCGGCTGATGGCGGGCCTGCGGCCTGGGACGATGCTCGCCGTAGCCGTCGCCGCGGACGAGCTACCGACGCTGCCCACCGGCGTCTGGCTGGCGGCGGACAATGCGCCGGGCAGTTGCGTCGTGGCCGGCGAACCCGGCCCGGTCGATGCGTACGCGCAACAGCTGGCTCGCGACGCGGTCCCGACCCGGCGGCTCGCGGTCTCGCACGCGTTTCACACGCCCATGGTCGCGCCCGCATTGACCGAACTGGCCGAGGCAGTGTCCGCGGTGCGGGCGCGCCCACCGGAGGTCCCGTTCGTATCGTGCCGGACCGGGCGGTGGATCACCGCGGCGGAGGCCACCGACCCGGGCTACTGGGCTGGGCAGGCCGCCGATCCGGTGCGGTTCCGGCCGGGGCTTCGCACGCTGCCGGATGGCATCCTCCTTGAGGTTGGGCCAGGTATGGGGCTGATCGGCTTTGTCACCGACCGCACCGCGTTGCCCACGCTCGGCCGCTGGGCTCCCGGTGACGAGCCGGATGGCGAGGAGAAAGCCCTGGTCACTGCGCTCGGCCGACTCTGGCTGGCTGGCGCCGCCATCGACTGGACGACCTTCCACGGCCCCACTGCCGGCAGGGTGCCGCTGCCTGGATATCCGTTCGCGTCGGACCGGCACTGGGTCGCACCCGGCCTTCATTCCGAGACTCCTCGCCCGGCCGGTTCCGACCTGGTGGATCTCCCGGCCGGTTCCGACCTGGCGGACCTTCCGGCCGGTTCCGACCTGGCGGACCTCCGGGCCGCGTCCGCCGACGACGTGACGGTCCGGTTGCGGCGGGTCTTCGCGGAGCTGCTGGGCATCGCCGAGGTCGGCGACCACGACGACTTCTTCGAGCTCGGCGGCACCTCGTTCCTGGCCACCCGGGTTGTCGCCGTGGTCAACGACGAGTTCGCGGTGCGCCTGACCTCCGGGGACCTCTTCGACGCGCCGACCGTCGACACCCTGGCCGAGTTGGTCTGGCGGCAGCTCACCGAAGGAGACGATGAACTACTCGAGGAGATCAGGCGGCTGTCGCCGCAGGAGGTCCGCGCGGCACTAGAGACTGTCGGGACACCTGGCGACGGCTTCGGCGGGTCCAGCCGCCGACCGGCGGCGGCAGAGCTTGGTCCAGACACCACACCGGTATCCGGACCGAGCCCCGCGTTGCCGGACCGCCCCCTGGACTCCGCCTCGCTCGCCCCGGAGGGTCCCGACCGCCACTTGGGCGACGATGACGGCCGGGGCTGAGTTCGCCGCCGCCCGGCACCTCGTGCCGTTCGGCGAGCGGTGGGCGATCTGGCGGTGGGTGGCGCTGCGCGGTGCGGGCATGCCGGTCGACTGGCTCGCCCGGCTGAGTCGCCCCGGGCTCGCGACCATGGGCGAGGAGGAGTTCGTCCGGGCAAGCGCTGAGCTCGCGGCGGACCTGCGAGCGCTCGCGGCCGAGCCGGCGCTGCGGGAGGCGATCACCTGGCAGAACCGGCACGCGCTGCGAACCGGGGTGGACGTGATGCTGGCCTCGCCGGGGCGTCGTTCCTCAAAATTCCGGCAGAAGGAGGCGTTGGTCGCCCGCTACCTGCAACGCTACTGCGCGAAGAACGACACGATCGGCTTCTTCGGGCCGGTCGGCTGGGCCACAGTTCGCGATGACGGGCCGGCCATTACGATACGCCCGGGATCCGGTCTGGTCGCGGAACGGACGACATATCTTGAGGGCTGGTGCGCGGACGAGATCGCGGCCGTGATCGCCGCGGACGAGGAACTGTGGCCGTGGCTGGCGCCGCGGATACCGCCGTTCCTGCGCCTGGACGGCGATCAGCTGCACCGACCGCTCGCCCCGCCGCTGATGCTCCGGCCGGACGAGGCCGCGGTCCTGGCCCGCTGCGATGGCGTGACCCCGGCGCACGCGATCGCCTCCGCGCTCGCCGGTCAGGGCTTCGACAGGCCCAGGGAGGTCGTCGAGGTGCTCTACCGGCTGGCCGCCGCCCACCGGATTGTCTGGGGCCCGCAGATCGCCGCCGACGATCCCAACCCGATCCGCGCGCTGCGAGACCTGCTGCGTCCCCTGCCGGCCGGGCCGTCGCGGCAGCGTGCCGACTCCATTGTGGATGCCTTGGCCGAACGGCACCGAGCGGTCGCCGCAGCCACCGGCGACCCGGATCGACTCGGCACCGCGCTCACCGCGCTGGAGGAGTGGTTCACCGAGATCACCGGCAAGGCCTCCACCCGCAACCACGGCCGGTTGTACGCCGGCCGCACGCTTGTCTATGAAGACTGCCGCCGTGACCTCACCGCCGAGCTTGGCCCGGAGCTGCTGGCTGGCCTCGCACCGCCGCTGGAACTGTTGCTCACCTCTGCCCGCTGGTTCACCGAGCGCGCACTGGCGCTCTACCGTCGAGAGCTGCTCGCGCTGTACAGTCGACTCGCCGCCCGGCACGGCCCTGCGGTGCCGTTCGAGAACCTCTGGCTATACGCCCAGGACCTGGTCTTCCGGGACGCCGGCGATGCGTTCGATGTCCTCGCCTCCGAGGTCCGGCAGCGGTGGGCCACCGTGCTCGCCACCGCGCCCGGCCCCGACTACGCGTCCGCCGACCTCCGTGATGCCGTCGACCGCGCCTTCGCCACCACCGTCACCACGCCCGGCGTGACCCGGTACTGCTGCCCCGACGTGATGATCGACGCCACGAGTGTCGACGCGATCCGCGCCGGCGAGCACCGGTTCGTTCTCGGCGAGCTACACGCCGGATTCAACACGCTGACCTCCGCGTTCTTCGCCCGCCAGCACCCGGCTCCGCACGAGTTGGCCGACGCGGTCGAGCATGACTTGCCGGACCCGCAGATCGTCGCGGTCTTCTCCCGCGAGGTGCCGTCCCGCATGATGCGGGGCCTGGTCGCCCCCCGCGACCTACGCATCCTCTACGCCCAGGACAGCTGCGGGGTGCCGCCCGAGGTGTCGGTGCCGGTGAGCTCGCTGGTCGCTACGCGTGCCGACGACAAGCTGATGATTTCCAGCCGGGACGGCCGGATCATGTTCGAGAGCATGGTCTTCTTCGGTGAGCTGGTTATGGTCCGGGCCCACCGCGCGTTCGGCGTGTCCGCACCCGCCCCGCACACACCCCGGCTGACCGTCGATCGGCTCGTCGTCGATCGCGAGACGTGGCGTTTCGCCCCGCGCGACCTGGCCTTCGCGTGGATCACGGGTGAACACGAACGACTGGGGTCTGCGCGACGTTGGCGAGAGGAGCGGGGCCTTCCCCGCTACGTCTTCGTCCGCACTGCCCGCGACGCCAAGCCGCTCTACGCCGACTTCGACTCACCGGTGCTGATCGACCTGCTCAGCCGCGCCGTGCGGCGTGCTGCCGACGACGGTGAAGACGTGACGATCAGCGAGATGCTCCCTGCCCCGGAGCGCACCTGGCTGCCGGACGCGCAGGGCCGCCGATACACGAGCGAGCTACGCCTGGTCGCCATCGCCCGCCCGTGAAACCGATCGGCACAACGCCGGCCACGTTCACGGTGAGCTGGGCGGCTGATTCGGATGTCAGGCGAGCCGAGCGGCGAACTCCGGCACCGTGGGGGCATCGAAGATCCAGCGAGCAGGGACGTCCACACCGAACGCCTCGCTGATCCGTAGCGCGACCGACAAGGCGAACAGTGAATGCCCGCCCAGCTCGAAGAAGTCTCGGTCGCCGGTCGCCAGTTCGCGCTCCTCGTCCGGTCCGCAGCCGAGTACGTCGGCCCAGATAGCGGCGATCCGGCCTCGTATCCCCTGATCGTCTGGGTCCTCGTCGACCGGCGGCGCGGCCGCGACCAGCCCGGCCAGCGCGACCGGATCGACGCCACCGGCACCTGTACGTGGCAGCCGGGGCACGACCACCACCCCGCCGAGGGACTGCCGGCCGGTCGACGCCGCGCGGGTGCGGCGCAGCAGGAGCGCGGGCGCGATCGTGGCACCCGGTGCGGGTACCACCACCGCCACTCGTCGGCCGTCGACGGTGGTGACGGCCGCGTCCGCCACGTCCGGCTCGGCCCGCACGGCGTCGGCCGGCGACGCCGCCAGCTCCAGGTCGCCCTCCGGTGAGACCCGGGCGACCTCGTCCCCGAGGAACACCCGTGCGCCGCGCCGGTCTCCGAACGGGTCCGGGCGGAACCGGTCGGCGGTACGCACCGGATCCCCCGCGTAGCCGATCGCCAGTCCCGCGCCGGTCAGGCACAGCCGTCCGCTGTGCCCGGCAGGCATCAGCCGTCCCAGGTCGTCAACCAGGTAAGCCCCGGCGCTGCCGACGACGGTCTTCGCGGTGCGAGTAGGCGTCGTGCTGGTCACCGGGTAGCCCGCCTCGACCGGGCCGGCGAGGCATTGCACGGGGAACGGGAGCCGGACCCGGTCACCTCCGGCGACCACGGCGGCTCGCAGCCGCGAACCGTGGCCCGCGGCCCAGACTCCCAACTCCGCGACGTCCGCGCCGCCGGCGAAGGCCACCGTGGCCCTCTCCTCCGGTGCGGTACCTGCCTGCAGGACCGCACCGGAGGACAGTGCGGAACAGACCTCCAGCAGCCAGGCTGCCGGTCCGGCCCCGCGCCACGCCACGACATCGGCTGGTGCGAGCCCGGACAGCGCAGCGGCGCGCCCGGCGAGTTCCGCGAGGACGGACCGGGGAAGGACGACCGGTGCGGGCGGGGAGCCGTCACCCGCCACGTCAAGCAGCACGGCTGCGGCGGTCGCCCGGACCACGCTCGGCAGTACCGGCACGTCCGGCGCATCATCGGGATCCACCATGGTTAGGTGCGCTGGCCACTGGCCAGTCCTGTCCGAGCCGGGCAGCAGCATTGTGGCACCGGCCCGATCGGCCAGCACGGCGCGTCGCTTCTGTGGCATCTCTGGGTCGAGCAGCAGGCAGGCCGCACCGGTCCTTAAGATCCCGAGCAGCCCGGCGGCGGTACTCGGCGCCACCTCGGCGTGCATCGCCACCACGGTGCCTGCCACGCAGCCGACAGCGCCGAGAGCACCGGCCACCCGCCACGCCCAGCGGTCCAGCTCAGCCCAGCTAACCTCGCCCGTGCCCGCGTCCACCGCGACTGCGTTCGGTGTGGCGCTCGCCCGCTCCGCTACAACCGTGCTCACGTCTGGATGCCCGTGCCCGGCAGCCGGTCTGATCACCGCGCGTGCCACCTGTCCCGCCGGCAGCGCCGCGAGGTCCGCGAGCGGCCGGTCCGGGTTGGCTGCGATCGCGGTCATGATCTCGTGCAGATGCTCGGCGTAGCCGGCGATCGTCCCGGCCGGGAACCGGGACTCGTCGTGCAGCAGCTTCAGCAGGACCGCGCGCTCTGCGAAGACCTGGAGAACCAGCGGATAGTTTGGTTGGCGCAACACCCGAAATCGCCGCTTCGTCCAGGCGTCTCCCTGGGCCCGCAGGGCCGCGTCGAGCAGGAAGTTCTCGAAGACCACGAGCGTGTCGAACAGGCGCTCGTCGGCTGTGGCGCGCTGGATCTCCATCAGCGACGCGTGCTGATGGTCGCGGACCTGTACCGCCTGGCCGCGCAGCGCGACGATCAGCTCCCGAACGGTCGACGAGGCGCCGACCCGGGCCCGTACCGGCAAGGTGTTGAGCATCAGGCCGACCATCGTGTCCGATCCGGGAACGGTGTTCCGCCGCACCGACCGTACCGCTCCGAAGACGACGTCCTCCCGGCCGTGACAGCGGCCGAGCAGCACGGCCCAGGCCGCCTGCATCACCGTGTTGAGCGTACCGCCGCACTCACGCGCCACCTCGCGCAGCCGCTCGGACAGTTCCTCCGTCAATTGCAGGTCATGCTCGGTGTGCTGGATAGCGGAGGTCTTCCGCCGATTCCCGGCAACCAACGTCGGGCCCGGCAGATCGCTCAGCGTCGCGCGCCAGAAGTCGCGCTCGGCCGTATCGTCCCGCGTGGACAGCCAGTCGATGAACGCGCGATAGGGCACGACCGGCGGGAGGTCCGGGACCGTGCCGGTCCGCAGCGCGTCGTACGTCGCGAAGACCTCCCGCAGGAGCAGCAACAGCGACCGCCCGTCCAGCACCGAGTGGTGGAATGTGAGCAGGAACCGCACCGCACCCGACTTCCGCTGGACGGCACCACGCACCAGCGGTAGCCGGTCCACCCGGAATCCGTGCGCCCGATCCGTACGCAGAAACGACTCCCAGTCCCCGGTCACCACGGTGATCGGGAAAGGCATCGGCGGATACACCTCCTGACGCACCTCGCCGTCCCCGCCGATCCGGAAGGCGGTCCGCAGGGCGCCGTGCCGGTCCGCTGCCCGCTGCCATGCCGCGGCGAAGGTGTCGATGTCGAGATCAGACTCCAGGTCACACTCCAGCTGTATGACGTCGAGGCTCGGCCCGTCCGCGAGCGGGTTGTCCGCGACGATGCCCAACTGCATGGGTGAGAGAGAATAGGTGTCGATCGGGCCGTCGGTCATGGCGGTCCTCCCGGGCGCGAAAGTCTGCGCCAAGAATACGTATCGATCATCATGATCGACATGACCGGATTTCCGTCGCTCGGCCGCCCCCAGCTTGCGTCATCCACAGCCCGGCATGTCCTAGCGTCGGCGGTCTGCCGGCCGTTGGGCGGGGCGAGATCGCCGAATCACCGGCGCGGGGAATCGCTGCTGCGGGCGATGGCCCGACCGGCGTGGCCGCCGTCCCAGCGACGCGCCACACCCAGGATGACTGTTGGCTCGGTGGCCACGAACGCTCACCTCGGTTCGAAGACGCCGGCGCGAAGGGCTGCGGTGGCCGCGGCGGCAGCGCGTCGGGCAAACTCACCTTGTCGCCACAGGACCGTGCGACCCGCCTTGTACGGACTGCCGCCCGGGATTTCAGCCGTTCCGCCCCGCTTCTGTCCGTAGCCGCGTGGGCAGACGCTGCCGGGTACCGCATTCCGATTGGAAGCGCTGGCACGGACGCGACGCTTGATAGCTCTATCAGTTCCGTTTCACCTCCGAGATAGGCGACAGGGCCGACGGACCACTTTAGAGCTACAACCCCAGACGTCCGGCAGGGGTTACGAGACAAGCTGGGAACCCCTGCTGTCGCTATCGAAAGTGTGGCGAAATCCGCTGCACATTCCGCAGAGGAGTCATTTACCCGTCCCGGCCGTTTTGGGTAGGTGAGTAGTGCTGGGGTGGTTATGACAGATTGATCTGATATAGCCATACCTAATGGCGTTTTGGGTTTGAGATTCTTACTCTCTTGTGATTGGCATGGGACTTTTGCTTCCAGGCGGCTTGAGTTACGGTCTCTGACGATTGTCGATAGCGGGGACGGGGGGTGGGTGCGGTGCGGTCACGGTTCTCCGGGCAGGGGTTTGTGACTGGGGCTTTGGCGCCGGTGGTGGTTGCGCCCGTTCGGTGGGGTGGTCCTGCCGGTGTCGCCGGCTTCGGCCTCGACATCGGTTACGTGTGTGGGTGAGATGGCCTCTGCTGAGGCCGCGTTGGGGACGGCCGAGGCCTGCGATTCGCAGGTGGAGGTCAGCTCGATGCGGTCGGCGACATCGATTGCCTACGCGAATCCGGACCAGACGATGACGGCGGTGCTGTCGCCAGTTCCGGTTCGGACATTCGAGGGATCGCAGTGGGTCGATATTGATACGACTTTGAAGCGTGCTGATTGTGGCCTGGTGTCGCCGGTTGCTACCACTCAGGATCTGACATTGTCTCACCCGGTCGTTCCGATTCGAAAGCCGCTGCTCCCGAAATAACGAAAAGGTGAATCCGCTGAAACTGGCCTTCCTGGCGGGGCAGCGGTTTGTGTCAACGATGCACTCAGACAGCATCGGAAGGGCCACACGATGGCTGGTGACGAACACGGGCGGGCGTTGTGCGTATGTTCACGAACTGTGGGTCTGCGAGCAGGGGCGGCTGCCGTCGAAGGCCAGGGGTGGCGCCACGTACGGCACGACATTCGTCACCGACGTGGCCCCCTGGAAGGTCGGTAGGGATCTCGCTGCTCACGAGAAGTACCACCGCGACCAGCAGTGGAACCAGGATGGTCTACTGTTCCCGGGACTGTATTATCGTGCCGAGGTGATCGACGTCTGGATCGGCGGAGGCTGCAACAGATATGAGGCAGCGGCCGAAGCTGCCAGCAATGGAGGAGGGGGATACACCTGTTGAGGATGCGATTCGCCGCTTGCCTCGTGAGTCTGTTGCTGATCTCCGGTTGTGGTTTGTTCTTGCCTAGCCATGACTATTACGCGGTCGGGGTTGCGCAGATCGGTGACCAACTTTACGTCTATGCGCCGTTGTGTGACGGTGAACGAGTGGTGGGGGTTGAGGCGTACGATAATCTATTGGCCGGGCAGGAACCCAACTATGACCCTGCTTCGATGCAGTTCACCTACTGGAAGGCGCAGGATCCGACTGACGAGTCGGTGGCGAATGGTTGGATTGCGCTTGGAGACAGCAGTGGGTTCCGGACGACTGCTGTGGTGGCGGGCTCGAATATCGAGCTTCCGGAGATCATAGGAGTCACCCTGCAGCTTGACGTGGGGGGTCCACATGCTGTGGAGGGCGTAGTAAGGGTTTCGGAGGCGCCAAGATATCCTGCCGGCGCGGACCCCGGTAGCGTCCGCTACGTGTACCGGCCCTGGGGCGATGGAGAGGACATGCGCGATCCCAGTGAGATCCGCGATGAATCCGGCTGCGCTGCGGGCTACCCGGCGTGATTGGGCTATTCGACCAGATCTGGCGCCAGGTCTGACTGGGAAAGGATGGTGAAGGCCACCCGGCCGGTCCTGGCCGGCTCGCCCAGGGCAGGTGTGGCCAGGACAGGTGTCGGATCGGGGGACCACCACGTCATTCGATCCCGTCGGCCGCCTACCCCTACGACAGCCCCCGCGAGCCGTGCCCGCGTGCCCGATACCGCGGTCGACATCAGCAGACCGCGGTCCGTTGCGCGGCTCCGAGACGTGGCCGATGGCTTTGCCGCCAGCCAGCACCACCCTCTGGGACTGCAAACCAATCCGGTTCCCAAGCTGACCGTCCAATCTCTGAGCGCTGGTCGCAGGCCCGAATCCCGCCAGACGCGCCGGTGGAAGGCTCAGCGGGCGGCCTTGGGATGACGCCTGGCAGTACGAGCTTGTCGGTCTGACGGGAGCCCCTGGGAATGGCCCATACCTCGCCGTCGTCATCCCCGACGCGACGCCGGTTGACGGACCGTTCCCGCCGCGTTCAGTCAGCGCAACAGGTTCCGCCGTCTGCCCCGGCTTGCTGCACCGCGGCGTCTGTGAGGTGCAAGCGCGGGAGTGGTGTGTGGCGGTGCGGTGATCTCGAGCTGTCACCGTCGGCTGTTGCTCAACTACTGTTGATGCGGCGGGGTGGTGGTGTGGGGAGGCGGGATGCGGCATGGCCGGCGTTCGTCGCTGACGTTGCAGCTGTGTCTGCTGGTGGCGGCGATTCTGTTGGAGGTGGTGGCGAACTTCGCGGCGAGCGCGGCTGAGAGTTCCAGTTTCGCCGCCGCGGTGCAGACCTTTTCCGGGCCGGCGTTGATCGTGTTGTTGGTGGTGGTGATCGCTGGTAACGCGATGGTGTTGTGGTGGGAGAGTCCTCGTGGTTCTCGGCCGGTGTGGAGCGGTGATCGGTGTCCGTTCCCGGGTTTGGGGGCGTTCACCGAGCAGGACGCGGCGGTGTTTTTCGGTCGGGAGCAGCTGACCAGGGATCTGGTTCGGCGTCTACATGTGCTTACTGGGCAGCCGGCGGCCCGTTTCGTGTGTGTGACGGGTGCTTCGGGTAGCGGCAAGTCGTCGCTGGTGCACGCGGGTGTGGTACCGCGTCTGCGGGGGCATCGGTGGCATGTGTTGCCGTCAGTCGTTCCGGCGGGGGAGCCGTTGGGGCGGTTGGCGGCGGCGGCGACGCTGACCGGTGGGCAGCGGCATGCGGTGCTGCGTGCGATGTGGGCTGATCAGGATGGTGTGGCGCAGAGTGTCGCGGCGTGGCGGGCGAAGACGGGAAACCGGTTCGGCCGGGTGCTGCTGATCGTTGATCAGCTTGAGGAACTGGTCACGTTGTCCGGCCCGGTTGAGCGGAAGCTGTTCGTCGACCAGATCGCTGCCGCACTCGCGGCGGACCGTCGGTTGTGGGTGTTAGCCACGCTGCGGGTCGAGTTTCTGGCGGACCTACTTGCGAGTGAGCACGCGGAGTTGTTCGGCGGGCCGGTGGCGGTTGGGGCGATGCGTCCCGCTGATCTGGTGGAGGTGATTGAGCAGCCTGCCCGACTGGCCGGGGTGAGTTTCGAGGCGGGGTTGGTCGCCGAGATCGTGGAGGAGACCGGGACGTCGGATGCGCTGCCGCTGCTGGCGTACCTGTTGCAGGAGATGTACCTGACCGTTGGTACGGGCCGTGTGGTGACCCGGCAGATGTATCAGGCATCGGGTGGGGTTGCTGGGGCGCTGGCCCGGCAGGCGGACACGGTCCTCGCCGAGCTGCGCACGCAGTACGACCCGGAGGTGATCCTGTCGACGCTGCTGCGGCTGGTGTCGATGGAGGGGGTGGAGCCCACCCGGCGTCGGGTCCCGGTGGCTGAGCTGTCGGCGCAGCAGCGTCAGATCGTGCAGGTCTTTACCGATGCCCGGCTGCTGACCTCCGACGTCAACGACGGCCAGCCGGTGGTGCAGGTGGCCCATGAGGCGTTGTTCCGTCAGTGGGCGCCACTGCGCCAGCAGGTCGAGACGAGGGCCGTGCATCTGAAACGGCGCGCTGAACTGGAACGCTGGGCGGGCGACTGGCAACGCTCCGGGCGTAGCCCCGACTATCTGCTCACCGGGGATCGGTTGGCGCTGGCAGGACAGTGGCTGGAGGCGATGCGTTCGGCTGGGCAGGACACACCAGCGGCTCGTGGGCTGGTCGAGGCGTCTCGGCGGCGGGACACGGCGTTCCTGCGGAGGGTGTCGGAGTCAGTCGGCCACTACGCGTTGACCAACGTTGACCGGTTCCCGGAACTGGCCGTGCTCCTGACCACCGCGGCATTGACGGAGTGCCCCACAACCCCCGTCGCCGGGCGGGCGTTGATGTCCGCGCTGGCGTCCAGCCACATCGAGGCCGTGTTGGCCGGGCACACAGACGTCGTACGAGGGGTGGCCTGGGCGCCCGACGGGCGCAGCATCGCGACTGCCTCCCGCGACGGCACCGCCAGGGTGTGGGATGCCGACACCGCGATGGTGACCCACGTGCTGCATGGCCACACCGGCATGGTCGAGGCCATCGCCTTCTCCCCGGACTCCACCATGGTTGCTACCGCGTCGCGGGACACCACCATCCGAGTCTGGGACACGGCCACCGCCACCCCGATCACGGTACTGACCTGCGGCGACCACGCCCGCAGCGTGGCCTGGTCCCCAGACGGCACGGCCCTGGCCGGGACCAGCCGCGACCAACTCACCCACCTGTGGGACACCGCCACCTGGACGAAACAGACCACCCTGACCGGCCACGCGGGCGATGTGTGGGGCGTTGACTGGGCACCGGACTCGTCCCGCCTGGCCACCGCCTCCCACGACCGCACGGTCATCGTCTGGGACGCGACCACCGGCCAACCTGCCGTCACGCTGCGCGGCCACCTCGACCTCGTCGAAGCCGTCGCCTTCTCACCCGACGGCCACTGGATCGCCACCGGATCGGCTGACCGCACCGTGCGCATCTGGGACGCCCACAGCGGCAACCAACACCGATGCATCGGTGGACACCGCGACGCGATCTGGTCGCTCACCTGGGCCCCCGATGGTGACCGGCTCACCCTCGCCGCCGGCGACGGCACCATCCGAGTATGGGACGTGACCCGGCTACGAGAAATCGCCGAGCTACGCGGACACGAACACACCGCCTGGAGCGTCGCGGTCAGCCCGGACGGCACCCGGGTACTCAGCGGCTCCGCCGATCACACCGCAAGGTTCTGGGCCCTGTACCCCCGCGGCGCCGAACAGGTCCAACTCACCGGGCACCACGCGGCGGTCACCGCCCTGACCGCCCCCAACGGTCGCATCGTGACCGGATCCGCCGACGCCAGCGTGCGCCGCTGGCACCCCGACCACCGCCCACACCCCACCTCCCACCCGCTGCCGGCGGCGGTGGTCGCCCTCGCCGGCACGCCGACCGACTCCACGCTCGCCGCCGCCACGCTGGACGGGTCGACGCACCTCCTCGACACCGGCGGCACCCACCTGCTACCCGCCGACACGGTGGAGTGTGAATCCCTGACCTTCTCCCCGGACGGTAGCCGCCTCGCCGCCGGCGCCAAGGACAACACCATCCGCGTTTTCGACGTGCGCACCCGTACCCTGGTTGGCATCCTGTCCGGACACGTCGACTGGATCGGCGCGCTCGCCTGGTCGCCCAGTGGCCGGTATCTCGCCTCCGGCTCCGACGACCGCACCGTGCGCATCTGGGACATGCACCACCCCAGCGTCAGCACCGTCCTGGCCGGGCACCAGAACTACGTCGACGGGGTGGCCTGGGCGCCAGACGAACACCACCTGGCCAGTTGCTCCGCCGACTGGACCATCCGCGTCTGGAACCTGACCGACCACACCTCGGCGCGTGAGCTCACCGGACACGACCGGCGAGTACGCGCCGTCGCCTACTCACCCGACGGCCGATACCTGGCCTCCGGCTCCGACGACCGCACCGTGCGCATCTGGGACACCCACACCGACTACGAAAGCCACGTCGTCGGAGTCCACCGCGACGCCGTCACCTGCCTGGCTTGGCTACCCGACGGCAACCACGTCGTCACCGGTTCAACCGACGCCACCACCCGGATCTGGTCCACCGAAGTCGACCTCGACGCGCTCCTACATACCGCACGTCACCGCGTCTTCCGGACCCTCACTCCCGACGAACGCGCCGCCCACCGCCTACCGGCAGCAGAGTAGCTACAAGACCTGCTCCACCTCACGGACCTGCTCACCCACCAGGAACTCCGCCGGATTCACCCCCAACCGCTCCCGCTGCGGCGACGCCCAATAGTCCGCGTTAGCCTCCGCGAATGATCGACCTCCCTCGTAGGAAACCACCCAGATATGAGCATTCGCGTCTCGGTCCACCCACGAACCGTGCACCTCAAAACCGAACTCCCGCCGCAACGGAACAATCAACCTCCGCCACGCGTCAACCCACTCATCCAACCGACCCACCCGCACCAGATACGTACGAACCTGGACTGTCCTCACCGCGCCCACACCCCTCCCAGCACGACAACATGCCAACCACAACGCCGCTTACTTTATGGCCAGGACTTTCAGAAACAGCCAGGCCGACGCCGGTGTGGTGGGGCGCGGACGGAGCACCCCACGTGCGTGGAGAGGGCATTCCCGTGGTCATCTCAACAATCGCGACGTCGCTGGGTGTCGCTCGCCTTATGGGCGGCAGGCCCGCGGTGGTGCGTGGACCTGCCGTCGATCAGCGAACGGCCTTCGCGGTCGAGTCGAAGCGGTCCGCCACGTAATTCAACATGCTGGTCAGCTCCCGCACGCCGACCGCATGCCCGGCCGGACGTGGCCCGTCGATCGGCAGGGAGCCGGCATGTGCCCACTCCAGCCGTCCGTCGGGGCTGACCCGGCTCCTGGTCCGACCCCGAGTGTCCGGGTGCAGGCAGTACGGAACGTCCAGCAGGCCGCGCCGGAAGGCGATGTGCAGGGCGGTGCCCAGGTCCGGGTCGAGTGACCGGACCGCGTCGATCATCGTGCGGGCCTCCTCGTACAGCCCGGATTCAGACGGCGTCCAGGGGTGGTGGCCGGCGGCCCGCAGCTGCTGGGAACACCGGACCTCGCGCTCGGCCCGTTCCACGGCCGCGACGTTGTCGGCGATGTCAGGGATCCGGATCGACTCCATGACTGTCTTGACGATGAGCCGCTCGGCGCCGCCGAAGACGGCGATCCGGGCGCTTTCATCGAGCAGGGCGGAGGAGCCGGCCCGGGTCCGGGGGAAGACGCCCATGTATGTGTAGAGGACGACGTGGACGTCGAGGTCCGGCAGTAGCTCGCCGATCAGGCGCCGGAGGGCGGCCAGAGCCTCCAGATCCTGTTCGGGCTGGGTCTGCTGGGCGTAGCTCAGCGAGATGCTCGGCACCCCGTGCTGGGCGAAGAACAGGCCTTCCAGCACGGCGATGGCCACCAGCAGCGACGGCGGGCACATCTGCCCCAGCATGCAGCCGCCGAAGCTCTCCAGGTGGGCCGGTCGTTCCGGCGTGGACATCTCGGCCAGCCGGTCGCAGGCAGCCGCCCATTCGCTGACCGCGGACCGCAATGGGGTGCGGCCGTACGGTAGGCAGTAGGAGATCGGTCCACCTTCGGTGGCATCGAGCCCGATCCGCGCCATGGCTTCGATGATGTGCCCGGGCCGCGCTGAGCCGTGCCGGATCTGGATCGGGAATCCGGGCCGGTACACCTCGGACAGCATGGACCTGGTGGTGTCGTCGGGATGAGTGCACAGCGGGTAGCCGTTGAGGCCGGTCCGGGTCCGCACGGCGGTACGGGCGCTGTGTAGGTCGCCGACGCGGGTGTAGCTGTCGAGTGTGATCGTGCCAACCGTGGTCGCCCGGGCGTCCCGGACCGCGACCAGTCCCGCCCGCATGGCTGATGGCTCGGCGAAGCCCATCCGGGGCTGGACGACCACCAGACCGTCACGCCGAGTGTTGTTTATCGCACCGGCGAAGCCCGTCTCCGGTGGTGGTGTCATCGCGCTCCTTCCAGTTCGCGGGCGGTAGCGGTAGCGGTAGCGGCAGCGGCAGCGGTAGCGGCAGTGGCAGTGGCAGTGGCAGTGGCAGTGGCAGTGGCACGGAACTCGGCAAGCAGCCGCATCAGCTCCGGCAGGTCGTCCTTCTCGAGGACGGCGGTCACCCCGGCGGCCTCCAGCGTGGGCGCGTGGTTGGCGTTCGGGTCCCCGGCGGTGCCGAGCAGCCCGCCAACGATGATTGGCATCGCGTCGTGCCGGGAGTCGTAGCGCACCATCGCGGCCGCCCGGGCCACGTCTGCATGGCCGTGCCCGTTGACCGAGCTGATCACCAGCGCGTCGGGGCGCAGCCGGACGCATGCCTCGGTCAGCAGGTCGTCCGGGACGCACGGCCCGAGGTTGGTGACGTCGTGACCGGCCTCCTCCAGGGCGAGTTGCAGGTACACGAGGTTCCAGGTGTGGGCGTCGGACGACGTGCCGGTCACCAGTACGTGCAGGCGGCGCGGGGTCATGACGGACGCCCGCCGATCAGGGCCGCCAGCTCGGCCGGAGTGCGGTGTTCAAAGACGTCCACATAGGTCAGCTCAGCGTCGAACCGCCGGTACACCTTCGAGATCAGCCGGGTGGCCTTCAGGGAGTCGCCGCCCGCGTCGAAGAAGTCGTCGTTCACGTCGCACGGGGCGCCCAGGACGGCAGCGCACAGGTCGGCCAGCTCGATGGCGACCGGGTCGACCTCGGGCGTGGCGGGCGGGGTGTCCTTGCTGGAGATCATGCTGAGGTTCACCTTTCCGTTCGGGAGAAGCGGGAGCCGGTCGGCGATGCGCAGGGTCGCGGGTACGAGGTAGCTGGGCAGCCGCCCGGAGAGCCAGGTGCGGATCGCGGCGGAGTCCGGGGCGGCACCGGGTTCGAGCGGGACCACCCAGGCGCTGAGACCGCTCGGGCCGTCCGGGCCGTCAACCGGCGCCACGGCCGCGACGCGCAGCTGCGGGTGGGCGCACAGGGCACGTTCCACCTCCTCGGGCTCGACGCGCAGTCCCCGGATCTTGATCTGCCGGTCGCGGCGGCCCAGGTAGTCGAGCCCGCCGTCCGGCCGTTCGGCGACCAGGTCGCCGGTGCGGTAGTAGCGGCCGGTGCCGTCCGGGCCGGGACCGAACCGGGCGGCGGTCTCCTCCGGCTTGCCGGCGTAGCCGAGGCTGAGCGACGGCCCACCGACGAGCAGTTCGGCGGCGCCGTCCTGGTCCGGCAGGAGTATCTGTTGCACGTGGTCCAGGGGCGTGCCGATCGGCACCCGGTCACCGGGCCCGATCCGCCGGCCGAACCCGCCGCCCAGCTCGGCGGCGTGGGTGACGAGCACCGTCTCGGTCTGCCCGTACGTGTTGAGTAGCCGGATTCGGTCGGGTGCTCGCTCGGCCCAGGTCCGTACCTGGGGCGCCCGGACCTCCTCCCCACCGATGATCACCAGCCGGAGGTCGCCGAGCAGCGCCGCGGTCGCCTCCGGGGCCTCGTCGGCCTCTCCGAGGAAGGCCACCAGCTCGTACCAGAAGGCCGTGGGCAGGTCGATGATGGTGATCTGGTGGCGCCGGACCGCGCTCAGCAGGGCGGGCACGGAGCCGCTGGTCGCCGCCGGGTCGATGACGAGGGTGGCTCCGGACAGGAACGCCGACCAGATCTCCTCGCCGCTGGTGTCCCAGCTCAGTGCGGCGAAGCTCAGCACCCGGTCGCTCGGGCCGGTGCCGCACAGCCTGATCAGCGAGGTGGCCGCCGCGTACAGGGCGCCCTGCGACACCCGGACGCCCTTGGGGTCGCCGGTGGAGCCGGAGGTGTGGATGACGTACACCGGGTCGTCGGGGTCGGTGAGGTCGTCGTTCGGGCCTTCGTCGGACCGCAGAGCCGCATCGATGTCCAGGAAGCCCACAGCAAGGCTGTGCGGGAAGCCCATCAGGGCGTCGCACCGGCCGGCGACCGTCCGGACACCGCTGCCCGCGATCATCCGTGCGAGGCGGGGAGCGGGCTGGGCCGCGTCGAGCGGCGTGTAGGCCGCGCCGATCCGGCCGAGCGCCAGCATGCAGAGCAGGCTCTGCCGGGTGCGTTCGGCGGCGACGCCGACCACGTCGCCGCGGCCGACCCCGTGGCGGCGCAGGGACACGGCGAGTATCCCGGCCTGGGACCACAGGTCGTGGTAGGTCAGGGTTCCGTCCGGGTCGACGAGGGCGGGGGCGCCGGGCCGCAACGCCGCCGAGCGGCGCAGCGCCGCGACGACGGTGCCGGGGCTCGGTCCGGGGTCGGCCACCGGCTCGGCGGCGGCCGAGCCGGTGCGGGGGTAGGTCGCTGTCATGGTGTCCTTGTGGTCGGAGGTGGCGGGGATCAATTCGTGGCGGCGTGCTGGCGCTGCCGGAGGCTGAGCGGTCGCATGTCGGTCCAGAGGGTCTCGATCCGGTCCAGGCAGGTCTGCTTGGGACCGTGGGTCCCCTCCTCCCGCCAGCCTTGTGGGGCCGGACGGTGGGCCGGCCAGATCGAGTACTGCTCCTCGTCGTTGAGTACGACCTTGAACTGTTCGTCGGTGTCGACGTCGGACACGGCTTCGCCTTTCTCGGAGGTGACGCGGGAACGGTGGGTGGGCGTCAGTGCCTGCGGACGCCCTGCGCCGCGCGCAGTGCTTCCACACACGCGCTGACGACGGTGGGACAGTGGTCGGTGGTGAGCATGGTGGCGTGGATCCCTGGCAGGTGGATGGTCCGCGGCGCCGCGGACCGACCCAACAGCTTCCGCCACCCGGCCGCGTACGGGCCGTAGGCGGTGTGCGAGGTACCGGAGGGGCGTTCGGGCGCGGCGTCGGTGCATTCGGCCGAGACCATGAACCGGGTGCGCACGTTCGACTCGTCCGGTAGCGGGAGTGGGTGGTACTCGGCGAAGGCCGCCAGCATCTGACCGCAGGCGCGCATCGGCAGGGCGTCGCCGAGGCTGACCTCGCCGGCCGAGTACCCGGCGTCTTCCAGCAGCCGGGTCAGTTCGGTCCGCAGCCGGTCGCCTTCCGGGTCGCCGGCGGGGAGCCGGAGGATCCGCTCCGCGAGGTCCGCGCCGCGCAGGTAGCTGTCCCGCGCCGGCCGGTGCAGGTCGATGGTCCGGGCCACCTCGGGCAGGGTGGGCTCGAGCAGGATCAGCTGGACCGGCTCGCCGAGCCGGTCCAGCTGCCGCGCCATCTCGAAGGCGATGGTGCCGCCGAGGGACCAGCCGACCACGACGTACGGACCCTCGGGCTGCACCAGACGGAGGTCGGCCAGATACCCGGCGGCCATGTCCTCGATGGTCTCCGCGGGCGCCTCCCGCCCGTCCATGCCCAGCGGCTGGAGCGCGTGCACCGGGTGCGCCGTCGGCAGGGCGCGCGCCAAGGGCAGGTACCAGGCGACGCCGCCGCCGCTGGGGTGCACGCAGAACACCGGACGCCCGTCGCCCCCGCCACGCAGGGTCACCACCGTCCGCGTCGTGCCGGTGTGTCCGGCGCCGAAGACGGTGTCCAGAACCGGAGCGTCCGCATCGTCGCGGCTCCGTTCGATCGCGCGCATGGCCTGCCCACGGACGGTCGGTTGCTCGAAGACGTCCCTGGGTGAGATCTCCACCCCCGCCCGGCGGCAGGCACCGGAGAGCTGGATGACGGAGATCGACGTACCGCCGAGGTCGAAGAAGTTGTCCTCGATCCCGACCCGGTCGGTGCCCAGGACCGTGGACCACAACTCGGCCAGCAGCTGCTCGCCGGGGGTGCGTGGGGCCTGGTACCGGTCCTCGAGTTCCGGTCGTTCGGACGTCGGGTCGGGCAGCGCCCGGTGGTTGACCTTGCCGTGTGGCGTGAGGGGGAAGGCGTCGAGCGCGACCCACTGGTTCGGCACCATGAACTCCGGCAGTTGCTCCGCGCAGAACCGGCGCAGCGCCGACACGGTGACCGGCGGGTGGTTCTCGACCGGGATGAACCAGCTGACCAACTGCTTGTCGCGGACCAGCACCACCGCGTGTTCCACCCCGGGGTGCTCGGCCATCCGGGCCTCGATCTCACCCAGCTCGACACGGTAGCCACGCAGCTTGACCTGGTCGTCGACCCGTCCGACGAAGTCGAGGAGTCCGTCGCCGCGCCACCGCACCAGGTCTCCGGTGCGGTACATCCGCGCGCCCGGCTCGCCGGCCGGATCGGGCAGGAACCTCTCGGCGGTGAGGGCGGGCCGGCCGAGGTAGCCGCGGGCGATGCCGTCGCCGCCGATGAAGAGCTCCCCGACGGCCCCGACCGGAACCGCCCCGAGCCACGCGTCGAGAACCTGGAGCCGGGTCTCGCCGAGCGGGCGGCCGAGCGGCAGTGGGCTGTCCGTGGCCAGTTTCCCGGCATCGTGCACCGGGTGCACCACGCGCCCGATCACCGTCTCGGTCGGCCCGTAGTGATTGATGACCTCGGCGTCCGGGCGCAGCTCCAGCAGCTGTTTCACCAGAGCCGGGTCTAACGTCTCGCCGCCGACGACCCAGCCGCGCGCCGCCGGTAAGAGCCCCTGGCCGGTCCAGTGCCCGACCAGGTGGCGCAGGTGCGACGGGGTGAGCCGGATGTAGTCGTACGCCAGTGGCCCGGACAGTTCCTCGGCCAGATCGACCAGGGTCGCATCGGCTGACAGCAGGGTGACACCGCGACCGGACACCAGCGGCTCGAAGAGGGCCGACATGGTCAGGTCGAAGCCGACCGACGAGTGCGCCAGGGTGCCGCGCCGTCCGGCGGTCGGATAGTTCGCGGCCGCCCAGCAGAGGTAGCGCACCATCCCGATGTGCTCGACCGCGACGCCTTTCGGCTGCCCGGTCGAGCCGGACGTGAAAATCGAGTAGGCCAGGCTGCGGGGGTCGACGGTCACCTCGGGGCGTTGGTCCGGCATCGCGGTGAGCCGGTCGGCCACCTGGTCCAGCGCCACCACCGGAATGCCGCCGAAGGCCTCTGGCCCCGGTGGGCACCCGCCCCGCCCGGTGCGGGTCAGGACCAGCGCGGGTGCCACCGTGCCGGCGATTCGGGTCAGCCGGGCCATCGGATAGCCCGGGTCCACCGGGATGAAGTAGCCCCCTGCCTTGAGGACGGCGAGCATCGCGACCACGAGCTCCGGGCTGCGGTCCAGCAGAAGCAGCACCGGCGTCTCCGGGCCGACCGGCGGTGCCCCCAGCGCCCCGGTGCGCAGGGCGTGGGCCAGGCGGTTCGCCTGGGCGTCGAGGCCGGCGAAGGTGAGGCTTCTGTCTCCGGTGCGCAGCGCGGTCCGCCCCGGGGTCCGGTCGGCCTGCGCCTCGACGAGCTGGTGCACCGTACGGTCGTCGCCGACGTACTGCTCGGAAAGCCCCCACCGGGACGTGCGTACCGTGTCGCTCTCGGACGTGATGGCCAGGCGGGTGACCGCGATGTCCGGGGTACGGACGGCTGCGGCGAGCAGATTGGTCAGTGACGTCACGAGCCGTTCGGCGGTGCCGGGCAGATAGCGGTCGTCGGCGTACTCGAGGACGCCCTCAAGCGCCGAGCCGTCGTCCACCACGGTCAGGACGAGGTCGAACTTGCAGGTCGTGACCGGTACGGGTACGGGTTCGAGGTCGACGTCGCCGGCGCTCCGGGCGGTCGGCTCCTGGCTGCTGAAGCTGTACATGATCCGGAACGGCGGCCCGCTGCCGGCGCCGCGGTCGGCAACCAGATGCGCGAATGGGAGCTCCTGGTGGGCCAGGGCGTCCGCGGTCCGGGCGTGGGTGCGGCGCAGCAGTTCGTCAAACGTCGGTGTGCCGGACAGGTCACCCCGCAGGACCACCGTGTTGACCAGGCAGCCGACCAGGTTGTCCAGCCGCGGGTCGCCGCGCCCGGACACGGTGCTGCCGATCACGACGTCGTCGCCGCCGGTGATCCGGTACAGCAGGGCCTGCAGTGCCGAGAGCACCACGGTGGAGACCGTGGTACCGCACCGGCGGGCCAGCTCACGGATGCCCTGGATCTGCCGCGGTGCCAGCGCGAACTCCACCGCGCCGCCACCGCCGCCGGGGCTGGCCGGCCGCGGGAGGTCGCCGGCCACCTCGGTGGCGACGGCGCCGGTCAGCTCGGTGCGCCAGAAGTCCAGCTCCGTCGCGTACCGCCCGCGCTGCGCCGACCGGCGCTGCCAGACCGCGTGGTCGGCCGGCGCAAGGGCCGGCTCGGCGAGCTCGGGTTCACGATGCCCGGTGTCGGCCGCGTACAGCTCGGTGAGGTCGCGCTGGATCAGGTCCATCGACCAGGCGTCCACCGCCACGTGGTGGGCGGTCAGCAGTAGGACGTGCTCCCGCTCATCGAGGCGCCACAGCACGGCGCGCAGCGGGTGTTCGGTCGCGAGGGCGAAGCCGAGGGCGGCCTCCGCCAGCAGGAGCTGCGCGAGGTCCGTGCCCGGTGCGGCATCGCGCTCGTCGAGTGTCGCGCCGCCGCCGGCGGGGTCCACGACCTGGACCGGCATCCCGTCCGGGCCGGGGTAGATCCGGGTGCGCAGCATCTCGTGGCGGTCGACCACCCGGTTTAGTGCGCGGCGCAGCGCCCCGCGGTCCAGTGGGCCGACCAGCCGCAGCGCCAGCGGCACGTTGTAGACGCTGTCGCCGGCGGTGACCTGATCCGCCAGCCAGATTGACTCCTGCATCGGCGACAGTGGCAGCGGCTCATCCCGGGGCACCGGGGCCAGGTTGACGGCGTCGTCACCGGTGGACGTCACGGCGGTGAGTTCCGCGGCGACGGCGGCGACGGTCGGGGCCGCCAGCAGCCGCCGCAGGGAGAGGCCGGCGCCGAACTCGTCGTGGATTCGGGCGAGGAGCCGGAAGGCGAGCAGTGAGTGGCCGCCGAGTTCGAAGAAGTTGTCGCCGACCGCCACCTCCGGCAGGCCGAGCACCTCGGCGAAAGCGGTGCAGAGGAGGCGCTCCCGATCGTCCCGCGGCGGGCGGGCGGCGCTGCGGGTGCCGTAGTCCGGCGCGGGCAGCGCGGCGCGGTCGAGCTTGCCGTTCGGTGTCGTGGGGAGGTCCGGCACCGGCACGACCGCCGCCGGGACCATGTAGTCGGGCAGCGTCCGGGAGAGCTGCGTGCGCAGCGCGTCGGGGTCGAACGGGCCATCCGGGATCACGTACGCCACCAGTCGCAGGTCACCGGGCCGGTCCTCGCGGACGACCGCTGCGGCCCGGCGCACCGGACCAGCCTCGATCAGCGTCGTCTCGATCTCTCCGAGCTCGATCCGGAATCCGCGGAGCTTGATCTGGTGGTCGGTGCGGCCCAGGTACTCCAGGTCGCCGGCGGCGGACCAGCGGACCAGGTCGCCGGTGCGGTACATCCGGGTGCCGGGCGGGCCGAACGGGTCGGGCAGGAACTTCTCGGCCGTCAGACCGGGCCGGTTCCAGTACCCGCGGGCCAGCCCCGCTCCGGCGATGTGGAGTTCACCGAGGACCCCGATCGGGGCGGGGCGCAGGTTCGCGTCGAGGACGTACACCTGGGTGTTGTCGATGGGCCCGCCGACGGATCCGCGGCGGATGTTGCCCTCGCTGGCCGGGCCGGTGGTAGACCAGATGGTGGTCTCCGTCGGTCCGTACATGTTGGTGACCTCGGCACCGGCGTCGCCCAGCCGGCGGGCCAGTTCGGCGGGCAGCGCCTCACCGCCGACCAGGACCCGAACTCCGGCCAGCGCCGGTCCGGAGAGCTCCGGTACGAGGGCCTGCCACAGGGTCGGTGTGGCCTGGGCCAGGCTAACCCGGTGACGGCGGGCGAGGTCGATCAGTGTCGCCGGGTCGCGGGCGGTTTCCGCGTCGGCGAGCACGACACCGGCGCCGGAGTACAGCGGCAGGTACAGCTCCAGGCCGGCGATGTCGAACGAGATGGTGGTGGTGGCCAGGACCCGGTCATCGGCGGTGAGGGGGAACCGTTCGGCCATGGCCGCCAGGAAGTTGTCGAGCGCGGCCCGGGTGATCACCACGCCTTTCGGCCGGCCGGTCGATCCCGATGTGTAGATCACGTACGCGGCGTGTCCGGCGGGGACGGCGGGCAGCTCCGTGGCGGGATAGCCGCTGGTGTCGGCTTCCCCGAGGACCACGAGCCCGGTGCTGTCGTCCGGGCCGAGCCGGTCGGCCGTGGCGGTGTCGGTCACCACCAGCACCGGGCGGGCGTCGGACAGCAGGTAGGCGATCCGCTCGACCGGAAGGTCCGGGTCGATGGGCAGGTACGCGGCCCCGGCCTTGCTGACGGCGAGCAGGGTGACGAGCAGATCGGCGGACCGCGGGAGCAGCACGGCCACGAACGTCTCGGTGCGCGCGCCCCGCTCCATCAGGAGCCGGGCCAGCCGGTTCGCCCGCTCGTCAAGCTCGCGGTAGCTGAGCGTCGTGTCCCCCTCGATCACGGCGACCGCACTGGGTGTGCGGCGGCACCACTGCTGGAAGCGTTCGCGCAACGACGCGGCGGGCAGCGGCCGGGCGGTGTCGTTCCACGTACGCAGGACGGTGTGCAGCCCGTCCGCGTCCAGCAGGTCCACCTCGGATACCAGCCGGTCGGGCGCGCCGGCCAGCCCGGTGAGTAGGCTGAGGAACTGGCCGGCCAGTTGTTCCGCGGCCGCCGGGGTGAACAGGTCCGCGGCGGCCACCAGGGTGACGGCGAGGCGATCGCCGCAGTCCAGGACGCTCAGGTCGAGGTCGCATTTGGCGAGGGCCACGTCGACTGGCTGCTCGGTGCCGGTCGCCTCGCCGAACGCCAGCGCCACGCCGGCCGGTTCGGTCCCGGCCATCGCCTGCACCAGCGGCTGGCTGCTCGCGGTGCGGTCCCGACGCAGCTCGCGGACGAGCCGGTCGAACGGGATCTGCGGGTGGGCGAAGTCGTTGCGCGAGCCGGCGACCGTACGGCTCAGCACCTCGTCGAATCCGGGCCGGCCGGCCAGGTCCAGCCGGACCGTCACCATCCCGGCGAAGAGGCCGACCACCGATTCGAGGTCGGTACGCTCGCGACCGGCGACCGGTACGCCGACCGCGAAGTCGTCCTGGCCGGTGAGCCGGTGCAGGAATGTGCCGTACGCGGCGAGCAGCACGGTGAACGGTGTGGTGTCGTGGGCTGTGGCCAACCGGCGGACGGCCGCCGCGGTGGCGGCGGGCAGCTCCCGCCGGACGCTGTGCGCGCGCCAGTCCCGGTCTGCCGGGCGCTGCCGGTCGCCGGGAATCTCCAGGTCGGGCAGCCCGGCGAGCCGCTGCCGCCAGTACCCGAGTTGGCCGTCCAGTTCACCGGCGGCGAGTCGCCCGTGCTGCCAGGCGGCGACGTCACGGAAAGCCGGTGCCGCGCGGCCCGCCGGCAGCTCGCCTGCGTAGGCCCGGGCCAGGTCGGCGAGCAGCAGGCCGCCCGACCAGCCGTCCAGGACGATGTGGTGGACGGTGACGAGCAGGACGTGCCGCCGGGTGGCGATCCGGTGGAGACAGGCCCGCAGCAGCGGCCCGCGCTCCAGGTCGAAGGGCTGTTCGGCGGCGGTACGCAGCGCCTGCGGCAGCTCGGCCTCGGTGACGTCGGTGACCGGCAGCGCGACCGGCGCCGCGGGAGCGGTCTGCTGGACTGGTTCGCCGTCCGGCCGCAGCCGGAACACGGTGCGCAGCGCCTCGTGCCGGGCGGTCACCGCGTCCAGCGCGGCGCGCAGCGCGTCCACGTCGAGCGGGCCGGTCAGCCGGACGGCGAGCGGCACGTTGTACAGCGGCGTCCCCGGCCGCAGTTGTTCGGAGAACCAGATGCCGACCTGTCCCGGCGCCAGCGGCACGGGTCCAGGCGGCTGGACTGGTAGGCCGCCGCCGCTGTGTGTCGAGCCCTGGCGCAGACGGGTGCCCGCGCGAGCGATCCGGGCCCGGACCGCCTCCAGGCGCGGGTCCATCCCGGCGCGCGGCAGCTCTTCGATGGTCATGCGGTGCCTTCCTGCGTGTCGGAGACGAGGGCGGTCAGCACGGATTCGGCGACGGCGGCCACCGTCCGGGTGGCGTACAGCTCGGTCAGGGAGAACTCGATGTCGAAGCTCTCGCGGAGGCGGGCCACGAGCTGGGTCGCGCGCAGGGAGTGCCCGCCCAGGTGGAAGAAGTCGTCGAACACCCCCGGCGGGTCCGTCTGCAGGACCGCGGCGAACAGGTCCGCGACGAGTTGCTCCAGATCATTGCGGGGTTCCGTGCGGCCGGTACCGCGCAGGCCGTGCTGCCGCGGATCGGGTAGGGCCGGCCGGTCCACCTTCCCCGCCGTGGTCAGCGGCAGCCGGTCGAGTGCGACGAACAGGGCCGGGACCAGGTATGACGGGAGCGTCGCGGAGCAGAAGCGGCTGAGGGCGGCGGCGTCCGGGCGGTGCCCGGCCTCCGGCACCACGTAGCCGACCAGGACGCGTTCCGCGCCGGGCTCGGGTGCGAGGTAGTCGACGACGGCCGCCGTCTCCACACCGGGCGCCACCGCGAGCCGGGCCGCGACCTCACCCGGTTCCACCCGGTGGCCGCGGATCTGCACCTGGTCGTCGGCCCGACCCAGGAAGTCGAGGCGCCCGTCGGGCCGGGCCCGAACCAGATCGCCGCTGCGGTACATGCGTTCGCCGGGGACCACCGGGTCGGGCAGGAACCGCTCGGCGGTCAGCGCGGGCCGCCCGAGGTACCCGCCGCTGAGGCACCCGCCGATGTACAGCTCGCCGGTCGTGCCGGGTGGCACCGGCCGCAGGGCGTCGTCGAGCACGCGCACCCGCGCGCCGTATCGGGGGCCGCCGATGCCGACGATCTCCGCCTGCGCCTCCGCCAGGGTGACGTCGACGGCGGTGGCGGTGATGGTCGCCTCGGTCGGGCCGTACGTGTTGACCAGCCGGCACCGCGGCGCCCACGCGAGCCAGCGTCGGGCGACGTCACCGGATACGGCCTCACCGCCGAGTACGAGCAGCCGGAGCAGGTCCGGCGGCGGCGTGTCGCCGCGGCGGTTGACGACGGCGGACCAGTAGGCGGGCGGCAGTTCCGCGACGGTCACCGCCGTGCGTCGCAGCAACTCCGGGAACTCCTCCGGCTGCCACAGCTCGTCCGGGCGCAGCACCACCGTGGCGCCCACCGTCAGCCCGGGCAGCAGTTGTTCGAGCGAGGCGTCGAACGAGTGGCTGGCGAACTGCAGGACGCGGTCGGCGGCGGTGAGCTCGTACGCCGCGGCCATCGCCCGGCAGTGCCGCGTCAGCATGCCGTGCAGCCCGATGACGGCCTTGGGGCGGCCGGACGTTCCCGAGGTGTAGATGAGGTACGCCGGCTGCTGGACGTCCACCGCGGGCAGCGGGGCCGCGCCGGGGTCCGGGCCGGTGACCGGGACCGGGACGACCCCGTCGGGCAGGGTCAGGCCGCCTGCGGGCAGGGTCAGGCCGCCGTCCACGACGGCGAACCTGGTCCCGGAGTCGAGCAGGAACGCGCGTTTGCGTTCGGCCGGCAGAACCGGGTCGACCGGCAGGAAGGCGCCGCCGGTCCGGAGCACCGCCAGCAGGGCGACCACCGAGTCGACGCCGCGCGGCAGGTGCACGGCCACCGGCTGCTCCGGCCGCACGCCGAGGGCGACCAGCCGTCGGGCCAAGTTTCCGGCCCGCTCGGTCAGTTCCGTGTAGGTGAGCCGGTCCGTGCCGCAGACCACGGCGGTGGCCGAGGGGGTGCGCGCCGCCTGCTCGGTGATCAGGACATGGATCGGGCGGTCCGGTTCGTCCGCGGGTGTCTGCGCGTCCCACGGGAGAACCTCGGGCCCGCCACCATCCAGTTCGCTCACCCGGATGTCCGGATTGGCGGCTGTCTGTTCCAGTACGGCCAGGAAACGGGCGGCCAGTCGCTCGGCCGCAGCGGTGGTGAACAGGTCGGTGGCGTACTCGATCGTCGCGCTCAACCCGCCGTCCGCGTCCATCTCCAGGTCAGCGGTCAGGTCGGCCGAGGCGCTGAGCCGGGGGAGCGCGGCATCGCGGACAGTCAGGCCGGCGACGGCCACCGGCGTTCGGTCCACGTGCCGCACGTCGAACAGCACGGTGAACGGACTCTCGGCCGGTAGGTCGCCGCGGCGGCGCAGCTCGGCCAACAGTCCCTCCACCGAGCAGCCGGGGACCGCCCGGCCCGGCGCCGACCGGACCCGGCCCCGGGAGTACCGGTGGGTGTCCAGGTCGCCGGTGCGGACGGTCTCGATCAGGGACAGCATCGTCGGGTCCGCGGACAGGTCGACCGGGCGCGGGACGGTGTCGACGAAGAAGCCCGCGACGGTCTCGCCGTCCGCGTGCAGGCGGTCGGCGAGCGGCGTGCCGACACAGGTGCGGGGGGTTCCGGCCCAGCGGGACAGCAGCGCGTGGAAGCAGGCCAGCAGAACCACGTTCGGGGTGGTCCGCGAGCTCGCCGCCAGTCGGCGCAGCGCCGCCGTGGTGCCGTCCGGGACGGTGACGGCGAGGGTGGCGCCGCGCCTGGTCTGCGCCGCCGCTGCGGGGACGTCGACCGGCAGCCGCGGTGCGACGGCTCCGGCGAGCCGGCGGCGCCACCAGTCGAGCCGCTCCGCGGCCGGCTCGGCCTCCTCGGCGACCCGGGCCAGCGTGAAGTCGCGGAATGACACCGGTTCGGGCAGGGCCGGGCCGTCTCCGCCGGCGGCCTCCCGGTACAGGTGCAGCAGCTCGTCGCGCAGGACGTCGAGCGACTGGCCGTCGGCGGCGACGTGTGCGACGGACAGCAGCAGCACATGCCGGTCGTCTCCGGCGCGGACCAGCAGGACCCGGGTCAGTGGCCCGGCGGCGAGGTCGAACGGGCGGGCGAGCTCGTCCGCCAGCCGTTCGGTCAGCGCGGCGGCCGGGTCGGCCGCGTTCCGGACGTCGCCGTACCGGGGGATGATCGCGGCCGGGCGGCTCAACGTCCAGTGCGGACGGCCGTCCGCGCCGGCGACGATGCGGGCGCGCAGGGCCTCGTGCCGGGCGACCAGCCCGGTCAGCGCCTCGGTCAGGGCGGCCCGGTCCAGCGGGCCGTCCAGCGAGAGGGCCAGGGGACAGGCGTGCTCGGCGGATTCCGGCCGCAGCTGGTGGGCCGTCCACATCCGCTGCTGGCCGGTGGTCAGGGCGAAGTCCGCCGGCGCCGAGCGCCGGGACGGGACCAGGCCGAGCGGTGCCAGCAGCCGCAGGGCACCGGACGGCCCGACGGCGAAGACGTCCACCCCGGCGTCGGCGTCGGCGGCCACCGCCGTCAGCCCGCGCGTCAGCGCCTCGCTGAGGGCCTCGATCCCGGCCGGGTCGAACAGCCCGGAGTCGTACTCCAGGAACGCGGTCATCCCGCCGGCCTCGTCGGCGACGTCAAGCAGCAGGTCGAACTTGGCGGTCGCCCGGGGCACCGTGACCGTCTCGACCGAGATTCCCGGCAGGTCCAGCGTCTCGCCCACGGCGTTCTGGTAGTTGAAGCCGACCTGGAACAGGGCGGTCCCGGTCGGTGTCCGCTGCGGGCGTACCCGGCGGACCACCTGGTCGAAGGGGATGTCCTGGTGGGCGTAGTTGTGCAGTGCGGTCCGGCGGGTGTCGGCCAACAGGGCGGTGAACGAGCTGCCGGGCACGACGCGGACCCGTTGCACCACCGTGTTCACCAGGTAACCGACGACGTCCTCGCTGCCCGGAACCGACCGGGTGGCGACCGGTGAGGTCACCGCCACGTCCGGGCTGCCGCTCCAGTCGCTCAGGGTGGCCTGCAGCGCCGCGAGCAGCACCATGTACACCGACGAGCGGGACGTTCGGGCCAGCGCGCGGATGCCGTCCGCCGTATTGACCGGGATGACGAAGTGGATGGCGGCGCCCGCGCCGCGGTGATGCCGGTGGCGGGGCCGGTCGGTGGGCACGGCAAGGTGCCGCAGCCCGGTGAGTCCGTCCGCCCAGTACCGCAGGTGCTTCTCGGCGTCGAGCCCGGCCAGGCGCTCGTTCTCCTGCCGGATGAGGTCCGGATAGTCCAGCTCCGGTCCCGTCCAGGCTGCTCCCTTTTGGTACGCCGCCCCGAGGTTGCGCAGCAGGATGCCGGTGGACCAGTCGTCGAAGACGATGTGGTGGACGTTGAACACCAGGACCGCGTCGTCGGGACCGAGGCGCAGCAGCCGGGCCCGCGCCAGGGGCCCGTTCGCCAGGTCTAGCGGTTGCCAGCCGAACCCCGCGGCGGCGGTCCGGGCCGCCTCGACGGTGCCGCCGCTCAGGTCGGCGACATCGAGGTCGAACGGGGCGTCCGGGGCGATCTCGTGCCACGGCTCGCCGTTCTCGTCGACCGTGAACCGGGCGCGCAACGCGGCGTGCCGCCGGGCAAGTGTGTCCAGGGCGGTCCGCAGCCGCTGCTCGTCGAGCGGGCCGCGCAGGCGAACCGCCACCGGGACGTTGTAGGCGGGGGCCGCGTCCTCGAAGACTTCGGCGAACCAGATGCGCTGCTGCCCGGCGGTCAGCGGCAGGCGGACGGCCTGCTCGGTCTGCGGCGGCGTCACGTTCCGCATGGTCATCGACTCACCTGCTCGGCGGGCGCGTACCGGTGCCACCCCTGCCGGTAGCTGATGCTGGTCTTCGCCACCTGCGGGGTGTGCCAGTCCGGGTTGGTGGGCTCGCGGCTGCGGTACACGTACGGCTGATCGGGCCGGGCCGGTGCGGTGGGTGCCGCCTGCCGCAGCGCGGCGGCGTCGAGGGCGGTCTCGGTCACGTCGTCCTCCTCGTGAGGGAAGCGGGCGTGGAAGGTCAGTGGGCAGGGTCCTCGACCGCGGCGGCGAGACCGGCGACCGTGGGCTGTTCGAGCAGGTCGAAGTAGGTGAGCCGGACGCCGTGCGCGCGCTGGATCCCGTGCAGGGCGCGCGCGGCGAGCAACGAGTGGCCGCCCAGTTCGAAGAAGTCGTCGTCGGCGCCGATCGGGTCGACCTTCAGCAGCTCGGACCAGATCTCGGCGATGCTGGTCTCCAGGTCTCCCCGCGGTGCCCGGAAGGCGGCGGTGCAGTTGCGGTCGGCCACGGCGGGTCCGTGCAGCGCGGACCGGTCGACCTTCCCGGTCGGCCCCAGCGGCAGCTCGTCCAGGGCGGTGACCGTGTGCGGGATCTGGTAGGCCGGCAGCGTGTCGCGGAGCCGCTCCTGCACGTGTGCGGCGAGGGCCGGTCCGGTCGGTGCGTCCGGGGCGGTGACCACGAAGGCCTGCAGTCGCTTGGTGCCGTCGTCGTCGGCCTGCGTGACGACCGCCGCCTTGCTGATCTCCGGCAGCCGGGTCAGGGCGGTTTCGACCGCGCCCGGTTCCACCCGGAAACCCTGGATCTTGACCTGCTGGTCGGCGCGGCCGAGGAACGTGATGGTGCCGTCCGGTTCCCAGCGGGCCAGGTCGCCGGTGCGGTACATGCGGACCGGGGTCGCGTCCGGTCCGGGCAGGTTCAGGAACTTCTCGGCGGTCGCGTCCGGGCGGCCCAGGTAGCCGCTCGCCAGGCCGTCGCCGAAGGCGTACAGCTCGCCGTCCTCGCCCACCGGGACGGGCTGGTGCCCGGCGTCCAGAAGCGCCACGCCGGTCCCGCTGACCGGCCGCCCGACAGGGACCGACCCGTCGATGACGGCCGGGCCGTGCACCGTCCAGCAGGTGGTGAAGGTGGTGTTCTCGGTTGGACCGTAGCCGTTGGTGAAGGTGAGGTGCGGGTGCGCCGCGAGCAGGCGACCGACGAAGTCGGGCGACAGGACGTCCCCACCGGCGAGCAGGTGCCGCAGGCCACCGAGGGCGTCGAGACGGGTGCTGACCATGTGGTGGAAGAAGCCGGCCGTCAGCCAGAGCACGCTGACCTGCTCGTTCGCCAGGACCTCGGAGAGAGTGTCGGGGGTGGTGCGGCCGGCTGGGTGGACCGCCAGCCGGCCCCCGAGGGTCAGCGGGGTCCAGATCTCCAGCGTGGACGCGTCGAAGGCGACCGGCGCGAGTTGCAGGAACACGTCGTCCGCGGTGAACGACGCCCAGTCCGGCTGCTGCACCAACCGGGCGACCGCGCGGTGCGGGACGCACACGCCCTTCGGCTCGCCGGTTGACCCTGAGGTGTAGCTGACGTACGCCCGGTTTTCCGGGGTGACCGGGGTGGCCGGCACCGGGTCGATGACCGGTTCGGCGAGGAGTCGGTCCAGGTCGGCTACGGGTGCACCGCATGCGCCGGCGGCGCCAGACAGGGACGGATCGGCCAGCAGTAGCACCGGGTCCGCGTCCGCGACGAGGGCGGCTAGGGCGGCCGGCGGGGCGTCGTGGTCGAGGACGAGGTACGCGCCGCCCGCCTTGAGGATGGCCAGGAGTGCGACGATCAGCCGCGGGGACCGTCTGGCCAGCACCGCGACCACCCGATCCGGTCCGGCTCCGCGCTTGACCAGGTGTGCGGCGAGCGCGGTCGCGACGGTGTCCAACTCGGCGTACGTCAGCCGGTCCGCGCCGCTGGACACCGCCACCGCGTCGGGGGTGCGGCGGGCCGCCTCCGCGACGAGATCGTGGATGCACCGGGCGGGTGCCGGTGGGGCGGGGTGCCCGCTCCACGAGCGGATCGGTTCGGGCCAGGGGCTGGGGTCCGCGCTGCGCGGCCCAGCCGGACGAGCCGGCGACGTGCCGGTCATACTGCTCTCCGATCGTTGTCGGGCGGGCCGGCGTCGAGCCAGCCGGTCAGTTCCTTGGGGGATCGGTGCCAGGGGTCGAACGTCTCGATGCGCCAGGTCGCCCCGGCGGCGGCCAGCAGGCCGGTCCGGTCGGCGGCCTGCCCGGTGCCGGGCCGGCCGCGGTCCAGGGCGACCACCTCGTACGGGCGGTCCGGGGACTGCCCGGGCGCCAGTTCGGCCAGGCGGGTCAGAACGGCCGTCAGCTCCGCCGGTTCTGGGCCGCGCAGGTGCCCGCGGTCATCGCGGACCATGGGGGCGACCCCGTCGAACCGGGCGGCGCGGCGCAGCGCGCCGGTCCGCGAGGCGGGCCAGGTGGCGCCGGCCCAGACGGTGACGGCCGGGTGGCCGTGCCGGTCGGTGCTGCGGGGCGTCGGCAGGAAGGTGGCCCGGTCGACCCGGTAGTGCTCGCCGGTGTGGCTGAACTCGGTTCCGCGCCACAGGCCGGACAGCACCCGCAGCGCCTCGTCGAGCTTCGCGGCCCGGATCCGCAGCCCGGCGGGTTCGCCGAACGCCCCGAAGTCGAGGTCCGGCTCGGCGCCCAGTCCGGCCCCGAGCACCAGCCGCCCGGCGGACAGGTGGTCGAGCGTCGTCGTCTCCCGGGCCACCTTCCACGGCCGGCGCCGGGCCAGGGGGGTTATCAACGGGCCGCTGCGCAGCCGGGTGGTGCGGGCGAGGATAGCGGTGACGACGGTCCACGCGTCGGCCACCGGGAGGCGCAGTTCGCGGGCGAACATCAGGTGGTCCCAGAGGAACAGTCCGTCCCAGCCGGACTCCTCCGCCCGGACCGCGATGTCGATCAGACGCGCCGGATCGGCGTAGTAGCCGGCGTTCGGGAGCAGGAGCCCGTGCCGGACACCCGGAGCGCTCACCGTGGGACCCGTTCGCCGGATCCGGCCGGTCGGGGGATCCGCCGGACGAGAGCGTTCGCCGAGCGGACGGCGCCTTCGAGGTGGCCGAAGAAGTACGGCGAATGCTCTGCACCCACCCGGTGCAGGGGACCTCCCGGGTCGCCGGGGGGTCGGGTGTCGAGCCAGGCCCCGGGATGTGGCACCGCCGCGTAGCAGCCCTGGACCCACGGCTGCCGCTGCCAGTCCTGCGCGGTGACGTGCACGGGCGCCAGGGCCGGGGGTCCGAACCAGTCCGCCAGCCGGGCCGTGAGGTCTGCCCAGGTGATCTGGCCGGCGCGGTAGGCCCGGGCTTCCGCACCGGTCAGGAAGCCGACCAGGACACCGAGGCCGTCGCGCCCGTTGGAGTCGTCGACCAGGAAGCGCAGCGGTGCCCGGTCCGCGGTGACCCAGCCGCTGAGCCCGCTGTCGCGCCAGAACGGCGTCCGGTAGACCAGGTGGATCTTCACCACCGAGCCGCCGGTGGATGCCGGCACCGGCGAGGCGGCCGCGCCCGGGATCGCCACTTCGATGGCGCGTTCCGGTGCCGGGCCGATCGCCAGGATGACCCGGTCGCAGTCGGCGATGAGGCCGTCGGCCTCCACCCGGATCCCGCCGGTGGTGCCGCAGACGCGGTGGACCGGGCGGCCGGTGCGCACCGGGCGGTCCAGCCGGGCGGCGAGCCGCTCGCTGAGTCCGGCGGCTCCACCGGCCACGCGGAACTCCTGGGCGCCGCCGGCGAAGGCGGTGAGGAAGTCGAGACCACCGCCGGATTTCACGTAGAAGAGGAAGTGGAGCAGGGACACCTCGTCCGGCTCCGAGGCCAGCATCTCCCGCACGATCTGCGCGATCAGCAACGTGGTCGCGGAGGGCATCCGCTCGGTGCTCAGCCACTCGTGGACGGTGATCCGGTCCTGCTGCGCCGCGTGCGGTGACGAGCCGGGCGAGTGGAGGTCGACCGCCTCGGCCAGCTCTTCGATGCGGTCCAGGGCGAGGCCGAGGGCCAGAGCGTTGAAGGGCGCGTCGGCGTCGTCGTCCCGGTACCGGCGACCGGACAGGTCGAACAGCGCGGCGCCGGGGGCGACAGTACGCTGGAGCGGCACGTCCAACCGGTCGGCCAGCTGCCGGACCTCGGTGTGCCGGTGCCCGACGTAGGCACCGCCGCAGTCCAGTTCGAGTCCGAGCGGCGCCGCCTCCGTGCGGGTGCGTCCGCCCAGCCGGTCGGATGCCTCCAGAACCTCGACGTCGTGCCCGTCCGCGGCGAGAGCCTCCGCGGCGCACAGGCCGGACAGACCCGCCCCGACGACGACGATGCCGGTCCGGATTCGCTCACCGGTCACTGTGCGGTCCACAGTGGACGCAGTCGGCTGTCGTTGCGGTACGCCTCGGCCAATGCCCGTAGGAAGGTGTGGAGCTCCTCCTCGTGCGAGGCGAGCGGGCCGGCGATGTACCGCGGATCGGAGACGCCCCGCTGGGTGGACGAACAGGCGTCCCAGTCCTGCTGATTGGTGGTTTTCCAGAAGTCGATCGCGTAGTCCGGCGTGAACCCGGTGCTGGTCAGCAGTTCTTCCGGGAAGAACCATTCGCAGATCACCCGGGTGCGATCAGGGGCGACCGGGTCGAGGCGATGGGTGACCACATAATCGTGCATCGCGGTGATGAAAAGACCGGGTAGCACCGCGTGGTAGCAGACCTGTCGTGCCCGATTCTCATCGAGCTCAGGAAAGGTCCACTCCGGGCCCTTTCCGTCGAGGGACATGCTCGCCGCGGAGTTCTTCAGATCAAGAGAACCGCCGAGCCACATCCCAGTGCTGGCGAATCCCTCGCCGTTAACGGTCCGTTGGACCCTGCTGAGTTCGGGATGCGTACTGGGGCAGTGGTAGCACTCCAGGTAGTTTTCGACGAGCAGTTTCCAGTTGGCGTGGACGTCGTAGACCTCGGTGCCGACCTGTTTGAGGGTGTCGAGGTGGTAGGGCGTGAGGATGTCGGTGAGATTGCCGAGGGATTCGCCGAGGTCGTCCGCGTCCCCAGAGTGGTTGACGAAAAGCCATCCGTTCCATTCGGTGGAACGGACCGGGAGTAGACCCATGCCCTGCGGGTACCGCTCGGCGGCGTCCTCGAACCGCGGCGCCCGGCGCAGTTCGCCGTCCAGGCCGTAGACCCAGGCGTGGTAGGCGCACCAGACCTGGGCGCGCCGGACCGTGCAGGCGGGGGCGACCAACTCGTGCCCCCGGTGGCGGCAGGCGTTGACGAAGACGTTCACCCCATCGCCGGTGCCGGCGATCAGGATGTTGCGCCCGGCCGACATGACGGCGGCCTGGGTGCCCTTCTCGGCGAACTCGGCGACCCGGCCGACCGGCAGCCAACCCTGCCCGAAGAATCGCTCCAGCTCCCAGGCGAACAGTTCTTCCGACGTATAGGCGAGACCGGGGAAAGCGCGTTCATCCTGCATATTGGCTATCATACGATCGATCGTGTCGGATCCGACAAAATCGGATAGTGCCCTATTTTTGGGCAGCGTCGAGCGCATATACCTCACCTTATCGGGATGAGTCGACGGTCAAGGAACGGCGCAGCACTAAGCGCGCCGGGTCGGTCGACCGGTCGCGCTCAGCTACACAAAAATATTGATTACCGAATCAGTGAACTCGGGAACACGTATCACTCGGGGTAGGGGGCGGATCTGCCGAGTTCGTGAAGTTTGGCCCGCCGCCAGTGCATTGCGATTCCCTCCCCCGGTGCGTGGCCATGAAGTTGGGATGATTATTTACCATTGTGAGTCTACCTTAAAGGGCATGTAATACTCGTCATAATCCTTTATTAAGTCTTGACTGCGGGGCTTCGGCGAGGTAATGATTTCCCGATTGGGGTGGCCGGCACTGACCCGCTTCCAGTCACTGCTGCGGCTACTTGACCTCACCTCGGCAGTCATCGCCGCCGACGCCCTGCATACCCAGCGCGGGAAGGGTGGCGGCGACGGCGATCGTCGCCCACAGCCCAGTGTTGGTGACCAGCACTCCGCCGGTGCGGTAGGCCAGGGATCCGGCCACCCCGTTTGCGGACGCCAGCCAAGCGAACGCGGTCGGTGGACGAACGCCCGTCAGGTTCTCACTCAGATCGGCCAGCAGCGCCGCTGTCGCCGGGGTGATGAACACGCTGGCGAGAACGCCAGTGGGTACAGGGCCGGAGCGGACCGGGCGGAGTCCATACGTCTACCGTCAGCCCTCGGCTTGCGCGTGCCGGCCTTCGCCGACCGGCGTGGCCGAAGTCGCTGCCGGTTCGGCGTGCCGCGCTGCCTGCTCCGCGAGCATCTGCCCGAATAGCCCGTTGGGTCGTCCACAGTCCCGACACAGGAAGTTGTCGTCGAGCTGCGGGCCACCACAATGGTCGCAGCGACCCCGATCCCGCGGATCGTGGTATCCCCGCAACGCCTCCACCAATGCCCGGGCGACCGGGGCTCGCAGCGCCAGCCGCGACTCCCGCCCGCTCAGGCATATCGTCAAGTCCCCCAGAAGCGGCGCGCTCGGATCCAGCGCGTCGATCCGAGCCACGAAGTCTCGCACAGCGGCCAGGACACCATCGGGTACAGGCAGCGACATGGCCTCGACCCTACGGCAACCCACCTGGCGGTTGTCGTTCATGCTCGAACAGCAAGCAGCCGCCCCGCCACGACGCACAAGCATGCCAGGTACGGGTTCCGCTGCCTGTCCCGGGACGGGCAAACCGTGCACGCCGAGGGCGGGCGGGCGGACATCCGCATCGACCTGAAGACCCTGCGCCCTGCCGTCTGGGCGGATGACACGCGGTCGGTAATGAAGGCCCTGTGTCGTTACGGTGACCGGGTCTTCCAACTCATCGCGCACCACCACGAGGTCGAGGACGAGGTGCTCTGGCCGATGCTGCGGAGCGGGAGCTCACGGACCGGGGACACGGCCGGGCTTCGTCACGGCTCACAACCCTGGTCGATCCGGGTGTTAAGGTCACTGCCTTCGAAGATCAAAGTGAGTCGCGAACCAGACTTCGTGCGGGAGTGTGTGCGATGACCGAGGATTTCTACTGCGACGAGGCGCTCAGCGGCCGAACGAAAGTGGTCGTGGTGGCAGAGACCGATGAGGTTCTCGCCTTCGAACACACCAGACCCTTCTGGCCGGTGCACATCGTCGTGGTGCCGAAGCGGCATGTGCCGTCGCTGGTTGACCTCGGCGACGCCAGCGTGGATCTCTTACAACGCGTCCTCGAGGTGGTCCGTCAGGTCGCCGGCCGGGTTGAGCGGGAGCAGGGCGCCTGCCGGGTGCTGACCAACCTCGGCCGCTATCAGGACTCCAAACACCTGCACTTCCACGTCTGTAGCGGACAGCCGCTTCAGCCTGACCCGGCATAGGTGCGACGAGCGGACCGGTGCTCTCCGGTGCCGAACGCGACCGCCCAGGTATCGATGCACCCGTGCCGGGCCCGCACGCGGCGGCGCAGATTTCGTGTTCCTGGCGGCGGTGGTTCAGGTCGAGCGCCGCAGGTAACCGTTCCGCCCGAACAACACACCGCGGTCCAGGAACAGATTGAAGAATCGGCACGACGGCTCACCCAGGTGCATGCAGGCCGCACACGCGCCACTGCCGATCCCACACCCCGGATCCAGTGGACAACGGTGCTCCGCGGTAGCGAAGGCGGTCAACAGGTCATCAAGGTTCGACTCGAAGACCGCCTGGATGCCACCGAGTACGAAGTCGCTCCGGGCGGCCGGGTACAGGAAGAAGCCGAGATGATGGGGCACGAGATACTCGCTGAGCGCGTCACGTTCGATGCCGGAGAAGACGGCGGTCTGTCGGATGAGTCGGTGGGCGTAGGTGTGAATCAGCCTCAGCACGTCGGCTCCGATCGACTCCACCAGCGGATCGTCGCGTTTGGTGGGAATCGAGGCTGAAGCCAGGATGGCGACTCGGGCCATGACCGGGTCGGTGCAGTTCGGCGTCCATCCCGGTAGCTGGTGACCGCGACCGGCCAGCCACGTTCCCACCCGGATCGGGTCGAGCCGGATCAGTAGCGCCTCGGTCTCGGCGAGGTTGCCGTAGAGCCGGTAGCCGCCCCGCCTGCGCCGGAACGGCATCAGCCGACACTTCGACGGATCGTCCGCACCCCGCGTGTAGCCGTACATGGCGTTGAGGATCGGGAACCGGTCGATCAGGTCGAGCCCGTCGATGCCGGCCCGCCGCAGGGCCGGCGGGTACTTCTCCCGATAGCGCTTCTCGAGTGGGTCGTCGGGGTCCGGCAGACGCAACGCGGTCGTCGGTGTCCGACTCTCGGCCAGGGCCATCGCGATGTCGACGGCCTCCCGTTCGACCACCGCACGTCGGGTCGGGGAAAGTCGGTCGACCGGGTGATCACCTGCCCTGGCCGGCTGGCCAGTCGCCTCGGTGGGCATGCCCACCGGCAAACCCTCGACCACCCAGATCAGTGTCTTACGCGGACCGCCGGCGAGGCTGAGGTTCTCCCCATGCTCGGGCCGAGCTGGGTGGATCAGCACCACGCCTCGTGGCACATAGACCATGCGGGCCTTGTGCACGTTCCAGCGCACGGTGCCGGTACCGCACCCGCACTTCTTCTGGAAACCCAACCCCCGCATCGTCGGCGTGGCACAGACCGGGCACACGAAGCGAATGTCCGCCGCCTTGGCGCTCCTCGGCACGACCACCCGTACGTCGTCGTGCTGCGGGCATCGCCGGATCCAGGGTTCGGTGATCGCTCCGCACTCGTGCACGCCGACGAAATGGAGCTGACCCCAGTTCCGGTTGCCGCACCTGCAGCGTGCCTCCGCGGACCTGCCGATGCGCTTGCAGCACCGGCACAGCCAGGTTCGCGGGTACTTCTCGACCGTCACGCCACGGCGTTCATCCAGCTCGACGACCTCCACCGGTACCTTGCGCAGCAGTTCCCCGGCCATGCCGCCATCTGTGTCGTTGGCGGTCCACGCGCCGATCTCGGTCAACAGACTCCACCGTACGACGTCAGGGTTGATCTCGATCGGGTTCGGGGCCGTCCACTCGTTGACCCGGTAGATGTCGCCGCGCAGGTCAACCGTCTGTGCCGGCAGGAAGGTGCGCAGGATCTGGCTGCCGCTACGGGAACCCAGCTTCGCCATGTCGCCCGCCTTCAGTCGTGAATCGGAGCTTGGGCCTCGACATCGCGAAGGCTCCGCATCGGGGAGGGGTGGCCGATCTCGCTGATGAACCGCGCCGTGGTGGTGGGGTCCGCAAGGCCGGCGAACCACTCCCGGACCCACTCGACGATCTGCTGTCGGTGTAGGGAATCCTCCGGCCCGTCGAGACCGAGGAGCTCCGCCACGGCCGCCGCCTCGACGTCGGGCGTCAGGTCCACGTCCCGGAGGTACTGGTGCAGCTTCGCCGGGTTGCTCAATTGTTGCCTGCTGGCCGGCTCGTGCACCATCAGGGTGCGCGCCGAAACCAGCCCGGGAAGCGTGAGGGCGAGGACGCGCCGACTGCGGCGGGTGATCGGGATAGCGTCGACGAACCGATCGCCCTGGCGAACGTACTTGTCGAAGTGCCGGAACGTCTGGGCGTCGCGTTCCCGGCCGATCTTGTGTAGGACGTACACCAGGCCCGGATGCCGACGACCGACCCGGGCGGTGGTCTGGATGAACTCGGCCGTCGTCAACGGCAGTCCCAACATGACCATCGTGTTGAGCCGGTCGATGTCCACCCCGTGCGACAGCATCGAGCTGGCCGCGAGTACGTGAATGCGGTCCGAGAACTCTTCCTCTGGCTTCTCCAGCCGTTCCAGGATGTCCCGCACCTCGTCGAAGTCGGTCTGCCCGGTGAGCTGCTCGACGTTGATGCCATCGACGGTGCTGTTGCTGCCGAGGCTCCGGCCGGCTGCCTCGACGTCGTGCAGGGTGGAGCCGTACACCACGTTCGTACCGTAGAGGCTGAGCAGTGCGTCGACATGCCTCGGATCGATCCCGGCCTCCGTGCAGACGGCCGACGGCGCGTCCGCCAACCGGCGTACGCTGCGCTGCAAGGCGTCCAGAGTCCGGTCGCTGACGTGCTCCACCGTCACCCCACGCGGTGCGACCGCCACGAAACGCCGCAGCTTGTCCGACTTGCGCACCGTCCAGAATGACTCACCGGAGCGGGGACCCGGCTGCGGGAAGACCCGGCCTTCACGCCGGTAGAGAACCTTGACCTGCCGGTCGTACCCGATGAGTGTCGCGCTGCCGGCCACGATCTTGGCACGGTTACCGGACAGCTCCTGCTGTAGATAGTCGAGCAGACTCTCATAGTGTGAGTCGACGGCACCGAGACTGTCGCGGAGTAGGTGCAACTCGTCCTGCAGTCGCAGCGACGGTGCGAACCGGTCCGCCGGCATCGGCAGCGACTGGAGCGCCCCCTGGCAGCTGGGCACCAGACAGCCGTTGGGTGCCTTCGCCCTGGTCGCATAGGTGAAGCCGTGCCAGTCAACCGAGCAGACTTTCAGCGGCGGCCCGACGAGACCGCGCATCGCCTGCTGCAGGCCGATCGAGGCGGTCTTGTCCAACGTTCCCACCACCACGGTCGGGAGGAAGCGGAATATCTCCTGGTCAACGACGTACACCGGCAGCGCCCCGCGCCGCCAGGGGCAGCGCGGGTTGGTGCAGTGATGTTCCAGCTTCCAGCGTTGCCGGTCGAACTTCATCCGCAGGCTTTCGTCCCGACAGAACGGGCAGTGCAGAAGTACCCGGTACTTGTCTGGAATACCCGGGCTGTCCGGACCGATCTCGTCGCCCGCCGGCCTGGGCACGATCTTGTTGGGCGTACCGGCCTGACCGACCAGGAACCCGAGGCTGAACGGAGCACCTTTGACATCGGCTACCCGACGCGCCACCGCATCCCGGCGTACCAGCTCGGCGCCGGCGAGCACGTCGGCGAAACGTTGCGTCTGTTGCAAACTCAGCAGCCGGAGCGGAAACCGGGACCAGGCCGTCACGCCGGTGCGCTTGCCGGTGAGCCGATCAAAGAAGGCCGTGGTCAACAACAGCCCCAAATAGGTCTCGGTCTTGCCGCCGCCGGTGGCGAACCAGACAGTGTCGACGAACTTCGTGTCCTCGGCGGGTTCGGCGAGGAAGCGGATCGCGGACAGCAGGAAGCCAACCTGGAACGGCCGCCAGGCGTCGTAACCGCGCCCCTGTGCGCTCCACCCGATCGCCTGGTTCATCAGCTGGAACGACTGGCGAATATGTCGATTGGTCGCCAGTAGCTGCAGCCCGGTCTGAAGCCGGTCGAGTTCGGCGAACACCTCGACGGCCGCCTCGTCCGCCGCGGCGCGCATTCCCGGCGTCCAGCCCTCAACCGCCTCCCGGGTAGCCAGCGCCGAACCAGACCAGTGGGCCTGGTCGTACGCTTCGAGCGCGTCAACCAGCGCGGTGAGCTCCGGAACCGGGTCGGCGGCGAGCCGCTCGAACGACAGCGTCGGCTCCGGCCGGCTGCTGTTCCAGTAGTCGGGGCGCACGGTCTGCACCGTGGTGGTGTCCGAACTGCGGAACACCCCGGGTGCGGGCACCTCGACACCCACGTTGAGGCCGTACGCCGGCACGTCGCGGTCGTGGCGGAAGCTGTCCGGCAGGGCCTCCAACTGGAACGGGGTGGTGCGGAGACCAGCGACCTCAAGCTGCGTTTCGTACAGGTGCGAGTCGGTCCGATCGCGCGACTTCTCCGGGCTGGTGTTGACCAGCTGTACGACCAGTTCGGGGTCCTGATGCCAATCCTCCACATCGATCCGGACCTCAGCCCTCCGCCCCGGCGCGCCCACCGCGGCGAAGGCGTCCCGCAACTGCTCGGCACCGAAGGTTCCACCTTCGGCACCGGTCACGACGGAGATCTTCTCTGCGACGGGACCGGTACGCCACCAGCGTCGGTCCGGGTCCGGACCATCCTTGGGGTCCTTGACCCAGGCACGGGCCCGCACCGTCACCGTCATCGACCACGGCGGTGCCTCGGCCGGGCGGAACCGGATGCCGATCGCGCACGGGTCCAGCCGCTCAGCTCGGTCGTCGTTGGTGCCCTTCCGCACCTCGTCCTCGCACCCGAGTCGTCCCAGCCAAAAGGTCTCCGACGGCGCCACGTCCAGTCGATCCAGTCCGTCGCCCCGGCCCGCCGCGACGACCCGTCGATCGAGCCAGGTGACGAAGGCATCGCACGCCTCCTCCAGCGACTGCGCCACCTTGCCGCTCATCGCGGCTTTCTCTCCGTCGACGGGCCGTGCCCCGGTTCGCTGCCCAGGTACGGCCGCAGCGCCATCCTCTCCGTCGACCGCTGCAGCCTGCTCATGGCCAATCCCTGGATCTGGCGGATCCGTTCGCGGCTGACGCCGTGGTCTGCGGCGATGTCGTCCAGGGTCTCCTCCGCCCCGGTGCCGAGGCCGAACCGGCGGCGGATCACGTTGGCGGCTCGGTTGGGGAGCACGGTGCGGAGGAGGCGATCGAGCTCGTCGCGCAGCGTCTCCTGTTCGACGATCGATGCCGGGTCGGTGCGCCCATCCCGCTCCTCGTCGTGGACGAGGACGTCGGAGAGGCGAAGGTCACCATTCACACTGAGTAGCAGGTCGATGCTGAGGACCGGTTGGCCAAGCTCCAGCATCGCCTGCACCCTGCCCGGCTGCATGCCGGTGGCGTCGGCCAGTTCGTCGAGCGTCGGCTCTCGGCCCAGCCGGTCGGCGAGCTTCCGGGTTGCCCGCCGGATCCGCTGGATCCGTTCCCGGACATGCATGGGTACGCGGATCGTCCGGCCGTGGTTGCCGATGCCCCGTTCGATGCTCTGCTTGATCCACCACGTCGCGTAGGTGGAGAACTTGTAGCCCTTGGAACCGTCGAACAGATGGGCGGCGTGGATGAGACCCGTGTTGCCGTCCTGGATGCGGTCGGCGAACGCTACGCCGGTCTGGCGGTATTGCCGGGCCTTGGCGATCGACACCACGAGGCGCAGGTTCGCGCACACCAACGCCGTGTGGGCGCGCTGCCCCTCGATCGCACGGTGTCGCAGCGACCGGCGGTCTGCCGCGGACAGGTCCGGTCCGCTGGCATCGAGTGCGGTCCGCGCCGCTGTCCCCTGCTTCATCAACGACCAGAGCTCCACCTCGCGAGCGGCGTTGAGCAGTGGGTATCGGCCGATCTCCCGGAGATACTGGCGAACCGTGTCGTCGGGTGGTTCGTAGGCCTGTGCGGCGGACCTGACCGGTTCCGTGCCGGCCGGGGCTTGGAGGTCAACGCCGGCGTCGGCCAGGAGGCCGAGCAACTCACCGGTCTGTGCCGCGGTGAGGCTTCGCCGGGTTGCCAGCAGGGCGACGTCCGCTCGGGTGAGCCTTCCCCCCGTCCGGGTCCAGTCGCCGAGAAGGTCCTCGAAGGCCTGGCCGACGGCATCGTCTGCGGGAAGGAAAACGGGAGGCGCCGGATCGTCGTCGAACATCCACCCGACGTCACTGTCTGGTGGGTCGTCATCCAGTTTGGGCTCAGACCCGCGCTGCACCGGCTCGGTCCCGGTCGCGGTCTCGGTGGCGCTGGTGGAGGTGGTGGCGGTAGTGGTGGCCTGAGCTTCGGGTGCCGAGGTGGCGGCTGGGGGACGGGTGTGGTCGCTGCCGGCGTGGGGCTGGGCCAGCGCCACGACGAGCGCATCAATGTCGCTGCGGGTAAGGCGGTGTCGGGCGACGAACTCCGCGATCGCGGATTGTGCCTGGTGTACGTCCTGGCTGTCGATGATCGCTCGTAGTTCGTCCACGAGTGCAGCAGACGCTTTCGCGGATCGCACCATTTAGGTGATGATGGCGGTAGTCATGCTTCCTCCCCTGGTTGGTAGCGCTCAGCGTAGGGAATGAGTGCGACAAAGAACATGAATCGAACAAATGTTCCATTTCGTCGTCAGTGCGGTGCCGCACGCCCAGCGGTCTCCCAGCTTGAGCGCTGCGCCGTACACTCGGTCGGTGCTTGAGGTGGCGGGGGAATTCGAGATTCACATCACGGCTCATGCTCAGCACGCCGAGCGGATGGCGGCGTTTGCCGCTGAGCACGGGGTCAAATTTATCCACATTGTGCTTGATCGTGGTGAGTACGTCTCTCAACCGATGCTTACCTTCACCGGGCACGGCGCCTTGGCTGAGCAGCACGCCACGGTGCAGCGTAGGCAACACGAACTGCGCACGGCCGGCATCCACCCCTGCCGTTCGAAGATCGAGGCGGCGCCGTGGTGCGTCGGCGTGCCGCAGTCAGACGAGCAGGCCGAATCCGAGCCGAGTGGCCGGTACTTCGAGCATCACGTGAAGCTGCTGCTGACCGGTGCGGGGGTGGCGGATCTGCTGGCGCTCACCGATGTGGTCGCGCCGCACGGGGCGCGGCTGTCCCGCAACGCCCGCCGGACGTTCGGGGACGGTACGCAGGAACGGTTCGTCACCCAGCGCTGCCACGGCGTCGGACTCGCCTCGGCCAAGCGGCAACTGGACGAGCTCGTCGAGACCCTTCGGACCGCGGGCCACGAGCCCAGGACGGTGGAGCAGGAGTACGTCGTCTTCGACAGCGACCTTCGCCACGACCGCGGCTGGCTGGACCCGCCCACGTCGGGCACGAACGACTGGGCGCTTAAGCGCGAGCGGGGGATGAGATCCGCGCCAGGTGGCTCCCCGCACTACCCGCCGACCTACCAGCCGCTACCCGCGAGCCTGACAGTGCGGCAGAGTGCCGCCTTCGACCCCGCCCTCAAGCAGTACGCGAACGCCTACCGCGCCGGCGAGCCCGAATTCCTCGTGACCGCCACCGGCCAGCGGTGGAGCGACGCCCGACGTACGGCCATGAAGCACCTCCTGTCCGCGATCGCCGCGACGACCTGGCGTCAGCATCTGGTCCTCCGCGGCAGCGTCACCATGGCGACCTGGGTCGGTGCCGCCGCCCGGGAGCCGGGCGACCTCGACTTCGTCGTTACTCCGCACACCATCACCAGCGACAGCGCCGAGGCCCGGGCACTGCTCGATGACCTCAAGACCGCTATCCGGACCGCACCCGGCGCCGGCCTGCACCCCGACCTGATCACCGAGTCGGCCATCTGGACGTATGAACGCGCCGACGGACGCCGGCTCGTCATCCCGTTCAGCGCACCCGAGGCACCCGACGGCCACGTGCAGCTCGATGTGGTCTTTGGTGAAGAGCTACCCCTTGCACCAGAGGCGCTGATACTGCCCGAGGTTGACGCACCGTTGTTGGCCGCGCCCGCCGAGCTGGCGCTGGCGTGGAAGCTGCTCTGGCTGGCCACCGACACGTACCCGCAGGGCAAAGATCTCTACGATGCGGTCCTGCTCGCCGAACACACCACTGTCGACCGTGCTCTGGTCCGCCAGCTCATGCGCGCGGAACTCGGTGCCGAAGCCGATACCTTCACCGCCGAGACTGTGCTGTCGTGGCAGGTCGACTGGACCAACTTCACCGACGAGTGCCCCGCAATCACGGGCACCGCCGAGCAGTGGATCAGACGGCTGGCACTGGCCCTCGATGGTGAATGGGTCTGACAAGGTTCATCTGGTGCCCGTGCAGATCAGAGATTGTACTTTTCAGTACCGTGCCGACATTCCGGTGATTCATGACCTGACCGTCGAGTTTCAGCCCGGTGCGACGGTGTTACTCGGCCCTGACGGCGCCGGCAAGTCCACGCTGCTGTCGCTGATCGTGGGGCTGCTGCGGCCAGAAACTGGCACCATACGGATTGGCCGGTTGGTCAGTCACGCCCGGCGTACCCGGTCCCGATACCGTCGTTCGGTCGGTTGGCTACCGCAGCGCGTCGCGGCGATGCCGGGCTTGAAGGTGCGGGAGCAGGTCGCCTATGCGGGCTGGCTGAAGGGGCTCAATCGCCGGGATGCCTGGGCCAACGCGGCGCAGGCGTTGGGTCGGGTTGGCCTGCGGGAGCTGGCGGAACGACCCAGTAGGGCGCTTTCCGGTGGCCAACTCCGCCGGGTCGGGATTGCGCAGACCCTGGTCCACGACGCGAAGCTGGTTGTGATGGACGAACCCTCGGCCGGGTTGGACCCGCAGCAGCGGCGGGTGCTGCGGGAGGTGCTAGACGGGATTGCCGGCGACGTCGACCTGCTGGTGTCGACGCATCAGACCGAAGACATCAGTGATATCTACCAGCAGGTGATGGTGTTGGATCACGGCGTGGTGCGGTTCCACGGTGGGGTGCCGGAGTTTATGGCACTGGCTCAGCCGAACGTCGAGCTGTCTCGACGGGCCGAGGACGCCTACGCGCAGTTGATCGGTGCGGAGGTATGAACGAGCGGAGCGCTGGCAGCTGGCGGACGATCTACCCCTGGCGCGCTCGTGCCGAGACCTACGTGACCGGGCCGATGCTCGCCCTGGTGCTTCTCCAGGGGACGGCAGTGGCCGATACGGTCACGTCCGGGTACTGGATGGCTGCGGTGGCCAAGGTCAGCCTGATGTTGAGCATCCTTGTGGCGATCTGCGCGGTCTGCGCCGCCTGGGAGGGGGCGCGGCACCGCGGTGGCGGCGTCAACGAGCTGGACATCGCCCGACCGGTGTGGGTGGTCGCTGCCGTCGCGGTGGCCCCGACGCTGGTGATGGGGGTGGTCGGGCTCGGCGAGGTCGCTGCCACGCTACCGGAGGCGGTGACCAGCGATGTCCGCGCTGCCGACACCAAGCAGAGCAACGCGGCCGAGACGGTCGTCATCGGCCTACCGGCCAGGCCGGACCCGCAGATCGTGGTGATGAGCCTGGGGACCAGGATGGTGCCGGACACACCGCCGTCCTGCGCAGCCCACGAGCCGTGGCCCGGTGCCCACAACCATGCCGCGTTAACGGTGTGGGTGGCGTTGGCAGCCGGCGTGCCGGCATCGACGTTAGACTCGGCCGCCCCGCCGGAGCCGATCGACCTGGTGGTACGGGTACGTCAACAACTCGACAACGAGCAGCAGCTGGCCTGGTACCGCGCCAACCCTGTGTCGATGGGCGACTGCACGACCCCGCCGCGACCTGACCCAGCTTCCTTCGCATCGGAGCAGCCGCGGTGATCTGGTGGTGGCGGACCCGCGCGTTGACCGCGGTGACCGTCGCGTTCGCCGGGAGCCTCGCCGCCGCGATCATGATTGGAGGTGCGGTGCTGCCGCTGCCCAGTCTGGCTGGGGCGTTGCTCGTGCCGATCGTGTTCGCGCTGTTGCTGCCGCTCGTCCCGATCGTCATCCTCTGGCATGGCATCGACCGCAGCGGCGGTGACCTGGAGACCACCGCGGTCCGCCTGGCGGCTGCTCGGGACCTGGGTGTCGCTGCGACGATCGTGCTGGTGACCGCGACTCTGGTCGGCGTCACCTCGGCGACCGGCTGGTGGCAGCTCGGTCCCGGATATCTGCGTAACCTCATCGGCTTCCTCGGGCTAGCCCAGCTGGTCACCCCGATCATCGGCACCCGACTCGCGGCGCTGGCCCCAGTCGGCGCGGTGATCGTCAGCGCGCTCTTCGGCACCGGCCACGGTGGCCTGGTGCGCTGGTGGGCGTGGCCGGTCGCCGAGACCCACTCCACACTTGCCTTCGCCGAAGCGGCACTGCTGCTGGGGGCCGGTGCGGCGGTAACGGTGTGGCGGTTCAACCGAAGCGGGCCTGCTCGGTTGGGCCGTTGGCGAGTAGCCCGACAGCCGACCCAGCCGCGCTGATCCGCACCCACCGCTCCGGGCCGGCAGGGCAGCGCCCAGGACCGCGATCGCCACGCCCACGAGCACCACCAGGGACAGACCGCCGACCGTCCAGACGTGAAAGATACGGGCCGGAAGGTCGCGCTCCGCGGCCTCGACCATCAGCGGCAGGCCCAGGCGGTGCGCACCCACCCCGAGCGGGATGCCCTCCTCGCCCCCGCGATCACCCGTCGCCTGGTGGAGCAGTTCATCAGCGAGTCCACCCCCGGTGCCACCGCACCACGACCCTCTCAGCCCGCCTACCCCGCGTGAGCTCGAGGTGTTGATCCGGCCTGTCCAATGCCGAACTCGTCCAGAAGCTCACGCTCAGCGCGGCGAGCGTCAAGACCCACGTGGCGCGCATCTTCGCCAAGCTTCTACCAGCGGGACCGGGCCCAGGCAGTCGTCCCCTTTGGTTCGGCTGCCGACGGCCGATGACATGACCGGGGTGTACCAAACGCCCGCTGCCGGCGTCGCTGGTCGATCGGCTCCGTGGCTTGTCACTCGTCAGGGCCGTCCGGCGGGCATCAGAGGTCCGGCGGCTGCGCAACAGCGGTACGGGCGTCAGCTTCGGAGCCCAGGTGGCTTCGAATGAAACGATTGTCATAATCATTAGACCTACGAGCCCGGAGGAAGACATGGACGATCCGTACGCGCAGTCAGCCGAGTACATAGACCTCCTCATTGCCGACGCGTGGGGCCTCTTCGCCCCCGGACTTGCCGAGGCCCTGCACGAGCTCGGCGGTGAAACCGGCGTCACGGTGGACCTGGGTGCCGGCACCGGGCGTGGCGTCGCGGTGATCTGTGCCAGCCTGCCCGACGACTCGCCGGTGCTGGCCGTGGAGCCCTCACCCGCGCTCCGTGCGGTGCTCCTCGCCCGAGCACACGAGGACGAACGCCTGAGCTCACGGGTGACGGTCTCGTCGGCCGACGCGTTGGGCGTGCCACTGCCCGACCGGGTGCGGGCACTGGTGGCGATGAACATGATCGGCCACCTGTCCCCGGACGACAGGCATGAACTGTGGGCGCGTGTTGTCCCGCGCCTGGTCCGCGGTGGCCGTGTGGTCGTCAACCTCGCTCCGCCGACGCGTCCGGTCGAAGTCCCGAGAACCCGAATGGCCAGCCGTAGCGTGGGCGGTCTGACCTACGAGGGTTGGGCAAGCGCCAGGGCGATCGGCGAACGACAGATCAGGTGGCGCATGACCTACCTGACCCGGTCGCCGGAGGGGTCACCGGTCTCGGAGGTGGCCGTGGACTACGACTGGTGGGTCATGGACGAGGCGGAACTGCGCGAGGAGCTTGCGGAACACGGGCTGACCATGCGGCAAATCGGGCATCCCGATGCCGGCCTGTACGTCGCGACGCGCGCGCAGGATTGACCCCGACCCCTAGTTTGAAATGGGAATCATTTTCAACTAGGGTCTCCGGTGCGCCGGCCGCCGTCCACCCGGCGGCGCGCTCCACAAAGCCGTCGCAGCTACGGAGACCGGATGAACCTGCCCCTGATGCCCGAAGCGGTCCTCGACGACGTACTCGACTGCATCGCCGAGGTCCTCGGCACAGACCCAGGACTGATCGATGCAGAAGCGTCACTGACAGCCCTGGGTCTGGAGTCGTTCACCGCCGTACGGCTCCGCCGGCGGATCCGGGAGCGCACGGGGCACGACCTCCCACTGACCGCGTTCCTCGACAACGCCACCGCGAGACACCTCGCCCGGCACCTGTCGAAAGCCCCCGACGAGCCAGCCGGCACCGCTGAAACCAGCGGGCAGCGCAGCGGGGGGCAGCCGGGCGACCGATCAGCCTTTCCCTTGACCGCGGTCCAGGAGTCCTACCTTGTCGGGCGGGAATCAGGCCTGGTCCTCGGCGGGGTGGCCACCTTCTACTACTACGAGTACGACCGGATCAGCGACAACGCCGTAACCGACCTCCAGCGACTCGAAGTCGCTTGGAACCAACTGGTCGACCACCACTCGATGCTACGGATGGTGGTCGACCAGCGTGGCCGTGGGGAGATTCTGCCCACCGCCGGTCCATACCGCATCGGCGTCACCGACCTACGCGACGCCACGCCCGCCCGGGTGGACGAAGCGTTGGCCGCGCTCCGGCACGACCGGTCTCACCAGGTACGTCCAACAGGGCAGTGGCCGTTGTTCGACCTGCACGCGGCGTTCCTGCCCGACGGCCGTACCCGCCTCTACGTCGGCTTCGACGTGCTGATCACCGACATGGCCGGCTGGATGCTGCTGATGCGGCAGTGGGGACAACTCGTCGCCGACCCGACGGCATCCCTGCCCGAGCCTCCCGCCGAGTTTGCCGACCTGCTGCGCGCTCGGGAGGCGGATCTGGAGTGGACCCAGCGGCGGGAACGGGACCGCTCCTACTGGGCAGCCCGCGTCGCCGAGCTTCCTCCAGCGCCACGCCTACCGGTGACCCGGGCTGTCGACTCCACCGCGCCGCCCCGCTTCGCTCGGCACGCCGGCCAGCTCGACGCGGAGGCCTGGCGGATACTCCGTACCCGGTGTACCGAACACGGGGTGACAGCGACGGCCGCGTTGCTTGCCGCGTTCGCGGTGATCCTCGGGCGGTGGGGCGCCGGCGACCAGGTCTGCCTGAACACCACGCTCTTCGAGCGTCCGGAGAAGCCCGAGGGAATCGATCTGGTGGTGGGCGACTTCACCACCACCGCGTTGGTGGGTACCCCGAGGATCGTCCCGGCCTCGTGGAGCGGATTTGCTGGCTACGCATCGGATCTCAACCGTCGCTTCTGGGAGGACCTGGACCACCGGTCGGTCTCCGGGGTGGATGTACTGCGGGGACTCGGCGACAGCTCCGGCGCCCCGCCCTACCCGGTCGTCTTCACCAGTGGGGTGGGACTCGCCGGCGACGGTACCGCGGCCCCGGCGAGCTGGCTCGGCGTGGAGGTCTTCGGCGTTTCGCAGACCCCCCAAGTGCTGCTCGACCACATCGTCTGGGACGAGGATGGCGTGCTCCGAATCGCCTGGGACGGTGTCGTTGACGCCTTTCCCGACGGCTACCTACAGGGCATGCTCGACGCGTACGTCCGGCTGCTGCAGCGCCTCACCGCGCCCACCGCGTGGAAGGATCCGAGCCTCGCCTGGGACCCGTTCGTCCTGCCCGTGGAGCCGTTGGACATCGACTCGTTCCCTGATGCCGGCCCGCTGCTGCACGACCCGGTGGCCAGTGCCGCCCGCCGGGTGCCGGATAGCCCGGCCCTGTACACGGGGGGCGCCGTCACCTCGCACGGCCGGTTGGCCGAGGGCGTCGCGGCGACCGCTGCCGCGCTCGCCGCGGCCGGCGTAGGCACCGGCGACCTGGTGGCGGTCGCCGGCGAGAAGGGATTGGCCCAGGTCGTCGCAATCCTGGCGGTCAACGCCGTCGGCGCGGGCTACCTGCCGGTCGAACCGTCCTGGCCCGATGCCCGGGTGGCCACGATCTGTGCCCGCGCCGGAGTGCGGCACGCGCTGGTCGGCCGGGGTGTCCGGACCAGGTGGCCCGAGGGGGTGTCGACGCACCGTCTGACCGCGGCCGGACGGCTCGGCGGCCGATCGGGAAAGACTGTCTCCGAACCAACCCCACCGCCATTGCGACCCGAGCCGGATGACACCGCATACGTCATCTTCACCTCCGGCTCCACCGGGCAGCCGAAGGGTGTCGAGATTCAGCACCGCGCCGCCCGCACCACCATCGACGACATCGTCGACCGCTTCGGCTTCCAGGCCGATGACCGGGTGCTGGCGCTGTCCGCGCTCAGTTTCGATCTCTCCGTCTTCGACATCTACGGTGTTCTCGGCGCGGGCGGGGCGCTGGTGCTGCCCGACCCGGCCCGGCAGCGCGATCCGCAGCACTGGCTGGAACTGGCCGAGCGCCATGGCGTCACGGTATGGAACACCGCCCCCGCGCTGTTGGAGATGCTCGTCGAGTACGCCGAAATCGAGCCGGAGGTCGCGACCCGGGCGCTGCGCGCCCTACGGCTGGTGATGCTCTCCGGCGACTGGATCCCGTTGACCCTGCCCGAACGGTTGCGTCGGATCGCCCCACAGGCCCAGGTGATGAGTCTGGGCGGTGCGACCGAGGCGTCCATCTGGTCGATCACCTACCCGGTGACGGAAGTCGCCCCGGGTTGGCGGAGCATCCCCTACGGCCGGGCGTTGCGGGCCCAGTCCTTCCACATCCTTGACTCGGACGGGGGGCCGTGCCCGGTGGGTGAGCCGGGGGAGCTGTTCATCGGCGGTGATGGGCTCGCCCGGGGATACATCGGCGATCCAAAGCAGACGGCGCATCGCTTCGCCCGGCACCCGGTGCTGGGCGAGCGGCTGTACCGCACCGGAGACCTGGGTCGCTGGCGGACCGACGGGAACATCGAGTTCCTGGGACGCGTCGACCGGCAGGTCAAGATCCGCGGACACCGGATCGAACTCGGCGAGATCGAGGCCGCGCTCGGTCGGCACCCGGCCCTGCGGCAGTGCATCGTGGCTGCGGTGCGCGGTTCCGACGAGCGCCCCCGCCTGGCCGCGTACGTGGTGCCGAAGGCGGGAGACGTTGTCCCGACCGCCGACGAGTTGACCAGGACGCTGCGCGAACGGTTGCCCGAGTACATGGTTCCGAGCAAGTTCCTCGTGCTCGACTCGCTGCCCGTCACCCCGAACGGGAAGATCGACCACGCGGCACTGCCCAATCCGTACCAGGCGGGGGACGACGACGCGCAACCACGTCAAGCAACGCTCCCGCCGCCCGCGTCGCCGGTGGACCCCCCGGTCACGTCCGTCCCACGCTCCGCCAGTTGGGCCGGCACGGCGGTAGCCGAGGCGGAGGCACTCGGCCTCGACGTCGCACTCGTCGTACGCCCGGGACGAATGTCACCAGCACAGGCCCTCGTCGCGGCGACGCGTTGGCTCGACCGGGTCCGCCCGGAAGGTGCCCCCGCGCTGGTCGAGCGGATCCCCGCCGACGGTCTCATCGAACTCGCGCAGCGGAACACGGGTCTACCACGTGTCGACGCCCCTTCGCCAGCCCCCCAGCACACGCCGACCCCGCAGAGCACACCGGTCGTCGAATCGCCAGCGGCCCTGCCGGACCGGACTGGGCCAGAGCGTACCGGTCACCCGGTCTCCGGTGGTCGTACCGCTGATCCGGCCGCGACAAACGCCATCATCGCGGTCCTCGCGGACCTGACGGGGGAGCAGGTTCGGGTGGACAGCGCGTTCGCCGCACTGGGCGTGACCTCACTCACGCTGGTGCTGACATACCGCAGGCTGCGGGAGAGCATCGCGCCCCAACTCGCGCTCGCGGACATGTTCGCCCATGCCACGGTGGCCTCCCTCGCCGCGCACCTCACCGCCCTGACCACCCCGAAAGACCCCCAGGCACTCATGCCGACAGCCGCCGCGGTGCCGTCAGCCCGACGCTCGTCCCGGCTGGCCGCCCGTACCCGGGCCGAGGAGGTGGACCGGTGAGCACGGTCGAGAACCCTGACGAGTCGTTGATCGCCGTCACCGCGCTGGACTGCCGGTTTCCCGGCGCCCCCGACACCGAGGCGTTCTGGGACCTGCTGGTCTCCGAGCGTCACGGACTCACCCGGCACAGCCTCGACGAACTCGGCGAGCGAGGGGTGCCCCCACGGTTGCGCGAGCATCCCGCGTACGTCCCGGTCGGCGGTGTCATCGACGATCAGGACCGGTTCGACCCGGAGCCGTTCGGGCTCACCGACGCCGAAGCCGCGCTCATGGATCCGCAGCAACGGCTGTTCCTGGAAGCGTGCTGGCGTGCCCTCGAAGCCGGCGGGCACGGCAACGGAATCGGGGCCGGAGCCGTCGGGGTGTTCGCGGGGGCGGCGCACAGTGACTATCTGATGCGCAACCTGGCCCGCCGGTACACCGCCGCCGCCAGCGACCCGGTCGGGAGCCTCCAAGCGGCGATGGCGACCGTCGGGGACTACCTCCCGCTTCAGGTGGCACACCGTCTCGGCTTGACCGGGCCGGCGATCGCCGTCAACACCACCTGCTCCACCTCGCTGGTCGCCGTGCACCTGGCGGCTCAGTCGTTGCTGGCGGGCGAGTGTGACACCGCACTGGCCGGGGGTGTGTCGCTGATCGTGCCCCAGGGCCTCGGCTACCTGTATGTCCCGGATGGGATCTTCTCCGTCGATGGCCGGGTGCGCGCGTTCTCCGCCGAGGGCACCGGAATTGTTCACTCCCAGGGTGTCGGCGTCGCGGTCCTGCGTCGGCTCGCCGACGCGCGCGCCGACGGCGACCCGGTGCTGGCGGTGCTGCACGGTTCGGCGGTCAACAACGACGGCGCGGACAAGACCGGCTTCACCGCGCCGTCCCCACGCGGCCAGACGCGGGTGATCGCCGAGGCGTTGGCCGTGGCCGGCGTGGAGGCGCGACAGATCAGCTACGTCGAGGCCCACGGCACCGCCACCCGCCTCGGCGACGTCGTGGAGATCGGCGCCTTGCGCCGCGTGTTTGGTTCTGCGGGCCCAGCCTGGTGTGCCCTGGGCTCGGTGAAGAGCAACATCGGGCATGCCAACTCGGCTGCTGGCATCGCTGGGTTCGCCAAGACCGTGCTCGCGCTGCACCACGGGGTCCTTCCGGCCACCCTCGACGCCGAACCGCTCAACCCGGACCTACACCTGGACGATTCCCCGTTCACCGTCGCCCGACGGACCGCCGACTGGTCCGGGGCGCGGTACGCGGGCGTGAGCTCGTTCGGCATCGGCGGTACGAACTGTCACATCGTGCTGGGCAGCGCACCGGCCGTGCCCGCCCCCGAACCCGACCCGCGTCCCCAATTGGTGTTGCTCTCCGCCACCAGCGACGCCGCCCTGGCCGAGAGCGTCACCGACGTCGCCGAGGCGGTCCACACCACGCCGGTGACGCCGGCCGACCTCGCGTACACCCTGCACGCCGGGCGACCGTACCGACGGCACCGCGTCGCGGCGGTCATCACCGGTGATCGCGTCGGCGACCGCGCTGCCCTGCGCGCTGCCGTCCGCCGGGTGGCGGGCACAGACGTTCCCAAGGTTGTCTTCCTGTTCCCCGGCGGTGGTGCCCAGTACCCCGGCATGGGCCGTGAGCTCATGGCCGAGGAGCCGGAGTTCGCCGACACCGTAAGGGAATGTGGGACGGTGTTCGACGAACCCGGCCGGCCCCGGCTGGCCGAGCTGATCGGGGCCGGCCGTGCCGACCCGGCCGCGCTGCGGCTCGCCCGCGACCCGGCGTACGGCCTGCCGGCGCTGTTCACCGTGTCGTTGGCCACCGCCCGCGTGCTCATCCGGTGGGGTGTACGACCGGACGTCGTGGTGGGGCACAGCCTGGGCGAGTACGTCGCCGCGGTGGTGGCCGGGGCGCTGCCGCTAGCGGACGCGGCGGCCCTGGTGCGGGTCCGGTCCCGAGGGATGTCACGGGCTGCTGGTCAGGGCGCGATGCTCGCTGTTCCTCGGCCCGAGACAGAGGTAGCCACGCTGTTGACCGACTACCCGGACCTGGATCTGGCCGCGGTCAACGCGCCCGCCTCGTGCGTGGTCTCCGGGACCGAGCAGGCGGTGGCCGCGCTGGAGTCACGGCTGGCCGCAGACGGGATCCAGCCCACTCGACTTCGGTTGGACGCCGCCGCCCACTCGCGCCTCGTCGACCCCGTGCTGCCGGAACTCCGGGCGGCGGCCTCAGATGTGGAGGCCCGGACGCCGCTGGTGCCGCTGGCCACCACCCTCACCGGCGGTTTCCTCACCTCCGCGCCTGACGCTGACCACTGGGCACCGCACCTGCGGTCCGTGGTGCGCTTCTCCGACGCGCTGACCACCGCCATCGGCGATGGCCCGGCCCTGGTCGTGCAGACCGGACCTGGTGGCGGCCTGCTGCAGCTTGCCCGCAAACACCCGGCGGTGGATCTGACGGCGACCATCGCCACCTTCCCCGAGCCGGACGAGCCCGGTGACGAACGGGCCACGCTACTCACCGCCGCCGGTGAACTCTGGACGTGGGGTGTGGATGTCAGCGCCGAGGCCCTGCACCGGCCTGGCCGGCAGCGGGTGGCACTGCCTGGCCACCCATTCGATCGACGGCCGCTGTGGATCGACCCGCCCGAACCGGAGGCGGAACCCACCGCGGATGCCCCGAATGAGGATGAACCCTTCCAGGTGCCGGTCTGGCTACCTGTACCGACACTGGACGAACCGGCCAGCATCACCGGCCGATGGCTGCTGGACGGGCCCGTGGGTGACCCACTGGTCGAGGCGGTACGGGTTCATCTGAGCGCCGCTGGCGCCCAGGTCGCCGACCGCGCCGAGGTCACCGCCGACACCACGATTCCGTGTGCCGGTGTGATCGTGTTCGACCTCGCGCCCGACGGCGAGGACCCCGCCGCGCAGGTGACCGGAGCGGTCCTACGCCATGCCGAACTGGCCCGCCTCACTGCCACCTGGGCCCACGACAGTTGTCTGCTGCACGTCACCCGGGCCGTCCAGCAGGTCGAGAGCACCGACCGACCGACCCCGGCCGCCGCAGCCGGTACGGCCGTACCACGGATCCTGGCACAGGAGTTCCCCGGACTGCGATGGCGCGCCGTCGACCTGCCGGTAGCCGGGGCGCCGACCGAGCTGGCCCGCCGGGTCGCTGAGGAGGCGACGGACCTGGCCACCGGCGATCGGACCGGAGTGGAGGTGGCGCTCCGCGGAAGACACCGCTGGCTGCGCACCGTGAACCCGTGGCGGCCCCGTTCGGACAGACCCACGGACCGGACGGATGCGGGTATCGCCCTGCTCATCGGCGGGCTGGGCGACGTCGGTCTCACCATGGCTGAACATCTGGCCGAGCGGGGTTGGCGCATCGTCGTCACGGGCCGTGTCGGTCTCGTCCCGGACGCGGCGCCGGGTAGTCCGGCAGCCGACCGGATTGAGGCAGTCCGGCGACTGACCGACCGTGGTCTCCCGGTGGAGGTGCGGGCGGTCGACGCCGGAGATTCCGTCGCCACCGGTGCACTGCTGCGTGACATCGTCGACCGGTTCGGCCGGCTGGACCTCGTGGTCCACGGCGCGGGTGTGGTCGCCTCGACGGCGGTCACCCCCCTGCGGTCAGTCGACCCCGAGGCGGTGCGTGGCCACGCGCGGGCCAAGGTGTCGGCGGCCGTCGCCCTGCGGCGGGCCCTCGTGGCGTTGCCCGAGGAGGCCCGCCCCGCCACCATACTGCTGATGTCGTCGGCGACGACCCTGGTGGGCGGCCTGGGACTGGCTCCGTACGCTGCGGCGAACCGCTACCTGGACGCGCTGGCGGAGCAACAGGGCGCGGAGGGCGGCACGGTCTGGCTCAGCGTTGCCTGGGACGGCTGGCGGGTCGGCCCGGGCGGCACCGAGCGGGTCGTCGCGTCTCGGCACTCGATCGGGCGGCGGGACGGCATGCGGGCGCTGGACCGGCTGCTCGTCCTGGCCGGCCGGGGGCGGGCCCCCGCGTTGGTTGCGGTCTCTCCCGTCGGGCTACGCCCCCGCCTGTCCGGTGGGGCAGACGGCACCCGGCGACACCTCGCGCCCGCGAGGGAGAACGGCCAGGCCGAGAACAGTGTCCGTGGGGACGCGGAGGCGACCCTCGCCGGCGTCTGGTCGGAACTGCTCGGTTTCGAGGTGCCCGACCGGGACGCCGACTTCTTCGCCCTCGGCGGGCACTCGTTGCTGGCCACCCGGATGCTGGCTCGGCTGCGGGACGAGCACGGTGTCCAACTGCGGTTGCAGGATCTCCTGGCACGACCGACCGTCGCGTCGTTGGCGGCGCTCCTGCCGACGACCGACAAGTCCGACCCGCTCCCGCCGACGGTCGACGAGTCCGACCCGATGGGCGACGCCGGCCCGTCCGCGGGCACCGCACCTCCTGTCGGCCTGGAGTTCGCGGAGGCCGGACCAGACGGGGACGGGCCGCGGGAGTTTCCGCTGACCCGGGTACAGCACGCGTACTGGGTCGGCGGCTCGGGTGGCTACCGGCTCGGTGACGTGCCGTGCTCGTTCCACCTGGAGCACGACTGTCCTGGGCTGGACATGGCCCGATACGAGGACGCATGGAACTCCGTGATCGCCCGCCACCCGATGCTCCGCGCGATCATCACGCCCGAAGGCCGGAACCGGATCCTCGACCGGGTGCCCCGGTACCGCATCCGGGTCCGGGACCTCTCCGCGCTCGCCGAGCCCGTCCGGGCGGAGAAGCTTTCTCGGATCAGAGCGGAGATGGTGGGGCGGGAACCTCGTCCGGGGCGCTGGCCGTTGGTCGACATCCGCGCCGCCCGGTTGCCCGGCGGGATCGTACGCCTCTTCGTCAACGTCGATGTGCTCGTTTGCGACACCGCCAGCTTCCTGCTCTGGGACCGCGAGCTGCGCGCCCGGTACGAGGATCCGCAGGTCGAGCTGCCCCAGGTGGGCACGACCTTCGCCGCGTGCGTCGCCGCACTGGAGCGGCGTGCGCACAGCCCGGAACGCGAACGCGCGGCGCGCTACTGGCGCGACCGGCTCGTCCACCTGCCTGGGCCCCCCGCGCTGCCGGTCCGTTCGGCGCAGCCCGGAACCCGGCCCCGGTTCGCGCGACGCACCGCACGGCTGGAGCCAGCACAGTGGCAGGCGCTCCGGGCGGAGGCAGCCCGGCGTGGCCTCACCCCGACCGCCGTGCTGCTCGCGGCGTACGGGGACGCGCTGGCCGCCTGGTCCGGACAGGGACGGTTCGCCATCACCCTGACCCTGTTCGACCGCCCATCGGTGCATCCGGACGTCAACCTGGTCGTTGGGGACTTCACCTCCCTGCTGCTGCACGAGGTCGATCGGTCCCGCCCGGGGACGTTCGCCGACGACGCGGGCGAAGCGCAGCGGACCCTCTTCCGCGACCTGGACCACCGCGAGTTCTCGGCGCTGGAAATACTGGCCGAGAAATCGGCTCGCAGCGGCGCCACCGAATCCGTACCCGTGGTGTTCACCAGTGCGCTGGGGCTGACCGATCCGCTCGGCGGCGAGCACGATCTGGACTGGATGGGCAACCCTGTCTACGGCATCAGCAGTACGCCGCAGACCTGGCTCGACCACCAGGTGATCGAGCAGCATGGCGCCCTGCTTCTGCAGTGGGACGTGTTGGAGAACGTTCTACCCGCCGATGAGGCGGACCAGGCGTTCTCCGGCTACGTCGACCGGGTGCGCCGACTGGCCGACGAGGCCGAGGAGTGGGAAACGACCAGACCGGCGCGGCCGACCGTGGCCGCGCGACCGGCGGTGTCCGGGCCACCGCGCAGCGATTCGGTGGGCGCGGGCTCGGGCGAGGCCGCGCTGCTGCTGCGCGCCGGTGCCGCCGAGCCCCCACTGTTCTTGGTTCATCCCTCCGGTGGTGACGTGCTCTGCTACGGCGAGCTCGTCGGGCTGCTGAGCGAAGACCGCCCGGTGGTCGGGCTCACCGACCCGGCCCTCACCGGAGGTGTCGAGCCCGCGGACATTCCGGCCCTGGCCGAGTACTACCTGGACGCGGCGCGCCAGTACCAGCCGCACGGCCCGTACCTGCTCGGTGGCTGGTCGATGGGGGGCACGTTGGCCCACGAGATGGCCTGCCTGCTCGAACGGCGTGGCGAGCGTACCGATCTGCTTCTCATGATCGATTCGAACACGCCGGACCGGATCCGGACTCTGCACGGACAGGGTGCTCCGCAGGCCATCGCCGCGGTGCGCTACCTGCACTCGCTGGCGGCGTTCCTCGACCTGGACCTCGGGTTCGGCCCAGCCGAGGAAGCCGAGCTTCTTGGCCGCCCCGACGACGAGATCCGTCGTGCCGTCACGCGACGGCTGCGCGACGCCGGCCTGTTGAGCCGGCGGGACACCGCCGACACCCGGCTGCGGGTGTTCGAGCGGCACCTGCGGATTCTCGGGGAACACCGGGCGGGCCACCTGAAAGATCCGACGACTCGGCTGCTCCTCGTCCGGGCCGCGCTGCCGTCGCCCCACAACAGCGGCGTGGGCATGGGCGTGGACGACGCGCCTGATCTGTCCCGCCTCGGTTGGGACGGCCACGTGCGTGGACCGATACACGAGGTGGTCGTTGAGGGGCACCACTACTCACTGCTCACGGGGGGCGCCGCCAAGACGATCGCCGAACACCTCAACAGGACACTCGCGGCGCTGCCGCATCCGCTCCGACAACCATCCGATTACACCTAGTCAACGAAAGAAACTGATGCTTACCCCTGTTAGATCCCGTCTGGCCCGGCGAGGGGTGCTGCCCCTCGCCGTCGCCGCCCTGCTGCTGCCCGGCTGTGGCACCGACACCACGACCGGCGGTTCCACCGACGAGCCCGGCACGCCAGTCGATGGCGGCACCCTGCGCTACGTCGTACCGGGGTCGCCGGCGACCGCGAGCAACGACCCGCATGGTGGACTCGGCAACGAGTCCGACCTGATGCGCTTCGCGCTGACCTACGACGTGCTCACCGTGCCCGGCGCCGACGGCACCCCGCAACCGCGGTTGGCCCAAACGTGGGAGGCGAACCAGAGCCTGGACCGCTGGACGTTCCACCTGCGTGAGGACGCCACCTTCACCGACGGCGAACCGGTACTCGCCAAGGACGTGCTCTATTCGCTGACTCGGATAGCGGACAAGGCCGCCGAGAACTACGGCCGACTGGCCGACTTCGACATGGCCGCCGCCAGCGCACCGGATGACCACACGGTGGTGTTGGCTACCCGCGCGCCGATGGCCGAAGCGCCGAAGGCGCTGGAGTCGATCAGCTTCGTCGTTCCCGAGGGCAGCACGGACTTCGCCGAGCCGGTCGGCGGTTCGGGGCCGTTCCGGGTGACCGAGACCGACGCCCAGACCGCCGTGCTCCTGCGGAACGACGACTGGTGGGGCGAGCGACCGCACCTGGAGCGGGTCGAGATCCGGGCGGTCGCCGACCCGCAGGCCCGCGCGGCCGCCGTGACATCCGGCCAGGCGGACGTCGCCGGCAGCGTCAGCCCGGCGGCGGTCAAGGCCGCCGAAGCGGGCGGTGACGTGCAGGTCGTACGCCGCAAGGGCGTCACCGAGTATCCGATCATCATGCGCCTGGACTCGGCACCGTTCGACGATCCGCGAGTGCGGGAGGCGTTCCGACTCGCGACCGACCGGCAGGCACTCGTCGACACGGTGTTCCTCGGATACGGCCAGATCGCCAACGATCTGCCCACCCCGTACGACCCGTCGTACCCACAGGATCTGACGCAGCGCACCCGGGACCTGGACCGGGCCAGGGAACTACTCGAGCAGGCCGGACACGCGGACGGGCTGACGCTGACCCTACACACCACCACGTCGTACCCCGGCATGGACACCGCGGCAACCCTGTGGGCCCGGCAACTCGCCGACGTCGGCGTTGAGGTCGACGTGAAGGTGGAGCCGGCCGACACCTACTGGACCGCCATCTACGCCAAGAAGGACTTCTACGTTGGCTACTACGGCGGAATCTCCTTCCCCGACCTGGTGCGCGTCGGCCTGCTGGCCGCCTCGCCGACCAACGAGACCGCTTGGCGCAACGCGTCGTTCGACGCCGAATTCAACGCCGCCATGGGCATCCTGGACCCGGCCGAGCGCAACACCCGACTGGCCCGCATCCAGCAGGACCTGTGGCGCGACGGCGGGTACGTGGTGTGGGGCGTCGGAGACGGGCTGGACCTGACCAGCCCCGATGTGCGCGGGCTGCCCGACGGTCCCGGTTTCCAGCGGATGTTCGTCGAACGCGCCTGGAAGACGAGATGATCGTACGCCGCCTCACCCGGACGGCGCTTCTGGTGCTGGCGGCCACCGTGGTGGTGTTCGCCGCTACCGAGGCGTTGCCGGGTGACGCGGCGTCCCTCCGGGAGGCTGGTCGAGCCTCGCCGGAGCAGGTCGCGCAGGCGCGCGAACTACTCGGCCTGGACCAACCGGTGGTGGTGCGGTACCTGCGGTGGCTGGGCGGGCTGCTCCAGGGAGACCTGGGTTCGTCGCTGAGCAGCGGCCGGCCGGTGAGTGACCTGCTCGGCCAACGCCTGCCCGCGACCGCCAGCCTGGTGGCTGTCGCACTCGGCACAACGGTGCTGCTCACCGCAGCCGGCCTCATCGTCACGCAGCTGCGTCGGGGTCGAGGCGGAATGCTCGCCGCCGGTCTCGCCGCGGTGCCTCAGGCCGTGTACGCGGCGGCGTTGGGGGCGCTGCTGTCCGCCACGTTGGGCTGGCTTCCGGCCGTCTCCCTGCTGCCACCGGGTGGCAATCCGTGGCAGGAGCCAAGGACGCTCGTCCTGCCGGCGTTGACGCTGGCGCTGCCGTCGGCCGCCTACGCCAGCACGCTGCTGCGTGGCGTCCTGACCGACACCCTGCGCCGGCCGCACGTCATCGACGCGTACCGGCGTGGCCTGCCACCGGTACTGGTGCTGTTGCGGCACGTCCTGCCCCTGCTGGTCGTACCGGCGTTGCAGGTTCTCGCGTTGACCGCCGGCTGGCTCGCTGCCGGCACCGCCCTGGTGGAGACGGTCTACGGCTTTCCCGGCCTCGGCGGGCTGCTCGTTTCGGCGGTGGCGGTGCGGGACATACCGGTGGTGCAGGCCGCCGCCCTGGTGCCCGTCGCGACCGTGCTGCTCGGGATGCTGCTCGCCGATCTCGCCGCCGTGGCGGTGCATCGAACCGGCCGTCCCGCCACGGTGCGGCCGGCTCGGACGGCGGAGAGTAGCTCGTGACGCGCATCCGCGGGAGCGCTGTCGCGCCGGGCGTGGCGCTGGCGGTGTTCACCTTGGCTCTGCTGGGTCGGTACCTCGCTCCGAACGACCCGGAACAGCCGGTGGCCGTGCCCTGGTCCACCCCGTCGGTACGGCTGCCGTTCGGCGCCGACGCGTTGGGCCGCGACGTGCTGTCCCGGGTGCTGGCCGGCGGCGCGAATCTGCTCGGGATCGCCCTCACCGCGGCGGCGGCAGCCCTCCTGATCGGAGTGGCACTGGGGCTGGCCGCGGGCTGGTGGCCGATCCGGGTGGGCCGCGCGGTGCGCTGGCTCGGCGATCTGTTGCTGGCGATGCCCGCCCTGGTCCTCGCCCTGGTACTGGCGGTGGCGTTACCGGGGGCATCGGCGGTGGTGGTCGCCTCTGTGCTCAGCGGCGCGCCGCTGACTGCCCGGGTGGTGGCCGCCCAGTGTGCCACCGTCCGGGACAGCGGCTATCTGCACGCCGCCGTCGAACGTGGCGAACACGGAGCGGTTGTGCTGGTACGGGAACTCCTGCCGGCGATGCGCGGCCTCGTGGCGGCCGACGCTGGTCTGCGGCTGATCACGGCACTGCAACTGGCCACCACGCTCGCGGTCCTCGGGTTCGGCCCGCAGCCCCCGGATCCCGACTGGGCTCTGATGCTGAGCGAGAACCTGCCCGGTGCGGCGCTCAATCCCACCGCGCTGCTGGCGCCCGCCGCGCCGTTGGCGCTGTGCGCGTTGCTCTGCGCCGCTACCGCGCGTACCGCCACACGTGAGCGGGAGGGAGTGTCGTGAGACAGCGCGTCGAGCATCCGATCAAATCCGCTACGTCCGACTCGGAGCCCCTGGTCGTGACGGGACTGTCGGTGCGCCGGGTCGGTGACGGCCAACTCGTGTTGCCGGCCACGGACCTTCGGCTCGGTGCCGGTGAGGTGGTGGCAGTCGTCGGGACTTCCGGGGCGGGTAAGAGCAGTTTGCTGCACGCTCTTGTGGACAGCCTGCCGACGGGTCTGCGCCGAGGCGGGGGAGTGGTGCGCTGGCGCGGCCGGCCGATCCCGGAGGGCCGGGCGGCGCGCCGCTGGCGGCGGGCGCACTGCGGGTATGTGGGGCAGGATCCGATCCTCGCGCTGAACCCGCTCTGGTCGGTCGCGCGTCTGGTGGGCGAGCAGTTGAGCGGGTCGCGACATAACCGGGCGCTCCGTGTCCGTGAGGTCTGTGATCTGCTCGGCCTGCCCGCCGAACTCGCCAGCCGGCGGGGCGGTGAACTCTCCGGCGGCCAAGCCCAACGGGTCGCCCTGGCCCGCGCCCTGGCCACCGAGCCGGACGTCCTGCTGCTCGACGAGCCGACCTCGGCCCTGGACGCGGCGACCCGGCGGGTGATCGTCGAGGCGGTACGGGCGCGTCCAGACGGCTGCACCCTGCTGGTGACCCACGACCCGTTTCTCATCTCCGCCGCCGATCGGGTGGTGGATCTGGCGCGACCCGCTACCGTGACGCGACCTTCCCCGGCGGGGCGGCGTTCCACCCTGACGCGACCTTCCACCGTGATGTCGCCACCAGTACGAAGCTCGGCCGCCGCACCCCTGGCACCCGGCCACCGCACCGCACCGCTCTTGGCCGTACAAGGGCTGCAAGTGGCCCGGCCGGACGGCGCACCGCTGCTGGAGGACGTGCACCTGGACCTGGCCCAGGGCTCGTGGACGGCAGTTCTCGGTCCTTCCGGCAGTGGCAAGACGAGTCTGCTGTACGCAATCGTCGGTCGCCGGGCACGCCAACGCGGGCGACTGTTGCTGCGCGGGCACCCGCTGCCGCCCGACGTACGCCAGCGCGACCGCGAGCAGCGACGCGCCGTCCAACTCGTCGGTCAGCATCCGGCTGGGGAACTCAATCCGGCGTACCGTGTCGGCGTCGCCGTCGCCCGTCCGCTGGCGGTGCTGCACGGTGTGGGTCGCCGTGACCGGGCCAGGGAGGCCCTGCGTCTGCTGGGCTCGGTCGGGCTCGCGGCCGAGATCGCACACCGACGTCCACACGCTCTCTCCGGCGGTCAACGCCAACGGGTCGCGCTGGCCCGGGCCCTGGCCGCGCGGCCAGGGGTGCTGCTGCTCGACGAGCCGACCTCGGCGCTTGACCGCGCCTCCGCCGCCATGGTGCTCGACCTGCTCGACCGGCTGCGAAACGACGGCCTGGCCATCCTGTCGGTCACCCACGACCCCACCGTCGCGGCCCGCGCCGACCGGGTACTGCACGTCCACCACCGACGGCTCTTCGAGGGCCGCACCGACGGTCCACTGCCCCACACCGACAACCGAACGGAGGAATCCGATGCCCGTTGAAGTGACCGTCGATTCGATGGTGTCCCTCGTCTCGGCGCATCCGTGGGTCGCCGAGGCGCGCGTCACACCGGGCGATGCCATCGCGGTGTGGCCCGAGTCCGCCGCCACCCTCGCCGGTCCCGAACCAGGGCCCCTACTGCGGGAGCACCTCGATCACTGGGCAGAGGTGTACGACTGGGTGTACCAGGAGGCCGTCGGGCGACACTCGGACGACCTGGATTTGTCTGGCTGGCGTGCCTCGGACACCGGCCAGCCCCTGTCCGTCGAACACATGCGGGAATGGCTGGACTGCACCGTCGGCCTGGTTCTCGCCCAACGGCCGCGACGCGTCCTGGAGATCGGCTGCGGCACCGGCCTGCTGGCACACCGCCTGCACCCGCACCTGCGTGGCTACGTGGGCACCGACGTGGCGCCGGCGGCGGTACAGCGACTCGGGGAAGCAGACCTGCCCGGTACCGCGTTCGTCCGGGCCGCTGCACATGAGACCGCGACCGACAGGGTGCGGGAGACCATGGACCACGCCTTCGGCCGGGGCGTTGCGCCAGACTGCGTGCTGCTGAACTCCGTCACCCAGTGCTTTCCCGGGCTCGGCTATCTGGCCGAGGTGCTGCGGCAGGCACTGGCCGTGGTGGCGGACGGAGGCACGGTGATCATCGGTGACATTCGGCACAGCGATCTCCTGACCGCGCACTTCACGTGGCTGGAGCAGTCTCGCGCCCCCGGCATCGGCGGGGACGACCTCCAAACCCGGATACGAGCGGCAATCACCGCGGACGAGGAACTGTCGTTTTCGCCCCGGGCCGTCGCGGGGTTGCTCACGGCACAGGGGCGGCCGGTACGGATGAGCCTGCACGCGCGCACCATGAAACAGGACACGGAGCTGACCCGATACCGTTACGACATTGTCCTGCACGTCGGCGCCGGCATGTCGGAGATGCCCACACGGGTCCGGACGATCCCCTGGTCGGAGCAGCTCGGTCTGGACCTGGCCACGACGCTTCGGGCGGCGTTGGCCGACGATCCGATCGTCGTTTCCGGCATCCCCAACGCGCTGTTGAACGATGCGCCGACGGCGGTCACGCCCCACGCTCTCCGCCACGCCGTACGCGAACTGGACGCCGCGGTACTGCTCGACCCGCACGACCCCCGGCTGCTGGCCGTCGCCGCGCCCGCCACCGGTGGGCTGCTGGCCCTCGAGGACCTCGTCGGTAGCAGGCCGGAGACCGGACCCGAGGCACACGAGCCACTCGCCGGCTTCGTACGCCGCCGGCTGCCGGAGGTGCTGCGTGACCACCTGCGGCGGCAGGTGCCGGGAACTCGGCTACCCAGGATCGTGGTGGCTGACGACTCCGACGGCAGGGGAGCACGGTGAGCGGTCCGCCGGTCGATGCCTTGGCGGACCTTCCCGGGGTGGGCGCCTGGCAGTGGGTTCCCGGCCCCCAACGGCCGACCCTGCTGGTTGCTCCCACCCCGCCCGGCACCGACGGACGGACGAAAGCGGGTGCGGAACAGGCGGTCGTCGACGAGGTGACGGCGGCGTCGGCGGCCGGGGACGCTGCCGTCGCCGACGCCGACCTGTCCTCGCTTCCTCAGCTGAGCCGGCTGATGGACGAGGTCGCCCTGCTCGCGATGGCCCGGGTGCTGCACCGGGCGCGGCTCTTTCGCGACGGCGCGAGGCATGACACCGGACAGGTGCTGGACCTGTTGCGGGTCGCGCCGCGACACGCCTGGATCGTACGCCGATGGTTGTCCACGCTGGTGACCGAGGAAAGGCTCCGGTATGACCGGAGTAGCGGCCACTACCACGAGCTTGTCGTGCCGGACCGCGTCGGGTACGCCCGTGCCCGGCGGGAGCTGGACGAGGCGCGTCGCGGCCTCGGCTATCCACCGTCGATGACGCGGTTCTTCGTGGCCACGGCCGAACGGCTGCCGGCCCTGCTGCGGGACGAGGCCGGGGTGCAGGAACTGTTGTTCCCGGATGGTTCCACCGACACCGCCGAGGGTAACTATCGGGACAACCTACCCAGCCGTTGGGTCAACCACGCGGCGGCGGCGCTGGTCGGCGGCCGCACCCACGGTTCAGCTGGTCCACTGCGGATTTTGGAGGTGGGCGCCGGGATTGGGGCGACCACCCGACCGGTCCTCGACGCGTTGGCCGGCACCGAGCTGGACTACCTGTTCACCGACGTGTCGCGCTTCTTCCTCACGTCGGCCCGCACACTCCTCGGAGACCGTCCGGGGTTGCGGTTCGGCCTGTTCGACATCAACGTGTTGCCGGTCGGCCCGGAGAACACGCCCGGATCCCGAGACGTCATCCTCGCCGCGAACGTCCTCCACAACGCTCGCCACATCGGCCGGGCGCTGGCCGCGCTGCGGGAACTGCTGGCCCCGGACGGGCTGCTGGTGCTCGTCGAGTCCTGCCGCGAGCACTACCAGGCGCTCACCTCCATGTACCTACTCATGTCTCCGTCCGCCGAGGAACAGCGCTGGTTCACCGACGTGCGATCCGGACAGGACCGGGTGTTCCTCAGCCCGGCCGAGTGGGTCGACCAGTTGGACGCGGCCGGCTTCGATCCGCTGCCGGTCCTGCCCGGCAACAACCATCCGCTGGCTGACGCGGGACAGCGGGTGATCGTCGGTCGGGTCCGACCTGGTGTCGGACGCCCGGATCCGGTGCTGGTCGAAGCGGCCCTCACAGCCCGGTTGCCGCCAAGCGCCCGCCCCGAACGGATCCACGCCGTGGACCGTGTCATGTCCGCCCCGAACACTGTCTCGATGGGAGTACCTCGTTGACCGACCCCGCCGATACCACCCGTCCCACCGCACTCGTCCATGCCGTACGCGGTGTCTGGGCCGATGTCCTGGATGTCGATGTGACCGCCGTCCCGGCCGATGCCAGCTTCCTCAGCCTCGGCGGCGATTCCGTCCTGACGGTCCGGATGGCGGCGCTGGTCCGACAACGGCTCGGGGTGGCCCTGGCCCTCGCCGACGTTCGCGTCGAACACAGTCCGGCCCAGTTGGCCGCCCTGATCCAGGAGCGCGGCACCGCCACGGGCGGCGTACGCGCGTTGCCGCTGGATCTCAAGCGCCGAGACGACCCCGAAGCCCCGTTCCCGCTCCTTCCGCTGCAGCAGGGCTACTTCGTCGGTCAGCAGGACGGATGGGAGCTCTCCTACCGGTCGGCCCACCACTACGTGGACATCGGCCTGGAAGATATCGAAACAGACGAGATCGCCGAGGCGTTACAGGACGCGCTGGAGCGGCTCGCCGAGCACCAGTCGGTGCTGCGCGCGCGGATCCTGCCCGACGGACGGCAGCGAATCCTGCCCCTGGATGATCCGGAAGCGATGCCGGTGCTGCGGGTGACCGACCTCAGCACGGCCGGGGCGGACGAGATCGCCGAAAGGCTGGCCGATATTCGCCGCGAGATGAGCACCGACGGTCCGGACCCGACCCGGGGATGCGGTCTGGACATGCGGCTGACCCTGCTTCCGGGGGCCAAGGCGCGGCTGCACTCCTCGACCAGCCTGATGATCGTCGACGGCTGGTCGTCGGGAGTTTTCTACCGCGACCTGTTTGCCCTGGTCACCGATCAGAACGCGATGCTCACACCGCTGGATGTCGACTTCGGTGACTACGCCGTGACCCTGGATGGGCTGTCCGAGACCGAGTCGTGGCGAGCCGACCGTGACTGGTGGTGGAATCGGCTCGACGGCCTTCCGCTTCCTCCCGCCCTGCCGCTGATCGCCGACCCGGCCGACGTCCGACCGGCCCTGATGGGCGCGCGGCAGGCGGTCCTGGACGCGGACCGGTGGGCCACCCTGCGGGAACACTGCAACAGACACGGGGTCACCCCGTCCGCGGCGATGTTCGCCGTTTTCTCCACCGCCCTGGCCCGCGCCTGCGGACACCGCCGATTCCTGCTCAACACCCTGCAGCTGAATCGCCTTCCGCTACACCCGGACGTGCCACGGCTGGTTGGGGCCTTTTCCTCCACCATGCTCGTGCCGGTGGAGCTGCCCGAGTCGGCGACCTTCTCCGATCTCGCGGTCCGCGCCCAGCGCGACATCGGGGACGCCATGGCGCACAACCTGGTGACCGGTGTGGAGGTCTCCCGCGAACTCGGACGGCGCCGTGACACCAGACGGCCGGTGGCTCCGGTGGTCTTCCAGAGCACATTGGGGGTCGACGCCGCGCTCGGTAGCGAGGTGCCCCGGGCGGCCGGGCCGTTGGGCTCCATCGATCTGTCCAGCCACTACCAGCAGCTACGGACCCCGCAGGTGGCGCTCGAGGTACGGCTGTTTGAGCTACGTGATGAGCTGGTGGTCGTGTTCTCCCTGGTGGAGGAGCTTTTCGAGGCCTCGGACGTGGACCGGATGTTCGAGGAGGTCATGGCCATGGTGGAGTCGCTCGTCGACGCGGACCGCTGGTCCACTCCGGTCGATCTACCAGGTTCAGTGGATGCGCCCGAGCAGGGCCCCTCGCTCGCCCGGTTGTCCGTGCCGTCCGCACCGACCGGGCCGGTCGACGAGCCCGGTCCACCAGGGGACGATCTTGAGCGGATGATCGCGGAGAAGTGGACAGTGCTGCTCGGCTGCGGGGTGCCGGACCGGGCCGCGAACTTCTTTGGGCTCGGCGGGGACTCGCTGCTCGCGGTACGAATGCTCGGAGCCCTCGCCCGGGAAGAGGTCGGGCGGGTGACGCCGCGTCGGTTCCTCGACCATCCCACCGTGGCGGGGCTCGCCAGCGCCGTCCGTGCACCGACCGAGGCCGTCAGCCACAACGTCGACATCGGATCGTGAGCGGAGCCGTGGCGGGGTGGGGCGGAACGCCCCCCCCCGCCACGGCCGTTCGGATAGCACGCCGTTCCAGGGCTATGGCTGTTCTGCCGCCGTTGCGCCGATCAGTCCGGCATCCTCCCGGAACAGTTCCTGGTCCAGCCAGACCGCGGCGCGCGCGCCGTCGGCCGCGCCGGTGATGACGAACGTCAGCGCGTCCGGCAAAGCGGCCAGACGGGCGGTGTCCCCGGCGGCGTACACCCCCGGTACGGAGGTCCGTTGGAACTCGTCGACGCGTACGCAACCGTCCGGCAGCAGTTCACACCCGAGTTGTTCCGCCAAAGCGGAGTGCTGGCGGGTGGGTGCCCGATGGTAGACGGCCTGCCGCTCGAGCACCGTGCCGTCGGTGAACACGAGCCGCATGTCACCTTCCTCCCCCTCGATCCGGGCGACGGTCTCCGCACGGACGGGGATGCCGGCGGCGGCCAGCCGGCTCACGGCCGGTTCCGGTACGGGATGCCCGTTCGTGCAGACAATGACATCGTCACTGAACCGGTCGGCGACGTACAGCGCCTGCATGACCTGCGGTAGTTCGTGCCCGAGCACCGCGAGGGTCATGCCACGGGTCTCGTAGCCGTGGCAGAAGGGACAGTGGAAGACGCCGCGCCCGAAGCGGGCGGCAAGTCCGTCGACGGCGTCGGTGAGATCGACCTGCCCCGTCGCCAGGACCAGCTTGCGAGCTCGGTGGGTCTCGCCGCCCGCCAGTCCCACGGTAAACCCGTCTCTGGCAGGCGTGATGCTGTCGACCTGACCCATTCGCAGCTCCACGCTCGGGTATGCCGAGAGTTCGTCCCGGCCCACCTTGCGCAGTTCGGCCGGGGAGAAGCCGTCCCGGCTGAGGAACATGTGCATCTCGGACGCCGGTGCGTTACGCGGGCGATCACTGTCCACAACCAGCACTCGTCGGCGTTGTCGGCCCGACACCAGGGCGGCGTTGAGACCGGCCGGCCCCCCGCCCACCACGATCACGTCGTACACGGAATCCTCCTCGCCGGCAGCGCCGACACTCGCGTTTAAACGAAAATGACAATAGTTATCATCTAGTTCGGTAGCTAGTGCCCAGGGAAAGGTCCCCACGATGAGCCGCATCACGACGATCGGTGTTCTCGGCGGCTACGGAGCCGTTGGTAGCGCGGTCGTGCGCCGCCTGCATCAGAGCGCGGCCGCGCCGCTACTTGTCGCCGGTCGCGACCTCGGCCGGGCTGAGAAGCTCGTTCGCTCGTTGGACGCGAGCGGCGCCCTCGCCGAGCCGGTGGCGGTCGACCTCGCTGATCCGGCCGCGCTCGACCGATTCGCAGCTCGGTGTGGCCTTCTCGTCAACTGCGCCGGTCCGTCGTACCAGGTTCTCGACACGGTCGCCCGAGCGGCGCTGCGCAACGGCGCCGACTACGTCGACGCCGCCGGCGATGATCCGACCTTCCTGCGTCTGATCACCGACGGCGGCGCGCGCGAGTGGCTGGCCGCCGGGAGGGTCGCCCTGTTGTCGGCCGGGGCTCTCCCCGGGCTGTCCGGGCTCCTGCCGCGTCACCTGGCCACCACCGTCGGACGGGTCAGCCGGCTCGACGCCTACCTTGGCGGAGTGGCACCGCTGTCCCCGGCAGCGGCCGGAGACGTCCTGCTCAGTCGCGGACCGGAGCACGGCACACCCGGGGCGGGCTGGCGAGGCGGCGTCGTCCGGGAACGCAGCCTCGAGCCCCGCCGCGGCCTGTCACTCGCCGCGTTCCCCCAACCAGTGGACGCCTTCCCCTTTCTGGCCACCGAGGCCGTTCGACTCGCTCGCGCGCTCCAGGTCGGCGAGGTCAACTGGTACACCGCTTTCGGTGGCGGCCGGCTACCCGAGCAGCTGGCACTGGCCTGGGCCCTTGGTGACACGGCCACATCAGACCTCGTCAACGCGGCGGCCGAGGATGTACGTCGGTACGGCACGTGGTACGGCCAGGAGTTCCACCTCTGGGCCGGCAGCGACGCCGAGGCGACTCCGCACATCCTTTCGCTGGCCTGCGTGGACTCCTATGAACTAAGCGGATTCATGGCTGCCGCGGCGGCTACCGCGGTGCTCGGGGACGAGACGCCCGGGGGAGTGCACTTCGCGGCCGACGTGCTCAGGCCCACCGCGATCTTCCGGGCGCTCACCGTGGACCCCGTGGCAGAGATCAGCCTTGATGGACCAGACGTGCCGGCTCTGTCACACTGACAATCCGCACGACACCCCGCCCACGTGGGATGTGTGACCGACGGCGTTCGAACATGTGGCCTTTAGAGGTGCCATCGGCCCGGGATGACCAGCGGGGTCCACCTATTGGCTGTACCCGTGTAGCCGGCGTTCTTCGGCTTGCCGGACCCGCCGGGCGATCTCTCGCGATCGACGCGGTACTCGATCGCGGCGGTGAAGTCGGATCACGAGGTGGTCTGCAGGAGAGCCGGTGCCCTGGTCGGGGCACCGTGCGCCGCGTAACGGCGTGGTGGTGACGACGCCGTTACGCGGCGCCGAGGTCCTACGCGGCGACGACGTCGGCGACGACGCAGGCGATGTTGTCCGGCGCGCCGGCCGCGTAGGCCAGGTCGATCAGCCGTTGTGCGGTCGGATCGGGTGCACCGGATTCGGCGAGGGCGGTGTGCAGGTCGCTTCGGTTCACGACGGCGGACAGGCCGTCGGAGCAGAGCAGGTAGCGGTCACCGGCCACGGCGGTGCGCAGCGCCAGGTCGGCTTCGACGGGCTGGCTGCCACCACCGAGCGCGCGGGTGAGCAGGGCGCGCTGCGGGTGGGCGGCAGCCTCCTGCGGGCTGAGCCTGCCGTACTCGACCTGGCTCTGCACCCAGGTGTGGTCCTGGGTGAGCTGCGCGAGTTCACCGCCGCGTAGCAGGTAGGCACGGGTGTCGCCGATGTGGACCAAGGCTAGTTGCGTGCCGCGACGCAGCAGCGCGGTCAGGGTGGTGGCCGGCTGGTTGTCGTCGGTGCTGGTGGCGTGCACCGCGCGATCGACGTCGTTGATGGTTGCGGCCAGCATGGCGAGCAGGTCCACGGCGGTCCGGTCGGTCAGTTCGAGCGTCTTGAGCGCGCTGACGGCCGCGCTACTGGCGGTGGCGCCGGCGCCCCGGGTGCCGTCGGCGACGGCCAGCAGCCAGTCACTGGCGTAGGCGACGTCCTCGTTGCTGTCGCGCCCGATGCCCTGGTCGCAGCGGACGGCGTAGCGGATGGTCGGGGTGGGGTTGGTTGCGGACATGGTGACGCCCTCCTGGGACAGGTGTGCGACGAGGCGGGCGACGTGGTGTGCGCGGGTCGCGGTGTCGGCGGCGACCTGCTGCCAGTAGTCGGTGACCGCTCGGGCCGCCGCGTCCGGCTCCAGGTCGCACACGGTACGGATGTCGGCCAGCGGCATGCCGATGCGGCGTAACTGGGCGATCAATCGAGCGTGCGCCAACTGCTCCGGGTCGTAGAACCGGTAACCGGACTCGGGATCGACCGCCGCGGGTGGCAGCAGCCCCACCTCGTCGTAGAGGCGCAACGCCTTCGGGGTCAGCCGCGCCGCCCGGGCGAACGCGCCGATCGTCAGCAGCTCCACGGTGTCATCCTCCTCGCGCCGGCCGGGGTGGCCGGCCCGGACCACGGTGCTGCTTCCCCAAGGGGCAAGGTCAAGGGGGCGAGGGGCCTGCCCGGTGGCGGGTGCCGGGCCGGTGGCGGGGCGGGTGTGGATGCGGTGTGGGATCGCCGCCATCCCCGCATGGAGCCGGTTGACCACCAATGCAATAATGAAAACCGTTGTCGTTACCGTTGTCGACGCGCTTCGTGGCGTGCGAGCCGAAGATCTGCTGGCCCGGCAGACCGACGGTGACATCACCACGTATCACCGCGTGGGCACGCGGTGTGAAAGGGGAGGTATGAATGCGACGGTGCGGGCTCGCGGCTTCGCGGCCCTACTAGCCGGGGCGGTGGTCGTTGGCCTGGTGGCGGCGCCGGTCGCTGCGTCGGCGGCGGAGAAGGTGGTGCTGTCCAAGGGGCACGCTGACGCGATCGACGTGCGCTACAGCGACGGCAGGCTGTCGTTGAAGGTCAACGACGACACGGTCAGCCCAGCCGTGGTCCGGGATCCGGCGGATGTCACGTTCCAGGTCCTGCCGGAGGCGGCGATGGCCGTTCCGGATGATCCCCGGTTCGCCTTCCTCGGCCCGGCGGGTAGTCAGATCTGGCTGCTGCCGATGACCCAGGACCCGGAATTGCTCTGGCCGGGTTGGAACACCACGACGCTTCAGTCCGATGTGTTCGAGAGCGACGCGGTGCGACTGAGCCTGGTCGAGGTGCAGGGGCCGGGTAACGTCACGCTCTTCACCCAGGACTCGTTCGGTGGTCCGATCATCAAGTTCCGCGGGGACGACGGGCTCCCGGACGTAATCGACGTGCCGGTGTCCACCCACGCGCACTCCAACTGGGCGTTCAGCGCGTTGGGCGACTACACGCTGACCTTCCAGGTCGAGGCGAAGCTGACCAACGGCACCACGATCAGCACCGGACCGGTCGACTACTCGTTCCTCGTCGGTACGTCGCCCGGTGACGGTTCGGAGATCAGCCTGTCGGTCAGCGGCATGGCCGATGAGTATCAGCCCAACGACACCGTCACGCTCACCGCGGTGCAGACGCCGCAGACCGAGCTGGACTCCTACCACTGGTTCAGCAGGTGTCCGGGTGCGACGGAATGGACGGCTATCCCGGGCGAGGCGGGCGCCAGCTACTCGTTCACCGCGATCCGGGAGCTGAACGCCTGCGAGTACGTGGCCAAGCTCTACGATGACGATGACGTGGTTTCCGCCGTCAGCGAGGCGGTGATTCTCTGGGTGGCGTTCTCGCCCGTGGAGCCGGGGAACTCGCAGACGATCACCGCGTCGATCGATGAGACCCAGGGCTCCCTGGTCATCAGCGTTGACCCGGACGACCGTGCGGTGGTGCTGCCACCCGCCCAGCTCAACAGCGCCGGTGACCGGTGGGAGAGCAGCGGTGAGCTCCGGCCGGTCACGGTGACCGACACCCGCGCCGGTCAGCCCGGCTGGAGCGCATCCGGGCAGATCCCGGATGACTTCGCCGGGCCCGACGGCTCCACCTTCAGTGCCGGCTACCTCGGCTGGAGCCCCCGGGTTCTGGCTCAGGGCGCCGGGCAGGGGGTCGTCGCCGGCCCCGAGGTGGCACCGTACGTCGTCGGCAGCGGCGGCGGCCTCGGTAGCAGCGCGGTGCTGGGTTCGGCGCCGAATGACGCCGGCCGCGGCACTGCCCAACTGGGTGCCGGGCTGCGGCTCAGCCTGCCCACCGAGACGGCCGCGGGAACCTACACCGCGACCCTGACTCTCACTGCGATCTAACCGGGTCGACGGTCCGCGGCCCGGCACTGAACCTCGCCCCGGACGGCTGCGGGGTGGGTGGGGCGTTGCCGCGCCCCGTCCATCCCGCCGCAATCCCTGTCCCACGAAACGGAACCTGCCGCCCCCATGCGCCTGCTTGCTGCCATCGCCACCGGCCTCGCCCTGCTCGGGGCTGCCCCGGCCCCGCCCACGCCGCCACCCGGTGCATCCCCGGCTCCATCCGCCGTGACCTGGGGGGTGGCGCCTTCGAGTCCGGACGGACCGAACGGCCGTCCGGCGTTCACCTACAAACTCGACCCCGGCGCGACGTTGACCGACTACGTCGCGGTCACCAACCACTCGACGCATCCGCTTACCCTGAGCCTCTACGCGAGCGATGCCTTCACCACCGCGCACGGCGGTTTTGACCTGCTGGCCGACGGTCAGCAACCCACCGATGTGGGCTCCTGGGTCCGTTTCACCGAACGAAGTGTGACGATCCCGTCAACGTCGCGCCTGAACGTTCCGTTTACCCTCACGGTGCCGGACAACGCCACGCCGGGCGACCACGCCGGCGGGGTTGTCGCGGCACTCGCCACCACGGCGGCCGACGCTCAGGGCAACCAGGTCGCCGTTGACCACCGCGTCGGTGCTCGGATCTACCTGCGAGTCACCGGTGAGCTGCGACCTGCGCTGGCTGTCGAGAACTTTCGGGTGCGGCATACCGGATCGCACAACCCCCTGGTCGGTGGCGAGCTCACCGCGACCTTCACGGTCCGCAACACCGGCAACGTCCGGCTCGCTGGCCGACCCACGCTCGAGGTGGCCGGCCCGCTCGGCCTCGGCCGGCGTTCCGTGGAAGCGGTGGATATATCGGAGATTCTGCCGGGCGGTGAAGTGACCACCAGCCTACCTATGACGGGTGTCCTGCCGCTCTTCCGGCTGACCACGAGGCTCACTGTCACCCCCGCCGCCGTCGGCGACCAGATCCTTGACCCACCACCGCGGGGCGATACGACGCGGGCCACCGTCTGGGCGGTGCCCTGGCTACAGCTGGCCCTCCTGATCCCGATCGGGCTCGCGGTGTGGCTGCTCATCGTTGCCCGCCGCCGGCGACTTCGAGCGATCGCGCGGGCGATGGCCGTCGCCCGCGAGCAGGGCCGCATGGAGGTAAGCCGGGCCGCCACACCGGTGCCCTCGACCACGCCGCAGGGCGCTGCCACCAACCGTGCCGTCCCGAGACGGCACGACACCACACCATCACGTCGTCGGGGGAGCGAGCAGTGACGATCAGAAGCAGGTGTGCCGGTGCCGCCGGCCTTGCCCTCGCTGTGGCCCTGGCCACGGGGGCCGCGCCGGCCGGTGCCGAGCCGCCCGCGATTGGGGCGACCGCAGCCGACCTGGTCTCGGTGGGGCTCGACGATGACACGTTGTCGCTGCGGGTCCGAGATGCCGGCCAGGTGGCCCGAGATGCGCCGGGGTACGACCCGGCCGAGGTGGTGCTCGGTCCCGACGGAGGCTTGGCGGGGCAGGTGCCGGCCGGGCCGGCCCTGGCTTTCCTGGGAGCGGAGGGTCAGCCGGTGTGGTCGCTGTCCACCGGTGACACCGGCTTCCCCGCCCTGGACACCACCGGCGTGCCTTTGGGCCTCGTCACCGACGACACCGTGACGCTGAGTCTGCGTTCGGTCGAGGGGCCGGGCACGTTCACCGCCTACCAGCTGTCCGGCATCGAGCAGGCGACCGCGCTGTTCGGCAGTGGACCGAACGCACGGCGGTCGCTGCGACTACCGGCGGCAACCCGTACCGGCGGTGTGGTGTGGGCCTTCGACGCTGCTGGCGACTATCGGCTCACCCTGAGCGCCTCGGCGGACCTGCCTTCCGGCCAGATGGTCAGCGCGGAGGCGGCGTACCGGGTTCGCGTACCCGCGATCATCCCGGCCGGGCAGGTACTGCCGCCGGCTGCGATGCCGATGCCGACGCCGGCCGCCGGCCTGGCGGCTGTACCGCCGACCGCCGCCGAGCCGAGGCCGAACGTGGCGGCGAAGCCACTCGCCGCGCCGGCAAAACCGCTCGCCGCGCCGACGAAACCGCTCGCCGCGCCGGCGACGGCCGCCGCGGCGACGGAGGCCCGGGTGGTTGTTGCCGACGGTCATGTCGACATGGGACCGCAGCTGTCCGGAGACAACTGGACGATCCGGATCAAGGACGATCGCACCAGCCCGGCCGTGTGGCGAGAAACCGCTGACGTGGTTTTGTGGATCAAAGACAATGCGAAGATCAACGTGCCGGCCGGTGCGGACTTCCTCGGCGCCCAGGGCGATCCGGTCTGGCTGCTGCCACAGTCCCAGCAGCCCGGCATCGTCTGGCCGGGCTGGAACACCCAACACCAGTCCGTCGTCTCCGGTGTCAAGGGCAACGTCACCTGGACGTTGCAGGGCGTTGACGGGCCGGGGCGGTTCGCTCTCTTCCTGACCGGCTCGTTCGGCGAGGCCGAGGTGCTGTTCGACTCCGCCAAGTCACTCCCGCAACAGCTGGCGGTTCCACTGAACACGCACGCGCACGGCAACTGGGCGTTCAGCAAGCCCGGCCTGTACCGCCTCGCGGTGCAGATGAGCGGCACCACCACCGCCGGCGAGGCGGTCACCGACACGAAGACGTTGACCATCGCCGTCGGAGACAGCACCGACCCGACCGGCGGCTTCGGATCGGGCAGCGGCTCCGGGGGCGATGGACCGGACCAGGACGGCCCGCTACCGCGTACGGGTGCGGGTTGGGTGCGGTTGGCCAGCGCGGTCGGCGTGCTCCTTGTCGTCGCCGGGGCCTTGCTGGTGCTGCTCGCCCGGCGCCGGGCCAGCCTCGCGAGGGAGAACTCGTGACCCCGGCGGTCCGGTTCTGGCTGCGGCGGGTGACCCTGCCGCTGCTGATCGTGGGGCTCGTCGCCGGTTGCCGGTCCGAGGTGGCGTTGAGCGCGAACGACGAGCGCGTGCAGGTCATCACGACAACCGGAATCCTGCGGGACCTGGTGGGCAACGTCGGGGGCGACCGGGTAGCGGTCAGCTCGCTGGTGCGCGACGGTGCCGATCCGCACAGCTACGAGCCATCGCTGCGCGACATCCGGGACGTGGTCTATGCCGATGTCGCGTTCAGCAACTATCTGCTGCTCGAAGAGCAGGCCATCATCAAGGCGCTGGATGCCAACCTGCGCGCGGGGGTGCCGAACATCTCGCTGGCGGAGGGAGCGGTGAAGTACGCCGCGGAGATAATCCCGCTGGTCGAGGAGGTGTCACTGGACACCATCTGGTTGGGCATGCGGGTCCGCGGCACCGGCGCGGAACATGGCGCGAACCGCGCCTCGGACGTGTTGCTCAGCGCAACCTCGGCCGACGGTCCGGGTGGTCTGGCCGCCTACCTCACCGAGTCGTTCGGCAACCCGTCGGTCTATGTTGACTCGACCGACGGGTTCGATCCGGCCAATGGCTTCCGGGACGACACCGCAACGCTCCCACCCGACGCGCACACGCATATGAGCTGGGCGTTCACCAAGCCCGGCGTCTACCGGCTGAGGATGCGGGCGAGCCTGTCCGTCGACCCGCAGGCACCGACGGTTCCGATGGGCGAACAGGTGTTCACGTTCGCTGTCGGGGTGGATCCGTACTCGGTGCCGGGCATGCCCGGGGCCACCGTCCTCAGCGCTGGTCATGCTGATATCACCGTCGACCTCGATCAGCGGCGGCTCTACCTGTTCGCCGACCCGGAGGGCGGCGGGGAGGCGAACCAGCTGGTCTACGACCCGGCCCGCACGGTCATCGAGGTGCCGAGCAAGGCGCTGCTGGAGGTGCCCGGTGATCGTCGGCTCCGGTTCCTCGGCCGACCCGGAAGCCAGGTGTACCAGCTTCCGCAGGCGGTCCTCGGCAAACACGTGCACGGGGAGATCGACCCACACCTGTGGCAGAACGTGCGCAACGCCATTTCCTACACCGAACTCATCCGCGACACCCTCATCGAGGTAGATCCCCGAGGTACGCCGGTCTACCGGTCGAACGCCTCGGCCTACATCCACCGGTTGGAGCAACTCGACACCTACGTGCGGAACACGATCGCCGGGATCGAGCCGTCGCGACGGCACCTGATCACGACCCATGACGCGTTTGGCTACCTGGGTCAGGCGTACGGGGTGAACATCTCCGGGTTTGTTACCCCGAATCCGGCCACCGAACCGAGTCTGGCCGACCGTCGCCGGCTAACCGAGACGATCCGCAACCTGAAGATCCCCGCGGTGTTCCTGGAGCCGAACCTGGCAGCCCGATCTACCACCCTCAACGAGGTGGCTCGCGAGGAAGGGCTCCGGGTATGTGCGATCTACGGCGACACCTTCGACCGCGACATCACCAACTACGTGCAGATGATGCGGTTCAACGCCGACTCGCTGCGCGACTGTCTGACCACCACCAAGCAGGGGAGACCCCAGTGAGCTCAGGATGGGCGCGACGCCGCACCCACATACTCGGACTGCTCCCAGGCTGGGCGCTCGTGGTGCTGATCGCGCTGACGACGGTGCCGACTGCCGCGGCTGCCGAGGAGCCCTCCCCAGGGCTCGGCCAGTCGATCGCCGCCGACCAGCCGATCACCACCGGCCGGGCGGAACTCGGCGCCGGGCACGTCGACCTCGGCCCCCGTTACGTCGATGACCAGTGGACACTGATGATTCACGACGGTACACAGGCGCAGCCGGTGTGGCGTGACCCCGACGAGACGGTGTTGCGGGTGTCTGACGCGGCGCTGCAGACCGTTCCGGACGATCCGGCGTACGCGTTCCTCGACGTTGACGCCGGCAAACAGGTGTATGTGGTGCCGCAGGTCCAGAACCCCGATGTCGTCTGGCTCGGCTGGAACACCCAGGATCCCCGAGTGATGCAGAGTATCGACCGTGGTGTCACCCTCTCCTTGCTCGGTGTGACCGGCCCGGGGGCCGTCACGACCTTCCTGCAGTCGGGGAACTTCTCCGCACCCGAGCCGCTGTGGCGCTCGGTCGAGCCGAAGGCACAGCCGTTCTGGGCCGAGGTCAATACCCACACCCACGCCAACTGGGTCTTCACCGAACCGGGTGTCTACCTGATCGCCGTGCAGATCTCCGCCGATCTGATCAGCGGTGAGACAGTGTCGGCGACCCGCGCGTTGCGCTTCGCGGTGGGCGACGCCACCAGCGTCAACGAGGCGTACGCCGCCACCGCGGATATCCCCGGGTCGGTGGAGCAGGCGTCGCCGGTCAGCGACCGCGCCGGGGCTGGCAAGGCGACTGATGAGCCCGGGACTCTACTCCTCGCGGTGCTGGTGGCGCTGGCGGTCCTGCTCGCCACCGGACTGGTGCTTCTGCTGCTGCGGGGACGCAGTGCCAAGCGGCAGGCCGAGCGAGCAGGCGGGACCCCGCTGCCCGGAGGTGACCGTTGAGCGAGCTCAAGGTTGACCAGCTGGAGGTGGACCTCGGTGGCCGACCGGTGCTGCGGGACATCCACCTCTGCCTGGACCGAGGGGAGTTGGTCGGGCTCCTTGGCCCCAACGGTGCCGGTAAGACCACCCTGCTCCGGGCGATCCTGGGGTTGACCGGTATTCGTGCCGGCCGGGTGCTGGTCGGGGGCAGGCCGTCACGTCCCGGCCGCTGCGAGATCGGCTATGTCCCCCAACGTCACGAGTTCACCTGGGATTTTCCCATCTCGGTCGAGCAGGCCGTGATGAGTGGCCGGACCGGCCGCCTGGGCCTGTTCCGCCGCCCTGGCGTCAGCGACTGGCAGGCGGTCAATGAGGCCCTGGACCGGGTACAGCTCGTTGAGCTGCGTCGTCGACCGGTTGGTGAGTTGTCGGGTGGCCAACGCCAACGCGTTCTGGTCGCTCGCGCGCTCGCGCTCGCGCCACGGATCCTCCTGCTCGACGAGCCGTTTACCGGGCTGGACATGCCCACCCAAGAACTACTGGGTGAGTTGTTCACGAGGTTGGCCGATGAGGAGCACGCGGTACTGATGACCACCCACGACCTCGTAGCCGCGGTGGACACCTGCAGCCGCCTGGTCTTGCTCAATGGACGGATCATCGCCGACGGACACCCGACAGACCTACAGGACGCCACGTTGTGGACGACAACGTTCGGCGTGAGTGACACCTCCCCGCTACTGAAGCTCGTGAAGGCGATCTGATGTCGATCACCGATTTCCTCACCGACCTGTTCAACCCCAACCTCGCGTTCCTGCCGAAGGCGCTGGCGATCGCGGTCATGTCGAGCATTGTCTGCGGCGTCGTGGGCTGCTACGTCGTCCTGCGGGGCATGGCCTTCATCGGTGACGCTGTGGCCCACGCGGTCTTCCCGGGGATCGCGGTCGCCTTCGTTCTGCAGGGCAGTCTGGTCTTGGGCGGTGCCGTCGCCGGGGTCGCCACCGCCCTGCTGATCGCGATCTTTGCGCAGAATCGACGCGTCAAGGAGGACTCGATCATCGGTGTCTTCCTGGTTGGTGCGTTCGCCCTCGGCATTGTGATCATTTCACAGGCCCCGGGCTACGCCGGTTCCCTGCAGCAGTTCCTGTTCGGCTCGATCACCGGCATTCCCGACCGGGACCTCTACGTCGTCGGTGGTGCCGGCCTGGTCATCCTCGGCCTGGTGCTCGCCCTTCACAAGGAATTCGTCGCGGTCTGTCTTGACCGGGAGATGTCGCGCTCGATGGGGCTTCCGGTCTTCTGGCTCGACATCGTGCTCTACGTTCTGGTCACCCTCGCCGTGGTGATCTCTCTGCAGACGATCGGCAACATCCTCGTCCTCGCCCTGCTGATCACCCCTGCGGCGGCGGCTCGGCTACTCACCGACCGACTGGGCGCGATGATGCTGCTCTCTCCGGTGATCGGCGGTCTGGCGGCGGTCATTGGTCTGTATCTGTCGTGGAGCTACGACACGCCGGTGGGCGGCACCATCGTGCTGATTGCCACGGCCATCTTTCTCACGGCGTGGTTGCTCGCGCCTCGGCACGGGCTGTTGGCCAAACGATGGCGGCGGGTGGGTGGGCCGGGTCGCACTGATGTCGCCCGCCGTTCATCACTGTCCACTCCCGCCTCCGCACCGGCACCGTAAACGGCTCGCCGGTAGATCGTCGTGACCGACCCCACCCGACAGCCCCTTCCTCCAGTTAACTGAAACGACTATCATTTCCAATAACCACGGTCCAAGGGGGACCGCGGGGAAGGAGTTCCTACGTGCGCAAGCCCATCCGCCTGCTGCTCGCCTCCGGAGCGGTCACCACGGCGCTGCTCGCAGCTGCGCCACCAGCGCAGGCATCACTGGTGACGTTCAAGTCCGGGCACATCGACCTGGTTGACATCGCCTACGAAGCCGGCGAACTGGAGCTCGGCGTCCACGACGAGGACAACGACGTCGAGTACGCCGCCAACGAGGTCAAGATCGTCGTCGGGCAGCAGGCTGAGGTCACGGTCCCCAACGACCCCGCCTTCGGATTCCTCGGCACCCCCGGGATATCGACGGTCTGGGTCCTGCCCGAGATCCAGAACACCGACCTCGTGTGGCCGGGCATCGCCACCGAAGAGGTCGAGGATGGCATCTTCACCGCCGATGAGCTCACCCTCACGATGCAGTCCGTCCACGGGCCCGGGGAACTCGCGATCTACACCGAGAACGCGGTCGGACAACCCAACGTGCTCATGGACAGCGGTGACGCCCTGCCCGACACCATGGCCCTGACCGCTGGCCAGCACCAGCACGCCAACTGGGCCTTCGACCGTGCCGGCACCTACTGCGTGACCTTCCGCGCCACCGGAACCCTCGCGGCCACCGGGCAGCAGGTCACCAGTGACGCGGCCACCCTGCGCGTCGTGGTGGAGGGATGATCACCATGCCCGTCCGGCGCCGATTCTTCACCGGCCTCGCCCTCGCCGCCGCGCTGCTCGCCAGTACCGCCGCTCCCGCTGCCGCAACGCCGGTGGTGATCTCCAGCGGCCACGTTGACGTCCTCGACGTCGACTACGCCGGGGGCGCCCTGACCGTCAACCTGCTCGACGACGCGTCGGTGGAGCGCGACCCCGCCGATGTGATCCTGCGCGTTCCCCATACCGCCAAGGTCACCGTGCCCAGCGGTGGTGAATGGTCGTTCCTCGGCACCGACAACCAAGCGTGGGTGCTACCGCAGGCCAGCAGCTCCGAACTGCTGTGGGCCGGCTGGAACACTGCCGAGGTGCCCAGTGGCGTCTTCCAGAACAATCGGGTCACCTTCAAGCTCACCAACGTCACCGGGCCGGCCGGCTTCAGTGCCTATACCGTTTCCGGCGGCACCCCAACGGTGCTCTTCGACAGCGGCGACGGCCTCCCCGACAGTCTGAATGTCAACCACAACACCCACGCCCACGTCAACTGGGGCTTCGACGCCGCCGGAACCTACGGCGTCACCTTCGAGGTCACCGGCGTGCTTGCCGCCAACGGCACCACCATCAGCTCCGGTGCCAAGACCTGGACCTTCGAAGTCCTTCCCTGATGCCCTTCCCCGAAGGAGCCAACCCGGACGCCCACAAACGGGGAGTCGGTAGCGGCTGAACCGGCCGGCGCGAGACCACCACCCAGGCCTCGCGCCGGCCACTGCATCCCAGTGAGCCCGTCTGGCCGACGGGGACAAAGGGGCTCAGCGCCCTCAGAGCGGTCTGCCCGTACTGCTCGGCGTGGGCCCGCCGTGGCGGGAATACCGGTCAGGGGCGTTCGACCCGCACCGGATCGCCGCGGACCAGTTCGTCGTGGCTACGCCTTCGGGCGGCCACCAGCACCCGCCCGGCCGCCTCGTCGTCGGCCGTGAGCCGTTGCCGTAGCAGCCGCAGCGCGAGGCTGCGGTTGAGGCTGAACCGTCGTTCGGTGTCGACCACAATGACGGTGCCGGTCGGGCGGTGTGTGGCCCGTACCGCGGTACTGGCCTTGTTGCGGTGCTGACCGCCCGGCCCACCCGTGCGTACGGCAAGCACCTCCACGTCCGCCTCGGCGAACGGGGTGACCGGGGCGTCCACCTCGCATCGTCGGGCTGCGACGTACCAGTTCTTCCTGCCCTGGACGGCGCGGTATGGGCTGGGCGCCTGCCAGCACAACGTCCCGGTCCAGCCGTCGGCGAACGCCTCCACACCGGTGCCGGTGAGTCGGAGTAGCACGGACCGGTAGGTGCCGGGTTTGTCGCCGACGACGCTGTCCAGCCGTACCACGTCCACGTTGTTGCGGCCGGCGTCGGCCTCCAGCCGGCGCAGCAGCCGGGCCAGCGCCCACGCGCACTCCTGGGGACCCCGGCCAGCCGACAGCAGTAGGTGCAGGTTCACCGCTGCCCCCGGCGCCGGCGCTCGGGTCGTCGCTCGCCGTGCGGGGTGACCCCCACGTCCGGGGTCTTGTAGGTGACCAGTGGGACCGTGGTCGTCACCGGGGTGGCGAGCCCGTGGGCGACCAGGTCACCCACCACCTGCTCGATCCGCTTGTACGCGGTCGGCGCCTCCTCGAAGAGCAGTTGCCGGTCGCCGCAGACCACCAGCGAACCCAGCGGGGTACGGCGTAGCTCCCTGACCGTGTGCTTGGCCCGGCCCCGGCGTAGCGCGTCCGCCCGGGACATCTTGCGGCCCGCCCCGTGCGCCACCGAGTGATTGGCCTGGGTGCCCGCGTCTGCGGCCACCAGGTACGACGGGGTGCCGCGGGTGCCGGCGACGAGCACGTCCCGGCCGTCGCCCGGCGCCGCGCCCTTCCGGTGCAGGTAGTGTCCGTCGCGTACCTCGACCAGGTTGTGGCACTGGTCCACGATCGGCTCCGTCGGCTCGGCGCCCAGCGCGATCGCGGCCCGGGCGGCCAGCAGCCGCCGGTTCAGCGAGCCCCAGCGCACGGCGTCGTCGTGTCGCGCCAGGTACGCGGCCGGGTCCTCGGCGGGCCCGGCGCCGTGCTGCTCGGTGTGCGTACGCAGAATCCGCTCGCCGAGGCCGCGGGACCCGCTGTGAACGACGAGGACCGTGTCGCCGGCGGTGAGCCGGAGTCGCGCGGCGTGGTCCGGGTCGAGGACCTCGCCGACGCGGGCGAGCTCAACGAAGTGGTTGCCCCGTCCGACGGTACCGAGACCGTCGAGGTGGCCGGCGGGGATGTCACCGTCCAGCACGGACCAGGCCGGGTCGTCGGCGTCTCGGTCCGGGGCGAGCGGGCGGTCCAGGTTGGGGAAGCGGGCGGCGAGCCGCTCGGGTACGACCCGCTTCAGCGCGATCGGGAAGACGGCGATGCCACAGCCGATGTCCGAGCCCACCAGGTGGGGGTAGAGCACGGTCGAGGTCATCGCGGCGCCGATCGGGGCGCCCTTGCCGGGGTGCAGGTCCGGCATGCCGGCGACGTGGACCATGCCGTCCAGGGCGGCGACCTGGTGGCACTGGTCAACGGCGTCGGACTCGACCCAGCTGGTCGGGGAGGCGAAAACGGTAACGGTGGCAGGGGCGGGTGCCGGCCGGGATTCCGACTGGGCCGGTGGAACAGACAAGGACGCTCACTTCTCGCCAGGGGTTGGTGGACGGCCGCCGGTCGCGATGGCGTGGCGGCGACGAAGGTGCTGCCCTCACAACGACATGCGGCCAAGCCTCCCGGACTGCGCTGTCGCCGACAACCGACTTTTGGAACTCGCCGGCGCCGGCGGATCCCCCGCCGCCGGAGTAGGGCAGCAAGAACGTCTCGGCGTGGGCCGACGCATCCGGGTAGACCCGCGACGGCTAGTTGAATGGGGTAGGTCGCGGGCATACCATTTTCCTAGGATGCTCTACGGTGCGCGGCGTACGTTACCCGTATCGACGGACACCGGGTGCGATGACGGATAAACCGCCGATCCGCGGATGCTGGAGTCGCTCAGCGTCGCTCGCCCTGCTGTGCAGCGGTGCCCATCGGCGTACAGCAGGGGGCTGGTAGGGCCATCTCCGGTGGGATTGTGGTCACCAATGGCGGTTTCATGCCGGTTTGGGGTGTGGTCGGGGGCACGGTGGTGGCGGAATCCCGGCGGCCGTCGGGGCGTTACACCCTGTGTACGGCCGTGGAGGTGCCCCGCGTGGGCGGGTGACACCGGGTGTGGGTTGCCGGGAATGACGGTGGCCGGCCGGTCGTTACATCTGGACCCGGCGCCGTGCGTGTCCCCCTTGTGAGACCCGCGGTCGCCGAACCCCCTTTTCTTCTCTGTTTTGTTGAGCGCCGGACGGTGCTTGCACCCGCCTTTTGCCGCCTGAAGGCCCCCCTTTTCCTTCGGGCGTGCGTGTGGGTGTCGACCCCCGAATGGAGCAACCCCCATGATGAACACGATTCTGCGTCGTAGCGTCCTTGGTATCGCTGGTCTGGCCCTGTCCACCGGTGTCGTCGCCGGCCCCCTGGCCACCCTCACCACCCCCACCCCGGCCGCTGCGGCCGTTCAGGTCGCGAAGCCGGACATGGACACGCTGATCCCGCACGGCACCCAGGGCAAGCAGTCGCGTATCGACCTGGGTGATGAGCAGACCGCGAACGTGAAGGCCATCATTGAGGCCACGAAGAAGGCCGGTATGGACGAACGTGCCGCCGTGGTGGCGATCGGCACCAGCCTGCAGGAGTCGAAGCTGGAGAACCTGGGTCACCTGGGTGCGCGTAACGACCACGACTCGCAGGGCCTGTTCCAGCAGCGCCCGTCGTCTGGTTGGGGCACGGTGGAGCAGATCACCGACCCCGCCTACTCCACCACCGCCTTCCTNNANGGNNTNNAGCAGGTCGAGGGCTGGCAGGACATGCCGTTGACCGAGGCCGCGCAGAAGGTGCAGGTGTCGGCGTATCCGTTCCACTACGCCCAGTGGGAGACCCAGGCCGCTGACCTGGTGGCCGAGCACTGGACCAGCTGACCCCACCCACACCACCCACAAACAAACCCCCACAGACCTGACCCACACAAAGGGGGAAAGAAACTGTTGGCCGGCACCCGAACCGGGTGCCGGCCAACAGCCATGTCCGGGCCTCCCGGCCCCTTCGGTGGCTACCAGTGCCTTCGGATCAACCGATGGCGAGCTTTGCGCGGGTGCTCATCAGCGCGAATCCGAGGAGGTTAGAACCGCGCCATCGGGCGGGATCAGCCGCGCGCGGGTCCGCGGCGGGTAGGCCGATACCCCAGACCCGATCCACCGGGCTGGCTTCCACCAGGACCCGGCTTCTTGTGCGCGACAGGTACTGCCCGAGGTCACGGTGCTGGCTGAATTTGGCCACGTTGCCCGCGACGACCAGGTCGAAGCAGTGGGTATCCCAGGTGGCCTGGTCGAAGTCACGGACCCGCCGGCCCAGGGCCTTGACTGCGCCCGGATGCGACGTGGTAAGCATCTGCGTGGCGACCTTGTCGTCGCCGAACAGGCGAGCCTTGCCGATCATCATGTAGTGCTCGGCCGTGGCGTATCGGACTCCGTCAACGATGAAGGGAGCGGGCCACCACTGGCTGAGGCACCCCGCTCCGATGCTGTCGTCTGGCTGGGGTTGGTGTCCCCAGAAAAACAGGTACTTGAGCCGCCTGCCCGCATTGGCGAGTGCCCGCAGCTCGGGCAGGCTAAGCGGCAGCGAGGCGGTCTCCGGCATATCCAGCAGGATGTCAGAAGCGGACGGTGGCACACCAATGGGTTTGGCAACCCTGCTGCCCCGAGTCCTGGGTCTCGAACCATCCACTCAGTCTCTGGACGGGGTGCCAGGTGCGTACGGCGCGGCCGGCTGTGATGCCCCAGGGCAGGGTGAGAGCAACGGCGATGAGTGGGCGGTGGTGATCGCCTCAGTCATCATGTTGGCGGCGTCGCGATATCGAGCCGTACGAGATCGAAACGGACACCCGGGGGATGCCACTATGTCCTGCCGATTACTGCCATGGGAATGGAGGCGAATCCTGACTGCACCTAGGATCGCGATATGTCTAGCATTCCTCGGGCGTTGAAGATCGTAATTGCCGGTGCGACGTTGGCAGCCGCCGCCTTTGTGGTGCCCACATCTGCTGCCGCGCTACCCACTCAGACAGCTGGGGGAAGCTCCTCCGGCGGGCTGGATCGGGGTGAGTTGCGCACCGCGCTCGCCGCGGTACCCGAGGCTGGCGTTCCGGGTGCGTTGGCAGCCGTGCGCGATGGCCGGCACGACTGGCGCGGCAGTGCCGGTCAGGCGTACCTGACCAGCCCCCGACCGATGCAGCCACAGCTGCGGCACCGCATCGGCAGCATCACCAAGACGTTCGTCGCGACCACCGTGCTGCAGCTTGTTGACGAGGGCCGGCTGGGCCTCGACGACCCGATCGGGGAGCTGCTGCCGGAGATTGTGCCGGGTGAGCGCGGTGCCGAAGTCACCGTCAGGATGCTGCTGAACCACACCAGCGGCATCGGGAACTACACCAACGCGATGCTCGACTCGTGGGCGGCGATCGACCAGATGCAGGTCACGACGTACGCTCCGGTGGACCTGGTTGCGATGGGCCTGGCTATGCCGCCGACCAACGCGCCCGGGGCTGGGTTCAGCTATTCGAACACGAACTACATCCTGGCCGGCTTACTGATTGAGTCGATCACTGGTAACCCGGCGGCGGCCGAGGTGCAGCGGCGCATTCTGCGGCCGCTGAAGCTCACCGGGACGTCGTTCCCGGGCACTGATCCGACTATTCACGGCCCACACAGCGGTGCCTACTTCGCCCCGTTCGGGGTTCGTGACCTCAGCGAGTTCAACATGAGCTGGGGGTGGACGGCGGGCGAGATGATTGGGACCACGGCGGACCTGAACACGTTCTTCCGGGCCCTGCTCGGCGGTGATCTGCTCAGCCCGGCCACCCTCGATGAGATGCTCGCCGGGGTGCCGATGTTCCCGGATGTGCCCGAAGCCGGTAGCTATGGTCTGGGTATTTACTCGCTTCCTACCCCGTGCGGTGAGTTCTTCGGCCATGACGGTTTGGTGATCGGTCACCAGATGTTCTCGTTGCACAGCCGGGATGGCGGGCGTCAGGTATCCTCCGGGATCAACCTCAGCCACCATCAGATCGGCCTGCCCGAGGCGCATCCGATCGACCTGGCCTGGCAGTCGTTTCTGCTGATGGCGATGTGCCCGACCAGCGAGACGAGCGGCCGCTCGGCAGCGGACGTGCTGCAGCTGCCCAGCGTGACCCGGATGCCGGGCAATGATGCGGCAGTTGCGGGGCTCTGACAAGCACGCAGGGGCGAGGCCGACTGCCCGATGGCAGCCGGCCCTGCTGCTGAGAAGGTGAGGAGGACATCCCTGATTCGGGCGGCAAGACAGTCGGAGCTCGATGATCTGGCTCGGCTTGAGGTCCAGGCTGGCCAGCTCTTCCATACGGTTGGCATGTCAGAGATAGCTGATCATGCCGTGGATCGACAGGCCCTGAGGCGACGCCAGTGGCAGGGGCTGATCTGGGTTGTCGAGGAAGGCGACCGGACGGTCGGTTACGTCACTGCGGCGGTGCTGGATGGCAACGCCCACATCGAGCAGGTGTCGGTGGCGCCCACGCACGCTCGGCGCGGGCTTGGTCGGCGGCTCATCGCACACGTCGAGGGATGGGGGAGGCGTCACGGTCGTCCGGCGACGACCCTGACCACCTTCCGCGATGTGCCCTGGAACGGCCCCTACTACCGGAGGCTTGGGTATCGGGAGCTGCCCAACGCGGAGCGTGGCCGCGAGTTGACCGCCACCATGCGACACGAAGCCGCGCTGCCGGGCATGGACTCCTCGCTCCGGTGCGCGATGATCAAAGCTAACGGGGGAGCACCTTGACCTGGCGGACCTGCCGCTGACCGAGCAAGCAGGGACGGTGTACCACACGCCGGTTGGTGGGTGGCGGACGGCGAGGCCGCCGCGGTGACGGTGGTATGACCGGGCTGGGCAGCGGCGGGTGCGCCGCTGCCCAGCCCCAGCACTGGAGGACAGCTGTCTGCCCGGGCCGTCCGCGTCAGAGGTCGGCCGCGACCGGATAGTGATCCGCGTAGTCGGTGTAGCAGTAGCGGACGAACCAGCTCGTCACGCACCACTTCGGTGCCTCGACGGCTAGGGTCTCGTTGTCGCCGGCACCGTTCCGCACGTGGCCGTTGCGTTGCAGGATGTAGTCGAGTTGCTGGCGGCTGCCCTGGTCGTCGTTGTAGGCGGCCATGTCATTGCGCTGGGTGTCCCACGAGTACGGATGGCCGGTGAACGTGGCATCGCTGACATCGAGCCGGGCCAGCATGCTGTTGTACTCGGTGGTGTAGCGATCAACGTTGAGGTCGCCGGCGACGACGACCTGTTCGTCCGCTGGGATTTGGCGAGCGTCCAGGAAGGCGCCGAGTTCGTCGAACTGGGCTGCCCGTACCCGGGCCCCGGTGTCGTCGGCGCAGCCGGTGTCGGCCGCCTGCGCATGAGTGCCCACCACATGTACGGGTTCGCTGTTGACGTTGAGCCGCGCGTAGACGAAGCCCTTGTTGGAGAACCAGTCTGCCCCGCAGCCGTCCGCGTAGACGTACTGGATCTCTTCCAGGATGGGTCACCGGCTCAGGATGGTGACTCCGCCATCCTCTGGGGTCGCGCTGGAGTATGAGCCCAGAGTGGCGTCCCAGCCGGACCTCGACCGGCCGAGAACCGGGGTTTGGTGGGGATACTCCGCAGCGAGCTGGTCTTTGAGCCGGTCGGATGCCTCGTTGTCGAACAGTTCCTGCAGGATGACGACATCCCGACCGGTGATGTGGTCGGCCTCGGCGATCAGGTCGGCGCGGGTGACCTGCCCCCAGTTCGGGAAGAGTAGCTGGGGCAGGAACATGACGTTGTGGGTCAGGACCTTCAGCGGCGCCGGGGCGGCGGCGGCAGGGGCGGTGGGCGTGAGCAACCCGGTCGCGGTGAGCACAACGGCGAGCAGCAGACTCAGCGGTCTCTTCATGGTCATCGATGATGGCCGTTCCGGCCGGCCCTTCAATTTCTCGAAGGTGTTCAATGGGTGAACATGTTTGTCGTCGTGCGGCTACTGGCCCGGGTTGGGTCAGCGGTATCCGGTCGGGTCGGCGGGCTTGCCGACGTCCTGCACCTCGACCAGGTATCGCCAGGCGTCGGGCTGACTCCCATCAAGGTCGGTGAAGCCGTAGACCTGCGCCAACTCCCCGCTGGACAGCGACCTGCCGTGCCAGCGGGACACCTCCGGGTCTTGTGCCAGGGCCGCCACGGCGCGGCCAACATAGGCCGGGCTTTCGGAGATGGCGAAGTGGGGCTCGACCGTGAGTGCGTCGCGCCAGTTCTGCTCGGTCACACCGAAGCTGTCCAGCATGTCCTCGGACCGCAACCATCCGGGCGTGAGCAGCACCGACGTCGTGTCATGCGATCGGAGTTCGTGCGCCAGGGCGAACGCCATCCGGCTCACGGCGCCCTTGGCGAGATCGTAGAAGAACGAGTTGCGGTAGGTGGCCGCGTTGTACTCGTCTGTCCCGTCGGTCATCTCGACAACCAGCCCGCCCGGGTTCCTGATGAGCAGGGGTAGCGCGAAGTGACTGGTGATGGCGTGGGTTTCCACGGCGAGACGCAGCGTGTGTAGCCCGGCGTCCAGGTCTGACTCCCAGACCGTTTTGTTCCACTCCACCTGGGAGGTGCCCCAGATGTCATTGACGACTACGTGGAGGGCGCCCTGCTCGGTTTCGATCCGGGCGATCAGCTCGCGTACCTCGTCGGGGACAAGGTGGTCGACCTGCACCGCGATGCCGACCCCACCGGCGGCGCTGACCAATTCGGAGGTTTCCTCAATGGTCTCCGGTCGGTTCATCTCCGACCGCTGGGCGCGGGTTGACCTGCCGGTCACGTAGACCGTGGCCCCGGCCGCTCCGAGCTGGATGGCGGTTCCTCGCCCGGCGCCTCGGGTCCCTCCGGCGACGAGCGCCACTCTCCCGGTCAGCAGCTTGGTCATGCGTCGCACCCTAGCGACGAACCGAGGCTCCCTGCTCGGTCTTTTTCCGGCCCAGGTAGTAGGTCCGCTGCTCCCTGTCGAGGTGCTCGATGGCTGCGCGCAGTAGTGTCCGGGGCAGGGTGGCCGCGTGTCGGTCGAGGAAGTCGAGCAGCCGCGCCCGGTCCTGGTCCCCGGCGCTGCGCAGCAGCCAGCCGGTGGCCTTGTGGATCAGATCATGTGGATCAGCAACGAACATCTCGGCGATCCGGAACGTGTCGTCGAGGTCACCGGCGCGTACGAACGCCATGGTGCTGACGATCGCGGTTCGTCGCTGCCACGGGTCGTCCGAGCGGGCCAACTCGTACAGCACGTCGCGGGGCTTGTCGACCAGATACGCCCCCACCACGTTTGCGGCACCGAGGTCGACCAGGTCCCAGTTGTCGATCCGGTCGTGCCGGCGCAGGTAGAGGTCGTACAGCTCCGCCCGGCGCGCGTCGGTGGTCCTCTTCCGCGCGGCCTGCTTGGACATGATGCTTACCGCGCCGGCGCGTACCTCGTGGATCGGGCTGTCGAGTAGGGTTTCGATCTCGCCGGGCGCCAGGTCGATGAATTCTTTGGCCAGTGCGAATACCTGCCCCATCCGGACGCCCAGGAACGTGTCGCCCTCGGCGTGCCTGAAGTAGCGCTGGATCTTGCGGAGCTCCTCATCCGACTGGTACGTCTGCAATTTTTCGACGAACTGCTCGGCGCTGACATCCGGCATGGTGGCCCTCCGATCGATAGGCGATCGTATCGACCCCTGCGCCACCCGGTGCCGCTCGACCACGCGTGTCCCGGGGAGCCGGACTGCCGCGTACCTGCAGAACGGGTGCGCTTGTTGGGCGGCCGTTCAGCTCGCGTCACCTCGCCGGAGCGCCCTTTACCTGCGAAGACATGCCGGGATCGGGCTTGACGGGGCAGTAGAGGAAGGATATAACCAACTCGTTATGAAACAAGTTGGCTATGCACTCGATGAGTCCGAGCGCCTCGACGCCACCTTCGCGGCCTTGGCGGACCCGATCCGGCGAGCGATCCTCGCCCGGCTCGCGCAGGGCGACGCGACGGTGAAGGAGATCGCCGCCCCGTTCCCGGTGAGTCAACCAGCGATCTCTCGGCACCTGAAGGTCTTGGAGAGCGCGGGGCTGATCTCCCGCGGACGGGTCGCCCAGCGTCGACCGTGTCACCTTGAGGGGCGCCAGCTCAGGTTGGTCGTGGACTGGCTGGAGACCTATCGCGGCTACTGGGCGGAGGCGTACGGGCGCCTGGACGAACTGCTCGACGAACTTCAAGCCGGTGACGATGTCCGCCAGTCGAGCGGCGGCCGGGAGGGGCAGGGGACATGACGGCGAAGACCCTGCGAGTGACCACACCGACGCCGACTGACATTGTCCTGACCCGGGTGTTCAACGCACCACGGCACCTCGTGTTCGACACGTTGACCAAGCCTGAGTTGCTCAGGCGGTGGTTCGGCGCTCGCGGTTGGCGCCTGGTCGAATGCGAGGTGGAGCTACGGGTCGGTGGTAGCTGGCGCTTCGTCTCGGTGGGGCCGGATGGCCTGAGGATGGGCCAGGGCGGGGTGTACCGCGAGATCCAGGCGCCGGACCGGCTCGTCTACACCGAGTCCTACGACGACCAGTGGGTGCCGGGCGAGTCCCTCGTCACCACCGTCCTCACGGAGCGCGCCGGGTTGACCACGCTCCAGACCACCCTGCGCTACTCGTCGCCGGAGGTGCGTGACCTGGTGCTGGCTACTCCGATGGAGCGGGGTGTGGGGGAGAGCTACGACCGGCTCGACGAGGTGCTCGCGTCACGGTGATGTGGGCCCCGGGGTCACCAGGAATATGTCGGCGGCCGGCGAAACGCGTCCGGCCAAGCAAGGGATAGCGTAAGCGAGAGCGGGAGTAATGAACTGGACTCTGGAAGTGGTGCTGGTGCCGGTGGCGGACGTGGACCGCGCCAAGGATTTCTTCACCGAGAAGCTGGGTTTCCACCTGGATTTTGATTCTCGTGGCGACGGCGGGTTCGGTCCGGTGCAGCTGACCCCACCGGGTTCCGGGTGCTCGATCATCATCGGGAAGGGCATCAGTTCCATGGAGCCGGGCTCGCTGAAGGGGGTGCAGTTCGTGGTCGCGGACGTGCGGAAGGCCCATCAGCAGTTGGTGGAGCGGGGGGTCGAGGTCAGCGAGGTTCATGTGGCCGGGTCGGAGGGCTTTCGCCCGGCTCAGGACGGCGACAGCCTGGACAATGTCGGTTTCGTCGTTTTTGACGACCCGGACGGCAACCAATGGACAGTGCAACAGATCTCATCCCGCGGATAGTGCGGTGGGGCATGGGCGGTTCAGGTTGGGGCTCGGGCCTGGCATCGTAGAGCCATGTGTCGGAACATTCGCGTGCTCCACAACTTTGAACCGCCCGCCACCGACGACGAGATCGAGGCCGCTGCGATCCAGTACGTGCGCAAGGTAAGTGGGGCGACCAGACCGTCTGCGGCCAACGAGGAGGCGTTCAACGAAGCCGTTCGGGCGGTCGCCGCGGCCACCCAGACCCTCCTGGGTGACCTGGTGACCAAGGCGCCGCCCCGGGACCGCGCAGTGGAGGCCGCGAAGGCCAGGGCGCGTGCGGCCGAGCGGTACGGGGACCGCGCAGCAGCGGGGCCGGCCTGACCAAGCCGTGGTCAGGCCGGGTTGTCACCTGCCTGTTCAGCGAAGAGCCGCGAGGACCGGTAGGAGTTGCGCCTCCTCGTAGTCGAGATGTGCCTCGACCGCGGCGGTGAGCCGGTCGACCTCGGTACGCACGCTCGCCCGGTCCACGTCGGCTGCCCCGACCACCTGCTGCAGTTGCTGGAGCAGCGCGTCCATCGCCGCGTGTTCCTCCCGCAGCCGCCGTACCGCGTCGGCGAGTTCGGGATGGTGCCGGGCAACTACCGGGAGTAGCTGGTCGTCCTCGCTGCGATGATGATGACCGAGGCCGCCGCAGAGGGCGAGGCAGTTGATGCGCAACTGCGCACCGAGGCGCGCCCCCGGCCGTGCCAGCTCGTTGCGGAGGATCGCCAACTCGCGGCGGAAGGCGTCGTGAATCAGCTTCAGGCTGCTGCTCCAGGTGGCCCCGACCGGCCGGCCGTGGACCGGGTTCAGCGCCACAACCGGTGGCGGTTCCGGGGCGCGGGAACGCTCCCGCCGCAGTACGGGGTCCAGCTCCGCCGCCCGGTCGAGCGCGGCGTCTCGTTCGCTCTCCCCGAGCCGCACCGCGTGTGCCTCGATCGTGAAGGCGTCGTTCTCCAGGGTCACCTGCGGCTCGGCGAGCAGGTCGTTATACCAGCCCGGCTTGTTGCGACTGCCGTCGGGCAGCGCGACGACCAGGATGCGTCGGTCTTCGTCGAGGAAGAACTCCACCCAGGTGGTACGCGGTGCCCCGGTTTCTCGGTTTACGGTGGTGAGCAGGATGCTCCGCCGGTCTTCGGGAATCTTCGAGGCATGTCCCTGTTGGGTGTGGAAATTCTTGATCTGGGTAGCGTGGTTGGACGGCAAAGGGTGTACTCCAATCCTTCGGTGGGGTGTCGTTCTTTGTCAGCGGCTACCAGCCCAGCCCGGGACGATGGCGGTCGGCCAGCGAATTGGTGCGGGCACGACAAATCACCGACTCGGGGCCGGGTGTGCCTGAGGAGGTGGCGCGGCGAGACGCGGGGAGAAGAAAAGCGCGGGCGACAGCAAGCAGAAGTACGGTTACTGTGCTGGTAAATAGCTGACCGCGGAGGGGTGGGGCTCGGCCCCACCAGGCGATCATGCCCAGGCCGGGAACCCTATTCGCTTCTGGCGTGTAGCCGACCCGGCAGTCATAGCGCGACGATAGCATAGGTAGATATTTCTGTCTCACCCCAAAGCTGTTAGCTCTTCGGCTCTGTTGGCTCTACCGGCTCGGTCGGCTCCGTGGGCCACGTGGCCGCTGCGTCCGTTCGCCGACGAGGGAGCGGGCAGCAGGCGGTGGCCCGGACGTCAGGATCTGCTGATCGAGGTGAGGTGCCCAGGCACCCGAATCAGGGGACCCATGCAACATTTCCAGGGGGATGCGGGGTAGTCATAGTGTGAAGGCGACTGCACTCCCACCGGACGGGTCCGGGTTCGACGCGTTCGTGCGACAGAGCGCCGCCGGGCTGCTGCGCTTGGGCAACATTCTGACGCTGGACCGAGCCGCCGCGGAAGATCTCGCCCAGGAGACCCTGATCCGCGTCGGGCTGGCCTGGTCACGGGTGCGCGCGGACGGAAATCCAGTTGGCTATGCCCAGCGCACCATGACCAACCTCTTCCTCAACGAACGCCGACGTCGCCGGCCGACGCCGACCGACACCATTCCGGAAGCCGGGTACGAGGACACCGCACTGGCCGCGGTGGAGTCGACCGCCGGGGTTCGGCGGATCCTCGCGAGCCTGCCACCGAAACAGCGGGCGGCGATCGCCCTACGCTACGTCGCTGATCTACCGGACGACGAGATCGGTCGCCTCCTGAACTGCACCCCGGCGACGGTGCGGTCGCAACTCTCCCGAGGTTTGTCCCGCCTCCGTACGACGCTGTCAGCAGAAGGGTGAATTCGGTGTCCGAGAATCTCGCCGACAAGCTAACCGAATTGGATAGAGAAGACTTCGCGCTCCCGGTCACGGACGCTTTCGTCACCCGGGTGCATCGCGGCGTACGCCGACGTCGAATGCTGCGCGCGGGTGTGGCCGGCGGCGCGGTAGCCGCCACGGCCATCGCTGTCACTGTCGCGGTTTCCCTGACCGGGATCACCCAATCGGCTCCGCTTCCGAACTCGTCCACCGGTCCGTCGGTGGCCGCCCCGCCAACCTTCGTTGCGTACCCGCTTTACCAGCCACTGGACGGCTACCGGATCACCTCCGTTCCGGAAGGGCTGCGGGCCAATGTTGCGCAGTTTGGACCTGTTAGCTATGCCGTGTCGAAGAACCAACTGCACAACGACCGCGGCGTGCCCACCTCGCCAGGTGGCGGAGCGGTCGCCGGCTCCGACCATCCGACCGCCACGACAACTTACCGTAACTATGTGCGACCCAACGGGTCGAATTGGCTCTGGATTTCGGTGTTGCGCCCGGAACGGACGACGGCGGAGGTTGATCGGGCGCAGGTCACCGAGTGGCTGGTCGGCTGGGCCATCAAAGGCACGGAGGTGATTGACAGCTTCCCGGTTCCGGCCGGTCAGGCCCAGCTCACCAGAACTATCGGCTCCGAGGTCACCGTCCACGCGGTGGTGATCACGACGTCCAGCGGTACGGTGATCGACGTTAGCGGGAATGGAGCGGTGCCCGTTGCGGACCTGAGGGCGGTGGCCGCCGGCATCCTGCCACCGTGACGAGTCGGCGCTCGCCAGGAGTGCGGCTGACTACCGAGTGGAGGGCTGATGGCCAACGAGGTGGCGGTACGGATCGCGCGCCCGTGCACGGATCTGGCGGCTGCGGAACGGTTCTACGTCGAGGGTCTCGGCCTGGCCCTGCTGCACCGGATCGCGGCGAACCGACCCGGTGAGCACGACCTGCTGATCCTCGGGCGACGGGAGGCAAACTGGCACCTGGAGTTGGTCGGCGGCGCCGATCTTTCGGTGCGGCCGGCGCCCACCGCCCAGGACCTACTGGTGCTCTACCTGGGCCGGCCGATCGACGACGCGACCATCGACGGCCTGAAGCAGGCCGGCGGTCGGGTGGTCGCCCAGGGGCCCTACTGGGATCGTTGGGGCGTCACTGTCGAGGACCCGGATGGCTACCGGGTGGTCCTGTCCAGCCGATCCTGGTCGAACGCGGGCTGACCCAGCGGGACCAGTTCGCCCGTCGCGCCCAGGTCGCCCCGGTGCGCCGGGGGCACGTCGGCAGTTGACCTCAACCTCACTTCAACTTCTACCGTTCCCGAATGGATCAAATCGACGAGGCCCTTCAACGGATCCGGTGCTTCGGACCGGAACGGGATGGGTGGCTCTCCAACCACGCGCCCATGGCTGTTGAGGCGCTCGCCCGGCGCGGCCACGCCGCAGTCATCCACCGATGGCTGGACGGGTACGCGGACCGGCTGGAGGAGCGACCACGGGGAATCGAGCCGATCACCGCCGACGAGTGGCGGGATCCGCTCGGCGACGCCGTACGCACCGGTGATTGGCTCAACTACTTCGACCGGGAACTGGCCGATGAGCCGTGGCGGCAGGTGCTCGCGCGATGGTGGCCCCGCCTGCTGCCCGGCATCGCGGCCGGTGCCACCCACGGCGTGATCCGGGTCGGCCACGCCGTTCGCGCCCTGCTGGACGAGGAGACCGTCCCGCGGGTCGGTGAACTCGGGCAGGGGCTGGCCTACTGGGCGGCCCGGTGGCAGCCCCTCGCGCCGCCCGGAGCTGGGCCGTATCCCGCCATCGATCCCCGCGCTGCGCTCGACGCGGTGCCCCGCGTACCCGACCAGCGGTTCGGTATCCGGGCCCGGCTCGCTCAACTGGCTGACCTGCCCGGCTGGTCGGCGGTGGCCGGCGCGGTGCCCGGCCGCGGAGCAGGTAGCGGGAAGGTCGCCGACGGGCCGGAGGCCGTGCCAGCCCGGCTGGCGGGAATCGTGTACGCGGCGATTACCCGGCACGGCACCCACGGCTACGCCAAGCCGGTCATGTTGGTGCACGCCGCCACCGCCCCGAACGCGGTCCTGCGCACCCTGCCCGCCCTGCCCCGGGAGATCTGGCCGGCCAGCCTCGCCGCCGGCTGGGCCGCCACCGCGGCCATCACCGCTGCGTACGCCCCGGCGATCGGAGAACCCCGGCCGCTGCTCGTGGCCGAACAGGAGGCAGCCGAGGCCATGCGGCTCGCGGTGGAGTCCGCGGATCCGCACGCCATCAAGTTCGCCGATACCGTGTTCGACGCGTACGCCGGCACCGGTGACGCTGCCCTGCTCGCCGCATCGGTACGCGCGACAGAACAGATCGGGCCGGGGTGAACCGGAGCGCCCCGGTTCCTGGGCTGTTCGGGGCAACGTCGTCGTCCTGGGCGAGGAGGTTCTCGACCTGTGCTGGCCGGTCGGACTCGTCGGGGCGGCTGGTCCACCCGCACTCCGCCCGTCGTAAAACTTGATTCATTCCAGAAGACTGGCTATCGTCGTCGCGTGACGCCCGACTTCGAGACGCAGCTGCGGGCGGTCTCGTTGCGCGTGACCCGACCTCGGATGGCGGTGCTCGCCGCGCTGCGGGACCACCCGCATGTCGACACCGATGAGGTTATCGCCCTGGTTCGGGTGGATAACCCCACCGTGTCGCATCAGACGGTGTATGACGTGCTCCGCGCGCTCACCACCGCCGGCCTGGTGCGACGCATTCAACCGACCGGCGCCCCCGCTCGGTATGAGTCCCGGGTGGGGGACAACCATCACCATGTCGTGTGCCGGTCCTGCGGAGCGATCGCCGATGTCGACTGCGCGGTTGGTCGCGCTCCCTGCCTCACCGCCTCCGACGACCACGGTTTCGTGGTGGATGAGGCGGAGGTTGTCTACCGGGGCACCTGCCCCAACTGCAAGAAATCGGACGCGCCTTCCGCGCTCCACCACGTGAAGGGAAGTAGATGAGCGACACTCAGGACAACGCCCCCGTCAGCGCGCAGGGCGTGGATCAGAAGGCGGCGGCCGGCTGTCCGGTCGCGCACGACTCCGTCACCGCGCACGGCAGCGAGAGCGAGAGCCCGGCGATCGACTCTCCCACCGCGGTCGCTGGTGGCCGTCCGCGTACCAACCGGGACTGGTGGCCCAACCAGCTTGACCTGTCGGTGCTTTCCACCAACTCGGCGAAGGTCAACCCGTTGGGCGAGGATTTCTCCTACGCCAAGGAGTTCGCCAAGCTCGACGTCGAAGCCCTCAAGCGGGACATCACCGAGGTGCTCACCACCTCGCAGGACTGGTGGCCGGCCGACTTCGGCCACTACGGCGGTCTGATGATCCGGCTGAGCTGGCACGCCGCCGGCACCTACCGCATCCACGACGGCCGCGGTGGCGCTGGTGACGGCGGCCAGCGGTTCGCGCCGCTGAACAGCTGGCCGGACAACGTCAACCTGGACAAGGCCCGGCGGCTGCTGTGGCCGGTCAAGCAGAAGTACGGTCAGAAGATCTCCTGGGCCGACCTGCTCGTGCTCGCCGGCAACGTGGCCCTGGAGTCGATGGGCTTCAAGACGTTCGGGTTCGGTTTCGGCCGGGAGGATGTCTGGGAGCCGGAGGAGATCTTCTGGGGCTCGGAGGACACCTGGGTCGGCGACGAGCGCTACGTCTCCGAGAAGGAGTTCGTGGCCGGCGTCGGGTCGACCGAGATGGGTCTGATCTACGTCAACCCGGAGGGGCCCCGCGGCAACGCGGACCCGGCCGCGGCGGCGTACTTCATCCGGGAGACCTTCCGCCGGATGGCGATGAACGACGAGGAGACCGTGGCCCTCATCGCCGGCGGCCACACCTTCGGCAAGACGCACGGTGCCGGGGTCGCCGACGACCACGTGGGCCCTGAGCCCGAGGGCGCCCCCCTGGAGGCGCAGGGCCTGGGCTGGCTGAGCAGCCACGCCAGCGGCGCGGGCGCCGACACGATCTCCAGCGGCCTCGAGGTGACCTGGACCGACCGGCCGACGCAGTGGAGTAACCGCTTCTTCGAGATCCTGTTCGGCTACGAGTGGGAACTCACCACCAGCCCCGGTGGTGCGAAGCAGTGGGTCGCCAAGGACGCCGAGGCGATCATTCCCGACGCGTACGACTCGACCAAGAAGCACAAGCCGACGATGCTCACGACCGACCTGTCGCTGCGCGTTGACCCGGCGTACGAGCGGATCTCGCGTCGTTTCCTGGAGAACCCGGACGAGTTTGCGCTGGCCTTCGCCAAGGCCTGGTACAAGCTGCTACACCGCGACATGGGCCCGGTCAGCCGGTTCCTCGGGCCGTGGGTGGCGCAGCCGCAGCTGTGGCAGGACCCGGTACCCGCCGTTGACCACGAGCTCGTCGGCGCAGCCGACATCGCCGCCCTCAAGGCGAAGGTGCTTGGGTCTGGCCTGACGACCGCCCAGCTGGTCTCCACCGCGTGGGCCTCCGCGGCCAGCTTCCGCTACACCGACAAGCGCGGTGGCGCCAACGGTGCCCGGATCCGCCTCGAGCCGCAGCGCAGCTGGGAGGTCAACCAGCCCGAGCAACTCGCCAGCGTCCTGGCGGCGCTGGAGGAGATCCAGCGGGAGTTCAACGCCGCTGGTGGCGCCAAGATCTCGCTCGCGGACCTGATCGTGCTGGCCGGCTCGGCCGCGGTCGAGAAGGCGGCGCGGGACGCCGGCGTCGAGGTGACTGTGCCGTTCCGGCCGGGTCGCACCGACGCCACCCAGGAGCAGACCGACGTTGAGTCCTTCCGGGTGCTCGAACCGCGGGCCGACGCGTTCCGGAACTACCTGCGTCCCGGTGAGAAGACCCAGCCGGAGGTGCTGCTCGTTGACCGCGCCTACCTGCTCAACCTGACCGCACCCGAGATGACCGTCCTCATCGGCGGCCTGCGGGCGCTCGAGGCCAATGCTGGCGGCAGCCGGCACGGCGTGCTCACCGACCGTCCCGGTGTGCTCACCAACGACTTCTTCACCAACCTGCTCGCCTCGGGCGCGCAGTGGAAGGCGTCGGAGTCCACTGAGCACGGGTACGAGATTCGGGATCTGGCCACCGGCAACGTGAAGTGGACCGCCAGCGCGGTTGACCTCATCTTCGGCTCCAACTCGCAGCTGCGGGCCCTCGCCGAGGTGTACGCCAGCGAGGACGCGCGGGAGAAGTTCGTGCAGGACTTCGTCGCGGCCTGGACCAAGGTCATGGAGCTCGACCGGTTCGACCTAGCCTGATCGGACCCCACGACGAGCCGGTCGACCCGAGGAGGGTCGACCGGCTCGTCGCTGTCCGACCCAGCGTCGGCGGCGGTGTCTGACCAGGGCGACCGGCGGCTGTGGCAGGTGTCAACCGTCCCGCCCGGCTGGCATGATCTGCGGGCGGTCGAACACCGTGTTGTCGATGATCACGTCAACCAGCCGCAGGGGGCTCACCTCGGTCAGGTAGAGCCGCATGGCCACCAAGTAGCGCTCGCGGTGTATCGCTTCAGCTTCCGCGCCGGCCCAGGTCTGGTCCCGGTAGGTGCCGCGATGCACGGAAGTCTGCTCGTCGACGTCCAGCCAGATCCGATAGTTCCAGTAGTCGTTGATCTCTGGGCGAAACGCGAACACGCCGTCGACGATCAGTACCGCATCCGCCGCCGCTTGGTTGACCACCTCACGGTGGTCACGTTGAGTTAGTGGGTCGATGCTGCACAACACGCATGCGCCAGATCCCTCGGGGGCGACCGGCCGCAGCAACAGCCGCGCGACGGCTTCGTAGTCGTACGCGTTGCGGTAGTAGCCCTCGCCCGATTCCCGGTCATAACGGTGTCGATCCCGCCACGGCCTCTTGAAGTCGTCCAGAGTGGCCCGTAACACGGGTCGGCCCCGGGCGCTGATCTGCTGCGCCAGTTCATGGCCGAAGCTGGTCTTACCTGCAGCGGTCAACCCGTCGATGCCCACCCGCAGCCGTCTGTCGCCGCACGCCAACACCCGCTCGGCGACCTCGGCGACCAACGCCGAGCGCACCGCCGACCCGACGGCCGGTAGCGGCTGCTGCCACGTCGACACCGACATCTGCACCACGCCATGACGCTCCATGATCGGAATCTAACCCAGAGGCCACCAAGGACGACAGGCCTTAGCAGCCGATCTGTATCGCTGCCATATTTTTATTGTCATCGAAGCCACAGTCATCACTCTCTGGTGGCGATGATGGCCGTCTGCGTAGGCTCACCAGTGCGAGTGGAACGAGTTCTCGCTCGATTCTGACTTGGGGCGATCCCGCGCAACGGAGTGTGGAGGTGGCTGATCCGATGGACGAAACCACGTACGATGTCGTGATTGTCGGAGCCGGACCAACCGGGCTGCTGCTCGCCGGTGATCTCGCGGCGGCCGGGGTTCGGGTCGCTGTTCTGGAGAAGCGCCGCGACGAGTCGAACCTGACCCGAGCTTTCGGGGTGCACGCCCGGACGCTCGAACAGTTCGACGCCCGTGGGCTCGCCGACCAACTGGTCGACACCGGCAAGGCGCTGGGCCGGCTCCGGTTGTTCGGCACGGTGTCGGTGTCCCTCGCGTCGCTGCCGACCCGCTTCCCGTTCCTGCTCGTCACCCCCCAGTACCAGGTGGAGCGCCTGTTGCTGGAGCGCGCCGTAGCAGGTGGGGTCGATCTGATCCGCGGCGCCCGGGTAATCAAGATCGAGTCAGGCCAGGATGAGGTGCAGCTGACCGTTGACCGCGATGGGGACGTCCACACGTTGACGGGCCGGTACGTCGTCGGCGCCGACGGACGCCACTCCACGGTGCGGGAGCAGCTCGGCCTGGACTTCCCGGGCCACTCCGTACTCCGTTCACTGATCTTGGCTGACGTCCAGCTCACCGAGTCGCCGCCGGAGGTGCTCACGGTCCAGGGTAACCAGCATGGCTTTTGCCTGATCGTCCCGTTCGGCGACGGTTGGTACCGGGTCATGGCGCGGGACCCGAACTGGGAGCCGCCCGACAGCACGCCGGTCACCCTTGCGGAGATCGCCACACTGGTACGCCGGATCGCCGGAACTGACTACGGCATGCACAGTCCACGCTGGATGTCCCGGTTCCACAGCGACGAGCGGCAGGCCACCGCCTACCGGCAGGGGCGGGTGCTGCTCGCCGGTGACGCCGCCCACGTTCACTCGCCAGCCGGTGGCATGGGTATGAACACCGGTCTGCAGGACGCGGCCAACCTGGGGTGGAAGCTCGCTGCCGTGGTGCAGGGTCGGGCTGGTGACAGCCTGCTCGACACGTACGAGGCGGAGCGCCGGCCGGTCGGTCGAATGGTGCTGCGTACGAGTGGAGGACTGATCCGGGCGGTGATCCTCCGTTCCTCGCTCGCGCGGGCGGCCCGAAACGGACTCTTCCGCGCCGGCATTGCCGTACGCCCCCTGGGCGACCAGCTGCGAATGCGGCTCAGCGGGATCGGCGTACGCTATCCGGCCGCCCGCGGTGCGCATCCGCTGGTCGGGCAGCGCGCCCCCGACCTCACGGCCCAGGACGGGAGTCGGCTGTACACGGCGCTGCGGGGTGGCGGCTTCGTCCTGGTGGATCCGGATCCGAGCGGCCCCGGCTACGACCACCTGGTGACGTTCCGGCCGGCGGAGCCGACCACACCGATGTTGGTGCGACCCGATGGGTATGTCGCCTGGGCCGGTTCCACCGGGCCCGACCTGGATCAGGCCCTGTCCGCCTGGGGCGCCGCTCGGCCCGCGTCGTGACCTGGTGTACGTAGTCCCACTCTGCTGCTGCCAGCGGGGGTTTGCGCGGAGGTCGTGGGCTCAGCGGGTCGCTCCGGGAGTCGTGGTCCCGTCGGGGCCGCCGAACGCGGGTCGGCGGTCGCCGCCGGGGCCTCCCGACCTCACGCTGCTGATCTACTCCGGCCCCTTCGCCGAGTCGGGTGGGAAGGGGTCGCCGCGGGATTCAGCCGACACAGCTGAGCGTGTTGCCGCCCGAGGGAGCCAGCTCGACTCAGTCTCCCCAGACCAGGTAGGCCGGGGCCGGCCGACCGGGCAGTAGCCGCAGCGGCGCGTGGTCCAGCCCGAGCACTTCCCGTACGGCGACGTTTTCGCCGGGCCACTTCGGGTTGTCCACCTCGTCGAAGGCGACAATGCTACCCCTGGTCAGGCGCGGCAGAATGGCCTCCAGGGCCGCCCTCGTCGGTTCGTACAGATCCAGGTCGAGGTAGGCCAGGGCGACGACGGTCTGCGGGTTCTCCTCCAGGTAACGCGGCACGGTCTCTCGTACGTCGCCTTGGACCAGCACGCTGCGCTGGGTGACGTGACCGAAGAATTCACTGTGTTCGTGTGCGTCCAAGATTTCCCGTAGGTACGTCGGGTAGCCCTGCGGGGTGGCGAAGCGACCCTCGTACGCGGTCGGGCCCACCCGGTCGACGTCGTTGAGGTCGGGAAAGCCGGTGAAGGTGTCGAAGCCAACGATGCGTCGCAGCGGGTTGTACGGCTCGTAGACGCCGCGAAGGGCGGCGAAGGTGGCGAGGTGCCGGCCGTACCGGACCCCGAACTCCATGATCACCCCGGGGACGTCGAGGACCTTCCGGTACAGCGCGTCCATGGAGAGTAGGTCGGTCAGCTGATGCCGGCGGAGGAAGAGCGGCAGATTGTTGATCATCTCCTCGGGTGGAATCGGCGAGGTGGCCAAGAGTTTGGTCAGCCGTAGCGCCGTCTCCGTCTCGGTAGGTGAGTCGTGTGCGAATGACCGCAGATCCTGGCTATCGCTTCTGTCCATTATCGACCTCCCACTGCGAGGGGGTGACATGATGGGCGAAAGAGTAGGGGAGGGCGGTCGGGGGCACAACGGCACTGGTGTCGGCGTCGGTCTGGAAGGGGATGGGTTGGTGCTGGCCCAGCGGTACTTCCCGAGGTGAGCCTGCATGCCGATGGTGAATTTGCGGGTGCGCGGACTCCGGGCTGTTCAACTGCAGCACCTCGGTCAGTTGGCTGCGGCCTTCTGGTACCAGAGGGAATTTATGCGCTGGCCACCGTGCTGGGCATACTGGCCAGTGGGGGCGAGTCCGGCCATCGCGGCGGTTCGGAGAGGCAGGCGAACGTCTCAATGATTCGGCCGACCGGGCCGATCGCCAGCACCGGTGGATCGGTGGGCCGTCGCGGTCCGATCAGGATTCGGCCCACGGTCGCGCCGCGCTGGGTCAGCTCCACCTCGGCCGTGCCGACCAGATAGCTCGCCGGATCCTCGTCGACCAGGGCGCTGATCAGCGTGCGGTGTGCCCGCGCCAGCACGATCTGGGCGTGGTAGGAGCTGGGTCGGGCGACGACCGGAACGGCCGAACCGCCGGCGGCCACCGTCCACGCGGTCGGTACGTCGGTGCTCCGCCCCTTCCCGCGCAGGCCCACCAGCACCAGATCGCCGGGTTCGCTGTCGGGCACGAGCAGGGTGAGTCGGGGGCGGGTGACCACTGCGGCCGTACGGTGGAGTCGGTCTGCCAGGATGTGGCAGCAGTGACCATCGAGCAGACGGGCCACCTGCCGGAAGTACCCCGGCGTGGTACCGACCAGCCGCGAGAATTGGGTGGTGAAGGTTGCGGTGCTGGTGTAGCCGACGCGCCGGCTGATCGCGGTGACGGTCCGATCCGTGTGCAGCAGCAACCGCCGTGCCTCCGCCATACGTAGGGCGGCGAGGAAACGGGCCGGAGTCATCGTGGTCACGTCTCGGAACAGGCGATGGAAGTAGAAGGGGCTGAACGGCGCTACCCGAGCCAGGTCGGCCAGTTGCAGCGGCTCCGCCAGGTGCTGGCGCATGTAGTCGATCGCCTGTGCCGCGGCGGCCTTTCGGGCCTGGTCCGCCAGGTGGGGCGAGACGCCTGAGGTTGAAATCATGTGCGCCCCCGGTACGGTTGTTCGGGCACCCACCGAAATTCTGCTGAGACCTCCTTGAACTTTTCTTGAAGCCGCCGCCACCACGCATCTCCCCGTGCGGTGTAGATGGCGTCGCTCCGCTTGAAAAATGCTCGTCAGGATAGCGGACGAGAGTTCCGAAAGATTTACGACTCTCCCGGACTTAATCGCCGAGGTGGCAGCGGCAGGTGCACCGTGCCGAGGGCGGTGCCACCGCGTAGCCGCCCTCCTGAAACAGCTGCCGGGCCAATGCGTGCACCGTGCCGAGCATGTGGTAGCTCCGGCCGGCGGGACCGTGTCGAACCTCCAGCACCGATTTGTCGACCAATCGATCCAGGAGTACCTGCACGGCGTGGAGATCACCGATCAGCGCCGCACCGGCACCCGTGCCCGCGCCGGCACCCGCACCGGCCGCCAGGTCGAAGTCGGCGGGCATCGCCCCGAGCCCGGTGAAGCAGCGCAGCTCCGCCGCGTCGAGCAACTCGATGCTGCGCCACACAGCGGCGTGTAGCGACCGATGATGACTCGGCACCCCTCGTCGCGGCGGCCCGAGCCAATGCAGCGGATCGGCGACGACCTCAACCAGGGCGTCCAGCTGTTGCGTCCGTAGACACGCTGCGGCCAACTCGATGGCGAGCGGAAGGCCGTCCAGGGCCCGGCACACCGCGGTGACCCCCGGCACGGTGGCCTCGTCGAGTCGGAAGTTCGGCTGCACCTGGATGGCCCGTCGGGCGAACAACTGTTGCGCGGGTGGAGGTGCCGACGACCCCGGCTCCGGATCGGTGCGCAACGGCCGGACCGAATACACCGCCTCGTACCGCATCCCGAGCAACTCGCGCGAGGTCAACAGGACGGTGACGCCGGGACAGCCCCGGAGCAGCTCGTCCGCCAGGTCGGCCGTCGCATCGGTAACCAACTCGGCGTTGTCGATCACGAGCAGTAGCCGTCGGTCGGTCAGCTGACGTACCAGGGGCACGGGTGGTCCCGTCGATGCCCGCGGCGAAGAGGCGACCACGGCGGTCACCGCCCGCTCGAGAGCGGGACCGGTGCGTACGTTCGTCACGTCGACCACCGCCACCCCATCGGCGTGCCGCGCCCGCTGCTGCTCGGCGACGGCCAGGCCGAGCGCGGACTTGCCCACCCCGGCCGGACCGGTGAGGCTCACCAGGCGATATCCGTCGAGCAGGTCGTTGACTGCCGCAAGATCGGCTGATCGTCCGGTCAGCTCGTCGATCAGGGGCGCCGCCCAGCGCCACGGTGGGGCGTGCGCCGGGCTCGGGCGTTGGGTGGCCGACGCGGTCAGCCTGGCGTCCAACACCTCGCGGTATGCCGCGGACAGTTCGGGCCCCGGGTCCACCCCGAGGTCAAGCCGAAGCCGCCGGCGGACCTCGGCGTACCGTTCGATGGCCCGAGCCCGCTGGCCGATTCGGGCCAGCGTCTGCAACAGTCGGGCCTGCACCCGCTCGTTGAGTGGCTCGGTCAAAGCCAGTTGTTCGGCGACGGGCAGGACCGCCTCCGGTCGGTCCAGCTCCAGCCCGAGGCCGACATAGTTGAGCGCCGCGGCCAGGAACTCCTGCCGTAGCGGACGGATGTCGTCCTGCTCGATCAGGAGCGCGGCCAGCTCGCTGACCTGGGGATCTCGCCACCGGCCAAGGCTCTCGCCGAAGCGGGCGAAGGCGCCGGTGAGCTGGCCGTGCTCGTGGAGGGACACCGCCTCCCGGACTTCGGCACGAAAGGCGTGTAGGTCGAGTTGCCCGACGCCGACAGCCAGCCGGTACCCGCCGGGTACCGAGGCGATGACGTTGGTTCGCCGATGGCGTGGTGTCTCTGGTTCCAGCACCTGGCGTAGCCGGGCGACGTAGGTGTGTACGAGGTTGGCGGCCCGCGTCGGTGACTGTCCCGCCCAGAGCGTGGCGATCACCTCATCGAGTGGTACGTGTCGTCCGGCCCGGAGCGCCAGCAGGGCGAGAATTGCTCGTTGTTTCGGGGGTCCCAGGTCGATCTCAATACCGCAGCTCGTCGCCTGGACGGGACCGAGGATCTGAATATGGGGGTCGGTCTCGATCCGCTTCATGGTTCCCCCCAAGCTGTTGTGTCGCTGCGCTCGGTTCGTGTTTAGTTTATGTTAGGTTTCGCGGTGCCCTGAGCGGCTGTTCGGTTTGCTGAAGCGGTAGGGTCTTCGGCCGCGCCTGTCCGTCTTCGGTTTTGGCTTCTCTGGAACGAATGATCGATTTCGGCTTTGCGCCGGCCGCATGGCGGCGAATTTCGACGTTGTTCACGATGGGGAGTCCACGAGGAGGACGATCTTTCCCCGCCCGTGCCCGGTCTCGATCGAACGGTGTGCCGCGGCGGCCTGCGCGAGCGGGAGTGCCTGTCGGATGTGCAGCTTGAGCTTGCCCTGTGCATGGAGCTCGGCCAACTCGGCGAGTTGGGCGTTGGACCGTTTCGGTGTCACGGTCGGAACGCCGAGTTCTGCGGCGAGTTCGTCGGAGACCATGGTGCGGACCCGGTTCTTGTCCGTGACCAGTTCTACCGACGCGCGCAGCGCGTGGTCGCCGGCGATGTCCAGGGCGGCGTCCACCCCGTCGGGCGCCAGGGCGCGTACCCGCTCGATCAGTCCCTCGCCGTAGGTCACCGGGACCGCACCCACCGACCGCAGGTGAGCATGGTTGGCCTCGCTCGCCGTACCGATAACGGTGCGTGCTCCCCAGGCCCGGGCCAGTTGGACCGCGAAGGTGCCCAGGGCGCCCGCCGCCGCGTGGATCAGGACCGTGTCGCCGGGACCGATCTTCAACTCGCGCAGGCACAGGTGTGCGCCGACTCCGTTGGCGGAGAAGCCGCCAGCGATATCCCAGGGCATGCGCTCCGGCTTGGCCGCTACCTGCTCGGGGGAGACCACCACGTACTCGGCGTAGGCGCCCAGTGTGCAGTAGCCGAGGACGGTGTCCCCCACCGAGTGTCCGGTGACGCCTTCGCCCACCTGGTCGACGACGCCCGCGTACTCGTTGCCGGGGACGACCGGGAAGGAGTTGTCCACCGTCGGTGGTGCCCAACCCTTCCTGATGGCGGTGTCGAAGTGGTTGACCCCGGCCGACCGTACGCGGACGCGCAACTGGCCGGGGCCTGCCTGCGGGCTGGCGACCTCCGTCAGCGTCAGAACCTCCGGCCCGCCGAAGGAGGTCAGGGCGGCAGCTTTCACAAGAATCACTTCTCGCGTCTCGGGGTCCTAGATCTGGGCGCTTCGACTCGGGCGATGCCAGGCGTTCGGACCCAGGTGTCCCGCCGACCCGGCGGCTGGGGGAAGTATCAAACCTCAAGTCCGCTGCAGGTCAAGGTCGATCCAGCCATTCAGGTAGCAATGACGGGACGCCCTGTGTCGTGCGGCTGACCGATCTCGCCCAGCGGTTCGGCTAGCGCGTGTCTGCGCGACCGGGTGAGTGAGCAGAGCCTAGTGCCGGGTGACCGCCGGGCCAATGACGGCACGAATGTTCATTCGGCGGAGGCGGTAGTAGAGACATCCAAAGAAGACGATCACCCGGTCGGCCCATTCGCCGAGCGCGGTCACAGCGTCAGGCAGGGCCGCCACTTGGGCCGGGTTGGCTACCACGCGGCGGTCGACGGCGGTGACCTCGAGTCCGATCCACTGGATGCGGTCGATGGGGTTGGCGTCCAGACGGCCGAGTCCGACGGCGTAACCAAGCGCGTTGTAGTGGACCGCCCGCTTCCGGCGGATGGTGCTGGCGGCAGCCGGCTTGCCGTCGAGCCTGATGCGGAGACCGTCGAGGACCCGGCGCACCGTGGCGGCGTTATCCAGTTCGACCCCGTTAGCGCCTCCACGATGTCGCCGTCAGCTTCGGCATACCGGTACGCGACCGGCTTGAGCGCGTTGAGTTCGGTGCCGTTGGGGTTGACCACGTGGAGACGGACCAGGCCGTCTCGGATCAGCGGAGCACACGCCCGAAGCGCCATCCAGGTGACCGAGTTTTTGCCGGAGCCAGTGGCGCCGGAGACGAGCCAGTGCTGCCCGATTAACGGCGCGTGCCAGTCGGTGCCGTACCCGGTCTCCGGTCTCCTCCCCCCAGGTACACCAGGGCCAGACTGGTCGCGTCCGCATCACCGGGAAGGTCCGGTGGGATGATCACCCGATCGAACGGCTCCAAGCGTGGCACGACCAGGGCGATGTGGGCCATAGATATCGTCGGAGATACTGAGGCATGGCACGGGATGGATGGGTCGCGGAAAGAGCTCGGGAGTTTGACCAGCTTCGCGGCCAGAAGATCGCAGCTTGGACGGGCGTTGAGATGGCGCTGCGGGAGGAAACTGCCGCCGGTGGCCCGCAGTTCGAGGATCCCGCCGTGCCATGTTTGCAACTACTTATCCTAGGTGCCTCACTCGATGACGGGACCTTCGTGACCATCGACACTTACCAGGACGACATTACATGGGGCCTGTGGCGGCGCCGAGCAGCTAGCGACTACTCGGCGGACTGGGCAGGTATGACGGGGATATATCGCATGCGGACCCTGTCGGGGTTGCCCACCGGCGAGGTCGACGGTGTCTCGACGTTCCTGGACGAAGGCGTCCTGGCCGAGGTGGTCTTGCACATTCAGGGCCAATCGCTGCTGTTGATGGCGGGCGAACTGTACGAGTATCCGCAGGAGCGATTGGTGTTCAAACGCTGCGACGAGTCCGTCCTGGTGTTCACTGAGCCCTCGGCGGCCGAATCGGTGGACTGGGTTCCCGAACGGCGAGAGCTAGCCCAAGGCTAAACCTGGTGAGGCCATGATTTCTCCGCGGCGCGCTGTGGAAGCGCATTCCTTCTGCCGCTGTCCGCTCGGGATAGGGCTTGGCACGCCCGTAACGGCGAGGCGTACCCGGACTCGGCCCGGCTCGAACGGGCTGCCACCCTCTTCTGATGCATCAAGGGCGCGGTCCTCCGCACCCACCGCATCTTGGGCGAGGACGAAAAGAGTTTTCAACCCCTTCAACTTCTAGCTAGCGGCACTACGACGCCCGAACATGCGATTCCAGAACCGCGACCACTACCTCTGCCCGGACCTGACCGGGCCGGTCTCGTACGCCGTGATCACGACCCGCACCCGATCGCGTAGGCCGAGCTTGGTGGGCACGTTACCGACGTGCGCCTTCGCGGTGTGTTGCCATCATCGCGGCCGCGATCTTTGGATTCGACCCTGCTTCCGCGAGCATCCGCAGGGTTGTCCGCTCTCGGTTGGTCAACCCGGCCAGCCGCTCGATGGGCAGTAGGCGGGTGGCACTACGGCGAAGCCGACTCGTACCAGTTCCTGGTCGGCGACCCACCGCCCTGATCACAGTGGTAGCCGTGTCTCGAACTTCGATCGTCAGTTCCTGCTTCCGCCAGCTCATCCAGGGCGACGCCGGAATGGTGACGCCCCGGATGGCTGCTTCGCCGACCGTGCGGTTGCTGCGCGCTCAGCTGGCGGTGGGCTCCTTGTCGAGGAAGCCGTACACCGCGGAGAGCCGTCCGTCGTCGTCGGCCTTGACCACGTCGAAGCCCACGGCCACCGGCTCGGCTGCCCCGGCTGGGGCGAGGTGCCAGGTGAAGCGGGCAATGTCGTGATGGGTGTCGACCGGCCCGGCCAGGGTGAAGGTCATGCCCGGGAGCTGCGCCTGGACGGCACTGATAAACGCGTTGATCGCCTCGTGTCCCATGAGGCCTATCTTTGGATCCGTATAGGTCGCATTTTCGGTGCAGATATCGCGAACCTTATCGATCCGACGCAGGGGATCAGTCTCATTCCACATGTCGATGTAGTGCTGGACGGTGTTGGCAAGGTCGCTCATGGCTGCGGATCCTCTCGTCTCGGAGGCCACCTGGTGTTCCCCGTGGTTCCTGGAGGTTCGCACCGCCGGCGGTGGAGTGTCCATTATCCGCCAGGTAATGGTTGGTCCCGGTGACCTGGTTGGGTTCCCCGTAGCCACGACGATCCGCGTCGCTCTCGGATTGATCGGGTCGGGTTCGCCCGGGGCGTGCGGATGTTGGTTCACGTCGACCGAGACTCGACATTGGGGTGACGTACGGGGTCACCCGGACCGGCGCGGACCCGAGGGGGTGGTCCACCGCCGAGTGCCACGTCTACGGTACGCCGGCGCTGGACCGTGGCGGCTGGACCGTCTCGACGTCAGCCGCCGAAAGCGGCAGCCCGGCGAGGAACGCTGTTGACCCGAGCCAGACCACCCGGTGGAGCGCGGTGGCGGGACAAGCCCCCCGGGCAGCACTTCCCGGTCGACCTGGGCGCGGCAACCTTTCACCCGGCTGCTGCTCGACAGCAGCGGCTCCTCGGGGACGGCCCGCGCGGGTACCAGGTTCAGGTGTCATCCACGACCATCGCCACCGGATTCGGACCGGCCAGGAGACCACCGTCAACGTCTCCAGCACCCAAGCCCGGTACCTGCGGCTCCGGCTGACGGGTGGGACGCCAAACTGGTGGTCCCTGGTCGGCTACTGCTCGTCGAGGAGGGCGCGCAGCTCACGCAACGCCTCGCGGAGCCGGTCGGCGAACGTGTGCATCATCTCGGCGACCGGACGTGGAGTGCTGAGGTACAGCTGGAACCGGTCCGGCAGCAGCACGTAGGCGATTCCGATGCAACGGCTGCTGGTGGCCCCGAATCCGAAGTAGCGGATCTTCGTCGACGGCGCCGAGCTGGTGCTCAGGTAGTCGTCGCGCATCGTGCGCCACCCCGACGTTTCGTAGAGTCGGGGCGACTCCGGCACGCCGAGTTCGGCCCCCCGCCGCTGCTGGATGAGCTGTAGCTCCCAGAGGTGCTGCTCCGGTGCGGCACCGGCCTGGCACTGCTTCGCCCGTTCGACATGTTTGTCGGCCGCGGCACGAAACGCCGCCCGGCGCTCCTCCCGGGCTGCGGCGGGATCGTCCATGACCGCGACGAACCGCAGCACTTCGGGCGTGACGACGCGCATCGCCTCGGTTCGTCCCCGCGAGTACTGGCGGGTGGCGATGGACTCGTACGTGGCACCGGTGAACCCCTTGGCGCGTTTGTGCGCGAGCTGGTATCCCAGCTGTACGAAGGCGTCCGGTGACATTCGGAGCCGCTTAACCTCGTCCACCCCGAACTCGTCGATGGGTAGGGTCACGGTGGCGGTGTCCGCGCCGAACTGGGCGAAGGATTGTGCCGCGGTGCCGATCTCGGCTTGCAGCCCGTCATCGAGCACGAAGGTGACCGGCTCGATCGCTGGCACGCCCTGTGCCACCGCACCGGACTGCGCGGCGTGCTCCTCCGGTGTTCCGGCGAGGATCGTGTCGACGAAGCTGAGGATGGTGGTGCCGTCCAGCTCGCAGTGTTCGACGTTGATGCCGGCGGTGCCATCCGCGAAGACTATGAGCGACACCGCCTTGTCGAACCACCGGTTGCCGCTGTCGCCGTGCAGGAGTTGGTCGCAGGCCGCCAGATCGTCGGCGGGGGTCAGGTCCTCCAGGCAGACGCAGAACAGCGCCGTCTCGATGGTCTCCAGCGCCGCGGCGTTGCTGGGATCGAGCGCGACCAGTCGCTGTCGGGCGGCCGCCCACTCGGCCCGGGCCATGGTGGTGAGGTGGCCGGTCGCGGTGGTCATCGCCGCCGGCACGAGGCCGGCCTTCTGCAGCTCCCGCAGGCCCGCCGTCAGGTCATCGAGGGAGTAGGGGCGCCCGTCCGGACCGAGTACGTCCATCCGGAAGGCGTTGCCGTGGCAGAACACCACGATGTGCCGTGCGGTTGCGGGGCCCGGCATCTCGGCGCTGTACGGTGCTCGGACGCTGTCCTGCGTCGGCCCCGGGATACGGGTGGTGGAGAAGAGAAATTTGTTCTGTTCCATCGACAGCGGCTGCCCGCGGGTCACGGCAGGTGGGATGCGCTCCGCGTCGAGCTGGACCTTGTAGTTGACGGTGGCGGCGATGAGCCGCACCGCGCGCTCCACCTGTGGATCGGTGAACCCGCGCAGCGGCGTGTCACGAAACAGGAAGAAGAAGTTGGCGTTCAACGCGATGCGGTCGCGCCGGCCGAGGTAGCGGGCCGGCCAGAAGTAGTCCAGCCAGCTGTGGGTAGTGGTGTCCTCGTTGTACCGCACCAGGTCGGCGTGGAGCTTCGGACCCGGACCGTCGGCCTGCTCGAACTCCCGCACCGCGGCCTCGGTGTCGGCGAACTCCTGCGCTGTCAGCAGCGGCCCGGACCACTCGAGGAAGCGGGCACAAGTCTCCTCCAGCGTGGGTAGCGGTACCGAGGGCAGCTTGCCCTCGTTCTCGAACGTACTCACTCGGCCTCCTGGAATGTGCTGCTCGTCGGGCCGCCTTCTGGGCCAGTGGTTGCGGTCAAAGGGTATGCCGTCGGAAGTCCGCCGGGCTGGTTGAAACGCATGGGGTTATCTTCGTAAGCGCTAGTCCAGCAGCTGGTCGACTCGGGTGGCATGACGTTCGGCATCGCGGTGCGTGGGTAGGACCCGGCCGAAGAGCTGCTGCGTACGGGTGACACTGCCCGTCACGCCGGGGCGTTGGGAGTAGGCGAAGATCGCTGTGTGCCGGGCGGTGTCCCCGTGCACGGCACTCACCCGGTGTAGCGCGTACCGCCCCTTGAACAGTTGGAGGTCACCGGGACGCAGAGTCTGGGCTCGTACCGGTGCTCGATCGGCACCGGTGAGCACCGCACGGACCGCGTCGAAGTTCTCCGCACCCGCAGAACGGATGTTCGGGCAGTACTCGAATACGCCCCCGTCCTCCGGCTCCTGAGTCAGTAGGCTGACGGTGAACTCGTTGAGGTCGAAGTGCCACGGATGGTCCATACCGGGCTGCACGACATTGAGTACCAGGCCGGAGAGCGGGTCGGCGAGTTCGTGGAGTGCGGGGAGTTCGAAACAGGCGGCGACGAAGCGTACGAACGACGGGTCGCGGTAGAGCCGGTGGATGACACTGTCGGCGGGGATCAGATCGCGCGGGACGAACGCGTTGCCGCGGCGCATGAGGATGCGACCCGGGTGCTCCGCCGGTAGGTCGGCATCGAGTTTCATGTTGTAGACGTTGGTTTCCGTAACGTCGTAGTATGCCGACGGGGCAACTGTGGCGCCTTCTCGTCGTAGCGTCTCCCAGCTGGTCGGTCGAATGAACTCCGGCAGCACACTGCAACCGTGGTCCCGCAGTTCGGCGCGGGTTTTTGTGACGACGCGTTCCCATGCGTCGCTTCCTGGAGCGGCCAGTGGATAACGCACGGTGTCCACGTCATGCATTCAGATGGTTCCCTTCTTCAATGGCGGCGACATGAAGAATTGCGGAATCCTAACAGGAGTTACCGACCGGCAGCCTCATGTTGGTTACCTTTTTCACAGCCGCACGTGCCGGGCTTCACCGCACCCCGGATCCTGCTGCGCCGGCGGCCATGAGCTCGTTGCTGGGGCGGGCGAAGGCGCCCGCGCGGGCGGCGACGCTCACCTGGTGGGCCGAGCGTGCGGCGAGGCCGCTGTCGGCGGGAGACCGGAGTAGGACGAGGGTGTGGTACAGCGGTGCGGTCGCCGCGATGATCACGGCGCGTGGGTCGGTGTCGGCTGGGACCTCGCCGCGGTCAATGGCGCGTCGCACGATGGCAGCACAGCGCGCGTAGCGATCGGCCCAAAAGGTCCGCAGCGCCTCCGCTGCCTGGGGGGAGCGAAACGAGGCGGCGATCAGCGCGGTGCTGATCGATGAGTCGGCGGTCAGCGCCGCGTGGACCTCACAGTTGACTGCGGCGAGGTCTGTCTCCAGCGAACCGGTCTGTGGCGGGCGCCAGTCGTCGCCGGTCGCGTCGGTCAGGACATCAGCCAGTAGGCCGCCGACGTCCCGCCAGCGCCGGTAGACCGTGGTCCGGTGTACGCCCGACCGGTCGGCCACGGCGTCCATGGTCAGTAGGTCGAAGCCGCCCTCAACCAGCTGCGCGCGGACGGCGTCAAGCACCTTGCGGCGGACGCGCGCACTGCGTCCATTGGGGCGGCGGGGGGATTTATCGGTTGGCGGCGGGGGCTGGGCCATGTCAGCATCTTATCGCTACATCCATAGCTTTAGGGAGGCGTGATGCTCCGCTGAGTGTTCCCCGTGTCCGACCTCCCGCCCCGGCGGGTTCCCGACCTTGACACTTCGGAGCATCCACATGCCCACCCAGATCAGCGTCCAGAGCGTGACCAAGGCGTACGGTGATCGACTTCTGCTTGACGGCGTCACCTTCGCCGTCACCCCGAACCGGCGTACGGGGATCATCGGCGAGAACGGCTCCGGCAAGTCGACGCTGCTGCGCCTGCTCGCCGGCCGAGAGGAGCCGGACGATGGGCAGGTGATTGTCACCGCGGACGGCGGTGTCGGGTACCTCGCCCAGGACATGTACCTGCCGGGGCAGCTGACCGTTCAGCAGGCGATCGATGCCGCCCTGGCCGACCTGCGCGCGATGGAGGCGCGGTTACGGGAACTGGAGCCACGGCTCGCCGGCGGCAACCAGAACGACCTGACCGAGTACGGGAATCTGGCGACCACCTTCGAGCTGCGGGGAGGGTACGAGGCCGACGCCCGGGTCGAGCAGGCGTTGCACGGGCTGGGGCTGACCGCGGTGGAGCGGCACCGTCCGCTTGGCGGCCTCTCCGGCGGGGAGCAGGCGCGCGTGCACCTGGCCTCGGTGCTGGCCGCCAACAGTGAGGTGCTGCTGCTCGACGAACCGACCAACCATCTTGACGACACCGCGTTGAGCTGGCTGGAGGGGTACCTCGGCTCCCGGCGTGGCACCACGGTCGTGGTCTCCCATGACCGGGTCTTCCTGGAGCAGGTTGCCACCGGCCTGATCGAGGTGGACGCGGATCGGCGCACCCTGGTCCGCTACGGCACCGGGTTCGCGGGTTACCTGGTCGAGCGGGCGGCGGCCCGGCAACGCTGGCAGCAGGCGTACGAACAGTGGCAGGCGGAGTCGGACCGGCTGCGGGAGGTCGCGGCGACCACGGCCCGACAGGTGGCGCCCGGCCGGGCGATGAAGGATCGCAACAAGATCGCCTATGACCGCAACGCCGGCCGGGTGCAGCAGTCGGTCGCGAGCCGCGTCCGCAATGCGGAGCTACGACTGCGCCGCCTCCAGGCGGATCCGGTGCCGCCGCCGCCCGACCCGCTTCGGTTCGAGCCGCCCAGGCATCCGGCAGCCGTCGCCGGGGTGCTACTGGCCGCCCGGGAGGTGACGTTCGCCGGTCGGCTCAAGCCCACCACGCTGACCGTCGCGACGGGACAACGCCTGCTGATCCGGGGGCCGAACGGCGCCGGGAAGAGCACGCTGTTGCGGATCCTCGCCGGTGACCTCGCCCCGGACGGTGGTCAGGTGACCCGTTCTGGCCGGATCGGGTACCTCCCACAGGAGGTTTCCACCGCCGAGCCGGAGCGGACCCTGCTGGCCGCCTTCGCGCACGGACGGCCCGGTCCGGCCGAGGAGTACATCTCCAGTCTGCTTTCGCTCGGGCTGTTCACCCCGGAGAGCCTCACCGTGCCGATCGGCCGGCTCTCCACCGGGCAACGCCAACGGCTGGCGGTGGCCCGGCTGTTCAGCGAGCCCGTCGACCTACTGCTGCTGGATGAGCCCACCAACCATCTCTCGCTGGGCCTGGTCGAGGAGTTGGAGGCCGCTCTGGCGGAATACCAGGGTGCCGTCGTGGTGGTCAGTCACGACCGCCGGCTGTGCCGGCGCTGGTCCGGCGAGGCCCGGGAGGTGGCCTGAGGGCACCCCCGGCTGGTAGGGCGAGCGCCACGACGGCGACGAGGGCCAGGATGAGGGCGGTGAACGCGAACGCCTGCGCGTAGCCGTCGACGAGCTCGGCTTTGGTGGACGAATGCTGGCTGGTCAGCGCGATGAGTGCGGTCAGGCCCAGGACGCCACCAAACTGTTTGGCGGCGTTCGCCAACCCGGAGACCGCCCCGGCGTCGGGGCCGGAGACACCGGAGGTCACCACGGCGGTCAGCGGCACGATGAGTAGCCCGCCGCCGACCGACATCACGACGGCCGGACCGAGCACGCCGGACAGGTAGGTGCTGTGGACGGTGAGCTGACTCTGCCACCAGAACCCGGCCGCGGCGATGGCGGTTCCGACGATGACCAGGCTCCGCGCGGCTACGTGTCGCATCAGCCACGGGGTCACGCGCATTCCGACCAGCATCATCAGCAGGGTGTGTGGTAGGAACCCGGCGCCGGCCTGCAATGGGGTGAGTTCGAGTACCTGCTGCAGGTACAGGGTCAGGAAATACCACAGCGGAATCTGGAAGCCCGCCCCGACCAGCAGCATCAGCAGGTTGCCCAGCCAGACTGCCCTGGTTCGCAGCAGCCGCGGTGGCAGGAGTCGTGGCTCCGCGCCGCGTGCCTCGACCACGACGAAGGCGGCCAGGCAGATCAGGCCGACGACCAACGCCACGGCGGCGGTTGGCCCTCGCTGGCTGTGCGGGTAGCTGGCCGTGACGGCGTAGGTCACCGCGATCAGGGCGGTGGTGATCAGGGCAGCACCCTTGACGTCGAGCTGGACCAGTCGGTCGCGTGGTCGCCCTCCGGCCAGCGTGACAGCTGCCAGGGCGATGCAGAACGCGCCGATCGGTACGTTGATCAGCAAGGTTGACCGCCAGGTCAGGTACGCGGTGAGGGCGCCGCTGAGGAGGTTGCCGGCCGCGCCGCCAGCCAGGCTGACCGCGGTCCAGACAGCCAATGCGCGGTTGCGCGCGGAACCAGGCGGAAATGTCGTGGTGAGGATCGTCAGGGTGGCGGGTGCCAGCGTGGCGGCACCCAGGCCCTGGAACGCGCGGGCCCCGATGAGCGCACCGGCGGTGGTGGCGAGCCCGCCGACGAGGCTCGCGGCCGTGAACAGCCCCAGCCCGGAGATCAAGACCAGCTTGCGGCCATACACATCGGCCAGTCGGCCGCCCAGGAGGAGGAAGCCTCCGAACACCAGCGCGTAGGCGTTGGCGACCCAGGGTAGGCCGGACGGAGAAAGGGAGAGGGCCCGTTGGATGGACGGAAGTGCGACGTTGACCACGGATACATCGAGCACCACCAGGAACTGTGCGGTGCAGGCCAGCAGGAGCGCGGCCCGGCCGGAGGGCGCGTCCGAGGTGCGGCGCCGGGCGCGCCGCGTGCCCGGCTTGTCCCCATCCCACCACCTCACGACGTCCCCGATCAAATCAGTGTAACCACATTGCTATACCGCAGACCGTAGTCATCAAGTAGCGTCTGGGCAACCTGGATGGGGAGGGGGGAAGGGGTTGGCGACCGGTCGAACCCGCGGAGTGGGCTTCGAGCATGAGCATCGGCGCAACGAGATCGCCGATGCGGTACTGGCTGTTGTCGCCGAACGTGGTCTGGCGGCCGTGTCCCTGGTCGTGGTGGCCGCGCAGGCCGGCGTGTCGCCCGGCCGGGTGCAGCACTACTTTCCCACCAAGCGAGAACTGGTCGAGGCTGCCTTCGAGCGGGGCAACGCCCTCTCCAGCGATCGGATAGCCGCCAAGGCCAAACCCGATGACCAGGACGTCAGCCGACGACGCCTACTTACCGTGGTGCTCACCGAGCTGATTCCGTACGACGCCGTCACCCGTGCCCACCTGCGGGTACGCCAGTCATTCACCGCGGTGGCGTTGGCCGATGAGGCCATCGCCGCCCGCCTCCGCGTCGACTACGCCAAACTCCACGGCCAACTCGCCGAACTGCTCCGCTGCGACCAGGCCGCTGGCCACCTTCGCGCCGGGACCGATCCCGCGGAGGTGGCCGTAACCCTGGTGGCGCTCGCTGAGGGGCTGGCCTACTACGTGCTTATCGGTGTCTGTCCGGCCGCGGCCGCTCGGGATCAGGTGCTCGCTGCGATCTCTGGGGTCTACGCCGTGGGGTGAGGCGCGGGCACCAGGTCAGTCCGACTCGGGGTGAGTGGAACGCGCGACGCGGAAACCCACGTCGTCCACACGAAACGTCGGGTGGCTCCGGCGCCGTACGGAGGCCCGGCAACTCCAGTGCTCGTCGAACCAGCCGCCACCACGGAGGACCCGGTAGCTGCCGTAGACCTCCGGGTCGTAGTGATCCCAGCACCAGTCCCAGACGTTGCCCAGCATGTCGTGCAGGCCCCAGGCGTTCGGTTGCCGGCCGCCCACCGGGTGGATTCGTTCCCGCGAGTTGCCGCGGTACCAGGCGATCTCGTCCAGCGGTCCGTAGCGGGGGCCGGTCGTACCGGCGCGGCACGCGTGCTCCCACTCGGCTTCGGTCGGCAACCGGTACCCGTCGGCGGAGTGGTCCCACTCGATCTTCCCGTCACCGGAGATCCGATAGGCGGGCAGTAGCCCGTCCCGTCGAGACCAGGCGTTGCAGCACCGGACGGCATCCCACCAGGAGACCCCCTCGACCGGCAGTTGACCTCCGCGAGCCGTGCTCGGATGGGCGCCGGTGATCGCGGCATACTGCGCCTGTGTGACCGGGAAGCGGGCGAGCTCGTACGGCTTCAGGTCGACTGACCATCGGCGCTGTGTGCGGCGGTCGGAGAGCATAACCTGCCCCGCCGGGACAGCGATCATCAGTTTCTGCTGGCTTCCGTCCACGGGGCGTGGATCGTACCTGCGGTCAAGGCTGCTGTCGTCGGGTTTCCGGCACGGCCGGAGCCCATCCCGCTGACGTCCGGTCCCGTCCCGTTGGCAGGGCCGCTAGGCTGGGCGGCGCGTGGGACCCATCGGCGGTTGCGCGCTTCGGGTGTTGGTGGTTGGTCTTTGTTGGGGGATTGTGGTGGAAAAAGGGACAATTGTTCGGTTCGATGACGTTCGCGGCTACGGGTTCATCGCACCGTTCGGTGGCGGCGACGACGTCTTCGTGCACGCCAATGACTTCGGTGATCAGCGGCATCAGGTCACCGCCGGCATGCGGGTGAGCTACGAGGTGGTGCAGTCCGAACGGGGCCTGAAGGTCGCGAGCGTGGTGCTGGAGGCGGCCCCGGCGGTGTCGAGCCGTAGTGTGCCGAGTCGCCCGCAGCCGCTGTCCGACGAGGACGGTGAGTGCGATGTGTTGGCGGTCGAGCAGTTCGACAGCGCCGTGACCGAGCTGCTGCTGGCGAACGTGCCCACGATGACCGGTGCGCAGATCGTCGAGGCCCGTCGGGCGCTGGTCGCCATGGCGCGCCAGTACGGCTGGGTCGAGGACTGACCGCTCCGCGCGTGGCAACCCGGGGCCCGCGTCCTCCGACCCTGAGGGCGGGCCCCGGCATGTCGCCGCGCTCTCCGGGGGGCGGGTAGCGGCTCGCCGCGCGCGGCGAGGTAGTCGTCTGGTGATCGATTGGCTGGGACAATCCAGGGATGGATGACAGCGATCAGGGCATCGATCGTGCCGTTGCGGGCGCTGACTTCGTGGAGTGGAACTTCTCGATCATGGCGGATGGTTCGCCGTGGCGCATCGAGGAGGGGATGACGCAGCTGCTCGCCCATCAGGGTGCGGAGGGAGTCGGGCCATCCCTGGCTGTCGCCGCGCGCGAGGATGCCCGGGTCATTCAGGAGTTGGGTCGGCGGGAGACGCCGACGGCGGTGGCGGCGCTGCGGGCGTTCCAGGCGATGAGCCCGGTCGACACGCAGCGGGAACTGGCCGGGCTACACGCCGACCGGCTCATCCGGCAGGGCGTTCCCGACGCCTCCTGGGCGTCCACGATCGGTCGGGTGCGGGTGGAGGGCTGCTGGTGGGCGCACGACCCCTTCGACGAGACCGCCTTCCTGCTGTGCGTCTTCTCCTACGACGGAGACGATGAGCACGGCCTCCTGGCCATGATTGACCTTGCCGTCGATGGTGGCCTGTTTCGGGAGCTGACCCTCGGCATGGACGTGGAGGTGTTGCAGGATGTCCTGCGCCGTGCCGACGGAGTCGATGGTCTGGTCACCGAGCCGGTCGACCCGGCGTATGCCCGGCGGCTGTTCGAGGACGCCGTCGTCACCTCGGATGAGGTGCTGGAAGATCGGGACTACCAGCCGAACCCGGCACCGGCTGCGTACCGGAAGATGCGGGCGCTGACCCTGGCCCGGGCCCGGGCCCTGAGCGTCGCCGCCGCACCACCGGACCCGCTGCCCGACAGCGTGGATGTCGAACTCATGAAGCGGGCGTTCCTCGCCTCCAGCATCGGCTCCAAGCTGCCCGGGGGCGGTGCGACGAGCCAGGCGGTGGACCTCTTCGTGGAGCAGCTCACCGAGCGGGCCTGCTGCCATCCGATGCGGGTCGGCCCGCGCCGGATGATGGCTGCCCTGGGTCTGCCAGGTCTGACCCGGGACGCCATCGGTGATCCGGAGGTGAGTGACGTCCTCCCGGACGTTGTGCAGGCCTGGGCGTCCTGGACCGCAGCCGAACGTGGCCTGTCCCGCGACGCCACGGAACGACTTGAACGGGCGTGCGAGCAGGCGTGTGCGCGCCTTCGCTCCACTGATTCGGAGGGTCCGCCGCCCACCTGACCTGTGCTGGGTGGCTGGCCGCGACCGCCGTTCAGCGCTGACGTACGCCCAGGCTACGCGTTGCCGTCGCGAAGGTCGCTAGGGCGAGCAGGAGCGACGAGTACAGCAGCACGGTCGGGACGGCATCGAGCCACTGGACGAGGACGCCGGCGAGCGCGGGGGCTATCGGTAGCAGGCTTCCGCCGAGGAGGTGCACGGCGGCACTCACCCGTCCCTGGAGGGCGGGCTCGGCGCGGGTGAGGATGTAGCCGATGATCGCGGCGTTGGCCGCGGGGCCGAGAAAGAAGACCAGCGCACCGAGGACACCGATGAGATACGCGGAGTGGGCCACCGCCAACAGCGGAGTCACCATCGCCGCGACCCACCCGAACGCCATGATCAGCGTCCGGGGCGAGAAGCGCGCGACCAGCCGGGGCGCCGCCAACGCGCCCACCAACCCACCGGTGCTGGTAATCGAGAACAGCAGCCCCGTGGCGACCGGCCCGGCGCCGTGGCGCTCGGCCAGGAGGACGCAGACCAGCCCGATCGACTGAAAAACGAAGGTGACACCGGCGAACCAGAGCACCGCGCCCCGGGCGAACTGCTCCTGCCACAGCCACCGCAGACCCGCGTTGACGAAACCGCGGCCTCGGCGCGGCCAGTGCTCCCGGGTGTGGTTGTGCAGGGGGCGCCGGATCAGGGCCAGTCCCATCGCGGAGATGAGGTAGGAGACGGCATCCACCAGGAACGGCGCCATCCGGCCGGCGCTGAAGAGTATCCCGCCGAGGGCAGGTCCGACCAGCGTCGCAAGCTGCGTACGGGATTCGTTTCGGGCGGCGGCCTGGGTCACCTGCGCTCGCGCCACGACAAACCGAAGGGCTGCCGTCTCCGCGGGTTGGAAGCAACTGGCCAGGGCTGCCTCCGTGGCTACCACCACCGCGATGTGGACGAATGTGATCTCGTCGATGATGATTGCGATGACCAGGCTGCCCAGCGCCAGCGCGCGTCCCAGATCTGCCGCGATCATGAGAAGTCGCCGGTCGTGTCGGTCCGCCAGGGAGCCCGCCGGGAGTCGACACACCACAGCGGTGATGGCGGCGATTGACGCGACGGCTCCCGCGTGCACTGCCGATCCGGTGATGGCCAGAGTCAGCAGGACGAAGCTAACCGAGGAGACGGCGCTACCCAGCGCGGAAATTGACTGGCTCACCCAGAGGATGACGAAGTCACGGTTCTGGGAGAGTGGGCGTACCGGCGGCCCGGAGGTCGGCGGTGCTTGACTTTCGATCGACGGATCAGCCACGTCCCCCGACGCTAGGCACGGTTTTGATCGGAAGCATGCGTGATCTGCGTCACTGGACCCGCGAGCCAGTCCGATGTGGAGCTGCCATAGACTGCGCGCGATGATCAAGACGAGACGATTGGCGGTAGCCCTCGTCGGGCTGCTGGCGACGAGCGTGATGATTGGTCCGGCACCGGCCCTCGCGGATCGCGATACCCCGGTCGAGCCACCCAAGGTCGAGCTGGTCCTTGATGTCAGCGGGTCGATGCGGGCCACCGACATCGACGGGCGAAGCCGAATCTCGGTTGCCCAGCAGGCGTTCAACGAGGTGGTGGACGCGCTGCCGGACGAGACTGAACTGGGCATCCGGGTCCTCGGTGCCACCTATCCCGGTGATGACAAGGAGCAGGGCTGCCAGGACACCCAGCAGATCGTGCCGGTCGGACCGGTCGACCGGGTGCAGGCGAAGGCGGCGGTGGCGACGCTTCGGCCGACCGGGTACACCCCGGTCGGGCTGGCGCTGCGCTTGGCCGCCGAGGATCTCGGCACCGGTAGCACCGCCCGGCGGATCGTGCTGATCACCGACGGGGAGGACACCTGCGCCCCACCGGACCCCTGTGAGGTGGCCCGAGAGTTGGCTGCGCAGGGGACGAAGCTGGTCGTGGACACCCTCGGTCTGGCCCCGGACGAGAAGGTACGCCAGCAGCTACTCTGCATCGCCGCGGCCACTGGTGGCACGTACACCGCGGCGCAGAGCGCGGACGAATTGACCGGGCGGATCAAGCAACTGGTCGACCGGGCGCAGGACACGCACACGGTCACGCCGGCCGTGGTCGCCGGCACCTCGGCCTGCGCCGACGCCCCGCTGCTCGGCGCCGGCGTCTACAGCGATCGGGAGAAGTTCTCGGAGCACCGTTGGTATCGGGTACCGGTGCATCCCGGGCAGGAGCTGCGTGCCTCGGTCAGCGTCGCGTTGGACCGGCCGGTCAACCCCGACCATGCGGTGCTGCTGCGGGCGGTGGCCATCGACGGTCGGGAACTGGTGCGTGGCGTGGACGCCGGTAGCGGCCGGACCGACGTCGTCTCCGCCGGTCTGCGCTGGTCGGCCGGGGAGGAGCCGGAGGATGGGCCCTCCCCAACCCCGTCCACCACGATCGAGGCCGAAGCCACCATCGTCTGTCTCGTGGTGAGTAACGCCTTCGCACCCCAGCCGGGGACCCAGACCACGCCGGGGATGCCGGTCGAGTTGACCGTGGACATGGTCGCCTCCTCGCCCGCTCCGGCTGCTCCGGATCTCGGTCGTGGCGTGGTGCTGCTCGTCCTGCTGACGGTGACTGGTCTGCTGGCCGGACTGGCGTCCGGGGTACTCACCCGGTGGTGGGTGGCGACCTGGAGGGAGAAGTGATGCCGGTCCGTTCAATGCGGGGCGGAGCCGTCCTGGCCGCTGTCGGCCTGGCCCTGCTGGTCTCGCCCGGGGCGGCCCGGGCGACCCCGACACCGTCACCGGGGGCGGCCCCGGTGACCCGGGCGGGGACCTCCTTCCTGACCGCCACCGAAATCACCGCCGGGCAGCCGGTGCAGGTGGACGCCGCCACCGGTGACTACCTGTACTGGTCGTTCCCGGCGGTGGCCGGCGAGCGCCACGAGGTCACCGCGACCGTGTCGTTCCCCAAGCAGCGCAGTGGCGAGTCGACGTGGACCGTGGAGGTCTTCGACGGGCTGCGGCGGCGTCAGGCCTGCACCGCTGGTGCCCAGGCCCCGACGGCTACCGCCGAGGCTGAGAGCGTCTCGCTCGGGTGCGCCCTGCGGCAGGTGCGCTCCTGGGCGGAGCCATGGTCGGCCGATCCGCTGCCGGGGACCTACTACGTCCGGCTCTCCGTGGCCGACCTGCCGGAAGAGGACCTTGGCCTGCCGATCGAGGTTGACCTACTGGTCGGCGCGCTGGGTGAGGGGTCCCACGACGACGGCGTGCTGGCGGAGCCCCTGGTGTTGCCCACCGAGGCCGGCACGATACTCGATGCGGCTCCGACGGAGCCGGTCGAGGGCGACGACGACGGCTTCTTCGGTTGGCTGCCCGAGCTCGGTTCGCGCTGGGCCTGGAGCACGGTCGGCGGCATCCTCGCTGCGGTGGCTGGAGTCGTCGGCTTCGGTCTGACCCGGCGGCCCCGTCGTCGCTGACGGTGCGGGTGTAGGCCGGGAGGGCGCCCGCGGACGCGGGCGCCCTCCCGGCCGGTTGGTCACAACGGGCCGGCCCAAGACCCGTACGGGCTGGGCAGGGCGAGCCGGTGGCGAGGGACCACCCCGGTCAGTCCTGCGGCAGCAGCTCGTTGATCCGCGCGCGGGGTGGGAAGGCGAGCGCCAGGGTCAGGTCGAGCACGGTGGCGGCGTCAGTGAGCCGCTCCCCGTACAGTTCGCGCAGCTGGCCCATTCGGTAGCGCACGGTCTGCGGGTGCACGAAGAGGTCGGCGGCGACATCGTCGCGGCGGCCGTGGTGCAGCAGCCAGGAGCGCAGCGTCTCGGTCAGTCGTTCGGCGGTGGTGGGTGGCAGCGCCGTCAGCGGCGCCAGCACCCGTGCCCGCAGGTCCGCCAGGCCTTCCGGGTCGTGGCTGAGTAACAGCTCGGCCAGGTGCGCCTCGGTGTCCAGTGGTGCGCCGGCGTCGTCCGGACGCAGCCCCAGGGCGAGCGCCCGGGCGGTCCGCTGCCAGGAGTGGGCGACCTGGGTCCACGGCCGGGGCGGACCGAGCACCGCCCGCCGGTCCTGTAGCAGTCGGGCGAGCTGCCGTCGCCGGTCGCCGTGGGCATCCGGGACGAGTAGTCCGGCGGTCTCGTCGCCGGGCCCATTGCCGGGCAGGTCGTCGGCGCTCTCCAGCGTCTGGCCGGGCAGCAGCTTGAGCACCGGGCGCAGGTTCGACCGGGGCAGCAGCACGGCGGTGAGGGTCTGCGGCGGTGGCCAGTCGGCCCGCTCCGCGCTGCGCAGCAGTACCTCCTCGTCGGCTCCGGTGAGCAGTTGCTGGGTGAGTCGTTCCAGGTTTCGGCGGCGGATGAGGCCGGTACTGGCCAACTCGTCGGCGTGCCCGGCGACGCTGGCGGCGGAGAGCTCGTCGATGTAGGCGAACATCAGCTCGGCGAACTCGGCGACCGTGGCCGCCGGCAGCTGTCCGCGTACGGCGATGGCGGACATCTCCCGCCAGGAAACCCGGGCGCCCACCCGGTACGCGGCGAGCAACGCGTCCACGCTGCGGCCGGAGCGGGCCTCTCCGCTGCCGAGCGCGTACGCGGCCTCAACGGCGGGGGCGAGTGGGGTGCTGGGGTCGGCTCCGTGGGAGCGTTCGACGAGTTGCAGGAAGGTGCCGAGGGCGATCCGTACGGCATTCTCGATCTTGTCCCGCATCTGCCCGGTGAGGGTGCCGGAGTAGCTGGGTACCTCGGCGGTGATCGCGGTGACGGTGTGCTCGGCGAGTAGGGCGAGCCGGTTGCGGAGCTCCACGGCAACCCGGTCATCCAGGTCCAGCCGGGCCGCCCGCCGGGTTGCCTCGGACCGTTCGGCCACAACCTTGTTCCCTTCGTATAAATTTCTGGGTCGGGTTCACCTTCCCAGGTCAAGATTTTATGCCAGTGTGCCGCCACGATCGGGAGATGACCACCACCGTCCAGCGCCCGTCCGCGCCGGCGTCCCTGCGTCGCGGGCTGCTGCGACTCGCCGCGGCGGTCACCACCCCGCTGCTGCCCGACGACTACCTTGACCTGGTCGCCCCGCTGCGTGCCGGCGCCGACCTACGGGGCCGGATCGTCGAGGTGCGTCCGGAGACCCCGGACGCCGCCACCGTCGTGATCCAGCCGGGGCGAGACTGGCAGGGGCACCGCCCCGGGCAGTACGTCCGGCTCGGCGTGGATGTCAACGGCGTGCGGCAGTGGCGGGCCTACTCGGTGACCTCCGCTCCCGGCGACCGCCACGACCCGATCACGATCACCGTCAAGGCGATACCGGACGGCCTGGTCAGCAACCATCTGGTGCGGCACGCTCATCCCGGCATGATTGTGCAGCTTGACCAGGCGCAGGGCGACTTCGTGCCACCGGCCACCCCGCCGGCGCGGGTACTGCTGGTGACCGCGGGCAGCGGAATCACCCCCGTTATGGGGATGCTGCGCAGCGGGGCCCTCACCGGGGCGGACGTCACGCTGGTGCACTCGGCGCCCACCGCGGCGGACGTGATCTTCGGTGCGGCGCTGCGGGACCTCGCCGCCGCCGGCTCGCTCCGGCTGGTGGAGCGGCACACCCGGGATGTCGGCCAGCTCAGCCTCGCCGACCTGGCCGCGCTGGTGCCGGACCATCTCGAGCGGGAGACGTGGGCGTGCGGCCCGGCCGGGCTCCTCGACGCCCTTACCGCGCACTGGACCGCTGCCGGCTTCGGCGAACGACTGCACACCGAGCAGTTCCGCCCGACCATCATCGCGCCGGGCGAGGGCGGCACCGTCACCTTCGGTCGCAGCGGGGTGACCGTCGCCGCCGACGGCAGCACCCCGCTGCTGGAGGCGGGGGAAGCGGCCGGTGTGCTGATGCCGTCCGGCTGCCGCATGGGCATCTGCTACGGCTGCGTCCTGCCGCTGCGCCAGGGTGCCGTCCGTGACCTACGTAACGGGTCGCTCACCACGGCGGTTCCCGGTGACGGTGTCCTCGTCCAAACCTGCGTGTCGGCCGCTGCCGGCCCCTGCGACCTCGAACACTGATTCCGGAGTACCGACGTGACCGTCATGCAACGCAAGCCCGTCAACCCGATCGATCACCTCAGTGCCGAAGACATTGAGGTGATCGGAAAGGAACTGGACGCGATCCGGGACCGGGTGCTGGCCGATCTGGGGGAACGGGACGCCCGCTACATCCGCCGGCTGATCCGGACGCAGCGGCGCCTGGAGTTGGGCAGTCGGGCGGTGCTGCTCTTCTCGCTGTTCCCGCCGGCGTGGATCATCGGCACGGCCGGTCTGTCGGTCGCCAAGATCCTGGAGAACATGGAGATCGGGCACAACATCCTGCACGGCCAGTGGGACTGGATGCGGGACCCGAAGATCCATTCCACGACCTGGGAGTGGGACCACGTCTCTCCGGCCGAGCAGTGGAAGCACTCCCACAACGAGCTGCACCACCGCTACACCAACGTGATCGGCAAGGACAACGACCTCGGGTACGGCATCATGCGCGTTGACGAGGACCAGCGGTGGCACCCGCTCCACCTGGGGCAGCCGGTGTGGAACCTGATCAACGCCTGCTTCTTCGAGTACGGCATCGCCGCGTACGACCTGGAGCTGGGGCGTAACCTGAAGAAGGGCCGGCACCGGGATCCGGCGTTCCGGGCTCGGGCCCGAGCCGTCGGCCGTAAGATCCGCCGTCAGGTCCTGAAGGACTACGTGCTGCACCCACTGCTGTCCGGGCCATCGTTTCTGAGCACGCTCGCCGCGACCTTCACCGCGAACCTGGTCCGGAACCTGTGGAGCCACTCCGTGATCATGTGCGGGCACTTCCCGGAGGGCGTGGAGACCTTCGAGAAGACCTCGATCGAGGGGGAGACCCGCGGCGAGTGGTACCTGCGGCAGATGCTCGGCTCGGCGAACATCAGTGGTAGCCGGTTGCTACACATCATGTCCGGCAACCTCTCCCACCAGATCGAGCACCACCTCTTCCCGGACCTGCCGAGCAACCGCTACCGGGAGGTCGCTCCGGAGGTCCGGGCGCTGTTCGACCGGTACGGCCTGAAGTACACCACCGGATCGCTGCCCCGGCAGGTCTTCTCCGCCTGGAAGAAGGTCATCCGGCTGTCGCTGCCCAACCGTCGGCCCCGCGACCGGGCCAGCAACCGGCCGGCGCCGGCGCTGCGTACCTCTGGTGCCTGAACTGGCGTAGGTGAGTGAGCCCCGGGCCGCCAAGGCGGCCCGGGCTCACCTGTTCCCCACTGGCCCGGGAGTCCCGCTGGCCGACGGCCCCGGGTCGGCCGAGCTCCCGCGACCTGGGCGTGGCTCGGCCCGGGGCTCCGGTCAGGTGGCGAGCAGCCGGTCGCGGACCTCCCGGCGCAGCACCTTGCCAATCTGGGAGCGGGGCAGGTCGTCAACCACCACCACCCGGCGCGGCACCTTGTACGCGGTCAGCTGCTCCCGGCACCTTGCCCGGATGCCCGCCTCGTCGGTGGTGCAGTCGGCGTGCAGCACCACCACGGCGACAACCTCCTCGCCGCCAGCGGCACCGGGCAGGCCGACCGCGGCGGCGTCGCGGATCCCGGGGATCTGCCGCAGCGCCTCCTCCACCTCGGACGGGTAGACGTTGAACCCACCAGTGATGATCAGTTCTTTGATCCGGTCAACGACCCGTACGAAGCCGTCCGAGTTCATCTCCACGATGTCCCCGGTTCGGAGCCAACCGCCGGGCAGCAGCACCGCCGCCGTCTCCTCCGGCCGGCACCAGTACCCGGCGAAGACCTGCGGCCCGCTGATCAGCAACTCGCCCGCCTCGCCGGGGGCACGGTCCTGGGTCGGGTCCTCCGGGTCAACGATGCGGATGTTGGTGGCGGGGAACGGAATGCCCACGGTGCCGGGCTGCCGGGCCGTCGACACCGGATTCCCCAAGGCCACCGGGGAGGTCTCGGTCATCCCGTACCCCTCGACCAGCAGCCCGCCGGTCACCGACTCCCACAGGCCCACGGTGGCCGGGGGCAGCGACATCGCCCCGGAGATGGCATACCGGACGGAGGTCAGGTCGACGCCGCGTTCCCGGGCGGCGACGGCGAGCTTCTCGTAGATCGGCGGTACTGCCGGCAGGAACGTCGGCGGGCGGCGACGTATCGCCTGGAGGGTCTCGTTCACGTCGAAGCGGGGCAGCAGTACCAGGGTCGCGCCGATGCTGACCGAGAAGGTCAGGCAGAGCGTCAGCCCGTAGGCGTGGAACAGGGGTAGCACGCCGTACACGGTCTCGGCGCCGTCGCGGAGTCCCGGCACCCACGCGCGGCCCTGCGCGGCGTTGACACGCAGGTTGCGGTGGGTGAGGATCGCTCCCTTCGGGGTCCCGGTGGTGCCGCCGGTGTACTGCAACAGCGCGGTGTCGTCCGGCTCCGGCGCGGGATGGTCGGCGGCCAACGGTCCGCTGCTGGCCAGCAGGCGTTCCCAGGCCAGGGCGCCCGGTGCGGGGGCGGTGATCGCGGCGCGGGCGGTCCGGGCTCGGGACACCGGTAGCCGCAGCGCCCAGCGCTTGAGCGGGGGTAGGGCCGCGCTGAGATCGACTGCGATGACCGTTTCGACCTTGGTGGTGCCGGCGGTGCGTTGCACCAGTGGCGCGACCTTGTTCCAGACCACGGCGACTCGGGCGCCGTGGTCGGCGAGTTGGTGGGCGAGTTCCTGCTCGGTATAGAGCGGGTTGTGCTCGACCACGATCGCACCGAGTCGCAGCACCGCGTAGAAGGCCACCACGTGTTGCGGGCAGTTTGGCAGGACCAGTGCGACCCGGTCGCCTTGGCCGACGCCGAGGCGGCGGAGCGCCTCAGCGGCCCGTTCCACCTGTGCCGCCAGCTCACGGTAGCTGGTGGTGGCGCCGAAGAAGTCCAGGGCGGTCCGGTCACCGAACCGGTGAACGGCCTCCCGCAGCAGGTCGACCAGGGACTCGTCGGTCGGGGTGATGGTCGTCGGCACCCCCGGTGCGTAGCTACGAAGCCACGGCCGTTCGGCGCTCAGGTTCATGGTGGCCATCCTCCCCACGGTCGTCTACCGGACCGTAACCTACGGTCTGGTAGGAAACCCGGCGAGGTACCTGTCGTCGCACCGCCGATCGAGTGCCCGTGGTCAGTGTCGTCGTTGCGATTGCCGAGTCATCTGGCGCACCTTGACCACCGCCATGATGATCACGACCACCAGCGCGATCGCACCGATAACCATCAGCCATTGGGCCGCCTGCCAGAGCAGTCCCAGCAGGATGAGTGCGGCAGCGACGATGCCGATGACCCAAAGTACTACCCGCATGTCGACCTCCGTCCCGCCCCCGTTGGCGGGGGACGCTCCGCCGCCTTCCCGGCCTGGCCGGCAACATGCCGGGTGGGAACCGGCGAGTTCCTGCCCGCGTGGTCAGCGCTCCGTCTGGTGATCCTGCGCGGCACCGTGCGCTGACCCGGTCGTCCCGGCGGGTCTGCGGCGGCGGCCGGCGACCAGCAGCGCCACCGCCGCGAGGGCGCCGGTGAGGGCGGCTACCAGGATTTTGACCCGGCCATCTCCGGGCACCTGCTGGACCAGGACGAACACGCCCGCGACCACCACGAATCCGCCGAAGGTCCGGCGGAGCACGACCTCGGGCACGCGGCCGGCCAGTCGGGCACCGGCGAGGCTGCCGGCGACGGCGGCGGTGGTGACCGCGGCGGCCAGGCCCCAGTCGATGCTGACGCTGGACAGGTATCCGGTCAGACCCGCGAACGACTTCATCGCTATCACGACCAGTGAGGTGCCGGCCGCGACCGGCATCGGCAGACCACCGAGCAGCGTGAGTGCGGGCACCACCAGGAAGCCGCCACCCGCGCCGACCATGCCGGTTACCAGGCCGACCACGACGCCGTCCAGCAGGACCCGCCGCACCGGGAGCTCGCGTGGCACCATACGGCCGTCGGCGCCACGACGACCGCGGATCATCGCGGCCGCCGTGGCGAGCATCATCACCGCGAAGCCGGTGAGCAGGATCGTCGCCGGGACGAACGCGGCCAGCCGGCCACCGACGTAGGCCCCGGCCATGCCGGCGGCCCCGAAGAGCAGGCCGCTACGCCAGCGGATCCGTCCGGCACGGGCATGCGGTAGTACACCGACCGCGCTGGTCACGCCGACCACCAGCAGCGAGGTGGCGATCGCCTCCTTCGGCGGCAGGTCGGCGACGTAGACCAACAGTGGTACGGCGAGGATGGAGCCACCCCCGCCGAGCAGGCCGAGGCTGAGCCCGATCAGGACGGCCAGCCCGACGGTCAGGGCCAGGGTGAGGCTGATGGTCACGACCGCCGTCCGGTTGGTGTGGCGTCGCGGGTGGGGCTGCTCATGCTCTCCTCGTTCCTGGGCACGCCGATGGGGTGGGCGGGGTCGCCGCTCGTCGCCGGGCGGGGCGGCCGGCTCAGGTACGGGTGGTTTCCGCGCCGATCAGGGGGATTCCGGCCGCCTCGGCCGCTGCGAATCGGTCGTCGATGACGACCACGTCGCGGCCGGCGTTCGCCAACAGCGACCCGGCGACGGTGGCCCGATAGCCGGAGCCGCAGTGCACCCAGACCGCACCGGTGGGCAGGTCGGCGAGGCGCCGGGGCAGCTCGGGTAGGGGCAGGTGTACGGCGTCGGCGATGTGCCCTGCGGTCCACTCGTTGGCCATTCGCACGTCGAGCACCACGTCGGGGGTGGGCAGCCCGGTGGGGAGCCGCCCGGCACGGGCGGCAGCCAGCGCGGCGAAGTCGGCCAGCGGTAGCTTCCGTAGCTGTTCGCGGTCGGCGGCCCACCGCTCGGCCTCGCCGGTGGCCTGGCCGGCCGGCCGGTCGATGCCGATGCGGGCCAGTTCGCGCTGTGCCTCGGCGATCTGCGCGGAGGTCTCGGCGAGCAGGGTGACCGGTGAGCCCCAGCTAATGAGCCAGCCGAGCCAGGTGGACATCGCTCCGTCCAGGCCGAGGCTGACCGTACCGGCCAGATGGGAGGCGGCGTACGCCCTGCGGTGACGTAGGTCAACAACCCACTCCCCGGCATTGACCCGCCGACGCAACGCGGCGGCGTCGGCGCGGGCGACCGGGGTGAGGTTCACCGGTGCCGGACCGTTGAGGTTGGTGACGCCCATGTGGGCGTAGTAGGCGGGGTAGGCGTCCAACCCGGAGAGGGCCTCGGTAATGAAGTCGTCGGCGGCCAGCCGGAGTACCGGGTTAACCCCCTTCTCCCGGCCGATGGTCGATTCTGGGGCGTCGGTTTGGCTGGCGGAGCAGAAGCTGCCGAACCCGTGGGTCGGCCACACCTCGGCGCCGTCGGGCAGTAGGTCTGCCAGCCGTCGGGCCGAGGTGTGCTGGTGGTGGGCCAGTTCGTGGGCGTGTTGCTGGCCGAGCAGGTCGGTGCGGCCGGTGGTGCCGAAGAGGAGCGAGCCGCCGGTGAAGACTCCCGCCGGTCGCCAGTCGCCGTCGTTCGCGTGGTCCAGAATGTAGGACAGGTGGTGGAAGGTGTGGCCGGGGGTGGCGGTCACCCGTAGGCGCATCGTGTCGGAGACCGTCAGGGTGTCGCCGTCGGTGACCGGCAGGTGTTCGAATTCGGCCCGCTCGGCCGCGGCGACCAGGTAGTGGGCACCGGTGACCCGAGCCAGATCGAGCCCACCGGAGACGTAGTCGTTGTGAATATGCGTCTCGACCACGTGGGTGATTCGGACCTTCGCCGCTCCGGCAAGGTACAGGATTCGGTCGATGTCACGCTGTGGGTCAACGACGACCGCTACCTGACCGTCGGAAGCCAGGTAACTGCGGTCACCCAGTGATGAGGTCGCGAGGACCGACACGTTGAACGTCACCGTCGTGCTCCTTCCAGGGCAGAAACCTATACCGCCGGGGGGTATGTGGCGGGCAGGTCGGTGCCTTTCAATTGGCGTGCGGTTACCCCCTCCGGCCGCCGGGATGCGGCCGGAGGGTTGGTTCTTCGGTTGACTCAGGCCAGGGCCAGGAAGAGCTTCTCCAACTCCTTCTCGGTCATCTCGGGTGTCTCGCCCTGTTGCCGGGCGCTGGTGCAGTGCCGCATGCCCGACGCGATGATTTTGTAGCCAGCCCGGTCGACGGCCTTCGACACCGCGGCGAGCTGGGTCAGCACCTCCCGGCAGTCCTGACCGTCTTCCATCATGTCGATCACGGCGTTTAGTTGGCCTCGGGCTCGCTTGAGCCGGGTCAGCGCGTCACCAGTCATCTCGGGTCGAAGCTTCACCTGGCACCTCCGGTACCCACAATACCCCCGGGGGTATCTCGCGTGCTGTGGTCTTCGTCAAGCTGCCGAGGCCCCCGCTGGGTGTGGCGGAGGATTCCTGAGGCCGTACCGGGTCCACCGATCTCGGCCAGGGCCGTACCCCCGGTTCGCCGAACCTGGCGCGATGGGTGCTGGTCCAGAACGAGACAGTGAACCCGACCGGTTGCCACAGGATCGGTTCGTGGCGATGGCGGTGACCCACGCGAAGGCATCGGGCTACGAACGCGTCATCGCCGGCTCCTCCGGCAACGCTGGGTTGGCCGTTGCGGCCGTCGCCGGCGCCGTCGGGCTTCCGGCCGTGGTGGCGGGCTGCACCTGGCTGCCGGAAACGCCTGCGGGGCCGCTGCGGAAGCTCGGCGCCGACCTGCGAACCCTCGACACCGGCCCGGAGCGCGTACGGTTCGTTTACCTGGGTTTGGCCGAGCGGGTGTTGGTCGGTTCGAGGGGCTCATCTTGGTGGCCGTCGTGTTGCTGGCCCGTCGCCGGGCCATCCGACGACCGGTCGCATGAGGACCACCGGGTGGGGTGGCTGGTGTGGTCAGCGGTCGCCGCTACTCGCGGTGTCGAGGAGCTCGCGGAGGTGGGGCGAGTCGATGCTCTTCGCCCGGTACATCGCGGCGTCGGCCCGGTCCAACGCCTCGGAGAGCTGGGCGGGGCAGGTGACCGGCGCCAATCCGACGGAGGCTGTCACCCGCACGCTTGCGGAGTGCAGCCGGATTGGTGCGGCGAGGACATCGTGCAACCGGCGGGTGGCGTGCTCAAGCCACCGCCGCTCGACCTCGGGGGCGGTCAGCAGCCCGGCGAATTCATCCCCACCGAGTCGGGCGACCGGATCGCCTCCCGCAAAGTCGGCGAGCCGCTGGGCGACGTTGACCAGTACCTGGTCGCCGGCGGCGTGTCCGTACCGATCGTTGATCTGTTTGAAGTCGTCGAGATCGAGGACGACGGCGATCAGCGGTCGTCCGTCGGCTCGGGTCAGCAGGGCGGCGGCCAGCCGATGAAAGGCTCGTCGGTTGGGCAGGCCGGTGAGCGGGTCGTGGCTGGCGGCGTGGCGTTCGGCGGCGAGCTCGGCCTGGAGGACGGCGATCTCCGTCTCGGCCTGCACCGCTCGGCGGTGCAGCTGCCAGGAGGAGATGAGGGCGCCCGCGGCGCAGACGCCGGACGCGATCGTCAGCGGATCCGGCATGAGTCCTCCCGTCATGCCGATGCCCCGGCATTGCCGACGGTCACCGACCCCGTGTCTGCCCTGCTAGTCGCCCAGTAAAGGTGACTTACGGTGAGCGGATCGACACCGCTCCCGTCGGCTATCATGCTCGTTGTCCGATGCATATGCAATAGCAGATGCACGTGCAGGAGCCACTCTGTCCACACGTACCCGTCCGGGCTGCGGTATGGACGGATGCATGACGAGAAGGGCGCACATGCAGCCGCTATCGAATGGCGTTCCCGCTCCCGAGCTACCGCCGCTGCGGTGGCAGAAGAGCCGCCGCAGTAATCCCAGTGGCAACTGCGTAGAGCTGGCCGAGCTTCCGGACGGTGCGGGCATCGCCGTGCGCAACTCGCGGCATCCCGACGGCCCCGCTCTGATCTACACCGTGGACGAGATCGCAGCCTTCGTGCTTGGCGCCAGGGACGGTGATTTCGATCACCTGATCCACTGATCCACTGATCCGCGCCGCGCCGCCGGGACCGATTCCCCTCACCGACGGGCCATGGCATGCTGACTCGGCGACCGGGCCAGGTTCGGCCCGGGCGCGTCCAGTAAACGGAGGGGCGGCAGTGGCGACGAGACCCGTTGAGGGGGGGTCATCGGCTGGCCCAACCGTCCTACGGATGATGCTCGGCGCGCAGCTGCGCCGGCTACGCGAGTCCTGCGGGGTTAGTCGGGAGGGTGCGGGCTGGGAGATTCGGGCCTCCGAGTCGAAGATCAGCAGGATGGAGCTGGGACGGGTCGGGTTCAAGGAACGCGACGTCGCGGATCTGCTGACCCTCTACGGCATCACCGACCCAACGGAGCGGGACGCCCTGCTCCACCTTGCCCGGGAGGCGAACAGCCCCGGTTGGTGGCACCGGTACGGGGACGTGCTGCCGTCCTGGTTCCAGGCTTACCTCGGGTTGGAGGCTGCGGCTACCCGGATCCGCACGTACGAGCTCCAGTTCGTACCCGGCCTGCTCCAGACCGAGGAGTACGCCCGAGCCGTCGTGCTTCTCGGTCACAGCCGCGCCGGGTCGGCGGAGATCGACCGTCGGGTCACGCTGCGGATGCGGCGGCAGCAGGTGCTGCACGGGGAGGATCCGCCGCAGCTGTGGGCCGTGGTGGACGAAGCGGCCCTGCGCCGGCCGATCGGCGGCACGGCGGTCATGCGGCAGCAGGTTTCGGCGCTGATCGAGGCGACAACATTGCCGAACGTGCGGCTCCAGGTCGTACCGTTCGCCGCTGGCGGGCACGCGGCCGCGGGCGGCGCCTTCACCATTCTCCGCTTCAGTGACCAGGAACTGCCCGACGTGGTCTACATTGAGCAGCTCACCAGCGCCCTCTACCTCGACAAGCGGGAAGATCTGGAGTTCTACGCGTTGGCGATGGAACAGCTCTGCGTGGAGGCGGAGCCGCCCGAGCGTACGCCGGAACTGCTCGGCCGGATCCTGGCCGAACTACCCTCGGGCTGACTCGGTGGGGCGGGCCTGATCTCGTCGCCGGGTGGGCGCCGCCCGGCTGGGTGCGCTCTCAGGCGGAGTTCGTACCGTATAGCCCATGCCTCGAACCGTGCACGCCCTCCTCGCCGCCAGTACCACCGCCAGCCAGGCCGAACCTCCTCAGGACGGCCTGGTCGGGCACGTGATCGGTCTGGTGGAGCAGCTGGGCGGGCCCGGCGCCGGCCTGGCCGTGGCGCTGGAGAACCTCTTCCCGCCGATCCCCAGCGAGGTGATCCTTCCGCTGGCCGGGTTCGTCGCCGGCCAGGGACGGATGAGCGTCATCAGCGCGATCTTCTGGACCACGTTGGGCTCGCTGGTGGGTGCGCTCGCCCTGTACTACATCGGTGCGGCATTGGGGCGGGACCGGATGCGGGCCATCGCCGCCCGGCTTCCGCTGGTGAAGCTGAGCGACGTCGACAAGACCGAGGAGTGGTTTCTCCGGCACGGCGTCAAAGCGGTGTTCTTCGGCCGGATGATTCCGATCTTCCGAAGCATGATCTCGATCCCGGCCGGGGTGGAGCGCATGCCGGTGTGGACCTTCGTCGTCTACACCACTTTGGGCAGTCTGATCTGGAACACCACCTTCGTCATGGCCGGCTACCTGCTCGGGGACAACTGGCATCTGGTCGAGGAGTACGCCGGTGTGCTCCAGAACATCGTCATCCTGGCCTGCGTGGCGGGGCTCGTCTGGTTCGTCGTCACCCGGCTCCGCCGGTCCCGGACGACCGGGGGAGTGCAGCCCAACGGGCCGGGGGACGAGTTCCCCGCGCCGCTGCCGCCCATCGATGGTGTCCCCGACCCGCAGGGCCGGGGAACCCTCTACCGGAGTAGCTGGTCCGAGGACACCACCGTGAGCTGACAAGTCCGATCGAGGCGCCGGCGGGCTAGCCGAGGTCGATGGCGGGGTAGAGGGGGAAGCCGGTGAGCAGGTCGCTGGCCTGCTTGCTGACCCGGTCGGCAACGCCCGGGTCCAGCACGTACTTCGCCTTCGACGCGGTGCCGTCGGCGTTCGTGCCGGGTGCGGTCCGGCTCAGGACGGTGTGGATCAGCTCGGCTGTGGCGTCCAGCTCGGCGGTGCCGAAGCCGCGGGTGGTCAACGCCGGTGTGCCGACCCGGATCCCGGAGGTGTACCAGGCGCCGTTCGGGTCCTGCGGGATCGCGTTGCGGTTGGTGACGATGCCTGAGTCGAGGAGCGCCTGCTCGGCCTGCCGGCCGGTGAGCCCATACCCGGTCACGTCGATCAGCGCCAGGTGGTTGTCGGTCCCGCCGGTGACCAGCTTCGTGCCCCGACGCTGCAACCCGTCGGCCAGGGCCTCCGCGTTGGCGACGATTCGCCCGGCGTAGTCGACGAAGTCAGGCCGTCGGGCCTCGGCGAGCGCGACCGCCTTGGCGGCCATCACCTGCGGCAGCGGGCCGCCGAGCACCATCGGGCAGCCCCGGTCGACCTGCTCGGCGAGCTCTGGACCGCAGAGCACCAGGCCGCCGCGGGGCCCACGTAGCGACTTGTGCGTGGTGGAGGTCACGATGTGCGCGTGCGGAACCGGGTCGAAGTCACCGGTGAAGATCTTGCCGGCGACCAACCCGGCGAAGTGGGCCATGTCCACCATGAAGGTGGCACCGACCGAGTCGGCGATCTCCCGCAGGATGCGGAAATTGACCTTCCGTGGGTACGCCGAGTAGCCGCCGACGAGGATCAGCGGCTTGAACTCGCGGGCCGCCTCGGCGACCCGGTCGTAGTCGATCAGCCCGGTCTCCGGGTCGGTGCCGTAGCTGCGCTGGTCGAACATCTTGCCGGAGATGTTCGGCCGGAACCCGTGGGTCAGGTGACCCCCCGCGTCCAGCGACATGCCCAGCATCCGCTGGTTGCCCAACTCACGGCGCAGGGCGAACCAGTCGGCCTCGGTGAGGTCGTTGACATGCCGGGCCTGGGCGCGCCTGAGCGCGGGCGACTCGACCCGGTCGGCCAGGACCGCCCAGAAGGCGACCAGGTTGGCGTCGATCCCCGAGTGCGGCTGCACGTAGGCGTACGGCGCTCCGAACAACTCCCGGGCGTGCTCGGCGGCGAGCGCCTCGACGGTGTCGACGTTCTGGCAGCCGGCGTAGAAGCGACGGCCGACCGTACCTTCGGCGTACTTGTCGCTGAACCAGTTGCCCATGGCCAGCAGCGTCGCGGGGGAGGCGTAGTTCTCGCTGGCGATCAGCTTGAGCGACTCACGCTGGTCGGCCAATTCGGCGCGGATGGCGGTGGCCACCCGCGGCTCGACGGCACCGATTACCTCGAGTGCGCTGCGATAGGCGGTGGACTCGGCGTTACCCGACATGTGACCTCCTGGTGAACGTTCCCGGTGGACGTGTGGAGGCCCAGGCGCTCGGCTTGCGTCCGCGTAAGGGCCGTTCCCCGATGGTGCTCCATCCCAAATCGCGCCAGTCCCGGCCCGAGGGGATCCTACCGGGTTCGCGGTGCAGCGCCCGGCCGACGTTCCTCCGCCGTGCGCGCCGGGGCCGCGCCGGGTCGAAGATCGACGGCGATGGGGAGCGCGGCTAGGATCGGAACATGACGGGGCCGGGTGATCGGGCGGACGGTCGGGGGAGTCTGCTCGCAATCAGTGATCTGCACGTGCGGCACGCGGAGAACCGGACGGTCGTCGAGCAGCTGCGTCCGGAGTCGCCGGCGGACTGGCTACTGGTCGCCGGCGACGTGGGAGACACGGTCGCGCAGGTCGAATGGGCGCTGCGGCTGCTGGCCGCCCGGTTCGCGAAGGTGCTCTGGTCGCCCGGCAACCACGAGCTGTGGAGCCTGCCAGCCGACCCGGTGCCCCTGCGCGGCGCCGCCCGCTACGCCCACCTGGTCGAACTCTGCCGGGAGCTCGGCGTCGTCACGCCGGAGGACCCATACCCGGTGTGGGAGGGGCCCGGCGGCCCGGTCACCGTGGCCCCGCTGTTCCTGCTCTATGACTACAGCTGGCGCCCCGAGGGCCTCGACACGTCGCAGGCGGCGCTCGCCGAGGCGTACCGGACCGGGATCGTCTGCACCGATGAGTACCTGCTGCACCCTGACCCGTACGAGAGCCGGTCGGCCTGGTGCGCCGCCCGGGTCGCCGGGACGGCCCGGCGGCTGGCGGAGCGGGACCCGGCGCTGCCGACGGTCCTGATGAACCACTGGCCGCTGCGTCGTGAGCCCACCCGCATTCTTCGCTATCCGATCTTCGCGCAGTGGTGCGGCACCGAGGCGACGGCCGACTGGCATCGGCGTTTCGACGCCGCCGCGGTGGTCTATGGCCACCTCCACATCCCGCGCACCACCTGGTACGACGGGGTGCGCTTCGAGGAGGTGTCGGTGGGCTACCCCCGGGAGTGGCGGCGTCGGGGCGGGCCGCCGGGGCAGCCGCGCCGGATCCTGCCGGCGCCGGCCGGGTCGCCACCGACCGCCTGGTAGCCCGTTCCTTCGCCGGGGGCTACCGGATCCGTGCGGCTGGCGATGCGCGTCCGACCCGGTGCGCGCGGCGGATCACGGCTACGGTGTGGGCGTGGCGACGCCGGCCGAGCAGCTCCGGGTGGGACGGCGGCTGGTCCGCGTCTCCAACCCGGACAAGCCCTACTTCGCCGAGTTGGGGCTGACCAAGCTCGATGTGGTGCGCTACTTCCTGGCCGTCGGCGAGGGCATCCTGCGCGCCCTGCGGGACCGGCCGACGATGCTCGAGCGGTGGCCGCGCGGCGTCTTCGCCGGTGCCAGGATCGCGACGCGGGCGGACAACCGCGGGGACGCCTTTTACCAGAAGCGGCTGCCGGCGGGCGCTCCCGACTGGGTTCGCACCGCGCACCTGACGTTCCCGAGCGGTCGGAGCGCGGACGAACTCGCGCCCAGTGAGCTGGCCGTGGTGGCCTGGGCGGTCAACCTCGGCACGCTCCGGTTCCACCCGTGGCCGGTGTCCCGACCTGACGTCGAGCGACCAGACCAGCTACGCATCGACCTGGATCCGCTACCCGGGGTCGGGTTCGACCAGGTGGTCCCGGTGGCGCACGAGGTCCGCGCCTTCCTCGACGAGCTCGGGCTGGTTGGCTACCCGAAGACCACCGGGGGACGAGGGCTGCACGTCTACCTCACCATCGAGCCACGGTGGGGCTTCGGGGACTGCCGCCGGGCGGTGCTGGCGTTGGGTCGGGAGATCCAGCGCCGTCGGCCCGACCTGGTCACCACCACCTGGTGGCGGGAACAGCGGGATCGGCCGGTCTTCGTCGACTACAACCAGATGGCTCGGGATCACACGATGGCCTCGGCGTACTCGATCCGGCCCACCCCGGCGGCGCTGGTCTCCGCCCCGGTGGCCTGGACCGAGCTGGACGATGCCCAGCCGGAGGACTTCGACATCACCACGATGCCGGCCCGCTTCGCCGAGCACGGCGATCCGCACGCGGGCCTGGACGAGCGGGCATATTCGCTGGAGCCGTTGCTGGAGCTGGCCGACCGGGAGAAGCTGGCGGCGCCTCCGGAGCGTTCAGGGCCCCGGGCGCCTGGGCCCGGGAGACGGAGGGGACGCGGCCGGGCTCCAGGGTGACGTCTCGCCGTCGAACTCGTGGAAGACCAGCCAGGTGCGGCTGGAGAGCACTCCGGGGATGCTCTGCACCCGGGTCAGCACCACGTCTCGCAGCGTGGCGTTGTCCGGGGCCCGGATCAGCGCGAGTACGTCGTGCTCGCCGCCGATCAGCGCGGCGTGCTCCAGGTAGCGCACCTGGGCCAGCTCCGCCGAGACCTCCCGCCAGGTGTTCTGTTCGATGGTGATGGCGATGTACGCCGAGGTGCCCAAGCCGGCGGCCTCCGGTGCCACCCGGGCCCGAAAGCCGGTGACCACACCGTCACGCAGCAACCGCTCCATCCGGGCGTACGCGTTGGTTCGGGAGATGTGCAGGCGCGCGGCGAGCGTCCGCACCGATGTGCGTCCGTCCCGGACCAACTCGGCCAGGATGCGGCGGTCCACATCGTCCAACGGCCGGGCCGATCGTCCCGGCCCGGTCGCCGCGGCCCGGTCTGGGCGGGACTCTTGGCTCATCACAGTACCTCCCTTAGACCAATCATCTTGCGTTTTCGCCGGTTCTTGAGTCAATCATCCGACCACAGGAGCATGGGCGCACCAGATGTCCAGGAGGTACCCGCCGTGACGACCACATCCCGGGCGGTTCGCCGAAAGTCTCGGCCGGCCGCGCCGCCGGACCCGGCCCGCCCGTTCCTGCCCACCACCGAGCAGATTCGCCTGCTCGACCCCGCTGGCACTCCGCTACCGGCGCACCCCGACTACCCGGCGCCCCCGGTGGAGACGCTGGTCGAGCTGTATCGCCGGATGGTGCTCGGCCGTCGCTTTGACCTGCAGGCCACCGCCCTGACCAAACAGGGTCGGCTCGCCGTCTACCCGTCGGCTCGGGGCCAGGAGGCATGTCAGGTCGGCGCGATCCTCGCGCTGCGCGACGAGGACTGGGTGTTCCCGACCTATCGCGAGTCGATGGCGTTGACCGCCCGGGGGATCGACCCCGTCGAGGTGCTGACCCTGCTCCGCGGCGACTGGCACTGTGGTTACGATCCGGCCGTCCGGCGCACCGCCCCGCAGTGCACCCCGTTGGCCACCCAGTGTGTGCACGCCGCCGGCCTCGCCTACGGCGAGGCGTACCAGGGCCGGGACACGGTGGCACTGGCCTTTCTCGGCGACGGCGCCACCAGCGAGGGTGACTTCCACGAGGGGGTCAACTTCGCCGCCGTCTTCAAGGCGCCGGTCGTCTACTTCATCCAGAACAACGAGTACGCGATCAGCGTGCCGCTGTCCCGGCAGACCGCCGCACCCAGTCTCGCGTACAAGGGCGTCGGGTACGGCGTGCCCAGTGAGCGGGTCGACGGCAACGACCCGGTCGCCGTCCTCGCGGTGCTCACCCGGGCCGTGGCGCACGCCCGTGCCGGCCACGGCCCCTTCCTGGTGGAGGCGCACACCTACCGGATGGAGCCGCACACCAACGCCGACGACGCCGCCCGCTACCGGGACGCCGATGAGGTGGCGAGCTGGCAGGACCGGGACCCGGTCGTTCGGCTGGAGACCTACCTGCGGGACCGGGGGGCGTTGGACGACACCACCGTGGCGCGGGTGGCCGCGCAGGCCGAGGAGTACGCGGCCGCCCTACGCGAGCGGATGCACGACAAGCCGACCGTTGACCCGTTGACGCTCTTCGACCACGTCTACGCCGAACCAACGCCGCAGCTGGTCGAACAGCGGGAGCAGGTTCGCGCCGAGTTGGCCGCCGATCAGGAGGGAGCCGGGTGATGGCAGGCATGACCATGGCGAAGGCGCTCAACGCCGCGCTCGCCGACGCGATGCTCGACGACGATCGGGTGGTCGTCTTCGGCGAGGACGTCGGCCAACTCGGCGGCGTCTTCCGGATCACCGACGGGCTGGCGGCCCGCTTCGGCGACAAGCGCTGCTTCGACACTCCGCTCGCCGAGGCCGGCATCGTCGGCTTTGCAGTCGGCCTCGCTATGTCCGGGCTCCGGCCGGTGGTGGAGCTGCAGTTCGACGCGTTCGGGTACCCGGCCTTCGAGCAGATCGCCTCGCACGTGGCGAAGCTGCGCAACCGTACCCGAAGCGCACTGACCGCGCCGATCGTCATCCGGATCCCGTACGCCGGTGGCATCGGTGGGGTGGAGCACCACTGTGACTCCTCGGAGGCGTACTACGCGCACACCCCCGGTCTGAAGGTCGTCACCCCGGCCACCGTGGCTGATGCCTACTCGCTGCTGCGTTCGGCGATCGACGATCCGGACCCGGTTATCTTCCTGGAGCCGAAGAAGCTCTACTTCGCCAGCGCCGAGGCTCAGCTACCGGCCCGGACCGAGCCGTTCGGCCGCGCCGTCGTGCGCCGTCCGGGCACTGACGCCACCCTGGTCGCGTACGGGCCGGCGGTGCCGGTGGCCCTGGCTGCCGCTGAGGCAGCCCAGGCGGAGGGCCGGGACCTTGAAGTCGTTGACGTACGGACGATCGTGCCGTTCGACGACGGCACGATCGCGGCCTCGGTGCGGAAGACGGGTCGGTGCGTGGTGGTCCACGAGGCACAGGGCTTTGCCGGCGTCGGCGCGGAGATCGCCGCGCGGGTGCAGGAGCGATGCTTCCACTCCCTGCACGCGCCGGTGCTGCGGGTTGCGGGATTGGACATCCCGTATCCGGCGCCGATGCTGGAGCACACCCACCTGCCGTCGGTGGATCGGGTGCTCGACACGGTGGCCCGCCTCCAGTGGGACGACCAGCCCGACGAGCGGTGGGTGACGGTCGGATGAGTGAGCGAGTCTTCCTCCTACCGGATCTCGGGGAAGGGCTGAGCGAGGCGGAGATCGTCGAGTGGCGGGTCGCCGTGGGCGACACGGTGACGGTGGACCAGGCCGTCGTGGAAGTGGAGACCGCCAAGGCGGTGGTCGACGTGCCCTGCCCGTACGCCGGACGGGTGGTGGCCCTGCACGGCACGGCGGGCGAGGTGCGGCCGGTCGGCCAGCCCCTGATCACCATCGCGTCGCTGGAGGCGGTCGAGGCGGATGGTGCCCCTGGGGGCTCCGGCGCGCCCGTGGTCAACCGTGAGGCGGAGCAGGATGGCTCCGGGAACGTCTTGATCGGGTATGGGACCGGCCACGGCGGAGCGGCTCGCCGACGCCGGCCTCGGGTTGCTCGGGCCGCACCGACCAGTGTCGTGTCGAGTGGCGCCGTACCGCCCGGTGCTGCCCCGAGTGGCGCCGCCCCGACCGGCACTGCCCCGACCGGCACTGCCCCGACCGGCACTGCCCCGGGTGGCGGCCTCGGGCCAGCAGGCGAGAGCGTTCGGGTCATCTCGCCGATCGTGCGGCGGCTGGCGAAGCAGCGCGGCGTTGACTTGGCCGCCCTGCGTGGTAGCGGCCGCGGTGGCGTGATTCGCCGGGCTGATGTGGAGGCCGCCACCCCGGCTCCGGGCACTGCGCCCGCCGCGAGCGCCGCGCCGGCGGCGGACGCCGTGCCCGCCGACGGGGATGTGATCGTGCCGTTGACCGGCATCCGCAAGGTCATCGCCGATAAGCTCTCCCGCAGCCGGCGGGAGATCCCCGAGGTGACGATCTGGGTGGATGCCGACGCGACCGCCCTGCTGGAGACCCGCGCAGCGATCAACGCGGCCACCCCGGCCGAACCGGTGAGCATCTTGGCGCTGCTCGCCCGGATCTGCCTCTCTGGGCTGCGGAGATTTCCCCAGCTCAATGCTCGGGTAGATAGTGGGGCGCAGCGGATCGTCCAGTCCGCCGGGGTGCACCTGGGCATCGCGGCCCAGACCGACCGAGGGCTCGTGGTTCCGGTGCTGCGCGACGCGCAGCGGCTCACCACCGCCGGGCTGGCCGCCGCGCTGGCCGAGACCACGGCGGCGGCGCGGGCTGGCACGCTGCCACCGACGCGGCTTACCGGCGGGACGTTCACGCTGAACAACTACGGCGTGTTCGGGGTGGACGGCTCCACGCCGATCATCAACCATCCGGAGGCGGCGCTGCTCGGCGTCGGGCGGATCGTGGACAAGCCGTGGGTGGTGGACGGGCAGCTTGCGGTACGGAAGGTGACGCAGCTCAGCCTTACTTTCGATCATCGGGTCTGCGACGGCGGGGTGGCGGGCGGCTTCCTGCGGCATGTCGCGGACTGTGTCGAGCGGCCAGCGGTGCTGATCGCGAACCTCTGACCAGGACGCGGGGCCTGTAAGCCCCGCGTTCCGGTCTCCGCCGCACATTAGGGTGGATTTTGGACAAACTGCCCCGAGTGGCTCGGATATCGACAGTGCACCTGATCGGGACAGGCTCGGAACAGATAGCACAAAGGTGGAAATAAGGGAGGTATTGCGCCGCCGAATTTGTCGAAAAATGCGTTCCCCGGTTGGTGTGGCGGAGAGAATGTGGCGGAGGAGGCGACCAACGGGGGGTGCGCACATGACATTCAGGCGGCGAATGACGCTGCTCGCGGTAACTGTCGCGGCCGTATCGGTGGCGCTCGGCGGGTGCACCGTCGGCAAGCGCGAGGAGGCCCGACCGGCTCCGCCGGAACTGACCGTGACGCCGGCCGACCGAGCGACGGACGTTCCGATCAGCGCCGAGGTCGGCACCGCGGTCAAGGGCGGGACAATTACCGCGGTCCGCGTCACCGACGACACGGGGGCCGAGGTGAAGGGGGAGCCCCGGGAGGATGGCTCGACCTGGGTGCCGAGCACGCCGCTAACGCCAGAACGGACATACACGGCTGAAATTACCGCTACCGGTGATTCCGGTAAAACGACTACGACTCGGAAGACCACCTTCACTACTGGGCCAAAGTCCACGAAACCGACAATTACCAGCACGCTGTACTTCGCGGGTGACCGGACGTACGGAACCGCTATGCCGGTGACCGTCGCGTTCGATCCGCCGATTCCGGAGGAGGCCCGGGCGGCCGTTCAGCGGCGTTTGTTTGTGCGGACCAATCCGTCCCAGCCGGGGGCGTGGTCCTGGGTGTCCGACGGCAGCCAGGTCTACTACCGGGCACCGGACTTCTGGCGACCGGGTACGACGATCAGCTTCCGTGCCGGTCTGGAGGGTCTGCCGATCGGTGAGGAGTACGTGGGCGACGCCGACCGGCGGGCGACGTCGAAGATCGGTCGCCAGGTCTCCTTGGAGATCGACAACGAGACCAAGCAGATGTCGGTGTTCCAGGATGGAAAGCTGCTGCGGGAGCTACCGGTGAGCCTCGGTAAGCCGAGCACGCCGACCTCCAGCGGGAAGATGGTGATCATGGAGAAGCATGAGTTCACCACCTTCGACACCCGCGGCTCGGCGGACCCGTACGTGGTGGATGTCGAGGATGCGCAGCGGCTGACCTGGCAGGGTGAGTTCCTCCACGGCGCGCCCTGGTCGGAGGGAGTCCAGGGGTACCGCAACGTCTCCCATGGCTGTACCAACCTCTCGGCCGGCAGCGCCGACTGGCTGATGGGCGTCACCCAGGTCGGCGACCTGGTGACCATCAAGGGCACCGAGGTGACGTTGGGTGAGGGCAACGGCTGGACCGCCTGGAACGTGAGCTGGGAGGAGTACGTCAAGGGCAGCGCCCTGCCGGTGCCGGCCAGCCTGAAGCCAAGTCCGGCCGCCCCGAACCCGGGTGCGGTGGCCGGCGGCTCCCCCGCACCGGTGCCGTCCGAGGGTAGCGGTTCCCCTGCTCCGGAGCCCTCCGTGAGCGGCGGCTGACCGTCAGCGCTGAGGTGACAAGTGTTCCCGGGCGTTTCCTCCGGCTCACCGGAGGGAACGCCCGGGCCCGGTTGGTCGGACTGGTCAGCGGAGGCCGACCAGGTCAACGACGAAAACCAGCGTCTCGCCCGGCCGAATGACGCCACCGGCGCCGCGGTCGCCGTAGGCGAGGTGCGGCGGAATGGTCAGTCGCCGTCGACCGCCGATCCGCATGCCGACCACACCCTGGTCCCAGCCGGCGATGACCCGCCCGCCGCCGAGAGGGAACTCGAGCGGCTCGCCACGGTTCCACGATGCGTCGAACTCACGGCCCGTGGAGTGGGCGACACCAACGTAGTGGACGCGGGCGACCTGCCCGGCCTGCGCCTCCGCGCCCTCGCCGACGGTGATCTCCTCGACGAGGAGGTCGCTCGGCGGGGCGCCCTCGATCGGTCCCACCTCGGGCTTCGTTGCCTGGTTCACCAGCGTCTCCTGTTCTTCGTCGTCCTGCCTGACCTGCCCGATCCTGCCGGATCGCCGCTGGCCGACCTGCAGGGGGCGGTAACCACGCGGGGCGGGCATCACCGATGGTGACGCCCGCCCCGCGTGGTTACCGAGATCGTCAACGGAGCCAGGGCATCCGCCGCACGATCGGGAGTCCGGCCCAGGCTCGACCGAGACCCCAGGTGTCACCGGCGTTGAGTAGGGCGATCACCGCCAGCACCGCGGCGTAGATCAGGTGATCGTCCATGAACGGGTTGTTCGACGGCGGTAGGGCGGCCGTCCACATCAGGACCATGAGTAGTCCGCCGGTCGCGGCGGCGACCCGGATGCCGATCCCGAGCAGTAGGGCGGCGCCGATGGCCGCCAGACCGATCATGAACAGCCAGTCGGCCCAGGCCGCGCCCGCGATGCTGTTGTAGAAGCCCTGGAACGGGCCGGTCGCGCCGAAGCTCAGGAAGCCCTTCGTCGGGCTGCCGCCATTGATCCAGGCGCTGTCGGTCTCGGTCGCCCGCCCCAGCCCGAACAGCTTGTCGAGAAAGGCCCAGAGGAAGATCCAGCCCAGCGCGAGGCGGGTGCCGGCCAGTACGTAGCGGGCGGCTCGCCCCTGCCCGGTTTCGACCTGGTTCAGGTTGCTGGTGGTCTCGGCGGCGTTCCGCTTGGTCGTTGCGGTCATCGTCTCCACGCCCCTTCGTGCTGGTGCCTCGGATCGCACTGCCTGTGGCGCTTCAATTGGATCGCAGCGCAACGGGTGCGAACAGGGTCAAGTGGGCTCGCCAGCCGGGACCTTGGGCCTGTGGGTCAACCCGCCGGGTGGGACACCGGTGCCGCCAGCTGGGCGGCCAGGACGGCGGGCGCCTCCACCAGAGACGGGCCGTACCACGTCAGGTGGCGACCGGAGACGAGGGCGCACGGTAGCCCGGGGAATGCCTCCGGCCCATCATCCACAGCGAAACGGTATGGCTCGTCGGGCAACACGACCAGCGTGGGATCCCGGCCGCGTAACTCGTCCAAGGACGGCCGAGGATACCGCTCGGCGTGGTCGGCATACAGATTGGTCAGTCCCAGCCGGCGGAGCACGTCCCCGGCGAACGTGTCCCGGCCCAGCGCCACCCACGGGCGCCGCCAGACCGGCACCACGGCTCGGCGCGGCGGCCGTTCCTCGGGCAGTTCCGCCCAGGCGCGGCGGGCGGACACCAGCCATTCGGGCTCACCCGGCGAACCCAACTCGGTGAGGAGCTCGGCCAGCTCGGTGAGGGCCCCATCGACGGTACGAGGGTAGGTGACCCGCACCGGCACCCCCGCCGCCACCAGAGCGTCCGCGTCCTCGCGCCGGTTCTCCTCGACGTTGAGCAGGACCAGATCCGGCCGGAGCGCGCGTACCCGGTTTAGGTCCGGGTACTTGCTGCCGCCTACCCTGGGCACCTCCAGCCCCACCGGGTGGGTACACCAGTCGGTGGCACCGACCAGCGCTCCGGGCAGCGTCAACGCCACCGCCTCGGTCAGCGACGGCACCAGGGACACCACCCGCATCTGCTCCGCCTCCTGTCGGCCGTTGCGTCGATCATGCCGGCGCGGGAGTGGCCACCGCCACCCGGGCGGCCGACAATGGCCGGATGTCGCCGAACCGTGCTGAGCAACCCCCCGCCGTCCGACCGCTCTCCGACTACGGCGTGCCGCCTGCGGCGGCGCTGGCTCGGGCGCGTGGGTTCGCCGATGCGATGGTCCGGCGCCGTACCGTGCGGGACTTCAGCGAGAAGCCGGTCCCGGAGGGGGTGCTCGAGCAGGCCCTCCGGGCGGCGGCCTCGGCGCCGAGTGGCGCGAACCGCCAGCCGTGGCGGTTCGTGGTGGTAACCGAACCGGAGCTCAAGCGGCGGCTGCGCATCGCCGCTGAGGCCGAGGAGCGGGTGTTCTACGAGCAGCGCGCGCCGCAGGAGTGGCTGTCGGCGCTGGCGCCGCTGGGAACGGACGCGAGCAAGCCGTTCCTGGAGACCGCCCCAGCGGTGATCGTCGTCTTCGAGGTCCACCGCGGCCCACAGAGTCCCCGTCCCTACTACGTCAAGGAGTCGGTGGGGATCGCGGTCGGGCTACTGCTCGCCGGGCTGCACCAGGCTGGCCTCGCCACCCTGACCCATACCCCGAGTCCGATGCGCTTCCTCAACGAGTTGTTGGACCGGCCGGCGGAGGAGCGGGGAAATTTGATCATTCCGGTCGGCTACCCGGCGGAGGGAGCGACCGTGCCGGACATCTCCCGCAAGCCGCTGGACGAGGTGGTCGTCTGGCGCTGACCCGGGGCCCGGTCTCTATCGTTGAAAGTCTCGATCCGCGAGTAGGCCCCAGCGGGCGGGTGAACGCTCTGGTGTGGACCTCACGGGGTTGCGGGGATGGTGTGGGCGACAGCCAACACCGATTCCCGCTGCTGTCCGTCGTCCGGGACCTCTCGGTTCGCCCAGTGGGTGAGCACCTCGGTCAGCTCGTGTGCTACCTGGCGGGTCTCATCGGCGGTCAGCCGTAGCCACGTCTCGGCGGAGACAGCGCACCCTTCGTGCCAGGCGGTGTCATAGGTACCTCGCTCAGCGAGCCACTGCCGGAAGAACGCCCCCTGACGGTCGAACACCATGGTGCCCACAGCGTGTGCAACCGCTTCGGACAAGGCGTCGGCATCGAAGTCAACCCGGCTCCAGCACACGTCCGCGGAGACGAGACGCCACCACCGCTCCCGGCGGTTTCTGGCCAACTCCGGTGCTTCCTCGATGAGCTCGGCCGCGGCCAGTACGCGAAGGTGGTGGCTCACGTTGCCGACCGCCTGGTTGGTTGCCTCAGACAGCGCGCCGACCGTAGCGGGCCCTTCCAGTTTGAGCACGTCGAGCAGGCGCTGTCGTACCGGATGGGCCAGTGCGCCGAGTGCCTGGATGTTTCGAATGTGTCGCGCCGGTCGAGAGTCCACCATGCTGAGAGACTAACAAGAATTCTTGTTAAAGGAGTTTTGTGTAATGGATGTGGTGGAAGCGTCGAGCCTGCCGGGGCCGCGTCGATCCGCGTGCCGGTCGAACGGAGAAGCGCATCCGCCCGGGTTGCTGGTCGGCCTGGCGGGCTCGTCGACCCGCATGGATCACTCCAACAACCGGCATTGGCCGATGGCTCGGTATCGACCGTCCGGGGGCGCGACCGGCAGTGTTCCGCCGTGTCATGTCGCCAGATGCTCCTGATCCGGCCGGCGTCGGAGCTATAGGCCGCATCTGATGGCTGGCCGCACTGCCTTCCGTAAGCCGCTAACCCGCGTGGTCCAGCAGTGACTTGGTAAACCCGGGGGGATGCGGAGGGCGACGACGAAGGAGGGATTTCGGCCGAGATCTGGCGGGGATCGGTCTGCCCGGGGAACGATCCGGCAGTCGACATCTATGCTCTCGGGGGTTGATTGCTGCTTGTGCAGCATTTGGAGCATATCACCCAGCATCGATCGAGTCGGACGGGGTTGAGCCACTGTCGTTCATCAACAGGGATCACGCTATCGCCGATGCGGGCAGTCGGCTTGCTGTGCCCATCGTGGGGTCCTTAACCTGACTGACCTGGACCGGCTGCCGCCAAGTCCGGTGACGGACTGGTGCGCCCCCGAGCCTCGGTCGCGGTCGAATGTTGACGAGCCCGGATCAATTCAGCTACCGGGCGCCCGTCGGTGGTCCGGCGATTCCGGTCCCTCGCGGGTCGATTCCGCAACCGTGTCCGTGCCTGGTGGAGCGCCTGGTCGGGCGACCGCCCGCGGGCATGGTGGTGAGTGCGGGCGAGGCACTGGCGGCGGGCCGTTGGCCCGCGAAAAGGCGGCGGGGCCGTGCCGGAATCGGCACGGCCCCGCTCGGGCGGGTGCCCGGGTGCTCAGCGCTTCTTGTACGCCTCGACGACCTCCACCGGGATGCGACCGCGCTCCGAAATCTTGTAGCCGTTCTGCGCGGCCCATTCCCGGATCGCACGGTTCTGCTCCCGGTCTATTCCGGTGCTGGTGCCCCGTCGCAGTGCCCGCGACGTGTCCACGCCGCCCCGGCCGATCCTGCGGCCGGCGCTCAGATACGGATCCAGCGTCTTCCGGAGGATGCCCGCATTCTCGTCGGAGACGTCGATGGTGTACGCCACGCCGTCCAGGCTGAACTCGACGGTCCGATCGGCTTTTCCGCCGTCGAGGTCGTCGGTCAGAACCGTGATTACTTTTCTTGCCATGGCCGGTTACTCCCTGTGTGGGGGCGGGGTGTGGGTCAAAGTTTGACCTATCGCCGGGCATTTTCGCAACAAAACGCGTCGACTTCATTTCGAGTGCGGCGAAATCTGGTGCCGAATCGCCATGGTGGCAACCGAAAACACCTCGGGCGCACCAATGCCGACCATCGTCGGCCGGCTGGTGCGCCCGGAGCTTGGTAGCACGCGTGGCGTGGCGCCGATCGCCGCCCCGAGGGGCAGAAACAGACCCTCGTCAATGCCGGACGGAGGCGACCGCGCGCCCGCTCAACGGTGCTGCCGGCGGCGGTCACCCCCGTCGGTGTCCCGGTCGCGGCGAACGGTTGCCCGGCGTCCCTTGATGGTGCTGCCGCGCAGGCCCGAGATCACCTCGTCGGCCAGCCCCGCCGGCACCTCCACCAACGAGAAGCGGTCCGCGATCTCGATCGAGCCGATGTCCCGTCCGTTCATGCCGGTCTCGCCGGTGATCGCGCCGACCAGGTCCTGCGGTCGGACCCCGGCCCGCCGGCCCAGCCCGACGAAGACCTGGGTGGTGCCGGCGCTCCGGGGCCGTCCCGGCCGACGCTCCCCCCGACTCTCCTGTCCCGGTCGGCCGGTCCGGGGTGGGCGAACCGCGATCTGCGGAATCTCCTCTTCCTCCTCCAGCGCGCCGGGCAGGGTGGCCTCGTGGGCCAGGCGTACCGCGGCGAGGGCGACCTCCATCAGGTCGAACTCGTCGCTCAGCGACTCCACGATCACCCGGAACGGCTCCAGGTCGTCTTCCAGTAGGCTCTCCCGCAGCGCGGCCTGGGTGAGTTCCAGGCGACGATTGCGCAGGTCCGCCACGGTGGGGATCTTGTCGATGGTGATCCGTTGGCCGGTGACCCGCTCGATGGTCTTGAGCATCCGGTGTGCCCGCGGCTCGGCGAGAGTGATCGCCACTCCCTCCCGGCCGGCTCGCCCCACCCGGCCGATCCGGTGCACGTACGACTCGGGCGCCGAGGGGACGTCGTAGTTGACGACGTGGCTGAGCTGCTCGACATCCAGGCCCCGCGCTGCCACGTCGGTGGCGACCAGCAAGTCGGCGGTGCCGGCGCGCAGCCGACCCATCACCCGGTCCCGCTGTTCCTGACTCATCCCGCCGTGCAGCGCCTCGGCCCGGTAGCCGCGACCGTTCATCGTCTCGGTGAGCCGGTCGACCTCTTCCCGGCTGCGGCAGAAGACGATCGCCGCGGTGGGGGACTCGACGTCCAGCACCCGGCCCAGCGCGGCGGGTTTGTGCGCCCGGGCCACCAGGTACGCGCTCTGCCGTACCCGGGGTGCCTCACCCGCTACCGGCTTCTCCCGCGCGATGAGGATGCGGACCGGGTCGGTCAGATAGGCCCGGGCCATGCCGTCGATGCGGGCCGGCATGGTCGCCGAGAACAGCACGGTCTGCCGCTGTTCCGGCGCGTGTTCCAGGATCGCCTCGATGTCCTCGGCGAAGCCCATGTCCAGCATCTCGTCAGCCTCGTCCAGCACGACGGTGCCGACATCACCCAGGCGGAGGGTGCCACGAGCGATGTGGTCGAGCGCTCGCCCGGGGGTGGCCACCACGATGTCCACGCCGGCGTCCAGGGCCCGAAGTTGCCGACCGATGGGCTGGCCGCCGTAGATCGGCAGCACCCGGGTGCCAAGTTCCTTGCCGTACCGATGGAAGGCCTCCGAGACCTGCACTGCCAGCTCTCGGGTGGGCACCAGCACCAGCGCCACTGGATCGGCGGTCGACCGGTCGGCGGGCATCCGTTGCAGCAACGGTAGGGCGAATGCGGCCGTCTTGCCGGTGCCCGTGGCGGCCTGGCCGAGTAGGTCCCGTCCGGCGAGCAGGGGAGGGATCGCCTCCCGCTGGATCGGCGTCGGCTCCTCGTAGCCGAGCGCGGCGAGCGCGGCGAGGAGTTCGTCGCGCAGGCCCAGGTCGACGAAGGCGGTCGCCTCGTCGGCAGTGGACGGTTCGGCAGTCGGATCTGGCCTAACGGGTGCGGAACTCATGCGTCAAGCCTTTCATCACGACTCGGGGCCCGCTTCGCCGACCGGCACATCATTGCGCGGGCCGATGCTGCCGCGGGTGGCGGCGCAGTCGCGAACCCGGGTCGTGGGGCGGCGGGCCCCGCCGGATCTCTGGCCAGCTGTCCGCCTGCTGGTGCTTCCATCCTGTCCGAGTTGTTTGGCTTCTTCACGAGGAAATGGGAGGAATATTCGACCTCATCCCCGCTAGAGGTGATTATGATCTCACGCAGAGTGATGCTTCCTGGAGTGTGGTGACGGGAGAGGGGACCGACGATGCGTGTGCCCAGCCGAAGCCCGGGCCAGCAGCCCGGCCCGTCCATCCCGGCCGCTCCCGCCCGCCGCGCGGTGGCAGACGCCTCCCGCCGGCCATCGACTGGCGAGCCGGACCTGGACGCGTACCGAGCGGCCGTTGCCGACCTGCTGATCGAGGTGGGTGCGCTCGCTGGGGCCGCCAGCACCGTAGCCCGGCAGGTGCTGATCGACCAGCGGCTGCGCGAGCCAGCCATCGCGGCGGTGCTGGATGCCACTCCATCAGGCCTGGTTGGCGCGCGCGAGACGCTGCTGCTGGAGATGGCTCGTTACCAGCCGAGCGAGCGCAGTTCCGCGGCCGACCTTACCGCCCTGGTCCGGATCTATTTGCTCTCGCGCATCGACGTCATGTGGTGGCGCGACGCGCTCACCTACCGCACCGACGAGCAGGTCAACCAGAGCACCGACCTGGTTGACCTGGAGTGGCTGCGCCGTCGGGACCTGCTGCGCTTCCGCTACCAGGAACAGCCGGCCACGATCTTCGAGCGCGGAATGCGGGCGCTGCGGCACCGAATCCGCCCCTGCGCCGCTCCACAGACCGCCGGGTTGCTGTTCCGCCGGTCCCGCCGGGAGATGGTGGCACTACTCAACGACATCGCCCGCGAGTTCGCCGCCCACGCCCCCGCCGGCACCCCGTCGCTCTGGGTGACCAGCCTGGTACGCAGCGCGGAGCACCAGTACCGGCTGCGCCAGCTCGGGTACGCGGCAATGCTGCCCAGTGGGCACTGCCTCGGCTGGGCCGCGGATGTGGAGATGAACTGGTTCGACCGCTTCGGAGCCCGGGACATCCTCGCCGAACTGCTCCTCGCCCGGCAGCGGGCGGGCGAGGTCAACGTGGTTGACGAGGGGCAGGCCTGGCATCTGTGCCTGGCACCCGGGGCGCGCAGTCGACTGCGTTGGAGTTACGAAGCCGAGCTGGGGGTCTGAAAGCATGGGTGGGATCGCGGTGAGCCTCGGTCCGGAGGCAGATCCGGCTGTCTTCCGACAGATGCTCGCCACCCTGGAGCCCCGCGGTGAGGTGACCGAGACCCGATCCGAGACGGGCCTGCTCACCGGGGTACGCCGGCTGCCGGTGGTGGACCGGAAGCGGGCGGTGCAACCCTGGGTCTCCGCCGACGAGCGGTGGGTGCTCTGCTACAACGGCGAGGTCTTCAACCACCATGAGCTGCGCGCGGAGCTGACCGCCGTGGGGTACCGCTTCCGTGGGGTGAGCGACACCGAGGTGGTACTCGCGGGGTACCTGCACTGGGGTGAGGCGATGGTCTCCCGGCTGCGCGGTGAGTACGCCTTCGTGCTCGTCGAACGGGCCAGCGGACGGGCGTACCTGGTGCGTGATCCGCTCGGGGTCAAGCCGCTGTACTGGACGCAGACCCCGGGCTGTGTGCATGTGGCGAGCGAGGTCAAGGCTCTCGTCGGCTTCGGCGCGCCGGTCACCGAGGTGCCGCCCGGACACCACGGTTGGGTGCAGGCCGACGTCGCAGCCTGCCTGCGTCCGTACGTCAACCTGCTTGCCCTCGGTGCGGGGCTGCCAACCGTGGACGACCCGGACGAGGCCGCCCTGCTCGTCCGGGCCGCCCTCACCGACAGCATCCGGGCGCGGCTGGACACCGACCTCACCGTCGGCGTGGTCCTCTCCGGTGGCCTGGACAGTTCCCTCGCGTTGCTACACGCCCGCGAGCTGCATCCGGACTGCGTGGCGGTCACCGTCGGCGTGCCGGAGAGCCCCGACCTGCGTTACGCGCGTCGGCTGGCGAAGGATCTTGGGGTCCCGCACGAGGTGGTGGAGTTGCAGCCGCGAGACATTCGCCTGGCCCAGATCCGGGAGGCGATCCGGATTTCGGAACTCACCGAGTACGGCGACATCATCAACGCGGTGGTCTCGGTGCCGCTTTTCCGACGGCTGCGCGAGTTGGGCGTCAAGGTGGCGCTCACCGGCGACGGCTCGGACGAGTTGTTCGGCGGCTACCCGCTGTACCACCGGGTCGGGCCGCAGGCCGCCCATCGGCTCTTTCTGCACAAGATCAGTAATCTCGGCCGTACGGAGTTGCAACGCGTCGACCGCACCAGCATGGCGTACGGGGTGGAGGCCCGGTTGCCGTTCCTCGACCCGAGCGTGGTCGAGCTCGCGATGCGGTTGCCGATCGGGCTGAAGTTGCGCGCGGGGCAGGAGAAGTGGATCGTCCGGCGCGCCTTCGCCGATCTGTTGCCGGACTACATCCGGCGGCGACCGAAGAACCCGATGTCGTACTCCTCCGGTCTGCACGAGCGAGCCCGGCTCTACAAACCGGTCTTCGCCCGGCTGCACCGCTCCTTCCGTTACGACCTGGCCGAGCCGGTGCGCCGGGACTTCGGCCGCGTGCTGACCAGCTGCGGCAACGACCTGGACCGGGCCATCGCCGCCGGCCGAGCCCGCCCGGACCACACGGTGCTGGAGCACGCGCGGGACCTGGCCGGCGCGGCGAAGTGGAACGCGCTGCCGGTCGTGCGCCGGCTGGTCGGACCGCGGCGCAGCCGGGGGGACGACGTGCCGTCGCCCGGCTGAGGATGGTCCGGGGTTGACTCTGACATCGTGTCAGGGCCGACCGTGGAGGGACCATGTTCACTATCGGAGACTTCGCCAGGCTCGGCCGGGTATCAGTGCGGATGTTGCGACACTATGACCGCATCGGTCTGCTCCGGCCGGTCGCTGTTGACGCCCGCAGCGGCTACCGGTACTACACCGCCGACCAGCTGCGCCGGCTCAACCGGGTGATCGCGCTGAAGGACCTTGGTCTGACGCTGGCCCAGGTGCAGCAGGTCCTCGACGAAGCGTTGGATGTCGCGGAGTTGCGCGGCATGCTCCGGCTGCGTCGGGCCCAGCTGGCGGCGCAGCTTGCCGCGGACGCCGCGCGGTTGACCCGGATCGAGGCGAGGCTCCGGGCGATCGAAAGAGAGGGTCGGATGACCACGCAGGATGTCGTGCTCAAGGAACTACCGTCGCTCCGCGTCGCGGAGTTGACCGCGACAGCGGCCAGCTACGAGCCCGCTGACATCGGTCGGGCGATCCAGCCGCTCTACCCGGAGCTGTTCCGGCGGCTGGCCGTGGCGGAGGCGTCGCCGGCCGGGCCGGGCCTGGCCTATTACGAGCCGGCCGGGGACGGGGAGCAGGTTGTGGTGCACGCCGCCATCGAGGTCGCGGTCAGCCCGGATCCGGCGCGGGACTTCACCGTGGTTGACCTGCCGGCGGTGCCGGCAGCGGCCACGGTGATTCACCGCGGGCCGATGGATGAGGTCGCGGGAACCCTGCAGCTGTTGGCTCAGTGGATCGAGGAGAACGGCTGGCGGGCCGAGGGCTACGCCCGCGAGCTGTACGTGGAGTACTGTGCCGATGATCCCGCGGCCGGGGTGACGGAGCTACAGCAACCAGTGACGCGGGCCTGACCACGCCGGACCGCCGAGCGAGACGGGGGTCGGCTTCCAGATGGAAGCCGACCCCCGATGCATCCGGTCGGGACCGGGCTGCGCGGTTGCCCGTCGGCTACCAGCCGAAGCGACCGGTCTGGGTCTGTGCGTTCAGCTCCGGGTAGCGGACGAAGTTGGCCGTCCAGGTGCGCCAGTCGGTCAGCCGGAGAACGTCCAGGCCCTTGGTGATGTCGTTGGAGTAGATGTAGCCGTTGTACCAGTAGGCGGACCAGGAGCCGCCGGTGATGAGGTTCTCCTCGTCCAGCGGGCCCCGCTCCCAGTAGGCGATCTCGCGGGGGTTGGCCGAGTTGGTGAAGTCCCAGACCGAGACGCCGCCCTGGTACCACGCCTGGACCATGATGTCCCGCCCGAAAACCGGAATCAGCGAGCCGTTGTGTGCCACACAGTTCTCGGTGTCGGCGTTTTCCCGCGGGATCTTGAAGTAGCTGCCGAAGACCAGGGTGCGGTCGTCGCCGCGCCCCACGATGTCGTAGATCGCGTCGGCCCCCCGGTTGGGGCCGATGGTGTCGTTGCAGGTGGCGCCGCCGCCACCGCCCAGCTCGTCGGTGAAGATCACCTTAGTGCCGGCATTGTTGAAGGTGGCGGAGTGCCAGAAGGCGAAGTTTTCGGTGTCTCGGACCCGGTTGATGACCTGCGGCTCTGCCCGGTCCGAGATGTCCATCAGGATGCCGTCACCCATGCAGGCACCGGCGGCCAGGTTCTTCGACGGGTAGGCGGTGATGTCGTGGCAACCGCTGGTCGCCGACTTCTGCCCCGGCACGCCCTCGTAGCCGCCGTCGGGGAAGAGGTTCGGGGTGGCCACCACCGCCGCGTCGGTGGGCCGGTGTACCGGCACCTTGACGATGGAGATCGAGTCGTGCGGTGGCGGACAGCCGACGTACGTGTCCGACGGGCCGTACGACGAGACGTAGATGTACATCGTCGCCTTGTTTCGGCCGGGCACCAGCGTGTGGGTGTGTGAACCGCAGGCGGTCTGGACACTCTTCACGTAGCGGGGGTTGGCCTTGTCGCTGATGTCGAAGATCTTGATGCCCTCCCACTGGGTCTCGCTTGAGGGCACCCTGATGCTGTCGCACGAGTCGTCGCTGCGGGGCGAGTCGGTGGAGAGGAAGAGCAGGTCGCCGTGGACGGAGATGTCATTCTGCGAGCCCGGACAGAGTACGCGGGAGACGACCGTCGGTGCGGTCGGACGCGAGATGTCGTAGATAACGAAGCCGTTGTAGTTGCCGGCGAAGGCGTACCGGCCCTGGAAGGCGAGGTCGCTGTTCGTCGCGTCGAGCGGTGTTTCCAGTGGCAGGTTGGCGACCTGCTTCAGGTTGGGGCTGCTGCGGATCTCGTCAACCCCGGGGATGTCCGCGGTGGTGACGGCGCTGGACTTGGTGGTGGCCGCGCTGGCGTCAAGGGGCGCTGCGGCGACCACGCTCGTCAGGAGAAGGCCGGCCGCGGCCAGGCTCAGTGTGCCGAGCCAGCGGGACCGCGGCGTGCGGGATCTGCTCATCGGCGGGGCCCTTCGCGAGGTGTGAGGACTGGCCACACCCTACCGCCGCAATGGCAGGTGTCGATAGCTATTACGGTCGATCGGTGCCGGTTCGGGCCGGGTCTGGCTCTGGTTGCTCTCGGCGACGGCGAGGCCCTCGGGCTGCCGGTCGCCCGCTTCGCGGGACGAAGTGCGGTGACGCCCGTCACCTATACTCTCGGTTGTCGATGGCTACGATCATTGTGACCTTGACCGCCAGGGGGTGTCGAATGACCGTGCGGGGTAGGTGGGTGCTAGCCGCGGTGACGACGGTGGTTCTGTTGCTCGGCGTGGTGGTGTGGCAGGGGGCCGCCCAGGACCGGTCACGATCCGCGATGCCGGCGGCGACCGAGGTCGGCGACGGTCCCGGTCCGTCGGTCATCGTGCCCGGCCGGCCCGGAGAGCCGGCTCGGATCCGCCCTGCCGACGAGGTGCGGGCAATCGCCACCGGAGTGCACAACTCGCTGGATACCTGGTACGTCCAGATGATGATCCCGCATCATGAGCAGGCTCTGGAGATGTCGGAGTTGGTCCCGGGACGGGCCGCCGATCCACAGGTGGCGGCGTTGGCTGAGCGGATCCGGGCCAGTCAGGCGCCGGAGATCGAGGTATTGCGGGCCTGGCTCGCCGCCCGCGACCTACCGGTGGAGGTTCCCGAGCACGATCACAGCGAGATGCGTGGCATGCAGTCGCCGGAGGCGATGCGCCGTCTCGCCGAGTCTCGGGGGGCCGAGTTCGACCGACTCTTTGTGGAGATGATGAGCGATCACCACGCCGGGGCGGTCGAGATGTCCATCGATTTGTTGAAGGTCGGGTCGGAGCCGGTGCTGCTGGAGTTCGCGAACTCGGTCGCCGTCGAACAGAACGCCGAGATCGGCCGGATGCAGGAGCTGCTCGACCGTTGACCAGCCGACGCCGCTCCGGCGCTCCGGGTCACGCTCCTGCCTCGGGGGTGGTGGTCGAGGCCGGTGGCGTCGTCGTAGGGCCGTCGCTCGGATCGGACGGCCCTGGGTCTGGCGATGGGGGATCGGGCGTTTCGGAGGAGGTCGGCGGCTCGGTCGGGCTCGGCGATGGGTCCGCCGATGCCGATGCTGACACCGATGCGGATGCCGACGGGGTTGGTGCCGGTGCCGGCGGCGGCTTACTGGTGGACCCGTTCGGTTGCCGGGGGCGTTGCGGCACCGAACTGGTGGTCGCGACGGACGGCGGGGCTGCCCCGTCGTCACCGGTGGTGGTCGTCGGCGTCGTCGACGGCGCCTCGCCCGGCGGGTCCGCGGCGGCGCCGAGAGCCACCACCGTGGCCAGGCCGGCGACCGCTACCACCGCGGTGGCCACCGCCCCAACCAGCGGTCCGCGTCGGCTTGGGGGATGCGGGTCAACGACCGGATTGTCGGTGAGCGTCTTCGGCTCGGCGGTGCGCAGCGTCGCCGGATCCACCTGAGCCGCCGGTGCGGTCGCCGCGGTGGGGTCCGGCACCGCGGCGCGCGCGGCCGCTGCCATCGCAGACCCACTGCTGAACCGGCTCTCGGGGTGCTTCGCCAGGGCCCGGCGGACCAGCGTGCGCACCGCCTCCGGGATGTCGTGGGGTAGCTCGGGGGGGTCTTCGTCGAGGTGCGCGACGGCGACCTGCAGTGGGTTCTCACCGGTGAATGGCGGGCTGCCGCTGAGGCAGCAGTAGGCCACCGCCCCGAGCGCGTAGATGTCGGTGGCGCCGGAGACCGGTCGCCCGGCGGCCTGCTCCGGTGCCATGTAGAGCGCGGTTCCCGGTACGGCGTTGGTGCTGGTGATGCTCGTCACACCAGTCGAACGGGCGACCCCGAAGTCGACCAGCACAACGGCACCGTCTTCCTGCACCACCAGGTTGCTTGGCTTGATATCCCGGTGCACGACGCCACGGCGGTGCACTGCTTCCAGTGCCTCTGCGGCCTGCTCGACGATTGACATCGTCTCGGCCACGTCGAGCCGACCGGCGGCCTCGATCCGTCGGGACAGCGGCTCGCCGGTAACGAATTCCATAATCAGGTAGTTGGCCTGGTCGCCGTTGGGGAGCTCGTCCGCGCCGCAGTCGAAGACCTGCACCACCCCCGGGTGCCGCAGGGCGGCCATGATCCGCGCCTCGGACCGGAACCGGGTGATGAAATCGGGGTCACAGACGAGCGTTGGCAGCAGCACCTTCACCGCCACGGGGCGGTCCAGGACCAGATCGACGCCCCGCCAGACGTCCCCCATGCCGCCGGTGGCGATCCGTTCGTCCAGGCGGTATCGACCGCTGAGCACGACACCCGATGTCAACACGCCAACACCGTACCTACAGCGGGCGGGGGCGATGCGCCGCGGAGCCCCACCCGCCACGCGGGCGCTCCGGTATTCCGCCCGGATTCACGGAGTTCGTCTGCTAGACAGAGGGAGGCTGGCTCGCGGGCATCCACCTTCGTGGTGATCCGCGTTACGGTGGCACGGGTCGGACGTCGGCGCGGCGAAAGGGGCCGAACCATGGTGACGTCGCCGGAGGTGGACCACGGCACGGTCCTGACCTCCTCGGCCGCGGCTGCGAGCCACCTGTCGCGGATCTGTTTCAAGACCGGCCCGCCCCGATGGCTCGGCGTCGAGCTTGAATGGACCGTGCACGATGCGGTTGACCCCGCCCGTCCGGTCGGGGCCAACCGCCTGCGGGCAGCCCTCGGGCCGCACAGCCCCCGCACCCTGGATACGACGAGCCCCGCCCAGCCGCTGGGGCATGGCGGCTCCGTCACCGTCGAGCCCGGCGGGCAGGTGGAGATCTCCACCGCGACACATACCTCGGTCGTGGCCCTCGTTACCGCCACCGAAGCCGAGATCGCCGAACTCACCGCGCTACTCGAGCGAGCCGGGCTGGTCCTCGGCGCCGGTGGTATCGACGCCCACCGGTCACCCCACCCCGTGTTCGAGACCCCGCGGTACCGAGCGATGCGCCAGGTCTTCGATCGCCGTGGCCCGGCCGGGCGCCGGATGATGTACAGCACCGCCGGCCTCCAGGTCTGCCTCGATGTCGGCGAGGCGGATCAACTCGCCGACCGTTGGGCCACGGCACACGCGATTGGTCCACCCCTGATCGCCGCCTTCGCCACCGCCGGCCGGCATGCCGGGCGAGCGACCGGCTGGGTCTCGGCCCGGATGGCCGCCTGGCTGGCCATCGACCCGGCGCGGACCCGGGCGGTGTGGACTCCCGAGCAGGGCACGGCGGATCCGATCACCAGTTGGACGGCGTACGTCCTCGCTGCCCCGTTGCTCTGCGTGCGGGACGGGCCGGACTGGACGGCTCCGGTCGGCGTCACCTTCGCCGACTGGCTCGCTGGCGCGCTGCCCCGGCCCCCCACAGTCGACGATCTCGACTACCACGTCAGCACGCTCTTTCCGCCGGTGCGTCCCCGCGGTTACCTGGAGCTGCGCTACCTCGACGCCCAACCGGAGGACAGTTGGTCCGTGCCGGTGGCCGTGGTTGCCGCGTTGCTCTCCGAACCGGCCGTCACCCGGGCCGCCCGCGCGCTCGTCGGGGCGCAGGCGCAGCGGTGGATCGCCGCCGCCCGGTACGGCCTACACGACGATGCTCTCGCGGCGACGGCCGCCGACCTCTTTGATCTGGCGCTGACCGCGCTGCCCCGGCTGGGGCTGCCGTCCGCGCTGCACGACGACCTTGACCGAGGCGTACGACGGCGGCGGGAGGCCGCGGGAAGGAGGCGGCGGTGACCGAGACGACCGACCGGCCCGACGGGGTACGACTGCGGGAGCACATCGCGACGGAGCTGGCCCGGACCCGGGCCCGTACCGAGGTGTTGACCGACGCGGTTGACGACGCCGACCTGGTGCGACAGCATTCACCACTGATGTCGCCCCTGGTCTGGGACCTCGCCCACGTCGGCAACCAGGAAGAGCTATGGCTGGTCCGGGACGTTGGTGGCCGGGAGCCGGTCCGCCAGGACATCGATGAGCTCTATGACGCCTTCAAGCAACCTCGCCGGGACCGGCCGGCGCTGCCGTTGCTGCCGCCGCCGCAGGCGCGGGCATACGTGGCGACGGTCCGGGACAAGGTCTTTGACCTCCTCGACGGGGTGACCTTCACCGATCGGCGGCTGGTCGCCGACGGCTTTGCCTTCGGCATGATCGTCCAACACGAGCAGCAGCACGACGAGACCATGCTCGCGACTCACCAGTTGCGCTCCGGTCCAGCTGTCTTCGACGCGCCGCCGCCGCCGGAGCCCCGGGTCCGGGTGGGCGGGGAGGTACTGGTTCCGGCCGGGGAGTTCACCATGGGTACCGACACCGATCCCTGGGCGCTGGACAACGAGCGCCCCGCCCACCGGGTGCACCTGCCGGCGTACGTCATCGACGCGGCGCCGGTCACCAACGGTGCGTACGCGGCCTTCATCGCCGAGGGCGGGTACCGCGACTCACGTTGGTGGAGCGCTGCGGGGTGGGCGCACCGGCAGGAGGCGGGCCTGACGGCACCGTTGCACTGGCACCCGGATGGAGACGGCTGGGCCTACCGCCGCTTCGGCCGGTGGGCACCGGTACGCGACGACGAGCCGGTGGTGCACGTCAGCTGGTACGAGGCGCAGGCCTACGCCACCTGGGCGGGAAAGCGGTTGCCGACCGAGGCGGAGTGGGAGAAGGCAGCCCGCTGGGACCCGGCGACCGGTCGGTCCCGCCGCTACCCGTGGGGCGACGGGGACCCGACGACCAGCCACGCCAACCTCGGCCAGCAGCACCTCTGGCCGGCACCGGTCGGGGCCTACCCGGCGGGTGCGTCGCCGCTCGGTGTCCACCAGCTGATCGGCGACGTGTGGGAGTGGACCTCGACGACCTTCCGCGGCCATCCCGGCTTCACGGCTTTTCCGTACCGGGAGTACTCCGAGGTCTTCTTCGGCGACGACTACCGGGTGTTGCGTGGCGGATCGTTCGGTACCGACCGAGCGGCCTGCCGGGGCACCTTCCGTAACTGGGACTACCCCATTCGGCGGCAGATCTTCAGTGGCTTCCGCTGCGCCCGGGACGTCGCCTCCGAAGAGGCACCCGAGTGAGGGCCTGCTGATGTGCCGTCACCTGGTCTATCTCGGGCCGCCGGTCACCCTGCGGGAGTTGCTCTTCGATCCGCCGGCGTCGCTGGTCCAGCAGTCTTGGGCGCCGAAGGACATGCGTCGCGGCGGGTGTATCAATGCTGACGGCTTCGGTGTCGGTTGGTACTCCGCCGACGGCGACCCGGTCCGCTACCGGCGGGCCCAGCCGATCTGGACCGACCCGACGATCGCCCAGCTGGCCGGCGTCACCCGTGCGGGCGCGATCCTCGCGGCGGTCCGGTCCGCGACCGTCGGCATGCCGGTGCTCGAGACGGCCGCCGCGCCGTTTCTGGAGGGGCGGTGGCTGTTCAGCCACAACGGGGCGGTGCGCGGCTGGCCGGATAGCATGGCCCCGCTCGCTGCTGCGTTGCCGGTACGTGACCTGCTCACCCTCGACGCGCCCACCGATGCTGCGCTGCTCTGGGCGCTGGTCCGGCACCGGCTGCGCGCCGGGGTCGAGCCGGCCCGTGCCGTGGCGGAGACGGTTGTGGCGGTGGCCCGGGCGGCCCCCGAGTCCCGGCTCAACCTGCTGCTGACCGATGGGCACACGGCGGTGGCGAGTGTCGCCGGGCACAGCCTGTCGATCCGTCGGACGCCGAACTCGGTGCTGCTGGCGTCCGAGCCGCACGATGACGATCCCGACTGGCAGGCGGTGCCAGAGGGGCAACTGGTGGTGGCGACCGCCGCCGGGGTGCGGACCAGTGCCCTGCTGGCGGAGTGACCGTCAGGCGATCTTGATACCGCCGGAGACGTCGATGAGGAAGGGACAGACATGACCGCAGAGCCGCTGGAGATCCACCTCGAAGAGCAGGACGTGGGACGTAACCTGCGGCAGGAGGTCCGCGCCGGGTTGACTGCCGAGGAGAAGTGGTTGTCCCCGAAGTGGTTCTACGACGCTCGGGGCAGTCAGCTCTTCGAGGAGATCACCCGGCTGGCGGAGTACTACCAGACCGGGGCCGAACGGGCCGTGTTGCTGGATCGGGCTGCTGAGATCGCGACGGTGAGTGGTGCCAAGACGCTGATCGAGTTGGGCTCCGGTTCCTCGGAGAAGACCCGGCTGTTGCTGGACGCGTTCACCCGACACGGCGACCTGGGCACCTTTGTGCCGCTGGACGTGTCGGTGAGCGCGCTGCGTGAGTCCACCGCCCGGATCGCTGTGGACTATCCGGGCCTGCGCGTACGAGGAATCGTTGGCGACTTCACCCGGCATCTTGATCGGCTGCCGGCGGGCGGGCGGCGGCTCGTGGTGTTTCTCGGCGGGACGATCGGCAACCTGCTGCCGGCCGAGCGCGCCGAGTTCCTGGCGGCGATGCGCGCCGCGTTGGAGCCGGGGGACTGGCTGCTGGTCGGCACCGACCTGGTGAAGGATCCGGCGATCATTGTTCCCGCATACGACGACGCGGCGGGGGTGACCGCCGAGTTCAACCGCAACGTGCTGCGGGTGATCAACCGGGAGCTGGACGCCGATTTCGACCCAGCGGCCTTCGACCACGTCGCGCTCTGGAATCCTGAGCGGGAGTGGATCGAGATGCGGCTGCGGGCCCGGCACCCGATGCGGGTGCAGGTGCTCGACACCGAGGTGACGTTCGCCGCCGGGGAGGAGCTTCGGACCGAGGTCTCGGCGAAGTTCCGACCCGAGGGGATCGCGGCGGAGCTGCGCGAGGCTGGCTTCGCCACCAGTGAGTTCTGGACGGATCCGGCCGGCCTGTTCGGCGTCACGCTCGCTCGCGCCGAGTAGGCGGACGCCGCCGGCCCAGCCTCGACTCACCGGCCCGGCCGGTCCGCCGTTATCAGCGTCGTCGGTGGTCGGCTAGGGTGGTCGACGCGAAGGGGAGTAGCCCCCAACGTCGTGGTCGACACACTGGTGTTTCGGCACCCGGCCACACGGCCCCGCTCGGCGGGGCGGGCGAGACCTTCGACCCAGGTTGGTAGCCGGGTCGAGGTCGCTCCATGCCTCTTTCCGGCCGGATCGGAAGGATGTCATGGCGGGTTTCCTCGTCGCGCTGGGAGTGAGCTTCGGCGTCATCTTCGTCGCCGAGTTGGGGGACAAGTCCCAGCTGATGGCGCTGACTTTTGCCACCCGGTTTCGACCGTTGCCGGTGTTGATCGGCATCACCGTGGCCACGGCCGTCGTGCACCTGGCCTCGGTGGCGATCGGCTACGGGCTCGGTGCGGCGTTGCCGACCGGCTGGATCGCGCTCCTCGCCGGCGTGGCGTTTCTCGGGTTCGGCGTCTGGACGCTTCGCGGCGACCGCCTCACCGAGCAGGAGCGCCGTAAGGCGAGCCGGTCGGGCCGGCCGGCGGTGGTGGTCGGCGTCGCGTTCCTCCTCGCCGAGTTGGGGGACAAGACCATGCTGGCGACCATCACCCTGGCGACCCAGTACGGCTGGTTCGGTACCTGGGTCGGATCCACGCTTGGCATGGTGGCCGCGGACGCCTTGGCGATCATGGTGGGACGGGTACTCGGCCGCAGGTTGCCCGAGCGGACCGTGCGCTTCGGTGCGGCGCTGCTCTTCGCCGGATGCGGCCTCTGGCTGATCCTGGACGCGGTCGGGCAGCTCGGCTGACCTTCCGGCGGTACGTCACCCGCCGGTAGCGGGCGAACCGAATTCGGTCGGTTCGCCCGCTACCGTGATGGCGGTGGAGCCGGCGGATACCCGGTGGCGTCCGCCAGCGAACGGTCGGCCTGGTCAGTTGTCGCGGTGCTGGAAGACGTCGGGCACGCCGTCGCGGTCGGTGTCCACCCGCTCCTTCACGGCGATGCGTCGATAGGCCTTGTTGCGGCGGGTCAGCACGATGGAGGCGAGCAGCGCAGCGATCAGGGATCCGCTGAGTACGGCAGCCTTGACGTTGTCATCGGCGGCACCGCTGTCGAAGGCGAGTTCACCGATCAGCAGCGACACGGTGAAACCGATGCCGGCCAGCAGGGAGACCCCGAGCAGGTCGGTCCAGGTGATGTCGCGGTCCAGCTCGGCGCGGGTGAACCGGGCGAGCAGGAACGTCGAGCCGAAGATGCCGAGTACCTTGCCGAGCACCAGGCCAGCGACGATGCCGACGACGATCGGGTCGGTGATCACGGCGCCGAGGTCGGCGCCGCGTAGGGACACTCCGGCGGCGAAGAAGGCGAAGACGGGGACGGCCAAGCCGGCGGAGATCGGCCGCCAGCGGTGCTCGAGGTGCTCGGCGAGCCCGTGTTTGTCCCCCTCCCGGCCGCGCAGGACCGGCACCGTGAAGCCGAGCAGAACGCCGGCCACCGTGGCGTGCACGCCCGACTCGTGCACCAGGGTCCAGGCCACCAGGGCCAGCGGGATCAGCGCCCACCACCAGGTCTTGCGGCGCTGCACGAGCAGGCCGAAGAGGGCGATCGGCAGCAGCGCGAGCAGCAGCGGCGTGAGATTGAAGTCGCCGGTGTAGAAGATTGCGATGACCGTGATCGCGAGCAGGTCGTCCACCACGGCGAGGGTGAGCAGGAAGGCGCGGAGCCCCTGCGGCAGGTGGGATCCGATGACCGCCAGCACGGCGAGCGCGAAGGCGATGTCGGTGGCGGTCGGGATGGCCCAGCCGCGCAGGTTCTCGCCACCGGCGGAGAGGTTGATACCGACGTAGATCAGGGCTGGAACGATCATGCCGCCGACGGCGGCGACGACCGGCAGGGCGGCACGTCGGGGGTCGCGCAGGTCGCCGGCGACGAACTCGCGTTTGAGTTCGAGCCCGACCACGAAGAAGAAGATCGCCAGCAGGCCGTCGGCCGCCCAGGTGGCGAGGTCCAGGTCCAGGTGTAGGTCGGACCCGCCCGGCCAGGGCACCCATGATGCCAGGGTGGCGTAGGAGTCGCCCCAGGGCGAGTTCGCCCAGAGCAGCGCGATCACCGCGCCGAGCAGTAGCAGGCCGCCGCCGAAGGTCTCGGTCCGCAGCACGTCAGCCAGGAAGCGGGCCTCCGGCCAGGAGGTACGCGAGAAGAGGCGGCGGGCGCGGCCCGGGGGCGGGGTGCGGTCGGTCATACGCGCGGTCCATCCAAGCGGTGTCAGAGCAGCAGGCGGTGTCAGAGCAGCAGGAAACGTTCGCCGACCAGGCTTCCCGGCACACCGCTCACCACCCTATCCAGGCGAGTGACGGGACGGCGAGCGGAGACGACGTGACCTTGCCCCCGTCACACCGTTTCTCCCGGGAGCGGAAGGGCGTCGGGTTTATCGATCGAATGGCGAAACTTCGGATATTTGATGTGTGAGGCGTTGTAGTAGTTTCACGGTATAAGTTGAGCGTAGGAGCTTTTATGAGTTTCTTTGGGGCTTTCGGCTCGGTGCGCCGAAGTACCTGATGGACCGCTGCCGCCCGCACCGGGTACCGCGGCGCGCCCACCTGCGTCGCCGGGCGGTCGATGAGCACCAGAGCGAGCCGTTCGGGTCGCAGCGCAGGACGGATTCGTACATGGACAGCGGTCGGCGGGGCAACGCGGCCACCCTGCTGAGAACGGGGGAGCAACGATGAGGATCGGCATCCTGGCGTATCACTTTCCACCGGAACCGGCTTTCATCCCGGGCAGCCTCGCGGAGGAGTTGGCCCGCCGTGGGCACGAAGTCCGGGTACTGACCGGATTTCCCGACTATCCGGGCGGGCACACCTACCCGGGCTGGCGTCAGCGTTGGCGCCACGAGACCCGTAGCGAGCGGCTGACCGTACGGCGGGTGCCCCGCTACGTGGGCCGGAGCGGCCAGGTACGTGGCCGGTGGTCCGGCCCGCTCTCCTTCGCGGGCAGCGTGTCGCTGGTCGGCCGGCGGTTTTTCGCCGGTGTCGACGCCCTCTACGTGCACCAGCCACCGGCCACCGCCTTCGCCGCCGCCCGCCTGCTGCGCGCGCTTCGACGGGTGCCGGCGGTCGTGCATGTCCAGGACGTGTGGGCTGGCTCGGAGCCGGCGGCCGCCGAGCCCGATCGGTGGACCGCTCGGCTCGCCAGGGCGATGGCCGCCACCTACCGCCGCGCCGACCGGGTCGCGGTCGCGGCCCCCTCGCTGCGGGACCTCGTCGTGACCGAGGGGGCCGACCCGGGGCGGGTCGAGGTGGTGCTCAACTGGACCGACGAACGGATCTTCCAGCCGGCTACACCGAGTCCGGCCGCCGGTCAACTGATCCGTCGTGACGACCGCTGCGTGGTCATGCACGCCGGCACCATCGGCGCCCGACAGGGGCTGGAGACAGCGGTACGGGCGGCGGCGGCCCTCGACCAGCGGATGGATCTGGTGCTGGTCGGGTCGGGTGAGCGGGAGCGGCGGGTGCGGGACCTCGCCGCCGAGCTGAGCGCCGACAACGTGCGGTTCGTCGACCGGCGCTCGCCGTTGGAGATGCCGGAGCTGTACGCCGCCGCCGACTACCAGTTGGTCATGCTTCGGGACCGGCCCGAACTGCGCAGCACCCTGCCGGGCAAGTTGCCGACGGCCCTGTCCTGCGGGGCACCGGTGATCGCCTCGGCCGGTGGCGATACCGCTGAGGTGGTGGAGAGCGCCCGGGCCGGACTGTCGTGCGCACCGGAGGAGTGGGATGCCCTCGCCGACCGGTTCTGGTTGGCCACCACCATCCCGCCGGCTGCCCGTGCCGAGATGGGGCGGCGGGGTCGGGAGGCGTACCTGCAGCAGATGTCGATGCCCGCCGGAGTGGAACGGATCGAAAGCCTGCTGGACGAGGCTGTCAGCGCGCGCCGACGGTGAGGATGACGCGCGCCACCAGCGGTGCGGCTGAGGGGGCTGGCGAGCCGGGTGGGGTGTGGCGGCGGCGCCAGGCCGCCAGGAGTGGCGCCGGTCGGGGCGGGTAGTCGCCGCCCATGCCGACAATCGAGGACAAGAAGCGCCTGGTCCGCCGACTCGCCGGGGGCGGGCGCGGCTTTGCTGAACAGTACGGCTTCCGAACCACCAACAACCCGGCGAGCCTCTTCCAGCTGCTCTGCCTCGCCGTGTTGTTGTCCCGCCGCGGCGATGCCCGGCGAGCTATCGCGGCGGCCCGCGCCCTGCAGGTCCATGGCTGGGACAGTGCCGCCCGGCTGGCCCGCTCCACGCCCGCAGAGCGGGTCGGGCTGCTGCGCGACTGCGGCCTGCGCGCGGGATCCGAGCAGACCGCCGACACGCTCGGAGAACTGGCGCAGGCGGTCGTTGACCGGTACCGGGGCGACCTGCGCCGGTTGCGCGTGGTCGCCGCCCGCGACGCCGACCGGGAACGTGCCCTGCTCACCGAGCTGCCCGGGGTGGACGACACGGCGGTTGTCCTGTTTCTCCGCGAGGTGCAGGCACTCTGGGCTGAGGTGCCGCCGGTCGCCGACCGGCGGGCGCTGGCCGCGGCCCGCCGGCTGGGCCTCGGGCGTTCCGCCGACGACCTGGCCGGACTGGCGGGTAGCGGCCGGTCCGAGCGGCTGGCCTGGCTGGTGGGCGCGCTCGCCCGGGTTGACCTGGAGCAGCGATACCCGGAGGTGACCGGTCAGGCCATACCAGCACCGTGACGGGGCAGCCCCTGGCGGCTGCCGACAGCCGGCGGTTTCCGCACCGCGCGGGTGGGTATCCGGTCGGCTGGACCGAAGGGACAGCATGGACTATCACACCTTTGTTGACCAGGTCGGGCAGCGTACGGACACCCCTACCGCACAGGCGGTGGAGCTGACCCGTGCGGTCCTGGAGACGCTCGCCGAGCGGCTGACCGGCGGGGAGGTGCTGGACCTGGCCGTACAGCTGCCGGCGCAACTGCAGGTGGTGCTGAAGCCGGGGCCCGAGAACGAGGCAGCGCAACCGCTCGCGGCGGCGGAGTTTGTCACCCGGGTGGCAGCCCGCGCCCACGTTGACGAAGCGACCGCGCACGGGGCCGTTCGAGCGGTCTTCAGCACGCTGCGGGCGGCGATCAGCGGTGGTGAGTTCGACGACGTCGCGGTGCAGCTGCCCCGCGACTACCGGGAACTGGTGGAGCCGGCGCTGGCGCCGGGTTCGGCGCTGCGCCGGCCTTGATCCGCCGTGCTGCCTCCCCGCACCCTCGGTCGGTTAGGCGACGGCGCCCGCAGCCTGCAGGTCGGCGATGCGGTCAGCCCCGAAGCCCGCCTCGGCCAGTAGTTCGGCCGTGTGTTCCCCGGGGTGCGGCGGTGGGCGGTGCAGGGCTGTCGGGGTACCGGAGAAGCGTGGTGCGGGCGCCGGTTGGGTGACCCCGTGGTGGTGCACGAACGTGTCCCGCGCCGTCAGGTGCGGGTGCGCTGGTGCCTCCGCCCAATCCAGAACCGGGGCCACGCAGGCGTCCGACCCGGCGAATAGCGCCGCCCACTCGTCCCGGGTCCGGGTTCGGAACAGGCGTGCCCACGCCTCCCGCAGCGCCGGCCAGTTCGCCGGGTCGGTGCGGTCCAGCGCGGTGTCGCTGGGCAGCGGAAAGCCGGTGCGTTGGACCAGTTCGTCGTAGAACCGGGGCTCCAGCGCGCCCACCGCCAGGTGCTTCCCGTCGGCACACTCGTAGCTGTCGTAGAACGGTGCGCCCCCGTCGAGCAGGTTCACCCCGCGCGGGTCCTGCCACCTGCCGAGGCGGCGTAGGGCGTGGATCTGGGTGCTGAGCACCGAGACGCCGTCCACGATGGCGGCGTCCACCACCTGGCCGGCGGCGCCGCCACGCACGGCGTACAGGGCGCTGATCAGGCCGAGGGCGAGTAGCATCCCACCGCCACCGAAGTCGCCGAGCAGGTTCAGCGGCGGTACCGGACGCTCGCCGGCCCGCCCGATCCCGTGTAGCGCCCCGGTCAGGGCCAGGTAGGTGATGTCGTGCCCGGCTTCCGGTGCGGCCGGACCGTGCTGCCCCCAGCCGGTCATCCGCCCGTACACGAGGTGTGGGTTGACCGCGTGGCAGTCCGCCGGGCCGAGGCCGAGTCGCTCGGTCACCCCGGGCCGGAAGCCCTCGATCAGTACATCCGCGCCAGCGGTCAGCGCGAGCACCACATCGCGGCCGGGAGGTGACTTCAGGTCCACGCCGATTGATCGCCGTCCCCGGTTCAGCAGGTCGGGGTGGGGGGCGCCGAAAGCGGTCGGGTCCACGTCAGCCGCCCGGTCCACCCGGATCACCTCGGCGCCGAGATCGGCCAGCATCATTGCGGCGAATGGCCCCGGCCCGATCCCGGCCAGCTCGATTACCCGCACCCCGGCGAGGGGGCCGGCCGGTACGTTGTCGGTCATCGGGCCACGATAAGCGCCGATGGGCCCGGGTGGTAAGGGGGCTGGGTACGCTGGTCGGAGCGGAGGTGTCGTTGCCGGGGTGCCGCGTGGCGGCCTGGACCCGGACTGCCCTACCCTTGGTCGCGACGAGGGGAGTACTTCCCGCGAGCCATTCCGGTCAGTACGGCGGGCCCGGAGCCCGCCTCGGATGGTTGCCCGCGAAAGTGGGTGAAGGAGACCTCGAGCATGGCATCGTGTTCGAGGAGGCCCCATGACCGATTTGTACCTTTCTGTCGAGCTGCAGTCGGTCGGTACACCGACGCTGTGGGTCGTCACCATCGCCGGTATCGTCGTGCTGCTGGTGCTCGACTTCCTGGTCACCCGGCGGCCGCACGAGGTATCGCTCCGGGAGGCGCTGGCCTGGTCGGCGTTCTACCTCGCGCTGCCGCTGGCGTTCGGCGCCTGGCTCTGGTCCCGCTACGGCTCGCAGCAGGGCGTCGAATACCTGACCGGCTACCTGGTGGAGAAGTCCCTCTCGGTAGACAACCTCTTCGTCTTCATGCTTCTGCTGGCCGCTTTCGCGGTACCCCCGGTGCTCGCCCAGCGGGTCCTGCTGTTCGGGATCACCGGTGCCCTGGTGCTGCGCGCGGTGTTCATCGCACTCGGCGCGGCAGCTCTGCAGACGCTCGACTTCGCCTTCCTACTCTTCGCCCTCATCCTGCTCGCCACCGCGGCGAAGCTGCTGCGCGACGCGATCTCCGGCCAGGAGCAGGAGGTCGACATCAACGGGATGCGCTCGGTACGGCTCCTGCGTAGGTTCATGCCGGTCACCCAGAACTATCAGGGTACGAGGATGGTCGTACGCCTGGCTGGCCGGCGAACCCTCACCCCGCTGGCCCTGGTGGTGGTCGCGGTGCTCGCCACCGATGTGGTCTTCGCCGTCGACTCGGTGCCCGCCGTGTACGGCATCACCGAAGATCCGTACCTGGTCTTCGCCACCAACGCGTTCGCGCTGCTCGGGCTGCGGGCGCTCTACTTCGTCCTGCATGCCGCGCTCAGCCGGCTGGTTCACCTCAACTACGGACTCGCGGTCATCCTCGCGTTCATCGGAGTGAAGCTGGGCCTGCACTGGGCGCACGGGGTTTGGCCGGGGGTGCCGGAAATTCCGACCCTGGCATCACTCGCAGTGATTCTCCTTGTCCTCGTGGCGGTCACTCTCACCAGCCTGTACGCGACTCGTACCAGCAGGTCGGGTGCGAGCACCGTGGGCCGGGGCCACACCTGACCGAGGGGAATTCACCACCGGTGCGCGGTGCCCGGAGTGTCGCCGGGCACCCCGGGAGGTTTGTCCGGCCTTGCCCGGGGAACGGCGATGGAATGACGAAGCCTCGGGTGGTGATTGTTGGGGCCGGTTTCGCCGGGTACCACGCGGCAAAGACACTCAGCCGGTTGGCCAGGGACCAGGCCGAGATCGTGCTGCTGAACGCGACCGACTATTTCCTGTACCTGCCGCTGCTACCCGAGGTCGCCGCCGGTGTCGTCGAGCCGACCCGGATCTCGGTGCCGCTGGCGGGGACGCTCGACGGCGTCCGCCTCGTGGTCGGCGAAGCCGACCACGTTGACCTCCGGAACCGTTGGGTCGGTTTCACGCAGCCGGAGGGGGAGCGGAACCGTCTCGCCTACGACCGGCTGGTGCTGGCCGTCGGTAGCGTCAACAAACTGCTGCCGATCCCCGGGGTCACCGAGTACGCGCACGGCTTTCGCGGCCTGCCGGAGGCGCTCTATGTCCACGACCACGTGGTTCGACAGGTTGAGCTCGCGGAACAAGCCACCGACCCGGCCGAACAACGGGCGCGGGCCACCTTCGTGGTGGTGGGAGCCGGCTACACCGGCACCGAGGTGGCCGCTCACGGGCAGTTGTTCACCGACCGGCTCGTCGGGCAACGGTCTCGGCTGAAGCTTCGGCCCCGGTGGATGCTGCTCGACGTGGCGCCGCGGGTGCTACCCGAGCTGGACCGGCGGATGTCCGACACCGCCCATCGGGTCCTGGCCGAGCGCGGAGTGGATGTGCGGATGGGAACCTCGGTTGCGGTCGCGACCGCCGACGGGGTCAAGCTCACCGACGGGGAGTTCATCCACACCTGTTCCCTCATCTGGTGTGTCGGGGTCCGCCCCGATCCGTTCGTCGAGCAGCTCGGCCTCCGGACCGAGAAAGGTCGTCTGGTGACCGATGAGTACCTCAACGTGCCGGGCTTCCCGGAGGTGTACGCCTGCGGCGATGCCGCGGCCGTGCCCGACCTGGCCCAGCCCGGGCAGGTCTGCGCGATGACCGCCCAGCATGCCCAGCGGCAGGGCAAGCTGGTCGCCCGCAACATCGCCGCCTCGTACGGGCAGGGCACCCGCAAGCCGTACCGGCACCATGACCTGGGCTGGGTGGTTGACCTGGGGGGTCGGGATGCGGCGGCGAACCCGTTGAAGGTGCCGCTGGCCGGGCTGCCCGCCAAGGTGGTGACCCGGGGATACCACCTGCTGAACCTGCCCGGCAATCGCGCCCGGGTGGGCGCCGACTGGCTGCTGGACGCGACCCTGCCCCGTCCGGCGGTCCAGTTGAGCCTGGTGCCGGCTCACTCGGTTCCGTTGGAGAGCAGCTCTCCAGAGGTGCCCGCCCAGCTGGGGTAGGTAGGCGGGAAGGGGCCCGCCATCACCGGGTTGTGCGACCAGGTGTGGAGGTGGCCCCTTCCCGCCACCGGGCGCCGGGCTAGCCCGCCATCCCGGCCCCCACCTCGTCGATCGCGTCGTCCACCGCGTGGGCCAGGTCAACGTCCGGTCCGGTCACCTCGGAAGCCCCCCGGGGCCGGGAGGTCGCCACCGTCAACACGGCGGTGGTGCGGTCCGGTTGACCGATCGAAGGTCCGCGTCCGGTCTGCCGTCGGAGCTGGTCGAGTCGGTCCAGCACGCGGCCGAGGTTCTCGGTGGGCAGCTCGACTGTCCGGGACAGCCCGTGCCGGTCCCCGGACCAGTACGGGAGGCGGACCAGTTCCTCGCGTAGCTGGCCCTCGTCGAGCGGCGGGGTTGCGGCCGCCGCTCCGATCACGCCGCCGCCCGGCTCGGGCGGGGTGAGTAGGTCCGTCAGCTCCTCCGGGACGTGCAGCGACTCGACCAGGTCCGCGTCCCGGTCGGCCAGCGCGGTCAGGGTGGCCGCCGCCTGGTAGCGGGCCTGCTCCGGGGTGCGGCCGCTGAGCCGGCCCACCTCGGCTAGGAAGCCGGGTAGGTCGGGGCGGTCCTCGATTCCGTCCACCGGGATGATGTCGTGTAGCCGGCTCGGCACGGCCGCGAGCAGCCGGCCGCGTTCGGCCGCACCCAGGGTGCGGGCCAGGGTCAGCACCGTCGCCGTCGCGCCCACCTTCGCGGTGGAGAAGTCGACCCCGGACCGCCGGCCAACATCGGTCACCAGATCCTGGTAGCTGATCGTGGTGGCACTGGTGGGAGCACCGTCCGGGATGGGCCGTGAACTCTCCGGGATGCCGACCGGAGGCGGGGCGGGACCACCGTTGGTGCTGGACGGTTTGTGGCGTCCCGCCGGAGCGGGTCCGTTGCGCCGCCGTTGGTCAAGGCTGGTCAACTGTTTGGTGGCGCCCAGGCTGGCCCCGGTCCCGCTGGGCCGCTGTCCCTGGCTCCGGGCCTGACGGGCGAGCGCCCGGCGGCGTTGGTTGTCGCCCTCCATCTGCTTGCGCATGTGACCTCCTCCACTGCGGTTCCTGCTGTCATCAATGCCTTCCCACCGCCGGCAAGCAGGAAACAGGCCCGGCCAGGGCCGCGGAGGGCGAGGAGATCCTCATCCGGCCGGGGTGATGGTTGCTCACCCGGTTGAGCCGGACGATCGCAGTGGACCGGTGGACTTCCGAGGTATGCGGAAGGGAAGGTCGTGATGAAGCGGATCGTCGAGATCATCCCCGCCCGACCCGGCTGGTACGCACGTTGGCGTCTGGCACCCGGTGGCACCCGTTGCTACCCGGTCAGCCTGTGGGTCCTGCTTGAGGAGAGCGACGGCACGGGCCGGGAGGTGATCGGGGTGGACTGCGTCGGGCAGTGGCCCGGTGCGGACGACAACGAGGCCGGCGGGGAGTTTATCCGTTACCTCTTCCAGACTCCGGATTCGGGCGCGCCGGGGGACGCCGAACCAGCGACGGTGGTGCCGGGGCGGGTAACTGGCCGCGACCTGCGGGCGGTGTAGTGAGCGGAGATATCGACGATGGAGCAGAGGGGCGCCGCACTCCCGCCGCGTCCGGCCGGACCGATCGGTAGCGGTGGCCTGAGGTGTCGAAACCCGCCGGCCGTTCGAATGTTGAATATTTTTCCCGAATGTCCTCGGCGATGGCCCTCGGACACCGAGGATCGACGGTGGGGATAGACGTACCAGCTGTCTGGGGGCGACAGGATGAGGTTCTCCGTCGTAGACGTCGGTTACGACCAGCGGCAGGTCGATTCCTGCCTGGATGAGCTCGGGGTTCGGTTGAGCCGGTTGGCGGCACGCGCAGAGGGCGCCGCGCGGGCCGGGCGGGAGTGGGACGAGATCCGCGAGGAGGCGGCGGGTCTCTGTGGGGTGCTCCAGCGGCTCGACCTTGGCGATCTGGCTCGGCGACCCGTTGACTCACCCGACCGGGAGGCGGCTGAGCGGGAGGTGACCGACCTGCTGCTACGGGCGCGACTGGAATTCGACGCCGCCCGGGAGGAGGCTCGACGGGTACGCGAGCAGGCCTATACCGAGGCGGTACAGGCCCGCCGGGAGCTTGAGGCGGCGCTACACGCTCGACGGTGCCGGGCGGTCCGGGTTGATGAGATCCTCGGTGGCCCGACGGAGGCGGTGCCGACCGACACGCCAACCGCCGCCTCCGCCGTGGCGCCGAGCCGAGTAGTCCACTGAGGACGATCTGCCCGTGGGGATCCGCCCGTGGGGATCCGCCCGTGGGGATCCGCCCGTGGGGATCCGCCCGTGGGGGACGATTCGCCCGTTGGGGATGATTCGCCTGCTGAGGACGATTTGGCCGCTGGGCGGGACAGTATTCCGTCACACCAGCGCGCGGACGATTGTGGTCGCCCGGGATTCGTGCTGGGCGTACGCGTCGGGGAAGGCCGATACCTGGACAGACTGGGCCGCCCAGGCGACGCTCATCTCCTGCCAGCCGGGTACCTGCAGGAGCGCTTGGTAGAACGCCTTGGCCGCGTAGGTCGGCGTCATCAGCTCGGCGACGCTGCCCCAGCCGGTGCTTGCGCGCTGCTGGAACAGGCCGACCGAATCGTGGTCCCAGCCAACCGCCTCGTGCGGGTAGTTCTGGGACTCCGGCACGCTGGCGTTGGCGTAGTTGAGCAGGGTGCTCTCCTGCATCGCGGTCGCGATGGCGACGATCAAACCGCGATGCGGGATGTTCATCTCGGCCCCTACATCGACAATTGTTTTGGCATTGTCCATCTGGATCTGGGTCAGCCCGGCGACCGGTTGGGGCGGTGTTGGCTCGCTGGAGGCGGGCTCCTGCTCAGTCGCCGTTGGGCTGGCGGTTTCGGTCGGGCTGGCGGTTTCGGTCGGGCTGGGGCTGGTCGAGGCGGGTGTGGCGTCGTCTCGGAGGAGGGAGCGCCCGGCGCGCTCCGCCGCGTTGCCCCGTTCTGTTGCCGCCTCGGCGACCGGGGCTTGCTCCGGCTGCTCGGGAGTCTGCCGCGTCCCGACGTAGGCGGCTGCGCCGAGGCAGCAGGTGAGGCCGGCGGCGAGCGCGACCCGGGTCGGGGTTGACTCCAGCAGCGTGCGTAGCCCGCGACTGGAGGTGCGGACGGGCCGGGTAGTCCGTTCGGTGGAGGTTTCATCGGTCGACTGGGTGGCCGATGACTGCTGGGTTGTCTTCTCGGTGTAGGCATCGTCGGGGTGCATCCGCCGAGGCTAGAAAGCAGATCGCTCACTGCCATCGGTCCGATTAGTGGGGTGCGTCACTAATTGCAACAAAGTTCGGATGGGGCGGATGAGGTCCGAGGGAAGCCTTACAAACCTCTGCTATCGCTAATATCGGAAATGGGTGCTCAGGAAGCGTGAAGGGTGCAAGTTTCTGATCTTGCTGGGTGAGTGGATCTATGGATGAACCCCTCCTCCGAACGGCTGGCGGCAGCTCCGGCGTTCGGTTGTGCAGGGTCGGTCGGAGTGCTGACCCGACAGTTCCGGTTCGACGTGGGCTGGGTCAGTGCCGGCCGTTGTCGGTCAGCGCCACCGTCAGGTGATGTCGGCTCGCGTCCTCGGTGGAGAAGGGCCAGAGTCGGTCAGCGTGCTCTACCAGGTCAGCCAGCTGTTGGCGGGTCAGTCCGGCCGACGAGATGGAGGCGTTCACGTCGGCCCGGTACCGGCCGTCGTCGTCGCGGCCGAGCTTCGCCTCGGCCCGCACCTGGACCGTGTGTGCCTCGTCGGTGATCTCGCCGGCCGCTTCCACCGCAGCATGGTGCAGGCAGGAGGCGAAGGCGGCAGCGAGCAACTGCGACGGGCTCAGCCCGGTGCAGTGCGGAGCCAGTGGGGATGCCAGGGCGGTGGAGAGCCCACCATCCTCGGTACGGACGTGCCCGCCCTCCGCCGTCGCGGTGGCTGTCTCGTTCAGCCAGGAGCTGTGCTGGGACATCGTGTTCCTCCCGTCACTCACCCCGGGCTACCCGGCGTCCGGCCGGCGAAACCGTGTTCCGAACCCGGAGGAGCAGCTCCGGCCAGCGGGTCGGCTGGGCTCGTCGTTTCGTTTCGGCCCCTGCCGGGAGCGTCCGAGTAGCCTGCACAGCGGGGGCACAGGAAGCGCACAACCGCCCTACAGCGGGAGCATCCAGGATGAGGGCCATGATGACCAACGAGCAGGTGGGACCAGCCCGGGTTGACCTCCGCCGCCCTGACGGCCAGCCCGTGCGGGTCCTGGTCGTTGACGACGAATCCGCCCTGGCTGACCTGCTGTCGATGGCGCTGCGCTACGAGGGCTGGCAGGTGCGGACGGCCGGCAACGGGATGGCGGCGTTGAGCACGGCCCGCCAGTTCCAGCCAGACGCGGTGGTGCTCGACGTGATGCTGCCCGACCTGGACGGCTTCGCGGTGCTGCGTCGCCTGCGCGAGGTGGCTCCGACGGTGCCGGTGCTCTTCCTGACCGCACGGGACGCGGTCGAGGACCGGATCGCCGGGTTGACCGTCGGCGGTGATGACTATGTGACCAAGCCGTTCAGTCTGGAAGAGGTGATCGCCCGCCTGCGGGCGCTGCTGCGCCGTTCCGGCTTCGCGATCGCCGCCCGACAGGAGGCGGTGCTCACCGTCGGTGACCTCTCCCTTGACGAGGACAGCCACGAGGTGAGTCGGGGTGGGCAGTTGATCAATCTGACCGCCACCGAGTTCGAGCTGCTGCGCTACCTCATGCGTAACCCGCGTCGGGTGCTCAGCAAGGCGCAGATCCTGGACCGGGTCTGGAACTACGACTTCGGGGGTCAGGCCAACGTGGTGGAGCTGTACATCTCGTACCTCCGTAAGAAGATCGACGTCGGCCGTGCACCGATGATCCACACCCTGCGCGGGGCAGGCTATGTGCTCAAGCCCGCCGACTGAACGGGTGGGTTGGCGGCGGTGGGTGGCCGGTCGGTCGCTGCGGACCCGGCTGGTGGTCATCCTGGTCTGCCTGCTGGCCGCGGTCAGCGTCGGCATCGGTGGGATCACCACCGTCGCGTTACGGGACTTCCTGACCGACCGAATCGACCGGCAACTCCAGGCCGATGCCGGACCACAGGGCTTTCCCCCTCCCGAGCGGCGGCGCGAGTGGCAGGACCTGAAGATCCCGGTCGGAATGGGAGTGGGGTCGGTCATCGCGGACCTGCAGGATGGCCGGGTCGCCGAGGCCCGCATCCAGACCGAGGTCCGGGAGAACGGTGGAAAGAGCATCGCGTCCGAGACGGTGGCGGCGTTGGGTGGCCTGGTGCCGGGCGCCGAGCCGCGCACGGTGGATCTGGATCAGGGAGAGTACCGGGCCATAGCCAAGCAATGGCCGGACGGCCGGGTGACCGCGTTCGCCCTCCCCCTCGCCGAGGTGCAGGAGACGGTGATGTGGATGGTCGTCGCGCAGGCTGGTATCGCTGGCACCGGGCTCATCGTGGCCGGCACCACCGGCGCGCTGATGGTCCGGCGCACCCTCCGCCCACTGCGGCGGGTCGCCGCCACGGCCGCCGAGGTCAGCGAATTGCCGTTGGACCGGGGTGCGGTGACGCTGCCGGTGCGGGTGCCGGGGGCCGACACCGACACCCGCACCGAGGTGGGCCAGGTCGGCGCCGCGCTCAACCGGATGCTCGGGCACGTCGCCGCCGCGCTCGCCGCGCGGCAGGCCAGCGAGACACGGGTACGTCAGTTCGTCGCCGACGCGAGTCACGAACTGCGCACCCCGTTGGCGGCCATCCGGGGGTACGCGGAGGTGGCCCGGCGAGGCCGGGACCAGGTGCCGCCCGACGTGGCGCACGCCCTGCGTCGCGTCGAGTCCGAGAGCACCCGGATGACCGGTCTGGTGGAGGATCTGTTGCTGCTTGCCCGGCTCGACTCGGGCCGCCCGCTCGCCGTCGCGTCGGTGGACCTCTCCGTGCTGGTCGTGGACGCGGTCAGTGACGCGCATGTCGCCGGGGCCGAGCACCGCTGGCAACTGGACCTGCCGGAGCAGCAGATCGCCGTGCCCGGTGACGCGGCCCGGCTGCACCAGGCGTTGGCCAACCTGCTGGCCAATGCCCGGGTGCACACCCCCGCTGGCACCACGGTCACCACCAGCCTCGCGGTCGAGCCGGACGCCGCGGTGCTTCGGGTCGCCGACGACGGCCCGGGTATCCCGGAGGAGCTTCAACCGGAGGTCTTCGAGCGCTTCGCGCGTGGGGACAGCTCGCGGTCACGGTCGCAGGGCAGCACCGGGCTGGGGCTCGCGATCGTCGCCGCGGTGGTCGACGCCCACCACGGAACCGTCTCGGTGCGCAGCCGACCCGGTCGCACCGTGTTCACCGTGCGACTGCCGAATTCCACAGCGGAGACATAGCGGACCCATGGGGGCCGTGCAGTCCGGCCGGCCAGGCTTCCCGCCATGGACAGAATCGAGACGACCTACGGGTCCCGTGCCGCTCCGTCGGCGGGCTTCGCCCGGACCCCGCTGGTAGCACCGGAGGCGGCGCCGACCTCCACGCCACGTCGGTCGGCCCACTGGGCCCGCCTCTGCCTCGGCGGGCTACTGCTCAGCACCGCCGGGCTCTACCTGTGGGGGCTTGACGTCTCCGGCTGGGCCAACGCCTACTACGCGGCGGCGGCACAGGCCGGCGCGCAGAACTGGACCGCCTTCTTCTACGGCTCGTTCGATGCCGCCAACTCCATCACCGTTGACAAGACGCCCGCCGCGCTGTGGCTGATGGCGCTCTCGGTGCGGCTGTTCGGCCTGAACAGCTGGGCGGTGCTGCTGCCGCAGGCGCTGTGCGGGGTGGCCGCGGTCGCGGTGCTCTACGCCGCGGTACGGCGTTGGCACGGCCCGGCAGCAGGGTTGATCGCTGGTGCGGTCCTCGCTGTCACGCCGGTGGCCACGCTGATGTTCCGGTTCAACAACCCGGACGCGCTGCTGGTGCTGCTGCTGGTCGCCGCCGCCTACGCCACCGTACGGGCGGTCGAGACGGCCGCCACCCGATGGCTCGTACTCGCCGGCGTGCTGGTCGGGTTCGGCTTCCTCACGAAGATGCTGCAGGCGTTCTTGGTGGTACCGGTGCTCGCCGGTGTCTACCTGCTGGCAGCGCCGACCGGGCTCGGCCGGCGGATCCGCCAGACCCTGTGGGCCGGCCTCGCGGTCCTGCTGTCCGCGGGTTGGTGGGTGGCCATTGTCGAGCTGGTCCCTGCCAGCGCTCGCCCGTATGTCGGTGGCTCGCAGACCAACAGTGTCCTCGAGCTGACCCTTGGCTACAACGGCCTCGGCCGCATCACCGGCCGCGAGGAGGGCAGCGTGGGGCGGCCCGGCGGAGGGGACTTCGGTGCCGGGACCGGCCTGTTGCGCATGTTCGATAACCAGGTTGGCGGGCAGATCGCCTGGCTGTTGCCCGCCGCGTTGATCCTGCTCGCGACCGGTCTACTGGTGGTCGGGCGGGCTCCGCGGACCGACCGGACCCGCGCCGGGCTGCTGCTCTGGGGCGGCTGGTTGCTGGTCACCGGGGCGATCTTCAGCTTCATGTCCGGGATTTTCCACGAGTACTACACCGTGGCCCTGGCACCGGCGGTCGGCGCCCTGGTCGGGATCGGGGTCACGCTCCTGTGGCGGGTCCGCTCCGCTCCGCTCGGCGCGGTCTGGCATCGGCAGCCCCACGCCGCCATCGCCATCTTGGCCGGGGCACTGGCCGTCACCGCGGGGTGGTCCTGGCTGCTGCTGGCCCGTAGCCCCGACTGGTATCCGTGGTTACGTACCACTGTCTTGGTGGGTGGCCTCGTGGCGGCGGCGCTGTTGGTGCTCTCTCCTCGGCTGCCCCGATCAGTTGTGGTGGCGGGGCTTGCGCTGGGCGCCGCGGCGGCCCTCGCCGGGCCGGTGGCCTACTCGATACACGCCGCCGCGACGGCGCACAACGGTGGGGTTCCCACCGCGGGACCGGAGCTGACTCGTGCGGTCGGCGCCCGGTCTGACGGCGCAGGGCGTGGCCCCGGCGCCGCCGGTGCCGGCCAACCTCCCGGTGGGGGCCAGCCACCTGGGGCCGGGCAGCTGCCGCAGGGGCCGGATCGGCAACCCGGCATGGCGCTCGACAACCGCCAACCGGGTCAGCCTGGTGGGTCTGACGGGCCGAACGGGTCCGGTGGGCCCGGAGGGCCACACCAGCTCGGCCAGCCGGGCGGTGACGGCGGGCTACTGGGTGCCCGCGTTCCCAGTGCGCAACTACGCGAGCTCCTTGAACTCGACAGCGACAGCTACACCTGGGTCGCGGCCACGGTCGGTGCGAACAACGCTGCCGGCTACCAGCTGGCCACCGGCGATCCGGTGCTGCCCGTGGGTGGCTTCAACGGCACCGATCCCGCCCCGACCGTCGCCGAATTCCAGCAGTACGTCACTGCTGGAGAGATCCATTGGTTCATCGGCGGGGGTGGCTTCCGGGGCGCCAACGGCGGCAGCTCCGCCTCCTCCGAGATCGCCGCCTGGGTGGCGGAGACGTTCGAGGCGCGAACCGTGGACGGAATCACGATCTACGACCTGAGCAGCGAGGTAGCGGAAGCATGATCGATACAACCGAGGTCCGGGCCACCGAGTGGATCCGGCCGGTCGCCACCGCGCCCATCCTGGACGTGGTGATTCCCGTCTACAACGAGGAGGCCGACCTTGGGCCGTGTGTGCGGCGGCTGCACGCACACCTACGCGCGAATGTCCCGTATCCGTTCCGGATCACGATCGCGGACAACGCCAGCGTCGACGGCACGTTGGACGTAGCCCGGTCACTCGCCGTCGACCTCGCCGGCGTCGAGGTGCTACATCTGGACGCCAAGGGGCGTGGGCGGGCACTTCGGGCCGCCTGGTCGGCCTCACCCGCGCCGGTGCTCGTGTACATGGATGTCGACCTGTCTACTGATCTGGCGGCGCTGTTGCCACTGGTGGCGCCGCTCATCTCCGGCCACTCGGACCTGGCTATCGGCACCCGGCTTGCCCGTACCTCACGAGTGGTTCGGGGTGCGAAGCGGGAGGTGATCTCGCGGGGCTACAACCTGTTGCTGCGGGGAATCCTCGCCGTTCGATTCTCCGATGCCCAGTGTGGCTTCAAGGCGATCCGGGCTGACGTGGCGGCCCAACTGCTGCCGTTGGTGCGAGACACCGAGTGGTTCTTCGACACCGAGTTGCTGGTGCTGGCCCAGCGGGCTGGCCTCCGCATCCACGAGGTTCCGGTGGACTGGGTGGATGATCCGGACAGTCGGGTGGATGTGTTGGCAACCGCGCTGGCCGACCTGCGTGGTATTGGCCGGCTGGGCCGGGCCCTGGTCACCGGCGCGCTGCCGTTGCGGCACCTGCGTGACCAGTTCGGACGGGCCCCGCTCGCACCGCCGCCAGCTCGAGTGCCGGTGGGGCTGCCGCGACAGCTGGGCCGGTTCGCCCTGGTCGGGGTGGCCAGCACGGTGGCCTACCTGCTGCTGTACGTCGCCACCCGTGGCGTCCTCGGTGCCCAGCCGGCAAACCTGCTGTCGCTGCTGGTCACCGCGGTAGCCAACACAGCGGCGAATCGGCGGCTGACCTTCGGGATCACCGGTCGGTGGCGCGCCGGTCGGCACCACCTGCAGGGCCTGGTGGTCTTCGGGCTCGGCCTGGCGCTGACCAGTGGTTCGCTCGCGTTGCTACACGCCGTGGTCGCGGCTCCGACCCGGACGGTGGAGTTGGCGGTGCTGGTCGCTGCGAACCTGGCCGCCACGGTGTTGCGGTTCGTGCTGCTTCGCTATTCCATGCATCACCGGCGGGTCGCTGACGGACGGGGCTGATTCGCCACCAAATCAGAATGTTGGCGTGGTTATGACCCGCAATGCGCCCTGCATGCGCGTACTGTGTCCGAATACATCCTCAGCGTATTGAAGCACCCTCCCGGTGCGCCCGGTTTGGTGGGCCGAGGGGCGAGATCGGAAGGAGTAGCCAGTGGATCATCTGGCCTACCTGGACGCGGGATCGGGCAGCCTGATCGTGCAGGCGGTGGTTGGCGGGGTAGCTGGTGTCGCGGTGGCCGGCAAGCTCTACTGGCGACGCTTGGTCAACCGGTTCCGCAAGCAGCCCACCGACCGGCACTGACCGCATGACATCTGCATATCCCGACCTCCGGGCCGAGCCAGGATCCTTCCGGGACCCCGCGAACCGGGTCTTTCACCGCGGCGACGACGTGCTGCGCGGGTTGGACGAGCGGGCTGCCACCGACTGGCGGTCCCTCGCCGGCAGCGACTTCTTCGCGACGCTACTTGCCGAGGGCAAGGTGTGCGACACCGTGGAGACCAGCCCGGCGCCGCCGGGCTGGTCCGCGGTGCTCCGGCACGAACGCATCCCATTCGTCTCCCACCCGTACGAGTGGTCCCACGGCATGCTGCGGGACGCCGCCCTGCTGCACCTGGACATCCTCCAGGCGGCGCTACCGGGGGGCTTCACCACCAAGGACGGCTCGGCGTACAACCTGCAGTGGCGCGGCGTGGAGCCGGTCTTCATCGATATCGGCTCCTTCGCCCCGGTCCAGGACGGTGAACCCTGGGCCGGCTACCGCCAGTTCTGCCAGACCCTGCTGTACCCGTTGCTCCTCGGCGCCCACCTGGGGCTGGACTTTCAGCCGTTGCTGCGGGCCCAGGTCGACGGGATCGAGGCGGACCAGATTCGTCGTCTGTTCACCGGCCGTCGCCGGTTCCGCCCCGGCGTGCTTACCCACGTCCACCTGCACGACGCGATGCAGCGACGCAACTCCCGATCCAGTACGGCCGAGGTCCGCAACCAGCTGCGCGACGCCGGCTACTCCCGGGACCTCGCCGTCGCCACGGTACGCGGTCTGCACCGCCTCGTCCGCCGGCTGGACCGGTCGCCGCCTGCCAGCCACTGGATTGACTACCAGCGCACCTGCGGCTACACCGCCGAGGACCGGGCCACCAAGGAGCGCTTCGTCGCCGCTTCGCTCACCGCCGGGCCCCCGACCCGGCTGGCGCTCGACCTCGGGACCAACGACGGCCGGTACGCCCGCCTGGCCGCGCGTCACGCCGAGTACGTCGTCGCCGTCGAACAGGACCCCGGGGTGGTTGACCGGCTCTACCGGGAGCTGCGGGCCGAGGGGGAGCAGCGGGTTCTGCCGTTGGTGATGGATCTGGCCGACCCGTCACCCGGCGGCGGCTGGCGGGGGATCGAGCGGGCCTCCTTCGGTGACCGGGCGCGGGCTGATGTCGTCCTCGCCCTGGCGGTGGTGCACCACCTCGCGGTGGGACGGAACGTCCCGTTGCCGGAGGTGGTCGCGTGGTTGGCCGGTTTCGGTCGGCCGGGCACGCGGCTGGTGGTGGAGTTCGTGCACCCGGAGGATCCGATGGCCCGTCGGCTGTTGGCCAACAAGCCGGAGGACACCTTCCCCCACTACCGCCGGGACGAGTTCGAGCGACTGCTCGCTGCCCACGGTCACCTTGAGGAACGCCTTCGTCTGCCCTCGGGTAGTCGGACCCTGTACCGGGTGGTCCTGAGTGGGTGACCCGGACACCGCGCCCACACCGGATCAACCCGAGGGCGTTGACGGCGCCGCTGATCGACGAGCCGGCGCAGCGGGGGACCCGGACGGTGCGCCGCGGCGTGGCTGGAGAGCGGAGGGGTTCCGGCTGCTGGAGCTCGCCGCTCTGCTCGGGCTCGCGGTTACTCAGCCGTTGTTGGATGTGCTCGGCCGGAGCCCGGACTTCTTCCTCTTCCACCGGGCCGGCCGTGGCGAGATCGTACAGCTGGTCGTGCTGGTCGCGATCGTACCGACCCTCGCGGTCGGCGCGCTCGCGGCGATGTCGCGGCTCGCCGGCCGTACCACCCGGGAGCTGACCCACACGCTGCTCGTGGGTGTCCTGCTCACCGCGCTGGCCGTGCAGGTTGGACGGCACACGACACCATTGCGGGGCGTACCGCTGTTGCTGCTGGCGGTTGTCGTCGCGGCGGCGGCGACGGTGGCCTACCGACGGTGGCGTGCTCCGGCCCGCGTGCTACGGGTCGCGGCGCTCGGGCCAGTGGTCTTCGTCGCGCTGTTCCTGCTCGTGTCGCCCACTTCGGCGGTGGTGTTGCCGCGCTGGGACGGCGGCACCGTCGGGCTGGCCCGCGCTGGTGGCCATCCGCCGGTGGTACTCCTGGTCCTCGACGAACTGCCCCTGGTCTCCCTGCTTGACCCGGACGGGCAGATCGACGCGGACCGGTTCCCGCACTTCGCTGAGCTGGCCGCCGGCTCGACCTGGTACCGGAACGCGACCGGGGTCAGCGGGTGGACGCCGTACGCGTTGCCGGCGATGTTGACCGGCCGCTATCCGGACACCGGGGCAGCTCCCCACTATTCGCACCATCCGGACAACCTGTTCACTGCCTTCGGTGGCCTCTACGACATCCGTGCCGAGGAGAGCATCGCCCGCCTCTGCCCGCCCAGCCGCTGTGAGACGCCGCTGGGTCGGGAGCAGGGGATGGGGGTACTGGCTCGGGAGAGCGCGAAGTTGCTGGCGCGGATATCCGCGCCAACAGAGAGCCGGGTTGACCCGGCGGACTCCTACCGGGAGCAGACCGCCGCTGAGGTTGGCCTCGACGCGGCCGAGCCGATCCCGGAGGATCCGACGTTTCGCTGGGACCGGTTGAGTGACAACCAACCGGCCCGGTTCAGTAGCTTCCTCGCCGGGCTCCGGCCGTCTGACGGGCCCACCCTGCACTTCCTGCACCTGCTGATGCCGCATTCGCCATGGGCGTATCTGCCCTCGGGGATGCGCTACGTGGCGCCGGAGGACTTCCCGAACGACGGGGAGGGCTGGGCGGAGTTGGCCCGTCAGCGCCACCTGGCCCAACTCGGCTACACCGACCGGCTGATCGGCGAGACCCTGCGTACGCTGCGCGCCACCGGACTCTACGACGACGCCCTGTTGGTGGTCACCGCCGACCACGGGGTGAGCTTCACCGAGGGGGCGCCGGGGCGGGGGATGGGCGCGATCGAGGTCGCCGCCGACGAGGTGGCGTGGGTGCCGCTGTTTGTCAAGTATCCCGGGCAACGCACCGGCCGGGTCGACGACCGGGACTGGCAGCACGTCGATCTGTTGCCCACCCTCGCGGACGAGGCGGCGATCCGGCTGCCCTGGGCGGTCGACGGTTTGTCGGCGCGGGAGGCGCCCCGGGCGCAGGCAAGTAAGGTCTTCTATGACCGGCCCGCCCAGCCGATCCCGATCGACGGTGGCGTACCCACCGTCGCGCCGCCGGCCGCGCCGCACTCGCTGATCGGCAGCACGGTGCCGGAACAGCCGACGGCGGGGGTGGCCCAGGTCGAGAACCTGGCTGCCTTCCGGGAGGTGGATCCGGACCAGGGCCTGCTACCCGCGTTGGTCTGGGGTGACCTGCCCGACGAGGTCCCCGATGGCACCCCACTGGCGGTGGCCGTCAACGACCGGGTCGCCGCCGTGGTTCCGGTGGTTGGCCGGGACGAGGGCGGGCGCCGGTTCGCCGCCCTGATCGATGATGATCGGTTTTTTCAGCCGGGAACCAACCAGCTTGATCTCTTCCTCGTCGCCCCCGATGGCACGCTGACCCGGCTCGCGCTTTCCTGACGCTGGTCGCTGGTCGCTGGTCGCTGGTCGCTGGTCGCTGGTCGCTGGTCGCTGGTTGCTGGTCGCTGACCGGTGGCCTCGGCCTCGTTCTGCTGGCCGCGGGTCGCCAGCGTTTGGCCGCTCCAACCTGCTTCGCTCGGCCTGCATCAGGCCATTTACGGTGTTCTGCGGCGATCTTCGCCAAAATTCGTCGTCCAGTGATTTCGTGCTGTCCTGTCCTGCCTCGGCTGACTCCTCGGCTTGGGGTGGAGACCCGGTCGGCGTTTCCTGGGCCGGGGGCCGGGAAATGGGTGACGCATCCCTCACCGGCGAACCACCGCGGGCGGTGTCCTGGGAAGCACGAATACGGTAAAGCGAAGGAAATTCAACGAAGAAGACCTGTCGGCGAAGCGAGGACGCACATGACGGAAGTCAAGCTCGATCACCCCGGTGGGCAGCTGTCGATGCCGGTGAACACGGCGATCGAGGGTCCCGCCGGCATCGGGGTCAGCCAGCTGCTCAAGCAGACCGGGATGACGACCTATGATCCTGGCTTCGTGAACACCGCCGCCTGCTCGTCCGCGATCACCTACATCGACGGCGACGCGGGGATCCTGCGCTACCGTGGCTACCCGATCGAGCAGCTGGCGGAGAAGTCCTCCTTCCTGGAGGTCTCATATCTGCTGATCTACGGCGAACTCCCCACCCAGCAGCAGCTGATCGAGTTCACCGAGCGGATCCGGCGGCACTCGTTGCTGCACGAGGAGATGCGTCGGTTCTTCGACGGCTTCCCCCGGGACGCGCACCCGATGGCGGTGCTCTCCTCGGCGGTCAGCGCCATCTCCACCTTCTACCAGGACAGCCTTGACCCGTTCGACGACGATCATGTGGAGATGTCGACGGTCCGGCTGATGGCGAAGGTGCCGACCATCGCCTCGTACGCCTACAAGAAGTCGATCGGCCAGCCGCTGCTCTACCCGGAGAACTCCCTCGGGTACGTGGAGAACTTCCTCCGGATGACCTTCGGCGTGCCGGCCGAGCCGTACGAGGTTGACCCGGTGGTGGCTCGGGTGCTGGACATGCTGTTCATCCTGCACGCCGACCACGAGCAGAACTGCTCCACCTCGACCGTACGGCTGGTGGGTTCCAGCAACGCCAACCTCTTCGCCTCCGTCTCGGCCGGGGTGAACGCCCTCTTCGGTCCGCTGCACGGCGGTGCGAACCAGGCCGTGTTGGAGATGCTGGAGACGATCCGCGCTGACGGTGGCGATGTCCGCTCCTTCGTGCGGCGGGTCAAGGACCGGCAGGCCGGTGCGAAGCTGATGGGCTTCGGCCACCGGGTCTACAAGAACTACGACCCTCGGGCCGCCATCGTGAAGAAGGCCGCCCAGGACGTGCTCGGTCGGATGTCCATCTCGGACCCGATGCTGGACCTCGCGATGGAGCTGGAGGAGATCGCGCTCGCCGACGACTTCTTCGTCTCCCGCCGGCTCTACCCGAACGTGGACTTCTACACCGGCCTGATCTACAAGGCCATGGGCTTCCCGACGAAGATGTTCACGGTGCTGTTCGCGCTGGGGCGGCTCCCCGGCTGGATCGCCCAGTGGCGTGAGATGATCAAGGACCCGGAGACGAAGATCGGCCGTCCGCGGCAGATCTACACCGGTGCCGCCCAGCGCGACTACGTCAACCTCGAGCAGCGCTGAGCGGAGTGGACTCTCGCTAAGTTACCCAGCCGGCAGTCGTTGACCCGTGGTTGGTGTCAGTGACTGCCGGCTGTCGGCGGATGTCGGGACTGCCGGACACCCGTGAGCTGGCCGCAGCTCGGCGGACACCCTGCCCGAACTGGCGTGACTGTACAGACATATGCGTTAATTTCGGGATGTCTTATATCGTGCATGGCGCTACTGGCGCCCAGGGTTTTCCTGTTCTGTCCGCTCTCCAAGCGGCGGGCCGGCGCGCAGTCGCGGCGGTGCGGGACGTCACCACGGTGCCGGACGGATTCGCCTCGGCCACGGTCGACCTGGCGGACGCCGACTCGTTGGCGGCGACCTACACCGGTGCGGGCGGTGTGTTCGTCCACCTTCCGTTGGGGGCGCCGACCGATCTGGGAACCTACGCCAAAGCGGTCGCCGCGGCGGTCGCCACGGCCCGACCTCCCCGACTGGTCATCTCCACCAGCGGTCAGATCGTTGACCAGCCGGGGACGCCGCTCCAAGCGGCGCCGGAGACGCCGGTCGTCCAGCTCATCCGGGACATCGAGGCGAGTGGCGTCCCGACGGCCGTCGTTGCTCCGCGCCTTTACCTGGAAAATCTGCTACTGCCCGTCGTCATGGGGCCCGTACGTGCGGAGGGGGTCCTGCGCTATCCGCTTCCGGAGAATTACGCCGTGTCGTGGAGTTCCCACCTGGACGTCGCGGACATCGTCACCCGGCTCCTGACCGACGCGACCGTTACCACCGGTACGGTCGCGGTCGGGCATCGACCTGGGCTGACGGGGGCGGACCTGGCCGCGGGATTCTCCACCTACCTGGGGACGGACGTGCGCTACGAGGCCATCACACCGGCCGCGTTCGGCGATCTCATCACCCCGCTCTTCGGTGCCGGTGCCAGCGCCGGCGTGGTGGGCCTGTACGAGCTGTTGAACGCCCAGGCCGGGAACACCATCGCCGAGGAGAACAGCGCCCAGCGGCTGCTTGGTCTCGCTCCACGTTCCGTCACCGACTGGCTCACGCAGGTACGCGCCTGAGTCGACGCGGTGGCGGAGTCCCGTCGCCCCTCGGCTTGCCGGGCCTGCTGTACCACCCCGCCCCGCAGCGGTGACATCCGCTGGCGGGGCGGGGCGCGGAGCGCGCGATCGCGTCCTTGTGGCAGCACGAGTGCTGCTGGTCGCGTATCTTGTCGCCCGCCGCTACGGGCGTGGTTGAGCCATCCCGCCGGCGGCCGACGCTGATCGTTGCCGTGCGGCCTCGTACAACACGACGGTCGCCGCGGCGGCGGCGTTCAGGGAACTGGCGGCGCCGGTGATCGGGATCTGAAGCGTACGGTCGCAGGACTGCCGCCATGCCGTGCTGAGTCCGCGCGTCTCGTTCCCCACCGCGATGAGCTTTGGGCCGGTGAGGTCGTGCGCGGCGATCTCCACCGCACCGTTTTCGTCGGTGCCGACGATCTCGATGGGGATGCGGGCAGCGCGCAGCGAGTCGGCCCAGTCCAGCACCGCACGATGGCTCGGCACGCGCACCACCGGCACGGTGAACAACGACCCGGTACTCGCGCGCACGGACTTGGGATCGTAGGGGTCGGCCGCATGCCCGGTGATGACCACGCCAGCGGCTCCGAACGCATCCGCGGACCGAACCAGCGAACCAATGTTGCCGGGAGCGGTCGGTCGGTCGAAGGCCATCACCAGCATGTTGGCCGAGTGCGGTATGCGCTGCAGTCGGTCCTCGGGGAGCCCGACCACCGCGAGTAACTCTGGTGGCTCCTCGTCCTTGCCCCCGAGCTCACCCAGCAGCTCCGGCGACACCGCGACCGGGCTGGCCCCGCCGACCCGGTCCAGCAGGTCTCGACTCCATCGGGAGAGGCTCTGCCCGGCGGGATACAGCAGGGCACGGACCTGCCAACCGTGCTCGACGGCGAGGGTGATGGGCCGGACTCCCTGGACCACGAATTCCCCCGCACGCTGGCGTTTGGTGCGATTGGTCAGCAGGGCCTGCCACTGCTGAAAGGTCGCGTTTCGGGTGCTGACCCTGATTGTTCTCGCCATGTGCTCAGTGCCTCCTCGCTGCGCCCATCGTCGTGGAGGCGGTCTCACTCGGCGCCGTCGTCCTCACGTCCCTGTGCGCGTCGCTGGTGGGCTGGGCCCTCCGGGCGGTACTGGAGCGACTCACCCGAGCCGCCCGTACGGCCTGGACGGCGATCGCCCTGAGCGTACTGGTCATCTCCTACGGCGGCCCGCTGCTCGGCACCGGCATCCCCACCGGCTCCCGGATCACCCTGGCGCTGATGCACACCACTGTCGCGGCGGTCCTCATTGCCGTGTTACGCAGCACCTCTCCGAGAGTCGCTGGCCGGTGATCCGAATTCGACCGGGATGGGTCAGGGAATGGGCCACTCGTGGGCCGGTCGGTTGCTGTGCATCAGGTCCACGTAGTGGCGGAGCACCTCGCGCAGCGCCTCGGGCCGGCTCAGGCGGTCGGCGGACTCCAGCCGGTTCAGGGTGGCCACCTGCCAGCTCGCCCCGTTGCGGCTGGTGAGACAGCGCTGCTCGATGATACCGAGCAGCCGATCCCGCTCGGCTGGGTCCATTCCCCAGCGGTCCAGCCCGTGGTGGGCCAGCGGCAGTAACCGGCGGAGCACCAACTCGGTGACGGGTAGGTAGCCGAGGCCCGGCCAGAAGACCTGCGCGTCGATGCCGTGTCGGGCGCAGGTGGTGAAGTTCTCCTCGGCGGCGTTGAATGACATCTGCGACCACAGCGGCCGATCGCTCTCGGCCAGCGCGCGGACGAGGCCGAAGAAGAATGCCCCGTTGGCGATGGTGTCCACCACGGTGGGTCCGGCCGGTAGCACGCGGTTCTCCAGCCGCAGCCGCGGCCGGCCCGCCAGGACGTCATACCTCGGCCGGTTCCACCGGTAGATGGTGCCGTTGTGCAGGCGTAGCTCGCCCAGTTGCGGCACGGCGCCAGCCGCGATCGCCTCGACCGGATCCTCCGGGTCGCAGACCGGCAGCAGCGCGGGGAAGTAGCGGACGTTCTCGTCGAAGAGGTCGAAGACGGTGCTGATCCAGCGTTCCCCGAACCATACTCGGGGACGGACACCCTGTGCCTTGATCTCCTCCGCGCGAGTGTCGGTCGCCTGCTCGAACAGCGGGATCCGCGTCTCCCGCCACAGCTCCCGGCCGAAGAACAGCGGTGCGTTGGCACCCAGGGCCACCTGGACGCCGGCGATCGCCTGCGCCGCGTTCCAGTAGTCGCCGAACTGGGCGGGGCTGACCTGGAGGTGGAACTGAGCGCTGGTGCAGGCCGCCTCTGGAGTGATGGTGTCCGCGGTGGTCGTCAGTCGCTCCACGCCGTTGATGACGATTGGCAGATCTTCGCCCCGAGCGGCGAAGATCTGCTCGTTGAGTAGTTCGAAGCGGGGATTCGCGGAGAGCGCCGCAGAGGTGAGGTGTTCCGACCGTAGCGTCGGCAGGATGCCGATCATGACGAGACGGGCGCCGACGGTACGCGCCCGGGCATCGGCGGCGTTCAGGCGCTCACGCAGCGTCTTCTCGAACTCCAACGCCCCGGTACCGGCGAGCCGCAGTGGAGCTACGTTGATCTCCAGGTTGAACTGACCCAGCTCGGTCTGAAAGTCTGGGTCGGCGACCGCGGCCAGCACCGCGGTGTTGCGCATCGCGGGCCGGGACATGTCGTCGATCAGATTGAGCTCGATCTCCAAACCGGTCGTCGGCCGATCCACATCGAACCGGGAGTCTGGTAGCAGGTCGGCGAAGGCGTGGAGGCAGCGACGGAGCTTTTCGCGATATCGGGCTCGATCCGCACGGTCGAAGGTCCGCACGTCAACGTTCTCGCCCATGGTCACCGCCCTGTCACCGCTGGCCCGTCACCTGACAGTCGCACAGTGTGTCCAACGGCGAAAGACCTGTTGGTTTCTCCCACCCCACCGGTGGGCCGCGACAGGCATCCGTCGATCCAGGCGGCGCCCCTGCGGCCGCGTGGACAGAGCGGGTACCGGGGCCGGTTCAGAGCAGGCTGGCACCGGCGGCCACCGCGGCCAGCAGCAGCAGGCCCAGGCTGGCCTGGAGCAGGAGCGGCGGCCCGAGATGCGACCAGAGCGTCGCCGTACGCGGGGTGAGTGACTGTCCGGTGGTGAGGTTGACGATCCGCTCGATCTTCGGCGGAAGCTCGGAGTCGCGCTGGCGGCGTAGGGTGAGTTGCACGTGGTCGGCCGGGTGCAGGGCACTCTGCGGCAGGTGTCCGTGTAGCTCGACCTCGCACAGCCGTCCGGCGGAGTCCCGCAGCCGGACAGGGGTAACCAGGAACTCCGGCCCGTTCCGAAGCTCCTTGAAGGTGCGCCGACCGCGGCCGGAATCGGCCGCCGAGAGCTGCTGGAGCAGGGCCATCAGCATTCTGACCACGCCGGCTGCCACGAGCACCGCCACCAGCACCGGCTGGCCCACCCGTACCTCACGCGGGTAGCCCTCGAGTAACCGGACGATTCGCCCGGTGACGATGCGCGCCGTCGGATGCGTGATCCGTGGGGTATGTAGGTCGCTGTCCATCGCCACCACCCAGGGTTGATCTGTTCCCCGATGGTATCGGCCGGTGTGGGTGAATGGGGGGAATGAACGTCGATCACGTGTCGTGGGTCAGGTGACAAGTCAGCTGGCACGGGTAACCGCAGGGTCGAGCTGGAAAGGGGTCGCGCATGCAGCTGTCCTTCCTACGCCCGCTCTATGATCGACCGGGCCCGTGGTGTTCGGTTTACCTGGATGCCTCAGCCGACACCGAGGACGCCCACGCCGCGCTGGACCTGCGCTGGCGCGCGCTCCGGGACCGACTTCAGGAGCAGGGGGCCGACCCGGCGTCGATCGAGGCGATCGATCGGGTGGTGCGGGGTCATGATCCGATGCCGGGTGACTACGGCATCGCGGTCTTCGCCAGCCACGGTCGGGTGGCCCTGTCGGAGTACCTGTCCGCCCCGCCGCTGCGGGACATCGCCACATTCGCGTCGCTGCCGCACGTGATGCCGCTGCTGGCCCAGCGGGGCGAGCAGGTGGCCTGGGTGCGGGTGATCGCCGACCGGACCGGAGCGGACGCGATGGCGGTCAGCGCGGGGGGCGTGCCCCGGCACGCCCAGGTTCGGGGCCGGCAGGACTACCAACTGCGTCGCGTGCGGCCGGGCGGCTGGTCCCAGTCCCGCTATCAGCGGGCTGCGGTGGAGGCCTGGCACCGCAACGCGGGGGATATCGCCGCCGCCGCCGCGGAGCTGGCTGAGAAGGTGCGCGCCGACGTGGTGGTGGTGTCCGGAGATGTGCGGGCCACCGGTGTGATCGCCGCGCAGTTGCCGGAGCGCTGGCAGGAGGTGCTGGTCCGTACCGATGCCGGCAAGCGGGCCGACGGCGCCGACCACACCCAGTTGGATGACCTGACCGTGCAGACCATCGCCGAGGTGGCCGACCAGCGGATCAGTACTGCCCTGGACCGTTTCGGCGAGCAGGAGGAGGTCGGTTCCGGGCTGGACGCGGTGGTCTCCGCGCTGCAGCGAGACCAGGTCGAGAACCTGCTTCTCGTGGACGACCCATCGGCGACGGGAGAGTTGTGGGTCGGGTCGGATCCCACCCAGCTCGCCACCGATCCTGAGCAGCTGTCTGCCATGGCGGTGCGGGACCCGGAGCAGGTACGCGTCGATGCCGCCCTGGTGCGGGCGTTGGTGGGGACTGACGCGGAGTTGACCGTCCTCGGCCCCGAGGAGGCGCCGGAGCTGACCGGCGGGGTGGGTGCGGTACTCCGGTACGTCGATGCGGCCACGCCGGGGCGGGACGGCGAGTGAGGTCCCGCCGCCCATCCGCCGGGGTTACCGGGAAATCCCGATGAGTAGGGGATGCCCAGTTTGAACCCCATCGGGGTGGGAAGCCGGGCTGCGTGGTTAGTGAACGAGGAAGGGCCGGGCCGGCGCACGGGGTGCGCGCGGGGCGCGCCGACGGGCTGACCGGCGACCGCGTCGTGGCCGCCGGCAGTGCGGCCCGGACCCTGGTCGCGGCCATCGCCCGGGCCCTGCGCGGCACCGACTGCGCCGACCTGGGGCACCCCAGAGGGATTTCTCGTCTCAGCGGGGCACCCGAACCGATCCGGCGGGCAGCGGCTGCCCGAGCCGCCGGTCGGGTCGCGCTGACCGTGGGGCAAGCCGCCGATGTGGACGCAGATCAGGTGGCCCGTTGGTTCGCCGACCAGTATCCCCGCCGCCGCTATCCCGGGATGCTGCTCGGCTCCCCGCACGGCGCGGCGGCGCACCTCGCGGTCGCGCTCGGCATCCCGTGGCTGCCCACCGGCTTCGAACTCAGTGTGCACTGGCCGCAGGGGGCGGTGGACAGGCCGCCGGCCGCGCTCGATCACGGTGCCGCACTGGCCGCACGATTGCTGGTGGGCAACCCCGAACTCCACGTCCGGCAGGTGCACTGCCCGGCCAGCCGCGGTGCGCTGGCGGGGGCGACCGTCGCGCTGGCCGCTCGCTGGCGCTGGCTGCCCGCGGCCTACCTCCAGTTGCTGGCCGATTGCCTGGAGCCCGGAGCGCCGGTGCTGCTGCTCTGTGACGCGCGTACCTGGCCGGTGGTTGACTCCGCCCCCGGGCACAGCTTCCAGGTCGGCTCGCCGCGTAGTGGGTTTGATCCGGTGGATTTCCACCCGGACAGTCCCGCGTTGCGTCAGGTGCTCCACGCGGCCGGAAGCGACGGCGCGCCGTGGTGCCCGCCGACGGTGGCGGGGGTGCCCCGCCTAGCCGAACACGGGGTGGAACCCGGGTTCGAGCAGTCCGTTCGGGATTGGGGTTCGGTGCACCGGCATCCGTCGCATCAGGTACTCGTGCCCGAGCCGGCGGTGTTGAGCGCGCTGACCGCGGACCTGTACCGCCACTGGTTGCGCGCGGCCGGAAAGACCGGCAACCGGCTGATCGTCGAGTGCGGCCGACTGCTCGACCCGTGGCAGGTGGTTCGGGCCGGCATGGTGCCCTACTGGTGCGAGAACGCCACCCGGCGCAGTGTGGAGGGGGTGGAGTGGTGGCTCGCCGGCAGCGAGCCGTTCAGCTCCGTGGATGTGCTGCCGGAGCCGCCGGGGCTACGGTCACCGGCGGTCGCCGGGCTGCCCCAGTGGCTGGCTGTGGCCGGCTTCGGCCGTCGTCGGCGGGCTCTGGATCGGTCGGCGACCCGGGGTTACCCGGTCACCTCGGTGCCGACGCGTCGGGCCACCGAGGTGCTGCGGGCGCAGTCGTACGACCTGCCGACGCCGTCGCCGATGACCGTTGCGGCAGCCCTTGCGGCACTCCGCGACGGCGGCTTCCCGCAGGGCCTGCTCGTCTCCTGACCCGGACGTGCCGAAACATCCTCGCGAACCCTGGGTCCCGTGATTGAGTACCTACGGAGCGGGAACACCGCTGGCTGCGGCGGCCGGATCCTGCCGGCGCCCACTGGCGTCCCAGCCACGAAACCCACTTCCGACCCGGTGCGTGGGGTCACCACGCGCACGACCGGTTTGCCAAATCCGGGCGGGACCTTCCTGAGGGAGGCGCGGATGTTCGGACAGACCACCACAAGTACTCCGTCACCGACCGAGCGAGGCCTGGAGGACCTCGACGCGGCAGCACTGGCGTACGCGGCCCGGATCGAGGGGTTGCCGCCCCACCGGTGCCAGGAGGCCCGGGACGATCTGGTCCGCTTCGCTCTGCCGTTCGCCGGACGACTGGCCCGTCGGTATCGCGGGCGGGGCGAGCCGCTGGAGGACCTGGAACAGGTCGCGCGGCTCGGGCTGGTGAACGCGGTGGATCGGTACGACCCGGAGCGGGGCTCCTTTACCGCGTATGCGGCGATCACCATCGTCGGCGAGATCAAGCGCCACTTCCGGGACCGTACCTGGGGTGTGCACGTGCCCCGCCGGCTGCGTGACCTCATCCTCGAGGTTGGCCAGGCCACCGCGGCGCTGACCAGCGAGCTGTCTCGGGCGCCAACGGTGGCGGAGTTGGCGGCGCGATTGGAGACGCCGGAGGAGGAGATTCTCGCGGCGCTGGAGTCGGCTGCCGGCTACAGTCCGGCGTCGCTCAACGCCCCGGTTGGTGGCGAGAGCTCGGCCGAGTTCGGCGACCTGGTGGGCGAGTCCGACAACGCGCTGGAGTCGGTGGATGATCGGGTCACCGTGAGCGGTCTGTTGCATCGGCTGCCCTGGCGGGAACGGCGGATCCTCGCCATGCGTTTCTACGGCAACCAGACCCAGGCGGAGATCGCCGCTCGCTTTGGCATCTCCCAGATGCACGTGTCCCGGCTACTGTCCCGGGCGCTGACCTGGCTGCGACAGGCGATGCTCGCCGACGCGCCGCCGCCGTGGCAGAACGGCGTCACCGAGGCGGAGACCGGCCGTCCCCGAGCCCGGTAAGAGCGGGACGGTTGCTGGGCGGCTGTCGGCGGGCGGCGGACCGGCTCAGTTCTCGGTGCTGTCGCCGGGTCCACGGGGATGGCGCCACCGGTCGTTCGGCTCCTGGGGGGTTTCGGGGTCGGTGGTCTCCTCGGGCTCGTCGGTCTCCTCGAAACTCGGTCGACGCACATCCTCCGGCTCCGGCACCTCGACCGGCCGCGCCCCGGACCGCGGCTCGGGGTGGTAGGCCACCGCCTCACGTGCGCCGACGGCGCCCTCGGCGCTGGGTGACTCGGGCAGGTGCGGCTCTCGGTGCAGTTCGTCGCGGAGCTTCTGCGGTGGCCGGGTGGTGCGTTGCGGCAGATCACGGCCGAGGTTGGCGACGAGAGGACCGTACTTGGCGTCGAAGGCCGGGCGCTCCGACCGGATCCGGGGTATCTGGTCGAAGTTGCGTAGCGGCGGTGGACAGGTTGTCGCCCACTCCAGGGAGTTACCGAAGCCCCATGGGTCGTCCACGTTGACCACGGGTCCGTACCGCCAGGACTTCCAGGCGTTCCAGATGAAGAACAGGGTGGAGGCGCCGAGTACGAACGACGAGACGGTGGAGATCGTGTTCAGGGTGGTGAACCCGTCGCCGGGCAGATAGTCGACATACCGTCGGGGCATTCCCTCGTTGCCCAGCCAGTGCTGGACCAGGAAGGTGCCGTGGAAGCTGAGGAACATGGTCCAGAAGTGCGCCTTGCCGAGTCGTTCGTCGAGGAGCCGGCCGGTCATCTTCGGAAACCAGAAGTAGATTCCGCCGAAGAAGGCGAAGACCACCGTACCGAAGAGCACGTAGTGGAAATGCCCTACCACGAAGTAGCTGTCGGTCACGTGGAAGTCCACCGGTGGGCTGGCCAGCAGCACCCCGGTGAGACCGCCGAACAGGAAGGTGACCAGGAAGCCGATGGAGAAGAGCATCGGTGTCTCGAAGGTGAGCTGCCCCTTCCACATGGAGCCGATCCAGTTGAAGAACTTCACCCCGGTCGGTACGGCGATCAGGTAGCTCAGGATGCTGAAGAACGGCAGTAGCACCTGACCGGTGCCGAACATGTGGTGTGCCCAGACGGCCATGGACAGCACGGTGATGGCACCGGTGGCGAACACCAGTCCGGTGTAGCCGAAGACGGGTTTACGGGCGAACACCGGGATGATCTCGGTGATGATCCCGAAGAAGGGCACCGCGATGATGTAGACCTCGGGGTGGCCCCAGAACCAGAACAGGTGTTGCCAGAGCAGTGGTCCACCCGTGACCGGATCGAAGACGTGTGCCCCCAGCAGCCGGTCGGCGAGCAGGGCGAAGAGCGCGGCGGCCAGCAGGGGGAAGACCAGCAGGATCAGGAGGCTGGTGAAGAGCATGTTCCAGGTGAAGATCGGCATTCGGAACATGGTCATGCCGGGGGCGCGGAGAGTGACGATGGTGGTGATCAGGTTGACCGCGGTGAGGATCGTCCCGACACCGCCGAGGGCGAGTCCGACCAGCACCATGTCGGGACCGATGCCGGGGGAGTGTTCGGCCTGGCTCAGTGGCGTGTAGGCGAACCAGCCGAAGTCGGCGGATCCGCCCGGGGTCAGGAAGCTGCCGAAGAGCAGCAGACCGCCGAAGAGGAAGAGCCAGTAGCCGAAGGCGTTCAGGCGGGGGAACGCGACGTCCGGCGCCCCGACCTGGATCGGGACGATGTAGTTGGCCATCCCCAGCGCCGCCGGGGTGGCGAAGAGCAGCAGCATCGCGAGGCCGTGGGTGGTGAACAACTGGTTGTACTGCTCGGGGGAGAGGAACTGGAGCCCGGGTCGGGCCAGCTCGCCGCGGATCAGCATCGCCTCGAAGCCGGCCAGCACGAAGAAGACGAAGGACGTGATCAGGTAGAGCAGGCCGATCTGCTTGTGGTCGGTGGTGGACAGCCATCGGGCCAGCGTGCTGCCGGGTAGCGCCGGGCGTCGCGGGCCCGGGTAGCCGCCAAAGCGCGCCGGCGCCAGGATCGCCGGACCCCGGTCCCGTGGTTCCGTGGTGACCCGCTTGGGCATGGACCCTCACCCCGCTACGACAGATGGGACGGGCGCGGCTACCCGCCCCTCTGACCATGAAACCAGGCGAGAGGGATTATTCCGGCTAGAGCGGTATTTTCGTTCCCCGGGGTGCTGCGGTGTCTTCTCCCGCCCCGGACCGACCGGCCACCGGTGGCGGACCGCCACCGGCGGCGCTCGTGGACGCCGCCAACGGGCCGGGCGGGCCGCTCAAGATCGGTCCGGTCGCGTACCGTTGCCGCTCATGGGTGTGTCGCAACGGTTGAAGAGCAGGTTCCGCCGGTTCCTCCAGCGCCCCGGGACGACAGTCGATCTCGCACCGCTGGAGAAACTCCTGCCCGCCATCGAGACCCGGGGCGAGGAACTACAGGCTCTCGATGATGTCGAGGTGACCGAGGTCGCTGGCCGGGCTGAGGACTACGCGGAGATCTGTGCGGTTGGCCGCGAGGCCGCCCACCGCGGATTGGACCAGCGGCCCTACGCTGTGCAGCTGCTCGGCGCGATGGCGCTGCTCTCCGGCAAGGTCGCCGAGATGGCCACCGGTGAGGGCAAGACCCTGACCGCGGCGGTCGCCGCGTACGGGCATGTCCGCCTCGGCAACGGTCCGGTGCACGTACTGACCGTCAACGACTATCTGGCCCGCCGGGACGCCCAGTGGATGCAGCCGGTCTATGACCTGCTCGGCCTGACCGTCGGCTGGGTCAACGAGGCGTCCACCCCGGAGCAGCGACGCGCCGCGTACGCCTGCGACGTCACGTATGTGTCGGTCAGCGAGGCGGGCTTCGACTACCTGCGCGACCAACTGGTCACCGACATTGAGGACCGGGTCCAGCCGACGCTGCGTACCGCGATCGTGGACGAGGCCGACTCGATCCTGATCGACGAGGCCCGGGTACCGATGGTGCTCGCCGGAGCGGTTCCCGGCGAGCAGGATCCGCTGCACACCGCCGCGGCGTTGATGCGTGGGCTGCGCGAGGGCCGGCACTACACGGTGGCCGAGGACGGTCGCAGCGTCGCCTTCACCACCGACGGCCTCGGCGCCGTCGAGGCCAAGCTCGGCATCGACCTGTATGACGAGGAGCAGGTCGCCCAGCTCTCCGCGGTGAATGTGGCGCTGCACGCGCACGCCCTGCTGCACCGCGATGTGGACTACATCGTGCGGGACGGCACGGTTGAGTTGATCGACGAGATGCGCGGACGGGTGGCGCAGCGTCGCCGTTGGCCGGATGGACTACAGGCGGCGGTCGAGGCCAAGGAAGGGCTCGACGCCACCGCCGAGGGGGAGGTGCTCGGCACGATCGCCGTGCAGGCGTACATCGGGCTCTACCCGACTGTGTGCGGGATGACGGCGACCGCGGTACTGGTCGGCGAGCAGCTACGCGAGTTCTTTGATCTCGAGGTGGCGGTGGTCCCGCCGAACACGCCGTGTGTCCGCGAGGACGAGCCGGACCGGATCTACGCGACCCGGGCGGAGAAGGAGGAGGCGCTGATCGACGAGATCCGGCGCAACCACGAGCGGGGCCGGCCGGTCCTGGTCGGCACCCTCGACGTGAAGGAGTCCGAGAGTCTGGCGGCCGGTCTCGACGCTGCTGACGTCCCCTGCATCGTGCTGAACGCCAAGAACGACGACGAGGAGGCGGCGATCATCGCCGAGGCCGGCGCCTACGGCGCGGTCACGGTCTCGACCCAGATGGCCGGCCGGGGCGTCGACATCCGGCTCGGCGGCAGCGATCAGGCGGACCGGGACCGGGTGGCCGAGCTGGGTGGCCTCTACGTGATCGGCAGCGGCCGGCACGACAGCCGTCGGGTGGACGACCAGCTGCGTGGGCGGGCCGGTCGGCAGGGCGACCCGGGTGGGTCGGTCTTCTTCGTCAGTCTGCAGGACGATCTCGTGGTCCGGCACGCCGGTGACACGGTGCCGTCGTCGCCGCGGATGAACGCCGACGGCCTGGTCACCGACCCGCAGGTGGATTACGCCGTGGAGCACTCCCAGCGGGTCGCGGAGGGGGTCAACCATGAGATCCACCGCAATACCTGGCGCTACAGCGTGGTGGTGGAGCAGCAGCGCAAGGCGCTGGCGGAGCGGCGCGAGCGGCTACTGACCAGCGATGTCGCCGCCCTGATGCTGCTCGACAAGGTCGCGGACCAGGCCGGCGAGATGGACGAGGATCTGCTCGCCCGGGCCGCCCGGTCGATCGCGTTGTTCCACCTGGACCGGCTCTGGGCCGAGCACCTTGCCGAGCTCTCCGAGGTCCGCGAGGGCGTGCACCTGCGGGCGTTGGGCCGGTTGGACCCGCTTGACGAGTTCCACCGTGCCGCGGTGCCCTCCTTCAACGAGCTGGTGCCGGAGATCGAGCGGCGCACCATCGAAACCTTCACCGACACGGAGTTCGACGAGGACTGGGAGCCGGACGAGGCCAAGCTGGTCCGGCCGAGCGCGACGTGGACCTACCTCGTGCATGACAACCCGTTCGGTTCGGAGCTCGACCGGCTGATCGCCTCGGTGGGGCGGCGGCTCAGCTCCGGATCCCGCTGATTCGTCCGGAGTGTTCCGGTATCCTCCGGCTCCGGAGGCCGCCCACTTTGGGTGGTTTCGACCCCTCCCCGTGGGGTAGTAGGCCGGGGCCGCGGAGTCGGTGCGGACGAAACTTCGGCGTCCGGTGGTGGGATGGGCAGCGCATGGAGTGATGGAGGTGGGGTCTGGTGAACCTGGAGATACGGGAGTCGGTCGGGGGGACGCTCGGCGTCCTGGAGACCGCGGGACTGCTCCGGGAGCTGACCGCCGGGCTGATCGGCGCGAGCGACCTTGATGCCGCGCTGACCGTCCTCGTCCGGATCGCCCGGGACGGCGTCGCGGGGGTCAACTGGTGTGGGTTCACCTCCCTGCGCGCGGGGGAGCCGGCCGGTGCGGTGGCCTCCGATCACCGGCTCGCCGAGCTCGACGACCTGCGGCACGGGCCAGACTCGCCGGCCATGGCCGCGATCGGGCGACGGGAGCTGGTGGTCGTGGAGCGACTGAGCGTCGAGACGCGGTGGCCGGACTGGACCTGGCGTGCCCGTCGGCTCGGGGTGTCGGCCGTGATCTCCGCGCCGGTCGATATCGACGAGCAGGTGATCGGCGCGCTCAACCTCTATGCGGGGGCTGGGGAGGTGCTCACCCCCCGGCACCAGCTGACCGCGATGCTGGTGGCCGACCACGCCGGTCTTCTGCTCGCCGCGGTACGGGATCGGGCGCGGGCGGTGACCGAGGCCGGTCAGGTCGACGTGGCGCTGCTCGGCGAGAGCGTTGTCGGGCAGGCGATCGGTGTCGTCATGACCCAGCGGGGGTGCCGGGCGGAGGAGGCCGTGACGGTGCTGCGCAGCGCGGCGTCCTCGCTCGGGATCCCGCTGCGGGAGGTGGCCGAGCGGTTGGTTACCACGGTTTCGCGGCCACGCGAAAACTAGCCGCGCCAGAGCCGGCCACGCGTTGGGTGCGGGCTGTTCCGGCGGACTCGCCGCGGGTTTCAGTGGGCGGCCCAGTGGTGGGCAGCCAGCAGGTCGGTGCCGAAGTCACTGCTCGGTCGGCGAAGCACGGTGTGGGCGTGGTTGCCGTCGTCCGCGGTGTTGTCGTACTCGATCAGCAGGTCGTCGCCCTGCACGCGGTAGTAGTGGCGCTGCCCCGGCCAGCTCGGTCCAGCCCAGGCGAAGTGCATTGGGGACCCGGCGAGCCGACGGGCCTCCCGGGTTGCCAACTCTGGCGGGAGCCGTTCCAGGTAGAGGGCGACGAGTTGGTCCAACAGGGCCCGGCCGGTGGGGTTCAGCCGGTCAGCGGAGACGCCGAGGGGAGCCATCGGGGTGTCCACGTGCGGTCGGGTCGCGCTGATGATGTCGGTGGGGGCCGCCTCGGCGATGATCGCCGCCGTCCGTAGCTGCGGGCTGAGGGTGTCCAGCAACGCCCGGCCCAGGTCCTCCTCGGGGCCGAGCGGGCGGGTGACCGGCCGGCCGGCCCACCGGACGGCGGCCGGGTTCGCCCCGAAGAAGACCGGAGCGGGGGAGATCTGGTCGGCGACGATGGTCATGCTGATCGACAGGTGGTGCCCCTCGACCCGCCACCCCCACGCCTCGTCCTGGATCGGGTCACCGAAAACCGCCACCCAGTAGTCGTCGCTGTGTCGGCCGCGCCGCCACCCCTCGGCTCGGTCGAGCACCTCCTCCAGCCCGATAATCGTTACCGCCTGCGCGTACGCCGACGGGCTGAGGGCGGTCGCCAGTAGCCGATGGGTGGCTTTTCGGGCAGCGCGGGGTAGGTCGGCCAGGCAGACGCCGGGCCGGGGCCGGGGCCGGTATTCGATCCAGCGCCGCGCCCCAAGGTCGTCGAACCGGTGGGTCGCCCGGGTGCTTTCCGGCTCGTTCAGGGCGGCGAGCAGCGCCGCCGCGGCGGCGCGAAACTGCTGGGAGAGCGAGTCCTCCACCCTTCCGTTATACCCCGTCGGAATGTGGCGACACGGTGGTGGGGCAACGGACTGGTGAATGTGAATGCGGTGGGGACCCCCGGATCAGGTCCTCGCAGCGGTTCTGCTGTAATCAGTTGACCTCGTACGCAGAGCGAGCATCCCGCTTCGATGTGTAAGTCGATTGTCACATTCATGCAACGCAACTGCCCCTTGACCGCTGAACGGGTGCCGGGAAGCATCGGTAAAGCGGCGTCCCGGGCCGTTGGGGAGATACCCGGACCAGCCAAGGAGGACCATGTCGGTCAGCCCCGCTTCGTCGCGCGCCGGATGGCATTCGTCCCAACCCGCTGTTCCCGGTCGCCCGCCGGGTGGCCAGCGCCGTCCCACCAACACGGTTCCCCCGGTCCTCACGGTGACCCTGTCGATCCCGTTGGCCAGCGACGAGGCGCTGAATCCAGCGGCCCGGCGGTTACTGGACGCGGCCCGAGAACTGATGGAGGGTGGAGACAGCACGGTCACCATGACCGGCAACGGGTTCTCGGACCGCCGGGCGGAACCGGTCCCGGCTGGCCGGTCGCCAAGCCGGTCGCTCGCCCCCACCATCCCCACCCTGCACATCCTCGCCTCCTCTCGGTCCGTGCTGCGCGACGGCGAGCCGTTGTCGCTGACCCGGCTGGAGTTCGACCTGCTGTTGCACCTGGTTGCCCATCCCCGCCGGGTCTTTACGCGGCTACAACTGCTCAATGCGGTCTGGGGCTACGAGCATGCCGGGGTGCGCACGGTGGACGTGCACGTCCGCCGGCTGCGGGGCAAGGTCGGCGTGGATGTCCCCCTGGTCACCACCGTCTACGGGGTCGGCTACCGGCTCGCCGATGACGCCCGGGTGGCCATCGACCGCAGTGGTTGACGGAGGCCATCACCCGCGCTGGTGTTCTCTGCCTGCCGACGGGCCCGGGTAGCCGGTCGGGCGGCGGTTTGGTCCGTGGCGGTACGGGGTATTCGGTCGGCTCACACACGGGTCGTCAACCCGTGCAGCGACGACCAGCCCCGGTCCGGTGGACCGGAAGGCCCTCAGGAAGGCAGGCAGAAATGCTCGTCCACGACCCGGTCGACACGCCCCGACCCCAGGCGGAAGCCGATCAGATCCGGCAATCCCTGCAGGCCCGCTACGACGAGCTCGCCGCCGAGTATGAGCAGGCTGTGCTGCAGAGTCAGGTGCTGCGCCTGGTCGAGGTCGGGGACACCGCGGGCGATGACCAGGCCGACAGCGGCACGAAGACCGCGGAGCGGGACACCGCGCAGTCCCTGTTGCGCACGATCCTCGACCGCCGGGCACAGTTCGAGCACGCCCTGACCCGGCTGGAAGAGGGCACCTACGGCTTCTGCGAGGGCTGTGGCGCGGCCATTCCGGTAGAGCGGTTGGAGATCTTTCCATCTGCGACGACCTGCGTTACCTGCAAACAAACTCGGGAGCGTCGCGCGGCCTGACGCGCCGTCGTCGCCAGGGTGGCACGGCCGGAGCGGACGGAGGTGGCGGGAAGGTGACGCTGCAGACGAGAACGGAGCGCGGTCGGGGCGTCGTTGTCCACGTCGTCGGGACGCCCGGCGGTTGGCGAGGGGCACCCCGGGGGCCCGGCCGGGTCAGCCCGATACGACAACGCCGCGGCCCGGTGGGTCCCCCGCGGCGAGACGACGATGGCCGGTGGGAGCCCGACGCTCGGGGGTGGAACGACAGCTGAGCAGCCTTGCCCCACCCGTCTGCCTTCCCGGGTGGCAGGGTTCGGACCCGGGCCGTTGACCGGCGAACGCCAACGTGGCAGTCCGGCGACGGCTACCGTGTGGTGGGGAGGGCTGGAGGTGGGGTACACCCGCCGTAGGACGGACCCCGGCGTTCGGACGGGGCACAGTCGAGGAGCACCCATGGCACTCAACGACGACGACATGACGACCTCCGGCGCCGGCCGCGCGGAGGGTCCGGCTGATGGAGGGGCGACCCCGGGTCAGCATGACGGTGGTGCCGACGGTAGCGCGGAGGGTCCGGCTGACGGTGGGGCGACCCCGGGTCAGCATGACGGTGGTGCCGACGGCAGCGCGCGCTGAACGACGCGGTGCCGTACCCCGACTCGCCGGGCGGCCGCGGTCGCCCGGCACTCTCGTTCGCCCCCGAGGAGCCCGAGCGAACCGTGGCGTCGGCGCTGGCCCGGTGCGTCTCCGTCGATCCGGCGAGGTTCGCCGCCGTGCACTGGGGACAGACGCCGCTGCTGTCCCGCGCCGACGAGTTGCCCAACCAGAGCGGCTTCTGCGACCTACTCAGCCCGGCCGACGCGGACGAACTGCTCAGCCGGCGCGGCTTGCGCACCCCGTTCCTGCGGGTGGCGCAGGACGGCGTGTTGGTGCCGGCGACCCGGTACACCGGCGGCGGGGGCGCGGGCGCCGAGATCGCCGACCAGGTTCTCGACGAGAAGGTCCTCGACCTGTACGCCGGCGGCGCCACCCTGGTGTTGCAGGGCCTGCACCGCACCTGGCCGGCACTCATCGACTTCACCCGGGAACTCGGCTGGGCGCTCGGGCAGCCGTTGCAGGTCAACGCCTACCTCACTCCTGCCGGCAGCCAGGGATTCGCCACCCACTACGACACCCATGACGTCTTCGTCCTCCAGGTCGACGGTGCGAAGCACTGGCGAATCCACCCGCCGGTGCTTGCCGATCCGCTGGAGCGGCAGCCGTGGGGCGGCCGGGCCGACGAGGTCTCCGCGACCGCGACAGGGGCCCCCACCCTCGACGTGCTGCTCGCCCCCGGCGACGCGCTGTACCTGCCCCGTGGCTGGTTGCACAGTGCCAAGGCCCAGGAGCGCAGCTCACTTCACCTGACCGTCGGCGTTCGGGCACTGACCCGATACACGCTGGTCGAGGAGCTGCTCGCGCTCGCCGCCGAGGAGCCGCGGCTGCGGGCCACCCTGCCGTTCGGGATGGACATCTCCGACCCGGAGGCGGTGGAGCCCGAGTTGACGGAAACTGTGCAGGCGCTGCAGGACTGGCTGCGCCGAGTCGATCCAGCAGCGCTCGCCGCCCGGCTGCGGCAGCGCGCCTGGCCGGCTGCCCGGCCGGCTCCGCTGCAGCCCCTTGCCCAGACGGCCGCGTTGGACGCGCTCGATCCGGACAGCCGGGTCACTCCCCGCCCGGGCCTGCGGTGGCAGCTCACCCCGGTGGGAGAGCGAGTGACGCTGCGGGTCTTCGACCGCGCCATCACCCTGCCGCAGATGTGTGCCCCGGCCCTGCGCGCGTTCCTCGCCGGGGAGGTCAGCCGGGTTGGGGACCTGCCCGGCCTGGCCGACGACACCGACCGGGTCACCCTCGTGCGCCGCCTGCTCCGGGAGGCGGTCGCCGTACCTGCCCAGGGCCACGGTCCGAACCGGCCCGATGGGGGCGCGGCGGGTGACTGACGCTGCCGCGACTGACCGGCTCAGCGGGCAACGGCCAGCAGGAGCCCCGTCGTCAGCAGCCCGGCGACCACCACCACGGCCACCGGGCGCGGGCCGAGCACCGCGTGTTGCCGGTCAGCGAGAATCTTCGCCGGGATCAGGCCGGCCAGCGGGCCGAGTAAGGTCACTACCAGCGCCAGCACCGGTAGCCCGACCGCCAGGTCGCCGCCGTACCGGTCGCCGGCCGTCCGGGCCACGGTGCCCAGGGCGTACGTGACCAACGCACCGCCGAACCCGCAGATGGCCAGCAGCGGGTTGACGGATCCGGGCAGCTCACCGGGTTGACCGGTACGGGCCAGGAGGTCCCGCACCGCGGCCAGCATCGGCAGGGGATTCCCGGCGACGCCGTTGACCGGGCCGGGCGGCCCGTCCATCTGGCGGCCCGCCGATCTGAATCGCCCGCGTAGCTCCTGCCACAACAGCCGGACCTCCGCCTCGACCCGCTCCTGCAGCCGGCGTGCTGCCGTCACCTCCCGCTCCGCGTGCCGGACCTGGTCCTCGGCATTCGCGACGGCACGCCGCGCGGCCGCACACTGCTGCTCGTACCAGGTGTGTGCCTCGGCCCGCTGCGCCGACACCCGCTCGGTCAGGTCGGCCAGTCGTCGTACCTGCGCCGGGTACGACTCGCTCGGCACCGGCTGGCTCACCGCTGGTGCCCGTACGGGATGATGGTCTGCCCGGTGCGGTGCACCGCCCGGTCGAAGAAGAGGCCTCGCCAGGGGCGGGGGTACCAGTCCGGCCCGCCGGTGCCGGGGTAGAGCGAGGCGCCCAGCTCCCCGCCGTGCGTGTCGAGCGCCACCCACGCGCCGATCTGGTCCGTGCGGGCGGCCGGTCCGCCGAGGTCGGCCCGCATCCGCGCGACTCCCCGCCACCAGGCCAGCACATGCGTCCGCCGCTCCGGCCCGTCATGCAGGACGCGACGTAGCCGCTCCAGCCCGGTCTGGCCGCCAATCCGGGCGGCGAGCGCGCCGGTCGCCGCGTCAACGGCGAACAGCAGTAGGTAGTGGGGGGCACCGACGCCGGGAGCGCCCAGCCCGGCGGTGGTCTCGGCCATCAGCTCGGTTACGGTCTCCTCGTCGTACCAGGCGGCATTGTCGGCGAGGTCGGTGTAGAGGGATCGGGCGGCGGCGTCGGCGTCCGGGTCCAGGCAGGCGATGGAGAACCGCGCCGTCCCGGGACGGTGCTGCCGGGCGAGCGACCGTCCAGCCGCGGCGAGTACGGCGCACGCCTCGTCAACGCGGGTGCCCAGCACGGCTAGGTTGCGCCCCGGTGCGCGCGGCAGCCGAAGCCCCGCCGAGCGGGCCTGTACGTCGATGATCTCGCCGAGTAGCGCCGTCGGGGCTCGGGGTGTCCCGGTCTCCGGTGCACAGAGCGCCTGGTAGTCCGGGGCGTCGGTCAACCGGGGGATCGCGTCACCATCGAAGAGCCGCGCCGGGGCGGCATCTGGCCGGCGCATCCGCCAGAGTCGGTGCTGCAGCTCGCTCCACGTCTCCCAGTCGCTCGCCGACGGTATCCGGGCAACCGCGTTCCCCTCGGCCAGTCCCGACTCGGCGTTGACCACGGCGTGGTGGCGGGGTAGTGACTGCGCGGCGTCGTTGCGCTCGGCGAGGATCCGTAGCGCCTTGGGCAGGGCGATGCGGAGGGTGAACTGGGCGACCAGGGCTGGCCGCCCCCACAGCGCCTCGATTCCCCGAACGTCCTGCGAGGCGAGGACCAGGTGGATGCCCTGCGAACGACCGCGCCGGGCCAGGTCCTCCAGGAGATCGGCGGCCTCCCGGGCCACCGCGTCGCGGCCAGCGAGCAGCATCTGAAACTCGTCAACCACGGCGACGATCCGCGGCCAGCGCCCGGCTGGGTCCACCGCGCGCAGTTCGGCGAGCTTCGTTACCTCGTGCTCCTTTGCCGCGTCAGCGCGCCGGCGCAGCTCTTCGGCGAGGAAGCGAAGCAGGGCCAGACCGAACTCCCGGTCCGTGTTGACGTTGATCCCGACCAGCCGAACGTGCGGCAGCCAACTCGGGTCGCGGCGACCCTGGGCAAACCGGGCGAAAGAGACACCCTCCTTGAAGTCGAGCAGGTAGAGCTCCAACTCGGCCGGGGAGTAGCGGGCGGCGAGCGCACCGATCCAGGCGAAGATCAGGTTTGTCTTGCCGGTGCCCGACGGGCCACCGATCAGTGCGTGCGGCGGATAGTCACCGAGAGTGACCAGTACCGGTTGGCTGTCCGTGCCCTCGCCGATCGGCGCGATCAGGCCGGCCGCCGAGTCCTCCCGCCACATCTGCTCCGGGGGTGGTAGCAGGTCGCTGAAGGGCGTCGGTTCCGGGCCGGCGTTGACCCGGGCCGCGACGCCCCGGCAGGTCTCGGTAACCAGGGTCGCCGGGGGCGCCGGGTCGAGCGTGACCGGCGGTGCGCCGGCGAGCTCGGCCCGGCCCGGCTCGACGCGGATCCGGGCTACGGGGGCGTCCTCCGGCAGCGTCAGGCCGCGTACCACCAGGTGCACGCCGCACGCCGCGCCGGTGCGGACCACCCGATCGAGTTGGCCGCGTACGTGCCGGGACGGCTCCTCCCCACCGAGTAGTACCGCCACCCGCCACGGCTCGGGCCGACGACCGGTGGCGGTGGCCAACTCGCGCAGGGACCGGTGCTCGCCCGCCAGAACGGTGGAGTTGATCCGGTGGATCTCCTCGACGAGGTCGTCGAGGAGTCGGCCCAGCCCGCCCGGTCCGACAAAGGTCAGCAGCCCGGCGGTGCCCAGCGGCGCGAAACCGGCCAAGCCGCCCCCAAGGTGCTCCGGGTCGTACCCGGTCAACCGAACGGCGCCCGGGTCGGCCCGGCCTACCGCCCGCAGCAGTAGCGCGGCCACCACCGCCTCGCCCGCCACCCGGTCGCTGCCGGTCAGCTCGACGTGCCCGGCGTCGAGTAGCGGCACCAGCGCGGGCACCGACTCCCCGCCCATGACGGCGAGCGTGCCGACCCGTAGTGGGCCGGGCGGTTCCTTTCGGCGAGCGGGGGTTGGGTGCCACTGTGGCCAGTCGGTGGTGGCCGCGCCCGGGGCCTCCTGGCGGGCCGCGTCCGCCGCCCGCCGGGACAGCTCGGCGATCCGGGCCGAGTGTTGGGCGTCGATCTCGGCGAGGCGCCGGTCTCGCTCCGCGCCGACCCGTGCGGGCACTGCGGCGGCGGCCTGGCGGACCCGGTCGAGTCGGCCTCGTTCGGCGGCCAGTTCGGTCTGCGCCGCGGCCAACCGGGTCCGCGTCGCGCCGAGGGCCTCGCCGAGGGTTTGCCGGACCCGGGCCGCGAGCTGCGCCCGCCGGTCAGCCATCGGCGTCTCGGCGAGACGAGGGGTGCCCCGGGGTGAACGTCCCGCTCCGGCTCTCGGCCGGGAGCGGGCCACTGCGTAGCTCGCGGCCGAGCCGGTCGAGCAGGACGCCGGTCAGCACCCCGGCGGTGACCGCCGGGTCGGCAGCATGTGGCTGTTCGGCGTCGTCCCGGCGGGGCGGCGGCATCCGGCAGACCCGGGCCAGCAGCGTCTCCACCACCGGCGCGGGCAGGCCCGGCAGCAGGTCGCGGGTCCGGCTGGCCAGGGCTTTGCGGAGCCGCGGCAGGTCCTCGGCCCGGGGCGGGTGCCCAAGGAACTCCCCGGCCAGTTCCCGCAGCAGGGGAGGGGTCAGCGCGGCCAACCCCAACCCCACGTCGGCGTGGGCGCGGCCCAGCTCGACGCGGAGTCGTTCCCGGTCGCCGGCGCGGACCTGGTGGACGACTCGGCGCAGCAGCTCGCTGGAGTCGGCGATCGCCTCATCCGGTGGCTCCGACCCGCTCCTGCCACCGGTCAACTCGGCGACCCGGACCGCCCACCAGCGGGGTGCGGGGGCCGGGCCCGGCGGGACAGTGGCCGTCGCCGGGGGCGTGGCACCACGGGGAGCGTCGTGTGCCGGTTGCTGTTTGGGGATGGTACGCGGGGCGGGTGCATCGCCAGCCGCCAGCCCGATCCTGGCCAGGTACGCCGTCAGCTGCTCCTGGGCGACGCGCAGCGCGTAGCCGGCGGACTCGGCGTGTTCGACGGCGCTGGACAGCTCCGGCACCCCCATCGGGTTAGCGGACTCCTGGCGTACCCAGCGCAGCCGCTCGGTGGCCAGCCCGAACCGTTCAAGCGCCTCGGCGAGTTGGCCGAGGGGCAGGTCATCGCTGGCGGCGCGCACCTGCGCGCCGAGATCTTCGACGATGGACACGGCGGCGCTCAGAGGGTCGCGACGTAAAGCTGGGCCTGCTCGACCGCGACGAGTGTGGCCGCCAAGCACTCCTCCAATTCCTGCCCAGCCTGGGTCAGCGAGGCCTGGGCGGCGTCCACCGTCTCGTGTCCGCTGCCCTCCAACGCGCCGGCCAGCGTCTGTTGCGCCTCGGCCAGCTGCTCACCGGCAGCGTGCACAGCCTTCTGGCCGTCACCGATCTGTTGGAGCGCAACATCGATGGCTGCCTTGAGCTCGGCGACGCTCGCCACGACGGAACCTCCTGGGGCAAGGGGAGGCCTCCATTAGAGCCTATCGGCACCAGGAGAGAACATCCTCCCTGCCAGTATTCAGCCCTCCTGAGTGGTTGTCACCCAGAAGCGCGGGGAGGCCGGCCACCCCGGATGCGTGGGGATGTGCTCAGCGGCCGGTCAACCAGCGCGGCCCACGTACCTCGGCGCCCCGCCGGAGCACGCGTTCTCGCAGCTCACGGTCGGCGGTGATGACGACCCGGCGGCGCTGCGGGTCGGCGGCGGTGACCAGGTCCACCACCGCGTCGTCGCCGGACTGCTGGGCCGCCACCACCCGTACCCCCGGCGCCGACGGCACCCCGCGCGCCGCACCCTCAACCACCAGCACCACCTCGACCGGCGGCGGTAGCTCCGGTGGCACCCCGGAGTCGGGCAGGCCGGTGAGGCTGTCCCGCAGTCGGGTGGCTGCCCCGACCCGGTCCCGCCACCAGCCGTCCGGCCGGGATCCGACCACATTGGCGGCGTCCACGATCAGCAGCGGTGTCCCGTTCATGCCGCCAGCCTGCCACCCGATCCGCCCGCACCCGGGCAACCCTGGTGGCCAGCCGGCGGAGTTTGTCCCGACGACTGCCGGGTAGCCCCTGGCGACCGTGCCGCGCCGAGCAGCGGAGGAGACAGATATGGGACCCGGCGACTTCGGCTCCGACCCATGGGACGAGTTCCTGGCCCGGTACTTCGGCCGGAGCGAGGGTGGGCGCCGGCCCGCGCACCGGGTCGATATCACCCGGCTGATGACCGCCGATGCCCGGGAGATGCTCGCCGACGCAGCACGTCGGGCGGCTGAGCGGCACAGCACGGATCTGGACACCGACCACCTGCTCTGGGCGGCGCTGCAACGACAGTCCCTGCGTGAGCTGGTCAAACGAGCCGGCGCCGAACCCGACACCCTGCTCAACGCGCTTGGTGGGCGGGGCGAGGGGGCGCCCGGGGGCGAGGTCCCGCCGAATCTGTCCCTCACCCCCGCCGCCAAGCGGGCACTGCTCGATGCCCACCAGCTGTCCCGCGCCATGAGCGCCAACTACATCGGGCCGGAGCACATCCTGATGGCATTGCCGCTGAATCCGGAGTCACCCGCCGGCCGGATGCTCGCCGCCGGCCGGATCCAGCCGGAGTCGTTGCAGGCGGCGAGCGCGGACCGAGGCCCGACCGGTGGGTCGCGGCCGGATCGGGGTACCCCCACTCTCGACCAGTACGGGCAGGATCTCACCGAGCTCGCCCAGAACGATCAGATCGACCCGGTCATCGGCCGGGCCGACGAGATCGAGCAGGCAGTCGAGATCCTGTCCCGGCGGACCAAGAACAACCCGGTGCTGATCGGTGAGGCCGGTGTCGGCAAGACCGCCATCGTGGAGGGGCTCGCGGAGCGGGTCTGCGACGGCGACGTGCCGCAGACCCTGCTCGGTAAGCGGGTCATCCAACTGGACCTGGCCAGCCTGGTCGCCGGTACCCGCTACCGGGGTGACTTCGAGGAGCGGCTGAAGAAGGTCATTGAGGAGATCCGGGCCCATCGCGAAAAGCTGATCGTCTTCCTCGACGAGATTCACACCCTGGTCGGGGCGGGTGGGGCCGGCAGCGAGGGCGGAATGGACGCGTCCAGCATGCTCAAGCCGGCGCTGGCCCGCGGTGAGCTGCGCGTGATCGGCGCAACCACGCTGGACGAATATCGCCGGACCATCGAGAAGGACGCCGCGCTGGCCCGCCGGTTCCAGCCGGTCTTCGTGCCCGAGCCGGGGGTCGACGACACGGTGGCCATCCTGCGTGGCCTACGCGACCGCTACGAGGCGCACCACCAGGTGCGCTTCACGGACGAGGCGCTGGTCGTCGCCGCGGAGCTCTCCGATCGCTACGTCACCGACCGTTACCTGCCGGACAAGGCGATCGACCTGATCGACCAGGCCGGCGCACGGGTCCGTTTGCGCACCCGCACCCCGGACTCGGACGTACGCGAGCTGGAGACCCAGCTTGACGAGGTACGCCGCGACAAGGAGCAGGCCGTCGCCGACGAGCAGTACGAGAAGGCCTCCACGTTACGCGACCAGATCGCCGACCTGGAGGCCCAGATCCGCCGGGCACGCGGCGACGAGGGTAGCGCCAACCACGTGCCGCAGGTGGGGCCGCAGGAGATCGCCGAGGTGGTCTCCCGGGCCACCGGTATCCCCGTTGCGCAGCTCACCGAGGAGGAGCGGGATCGGCTACTGCGGCTGGAGGGGCACCTGCACGAGAAGGTCGTCGGTCAGGACGACGCGGTCAACGCGGTCGCCGAGGCGGTGCGCCGTTCGCGGACCGGGTTGGCGGATCCGGACCGGCCGATGGGTAGCTTCCTCTTCCTCGGCCCCACCGGCGTCGGCAAGACCGAGTTGGCCCGGGCGCTTGCCGAGGCGCTGTTCGGCGAGGCCGACCGGATGGTACGGGTCGACATGAGCGAGTTCCAGGAGCGGCACACGGTCAGCCGGTTGGTCGGCGCGCCGCCCGGCTACGTCGGGTACGAGGAGGCCGGGCAGCTCACCGAGGCGGTGCGACGCCGCCCGTACGCGGTGGTGCTGCTGGACGAGATCGAGAAGGCGCACCCGGACGTGTTCAACATCCTGCTCCAGGTGCTCGACGACGGCCGGCTCACCGACAGCCAGGGCCGGACGGTGAATTTCAAGAACACCGTTTTGATCATGACGAGTAACCTCGGCTCGGAGCTGATCACCGGCACCCAGCGGGCGGTCGGCTTCGGCACCGGGGCGGCGGGTGGGGAGAACGACGAGCTCCGCGATCGCTTGTTGCGCCGACTCCAGGAGAACTTCCGTCCAGAGTTCCTGAACCGCATTGATGAGATCATCATCTTCCGACGCCTGGAGGCGGAGCAGTTGCGGCAGATCACCGAGCTGTTGTTGGCGGAGACCCGCCGTCGGTTGCACGCGCAGGACGTTGATGTCGAGATCACCACCGCCGGCATCGACTGGCTCGCCGAGCACGGCTACCAGCCCGAGTTCGGGGCCCGCCCGCTGCGCCGGGTCATTCAGCGCGAGTTGGACAACCAGTTGTCCCGGATGCTGCTGGAGTCCGCGGTGTCGCCGGGCCAACGGGTGGTCGTGGACGCCCGTGACGGCCAGCTCACCATCGATGTCGCCGAGGACGGCGGCTACACCGCGGCTACCACCACGCATCCCCGTTGAACGCCGGGAGGCGGAGATGACCGTACCCGAGGAGAACCAGGACAACACTGAACGGACCGAGCCGATCGTCGCCGCACCGACCGCGAACCCCGCCCGGGTGCAGGTGCCACCAGAGGGCCCGGGGCAGGTCGGGACCGGCGAGCCGGAGCCGGCGGCGACCGACGGACGGCGTGAGGAGGGCTGATGGTACGCGAGCAGCGGCTCGATCCGCAGGTGGAGGAGCTCTGGGAGAGCTTCCACGAACGGGTCAACGTGCCGTCCGAGAAGCTGCGGCAGTGGCTGCTTACCCGGGGCTCCGGCGAGGAGACGTTCGGCCCGAACCCCGACCTCGGCCTGCCCGAGCCGGGCCGGCACATCCTGCGGGTGCTCACCAAACGCAAGGTGGACCTGACCCGGGACGACATCGAGACGATGCGGGACACAATCGACGAGATCGAGAATCTGCTGGCGGCGAAGCCCTCACGCGGCAACGCCGATGACCGGTGGCGGCATGCCCTGCTGGATCTGGGCCACGACGTCCTGGTGGAACGCTGACCGCTTCCGATCGGGTCGCGGCGGCTTCGGGTTCACCGAATTCCACCCCGACGGATCATCCCGCACCGGGTTCCAGGCTGGTGATCGTCAGGCCCGCCGCCTCGGCGGCGGCCTCCCGGTCGGCGCGGGTCTGCCGTTCCCGGGTGAGCAGGTTGGCGTATTCGGTGACGTCCGCCGGAGCGGGAACCGCCGGTAGGCGGCGCAGGAAGAGCTCCACGTCCCGGGTGGCGGCGGTGTGTGCGGTGGCCGCCTGCCGCAGTGTCTCGCGGTCGTCGGCGGCGGGGTAGAGGTCGGTCATGTCCGTCTGTTACCCGACGGCACGGCGTTCGCACCCCGTGGACCAGATCCGGCGTCACCCCCTGGCCACTCTCCTGGTATCAAGGAGCGATGAGGAGCGACGCCGCCTGCGCCCACCCCGCGCCCACCGACGAGGTCATCGGCCTCTGTCAGGATCTGCTGCGCATCGACACCACCAACACCGGTGACAACGACACCAGCGTCGGGGAGCGCCGAGCGGCCGAGTACGTGGCCGAGCAGCTCGCCGAGGTCGGCATCGACTCGGTGCTCTACGAGTCCGCGCCCCGCCGGGCCAACCTGGTCGCCCGGATCCCCGGAACTGACCGGAATCGACCCGGCCTGCTCGTCCACGGCCACCTGGACGTGGTGCCGGCCGACGCTGACGAGTGGTCGGTGCATCCGTTCTCGGGTGAGCTGCGGGACGGCTACCTCTGGGGTCGCGGTGCGATCGATATGAAGGACTTCGACGCGATGACGCTTGCGGTGGTGCGGCACTGGCAGCGCAGCGGGATCCGGCCGCCCCGCGACGTGGTGCTCGCCTTCACCGCCGACGAGGAGGCTGGCAGTGAGTACGGCGCGCACTTCCTGGTGGAGCAGCACCCCGACCTCTTCGCGGGCTGCACCGAAGGCATCGGCGAGGTCGGGGGCTTCTCGTACACGGTGAACGAGAATCAGCGGCTGTATCTGATCGAGACCGCTCAGAAGGGCATTGACTGGCTGCGGCTGCACGCCCGGGGGCGGCCGGGGCACGGCTCGATGGTGCACGACGACAACGCCGTCACCGCCCTCGCCGCGGCGGTCGCCCGGGTCGGCCAGCACCGCTTCCCGGTCGTCGTTACCGACACCGTACGCGCGTTCCTCCTTGAGGTGTCCGAGGCGCTCGGCATTGAGCTGGACCCGGACGACCCGGAGACGGCCATCGGCAAGCTCGGCCCGATCGCCAATCTCATCGGGGCGACCATCCGCAACACGGCCAATCCCACCCGACTCGCCGCGGGCTACAAGGACAACGTCATCCCCGGACGGGCCAGCGCCACCATCGACTGCCGGAGTTTGCCCGGCCAGTCGGAGCTGTTGGAGCGGCAACTGCGCGGGTTGGTCGGCCCGGACATCGAGATCGAGTACCTCCAGCGCCAGCCCGCGCTGGAGACCACCTTCGATGGCGCCCTGGTCGAGGCGATCTCCGCCGCGCTGCGCGCCGAGGACCCGGGGGCCCGGCCGGTGCCGTACATGCTCTCCGGTGGCACCGACGCGAAGGCCTTCACGCAGTTGGGTATCCGTTGCTTCGGCTTCGCGCCGCTGCGCCTCCCCGCCGATCTGAACTTCTCCGCGCTGTTCCACGGCATCGACGAGCGGGTTCCGGTGGACGGACTACAGTTCGGCGTGCGGGTTCTCGACCGGTTCCTCCGCAACTGCTGAGCCGCTTCCGTACTTCGGCGCGGCGCCTTCCGAACACCGAAGGGACGCCTTTCATGATCGACCAGCATGGTGAGCTGGACTCTGCCCTCGAACGCGTCATCGAGGCGGCCCGCCACCACCTGGCCGCCGTGCGCGCCGCGCAGGGCCGCATCGACGACGATGCCGTCTGGCAGGCGTATGTCGCGTTGAACAACGCCTCGTACGCCTACGACGAGCAGCTGATGGAGGCCTTCGGCGAGGTCACTCCCTGGGATGTGCAGGCGATCGACCCGGAGGAGGCCGACGAGCGCTTCACCAGCCCCGACGGCTCGCCGGCCACCGACAGCCACCCACAGGTCATCTCGGTCCGGCAGCGTCGGGACTACCGGGTGCCGAGCGTCTCGGCGCTGATCCGGGCCGCCACGTCGGCCCGGCGGGCGGACACCCCCGATGAGGACGAGCCGGCGCCCGTCGAGGGGGTCGGTGAGGCGGTCCTGGAGCTGTTGCAGAGCGGGGACGGATCGCTCGCCGCGCTGGATGTGCCGGAGCTGGAACCAATGGATGGCGTCGTCATGGTCAGCGAGGTTGACGCCGCGGTCGATCTCGAGGCCTTCGACGATGACGACCCGGTGGGTCCGTTCCAGCCCGCCGCCGAGGACCGGTTGGTCGGTCGGCTCGACGAGCACCCCTTCCTCGAACTGGACGACGAGGAGTACGACCACGCCCGCTAGCCGTCCCCGTGGCGACCTCGCCTCGCGGGCCGGGCGAGTGCAGCCGACTTCGGGCCGCGGCGGCTAGTAGGAGAGGCCGGGCGGTGGCGGGCTGATCCGGCGACGGCGCAGCACGACCTGTCGGGTCCCATCCCGGAACAGCCGGACCCGGGCCAGCTCCCAGCCGGAGAACTCCGCCTGGATGGCGAGCTGCGCCGCCGCGGTCAGCCGGTCAACGTTCGGGGGCAACCGTAGCGGCGCGTATTCGTAGTCCATGGCCCCATGCTGCCCATTCGCCCAGCCCAGCGCCACCCCGGAGGCGCCCCGCCCGGCCCGGTCACCCCAGGCCAGACGGGGCGCCTCCGGGCCGTGCTCAGCCGTCGCGCTCCGGGTAGCCGACCGGGACGGCGGAGACGTCGTCGAGGGCTGTTCTGATCTCCTCCGGCAGGGTCATCTGCTCGACCTGGAGGGCGCCGAGCAGCTGCCCCACCGTGCGCGCGCCGAGGATCGGAGCGACGACCCCGGGCCGGTCGCGGATCCAAGCCAGCGCGACCTCCAGCGGGGAGACGCCGAGACCGCCGGCGGCGGTGGCGACCGCCTCCACGATGCTGGAGCAGCGCGGTTCCAGGTAGGTCGCGACGAACCGCTCGAAGTGCGGTGAGGCCGCCCGAGAGTCCGCTGGTCGGCCGTTTCGGTACTTGCCGGTCAGGACTCCCCGCCCCAGCGGTGACCAGGGCAACACCCCCAGTCCGAGCGCCGCACAGGCCGGTAGCACCTCCCGCTCGATGCCGCGTTCCAGTAGCGAGTACTCCACCTGGGCGGCGACCACCGGCGAGCGGCCGGGCCAGGCCGCCTGCCAGGCGGCGGCACGGGCGGTTTGCCAGCCAGAGAAGTTGGCGACGCCGACGTACCGGACCCGCCCGCTGGCGACCGCGTGGTCCAGCGCCGCGAGGGTCTCCTCCAGCGGCGTGTCCGGGTCATACCCGTGCACCTGGAACAGGTCGACGTGGTCGGTGCCGAGCCGCCGCAGGGACGCGTCCAGGGTGCGTAGTAGGTGCCCACGGGAGCCGTCGCGGCGCCGGCCGTTGCCCGGGCGTAGCCCCGCCTTGGTCGCGATCAGCAGCTCCTCGCGGGGGACCAGGGTGCCGAGCAGCGAGCCGATGACCGACTCGGCGTCACCGTCACCGTAGACATCGGCGGTGTCGACCAGGTTGCCGCCGGCGTCGAGATAACCTTTCAGCTGGGCCGCCGCATCGTCGGCGTCGGTGTCCCGGCCCCAGGTCATGGTGCCGAGCGCGAGCCGCGAAACCGCCAGCCCGCTTCGGCCGAGCGGTCGCTGTTGCATGGTGGAATCTTATTTCCATCACGGGTCGCACCGATATCCTCGCTGCCGTCCAGTCTGCCGCCTGTTCGTCGCAGCGCTCCTACGGGTACCTCCTGGCCGGCGCTGTTTGCGTGAGCCGGTGATCGAGGGCGGCGATGGTATTGCGTAACCTGATGCGACCTGTGGCGTGAATGGGGGAGGACTAGTGCGACTCGGGCTCAGCCTCGGTTACCAGACGGCGTGGAGTACACCTGCCGACCATCTGGCTCTGGCCCAGGAGGCGGACCGGCTCGGCTACACGGTGGTGTGGGCGGCGGAGGCGTACGGCTCCGACTCGCCGAGCATGCTCGCCTGGATGGCCGGCCAGACCAAGCGGATCGAGCTCGGTAGCGCGGTGATGCAGATTCCCGGTCGCACCCCGGCGATGACCGCGATGACCGCCGCGACCATCGACGCTCTCTCCGGTGGCCGGTTCCGGCTTGGCCTGGGGGTGTCCGGTCCGCAGGTCTCCGAGGGCTGGCACGGCGTGCCGTTCGGCCGCCCGCTCGCCCGGACCCGGGAGTTCGTCGACATCGTTCGGCTGGCGGTGGCCCGCAAGGAGGTCACCTACACCGGCGACTTCTACACCCTGCCGCTGCCCGACGGCCCGGGCAAGGCGCTGCGCCTGGGCTTCCACCCGCCCCGGGAGTACATCCCGACCTACCTGGCCGCCGTCGGTCCGAAGAACCTGGAACTCGCTGGCGAGATCGCCGACGGCTGGCTCGCCGTCTTCTACGCGCCGGAGTTCGCCGCGGAGCAGCTCGCTGCGATCCGCGCCGGACGGGCCCGCGCCGGGAAGGAGCTGTCCGGCTTCGATGTGGTTCCCTCGGTGCCGGTGGTGATCGGTGACGATGTCGCCAACTGCGCCGAACTGGTCCGCTGGTACGCCGCGCTCTACATCGGTGGTATGGGCAGCCGGCAGCAGAACTTCTACAACCAGCTCGCCACCCGGATGGGGTACGGCGAGGCTGCGCGCGAGGTGCAGGAGCTGTACCTGGCCAGGCGGCACCGCGACGCGGCCGCTGCGGTGCCGCTGGAGTTGATCGACCGTACCTCGCTGCTGGGTCCGAAGGAGCGCATCGCCGAGCGGATGCGGGAGTTCGCCGCTGCCGGCGTCACCACGCTGTCGGTGACCCTCTTCGTGGCCGACCGGGACAGCGGCGTGCAGACCCTACGGACCGTCGCCGAGGCGCTGGATCTCGCGGGAGTCGGCGAGTGACTTGGGTCGAGGCCATTGTCCTGGGCATCGTGCAGGGCCTGACCGAATTCCTGCCGATCAGCTCGTCCGGCCATCTGCGGATCACCTCAGCGATCTTCTTCGAGCAGGATGCCGGGGCGTCGTTCACCGCCGTCACCCAGCTCGGCACCGAGGCGGCGGTGCTGCTCTACTTCGCCAAGGACATCTGGCGAATCACCCGTACCTGGGTCGTCGGAATCTGGGATCGGTCTGTGCGCAGCAGCCTCGACTACCGGATGGGCTGGTACGTCATCGTCGGCTCGATTCCCATCGGCGTCTTCGGCCTCCTGTTCAAGGACCAGATCCGGGAGACCGCGCGGAACCTGTGGCTGGTCGCCAGCACCCTGATCCTGTTCGCCTTCGTGCTGGCGTTCGCCGAGTACTGGGGCCGGCAGACGCGGACGCTGCAGAACTTCCGGATGCGCGACGGTGTGGTGATGGGTTTCGCGCAGGCGATGGCGCTGATACCCGGCGTGTCCCGATCGGGGGGGACGCTCACCGCCGGCCTGCTGCTCAACCTGACCCGGGAGACCGCGGCCCGATACTCGTTCCTGCTGGCCATTCCCGCGGTGGTGATGTCGGGCGTGCTCAGCCTCGAGGACGTCTTCGCTCCGGCAGCGCCGGGCACCTCGGTGCCGAGCGGGGCGCAGATGATCGTGGCCACGGTGGTCGCCTTCGCCGTGGGTTACGCGGCCATCGCCTGGCTGCTGCGCTACGTGGCGCGCCACACCCTGTACATCTTTGTGCTGTATCGGGTGGCGCTGGGAACGCTGGTGCTCGCCCTGCTGCTGACCGGCACAATCAGCGCCACCTGACCCGCTCGCGCCGACGCGCCCGGCACGAAAGCCGGCCCGGGCGCATCGGTGGGCCCGAGGTGGAGCAGGCTCTAGGGTGGTGACCGTGGCGACGCTACTGCTCTTACGACACGGCCGGACGACCGCGAACGCGGCCGGCGGGCTGGCCGGTCGGCAGCCGGTCGAGCTGGACGAGACCGGCCGTACCCAGGCCACCGCGGTCGGCGAGCGGCTCCGGCTGCTTTCCTGCCCAACCGTGGTGACCAGCCCGTTGGTCCGTTGTCGGCAGACCCTGGACCGGGCGTTGCCCGAGGCCGTGCCGGTGGTGGAGGAGGGGCTGACCGAGTGCGGGTACGGCAGCTGGGAGGGGCAGCCGCTGAAACAGCTCGCGAAGGACGCGCTCTGGCCGGTCGTGCAGCAGCATCCCAGCGCGGCGGTCTTCCCGGGTGGGGAGGCGATGGCGAGCATGGCGGCCCGGGCGGTGGCCGCGGTGCGCACCTGGGATGCTCGGGTGAGCGCGGAGCACGGGCCGGACGCGGTCTGGCTGGCCTGCACCCACGGCGACGTGATCAAAGCGATCGTGGCGGACGCGCTCGGCCTGCACCTGGACCTCTTCCAGCGGCTCATCGTGGATCCGGCCTCGGTCACGGCGATCCGCTACACCCCGCTGCGTCCGTTCCTGGTGCGGCTCAACGACACCGGCGGCGATCTGACCGCGTTGGTCCCGCCCCCGCCGAAGCGGGGTAGGCGGAAGCGCCGTACCGCGGATTCGGACGCCACGATCGGGGGCGGCGCGGGGGCAGGGGCCTGACCCGTTCCGACGATCGCGTCGGCGCTGGCGAGGGGCAACGCGGCCCGGGCGGTCCCGGCGGGACCGAGGGTCGTCGCGGCGCGGCGGCGCCGCACGGCGATTCCGGTCGGTGGGGTGCGCGCCGTGCGGGTGCGCCGGATAGGGTCGAGGTATGACCCACCAGGTGCACGCCTTCGAGCCGCCGGAGCGGTTCGTCGCCGGAACCGTCGGGCCGCCGGGGGATCGTACGTTCTTTCTCCAGGCCCGCGGCGGTGGCCGGCTGGTCAGCGTCGCGCTGGAGAAGGTCCAGGTCTCACTGCTGGCGGAGAAACTTGAGGAGTTGCTCTCCGAGGCGCAACGGCGGTTTGGGGTGAAGCTGCCGGAGACCGGCCCGGTCGGTGGGGACAACGACCCGCTGGACACCCCCGTCGACGAGGAGTTCCGGGTCGGCACCCTGGGGCTGGCCTTTGACGTGGACACCGAGACGGTCGTGATCGAGGCGATCGCGGTCGGCGAGGCCGAGGTCGAGGTTGGGGCCGCCGAGGCTGCCGCTGAGGTCGAGTTGGACGAGTCGGACGACGAGGAGCCAGACGACGACCTGGACCGGCTGCGGGTGCGGTTGACCCCGGAGGCGACCCGCGAGTTCATCGGACGGGCCCGGCGGGTGGTGAACGCGGGCCGGCCGCCGTGTCCGCTCTGCGGCCAGCCCCTCGACCCGGTCGGCCACCTCTGCCCGCGCCACAACGGCTACCACCGGTGACCTCATCTGAGCTGTACCGGAGCCGGGATTGGCACCAGCCGCGCCAGGACAGTGATCAGGTGCTTCGGCTGCTTCGGGAGGGTGCGCTCGAGCTGGAGGGGCGGCTGGTGGACGCCTCGAACACGACGCTACGCGCGGTCCTGACGTTGGACGGGATGACCGCGCGTTGTGTCTACAAGCCGGTGCGGGGTGAGCGGCCCCTGTGGGACTTTCCGGATGGCAATCTCGCCGGACGCGAGGTCGCCGCGTACCTGGTGTCGGCGGCCACCGGATGGGACCTGGTGCCGCCGACGGTGCTGCGCGACGGGCCGCTCGGCCCCGGCTCCTGTCAGCTGTGGATCGACGAGCCGGTGGAGCCGGAGCCACTGGTCGGGTTTGTTCCGACCGACAAACTGCCGCCCCAGTGGTTGGCGGTGGCCGCGGCCCGGGACGAGGAGGGCATCCCGTACGCCCTGGCACACGCCGACGACCCGCGGCTCGCCCGGCTGGCCGTGCTGGACGCGGTTATCAACAACGCCGACCGCAAGGGTGGACATGTCCTGGTCGGCCCGGACGGCCGACTCTACGGCGTGGATCACGGGGTCAGCTTCCACGTGGAGGAGAAGCTGCGCACGGTCTTGTGGGGTTGGGCGGGCCGCGAGCTGCCGGCGGACTCGGCGGAGGTGCTTGCGGCACTCGCCGGCGCGGTCGCCGGGGAGCTGGGCGGTGCTCTCGCCGAGCACCTCACTGTCAGCGAAGTCGTCGAGTTGGCTTCCCGGATCGGGCGGCTGCGGGCCGCCGGACGATTCCCGTTGCCGTCGCGGCAGTGGCCGGCGATGCCGTGGCCACCCATGTGAGCGGCTGTCACCTTAGTCACCTCTCGTGTTCCCCGGAGCCCGCTGGCGGCTGGTTAGGCTGGCGGTCATGGACTCTTGGGCGGGACACGAGGTGCCGCGGCTGCCGGGCCAGGGCGGGCCGTTGATGTTGTTTGACTCGGCCCGGCGGGGCATGGCCGCCAGCGCGCCGACCGGCACCGGCACCATGTACGTCTGCGGCATCACCCCGTATGACGCCACCCACCTCGGGCACGCCGCCACCATGATCACCTTCGACCTGATTCAGCGGGTGTGGCGGGACGCGGGGCGGGACGTGACGTATGTGCAGAACGTGACTGATATCGATGATCCGCTGCTGGAGCGGGCCGCCCGGGACGGCGAGGACTGGAAGGTCCTGGCGATGCGGGAGACCGCGCTGTTCCGGGAGGACATGGCGGCGCTGCGGATCATCCCGCCGGAGCACTACGTCGGTGCGGTGGAGTCGATCCCGGACATCGCCGAGCGGGTTCTGACCCTGGTGAAGGAGGGCGCCGGCTACCGGCTCGAGGACGGCACCGGCGATGTCTACTTCGACATCGCGGCCGCGCCTCGGTTCGGGTACGAGTCCCACCTGAGCCGGGAGCAGATGCTGGAGATCTTCCCCGAGCGCGGTGGTGACCCGGACCGAGCGGGAAAGCGCGACCCGCTCGATCCGCTGTTGTGGCGTGGTGCCCGCGCCGACGAGCCATCGTGGCCCGGCGGGGAGCTGGGCCCCGGCCGCCCTGGCTGGCATATCGAGTGCGCCGTGATCGCGCTGGATCTGCTCGGTACGCAGATCGATGTGCAGGGCGGCGGCAATGATCTGATCTTCCCGCACCATGAGTGCTCGGCCGCCCACGCCGAGCTGCTGACCGGGCAGGCCCCGTTCGCCGGGCACTACGTGCACGCCGGCATGATCGGGCTGGACGGGGAGAAGATGTCCAAGTCCCGCGGCAACCTGGTCTTCGTCTCCCGGTTGCGAGCCGACCAGGTGGATCCGATGGCGGTCCGGCTGGCCCTGATGAGCGGGCACTACCGTAGCGACCGCTCCTGGAGCGACGAGCTGTTGGCGACCGCGCAGGAGCGGCTGGGCCGATGGCGGCGGGCTGCCGCGTTGCCCGGCGGGCCGTCCGCGGAGGCGTTTCTGGCCACGCTTCGGGCGCGCCTCGCCGACGACCTCGACACCCCGGGGGCGCTCGCGCTGGCGGACTCCTGGGCGGAGGCGGCGCTCGTCGGTGCCGGCGACGATCCAGCGGCACCCGCGCTCTTCACCCGGGCCCTGGACGCCCTGCTCGGCGTCCGTCTGTGACCTACCGGGCAGTCCGACGGCCGGCAGGCGGCCCACTCGGCGCGGGTGGCCTCGGGCGCCGTCGCCCTCCGCTCGGGGGCGCTTGGTTGGGCTGCCGTGTCGGCAGCCCGCCACGGAGCTGGGCTGTGCGGGCCATCAGCCCAGGACGAGCCCCGGGCCCGGATCCGGGCCGGTCGCCGGGGCCGGGATCCGGTACGCCTCGGTCAGGGTGGTGACCGGGCCGGGCCAGGTGGCCTGGGCGACCTCGATCGGTTTACGGCGTTCGTCGTAGGCGACGTGCAGCAGGTGTAGCACCGGGGTGTCGGGGCGGATCTGGAGGGTCTCCGCCTCGTCTCGACTGGGCTGCCGGGCACTGATCGTGTCGGTCGCGGTGACGTACCGCCGGCCGGTGGCTTCCTCGGCCTCCTGGTAGAGGGGGCGGCCGAACGCCTCGGCCCGCTCCAGTGCGGTGCCGGCGGTGTCGGTCGGTAGGAACCAGGCGGCTCCGACCTCCACCGGGGAGTCCTCGGCGCGGACCAGGTGCCGACGACAGAGCAGCTCGGTGCCGTCGGACACGCCGAACGCGTCGGCGACCTCGGGCGGTGCGGGGGCGGGCCCGACGGAGACGAGCTGTTGCCGGTACCGGGCGGCGAGGTCGGTGTGGTAGCCACGGAAGCCGCCGTACCGGCCCCGGGAGAGCCGGTTGAGGCGGCGTCGGGTGCCGCGGACGTACGTACCGGAGCCAGGCTTCGTGATCAGGACGCCCTCGACCCGGAGTTGGTCCACGGCGCGTTGCACGGTCTGTTTGGCGACGCCGAACATTTCGGCGACGGCCGGGATGGAGGGTAGCCGCTCCCCGGGACCCCAGTCACCGCGGCGCACCTGTGCCTTGATCTGCGCGGCGATCTGTCGGTGCGGGAACTCGGCCGCGCCCGGGTTGATCTGCATGCCCGCCTCCTCATCATCAACTAGGTTCCTAGGATGCCGTAGCGAGTGGGTTCCCGTCCACAACCGACTCGGGACACAAGAACAGTGGCCCGCCACCGGGTGCGGGTGGCGGGCCACGAGGCTCGGTGCGCTCCGGCTACCAGGAGCCGGCGGTAGGACCGGCGGAGCCGCCGCGCCGGCGCAGGTACTTCTCAAACTCCTGGGCGATCTCGTCCCCGGTCAGCGGGGTGATGCCGGCGTCGCCGACCCGTTCCTCCAACTCGCGGACGTACTCACCGAGCTCGGCGTCCTGCTCGGCGGCGCCCCGGACCCGCTGTTCCCACTCGGCGGCCTCCTCGGCGAGGTCCGCCATCGGCACCGGCAGATCCAGCACCTCCTCGACCCGGTGCAGCAGGGCCAGGGTCGCCTTGGGACAGGGTGGGTTGTTGGCGTAGTGCGGCACATGCACCCAGAACGACACCGCGTTCACCTCGGCCCGTGAGCAGGCGTCGTGCAGGACCCCGACAATGCCGGTGGGCCCGTCGTAACGGGTGGGGGTGAGCTGGAAACGCTGTGCCGCGCCCTTGTCGGAGGCGCTTCCGCTGATCGGTAGCGGTCGGGTGTACGGCACGTCAGCCAAGAGCGCGCCGAGCAGCACCACCCGTTCGACCTCCAGGCTGTGGCAGATTTCCAGCACCTGCTCGCAGAAGGTGCGCCAGCGCATGCTCGGCTCGATGCCGCGGATCAGCACGACATCCCGCTCCGTACCGGCCGGGCTGGCGGTCATGAACCGGGTGGTGGGCCACTCCACCCGTCGGGTCTCGCCCGCCGACATCGCGATCGTGGGGCGGCTGACCTGGAAGTCGTAGAAGTCTTCCGGATCCAGCTCGGTGACCGGCCGGGCCTGCCACACCTGTTCCAGGTGTTCGACGGCGGCCGTCGAGGCATCGGCGGCGTCGTTCCAGCCTTCGAAGGCGGCGATGGCCACGGGGGATCGCAGGACCGGCAGTCCGTCGAACTCGGTCACGCGGTCACCTCGTCCCGCCCGTCGGGGCGGTGCCGGGCAGGTGCCCGATCGGCCGGCCACCATGCGTCGTGGCGTCGCTGTAGTCCCTCACGTCCGTCAGCCTACGTGCCAGGGGTGGGAACCGGACCGTCGGCCGCGCCGATCTATCAATCGACGAAACAATCACCCGGGCGACAAAGGGGCAGCGTGTGCTGGTTACCCCAGGTGGGACCCGGCAGCCGGGGCTAGACCACATTCCGTGTGGTCGCAGTAACCTGAAGCTGTGGTGATCTCTGTGCTCGACGCGCTGACCGACCGGGTCCTCGTCGCCGACGGGGCGATGGGGACCATGTTGCATGCGGCAGATCTGACACTCGATGACTTCGATGGGCTGGAAGGCTGCAACGAGATCCTCAACGTGACCCGGCCGGACGCGGTCCGTGGCGTGCACGAGGCGTACCTGGCCGTGGGCGCAGACTGCGTGGAAACTAACACGTTCGGCGCGAACCTCGCGAACCTGGCCGAGTACGGCATTGAGGGGCGCATCCGTGAGCTTTCCGAGGCTGGCGCCCGGCTGGCCCGCACCGCCGTCGACGCGTACGCGACACCGGAGCAGCCGCGCTTCGTCCTGGGCTCGATCGGGCCGGGCACGAAGCTGCCCACCCTTGGGCACGCCACGTACGCCGCGCTGCGGGACGCGTACCAGGAGAACGCCGTCGGCCTGATCGCCGGCGGATCGGATGCGTTGATCATCGAGACCTGTCAGGACCTGCTTCAGGTGAAGGCGGCGGTGATCGGCTCGAGGCGGGCGATGGCCGAGCTGGGCCGGTCGGTCCCGATCATCTGCCACGTGGCGGTGGAGACCACCGGCACGATGCTGCTGGGTAGCGAGATCGGCGCCGCACTCACCGCGATCGAGCCACTCGGCATCGACCTGATCGGGCTGAACTGCTCCACCGGCCCGGCGGAGATGGGTGAGCACCTGCGCTACCTGTCGCAGCATTCCCAGATCCCGGTGTCGGTGATGCCGAACGCCGGCCTGCCGGTCCTCACCTCCGACGGTGCGTACTTCCCACTGGCGCCGGACGAACTGGGCGATGCCCTGGCGCAGTTCGTCACCGACTACGGTGTGGCGCTGGTCGGCGGCTGCTGCGGGACCACGCCGGAGCACATCCGGGTGCTGGCCGAACGGATGCGTGGCCGACCGCCGGTGGTGCGCGAGCCACGGCCCGAGCCCGGCGCCTCGTCGATCTATCACCATGTCCCCTTCGCGCAGGACGCGAGCGTGCTGATGGTGGGGGAGCGGACCAACGCAAACGGATCCAGGGCGTTCCGTGAGGCCATGCTCGCCGAGGACTGGCAGGCCTGCGTGGAGATCGCCCGTGGCCAGGCGCGGGACGGCTCGCACCTGCTGGACCTCTGCGTGGACTACGTGGGCCGCGACGGCACCCAGGACATGCGCGAGTTGGCCAGCCGGTTCGCCACCGCCTCCACGCTGCCGATCATGCTGGACTCAACCGAGCCGGGCGTGATCGAGGCGGGGCTGGAGACGCTCGGTGGGCGATGCGTGGTCAACTCGGTCAACTTCGAGGACGGCGACGGCCCCGACTCCCGATATGCCCGCCTGATGCCCGTGGTCAAGGAACACGGCGCGGCGGTGGTGGCGCTCCTCATCGACGAGGAGGGGCAGGCGCGTACCAAGGACTGGAAGGTACGCGTGGCCGCCCGGCTGATCGACGATCTGACCGGCCGATGGGGGATGGCCCGGTCGGACATCCTGATTGACGCCCTGACCTTCCCGATCGCCACCGGGCAGGAGGAGACCCGACGGGACGGGATCGAGACCATCGAGGCGATCCGAGAGATCGCCGGCCGCTACCCGGGGGTCAACTTCACCCTGGGTATCTCCAACGTCTCGTTCGGGCTCAATCCGGCGGCCCGGCAGGTGCTCAACTCGGTGTTTCTGCACGAGTGCGTCCAAGCCGGGCTGACCTCGGCGATCGTGCACGCCAGCAAGATCCTGCCGATGTCGAAGATCCCCGATGAGCAGCGGGAGATCGCACTCGATCTGGTCTACGACCGACGACGCGAAGGGTACGACCCGGTCCAGCGCTTCATCGAAGCCTTCGAGGGGGTGGACGCCGCCTCGGCGCGGGCCAGCCGAGCGGAGGAGCTGGCCGCGCTGCCGCTGGAGGAGCGGCTCAAGCGGCGGATCATCGACGGCGAGCGCAACGGCCTTGAGGCCGATCTGGACGCGACCCTCGCCACCGGGTTGGCGGCGATGGTCGTTATCAACGAGATTCTGCTGGACGGGATGAAGGTGGTCGGCGAGTTGTTCGGGGCCGGCCAGATGCAGTTGCCGTTCGTACTCCAGTCCGCCGAGGTGATGAAGTCCGCGGTGGCGTACCTGGAGCCGCACCTGGAGAAGACCGATGACGGCGGCAAGGGACGGATCGTGCTCGCCACCGTGAAGGGCGACGTCCACGACATCGGCAAGAACCTCGTCGACATCATCCTGTCGAACAACGGCTATGAGGTGGTGAACATCGGGATCAAGCAGCCGATCAACGCCATCCTCGACGCCGCCGAGCAAAACCGCGCGGACGCGATCGGCATGTCGGGGCTGTTGGTGAAGAGCACCGTCATCATGAAGGAGAACCTGGCCGAGATGGCCACGCGGGGCGTTGCGGAGCGCTGGCCGGTCCTGCTCGGGGGTGCGGCGCTGACCCGCGCGTATGTCGAGGACGACCTGCGATCGATGTTCCCCGGCCAGGTGCACTACGCCCGGGATGCCTTCGAAGGGCTCTCCCTGATGGATCGGGTGATGGCCGCCAAGCGCGGCGGCGCACAGGTGGTGGACCCGGAGCGGGAGGCGGCGTTGGCCGCACGGCGGGACCGGCGGGCGCGGCAGCGGGCGATCGTCAGCGAGTCGTTGCCGGAGTTGAACGATGCCTCGGTCCGCTCCGACGTGGCCACCGACGTGGAGGTGCCCACCCCACCGTTCTTCGGCACCCGGGTGGTCAAGGGGCTGCCCCTCGCCGACTACGCGGCCCTGCTCGACGAACGGGCGACGTTCCTCGGGCAGTGGGGACTGCGCGGTACCCGCGGCGGTAGCGGACCCACCTACGAGGAACTGGTGGAGACCGAGGGTCGGCCGCGGCTACGCTACTGGCTGGACCGGCTCATCGCCGACCAGGTACTTGAGGCAGCTGTGGTGTACGGCTACTTCCCGGCCTACTCCGACGGCAACGACCTGGTCGTGCTCGACGAGAACGGGCACGCTGAGCGGGCCCGGTTCACCTTCCCCCGGCAGCGCCAGGAGCGGCGGCTCTGCTTGGCCGACTTCTTCCGTCCTCGTGGCGGCGAGTTTGACGTGGTGGCGCTGCAACTGGTCACGGTTGGCCAACCGATCAGCGAATATACGGCGAAGTTGTTCGCCCGTAACGAGTACCGCGACTATCTGGAGGTTCACGGGCTGTCGGTGCAGCTCACCGAGGCCCTTGCCGAGTACTGGCACCAGCGGGTCCGCGCCGAGCTGAGCCTGCCCGACGACCGTACGGTGGCCACCACCGACCCGGCTGACCTGGCCGGGTTGCTGCGTAACGACTACCGGGGCTGCCGGTATGCCTTCGGCTACCCGGCCTGTCCGGACCTGGAGGACCGGGCGAAGCTCGTGGACCTGCTGGGTGCGGAACGGATCGGCGTGCAGCTGTCGGAGGAGTTCCAGCTCGTTCCGGAACAGGCCACCGACGCGATTGTCGTGCACCACCCGGAGGCGGGTTACTTCAACGCCAAGTGACACCAGGTCCGCACGACCAGGTCCCGGTGGGGTGATCCACCTGTTGGTAGCGGGGGAGGGCGGGTGAGACCCACGCCAGCTGCCCGCCGTTCCGCATCGCCTTCGCCCAGGGTCGCGACAACCGATCTGGAGCTGCCGCTGCGGTGACAGCCGGATGGTGAGACAGTGCCGGTGTTGCCGGTCGGGTGAAGCTGTTGCGATTGCCGGAGCGGGGATGTGTAGCGGGCGTAGGGTGGTGCCCGACGAGCCTTTGCCGCCGGGAACGCTGTTTGCCAAACCGTAGCCCCTGGTCGCTGGCAAGCCCTGGGAGGGTAAATGCCGGACATGGAACAAGATTTTGACATGATTTCTTCGGATTCACTTCTGTTGAACCCGATGTTCGCGCGTCCAGGCCAGTCGACGGAGCTTACCCGGTTTTCGATTCCGGACGCCGCCACGCTGCCCGAGACCGCATACCAGATCGTGCACGACGAGGTGGCCCTCGACGGGAACGCCCGACTGAATCTGGCGACATTTGTTGGCACCTGGATGGACGATCATGCCGAGAAACTGTTCGCGGAAACCTTCGACAGGAATCTTATCGACAAGGATGAGTATCAGGCGACCAGCGCAATAGAGAAGCGATGTGTGGTCATGCTGGCAGATCTCTGGCACGCACGGGAGCCGCGGAACACTATCGGCACGTCCACGACCGGTTCCTCGGAAGCCTGCATGCTGGGGGGGTTGGCGCTCAAGCGTCGTTGGCGGGATGCGCGCCGCCGTGCCGGCAAGCCGACCAGTCATCCCAATCTGGTGATGTCGAGCGCGGTGCAGGTGTGTTGGAAGAAGTTTTGCAACTACTGGGATGTGGAGCCCCGTTTGGTTCCAATCTCCCAAGAGCACAAGACCCTGGACGGTCATGAACTCGCCTCATACGTGGACGAGAACACGATCGGGGTCGTCGCGATCCTTGGTGTGACATATACCGGAATCTACGAGCCGGTCCAGCGCATCGCGGCTGCGCTGGACGAAATTCAGGACTCGACCGGACTTGATATAGACATTCATGTAGACGGAGCTACCGGTGCGTTCGTGGCGCCCTTTGTTCAGCCAGACATGGTCTGGGACTTCCGGCTCCGGAGAGTAGCGTCGATCAACGTCTCCGGTCACAAATATGGACTGGTATACCCCGGGCTGGGATGGGTGGTCTGGCGAGACAAGGCAGCGCTGCCCGAGGACATGATCTTCTGGGTAAACTACCTGGGTGGCGAAACGCCGACGCTCGGGCTGAATTTCACCAGACCAGGAGCCCAGGTGCTCTTGCAGTACTATCTCTTCCTGCGTCTGGGTCGAGAGGGCTTTCGGCGGGTGCAGCTCGCCATGCATGATGTTACGCGGTACCTGTCCCAGGAGGTCGCGAAGATACCAAATCTCGAGCTGTGGAGCGATGGTAGCGATATTCCGGTGCTGGCCTGGTGCCTGCGGAGTGGGTACACCAAAAATTGGAACCTGTATCACCTGTCCGATCGCATGCGAATGAGGGGATGGCAGATCCCCACCTACGCGATGCCCGAAGGTCTTACGGACCTTATGGTGCAGCGAATCGTGATTCGCAACGGGCTCAGCCGTGACCTCGCCGAGGTGTTTATCACTGAACTGCGAGGCGAGATAGCGCACCTTGACTCCCTCGACTCTCCCATACCTGCGGTCGGTCAGCGACCTGGGTTCCATCATTAATACTTTGTGAGAGCGCCATGGCTCCGTCAGATAGCCGGCCGGCGGGCAAGAACTCGGCGAAGATCAGTGTCCTTGGGCTGGCGATGCTCAACATCGTCGCGGTGGTCAGCCTGAGTGGCCTACCGGCTGAGGCCGAGTACGGGTTGAGCGCCGCATTCTACTACATCTTCGCTGCGTTCTTCTTCCTCGTGCCGGTCTCGCTGGTCGCGGCTGAACTGGCCACCGGATGGCCGGAGAAGGGGGGCGTGTTCCGTTGGGTTGGCGAGGCGTTCGGAGCCCGTTGGGGATTCGTGGTCATTTTTCTGCTCCTGGCTCAGGTGACGATCTGGTTTCCGGCCCTGCTCACCTTCGGGTCGATCTCGCTCGCTTACACCGGACCGGAGGCGACGCTGGATGAGAAGTTGTCCGGAAACCGGATATACATTCTGCTGACCGTGCTAGCGGTCTTCTGGGTCGCCACCGCGCTCGGCGCCCACGGGATTGCTGCGTTTACCCGTATCGCGAAATGGGGCGGCGTCGTTGGCACTATTCTCCCCGCCTTGCTCCTCGTGATCCTCGGTATCGTCTACCTGAGCTCGGGCGGGCAGTCACAGACTCCGCTGGGTTGGGACGAGGTGGTCCCGGACTTCACGCGGTTCAGTAACCTGGCGCTGGCCGCGAGTATCTTCCTCTTCTACGCCGGCATGGAGATGAATGCGATCCATGTGCGGGACGTGGAGAATCCGTCCCGGCACTATCCGCTGGCGGTGCTGATCGCGGCGGTGGGAGCGATGAGCATTCTGGTGCTGGGCACACTGACGATTTCCTTCGTGGTGCCGCGGTCCGAGATAGACCTGACGCAGTCACTACTGATAACCTTCCTTGATGTTTTTCGCTGGCTCGGCCTCGCCTGGGCGGCGCCGATAGTCGCCGTCGCCTTGGTAATCGGCGTTCTGGCTGGCATCGTAACCTGGGTCGTTGGCCCGTCAACCGCGATGCTGGCGGTGGCAAAGGCCGGCTATCTGCCGCGTTTCTTTCAATCGACGAACAAATACGGGATGCCTACCAAAATTTTGTTGTGGCAGGCGATTTCGGTTAGTGTCCTGGCGGTCCTGTTCATTGTTATGCCATCAGTGGAGGCCGCCTTCCAGGTGCTCAGTCAGCTTGCTGGTCTCCTCTATCTCCTCATCTATCTGGGAATGTTCGCCGCAGCGATCCAGCTACGGTACAGCCAACCTGATCGACGACGGCCGTACCGAGTGCCGGGTGGGCTTCCGGGAATGTGGGTCATCGGTGGCGTCGGCTTCGTCGCCTCGGCGCTCGCACTCGCCTCCAGCCTCACCCCTCCAGATCAGATCGGTGTCGGAAGCCCCGCTCTCTACATCGGACTGCTCGTCGGGCTGGCGGCTGTGATCATCGCGGTGCCGCTGAGCGTGTACGCACTGCGTAAGCCGGACTGGTGTGACCCTGATCGTGATGTCGCACCGTTTAGCTGGGAGACGCCGGGCGATCGCTGACCCGGCCGGTGCGCCAGGGCGACAGTTGACCGGCAGCCGGGTGTCACCGGAACCCGGCGGAAGTATCTCGCCGGTCAGGATGGGGCGCTGTCGCTGTCCCGTCGAGCCCATGGGCCGGGTTCCCGAAACAGAGGGTGCGCTTCAGCGCGAAACCACCCAATAACCCACGGTTCGCCGATGGCCCGCCTACCGTGACCTCGTGAACGCCGGAACGGAAGCTGAGACGGGCGAGGGCCGCTCGTGGACACGGGCCCAGAAGTGGACGATAGTCGCGGCTGGCCTCGGCGTCTTCATCACCCTGCACGACGTGCTGGTGGCGAATGTGGCGCTGCCCCGAATTCAGGCCTTCTATGATTTGGGGGAATCCGGGCTGCAGTGGATCGTCGCCACCTACACGATGGGAATGGCTATTGCCATCATGCCCGCGGCCACCGTGGCTGATCGATTCGGGCGGCGGCGCCTGTACCTGACCGCAGTGGTGGTCTTCATCGTGGCCTCGGTGACGGCCGGACTTACCTCCACCTTCACCGTCATGCTGTTGGCGCGGGGGACGCAGGGAGTGGCTGCGGCCGTCATCACCGTCTCCGCACTGGCTCTGGTCTCGGCGACCTTCCCGCACAAGCGGCAACGCTTCTTCGCCCTCGGGCTCTTTGCCGCGGTCGCGGACATCGGGCTGGCACTCGGCCCGCCGCTGGGTGGGATCCTGACCGAGGCTGCGAGCTGGCGGGTCGTCTTCTTCCTCAATGTTCCGGTCGCCGTGCTGGTGGTCGGGCTCACCCTTCGGTACGTCGCCGAGTCACGTGAGTCCACCCGCCGTGTTGTCGATCTACCCGGGCAGCTGCTGTTTGTGATAACAGTTGGAGCGTTTACTTTTGCCGTTATCGATGGCCACGATCTGGGTTGGGGATCGCCGCTAATTCTGGTAGTGTTCGTCGCCTTCGCCGTTGGCCTCGTTGCCTTCATTGTCCGTGAGCTCCGTACCCGGTCACCGATGATGGATCTGCGGCTGTTCACCAGCCGCGCCTACCGGCTGGGTAACATGGCAATATTTTTCGGTTTTTTCACCGTGTATGGCGCCTTGTTGATCGTCACCCAGTACTTTCAGAACGTCCGGCTCTATTCCCCGGTCGAGGCGGGCCTACTCATCCTGCCGTCCTCCCTCGCGTCGGTGGCGGTTTCCCCGGTCGCTGGCTTCATCGCTGCCCGCCGGGGCGCCCGCCTGCCGGCCCTCGCCGGCCAGGCTCTGCTCGTTGTCGGGCTGGCCATCATGGTGGTCGGGGTGGCGCGGAGTGTCGTCGCCGTCGTGCTGGGCTTCCTGCTCCTGGGCGCCGGTCTCTCTCTGATCATCCCGCCGGTGCAGGGGCTGGCGTTGAATTCGGTACCGGTCGAGCGGGCCGGGATGGCGTCGGGCATCATAGCCACCCAGCGAGGTCTTGGATCAACCGCCGGCTACGCGGTGCTGGGAACGATCGTTTCGGTATGGGTCGCTTCTTTCTTGGACGGCGACCTGTCCAGCACCATTCCCGACCGTGCCGAACGGGCTGCTGTTGTCGAGCAGATCGTTGACGACACCAACCCGAACGCTTTTGAGGCGATAGTCGGGCCGGGTCGGCCAGTTGACCATCCTGAGTCTGACCAGGTGACGGCGATTCGTACGGTCGCCGACCATACCTTTGTCCGGGGTATGCAGCTCGGCCTTGGGCTCGCCGCCCTGGTCGCCCTGATCGTCCTGGTGATCCTCATCCGGAGTTTCCGCGACCCCCAAGATCGATAGGGTGTGGTCTACCTTACGAACCTGCACCTGTGTTCAGAATGATTTACGACGTGAAATGTCTCTGCTTCCGAGCGAGGAGGTTGGGTCGGGGCGCCACGCTGATGATGGATTGGTACGGAATCGAGAAGGTGTTGCCCCCCACAGGTGGTTAGCTGGAGAAACACGTTGACCACCGGACGGACAAGAGGAGCAGTGCGTACGTGAGCGTTACGTCGAAACCGGGTAAGGACAGCAACCAGGCAAAGTCGTCCCAGGAGGAAGGGTTCTCCGAGGTCGAGCGGGCCGCCATCAAGGACCGGGCGGCGGAGTTGAAGTCGGAGGCTCGCCGTAGCAAGAGCGCGAACAAGGCGGCAGCCGAGGAGAGAGACGTCCTCGCGAAGATCAGCAACATGGCGCAGCCGGACCGCGCGTTGGCTGAACGCCTGCACGCCGTCATCACCGAGACCGCCCCTGAGCTGGCACCGAAGCTGTGGTATGGCCAGCCCGCCTGGGCCAGGAGCGGAAAGGTGGTCTGCTTCTTCCGCAGCGGGCAGGGAGACAAGCAGCGTTACTCGACGTTCGGGTTCTCGCCGGAGGCGAAGCTCGACGACGAGCAGGGTCTGTGGGCGACATCGTTCGCCCTGGCCGAGTTGACCGAGAAGGCCGAGGCAACGATCAAGAGGCTACTGCGGACCGCCCTGGGCTGAGGGGCGAGGTCGCGGCCCCGCCCGGGTGTGAATGTGTCGGCTGAGGCGGTTGGTGTTGCGCTCGGACGCCACCGGCCATCGTTTCACCGCTGACCAATCCTTCCGACCCTCGGGCGCTCCCCGGCGATGGGGAGCGCCCGAGGTGACGGGAGTGGATCAGGCGTCGCGGCGGTTCAGGAGGAAGGCCGCGAGCGCCAGCAAAGCAGCGGTCCACAGGCCGAACACCCCGAAGCCCTGCCAGGGCGTGAGGAGACTTCCCTCCTGCTGGGTCGCCTGGCCGATCAGGATTCCGGCCTCGGTCGGCAGGTAGGCATGGGCGTACTCGCCGAACTTGCCGGGCAGTAGCTGCACCAGGGGAGCGAGCACGAGCACGAACATGATCACGCCGGTGATCCCCGCCGCGGTGCGCCGCACAATGGCACCGATAGCGAGGGAGAACAGGCTGAGCATGGCCAGGTAGAGGCCGGTACCCACCACTGCCCGCAGCGCACCGGGGTCGCCGAGGGATGCCTCAACCCTCTCGCTGAGCATCGCCGCGCCGATGAAGAACGAGACGAACGCCGCCACCAGGCTCACTGCCAGGACTACCAGACTCAGCACCAGGCCCTTGGCGGCGAGCATGGACAGCCGGCGGGGCTTCGCCAGCAGGCTGGCCCGGATCATGCCGGTGGAGTACTCCGACGCGATAACCATGACGCCCAGGACACAGATGGCGGGTTGGCTGATCAGAAAGCCGCTGCCGAGGATGACGGTCGTCGGATCACCGACGATCAGCTCGCGGTCGCTCGCAGCAGTGTCGTCCCACGCGGCGATGGTCAAGCCGATAAGCAGTGCGGTGAAGGATGGGTACAGCAACGCGAGTAGTCCGAGCGACCAGCCGGTCGACCGGACCGATCGGAGCTTCGTCCACTCGGAGCGCAGCAGTCCGGCAAAGCTGGCGCGGCTGGCCACCGTGCTGGCGGTGGGGCGGGCGGCGGTCGCGGTCATCGGGCTTCCCCTCCGGACTTGGGGGCGTCGGCATCTTGGGTTGCGCCAGTGCCGGCGTACTCCACGCTCTCCCGGGTCAGCGCCATGAACGCCTCCTCCAGGGTGCCGCGCTGCGGGACCACCTCGTGGAGAACGTGTCCACCGGCCGACGCGATCTCACCGATCCTGGTCGCGTCCATCTCCTCAACGCTCAGCTCGTTGTCGTCGTTGCGGGTCACCGTGCCGCCGGCTCGGGTGATGGCCTCGGCCAACTCCTCGGCATTCGGGCTACGGACGAGCACCGTCTGCTTCTTGCCCCGCTCGATGAACTCCTGGGTTGGGCAGTCGGCGATCAGGCTGCCGCGGCCGATGATGATGAGATGCTCGGCGGTCACTGCCATCTCGTTCATCAGGTGGCTGGAGACGAAGACGGTTCGGCCCTCGGCCGCCAGCTGCCGCATGAAGGTGCGGACCCAGAGGATGCCCTCCGGGTCGAGCCCGTTGACCGGTTCGTCCAGCACCAGCACGGCGGGATCACCGAGCAGGGCGGCGGCGAGCCCAAGCCGTTGCCCCATGCCGAGGGAGAAGCCTCCGGTCCGCTTGTGCGCCACCTCGCGCAGCCCGACCAGGTCGAGTACCTCCGAGACCCGCTTCTTGCCAATGCCCTGCGACTGGGCCAGGCAGAGCAGATGGTTGTAGGCGGTCCGGCCCGGGTGCACCGCCTTGGCCTCCAAGAGCGCGCCGACCGTGGCGAGCGGGGTGGTCAGCTCCCGGTAGCGCTTGCCGTCGATGGTGGCGGTGCCACGATCCGGATGGTCGAGACCGAGCAGCAGGCGCATGGTCGTCGATTTGCCGGCGCCGTTGGGGCCGAGGAACCCGGTTACTCTGCCGGGCCCGACCGTGAAGGAAAGATCCCTCACGGCGACCTTATCGCCGTAGCGCTTGGTCAGGTTCTTGGCTTCGATCATCCGTTCCGTCCTGAAGAGGCCGATGGTTGGGAAAATGGGGATCCCCGGAGCCGCCACCGTCGCCGGTGTCTTTTCTCCGGCGGCGGATCTGGGAGAACCGCAGCATGTTGCCGGCCGGATCGCGGAATGCGCAGTCCCGGACGCCCCAGGGCTGGTCGGTCGGCTCCTGCACCACCGTTGCGCCCCCGGCGCGAAGGTGCTCGAAGGTCGCGTCACAGTCCTCGGTGCGGAACACCAGACCGGGCAGCAGGCCCTTCACCAGCAGCTCCGCCAGGGCATGCTGGTCAGCGGGCGAGGTTTCCGGGTAGACGACCAGGGACTGTAGAACGATGTCGGCATCGGGCTGCCCAGATGTACCGAGGGCAATCCAACGCAATCCCTCGAATGTGTGGTCCTGGCGAACCTCAAGGCCGAGAACATCCCGGTAGAAGGTGAGCGCGCGTTCATGGTCGTCTACGGCGACGAAGCGCTGCGCAACCTTGACTCCCATGTGCTTCATGCTACGAACGGTAGGGTTCCGGGCGCTTCTTGATTCCTGATGGACCTGGGGCGAATTGCGGTTGACCGGTCCGTCAGCCGCCCCCGGTACGCGCGTGCTCATCCGACAGCTCCTTTCGCGGGCCGTGAGAGGTATCAGGTCGTGGCGAACTCGACCAGGACCCGGCCAAGCGCCTCCATCTCGATCCGGTGCCAGGAGCCGGGCAGCTCCCTTCCCCGGGCGTTCGGCAGGGCCGCCGCCGTCGCCTGGGCCGCGGCACGCAGCCAGTCGCTGGTGCCGTCGCTGTTGACGACCAGCGTGGGAGTCCGCAGGGCGGCCAGCCGGTCGGCAGGGAGGGTGTAATCGCCACAAAGAGTGGCGTCATAGGCGAGCGTGTGGGCATTCGCCTCGTTCGTCGCCCAGAGTGGCCCTTGCCGCCACTGGGCGATCGCCGTTGGGGGTAGGTCCATCAGCACGTTCAGGAAGTACTCCGCAGCGGCGCCGCGTTGGCCATCGGCGACCAGCGTGCGTAGCTGGTCGGCGGCGTCGAGGGGCGGCCGCGGGTGGTCACCGACCCGGAAGTACGGTTCGTGCAGGGCCAGCTTGGTGATCGGGGTACCCGCCAGGGCCGCCTCCAGCGCGAGATTCGCGCCGCACGACCCGGCGAACACCACCGCGTGGCCACCCGCCTCCTCGATGACGACGGCGAGGTCCTCAATCTCTCGTTCGATGGCATATCGGGGGGAATCTGCGCTCTGCCCCCGTCCCCGGCGATCGTAGACGTAGGTGGTGCAGTGCGCTGTCAGCTCTGGGACAAGTGCGTCAAAAATTGTGTGATCGCGGAATGCGCCGTTCAGGAGTACGATCGCCGGCCCGGCGCCGGCCCGCTGATAGGCGATCGTGGTGCCGTCCCGCGAAAAAACTTTTCGCATCTAGTTCTCCTCGGTTGCCGCGGCTGTGTTTTGTCAATTTCTTGCCAGTTGGTTGACCTCCCCTCGAGGCTTGGTCGGGCCGCCGAAACTCCTGCGCCCGTGGGCCAGCTTTCGCTGTTTGCGTTTCGGTGCCCATGCGACTGCGGGGGCAGGCGGGTCTGCCCCGGGCTGACCGGCCTGGGATAGATTGTCAGAGGTGAAGCCGCGCGGGTGACAGGGCTGGTCCAGCCGGCAGAACAGGGTTAGGGATGGCGTACTGTGAACCTACTGGGGGGCGATAGCGGTGACGTCTCCTCCAGCCCCGGATCGCCGGCAAGGATGGCGGCTAGGAGTCGCTGTACTCGTGGTCCTGGTTCGACGCCGAGCTCTTCGTTGAGGATGGAACGGAGGCGGTGGTAGGCCTGGAGTGAGCGGCCAACGTGGCCGGCGCGATACATTGCCATCATTCGTAGCGCGCACAGGTTTTCGTTCATCGGGTTCCGTGCCGTGACGAGCGTTAGTTCCGCCAGCAGGTCGGAGTGTCGGCCCAGGGCCAGGTCCGTTTCGATCCGGCGTTCCAGCGCGCAGAGTCGACTTTCCTCCAGTGATGCCGCCTCGATCTCCAAAATCGGGCCCATTCGGACATCTACCAGGGCTGAACCACGCCAGACCTGAAGTGCGTGACCGAACTCCTGCGAGGCTCGGTGCTGGTCGCCCGCCTCGGCGGCGGCGCGACCGGCGAAAAGGTGGCGGTTGTACACCTCGACATCTGTTTCGCACGCGAAACCCTCGAGTAGATAGCCATTGTGGCGGGTGCCGATTATCTGTCGGGCTTCCGGGCTGCCGTACCCGGCCGTGGCGAGTGCGTTTCGCAGCTGCAGAATGTATGTCTGCAGGGTTGTGGCGTGGCTTCGTGGTGGACGGTCTCCCCACAGTTCCTCGATGAGCGTCGGCACGGTGACGACGCGTCCGACGTTCAGGGCGAGCAGGGCGAGCACCTGACGTTGTTTGGGTGCGCTGGTCTCCACCGGCGTGCAACCGTAGTGGAGCGAGAGTGGGCCGAGTAGCCCGAAGTTCAGAAGTGTCTGGTCCCTTTCCACCCGATCTCCTCCGTGTAACGGATTATCAACTTCAAGCCTTTCGTGCTGGCCTGGCGGCAGGCTTGGGTTGACATAGAAGTGGAGCCGAATTGGTTGATGAAGCGAGTTCGGTAGCGCATGCATGCCGGGCTGGAAAAACGATTTTAGGGGTGCCGACAGGTATGCGCGGCCACGCGTTCCATGTTTCTCCCCCCCATCGATCCAGTCCCTGGGTGGCGCGGGTAATTGCGTAATATTGTGCCATGATCCAGCGATCCAGGGAACTGGCGATTAACTCGGTGGTCGCAAGGTAGAAATGTCTGTTCCAGGTGGGAAAAGTATTTGTAGGGTTCGGTGGAGGTTTGCAGCGGTTTCGTCATGGGTTCCTGGGGTAGTTGACCTATCTACTGCCGGCAGGGTTGGTTGTCGTTCTCATGCAGACCAAGGCGGGGAGGCGGTCGCCGGTTTCGGGTCGGCTGGCGTTCTGGGCGCCGGTGTATCGCCGATATAAGTATGTATTTAGCGCCTTGAATCATGCTTTCCCGCTACTTGGGTGTCACGCCTGTCCGGCGCGGCTGATCGCATTGGCGCTGGCCTGTTGGGGCCGTAGGTGTTCTGGTGAAACGGGCCAGCCTGCTGTCGATGACAAATTGTTGCGACCCTTTCGCTGTCGGTGATCGCCGGTTCGGATCCGGTCCCCATTGCTGCTCGAGCTGATCCCGACGGAGGGTGGTCACCATGGTGGTCGCGACGATGCAGCGAGGTGCGCATGGACAGTGCAGTCGAACGGGCGATCGAATATCTCTGGGAGCGTTACGACCGGCCGCTGACGCTGGCCGAGATCGCGGAGAGCGCTGGGTTAAGCCGGTTCTATTTTGCCCGACTTTTTCGCAATATTACCGGAATTACTCCCGGTCGGTTCCTGGCCGCTATTCGGATTCATCAGGCCAAGCGTCTTCTTCTTGAGACCCCGCTGCGGATAACGGATGTCTCCGTGCTGGTGGGATACAGCAGCCTCGGCTCTTTCAGTAATTGTTTCACTTCCAGCGTCGGGGTCTCGCCCGGCCGGTTCCGCCGTCTTCCGCCCACTGGTGCGACTGAGCTACCTGGCCGGTCTTCGGCCACCCGCCTCGGCGCCGGGGCGATCGCTGGGACGATCAGCCTGCCGGAGGGGCACGGCAACGCCCAGGTCTATCTGGGTGCGTTCTCGACCCGGATCGTGCAGCACCGTGCGGTCTCGGCAATGGTCGTTGACGTGCCGGGTGGCCGGCCGTCCTGTTACCACCTGCCGCACGTACCCAACGGCACCTGGTTCGTGCACGCGGTGGCGGTGGCCGATGGTGTCGGCCCCGAAGCCCGCCGTCGCACCGCCCTGATCGGCATGCACCCCCTGGTGACGGTCGTTGCGGACGGTGTGACCAGTGCTGCGGTCCGCCTCCGCCGCCAGCGGATGATCGACCCACCTGTGCTGCTCGCGTTACCGGAACTCACCCCCCGGTCCGTCCCGGCAGCCGGCGGATGCCCGGCCACCACGGCCCGGCAGGCACCCCTCGCGCGCTCCGCGCAGCCACGCCGGACGGCGCTGGCCCGAACACTGCCCTGACCCACGGGCTCGCCGCCGGGCAGCCTGTTCGACTGACGTCACCAAGGCGGTTGAACGATCCCCCTGCCAGCCGGTGGCCCCGAAGCGGCGCCACCCCCGCGTGCCCGCCGCCGGATGAACTGAACAGGTTCGGCGGTGTGACCGTGGCCGGGGCAACGTCGAGGATGCCCGGATGGGCGCTCCCTGAGCACCATGGCGGGACCGGTGCCCGGGGGGCGTTTCGGTGACGCCCACCGAGCGGCGAGTGCCGCCACCGGCGACCCCGCAACGGCTCGCGCGCCAGGAAGTGGTGATCGCCCGTGACCCCAGCCGTACTGCTCCAACCGCGTCGCGGCACCGAACTCACTGAACGGCTCGCCCGCTCGGCAGCGGCCACCGAGGGCGCCGGGATCGCCACCTCCGATGTGTCGGGCTGGCTCGCCGCCGAGCGGGTGGCGTGCGGCACCCGAGTACGGCGGGTCCCATTCGCGGAATTGGACGGCTGGTCGTTCCAGGCGGAAACCGGGAATCTGCGCCACCGTAGTGGACGGTTCTTCACGGTGGAGGGCCTGCGTGTCGTCCGACCGGATGTGGGCGCCGAGTGGCAACAGCCGATCATCGTGCAACGGGAGATCGGCATCCTCGGGATCCTGGCGAAGGAGTTCGACGGCACGCTGCACTTCCTCATGCAGGCGAAGGCGGAGCCGGGCAATCCCAACCTGGTGCAGCTGTCGCCCACCGTGCAGGCCACCCGGAGTAACTACACGAAGGCGCACGGCGGGACGGCGGTGACGTACCTGGAACACTTCCTTGATCCACCTCCGGGCCGAGTGCTCACCGATGTCCTGCAGTCCGAGCACGGCGCCTGGTTCTACCGCAAACGCAATCGCAACATGATCGTCGAGGTGACGGGTGAGGTGCCCGCGGACGAGCGCTTTCGTTGGCTCACGCTGGGTCAGCTGGGTCAGCTCCTCCGACAGGACAATGTGGTCAACATGGACTCGCGGACGGTGCTGGCGAGCGCACCGCTGGCGTACCCCGAGCACGGTGCCATCTGCTCGGACGCCGAGGTGGCTTCCTGGTTCACCGGTCAACGGGCCAGCCACGAGGTGCGGGCCCACCGGATTCCGCTGGCGCGGGTGGCCGGCTGGTGCCGCGACGAGCACCGCATCTACCGTCCGGATCAGCGGCATTTCCGGGTGCTGGCGGTCGCTGTTGAGGGCGCGAACCGAGAGGTTTCCAGTTGGAGTCAGCCGTTGATCGAGCCGGTGGCCCCGGGCGTTGTGGGTTTTGCGTACCGGACCTTCGCCGGGGTGCCGCATGTTCTCGTGCACGCCCGGGTGGAGGGGGGCTTCCTCGACACCGTGGAACTGGCGCCGACCGTGCAGTGTGTCCCGGCGAGTTACTCCCAGCTGCCGGCGGCGCAGCGCCCTCCGTTTCTTGATCTGATGCTGGACCCGCCCCCGGAACGGGTCCGGTATACGACAACGCATTCCGAGGAGGGCGGTCGGTTCCGCAATGCCGAGAGCCGCTACCTGGTGGTCGCCACCGACGAGGCGGCGACGCCGACCGAGGCGCCACCCGGCTACCACTGGATCACCCCGGGCCAGCTCAGCTGGCTGGCCGGGCACAGCCGCTACGTCAACGTCCAGGCCCGGACCCTGCTGGCAATCCTGCAGACCCGGGCCGCCGAGGTCGGCCAGGACTCGTGGTGAACCAGGGTGCGGGCCGCTACCCCGCGGCCCGCACCCTGGTTGGATGGCCCTCGGCCTGGTCCGGCTGCCCGCCGCACTCGGCGACCGGCTCAGTTGGTCGCCACACCAGCGGCCCCGCCGCCCACCTCTCGGATGACCCGACGCATCGCCCCGCCGTCGTTGGCGTGGGGAAAGTCCTCCGTCGGCACCTGGACCCCGAGGAACGCGCACAGTGGCTCCCATCCCTGCTGCACGTCATAGGTGAGCAGGTTGTCGGGGGCGACAGAATCCGCGACCGCCTCGTTGTGCCGGCGAAAGACCCGGATGGCGTGACCCTTGTCGGCGAAGCGTCCGCCGAAGAGACCATCCCAGACCATGGTGTTGACGAATCGGTATATCCGGGCCGGCATGGAGCCAGGTTCCGGTGGATTGTCGCGGTTCCGGACGGCGAACTGGTACAACGTGTCGTGCGTGCTTCGGTACCACTCCTCGCTGTCCCGTACGGTCAGGATCACCTTCGCCTTCGGGAACGCCCCGATGATTTCCTTGTGGTAGACGGCGCTGGGCCCGTCCGCCGCGGAGACGAAGCCGTGGAACAGCGCTTCCCAGTCGGGCCGCTGCCCGTCGCAGACGACCTTTTCCCACTGCTGGAGTCGATCTGAATCGTTGACGATATCGAACATGTGAGAGCAGGGTCCGTAGCCGAGGCGCTCCAGCGCCAGCTTCAGTGACGTGGTGCCAGTCCGGCCCAAGCCGGTGTTGATGAGCCGTAACATGTGAACCCCTTCTGCCGGTGCTGGTCGTCGCGGGACCGGAATCAGCGCCAGTCCCCTGGATCTTGTCGAGTGGATAGGTTTATGCAATTCCATAGGTTGACCAGCCCGACATGCATGATCAATGCGCTGAGTTCCGGCTCGGTATAGTGCCGGACCGCCTCGTCCCAGACCTCGTCCGGCACCGGATCCGCCCGGTCACCGAGGCGGGTGGTGGCCTCGGCGAGCGCCAGCGCCGCCCGCTCGGCATCGGTGAAACAGTCGGCCTCGCGCCAGGAAGCCACGATGGGCAGGCGGTTGTCGATCCGCGCCGCCGCCGCCGGACCGGTCGGCAGGATCCAGACTCGCCCATTGAGCTGGCTGACCCGCATCCGGACCAGATCGAGCGTCCGGACCGGCACGCCGACCTGGTTGATCACCTTACCGAGTTCGAGCAGGGGCGGCAGCGCGTCGGGCACGACCAGAGACGGGTTGTTCATCCGCGATGCCATCAGATTCTCCCGGGGTTGGGGGTCGTTGTCTCGCACGTTCGGCGGCGTCGGCGAGCGCGCGGTGCAGTCGGGCGTCGGAGTCCTGCCCGGCCTCCCACTGCACTCCGAGCACGAACGGGTGCCCGGTCGCCTCGATCGCCTCGACGACCCCGTCCCACGCCCGGGCGGTCACGGTGAGACCCGCACCGACCCGGTCGACACCCTGGTGGTGGTGGCAGGCGACGGTGGGGACCTCGGCGCCGTAGACAGCGGCGGCGAGGCTGCCGGGCTGCAGGTGCAGGTGGTTCCGGCCGAGGGTGAAGGTCGCGGTCTGGGGGCAGTGGCCGTCGTGCTGCACGGCCTCTGGCAGGTGCTGGTGCAGGGTCCCGCCCGACAACACGTTGAGCGCCTGCATCCCGCGGCAGATGGCCAGGACGGGCCGGTCGGCTTCGAGCGCTGCTCGGAGCAGGGCCAGTTCGACGCGGTCCGCGGCGGGGTTGCCGCATCGGGTCCTGGTGTGCTGAGGCTGCCCGTACAGCTCTGGGTCCAGGTCCGGCCCCCCGGGTAGCAGTAGGCCGTCGAGGTGCGGCACCAGGTCCTCGGCACCCGGCAGCAGCGGAACCAACAGGGGGGCGCACCCCGCGGTGGCGAGCATGTCCACGTGGGCCTGCAGCGCCAGGCTGACGGTCGTGTCGAGGCCCTGCACCGTCACCGGAGTCGTTCGTGCGCAGACCCCGATCACCGGCCGTGCCACGTAGTCGTTCCGCACCGAGCTCATGGGCACCACCATTTCGAAGGCTCACCGTCTGGAGCAGCACGCCCCACAGATCGGTGGCAGGACAGTTGAAATGCGGCAAGGGTGGTGTGGTCGATTCGTACGCGCCGGACTATTCGACGACCACGGGGTGAACCTATAACGGTGCTCTGACCAATGGCAACGGTCGGATGCGCAGCAATCGGCTGCTCCCCGGAAAGCGGTCGGCCATATGGCGGATTCGTCGTTCAACCGCCGGTGCAACGCAGTCGAAAACCGGTGACCGTGGCTCGCTGTTTCGGGCCGGCAATAGGGTTGTCGGATCAATCCGTCCTTGACCGGGACTGCAGCGGCTCTCGGCAGACTGCGAGCGGTCCGGCCCGATCGTCGATTCCCGCCACACGGCGGTCGACAGCCGTGGGTCGGCGAGGCCGCGAGCGGGGCCACGTACCCGCCCAGCCGGGCGGTCACCACTCGGAAGGACGACAATGGCAACGATAGAGGTTCCGGTTCTGATCGTGGGCGGCGGTGGATGTGGCCTGGCTGCCTCCGTCTTTCTGTCCGACCACGGTGTACGCCACCTGCTGGTGGAGCGGCACCCGGGTACGTCGAGAATGCCCAAGGCGCACTATCTCAACCAGCGGACGATGGGCATCTTCCGTCAGCACGAGCTCGATGCGGAGGTGGCCCAGCAGGGGGCGTCCCTGGCGGAGTTCGGCAAGCTGCGTTGGCTGACCTCGCTCGGTGGGGAAGGGCCCCTCGACGGTCTGGTCATTCAGGAGATGGACGCGTTCGGCGGCGGCGCGTTGCGGGAGACCTACGAGGCAGCCGGGCCAGTACTTCCGATCAAGCTGCCCCAGGTCCGGTTGGAGCCGATCCTGCGGCAACATGCCGAGCGGCGCGGCCCGGGAGAGATCCGGTTCGGCCATGAACTGGTTACCTTCGCCGAGCAGGGTGACCGGGTGGTAGCCCAGGTCCGAGCGGTCGGCACGGGCGAGGTCACCACGGTGGTGGCCCGCTACCTCATCGCGGCTGACGGCGGCCGTACCGTTGGCGCGGCGCTCGGCGTGCAGATGCTGGGCCTGCCGGGGTTTCTCGAGGTCACCACCGCCTACTTCACCGCGGACCTGTCGCCGTGGTGGCGCGAGGGCACCCTACTCACCCACTTCCTCAATCCGCACGACCCCGATCTGTCCAGTAATCTCATCGAGATGGGCCCCACCTGGGGCAGACACTGTGAGGAGTGGGTCCTGCACTTTCCACCGGGTGACCCGCAGCGCTACCCCGCGGAGAGCATCGTCCCCAAGATCCGTGAGGTCCTCGGGCTGCCCGACCTGGAGCTCACGCTGCGCCAGGTCACGAACTGGTCGGTGGAATCCCTCGTCGCCGAACAGTACCGGGTCGGTCGAGTGCTCCTTGCCGGTGACGCCGCCCACCGGCAGCCCCCCACCGTCGGGCTGGGGCTGAACACCGGTATTCAGGACGCACACAACCTCGCGTGGAAGCTCGCCGCGGTACTCACCGGCCGCGCCCCCGACAGCCTGCTCGACACCTACCAGGCTGAGCGGCATCCGATCGGCCGGCACAACGTCGACTGGGCGGTCTCCGCGGCCCTGCACCACCACGCGATCCTCGAGGCCGTCGGGGTCGGTCAGCACACCGCGCCGCAGCGTCGGGAGCGAGCGTTCGCGGCGTTCGTCGACCCAACCCCGATCGCCGCGGCGGCGCGGGCGCGGGCCGCCGAGCTGTTCGCCACCCACCGGGGTGGATGTCAGGCACACGACGTCGAGCTGGGTTTCGCGTACGAACAGGGTGCGGTCATCCCCGACGGGAGCCCGCCGCCACCGCGGGAGCCGCTGCGGGACGTCTACCACCCCACCACCCGGCCCGGGCATCTGCTGCCGCATGCCTGGATCAACCGCGCCGGCCGGATTCTGTCCACCCACGACCTGACCGGTTCCGCCGGCAGCTTCGTGCTGATCATCGGCCCGAAGGCGGAGCAATGGCGGGTGGCGGCCACGGCGGTGGCGGAGAAACTCTCGGTATCGATCAACACCGTCGCCATCGGGATCGGCGCTGAGTACACGGCGGTCGACGACCGGTGGTCACGCGTCCGGGAAATCGCCGACGAGGGCGCCATTCTGGTCCGCCCGGACAACCACGTGGCGTGGCGCAGCAGGGGCGCCGCCGCGAACCCGACCGGTGAGCTGGCCGGAGCCCTCGAACGCATCCTGGAGAACGCGGGGCCGGTCCGAGCCTGACCCCGGCAACAGCAGAATCACCCGTGTCCGCCCGGCCGGTCAGCCCGGGCGGGCACGGGTATCTGACCGGCGTACCCCCTGGCAGGTGGGCGAGGATGCCGCCGCGGCCGCGGCCGGGCCGCTCGGACGTCGCCGGCGCCACCGACGGCCGGGGCGGGGAGGGCAGCTCAGCCCAAGGTGGCGGGGGTGGTTCTGGGTAGCCCCGTGAGCACCTGGCCGACGGCTTTGTGCGCATCGGCGATGCACGTGCCGACCCCCACTCCCTCGTACGCGGCGCCGCAGACGGCGAGCCCCGGCGAGCCCCCTACCGCCGTCCGGATCCGGTTCACCCGATCCACGTGGCCGACGGTGTACTGGGGCAGCGCGCTCGGCCACCGGGTGACCCGGGTCGCCACCGGGGCACCGACCGCCCCGGTTGCCGCGCCAACCTCGGCGGTCACCAGCCGGACGAGGTCGGCGTCGTCGCGGTGCAGCGCTGCCTCGTCGCCGACCTTCCCGACCGAACAGCGCAGAATCTCCACCTCGCCCGCCAGGTGCGGCCACTTCACCGTGGAGAAGGTCACTTCGTTGACGGCCCGTCCATCCACCGCCGGAACCCGGTAGCCGCAGAACCCGCGGGTGGCGAGCCCACCGGCGAATGCCGTACGGGGGTAGGCCAGCGTGATGATACCGACACCGGCGTACGGGATCTGCGCGAGCTCAGCGGCGGCCGGCGCCACTCCGGGTACGCCGGCCAGTAGTCGGCCGGCAGGCCCGGCGGGGACGGCGACGATGACCGCGTCCGCGGTGAGATGTTCGGTCCCGGCGTCCGCGTTCACGGTCAGCCGCCACCCCTGCCGCTCCGGAGCCAGGCCGGTGACCTCGGCCCCGGTTCGTACCCGCGCGTCGGGCGAGTCGGCGAGAACTGCGTCGACCAACACCTGGGGTAGGTTGCCGAGCCCGCCGGTCAGGGTACCGAGCCCGGTCGGCGGTTCCTGCCCGTCCGGTGGTGGCGGGGGGAGCAGTGAGCCCGCGGCCTGGATCAGCGACGGGTATCGGCGGGCGGCGTTCGCCAGCGGGGCCAGCATGGCCTCGAAGGACAGCTGGTCGGAGCGGCCGGCGCAGACATCGCTGAGGAACGGGTCAACGAGGCGGTCCAACACCTCCTGGCCGAGTCGCTGCGAGACGTAGGCCGCGACGGAGACGTCGCCGTCCCGTTCGGTCGGCGGCAGCCCAAGGTCGCGGCCGGCCGCGACCACCCCGCCCGGCGAGAGGATTCCGGACTCGGCGAGGGCGTCCAGGTCCGCGGGGATGCCCATGAACTGGCTGGCAGGCAGGGGCCGGAGCGCGCCCCTGCTCCAGATCGCGGTCGTGGTGGCGCCGGCCAGGGCGAGCTGATCGCCGAGACCGGCCGCGGTGAGTAACCGGGTGGTCTTGGGCCGCCGGGCATAGAGCCCTTCCGCCCCCTCGTCAACGAGGACGCCCGCCACCTCCGATGCGGACAGCTTCCCACCGAGCCGCGGCGCGGCCTCGAGGAGGGTGATTCGTACTGGCTCGTTCCGGAGGTAGAACGCCGCGGTCACCCCCGTGATGCCGCCCCCGACGATGACCACGTGGGGCGCCGTACCTGCCCGATCCTGTTCGTTGTCCACCATGTCGCCTGCTCTTTCGTGGGCTGCGATGTCGTAGCAGTCTCGCCGCGCTTCCGCGAATTCCGGTCGAGTAAGAGTTGACCCGGGCAGGTGGCGGCGGTCGGCCGGGGCGCGACGGGTGGCGTTACGGTCCGTCCTCCTGCTTGCGCTTGAGTTGTGCGGCGAAGAGGCTCCACTCCTCACTGATGCTGTCCGCGAGTGGGGCGATCACGCTCAGCCAGTGCGGCGGGATCGAGCCGGCGACCTCCCGCCAGCGATGTGGCGCGCCGGCGTGCCAGGCCATCCACCGAATGAACGCCCGGCCGCCTTCGGTGTACCGGATGGACGGATCGGTAGCCAGCTTGTTCGCCACCCCGGCCCAGGTCAGTGGAGCGGCCACGCGCCCCCGGCGCCGTACCGCACCAACGCGGGGGGCCGGCAACGTGGGGGTGGGCGCCGCGGCTCGCCGGGCTGGACCCGCCGGCGGCTCGACCGGGGAAAGGCGGTGCCCGGTGCGCTCCGGACTGATGCCCCGGCGCAGCCGAGCGCTCACATCATGGACGGTGCCCAGTGATACGTCGGCCTCGCGGGCGACCTGCCGCAGCGGGGCGTCCGGGTGGGCGTTGAGGTAGGCGGCGGCGCGGCGTCGGCCCTCCACGGCGGTAACCGGACGACGCCTTCCGTCCCGGCCGATCCGCTTGCCGCCGACCTCTGCCGTCCCCGGCGACCGGGTACGCAACGATGCGATCGTCTTCGCACTCAATCCGGTGATGGCGGCGAGGGCCCGGTCAGACCAGTCCGGATACTCCGACAGCACCCGGTTGGCGCCGGAGAGCCGGTCGGCCCGGGACAGCGGTAGCCCATGGGCGATGTTCGCCTGCATCGCCAGGATGAGCGCCTCGGCGTCGGTGCAGTCCAGGAAGCGTGCGGGGATGACGTGATCGCCGCGGATCCGGGCGGCCTCGAGCCGGTGCAGCCCGTCGATAACCCGCCAGCCCTCCTCCTGGACGAGGAGCGGCGGTAGCTGCGTGGTGCCGCCCGCCTCCACGAGTAACTGGACGTGGGCTCCGCTCGTGCCACCCTGCCGCAGCCGCAGGCTGGGCGACAGGGCGTCCAGGGGAACGTCTCGTGCCGGCAGTCGCTCGAAGTTCTTCAGATCGAATTTGTCGCTGCCCGTCGCTTCGTCGCTGCCCGCTCTGGCGAGCCTGAAGCCTTCCGTGGCCAGCGCAGCTTGCCCGTGGTGACGAGACATCCGGTACGCCCTCCTCGGTCGCCGTTTGGGCTGAGGGTGGCAGGGGTGTCTTTAGCCGTAGTCGAGACGGGGTGGACCGGCGGCCGGTGCCGGTCCGCTCGGTCCGGTTCCGTTCTGGGGGGCGCCGAACCAGCGGGTGAGGGCGTGGGTGAGGTCGTTGGCGCTGCCGGGTGCGGTCCAGGCGAGGTAGCCGTCGGGGCGGATGAGGGCGGTGTGGAGGGTGGGGTGGGGTTGGTGGGTCCAGGTGCCGGTGATGATGTCGATGCGGTCGGTCCAGGGGTGGGCGGTGGGGTGCGCGGTGGTGGTGGTGATGAGGAGGGGGCGGGCGGGGTGGAGTAGGTCGGTGATGCGGGGGGTGTCGCCGTTGGGGAGGGTGAGTTGGTGGTGTGGGGGCATGCGTCGGCCGAGGAGGGGGTGCTCGCCCGGGCCGAGGTCGTAGCGGATGCCGAGCCCGCTGAGCATCCCGGCGAGGTGCTCGGCCGCGTCGGTGTGGGTGATCAGCTCGGCGAGGATGCCGCGGAGCGGGTCCAGCTCGGCGCCGGTGAGTCGCAGCTCGATGGCGGCCCGCGCGTTGCGGGCCAACTGTCGCCCGATCGGGTGGCGTTCGGTGTGGTAGGTGTCGAGCAGGTCGGGTGGTGCCCAGCCGTGCACCGCCGCTGCCAGCTTCCAGCCCAGGTTGACCGCGTCCTGGACGCCCACGCTTAATCCCTGTGCCATCGCCGGCGGTTGTACGTGGGTGGCGTCACCGGCCAGGAAGACCCGACCGCGCCGGTACTCGGAGCTGACCCGGGAGGCGTCGGTGAAGCAGCTGATCCAGCGGCAGCGTCCGTGATGGATGGACTCACCGGTGAGTCGCTGCCAGGAGTCGGCCAGCTCCTGATAGCTCAGCGAGCTCCGGTCTCTCGGCGGCATGCCTCGCTCGTGCACGACGACCCGGGTGACACCGTCCTCCAGATCCATCGCCATGACCATGCTGCCGTCGGGCAGATTCTCGCCGATCCGCCGCCGTCGGGTGTCGATGCCGGTGACGTCGGCGGTGTAGAACCCCCGGGTGGGTTCGGCACCGGTGAAGTCGATCCCGGCCAGCGCGCGGACGGTGCTGCGCCCGCCGTCACAGCCGACCAGAAACCGGGCGGCCGCCCGGCCGGAGCCGGCGGGGCCGTCGACGGTGACGACGACGCGGTCGGGGCCCTCCTCGAAGCCGGTGACCTCGTGGCCGCGGAATACCGGCACCCCCAACTCGGTCACCCAGCCTTCCAACATCCGTTCGGTCCGGTACTGGGAGATGCCCCGGGCACCGGCATGGTCCTCCGGAAGTTGGGCGAGGTTGATCGGCACCCCGCCGAAGTGACTCTCCGCGGGCTCGGTCGGGCCCAGCCGGTCCAACAGCCCGCGCTGCGCGAAGCACTCCGCGGTACGGCGGGTGAAGCTGGCGCCCCGGGACTCGGTCGGTCGGGCCGCCAGTCGTTCGTAGATCGCCACATCGACGCCGCCGAGCCGCAGTTCCCCGGCGAGCATGAGGCCCACCGGGCCGGCGCCGACCACGATCACGTCCCGGGTCATCGTCCGGTTCCGTTCTGGGGGGCGCCGAACCAGCGGGTGAGGGCGTGGGTGAGGTCGTTGGTGCTGCCGGGTGCGGTCCAGGCGAGGTAGCCGTCGGGGCGGATGAGGGCGGTGTGGAGGGTGGGGTGGGGTTGGTGGGTCCAGGTGCCGGTGATGATGTCGATGCGGTCGGTCCAGGGGTGGGCGGTGGGGTGCGCGGTGGTGGTGGTGATGAGGAGGGGGCGGGCGGGGTGGAGTAGGTCGGTGATGCGGGGGGTGTCGCCGTTGGGGAGGGTGAGTTGGTGGTGTGGGGGCATGCGTCGGCCGAGGAGGGGGTGCTCGCCCGGGCCGAGGTCGTAGCGGATGCCGAGCCCGCTACCGCGCCCGGCGAGGTGCTCGGCCGCGTCGGTGTGGGTGACCAGCTCCGCCAGCACGCTGCGGATCGGTTCCATCGTCTCGTCCCCGAGGTACAGCGACGAGGCGGCCTGCGCGTCGGCGATCAGCTGCCGTCCGATCGGGTGGCGTTCGGTGTGGTAGGTGTCGAGCAGGTCGGGTGGTGCCCAGCCGTGCACCGCCGCCGCCAGCTTCCAGCCCAGGTTAACCGCGTCCTGCAGGCCGGCGCTGAGGCCCCACGCCGCCAGCGGCGGCATCTCGTGTGCGGCGTCGCCGGCCAGGAAGATCCGGCCGCGCCGGTACTGCTCGGCCACCGCGGCCGCGTTGCCGCAGGCCCACAGCCACTGTGCCGACCCGTGGTGCAGGGACTCGCCGGTGAGGCGTTGCCACGCGTCGGCGACCTCGGCGAACGTCAGTGCGTCCGGATCCGGGTTCGGCGGTAGTCCCCGGTCGTGCAGCACGATGCGGTAGCGACCGTCTCCCACCGGTGTGCACACCACCATGCTGCCGCCGGGCCGCCGTTCGCCGATCGGACGAGGGCGTAACTCGACTCCGGTGATCTCCGCGGTGTACATGCCCCGGGTGGCTGCGGGGCCGGAGGCCTTGATCCCGGCCAGCGCCCGGACGGTGCTCCGGGCGCCATCACAGCCGACCAGGTAGTGGGCCCGCACCTCGGTGCCTCCGCCGGGCTCGGCGAAGGCGGCGACGACACCGTTGCCCGCTTCCCGCACGCCGGTGAGCTCGTGTCGCCGGATCACCGGAACGCCCTGGGCGGCCAGCCAGTCCGTGAGCATCTGCTCGGTGCGGGCCTGCGGCAGGCCCAGGATGCCACTGTGGTCGTCGTCGAGCCGGCTGAGGTCGATGCGTACGCCGCCGAAGTGTCCCATCGGGCCCCAGCGGATGCCCGCCAACCGTGCGAGCAGGCCGCGCTGGTCCAGCGATTCGGCGGCACGCCGGTTGAAGCCGAGCGCACGGGACTCGCCGGTGGCTGCGGCGAGGCGGTCGTAGACCCGTACCCGCGCGCCGCCGAGGTGCAGTTCAACGGCGAGCATCAGGCCGACCGGTCCCGCACCCACCACGATCACATCGGTATCCATTTCCCGGACCTTTCCGCCTCGCGGCCGGATAATCGCGAGGCCAAAGTATCCGCGGACGCTCATCGGTTCAATATCGGTTGATGCTTGGGGGTAATTGTTCGACTGCGGATTTCGGCTCGGTTGAACCCGCACTATTGCGTGGCAATTTCAGAGGTGCCGGATTCCGGTCGGCCGTTCAGCATGGACGCGACAGGGCGACGGAAAGGAATTGCGGACGTGCCGGTCGAGAAGATCGCGCTGATCACAGGTGCGAACAAGGGAATCGGGTACGAGATCGCGCGCCAGTTGGGGGAGCGAGGGCACATCGTCCTCGTCGGGTCCCGGGACGAGAACCGGGGCAAGCAGGCGGTGGACTCCCTGGCGGCCCAGGGCATCAGGGCGGTCCCGGTGCGCCTGGACGTGACGGATCCGGCCTCGATCTCGGCGGCTGCGGCGGAGGTCGAGCAGCGCTTCGGCCGCCTGGACATCCTGGTCAACAACGCCGGCATCGCTGGTGCCGCCACCGGTGCGCCCAGCACGGTGCGCGCCGATGACCTTCGCCAGGTATACGAGACCAACGTCCTCGGGGTGGTGTCGGTGACCAACGCCGTGCTTCCGCTGCTGCTTCGGGCGGCGACCGGGCGGGTGGTCAACGTCTCCAGCCACCTGGGCTCCCTGACACTGAACTCGCAGCCGGACTCGCCGCTGGCCGGGATTAACCTGCTGGCGTACCAGTCCTCCAAGACCGCCCTGAACGCGATCACCGTCGGGTACGCCAAGGAACTGCGTGACACGCCGATCAAGGTGAACGCGGTGAGCCCCGGAATGGTGGCCACGGACCTCAACGGCCACCGGGGAAACCGGACTCCCGCGGAAGGCGCGGCGATAGCGGTCCGGCTGGCGTTGCTGGACGAGGCGGGGCCCTCCGGCTACTGCCTCTCCGCGGACGGCGTCGTGCCCTGGTGACCGGACTTCCTCGCGGACACCGCCCCTGGTGACCGCGCTTCCTCGCGGACACCGCGGGTGTGCGCGCTGCACGAAGGAGCAAACGTGCCGACAGATGCGGCGATTCTGGTGCTGGGCGGTACCGGCCGACAGGGTGGGGCGACGGCCCGCGAACTACTACGTCGAGGGTGGACGGTGCACGTCCTGGTCCGGGATCCGGACAAGCCCGCGGCCCGGGCACTGGCGGCCGCCGGCGCCGTGCTGGTCCCCGGAGATCTCGACGACGAGGCGTCGTTGGCGGCGGCGATGACCGGTCTGCACGGGGTGTTCAGCGTCCAGACGTTCCGGACCCCGGGTGGTGTGGTCACCGAGGAACGGCAGGGTAAGGCGGTCGCCGACGCCGCGGCCCGCACCGGCGTGGACCACCTGGTCTACAGCTCCGTCGGGGGCGCGGAGCGGGCCAACGGCGTTGACCATTTCGCGAGCAAGTGGCAGGTCGAGCAGCACATCCAGCAGTTGGGCATCCCGGCGACGGTACTGCGGCCCACCATGTTTCACGAGGTTCTTCACGACACCGGTCCGCGGCTGGCCGATGGGGGGCTGGTCCTCGGTCTGTGGCTGCACCCCGAGGTGCCGTTACAGCTGATCGCGACCAGCGACATCGGCGCCTTCGCGGCGGACGCCTTCGACGATCCGGACAACTGGCTGGGGCGGCAGGTGGAGCTCGCCGGGGACGAACTCACCGGACCCGAGATGGCGGCGGCGTTCGGGCGGGTCGCTGGCCTACCGGCGCGCTACGAGCAGTTGCCGATCGGTCAGCTCCGCGCCGCCCGTCCGGATCTGGCGGCCATGTTCGACTTCTTCAACGACGGGGGATACCGCGCTGACCTGCCGGCGTTGCGCCGGATTCGGCCGGACCTGGTCAGCTTGGAGGCGTTCCTCCGGTCCACCTGGACGGCGCCGCAGCCGGGCCGGTGACCGACGGCAGGCGGGCCGCCGGCACCCGTCCCGGTGCCGGCGCCCGCCGTGGTCGCGGTCAGTTGACGACCGGCCCCTGGGTACGACTGCGCTTGAGCTCGAAGAACCCCTCGGTCGTGGCCAGCGCCAGCAGGCCGTCCCAGAGCCGGAGTGCGGCGGCGCCCCGTGGCGCCGGCGACACCACCGGACCGAAGAACGCCACGTCCCGCACCGCGATCACCGGCGTGCCGACATCGGCGCCGACGCGACCGACACCGTCGTCGTGAGTGGCGCGGAGCGCCTCGTCGTACTCGGTGGAATTCGCTGCCACGACCAGCCCGGGATCCAGGTTCGCGGCGACCAGCGCCGCCGCATAGGTGGAGCGCTGCCGGGGGGCGTTCTCGAGGTGGAACCGGGTGCCCAGCTCGGTGTACAGCCGGCCCAACGCAGGGGCACCGTACTTCTGCTCGGCGGCGACGCAGACCCGCACCGCCTCCAAGGCGCCCTGCATCCCGCTCCGGTAGCGCGCTGGCAGGTCGTCGCGTCCTTCGTTGAGCAGCGTCAGGCTCATGACGTGCCAGCATGGCGTGATCGGCCGCTGCCGGGCGACCTCGAGCAGCCACCGGGAGGTGATCCAGGCCCAGGGACAGGTCGGGTCGAACCAGAAATCTACGGGGGTGCGGACCTCGTCCGACATCGCCGGCCTCCTTTCAACCGTTCGCGGCCCAGTGATAGAACCGGGTGGCCAGGGCGTCCGTGGGGGAACGCCAGGTCGCGGGGTCGTAGGGCTGGATAAGGGGCTTCAGATCGTCGCTGATCTGCAGAAAACGGGGGTCGGTGCGGGCCTGCGCGATCCGCTCGCCGCCGTCTTCGCCGTCGAAATCCTGCAGGTGAAAGTAGAGCCCTCGGTAATGGAACAGCTCGCGGCGTCGGGTGCCCATGCGGTGCGGCATCTCGGTTCCGTCGAATACGCCGAAGAGCTCGGCGACCTCCGCCGACCACTGCGGACGCATTCGACCTACGATCAGGGTGCTGTACATTGTCGCGTCACCGCCCTCAGCTGCGAGATCAGTAGTTTCCGAGGCCACCACAGACGTTGATCGCCTGTGCGGTGACCGGAGCGGCCGCATCGCTGACCAGGTAACCGACGAGGCCGGCGACCTCCGCGGGGGTGGAGTAGCGGCCCAACGGGATCTTCGCCTGGAATCGCTCCAGGATTTCCGCCTCGGTCGTCGCGAAATGCGCGGCGTACCCCTGCCGGACCCGCTGCGCCATCGGCGTCTCGACGTAGCCGGGGCAGACGGCGTTGACCGTGACCCCGGTCTTGGCGAGTTCCAGCCCCAGCGCCTTGGTGAAGCCGATCACCCCGTGCTTGGACGCGGAGTAGGGCGCACCGAGCACCACCCCCTGCTTACCCCCGGTGGACGCGATGCTGATGATCCGGCCCCAGCCGCGCTCCAGCGGCTGTCCTGACCGGAGTACCTCGCGGGTGACCCGGAAGACGCTGTTCAGGTTGGTCTCGATGACGTCCGTCCAGAGCTCGTCCTCGATGGTGGCGGTCACCCCGCCGCCGCTGCGCCCGGCGTTGTTCACCAGGACATCAACGTGTCCGTACTGCGCGACGGCAGCGCCCACGAGGCGCTCGACGTCGGCCTGGCGCCGGACATCCGCGCCGACGCCGGCGGCCTGGTGACCGTCGGCCCGCAGCTTGCCGACGGTCTCCTCGACGGCCGCCGGAGTTCGCGCACAGAGGAAGACCCTGAGGCCGCGGCGGGCGAGCGTCTCCGCGACCGCCAAGCCGATTCCACTGGTTCCACCGGTGATCAGCGCTACTCGCTGTTCGTGCTCTGCCATGGGGCCGCCCTTCCCGAATACGGTGTCGCGGCAGTGTGTCAACGAGTTGCGAAATATCGCTCGAGTCTCGGTGGAAAACGCTGTTCCAACCGCGTCGACTCGTCAGTTGAACAACCTGGTTGGGCTTGCCACCAGAAAACAGCCCGGCCTATCGTCTGGCATCTCACTATTGCCTCGGAGGAAAAGGATTATGTCCGCATTTCCTGCCGCTCCCGTGGTGCGGGACAATTCCGCTGCCTACCAGTTACTCGACCTGATTCAGGGCTCGGTGATCACGCAGGCGATCTCGGCCGCGGCCACGCTTGGCATCGCCGACGTTCTGGCCGCCGGCCCGTTGCCGGCGGAGGAGATCGCCAAACGCGTGGGCTCCGATCCGGAGGCGACCTATCGGCTGCTGCGTACGCTCTCCGGCTGCTCGGTGTTCACGTTGCGACCGGATGGCAGCTTCGCGCTCACCCCGATGGGCGAGGCGCTGCGCGACGACGCGCCGGATTCCATGCGCGGCATAGCGATGCTCATGGGGCATCCGCTGCTCTGGGAGGAGTGGGGGCACCTGATCGAGTCGGTGCGTACCGGTGCGGCCAACCTACCGAAACTGCGAGGCATGGGCGCCTTTGAATTCCTGATGGCGAACCCGGCGTACGCGGCCGAGTTCTTCCAGGGTATGGGAAGCCTCTCCGGCGCGGAGACCGCCCCGGTGCTCGCCGCGTACGACTTCTCGCGGTTCCGTACCGTGGTGGATGTCGTTGGCGGGCGCGGCACGCTGCTGGCCGGAATCCTCGCCCAGACCGGGGGTGCCAACGGCATCCTGTTCGACAACGAGGTCGCCACCGCGGACGCACCGGCGGTCTTCGCCTCGGCCGGTGTCGGTGACCGGGTGACAATCGAGCATGGCGGCCAGTTCGACACCCTGCCGGCCGGTGCCGACGCCTATGTGCTCAAGCACGTCCTGCACGACTTCCCGGAGCCCGCCTGCCGGCAGCTACTGCACAACGTGCGGGAGGCGATCGCCCCGGACGGGACCATGCTCGTGATCGAGTATGTGCTCGAGGAGCAGAACGAACCCCACATTGGCAAGATCATTGATCTGTGGCTCCTGCTGCTGCTCGGCGCCAAGGAGCGCACCCGGCCGCAGTACACCGAGCTGTTCGCCGAGGCCGGCCTGAAGGTTACCCGGGTCATCCCGACCGCCTCACCGGTCTCGATCATCGAGGCGGTTCCGGTATGAGACTCGCCGTACCGCCGCTCCCACCGCCGCCACTGAGGAGCTGAGGTCAGCAGATGGATACGGACGTGATCGTCATCGGCGCCGGACCCACCGGACTGATGCTCGCGGCCGAGCTCCGGCTCGGCGGCGCGAGCGTCACCGTTGTCGAACGGCGTAGCGAGCGGAGCTGGGAGTCCCGCGGCATCGGATTCACGGCGCGCGCGGCGGAGGTCTTCGCGCAGCGAGGCCTGCTGGAGCGGCTGGAGAACGCCGAGATCACCCGGCAGGGGCACTTCGGTGGCATTCCGCTCGACTTCGGGGTGCTCGAGGACTCGCACTTCGGAGTCCGCGGCGCGCCGCAGTTCACCGTCGAGGAGATGCTGGAGAACCGAGCGTTGGAGCTCGGGGTGGTCCTGTGCCGGGGGCAGGAGCTGATCGAGCTGAGTGATACCGGCGACCACGTCACGGCGACCGTGCAGGGACCGGACGGCCGGATCGAGTACTCGGCGCACTACCTGGTGGGTTGCGACGGCGGCCGAAGCACCGTACGCAAGCTCTCCGGTTTTGACTTCCCCGGCCGGGACGCGACCTGCGAGATGTACCTGGCGGACGTGACCGGCTGTGATATCCGGCCGCGGATGATCGGCGAGCTGCTGCCGAACGGCATGGTCATGGCGGGGGCGCTCGGCGAGGGCTACTCCCGCATCATCGTCTGTGAGACCGGCACCCCACCGGATCGGGACCGACAGGTCACCTTCGCCGACGTGGCGGACGCCTGGCAGCGGCTGACCGGCGAGTCCATCCAGCACGGCACGGCGCGCTGGGTGAGCCGGTTCACCGACGCCACCCGCCAGGTAACCGAGTACCGGCGGGGGCGGGTGCTGCTGGCCGGGGACGCCGCCCACATTCACCTGCCCGCCGGTGGGCAGGGAATGAGCATTGGCGTGCAGGACGCGGTGAACCTCGGTTGGAAGCTGGCGGCCACGGTCCGGGGCACAGCGGACGCCGGGCTACTCGACACCTATCACCGCGAGCGCCATCCGGTGGGGGCTCGGGTCCTGCGCAATACCCGTGCCCAGGGAATTCTCAACCTCAGCGGGAACTCGGTCGAGCCGCTGCGTGCCGTGGTGGCCGAGCTCATCGCGCTACCGGTGGTGGCGCGGCACCTCTCCGGCATGGTGAGCGGACTCGATATTCGACACGACCCGGACCCGGAGGCCGCACCGCTGGTCGGCGCGCGGATTCCGGACCGCGAACTGGAGCTGGTCGGGGGCGGCCGGGACCGGATCGCCCGGCTGCTGCAGTCGGCGCGGGGTGTCCTGATCACCGCTGCGGACTCCGCGGCGACGGAGCGGTCGGCCGCCGCCTGGTCCGACCGGGTCGACCTGGTACGGGTGCGAAGTATGCCCGCCAACCTGGGCGTAGCCGGCCCGCCCCCGGAATCGGTGCTGGTCCGCCCGGACGGCTACCTCGCCTGGGTCGCGCCGGGCGGGGGCGAGCTGGTTGACGCCCTGCGGCGTTGGTTCGGTGCGGCCCGATCGACCGGTGAGTCCACCGACCCGGACCGCCTCGCGCGCGCCCACTAGACAGCCGTACCCAGGGGAGGGGTGAACGTGACCACCGATACGGTGCACGAGACGGAGCATCAGGTCGTCGTCGACGCGCCCGCCGAGCGGGTGTACGCGTTGATCGAGGAGGTCGGCCGCTGGCCGGAGGTGTTCCCACCGACGGTCCACGCCGAGTGTCTCGAACGTGACGGCGAGGCCGAGCTGATCCGGATCTGGGCGACCGCCAACGGCGCCGCCAAGACGTGGACCTCGCGGCGGCGGCACGACCGGGAGCGGTGGACCGTCTCTTTCCGGCAGGAGCGCTCGCAGCATCCGGTCGGCGGCATGGGCGGAGCGTGGGTGATCGAGCCGATCTCCGCCGGCGCCTGCCGGGTGCGGCTGCTGCACGACTTCTTCGCGGCCAGCGAGGACCCCGCCGATCTGGCCTGGATCCGGCGAGCGGTGAACCGCAACAGCACTTCGGAGCTGGCGGCGCTCAAGACGGCTGCCGAGCTCGTCGCCGACCAGCGCTTCTCCTTCGATGACACCGTGCCGGTCGCCGGTAGTGCCGCGGAGGTCTACGACTTTCTCAACGACGCCCGGCGCTGGCCACTGCGGCTCCCGCACGTCGCTCGGGTGGTGCTGGGGGAGGAGACACCGGGGCTTCAGGTGCTGGAGATGGATACCCGCACCAAGGACGGGCCGGTGCACACGACGCGCTCGGTCCGGGTCTGCGAGCCGCACCGCGGCATCGTCTACAAGCAGATCGTCCCGCCCGCCCTGCTGACGCTGCACCTCGGTCGCTGGTTGATCGAGGAGCAGGGCCCGGGGCGGGTGCTGGTCACCTCCCGGCATACGGTGCGGATCAATACCGCGCGGATCGCCGAGGTCCTCGGGCCGGGGGCCGACCTGCCGGCCGCGCGGGAGTTCGTCCGAAACGCCCTCAGTGCGAACAGTCTGACGACCCTGCGGGCCGCGAAGGCGTATGCCGAGGGCGCCGGCGGGGGACGGGTAGTGCCGTGACGGTCACCCCGGTCGTCATCGTCGGCGCCGGCCCGGTCGGGCTCCTGCTCGCCGGCGAGCTGGGTCGGGCCGGGGTGCCGGTCGTCGTCGTGGAGCGGCTGGCCGAGGCGATGACCGAGTCACGGGCGAGTCAGCTCTCCACGCTCACCGCCGAGCTGCTGCACGAGCGGGGCATCGATGCACTGCTCGCCGAGGCCGGGCACGAGTCGCGGGCCCACTTCGCCGGCCTGGGATTTGAGCTGTCCGAGCTGGACAGTGCGTACCCGGGTAACTGGAAGGTGCCGCAGTACCGGACCGAGGCTGTGCTCGCTGAGTACGCCCGGCGTTGGGGCGCGACGGTGCTGCGGGGGCACGAACTGACCGGGCTCACCGCCGGGTCGGGCCATGTGGTCTGCCAGCTCCGGGGGCCCGCGGGACGGCAGCGCCTCGATGCGGGTTTCGTGGTCGGCTGTGACGGGTCGGACAGCGCCGTGCGCCGGCTGTGGGATTTCCCGGTGTCGGCGGCGGCGGCGACGAGGGAGCTGTTGCGGGCGGACGTTACCGGGCTTCGGATCCGGGACCGTAGGTTCGAGCGGTGGCCCGGCGGGCTTGCGGTGGCGGCGACCCGAGCCGGTGTCACCCGGGTGATGGTGCATGTGGCCGGCCAGCCGGTGCCCGCCCGGGTGGGGCGGCCGGAGTTCGGTGCGGTCGTCCGGGCCTGGGCGGCGGTGACCGGCGAGGACCTCTCCGGTGGGACTCCGGTCTGGCTGGATGCCTTCGACAATTCCCGGGGGCAGGTCGGTGCGTATCGACGGGGTCGGGTGTTGCTGGCCGGGGACGCCGCCCACTGGCACCTTCCGATCGGTGGCCAGGCGCTCAACGTCGGACTCCAGGACGCGGTGAACCTGGGCTGGAAGCTGGCGGCGACGGTGCGCGGCTGGGCCGCACCCGGGCTCCTGGACAGCTACCACGACGAGCGGCACCCGGTCGCGGCGCGGGTGCTGGAGCACGTCACCGCGCAGGAGACGCTGCTGCTGGGCGGAGCGGAGGTCGAGCCGCTCCGGGCGATCCTGGCGGAGCTCGTCGGCCTGCGGCCGGTCCGCGATCATTTGGCCGAGACCGCCGCCAACCTGAGGGACCGGTCTGGCCCACCTGGCCCGTCGCCGATCGGGCGGCGGGCTACGAAGCTACGGTTGCGAACCGACTCGGGGCCGCTTCCGTTGGCTGACTCCGAGCCCGTCATTGTCCGGCTCAAACCCGGTACGGACGGTCCGCACCGTGCTGCGGTCCGGACCGTGCGCGCCCGTTGTGACGGTGGTCCTCCCCTGGACGCCACCGCCCTCCTTTTGCGCCCAGACGGCTACATCGCCTGGGCCGGCGACGACGAGGAGGGCCTGGAACAGGCAATCGAGAAGCTGCTGTGGGTGGAAGGTAGGAAGGAAAATGCCAGACTTTGACGCAGACGTCATCATTGTTGGGGCCGGCCCCACCGGGCTCATGCTCGCCGGCGAACTGCGCCTCGCCGGGGTCGAGGCTCTCGTCCTGGACCGGCTCACCGAGCCGACGAAGCAGTCTCGCGCGCTCGGCTTCTCGGCCCGGACGATCGAGGAGTTCGACCAGCGTGGACTACTGCCCCGCTTCGGCGAGCTACAGACCATCCCCTTCGGCCACTTCGGTGGGCTGCCGCTGAACTTTCAGGTGGTACCCGGCGGCTCGTACGGGGCCCGGGGTAAGCCGCAGTCACTCACCGAGGGGATCCTGACCGGCTGGGCCACCGAACAGGGCGCCGAACTCCGCCGGGGCCACGAGGTGACCGGGCTGCGGGAGATCGACGGGGGCGTCGAGCTGGATGTCGACACCCCGACGGGCTCCACGCGTCTGCGGGCCCGGTACGTGGCCGGCTGCGACGGTGGCCGCAGCACCGTACGGAAGTCGGTCGGAGTGGACTTCCCCGGCACCGATGCCACAATCGAGATGTGGTTTGCCGACGTGGCGGGCTGTGCGCTGCGGCCCCGATTCTCCGGCGAGCGGGTACCCGGTGGAATGGTCATGGTGCTTCCGCTGGGCCCCGAGGTCAACCGGGTGGTGGTTTACGAACGCGGCATGACCCGGCGTGGCGAGGGGGCGCCGAGCTTCGAGATGATCGCCGCCGCCTGGAATCGGTTGACCGGTGAGGACATCAGCGGCGGGAACCCGCTGTGGACCAGTTGGACCACCGACGCCAGCCGGCAGGCGGCGGAGTACCGGCGTGGCCGGGTGTTCCTGCTCGGCGACGCGGCGCACATCCACCTGCCGGTCGGCGCGCAGGGGATGAGCGCGGGCATCGGCGACGCCGTCAACCTCGGCTGGAAGCTCGGCGCGGCGATCAAGGGTCATGTTCCGGACGGTTTGCTGGACACCTACCACACCGAACGGCACCCGGTCGCCGCCCGGATCCTGACCAACACCCTCGCACAGCGCATTCTGTATCTGGGCGGCGACGAACTGGACCCGATGCGGGCGGTGATGACCGAGCTGCTCGCCTACGAGGAGGCCCAGCAGCTGCTGGTCGGCATGGTCACCGGGCTGGACATCCGCTACGAGGTCGGAGCGGACGACCAAACGCTGCTCGGCCGGCGGCTGCCCGACACCGAGCTCACCGGTGACTTCGGGCCGGTCGGCACCGCCCGGGCCTTCAGCTTCCTGCACAGCGGCCGAAGCGTCCTCCTCGACCTGGCCGGCGATGCCGAGCTGCGCGCGGTGGCGGCGCCGTGGAAGGACCGGGTTGACGTGGTCACTGCGACCGCGCCGCCCGCCGGTGCGTTGGCGGAGGTCAACGCTGTGCTGGTGCGGCCGGACGGCTACGTCGCGTGGCTCGGCTCGAAAGCTGCGGACAGCACCGGCCTGTCGGAGGCCCTCATCCGGTGGTGTGGCCGGCCCTGACCGGCCCACCCAGCCCGAAAGTCCCGCGCGGCGTAGGCCCGCCGCGGGTCCCAGCGGAGCGAGGAGACGCATGCCCTACATCGACCCCGAAAACGGCTACCTGACGGTCATCAACCTGTTCAAGACCGACACCCCCGAGCGAGTGGATCGACTCGTCGGCGAGATGCGGGCGATCGTCGACACCGCGAACTACCCCGGTTGGATCTCCAGTACCGTGCATCGGGGCCGGACCGAGCCGGGGACCGCCAACTTCATCCAGTGGCGCGGCAAACAGGATCTGGAGTCGCGGTACGCCGGCGACGAGTTCAAGCACCGTACGGTTCCGGTGTTCCACGAGATCACCACCTTCATCCGGTTGCTGCAGACCGAGGTGGAGGTGAGCCAGCGCCACCCCACGCTCGGTGCGGTCACGGAGATCTCACCGGCCCGCGACGACTACACGGTGATTGAGATCCTCGGCGTGGCCCCCGCCGATCAGGACCAGCTGATCGGCACCCTGGGCGCGGCCCATCAGTGGCTGGTGGACGTACCGGGCTATCGCTCGCAGAGCCTGCTCCGCGGCATTCGGGCCCGGGGCGTCCAGGGCGGTGGCAGTGGTCTGACCGCCGTCGGCGAGGAGCGGGACTTCGTGGTGGTCTACTCCCAGTGGGACAGCCCGGAGACCTTCGACGCGTTCCGCACCCGACCCGCCGCCGACCAGCCCGCGGCCAGCCGCAGGTCGCTGGAGAAGCGGAACTCCCTCACAACCACCACCAGCTGGAACACCTATCGGGTCGTCCACACCCGGTCCAGCGCCCAACCCGCGTCGGCCTGACCTTCCCCGGCATTCGGTCGCGGCCCGTGGCGGAGCACGGGCCGCGACCGAATGCCGCACAGCGCTACTGGCCGGTGATGTTCGCCCAGTGCCACTGGCTGTCGAAGGCGGCCACCTCGAGGTCGGTACCGGTGGCGGCCAGCGTGGCCGCCTGGGTCGTGGCGATGGCGATGAAATCCGAGGCCCGATGCGCGGCGAGCAGGTCCTGCTCGTCGAAGGGCCGCCCCGCACAGCGCAGCAGCCGCAGGTCGACGAAGCCGGCGAAGGCGCGGCCCAGCACCACCACCGGCTGCGGGCTGCGGATGCTGAACCGCACCCGGGCGGCGATGTGACCGTGGTGGTGTTGGTCGGAGTGGTACGCGAGATCCGGGATGGTGGGCGGGGCGAAATAGTCGCGGTCCACCACCTCCGGTACAGGCGGCAGGTTGCCGGCGAGAAAGTGCCAGGAGTTGTACTGCATACGCGCGGCCATCGACCAGGCGGCGTCGGCCAGGTGCGCGGCGGAGTTTCCGAAGTGCCGCCGGGCCGCTGGCGCCGGCACCACGCAGCAGAAAAAGTGCGGGATGTCCCAGGAGACGATCGTGGCCCACCGCTCGTCCCGCAGCGCCCCGACCAGCCTGGTCAACGACCGCATTCCCCGGCTCATCGCGAAGTCGGCGTCGAAGACCGTGGTCGCCGCGGCGACGGTTTCGTACACCAGGGACTCCAGCCCGGTCCCGAAGCTGCCCCGCGGTTCGGCCAGCCAGCCCGGCGACGCCGCCACGGCAGCACCCAGCTCGCGCAGGGTCTCACCGGAGATGGGGAGCCGGTCGCGCAGGTGGGCGCTGAGCCTCGCCTCCGTGCGCCGGGCCCGCCCCGGGTCCGGCCCGGCGACCCGCTCGATCTTGTGCATCAGGGGCCCGTGGATGTCGCGGTAGAGCTGCACCCTGGTGCTGATCTCCCGACGGCGGCGAGCGACCGCCACCGCCAGCGCGTCGAGTGCCGTCACCGTGGCCGAGCCGGCCGGCGGCACCGGATCACCGCCGGGGATCTCGTTGTAGGCCACCCGGGTTCGTTCCAGGAGGTGGGCCACGTGGTCAAGGGTCAGCTGGGTACCGTTCGCCTCCTCGATCCGGGCGTACCCCGTCGACCGGACCAGCAGCGTGAGCGACACCACCAGCAGCACGTCGTCGTCGGCCCACAGGTCAAGTGGGACGGTGACCAGCGCGCTCAGTGCGCAGTCCGGATGCCCCGGCCACAGCGTCTTGCCGGTCAGGGTGTTTCGGTCGCGGAAGTTAGTGTACTGCCGGTCACCGCAGTAGAACACCACCGGAGCTGTGCGGCGTACCGCTTCGGTCAGCTCCGCGAGCAGCTTCGCCCGGCCGTCCGACCGGGCCTCGGCGAGCCAGTGGCGGCAGTCGGCGACCGAGTCGTGTAGCCGGGTGGTGGCAGCGGTGAGCTCGGCCTGGTGGGCGGCCAGGTCCCGGGTCGACCACGGCACCCTAAGCACCCCGCCGACCAGGTCGTCCGTGCTGGTCAGCGGCCCCTGGGACGGAACCCGTACGGCAATCCGGCCGCTTCTGGTCAGCCCCACCTCGCCGAGGAAGGCCGTACCGGCGCGGTCCGCCGGTCGGGCGGGCGGATCGTCCCCGCGCCACGACCGTCCGAAGAGCACCCGGATCGCGCACTCCGCTGCGGTGGGCAGCGCCCGTAGTTGGATCTCGGCCGGAACGTGCCCGCCGAGGGTCAGCAGCGTCTCCACCGCCACCGCCGGGTTCGGCGCGGCTGTCGCCTGCTGCCAGACCCGGTTTAACAGGCCGGGGAAGCCGGCATCGCTGCCGACCGGATAGTCGGGTGTGGTGGTGGCGCCGGCCTTCCGGCCGAGTCGGCTCGGCCGTCGGCTCTGCCGCGCCTTCGCCAGGGCAGCTCGGCGGGACAGTCCGCTATCCGGCTCTACTGGCAGTGTCATGCCCATCCTCCGTGGTCAGGCCGATGTGATCCCAGAGCTGGTCGTCGGTTGGTGTCCACTGCGGATCGGGGTAGATGCAGTCGACCGGACAGACCAGTACGCACACCGGGCAGCCGGAGCACAGCTCGGGGACGATCACGACGTCGAGTCCCCGATCGAAGATCGCCCCGAACTCGGGCGGGCAGTTGCGTAGGCAGGTGTCGCACGTGATGCACTCGGATTTCTCGATCCGGCGCGGTGGCTTCTTCCACGCCTCGTTGCGGGTGCGCTGCGTGATCCGCGCGTCCCGCGCGGCGCCTGCCCGGGCAGCGGCCTCTCGTGTCCACGGCATCCTGCTCACCTCCTGCTGGGGCGCTCCGGGCCGACTCAGCGGCGGCCCGGAGCGACGTTCCCCCTCGGTCAATTGGCGGACCGCCGGAGCTGCGCGGAGATGCCGTCCCACAGCTGGGTCCGCGCGGCCAAGGCGGTATTAACGGTCTCCTTGCACTGCTCCCACCGGTCTTTGTCGTCCCCGCACAGATCGGCGAGCATCTGCATCGCCATCGGCGTGTGCTCCTCGCTGTCCACCTGAATGTGCCGCCGGAGGTAGTCGACGAAGGTGGAGAGCACGCCGACCCCGGCGTTGAGCGCGGCGACCTGGTCGAACATCGCCGGGATCAGGTCCTCCCGGCCGAACGCGAACGCCGCGGCCTGGCAGTGCACCGGGGCGTGCTCGATGAACCGCCAGGTGGTGCCGATGAACTCGGCCGCGGGGCCGGGGACGCCGGCCCTGGTGATCGCCGCGGGGACCGGCACCCCGGCGCGCAGCAGGCTGATGAAGGAGTCGATGCCGCGGGTGTCGGCGCCGGCCTGGCGCATGCCGTCCACATACAGCTCGAAGTGGCTGATGAAACCGTCGCCCAGCTCGTCGCTCTCCTCGACCAGGGTGATGTCGTTGATCAGCCGGCTGCTGCTGCGTTGCCCGGATGGCACCCAGGGCACCTCGACGCAGGTGAGCTGCCGCTGCAGCGACTTGAGTATGGACATGAAGTCCCAGACCGCGTAGACGTGGTGCTCCATGAAGATGACCACCGCGTCGACACTGTCCAGTTGCCCGTACACCGGGTGGCCAAGCACCTTCTGCCGGGCTGGCTCGATGGTGTCCTTGAGCATGTCGATGGCCGGAGTCGATTCGCCCCAGTCGTACCGTGACATCGCCTTTCCTCTCGTCTCGCCCTACGGTCCGGCCCACCGGGCCGGGTGGTCAGAAGACCCCGAAGTACTCGCGGTGCTCCCACTCGGTGACGGAGTCGGTCGCCGGATGCTCTGTTGCGCACCAGGCGCGGAACCGGGACGCCTCACTCTCCTTGAGCTTGCGCAGGCAGTTCTTCAGTGGCGCGCCGAGTAGCTCCTCCGCCCGGGTGCTCTCGCCAAACGCGGCAAGTGCCGCGTCAAAGGAATCCGGTAGCGCCGGGGCCGGCGTACCAGCCGGGGCGGCGTCCCCCGAGTCCAGCCCGGCCAGGCCCGCGTGCAACTGCGCCGCGATGACCAGGTACGGGTTCGCGCACGGTTCCCCGATCCGGTTCTCGACGTGGGTGGCGCTGCCGGCGTTGAACACCCGGACCATGGCGCTGCGGTCCTCCTCGCGCCAGTCGGCGGAGGTGGGGGAGAGCGGGAACCGCGGCGACAGCCGGTGGTAGCCGTTGATGGTCGGGACGGACAGGAGGCAGAACTCGCGGGCGTGGGCCAGCAGCCCCCGCACGTAGGCCGCACCCGCGGCGGAGAGCGGGCCCGAGGTGCCCTCGTCCGGCGCGAACAGGTTGCGGTTCGTCGTGGTGTCGACGACCGACTGATGCAGGTGCCAGCCGCTCGGGTCGAACCCTTCCAGCCCGGGGAGGGTCATGAACGACGCGTGGTAGCCGCGGCGCCGGCACTCCTGCTTGACCTGGGTCCGGAACAGCAGCATGGCGTCCGCCGCCGCCAGCGCCAGCATCGGGTCGAAGGTGGTCTCCAACTGCCCCGGCCCGGACTCGTGTTCGATGGTGCGCAACGGCAGGCCGAGTGCCATGAGCATGGCCGCCAGGGGGTCGGCGAGGTCGGCTACGGCGTCGTAGTAGCTGTCCAGGTTGAACTGGTATCCGGCGTTCATCGCCGCCACCGCCGGGGCGGCCCCCTGCCGGCCGAACCCGTTGCCCGCGTTACCCACCGGCCCGGCGACCAGGCGAGTCAGGTACCACTCGACCTCAAGTCCAATGACGGGGGCCAGGTCGCGTTCGGCGTAGCGGGCACAGACCCGGCGCAGGAGGTGACGGGTCGCCAGCGGGTGCGGCGAGCCGTCCCGGAGGTACTCGTCGCCGACCACCCACGCGGTCCGTCGTTGCCCGCGGGGCAGCACCTGGAACGTGCGTGGATCCGGGACCAGGACGAAGTCGCCGGCGCCGAGCAGTTCCGCCACCCCGACGCCGGGGTCGGTGCGGAAGTCCACGGCGACGGCGTGCCCGGTGTCGAAGAGGAACGGCCCGGGGCTGAAGTCCAGGCCGTTGCGCAGCACGGTACGGAAGACGTGCGCCGGCACGGTTTTGGAGCGGGCCAACCCGTGCGGATCACTGAAGACGACCCGGACCAGGTCGACCTCGTCGAGCGCCGCCTCGACCTTCTCGGCAGCGGCGACCTGTTCGTCGTTCCAGCGGCCGAACTCGGCCACGAACGAGGGCCGCCCGACGCCGCTGTTGATGTCGGGCACAGACCAGGTCCTGGACATCGTCATCGCTCTCCTTGGAAGTCGCCGCCCGGCCGTGACGTCGGGCGGGCCAGCTCCGCTTCCAGCCGGGTGGCTGCCCGGAGCACCAACTCGTCGTCGCCGACCCGACCCACGAGCTGAACTCCCACCGGGAGCCCGTGGGGCGTCACCCCGGCGGGCAGGGACAGGGCCGGCTGGCCGGTGAGGTTGAACGGGTAGGTGGCGGGTGACCACGCGAGCCACCGCAGACCGTCCGGGGCGGTGGTGGTGGGCGGGGCGACGGCGTCAGCGGCGAAGGGCGTGATCGGGACGGTCGCCATCGCCAGCAGGTCGTAGCGCTGCATCACGTGGTGCAGCCGGGCCCGCAGGGCCAGCCGGGTCTCTTCGGCGCGGAGGACGGCGGCGCCGGTGAGCGTGCGCCCGTACCGGATGAGCGCGAGCCGGCCCGGGTCGCAGAGCCGCTCCTCCTCCGGAGTCGCGGCAGCGGCCTCGGCGGCGGCGAGAAGGTCCACGAGCGCGCCGTAGGGATCGGCGAACGGCACCGCGATGCGCTCGACCCGGTGTCCCAGTCGGGCCAGTACCGGTTCCACCATGCCCGTGACCGCACGGACCTCATCGGTTGTCCCAGGGAACTCGAGCCAGCCGATCCGTAGCGCGGCCGGAGCGGTCGGTGGCGCGATCGCTCGCGCCACCGAGTCCGGGTCCTGGTGGTCCGGACCGACCAGCACCGCCATCAGGGCGGTGATGTCGGCGACCTCGCGTGCCAGCGGCCCCAGGTGAGACAGGCGCTCGGCGCCGGGTGGCACGTAGGGGACCCGGCCGAAGGAGGGCTTGAACCCGACCACGCCGCAGAACGCCGCGGGGATGCGGATCGATCCAGCCCCGTCGGTCCCGATCGCCGCGGTGCTCAGCCCGGCTGCCACCGCGGCGGCCGAGCCGCCGCTCGACCCGCCGGCGGTCCGCTCCGGTGCCCACGGGTTGCGGGTCGGGCTGGCGACCCGGCTTACCGTGCTGGCGCTCCACCCGTGTTCCGAGGTCGCGGTCTTGCCCACCAGGATGGCGCCCGCCGCCCGTAGGCGGGCCACCGCCGGTGTGTCCACCGCCGGGCGGCGGTTCGGCACCAGTGACCCGCGTCGGGTGGGCAGGTCCCGGGTCTGGATGAGGTCCTTGATCGCGATCGGGACTCCGAGTAGCGGCCGGTCTCGGAAGGCGGCCGCACCGAGAGTGGCGAGAAGCTGGTCGGCCGAGTCCGCCTCGTCGCGGGCGCGGTCGTCGGCGACCGCGACGAACGCCCCGAGCGTCGGGTCGGTCTCCCGGATCGCTGTGAGCACGTTCCCGAGATGCTCGGCAACTGTCGAACCACCGGTGAGAAACAGTTGTCTCGTCTCCCGGACAGACCGACAAACCGGGGTTCGAATAGCGGGAAGCGTTAATGCGGACACCACCCCAATAAAGGCCTTCGTCGCTCGTTAGGCAAGTGTTTGGGAGGGGTGCGGTGGTCCGGATGGCAACTCCGAAGAAAGACCTCCGGTGCTCCTCGGATCCGCCTTGTTCAACTGAGGAGAAACTACGAAAACCGGGAAGGCACGTGCGGATAAGTTTTGGATCAGTGCTGTACTCTGCGCCGGAAGAATCGCTACTCTGCGGCTCGTGGGTTCGGTTCTAGTTAGGGGTTCATGGTCATGATTTCTCGTTATTCTCTGCCGGAGATGGCCGACCTCTGGTCGGACGAGGCACGCTATGCCACCTGGTCGAGGGTGGAGGTCCTCGCGACCCAGGCGCAGGCGCTGCTGGGCCGGGTCCCCGAGCCGGCCCTGGCCGACATCCAACAAGCCCGGGTGCCGTCGGTGGCGCGGGTGGCCGAGTACGAGCGCCAGCGGGACCACGAGATTCTCGCCTTCCTCGCGGCCTTCTGCGAGGACATCCCTGCCGACTCGGCCCGCTGGGTCCACCTCGGCATGACCAGTTACGACCTGGTGGACACCGCGCTGGGGGCCACCCTTGCCCACGCCTGTGACGTGTTGCTCGCGGCGGTGGTGCGGCTGCGCGGGGTGCTGGTGGATCAGGCGCTCGCGCACTGGGAGACGGTCTGTATCGGCCGTACCCACGGCATGCACGCCGAGCCCACCACGCTCGGGCACAAGCTCGCGGGCTTCGCCTTCGCGCTGGACCGGTCCGTGCGGCGGCTACGAGCGGCGCGTGCCGAGGTCGCGGTTGGCACGATCTCCGGATCGGTCGGGACCTACGCGCTCATTGATCCCTTCGTCGAGGAGCACGTCTGCGCCGAGCTTGGCCTTGCGGTGGAGCCCGCGCCGTCCCAGGTCGTGGCCCGGGATCGACACGCGCAGCTGCTGCACGCCATCGCCACGCTCGGCGCCTGCGTGGAGCAGGTCGCCACCGAGGTCCGACTGCTCTCGCGCAGCGAGGTTCGCGAGGTGGAGGAGCGCCGTACGGTCGGTTACCAGGGCTCCAGTGCCATGCCGCACAAGCGGAATCCGACCACCAGTGAACGTCTGGTGGGGCTGGCCCGGCTGCTCCGCGGATACGCGGGTACGACGGTGGAGAACGTGGCGCTCTGGCACGAGCGGGATCTGTCCCACTCCGCCGTGGAGCGGGTGGTCCTGCCCGACGCGATGATCGTCGCGCACTTCCAGGCGAGTCGCGCCGCGGACCTGGTGGCGGGGATGGAGGTCTTCCCGGACCGGATGCGGGCCACGGTCGACGGGAACGGCGGCGTGGTCTACAGCTCCGCAGTCCTGGCCGACCTGCTGGCGGGCGGCACCGAGCGGGAACGCGCCTACCGGTCGGTGCAGGCCGCCGCGAACGGCGCCGCCGCCGGCGACGGAGATTTCGCTACTCTGCTGCGAGCCGATGGCATCGATGTCGCACCGCTGCGCCCGGAGCGTTTCCTGGTCCACCACAACGTCATTCGCAAGCGATTGGAAAACCTCCGTGACCTGGCACATTGAACGCGAGAACGGCGTCGACCTCGACCTCGGTGCGGTCCGGGCGCTATACCGGTCGTCGGGGCTCGGTGCGCGGCGGCCGATCGCGGAGGCCGGCCGACTGGCCGCGATGGTGCGAAACGCGAACCTGGTGCTGACCTGTCGGGTCGGGGGTGAGCTGGTGGGAATCGCGCGGAGCATTTCCGACTTCTCCTATGTGACGTACCTCTCCGACATCGCCGTGGACCGGGCGTACCAGCGATCCGGTATCGGCAAGGCCCTCATCGCGGCGACCCAGCAGGAGGCGCCGCTGGCGAAGATCGTGTTGCTGTCGGCGCCGGCCGCCGCCGACTACTACCCACACATCGGCTTCACCCAGCACAACTCGGCCTGGGTGCGTAACCCGTAGCGGGCATCGGTAACCGGCGACGAGCGGCGGTGGACCGCCCACGTGGTGCCCGGTGTGCGCGGCGCCTGGATGAGCATGTTCCGATGCCGGGGGTCGATGTCTGGGTATACGAGGCCCGCCTCGTAGGGGATCAGGCTGTCACCGAGCCGGAACGGTGACCGGCGGAGCGGAGGAACCCACCGATCCGATCCAACGCAACGGCCGTCGTCTCCTCGTCACGGACCAGGCAGACGCGCAGCCACCGCTCCCCGTCGGTCGGGTCGTCGAAGAATGCGGTGCCCGGTGCGGTGAGCACGCCGGCCTCGCGCACCAGCCGCTCGGCCAGCCGCGACGAGGACCATCTCAGCGGTGCCGTGTCGGCGAGGAGGAACCAGCCACCCTCCGGCACGGTCACTCCGAAGCCCAGCCGCGCGAGTCCGGAGGCGAGCTGATCCCGCCGCCGGACGAGCCGGTTGTGCAGCGCGGCCGCGTCGACCCCGCGCAGCTGCGCCAGGCCGGCGGCCGCGCCGTGCTGAAGCGGGGTCGCGGCGCCCAGGGTGAGGTGCTCGTGCGCCCTGCGGAGCCCGTGCGTGAGTTCCTCCTCGGCCACGCAGTAGCCGAGCCGCCACCCCGAGATCCGCAGCGACTTGGAGAGGCTGCCCACAAGCACCGTGCGCGGTCGGCCGTCCGGCAGGTCCCACGGGCTGAGCGGCCCGTCACCGTCGAAGACGAAGCTGTCGTACGTCTCGTCGGTGATGCACACCAGTCCGTACTCCGCGCACACCGCCCGCACCGCCTCGACCTCCGCACGCCCGAAGACCCGGCCGGTCGGGTTGTGTGGCGTGTTGAGAAGGACCGCTCGCGTCCGGGTCGTGACCGCCCTCCGCAGCACCGCCGGGTCGAGCCGCCAACTGCCAGGCGTCAGCGGGACGTACCGTGGCACCGCGCCGCAGAGCGCGACCGCACCGGGATAGATCTCGAAGAAGGGCTCGACCATCAGCACCTCGTCGCCCGGATCGGTCACGGCGAGCAGGGCGGCAAGTACGCCCTCGGCCGAGCCACTCGTCACGGTCACGTGTCGCTGCGGATCCACGCTGGCCCCGCGGGTCCGGGCCAGTTCCGCCGCGATCTGCGCCCGCAACTCGTCGAGCCCGGCAGCCGGGGTGTACTGGTTGCGGCCGCCGCGCAGGGCGAGGACCGCTCCGTCCACGGCCGGTGCCGGTGGGGCGTCCGGCGGCACGCCGAGCGCCAGGTCGACGGCGCCGGACGCGGCGGCCAGCGGCAGCAGTCCGGCCAGCGCCAGGGGGCGGATGCCGGCCACCCTGCGCGCGACCCGCACCGGGAATGTGCTCATCGAGCCGGCCCGGCGGTGACCTCGTAGAACGCGAAGCGGAACGCCACCCGCGGCTGGGTGTAGATCCGTCGGCAGGTCAGTCCGGCCCGGGCGAGGACGTCGAGCCACGGCTCGCGCGGTTGTGGAAAGCCCTGCTTGGTCAGCGCGTGCAGCAGGAAGTAGTCGCCGTCCTCGGCGTCGATCCGCAGCTCCGGCTCGGCCAGCAGGAAGACCCGGCCGAGCTTGGCCGACAGCCAGCCCCGGTAGCGGGCCAGCAACGCGACGACCGCGTCCTCGCCGTCGCGGAACTGCTCGTGCAGCGCACCAACGGCGAGCATGAAGTCGCACGACGCCGCGTTCTCGGGCCATGTGTCCGGCGCGAACGCGTCGCCCACGACAAACTCGAGCCGGTCGCCGAGCCCGCGCTCCGCGACCCGGCGGCGGGCCAGCTCGACGGCCTCGGGCGCGATGTCGAGACCGACCGCCCGCAGCGAGGCGTCCCGCGCGGCCATGTGTAGCAGCAGCCCGCCCGTGCCGCAGCCGAGTTCCAGCACGGAGGTGGCTCCGCGTTCGGCCATCAGCCGGCTCAGCAGTCCGGCGCAGAAACTGACGGTCATCGGCTCGCAGCGGCGGCCCAGCGCCTCGGCGTCGCGGGTCACGTCCGTGCCGTAGTCGAGCTGGCCGGTCAGTAACCCGTCGAGGCGTCCCAGGACGGGCGCGTACGCCTCGGTGTAGAACCCCAGCAGCCCCATCGACACCTCGTCGAAGAGGTCCGCGCCACGGGCCGTGAGCCGCCAGGAGCCACCGGCCGGCGTGCGGGACGACACCTCGGCACCCGCCCATTCGACGTCGCGTGCTTCGACGATGCCTCGTACCGCGAGGTGGCGCAGCGTGTTGCGAACCAGCTCGACGGATCCGCCGTCGGGCATGAGCCGGACGAGCTCGGTCCACTCGGTCGCCGAGAGGCGCGACGCAATGCCGGCCTTCGCGACTCCCAGCAGGACAGTGGCTAACACGTAGCTCTCGGCCAGTTCGCCGGCGCCGCCGCGCTCGACCCCCGCCCACACGTCCTGGACCACCGGGTCCTCGACCACGACCTGCTCCGCCTGGCTCAGGGCCGGCTCGATCACCTCTTGGTCCGCCATGCCGACATCTCCCTTCAGGTACTTCATCGCAGCTCCGCGCGGATGGCCGCGCCCGCCTCCGCCGTGCTCAGCCGCCCACCCAGGTCCGGCGTGCACCGTTCCCGGGCGACGGCCGCGCGGATCGCGTCCTCCACGGCACGCGCGTGCTCCGGGTGTCCGAGCTGCCGCAGCATCAAGGCGGCCGACGCGATCGCGCCGACCGGGTTGGCCACACCCCGTCCGGCGATGTCCGGAGCCGATCCGTGCACGGGCTCGTACAGGCCGCGACCGGTGCCGGGATTGAGGTTGGCCGAAGCGGCGGTGCTCACCCCGCCGGCCAGCTCGGCGACGAGATCGCTGAGGATGTCGCCGTACGAGTTGTTGGTGACGATGACGTCGAAGGCGGTGGGATCGCGTACCAACGCCATCGCCGCCGCGTCCACATAGAGGTGCGAGGTGGCCAGGTCGGGGCGGCGGGCGCGGGCCTCGGCCCAGCACCGCTGCCACAGGCCGCCGCCGCGCGGCACCGCGTTCGACTTGTCGACCATGCAGACCGAGCGGGTGGCGACCGAGAGCGCGAAGTCGATGATTCGAGCCACCCCGAGACGGGTGTTCACCTCGGTGTCGATCGCGACCTCGTCGTTGGTCTCGGCTCGCAGGACGCCACCGATCCCGGCGTAGAGGCCCTCGGTGTTCTCCCGGACGATCGCGCAGTCCACGGCGCGACGACCTGGGTCGCGCAGCGGGCTGAGCCGGTCGTGCAGCAGAGCCACGGGCCGATGGTTGACGTACAGGTCCAGCTCGAAGCGCAGCCGCAGCAGCACGTCGCGGGCGTACCACGGGTCGCGCACCCGCGGGTCCCCGATGGCCCCGAGAAGCACACCCGCGCTACCCGTGCACACGGCGAAGTCCTCCTCGGACATCGGCACGCCCGTCGCCAGGTACGCCGCGGCGTTGATCTTGTCGAGGACTTCGAACCGCAGGCCGAGCCCCAGCTCCTCCAGCGTGGCGACGGCTTCCGGCACCACCTCGGGTCCGATCCCGTCGCCCGGAATCACCGCGATGGTCATGCCGTCATCCGCAACTGACGGACGGTGGCCCCGCGGCCGTGCTGGCCCCGGCTCCCCAGCAGACCGGAGGCCAGCTTGCGCTCGGCGCGTTCAAGCGTCTCCCGCCGCCGATTGAACGCCACCCGGACGAACTGCCGTCCCCGGGCCGCATCGGCGGTGCAGACCGCCCCCGGCGCGAGCAGCACTCCCGCCTCGTAGCCCGTCCGCCGCACGGAGGCGTTGGATCCCTCGTCGTCGACCGGCCGCACGTCGGCCACCAGCAGCGCCCGTGTCCGCGGGCCGAATGCAGCGGTCAGCTCCCGCGGGTCGTAGCGCCAGTCCGGCGGCTCCGGGTAGCCGGGAACGCCCAGCGCGGGGTCGATCGCGTTGCGTTCGCGCGCCACCCGCATCAGATGCGCGAGCCGGCTGCTGGTCAACGCGGATGCCCGGGCCGAGACCAGCCCGCGGACCGGCGCCGGTTCGGTTCCGCTCACGGCACCGGCACCGCACGGGTCGGGGCCGCGGTCCGCGGCAGCCACGGTGGCCGGGCAGCCTCGTGCGCGCGGATGGCCGCGTCTCGGCCCAAGGTCACCGCGATCTCGTCGAGGCCGTTGAGCATCAGCCACCGTGCGCGGTCTTCGATGGCGAAGTCCCAGACGCCCACCTCGCTGCGTACCTGGCGGTCGAGCAGGTCGACGGTGATCTCGGCGTCCGGCCGCTCGGTCGCGTGGTCGAGCAGCGCGCCCACCGCGTCGGCCCCGAGCGCAACCGCGAGCAGCGCGTTCTTGCCCGCGTTGCGTTGGAAGATGTCGCCGAAGCTCTCCGCGATCACCGCGGCGAACCCCCAGTCCCGCAGGGCCCACACCGCGGTTTCCCGGGAGCTGCCGGACCCGAAGTTGCGCTGGGCGACCAGCACGGTCGCGGACGCGTACGGCTTACGGTTGAGCACGAAGTCCGGGTCCGCCCGCCAACCCGCGAACAGCCCATCCTCGAATCCCGTCTTGGTCAGCCGCCGGCAGAAATCGCTGGGGATGATTTGGTCGGTGTCCACGTCGTTGCGGCGCAGCGGGGCCATCCGCCCGGTGTGCGCCTCGATCGCCTGCATGGGCTCTCCTCAGTTGAGATCGCCGGGGGCGGCCAGCGTGCCGGCGACCGCGGTCGCCGCCGCCACCGCGGGAGAAACGAGATGGGTACGCGCGCGCGGCCCCTGCCGCCCCTCGTAGTTGCGGTTCGAGGTGGAGGCGCAGCGGGAGGCACCTTTGATCCGGTCGGCATTCATGCCCAGGCACATCGAGCAGCCGGAGAACCGCCACGAGGCGCCCGCCTCGAGGAAGACCTGGTTCAGTCCCTCGCGCTCGGCCTGGGCCCGGATCTCCATCGAGCCCGGCACGACGAGCATCTCCACCCCATCGGCCACCCGGCGGCCGCGCAGCACGTCAGCGGCGACGCGCAGGTCCTCGATGCGGCTGTTGGTGCACGAGCCGATGAACACGACGTCGATCGCCACGTCCCGCATCAACGTACCCGGCTGGAGACCCATGTAGTGCAGGGCCCGTTGTGCGGCCGCTCGCTGACCGGGGTCGGCGAACTCGGACGGGTCGGGCACCGCACCGTCCAGCGAGACGGCCTGGCCCGGATTGGTGCCCCAGGTGACGTACCGGGACGCCGCACCGACGTCGAGCGTGAGCACCCTGTCGAAACGTGCGTCGTCGTCGCTGCGCAACGTCCGCCAGTAGGCGAGCGCATCGTCCCAGTGCGAGCCCGTGGGCCGGCGCGGGGTGGCTTCCAGGTAGGCGAATGTCGTGTCGTCCGGTGCGACCATCCCGGCCCGTGCGCCGGCCTCGATGCTGAGGTTGCACATCGTCATCCGGCCCTCCATGGACAGCCGGCGCACCGCCTCACCGCGGTACTCGATGACGTACCCGTGCGCGCCGTTCGCGCCCACCTCGGCCAGCATGCGCAGCATGAGGTCCTTGGCCGTCACCTCCGCGCCCGGCACGCCGGTGAAGTCCACGGCCATCGTCCGTGGGCGGGGCAGCGCCAGCGTCTGTGTGGCCAGGACGTGCTCCACGTCCGTGGTGCCGACGCCGAGGGCGAGCGCACCGAAAGCGCCATGGGTGGAGGTGTGGCTGTCGCCGCAGGTGATCGTCATGCCCGGCTGCACCAGGCCCAGCTCCGGGGCGACGACGTGCACGATCCCCTGCCGGGCGTCGCCGTGACGCAGCAGCTCGATGCCCTCGCGCGCACAGCTGGCCCGCAGCGCGCCGAGTTGCTCCCGGCTGATGGGATCGGTGACCGCGAGCGTGTCGGTCGGCACGTTGTGATCCTCGACAGCGAGCGTGAGGTCCGACCGTCGCACCTGCCGCCCGGCCAGCCGCAGCCCGTCGAATGCCTGCGACGAGCTGGCCTCGTGGATCAGATGCAGGTCGATGTAGAGCAGGTCCTGCCCGTCACCGTCGTCGACGACGTGCTGCTGCCAGATCTTCTCGACCAGGGTGCCGGAGTCGCTCACGGGCTCACCGCCAGCCGCAGCGCCACCTCGTCGCGCAGGTGGTCCAGTTCGTCGCAGTCGCTGCCGGGGCGCGAGGCGACGAGTTCCTCGTACATCCGGTCCACCAGCGCGTCGTCCTCGGGGGCGCCGAGCTCGGCGAGCACGTAACGCACCACCGCCCGCCCCGAGTGCCGCCCGACGAGGATCGAACGGTGCCGTCCCCAACGGGCCGGGTCCATGAACTCGTACGTGGCCGGGTTCTTGAGGATGCCGTCCTGATGGATCCCGGCCTGGGTGGCGAAGGCGTTCAGCCCGACGATGGCCTTGTTGCGCGGCACCGCCATGCCGGTCGTGTCGACGAGATCCACGTACGCCGCGTAGAGCTGGTCGATGCGGAGGTCCGTGTACGCCCCGACCTGCGCGCTCTTGAAGACCAGCACGGCGGCCAGTTCCTCAAGCGGGGTGTTGCCGCACCGTTCACCGATGCCGCCCAGCGTGGCCTGCACCTCGCCGGCGCCTGCCTGCACCCCGGCCAGCGCGTTGGCCAGCGACAGCCCCAGGTCGTCGTGGCAGTGCGTCGAGATGGTGACGTCCGGCGGCACCATCTCGTGCGCCTCGGCGATCAGGTCGCCGTATTCGGACGGGGTGGCGCAGCCGGTGGTGTCGGCCAGGCCGATGGTGGTGGCGCCCTGGGCGAGCGCCTCGCCCACGAGGTCCATGACGAAGCCGCGGTCGCCCCGGCTGGCGTCCTCGATGCAGAACGCGATGTCGGTGGCCCCCAACGCTGCCGCCAGACGTACCGCATGGCGTCCCTCGGCAATCGCCTCCCGGCGCGTGATCTGGCGCTTGTGTTCCAGGTGCAGGTCGCTGCCGGTGCCGCAGATGGCGATCTGGTGGTTGGGCCGAATGCCGCCCGCCTCCGCCGACAACCGGATGTCCCGCTCGGAGCATCGGTTGAAGGTGGAGAACCGCGCGGTGGTCAGTGCGCCGGCGATGAGCTTCGTCGCCGCGAAGTCGGCTGGTGACGAAGCTGGGAAACCCGCCTCGATCACATCGGCACCGAAGGCCTCGGCCGCCAGTGCGTACCGGAGCTTGTCCTCGGGGCTCATCGTGTTCCCCGGTGCCTGCTCGCCGTCGCGCAGCGTCGCATCGAAGATGTCGATGCGCCGCCCCCCTTTTCCGGCCAGGTCAATTGTCATCCGTCGCCGTCCCCTTTCGGCCCCAGAAGTTTCCGCCTCCGCCGGCGGTACGCCCAGTCTCATCGGGACGGATGTTCCTGAGCCGCGCCCTTAAGCGCAGGGTGAATGTCCATCGCGTTACGCCGGCACGTCGGTGGCCGTCAACGCAAGCGGCGAAGAAGTTTGATTGATGTCGCCCAGCAGCGCCACCCAGCGAGTTGATATCGGTAAGGGGGGATCGCGCTAAACAACTTCGAATTTCTGTAAGCTGACGTACATTAGTTCGATACAAGCGTCAGGATGGAACACGCTGACGAGCGTGTCAACACCTGACGTTCAACCCGAGCGACGCGGATAACGGGCCAGGATAGACAGCACGCCCCCGCCATGCAGGGATCGTCATGGTACGGAACATGCCGGCCAGGTGGGTGCGGGCGTGGCGGATCCGGTGTGCCTCCGATCGGGCGCCGAGTAGGACCCGCGCCACGGCCAGGCAGACCGGTTCGGAGTCGGTCAACAGCGGCGGCCGCCCCCGCCACCGGGCGTGCGGATGATGTCGTCGATCTTCACGTACAGTGAAACTGCTCGTCTAGCGGGCGTCTGCCGGCACCTCGGCCTCGCGGTTGACGAGCATCGCGTAGTGCCCCCCCAACTCCACCAGCTCGGCGTGGGTGCCGCGTTCGACGATGGTGCCGGCATCCAGCACGATGATCTCGTCCGCGTCGCGGATCGTCGACAGCCGGTGCGCGATCGTGATCGTGGTGCGACCGGCGCTGGCTGCATCGATGGCCCGGGTGACGGCCTCTTCGGTCTGGTTGTCCAGGGAACTGGTCGCCTCGTCGAGCACCAGGATAGGCGGATCGCGCAGGACCGCCCGGGCGATCGCCAGGCGCTGCCGTTCCCCGCCGGAAAACCGGAATCCCCGTTCGCCTACCACGGTGTGGTACCCGTGCGGCAGCGACAGCAGGTGGTCGTGGATATGGGCGATCCTGGCGGCCGCCACCAACTCGTCGTCGGTCGCGTCGGGCCGGGCGAACCGCAGGTTCTCGGCGACCGAGGTGTGGAACAGGTAGGTTTCCTGGAACACCATGCCGACCGTGGCCGCCAGCGTCTCCGCGGGCAGGTCCCGCACATCGATACCGTCGATTGTCACCCGTCCCGACGTCGGGTCGTACAGCCGCGGGATCAGATAGCTGAGGGTGGTCTTGCCGGACCCGGTCTCACCGACGATCGCCAGGCTCCGGCCGGCGGGGACCGTCACGTCAATGGCGCGCAGCGTGGGCCGGTCCGCGCCCGGATAGGTGAAGCCGACCTGTTGGAGCCGGAGTTCCCCCCGCGGCTTCGTGCCGGGGGCGGGACCCGCCGACTCGTCGAGGTCGACGGGCAGGTCGAGGTACTCGAAGATCCGGCCGAACAGGACGAGTGAGGTCTGCACCTCCACGGCGACCTCCACCAGGGAGACCGCCGGTCGCAGCAGCGTCTGCTGCAGGGTGGTGAAGGCGACCAGGGTGCCGATGGAGATCGCCGCCTGACCACCGCGGCCGTTCATTCCCGCCACCCAGTACGTCGCCGCCGGCATCGACGCCAACACGATCCAGGTTGTCGCCTGGGTCCAGCGGCCGGCCAGGTGTGAGCGGATCTCCAGGTCGGACAGGATCCGCGATTCGGCGGTGAAGATGTCGGTCAGCGAGCGGGAGCGGCCCATCGTCCGGGCCAGCAGCACACCGCTGACAGAGAGCGATTCCTGCACGATCACGGCGATCGCGGCGGCCTGGCGTTGCCGCTCGCGGGTGATGCGGCGGCGCTGGTTGCCGACCCGTCGCCCGACCCAGACGAAGAACGGCACCAGCACCAGCGACACGATGGTGAGACGCCAATCCAACACCAACATCCCGACGACCGTGGCCACGACCACGGTCACGTCGGAGACCAGCGTCGTCGCGGTGGTGGTCACGGTGGCCTGCATGTCGCCGATGTCGTTGGTGATCCGCGACTGCACCTCGCCGGAGCGGGTCCGGCTGAAGAAGGCCAGCGGCATCCGCTGCAGGCGTCCGTAGACGGCGGCGCGCAGATCGTGCATCACCTGCTCGCCGACCTTCGTGGAGAGGTAGGTCTGCCAGACGACGACCGAGCTGTTCGCGACGGACGCGAGGAGCATGCAACCGGCGAGGACGGTGAGTAGGCCCGTCCGGCCCTCCGGTAGGGCCACGTCCAGGATCTCTCGGATCAGGAACGGGTTGACCAGGAAGAACAGGGACGAGAGGCCGACCAGGCCGGCGACGATTACCAGGCTCCATCCATATGGGCGGAACAACCGGAGGATGCGCCGTACCGGCACATCAGGGGCGGTGGTGGTCACCCAGCCTCCTCAGTCGGCCCGGGCGGTACGGCGTGTCGTCCCGGCCGGTGGCCTTGGGCCTCGGCAGGTCACCGGGGCGCCGGGGCGCCACGCCGGTCAGGGCTGGGCTCCGCCGGGGGCGACGTAGACGTCCCCGTCCTCGACCCGTACCTGGTAGGTGCCGACCGGTCGGGTGGCTGGGGGATTGGTCGGCTCGCCGGTGCGCAGGTCGAAGCAGGAGCCGTGTAGCCAGCACTCGATCGTGCCGTCGTACACCTCTCCCTCGGCGAGTGAAACCTCCGCGTGGGAACACCGGTCGTCGATCGCGTATACCCGTCCCCCACTCCGGACCACGGCCACCGCTCGGCCCTCGACCTTTACCTCGATCGCGCCCTCGGTTGGGAGCGCCGTCACCGGGCACACCTTGACGAAGTCCATCGACCACTCCTCTCGACCACGTTTCGCTTCGCCCGGATGCCGGATGCCGGATGCCGGGGTGCCGGGGCTGGTCCGCCGGACGGGAGCCTTCCGCCACCTTGCGCGGCGGGCCTCAGGCCGGGGCTGAGCGGGAGTCGAATCCTGCTGGAGCCTCCGGCTCCCGCCGGTGACCAGGAAGAATGGATCAGGAATCAAGAAGCGTCGGGGTCGGGCGGCCGTTAGCGTAGCGCTATGAACATCACCATCCACTCGAGCTTTCTGCCGCACGAGAATGCGGACGCGTCGATCACCTTCTACCGGGAAGTCCTGGGCTTCGAGATTCGAAACGATGTCGGTTACGAGGGGATGCGGTGGGTCACGGTTGGCCCGGTCGGCCAGCCGCAGACCTCAATCGTGCTCCAACCACCGGCGGCCGACCCCGGGATCACCGACGGTGAGCGGCGCACGATCGAGGAGATGATGGCGAAGGGCACCTACGCTGGTGTTCTCCTCGCCGCCCCCAACCTCGACGAGGTGTTCGAGCGGGTACAGGCCAGCGGAGCCGAGGTGGTGCAGGAGCCGATTGATCAGGACTACGGGGTCCGGGACTGTGCCTTCCGGGACCCGGCCGGCAACCTGATCCGGATCCAGCAGGCGGGTTGACCTCAGCACGGCATCGCCATTCCCTCGTTGGTCGCAAGTCCATTGATGCAAGGAGGCCATCACCATCATGCTGCTGCCTGACATGATCACGCTCGGGGCAACCGACGCGCAGGCCGCACCCGCCTTTTACCAGTCTGTGTTTGCGCCTACTGCCGTACGCCATCAGGACGAGCGGGTGGAGTTGGATCTGCACGGCGTGGCCCGGCTCGCCGTGTGCCCGATTGCGGAGCTGGCGGCGCAGGCGCAGGCGCAGCCCGTAGCACCGAGCTATCGCGGCTACGTCCTCAGCTATGTCGTCAACCAGCCCGACGAGGTGCGAAGCATCCTGGATGCGGCCGCCCGGCACGGCGCGAGCGTTCTCAAACCGGCGAAGAAGGCCATGTTCGCCGGTTTCTCCGGCGCCTTCCAGGCTCCGGACGGTGCGGTGTGGAAGCTGACCTCGGCGAAGGCGAAGGCGACCGGGCCCGCGCAGGAGACGCCGGTGCCGAATGAGGTCGGTATTCTCCTCGGCGTCGCGGCGACGAAGTCCGCCAAATCCTTCTATGCGGCCCTGGGCATGGTGGTCGACCGGGACTACGGCAGCAAGTACATCGACTTCCAGCCAACTCCGACTGGCTGCCGGCTGGGCCTCATGGACGGAAAGGTACTGGCCAAGGACGTCGCCACCAAGGAGGACCGCGCCGACTTCCGGGCAGCGGCCCTCGAACGGATGCTGCCCTCGCCGGACGAGGTCGACTCCCTCCTGTCGACGGTGACCGCTGCCGGCGGCCGGGTCGTCGCCCCGGCTGCGAAATCCGGGTCGGGAGTCTACGCCGGCTACTTCACCGATCCGGACGGCTTTCTGTGGAAGGTGACCTCCGGGTAGTGGTCGGACTCGACCGTGCCAGCCCTCGCGGAACCGAGTCCGCCGGCCCGAGGTGTCGGCCGGCGGACTCGTTGAGTGTGCCGGTCAGCCAGCTTCCGGAGCTGGTAGCGGATTCGCGTCGCAGCTGGCGTCAACGCCGGTGGTGGCGCTCGGACGGGTGCCGTCTCGTAGGTAGGCGGTGACGTGGATGTTGAGGCACTCGTTGGCGTTGGCGGTCAGGGACGCGCCGTGGAAGACGCCGCCGCGCTCCAGGACCAGCCGGGAGTTCGGGAATCGCCGGTGCACCTCGTGGGCCCCGGCCACCGGGGTGAGTGCGTCGTGTTCCGCCTGGATCAGCAGTATGTTCGCGTTCCGGTCGCCGACCTGCGTCGGCCGGCGGCCTGGCACCGGCCAGAACGCGCACGGAGCGTTGTACCACGCGCTGTTCCAGGTCATGAAGCGGTCTCCGCGGTCGTACTGGCGGCTCAGGTCGGTGTGCCAGCGGTTCCAGCGCCGGGGCCAGTAGCCGTCGACGCACTGCACGGTGCGGTACGTGGCGTGGGTGTTCTGCGCCGGGAAGCCCGGCTCGCCGCCGAAGTTCGCCCGCAGCCCGGCCGGGTCACCCCGCAGCACCCAGTCAGCCAGCACCTGCGCGTGGTAGGTCCAGACGTAGCTGCGGTACACGTTCACCGCGAAGATGTCGCTGTACTCCGCCGGGCCGATCTGGCCGTCGATCGGCGCCTCCCGGAGTGCGGCCATGCCCTGGTAGTAGTTCGCCTCGACCGCCGCGGCCGTGTCGCCAAGGTGATAGTGCGAGTCGTGTTCGGCGATCCAGCTGAAGTAGATCTGTGCGCGCTGCTCGAAGGCCGCATTCGTGCGGGACAGCGAGGCATACCCGACTGTGCTTGGCTGCACCACACTGTCCAGTACCATCCGGCGCACCCGGTCCGGGAACAGGGAGGCGTAGACCGAGCCGAGGTAGGTGCCGTAGGAGTAGCCCAGATAGTTGATCTTCTCTTGACCGAGCGCGGCCCGGATGAGATCCATGTCCCGCGCGGTGTCGGTGGTTCGGAAGTGCCGGAGGGTGTCACCGTACTTCTCGCCGCAGCTCTGCGCGTACGCGCGGGCCCGCTTCGTCCACGCCCTCTCCTCGGCGCGGCTGCCCGGAACGTAGTCGGGCCGTGCTTCGCCCGGATAAAGGTAGGTGGGGTCGCAGGTGATCGACGGCTCACTCGCTCCGACGCCGCGGGGGTCGAACCCGATCCAGTCGTAGGTCGAACCCACCTCGGTCGGCAGCCCGCTCCAGCCTTTGGCGAAGCGGGTGGGCAGGTCCCGTCCGATGGTGCCGGGCCACTGGCCCCGGTTCAGCAGGACAACGCCCTGGTACTCGGATTCCGGCGCGGTGTGCTCGGCTCGGGTGAGAGCCAGGGTGATCTTCTGGCCGGTCGGTCGGGAGTGGTCAAGCGGCACTGCGAGCGAGCCGCAATCCAGCCCGACCAGGTAATCCTCCATCACCGGGTCGTCGGCGGGGCAGGGGGACCAGGAGATTGGGCTGGCCGGCCGGGCGGTGCTGCCCGTCGTTGGTGCCGCCCCGACCGGGGCGACGGCGATGACCTGTGCCGTGAGGCCCAGTACGACTGCGGTCGCACCAGCGAAGAGTCTTTTCACTATTACCCCAAACTGTTCGTGGGCGTTGTGCCCAACACCTGTTGAGTGCCTTTACTCGTCAGCCGGATCTTTCGGACAGTCGGGCTTTCATCGGGTGGCGGTCAGCGTTTCCATCCTCCGGACGACGTCGGCCGGGGTGGGCAGTGCGGCCAGCTCGGCGGCGAGGGCCTGCGCCTGCCGGGCGTACCGGTGGTCGGCGAGTAGCTCTCGGCTGTGGGCGGCCAGTACGTCCGCCAGCTCGTGGTCGGCCTGGTGGGGAGCGCGGGCCGTCACGGCGGCGCCGAAGTTGGACAGAGCGTCGGCGATCGCCCTGGTGTGCGTGTTCGGGGGAGTGATCACCTGCGGCACTCCCGCGGCGATGACGGCCATCGTGGTGGTGGCGCCGCCGTGGTGGACCGCCAGGTCACAGGTGGGTGCCACGGTGTCCAACGGGATCCAACCGATGCGGACGTCCTCCGCCGTCGCACCGAACTCCTCGGCGACCCGAGTGGGCGCCGCGATCACCACCTCGGCGCCCACGGCGGTGAGCTGCGCTGCCAGCCGCCGTAACGAACGGCCGGCGAGCATGCGATGGTGCGTTCCGGAGGTGATCAACACCCGGGAGCGGCCCGGCGGACGGGTGTAGGCCCACCGTTGGAGGCGACGCTGGGGGTTCGTGGCCACGTAGCGCATGGGGTGTACGTCGGCGGCGGGCGACGACCGCAGCGACGGCGGGCTGACATCAACCACCAGGTCGGGTTTGGGTAGCCCGCCCAGACCCCGGCGGCTCAGCTCCGGCGCAAGCTCCTCCGCCGCCACCGGGTCGATCTCCGCCATCGGAATGCGCAGATACTCGATGTGTCGTACGAAGGGGACGTCCCGTGCGGCGGCGAGCAACCCTGCCGCGTAGCTCATCGAGCTACCGACGATGACGTCCGGCCTCCAGTCCTGTGCCAGCTCGCTCAGGCCCGCCAGCGTGGCGGCGGCCATCCTCCCCAGTCCGCGGCCGGTCACCACCATCTCGTGCGGCGAGTCGACGGTGGCGAGGAAGCGCCGGATCGACGCCGACGTGATCGACACCCCGGGTAGGCCGACCGTCTCCACCGCGTCGATGAGCGGCTCGTTCGTGGCCACCAGTACCTCGTGCCCCGCGTTGCGTACCGCATGGGCCAGGGCGGTCATCGCATAGACAGTGACGTGGCTGCCGGTGGTGAGGAAGAGAAACCTCATCGGCGGGCGTTGGTCTTCCGTGCGGTGCTGCCCGCCGCGAGGCGGCATTCGGTGACGAACTGACCCGACGGACTGTGCCCGGATGCCGTCACGGCGAGGCCGGCGCGCGCGGCGAGGTCCCGGAACTCGTCCAGGGTCCGGGGCTTGCCGCCGGTCTGCACCATCATCAGTAGCCCGGCCGAGGCGGCCGACCGCCCCGGGGAGACCCCGCCGACCACGACCACGCGGCCGTCCGGTGCCGCGGCCTCGGCGCAGCGGGTGAGCAGCGCGACGGCCTGCTCGTCCGGCCAGTCCAGGAGCAGGCGTTTGAGCAGGTAGACGTCGGCTCCGGCGGGCAGCGGGTCGAAGAAGCTCTGCCCCTGTACGGCGACCCGGTCGGCAACCCCCGCGGCCGCGAAGACCTCGGTGGACCGGGCGACCGTTCGGGGTAGGTCAATCAGGGTGCCGCGGACCGTCGGTCGGGCCCGCAGGATTTCGGCGAGCGTCTCGCCGGTCCCACCGCCCACGTCAACGACGTGACCGACCTGAGTCCAGGCGTCGTCGAGGAGGACCGCCGGATCGGATGCCTCGCCGGCGCGCCGACCCATGTTCGCGTCGTAGCTGGCCGCGAGGTCGGCGTCGGCGTCGAGGTCGGCCCAGTAGGAGCGTCCGAAGACGGTCTGGTACCCGGGTTGTCCGGTCCGCACCGTCGCCAGCAGTCCGCTCCAGGCGGCGGCGCTGCGTCCACCGTGGCCGTCCAGGGCCAGGCCGTGCAGCCGGCCGGACCTCAGCAGGGAACGGGCCGCCTCGTTCAGGGCGAACTCGCCCTCGACCGGCTCTTCGAAGACGCCCTTGCCGACCAGGTGGCGCAGGACCCGGGCCAGGCAGTCCCGGTCACACTCGGTGTGGCGGGCAAGCTCTCCGATCTCGGTGACGCCAGCCGCCAGCTGCTCGGCCACGCCCAGGGTTACCACCACGCGTAGGCTCCACGGCGTCGCCAGGTCGCTGAGTGAGTCGACATCCACCTTTTCTGGCACTGCGTCGTCCCTCCACTGTTGGGTGGCCTGCGGCGGCCCGCTTCGTGGCCATTATCGGCGTGCTGTTGCTCGTTCGAGAATGTGTTCAATCCCTGTTTGTGGGGCCCGCCCGCGGAGTTGTTCAGCTGGGGACCGTGGCCAGTTGAACGTCGTCACACCGCAACTGTGGCGTTGCGGCGTGCCGGACCAGATGTCAGACTCCGTCGAGATCGAGTACGTCCACACCGTCGAGCGGGTAAAAGCGTTTTCGATACCTTCCCTGGGTGAAAGACGGTCGAGATGACAGGCGTATACCGAGCGAGCCGACAGTGGGAACGCATCACTCGGCACTGGTTCACCGAGGACGCGGCAGTAGATCTCTCGCACTTCAAGTCGGAGCGGCCGAACCACAAGATGTCGTTGTGGGATCCTGAGGTGAACGGCGTGCGGTATCTCAAAACGCTGGTACACAATCTGGCGACCACACTTGATCCGGACGACTGGGCGCGGTTGCGTCGGACGGCCCGGCGTGAGGTGGGTGATCCGGTCGTGGTGCGGTGGCACGGAATGCCGATCTGCCTGGACTACCTGCAGGCCACGCTCGAGGTCGGGTTCATCGAGCGGAGCATCGACCTACGGGGCGCCCGGGTGCTCGAGATTGGAGCCGGCTACGGGCGGACCTGTCACACCCTGCTGTCAAACTATGATGTCGCTGCCTACTACATTGTGGATCTGCACAGTACCATGCGGTTCAGCCGTCGCTATCTGCGGGTGGTCCTGGACGATGCCCAGTTCGCGAAGCTCCGCTTCGTCCCGGTGGAGGACGGGGACGTGGGACTGGCCCTCAGCGGAAGCGATTTCGACCTCGGCATCAACATCAACTCGTTCGCCGAAATGACCCCGGAGACCGTACGCTGCTACCTCGATCTGATCGACCGGCGGTGCGCGGCCCTGTATGTGAAGAACCCCGTCGGCAAGTACCAGGATCGGAGCCTGGACGGACACGTCGAGGGCGACGAGGCCCGATGGCGGGCGATGGAGACCGGTCCACTCCGCCAGGTTCTGGATATCCACGACAACCAGGCGGTGCGGGCCGCCGTGCCGGGGTTCCTCGCGGCCTATCGGCCCGGCCCCGACTGGCGCGATGTCAATGATGCGTGGGCCGTGCCGTGGAGCTTCTACTGGCAGGCCGTCTACCGCCGGAAACGACCGGGCGGTGGCGGCTGACCAGCCGGACCGGCGACGAAGCCGGAGGGTACGACAACTCGCGAACACCGGAGATCGGAGGAGCGGTGGACCGGGAGCCGGCGACGGGCGGTGACCCACCCCTGGTGAGCGTACTGGGAGCGGCTGGCTACCTGGGGTCGGTCGTCACCGCCCGGTTGGCGCAGCTTCCGATCCGGTTGCGGGCCGCCTCGCGTCGCCGTAGCCCGCTACCGGAGCAGGTGGTGGCCGAGGTGGAGGTCTGCACCGGGGACCTCACCGAGACAGAGCGCCTGGCCGATGTCGTCGCGGGCGCCGACGTCATCTTGCACCTGGGTAAACACAGCGGTGGGTGGCGTGACGCCGACACTCCGGAGGGAGAACGGGTGAACGTGGGCATCGTGCGTGACCTCATCGAGATTCTCGGCCGGCGCCGGCCGACGCGGACCACTCCGTTGGTGGTGCTCGCCGCGACCACCCTGCAGGTGGGACAGCCCCCGAAGCGGCCGATGACCGGCAGCGAACCGGACCGTCCGGAGACCGCCTACGGCCGGCAGAAACTGACCGCCGAACGGTTGCTGAAGGCCGCGAGCGCGGCGTCGGTACTGCGTGGGGTCAGCCTGCGGCTGCCGACCGTGTTCGGGCAGAGCCCACTGTCCCCGGTGGCTGATCAGGGCGTGGTGGTCACGATGGCCCGGCGGGCCCTCGCCGGTCAGCCGCTGACGATGTGGCATGACGGCACCGTTCGGCGGGACCTGGTGTATGTCGAGGATGCCGCGGACGCCTTCCTGGCCGCCATGCGCTGCCCGGATGCGCTGACCGGTCGACACTGGCTGGTGGGCTCCGGCCGCCCGGACACGCTGGGCGCGGTCTTCCGCACGGTGGCGAGGTCGGTCGCGGCGCAGACCGGCGAGTCGGCCGTACCGGTGATCTCGGTACCGGCGCCGGCCGACGCCCCCGTGATCGACTTTCAGAGTATGCAGATCGACCCGACGCCCTTCCAGCGTGTCTCGGGGTGGTGTGCGCGCACGGAGCTCGCGGAGGCGGTGCACCGCACCGTGGCGGCCCTGCTCGACGGGCGTGACCGGTTCTAGGGAGGCCAGGTGAAGGTCGAGAAGCTCACGGTCCAGGGCGCGTTCGTGTTTACCCCCGAGGTCTTTCCCGACCGCCGTGGACTGTTCGTGTCACCGTTCCAGCGAGCACCGTTCGCTGCGGCGAGCGGGAGCCCGCTCCTGCCCGTCGCGCAGACCAACCACAGCGTGTCCCACCGGGGTGTGGTCCGCGGAGTCCACTACACCAGCGCGCCGCCGGGTGCGGCGAAGTACGTCTACTGTGCTGCCGGTACGGCGATCGACATCGTCGTGGACGTCCGCGTCGGTTCACCGACGTTCGGCCGCTGGGACGCGGTGCGGATGAGCTCGCGGGAGATCCGGGCGATGTACTTTCCGGTCGGGGTCGGGCACGCCTTCGTGTCGCTCGCCGACGACACCGTCATGTCCTACATGCTCACCGGGTCGTATGTCCCGGAGCATGAGCGGGTGGTCTCCGCCCTCGACCCAGCTCTGGGGCTGCCGATCCCCACGGACCTGGAAACGATCATCTCTGACCGGGACCGGGGGAGTCCGAGTCTGGCCGAGACCGCCGAGGCCGGCCTGCTCCCCGACTACCAGCTGTGCCAGGTGCTGGAGCAGCAGCTATATCAGGTGGCCCACTGATCGCCGCCGGGCCGGCTGTCGGCCGGCTCCAGTGAAGGGAGGTGCCGGATGCCCGCTCTCATCCGGCTGGGAGTCCTGGGGTGTGCCAGCATCGCGCTCCGCCGGTTTCTGCCGGCCTTGACCGAAGCGACCGGGATCGAACTGAGAGCGGTCGCGAGCCGCGACCCCGCCCGGGCCGGTACGGTCGCCGAGCAGTTCGGCTGCCGGGCTGTCGACGGGTACGACGAGTTGCTGGACCGGGCCGACATTGACGCGGTATACATTCCACTGCCCACCGGGCTGCACGCGTACTGGGTGAGCCGGGCCCTGGCGGCCGGCAAGCACGTGCTCTCCGAAAAGCCGCTCACCAGTGACCAGGTCACCGCCCGCAAGCTGGTGAACCAGGCGGAGCAGGCGGGACTCTGGCTACTGGAGAACTACATGTTTCTCCACCACCGTCAGCACGAGATGGTCCGCGATCTTGTCGCCGCGGGCCGGATCGGCACGACCCGGCTCTTCACTGCACGATTCGGCATCCCGCCACTCGCCCCGACGAACTGGCGCTACCGCGGCGAGTTCGGCGGGGGCGCGCTGCTCGACGTCGGCGTCTATCCGCTGCGCGCCGCCACCTACTTCCTCGGCCCGGAGCTCGACGTCGTCGGCTCGGTGCTGCGGACGAGTCCGGGCCGCGGCGTTGACCTGGCCGGCCACGTCCTGCTGGCGACCCCGTCGGGGGTGACGGCAGAACTCTCCTTCGGGTTCGAGCACGCGTACCGATCCTGTTATTCGCTCTGGGGGGAACGGGCGCGACTCACCCTGGACCGGGCTTTCACTCCGCCGGTCACCCGACAGCCGGTAATCCGGATCGAGGCTGACGGCCATCCCGAGGAGGTGCGGCTCCCCGCAGATCATCAGTTCCGGAACATCGCGGAGTTCTTCGCCCGGTCCGTGCTCGATGATGCGGACTACCGTCCGCAGGCGAGGGCGATCAACCAGCAGGCGGAACTGATCGACAAGGTGCGGTCGTCCGCCGTGCGCCTCCCCTCGTCGCACGGGGACGCACGGAGCGGGTGAAGCGGCTGACGGGCCGGGCACCCGGGTGCTATCGCGGTGGTTGGGCAGTGCTGCCGCGGGCGGACATGAACTCCGCGACCATCGCCACGAACGCCTTCTTGTCGGTATCCGGAAGGAAGAAGTACGGCGCGATGACCTCGGAGAGCCCGGGCCGTACGAACGTCATCGGCTGGTCGCGCCGGTGGAGCGGCTCGATGACGCAGACATCCTCGGGGTGGGTGCCCCAGTAGGCCATGTCGGTGGCGACCGTGTACCACTGCTGTTCCGTCGCGATCAGACCGTACGCCCGAGCGACGGTCTGCTCCTTGAGGCAGCGGGGAGCATGGCTGGCGGCAGTTACCTGCAGCACCCGGTGCACGCCGTGCGCGGCGAAGATGCCCGCCGCGGTCTCCAACTCGGCGACCGTGTTGCCGGCCTGCGGCATGATGATGATGTCCCGTAGCGCCTGCCGGAAGGCGGCCCGTTGCGGGCCGGCGAGCCGGGCCAGGAGCGGGCGCAGCCGGGGGAACTCCTCGAGCCGGGCGAGGTTCGCCAGGAAGAACCGCTTCGTGAACTCGCCCTCGTTGATGCCGTCGCGCTGGGAGAAGCCGCTGCCCATGACGATGCAGCCGAGCTCGTGATCAGGGCTCAGGGTCAGGATCTCCCGCGCCAGTGTGGCCGCGTCGCCCAACCTGTCGTCCCGGGGGCGACCAAGGACCAGGTCCTCCCACGCCTCCGTCTCGAGGTGACGACTGTGCAGAAGGACGCCCACCTTCGTGGTCAATACGGAACTCCTCCGGTGTGGGCCTGCTGGTGCGGTTCAGGATAGCCAGCATCGATCCCTGGCCGGGGCGGCGGCCGGCCCCGGCCAAGGCTCCCCGGCCCAGGTTGGGCCCCGGCTATCGGCTGGCGACCAGTTCCTCTACCGTGTGCACGACCTCGGCGGGCGGGGGAAGTCCGGCGATCTCGGCGGCCAGGAGCCGTGCGCGTTCGGTGTACCGGGGGTCGGCGAGGATTCGCCGGCAACCGGCGGCGATCGCCTCGACCGCCGCCCGGTCGCCGTCCGGGGGCACCGGGGCGGCGGTCAGGCCCGCGCCGACGTCGGTGAGGGCCCTCGCGACGGACCGGGAGTAGTCGTTGTCGGGGACCACCAGCTGCGGTGCGCCGGCGTTCAGCACCGTCATCGTGGTAGCCGCGCCGCCGTGGTGTACCGCCAGATCACAGGTGGGGGCGACGACATCCAACGGTACCCAGCCGACGCGGACATCGCGGAACTGCGCGCCGAACTCCGCGGCGGCGCGTTCCGGTGCCGCGATCACCACCTCGGCGCCAGCCGCGATGAGCTGGTCCACCAGATGTCGGATGACGCTGCTGCGCGAGTGCAGGAAGAGGTTGCGCGTGCCCGCGGTAACCAGCACCCGCGGGCGGTCGGCGGGCCGGGTGTACATCCATGGCTGCAGGCGACCCTGCCGGTTTTTCGGAATCCAGCGCATCGGCCGTGCGCCGGGGGTGGGCGACGGCCGGAGGCCCGGCGGGCACACGTCGATGAACAGGTCGGCCGCCGGTGGCCCGCTCAGGCCAAGTCGCTCCAGGTCGGGTGTGATTCCCGGCTCTGGGCGCAGCGGCACGATGTCCCAGTAGTGGCGCACGTACAGCGCCTGGGTCTCCACGGCGACGAGGCCGGGGACGTAGGACAGGCCACCGACCACCACATCGGGTGGCCACTGCCCCGCCAACTCCAGCAGGGCCCGCAACCGGGCCGCGGGCTTTCCCGGATGGGGCGTGGGGACCGCCGGCAACCCGATCGCCGCCGCGGTCTCCAGCAGCGGTTCGTCGGCGGTCAGCAGGATTTCGTGACCGGCGTTACGGGCCGCGGTCGCCAGGGGGGCGATACAGAACACGGTGGACTGACTACCCCCGACGGTGAACATGAACTTCATCGATTTGAGGTACTTTCTAGGAGGTGGCGAAGGGGCGGGTGGGGCTCGGGCCAAGCCGGTTGGCGAGCTCCGGTCCGTGGGAGATCGCGCAGCGCACGATGCTGCAGATTCGGTCAATATCCGCCGCGCAGACCGCCGGGCCGGTCGGCAGGGCGAGGACCTGCTCCGCCAGGCGCTCGGTGTGCGGCAGAGAGACCGGCCGCTGGGACCGGTAGGGCTCCAGCTGGTGACAGCCCGGGGAGAAATAGCGCTGCGCGCCGGCATTCTCCGCTCGGAGTATCCGCATCACCAGGTCGCGATGGATGCCCGTCACCGCTTCGTCAATCTTGAGGATGACGTACTGCCGGTTGGGCTCCTGGGCCTCGTCGAAGTCGACGACAGTCAGGCCGCCCAGTCCGCGCAGCGCGGCACAGTAGCGTGCGTGGTTGGCCCGATTGTGGCGCACCGTGGTAGCCAGTGCGTCCAGCGAGGTCAGTCCCATCGCCGCGGAGGCCTCGGTCATCTTGGCGTTGGTGCCGACCCCCACGCTACGGCCGTCGGTGGTGATCCCAAAGGTACGCAGCGCGCGAAGCTCCCCGGCGAGAGCGTCGTCGTTGGTCGCCACCGCACCGCCCTCGAAACAGTTGACCACCTTGGTGGCGTGGAAACTGAACATCTCCGCGCTACCGAAACCACCGATCCGGCGGCCCTGATGGCTACACCCCAGTGCGTGCGCCGCGTCGAAGACGAGCGTGAGGCCGTGCGCGGCAGCTACCTTCTCCAGCTCACCCGCCGGGCTGGGCCGGCCCCAGAGGTGAACTCCGACGATGCCCGAGGTACGCGGGGTCAGCACCGTCTCCACCTGCTGCGGGTCGAGACATCCGGTCTCCGGATCGACGTCGGCGAAGACCGGCGTCAGCCCCAGCATCGAGGCGGCATGTGCGGTGGCCACGTAGGTCATCGCGGGCATGATGATCTCGCCGGTGAGTTCGGTGGCCTGGTAGAGCAGCTGCAGCGCCATGGTGCCGCTGCAGGTCGCCACGCAGTGCCGTACGCCTGCCAGCGTCGCGATGCGTTCCTCGAACTCCCGGACCAGGGCGCCATTGGTGAGCCACTTGTTGTCCAGCGCGGTGTGCAGTCGCTCGAACAACCGCGACCGCTCTCCCACGCTGGGCGTTCCCACCTGCAGCATCTGCGGGAACGTCGGAGTCCCGCCGAGAATGGCGAGATCGGCGACCGTGTCTTTCACGCGCGGGCCTCCAAAGCCGTACGAGCTGTCGGACGAGCACCGTCGCGTACCGCGCTCGTCCCCCGGTGGAGCCCGGCTGGTGGCGCGCGGCGCCGGGTGGTGCGGTGGACCCGCTCCACCGCCGTTCCAGTGGAGCTCCACCCGGGGCCGGTCGTCTCCGGCAAGGCTCGCAGCCATGAGAATCCTCGTGACCGGGGGAGCCGGCTTCGTCGGCTCGCAGTACGTACGTAACCTCCTCGACGGCGTCTACCAGGGGTACGAGAACGCGGAGATCACCGTCCTGGACCTCCTCACGTACGCGGGGCGCCGGGCGAACCTGCCGGTGGCGGACCGTCGGCTGACCTTCGTCCGGGGCGACATCGGTGACCGGGGCCTCCTTCTCGACCTGCTGCCGGGGCAGGACGCGGTCGTCCACTTCGCGGCCGAAAGCCACGTGGACCGGTCACTACAGGACGCGTCGCCGTTCCTGGCGACCAACGTGCTGGGTACCCAGAACCTGCTGGAGTGCTGCCTGCGTCTCGGTATCGAACGGATCGTGCAGGTCTCGACGGATGAGGTCTACGGCACCATCGCGGAAGGCGCCTGGACGGAGGAGCATCCGCTCCGGCCGAACTCCCCGTACGCCGCCTCGAAGGCTGCGGCCGATCTGCTCGCCCGCGCCTATCACCGCTCCTACGGGCTGCCGGTGGTGATCACTCGCTGCACGAACAACTATGGGCCGTACCAGCATGTCGAGAAGGTGATCCCGCGGTTCGTCACCAACCTGCTGACCGGCCAGCCGGTGCCGCTCTACGGAGATGGCCAGAATGTCCGGGAGTGGCTGCACGTCGCGGACCACTGCCGCGGGGTGCAGCTGGCGCTGGAGCAGGGGCGCGCGGGTGAGATCTACCATCTCAGTGGTGGAGTTGAGCTGACCAACCGAGAGCTCACCGCACTCCTCGTGGAGCTCTGCGGAGCCAGCTGGGACGCGGTCCGGTTCGTCGCCGACCGGTTGGGACACGACCGGCGCTACAGCCTCGACGACGGCAAGGCCCGCCACGAACTCGGCTACGCCCCGCAGGTGTCGTTCGAATCGGGCCTGGCCGCGGTCGTGAACTGGTACCGCGACAACCGCGACTGGTGGGCGGAGCGTACGCGCGACCCGCGACCAGCCCGGGAGAGCGCCGGCTCGAGCATGGCGGTGCCCCGGTGAGCGCACCAAGGGTCGTGATCACGGGCCTCGGCGTCGTGGCGCCCGGCGGTGTGGGTACGAAGGCGTTCTGGCACCTGATCACCGCCGGCCGGACCGCGACCCGGCCGATCACCGCTTTCGACGCTGCCGCGTTCCGGTCGCGGATCGCCGCCGAGGTGGACTTCGAGGCGGCGCAGGCGGAGCTGTCCCACCGAGAGCGTCGTCGACTGGACCGAGCCGCCCAGTTCGCCCTGGTCGCGACGAGGGAGGCGATCGCCGACGGTGGCCTGGAGCCGGACCGGTTCGATCCCACCCGGGTTGGGGTGAGTCTCGGCACTGCCGTCGGTGCCACCTGCAACCTGGAATCCGAGTATCTCGCCCTCAGCGACACCGGGCGGGAGTGGGTCCTGGATCACCGGTATGCCAGCCCACACCTCTACGACTACTTCATGCCCGGCTCGATGGCGGCGGAAATCGCCGCGGAGTGCAACGCCCAGGGGCCGGTCACTGTGGTCTCGGCGGGATGCACCTCCGGCCTGGACGCGGTCGGCCACGCGGCCGATCTGATCCGGGAGGGCGCCGCCGACGTGATGGTCACCGGCGGTACCGACGCGCCCATCTCGCCGATCACGGTCGCCTGTTTCGACGCCATTCGGGCGACCTCACCGAGTAACGACGATGCCGCACACGCGTTGCGGCCCTTTGATCGCACCCGGAACGGCTTCGTTCTCGGCGAGGGCGCCGCCACGCTGTTGCTGGAGACCGAGGAGCACGCGCGGGCCCGCGGCGCCCGGATCTATGCCGAGATCGCCGGCTTCGCCTCGCGGAGTAACGCCTACCATATGACGGGCCTGCGGCCCGACGGCGCCGAGATGGCCGCCGCCATCACCGCCGCCCTGGCCGAGAGCCGGCGCTCGCCCCAGTCCATTGACTACGTCAACGCCCACGGCACGGCGACCAAACAGAACGATCGCCATGAGACCGCCGCGCTCAAACGGGCACTCGGTCCGCACGCGTACCGGACGCCGGTCAGCTCGATCAAATCGATGATCGGTCATTCGCTCGGGGCCATCGGCTCGATCGAGATCGCCGCCTGCACCCTCGCCCTCGACCAGGGTGTTGTCCCACCCACCGCGAACCTGCGCGAGCCGGATCCGGAGCTCGACCTGGACTACGTCCCGCTACACGCCCGGGAGCAGCGGCTCGACACGGTGTTGAGCGTCGGCAGCGGCTTCGGCGGCTTCCAGAGCGCGATCGTGCTCACCCGGTTGGGCACGGGACCGGCATGACCACAGCGGTGATCACCGGCATCGGCGTCGCGGCGCCGAACGGCGCCGGGACCGAGAACTTCTGGGCCGCGACGCTCCGCGGCGAATCCGGCATCGGCCCGATCCGCCGCTTCGACACACGGGGCTATCCGGCTCGACTGGGTGGCGAGATCGACGACTTCGACCCGGCGGAGCACCTGCCCCGCCGGCTGCTACCACAGACCGACCGGATGACCCAGCTCGCCCTCACGGCGTCGGCGTGGGCGTTGGCCGACTCCGGGGTGGCGCCGGGCACCTACGACCCGGGCGAGACCGGGGTGGCGATGGCCGGGGCGTTCGGCGGCTTCGAGTACGGCCAGCGGGAGCTGGAGAACCTCTGGTGTTCCGGCCCGGAGCGCGTCAGTGTCTACATGTCGTTTGCCTGGTTCTACGCCGTCAACACCGGGCAGCTGTCCATCCGGCACGCCCTGCGGGGCCCGGCCGGCGTCGTCGTCGGTGACCAGGCCGGCGGGCTCGACGCGGTGGCGCAGGCCCGGCGTAACATCCGCAAGGGGGCGCGGCTGATGCTCTCCGGCGGCTTCGACAGCTCCTTCTGTCCGTACGGGTGGGTCGCCCGGATCAGCGACGGGACGCTGAGCACCGACGAGGATCCGCGTACCGCCTATCTTCCCTTCGACCTCCGCGCCCGGGGTCAGGTCCCCGGCGAGGGGGGTGCGGTCCTGGTGGTCGAGGAGGCCGCCGCGGCCCGCCGTCGCGGCACCCGGATCTACGGGGAGATCGCCGGGTACGCCGCGACGTTCGACGCCGCGGCCCGGTACGGCGGTGAGCGGGGTCTGGGCCGCGCGGTGGAGGCCGCTCTCGCCGATGCGGGGGTGACCGCCCGGGAGGTCGGGGTGGTCTTCGCAGACGGTTCCGGTCGGCCGGCCGACGACCGCGCCGAGGCCGAGACCATCGCGGCTGTCTTCGGTCCGCAGGGGGTGCCGGTCACGGTCCCGAAGACCATGACCGGACGGATGAGCTCCGGTGGCGCCCCGGTCGACCTCGCCGGTGCGCTGCTGGCGATGCGAGACGGGCTCATCCCGCCGACGGTCAATGTGCGAACGGTGGCCCCGGGCGCGCGGCTGGATCTCGTCACCGGTGTTCCCCGGCCGTGGCAGCCGGGACCTGCGTTGGTGCTGGCGCGGGGCCGGGGTGGTTTCAACTCCGCCATGGTGCTCCGGCCTGGCACCGCGGCTCCCAACCGCACCGGAGCAGCCAGCGTCACCGGCCGCGAAGCACCCACCCGATCAGGAGGGAAACGTCATGAAGCAGATGACACTGTCGGCCCTGGAGGAGATCATGCATAGGTGCGCGGGGGACGACGAGTCCACGGATTCGTTCCAACAAGCCCCCGAACGGGCCTTCGCCGACCTCGGCTACGACTCTCTCGCGCTCCTGGAGACCCAGAGCGTGATTCGGCGCGAGTACGGCGTTGACCTCTCCGAGCAGGCGTTGGGAGCGGCGGAGACGCCGCAGCAGTTGGTTGACCTCGTGAACCGATGGCTGTCGGCCGTCTGACCGGCCCGCTGGCCCTGCTGATGCCGGGCCAGAGCGCCCAGTACCAGGGGATGGGCAGCGGGCTGTACCGCGATGTACCGGAGTTCGCGCAGCTCATGGACGAGCTGTTCCTGCTGATGGGGGCGGTTGGAGACGAGCTCCGTTCGGACTGGCTCGCCGCTTCGCCCCGGGTACCGATCGACCATGCCGACCGCTCCCAGCCGTTACTCTTCGCCATCGACTATGCGCTCGGCCGGCTCCTGATGGATTGGGGACTGCGCCCGACAGTTCTACTCGGGCACAGCATCGGCGAGCTGGCCGCGGCGACGCTGGCCGGGATCTTCGATCCAGCCAGCGCGGTCCGGATCGTGCGGCACCGGGTCGGTCAGTTCGCGACGGTGCCGGCGGGCGGGATGGCCGCCGTCGCCGCGTCCCGAGCGCAGGTGCAGCCCCACCTCCGGCCGGGGGTCGACATCGGCGCGATCAACGCGCCCCGGCAGACCGTGATCGCGGGGGCGGCCGAACCACTGCGGACCACCCTGGCCACGCTCCGGCGGGCAGGCTTCACCTCGGCGCCGGTGCCGTCAACGGTGCCGTTCCACAGCGAGCTACTCCGTCCGGTGGCCGTCGCAGCTGGTCCGTTGCTGGCCAGCCTGCCGGTCCGGTCGCCACAGATACCCCTGGTTTCCGGGTACACCGCCGGCTACCTGACCGACGCCGAGGCGCGGGATCCCGGGTACTGGGCGCGTCAACCGGTGGACCCGGTGCTGTTCTGGCCGGCCTTGACGACCCTGGCGGACGCCGGGCCGCAGCTGCTGGTCGAGTGTGGCCCGGGGAACGGCCTGACGACACTCGCGCGGCGGCTGCCGCAGGTTCGCTCCGGGCACAGCGAGGTGCTGGCGCTGCTCGGCCCGCCGACGGGTCCGTCCCGGGAGGCCGAGCAGCTCGCCGCCGCCGCTGCCCGCCTCGGGATCTCCCCGCCCTGATCCGGCTCTCTCCGAACACCAGCCACGGAGGGGACACGCTCCTCCAGAATTGTGGAGGCGAGATGGCGACCTACCAACCGGCCCCGTTCACCCAGGTCGGTCGCCCGGCGCTGGTTCGTGGCCCGGGCGACTGGTGGGAACGCGTCGAGTTGATTACCCCGGCGATGTGCGGCCCCAACTCGCTCTTCGTCGGGCAACTCGGGGACTGGACGTGGGACGCGGTGGGCGCCGCCTGCCACCTTGACCCCTACTCCGCGGTGGATCCGGCCGGTAACCCGGTCTATCTCTCCTTCGCGTACTTCCGGGTTCAGGCCTGCCGGGAGTTGTCCGTAGAGCAGTTGACCTTCGGTGATCGGCTGCGGGTGCGCTCCAAGGTCTTCTCCTGCGGCGGCGATTCGGTGCTGACCGTGCATCAGGTCAGCCGCCACGACGGGGTATCCGGCACGGCCCTGAGCGGGGACACCGCCGGCACGGACGACTTCTTCAGTTACGACACGCCCGGCTGCCTGCATGTCGAGACGTTCAACCGGTGGATTCAGCGCTCCGGTGCGGGAACAAACCATGGGTTGCGGCGGGCCACGCCGGTCGGCTTCCGAATAGATCACCTGGAGCAGATCGCCGACGAGTACACCCCGCGGCGAATCATATCGAATGTCCGTCGGGCGGCCGGATTCCGGTCGGTGGGGGAGCCACCGCCGCAGGTTCGCGTGACGCTGACCTATCAGGTGAGCGCCAGCCGTGATCTGAACGGCGTCGGCCTACTGTACTTCGCGTCGTACTTTTCAATTGTGGATTGGGCCGTCCTGCAGCTGTGGCGCTCGCTCGGCCGGTCGGTGGCGGGCTTCCTTCGCCGGCGGGTCCTGGATCGGCAGGTCTGTCTGGTGGCCAACGCCGACGCCGACGATGTGCTCGATGTCGAAGTCACGATGTACCGAGATGCTTCGGGGGAGGAGGTGGTCGATGTGAGCCTCCGCCGGGGCCAGGACGACAGCCTGCTCGCTGTGGCGCGTCAGCGGATCACCCCGCCAGCGAACTGACGGCGGGCTGCTCCGCCGTTACGAACCGAGGTGGTCATTGATGAAATCGACCAGCGCCCGGGGTGTGTGGACGCGCTCCAGGTCGTCCTCGGAGATCAGGACGCCGTAGTCGCGTTTGATCCGGCTGTGCGTCTCCAGCAGCGCCAGCGAGTCGTACCCCAGCTCATCAAAGGGCTGGTCTGGGGCGTGCTCGAACGACTGCCAGTCCCCGTCCCAGACGTACTGGCGCATGAGGAGCTCGAGCTCCCGCAACGTGATCGGCGGCACGAACGACTCCTTCGCCCTGCGGTCGATGTGGCTGCCGGCGCCCGGTGCCCCATCCGAACCGTTTTCGGATCGCATTGTGCCGATCCTGCGGCCCCGACCTCCGGGTGCGCTCGAGGGCGAATCGAACCTCGTACCGGCGAGTCGGCGGCGAACGGCTGGACGGGGGCCGGGGAGTCTTTGCAGAATATGTGCGTGCGTGCTCAGCAGCCGAACCCGGACGAGGTTCGATCCCGCCTGCGCCATCTCGCGCGACTGCGGCAGGTCCGGGACCGTATCGACCGGGAGTACGCGCAGCCGCTGGACGTGCAGGCGTTAGCCCGCGGAGTGAACATGTCCGCCGGGCATCTAAGCCGTGAGTTCCGCCTTGCCTACGGTGAGTCGCCGTACGCGTACCTGCTGACCCGGCGGGTGGAGCGGGCGATGACACTACTGCGACGCGGCGACATGACCGTAACGGAGGTCTGCTTCGCGGTCGGCTCCTCCTCGCTGGGGACGTTCAGCACGCGCTTCACCGAACTGGTGGGCGTGCCCCCCAGCACGTACCGGCGGATGGCGTCGGAGGCGACGGCGGGGATGCCGTCGTGTGTGTCGAAGCAGGTGACTCGGCCGGTGCGGAGCCGATCGGCGGGGGAGCGGCAACCGGTCTGAGCACGGGACGACCCGAGCCCAGCTTGAGCGCTGCCCGAGCACCGCCGGCCAGACTTCGGCCGGGTAGCCATCGTCGGCGGAAGTCCTGGTGCGCCCGGCCTCAGGCCGAGGGGCGGCGGCGCCGCCCGGCGGGACGGCACGGAGACACCCCGCGGTGAGGAGGACTCAGGTGAAGGGCATCGTCCTGGCCGGCGGCTCGGGGACGCGGCTGCACCCGGTGACCCTGGCGCTGTCGAAACAGCTTCTGCCGGTCTACAACAAACCGATGATCTACTATCCCCTTTCGGTGCTCATGCTCACCGGGATCCGGGACATCCTGATCATTTCCACGCCACGGGACCTGCCGTTGTTCGAGCGGCTTCTCGGCGACGGTTCCCGGTTCGGCCTGTCGATCTCGTACGCCGCCCAGCCGGTTCCGCGGGGCCTGGCTGACGCCTTCGTCATCGGTGCGGAGCACGTCGGACCCGACCCGGTCGCCCTCATTCTGGGCGACAACATCTTCCACGGCTATCGGTTCTCGGAGCGGCTGCAGGCGGAGAGCCGGGATATCGACGGGTGCGTGTTGTTCGGCTACCCGGTCACCGATCCGCAGCGGTACGGGGTGGGGGAGACCGACGCGACGGGTCGGCTCATCTCCATCGAGGAGAAGCCACGTAGGCCCCGATCCAATCGGGCGATCACCGGGTTGTACTTCTACGACAACGACGTGGTGGACATCGCCAAGAATGTTCGCCCGTCGGCGCGGAACGAGGTCGAGATCACCCGAGTCAACCAGGTCTACCTGGAGCGGGGTAAGGCGAGACTGGTCGATCTGGGTCGTGGGCTGGCCTGGCTGGACGCCGGCACCTACGACTCGTTGCTCCAGGCCAGTCACTACCTGCAGACCCTGGAGCAGCGGCAGGGCATTCATATCGCCTGTCTGGAGGAGGTGGCCCTGCGGATGGGTTTCATCGACGCCGAGGCCTGTCACGCTCTCGGTGCCGAGTTGGCGCATACCGACTACGGCCGGTACGTCCTGAACGTGGCGGCGCAAGCACGCTGAGCTTTGACTGCGCCGGGCCGGCGGAGCCGGCGCGGTACAGGTGGTCCGCGGTGTGTTTGGTTATGCGGACGGAACGGAACGGTCGGGCGAGAAGAGATTGATCAGGGCTGCTGTCAGGGCGACGGCGAAGAGCCCGACGATGACCAGCACTGGTATGCGGAAGGCGGTCAACCAGTCGCCGGTCCGGTCGAGGCTCGCGAAGAGGGCCGCACCGACGAGACCAACGCCCAGCCCGCCACCGAGTGCCTGCCCGGCCTCGAGCATCCCGCCAGCGCTTCCGCCCTGGGTCTGTGGCACGGGAGAGAGGGCAACGGTCAGGTTCGGGGCGATCACCAGGCCGCCGGCCACCCCCGAGGTGATCAGTCCGCCACCCAGCCCGACCAGAAGCAGCGGCAGCGTGGCCGCGTGCGGGGAGTCCGGGTCGGGAAGAAAGAGGTCGGCGACGAGTAGGGCGGTGAGCCCGACTCCCGCGAGGAGTAGACCCGAAACCACCAACGGTTTGCCGAACCGCCCCGCCTTGGACCCGGCGATCACGGCACTGATGGCGGCCCCCAGGGCCAGTGGGGTGAGCGCGATCCCGGTCACCAACTCGTCATGACCGAGTCCGTGTTGCAGATATTCCGACATCAGGTAGTAGATGCCGTCGTAGCCGGCGGTGTAGCAGATGGCGATGATGATCCCCGCCGAGAAGGAGCGGAACCGGAACAGCCTCATGTTGAACATCGGTTCACCGTGCCGGGCGTATCGCGTCTCCCAGCGCACGAACCCCACCAGCACCGCCACCGCCGTGGCCAGGAGCGTCCAGGTCAACCAACCCGGCATCTGCTCACCCTGGACCAGCCACAGAAAGCCCAGCCCGACCGTCAACAGGACGGCGCCCACCAGGTCCATTCGTGGCCGCTCGGCCCGCTCCGCGACGGGGAGCAATCGCCACCCGAGAACCGCGATGACGATCCCGATCGGCACGTTGACCAGAAAGGCCCACCGCCAGCCCCACTCGGCGCCCCCGACGGCGATGAACCCGCCGCCGAGTACCGGGCCGATCAGCCGGGCGACGCTGATCCCGGCGGTGACCGCTCCGAACGGGAATCCCCGTTCCCGGGGGGAGAATATCCGCTGGATTGTCCCTAACACCTGGGCGAGCGCCAGCCCGATGCCCGCACCCTGAACCAGTCGGGCGGCGATCAGCCACGCCTCGTGTGTGGCCAACGCCGCGGTTGCGCTGGCCACCACGAACGCCACCACGCCGGTCACGAAGATGTTGCGCCGGCCGTGTATGTCACCGAATCGGCCCGCGGGCACCAGCACCAGGCCGATCGCCAGGTAGAACGCCGACACCAGCCACTGCTGGGTACTCGAATCCAACTCGAGCGCCGTGCGGATCGTCGGCATCGCGATCACCACCAGGGCGATGTTGAGCCCGGCGATAAAGGTGATCAGCGCACTCACCACCACCACCGGGCCCCGCGGCACCGGACGACCGGATCCGGTCCGGGGCAGTCCCCGCTGATGCTCCGTGGTCACGACAGGGCTGCCCGAAGCGCTGAGCGAAGGGTCATGTACGCCATAACGATCCGCGGCGGAGCTTGGCCGCGCGGGAGGCTCCCTGCGGTCTCGACGCACCCGTGCTGGCACGTGGTCGATCGGTCCGTCGCCGAACGTGGTGCGCCCTGCCCAGCTGTTCCCGGCCGGCGGCGAATGTCACTGGTCCGTGGGATCGGTGTTGCGGCCGGGGCAGCGGCTGGCAGCATCGGTGCCGTTGCCAATCAAGAGGAGGCCCACCCTGAGCGCCCAACATCCTGCCGCCGTCCTCTTCGACATGGATGGCACCCTGGTGGACAGCGAGAAGCTGTGGGACATCGCGCTGCGCGAGCTGGCAGTCACCTACGGCGGCGTGCTCTCCGAGACCACCCGGCGGGCCATGATCGGAACGAGTATGGCGGCCTCGATGCAACTCCTCCACGAGGACCTGGGCCAGCCGGAACGCGACCTGCAGGCCAGTGCCGCGTGGATCAACGCGCGGATCCTGGAGCTGTTCGGCGACGGGCTGCAGTGGCGGCCGGGCGCGCTGACCCTGCTGCGCGCCGTCCGTGCCGCGCGGATCCCGACAGCCCTGGTCACCTCCAGCGCTCGGACGTTGGTGGAGGTTGCCCTCGACACCCTGGGGCGGGACAGCTTCGACGCGGTGGTGTGCGGGGACGAGGTGGACGCGGCCAAACCACACCCGATGCCCTACCTGACCGCGGCCCGGCTGCTCGGCGTGCCGATCGGCCGCTGCGTGGCGATCGAGGACTCCCCGGCCGGGGTGGCGAGTGCCCTCGCCGCGGGTGCGGCGGTACTCGCGGTACCGGCGGAGGTGCCGGTGGAGCCCTGCGCCGACGTACACCAACTGGCGAGCCTGGCCGCGGCAGACCTGGAGCTCCTGACGGCGTTGCTCGGGGAACGCTCGCGAGATGTCGCCTTCGGCGCTCGGTAGCGCGCGGCCGCTCCGGCCCTTCCCACAGCGTGTGGAAGGGCCCCGGTGCGCGGGGCCCTTCCAAGCTGGCTCAGTCGTGGGCGATGGCGCCCAGGACATCGATGCGGGCGGCGCGGACCGCGGGAATCACCGCGGCGAGGACGCCGACGAGTGCGCCGAGGCCGACCATTGTCCCCATGTCCGCCCAGGGCAACACCAGGTCGGTGATTCCCTCATCGCGCAACGCCTCGACGACGGCCGCACCGAGGCCGGCGCCGACGGCGATGCCGAGCAGCGCACCGAAGACCGAGATCACCACTGCCTCTACAGTGATCATGCCCATGGTCTGCGCCCGGCCGAGGCCGACCGCGCGGAGCAGCCCGAGCTCCCGGGTGCGTTCGAGCACCGACAGGGCCAGGGTGTTGATGATGCCGAGCACCGCGATCACGATGGCCAACAGCAGCAGGATCTGGATCATTCGTAACAGGCCGTCGAGCGGTTCGGTCTGCTGCTCGATGAACGCTTCCCGGTCGGCCACCGACACCTCCGGGCTGTCCGCCAGGAGCGGCTCCACCTGCGGCAGCACGTCAGCGGCCTGGGCGCCGGGCGTGAGCTGGATGAAGCCCGCGATCGGCTGGGGGATGGTGAAGCCCTGCGCCGCGGAGACCGGCAACGTGATTGGATCGAGGAGCTCATCGGCTTCGTAGATCCCGCTGACCGTGTAGGTCTTCGGCTCGGCGCGGGCCAACTGCACCGGCACGGTGGAGCCGACGGAGAGTCCGCGCGAGGCCGCCACATCCGAGCTGACCAGCATCTGATCCGGCCCGAGTCGACTGATGTCCCCGGCGGTGGCCCGCGCGCCGAAGATCTGCGTCAGCGTCGACACGTCGCTGTTGGCGCCCACCCAGGTGCGTTCGTCGCCGACCTGGGCCAGATCGCCGTATGCTCCACCGACCAGCGCCACCCCGGGCAGCGCCGCGGTCTTCTCCAGCACCGCCGGGTCGAAGGTCGGCGGTCGGGGCCCGGTCTGCGCGCCGCCGATCACCAACTCGGCCTTGATCTTGTCCTCGGCCAGGCTGCTGATGCTGCTCTTGGTGGAATCCAGAATGACGGTGACCCCGGTGACCAGGGCGATGCCGACCATCAGCGCGGCCGCCGTGATCGCCGTACGGCGCGGGTTTCGTCCGGAGTTGAGCCGGCCCAGCTTGCCCGGCATCCACCAGGAGAAGATCCCGCCGAGTAGACCGACCACCGGCCGGCTGATCATCGGGGTCAGGAGCGCCACCCCGATGAAGGCGAAGAGCACGCCGCCGAGGATGGTGATCAGGGCGTTGTCGCCGGCGTGCCCGCCGAGGCCCAGGAAGAGCAGTGTGGCGCCGGTTGAGGTCACCGCCGCGCCCGTCACCGTGACCTTGGTCAGCGGCCGGTCCGGGGTCGCGACGTCCTGCATCGCCGCGATCGGCGGAATCCGGGATGCCCGCAGCGCGGGCAGCAGTGCCGCCACCACCGTGATGATCAGGCCGACCCCGAACGCCCCGACAACCGCCGCCGGGGGCACAGCGATTCCCGCCAGGTCCAGCCCGCCGGAGAGATTGCCGAACAGGTACGCCAGCAGCGCGCCGATGCCGACGCCGGCGCCGAGGCCGAGCACGGAGGCGAGTAGGCCGACCGCCACCGCCTCCAGCACCACCGAGCCAATGATCTGGCGGCGGCCCGCCCCGACGGCGCGCATCAGCGCCAACTCCCGGGTGCGCTGGGCCACGATGATCGAAAATGTGTTGAGGATCAGGAACGTGCCCACCAGCAGTGCCACCGCGGCGAAGCCGAGCAGGATTCGGTTGAAGAAGGACAACCCCTCCTTCAGCGTCGCCGAGGCCTCCGCGGAGACCTCGGCGCCGGTCTTCACCTCGAAGTCGGCCCCGAGTGCGGCGGCGATGTCGTCGCGTAGCCGATCGTTGGCGACGCCGTCGGCGGCGGTGACCGTGACGTTGGTGAAGGCGTCGCCCTGGCCGAGCATCAACTGCTGCGCTACCGGAGTGGTGAACATGACCTCGTTGACGCCGCCGATGGCGTCGCGGCCGCCGCTGTAGCCGAAGACCCCGACGATGGTGAACTCCTGCTTCGGCTCGAGCGTGAGTACGCCCACTCGATCGCCGACAGCGACCCGGCCGGCCTTGGCCAGCCCGGCATTGACCAGAATCTCGTCGTCCGCCTGCGGCTCCCGGCCCTCGCGCAGCTGGACGAGATCGCTTGTGCCCACCCAGTTCGCACCGATTTGAGGCGGCCCGAAGGAGGTGACCACCTTGCCGTTGCTGCCGATCAGGCGCGCGCCGTCGGCGGCCACGATGCCGGTGGCGTCGGCCACCCCGGCAACGTTCCGGATTCGCTCCACCGTCTCGGCCGGCACCGGCGCCGCCACCGCCTCGCCCTCGAAGTCACCCACCTCCATTCTTGACTTCGCGGAGACGTTGACGTCCACCCCTTCGTACGCGTCGGCGAAGACGGCGTCGAAGGAACGGCCGAGGGTGTCGGTGAGCACGAACGCGCCCGAGACGAACATGACGCCGAGTACCACCGCCAACCCAGACAGGATCAGCCGGAGCTTGCGTGCCAGCAGGCTCTTGAGGGTCGCCCGGAACATCAGTCGCCCACCTCGACCTGGGTGTCGAGCTTCTTCATCGTGTCCAGCACCGTCTCCGCCGTCGGCTCGATCAGCTCGGAGACGATCTGTCCGTCGGCGAGGAAGACCACCCGGTCGGCGTAGGCGGCGGCGGTCGGATCATGGGTGACCATGACAATGGTCTGCCCGTGCTCCCGTACCGAGTTACGGAGGAACTTCAGCACCTCCGCGCCGGCCCGAGAGTCGAGGTTGCCGGTCGGCTCGTCCGCGAAGATCACCTGTGGGCGGCTGACCAGTGCCCGCGCGCACGCCACCCGCTGCTGCTGCCCACCGGAGAGCTGCGCCGGCCGGTGATCCAGCCGATCCCGCAGGCCGACGGTCTCGATCACCGTGTCGAACCAGGCTTGGTCCGGCTTGCGCCCAGCGATCGACAGCGGCAGCAGGATGTTTTCCTTTGCGGTCAACGTCGGCAGCAGGTTGAACTGTTGGAAGATGAATCCGACCTGCTCGCGGCGCAGCTTCGTCAGACCGGCATCCCCCAGGCCGGTGACCGTGGTCTCGCCGATCGAGACCGTGCCCCGGGTCACGGAGTCCAGCCCGGCGAGGCAGTGCATCAACGTTGACTTGCCCGACCCGGATGGACCCATGATCGCGGTGAATCGGCTCTGCTCGAACTCACAGCTGACCCCGCGAAGCGCGATCACCTGTGCCTCCCCGCTGCCGTACACCTTCCACACCTCGCTCGCGCGGGCCGCGGCCTGCGCCTGACGGCCTACCGTCGCGGTCACGTCTTCTCCCTCTCGTCGTTCGGTCCGCGCCGTCCCCCTCGGTCGGCGCGGCAGTCCCATCATGGGCGTTCCCCGGCCCGGATCCCTCCGACTTGGGGCGGAGCCGTGGCGGATTTTGTGCTGCGGGTACCCCCGATCGCCGCTCAGGGTTGTCCCTGAGCGCCCGTGGTGTCGTGCCGCGTCCCGACGGCTCGACCCGGCACGGTGAGGTCCAGTGATGGTCAACCCGTCCTGCCCGTTGTGGGTCACCGTAGGTGAGCGGGACAACCCGCGGTGCGGGGCGGACGGTCAGCTCCGGGGCCGGATCAGCCCGGCCCGTACGCCAGCACCACCGCCTGCACCCGGTGCCCACTCAACCGTTGGCGCCGGTCACTCGTCGGCGGCGGGGGAGATCGGCCGGGGCCGCGGGTCACGGAGCGAGTCGGCCGGGTCCGGGCCGACCGGGAACGGCGGCGGGGTGCCCCCGAAACTCGGACACAACCGCTGGTGGCTGCACCAGTCACAGAGTCGGCTTGGCCGCGGGCGGAAGTCCTGGGCGGCGGTGGCCGCCTCGATCGCCCGCCACAGCGCCACCACCGTGCGCTCGAATCGCACCAGTTCGTCGGCGTCCGGGGTGTAGTCGCAGACCTCCGCATCTTTGAGGTAGAGCAGCCGTAGTACCCGCGGCACCACGCCGCGGGTACGCCACAGCACCAGGGCGTAGAACTTGAGCTGGAACAGCGCCCGCGCCTCGAACGCCTCCCGCGGTGCGCCGCCGGTCTTGTAGTCGACCACCCGCAGCGCGCCATCCGGCGCCACGTCCAACCGGTCCAGGTAGCCCCGGATCAGCAGCTCCTCGTCCACCACCGCGGAGACCAGACTCTCCCGCTCGGCCGGCTCCAGGCGGCGCGGATCCTCCACCGCGAAGTAGCCCTGAAGCAGCCCCGTGGCCGAGCGCAGGAACGTCGATCGGGCCTCGGTGTCGTCGGCGAACAGGGCGGCCAGCTCCGGCTGCTCGGTGACCAGCCGTTCCCACTGCGGAGCCACCAGATCGCTGGCCGCCCTCGGGGTGCGACCCGCGGGGGACAGGTCGAACAGGTGTTCCAGTACGGCGTGGACCAGGGTGCCCCGGGCCTGCTCCACGCTGGGCTGCTCGGGTAGCCGGTCGATGCTGCGGAATCGGTAGAGCAACGGGCAGGTCTTGAAGTCGGCCGCCCGGGAGGGGGACAGCGAAGCTCGTACCGTGGCCGGCAGCTCCGCCGCGGGCGAGAGCTGCTGGGCTGCCACCGGATCCGCTGTCATGACCGGAAAGGGTAGGGCACCGGGGTGACAGCCTGGACCGCGCCGTCTGCAGGGCATGATCCGCTCCCGCGTAGCATCGGGCCGGTGGAGTCCAGAAGGCGAGTTCCGCACCGGTCGGCCGGGGTAACCGTCGGCCGGGTGATCGGGGTGCCGCTGCACCTCGAGTGGTCGATGCTGCTGCTCACCCTGGCCGTTACCGTGCTGTACGCCGAGTTCGCCCGGAAGGAACTCGCCCTCTCTCCGGCCAGTGGCTACCTGATCGGCCTCGGCTTCGTCGTCTCCCTGCTCGGATCGGTGCTGTTGCACGAGCTCGGTCATGCCCTCACCGCCCGCCGATTCGGGATCGGGGTCCGCCGCATCACCCTGGAATTACTCGGTGGCTACACCGAGATGGACCGCGATGCCCCGACGCCCCGGGTTGATCTGCTGGTGTCCCTCGCCGGGCCGGCGGTTTCCGCGGTACTCGGTGCGGTGGCGGTCGCCGTCACCCTGGCGTTACCCGAGCACACCCTGGGTCATCAGCTCGCCTTCCAGCTCGCGGTGAGCAACGTCGTGGTCGCGGTGTTCAACGTGTTGCCCGGGTTGCCGCTCGACGGCGGTCGCGCGCTGCGGGCCGCCGTCTGGGCCGCCACCCGGGACCGGCATCGGGCCACCGAGGTGGCGGGCTGGGTTGGTCGGGTTGTCGCCGTCGGCACGGGCGGGGCCGCCGTCGTAATAGCCCTGCTCGGGCCCCCGACGCCGCTGGTGCTACTCGCGATGCCGCTGATGTTGCTGGTCGCGTTCACCCTCTGGCGCGGTGCCGGGCAGTCCATTCGGCTGGCCCGGATCACCCGCCGGCTTCCGCTGATCGATCTCTCCCGGCTACCCCGTCCGGTCTGCGCCGTTCCGACCGGCACGCCACTCGCCGAGGCGCAGCGCCGCGCCGCCGGAACCGACCCACCGGCCGCGCTGCTGGTCACCGACTCCGCGGGCTGCCCACACGCCCTGGTCAACCCGGCTGCCGCCGCGGCGGTCGCGGTCAACCGTCGGCCCTGGTTGCCGGTGGACGAGGTGGCTCGGTCGTTGGCCGAGGTGCCGACCGTGTCGGTCGGCCTCGACGGCGAGCAGGTGATGGAGACCGTGCGGCAGCACCCGGGCGCACAGTACGTGGTGACCTCAGGCGAAGATGTCGTCGGCATCCTGTACCTCGCGGATCTTGCTCAACTGCTCGAACCCCACCGGAGATGAACACGTGACCGCACCGCCCTCCGACGCGCCCGACCAGCACGTCCCCGCACCGCCTCCAGCGCGCCGGGGGCCGTTTCAGCCCGGTGACCGGGTGCAGTTGACCGACCCGAAGGGTCGAATGCACACCGTCACCCTCGAGCCGGGCAAGGAGTTCCACACCCACCGCGGCATCCTGCACCACGACGCCCTGATCGGTCAGCCCGACGGCAGCGTCGTCAGCACCGCCGGCGGTGGTACGGCGTTCCTGGCCCTGCGCCCGCTGCTCGCCGACTACGTCCTGTCGATGCCGCGCGGCGCCCAGGTGATCTACCCGAAGGACTCGGCCCAGATCGTCGCGATGGGTGACGTCTTTCCCGGCGCGCGGGTGCTGGAGGCGGGGGCCGGGTCCGGCGCGCTGAGCTGCTCCCTACTGCGCGCCGTGGGCCCCACCGGAGAGCTGCACTCGTGGGAGGTGCGCGACGACTTCGCCCAGATCGCCCGACGAAACGTCGAGGCGTTCTTCGGCGGGCCGCACCCGGCCTGGCGGCTGCGGGTCGGGGACGTGGCGGCGAATCCGGAGACCGGCTTTGACCGGATCATCCTGGACATGCTCACGCCCTGGGAGAAGCTCGACATGGTCGAGCGGGCCCTGGTGCCCGGCGGGGTGCTGATCGGGTATGTCGCCACCACCCCGCAGCTTTCCGAGCTGGTGGAGGCGCTGCGGGAGCGGGGCGGCTGGACGGAGCCGCGGGCCTGGGAATCCCTGGTCCGGGACTGGCACGCGGAGGGGTTGGCCGTTCGGCCCGACCACCGCATGATCGCGCACACCGCGTTCCTGGTGTCTGCGCGTAAGCTCGCCCCGGGAGTTACCGCCCCACCTCGCCGGCGCAAGCCCAGCAAGGGGATGGAGGCCTACGCGCAGCGCCGTGCGGCGCTGCGGGAGGCGGCGGCCGCCCAGGCCGACTCGGCGGAGGAGGGACGACGGTCATGACGGTCGAGCGGGACGGCGGGGAATGACGCGACAGCGGCCGACCGGCGTGGACCGGTGGTGCGGGGAGGCGGAATGAAACGGCCGGGCCTGGGCGGCGGTGACGTGCCAGCGGTGTTTCCGGACTGGTCGCCGTATCGGGATCTCGAGTCCGCGGCACGCGCCTACCTGCGTGATCCGGATGTGGCCCTGGAGACTCTCGGCGGGGTGCTCCGCGGCGCCTCCGTGCTCGGCTTCACCCTGGAGCGGTTCGTCAACGAGGTCAACGGCGTCTGGCAGGAAGTGGTCATCTGCGACGGCAGCCGCCTGGTCCTGTGGCACGGCGAGGACATCCCGCCCGGGGACGGCCCACCCGGCTCGATGACCTCGTCGCTGCGGGTGGTTCCGGTCTCCTCGGTCACCGAGGTCGGCTGTCGGCGACGGCTCACCCGCGCCGACGACGGCACCGTGCGGGTGGAGGGCATCGATGTTTACCTGTTGTTGAGGTCACTGGACGAGGCGCCGCCGGGCGAGGAGGGGGCCAATTCTCCCCGGCATGACGCGTTGCGCTTCGGCAAGACCCTGGACGACGGCGGTGCCGGGCAGATTGCCCGCCTTGAGGAGTTTGCTCGGTTGGTTGCCTCGGCCGTCGGTCGGCCACTGCGCTGAGCAGCACCCACCCGGCGCCGAGCAGCGCCACCCGGCTGAGGGCTACCGCGTTCGCGTTCGGCGGGGAGCCACCCGGGTGCGCGCGACCGCACCACGCCCGGGGCGGCGCCCAACCGGCGGCAGCAGCGCCCATCCGGCGGTGGCGGTCAGTCCTCGGTTTCGGCGATCAGTCTTCGGCTTCCGGGCCGGCGACTGGCGTGCCGTCGCCGGTGCGGAGCACGTGGATGCACTCGCCCGGGCACTCCTTCGCCGAGTCGATGACCTCAAGGCGGAGGTGTTCCGGCACCTCCACCCGGCCGCCCGGGGCCTGCACCAGCTCACCGTCCGGCCCTTTGACATAGGCGAGTCCGTCGATGTCGAACTCGAAGACCTCTGGCGCGTACTGGACGCAGAGCCCGTCGCCCGTGCACAGGTCCTGGTCCACCCAGACCTGTAGCTGGCCCGTCGCGACCTCGATCACCGTTCCCCCAGGTTCGTCCGTCGTTCGCCTTGACGGTACCCGAACCGTCGGATCTGTTCCCGGGCCCACCCGGGGCGATCAAGGTTCGGTGACGAGGGTGTCGCATGGGACCGAATCGGCCTCATAGCGGCTAGTGTTAGGGCAGAACGTTCAAGCCCCGGGGAGGTGGGACGTGGCACGCAGCGACGACGTGGACTCGCGCGCCGCACGGTGGGAGAAGGAGGCCCACGATCTCTCCACGCAGGTCGCGTTCCTGCAAGAGGAACTCGCTCTGGTGCGGCGCAAGTTGACCGAAAGCCCCCGACAGGTCCGGCAGCTCGAAGAGCGGCTGGCGGCCGCCCAGGCGCAACTGGCGCGGCTGACTGAGAACAATGAGCGGCTCGTGAGCACTCTCAAGGAGGCGCGAGCGCAGATCGTGACGCTCAAGGAGGAGATCGACCGGCTCGCCCAGCCGCCGAGCGGCTACGGGGTCTTCCTGGCGCGCCACGACGATGGCACGGTGGACGTGTTCACCGGTGGCCGCAAGCTCCGGGTGGCCGTCTCACCGTCTCTGGAGGTCGCCGAGCTGCGCCGGGGGCAGGAGGTGCTGCTCAACGATGCGCTCAACATCGTTGACGCGTTCGGTTATGAGCGGGCCGGTGAGGTGGTCATGCTCAAGGAGGTGCTCGCCGGGCCGGACGGCGCTCCTGGCGACCGCGCCCTCGTGGTCTCCCACTCTGACGAGGAGCGCGTCGTGCACCTCGCGGAGACGTTGATCGACGCCCCGATTCGCGCGGGTGACTCCCTCATGATCGAGCCGCGCTCGGCGTACGCCTATGAGCGGATTCCGAAGAGTGAGGTCGAGGAGCTGGTCCTGGAGGAGGTGCCGGATGTCGACTACACCGACATCGGCGGCCTGCACGCGCAGATCGAGCAGATTCGCGACGCGGTGGAGCTGCCGTTCCTGCACGCTGACCTGTTCCGGGAGCACCAGCTTCGGCCGCCGAAGGGCATTCTGCTCTACGGGCCGCCGGGCTGTGGCAAGACGCTGATCGCCAAGGCGGTGGCCAACTCGCTGGCGAAGAAGATCGCCGAGCGACGTGGCGAGGAGAAGCACACCAGCTACTTTCTCAACATCAAGGGCCCGGAGCTGCTCAACAAGTACGTCGGCGAGACCGAGCGGCACATCCGGCTGGTCTTCCAGCGGGCCCGGGAGAAGGCCGGAGAGGGCACGCCGGTGATCGTGTTCTTCGACGAGATGGACTCCGTGTTCCGTACCCGGGGCTCCGGTGTCTCGTCGGATGTGGAGAACACCATCGTCCCGCAGCTGCTCAGCGAGATCGACGGGGTGGAGGGCCTGGAAAACGTCATCGTCATCGGCGCCTCCAACCGGGAGGACATGATCGACCCGGCGATCCTGCGGCCGGGTCGGCTCGATGTCAAAATCAAGATTGAGCGGCCGGATGCCGAGGCGGCGAAGGACATCTTCTCCAAGTACATCCTCCCCGGCCTGCCCCTGCACCCGGACGACCTGGCCGAGCACGGCAGCGATCCGCAGGCCACCGTGGCGGCGATGATCGATGCGGTCGTGCTGCGGATGTACTCGGAGACCGAGGAGAACCGCTTCCTCGAGGTCACCTACGCCAACGGCGACAAGGATGTCCTCTACTTCAAGGACTTCAACTCCGGGGCGATGATCCAGAACATCGTGGACCGAGGCAAGAAGATGGCCATCAAGGAGTTCCTCACCTCGGCCCGCAAGGGCCTGCGGCTGCAGCACCTTCTCGACGCCTGTGTTGACGAGTTCCGGGAGAACGAGGACCTACCCAACACCACCAACCCCGACGACTGGGCACGCATCTCCGGAAAGAAGGGCGAGCGGATCGTCTACATCCGTACGCTCGTCTCCGGCGGCAAGGGCGCCGATGCGGGCCGGTCCATCGAGACCGCCAGTAACACCGGCCAGTACCTCTGACGACGGAGGAAACGGGCCCGGGTCGTGGTTGGACCCGGGCCCGTTTCCTCCGCTGGGTACAGGCCCGTAACGGTCGCTGGGTAATTGCTCCGCACCGCCGCGTCACGATCGGGTGCGGTGCCGACTACTCTCGACGAAGGGATCGGTCGGGGCTAGTGAAGCGGGTAGGTTGATGAGCGTTAGACGGATCATGGGCACCGAGGTCGAGTACGGCATCTCCGTGCCCAGCCAGGCCGGGGCCAACCCGATGGTCACCTCCTCGCAGGTGGTCAACGCCTACGGGGCGCGCCCCGAGCTCAACCGCGGGGGGCGCGCTCGCTGGGACTACGAGGAGGAGTCGCCGCTGCGCGACGCCCGCGGTTTCACCTATTCCGGTGCCGCGTACGACCCGGCCGAGGCCCTCGCCGACGAGGATCTCGGCCTGGCCAACGTGATTCTCACCAACGGTGCCCGGCTCTACGTGGACCATGCCCATCCGGAGTATTCCACTCCCGAGGTGACCACGCCGTGGGACCTGGTGCGCTGGGACAAGGCGGGGGAACTGGTGATGGCCGAGGCAGCCCGTCGTGCCGCCACCATCCCCGGTAGCCACCCCATTCACCTCTACAAGAACAACACTGACAACAAGGGTGCCAGTTATGGCGCCCACGAGAACTACCTGATGCGGCGGCAGACTCCTTTCGCCGACATCGTCACATTTCTGACTCCGTTCTTCGTCACCCGGCAGATCGTCGCCGGGGCCGGGCGGGTCGGCCTCGGCCAGGACGGCGGGCAGAGCGGCTTCCAGATCTCCCAGCGCGCCGACTTCTTCGAGGTCGAGGTGGGGCTGGAGACCACGCTCAAGCGGCCCATCATCAACACGCGCGACGAGCCGCACGCCGATGCCGACAAGTACCGCCGGCTGCACGTCATCATCGGCGACGCCAACCTGTCGGAGATCTCCACGTACCTCAAGGTCGGCACGACCGCGCTGATCCTCACCATGATCGAGGAGAGGGCGCTCGTCCCTGACCTCGGCATCGCAGACCCGGTCAGCGAACTCCGTGCGGTCAGCCACGACCCCTCCCTCGGCCACCTCATGCGGCTGCGGGACGGGCGGCGGCTCAGCGCGTTGGATGTTCAGTGGGCCTACTACGAGCGGGTGCGCTCCTTCGTGGACGACCGGTACGGCAGTGACGTGGACCAGCAGACCGCCGACGTGCTGTCCCGTTGGGAGAGCGTGCTGGACCGCCTGGGCCGGGACGTCTTTCTCTGCGCTGACGAGCTCGACTGGGTGGCGAAGCTGCGGTTGCTGGAGGGCTACCGGGAGCGGGAGAAGCTCGGCTGGGGGGCGTCCAAGCTGCAACTGGTCGACCTGCAGTACTCCGATGTTCGCCCCGAGAAGGGGCTCTACCACCGGTTGGTGTCGCGCGGCGCGATGAGGACACTACTGCCGGCGGAGTCAGCCCAGGTCGCGATGACCGAGCCCCCGGAGGACACCCGGGCCTACTTCCGGGGCCGCTGTCTCGCCCAGTTCGCCTCCGAGGTGGTTGCGGCGAGTTGGGATTCGGTCATCTTCGACGTGGGCCGGGAGTCGCTGGTGCGGGTACCGATGATGGAGCCGGAGCGCGGCACCCGCGCGCACGTCGGTGCGCTCTTTGACCGCTGCGAGAGCGCCAAGGATCTGCTGGAGACGCTCACCGGTGGTTGAGCCGTCCCACGCGGTGGCCCGGGATCACGTGACTGACGCGCGGCAGACCATTTCGTCGTCCGCGCGAGGTAAGTTCGTCGCAGACGATCGTGGAGGAGGCAGCCATGGCGAGCCGTGACAGCGGTGGGCAGTCGCAGACCGGCCGGTCCCAGCAGAGCGAGGAGATCGAGGACGTCACGACGGAGGCGAGCGCGGAGGCCGCCGAGCGCCACGCCGAGATCACCGAGGACGTGGACGACCTACTCGACGAGATCGACTCCGTCCTTGAGGAGAACGCCGAGGAGTTCGTTCGGGGCTACGTGCAGAAGGGTGGCGAATAAGCACCGGGCGGGAGTCGCCACCATCTGGACACGATCACCGCCCCGGAAGGGTGCGGGTTACCCTGCTTTAACCGCAACAGTGGTCCTGGCTGGTTCCGGAGAGGTCCGGGCAGACCGACCAGGACGATCACGTACCTGAGAGGAACCACGTGGCAGCGGCTTTCGACCCATCCGGGCGTCTTCCGGATCTGTTCACCAACGCGGGAACGTCCTCCTTCTCCGCGTTCCTGAGCCAGGCGGCGCCGGAACTGCTGCCCGGACGACGGCCGCTGCCGCCCGGGATGGCCACGGACCTGACGCCGCACGCCACCACCATCATCGCCATCGCCGCCGCCGGTGGGGTCGTACTGGCAGGTGACCGTCGCGCCACCATGGGGAACCTGATCGCCCAGCGGGACATCGAGAAGGTGTATCCGGCGGACGCATATTCCCTGGTGGGCATGGCGGGTGCCGCCGGCATCGGGATCGAGCTGATCCGACTCTTCCGGGTCGAGCTGGAGCACTACGAGAAGATCGAGGGCGCGATGCTCTCGCTCGACGGTAAGGCCAACAGGTTGGCGGCGATGGTGCGGGGCAATCTCGGCGCGGCGATGCAGGGGCTCGCGGTGGTGCCGCTCTTCGCCGGGTTCGACCTGGCCGCAACGGACCCGGCGAAGGCCGGTCGGATCTTCAGCTTCGACGTGACCGGCGGTCCCTACGAGGAGGTCGGTTACGACGCGGTCGGCTCCGGCTCCTTGTTCGCCAAGTCGGCGCTGAAGAAGCGGTTCCGGTACGGGCTCTCCGTTGACGATGCGGTGCGCCTGGCCGTGGAGGCTCTGTACGACGCGGCTGACGATGACACCGCGACCGGCGGGCCGGACCTGACCCGGCGGATCTATCCGGTGGTGATGTCCGCCACGGCCGAGGGCACGCACCGACTCACCGAGGCGGAGACGGCGGCGATCGCCGAAAGCGTGGTCGCCGGCCGGATGGAGAATCCGGGCGGCTGAGCCCGCTACCCGACCCCCCCCACCGACCAGCACAGCGCCGTAAGGAGAACTTCTGTCGTGGCCATGCAGTTCTACGCCTCGCCCGAGCAGATCATGCGTGACCGCTCCGAGCTGGCCCGCAAGGGCATCGCCCGCGGGCGCAGCGCGGTGGTCCTGAGTTACGCCGGTGGGGTGCTCTTCGTCGCGGAGAACCTCTCCAGTGCCCTGCACAAGGTCGGTGAGATCTACGATCGGATCGGCTTCGCCGCCGTGGGCCGATACAACGAGTTCGAGAACCTGCGGCGGGCGGGTGTGCGGATGGCTGACCTGAACGGTTTGAGCTACGACCGGCGGGACGTGACCGGGCGGGCGCTCGCCAACGCGTTCGCGCAGACGCTTGGCGCGATCTTCACCGAGCAGTCCAAGCCGTTCGAGGTGGAGATCTGTGTCGCCCAGGTCGGGGCAACGGCGGCGGAGGACGAGCTGTACCGGTTGACCTACGACGGCTCTGTCAACGATGAGCCCGGCCGAATGGCGATGGGTGGTCAGACCGAGGCGATCGCTGCAGTGCTGAAGTCGAACCACCGTCCGGACATGTCACTGGGCGACGCGGTCAAGGTGGCGGTGCAGGCCCTGGGTAGCGTCGGCGGGGAGGGCGGGGCTGCTCGCGCGATCGCTGCCGACCAGTTGGAGGTCGCGATCCTGGACCGCGGCCGGGTCGGGCGGACCTTCCGGCGGGTTACCGGCGCGGCGTTGACGGCCCTGCTCGACGATGGCGAGGCCACGGCAGCATCGGCGGAAGCCTCAACCGAGGCGGCGGACTCGACCGACGCGGCGGAACGCCCCGATTCCTAAGCCCGCCAGCGGCCACCGAAAGCGGCCGTTCACGCCTCGATCAGCGGCTTCCACCAGGCCCGGTTCTCCCGGTACCAGTCGATGGTGGCGGCCAGACCCTGATCGAATTCGACGGCGGGTTCCCAGCCGAGGTCGCGCTTTGTTGCCGTGGAGTCGAGGGCGTACCGGCGGTCGTGGCCCTTTCGGTCGGTCACCGGTGTCACCCGATCCCAACCGACGTTGAATGCGGTGAGTAGCGAGCCGGTCAGTTCCCGGTTGGTCAGGGCAGTGCCCCCGCCGAGGTGGTACACCATTCCGGCCTGGCCGTCCCGCTGCGCCAGCGCGATGCCGCGGCAGTGGTCGTCCACGTGTAGCCAGTCCCGGATGTCGCCGCCGTCACCGTACAGCGGCAGGTTGTGTCCATCGATAAGGTTGGTGACGAAGCGCGGGATCAGCTTCTCGGGGTGCTGGTAGGGACCGTAGTTGTTGGCGCCCCGGGTGATGATCACGTCCAGTCCGTGGGTGCGGTGGTAGGAGAGGGCGAGCAGATCGGCGGCGGCTTTGCTGGCCGAGTACGGGGAACTGGGGTTCAGCGGCGCTGAGGGGGGCGCCGAGCCCTGGTCGATGGAGCCGTACACCTCGTCGGTGGAGACGTGGAGAAACCGTCCGGTGCGGTGCCGCAGCGCGGCGTCGAGCAGGACACCGGTGCCGCCCACGTTGGTGCTGACGAACGGGCTGGCGCCGTGGATGGAGCGGTCCACGTGGGACTCGGCGGCGAAGTGGACGATGACATCGTGTCCGGCGACGGTGGCGTCCACCAGCTTCACGTCGCGTACGTCGCCGCGGACGACGTTCAACCGGGGGTCGTCTCGGACGGGGGCGAGGCTGCCGTCGGTGCCGGCGTAGGTGAACGAGTCGAGCACGGTTACCCGGTCTGGCCGTGGAACTGGTTGTTTGTCGCTGAGTAGCCGGCGCACAAACGCTGAACCGATGAAGCCGGCCCCGCCGGTGACGAGGATCCTCACGGCTTGTACCGTACCCGGGGCCGGGCCGGCGTGGGCCATGGTCGACCCCCGAGCCGGCTGGGACGGGTGTGGTGAGCACTGCCCAGATGTCGCCTTGTGCGGCTAGTGTCTCATCATGGAGCGGCGAATCTTCGGCCTCGAGACCGAGTACGGCGTCACCTGCACCTATCGTGGGCAGCGCCGGTTGTCCCCCGACGAGGTCGCGCGGTACCTGTTCCGGCGGGTGGTGTCGTGGGGTCGGTCGAGCAATGTCTTCCTGCGCAACGGCGCCCGGCTGTACCTGGATGTCGGCTCGCACCCGGAGTACGCGACGCCGGAGTGCGACTCGGTGGCCGATCTGGTGGCGCACGACCGCGCCGGCGAGCGGATCCTGGAGGGACTGCTCGTCGACGCGGAGAAGCGGCTGCACGACGAGGGCATCGCGGGTGAGATCTACCTGTTCAAGAACAACACCGATTCGGCCGGGAACTCGTACGGGTGTCACGAGAACTTCCTCGTCTCCCGGCACGGCGAGTTCGGCCGGTTGGCGGATGTGTTGATCCCGTTCCTGGTCACCCGGCAGTTGATCTGCGGTGCAGGGAAGGTCCTGCAGACGCCGCGGGGGGCGGTCTACTGCCTGTCGCAGCGGGCCGAGCACATCTGGGAGGGGGTCTCCTCGGCGACCACCCGGAGCCGGCCGATCATCAACACCCGGGACGAGCCGCACGCGGACGCGGAGCGGTACCGCCGACTGCATGTGATCGTCGGCGACTCCAACATGAACGAGGTCACCACCATGCTGAAGGTGGGCGCCGCGGACATCGTGCTCCGGATGATCGAGTCCGGGGTGGTGATGCGGGACCTGACGCTGGAGAACCCGATCCGCGCGATCCGCGAGGTGTCGCACGACATCACCGGACGACGGAAGGTCCGGCTGGCTTCCGGAAAGGAGATCAGCGCGCTGGAGGTCCAGCAGGAGTATCTGGCGAAGGCCACGGAGTTCGTCGAGCGGCGCGGCGGCGATCAGACGGCGAAGCGGGTGGTGGAGCTCTGGGGTCGGGTGCTGCGAGCGGTGGAGACCGGTGATCTGGAGCCGGTGTCTCGGGAGATCGACTGGGTGACCAAGCTACGTCTGATCGAGCGTTATCAACGCAAGCATGAGCTGCCGTTGTCGCATCCGCGGGTGGCGCAGATGGATCTCGCCTACCACGACCTCCGTCGCGGCCGGGGTCTGTATGGCCTGCTGGAGCGGCGGGGCCAGGTGGACCGGGCGGCGACCGACCCGGAGATCTTCGAGGCGAAGGAGACGCCGCCGCAGACCACCCGGGCACGGCTGCGGGGCGAGTTCATCCGGCACGCCCAGGAGAAGCGGCGGGACTTCACCGTTGACTGGGTGCACCTGAAGCTTAACGACCAGGCGCAGCGCACCGTGTTGTGCAAGGACCCCTTCCGGGCGTACGACGAGCGGGTGGAGCGGCTGATCGCCAGCATGTGAGCGCGACGGGCGCGGATGAGTCACCCGGCGGTGCCGGGTAGGCTGGCCACGCCATGATGTCAAGTCACCCGGGCGGTTCCGGCTCCGAGAAGCAGAGCTGGACCGAGCGCCGCCGCCAGAAGATTCGTGCCGAGATCGAGCGCAACCGCCGCGGCGAGTACACCGTGCCCACCTGGGTGCTGGCGCTCGCCCTGGCCGCGATGGTGGTGGCGTGTGCCCTACTGGTGATCTTGGCCTGAGCGGCGGTCAGCGGGCGAGGCGCGCGGCGTGCCGCCCCGCCGCGGCGGCGGCGAGGAAGTAGGCGTGGTCCGCGTCCAGACCACGACCCATCGTCGACAGCGGCACCGGGCTGGCCCGCAGCGCGGCGTCGAGGCCGGTCACCGGCACCCGACGCACCTGGTGCCGAGCGGTGAGCGGGGCCAGCGCCGCCTCGACCGCCGTGGCCAGCGCCGGGTCGAGTTGGTTCGGTACGACCAAGTCGGCGGAGGCCAGGGCTACCCGGCCGTACGCGGTCAGGCTGTGGTGGGAGACGCCGTGGTGTCGGGGGCGGGGGTCCGCGGCGGAAATGCGGAGGGAACCGACCGGCCGCCCGCCCAGTGCGGCGATCGCGTTGACCGCCTCGCCGACCGCCACCCCGGAGAAGCCCCAGCGGGTGCCAGTACCGAGGTTGCCGGGGCCCTGGGCGACGACGGCCAGGTCGGCGTGGAGCACATGCCGCGCGGCGAGCAGGCCGGAGTGTAGGGTGCTCGCCTCCAGGTCGCCGCCGAACGCCTGCCCCACGCTGATCGTGCCGGCGAGGTGTCCGCGGAGCTCGGCGAGGGTGCGGGAGAACCACGCCGGCAGCGCGCCCCCATCGGTGAGCAGGTACGCCACCCGTGCGTCGGGTGCGTCGGCGCGGATCCCGGCGAGTACCGCCGGGAGAGCGGAGTGTAGGTCGGCGGTGACTACGGGTAGGCCGCCCAGGTCGTCGGCGTCGGCGAGGGCCGCCCGGTGCGGGGACGCCTCCTCGTCCACGCCGAGCAGGATCGGCTGTAGCGGGGTGTAGCGCGCTTTGACCAGGTGGCCGCCGGCCCGATTGTCCGCCGGTGCGGGCGGGTCCGGTGGCAGCCGGTCCGGCAGGGCCACGACCAGGGCGTAGCCGCCGGTGCCGAGGCCCATCAGCAGGGCGCCGACGTTGAGCAGCACCCGATCGCCGACGCGTGGTCGACCCACCAACTCAGGGTAGGCGAGCGCGCGCATCGTCGAGTCGTCGGGGAGGGTGACGGCCAACTCGACCGCGCCGCTCCACTCCCGTCGGACCGCCGTTACCGTTCCCGACCGCCAGCGCACCATGCGCGCGACGCTAGCGGTCGCGCCGGGTGGGCCCGGCGTCCGGGGGTGCCCTGGGCGGCGGGCCCCCGCCGGACCGGTCCCGGTGACCGACCGGGCGAGACGCGCGGCGTATAGGTACATGTGTTCGCAGCGTTGGCTGCTAGCGTCGTACCGTGTCGCGGACCCGTACCGAACGCCTGGTCAACCTGGTGATCTGTCTCCTGTCCACGCGACGGTTCCTGACCGCCGTGCAGATCGCCGCGACCGTGCCCGGCTACCAGCATGATCCGCACGATGTGCGGGACCACGAGGCGTTCCAACGCAAGTTTGAGCGGGACAAGGCCGAGCTGCGCGAGCTCGGTGTCCCGCTGGAGACCGGGACGGCCAGCGCCTTCGACCTCGAGCCGGGCTATCGCATCGCCCGCCGGCAGTATGCGTTGCCCGAGATCCCGCTGGAGCCGGACGAGGCCGCGGCGGTCGGCATCGCCGCCCGGCTGTGGCAGCACGCTGGTCTGGCCGCCGCCGCGTCGTCTGGGTTGGCGAAGCTGCGCGCGGCCGGCGTTGACGTGGACCCACAGGCCACGCTCGGGCTGGAGCCGATGGTGACCGTCGATCCGGCCTTCGCGCCGCTGACCGCGGCGGCCCGGGACCGCCGCGAGGTGGCCTTCGACTATCGGGTGCCGGACCGGGACGAGCCGTCTGCCCGCCGACTGCAGCCGTGGGGGGTGGTCTGCTGGCGGGGCCGGTGGTACGTGGTGGGGCATGACCTGGATCGGGCCGCGGCCCGCTGTTTCCGCCTCTCCCGGGTGGTGGGGGCGGTTCGGACGGTGGGCCCGTCGGGGGCGTATGAGCCGCCGGTCGAGGTGGACCTGATCAGCTATGTCGCTCGCTCGTCCGGTCCGGTGGAGCGGACCGGACGCGCCCGGGTGCTCGTCGCGCCCCACCGGGCCGCCGGGCTGCGCCGGTGGGCGGTGGAGACGACCTCGGGCTCTACCGGTGACCAGCTCGTCCTGCCGTACGCGGATCCGGAGGCGCTCGCCGGCCAGCTCGTCGGCTACGGCCCGGACGTGCGGGTGCTCGACCCACCGGAGGTGCGGGAGGCGGTCATCCAGCGACTCAAGGAGTTCGCCGCGCGCCACGACGTCGTTGCTGGGAGTGCCCGATGACCGGGTCGGCCCGGCCCGGGTCCCGTACCTCGGCGGACCGGTTGGCCCGGCTGCTCAACCTGGTGCCCTTCCTGTTGGCCCGGCCCGGCATCGAGATCGCCGAGGCCGCGGGTGACCTTGGGGTGACCGAGCGGCAGCTGCGGGAGGATCTGGAGCTGCTCTGGGTGTGCGGGCTGCCGGGTTACGGCCCGGGGGATCTGATCGACATGGCCTTCGACGGCGACCGGGTGACGATCACCTACGACGCCGGCATTGATCGGCCGTTGCGGCTGACTCCCGAAGAGGCCCTCGCGCTGGTCGTGGCGCTGCGCATGCTGGCGGAGACGCCGGGGGTGGCCAACCGGGAAGCGGTGGAGCGGGCCCTGGTCAAGATCGAGAATGCCGCGGGTGACCGGTTCGGCACCCCGGTCGCGGTACGGCTGCCGGCGGACAACCACCGGGTGGCGGAGCTGCGGGCGGCGGTGGAGAGCGGCCGGGCGCTGCGGATCACCTACTATTCGGTGGCCCGGGACGAGACGATCGAGCGGACCGTTGACCCCCTGCGAATGCTCGTCATCGGCGGCCGGGCGTACCTGGAGGCCTGGTGCCGCCGGGCGGAGGGGATGCGAATGTTCCGGGTCGACCGGATCGACGCGGTGACCCGGTTGGACGAGCCGGCGCGGGTGCCGGCGCAGGCGGTGCCGCACGACCTCACCGGCGGTGCGTTCCGGCCCACGGCGGACCTGCCGCTGGTCACCCTGCGCATTGGTCGGAGTGAGCGGTGGATCACCGAGTACTACCCGTGTGAGCGGGTCGAGTCAGGCGAGGGCGAGTGGCTGGTCTCGCTCCGGGTCACCGACCTGGACTGGGCCCGCCGCTTCGTGTTGGGCCTGGGCCCGGAGGTCACCGTGGTGGCGCCGGCGGAGCTGGCCGCACAGGTGCACGCCGCGGCGACCGCAGCCCTTGCGGCGTATGCCACCCCGCCGCCGGGCGCGGTGGCCGACCCGGCGACGGCGTCAGCGGGCCAGTAGGCTGGGTGCCGTGGTGGTGTGGATCGTGGTCGCGCTGGTGCTGCTCCCGTTCGTGCTGCTCGGGCTGGCCGTGCGGCCGGTGTTGACCCGGCTGCGTCGGCTGCGTCGGGCCGCGGTGGCGTTGCAACAGCACGCCGATGAGGCCGCGGCGCTCCAGACGACCGCGGTGGCGCTGCAGGCGCGGGCCGAGGGGCTACAGGAGCAGTTGGCGACCATCCAGCACCGGGCCGCAGCGGTCCGGTTCCGCCGCGGCGGGTAGCAACCGCGCCGCCCCGGCGGCCCGGGTCGGGGCGAAGCGGCCTGTTGGGGACATCCGCGGTTGGCCTAGACTTCACCCAGCCGGCATGGTCCCGTAGCGCCCAGCGGGTGGCAACGCCGCCGGACGCACGTACGATGGCTGCGACACCACCTGCCCGACACCGAGAGACCGGAGCTTCCCATGGGTGCCCTAAGGCCATGGCACATCGCCGTACTCGTGGTCGTGCTGATCCTGCTCTTCGGCGCGAAGCGGCTCCCCGACGCGGCCCGCTCGCTGGGCCGTTCGCTGCGGATCATCAAGGCCGAGACGAAGAGCCTGCACGACGACGACCGTGACCTGGCCGAGAAGGCCGACGCCCAGGCTGGCTACCAGCCGATGCCGCCGCAGGTGCAGCAGGGGCAGCCCTACCCTCAGCAGCCGTCCTACCCCGCCCCGCCGCAGCAGCAGCCGGTCGTTGACCCGGTGCAGCGCACCCGCGACAACTGATCGAGGGGCCCGACCACCGTGGCCTTCGCCCTGCGTAAACGCGGCCCGAGTAGTTTCCAGCGGGCCTCGGAAGGCTCGATGACGCTGGTCGAGCACGTCCGTGAGCTGCGCAACCGGCTGTTCAAGGCGTCGCTGGCGATCCTGGTCGGCTTCGGCATCGGCCTCTGGCTCGCCGGGCCGGTGCGCGGCATCCTGCAGCGGCCCTACTGCGAGCTTCCCCAGGCGCAGACCACCGACGGCGCCTGCGACTTCGTGCAGCTCGGCCCGGCTGACCTGTTCCTGCTCAACCTCAAGATCGGTCTGTGGGTGGGGTTGATCCTCGCCGCACCGGTCTGGCTGTACCAGCTGTGGGCCTTCATCGCCCCCGGTCTGCACAAGCACGAGCGGCGCTACGCCTACGCCTTTACCGCGCTCGCCGCGCCGCTGTTCGCCGCCGGCGCGGTGCTGGCGTACTTCGTGACCTCCAAGGGCCTGGAGTTCCTGCTTCAGGTCTCCGGCCCCGAGATCAATACCACTCTCGACATCACCCGGTACATCTCGTTCGTCACCAACCTGATCCTGCTGTTCGGGGTGGCGTTCGAGTTCCCGCTGATCGTGTTGATGCTCAACTTCGTCGGCGTTGCCAGCGCGAAGCGGTTGCTGGGCTGGTGGCGGGTGGCGGTGTTCGTGTTCTTCGCCTTCGCGGCGGTGGTCACGCCCACGCCCGACCCGTTCGGTATGACCGCGTTGGCGTTGTGCCTGTGTGCCCTCTACTTCGCGGCCGTCGGTGTCGCGTTCCTCAACGACAAACGTCGGGGCCGAGGCAAGGAGACCTACGCCGGCCTCGCCGACGACGAGGCGTCGCCGCTGACGGAGGGGAGTGACCCGATCGAGGCGAGCGCCCCGGTTGGGGCGCCGGAGTCGATCGCGGAGCCGGAGCCGGTCGCCAAGCCCACGCCGATCGAGCGCCGTTACGACGACATGACCTGACGCTGGCGTCCCCCTGCCCCAGCGGTGTCGGGTTGGGGGGTGCGTCCCCGGTCCCGGCCCGGTACGGTGCACGCCGTGACCGCAGTCGATTCCACCGGTGCCGGTCCTCCGGTCGCCGTCCTGGCCAACCCGAGCGCCGGCCGGGGGCGCCACCGCGGGCTACTACCCACTGTGGTGCACCGGCTGGCTGCCGGTGGCCACCCGGTGCGGTTGCTTGAAACGGGGACCCCGGCGCAGGCGCAGGCGGCCTGTCGCGCGGCGGTGGCCGACGGCGCGGTAGCGCTGGTCGCGGTCGGGGGTGATGGCACCGCGCACCTGGCGCTACAGGCGGTGGCGGGAACGCCGGTGCCGTTCGCGGTGGTTCCGACGGGGACCGGGAACGACTTCGCCGGTGACGCCGGCTTCCCGGCCGACCCCCTCGCCGCGGCCGACGTGATCGCCGCCGCGCTGCGGCACGGCCGCTCCCAGCCGATCGACCTGGCTCGTATCACCGCGGCGGACGGCACGCAGCGGTGGTACGGGGCGGTTCTCGCCGCTGGCATCGACGCCATCATCAACGAGCGGGCCAACCGGCTGCGGTGGCCCCGTGGCCCGCGCCGCTATGACCTGGCGATCCTGGTGGAGCTGGCCCGGCTGCGGCCCCGCCGTTACACGTTGCGCCTGGACGGGGTGACCCACGAGCTGGACGCCGTGTTGGTGGCGGTCGGCAACTGCGCCCGCTACGGCGGTGGGATGCGGATCTGCCCCGCCGCCGACCCGACCGACGGGCTGCTCGACGTCGTGGTTGGCGGGCGGTTCAACCGGCGGACGCTGCTGCGGATCAAACGCCGAATCTATCCGGGTACGCACGTTGACCACCCGCTGGTGCGTAGCTTCCGGGCGCGGACCGTGGAGGTGGCCGCCGCGGGCATCACCGGCTACGCCGACGGGGAACCGGTGGCCGAGTTGCCGGTGACGATCACCGCGGCCCCGGCGGCGGTGCGGCTGCTGCGCTGATCGCCGGTCAGCCCGGCCCAAGCTCCAGCCCCGCCCCGCCCGCCCCGTAGCCCGGTAGCCCGGCACGGCCCGGTCAGCCCGGCACAGCCAGGTCCAACACCGCGCCGAGCCCGTTCGGCCGGCCCGCCTCGCCGGTCGGGAGCACCAGCACCGCGCAGCCGGCCGCCACCGCGCCCGCGTCGGCAGGGGTGTCCCCCACCATGAGCACCCGTTCCGGGTCAACGGCCAGCGTCCCGCAGGCGTGCAGGAAGATACCCGGGTCGGGCTTGCAGCGCCCCACCTCGTACGACAGCACGTACCCGTCCACCAGGTCGGCGAGCCCCCAGGCGGCAAAGAGCGGCCGGATGTCGAAGCCGATATTGCTGACCACACCCACCCGTACCCCGGCGGCGCGCAGCGCGGCCAGGGTGGGGGCGGCGTCCGGGTACGGCACCCACCCCTGGGGCACCAGCAACCGCTCGTAGAGCGCGTCGGCGAGCCCATCGATCCCGGCGTCGATCGTCGCCGCGAGTCCGGTGTACGCACCGCGGTGCGCATGCGGGTACAGGTCCCGGTCGGCCCAGAGCTCGGCCAGCGCGGGCGGGACCCGTCGTGGCAGTGGCCCCCCGGCCCGGCCGGCGGTGACCAGCCGGTCGGCGAGGGCGGTGGCGCGGATCCGGTCCAGCGTGGTTCCACAGGTGGCAGCCGCCGCGGTCACCCAGTCGGTGGCCTCCTCTACCTGCGCGAGCGTCCCGTGGAAGTCGAAGAGCACCGCTTCCACGGGACGGCGGGATGCCGTCGGGGTAGCAGCACGACCCGGGGCGGTTGTCTGAGCGGGTTCGGTACGGTCCGGCACGTCGTGCACCCTACCGACCGCCGCGGACGGCTCCGGACGGGACGGCCTCGTGGGGCGTACCGGCGTGGCACGCACTAATCTTGGTCCCATGTCGAGCCCCGCCGAGCGGTACGCCGCGGCACGCCGCCGGGCCGCACAGGCCCCCCTGTCCCCGGCGTTGGACGAGTTCGCCCTCGACCTCGGCGTCGACCTGGACGACTTTCAGCGGGAGGCGTGCCAGGCGTTGGAGCGCGGCAGCGGTGTCCTGGTCTGCGCCCCCACCGGCGCCGGCAAGACGGTCGTCGGCGAGTTCGCCGTCCACCTGGCGCTGCGGGGCGGGAGCTCGGCCGACGCGGGGCGCCGCAAGTGCTTCTACACCACCCCGATCAAGGCGTTGTCAAATCAGAAGTACCACGATCTTGTCGACCGGCACGGCGCCGACCAGGTCGGGTTGCTCACCGGTGACAACGCGATCAACGGCGATGCGCCGGTGGTGGTGATGACCACCGAGGTACTGCGCAACATGCTCTACGCCGGCTCGGCGACGCTGCAGGGGCTGGCGTACGTGGTGATGGATGAGGTGCACTACCTCGCCGACCGGTTCCGTGGCGGCGTGTGGGAGGAGGTGATCATCCACCTGCCCGCCTCGGTCACGCTGGTGTCGCTGTCGGCCACGGTGTCCAACGCGGAGGAGTTCGCCGACTGGCTGGTCACCGTGCGCGGCGAGACCGAGGTCGTGGTCAGTGAGCACCGGCCGGTGCCGTTGTGGCAACACATGCTGGTTGGCCGGCGGATGTTCGACCTGTTCCATGACGCCGACGCCGCGCGCAAGCACGATGTGCATCCGGAGTTGCTGCGCTACAGCCGGGACACGCTGCGCCGCCTCGAGCTGGGGGAGGGGCGCGGTGCCGGCCCGGGGGGCCGCCGTGGGCCGCGCTGGCGCGGGCCGATGCGCCCGGACATCGTTGACCGGCTGGACCGCGAGGGGTTGCTGCCGGCGATTCTGTTCATCTTCAGCCGTGCTGGCTGCGACGCGGCGGTGCAGCAGTGTCTCGCCGCCGGGCTGCGGCTCACCGGCCCGGAGGAGCGGGCCGAGATCCGCCGGGTGGTGGAGAGCCGGATCACCACCATCCCCGGCGAGGACCTGTCGGTGCTCGGCTACTGGGACTGGCTGGACGGGTTGGAGCGGGGCCTCGCCGCACACCACGCCGGCATGTTGCCGGCGTTCAAGGAGGTCGTCGAGGAGCTGTTCGTCCGCGGGCTGGTGAAGGCGGTGTTCGCCACCGAGACCCTCGCGCTCGGCATCAACATGCCGGCCCGCTGCGTGGTGTTGGAACGCCTGGTCAAGTACAACGGCGAGGCGCACGTGGACCTGACGCCCGGCGAGTACACGCAGCTCACCGGCCGCGCCGGCCGACGCGGCATCGACGTGGAGGGGCACGCCGTGGTGGTCTGGTCCCCGGAGACCGACCCGCGGCACGTGGCCGGCCTGGCATCCACCCGTACGTACCCGCTGCGGTCGAGTTTCCGGCCGTCGTACAACACGGCCGTCAACCTGGTCGGCAGCGTGGGCACGGAGCCGGCCCGGGCGTTGCTGGAATCCTCGTTCGCGCAGTTCCAGGCGGACCGGTCGGTGGTCGGGCTGGCGCGGCAGGTCCAGCGCAACACCGAGACGGTCCAGGCGTACGGCGTGGAGGCGGCCTGCCAGCACGGGGACTTCGACGCCTACTTCGCGATTCGGGTGGCGATCGCCGACCGAGAGCGGGAGTTGGCCCGGCAGGGGCAGAGCCAGCGGAAGGCGGCGGCGATCGTCTCGCTGGAGCGGCTGCGGGTCGGCGACGTGATCCGGGTGCCGTCCGGCCGGCGAGCTGGCCTTGCGGTGGTGCTGGACCCGGCGGCCGCCGGCTTCGGGGAGCCCCGTCCGTTGGTGCTGACCCAGGACCGCTGGGCGGGCCGGGTGGGCCCGGGTGACTTCACCACCCCGGCGGAGGTGCTCACCCGGATTCGGGTGCCCAAACATTTCAACCACCGCTCCCCGGCCGCCCGCCGGGACCTCGCCGCCGCGGTCAGCGGTACCGGGTTGAATCGGCACGACAGCCGGCGGGGTGGCCGGTCGCGGCGCGGTGGTGGGGAGGACGACCGGCTCGTGCAGTTGCGCGCCGAGCTGCGCCGCCACCCGTGCCACGCCTGCCCGGAACGGGAGGAGCATGCCCGTTGGGCGGAGCGTCGCCGCCGGCTGGAGAAGGACACCGAGGAACTGCGGCAGCGGGTGACCGGCCGGACCGGTTCCCTGGCCCGCACCTTCGACCGGATCGTGGCGCTGTTGACGGCCCGCGGCTACCTGGCCGCCGACGGGGGCGTCACCGACGCCGGTCGGATGTTGAGCCGGATCTGGACGGAGGCGGACCTGCTGGTCGCCGAGTGCCTACGTCGTGGCGTGTGGAATGGGCTCAGCCCGGCCGAGTTGGCGGCGGCGGTGTCGGTGGTGGTCTTCGAGGCCCGCCGGGACGTTGACGAGCGTGCGTCGCTGCCGCGGGGCGCGGTGGCGACGGCGGTTGACGAGACGTTGAAGCTGTGGGGGGAGATCGAGGCCGACGAGGCGGCACAGGGGCTGACCGTGACCCGGGAGCCGGATCTCGGCTTCGCCTGGCCGGTCTACCGCTGGGCCCGTGGGGAGCCACTCGCGAAGGTCCTCGTCAGCGGCCACATCGACGGCGAGATGCCGGCCGGCGACTTCGTCCGCTGGGCCCGGCAGGTGGTGGACCTACTCGGCCAGTTGGCCGAATCCCGCGGCGCCTCGGCCGAGCTGCGCAGCACCGCGCGGCAGGCCATCGTTGCGGTGAACCGCGGGGTGCTCTCCTACCAGGCCACCGCCTGACGAGTCATGTCTCATCCGGCATCGGGCCGTCCCCAGCACCGGCGAGCGTGGTGCGGCTGGCGGCGGCGGTCAGTCGGCGCGGTGGGCCAGGGCGTCAACCAGGCGTCGGACGGCGCCGGCGAGGTTCCACCGCTCGGCGAGGTCGAGCAGCCGAGCGGGATCGGCCGGTGCGGCTGGCAGGTCGGTGGCCAGGGCGGGCAGCGGCACATCGAGGGCGACCCGGACCACCGTCGGGGCGACGGCCAGGTAGTCCCGCGCGGCGCTGAGTTTCGTCCGTAGCCCCGGCGCGAAACCGGCAGCTGGATCGTCCAGGGCGGCCAGCACACCGGCGATGTCGCCATACCGGTCAACGAGCCGGGCCGCGGTCTTCTCGCCGACGCCGGGAACCCCCGGCAGTCCGTCGCTGGGGTCGCCGCGCAGCGCGGCGAAGTCGGCGTAGCGGGCGGCGGGCACCCCGTATCGGGCCTGGACCGCAGCGTCGTCGCAGTCTGCCAGCTTCGCCACCCCCCGCCCGACATAGAGCAGCCGCACCCGGCGGGCGTCATCGACCAGCTGGAACAGGTCACGGTCACCGGAGACCACCTCGACGGGGCCCGGCTGGGTGACCGAGAGGGTGCCGAGCACGTCGTCGGCCTCGTAGCCGGTGGCGCCGACGCTGGTGATGCCGAGCGCGTCGAGCACGTCGAGGATCACCGGGACCTGCGGACCCAGCGTGTCGGGAACCACCTCACCCCCCTCCGGCGCCACCCGGTGCGCCTTGTATGACGGCAGGAGGGCCACCCGCCATTGGGGTCGCCAGTCGTGGTCCATCGCGCACACCATCCGGCCCGGCCGGCGGGTGCGGATCAGGCTCGCCAACATGTCGAGGAAGCCGCGGACAGCGTTGACCGGTTGGCCTTCGGGCCCGACGGCGGCGGACTCCGGAATGCCGAAGTATGCCCGAAAGTAGAGGCTGGGCGCGTCCACGAGCATGAGCGGGGCTGGCATGCGCGACAGCCTGGCACACCGCACCGACATCGGCGTGGATGCTGGCCGCGGCGGACCCGGCCGAGGACGTCCGCTACGCGTTCCGGTGCCGCGGGGGTGCGGGGAGCCGAACGACCGTTAAGCTGGGGGCGCGACGGCTCAACCCCACCCCCACGGAGCTCATCAACCCATGACTGTCGACCGGATCCTCCCCACCGACGAGGCCCACGACCTGCTGGACCTGGCCACCGAACTCGCCGACCGGGAGCTCGCGCCAAAGGCCGCCGACCACGAGGAGCGCGCCGAGTTCCCCCGGGAGGTGCTGCGCACTCTGGGCCGTTCGGGCCTGCTCGGCCTGCCGTACGCGGAGGAGTACGGCGGTGCCGCCCAGCCGTACGAGGTGTACCTGCAGGTGTTGGAGATTCTGGCCAGCCGCTGGCTCGCGGCCGCCGAGGCGATCAGCGTCCACACCCTGTCCTGCTTCCCACTCGCCGAGTACGGCACGGCGCAGCAGCGGAAGCTGCTGCCCGAGCTGATCGGTGGGGAGTTGCTGGGCGCGTACTGTCTCTCCGAGCCGCAGGGCGGTTCGGATGCCGCCAGTCTGACCACCCGGGCCGTGCTCGACGGCGAGGAGTACGTCGTCTCCGGCACGAAGGCGTGGATCACGCACGCCCACGTGGCGGACTTTTACAACATCTTCTGCCGTACCGGCGGCGCTGGGGCGTCCGGCATCTCCTGCCTGCTCGCGGACCGGAACCTGCCCGGGATCGAGCCGCAGCTGCCGGAGCGCACGATGGGGCTGCACGCCTCCCCGGTGGCGCAGGTCGTCTTCGAGGGGACGCGGGTGCCGGCGGAGCGGCTGATCGGCGGGGAGGGCAAGGGTTTCGGCATCGCGATGTCCGCGCTGGACTCGGGCCGGCTGGGGATCGCGGCCTGCGCGGTTGGCCTGGCCCAGGCGGCGCTGGACTACGCGGTCGGTTATGCCCGGGAGCGGCAGCAGTTCGGCCGGGCGATCGTCGACTTCCAGGGGCTGGGGTTCCTGCTCGCCGATGCCGCCACCCAGATCTCGGCGGCCCGGGCGCTGATGCTGGCGGCGGCCCGGCTGCGCGATGCGGGCCGGCCGTACTCGATCGAGGCGGCGAAGGCGAAGCTGTTCGCCACCGATGTGGCGATGCGGGTGACCACCGACGCGGTGCAGGTGCTGGGCGGCGCGGGCTACGTCGCTGATCATCCGGTGGAGCGGTACATGCGCGAGGCGAAGGTGCTCCAGATTGTTGAGGGGACCAACCAGATCCAGCGTCTGGTGATCTCCCGAGCGTTGGCGAAGGGCTGACGGAGGAGCGGGCCCGCGGCCGCGCCGCTGTTCTGGTGACCCAGCGTCGCGTGGTGGGCTTTTTCCCGGTAGGTTGCTCGCCGTGGAGGAGATCGACCGGGCCATCGTCGCGGAGCTGGCCGTGGACGGCCGGCTGTCATACACCGATCTCGCGGAGCGGGTGGGGTTGTCGGTCTCCGCGGTGCACCAGCGGGTCCGCCGGCTGGAGCAGCGTGGGGTCATCGGCGGGTACACGGCCCGGGTGTCCTTCGAGGCACTCGACCTACCGCTGACAGCATTCGTGGCGATTCGGCCGTTTGATCCCTCGCAGCCGGATGACGCGCCGGAGCGGCTGGCCCACCTACCGGAGATCGATTCGTGCTACTCGGTCGCGGGGGAGGACTTCTACCTGCTGTTGCTGCGGGTGGCCGGGCCGACCGACCTGGAGCGGGTGCTGCAGGAGATCCGGATGGCGGCGAGTGTGACCACGCGGACCACGGTGGTGTTGTCCACGCCGTACGAGGGCCGGCCGCCGAAGTTCAGTGCCGAGGGGTCTGGGCGGTCGCGGTCGCGGGGGCCGGGGGAGCCGGCTGGTTCCACCGAAGGATGACCGGTCGGCCGTGTTCGTGGCCGAGCACGCTGACGGTCGCGGTTTCGAGCCGGAACAGCGCCCCGGCGGAGGGCGCTAGGCCGAGCCACCGGGCGGTGAGCACCCGGAGGCTGTGCGCGTGTCCGACCACGGCGACGGTTCCGTGGTCGAGGACGGGGCCCAGTCGGGTGAGAAATCGGTCGAGCCGCGCCCCGACCTGGCGGGGGGACTCGCCACCGGGGCAGCCGTCGGTCCAGAGGTTCCAGTCGGGGTCTTCTTCGTGGACCTCGGCGGTGGTGCGGCCCTCGATCTCCCCGTAGTTCCACTCGGCAAGGTCGTTGTCCGTCCCGGTCGGGGTGAGGCCGGCGAGCCGTGCGGTGCGTACCGCACGGGCGCAGGGGCTGGTCAGGACGGTGGCGAAGTGCCGGCCGGTGAGCATCGGGCCGAGTGCGCGGGCTTGCCGTTCGCCGTCGGGGGTCAGCGCGAGGTCGGTGTAGGAGGTGTGCCGCCGACGGGCGCTCCACGTGGTCTCACCGTGTCTGATCAGGAGGAGCTCACCCATGCCTTCAGTCAACCACTGGGGTGTCGTTTCTTCCTGGCTAGCATCCTAGGATGCGTTACGCGATGCGCCCCCGCACACCAACCCAAACGAATAAATACCAGCAACACGGGAAACCCGATGTCGATGGCCGAAACGCCACGAGGGGAGAGCGGAGATGGGCTTCGCCACCAAGACGAAGAACCTGGTGGACGAGCTGACCGGCGCCACCAAGGAACGGGTGGGCGATGTCTGCGGCGACGAGCGGCTGCGGGTCGAAGGGGTCCGGCAGCGGGACGACGCCCGTGCTCGCCAGGCCAGGGAGGAACGCGCTGAGCAGTCGGATCACGAGTGGGATCGGACTGGGGCGCAGTGACGTGACCGCTTGACCCGGCGGGCCCGGCAGCATCTTGCTGCCGGGCCCGTCATTGTTCCGACTGGTACTGGCTTACGGCCGGGTCGCCGATGCCCCGTGCCGCCGATGGGGTGTGGTCACGGGCGGCGGATCGTGGTGGGTCAGTCGTCGCGGTGCGTTGCCCACCAGGCCTGACCGGTCTCCGGCAGGGTGTCGATCGGGTCGTAGTACGCGTACCGCTTGTTGAGCGCCTCCAGGTCAGCGGACTCGATGGAGGTGCGGTAGTTCTTGGTCCAGTACGAGATGCCCCGCTCTCGGTCGTATTCGGTGAGCATGTGCACCCAGCGCTTGCCGACGAAGGGAACATCGCAGACGATTCGCGGGGTGGCGTAGCCGGGCAGGTAGCCCATGATGTCGTGTTGGAGCTGTTGGGCGTGCCCGACCGGGACCCGCCAGTGCTCGGCGTTGGGGATCATGTCGCACAGATAGAAGTAGTACGGCAGGATGCCGGCTTCGCCCTGTAGCGCGAAGCAGAGATCAAGTAGGTCGGGCGTGGTGGCGTTGACGCCGCGCATGAGCACGCCCTGGTTGCGGACGTCGCGAACTCCGACGTTCAGGGCGGTCTGGGCGGCTTTGGCGACCAGCGGGGTGAGGGACTGGGCGTGGTTGACGTGGGTGTGGATCGCGAGGTTGACGCCCCGGCGGGCGGCGGTGCGGGCGACCCGCTCGAGGCCTTCGACGACATCAGCCCGGAGCCAGTGCTGGGGCAGGCCCATCAGGGCCTTGGTGGCGAGCCGGATGTCGCGCACGGTCTCGATGTCGAGCAGGCGCATCAGGTACGACTCGAGGTTCTTCCACGGCACGTTGGCCACGTCACCGCCGGAGACGACGACGTCGCGGACGCCAGGGTGGGCCCGGAGGTAGGTGATGTGGGCGTCGTAGCGGTCGACGGGTTTGAGGGTGAGCTTGAGTTTGTCGATGGCGGGGGTGGAGTTGCCGACCAGATCCATCCGGGTGCAGTGCCCGCAGTACTGCGGGCAGGTGGAGAGTAGTTCGGCGAGGACCTTGGTGGGGTAGCGGTGGGTGAGGCCCTCGGCGACCCACATGTCGTGTTCGTGCAGGGAGTCGCGGCTGGCGTACGGGTGTGAGGGCCAGTCGGTGCGTCGGTCGGAGGCGACGGGGATCATGTAGCGCCGGATCGGGTCGGCGTAGAGGGCGTCGGTGGTCATCGCCTCGAAGGGCACCATGGTGTTGAGCATCTGGGGTGGCACCAGCATGGACATGGTGGCCAGGGCCTTCTGGTCGGCTTCCAGGTCGGCGTAGAAGGTCTCGCCTACGAGGTCGCCGAGGACGGCGCGGAGTTGCTTGATGTTCTTGATGCAGTTGGTGCGTTGCCATTGGGCGGATTCCCACTGGTCGCGGCTGATGTGGCGCCAGCCGGGGAACCGGGTCCAGTCGGGTTCGACGAGGGGGGCTCGTCGGTATTCGTAGGGTTGGCCCGTGGTGGGGGCGGCGGGTGCGGGCTGGGCTGCGGAGATGGTTTCCGCGGGGTGGGTCTGGGTCACGGCCCCCTCCTTGTGGCTGGTGGTGTGGATGATCAGTGGCTCCGTAGGTACTGGAAATTATCCGGTGAAGTAATTATTCTGCCGTAAGTTTTCCCGCTTCGCGAGTTGCAGTCCGGGCTTCAGGCGGCTGGACAGGGAGGTCGTGGTGATTTCACCGGTGGGTTTGCACCGCGTTCTGGAGCCCGCGGGGGTGCTGCCGCAGGGGGCTTGGCGACTGGACGCGAGCCCGGCGATCGCCCCGAACGAGGTGCGGATCCGGGTGGAGCGATTGAACCTGGACGCGGCGAGCTTCCGGCAGTTGCGGGAGAAGCACGGCGGGGACGGCGCGCGGATCCGCGCCGAGGTTCTGGAGATCATCGCTGCGCGGGGCAAGATGCAGAACCCGGTGACCGGCTCGGGTGGCATGTTGATCGGCACGGTTGAGGAGACTGGTCGGCGGTCGCCGCTGGGGCTGCGGGTGGGCGACCGGGTGGCGACTCTGGTGTCGCTGACGCTGACGCCGTTGGCCGTCGCCGATGGGCTGGCCCGGTGGGATGGGCGCAGTGAGCAGGTCCCGTGTGACGGTCACGCGATCCTGTTTGCCCGCTCCATTGCGGCGGTGTTGCCGGCGGATCTGCATCCGGAGTTGTCGCTCGCCGCGCTGGATGTGTGCGGGGCCCCGGCGTTGACCGCGCGGGTGGTGGAGCGGTATGTGGCCGAGCGGGCGCGGGAGGCAGCGGCCGGGCCGGTCAGCGTCGCGGTGATTGGCGGTGCGGGCAAGAGTGGGTCGCTGTCGCTGGCCGCGGCGCGGCGGGCGGGCGCGGCGCGGACTGTCGGGGTGGTGCCGGTGGCGGGGGAGCGGGACGCGTTGGCGGCGGCCGGGCTGGCGGATGCGGTGGTGTTGGCTGATGCGCGGGATCCGGTGGCGCTGTCGGCGGCGGTGACGTCGGCGCTGGGGGCGCCGGCGGATGTGACGGTGGTGTGTGTGGATGCGCCAGGTTGTGAGCATGGGGCGGTGTTGGCCACGGCTGACGGTGGCACGGTGGTGTTCTTCTCGATGGCGACGAGTTTCGCGGCGGCGGCGTTGGGTGCGGAGGGCCTGGCAGCGGATGTGACGATGCTGGTGGGTAACGGGTATGCGCCGGGGCACGCGGAGCTCGCGTTGGATCTGGTGCGGGGCGAACCGGGGGTGCGTCGTCTCTTTGAGGCGCGGCTGGCGGCAGACTGATTGCCATGACGAACCCCTCGACGCTGTACCGCGGCGGTGTGCTGCATTGTCCTGCTGACCCGGGTGCGACTGCCTTGTTGGTCTCCGATGGCCGGATTGCCTGGTTGGGGGCGGACGCTGATGCGCCGGTTGCTGATCAGGTGGTGGAGCTGGATGGGGCGTTGGTGACGCCGGCGTTCGTCGACGCGCATGTGCACACGACCGACACCGGGTTGGGGCTGTCGGGGCTGGATGTGTCGGGTGTGCGGTCGGGGCGGGAGTTGTTGGCGGCGGTGGCGGCGTTCGCCGAGGGGTTGCCCCCTGATGGTGTGGTGCTGGGGCATGGCTGGGACGAGTCGGTCTGGCCGGTGCCGGTGCCTCCGGAGGCGGAGGAGTTGGGCCGGGCGGCGGCCGGGCGGCGGGTGTATCTGTCGCAGGCGTCGATGCATTCGGCGTTGGTGTCGACGGCGTTGCTGGCCGCGTGCCCGGGGGTGGTTGCCACGGTTGGCTTCGACGAGTCGGGGTGGTTGCGGCGGGATGCGCATCATGTGGTGCGGGCGGCGGCGTTTGGCACGGTTGGTCGGGTGCAGCGGGCGGCGGCGCAGCGGGCGGCGTTGGCGCATGCGGCGTCGTTGGGGATCGCGGCGGTGCATGAGTGTGGTGGGCCGGAGATTTCCGGCGAGGAGGACTTCACGGGGTTGTTGGGGATCTCCGGGGTGGGGGTGCCGGAGGTGTACGGGTACTGGGGTGAGTTGGGTGGTGCGCAGCGGGCTCGGGAGTTGGGTGCGGTGGGTGCCGGTGGGGATGTCTTCGCTGATGGGGCGTTGGGGGCGCAGACGGCCCAGTTGACGGTGCCGTATGCGGATGCGGGTGGGTGCGGGCATGGGTATCTGTCGACGGAGCAGGTGCGGGATCACTTGTTGGGGTGCGCGACGTACGGGGTGCAGGGCGGCTTTCACGCGATTGGGGATGCGGCGATCGCGACGGTGTTGGCGGGGTTCGCGGCGGTGGCGGAGCGGCTGGGCACGGATCGGGTGCGGGCGGCTCGGCACCGGGTGGAGCACGCGGAGCTCGTGAACAAGCAGATGATCGCCGGGTTTGTGGAGTATGGCGTGGTGGCGTCGGTGCAGCCGGCGTTTGACCGGTTGTGGGGTGGCGCGGGTCAGATGTATGAGTCGCGGTTGGGGCCGGATCGGGCGTTGGCTGCCAATCCCTTGGGGGCGATGCATTCGGTGGGGGTGTCGTTGGCGTTCGGGTCGGATTCGCCGGTGACTCCGGTGGATCCGTGGGGGTCGGTGCGGGCGGCGGTGGCGCATCACAATCCGGCGCAGCGGATGAGTGTGCGGGCGGCTTTCGCGGCGCATTCGCGGGGTGGCTGGCGTGCGGTGCGGCGGGATGGTGACGGGGTGTTGGCGTTGGGGGCGCCGGCGACGTTCGCGGTGTGGGATTCCCCGGCTGGGGTGGAGCGGGGGTTGCCGGTGTTGCAGGCGGAGGATCCGGAGGCGCGGGGTGCTTCGGATCCGACGCCGTTGCCGGTGTGTCGACGTACGGTGCTGCGTGGTGCGGTGATCTATGGGGAGGGCGGATTGTGACCGGGAAGCTCGATCTGGATCCGGTGTTGGTGGCGCGGGCGCGGGAGTTGGCTGCTCGGGCTGGGGCGCCGGTGGTGGAGTTGGCGCGTAGCCACACGACGGTGTCGCTGGAGCGGGCGGTGCTGCGGCTGGCCGGGGTGCAGGGGGCGGATCCGGATGGGATTCCGTGGGTGAACCGGTTGGTGGATGCGGTGGTCGCGGATGTGGGCTTGGGGCATGGGGTGGCTGCTCCGGTCTTCGATGCCTTGGCGCGGGAGCAGTTGGCGGATGTGACGCTGTTGGCGCAGAAGGCGGCGGCCGGGTCGGTGCGGTTCGAGGTTCCGGTGGGGCGGGCGGCGACGGCGTCGCGGCGGGCGTCGCGGCGGGCGGTCGCGGCGGGGGTGCGGCGGATTGATCGGCGGCGGGCCGAGCGGGAGCGGTTGGTGCGACGGTTCGGGGATCCGCCGCGGCGGCCGTGGATCTATCTGATCGTGGCGACGGGGGATATTTACGAGGACATTCCGCAGGCGCAGGCGGCGGCTCGGGCGGGGGCGGATGCGATCGCGGTGATCCGGTCTACGGGGCAGTCGTTGTTGGACTATGTGCCGGAGGGGGCGACTCGGGAGGGTTTTGCCGGTACGTATGCGACGCAGGAGAATTTCCGGCTGATGCGTGCGGCGTTGGACGAGTCGTCGCGGGAGTTGGGCCGGTATGTGCGGTTGACGAATTACGCGTCGGGGCTGTGTATGCCGGAGATGGCGGCGTTGGCGGGCCTTGAGCGGCTGGACATGATGTTGAACGATTCGATGTACGGCATCTTGTTCCGAGATATCAATCCGATTCGTACCTTCGTCGATCAGCGTTTCTCCCGGCAGGTGCACGCCCGGGCGGGGATCATCATCAATACCGGTGAGGATAACTACCTGACGACTGCCGATGCGGTGGATGAGGCGCACACGGTGACGGTGTCGCAGCTGCTCAATGAGTACTTCGCGCATGAGGCGGGGTTGGCGGACTGGCAGTTGGGGTTGGGGCACGCGTTTGAGATCAACCCGGATGTGCCGGATTCGTTGCGGTTGGAGTTGGCGCACGCGCTCTTGGCGCGGGAGTTGTTCCCGGATGCGCCGTTGAAGTGGATGCCCCCGACGAAGCACATGACCGGGGATGTGTTTCGGGGCAACCTGCTCGACGGCTTCTTCAACCTGGTGGGGGCGCTGACCGGGCAGGGGATTCTGCTGGTGGGGATGATGACGGAGGCGGTGGTGACGCCGTGGCTGTCGGATCGGGATATCGCCCTGCAGAACGTCCGGTATGTGCTGGGTGCCGCGGGTGGGCTGTACGAGGATTTCGTGCCGGCGTCGGGCGGGTTCATCCAGCAGCGGGCGCACCAGGTGCTGGGTTCGGCGGTGGAGTTGTTGGAGCGGATCGGGGAGCAGTCATTGTTGACGGCGATCGGTGCGGGCACGTTCGGGATCATGAAGCGGCCGGCGGACCGGGGTAGGGGGTTGGACGGGGTGGCGCGGCACGAGGGCGACTACTACAACCCGGCGGTGGAGATCCTGGAAGGGGCGGGGTCGTGACGGTAGTGCCGGAGCAGGCGGTGGTGCCGGCGAAGCAGGTCGTGCGGCCGTACGGGGACACCACCGGTGACGGCATGGTGCAGGTGTCGTTCACGTTGCCGCTGCCGCATGACAAGCGAGCCGAGGGTGCGGCGATCCAGCTGGCCGGGAAGATGGGCATCGACCCGGCGATGCTGGTGCATGCCCGGCCGATGGGGGACGGGTTCACCTTCTTCGTGGTGTATGGGCGGGTGAACCATCTGGTGGACACCTCGGCGGTGCGGGTGGTGGAGCGGGACTTTCCGTTGCTGTCGGCGAAGGAGGTCAACGCGGTGGTCAAGCGGCAGCTTCGGCGGAAGCTGTCGGTGGTGGGGGCGTGTATCGGCACCGATGCCCACACCGTGGGGATCGACGCGATTCTCAACGTCAAGGGCGTCGCCGGGGAGAAGGGGCTGGAGTACTACCGGGAGTTGCGGGTCAGCAATCTGGGCGCGCAGGTGGGGGTGCCGGATCTGGTGGCGGCGGCTCGGGCCGAGCGGGCGGATGCGGTGTTGGTGTCGCAGGTGGTGACGCAGCGGGATGCGCATCTGCACAACACCCGGGAGATGTCGGCGGCGATTCGGGAGGCGTGGCCGGCGGGGAAGCGGCCGTTGTTGATCGTCGGTGGGCCGCGTTTCGACGAGGCGATGACTGCCGAGCTGGGGGTGGACCGGATCTTCGGCCGCGGCACCACTCCGGGTGAGGTGGCCTCTTACCTGGTTCATGCGTTGATCACGAGCCGGAGGGCGGCGACGGTATGAGTGACCCGAGGGTCGGGGTGACGGTGGCGCACCGGCGGTATGTGCCCTACTCGCATGCGCACTACGCGGGCAGTCTGGTCGACGGGGCGTACGCGTTGGGTCTGTTCGGGGACGTCGCCACGGAGGTCTGCATCCGGACCGACGGGGATGAGGGGTTGTTCGCCGGCTATTCGGAGGTGCGGTTCCTGGCGCCGGTGCGCGCCGGTGACGTGGTGGAGGTGACCGGTCGGGTCACCCGGGTGGGTACGCGCAGCCGCACGCTGGAGTTGAGCTGTGTGGTGGTGTGTCGGGCCTGCCCGGATCGGGGGGAGTCCGCGGCCCAGGTGTGTGATCCGCCGATCGTGGCGGTCGCTGCGACGGGCACGGTGGTCGTGCCGCCGGTGACGTGAACGTCGCGATCTGCGCGGATGTCGGCTCCACGTACACGAAGGTGGCGGTGGTCGATCTCGGCGGCGCGGGTTTGGTTGCGACGGCGGCGGTGCCCACCACGGTGGGCAGTGACGTGTTGCGGGGGTTGGACGCGGCGGTCGCGGCGGCGACCGACGGCCTGCCGGTGGGGGACGCGCCGTGGTACGTGTGTTCGTCTGCTGGGGGCGGGCTGCGGTTGGCGGTGGTCGGCTACGAACAGCTGGTAACCGCGCAGGCGGGCCGTCGGGTGGGGCTGTCGGCGGGAGCGAACGTGGTGCATGTGGCCGCGGGTCGGCTTGACGCGGCGGGTCTCGCGGCGGTGCGGGCGGCCCGCCCGGATGTGCTGCTGCTGGTCGGCGGCACCGACGGCGGCGACGCGGAGACGTTGACGCACAACGCGGCCCGGCTGGCGCGGGCCCGCTGGCGGGTTCCGGTGGTCCTCGCCGGTAACGCCGAGGTCCGCGACGAGCTGGTGTCGATGCTGGTGTCTGCGCGGGTGCCGGTGACCGTGGCGGAGAATGTGCTGCCCCGGATCGGGGCGTTGGCGCCGGCTGGGGCGCGGGCGGCCATCCGCGAGGTGTTCCTGCGGCATGTGATCGGCGGCAAGCGGCTGTCGCGGGGTCCGCGGTTTCCGCGGCTGGTGCGCGCGGCCACCCCGGATGCGGTGCTGACCGGTGTGGAGTTGCTCGCGGACACGCTCGGCGGTGACCTGGCGGTGGTGGATGTCGGTGGGGCGACCACCGACGTGTACTCGGTGCTGACGCCGGATGAGCGGGAGAGCGGGCCGGGCCGGGAGGTGGCGGGCAGCCTGTGGCGGGCCCGTACCGTCGAGGGGGACCTGGGGGTGCGGTGGAGCGCTCCGGGTGTGGTGCGGGCGGCGGTGGAGGAGCGGCTGCTCGACGCGGCCGACGCCGAGGTGTTGGCGGTGGCGGCGCAGCGGCGGGCCGACGACCCGGCGTATCTTCCGGCGGGTGGGGCGCAGCGGGCGGCAGACACGCGGTTGGCTGCCCTGGCGGCCACGGTGGCGTTGCGGCGGCACGCCCGCGGGGCGGCCACCGGTGAACGCGCGGGACGGGATCTGCGGGATGTCCGGCTGCTGGTCGGTTCGGGTGGGGTGCTTCGGCATGCCGGGTCCGCGGATGCCGTGGGGGTGCTCACGGGGGTGCTCACCGACCACGCCGGTGGGTGGCCGTTGCCGCGTGCCGCCCGGCCGGTGGTTGACGTGGACTATGTGCTGGCCGCCGCCGGGTTACTCGCCGCCGGGCATCCGGTCGCGGCGCGGGCTCTTTGTGACCGGCTGCGCGCGGGGGGCTAGGACTGCCCTGGCTGCCCGATCTTCGGGTGGCTCGGTGCGGGCTGGGCCGGCGTGGATGGCGCGACACGCCGGGTGGTGGCGACGACTCGTCGGGGCCGGGTTGACAGCGCCCCGGGGGGAGCACGTACCGTCTTTGAGTCCTACTACGGGAAGCGGCTGTTGTTCGCTTCGTCCCTTCGTCCGCTGGCCGAGCGACACCGAGTGTGTGGTCGCGGCGGCCAGGTCCAGCGGGCGGGGGTCGGCGGGGCGGCGCGGACCGGCCGCGGTTACCGGTGTACGGGCAGGGTGAGAGGCACGGCCAGTAGACAACGGCCAGGCGGGGGCAGCCAGTCTGCCGTCCGGTCGGTCCGAAGGTCGGCGCGTCCCATTCTCGCCCCACCGGCCGGGAAGGGCCTGGGAGCATCGGGGCGCGGCGGTTGCCGCGCCCCGGTTTCCGTTTTCTCTGGAGGTGCCGGTCGCAGTGCGGCCGCCGTGGTCCGTACTGGCGGAGCGGCGCGGACCAGGCCGGGTACCCTTCGGCAGGTGATCGTGGAATCGCCGGCGAGGGCTGTGGGAATGATGCGGGAACGTCGGCTGCCGCTGCCGGTTGCGATTGTGGCGGCGGTCGGTGGGGGCGTGGCGTTGTTGCTGGCGTTTCCGCCGTACGGGGTGTGGCCGCTGGCGGCGGTCGGGGTGGCCCTGCTGGCCGGTGCTACCCACCGTCGGCGTCCGCGCGCCGGCGCTGGCCTCGGTTTCCTGACCGGGGTGGCGTTCTTCGCCCCGCTGCTGGGCTGGACCAACCTGCACACCGGCTCCTTGCCGTGGGTGCTGCTGTCGCTGTTGCAGGCCGGCTATCTGGCGCTGCTCGGCGCGGCCACCGCGTGGGTTTCTCCGTTGGTTGACCGGTTCCGGTGGGGGTGGCCGGTGGTGACCGGGGTGCTGTGGGTGGCGCAGGAGGCGCTGCGTGATCGCACTCCGTTCGGTGGTTTCCCGTGGGGTCGGCTGGCGTTCAGCCAGGACGGGTCGCCGCTGCTGCGGTTTGCGGCGCTGGGCGGGGCGCCGCTGGTGACCTTCGTGGTCGCGGTGATCGGTGGGCTCCTGGTGGCCGCTGCCTGGGCGGGCTGGGCGGCGTATCGCCACCCGGGCCGGCGGTGGATGCCGGCGGCGGGGGCGATGGTGGCGGCGCTGGCGGTGCCGGCTGTCGGGCTGCTCGTGCCGATCCGCGCCGACGGCGGTGGGGAGGCGGTGACGGTGGCGATCGTGCAGGGCAATGTGCCGCGGCTGGGACTGGACTTCAACGCCCAACGGCAGGCGGTGCTGAACAACCACGTGCAGGCCACCGTCGAGTTGGCCGACCAGGTGGCCGCTGGCGCCCGACCCCGCCCTGACTTGGTGGTGTGGCCGGAAAATTCCAGCGATATCGACCCGCTGCAGGACGTTTCCGCCGGGGAACGGATCCAGTCTGCTGCCGACGCGGTGGGCGTGCCGATCCTGGTGGGGGCGGTGCTGCGGGGCCCGGGGGAGGGGCAGGTACGCAACGCGGGGCTGCTGTGGCGGCCGGGGAGCGGCCCGGATCTCGACCAGTTGTACACGAAGCGGCATCCGGTGCCGTTCGCCGAGTATGTGCCGTTTCGTGATGTGGCCCGACTGGTCAGCAAACAGGTTGACCGGGTGCGGTCTGATTTCGTGCCGGGTAGCACCCCGGGTGTGCTGACCGCCGGTCCGGTGGTGCTCGGTGATGTGATCTGCTTCGAGGTCGCCTACGACGAGGTGGTCCGGGACACTGTTACCGGTGGGGCGCAGCTGCTGGTGGTGCAGACCAACAACGCGACTTTCGATGTGGCTGAGGCCCGGCAGCAGTTGGCCATGGTGCGGCTGCGGGCGGTCGAGCATGGTCGTCCGGCACTGATGGCCTCGACGGTGGGTGTTTCCGGGTTCGTTTCCCCGGATGGGCGGGTAAGCGATGCCACCGAGTTCAATACCCGCGCGATCGTGGTGCGGCAGCTGTACCTGGCCGACGGAGGCACCTTCGCGACCCGGGTCGGGTTGTGGCCGGAGGTGGCGCTGACGGTCCTGGCCGTAGCGGCCTTGGCCGCAGCCGGGGTGCGGCGACGTGCCCGCGGTGCGGCGACGGCCGGTACGCCGGCGCGAGGGAGGTAGGACGGTGCGTGACGAGACCGGTCATCCCGGGGTGGGGCGGGTGCTCGTGGTCATCCCGACCTACAACGAGGCCGACAACCTGACCTGGATTGTGGAACGGGTGCGGCGGGCGGTGCCGTCGGTGGACATTCTGATTGCCGACGACAACAGCCCGGATGGCACCGGTGCCGTCGCTGAGGCCCTCGCCGGGCGGGATCGGCGGGTGCATGTGCTGCACCGGGAGGGAAAGCAGGGGCTCGGCGCCGCCTATCTGGCCGGTTTTGGGTGGGCGCGCCAGCGCGGCTACGACGCGGTGGTGGAGATGGACGCCGACGGCTCGCATGCCCCGGAGGACCTGCCGGCGATGCTGGCCGCGGCCCGCGACGCGGACGTGGTGATCGGGTCGCGGTGGACCCGGGGCGCGCAGGTGGTCAACTGGCCGCTGCGGCGGCTGCTGTTGTCGCGCTGCGGCAACCTGTATGCGCGGCTGGCCCTGGGGATGCCAGTCTCCGACGCCACCGGCGGCTACCGGGTGTATCGGCTCAGTGCCTTGGACGCGTTGGACCTGGCGTCGGTGTGCTCGCAGGGGTATTCGTTCCAGGTGGAGTTGTCCCGGCTGGCGCACCGGGCCGGTGCGCGGATCGTGGAGGTGCCGATCACGTTCGCCGAGCGCGAACGCGGTAGCAGCAAGATGAGTCCGTACATCGTCGCCGAGGCGTTGTGGCGGATTACCGGGTGGGCGGTGGCGGACCGGCGGCTGGCCTTGCGCCGCGGGCTACACGGCACACCCACGGGGCAGGTGCGGTGGCCGTAGTGCCACTGCCCCGGTTCCCCTCCGGTGCCCGGTGGCGCCCCGCGCCCCGGCTGCTGGTGGTGCGGGCTGGCGGGGGCGCGGCCGTGTCATGCTGGACGGGCGGGACGACGTACTCCACCACCGGGGAACCAGGCGGTGGTGGGGGCATGGCGGGCGGGTGGTGAGGTGAGGATGCGCCGGGGACTGAGGTTCGTACCGTTGGCGTTGTTGCTGGCGGCGTTGGTGGAGCTGGCGGTGTTCGTGGCCGTTGGCCGCGCTGCCGGGTTCGGGATTGCGGTGCTGGCCGTGTTCGCGGCATCGCTGCTGGGCATGGCGCTGCTGCGCCGGGAGGGGATGCGCGCCTGGCGGGGCTTCCAGACCGCCGCGCGGGCTGGTCAACCGCCGGGCACGCAGGTCACCGATGGTCTGGTGGGGTTGCTCGGCGCGCTGTTGTTGGCCACCCCGGGTCTGCTCAGTGGGGCGCTGGGGCTGGTGCTGCTGGTGCCGCCGGTGCGCCGGCTGGCCCGCGCGGGGGTACGACACACGACTGAGCGGCGGGTGTCGTCGATGGTCGCCGGTGACCTGTTTGGGCCGCGCCGGGTGCGGGTGCACCGGGGCGCTCCGCAGCAGCCGCCGTCGTCGTCGGCGGAGCCGACCGTCGTTGACGGCGGCCAGCCCATCGAGGGCGAGATCGTCGAGCCCCGGCAGGGCTGAGGTGCGAACATTTCGCCCGCGCCCGCCGATCTCGACCCGGTGCCCGGGCTGGGCCGCCTCCGGTGCCGGGGGCTGACGGACCCGCGAGCCACGGCACCCGCCCCGGGCGGGATCGCCCAGGGCGGGTGCCGGAATGGGTGATTCAGTCGCGCCCGGTGTTCAGGCGCGCCCGCGGCGGGTGCGGACCTCCTTGAGTCGTTCGGCAAGAATGTCCTCAAGCTCGGCGATTGATCGCCGCTCCAACAGCATGTCCCAGTGGGTGCGCGGCGGCTTCGCCTTCTTCTGCTCTGGCTCGTTGCCGTCCACCAGCCGGGCGACGCTGCCGTCGAATTTGCATTCCCAGGTCATCGGGACCTCGGCGTCAACGGCGAACGGCACCTCGAACTGGTGACCCTTGGCGCACAGGTATTCGCGGGTCTGACGCGGCGCGAGCTCGGTGTTACGGTCAGATTCGTAGCTGACCGCGCCCAGACGGCTTCCGCGCAGCATGCGCTCGCCCATGATCGTCTTCCCCTCGTTTGTGGTGCTGGTCTGTTTCGGTGTAACAGTCGGTGTCCGTCGGGCCATTCCCGCCCGGTGGCACGTGACGGGCCGGCAACCAGGGTAGCCGGAGGGCAGCTCGGCCCGGCGGGGGTCGCCCCGACCTGGCCGAAAGTTCGCCGGGTGGCCGCACCGAGGTGATGTCGCCCGCGTGTCAGCGTACGGGCGTGGACGCCTCCCGGTGAGCCAGGGCAGCCGCCAGCTGGGCGACCTGGTCGGCGAGCTGGGCGACTCGCCGATGCGCCTCGTCCCGGTCGTTCTCGGCGGCCCGCAGCCGCGCCGTCAGCTCCGCCAGCTGGCCCTGCACGGTCGTCACGTCCTGCTGGGCGGCGGTCAGCTGCCCGCGTAGTGCTTCGCGCTGCTCAGCGAGGGTCGTCGCCTCCGCGTGCGCCCGTTCCGCGTCCCCCACCGCCTGCTGACGGTGCGCTTCGACCCGGTCCCGCTCGGCCACCGCCCGGTCCCGCTCCTGCGTCGCCGCCGCGGCCTGCGCCTGCGCCCGTTGGGTGTCCTGGCGGGCCTGTTGCGCGTCGGCGCGGTGCCCGCGGGCCTGTTCGGTCGCCGTGGCCTGCGCCTGCGTGGCCTGTTGGGCGGCCGCGCGGGCGGCGTCGCGTTCCGCGACCAGGTCCGCGGCGTGCTGCCGCTGAGCGGTGAGTGCGGCGTCGGTGCTGCGTAGCTGCGTACGGGCATCAAGTTCCTTGGCCCGTGCGGCGTCCCGGTCCTGTTGGGCCTGTCCCAGTAGCGCCTGTGCCGCGCTCGCCTCCTGGCGGGCCTGGTCCCGAGCCTTACGGGCCTGGTCGGCGTCCTCCGCGGCAGCGGTCGCCGCCGCGGCGGCGACCACCGCTTCGGCGCGGGCCTGCTCCTGGCCGGCAGTGGCGCTGCGGGCCTGCTCCCGGGCCTGGACAGCGGCGGCGGTGGCATCCTCGGCGGCGCGGCGTGCCTCGTCCCGATCGGTCTGCGCCGCCGCCACCTGGTGGGCCGCGTCGGCGCGCGCCTGGGCCAGTTGCTGTTCCACCCCGACCGGGGACAGCTGCGCGTGCAGCGTCTCGGTGAGCGACGCCACGATCTGGTCGAGCCGGTCCACCATCTCCCACGTGCGGGCGACCTGTCCGGGTAGCCCGGGGGCGTTGCGATGTCGCATCCGGCTGGTCCGGGCGGCCTGTTGGCAGGCGCCGTCGTTGTCCCGGCAGTAGCGGAAGGGGCGACCCGCTCCGGCCCGCTGCGGCACCGGGCGTCCGCAGTGGGCGCAGGGGCGGGGGTCGGCGGGTGCGGCCTGCTCGTCCATCGGACGCCGAGTCTAGATGCCGGCATCGCGGCCGCTGGCGCGGTGGGCTATCGGTCATCGCCGGCTGTGGGCTTACCGGCTCGAAGTGAGAAGAACAGCGGCAACTCGCCCTGCCCACCAGGGGGGAGAACCCATCCCAGCCCCTCCTGCTCGTGTAGGAACGGCCACGGCCGATCCAGCCATGGGAACTCGTGGAAGAACTCGATCACGAGCCCTGCCCCCGCGACAGCGGTGATCAGTTCCGCGACGCTGTGTGGCCACAGGTATTCCACCTCGGTGGCGACCTGAGCGTCCCGGTCAACGTAGCTGCCCTGCACCGGGTAGCCAACCGGCTCGGTTCTGGGGAAGTAGGGCCGGCTGACTCGAAGCTCGGACGCGGATGAGTCCAGGACCTCGGCTATCGGATGGATGTCGGTGACGTAGAAGACGCCACCGGGCGCCAGGAAGTGCGCCACCACCTGCGCCCACCGGGTCAGGTCCGGCAGCCAACCCAGCACCCCACGCGAGGTGTAGACCAGGTCGAAGGTTCCAGTCAGGACAGCCGGCAGGGTCAGGATGTCGCTGCAGACGAAGTGGGCGTCGACTTCGGTGTCGGCGGCGAGTTGGCGGGCGACGGCGACGGCGCGGGGGGAAAAGTCCACCCCCGTGACGGTCGCGCCCCGCCGCGCCCACGAGACCGTGTCGGTGCCGAGCTGGCACTGAAGGTGTAGCAGGCTCCGGCCCGCCACCTCGCCCACCTCGTCGACCTCGTACGACCGCAGCTTGCAGGCGCCCCGGCGTACCGACTCCAGGTCGTACCACGCTGACCGGGCGTGTATGTCCGCCCACTCGTCCCACAGCCCCCGATTCGACTCGAGGAATCGGTGCGCATTCATGTTGCTCACCTGGCTTCACGCCTCTCACCTGGCTGCACGCCCTACCGGACCCCCGCGTGAGTAGGGACCCTCCTGCTTTCGGCTCCGGACCGCCGTCAAGCTGTGGCTTCACCGTGCCACAGGCGGGCCGAGAACGTCCGCGGAAAGGCGATTCGTCGGGCTACCCGGTGCCAGGCGCCAACCGCGCGACGCCCCGCGGTGGTAGCACCGCCTCCCCACGCGGGCTTCAGCCTCACCCCCGGGCCCGCTGTCGTCGCGGCGGCTCACCGTCCTGGTGGACGGCGATACCGGCGATCACCAGACCGACCCCGACGATCTCCGGTGCGGTGGGGATCTGGGCCAGCACGACGACTCCGATCACGGTCGCGGTCGCCGGGAACAGGCAGACCAGGAGGGCGTAGGTGGCCCGGGACAGCCGGGCCATGGCGAGCTGGTCGATGACGTACGGGATGACCGACGAGGTGATGCCGACACCGACCCCGGCCGCCAGGGCGAGCACGTCCACGGCGGCGGGTGCGGCGTCAACGATGCCGACGGGTAGCGCGAGGACGGCGGCGATCAGCATGGACAGCGCGAGACCGTCGATGCCGGGCAGTTGCTGACCGCGGGCGACGCGGTGCCCGAGCACAATATAGGCGGCGAACAGCACGGCGTTGGCCGCGGCGAAGGCGATACCGAGCGGTTCGGCGACCAGGCGGACGTCGGCGAGCAGATACACCCCGGCAACCGCGCAGACCAACGCGATCAGGTTTCGGCGGGTTCTGGCCGCGTAGGCCGCCAACACGATGACCGGTAGGAATTCGACTGCGGCGACCGTGCCCAATGGCAGCCGCTCCAGCGCCAGGTAGAAGACGCTGTTCATGGCCGCCAGGACGGCGGCCCACCCGATCAACAGCCGGCGGGTGTCCTGGTCCAGGTGCCGCCAGCGCCGCCACGGCCGCCGCCACAACGCGAACACCGCGGCGGCGGCGGCGATCCGCAGCCACGCCACGCCCAGGGCGTCCACGCGGACGAAGAGCAGTACCGCGAAGGCTGGACCGAGATAGTGGAACACCGCACCGACGACAAAGTAGGCGTGCGGTGGTATCCGCGGTGCGGCCACCGCCGCCGAAGTCCGGGTGTCCGTGCGGAGAACTGATCGTGGCATTGCCCTATTGTCGAAGGCGCCAGCGCCTAGAACCATGCATGATCGAAGGCTAAAGGAGCATAACGATGACGCATCGTGAACCAAGACCCCCATCCGGCCTTCCAGATGGAAATTCGTTGCTCGACGACACCAATCGCCGTCTGCTCGGCGTACTGCGCGACGACCCACGCGCCAGCGCCGCCGAGTTGGCCCGGCAGGTCGGCATGTCCGCGCCGGCGGTGCGGGAGCGGCTGCACCGGCTCGAACACGCTGGCGTCATCCGCGGCTACCGCGTCGATATCGACCCCGCGGCCCTGGGCCTCCCCGTCGCCGCCTGGGTGCGGATCCAACCCGGTCCAGGCCAGCTGTCAAAGATCGCAGACCTGGCCGACCGCGTCCCCGAGGTCAGCGAGTGCCACCGGATCTCCGGCGAGGACTGCTTCCTCCTCAAGGTGCACGTAGCCGCCGTCGACGCCCTGGCGGCGGTCCTCGACCAGTTCCTGCTCCACGGCCAGACCACCAGTTCCTTCATCGTCTCCACCCCGGTGGCACCCCGCACCCCCGGACGAAGCTAGCTCTCGTCCGACGCGCCCGAACCCGAGGGCGGTACCGGTGCCCGCGTCGAGTGCTCGTCGCTGTCACGGTGCGGTGGCGTCAGCGCCTGCCGTGCCGCCCGCACCGCGTTCCGGAACACCATCGCCACCGTCGTCGGGCCGACCCCGCCGACACGGGGGGTCATCGCCCCCGCCACCGTCGCGCACGCCTCGTCCACGTCCGGCAGCAGCCGCCGCCCCGAGTACCGCACGCCACCACCGACGACAACCGCTCCTGGGCGCAGGTGCTCCGGGCGTACGAGACCCGGCACCCCCGCCGCCGCCACCAGAATCTCCGCTCGGCGGGTGTACCGCGGCCAGTCCGTCACGCCGGTGTGCACCACCGTCACCGCGGCGTTCGCCGTCGGCCGCTTCTGCGCCAGCAACATCGCCAGCGGACGCCCCAACGTGGCGCCCCGGCCCAGCACCACCACCTCTCGGCCGGCCACCGGCACCCCGTGGTACGCCAGTAACGCCTCGATTCCCGCCGGCGTACACGGTGCTGGTCCCGGCAGCCCCAACGCCAACCGGCCCAGGTTCACCGGGTGCATCCCATCCACGTCCTTCTCCGGATCCAACGCCTGCATCGCCCGGTCGAAGTCCAGGTGCCGGGGAACGGGGTGCTGCACCAACACCCCGTGCACCGCCGTGTCCGCACTCAACTGCGTCACCACCGCCCGCAGGTCCGCCTGCGACGCCGACGCCGGCAGCTGCACATGTGGGGAGGCGAACCCCAACCGTTCGGCCTGGCGCTGCTTGATCCGGATGTACCCGACGCTCGCGTCGTCGTCGCCCACCAGCACTGTGGCCAGGGCCGGGGTCATCCCGGCCGCCCGTAACTGCGTGACCTCCCGCGCCACCTCGGCCAGGATCTGCTCGGCTACCGGTCCACCCGGCAGTGACCGGGCGACCGACATCGACGTGGACATGGCTCACCTCGCCCCCACGGAAGGCCCAGGCGGTCGACCCTCCGCGGCGAGCTCCCCGATGGTAAATCCCATCCTCGTTGCCGCCAGTCGCGTCGATTCAGCCTGCCACAGCCCACCCAGGGTGAGAAAGTCCTGGCCGGCGCAGCTGTCACCGCCGATCGGATCAGGTGCGTGCGCTGGCCGTTGCCGGACCGCGGCAGGGGCGTGGAGGGCGGTACGCGGGCCGCTGGACCGTACCCGAGACAATGACCGACGTGGACGTTCGATATGACGAGGTTCTCGACCCGCTGCGGCAGGCGTATGACACTCGCGCGGCCTGGCGCGACGGGCTGACCAAGCAACCGTGGAAGGTGGCGGAGCGTCAGGCGTTCCGGGACCGGCTGGCATCGGGTGCGCGGCTGCTGGAGGTCGGCGCGGGCACCGGGCAGGACAGCGCGTTCTTCCAGCAGGAGGGGCTGGTCGTCGTTGCGGCCGACCTGTCACCGGTGATGGTCGAGCACTGCCGGGCCAAGGGCATCGACGCCCACGTGATGGACTTTCTGCACCTGGACTTTCCGGCCGGCTCCTTTGACGCGGTATTCGCGATGAACTGCCTGCTGCACGTGCCCAACCACGATCTGCCTGCGGTTCTGGCCGCAATCCGGGCCGTCCTGCGTCCCGGTGGCCTCTACTTCGTCGGCGTGTACGGCGGCGACGAGAGCACCGAGGGTCCCAGCGACGATGACCGGCACGTGCCACCGCGCTTCTTCTCGTGGCGCACCGACGAACAGCTGCTCGGCTTTGCCACCGCCGCGCAGTTCGACGTGGTGGACTTCCACCTGGTCGACACCGGTTATGGCTACTGCTTCCAGTCGTTGACCCTGCGACGTCCGGACCGCGACTGAGGGTCCGGCAGCAGCGGACCCGTGGGGTCACGGTGCGTCGCGGGTTGGCGGTGGCGGTCTTCGCCGCCGCCGGCCCTGGCACTTCGCCGCCGGGGCACTACGCTGACGAGTGTGAACATCCGTCCCACCCCCTTGACCGGTGCGATCGTGATGCGTCTGCTGGAGGAGTCCGATGCGGGGCCGCTGAGCGAGGCGTACCTTCTCAATCGTGAGTACCTCCAGCCGTGGGAGCCACGGCGGGCGGATGCCGACTTCACGTTAGCGGGGCAGCGGAGTCGGGTTCAGGATCAGCTCCGGCTCCTGGAATCAGGCCAGACTCTGCCCTGGGTGTTGGACGAGGGGGGTCGGGTTGTTGGGACGTTGACGCTGTCCAACGTCGTACTCGGACCGTTCCGCAGCGCCAACATCGGCTACTGGATCGACCATGGGTATGCCGGGCGGGGGCTCGCCACCCAGGCTGTCGCGCATGCCTGCCGGCTTGCCGACGAGGTGGCCGACCTTCACCGGCTTGAGGCCGGCACCCACGTGCGCAACACCGGAAGTCAGCGCGTTCTCACCAAAGCTGGGTTCACGCGGATCGGCACCGCGCCCAACTACCTGCACGTCGACGGCGCCTGGCAGGACCATCTGATCTATCAGCGAATCCTGAACGAACGTCCTCCGGCGTGCGGCCGCGTCCAGGACCGTCAGACCGTCGGGGGGCCGTCGGACCGGTCGGACGGGCCAGGGCGGGTGTAGCGGAGGAACAGGTTGCCCTGCTCGTCGAGGAGGGACCGGTGGAGCTGCCACTGCCCGCCCGCGGGTCGCCCCGCCGGACCGGCGGTGATCCGCGGACCGGCCACCGCCGGTAGCTGGGGGGTGACCGTCACGCAGATCTCGTCGAGCAGGTCCGCCTGGGCCAACTGGCCGGCCAGCGAGGGGCCACCTTCGCAGACGATGCGTCGGTGCCCCCGCTGTCGCAGCAGCTGGATAGCCTGGTTGAGGTCGACGTTGTAGTCGCCGGCGACCAGGAGTTCGGCGGCTTCGGCTACCGCCGTGCTGGCCTCGGCCGCCGCAGCGGCGGAGACGATCAGGATCGGCCGTGGCTGGGGGTGACCTCCGATGCTGGGCTGGAACAACGGGCCACCCAGGTCGAGATCGAGGCTGCGGGTGACAACCGCGACGGCCGGATAGGGCGGTAGGCCGTTGGCCCGTCGACGGGCGATCTCGGGAGCCGACAGGGCGGTCTGGCCGTACTGCTCGGCACGGATCGTGCCCGCCCCCAGCAGCAGCAGGTCGGCGTCTCGTTTGATCAGGCGATAGACCCGCTGGTCACCGCTGCTGGTCAGCGCGGCGCTGGAACCATTCACCGCCGCGAGACCGTCGATGCTCGACACCGCGACGAGGCGTACGTGACCCTCGGTGTGGGAGGGCAGCGCGTAGCGTTCGTGAAGTTCGTCCTCGTCCAGGTCGATCAGCCCAGCGGCGGGCCACACGTCGCGGATTCGAGCACCGGCGGCGGGCGGCGGCGGGCCCGCCAGCCGCCAGACCAACTCGGCGAGCCGTTGGGTGAGAAGACCCGGAAGGTGGGTGCGGGCCGCGACATCCGTGCCGCTGTCGCGGTGCGGTCCGGCACCGTGTCGTTGGCCCCGCACGAGGTACTCCCGGCCGGTGCGGTCCATGGCGTAGCCAACGTGCTGGCCGTCGATCTCACCCGAGACGGCGACCGCGTCAACACCGAGGTCCCGCTGCGTGTTGCCGATGCCACGATGACGGCGGCACTGGTCGACCCAGTGGGCCAGCAGGTCGAGCGGGCCATCCGAATCGACGCCGCTGGCGAGGATGGCGGGCACGGTCGGCTTCGGCGACCGATGGCTGATCGTAAGTAGCGTCGGTGGGCCTCCCCAGCGCCGGGTGACGCTGAGTTCTTCCAACACCGACAGGATCGAACTGCTCGGGTCCCGGTGGGCTGATGTCATACCTGACCGTTTCGCGCTGGTGGTGGCGTGCTGGTCTGACCCGACCAGCACCGGAGTTGCCCCGGTTGACGACTCATCCGGTTGGGCCCGGGGCGCTGGTGGGGCGGCGCGGTTCCCGCTTGGGAAACACCGTGTGCGCGAGGGGCCAGAAGACGAGCCAGATCGCCATCGCCAGGCTGAGCCGCCCGATCCACCCCCAGAGTTCCTGGGTCCGCTCGGCGTCACCGACGAAGGCGACACCAGCGAGCAGGAGAGCGCAGGCAACAGCCCAGCCGAGCAGGCCCCGGCCCCACTCGCGCCACTCGTGTCGGGTGCGCTCCGGTCCGTACCGTGGCGCCCGAGTCGGTGGCGGCCCGCCGGCGAAACGGTGTGCGAAGCGTACGTCGGCCCAGCGAACCATGCGGTGACCGAACGCCACGGAGAAACCGAGGTACGCCGCGGCGAGGCCATGGGCGGCGGTGGCGGTCCCGCCGCGGCGGAGGTCGATCGTCGTGGCGGCGAGCAGGACGAGGTCGACCATCGGGACCGCCAGGAGCAGGACGGCGCCGACGCGGGGAAGGCGAAGCGGGTACCGGGCCAGTAGTCCGGCCGCGAGCAGCAGCCAGAAGGCCACCTCACAGGCGACGATCATCGCGACAAGCACCCATACCCCCTTTTTGGCACGCTGTACGATCACCGTAGCAGGGGCTGTCATCGACTGCCGGAGGAGCCGTGCCGAAAATCGTTGACCACGCCGCGCGCCGCGCCGAGCTGGCCGAGGCGATGTGGCGCGTCGTCTACCGCGATGGCGTCGCCGCAGCCACGGTGCGAAGCATCGCTGCCGAGGCCGGCTGGTCACCCAGTGCGTTGCGGCACTATTTTGCCACCCAGGCCGAATTGTTGACCTTCGCCATGGAGCACGTGATCGCGAGGGCGACCGAACGCTTCGCCGCGGAGAGCTGGGCCGGGCCACCCCGCGAGACCGTTCAGCGGGCGTTGGAGGAGTTCCTGCCGCTGGATCGACAGCGCCGCAGAGCGGCTGAGGTGTGGCTGTGGCTGACCTTGCACGCCCAGGTTGACCCGGCTGCCCAGGCGCGACTCCGCGAGGCCGACGACGGCGTCCGGGGGGTCGTCGATGTCGCTGTCAACGCCCTCGCGGCGGCCGGGCTGGTGGCTCGGGGTGCTGACCTCAGCGCGGAGAAGGCCCGACTGCATGCCCTACTCGACGGGCTCACCCTGCACGCGCTGGTGCGTACCGAGCTCATGCCGCCTGACCGCCTCCGCGTGTTGCTCGCCGAGCACCTCGACAGCCTGACGAGCGCCCGGGACGACGACGCGGCCCGGTAGCCCCGATCACCGGGGTGCCGCGTGGGTCAGGAAGTTCAGGGGTCCTCGGCTGTTGACCTTCAGGTTGGTTGAGGGCTCAGGATGGTCGGCGTGGCAGCACAAGAGGATCGGATGACGATCGGGGTCTTCGCGCGGACCGCGCAGGTCAGCACCAGCGCCCTGCGCTTCTACGACGACTGCGGTCTCGTGCGCCCCGTTGCGGTTGACCCGATCACCGGATACCGGTACTACTCGCCGGATCAGCTCGACGAGGTCACCCTGATCCGTCAACTGCGGAAGTTGGGGCTGCCGTTGGGGGAGGTACGGCGGGTGCTTGCCGGCCCCGCCAGGGTGGCCGAGCAGCTGTTGGCGGCTCACCTGAGCTCGATGGAACGCGCGGTCGAGGACGCCCGGGTCGCCCGCACCACCGCGCTGAGCCTGATCCGAGATCGGGAAGGCGCCACGCTGGTCCTGTCTGGACAGCGACTTGCCGAGGCGATCGGGCAGGTGGTGTCGGCCGCGGATGCCAGCGCCGGCATCCCCGCGCTCGGCGGGGTCCTGATCGAGGTGACCGAGGATGAGCTGCGGTTGGTGGCGACCGACCGGTATCGGTTAGCGGTCCGGTCGCTGCCGAACGACCGGCGGCAGGTGCCGGCGACGGCCGTTGTTGACGCAGCCCACCTGGACCGGGCGCGGCAGTGGATCGGCAACCAGGCGCACCTGCGACTCGGGTACGCCGATTCGTACGTCCAGCTCACCGGTCCCGGTGGCCAACAGCGGCTACCGACAGTTGCGGGAGCCTTCCCCGCGTACCGGATCGTCCTCGACGGACTGCCCGAGGTGCGGACCCAGGTGGTCGCGTCGCGGGACCTACTGCTGGCCGCCGTCGCCGATGATCCACAGGTACGCCTGGACTTCGTGATGCACGGCGATCTGACCGTGACGTCCTCGCCTGGTCGGGGGACGCCGAGAGTGGTTCCCGCAGACATCACCGGAGCGCCGGTGGCGATCAGCTTCCGCGCCGCCACGCTGTACCCGGCGCTGGCGGCAGCGGCCAGCATCGGGCCGGACGTGATGCTGCAGATCAGCCAACCCCACCTGCCCGTTGTCTCTCGCTGCGCCGATGATGGCGATCTCACCACCGTGGTGATGCCGGTGGCGGCCAGCCCACAATCCGAAACCTGAGGAGAACCATGGACCAGTCCGTGCGAGCCGCCGCCGACGAGACGATGGCGAGCATCGGCGCCGCGGTGGAGCTCGGCCGATCCGGGCAGCGCTCGCAGGCCCGCGATGCTCTCACCGCGCTCTGGGAGCAGATCGGCGCCACCGGCGATGCGCTACACCGGTGCACTCTCGCCCACTACCTGGCCGATTTGCAGGACACGACCCAGGCTGAACTCGAGTGGGACGAGCGTGCCCTCGCCGCCGCTGGCGACCTTACCGATGACCGTGCTCGGCGGTACGACCACGCGTGGCAGGTGCGGCTGCTCCTACCCTCGCTGCACCTCAACCTCGCCGATGACCATCGGCGCTTGGGTGATCCCACGCGAGCGCGGAAGCATCTGGCCCAGGCCCAAAGTCTGGTTACGGACCTCCCGACGACCAGTACGGCGGCATGATCCGCAGCGGCGTCCAGCACGTTTGTGCGGCTTTGGCGGCAGGCTCGACCCAGCGCCTCGACCCCCATCGGTCAGCACCGTAGTCCGGCATAACCAGTCAAGTTTGTTATAGACAGGTCACGATATAGTTAAGTAGATTAACAAAGCGCGCCGCATGGAGTCCCTGTCCCGACCCCAGCCACGGCCGAGCTGATCGGGCGATGTCTCTAGGAGGACCGATGAAGCTGGGCATGAGGACTGTGGCCCTGGCCGGCGTCTTCGCGGTCGTGGCCGCGGCGGCCATGGTGGCCACCACCGCCACCGCGGCGGCCGCGCCGACCGCGACGTTCGTCAAGGTTTCCGACTGGGGTAGTGGCTGGGAAGGCCGATACACCATCACCAACGGGGGAAGCAGCACGCTGACCTCCTGGCAGGTCGACTTCGACCTGCCGGCGGGCACCAGCATCGGCACGTACTGGAACGCGCTGATGGACCGCGACGGGCAGCGCTACCGTTTCACCAACCAGCACTGGAACGGCACAGTCACACCGGGCGCCTCGGTGACGTTCGGCTTCCTCGGCTCCGGCTCCGGCCATCCGAGCGGCTGTCGACTCAACGGCCAGCCGTGCCAGCCGACAGCTCCTCCGACGACCAGTCCACCCTCACCCTCACCGACCACCGCACCTCCTGGTAGCACGCCGGTCGCGGCGAACGGACAGCTGAGGGTCTGTGGTGAACAGCTCTGTAACGACAACGGCAAGGCGATCCAACTGCGGGGCATGAGCACGCACGGTCTGCAGTGGTACGCCAACTGCGCGACCAACGCCTCCCTTGACGTCCTCGCCCACCAGTGGGGCGCCGACGTCCTGCGGATCTCGATGTACATCCAGGAAGGTGGCTACGAGACCGACCCGCGTGGCTTTACCGACCTGGTCCATGAGTACATCGAGATGGCTACCGCTCGCGGCCTCTACGCGATCGTCGACTGGCACATGCTCACGCCGGGCGACCCCAACTACAACCTGTCGCGCGCGCAGACCTTCTTCGCCGAGATCGCCGACCGGCACCGGGACAAGGTGAACGTCCTCTACGAGATCGCGAACGAGCCGAACGGGGTCAGCTGGGGCGCGGTCAAGAGCTACGCCGACCAGGTCATCCCGGTGATCCGAGAGCGGGACCCGGAGGCTGTGGTGCTGGTCGGCACTCCCGACTGGTCGTCGCTCGGGGTCTCCGGAAGCGGCGGCGGCGTGGACGCCATCACCGCCAACCCGGTGGCGGCCAGCAACCTGATGTACGTCTTCCACTTCTACGCGGCATCGCATCGCGACCTGTACTACAACACCCTGGCGGCGGCGGCCGACCAGATTCCGATCTTCGTGACCGAGTTCGGCACCCAGCAGTACACCGGCGACGGTCCGAACGACTTCACCATGTCCCAGCGCTACCTCGACCTGATGGCGAGCAAGAAGATCAGTTGGGTCAACTGGAACTACTCCGACGACTTCCGCTCCGGCGCGGTCTTCACCACCGGAACGTGTGCCAGTGGCGACTTCGGCGGCACCGGCCCGCTCAAGCCGGCCGGTGGTTGGATCCGTGACCGCATGCGTACCGCTGACGACTTCTGACCGCCCCTCCACCCGGATCACAAACCGCCGCCCCGGTCGATCAGCCGCCGGGTGGCGGCTTCCGTACCGGCGCGCGCCGCAGGAATGCCCACCACGTACGGGAAAGTCACCTCCGGGGCTCTCGGTTCACCTGCTCCAGGCCCGTGCTGTCGTCGGCGCGTGCCGTAGCCGCTGGCGTAGCGGGCAACAGCGGCGGGCACCGACGAGCGATCTCGCCGCGGACCACCGCGAGTTCCTGCCCAACCCGGTCCGACCAAGTAGCCGTCCCGCTACAACGAATCGGTGACTCTGCCAGCCGCCTGGGCCGACCTGGCCGAACTGCAGGACTCGCCACGGCGCGTTCACATGCGGATGGCCTGCGGCTGGTAGTGCTCTTCGAGGTATTGCATCTGCTTCTCGGTCAGCGAAACGTCCACCGCCGCAACCGCATCATCAATGTGCCGTTCCTTGGTGGCCCCGACGATGGGGGCGGTCACCCCAGACTTACCCAGCAGCCAGGCGAGACCGACCTGCGCTGGTGGGAGAGCGCACTCGTTGGCGACTTGGGCCACCCGGTGCAGGATCCGCTCATCGCCGCGCCCGTACAGCGCCTCCCGGCGGTCGGCGTCGCCGCCGGACGCACGAGCGGTGGTTGTTGCCTCGGTCGTTCCGGCGCGGGCGACCAGTCCACGGGCCAGCGGGCTCCACGGGATGACGCCGACTCCCTGGTCGCGGCAGAGCGGGATCATCTCCCGTTCTTCTTCTCGGTAGAGCAGGTTGTAGTGATTCTGCATGGCAACGAACCGAGTCCACCCGGACATGTCGGCAGCGTGTTGCGCCTTGGCGAACTGCCAGGCGGCCATGCTGGAGGCACCGAGGTACCGGGCCTTTCCGGCGCGTACCACCTCGTGCAGGGCCTCCATCGTTTCCTCGATCGGTGTCTGGTCGTCCCAGCGGTGGATCTGGTAGAGGTCCACATGATCGGTGCCGAGCCGGCGCAGCGACTCGTCAATGGCAGTGTGAATGCGCTTGCGGGACAGCCCACCGTCGTTGGGCCCACTGCCCATCGGGAAGAAGACCTTGGTGGCAAGGACGTAGTCGTCCCGCCGCGAGAAGATCTTGCCCAGCAGACGGCCGGTGACCTCCTCACTCGTTCCTGACGAGTACATGTCGGCGGTGTCGAAGAAGGTGACTCCGGCATCCACCGCCCGCCGGACGAGAGGTTCGGCGGCGTCCTCGCTGAGCACCCACCCATCGCTCTTGCCGCGATCGCCGTAGCTCATCATTCCCAGACAGATCCGCGAGACCTTCAGCCCTGTCCTGCCCAAACGTACGTACTGCACTCGGTTTGCCCCCCACGCGACAACGAGATCACCGTGACCCTACGGGCAGGTGTGTGGTAGCACGCAATGCCTGAGACCTCCGTCACCTGAAGCTCTCTCGGTCTGGTGTCTCCGAGGTGCCCCCGCTCAACGGGCCGGGCGCCGCGCCTGCTCTGGTAAGGCCAACCGGCTGACCTCGTCTCGCGCCACCGCTGGCAGATTCCGGTACCTGGTTCGCAACGTGTCCGGATCACACCGTGCGCGGGGTGGCTGTCACTGTCGCGCGGCGGTGAGAGCGTCGTACCCCCTTCCTAGCCTGGGATTCGTCACACCCGGTGACCCGGCCCGGTTTCCCGATGGCCGGTTTCCCTCGAGGAGTTACGGTGCTCAACCACATTGCCGTCCACGTGCGTGACTTCGACGCCAGCCGTGTCTTCTACGATGCCGTCCTGACCACCCTTGGGGGGCGTCGCCTGTTGGAGTCCCCGACCCAGGTCGGCTATGGCACCGACACTCCTGACTTCTGGCTCTATCCGCTGCGTGGCGCGGACGAGGGAGCCGAGGTGCACATCGCCTTCACCGCGGCTGACCGGGCTACCGTGCGGGCGTTCCACGACGCCGCGGTGGCGGCCGGGGCGGAGGTGCTGCATGCCCCCAGAATCTGGCCGGAATACCACCCGAACTACTTCGGTGCTTTCGTCCGCGACCCGGATGGCAACAACGTCGAGGCGGTCTGCCATGAGCCGGAGTGATCGCCGCCCCGGCTACGCCTGGCACACGCTCGGAGGGCACCTCGACACCTCGGCGTCTTGTGGGGAGACACCGGTGCCGGAGGCTTCGAACAACGATGCGGACGATGTACGCGAACTGCTTTCTGAACGCGTCCTGCTGACCCGCCGCCGCACACCTTGGCGACATCGGGGGTGGCCCCTCAGCCGACAGTCCTGATGCCACGAACCAAGATCGGGGCAGTGCTGTGCTGGCGAGGAACGTGGGCTGGCAGGCAGAAGTCGTCTCGGCGCGGGACGCCCGGGTGGCGTATGCGGGCGCGCGAGTAGCGGTGGCGTCCCCTGGGCCCGTCCGGCTGGCGGATCGTCGTCGTTGGGGCCGCGAACCCGCCGGAGCTCAGCCGGTCGGCGGCTCGTCCGCGCCCGCGGTCTCGGCCGCGTCGGCCTCCTCCTTGGTGCGGTGCACCGCCTGGTCGGCGTGCTGCGGTGGGCTGTAGATCGTGTAGAGCACCAACGGGTTCGGCCCGGTATTGACAAAGTTGTGCCTGGTGCCCGCCGGCACCACGATCTGACTGCTCCGCTCGATTTCGCGCCTTTCGCCGGCAACCCGCGCTTCGCCGGCGCCGCTGACGAAGGTCAGAATCTGGTCCGCATGCTCGTGCACCTCGTCGCCGATCTCACCCCCGGGTGGGATCGTCATGACCACCAGTTGGAGGTGCTTACCGGTCCACAGCACCCTTCGGAAGTCCGAATTCGTCTCAGCCACCGTCACGATCGTGTTATCAATCATGCCCTGCCCATACCCGCTACGGCCGAACACCATGCCGCTGCCGCCAAGGCGCGCCTGCGGCGGCAGCGGCCTCGGGTCAGAGTGGCTCCCCGAGGGGCCCGTACTCGTCGGCCAGGTTTTCGGCCCAGTGGGCGGCGAAGTCCGGTTGGCTGCCGTCAACGTCGGTAAACCCGTACTCCCGGTAGAGGCCCCAGGTGGCCAGGGCGCGTCCGGTCTTGGCCAGGACGTTGGGGTCCGCGGCCAGCGCGGCGACAGCCCGACCGAGGTAGGCCGGGGTTTCGGAGTGGGCGAAGTTGGGGTCCTGGGCCACCCCGTCGCGCCAGTTGGCCTCGGTGACACCGAAGTGTTCCAGCACGGCCTCCGAACGGAGAAAGCCCGGCGTGATGGCTACGGCCGCCACGCCGTGGGGCTTGAGCTCGGCCGCCTGGGCGACGGCGAGGCGGATGACCGCGGATTTCGCCAGATCGTAGAAGAGGCTGCCGCGGTAGCGGGCGGTGTTGCCGTCGGTCACCTCCACCACCAGGCCGCTGCGGCGGGCGACCAGGAGGGGGAGCGCGTACCGGCTGGTGATGATGTGGGTCTCCACCGCCTGCCGCAGCAACCGCAGACCGGTATCGAGCTCCTGTTCCCACAGTGGATGCTCCCAGTCGGTGAGCGGATCGCCGCCCCACACCGAGTTGACCAGGATGTCGAGTTGGCCGTCCTGCTCGGCGGTGACCTGGTGGATGAGCGCCTGGACCTCGCCGGGACGGCTGTGGTCGGTGCGAACGGCGATACCCAGTCCGCCGGCGGCGGTGACGCGCTCGGCGGTCTGTTCGATGGTCTCCGGCCGGGCGAGGTCGGAGCGTTCGCCGGCGCTGCTTCGTCCGGTGACGTACACCGTCGCACCGGCGGCGCCGAGTTCGACGGCGATGCCCCGTCCGCCACCGCGGGTGCCGCCGGCGACCAGGGCGACCTTTCCGGCCAGCGGGCGTGCGTCAATGGTCATGACTCCTCCAGATCAGGATTGGCGTGCGGCGGCAGGTGGGGCGCCAGCACGGCGTCGAGCTCCTGCCGAAGCCGCTGTTCGAGGCGGCCTTCGCGCTCCAGCGCCCAGTTCAGGCCGGCGCCGGCGGTGACCGCCTGCACCGTGCGGGCCAGCGCCGCGGGGCTACTGTCGGTGCGGAGTTCACCGGTGTCCGCTGCCTCGGTGAGTAGCTGCTCGATCATTCGTTGCTGGGTGTGGTGAATGGTCAGGGCGCGTTCGTAGAGCTGCGGATCACCGAGGTCCATACACAGGAACGCCAGGTGATTGGCGTAGCTCTCCGGGGTGCTCAGCGCCGCCACGGACCGCACCATCAGCGTCGTCAGGGCCCCGAGCGCCGAGTCGTGCGTGCGACGCACTCGCCCAACCAGCTCGTTGATGTCCTTCTCCGTCTGGTTGGCGAGGGCGAGGAGTAGGCCATGTTTGGAGCCGAAGCGTTGCGCCAGGGTTGCCGGTGCCAGCCCGACCGCGCGTGCCACGGCGGCCAACGTGAGACCCGCCGGGCCCACCTGACCCATGACGTGCGTCGTCGCACGCAGGATCACCACGTCGTCAACTCCGCGCGGACGTCCCACCGGCATCACCCCACATTAATAAATGGTCGTTCATTTATTAAATCAGGTGGGGGTCGCCCCGGGCAAATCCCGCCGCTACCCGTGCCCACGTCCGCTGGTCAGGGCCGATCCACCGTTACCGCTGCCGTAGTTCGCGGCGGGCGCAGCCGTAGCCGAACGCGGCCAACAGCGCTGCCGCGGTGGCGAGGAAGATCGCCGTGCTGCCGTAGGCTTCGGCCACCAGACCGGCGGCGATCGTGGAGAGCGGAAACAGACTCAACGCGGCGAAGACGATCGCGCTCATCACCCGGCCAAGTAGGTGCGGCGCGGTGCTCTGCTGCACGATCGTGATCACCAGTACATTCGTGACGGTGCTGGCGAGGCCGGCCACCGACAGCGCGACCACGGCGCCGAGATAGCCGGCGAAGGGCACCAACGCGACAGCGACACCCAACACCAGGCCCGAGATCATCGCCGTCGATCCGCGTCGGGGCAGCCCCGCCACACCGGCGGAGCAGAGCCCACCCACCAGCGAGCCGGCCGTGAAGGCGGCGAGCAGACCGCCCAGCCCACCCGCACCAGCGGCGAAATCGTCGTTGTTCAGCGACGGTAGACCGACCCGGACCATTCCGCCGACGGTGAGGTTGGCGGTCGCGGTGACCAGCAGCACGGTACGCAACAGCGCCGACTCCCGAAGCAGCTGCCAGAAACCGATCTCTGGACCGGCCGGCGGCGTCCCGTCGGCCGGCTCCGGCGTCGGTGCCGCGCCGCCACCAGTGGCGGCCGCCACCGGCATCGCCGCAGCGCGCCCCACACCGCCGATCATCGCCAGGCAGGCCGCCGAAACGGCGAAGGTCACGGCGTCCACACCGAACGCCACCGCTGGCGAGAGGGCGATCACCACGAGCCCGGCCGCACCCGGACTGATCATTCCGGCCGCGAACGTGGCGGTGCTGTGCAATCCGTTGCCAGCCTGCAACTGCTCGGCGGGCAGCAGCCGCGGGGTGATCGCGTAGGCAGCGGGCTGGAACAGCCCGGCGCCGAGTCCGGTGCCGGCCACCAACACCGCTACGGCGACCATGCCGCCAGCTCCGGTCACGGCGACCACGACGATGCCGGCGGTGAACAGCACCCGAATCAGGTCAGAGATCAGCATCACCGGCCACGGGCCGATCCGGTCGGAGAAGACCCCGCCCAGCGGTGTCGTCACCAGCCGGCACAGCCCATAGCCGGCCACCAGTAGGCCGAGATCGCGCGCGCCGCCGCCGAACTGGTAGACCAGAAACGGAAGCGCCACCGTGTGAAAGGCATCACCAAAGACAGAGATCAATTCGGCCGCGAACAGCAGCCGGTAGCCGCGGATGCGCAGGGGAGCGAAGCTGAGCTGCGGCCGGAACCGGCGAGTGATGGAGGTGGCCGCCGTCGTAGCCTCAGCCATGGAGGGATACCGGAAGTGACTCCAGTCCACGCAACATGATCGTGTCTCGCCACCGGAGCTGACGCACCTCCGCGGCGAGCGCCAGCCTCGGGTGCCGCCTCAGTAGGGCACCGAGAGCCACCTCACCTTCGAGTTTTCCGAGAAACGCGCCGAGGCAGCGGTGCAGGCCGTGGCCGAAGGCGAGATGTCCGGTGTCGCGCCGGTCGAGGATCAAACGGTCGGCGTCCGGGAACCGGTCGGGGTCCCGATTGGCGCCGCCGAGCGACACCAGCACCAGCTCACCGGCGGGAATCACGACATCGTCAACAGCGACGGGCGTGGTGGTGAACCGTAGCGTTGCCATGGCGACCGGGGACTCGTAGCGGAGGAACTCATCTATCGCCTCCGGCAGCGCGTGCTGGTTTGCCAGCAGCCACCGGTGCTGGTCGGGGTTGCGCATCAGGGCGAGGGTGGCGGTGCCGAGCAGGTTGACGGTCGTCTCGTGCCCACCAATCAGGAGCAGGAAGACCATGCCGATGATCTCGTCGTCGGTCAGCTGGCCCGCGTCGCGCGCGGCCAGCAACTCCGTCAGGATGTCGTCGCCGGGCCGGGTCTGTCGTATCCGTAGCTGAACCGCGATGTAGTCGGTCATTTCCCGCAGTGCCGTGGCGAAGGCGGCAGGGTCGTCGTCGTGCGTCAGGATCGCCGTTGACCAGGATCGGTAGGCGTTTCGCTCCTCAGCCGGGAAGCCAAGCAGCTCACAGATGACCAACATCGGCAGCGGGAAGGCGAAGTCCTGCACCAGGTCCACTGTCGTTCGACCGGTGAGCCCGTCCAGCAAGGAGGTGGTGATGCGTTCCACCAGTGGTCGCATCGCCGCCACCCGTCGAGCGGTGAACGCGCCCTGAACGTGGCGCCGCAACCGGGTGTGGTCCGGCGGGTCGCTGTTGAGCATGTGGACGATGTCACCGCCGAGGGTGACCCCGGCGACCCGGTTGTCGGCCAGGGCCTGGGCGCGGCGGGCGTCCTGCCCGAATCGTGGGTCGGCCAGCGCCGCCCGCACATCCCGGTAGCGCGCGATGACCCACATCGGGATGCCCTCGTCGCTGTGCAGGATCGATACCGGGCCGTTGGCGCGGATACGGGCCAACGTCGGGTACGGATCGGCGATATACGGCACCGGTGGCGGGGTCGACGTGCCGGTCACGGTCTCCACGGCTCTCCTCGCGGTTGGGGCGGTTGGGGCGGTTGGCGGGAGAAGGGCCTGCCTACACGCTCAGGGCAGGAGACGGCCACCGGTACGCCCGGGTCGGCAGCCACCACAGATACCCGGACTGCTCGGCGATCAGCCGTGCCTCGGTCAGCTCCTCACGCACGGGAACGGGCAGCTGCCCGGCCGGGACGCCCTCCGCCAACTCGGTGATCGCCGCCAGATGCGCTGGTTCGTCGATGGTGTACATCTCCAGCGTGCCGAGCCGCCGGTCGCGTACCTCGGTGAACCCCGGGCCCCGCCGGGACACGCACATCCCCAGAAAGAACGACGTCTGCCAGCCCCGTACCGCCGCGTCGTCGTCGACACCATCCACCCGAGCCGGCGGATACAGATGGTTGAACAGGCCTCGACCCGCGCAGCCGTCGTGACAACGAGCTACCCACTCCACCGAGACCGCGTGGGCCGTCAACTCCCGGAGCAACACCAGGGTGCGGGCGGCGACGACGCCCGCGTCCGGACACAGGTCGACCGGGTCGGCGATCCGGACCTGCCGGACGCCCAGGTGGTAGAGCTCGGCGACGAGGGGTTCCCACGGGCCGGTGATCCGTCGGGTACCGAGAGACATACCCGGGACCTGGGCGGTGGTGGGCTCGTAGTCGCGGGACAATTCGATCTCGACCCCGCTTGCGCCCCACTCGGTCAGCTCGGTGAGCTCAGGCGACGACGGTGGCACGCGATTCCTCCTCAAGTCGCCGGACCTCAGCTCGGCGGTGATCGATTCGGGTCAGTACCTGATTGTTGGACTCCACGGCGAGGTGCACCTGGTGGCCACCGTCGTGAAACAGCAGGCCCAGCGCGGTCCACCGGGACAGCAGCGGCTCGACGGCCGCCGCCCCGCCGGGCACCTTCGCGGCGAGGGTCGCGACCGTACGGGGCTGGCCCAGGAGCCGAAACAGCTCGACCTCGGCCGGCGTGGTCAGCTCCAGCACGGTCCAGTCGTAGCTGGCGCGTCGACTGACCAACACGATCCGGTCGGCAAGCTCCTGGTACGTGAGCCGGCTGACCGGATACTGCGCCTGCCAGGTGCCGAGTGCCGCGTCGAGGTCGGCGGCCTGGGCCCCGTCGATGCCGTTCGGCGCCGACGTGAAGATGTACGCCAGGTCGGCGAGCTCGGTCTCGGGCAGCCGGTAGATCTCGGTGTACTGGGGGGCCGGCCGCAGGACGGCGAACCCCAGTTCCGGGCGGTCGAAGTAGGGGCTGTACCGCTCGATGGCGATCCGGGTGGAGCTGATCGGCGGCTCCAGATGGTGCAGGGCCGGCAGCTGCGCGACGACGCTGGTGTAGTCCCGTGCCGTCTCACCGGGAAACCCGTACAGGTAGTTCCAGCTCGCCGTCACACCCGCGCTCTGCGCGTCGCGCAACGCCCGTACGTTCTGGCAACCGGTGACGCCCTTGTCCATCAGCCGCAGCACGTTGGTGCTGAGGCTCTCCACCCCGGGCTGGACCTGTACGGCACCGCCGTCGCTCAGCTGCTGGAAGTGGTGCCGGCGCAGGTTGGCCTTGACTTCGAAGTGGAGGCGCAGGTCGTACTCCGACTCGGCCAGCCAGCGCAGCACCGTGTCGAAGTACGCCATGTCCAGGATGTTGTCCACGACGATGAAGTCGAGCAGTTGGTGGCGGCGCGCCAAATCGAGGAGCTCGTCAAGGAACCGGGCTGGGCTCTTGCTACGAAACTGCATGAACGACCCGTTGAGCCCGCAGAACGTACAGTGGTGCTTCTCGCCCCACCAGCAACCGCGGGAACCTTCGACGACCAGTTTGGGCGCTACCCAGTCCGCCGCCACCGAGGCGTCCAGTCGCTCCAGGTAGCCGGTGTAGTCGGGAGCCACAATGTGGGTTGGCGGCAGGGGAGCGGACGACATCTCGTTGGCCTGTCCCCTGCCGTCGCGGTCCCGCCAGCACAGGCCGGCGATCCTGGCCAGCTCCGTCCGGTCGGGTGCGGTGGTCAGCGGATCGAGCGCGTCCAGTAGGTGCGGGAAAGCGACCTCCCCCTCACCCCGCACGACGTAGTCGACGTAGGGAAAGTTGCGGTGCAGTGCCGCCCCCTGTGGCCCGTCGCAGTTGGCGCCACCGAACACGATCTGGGTCTGCGGCCGTAGTTGTTTCAGCAGCCGGGCGACGGCCAGGCTGGCGGTATTCTGCTGGAACGTGGTGGTGAAGCCGACGACATCGGGCGATGTCGCCGCCAGTTCGGTCGCGAGCCCGCGGATGAATTCGGGCACCACCCGGTGCATCGACCCGGTCCGTGCGATCTCGGCGTCGGCGGTGCCGTTGCTGGCCAGCAGCCGGGCGTAGGAGTCGAACGATCGGTCTGCCTCGTCGAGCAGGCCGGAGAAGACCCAGTCGCCGGCGCCGAGGAAGTAGGAGGATTCCGAGAAGTACTGATAGTCGGCCAACGTGAGGTTGGTGACTCGGGCCGCCCAGTCGACGAAGTCGAGGTTCGCGTAGCGGACCTCGACTTCGTGGCCACCCCGGCTGGCTGCCGTACGCAGGATGCCCAGCGCCAGCGACGGAACATCGATCGAGCCCCACGGCATGCTGACCAGGACGACCTTCATTGCGGATCCTTCCGTTGGTGGGCTCCGTCCCGGAGCGGGCTGCTCCGGAACGGAGCCGTTGAACTCGCGCGGTTACCGCTGGTGGCTACTCGCTGACCGCCACCTTGTCGGCCGCTGGATCGGTCCCGCCGCTCCGTTCGGCCGCAACTGCCCGGTCCATGTCGAGGAACATCTTCACCACGACCGCCCCGCGCTCCCGCTCGTTGGTGGCGATCGGGTCATGCCGTACGCTGCGTCGCTTCATGCGATTCACCTCCCTCCCTGGCTGGTTGGCTGGTACGGACGGCCGTCCGCTGTGGCCGCCCGGGTTCGGTCCGGTCCCAGTGCCTGGCCGGCGTACCGGAGTAGTTCGTCGAACGCGTGGGTCTGGCTGGCGGCGTCGCCGAGATGGCCGCCGGACATCCAGTGCAGTTGGTGCGGCACCCGGCGGTGGCGTAGTGCAGCGACGTAGCGTCGCACCTGGCCCGGCGGGCAGCGGTCGTCGTCGCTGGCGGCAGCGATGAACAGGGGGCCACGTACCTGGTCCAGGTAGGTCATTGGATTGGCCGCGCGGTATCGCTGCGGTACGTCGTCGGGCCCGCCGCCGAAGAGTTCGTCGTCCACCTCGCGCAGCGCCGGCGTGGTGCCGCGGTAGGCGGCCGGGTAGTCGGCGATGGGGGCGACGGCGAGGCCGACCGACCAGTCGGCCGGTGTGACTCCCATCGCGAGGAGAACCAGGTACCCGCCCCACGAGTATCCGCACAGGCCGACCCGGCCTGGTGCGGCGACGCCGCGGTGGAGCAGGTGTCGCCGCACCGAGGTGAGGTCGTCCAGTTGGGCCAGCCCGACCCGATGGCCGTATCCCCGTTGCCACTGCGGCCCGTACCCGGTCGAGCCCCGGTAGTTGGTGCGCACCACCGCGTACCCGGCGCGCACCAGCAGTTCAACCCGAGGGTCGTAGGCGTCGCGGTCATGTAGGGACGGCCCGCCGTGGACCAGGAACAGGGTCGGCCACGGCCCGGCACCGGGCGGGGTGGCCAGGAAGCTGTGGATCCGGCCGTAGGGCTGATGGGTCCACAGTTCGCTGCGCCGGGCTGTTCCGGTCGGTTGCGCCGGGCCAGCCGCTCGTGGTGCCCCCCGGGCCGTTGCGCCGGGTTCGGCGACCCGGCGCTGGGGCGGCACCGACTCACCGGTCCAGACGTAGTGGATGTCGCCGCCGGGGGCGCAGGTCAGATCCAGGATCGTGCCGGGTGGGGTGGCGATGGCCGCGGGTTTACCACCGGTGAGGTCGGCCAGCAGTAGCCGGCTGCGACCGGCCTGGTCGTGTTGGATGAGCACCTGCCCGTCCGTGCCGTACCAGTGGGCAGTGACCTCGGTGTCGTAGGAGAGGGCTTCGGCCAGTGCGATACCCCGGTCCCGCTGCCAGGTGCCGACCCGATACCGCTCTGGTGTCTCGACTATGACCAGCAGCTGCGGGTGGGACCGGTCGCCGGGGCGGAACTCAAGCGTCCAGATTCGCCGGCGGTAGCTGCCAGCTACGACGTCGAGCCTGCCGTCGCTGAGGCGAATGACACTGATCGCCGTGTCGCTGTCGGCCCGCCCGGCCAGTGCGACCGTATCTCCGTCAGCGGTCAGGTCGACCAGTGTCGCGTAGCCCGCCGCGGCGGCCACCAGTTGCCCGGCTCCGCCGGGTCTGCCCACGTAGCACCGGGTCTCGGTTTCGGTGCCGATGCCGACCGCGACCCGACCCCCGGAAGCGTCGAAGGCGATCCCGGCCTGCCGGCCGGGCGGCAGGCCGGCGAGGGCGGTGGATGGTGTCGTCGGGTCGGTAGCGGTGGGCCGGAACGGTTGCCGTCGCCAGCGCCCGATCCCGGCCGGGTTCGCGTCGAACCACCAGAAGTGCCGACCGTCGGGTTCGATGTCGTAGCCGGTCACGCCGTTCGGGGCGGTGGTGCGGACCTGCCGCTGGTCGGTGCGTCGGTCCCAGGTCAGGACCTGGGCCAGGCCGTTATCGATGCAGACCTCGACGGACTTCTCAGGCCGCTGGGCAGCGAAGGCAGGCGCGTAAGGAATGTGCACAGTCACCCCGATCCAGGCCAGGCACCTACCGGATCGTATTCGTTCAATTGCTTTGGGTAAATAGGCGGTCGCTGTCGGCTGCCTGAGTTTCGGAATCGTTCCTCAAGCCAGAGAAATCATTAGTTGTCGCGTTTTGGGTGCTGGAGCTGGGTCATGACGTTAGCGTCGGCTCATGTGGCTTCGTGCTGTCCTGGGTGCCATCCTCACGGTGATGGGAGCAGGCCAGCTTGTTTCATGGCACGTGATGCCGGACATCCTCGCCGCGTACCAGGTCGCGCCCGCGGCGGCGTTGCCGTGGCTGGCAGCGGTGCTGATCCTGGCGGAACTGGCCGGTGGGCTCTGGCTACTGACCCGACCGCGGTCGTGCGCGCTGACCCCGGTCTGGATCTACGTGGGGGTGGCGGTGGCCTGGGCTGGCCTGGCGGCGCAGGCGTTCGCACGCGGGCTGACGGTCGACAACTGTGGTTGCTTCGGGCGCTTCCTGATCCAGGGACTCGGCTGGTTCGTGCTGCTCCAGGACGCCCTGCTGCTGCTCTATGCCGGACTGCTACTGCGCGCCACCCGCAAGGCTCGGGCACGGTCGGCAGCAGCCGGCGCGACAGGCTGAGTAGAGCGGCGCAGCGGAGTCGGCGCCGCGGCCCAGAACGGTTCAGGGTACGAGCCAGTCAGACCCATGGTTGCTCCACAACCAGGAAAGGTACCGCCGTAGCTCCTGCGGTGTGGCGAGCCAGCCCTTGTTCAGGTAGGTGAGGATGCGCTTCACCTCGCCGGGAATCAGGTCCTCGGAGGTGACGCTCGGTGTAGGTCCTCTCCGCCGGGTTCCCGCTCGTGACCAGCAGGTGGCGGAGGCGGGGGTTTGCCTCCCAAGCCCGGATCGCGTGGGTGAAGCGCCACTCTTCCCCCTGGCCGGTCGCCACCGCGACGGCATCGATGTGGTTGGTAGCTGCCGGAGGGATGGACAGGATCATTGTGATGGCCTTGGTCACTTCGAGGAGTTGACCGGCCGAGAAGCCATCCAGTTCTTCGTCCGGCACAAACCGGGCAATCGCCGACGCGGTGCTCATCCGGGGCTCCAATCGGGGGACGGGGCAGGGCTCCAGGGGCGGGGGCAGGACTCCGGGGACCGGGCGCCCGTGCGCTAGGAAGGTCGCCATGACAGAAGGATCTTCTCTTGGCAGCGCGGGTCGGGCCATGGCGGTGGCGACGTTGGCTTCCCGGGCCGTCGGTTTCGTCCGGCTGGTGGTGCTGGCCTCCGCGCTGGGAATGGGGAGTCGTCTGCTGGACAGCTACAACGTGGCGAACACCCTGCCCAATGCCGTCTACGAGCTTGTCCTCGGAGGTGCGATGGCCAGCGTGGTGGTGCCACTGCTGGTGCGTGCGGCACTGACCGAGCCCGATGCCGGGGTGCTCTACACCCAGCGGCTGCTGTCGCTGCTGGTCTACGGGCTCGGGGCAGTCACGCTGGTAGCGATGGTCCTCGCCCCGTGGCTGGTCGCGGTCTACACGCCGGGCTTCTCTGACGAGCAGCGCGACCTGGCGGTGCTGCTGTGCCGGTTCTTCCTGCCCCAGATCCTGTTCTACGGCCTCAGCGCCTCCGCCGGCGCCGTACTCAACACCCGGGGCCGGTTCGCCGCGCCGATGTGGGCGCCGGTTGTCAACAGTCTGATCGTGATCGGGGTCGGGCTGACCTACCTCGCGATCGGCGGCACCACCAGCATCACGTCGATGCCCACCGGGCAGCTGCTGTTGCTCGCCGTGGGCACCACCGCGGGCGTCTTCGCCCAGATGGCCCTGGTGGTGTGGGCGCTGGCACGCAGCGGCTTCACCCTTCGCCCCCGGCTCAACCCACGGGGTATCGGGATCCGACGAATCGGCCGGCTCGGCGGCTGGGTCCTCGTGTCGGTCGTCGCCGCCCAGATCCTGCTCGCGGTGGCCACCCGGGTCGCCTCGATCAGCGAACCGGGCGGGGTCAGCGTCTTCCAGACCGCGCTCGCGGTGTTCCAGATGCCGTTCGGGGTCATCGTCATGTCGGTGATGACCGCCATGTTGCCCCGGCTCAGTCGCCACGCCGCCGGCCGCCAGCACGCCCACATCGTCGAGGACCTGTCCCAGGCGGTACGGCTGGCCGTCGTCGCCGTCGCCCCGATCGCGGTCGCCCTGACGGTCCTCGGCCCGCAGATCGCCACGCTGTTGTTCGCCCACGGCCGCAGTTCACCGTCGGCGATCGCCCTGCTGGGGACAGTGGTGGCAGCCTTCGGGGTGGCCCTGGTGCCGTTCACCGGCTTCATGATTCTGCAACGCGGGTTCTACGCCCTGCAGGACACCAAGACACCCGCGGTCATCACCGTCGGAGTCACCGCCGTCGGCGTGGCCGGATGCTTCGCCGCGTCGCGGCTCCTACCCCGCGCCAGCGCCGTGGTCGGGGTTCCCCTCGCGTACGCGGTCGCCTACACGGCGGGCCTCACCGCTGCTGCCCTACTCCTGCGCCGCCGACTGGGCCGGATCGACGGGCACCGGCTACTTCGTACGCATGCCCGGGTAGCGGTCGCCGGCGGCCTCTCCGGTGGCTGTGGTGGCCTCACGGTCTATGCCCTCGCCCCACTGTTCGACTCCCCGAACAGCGGGGCGCTGATCACCGTGGCCACGGCGGGCATCATCGGCTGCGCCGTCTACGTTGTGGTGGCCCGCCTGGTGCACCTCACCGAGCTGCGGCAACTCGTGACAACCGCTCTGGGGCCTGTGTCTGAGTCGGTGATAGCCACTCGTTGATCGCGATGAACTGGGGCTGTCCCGCGCACCCACCCGGGTCCGCCACCACAGGAGCCTTCCCGGGCGGGAGTCACCCGGCAGATCTATCAGGCGTCGTGCACCGAACCGTCCGGTCCAGGAACTGGAGAATCTGACTATTCTTCCATCGGGCGATCTCGATACCGGACGCGTCGCCGAGGTGTCCCAACCACCGCAGAATGGGTAGTACGACGGTAGCGTCATGGAAGTCCAGGTGCTTTGTCCCGGGCGCTGTCAACTCGTGGAACTCGGCCTGTGCGGTCTCCCGGGCGAAATCGTTGCTGCCAGAGTTCAACTCACTGTAGATCATCAGGTACGGAACGCTGAGTGGGTCGTGAGGGCGTTCACTGTAGAGCCCGCCATCAATGTTGATGGCTGCGGTGCACCGGTTGTCGATCTTGCTGAGCTCGCTGGCGACCGCCCCTCCCAGGGAGAGCCCCATCGTGGCGATCGGCCGCCCTGACCCCAGTTCGTCGGTGGGATACCCGGGAACAGCGGCCAGGATGGTGGGAAGTCGATCAAGTACATGCTGTGAGTCTTCGGTACGTCGGGCAACGACGGTAGCTGTGCTGGTGCTCAACCGGTAGAGCTCCGCAGAGATTCGGGCGCGCTCGGATCGGGTGAGCCTACCCCGCAGCTCGCGGTTGATCTCCTGGATCCGGCTGGCTGTGGCCGGGGCGACGGCTGCGTCCGTTTCCTCCAACTCGGCACGCTGGTCGATGTGCCTGACACTCACCACGACATAGCCGTGGCTTGCCAGCGATTCCATCAGGAGCGAGTTCTCCGCGGTGATGGACACGAGCCCGGGCTGGTAGAGGACCACCGGCGCGGTAGTAGCGTGTCGGCTGGCGTGGGCGCCACGAATCGCATGCGTCCGTACCTGCTTCAGGTAGCCGGCGAGCCGCCGTAGCCCGGAGGGGATCCCGGGAGCTTCGTGGAATTCGGACCACAGGGCTTCGCCTTCCGAATGTCGTTGAGCCAGGTTTGCTTCCGTCGGGTACCACGTGGTGACGAAGAGTCGCCTGCGTCCCATGCGTGCTGCCGTCCTGATGTCACGCTCGTCCGCTGTCGTGATCACGCCAACCCCGAACGGGCCGTCGGGCTGCGGGAGGCTTGGAAGGGGAAAGCCGACTACCAACGCGGCAGACACTGTCGACAACGCCAGAGCGACCAGCCCGCCGACGATGCGTACGCCAACGGGCAGTTCTGTGACGACAGCGACGCAGAGCCAGGCGACGGCGAGGTAGGCCGGTGCCATCTGCCACCGGGCGCTGTTGTTGACCAGGCGGAGGATGCTGAGTGCGGTCACCGCGACGATCGCCGGCAGCGTCACGCTCGTCGGAGTGGCAAAGAGGATCAGCGTCGTGGTGAGGGCGGTAGCAGTTAGAGTGGCGCGTTCGACAAAGGTCCACATCATCGATTCCGCCGGTCCGACGCGCCCGGGACGCGGGCGACACCGAGGTAGCCACATACGAAGTCGGCGAGTTCCTCGGCGAACTCGTCGGCATCGGTGGGAAGGTTCCAGCCGGACATCCCCTCTGGGTGAAGCAGGCGTCCCAGGAACATCAGGTTGAAGAAGTACGCAGTCATGCTGGCCGCTCGGGCCAGGTCCGAATGGCGTATCTCGTCGGCGTGACCCTGTAGCAGTGAGCGAAAGCCGGACACGGCAACCTCCTCCCGGTGCCGCCAGTGCTCGTCGAGCAGGTCCGGGTGCAACCGAGACTGGAGGTAGGCCGGCTGCATGACATAGCGCAGGTCCTCGGATTGACGCCATGCCGCACGGCCGACTTGGACGAGTGCCTCACGCAGCGAGGTGTGGCTGCTCGGCACGGGGCTGTCCCGGGAGAAGTCGTCCCACCAATGCGTAACCCGGCGCAGGTAGAGGGCGACGAGGATGGCGACCGCGGCGTTCTGATTGTCGAACCGCTGGTAGACCGACGCCACGGACACACCGGCCCGGTTGGCGATCTGCGCGACGCTGATCTCGTCGAAGTTCTCTTCATGCAGCAGTTCGTCCAGTGCGGTGATGAGCTTGTCCCGGGTCTCGCGGGAGCGCCGCTGCGTGGCGGGTTTGGTGCCGGGCGACGCACCGTCCACAGAACTAAACATGACTCAGGTTTACCTTATTTTCGGAGGGATCTCAACCGACTCGCCTAGCTGGTAGTTCGAGGTTGCGGGGTAAGCCGGGTGCGCGGCGAGCGCTGCCTCGACGTGTGGTGAGACGCGTCGCCAGTGGACCCGGACGCCTTCGCCCGCGCCCTGCGCGACGCGTTGATCACCTACCCGGACGCGGGCGTCGCGGTGGCCGCGCACCGGCTGGGACACCTACGGCCGTCGCAGTGCTAGCCGGCAGCAGCTTCTGCGGATCCGCTGCGGGAACGAGCCCAAGCCACCAGCCGGGTCACCTCCGCCACGGTGGCCGGGCCCGGATTGACCACACTGACCCAACCCCGCACGGCGTAGACCGGATGGGGCAGCAGACGGTCCGTCTCCGCGAAGTCGAGCCGGTCGCGGTGTACGTGGAACTCCTCCGGGCCGTAGCCGAACAGGTTGCGGAACTCGGTGCGTCCCACCTCGATGCTCAGCCGGTACCGTCCGGGGTCGGCCAGGCGGGACCCTTCGTCGAAGCCCGGGACGTCGTGCCCGACGATCGTGGCGAACGGTCGCACCCGGTCCGCGCCGGTGAAGAAGAACCGGTCGCCCCACATGTGGGGCGGGCGCTCAGGGCCCGGCAGGATCCGGCTCTCGGTCACCCCCGTCAGGCCGGCGATCCGGGCCGCGTCGGCCGCCCCCGGTTCGGAACCGATGTGCAGGATCGCGTCGCACGTCCCGACCGTCGCCGCTTCCAGCGACGACAGCCCGAGCAGGTCGGCCGCGCGTTCACGTAGCTCGTCGCCGGTGGGCGGCGGAAAAATCCCGGTCTCGGCGCCGAGTTGGTGCTCGTAGGTGCCGGGCTCCGGCGGCCCGAGACCCAGCGGCCCGCTCGCCCCGAGACTGCCGGCCACGTACACGTACCTCCTGCCGAGCGAGGCAGACACGATCGAGCCGGCGCCGTTCCACTGGAAGGCCAGGTCCTGGCCCTCCCAGTGGCTTTCCCACCGGCCCGGGTGCCGTTGCAGGTGGAGGTTGTGGGCGGAGACCAGGACCGGCCCCCGGTCCCGTTCGCGGGCGAGGATGTCCAGCAGATTTTGCGCCATCAGCGCATCCCGGACGGCGAGCAGGCCACCGATGCGCTGCGACTGGGTGCCCGGTACGGCCATCGCGCCGTGGTAAGTGAGCAGGCCGACAACCACGCTGGCGAGGACCGTGGCGCGGTTCCAGGACTCCAGCGATGTCTCCCGGACCAGGCGAGGCGCGTCGGCGTACAGCTGGGTGCGGAAGTCCTCGGCGATACCGCGTAGCGTCGTCGCCTCCCGTGATCGGCCGGGAGATCGCGTCGCGTCGTACATGATTTCGGGAGCGGTCCAGCGCTCCTCAGCGCCGACGAGGCCGTCCAGGTCAGAGACGGTTTCGCCGAGGTAGTCGCGCAGTTCACGCAGGATCGGCCCGGGACTGGGTGCGCCGGTGATCTCGGTGGGGGCGTCGAAGCCGTGGAAGGTGACGCGCTCGTCGGGCGGCAGCTTTTCGTTGTGGGCGCGCAGCCAGTCGACCAGTTCGCGGCTGGCGGGGTGGGTGCCCCAGCCGTGGCTGATGCCGGTACTCAGGTCCACCTCGTCGCGGCGACCCTGCACGTAGTCGTTGACGGCGAGCCCGGCGGCCCGGTCCGATTCGATGGCGATGGACCGGAAGCCGTGACCGACGAGGGTTTCGAGGATCCGATTGCGTAGGTGGGGGAAGGCCGGCTCCCCGTGGTAGGGCTCGCCGATCGCGAGCAGCCGCGGCCGGTGGGCGCGGACAAGGGCCTGCAACTCCGTATCGAAAGCCATGACCTTAACCGTATCGTTGAACCTTCGATTTAAACTATGGCCATCGATTACCAGGAGATTTGCTGTTGAAGTTTCAAAAGGCGGTTTACCGTCCGGTGGATCTGGCCCGGGTGCACGGGCTCTCCGCGCAGGCGGTCCGCAACTACGAGGCGGCCGGAGTGATCCCGCCGGCTTCGCGGACGCCGAGCGGCTACCGCAGCTACACCGACAACCATGCGGGCGCGCTGAGCGCCTACGTCGCGCTTGTTCGGGGGTACGGCTTCCAGCCGGCCGGGGAGATCATGAGATCGGTCCTCCGGGGCGACCTTCCCTCCGCCCTGGCTGTCGTCGATGCCGCCCACATCCTGCTGCAACGCGACCGGGAGACCCTGGACCAGGTCGCCGCGGCGGCCGTCGTGCTGGCGTCCGGATCCACCTCGGCCGCGCCCGGTCCGGCCGCGTCGGTCTCCGTCGGTGCACTCGCCCGCCGGCTCGGTGTCACCCCAGCGACGCTGCGTAAATGGGAGCGGGCGGGGATCCTGGCCCCAGCTCGGTCCCGGACCGCGCGGGTCTACTCACCCGAGGACGTACGGGACGCCGAGCTCGCCCACCTCCTGCGACGCGGGGGCTACCTGCTGCACCACATCGCTGCCGTGATCGAACAGGTGCGCGCCGCCGGTGGGGCCGGCCCACTGGCGGCGTCGATCGAACAGTGGCGGGAGCGGATCGCCGCCCGCGGCCGGGCGATGCTCACCGGATCCGCTCGCCTCGCGGACTACCTCTCCTACCTTGAGCTGACTCGCGGTGACATCGCCACCTCAGCTATGGACTCACCAGGCCAGCACCCGGCGGGCTGACTCGTACTCCTTGGTTAGCTCGTCGTCGATGCGAGACGAACGCTGCTGGGTGAGCACCACCGCCGGATCGTGCCGCTCAACGCCCTCGAGCATCAGGTGGCGCAGACCGGTGGGTGGATGAGAGGAGAACAGCGACGCCTCCTCGCGGCCCGACAGCTGCCGCAACAGCGGCAGCTGGTCGGCACTGGCCGCCAGCGACTCGGCAACCGCCGCCTGCCACCGTTGGGGACCGTGCCCCGCCCTGGACTCCCGGCGTACGGCGAGCGACATTGACTCGACCCGTAGCGTGGCATCCAGCAGGCTCGTCGCAGCGGCTGTTCCCGCGGCCTTCGCAGACATCTCGTCAGCCAGGTACTCGGCCCGTTGACTGTCTCGAAGCGCCACGCACACGAGTGCCACATGCAGCACGAACAACAGACGAGACAGCGGGTATTGGATGACACGCCCAAGGGCCGCCCCGATCCACTCGATGAGGCCGGGGGCGGTCGACGGCGCCGGGCGGAGAAGGTCCGCCGCGGAGCCGAGGGTGGTGAACGCCGGCTGGGTGAGCAGCATCCGCCGCGGGTCGCCGTTGACGAAGTGGCCGAGTTCGTGACCGAGCAGGGCGACGCGTTCCTGCGGTGCGAGGGACCCCCAGTACGGCAGTCCGAGACACAGCACCCGACGGCGGATGCCGATCGTTGCCGCGTACGCGTTGAAGTCGGCGTTGACGGCAATCACGTCGGGAGCCGGCGCCCCTACCGCCTGCGCCACCTCGTCAACCAGGGCGAAAAGCTCGGGTGCGCGGTCTCGACGGAGGACGTCGGCGTCGGGGTCGAGCCGCCCGAAGCGGGGCCGTAGTCCGACGGCGAGGGCGAGCAGAGGAACCGCCAGCAGCAGCGACGGGCTCGGGAAGGAGAAGGCGAGGAGCAGCCAGATCCCGGTGACAGCGAGGGCCACCACGCCCAGGAACAACAAGCAGGATGCGGTGGCGGTGACGACGGCGGCTGCGCCGACGCCACTACTGCCCAGCGAGCGCCCGAGTAGCCGGTCACACTGGCGACGGGTCATGCGGTACCCGATGTCATGGATCCGTCGGTCCAGCCAGCGCCAGCCGAAAAACGGGCCGATGCGCTCAGCGTCGTACGCTTTGAGGTTCCACTCGCAGGCTGGGCACCACGGCAGGGCCTCGCGCGGAGCGACTGTGGCAGTGCCGCATTCCGGGCAGGTGTCACCGATAGCCCTTGTGTCGATCATGAGCGCTGATTCTGCCGACCAACACTGGCACCTGGTACTGCCCGTTCGGCCGATCTGCCGGCGGTTAGGTTCCGTGTGTCCCGGGTACCGGGTGGCGTACGACGGCTGGTCGGTTTGCCAGCCATTCCTGGCGGGTGGTCGCGTATTCGACCTCACCGTGTTCGCTGCCGGGCAGCGGGGCGTCGAAGTCCAGGTGGAAGGTGCGTACGTAGTCCAGCCCGACCGCGGCCATGGTCGCGCGCGAGGGCAGGTTCACCGCCATCGTCTCGGCGAAGATGCGGTGCAGGCCCAGGTCGGCGAAGCCGTGCCGGATCAGTTCCCGGGCGCCCTCGCTGGCCAGGCCCTGACGCCAGTACCGGCGCAGTAGTCGGTAGCCCAACTCCGCCTGCCCCTCGACCGGCCCCTGATCCGCACGCTCCGGCGGCTGCAGAATCCACCATCCGACAAACGAGCCCGCCACCAACCCGGCCCAGAAACCGAGGCCGGGAACCACCGACGCGGTGGCGATTCGCCGCCGATGCGCCTGCTCCACCTCCGCCCGCTGCCGCGGCCGGCCCAGATAACGCATGACTTCCGGATCTGCATCGAGCTGGACCTCACCCTCCAGGTGATCGTCGCCCAACGGCACGAGTTGGATTCGCGCGGTCCACAAGGTCGCCTGGGTCACGAGCGGCATACTGCCCTGGTCGAGCGGCTCGCCTCAATCGATTTCCGCTGCGCGGTGGCATCCAGGGATGCTGGGTATCGGCAGCGGGCGGTGCGGCGGTGGCACACCGGACAGACGATCCTCACTCGCCGGAAGCGTTGTGGCCGGCGCCTTTGGTTGCCGCCTCGTCGTCCAGTTTTCCACCTGGGTGCACCTCGGACGACGAGCTACCGGTTACTTCCTGCTCGGCCAAGCCCGCAGGAAGTGAGCCGCCGAGGAGATTGGTGCCGTCACTGTAAGGTTCTTTCGGTATCGTGAAGTATCACAACTCCATGATCGATTACCGATAGGATCTTCCCCTGCGACTAACCTCCACGCAGGTTTAGTTACCACACCAAGCCGCACTCGGCGACATCATCAACCGATCACGCAATCACCGGTAGTTCACGCCATACGAATTCATGTAAGCGAACTCGTGGCAACGTGCCTCCGATCGGCCATTGTGGCCGGACCAGCTACCATAAGCAGTATATTCGCTTCCGCTGTTCTCAGTGCAGCGCACAAACTGCTGGAATTGATTCCAGTTGCCGCCGTTGCAGATTGACCACCTCAAGCCGCCATACGAGCCCAGCGAAGTGCCTCCAAGGGTGCACGACTGTGCTGCGCTTGCCGGAGAGGCTGGCGAGAACAGGGTCATGGGAGCTGCGATTGCGAGTGCTGCAATAACGGTCCGCAGGCCTTTTGTGCGATTCAACGAACACTCCGGCTCAGCACCGAGATTTGTCCGACGTGGCTTCAGGGCGGCGCCCACCTGAAGGCACTTCCCACGAAGCACTGGGAGATAGCCTGCGTGACGGATCCTCGGAGCCAACGGATGACGGCTCTTCGGAATTGGATGGAGTTCGCGGTTGGCGGTGACCCGGTGGCGCAGGCTTGCATCGGCAATCATCAAAGTAGCTGGCTACCCTCCGCCGTGGCACGCAGGTCACCCGCCGAGGGCGACGGGAGGCCGTGCGCCTCCATCGCGGTGCCACCCCCAACCGGCCACCACGAAGGCTCCTATAATCGACGAGGTCAGGGGTTCTGCTGCACCGATACACCGATCGTCGCCGCTGCCCGACTCCACACGTCGGCCCAGGAGTTGGCATGACGTCACAACCGGCTCCCGTCTTCGACCAGCTCCTGCTTCGTGACCCGCACCGGCGGTACAACGCGCTGCGGGACGAGGCTCCGGTGCATCACATCCGCACGCCAGACGGCGCGCCCGCGTGGCTCGTCACCCGCTACGACGACGTACGAGCGGCATTCACCGACCCGCGTCTGTCGGTCGACAAGCGCCTCAGCAGCACCGATGGTGAGCACGGTTCGTCGCTGCCCCCCGAGCTGGATGCGCATCTACTTAACCGTGACCCACCCGACCACACTCGACTCCGACGTCTCGCAGCGGCCGCCTTCACCCCTCGCCGCGTCGCCGACCTGCGCCCCGCGGTGGAGCGGATCGTCAGCACGCTGCTGGACGGTCTCGTCGGCCACGACCAGGCGGAGCTGATCGGCTCCCTCGCGTCACCGTTGCCCCTGCAGGTCATGCAGGAACTCCTGGGCCTGCCCACCCAGACCAGCGTCGACTTTCGGAGGTGGACGAACACTCTGCTCTCCGCCGACGCCAACCAGCCCGCCCAGTCCCGATCGGCCATGGCCAACATGCGCCGCTTCCTGGTCGAACAGCTGGCACACAAGAGGGCACGGCCCGGCGACGACCTGCTGACGGGTCTCCTCGCCGCCCGTGAGGACGACGACCGGCTCACCGACGACGAACTCGTCGCGATGCTCTTCCTGCTGATGTTCGCCGGCTACGACAACACCGCCGCGCTCATCGGCAACGTAGTCCACGCGCTGCTCACCAACACGGAGCTACCGGCGGCGGTACGCACCGGGTCGCTGGCCCTCGACGAACTCGTCGACGGTGTTCTGCGGTGGAACCCCTCCTTCCCGCTGGCAGTACGACGATTCGCCCGCGAACCCATCACCATCGCCGGCCAGACGATCCCCGCCGGTGATCGCATCTGGCTCTGTCTGGCCAGCGCGAACCGCGACCCCGCACAGTTCACTGCACCCGACACACTCGGTACGACCGGCATGCGGCGCCCGCACCTGTCCTTCGGGCACGGCATCCACTACTGCCTGGGCGCACCACTCGCCCGGCTCCAGACGACCGTGGCCGTCACCATCCTGCTCGACCGTTTTCCCGGGATCCGGCTGGCCGTGCCGGCCCACGACATCCGGTGGCGGGAATCGTTTCGACTACGCGGGCTGGTCGCCCTACCGGTGTTCCTGTAGGGCGACTGGGTGGCAGCGGGGCGGGCCAGCGTCGCCGCCCCGGCCCGCGAGCGCCGACGCGGGGGCGGGCAGGTAGGGGGAGATGTTGCGCCAGACACGCTCGATGTATTCCTCCTTCTCGCCGACCGGGACGACATAGTGCAGCGCGCCTTCGGCGGCGTCCTTGCCCTGGAGGCGGGCGATAGCCCAGGCGGCGAGGTAGTGCGAGGCCAGGCAGCCGCCCGCGGTGGCGACGTTGTCCTTCGCGTAGAAGGGCTGGTTAAGCACCTTGACGCCGGCGGCGATAACCCAGGGCTTAGTGATCGGGTCGGTGCAGGCGGGGATGTCGTGGAGCAGACCAAGCTTGGCCAGTACGAGTGCGCCCGAGCACTGCGCCGCGATGAGTTGGCGCGAGGGATCCAGATCGCGTAGGACGTTCATGATTGCCGGGTCTTCGACGACTTCACGGGTGGCAATGCCGCTGCCGACGATTACGGCGTCAGCGGCGCATGCCTGCTCAAGGGTGGACATTTGCTCGATAACCACCCCGTTCATCGACGTCACCGTGGGGCTAGGGGTGGCGATCGTGACGCGCCAGCCGTCGGTCTTGATGCGGTTGAGCACACCGAGCGCGATCAGGGAGTCGAGTTCGTTGTAGCCCTCAAAGGTGAGGATGGCGATATGCACGGTGGCTGTCCTTCCGGCTGGGCGGGTCTGGACCGACGGTAGGAGCCAGCGAACAGAACAGTCAAAAAATTGTCATGGATACAATTCGGCGTATGGCATCCGCACGTTACAAAGCCCTGGTGGACGCGTTCGCATCCGACATCCGCGCGGGGCGGCTCGCCGCAGGTACGCGGCTGCCGACCCACCGTGGGCTCGCCGCCCGCGAGGGCATCGCCGTGGTCACCGCAACCCGGGTGTACGCCGAACTGGAAGTGATGGGCCTGGTCAGCCGGGAACAGGGCCGCGGCACGTTCGTACGCGACCCCGCGGTTCCGGTCGGCCATGGCATCGATCAGCAGGCAGTCGCCACGGATGCGGTCGACCTCAACTTCAACTATCCGTCGCTGCCCGGCCAGGCCGCCCTCCTACGGCAGGCCCTGCGGGAGGTGGCCACCTCCGGTGACCTCGACTCCCTGCTGCGCTACCAACCGCATCGAGGCCGTCCCCGGGACAGAGCCTCGATCGCGCGGCACTTGAGGCGTCGCGGAATCACCGCCGACGCGGATCAGATCCTCATCGTCACCGGCGCGCAGCACGGCCTGGCCGTCACCGTCATGGCCGGGCTCAATGCCGGCGACGTCGTCGTGGTTGACGCACTCACCTACCCGGGCTTCAAGGTGCTCGCACACGCCTTCCACCTCGACCTGCAGCCCATTCCCACAACTACCGACGGACCGGACCTCGAAGCCCTCGAAAAGCTGTGCGCGGCCCGCCCGGTGCGCGCGATCTACACCATGCCCACCCTGCACAACCCGCTAGGCTGGGTTATGCCGGCGGCCGACCGCGTCCGTCTGATCGAGATTGCCCGACGGAATGGCGCGATCATCATTGAAGACGCCTCCTACGCCTACCTGGTCGAGGACCCCCCACCGCCGTTGGCCGCGACCGCGCCGGAGATCACCGTCTACGTCTCGGGACTGTCCAAGAGCATCGCCACGGGCCTGCGGGTCGGCTTCGTCCTCGCTCCGCCGACCACCGTGCCCGCACTCGAACGCGCGATCCGGGCCACCACCTGGAACACCCCGGCACTGACCACCGCGATCATCTGCCGCTGGCTCGAAGACGGCACGGCGGACCAGCTAGAAGCGCAAAAGCGCGACGACGCCAGGGCCCGCCAAGCACTCGCCCGACAAGAACTGGCGGGCCTGCCGCTCATCAGCCACCCCTCGTCTTACTTCGCCTGGCTGCCGCTGCCCGACGACGCACGCGCCGATCGCCTGACCGCCACCCTCGCGCGGCACCACATCTCGGTCACCACGGCGCAGCCGTTCACCACCACGGTGCACACACCGCAGGCGATCCGCCTCGCCCTGGGCTCCACCGACCTCGACAGCCTCCAATCGACGCTGCGTACCGTGCGACGCCTCGCCTTCGAGGACACCTACGCCTGACTGCCACGGTGAACGGCCGCGGGTGCGGTCACCGTCGAGTTCAGCGCATCGGTGGAGGCGGACCCGGGAGGTGCCGGCTGCCGCGCAGGTCCGCGGCCAATGCGGGTGGCGGGTCCGGAGCTTCCGCAGGAACGCTTCATACGCGCTGGTAAGCGTGAAATGCCGGAACGACTTCGCTCGGCCGAGCTTCGGGTCATCCGGAGAGGATGGGGTCTGCTGCACCGATGGGTGACGGTTCCAGTTACGCGGCCTGACTGGCCGGTGGGGTCATGGTGGTCTCGTACTCGTTAGGGGTCAACCGGGACAGAGAGTGTCGTCGGCGGCGGTGGTAGGTCCGTTCGATCCAGGTCACGATCGCGGTCCTGAGCTGCTGGCGGGTGGTCCAGGTCCGCCGGTCGAGGACGTTGTTCTGCAGCAGGCCGAAGAACGATTCCATGGCGGCGTTGTCGCCGGCGGCGCCGACTCTGCCCATCGATCCGGTCATGTGATGCTGGTGCAGGGCGTGGACAAATTTTCGCCCTGCGACCCACGGTCGGTGTGCAGCACGCAGCCGGCCAGCCGGCCGCGTCGGGCTACGGCGTTGTACAGGGCGTTGACGGCCAGCCGGGACTTCATCCGTGAGTCGATGGAGTAGCCGACAATCCGCCTCGACCACGCGTCCTTGATCGCGCACAGGTAGAGCTTGCCCTCGCCGGTGCGGTGTTCGGTGATGTCGGCCAGCCACAACCGGTTCGGGCCCGCTGGCGGTGAAGTCCCGTTGCACGAGGTCGTTGTGAACCGGTGGACCGACCTTGCCGCCCTTGCCGCGCTTCTTGCGCTTACCGAAGGCGCTCCACCAGCCATTGTCCGAGCAGATCTTCCACCCGGTGCGCTCGGCCATCGCCTGGCCGGCGGCGCGGGCCTCATCGACCAGGAACCGGTACCCGAACTCCGGGTCATCGCGGTGGGCATCGACCAGGGCGTTCGCGCGATGAGCGGCGACGAGTTCGGCGTCACCGACGCTGCCGGCCGAGCCACCGGTAGTAGGGCTGACGAGCGATGTTCAATACCCGGCACGTCACCGCGACGGGGATCCCGTCGGCGGCCAGCTCGCTCACGAGCGGGTAGAGCCTTTTCCCGGCAGATGCGCCTGCGACAAGTAAGCAGCGGCCCGACGCAGGACCTCGTTCTCCTGCAGCAAGCGGATCCGTTTGCGGGCCTCGCGCAGCTCGGCTGACTCGCCACTGGGCGTGCCGGGCTTCGCGCCGGCGTCGATGTCGGCCTGACGCAGCCACTTGAACAACGTCATCGGGTGGACCCCGAAGTCCTTCGCGATCTGCTCGACCGTCACTCCCGCCTCGCGGTCACGAGCCACCCGCACGACGTCATCACGGAACTCTCGGGGGTAAGGCTTGGGCACAGCGACATCCTTCCAGCCCGCCCACAGGGCAAGCCAACTCAGATGTCACCTACTGGTACAGCAGACCCGAACGACGCCGACCGCAGATGCTCCCTGGGTGTCGGCGTACGAGTTGCAGTACAGAGCTGCGTACGCCACCGAGTACACAGCAGCTCTCGATACCCGCAAGCTCAGCGGCGTGCTGATGGCCGCGCCGCCGTCAGCACGCAGAGACCATCGTTTACGCAGAGCGACGTTCACCGGGCCCTGACGATGTCCGGATCTGCCGATGACCGGATGCAGGCGATCCATCCGGACGGTAGTGACGAGCAGCGATGGATTTTACGGACCGCTCGGCGATGCGGTTGTCCGTGGCTCGTCGCGACGAGCCAGCCGGCCGAGCTCAGGCAGGGAACGAAGCAATGCCGGCAGGGCGCCAAACACGAGGGGAAGGCCGCCCAACTCGTTGATCCCGACCCACGCGATGTCGTCATGCTCCTCAGGAGCACGGTTGATCGGAGAGCCAACCCAGTCCCCGATCAGCCAGACGCTCACGTGAACGGCGTCCTCACCACTGCCGGCATGCCAGTCGCCCAACCGGGAAGAGGACTCCATCACAATGTGAACGCCCAGCTCCTCTCGCATCTCACGCGCGAAGGCTTGTAGTTCCGGCTCACCCGCTTCGACATGCCCGCCGGGCAAATCCCAGAGATCCGGATATGCCCGGCGGGTCGGGCTGCGGTGTACCAGCAGGATCGCGCCGTTCTCCACGAGTGCGCCACAGACGACCATATGCACGGCGGGATGAGAGCACAGGGGTAGGACAAGTTCGCTTCAGCCGAAGGCCACAGCCGACGGTGACACTCAGACGTCCGGATCTGCCGCTGACGGCGCCGCACCAGCGCCGGTCGTGCCGAGAACGGGACCATCGATCATGCCGAAGTGCGGGCGAGTGCAAGGCGTCACCTATCGCGGCTGATACCAGAGGTAGGGACGTTCCTCACCGGGCAACAGCAAGTCGATCCGCCGCAGGGGGAGTCTCTCCAGCGCCGCACGGGATGTCCACTCGCCCGGCAGGATGCGGAAGAGATGCATTTTTATCGGCCAGTCGTTGACCAGCCAGTCGTTTACGGCTTCCGCGACCACCTCTGCCAGTCCGGTGCCTTGTTGGTCCTGACGAAGCCAGAAGGTGACCATCGCGGAGTCTGGCGGGAAGGTGTCCATCGTCTGCGGTTTTGCTCGTACCCGACGCAGGTACTCGTGGAGCGGGTTCAGGTACAGGCATCCGAGCGCTTCGCCTTCCAAGGTTGCAAGCAGGACGAAGGTGAAGGCGCGGCGGGCCTCATGGTCGGCTTGGTGCTTCGCGACAAGCTTCAGGTCTTGCTGCAAGGTGAACCCTTCAACGGGCCACCGACCATCGCTATGCACGCGAACGACATCCGGGCTTGCCATGTAGGCGGCGTAGTCCAAGGCGGCGACGTCCTTGGTCAGCGGCTTCGCCACAAATGTGGCGTGCTGCAGTCGATGTGGCACTGGTGCGCCAGGGCCAAGCACTTTCACCTCCTGGTTGGGGCAACCGCTGCAGTCACACACTCCAAGCCATCCAGACGTCCGGATCTGCCGCTGAGCACGCGCGACCCCTTACCAAACTAGAGGTGGTCGCAGTACGGAGAGCAACGACGGCCAAGGGCGTGGCCCAGGTCCCGCAGAAAGGTGCCCAGGCGCTCGGCCTCTTCGGCCGTGGGCGGAGTGATGGCTGCGCCGGCCGCGATGTGCTCTCCGGCCTCGTAGAGCGCGACGTACAGATCTTCCGCGGTGGTGCGGTCGAGCCGCAGAACGATGTCATCGCGCATGCGCAGACCCTAATCGCACGTCTCGCAGCACCGGTTGGCCAAGGTCGGGTGCGCGGATCTGCCGCGGGCCACGGAGCGCCGCCGGCCGTCCCAGTGCGGCGGCGCACGGACGCGCCGGATTGAGTGCGGTCAGCGTGTTCGGCTCTGCCAGACCGGCTGCTGGGGCTCGTCGTTGTGCACGATGATGTCGACGTGATGGGTCGGGCGCACCGTAGCGAAGTAGAGCTGTTGGGAGGGGATGTAACGCTCGCGCCAGCGCCGTTCGACTTCGGCCGGAAATGACACCCGGCGTTCTCGGATTACGGCACGATCCACGGTCTTCTCGAGTGCGGTCGAAACGAAGATGCGCAGGTCCCACCGTTCAATCAGTTCCGGGCGCATGAGGAAGACGCCGTCGAAGATCAGCACGGCGTCGGCGGGGGCAGTGGTGACCGGCGTGGACAGCGCAACATCCGCTGTGCGGTCGTAGACCGCGTGTTGAAAGTGTCGATCGCCGCCGGGGCCGAGCGGATCGAGCAGAACCCGGTTCAGCGCGTCGTAGTCGTGGGTGTCGAAGTAGCAGCCTTCGGCCGAGTACTCGCCTCGCGGATAGCGCTGTGCCCGGGGGAAGAGGAAATCGTCGATCGTCGCGCGGATGACGTCGCGGCGCTGTGACGTAAGACGACGGCCAGCTCGTCAGCGAGCGTGGTCTTGCCTGCGGCGGGCGGTCCGTCGATGGCAACCCGTGTCGGATGTGCGATCGTGACGGACCCGACTGCCTCAGCCAAGCGGCCGAGCAGCTCGTCGCGGGTGCCTTGGTCCATGTCCGGTCCCGTCCTAGTTTCGTGAAGGCCGCCGGTCCAGCCGACCTTACGCGCTCCAGCACTGATCTCTTGCCGCGCGCTACTGGCGGACACGCTCAGCTACGACGCAGCACACCGACCACCTTGCCGAGAACTACCGCGCGGTCACCGAGGATGACGGGGTAGCGCGGGTTGCGGGGTAGCAGGTCCACGGCGCCATCGCGGATGCGCAAGAAATTGACGGTGGCCTCGTCGTCGATCATCGCGGCAATGCTGTCGCCACTGTCAGCCACCGCTTGCTGCCGCACCACGACGACATCCCCGTCCGCGATGCCAGCTTCGACCATCGAGTCTCCGCGGACATGCAGCGCGAACAGCCTTCCCTGGCCGACGAGCTTCCTGGGCTGGGTCAGGACTTCCTCGACGTACTCCTCGGCCAGAATGGGAGCGCCGACAGCGATCGAGCCCAGCAGCGGCACCTGAACGCCAGAGCGCGTCCGGACCGCCAGAGGCGTCTGGGCGTCGCGATGGGCGGGCGTCAACGGCGCGTGGCCCGCGTGCAGCCCGGCGCAGGAAGCCACGCTGTTGGAGCACCTTCAGGTGGTGCGCCACCGACGATGGGGACCCGAGCCCGACCGCAGCACCTATCTCCCGCACCGTCGGTGGATACCCGTAGCGTTCGACCCACTGCCGTATCACGGCCAGGACCTGCTGTTGACGAGGACTTAAGCCGGACAGGTCCGGAGGCAGGTCCGAGGATGTCATCCTCGGACGATACCCCTCGTGTTCGATCAAATGTACTAACCGCTCCGCGTGGCCAGCTCGGTCTACCAGGTACGTCACCCCCGGGGTTCGGTTCAACCAGGAGCACGGCACCCGTCTCACTGGGTCGGGTCGCAGATAGCCGGGCCAACGACTTCACCTTCGGCGGGAAGTCGCAGATCCACTGGGACAGGACAACCAGCACTCGACCACGCGGCAGCGACCGCGAACCTCGGTACACCATAACAGTCATTATGATGTACCGAGATTTTGTCCGCTTTGTGACTTCCTTTGGATTTCCGGATTACCAATAACAAAAATTCGATAATTGGCCACTGGTTGTGCCTGAAGATGAGGGAGAGCGTTGGTGCCGCTGATGTGGCGGCGTGCGGTGCTGAACAATCCGGCGCTCGGCGGTGCTCGCGCCTTGTGGGAGACCGGGGTCTTCCGTGGGAGGCCGTCTGGGGTGTCAATGAATCTCGAACGTAATCACTGCCGGAGCCTGCGAACCTGCGCCGGCTCAAGCGGGAGATCGAACGGCAGTGGGGCACCGTGGCGTTGATTGACACCGGCATCAAGGCCGCCGCGGCCGGCGATCACGGGCACAGCGAGGACGACCTGCGGTATGTGCGCCGCCGATTCTTATCGACCGAGAGCGCACGGGCGATGGCCGTGGAGATCACCAACGCCACCTTCGCCGTGCGCTCCGAGAGCATCTGGGGCACTGGGTCGACGGCGGTGGCCAGCGACTCGACGCACTTCGGTGCTTACGACCAGAACATCTTCACCCAGTGGCACTCGCGCTACGGTGGCCGCGGCGTGCTCATCTACTGGCACGTCGAACGCACGTCTATGGCGATCCACTCCCAGCTGATCTCCTGCACTGCGTCCGAGGTCGCCGCGATGGTAGAGGGCGCGGTCCGGCACGGCACCACGATGCAGGTGGAGGCGAACTATACCGACAGCCACGGCCAGTCCGAGATCGGCTTCGGCATCACCCGGCTGCTCGGCTTCGACCTGCTGCCGCGCATCAAGCGGATCAACCACGTCAAGCTGTACCGCCCCGCCGCTGGCGAGGCTGGTGCCTGGCCGGGGTTGGCGCCGGCGATGATGGCCGGGCGATCCGCTGGGATCTGGTCGCCGAGCACCTCCGCGCCCGGCAGTGCGGCTGGCCCGGTGTCCGGACCGGGCGCTACGGCAGAGCTGCCGTAGCGCGCGTGCGCCTGGTCGTGCTCAGGGACCGGCGATGCTCGTGCGCGTCCCGGTGGCCTGCTCCGGTCCTGTGCCGGGTGGGGTTCTGAGGCGGCCGAGGCCGGGCAGGAACCGGCCCACTCGGGTGGCGTAGGCGGTGTAGGCCGCGCCGTGCAGGCGGATCAGGTAGGGCTCCTCGGCGGCGCGGACCTGCAGCTGCACCGACACGACCAGCGCCAGTGTGGCGGCTAGGGAGATCAGGTTGGGGGTCATCAGGGTGATGCCGAGGCTGGTGGCGGTCATCGCGGTGAAGATCGGGTTGCGGGCGAGGGCGAAGACGCCGGTGGTGACGAGCGCGGTGCGCTCGCCGGGGTCGAACCCGATGCGCCAGGAGGCGCCCATGTGCAACTGCGAGACGAGGGTGGCCAGCACCCCGGCCACAGCCAGGACCAGTCCGGCTGTGCCCACCACCCGGTGGTCGAGCACGCCGAGCGGGGGCAGGCCCGCGATCGCGGAGACCGGGCCGGCCGGGCCGAGCAGCAACGCGGCGGCGAACAGCAGCTTCGCCCACCATCGGAGGGTGCCGGCCGGCCCGGCGTCCAGGCGCAGCCCGGTATCGCCGGTGCGGCGCCATTGCACGACGCTGCGCCATCCGAACGCCAGCGCCAGCCCGGCCAGGTAGATGGTCAGAGCGGCTACGGCCATCACCGCGCCCCGGACTCGGTCGTGTCGCAGCAGCCGTCGCCGCAGCCACCGGCGGTCGCGTCACCAGTGGTAGCGACGGCCGGGGTGGCGTGCAGGGCGGCGTTGGGCGCGCAGCAGGTGTCGCCCTTCCACGCCTCGCGGCCTTCCTTGACGGCGACGGCGGCGATAACCAGGGCGGCGATCGGGTCGGCCCAGGACCAGCCGAACAGGCTGTTGACCGCCAGGCCGACGAGTAGGACCGCGGACAGGTAGGTGCACAGCAGGGTCTGCTTGGAGTCGGCCACCGCCGTGCGGGAACCGAGTTCGCGGCCGGCCCGGCGCTGCGCGTACGACAGCACCGGCATCACCAGTAGCGACACCGTGGCCAGCACCAGGCCGACGCTGGAGTGCTCAGCCTCGGCGCCACCGAGCAGCGCGCGCACCGACTCCACGGTGATGTACGCGGCGAGGACGAAGAACGACACGGCGATGATGCGCAGCGCCGTCTTCTCCCGCGCTTCGGGGTCTCGGCCAGCGAACTGCCACGCCACCGCGGCCGCGGAGGCCACCTCGATGATCGAGTCCAGGCCGAAGCCGATCAGCGCCGTCGACGAGGCGAGGGTGCCGGCGGTGATCGCCACGACCGCCTCGATCACGTTGTAGGTGATCGTCGCGGCGACGAACAGCCGCACCCGGCGGGCGAGCACCGCCCGCCGGGCTGGTGTCGGTCCGGCCGGGGTGAGCTGGATCAGGGGCAGGCTCATCAGCAGCAGCCCTTCGAGTCGGAGTCCGGGCACGCGGCCGGGTCCACGGCCAGGACCAGGCCGAGCAGGTCACCCAGGGCATGCGCCAGCCGCGGGTCGGCCAACTCGTAGCGGGTACGTCGGCCCTCCGGCGCGGCGACCACCAGGCCGCAGCCGCGCAGGCAGGTGAGATGGTTGGACAGGTTCTGCCGGGTCGTGCCCAGCAGCTCGGCCAGCTCCGCCGGATATCCGGGCCCGTCGCGCAGCGCCAGCAGCAGCCGCGCCCGGATCGGATCCGACAGCGCGTGGCCGAAGCGAGCCAGCACTTGCCCGTACGTCAACGTCTCCACACCCACAATAGTACACCCGATGCTGTACTAACGGCAGGGGATGCGTACTGCCTCACAGGGAACCCCCAGCAGCCGCTCAGCCACTGAATAAAGCCGCCGCTGTATCCTCGCCGGGGTTGTGGAAGGGGCGCCCGAGCGGACGGGCCCGCCGGATGAAGGGATGCTGATGGGGACGAACAACGCTCGTAAGCGCACGGCTAAGGGGCCCTCGGGCGCCGGCGGCGCCCGGCCCGGTCGTCCAGGAACGGGTGTGCCCCACGGCGGCACGGGGTCCGCCCGCGCGGCGGGAGCGGCCCCGTCCAAGGCTGCCCAGTCGGCGGCCAAGGCAACGCGGAAGATCCGCAAGACGGGCATGAGCACGAACCTCAAGGCGACCCTCGGCGTGCTGGCCATCGCGCTCGCCGTGCTGGCCGGCGTGGTGCTGGTCAACCGCGGCGGCGACAGCACGCCGGCGGCCGTGGCCGAGGCGGTCGTGCGCCCCGACAGCCACCGGCTGTCCACCGCGGTGGACAGCAAGACCACCGTGGTGGAGTTCCTCGACTTCGAGTGCGAGTCCTGCTTGGCCGCCTACCCGAGCGTGGAGAAGCTACGCGCCGAATACGGCGACCGGATCACCTACGTGGTGCGGTACTTCCCGATCGCCAGTCACCCGAACTCCTACAACGCCGCGCACGCCGCCGAGGCCGCCGCCCGGCAGGGCAAGTTCGAGGCGATGTACAAGAAGCTGTTCGACACCGCCACGGTGTGGGGTCACCAGCAGCAGTCGCAGGCCGCCGTGTTCGAGGGCTACGCCCAGGAACTGGGCCTGGACATGACCCGGTTCAAGGCCGACGTGGCCAGCACTCAGGTCGCCGACCGGGTCAAGGCTGACGCCTCCGACGGCGAAGCCCTCGGCGTGCAGGGCACCCCGACGTTCTTCATCAACGGCGAGAAGTTCGCCGGCCGCCCCGACTACGCCGGTCTCAAGGCCGCCGTCGACGCCTCGCTGAACTCGTGACCGCGACCCTGGCCGACACCGCTGCCAAGCATCCGGCCGGTGACCCGCCCACCCTGGGCTACCGGGTGATCGGTTGGACGCTTACCATCGGCGGGCTGATCGGCGCCCTCGCCGCGTTCGTCCTGACCGTCGAGAAGATCGCCCTGCTCAGGGACCCCGGCTACACGCCGACCTGCTCGATCAACCCGATCCTGTCCTGCGGCTCCATCATGGCCACCGGCCAGGCCGAGGTGTTCGGATTCCCGAACCCGCTCATCGGCCTGGCCACCTTCCCCGTCGTCGCCGCTACCGGCGCCGCCCTGATCGCCGGCACCCGGCTGCCCCGCTGGTGGTGGCTCACCCTGCAGGCCGGCACCGTGTTCGGCGTCGGGTTCGTGCACTGGCTGTCCTTCCAGAGCCTCTACCGCATCGGCGCGCTCTGCCCGTACTGCATGGTCGTCTGGGTCGTCATGATCGTGCTGTTCACCTACACCACCCTGCACAACCTTGACCGCGGCCACCTGCCCGCGCCGCGGCGGCTCACCGACACGCTGCTGCAGGTGCACAGCACCATCCCCACCGTCTGGCTGCTGATCCTCACCGCGCTGATCGGTCTGAAGTTCTGGGACTACTGGCGCACCCTGCTCTGACCACCCCCGCCCAGGGCGGAGCCTCAGTCCCGGCGGGGGTCAGGTGCCCGAGCCGATGCGGCGCGCTCGATCGCTCGGTACACCGTCGAGCGGGCGACGCCGAACAACTCGGCCAGCTCGGCGCTGGTGTGCTCGCCGGCCGCGTGCAACGCCACGAGATGCGTCTCCTGCCGCGGGTTCAGCTTGGGCTGCTTGCCGCGTACGCCACCGAAGGCACAGCAGCTATCGACATCTGCGAGTGCGGCGGCGAGCTCGCGGCCGAGCTGGCTCAGCAAAGATCGACTACAGTCGGTCATGTTGGCCGACTCGGCGGCGTCCGGATCTGCCGAAAGTAGTGCGTTCTTCGTGCCGCGGCGGCGAAAGGGATGCCGGTAAGCCTTGGGTGTTCGGGGCCGGCGCGAATGACGATGATGCGGTGGTCGTCGAGTCGACGACGTACCAGATCCGGCCGGCGAGCCGTAGAGTGCCCGGCGTGTCTGATCATCCGTCCGGTTGTTCCTGCTGCTATGAGCCTCTTGACCCACAGACTTCGACATCCGGTCGGCTGCTTCTGATCCGATCCTTGCCCTGTCGGAACAGGAACGGGCGGCGGTGTGGGGCGCGGTCGGAACCTGATGCAGGCCGAGGGGTAGGAGCCTTCGTGCGCGGCTCGTAGCCGTCAATCACACGATTTGCCGCGATCAAAGCGCACGGACCTGCACGCACGCAACGTCGCAGCCCTGACCACCCTGGCGGCACCGGAACACCGTCGCCAGCTTCGACGGGCGGCAGCCAGGTTGTTGAGGACCGCGTGGATTTACCCTGGTGCGTGCCCGCCCATGATCTGCCCCTCATCGCCTGCGGCGGGCCCTCCCTGCCCGGTCATTTCCGCCGGCTACGAGCGGGTCATCGGCTTCGCCGCAACAGCGGAGGAAGCCGCGGAGCTGGTAGTCGAGAACCTGCCGCCCGCCCCGACGCTCACTGGCTCGACGCACTGATCTGGCCGTCCGAGTGTGGCGGCCGTCGGACGGGGGGCTTCGAGCCGGTCAGCTCACACGGGGCCGTCGAGATAGCCGACGTCGGTAGAACCTGACGCGACGCGGACGCGATACCCCCAGTGCCGTAAGACCTGGGCGATCTTCGCGGCGCCGGCCGGGTTGGCGGAGTGGACGTTGATGACGCCGACGTCAAAGGGGCGCTTGTCGAAGGCGGCCCGCTCCAGGACCGCCACGACCGGCCAGATCGTGTCGTCCCCGCCGAGATCGTGGTCTAGCCACAGCTCGTCCAAGCGCCGGTCCCGGCACCGTTCGAGGAGTTCAACTCCTGCGGCGCTGGTACGGGCCACCTGGGCACCACGGCCATCCACGAACGAACGAAGGTCATCGATCAGGACAATCGTTCGGCGGGCATCCACGCGATGATGATGCCTGGCAGCATCGTGTTGCGACATCCGGATTTGCGGCGGATCGGGGGTAGGTCACTGCTGCAGGCTGTCACCGATAGGACTACCGGCCGTCTTCCCACCGTGCGGCCGCCCACGCTCGTTCGAACTCCTCACGATCGATCTCCTGGTTCGGCAACTGCGGATCGAAAAGATCTACCATCGGCGGATTCAAGGGCCAGTCCTCGGAGTCGGTCTTGATCCCGGTGCCGTCCTCGGCTACCTCCACCTGCCGGACAAGGCGACCGTCCGGCCCGATCTCCATCAGGTACGTCGCCGGCTCGTCGCCGTCCCACACCTGACGCAAGAACAGCACCTGCTTGTCGGCGAGCGCGCCGAAACCGGGCAGCGCGCGCTGCTTGTCGCGCGTGGCGCGTAGTTCGTTCAAACCGGCAGGAGGAGTCGCCGTATCGATGTCTACCTCGTCGAGATTCCAGCCCTCGGCGCGCGCGACAGCGGCGGGGTCGTCGACGACCTCGACCTGGGCGAAGGTTTCCCGCACCTCGCGGACCGACCTGGCGCGAATCCACCACCACAGGCCACCCATGCCGTAGTCGTGAAGAACGAGGTACCGCTGCGTCGACATCACATCAGCATGCCTGGCAAGCGCTCCATGCCGCCGACCGGGGCGACTGGTCGCTGCCCATCCGCTCATGCCGCGATCCGGGAGGTAGCCCACGTCCATCGACTACTCATCGTGAGCAACAGGCGTGCGTTCACCGGGGCGGTCGGCGCCACAACGTCCCCCAGCGCTACTCACCCGGGTCCTGCACATGTGGCGTGCCTGGCTCTGCGCCGGAACCGGTACGTCGACAGGTGTCGTGCTGTTCGGCCGAGGATCCCCGCGAGCCCTTGTCGACGCGGACGTGGAGCTTGCCGAACCGGCCCAGGTCCCATTTCACATCGGCCAAGTCACCACTGAGATCAATGTTGCGGATCCAATTGCGGCGACCTTACCGGCCCCTGCCGATGGGTGCCACCCCGGAGAAGAGGCATCTCGCAACGACCTCAGAAACGGCGTCGTGAAGCAGGCCGCCCTGACAAAGCTCCAGCCATGTCCAGCCGTATCGAAGTTTCGTTGTTGCTGGCATGACGGACCGAGTGGAAGCGATCGATGCGATGGCGGGGTTTCAGCTTGGTCGGGCTGTCGCTGGCGCCGGAGCACCGGCGCGGGCACGGCGCGTTGTATGACGCGCTCAACCACGGCCATATCGAGGTGCAGGCGCTGCGCGGGCAACTGGCCAAGACGCGGTAAGGACGAACACCGGATGATCCCGGGCTGGCCGTACTCGTTTGTCGCCGCGCTGGAGACCGGTCGCACCTCGTGGACCGCGCTGTTGGACGCGGTCCGGTTGCCGCCGGGCGCGGACGTCACCGCGATAACGTGCGCGCAGATCCGGCAGCTCGTCGACCGGCTGACCGACGCCGGCCAATGGCAGGCTGGCGACCGCGACATCGTGATCGTGTTGGATGCCGGCTACGAAGCGCCGCGGATCGCCTGGCTGCTGCGCGACCTGCCGGTGGAGACCCTCGGCCGGATGCGTTCGGACGCGGTCGCAGCCAGCGCACCGGCCCCGGTCAGGGTTGTCGTGGCGGAAGACCGATCAGGTGATACACCGGCGGCCGCCGAGTCTGCCCCAGGCCAGGCAGTCGATGCAGCTGCGGCGGCCCGATCATGTCGGCGGTCCGGCACCGGGCCGAGCTCATGCTGGTGGCAGCGAGCGTCCGTCCCGGCGCCGCGGCGCCACCACGATCATGGCACCGACCGCGGCTTGTTGGGGCGTCTGCTCCGCTGCGGGTCGGGTGACCTTGTCCGGCTCCGGGATGAGCACGTCGGCCACGCCGCAGCCGAGGACGGCGCAGATCACGTCGAGGTCGTCGAGCTTGATGCTGGCCGGCTGTCCGGACCACAACCCGGACATCTTCCCCGCGGAGATGCTCAGGCCTCGTTCGGCGAGCATGCGCTGCAGCTCGCTGGCCTTCCAGATGCCGCGTTGGGCGGCTGCTAGCCGCAGGTTCCACTTCACGGCGTCACCAATCCCTTCAGCCGTTCGGCCGCCCGTTGCTGCTCGGCCACCCAGGCGTCCTCCACATGGGTGCGATGGACATGGACGTAATGCAAGGTGGTGGCGATCCAGGCATGTCCGAGGACCTCCTGGATCGCGATCAGGTCCATCCCGCCGGCATACAGCTGGCTGGCGCAGTAGTGCCGCAACACGTGAGGAGTCAGCGCCTCGGGCCGCTCCGGCAGGTGAATGCGCGCGGCCGCGGCGAGTGAGGCGCGCACCGCGTCGTCGCCGACACGGGCGGCACTGCCGTCGGCGCGCCGGCGTTCGGAGGGAAACAGCGGGGCCCCGGGCCGGGCGTGGTCGTCATCGAAGTGTCCCCACACATCCTCGACGAACCAGCGCAGGGTCGCTCCGGAGTTGTTGATCAGCGGAACCATCCGTTCCCGTGGGCCGGAGCCCCGGGCGCCCTTGCCGTTGCGCACGTGCAGTTTGTCGAACCAGCCCAGGTCCCACTTGACGTCGGCAAGATCGAGGCTGCGCAGCTCGTTGACCCGAAGTCCGACCTCGGCCACTGGAGTCACGTCGTAGAAGCCGCCGAAGTGCTCGTACTCGTCACCATCGAGATACGCCTGATACTCATCGCCGTCCATCAGGCAGACCCTGGCGGTCGAACCACGCAACCTGATCTCGAACACCGCACCGCCCGCGCACGTACCGAAGTTCCAGTAGAGGTGATCCACACGCTATGTGTAACCGACGACCACAGTTGGTAGAAAGCCCCGTGGGCGTAGGTCGTCAACATTCGCCGACTCCAGGGGGACGAGGAGTCCCTCCTGAAGGGGGGTGTCTGGGTTTCACACCGCGTCGGCGGGATCTGTCACAGGGCACCTGACCTGCACTGTGAGTGGCTGTGCCGGTCCGCCGGTGGTTGCTCGTTCGACGACCAGGTGACGAACCCCTACGGATCCCCTGATGGAAGGGCTAACGCCGCTCGCAGTCAGATGCTCGGAAGGCCAGGCGGCAGCGTGTTGCCAGCGAAGCGTTCCGCCGGCACCGGACCACGCGACCGTGACAAGCTTCCCGGTCTGGCCGATGTGACCGGCGCCCGCGTTTTGGCCGAGATCGGCGACGACCGCGCCCGGTTCGCCGATGCCCGCGCGTTGAAGGCCTACGCCGGCGCGGCCCCGGTCACCCGCGCGTCCGGGCGCAGCGTCTCCATCACCCACCGCAAGGTGAAAAACGATCGACTTGCCGCTGCCGGTTATCTGTGGGCCTTCGTCGCCGCCACCTACGCCGAACCCGCCAAGCAGCACTACCAGCGCCGCCGAGGTCACGGCGGCCCCCATCCCGCAGCCCTACGCCACCTGTTCAACCGGCTGCTTGGCTGTCTCCATCACTGCTTGGCCACCGAACAGCTATACGACCCGACCAAGGCCTTCGCCCAGGTAACGCCGACAAGCCCCTGAGTCAGTCCCGTACTGCTCGGGCAACTGCATCCAGCAGATCCCGGGCACCGGCACAAACATCGGGGTCAGATTCGACCAGCAAGCCCTCAACCACGGCTCGGAACCGCAAGCGATCCCCCGGCTCGGCGCAGGACAGCTCGAACAGGATGCTGCCCAAGGCAACGTAGATGTGATCCGAGGTCTCCGGCTCCGCGACGTGCCAGGCCGCAGCCAGCAGTCGCAGCGCCGGTGCGTCACCACGCCGCAGCAGCGCCTCAGCAGTCGCGTCGGTCACCGCGGTGTTATCACGATCGAGAAGGAGAGCGCGCACCGCGACATCCACCGGCTCCTGCCCGACAACAACACTCAGACAGCGCCCGGCCTCCACCCGGTCCGACCACACCTGTGACCGAACCAAGCGCACAGCTTCGTCCGTATCCACTGGCAAATCATCCCCTGCCCTTGACCCTCAACGGACATCGGAGGTCTTGCACTATTAGTGACTCCAGCGCCAACGGCATCCGAGGCGATCTGGCGCTAAGCGCACGAGGTTCCGTCGCACCTTGGCTTACTCCCAGGTTCAGAACGGACTGAAGAACAGGCCGGCGCTTTGGGCTGCCTCAGCGTAGGCGGCGGGTCGATCGGTGTTGGTGGGCGAGGTAGATGAAGGTGGCGCCGGTGAAGATGAGCAGGATAGCGGTGGTAAGGGTGATGGGCAGGCTGGCGCTGCCGGTTGTGGGCAGATCGGGTGGTGCGGTGGAGCCCGGCGGTGGTGCGGTGGAGCCCGGCGGTGGTGCGACCAGAGCCATGCTGTGGGCGGCGCCGGCGGCGATGGCGGTGACCGTGGTGCCTGCGGGCAGGCTGACCTCGACAGGTGTGTTGCTGTCGGTGGTGGTTCCGTCGCCCAACCGGCCGTCGGAGTTGCTGCCCCAGGCGAGGACGGTGCCGGCGGAGGTCACGGCCAGACTATGACTTGCGCCGGCGGCGATGGCGGTGACCGTGGTGCCTGCGGGCAGGCTGACCTCGACAGGTGTGTTGCTGTCGGTGGTGGTTCCGTCGCCCAACCGGCCGTCGGAGTTGCTGCCCCAGGCAAGGACGGTGCCGGCGGACGTCACCGCCAGACTGTGGTCGTTGCCGGCGGCGATGGCGGTGACCGTGGTGTCCGCGGGCAGGTCGACGGCTACGGGCGTGCTGCTGTCGGTGGTGGTTCCGTCGCCCAACTGGCCGTCGGAGTTTAGGCCCCAGGCGAGGACGGTGCCGGTGGACGTCACCGCCAGGCCATGGCCGATGCCGCCGGCGATGGCGGTGACCGTGGTGCCCGCCGGCAGGCTGACGGGGACCGGTGTGCTGCTGCGGGTGGTGGTCCCGTCGCCCAGCTCGCCCCGGTCGTTGTCGCCCCAGGCAAGGGCGGTACCGGAGGAGGTGAGCGCGTAACTGTGGTCGTCACCGGCGGCGATGGCAGTGACGGTGGTGCCCACCGGCAGGCTGACCTTGACGGGTGTGATGCTGTCCGTGGTGCTCTCGTCGCCCAGCTGGCCAAAACGGTTGTCGCCCCAGGCAAGGGCGGTACCGGAGGAGGTGACCGCCAGACTGTGATCGTTGCCGGCGGCGATGGCGGTGACCGTGGTGTCCGCGGGCAGGTCGACGGCTACGGGCGTGCTGCTGTCCGTAGTGGTCCCGTCGCCTAGCTCGCCGTCTTTGTTGTCACCCCAGGCGAGGACGGTGTCCGACGCATCAGAGGCTACTGCTGGCTCGTTCTGCGCTACCGCGGGCGACACACCGGCCGATTGTGAGAGCGTCACAGCTAGGGCGAGGCAGAACCACCCGGCAACGGCCCGACCCGCCCGGTGTGCTCGAACGCTACGACTTGCCCGCTGACAGATTCCCTGCATTGTCCCTAACCTCCGATCGGTGCGCGCCTATATTCCGAGGAAATTACGCCTCGGCCTATGTCCATCCAGGCGCGAGCACCGAACCGCTCGCAGGATGCCGCAGCCACCGTTGCAGCGTCTTCCAACGCCGTCGGGAAAATCCCGCCCAGCTGTGTAGTAGTAGTAGCAGAACGCGCCGTGAAAGCCCGGGACTCCCGAAGCTACGGCGAGCCGCTGGATCACGTGCCGATCGACAGCAGAGGCTGGCCGGTCGGCCCCGGACAGTACCGCCGAGGTTGGCACGTCTTGTGGGTTGGCGCGTTCGCCGCTCGCGTGCGCGTTTTTGCGGTGCGACCGGTCGCACGGACCGTCCCGGGCGGCCAGGGCTGAAGCAGCCTGTGCGCTCGCCGCGGGTGCGGCATTGCCGCGGCTTGTTTCAGGGGGCCGTGCCCGGGGGTGTCTCCCCGGTTGGCCCGTGAAAATCAACTATTTGGCCCTTGGTGTCGTCGTTCTTACCAACACCCCCGTGTACGAGCATGACGCTGCGGCCCTGGACCGGACGGTGGACGAAGCGGTCTGGGCAGCCGTTGAGCGAGTTGTGCTGGGGTTGAACGCTGCCGATGAGAGTCAGGCGCCATCGAGACCGGGGAGCGGGAAGAGCTCGCCGAGTACATCGACGCTGTTCTGACGAACGCCGGCGTGGATGTTGCTGCCCTTACCGCCGGGCGCGCGGCCTCAGCCGGGCAGAGCTGACTGACTCCTGGCGAGACTGGTGATCGTCCGCTGCGCTGGCGACTCATGCGGTGTCGCCGAGCAGCCGACGGGCCGCCTCCAAAGCGTCAGCGTAACCGGTGTCCGGCACATCGGTGTCCGACAGGAAGGCCTCGATCGTGTCGAGGTGTTCAGGCTGCAAACCACGGTTGGCTAGAGGTGCGATCAGCAGAGCGCGGCCGGTCGCGACGAGTTCGTCGTGTACCGGTCCGTTGGTAGGCACGGCGTCGTCGTCGGTCCAGATCAGCCGGTGTCCCTGGTCTAGGACGGCGTGCGCGGCGGCGAGTTTGGCTGCGGGTGCCGCGCTGTGACTGATCGGGCCGGTCCAGGAGCGTTCCAGCGGCGGCAGGGCGAAGAGGCGCTCGACCTGGTCGGCGTCGGCGCACCAGGTCGAGCACCAGCGCAGGGTGACGCTTCCAGCCTGGTGCAGGGCCCGGATGCGGGTGATCAGGGCCGGCGCCCAGCGCAGCCGGTACGGATGGCCGCCGCCGTAGGCGGTGCCGTTGCGGGGTGCGGCGCTCCAGCCGGGCCGGGTGGCGTTGAGTACGCCGTCGACGTCGAGCAGCCAGACCGGCCGGTTCACTGAGCTCCGCCTTTCGCGGTGACGGCTGCGGGCGCCGTGGTGCGTCCGGTGGCGGGGTCGGTGCGAATGACGTACCAGGGCATGCATACCCTCCGTCAGGTGGCTGATCCGCCGCCCGCAACCACGCGGTATCCGGAGGGCTGCGGTCAACTCCGGGGTGTGGTGCGGCTTGCGGGCCCGGTCTCGGGGCTTGCCGATGATGGCCGGCCCGGCGGCGTGTGGTCAACCTGCCGGAGGGCGGCGGTCAACTGGTCCAGGCCCAGCGAACCCAGCTCCAGCGCGCGCCGGTGGAACGCGCGCCGGTCACCGGGGAAGGACGAGCGGCCGGTCAGCCACGCCCGCTCGCCCGCCTTGTAGGCCAGTGCCTGTCCGGGCCGGCCCAGGTATCGCCCGAGCTCGGCCAGGGCGTACGGCCCCTGGTGACAGCGGTCGCGCAGCAGGGCCAGCGCGGCATCCGGCGTCCACACTGATCGATCACCGAACGGCGCCGGCAGCCGCAGGTGCAGGCCGATGTCGAGCACCACCCGGGCCGCTCGCAGGAGCTGCATGAACAGATGTCCCAGCCGCGCACCCGGTTGTTCGTAGAGCCCGAGTTCGTCCATGAACCGCTCCGCGTAGAGGGCCCAACCCTCCTGACCGGCGGAGAGGCCCCCGAGCAGGTTCAGCCGCTGCCCGAGACCTCCCCGTAACACCTCGGAGCCGAGGTGAAGATGATGGCCGGGGACACCCTCGTGATAGGCGGTGCTGTAGGCGATCCAGGTCGGGAAAGTCGTCGCGTCCTCCGGTAGGGACCACCAGACCCGGCCAGGCCGCGCCAGGTCCCGCGACGGCCCGATGTAGGCGACGCCGGACGACGTGGTCAACCGCGACTCGATCCGACGCAGCGGGGCCGGAATGTCGAAGTGCACGCCGTCCAGCCGCTCCATGGCCGCCTCCAACAGCTCCTGCAGCCACGCGCCGAACGCCTCCCTGCTGTGCAGCGTGCCGGGCGCGTCGGGGCCGGCGAACTCGGCAAGCACCTCGGGCATACTCCCGCCCAGGGCCTTCGCTTCCGCGATCAGCTCTGCCTCTACCGTTCGGAACTCGTCCCAGCCCCAGTCGTACAGCTCGCGCAGATCGGGCTGGGCCGCGAGGAAGGTGCGCACCCAGAGCGCGTACCGCTGCTGACCGAACGCCTCCTCCGCGACGGCGCGCGGTGCCAGGTCCGCGGTCAGTAACTCGGCCAGCTTCTGGTACGCCGTCCGCGCGGCCGTCGCTGCGGCCTGCAACGACGTCCGCTGAGGCCCTGCGCCGTAGCGGTCAACCAGGGCAATATCGTGGTCGATCCAGCTGCGGCAGCGTTGGATGACGAGCTCCACCTGACGCCGTGCCGGCAGGTTGCCGCGCTCCGCGGCGAGTAAGAGGCTGCGGGCGTACCCGTCCAGGGCGGCGGGGATCGCGGCCAGGCGCGCGCTGACCCGAGCCCAACCCTCCTCGAAGGCCGCCCTCTCGGCGCCGTGGCCGGGAACCGCGGCCTCGACGGCCTGGCGGATGAGCTGGAGTGGACCGGTGGCCGCCGCGTGCAGTTCGCGCAGGTCCTCCCCGGCGTCGTGCAGGGCGACCCGCGTTTGCAGCCGTTCGACGAGGTGGGCGTGCAGCGGGGTCGCGATGGGCAGGGCGGCACCCAAGGTCTTGAGCTCGCGCAGGGCGTGGGCTGAGAGGTCGGCGCGGGTCTGGTGCCCCTCCGGGCCGTAGTCGGTGAGCCCGTCGACATCCTGCTCACCCGCCTCGACGACCGCCGCGCAGGGATCAAGGTCAGCCATCTCAGAAAGGAGCCGAGCCGCGAAGTCCTCGATCACGGCGGCAATGCTAACTCGTAGCAGCTGGACAACGGATCCGGTGGTAGCTGGCGGTCGCCCGAACCGGGCAGCCCCGCCCACCGAGTCAGAGAGCCAGTGCGACCGCGGCCCCGCTCAGCAGGAGGAGCCCGCTCGACAAGCATGTTCGGTGCGCACCGACGATCGGGCCGGGGCCGCCGACGCGCTCGGCGCGGTGGCTGACGAGCGCGGCGGCGAGCGAGATCGCAGCACCCAGCACGATGTAGAGCGGGGTTCCGTAGAGCCACGAGTAGGGCGCGAAATGCACGACCAGCAGGATGACCAGGCCCAGCGGCACCAAGGTGTACTGCCTACTCAGGACCAGAAGGATGACGACCGGAAGGCCAAGCAGCTGACCGGTGGCCATCGTCACCGACAGCGAGTCGAGGGCGGCATGGTGGGGCGGGGGCGGCCCGGGGGTCAGGAGCGTCATCGCCAGGGCCACCGGCAGCGCGACCATGCCCTGGAAGAGCGTGACGATGGCGGCGGTCCGCGGACTTGCCCTCGCCCACGCCATGGCGGCGACAAGCCAAGTGATGCCGTACGCGGCCAGGAACGCCCACCCGTGTCGGTTCGCCGCGGCGAGTGCTCGCGTGTACTCCTCGACATCCATGGATCATGGCCTCCGAGCCCATCGGTCGTCAGAGTGAGGTTGTGCTGCCTTGCGGCAGGGACGGTACGACCGCTTCCAGGAACCTGGCCGGCTGGTCTCGGTGCACATAATGACCCGCGGTGATTGTGACCAGCCTGGCGTTCGGCATCCGTGCCGCCGCGGCCGCCAGCAACGCCTGCCGGTCGTCGCTGACCTGACCCACATCGATCGAATCGGTCATCCGGCCACTGTAGCCACGGGGACGCCGATCGTCGGGGTGGTCATGAGGAGCCGACATCCCGATCGATAGGCAGCACTGTCCTGGTCGGTCAGGCCGCCCAGACGTCGTACGCCGCGTGCTGGCCCGCTACGACCCAGGCGGCAAGATGCTCACATGACAGCTCTGACCGCCGAACTCGTGGTGGATGGTTGTGCTCCCCAGAGCCCGGTTCTCGCCCCTGATGGCCGCATGGTGTGTTACGTGCTGGTTCCCACCAGCCGAGTCGGCGACCACCTCGACACCGAGTTGTGGCTGGTCGACGTTGACGGTAGCGGTGCGGCACGCCGGGTGACCGCGGATATCGCGACGGAGTCCCTGCCGCGCTGGTCCACGGACTCGGGCACGCTGTTCTTCCTGTCCGACCGTGTCGAGCGCGGTGTCCCGCAGTTGTACCGGCTCACCCTCGCTGACGGCATCGTGACCGGGTTGACCGGCTGGCGGGCCGGTATCACCGATCATCTGCCCCTCGCCGACCGCGACCAGGTCGCTCTGCTCGCGCGGGATGAACCCACCGAGGAGGACGAGCGCCGCGCCCGGGACCGCGACGACGCTGTCGTCGTCGGGGTGCGGGAGCCGCAGACCAGGTTGCGACTGCTCAACCTCGACACCGGCCAGGTCAGCACGCCGAACGTGTTCGGCGATCGGCACGTCGTCGAACTGCGCCAACGACCGGACGGCGGCCCGCTCGCCGTGCTCACCCAAGCCAGCGCCGACAACGACTACGGTCCCCGCACCGCCCGACTGCACCTGTTCGACTACCGCTCCGGAACCGCGGAGGACCTTGGGCCGGTCGCCGCCGACGCGCGTTCACTGGCGTGGTGGCCGGCGGAGGACGGTTGGCACCTCGGCTACCTTGCCCTCACCCCACCGGGCCTACAGGCCGGTAGCGCCGTGTTCGACCTTGCCCTGGACGATCGTGTCCTGCGGAACCGCACCGCCGGGCTGTCGATGTGCCCCACCGAACTGTGCCAAACCGACGCCGCCGCGCTGGTGGTGTTCGCCGACGGACTGAACACCACCCTGGCCCGGCTCGACCCCCACAAACTCACACCCCTGTCGCAGCACCGGGGACGTCTCGATGGCCTCACCGCCACCCGTACCGGCGCGGAGGTCGCCGCGCTGACCGGCAGCCGGTATCAACTCACCAACGTTCACTTCGGGTCGGTGGCCGGGCCGCTGCGAAGAATCACCGACACCCGTCCGGAACTGGCCGGGATCCCGCTCGGCACGCAGCAACCACTGACCTACCACGCCGCCGATGGTCTCGCCCTGGACGGTCTGCTCGTACTCCCGGTGGGAAAGACCGCAGCTGAGGGGCCGTTCCCGCTGGTCACGATCGTGCACGGGGGACCGTACGACCGGCACGCCGACCGCTGCCAGTTGTTCTGGTTCCCCAGCGGCCAATGGTTGGCCACCGCCGGCTATGCGGTGTTTCTGCCCAACCCGCGTGGTGGTCAGGGCCACGGTCACCAGTTCGCCGCCCGCGTGGCGGGCCGGGTGGGCCAGGAGGAGTGGACCGACATTCTGACCGGCATCGACCTGCTCGTCGCCCGGGGCGTCGCCGACCCCGATCGGCTGGGCATCGCCGGGTCGAGCCACGGCGGCTTCATGTCCGCCTGGGCTGTCGGCCAGACCGACCGGTTCCGCGCCGCACTGGTCGGCGCCGGCGTCACCGACTGGGGCATGCTCGCCGCGACCGGGGAGAACGGCCAGTTCGAAGCCGCACTCGGCGGCAGCACCGGCTGGTCCGGCATCGGACCGCACCCACATGACGCTGTCAGCCCGATCTCCTTCGCCAGCCGCATCCGCACTCCGGTGCTGATAATGCACGGCGCCGAGGACACCAACGTCCCGCTCGGCCAGGCGGTGTATCTCCATCGGGCGCTACGCCACTTCGGCGTTGAGCACGAGTTCGTGATCTATCCGAGGGAGGGGCACGCCATCCGCGAGCGCGCCCACCAACTCGACGTCCTACAGCGCACGCGCGTCTGGTTCGACCGCTGGCTCTGCCCGGAACGGTGACGCCCGCCGCGAGTGCCGCCCGGGTCGGGGCAGGGTGAGCTGTTCGACCCGGGCGGCACCGGCGGTGTTTCGGGGATCAGGCGTTCAGGACGTGCAGGACGGCCAGCACGGCGGCGGCGACTGCGAACACCACGGGAACCAGGACCGCCGGGATCGGGTCCTTCGCGCGGGCATGGTAGCTCGCTGCCCCGATCAGCAGCAGGGTCAAACCGACCGCGGCAGCGACCGCGATCGGCCACCAGAGCAGGCCCAGCAGCAGGCCCGCCACCGCGAGGAGCTCGAGGCCGCCGATCAGCTGGGTGCGGGCGGGGGAGACCCCCAGGTGGGCCATCCGCTCCCGCATCTGGGCCTGGCCGACGACCTTCGGGACAGCCGCGGCCAAGATCACCGCGGCGAGAAGCAGGGTTAGAACGACGACGGGGATACCCACAACCTGTCCTTCGGGTAGTGGCGGACGATTTGCCGACCGTAACAGGGCCGGCCCCAGGGCTAAGGTGCGGCGCCGAGGGGTGCGACGACAAGCATCCACATCGGCATCACCTGGTTCGATGTCGCCGACTTCTGCCGCGCGTACGGGCCACAGGCCGGCGCCGAGGTCATCGACGTCGTTCCGGACCGGCTGCAGGCGCTCATCGAGTTCATACGCGACCAGGCCAGCCGGGGCAACGAGGCGTTCCAGCAGCACGTCGCGGACGGGCACACCGACCTCTACGAGGCGGACATCAGCTACGTACGCGTCCACCGTGACACCCTGCGTGCCGCGTTCGACGTGGACTGAGGCGGGTGTCGGCACCCGTTGGTGGTGGCGAGCCGGGCACCGTCGCGGTTACCGGAAGAGCCCAGACCGCTACCCATTGTAGTTGATGCCCAGGATGTAACGGACTGGTGCAGCCCTAGACTGCCCCACCGTCGGCTGTCCGCCCGACCCGGCTATTTCGAGGGCGGGGGTGAAGGCCGTTGAGGGCGGCGGCGACGACGCTGTCGGCGTACTCGCTGGTGAGGGGGCCGCTTCGTTGTAGCCAGCGGTTGAGCACCGGCCCCCAGATGATGTCCACCGCCACGTCGAGATCGAGGTCCGCGGCGAGTTGGCCGGCCCGTTGGGCGCTGCGCAGCCGATGTCGTTTGGCGTGCCGCATCGGCTTGTCCAGGCGTTCGGCATAGGCGGCGGCCAGTTCGGGGTCGTGTGTGATCTCGGTGGCCAGCGCGCGCATTGGCTGGTCGTAGCGCGGGTCGGTGAGCTCCACGACAGTGGCGCGCAGGACCGCGGTCAGGTCTGCGTGCAGGTCGCCGGTGTCCGGAAGGAGTACCGGCTCACCCGCACCGTCCTCATTGAGCATGAGGAACGCGTCGAGAATGACGACGCCCTTGGAGGGCCACCAGCGATAGATGGTCTGCTTTCCTACTCCGGCGCGCGCGGCGATGCCCTCGATGGTGAGTTTGGCGTAGCCGACCTCCTGCAGTAGGTCGAACGCGGCCGTGAGAATGGCCCGCCGGGAGCTCTCCCGCCGACGGCTGGGGTTGGGTGCCATCCCAACATCATAGCTAGCGAGACGAATCGCATCGTCTTGTAAGAGGGGGTCAGCAGGAGTAACATCGCTACCGAGACGTTACGTCTCGTCTTGTAGGTCACCCTGTTGAAGACTGGAGAACCCATGCGCGACCCATCCGACACCGCCGCCCGCACCTGGTTCATCACCGGAGCCAGCCGCGGCCTGGGCCGTGCCTTCACCACGGCCGCGCTCGAACGAGGGGACCGGGTGGTCGCCGCCGCCCGGACCATCGCCGCCGAAGACTTCGATGAGCGCCACAGCGAACGGCTGCTTGCGCTGCCGCTTGACCTGACCGACCGTACGGCGGTCTTCGCCGCCGTAGCCACCGCGATCGAACACTTTGGGCGCCTCGACATCGTCGTCAACAACGCCGGCACCCTGTCCCTGGGTATGATCGAGGAATTCACCGAGGAACAGGCGCGGACCCAGTTCGACGTGAACCTCTTCGCCGCGCTCTGGGTCTCCCAGGCCGTCCTGCCGCAGCTACGCACCCAACGGGCCGGCCACATCGTGCAGATCTCCAGCATCGCCGCCCTCGGCGGCTTCCCCAGCACCGGTCTGTACAGCGCGAGCAAATTCGCGCTCGAAGGCATGAGTGAAGCCCTTGCGCTGGAGGCGGCCGCCTTCAATGTCAAAGTCAGCATCGTGCAGCCCGGTGGCTACTGGACCAACCTCTACCAGGACATGACCACCACCACGGAGGCGGATGCCTACGATCCGCTCCGTGCCCAGGTGCAGGCGCAGTGGGCGCACGGGTCGGTCGACAGCGACCCCCGCCTCGCCGCCGAAGCCCTGCTCACCCTCGTCGACAGCGACGAACCACCGCTGCGGCTACTGCTCGGCGGCACGGTCTACGATCTGGCCTTTGACCTCTCCCGCCGCCGGATGGACACCTGGGCCAGTTGGGAACAGGTCAGCCGGGCCGCCGAGCACCCCGTCCCAGCACCCGAAGGCCTTCGATAGCGACCTCCCACACCTGCCCCGGGAGGCTAGCTCTCGTCCCGGACGTGCAGGACGATCGCCGACACGTCGGGGCCACCCTGCGTGAGCGCGGAAGCGACCAACCGGTCCACCGCCTGCTGCGGAGTTGCGGCGGCCGCCAGGGTCGTGTGCAGGTGCTCAGGTGACACGTAGGAGCTGAGCCCATCTGAACAGAGCAGGATCCGATCGCCGGAGGCCAAGGCCAACACGGTGATGTCGGATGAGCGGCCATCGGGATCGCCATCCAGAAAGCGCGTCAGCTTGTCGGAGAGATGGGGCACCCCGGCGGCGCCGGCGACCAGGTTCCGGTACAGGTGATCCTCGGTGATCTGAATGGTGCGATCCCGCTGCGGGCCCGTCGCCGGCAGGAGATAGGCCCGAGAGTCACCGACATTGGCCAGGGCGGCCGCCGTACCGGCACTGAGCAGTGCGACCAGGGTGGTCCCCATGCCCGCAAGGCTCGGTGCGGCGGCAACCCGGTGCCGCACCGCACTGTTCGCGGCCTGCACCGCCTCTCCCAGCACCACCGGCAGCGCCGCGGGGTCCACTGCCCGGTCGTAGCGCCGCACTGCCTCGATCACGGTGGTACTGGCGACATCGCCGGCACCATGGTTACCGAGACCATCGGCGACCGCGAACAGACACCGCCCCACGTGAATGGCGTCCTCGTTGCGTCGTCGACCGAGCCCCACGTGACAGCTCCCCGCAACGTCGATGCGCAGACTCACCGTTGCGGGTCATCCTCCGGGCGCGCGTTGATCATTTCAGGCCACGGTTCCCGCGCCGACCTACCACGATGCAGGAGGTGGATGGTCTCGACCCGGTCACTGGCGACCACGCACTCGGTCACCTCGACCGGCTCCCCGTCGTCGCCAGAAACACCCACCCGAATGATCTCCAGCACCGGAAGGCCCACCGAGATCTCCAACAGGGCGGCCTCCCGCGTACTGGGCATCCGCGCGCGGTGGATCTCCATCCAGGTGATCGGCCAGTGGCCTCCAACCTCCAGCCGGTGTTGCCAACCGTCCGGCCCGGCGGGCGGGGAGTGCGACCCAGACCCGTTCGCTGCCCGCGGATGGATCCAGGAGGTACTGACCTGGAAGGGCGGCTCCGCCTCGGGGCCGGTGACCCCGAACCGGCGCATCACCGGGGTACCAGGCTCAACCTTGAGCAGCTCGGCGATGCGCCGATCGTTGAGGGGGTCAACAGCCGCCACCGGCGCGATGTGCTCCCGCCACACCTCCGGACGGGTAGCCGGCGGGAAGCAGTAGCCGCTGACAGCGACGTTCCGCTGCACCAGATCCCCCCGGGGCCGACGTGGACGGGCCGCTCCGTACCGCACGATGACCCCCGCTCCGCAAACCCCCAAACCCAGCCGTCCCCTACTTCTTCTACACCCAGCAGCCGGCCGAGGGTGACCGAACGCGGACTATCCGATGGCCCGACGGAACCGGTCAGCCAGGCTGGTAAGCCGGCTGACCGGTTCGTTGGCGAACACGATCCGCAGGTAGTGCGCTCCGCTGGGGCCCCAGCCGTCCATCGCCGTGGCCGCCACCTTCGCCCGGTCGAACAAGAGCCCCGCCAGCTCGGCTGGCGTCAACCCCAGGGGTCGGGTGTCCATGAGCAGCGACCAGCCGCCATGTGGCCGAACAACCGGATAATCCGAAAGCTGCTGCAGGACCGCGTCGCAGCGCCGCTGCCACTGTTGGGTGGCGGCGGTGACATCAGCCTCGGCGTCGGGTGCGTCGAGCGCGGCCGCCACCGCCCCCTGCGCCAGCCCAACCTGGCAGACCACATTGGCCATGCCGACGAGCTTGATGTCGGCGAGAATCGCGGCCGGGGCCACGACCCACCCGACCCGCCAGCCGATCAGCCGCAGTTCCTTCGATGCCGAACCGACGGTGATGGTGCGCCCGGCGAGGCCATCATGAGCGGCTGGATGGCTGGGGCGAAGGCCGTCGAAACGGATCCGTTCCATCGCCGCGTCGTAGATCAGCCAGGCATCGTGTCGCGCACAGGCAGCAGACAACGCGGCCCAGTGCTCCGCGTCCAGGACCAGCCCGGAGGGCATGGCCGGGCCCATCATCAGCACCGCGGCGGTGTTGGGTCCCACCGCGCCGGCGAGGTGTTCCGGATCCACCACCCAGCCGGCCGGCGTGGGCGTGGCGGGCACGAAACGCGGCACCCCACCAGCAAGCCGGACCCGGTTGACCAGACCGGCGTAGATGGGGTCAACCAGCACCACCTCCTGACCCGGCTCCACGGTCGCCAGCAGCGTGTTCAGGATGCCGTTCAGTCCACCAGCGACGCTGACACACTCGGTGTCAGGGTCGTACCGCCGGCCCGCGACGCGCGACACATGAGCTGCGGCGGCCGCGCGAAGGGAACGCTGTCCCTGGAAGGGTAGGTAGCTGTTGGCCGCGTCGTCGTCGATCGCGGCCCGGGTCGCGGCGACCGCCACGGCCGGTGGTCTCAGATCGGTGTCCAGATTCTCCAGGCGAAGAAAGTCCGGGTCGGCTACCGCGTCCGCGGCGTCGCCGACCAGATCAACGCCGATGCCCGGAATGTCGCGTAGGCGGCTGACGGTCATGTGACCCTCCTCAAACGTCCCGCTCCGTTCGCTTCCCTGGAACGAACGTAACACTAGACTGGTACGCATGGATTTGGCACGCACGGTCGGCTCGAATGTGCACCGACTGCGACACACCGCAGGCATGTCCCTCGCCGACCTGGCCGCAGCCGGCGACCTCAGCAAGACCACCCTGCACAGCATCGAGCAGGGGCACGGCAACCCAACCCTCAGCACCCTGTGGGCCCTGGCCGCGGCGCTGAGGGTGTCGCTCGGTGAGCTACTCGAGACGCCCACCCCCAACACCGACGTCGTACGCGCCGACGACCCCCAACCCCGCGTCAGTGGGGACGCGGTCAGCGCCCGCCTACTCCACCGCATCCAACTGCGCGGCACCGTGGAGGTCTACGACATCGACGTGGCCCAGACCATCCAGCACTCGCCCGCCCACCTGCCCGGCGTGCAGGAGTGCCTCATCCTCACCCACGGAAGCATCACCACCGGCCCCACCGACGCCCCCGCCACCCTGGCCGAGCACGACTCCATCCGGTTCGACGCCAACCGCCCGCACCAGTACCAGGGCCACGACCGGCACAACCGGGCAGTCCTGCTGATGTTGCACCCCGAAACCTGAGCCCGCCGGGTCGCGCGACCCTCCGCCAGCGCTTCGTCCACAACACGCCGACATCCAACGATATCTCTCAATCATGTCACTGCTTCGTAAGATTTGCATTAATCAATACGAGTAGTGTCGGCGAGGAGATCGACAAGGGAGGCGGCAATGCGTCGGTACGCGACCGAACTCATCGGAACATACTTCCTGCTCCTGACGATCGGCCTGGTAGTCACCACGATGAACGCCCTAGCGCCCGTGGCAATAGGCGGAATTCTCATGGTCATGATCTACGCCGGAGGACACATATCCGGGGCCCACTTCAACCCCGCCGTAACACTGGCCGTTCTCATCCGGGGCCGCATCAGGGGAGCCGACGCCGGAGGGTACATCCTGGCCCAACTCCTCGGCGGTCTCGCCGGCGCGGTGACCAGCCAACTCATCCTCGACAACGCAAAGCCGACAGCGCTGTCACCGGCAGGGCGCGAGATCTGGATGGCACTGGCGGTGGAAGCCCTCTTCACCTTCGCCCTCGCCTACGTGGTGCTCAACGTCGCCACCAGCCGCAGCCACCCGGATAACTCCTTCTACGGCCTGGCAATCGGGGGAACCGTCCTGGTGGGGGTGGTTACGGTCGGTGGAATATCCGGCGCGGCCTTCAATCCGGCAGTCGCCTTCGGTGGCGCCGCCATCGGCCTCTTCGCCTGGTCGTCAATCTGGATCCACCTACTCGCCCAAGCCATCGGAGCGACGCTCGCGGCGATGGCTTTCCTCGCCCTCAGCGAGCAGGACCGCGAACCCGCCTGACCCCGGCGGCTGGCCCCGGCAGCGCCCGGGACCAGCCGCCGCATCACGTCGACAACAAATCCGCCAGCACCCGATGGGTGCGATTCGAGCGCACCGCGGCCCGCTGTTGACCCGCCGTCACCTCGATGTATGCCTGCGATGACGCCAGCGACACATGCCCCAGCAGCCGCATGATCTCCGCCGCGCTCGCACCATCCTCCGCCAGCCGCGTCGCGAACGTGTGCCGCAACGCGTGCAGCCGCGCCCCCTGCGGCACCCGGTCACCAATCCCGGCCCGCCGAAAGCAGGAGTCCACCAGATACTGCAGTCCGCCCCGGCGCAGCGGCCCACCCCGTCGATCCATCAGCAACGGCGCGTCGGGGCGTACACTGCGGGCACCAAATCGATGGCGACAACTGCTCAGGTAGTCCGCCAACACCTGGTCCACCTCCGGCTCCACCGGCACCACCCGTGGCCGCCCACCCTTACCGGCCACATCAAGCCGCCGCTCGCCAACCCGCCCGGCCAGGGACGCCACCCGAAGCGCCAACATCTCGGCCAGCCGTAGCCCGCCGCACAGCGCCAGCGCCAACACCGCCACGTCCCGCTGCGGCCAGGGGTCTCGCTGCCGGCCGTCAACCCGGGCCACGGCGGTCAACAGCTGCTCTGGGGTGTCCGCTCCGCGCAGTGGCTTGGGCCGGGGTAGGGGCGCCTTCGGACGCCCGACCGCTGCCATCGGATTGCCGGCAACGATCCCGTCCGCCACCAGGAAAACGAAGAAGCTGTTCCAGGTAGACCAGGCGCGATGCACCGACGCGGCGGAGCGGGTAGCGGCAAAGTGGGCGAACGCTGACCGCAGCGTGCGGGAGTGGAGCGCCGCCAACGGCAGGTTATCCAGGGGGAGGGGAGGGGCGAGCGCCTCGGCGGCGATGCTCGCCACGGTACGCAGGTCCCGCCGGTACGCCGCCACGGTGTGGGGGGAAGGTTTGCGGGTGGCGCGATCGGTCAGGAACTCCTCGATCAGCCGTGCCACCGCTTCACCCGACCTATCCTGCATAAGGAACATTATGCATGAAACTTCGCGTTTTGGGCAGGGGGTGCTGTCGACAATCCCTGACGGAGGGCTGGGGACGCGATAGACCCGCCTGGGCTCATCCACCGGCAAGGCAGGGGCTGAACGGGCGACGGAAGGGTGACCGGGCCGTACCGACTGCGGCGGTGGTGCGCGGGGGTAGGCCACTCGGTGGCTGCCCGGATGATGGCGCCGCCGTCCGCGCCAAGGTCGCGATGCTGCCCCTGCGGGGTGAAACACCAAGGAGTCGAGCAACTGCACGTGGCCCGCCGCCCGGGGGTTTGGGGCGTAGCCGGAGAGGGGCCCCCGCTCGTCGGAGGGAGCCGTCCAACCACCTTACTTGACATAATGTACATTATCGAATCTTGGCGGATGGGTCGAAGTAGCCGAGAAGCCTCATCACGAGCCCACGAACGATCAGCCGTGCATACTGCGGTGTCAGCACGATGGCCCGGCCGTCAGCGGCAGATCCGGACGGTAGGACATTCCGGCCGTGGGACCAAGGCGTTCCACTGATGGTCGGCCGCAGCCATCATCAGTCCCGGCTCCAAGGCCTTCGCGATCTTGCCGAAGGCGGGCTGCGCCTCGGGGCTAGCTGTTCCGGCTGACCAGTGGTTGTGGCAGCTGGTAGCCGTCACACGATCAACGGCCGGTGACGCCGTCGATGAGTTCGCGAAGGATGTCGGCGTGTCCGGCGTGCCGGGTGGTTTCGCTGGTCATGTGAGCCAGTACCCAGCGAAGCGTACGGGGCTCCTCGTTCACGGACTGGGCCGTACGGACGTCAAGGTCGCCAGCCGCACGGATGTGCACGTCGCTGTCGGTCATCGCGGCGCGGTAGTCGGCAATGACCTGTTCGGCAGGCTGATCCTCAGCGACCACCATGTCCATGTTGGCATCGGCGTACTGGGCGTCACCAGCCACTGTGTATCCAAACCAGTACCGCTCGGCGCCGGTCAGGTGCTGGACCAGCCCGAGCATTGTCGTATCGGACGCCACCAGGCGGCGTCGCAACTTCTCCTCGTCCAGCCCTTCCAGCTTTTTCAGGACGCAGGACCGGCTGAAGGACAGAAACGCCAGTGCCGTATCCGTCTCGTTGTCGTCGTTGAACGGCACGGGTTCGCGCTGTGACTCGAGCATGGGCACGACCCTACGGTCACCTGCCCCCGGCAAGCACTCCCACACCAGCCGCTGAGCGTCTCCCCGAACACTGAGGCCACCAGGGCCAACGGAGACATCCCTGGGATCGAGTTCAGGGGATTTATCCAGTGCGGGCACGACGCCGCCACCCCGATCGACAAGGGCCAGGGGCAGCGCGGTAGCCCCCTCCACCTCCAGGTTGACAACGTACTTACTCACCGCGCCATGATCGCCTACTCCCCCAAAATGACCAACTCGAATTCCTCGTGCCGCCACACGACGGCTACCAGTTGGCCGGTGCGGTGTCCCCCATCAGCATCTGACGAACTGACGCCCGAGCGCCGACGGGTGCTCAGGGGCGGACGTAGGCGGCGAGATGCTCGCCGGTGCGGGTGCTCCGGCTGGTGACCAGGTCGGCCGGCGTACCGTTGAAGACGATCTGGCCGCCGTCGTGGCCGGCTCCGGGTCCGAGGTCGATGATCCAGTCGGCGTGGGCCATCACCGCCTGGTGGTGCTCGATGACGATGACCGACCGGCCGGCGTCAACCAGCCGGTCGAGTAGGCCGAGGAGTTGTTCGACGTCGGCGAGGTGCAGACCGGAGGTCGGCTCGTCCAGGATGTAGATCTCGCCCTTGTCGCCCATCTGGGTGGCGAGTTTCAGCCGCTGTCGTTCGCCGCCGGAGAGGGTGGTGAGCGGTTGGCCGACGCTGAGATAGCCGAGCCCGACATCGGCGAGTCGCTCAAGTATCCGGTGGGCGGCCGGGGTGCGGGCCTCGCCCGCGCCGAAGAACTCTCGGGCCTCGGCGACCGGCATCGCGAGCACTTCGGCGATGTTCCGGCCGCCGAGTGAGTATGCGAGTACCGAGGCCTGGAAGCGTTTGCCCTGGCACTCCTCGCAGGTGGACTCGACGGAGGCCATGACGCCCAGTTCGGTGTAGATGCTGCCGGCACCGTTGCAGGTGGGGCAGGCGCCCTCGGAGTTGGCGCTGAACAGGGCCGGTTTGACGCCGTTGGCCTTGGCGAACGCCTTCCGGATCGGGTCGAGTAGGCCGGTGTAGGTGGCTGGGTTGCTGCGTCGGGAGCCGCGGATGGCGCTCTGGTCGATCATGATCACGCCGTCGCGGCCGGCGACGGATCCGTGGATCAGGGAGCTCTTGCCGGAGCCGGCGACGCCGGTGAGGACACAGAGCACGCCGAGTGGGACGTCAACGTTAACGTCGCGGAGGTTGTGCGTTGTCGCGCCCCGGATTGGCAGGGTGCCGGTGGGTGTGCGTACGGACGGCTTCAGGGCGGCGCGGTCGTCCAGGTGTCGGCCGGTGATGGTGGCGCTGTGGCGTAGGCCGTCCAGGGTGCCTTCGAAGCAGACGGTGCCGCCGGTGGCGCCGGCACCGGGGCCGAGGTCGACGATGTGGTCGGCGATGGCGATGGTTTCTGGTTTGTGTTCGACGACGAGGACGGTGTTGCCCTTGTCTCGTAGGCGTAGCAGCAGGTCGTTCATGCGGCGGATGTCGTGCGGGTGTAGGCCGATGGTGGGCTCGTCGAAGACGTAGGTGACGTCGGTGAGTGCGGAGCCGAGGTGGCGGATCATTTTGGTGCGTTGGGCCTCTCCCCCGGACAGGGTTCCGGTGGGCCGGTCGAGGGAGAGGTAGCCGAGGCCGATCTCGGTGAAGGAGTCCAGGAGGTGGCGTATTCCGGTCAGGAGTGGGGCCACGGTCGGTTCGTCGAGGTCGCGTAGCCAGCTGGCCAGGTCGCTGATCTGCATGCGGCACAGGTCGGCGATGCTCCTGCCGTTGATCTTTGAGGAGCGGGCTTCGATGCCCAGTCGGGTGCCGTCGCACTCGGGGCAGGTGGTGAAGGTGACGGCGCGTTGTACGAAGGCGCGCAGGTGTGGTTGGAGTGAGTCGACGTCCTTGGCGAGCATGGACTTCTGGATGCCCGGGATCAGGCCGGTGTAGGTCAGGTTGATGCCGTCGATCTTGACTTTGGTGGGTTCCCGGTGGAGTAGGTCGTGTAGCTCCTGCTGGGTGTACTTGCCGATGGGCTTGTCGGGGTCGAAGAAGCCGCAGCCGCGCAGGATGCGGCCGTACCAGCCCTCCATGCTGTAGCCGGGGATGGTCAGCGCGCCTTCGTTGAGGGTGCGGGTGTCGTCGTAGAGGGCGGCCAGGTTGAAGTCGGTGACCGCGCCCATGCCCTCGCAGCGGGGGCACATGCCGCCGACTCGGGTGAAGGTGACCTTTTCGGTTTTCGTGCGGGCCGCGCCGCGCTCGAGGGTGACCGCGCCGCTGGCGGTCACCGAGGGCACGTTGAAGGAGTACGCGTTGGGTGAGCCGAGGTGTGGGTGGCCGAGCCGGCTGAACAGGATGCGCAGCATGGCGTTGGCGTCGGTGGCGGTGCCGACGGTGGAGCGTGGGTTGGCGCCCATTCGTTCTTGGTCGACGATGATGGCGGTGGTCAGGCCTTCGAGGAGGTCGACCTCGGGTCGGGACAGGGAGGGCATGAACCCCTGCACGAACGCGCTGTAGGTTTCGTTGATCATCCGCTGGGACTCGGCGGCGATGGTGGCGAAGACCAGGGAGCTCTTGCCGGAGCCGGAGACGCCGGTGAAGACCGTGAGTCGGCGTTTGGGTATGTCGACGCTGATGTCTTTGAGGTTGTTCTCGCGGGCGCCGTGTACGCGGATCAGGTCGTGGCTGTCGGCGACGTGCGGCCCGGCTGGCTGGTGTGCCGGGCTGGTGGCCGTGCTCATCGGGTCTCCTGGGTCGGGTGTGTGCTGGCTGGGTCTGGGTGCTGGCTCCGGTTGCTGACGGTCGGGTTGGTGGCGGGTCAGAGGCCGCCGGCGACGCGGAGGATGGTGCCGGTGGTGTAGCTGGCGTCGGGTCCGAGGAGCCAGGCGATGGCGGCGGCGACCTCGTCGGGTTCGCCGGCGCGTCCGAGTGGGACGCGGGTGGCGGCGTGGTCGGCTCGGTCGGGCTGGCCGGATTGGATGTGGATGTCGGTGCGGATGATGCCGGGGGCGACGGCGTTGACGCGGATGCCGCGGGGGGCGAGTTCTTTGGCCAGGCCGAGGGTGAGGGTGTCGGTGCCGGCTTTGACGGCGGCGTAGTGGACGTATTCGCCGGGTGAGCCGAGGGTGGCGGCGGCGGAGGAGATGTTGACGATGGCGCCACCGGCGGGCATCCGGCGGGCGGCCTGTTGGGCGGCGAGGATGTAGCCGATGAGGTTGACGTCGACGACGTGGCGTAGGTCGGTGGGGTCGAGGTCGACGAAGGGGCCGATGGGGCTGGTGACGCCGGCGTTGTTGACCAGGCCGGTGAGGTCGCCGAGGTCGGCGGCGGCGGTGAACAGGGTGGCGAGTTGGTCGGGGTCGCGGGTGTCGGCGGGGATGGCGATGGCGGTGGTTCCGGTGGCGCGTAGCTCGGCGAGGACGGTGTTGGCGGCGGTGTGGTCGCGTTGGTAGGAGAAGGCGATGTGGTGGCCGGCGCGGGCGAGGCGGCGGGCGGTGGCGGCGCCGATTCCGCGGCTACCACCGGTGATGACGGTGACTGGACTCAACGGTGCTTCTCCCCTGGTCTGGCGGGTGTGTGGCGAGGCTACCCCGGGGGTGTGATGGGGTGGCGCACCTTGGGTGGGCGGCAGCTGGTATCAAGTACTGCTGTCGGACAGGTGTACGGAGGAGGGGGTGTGATGTCGGGGCAGGGTTTGTCCACCGAGGAGGTGGCGGGTATCCGGGAGGCGGTTGCCGCGGGCCGGAAACCGAAGGTGGTGTTCACCGCGTCGGCGGGGCAGATCGCGGGGCAGGTCGGTCAGGTCGTGGCGTTGACCGATCCGGCGGTCTCCGACGAGTTCGTGGTGGTGCGGTTCGGGCGGGACGAGTTGCCCTTCTCCCCTGTTGATGTGGCGGTGGCGCCACGGGGGGCGGGGCGGAGGGTGTCGTCGGCGGAGCGGCCGGCTGGGGAGCCGGTGGTGGCGGAGCCGGTGGTGGCGCCGGAGCCGGAGTTCGTGTTGGACACGCCGCCGGTGGCGGCGCGGGCGGTCGGGGAGGATGCCTCGGCGCGGCCGGCGGAGTCGGCGAAGCCGGCGCGGCGGGCGGTAAAGCCGGTGAAGGCGGCGAAGGCGAAGGGGCCGGCGGGGCTGACGGTGACGTTGGCGTACGGCGAGGGCGAGTGGACGGTGGCGGCGCAGCAGGGGGCGAAGGTGCTCGCCAAGCCGTATGTGGTGAAGCCGGCGGAGGCGCTGCGGATGGTCGGTCTGGTGGATGTGTCGGGGGTGCAGGAGGCGGTGGAGCAGATCCTCGCCGCGGAGCGGGCGGAGGCGGAGCAGCAGGCGGAGAAGCTGCGTTCGGAGTTGGCGGAGGTGGAGGCGCGGCTGGCGGAGCTGCGGGAGGTGGGCTGAGGGCATTGTGCCGACGGTCGCCCGCCTCCCGGGTTTCGGGGGCGGGCGACCGTCGTTTTGGTGGGGCGTGGTGGGGTCAGTGTCGCGGGATGTGGGCCACGCCGATGCGCTTGCGGAAGACCCAGTAGGTCCAGCCCTGGTAGGCCAGCACGATCGGGGTGAAGATCACCGCCACCCAGGTCATGATTTTCAGGGTGTAGGGGGTGGAGGCGGCGTTGGTGGCGGTGAGGGTGCCGGCGGCGTCCAGGGTGGATGGCAGCACGTTCGGGAACAGAGCGGTGAACAGGGTCGCCACGGCCAGGCCGATCGCGGCGGCGGTGCCGATGAAGGCCCAGCCCTCCCGGCGGGCGTAGGCGGCGGCGAGGCCGCCGAGCAGGGCCACGGCGGCGGCGACGGCGAGGATGATGGCGGCCGTGTTGGCGCGGATGGTTAGGCTCCAGGTGAGGAACGCGACGGCGAGTACGGCGGTGGCGATGCCGACGCGGATGGCGAGGGCGGCGGCCCGGTCCCGGATGTCACCGACGGTTTTGAGGGCGATGAACACGGCGCCGTGGGTGAGGAACAGGGCGGCGGTGGTGAGGCCGCCGAGGAGCGCGTAGGGGTTGAGGAGGTTGAAGAACCCGCCGGCGTATTCGTGGTCGGCGGTGAGGGGTACGCCGCGCAGGATGTTGGCGAATGCGACTCCCCAGAGGACGGCGGGGAGCAGGGATCCGAAGAAGATGGCGTGGTCCCAGCGGCGTTTCCAGGATGCTTCGGGGCGCTTGTGGCGGTATTCGAAGGCGACGCCGCGGGCGATCAGGGCGAGCAGGATGAGTAGTAGTGGTAGGTAGAAGCCGGAGAAGAGGGTGGCGTACCACTCGGGGAAGGCGGCGAACATGGCGCCGCCGGCGGTGATTAGCCAGACCTCGTTGCCGTCCCAGACCGGGCCGATGGTGTTGATCAGGACGCGGCGTTCGCGGTCGTCGCGGCCGAGGACCGGTAGGAGCATGCCGACGCCGAAGTCGAAGCCCTCGAGGATGAAGTAGCCGGTGAACAGCACGGCGACGAGGAGGAACCAGATGGTGGTGAGTTCCATGTGGGGGCTCCGCAGATCAGTAGGCGAAGGCGAGCGGGCGCTCGGCGTCGTCGGTGTCGTCGGGTTCGGGGGCGGGGGTCAGGTCGGGTACGCCGGCCTTGGCGTAGCGGATGAGGAGTTTGCATTCGATGACGGCGAGGGCGGCGTAGATGAGGGTGAAGGCGGTGAACGAGGTGAGGACTTCGGCCAACGACACGCTGCGGGAGACGCCGTCGCGGGTGAGCATTTCGCCGAAGACGATCCAGGGCTGGCGGCCCATCTCGGTGAAGATCCAGCCGAAGGAGTTCGCGGCGAGGGGTAGGAGGGGCATGACCAGGCCGGCGCGGAGTAGCCAGCGGCTGGTGGGGGTGCGGCCCCGGCGTTGGCTCCAGAGCACCAGGAGGGCGATCGCGGCGGCGGCCAGCCCGAAGCCGATCATGAGGCGGAAGCTCCAGTAGGTGATCGGGATGATCGGGGTGTAGCTGCCGGCGCCGTACTGGGCGGTGTATTGGGCTTGGAGGTCGTTGATGCCGCTCACGGTGCCGTTGGGGTCGCCGGTGCCCAGGTAGGACAGCAGGTAGGGGATCTTCAGGGCGAAGAGTTCGCGGCTGCCGTCGAGGCTGCCGATGGTGAGTACGGAGAAGGAGGCGGGGCTCTCGGTGTCGTAGAGGCCTTCGGCGGCGGCCATCTTCATGGGCTGGACCTGGGTCATGATCTTGCCTTGGATGTCGCCGGTGATCATGACGGCGGTGGCGGAGATCAGGGTGACCCAGGATCCGAACTTGGCGGCGAACCGGTAGGCCGGGGTGTCCGTGGAGTCCGGTCTGCGGATCAGGTGCCACAGGGCGACGGCGACGAGGAGGGAGCCGGCGACGAGGAAGGCTCCGGCGATGGTGTGCGGGAAGGTGATCAGGGCGACCTTGTTGGTCAGGACGGCGACGAAGTCGGTCAGTTCGGCGCGGCCGGTGTCGGGGTTGATCCGGTAGCCGACGGGGTTTTGCATGAATGAGTTCGCGGCGAGGATGAAGTAGGCCGACAGGTTGGTGCCGATGGCGGCGGCCCAGATGGTGGCCAGGTGTAGGCGTTTGGGTAGCCGGTCCCAGCCGAAGATCCAGAGGCCGATGAAGGTGGATTCGAGGAAGAAGGCGACCAGGGCTTCGATGGCCAGGGGGGCGCCGAAGATGTCGCCGACGAAGCGGGAGTAGTCGCTCCAGTTCATGCCGAACTGGAATTCCTGCACGATGCCGGTGACCACGCCCATCGCGAAGTTGATCAGGAAGAGTTTGCCGTAGAACTTGGTGAGTTTGAGGTACTTCTCGTCGCCGGTGCGGTGCCACAGCGTTTGCAGGATGGCGACCAGGATGGACAGGCCGATGGTTAGTGGCACGAACAGGAAGTGGTAGACGGTGGTGACACCGAACTGCCAACGGGCGACGTCTAACGCGTCCACCTGTGACCCCCAGATCTACGGACTTACTACGAAGCGTAGTAGATACTACAGTCGGTCGTAGAAGAATTCTCAGGGGCGGGGGGCCCGAGGCCCCGGGACCAACGGCCTCGATCATCGGGGTCAACGGTCCGCTGGGTGCGCGCTCATGCGATCATGAAGCGCTGATGGAGACTGGGCACCCCGAATGGCGAGCGCCGCTGCTGTGGCGTACCGCCCAACCGCTCGCCCGCGTCGTGGTCGGCGCCCTGGCCCGGCTGGAGGTGGCCGACGAGATTCCGCGGCGCCTGCGCCCCGGCCCCCTGCTGCTGGCCGCCAACCACATCAGCCCGTTCGACCCGATCGTGCTCGCCGCCGCCTGCCACTCGGTGGGGATCGCGCCGCGGATCATGGCCACCGGCGGGCTGTTCCGCGCCCCGCTGGTCGGTGCCGCCATGCGGCACGCCGGGCACATCCGGGTCGACCGGGGTGCCAGCACCGTGGCCGAGGCGATGACGGTGGCCGCCGACGCCCTGGCCGGCGGCGCGGTCATCCTGGTCTATCCGGAAGGCCGTATCGGCCTGGATCCGGGGCTCTGGCCCGAGCGGGGCAAAACCGGCGTCGCCCGGCTCGCCCTACGCTGCGGTGTGCCCGTGATCCCGGTCGCGCAGTGGGGCGCCCACGAGGTGCTCCCCTATCGGACCCCGAAGGGGCTGGCCCCCGCGCTCGCCCGCACCGTCACCCACCGGCGGGTGGTCCGGGTACGCTTCGGCGCCCCGGTCGACCTCACCGACCTGGCGCCCGAAGCACCCGGTGCGGCCCGCCGCGCCACCGACCGGATCATCGACGCGATCACCGAGACGCTGGCCCCGCTTCGGCCCGACGAACCCGACCGTCCCCGCCACGTCGATCCCGGGCGGCCGGTCGACACCAGCCGCTCCCACCGTCGGAGCTGACACCCACCACTTTCGGGCTGTCGCCCACTACCTGACGACCGGGTTGGCCGGCATACTTCTCGGCGTGCTGACCGGCCCCTGCCCCTACCTCGACACACCAGCGCCGCTGGCATTCGCCCACCGTGGTGGCGCCGCCGAGGGCGACGAGAACACGGCCGCGGCATTTGCCCGCGCCATCGACCTGGGCTACCGGTACGTCGAGACCGATGTGCATGCCACCGCCGACGGCGTCGCGGTGGTCTGCCACGACCCCACGCTGCACCGGGTGACCGGCTCCCCCGGGCGAATCGCCGAGCTGCGGTGGGCCGACCTGGCGACGGTGCGCGTCGGCGGGGCCTCCGTCGTGCCCCGCCTGGACGAGGTGCTGCACGCCTGGCCGCAGGTTCGGTTCAACGTCGACGTCAAGGCCGGCTCCGGCGTCGAACCGGCGGTGGCCGCCGTCGAGCGCGCCGGCGCCGGCGATCGGGTGCTGTTGGCCTCCTTCAACGACGCGCGGCTGGCCCGGATGCGGACGTTGACCGAGGGCCGGATCGCCACCAGCCTCGGCGTACGAGGGGTGGCGCGACTGCGGATGGCGTCGTTGACCGGCCGGCGGGTGCGGCTGCCGGAGTCGGTGGTCGCCGCGCAGGTGCCGGTACGGTACGGGCGGCTGCGAATCACCGACCGTCGGTTTCTGGCCTACTGCCACCGCCTCGGCCTGCAGGTGCATGTCTGGACCATTGACGAACCCGCCGAGATGCACGAGCTACTGGACCTCGGGGTGGATGGCATCATGACCGATCACGTGGGCGTGCTGCGCGACGTCTACCGCAGCCGCGGCCACTGGGCCGTCTGATTCAAGGATAGCTCCCGGACATGTCCGCCACCCCCATCGTTGACGACACTCCCCTCACCCCGCGCAGCAGCCGTCGGGAACGCACCGGTTGGTACTTCTACGACTGGGCGAACTCTGCGTTCCAGACCACCGTCATCACCGTGTTCCTCGGGCCGTTCCTCACCACCGTGGCGGAGCAGGCTGCCGGCTGTGAGCTCGGTGCGGACAGCTGCATCGGGTACGTGTACCCGCTGGGGATCAAGGTCGCGGTCGGGTCGTACTACCCGTATCTGATCTCACTGTCGGTGCTGCTCACCGTCTTCGTGTTGCCGGTTGTCGGCGCGGTCGCCGACCGGACGCGGCACAAGAAGCGGCTACTCGCCGCCGCGGCCTACGTCGGTGCCGGTGCGACCGTCGCGATGGCCTTCGTCACCGGGGAGCGGTACCTGCTCGGCGGGGCGCTGTTTCTGGTCGCCAACATCGCCTTCGGCGCCGCGATCGTGGTCTACAACTCCTTCCTGCCGCAGCTGGGTGGGCCGGACGACCGGGACGGCATCTCGAGCCGGGGGTGGGCGCTGGGGTACCTCGGCGGGGGTCTGTTGCTGGCGCTCAACCTGGCCGTGGTCACCGCGTTCACCGAGGAGGGCAACCCGCAGCGCACCCTGGACCTGGCCCGCTGGTCGATCGTTTCGGCCGGGGTGTGGTGGGCCGCGTTCACTCTGGTGCCACTGCGCTGGCTCCGCGAGCATCCCACCGCCGCGGCGCTGACCGGCGGCGGCAACGTGCTCACGGATGGTTTCCGGCAGCTCGGGCGTACCCTGCGGCAGCTGCGGGCGTATCCGTTGACGCTGTTTTTCCTGCTGGCGTTCCTGGTCTACAACGACGGCATCGCGACGGTCATCACCCTGTCCTCCCAGTACGGCACCGAAGAGCTACGGCTGACGCAGAGCACCCTGATCATCACCATTCTGTTGGTGCAGTTCCTAGCCTTCGGTGGCGCGCTGCTGCTCGGCGCGCTCGCCCGGCGGATCGGTGCGTGGAAGACCGTCCTGTTGAGCCTGGTGCTGTGGATCGCGGTGGTGATCGCCGCGTTCCGGCTGCCCGCCGAGGCGCCGTTGCCGTTCATGGCGCTCGGCGCGGCCATCGGGCTGGTGCTCGGTGGTAGCCAGGCGTTGAGCCGGTCGTTGTTCAGCCAGCTCATCCCCGCCGGTAAGGAGGGTGAGTACTACGGTTTCTACGAGATCAGCGACCGGGGTACCAGCTGGCTTGGTCCGCTCGCCTTCGGACTGGTGTTCCAGCTGACCAACTCATACCGGGTGGGCCTGGTCTCGCTGCTGATCTTCTTCGTGGTCGGGTTTGTGCTGCTGCTGGCGGTACCGATGCGGCGGGCGATCGTGGCCGCGGGGAACCGACCACCGCGGGTGCTGTGAGCCGGTCGATTGCTGCCGTCGCCGCGGCGGGTTGATGGGCTAGGCTGCCGGACCGTGACCGACCACACCCCCGCCGATTCAACTCCCCTCTCCCCCGTGTCCGGATCGTCCGTGCGCGCCGGCGCGCACGGACGTCCGTTGCACGCCGCGGCGCTGCGGTTCTACTGGGGTCCGATGGACTGCGGCAAGTCCACCATGGCGTTGCAGATGAACTACAACCATGCCCGGCAGGGTCGGCGAGGCCTGGTCACCACCCGCATCGACCGGTCGTTGGGCCCGCGGGTGACCACCCGGGTCGGGCTGGCGCACGAGGCGGTTGAGGTCACCGCCAAGCTGGATCTGCGCGCGCTGGTCCGCAGCCGGCGGGCCGAGGGCGTCGGAATCGACTACCTGATCTGTGACGAGGCCAGTTTCTACCAGGTCGAGCAGGTGGAGCAGCTGGCCGAGTTGGTTGACGCCGACGATGTTGACGTTTACGCGTTCGGCCTGGCGACCGACTTCCGGTCCCGGATGTTCCCGGCCGCGCGGCGGCTGTTCGAGTTGGCGGACTCGGTGGCCCGGATCCAGGTGGAGGTGCTCTGCTGGTGCGGGCGGGAGGGGCTACTCAACGCCCGCGTGGTCAACGGGCGGGTGGTGCGGGAGGGCGCGCAGGTGGTTGTCGGCGACACGGCCGAAACCGCCCAGGTGCGTTACCAGGTGCTCTGCCGACGCCACCACCGTGCCGGCGAGTTGGGGCCGGCCACATCCGGCTGTTCCGGCTGACCGGATCAGTCCCGGTGCGGTAGATCATCCCTGGTTCGGTGGATCAGTACGGGTCGCCGCAGACCCGCCAGCCGCCGTCCTCGGTGATGATGGAGAGGTCCCGCTGTTCGGTGGTGCCGCTGTCGCGGGTCAACCGTACGGTGACGGTGCCCTGTGGTCGGCCGCGGCGGCTGGTTACCGCGACGTCGATGATCTCGTAGTTCTGCACGGTCGGCGGGGTTCGTACCCAGCTACTGAAGCCGATCTTGCTCCACCGGCTGCGGGAGTCGGCGCAGAGCTGTTCGTAGGCGGCGGCGGTGTCCCCGGTGGTGAGCTGTCGCAGGAAGCCGTCAGCGGTGCGCCGTACCGGCTCGGCGGCGCGGGTCACCGCCTGTAGGTTCCACGCGGCCAGCCCGGCGACGCCCACACAGCAGAGCAGGACCATGGCGCCCGCGACGACCAGACCGGTCCGGAGCGGCCGTCGCGGCTGCGACGGCCGAATCCACGGCGGCTCGGCGTTCACACCCTTCGACGGTAGAGACCTGCCTCCGGGCAATGGTGCGGAATACCGCGACGCCCGGCGGAAGTATTTCCATAATTACGGTATGCGTATTGCCGTTGTCGGGGTGGGCCGGATGGGCGCCATCCACGCCGCCAATCTTCGCCGCCACGCGGATGTCACCTCGTTGGTGGTCGCCGACTCGGACCGGCAGCGCGCCCAGGAGGTGGCGCACCGCCTCGATGCCAGCGCGGCCACGGTTGACGAGGTGTTCACCTCCTCGACGGAGGCGGTTGTCATCGCCGCCAACACCGCCGCACACGCCGAGTTGATCCGGCGGGCGGCACGGGCGGGTCTGCCCGTGTTCTGCGAGAAGCCCGTCGCGGCGGACCTGGCCGAGTCGATACAGACCGTGCAGGAGGTGCAGGCCGAGGGCGGGACTTTGCAGATCGGCCTCATGCGTCGGTTCGACGCGGGCTTTCAGGCCGGCCGGGCGCTGGTGCGGTCCGGACGGCTCGGTCGGTTACACACTGTTCGTTCTGTTGGCGCGGAGCCCGACCCCCCACCGGCCACCTACCTGTCGGCCTCGGGTGGGATCTTCTGGGACGCGCTGATCCACGACTTCGACCTGTTGCGGTGGATCACCGGCCGGGAGGTCGCCGAGGTGTACGCGTGTGGCTCGGACGCCGGGCCGCAGATCTTCGCCGAGCTGGGGGAACTCGACACCGCGATGGCGCTGCTGACGATGGACGACGGGACGCTCGCCGCCACCACCGCGGCCCGGTGCAACGGGGCCGGCTACGACGTGCGGATGGAGGTGTGCGGGGATGCGGACACCATCGCCATCGGGCTCGACCGGCACACCCCGCTGACCTCTGTTGAGCCGGAGACAACGTTCCCGTCGGCGGATCCCGTACAAAGTTTCCTGGAGCGTTTCGCGCCGGCTTTCGAGGCGGAGATCGACACCTTTCTTCAGGTTGCCCGTGGGGATCTGGAGAACCCGTGTGACGGGCGGGAGGCGGTGGAGGCGCTTCGGGTGGCGGAGGCGTGCTGGCGCTCGCAGCGGGAGCGGCGACCGGTTCGGCTGACGGAGATCGTCAGTTTCTGAGGCGGTCACGGTCTGCGGGACCGGCCGGCCCGGTATGCCGAGCTCCGGGCGGGGCGTGGCATGGTTTCGGGCCCGGCGGGAACCAGGGTTCATGCCCCGATCCTGGAAATGGGAGGCGCAGGTTTCCCGGCCCGTCGAGTGGCGGACCGCACTGTACGACGGGTTGATGGAGCTCACGCCCCGCAGCGAACCGGCGCTCTTCGGCGATCTGAGCCACTCCCGGCGACGCTTCGTAGCGGTCGACGAGAGCGCGTGGGGGTTGTACCAGAAGGAGATCACCTCGCTGCTGGACCGCTACCGACTCGAGTGGAACAACCCGCCCAGCCTGCTGCCGGGGGGCGAGGACGCCAAAACCCGCGACAGCGCGAACCGGATCTCCGATGAGATGAACGCCTTCGGCGTTGCCCGATTCGGCGAACCGCCGATCGCTATCGGCGGCGGCGTGCTGCACGACGTGTTCGGTCTGGTGGCGGGCGAATACCGGCGGGGCGTGTCGTGGGACTTCATCGGCACGACGCTCGTGTCCGCCATCGACTCGATGTTCGCCCTGAAGTGCGGCGTGAGCGCGGGATGGAAGAACCGGGCCGGTCTGTACCATCCCGCGCGGGCGTCGATGACCGATGCTCGTTTCTTCCAGACGTTGCCGCCGCACCAGATCAGGGACGGCTTCGCGGAGATCATCAAGATCGCTGTCGCCGGAGACCACGCCCTGTTCCGGCTCCTCGAGGAGGATGGACCGCGGGTCGCCGAGGAGCGTTTCCGCAGCTGCGACGGCCCTTCTGAGGAGATCCTCTGCCGGTCGATCTCGTGGATGCTGCGGGAGCTGAAGCGCAACCCGTTCGAGCGCGATACGGCCCGGGCCAGCTACCTCGGGCACAACATCTCGCCAGGGCTTGAGCCCACCGTGACGCACGGCCACGCGGTGGCGTTGGACATCGCCTGGACCAGCATGATCGCCTGGCGGCGGGGGCTGATCGGGCGTTTCGTCCGGGATCGGATCCTGCGCCTGATCCGCTCGTTCGGCCTGGACGTGTGGCATCCCGCGATGGCCGACACGGAACGGCTGGTGGCCGCCCTCTCCGACACCGCCCGACACCGCGGTGGTCAGCAACTCATCCCGACACCGACTCGGGTGGGTCGGGTGACCTACCTGGGGGATGTCACGGCCGACGAGCTGCGGCGCGCCGTCGAGGACCAGCACCAGTGGGACTCAGGCGAGCTGCGGTCGGATGCCGCGAAGGAGGGTGGTCGGCGATGAGTCCGTCGGACGGTCTGGATCACCGGATCCAGGTTGGTTCGTCCCCGGATTCCTGGGGGGTGTGGTACGCGAACGATCCACGGCAGGTTCCTTGGCCACGTTTCCTGGACGAGGTGGCCCGGGCCGGATTCGAGTGGATCGAACTCGGCCCGTACGGGTATCTGCCGACCGACCCGGCCCGGCTCGCCGGCGAAACCGCCCTCCGTGGCCTGCGGGTCGCCGCGGCGACGCTTTCGACGTCCCTGCACCGGGGCCAGAGCGGCTGGCAGGAGAGCTGGCCCCGGGTGGCGATGACCGCGGCGCTCGTGCGGGCGGTGGGCGGTTCCTGCATCGTGATCATGCCGGGCTACTGGCGCGACCCGTGGACCGGCGCGTTCACCGAGGAACCGCACCTCACGGCGGCGCAGTGGCGGGACCTCACCGTGTTGACCAATCGGCTCGCCCGACAGGTCCGCGACTCTTTCGGGTTACGCGTCATGCTCCACCCACACGCCTACACCCACATCAACAACGAGCCGACGGTCACCCGCTTCCTCGACGCGACGGACCCGGAACTGGTCTCCCTCTGCCTGGACGTCGGTCACTACGCCTACTGCGGCGGAGACAGCGTGAAACTGCTCGACACCTGTGGTGAGCGCGTCGGCCACCTGCACCTCAAGCAGGTCGACCCCGCGGTGCTGGCCGACGTTGTCGCCGAGGACGAGCCGTTCGGCACCGCGGTGGCCCGGGGGGTGTGGTGCGAGCCGCCGCACGGGCGTCCCGCGCTGGAACCGGTGCTGGCCGCCGCGCGACGACTCGACACCGACATGTTCGCCATCGTCGAGCAGGACCTCTACCCCTGCCCCGCCGACAAGCCCTTCCCGATCGCGGAACGGACCCGCCGACTCCTGCACTCCTACGGATTGTGATGTGATCGACACATGCAGTGCCATGTGTTCACCAATCCGCAGCAGGGGGCGAGCTACGACGAGGTCGCCGCCACCGCCAGGGCCGTGGAGCAGCTCGGGCTGGACGGCTTCTTCCGCTCGGATCACTTCCTGGCGATGGAAGGTGCCGCGGGACTGCCCGGTCCCACGGACACCTGGGTGACCTTGGGCGCGCTGGCCCGGGAGACCCGACGCATCCGACTCGGGTCGTTGATGACCTCGGCGACGTTCCGGCAGCCGGGACTGTTGGCGGTCACGGTCGCCCAGGTTGACCAGATGAGCGACGGGCGGGTCGACTTCGGGTTCGGCACCGGATGGCACGAGCCGGAACACCGCGCCTATGGTGTCCCCTACCCCGCCCTCGGCGAACGGTTCGACCGCTTCGAGGAGCAACTGGACATCGTCACCGGCCTGTGGGGCACCCCGCCGGGCGAGCTGTTCACCCATCCCGGGCGGTACTACCGGTTGACCGACGCACCGGGGCTACCGAAACCTGTCCAGCGGCGTCCTCCGATCATCATCGGCGGCACCGGACCGACGAGGACACCGCGCCTGGCGGCCCGCTACGCCGACGAGTTCAACTTTGCCTTCCCGACCCTGACGGAGATCGCGGAGCAGGGCGCGCGGGTGGACGCGGCCTGCGAGAAGGCCGGTCGGGTGCCGTCGAGTCTTCGCCGCTCGGCTGTTGTCCTGCTCGTCTGTGGTCGGGACTCCGGCGAGGTGGCCCGGCGCGCGGAACCGGTCGGTGGGCTGTTCACCGCGCAGATGATGGAGCACGGGCTGGTCGGTTCCCCGACGCAGGTGGTCGACCGGATCGGGGAGTTGGCCGAGGCGGGCATCAGCCGGCTCTATCTGCAGACGCCACACCAGTTCGACGTTGATCATCTGGCGTACTTCAGCCACCATATCCTGCCGCAGCTGGACTGACCGGTGCTGCCGGTGGGCCGGGGTCAGCCGCGGCGGCGGGACCGGGCCGCCCAGATCGCGTACGCCGGGTCCCGGTCGAGGTTGTGTCGGTCGCGGTCGTAGCGGCGGGTGGTGCGCGGGTCGGCGTGCCCCATCGCGTCCTGCACGTCCTCCAACGGCACGCCCTCGGCGCGGGCCGTCGTGGCGAAGGCGTGCCGCAGTGAGTGCGGTGACAGCCGCGCCCACCCCGGGATGCCGGCTTCCCGGGCCAGCCGGCGGACCAGCCGGAACACGGAGTGCCGGTCCAGGCGGGCTCCGGTCGAGGTCACCAGCAGCGCACCGGTCAACCGGTGCACCGGCACCGCCGCGGCGCTGGCGCGCGACGCCAGGTAGTCGTGCACCGCCGCCGAGGCGCTCGGGGTGAGGGCCCGCCGCCGGGCCCGGCCACCCTTACCGGTGAAGCGGACACTGTGGTGGCCGCGTTCGGTGCCCAGGTCCCCGACGTCCAACGACACCAGTTCGCCGACCCGCAGCCCGAGGTCGACCAGCAGCGCCACGGCGGCCCGGTTGCGGGCCGCGGTCGGGCCGGTGGCACTGTCGGCGACGGTGAGTAGCGCGTTGACCTCCTCCGGCGTGAGCCCGATGGTCGCCGAGTGGTCGCGGTCCACATGGGGGCGATCCGCTCCGGGCACCGGATTGGTCTCGACGGCCCGCAGCTTGACCAGAAAGTCGTACCAGCTGGACAGGGCGGAGAGTTTACGGGCGACCGTGGCGGGCGTCAGTGGCTTGCCGCTGCGGGTGCTCGGCGTCGATTCCAGCCGCCGGGCGTACGCGTTGACGTGCAGGAAGGTTGCCCGCAGCGGGTCGGTGTCGGCGTCGGCGCACCAGCCGAGCCAGCCGGCGACATCCCGCCGGTAGGCGGCTCGGGTGTGTTCGCTGAGCCGGCGGTTGGCCAGCCACGCCTCGGTGAAGTCAGCCGCGCCGGCCGGCAGCGCCGGCGTTGGGGTCCAGCGGCGCCGCACCGGCACCTCAGAGGAGAGCATGTGCGAAAGGTACTCAGGATGGGAGGGGTAACGGTCGGAGGCGCGCCCGCCGGAGCGCTGCGGTCACCGCCGCGAGGGTGAGCGCGGCGACCGCGGCGAACGCGGTCAGGCTCGCCAGGTCGGGGTGCAGGACTGACTGGCCCCGGCTGGCCTGCCAGCTGAGCACCGCGAACACCCCGGTACCGCCGATGGCGGCGGCGCCGACGAGGTCGGCGCGGGTCCGCTCGTCGCGCAGCCAGGGCCGGCGGGCCGCGGCGGCACCCAGGGCCACGGTGAGCAGCAGCAGCCCCTGGATGGCGTGCATGCCCACGAAGTGCGGAACTCGCAGGTCCCCACCGGTCGTGCTCCACCGGGTGACCGGCATTCCGTTGCCGTCGGGGTCGCCGATGCCGTGCGCGCCGATCAGGGACACCTGCTGGCCGTTGGCGTCGGCCACCACCCGCGGCGTCTGCCCCGAGCTACTCAGCCACAGGGCCACGACCATGCTGGCGACCGCCAGGCCGAGCCCGGCGCGCAGCGCCCGGGTCAGCGCGCGGTCACCGACGCGCTGGACCAGCAGCAGGATCGCCACGAAGAAGGTGGTCAGCAGCAGCGGCATGATGCCGACGGAGAACAACGCCTGGACGGTGCGGGCTACCGGGTCGGTGTTGTCGTTGAAGTGGCTGAAGGTGCCGTTGGCGGCGGCGTAGGCGACGGCACCGACATCCAGCACCCCGGCGAAGGCGAAGATCGTACCGAGCCACCAGCCGATGCGTCGGCCCCGGTGGAGCTTGCCGAGCAGCCACGCCAACACGAGGGCGTGCACGCCCATGGCAAACCCGAACTTCAACGGTTTCAGCCAGACCGGCTCGCCGACGAGCTGCCGATCGTCAAGCAGCAGGCCCCCGATGGACACCAGGGCAACGGTGAACATGAAGACCGCGTTCGTGAGCAGCGGCCGGTGCCACTCGGTCTGCCCGCGGTGAGGTGCGGTGGTGATACTCATGCGTCGCTCCGTCCGCCGGCGCGCACCCGGCCCGATGCCGGATGCGCCTCTGAGCGTCCTCGAACGCGCGGCGCGGCACCATCCTGCAGGCCACCGGCCGAGCCGGGGGTTAACCCTCCTTTCGCGGGCCCGGTTGCGGCGCGGTCATCGCGGCTGGGTGATCAGGGTCGGCGGGTGCGGTGCAGGAGGGCGGCGCCGGCGAGGATGAGCAGGGCGGCGGCGCCGAGTAGGCGGGGCAGGCTGGCCCCGGTGATGGGTAGGTCGGGATCGGTGGGGTCGGCGACGGTGATGGTGGTGGCCGCGGACTGACTGTGGGGGCAGGTGGTGGTGCTGGTGTAGTTGGCGGTGATGGTGTGGGCGCCGGCGGGGAGCCGGGTGGTGTGGGTGGCGGTGTTGGTGGCGTCCAGGGGCACGGTGGCGAGGTCGGTGTTGTTGGCGCGGAAGGTGATGCTGCCGGTGGGCGCAGCGATGTCGCAGGTGACGGTGGCGGTGAGGGTGACGTCCTGATCGGTGGTCGGGTCCACCGGCGAGATGCGCAGCGTTGTGGTGGAGCTCGCCGGCGCGGCAACCAGGGCCAGGCTGTGGTCGTCGCCGGCGGCGACGGCGGTGATCGGGGTGCCGGCGGGCAGGCTGACCGCGACCGGCTCGCTGCTGTCGGTGATGGTCCCGTTGCCCAGCTGGCCTTCGTTGTTTCTGCTCCAGGCGAGGGCGGTGGCGGTGGCGGTCAGCGCCACGGCATGGTCGCGGTGGATGGCGACAGCGGTGAGCGTGGCGCCGGCGGGCACTCGGACGGCGACCGGGGTGCTGCTGCCGGTGGTGGTCCCGTCGCCGAGCTGGCCCTGCCCATTGTCACCCCAGGAGAGGGCGCCGCCAGCAGCGGTTAACGCCAGGCTGTGGTCGGCGCCGGAGACAACGGTGGTGGCGGTGACGCCGGCGGGCACTCGGACGGCGACCGGGGGTGCTGCTGTCGCTGGTGCTCCCATCGCCGAGCTGACCGAAGGAGTTCGCACCCCAGGCATGGACGGTGTCGGTGGCGGTCAGGGCCAGACTGTGGAAGTCTCCGGCGGCGACAGCGGTGGCCGGGGGCAGCTTCACGGTGATCGGGGTGCTGCTGCCGGTGGTGGTCCCGTCCCCCAGCTGGCCGCGGGCGTTGCCGCCCCAGGCGAGAGTGGTGCCGGTGGAGGTGACGGCCAGGCTGTGGCCGAGGCCGCCGGCGATGGCGGTGACGGTGGTGCCGGCGGGTAGCCGCACCGCGACCGGGGTGCTGCTGCTGGTGGTGGTCCCGTCTCCCAGCTGGCCGGCGCGGTTTTCGCCCCAGGCGAACACCGCGCCGGTGGAGGTGATCGCCAGGCTGTGGTTGGCACCGGCGGCGATGGCGGTGACGGTGGTGCCGGCGGGTAGCCGCACCGCGACCGGGGTACTGCTGCTGGTGGTCGTGCCGTCCCCCAACTGGCCGAAGGTGTTACCGCCCCAGGCGAGCACGGTGCCGGCGGAGGTCAGGGCCAGGCTGTGGGTGTCACTGCCGGCGATGGCGGTGACGGTGGTGCCGGCGGGTAGCCGCACCGCGACCGGGGTGCGGCTGCTGGTGGTGGTCCCGTTGCCGAACTGGCCGAAGGAGTTGTCACCCCAGGCCAGGATGGTGTCCGCCGCGACGGCCGCGGTTGGTGTGCGCTGGGCACCCGCCGGCAGCACCCCGGCTGCCTGGGTGACCGTCACCGCCAGCGCGAGGCAGAATCCCCCGGCCAGCGCACGGGCCGCCCCACGCGCGCCAGCCCCTTGAAGATCCCGCGGACGAATTCCCGGCATTGTGCACACCTCCGAGCAGACAAGTGCCCGTCAATAGGACAGGGGCCATTATTGACCACTTATCACTCGGAAAGCGGTAGGAACATGCGCCAACCGGATCCTCGCCTGGTAGCCGGGTCGGGCCGCAGCCTCAGCGACGGCGGGTACGGGTCAACACGCGGACCAGGATGAGCATCGCGGTGGCCTGCGCGGCGGCGACCGCGGCGAGAAGCCCGCCCCGAGAAGAGTCGTACAGGGCGCCGGCGGCGACACCGCCGACGAGCGCACCGGCGGCCTGGACGGCGGCGAAGACGCCGTACGCGGTGGCCCGGCGCGCCCGGGGCACAAGGTCGGCCACGAAGGCCTTCACGGTGGAATCCTGCACCCCCAGCGCGACGCCCCACACCAGGACCCCGCCGGCGGCCACCGCCAGGCCGGAGGTGAACGCCAACGGGGGCACCACGGCTACCAGAACGGGCAGGACCAGCAGAACCCGGGCGCCGATGCGGTCGTAGGCCGCACCGGTGGCGAGCGCGGCCACCGCCGCCGACGCCATCGCCGCCGCGTACAGCAGCGGCACCCCCGCCGTCGGTACCAGACCGGTCTGTGCCAGGTGGAAACCGATCAACCCGAAGGTCACCAGCCCCGCGGTGCACAGGGCGCAGGCCACCGCGAACCATCCGAAGGACGCCGGCAGCGAGGCCCGCCCGGCCGGGTCATCGCGCTCGTCCCGGTCGCCGACGGCAACGTCACGCGGGTGCGCGATGCCGGCGCGGCGGCGCAGGAGTACGAGCAGGACCATCGCCAGCGCCCCCGGCACCGCCAGCCCGGCCAGCCCCGGCCACAGGAGTCCACCGGCGGCGGTGGTGAGTGCTGCCAGCAGCAGCGGGCCGGCGAACGCCCCGACCTGGTCCAGGGCCTTGTGGACGCCCATTCCACGGCCCATCCCCACCGCGCCGGCGGCGTCCGCCAGCAGCACCGACTTCGCCGGTGACCGCACGGCCTTACCCAGGCGTTCAACCACGATCAACACCGCGGCCGCCACCAACCCCGCGGCACCCAACCGCGGGGTCACCGCCAGCAGCGGCACGCACACCGCCGTCAGCGCATACCCAACGGTCGTCAACGTCCAGTAGCGGCGGGTCCGGTCGGCCAGCGGCCCCGACACCAGCCGCAGCGCCAGCGCGGCCGCCTCACCAGCACCAGTGATCAAGCCGACGATCAGCGCGGAGGCGCCCAACGATGCCAGTAGCGGCCCGTACACCGACCGGGCGCCCTCATACACCATGTCGGCGGCCAGGCTCACCACCCCGAAGCCGACCACCGTCCGCCACGGCGACCATCCCAACGCCCGCCGATCGTCGGGGTCTGCCGGAGCGCGCGGCGTCGGCCCGGAGTCCGTGGTTAGCACAGCCTCACCTAATCGGAGTTCGGGCTATGCGGTCAAACCGAGATCGCATGGACGCCTGGGTGGGTCACCGACCGATTGTCACGTCGCCGGGCCGATCTTCGCTGGCTTGGGGCTCTTCCAACCTGCGGGCGATCTGTTCGATGGCGATGAGGTCTGCGGGGGTAAGCCGGTCGATGAAGTGGCGTCGTACCGACTCGACGTGGGCCGGTGCGGCGTCTTCAAGCGCCGTCAGGCCCTGTGCGGTGAGCACCAGGAAGCAGCCCCGGCCGTCGTTCGGGTCGGGTGTGCGTTTCAGGAGACCACGCGCCGCCATTCGGGTGGCGTGCCGGGATAGCCGGCTGCGTGACCAGCCCATCTTGTCGGCCTGCTCCCCCAGGGTGCTGGTGTGGCCGGGTCGTTCCGACAGGGTGCTCAGTACTTCGTAGTCAGGTTCGGAGAGCCCGATCGCGGCCAGGTCGCGCGCCGTGCCGGCCTGGACGGCGACCGTGATGCGCAGGAACGCCCGCCAGGCGCGTTCCTGGTCCGGGTTCAACCAGCGTACGGTTCCGGTCGACGGTTTAGTTGACATGTAATCAAGCTAGCATCTACACTTCGTTTCCATGTCAACTAGACCGGTTCGCGTTCTTCTGCTGATCTGCAGCACCCGCCCCGGCGCTCTCGGTCCCCAGGTGGGCCGGTGGCTGGCCGAAGCGATCTCCCCACGCGCCGCGGAGCTCGGCGTCGAACTGATGCCGGTGGCCCTCGGCGATGTGAACCTGCCGTTTCTTGACGAGGAGGAACACCCGTCGTCGGGCAGCTACCAGCATGAGCACACACGGCGCTGGAGCTCGATCGTTGACCCGGCGGATGGGTTCATCGCGATCACCCCGGAGTACAACCACGGGATGCCGGCGACCCTGAAAAACGCGCTGGACTATCTCCGCCGCGAATGGGCGTGGAAGCCGATCGGTTTTGTCAGCTACGGCAACACGTCGGCGGGCACCCGATCGGTTCAGCACGCCAAGCAGGTGGTGACCACGCTGCGTCTGGTTCCGTTGGGTGCCACGGTCGCGATCCGTCTCACTGACGCCACGACGGATGGACAACTACCACCCGATGCGGCTCGCGACCGGGCCGGCCTCGACCTACTGGACGAACTGGTCCGGGTCGCGAACGCCCTGCGGCCACTGCGTGAACACGCGCGGGTCGACAGCCGACCCGGACCGCTGCCAGGGTCCTACGTCAGACGGCTAAGCGGCGACGACGAACCTGAGGTGACGGTACTGCAGCGGTGCTGCTGGGTGGAGGAGGCCCTCGCCAATGAGACCACGGACATACCCGCCTTACACGAGTCGCCGGCACAGGTGCGCGAATGGCTCGCGGCGTGGCACACCACGGGTCTGTGGCGTGACGGCCGCCTCCTGGGGATGGTGCGCGCCCGCCGCCTCGATACCGACTGGCACGTAGGTCGGCTCGCCGTCGTGCCCGACCTACGCGGCCAGGGGCTGGGCCGGTGGCTGCTGCGCACCGCCGAGGCCGGCGCCGCCCCCGACTGCGATCGCATCCTCCTGGCGACCGGAGCCAAAAGCCTGCGGAACCTCGACCTTTATCACAGCGAGGGGTACCACTCGGAATCGCTCACCAGCTCAGACGGAACCACCTGTCTCAGCAAGGACGTGACCCACCCGCGCGCACGCCGTACCTGAGGTCAGGGCGGTTCCCGCGCTGGTCAATCAGGTAGCTGCCACCACCACCTTCGCCAGCGAAGCCGGGTGAGGCAGGATGTGCTGCCGGGCCTCACTCCGGTCGGCCGGGCGCCTGGTAGGTGACCGGGAGCTTCACTGCCTCGTCCAGCTCTTCCGGAGTCAACAGTGGCACCATGATTGTCTCCCCACCGCCGGCCGCGCGGACGGCGATGCTGAGCGCGGCCGCGACCACGTTATCCCGCAGATCACACAAGACGTACACGTCGTGCTCACCGAACGAGAAGTACAGCGACTCCACCTGTCCGCCGGAGTTCTCGATGAGTGCCCGGACCACCTCGGCCCGTCGCGTCCCGCCCTCCTTGCCCAGTCCGCTGACACCCTGGGTGGTGTAGGTCGCTATCGCCAGGAACTTCACTACGCTGGCACCACCTTTCACCGTCGCTGGTGCTCCCGCTGCCTCCGCCCTGTACCCACAATCCGTCCCGCCACGCCTCGCCGCCTCGCGCCGGTACCGAGCCGGGGGCCGGGCGGCACCGGGGCGTCGGGAGGTCAACCGGTGTGCACAGCATCCGGGTTGTTACCGTGGTGAACATGTATGTACCCGAGGATCGCACCGCGAAGGCGATCATTCGGGACGCCGCCCTGGAACTGTTCGGCGAGCAGTGGCCGGCGGCGGCCTCACTCAAGCAGGTGGCGGAGCTGGCGCAAGTCTCCCAGTCGCTGATCATCAAACACTACGGGTCCCGTGACGGCCTGATCGCCGCGGTGGACACCCACGTGCTGGGCCTGTTGGGCAACGCGTTGGAGGCGCTCGCCGACACCGACGGAGCCAGTCGACCCAACCGCTTCCTCGCCTCGGCCGACGCGCTGCGGGCACCGGCCACCACCCGCTACCTCGCACACCTGCTCATCGGTGACACCGCACGCTCGGTTGAGGCGTACCGCCGGGTGCAGGAGTTCACCGACTCGCTGGTGCACCGGATGACCGAGACGGGTGCGGTCGCCGAGGACACAGACCGCGCGCAGCTCTCGGTCGTACTCCTGGCCCACGAGCTGTCGATCATCTTGTTGCGGGATCGCATCGCTGACGTGCTCGGCGCGGACCCGGTGGGCCGCGACGGCCTCCGCCGCTGGTGGGACACGATCGACCAGCTCTACTCGGGTACGGCGATCCGCAAGCCCTCCGGCTGAACCAGGGTGTGACGCCGCCCGCGTTCAGCGGCGTGCGGCGCTTCGCCGCAGTAGCCAACCAGCGAGCAGGACCAGCCCCGCGAGCGCGATCAACACGTACAGGTTGCTGTACACCAGGCCGAGGCCGGTGAAGTGCAGGTCCCAGCCACCCGGCGCGGCCAGCACCCAGCTGGTGCTGGCCACCAGCGCGAGCCAGACCGCGCCGAGCGCGGCAGCCCCGAGGCGGTGACCGTGCTGGCGGCAGCGGGCGGCGAGCAGCACCATCGCGGGCACCCACCAGACCCAGTGGTGGTGCCAGGAGACCGGGGAGACCAGCAGCCCGGTGCCGGCGCACGCCAGCACCGCGACCAGCTGGTCTGCGGCGCGCGCGCACCAGACGGCGAGGGCCGTACCGGCCGCGGCGACCACCGCCGCGGTCACCGCCCACAGCCAGGCCAGGTCGGGGGTGTCGGCGATGCGGGCGAGAGCGCCGGCCAACGACTGGTTCAGGATCGTGCGGGGGTCACCGGTGACCCGGGCTGTGTCGAGCAGGCCGCCCCCGAAGAACCAGGCCGAGTCCGTTGGTCGCCAGGCGAACCCGAGGCCGATGGTTGCCACGAACACGGCCGTGGCCGTGGCTGCCGCCCGGATCCGGCCGGTGAACAGCAGGAAACCCACGAAGATCAGCGGGGTGAGTTTGAGCCCGGCTGCCACCCCGATGCCGATCCCGCACCACCGGCTGGTGCGGCCGGGTATCAGGTCGTGGAGCACCAGCCACATGAGCAAGAGGCCGACCTGCCCTGCCTGCAGATGACCGGTGACGGGTAAGAGTGGCAGCACGGCGAGCACCGCCAGCAGCGTCGCAGGCGGCCGGCGACCGGGTGCGACGCCGGCGGCGTCGAGGGCCAGCCGGACGACCGCCACCAGCGCGGCCGCCGACACGGCCGTCCAGAGCCCCACGGCCACATCGGCGGGGACGGCGGCCAGTGGTCGCAGCAGCAGGGCGGCGAACGGCGGATAGGTGAACCCCAGCTCGATGCCGTCTTCGCCCCGGTAGGAGACCTGGTACAGGTTGCCGTCCCCGCTGGCCGCGGCGGCGGCGCCGGTGCGGTAGGCGGCCAGGTCACCCCAGAAACGCCCGGTGCCGCGGTGCACCAGCGCCGCCGCCACGGCCAGCAGGGCGACGATCCCCACCAGCGTCGCCCGCGACGCCACCGCTGCCACCGGCGGGCTGGCCGGCGGCGTCCGGGCGAGCTCGGAACCGGCGGTCGGCGCGTCGGTCACCGCCGCTCCCCCGCCGTACGTGACCCGGTGGCCTCCCGCGGCTGCTGGCCCGCCGGTGCTGGGCCGAGCACGAACGTGCCCCCGGCCGGCGCACCGTCGTGGAGCTGGGTTTTCTCCTCGTGCACGGTCAGCCCGCAGCCCCGGATCCGGTCGGCCAGGGCGGCGTGCGCGCCGCCGCTGTCGTACAGCCAGACGATGAGGACACCACCGGGGGCGAGCACGCGGGCCATCCGGTGGAGCAGCGCGACGGCCCGGTCGGCCGGAAAGTAGTAGAGCACCTCCCGCAGCAGGATCACGTCGTACGCCTCGGTGGCCCGGTAGGTGAGCACGTCGGCGACCTCGAACGAGCTGTGCGGTCGGCGCAGCGACCGGGCGCGACGCAGGGCGGTCCGGCTGATGTCAACGCCGTGGTAGTGCCGGTAGCCGGCGGGCGGCAGCACCAGATTCACTGTGGAGCCGCAGCCGAGGTCGAGGATCCGGGGTCGCGACACCCACCGATGGATGAGCTGCACGGTGGTGTGGTCGCCGGCCCGGTCCAGGTAGTTCCATCGGCCCAGGGCGTACTGCGTCTCCCAGAGCAGCGCGTTGAGCCGAGGGTACGGGCGGATCAGTACCGCCAACGGCCGGTGCAGTACGCGGGCGACGGCCCGCACCACGGCGCTGCCGCCCATCAGCTTCGCCCCGGGCGCCCCGGACCCGGTGCGGGCGGCACCGGGACGAAGCGTAACCCGCGTCGCTGTAGCCGGGGGATCACCGCCGCCAGCGCGACCACGGTCTGCCAGCGGTCGCCGCCGCCGTCGTGGCACAGCAGGACATGGCCGGAGCGGCTACGCGTCAACGTACGGGTGATGTGCGCCACGCCCGGCTGTTTCCAGTCGCTGGAGTTGACGGTCCAGTCCATGGGGGTGAGCCCGGTCTGCGCCACCGTGTCAAGGACCCGGGGCGACCACCCGCCGCTGGGTGCCCGGAACAGGCGCGGCGCCTGGCCGACGGCGTCGGTGATCTGCTGCTGCGCCTGTTGCACCTCATCGCGCAGCAGCGCGGTGGGGAGCGCGGCGAAGGGCATCGGGTGACGCATCGAGTGATTGCCGATCTCGTGTCCGGCCTCGGCGATCCGCCGGGCCAGCCGGGGGTGCTGGGCCACCCGTGCGCCGATGAGGAAGAAGGTCGCTGGCACGGCATACGCGTCCAGCAGGTCCAGCAGGGCCGGGGTCCAGCGGGGGTCGGGCCCGTCGTCCACCGTCAGGGCCACCCCACCGGGCTGGACCCGGAACATCGGCCACCGCCGGCGGGCCTTCGCGCTGGTCGTCCAGAGCCGGTGGTAGGTCCGCACGCCGAGGAAGGCCGCTTCCCAGGCCCGGCCCGGCAGCGCCGAGGTCACGAGTCGGCCCGCGCCGCAGCGGGACGGGACGGGCCGAAGTCCCGATCGGTCAGGAACCGCACCCCACCCACCGTCGCCCCGGCGATGATCGCCAACTGCACCAGCAGGTGCGTGGCGAGGAAGAAGGCGAGAAACGCCGGACCGCGTCGGCGAAGCACGAACCGCGCCAGCCCCGGGTCGGCCACGACGAAGCCGAGCAGCGCGGCAGCGGGCAGGGCGAACAGGGCGGGCGCGAAGAGGCCCGCCGGGAGGGTGCCGACGGCAAGCGCCGTCGCCAGCACGCCAAAGCTCCGGTTGGCCCGCAGCCCCGCCGGGCCGCGTTCCCGGACGGCCACCGGCACGAGCAGCTGGGAGCGGCCGAACTGTTTGCGGAGCATCGGCCACAACCGACTGTCGTCGTCGTGCCGACACGTCACCTCGGCGCTGAGCCAGACGCCGTGCCGGTCGGCCATCCGGTCGCTGAGTTCGACGTCCTCGGAGGCGCGCAGGTTCTCGTCGAAGCCGCCGACGTTGTCGAAGACCGTCCGGCGTACGGCGCAGAGCGCGAAGATGGCGGTACGGACCCGACCGGTGTTGCGGATCCGCCAGTAGTGGGCGTGCAGCAGCCGGTACGCCTCCACCGGCCCGTCGTCGAACAGCGGCTCGGTCAGGTAGATGCCGTGTACGCAGTCCACGTCGGGAGTCTCGGTGAGCACCCGCAGCGCGTTGGCGAGTGCGTCGGGCGCCGGCGCGCAGTCGGCGTCCACGAAGAACACCACCTCGCCCCGACTGGCCCGGATGCCCCGGTTGCGGGCCGCCGCCGGGCCCCGGTTGACCGGGTTGGGCAGCAGCGCAACGGCCGGGAACTCCCGGGCGATCCGCGGTGTCGAATCGGTGCTGGCGTCGTCGACGACGATCACCTCGTGCGGCGGGTGGGACTGGGCGAGGACCGCGGACAGGCAGGCGCGCAGGGTCCGCTCGCTGTTGTAGGCGGGAATGACGACCGAGACGTTCGCAGGCACGAACACCACCTATGTCAAATGGCCAGGCGCCCGCCGGGACTCGTACGCGAACGCGGTGACGGTTTCGTGCACGGTAACGACGGGGCGCGTTACGTACAAGTGCCCCAACGGGGTGTGCAGCCGGCCTTTGGTGCGGTTCCAGTCGTCGTTCAGTCGCAGTTCAGTGCCGCTCGAAATAATGTCCGGGGTCGCCGGGAGTGGTCGTTGTTGACGTGAACCCCAGGCCCGCGCCAGAACTGAAGAAGGGGGGCGCATGACGAGGCTACTCAGCGTCGAGGAATGTGAGCGTCTTTCGGTGAAGGACGTACACGGTCTGTATCGACGTTTTGTCAACCGAAGTCAGGTCGGCCTGATGACGTCGTTCGGCTTCGGCCGGGAGCTGGTGGACCACGCCGAGGGGGCGTACCTGCATCTGCGTGACGGTCGCCGGGTGCTCGACCTCACCGGCGGGGTGGGTGTGCTCAACCACGGCCACAATCACCCGCGTCTGCTGGCGGCCCGTCGCCAGTTCGCGCAGCGGCGCCGGATGGAGGTGCACAAGACCTACTTCTCCCCGTACGTGGCGGGGTTGGCGCACAACCTGGCCCAGGTGCTGCCGGGTGACCTGAACATGTCCTTCCTGCCGAACTCCGGGGCGGAGGCCGTCGAGGGCGCGGTGAAGTTGGCCTACAAGTACCACGGCGGCCGGCGCAACACGATCCTGCACGCCGATATCAGCTTCCACGGCAAACTTCTCGGCTCCGGCAGTCTGACCGGCGCCGCGCAGAATCATTTCGCGTTTCCGGGGATTCCCGGCGTGGTCTCGTACACCTATGACGACCTGGAGTCGGTGCGCGCCGCCGTCGCGGCGCACCCCGATGACGTGTACGCCATTCTCGTCGAGCCGTTCAGTGCCTCCACCATGCGTTCGTGTTCCGCGGACTTCCTGCACGGGCTACGCACCTTGTGCACCGAGCAGGACATCGTGCTGGTCTTCGACGAGATCTACACCGGCTGGGGCAAGACCGGCAGCATGTTCTACTTCATGCGCCATGCGGATCTGTTACCGGATGTGGTGACCACGTCAAAGTCCTTCGGTGGCGGCAAGTCGTCGATATCCGCGTATGTGGCCCGGGAGCCGGTGTTCCGGCAGGCCTACGACAACCCGGTCGACGCTCTCATGCACTCGACGTCAACCACCTACTACGGCTTCGGCGAGGAGTGCGCCACCGCCATCGAGGCGATCGCCATCGCCGTCGAGGACGACTACCCGGCCCGGGCGCGAGGCATCGAGCAACTCCTCGGACCAGGCCTGCGGCGGATCGCCAAGCAGCACCCCGAGGCGGTGGCCGAGGTCACCGGTGCGGGGGCGCTGTGGGGGGTCTTCCTCGAAGGCGGACCGAAGGTGCTGGACCTGGCCGCGAAGATCGCGCCAGCCGGCCTGGCCCGAGATCCGCGACTACGCACCAAGTTGATCACCGCATCGGTGATCAACGCACTTTACCGGGAGCATGACATCTACACGTACTACACCCTCAACGGCGCCAGCCCGCTGGTGGTCGGACCGCCGCTGGTCGCCACCGACGACGACATCGAACACTTCCTGCACGCCCTCGACGCGGTCCTTGGCCAGGGACTCAACCGCCTCCTGCGCCGGTTTGTCGCCCAGAAGCTCGGCTCGCTGTGGTGATCGCGGTGACCGGCGCCGCCGGGATGCTCGGCTCGACCGTGGTGCAGCGGCTGACCGGCGCCGGATCCACGGTGACCGGCGTGGACCTACGGGCGGCCCCCGACGGCCCCGACACGCCGGGCTACCGGCACCTGGTCGGGGACATCCGCGACGCGGCGGTGCTGCGGGCCGCCTTCGACGACGCCGACGCGATCGTGCACTGCGCCGCCGCGCTGCCCAGCTACCCGCCGGAGCAGATCCGGGCCATCGTCGTGGACGGCAGCCGGGCCGTGCTGGACGCCGCCCGGGCCGCCCGGGTGCCCCGGTTGGTCTACATCTCCTCCACCGCCGTGTACGGGCTGCCCACCCAGGTGCCGACACCGGAGCAGCACCCGTACGCGCCGGTCGACGCGTACAGCACCGCCAAGGCCGACGCGGAGCGACTCGCGGTGGGCTACCGCGAGCACGGCCTGATCCTGCCGGTGCTGCGACCGAAGACCTTCCTGGGCCCCGGCCGGATGGGACTGTTCGCGATGCTGTTCCAGTGGGCGCACGAGGGGCGTAACTTCCCGGTGCTCGGCGACGGCTCGGTGCGCATCCAGATGCTGCACGTCGCGGACCTGGTGGACGCCGTCGAAACGGTGCTGCGGGTGCCCGCCGAGGCCGCCAACGACACGTACAACATCGCGGCGGCGACGTTCGGCACGCTCCGCGAGGACTTCCAGGCGGTCCTCGACGCCGCCGGACATGGCAAACGGGTGATCGGTCTGCCGGCCCGGCCGGCCCGGGTCGCGCTCGGGCTACTCGAACGCAGCGGCCTCTCGCCGGTGTACGGGCGGTTGCTGCACAAACTCATGGCCGACTCCTACGTCGACATCGACCGGGCCCGGCAACGCCTCGGCTTCCACCCGCGACACAGCAACCGGGACGCGGTGCTGGAGACCTTCCGGTGGTGGCGCGGCCAGCAAGCCACCACCGCCGCCTCGACGGCCAGCGGACCGACCAGCCGTGATCCGTGGCGGCAGGGCGTACTCGCCGCCGCCCGGGTCTTCTTCTAACGCAGGAGGTCAGCCATGACCGCGGTCGAGGTGACGGCAGAGTCGGTTCCGGCCGAGGCCCGCGACGCTGCCGGCAGGCGCAACCCGGCGCGGCCGGCGACCGCGACCGAACGGCTCGACCTGCGCCTGGTCCGCCACGCCGGCGACCTGGTCCTGCTGGCCCGGCCCCGTCAATGGGCCAAGACGGTGCTGGCCGTGCCGCTGGCCCTGCTCGACACTCCGGCCTGGACCGTCGGCGGGCTCGCCCGCACCGCCTGGGCGGTGCTGCTGTTCACCCTCGCCTCGTCGTTGGTGTACGTCGTCAACGACATCGCCGACCGTGACCTGGACCGGAGGCACCCGGCGAAACGGGCCCGGCCGGTGGCCAGCGGCCGGACCTCGGTGGCCACCGCCGTCGGGTTCGCCGGCGTCCTCGCCGGACTGCTGGGCCTGGCGTTCGCCGTCGGCCCCGCGCTGCCCGGGTGGCCGCTCGCCGCCTACCTGGTGCTGAACGTGGCTTACAGCCGCTGGCTCAAACACATCCCGCTGGTGGACATCAGCGTGGTGGCCACCGGGTTCGGGCTGCGGGTGGTGCTGGGCTACGCCGCGACCGGCGCGGCCGTGTCGGTCTGGCTGCTCACCGCCGTCTTCACCGCCTGCCTGGTGCTGATCCTCGGCAAGCGACGCGGGGAACTCGCCACCCAGGGCACCGGGTACCGGCCCGCGCTGCGCGGCTACACCCTGAACCTGGCCGATCACCTGATCAGCGTCAACGCCACCCTCACCGTCGCGGCGTTCCTGATGTACCTGCACACCGACGCCCCGATCGGCGCGCACCGCGAGGCCATCGTGCTCGCCGCCGTGCCCCTGACCCTCCTGGCCATCTCCCGCTACCTGCAGGCCGTCCTGGTACACCACGGCGGCGCGGATCCGGTCCGAACCCTGCTGCGGGACCGGCTGATCGTCGGCTCCGCCGCCCTGCTGGCGGCGGCCGTCGGCGCCGGGCTGCTCGCCGCCTCCCTGCCAACCTCCTGAAAGCGGTCTGCCTCATGCCCGAACCCCTGGTCTCGGTCGTCGTACCGAACTACAACTACGCCCGCGCGATCGGGCTGTGCCTGGCCGCGCTACAGGCCCAGACCTATCCGAACCTGGAGATCATCGTTGTGGACGACTGCAGCACCGACGACTCGGTCGCCGTGGCCCGCTCGTACGGCGTGCGGGTCGTGCGCACACCGGCCAACGGCGGCCCGTCGGTGGCCCGCAACCTGGGCGCGTCACACGCCCGAGGGGAGATCCTCTTCTTCGTCGACTCCGATGTCGCGGCCAGACCCGATGCGGTGGCGAACGCGGTGGCGCTGCTGACCGAACGACCGCAGATCGGTGCGGTCTGCGGCAACTACGACCCGCAACCGTTGATCCGCGACAGTCTGCTGGAGGAGTACCGCTGCCTGCAGCAGTCCTACTGGCTGATCGCCGACGAGGGACGCATCTACACCCTGTACACCGCGCTGCTGGCCCTGCGCGCCGACGTGTTCGCCGAGATCGGGCCCTTCGACCCCCGGCTACGCGAGACCGAGAACGCCGACTACGGCCTGCGGCTGGCCCGCGCGTACGAGATCTGGCTGACGCCCACCGTCCGCGGCGTCCACGACCACGACCACGACCTGCGCGTCCTGGTCCGCAAGGTCTTCACCCGCACCATGCTGCACATCCCGATGTTCGCGCGGGCACCCCGCTTCCCCGGTGGGCTACGCAGCGGCCCGCGCGCCTGGAGCAGCGTGGCCGCCCCGGTCGTGCTCCTGACCGCGGTGGTGCCGGTGCTGCTCGGCGCGGTCTGGGCGGTGCTTCCCGCGGTCGGGTTCGCCGGCTACCTGCGCCTCGACTGGCCGATGTACCGGTTCGTCGCCGCCCGCCGCGGCCCGGTGTTCGTCGCCTACTTCGTCGCCATGCACTTCCTGCTCAACCTGGTGATCGCCGTCGCGGCCGCCGTCGGTGTGTTCGGCCTGCTGACCTCGAGGACGTTCCGGCGGCTGTACGACAAGCCCGCGGAGGCGCTGTGAACCCCACCCCGCTGGTCTCGGTCATCGTGCCGAGCTACAACTACGCCGCCTCGCTCGAGGTCTGCCTGCGGGCCGTGCTCGACCAGACGTACCCGGCCATCGAGGTGCTCGTCGTCGACGACCACAGCACCGACGACTCGGCCGCCGTGGCCTGTTCCCTCGGCGTACGCGTGATCGCACTGCCGGACAACGGTGGCTGCGGTCGGGCCCGCAACGTCGGGGTCGCCAACAGCGCCGGTGAGATCCTGTTCTTCGTTGACGCGGACGTGGCGATGGCCCCCGACGCGGTCGCCGAGGCCGTCGCCGTGCTCACCGCCGAGCCGCAGGTCGGCGCGGTGTGCGGGATCGAGGACCCGGAGCCGCTGCTGCACGACACGGCGATCGCGCGCTACCGGGGGTTGCAGTATCACCACTGGTCGGCCAGCGGGGAGGGGGAGGTCACCTTCCTCTTCCCGGCCATGTGCGCGATCCGACGGTCCGTCTACGACCAGGTCGGCCCCTTCAACCCGGCGCTGAAACAGACCGAGGAGGTGGACTACGGCTACCGGCTGTCCCGCCGGCACCGCCTGCTGCTCACCTCCCGGGTACGCGGCCGGCACGACCACGACCACGAGCTGCTGCCGCTGCTGCGCAAACTGTTCCACCGGGCCCGGCTGCGGATTCCGCTGTACGCCCGGGCCCGGCGGTTCGCCACCGGGTTCGAGACGGCCGCAAGGGCATGGGGGTCGCTGCTGGCGGCGGCCACCCTGCCCGCGCTGCTGCTCGCCGCGCTGGCCGGGCCGGTGTGGCTGCTCGCCCCCGCCGCCCTGTTCGGCGCCTCAATCACCGTCGACCGTGCGATGTACGCGCTGGTGCTGCGGCGGCGGGGGGTACGTTTCCTGCTGTTCTTCGTGGCCGTGCACTTCATGGTCAACGTCACCATCACCACCGGAGTGGGCGTCGGGGTCCTGCAGTGGCTGACCTCCCGCCCGTTTCGCCGGTTGTACGACAGCACCTTCCCGGTCGAGGCTCCGGCGTGACGGCACCGCCCCACGCGGCCGCCGCGACTATTCCCGCCGTGTCGGTCGCGGCGGCCGCCGCGACTATTCCCGCCGTGTCGGTCGCGGCGGACGCCGCGACGGTGGCCGACGATGAGCCGGTGCGGGTGGGGCAGGTCGGGCCGACGGTCGCCGGTGGGCCCACCGATCGGTGGTGGCGGCGCTGGCCGCGCCGGGCCCTACTCGCGGCTGCGGCGCTGTGGCTGGGCTTCACCACCGCGCACCTGCTGCTCAGCGGCCGACTCTGGTGGTGGCGGTTGGCCGACCTGCTACCGCCGATCGCCTTCCTCGCGACCCCGGTGCTGCTCGCGGTGGTCGCGGCCGGGAGCCGGCGGGCCCGCCGACCGGTGACGTTGCTGTCGCTCGCGGCCCTGCTGCTCGGCGCCGGTCTGACCGGGGTGAACCTGCCGGGACCGCTGCGGCCGGCGCCGCCGGTGCCGGCGGACGCGCTGCGGGTGGTGTCCTGGAACACCGAGTACTGGCATTCGGCGGGCCGGACCACCGAGTTCTACGACCTGCTGCGCGCCCAACGCGCGGACGTGTACCTGTTGCAGGAGTACCTCGACGAGGTGGACGGGGAGGTGGTCCGCGCCGACGAACTCGACCAGGTTCGCCGGCAGCTGCCTGGCTACCACCTCGCGGTGGTGGGTGAACTGCTCACCCTCTCCCGGTACCCGATCGTGGCCGCCACGCCGCTGTCCGCCTCCGGCCTGCCGCCCGCGCCGACCGACTTCACCGACTTCTGGAACCACCAGGTGCTGCGCACCGACCTGCTGGTCGACGGTCGGGTGGTGTCCGCCTACAACGCGCACCTGCCGGTTCCGCTCTGGGCCGGCGGTCCGAGCCTGTTCAGCGGCGCCTTCCACGAGGCGATCCGCACCCAACACGAACGCCGGGTGCCACAGTTTCGGGCGTTGGCCGCCGACGTGGCGGACAACCCCCACCCGATCCTGGTCGCCGGAGACCTGAACACCTCACCGGCGATGGGCGACACCCACCGGTTCCCCCCGCAGCTGCGCGACGCCGGCCACGCCAGCCGCTCCGCGTACCCCGTCTCCTGGTCAGCCGGAGGCCCGAGCCTGCTGCTGTGGCGGCTGGACTGGGCGCTGGTCTCCGACGACGTCGAGGTGCATCGCTACGAGTTCCGGGACCCCGCCGGTCACTCCGACCATCGGCTCCAGTTCCTGTCGATCTCGGTCTGAACCGGGGAGGAGTGCCATGACCTCGACGACCGGTGTGGCCCAGACGGTGGCGCTCGGAGCCGGCAGCATCCCCGGCGGGTCCGAGCCGCCCGCGCCGACGGTGTCGGTGATCGTGCCCAACTACAACAAGGCCGCCAGTCTCGCCGACTGCCTGCGGTCAATCCAGGAGCAGACCCGCCGGCCCGTCGAGATCATCGTGGTGGACGACGCGAGCACCGACCGGTCCCGGGAGATCGCGGCCGGATTCGGCTGCCAGCTGATCGCGCTGCCCACCAACCGGGGCGTCTCGGCCGCCCGCAACATCGGTGCCGCCGCGGCCAGCGGCGACGTGCTGTTCTTTCTCGACTCCGACATCGCCCTCGCGCCGGAGGCGATCGCCACCGCGGTGCGAACCCTGCGCGCGCATCCCGACTGTGCCGTCGTCCAGGGCATCTACGATGCCCAGCCGCTGCACGACGGCGGCCCGGTGGAGGTCTACAAGACCCTGTTCGAGCACTACTGGCGCCGACGGGGCGCCGGGGTGACCGATGCCACGCTGTTCGCGTTGACGGCCATTCCCCGACCGGTGTTCGAGGAGGTTGGCGGCTTCGATGAGACGCTGCGCGACGCCGAGGACATCGAGTTCGGCACCCGACTGCCGGCCCGCTACGAGATTCGGATGAGCGCGGACGTACTGGGCCGACACGACGACGTGGACCGGTTCTGGCCGTACCTGTCCGAGCACGTCAGCCGCGCCGTGGGCTACGGTCGGCTGCTCGCCAACATGCTGGCCGGGCGCCGTCGTACGGCGACCGACACCACCGGCACCCGACCGGACGGGGGTCGGACCGGCAAGACGGTGGACAGGGCTGCCGTCGCCGCCATGCTCTGTTGCGCCGGGGTGCCGCTGACCCTGCCGCTCGCGGCGGTCGCCGTCCAACTGATCGTCGTCCCCCTGCTGCTGGCGGCCGGTTTCGCCGTGGTCGACCGAGGCCTGCTCGGCTTCGTCCGGCGCCGCCGGGGGCACCTGTTCCTGGCGTACTTCGTCGGTATGCACATGCTCATGCACGCCACCCAACTCGTCGGGATGGCCGCCGGCGCTGCTGTCGCCACCGTGGACCTCCGCCGCCGCCGACGCGGTGGCACGGCAGGCCGGCGGCGGCTACTGCACCGGGCCGTCACCGTGCTGTTCGTGGCACTGTTGGCCGTTGGTCTGGTCACCGTGCTGCGCGGGCAGGACTGGCGCCCCGTCCGGGAACTGGCGGCGAGCCTGGACCTGAGCACCGTCTATCTCGCGCTCGGCGCGGCCTTCACCATCAACTGCGTCGGTCTGGTGTTCGGGGTGCTCTCCTGGCGGGCGCTCTTTGCTGACCTCGGGGCCCGAGTGGACCCGTGGACCGCCTCCCGGATCTTCTTCGTCGGGTTCCTGGTGAAGTTCGTACCCGGCCGGTTCGTCGCCCTGCCGGTACTCCTTCGCCTGGGCAAGGCCGTCGACGTGGGGCCGGTCCGGCTCGCCTCGGTGTTCATGGTGAGCTGGGGCATCGTGGCGTTGACCGGGGTGACCGTCGGACTCGGCGCCGGGCCGGCGGTCGCCGGCACGCAGACGTGGTGGCTGCTCGGGCTGGCGGCGTTGCCGGTGCTCGCGCTGTTGATCCGGCCGGACCTGCTCAACCTGGGCATCCGTACCGCCGCGCGGGTGTTCCGCCGGCCCGCCCCGACGTTCGCCGCGTCCCGGTCGGGACTGCGGCGGGCCATCGTCACCCAGTCCCTGTCCTGGATCATCTCCGGACACCACCTCTGGCTGCTCGCCGTGGTCGCGGGTGCGCCACCAGGGCGCGCCTACCTGCTCTGCGTGGCCGGGTTCGCCCTGGCCACCGTGGCCGGGCTGGTGGTGCTGGTGGCCCCGGACGGGATTGGGGTCCGGGAGGGGGTGCTCGCCCTGGCGCTGGCGACCGTCCTGCCACTGCCCCTGGCCGGCACGGTGGTGTTGGCCAGCCGAATCGTCTCGATGCTCAGCGATGTCGTCGTCGGAGCAGGTGGGCTGCTGCTCGCCGAATACCTACACCGACGTCGACGCCGAGCACCGCCGGCGACACCGGCCGTGGGGAGAGCCGAGGGCCGGACTGGTGCCCGCTGACCTGGTTGCGGCGCGTGCCGTCATACCTCGCGCTCGGCAGTACCGCTGTGGATGGTCGGCGCGGTCACCGGTGCGGTTGGGCTGTCGGTGATGTCCGCTCCGAGAAACGGGTGCCGCCCGGCGGGCGGGGATGTGCTGCTCGGATTGCCCGGCATGCCCGGTGGCTGGCTGGACACCGGTGTGGTGGCGCTGCTCGCCTTGTGGCTGTGGCCAGCCGGCTGGGCCGGCGGTCAGCCGGGCAGACCGACCGTGGCCGGCTGCTCGGTGTACGGATGCTCGGTCTCCACCAGGTGGACGGCGTACGCTCGCAGTAGCGCATGCATACCGTAGCGGCAACCCGGGCCGCGCTGGATGAGGTGAGCGCGGGCCAGCAGGTCCAGCAGCCGCCACGCCTCCGCGACGGTGGTGCCGAGGATTCCGGCCGCGGCCTGCGGCTCCACCTCCGGGTCGCAGTGGCGGCCGAGCAGCCGGAACGCGCGGGCGGCATCTGCCGGCAGCCGCCGGTAGGACCAGGAGAGCACCGCACGTACGCCGGTGCGCCGGTCGCCACCGGCGTCGAGCAGGTCCAGTCGATGGCGTTGGTCAGCCAGTTCCTGGACCAGGTGGGCCAGCGGTGTGCCCGGCCGGCTGTCGGTCACCTCGGCCGCCAGTCGCAGCGCCAACGGCAGCCGGGCGCACTGCGTGGCCAGCGCCGCCGTCGCGCCCGGCTCAGTGGTGAGCCGTGGGTCGGTCAACCGACGGATCAGTACCACGGCGTCGTCCTGGGGCAGCAGGTCCAACTCGATGCGTCGGGCACCATGCCGCGCCACCAGGGCGGCGAGTGAGTCTCGGCTGGTCACCACGACGAAGCAGGACGGCGAGCCCGGTAGCAGCGGACGGATCTGCTCGGCGGAGACGGCGTTGTCGAGCAGCACGAGCATCTGTCGGCCATCCATGTGGCTGCGGTACGCCGCGGCCCGCTCCTCCGTGCTCGGTGGAAGGTCGGTACCGGTGACACCGAGCCCGCGTAGGAACCCGGCGAGGGCCTGCCGAGCTGCCACCGGCGGATCCGCGTCGTGCCCCCGCAGATCCACATGGAGCTGGCCGTCGGGGAACCAGCCGCGTACCCGGTGGGCCCAGCGTACGGCCAGGGCGGTCTTGCCCACCCCGGCCGTACCGGACACGGCGACGAGGGCGGTCGGAGCCGCACCGGCGGAGGTCGGCCCCGGCCGTGCGGGCCGTTCGGCGAGGAGCCGGTCCAGGTGGTGTAGTTCGGCGCCGCGCCCGGTGAAGTCGGGAATGTCGGCGGGTAGCTGGGCTGGCACCACGAAGACCTCGCCGGTGGCTGCGGTGCGTGTCGCCGGGACGATTGCGGGACCCGGCTCGGCTGGTGTCGCCGGCGGCGCCTCGTCGTGCAGCAGCGCGGTGTGCGCGGTGGCCAGTTGCGGTCCTGGCCCCACCCCGAGTTCTTCGGTCAACAACCGCCGCACCTGGTGATACCGGCTGAAGGCGCGGGAACGGCGTCCAGCGGCGTGGTAGGCACGGATCAGGCGGGCCTGGGCCGACTCGTCCAGTGGCTGGGCCGCGGCGGCCTCCTCCAACACGGGCAGTGCCTCCTCCGCCCGGCCCGCGGCGATCATCATGTCGCCGTAGCGGTCGAGCGCGGCCTGCCGCTCCGCGGCCAGGGCGACCACCTTGGGATGGGCGGTCAGTGTGGGGATGTCGGCCAGCGGCGAACCGTTCCACAGCGCGAGCGATTGCCCGAGCAGGTCGGCCGCGCCGTTGATCTCGCCCCGGTGGGCGAGGCCGGTCGCCGCGGTGACCTGGTGTCGAAACCGCACCGCGTCGACCGCGCTGGCTGGCACGTGTAGGGCATAGCCGTCACCGACCTGGCGCAGGATCTGGCTCGGTGCCCGTCGTCGCCGGTCCGGCTCGAGGATAGAGCGCAGGTGTTTGACGTGTGTCTGGATCACATTTCGGGCGGTGGGCGGCGGTAGTCGGTCGGGCCACACCGCCGCCATGATCTGGGCGTGTGACAACGGCTGTCCGCAGACGATCGTCAGCAGCCCCAACATGGCTCGTTGGGCTGCGGGGCCGAGATTCAGGGGTTCGTGGTCGCGCCAGGCAGAAACCGGGCCGAGGATCTGAATTCGCACAGTCGCCACCGTCTCCAGTTGTGCCGACGTCGCCGCCCGCAACGGTTAACTGTATTTAGCGTTCGCCTACTTCAAGCTAATCAATGCTGGCGGACACTGCAACGGGCGGGAACGTTGCACCAGTAAATGGCATGGCATCCATTGGTACATCTTTTTTGCAGCCCTTCCGGGCGACTAGTGACGTTTTTCCGATACGACCCATGGGCGCGCTAGCCCCGATCTGCCGTACCACTTAACCTCGACGAAACATTGGATCGAAAAGGTACGTCCATCGCTCAACGAATAGGAAAACGGCCCCTTGCTGTCCGGGTGAAGACTTTCCCCGCCTCGGATGGGAGCGCTACACCTCGAACCACGTCGACCTACGAGCCGCGAGGAAACGACGGCCAGTTCGGCGGGATGAGTGAGCCCAATCGGCCGACAAAGGACGTCGAATGGTTGACCTACCCGACCTCACCTGGCGTTCGTCCCCGTCGATTCGGGGACCCGGACCCATCGATCGCCATAGAGGCATCGAGTCAGTTTGGCGATCGGATTGCCGGTCACCGGCGCCTCACGCCGAAATTCGCACGGCGAATTCGGCCCCTCGGATGCGAGCTGGATCGACGGAGCCGGAAGCCGCTCGGAACATGATGGTCGGTGGGAAACGGCCCAGCGGTCCACGCCCACAGCCATCAGGGTCGCGGGCCACGGATCGCGTTCCCGCACCGTTATCGGGGCGCGGGCGCCGCTGCGAAACCTCGATCAATCGACAGTGCCGGGCCTGTGCGGGTCGGGGGCACGCTCGACAGGTGTCTAGGTGTTCACTAAGGTGAACGAACCTGCACCGGTTGGAGTGAAGGATGGAGATACCCATGACAGCTCCCATGCCCCTGCCACGCCGCGCCACCTCGCGGCTCAACGACCTGCTCATCGCCCCCGGCGCCACCCGAATGGAGCGGTGGCTCAGCTACCTCACCGCGGTCGTCGGTGCCGGCGTCGCCGCAGCCATCGGCGTCGCAGCGGGCTACCCGTCCCCGGTCGTGGTGGTACTGGCAGTCCTCGGTTTCGACATCTTCGGCGGGGCCGTGGTCAACGCGACCGCGTCGGTGTCGCGTCGGTTCCACACGGGCGTGACCGCCGCCCGCCGGCAGGTGTTCTTCGTGGCGGCCCACGTCCACCTGCCGGTCCTGGCACTGATCCTGCCCGCGTACCCGTGGTCGACCGCGATCACGCTCTACGCCGGCACCCTCGCCGCCGCCGTGTTGGTCGCCACCGCCGCTCCGATGTCCAAACGTCCGTTGGCGTTCGCCGCCGCGTCCGGGCTACTGGTCGCGGCGGTCACGCTCCTGCCCGCCCCACCAGCACTCGCCTGGCTGGCGCCGCTGCTGATCCTCAAACTCCTCCTCGGGCACCTGCTGCCCGGCCCGCGGGCGACGTGAGCCCGACACCACGCCAGCGCCGCCGGTCAGCCGAGGTCAACCACGAGGGGCCGGTGGTCGGAGATCACCGACAGTGGGGTTCGCACGGCCGTCACCGGTGGGAGCCGATGGCGGTCCTGCGGGTCGGCCAGGACGTGGTCGAGCTGGATGCGGGGCCGTCCAGCCGGAAACGTGGGTCGGCGGCCGAGGGGACGCCACCCAGTCAGGAGTCGCGCCGCCCCGGCGGGCAGGTTGAGGTCGCCGAGCAGGATCCGTGGTGCGGGCAGGGCCCGCAGCGCGCGGACGGTCTGGCGTAGCTGGCGGGCGTTCCAACCGGGGACGAACGACAGGTGGGTGGTGGCCACCGTCAGAGGACCGCGCGGGGTGCGCAAGACCGCCGCGAGCACGACGCGAGGTTCGTCCCGGAGCAGCACGAGGCCACCACGGGCTCCGGGTACGTAGATCGGTGCACGGACCGGGGCCGGCTTCAGCCGGATGACCCGCCAGGAGATAACCGGATGGCGGCTGACCAGGCCGATGCCGAAACGGGGTTCGTCCTGGCCGTCGTCGTCGTGGGTCAGCGGGCGGACCGCTCCGCCGGGTTCCCCGACGACGGCGGCGGCGAAGCGGTGTTCGCCGGCGGCAAGGGCGTCGGCGGCGAGAGCGGTCTGGTCCAGGTAGCCGCTGCGGCCCTGACCCAGGTCGACCTCTTGGAGGGCGAGAACATCGGCAGCAAGAGCAGCGACGGCAGCCGTAAGCCGGGGCGGCTCGACCAGCCCGTCGGTGAGCGACCGCCCGTGCAGCAGGTTGAAGGTGGCCAGGCGCACCGATTCAGCCTAGAGCCGTGGCATGGTGGGCCGGTGGTGAAAGTGTTCGTCTGCTCAGTGCTGGTGTTCGTGGCGGTCGGGTCGCTCGGCCTGTGGCTGCGGCAGCGGCGGGGACGATGAGGTGAGCGCGGCCAACCGGTACCCGCCTCGGTGGGGGCGGCGGTCACCGACCACGCGGCGCGTAGCGGCCGGCGCGGATCTCCCGCAGGGCACGCCGGCGGGTCTCCCCGCGCAGCGTGTCCACGTAGAGTCGACCGGCGAGGTGGTCGGTCTCGTGTTGCAGAGCGCGGGCGAGGAAGCCGGTGCCGGTGATGGTCAACGGTTTCCCGTACTGGTCCACACCGTGTGCGGTGGCGCGCATGGCGCGCGGGGTCGGGAAGTACAGGCCAGGAATCGACAGGCAGCCCTCATCGTCGTCCTGGCGATCCTCGCCGAGTTCCAGCGTGGGGTTGATCAGGTGGCCGCGGTGGCCGTCGGCGTCGTAGACGAACACCTGGGCGGAGACGCCGATCTGCGGGGCGGCCACCCCGGCACGGCCAGGAGCACCGAGCAGCGTGTCCATCAGGTCGGCGACCAGCGCGCGCAGCTCGGCGTCGAAGCTGGTGACCACCGCGGCGGGAGTGCGAAGCACCGGGTCGCCGATGATCCGGATCGGGCGCATCGTCATGGCCCAGAGACTATCGCCCGGCGGAACGGCGGGACGGTGCCGGCCCGGGCAGCGAGATGCCCCGGCGGTCACCGCCGGGGCATCTCGAGCAGGTCGGTCAGCCGAAGCAGGTGGGTACGGGGTTGGGGCTGCCGGTGCAGTTGGTGGGTCGGTTGTTGATGATGATGACCTTGCCGAAGACGTTGATCACGCCGTTGTTGTAGACGCCGCCGGGTTCGTTCTGGGCGAGGTTGTCGGTGACGCGGACGTCGGTGAGGGTGAGGACGGTGGTCGGGTCGGACGGGTCGAAGAAGATCCCGCCGGCGACTTCCCCGGCCTGGTTGCCGGAGACGGTGGTACGGCGCAGGGCCACCACGGCATCGCCGACGATGGCGATGCCGCCGCCGTCGCCGGTGGTGGCGGTGTTGTACACGATCTTGCTGTCCTCAATGGTGGCGCCGATGTCCTCAACGAGGTAGAGCCCTCCGCCGGAGGTGGCGGTGTTCTCGGCGACCTTGACGTGCTGGAGCAGGAGGGCTTCGTTGCCGTTGTCGTAGATGCCGCCGCCGAGGCCGCTGGCGGTGTTGCGGACGATGGTGCTGTGGACGATCTCGGAGAGGTTGCCGTCGTTGTCCACACCCCCACCGTCGGTGGCGGTGTTGTCGCTGATCAGCGTGTGGCTGATGGTGGCGGAGCCCTCGTCGTTGGAGAACCCGCCGCCGGTGGTGCCGGAGGTGTTGTGGGTCAGCTTCGACTTGCTGATCGTAAAGGTGCCGTTGTCGCTGGAGACACCGCCGCCCTCATCGGTGGCGGTGTTGCGGGTGATGGTGCTCTTGGTGATCGTGACCTTGCTCCGGTCACCGGAGATGCCGCCGCCGTCGCCGTTGTTGCCGAGGGTCATGTTGTCCCGGACGGTCACGCGTTCGAGGGTCAGGCGGGTGCCTTCTCCGGCGAAGATGCCGCCGCCGTCGTCGTTGCCGCCCTCGAGTCGTCCGCCGGCGACGGTGAGGTCTTTGAGGGTGAGGTCGCCGCCGGTGACGACTTCGAAGATGCGGAAGTTGTCGGCGGCGGCGGCCCGGATGATGGTGGCGCCCTGGCCGTGGATCGTGATGGGCTGGAAGACCTGGGGTAGTCCGTTGTCGTCCTGGTTGACGGTGAGGGTGTAGGTGCACTTCTCGGCCAGGCGTAGCGTGCCGCCGCCGGCCTGGTTCGCCGCGGTGATCGCGGCGATCAGCGCGTTGGGGTCGCAGGGCACCGGGGTGCCCTTGCCCTTCCCGTCACCATGCGCATCCCGCTTCCAACCCGAGTGGCCGGCCTTCCCCCAGTCACCACCCCACTCACCGTCAACCTTCGACCATTCCCGGTGTGGTTGGCCGTCAGTGACGGCGCGGTCGGGCGAGGGCTGGTACGCGGTGGCCGGCCCGGCGCCGGCCAGGCCAGCGACTCCGGTGAGGGCCACGGCGCTGACCGCCGCGACGGTCCGGGGGGCGCGGTGCCGGCCGCGCTCCCCGGACGGGCGGGGGAGTCTCCTGCTCTGCAACATCGTTCATCGCTTTCTGTGCGGTCGGTCCGGTGCGGTGGCAGCGAGCTGACGCCACAACAGGAGTCAAGTACACAAAAGTCTTCCGATCGGCCAGTAGCCCCAAAAGCGAACCTAAAGCATGAAACCGGCACATATTGGCTTATTCTGGTCGCTCGTTGGCTGATGTCCGTCGGGCGATCTCGCTACCGCCGGCGCAGGGCCTCGGTGTAGGCCGGCTGCGGTGCCGCTGCCCTTGCTGCCGCATGACAGGCTCGTGCACCATGATCGATGATTCGGTGAAGGACTGCCTTCATGGCCAGCTCAAGCGGACCCGCGCGGCCCTGGTATGGAAGCTCGAAGGCCTGTCCGAGTACGACATCCGGCGTCCCTTGACAGCGACCGGGACCAACCTTCTTGGTTTGGTCAAGCACTTGGCGACCTGCGAGGCCTGGTACTTCGGTGAGGTCTTTGGCCGTCCGTTTCCGGAGCCGTTGCCGCACTGGCGCGATGCCGACGGCAGCGACCTGTGGGTTGCCCAGGACGAGACCCGAGAGCAGGTCATCGGTTTCTACCAGCGCGCCTGGGAGCATGCGGAGGCCACGATCACGGAGCTGCCCATCGACGCTGCCGGCTACGTGCCGTGGTGGCCGCGCCCCGAGGTGAAGCTGCTCAACGTCGTGGTCCATGTCCTCATGGACACCGCCCGGCATGCCGGGCACGCCGACATCCTGCGCGAACAGCTCGACGGCCGGACCGGGCTCAGAGCCGAGCACGAGGAGCAGATCGACACGGGAGCCCGTGAGACCTACCGCGCGAAGATCGAGCGAGCTGCCCGGACAGCGGCCGGCGGCACGGTTTAGTTGGGCTGACCTGTTGCCCACCACCAGGACGGAGGTCACGGATCGCGGGTGCCTGTATCCGCAGCCGCCCGATCAGCGGACGTCGCGACGCCGGACGTCGGCGTAGGGGTCTGCTGCACCGATGGGTGACAGTTCCAGTTACGCGGCCTGCCTGGCCGGTCGGGTCGTGACCCGTTGGGGCGCTTGCCGGCATCGCGGGTGCTACCGAAGTAAGGTTTCGGTATGACTGAGTTCCGCAAGCTGTCGATCAGCGTGCCTCCGGATGTGGCCGAGACCCTGGAGAGCCAGGGCAAGGGGAAGGCGAGCGCCTATGTGACCGGGGCAGTGCGTGCGCAGCGGGCGTGGGAGCAGTTCCGTGACGAGCAGGCTCGTCGGGGCATCGCCATCACGGAGGAGGGGGTGGCTGCCGCTCGTGCGCGCCGGTACACGGTGCAGGCCGAGTGGACGCCCGAGCGGTACGCCGCGCTACAGCAGCAGGTGCGTGAGCACATGGAGCGCGGGTTGTTCGACGGCGACCAGCAGGCGCCGGCCGCGTGAGCGCCGAGGACCAGGAGGCTCCGATCACCCTGGTGTTGGACCGGTCGGCGGTGCTGGCGTACGTGGCCGGGTCGATCCACGCTGTCGAGCCGGTAGCGGAGGTGGTCACCGACCGGCAGCGGGTAGGCATCACCAGTGTCACCGTCGCCGAGGCCCTGGCGCTGCTGGCCGATCCGAAAGGCCGGGAGGACCTGCACGCGCTGCTGGTTATGGATGTCTGCGTGGTGCTGCCGACCTGGGGTGAGGACTGGCTGGAGCTGGCCTACTGGCGCCAGGTCACCAGCCGCGCCGACCTGGCCACGACGGTACGGGCAGCGCTGGAACATCGGGCGTCGATCCTGACTGGCGAGGGTCACCGCTACGGCGATGGCCTACCCGTGATCCACATGCCTGAATAGGCCCTGCGGATGAGTAGGGATTGGCGGGCCGCGCGGGAGCTGTGAGAGGCGTGGATACAGCGCATCACCCATCCTGCCGCGTGAGGGCAGCGTTGATCAGTTGGATGGGTCGGGGCTGGGTGCGCTGGCAGGTGCGGCGGGTGATGGGGTCGGTGGCGGCTTCGCCGGTGCGGATGTGTCGCCGCTGCCGCTGGCGCCGCACCAGGCGATGTATCGGGGCTCGCCGTTGGGGCCGGTGATGCTGCTGCGGCTGCCCAGGTGCACGGCGTTGCCGCGGCCGATGCGGACGGGCGCGAGTTGGGCGGGGCGGCTGGTGGTCATGGTGGTCTCCTTCTGCGCGTCCACCGGTGACCTTGCGGCGCGGGTGGGGCTGCGCGGCCGATTGGCGTGGTGGCGGCCCGTCCGCACCAGCGACGTCCGCACCTACACGGATCCGACCCGGACGAACAGCACCGAAGCGCACCCGTCCCCAGGCGGGGCGGGTGCGCTTCGGTGCTGTGGACTCACCTCGGTGCGCGAGGAAGATCCGGCGTCACACCGGGGCCGAAAGTGCTACTGACCGTGAAGCTTGTCGATGACTGCGACCTGCTCCGCGCCGCTGGCGCAGGTCTCGGGGATGGTGGGCATGTCGTCACCGAGCGGTGGGGTGGCGTAGCCGCCAGATGCAGTGAAAGTGGAGCCGACCTGGACGGTGCCCGCGCCGGGTACCTCGACCCCGGTGGTGCCGCCGCCGGTCTTCAGGTCGCTTCCGGCCGGCCACACGACGACCAGTCTCCGATTCTCCGCGGTCTGCACGGCCAGGCACTGGCCCTTGCCCACCACAAGTTCACCGACGATCTCGGCGTCTCGGCCTCCATCAGCCTCCGGTGCCACGAACGTGATGACCCCGTTCGCTTCCACGGTCCGCCCTGGGCTGTCCTCCCCACAGCCGGACAGGAAGGCCATCGGCAGGACGAGCGCGTAGGCGGAGACTCGGGAACGGAGATAGCTCGGCATGTGCGTCCCTCCTGGTCCGTGAGTGTTTGATGCCCCTGGTCAGGACGTCTTGAGTAGCAGGCCCAGGGTGATGTGGACCTGCTGAATCGGTGTGAACATGTCGCGTTGCAGCAGATTGTAGGTTTTGTACCCAGAGTGCACACCGTAGCCGGTGGTGCCCCAGTACCAGGGGCCGCCACTGTCGCCGTTGGCCGCCTTGCGGCGGTGGGTCATCGCCTGGCCGCAGTACACGCCCCGGCACTGGTTGAGCTTGTACACCTCGTCGCAGGTGGCCCCGGAGGTCTGGCCGAACTTGCAGACCGGCAGGCCGGGCGTGGGGCTGCCGACGTACTGGGCGTTACGCCGCACGCCTGTGTTGTAGTAGAACTGGTTGCCCACCGCCTCGGTTGACCGGTGCCACTGCATGTCACCCTGTGAGCCCTCATGCGCGGCCATGTACGTGAGTACGCTCCGACCCGCGTACGTCTGATAGTTGTCGCAGTGCCCGGCGGTGCTCAGGCCGTGCTGTGATGTGTTGGTCGACCGGCGGACGGGGAAGCCAGCGGTACAGCTGGAGAGGGATCCACCACCATAGACGGCATGATTGCCGCTGGTCAGCTGCGGGTCCATCTCGATCGTCACGGTAAGGCTGGCCGGAACGGCACGTAGGAGCGAGGCGGCCGGTCCGCCGTCGGCGGCGGCGGCCACCCGGGCACGCATCTCGGTCACAGGGGCGCCATTCTCGGTGCCCACCGACACCCGGATGGCGCCGGTGGTGGTGTCCGGGTCGGTCGCCACCGAGGAGTCATTGAGCAACGCGTAGTGAACTCCCTGCGCGGCCGTTACCAACTCGGACTCGCTCCAGCCAAGGTGTTCGTGGACCTGGACGGCAACGGGAATGGCGGCGAGTGTCGCCTGTACATTACGGGGAGCTGCTTCCTTGAATCACACCCAGGCGCGCTGTCCTGGGCCGGCGCCAGCGTCAGCAAAGGCGGCCGGATGGGCGGTGCGGAGTTGGTCGACAGCGCGGGCGAAGGTGTGCCGCCAGCCGTACTCGGCGAGGGCCTTGTCCAGCGGCGTTCCCCGTTCGCCGGCGAATTGCTGCAAGTCTTCGAGCTCTTCTGGACTTAAGGCGTGCTTCATCAGTGCGGTCTCGTCAACGACATGCTCGGCGAACCACCCCGGCCCGGCCTCCCCGAGGGGCGCCCCAAGCGCATGACGCGGGCGGGCCGCATCGAGCGGCCTCTCGCCGCCCTCGAGGAACCGCGCCCCAACGGCGGAGGCTCGTTCAAGGACTAGCTGGACCGGATCGCCCACAGCACCGGCGGACAAACCGGAGCACTGACCGCGTAGATACGGCGAAGGGATCCCGTCCCCACCGGCAAACGGCAGAACGGGATCCCTCGTGGATCTGGCGTACTCGCTCACTATCCAGCGCAGCCGGGAACGTCGCCGGAGCAGTTGTCCGGCCGGTTCTTGACCACAACGGTGCCACTGGCGATGTTCAGCTCGACCGTGCCACCTGCCCCGTTGAAAATACCCCCACCATCAGTGACAGCAACATTCTTGACCACCTTTGTATCGAACAGGCGTACGGCACCGCCGAGCGTGTTGTAGATGCCGCCGCCTTGGCCTTCTGCCTCGTTGCCGGCGACTGTGGCACGTCGCAAGATAGTGATTCCCTGATTGGACACCCCGCCGCCGTCGGAGCCGGCATTGTTGTTTTTGATGAGGCTGTCCTCGATGACAGCAAAGGAAGTACCGTTACTGATCGGTCCAGAGACGAACAAACCTCCGCTACTGCCGGCCGTGTTGTCGGTGAGGCCGACGCGCCGCAGTGTCAGCTGTCCCCCGTCTATGACCGCGATGCCGCCAACGGCGTCACCGGCGGTGTTCCCGGTGACATGGGTGCCAACAACGGTGCCGATACCGTCGTCGATGAGCATGCCACCGGCGCTGAGGGCTGCCCTGTTTCCGGCTATACTTCCCCCCTTGACGCTAGCGCCGGCTGCAGCGACACCGCCGCCCACGTTTGCGGTATTCCGATCTATCTGGGACTTGACGACTCTTAGTGGGCCGCTACTGGAAACGCCGCCCCCTGTTTCACCAGCGACGTTCCGGTTGACGCTGGAGCCTGTGACGAAGACGGTTCCCTGGTTGAAGATGCCCCCGCCACCCTGGCTGGTGATGTTGTCCAGGATCTTGCTGTGGTTAATGACGGCGGAGCCGCCGGCGGCGACGCTGATACCTCCACCGTTTTCGGCGGCTTGTCCGCCGGTGATCTTCAGGCGGTTAAGGGTGAGGTTACCGCCGGTGTCGACGGTGAGAATCCTGAATTGGTCGGCGGCGGCCGCCCGGGTGATGGTGGTGTGTTCGCCACCGTTGAGGGTGATGGGGGTGGTGATCGCGGGCAGGCCGGCGCCGTCGATGTTCGCGGTGAGGGTGTAGGTGCACTTTGTGGCCAGGTTGAGGGTGGCGCCGCCGCGGGCGTTGGCCAGGGTGATCGCAGCGATCAGGGCGTCCGCCTTACACGGAATAGGGACACCCTTCGGCTCTGCCTGCTTCCTCCAGTCCTTATTCTTTTCGCCCCTGTTCCTGTCCTGGTCGTGGTTGCGGTCATTGCGTTGGCTGCGGTCATCGTCGGTGGACGATCGGTCGCCGGCGATGGTGGGGGTACGTACGACAGCGTCAGCGGCCGGGGCGACGGTGACGCCCACGGCACTCAGGGTCAGGCCGGTCATCCCGGCCAGCCCGACAGTCCACCATCGGGAACTGGCGCGCCGTCCACCTGGCGGGGCGGGTTCGTGGTCGTGGAGCAGTTGGTTCATGCGGTCTCGTTATCCTTCCCTCCGTGAACGGCGAGGAACACCCCACCCCCGAGGCAGGCGTGTTCCTCGGCTACCAGGTAGGCGGTAGCAACCGCCCCGAGCTAATCCGACACCAACTCCCATATAGGCATTAATGCGAACAAAACCCTCAAAAGAGATGCCGGAGCTACAGCCAAAACACCACCGCGCCCCGAAGGGAACTTCGATGACTCACGACTACCCGACCTCTCTGATCCGCACCGCGCGCTAGCGATGGCCGGCTACTACGCCCTCGTCAGGTGGCCGTGGCCGGCTGTCCTGCTCGGCACGTCGGCCGCCCACGTGCGAGGCGCCGACCGCTCGGCAGCGGTAGCAACGCTCTCGGGGTGTTCAGCCGAGGGCGAGCCGACCCTCCGCAACCTGTTCTTCCATCGACCGGCCGGACCGACAGCCATGGGGTCCACGCCGGACTTGGGGACAACTACGGGCCCGTCGCCCACTAGTGAAGAATCTGAAACACGGCCGGACCCGATGGAGGAACGGGCCTGGTAGCGCGGTCCGGCCGCGACTCCTAATGTTTCAGCACCGCAGAAAGGCTACGGCAAGCGCCCCGGAAGCCGGCGCTGTCGTATCCCTTGTCCAAGAGCAGGGCGGGGAACCGTCGGCGGTGACCGGTGATACCGCGTCAAGCAGGTCCACGGCCTTGCTGATGTCGGGCACGTTGCCGCCGGTGGTGATCACCGCGAAGGGTATGCCGTTCCCGTCGGCTATCACATGATGCCTGCTGCCGGTTGCCATGGTTGACCGGGGATGGTCCGGTACGGTCGCCCCTTTAGTGTCGATGTTCCCACCGTCGATGGCCGCCCTGGGTAGCCGCGAGGTCGAACCTCTGACCTGAGAAGACATCCGACGTAGGGTCGCCGGCCCCACTGCGACGAGATAGATCGACAGGTCCGGACGGTACCCTCCGCGCAGAGGTGCAGCGGAGCGTCGATCGGCACGCCGTACCAGCCCTCCGACACGTCGGGGTTGGAGACGCCGCGCCCGAGCCGGAACCGTCCGCCGGAGAGGGCGCGTCCAGGGTCGCGGTGGTCAGCGCGGCCGGGGCCGGGATCTGCATCACCACGGATCCCAAAGCGATGGAGGCTGAAGCCCGGCCCCGACCGGTCCGGGTCACCGCTGGCGGAGCGCTGACCGCGTCACCGCACGGCGAAGAGGCACACCGACTCGACCGGCGCGATGTCTGCGCACAGGGTGTCCTGGACCTTCCAGCCGCCCTCCGTCAGCAACGCCGTCGCCGCGTCCACGACCTGCTGGTTCTTCTCCGGGAAGGGGGGCTGGTGAAAGACGAGCATGCGCCCGCCCGGCGCCAGCGTCTCGGCGAGCTGGTCCAGCTCCCGCGCCGGCGCGGTCCAGAACAGGCTCACGTTGAACGAGAAGATCACGTCGTAGGCGCACGACGGTAGCTCCGCCTTCGCCAGCGTCGTGGTCCGAAAGTCGGCGATCCCGGCCGCCACGTGAGCCTGATTGCGTCGGGTGGCGGCTTCGATCATCTTCGCCGAGCGGTCGATGCCCAGCAGGTGCCCGCCGTCGAGCCGCTCGCACACCAGGGTGGCCGCGACCCTGTGGCCGCAGCCCATCTCGAGTACCCGGTCGGCAGGCGCGACCCGCATTACCTCCAACGCCCAGGCAAAGCGTTCCAGGCCCTCTCTGGCATGGTCGTCCGGTAGGCCCGGCCGCAGCCAACCCGGCCCTGACGGTCGCTCAAATGCAGCAGATCCTGGGTGGGGGCGACCTCGAGATAGCCGAGACATACGCCCGTCGAGGACGGTCACACGTTACCACCGATGCCCCGCCGCAGCCCCTCGGTGGCCAACGCGGCGCGGACCGGGGCCGACTTCGCCGCCGCCTCCGCGACCTCGGCCTCCGGGTCGCTGCCCCAGGTGATGCCACCGCCGGCCCACACGTGCAGGTGATCGGCGTCAGCCGCGGCGGTGCGAATAGTCAAACCAAGGTCGACCCGGCCGGACGTGACCCAACCCAGCGCGCCCATGCTGGCCCCCCGACCCACCGGCTCCAAGGCGGCGATGTGCGCCAGGGCGGCGAGCTTCGGGGCCCCGGTGACCGACCCGCCGGGGCAGACGGCGCGCAGCAACTCCGCCAGACCGACCCCCTCGGCGACCGCCGCGGAGACGGTCGACTCCGCCTGCCACAGGTCGCACCACCGTCGTACGGCGAACAGCTCGTCCACCGCGACGGTGCCGGTACGGGCAAGCCGAGCCAGATCATTGCGCTGCAAGTCGACGATCATGACATGTTCTGCGCGCTCCTTCGCGCTGGACAACAGCGCGGCCCGGCCGGCGACGGTGGCCGGGCGGGTGCCCTTGATCGGCCGGGTGATCATCCGCCCGGCCGTGACCTCCACGAGGGTCTCCGGGGAGGCGCAGCCAATCGCCCACCCGGCGCCGGTGAGTACACCCCCGTACCGGGCGCCGGGCAGCGCACCGAGGCGGGCCAGGGCGGGCAGCGGATCGCCGGCGTAGCGGGCGGCGGCGTGTCCGACCAGGTTGGCCTGGTAAACATCCCCGCGGCCGATTGCCGCGCGGACGGCACGCACCGCGTCGGCGTGCTGCTGTGGGGTCCAACTCTCCGCCCAGGCGCCGAGCCGCCAGCCCGACGGCCGGCGGCGGGCCGGGCGGCTACGGGACGTGGCGGCGTGGCCGTAGACGACGACAGCCACGTCGGGTAGGGCGGGGGCCGGGGTGGCCGGGCCAGGGCCGCGGCCGACCCCCAGCGCGCCGGCCGCGGCCGAGACGTAGAGGGCAGCCCCGCAGGCCCGCTCTGGGGTTCGTCCCGCCGGCCGAGCGAGGTCGTCCAGGGCGAGACCCTGAGCGGCGAGGAACTCCTGGACGAGCGCCGCCGGGTCACCGCCGTCGCCGACGCGCCACTCCCAGCGGGCCCGTTCGACGTGGGCGCTCCGGCAGCCCGGCGGCGCCGCTGGCGGAGCCGCCGTCACCCTCGCTGGAAGCGTTTCCACGCTATCTGGTCCATTCCGCCTCAACCGTTCAGTGGATTTTCCACGCGGCACGCGCACACCCGCTCGATGCTCGTCACTTGAACTTGGTACTGTGCGTCACTGGCCATGTGAACCATCACACAGTTCCCCCACCCTCCGGAGAACCCGATGTGCCAGCACCAACCCACCTGCCCCTCCGCCGACGCCACCGACCGGGACGCCGCCAAAGTCATCGCTTGCTTCCCTGAACAGGGCTGGAGCTTGCTCTGCAACGGGGTCATCAGGTTCGAGGACACCGGCGAGATACTCCCCGACGGAAGCAGTATCGCCCCGCACCGCGGCCCAGCTCGGCACGCCCTCGTCGCCTGATGGCAACTCACAGTAGTCATCTGGTTCCGTCGCCCTCAGGCTAGCCGCCCGAACAGGTCACCGGCCTGGGAGTCGACACCAACCGGCCGGGCGGACAACCCCGCCCGGCCCGCCGGCCGCGTGTCACTCCTCAAACGCCTGCGGCGCGGGACAGGAGCACACCAGGTTCCGGTCCCCGTACGCGCCGTCGATCCGCCGCACCGGCGGCCAGTACTTCCCCAGCCGATTCCCCGCCGGGTAGGCCCCAACCGACCGCGGATACGGGTGCGACCACTGGTCAGCCGAGACCATCGCCGCCGTGTGTGGGGCGTTCACCAACGGGTTGTCCTCCGCCGGCCACTCCCCCGACCCCACCTTGTCGATCTCGGCTCGGATCGCGATCAGCGCGTCACAGAATCGATCCAACTCGGTGAGATCCTCGCTCTCCGTCGGCTCCACCATCAACGTCCCGGCCACCGGGAACGACATCGTCGGCGCGTGGAAACCGTAGTCGATCAGACGCTTGGCCACATCATCGACGCTGATCCCCGTCGCCTTCGTCAACGGCCGCAGATCCAGAATGCACTCGTGCGCCACCAAACCCTTGTTGCCCGCGTACAACACCGGGAAAGCGCCCCGTAGCCGCGCCGCCACATAGTTGGCCGCCAGCACCGCCACCCCGGTGGCCCGGGTCAGCCCAGCCGCACCCATCATCCGCAGGTACATCCACGGAATCGGCAGGATCCCCGCCGACCCGTACCGGGCCGCCGACACCGCCGGCCGAGGCGAATCCACCGCGAGCGGGTCACCGGGCAGAAACGGCGTCAGATGCGAGCGCACCGCCACCGGCCCCACCCCCGGCCCGCCACCACCATGCGGGATACAGAACGTCTTGTGCAGATTCAGGTGCGACACGTCCGCACCGAACCGTCCCGGCTTGGCGAACCCGACCAGGGCGTTGAGGTTCGCCCCATCGACATACACCTGCCCGCCCGCGTCGTGCACCTTCGCACACACCTGAGCGATGCCCGTCTCATACACGCCATGCGTTGACGGATACGTCACCATGATCGCGGCGAGCGTCTCCCGATGCGCATCGATCTTGGTGTCAAGGTCAATCAGGTCGATGTTGCCGTCGACGTCGCAGCCGACCACCACCACCCGCATCCCCGCCATCACCGCCGACGCGGCATTCGTACCGTGCGCCGACGACGGAATCAGACACACGTTCCGGTGCTCCGCACCCCGCGACCGGTGATACGCACGAATCGCCAACAGCCCCGCCAACTCCCCCTGCGAACCAGCGTTGGGCTGCACACTGACCGCGTCGTATCCGGTCACCTCCGCCAGCCAGCCCTCCAACTGAGCGATCAGCTCCCGGTAGCCCGCGGTCTGCGACTCGGGCGCCAACGGATGCACCTGCGCGAACTCCGCCCAGCTCACCGGCTCCATCTCAGTGGTCGCGTTCAGCTTCATCGTGCACGACCCCAACGGGATCATGCCCCGGTCCAAGGCATAGTCCAGGTCCGCCAGCCGACGCAGGTACCGCAGCATCGCCGTCTCCGACCGGTGGGCGCCAAACACCGGGTGGGTGAGGAAATCCGACGTACGGGCCAACGCCGGCGGCAACGCCGTATCCACCGCACCGGTGAAGACCGGCACCCCGAACGCCGCCCACACCGCCGCGAGATGCGCCTCCGTCGTGGTCTCGTCGCAGGAAACACCCACCCGGTCGGCGTCCACCAGCCGCAGATTCACCCCCCGCTGCGCGGCAGCCGCCACCACCGCCGCCGCCCGGCCCGGCACCACCGCCGAAACCGTGTCAAAGAACAGAACATCCGCAACATCCACCCCACCCGCGCGCAACCCAGCCGCCAGTCGCGCCGCCATCGCATGGGTTCGCGCCCCGATCGCACGCAACCCGTCCGGGCCGTGGTACACCGCGTACATCCCGGCCATCACCGCAAGCAGAACCTGCGCGGTGCAGATGTTGCTCGTCGCCTTCTCCCGACGGATGTGCTGCTCCCGGGTCTGCAACGCCAACCGGTACGCCGACTCCCCATCCGCGTCCCGCGACACCCCGACCAACCGTCCGGGCAGCATCCGCTGCAAGCCCGCGCGGACCGCCAGATAGCCGGCGTGCGGGCCACCGAATCCCATCGGTACCCCGAACCGTTGGGTGGTTCCCACCGCGATGTCAACACCGATCTCCCCCGGCGGACGCAGCAGCGTCAACGCCAACAGGTCGGCGGCCACGGTCACCAACGCGCCCGCGGCATGCGCGGCACCCACCACCGAAGCATGGTCCCGCACCGCCCCGGACGCCCCCGGATACTGCAGGTGCAGGCCGAAGAACTCCGCCGGCAGCTCCACACGATCAAGGTCAACCACCTGCACGTCGATGCCGAGCGGCTCGGCCCGACCCGCGATCACCGCCACCGTCTGCGGCAACGTGTCCGCATCCACCACATACACCTGGCTCCGGCTGCGGCTCGCTCGCCGCGCCAACGTCATCGCCTCGGCCGCCGCGGTGCCCTCATCGAGCATCGAAGCGTTCGCGGTCGCCAACCCGGTCAGATCCGTGACCATGGTCTGGAAGTTCAGCAACGCCTCCAGCCGACCCTGGCTGATCTCCGGCTGGTACGGCGTGTACGCGGTGTACCAGCCCGGACTCTCCAACACGTTGCGCCGGATCACCGCCGGCGTGTGCGTGCCGTAGTAGCCCAGACCGATCATCGACACCGCGGCAGTGTTGCGCTCAGCCAGCGCCCGCAGCTGCGCCAACGCCTCCGACTCACTGGCCGGCGCCGGCAGGTCCAGGGTGCCCGACCAACGGATCGCCTCCGGAATCGCCGCATCCATCAGCTCGTCGACAGACTCGTAGCCGACGACCTCCAGCATCCGGCGTTCGTCCTGCGGATCCGGACCGATATGACGGGCGGCGAACTGCTCAAGGGACATGGGGCGCTCCCCGGGGATGAGGTCGACAGGTCGGCCTCCCCCTCTGTCGCGCCCACAGACGCTCCACAGTGCCTACCCGTGAGGTCCTTTTGCCTGAGAGGTTCCGGGGAGGATTTGCCCCTTCGGCGCCGCACCGGGTGGTTTCCGGGCGGTCTCTCCCACACGGGTGCGACCGGCACGACCAACGCTACCAGCGACCATCCCCACCCGGGCGTCCCCACCCGGGCCACTACCGACCGCACAACAACCGCCACGGTCAGCCCACCGCGACCGGTCCCCCCGCGCCGTCCGGGACGGCACCCAATTGACCCGCGCCGTCCGGGACGGCACCCAACTGATCGGCCAGCGTCGGCAACACCCGGCCCAGCGGGGCATCCACCGTCACCGCCGCATACGCATCGCCGCGGGTCGCGCCCTGGTTAACAATCGCCACCGGAATCCCCAAACCTGCCGCCCGCACCACAAACCGCCGCCCGGACATAACCGTCAGCGATGACCCAAGCACCAGCAGCAGCCGCGCGGACTCCACCATGGTGAAACACCGGGCCACCCGCTCCGCCGGCACCGACTCCCCGAAAAACACCACATCCGGTTTCAAAACTCCCGTGCCACACTGGGCGCAATCGACCATACGAAACCCCGCCACCGCCGACTCGGCGAGATCTACATCACCATCCGGGTTGACCGTCGACTCCCACGCCGCAAACCCCGGGTTCACCTCCGCCAACCGCTGATGCAGCTCCCACCGCGACACCCCAGCCCCACACTCCAGGCACACCACCTCGGCCAGGCGCCCATGTAACTCCACCACCCCGCTGCTACCCGCCGCCGTGTGCAACCCGTCCACGTTCTGCGTGACAACCCCGTCCACCAAGCCGGCCCGCTGTAGGCGAACCACCGCCCGATGCCCGTCGTTGGGGACCGCCCCGGCAATCGTGCGCCACCCCAGATGACTCCGCGCCCAATACCGCCGTCGCGCCAACGGGTCCCGCGTGAACACCTGATACGTCATCGGAGAATGCCGCCGGGCCGCCCCACTGGCCCCCCGGTAATCGGGGATACCCGATTCGGTGGACAGGCCAGCACCGCTGAGCACCACCACTCCGCCACCCGAGACCAACCCTGCCAGCACGTCAACCTGTTCGCTCACCAGAACCATGCTGCCGCGTCCGCGACCAACCGCCCACCACCGCCGCTCAACTCACCCGCCGCCGCGCCCGCCGCGCCGCCAACTCATCCCCCACCACCTCCACCGCAGTCGGCGCCGCCGACTGCGGTGCCACCGGCTCCGCCGGCAGATGCGACAACGACCCCTGGACCTCCTTGAAGGCCCCACCGATCGCGATCCCAAACACCCCCTGGCCACCCTGCAACAGGTCAACCACCTCCTCCGGCGACCGACACTCGTACACCGTCGTCCCATCGGAAATCAACGTGATACCCGCCAGGTCCGCCACCCCCCGCGACCGCAACGCCTCAATCGCCTTCCGGATGTTCTGCAACGACACCCCAGCATCCAGCAGCCGCTTGACCACCTTCAACACCACCAGGTCCCGGAACGAGTACAACCGCTGCGTACCCGAACCCGACGCGTCCCGCACCCCCGGTACGACCAGATCCGTCCGCGCCCAGTAGTCCAACTGCCGGTAACTGATACCCACCGCGTGGCAGGCCGTCACACCTCGGTAGCCGACCTCGCTGTCACCGTCAATCGCCGCCGCACCTGGCCCCGAACCCAAATCGGAATCCCACGGCTCCTGCATCCGGACAACCTCCCCGCCGTGCGGTGCCACGCCCACGCCGAAACGAGCACCCCTCGATACGGTCACCCTAACGCCGCAGCCGACGGTTACCAGGCAACAACAACACGACACGCCGCGCCCGCAACACGCCCACAGAGGCCGTAACCAAACGTGACGGCAGCGCAACAGCCCATGACCACCGGATCAACCGGTCAGCCGAATCAGCCGGCAAAATCTTCCGGACTCACCTGGTCCAAGAACTCCCGGAACTTCTCCACCTCGTCCTCCTGCTCATCCGGAATCACGATCCCGGCCTCACTGAGAACCTCGTCGGCGCACCGAATGGGCGCCCCCACCCGCAACGCCAACGCGATGGAATCACTCGGCCGCGCCGACACCCGCACCCCGTCACCGAGCAACAGATCAGCGAAGAAGACATTCTCCTTCAACTCGGTGATCTCCACCGCCTGCAACGGCGCTTCCAACGCCGCCAACACATCGCGCAGAAGATCGTGCGTCAACGGCCGCGTCGGCTTGACCCCCTGCTGCTCGTAGGCGATCGCCGTCGCCTCGACCGCGCCGATCCAAATCGGCAGATAACGGTCCCCCTCGACCTCCCGGAGTAAGACGATCGGCTGGTTGCCCGGCAGCTCCACCCGAACTCCGACCACACTCAGCTCGCGCACCGCCGCCTCCGTGTCGTTGTCACCTACGCCGCACCGCACCCCTTCTGCACGGTACACGGACCGCGACCCGGCCGTCCCACGCGCGGCACGCGCCGCAGAAGGGGTTACCCCGGCAAGCCTACGGCACGCGCAACCGAGCAGATCTTTCCGCACACCCGCCTCACCGCCCCAACGTCGAACGCAACCCCACCCGCACCAACGCCGCGTGCAACCGCTGCGACAACGCCACCAACTCCCGCGCCGTCTCCGCCGCCCGCGCCCGTGCCGCCGGATCACTCTGCCGCGCCAACGGCGTCACCAACTGCGCAAACAACCCCACCTCACGGTCCGCCGCCAACCGATACCCCCGCAGATGCCGCGGCTCCAACCCGTACGCCGCCAGACCCGCCACCGCCTGAGCGATGATCAACGCATCTCCGTCATACCAGCCCGGCGGATCCGTCACCACCACACCAAGCCGCTCCAGCTCCACCAGCGTCGCCTTGTCAACACCGCTGCGGGCAATCAACTCGGCCCGATCCAACCGCATCCGCGCCGACTCGGCCTCCGCCGGCTGCCCCGGCACCTCCCCACCCGGGCCCACCGCCACCAACGCAGGCCGAGAACGACCCGGCTGCTCACCCGTGGCGTCCCAATCCGCCAACTGCTCACGAATCACCCGCAGCGGCAAATACTGATCCCGCTGCGCGGTCAGCACAAACCGCAGCCGCGCCACATCATCCCAGCTGTACTTCCGGTACCCCGCCGCCGTCCGCTGCGGTTCCACCAGGCCTTCAGCCTCGAGGAACCGCAACTTCGACAACGTGGCATCCGGAAAATCCACCCGCAACTGGGCCAGCACCTCACCGATGCTCATCAACGGCTGCGGACGGGATGACCCCGCCGCAGCGGACGCCGCCGGCTCACTCACCCCCGGCCGGCCCCCTCCTCGGGCCGCGGACCAGCAAGGAACACCAACCGGAACTTACCGATCTGCACCTCGTCGCCATTGCTCAACGTAGCCGCCTCGACCCGCTCCCGGTTCACATACGTCCCGTTCAGGCTCCCCACATCCCGCACCGTGAACGTCCCACCATCCCGGTGGAACTCCGCATGCCGCCGCGACACCGTCACGTCATCCAGGAAAATGTCACTGTCCGGATGCCGCCCACTGGTCGTCACATCGTGGTCCAGCAAGAACCGGGCGCCCGCGTTCGGCCCCCGCCGCACCACCAGCAGAGCCATCCCTGGCGGCAACGAGCCGGACATCCGGTTCGGCATCACATCGGTAACCGGCCCCTCCAGGGCCTCTTCGAGCGAGCCGAGATTGAGCGTCGAAGTGACGTCGAGTGGGGGGAACTCGTCGTCTGGGCGCGTCATCGGGACCACCTCACGGATCTATTCGGTCAGCGTCGAGTAAGAGCGGGTTTGGCCGCCGGGCATTCTCGCACCCGGCGGCTGGCTCCCCGTGCCAGGAAGGCAACTACACAACGCTCAACTATCGGATTCTCGGTCGACTGGGCGAGCCTAGCCAGCGCCGAAAAGCAGGGCAACCGGACGCGCGGAACCAACCCCCGCGCCGGCAGAAGGGCACCACTCAGCCCTCGGTGAGCTCGCGATACGCACCCGCCGACAGCAGGCCGTCCAGCCCGCCCTGGTCAGCCACGGTGACCTCGAACAGCCAACCCGCAGCATACGGATCACTATTGATCAGCTCGGGAGTATCGCCCAGCGCCTCATTGCACGCCGACACCGTCCCGCCGACCGGGGTGTAGATCTCCGACACGCTCTTCGTCGACTCGATCTCACCTACCGAATCGCCAGCGGACACCGCCGACCCCACCTCGGGAAGTTGGACGAAGACGATGTCACCCAGCGCGTCCTGCGCGAAGTGCGTGATACCAACCCGCAGCACACCGTCGCCACCACCTGCAACCCACTCGTGCTCGGCGGTATACCGTAGATCCTCAGGAATCACCAGATGCGTCCTTCATCCCATCGTGCGCCAGTCCCCACGTGACGGCGCAGCCGCGCCGCCAGTCACGTAATCGGACGGGCGTGTTCCAGCTCGATCGGGGCGTGCAGCGCCGAAACCTCGGCCACCTCACGATCCTCGACGATCACCGTACCGCCGTCACCGTCGACCGTCGCCACCACCCCGCCCGGAATGTTCAACGCCGTACGCATCGTCGCCGGATCCCCGATCACCGTCATCGTGTACGGCCCCGTCAACAACCGCCCATCCACGAACAGGGAACCATTCTCCCCATCCAGGAAATAGGTCGAGGCAACGATCCGTACCGTCACCCGGTCGCCGCCGGAAATCTGCATCGCCTCGGCGCCCGCGCCCCGCAACTCCTGCACCGCGTCCAACACCCGCATCGCCGAAATCGCCGCCGCACCACCGGGCTCGAACCGCACCACCAGCCCCGGCCCCTGCGCCGGCAGCGTCCCGGCCAGAATCCCCAACTCATCCGCCCGCCGCGCCGCCTCCTCCAACGCGGCCTGCCGGCCCTGCTCCCCCGACGCCAGCTGACGCTGGCTGTCCTCCAAAGCCGCGATGTCCTGCCGCAGTCGGTCCTCCCGAGCGTTCAGGTCGTAGAGAATCCGCACCAGATCCTCCTGTCGCGCCGCCGAGATGGTCGGATCCGTTGATGTCGTCCGCAACTGCTCCACCAGCGTGAATCCCAGCAACGCCAGCAAGACAAAGATCATCACGGTAGCCGGACTCGTCCGCCGCCAGCCGCCGATCAGGGCAAGGGCGGACGTGAACGGACGCTCCGCCGAGCGATCCAGCGTCGCCTCGCCCGGCTCGGCTGGCTGGGCTGGCTCACCCGACTCGGCTGGCTCGGCCTCCGGTGCCAGCGGACTCAACTCGTCCGGATCCGGCGCGTCCGGACGAGGATCCGGCTCCCTCGCCGGACCCGCCGGAGGCAGCGGACCCGGCTGGCCCGGCCAACCCGTACCCGTCTCGTTGTGCTCGTCACCACTCATCACGACCAACCTACGCCCGGAACAGATGCCGGCGGATCGCCGCCACATTCCCGAAGATTCGAACCCCCAGCACCACCACCACACCGGTCGAGAGCTGGCTACCCACCCCCAACTGATCCCCCACATACACGATCAGGCCAGCCACCAACACGTTGGAGATGAACGACACCACGAACTGCTTGTCGTCGAAGATCCGGTCCAGCTTCGCCCGCACCCCACCGAACACCGCGTCCAACGCCGCCACCACGGCGATCGGTAGATACGGCTGCAACGCCCCCGGCACTGTCGGATCGAGCCACAACCCAAGCAGCACGCCCGCGAGCAACGCCAACGCCGCAATCATCGACCACCTCCGAAATCGGGAGCCGTCGGCGAACCAGACGCCCCGGGACTGACCGGCCGACCCGACGGCGTCGGACTGGCCGGTGGCTGCGCGTACTGTAGCCGCGGATCCGGCGCGGCAGGCAGGGTCAGGTCATCGGCGTCCCGCATCTCGAACGCCACCCCGGTATCCGCCGCGACCTGCCGCATCATCGCCGCGATCCGGGTCTGCGCGAACCGCTCCCGCAACTCGTCCGGGCCGATCGCCGACACCTCGTACGGTCCGGTCACCGGCCGGAAATCGACCAAGATCGCCTGCCCGGCCGACCGAATCGTAGACGTTGCCGTCAACCGCTGCCCGTTGATCGAGATCGCCTCCGCCCCCGACGCCCACAGCCCGTTCGCGACCCCCTGAAGATCGATGTAGATCACCCGCGGTGGCCCGGAGACCGGATCCGGAACCATCTGCTGATCTGGCGGAGCATCGGCCAACCGCACCACCACACCGTCCCCACTCACCCGGCCCAAACCGGTGCCGGCCTCCAACTCGTGTAGCTGCGCAGCGTCCGTCCCCAGCGCGGCGGCCCGCTGCCGGGCCACCTCCGCCCGCAACTCGTCGGCCCGCTCTGACAGCTGGTCGGTCTCGTCCTCCCGCTGCTCGATCTGTGCCACCAGTCCCTCCCGAGCCTGCTGGCGCCCCGGCGCAGCCGTCACCGTCTGCCGGTACGCCACCGCGAACAGAACACCGAGCACCACGACGACGACGAGGCTCACGGCCCGGACCGACCGGGGCCACCTCACCGTGGCCCCCTGCCGCCGCCGGGCCGCCGCGTCGGCGTACCCCGGATCGAGCGGATTGCGGAACAGCTCGGTGAGGAAATCCGGCGCGTACGTCCGCCCGGTCGACTCCCGGCTCTCCGGTCGAAGCTGCGAGTCGGTCATCGTGTCCTCGCTGCCCGCACCAGCCGCCTGGCCTGCACCACATACATCGCGCCAGCGACCCAGTACAGGGTCAGCCCCCACCAGGCCAGGCTCCAACCAGCCGCGCTGAAGACTGTTGCTGGCACCGCCTTCGCCAGCAACAGGACCGGGAACGCGGTCAACAACAGAAACGTCGCCGTCTTGCCCACATAGTGCACCGGCGGAGGCCCGTATCCGTAGCGACGTAGCGTGCCGAGGGAACCCAACAGCAGCACCTCACGGGCGAGCAACGCCACCGTGAACTGCCACGGCACCACCTCACGGACAGTGAATGCGACCAGCGTGGCCAGGATGTAGAGGCGGTCCACGAACGGATCGAGGAGCTCGCCCAGTCGACTCACCTGCCGGAGCCGCCGGGCGACCCAGCCGTCCACCCAGTCGGTGGTGCCACCGACCGCCAGCACCACTATCGCGGCCACATCGGCCTGGGCCACCAGGAGTAGGTAGAGGAAGACCGGAACACCGAGGAGTCGGACGAAGCTGATCAGGTTCGGCAGCGTGAAGACCTGGCCGGAGGCCTGCGGAGTGCCAACTCGAGCCGGCCGCTGCGACACCGAACCTCCTCCACTGTGCGCCTCGGCGCCCGACCCACGTCTGCCAGCCGTACTGCCGGGTCGGTAGGCCGGCACCCCCGGCACGGTGACTCCAGCGCGGGCCGACCCGTTGGACCCGCCCTGAGATCCGAGATGATCGTGGGCCGGGTCAGTTGCGCTGCCACTATATCCGCCCGGTGACGGCATTGATGTGCTGAGTCAGCACGGATACGTGTGGTGTTCGAGTGTGTGGTGACACACGTTTTTTAGAGCAGCCTAGGATACTAGGGTTTGTGTGGGCACCGCTTCCCAAGCGGCAGCTCCAACTGGGGCGAACCCGCCAGTTGCGCCTCCTGGCCACCCCCATGGCCGCGATACTGGCCGTGGGGGTGAGGGGTGAACTCGTCGGACGGCGCCGCGGTGGTAGTCGGCGTGGACGGGTCCGAGCAGGCGCGACGGGCGGTACGCCTCGCGGCCGGCGAGGCCGCCCGCCGCAACCGAATGCTGCGGATCGTCCACGGCTTCATCTGGCCGCTCCTCCACGTGCCGGTGGGAGCACCGCCCGGCGGACCGCCCGGATCGGGCCTCCGCAACCAGGCGGAGCGGTTCGTCACCGACGCGATCACCGAAGCCGAAGCGACCGCGCCCGGCCTCCGTGTCTCCGGCGAGATCATCGACGGCGAGGCCGCCGCCGTGCTGGTCGGCGAAGCACCAAACGCCATGCTGATCGTGTTGGGTGACCGGGGCATGGGCGGTTTCGCGGCCCTGGTCGTCGGCTCGGTCGCGGTACAGGTCGCCACCCACGCCGACTGCCCGGTCCTGGTCGCCCGCGGCACGGACCGCACCGAGGGGCCGGTGATCGTCGGGGTGGACGGATCCGCGGTGTCCCCTCCCGCCGTCGAATTCGCCGCCGAACAGGCGTCGCTGCGCGGCAGCGACCTCGTCGCGGTACACACCTACCTACACCCGGTCGCCAGGGAACCCGGCGACATGCAGCCTCTCGTCTACGACGAGGAGAAGCTACGCCACGAGGAACGCCAGCTACTCGCCGAATCCGTCGCCGGGCTGGCCGAGCGGTGGCCGGATCTCACCGTCCACCAACAGACCATCCGCGGCCGCCCCGCGCCGATCCTCACCGAGGCATCCCAGCAGGCCCAACTACTGGTGGTCGGCGGGCACGGACGCGGTGCGCTCAGCGGCCTGCTGTTGGGCTCGGTCAGCCAGTCCGCACTGCATCACGCTGACTGCCCGGTCGCGGTTGTCCGCGCGCCCGGCTGACCCGCTCGGCCGCCGGCTCGGTCACTGAGCGTCCCGACGCGGTTGGTCACCACCGGACGGGGTAGACGCCCGGGCAGACACCACCGATGAGCGCGACCGAGGAGGCACCCGGATGCCAGCACCACAACCAGGGAACGACGCGTACGGCCAGCACGGCGGCGACCCGCTATGAGAGCCGGAATCCTGGCCGACGGAGCGATCGCCGGCGCGGCCGGCACCACCGCCCTCAACGTCGTCACCTATCTGGACATGACGCTACGAGCCCGGCCGGCGAGTAGCACCCCAGAGCGCAGCGCCGGCCGGGTCGCCGAGGTGGCCCACCTGAACCTCGGCCCCGAACCCCAGGCAACCAACCGCCGCTCGGGGCTCGGCCCGCTACTCGGATACGGCATCGGGATCGCGGCCGGAGTCGGCTTCGCCCTGTTGACCCGGGGCCGACCAATGCCGCTGGCCCTGGCCGCTGGGCTGCTCGGCGGCGGTGTGATGACCGCCTCCGGCGGCTCGTACGCCGTCTTCGGAGTCAGCGACCCACGAACCTGGAGCCGTGGAGACTGGCTGTCCGACCTCATCCCGCACCTGGCGTACGGCCTGGTCGCCGCGACGACCTGGAACCGACTCCGGATGCCACCCGCCTGAGGCTAGCCACCACACCGCCCGCCCCTGAACGCTGGGCGGGCGGTGTGGATCAGCTGTCGTCCTCAGCAACCGGCTCGCCTGGGGGTCCATAGCCGGAGACCTGGCCCCGGGGCACCGGACGCCCCCGGTCGCCCTGGGACGATCCCCGGTTACGTGGATGACCCGTCGGACCGGGCCCCTTGGCGTCCTGCACGTTCGATCCCCGGGCGCTACGCCGGGCCTCCTGCTGCTGCGGGTTCGTCACCGCTGTCTCCTTCCCGCTGGACGGCGGCGCACGCGGCAGCCGCCTCCACCTCCGAATACCCACCGATGTCACCGGACATGCCGCGGGCTAACCCGGCCTACGCCGGGTACCCCCGCCGATGGGAGACAGTCACGAGACAGCGCGGGTGCTGCTGGAACGACGCGGACAGACCTACACCGAGGAGGCCGGGATCCGGCTGGCCGACCGGCCCGGCCCGCTCTATCAGCTGTTGGTGCTCGCCACCCTGCTGAGCGCGCGGATCCGAGCCGGTGTCGCGGTGGCCGCCGCCCGGGAGCTCTTCGCTGCGGGCTACCGCACCCCGTCGGCGATGGAGGCGGCGACCTGGCAGGACCGGGTTGATGCGCTCGGTCGTGGGCACTACCGGCGCTACGACGAGCGGACCGCCACGCTGCTCGGCACGGGGGCGCGACTCTGCCTGGACCGCTGGCAGGGTGACCTACGCCGGCTACACCACACCGCGCCGGGCCAGCCGGCGCAGCTACGCCGCCTGCTCACCGCGTTTCCGGGCATCGGGCCCGCCGGCGCGGACATCTTCCTTCGCGAGGCCCAGGCGGTCTGGCCGGACCTGCGTCCCTTCGCCGACCGACGCGCACTCAGCGGCGCGGAGAGGTTGGGTCTGCCGCAAACCCCGCGGCGGCTCGCCGGCCTGGTGGCGGAGGCGGAGTTCGGCCGCTTCGCCTCCGCCCTGGTACGGGTCGCGCTCGGCGAAGAGTCCGCTGGCGCGGTGACACGGGCGGCGAGCCGGTGACCGGTCACTTCGTTGCGTCGCCGCGAGGCCGGGTGAGATACCACACCAGCAGCGCCGCGAGCACCGCCAGTGCGATCAGACCGCTGGTGACGCCCTCACCGTCCGGTTGATCCCGGCCAGTCGTTCCAAAATAGATCACTGCCAATCCGGTCAGCACCGCCACGGCGGTACGTACTCCTCGGTCCCTCACACTCGGTGACCCTAGCCAGCGCCAGCCGCGAAGGGCGGCAAACTACTTTTTTCCCCTAAACAGGGTCAGTCGACCTCCAGGTCGTCGAGTGAAATCTTGTGGCTCATCAGCCAGCGCGCCAACGAGGACATTCCGAACAGCCACAGCGGGGCCGACTCAGTCGTCCCGCTGGTGGCAAAGATCGCGAACCGGAGGTCGGGCGCGCGGTAGGCCTCGATCCGCCACCGGTGTTGCCGGTCCCGCCAGATCGCTGAAGGGTCCATGCCCAGACGCTACCGAGTTGGCCCCGCATGGGGGGTCAGCTCGGGGACCCGGAGCCGGCGGCCAGCACGGCTTCGGGTTTGGCTTTGGCTTTGGCTTTGGCTTTGGCGAGAAGAGCACCGCCCTCCGAGGCTTAGGCCTCGGAGGGCGGTGGGTGGCCGGTGTGCAGGTCGCCTCTCGGCGCGTGGCGCGTGGCGGCTCCAGCCGAACGGTATTCCGCGACGGCTTATTGGTGAGGCCCGGGGACACTGGACACACCGACACCCGTCCCAACAGCGTACCCGCCCTGACCCTTCCCACCGGCCAGGTGACCGTTGTCACCAGACTGCTGGTCGGTCAGTGCGCACGCCTACGCCGAGGGCTACGAACTGCTGGCTACTACCGGTAGCGGACAACAGGGTGAACCGCTCCCCCACTGACTTCGGTGGGGGCCGACACCATCGCTAAAGCATCCTAGGATCCTGGATGGTTTGCTGGCCCGTCCAACACTCTGCGGGAGCGCTGTCGCACGTTGGCGGTGCTGGAGGCGATCCTGAACCGGGAGGAGGAGTCCCGGCACTACTCGTTCACGTCGTCCTGGTCGGACGGCGAGAAGATGGCGTCGATGGACAACGGCTCCGAAGCCACCTGGTCGGTCGTATTCTCGCCAGCGGGAACCTTTCTGCGGAAGTTCGATCATGAGTCTTCGATGAGCCTGGCTGTTCTCCGCGCTGCCTGACCCGACAGGCCTGGCGTACCACCGCTTCGCGGAGGACTATTACGGCAAGGCCATAGATTTGACGCTGTCCGCCAGTCTTTCGCGCTGTCCCCGCTGACCACGAGCTTGGTGCGACGCCTGACCGCCGACCGATCGGCAGCGGCTCTCCTAGCCGACTTGTCCCAGATCGGCTATCCCGCGCAACTCATACCCCAACCGCGCCCGTGCCGACCTGCACAGCGCCAATCTCAGCGACGCGTCGAGGCCTGCGGCCGTCCGGAGTCGTTGTACAGGCCGTGGTCGGACACGGGCCGGTGGCGGGGAGACGACAGAGGGGTAGGGGTAGGTGGAGAGCTGGACCAGCGAGGCTGCGGACGTGAGAAGAAGCTGGGTACGGCCCGCGAGTCTGCGGGGGCTGTTCGCGGTGCCGCTGATGGTGGCGCTCGTGTTGGGCATAACCTCGGTCGGTGCGGCGCGCGTGCTCGCGCAGAGCGTGCCATCGGCGGCAGCGGGCCCTCCTGGTACCGGCCTGGCCTGGGGCTTCAACCTCTGGGGCCAGGTGGGCGACGGGACCACCACCAACAAAAGCACCCCCGTCGCGGTGGACCTGCCAACCGGCACCACGATCACCACCATCGCCGCCGGCCAGGGCCACAGTCTGGCGGTGACCTCCGCCGGTACCGTGCTGGCCTGGGGACACAACAACTTCGGCCAGCTAGGCGACGACACCACCACCCGCAGAAGCACCCCCGTTGCGGTGGACCTGCCAGCCGGCACCACGGTCACCACCGTGGCCGCCGGCGACCGCCACAGTCTGGCGCTGACCTCCACCGGCACCGTCCTGGCCTGGGGCGACAACAGTGCCGGCCAGTTGGGAGATGGCACCACCAACAACAGCAGCACCCCCATCGCGGTGGACCTGCCAGCCGGCACCACGATTACCGCCGTGGTCGCCGGCGCCAACCACAGTCTGGCCGTGACCTCCGCCGGTACCGTGCTGGCCTGGGGCTTCAACTTCTGGGGCCAGGTGGGCGACGGCACCACCACCAACAGAAGCACCCCCATCGCGGTCAACATGCCAACCGGCACCACGATCACCACCGTGGTCGCGGGCACCGGCCACAGTCTGGCCGTGACCTCCGCCGGCACCATGCTGGCCTGGGGCTACAACAGTGCCGGCCAGCTGGGCGACGGGACCACCACGGACAGCAGCACCCCCGTTGCGGTGGACCTGCCAGCCGGCACCACGATCACCACCGTGGCCGCCGGTGAACGCCACAGTCTGGCGCTGACCTCCGCCGGCACTGTCCTGGCCTGGGGCTACAACAGTGCCGGCCAGTTGGGCGATGGCACCACCACGGACAGCAGCACCCCCGTTGCGGTGGACCTGCCAACCGGCACCACGATCACCACCGTGGCCGCCGGCGACCGCCACAGTCTCGCCGTGACCTCCGCCGGTACCGTCCTGGCCTGGGGCGACAACGCCTTCGGCCAGCTAGGCGATGGCACCACCGCCAACAAAAGCACCCCCATTGCGGTGGACCTGCCAACCGGCAGCACGATCACCGCCGCCGCCGGCACCCGCCACAGTCTGGCTGTCGTCTCGTCGACATCAACCACGACCCTGCAGGTGACCCCACCCAACCCGACACCGGATCAACCCCTCACCCTCACCGCCACCGTGACCTGCACCGGCAGCACCCCCACCGGAACCGTGACCTTCCACGACGACACGACAACCCTGAACACGACACCCCTGACCGGCAACCCCACCACCACCGCAACCCTCACGGTCACACACCTGGCACCCGGCACACACCACATCCAGGCGCGCTACAACGGCGACAACAACTGCCCAGCCTCCACCTCCAACCCCACCACAGTCACCATCCCCAACCCCACCAGCCCAAAGCCCACCATCCCCGTCACCGGCACCAGCCTGCCCACCATCCTCACCACCGGCTTCCTCCTCACCCTCACCGGCACAGCCCTGACCCTCGCCACCCACCGACGCCGACCAACACACAGGACCTGAGACGACGTCTGCGGGTCTACCACATCAACGGCTGATCTTGGCAATTAACGTGGGCCAATACCCCAGGCCACCAAGCCGGACATGCCCAGCCACACTGCTCATCCGCGCCGCCTTTCACTCCAGCGGTCACGTGGCACTCACCTGGGAGCTCCAACCCTGGACAGGTGACTCTGCCGGTCGGGTGGGCCTTGCTGGAGCCGCGGAGCTGGTGCTCGCAAGCCGCGGAGACCAACAGTGTCAACGCTGGCGGGTGTCTCCCCGCCGGGGCAGCCCCGCCAGCACTCCCAACGCCATCCGCACCGGCACCCGGGAGAGCAGCTCATCGAAGCCAGCCCGCCCCTGGCAGAAGGCGACAAAGGTCCGCCAGCCCGGCGGTGTCGCCAACAGCCCGTGGAACAGCCCCGGCCGGTGCGAGAAGGTTTCCAGCAACTGCTGGCCCGCCCGCATCTCTGGAGCCAACTCCCCCGCGACTGCCGACTCGTACTGGCCAAAATCGTCAGCGGCGACCGCCGCTCCCGCCAGCGCGCCGGAACGCAGGGCGTAGCTGATCCCCTCCCGGCTCCACGGCTCCAGCAGCCCCGCCGCGTCCCCCACCACCAGCACCCGCCCCCGGCGCAGCGGCGAGCCCTCCTGCCGGCATCGGGTCAGGTGCCCGGAATCGTGCGCCGGCTCGACTCCCGCCAGACCCAGCCGGTCCACGAACGACCGCAGGTACGCCCGGGTCTGCTCCCCTGTCCCCCGCGCCGCGATCACCCCCACCGTGAGCAGGTCGTCCTTCGGAAACACCCAGGCGTACGAGCCGGGTAGCGGGCCCCAGTCCAGCAGCACCCGACCCCGCCAGCGGGCCCGTTGGGCCGGTGCCACCGGCAGCTCCAACTCCAACCCCAGGTCGACCTGCCGGTGTCGCACCCCCACGTGCCGCGCGGTCACCCCCGACGACCCGTCGGCGCCAACCACCGCCCGCGCGGTCACCGTCGCCCCGTCGGCCAGCCGCAGGCGGACCCGGTCGGGCTCCGCCTCCACCGCCCGGACCGCGACTCGCTGACGCAGCTTGGCCCCGGCGGTGACCGCGGCGACCCGTAGCCGGTCATCAAACTCGTCCCGGCGCACCATCGTCACCAGCGGACCGGCCGCGCTCCGCCGGGTGAACGCCCGCCGCCCATCCAGGGTGAAGGTCACGCGCTCCGCCCGATCCTGCGCGGGCACCTCGATCCGGTCCGCCAGTGCGGCCAGCGAGGTGCCGATCAGGCCACCACCACAGGTCTTGTAACGCGGATGTACAGCCCGCTCCAGCACGAGGGTCGCCAGACCCGCCCGTGCCGCGACGTGGGCGGCGGACAGGCCTGCCGGGCCCGCACCCACCACCGCAAGATCCCAGATCGTCACCGTTGCCAGCCTAGGGCCCACGTCAACGTTCCTGGTCGAGGCGGGCGGGTTCCCGGCACCGTCGCGACCCGGCGCACGTTCGGCACCGAGCTCTGCCCCAGCCGACGGCCGGGGCAGGGCGACATACCCGATCGGGGGAGCATCTTCGGTGGCCAGCCGGGTAACCACCGCCCAGGCCGACCGCCCGCCCGGCGGTTTCCGAAGGAGGACGACATGCGGCAGGTGCAACTGTCGGAGCTCGAGGAACAGGTGTACGACGCGGTCGCGGTCCTGGAGGCCCGCGGCCAGGTACCGTACCCAGACCTGATCGCCGAGGAGACCGGGTTGACCGAGGAACAGCTGATCGCTCCGCTACACCAACTCACCGAGAAGAACCTGCTGCACCGCGAGGACTCACCGATGGCCGGCCTGGACTTCGGCCCGCGGTTCTGCGCCCAACAGCTGACGTGAGGCCGCGACACCCCGAAGTGGGTGGGTAGCCGCCGGATGGGTGACCGTCCGTCCCCGGGCCAGGGAACCGCACCACCCGGTGGTGATCCGGCCGAGCGACGACGCCGAGGGGCGGCGCTCGGCGTTGGTCTGGTCGCCGTCTTCATGACGGTGCTCGACGTAAGCATCGTCAACGTCGCCATCCCGTCGATGGACCGGGCACTCGATGTTGCCCCGAGTGACGTGCAGTGGGTCCTCGCCGGCTACACGTTGACGTTCGGGTTGATGTTGGTGCCCGGCGGCCGGTTCGGCGACCGGCATGGGCGGCGGACCGTCTTCGTCGTCGGCGTCGCGCTGTTCACCATCACCAGCGTGACGGCCGGGCTGGCTCCTACCGTCTCCTGGCTCATCGCTTCCCGCCTGCTCCAGGGTGCCGCCGCCGGACTGATCAACCCACAGGTCACCGGATTGATCCAGGAACTCTTTCCGAGCTCCCAGCGGGGCCGCCCGTTCGGGCTGCTCGGGGCGGCGGTCAGCATCTCCACCGCGGCCGGGCCGCTGCTCGGCGGCCTCCTCATCCACGTCGGCGGCGCCGAGCACGGGTGGCGGTGGGTCTTTTTCATCAACGTGCCCCTCGGTGTGTCCGCCGCCATCCTCGGCTGGCGTCTTCTCCCGCAACGCGCCCAGAAGATCCCCGACCATCACCGGTTCGATCCGGTCGGGCTGCTACTGCTCGGCGCGGGTGTCCTACTTGTCCTACTGCCCCTGGTCCAACAGCACTGGCAGGGCCCGGCACGGTGGCTGACGCTCCCGGCCGGTCTGCTGACGCTGGCCGCCTTCGTCGGCTGGGAGCGGTGGTACGCCCGCCGGCGCGAGCCCCTGTTCGACCCGCGCCTACTCGGCATTCGCTCGTACCGCTTCGGTGTCCTGATCGGCCTGCTGTACTTCGGCGGGTTCACCTCGATCTTCTTCGTCCTCACGGTGTACCTGCAGAACGGCCTCGGGCACAGCGCACTCGCCGCCGGGCTGGCCAGCACCCCGTTCACGGTTGGCTTCGCCATCACCTCCGTGGTGGGCGGCCGGTTCGTCAGACGATTCGGTCGACCGCTGGTCGCCCTCGGCCTGGCGACCGTCGCCGTCAGCCTCGTCGTCGTGGTCCTCGTCGTCAACCGGGTTCCCCCGGGCGCCACCGTGTCCTGGTGGACTGCCACTCCGTTGCTGGTGGCGGGACTCGGCAGCGGCCTGGTGGTCACCCCGAACCAGGCTCTCACCCTCGCCCAGGTGCCGGTGTCGCGCGCCGGCAGCGGCGCGGGCATGCTGCAGACCGGCCAGCGCATCGGCTCAGCGGCCGGTATCGCCACGGTCGGCAGTGTCATCTTCGCGGCACAGGGGTCCACCGGGGACTGGTCGGTCGCCTTCCACCACGCGATGCTCCTGATCAGCGGAATCAGCATGCTCGCGCTCTGCCTGGCGCTGACGGACATCGTCCGCGACCGCCGCCGAGCGGAAGCCTCGACGACGCCCGACTAATAAAGACGGCGAACACGCCGATACGGGGGCAGCGGCCGGACCCTGCCTGCCGGTAGAAACAGTGCCCATGACGAACTCCCTCGACCGTCGGACCCTCCTGCGTATCGCCGGCGCCTCGGCCGGCACCGCGGTTCTCGCCAGCGCCGCCCTCGCCGGCCCGGCCAGGGCCACCGGTAGCGCCTTCCAACACGGTGTCGCCTCCGGTGACCCGTTGCCCGACGGAATCCTGCTCTGGACCCGCCTCACCCCCACCGAGGACTCTCAGCCGGGCTCGGGCGTGGGCCCGGAGGTGACAGTGACCTGGCAGGTGGCCGCCGACCCGGATTTCGCCACCCTGGCGGCGCAGGGCACCGTCGCTACCGGCCCGGCTCGGGACCACACCGTCAAGATTCCCGTCAGCGGGCTCGCGCCGGCCACCACGTACTGGTTCCGCTTCGGTCACGCCGGCACCTGGTCGCCCACCGGTCGGACGATGACCGCGCCGGAGGCGGACGCCGACATCGATCGGATCCGGCTCGGCGTGGTGTCGTGTGCGAACTGGGAGGCGGGCTACTTCGCCGCCTACCGGCACCTCGCCGAGCGGGGTGACCTGAACCTGGTGGTGCACCTCGGCGACTACCTGTACGAGTACGGCACCGGGGAGTTCGCCGCCGGGGGAACCGTGGTGCGGGAGGTCCAACCGACGCACGAAACGCTGACGCTGCAGGACTACCGCGTCCGACACGCCCTGTACAAGACCGACCCCGACCTCCAGGCCCTGCACGCGTCGGTGCCGTGGGCGATCACCTGGGACGACCACGAGGTCGCCAACGACCAGTGGTCGGGCGGCGCGGAGAACCACACCCCCGGCGCCGAGGGTAGCTTCGCCGATCGGGTGGCGGCAGCGCGCCGGGCGTACGCGGAGTGGATGCCGGTGCGCACCGGGGCGGACGGCGCGATCTATCGGCGGCTACGTTTCGGCCGACTCGCCGATCTGTCCATGCTGGACCTGCGGACGTACCGGTCCGAGCCGGCATCGGGTCTGGACATTGACGACCCGGAGCGAACGATCACCGGCGCGGCGCAGATGGCCTGGCTGAAGGCGGGTTTGGCCACCTCGGACGCTCAGTGGAAGCTGGTCGGCAACCCAATCATGATCTCCCGGCTGGACGTCGGCGCCCTCCCCGCCTGGCTACTCGGGCCGCTGGGCACGTTGCTGGGAATACCGGAGAACGGCGCGGTACTCAACACCGACCAGTGGGACGGCTACAACGCCGACCGCAACGAGCTGATTGACCACCTGCTGGCGAACGACACCCGGGATGTGGTCTTCCTGACCGGTGACATCCACACCTCGTGGGCGAACGAGCTGACCACGAAGTCGACCGGGCGGGACAACCCGGCCGCTGCGGAGTTCGTGGTGCCGTCGATGACCAGCGACAACATCAACGACTTCCTGGGAATGCGGGAGGGCAACACGCTCAGTGATCTGGCGTCGGGCGTGATCCGCTCGACCAACCCGCACGTGCGCTGGACCGAGCTGGACGGGCACGGCTACGGGGTGTTGGAGGTGACGCCGCAGCAGTGCCGGATGGACTGGTTCCACCTGGTCGACCGGACCCAGCGCAGCACCGGTAGCCGCTTTGTGGCGGGCTGGTCGGTGTCCGCCGGCTCGTCCCGGCTGCGTTCGGAGAGTTCGCCGCTGAGCTGACCCGCCGAGCCGGCCGTTGCCCGCGTGGGCAACGGCCGGCTCGTGGTGTCACCAGAGCTCGGCGACGAGCTCCGCTGCCTGCTCCTCCCACTGGGCGTAGTGGAACGGGTACGCCGACACCTGCACCGTCTGGGCCGCGACGGTCAGTGGCAGCTCCTGCCAGCCATTGACGTTCTTGAGCGCCTCGAAGAACGCCGTCGCGGCGTACTGCGGGTCGGTGATCTGCTCGGGCGTGCCCCATCCGGTTGACGGGCGCTGCTGGAACAGGCCCTGCGAGTCGTGGTCGTTGTAGTAGCCCAGATGGCCGAGGTTGTACAGCTTCGACTCCTGCAGCGCGGTCGCCACGCCGATGACCGCACCCCGCTCGCCGACCCCGGTCGCCTTGGCGACCTCGATGATCTCCTTGGCGTTCGCGCGCTGGGCGTTGTCAACCTGGATGTAGGACTGGGCGCCCTGCACACCGTGGGGGATCAGTTGTTCCCGGGTGGGCGAATCGGTGCTGTCGGCGTCGCTCGCTGCCGTCTCGGGGCTCCGGTCCGGGTCCGGGGTCGACTCGGTCGGGCCCGACTCGACGTCCGGGTCGGTGGTCGACTCGGTCGGGTCCGGCTGGAGGTCCGGGTCCGACTCACCGTCTGCGGCCTGCTGGCCGGTGGCCAGCTCGATGGCGGCTACGGCGCCGGGATGCGGGCCGCTGGTCACCGATGCCGCGGCGGTGGTCGGCGCGAGCGCGAGACCTCCGATCGCTGCGATGCCGGCCACGCTCAGGACGAGCCGGCGGTTCGGCTCGGTCGAGAGCCATTGGTACGGGGTCTTCGCGATGGCCGGGAGCCATCGGGTGAAGTCATCCTTCACGATGTGCCCTTTCGGTCAGGCGAAGCGCTCCGGGTGAGCACTCCTCGGGGAACCGCCACACGGGGTTTGGGTTCCGGCGGTACCGGGGACACAACCTGGTCGCCATGTCCACCATTCCGGGATCGCCCTGAATGAGAGCAGCTGCGGCCCAGGTCACAGGCGATCGGCGCTATCCCAGCAGCAAACCGGGCAAGGGACGCAACGACACCTGTGGGCCACGGAACCGTCGCACCGGACGTTTTGCCACGGAAGGCCGGGCCAGACCGCCCGGCGGCCGTCGCGGCAGCTTCGGTTGATCGCGGTCAGCTCTCCGCCAACGCCCCCGCCTTCGACTGCGGTGGGAGCGGCGCGGCTGCCCGGGCACCACCAGGCCACGACCCGGCCAGAACTTCCCACTCCGTAGGCGGTCGCGGCGAAACCGACGTGGATCGCGGAGCGGGTCCCGACAGGTACGGGGAGGCCGCCAGGCTGACCACATGGGCGACGTCCCCGAACTCGGCGACTCCCATGCCCAGCGAGGTAATCGCCAGCCGGTGGTGCCTCCTCATCGCCGCACCAGCGCCCGGAGGAGCACGTTGCTCTTCCCGATCCGGTCCATCAGGAGGAGCGACTGCCGACGCCAGACGTCGGCAGTCACCCCCGGTCGTCCGCCGGGGGTGACGGCGACGCCGGCGGCTGGTCGGCCGGCTGCGGTGTCGGCGCGGCCCCGGTGGTCACTCGACGGGTCGGCGTACCGGCATTCTGGTTGGGCCCGACCCGCAGCAGCCGCCCGTACGAGCCTGGCGCGATCCGGGCGACCAGGTCGGGCAGCTTCGCCGACCAGCCGATGAGCACCCGGGGCCGGCGGCGTGCCACGCCGCGCAGGATCACCTCGGCGGCCCGGGCGGGTGGGATGCGGAGCAGGCGATGGAACTGGCGCCGGCCCACCTCGTAGTCGTCCCGGTTGACCTCGCTGCCGACCCGCGCGTTCTCGATGATCCGGGTGGCTATTCCCCCGGGGTGCACGGAGGTGACACCGACGCCGTCGGTGGCCAGTTCGTGCCGCAGCGCCTCGGTGAAGCCACGGACGGCGAACTTGGTCGCCGAGTAGGCGGCCTGCCCGGACGGGGCGATCAGCCCGAACAGGCTGGAGACGTTTACCAGGTGCGAGCCGGGCTCCGCCTTGAGGGCGGGCAGCAACGCGTGCGTGAGCTGCACGACCGCACGGAAGTTGATGTCGACCACCCACTGAAACTCGTCCAGGGTTACCTGGTCGAACCGACCGCCCAGTGCCACGCCGGCGTTGTTGACCAGGAGCCGGATTCGGGGATGGCGGACGAGGATCTGCTCGGCTGCCCCCGCCGTGGCCGTCGCGTCGGCGAGGTCCACGACGACCGGTTCCACCCGCCGGTCGGGGTACGCGGCGCCGATCGTGCTCACGACGGTGGCCAGGCGCTCCGCGTCGCGATCGAGCAGGACCAGGTCACTGCCGCGCGCCGCCAGGCCATAGGCGAGGGCGGCGCCGATCCCGCTGGCGGCACCGGTGACCACGGCGGTCGCGCGGTGGTAGTCAAACCTACGCACGCGCGGGACTCCGCTCCGGCTTGCCCGCCTGAGAGAACCGGACCCCCGCGTCGGTGAGCCGGCCGTACCGCATCAGCAACAGGTCCCGCGGGTAGTTCTGGGGCAGCCGCCAGGGCACGCGGGCCCCCTGCCGAGGCAGGGCGGCGAGGTCGCGCAGCACGTAGCCGGCGGTCAGGTCAAGAAGAGGGCGCCGCTCGTCGTCGGGCGGCGGCAACGGGGTGACGACCTGCTGTCCGGTGCGGTCGAGGTGGGTGAGGAGCCGACACACGTACCGAGCGATCAGGTCGGCCCGGAGGGTCCAGGAGGCGTTGACGTAGCCGATGGTCATCGCGAAGTTCGGCACGCCCGAGAGCATCATCCCCTTGTAGGCGACCGTGTTGGCCAGATCGACCGGCGCACCGTCCACGGTGAGCTGGGCATCGCCCAGCGCAAGCAGCTCCAGGCCGGTGGCGGTGACGACCACATCGGCGGCCAGTTCCTCGCCGGAGGCCAGCCGGATCCCGGTCTCGGTGAGGGAGTCGATGGTGTCGGTGACAACCGAGGCCCGGCCCGCCGTGATCGCATGGAACAGGTCGCCGTCGGGAACCACGCAGAGGCGCTGGTCCCACGGGTTGTAGCGGGGCGAGAAGTGTCGGTCGAGGTCGTACCCGGCCGGGAGTCGGCCTCGCGCGGCCCGCCGCAGCAGACGCCGGACCAGGTTGGGGGCCCGCCGGCTGAGCTGGTAATTCGCCGTGAGCAGCAGGATGTTCTTCCAGCGGACCACCGGGTAGACCACTCGCTCCGGCAGCACCCGGCGCAGCGCGGCGGCGGCTGCGTCCCGCGCCGGCAGCGCCAGGATGTAGGTGGGTGAGCGTTGCAGCATCGTCACGTGGGCGGCTCGCTCGGCCAGCGCGGGCACCAGGGTCACCGCGGTCGCGCCGCTGCCGATCACCACCACCCGCTGGCCGGTGTGGTCGAGGTCGGGGGGCCAGTGCTGCGGGTGCGCGATCCGGCCGGCGAACCGTTCCGCCCCGGGCAGTTGGGGGGTGTAGCCCCGGTCGTAGCGGTAGTAGCCGGCGCAGGTGTGCAGGAACGAGCAGGTGACGACGACCTCCTCGCCACCCTCCCGGCGGGCGTACACCGTCCACCGGGCGGTACGGCTGTCCCAGTCGGCGCGGACGACCCGGTGCTGGAAGCGGATGTGCTCGGTGACGCCGTACTCGCTGGCGGTGTCCCGGACGTAGTCTCGAATGGACGGGCCGTCAGCGAGGGCCGTGGGGTCGCTCCAGGGCCGGAACGAGTAGCCGAGAGTGAACATATCCGAGTCCGATCGGATGCCCGGATAGCGAAACAGATCCCAGGTGCCACCAATCGCTCCCCGCGCCTCAAACACGGCGTACGTCTTCTCCGGACACTGCCGGACGAGGTGGCAGGCCGCGCCGATGCCGGAGAGACCAGCACCAACAATGAGCACGTCAACATGGTCGGTCGTCGCCATGGTGTCTCCCGTAAACGAGCCTGTGCACTAGACACTATCGAGGACCGTCAACGCGTTCAACAGGGCCCGGCAGCCCACCGTGGCGAACCGGGTCCGGAGCAGGCGATCGTAGCGGATGATCGGGGGCGTGGAACCACGACCCGAACGCGGCCACCACTGCCTGCCGCACACCGCTGACGTGCGCATCGAGGCGTGGGCGCCGACGCGGGCAGAGTGCGTGGCCGAGGCGGTCACCGCCCTGGTCGACACCTTCGTCGACCCAGGCCCGGCGCAACCCACCGCCGAACGGGCGTACCACGCCCCCGCCGACGAGGACGCAGACCTGCTGGTGAACATCCTCGAGGAGGTGATCTTCCGGATGGAGACCAGGGGTGAGCTGCCGCTGCGTACCGAGGTTCGCGACGACGGCGCGGACGGGCTACACGTCCGCTGGCAGACCACCGACGCCGACACGGTGGAACTGACCGGCGCCGTACCGAAGGCCATCTCCCTGCACGAGCTGCGCTTCGGCCCCGACGGTCCCCGCTGGTCCTGCACGCTCACCGTGGACGTGTGAGCGGGCAGCACCGTCAAACCCGCGCGGCCGCCCGGGGCATCAGCCCTTGACGACGCCGATCGGCGTCAACCGGGCGACCTTCCGGCACAGCCCGGCGCCCTCGGTCGCCTCCACCACGGCATCGACGTCTTTGTACGCCGCCGGCATCTCCTCGGCCAGCCCACGCCGGGAAGCACCGCGTACGGCGATGTCCTGCGCGACGAGTTGCTCGCGCGGATCCTGGCCACGCTCGGCCCGCACCGCCTGCTTCCGGCTGCGCACCCGCCCGGCACCGTGACAGCTGGAGGCGAAGGCCGGGGCACCGGAGACCCCGGTCAGCACGTAGGACGCGGTGCCCATCGACCCGGGGATGAGTACCGGCTGCCCGACCTGAGTCAGCTCCGCCGGCAGGTCCGGGTGTCCCGGAGGCAGTGCTCGGGTGGCACCCTTGCGGTGCACGCAGAGTGAACGCCGCTCGCCATCCACCCCGTGCGTCTCGATCTTCGCCTGGTTGTGTGACACGTCGTAGACCAGGTCGAGGCTCGCCCCGGTGACCCGACGAAAGACCAGCCGGCTCACGTGGGTGAGTAGCTGACGATTCGCCCGGGCGTAGTTGGCGGCGGCGGCCATCGCACCAAGGTAGGCCTGCCCCTCCGGAGACGAGACCGGGGCGCAGGCGAGCTGCCGGTCCGGCACCTGGATGCCGTAGCGACGCATCGCCTTCTCCATCCGGCGCACGTAGTCGGCGCAGATCTGGTGCCCCAGCCCGCGAGAGCCACAATGGATCATTACGCAGACCTGGCCGGGCCGTAGCCCGAACACCTCCGCGACGCGCTGGTCGTACACCTCCGTGACGGCCTGCACCTCAAGGAAGTGGTTGCCCGAACCGAGACTGCCCACCTGCTTCGCGCCGCGCTCGATCGCCCGTTCACCGACCGCCTCCGGGTCGGCGTCGCCCAGCGCACCGTGGTCCTCGCAGCGTTCCAGGTCCCGCTCGACGCCGAAGCCGCGCTGCACCGCGTACCGCGACCCGTCGCGCAGCACCCCGTCCACGTCCGAGCGGCCCGCCAGGTGCCACGCCGCGCCGCGGCCCGCCCCGCGCGGGGTCGTCTCAGCCAGCCCATCCATGACCGCGTCGAGCCGGGGACGAAGCCCCGCCAGATCGAGGTCGGCCGTGAGCAACCGCACCCCGCAGGAGATGTCGAAGCCCACCCCGCCCGGGGACACCACCCCGCCCGCCACCACATCCGTGGCGGCCACCCCGCCGATCGGAAAGCCGTAGCCCAGGTGCACGTCCGGCATGGCGAACGAGGCGTCGACGATGCCGGGCAGGGTGGCAACGGCCGCGACCTGCTCCAACGACCCGTCCGCCCCGATCTCCGGCAACAGCGCCTCGGCCGCGAAGACCACTCCGGGAACCCGCATCGGGTCCCGCCGATCGATCCGGAAACGGTACGGCGACTCCTCGACCAGGTCCACCCGCGCGACCTACCCGGTCCGGTGCGACCTACACGCTGGCCGGAGGACGACGCATCGCCCACACCCGCGGCCCCCCGCCCGGCACGGTCACCTCCCCGGTCACCTCGAACCCACACCGTCGGTAGAACCGCAGATTCGCCGAGGCGGACGTCTCCAGCGTCGCCGGCAGGGCGGCCCGGTCTGCCTCGACCAGGCCGGGACGCAGCAGCCGTGAGCCGACTCCCCCACCCTGGCCCGCGGGGCGCACCCCCACCGTGGCCAGCAGGAACGCCGGCTCCGCAGCCCGCAACGGGGCACAGGCCGCCTCCGCGGCGAGCATCGCCGGATGGCGGTCCCCGGCATACTTCGCGTTCCCGGCAGCCACCTCGGCCCAGACCTCGTCGGGCACCGGCCGGTCCGACCGCAGCCACACCGCCACCGCCTGCGGGCGGCCGTGCGGGTCCAGCGCCGCCCAGACATCCCCGTACGGCAGACCAACCGTGGTCAGAGTCGCCGCGAAGAGGTTTGCCAGCCGTTCCCGATGCCGATCAGCGCCGACCGTCCACGCGGTCCAGGAATAGCCGTCAAACGCCTCGGCCAGCACCCCGGCTGCCGCCTCGACCAACTCCGGCCCAATCCGCCGTACCTCCACGAACGTCCTCCCCATCCGTCCCGATCCGAACCGCGATCCTCGCATCACCGCAGCATCCGCCGCCGGGAATATTTGCGTCCCCCGGGAGCTGGCCAACCCCGGCACCCGAGCCGCGCAGGCAGAGCGGGAGGTCAGGGCCGGGTGGCCGATGGTCCCGGCGGCTCCGGTGAGCAGCAATGTCACGGCTGGTGTTGAAGCATCGACGCCACGCCCGCATCACTGCTCTCGTAGCCGATGCCGCGCAGGACGGCGACCGGGGCCCCACGGCCCCGCTGCCCGAGGATGATCCCGGCCGCTGCGGCGATCAGGTCGGTGAAGGTTTCCTCCTGCCGTTTACCGCCGTGCTCCGTGACGCGCAGCGGCCCCACACCCGCCGCGCCGATCGAGATGACGGTCGCCCCGCGCCGGTCGGCGCGGCCGTCGGAGTCCGCGACCACCACCGCCACCTCCGCGCCCGTGTGAGCGATCAACGCGTCGCGCAGGGCGCGGGCGGAGGCGTCCGGATCCACCGGCAACAGCCACGCACCCTGCGGGCCGGCCCGGTCAATCCCGGCGGAGGTGAGCTGGAAGCCGAGCCGGTGCCGCGCGATGATCGGGCCCTTGTCGGTGGCCAGGAAATAGCTGTCGCTGGAATCCAAGATCAGCTGCACGACCTCGGCAGGCTTGCCCGTGCGAGCGGACAACTCCAGCGCCTCCGGGCCAACCACGACATTGGCCAGGTCGACGTACCGCTTCTCCGCGACACTCACGGCCTTGGAAGCCACCACCACCACATCCCCGTCCTGCAACTCGGTGCCAGTAGAGGCCAAGACGCCGGTGATGGCGCCCGCCAGGTCCGCACCCGGCTGGAGCTCGGGAAAAGGTTCCAGCGCGAAAGCGGAGAAACCAGAGGTCGGGACGGCGGTCATCGTCGGGCTCCTGCGAAAGTGAGGACGACAGGTGCGTATACGGATGGGTCCGGCGGCGAGCCTCGCTGGAACGGCGAAACCCTTGGCCGGCGGGGCTATGGGAATGGCGCGTGTGGAAGCCGGTCGTCGTCGCGTCCGGTCTGGGGAAGATGAGTGGCAGCGGCGATGGCCTCGACGGCATCGTTCAGTCCCGTGGTTTCGGGCAGGACGAGTTCACCGGGCCAGCCCAAGATGTCATGGGCGGTACAGGCCGCTCATATGCTCGGCGGTGAACTCGCCGGCCTGCGGGCGCATGAGATGACGGCGCAGCGTCTTGGGCAGGGACACATCGATATAGCAGAACAGCGACCGGCCACTGTGGCCGTCTCGCAGGGCCGTCAGCATGCTGTGGTAGCGGCTGGTGTGCATGCTGCCCTCCAGCACCACATGATAGCCGTGATCAAGAGCGAACCGGACGGTCTGCGCGATCAGGGCGGGTGCCGCTCCCCCGGGCTTGTCCCGCTCGCGTAGCAGGATGCGGCGCAGGCCTGCTCGACCAGGGCGCAACCCCGGCCGTGCCGGCGTCGCAGCTCACCGGCGATGCTGCTCTTACCCGAGCCGGAGTTACCCCGTACGCAAACAAGGATCGTGGCCGGGCTGCCAGTGGCTTCAGCGGGCACGGTACCTCCTCGGCTTCAGTCGTTGCGGACGGTCAGATTGACGGCGGCGATGGCCAGCCGGGTGAAGTCAGGAAGTTGGTCCTCGCCGAGGGTGACGCCGCGCAGATTCTCCAACGGCGTCCTGAGCCCGTGGAGGCGGCTGCCCCGCAGGTCGGCCCCGCCGAGGTGGCAGGAGTCCAACTCCAGATCGACAAGGTCACAGGAGCGCAGCGCGATACGCGGCAGCCGACAGGAAGACCACTCGCCGTTGCTGAGAGTGCAGTCGGTGAACGCGACCGAGCCGGCGGCGGCGACGCGCTGGAGGGTGGCGTAGTCGAAGCGGCAGCCGTCGAACAGGACATCCTTGAGACGTACGTCGGTGAACCTGGTGCCGGTGAACCGGGAGCCGGTGATCGCGCATCGTTCGATAGTGATGCCGGTCAGGGTGGCTCCGGAGAAGTCTGTCCGGGTGACCTCGCAGCCAAACAGGCTCCCCGCCTCCCAGGTGCACTCGCCCAGGTCCACACCGGTGATCAGGCTGCTGCGGATGCTGGCATCCGCAAGCTGCGCACCGCGCCACGCCGCGCCCTCGACCAATGCCTCGATGAGGTCACCGTCCAGGTCCGTCCTGGTGTCGAGGTCGTCCGGATCGAGGTCCGGCAGCAAGACCTTCACGTCGCCGATCGTGGTGGTACGCATGTGTCCTCAACCTGTGCCGGCGCGGAGTGGGCACGCCACCCCGTGCGTTCCCCTGTTGGGGGCTACTTCTTCTTGTTCCAGTTGTCCCAGCCGGGCCTGCTGTCGAATCTTCCTCGGTTGTCCCAGGTGGGGCGGTTGTCAAACTTCGCCGCATCGATAGACGCTATCGACCGCTGCGGGTCGACGCCGCGGCGGGCTAGTTGCTCGGGTGCGGCGTTGACGAGGACTGCGAGAGCACTGGTCATGGCGCTTCTCCTTGAGGGGTGAGCTGGTCCGCGGCGGCGCGGACCAGAGCCTGTCGCGTGGTTCGGCAGTAGGTGGTTTCGCGGGCGGTGAACGTCGCGTGCTCGAAGTAGCGGTTGCCGGCCTGGGCACCACGGCAAAAGTCGTAGAAGGCGCAGTGGTCGGCACAGTCGTTGAGGGCCGTGACGAACTCGGCGACGTAGCCCAGGTCGCCGGCGCCGGCGAGCATGGCGGTGATGGGTTGCTGGAGGACGTTGCCGGCGATGAAGTCGCCGTATCGCGGCTCGGTGATGCCCAGCAACTCCGGTGACAGCAGCACCACCTGCCCATCCCAAGAAACGGTCGGGATCGGCTCGTACGGCGCATGGTCAACGCGCCCGGCGCGGGTAGCGGCGACATAGTCAGCCAGCCGGTCCACATCGCGGATCCGCAGCGGGCTACCACCGACACGACGTGCAATGAGAAGCTGCCAAAACCGGTACGCGGCATCCACCGACACCGGTACCCGGTCGGCGCCCTCCTGCTCTTCGATGTTGAAGCCGACCGACTCGCAGCCGGGCAGGCCGGTGAAGAAGTCGACAAGGGCTTCCGCATGGTCGATGGTCTCCGGGGTGACCACACAGATCACCGAATACCCCAGCCCCGCTTCCGCCAGGGCCTGCAGGCCGCGCAGGGTACGGGCATCCGTCGCGTTACCGGCCCGGTCGAGGCGGCTACGGTTCAAGGCGCTCGGTCCGTCGATGCTGACCCCGACCTCGAACCCGTAAGTGGTGAACAGCTCGCACCATTGACGGTTGATCAGCGTGGCGTTCGTTTGGATCTCGTGCCGCACCAGCCCCACGCGCCGCAACTGCTCGAACGGGGCCAGCAGGCCCCGGAACAGCCCGATGGGTGTGGCAGTGGGTTCGCCCCCGTGCCATACGACACTCACGGAATGACCGCTGTTCTGCTGGGCTATCGACTCGGCACAGGCCTGCGCGACCGCGCCGCTCATCAGACGCAGGGATCTCCGGTCGGGCAGGTAGCAGTAGGTGCTGCAGTCGAGGTTGCAGAAGCTCGTTGGCTGCACGACCAATGTGTGGAAGCTGCCAGCGACCGCCGGCTCGCCGGTGGAGTGAATGAGGCCGATGCCCTTCACGAGGTGGCCTCCTCGATGCTGACGGCCGTGGTGGTACTGACGCGGTAGGCGGGAGTGTGGCGGACGGGCCAGCCGAGGAACCGGTCGAACATCTCGGCGGCGCTGCCCGTGACGCTCTGGTTGAGAGAATGCAGGTCGTCGATCGCATCGTGCAGGCAGCCGGCCAGGTAGAGGAACAGGCTCACCGGCAGTTCTCGGTACTCGGCCAGGAGGGCGAGCTTCGCTGCGCCGCAGGGCCACGGCTGCCCGCACCGGCGGCACAGCCATAGCGGGCGCATCGGCAGATGTTCCACCTCGGCTGGCGCGAGCCGGTTCGTCGCGAGGCGGCGCTGCGGCCCGGTCACCGGCGACCGTCCTCGCGGGCCTGCTGCTCGAACAGCCGACGCCACACGAAGGTGAGTAGCGGCGGATCAGCGGGCCACACCTGCCCCGGCGAGGCCGTCCACCTCGACTCGGGGTGCCGGGACTGGCTGGCCATGGCGTGACGCGAGACGTACACCGTCATGCCGCCATCTCCACCAGGGACGATGAGCGGCGGGCTCGCCGGGGGAAGGGCGAGCCCGCCGCCGCACCACGGCGGCTGGGAACAGACCGCCGATCACCCACCCGCGCAGCCCTCATGGCGGTACGCAGGCGGGGAAAGCGCCGCGACAGTTCGCTCCAGGACGGGCCGAGCCAGCGGCCCAAGCCGTGGTGTGGTGCGCCGCTCATCGATCCCTCCATCTGCAGCTCCCTGTCAGTCATCCCGCCACCGGCATCGACACGCGCCGGTGATCCGGGGTGAACTGAACGTAGGGGCGGTCCGTGCGGAGGACCGGGAAAATCCGTACCGGGTCCGGCGGGCTTCAGCGGGCAGGGTGATGGTGTGCGAGGGATGACGGACGACATGACGATCGGCCAGCGCGTCGCCTTCTACCGGCGTCGGCGAGGGCTCTCCCAGGAGGTGCTGGCCGGTCTGGTCGGCAAGACGCAGGAGTGGTTACGCAAGGTCGAGACGAACCGGGCCGACCTGGACCGGCTGTCGGTCATCCGCGCGATCGCCAAGGCCCTCGACGTGCCCCTCGGCGACCTCATCGGTACACCGAGCCTGTTCGAGTGGTCGGACGACTCAGGACGCGAGACCATCCCGGCCTTGCGGGCCGCGCTCCACGACTATCGTCACCTCGCGCCAGCACTGGCCAGCGCGGGGGACGTCGAGGCTCCGGCGCTGCGCGAGATCGAAAACGACGTCGCCGAGATCTGGACCGCCTACCAGCACTCGCGGTACGGCATCCTCGCCCGCCGGTTGCCCCACCTCATCCACGACTGCCTCACCGCTACCGAGGCGTACGACGGAGACGAGGGTCGGCGCGCGCATACGATGACCGCCTACGCGCACCAACTCGCCGCGTTGTTCCTTACCAAGCTGAGCGAAGGTGACCTCGCGTGGACCGCCGCCAGCCGAGGGCTGGCCGCCGCCAACGCCAGCCAGGACCACGTCGTCATCGGCTCACTCAGCCGCTCCGCCGCGCACTCGCTGGCAGCTATCGGTGAGTACGCCCAAGCCCGCGGCCTCGCCGCCACGGCGGCACAGTTCCTGGAACCACGGCTCGGCAAGCCGACTCCGCAGCTCCTGTCGGTCTACGGGAGCCTGCACCTCGTCTGCGCGCTGGCCGCCGCCCGAAACGACGACCGCGCATCCGCCGACACCCACATCGCCGAGGCCGACGCAGCCGCGCAGCGGCTCGGCGCCGATGGCAACCACCTGTGGACCGCGTTCGGGCCGACCAACGTGTCGATCCACAAGACAACCATCGCGATAGAACTCGGTGACGCACAACGCGCCATCGCCATCGGCGCCCCACTCGACACCAGCACCGTGCCCGTCGAGCGGCAGGTTCGCCACGCCATCGAAACCGCCCGAGCCCTCGCCCGGTGGAACCGCATCGACGACGCGCTCGCCACACTGCTGGACGCCGAGGTCATCGGCCCCGACCAGGTGCGCTACCACCGGCTCTCCCGCGACCTGGTCCGGGACATCCTCACCCGTCCCCGGCCACCTCGACTCGCCGTCGAACTCAGCGACCGGATGGGCGTCCGGCCGGAAGGGCCGCGCTGGTAGCCCGGCTCAAATCAGCCGGCTCGTGTAGCCGGCCGCCACCAGGCGCTCGAACGCCGCCCGTACCTCGGCCGGCATCTCCTGCCGGATCGCGAACCCGCGCTGCGCGTACACCTCGATCCGCTGTGTGTCGCCGACCAGCATGTCCACCACCCGACGCGCGTCGCCGATACTGCGCACGTAGTCATCCAGTTCGAGTGGATTCGACGCGCACACCACCTCGACCTCCGGCCACACCAGCCGGCACGTCGCATAAGCCCGACGCTGCTGGTAGGGCCGCGACATGATCAGCACCGACTCCACCGGGATCCGGCGTTCGGCCAGCAGCGCACGGGAGAACTTTAGATTCTCGGCGGTATTCGTGGCACGCGGCTCCACCAAAACCGCTCCCGCCGGTACGCCCCGCTCAACGGCGTACTCGCGGTAGTGCACCGCCTCCCCGCGCGGGAACCGCCCAACCGTCGTCGGAGCATTCGCGCCGGTAAACACGATCGTTGGGAACAGGCCCTCGTGGAACAGACGCGTCGCGACGACCGCCACCCCAAGGTCATGACTACCCAGCCCGATCCCCACATCACACGAACGCAACTCATGACGCAGATCGTGGTAGCGCCACAGCGTCACCACGTCCGCCCGAACAGCGTCGGGAATCACCTCGGCAGCAGCTGCCGCACGCCGGTCCATCAGCACCTACCAGTCCGGTCCGCGCTGGGTTCCCACATGCCGCCAGCGTAGGGGTAGCAGCGCAGCACAACACCGCTGACTCCAGCGCCACGCCGCCGGCCACCTCAGAACCAGGAGGTTGGCGACGGCCAGGATGATCGTGACGTCCAACGGCTCCCGAGCACCCACCGAGCGACCAACCACCACCGCCGTACGCGAAGAAGGCCCCGACCGGCACAGAAGTACCAGGTCAGGGCCTTGCTCGTTGGTGCGCCGCCAGGGACTCGAACCCCGAACCCGCGGATTAAGAGTCCGACGGAAGCCACGGAACCGACAGGCCCTGAGTGATCACAGCCGATAGAAGGCCCGGTAGCGGCGGAACAGCCGCCACTGCAGCACCACCGCCGCCACCGTCAGCAGCATCATCACCAACGTCGCGGCGGCGGCATAGCCGTAGCGCAGGTACTCGAACCCGGTGCGGTAGATGAACAACGACAGGTAGGTGGTGGCATACGGCGGTGGGCCACCATCGGTCACCACGAACGCCGGCACAAAGGAGAAGTGCAGGCTGGCGATCAGATCCCGCACCACCAGCAGGGCCAACACCGGCGCCATCAGCGGCAGGGTGACCCGGCGGAAGACGTCCCAACCGGTCGCGTCCTCCAAGGCCGCCACCGCATAGACATCCGCTGGCAGGGCCCGCCGGGCGGCGAGCAACACCACGAAGGTCTCGCCCATGGTGAAGACGCTCATCAGGATGATCGCGGCGCGGGCGTCGGTGGGATCGGTGAGCCACTGCGGCGGGGTACGACCCAGCACGGTCAACCCGTTCTCGCCGCCGACCCGCAACAGCTGGTTGATCGGGCCGTACAAGGGGTTGAACAGCCAGAGCCAGAGCAGGCCATAGGCGATCTCGGGTACCGCGGTCGGCAGCAGCGCCGCGACCCGGGCGGGACGGCTCCCGAACGACCGGCGATGCAGCAGCAGCGCCAGGCCCAGTGCGAGCAGCACCCGAAGCGGCACCGCCACCAACGCGAACACCAGCGAGTTGGTCAGCGCGACCCGGAACACCGGGTCCGTCACCAACTCGGAGATGTTCGCCAACCCGGCCCAGCTCGGCGGATTGACCAGGTCGTATTCGGTGAAGGCCAGGGCGAGTGTGACCGCGGCGGGGAACAACACCAGACCGACCAGGCCGACCAGATACGGCGCCAGCATCACCGCCACCTGCCGGTGCCCACGCGCCGCCGGCCCTGCCCCGGCGCGTGACCGCTCCCTACTCACCCTCAAGAGGTACACCGCAGCCCGGTGGTGGCGTCGAAGACGTGCGTATCAGTCCAGCGGACCCCGACTCGAACCGCATCCCCGCGCGCGGGCCGGTGGGCGGCGGGCACCCGGGCCACCACCGGGTTCCCGGCGCGGAGGGTGAGGTAGGCGTAGGCGTCCGTGCCGACCACCTCAACCCGGTCAACGGTCGCCGGCACGCCGTCGGATCCCCCCAACACCACCGCCTCCGGGCGGAATCCGATCTCCCGGTCGCCGGCCATCCCCGCCGGCGGAGCACCGGACGGGTGGATCGGGCCGGAGCTGGGGAGCACGTTCATCGCCGGGGAGCCGACAAAGCCAGCCACGAACCGGCTCGCCGGGGTGTGCCAGATCTCGTCCGGCGTACCAACCTGCTCCACCCGGCCGTCGCGCAGCACCGCGATCCGGTCGGCCAGCACCAGCGCCTCGGTTTGATCGTGGGTGACGTGCACCATCGTGGCGCCGAGCCGCTCGTGCAGGGCCCGCAACTCGGCCCGCATCTGTACCCGCAGCGCAAGGTCGAGGTTGGACAGCGGCTCGTCGAGGAGGAAGACGTCCGGCTCCCGCACCAACGCCCGGGCCAACGCGACGCGCTGTCGCTCGCCGCCGGAGAGCTGCCCGGGTCGCCGGCCGAGCAGGTGTGCCGCGCCGACCTGCTCGGCGGCGGCCCGGGCCCGTTCCCGGGCCGCCGCCTTCGGGACATCCCGCACCACCAGGCCGAACGCGATGTTCTCGGCGACGGTCAGGTGGGGAAAGAGGGCGTACGACTGGAAGACCATCGACACGTTGCGCCGGCCCGGACGGTCGGCGGTGACATCCCGGCCGGCGATCCAGACCCGCCCGGTGGTGACCGGCTCCAGGCCGGCCACCACCCGCAACAGCGTCGACTTGCCGGCGCCGGAGGGGCCGAGTACCACCAGGAGTTCTCCCCGGGCCACGGTCAGCCGCATCTGCTGCAGAACGGTGACGCCCCGGTAGGCGGCACTCACTCCGTCCAGAGTCAGTCCGGCGTCATGGGTCAGACCGGCATCGCTCACCCGTGCTCACCACGGGCGAACAGTGGGCGGGTCTGCTCATCGAGGGCGCGGATGACCTCGTCCAACCGGTCGCCCCGGTACAGCGCGTTCTCCAGGATCCCGGCGGTCACGTCCTCGACCTCCGGCCAGGTGGAGATGGTCGGCAACGTCCGGAGAGTGGGAATCGTGTCGAGGAAGACCGTCGCGTTGCGCGGCGGCTGGGACGAGTCGAGGAACACCGGGGACTGCGAGACACCGATGTGCGACGGCACCGTCCGCCCGGTGGCGGCGATGATCTGCTGCCCCTCGGCGGAGATGGCGAACTCCAGGAACCGCCACGCCGCGTCCTTACGCTTGGCACCCCGGGTCATGCAGTACGCGTCCGAGTGCAGCACCCCGACCTGGTCCTGGTAGACCGGCAGCGGGGCGACGTCCCACTCGAAGTCGGTGATTGAGCGAAAGGTGGTGGTGGAGCGCCGCGAGGACATCAGCATGGCGAGTCGACCGTTGGCGAAGCGGGACTCGTCGTCCTCCGCCTCGACCTCCTCGTCGGTGGGCACCACCCCGTACGCCTGGCGGAGGTCGACCAGGTTCTTCAGCGCCTCCCGGCCGGTCGGGGTGTCCAGGGTGAGGCGGGTCGGTCGGTCCGGGTCATCGACGATCTCACCACCGGCGGACCACGTGAACGGGGCGACCCGGATGATCGACGGCTCGACGCCGAGCCCGTGCACGGCCGGGCGGGCAGCGGCCCCCTCGCTCTCGGTGCCCCTGACCACCACACCACGGTCGTCCCGGGTCATCGCGATGGCGGTCCCGACCATGTCGTTCCAGGTCCAGCCCGCCTTCGGCTCGGAGACCTGGTATTTGGCGAAGAGGGTGCGGTTGTAGTACACGGCGAGGCTGGAGACGTTCTGCGGCAGGCAGAGCTGTTTACCGCCCCAGCTGAAGGCCTCCATCGCCACCGGATAGTAGTCAGCGGGATTCACCTTCTCGGAGGCGGCGATCCGCTCGTCCAGGGGCTCCACCACGTTCTTCGCGGCGAACTGGCCATAGAAGCGGTAGTTCATCAGGAACAGGTCCGGTGGGGCGCCCCCGGCGACCGAGGTGGCGAGCCGGGCCAGCAGGTCCTTGCGGTCGCTCGCCTCGATCAGCTGCACCTCGCTACCGGGCCGCGCCTGACCGTACGCCTCGATCAGCGTGCGATACGCGGCCAGTTCCTCGGGAGCACCGAAGACCAGCAGCCGCACCGGCCCGTCGGCGGCGGCCCCGGGTCCGGTCGCGCAGCCGGACCCGAAGAGCACCGTCGCGAGCAGCGCCGCCAGCAGCGCCTTGGGTCTTCTCATGGCCGGTTCCGTCCTGTCTGGTCGTCGTGGTGGAAGAATCGGCGCTGGGCGAACCCGAAGACCAGCACGGCGGGGCCGGTTGCCAGGACCGCCCCGGCCAGGAACACCGGGAAATTCGTCGGATCCAGCACCGACAGCGAACGCAGCGCCAAGGGCAGGGTGAACAGGTCACGGTCGTACACATAGATCAGTGGATCGAGGAAGTTCGACCAGGTGAACACGAAGGTCAGGGCGGTGATCGCGGCGGTGACCGGACGCACCATCGGGAGCGCGACCCGCCACCAGATGCCCATCGGAGTCATATCCTCCACCAGACAGGCGTCGTGGAGGTCCCGCGGCAACGCCCGGAAGGCCAGGTAGTAGACCAGGACATAGAGCGGTGAGGTACCCAACAGCGCCGGTGCGATCAAGGGCACCAGCGTATCGGTCAGCCCGAGCACGCGGAAGATCGCGAACCGGGGTACCAGCAGTGCGGTGGCCGGCACCATCAGGGCCACCAGGGAGGCCACCACGACGAGCGCGGCCCGCCGGGGCGCGAGCCGGGCCAGCGCGAAGCCGGCCAGCGCGGCGACCAGCACACTCAGCGGCACGGCGACGACCGCGACCAGCAGCGAGTTGAGCGCGGCCCGCAGCACCCCGCCGACCGCCAGGGCCTGTTGGTAGCCGGCGGTGGAGACGGGATCGGGAATCAACTGCGGGGTGGGGGACGGTGGCAGGCCGGGCTCGGTGAGCGAGCCCGAGACCAGTAGCAGGAGCGGCGGGACGAAGACGAGCACAACGAAGAACGCACCCAGGGCACGCCAGATCCGGCCGATCCTCCCGGACAGCGGTGGGGGGCCGCTGGTGCGGCCCCCCACCCGGTTGGTGGTGTGAATGATCGACCTACTTCAGGTTGAGCTGCCAGGCGCCGAGGCCGTGCGAGGCCGCGTAGAGCACCCGCTCGCCCGGCACGATGGTGAGCCCGGCGACCTCCACATTCGGCATGCCACCGCCGGCCTTGGTCCAGCTGCTTGCCCCCTCGGCCAGCCGCAACACACCGAAGTCGGTCGAGGCGTACAGGTCACCGGTGACGTCGTCCCGGACCAGGTCGGTGATCGGCTGATCGCCGAAGTCATGCGAACGGTCGGTCCAGGTCGCCGTCGTGCCGGCGGTCGTCACCTCGAAGGCGTGCCCGAGCGTCTCCGGCGTGTTCGAGTTGAAGCCGCTGTAGGAGACCCACGCCCGGTTCGGGTCATCCGGGTCGATGTGGACACTGGTGACGAAGCGGTTCGGGGTCTCCGGGTTGTCTATCCGGGTCCAGGTCACCTCGGCGGCCGACTCGGCGTCAACGTTGTGGCTGACGAAGACCCGACCGGTGCTGGTGGCCGCGTAGGCGGTGGCGGAGTCGGTGTCGACCCGCTGGACCACCGAGACCGCCCCGCCGGCCCGGTCCCCCCACGCCCCGTCGGTGAGCGGCGTGGGGCCCAACTCCTCCCAGTCCCCGCACTGCTCCTCGAAGGTACCGGTCCAGGTGTTGCAGATCCGGTTGGCCTCCTCGATGCTCCGGTCGCCCAGACCGAAGGTCTTCGTCCGGTACACCGAGCGACCGGTACCGGCGAACATCGTGCCGCTGACCACCGGGTCACTGATCACCGGCGCGTAGAAGAGGGTGCCCGGCTGGCCGTAGATCGGATCCGCGGTCCAGATCCACTCGGCGATGTCACCACCGGCGAAGTTCACCTCCGGCGACGCGTTGAAGAAGGTGTGGAAGCGGAACTCGGGCTTACCGACGTCGAAGCCGGAGGCGCCGCCGTCACCGATCATCGTGTTCGACCAGCGCCGCCGCTCGCCGTTGTTCTCCCAGGTCCCGTTGTCCTGGGTGCCGCCCTGCAGCAGGTTCACGTCGTGCGGGCTGACCGACAGGCTGATGAACTGCAGCGTGTTCATGCCCTTGTTGACGCTCTCCAGCTTGCTCGGAATCCGGGAGAGCATCTGCTTGCAGCGATCCTGCTGGGCCGCCGTGGTCAGGTTGCGGTCCGGGTTGTCACACCAGGCGGATCGGTCGACGAAGTCACCGCTGGAGCGCATGATCCCGCCGTCGTTGGCCTCGAAGAACTGGTACGGGTCACGCGGGTGGGTCACGATCGCGTGCTGGTCCGGGTGCAGCCCGTTCGGGTGCAGCTCGTCGGTGCCATCGAAGGTCATGTCGGTGCCGCTGACCCCGGCGTCGGTGGAGAGGACGACGGCCCGCTTGTGCGCGACCGTCTCACCGTAGACATAGGAGCCACCGGTGTAGACGATGTCCGGATGCCCCGGCGGGGTGTGCACGAACATGTCGTACCAGCACTGGCCGGTGCACTGGTTGTAGGTGGCGTACCCCGGGTCTGCCGGGTTCGAGCTGCTCAGATCGGTGAACGTGGGGGTTCCGCCGGCCACGTCGTCGCTGCGCAGCAACCGCGAGTACGGGTTGCCGAAGTTACCCTCGTAGACGTACATCCGGGTCTTGCCGTTGGGCAGGGCGGTGACGTCGATGGCGGCCCGGGTCTGGAACAGGTCCGGGTTGAGCGACGGCTTGATCTGCGTCCAGCTGGCTCCGGCGTCCGGGGAGCGCCAGACACCACGGGCGTACGACGACGCGTACACGATGTCGGAGTTCTCCGGGTCGAGCTTGACGTAGCGGACGCCGCGTGGCGAGCAGACCGCGTTGTTGCCGAACTCCTCGGCGTCGCCGGTGCAGTCGGTGGCAGCGGCCGAACCGTTGTGGATGAAGCTCCAGTTCTCGCCACCGTCGGTGGTCTTGTAGAGCCCCCACTTCTCGGCGTCGGGCACCGGTCGGGTCACGCCCGTGCAGCAGGCGCTGGACATGCCGCGCAACGCGGTGGTGGTGGCGACGTAGATCGTCTTCGGGTCGTCCGGCTCGATGGTGATCTCGGCGATTCCCTTGCCGGCGAGCACCTCCTTGCCGAGCGGGCCCTGCCAGGTCAGACCGCCGTTGGTGGAGCGGTAGAGACCGACACCGGCGACACACCCGGAGCCGCAGATATTGGCCTCACCGGTACCGACGTAGATGGTGAGCCCGGTCCGGTCATTACGGTCGATCTTGACCGATCCGGCCGCGTTGATGCCGAGGGGCCCGCCCAGGTAGAACCACTTCGGCTCGGCGACGAGGATGTTGAGCGTGCCCCAGACGCCACCACCGGAGGGCGTGGCGTACGCCCGGCAGAGCCACCGGTTGCAGTCGGGGCTGATGTCGAGAGAGGTCACCCGGCCACCGGCGACGTACTCGTTGGGAACGTAGTTGAAGGCGTTGCGGTACTCGGTGAACGGGTACACCGCCTCACTCGGCCCGACGTTGGTCCACCGTTGGCCGCCCCGGAACCGGCGCTCCGCCGCCGCGAACGCCGCCTTCGAGCGGTCGACCTCGGCGAGGCTCACCTCGTTGGCCGGGTAGGCCCGCTTGAGGAACTCCTGCTGTGCGGCGCCGCCCGGACCGTCCACCGACATACCGTCGTTGCCCGGTATCGACCGACGCATCTGCTCCAGGTGGGCCCCGAGGGCGTTCGGTAACTCGCCGTCCCCGGTCGCCGCGGCGGCGGCCGGCACTTCGGTGCCGGCGAGGTGGATTCCGGCAACACCCGTCGTCGCGGCGAGGGCGACGATCGCTAGTCCGGCAAGTAGCTGGCGACGTCTGCGCTTCACAAGGTTCCTCCCGAAGAAGGCGTCGCCGCAGCGCGGCCTCCGGGATTGGCAACCGTCACTGGCAGCGTCCATCCGGGAGGATGTCAGAGAAGGTCGGGAGGGCACAATCCCCTGCCGAAACTAAGTCGATGTTCGTGGATGAACGCCACCACGCAGTCACCGCAAACCGGTGCACGTCCGACGCCGTGGCACAATCGGAGGTTCGCATCGAGTGCCACGGCAGGAGGATCGGTCACCATGACAGCGGTCGGTCCGGAGGAGCTGCGCGCCGACTGCTCCCGATGCGTGGGGATCTGCTGCGTGGCGCCCGCCTTCGCCGCCTCGGCCGACTTCGCGATCGACAAGCCGGCCGGGCGTCCCTGCCCGAACCTACGGCCGGACCTCCGCTGCGGAATCCACACCGACCTACGCAGCCGCGGCTTCCCCGGCTGCACCGTCTTCGACTGCTTCGGCGCCGGTCAGCGGGTGACCCAGGTGACCTTCGGGGGGCGAGACTGGCGGGACGACCAGCCCACCGCCCAGGCGATGTTCGACATCTTCACCGTGGTACGGCCGCTCCACGAACTGCTCTGGCATCTGACCGAGGCGCTGACGATGGAGCTGCCCGCGCCACTGCGGGCCGCGCTGGCTGAGGCGCTCGCCGCCACCGACCGGCTGGCCGGCGGCGACCCGGAGTCGCTGCGGTCGCTGGCCGTCGACGCGCACCGGCGCGGAGTCGTTCCGCTGCTGGCCCAAGCCGGCGACCAGGCCCGGGCCCGGGGTGGCCGGCCCGGCGTCGACCGCCGCGGCGCCGCCCTGCTCGGCGCCGACCTGCGCCGAGTGGACCTGCGTCGGGCGAGTCTGCGCGGCGCCCAGCTGGTCGGTGCCGACCTACGCCGAGTTGATCTGACCGGCGCGGACCTCACCGGCGCGGACCTACGCGGGGCCGACCTACGTGGCGCGGACCTGTCGGGCGCTCTCTTCGTGCACCAGTCACAGCTGGATGCGGCCCGCGGCGACCGGGCCACCGGTCTTCCGCCGCGGCGCAGCCGACCCAGGCACTGGGCAGCCCCACGGCGCGCCCGCGACGGCTCCCCGCGTTTCCCCGGGCGGCGTCCGGGTAGGTGAGCCCGGGGTAAGCCGGCTTCGGTCACCGCGGCAGGTGCGGTGGCCGGGGCGGTCACCGCAAGCCAACGGGCGGGAGTGCGCCATGACCGAGCAACACCGCTTCGACCTGGCCGACACGGACGAACCGGACGGCGTCCCGGCGCTGGAGGCGTCGCTTCGGCCGCCGGGCGAGTCGCTGCCGCAGACCGAGGACGTCGGTGACGACTTCGCGGACCTGCCCGCCGAAGACCGGCGATCGGCGCGGGAGATCAGTCGGGCCGGTTACGACGTGGCTGACGTGTCCGGGGCCGTTGACCCGAACCGGGAGTGAACCGCGGCACGCAGGTCCGGCGGCGTGGGTCACTCGTCCGGCTGGAGGTGTCGCGGCGCGCCGGTGACCGGCGGCGGGATCTGCCCGGCGGTGGGACGCCGCCAGGGCAGGAGCCGGTCCCGCAGCCGGGCGGCGGCATCACCGGCGGTGGCGGCGAGCATCGGCGCCAGCCGGGTGGTGCCCATCAGCGCGGCCTCCTCGGCCGGGCTGGTGGTCCCGTCCAGGAAGCGCAGCACCCGGTCGGTCGGGTTGCGGTCGAAGAGCCGGTCGAAGAAGTCGGGGCCCGCCAGCGGGCCACGGTCCAACGCGCGCAGCGCGACCGCGTCCAGCCACCGGTGCCGGCGGGGGTACGCGGGTGCCGGCACCGGTGCCCGCCCGGCGGCGAGCGCCGCGGCGATCTGCCCCGCCTGCCGGTGCATGGCGGCGAATGTGAAGCCGGTGGAGGGTCGGGTGGCGCCACCGCCGGTGCCGAGGCGGACCACCCGGGGCGAGGGCCGCGGGTCGAACGGACCGTCGGTCATCGGGATCACCCCGTTCTCCACCTCCCGCACTCGCAGCCGGGCCGGGTCCAGCCCGAGCCGGTCCCGGTACGCGGCCAGCGCCGCGTCGTAGCCGGCGTCGGTGAGTAGGCCGGGGGTGAACTCGGTGTACTCGACCAACGCGTACCGGTCGTTGACCGGCAGCACGTACCCGAACGAGACCCCCCGATCCGGCTGCGGGGTGCGGAAGTCCATCAGCACCGCCCGACCCGGGTCGAAGAGCGGCCGGTCGGCCTCGAGCCACCAGCCACGGAAGTGCTGCAGCCAGTTGGTACGCCCGGCCCGCCGGGGTGGGCGCGGCCGGGAGTCGAGGACCCAGGCTGCCCGCAGCGTCGATCCGCCGGCGTGGACGGTGACCCGGTCGCCATCGTCCTCGACCGCCTCGGCCGGGGCGCCGACGCGGACCGCGCCGAGCCGCCGCTCGGCGCGGGCGGCCCGGTCGTAGACGGGGGCCGAGCGCAGCATCGCGTACCGCAGTGGGGCGAGGTCGAGCACGCGGTGCCGCTCGGGGGTCGTCACCTCCACCTGTGACCAGCTCGCGGTCAGCAGCGGGTCGAGCCCGTCGTCGGGTCGGCCCCAGAAGGCCCAGGTCCGGTCCGCCCCGCGACGCTGCACCGGATCGATCACCGCCACCCGTAGGCCACGCACACCCCGCCGGGCCAGGGCGGCGAGCACGAGGGAGCCCGCGCCGCCCCCTCCGACCAGGGCGAGGTCAACGTCGACGGTGGGCACCCGTACACGCTGCCACACCCACGGTCGGGTTCGCCGGCCGGACCGGCGGCCCCGCATCCATCGGCGTCGCCGGGTCAGCTGAGCGGTTCTCGCATCCGCCCCCGATCGCAGCTATCCTGGCCGTGATCGACAGTTAGGAGTTGGCATGCGCCAGGGCAAGGTCACGGTCACCGCTTCGCCGCGAGAGCACACCGCGCGCTAGCCGGTTCCACCGTCGGGCTCGGACCCCACGGTGTGGCGCTCCTCGCCGCGAAGCGGTCGCTCCCACCACGACCGTTTTCCCTTGCTCGAGGAGCTATTTTGCGTGCCCTTGTATCCGCGCGTCTCGGCGCGGATTTCACCAAGCTGTGGACCGCCTCAGCCGTATCCAACATCGGTGACGGAGTCACCATGGCGGCCGGTCCGCTGCTGGTCGCCTCCATCACCACCAATCCGGCGCTCATCGGTGGCGCTGTCTTCGTCCAACAACTGCCCTGGCTGCTGTTCGCCCTGATCAGTGGCGCCTACGTGGACCGGCTGGACCGCCGCAAGCTGGTGGTGGCCGTCAACGCGCTGCGCGCCGCGGCACTCACCGCGCTGACCCTCGCTGTCGCCACCGACACCGCCACGGTCGCTCTGGTCTACGCGGTGTTCTTCCTCCTCGGCACCGGGGAGACCCTGGCCGACACCGCCGCCGGCGCGTTCCTGCCCGCCATCGTGGCACCGGACCAGCTGGCCAGCGCCAACGCCCGGCTGATGGCGACCTTCACCATCGCCAACCAGTTCGTCGCCAAGCCGCTGGGGGCGTGGCTGTTCGTCATCGCCGCCGCCGCGCCGTTCGGCGTCAACGCCCTGACCTTCGCCGTGGCCGCGGCGCTGGTGGCGACGATCCGGCCGGTCCCCGCGCTCCCGCCGGCGGCACCGCGCCGGAGCCTGCGGGAGGAGATCACCGACGGTGTCCGCTGGCTGTTCGGACATCGACTGCTGCGTACGCTAGCGGTGAGTATGGGGCTGGCGAACCTCGCGTTCTGCGCCGCCTTCGCCACCCTGGTCCTCTACGCCCGGCAGCGACTGGGCCTGTCCGACCTCGGTTTCGGCTTCCTCCTGACCACCTTCGCCGTCGGCGGGTTGGTCGGTACCGTCCTCGCGCCGCGGCTACAACGGATCGTCGGGGCCGGCACCCTGCTCCGCGCGGGCCTCGTCGTCGAGTTCGTCACCCACGTCACCCTGGCGATCACCACAACCCCACTCCTCGCCGCCGCCGTTCTGATCGTCTTCGGGATCCACACCATGGTCTGGGGCGTCATCGTGGTTACGCTGCGCCAACGCGTCGTGCCCGCGCACCTGCTCGGCCGGGTCGGCAGCGTCTACTCGCTACTCGATCTCGGCGGAGCGGCCCTCGGTTCGCTTCTCGGCGGCCTGCTCGCCGGGGCGTGGGGACTCACCACACCGTTCTGGACCGCCGCCGCCGTGCTGGCGCTCATCGCTGTCATCGCCTGGCGACCGCTGCGTACGGCATCGGTCGTCTGACACGTCCGGGGCGCCCCGCTCCGCCCGGGCCTCGTCCTGGTCGGTCGGGGCGCCGCCCGCGTACCTGCCGAAGAAGCGCAGCAGCTCCACCGGGCGGGCCGGGGCGACGACACGGACCGCCGTACCTGCCGTCACATCCACAGCCTGGGTCATCGGCGGACCGGTCGGACGACGGCCACCAGCAGCGCCACGACAAGGTAGGGCGCCACCGCCACCGCGAACGCGACCCGGTTGCCGGCGACGGTGGCGAGCAGGCCGTACCCGACGTAGCACGCCATGATCGTCGTGTCGGTCGCCATCCCGGCGAGCGAGGTTACGGTGGCGCGGGCCGGGCCGCCGATCCGCGCCTGGAGCCGGACGTCGGCGAGCACAGTGGCCAGTTGGAAACCGCAGAAGGCGACGCCCACCAGCAGGAAACCGACCGGGTGACCGATCAGCGCGCCGGCGGCGAGCGCCCCGGCGGCCCCACCGATCAGGCCGGCGTACCCGCGACGGCCCAGCCGCTCCCCCGCCGGGGCGAGCAGACCGCCGACGGCGACACCGACCCAGGTGAGTACGAGCAGCAACGGCACGGTCGGCCCGCTCGCCCCGACGTCTCGGGCCAACAGCGGAAGGTACTCGTCGAGCGCCCCCCATCCGGCGGCGACGGCGGCGACCAGCAGCACCGCCGCGCGCACCGTCCGGTCGGCGTGCGCCTCGGCCAGCCCGCCCCGCAGGGAGAACCACCAGCCGGGTTCGCCGTCGTCGAGGTCGGTGCCCGGCCCGGCGGCCGGCTCGCGGTGCTCCGGTAGGCGGGTGGCGACGGCGGCGGCCACCAGGCAGGCCAGGACGCTCGCCACGCCGAGAGCGGGGTAGCCGCCGAGGGCGAGTACCGGCGCCGCCAACACGAGGGAGGCCAACACACCGAGGGTTTCCGCGGTGCGGGCCCGACCGATGACACGGGCGTACCGGCTGGCCGCGCCGAGCCGGTCCAGGCCGGTGTAGACCAGGGCCTCCAATGCACCGGAGGCGAGCGCGCCGCCGACTCCCCAGAGCAGGAAGCCCACCGCGAAGGCCGGGTACGAGGGCACGAGTGTCCAGAGCGCGAAGCCGACGGCGGTCACCAGCGGCGCGAGGCAGAGCAGCAGCCGCCGGGAGACGGCGTCGGCCAACGCCCCGGAGGGGACCTCCAGCACGATCGAACTGGCCGACCAGATGACGAACAGGGTCGAGATCTGCCACACCGTCAGACCGGTGTCGGTGAACAGCAGCGGGTAGACGGGGTAGAGCAGGACGAGGTCGCGCAGGAACGCGTACCCGTAGAGGGCCGCCGCGAGTGACCGGACCCGCCGGTCGGGCGAGGCGATCGGGCCCGGGTGCGGGCCACCTCGCAGTGGAGTCGTGTCGAAGATCATCGTTTCTTCCCGTGGGGTGAGTGCGGACGCCGGAGGTACGGCGACCGCGGTGGCCCACGGGAAGGGCACTCAGCGGTGGATCAATGTCGCCAGATCATGCGGCCGATGGTAGCCGTTCAGCGGGCCGGACGCGGCCCGCCGTCGCGGCGGTGCCCGTCACCGGCCAACGCGGCTGCCTGCTCCGCCTCCTCCTGGTCGGTCGGGGCGCCGCGGGCGTACTTGTCGAAGAAGCGCAGCAGCTCCACCGGGAAGGGCATCACCAGGGTGCTGTTCTTCTCCGCCGCCACATCGGACACGGTCTGGAGCAGCCGCAGTTGGTAGGCCCCCGGGGTGTTGGCCATGGTCTGGGAGGCGTCGGCGAGCCGCCGGGACGCCTGGTACTCGCCGTCGGCGGCGATGACCCGGGCCCGTCGGTCCCGTTCGGCCTCGGCCTGCCGGGACATCGACCGCTTCATCCCCTCCGGCAGCGAGACGTCCTTGACCTCGACCCGCTCGATGTTCAGCCCCCACGGCCCCTCGGTCGGGTCGTCGATCACCGACTTGAGGTCGGCGTTGACCTTGTCCCGGTCGGCGAGGAGGGTGTCCAGGTCCACCTTGCCGATCACCGAGCGCAGCGCGGTCTGCGAGATCTGGAGCACCGCTGCCGGATACTTCTCCACGTTCACCAGGGCCTTCACCGGGTCCACTACCCGGAAGTAGACCACCGCGTCAACCTTGAGGGTCACGTTGTCCCGCGTGATCGCTCCCTGCGCCGGCACGTCGATCACCGTGGTCTGCATGCTCACCCGGACCATCCGGTCCACGATTGGAATGATCAGCCGCAGGCCGGGTTCCCGGACGGGCAGCACCACCCGTCCGAAGCGGAAGACCACCCCGCGTTCGTACTGCTGCACGATCCGCAGGCTCAGGGCGCCGAGCAGCGCCAGAACGACAAGCACGATCACCACGCCGATGAAGCCGGCTGCCATGGCACCCCTTCCGGTACGCCGCCACGGCTCCCCCGTCGCGGCCCTCGCCCGGACGGACGTCAGCTCCGCCCGGGCCCAACGGACGCCAGCGCCCACCCGGTTCGGTGGGCCCTGTTGCCGGGCACGGACGCGAGCGCCCCGCCCAGCTCAGTGGCCCTGGTACAGGGCGTTGACATCCTCGCTGAAGTGTTCCTCGACCACACTTTTTTTGATCTTGAGAATGGGGGTGAGTTCGCCATCGGACTCGGTGAGATCCCGGGGCAGGATGCGGAAGGTCTTGACCTGCTCGGCCCGGGAAACGGTCGCGTTCGCGCGGTCGACGGCCGCCTGGATCTCGCCACACAGCTCCGGGTCGTCCCGCAGCTCGGCCACGGTCGCGTCGTCCGAGCGGCCGTGCTCGGAACGCCAGCGATCCCAGGCGGACGGATCGATGGTGATCAGCGCGACGACGTAGGGGCGACCGTCGCCGATCAACATGCACTGGCTGACCAACGGGTGCGCGCGGATCGCCTCCTCGATCGGCGCGGGCGCGAGATTCTGCCCCGAGGCGGTAACGATGATCTCCTTCTGCCGCCCGGTGATCCGCAGAAATCCGTCCGAGTCGAGCTCTCCCAGGTCACCGGTCCGCATCCACCCGTCCTGGGTGAACACCGCCCGGGTTGCTTCCGCGTTGTTCCAATACCCCGGGAAGACCGGATCGCCGCGGGCGAGGATCTCACCATCGTCGGCGATCTGGATCCTCACCCCCGGCAGGGGTCGACCGACCGTACCGATCCGCTGTGTCGTCGGCGTGTTCGCCGTCAACGCCGGGGAGGCCTCGGTGAGTCCGTACCCCTCCAGCACCAGCAGGCCCGCGCCCCGGAAGAAATGTCCCAGCCATTCGCCGAGCGGCGCGCCGCCGACAATCGCCGCGGAGCATCGACCACCCAGGGCGGCCCGCAGCTTCCGGTACACCAGCAGGTCGAACCCGCCTCGGGCGAGCCGGAGCAGGGGGTTCGGGCCCCAGGAACGATCGAGGCCGTGGCTGTACCGCACCGCCACCCGCTCGGCGAGCCGGAACAACCAGCCCCGGTGGCTCTCCTCGGCCCTCTGCCGGGCCCGACTGTGCAGCTTCTCGAAGACCCGGGGCACCGCCAGGACGAACGTCGGCCGGTGCCGGCGCAGCTGCTCCAGCACACCCGCGATGTCGGCGGTGTGCACCATGGTGCTCCGGGTCTGCACCACCCCGACCTGGATCATCCGGGCGAACGCGTGCGCCAACGGCAGGAACAACACCGTGGTCGCCCCGGCGTGTAGCAGCTGCGGCAGCACCGAGACCGCGGCGCTCACGTCGCAGTGGATGGAACGGTGGGTCAGCACACAGCCCTTTGGCCGACCGGTCGTGCCGCTGGTGTAGACGATCGTGGCCATGTCACCGCCGGTCACCCGACGACGCCGGCCGTCAACCACCGCGGCGTCAACCGCACGCCCCTGGTCGGTCAGATCGATCAGATCACCGGCGTCGATCTGCCACACGGCGCGCAGCGCTGGCAGCTCCGAACGTTGGCCGGCGACCAGCTCGGCCTGGCCGGCGGTCTCCACCACGCAGCCCACCACGCCCGCGTCCGACAGGATCCACCCGAGCTGGTCCGCGCTGGCCGTCTCGAACACCGGCACCGACACCGCCCCGATCGCCCAGAGGGCGTAGTCGACCAGGGTCCACTCGTACCGGGTGCGGCTGACCAGCCCGACCCGGTCACCGTGCCCCACCCCGGCCGCGAGGAAGCCGCGGGCGAGGCTGAGCACGTCGTCCCGGAACTGGGCACACGTCACCGGCACATCCCCACCGCGCACCGAGCGCCGTGCGGGCCAGGCGCGGGACACCGGTGCGGGCCGGACGAACTGCACCGCCTCCGGTTCCTCCCGGGCGTTGGTCCACACCTGCTCGGCCAGCCCCGGCAGCACCCCGCCGATCTCCTCCACCGGCGAGACCACAACCTCCTGCACCTTGCTACCCCCGGTAGCTTCACCACCGGCACCTGGCGTGCCGGCGCTCGTACCACCCATCGTGCGACCGGCGGCGGCACCGGCGGCGGAACTACCGGCAAACCGGCCCGGGTGCCGCGCCGACGTGGTAAGACGCCGTCAACGCTGGAAAGCGCTCGGCTCCGCCATCGGAACGGGCAGTTGGCGGCAGGACGACTGACGGCGGTGCGCCTAGCGGACGGAGGGGCGCTGCGACAACCCACGCTCCGCTGGCCCGGGCTGGCTGCGGCCGGCGGTCAAACCCACTCGGACCAGCTGACGGATCACTATGATCGCCACCACGTAGAGCAGGTTCTCCCCCACCGGTGCCGGGGCGAGCCGCAGCAGACTGGCGGCCAACCACAGGTCGAGGCCGACGTGCAGGGCTAGAAGCCCATCCCGGGACACCAGCAGGACCACCGCGGCCGAGCCGATGCCCGCGGCGATACAGGCCAGGGTGGCGTACTCGACCAGGGTGCTCACGTGGTGGGCTCCTCACCCGCCCGGTTCGGGTCGGCGGACCGGTGCGAGCCGAACTCGGCGATCTCGCGGCGCTCCTGCTTGAGCTCACGGGCGAGGAAGAAGTTCAGGGCGGTTCGGATCGCCGCCACCGCGGCCAGCTCGGAGATGTCCACCAGGGTTGGGGCGACCGAGGTACGCATAATGTCCGAGGCGAGTTGAAACTCCAGCCCGAGGGTCAGGAACCGGCCGAGAGTCAGCCGGATCGGCACGAACGCCCGGCTCCGCCGGTGCCACAACCCCGCAAGTAAGAACCGGACGAACGCCAGCATCGCCCCGACGAAGATGATGAGGATGCCGGCGGCCTCCACCACTCGCACCAGGAGGTCCACCGCTTCCAAGAACCAATGCTGGTCGGCCATGCCATCCATACCAGCGGCTCCATGCCGCCGCGAGCGCCGGCACGCCGGGACAACACCCGATCGCGTCGCCGTCGGCCGACACCGCCCCGACGGGCGGTGCCATCCGCCGAAGGTTTCCCGTCAGGTGTGGGTCGTCCGGGCCGGCTGCACCGGCGGGGCCACCGCGTCGGCGGAGCCGGCGCCGACCGACGGGTCGAGCTGCTGGCGCAGCGCCGCGATCTCCTGGCGCAGCGCCGCGACGTCCTCGGCGGTCGCTGCCGGGTGCCGGTCCCGCCCGGTCACCCGGTCCACGATCCAGGTGGCGAGCGAGCCGGTCACGAAACCGATCAGCCCGATGCCGCCGATCATCAGGCCGACCGCCACCAGCCGCCCCTCCGGGGTGACCGGATAGAAGTCGCCATAGCCGACAGTCGTGATGGTCACGGCCGCCCACCAGAGGGCATCGCCGTAGTTGGTGATGGACGGGTCCGGAGCCTGCCGCTCGGCGTCCAGGACCGCCAGGGAGGCCACGCCCACCAGCAACACCGTGGTGGCGGCGACGTAGATGCCGAGCCGGCCGCGAACCCAGGCCTCGGTCCGCCGGCTGAGCGAGAGCACCACTGTCACCAACCGCAGCGCCCGCAGCGGACGGAGCATCGGCAGGAGCAGAACGGCGAGGTCGAACAGGTGCTCCCGGAGGAAGCGTCGCCGCTGTGTGTGCAGGATGAATCGAACAGCCATGTCGAGCCAGAACACCAGCCAGGTGGTGAGCGTGGTCACCTGACAGACCGTGATCCACGCCGGGCTGAGCTGCGGATCCAGGATCGGCGCAGCGTATGCGGCCAGGAAGACCAGAGAGAAAACGGTCAACGGCAGCGCGGTCAGACGCTCCCAGCTCGCGGCCCGCTGCTCCCGCCGACTGATGGAGCCGGTGTTATCCATGATCGCCCCCGACCGTGGTGCGAGTATCCGTGTAACTATGGGCCGATGCGACTCTACGTGGAGCCAATGGGGTCGTCGACGGCGGTGGACGAGCCTCAGGTAGACGAACCACTGGTAGACGCGCTGGCAGCGCTGTGCCGCTCCCTGGTCGGCGTCACCGTCCGTACGCTCGACGCCCTCGATGTCGACCTCACGATGTCGCAGTACCGAATTCTGGTCCTTCTCGTCTCCGGGGGGCCGGTCCGGGTCGTTGACCTCGCCACGAGCCTGCACGTCCATCCCTCCACCGTCACCCGCGCCTGTGATCGTCTGGCCCGACGGGGGCTGGTGACCCGACGGACCGGCGAGAGCGACCGCCGGGTGTCCTGGCTCAGCCTGACTGTCGCGGGCCGGGATCTGGTCGGCGAGGTCGTTCGACGCCGTAGCGCCGAGATCCGGCGGCTGGTCGCGGTGACCGGCACCGCGCCCGAGGTCGGGCTGATCGGCACACTGGAGGCGCTGGTGGCCGCCGCGGGCGAACCGGATGAACGGCAGTGGCGGCAGGACTGGGAAAGGTGTGGCGGAGCAACGCGCTGAGCTCACCGGCATGACGCAGCCGTCGTCGGGTAGCCGCTGCCGTGGTCGACTGGCGGGCGGTCTTCACGCCGGACGCTCCGCTGTTGGAGATCATCGTCCGGGGCAGCGTGATGTACCTGACGCTGTTCTTCCTGCTGCGGGTCCTGCTGAAGCGGGAGAGCGGCACCACCGGTATGACCGACCTGCTGGTCATCGTGCTGATCGCCGACGCCGCGCAGAACGGCATGGCGAACGGCTACACCTCACTCGCCGACGGGGTGCTTCTGGTCGCGGTGATCATCGGTTGGGCGTACCTGCTCGACGCCGTCGCCTACCGCTGGCAACCCGCCGCCCGACTGATCCGACCGAAACCACTGGCCCTGGTCCGCGATGGCCGGATGTTGCACCGCAACATGCGCCGGGAGTTGGTCACCGAAGACGAGTTGTACGGGCAGCTACGCGAGCAGGGCATCGACAGCCTGGCTGACGTCCGGGAGATGCGAATGGAGTCGGACGGCCAGTTCAGCGTGATCCGCCGCGACTCCGGCACCCGGCCCTGACCTCAGCCATCAGTCTTGGTCGCGGTGGCTGCGGCATTTCTCCACGAACAGGATGGATAGCTGTCAGCAATAGCGCCTGTCCGGTTAGCGACTCTTGTCCACCTGAGGGTTGGAGCGATGCGGAAGCTCGGCCAGCAGTCAGCCCATGACTCCGGCGCGGCTGGGCGCGATGGGCCATCGCCGGATGGTGTCTGCTCACGATGGCGGTAGCGGTCACGCAGACGATCGCCGTGTCGCCTGCGGTCGCCCAGAACACACTGTCACCGTCCCCGCCGCGTCGGACACCATCCGCGCCTGGGGTGACAATCTGTACGATCAGCTGGGGACGGGGCTGGCGCCGACAGTGGCACGCCGGCTACACCAGCACCAACACCTGCCCCGGCAGCCAGTCCACCCCCACCAGCATCACCTGGGCTGCTGGTCAGCTGCTGGCGAGCAGCGGTCGGGCCGCAACCACCAGGGCCGTCACACCGGTCGGCAGCGCCAGCTCCACGCTGGGAGCGAAGGCCGGGCTGTGATTCGTCGGCAGGTTGCCCAGCTTCTCGGCCGCGTTGGCCCCGGGCGCCCTCCGCCACTGTCGCGGCCCCACCGTGCCGAGCATCCAGTAGCTGCTCGGTATCCCCCCGGCGGCCAGCAGCGGAAAGTCCTCCGCCGCCAGGGACGGTGGCCACCAGCCCACCCGCTCCGACCCGAACACGCCCGCGTGGGCATCCCGTACCCGGGCAGTCACCGCCGGATCCCCCACATAGCCAGGAGTGCGCGAGACGACACGTACCGTCGGCTCGCGCGGGCTGCCGGCGGCCGCACCGGCGGCCCGCACGACTCGGGTCACACTGTCCAGCACCCGGTCCAGGGTCGGCTCACGCAACGCCCGAATCGTCAGCCCGAGGGCGGCCTCGTCGGCGATGACCCCCGGATGGTGGCCGGCGCGCAGCGTTCCGACGGTCAGCGCCACCTGATCAGCCGGGTTGACCTGGCGGGCCACCAGCGCCTGCAACTGCACGACGATGTTCGCGGCGAGCACCACGGGATCCACGCAGAGGTGCGGGGTGGCCGCGTGCCCACCCCGTCCGGGTACGGTGACGTCCACAGTGATACAGCCGGCCGTCATCGCGCCGGCGCCGTGGGCGACCATTCCCGCCGGTAGCGGCGCGGCATGCTGGGCCAGGAGCAGGTCGGGTCGGCCGAACCGCTCGTAGAGGCCGTCGGCGATCAGGGCCGCCGCACCGTGCAGGGTCTCCTCGGCCGGCTGTCCCAGGATCAGCAGCGTCCCCCGCCAGCCGTCCCGGCCCTGGGCCAGGTGGGCGGCGGCGCCGGCCGCCGCGGCCAGGTGCAGGTCGTGCCCGCAGGCGTGCATGACCGGTACGGTCCGGCCGTCGGCGGCTACGCCGGTAGCGGTGCTGGCGTACGGCAGGCCGGTCTCCTCGGCGACCGGAAGCGCGTCGAGCTCTGCCCGGATCAGGACGGTCGGGCCGGCCCCGTTCCGCAGGACCCCGACCACGCCATGCCCACCGACTCCGGTCGTGACCTGGTACCCAACCCCCCGTAGCGCAGCCGCGAAGCGAGCCGCGGTGCGCTCCTCCGCCCCGGAGAGCTCCGGATGCGCATGCAGGTCGCGGTAGAGCCGGGCCGCGGCGGCAATGATCTCCCGACCAACCGGCGGGCCGGCCGACTCGGCGGCATCGGCTGCTACGAGTGCCATGGGGTCAGCCAAGCCGACGCCGCTGTCATTCCACTGACATCGGGCGACAGTGATGTGTGACAGCGGCACCACGCGATCGGTAAGCGCCCTGGGGTGTGCTTGCGGTGGGCCGACCGGACAAGCCGGCCGGCCGCGACCGGGAGGAGTCACCATGGAGCACGACACCGACCTCAACGCCCTCGCCGAGGAGATCATGGAGCTGGAGTCGGAGACCTTCGCGATCTCCGACTACGCCGACGCGTCCGAGGCGATCCTCGCCTCCTGCTCCTCGTCGGCCACCACCTCGACCTGCAGCAGCACCACCTCCACCACCAGTTGCTCGGCCTGAGCAACAGCAGTACGACGTCGGGCCATCCGGAATGGGTGGCCCGACGTTCTACGACCAGGCATTGATCTTCGCGTAGGACGTAGGCCCCGTCGCCCGGTAGGGCCGTCGCGGACGGCCACGGCTGTTTCCACTGCTGCCGCCGGGGCTGCAAAGGAGTAGCGAGCCGGTGCTGATCCGTCCCACGCCCAGGTCAGCCGGGGTGACGACGGGTGCGGGTACGGCGCAGTCGTTCACGGTTGATCGGCACTGGCCAGCCGGACGAGAAGCTCACGCTGGGCGTCATTGAAAGCCACTTCCTGGTACGACATGAGCAGCGCACGGGTCCGCGGATCCAACTCCGTCCACCCGTCGACGCTCAGCGGGCGCAAGGCGAGGTGGTAGTCGGCGACCAGCCGGTCGATCTCCTCATCGCCGGTGTCCGGCCCGAGCGCGGCGAACCGGGCGGCCAGCGCGGTGGTGGCCGCCAGCACGTCCGGCTCGGTGGCCTGCCTGAGCAGACCGATCAACGCGGCCCGCCCCTTGTTGTCCAGGAGGTGGTGCAGCAGCAGGATTACCTCGCGGTCGTGTTTGAGTATCTCTGGCGGCAGGTCCGGGCCGCCGCCGCTGCCAATGCTCGCGAGCAGGCCGGCCAGTTCCGACGGCGTGTCCGCGGCGGCTCCGGCGGCGCGAAGCTGGGCGATCACCTCGCGGCGGGCGGTGAGCCGATCGATCTGGTCGGCCAGTTCGCGATCGAGCTCGTCGAGGACAGCGTGGGCCCGGTCGCTGGCCCCCAGTATCGGCGGAATTTCGTCGAGGGGGATGCCGATCTCGGCCAGCCGCCGGATGCGCAGCAGCAGCACCAGGTCGTGCACCGTGTACTCGCGATAGCCGTTCGCCCGCCGTGCCGGCTCGGGAAGGACCCCAACCTGGTGGTAGTGCCGCAGGGTGCGGACGCTGACTCCGGCCAGCCGGGCGATTTCGCCGCTGTTCATCCGTTCCTCCAGGTCAACTTACTAGTTCGGCCTCGGGTGCCGGCCTTGGTTCCAGGTCGCGCAGTGCCCGTGCGCCGATCGCGGCGACGCCGGTGATGAGCCAGATGAGGGCGAGGACGATCGCGCCGGTCCGAGCGCTGAACTCCGCGACCAGCAGCGCGGCACCGCCCATGCCGAGTGCCGGGGCGAGGGTGAGCAGCGAGTTCTGGAGGCTCATCACCCGACCGCGCATCGCGTCCGGAATTCGCTCGACCATGAGCACGCCGATCAGGCTGCCGAACAGCCCGTTGCCGAGCCCGACCAGGGCCGCAGCGCCGAGCACGAGCCACGGGCTCGCCAGCGTCGCCATAGCGCTGAAGCCGGCGATCATGATCAGCACTCCGGTCAGGAACCAGCTACGCCGCCGGCCCCGGCTGCCCGCCGCGGCGTACGTCCCGCCGCCGATCAGCAGCCCGACAGCGAGCGAGCTGAGCACCAGTCCGAGCAGCTCAGGCCGCTGCTGCAGGGTGAAGTATACCGGCAGGACCAGCGCCTGAAAGCCGGCCAGAACCACCACCACACCGGCACTGATCAGGGTGGTGGCCAGCAGGAACGGCGAACGGCGCAGGGTGTGCCAGCCGTCGCGCAGCATCACCCGCTGCGGCACGGCCTCGTCTGCCGGGGTCACCGCAGCCGGGACCACGCCGGCCTCGCGCGGGATGAGCATCGTGACCGCCGCGGCCGAGGCCGAGGTCGCCGCGGTCACCCACAGCACGGCGGCTCCGTCAAACGCCGCGATCAGCACCGCCCCGACCGCCGGCCCGATCAGCATGACCATTGCGCCGAGCGCCTCGCGTAGTCCCAGCAACCGCTCGGCGCTCGTCCGCCCGGTCCGGATGACACCCGGGATCATCGCTTCCCGGGCGGTCAGCCCCGGCACGTCACCGAACGAGCCGATCACCGCGAACAGCACGAACCAGCCGAGCGCGAGCCCGACGGTGGCGTCGACCAAGGGCAGTGCGGCAATCGAGAGCGCGGAGATCACATCGGTGAGCACGGCGGCCGTACGCCGGTTGATCCGGTCGATCACCACGCCCATGACCAGCCCCGCGACGGCTGCGGGCAGCGCCGAGGCAACGGCGACCGCACCGGTGGCGAGCACGCTGCCGGTGATCTGCAGGACCAGCAACGGCAGGACCACCCCGGCGATGGAGTTCCCCAGCATGGATAGGACGTAGGAGGTCAAATAGGCCCAGGACACCTTGCTCATACGACCATCGCAAACCATGACGCCGCGTCGGGGTCAACTCCACGGCGTCCGTCGGGAGGTGTGGCGCTGCCCCGATCAACCAACTCCCCTCCGAGCGGGGAGGCACGCGCTCGTCCAGCTCATCGGCGGGCCCGGGTCGACTGCGCGCGGAGCATGTAACGGAACGTAATGACAGCACGCATGGCTCGCCCTAGCGGCGAGAGCGCTCTCCGATCCCGCCGTCCTCAGCACACCGAAGGGCCAATGCGACCAATTCCCTATTCCTTGCGGGGTGACTGCGTGGCGAAGTAGTGACCGAGCATGTCGGTCGTCCAGTGCGCTTGACACACCTCGCCACGAGGACCGAACTCAACAAACCATGGCTTGATATCAAGCACCGGTGTGCCGTCAACCGCATCAAGCCCCTCAACGTGAAGGTCTAGGCCATCCACTTTGAGTAGACGGCAGCGCGACACACCAAGCCAGTTGATCCGTCTCATGTTTCGGTGGCCAAAGATACCCACTTCCGGCCAGTCCGGGTTGTCTCGTGGCCGACGGGCGCCGAGGTTAAGGTCCGTCGGGTCCGTAAGGTGAAAGCGAAAGACGACTTCGAGGTGAGAGAACGCGTCAAGCCCTTTGGAGATCAACCCAAATGGGCAGTGGGCGTGGCTGCAAGACGCCACCGGGCTGCCCATCTCCGCCGCGATAGCCGATGCTCTGACCAAGGAGACAAGATGACGGCCACCGCCGAATGGGCGCGCAACCGGCTCGTGCACGAGCTGACCGGCCACGGCTGGCTCACCGAGGCGTGGCAGGCAGCGTTTGCCGCTGTGCCCCGCCACCTGTTCCTGCCCCGCTTCTTCCGCCAGACCCAGACCGCAGCCGGTACGAAGCGGCCGACGCGAACGATCCAGGGGCGCTGGAGCTGATCTACTCCGACCGCGTGCTCCCTACCCAGCTCGACGGCAACGACTCCCGCTGGGACGAGTCCCGGCGCCACGGCCCGGTCGACGGCGCGCCGACCTGCTCCAGCACCCAACCGGCTCTCATGGCAGTCATGCTGGACGCACTCGACATGACCGACGGGCACCGGGTGTTGGAGGTCGGCACCGGCACCGGGTACAAGACGGCACTCCTCGCGCACCGGCTCGGCTCGCCGCTGGTCACCACCGCCGATATCGATGCCGGGCTGGTGCGGCGGGCGCGGCGGTCGTTGGCCGCTGTCGGCTACGCCCCCACCGTGGCCGCCACCGACGGCGCGGCAGGTCACCCCGGCAACGCCCCGTACGGCCGGATCATCGCCGCCTGTTCGGTGCCGCAGGTGCCGGCGGGCTGGCTCGCACAGACCCGCCCCGGCGGGGTGATCCTGACCAGCCTGCACCGCGAGATCGGCGGTGGACTGCTGCTGCGGCTGACCGTGGACGAGACCGGCGCAGCCAGCGGGCACCTGCTCGACGACTACGGCTCGTTCATGCCGCTGCGCTCCTGCCCCACCGTGCGAACCTCGGCGCTCGTCCGCGCCGCCTCCCAGGCCACCGGGGACCGGCACGAGACCCGCCTACCCGGCCCGCTGGCCGACGACGGCGAGGCGTGGACCGCGCTGGTGGCGCTGCAACTGCCGGGCGTGGCCCGCCTCGACATCGACCGCACGGACGGCCCGGTGCAGTGGCTTGTCCACCCGGATGGTTCGTGGGCGTACCACGACATCTCCACCCGCATGGTGGAACAGGGCGGCCCACGGCGGCTGTGGACCGAGGTGGAGGACCTCCACAGCCGGTGGAGCGCGCATGGCAAACCCCACCGCCCGCACATCGGTGTGACCGTCACCCCCATCAGGCAGCAGGTGTGGCTCACCGACCCCACCGAGATCATCGGATGACACGATCCGCGTGCGGTGCGGGTCACGCGCTCGCGCATATCGGTGGAGCGGTCGAGTCCTGATCGGTGAGGATCAGGTTGTGCTCATTCCCGCCCGTCAGATCCGCGCTCGCTACTCGACCGACACCATCACCGTGTACCAGGCGTATCCCCCGCAGATCGCGCTGCCAGCAGTGGCAGCCGGCCGTTTCGTGGCTCCCTTCAAGCGAGAACGGATGACGTGGATCAAGCCGTCATTCCGGTGGATGATGTACCGCTGCGGCTGGGCCACCAAGCCAGGGCAGGAGCGCGTACTGTCCATCGACATCACGCGGGAGGGATTTGAGTGGGCGCTGGCGCGAGCCTGCCTGAGTCGCTATGACCGAGACCTGCATGGCGACAAGGCGACCTGGTCGCGGCAGTTGAAGACCAGCACCGTACGCGTGCAGTGGGATCCTGAGCGATCGCTGCAGCAGGAGGCGCTGCCGTACCGGTCGCTGCAGGTCGGGCTCTCCGGTGACGCTGTCGACCGGTACGTCGATGACTGGACAGTGGCCATCACGGACATCACCACGACCGTTCAACGCATGCACGAACTACTGCGCTGCGGCGACGAACCGGCGGCAGCAGCTCACCTGCCGGTCGAACGGGCCTACCCGCTGCCGGCCCAGATCGCGACCGGCCTCGACGCCCGTCCGGACATCACCGAGGTTTGATCGGCCGGGCCCCCGCCCGCTCCCGGAGGAGCGCGTCGCCAGTCCGGTACAGCTCGATCAGGAGTGGCCTGAGGGTCCGGCCGACTGGGGTGAGTTGGTAGACGGCATGAGAGGGGAAGCCCTTCTGGCGCTCGCACTCGACCAGGTCGGCCCGCGCCAGCGTGGCGAGCCGCTCACTCAAGACCTTTGCGCTCAGCCTGGGCAGTGCGGCCCGAAGCTGACTGAAGGAGCGGGGTCCGTGCATCAGTTCTCGCAGGAGCAGCGTCGTCCATCGGCCGGCGACGGCGGCGAGTGCAACCTCCACCGGGCAGGTCGGCTCCGGATGTCTCGTTTCACCTCGGGTGTCCAAAACGAGGTCACGATCCCAGCCGTCGCTCACCGTTTGGTTACCTGCGACGGGCTCGGTTTGACTGACCGTATGCCAACTGACTTCACCAACCATCCTGTCATTGTCGCTCTCACCGACGACGCCAGCCAACACCCGCTGGTCTTCGCTCGAGCCTTTAACTCCGGGGACGTCGGTGCTGTTGAGCAGGTTTACGAACCGGACGGCGTCTTTGTCGCCGCGCCGGGCCAACCTGTCACCGGCGCCGCCCGGGCCGCGGCCAATCAACAATTCCTCGGCCTGGGACTACCAATCGATGTTCGTCCACGGCATGTTTACGTGGCCGACGACATCGCCCTGTTGATTGTCGATTGGACCATAGACGGCCAGGGCCCCGACGGGAAGCATGTGCACCTGGAGGGCACGGCTACCGACGTGGCGCGGCGAGGGCCGGACGGCCGCTGGCGGTACGTCATCGACAACCCGTTCGGCACCGATAGGTCGAATGACCCGCAATAGTGGTGAGCACATGCCGGCTTCGCCGGCCGGTTCACCGTAGCCAGTACCCGGCCAAGATTTCAGCAAAGACGCTCACGGGCCCGTCACGAGCGGTCGCTTCTGACGGGTACGCCGTGGTCGCTACGGGAAGGGGTGCGGCACGAGGCGGAGATCGGTGTCGGCCAGGTCGGTGTCGGTGAGGCCCGCCACCGCGGGCGCGGTCCGCAGCCGCGGCAGGTGCGGAGCCCGCTGTCGGATCCAGCCGAAGTCGATCGGAAGCAGACCGGGCACGATCGTGCAGACCGAGCGGAGTCCCACCGCCTCCTGCTCTGGTGTGGTCTGATCCACCATGATCGCCTCAAACCCGCGCGCAGCCAGCAGGTCGAGCACCCGGCGCAGGTCGTCGCGGAGATCCGGCGTGCCGGGGGGCCGGTAGCCGGCGAAGAGATGCTCGATGGGAAGCGTGTCACGGTCGTCGAGGTAGCTTCCGGCGTGCACCGCCATCCGGGGTAGGCCGAAGAGTGCCGAGTGGTCCGGCAGCCGGCGGACGAGGGTGTAGTCGTCGGCCATCCGTTCCAGCTCGGCCCGGCGCCGGCGCACCGTGGTGGGCTGGTGCGGGATGTAGGTGAGCGCCTCGGCGAGCGCGCCGGTGACCGCCTGCCGCGGGTCGAGGTGGGCGGCGGCGGCGAAGGAGAGCAGGCCGGGGCCGCCGTCGTGGCGGACCGCGAGGCTGGTGACCACGGGTACGTCGAGGTCGATCCGGGTGTCGAAGGCGTGGAGCCGGTAGCCCTGCAGCTCGGCGCGGTCGACCAGTGCGCGCACCGTCGACGGGCAGGTGCCGAGGTCTATCCGGGGCAGGGTCAGGTTGCCGTACCAGGCGAGCAGGAACGCGTCCCGCTCGATCAACTCCAACAGTCCGAACAGGACGGCCTCCGGCAGGCAGCTGCCGGTGGCGCAGCCGCTGGAGGAGGAGAGGACGAAGGTGTCGCCGGCGGCCGGCGAGCTGTAGAAGCACAGCCGGCGCGGCACCAGTACGGGCCTGCCGGTGTGCAGGTTCTGGCCCCACACCCAGGGGATCGGTCGTTCTGGGTCGAACCGGCGCAGGATCAGGTCGGTCTCGTACACGTCGTCGGGGTGCCGGCCGCAGCGGTCCGGGTGTAGCGCCTCCGGGCCTAGGTCGGCGTAGGCGGCGAGGACCGGGGTGAGATTGCGCCGTCGGTGGGTCCCCGCGTAGCGCTCCAGCCCTTCGAGGTGGGCCAGCGCGCGGCTCGCGTCGTAGCCGCTGGACTGGCCGCTCCAGGAGACGTCGAGCAGCCCGCCGTAGCCGCGGATGAAGACGCTGCCGGTCACCGGTGCGGTGGTCGGTGACGTGACGGTGAGCGCGGTACCCGCACCGACTGCGCCGCAGACCGGGTTGACCAGCGCGGCTGCCGGCAGCGGATAGTCGTCGGGGGTACGCAGCCGGTACGTGTCGGGGCGGGGCTTGGGCCGGGGTTGGTGCGCGAGCACCAGCGGGTCGGGGGTGTCGGGTCGTTGCCGGGCGCAGCTGGGGCAGCACGGCTCGGCCAGCAGCGGGTAGGTGCGGACCCGCAGGCTGGCCAGGTCGAGCTGGCTGACCCGGGGCAGCGGGATGCTGTGCCGGTCCCAGCTTGGTGGCGGCGGCAACGGTGGGCCGGTGTGGCTGGCGCGGTAGAGCTCCCAGACGGCGTCGAGCTGGTAGGCGGTCAGCTGTGGCCACGGGCCGACCGCGGTCGTCTGGTCACCGACCTCCAGGGCGTCCCGTTGGCTCCGGCTGCGCAGCCGCTGCCACCGGATGGCCAGGCAGTGCCCGCAGGCCCGGCCCGCCGTGCCACCGAGCGGTCCGATCAGCACGGTGGCGGCGGTGAGGTGCACGGTGGCGGCGCACCGGTTCGGGTCGGCCACGGCGGGCGCGGCGACGTCGCCCAACGTCACCACCCGCGGCGCCCCTCCGGCTCGCCGGGCCCGCCGGTCTTCGGCGACGCCGGTCGGCTGGGCCAGCCAACGGCGGCGCAGGTGCTGTCGGAGTTGGGCCGCGGCGGCGGCGAGGGGGGTGGGGTGCGCTGCCGCCGCGGTGCCGGTCATGAGTCGTTGCTCCAGCGGAAGGTCCGCACCCCGACGACCGCGAACACGGCGGTGAAGACGACCAGCGCGGCGCACGAGATCAGGTAGTCGGTCATGGTGCCGAATCCGGTGAAGGCGTACGTGATGCCGTCGTTGACGTAGCGCATCGGCAGTACCCGGGAGACCTCCTGTAGCCAGGTCGGCATCAGCTCGAGGGGGTAGAACGAACCGGAGAGGAAGGCCATCGGCACCACGACGCAGTTGGCGATCGCGGCGACGGCCTCCGGGGTGTTGGCCGCGGATCCGACGATCAGGCCGAGGGCGAGGAAGGCGGTCACCGCGAGCAGCATGATCGGGATGGCGAGCGGCCACGTCGGGTCCGGGCGCATGCCGAAGACCGGCAGCATCGCGACGCCGACGAAGAGCACGCACTGCGCCGCCCCGATGCCCAGCGCGACCACGTAGCGGGAGCCGATCACCGACCAGATGCTGGTTGGGGAGAGCCGGATGATCCGCAGCAGGTCGTCGTTGCGCCACTGCATCAGGGTGAAGGCCACGCCGAAGAGGGCGGCGTTGGCCAGGCCCCAGGAGAGCACACCCGGAGCGATGTAGTCGACGTATCCGCGGCCGGTGTCGGCGACCTCCTGGTTACGGAAGATCAGTGCGAAGATGACCAGGAAGATCAGGGGAAAGGCGAAGGTGAAGAAGACCGTCGTGGCGTCCCGGACGGCTGCCTTGTAGACGGCTCGGGAGAGTGCGGCGTATGCGCTCATGCCTGCGGCGCTCCGATCAGCTCGAGGTAGACGTCTTCCAGGGTGGCCGGTCGGGTCTCCACGTCGTCCAGGTCGGCGGCACCGTCGAGGGCGGCGAGCACCCGGGCCGCGTGGGCGGTCCGCAGCACGAGCATGCCGTCCTCGACGGCGACCCCGTTGACGCCGTCGAGGGTGCCGGCCTGTTCCGGGCTGAGCCGGCCGGCGGGGATGACCAGTCGGGTACCGATGCCGGAACGGGCGATCAGTTCGCGGGGGCTGTCGAGCGCCAGGACGCGCCCGGCGGAGAGGATCGCGACCCGGTCGCAGAGGGTCTGCGCCTCGTCCAGGTGGTGGGTGGTGTAAACGATGGTCTTGCCGATCGCCTTCAGGTTGCGCAGCATCTGGCCGAGGTCGCGGCGCGCCTCCGGGTCCAGCGCGGCGGTGGGTTCGTCCAGGAAGACCACCTCGGGGTCGTGGACGAGGGTCGAGGCGATGGCGAGGCGCTGGCGCTGACCGCCGGAGATCCTGGTGACCCGGACGTTCCCGGAATCGGTCAGCCCGACCAGGTCCAGCGCCTTCTCGGCGGTGGCTGGGGGGAGGCCGTAGAGGGCGGCGACGGTCACCAGGTGCTCGCGGGCGGTCAGCCGGGTGAAGAAGGCCGAGCGCTGGGTCTGCACGCCGATCCGGGGCAGCAGGTCGAGGTTACGTGGCGCTGGTGCCATGCCCAGCACAGTGATGGTGCCGGTGTCGGGGAGGCGCAGTCCCTCGATCATCTCGATGAGCGTGGTCTTGCCGGCACCGTTGGGGCCGAGCAGGCCGAAGAACTCGCCGCGGCCGATCGAGATGGAGACCTCATCCGCCGCCCTCACCTCGCCATACGATTTACTCACGGCGTCCAGCACGATCGCCGGACTGTCGATGGGTGACATCGGCTCGCCTTTCACTGGTTGTTCTCACTGGTGGGTGGTGCTGGAATCCGGTCCGCCGGACGGGGCCGACCGGGTCGGGCCAGCCAGCCGGCGACGGTCAGACCGACGATGGCGGCCGGCAGAACGTAGGCGAGCGCGCCGAGGGAGGGCCGAAGCAGGGCGCCCAGGTAGACGATCACGAGACTGGCGGCGGCAGCGCTCGCCAGCAGCCACCCAGCGGCGAAGAGCCCGAGACAGACCGCGGCCCGTCGCGGGTAGCGGCGGCTGGGCCGGCGCAGCAGGCGCCGGGGAAGGGTCGCCAGGTAGCGGCGGCTCTCCGGGGCCAGGTCCAGCTGGTCCAGCAGGTGACTGAGGACCTTGTAGCCGTCCAGTGGGGGCAGGGCGATGACGTTGACCAGCGTCTGGGCCGCCCCGACCAGCACGAACGCGCTGAGGATCCGGTCGGCGAAGGCGCCGGGCAGCACGATGAGGGCGGCGCCGGCGAGCAGCAGGACCAGCCCGTTGGCTACCGCGCCGGCCGACGCGATCAGCACCTGCTGGGACCGACGTGGTAAGTAGAGGTAGTCCTCGACCCGGCAGGTGAGGGTGACCAGGTTGATCCGGTTGACGGTGGCACCGAAGTGGACGGCCACCACCCCGTGCGCGAACTCGTGCAGGGCCGCGCTCGACCAGGCGAGCAACGCCAGCGCCACCAGGCTGACCGGGTCGGTGAAGGCCGGGCGGGCGGTCTGCCAGAGCGGGCCGAGCCGCAACCCGACCAGTGCGAGCAGCGCGACGACGAGGACGGCGACCAGTACGAAGACCGCCGGGCGCAGCAGGAACCGCAGTCGGTGCGCCCACCATCCCAGCGCGCCGGAGCGTCCCGGGTCGGCCGGCGCCCGCCCGCCGGCGCCCGGCGCCGTGGCCGGGCCGGCGGGGTGAACGGCCAGTAGGTCCCGCTCGTGGAGGAGCCACAGCAGCCGGGTCCAGTGCGCGTCGCCGAGGCGGCGACCGTACTCGTCGGCGTACTCGGTGCCGACCTCGCCGAGGGATCGGACGCCGTCGAGGCGGCGGAGCAGGAATTGCTCCTTCGGTGGGATCTCGAACGCCCGGCCGGTGCGCCGGTCCTTGAGCAGATAGACCGTGTCGGGGCCACGCCGTAGTGGGCGCGAGAAGATCAGATCTTCGCGCAGCCGGGGGCGTTTGGCCAGCAGGCCCGGATGCGTCACGACGACACCGCCGACTCCCGCAGCACCCGGGCGAGCAGATAGGAGAGGTACGCCTCGTCGCGGATGGTGGCGTGCAGCCGGTTGTTGGTCATGTGGAGGTACGGCGAGAGCAGGAACGTGAGGGCCTCCCCCGGGTCGGTGACGACCCGGTCGTCGCCGCTCCACGCGCTGACCGTCAGGTCGCCGGAGGCGGCCAGGGCGAGCACCTTCTCGCGGAGCTGGGCCGCGTGCTCGGCCCAGCCGCGTAGGAAGCCGGGGAGCCGCTGCGTTTCGCCCTGCCCGACGAGGGTGAGAATCTGCCGTACGCGACGGCCGAGCTCACCGGCGACGCTGTCGTACATGCGGGTGTACTCGTCGATGCCGATGAGGTTGGTGCCGGCGAAGGCCTGGTGCCAGTAGTGGTGGTACCGGTCGAGGAAGTCCACCAGCTGCTCCCGGTCGGGCAGGAAGGTGCCGGCGTGCACCGTCATCAGCTGCGCGGCGGTGCCCAGCAGCACCGGGCGCAGGTGCAGGTTCATCGACGAGATGGCGTGCAGCACCGTGTCGCTGGAGTGCTGGAAGTGCCACTCGGCGACCTCGATGCCCGCCGGCCCGCCGTACTTGCCGTACTCCGGTGCGTAGGGCCGGTAGCTGTATGAGTTGTTGGGGCTGAGCAGCATCTGTCCGGCCGCGTCGACCAGCTCCGCCGGCCGTCCGTCGGGGAACTCCAGCGCGAAGAGGATGTCGTAGAGCTCCCGCAGGTAGCCGGTGCCCATCGCGTACAGCGCGGGGCGGGTGGTGAGGAACCGGCTGACCGCCGCCTCGGCACGCGCCCGCACCGCCGGCTCGTCGGCCGGGGTGCGCGGGCGCAGCCGCAGCCGCACGTGTGGCCCCTCCAGCCAGTAGTTGATGAAGAAGTGGCCGGCGAGCAGCTCCGCTTCGGTGAGCTCCCGGATGAGGGGTGCCACGCAGTCCACCAGCAACGGTTGCGGGTTGGCCGCGTAGAAGATGTGCAGCGAGATCCATTCTCCCCGCCGGTCGGCGGTCTCCTCGGCGTTGGTGGGCGCGGCGGCGGACGCGGTCATCGGCTGCTACCTCCGGATCGTGGTGCGGCGACGGTCTGCCGCGCGGGGACGCGGAAGGTCTCCACGGCCAGCTCGCTGACGTGTCCGCCGAGCGCGCTGTGGGCAGCCAGTTCGCTCGCGGCAGGCAGCAACTCACGCAGGACGACCCGGTCGTCCGGCTCAGTCAGCGCGGCGCGCAGGGCCTGCAGCGACAGCGCGCTACCGAAGTCGACGTACTGCGGCTTCGGGTTGGCCGTGCGCGGACCGGCATGGGCCGGGTAGATGGTGGCGAACGCCTGCTCGGGTAGGCCGTGCCGGGCCCGCCACCGACGCCAGGCCAGGAACGCCGCCGGGTCGGTGCCGGGGTCACCCGCGTCGGGAAGCTCGCGGACCGGCGCCGACCAGCTTCGGCGGCTGAGCACGATGTTGCCGAGGCGCAGCCGGGGCCGGACGGTAACACCGTCGCTGGTTGTCGCCGGCACCCCCCGCCACACGTCGAGCCGCACCAGCGACGCCGGCGAGAGCAGCAGCAGGGTACGCGGGATCTGCGGCAGCGCCATCGGCACCAGGTAGCCCAGGTACACGGCGACGACCTCCTTGTCGAGGCGGGTCGAGCGCAGAACAACCCGGTCGGTCTCCGGATCGTGGGCCAGGTAGAGGTCGTCGAGGGTGAGCTGCCGGTCGGCCGGGACGCTGCTGCTTTCGCCGGGGCACACGATCACGTGGTCGGTGAGGCGGGCGTGCAGGTTCAGGTTGGTGGTGGCCGCTCCCCCGGTCAGCTCGGCGAAGACCACGCCCGGCGGGGTGAGCTCCGTCGTCTGGGCACGTAGCCGCTCGGCGAGGGTCGGGGTGTCGGCGTCGAAGCAGTGGGTGAACCGGCTGAACGGGAAGGAGAGTCCACCGAAGGACTGGTTGAGCACCAGCAGCGGGTCGGGCTCACGGAGGGCCAGCTGGACGAAGTGCCCCATCGGGTGGACCTGGTGGGCGGTGGCGCCGAGCAGCGCGCCCACCTCGTCGAACAGCTCGACGGGCAGGGACAGCTCGGGGCACCGGGGGTCGGCGTCGGCGAGCGCTGCCACCCGCCTGGCGAAGAGCTGTCGGGCCTGGTCTAGCGCGGACATCTCGGGCCGGCCCAGCCAGTTCTCCTCCGGCGTGTAGCTACCGTCCGCAGCGAACGGGCGGCGCCCCGCCGTGTACGAGGAGTACTGGTCGTAGAGGTCGTCGTGGAAGTCCTCGACCAGCCGCAGCAGGTCGTCGCAGCGGCCGCCGACGCCGAACCGGGCCAGAAAGAAGCCGTGGAACATGATCCGGTGCGGCAGGTTCTGGTCGAAGGCGGGCAGGATCCGCTCCACGGCGGCGAGGTTCGCGCCGACCAACCGCTGCCAGGGTGGGGCCGCGATGGCGACCGGTTCACCGGCCACCCGGCTGTCCTCGTACAGCAGCGTCTGCGGCAGGGTCGGGTTCTCCTCGCCGAGGGTACGCATCACCGCGCGTACCGCGGCCCGCAGTCGGTGCCGCAGGTCCCGACGCCGGCCGAGGTCGCCCTGCCGGTAGGCGTCAACAAGCTGCATGATCTCGTGGAGTTGGTTGACGAGCTGTCCGGCCCACGGCCGGTCCAGGTGCCCCAGCGAGTCGGCGAGGGCCCGGATCGGGTCGGTGGCGTGCACGTCGGTGTCGAGGCCGACCAGCCGCAGCATTCCCAACTCCAGCAGCGTCGACAGGTAGGTCTCGCCATCGGGCCGGTCGGCACCGGTGTCCCGGCAGAGCCGATCCACCAGCTCGGCACAGCGCATCGTGCCGCGCTGCTGCAACAGGGCGGTGAGCCCGTCCAGGACGCCGCTGCGGCGGAGGAAGAAGAGACCGTCGCGGACCGAGTCGAAGCTGACCGTGGCGCTGTCGTCGCCAGCGGTGACCCAGTGCCGCACATAGCGGATCCGGTCCGCGTCCCGGCGCCACCCCGGGCTCAGCTCCACCATCAGGTCGCCGCGCCGCCGCGGGTCGGCGATGACCAACTCGGCGAGCCGGGCGACCAGGACGACGTTGAGGCGTACGTGCTGGTGCCACTGCTCGTTGACGGGGAACTGGAGCTGCGACCCGGTGTCGGTGAAACGGCCTAGGGCGACCGCGGTGAAGGTGCTGAACGGGCTGGTCTTGCCGGCGGTGCGGTACAGGTAGGACAGCAGCGAGCGCTCGACCCGGCGGGTCCGCTTGTTCGCCGGCCGGGTCAGCTCCGGTGTGCTCCCGGCGGCGAGCTGTTCATCGAGGGTCGGTGAGGCGAGTTGGAGCCCGCCGCGCAGGCGTGGCTCGTCGGCCAGCCGCCACAGCTCGGCCCGGGCCTGGGCGACATCAGCGGCGAGGATCGCGCTGCCCTCGGCCTGGTGCCGGGCGAGCTGCGTGCGTCGCCGGAGCCAGCGCTGGACGACCGGCAGGGCCGCCGGTCGGGTCTGCTCGACCGCGGCGAGCGCCGGCCCGGGCGCGGCCGGCAGGGCGTTGTTGAAGACCTGTCGGCGCAGCGTCAGCAGCCGTCGGCGGACCGACTCGTCCTCATTGTCACTGACCAGCTCATACAGGAGTTGGCCGAGCTGCGCCCCGTCGGTACGGAGCTGACGCTCCAGGGCCAGCGCCTCGTCGGCCCAGGTGCGGGCTGCCGGGGAACGGAGCAAATCGACCGTCGACAGGGGAAGGCCGGCGATCCGGGCGGTGAAGTACGCACCGGTACGCCAGCCGGCGGGGGCGATCACGTCCGGTAGCGGGCCCGGCGCTGGCACGGCCTGCCTCACCGCAGCTCGTATCGGTAGTTGCCGAGCTGCCCGCGTTCCTCGCCGGCGAGCATGATGAGCAGCGGGAACTCGTCACTGCCGGTGAGTCCCAGCTCCTTGACGTAGGAGACGCCGTCGAAGCCCAGCGCTACTCCCGCGCCGAGACCAAGCGCGGCGGCGACGGTGTAGAAGGTCTGGGCCATCGCGCCGACGGTGGCGTTGGCGAGGTTGTAGCCCCGGTCGCCGGTGGCGTCGAGCACCGCGTGCGTCCGCACCGTCGCGACGAGGACGACCGCTGCCTGCTCCAGGTTGTAGTTGGCCAGGGTGTAGTTGCGTTGCAGGAACGCGCCGGGTGGGCCGCTGCTGAGGGAGACCAGGCTGTGCTCCTGCCGATCGTAGGCGTACCCCCCGGCGGGCACGGCGGCCACGGCGTTGACGAAGGCGTAGATCCGGGCCAGCGGACGGTCGGTCGGACCGTCGATCTCGGATGGCACGGTGCTGGCGGCGGTGGCCTTCAGCAGCGCGGCGAGGTGTGCCGCCGCCATGGGGCGGCTCCGTAGAAACCGGCCGAAGCTACTGCGGCGGGCGGTGAGGGCGGCCGCCACGGGCAGCGTCAGCGGCGCGGCGGCGGGCAGTGGTCGGCGGGTTCCGCCCGGCGGCGCCGGGTGGGCGGCGGCGGCAGCCAACGCCCCGGTGGCGGGCCGGTCGACCGAAGCGGCGGTGCTGCGGCTGACCCGCCGTAGGGTGTCGAAGTCGAGTAGCGTCCGCGACCGCTCCTGGTCGTGGTGCCGTACCCGGACCGTGGGCGGCTCCCCGCGACCGGTGGTGGCGGGGGGCGTGGATGCGGGGGGCGAGGGCGCAACGGGCGTGGGCGCGGCCCAGGTCAGGGGTACGGCGGCGAAGAGCGCCTCGTCGTCGGGGGTGAGGCCGAGCAGGTCGGCGACGGCCGCCTGGTCGAACCAGAGCACGGGTCGGATCTGCCGGCCCTGGGCGCCGGCCCAGAGCCGCCACGACTGCAGCAGAGCACCCAGGTCCATGGATACCACGTGGTACGAGAAGTTGTTGTACTTGAAGGCGTTCTGCCAGTACTTCACCCCGACGATCAGAAACTGGCTGGCGGGGCGGGGTGGGGCGACCGCCGTGTTCACCCGGGCGCTGACGTCACCACCGAGCAGCCGCTGCATCGCGTGCCGGGCGTGCGCGTAGTAGTAGACGCCCGGAGTGACTCCGGCTCCGGGCCCGGCGACCCAGTAGACGCTGCACGGGTAGAGACCTCCACCGGAGGCGGCGCCGCGGTGCCAGTTGGCGTACGCGTACGACGGCAACACTCCCAGATCGGAGTTGGCCTGGATGCCGAGCCGCCGTCCGAGCAGCCCGTACGAGTGGTGGAGCAGGCCGGCCAGCAGCGGCAGGGTGAACGGCTCGTCGGCGTCGCCGGGGCCCCGCAGCGCGCTGTCCAGGTCGGCGTCGGCGCTCGCCGGGGCGGGCAGCCCGAAGGCGGTCGCCTGCGGGTAGTACTTGCCGCGGCGGGGTGCGTCGGCCCAGTTCGGCGCGAAGTCCGCCGGAGGCATCGGTTCACGGCTGCGATGCAGGATCGCGGTCGCGTACGCGTGGGCGAGGCCGGGGTTTTCGGACGTCATGGCGGCACCTCACGGAAACGGGTGGGGAACGGAGTGGATTTCGTCGTCGCGCAGGTCGCGGTCGAGAAGCCCGGCGGCGCGGAACGCGGTCCGCAGCCGCCGGGCGTGCGGGGCGCGCTGGCGCAGCCAGCCGAAGTCGATCGGCAGGAGTCCGGGGACCAGCACACTCACCGTCGTCAGACCCAGCTCGCGTTGCTCGGGGGTGGTCTGGTCCACGGCGATCACGTCGAAGCCCTGCGCGGTCACCTGCTTCAGGCAGTGTTCGAGGTCGTCGCGGAGGTCGGGGGTGACCGGTGGGGCGGGACGGTCTCGCTCGTACAGCTGGGTCATCGGGACCGGTGCCGTGCCGTGATCAAGCAGGAAGGCGGCGTGTCGCGCCATCTCCGGCAGGCCGTATAGCAGCGGGTGATCGTGCAGGCCCCGCACCCGGGAGAAGTCGGTCGTCATCCGACGCAACCGGGCCTCGTCGGCGCGGGCGCGCACTCGCACCATCACCGAGTCGGTGGCGATTTCGCAGAGCGCCGCGGTGATCGCGGCCTGCGGGTCGAGGCTCGCCCCGCCACCGAAGGCGAGGGTACCGAGACCGCCGTCCTGGCGGACGGCCACCGCGGTCACCACCGGAATGTCGAAGGTGATCCGGGTGTCGAAGAACCGGGCCCGATAGCCATACATCGCCAGCCGGTCCACCATCATCCGGGCCCGTGGCCGGTCGATGCTGGCCGGGTCGAGCTCCGGTAGGGACCGGCCGCCATACCACGCCAGCAGGAAGGCATCCCGCTCGATCGCCTCCATCAGGCCGTGGTAGATCGCCTCCACCATGGAGCCACCGGAGGCGCAGCCGTTCGAGGTCTCCTGGACGAAGCGCTCCTCGACACTCGCCGCGTGGTAGTAGGCGAGCACCTCCGGCACCAGCAGCGTGCGCTGGTCCCGCAGGGACCAGCCCCACACCCACGTGATGGGCCGGTCCACGTCGAACCGGTGCAGGTACGTAGTGGCCTGGTAGAAGGCGTCGGGGTAGAGCCCACACTCGCGTGGGTCCAGGGCGTCGTCGCCCAACTCCCGCAGGGTCGCGGTGACCGCGGTGCGCTTGCCCCGCGGGCGCAGGCCGGCGGCGCGTTCCATTCCCTCCAGCACCGCGATCCGGGCGCTACTCCGGTAACCGTCGGCGTGCCCACCGTAGAGCGTCTCCCGTAGGAAGCGGCCACAGCGCAGGGTGAACGAGCCGACCGCCGGGGAGGTGGAGAGCGAGGTGACGTCCTGCCACAGGCCGCCGCCGAGCGCCCCGCACACCGGGTTGGCGAAGGCCGCGACGTTCAGCGGGTAGTCGTCCAGGTGCCGGCCACGAAACGAGTCCGCCGCCGATTTCGGGGTGGCGGGCAGCTCGATCGCCGCCAGCTCCGGAGCGTCGGCGACCATGGTGCCGCAGCCCGGGCACTCGGGGTCGGGCAGCAGTGGCACCTGCTGCACCCGCAGGGTCGACAGGTCGACCTGAAACACCGTGCTCGGCGTCCCCGTGCTGGCCGGTCCGGTGTCGGCGGTGCCACGCGCCGCGATCAGCGCATGCAGGAAGTCCGCGACGAGCGGGGTCGCGTACGGCCAGGGACCCACCGCGGCCGTGTCACCGCCCAGCTCCACCGCGTCACGCAGGTCGCGGTGGCGCACCGCCTGCCAGCGCCGCGCGAGGCAGGTCGCACAGGCAGCTGCCGGGCGCACCGGTGCGATCAGCGCCAGCTGCCCGTAGAGCAGCACCCGCGGCCCGCGTTCCGGGCGGACGGTCGCGCGGAGCTCGTCCCGCACCCCCAGCGCGACCACCTCCGCGTCGCAGCCCCGCTCGGCGAGCAGCCGGGTCAGGCCGGCACAGACCAGGTCATCGGTCCCGGCCGCACCGTCGTTCACCGGTCGCCTCCGGCGGCCAGCAGCACCCGGACCGCCACCAGCCCGCCCGTGGCCAGGTCCACCCCACCGACGGGTGCCACCAGCACGTCGTAGCCGAGCTCCGGTAGCCGCTGGAGTACGTCGGCCCAGCGGTGAACCACCCCAGCGGCGTCCACCTCGCCGTGCACCGGCACCGTGCCGGCGTCGAAGTCCACCAGCACCGGGTCGCCGGTGTCCGGTACGACCTCGGGGTCCTGCGCCCGTAGTTGGGCCTGACCGAGCACGTCGCGTAGCGCCGCCGCGGCCGCCGCCGTCCAGTCCGGATCGGCGGCGAGTGCGTACGTCCATTGGCCGCGGCTGGGGTCGAAGGAGCGGGCCAGCAGCACCGCCACTCCGGTGTCGCGCTGTCCGCCGAGGTCGAGCAGGTCCATGGTGATGCCCAGGTTCGCCGTCGACCTGGTGAGAAAGAGCAGCTCGGGGGTGCCGCCGATGGTCGCAGAGCGAACCTTTTGGACGGTCTCCTGGCCGAGGACGACCTGTCGTAGCCGCTGTCCGGCGAGCGCCGAGGCGAGGCCCGCCCGGACGGCCTCGGTGAGGTCCTCGCCCGCTCCCCCGCCGGCGTTGGTCGGTTCGGCACCGTGTCCGCGGTTGGCCGCCCCAAACGGCTCCAGCACGGACGTCGGCACCGCCACCGCCTCGCGGGTGAACAGCGACCGGGCGGTGGCCCACGCGTCCGGCTCGGCGGCATCCCAGCCCGAGGCGAGGCCGAGCCGGGTGGCATCGATCCGCGGGAGGTCGTGGGAGGCGGGGACGGCGGCGGCGATCCTGCTGGTGTTGACGACGGCCGCGACCCGCAGTGCCCGCAGCCGGGCGGCCGCGACGTGGTGGAGATCGAACGCGGCCACCGTACGACGCTGGCCGCCGCCGTCGGTGAACTCGACCGCGCCGACCTTGACCGGGGTCTGGTCCCAACGCTCGTCGTCGTAGCGGCGAAACACCCCCAGATGCGGCTGGAGCAGCGGCTGGTGGGCCTGGAGCCGGGCGAGCGTTTCCTCGGCCTCGACGGCCGGGTCGGCCCCGGGCCCGGTCTCAGGTGCGTCGTCCAGCCCACCGGTGAACCAGGCTGGTTCGGGCGGGACCGGCCGGCAGAAGGCGCACCGCGGGTGCGGGAGCAGTCGCTCGGTCAGCACGTCGAGTGCGGCGAGGTGCTGCACGATCACACTCCCGTCGGTTTCGGCGGGCAGCGCGCCGGTGGTCAGCCGGAACACCTCGTACGCCAGCAGATTGCCGATCATCGCCGCGAGGGGGCCGTCCGGCTCGGCGGCGGCTGGCGCGGCCCCGGACGGCAACGCCGCCGCCTGCCACACCCGCCCGGCGCCACCGGTCTCGTCGTTGTCGGCGAGCCGCAGCATGACGCAGCACCAGCATCCGGTCCGGCCAACACCCTGGACCGGGCCGACCAGCATCCGCCCGCCGGCGACCCAGGCGGGCAGCAGGAGCCGGCCGGGGGGAATTCCGGCCGCGAGTAGCCGCAGCGTGTCGCGGGGCGCGTCGTCCCCGGCGGCCACGACCACTATCTCCGCCGCGGCCAGCTCGGACCAGCCGACCTCGGCGCCCGGGTCGGGTAGCGGCACGGCGGTCGCGGCGCAGCCGGAGGCGCTCAGCGCAGCCAGCTCCGGGGTGAGCCGCCGGACGACCGCCGGCGAGCTGGTCACCGTGGCGGCGCCGTTGCGCAGCAGCCCGGTGGCGCAGGCGGTGGCGACCGGACCGGCGCCCAGTACCGCGACCGAGGTGTTCCGGAAGGTGGCGAAGCGTTGCGGCGCCCGGTCGGTGTAGTGGTCGAGATAGGCGATCTGGGTGGCGAAGTGCGTGGCCACCGCCGAGCCCAGCATCGTGGTCGGGTCGACCTCGGCCTCGGGGACGTCCCGGGCGAAGCCGCGCGCGTAGAGAGCGGTCACCAGCTCACCGATCAGGGCCCGCTGTCCGGCGGGCAGTCGGGCACAGATGTCCGCGACCTGATGCCGCCCGTTCAGGTGCGGGACGAGCAACGATGCCAGCCGGTACGCGGTGGCGGAGGAGAGCCGGAAGCCGCTGGTGGCGTTGTGGAACACCACTCCGTCCTCGGTCCGGGTGAACAGCACGTCATGGCGCACCCGGGGTCGGGTCTGCGCCACCGTGTCGTATGCAGTGCTCATCGCAGGGTTCCCTTCGCTCGGTGCGGTGGGCCGGGGTGGGGGGCGTGCCGTTCGGCCACCAGCTGGGCGTGTCGCCGCAGCAGGGCTCGTATCCAGTAGTGCTCCGCGGCCTCCTCGACCAGGCTGTGGTCAACCAGCCCGTCGAGCAGGTCGCGAGCCGTGGCCGGGTCAACGTCGAGCAGCTCTGCGGCGGCTGCGGCGGTGCTGACGGTGGGAGTCGCGGTGGCCAGCCGGACGAAGGCCGCCGCCAGTGTTTCGCCGGCTCGGGACAGGGCCTCGTCGAAGCGGTGGCCGAGTGACATGTCCGGTTCGCCGGGCAGACTCAGCCGGCTCAGCGGGTCCACCCGCAGCCACTCCACCGCCGCCGCGAGTCCGGTCCGGGTGCGCAGCAGGATGCGGGTGGCGGCGATGCGCAGCGCGAGTGGCAGGTGGTCGCAGAGCGCCGCGATCTCGGCGGCACTCTCTGGGTCGGCATCGACCTGCTCGGGCCCCAGCACGGAACGGAGTAACCGGAGCGAGTCGGCGGGGTCGAGCGGCTCCACCCGGTGCAGCCAACCGCCAAGTCGGGTAACGGGACCAGAAAGACTCTGTCGGCTGGTCAGCAGCAGCGCGTCGCCCGGTGCCAGCAGGGCCGGCATACCTCGTAGGTGACTGCCGTTGACCACGTCGTCGGCGATCAGCAGTCGTCTGCCCAGCTGGGCACCGTGACCGTGGTCGACCGGGGTGAGGGCCTGCCCCTGGGGATCAGGTCGCGACCCGGGGGCCGCCGCCACCCGGAGTTGGCCGCCGGGGAACTGGGGGGCCACGAGTTGCCCAACGTGCTGCGCCAACGCGGTTTTGCCGACGCCGGGTGGGCCGGTGAGCACCACGATCGGGCAGTCCGCGCGGAGGCGGTCGGCGATGGTCTCACCGAGCGCGTCTCGACCGATGAGGTGGGACACGGCCGGGCGCCGGGGCACCGCGATGGCGGATCGGCCCCCCGGGGTGACCGGAGTGGACGCTTCGCCCCGCAGAATGGTCAACTCAAGCTCACGCAGGGTGGGACCCGGAGCGATGCCGAGTTCGTGGCGAAGATGTTCCCGGATCCGGCGCAGTTCGGCCAGGGCGTCCGCCTGCCGGCCGGTGCGGTAGAGCACCGAGGCGAGTTGCGCGGAGAAGCGCTCGTTCGCCGGGTACGCGCGGTTGGCGGTCCAGAGGTCCACGAGCGCGGAGCGGTCCCGACCGAGGCTGATCTTCAGATCGCACACCCGCTCGATCGCTCGAACCCGTTCCTCGCTGATCCGGGGCACGACGTCCCGATGCAGTGTCTCTGATGGCACGTTGGCCAGCATCGGGTCGCTCCACAGCGCGAGCGCCTCCTCCAGCCTCGCCAGTTCGGCCTCTGGCTCGGTGGTCTCGCGGGTGTGGCCGATCAGCTCGCGGAAGCGCATCAGGTCGACGGTGGCGGCGCTGGCGGTGATCCGGTAGCCACCCGGCACCGTCCTGATCACGCTGCCGGTGATGCCGTGGCGGTGGAAGAGTTGCCGCAGCCGCAGCGTGCAGGTCTGCAACGCGGCCTTGGCCGCGGCGGGCTGCGCGTCGCCCCACACCGCCTGCTGCAGCGTGCTGACCGAGATCACCTCGTCGGGGTGCAACAACAGCGCGGCGAGCAACGAGGTCACCTTCGACGGTGGCAGAACCAGCGTGTCCCCAGCGCTGCTGAGGGTCAACGGGCCGAGCACCCGGAACACCGCCGGTCGGGCTGGCAGGTCACCGCCGGACGGGTGCACCGCAACAGGCTCCATCGCCATCTCCCGTCCACATGGACGTCCGGTACTCGTTCACCCCTGCGGCGGCACGACGTGCCGCGTTCAATCGCCCCCCGCTGCCCGATGTGGTCTGAGAACACCTGGTATTTACGGCGATACCGCATGATCTGGAGCAAATTCGGGAATGCGGTTGGATAGCGCGATGTAGTGGCCTCACGGTCCGCTCCCCTAATCGGATTCGCGATTCGACCGCCGCCGTTTTCACAAATGTGTCGACTATCCACATCTGCCCGGTACGCATCGGGCACCTCCCCTCAGCCGCCGGTCTCCTGGCAGCGCCGCTGCGATCATCGTGCGGCTCCGGCGTCGTCCGCGTCAGCACCCCGGGCGTTGCCGGAACCGGCCGTGGCCGGTTCCGGCAACGCCCGGGGCAGCCAGGACCGATGGGCTTGCCGGGCGACAGTGAACGCCCCGGCGTGGGGAGCCGGGGATGGCACCGAGCCGGATCTCCAGAGCGACCGGGGCACCGGACGCCGAACGGCCTGGGCACGGGTCGCACCACGAAGGTCGTTCGATACCAGCCAAAGGCGATCCTCAATACCCGAACCTTGCGGAGGGGGCAGATTTCACTAATGTGAACACCTGATAGAACTGGTGGAGGCAACCTTGCTCGACAGGCTAGGCATATCGGCGGGAATCGAAGCCGTCTACTGGGCGATGGTGGAGCACCCGACCTGGAACGTCGATGAACTCGCTACGAGCCTGGACGTACCGGAGGCGGTCATCCGCGATGCCTTCTCCGCCCTGGCCGACCAGGCGATCATCCCACCGCCACCCAACCAGGAAGGCAGTCTGCGCTCGGTGAGCCTGCGGCTCGGCCTGCTCGCCCTGCTGCACCAGGCCGAGCAGCAGATGATCACCCAGCAGGCGAAGCTCCTGGCGGCCCGCGCCTCGGTGCTCGCCCACACCGCCAGCCACGACACCCACCGCGGGCGGGAGGAAATCGTGCGGCTGGAAGGATCCGACACCGTGTGGGAACGCCTGACCGAGCACGCCTGCACCGCATCCGAGAGCATCATGACGCTGACCACCGGCCGGGCGGTGCCACCGGGAAGTATCGAGACCGCCAAGACGCTGACCCGGATCGCCCTCTCCCGTGGAGTGACGATCCGCCACATATACCAGGAGAGCACGCTGGACGATGCCGGATCCCGAGCATACGCCGAGCTGATGGCGGAACAGGGCGAGGAGAGTCGGGTGATGTCCGAAGCGCCGATTCGGATGACCCTGGTCGACCGACAGTTCGCCCTCATCCCGATCGGGCCACAACCCCGCCGGGGCGCGTTGGAGATCCGCGGTAGCTCCCTGGTCTCCACGCTGTGCCTCCTCTTCGACCTGCTCTGGGAGAAGAGCAGAGAATTCCCGAGATCAGCCACGGCCGACGGGGACGGCCTAACTGACCAAACCGTGGCCATCCTCCGGCTACTCCGGCAAGGGCTTACCGACGAGGCGATCGGCCGCCAACTCCAACTTTCCGAGCGGACCGTCCGTCGCACCGTCCACGACCTGATGCGACGCCTCGATGCGAAGAGTCGATTCCAGGCCGGCGTGGAGGTGGCACTGCGCCGCTGGATCTGACCCCACCAAAGGGTAAACCGCGTCCACTACCGGCTCGTGACACATCGTGACCGAAGGCGGCCGCCTTCGGTCACGGCGCGGCGATGGTGGCCCGGGCAGCGTTGGACGCCGGCGCCGCCTGACTCGGGGTGACCTCGGCGTCCGAGGCACCGGCCCTGCGCCGGGCCGGCATCAGCGCCCCCACGCTCAGCTGGTTGCATCGGCCCGACGACGAATTCGACGGCCCCGAGGAGTCGTCCTCGACCTGGCCCGGGGCGCGGGAGAGCTCGAGCAGCAGGCGCAGCTCGGTCGGCGCGAGACCGACCGGCACGCCATTCCTATGGACCACCAGCGGGACGCGGTCGATCGTCAGAGCACCGCGCGGTGAGCATGATGATCGGGAGGTCGCCGAGGCTCCGGATCCGCTGACAGACCTCGAACCCGTCCATCCCCGGCAGCATGGGGTCGAGGACGACGACGTCGCAGGTGTCCTCGTGCACATGGGCCAGCCCCTGCTCGCCGGTCGCCACCGCGTCCACCGTGGGGCCCCTCCGGGTCAACGCCAGCTGCAGTCCATCGCGCACCGTCTGATGGTCTTCGATCAGCAGAACGCGGGACATGTCGCCGCGTATCGCACCCTGAGTCGAAACCGTTTCGTATGTGGAGGCGGCCTGACAGTCGCCGCCCGCCGCGACTGGTTGTCGCGACGGGCGGCGTAGAAGTCGTCGTGGTCAGCTGATGGTGTCGGGCTGGGTCGACAGGAGGCTCTGGGTCCATCCGCCCGCATCCACCGGGTCGTCCAAGTGGTACACCACGTCGCTGCCGTTGCGGTCGTACGGGTTGACATCCTGGTAGTGGTACATCGCCCCGCTCGCGTCGCGGGCGTAGTAGATGCCCCCACCGGGCGACATCAGATGGGTGAAGCCCCAGCCGTCGGGGTCGAGTGTTGCCCCGTCCCAGTCGCCGGCACCGTTGATCTTGTATGACCGGAGGGTGCCGTCACTGGTCGTCCCGAGGATCCAGTTCGGGCCGGTAGCGGTAAGCGTGTTCAGCGTGAAGCCACTGTCCGCGATCACCGTATTGCTGTTGATCGTGACTGAATGCGTCGCGACGGTGACGCCGTACCGACGCAGTTGACCATCAGAGATGCCGAAGAGGTTGCCGGCACCGTCGTACGCGAGCAGGTCATGCACCCAACCCCTCGAGTCGATCTCGACGGGGGGCTCGAAGGTAAGCGAGGCATTATTCGTGTTGACATCTACCCGGTAGAGCTTACCGTCCGTGGAAGTGACCAGGATGGTGTTGAAGTTCATCGTTGCCATTGCCTTTGGGGTGAAGCCCAGGGAGGCGCTGGAGATCACTGGCCCAAACGTCCGGTCCCCGGTAGGCGCATCGATCACCGAGTAGGTCAGCCGGCCGTCGGGGAGGATGCCATACACCGAGGCGTTGCCGGCTACCTGATTCGCCGACCACCACGTGGTGCGCTTCTCCGCGCCAGCCCAGCTGAAGCTGAAGTGAATATGGTCGGTGTGCGGGCTGGCCCCACTGTATGGCCGCCAACCGGAAGAAGCGTCGTACGACGACCAAATCTGCTTATTCCAGATGATATACATGATGCCAAGCCGGCGGGCCATAGCATGCTTATTGCCGTAGGAGTCCGTGGCAAGCAGCCAGTTGAGTAGGTCGGTCGCGTCCGCACGATCGGCCGAATTGAAATAGTTGAAATGGTAGTCGAGAGCTCGTCCTTCATGGTGCTCGCTGACGCTGCCGCCACTACACTGGCGTCCGATACCTGACTGGTGGGTATCATAGGTAGCGTTCAGCAGATCCCTAAAGGCGATCACGCCGGGTTTGGCGGTTGGATCACACGTGTCCTGGCCATCATACGCCGCGTATCCGTCGATTGTAGACCCAAATACAGGTGTTGTGGGAGCCGCCTGAGCTGCGGCCGGAGCCACAACACCAGCCGCCACCACTGCGGCGACAGCCGCCAGCGCAGCAAGCTTCGGATTCTTCAAACCCACGTGCACGAAATTTCCTTTCACCCGATCTTAAACAGCAGTTCTGGTGCTTGCGTCAGCGCGGCCACCATGACAACAACCAGCCACGCACCGTTAGCCTGCTCGAATTACCCGCTCTCCGGACCACCTCGAACAAGGGAGCTTCCTGAACACCGAGCGAGTCCCCCGCGCCATGCCACGTAAAGCGTCGCAGTTCCAACCACCGATGTCTGTGGGTAAACCCTGGCGTAAAGTCGCCTGGCGGGGTCACGCCACCCCTCGCGGCGCGGCACCTACCCGCCCGATACCGAAGGGCTCCGTTGCGGGTGAATTCCTATCCCACCAGTCGGATTGGTCGGCTTCGAACCGGCTCGGGTCAGCAGAGCCAACTGGGCCCGCTTGTCGGGCATGTCGATCTCCGCGGCGAAGGTGAACCCCGCGATCCGCAGGTCGGGGCACACCGGCTCCAGCGTCAGCTTGCCAAGGTCGAGGATTTACTCCTGATAGATCACGTGATCTCGCGCCCTTCGTTGGTTGCGCGGGTAAGCATCGGGCCAGCAGTGTGGTGCCCGGCGGGCGGGAAGCGGTACCATCGAAGCTTCCGCTTAGGTTAACCTCTCCCAACTTAGGCTGACCTTAGCTGGAGGTCTTGTGAGACGGAACTGGGAGGGTCTGGTCCTCCGGGCCATGGGCGGTCGGGACTTCCGGCTCACCGTGTTGGGCACCGAGTCGGTTGCCGGGCGCTACCAGCGGCTACTCCTTGACGACGGTGGGCTCCTGGCGGTGTGCGGCGTACACCCGACGATGTGGATCCGGCTCTGGTTCAAGACCAACGGCCGGGCACACCAGCGGGCGTACACACTGGTCGACCCAGATCCCGCAACCGGGCGACTCACCCTGGAGTTCGCCATCCACGACGGCTGCGCCGCCCGCTGGGCCACCACCGCGCAGGCCGGGGACACTATCGACGCGACCGTGCAGGGCAGCGCCTTCCAGCTGCCCGACCCGGCGCCGGAACACCTCTACCTGGTCGGGGACGCGGCGTCGCTACCGGCGGTCAACAGCCTCCTCGACGCTGGCGCCGGCATCCCCGCGACGGTGTGGCTGGAGTTCGCCCATGAAGACGAGAAGGCGTTGACTCCGCGCGCCCGGGCGCACCACGACGTGACGTGGGTGCCGCGCCGCGACGACGGGCAGCACCTGGTCGACACCGTCTGCGCCGCACTACCGTCCGGCGAGACCGCGCACTACTGGGTGGGGTGCGAGGCCGGCAGCACCCGCCGCATCACCCGGCACGTACGGCGGACGCTCGGCGTCGGCAAACACCAGCTCACCTCCCTCGGCTACTGGCGGGCCACCTGATAGACCGACTCGACAGCCCGACCACGAACGACGAAGCCGCGATGCGATGAGCGGCGCCTCAGCGACCGCGACCACGCCGGTCAACCCCCATGGCCCTGTGGAGGGCTACGGCACGCTGCTGGCCGGGCTACTCATCATGGGTACGGGCTGCGCGCTGGCGAACCCGGCCATCGTCGAGGCGGTGACGAGCGCGATCCCCACGGACAAGGCGGGCGCCGGGGCCGGCGTTGACGGCACCATGACCGAGGTTGGCAGCAGTCTCGAATCGCCGTGCAGGGTGCGGTGCTCAACGCCCGCTTCGCCGCGCTGTTGCCCGCCGCGCTGCTGCACCAGGCCGACCGCATGTCCGCCCGTGATTGAGACATCCCACGCTGGATGCTAAAGCCTTAAATTCAGATTCGGCTATCTTGAGCTGTCAGGGGAGATTGCCAAGGAGGCGGGATGCGGCTGTACCTCACCGCGTTGAATCCCACCGACGCCGTCCTGGAGGGCTTCCTCCCGGCGGCGGACTCGCTCGGCCTGCCAGTCACGGTGTTGACCGACCGCCCCGCGGAATGGCCGACCGGCGTACCGGTGGACTACTGCGCGGTTCGGGACGCGACGGCGATCGTCGCGGCGACGACGACCGACCCACCGGTCGCCTTGCTCTCCAACAGCGATCACCTGCAGGAGGCGACCGCCATCGCCGCCGGCAAGCTCGGACTGCCCGGCAAAGACCCGGACGCCGCCCGACTCTGCAAAGACAAGGCCGCCATGCGCCGCGTCTTCGCCGCCGCCGGCCTGGACCCGGTGCGCGCGGTCACCGTCAACCCCGGCGCCACACCCACCGTGCCCCGGGATCTCTTTCCAGCGGTGGTAAAGCCCCGTGCTGGTGTGGCCAGTGAGGACGCCTATCTGGTCGTCGATCCAAGGGAGTTGACGGCTCGGGTCGTCGATATCCGGCGGCGGCGGCCGGACGTCGCCCTCGTCGTCGAGGAGTACCTGGTTGGTGAGCTGCACACCTACGAGACGCTGGGTGACGCCGAGTCGCTGGCCGTTCTTGGTGGCTGGCACACGAGCCTCGGCCCACCACCGACCTTCACCGAGCTGAGCCTCGACTGGTCACTCCCGGCGCCCCACCACGAGGCCCGGCTCCGCATGCTGCTCGGCCTGCTCGGTGTCCGTTTCGGCGCCTGCCACACGGAGTACGTTGTACAGCACGACCAGGTCCGACTGATCGAGGTGAACGATCGCCTGATCGGCGACCGGATGGACCTCATCCTCACCGACCTGCTCCGGGTGCCACTCTTCGCCCACGTCATCCGACTGCATCTGGGCGAACCGCTGGCCGCATTCGATCTCCCCGACCCGGCGGAGATCAGCCGGCATGCCCGGGTCGAATACGTCTGCGCGGATCGCTCCGGTCGGCTCACCAAGGCGCCCGGAAGAGTGGACACGACCCACAACGGTGTCGTGCTGTCCAACCGGCCGATGCGTGCGGTGGGCCGGGTTGGGGAGTACACCGGCACCAACCGCGACTATCTGGCGGCACTACACGGCATCGGTCCGGACACGCACCTCGTGCGGACGGCGCTGGCCGCGTTCCGAGACGGGATGCGCTGGACGATCACGGATGGCTGACAGAAGCGAGCGGCAGGTGTTCACCCGGGTTCTCGACGCTCTGCTACGGGAGGACCACCTCGGCCTACTCCACCGCGGGCGGCTCACGGCCCCGGACCAGTGGGAGGTGCCACACTCGGACGGGGTCGTTCGCATCCCGGTCCGCGCCGACGGTTTCCAGGCAACGCTCCGTTCCGCGACGCCGATGCTGCAGGTCCGCGACGGTCGCGGCAGCTACCGTCGCGTCAACACGTTGAACGGCCTACTCACGCTGTTTGCGCCAACCGGCGATCCGGAGGCCGAGGCCGGCTGGCGGACGTTCACCGCCGAGTGCCACGCCGACCTGCGGGCCCGCCGGCTCGCCCGGCGAGCCCGGCCGTCGGTGTTCGCCGCGGTGGTCTCCGAGCGGGCGAACGTCCCGGCTGGCATGTCGACAGCGCTGTTCGACGACGTGCTCGCCGCGCACACCGGCCACCCGGTCTACCCAACTGACCGGTGCCGGCACGGGCTGGACGACGCCGACCTGCTCCGGTTCGCCCCGGAGCACGCCCCCCGCTTCCCGCTACGGTGGCATGTCGCGCCCCGCGCAGAGGTACGGCTCACGGGTCCACTACCAAGCTGGTGGCCGGCGGCGGACCGCAGCGCCGACCTGCTGCTGCCCGTGCACCCACTCACCGCACTTCGACACGCCCTACCGGTGATCCCCCGGGCCGCGGTGACCGTACGGCCCACGCTGTCCATGCGCACCGTGGCGCTCGCCGACGACCCGTACACCCACCTGAAGCTGCCGCTGCCGACCGCCACGCTGGGTGCCCGCAACCATCGTGGGCTGCGACCGGACAGCCTGGCCGACGGCGCGTCGGTGGCCGAGCTACTCAACCGCATCGCCGGCGCCGAACCCGCCTTCACCGGCCGGATTCGACACGCCGACGAGCACACCTACGGCCACCTCGGCGAGGACGACCGCCGCGCGTTCCTGCTCCGCCGATTCCCGCGCGAGCTGGCCGGCACCCGGTTGGTTCCGGTAGCGGCCCTCGCCGCGCCGGATCCGGAGGCCGGCACCGTCCTGGAGCGAGTCAGCCGGGGCCAGCCGCTAGCGCTGGTGAACTCCTACCTGGACCTACTCCTCGACTGGCACGTCTGCCTGTGGCTACGGTACGGCGTGGCACTGGAGGCCCACCCACAGAACATCCACCTGCTACTCGCGCCGGACGGGACGGTCGGCCTGCTCTACAAGGACAACGACGGCGCCCGCCTCGACCCGCGCCACCGCGGTTCGGTCGCACTGCGAGACACGCGGATGTGGGTGCGCGATCCGCACGAGTTGGCCGACGTCTTCATCACCATCACCCTGCATCTCGCCGCCACCGCGCCACTGCTGGCGCTGACCGCCCGGGGCCTTCACCTGCCGTCGCCCGCTGCCGCGCTGGCTCCCCGGCTCGCCGCGGCCCGCGACCGGTGGGGCGACCCGGAGGCGGCTCGGATGTTCACCGAGTGGGTGCTGCACGCCGACCGTCTGCCGGTGAAGGCGATGGTCACCGCCGGCACCCTGCTGTCGAAGCAGCGGCTCGACTGCACCGATGTGAACAAGGTCTACCGGCGCACCGGCCCAAACTACCTGCGGGAGAGTCGATGACCGGCACCGGCCTCCGTCTCCGGCCGGCGCCGGCCCACTCGGCCGACCTGGCCACCGCACACTCCGTGTTCGGCTGCCTGGTCCGCGAGGTTGCCTCCCCCGCCGGCGAGGCCAGCGTATCCGGCAACGAGATGCGGCTGCGGCTGCCGGCCACCGGGGTGATGCTGCGCTGCGACGTGACCCGGGTATCCCCCGTCGGCGCACACAGTTACCACGGCCCCGTACGACGCCAACTCCGCAACGATCAATGGGACAACCTGGATGCCGAACAGCTGGCTGAGCTGGTCGCGGCGGAACTCACCGCCCGTACCGGCCGCGCCAACCCCGAGTTCCTCGGGCAGGTGCGGGCCAGCCGGGATGTCGTGGCCCGACTACTCGCCGAACGACCGGCCACCGATCCGACCCCGACCGGAGAACCCGCGATTGACGTGTACGTGGCGTCCGAGCAGTCACTGGTCCTCGGCCACCCGCACCATCCCACGCCAAAGTGGCGCAGCGGAGACCCGGATGGCTGGCGGGCCTACGCACCGGAGCTACGCACCGCCTTCCCCCTACACTGGCTCGCCGTTCCGGACAACCTCGTGGCTGAAGCCGGGCCGGTCGATTCGCTGCTGGCGGCCCTGGACCCGCCCCGTCCGCCGGCCGGGCACCAGGTGCTGCCGGTTCATCCGTGGCAGCTGGCGCTGGTGCCACCCACGGATTCCCGGATCCGCCGGCTCGGCCCGGCCGGGGCGCCGGTCCGACCGACCGCGAGTGTCCGCACCCTCTACGCGCCCGTCGCTGATCTGTTCGTCAAGACCAGTCTGCACGTACGGATCACCAACTGTCTGCGCAAGAACGCCCGATACGAACTCTCCGGCGCGGTGGCGCTGACCGAACTACTGTCGCGCGTACCGCTGCCGGACGGCGTCGCGCTGCTCGCCGAACCCGCCTACCGAACCGTCGACACGTCCGGGGTAGATGAGGCGTACGGAACGATCCTGCGTACCGGCCTGCGCCCGCACCTGGGGCCCGGGGAGACCCCGGTACTGGCGGCAGCGCTGGCTGCCACTCCGCTGCCGTTGGACGACCCGGTGACCTGGTGGCACCGTTACGTCGGGCTCCTCGTGCCGGCGGTACTGCGCTGCTGGCTCCAGCTCGGCGTGGTGTACGAACCACACCTGCAGAACGTGGTCGTGGTGTTTGGACCGGGGGGCTACCCGGTCCGGATGCTGTTGCGGGACCTGGAGGGAGTGAAGCTGGACACCACCCGCCGGGTTGACTGGCCGGAGGGTGTACCACCGCAGGCTGCCTACACTGCGGAAGAGTCCCGGCGCCGCGTCGTCTACTGCCTGTTCGTCAATCACCTGGCCGGGATCTGTGGCGCCCTCGCCGATGCCCGGCCGGAGGTGGAGTCGACCCTGTGGCAGGAGGTGCGGGCGGTGGTCTCGGTGGTGGCCGCCGACCTCGGCGATCCGCCCGAGCTACACGCGCTGCTGGCGGGCCAGCAGCTGGTCGCGAAGGCCAACCTGCTACTCCGGTGGCGACGTGAGGCTGACCGGGCAGCGCCCTTCGTCCCGGTACCGAACCCATTCGGCGGCCGCCAGTGATCCGCCCGGTCTATGTCCACGATCTCGACAGGTTGGCCGCCCACGCCCACGCGGTCCGGGCAGCCCTGCCCCGGGCAGTCGAGCTGCTATACGCGGTCAAAGCGAACCCGGACCCGAGCGTACTGCGAACTCTCGCACCGATTGTCGCCGGCTTCGAGACCGCCAGCCGCGGGGAGTTGCGGCGTCTCGCCGAGGTGCTGCCCGGACGGACCCCGGCCGCCTACGCCGGGCCCGGCAAAACCGATGCGGACCTCAGCGCCGCGCTCGCCGCCCGGGTAGACCGAATCCATGTCGAGTCCCCTGCCGAACTGCACCGGCTCGGCGCCCTGGCCGACGACCTCGGCGTACCCGCGCGGGTGCTGCTGCGGGTGAACCTCCCGTTGGACGTGCCGGGAGCGAGCCTGGTCATGGGTGGCCAGCCCAGCCCGTTCGGCATGGACCCCTCCGACGCCCTCGCATGTGCCCGTCAACCACCCGCCGGAGTCGAGGTGTACGGCGTGCACGCCCACCTCGCCAGTGGGCTGGACGCCCCGACTGCTGGCGCCGTCGCCGCCGCGGTGGTCCGTTGGGCGGCTACTGTGCTGGGTGCCCGCGAGGTTGACGTCGGCGGCGGCATGACCGTCGACTACGCCGACCCGGCGGCACGGTTCGACTGGGCCGGTTACGGCCGCGAGCTGGCCGATCTACTGACCGCGCATCCGGGCCTGCGGTTACGCATCGAACCTGGCCGTTCGATCGCCGCCTACTGTGGCTCCTACCTAACCGAAGTAATCGACGTGAAACGTTCGTACGGCGAGTGGTTCGCGGTGGTGGCCGGGGGCACGCACCACCTTCGTACACCGGCGGCGAAGGGGCACCCACAGCCGTTCGCCGTACACCGGCGCCACGGTGGTGACGGGCCGTGCACCGACGGAGGCCCGGTGACTGTGGTCGGACAGCTGTGCACGCCGAAGGATGTGCTTTCCCGATCGGCGGATGCCGGTCCGATCGGCGTGGGTGACGTGCTGGTGTTCGCCCTGGCCGGCGCGTACGCGTGGAACATCAGCCACCGCGACTTCCTGCTACACGACCCCCCCGAGTTTCGCACCGGTGACCCGCATCGGATCGCGGCCGAACTGGCGGCACGGCCGTTCGGCCGATGACCACTGCCGACCTTGGTCGCGCGCCCTTCGCGGGACACCGGAGGGAGTCCACTGTGATTGAAGTCGCCAGTCGCCGGTCAGCCCGTTGGCTCAGGTCGACCTAGGTTACGAGGATGAGCTGGTGGAGGGCGATCTCACCGATCCCGCCACCCGGGCCGCTGCGGATCCTGGCCTGGGCCACGCTGACCAACACGGTGGGGATGGGGCTCTGGCTTGCCGGTTCGGCCCTGTTTCTCACCCGGAGCCTCGGGCTGTCCACCCGCTCGGTCGGAGTGGGTCTCACGGTCGCCGCGCTGGTCGGGCTGATCGCGAGCGTGCCGTTCGGCCGCCTCGCCGACCGACGCGACCCGCGTACGCTGCGGGCGGTCCTGCAGCTGCTGCAGGCCGTTGTCGCCGCGTCCTACCTGCTGGTTGACTCGGTCGCGTCGTTCATCGTGGTCGCGGTGTTCAGTGCGCTGCTCGCCACCGGCAACCTCGCGGTTCGCGCCGCCCTGGTCGCGGCCGTCGGCGGCGCGGCAGGACGGGTACCTGCCTTCGCGATACTGCGCGCGGTGGCGAACCTCGGCACCGGTGTCGGCGCGGCCCTGGCGGGGCTCGCCTTGGTGGCCGACGCCCGGGCGGCGTACCAGCTGCTGGTGCTCGGCAACGCCGCGGCATTCGCACTCTCCGCGATGCTGATCATGCGACTGCCTCCGTTTCCGCCCGGGTCGGTGCCGGCCGCCCCGAAGCGCGGTCTCGGGCCAGCGCTGCGGGACGCCCCCTTCGTCGCCGTCGGTGCCACCTCCGCGGTGCTCTCACTGCACTCCGTCGTCCTCACCTTGATCATTCCCCTCTGGGTGACTTCGCACACGGCGGCACCGACCATCATGGTGGCAGCGGTCCTGGTGACCAACACGGTGCTGACAGTGCTGCTGGCCGTGCGCCTGAGCCGCAACGCGCAGACCGCCACTCCGGCTGCGCGAACGATGCGCCGGGCTGGTCTGGCGCTGGCCGCGGCGATGCTGCTCTTCACCGGCACCAGCGCTCTGCCCGCCGGCCCGACGATCGCGCTGCTGCTGGTCGCGACGACGGTCTACACAATCGGCGATCTGTGGCACGCGGTCGGTGGCACCGGGCTGGCCTACGACCTGGCCACACCGGAGTTCGTCGGCGAGTACCAGGGCGCTGCCGGGCTCCTCAACGGCCTCGCCGGTGCGGTGGGGCCCGCTCTGCTGACCCTGCTGATCCTCGACGGGGGCCGCCTCGGTTGGGTTGCGCTGGCGCTGCTGTTCGCGGTCACCGGCCTGTTCACCCCACGGCTGACCCGATGGGCGGTGTTGACCCGCCGCCCACCCGCACCGACGCCGGAGCGCCCTCCCGTTCCGGCTGGCGGCGGTTCGGCCAGCTCGGATGGACCCCGAACCGGCTACGGCTCCGCGCCGCCGTCCAACGCATGAACAGCCAGCTCAAGAACGGGAAACCCGCAAGACCGGCTACCACCGGATCATGATGAGCTTCCCCGACGTGTCACGCACCGACATCGCCCTGAAGATCTTCAAACCTCACGACCGGGTGTGAATTTCCTCCCGGCCTCCTGCCTGATCAGATGCACGCTCGCCATCAGGCGAATGAGCTGATCAAGCGTTTCACCGCCGGCCAACCGGATTCAGATGCAACCCCGAACGATCTCCACCTCGGCACCCCAACCTAAATCACCGATGGGCCCGACTTGCGGAATATATGCCAGGAACCCGAAGATGACCATGAAAAGAAATGCTTCAGCGCTTGACCACACCACCCCCGCCTTATATTCTGACGAGAGATCCAACCCGGCAACGCTGCCAATTGTGTGCCTAATTGCGATACGGGATCGGATCCAACACCAGTGATTCGTCGAATCATCCAAAGAGCCCGAGGCGACGGATCCGTAACTGCCCCTAAGGCACTTATCCCACAAGAAACCCCACTTGGACGTCCGCGCACTCGTGCGCGGCACGCTAATACGTCCTGAGCAACCAATGAAGGGAGAAACACGGGTGAGCAGAAACGGCGAAGCGTCGGTGGCGGTAATCGGCTTGGGCCCTACCGGAACATCATTTGTGTGGAAATTCATCAACGAGCTTCAGACCGATCCATCGACAGTCCCGGTTAGGCTGACGGCTGTCGACCCCGCGGAAGAGCCCGGATCGGGGTACGCCTTCCAGTCAGTGCACCGTCTGAACATGCGGACCGACCGTTTGCACATCAACCCGCGGGCACCGACCGGATTCAGCGACTGGTTGCGCGCCCAACCGGGCACGCACGACCACGACGACCTGGAGTACCCGCCGCGTTGGCTCTTCGGGCGTTACCTGCAGCAGGTCCTCCTCGGGGCATTCGTATCGGCCGAACGAGCCGGTGTGGCCGTCGAGCACTGGCCAACCGCGGCAGTAGACCTTGTGCGGAGTGACGGGTCGTTCCGGATTACCGGTACCGACGGTGTGCAGCGCACGTTCGACGTTGTGGTCCTGGCGACTGGGGAGTCCCGCCACGGCGCCCTCGCGCACTGGGCGGGCCGTCAGAACTTCGTTGCGTCTCTCGCCGAGACACGTCAGCTTATGCAGATTTCGCCCATCGCACACGTGGGCATCGTTGGCAGCGGCCTGAGTGCCGTTGACATCTGCATCCAACTACTCCGACAAGGATCCCAGGGGCGAATCTCCTGCTATTCCCGAACACGGGGGCTTCCGAAGGTACAGAGCGCGACGGCCGAGCAGCAGCCAGCACTGCTCGATCCCGACTGGTTAGACCGGGAGACCCGGGCGGGCCGACAGCGGCTCCGGCTGAGTACAGCGGCACGGGCGCTGGCGGAGGGACTCGATGCCCGGGCGCGCGAGCCATACACCCCCGGAATGCCAGATGCCCGGGAGTGGTTCTCCCGTGCCGGTCAGCGAAGCCGTCAACGACAGGACGAGAATCAGGTCTTCGCGACCGCGGTCGTCGCCGCCACGGAGTCCTCGACCACCTGGTACGACGCACTGGACTCGTTGTCGCCGCACACCCCGGCCATCTGGCACGCCATCGACGAGCGCGACCAGATGCTGTTCCTGACGACCTGCCAAGCTCGCTGGAGCGAGTACCGGCACAGCATGCCACTGGTCAACGCGAGGGCGCTGCTGCCTGCCGTGGTGAGCGGACAACTCAGCGTGCGCAGCGGGCTGACGTCCGTCACCCCCGAAGAATCCGGCGCTGCCTTCCGCTGGCGGATCGTCACTCGGTCGGGTCCATCCGCCCACGCCTACGATGTCCTCATAGACGCGACTGGCGGGCATCTCACCATCGCCTGTCGACGCGACGCACTGCTACGCGGCGCGATCGGACGTGGTCTGCTCACGGCCGATCCTCGGGGCGGCGTGCGGGTCCGGTTCGACACTTGTCAGGTTCTCGGCACGGACGGCAGCGCGTGTCCGAACCTCTACCTCGTCGGCCCAATGACATTCGGCACACACTTCTACACGAACTCGTTCGAGACCAACCGTGACAATGCCTTTCGGGTCGCCCGCACCGTTCGCCTGAGCCTTTCCCGACTCCAGCGCCGGGCAGCACGCATACGGCGGACACCACATGACACAGATGATAGGGGAAGTTGAGTGGAAAGGCGGATACCGGGTCAACGGACTCTACACCTGCGTCGTGGACACACATTTATCTGGCGGCGCACGGTGCCGAGCGACGCGGAAATGATCTGGAGATGGTGGACCGCCCCGGGTTTGACGTACTGGGGAACTGCTCCTCGGGTGGCGAAGGTCGGTCCGCCGCCGTACGGCCCCGAGACTGTACGTGACTACCTGGCGCTGCCGGCGGAGCAACTCGGAGTAGAGACAATCGTCGGTGAACTGGATGGACGGCCGGTCGCCTACGCCGAGACCTACGCAAAGCGGGACAGCCTACTCGCCGATGTGCCTCTGATCGAGGATCAGGCCCGCGGATCTCACCTGCTGGTGGATCCGGCGGCGCGGGTGGATCGACGCATCATTCTGGAGGTAATCGTGGACGGGGTGGACTGGGCCTTTGAAACGTGGCCGGAGGCCCGACACTACATCGGAGATCCCAATATTCGTAATCGGTCAATGGTGCACCTACACAAAATGCTGGGCATGCGGCAGATCATGGTGGTCGAGCTACCTCACAAGACCGCCTGCCTCGTCGCGGTCAGCCGAACCGACTGGACCAACAACCGCGAGCGGGTCGCCTCGCTCATCCGCTGAGAGGGGGCGGTCGCCATGCCGACGGAGCCAGCACCGCGCGGCAGTACGGAGAGCGGGCTAGTAGAGCGGATCTACGCCGCCCGAGGCGGTGAGATCCTCATCGCCGAGGATGGTCAACGAGTGTCGCTCACGGACCTCCTGCGGATGAGCCGGACGGCGTCCGCGCAGTTGCGCGCTGACGGCGTCCGTCCGGGCGACCCTGTTGGACTAGTCGCAGAGAACGGCCTGGTGTTCCTGCGTGCCCTACTCGGCATCCTGCACTGCGGCGCGGTGGCGGTACCGCTCGCTACTCCCTCGGCCATGGGCGGGCTACCCGGCTACCTCGATCACCTGCGACGGGTCCTGGCCGACTCCGCGATGCGACACCTCGTGGTCAGCTCGGCATGCCTGGGCGTGGTTCGCGGCCACTCCGCCGCACTACCCCCGGTCAGAGTTGTCGATGGCGATGCGCTGCCGACAACAGGACCGGAACTCACCGAGCCGACCGGCGTCGACTCGCTCGCGGTGATCCAATACACGTCCGGCAGCACCCGGAACCCCAGGGGCGTCGTCCTCAGCCACCGCAACGTGGTGGCGGGACTCGACGCGATCATCGATGGGTGCGAATTGACGGAAGCAGACGTGGCCGGACTCTGGATCCCGCTGTTCCACGACATGGGGCTCTTCTCAACTCTCGCCGCTCTGAGCCAGGGCCTACGCGTGGTCGTCTGGCGTCCGTCGACGTTCGTCCGGCAACCAGCAGCGTGGCTACAGCAATTCGTCCACCACGGCTGCACGGTCACCACCGCCCCGAACTTCTTTTATGATCATCTGGCGGATGATGTCAACCGAGTTCCGACGGATCTCGACCTGTCTGGGTGGCGACTGGGCCTCAACGGCGCAGAGCCAGTCCAGGCCAGCACGGTCGCCCGGTTCCAGAGAGCCTTCACCGACCGGGGTCTTCGTCCCCATGTCATCATGCCCGTCTATGGGATGGCGGAAGCGACACTCGCCGTCACCTTCCCGCGGCCCGGATCCCGCCTGTCCCACCTATGGCTCGATCGAGCCCGCACCCGTGACAGCGGCCTCGTCGTCCTCGCCGAGCCCGGTGCGCCTGGAGCCCGTCCCCTCGTCGCCGTGGGCCAGGCTGTCCGGGGGGTCCGGATCCGCATTGGCGGTGCCGACGGCGCCGAGGACCACCTCGGTGAGATCGAGATAACGGGAGCCCCTGTCACCAGCGGCTACTTTCAGCAGCCGGCGGGGGAACTCTTCACCAACGACGGCTGGCTGCGTACGGGGGACGAAGGGTTCGTGCATGGCGGCGAGCTCTATATCGCCGGCCGAACCAAGAACATGGTGGTGATCCGCGGCCACAACTACTACGCCGAGGACGTGGAGGCGATGGTCCGAGACGTGCCGGGCGTCTACCGCCGACGATGCGCGGCGGTCGGCGAGGACCACGAGCGTGGAGAACGACTGGTCGTGGTGGTCGAGACCGCGATCGAGTCGAGCGACGAGCGACAGAACCTGATTGGTCGTATTCGGTCTGCGATCTCGGCGGGCCTCGGTCAACTCGATGTCACGGTGCAACTGGTACCGCCCCAGAGCATGCCCCGCACGAGCAGCGGCAAGGTGCAACGGGCCAAGGTGCGGCAAAACGCGCCACCGACGACCTGAGAGCGGTGGGGAGCTCAACACAATCTAATTAGCGGCAAGGAGCTGCCATGCCTGATTTCCACACCACGGTGGAACAGCAGATCCGGGAGGTCATCGCGGACCTGCTGAACTACTCTGTCGAGACGGTCGACCAGGAAGCTGGTCTTTCCGATCTTTCCGGTCTGGACTCATTGACCCTCTACAAGATTCTAGACAAGATCGAGGCGAAATTCGACATCTCCTTGGATGAGTCCGAGCTATACGAGGCTGGATCCCTGAGCGATATGACGCAGCTCGTGGCGGATGCGTTGACGGACAGAAGCCCTGAAGCAGGAGAGACTCCGGCTCCCCAACAGCACGCGACCACAGCGGATAGTGATCCCGATGAGCGGCAGTGAGGCGGACCGCCCGGCGATCGCCGGCATGGCTGTGGATGATCTCGTCGCACAGGCTCGGAAGTCGGCCGGCGACCACGACCACCGGCCACTACAGTTCCTTCCCGCACTCCGGCGCCTGCTGGAAGCGGTGGCCGGCGAGGCGTTTCTGAGCTCTTTCGGTCGCCAGATCCTGCACGATTTCGTGGTCACCCAACTCGTCACACAAATCCAGACGAGCCAGCTCGTACAGGCCAATCCAGACATCGAGCAGATTCCGCTGGAGAACGTAATCGTGATCACGGGGATGCCACGCACCGGTACGACGGCCCTGCACAATCTACTGGCAGAGCATCCCGAGCTGCGGGCACCCCGGTTGTGGGAGATGCTGGCACCAGCTGCCTCGACCGACCCCACCGCACACGTCCGGATGATCCAGGTCGCTCGCGACTACGTCGAGCAATACCACCGAGTTGCACCGGGACTCCGGGACCTGCATCCGTTGGACCCGCTACGGCCCGACGAGTGCCACCGGCTGACCGCCACCACGTTTTCCAGCTCGATCTTCGCGCAGCGCTACCACATACCGAGCTACCTGGCCTGGCTGAACGAGCAGGACCTGCGCGAAACCTATGAATATCATCGTCTACTGCTGCGGTGCATGCTGTGGCGGCGACCGGGGCAGCACATCGTGCTCAAGTGTCCGTCCCACCTGTGGCACCTGGACGCGCTGGCTGCAGCGTACCCGCGGGCGCGGATCATCCGACTCCACCGCAATCCGGCCGCCAACCTGGCCTCGGCGAGCAACCTCACCGCGGTCGTGCGGGGCGCCAGCGGAGCCCCAGTGAATTACTGGGCCATCGGCAGGCAGTGGCTCAGATACGCCACACAGGGGCTGTCGAACCTGCGCCAGGGAGATCGCTACGGGACCGCCGCGCTCACACTCGATGTACGACAGCGAGACCTGCGGACGGACCCGCTCGGCGTCGCCGCACGGGTGTGCGAATTCGCCGGGGTTTCCCTGCCTCCGAACGCAGCTGCTCGGATGGCGCGTTACCTGAGCGATGAGGCCCCGGAGCGCCCTGGTAGGCCCGGCTACTCGCTCACTGATTTTGGTCTGGACCAGACCCGGATCGATCGACAGTTCGGCGACTACCGCCTCGAGTTCGGCGTATGAAGGCACGTCGTGACCCGACGACAGGTCGCTACTGGAGAAGAGGGATTCATGACAGACATCGCCGAACAGCTCGCCAGCGTCCACCGGGACATCGACCATCGGCGCATTCCCGCAGGTGACGGTCGCAGCGTCCGACTACGTCGCGGCTACCAGGCAAGCCTGGAGGGGGTATGGGCCGCCCTCACCGACGTGGACCAGATCTCGCGCTGGTTCCTTCCGGTCACCGGTGAGGTGCACAGGGGTGGCGCCTTCGCGTTCGAGGGCAACCTGCGTGGCACCATCCTGCACTGCGAACCGATGCGACTCTTCACACTGGCGATGGTGATCGGGGACAGCCCGGCGTCCGAGGTGGTCGTGCGGTTGTCCAACGGCACCGGGGAGACCATCATCGAACTCGAGCACACGGCTGTCGTTGACGAGCGATTCTGGGCCGAGTTCGGACCGGGTGCCACCGGCGTCGGATGGGACCTGGCACTGCTGGGGCTGCACCTTCACCTCCGAAACGAGGCCATCGTCACCGCGAACCCAATGGCCGGACAACACTCGCCGGAGTTCACCAGCTTGACCGCGTTCAGTAGTCGGGCATGGGGAGCGACACTCCTCGCCGCCGGTGCGAGCGCTGCGGAGGTGGCCACGGTTGTGGAGCACACGGCTGCGCTGTACGCCCCACCAGCCACGATGTTTGCCACCCGTAACTGGATGCGGGCCAGCCGCGCCGCTTTCCTGCGGCACCTTGTACCGGCGCCGGAAGAAGGATCATCCGATGCCGACTGACGGGAGTCGTCATGGCACCTACGCCGAAGACCAGTCGGCCGCACAGCTTGAGCAGTTCCTGGGGGACCCGAACCATCCCGACGCTGTCTCCGCCTTCTCCCGCAGCGTGGAGGAGGATGAGCGTGACGACATGCCCTGGTCGGCGATGGACGCGCTACGCTCCTGGGAATTCCCCCACTTTCTCGTACCACAGGCTCTCGGTGGTCGGATGCGATCCTTCCAGGAACTGTTTTCGATGTGTCGGACGATCGCCCGTCGCGACGTGCGGCCCGGGGTGTCGTACGGCACCACCCTGCTCGGCGCCAACCCGGTCTGGTTGTGGGGGAACGACCGGCAGCAGCAATGGCTCGCTAGCCGGCTACTCGCCGGCGATCTCGGCTCGTTCGCGATGTCGGAACGCGACCACGGCAGTGACCTCGCCGGGTGTCGGGTCTCCGCCCGGCGTGACGGCGACCGGTACGTGCTGAATGGCGAAAAGTGGCCAGTGGGTAACGCCACCCGCGGCGCATTCTGCACCGTCTACGCCGCTACCGGCCCCCGCAGGTTCTCGCTTTTCCTCGTGGATAAGCAGCAGCTGCCGGCCGGACAATGGCACAACAACCCAGGCGTGCCAACCGTCGGCCTACGCGGCCATGACCTAAGTGGCATCACGTTTTCCGACTGTGCAGTTCCAGCTAGTGCGCTGCTGGGGCGACCGGGCGCGGGCATCCCACAGACGCTGAAGGCCCTACAGATCACTCGTACGCTCATCGCCGCGCTGTCGTTGGGCAGTCTCGACACCGGTCTACGCCTGGCGTACACGCACGCCCGCGGGCGCCGCCTCTACGGGGCACCGGTCACCGAGCTGCCTGCGGTCCGGGACATCCTGGTGCGGGCCTATCTTGACCTGATCATCGGCGAATGTGTGTCGATCCCGGCGGTGCGAGCAATCACCGAGCTTCCCGAACGGCTCAGCCTGTGGTCCGCGATCGTGAAGTACTTCGTCCCGGTCACCGTCGAGCGGGCGCTGGCCGATCTCAACACCGTGCTCAGCGCCCGGGGATACCTGCGCGACACCGTTTCCGCCCGCACATTTCAGAAGCTGCATCGGGATCAGGCGATCGCGAGCATCTTCGAGGGCACGACGCACGTGAACCTCAGCTCGATTGCCGCGGACCTGACATTCGCTCCCAGCGGTTCCGGTGGTGATCCGTCCCTGCTGCCCGCCCTGTTCAACCGACGGGCCGAACTGACACCGGGGATACCTGAGAGCCGCCGGCTGCACCTGACCAACGGTGGTCGGGATGAGATTGGGGGTGCGTGGCCGCAGCTCGCAGCGCGCCTGTCGTCGTGGAAGCCAGTGCGCCGGCTCGATGCGGCCTACCATGAGCAGACCGCGCGGTTGTTCAGCCTAGACCGACGAGGATACCGGTCAATTGTGGGGCATACGGCAGCACGAGTCCACTGCGTACTGCACGCCGCTGCCTGCGTAATTCTCAATGGTATACACAATACGGGCGACCTCTTCGCGGACGAGAGCTGGATGATCGCATCCTTGGACCGGCTGACCCAGCACCTCGATCCTACGTGGCAGATATCGCCGGGAACGCTGGCCGCAGTCGAAGGAATGCTTATCAAGCAGGTGGAGACGCCAGAGCTATTCTCGCTGACCCCGATCCCGTTGGCGATCGGATAACCACGAAAGGACAGCTCTCGTCGATGGAACCCACGCAGGAGTACATCTTTCGCAACGGAAACCAGCTCGGGGTGCAAACTACCCGGAGCCGGACCACGCCGACGCACCTGCCGTCATCATCTGGCCGGCGATGGGCGTGCCAGCGCGTTTCTACCGGCCGTTCGCCGAACAGCTCGTGGCCGAGGGTTTGGCCGTCCACGTGGTGGACCTGCGGGGTGTCGGCGCCAGCTCTCCTCGCCCCGACCGCGGTTCCCAGTACGGATACCCGGAACTCGCCGCCGACGTCGGGGCCGTACGTGACTGGTTGGCTCCCCGGATCGCCGGGCGACCCACGCTGCTGCTCGGCCACTCTCTGGGGGCTCACATCTGCCTGCTGCACCTCGCACTTGGCGACAGGCCCGGGCCTTCCGGCGTTGCCGTGGTAGCGGCCGGGCTCGCCTATTGGCGGACCTACCCGCGTGCCCGCGGGCTACTGACGCTGGCGCAGACACAAGTGGTCGCGAAGGTCACGACGCTGCTCGGGGTCTGGCCAGGTTGGGGGTTCGGCGGCCGACAGGCTCACGGCGTGATCCGCGACTGGGCCTACACAGCTCGGCACGGTCGCTATCGGCCGATCGCCGGGGCCGACCCGGAGCCCGCACTGGCCGCGCTTCGCGTGCCGGTACTCGCGGTAAGCATCGCTGGCGATGACTTCGTGCCCTCGTTCAGCCTCGACCACCTATGCCGCAAGCTCGTCTCAGCACCCATCGAACGGGTGCATTACAACGATGAAACCAGGGTCCCCCTGAACCACTTCACCTGGGCCCGGACCGAGGGCTCGCTTGCCCGCCGAGTCGCCGACTTCGCGAACCGGCACCCCACCCGAGCAGGTAGGTAGCTGTTCACCCACGCTGACTGTCTGGATCAAGGCACCGCGCGGAGCGCGGTGCGACGCAGGAGCTGGTCGATGTCGGCTAGGAGCCGCCCACGCCGGGCGCGGAACCGTTGATCTGGCCGTTGCCGACGATGGGCTGCGCCACACCGTCCGCCGTCAGCAGCTGCCGCCGCTGTCTCCGCCGGAGGAACCTCCACCGCTGTCCCCGCCGGAGAACCATCCGCCCCCACTCGAACCGCTGTCGCAGGAGGCGCCACCGTCGCCGCCTGCCGTGGCGCTGGGCCCCGACGACACGTACGCCGACGAGCCGCGCCGGATCGTCGGCGTACGCCGACGCACGAGGAACGAGAAGGTGAGGACGATCGCGCCCGCTGCGGCGAACAGCCCGAAGAAAATCTCCATGTCGACGACGGTATGGAAGCCGATCAACTTTCTGCGCGGGCTGCATGCGTAGTCCCCCGCGCGTCTACGGGCTTCCTATCGAATGTGGTTGTCGGCTACACATGGACGTGTGGATCACCTCTACTGGAACCTCGGTACCTGCGCGGGGCGGGGCGGTGTCCGAGATCGGGTTGCGTGCCCGACCGTCAGGGTCTGTCATGGACGGTGACGAGTACCAGGCGTATCTCGATGGTGACGAGTACGAGTACTTCGGCGCTTTCTACGACGTAACTCCGGTGGTGCTGGAGGCGCCGTCGCCCTACCGTGCTCCTCGATCGGCCGGCCCCGGCGGACCGGTTCCCGGCCGCGGCGCTATTGGCCGCCGGTCGCCGAATCGTGCTTGAGGGCACCCCCCGGTGTCGGGGGCCAGATGACCTTCGACGGGGCGATCGCCCAGGAGCGGGAGCGGCCCGCTAGACGGCCACGGCCCTGGACCGGGACGGCACATCCACTCGGTGAGCGCCGTCATCACTGGTGTCTGTTTGATGCCCGTATGGGATGCGCTGGTGGTGGAATCCCGGCGGGCGTCAGGGCGTTGTACCGGGTGCACGACCGAGGAAGGGACCCGCCCCGTGGGGGTGAGCCCCGGGAATGCCGGCGCCCCGCCGGTCGTTATACATGGACCCGGCGCCGTGAGAGCCTCCTAGGGCCGCGCGGTTGCCTGGGGATCCCTTTCTTTCCTGTTCTGTTGAGCGCCGGACGGTGCTCGCACCCTGCGCTCCCAAACCCCCCTTTGGGCGCGTGTGGGGTGTCGACCCCCGAATGGAGCATTCTCATGAACACGATTCTGCGTCGTAGTGTGCTGGCCCTGGCGGCGTCCGCGACCCTGGGCGGAGCGTTCGCGGTGGGCGCCACGCCCGCAACCGCTGCTAGCAACCCACATCCGGACAAGGTGGCCGAGGCTTCCTCGTGGCTGCAGGAGGAGCTGCTGAAGTTGCAGCCCGGCACAGCCGACGGCGGTATCTACACCGACAAGCCCGGCTACCACAACACCCGCGTAGCCAACAGCCCCACCGACTACTCCGTCCTCGACGACAACGACCAGGGCGGACCCTCGGACAAGGCCGCCGCCTACGACTGGACCTTCTCGGAAGCCACCAACATCGCCGAGTACTCCAGCCGTCTGCTCGCCTCCGGCCAGGATCCCGATGATCCTCGACTGGACGGCTGGCGTGAGTTCTTCGGGCAGGCCGACAGCGACAACGAAGTGGAAGGCTGGGACTTCCGCAAGGACGAAGCCGCCACTTCGGACCCGTCGCACCTCTGGCACATCCACCTGAGCGAGGACCGGGACAAGGTCACCAGCTTCGAGAACAAAGAGGCACTACTCAGCGTTCTCCGAGGCGAGACCGTGGACCAGTGGCGGCTCAACAAGTGAGCCGACCGGGCCGCTGACCACGCCGCCGGGCTGGAGCGAGTGGCCCACCAAGATCACATCCTCGCAAGGAGAGAGCAAGCTGTTGGCCGGCACCCGGTTCGGGTGCCGGCCAACAGCCGCACCTAAAGCCTCCCCACCCGGGACTGCCAGCAGCCGGCGCAGCCGGGCCCGCCCCACCCGACCGGCACCGGTGCCCCGGGCTGAGGCAGCGGCCACTTCGGCCAACGAAGCTGGCCGAGAGTCGCCTGCTACCACCTGGGCCGAACGCACCGGGTTGCTCCGCTGATCGCGCAGCCGCCCGGGCGACGGCCGGCACTCCACGTGGGGTACCGGGGTGAGTCGATCACGTCGCCGCCGTCGCCGGTAGCTCGCGCGCTGCCGCTAGCGGTGACAGGAAGGCCGGCAGGAACGCGGCTGTCATCCCGACTGCCCCGATGAACAGTACGGCTTGGGCGCCAAGCAGCCCACCGAGCAGCCCACCGAGCAGTGCACCGATCGGCATGCTGCCCCATTGGACGAAGCGGACGGTGGCACTCATCCGGCCCAACAGCCGGTCCGGGGTGGCGGCCTGTTGGAGCCCCACCTGCGAGACCAGGCGGATCACACCGCCAGCGGAGACCAGGGCCAATCCGGCCGCCGCGAGCCAGAGCAGCCAGCCAGGCCGGGCGAGCGGCAGTATCACGGCGGTCGGTGCCGTGCACAGTGTTGCCAGCCAGACCACCGGGCCGGGGCCGATTCGGTTGATCAGGCGGCGGGCGAGCAGCGCACCAGTGAGTCCGCCGGACGCCATCACCGAAAGCACCAGGCCGATGCCGAACGAGCCAAGGTCCAGGTGGCGGGAGAGGAACACCAGCAGCATGGTCTGGTACGTGATGAGGAAGAGGCTGAAGATGCCGTCGGTGAACAGGATCGGGCGTAGCAGCGGGTGGCCGAGCACGAACCGCAACCCTTCCCTGACCTCCCGAATGAGATGCCGGGTGACAGCATTCTGCGGCGGCGGCTCCGGCTTGCGGATTTGGAGCACGCCCAGCGCGGACAGCAGCATCCCGGCGGAGCTGACGACCAAAGCCAGCGGTGCGCCCAGCCAGGCGACCAGCGGTCCGGCCAGGCCCGGGCCGCTGATGCTCATGGCGGAGCGGGCTGCGGCGACCTTTGCATTCCCCTCGACCAGGTGTTCGCGGCCGATCAGGGCGGGGAGATAGCTGGTGTAGCCGACCTCGAACAGCACGGTCATCATGCCGTGGGCGAGCGCAACCGCGAACAGCAGCCCGATCGTCAACGCGTCCGTCCACCAGGCCAGGGGTACGAGCAGCAAAAGCGCCGCCCGGACCAGATCCGTGGAGATCATGACTGGGCGTTTGCGCCAACGGTCCACCCAGGCCCCCGCTGGAAGCCCGATCAGCAGCGAACCGGCTGTCGTCAGCGCTGTCAGTACGCCGACTTCGAACTCATCGGCGTCCAGCCAGACGATTGCCACCAGTGGCAGCGCGAGAAATACGAACCGGTCAGCGAGCTGACCGGCCAAAGTCGCGCCATAGAAGCGGCGGAAGTCAGGTACGCGAAACAGGCCGAGACGAGGCGTTCGGGAAACCCGGTCCCGGGTTACCGAGGACATTTGTCGACCTCCGCCACGTCAGCTGCGGCATGGACTGGACAGTGCGACGGAGGGTACCACCGCCGATCGGCTTTCATCAGTGTCGCCGCCCCGGACGGCCTTGCGCCGGGGCGTGGCGTGGCGACGGCGAGACCGGTGGCTGCGACAGGGCGCGGGCGGCGCATCCACCCCCGCCACTCGTTACCCACCTGTTACTTCCTCAAAACGGCGCGAGCCAATATGTTGTAGCTTACAACAATCGATGGGTGTGTTTCCGACCCCCTCTACAGGAGGCACCGTGCATCCAGAACCTGATCGCCGGCGGGGCGGCTTACGAACCCGAACCGCCACCCTGCTGACCCTCACCCTCACCGGATCCCTTCTGGTCCTGCCCGGGGCCGCGCAGGCCCTGCCCGACCCGGCCCCCGCCGCCAACACCGCCGTCGCGCCAGCACCGGCCGGCGCCGTGCAGACCGTTGAGGACTACGAGGACGGCGTACCCCCCGAGGTTCTACTCTTCGCCTCCAGCGATCCCGAGCGGCCCGAAGTGGACACCGTCGCCAGCAACGACCGGCCCGGCGCGGGCGGCGACAACGACGCCTTCTCCGTCCGGTACGACATCGACGGCTGGGGTGGCTTCACCCACAACTTCATCGCACCGGACGGCCACCAGGACTGGCGGGCGTACGACGGGTTCTCGTTCTGGGTGAAGGGGGACGGCAGCGGCCGGCAGGTCCAGTTCGAGATCAAGGACGGCGGCGAGCACGGTGAGGCGTCCGAGCTGTGGGAGTCGTTCTTCATCGACGACTCTATTGGCTGGAAGCAGATCCGGACGATCTTCCCCGACTTCGCCTGGCGCACCAGCTACCAGCCAGGGGACGGCCCGAAGGACAAGGAGCTGCAGCTCGACCGGATGTGGGGGTTCGCGGTCAACCTGCCGCAGGGCGCCGGCGAACTGCACTTCGACCAGGTGGAGCTCTTCACCAACGTGGCGACGGTCGCCGACTTCGAGGCCCCACAGCCGCAGCTCAACCCGCCCGGCGGGCAGCCCGGCATCATCACCTTCAGCGGGGACGACTCCCGCATCCCGCAGCTGAGCTACGTTGACGCCGCCCGCGACGGCACGCCCGCCGACAACCAGGCTCTCTCGGTGGCCATCGACACCACCACCAGCTGGGCCGGCTTCGGGCAGAACCTCAGCTTCAACACCGAACCGCAGGACTGGAGCAGCTTCGGCGGGTTCCGGTTCTGGTACTTCAGCCCGCTGACCGTGCCGCCGGCCGCGCCCGGCGCCGGGCGCCGCATCGACGTGGAGATCAAGGACGGCGGGGTGGACGCCGAGCACAGCGAGCTCTGGATCACCAGCTTCACTGAGGACTGGGTCGGCTGGCGTCTGGTCGAGCTCCCGTTCTCGCAGTTCAAGTACCGCACCGACTATCAGCCCATCGGCGGTATCAACCAGGAGTTGGACCTCGACCAGATGTGGGGCTACGCGATGCAGCCCCGCTCCGGGTACGCCGACACCTTCCGCATCGACGACGTTGAGGTCTACGGCGTCCCGCAGGTCGGGCCGACGGCCCGGGTGGTGGCCGACCCAGCGGTCAGCCTCCTCGACGAGGGCGAGTCGACCACCGTCACGATCCGGCTCACCAACACCGATGACGCGCCGTTGGCCGACGAGGTGACCCTGCGGTACGTCACCGGCGCCGGCACGGCGACGCCCGGCGAGGACTACGAGCCGGTCGAGGGAGAGTTCGTCTTCCCCGCCGGTACCGCATCCGGAACCACCCGGCAGATCACCGTCCAAACCCGCTCCGACGAGCAGGCGGAGTTGGCGGAAACGATCCCGCTGACCCTCTCCGGCAACGGCATCGCCGTACCCGAAGACCCACCGAACATCGTGCTGAACGCGCACGGCCTGCCGTACCTGGACGCCTCCCGGCCGATTGCGGAGCGGGTCGCCGACCTGCTCGGGCGGATGTCGGTCGAGGAGAAGGCCGGCCAGATGACCCAGGCCGAGCGGAACGCCCTCGACTCACCGAACGACCTGGCCAGCTGGCGACTCGGCTCGCTGCTCTCCGGTGGCGGCTCGACGCCCACCCCGAACACCCCGGAGGCCTGGGCGGACATGGTCGACGGCTACCAGACGTACACGTTGCAGACCCGACTGCAGATCCCGCTGCTCTACGGCGTTGACGCGGTGCACGGCCACAGCAACGTCCAGGGCACCACGATCTTCCCGCACAACATCGGGCTCGGCGCGGCTCGGGACCCGGAGCTGGTCGAACGGGTCGGGCACGTCACCGCCGAGGAGACCCGGGCGACCGGGCCGCAGTGGTCGTTCGCACCCTGCGCCTGCGTGGCCCGCGACGACCGGTGGGGGCGTACCTACGAGGCGTACGGGGAGGACCCGGCGCTGGTGATCGCCAACGAGACGGTGATCGACGGGCTACAGGGCCCTGCGCTGGCCGACCGGAAGGACGCCGACCGGGTGCTCGCCTCGGTCAAACATTACGCCGGCGACGGCGGGACCGAGTACCGGCCGGGCAACGGTGGGTACCCGATCGACCAGGGCGTCGTCGTCATGAGCCGGGAAGAATTCGACCGGGTCCACCTGGACCCGTACATCCCGGCGGTGCGTAAGCACAACGCGGGAACGATCATGCCGTCGTACTCCAGCGTCGACTTCACCGAGGACGGAGTCGGCAACCCGGTCAAGATGCACGCCCACAAGGAACTACTCACCGACGTCCTGAAGGAGGAGATCGGCTTCGACGGCTTTCTGATCAGCGACTACGCCGCGATCGACCAGATCCCCGGGGACTACGACAGCGACGTACGCATCTCGATCAACGCCGGACTAGACATGATCATGGTGCCGAACGAGTACCAGCGCTTCGAGGAGACACTGCTCGGCGAGATCGAGGCCGGGAACATACCGATGTCCCGCATCGACGACGCGGTCAGCCGGATCCTGACCCAGAAGTTCCACCTCGGACTCTTCGAGCAGCCGTTCACCGACCGGACCAACCTGGCCGAGGTGGGCTCGCCGGAGAACCGGGCGGTGGCCCGTGAGGCCGCCGCGAAGTCCCAGGTGCTGCTCCGCAACACCGATCAGGTGCTGCCGCTGGCCAACACCGGCGAGCTCTACGTCGCCGGCGCCAGCGCCGACGACATCGGCGCGCAGGCCGGCGGCTGGACCATCACCTGGCAGGGCGGCAACGGCGACATCACCCCCGGCACCAGCATCCTCGACGGCATCCAACAGGTCGCGCCGGACACCGAGGTCACCTACAGTGCCGACGCCTCCGCCCCGCTGGACGGGCATGACCGGGCCATCGTCGTGGTGGGCGAGCAGCCGTACGCGGAAGGCATGGGCGACGTCGGCAACAACGGCTTCACCATGACGTTGAGCGCCGCCGAGCAGGAGACGGTGAACACGGTCTGCTCAGCGGTGGACAACTGCGTCGTACTGGTGATCTCCGGTCGTCCGCTCGTGCTCGACGACGCGCTCGTCTCCGCCGACGCCGTGGTGGCCTCCTGGCTGCCCGGCACCGAGGGGGCCGGCGTCGCCGACGTACTCTTCGGCGAGCAGCCCTTCACCGGTCAACTGCCGGTCTCCTGGCCGCGTTCGTTGGACCAGGAGCCGATCAACGTCGGCGACGCCAGCTACGACCCGCTCTACCCGTACGGCTGGGGCCTGCGCACCGACGCGACCCAGGACCGGCTGCACGAGCTGCGGGGCGAGCTCGCCGGGATCGAGCAGGACGGCTGGACCCGGGCCGCGGTGAAGGTGCTGGACCGGTCGCTGCGCAACGACAGCTCCTGGCAGGACGACGGCTCGGTCCGCGACGAGCGGCGGGTGGTCACCGAACTGACGGTGGTCTCTACCCTGCTGGCCTTCAGCAGCCGGGACAACGCGGCACAGCACGAACTGCTGGTGTCGACGCTCCGAGATGTCGCGCAGGCGGCGATCGTACGGGAGGGTGTCACCGCCCCCTCGGCGACGCGGACCTCCACCCTGACCGCGGACGCGGAGCACGCGCTCCTGACCGGCAAGCCGACCACCGCGACGTGGAAGCTCGCCGCAGCCTGGCGGATCGCGGCCGGCTAGCCGCAACCAGCTGGGCGGCGCCCGGGTTCAACCGGACCCGGGACGCCGCCCCACCACAACACGAAGGCCCGGCCCGCGAGTGGGCCGGGCCTTCGGCTGCCGTCAGGTTCCCCGGAAGCCGGGCTTCCTGGGGCTGGTCAGTGCTGCTTGGCGTGGCGCACGAACGCCCGCCACGCCACCGGACCGAACACCAGGGCCGGCCCGATCGGATCCTTGGAGTCCCGCACACCCACGAGGTCAGGAAGGTTGTCCGCGACTTCGACGCAGTCGCCATTCGCGCCGCTGTGGGTGGACTTACGCCAGACAGCGCCGGCTAGGTTACTCACGGTTATTCATCTCCTCGATCAGTGTGGTTACAAACTTGTCTGTCTCGTCCGGGTCAAGAGCCTTTTCCGCTAGCTCTGCCCACACTGCATCGTACGTTTCGGTCTCGCCGGGCTTGTCGAGGTAGAGCGCCCCCGTCAGTGACTCACTGTATATGGTCGACGGCTCGTGTCTACCAGCCTCGTCTGGCGGGAAGTCCAAGATAGTGAACGCCCCCGAAACCGATGCTCGATGCGGCCCTGACGCAAGGGGCAGTGCCCTCACACTGACGTGGGGTCGCTCGTTCGCCTTGAGCAGATGCCACAACTGCTGTGCCATCGCACCAGGAACAGCGGGGGCGCGCCGTAGCGCTCCTTCACAAATGATCACTTCCAGATGAGGTGGCGGGGGGAAGTGACGCGACAGTAGGCCCTGCCGCTCCATCTTCACCGCCATGCGTCGCTCGACATCCGCATCTTCCAGGTCAGGCCGATCCGCTCGGACCACCGATTCCATGTACGCGTGCGCCTGAAGTAGGCCGGGGATCAACGCCGGCTCGTACTTGCGCACCCGGGTGGCAGCACCCTCTAGGCCCACATACAGCTCAAACCAACCCGGGACGGCATCTCCGTACGCGTGCCACCACCCCTTGGCCTTGGTTTCTCGTGCCAGGGCGACCAAACCTGCCGTCATGTCCGCTGTGGCCTCATAAAGCTGGCAGAGGATCTTGACATCAGTAGCACGAACCGGGACGGATCCCTTCTCAATGCGCCAGATCTTCTGCGGGCTGCACTCCAACTCATCTGCCGCCGCCTTGATCGTGATGTTGGCACTCTCCCGTTGCGACCGCAGAAACCTACCGAGCTGCCTTCGGGGCACCGTGGATCCTGCATCTGATTCCATGGTCCTCCTTCCGTGGCGGAACACCTGCACACGCTCGATGGAATACTTTCCGAGCAACTTCCGCCACGGTCAATATTCTCCAGTGAACGCCGCCAGGGAATATTGCATCACCCTTCCCCCACCTTCAGCATGAAGGCATAGACGGGCCATCAGGAGGATGAGGTGTCCGCAACTGCCGCCGCGTTGACGCTGGCGATTGGCCTGGCAACAGGGCTGTTGATCTGTCTGAAGTCTGGCACTTGGTACCCGACGTGCGGCGAGACGAAGCGCTGCCTGCGGTCCCACGACCACCCCCACTCAGGGTTCGACAGGAGGCAACGATGAACATCGCAGTGGAACTACCAAAACGGGCAGCCCGAGCGACACTCGCTGAATTGACCAATCCTCAGCCTCCGCCCATCGCGTCTGAGGAGGACCTTGAGCTGCTGCTGTCCGGCCTTCGCACGGCCGGTCGGGCCCGCGTCGGCTACACCCAGCACCACACTGACGATGTCCTTGAAGCTGTGCTCACCGGGCTGCGGAGGCTTTGATGGCCGACGACAACCGACCCGAAGAGTTGCGTCCCCGCCGTGACCCGTCCGGCCCACCCCGCTTGCCGGACGGCGACCGGGTGCACCCGGAGCACCCGCCGGACATCAACCCACCCGCTGCCCGCCAGAAGCTGCTGACCGCGCTGATCGTGGTTGTCGTCGTCACCGCCATCGTGATCGGGGTATTCCGGTGACCGCCCGGCTGCATCTGCCCATGCGCCCCTGTGGGGCTGCGAGACCTGTCAGGCCGAGTGGCCATGCCCGCCGGCCCGCGTCGCCCTCCTGACCGCGTATCGCAACAACTGCGTCGCGCTCCGGCGCTACCTGGGCGCACTCTTGGCTGAGGCGGACACCCAACTCTCTCAGGTCCACAAGACATCAGGCCGCTCTCACCGCTTCCTGGCGTGGACCTAGCCACAGTGGCACGATCACCGCCGCTAGCCGCTCCGCGCCTCGCACCAGGGGCCATCCGGCTGCAGCGCGCGAAGCACGGTCAACAGTTCCGGCGGCTCGACTGGATCTGGAAGCGCGGTCAGATCCGTCCACGACACCCACGCATGCGAATGCAGTTCGACCTGCTCGTCCGGGAGCAGACCGGTCCGGGTCAGCGAGGGCCGGTCCACAGCGAAGTACGCCACGAAGAAGTCCTCCGGACCGACATACCGCTTGCCCTTCCACCGCACAGTGCGCTCGACCGGCACCGACCGGTCAAGGACCGCCCCGGGGTCCAGTCCGGTCTCCTCCATCAGCTCCCGTCGTGCCGCCGCCAGCGGTGTCTCGCCGGGCTCGATGCCGCCGCCGGGCGGTTCCCACAGCCACACCCCGTCAACTGGATCATGCCAACGCAGGAGAAGCACGCGGCACGCGGCGTCCAGACAGATCACGCGCGCTGCCGGCCGATAGATTGCCTTCATGACCGCGACCCTAGGACATGTCTCGCCCGGGCTGCACGTCACGACGGCCACGGACAAACACAGCTGACCGCTCCGGAGCGTCACATGACCACCATCGACAAGATCGCCTGGATCCGCCTTGAGAACGGCGCGATCCTCAGCTCCCGATCGCGTGGCAAGAACGTCTACTACATTCCGGGCGGCAAACGAGAACCCGGCGAAGGTGACCTTGATACGCTCATTCGCGAGATTCAGGAAGAACTCAGCGTGACCATCACCTCCGACACCGCTGTGCATGTCGGCACCTTCCGCGCCCAGGCCCACGGACACCCAGACGGAATCACGGTCCAGATGACCTGCTATACCGCCGACTACCAGGGCCTCCTGCGGGCCAGCAGCGAAATCGAGGAGATCGTCTGGCTCACCCACGCCGACCGTCACCGAGTCTCCCCAGTCGATCAGATCATCTTCGATCATCTATACGAGACGGCCCAGCTGCGCTAGCCGCGGGCGGATCCATGGGTCGGATCCGGAAGGCCCGCGTCGCGACGCTCCGAGACGTCGCGCAGGCAGCCGCTGGTGGCTCTGACGGCTGGTTTGACAGCTATGGTGATGGTGTCTAGTGATGTGTCACGAAGTGTGGCGCTTCTGTCCTGCTGTGACGTGTTTCTGCCCTGCCGTGGACCTGTGGTGGCATCGCACCGGAATCAGGCCGTACGGTGGATGATCAGGATGTGATCGGTGACCTCCGCGGTACTCCCGTCCGGTCCCGTCGCGATCCTGCGGGAGGCGTCGGCCCGCTCGACCGTCCAGGTCGCCGAATCCAGCCCGATGTCCTCGGCGACCTCCTGCGGGCTCGGGAACCGGACGCCTGGGTCCTGGTTCCAGGACCACGGCGCGATCGAGCCGTGGTCGACGACCAGCAACCGTCCCTGCGGACGCAGGGCGTGCGCGGCCGAGCGCAGGATGGGCGCCCTGTCCAGATCAAGGGTGGTGTGCAGGTATTGAGCGGAGATCAGATCGAACTGCCCGTGCGGGAACGAACCACTCAGATCGCACTGCACGGCAACGACCTGGTCGGCGAGACCACGCGCACCGGCTAGGGTAGCCAGCCGCTCGACCGCCACAGTCGAGACGTCGGTAGCGGTGACGCGCCAGCCTTGGCCGGCAAGCCACAGTGCGTCGCCGCCGTTGCCACAACCGAGGTCCAGCGCATCACCGGCTGGCAGGTGCGTGGCGATCTCGGTGAGGCGGACATTGGGTTGCGGGGTGGTGGCCGCCGGTCGGGATAAATACAGATCATTCCAGTACGTGACCGCGTCGGTGGTGGGCATCGGCGAACTCCTCCCGTTGGTGTCCGCCCCAGTCTCGGTGCGTCCCGGCGGACTGACACGAAATCTTGCTCTTATGGCAAGCTGGACTCCGTGAACCGTGACACGGACGACGTGCTGGACGCGGTGGGGCCACGGCTGCGTGCCTTGCGCCGGCACCGTGGCCTCACCCTCGCTGACGTCTCGACGACAACCGGTGTATCCGAGAGCACTCTGTCCCGCCTGGAGGGCGGGCAGCGCCGGGCGACCCTGGAGTTGCTGCTGCCCCTGGCCCGCGTCTATAACGTTCCGCTGGACGACCTCGTCGGCGCCCCACGGACCGGCGACCCCCGCATCCACCTCACGCCGATCCGACGATTCGGCATGGCCTTCGTGCCCCTGTCCCGGCGCCCCGGCGGCGTGCAGGCGTTCAAACTGATCATCCCGGGCCGGCGGGAACCGGTTGAGCCGACCCTGAAGACCCATGATGGCTTCGAGTGGCTGTACGTGCTCAACGGGCAACTGCGACTGGTACTCGGAGAACGCGACCTCACCCTGTCCCCCGGCGAGGCGGCCGAGTTCGACACGTCGCTGTCACACTGGCTCGGCAGCGCCGACGGCGGGTCGGTTGAACTGCTCATCCTGTTTGACCCGCAGGGGATACGCGCACACATACACGCCGAGCCGCACCGGCCGTCTCGTGCGACGAAGTCCAGCGCCGACACCGGCTGAGGCAGCCAGACTCCTCGGCGCTTGCCGAGTGGTTCCCACCTACTACGACAGTTGGGCCCAATCCACAGAGGGCCGCAACGAACTCGTCACCGCCTTCACCGCCGCCGGGCGGGCCGACCGTCTGGATCTAGGCAGTCGACGCTGAACGGGGCAGAACAACCCCGCACAGGGGGACGGTCCCGGCTGGGTCCGGGGCGTCAGCTGCCCCTTCTCACCGCGCCGCCGCAGGTGCCGGGCCACCCGGCTGGGGCACCGCGACGGTGACGCGCCCGACGGTGGTCAACGTCAGATCGCCCTCGGGTGCGCGAACGGATTCCAGCACCTGCGCCGCGTCGTCGGTCGCCGCGTCGAGCCGATCGGCCGGCAGGTGTTGTAGCAGTGCCCGTCCGCCGTGCGACCACATCCACCGCATCCAGTGGTTTACGTCGTGGAACCCGCTCTCGACCCGGTGCTCACTGATCGCGACGACGTCGAGGCCGGCCGCCGCCATCGTCGCCGTGATCGTCTGTTCATCGTCGAATGGGCCGGCAGTCGGCGCGGGCGGCGGCTGCTCCACCGGCAGGTGCGCAGCCAGGGCATCCATCGCCGCGACGAAGGCCGGGTCGTACGCGCCGGGGGTACTCATCACCAGCCGGCCCGTGGGGCGTAGCAATCGCGCGTACGCTCGCAGGGCCTGCTCCGGCTCCGGCAGCAGGAAGACGACCATTCCGGCCAGCACCACGTCGAAGCTGTGGAGCGGGAAACTCGGCTGTTGGGCGTCGCCAACCCGGACCTCGACCTGGGTCAGGCCGGCGCGGGCAGCGTCGTCGGCGGTGAGCTTCACCATCGTCGGGGCAAGATCGATGCCAGTGACATGGCCGGTCGGTCCGGTGGCAGCGGCGGCGGGAAAGAGAACAGCCCCGCGGCCACAGCCAATGTCGAGGACCCGCTCACCTGGCCGAATGCCAGCACAGCCGACAAGGGCTGTGCCGAATGGTTCGAAGTAGGACACTCCGGTGCGGTCGTAGCTGGAGGCGGCCTGCTCGAAAACCTCGACGATCGAGTTCGAACGCGTACTACTCGTCATTGACACTCCTCATCACCCGCACTGCTCGCCTACCGGTCCGGTGGGCTACGAGGGAAGCAGCCCGAGCGCCAAAGCTGGTGAACCCGTCCACGGTCACACGCGATGGTCTCGCTACGGCATCAGGATGACATGCCGAGTCACGAAGCTTTGCCCATCCTCCAGCGGCGACGCCACACCCAACGGCTCGGCCCTCGACAGGCTGGGCCGTTGCGGGTGTGGAGGCTCCCGGAAGCCGGACACCCTGGGGTGTCAGTGCTGCTTGGTCTGCTGCACGAAGGCCTGCCACGCAGTTGGGCCGAACACCAGGGCCAGCCCGGTCGGATCCTTGGAGTCCCGGACACCCACGACCTCAGGAAGGTTGTCCGCGACCTCGACGCAATCGCCGTTCGCCCCGCTACGGGTGGACTTGCGCCATACAGCGCCCACTAGGTTGCTCACGGTTGTCAATCTCCTCAGTCAGCATGCCTACAACCTGATCTGCTTCGTGCGAGTCAAGTACCCCTTCGCCAGGTCTGCCGACTGCATCGTACGTTTCGGTCCCGCCGGCCTTGTCGAGTCAGCGCGCCCCGTCAGCTCCGTCAAGCCGGGCCCGCTCGGGAGCGCTGACCGGCGCCCCCGCCGCCACAGCGGCTCACGCAGCGGCCTGCAGCCCCGGGAGCTTGCGCATGTCGTCAAAGACCACTGCGCCCTGGCCCTCCAGTCGGTGCGCAGGGGTCAAGCCGCCCGCGTAACCAGCCCGCGAAGCGGGGATACCGGTTGTGCGGCCCAGGGTGTGGCGCATCTTCTCGTGCGTACCGCTGGAAGCCAGGCACGTCGGCAGGATGCTCGCGTTGAGCACCTCGTTGACCCCGTCCACGGCAGCTAGTGCTGTGACCACGAACGTTCACGGTGTTGGTTGACACGCCGTCTGGCCTGCCGGCCGGGCGGCGTCGTGGCGGTCAGGCTGTGGCGGTGGCAGAACTCGTTCGCGTGCGGCGGCTCAGTGATCAGGAGGGTCAGCAGCTGCTGAGGATCACTCGTAGAGGTACCGGCTCGCCGATCCGGTTGCGGCGGTCGATGGTCGTGCTCGCTTCGGCTGGTGGGAACACGGTGCCGGCGATCGCCCGCTTGGTCCAAGCCGATGAGGACACGATCCGGCAGGTCATCCACCGGTTCAACGAGATGGGGATGGCCAGCCTGGACCCTCAGTGGGCGGGTGGCCGTCCCCGCCAGATCAGTCCTGACGAAGAGCAGTTCATCGTCGAGACGGCCAACACCCGCCCCGAGAAGCTGGGGCGGCCGTTCACCCGGTGGAGCATCCGCAAACTCGCCGACCACCTGCGCCTGCACGCGACCCGCCGTGTGCGGATAGGGCGGGAACGGCTACGGCAGATCCTGCAGCGGCATCGGATCACCTTCCAGCGGACCAAGACGTGGAAGGAGTCCACCGACCCACACCGCGATGCCAAGCTCGCCCGGATCGAGTACGTCAGCAGCAGCTTCCCGCAGCGGGTGTTCGCCTTCGACGAGTTCGGGCCCCTGGCCATCCGCCCGCAGGCCGGCACTGGATGGGCGCCCGCGAGCGTCCGCACCGGCTGCCCGCGAACTACCACAAGCTGCACGGGGTCCGGCAGTTCCACGGCTGCTACAGCCTCGGTGATGACCAACTCTGGGGCGTCGTGCGCCGTCGTAAGAGCGCCGCGAACACCCTCGCCGCGCTCACATCGATCCGCGCCGCCCGACCGGATGGGGCACCCATCTACGTCATCCTGGACAACCTGTCCGCGCACAAGAGCCGCGAGATCCGCACGTGGGCGGCACGGAACAAAGTTGAGCTCTGCTTCACCCCGACCTACGCCTCCTGGGCCAACCCCATCGAGGCCCAGTTCGGACCGCTGCGCACCTTCGTCATCGCCGGCTCGAACCACCCCAACCACCCCGCGCTGACCCGGCGACTGCAGGCCTACCTACGCTGGCGCAACGCCAACGCCCGCCACCCCGACGTCCTGGCCGCCCAACGCCGAGAACGCGCCCGCATCCGCAGCGAACGACAACGACGCTGGGGCCAGCCAGCTACCCGAGCAGCCTGACCCCAACACCGCAAACGTTCGTGGTCACAGCACTAGCGGCCAACCCAGTTCCGCGCCGCGCGCGATGTTGATGCGGACCGCGATGCGCTCGCTGTCGACAGCACTCCGTCGCAGTCGAAGATGACAAGCCCGACCGGAGTGGTCATCCGTTGCTCCTACCTGGCATGCTGACCCCCGCCTGTTGCGGCCGGTCACGCCACTCGCCGTGGCATGCCGAGCTGGGATGTCACCGCGACATGCCTGCGTGATCAGAGAAGATGCGGGGGATTATGAGGCTGGCACGCACATTCAGTGTCGCCGCCGCAGCGGTAGCGCTGGTCCTGTCGCTGACCGGTTGTTCGGACCAACTCGGCGACCGCGGCGGCCGGGAGGGTGCCGCCCCCGACAAGATTTCCGACGTCGACTACGTCGAGGTCTACCGCAACGCCGACAACTTCCCGAACGTGGCGCGGCTCTGCATCGACGGGATTGCGTTTGCGACCACGGCCAGCCGGGAGGGAACGAGTTCCCCGGCGCTGCTCCGCGTGCCGGAGTGGGATCCGCGCTGCCCCACCGCGGCCACCGGGCCAACACCATCCTCGGCGCCCTCCACACCATCGGCAGAAGGCGCCTCCCCCGCCGACTCTTGACCCAGTAGCGGGCGGGTTCAGTCAGTGGAGGTGGTCGCCTCGACCTTGACCGCCCCCGGGCCGGGACACCCGATCCGGATATGGTCCCCCATCTCGCCGAATTCCATGAATTGATCAATCAGCACGGACGATGCCTACTAATAGTCACATTGGATCGCCGATCATCGACCCAGCCGCGCCGCATCGACTGTGATCTAAGCCGATCAACGAGCAGCGTCGACTGTTCGGGGCGACGCGGGCAGCCGATTACCCAATGCGCAACCCCATGAATCCCAGGTCAGCACGGCCGATATTGGTGGGTTGATTCTGGGACGGATGTACGCACCATCCCGGCCCGGTACCGGATTGATAACACACCTTCTCGTCCTCATAATTCTGGTGTCACAGTGGCAGACAATTCAGCACCCTCGTGAGCCGAGCGCCCTGAGGAGGCACTCCTATGCGCGGGAAACTCCTGAAAGTGGTAGTAACGGCGACCGCTACCGCCATGCTGGCCACCGCCTGCACCGGTAGCAGCGACGACCCAGCGGAAGGAGACGAGCAAACTGGCGGCACACTGCGGGTCTACGCCGCGGAGCCGAAGTACCTGCTGCCGTCCGCCGCCAGTGACGAGCCGGCGATCTACGTGATCCGTCAGCTCTACCGCGGTCTGGTCAGGTACAACGCCGAAACCGGTGATCCGGAAAACGACCTGGCCGAGTCGATCACCTCGGACGACCGCAAACTCTGGACGATCAAGCTGAAGGACGGCTACACCTTCGACAACGGTGAGCCGGTCAACGCCGACGCCTTCATCCGCGCGTGGAACTTCGCCGCCTACGCGCCGAACGGCCAGGGCAACGGCTACTTCATGAAGCGGATCGCCGGCATCGACGAGGTCCTGCCCAAGGACCCGGACGGTGACGGCCCGAAGGAGGCCCCGGAGCCGACGGCCGAGACGCTGTCCGGCCTGAACAAGGTCGACGACCTGACCTTCACCGTCGAGCTCAAGGAGCCCTTCACCGGTTTCCCTACGGTG
>NZ_KB905359.1:26786-399587 GCF_000378845.1 Salinispora pacifica DSM 45544 | reverse complement strand
GAGCCGACGAGATCTACTACCGGATCTTCGCCGACATCAACGCCGCCTACTCCGCCTTCCAGGCCGGCGAGCTGGACGTGATGTACGCGATCCCGCCGGAGCGCTTCAACGATGCCAAGGCCAGCTACGGCGACCGGCTGTATGAGCAGGAGGGCGACAGCTTTAACTACGTCGGCCTACCGCTGTACCTAGACAGCTTCCAGGACAAACGGATCCGCCAGGCGTTCTCAATGGCGATCGACCGGCAGTCCATCGTCGACGCCGTCTTCGACGGCCGGTACACCCCCGCCACCGGCTTCGTCGCACCGATCTTCGACGGTGCCCGCGAGGGTGTCTGCACCTACTGCAAGCAGGACGTCGAGATGGCCAAGAAGCTGCTCGAAGAGGCCGGCGGCTGGCCGGAGGGCAAGAAGCTGACCCTGTGGGCCAACGCGGGTGCCGGCCACGACGCCTGGCTGCAGGCCGTCGGCAACCAGATCAAGTCCGCGCTGGGCATCGACTACGAGCTGAAGGTCAACCTGCAGTTCTCCGAGTACCTGGAGAAGGCGGACAACCGGGAGTTCACCGGCCCGTTCCGGCTCGGCTGGGGCCCGGACTACCCATTCATGGAGACCTACCTGACCCCGGTCTTCGGCACCGACGCCGACAGCAACGCCAGCACCTTCAGCAACGCCGATTTCGACAACCTGATGAAGCAGGGTGACTCCGCCCCGAGCATGGGCGAGGCCATCCCCTACTACCAGCAGGCCGAGGACATCCTGGCCGAGGAACTGCCGGTCATCCCGATGTTCTGGCGAAAGGTCGCGGCGCTCTACAGCGCGAACGTCGACACCTTTGTCTGGAACCAGGTGTCCGGCGCCGCCTACGGTGAGATCACGCTGAAGTAGCAAGCACTGAGCTTCGGCGAGCTGCTCCAACCAGTGGGAAGGGTGGGCGGCAGCCACGGATCGGCCCGGACACCCTCCGGCCGAGGCCCAACGGCAGCCGCCCCACCCCGACCACTGCGCCGCCCCAGGATCACGCCACGGGGTTCGGGACGAACCCGATCAAGGTGGCCGTCGGCGCATCGAATCCGCAGCCCCCCGGCCTGTCCGACCCTCTGCCCGCGACCGGTCGAACCGCTTCCGAGCTGATGTACACATCGTCCCGGCCGGGTATCGGGTTGATAACACGCCTTCTCGCCATCGCGTGTGTGGTGTCACAGTGACAGGCACCTCACACCCCCTCGTGAGCCGAGCGCCCTGAGGAGGCACTCCCATGCGTGGGAAATTCCTGAAGGTGGCGGTCGTAGCGACCGCCGCCGCTATGTTGGCCACCGCCTGTGGCAACAGCAACGACGAGTCAGAGGAGGCGTCCGACAAGTCCGGCGGCACACTGCGGGTCTACGCCGCGGAGCCGAAGTACCTGCTGCCGTCCGCCGCCAGTGACGAGCCGGCGATCTACGTGATCCGTCAGCTCTACCGCGGTCTGGTCAGGTACAACGCCGAGAGCGGTGATCCAGAGATGGATCTGGCCGAGTCGATCGACTCGGACGACCAGAAGCTCTGGACGATCAAGCTGAAGGACGGCTACACCTTCGACAACGGTGAGCCGGTCAACGCCGACGCCTTCATCCGCGCGTGGAACTTCGCCGCCTACGCGCCGAACGCCCAGGGCAACGGCTACTTCATGAAGCGGATCGCCGGCATCGACGAGGTCCTGCCCAAGGACCCGGACGGTGACGGCCCGAAGGAGGCCCCGGAGCCGACGGCCGAGACGCTGTCCGGCCTGAACAAGGTCGACGACCTGACCTTCACCGTCGAGCTCAAGGAACCGTTCAGCGGCTTCCCGACCGTTGTCGGGTATTCGGGATTCTTCCCGATGGCACAAGCCTGCATTGACGACACGGATGCCTGTAACGAGACCCCGATCGGCAACGGCCCCTACAAGATCGACGGTAGCTGGAACCACGAGGTCGAGATCAACCTGGTCCGCAGCGACACCTGGAAGGGTGAGCCGGGCGGAGCCGACGAGATCTACTACCGGATCTTCGCCGACATCAACGCCGCCTACTCCGCCTTCCAGGCCGGCGAACTGGACGTGATGTACTCGATCCCGCCGGAGCGCTTCAAGGAGGCCAAGGGGACCTACGGCGACCGGCTGTACGAGCAGGAGGGCGACAGCTTCAACTACGTCGGCCTGCCGCTGTACGACGACGCCTTCGAGGATAAGCGGATCCGCCAGGCGTTCTCAATGGCGATCGACCGGCAGTCCATCATCGACGCCGTCTTCGACGGCCGGTACACCCCCGCCACCGGCTTCGTCGCACCGATCTTCGACGGTGCCCGCGAGGGTGTCTGCACCTACTGCAAGCAGGACGTCGAGGCGGCCAAGAAGCTGCTCGAAGAGGCCGGCGGCTGGCCGGAGGGCAAGAAGCTGACCCTGTGGGCCAACGCGGGCGCCGGCCACGAGGCGTGGCTGCAGGCCGTCGGCGACCAGATCAAGTCCGCGCTGGGCGTCGACTACGAGCTGAAGGTCAACCTGCAGTTCGCCGAGTACCTGGAGAAGGCGGACAACCGGGAGTTCACCGGCCCGTTCCGGCTCGGCTGGGGCCCGGACTACCCGTTCATGGAGACCTACCTGACCCCGGTCTTCGGCACCGACGCCGACAGCAACGCCAGCACCTTCAGCAACGCCGATTTCGACAACCTGATGAAGCAGGGTGACTCCGCCCCGAGCATTGGCGAGGCCATCCCCTTCTACCAGCAGGCCGAGGACATCCTGGCCGAGGAACTGCCGGTCATCCCGATGTTCTGGCGTAAGGAGGCGGCGCTCTACAGCGAGAACGTCGACACCTTCGTCTGGAACCAGGTGTCCGGCGCCGCCTACGGTGAGATCACGCTGAAGTAGCAAGCAGCTTCGGTAGACTGCTCCAACCAGTGGGTCGGGGTGGGCGGCAGCCGTCCGCCCCGACCCAGTCAGGTGACAACAGCGAGGCGGCCCTGGTCGGTGATTTTCACCGACCAGGGCCGTAGCGGTAGCGATTGCGGATGACCCCACCCCCTTCCGGCGACGATCCGACATTCACCGGTCCCGAGCGTGCCCTGGACCGTCGGGTACACGCATGGCTCGAGCATGCTCCGCGTACCGGCTGGAGAGCCTGGGCGGTTGAACTCGCCGCCTTCACCGCCAAGCAGGCGTGGGCCTGCGTGTTCGGCGCCGCGATGCTTACCGTGGTTGTCGCGGCCCGACTGTGGTGGCCCGACGACGTCGCGCTGGCGCGCAACGACGCGCTGACGCTCGCGGCGCTCGCGATCCAGGTCGTCATGGTCACCACGCGGCTGGAAACACTGCGGGAACTCCGGGTGGTGGTCCTGTTCCACCTCGCGGGTACCACCATGGAGATATTCAAGACCGAGGTCGGCTCGTGGGCCTACGCCGACGATGGCGTCCTCCGGCTCGGGCAGGTGCCACTCTTCTCCGGCTTCATGTACGCCGCGGTCGGCTCCTACCTGGTGCGCGTGTATCGCCTGTTCGACCTACGCTTCGACCGCTATCCACGGCAGTGGCTGACTGCCGTGGCGGCGGCGGCGATCTACGTCAACTTCTTCACCCACCACTACCTCGCTGACCTGCGCTGGCTGATCACGGCCGGGGTGGTCGTGGTCTTCGGCCGGTGCGTCATGCACTTCCGGATCTTCCGGCGCCGCCTGCGGATGCCGGTGCTCTGCGCGTTCGGGCTCGTCGCGGTCTTCATCTGGCTCGCCGAGAACATCTCCACCTGGTCGCACGCGTGGACCTACCCCAACCAGGCCGAGGGCTGGCATCCGGTGTCCGCGAGCAAACTTGGGTCGTGGTTCCTCCTAATGATCATCTCGGTGGTGTTGGTGGCGTGGGTGTATCCGCCACGACCCGTCTCCGGTCTGCCCGGCGCCGTGGGGGAACGGGGAGAGTGGGAGGCGGGAGTACCCGGCCACCCGAGCTCCCGCCCCGCCGCTCCGGAGCCGCCCAACACGATCAAACTGGGCTGATCAGTCGAGTTCAACCCAGTCGAACGTACGCCGCACCGCCCGCTTCCAGCGGTCATACCCGGCCTCGCGCTGCTCCGACGACCAGGTGGGCTGCCAGCGCCGGCTCTCGTCCCAGTTCTCGCGCAGTTCGTCGGTACTGCGCCAGAAGCCAACCGCCAGGCCCGCCGCGTAGGCGGCGCCGAGCGCGGTGGTCTCGGCGACCGTCGGGCGACTCACCGGGACACCGAGGATGTCGGCCTGCAGCTGCATGCACAGGTCATTCTCCGTGACGCCCCCGTCAACCTTGAGACGCCCCAGCGCTACCCCGGAGTCCTTCGCCATGGCCTCGGCGACGTCTCGGCTCTGGTAGCAAATCGACTCGAGGGTGGCGCGGGCGATGTGGGCATCGGTGTTGAACCGGGAGAGGCCGACGATCACGCCGCGGGCGTCGGAGCGCCAGTACGGGGCGAAGAGGCCGGAGAACGCGGGCACGAAGTACACGCCACCGTTGTCGTCCACCTGGCGGGCCAGGGTCTCACTCTGCGCCGCCGAGTTAATAATCTTCAACTGGTCGCGCAACCACTGCACGGCAGACCCGGTCACGGCGATCGAGCCCTCCAGCGCGTACACCGGCGGCTGGTCGCTGAACTGGTAGCAGACCGTGGTGAGCAGGCCGGCCTGGGAGCGGACCAGCTCCGTACCGGTGTTGAGCAGCATGAAGTTGCCCGTACCGTAGGTGTTCTTGGCCTCACCCGGGGCGAAACAGACCTGGCCGACGGTGGCTGCCTGCTGGTCGCCGAGATCCCCGGTGAGCGGGACCTCGCCGGTGAACGGGCCGTGGGCGGCGGTGACACCGTAGGAATCCGGATCAGACGACGGTCGGATCCGCGGCAACATCGCCCGTGGAATGCCGAAGAAGGACAACAGTTCGTCGTCCCAGTCCAGCGTCGTCAGGTTCATCAGCATGGTGCGACTGGCGTTGGTCGGATCGGTTACGTGCACGCCGCCCGCGGTACCGCCGGTCAGATTCCACAGCAGCCAGGTGTCGGTGTTGCCGAAGATGGCCTCCCCGCGCTCGGCCGCCTCCCGTGCCCCGTCCACATTCTCCAGGATCCACTGAATCTTGCCGCCGGAGAAGTATGTCGCCGGCGGCAGGCCGGCCTTACGCCGGATCACCTCACCCCTACCCGAACGTTCCAAGGCGGAGGCGATCCGGTCGGTCCGGGTGTCCTGCCACACAATGGCGTTGTGGTAGGGCCGACCGGTCCGGCGGTTCCACACCACGGTGGTCTCCCGCTGGTTGGTGATCCCGAGGGCGGCGAGGTCGGTGACGGTGAAGCGGTGCTCGTAGAGCACGGTCTGGATGACCGTCTGGGTGCGCTCCCAGATCTCCACCGGGTTGTGTTCCACCCAGCCGGGCCGCGGCAGGATCTGCTGGTGTTCGAGCTGGTGGCGACCCAGTTCGTTACCAGCGTGGTCAAAAATCATGAAACGGGTGCTGGTGGTGCCCTGGTCCACGGCGGCAACGAGATCGGCCATTCGGGGGCTCTCCTTCGCAGATCGTCCGGTTGGGTCGATCAGACGTGAAGCGGCTGGGGTATCGCAAATCGGACGACAAATCGGACAGGAAACAGGTCTGGTTCCGGTGAAAATGATGCATAGGCGCTGCCGGAGTGGAGGAACGGCACGCCCGACATGAATGCCGAACAGGCAGGTGCCCCGGCGCACATCGCGCTCCCCGGCGTCGATACGCCGTGCTTCTCCCAACCGCCGCGGGGCCGGCCGCGCCCCCACTACCGTGCCTCATGTGACTATCCGTCGAATCTTCGTGCCAGCCGTCGTCGTGGCGGTAGGCGCCATCGCCGTATCGCCCGCCGCACCGGCCACGGCCCGAAACCGGACAGCCAACACCGGAGCACAGCCGTGCCCCACTGTGGACGTGTCGACCCGTCCGGCCGGCACACCCTCGCCGCCTCCGGTCGGCCCGGCCGAAGCGGCCGTCGGCGGTGCCGCGCTGGCCACCGCCGGGCTGGCCGTGCCGGCCGGAACCCCGACAGCTCCGGCGGTCACCGCGACCTCCTGGATCGTCGCCGACCTCGGTAGCGGCCAGGTTCTGGGGGGCTGCGGCCCACACGAGCACCGCACCCCCGCAAGTGTGCAGAAGCTCCTGCTCGCCGCGGCCCTGCTGCCCCGGCTCGACCCGACGACGGTCGTCGAGGTAACCCGCGACGACCTGCACGACCTTGACCCGGCGAGCTCGCTGATGGGGGTGGTCGCGGGCGGCCGGTACACGGTTGAGGAGCTGTGGCTGGGGCTGCTCCTGCAGTCCGGTAATGATGCGGCCAACGTACTGGCCCGACTCGGTGGTGGTGGCGCCGGCCGACCGGGTGGGGTGAAGGTGATGAACGAGGAGGCGGCGCGGCTCCGGGCCAACCAGACCCACGCGGTGACACCGTCCGGTCTGGATGGCACCGACCAGTACACCAGCGCCTACGACCTGGCGCTGATCGCGCGGGCCGCTTTCGAACGCGAGGACTTCCGCAGGTACATCGCCACCCGTACGGCGAACCTGCCGTCCGCGCCGGGCCGCTCCGCGCTCACCCTCACCGGCGACAACACCCTGCTGGGCAGCTATCCGGGGATGGTCGGCGGTAAGACGGGCTTCACCGACCTGGCCCGGCAGACCTACGTCGGCGTGGCCGAACGCGACGGCCGTACGCTCGCGGTGACCCTGCTCGGTGCGGAGAACGCGCCGCTGGGCAGCCTGGGTGAGGCGACGGCGTTGCTGAACTGGGGTTTCGCTCTCGCCCCCGACGAGACGGTCGGCCACCTGGTCCCCCCGGATCAGGCGAAGAAGGACGAGAACAAGGACAAGCTGGTCGCCGCTGTCGGCGACGAGGGCGGAACTGGTGCAGGACCCGGGGCGCTGGTGTCGGTCGTGATCGGCAGCGTGGCTGCCCTGGGGACCGTCCTGGTTGGCGTCTTCGCTGGATGGCGGCGGGCCAGTCGGCGCATGGCCGACTGACGCTCAGGTCACCCTCGACAGCGCCGCAAAGAGCTCCAGGTGGTTGGCGGCGTCGCGCGCGAGAAGAAAGCCGATGATGCCCACGATCCAGCCCGTGGTCTCGGCCGCGTTTCGGACCATCCACCGGTTGACCGCCGCAAGCACCGGCTGCACCAGCCCGGCCGCGACCAGGCGTGCCGCCAGCAACACGAGTGCGGGCAGCACCATGACGACGCAGTAGCCGGCGAGCACGGCGACGCTCGCGGGTAGCGTCAGCGCGGACGCGCCGAGCAGCCCGATAGCCGCCAGGTAGGGAAGCATCGTGGTGGCTTCCAACGTCACGGCAGCCATGGCCAGCCCAACCAAAGCCGAGGTGGATTCGCGCCCGGACATGGCCCGCTCGCGCCAGCGCAGCAGGCGGCCCGGCTGGGGGGCACCCGACCCGCGCTTCCGGCCGATGACCAGGCCGAGACCGAGCAGTCCGATCCCCACCACGAGTTGCGCCACCCGGAACGGCGTAGTTTCCAGCACGGGACGCACCTCTTCGAGCAGGGCCGCCGCACCGACGAGCAACACCACGCCGAGCACGAGATAGCAGGCGGCGACCGTGGCGAGGAATACCAGCAGCCGGCTCGGACGCAGTCGACCCGGCGCCAGCATCATCCAGATCGGGATGAGCAGCGTTCCGAAGCTGGTGCTGTCGATCAGAGCCAGGACGACGAGCGATCCGATCAGGGCCAGATCCACGGTGCGCTCCCCCTCCGAGTCACGGGTGCGATGTTTGGACGACGTGGCAACAGGGCTATTCCTGGCCCACGCCCCTGGGCACGGCCCGGTTCTATCGACCCCACCCATGTCGCACCACCGCAGGAGGAGCAAGATCGACGGCAAATCTTACTAAGTCAGTTCATCAGCTTGTCCGCCTCAAGCCAGGTGAACTCGATCAACCGACCGTTACAGGTGAAAAGGACTCCTACTCGGGTTAGATCCGCGTCCACGTGCTCTCCCATGAGCAGGACCGACAGCTCCCCCACCTCGGGATGCGTGGCAGGGATGAAAAAATTAGACCCCTGGAACGCCGATCCGCCACGCGGGTGGTCCTCCATCACTGGAATATCCACATAGTGACGTGCCGCCCTTTCCGCCAACCCTGATGACCCGAGGGAATAGCCATCACCTTGATGCGCCATCACCTGTAGGAAGCCAGAGTGAGTCACATAGACAATGAAGTCACAGTCGGTGGCCGGCCATCGAGTCCGCTGCTCGTCGGTCCATTCGGCGACCACCAGCAGCTTTTCTCCTGGCGGAAGCCCCCCGGACGGGTCCGAGCGCAGCTCAGCCCACGCCTGCTGCGCCTGGTCGGCGTTCAGCACACGAGCTGAGTAGGAACCCTCTATTCGAACGTCAATGCTGGACCAAGCACCCGCCCATCCAGCCACCGAGACGACGGAGGCGACAACCAACGTGGCGATCACTATTGTCCAGCGGCGGTAGGTACGCATGACGGAAATTTGCTCCCTGAAGTTCCCGGGGCTCGCTGGTGGGACCCTACCCGGATCTACGCAGGCAGACGACCTCGGCGAACAGCTGACCGGTCGAGCGAATCATGGCCACCGATACAGCAACCCAGTTACTCGAAGCGAGATGGGTCCCCCGCGCCACGACGTAGCACCTCTGGCTCATCGCCCGACAGGTCAACCACGGTCGTCGGCTCCTTGCCGCAGTCGCCGGCGTCCACCACGCCGTCGAGCACGTGGTCCAGCCGTTCCTTGATCTCCCACCCCTGGGTCAGCGGCTCCTCCTCCCCGGGCAGGATCAGGGTGCTGGAGACCAACGGCTCATCGAGCTCGGCCAGCAATGCCTGGGCGACGGCGTGATCGGGCACCCGCACTCCGACGGTGCGCTTCCGCGGATGCAGCATCCGGCGCGGCACCTCGCGGGTAGCCGGCAGAATGAAGGTGTAGCTACCTGGGATACAGGACTTGACCAACCGGAACACCGCGTTGCTGATCTGCACGAACTGCCCCAGCTGCGCGAAATCCCGACAGACCAACGTGAAGTGGTGCCGCTCGTCGAGCCGGCGAATGTCCCGGATCCGGTCCAGCCCGTGCCGATCGCCCAGCTGGCAGCCGAACGCGAAGCAGGAGTCCGTGGGGTAGGCGATCAGGCCACCGTTCCGGAGCAGCCCGACGACCTGCCGCAGGGTCCGGGGCTGCGGGTTGTCCGGGTGCACGTCGTAGTACCTCGCCATGGGCCGAGCCTAGTAGCCCGCAAGTGTGCCGCCGAGGTAGCCCGGCTCCGGCCCGGCGTCTAGGGTCCGGTCGTGCCCGTCAACCTCGAGGTGGTCGATGCTCTCCGCGCCGACCCCGCCACCAGCTCCCTGCGCCCCTCACTCGACCTCTCGTACGGTGACCCCGGTCGAACCACCGCCATGGACCGCTTCCACACCCAGTTCGTCCGCCCCGACGACCTCGTCTTCGACATCGGGGCCCACGTGGGCGACCGCACCGCCAGCTTCCGCCGGCTCGGTGCCCGGGTGATCGCCGTCGAGCCGCAACCACTCTGCGTCCGAAGCATCCGAGCCCTCTACGACGACGATGATCAGGTGACGGTGGTGGAGGCGGCGTGCGGCACGGCGACCGGCCTCCTGGAGCTCTACATCAATTCGGCCAACCCCACCGTCTCGACCGTGTCGCCGCACTTCGTCCAGGCCGCCGACGGCGCCGAGAACTGGCAGGGGCAGGTCTGGGACGCACGGCTGGCCGTCCCGGCCACCACCCTCGACATCCTCATCTCCGAGCACGGCCTCCCCGCCTTCATCAAGATCGATGTTGAGGGCTTCGAGGATGCCGTCCTCGCCGGATTGAGCCACCCGCTGCCGGCGTTGTCGTTCGAGTTCACCACGGTCGCGCGGGCGGTGGCCCAACGAGCGCTCGACCGCGCCGTCGCGCTCGGCTTCACCCGCTTCAACCTGGCCCTCGGGGACGCGATGGCGCTGGCCGAGCCGGCCTGGTTGACCGCCCCCGCGCTGGGTGCGCTCCTCGACTCCCTGCCGCACTCCGCCAACTCCGGTGATGTCTACTGTCGTAGGTAGGCCACTATCGACCGGTGCTACCAGCGATGCGCCAACGGCCCGGGGCAGATTGGCGCGGGACGCTAACCCGACTGCCTGCCCGTGCGACCCGAGCGGGCCGCCGCTGCCACCCGCTCGTGCAGGCCGGCGAGCTCCGGGCTGACCGTTACGGCGGGCGGAACCGGTTTGGTCAGCCGTCGGGCTGGCTCGGGCAGCCATGCCAGGTCCGCCTCGAATCGGTCCCGCGCGGCCCGTACCGCCTCGGCCGCAGCCGCGGTGTCGAGCCGCCGTCCGGCGCGCATGACCGGCACGAGCAGCGACTCCCAGCCGGGCGGCGACGCTTCGGTGCGCAGCGCGAGGAGGTCGCCGTCGGTGCCGGTGGGGTCCCGGAAGACCTGCTTCGCGCCCGGCAGGGTGACTTTGCCCGACGACAGTTTAACCACCGGTCGGTCGCCGTAGCTGACCAGCTTGTACGCGCTGTCCAGGGACGGCGCGTCCGCGGAGACCCCCATCCGGGTGCCGACGCCGTACCCGTCGATCGGGGTGCCGGCGGCGACCAACCCCGCGATGACCTCCTCGTCCAGGCCCCCACTGGCCATGATCTTGACCTCGGTCAGGCCCGCCGTGTCGAGGATCTCGCGGGCCTGCCGGGCCAACGGGGCCAGGTCCCCGGAATCCAGCCGGATGCCCGCCGGGCCGTTCCATCCCAGCTCGGTGAGGACATCAACAGCGGCCCGTACGCCGGCGGGGGTGTCGTAGGTGTCCACCAGGAAGATCGGATCGACCGGGAAGTCGCTCGCGAAGGCGCGGAAGGCGGCCCGCTCGTCCGGGAACGCCTCCACGTACGAGTGGGCCATCGTGCCGGAGGGGCGCAGCCCGTACCGATGGGCTGCCTCCACGTGACTGGTCGCGGCGAACCCGACGATCGCGGACGCCCGGGCCACGCCGGCACCCGCCGCCAGCCCATGGGTACGGCGGAAGGAGAAGTCGACCAGTTCCGCGCCACCTGCGGCGAGCCGACACCGGGCCGCCTTGCTGGCGATCGTGGTCTGGAAGGTGATCAGGTTCAGCAGACCGGTCTCGACCAGCTGCGCCTCGGCGAGCGGTGCCGTGACCTCGAGCAGCGGCTCGTCGGCGAAGACGATCCGCCCCTCCGGCACCGCCCGCACGTCTCCGGTGAACCGGAGCGGGGCCAGCGCCGCCACGGTCGACTCGTCGAACCCCTGGACGTCCCGCAGGTACGCCAGCTCGTCGTCGGCGAACGAGAAGGTCTCCAGAAACGTCAATGCGTCGTCCAGTCCGGCGGCCACCAGGAAGCCGCGGTGGTCCGGCAACCGGCGGGAGAAGAGGCTGAAGGTGGCGGGTGCGGTCAGGTCGTGGCGCAGGTAGCTGGCGGCCATCCGAAGCTCATAGAGGTCGGTACGGAGACCGGTCATGTCGCCTCCTCCACGGGTGTCCGGACCGTCCGGCGTTGGGCGGTCCGGACACCACCAACTCTGGTCGAAGGAGGGTCGGTGGGTGCCGGGAACGGAACATGCACCGCCAACGTGTCGAGCGGCTCCGGATCAGCGCAGTCGGCGGGCGGTGAAGCCCGGCGGTGGGCTGGCGATCGACTCCTGGGCCGCGACCAGCTGAAGCTCCCGGGTACCCGCCGCCAACGTGGCCTCGAAGATCCGGAAGACGCTGGCGCTGGTGCGCTCCAGCGCGGTCGCGGGCGAGGCGGTGGTCCACAGGTGCGCGAGGTAGAGCGCGGCCGTGACGTCACCGCCACCATTCGGCGTGATCGGCAACATCGGTGTGGTCACCGCCCAGGCGCCCTCCTCCGAGACGGCCACCAGCTCCAGCTGCTCCTCCGGCAGGTCCCGGTGGAGCACGCTGGTGACCAGCACGTGCCGTGGACCGGTCGCCCGCACCTTGTCGACCGCCGCGAGTAGCTCCGCCAGCGTCTCGGTCCGACCGCCGGCAAGGTATTCCAGCTCGAACTGGTTGGGGGTGATGATGTCGGCGTTCGGCACGACCTCGTCCCGCAGGTACTCCGGGATGCCGGGACGAGCGAACATCCCCCGCCCCACGTCCCCCATCACCGGATCGCAGCAGTAGACGGCGGCGGGGTTCACGGCTTTCACCCGGCGGACCGCGTCGATGATCACCTCACCCATCGCCGGGTCGCCCTGGTATCCGGAGAGCACCGCATCGGCCTGGGCGAGCACTCCACGGTCGCCGATGCCCGCGATGACCTCGGCGACATCCGCGGGTGCCAGCAGCGGCCCACGCCACGACCCGTAGCCGGTGTGGTTGGAGAAGTGGACCGTCAGTACCGGCCACACCTCGTGCCCGAGGCGTTGCAGCGGAAAGACGGCGGCTGAGTTACCGACGTGACCGTAGGCAACCGACGACTGGATTGACAGGATTCGCACCCGACCATCATCGTGGTTGGGGCCGCGCCAGTTCCCACCACCCCCGCCCCGGCGTGCCCGTTCAGCAGGAACGGCGCGGAGTGGAGGTAGTATCGCGGCAGCTCAGAAGGGGGACTCGACATGTCCGATACTACCCACGACCGGCCCACACCCGGCGCCGGCCGTCCGGACGAGGTGAGCGATCCACTGCTGTGGGGGCTGGCCCTCGGCGTGGCGGACGCACACCAGCCGGACGCTACAGGCACCGACTGTGTGAACCTGCTCTGCGCCGGCCAGAGCTGGCCCTGCACCGCCTGGCAGTCCGCCCAACGCGCGCTCCGCATGGCCCAGACCCCACCCGGGCAACGCCCCACCGACCCGTCGGAGGGGCGGGCGGACGAGTGGAACGCGCCCCACCCCCACCCGCCGTGGTCCACCGCGCCGGAGCAGCAGCGCCGCGGCGACATCGCCGCCTGAGCGCTGGCCATCGGGCGGCGGCGCCGCCGCGCGCACCGCTACTGGGAGGGCGTCGGGAGCACCGACGCCCTCCGCGCGGCTCAGAGGGTACGAGCGAGACGCTCGGCGAGGATCCGAGTGAAGCGGGACGGGTCAGCCAGTTCGCCTCCCTCGGCGAGCAACGCCATTCCGTACAGCAGCTCGGCGGTCTCCTTCAGTGACTCCTCGGTGGCACCCTGCTCCCGAGCCTTGCGCAACCCACTGACCAGCGGGTGCGTCGGGTTCAGCTCGAGGATCCGCTTGACCTGCGGTACCTCGTGCCCCATGGCGCGGTACATCTTCTCCAGCGTCGGCGTGATGTCCTGCGCGTCACCGACCACGCAGGCCGGTGAGGTGGTCAGCCGGGCGGAGAGGCGGACCTCCCGGACCTGGTCGGCGAGGGCACTGCCCAGCCAGGAGAGCAGGTCGGCGTACTCGGTGCGCTGGCGCTCCCGTTCGGCCTCGGCCGCCGAGCGCTCCTCCTCGGTGTCCAGGTCAACCTGGCCCTTGGCGACCGAACGCAGCGTCTTGCCCTCGTACTCGCCGACCCGCTCGACCCACACCTCGTCGACCGGGTCGGTGAGCAGCAGCACCTCGAAGCCCTTGGCCCGGAACGCCTCCATGTGCGGCGAGTTCTCGATGGTGGTGCGGTTCTCGCCGGTGGCGTAGTAGATGTCGGTCTGGCCGTCCTTCATCCGCGTGACGTAACCGGCGAGGTCGGTCGGCTCGGCCGAGTCGTGGGTGGAGGCGACGGAGAGGAGTTCCAGGAGCGAGTCCCGGTTCTCCGTGTCGTCGATCAGCCCCTCCTTGACCACAGCGCCGAACTCGGTCCAGAAGGTGCGGTACTTCTCCGGTTGGTCAGCCTTGAGGTCCTTGACGGTGGCGAGGATCTTCTTGACCAGGCGGCGGCGGACCACCTGAATCTGCCGGTCCTGCTGGAGTAGCTCACGGGAGATGTTGAGCGACAGGTCGTGCGCGTCCACCACACCCTTGACGAAGCGCAGATAGCCCGGCATCAGCGCCTCGCAGTCATCCATGATGAAGACGCGCTTGACGTAGAGCTGCACGCCACGTCGCCCCTGGGGGGAGAAGAGGTCGAGCGGTGCGTGGGTGGGCAGGAAGAGCAGCGCCTCGTATTCGAACGTGCCCTCCCCCCGCATGTGCACGACCTCGAGCGGGTCGGCCCAGTCATGGCTGACGTGCTTGTAGAACTCGTGGTACTCGGCCGGTTCCACCTCGTCGCGGGACCGCGCCCAGAGCGCCTTCATCGAGTTGAGCGTCTGCACCTCGGTGGTCGGCTCGCCCCCGTCGGTGCCGGGCTGCTCAACCGCCATCCGGATCGGATGGGCGATGAAGTCGGAGTACCGCTTGACGATCTGCCGAATCGTCCACTCGGCGGCGTAGTCGTGCAGGTTGTCCTCGGAGTCGACCGGCTTGAGGTGCAGCGTGACCGCCGTTCCCTGCGGAACGTCCGTGGCTGAGGCGATCGTGTATGTGCCCTCCCCGCTCGACTCCCAGCGGGTGCCATCGGTCGCCCCCGCCTCGCGGGTCACCAGGACAACGCGGTCGGCGACCATGAACGCCGCGTAGAAGCCGACGCCGAACTGGCCGATCAGCTCCTGCGACGCCTCCGCGTCGGCTGACTCGCGCAGCTTGCGGAGCAGCTCTGCGGTGCCGGACTTGGCGATCGTGCCGATCACCTGGACGACCTCGTCCCGGGACATCCCGATCCCGTTGTCCCGCACGGTCAACGTCCGCGCGTCCGGGTCGACCTCGATCGCGATGTGCAGATCGGCGGTGTCGACGTCAAGATCTTTGTCCCGCAGCGACGCCAGGCGCAACTTGTCCAACGCGTCGGAGGCGTTCGAGACCAACTCGCGTAGGAAGACATCCTTGTTCGAGTAGATCGAGTGAACCATCAGCTGGAGCAGCTGGCGTGCCTCAGCCTGGAACTCCAACGTCTCACTACTCACGCCGTGTCCTTTCGTCCGCATATCCGGATCGTCGGCGGACAGTGACGCCCCCGACGACGTGTCGCCCGAAAGGATACGAGCACCGTCTGCGGGACGGGGGGGCGACGCCCCGACCGGCCGGTGCGCCTGATCACGCCCGACGGTGCCCCTGCCCACGACGACGCCGCCCCGGCTCACGACGGGGGTGGCGGGCCAAGCGCACGATCAGCGCCGCCAGCCCACCTATCCCGACCCCGACCCCGGCCGCGACCAGCAGCGGCCCGGGGCCGGTCAGCCCCTCCGGGAGCGAATTGTCGGCGGCGGGCCGGGCATCGGCGGCCGACGGCACGGCGGCCGGCGCGGTGGCCGACGGCACGGCGGTCAACTCCCCCGGCTCGACGAGTCGACCGACCGACGTCTCCCGCGGCAGCGCGAAGCCCCAGTCGAGCAGGGCGGCCCCCTGCTCCCAGCCACGCAACGGCCGCGCCTCGGCGCCCAGCAACGTCACCACCAGGCGCCGGCCCGCACGCTCGGCGGCGCCAACGTATGTGTGCCGGGCCAACGTGGTGAAGCCGGTCTTGCCACCCAGCGCCCCTGGGTACTGGTCGATGAGGGAGTTCCCGTTCTGGATCTGGAATCCCTTCCTGCCGAGCGCCTCCTGGTCGGGGATCTGGTGGGTTTCGGTCAACGCATACCGCTGGAAGGCCGGCTCAGCGAAGCAGGCCCGGGCGATCAGCGCGAGATCGTACGCACTCGTGAACTGGCCCGGCCCGTCCAACCCGGACGGGGTAACCGCGTGCGTCTGCCGGGCGCCCAACTCCTCAGCGAACTCGTTCATCGCGCGGACGCCCCCGGCCCGACCCTCGGCACCGCCGCCGAGGCGGGCGAGGACATTCGCCGCGTCGTTGCCGGATTGCAGCAGCAGGCCAAGCCAGAGCGTCTCCACCGGATACCGCCCGCCGACGAGCAGGCCGACCGCCGACGAGCCGGGCTCGATGTCCAGATCCTCCTTCGTCACCGTGACCACCTGCTGCGGGTCAAGGTCCGGCAGCAGGGCGGCGGTCAGCAGCAACTTCTGCACACTCGCCGGGGTGGCGTACTCGTGCGGACCGCACGCACCCAGCACCTCACCGGTGTCGAGGTCCGCGACCAGCCAGGAGCTCGCGGTCACCTCGGGCGGCTGGGCTGCACCGGCCGGGACCACCAGGCCGGAGGTGGCCAGTGCCGCCCCGCCGACCACCTGGTCCTCAGCCACCGCCGGCGGCGGGGAGGGACGGGACGGCGTCGATGCCGGCATGCTGGCCTGTGGGCACGGCACCACCGTCGGCGTGGGGGCGGCGGCGGCCGACGCGGGCACCAGGACGGGAAGTAGCAGGACGCTTGAGGCAGCGGCCAGTCGCCGATTTCTCACGTCCGGGATCCTAGCTAATAAAGATCAGCAAATCGGGCACGGGCACCATACCGCCGTCGGGAGGTAGCGCCGCCCGTGCCCGACCTCAGGCCAACGGCCGCTTGAGGTGATAGCGGTGCACCTCGGTGCTGCCCTGGACGTTGTTCACGTCCTCGGCCGCGGCGACCAGCTCCCACCCCTCACGCCCGACCCGGTTAAGGTGGGCGATCGCGGTGTCGCCGTAGCTGGTGACATCTCGGCGGGATCCGTCTGGGCCGTACCAGACGAAACTGACGTGAAAGCTGCGGCCCTGCCCTTGGTAGCGGCGGACCAGCAGTGCGTATTCCCAAGCGACCATGGACTCCATTATGGGTGTCCATCGAGGACCACCAACAAGGGGGTGGTTACTCCTTGCCCTTCTGTGAACGCGAAGAGTCAACGTAGCCTGATCTCGCGTCCCGCCACGTCACCTCGCCCGCGACCAGCTCAGCGAGCCGATCCAGCCCGCGGTCGATGTCGTCCCGGGTGACCGCGCTGACCGACAACCGCAACGCGTGCACTGGCACACCATCGCCGTAGAAGTGCGCCATCGGGGTCCAGAGCACCCCATACTTCCCGGCGGAGCGGTGCAGCAGCGCATCGTCCACCGGAAACGGCACGGTGACCACCACGAAGAACCCGCCAGCGGGCACCGTCCAACGCACGGACGAGCCGGCCGGGAACCGGCTACCCAAGCCGTGAACCAGGTGGCGCAGGTTGTCGGCGTACACGGCGCGCTGGCGGACCGTGGCCGCCACCAGGCTGCAGTCGTGGGCGAGAAGCACGCCGCCGACCACCGCCTGGGCCACCGGCGAGGTATTCACCGAAACCATGCTCTTGACCTTGGCCAACTGGTCGGCGAGGAGACCGTTCCCCCCACCGGCATTCGGCACCAGCTGGTCGGCCACCACGTAGCCGACCCGGGCGCCCGGTAGCACCGTTTTCGCGAACGACCCCAGGTAGACCACCTGACGATTGGTGTCCAAGGCCTTCAACGTGGGCAGCCGCCGGCTCTCCGTGACCGGGAAGAGTCCGTACGGGTTGTCCTCGATCAGCAGCAGCTCCTTTTCGGCGGCCAGGTCCAGCAGGGCCCGGCGGTCAGACAACGAGATGCTGGCACCCGACGGATTGGCAAAGTCGGGCATCAGATAGCAGGCGCGTGGGCGCAGCCCTTCGGCCCGGGCCTGGTCCACCTGATCGCGTAGGTCCGCCAGGTCCACCCCGGAGTCCGTCGTCGCCACCGGGCGAACCGGAAAATCCAGCAGCCGCGCCGCGCCGGTGAGCCCCACATAGGTCGGCGCCGCCGCGAGCAGGACGTCCCGGGGACCGGTACGTAGCGCCCGCAACACCAGGAACATCGCCTCCTGACACCCGACGGTCACCACGATCGCCTCCGGGTCGACCGTCATCCCCTCGTCCACGGCGAGGTTCCGGGCGACCAGGTGGTGCACGATCCCCTTGGTCCGCCCGTACTGGAACAGGGTGCGACGCACCTGCCCCGAGTCCTGCCCAAGGTCATCGACCAGGTGCTGCCGAAAGATGTCCAAATACCGGTGCAGCGCCGAGAACTCAAAGAACTCCTCGTACGGCCGGCCAGCGGCAAGCGACACCGCGTCCGGGTAGTCCTGCGCCACCTCGTTGAGAAAGTTCATCGAGTTCAGGGCCGGGTCCCCGAGCGCCGGATGCAGATCGGCCAGGTGTAGTTCCATCATCACTGCACCGTCGTCGTCCGCAGTTGCCGTGCCGCCGCCACGTCGGCGCACCCCGCCAACGTGAGCGCGTCCCGAAACTCGTCAGCCAGTAGTGCCAGGGCCTTCTCGGCACCGGCTTGGCCACCGGCCGCCAACGCCCAGAGCAGCGGGCGGCCCACCAGGACTCCCCGTGCGCCGAGGGCGAGAGCCCGCAACACGTCCACTCCGCCCTGAACACCGCTGTCCAACAGCACCTCGCACCGGTCGCCCACCGCGTCAACGACCGCGGGCAGCGCGGTGGCGGTGGCGGGTGCGCCGTCCAACTGGCGTCCCCCGTGGTTGGAGACCACCACCGCGTCCGCCCCGGCCGCCACCGCGCGGGCGGCATCACGCGGATCGAGCACCCCTTTGACGACCAGCGGGACCGCGGTCCGCTCCCGCAGCCACTCCAGGTCGTCCCAGCTCACGGCCGGCGCGAAGACCGCACCGGTGTGCGCGGCCACGGCGGATACGCCCGGGGTGGCCGAGTGGGCGAGACTGTCCCGGCCGGTGGGTAGGTTCGCGGCGACCACATCCGCGGGAATGGCGAACGAGTTACGCAGGTCCCGCAGCCGACGGCCGAGAATCGGCACGTCCACGGTGAGCACCAGCGCGGTGCAGCCCGCCGCTTCGGCCCGGTCCAGCAGGTCGGCGACGAGCCCCCGGTCCCGCAGCCAGTAGAGCTGGAACCACACGTCGCCGCCGGCTCGCGCGACCTGTTCGATCGGGATGCTGCCGAGTGTGCTGGCCACATATGGGATGCCGGCCGCGCCGGCCGCCGCGGCAAGGGCCACCTCCCCGTCGGGGTGCACCAGCCGCTGGTATGCCATCGGCGCGACCGCCACCGGCAGCGCATGGGCCGCCCCCAACAGCCGGGCGTCGGTCGGTGGCGTCGGCGAACCGCACAGTACGCGGGGTAGCACGCCGGTCCGGTCCAGGGCCCGTCGATTCGCGGCCAGCGTCGTCTCGGCGCCACTGCCGCCGGCCACGAAGTCCCACACCTCCGGTGGTAGTACCGCCCGGGCGAGGTCGGCGAAGTCGGCTAGGGCGACCGGCGGCTCGCCGGGCAGCACGACCGGCGGCTCAGTCATCGTCGGCCGATGTCCGACGGAAGCGGCGACGCAGGAAGGTCGCGGCCGCGGCCTGCGCCTGCCGGCCCGCTTCGAAGACGCCGGGCATGGTGAAGAAGCCGTGGACCATGCCCGGGTACCGGGTACAGACGGTCTGCACGTCGGCGAGGCGAAGCCGGTCGGCGTACCGTTCCCCCTCGGCGCAGAGCGGGTCGTACTCGGCGGTGACCACAAACGCCGGCGGCAGACCGGTCAGGTCACCGGCGAGTAGCGGCGACGCGAGTGGGTGTTGGGCGTCGGTCGGGTCGGCCAGGTAGTGGGACCGGTACCAGGCGACCGAGCGACGGTTGAACAGCAGCGGATCCGTGTCGCCGGGCGGCTCGATCGTCTGGTCGGTGTTCGGGTAGACCAACAACTGCGCTACCAGCCGGGGACCGTCCTGCTGGGCCAGCAGCGTGACCGCGGCGGCCAGGTTGCCACCCGCGCTGTCCCCGCCCACCGCGAGCCGCTCCGGGTCTGCGTCGAACTCCGCCGGATGCGCCGCGATGTGGCGCAGGGCAGCGTGGCAGTCTTGCACGGCCGCCGGGAACGGGTGCTCGGGAGCCAGCCGGTAGCCGACGGTGATCACCTGGCAGGGCACCGCGTTGGCCAGTCGCCGACAGACCCCGTCGGCGGTGTCGATGCTGCCCAGCGTCCACCCACCGCCAAAGAAGTAGAGCAGTGTCGGCAGCGGCCCGGTCCCGGCGGGACGGTACACCCGGACTGGTATCTCCCCGGCCGGTCCGGGGAGGCGCGCGTCGCGTACCTCGTGGACCGGCTCGACCGGGCCGGAGCCGGCCCGGATCGCGGCGAGGTCAGCCGCCCGGGCCTCGGCGAGGGTTTGCGTGTACAGCGGTGGGGTGCCGGCCGCCGCACGGCTCGCCCGGTACGCCTCCGCCTCCGGATGCAGGCTCACACCACCCACCCCGTGCCGTTTGGTCGCTCACTCACGGATGCTCCCTCCCCTCGGGCTGACCGAGAGGTTGTCGATTCCACGTAGGAAGATGCCACCGCGGTGCCCGGTTCCAGGGCGCCGAGCCGGCGCGGTGTGCTGGAGGTCGGCGTCGCCGGGAGAGGATCCTGCCGGCCCGACGGCTGTAGGGACGGTTGGCGGCCCCTCGATGTCCAGCACGGCACCTCCCCACGATACGGCGGTTCGGGCGACGGGGTCCTCCGCCGCCCGAACCGATGTCACAGACCGAGCAGGCGCAACGACACGGCGCCGGCCATGGCCTGGTTACCTGCGTCGTTCGGGTGAATGTGGTCCCCCGAGTCGTACGCCGGCAACAGTCGACTGGGCTGCTCCGGGTCGCGCAGCACCCGATCGAAGTCAATGACCCCGTCGAACTCCTTACTGGTGCGCAGGTACTCGTTCACCGTCTGCCGGGTCGCCTCCTTCTCCGGCGTCCACACGCCCGGCTCGCCGTGCCCCTCGTACGGCGTCAACGTGCCCACCAGGCTCCGCAGGCCACGTGCCTTGACCTGCTGGTTGATCTGTCGGAGCGACGCGATGATCGCCTCGGCGGAGTCGTCGGACATCCAGATGTCGTTGATGCCCAGGTGGGTGATCACGGCCTGCGCGCCGTTCTGGGCGAAGATGTCCTCGTCGAGCCGGGCGAGCGCGTTCGGCCCCAACTCGTTGTAGCCGGGGAACCCGCCAGCTCCCGGCTCCGCACCCTCGTGGTTGAGCCGGTTCCCGGCGAGACTCATGTTGAGCACGGCCGGGGTCCGGGAATCCGGACGGGCATCGATAAACCGATCGGCCAGCAGGTCCGGCCAGCGCTTGTTGGCGTTGAGGGTGCTGCCGTTGCCGTCGGCGATCGAGTCACCGAAAATCACCACTGACCCGGGACTCTTGCGACGCTGCACATCGACGCCGGACAGGAAGAACCAGCAGCAGTCCGCAAGCCTCGACAGACCGGCACCGGTATCCGAGGTGAGATCATCATCGCCGATGAAGCTCGTCTGGCGGGACGTGCCGTGGAAGGTCACCGGGCCGGTCAGGACCGGGTAGTAGACCGTGACCACGAGGTCCTGCTGGTCACCGATCGGGAAGGCGATCGGGTCACTGATCAGCTCGGCACCCTGGTTCATCGTGGCCGAGGCTGCCCCACCGAACGTCAGCTCCCGCACCGAGGTCGGATCGATGTCGGACAGATCATCGGGAGTCGTCTCGTCCGGCCGGGCAATCGTCGCCCGACCGACCTCGACGGGCTGCTCGCCGTACATGTTGCTCAACCGGACTCGCAGTACCGACCCCCCCACCGTGGTGTGCACGATGTTCCGGATGGTCTGGTCCTCAAGGCCCCGGTTGGTCAGGCCGCCCGAATTGCCCCGGGCCACCGCGGTCGCCCAACTCGCGGCCCAGGTTTCCTTTCCGTGCTTCGCCACCCCGGCCGACGAATCCGCATTCGCCACCAGGCTGGGACTAGCCATCATCAGCAGTGCGGCGGTAGCCGCCACAAAATGCCATTTCTTCGGAGTCGACATTGAACCTCCATTGTTGGCAAACCCAGCGTCCATCCCGGCCGCTGCCGGCGCTCAACTGGGCATGCTGCGGAACGTATCCGGCACCGTGTGGAGGCGTCAATCAACCTGATCGACGTGATCACGTGTCCTGCTGGACTGGCCGAAAGCCCCCTTCGGCTCGTGATCGGTTCCGTTGTCTGTCCTAGGCTGCAGGTGCTGGCGCGGTCGCCCGCGGCCCGCACCGATGCCCCGGGCACCCACCCTGGGCACATCGCTGCCACAGAGGGGAGCGTCCGGATGGCCAACCGACCGCAGCCGGGCTACGTGAACCAGGCATTGGCACTTTTCGCCGATTTCGGTGACCGCGACGCAATCGTTGCCGGCGCACGTCGGCTGACCTATGCCGACGTGCACGCCCAAGTATGCGGATTCGCCACCGCAATGCTCCGCCGCGGAATCCGACCCGGTGCCGCGGTGCTGGTGTCGCTCGGCAATCCGCTGGAAGGGCCGCTGCTACAGCTCGCGCTGCACCTACTTGGCTGCCGTACGATGTGGATCGCTCCGGTGACCTCCCATCGGGAGATCAAGGAGTTCGTCGAACTCGCCCGGCCCGACGCCCTGCTCTACGACGCCCGCGATTCGGCCAACATCGGGGCAGAGCTGGCCGCGGGGCTGGGTGACCGGCCCGTGCTCCGCCTCGGCGTGGACCTGCTCCCCGTACCGGCCGGGGCTGACCTGCCCGCCCCGGCGTCGGCGGCGGAATCTCTCCTGCAGACCTCCGGCACCACCGGCACTCCGAAGCTGGTGCGGCACCAGGAGAGCTTCTACGCCCAGATCCTCGCCCTGGCCGCCGGCTTCCGCACCGCCGGGTTGCCGCTGCTGCGGCACCTGTCCTACTCCCCGATGTGGCTGGCCAGCGGCCAGATCACCACCCTGTTCAATCTCTTCACCGGCGGCGTGCTGTTTCCCCGGGAGGGCTGGGACGCGGCGGAGTTCATCCGGACCGTGCCGACCGAGCGGATCACCTCCACCTTCCTGACCCCGCCGATGCTCTACGAGGTGCTCGATCACCCCGCCCTACCCGGGGCGGACTTCTCCTCGATGTTCATGTTCAACGTGGGCGCCGGTCCCGCCGCACCTGCCCGGCTGCGCCAGGCGATCACTCGGTTCGGTCCGGTGCTGCGCATCGTGTACGGGCTCAGCGAGGCGGTGGTGGTGACCGCGCAACCAGGCCTGACCGAGGACCCGGAACACCCGGAGCGACTGCGCTCCTGTGGGGAGCCGTACGGCGACGTGCGGATCGAGATCCGCGGCCCGGACGGGGCGGTCCTGCCACCTGATGTGGACGGTGAGGTGTGGGTACAGACCGCGCTCCGCTTCGCCGGCTACCACGGCAACCCTGACCTGACCGCGGACACCCTGGTGGACGGTTGGGTTCGCACCCGAGATATCGGCCACCTCGACCCGGACGGCTACCTGTACCTGGTCGACCGGCTGCAGGATCGGATCCTCACCCGTCGGCGTAGCTGGCCGATCTACTCCCGGCCGATCGAGGACGCGCTGGCGGGGCATCCCGACGTCCGGGCGGCGGCGGTGATCGGCGTGCCCGACGAGGTCGCCGGCGAACTGCCGTACGCCTACGTGGTGCCGCGGCCCGGCGCGGCGGTGACCGGCGCGGAACTGATCGATGTGGTGACCGCCGCACTCAGCGACACCTGGGCACCCGGCGGGGTGGAGTTCGTCGCCGCGCTGCCCCTGAACCGCGCCAACAAGGTCGACAAACGGGCCCTGCGGGCGCGGTACACGGCCAGCCACCCGTCGGCCGTCGAGCACCCGGAGGCATCGATCGGCCGTCGCGCGTGACCCCACGGCGCGAGCTGGTCGCGCTCGTCGGTGCCAACCTGCTGTCCAATCTCGGTAGCCGAATCTCGATCATCGCCATTCCCTGGCTGGTGTTGGAGACAACCGGTAGCCCGGCGAAGATGGGGCTGGTCGCCGCCGCCGAGACCCTGCCCTACCTACTCTCCAGCGGCCTCGGCCCCCCGCTGGCCGACCGGATCGGTCTGCGCCGCACCTCGATCATCGCCGACCTGGGTAGCGCCGCACTGATGGTGGCGGTGGCCCTCACCCCGTGGCTCGGCTTCGGCGCGCTACTGATCCTGGTGGCCCTGGTGGGCGCGCTGCGCGGCGTCGGTGACCGGGTCAAGCAGGCGATGTTCCGCCCGGCCGCGGAGGCTGCCGGGGTCCGGCTGATCCGGCTCACCTCGATCTACGACGGGCTGTCCCGGCTGATGACCCTACTCGGGGCGAGCCTCGGCGGCCTGCTCATCTGGTGGCTCGGAGCCACCCTGGCGATTCTCGTTGACGCGGCGACCTTCGCGGTCTGCGCACTACTGATCTCCACCCTGGTGCGTCACCGCACCGGTAGCCCGGCCAGCTCTACGCCGGAGCGCTATTCGCGGGCACTCGCCGGCGGCCTCCGGTATCTCCGGCAGGACCGGATGGTGCTCACCATGCTGCTGGTGATCTCCGCACTGAACATGGTGGTGAACGCGAGTGTCGCGGTCTACATCCCGCTCTGGGTGGCAGACGTGTTGGGCAACCCGGCCGGGCTGGGGCTGGTGCTCGGTGCCTTCACCGCCGGAGCCCTACTGGGCAACGTGCTGTTCACCAGCTTCGGCTCGCGGCTACGTAGGGATCTGACCTTCGCGATCGGCGCCGCGGTCAGTGGCCCACCCCGGCTGCTGGTCCTGGCCCTCAGCGACAATCTCACCGTGGTGGTCGTGGTGACCTTCGTTTCCGGAATCGGCATCGCCGTGGTCAACCCGCTGCTCGGGGTCGCGCTGTACGAACGTCCCCCGGCCGAGCTCCAGGCCCGGGTGATCGGGCTGGCCGGTGCGCTTGCCTTCGCCGGTCTACCCCTGGGTGCGCTGCTCGGTGGCGCGTCCGTCACCATCCTCGGACTCGAGTCCGCGCTGCTGACCGCGGCCCTGTTCATCTTCATCGCCACCGCTGTTCCCCTCGCCGCCCTCGTACGCCGGATGCGGACCGAACCGCCCTTGGCCAACGCCTCCGAGCAGGCACGGATTTCCGCTTAGCGCCCCGGCGTCTCCTGCGCTAGCGTCCGGACATGGCAACGGCGTACAGCGAAGCAACCGATCCTTACTGCCTGCGGGCGCAGGAGCGCCACGCTCTGCTCCAGGGACATCCGTGGCGACGTTTCGTGGTGCTGGGCGACAGCGTCGCGGAAGGACTCTGCGAACCGGTAGACGGCTACTCGGAGGTGCAGTGGGCCGATCGGATCGCCGCCGAGCTGCGCGCCCGGGCGCCGGAACTCGTCTACCGCAATCTCGGGTTGCGCGGGCTGCGGGCGGACCAGGTCCGGGCCAGCCAGCTCGGTCCGGCGCTGGAGTTCGAACCGGATCTTGCCCTGGTCGTCTGCGGCGGCAACGACGCGTTCCGACCCGGTTACGACCCCGCCGCGGTGGACGCCGAGATCACCCGGATGGTCGAGGCGCTACAGCACGCCGGGGCGACGGTCATCACGGTCGGGATGTTCGACGTGTCGCACAGCCCCGCCGTGCCCGAGCCGCGCCGCGCCGGCCTCGGTCGGCGCCTGCGCCGGCTGGCCGAACACACCCGTGCGGTAGCCAACCGTCTCGGCACCGTCCATGTGCATCTGACCGACCACCCGCTGACCGCCGACCCCTCCATCTACAGCAGCGACGGCCGCCACGGAAGTGCCCGCAGCGACGCCGTCGCCGCGGCGGAGACGCTCCGTCGCCTCGCGCACCATCTCGGTGCGACGAGCGCTGACCGGAGCAGCCCCCGCTGACGGAGCGGCCAGCGCTGACCGGAGCAGCCCCCGCTGGCCGGGGGCCGGCTCCCGGTGGGAACGGACCCCACACGACGAGTCAGGACGGCGGCGGGTCCGTCACCAGCAGGCCGGAGATCAGCACACCGCGGGCCAGGTTGAGCACTCCCGCGCTACCGGGGTAGCCGATACGAACGCAGGCACCCGCCGGCTGCCGGCCGAAGAGATACGGGGCGATGCTGTACGGCACCTCCGCGGTGACCAACTCCCCGGTCTCCATGTGCACGAACTCCACCGGCACGTCGTCGGCGCGCACATAGCGTTGCAGGATGAAGCCGCCCTGCCGGGCGAACCGGCCCACCGCCTCCCGCCAGGCGTCCGCGTCGGTTTCCCGGCCGATCAGCACGTCCACCCCGGCGGACCCACCGGACGGCTTGACCACCAGGTCGTGCCGGTCCGCCACCGCCTGCTCGACCAGGTCCGGACCGAACAGCCAGGTCTGCGGCACATACCGGTGAATCAGATCCCGGTCAGCTGTCGGTAACGCATCAGCGTCCGCCCAGAGCCAGGCGAGCACCTGCTTGTTTCCGAGCAGCCACGCCGCCGCCGACACCCACATCGGGACGGATCCCGCCCGTACCGCCGCCTCCAGGGCGTCCGCCCCGGCGCTGGGCGTGAGGCGGTTCGGTACGAAGAGCCGGAACAGCCCGTCAACCGGGGCGCCCCGAATGACCAGCCGCCCCTCGGTGTCCCGGGTGGCCTCGGCAACCGGTGCCACGACCAGATCCAGGCCGGCGACGGCGGCGGCGCGGTCCACCACCGGCGCCAACTTCCGGTAGAAGCGCTCCGGGACCTCCAGCCCCGGGTACTCGGCGTCAAAGTCGATCAACAATGCGAGCCGCGCCCCGGCCGCCAAGCCAAGACCGTCTCGAATCGCTGCGAACCGCAGGTCCACCGCGGAGGGCGCCGGTTCCATCCGGACCCCCCGGTCGAGGCCCCGCCGCCGGTAGAGCTCAACGAACCGGCGCACCGTCGTGTCCGCGTCGAGCGCCCCACCGAGACTACTGTCGATGTTGTACTCCACCACCCGCGGCACTCCGTCGCTCAGCAGCACGTCCGGCCGGAACCCGGCCAGCAACGCCTCTGTGAGCGGCTCGGCCTCGTCGAGCAGCCGGTTCTGCCCCACCGGCATCCCGAGCAGGTGGCGTAGCTCCCCCGCCGTCCTGGCCCGCCGTCGACACGACTCGAAGATCAGCTGGGCGAGCCGGTCACAGACGGAGTTGAGCACCCGCAGCGAGGTCCGGTCCATCACCGGTGGTCGGGCCAGCCGCCACTGCTGATTGTACGAAGCCCGGCCATCGAAGATATCGCGCCAGGACTCCACCCCGGCAGAGACCAGGTCGGCGCGAAGGTCAACGGGCAGGTCCAGCCAGGCCTGCGCGGCGGACGGCCAGCGGTAGTCAACGTCGATCATGTGGTCATCCATCCTTGGTGACGTGGGCGATGGCCTGCCGCAGCAGCTCACGGCCCGGTTGTACGGCTCGGTCCAGGGCCGGGGCGAACGGCAGCACCGCACCGTCCGGACGGGTTACCCGACGCGGCGGCGCCTGCAGTCGTACCTGCTCGACCACGGTGGCGATGACCTCGCCGGCGATGCCGCAGGAACGGTTGGAGTCGTCGACCACCACCAACCGCCCGGTTCGGGCGACCGAGCCGAGCAGTCCGTCCCAGTCGAACGGGTACAGGGTGCGTGGGTCGAACACCTCCACCGAGACCTCGCCGGCCAGTTCGTCGGCGACGGCGAGCGCATCGTGCACCAGGTGCCCGACCGCGACCACCGTCACGTCGGCTCCGGTTCGATGCACTCGCCCCCGCCCCAACGGCACCGGCACCGGGTCGCTGACCTCGGCCCGGAGCTCAAGCGCCGCGGCCGGGGCGAACACCACCACCGGGTCGTCGCAGCGGATCGCCGACACCAGCAGGCCGTACGCGTCCGCCGGGGTGGCCGGCACCACGGTGGTCACCCCGGCATGAGCGAAGAGGCTGTACGGATGGTCGGAGTGCTGCCCCGCCCACCCGGTACGCGACCCGGACCCGGGCACCAGGTAGGTGACCGGCACCGCGCACTGACCACCGGTCATCAACGGAAACTTGTGCGCGTGGTTGACGATCTGTTCGAAGACCAGAAACAGCAGTGCGGGGATCTGGAACTCCACCACCGGCCGTGCCCCGGTCAACGCCGCACCGGTGGCGAAGCTGGTGAACGCCTGCTCCGAGAGCGGGGTGTCGCGGACCCGCTCGGGGCCGAAACGCTTCAGTAGCCCGGCGGTGACCGCCGACGCGGCGACCCGGATGTCCTCCCCGAGCAGGAACACCTCCTCGTCCCGGGCCAACTCGTCGACGAGCGCCCGGTTGAGCGCCCTGCGGTAGGACAGCCGCGGCATCTATCCACCTCCGGTGCGGGCGGTCAGCCCACTGGCGTACAGGTACTCCAGCGCGGTGGCGGAGTCGGGCTCGGCGGCGGCGAGCGCCTGCGCGACCGCCGCCTCCAGCACCGCCTCCACGTCGGCGTCGACCGCCGCCCGATCGCCGGCCGACAGCCGGGAGCCGGCGATCCGCACCGGGTCCCGGGAGCGCCCCCGAGCGACCTCCGCCGGCGAGCGATAGTCGAGGCGGACCGCGTGTTCGAAGGTGTGGTGGGCGTCAAAGCGGAACGTGCGGGCCTCCAGGAACTCGGGAGCACCGTCGGCGCGCATCCGGGCGAGGGCGGCGGCGGTCCGGGCGTGCACGGCGGCCGGGTCCTGCCCGTCCACCGTGCTCGCCCGAATACCGAACGCCTCCGCTCGCGCCGGGATGCTGCCCGCCACCGCGTCGGCCACCGGCATGGTGGTCGCGTAGCCGTTGTTCTCGCAGACGAACAGCACCGGCACCCGCCAGAGTGCGGCCAGGTTGAACGCCTCCAGCAGCATCCCCTCGTTGACCGCGCCGTCGCCGAGGAAGCTGACCCCCACCAGGTCCTCGCCCCGCCGACGCCGAGCCCAGACGGCGCCGGTCACGATCGCGCCGCCGGCACCGACGATGGCATTGGCGCCGAGAACTCCGACGGCGAAGTCAGCGGCGTGCATCGACCCACCCCGGCCTCGGTTCAGGCCCGTCACCCGACCACACAGCTCCGCCATCATCCGGGCCGGGTCAGCGCCCTTTGCGAGCACGTGCCCGTGCCCCCGATGGGTGCCGGCGACCACGTCGTCGGGGCGCAGCGCCGCACACACCCCAGCCGCGATCCCCTCCTGGCCCAGGTACGGATGAATGCCGCCGACGATGTGGCCGGAGCGGACGAGTTCGATCGCCCGCTCCTCGAACCGGCGGATCAGCCGCACCGTCCGGTAGAGCCGGATCGGGTCCGCTCCGCTCACCCGCGCCCCGATGCCGCTGCCGGGGCCCCCTTGACCGCGGCGAGGATGTCGTCCCACAACCGGGCGCGGGCGGCGAGCGCGGTGTTGACCGTGACTGCGCACTCCTGCCATTTGGCGTCGTCGTCGCCACAGAGGTCGGCGAGCATCTGCATGGCCATCGGCGTGTGCTGCTCGCCATCAACCTCGATGTGTCGCTCCAGGTAGTCAACGAACCGGGTCAATCGTCCGGACTGGTGGTTGACCGCGACCACCTGGGTGAACATCTCCGGGATCAGGTCCTCCCGACCGAACGCGAACGCGGCGGCCTGGCAGTGCACCGGGGTGCTTTCGATGATCCGCCAGGTGGTACTGGCGAACGCTGCGGACGGGGCGGGCACCCCGGCCGCAGCCAACGACTCGGTTACCGGTCCGCCGGCGCGCAGTAGATCAATCAACTTCTCTACCGGCTCGGTGTTGGCACCGGCCTCGGTCATGCCCTGTACGTACAGCTCGAAGTGGCTGAGGTAGCCCGCACCCAGCTCGTCACTCTCCTCCACCATCACGATGTCGTTGATCAGGCGGCGGCTGCCGGTCGGCCCGGTCGGGATCCAGGGCACCGTCACACAGGTGAGCTGCCGCTGCAGCGACTTGAGCAGGGACATGAAGTCCCAGACCGCGAAGACGTGGTGCTCCATGAAGGTGACCAGCGCCGAGTGGTTGTCCAGGCTGGCGTACAGCGGATGCTGGACCACCTGGTCCCGGCGGTCGGTAACCGCCTTTTCCAACCGCTCGATCCCCGGGTGTGTCTTTCCCCAGTCGTACCGTGACATGACTCAGCCTCCCTGCTTGGCGTGGCGACGCCAGATGACCGGGCAGTATTCGGGGTCCGCGTAGTCCGGCCGTCCGTCGTCGGTACGGCGAACCAGCACGTCGTGGTTGTACGCGGCGTTCTCGCCGGTGGAGAGCGGATACGCCCGCCACCGGTTGTCGCCGTCCTGCAGGTGCAGTGAGATCGCCTGGCGGGGCCGTCCGCTGACGTTCGCACCGCTGCCGTGGTAGGTCCGGCAGTGGTGGAAGCTCATGTGCCCCTTCGGGATCACCATCGGAATCTTGCGGATTTCGGCGTCGTTGTGTCCGGCGTTACGGGCCAGCATGTCGTCGAGTTGGTCGCGGTCGCGGTCGGCGAAGTGCCGCACCACGGTGTCGTCGGCGCCGACCTCGGCCCACTGGTGGGAGCCATCGACCATGACGATGGTGCCCAGCTCCTCCCCGCAGTCGTGGAACGGGATGAAGGCGGTCAGCATCCGCTCCGACGACGAGGACGCCCAGTAGTGCTTGTCGAAGTGCCAGGGCACGATGTTCGACGGCTCCCCGTCGAGCGGGGGCTTGAGGATCAGCGTGGACTGGAAGATCCGGATCTCGTCGGCCTGTGCCAGCCGGGCGGCGACCGCCCCGATCAGCCGCTTACGCAGGATCGCCCCGAGCCCGTCGTGCTCGTGGTGAACGTAGTCGTTGTGCCGCTGGACCGCGCCCCTGGCCGGTTCCCAGTAGGCGAGCTTCGGGGGCCGCACCGGTAGCCGGCGGTGCCGTTCACCGGCGTAGTACCGGTCGGTGGCCGCGGCGAGGGCGTCCACCTCGTCGTCGGTGAGCAGCTTCTTCGACAGATACCAGCCGTGCTCGGCGTAGAACGCCACGTCCTCGTCGGACGGGAGCAGCGACTTCTCCTCATCGGTCAGACGTGGGTCGAATTCAGTATTGGTCATCCCGTCACCTCCTGCGTGGCGGCCAAGCCTCTTGCGGAGGCCGTCACCGCCAATTCCCGCTCCTTGGCCTCGTAGAGCGCCCTGATGTTGCCGCTGCCGAAGGTCCGCGCCCCGCGCCGCTCGATCAGCTCCAGGAAGAACGTGCGGCGCACGTGCGTCGACTCCGTGAAAATCTGCAGCAGTTGACCGTCGTGGTCCCGGTCCACCAGCACCCCGAATTCCCGCAACTGCGCCATGGGCCCGTCGATCCGGCCGACCCGGGTCTCCAGGTCGTCGTAGTAGGCCGCCGGGGTGTGCGCGAATCGCACCCCACGCTGGCGCAGCGCGCCGATCGCCCCGATGATGTCGTCGGTCCGCAACCCGAGGTGCTGGACACCCGCACCGGAGTGCTGGGCCAGGAAAGCATCGATCTGCCCGGCCCGTCGGCGGGTATCCGGTTCGAGCAGCACCAACGTCACCCGCCCGGACCGGCTCTGCACCACGGTGGAGTTCATCGCCTGGCCATCAACCTCCATGTACTCGTGGAAGATCTCGTCAAAACCAAAGACCTCCCGGTAGCCGCGAACCGTCTCGGCGAGCTGCCCGGGCGGCACGCAGACCGCCAGATGGTCGATCTCGACGAGCAGGTTCTCGGCGGCACCCACCGGCGGCAGCTCCGCCAGGCCCGGCAGGAAGTCGCCACCGCCTCGACGGCGCTCGACCAACCGGTGCCGCACATCGGCGAAACCCGCCACCTCGGCGATGACGATCTCGGCGTCCGCGCTGGTGATGGTGGTCGGCGGCAGCTCACCGACCGCGCCCCGGGCCAGCAGTTCGGCGTACGCCTCGGCGGCGTCGGCAACGGCCAGGGCGACCACGGCGATGCCGTCGCCATGCCGCCGCACGTACGTCGCCGCCGGATGGTCCGCGGTCAGCCCAGAGGTGAGCAGGAGCCGGATGTCGGCGTGCCGGAGCAGCAGCGACCGCTGCCCGGTCAGCCCGGTCTCCGGGCCGCCCTGGCCGCGCGGCCACAGCCCCACCCCGTTGCCGAAGTACGCGGCGGCCTCGCGGGTGTCAGCTACGTAGAGTTCGATGTGGTCTATCCCACGGATGTCCATATCTCAGCCTTCCCACAGATCCCCCGCGCTGGTCGTGCGGGCGTTCCGCCCGCGAGAGGTCGTACCGTCAGGTCGGCGGCCGGGTGGCTCGTGCGAGTAGCAGGCTCACGTTCTGCCCCCCGAAACCGAAGGAGTTGGTCAGCGCATAGCCGGTCTCGGTCGCCCGGGGCTCCTTACGGATGTGATCAGCCGGGCACGCCGGGTCCGGGTCGTCGAGGTTCCAGGTCGGCGGCAGCAGGCCCCGCCCGAGTGCCAGGGCGGTCGCCGCCGTCTCCAGCACTCCGGAGGCTCCGAGCAGGTGGCCGGTGAGCGCCTTGGTGGAGCTGACCGGCACCCCGTTCGCGCCGAAGACCTCGGTGAGTGCCGTGGTCTCGGCGATGTCGCCGAGTGTGGTCCCGGTGCCGTGCGCGTTGACATAGCCGACTTCGGCCACCGGCACCCGGCCGCCGGCGAGCGCCCGGCGGATGGACTCCGCCGCGCCGGTGCCGTCGGGCCGGGGCGCGGTCGGATGATAGGCGTCGGTCGTCACGCCGTAGCCGGCGATCTCCGCGTACCCGGTGGCGCCCCGGGCCGCGGCGTGCGCGGCGTTCTCCAACACCAACAACGCCGCTCCTTCGGCGAGTACGAACCCGTTGCGGCGAAGGTCGAACGGTCGGCTGGCCGCCGTCGGGTCGGCCCACCCGCGGGCGAGGGCCCGGGCGTTGCCGAAGGTGTCGGCGAAGGTCGGGAAGAGGGGTGCCTCGCTGGCCCCGCAGAGCACCACGTCGGCCTCACCGGTCTGGAGCAACCGAACGGCGTCGGCGACCGCCTGGACACCGGAGGCGCAGGCGGTGCCGACCGAGGAGCTGTACCCCCGAATGCCGTGCCGGATCGCGATCCGGGCCGACGGCATGTTCGGCAGTACCCCGGTGAGCAGGTACGGGCTGACTCCCGCTCGCCCCCGGGCCGCCCGGGTGAGTACCTGCGTCTCCAGGGTGGACAGCCCGCCGACTCCGCCGACGATGACCGCCGCCCGCTCCGCGGCAACGTCCCGGCCCACCTCGACACCGGCGTCGGCGAGGGCATCCGCGGCGGTGAGGAGGGCCAGCAGCACGATCCGGTCCAGCACCCTGGTGTCCGGACCGGACGAGACCGACCGCGGGTCGATCGCCGGCAGCAGCCCGGCCACCTCCAGGCTTCCGGCGGCAGGGTGGTCGGCCGGCGGACGGGCCAGCCCGGAGCGGCCGGTGCACAGCGCCTCGAAGGTGGCCTCCACCCCCCGGCCCAGCGGGGTGTACAGACCCATCCCGGTGATGACCACGCTCATCGGGACGCCTCGCTCAGGTAGCGTTCCCGCAGCGCCACCTTGCGGACCTTGCCCGTCACCGTGACCGGGAGCTCGGCGGAACGGACCGGAACCACCCGCCGTAGGGTCGCCCCGACCTCACCACCCAGCGCCTCCCGCACCGCCGCGGTGCGGTCCGTCGTCTCGTCCGCGCCGGTGGCCAGTTCCAGCAGCACGTCGGTGACGACACCGGCCGGCTCACGCACCATGACCACCGTGCAGTCGGTGACATCGGGGCAGGCGGCGAGAATCCGTTCCTCGGAGAGCGCGGTGTAGAAGCGCTTCCCGTCGACCGAGTCGACCGAGTCGACCGCCCGGTCCAGGTGGTAGTACCAGCCGTCGGCGTCGGCGTAGACCAGGTCCCCGGTCAGGTACCAGCCGCGCTGTCGGTAGCGGTGGGTGGTGACCGAGTCGTTCCAGTAGCCGCGGAACAGCGATGGCGAGTCGATACCCAGCCAGCCGGCCTCGCCCGTGGGCACCGGCTCGCCCGCCGCGTCCAGGACGGCGACCTTCGTGAACCGGTACGGCCGGCCGATGCACCGTCCGTACCGCTCGGTCTCCTGGGTGTGGGTGATGTGGAACACGGAGTGTCCCATCTCGGAGGAGCCGAGACCATCGATGAACACCGATCCCGGCACTCGGGTGACCCCGGTACGGGTCATCACGTCCCGGGAGCCAACCGCCACCAGGCGCCGGATGTGCGGCTCGTGCGACGAGTCACCGGTGTTGAACCACAGCCGTACCGAGTCCAGGTCGTACCCGGCCAGCTCGCACCGGGCCAGCTCGGCCCAGGTGACCGAGAAGCCGAACACCCCGTCCGGGCGCCAGCGCTGGATGGCGTCGAGAACCCGCTCTCCACCTTGTTCGGAGAGGAGGAGCATCTCCGAACGGTTACCGAGCACCTGGTTGACCATGAGCACGGTGGCGGTGTGCGGGGCGGGCAGGGCACTCAGGATCCGGCTGGTGCCCTGCGCCTGCGGCATGCTCAGCAGGTGCCGGGTCGCCGCGAAGAGGCTGGCGTGCGAGTGCAGCACCGCCTTCGGCACTCCGGTGGTGCCGGACGTGTGGGTGATCACGATCGGGTCGTCCGGGTGGTGCCGGTAGTGGGCGGGCGCCGCGGCCGGGTCACCGCTACCGGCCTCGGCCGGCGTGCCCAGCACGGGGACCCCAAGGTCATGTCCGGTGAGCAGCGTGCGGTGTGCCTCGTCGGCGAGCACCGCGACGCCACGCAACCGCCGGATGTACTCGGCGGCGATGGTCGGCGGCAACTGCCCGTTCATCAGCGCCGGGATCGCGCCGAGCCGGGTCAGCGCGAGGTAGCTCAGCACCATGTCCGCGACCGCGGTGGCCCAGACCGCCACCGGGTCGCGGGGGCCGATGCCCCGTTCGTGCAGCCAGGCGGCCCGGGCTGCCACTCGGCGGTCGAGCTGTCCCAGCGTGAGTGTCGTCTCGGCGGGATGCCCGTCCAGCGGTGTGTCGAACGTCAGGCAGGGCGTGTCCGGGTCGGCGCCGTGCGCCAGTACCCGCTCGAGCACGTTCCCGGCGCCAACATGGTCGTCGGCGGCGAGCAGCCCACGGATTCCCCTGGGTTTCATGGTCGCTCCTCCCTCCAGCAGCACGGCGACGGCTGACTCCGCATCACCGTCGTCCGGTGCCGTGTCGATCAGGATCAGCAACACCGCGTCGGCATCGCCGTCGTACAGCAACAGGTCGGCCTCGGCGAACCCGGCCGCCTGCGGGTCGCCGGTCGGCGCGAGGCAGACCACCGGTCCACCCAGCCCCCAGCGGGCGGCCAACTGGCCGGCCACACTGTTCGGCACCGACTGGAAGAAAAACAGTGGTCCCGGCCGACGGTCAGCGGCCACCGCCGCTTTCACGTAGGCCGCACTGGCCTCGTCACCGGTCGGGCTGACCAGCACGATCGCGGTGCGCTCCCCGTCGACGGCCGGTGCCGCCCGGTATGCCCGGCGCAGGCACCGATCCGCCACCGCCGCCACCAGCGGGTTGAACGCCGAGTGGACGAATCCTGGTAGCGGTGGCAACGCGCCGTCGCCCGGTTCCGGCCAGACCGCCCGGGCCCGGACGGTCGGTCCACCCAGGCCGGTCACATCGCACCCAGCAGCAGCGCGGTGCTCGCGCCGCCGAAGGCGGCGTTGAGGGTGAGCGCGTAGCCGTTGGCCGCCGGTCGGGGCGCGTCCCGGATGACATCGAGCGGGCAGTCCGGGTCCGGCCCGAGCCAGCCGGCGTTCGTCGGCAGCTCGCCGCGCCGCAGCGCGAGCACCGTCACCACCAGTTCCAGCAGGCCAGACGCCTCCAGAGCATGCCCGTGCAGAGCCTTGGTGGAGCTCACCGGCACCCGCTCGGCCTGCGGGCCCAGGGCGGTCCGCAGCGCCACCGCCTCGGCCGCGTCGCCCGGCCCGGACCCGGTGGCGTTGGCGTTGACGTAGCTGATGTCCGCTGGGTCACGACCGGCGCGGGCCAGCGCGGCGGTGATCGCCCGGGCCAGGCCGCGGCCCTTCGGCTCTGGCTGACAGGGGTGGAAGGCGTCACTCGCCCGCCCCCAGCCGAGGAGGCCGGCGATCGGTTGCCCGGCGATGTCAGCACGTTCCAACACCACCGCCGCCACTCCGTCGCCGAGCAGCAGGCCGGTCCGCCCGGCGCTGAACGGACGCACCGTCGCGTCGGTGGCGAGCGCCCGGCCCACGTCGAAGAGGGCGTACTGGTCGGGCTCGACCAGGTAGCCGGCGGCGACTACCGCCCGGTTGACCTCGCCGCGACGCAGCAACACCGCCGCGTCGGCGACCGCGTTGGTTCCCGAGACACACGCCGTGGTGTACGTACGCACGGCGGGGAAGCCGGTGGCCGCGGCGAGACCCGCGCTCAAGGCCGGTATGGACCTCCCGCCGTGCACCGCGAGCAGCAGTGCCGCCTCAGCCCGGTGCGATGCGGTGAGCCCTGCCGACCGGCACGCCGCGGTCACCGCCTCGGTCAGTTCGTCGGCGAGCGGGCCGGTGTCCGGCAGGGTGGCCGCCGCCTTGACCCGCCGGGGGCCGGTGTCGAACCGGCTGACCGGTCGGAACGCGGGGATTCCGGCTAGTACCCCGGTCAACTGTGCCTCGGCACCCCGACCGAGTGCACTGGTCGCGTGGACACCGGTGAGGAGAACATCGGCCGACTCAACCATCGGCGGCGGCCAGGGCGGTCTGGAAGATCACCAGTGCGTCGTCAACGGTGCGGATCCCGGCGAGTTGGTCGTCGGTGAGGTCGAGCCGCCGGCCATAGCGCTGCTCGACCATGTGTACAAGCCAGGCCAGCTCCATCGAGCCGATCCGGTCGGGCTGGTCAGTGGATCGGTGGGTGAGCTGGGCGAGCATGGCCACCAGGTCGCCACGCCCGAGGTCGGGCTGACCGGCCATCAGGATTGGTCGCCCGGCGCCCCGGCAACCCGGTTGGCGACCATCGTGGTGAACTCGCCCACCGTCATCAGGGCGAGCTTCTCCGACTCCTCCTCGGCGAACGTCAGTCCGTACTGGTCCTCGACCCGGACAGCCAGGTCGGCGAGGGCCAGTGACTCCAGGTCCACCCCAGCAGGCCCGAGAGTGGCATCGTCGTCGATTCCCTCCACGTCGTAGTTCATGTCGGTGAGTTGCTCGACGACGAAGGCGCGGATCTCGGCTCTCATGGTTAACCTCTCTCCGTGAACCTGTCACCGGTGTCCGGTCGGGACACCGTTTTCGTGTGGATCGGTCGGGGTACTGGCGATCAGCCGGCCTCAGCCGAGCGGCTGCTGCGGCAGGCGGCTGCTGAGGTGCTGGGCTGTCCGGAGGCGGACCTCGTGGTGACCCACCGGCCCGGCGCGGCTGCACTGGTCACCCGGGACACCGGCCCGGGTGACCAGCTCGTCGTGCCGGCGAGTGTGAGCCGCGGCGGTGGCGTGACCGTGGTCGCCGTGCGGACCGGCGGGCCGGTGGGGGTGGACGTCGAGCGGTGCCGCCAGTTGCCCGCGCTGGGCCTGGCCCGCCGCTGGTACAGCCCGGCCGAGGTGGCTTGGCTCGCCGCCCGCCCCGAACCGGGCCGCAGTCGGGACTTCCTGCGGTTGTGGACCGCGAAGGAGGCCGTCGGCAAGGCGCTCGGCCTCGGTCTGCGCGCTGGCGGTCCGCGCCGGCGGATGCCGGTCCCCGGCCCCGGACGGATGCGCCCGGTGCCGGCTGTCACCGATGTCTGGGTCGGCCATCCCCACTGCCCCGGGACGCTGCTGCTGGCGGTAGCGGTGGTCGGCGGCGAAGCGGAGATGGTGGTCGTCGGGGAGGCGGAGCGGCCCGGTCACGACGTCCCCGCCGTCCGCAGCGTCTCCACCGAGCGGACCAGCTTGCCGGTGGTCGTGCGGGGAAGCTGTTCGAGCAGCCGCAGGGTGCGGGGCTGCTTGTAGCTGGCCAACCGCTCGGCGAGCTGCTGATCCAGGGTCTCCTCGGCTAGCGTGCCCACCGGCTGCACGTACGCGGTGATGCCGTCATCCCAGACCACCACCGCGGCGGCGACCCCCGGTAGCTCGGCGACCGTGTTCTCCACCTCGGTGAGGTCGACCTTCATCCCGCCGACCGAGACCTGGGAGTCGAGCCGGCCGCGGATGGTCACCAGGCCGCTGTCCGGGTCCACGGTGCCCGCGTCCCGGGTGTGTAGCCAGCCTTCGGACCAGCGAGACGGGTCGGTGTGGCCGAGGTACGGGGAGGCGGGACAGCTCACCCGCAGCTCGCCAGCGACCGCACGAACATCGATACCGGGGGCGGGGATGATCCCCGGCCGATGTTGTCCATGCAGGTCGGTGCCGATGACGCCAACCTCGGTCATCCCATACATGTTGCCCAGCGGCACACCGAACCGATCGGTGAAGGAGTGGACCGTGCTGGCCGGAACCAGTTCCCCACCGGTGATCATCCGGGCGAACATCGGTAGTGGCCGGTCGAGCTGGGTCGCGGCCAGAAGTCCGATATGGAATGGCACGCCGAGGACGGTGGCCGGGCTGTCGGCTGCGCCGATCGCATCGAGCACCGCCGCGCCGCTGAGTCGTTCTGGTGGGACCAGTTCGACGCCGGCGTGCAGCCCGTAGAGCAGACCACCGACGAGGCCGAGCACATGCACCATGGACGGCAGCAGGATAAGTCGTTCGCCGGGTAGGGCCACACCGTCGAGCTGGGTGTAGCGACGCACCTCAGCGACCAGGTCAGCGGCGGTCCGACCGATAACCTTGGCGGGTCCGGTGGAGCCGGAGCTGAGTTGGATCACCGCGTGGGCGGTAGCGGCTGGGCGGTCGCCGTACGGAGTGACCCCCTCGGTGACCTCGACGAAGACTCGTAGTGCGCCGCCACCGGTGTGGACCGGCGCCACAACCGCCTGCGGGGTGAGCCGCCGTAGTGCGCGGTCGACCTCGTGGTCGGTGAGTCGATGGTCCAGCAGGATGGCCTGGGCACCGCTCCGCCAGGTGGCGAGCAGGTGCACCACGTACGCCAGGGACGGCGGCAGCCGTAGCGCGACGGCGCCCCCGGGGCGCAGTCCAGCAGCGCGGAGGCGGGTCTGCGCCTCGGTGACCAGCCGGTGTAACGTGCCCCGGTCAACCGGGTCGGGGAGCCGGAAGCAGACGTCGGCCGGATTGCCGGTAAACAGAAAATCGTCTACCCAGTCGGGATCGGTCACATCGGAATCGCGGGACGAGGGGTTCCCATTCACTGCCGTTCACCGCCCAGCACAAATAAGGGCATTCCTGCCCTTGAGGGGTTCCACTGAGATGCTGCGGCCGACCCTACGGCAGACTCCAGAGCCGCTGACAGGTGCGAAAGGATAGATCAAAAAAAGCGGCTGGCCGGATTGCCGGCAACCACTTCGCCGTGCAAGATCGCGCGCGTGCCTCCCGCACCAAAACCAACGGGTGACCCTGCATGCGTTAGGAGGAACCTCAACGCCCCGAACGCATGATGCGCCTGCGCCCACGACGGTCTTCCCCGCCGATCGCGCTCATGCGGGGATACCGCATGAGCAAATAGGACATACATTCCTCCACACCTATTGCCCAAAATACGCCGGGTAACGGCTGCCGCTAGCGATTTCCGACAACATCACCCCGCCACCGCGCGCGGTTCCGGCCACCATTCTGGCCGGGTTGTTCGCAATTCGGCCTACCTCCGCTGCCGAGGGGTGGCCCGACGTGCAGCCGTACCGACGGGTGGTTCGGGTCAACTCGCGGGGGTAGGTCTCGATCGTCACGAGCTGGGAGCCGTCCGGCAGGGGGTAGAGCCCAAGGGGGTACGCGTGGACCATCGAGGGGCGGACGCCGCGACCCTGCCGTGACGCTGGCGCCCGCCCTGCCCGTCGGTGCGACGGACCATCGCGTCGGGCCACGCGTCGACCGGTGACTCGCACCGCCAACGCGAGGTGTCAAGGCCGATGCCGGCCGGGCATCCCGCACCCGCCAGAGTGCGGGCTGACCGCGATGCCGTCAGGGTAGGGTGGGAGTCTGGGCAAGAATGTGGAAGCGCAGGGAACGGGCATCGGTGAAGCACTCCCGCATCGGGCGAACCAGGTCGCGGTGCTCCGGGCTTCGCTCCCACGCCTCGAAGTCCGCCAGACTCGCCCACTCGCTGGTGATCAACCACTGCTCCGGGTCCGCCGCCGACCGACACACCTGATCAACCCGGTGTCCCGGCACCCCGTCTGCGACGAGGTGGCGCACCGCCTCGTACGCGGCCAGGAACGCCTCCGTCCGTTCCGCTGGCACCCGCACCAAAAACACCACCCGCCCTCCGGCCATACCGGCGCCAGGCCGGGCCGAGGCATTCCGTTCGTCCAGTTCGGTCACTGCTCACCGCCGTCACTGGGCGCCGCCCCCAGCAGGACCAGCGCACTGTTGAACCCGTCGAAACCGCGGGCACAGACCAGCGACAACCGGTTCACCGGCTGTCGCTGCTCCCGCAGGAAGTCCAGCTCGCACCCGGGCGCGACCTCGTCTGGCCCGGCGGACGCGGGCAACGTGTCATGGGCGAAGGCGAGCAACGCGGTCGCCACGTCCAAGGCGGCTCCCCCCTGGTGAGCCCGCCCGGTCAGCGACTTCTGCGTGGTGACCGGGGGCAGCCGGTCGCCAAAGACAGCGCGCAACGCGATCGCCTCACTGCGGTCGTAGCGCGGCACCCCCAACGCGTCGGGCACCACCACGTCGACCGCGTCCGCGCCGACCCCGGCCCGGTCCAGCGCCAGCCGCATCGCCCGGGCGTACTGCACCGGGTCGCCCGCCGTGTCCGTGGTGGTGTGCGCGCCGTCGTGGGTGGCGCCCCACCCCATCACCTCACCGTAGATCCGGGCCCCTCGGGCCAGGGCATGGCCCAACTCCTCCACGACGAAAACCGCACCCCCCTCGGCCGGCAGGTAGCCCCTCGCCGCCGCATCGAACGGTCGGTACGCCCGCTCCGGGTCCGCCCCCTCGCTGAGCATCCCGGAGGCGAGCTGACAGGCGAGCGCGTACGGGCTCAACGGGCACTCGGTCGCCCCCGCTATCACCACCGGGGTCCCCCGGCGGACCGCCCGGGCGGCATGCGCCAGGCTGTCCAACCCGCCGGCGGTCTCGGACACCAACACCCCGCACGGCCCCTTGAACTGGTGGTGGATCGAGAGCTGACCGACGCTGGCGGCGTAGAACCAGGCGATCGACTGGTACGCCCCGACCGTCCGGGTGGACCCGCCCCACAACCGTTGCAGCTCCCGCTGCCCGAACAGGTTCCCCCCGGACGAACTGGCCAGGGCGACCGCGTAGCCGTACGGGTCCGGGGCCCGCAGCGGCAGCCCCGCGTCGGCCAGGGCCAGGCGGGTGGCGGCGAACCCGAGGTGCGTCCACCGGTCGGTCTGCACCAGCCGGCGGTTGTCGGCATAGCCGGCGGCGTCGAATCCCGACACCTCACCGCCGAAGCGGGTCGGGTAGCTGGAGGGATCGAACAGGGTGATCGGCCCGGTGCGGCGGGTTCCGGTACGCACCGTCTGCCAGTGCGCGTCCACGCCGACACCGCTCGGCGCGACCACCCCGATCCCGGTCACCACCGCCCGCGCGGTCACGACGTCACCGCCGACAACCGCCGAAACACCATCGCCGACTGGAAGCCGCCGAATCCACTGCCGACCGACAACGCCACGTCTACCGGCAGCTCCCGCGCCTCGTTCGGCACATAGTCCAGGTCGCACTCCGGGTCGCGGGTCGCCCAGTTCGCCGTCGGCGGTACCACGCCGAACTCGATGGCCAGCGCGCAGGCGGCCATCTCGATCGAACCGATCGCACCGAGCGAGTGCCCCACCATCGATTTGATCGAACTGATCGGCACCCGGTACGCGACCTCGCCGAGCGCCCGTTTGAACGCGGCGGTCTCATGCCGATCGTTCTGTCGGGTTCCGGAGCCATGGGCACTGATGTAGGAGACCTGGTCGGCCCGGATCCGCCCCTGGCCCAGCGCGTCGGTGATGGCGAGCCCCATCTCCAGCCCATCCGGACGGAGCCCGGTCATGTGGTAGCCGTTGCTGCGGCTGGCGTACCCGGCGACCTCGCAGTAGATGTGCGCGCCCCGCCGCCGAGCCCGCTCCTCCTCCTCCAACACCAACACCGCGGCGCCCTCGGCGAGGACGAAGCCGTGCCGGTCGGCGTCGAACGGGCGGGAGGCGTGCTCCGGGTCGTCGTTGTCGGGGCTGGTGGCCTGGATAGCGTCGAACGAGGCGACGGTAACCGGGGAGATCGGCGAGTCAGCGGCACCGGTCAGCACCACGTCGGCCTCGCCGTCAACGATGAGCTGATGGGCGTAGCCGATCGCGTCGATGCCGGACGTACAGCCGGTGGAGACCACCTGAACCGGGCCGTGCAGCCCGTACCGGCAGGCCACGTCGGCGGCGAGGCTGCTCGGCACCAACGCCTGGTACAGGTACGGGCCACCCCGGGCGGCGTCAACCAGCCAGTTCCGGCCGCCGTCGCTGACCGTGACGTACTCCTGTTCCAGCGCCATCGTCCCGCCGACGGCGGTGCCCAGGACCACGCCGGTGTGTTCCCGGAGCGCGTCGGTGAATTCCAGGCCGGCGTCAACGACGGCCTCGGCCGCGCAGGCAAGCGCGAACTGCACGTATCGGTCAGCACGCCGCTGTTCGGGAATGCTGAGGCCGGCGGCAACCGGCTCGAAGTCGCACTCGGCGGCGATTCGCGACCGGAACGGCGACGGGTCGAAGAAGGAGATCCGCCGGGTCGCCGTACGCCCCTCGGTGATCGTCTTCCAGAACCTGTCCCGAGTGGCGCCACCCGGCGCGACCACCCCGACGCCGGTCACCACCGAGCGGCGCCCGGTCACGGTGCCACTCCGATCTTCGCGCTCATGACCCACCTCGTTGCGTGACGAGTTCGGTGTCGACGTGGCCCAGCTCGGGGCGCGGGGCGAGCGGACCGAGGTGGAACACGACCTCGGCGTCCACAGTCCCGGTGTTGCGCAGCCGATGCCGGACATTGATCGGTACGAAGAGCGCCTCGCCGGTTGCCAGCGAGACCGGCGCGTCGTCCAGGTCAACGGTGATCGCACCCCGGGCGACGTAGAGGAACTCCTCGCTGTAGGGGTGGTAGTGCTCGGCGATCCGCTCCCCCGGTCGCAGCGTCGCCACACCCATGAACCCCGAGGTGCTGCCGACGGTACGCGGGCCGAGCAGCACCCGCAGCTCACCGCCGCGGCGGGTGTCGGCGGCCACGTCCGCCGCGGCCACCACCCCGGGCTCCCGCTCACTCATCCCCGGCTCCCGTCTCCTGCGCGGCCCGCCGCTCGATCTTCTCCTTGATCACCGCGAGCTGCACCGCGCTGTTGGCGTTGATCCGGTCGGTCATCTCGGCGTTGTTCAACGGGGCGGTGGGCTTCATGGCGAAGTCCTGCGTCCAGATCATCCGGGTACCACCGGCCTCCTCGACGTAGCGCCAGTGGATCCGCATGTACTCGAACGGCCCCGGCTCCACCCGCTGCGCGTGGACCTCCCGCCCCTCCGGGTCGGCCGTGCGCTCGCTGACCCAGCTCCAGGCGATCCCGTTCTCGTCGGGGTGCATGGTGAGCCGGAACCGGACGGTGTTCCCCTCCTGCTGCAGGATCTCGGCCACCGCGTACTCGGTGAACAGGTCGGGCCAACCGGCGACGTCGTTGGTGACCTTCCAGACCAGCGGTAGGGGGGCGGCGATCAGGATCTCGTTCTCGGTGTGCCCGGCCGGCTCGACGCGGCGGGCGACCAGATCCGCGACGCCCGCGATGCTGAGCTGCCCGGTCTCCTCGGGGATGCGCACCTGCCAGCGGTCGGCGACCACAGCGGAGAGCTCAAGCAGGGCGAGCGAGTCCATGCCCAGCTCCTCCAGCGAGGCGGCCGGGGTGCGGGCGGCGTCGTCGGGGTTGAGCCCGCAGTGGGCTACCAGGATGTCGGTGATGTCGGCGGCCAGTGGGCGGCCGTCGGTGACGGTCATGCGTTCCTCCTCGATTGGGTGGGCAGGTCAGCGAGTAGCGTCTCGACCAGACCGGTGCAGTGGCGGCCCTTACGGAATCCGGCGTCGTCGAGCACCCGCCGGACGAACGGGATGGTGGTGTGGACGCCGGGGCCGGCGACGTCGAACTCGCCGAGCGCACGTTCCAGCCGGTTCAGGGCCAACTCCCGGTCCGGGGCCCAGACCGCCACCTTGGCCAGGAGCGAGTCGTAGTGGGGGCCGACGACGTAGCCGGGATACCCGTGGGTGTCAACCCGGGTGAAGGGGCCACCCGGGGGGACGAACCGCTCCAGCCGACCGGGAGTCGGTACGAAGTTCCGGTCGGGATCCTCGACGTTGACCCGGCACTCGACCGCCACCCCGTGTGGCACGATCTCCTCCTGCCGCCACCGCAGCGTCCCGCCGGCGGCCAGGTGCAGCTGCTCGTGCACCAGGTCGATTCCGGTGACCATCTCGGTGACCGGGTGCTCCACCTGGATCCGACAATTGATCTCCAGGAAGTGGAACTGTTCCGCCGGGTCAACCAGGAACTCCACCGTCCCGGCGCCGGTGAAGCCGACCTCCAGCGCGCCGCGTAACGCGCTGTCGGCGATCGCTTCCAGGGCGGTCGTGGACAGGGCCGGGGCGGGCGCCTCCTCGACGAGCTTCTGGTGTCGGCGCTGCACCGAGCAGTCCCGGGTCCCCAGGTGCACTCCGTTGCCGTGGCTGTCGCAGAGCACCTGCACCTCGACGTGCCGGGCGTTGCCGAGGTACCGCTCGACGTACACCCGGTCGTCGCCGAAGGCCACCTGGGCGGCGGCCCGGGTTCGGGCGTACGCCCGCGGCAGCTCGGCCGGTGTGGGGACGACGGTCATCCCCCGCCCACCACCCCCGGCGGCGGCTTTCACGATCACCGGATAGCCGACCTCGGCGGCGACCCGGGCGGCGTCGGCGGCGGTCGGCACCGGTGCGATGCTGCCCGGTGGCAGCGGCAGGCCGGCGCGGCTCATCAGCGCCCGAGCGGACGACTTGTCCGCCAGCGCGGCCATCACCTGCGGCGGCGGACCCACGAAGGCGAGACCGTTGTCGGCGCAGATCTCGGCGAAGTCGGCGTCCTCGGAGAGGAAGCCGTAGCCGGGGTGCACCGCCTGCGCCCCCACCAGGCGGGCGGCCTCGACGATGGCCGCGGGGTTCAGGTAACTGCGGCGGCTCGCCGCCGGTCCGATCAGGACCGCCTCGTCGGCGAGCCGCACCGCGGTCGAGTCGGCGTCCGCCGTGGAGTAGACCACCGCGGTACGGATGCCCAACTCGCGGCAGGCGCGCAGCACGCGCAGCGCGATCTCGCCCCGATTGGCGATGAGTACCTTGCCGAACATCAGCCCACCCGCCTCAGACCGGATCCACCGCGAGCAGCGGCTGGTCGTACTCCACCGGTTGACCGTCGTCGACGAGGACCTCGGCGATACGCCCGGCCCGATCGGCGGTCACCTCATTCATCAGCTTCATCGCCTCGACGATGCCGACGACCTGGCCGGGGTGGACCCGGTCGCCGACGGCGACGAACGGCGCCGCGCCGGGCTCCGGCGCCCGGTAGAAGGTCCCGACGATCGGTGACCGCACCGTGTGCCGAGCGACGGGTACGGCTGCTGGTTGCGGGGGGACGACCGGCGGCGCGGCGAGAAGCGGTTGCGGGGGGACGACCGGCGGCGCGGCGAGGACCGGTTGCGGGGGAGGTTGTCCGATGTCACCCACCGCGTGCCACTCCACCTCCAGGATCGCGTCGCCGTTGCCCAGCCGGATCCGCCGGATCGGCCCGGCCAACTCGGCGAGGAGTTCCCGGGCCTGACGGCGCAGGTCGGTCAGCGCGACGTCCGCCGGAACGTTGGATACCGCGGCCGCCGTGGCGTCGAGGGCCCCGCCGGACCGTGGTTCCAGGTCCGCCGCCGCGTCACCGTTGAGGATCGTGACGCCGGCCGGCGCCAGGTCGGCGCTCATCGGGCACCCGCCCTGGCTCCGAGGCCGGCGGCACCGAACCGACGGAACCGCCGCCTTCGGCGGCGAACCAGGGTCGCGGTGGGCACGTCGAGCAACGGCACCAGGTGCGCCAGCACCGCCTCCCGCACCGCCTGCATGGCGGCCGGTGGGTCGTGGTGCGCGGCCGGCGCCGGTTCCGGCACCACCCCGTCCACCACCCCGAGCCGACGGAGGTCGGCGCTGGTCAGCCGTAGTGCGCGGGCCGCCTGCGGGGCCGCGGACCGGTCTGGCCAGAGAATCGCAGCACACCCCTCGGGGCTGATCACCGAGTAGACGGCGTGTTCCAGCATCAGCACCCGGTCGGCGACCGCGAGCGCCAGCGCACCACCGCTGCCGCCCTCGCCGGTGATCACCGCGACGACCGGGGTCGGCAGCATCGTCAGGGTCAGGATGTTCTCCGCGATCGCCGCAGCCTGGCCCTGCTCCTCCGCGCCCACTCCCGGGTCAGCGCCCGGGGTGTCCACGAGGGTGACGACGGGCAGCCCCCACCGCGCGGCCAGCCGGACCAGCCGGAGCGCCTTCCGGTGCCCGGCCGGGCTCGCCATTCCGAAGTTGCGGGACATCAGATCGGCGGTCGTGTGGCCCTTCTGGTGGCCGACCACCAGGACCGGCCGGCCGGCCAGTTCGGCCAGCCCGCCGACGACCGCCGGGCAGTCCGCGCCCAGCCGGTCACCGTGCAGCTCGACGAAGCTGTCGAAGGCCGTCTCCAGATAGTCCAGGGTGGTCGGGCGACCCGGGTGCCGGGCCAGCCGGACCGTCTCCCAGGCGTCCCGCTCGTCCGCGCCCTGCGTCGGCGGGCTGCTCACGGGTGGACCCTCCGGTTCGGGCCCGGCACCCACCGGTTCACGCCCGCCGGATGCGGCAGCTAGCAGCGTGGCGAGGCAACCGCGCAGGGCGTGCCGGGGTACCACCAGATCAACCTGGCCGTGCCGCAGCAGAAACTCGGCGGTCTGGAACCCGTCGGGCAGCTCCCGGCCGGTCACCTGGCGAATCACCCGAGGACCGGCGAAGCCCATCCGGGCACCGCTCTCGGCGACCACCACGTCGGTGTTGGTGGCGAACGAGGCGGCCACCCCGCCGTACGTGGGGTCGGTGAGCACACTGACGCTCGGCACCCCGGACTCGCGCAACGCGGCGACGGCCTGGCTGACCGTCGCCATCTGCATCAGCGACAGCACCCCTTCCTGCATCCGCGCTCCGCCGGAGGCGGTTACCACCACCAGCGGAACCCGGTCGGCGAGGGCACGCTCGGCGGCCCGGGTGATCAGCTCGCCGACCGCACACCCGAGGCTGCCGCCGAGGAAGCGGAAGTCCATCACGGCGATCACGCAACGGCTCCCGGTCACCGTGGCGGTACCGCAGACAACCGCCTCGGCCAGCCCGGTGCCACTGCGCGCGGCGGTGAGCCGATGGGGGTAGGGGAGCACGTCGACGAAGCCGATCGGATCCACCTCCGGCGCCTGGTCGGCGAGCGCGGTAAACGACCCGGGGTCCACCAGCTGCGCCAGGCGGGCCGGCGCGTCGAGCCGGGAGTGCGCGCCGCACTCCGGGCACACGTCCAGGTTCCGCCGCAGCCGTTTGCGGTACAGCAGGCTGGCGCAGCCGCCGCAGCGGGACCAGAGCTGCCCGCCCCGGGGCGTGGTCGGGTTCATGGCCGGTCTCCGGGAGCGTCGAACCGGTACACGCACCGGGCCATCGCGTCTCGCGGCTCCCGCCAGGTCGGCAGGTACGGCGAGACGTACGGACGCAGCCGCTCACTGACCCGGACGAACTCCGGGTGATGGCGGGCCTCGGCGACCGCCGTCTCCCCCGGCAACTCCGTTTCCAGGAGGTGTAGATACAGGTCTTGCAGCCGGTACAGCGACCGGTGCTGGACCCCGGCCAGGCGAGGCAACTCGGTCGCGTCGGACTCGGCGAAGATCTCGGCGATCCGCTCCTCCGCGCTCGGGTCGACCTTCGCGACGATCAACGAACGCTCCATCGATGAACCTCCCCTAACGGCTGCGGACGCCGGCGGCGCCGTACGCCGAAAAGCCGGATGACTATGCGCACCATGGCCGCGCCACCGTCACCGGCGCGTCACCGGAGCCGTCCCCGGCCCAGAGTTTGGTGACGTTGCGTTGACGCTGACTGTGTAGGAGCTGTGACATGCAACCTGCACATAGTGGCCTATCCCCAGTTCAGAGCGCGTTTCATAGCAGTTACACACCGATCGGGATGTTGACGGTGCGTGACTAGATTGATAATCTCCGTCACGGTTAACCCGGTGGCCGTGACCCGATGCCGTGCCGCGGGACCAGCTACCCCGACCCGTGGGGTCACGGGCAGCCGCGCCGGGGGACACAACCGAGGAACATTCCGCAGGGGGTCCGCCATGGCCGCTGGTCCGTCCATGCCGACCGCCGGGGACCGTCCGGGCACTCCGATCCGGCTGCACCTGCTGGGCGGGTTCCGGCTGTTGCACAGCGACGCCCCGGTGGTCGTACCGCGCGGGCTGCAACGCGTACTCGCGCTGGTCGGCCTGCGCCCCGGCACCACCCGCAGCCACCTCGCCGGGCTGCTCTGGCCAGACACCCCGGAGGAGCGCGCCCTCTCCTCGCTCCGCACCGCCCTGTGGCGGTTACGCCAGGACCCCTACTGCCCGCTGCGCACCAGTGGGGACACCCTCCGGCTCGGGCCCGCAGTCCAGGTTGACGTGGACGCCCTGGTCGGCATGGCCGCCCGGGTCCGCGACGGGGACGACCCGAACACCGCCGCGGCCGTACTCGCGAAAGGCCGCCACGACCTGCTGCCCGGCTGGTACGACGACTGGGTGTTGGCCGAACGGGAGCGGCTACGCCAGCTGCGGCTCCACATGCTCGAGGAGCTGGCCGACCACTATCTGACAGCGGGCCGGCACGGTGAGGCGCTCGAAGCGGCGTTGGAAGCGCTGGCCGCCGAGCCGCTCCGCGAGACACCCCACCGCCTGGTGGTCCGCATCCACCTCGCCGAGGGCAACGCCTTCGAGGCGGTGCACGCGTTCTACGTCTACCGCGACCTGCTGCGTCGGGAGCTACGGCTGGAGCCGTCCGCCGCGATGACCGCCCTACTCGACGAGACGCTCCGGCCGATCCGGCAGGCCAGCCGTGACCCCCACGGACGCCGGCAGCCGCCGACCCCCCGCGTCACCAGAACCGACCTGGATGTGACGGGCAGGTGACAGGGGACTCGGCAGCGTGGACAACGGCACGCGCCCCGGACCGGCCGCACGGGGCACCACGGCGGAAGGAATCCCAAAATGAGCCGACTACTGATCGTCAGCAGGATCGTCCCCGGCGCGGAGGGACGGGTGGCCCAGATCTTCGCCGAGTCCGACGCCACCGAGTTACCCAGCCTCACCGGCGTCCGGCACCGCTCCCTGTACTGCCTGCATGACCTGTGCGTCCACCTGATGGAGACCGCCGACGTAGACCCGGACACCCTGGCCGGCGCCCGGAACCATCCGCTCTACCGGCAGGTCAACGAACGACTCTCCGCGCACACCTCCCCATACCTGCCGACCTGGCGCTCACCGCGCGACGCCATCGCCGGCTGCTTCTACCGTTGGGACTCCACGGCTGCCGCCGCGCCCCACGTGGCGGGCTGACGCCCACGTGTCCCGCGACCAACCACACGTTCTGATCATCGGGGCGGGGACCGGTGGGCTCTGCCTGGCGCAGGGACTGCGCCAGGCCGGAATCGCCGTGACCGTCTATGAGCGGTACCGCACCCGAGGCGATGGCCTACTCGGCTACCGGGTCGGCATCGGACCAACTGGCAGCCGGGCGCTGCGCGAGTGCCTGCCGTCCGAACTTTTCCACACCTACCTGGCCACCTGCGCCAAGTCCCCCCGCTACTTCAACGTCATCACCCAACGGCTCCGGCAGACCGCGTCCTTTCCGCTACGACCGGAGACCGACGTGGTGAACACCGAGCGATCCGTCGCCCGGATGACCCTGCGCCAGGTGCTGCTCACCGAATTGGAGGACGTGGTCCACTTCGACAAGGCCCTCACCCACTTCGAGCAACGCGATGACGGCAGCGTCACCGCGTACTTCGCGGACGGGGACAGCGCCACCGGCGACCTGCTGGTGGGCGCCGACGGCACCCACTCGGCGGTCCGACGCCAGTACCTGCCACACGCCGTCACCCGAAACGCGGGCACCATCAACATCGCCACCCGGATCCCGTTCACCGAGGAGGTACGGGCGCTGCTGCCGGAGCGGATCGAGAAGGGCATCTCGCTCATCTTCGGCAACGGTGGGGTGATGGGTGTTCTGCACGTCATGGAGTTTCCGTGGGACCGCTCGGGCGCCCTCAAGGACGGCCTCGATCCGGCCGATGTGGCGCTGTTGAACCGCTGGCCCGGCCGGGCGCACGACACCACCCGCGACAACGTGAACCTGGTGGTCTGGAGCACCGCCCGGCGGTTCCCGCCGGACATCATGCGCCAACGCGGCGAGGAGCTGATCCACACTGCGCTCGGCCTGACCCGCAACTGGCACCCGCACCTGCGCCAGCTGCTGAACCTCGCCGACCCGGCCAGTGCCCTGCCGGTCAAGGTCTCCACCAGCGAGCCGGTTCCGCCCTGGAAGAGCAGCACTGTCACCCTGCTGGGCGACGCCATCCACACGATGACGCCGGGGCGCGGGGTGGGCGCGAACACCGCCCTGCGGGATGCCGCCCTACTGACCCGGCAGTTGTGCCACACCGCCGCCGGGGAGAAGACGCTGTTGCAGGCGGTAGCCGACTACGAGGCGGCCATGCTGCCGTACGGCTTCGCGCGGGTGGCGGATTCGTTGAACCGCAGCGGCACCAGCGGCGACGACCCCATGTACAAGCCGGTCGTCGGGCGGCTCGCCCTGCTCGGGGCCCGTGGTTACTTCGGCATCACCAGCCGGGTGCCGCGGCTCGCCCGTCGGTTTGTCGATGACTTCTACAGCTACCGGGGCGAGGAGGAGGACTGACCACAATGGCCGGACCCGGCCCGGGGTCCGGCCACACCCCCCGCCGACCCTTTCGGCGACGTTGAGTCGTGCTATGAACACCGTGGGTGCGATCCGGTCCGGCTACGAGCTGTGTTAACAGGCCATACTGTCGTACCGCACCGGGAATGTGGCAAGCTGCGGCGAGCTTTCTCGACTAACTCGCTAATCGAAAAGGGGAGGTCTGCCGTGGCGTGGTCGGACTGGCCGTTGATTGTCGTGGCCCTGCTAGTGGGCGCCGCCGCCGGCTGGGTGGTCCGCGGCCGGCGGAAAGCCGCGCGGGGTGGTGGCACCACTGGGGATGGCACGCCGGCACCCGCGACGAGGGCCGCCGAAGGAGCGCCCGCCCCCACCTCCACCGACCGCGACCCCAACACCAACGCTCCCAGCGCGACCGAAGCGGCTCCAACCTCGGCTGCTGCGACGCCAGAGCCCACATCAGCGCCGGCACCAGAACCGGCGTCGGCGTCAGAACCCACGTCAGCGTCGGCACCAGAACCGGCGTTGGCGTCGGAGCAGGTCGACCTGGCGCCAGCGGCCCCGGAGCAGGCCCCGGCGGCCGACAGCAGGCAGGCCGAGGAGCCAGCCGACGCCGACCCGACGGCGCCCCCGGTGGTCGTCCCACACCCGGCGGCGCCCGACGCCGAGCCGGCGGATCAGGCCCCGGTTGCCGCTGAGTCCGGATCGGAGCCGGAGACCAGGGACGACTTCCGTCGAATCCAGGGTGTTGGGCCGAAGATGGCCGCTGCGCTCCACGCCGCCGGCATCCGCAGCTACCGGCAACTCGCCGAGTTGGACGAGCCGGCGCTGCGGGAGATGATTCGCGCCGCCGGCCTGCGTGGCGCGGCGAGCCTGCCGACCTGGCCACAGCAGGCGAAGGCGCTGGCCAAGGCACCCGAGCCAGCGGGTGCGCTGCCGACCGAGAGCGGCTCGGGCGCCTAACGGCGCGGGCCCGGCGACACCGGCCGACGGATGTCCGACCGCACCGGGGACGGCGCTGCCGTCCCCGGTGCGGTCGGATACCCATCTGATCGCGGGTGGTGTTACCGGAAGCAGTTCAGCACCGGGCCGGTGCTACCCAGACAGTTGGTCTGCTGGTTCTCCCCGACCACGGTCTGCGAGTCCAGCGTCGCCTGTGCCTTGTCCACCAGCAGGCCGCCGGCGGGCAGCGTTGACTGGTTCCCGGTTACCTGACTGCGGTAGAGCGCGACCCGCCCCATGCTGACCGTGATCCCACCGCCGGTGGACTTCGCTTTGACGGCGCGGTTGCCCCGGACCGTACTGTCCCGGACCAACAGGTTCGACTTGGCCGCGTGAATGCCGCCGCCCGAGCCGTGTGCCGTGTTGCCCGCCACCACGCTGTCATCCAGCGGTACGAGGCCCTGGGAGGTGGAGAGGCCACCACCGTTGCCGGTGGCGAGGTTGTCCCGGATCTCCATTCCCCGCAGGAAGATCAGCGCGTCCGAGTTCGCGATCCCGCCCCCGGTTCCCGCCTGGTTGCCGACGACGGTCGAGTCGGAGACGCGGGTACGGGCCGAGAAGCTCGCCAGACCCCCACCCTGCGCCGCCGAGTTCTGCTCGAAGGTGCTCGTGTGCACCTCCGCCGCGGCCTGGTAGTTGCCCAGCCCACCACCGTAGGCGGTGGCGCTGTTACCCGTGAAGGTCGAAGAGTGCAGGGCCAGCACCCCGTTGTTGAGCAGCCCCCCGCCCTTGCCCGCCGCTCCGAGGGCGTGGTTGTTGATGAGCGTGCTGTCCCGAACGACCATGTTGCCGTCGTTGAACAGGGCTCCCCCGCCGCCCTCCGCCGAGGACGAGGTGTTGTTCATCGCCGTCACCTGCTCGATCAACGCCGATGCGCCGTGCACCACGTGGACGGCACCTCCCTCGGCGTCGGAGTGACCGCCGACGAGCCGAACGTTACGCAGGGTTAGCTCACCGGCGTCACGGACAGTGAAGAAGCGGAACACTTCGGCATCCTGCGCGCGCTCGATCGTGGCCTGGTCACCCTCGATGGTGACCGGGTGGTAGATGACCGGCAATCCTGCCTTGTCGTCGGCGGGGTTACGCGGCGGCTTCTCGGCCGCACCCGGGTTCTCGGCCGCGTCCGCCGCCTCCCGCGCGTCCCGGATGCCGCCGTCGTACAGGTCGGGCTGGTGGAAGGCATCGGTGAGCGTGTAGGTGCACCTCGGCGCGAGCCGCAGCACCCCACCGCCCTCGGCGTTGACCCGGACCAACGCGGCGATCAGCTGGGCGCTGTCACAGGGCACCGGCGTCCCGAGGGACTCTCCGCCGAGTTCACCGGCGGAGTCCCCCTGGGCCACGGAGGCGTTCTCGCTGCCGTGCGGTCGCTCGTGCGCCGCGGCCGTGCCGGCCAACCCCGCCGCTCCGACGACCAGGCCGCTGGCCACCAATCCGCCGGCGAGCAGCCGTCGGGGCCGGCGCCGGCCCCGCGGCGGTCGCTGGCTGTCGTGATACGTGGACATCGTGCTCTCCTGCCTTCCCCTCGCACCTGAGCCGACCGGACGATTCCGGACGGTAGGGCACCGACCACGTGGTCGTCACCGAACGTCACGGTACGGACCAAAGAGAGAGCAGGCTTGACAACGTGAATAAATCACCTCTTTACCTCACATTACGGAACACAGCGCCGGCGGGCGACCGGCCGGCAGTCGGCATCGTCGAGCGCCCGTCCCAACGGCCCACGGGCAACCAGGGCGACACTACTACCCCGTTTAGGGAGAGCTTTTCGTATTTATAGCTGTTTGGGAGATATGTCGGTTTAGCTCGAGGATGGCTGCTACCGCCCACCTGGTAGTCGAGGAGCAGCACCCGGCCCTACCACCCGGGGTGACCTGCTGCTTGTCCGCGACGGGAAGGACACCGAGACCGCGATGAACCATCCGCACCACGACCACAACCACGAACCGAACCCACCAGGTGAGGGCCGGACGAGGGGGCGATGGTGGACCCTCGGGCTGGCCGGGGTAGCGGGCCTGGCTTTGACCGCCGCCGCCGCCACCCCGGCCGCCGCCGCCATCGGGCGCACCCTCCCCGCCGACGACCGCCCCTCCGCCGACGGGCATCGCGGGGCGGGCAAGAGCGACGGCAGGGCAGGCAAGGAGGAGAAAGCCAAGGGCACCCCCGTCCCCTGCAGCGCGGACAAACTCATCGCCGCGATCACCCTCGCCAACGCCCGTGGCGGCGGCGTCCTCGACCTCGCCAAGAACTGCACCTACCTGCTCACCACCAACATCGAAGGCAACGGCCTTCCCGTGATCACCACCCCAATCACCCTCAACGGCAGCAAGCACACCACCATCGAACGCTCCACCGCCGCCGATCAATTCAGAATCCTCAGCGTCGACACCGGCGGCAACCTCACCCTCAACAAACTGAAGATCACTGGCGGTGTGGCCGAGGAGGACGGCGGGGGCGTCCTCGTCAACCAGGGCGGAGAGTTGACCGTCAAACACAGCACCATCACCCGCAACATCGCCGAGGACAACGGCGGCGGCATCGCCAACAACGGCACCACCAGGGTCAAGGGCTCCACATTCACCCTCAATCGAGCCCAGGAGGGTGGTGGCATCCAGAGCAACGGCCACCTCAGGGTGGCCGAAACAGAGATCAACCTCAACGCCGCCGGGGATGTCGGTGGCGGCATTGACGTAGGCGAGGATGGCACCGCGCTGGTGCACAAGAGCGTGGTGAACGACAACATGGCGGAAATTGCCGGCGGACTGAGCATCGACTCCGGGATCCTCCGGCTCACCCACTCGGAAGTCGTCGGCAACTCCGGCGCCGATGACGGTGGCGGAATCGTCCTCGGCGAGGCGCAAGCCACGCTACAGCAGGTGAAGATCGTGAAGAACACCTCCTTCGAGGGCGCGGGACTAGCCATCTTCTCCGATTCCACGCTGGTGGCCGAAAAGACTCTGATCAAGAACAACATCTCCCTTGGGGAGGGTGGCGGAATACACAACGACGGCCAGGTCGTGCTGCGCAAGAACGAAATCGTCAGCAATCTTGCGGACGAGGCGGGTGGCGGAATCTTCAACGACAGCGACGGCACCATCAGCCTGTTCACCACCAAGGTCATCAAGAACATCTCCGCCGAGGACGGCGGCGGGATCTTCAACGAAGCCGGCGGCACGGTGAACCTCAACACCGCCACCGGCACCGTGGTGGCCAAGAACCGGCCGAACAACTGCTCCGGCGACGTGCCTGACTGCGCCGGATAACAGCATCCGAGCACCTCGGACCCGAGGGGTTTCGCTCCCGCCGCCTGCCGGTGGGGCGGAACCCCTCAGCTCGTACCGAACCGACTCAGTCCCCGTTCAGGACTCGGCTACGACCACGAAACTCGGCGATCACCGCACCGTCGGTTCGGGTGACGGTGACGTCGTAGATCCCGCTGCGGCCGTAGCGGAGGCGTTCGACGGCGTGGGCAAGCAGCAGATCCCCCTCGCGCGCCGGTCGGACGAAGATGATGTCACCGCCGGCCGCTACTGTCACCGGTCCGTGACTGTTACCGGCCAACGCGAACGCGGTGTCAGCGAGCAGGAACAGATAGCCGCCGTGGGCGATGCCGTGACCGTTGACCATCGCCCCGGTTACCCGCATCCGGGCCACCGCCGCCCCCGCCGCCGCCTCAACCAGCTCGATACCGAGCGTACGCGAGGCGACATCGGCAGCGAACATGTCGTACGCGGCGTTGCGCCGCTGCGGGTCCGGAGCCGACCGGTGACCGGAACCGTCCGGCTCCGGCACCGTCGCGCTCTCCCGTCCGGTCGGCTCCCCCCGGTCCGGGTGGGGCGGACGATCCGACATCGCCGCTCTCCTCACTGCGCCGAACGAACACTTCGACGATCTTGCCACCGTACGGCACGGCCGCGGATCCGGCACCACCGACGCCCAGCCGTACCCCGCTACCGCGTGGCCGTGCCGCCCCGCCGTTAGGGTGGGCTCGGTCAACGGCGGGGTGGATGGGGGAACGGGTGTCCGGACCGGAGCGGCGACGCGTCGACCCCGATGTCGACCTGGCCGTGCCCGCCGATCGAGCCGAGCTGCCCGCCCACCCGGCCGCGGTGCTCGCCGCCGTCTCCGCCGGCGGTGTGCTGGGCGCGCTGGCCCGCGCCGGCCTCTCGGCTGCGCTACCGCACGATCCCGCCGGCTTCCCGTGGCCGACGTTCGCGGTCAACCTGAGCGGATGTCTGCTGATCGGCGTGCTGATGGCGGTGCTCGCCAAGCGGACCAACCCACCGGTGCTGGCCCGACCGTTTCTCGGGGTCGGGGTGCTCGGCGGCTACACCACCTTCGCCACCCACGCCGTGGAGGCGCGGCAACTGGCCGCCGACGGCGCGGCGACGACCGCCCTGGCCTACCTCGCGGCGACCCTGGCCGGTGCGCTGCTCGCCGTCTGGGTCGGGTACACGGCCACCGACCGGCTCACGCCGTCGGTCGGCGGGACCGGGGCGGGACAGCCGGCGGTGCGCGGATGACCGCGCTGCTCGTCGCGCTCGGCGCGGCCGTCGGGGCGCCGCTGCGCTACCTCGCCGACCGAGCGGTACAGGACCGCTTCGGTGCCCGCTTCCCCTGGGGCACGTTCACCGTCAACGTGGCCGGCTCGCTGCTGCTCGGGTTCCTGCTGGGACTCCCGCTTTCGCCGGCGGCCGGCGTACTGCTCGGCACCGGGCTCTGCGGCGCCCTCACCACGTACTCGACGGCCAGCTACGAGACCCTGCGCCTGGCCACCGCCGGGCGGTTCCGTTCGGCGGCGGCCAACGCGTTACTCGGCGTCGCCGCCGCGGTGGCCGCGGCGGCGCTCGGCCACCTCACGGCGACCGCCCTGACCTGACCGTGAGCCGGGCCCGCCGCGCTCCCCACCACCGCAGTGGGTCACCTGCGCGGCAGACGGCAGCCGGGAGTCAGCTCACTGGCCCGACGTGGCCAGAACGGGCTCCGCGGCGAACGCCGCGACCGGGCCGACCACGAAGACCGCCGGAGGACCCACGCCCGCCCGAGCCGCCACCACGGCGATCTCGTCCAGGCGCGCCGGCAACGAACGCTGCCCCGGGTGGCCGGCGTCCTGAACGACGAGGGCGGGGGTATCCGGGGCACGCCCGCGCGCGATCAGCGCCACGGCTACGGCGCTGATCGTCTCCACCCCCATCAGCACCACCAGGGTGCCCCGGGCCTGGCCCAGCGCCGCCCAGTCAACCAGCGAGTCCGGATGCCCCGGTGGTAGGTGCCCGGAGACGACCGTGAACTCGTGCGCCGTCCCGCGATGGGTGACCGGCACCCCGGCCAGGGCCGCCGCGGCCACCGCGCTGGTCACCCCCGGCACCACGGTCACCGGGACCCCGGCCGCCGCGCAGGCCAACACCTCCTCGTGCCCGCGTCCGAAGACGTACGGGTCGCCGCCCTTGAGCCGGACCACCCGCCGCCCGGCGCGGGCGTGCCGGACCAGTGTCGTGTTGATGGCGTCCTGCCCGACGGACGGCCCCCGGGGTGACTTCGCCGCGTCCACCACCTGCACCCCCGGGCGTAGTCCGGCGAGCAGATCCTGCGGGGCGAGTCGATCCACCACCACCACGTCGGCGGCCGCCAGCAACGCCCGACCCCGGACGGTGATCAGGTCTGCCGGGCCCGGTCCGCCGCCAACGATCGCCACCGCACCCGGCCGCAGCACGGGCTCGGGGTGCTGGTGCTGGTGCTGGTGCTGGTGATTCTGCCCGCCCACCGGGTCGTCCGGGTGGTCGTGCGGGGTCTGCGGCCGACCCACCTTGTCGACGAAGCCCGGCATCGACACCCGGTACGCACAGGTGTCGCAGTTCATCCGGATGTCGCCCCGCACCGCCTCGGCGTGGCGTTCCAGCACCAGCTCGGCGAGGGCGTCGCAGTCACCGATCAGGTCCGCCACCCGCAGGTCCAGCCCCGGATGCGCGGCGGCGTACTCCCGGGACTGGGCCCGAATGCGATCCGGTAGCACCCCGGCGAACAGGAAGTACGGAGCGACGACGATCCGCCGCGCCCCCAGCCGGCGCAGCCGATCCAGGACCGCCGGCACGGACGGCTCGGCGAGCGAGATGAAGCCCGGCTCAACGCCCGCGTAGCCCCGGCCCTCCCACAACAACCGGGCCACCTTGGCGACCTCGGCGTTCGCGTCCGGGTCGGTGGAGCCACGCCCGATCAACGCCACCCAGGTATCGGCCCGCTCCGCGCCGGCCAGCGCGGCGTCAATCCGCTCCTGGAGAGCGGTGTGCAGCAACGGGTGCGGGCCAAGCGGTCGGCCGTAGGCGTAACGCAGGCCGGGGTGACGCTGCTGTTCCCGAGCCAGCGCCGCCGGGATGTCGCCCTTGCCGTGCCCGGCCGCGGTCAACACCAGCGGTAGCGCCACCAGTGCCCGGTGCCCCCGGCCGGCGAGCGCGCCGACCGCATCGGTCAGGGGCGGACGGGACAACTCGATGAAGCCACCCTCGACGTCTCCGACCGTGGCGCCGGCCCGGGTGCGGACCCGTTCGACCAGCGCGGCGAACTGCGCCACCCCCTCGGCGCTACGGGTGCCATGCCCGACGATGACCAGTGCGGTCACTCTTCCCCCTCCACATAGAGCAGGGCGTTGAGGGCGGCGGCGGCCACCGCCGACCCGCCCTTCTCGCCCCGGTTCGAAATGCCCGGCAGACCGCTGATCCGGAGCGCGGCCTTCGACTCCGCGGCCCCGACGAAGCCCACCGGCAGGCCGACCACCAGGGCCGGCCGAGCGTCCAGGGCGAGCAGTTCGGTCAGCGCGGTGGGCGCGCAGCCGACCACCCACACCGCACCGGGCCCCACCCGGCCCAGCGCGATCCGCATCGCGGCGGCCGAGCGGGTGATCCCGGCCCGCCGGGCCAGCGCGGCGGTGCCCGCCTCGGCAACCGGGCAGACCGTCGCCCGGCCGGTGATCCCGGCGGCAACCATCGCCACATCGGCCACGATCGGGGCGCCGGACCGGAGTGCGGCCAGCCCACCGGCCAGCGCGGTCTCGTCACAGACCAGATCCGTCACGTAACTCAGGTCCGCGCTGGCGTGTACCACCCGCTCGGTGACCGCGCGGGTCAACGGCGACAGGTGCCGAAGGTCAACCCGCTCCCGCAGAATCCGATACGACTCGACCTCGATCGGATGCACCGGCCGGCTCATCCGTCCGCCCGCGCAGGTGCGGGGTTGACCGGGGTGATGACCATCGGCTCCTCCAGGTGTCGCGGGCCGGCGGTGCGGATGGCGCCGACCGGGCAGATCTCCAGACATTCCAGGCAGCCAGTGCAACGGTCGGCCCGGATCACGAGGCCGCCGGGCACCGGCCGGATGGCGTGCGTGGGGCAGGTCAGCAGGCAGGCACCGCAGCCCTGACAGGCGTCAACGAATACCGGTGCGGGGCCGGTCACGTCCGCCACCGGTAGCCCCGCGGGGTGACCATCCGGCCGGCGACCCGGCGCGTCTGGCTACTGCCCACGACCACGACGCTGTACATGTCGACGATCGCCGGATCGAGAGTCTCCAGGGTGGCCAGATGCACCCGCTGCCCAGCTCGGCTGGCGTTCCGCACCACCCCGACGGGTGTGTCCGGCGGTCGGTGCTCCGCGAGGAGCCGCAGCGCCGCCGGCAACTGCCAGTCCCGGTTCCGGCTACGCGGGTTGTAGAGCACCGCGACGAAGTCCCCCTGCGCCGCGGCGGTCACCCGACGGGCGATGACCTCCCACGGGGTGTGCAGGTCGGAGAGGCTCAGGTAGGCGTGGTCGTGCCCCAGCGGCGCCCCGAGCAGGGCCGCCGCCGCGAGGGCGGCGGTCACCCCGGGCACGCCGACCACATCGACCCGCTCGTCGGCGTACTCCAGGGCAGGGCTCGCCATCGCGTACACCCCGGCGTCGCCGGATCCGACCAGGGCGACGGCCTGGCCGGCGGTGGCCTCGGCGACGGCGGACCGGGCCCGCTCCTCCTCGGCGCCGAGCCCGCTGGCGAGCACCCGGGTCCCCGGGCGCAACAGGTCGCGGATCTGATCCAGGTACTGGTCCAAACCGACCACGACGGCGGACCGCCGTAGCTCGGTCACCGCCCGGGGGGTACGCAGTTCGGCCGCACCGGGTCCGAGGCCGACCAGGGCGAGCCGGCCACGCGGCGCATGCCGGGCGACGGCGACGGTCGCCATCGCGGTCGCGGTCTTCGGCACCAGCAGTTCGGCGTCCCCGCCGAGCAACGCCGCGGCCTCCGCGACGCTCGGCGTGCCGACTGCGGCGCGAACCACCTCGCTGGGGTTGGGCACCGCCACCGCCGCCAGCTCCGCGGCGGACCAGGTCCTCAGGGGTATCCGCAGCGCGTCGGCGGTGGTGCGGATACCGTCCTCATCGGCCTTGATGTCGGCGCTGGCCAGACCGCGCAGGCTCGCCGCGCTGAGGCCCGCGGTGGCGAGCACCCGATCCAGCAGGGCACGCACCTCGGCGGCGGGCACGCCGCGGCTCGCCCCGACCCCGGCGACCAGGGAGGGGGGCCGGAGCACGGCGGTCCGCCCATCCAGGGGCACGATCCGGTCGGTGACCAGCACCCGATAGCCCACCGCGGGAGCACCGGCGGGGCCGGCCGGGGTGACCTGGACGTTGGTTGGCAGTGCCGGCAGTGGCCAGGGCGCGTCGGCGACCACCGTGACCGGCTCGCCGTCCAGGATCGCCCGGCTCACCGCGGCGATCGCCCCCTCGACCGGCCAGCCCAGGGTGTCCAGGCCAGGCAGGTCGACCGCGTCGGTGGCGGTGGTGACCACCGGCGCCGCGTCGAGTAGCGCCCCGACCTCGGCCGCGAGGGCGTTGGCGCCGCCGGCGTGCCCACCGAGCAGGGCCACCGCGTGCCGGGCCGCCTCGTCCACTGTCACCACCGCCGGATCGCGGCGCTTGTCGTCGAGCAGCGGCGCCAGGAGGCGGACCACCGCGCCGGTGGCCAGGAACGCGACGATCTGGTCGCACTCCGACCAGGCGGCCCGGAGTCCGGCGGCGGCGCTCTCCGCCTCCAGCAGCCGGGCGTGCGGCCAGGCATCGGCGAGGACCCGGGCGTGCCGGCGCCCCGCCGCGGTGACCGCGACCAGCCCGATCCGGCCCGACCGTGCCTCGGTGCATTCGACGTGCTTCACAGAAACTCCCCGGTGAGGACGACCACCGGATTGGTGGCCGCGAGACGGATCGACCCGCCGGGCAGGTCGGCGAGGCGAGCGGCGGAGAGTTGGACACCGTTGACCGTGTAGCCGGCGGCTCGCAGCACGTCCCGGGCCGGGGCGACCCGGTCCAACGCGGCGAGCGCGACGAGTACCCGCGCCGGGCGGCGGGCCGTCACCGCGGCGAGCACCCCGGTGCCGCCCCCGCCGACGAAGGCCGCGTCGGCGTCGGGGAGCCCGGCCAGGACGTCCGGGGCGGCACCGTGGACCACCCGTACGTCCACACCGTGCCGAGCAGCGTTGTCGTGAACCAGGTCCACGGCGGCCGGGTCCCGCTCCACCGCGACGACCGCCGCGCCGAGCAGGGCACACTCGATGCCCACCGAGCCGCTGCCGGCACCCACGTCCCACACCAGCCGGCCGAGCCGGGGCCGCAGCCCGGCCACGACCAGCGCCCGCACCTCCGCCTTCGTGATCATCGAAGCGCGGTGCCGGTACGCCCCCTCGGGCAGCGCCCACCCAGCGGCCGGGGCAGCGGCCGGTTGGTTGTCCACCCGGGCCACTCCGCCCGGCCCGGGACCGAGGCTCAGCAGCACATGCGGATCAGTCCAGCTGCCAGCCGCCGCCTCCGCCGGGGTCGTCCAGGTGATCCGTTCGGCGTCGGTGCCGAGGTGCTCGGCCACCACCAGCTGACGTGACCAGCCCACCAGGCCGGCACCGAGTTCCGCGGCCCCCGCACCCGGCGCGGTGAGCACCGCGACCCGGGGCAGCGCCCGGCAGGCGTTGAGCGCCGCTCGGGCATCCCGGCCATGGGCGCTGACCACGGCCGCGCCGTCCCAGGAGAGCCCGGCCCGGGCGAACGCGGCGGCGACGCTGGACACCGCCGGTAACACCCGCACCGGCAGCCCGGCCGCCCGCAGCCGGCGCACGATCCCGAAGCAGCCCGGATCACCGCTGGCGAGGACGACGGCCGGGGTGCCGGTGGCAACCGCGGTGGTGAGCCGTTCCAGGGCCGGCGGCAACGGACCGAGCACGACCGTCTCCGCGCCGGCCGGCACCGGCACGGCCGCCAGGTGCCGGGCGGCGCCGACCACGAGCCCCGCCCGCGCCAGCTCGGCGGCGAGGGCCGGGTGCGCCGGGTTACCGGCGGCGTCCACACCGGCCACCGTCACCACCGTCGCCCCGACACCGGCACCACCGACGACGGAGGCGCCGGGGCCCTCAACACCGGTGTCCCGCCGACCCACACCCGGCGTACCGGTCACCGGGCCCACCGCCCGCTGGCGGCCACGCATCGCCGCCCGGCGAAGTCCACCATCGCCACGTCAACGGCGAGGGCGTCCCCGGCGAAGCGTCGCAGCACCGCGCCGACCCGATGGCAGAGCAGGTCACCGGCGGGGCCGAGTAGGCCGGCGGCCTCCCACAACTCGTACGCGTGCCGGCCGGTGTTGGCGGCGGTGACGGCGGCGGCCAGCTCAGCGGTGCCGCCCGCCTCGACCGTCACCGCGCCGAGAAGCGACAGGTCCACTCTGGAGCGGGTGTAGTGGGTCATCAGCACCCCGGCGGCGAGCTTGGCCAGCTTGCCGGCCATCCCGACGAAGGCCACCCCGGACAGTCCGTGGGTGACGGCGGCGGTGACCGCCGCACCGGTGAAGTCACCCACCTCCACGAAGCACACCTCGGGCAGCTCCGGCAGCAGCTCCCGGGCGGCCCGCTCGGTCCGCCCACCCGTGCACAGCACCACCGTCGACTCTCCCTGCGCTGCCGCCACCTGTACGGCCTGCACGACGCTGGCCCGCCAGGACGCGGTGGAGAAGGGCCTGACCACGCCGGTCGTGCCGAGGATCGAGATGCCGCCGAGGATCCCGAGCCGGCGGTTCGTGGTCTTCCGGGCCATGATCTCGCCGCGCGGGACGCTGATCACCACCCGGACGCCGAGGACGGCCAGGTCGACCAACTCGGCGACCGCCGCGCCGATCATCTGGCGCGGGGTGTCGTTGATCGCCGGCCCGCCGACCGGCAGTCCCAGCCCGGGCTTGGTCACCGTACCCACCCCGGGCCCACCCGCCAGGGTCAGTCCGGGAACCTGCCGCCAGCCGACCGTGGCGGTCAGCTCGGCGCCGTGGGTGACGTCCGGGTCGTCGCCGGCGTCCTTGACCACCACCGCCTCGGCGCCGCCAGCCGTACGGTCGCAGCGGGCCACCGGGAAGCACACCCGCCGCCCGGCCGGCAGTCCGATCTCGACCTCCTCCGGTGACACCCCGGTGACCAGGGCGGTCAGCGCCGCCTTCGTCGCGGCTGTCGCGCAGGCGCCGGTGGTCCAGCCGGTGCGCAGCGCCACGGGCCGGACCTTCGCGGTACGCGGCAGGTCCGGCTCGCGCAGGGGCGGCAGGTCGTACGCCATCAGGTCGGCCGGTCCGCCCGGGCGGTGACCTCCCGGCGAAGGGCGGCCCGCGCGGCCGGCTCCGCCCGCCGGTGACCGTGGAAGTGCCCCGGATGGTAGAGATGCGAACGGGTACCGGCGGCTGCCAGCGCCGGCCCGACCAGGATGAGGGTGTGCTTCCAGAGCCGGTGTTCCTTGACCGTCGCCGCTAGGGTGCCGACGGTGCAGTGCGCCACCAGCTCGTCCGGCCAGGTCGCCTGATACGCCACGACCGCCGGGGTGTCGGCCGAATACCCCCCGGCGAGCAGCTCGGCCTGCACCTGGCCGGAGCGGGCCGCGGAGAGGAACAACGCCATGGTGGCGCCGTGCCGGGCGAACTCGCGGACCCGCTCCCCCGGCGGCATCGGCGTCTTCCCACCCTCCAGGCGGGTGAGGATGACCGACTGCGCGACCTCGGGTACGGTCAGCTCCCGCCCGATCCGGGCGGCGACCGCGGAAAACGCGGAGACCCCCGGCACGATCTCCACGGCCAGCCCGAGCGCCCGGCACAGGTCGAGCTGCTCCTGCACCGCGCCCCACAGCGAAGGGTCGCCTGAGTGGATCCGGGCCACGGTCAACCCGTCGGCGGCGGCCCGTTGATACAGGGGCAGCACCCCCTCCATCGGCAATCGCGACGAGTCGACGATCTCGGCGTCCGGTCGGGCGTGGGCCAGCACGTCGGCGTGGACCAAGCTGGCCGCCCAGACCACCACATCGGCGGCGGCGATCACCCGAGCCGCACGCAGGGTCAACAGATCCGCCGCGCCGGGTCCCGCACCCACGAACCAGACGGTGCCGCTCACAGTTTCCCCCCTCGGCGGTCCCGGCGGGCCGGGACCAGCAGTGTCGACAGATACGGCGGGTCGTCGCCCGCCTCGGCGGCCGGACCGACGCGGTCGCCGGCCAAGCCCAGCCCGCTACCCAGCACCGCCTCGGTGAGTCGACCCTGCCGGCGGAGTTCGGCCAGCAACTCCGGGTGCCGCCGCCACCCCTTGTAGGCGACGACCGTGCCCGGCCCGGCGACCGCGTCGGCGAAGAGCGCCAGCCCGGCGGTGGCCGGCAGCAGGGTCAGCGGCTCTCGCCCCTCGCAGAGTGGAACTCCGCTTCTGGCGGCGAGCTCCTGCATGGCCGTGATCCCGGGGACGGTGTGCACGGCGACCGCCGGCCGCAGCTCGCGGAGGGTCTGCGCGAGATAGCCGAAGGTGGAGTAGACGTTGGGGTCGCCGATGGTGGCGAAGGCCAGAGCTCGGGCCCCGTCGTCCACCGCGGTGGCGACCGCCTGCGCGGCGGCGTTCCACGCGCTCTCTCGCCGTCGGGTCACCCCGCCCCGGTCGTCCAGGGCGAACGGCAGCCGGCGCAGCCGCTCCGGCGGTAGGTACGGGGCGATCGTGGTCTCGGCCCGGCCGGGGGCCGCGGCGCCCGCCGGCCGGTCCAGCACGGGTACGAAGACCACGTCAGCCTCACGCAGCACCCGTACCGCGCGCACGGTGAGTAGCTCCGGGTCGCCGGGGCCCACCCCGACCCCGGTCAGCGTCACGGTCATCGGGTCGCCGCCGCTACCAGCCGCTGGGCCGCTCGGGGCTGCCCGGCCCAGTGGGTGTGCAGGTACGAGGCGTGGATCCGGCCGGCGACGAAGCCGTGCGCGGCCCCGTCCCAGCGCCACGCCGGCTGCTCACCGTGACCGGGATCGGTGCCGGTGCGGTGGAACTCGTGCCCGCGGACCAGGTCCCCGGCGGCGTGCGGCACCGAGTCGGCGGCGGCGACGGCCGCCCGGTAGCCGAGGGTGAGCCGTCCGGTCATTCGAGCCGTCAGGTCGAGTCGGCCGCACATCGGCACCCCGTCCAGTTCGCGTCCCAGGTAGAGCAGACCCGCGCACTCGGCCACCACCGGCCCGTCGAAGGCGGCCAGATCGGCGCGCAGCCCGGTGTTGGCGGCGAGCGCCTCCACGTACACCTCGGGAAAGCCGCCGCCGACGACCACGGCCCGGGTACCGGCGGGCAGCGCCTCGTCGCGCAGCGGATCGAACGGCACAACGGTGGCGCCGGCGGCCGTGAGCAGCTCGGTCGTCTCGGCGTAGCCGAAGGTGAAGGCCGGGCCACCGGCGACGGCGACCACCGGCCGGTCGGGCCCGGCCGGGCCGCCGACGGCGGCGGCCGGGTCCCAGGGCAACGCGGTCAGTGGCGGGGCGCTGCGGGCCAACTCCAGCACCGCGTCGAGGTCCACGGTGGCTGCCACCAGGTCGGCCAACGCGTCAACCACGGCGATCGACTCGGCGGCCCGCTCCGCGACCGGCACCAGGCCCAGGTGACGGGCGGGGGCGGCGACCTCGGCGGCCCGGGTGACCGCGCCCAGCACCGGTACGCCGACCTCGGCCAGGGCCTCGCGCAGCAGCGACTCGTGCCGGGGCGAGCCGACCCGGTTGAGCACCACCCCGCCGATTCGCACCGCCGGGTCGAAGGCGCTCATTCCGAGGGCCAGGGCGGCGGCGCTGCGCCCCTGGGCGGTGGTGTCGAGCACCAGCAGCACGGGCGCGGCGACGAGCCGGGCGACGTGGGCGGTGGAGGCGTACCCGCGGTGGCCGACCGCGCCGTCGTGCAGCCCCATCACCCCCTCGATCACCGCGATGTCGGCGGGGCGGGGCACGGCCGCGCCGTGCCGCAGCAGACCGGCGATCCGCTCCTCCCCCACCAGCCACGGGTCGAGGTTGCGGCCGGGCCGGCCGGCGGCGAGGGCGTGGTAGCCGGGGTCGATGTAGTCCGGGCCGACCTTGTGTGGACTGACCAGGTGGCCCCGACGACGCAGCGCGGCGAGCAGCCCGGTGGCGATCGTGGTCTTGCCGTGGCCGCTGGCCGGTGCGGCGACCACCACCCGCGGCAGGGACCAGGGGGCGTTCACCATTCGATGCCCTTCTGGCCCTTCTGGCCGGCGTCCATCGGATGCTTCACCTTGGTCAGCTCGGCAACCAGGTCGGCGGCGGCCACCAGGCGCGGGTCGGCGTCCCGACCGGTGATGACGACGTGCTGAAAGCCGGGTCGGGTGGTGAGGGTGTCGACCACCTCGGCGACGTCCACCCAGCCCCACTTCATCGGGTAGGTGAACTCGTCGAGCACGTAGAGGCCGTACCGCTGGGCGGTCAGGTCGCGCTGGATCTGCCGCCACCCCTCGCGGGCGTCGGCGGCGTGGTCGGCCGTACCGTCGCGCTGGATCCAGGACCAGCCCTCACCCATCTTGTGCCAGCTCACCGGGGCACCCTGACCGGTCTGCTCGTGTACCTCGCCGAGGGCGCGGAACGCGCGCTCCTCACCCACCCGCCACTTGGCGCTCTTGACGAACTGGAACACCCCGATCGGCAGTCCCGCGGTCCAGGCCCGCAGCGCGAGGCCGAAGGCGGCGGTGGACTTCCCCTTCATCGATCCGGTGTGGACGATCAGCAACGGGCGGTTCCGCCGCTGCCGGGTCGTGAGCCCGTCGGCCGGCACCTGCGTCGGTTTGCCCTGCGGCATCAGCGCACGCTCCGCTCCGCGGCGAAGCCGGCGGTCGCCAACGCCGCCAACGGGGCGGTCGTCACGGTGGGCAGGGGGTGGTGGGCGGCGGCCAGCTGGGTGGCCAGGCGGCGGGCCAGGGCGAGTCGGACGGGGCCGGACTCGCAGTCCACGACGACACAGGGGGCGCCGGTCGCGCGCAGCACCGCCGCCGCCCGCGCCGCGCGGGGCAACGGGTCGGCGCCGGCGGTGGCCCGACCATCGGTCAGGACCAGGGTCAACGGTTGCCGGCGGGGATCCCGCAGGCGCTCCACCCGCAGCAGCTCGGCGGCGGCGAGCAGGCCCTCCGCGAGCGGGGTACGCCCACCGGTGGGCAGCTCGGCCAGCCGGGTGGAGGCGGCGAGCACCGAGGCGGTGGCCGGCAGCAGGACCTGCGCGCCAGCACCGCGGAAGGCGACCACCGCCACCTTGTCGCGGCGCTGGTAGGCGTCGGTGAGCAGGGCGAGCACCGCGCCCTTGACGGCACTCATCCGCTGCCGGGCACCCATCGAACCGCTGGCGTCCACCACGAAGAGCACCAGGTTGCCCGCCCGCCCCTCCCGAACGGCCTCCCGTACGTCAGCCGGGTGGATCCGCAGCGGACCACCGGCCCGTCCCCGGGCGACCTGGTGCCCGGCGGCGGTCCGGATCGTCGCCGGCAGGTGCAACGCGCCGAGGCGGCCGGCCGGCACCCGGGCGCCGGTGGTGCGACCGCGCCCGGTCCGCGCCCGCGACCGCCGGCCCGGCACCCCCTCGCCGATGCCCGGCACGGTGAACAACCGCGCCCGGAGCCCGAGCTGCGGGGCGGCCACCGGGTGCGGGACCCCGCCCGGGTGCGCGTCCCGGCTCGGATGCGCGGACGGGGACGCACCGTCCTCGGGGACCGCGGGTCGGTCCGGATCGGACGGCTCAGCCGCGGAGCCGGTGCCGCCATCGGGGTGGATGCCCGCCGTGGAGCCGGTGTCCGGCTCGGTCCCGGTGTCGCCGGCCGGGTCGCCCGCACCACCGGGACCGGTGCCCCCGCCCGGACCGCCGTCCGGTGTGGTGCCGCCCCCCGGACCGCCGTCGGGACCGGCGTCATCCCCCGGATCACGGCCCGGACCGGTGCTGTCGTCCGGGTCGTCGGGATGCTCCTCCTGCGCCCGGTTCAGCGCCTCGTCCAGGCGTTGTTCGTCCAGTCCCGGCGGGTCGAACGGATCCCGGCGGCGGCGGTGCGGCAGGGCGAGGCGGGCAGCCACCCGAACGTCCTCCGCGCTCACCCGGTCCCGACGCTGCCAGGCGGCGTGCGCCACGGCGGTCCGGGCGATGACGATGTCGGCCCGCATCCCGTCCACGTCGAACGCCGCGCAGACCTCGGCGATCTGCCGCAGGGCCGCGTCGGTCAACACCACCCGGTCCAGCCGGGCGCGGGCCTCGGCCACCCGCCCGGCGACCGCCGCGTCCTCCCCCGCCCAGCGGGCGGCGAAGCCGGCGGGGTCCGCGTCGGCATCGAGCCGGCGACGCACCACCTCCACCCGTACGGCCGGGTCGCGGCTGGCCGTCACCTCGACGGTCAGCCCGAACCGGTCGAGGAATTGCGGACGCAGCTCCCCCTCCTCCGGGTTCATCGTGCCGACCAGCAGGAACCGGGCCGCGTGGCGGACCGACACGCCCTCCCGCTCAACGTGGCAGCGCCCCATCGCGGCGGCGTCCAACAGCAGGTCGACCAGATGGTCGTGGAGCAGGTTCACCTCGTCGACATAGAGCACCCCCCGGTGGGCGGCGGCGAGCAGGCCGGGCTCGTAGGCGCGGACTCCGTCGGCGATTACCCGCTCCAGGTCGAGCGAGCCGACCACCCGGTCCTCGGCGGCGCCGACCGGCAGTTCGACCAACGCGGCCGGGCGACGTTCGGTCGCCGGCACCGCCGGGTGGGGCCCGTCCGGGCAGCCGGGATCAGGCGTCTGCGGATCGCAGGCGAACCGGCAGTCGGCGACCCGAACCACCGGCGGCAGCAGCGCGGCGAGGGCGCGCACCGCGGTCGACTTGGCGGTGCCCTTCTCGCCCCGCACCAGCACCCCGCCGATCGCCGGGTTGACCGCGTTCAGCAGCAGCGCCAGGCGCATGTCGGCCATGCCGAGTACGGCCGAGAACGGGTAGTTCGCCCCGGGCGCCTCCGGCCGCGGCGGCCGTGCAACCCGCAGGCCCGGTTCACTCGTCGTGCTCATCCGCGCTCCTCCAGATCGCCCTCGCTGGCCAGATACGTCTCCCGGAGGCGGTCCAGGGTGCTCGGCTCCGGCTTTGCCCACAGCCCCCGGTCGGCGGCCTCCAGCAGCCGTTCGGTCATGCCCCGCAGCGCCCACGGGTTGGACCGCTCCAGGAACTCCCGGGTCTCGGCGTCGAACAGGTACGCCTCGGCGAGCCGCTCGTACATCCAGTCGTCGACCACGCCCGCGGTGGCGTCGTAGCCGAACAGGTAGTCGACGGTGGCCGCCAGCTCGAAGGCGCCCTTGTAGCCGTGCCGGCGCATCGCCGCGACCCACCTCGGGTTGACCACCCGGGCCCGGAACACCCGGCGGGTCTCCTCGCTGAGGGTGCGGGTCCGCACGTCGTGCGGCATCGCCGAGTCGCCGACGTACGCGGCCGGGGCGGCACCGGTGAGGTGCCGGACCATCGCCACCATCCCGCCGTGGTACTGGAAGTAGTCGTCGGAGTCGACGATGTCGTGCTCCCGGGTGTCCTGGTTCTTCACCGCCACGGCGATCCGCGCGAAGGCGCGTTCCATGTCGGTGCGGGCCTCCCGGCCGTCCAGCCCCCGTCCGTACGCGTAGCCGCCCCACACCGCGTACACCTCGGCCAGGTCTGCGTCGCTGCGCCAGTTCCGGGCGTCGATCAGCGGAAGCAGCCCGGCCCCGTACGCGCCCGGCTTCGACCCGAAGATCCGCGCGGTGGCCCGGCGCTCGTCGCCGTGCCCGGCGAGGTCCTCGGCCACGTGCGCCCGGAGGTGGTTGTCCGAGGCCGACTCGTCCAGCGCGGCCACCTGTCGTACCGCGTCGTCCATGAGCGCCACCACGTGCGGAAAGGCGTCCCGGAAGAAGCCGGAGATGCGGACGGTCACATCGATGCGGGGGCGACCCAACTCGGCCAGGGGCACCACCTCGACCCCGGTCACCCGCCGGGACCGGTCGTCCCAGGTGGGTCGACAGCCGAGCAACGCGAGCACCTCGGCGATGTCGTCGCCCTGCGTGCGCATGGCGCTGGTGCCCCACACGGTAAGCCCGACCGAGCGCGGGTACGCCCCGGTGTCGGCGAGGTGCCGGCTCAGCAGCGAGTCAGCCAGGGCCACGCCGACGTCCCAGGCGTTGCGGCTGGGGATCGCCTTCGGGTCGACCGAGTAGAAGTTGCGACCGGTGGGCAGCACGTTGACCAGGCCCCGGGTGGGTGATCCGGACGGGCCGGGGGGCACGAACCGCCCGTTGAGGGCGGCGAGGGTGTGCGCCAGCTCGTCGGTGGTGCGCTCCAGCCGCGGCACCAGTTCGGTGGCGGCGAAGCGCAGCACCGCGGCGGCCTCCGGGATCGCCCGGCCGGTGACCTCGGAGACGACCTCCGGCGCCCGGTCGGGGGGCCAGCCGAGCGTCTCCATCCCGAGGGCGAGACGCCGGGCCAGACCCTCGATCAGGTCGACGGCGTCGGCGGCGGTGCCGGCCGGCCCACCGGCCACGTCGGTCAGCGCGGCCGGCACCCGCACCCGGGCTCCGGGCGCGGCGAGCAGCACGGTTTCGTCCAGGCCGTAGCTGGCGGCGAGGGCCTGCCGCAGGCCGGGCAGGGCCCGGGTCCCGCCCCACACCTGTGGGGAGCGCAGCACGGCGAGCACCAGGTTGACCCGCGCCTCGCCGGCGGGTGCTTCGGCCAGCACGTGCAGGCCGTCGCGGATCTGCACGTCCTTGACCTCGCAGAGGTAACCGTCGAGGTGCAACACGAAGTCGTCGAAGTCGTCGGCGGCCGGCATCTCCGACTGGTGCAGGTCGTGGTGCAGCTCCGCGGTGCGCACCAGCTCCCAGATCTGTCCCCGTACGACGGGCACCTTCGCCGGGTCGAGCGCCTGCACGGTGGCGTACTCGTCGAGTAGCTGCTCCAGCTTCGCCAGGTCCCCGTACGTCTCGGCGCGGGCCATCGGCGGCACCAGATGGTCGACGACGACCGCGTGCGCGCGGCGCTTGGCCTGCGTCCCCTCCCCCGGGTCGTTGACGATGAACGGGTACACCAACGGCAGGTCGCCGAGGACCGCGTCTGGGGCGCAGTCGGCGGCCAGCCCGAGGCCCTTGCCCGGTAGCCACTCCAGGGTGCCGTGCTTGCCCAGGTGCACCACGGCGTCCACGCCGAAGCCCCCCGCCGCGGCGGGGGCGGCCAGCCACCGGTACGCGGCCAGGTAGTGGTGACTCGGGGGCAGGTCCGGGTCGTGGTAGATGGCGATCGGGTTCTCCCCGAAGCCGCGGGGCGGCTGGATCAGCAGGACCACGTTGCCGAACCGGAGGCCGGCCAGGACGAGGTCGCCGCCGTCGGTGTACAGCTCCCCCGGCGGCTCCCCCCAGTGGCTGATCATGGCGCCGCGCAGCGGCGCCGGCACCTGGTCGAACCACCGCCGATACGTCTCCCGCGGTACCCGCGCGCTGGCGGTGGCGAGCTGCTCGGGGGTGAGCCACTCGACGTCGTGGCCGCCGGCGGCGATGAGGGCGTGGATGAGGGCGTCCCCGTCGTCCGGGACGGGCGTCGCGCCGAGGTCGTAGCCGGCGGCGGCGAGCGCGGCGAGCAGCCGCACCGCGCTGGCCGGGGTGTCCAGGCCGACGGCGTTGCCGACCCGGGAGTGCTTCGTCGGGTACGAGCTGAGCACCACCGCCACCCGTTTGTCGGCGTTCGGCAGGTGCCGCAGCCGGGCGTGCCGGACGGCGATTCCGGCCACCCGGGCGGCGCGCTCCGGGTCCGGCGCGTAGACCGACAGCCCGTCGGCATCGAGCTGTTTGAACGAGAACGGCACGGCGACGATCCGCCCGTCGAACTCGGGGATCGCCACCTGCATCGCCGCGTCCAACGGGGACAATCCGGCGTCGCTGTCGGCCCACTGCTCCCGCGTGCTGGTGAGGCAGAGCGCCTGGATGACCGGCAGGTCGAGGGCGGCGAGCGCACCCACGTCCCAGGCGTCCTCGTCGCCACCGCCGGCCGCCTCGGCGGCCACGGTGCCCCCGGCGGCGAGCACGGTGACCAGCAGCGCGTCGCAGCGGGCGAAGAGTTCCAGTGGGCCCGTGCCGGCGGTCAGGCCGCGCAGCGAGCCGCAGAAGATCGGCGCCGCGTTGCCGCCCGCGGCCTCCACGGCGTCGGCGAGCGTGTCCACGAAGGCGGTGTTGCCGGCGAGCGCGTGCGCCCGGTAGAAGACGATCCCGACGGTCGGCCGGTCCGGGTCGGCCGACCGTGCACCGTGCGTCCCGTACGCCGGGGTCGGGGTGGGGGGCGTGAACCCCTCCCCGGTGAGCAGCACCGTGTCGGAGAGGAACCGGGCCAGCTGCGCCAGGTTCTCCGGGCCCCCCTCGACCAGGTAGGACAGGGCTTGGGTGGTGACACCGGAGGGCACGGTGGAGGCGGCGGTCAGCTCGGCGTCGGGGACGCTCTCCCCGCCCAGCACCACCGTCGGCACGCCCGAGGCGAGGATCGCGGCCAGTCCGTCCGGCCAAGCGGCCCGGCCACCGAGCAGGCGTACGACGGCCAGGTCCACGCCGTCGAGCAGTTCCGGGACGCTGTCAACGGCCACCCGGGTCGGGTTGGCCAGGCGATAGTCGGCCCCGCTGGCCCGCGCGGCGAGCAGGTCGGTGTCGGCGGTGGAGAGCAGCAGAATGCGCACGGCAAACTCCGGAGAGTGACGCCCGCACGGAGGGGCGGACGATCAGCGAGACGGGAGGTGATTCGGCTTCACGGGCGCCACCTCGGACCACCCGACTGGGTGGCCGACGGGGGCGCGCGTCAGGCAGCGATCAACCGCGGGCAGCGGGGTCGAGAACGGCGGCACCGAGCACGGCAGCGGGGCCAGTCGCGGCAGCTCCAGGCCGCGGACCGGTCGCGGACCTGCCGCCGCCCGCCAGGTTGGTACGACAGCTGTCGATGGGTGGGACGCTACGCGTCATCGGGTCCTCCTCGGGTATCCACGCCCTGGGGTGCACCGACGGCCGAAGTATCCTGGCTCCCGGATCGATGCTCACCCCGGCCTTCCAACCGTGCGACGCACGGTCGTGGCTCCACAAGGAGGATCACTCCCCGGTGACAGTGGCGGGACCGCGCCGGATTCACACCGGCTTCCTTCACTGCCGTCCGGCCGCGAACTCTGCCACACCAGTACGTCCGGGTCAACGAAACGAGAGGAGCCCAGCGGTCAACCGGTCCCGGAGCCACGGCCCCGGAGGGCACGGGGGCTACCGAAGGCGCCGCTCCGGGTGGGCCCGGTTCCAGGCGCGCATCCGCTCCGGGTAGCCCATCTTGGCCGCTTCGTACAGCGGCAGGGCCAGTCGGCGGGCGAGGGACGCAGCAACCCGTGGCGACCCGGTACGGCGGCGGATCCACTCGCCGTCGTGCGCGATCGCCACCACCGTCGTGTCCGTCGCCGTCGTCTCCGGCTCCAGGTAGAACTCGACCCCGGTCCGGCTGGCGACGAACTGCTCCAGCGCCACCAGGTCCGCGCGGGTGCCCTCCCGGTCGAGCTTCGTCGGCACCCCGTCAGCTTCCCAGGTACGCGACCGCTTCCGACTGAACCAGCCCATGCCGCTCCTCCTTGCATCTCCGGTGCCGCCGGCCTCCAGTGCACCACCCTTGGCTGAGCGCCGTCTGTACGCCCCCTGATGACGCGCTGAGGATGCACCGCCGGCCGGTGGTGCAGCAAGCCCGCGGGGAGGCATCGGCCGGCTCACCGCCCCGGGGGCGACGGGAGTGAGGCGTGCGTCACCGCGAGCACGAGCCGGTCCCAGGAGTGGGTCAGACTACGACCGGTGAGCTCGGTGAGCCGGCGGAGCCGATGGCGCATGGTCTGCGGGTGCAGTCCGACCGCGGTCGCGGCCTCGATCGCCGACCCGTGGGTGAGGTACGCGTGCAGCCCTTCGAGCAGGTGGGCGTTGGCGGGGGTGAGCACCGGCCCGAGGACCGCGGCGTGCAGTGCGGCACGGTCGACGGGAGGCGTGCCGTGCAGTACCGCGACGGTGAGCGCGTCGCCACGGTCGAGCACGGTCCGGCGGGCGAACGCCGCCACGGGTGCGTGCTTGAGCGCGGAAACCGCAGCCCGGTAGTCCTGCGGCAGGGTCGCCGGGGAAGCTCCGCTGATCAGACAGGCCCGCCAACCGCCCGCGGCCACGGCCGTCACGACCTCGGACCGATCGTGCTCGTCCGGGAGCAGCAGGACACCGGCGCCGGCCCGCACCGTGCTCAACAGCGCACCGGTACTCAGGTCGACCGGGCCGTGGTCCACGCCGACGGCTGGCGACGCAACGAGCGTGGCGACGCGGGCCGGGTGGGTTTCCGGGCTCTTCGGGTCACCCACGGCGAGGAGGAGGCCGAAGCTGGCGGGAACGCGGACGTTGAGCTGCTCGGTACGGTCGGCGAGGGCACCGGGCGAGGTCTGGCGGCCGGCGAGCAGATCGTGCAGGAACTCGTCAATCAGTCGACGCCGGTCAGTGATCAACTCGGCGGCCTTGTGCTGATAGCCGTTGGCCAACGCCTCGGACAACTCGTCGAGCGCGGCGACCAGGGCCTGCACCAGCGCGGCGAGGTCGGCGACCGTCAGCCCGGGCGGGGCATGCTCGGCGACAGCGTCGGTGATGATGGCCGCCGCGACGCGATAGGCGCGCAGCACCGCCAGCAGCGGCCGACCGTCGGTGGCGCGGGTGGCGCCGATGCCCCGAAAGCGGCTGATGTCCCGGGTGGTGAGCCGAGTGCCGTCCACCCACATCTCGGTGAGCCGGGTGACGGCCCACTGGGCGATGGCCGTGACCTCCCGCAGTTGGGCGTCGCTGAGTTCGCGGTAGATCGGGACCTGGTCGACGACCGCGCCGACCATCTCGTCCACGAGGGTCGAGCTACGCTCGGTGAGCATCCGATGTACGATCAGCCGTTCCGTGAGGCCCACCCCGGTCACCGCCCCTCGCGCTGCCAGCCGGCCCGACCGCCCCCGGGCCGCGCGGGTTGACAATACTCATGCTCACCTGGTGCGGAAGTGGTGGCGTCAACCGGTTGGCTGCGGCACGGTGGGGCAACCCCCGGCGCCGCCCCGCTCCCCGCGATCGGCCCGGAAGCGGGTCAATGCCCGCTCGCACCGATAGGAGGCAGCCGTGGAAGCTGACGTCGTCGTGGTAGGAGCTGGTCTGGCCGGGCTGGTCGCCGCCGCCGAGACAGCAGACCTCGGCCGGAGCGTCCTCCTCGTTGACCAGGAGGGGGAGCAGAACCTGGGCGGGCAGGCCTTCTGGAGCCTGGGCGGACTGTTCCTGGTTGACAGCCCCGAGCAGCGGCGGATGGGCGTTCGGGACTCCCTCGAGCTGGCCCGGCAGGACTGGTTCGGCAGCGCCCAGTTCGACCGCGACGAGGACCGGTGGCCGCGCGCCTGGGCCGAGGCGTACCTGGAGTTCGCCGCCGGAGAGAAGCGGTCCTGGCTGCGGCAGTACGGGCATCGCTTCTTCCCGGTGGTCGGCTGGGCCGAACGCGGCGACGGCCGGCCCGGTGGGCACGGCAACTCGGTTCCGCGGTTCCACATCACCTGGGGCACCGGCCCCGGCGTGGTGGAGCCGTTCGAGCGACGGGTACGGGCGCACGTCGACACCGGGCGGATCCGGTTCGCGTTCCGCCACCAGGTTGACGGGCTGCTGGTGGAGGCCGGTGCGGTGGTCGGGGTGTACGGCAGCCGGCTGGAGCCGGCCACGGCCGAGCGGGGCCGGCCGAGCAGCCGCACCGTGGTCGGCGAGTTCCAGGCCCGGGCCCAGGCCGTCATCGTCACCAGCGGCGGCATAGGCGGCAACCACGACCTGATCCGCCGGGCGTGGCCGGCACGGCTCGGCAGCCCACCGAAGCGGATGGTGGCCGGAGTGCCGGCCCACGTGGACGGCCGGATGCTGGGCATCGCCGAGGAGGCCGGCGCCAACATCATCAACCCGGACCGGATGTGGCACTACGTCGAAGGGCTACGAAACTGGGATCCGATCTGGGAGAACCACGGAATTCGCATCCTGCCCGGCCCCTCCTCACTCTGGCTGGACGCCGCCGGCAACCGGCTGCCGGCTCCGTACTTCCCCGGCTTCGACACCCTCGGCACCCTGCGCCACCTGCGCCACAGCGGCTACGACTACTCCTGGTTTCTGCTCACCCAGAAAATCATCGAGAAGGAGTTCGCGCTCTCCGGCTCCGAACAGAACCCGGACCTGACCGGCAAGGATCTGAAACTGCTGCTGTCCCGGGTACGGGCCGGTGCTCCCGGGCCGGTCGAGGCGTTCAAGCGGCACGGCGAGGACTTCGTCGTCGCGGACACCCTCGACGACCTCGTCACCGGGATGAACCGCATCGCCGACCCGGACGTGCCGGCGATCGAAGTCGCCCGGATCCGCGCGCTCGTCACCGAACGGGACCGGCAGCTCACCAACACCTTCTGCAAGGACGCCCAGGTCAAGGCGATCCGCTCCGCCCGCAACTACCGCGGTGACCGGCTCCTGCGGGTCGCCGCGCCGCATCGCCTCCTGGACCCGAAGGCTGGGCCGTTGATCGCCGTACGGCTCAACGTCCTCTCCCGCAAGACCCTCGGTGGGCTGGAGACCGACCTGGACGGTCGCTGCCGGACCCGCGACGGCGACGCCTTTCCCGGCCTCTACGCCGCCGGTGAGGTGGCCGGGTTCGGTGGTGGCGGCATGATGGGCTACAACGCCCTGGAGGGCTCCTTCCTCGGCGGCTGCCTCTTCTCCGGCCGGGTCGCCGGCCGCGCCGCCGCCCGCCAGCTCAGCTGACCGGCGGGGCCAGGCGGGGCCGCCGTAGCGGCAGCCGCAAGGTTCGGATCAACCACGCCTCCCAACGAAGTCCATTGCGGATACGCAAGGACCATCCGAGCGTCCGCTGTCCCCGCCGGGACGGTCAGCGAGGAGGGCGGGTCACCGGCAGCAACGCCAGCGACGGCAGTAGCAGGACCGGCACGACCAGCAGGGCGTGCAGCGTCCCGACCCGGTCGCCGATCAGGCCCAGCAGCGGTGGTCCGGCGAGGAAGGCGGTGTAGCCGATCACGGCCACCACGCTGACCCGGGCCGCGGCGTGCTCCTCCACGTTGGCCGCAGCGCTCATCCCCACCGGAAAGCTGAGGGAAACGCCGAGGCCCCACAGCGCCACACCGGCGACCGCAACCGGTCCGGAACCGGCCAGCACCGCCACGCTCACGCCGACCACGGCGAGCAGGATCGTGGTGCCGAGCACGGGCACCCGGCCCCAGCGGTCCAGGGCGAGGGTGCCGACGGTCCGTCCTACGGTCATGCCGATCACGAACACGCCGTAGACGGCGGCTCCGGCCGCCTCGGTGACGCCGTAGCCATCAACGAACGCGACCGCGACCCAGTCGGTGGCGACCCCTTCACTGAACGCTGCTACCAGCACAAACAGGCCGATCAGCAGGGTCCGTGGTTCCCGCCAGGCGGCCAGCACCGCCCGGCGCCGGGCCGCCGGGGAGCCCCCGTCGGCATCCGGCGCCGGCTCGGCGAACGGCAGGAACACCCGGGTGCCGGACACCGTGCCGAGCAGCACCGCCGCGCCAACGAGCGGCAGGTGGACCGCCAACGCCAACCCCACCTCAGCGGCCACCGCACCGAGGCCAGCCCCCGCCACCGAGCCCAGGCTCCACGCCGCGTGAAACCGCGGCATCACCGTACGACCGAGCCGCCGCTCAACCGCGGCACCCTCGATGTTCATCGCGACATCACAGGTACCGGTGCCGTAGCCAAGGATGACCAGACCCACCGCCACCCCGGGCAGCCAGCCCGCCGCACTCGCGCTGACGCCGGCGATCCCCAAGCCCACGGCGACCAACAGGGTCGCCACCGCCACCGTCCGGGCGGTGCCCAGTCGCTGGGCGACCAGACCGGAGGTGGGCATCGCCAGTACCGCTCCCGCCGACATCGCGAGCAACAGCAGCCCGAGCCGACCGGCGGTGAGGTCAAGCGCCTCCCGGACCGCCGGCACCCGGGCGAACCAGGACCCGATGGCGAGGCCGTTGAGGGCGAACACCACCGCGACACCGGTACGGGCGGTGCGCACCAACCGGTGTGCGGCGGTAGTCGCGGCCGGGGCTGTGACGCTGCTCACCACGGGTTCCTTTCGCTTCAGTACTGGGCCTGGCTGCACGAGCACACCCCTGAGAACGTTCTCAGTGCAAACCGAAAATGCCCGCAGGTCACCGCCGTCGAGGCGAGCAATAATGTCCGGACGACAAACGTCGCCCCGGCGACGGGAACGGGGGACCACGATGCCGGCACCGCAGCGCGCGCCGACCCTGGCGGATGTGGCTCGGGTGGCCGACGTCTCCCGGGCCACCGCCTCCCGAGTGCTCGCCAACAACGGGTACGCCGCGGCCCATACCCGCGACCGGGTCACCGCCGCCGCCGAGAAGCTCGGCTACGTGCCGGACCCGGCCGCCCGCGCCCTGGTACGGGGCACCGGTGTGCGGCTGGTCACGGTGGTCCACGGCACCTCGCCCCGGGTGCTCGAGGATCCGTACGTCGACCAGGTTGTCGGCGCCGCCGCCCGGGCGTGCGCCCCGCACGGCGTCGGGGTGGCCCTGCACTGGCTGCCGACCCGCGACCTCGCCCAGCTGCGGCGGCTCGGCGAGCAGCGCGGGGTGAGCGGGTTGATCCTGGTCAACACCACGCCCGCGGTCCTGGCCGCGGTGCCGCCCACGCTGCGCGGCCGGGTCGCCTCGCTCGGCGTCGGCTCCCCCGTGGTGGCCTCCTTCGACATCGACAACGGTGGCGGCACCACAGCGCTGGTGGAGCACCTGTACGCGACGGGCCGCCGCCGCATCGCCATGATCAGTGGTTCTCGCTGGCTACCCTGCGCCGGCCGCTCGGTACGCGCCTACCGGGGAGTGCTGCGCGCGGCGGGGCTGCCGCCCCGGCTGGTTCGGGGTGACTTCACCGCGGGCCGAGGGCGTGCCGCCGCCCGGGAGGTGCTGGCGCGCTGGCCAGACACCGACGCGATCGTCGGCGCCAGCGACGTGACCTCGTTCGGCGTGATCAGCGGGCTCCTGCGCGATGGCGTCCAGGTCCCGGGGGACATCGCGGTGACCGGCTTCGACGACACCCCGCTGGCCGCCATTACCAACCCCTCGCTCACCACCTCCACCCACCCGGTGGCCGGAATCGCGACAGCGGCCGTGACCGCCGTGCTCAACGGCAGCGCGGTCCTACCGCCAACGCTCTTTCCGTCCCGCCCGGTGCACCGGATGAGCGGCTGACGCGACGTGCCTCCGCGGAACAGGTCCCGGTTTCCACCTTTCACCCAGAAGGACGTTACGATGACAGGCACTCCAGCCGACCCGGGTGTCCTACATCCGATGCCCGAACAGCCACGTCTGGTGCTGCTGAAGCCACTGATCACCTCGCCACTGATCGAAGTCGGGGAGTTCACCTACTACGACGACCCGGACGATGCGACAGCTTTCGAGGTTCGCAACGTTCTCTATCACTACGGGCCGGAGCGGCTGGTGATCGGGAAGTTCTGCGCGTTGGGCGAAGGCGTACGGTTCATCATGAACGGCGCCAATCACCGCATGGACGGGCCCTCGACCTTCCCGTTTCCGATCATGGGTGGCTCCTGGAGCGAACACTTTGACCTCATCACCAACCTGCCCGGGCGAGGAGACACGGTGGTTGGTAACGACGTGTGGTTCGGTTACCGCACCATGGTGATGCCCGGCGTCCGCATCGGCAGCGGGGCGATCGTTGCTTCTGGATCTGTCGTCGTTGACGATGTCCCCGAATACAGCATCGTCGGCGGCAACCCGGCCCGGGTGATCCGCCGCCGCTTCCCCGAAGAAGAGGTTGCCCGCCTGATGGCGCTTGCCTGGTGGGACTGGCCGTTGCCACACATCACGGATCACATTCGCACGATCATGTCCGGCAGCATTGACGCCCTGGAGACCGTGGCACCGCCAAGGGGCTGACGAGTCTTATCCATCGGAAATCAGCGGTTCGGGGCCGCCGCGGGACGACTCATTCGTCGTTCGCGACGGACCGGGGTGCTTCCGGTTTTCTCGCTGTCGAGCTGCCCCATGAGAAGGGGCGCGACGCGGGGCACGACGCTACTTCGGTTAGTCGGTTCCGGCGACGAGCTGATGATCCGCATCGCCACAGCGACGACATTTGTTAATCAATCATGGAGTTCACGAGGAGGGCGGGTGGCGGGCACCAACGCGACCGACAACAACAGCAAAATTGGTACCACCAGTAGGGCGTGCAGTGTCCCGACCCGGTCGCCGATCAGGCCAAGCAAAGGTGGGTCGGCGAGGAACGCGGTGTAGCCGATCGCGGCGACCACGCTGACCCGCGCCGGGGCGCGCTCCTCCTCGTCGGCCGCCGCACTCATCCCCACCGGAAAACTGAGCGAGCCGCCGAGGCCCCACAACGCCACGCCGACCGCCGCCACCGGCTCGGATTCAGCCAGCACCGCCACACTCACCCCGGCCACCGCGAGCAGGATCGCACCGGTGAGCACCGGCACTCGCCCCCACCGGTCCAGGGCGAGGGTGCCGGCGGTCCGGCCAGTGGTCATGCCGACTACGAACATTCCGAACACGACCGCTCCGGCCGCCTCGCTGACGCCGTACCCATCCACGAACGCGATCGCGACCCAGTCGGTGGCGCTCCCCTCACTGAACGCCGCGACCAACACAAACAGGCCGATCAGCAGGGTCCGCGGCTCCCGCCAGGCCGCCAACAGTGAACGATGGCGGGTCGCCGGGGATACCTTGCCACCGGCCGATGTCGTCTCGGCAGCCGGCAGGAACCCTCGAGCGCCGAAGACCATCCCGACCAGCACCGCCACGCCGACCAGCGGCAAGTGGAAAGCCAACACCAGCCCCGCCTCAGCAGCCACCGCACCGAGCCCCGCCCCCGCCACCGAACCCAGACTCCACGCCGCGTGAAACCGCGGCATCACCGTACGACCGAGCCGCCGCTCAACCGCGGCACCCTCAATGTTCATCGCGACATCACAGGTACCGGTGCCGTAGCCAAAGACAAACAGGCCCACCGCCACCCCGGGCAGCCAGCCGACAGCGCTCGCACAGACCCCGGTTACCAGCAGTCCGACCGAGAGCGTCAGCGCCGCCACCACCACCGTCCGGGCGGTGCCCAGCCGCTGGACGACCAGACCAGAGACGGGCATCGCCACCACCGCGCCGACCGACATCGCGAGCAACAGCAGCCCGAGCCGGCCCGCGGAGAGATCAAGCGCCTCCCGGACCGCCGGCACCCGGGCAAACCAGGAACCGATAACGAAGCCATTGAGGGCGAACACCACCACGACACCAGTGCGGGCAGCCAGCACCGACCGAGCGGCGGCCGGGGCGACGACGCTACTCACGACTGGATCCTCTCGCTCGAGCGGTGGCGCTGGGGCCGGGCCGCACGGGCACACCCCGAGCAACATTCTCAACACGCACCGAATTTCCCCGCACCGGCTCCCGCGCAGTCAGCCGAGCGCCGATCGGCACGCCGCGCCGCTGCCGCCCCACTGGCCCGGTCCTTGTTAACGTGAGTACGCGGCGACACCGCACCTGCCGGCACTCCCCTCGTATCTGGCACCGACCGCACCACCCTTCGACCCGGCGGACCGGTTGACGGACGAGGGAGGCGACATGGCCGACGGCCCGCCGACGGAGGCGCCCCCGCCGCCGGTAGCTTCCGATCCGGATCAGCATCGCCCGGCCGCTCCGGACGCCACGCGCCCTGGCCGCTGGGCCCGGCTGGTGCGGGCGTGCCGACGGAGCACGACACGGCTGGCAGCCGGAGCGCGGCGAGTAGCCGCCCGGTTGGCACCAGCGACCCGTCGGTTCGCCGCCCAGCTGACATCAGCGGGCCGGCGACTCGCCGCCCGGTTGGCACCGGCCACCCGGCGGCTGTGGCGGTGGCTGCTCACGCTGGCCCGTACGGTCGACACGGCCGCCAAGCAGGGGCCGGCCCCACCCCCACCACAGGACCCGATCGAGCGGCGCGAGCCGGTCGGGCCGATCACCGTCTTCGCCCGGGGTTACGTCTTCACCTTCACCATCCGCGCCGACCTCACCTGGTGTTCGCAGGGACTGCGACCGGATCAGCTGGCCTGGTACGCCCACTACTTTCTGCCACCGGCCACCCAGCGGCTAACCAGCATCGCCGCCGATCTCGCCCGTACCGTCGCACCGCACCGGGCCGGCGAGTTGGAGGCACAGCTGCAGCGGAAGCTCGCCGGGCAGGAGCCGTGGTCGTTCGCACGCGGCGGTCAGACGGTCACCTGCCGGCCCGAGGCGTGGGTGCAACTCGACGAGCGGGTCCGCCAAGCCCTTCAGCCCTACTGGGAACGGGTGATCGCGCTGGACTGCCGACACGAGGAGTTGCTACGGCGCGCCCGCTACGCCGAGCAGCTCAACCGACGCTGGTCGGCGATCCTCGCCGACCTGCCCGACGCCGACGTCCCGGAGGCGGTCCGTGAGGGGCTGGCCCGCGCCCGGGAGCGAACCCTCTCCGAGCAGCGGGCCGCCGCGCGGTGGAGCGGTGAACTGCTACGCCAACGCCACACCGGCTCGGAGTCCGAAACGGAGCCGGAGGTATCCGGCTGACGTCCCGGATCGAGCCACTCAGCTGGGGACGTCGCGGCGGCGGAAGCCGGCCAGCCCGGCGGCGAGCAGCGCGCCGGCCACGGCGACAAGCAGCACCAGCGGTAGCGTGGTTGCCTCGACCGCCGGCACCGCGGGAACATGGGTGTACGGCGAGAGGTTGAGCACCGCCTGCGGCAGGTCGAGCGCCGCGCCGAGCTGCCCCAACAGCAGGAACCCGATCAGCACCGCCCAGGACAGCGACACCGACCACCGGGGAACCAACCCGAGCAGCGCGGTCACCAAGCCCGCCACCACCAGCAACGCCGGTAGCTGTAGTAGCCCGGCCCCGCCCAGTTCAAGCGCACACCGGCCCGGATCGCCGGCTGCGAGTCCGTAGCCGAGGCCGGTCGCGAGCCCGGCCAGCAGCACGAGGACCGCCGCGCCCAGGACGGCGCCCACCACCTGGGTGGCCAACCAGCGAACCCGGCCCACCGCGGTCGCGAGTACCGCCTCCAGGACGCCGCCCGCCTCGTCGGCGCGGGTACGCAGCAACGCCTGCACCACGTACGCGCCGACAGCCAACGCGAATACCCCCAGCATCGCGGCGAGGAACGCGTCCACCAGGTCGTCAACCCCGCCCCCCATCGCAGCGATCAGCTCGGCGGCGGCGGGATTCTCGGCGATCACGTCATTGACCTCGTCCGCGGCGAAGCCCATCGAAACCCCGAGGACCACCACCGCCACCGACCAGCCGACCAGGGAGCCGCGGTGCAGTCGCCAGAGCAGTCCGCTCGGGCTGAGCAGGCCGGCGGCGGCCCGGGCCGGCCCCCGCCGGTCGCTGAGCAGACCGGCGCCGAGGTCCCGCCGACGGGCGAGACCGAACGCGGCCAGGGTGGCGCCGACCAGTAACACGACCGGCAGGCCCAGAACCCACCACCGCTCGGCGCCGAACGCGCGTACCTGGTTGCCCCAACCGAGCGGGGAGAGCCAGGACGGCCAGGCGCTCACCAGTTGCAGGCCGTCCCGCTCACCGAGGACATCCCCGGCGGCACGGAGCAGGAACGCCACCCCGACGGTGGCCGCCGCCAGCGCGTTCGCACCACGGGAGGTAACCGTCAGCTGGGCGGCGACGGCGGCGACGGCGGTGAAGGCGATGCCGACCCCGCCAACCGCCCCGGCGGCGGCGAGGGATCCGGCCAGCGGCAGACCGGCGGCGGCGAAGGCCAGCCCGAGGAGGAGGGCGGCGGCGACGTTCGCCCCGACGACCACAAGCAACGGGGCGGCGAGCAACGCGTGCCGGCCGACGACCGCCGCACCGAGCAGCTCCGCCCGGCCGGTCTCCTCGTTCTGTCGGGTGTGCCGGACGACGGCGAACGTGCTGACCAGGGCGGCGAGCAGAGTTAACGTCAGGTACGCCTCCGCGACGACGATCGAGCCCAGTTCGGCGTTGAAGATCGGCCCGTTGAAGGCCCGCGCCACCACGCTGGTCAGCGCGGTGTCGGCATAGCTGAGGCGAGTGGCCTCGTCGGGGTAGAACTCGGAGACACTCCCGGCGAGGGCGAACCCGAGCAGCGGCGTACCGAGCAGCCAGGCTCCGAGCTTGATCCGGTCGCGGCGCAGGACGAGCCGGGCCAGTCGGCCGGTGCCGGTGAATGCGCTCACTGGGCCGGCTCCGCGCCGCCCCCGGCGACGATCCGGCCGTCGTCGGCCCCGTCGTAGTGCCGCAGGAACAGCTCCTCCAGGGTGGGCGGTGCGCTCACCAGCGCCCGGACCTCGAAGCGGATCAGGTGGGCGAGCAACGCGTCGAGGTGCTCCGGCTCGACCTCCAACCGGACCCGACCGTCAACGGCCCGGACCTCGTGCACGCCGGGTAGCTCCGCGACGCCGGTCAACCGGCGCACCGTCTCGACGGTGACCGTGGTGCGGGCGAGGTGCCGTAGCTCGATCAGGGAGCCCGACTCGACGGTACGGCCGGCGCGGATGATGCTGACCCGGTCGCAGAGCGCCTCCACCTCGGCGAGCACGTGACTGGAGAGCAGCACCGTGGCGCCGTTGCCGGTGAGCCGCCGCACCTCTTCCTGGAACACCGCCTCCATCAACGGGTCGAGCCCGGAGGTCGGCTCGTCCAGCACGTACAGCTCGACATCGGAGGCGAAGGCGGCGACGATCGCCACCTTCTGCCGGTTGCCCTTGGAGTAGGCCCGGCACTTCTTGGTCGGGTCGAGGTCGAATCGCTCCAGCAGCTCGTCGCGGCGACGCTGGTCCAAGCCACCGCGCAGGGCCCCGAACAGGTCGATCGCCTCCCCGCCGGAGAGGTTGGGCCACAGGTTCACGTCGCCCGGAACGTAGGCGAGTCGGCGGTGCAGCGTCACCGCGTCGCGCCACGGGTCACCGTCGAGCAGTCGCACCTTGCCGGCGTCACCGCGTAGCAGCCCGAGCAGGACACGGATGGTGGTGGACTTACCGGAGCCGTTGGGCCCGAGGAAGCCGTGCACCTCCCCCGCCTCCACCTGCAGGTTGAGCCCGTCGAGCGCGCGGACCGCACCGAAGCTCTTCACCAGGCCGTCAATCGCGATAACGGACATGGGATCTCCTGTCGCCGTCAGTTCGCGCCGGTTGCGCACGTCCGGCGCACCGCCCGGGGTGAACCGGTCGCCACCACCCTAGGGGTCCCGCGCCACGCTTTACCGGTCGCGAGTCCGCCTCGAAGCTCCGTTCGGACGCCGAAGCGCCACCGTGCGCCGTCGGCCGACCACGACGCCCGAGGCTGGCCGCAGGAGAGCACCGCGCGGTCTGGCCGGTGACGGGCACTGGGGCGGGTTTGAGCGACCCCGAGCCCGGGTACCCGGCGCACCCGTCCGCGGGACGGGGCCCGGGCCATGCCCGGTGGCCAGGTGAGACGGTGCGACGGGACGGTGGCCATGGATTCGACGCTCGGCCATCGGCCCTCCCGGACCGCCGGACAGCGGCCAGAGGGGCACTGAGCGTGTGCGGCATCAGCGGGGAAGCGCGTTTTGACGGATCGAGGCCGGGCACCGAGGCGGTGATCCGGATGAGCCAGGCGATGGAGTCCCGCGGCCCGGACGACACCGGCCACTGGGCGGACGATTGGATAGCCCTCGGACACCGCCGGCTCACCATCATCGACCTCTCCGACGCCGGCGCTCAGCCGATGGTGCGCGAGGACCTCGGATCAACGTTGGTCTTCAACGGATGCATCTACAACTATCCGCAGTTGCGCGAGGAGCTCCGAGCCGCCGGGCACACCTTCCGCTCCACCAGTGACACCGAGGTCATCCTGGTGGCGTACGCCGAGTGGGGGGAGGCCTTCGTCGACCACCTGGTCGGCATGTTCGCGATCGGGCTGTTCGACCGGACCCGTCAGCGGTTGGTGCTGGCCCGCGACCGGCTCGGCATCAAGCCGCTCTACCTGGCGGAGTCCCCCGGCCGCCTGCGCTTCGCCTCGACTCTGCCCGCGCTACTGCACGCCGGCGACGTGGACACCGACATCGATCCGGTTGCCCTGCACCACTACCTCTCCTGGCACTCGATTGTGCCGGCGCCCCGGACCGTGCTGCGTGGCGTCCGGAAGCTACCCCCGGCGACGCTGCGGGTGGTCGAGGCGGACGGGCGTAGCCGCGAACACGTCTACTGGCAGCCGGAGTACGCCCGCGACCCCGCCCACGCCGGTCGGGATGCCCGGGACTGGCAGGCAGCGGTCGGGGACGCCCTGCGCGCGGCGGTTCGCCGGCGGCTGGTGGCGGACGTCCCGGTCGGGGTGCTGCTCTCCGGTGGCCTGGACTCCAGTCTCATCGTGGCCCTGCTCGCCGAGGCGGGCCAGCACCACCTGCAAACGTTCAGCATCGGATTCGACGGCCGGGGCGACGAGGCCGGCGACGAGTTCCACTACTCCGACCAGGTGGCCCGGGCCTTCGGCACCGACCACCGGCGGATCCGACTCGCCGACAACGACCTCCTGCCGGCGGTACAGGCCACGATCGCCGCGATGACCGAGCCGATGGGCAGCCACGACGTGGTGGCCTTCCACCTGCTCAGCGAGCAGGTGGCCAAGCACGTCAAGGTGGCCCAGTCGGGGCAGGGCGCCGACGAGGTGTTCGCTGGGTACGGCTACCACCAGCCGCTCGCGAGGACGCCCCGGGACGGGGCGGCGGAGGTGTTCGCCGCCTCCTTCTTCGACCGTGACCACGCCGAGTTGTCCCGGGTTGTCAGTCCGGCATACGCCCACGACCGGGATGCCAGCCGGGAGCTACTCGTCGCCGAGTTGTCCGCACCCGGTGCGGAGACCGCGCTGGACGCGGTGCTGCGCCTGGATACGCACCGGATGCTCCCCGATGACCCGGTCAAGCGGGTGGACAGCATGTCCATGGCGTGGGGGCTGGAGGTCCGCACCCCCTTCCTGGACCAGGATCTGGTCGCGCTCGCCGCGGCCTGTCCGCCGGAGCACAAGGTGGCGCAGGGCGGCAAGGGCGTACTCAAGGAGATCGCTCGGGAGGTGCTGCCGGCGGAGGTGATCGACCGGCCGAAGGGGTACTTTCCGGTGCCGGCGCTGCGCAACGTCTCCGGGCGGGTGCGGGAGCTGGTCCTGGACGCGCTGCGAGCACCGGCCGCCCAGGAACGGGGGCTGTTCCAGCCCGAATATGTTGACGAACTGCTCGCCGACCCGGCGGCGACGCAGGCCGCGGCCGGCAGCAACAAGCTGTGGCAGCTCGGGCTGCTAGAGCTGTGGCTGCAGACGCACCAGCGGTAGGACGGACGGCCGCACCACCACCAGCGGTCGGACGGGCGGTTCGGCTCAGCGGTAGGACGGGCGGTCTGGCCCAGCTCAGGCGGGGGTGGGGCGGGTCTGTGCGGCCAGGTGGGCCAGCACGGCACCGACATCGCAGCCGGTCCGCTCCAGAATCCGACGCTGCCGTGCCGCACCGGTGCCCTCGTCCCGGAGCCGAGTCAGCTGGTCGAGCACGTACCCCCGGTCGCCCTGGCGCTCCAGGGCGGGCGTGACGAGGGCGAACATCTCGTCCACCAGGTCCCAGGCCGGCCGGGCGTGCCCGGTACGAAGGTCGACAAGGTCACCGTCGAGCCCGTCGTGAGCGGCCCGCCAGTGCGCGGCGGAGACCAGGCAGCCCCGGATCCGGGTCGCGCGGGCACCGCCCCGGACCTCCGCCGCGAGGGTCGCGACGAGGGCACGTACCAGCGCGGCCACCAACACCGTGTCGTCAACCGTGGGACAGACGTCGCCAACCCGAACCTCGACCGTGGGGTACGCGACGGAGGGCCGGACATACCAGTAGACCATCCCGGCATCGAGCATGATCCCCGCCTTGATCAGATCCGCCACCGTGGCGTCGTAGTCGGCGGCCGAGTCGAAGTACGGGGTGGGGCCGATGCTCGGCCAACGCTCCAGCTGCATTCCGCGCCAGCTCGCGTGCCCGGTGTCCTGGCCGTCGTGCAGCGGCGAGTTGACGGTGAGGGCCTGCACGACCGGCAACCACGGGCGCAGGTGATTGCAGACCTGGACCGCCAGTTCCCGGTCGGGCAGGCCGACGTGCACGTGGCAGCCGCAGACCGCCGGGTCGTGCGCGACCGGTCCGAACCGCCGGGACATCGCGTGGTAGCGAGGTTCGTCCGGTACCGTCCGGTGCGCCTCGTTCACTGGAGTCGCTCCCACCGCGACGAGGCGGGCGCCGGCGGCCTCGGCCGCGTCAATGGCGGCGGTGCGCAGCGCCACCAGATGCCGCCGCAGCTCCGTCAGGTCGGACACGACCGGCGTGACCATCTCGACCATACTGTGTCGAAACTCCTGCCGGCTCTGCTCGTAGGCGGCGCCGGACAACCCGTCGAGTACCCGGGCGGCGACCGGCATGCTCTCCCCCGTGTCGGAGTCCAGCAGCAGAAACTCCTCCTCCACCCCGAGGGTGAGGGTGTCCAGGTCGGGGCGGTCGGTGGCCGGACGGTACGTCATGGCGATCGGCGTCCGTTCGTCGGGCGGCGCGCGGCGCCGCGTTGCCGGGGTGCCGGGGTGCCGATTTCCCGAGCGACGGGGCGGGAAACACCCGGCTGGTGACAGCCGGCCGAGGTCAGGACGCGGCGCAGGCGGCCGAGGTCAGGACGCGGCGCAGGCGGCGCAGTTGCCGAAGATCTCCAGGGTGTGCCCGACCTCGGTGAAGCCGTGCTCGGCCGCCACCTGGTCGGCCCAGCGTTCGACTGCCGGGCCGGCCACCTCCACGGTCCGTCCGCAGGACCGGCAGACCAGGTGGTGGTGGTGACGACTCTGGCTGCACTGGCGGAAGAGCTGTTCACCGCCGGGCAGCCGGGTGGAGTCGATCTCGCCGGCGTCCACCAGAAGCTGCAGGGTCCGGTAGACGGTGGTCAGGCCCACCCGGGCGTCGCGGTCGCAGAGCATCCGGTGCAGTTGCTGCGCCGTGTGGAACCCGTCGAGCTCCCCGAGCAGCGCGAGCACCTCGGCCCGCTGCCGGGTGTTCCGGGTTGCGTTCGGAATCGTCTGCGGCACCGTACTCCCCACCATCTCACGTGTGCTGACCGCCGAGGCAGCTCCGGCGTACCCACATTATGCGCCGCCGGGTCAGACCCGGCCCGCGCCGTACGCCGCGGCGGCGGGCCGGGGCCCTCGATCCCGCCGCTGACGGGTAGACCGACCGGCGGACCAGGTAGGCACGCCGGCGCCGGACCAGACAGACCTCGCGGTTGCGAGGAAATCTGACTCCGGAACCTTGCAACCGCTGGATACGAGCGGGGTAACGCCTCTCGGATGCAGACGCTAAGGTGATCGGGTGACGAGGTTCCGGATCGGGGAGGCGGCCGAGCTGCTGGGGGTGAGCGCCGACACCGTCCGCCGCTGGATCGACGCCGGGCGCATTCGGGCAGAACGCGACGAGCACGGACACCGCGCCGTGGACGGGGTGGATCTGGCGGCGTTCGCCCGAGCGCAGGCGGCCGAGCGCGACGAGCGGTCCGACGCCTCGTCGGCCCGCAACCGCCTACGCGGCATCGTCGTCGGCGTCGTCCGGGACACCGTGATGGCCCAGGTCGACATCCAGGCCGGCCCGTTCCGCATCGTCTCCCTGATGAGCCGGGAGGCCGTCGACGAATTGGACCTGCGGGTCGGCTCGCTGGCCGTCGCCGTGATCAAATCGACGAACGTGCTGGTCGAGCGGACCACCCCGCCGGCCGGCACCCGGGGAAGGCAGGTGCCGTGAGGCCGCGTACCTCGGTCCTGGCCGCCGCCGTCACGCTGATCCTGGCCGGCTGCGGCACCCCGGGTGGTGAAGCCGCCGACGGTGGCGTGACCGGCACGGTGACCGTCTTCGCCGCCGCGTCGCTCACCGCGACGTTCGACCAGATCGGGCGCGACTTCGAGGCAGCCCATCCGGGCAGCACCGTCGTGTTCAACTTCGCCGGCAGCTCCGCCCTCGCCACCCAGCTCACCGAAGGGGCCCCGGCGGATGTCTTCGCCTCCGCCGCCCCGCAGCACCTCGCCGCCGTCGCCACCGCCGACGACGCGGACGGCACGCCGGCCGTCTTCGTCCGCAACCAGCTCGTCATCGCGGTCGCCGGCGGCAACCCCGAGGGCATCCGGAGCCTGGGTGACCTGACCCGGCCTGGGCTGAAGGTGGCGCTCTGCGCCGAGCAGGTGCCGTGTGGGTCGGCAGCCCGCCGGGCGCTCGACGCCGCCGGAGTCACGCTGACCCCGGTCACCCTGGAGGCGGATGTGCGGGGGGCCCTGGCGAAGGTGCGGCTGGGTGAGGTGGACGCCGCCCTCGTCTACCGCACCGACACGCACGCCGCCGCACCGGAGGTGGCGGCGGTGGAGTTCCCCGAGTCCGCCCAGGCCGTCAACGACTACCCGATCGCCGTGTTGGCCGACGCGCCGAACCCCACCGCGGCCCACGCCTTCGTGGCCCACGTCCGCTCCGCCCGGTCGCGGGCGGTGCTCACCGAGGCCGGGTTCCAGGCGCCATGACGCTCACCGAGCGTCCGGAGCGCCGGCCGGCGGGCTCCCGCCGGCCGCATGGCGCGCGGCGGCGAGTCGGTGGCGTCCCGGTCGCGTTGCTACTGCCGGCGCTGTTCGGTCTGGCCTTCCTGACCCTGCCGCTGATCGGTCTGCTGGCCCGCACCCCGTGGAGCACCCTGCCGCAGCGACTCGCCGAGCCTGGGGTGCTCGCCGCGCTGCGGCTGTCGCTGCTCACCGCCACCCTGGCGACCCTGCTCTGCCTGCTGCTCGGGGTACCGCTGGCGTGGCTGCTCGCCCGGGTGGAGTTCCCCGGCCGGCGGCTGGTGCGCGCCCTGGTCACCGTGCCCCTGGTGCTCCCGCCGGTGGTGGGCGGGGTGGCCCTGCTGCTGGTCTTCGGTCGGCGTGGGCTGATCGGGGGCTGGCTCGACCAGACCCTCGGGATCACGCTGCCGTTCACCACCACCGGCGTGGTTTTCGCCGAGGCGTTCGTGGCGATGCCGTTCCTGGTCATCGCCGTGGAGGGGGCGCTACGAGGCGCCGACCGCCGATACGAGGAGGCCGCGGCCACCCTCGGCGCCGGCCGGTGGACCACGTTCACGCACGTCACCGTGCCGCTGGTCGGCCCGGGCCTGGCCGCCGGCGCGGTGCTGTGCTGGGCCCGCGCGCTGGGCGAGTTCGGTGCCACGATCACCTTCGCCGGCAACTTCCCGGGCCGGACCCAGACCATGCCGCTCGCGGTCTACCTGGCGCTGGAGACCGATGTCGAGGCCGCGATCGTACTCAGCCTGATCCTGCTCGTCGTCTCGGTCGTGATCCTGGCGGGGCTGCGCGACCGGTGGATCGGCACACCGTGACCGGGCATCTCCTGGACGCGCGCCTCGCAGTGGAGCGGGGCGACTTCCGGCTGGACGTACCGCTGCGGGTCGCCGCCGGTGAGGTGGTGGCGCTGCTGGGTCCGAACGGCGCCGGCAAGACGACCGCCCTCCGGGCGCTCGCCGGCCTGCAGCCCCTGACCGCCGGCCACCTCACGGTGGCGGGCAGCGACCTGGACCGGCCGGACCGGCGCACCTTCGTCCCCGCCGAGCACCGTTCGGTCGGCGTGGTCTTCCAGGACTACCTGCTCTTCCCACACCTGAACGCGCTCGACAATGTGGCCTTCGGCCCGCGCCGGCACGGCGCCAACCGGTGGGCGGCCCGGCGCATCGCCGGGCACTGGCTGGCCCGGGTGGGGCTGGTCGAGCACGCCCGCCGGCGACCCGGGCAGCTCTCCGGCGGACAGGCGCAGCGGGTGGCGCTGGCCCGGGCGCTCGCGGTACGGCCGGCCATGCTGCTGCTCGACGAGCCGCTGGCCGCCCTGGACGCCCGTACCCGCCTGGACACCCGCGCCGAGCTGCACCGGCACCTGGCCGCCCACCCCGGCGCCACCGTGCTGGTCACGCATGACCCACTCGACGCGCTGGTGCTGGCCGACCGGCTGGTGATCGTGGAGGACGGTCGGGTCGTCCAGGAGGGCGACGCGGCCACGGTCACCGCCCGCCCCCGCACGGACTACGTCGCCCAGTTGGTCGGGCTCAACCTGCACCGGGGTCGAGCCGAGAACAACCGGGTCCGGGTGGCCAACGGGCTCCTGCTCACCGTCAGCGATCGCCTCGATGGTGACGCCTTCGTCGCGTTCCGGCCCTCGGCGGTGGGGCTGCACCCGGGTCGGCCGGTCGGTAGCCCGCCTAACACCTGGCCGGCCACGGTCGCCGGGGTGCAGCGGCACGGTGACAACCTGCGGGTGCAGTTGGACGGGCCGATCCGGGTGGCGGCCGACGTGCCGCCCGCGACCGCGGCGACCCTGCGCCTGGTTCCCGGCCAACCAGTGTGGGCAGCGGTCGGGGTGGCGGAGACGCGCGCGTACCCGACGGGGTGAGCGGTCCCGGCCCGACCCGTCGTGGCACTGGCACAGCCAAGTCGATAAGGTCAACTGTGTCCGAAAACGGTTCGACTGTCCCCCTACCCGCCGGACTCCGAGGAGCCTGATGTCACCCCGCACCCTTCCACCGGAGGACGTGCTGCGCGCTCGGGAGAGGCTCGTCCTCGACCATTTCGACGACGAGGCCCGCCAGGAGTGGGATCGCGTGCTGTCCACCTTCCCCCACCCGCACTACGAGTTGATCGCCTCGATGACCGTGCACGACGGCGACCGCGCGGTACGGGACTACTACCACGACACCCGGATCGCCTTTCCGGACCAGCACCACGAGATCATCGCGATCCGACACAGCCACGACGCCGTAATCGTAGAGTTCTGGTTGATCGGCACACATCTCGGTCCGCTCGGGAAGATCCCGCCGACCGGCGGTCGGCACCGTACCCGCATGACCGCGTACTTCATCTTCGATGAGAACGAGAACCTGGTCACCGAACGCGTCTACTTCGATCAGATGTCCATCCTCAAACAAGTTGTCGGCGGACTGGACAGGAAGAAGCCGCGAGACCTACTCAGGTTGCTGCGGGTCGTCCGCGGAATGCTGTCCATGGCGGGCGGTGCGGCAGACCCTCGTCTGCTGGCCGCCGGAAGCACGTCCCCTGTGCAGCACGCGAACGAAGGTCAGCGCGGCGGGTGAGGGCCGGCGCTGGACGTCCCCTTCAGCGGACGCCCGGTCCCAGACGTCGTGCTACCGGCGCGGCCGCCAATCGTCGGCCAGCACCGACCAGACCTGCATGTCGTTCTCCCGGCCGCCGGCCGAGGCCGGCCGCCCTGAGCTGCGCCGGCCATCGAGGGAGAAGCCCAGCCGTCGGGCCACGGCGAGGCTACGCTCGTTGCGGGCGTTGGTGTGCCACTCCACCCGGGCGACACCACGCTCAAGGACCGCCCAGTCGATCAGCCTGGTCACGGCACGGCTGACCAGCCCGCGTCCCTCCGCGTCGGGCTCCAGCCAGCAGCCCACCTCGCACTGCCCGAGCGCGGCGTCGAACGACACGAACATCACCCCACCGACAAGCCGCCAGCCGTCCCAGATCCCCCAGATGCCGCCGCTGTCCTGCGCCCACCTGTCGGCATACCGTTGCAGGACCGCCCGGGCCGACTCCAGGTCGGTGGCCATGAAGGACGGCCCCACCCAGGGCCGAATATGCTCACGGGCCCGCTCCAGGTGGGCGAGGAACTCCTCGGCTCGCCAGGGGTCCAGCGGGCGCAGGACGACGTCTTCGATCAGCGGCGACGCGAACAACCTCTACCTCCCCGGTTGGTGACGGCCTCATCCTCGCCCATCGTGCACCATGCCATTCGGCGACCGTCTGCCAGCAGGGTGAACCTGAGGTGCGCCCGGCCGTCCACCATGGTGCCGGCCACCACGGCGGCACCGGAGGCGGCGAGTGGGGCCCGGGTGTGCCGGTTGGCCTCGTCGGTCAGCTCGGTGTCGGTGCCGGCGGGGCACCAGCGGAAGACGACGGTGCTCAGCGGTGAGCGGGCGACCACCTCGAAGCGGGGGTCGGCCTCGGCGCGGGCCCAGGCGTCAACGGCGCGACGGCAGACCTCGTCGAAGAGCGCGCCGATCGCGTCCGGTGCGCCAGCGCTCTGGTCCCAGGTGTCCAGCGATGAATTGACCGCGGTGAGCATCGCCTCGCCGAGCAGCGCGGGATCGCCACCGGGCAGTTGAGGTGGGCCAGGGAGTGGGGGTGGTGGAACCAGACCGCGTCGCGCAGCCACAGCTCGTCCGGGGTGACCCCGGGTGAAGGGTCGGTCGACCGTGGCGACCCGATGGGCCACCTGCTCCACCCCCGTCGGCGAGCGCCTGTCGATAGTGGTCGACCGGGCCATTGCCAAGCAGGTACGCCTGGGCGGCAGCGTCCGGGGGACGCCTCCGGGTCGGGTCGGGCCGAGGTGGGCCTCGGGTCGAGTGGTACGGCGTCAACGGGGCCTGCGGACGGGTTCATGGCGCCCGGATTTGGCAGCCACCATCGTCCGCCGTGCGCTGACGGCGGTTGCGGTGAGTAGTTTCGGGCGGGTCCCGGCCGGCTGCGGCGCCGGCCGGGACGCGAGGGTCAGCTGACCTTCTTCGCACCCTTGATCGCGGTGGCCAGGTTCTCCAGCAGCGGGGCGGCGCCGGCGTACGAGAAGCGGGGCACGGCGTCCCAGGCGGTGACCTGGTTGGCCGCCACGGCCGGCAGCTGCGCCCAGGTCGGCTTGGTGGCGAGGTCGTCGGCCTGCAGCGCGGTGCTGCGGTTGTCGAGCAGAAGCAGGTCGGCCGGGAACTTGCCGGCGTTCTCCCAGCTGAGCGCTTCGAAGTAGTCGCCCGCCTCCAGCTTGGTGGGCACCACGAGGTCAACGCCGAGCTCGGCGAAGTACATCAGGTCGGTGCTGACCCGCGGGTTGGAGACGTAGAACAGGTCGGGGCTGCCGGAGCAGGCCATCACCTTGACACCCGGGTTGGCCTTGACGGCTTCGCGGACCGACTCCGCCGCGGCGTCAAAGCGGGCCTTCGCCTTGGTGACCGCCGACGCGGACAGGTCCGCGCCGAGGGACTCGGCGAGCTGCGCGTATCGTTCGATGGGCTGGGTCATGGGCACCCGTGCAGTGGTGATCGCCGCGACCTGGGCGAGGGAAACGATCTTGTCCTTGCTCTCGTCCGGCACGTACCAGAGTGCATCGGGGTCGTACATGTGGGTGACCAGCAGTTCGGGCCGCAGGCCGGCGTACTTCTCCAGGTTGAACTCGCCCCACGTGTTGCCGAGGATCTCCACGCTCTCCACGTTCAGCTCCCCGGCCTGCGGGTCCTTGCTGCCGTCGGCACGGGTGGTCTCGCCGAACACACCGACAACCTGCTCGTTGACGCCGAAGTCGACCAGCGCCGCGGCCACTCCGGTGAAGGCGACGACGCGGGTCGGAGGCGCGTCGGCGGAGAGCTTCTCGCCCCGGTCGTCGGTGAAGGACCAGGGGCCGGAGTCAGTGTCGGCGACAGGGGCGTCGGTGTCCTCACTGCCGCAGCCGGCGAGGAGGGCGGCCAGGCTGACACCGCCAGCGGCGGCGAGCAGACCGCGACGGGAAAGTCGACGGGCGGACGCGGGATGCGACATGTTTGATCTTTCGGTCGGGGTCGCGGGCAACCATGGACAAGCGGGGTTAGGCTAACCTAACCTAAGATGCTGCCAGATCTCGCCCCCGGCGATTCGCACCACCTCGGAGTTCACCCTGTCCGTCACTCACTCGCCGCCGTCCGCTGCGCAAACGGCTTCGGCGCACCCCATCCGACGCGGTCGCACCACCCCCCGCGCCAGCGGCCTCGCCGCCGCCGTGCTCCTACTCGCCGTCGTCGCGGTGCTCAGCATCGCCATCGGGGCAAAGGCCCTCCCCCTCGCCGACGTCTGGCCCGCCCTGCTCGACCCCGACGCGGACGAATACACCGTGGTCCACCAGATGCGACTGCCCCGCACGCTGCTCGGCCTGCTCGCCGGGGCTGCCCTCGGGGTGGCTGGGGCGGTCATGCAGGCGCTCACCCGCAACCCGCTCGCCGACCCCGGACTACTCGGCATCAACGCCGGAGCCTCCGCGGCGGTAGCCACCGGCACGGCCCTCACCGGTGTCGCGGGACTGAACGGACAGGTCTGGTTCGCGTTGATCGGCGCCGCCGCCGTCACCGCCGCCGGTTACGTCGTGGGCGGCGGGCGCGGCGCCACCCCCGCGCGGCTGGCCCTCGCCGGGGCCGCGCTCAACGCCACCCTCTACTCCTATGTGAGCGCGATCATGCTGCTCGACACCGCCTCACTGGAACGGTTGCGGTTCTGGACCGTGGGCTCGCTGGCCAGCGCCGAGCTGGCCCTCGTCGGCACGGTGGCGCCATTCATCGCGGTGGGGCTGCTGCTCGCCCTCGCCGTGGCCCGCCCACTGAACGCCCTCGCCCTCGGCGACGACACCGCACGGGCACTCGGCACGCGGCCGGCGCTGATCCGGGCGGCGGTCATCGCGGCGGTCACCCTGCTCTGCGGCGCCGCCACCGCCGCCTGTGGACCGATCGTCTTCGTCGGGCTGCTGGTCCCGCACCTCGTACGCGCGTTGACCGGGCCGGACCTGCGGTGGCTGCTGCCCTACTGTGCCGTGCTCGCACCCGTGCTCCTGCTCGGTGCCGACGTGCTCGGCCGGATCCTCAGCCGCCCCGGCGAACTCCAGGTCGGCATGGTCACCGCCGTGCTGGGTGGGCCGCTCTTCCTCTGGCTGGTACTACGGGGGCGGGTGGGGCAGCCATGATCGTCTTGCGTACTCCCGGCGGTGTCTCGCTGCGCCTACACCCGCGCGCCCTCACCGTCGGCCTGACCTGCGCGCTACTCACCCTCGCCGTGGGGGTGCTGGCACTGGGGAGCGGCGACTACCCGATGAGCGCCGCCGATGTGCTCCGCACCCTGGCCGGCGGCGGTACCCCGGCCCAGGAGTTCATCGTCCACGAGCTACGACTCCCCCGCCTCGCCACCGCCATCGCGGTCGGCGCCGCGCTGGCTCTGGCCGGCGCCGTCTTCCAGACCCTGGTCCGCAACCCCCTCGGCAGTCCCGACCTGCTCGGCTTCACCCAGGGCGCGGCGACCGGCGCGCTGGTGGTGATCGTCGTCGGCGGCACCAGCACGATGCTCTCCGGAGCCGCCGCCATCAGCGGATTCGCCACCGGCCTCCTGATCTACCTGATCGCCTGGCGCCGCGGGGTGCACGGCTACCGACTCGTGCTGGCCGGCATCGGGATCGCCGCGATCCTTACCGGGGTCAACGGGTGGCTGCTCACCCGCGCCCCACTGATGGACGCCGCCCGGGCCGTACTCTGGCTCACCGGCAGCCTCGACGGCCGGGGCTGGATCCACGCCCTGCCGGTCCTGATCGCCCTCGCCCTGCTCGGGCCGGCGGTGCTGGCCGGCGCCGGGCCCGCCCTGCGGCTGATGGAGATGGGCGATGACTCTGCCAACGCCCTCGGCGTGCCGGTCGAGCGGCTGCGGCTGGCCCTGCTCGGCGCGGCCGTGCTGCTGGTCTCCCTCGCCTCGGCGGCGGCCGGCCCGGTCAACTTCGTGGCGCTCACCGCGCCGCACCTGGCCCGACGACTCACCCGCGCACCCGGGCCCAATCTGCTGCCCTCGGCGCTGCTCGGGGCACTACTACTGGTCGTTGCCGACCAACTCGCTCAGCGCGCCGTACCCGGCCACCAACTTCCGGTGGGCGTGGTGACCGGCTTGATCGGCGGCGGATACCTGATCTGGCTACTGGCGGCCGAGCGCCGGGCGGGCCGGCTGTGACCACGACGGAGAACGGAGCACCGAAGATGCGGTCCCGGTTACGCGGTGACGCGATGACCCTGGCGTACGAACGGCGGACCATCTCCCGCGAGTTGACCGTTGACGTTCCGGACCAGTCGTTCACCGTCGTCATCGGTCCGAACGCATGCGGCAAGTCCACCCTGCTGCGTGCCCTGTCCCGGCTGCTGCGACCGAGCGTCGGTGCGGTCCTGCTGGACGGGGCGGACATCCACCGACGTCCCGCCCGGGAGATCGCCAAGACCCTCGGCCTGCTGCCCCAGTCGTCGATCGCCCCGGACGGCATCGCGGTGGCCGAGCTCGTCTCCCGAGGGCGATACCCACACCAGGGGCTGCTGCGGCAGTGGTCCCGCGAGGACGAAGCCGTGGTCGCCGAGTCGATGGCGGCCACCGGCGTCGCCGACCTCGCCGACCGTCCGGTAGCCGAACTCTCCGGCGGGCAACGACAACGGGTCTGGCTCGCCATGGCCCTCGCCCAGCAGACCCCCCTGCTGCTGCTCGACGAACCCACCACGTATCTGGATATCGCCCACCAGATCGAAATCCTGGACCTCTGCGCCCGGCTACACGAGGAGGAGGGTCGTACGCTGGTCGCCGTACTCCACGACCTGAACCAGGCCGCCCGCTACGCCACCCACCTGATCGCGATGCGCGACGGGCAGGTGGTGGCGACGGGCCCGCCCCAGACGGTGGTCACCGCCGCGCTCGTCGAGGAGGTCTTCGGCCTCCCCTGCCGGGTCATCGACGATCCGGAGACCGGCACCCCGCTGGTGGTGCCGGCGGCCCGGCGCCGGGCCCCGATCGGAGTCATGGCGTGAGACTCTTCCGAGACCGGTGGGGTGTCCCGCACCTGCGGGCCGACGATCCCGACGAACTGGCCTACGCCCAGGGCCGGGTCACCGCGTACGACCGGGCCTGGCAGATCGAGGTGGAGCGGCACCGGTCGCTGGGGGCGAGCGCCACGTTCCTCGGCCCCGAGGCGGTGCCGTGGGACCGGCTCGCCCGCCAGGCCCGCCTCGCCGACACCGCCCGGCGCTGCCACGCCCGCCTCGACCCGGCGACCGCCTCCTGGGTGGGCCGGTACGTGGCCGGAGTCAATGCCGGCCTGGCCGCGGGGGCGGCCCGCGACCCGCGCTTCGCCACCGCTGGGCTCGACGCCGGTCGGTGGGAGCCGTGGACCCCGCTGGCGATCTGGCTGGCCCACCACGTCCTCTTCGCCGGCTTCCCCAGCAAGCTCTGGCGCGAGCACGTTGCCCGGCGACTCGGCCCGGAAGCCGTCGCGCTCTTCCAGGCGGACGCGCCGGTCAGCTCCGGCAGTAACGGCTGGCTGCTGACTGGCGACCGTACCGCCACCGGTGCCGCCCTGCTCGCCGGCGACCCACACCGGCACATCGAGGACCCGGGCATCTACCAGCAGATCCGCCTCGCCTGCCCGGCGTACGACGTGGTCGGCCTGGCGGTGCCGGGGGTTCCCGGCATCGCCCACTTCGGGCACACCGGCGAGGTCGCCTGGGCGATCACCAACGCGATGGCCGACTACCAGGACCTGTACGCCGAGCGGCTACGTCGACGGGGCAGCGGTGTGGAGGCCTACGGGCCGGACGGCTGGCAGCCGACGCGCACCCACGCAGAGACGATCACGGTGGCCGGCGGCGAGCCGGTCGAGGTGGAGGTGGTGGAGACCGACCGGGGGCCGGTGGTCGTCGGCGGCCCGGAGTCGGCCGAGGCGATCAGCCTCCGCTACCCGCCCCGGGTCACCGGCGAGCTGGGCTTCGCCGCGTTGCCGGCGCTCCTGCGGGCACGCACCGTCGCCGACGTTGACGCCGCCGTGGAGCACTGGGTGGAGCCCGTCAATGTGGTGCTCGCCGCCGACACCGCCGGTGGGCTGCTGCACCGGGTCGCCGGTGCGGTGCCGGCCCGCCCGGCGGCCAACGGCGTACGGGTTGTACCGGCGTGGGAGCCCCGGTACGCCTGGTCTGGTTGGTGCTCGATGCCGCGGGCCACCGTCACCGAGGTCGCCGTGATGGCCAATGAGCGCGCTGTCTCCGCTCCGCTGGGGGTCGAGTTCGCACCCCCGCACCGGGCCCGGCGCATCCGCGAGTTGCTCGACGCGACCACCGGTTGGACGGCGGAGCGAATGGCCGACGTGCACACCGACACGTACACGGCCGCCGCCGGGCCGCTGCTCACCCTCCTGGCGGGCCTGGCGGAGCTGCCGACGCCGGCCGCCGCGCTGCGAGACCGGCTGCTGCGCTGGGACCGACGGATGGCCGCTGACAGCGCCGACGCGGGCGCCTTCGCCGCCGTCCGGGCCGCCCTGGTCCGGCAGATCACCGCGCATCCGGCGCTGGCGGCGCTCGCCGACCCACCGGCGTACCCGGAGGTCTTCGCGCCCTGGTTGGCGCTGGCCCCTCGGGTGGGGACGGCACTGGGCACGTTGCTCGCTCCCGACGCGCTCCCCGGCCTGGACGCGCCGGCCCTGGTCCGGGCCGCGCTGCTGGAGGTCGCGGGCAGCGACCTCGACCCCGCCGTCGGCCGCGAGGCAGCCCGATGGGGCGCCCGCCACCGGCTCGCGCCCTGGCGGGCGGTGCCGGTCACCGTGGTGGTGGAGAACGTGGTCGCGGACAATCCGGTGCCGGGTTCCCCGGAGGTGGGTGCCGGACCGGAACTCGGCGGAGAGCACGACTGTGTACTCTCCACCTCCAGCGTGCCCGGTCTGACCGACCTGTGCCGGCGCGGGCCGGCCGCCCGGTACGCCTGGGACCTCGCGCGCCGCGAGAACAGCCGCTGGGTGGTGCCCCTCGGCACGGATGGGGTGCCCGGCTCGGCGCACGACGACGATCAACTGGCCGCCTGGCAACGCGGGGAGCTGCTGCCGGTGGTTACCGACTGGGACAAGCTGACTGAGGAGCGAGATGGGTGACCGGGTGGTTTTCGGGCGAGTGGTCAAGGGCTTCGGCGAGGTACAGCTGCGGCCGGTGGATCCGGAGGGCGACCTGGATCTCATCCACGGCTGGGTCAGCCAGGAGCGGGCCCGGTTCTGGGGGATGCGTGACGCCGGTCGCGACCGGGTGGCGGAGATCTACCGCCACCTGGACTCACTCCCCACTCACCAGGCCTGGCTGGCGCTACGCGACGGGGTTCCGGCGGCGCTGTTCGAGACGTACCAGCCGGACACCGATCCGGTGGGTAAGGTGTACCCGGTCCAGCCCGGCGACCACGGCATCCACTTTCTGATCGGCCCGCCGGCCCGCCCCGAGCCGGGCTTCACCGGCCACCTCTTCGGGCTCCTGGTCGACTTCGTCTTCGCCGACCCCACCCACCAGCGGATCATCGCTGAGCCAGATGCCCGCAACGAGCGGGCACAGGCCCGGCTGCGCCGTACCGGCTTCGTCGATGGGCCGCTGGTCGACCTGCCGGGCAAGCAGGCCCGACTGATGTTCCTGGACCGTACCGCCGTGGGCCGCTGACTGGCCGGTAGTGGAAAGGTCCGTACACCGGAAGGTCCGTACACCGGTAGGCTCGGGCGCCCGAAGGCTTGGCATCGGACGGCTAGGCAACCGAGCGTTTCTGGACCGCCGGGCCGGGCGCCAGGAGGATACCTCTTCCAACCGCTGTCGAGCTGCCCCACGGACGAGACCATTGCCGGCGGCTTCCCGAATCGGCAACAGCGGCCACCCGGCCCGTCCGACCGGCGGAGTCACCGATTCGCTGTGGCTGGTATTCGCCCGCCTAAACGGGCATCGGTGCACGCGGTGCGGCAGCCCGTGGTGGTCGAGGTACGCAGCCCGGATGCGCCGAAGGGCGACTCAGTCGGCGAACGGGCCTCGGACTGTCACGCCCCCGTCAACGGCGACGCTTTGCCCGGTCACATAGGACGAAAGCGGTGAGGCCAGGTAGACGGCAGCTGCGGCGGCGTCGTCAGGAGCGCCGAGTCGGCGCATCGGGATCTCGGGCACCTCGCCGGCAGGCTGCGTAGAATTTGCTACCGCCGTTGCGATGGCACCGCAGGACACGATATTCATGCGGATACCGTCGGCGGAGTACTCGGCAGCGACAGTCCTGGCGAGACTTACGAGGCCGGCCTTGGCGGCACCATAGCCAGCCTGCCTGGGTGCGGCCATTACCCCAGCGACCGAACCGACACTTACGATGGAACCGCCCTGCCCCTGGGCCAGGAAGGCACGGATCGCGGCGCGGACCGCACGGACGGCATAGCCGAGGTTCATTTCGTACGCGAGGTCCCAGTCGTCGTCGCTCATCTCGTGTAGCCGCACCGCGGGCACGAAGGCGACCTGCCCGCCCACAACAGTCACGAGCGTGTCGAGCCGGCCAAACTCGGCGATCGTGGCAGCGACAAAGGTGTCCACAGTTGATCGAGACCGTACGTCGCCGATGAGGGGAAGAGCACGGGCGCCGGATCCGATCAACTCCTCAACGGCATCGTGCGAGCGCACATTGTCAATGTCAGCGACGGCGACGGCAGCGCCAGCCGAGGCGAACGCCCGCGAGATCGCCCGTCCGATTCCTTTGCCTCCGCCACCGATGATCAGCGCGCTCATGCCGTCGAGTGATTGAGCCAGGCTATGCATCGCCAGATTCTTCCATGACCATGGGGGGTCCGCGCCCTGCCGCCCGCCGCCACCGCCCGCGCCCCGCCGCAGGCTACGGCGGGTCATCGCGGCGTGGGAGCATCCACGCCAGATGCGGCGGTCAGCCGGGACAGCGGTCGGTGAGGGCGTAACGAACCAACGCGACATCGCCGATCTGCCGCACCTCGGCGACCTGCGCCCGGCGTCCGGCGTGCCACGGGAATGAGCCGTCTCGCACAAAGCGGGGTGCCCGGCCGTCCCCGACGAAGAACGGGGCGACCACCAGATGTAGCTCGTCGGCGAGTCCGGTGGCGAGGAACTGGGTGTGCATGCTCGCGCCCCCCTCCACCAGCAACCGGCGAATCCCCCGGGCGGCCAGGTCGGCAAGCACCGATACCAGGTCAACCGGCTCCCCGGCGTCGACCACGGTGGCGAGCTCGCCCAGGCGCTCCCGGGCCTTCACCACCCCCGGGGTGGCACAGTAGATCAACCGTACGGTCGCGCCGGTGGTGAACACCCGAGCCCGCGGGTCAAGGTCGCCGCAGCCGGTGATGGTCACCCGGGCGGGTGAGGCAGCCCGGCCACGGGCAACCCGTGCGGCCCGCCGCGCCGCGGACCGCACCAGCAGCCGCGGATCGTCCCGCCGGATGGTGCCCGCACCAACAAGGATCGCGTCGCAGCCGGCCCGCACCTCGTCGATCCGGTCCAGATCGGCGTCGTTGGAGAGCACCAGCCGCTGACCGGTCGCGTCGTCGATGTAGCCGTCCAATGACGCGGCACAGCTGAGCAGGACGTACGGGCGCTCAGTCATGAACGAAGGGTAGGTCGAGGGCGTGCTCGCCGCGAGTCGCCTTGATCGCCAGATAGTCGGCGTTGGTCGCGGAGAGGAAGACCCCGGTGGTCACTCGTTCGCTGACGGCGACACCGTGTCGGTTCAGCTGTGCGTACTTGTCCGGGTTGTTGCTGAGCAGCGCGACCCGGTCCACGCCGAGGGCGGTGAGCATCTGCGCGGCGACGGTGTAGTCCCGCTCGTCCGCCCGGTGGCCGAGGGCGATGTTCGCCTCGTACGTGTCCAACCCGGTGTCCTGCAACGCGTACGCCGCCAACTTCGCGTACAGGCCGACGCCCCGGCCCTCCTGGCGCAGGTAGAGCAGGTAGCCACCGCGGTCGGCGATCCGTTCGACCGCCTCGCGTAGCTGCGGGCCGCAGTCGCAGCGCTGGCTGCCGAAAACGTCCCCGGTGAGGCACTCACTGTGCGGCCGCACCAGGGGCACCGAACGCTCGGTCGGCACAACCGCCGGGTCAGCCCGGTCACCGAGCCCAAAGGCCAGGTGCTCACGCCCGTCAACCAGACCAGCAAAGGAGTAGACCCGGGCCGTGGTGGCGTACCCGTCCGGGAATCGTAGCGGGACGACGACCTGGGTACGGATCGTGGCAATGGGATGCATCGGACTCCTCGTCAGCGGGTGCCAGCTGGCACGCGGACACGACGGGCCGCCAGGACGGCGGCGCCGGGAAGACTGGCGACGAGCACCAGAGCTCCGTAAACGATGGCGGTAGCGACGCCCTCAGCGGCGGAGAGGCCGGCGGCGCCGAATGCCCATGCGGCCGCGCCCTCGCGGGGCCCGAAGCCAGCTATGTTCGCCGGGATGCTCGTGGCGAGCAGGGCCAGTAGGGTCAATGGCACCAACAGCGACAGCGGCGCCGTGGAGCCGGCGGTTCGGGCGGCGAGCACAAAGGTCGCCAGGTGCCCCGCCACGGCCAGGGTCGAGGCGAGCAGTACCCCGAGCCAGGTGCGGCGGGCCAGGAGGCCGGCGCGGATGTCGGCGCCGGCGACACGGACCACCCGCGCCCACCGGGACTGACCGGCGGGACGCACCCACCCCAGGAGCGCTGCGCCGAGGCCGACACCGGCCAGAGTAGTGGTCACCACCGGCAGGTACGGCCGGACCGGGGACGGGAACGCGGCCAGCACCACCACCGCGACCACCGCGAGGACCACCTGGCCGGCGGTCCGCTCCCAGAGGACGGCCCGGACACCCCGGCCGAGGTCCCCCGCGGACCGCCCGTGGCGGACCGCCCGGTGTACGTCGCCCAGGATCCCGCCGGGCAGCGTCGCATTGAGAAAGACCGCCCGGTAGCAGTGGGCGATGGCGGTGCACAGCGGCAGCCGGACCCCGAGTCCCCGGGCCACCAGACTCCAGCGCCACGCACCGCAGACCGTGGTGACCCCACCGATCGCCACCGCCGTGGCCAACGCCGGGACGGTGATCAGGCGCAGCCCGGCAAGGAACGGGCCGGTGCCCACCAGCCAGAGCAGCAGGGCCAGCAGGCCGAGGCCGCCCAGCGTACGGGCCCACGCCCAGCGCCGGCCGCTGGCTGCCGGTAGCAGGGCGCCGACCTCGCCATCCGGCCCTGCCTCGCGGTCCGTCCTTGGGTGGGCACGCTCCACAACCGTCACGAGTTCACCGTCGGTAGGGCCAACAGGTCCCGGTGGTCCACCAACACGGAAAGCCGGCCAGCCGCAAGGTCGGCCCGGCGACGACGCACGTACCCGGTCAACGGGCCGGCCAGCTGGGGCCGCTGCTCCTGGGCTGCGTCGGTCCAGCCGCTGAACCACTCCCCCAACAGGCCCGCATCGGCCGGGCCGAGCCGCCACGGGCTGGACCGCGATGTGACCACAGCGCCCTGCCGGGCGAAGGCGGCGGCGGTGTCGGCCACCGCGTCCGGACCGAGTAGCCGCCGTCCCCGAACAGTACGGCGCTGGTGGTCGTCGAACGCGGAAGCGACCTCCACGTCGAGCGGGTCCGCGGGGTCGAGGCGGACGTGGCCGACCACCGAGAGCGTAAAGAGAGCCGGACGCCCGGCGCAGGCCGCCGCCACCCGTCCGACTTCCTCGGCGGTGAGCATGTCCAGCAGCGCGGAGGCGGTGATCAGGTCGGCCTCGGCCAGCTCGGTGGCCGTGAGCCGGGTCAGGTCACCGCGACGGGTCTCGACGGTGACCGGGCTCCCGTCGGCGGCAGCCGGTGGTGGGTCGGCGGCGGCCCGGGCCAGCAGGCTGGCGTCTCCGTCGTGCAGAACCCAGTGTTGGGGCCCGGGTAGGCGAGGAGCGAGCCACCGGCCCATCGCGCCGGTGCCGCTGCCAAGGTCGTGAACGACGACCGGGCGGGTGCCGGTGAGCCGGGCCCGGACCTGGTCGGCGAGGTCAACGACGCGGGCGACGGCGTCGGCCGGTTCCCGCCGGGTGAGCCAGTCCGCGAAGGCCGCCGGTAAGCCCAGCTCGAGGTCACCATCCCGATCCTTCATCTCGCTCCTTCCAGCGCCGCCGCGAGCGATCTGGTGGTGGTGGTCCAGCAGGTGAGAGTCGCCCGGCGGGCGCGCGCGGCGCGGCGCAGCCGGTCCCGCAGGGCCGAGTCGACGAGCCAGCGGCGGAGCGCGCCGGCGAGAGCGGCCGGGTCATCTGGGGGCACCAGCATTCCGGGCACCGTCCCGTCCGGGGCGCGGCCGAGGGTGTCGGGCAGGCCACCGGCGGTGGTGGCCAGCACCGGTACACCGCGCGCCAGCGCCTCCGTCACCACCATCCCGTACGTCTCGACCCGGGAGGCCAGCACCAACAGGTCGGCGGTGGCGTACCCGGCGGCCAGGGCGACGCCGGTACGGGGTCCGGCGAGGTGCACCCGCCGGGCGAGACCCAGGTCGTCGATCCGTCGCCGGAGCCGCTGGACGAAGCCCGGGTCCTGGGTGAGCGACCCGAGGCAGTCACAACGCCAGGCTAGCTCCCCGACGATGGCGAGGGCGTCAACCAGTGTGTCGTGTCCCTTGTGTGGGGTGAGGGCGGCGACGCAGAGCAGCCGCTCGCCCGCTGCCGAGCCGCGCCCGGCGGTGGCCCGGTCAACCCCGGGCGCCGCCACATACACCCGCTCGGCGGGCAGCCGGTACCGGTGGAGCAGCCACCGGCGGGTCCAGGTACTGGTCGCCACGATCACCGCCGCGTGCCGTAGGGCCGCCCGCTCCGCCGCGTTGTCCAGCGGCAGGTGCACCAGCACCGCCAGGCGCAGCCGCCCGGCGTGCGGGGCCAGAAGCTCCGGTACCGCGCTGGCGACGAGCCCGTCGAACAGGACGAGTGAACCGGACGGCAGCGCGACGAGCACCCCGGCGAGGGCGAGGCGGTCCGCGCTCGCCGGGTACGGCCAGGCGCCGGGCACCGGGTGCTCGTGGATCGACCAGCCGACGGCTGCCAGCCCGTCGAGGACTCGCCGGTCGTACCGGTTGCCGCCACTCGGGTTGGCCGGATCGTCCACGTTGCCCGGTAGCACGACGTGCAGGGCGTGGGTCACAACGACCGTTCGTAGCTGGCCCAGGCGACGTGCGACTCGTGCAGAGTGACGCTGATGCCGCTCAGACCACCGGCGCCCGTGCCCAACTCCCCCGCGTGTACGCGCGCCGCGAGGCGGTCGGCGACGGTGCGAGCCAGTACCTCGGTGGTGGTGTTCACCCCGGCGAACTCCGGCTCGTCGTCCAGGTTGCGGTAGGTCAGCTCGGCGAGGACCGCGCGCAGTTGCGCGGTGGCCCGACCGATGTCGACCACGACCCCGTCGGTGTCCAGGTCACCGCGGCGGAAGGTCGCGTCCACCACGAACGTCGCCCCGTGTAGTCGTTGGGCGGGACCGAACACCTCGCCCTGAAAGCTGTGGGCGATCATCATGTGGTCCCGGACGGTCACGCTGAACACAGTGTCACTCTCCGTCGTAGGTGATGAGATGGCAGAGGGCTGGCAACCGCCGGTCGGCGAGCCGGGGCAACAGGTCGGGCAGGTCCGCGAACCGGGACTCCCCGGTCAGCAGGGCGTCGAAGACCGGGTCGGCGAGGAGCTCCAGCGCCAGGGTGAGCCGGTCGGCATGGCTACGCCGACTCCGCCGGGCCGGGGCGACCCGTCCCACCTGGCTGCTGCGCAGGGTAAGCCGGCCGGTGTGAAACTGCGCACCGAGCGGCAGCGCCACCTCGCGGTCGCCGTACCAGCTCAGCTCCAGCACCGTACCCTCCGGCGCCACCAGTTCGAGGCAGCGACGCAGGCCGGCGGCGGTCGCGCTGGCGTGCACCACCAGGTCCCGTCCGGCCGCCGCGGCGGCCGGCGGGGCGAACCCGACGCCGAGCGCCCCGGCGAGCGCGGCCCGCGTCGGGTCCACATCGACGAGCTGCACCCGTACGCCAGGAAACCGGGCGAGTAGGGCCGCGACGGCCGCGCCGACCATCCCGGCACCGACCACGGTGACCCGGTCGCCGACCAGGGGTGGCTCGTCCCAGAGCGCATTCACCGCCGTCTCCACCGTGCCGGCGAGCACCGCCCGGGCCGCCGGTACCTGCTCGGGCACCACCACCACGGCCCGGGCCGGGACCACGTACGCCGTCTGGTGCGGGTGCAGGCAGAAGACGGTCCGTCCGCGCAGGTCGGTCGGACCCTCTTCGACCACGCCCACGCTCAGGTAGCCATACTTGACCGGGGCCGGGAAGTCACCCTCCTGGAACGGGGCGCGCATCGCCGCATGCTGTCCGCTCGGGACACCACCGGTGAACACCAGCGTCTCGGTGCCGCGGCTCACGCCGGAGTAGCAGGTCCGGACGAGCACCTCGTCGGCGTTCGGGGTGGGCAGCAGCACCGGGCGGATCTCGCCCCGCCCGGGCGTTGCCAGCCAGAAGGCGCGTGCGTGCCGGCTCACCGGTTGCTCCTCTCCGCGGCTCCGGCGAGCCGGAGCGATACGCATTCGTAGACCCTGTCAGAGTGGTCGATCATAAACAGGGAGGCATGGTGGCCACGGTTCGAAACGGTCCGCTGATTGGGCTGTCCGTCCAGATTCTCCTGCTGGCTGCGGTGGCCGGGACGGTGGGGCTCGGCGCCGCTGGTTGGTTCACCGGCCTCGCGTACGGGCTGGTGCTGTGTCTGGCGCTCAGTCGCGGTCTGCACCAGGTGGCGAGGGGCCTCGGCCCGGCCGACCGGGTGACGCTGACCCGGGCGGTGCTCATCGGAGCGGTCTTCGCGCTGGTGGCCGACGAGCTCGCCGGCCGCCCGGTGCCGGTCGGGCTCCTGACCACTCTCGCCGCGGTGGCGCTGTCGCTGGACGCGGTCGATGGATACGTGGCCCGACGCACCGGCACCGAGAGCGCATTCGGCGCCCGGTTCGACATGGAGATAGACAGCGTCCTGGTGGCCGTGCTCAGTCTGCACGTGGCACCCGTGGTGGGGCCCTGGGTGCTCATCCTCGGCGCGATGCGGTACGTGTTCCTCGTCGCCGGATGGGCCCTGCCCTGGCTGCGCGGGCCGCTGCCGCCGCGCTACTGGCGAAAGGTCGTCGCGGCGGCTCTCGGCGTGGTGTTGCTGGTGGTGACGTCCCGACTGCTGCCGAGCACGGTCGGCGGGCTGCTCGCCCTGGCGGTGTTGGTGCTGCAACTGGAGTCGTTTGGCCGGGACGTGGCCTGGCGGTGGCGGTACCGAGCCAGCACGCCGCCGGCCCCACTGGTGACGGCACCCACCGAGGCAGCGGGGCCGCGATGGCGTGCATGGTGGCGACGGGTACCCGCCACGCTGGCGGTGCTGCTGGTGTTGGCCGCCCTCACCGTGCCGCGGCAGCCCAGTCAGCTGGTACCGGCCGCGCTACTGCGGATCCCGCTGGAAGGTCTCGCGTTGGCGGCTGTCCTGCTCGCCGTACCCGCCCGGGTACGGCGGCCGATGGCCGCACTGACGGGGACGCTGCTCGGGCTGCTGGTGGTGGTCACGGCTGCCGACCTGGGCTTCCACAGCAGCCTCGACCGGCCGGTCGACCTGGCCCTGGACTGGCGCCTCCTCGACGAGGCGTTCACCTTCGTCAGCGCGTCGGTTGGCCGAACCGCCGCGATCGCCGCGTCCGTCGGCGCCGGCCTACTGGTGGGGGCGCTGCTGACGGCCACCACCTGGGCGGTCCTGCGGCTGAGTCGGCTGCTGACCGGGCATCCGGACAGCGCGCGGCGGGTACTCGCGGGCCTGGTGGCGCTCTGGCTGGTGGCCGCCGCCACCGGGGTACGGATCGTCCCGGCGCTTCCGGTGGCTGACGCGACCACAACGGACCTGGTCCGGGCGCACGCCGCGCAGGTGCAGGCACGCCTTCAGGACAGCGCGAGCTTCGCCAACCGGGTGAACATCGACCCGTACCGCCTGGTCCCCGACGATCAGCTGCTGACCGCACTGGAGGGCAAGGATGTCCTGGTCGCCTTCGTGGAGAGCTACGGGCGGGACGTGGTGCAGGAGCCGGAGTTCGCCGCCGTCGAGGCGGTACTCGAAGAGGGCCAGCGGGAGCTCTCCGCCGCGGGCTTCGGTACCCGTAGCGCCTTCCTCACCTCGCCCACCGCCGGAGGGGGTAGCTGGCTGGCCCACGCGACGCTGCTCTCCGGGCTCTGGATCGACAACAACCAGCGGCACCAGACGCTGCTGGCCAGCGATCGGACCCCCCTCGGTGCGGCGTTTCAGCGGGCCGGCTGGCGGACGGTGGGGGTGATGCCGGCGGTCAACCAGCCCTGGCCGGAGGGGGCCTTCTACGGCTACGAACGGTTCTACGACGAGTACAGCCTCGGCTACCAGGGACCCCGGTTCGGCTTCGCCCCGATGCCCGACCAATACACCCTCTCCGCCTTCCACCAGCGGGAACTGGCCGGGGCCGACCGGCGGCCGGTGATGGCCGAACTGGCCCTGGTCTCCAGCCACTCGCCCTGGACCCACCTCCCGAGGCTGGTCGACTGGGACGCCCTCGGCGACGGTCGAGGGTTCCACGACGCCAGCGAACGCAGCTCCGCAACGCAGCCCCGTATCGGGTACCGCCGTTCCATCGAGTACGCCCTCGGCGCCCTCATCTCCTACCTGCAGCGGTACGGCGACGACGACCTGGTGCTGATCGTGGTCGGTGACCACCAGCCGGCACCAGTGATCACCGGTCCGGACGCCAGCCGGGACGTACCCGTCCACCTCGTTACCCGCGATCCGGCCGTGTTGGCGCAGATCGCCGGATGGGGCTGGCCGGACGGGCTGCGCCCGGTGCCGGATGCCCCGGTGTGGCGGATGGACGAATTCCGGGACCGCTTCCTGACCGCCTTCTCCCCCACCCTCGCCCCGCCGCCCCCGGTGGCCGGCCCGCCGCGCTGACCGCCAAGGCTATCGGCCCTGGCCCTTGCGCTGGTGAGATCTGAAGGCGGAGGCCAGGTTGCCCGCAGCGGTCCGCCGCCGATGAACACGGCGTCGCTGGCGCCCGGAGCCGCGTTGGAAGGACAGTCACAGGATCGTACGGAGGCCGGGCAGCCGACGGACTGTCACGGCAGTGGCGACGCTGATGACGATGCCGAGAGTGGTGACGGCGACGAAGGTGGCGATGGTGGGTAGGCCGGCGCGGGCGAACGCGAACTGCAGGGCGACGACGATCGGCAGGTGGATGAGGTAGATCGTGTAGGAGCTGGCGGCCATGGCGCGGGTGAGCCGGTTGTGGGCGGCGAAGACGTCCCGGAACAGGGTCACCAGGCCGATGCTGAGGCCGACGCACAGGAAGGTCTCGGTCAGCGCCCAGCAGGCCGAGGCCCAGGAGGCGCCGCCGGGGGCGAAGAACCAGGTGTCGGTGCGGGTCCAGAATAGTACGGCGGTGAGTGCGGCGCCGATGGCCAGCCAGACATAGCCGGTCCGGCGGGGCAGTCGGGCGAGCCAATTGCGTCGGTAGGCCATGGCACCGGCGGCGAAGAATGCCGTGTATTGGGCGAGGCGAGCTGGTTCCGCCTGGATGAACCCGAACAGCGGCACCCACTGGTCAAGCGGATACCAGATTCGGATGAGGAACACGACCGCGGCCACGGTGAGAATGCAGATGATCAGGCTACGGCTGTCGGTCATCCAGGTCAGCCGGGCCGGTCTCGGGTTGGGGCGGACGCGGCGCAGCAGCCCGCCCAGCCAGTGGAACAGCAGGTACAGGGCACTGAGGGCGAGCAGAGTCTGGATGAACCACAGGTGTCCGAACTGCAGGTCGGGCCAGATCGGGCCGGTCCAGTCGGCCGGCTGCGGGCCGAAGCCGAGGAACACGTCCAGATAGTAGCGAGGAAACGAGATCGGCGGATAGCCGCGGTATTCGCGGTAGTAGACATACATCAGTACGGGAATGATCGTGGCCGAGCCGATCAGAAACGGAATGCCGAGGCGCTTGAGTCGGCTGAGTATGAATTTCCAGCCGCCTTTGTGGTCGACGGCGCGGGGCACGAGGAACGCGGCGACGAAGAACAGCAGGCTCATCCGGAACGCCCCGCCCACTGCGGAGAGGGTGGCCAGGACGGGCAGGCGCTGGTCGCCGTTGAAGTACCACCAGTCGGCGGGGCCGTATGCCTGGGCGGCGTGGTGGATCACCACCAGGAGGATCATCGCCACCCGCAGATTGTCCAGATAGTGCAGGTACTGGGTGCGACGTGTGGGGGGTGCACTGACGACATTATTCATCCGTTCAATATACTGAACAGATGTTCAGCCATGGATCCACCGAACCCCCATCTCGGGAAGTCCCCCGAGGACGGCGCCGGCACGATGACATACCGTGCTGACATGGAAGCGTCGCCGTCGGACCTGACCGGACGGGCGCGGCTACGCGAGGCGGCCCTGCGCCTGTTCGCGCAGCGTGGCTTCGCCGCCACCTCGGCCCGCGCGGTAGCCGCTGAGGCCGGGCTGTCGCCGGCCCTCGTGATGCACCACTTCGGCTCCAAGGAAGGGCTCCGCGCCGCCGTTGATGAGCAGGTCCTGGCCCGGCTCGGCGCTGCCCTGCGGGAACTGGAACCGGGCGGCACGGATCTGATGGCGTCACTGGGTGAGATGTCCGCGCGGATGTTCGGCGCCGACCCGACACTGCGTGGCTACCTGCGTCGGGTGCTACAGGAGGACAGCCCGGCGAGCGCGGCGCTGTTCGGCCACCTGCTGGAGGGTACGCGCACCGAGTTGGAGCGGCTGATCGCGGCCGAGGGCGGCCACACGGATGCGGATCTGCGGTGGGCACCGTTTCAGATGCTGTGCCTGATCGTGGGCCCGCTGCTGCTGGAGCCGGTCATGCAACCGAATCTGGACCAGCCCATGTTCGAAGCGCCGGCACTGGCCCGCCGCAGCGCCGCGAACCAACGCCTACTGCGACTGGGCCTGTTCGGGGCCGACCAGTCATCCGGTGCGCCGGGCGCGGCGAAGCCTGCCCGGCGGCAGTGATCTCGGCGAGGCGGTTCCTCCGTTGAGCACTGCTGCCACTGGCGGTTGAGCGGTGCAGCCTACGGACTGCGGCGGCATCCGACGCGAGGCCACGACGACCGCGAGGCCACGGGCCGGTCGGCCGGCGGTCAGGCCGGATCCGGGCGGCCAAGGCGCCAGTAACCCATGAAGGCAACCGCCCGACGATCCAATCCGCGTTCGGTGACAAGATGGCGACGAAGGGTACGGATGACGCCCGCCTCGCCCGCCAGCCAGGCGTACAGCGGGGCCGGGAGAACGGAGCTGGGCACGTCCCAGAGAAGCTCCACGTCCAGGTTGAGCTCGGTGATCGGCACCCCGACCGACGGACCGGACATCAACTCCGCCGCCGCGGCCGACACGGCCGGCACAAGCCGGGTGCCGGATGGGTGCCCGCCTCGGGCCAGCCAGTGCACCACCACCCCGGGTGGCGCCGCCACCGGCTGCGCGTCGTCGGCCTCCGGCACTTCCAGCAGCACCCGGCCACGGGCGGTGGCGGGGAGCCGCTCCAGGATGGAACAGATCGCCGGCACCGCCGTCTCATCGCCGGCGAGCAGAAGCTTCGCGGCGGCCGGTGGCCGGAACTCGACCCCGCCGTGTTCGCCGTCGAAACCCGCATCCGGACCGACAATCACGATCTGGTCTCCGGGCTGCACTCGACGCGCCCAGCGGGTCGCCGGCCCACCGTCACCGTGCAGAACGAGGTCAACATCGACCTCGGCGAGCTCGGGACGCACGGCGCGGACGGTGTACGTGCGGATCGGATTGCGCTGACGCTCCGGCAGTGCCCGCCAGCGGGCGTACCAGTCCGGACCCTCCGGCAGCCTGGCCTCCCGTTGGCCCGGCAGCGGGAAGGCCAGCTTGACGCGCTGGTCGTAGCCGTTGTCGGCGAACCGGTCCAGGTCCGGGCCGGTGAAGGTGATCCGCACAAACGACGGGCTGAGCCGACGCGCGGCGCGAACCTCGGCGGTGAACAGCCGCCAGGGCGCAACGGGCAGGGTCTGGGTCATGATGCCTTCCGGGGTCGGACGTGGGAACCGGTCCCGCGCCGCACTCGACCCAGTTAGGTTAGCCTTACCTTGACCGCTGTCAAGTGGAGATCGACACAGTCGAACGACTCGACCGCCCGACAGCTCGCCGCCACGCCCCCAAGGGCGGGGCAGGTCTTCAGCCCACACCACGACGGCGGTAGCGTGTCGCCACACCGTTGCCCGTGGGGTGGTCCCCGCCCCGGCGTGGCGCTAGCGATCGTACGGAGGATGCAGCCATGTCCCACGGCGACGAGTCGTTCGCGGTCAGCGACCACAAGGTGTCGCGGCCGGCTTTCGACGTCACCATGCGAGGCTTCGACAAACGGCAGGTGGAACGACACCTTGACCAGCTCGACGGCGAGCTGCTCCAGACCGTGACCGACCGCAACCAGGCGCACGCCCGAGCCGAGGCACTGACGGCCCAGGTCGCCACCCTCGAAGCGGAGGTCGCCGAGCTACGCGAGCGGCCAGCCCGAGTCGACCGTGCCGCGTTCCGCGATCTGGGACCGATAGTCGAGGAAATCCTGGTGCTGGCCGAGCGGCAGGCCGCCATGATCGGCGATGCGGCCGGGCAGCAGGCCGCCGAGCTCACGGCGGAGGCGGAGCGGACGCTCACTGAGGCCCAGGAACACGCGGCCAGAACCATGCGCGACTTCGAGGAGGAGTTGGCTACCCGGCGTACCGACCAGGAGCAGGCGGACAAGGAGCGGCGGGCCGCCGCCCAAGCCGAGTTGGCCGAGATCCGCGCCGCCGCTGACCAACTGCGGGAGGCGGGCGAGGCCGCCCACGAGCGGGCCCGGCAGGAGGCGATCCAGGTCGACGAGCAGAGCGCCCAGCGGATCGAGCAGGCCCGGGCCGAGGCCGAGGCATTCCTCAGCTCCGCCCGTACCCAGATCCAGCAGGAGGTGCAGGCGGCCCGGACCCGAACCCAGGAGGAGTTGGCGCGCTGGCAATCCACGGTAGAACGAGAGTTGACCGACCGGCGTACCGCCGTCGAGCAGGAGATAACCGAACAGCGGGCCACGGCCGAGGGGGAGCTCGCGGCCCAACGTACCGCCGCCGAGCAGGAGATCGCCGCGCTCATCGCCGAGGCGCAGGAGTACGCCGCGAAGGTGCGCCAGCGAATCGACGAGCAGGCCGCCAGCCACCAGCAGCAGCTCGCCGCGGTGCAGCAGGACATCCGAGACCGCCGGGAGGGGCTCGGCCGGCTCCAGTCCGAGCTGGAGGCCGGCCAGCAGCAGCTCGCTCAGGTCCGCCAGGACGGCAACGCCATCGACCAGGAGGTGGCCAAGCAGCAGCAACGACTCGGCACCGCCCGCCGGGAGCTCGCCGACGAGCTGCACCGGCTGGAGGAGGCCCGGCGCGCGGCCGACTACGCCGACCAACACGCCAAGGAGGTCAGGTCGCGAGTCAAGCGCGAGGCGAAGCGGGTGGCCGACCTGGCCGCGGCAGCGGTCATGGCAGCCGCCACCGGCGGTGCCGCGACCGCGGAGTACCCGCAGGTGGTCGCCCGCAACGCCCCCGCCGGTGGCGATGCACCCGCACCCGGCCAGAGTCATTCGGCCAGCGGCCAGCCGTCACCGCAACCGGACGAGGACGCCAGCGGCGACAACGGGCACAACGGAGAGGCGTCGGAGCTGCCTGGCGCCGCCCCGGCGCACCCTGACGAGCCGACCTTCCCTGGCGAGACGGTCCCGGTCGCCGGCTGACCGCCACCGCCAGGCCGGAGCCGAGCCGGCTCGACCGCTACCGCTCAGTCCGAATCGGACAGCTCGACGTAGTCGGCGGCGGTGAGTGGCCCCGGCGACAGCGAGCCGTCTGCCCGAGGAACGCCCAGCGGCGCGCCGTCGCGTAGGAAGGACACCGAGTCAACCTCTGGGCGGGCGGTGAGGGTGCAGACGATCTGGCCGAAGGCGAAGACCTCGTCGCTCCGGCCGGCGCCCTCCGCCACCGACGGCACGTCCACTTCGGCCCGCGTCTCGGTGAGGCGGATGCCGGCCACCGTGACCGCGCCGAAGAGCGCAGTGGCCAGCCCCTCGGCCCGCTCGGCCTCGTTCGGCCCAGCCAGCAGATGCTCCAGGTGCTGGTCCACCGTGGGCAGGACATCGAGGCGACGGCGGACCAGGACAAGGCGGTCGTCGCGGACGAAGTAGAGCGCTTCGGTGAACCGCCCGGCCGGGTCGGAGACCGCCGTACTCGGGGTCGGGAACGGCCCGTACGGCGCCTCTACCGCCCGCGGCTGGTCGTCGGTGGGCACGCCGCAACCTGCCAGCAGCACGAGCAGCATGGCCACCGCCAGGTGGGCCTTCACTCCAGGCTCCCCGGCAATTCCACCCGAAACCGCGCCCCGCCCCCGGGCCGGTCGGCGACCATGGCGTGCCCGCCGTGCGCGGTGGCGTGCTGCGCGACGATCGCCAAGCCGAGCCCGGTGCCGTCAGTACCCCCACGGGCGCGGGCGGCGCGGCTGCGAACAAAGCGGTCAAAGATGACACCCCGATCGGCCACCGGTACGCCCGGACCGGCGTCGTCCACCTCGATGATGCCAGTGGCGCCGATGGCTGACAGCCGGACCGCGACCGGGCCCCCGCCGTAGCGGACCGCGTTCTCGAGCAGGTTGACCAGCAGTTGCTCGGTGCGCCGCCGGTCCACCCGCCACTCCGTGGGCATACCGGGATCGGGGCGCACCAGGCTTTCCGGCAGTTCCCGGCTCTGGCACACCTCACCGGCGAGCGCGGCGATGTCCACCGACTCCCGCTGGGCGGGCTGGTCGGTACGGGCCAGCTCCAGGAGATCGTTGACCAGTTGCTGGAACCGGCCGATCTCGTCGGCCACCAGCCCCGCCGCGGTCGCGGTCCGTTCGTCGTGGTGTCCCCGCCGACGGGTCAGCACGCTCGCGGCGGCGTAGAGGGTCTGCAACGGTGAGCGCAGCTCGTGACTCACGTCGGCGGCGAAGCGTCGGTCCCGTTCGATCCGTCGGGCCAGCTGGTCAACCATGTCGTTGAAGGAGGTCGACAGGCGGGTCAGATCCGGGTCCGTGGCCGGCGCCAGCCGGGTCGTGAAGTCGCCGGCGGAGATCCGCTCGGCGGCGTCCGCGACGGCGGTCAGCGGGCGCAGACTGTGCCGGGTGGCGTACCAGCCGAAGGCGGCGCCGGCGCCGGCCACCATGATCGCCACGGCGGTCAACGCCAACGCGAGAACCTGGAAGGTCTCCTCCAACTCCCGCAGGGAGGTCAGTTCGTAGTAGCTGGCGCCGTCGGGCAGTGGTACCCCAACCAGCAGGGTCGGCTGCCCGGCCAACTGGACCCGCTGCACCCCGGGCTGTCCGGCCCGGACCTGCCTCTGCAAGGCCGCCGGCACGCTCGTCGCCGCCGTCTCGGCGGTACGCCCGTACCAGGAGCCGTCGAGGTGGAGCAGGGGCCGCCGGGAGCTGCCGGTGTCCAACGACCGGAGCACTTCGACGACGTCGGGTTCGTCGGTGTTCAACCCGATGCGTACGACGGCCGCGTCGAAGTAGGCGGCCCGCACGGCCGTGCGTTCCCGCTCGTCGAGCAGGCTGCGCCGGGTCAGGTCATAGGAGATCAACGCCATCGAGGAGGCCAGCAACGCGGCGCCGACGGCGAACCCGGCCGTCACTCGCGCGCGGAGCCCGAGATGTCTCATCGCTGCAGCTTGTAGCCGAGGCCACGGAGCGTGACCAGGTGTCGCGGGTTACCCGGTTCCGCCTCGATCTTCTGGCGCAGGCGCCCGACGTGCACGTCCACCAGGCGCTCGTCGCCGCTGTCGTACCCCCACACCCGCTGCAACAACTGCTGCCGAGACAACACCCGGCCGGCGTGCTCGGCCAGCTCGCAGAGAAGTCGGAACTCGGTGCGGGTCAACGCCACCGGCGCTCCGGCACGACGCACCTCCCCCGCCTCCGGGCTGATTTCCAGGTCCCCGATGACCTGCACCGCGACCGGGGTAGCCACCGCCCGGGCCCGCCGTCGCAGCGCCCGCAGCCGGGCGGACAGCTCCTTGATGGCGACCGGTTTGACCACGTAGTCGTCGGCACCGGCCTCCAGCGCGGCGACGATATCGTGGGTGTCGTCCCGGGCGCTGACAACCACGATCGGGACGTCGTCGTCGCGGCGCAGCTGACGGATACCCTCAAATCCATCAATACCGGGCAGCATCAGGTCGAACAACACGTTATCGGCCGGGTCGGACCGCTGCATCCGCAGCCCCTCCTCGGCGGTCGCCGCCCCCCGCGCGGTGTAGCCCTCCTCTTCCAGGGCGAGCAGCAGTGCCAACCGGATCCGGTCGTCGTCCTCGATCACCAGTACCGCGGTCATTACGGCATCATCCCCGGCGCGCCGGCGACCGCCCACCCCGGGGCAGCCGCCACATTTTTTGTCATGTGACTGTCATCCAACCGCACCGACCGCTACACGACCCACTTAGAGGGTGGGAGGCGTGTCAGGCCGCCCGTCGCGCCAACGCCGGCCCCATCCCGCTGAGAGGAGGCAGCAGTGACCGGCAACGCCCTCATCCACGCTCTCATCGTCGGCGTTTTCGTCGGCCTACTCGGGCGGTTCGTTCTCCCGGGCCGCGACGCTGCCCCGGTGTGGCTGGCCGTCGCCGTGGGTCTCGGTGCCGCCCTGCTCGGCACCATCACCGCCCGAGTCGCTGGCGTCGATGTCGCTGCTCCCTCCGGGCTGCGGCTGGCCGTGCAGGCCGGCTTCGCCGGCGCCGCGGTTACCCTCGCGGTCGTAACAGCGAGGCGTACGCCGGGACCAACGAGGCGGTCCATCCACCGGTGGCGTACCGCCGCTGACCCCTCGGCGCCGACGGACCGGGAAGGGAACCAACCATGACGGTCGTGCCAGACGACAACATGATGACCCTGATCTGCGATGGTTGCGGGGAGACCGCCGCCAGCACGGCCGTCGTGCTACCCGACGACGAGGTGGTCTGGACGCTCGTGTCCGAGCATGGCTGGAGCGGGTCTCCGTTCGCCACCGGTCCACACCGGTGTGCCGGGTGCACCCCACCCCCACTCCCGTCCGGCCGAGCCGCCCCCGCCCAGCCGCTCGGGGTTGCCGACCACGATGAGGTTGTCGACGCCACCACGACGACGGACCCGTTACGGACCGCGCTGAGCAAGGCCACCGAGCACGGGGGACGCGTGGTCGTCGACCTCTCCGCCGTCGAGCAGATCGACTCCGTCGGCCTCGGCCTACTCGTCCGGGCCCGGCAGGAGGCGCGCCAGCGCGGCGCGGAGCTGTGCCTCCACGCGCCCTCCCGGTTCGTGTTGACCGTGCTACACACGATGCGCCTGGACACCGCCTTCCCCGTCGTGACCGACCAACCAAACCCAACGAACGAGCCCAAGGTGCTGGTGTGAACAGCGGACGGGCGGGTCGCGACCCGCGGCCGGCCGCACCCTGCTGCCAGCTCCAGCGATGAGGACTGCCCCATGGTCATGCCCTGGCCCTCGCCCGACGACGACCCGTTCCACCCGGCCTGGAACCCGCCGGCGCACCACGACGAGGACACTCGGCTCGCCGAGATAGCCGCCCAGCGGCTCCGAACTGATTGGACGACGCGTCGCCAGCAGATCACCGTAACCGCGCAGAACCGGGTGATCATCCTGGCCGGCACCATCGCCGACCTCGAAACCCGGCAGGTCGCGGGCGAACTTGCGTGGGATATCCCGGGCGTGGCTGACGTGTGCAACACCCTGCGAGTAGCGCAGCATGGACGCCGCCAGCGCTGACCGTGATCAGCGCACCACTGAATGTGGATGCTCGGCTGGCTGATCGGGCCACTGTGGGGCGGGCTCAGCGGCACGCGGACCACCCGGGCCAAGATCGCCGCTAGACCCTACTGACCTGCAGTTTTGTCGGATCTCAGCATCTTTTGGGCGACAGTTCCGCCGGGTGATATGACTGATCTATCGGCAATCAATGACGCTCGTCGTCATCCCCTCCTCGCGCAGCGCCGGTCCGAGGGTGCCCCTGAGATCGGCTCGGCGAGTGACCACTTGAGGAGCTGCGGTGCGGAAAAGGCTGATCTGGCGAAATCGACGGCCCTTCGAGAACGCCGTCGTCTTCACCTCGCCCATGTGCGGCACGATGATGCTCGTCCTGGGGGCGCCGCCCGCGTTGGGCGTCGCCATACCCGAGCCGATCCGCATCGGCTGGCAGCTGGGGCTGGTCGTCGCCGGCCTGATCGGCATCGCCGGGCTGTTGTGGCCAGGCCGGTACGCCACCGGGCTCGGGCTGGAACTGGCATCCATGCTGATGCTCGGCACCATCACCAGCATGTACGCGATCACCGTTGGGGTGGGCGGTGGCCTGGCGGCCGTCACCTCCGTCGCCTTCCTCACCGCGGTGGCGCTCGCTTCGTGGTGGCGGGGTGGGGAGCTCCTGCACGATCTACGCCGGCTGGTCGAGCCGCAACGCCCAGCCCCGGACCTGGCTGGTGAGTTCCCATGACAGCCCCACCCCCACCCCCGCCACCCCCACCCGCGACCGACGCAGCAGCAGCCGCCCCACAGTGGCTCCAGGTCGTGCTGTCGGTACTCGGCGTCCTGGGCGGCGCCGGCGGATTCGCGACTATCGCCGCGGTGGTGGTGAAGCGGGGAAAGTTCCGCGCCGAGGCGGCTGATGTGATCACGGATACCGCCCTGACCCTGGTGCAGCCGATGCGAATCCGGATGGCCGAGTTGGAGGCCGAGGCGCAGACCATCCGGGAGCAGCTACGCGCCGCGAATGAACGAAGCCGTCGACTCCAGGCCAGCATCGCCCACCTTCGCACCATACTGGACCGCTGGTACGCACTGATCTTCGCGCCGGACGCCTCGCTCCAGTCGATCCGGTACGCCGTCCGTGAGGACCGCCGACGCATCCGGACGTCGGGCGAGGTCCGGGCCGAGCCGACCGGTGACGGGTAGGCGTCCAGACCCGACGGCGAGCCAGCGTACGACACCCGGTCACCGGGTCGCGGCGAGCTCAAGGACCTCACCCGCCACCGGCAGCGCCGCGTCCCGGTAGGCAGGAACGAGACCGAGGCGGGTTCGCCGGTCCAACAGATCATCAACCGTACGGGCGAGTTCGTGCCGGACGGCCCAGAGTAGCTCGGCACCGGTGACCGGGATCTCTGCGCCGATCGGCCGGTGGAGATGCGCCGGCGCCTCGGCCAGGACGTTGACCGCCTCGACCCCGTAGCGGGCGACCAGCCGCCGGGGGGCCGAGACCCGTGCCAGGTGGGCGGGGCTCGCGGCACCTGGCAGCGGGAGACGGCGAGTGCGGCAGACACCGGCGGTCAGGTTCCGACAACGCACCGCGGTGTCCACCGCCTCCTCGGCCATCCGCCGATAGGTGGTGAGCTTTCCGCCGACGACGCTGATCACCCCGTCCGGGTCGTCGATGACGGCGTGCTGCCGGGAGAGGTCGGCGGTACGGTCGGCGGCCTCGGCGAGCAGCGGCCGGAGCCCGGCGTAGGCACCGAGGACGTCGCCGCGGTGCAGTGGCCGGTCGAGGACGCCGTTGAGCACGTCGAGCAGGAAGGCGATGTCGGCCTCGGTCGGCTCCGGTACGTCCGGGATGGGTCCGGCCAGCGGCTCGTCGGTCAGCCCGACGTAGACCAGGCCGTCGGGCTGGGGCAGCACGAGGACGTAGCGGGTGAACTCGCCGGGAACCGGGATGGTCAGACCGGCCCAGAGCCCATCCAGCGCCGCGGCGGGCAGCACGAGGTGGGTGCCGCGGGAGGGCCGCAGGCGCACGTGTGGAGTCAGGCTGCTCGCCCAGACCCCGGTGGCGTTGATCACGGCGCGGGCAGCGATGTGCAGCGTCTCCCCGGTGCGGGTGTCCTCGACGGTGGCGCCGTCGCCGTGCAGGGCGACCACCCGGGCACGGGGCAGGATGCGGGCGGAGCGCGCCGCCGCCGCACGGGCCAGACCGACCACGAGCCGGGCGTCGTCGCAGAGCTGGCCGTCCCAGGACAACCGAGCGCCGCGGAGGCCGACCCGGCGCAGCCCCGGCGCCATCGCGCCCGCCTCGGCCGGGCCGAGCCGTCGGGTTCCCGGCAGGGTCCGGCGGGTGGTTCCCGCGCTGACGCGCAGCAGGTCGCCAACGCGGAGCCCAACCGTCGCGGCCCGGTCCCGCCAGCCGACGGTGTAGTCGGTGGTGGGCAGCAACATCGGCAGTGCCCGGATCAGGTGCGGGGCGGTGCGGGTCATCAGGACGTGACGTTCGACCGCGCTCTCGTACGCAATGCGAACCTGACCGTGGGCGAGGTAGCGCAGTCCACCATGGACCAATTTGGAACTCCAGCGGGACGTGCCGTGGGCCAGGTCCTCGGCCTCCACGGCGGCCACGGAGAGGCCGCGGCTGGCCGCGTCCAACGCCACGCCCGCGCCGGTGACGCCGAGCCCGACGACGAGAAGGTCAACGCCGGCGCCACCGGCCAGCTCGGCGAGTTCCCGGTCCCGGCGTGGTCCGGTCAGCGTGGCGTCCACGCGCACACCCCCTTGCGGAAAAGTGACACTGAATGTCACTGTGTCACACATGAATGAAGCTGGGGAAGACACCGACCGATGGACCCGCTGGGGGGCGGCCTCGGGAGCACAGCCCCTACCGGAATCCGCGTCGGAGCTCCTGGCGCAGCTACTGGAGCTGACCCCCGCGCCCCCAGCCGTGCCCCTACCCGACGTCGCGATGCCCGCGGCCGAACCCGGCGGAGCGGTCCTGGCCGCACTCCGGGAGGCCGTCGGCACCGAGCACGTGCTGACCTCCCGGCCAGTCCGGGCCCGCCACGCAACCGGTCTATCCACACCCGACCTACTACGACGGCGGCGGGGCCGGCTCCACCACGCCCCACAGGCGGTGGTCCGCCCGGCCGACCATGCCGAGGTCCTCGCCCTACTCGATCTCTGCTCCCAGCACCGGGTGGCCGTGGTCCCCTTCGGTGGTGGCACCTCGGTCGTCGGCGGCCTGACACCGACCGCGCCGGCACACATCACCATCGACCTGAGCCGACTGAACGAGGTCCTCGCCGTTGACGCCGTCTCCCGTACCGCGACCCTCCAGGCGGGACTCCCCGCCCCCCGCGCCGCGGAGTTGCTCGCCGAGCACGGACTCACCCTCGGCCACGTTCCCCAGTCCTACGAATACGCCACCATCGGTGGCTTCGCCGCCACCCGCTCCTGCGGGCAGGCGTCAACCGGGTACGGCCGCTTCGACGACCTGGTGACCGCACTGACCGTCGCCACCCCCCGCGGCACCATCAGGGTGGGACGCGCCCCCGCCTCCGCCGCCGGCCCCGACCTGCGACAGCTCTTCCTGGGCAGCGAAGGAACGCTGGGCGTCATCACCGACGTAACCGTACGGGTGCGACCGATCCCGGCGCAGACCCACTACGAGGGCTGGCGGTTCGACTCCTTCCCCGCCGGGCTGCACGCCGTACGGAGGCTGGCGCAGGAGGGGCCGCAGGCCACGGTACTGCGGCTCTCCGACGAGGTCGAAACCCTGGTCGGGGCGAGCGGTCAGGGCCAATCCGACGGGGGTTGCCTACTGGTCGTCGGGTACGAGGGCGAGCAGGTTAACGCCACCGCCGAGATGGCCGCCACGGTGCTGGCGGCGCAGGACGGCCAACCGCTGGGCGCCGAGCCGGGACGGCAGTGGCAGCGGCACCGCTTCGACGCTCCGTACCTGCGCGACGCACTGCTGGACGCGGGGGCGTTCGCGGAGACCGTGGAGACCGCGGCGTACTGGTCTCGGCTGCCCGAGGTGCACGAGCGGGTCCGGGCGGCGATCCTGGACGCGCTGCCGGAGGGCACACTGGTGCTGGCGCACGTCTCCCACGTCTACGAAACCGGCGCATCGCTGTACTTCACCGTGATCTGCTCTCCCGGCTCCGATCCGATCGACCGGTGGCGCACCGCGAAGGCGGCCGCCAGCGACGCGATCGCCCGCGCCGGGGGCACCATCACCCACCATCACGGAGTCGGCACCGATCACCGCGACTGGTACGCGGCCGAGATCGGGGAGCTCGCCGTTGACCTGCTCCGCACAGTCAAGCGGCAGTTGGATCCGGCCGGCATCCTCAACCCCGGCATCCTGGTGCCATAGCCGGTCCCCGGCGCGGTGCTGGGCCACACCGAGCCGGCTAGGCGCGGGGGGGGGGGCACGCCACCCGGGCAGGCCAGCCGAGGAACCGGTCGAACAGGTCGGCGGCGCTGCCCGTGACGCTCGGGTTAAGCCGGTGCCGGTCGTCGATCGCGTCGTGCAGGCAGCCAGGTTGCCGCTGGCCCACCGGCGCACCGCTTGGATCGGGTGCGCCGGCACAACCAGGCTGACCCAGTCGGCGCACGGCCGAAATGTCTCCGCCATGCACCCGCGGTGCACCTACCGTCACCTCATGTGCGGCTACCATCGCCTCCACCGATGACTGTCCGTTCCGGAAGGACGTGCGATGGCGACGGTGACGACCTGGACCGGCCGGGACGCGAACGCGCTTCGACATGCGTTACGGATGAGCATGACCGGCTTCGCCGAGCACCTCGGCGCGGCGCGGCGGACCGTGGCCAAGTGGAGCAGCCAGGGCGACAAGGTGCTTCCCCGAGCCGATATGCAGGCCGCGCTCGACACCGTGCTGTCCCGAGCCACACCTGAGGCACGGGCGCGCTTCGAGGCACTGCGTACGGTGGGCACCAGCGGTACAGCTGCGGGTGCCGCACGGCGGGACGCCGGCGGGCATGCGGATGTTGGCGATGACGAAGACCGCGACTCGGATCCGGGGGGTGAGGTGCGACGGAGAGACCTCCTACGCGAAGCAGCGATCGGCGAAGTGGGCGACCGCGGGCCAGCCCTGGTAGCAGCCGAACGGAGCACCCGCGCCGCTGCCCTGAGCCAGGACCCGGTGGCGATTGCCGCGAGCGCCCGGATCATGACCCATGCGCTGATGGGCAACGGCCACGACGACCAGGCAGTCACCCTCGCCGCGAAAGCGGCCGACTCACTCGACCGAGACACCCGCCTCGTGTCGACCGGTGCGGTGGCCGTCTACGGTGCCCTCGTCCTTCGAGCGGCCATCGCCGCCGCCCGCCGAGACGACCGGGACACCGCCTACGCGATGCTCGATGGAGCAACGCGCGCCGCGGCCCGCCTCGGCTACGACGGCAACGATCGGTGGACCGGCTTCGGCGCCGTCAACGTCCTGCTGCACCAGGTCAACATCGCCCTGGCCCTCGGCGATGCCGGCACCGCCATCGCGGTCGCCCGCACCGTTCCGCTGGACAAGGTGACGCTTCTAGCCACCGGCTCCACCCGCACCGCCGCTGTCGACTTCGCCCAGAGTGCCGGGATCCCACTGTGACCGGCGGTCACCTCCAGATCGTCGTCTGTGGCGCCGGCCCGGCCACCAACGCGGCCCAGCTGGTCAAGGCCGCACAGGGCCGATCCTGGACAGCGACGGTCACCGCCACCCCGAGCGCGATGAACTTCATCGAACCGCAGCCACTCGAAAGCCTCACCGGCCATCCGGTCCGGTCGACCTACCAATCGTCACCCGGCACCCGCCGGTCGCTTCCCGCCACCGACGCCCTGGTCATCGCCCCCGCAACCTACAACTCGATCAACAAGATCGCCCTCGGTCTAGCGGACAACTACGCCATGACCTCAGTCGCCGAGCTGATCGGCAGGCAGGTACCGACCGTCACCGTCCCGTTCGTCAACGCCGCACTCGCCGCGCGGACGCCGTTCCAGCACGCCGTGGCCAGCCTCCGCGACGAGGGGGTACACGTCCTACTCGGCCCCGACGACCAGTGGGAACCGCACCCGCCCGGCAACGGCAACGAGCGGCAGAAGGCCTTCCCCTGGACAACTGCGTTCACGACAGCGGTCCGGCTCGCCCACGAACCTCGACCGCCTGCTACCGGCCGCCTCTGACCGTGCAGGACATCAGCTGGGAGTTCTAGTCCGGCCGCAGGTAGCCGTCCACCAACCGGGCCAGTTCCCGGTCCAGGCTGGCGGCGGGAAGACCGTCGGCGACGATCCGAGCGGAGAGCACGAAGGACTGCGTGGTCAGCAGGACAACCCGGGCCATGGTCTCGGCCTCGCCGGGCCGGACCGAGCCGTCGGCCCGGCCGTGGGCAACGGCGTCCACCAGGAACCGCAGCATCTCCTCCTGGCCCGCGCCGCGCCGGTCGAGGAGGTACGGGATCAGCACCTCCGGATCGACATCGCGGATCTTGCACAGCAGTGGGTGCTCCCGCATCACCCGTGCTCCCGCCACCACCCGCTCGACCAGGCGGGATCGGGCGTTTCCGGTGCCCTCGTCGGTCGTCGTGGCCAGCAGCACCCGCTGCCACTCCCGGGTCATCAGATCGCCGATCAGCGACTGCGCGTCCGGCCAGCGTCGGTAGACGGTCATCCGGGAGACCCCGGCGCGACGCGCCACGTCGGTCACGGTCGTGCGACGTACGCCGTAGGCGAGGACGCAGTCACGGGCGGCATCCAGAACCGCGTCCTCGATGCCACGCTCACCAGTCCTACTCCGCTCCACCACGCCGAATGTCTACCATCCCCCGCTGCTACGGATTCCGGCCAACCGACCCCTCCGACCGGGCTCCGGTGCGGGTCACCAGAAGGCCGAAGGCCGCGGCGGTGAAGAACATGACGATGCCGTAGACCGCAGCGGGGATGGCCATCCGGGTGTTGTCGAGCAACGCTGGGCTGAGCGCGACGGTGATCGCCAAGGTGCTGTTATGGATGCCGATCTCGAATCCCGACGCGGTCGCCGCGCCGCGATCAACCCCGGCCAATCGGGGCACCCCGTATCCGACTGCGAGGCTGAGCACGTTGAACGCCAACACCACCAGGCCGACCGAGACGAAGTAGTCGGCGAGGTTCTCCCGTTCGTTCAGCACCGCGCCGACGACCACCGCGACGAGCACCACGACCGACAGGGCCCGGACCGGCCGATCCAGGCGTACGGCGGCGTGGGGCGCCCGGGCCCGGATCAGCATGCCGATCGCGACCGGGATGAGCACGATGGCGAAGACCTGCAGCACCTTGTCGAACTGCAGACCCAGGCTCCCGCTGTCGGCGAGGAAGTAGGCCGCCGAGAGGTTGACCACGATCGGCAGGGTGACCACGGCCAGCACCGAGTTGATGGCGGTGAGGGTGATGTTGAGGGCGACGTGTCCGCCGAACAGGTGGCTGAAGAGGTTGGCCGTGGTGCCCCCGGGGGATGCGGCCAGCAGCATCATCCCGAGGGCAAGCTCCGGGGCCAGGTCGAAGGCGAGCACCAGCCCGAAGCAGAGCGCCGGTAGCACCAGCACCTGGCACACCAGGGCGATGAGGGCGGCTTTCGGATAGCGGGCCACCCGGCGGAAGTCCGCCACGGTCAGCCCGAGGCCCAGGCCGAGCATGATGATGCCGAGCGCGATGGGCAGTCCGATCAGGGTCAATGCCGAGTCCATGGCAGCACATGGTCAACCCTCGCGTTCGCTGCCGCAATCCCCCGGGTGGACCGCGCTGCCCGGCCTGGGCCAGCGTCAGTCCCTGGCCACGAGATCCCCGCAGCTCGTCTCATCCGGCAGCAACGGTCGCAGCTGCACCATCCAGCTCTTGCCGTCCGAGGTCCACCGCGCCGCCGCGGTGGTCTCCGCCGCCGCCGCGAGCAGCGTCTGCAGCTCAGCTCCGGTTACGGTCACACAGCCCGGCCCGGTGTCGGCACCGAGGGGCTCGCCGGGCAACGTTGGCCCGGGCCAGGCCACCTCGGGCTGGCCAAGGCCCTCCGCCTCGACGAACGGTACCGCGACGCCCGCGACCACGGTCGGCACGTAGGGCTTCGCGCTGTCAGCCTCGGTCGGCGCCAGCAGACCCGAATCGCTGGTGAGTGACGCGACGAACGCCCGCAGCCGCGTCCGGGCCGCCCGCTGGTCGGCGGTCAGCCCGTACGCGCCGTCGCCCGCCTCGGTGAGAGCCGGGACGTCGATCTGCTCGGTGCCGTTCGCGCCGCGTACCGTGAATCGGGCTGTCTGGGCGTCGGCGATCGTCGGGGTGCCGAAGTCCACCGCGCCGTCCACGCCGGCGGCCCGCGCCGACTCCAGCAGCGTCGAGACGTCCTCGGGGGCGATCGGGTGAACCTGGAGGTTGGGCAGCGCGGGCCCCGGGTAGATCAGGGTCGTGGGCCCCTCACTGATCACCCGTCCGTCACCGTAGACGCTGAGGGACGGGATGCGGCTGGCCAGCACGGACGGCATCCCGAACCCACCGATGGAGGTCATCTGGAACACCACCTCGTCAGCGGGATGCGACGCCTCCGGCTGGCCGGGATCGTCCGCGTTGGCCGCCTCACCCTGCGAGCCGCAGGCGGTGACGAGCAGGAGCAGCGACACGGCGGGCGCCGTCCAACGGAGTCGACTATTGGTCATGTCAGATCGGACGTGGCCGGGCGCCGGAAGGTTCCGTGGGGCGGCGATCCCTCGCCGCCCCACGGAAACCCGGTCAGGTTCGACCGACCACGTCCCGCCGGAACACCAGGCGAGCCACCTGGGCGGTCACCGCGGCGAGCATGGTCAGTACCAGGACCGCGACCACACTGACCTCCTCCAACGGGTGTTCGCCGACATGCGCGAAGGGGGACAGCCGCACGGCGCTGGCGGGAATCTCGAGGATCGGGGCGAAGTACCCGACGATCAGCCCGTAGCCGAGCACCACCCAGATCAGCGGCAGCACCCGCGGCGCCACCGCATAGAGCACCGCGGCGGCGGCGAGGAGAAGCCAGACCGCCGGAGTGTGCGCCACGTGGCCGAGTAGCAAACCACCGAAGGACCCGGCATCGCCGGTGCTCACCGCGGCTCCGACGCCCATACCGGCGCCGGCGACCAGCAGCAGCCACGGTACGCCGACCGCCGTCACCACGAGGTGGCTGCCGATCCAGGCCGACCGGCTGACAGCCGTCGCGAGGACCGACTCGGCCCGCCCTTCGCTCTCTTCGGAGCGCAGAGTCTGCATGGCGAGCACCGCGTAGACCCCGACGGCGAGGGCCATGGTGAGCCCCATGGTGCCGAGGTAGCCGTCCAGCAGGTTCTCCGCACCGCCCATGATGGCGACCATGTCCTCCGGTGCGTCGGTGAATCCGTCGAGCAGTGGCTGGGTGAACGAGCCGTAGGCGAGACCGGCGGCGAGCAGTCCCACGCTCCACCCGATCAGGCTGGCCCGGTGGAGCCGGAACGCGAGCGCGAGCGGCCCGTCCAGCCAGGCCGCCGCCCGGGCCGGCCCCGGCCGGGGCGGCACGAGCCCGGCTCCGAAGTCCCGGCGGGCGGAGAGCGCGTAGCCGGCGGCCACGGCGGTCAGCGCGAAGGCCAGCGAGATCACCAGTGGCCACCAGCGGTCGTGCACGTACGGCGCGGTCTGCTGGGACCAGCCGACCGGTGACAGCCAGGACAGCCACGACGCGCCGCTGCCCTGCGCCGCCGCCATGTCACCCAGCCCGCGCAGCACGAACGCCACTCCGAGTAGGGCACCGGCGGTGCCGGAGGCGGCCCGCGGATACTCCGACAGCTGGACGGTGACCGCCGCTACTCCGGCGAATACCAGCGCCACCGCACCGACCGAAGCACCGAACAGCAACGACCCCCCGAGGCCGTACCCCCGGCTGGCCATCAGGCCACCGATCAGGATGGCGACGACCGCGGCCATCGTGGCGGCGAGCGCCAGCACGGCGGTGAGCTGGGCGTGCCGGCCGACCACGCTGGCCCGGATCAGCTCGGCCCGACCGGAGCGCTCCTCGGCGCGGGTGTGCCGCACGACGGTCAGCAGTCCCATCAGGCCCGCGCCGATGGCCACGTAAAGGCCGTACTGCCCGGCGAGGAAGCGCTCGATGGTCAGGTCGTCGAAGCCGAATCCCGGGCCGCCGAAGAGCGCACCGGCCGGGCTGCCGGAGAAGGCGGTCAGCCCCTCCAGATCCGCCGGGCTCTCGACGAAGGTCTCCAGCGCGGTCGCGAAGTACCCCATCAGCAACGCCAGGCCGAGGGTCCACGCCGGGAAGCGGATCCGGTCCCGGCGCAGCATGAACCGCAGCAGCGTGCCGGTCCCGGTGACCCGGCCGCCACCCTGGCCGGGCGCCGCGAGCACCGGACGGCGCACCAACACGGTGGCCATCACGCCACCGCCCCGTGGCGGGTCGACTCATCGCCGTAGTGCCGAAGCAGCAGCTGTTCCAGGGTCGGCGGCCGGACGGTCAGCCCGCGTACGCCGAGGTCGCCCAGGTGCCGGACGACGACGGCGAGGTGCTCGCCGTCGACCTCGAAGCGGACGTGGCCGTCGATGTCCTGCAGCCCGTGTACGCCGGCCAGGGTGGCGAGCTGAGCCGCCGGACTGTCGACGATCGCGTCCACGGAGGTCCGGGTCAGGTGACGCAGGTCGGTCAGGGAGCCGGTCTCGACGATCCGCCCCTGCCGAATGATCGAGATCTGGTCGGCCAGCACCTCGACCTGGGCGAGGATGTGGCTGGAGAGCAGAACGGTCCGGCCGGCCGCGCAGGCCTCCCGGATGCACTCCTGAAACACCGCCTCCATCAGTGGGTCCAGCCCGGCGGTCGGCTCGTCGAGCAGCAGCAGGTCCACGTCGCTGGCCAGCGCCGCGATCAGGGCGACCTTCTGTCGGTTGCCCTTCGAGTAGGTCCGCCCCTTCTTGCGCGGATCAAGGTCGAAGCGTTGGCACAGCTCGTCGCGGCGAACCGGGTCGGTCCCGCCGCGCAGGCGGGCGAAGAGGTCGATCGCCTCGCCGCCGGTCAGGTTGGGCCACAGCTCCACGTCGCCGGGGACGTAGGCGAGCCGCCGGTGCAGTCGCACCGCGTCGGCCCACGGATCACCGCCGAGTAGCTGGACCCGGCCTCGGTCGGCGCGGAGCAGCCCCAGCAGGATCCGGATCGTGGTGGACTTGCCGGCACCGTTGGGGCCGAGGAAGCCGTGCACGGTACCGGTCTCGACCCGCAGGTCGAGACCGTCCAGTGCCTTGATGCGGCCAAAGCGCTTGTCGATGTGTTGAATATCGATTGCCGTGGTCATGGTCGTAGACCTCGTTCGAGGGAGGACCCCGGGCAGGTTGGAGCCCCGGGGTTGGTCCGATGTCGTCGGTCACGCGGAGCGCACCGAGAGTCGGTGAGCCGCCGCGGAGAAGATTCACGCCGGGGGGCGTGACAGCCGGTACGCAGTGCCTGCTGCGTCGCTCGCCGCCGGCGGGTCCGGGACGTACATCAGATAGTCATCCAGCATTGAGCGATCGACGTGCAGCCCCTGGGTGAACCGTTCGAGGGCCGGCGCCGTGATCCCGGCGGCACCGCCGCGCGGACCCGATGCGATCCCGGCGGCACCACGGCGCAGACCCGATGCGATGGGGGCACCGCGGCGCGGACCCGTGGTGACGAAGCCACCAATCTGGGTCTCGACAATGCCGCCGTCGGATGCCACCCCGATAGATTAAACAGTCGTTCAATGCGGGGCAAGCGCATACCGGGCCGAGGCGTACGGTCCAGCCCCGGCGACCAGTGAGAGTCCCGCCCGCCGCCGGACGCCCTAGGGTGGGCGGATGTCCCGCTCCACGCCCTCCGACGATCACCCCACCGCCGTACCGAACCCGCTCACCCAGCTCACGCTGGAACAGCTCCGGCGACGCACCAGCGTGAAGTGGGGCAGCTACGCCCCGGACGTGCTTCCGCTCTGGGTGGCGGAGATGGATGTCCCCCTCGCACCCGCCGTCACCGACGCGCTACAGCACGCCATCGCACTCGGCGACACCGGCTACGCCCACCCAAACGGGTACGCGGAGGCGTTCGGCGAGTTCGCCGCCGAGCGCTGGGGCTGGACCGACTTCTCCCCCGGCCGAACCGCGGTGGTACCCGACGTGATGCTGGGCATCGTCGAGGTGCTCCGGCTGGTCACCGACCCCGGCGACACCGTGGTTGTCTGCTCCCCCGTCTATCCGCCCTTCTACGCGTTCGCCCGGCACGCCGGACGGCAGGTCGTCGAGGCTCCGCTCGGGGCCGACCTACGGATCGAGCTCGCCGCCCTCGGAGAGGCATTCCGGCGGGCCCGGGCCCGCAGCAAGCGGCCGGCCTTCCTGCTGTGCAACCCGCACAACCCCACCGGGGTGGTACATCGCCGCGCGGAACTCGAGGCCGTCGCCGAGTTGGCCGACCGGCACGGCGTACGGGTGATCTCCGACGAGATCCACGCTCCGCTGGCGCTGCCGGGGGTAGCCGTCACCCCGTACCTGACCGTGACCGGCGCCCAGAATGCCTTCGCGGTCACCTCCGGCTCCAAGGCGTGGAACCTCGCCGGCGTGAAGGCGGCACTCGCGATCGCGGGACCACGCGCCGCGGCCGAGCTGGCCCGAATGCCGGAAGAGGTCAGCCACGGCCCGAGCCACCTGGGTGTGGTCGCGCAGACGGCCGCCCTCCGGGCCGGCGGGGAGTGGCTCGACCGTCTCCTCCGCGGCCTAGACGCCAACCGCACCCGACTGGAGTCCCTACTGGCCGAGCACCTGCCCACCGTCGGCTATCACCGCCCCGAAGGCACCTACCTGGCCTGGCTGGACTGCCGGCGTCTCAGCCCACACAGTGCTCCACCCGACAGCGCGTCCGACGAGGTCAGCACCGATCCGGCCCAGCTGTTCCTGGAACGCGCGCGGGTGGCCCTCAGTTCCGGGCACGCCTTCGGCACCGGTGGTGCGGGCCGGGTCCGGCTGAACTTCGCCACCTCCCCCGGCATCCTCACCGACGCCGTCACCCGGATGGGCCGGGCTGCCCGGGAGGCGGGAACCACCGCCGCGAGATGATCCACAACAGTTGGCGGCCCAGAACCGGCGAGAGCCCGGCGCGCCGGGAAGGTCGTACGCTACCGTTCAGCACGATGCTCAGCCGTCTCGTACGGGCATTTAGTGCCCGTCGTTCGCTCCGAACGGCGACCCGGAGGTACCCACCGTGACCGACGACACCGACGTCACCTCGTGGGCTCTCCAGGCAGGAGGCGGTGACCAGGCGGCTGCCGCCGCCTTCATCCGGGCGACCCAGCAACAGGTCCGGCGCTTCCTGGCCGCCCTGATCTCCCCAGCCGAGGCGGATGACCTGACGCAGGAGACCTACCTACGCGCGCTGCGGTCGCTTCCCTCATTCGCCGGGCGCTCCTCCGCGCGCACCTGGCTGTTCAGCATCGCCCGGCGGGTCGCGGTGGACCACGTGCGGACCGCCACGTCCCGTCCGCGGACGGTCCCGATGACCGACTCCCACGACATCACCGACGCCGACGAGAGCGGCTTCGACCGGCAGGTCGCCCTGGAGCAGGTCATCGCGGCGCTGCCGACCGACCGCCGGGAGGCCTTCGTCGTCACCCAGGTTCTCGGCCTCTCCTACGCCGAGGCCGCACAGGTGTGCGGCTGCCCGGTCGGGACGATCAGGTCACGGGTGTCCCGGGCTCGGGCAGACCTGGTCGTCGCACTACAGGCCCGCTCCGGCGAGTCGGCCCGGCACACCGCAACCGGCTGAAGACCTCCCGTCCCGCACGGGAACCAACGCCGGCGCCGGTCCGACTACCGGTACATGGGGTGTGAGCAGTGGCGCGAGGTGTTGTCGGCGCAGTTGGACGGGGAGGAGACCCCGGCTGAGCGGGCGGCAGCCGACTCCCACCTGGCCAGCTGTGGTGGGTGCCGGACGTGGTTCGACCAGGCCGCGGCGATCACCCGCCGGGCCCGGCTGTCGGTCAGCGTGCTCGGCCCCGACCTCACCGATGTGATCCTGGCCGCAGCCCCGGCAGCCCCGGCAGCCCCGGCAGCCCCGGCAGGGTCAACGACGCGGCCGCCGTGGCGACAGCGGCTGGTGATCGCCCTGCGCGCAACGCTCGGGCTGACCGGCGCGCTGCAGGTCCTGCTGGGTCTGACCCAGGTCGGTCAGGCGGCGGCAGGCCCGCACATCCACGCCGGCGGACCGCTGGCCTCGGGCCACCTGTGGCACGAGGCAGCGGCGTGGAACATCGCCGTCGGTGCCGGGTTCCTGTTCGTGGCCGCCCGCCGCACCCCGCCGACCGGGCTGCTGCCCATGTTGAGCGCCTTCGTCGGCACGCTGGTGCTCCTGTCGGTCAACGACCTGATGACCGGCCGGGTGGAGACCGCCCGGCTGGTCAGTCACGGATTCCTCTTCGTCGGCTATGCGATCGTCGTGGCCATGTCTCGGCCGGGTCTACACCCGGACGGCCCGCCCACCGACCTCCGTGCTGATCGTCCCCGCTGGCGGATCCGGGCCGAGGATGAGCCGCCCCCGCCGGGGCTGCGGCTCGTGCCCCCGCCGGTTCCGGGTTCGGCGTGCCATCGGGACAACGCGGCGGCCTGAGCGTCCCGATACCGGTGATGTCGCTAACCGAATCATCGGGAACTTTCCCGCCCTGCCGAACCGACCAACAGTCGACACCGAACTCAGAGAGGTCCTACATGCCAAGCAACGTCACCGATCGGCGCCTACGCCCGGCCGCCCTGGTCGCCGCTGCCCTGCTGACCGCCGCCATGGCCGGTTGTGGCTCATCCAGCGGCTCGTCAACGACCAACCCAACCCCGTCGGAGACGGCCGCTCCGGCGGCGGATGCCCCCGCCGGCGTGATCGGGATCAACGACCCGTGGGTGAAGGCCGCCGACAAAGGGATGACCGCGGCGTTCGCCACCCTGGTGAACGAGAGCGACGCCGACGTTACCCTGACCGGCGTCAGCACAGAGGTGTCGCCGATGGAGCTGCATGAGATGGCCATGAAGGATGGCGAGATGGTCATGCAGGCCAAGAAGGGCGGCATCGTGATCAAGGCGAAGAGCAGCCACCTGCTGGAGCCCGGCGGCGACCACCTCATGCTGCTGGACCTGCAGCAGCCGGTGCAGGCCGGGGATGAGCTGACCTTCACCCTCGCCTTCGCCGACGGGCGGACCCAGTCCTTCACGGCGGTGGCGAAGCCGTTCACCGGTGCTGAGGAGAGCTACGACCCCGAGCACAGCATGCCGGACATGTCCATGAGCCCCAGCGCAGCGTCGTGACTGGGAGCGGCCCCCGCGCGGTGAGCCGGCGCGGTCTACTCGCGGGCGGTGCCCTGGCTGCCGGTGGCGCGCTCGGCGCCACCGTGGCCGTCACCGCCGTTAGCCCCTCCGACGACCCCGCGACCCGCCCCGCCGAGCTGACGCCGGTGGCGGAGATCGGGCTCGCCATCGAACCATTCCACGGGACCCGCCAGGCGGGGGTCGCCACCGAACCGCAGGCACACGCGGCGTTCGTCGCGCTCGCCCTCCGGCCGGAGACGGACCGGGAGGCGCTGGGGCGAATGCTGCGACTGCTCTCCGACGACGCCGCCCGCCTCACCCAGGGCCGTCCCGCCCTGGCCGACACCGAGCCGGAGCTCGGGCTGCTGCCGGCCCGGCTGACGGTGACCTTCGGCTTCGGCCCCGGTTTCTACCAGGCGGCCAACGCCGACGAGCGGCGGCCACCATCGGTGGCCGCCCTCCCGGCGTTCCGCATCGACCGGCTCTCCCCCCACTGGTCCGGCGGGGATCTGCTGCTGCAGATCTGCGCCGACGACCCGCTGACCGTCGCGCACGCCCAGCGGGTGTTGGTGAAGGACAGCCGCCCCTTCGCCACCGTCGCCTGGGTACAGCAAGGCTTCCGACGCGCGGCCGGGTCCGAGCCGGGGCGCACCCAGCGCAACCTCTTCGGCCAACTCGACGGCACCGCCAACCCGAAGCCGGGCGCTCCCCTGGAGACCGCGGTGTGGGTACCGGACGGGCCGACCTGGCTGCGCGACAGCACCACCCTGGTCGTCCGGCGGATCAGCATGAACCTGGAGACGTGGGATCTCCTCGGCCGCACCGACCGAGAGTTGTCCGTCGGCCGCCAGCTCGACACCGGCGCGCCGCTGACCGGCACGGACGAACACGACGAGCCCGACTTCGACGCCCTCGGATCGGGCGGGCTCACCGTCATCCCGGACTTCTCGCACCTGACCCGCTCCCACGTCACCGAGGACCGGCTCCGGATTCTGCGCCGCCCCTACAATTACGACGGCGTGCCCAGCGCCGACGGCACTGCGGACAGCGGCCTGATCTTCGCCTCGTACCAGGCCGACATCACCCGTCAGTTCCTACCCATCCAACGACGGCTGGCCGAGCGGGACCTACTCAACGAGTGGACCACCCCGATCGGCTCCGCCGTCTTCGCGATCCCACCCGGCTGCCCCGAAGGCGGCTGGATCGGCCAGCAACTGCTCGGCTGACCTCGACAGGAGAACCATGCGGACCAACACCCGCCCGAGACCCGCCGGCTTCCTCGCCGCCGTCCTCGCCGCCGCCGCGCTGCTGCTCGTACCGGCCGCGCCGGCTGCCGCGCACAATTCCCTGAAGACCACCACACCGGCCAAGAACGCCGAGCTGGACAAGGCGCCGACCGAAATCACACTGGAATTCCTCCAGAAGCTGGATCCGGCGTTCACCACCATCGTCCTCTCCGACGCTGCGGAGCAGAAGGTCCCGACCGGTGAACCCGTGGTCACCGGGGCAAAGGGCACGATAAGCATCGACGGAGCTCTGGCGAACGGCACCTACACCGTCGCGTACCGGGTAGTCTCCGCCGACGGGCACCCGGTCCAGGGCTCGTACGCGTTCACCGTCGCCGACCCCGCTGGCGCCGAGGCGCCAGCTCCGACGCCGGCGGGGTCGTCCCCCGCGGCCGAGCCCACCACACCGCCGACGGAGCCCGCGACGGCCAGCCCGGTGGCGGCGACCGACAATGACGGCGGCGGGATCGGCACGGCGACGGTGATCGGCGGCGGAGTCTTGTTGGTCCTGGTAGCCGGGGGCCTGGTGCTACTACGCCGCCGACGCGGCACGGCCTGACCAACGGGTGCCGGGCGGCGCCGAGCACCGCCCGGCACCCGTCGGCGCCGCTGTCCCAGCGGGATGAGCACCGCTGCCACAGGCGGGCGGCGTGGCCGTTGCCACGGCCACGCCGCGCGTCGCGTTGCGTTGCGGCGATCACCGATCGTCCGCCGCGGCATCGTTGAGCAGCGCGGCGAGTTCGGTCACCGCCCGCGGACGGGCCCCCGCCAGCTCCGGAATCCGGTCCAGGAGCCGGTGCACCAGCGGCGCCCAGGCCGGCACCAGGTGTGCCGCCGCGAGCAGGCCCCCATCGGCAAGGCCGTCCGCCGTGGCTACGGTCCGCACGCCACCGCCGGAGACCACCGCCACCGCTTCCGCCCAGCGGAAGGCGAGGTCGACATCGTGCGTGGAGAGCACCACCGTCGTACCCGCGGTGTGCAGGTCGTCCAGGGTGCGCAGCAGTGCTTCCACCCCGGCCGGGTCGAGCCCGGCGGTGGGTTCGTCGAGAATGAGCAGCCGTGGGTGCATCGCGACCGCACCGGCGATGGCCACCCGCTTGCGCTGGCCGTAGGAGAGTAGATGGGTGGGTCGCTCGGCGAGCGCCGACACACCGAGCGCCGACAGCGCCGCATCGCAGCGCCGCCGCACCTGCGCGGCCGGGAGCCCCAGGTTGACCGGCCCGAAGGAGACGTCCTGCCAGACGTTGGCGGAGAAGAGCTGGTCGTCTGGGTCCTGCACCACCAGCTGCACCTGCTGCCGCAGCTCCCGAAGGCCGGCCCGGGTGTGTCGCACCTGGGTGCCGGCGAGGACGATCTGGCCCGTGGCGGGCCGCAGCGCGCCGGCCGCCAGTCGGAACAGCGTCGTCTTGCCGCCGCCGTTCGGGCCCAGTACGGCCAGCCGCTGACCGGGGTCGATCCGAAGATTGACCCCGGTCAGGATCGACCGACCCGGCTGGTAGGCGAAGCCCACCTCATCGAACTCCAACAGCGAGGCGTTCACCAAGGAGACACCAACCCGGTGCTGACCGTGACAATCGCGCCGAGCAACACCGTGGTCGCCGCGACGAACGGCACCGACACCCGGTGGGCCGCCACCTGCACGGCGAGTGACCCGGTGTAGCCCCGTACCGCCAGTCCCTCCTCCAGCCGCCGCGCCCGGTGCAACGCCCGAACGAACACCGCCCCCGCCTGTCCGGCCAGCGACCGGTAGGCGGTCCGCCAGGTACGGAAGCCAAGCCGGGCCGCCTGCGCCTGGCGGACCGCACCCACGCTCTCCACCAGCAGGAAGAGCATCCGGTACGTCAGCGCGGCAACCTCGGTGACCGCCGGGGGGACCCCCAGCCGGTGCAGTCGTGGCAGGACATCCGACAACGGGGTGGTGGCGGTGAACAGCAGCAGGCAGGTCAACGCCGCCACGGATCGGCCCGCGGTCTGTGCCGCCAGCGGCAGGCCGGCGGGGTCGATGGCCAGGCGCGCCGGAGCCGGCATCGACACCAGCAACGGGACCGTTGACGTGGCCACGAAGAGCAGCGGCACCCGGCCCGCCCGCAGCACCACGACCAGTGGCACCCGTGCGGCGGCCAGCAGCACCGCCGCGGCGCCGCCGGACAGGAGCGCGGCGGGCCAGGTGGGCAGGGCCACCGCGCAGACCAGCAGCCCGAGCGCGAGCAGCGCCTTCTCGGCGGGGTGCCGACCTCGCCAGGGACCGGTGTGGGCGGCGATGTCGAGGGCGAACACGCTAACCGCGCTGCCGATCGACGGCGTCGCGCTGCCGCTGCCGGGTCCGGGCAACACCGAAGTAGTAGCCGAGCAGGCCGGCGCCGAGCGCGGCCTGAAGGGCGAAGAACGCCGACTCCAGCTCGGCCGACGGCGGCTCGTAGATCGGCGAGAACCACGGCTGGTAGTCCGGGTGGTCATCCACAATGGCCTGCTCGGCGACGGCGTCCGCGCCGGAGAAGGGCTCCTCCCCCGACCCGAGGCCGAGCGCCAGCGGCACCACCGCCAGGAGTAGCACCGCGAGCAGCAACAGCAGGTTCACCCAGGAGAAGCGCCTCATGCCCGTACCTCCGCCGCCGGGCGCAGCAGGCCGAGCCGACGCAGGTCGTCCCCGCTGGTCCGACTCAGCAGGCGGACCACCAGAACGGTCAGTAGTCCCTCGCTGATCGCCAACGGAATCTGGGTCACGGCGAAGATCCCGCCGAACTTCGCCAGCGCACCGCCGACGCCGGAGACCGGGTCGGGGAACGCCAGGGCCAGCTGGGCGACGGTGACACCGTACGTCGCCAGGCTGCCCAGGGCCGCAGCGGCGAACACCGCCGGACCCAGTCCGCCGCCAGCGCGACGGACCACGGTATAGCTCCCATACGCCACCCACGGGCCGACGATCGCCATCGAGAAGATGTTCGCGCCCAACGTGCTCAGCCCGCCGTGGGCCAGCAGCAGCGCCTGGAACAGCAGCACGATGCCGCCCAGCACGCTCATCACCGGCGGTCGGAACAGCACCGCCCCCAGCCCGGTGCCGGTCGGGTGGGAACTCGACCCGGTCACCGACGGGATCTTCAATGCGGACAGCGCGAAGGTGAAGGCACCGGCCGCCCCGAGCAGCAGTTTCGAGTCTGGATCTGCACGGACCTGCCGGACCAGGGCCCGGCTCCCGTGGACGACGAATGGCGCGGACACGACGAACCACGCCGCCGCTTGTTCCGGAGGGAGATACCCCTCGGCGATATGCATCGAACGACCTTCCCTTCCAGCACCTCGTGGATGAGATCCGTGTCAAGGCCGGTCTCCTGGCTTCCGGATCGACGTTCACTCCAGCCTTCCCAGGCCTGGTGGGGCCCAGTGGCACAGTCAGAGATCACTACCCGGTCACAGTGGCGAGGGCCGCGCCGGTCTTCCACCGGCTTCCCGTGCACCTTGACGGCGAGAGGCTATCGGGCACCCGCCCGGACGGCAAGCTGTTGATTCGCGCCAATCGCTACGCGTCTCCGCCGACTGCGGCGAATCGGACGCCACGCTGGGCCCACGGGCCGGGAGCTTCAGCCCGGGCCAGAGCCCGGTTTCCTGGCGGTCAGGAGGGCGTAGCCGAGCACACCGTCGGCGACCGCGGCCCGGGCCGCGGCCAAGACCGCCGGGGCCCGGGCGAAGTCCAGGCCGAGCGCCGCCGCCTGATCCGCGGCGGTCAGCCGCAGCACGGTCAGGCGCGCCTCGATCTGGTCGATCATCGTGGTGACCGCAGAGTCGTGCCGTTCGGTGTGGGTTGTCGTCAACCCCGCGCCAGCCAGCAGGGCGACGTACTCATCGAGGGGACGCGCATCGGCAACGCAGGCGATCCACGCTCCCAACCCGGTCAACTCGGGGGGCAGCCGGTCGGGGACGGCGACCACATCGGCCAACCCGAGTTGACCGCCCGGGACCAGCACCCGGGCCAGTTCCCCCGCTGCGGTGGGCTTGTCGGGGAAGGTGCAGAAGGCGCATTCGCAGACCACCACGTCCACCGAGTGCGAGTCGACAGCGAGCCGCTCGGCGTCTCCCCGCCGGAACCGCACCTGGTCGGCGAGCCCAACGGACCGGGTCACCCGGGTAGCCGCCTCGACGTTGGAGCCGGCGAGGTCCACACCGGTCACCGTGCAGCCGTACTCGGCTGCCAGCAGCAGCGCGCTGGTACCCCGTCCGCTCGCCACATCGAGTACGCGTTCCCCGCTGGCCAGCGCTAGTCGGGCGGCGAGTCGGCGGGTCAGCGACGCCCCGCCGGGATGGTACGCCTCGCCGAGGAGCAGGGCGAGCAGGTCCGAACCGTAGACCGCGGCGCAGCAGCCCTTCGGATCCGCCGCGGGCTCACTCCTTGTCACCGGATCCGCCGCCCGACGTTGGTGGCGTCCCGCGCCACCCGCCGTACGGCGGCGACGCCGTCGGGGTGCTGGGCGACCTTCGACCCGTACGGAGAGTCAGTGATCATCGAGCGGAGTGCGAGTGCGTTGGGCACCACGTCGGCGACCGGCACCCCGGACATCTGCTCGCGGACCTGTTCCCGGTAGCCGACCGAGTTGTAGGCGCAGAACGGGATCAGTCTGCCGTCCGGAGTGATCTCCTCGACGCAACACTTCATCAGCTGCCGCACATTGAGGGTGTACGGGTCCTGGAAGTCCTGGATCACGATCATGAAGGCTCGGTCGGTCAGGTTCGCCACCGCCTCGGGTAGGTTGACACCACAGGCGTCGGCACAGTCCAGCGCCGCGGCGGTCTGGGCGAGGCGCACGTTGGTCGTGTCGGTGCCCATGAATGCCGACGCCGACCACAGCTTCTCCAACGCTTCCCGGACAGCGGGGTCCGGCACCACCCGATTGGTGACGTAGTCGAGGTGGTCCGCCACATCCAGCAGCCGGGGAATCGGCACCACCGCGAATTCCTCGGTGCCGGGCGTGCCCGAGGTGAGCAGATAGGTGATCGACCGGCAGGTCGGGAAGCAGCACGGCACCGGGAAGAAGTCCTCGGCCCGGAACCAGTCGGGCCGCTGCCGCGCGACGAGGTGAATGATGTCGGAGTTGGTCAGCCGGGTCAGCGGGTCGAAGGGCGTGTGTCGGCCGGAGTGGGTGACCGGTTGGAACGAGACGCTCCGCACCGCCGGGTGCGCCAGGCCGTGGCTGATGATGGCGCCGAGTTCGTGCTCGTTGAGCCCCCGTTCCACCGCGGCGACCAGGGTGACGGTCAGGCCGACCTCGGCGCAGTTGTCCAACGCGCGCTGCTTGATCCCACGCAGGTCCCGACCCCGGATCTCCCGGTGTGTTCGCTCGTCGAACCCATCGAACTGCAGGTAGATGTTGACCGCGCGGCCGGGACGGTTGCGCTCGCCGAGCGCTGCCACGAACGCCCGGTCGCTGGCGAGCCGGATTCCGTTGGTGTTCAGGTTGACCGCCTGAATCGGACGGGCCTGTGCGGCGTCCACGAAGTCCAGGATCTGCCGGTGGATGGTGGGCTCTCCGCCGGAGAACATCACCACCTCGGCCTCGCCCTCACTCGCCACGAAGACGTCGAGCATCCGCTCACATTGCTCGAGGCTGATGGCGTACCCGTCGGGCTGGTGGCCGGAGTCGGCGAAGCAGATCGGGCAGTCGAGGTTACAGCCGGTGTTGACCTCGATAATGCCCAGACAGGCGTGCTGCTTGTGTTCCGGACACAGCCCACAGTCCGCCGGGCAGCCGTCGCGCACCTCGGTCTGGAAGGTCAACGGGATCGTGCCGGGCTTGTTGAATCGGGCGCTGTCGAGATACATCCGCGCGTCGCCGTACACCAACGCCTCGAACTGGCCGTGCTCCGGACAGCGCTTACGCAGGTAGACCTTGTCGTCGCGGAGGTTGACCTGTCCGTCGACAACGACCTTGCAGACCGGGCAGATCGACTTTGTGTACTCGACGAACACCTCGTCCCGGTCCCGCTTCATGGCTCTCACCATTCCACGCCACACTGCCCCGGCACGCCGGCTTGGTCGAATACCGCCCGGCGTGGCTGACCGACCGGCGACGCCCCGCCGCGTGCTGGTGGCCGGGCGGGGGCAACCCGGCGCTGGCGGGTCAGCGCGATACTGGAGCACGAGCGCGGAGCAGGGCCGCCACCTGGACACACCACTCGCGATTTTCCTGCTCGAAGCGACGCCCCCGCAGGCAGGTGAGGTACGGCCCGATCCGGTTGCTCTCGCGCAGGAACATCTCCTCGGTCAGGTCACCGCGCAGTTGCCGGAGCATCCGGTCGAAGAGTTCCACCTTGGCGGCGGCGATGACCGCCCGCTCCTCAAGCTGGGCGATGACCGGTGCCGGGTCGAGTCGGTCCACGGCCTGGACCATGACGAGCAGGTCCTCCCGGATCGACGACGGCTTCGACGGCACGGCGGCGAAGGTGGCCAGTTCGGCGAGGCCGGCGGGGGTGACCGTGAACAGCCGCTTGTTGGGGCGGTCGTGCTGGATCACCTGGCGACCGGTGATCAACCCCGCCCGTTCCAGCTTGGTCAACTCGGCGTAGAGCTGCTGGGGTACCGCGTACCAGAAGTTGGAGCAGGAAACATCGAAGATTTTGGCTAGCTGGTAGCCGCTGTACTCCCCATCGAGCAGCACCGCCAACACCGCGTGCCGCAGCGCCATCGCCACACCTCCCGCTCCGGGTGAGGACAGAGTCTTGGCGGGCCAGCACCGCGTCACCGACCCTTCCCCCGAACCATACTCAATGATATGACTATTCCTGTTGAGGAATACCGGCGGCAGTCCTCCCGACCGTCGATCCTGCCCACCGGCACCCTGCCGACCGTCACCACGCCGAACGAGACGGCACCACCGGCTTCTCCCGCACCCGGGACTCCCGGGCACCTGGAAGGACACCCCCATGAAGCTTGGCTACACGACCGGCTACTGGTCCTCCGGGCCGCCCGAGGGCGTCACCGCGGCCATCGCCGAGGCCGACCGACTCGGCTTCGACTCCGTCTGGGCCGCCGAGGCATACGGATCGGACTGCCTCACCCCACTGGCGTGGTGGGGAGCGAGCACCTCCACCGTCCGCCTGGGCACCAACATCATGCAGATGTCGGCCCGTACTCCGACCGCCGCGGCGATGGCCGCGCTCACCCTCGACCACCTCTCCGGCGGCCGCTTCGTCCTCGGGCTCGGCGTCTCCGGCCCGCAGGTCGTGGAGGGGTGGTACGGCCAGCCGTACCCGCGTCCGCTGGCCCGCACCCGGGAGTACATCGAAATCATCCGTGCCGTCCTCGCCCGGTCCGAGCCGGTCACGTACGACGGTGACTTCTTCCAACTACCGCATCCCGGCGGCACCGGGCTGGGTAAGCCGCTGAAGTCCACCGTCCACCCGCTGCGCGCCGACATCCCGATCTTCCTCGGCGCCGAGGGGCCGAAGAACGTCGCCCTGGCCGCCGAGATCGCCGATGGCTGGCTCCCGATATTCTTCTCCCCCAAGGCGGACAGCTTCTATCGGGCCGCGCTGGCCGAGGGCTTCGCCCGCCCCGGCGCCCGCCGCGACCTCGACACATTCGAGGTCGCCGCGACCGTACCGATCGTCGTCCACGACGACATCGAGCGGGCGGCGGACCGGCTCCGACCCTTCGTCGCGCTCTACGTGGGCGGCATGGGAGCCAAGTCAGTCAACTTCCACCGGGATGTCTTCGCCCGCCTCGGCTACGAGAAGGAGTGCGAGGTGATCACCGAGGCGTACCTGGCGGGCGACAAGAAGCGGGCCATCGCCGCCGTGCCGACCGCGCTGGTGGAGGACATCGCCCTGATCGGCCCGGTCGCCAAGGTCCGCGACGAGTTGCAGCGGTGGCGCGAGACCGTGGTCACCACGCTGCTTGTCCAGGGCAATGCCCAGCAGCTACGCCAGATCGCTGACGTGGTGGGCTGAGCACCCGTCCAGCCGATCACCCGACCCCGGTTGGCCCACCTGACTGCGGCCCGCGCCGCCGCGGCGGTGGGCCACCGGAGTCACGAAGTCAATCCACACCGACGGTCAACTGACACCGTCGTAACAGATGACCTGCCGAATCACGTCCCCGCGACCGAGAGCGGCGAGGGCGTCCCCGACCTCCTCCAGCCGCAGCCGGTGCGTGATCATCGCACTCAGGTCGAGTCGACCGGCCCGCCAGAGGTCAAACATCCGGTCAAAGTCTCGCGGCGCCTGCGACGCGCCGTAGAGCGAGGAAGTGATGCTCTTCCCCTCGAACAACAGCTCGAAGGGACTGAAGGCGACCTGCTGATCGGAGCGACCGGCGCCCACGACCACCACCGCCCCACCCCGACGTGCCGCAGTCCACGCCGCACGTAGCGTCTGCGGCACCGCCACCACGTCGAAGACGGTGTCGAATCCCTCGCCATCGGTGAGCTGAGCTGACAGCTCACCCAAAACCTCCGGGCCACACCCGTGGGTTGCCCCGAAGCGCAACGCGGTCTGCTGTTTGGCCTCGACCGTGTCGACCGCGACGATGACGGCGGCACCGGCGAGCCGCGCGCCCTGGATCGCAGCAATACCCACGCCGCCGCAGCCGATCACCGCGACGGCGGCACCGGGCTCGACCCGGGCCGTGTTGATCACGGCGCCGACGCCGGTCATCACGCCACAGCCGACCAGCGCGGCCACCTCGTACGGCACATCGGGGGCCACCTTCACGGCGCCGGCCCGGGGAATAACGATCTCTTCGGCGAAGGCGCCACACCCGGCCATCGCGAAGACCGGGGTCTCGCCGGCCAGGAAGCGCGGCTGGGCGTAGCCGGCCAGCACACTGGTCAAGCACAGGTAGGGCTCTCCGCGCGCGCAGGAGGGGCAGGACCCACACGCGGGTAGCCAGTTGACCACGACCCGGTCCCCCTCGGCCAGGTCGTCCACGCCATCGCCGACCGCGACGACGTCGCCGGATGCCTCGTGCCCCAGCACCACGGGCATCGGGTGTGGCAGCACCCCCTCGCGCGTTGAGCGGTCGGAGTGACACACCCCGGCCGCTCGAACCCGGATCCGGACCTCCCCCGCGCCCGGCCCGAGCACCGTCACGTCATCGCGAATCTCGACCTTGTCGTCACCCACCGTGTGAAAGATCGCCGCGCGCACGAAATCACCTCCGAAAGTGAAACCTGTTCTAGCCTAGGGGTCGACAAGGGCCCGGGCAAGCGGCTGGGGCGCAGCCGGGGCGACCGGCATAATTCGACCCGTGACCACAAAGAAAGCCAGCAGCGCGGGCCTGCCCTCGGAGCGTCGCACCCACCTCGTACGCCTGGCCGGGGAACTGTTCGCCGAGAAGGGCTTCCGAGCCACCACCGTGCGGGAGATCGCCGACGCGGCCGGCATCCTCTCCGGCAGCCTCTACCACCACTTCGACTCCAAGGAGTCGATCGGGGACGAACTCCTCTCCGGTTTCCTCAACGAGGTGCTCACCGGCTACCGCGAGGCAGTCGCCGACACGGACGACCCACGCCGCACGATCGAGCAGTTCGTACGCTCCAGCGCGGCGACGCTGGCTCGACACCGCGCCGCCCTGACCATGCTGCAGAACGACTGGAACCACTTCCGTGCCGTACCCCGCTTCGACTATCTGCGCGACGCCACCCGGGAGATCGAGCACCTGTGGGTGGACCAGTTGGAGCGGGGAAAGCAGAGCGGACTTTTCCGCTCCGATCTGGACGCCAAGCTGACCTACCGACTACTGCGAGACGTGTTATGGATACCGACACGGTGGGGGCAGAACGGTAGCAACGGCTGGACTGCCGACCAGATCGCCGACGCGGTCCTTCGCCTGATCTTCGACGGCATTCTCGCCCCGGAGAGCAGGTCGGCTGGGGGGTCACCGGCCGGCCGCTCTCCTCGGGCGAAGCCAACGAGAAGCTGATACGCTCCCAAGCAAGCGATTGGTCACCAATGTGCCCGGCGGAGCCACCGACTGCCCGCGGACGAGGGAGCACCAATGACAGATCAGCAGTTCACACTGGATGGCACGGTCGCGATCGTGACCGGGGCGGGTAACGGTTTGGGGCGCGCAGAAGCCCTCGAGCTGGCGGCAGGCGGAGCCCGGCTCATCCTCAACGACCTTCCCGGCGACGCCGTCACGGCGGTGGCCGCCGAGATCGCGGCGGTGGGCGGCGAGGCGACGGTGTGCACGGGTGACATCGGCGACTGGTCCACCGGTGAGTCCCTCCTGAACGCCGCCCTCGACACGTACGGCCGACTGGACATCCTGGTCAACAACGCCGGCGTCCTCCGCGATCGAATGGTCTTCACGATGTCGGCGCAGGAGTGGGACCTCGTCCTACGGGTGCACCTGCGAGGCCACTTCGTCACCACCCGCTTCGCCACCGCCTACTGGCGCGAACGCAGCAAGGCGCTCGGCACCCCGGCCTACGGCCGGATCATCAACACCTCCTCCGAGGCGTTCCTGCTCGGCTCGCCCGGCCAGCCAAACTACGCCGCCGCGAAAGCCGGCGTTGTGGCGCTCACCGTCGCGACCGCGCGGAGCTGCGCCCGGTACGGTGTCCGGGCCAACGCCATCTGCCCACGGGCGCGCACGGCGATGACCAGCGAGCTCATGGGACCCTCCCCCAAGGACGCGACCGATCCGTTGTCCCCGACGCACGTCGCGCCGCTCGTGCGGTATCTCGCCAGTCCGGCCGGAGATCCGATCAACGGCGAGGTCTTCGTGATCCACGGGGGCGTGGCCGCGGTGCTGGCCCCACCCAGCGTCCGGGCAAGTTTCCACACCAATGGCGAGTCCTGGTCGCCCACCGCCCTCCACGACGCCCTGGGACCTCTCTTCGGCGAGCAGGCCTCCGGAGCGGGCTACGCCTGCGAGGCCACCCTGCCGCTGGCGGCGACCACGTTCGGCGAGGGCCGGTAGCCAACCCCGGGGTGCGGCAGAGCGGCGGCGACCGACGGTTTCGCCGCCGCCTCCCGCCGCAGCAACTGCCGCCGGCCGCCGGTCACCGGTCACCGGTCACCGGTCACCGGTCACCGGTCAGGACACCCCACCGGGTCGGCGACGACGCCCGCCCCCTACATGAGCTCATCCGTGGTAGGCAGGAGGACGGTCTTCACCTCGGTGAATGACTCCGCCGAGCCGCGCCCGCCCTCCCGACCGAGACCGGACTGGCCGAATCCGCCGAAGGCCGCGTGCGGCTCTACCTGGTAACCATTGACACCGACGGTTCCGGCTCGCACGGCTCGGGTCAGCCGCATGGCCCGCTTCACATCGCTGGTCCACACCGTGGCGGCGAGTCCGTACTCGGTGTCGTTCGCCAGGCGTACCGCCTCCTGTTCGTCGGTGAACGGCGTCACCCCGAGCACCGGGCCGAAGATCTCCTCCCGGGCGATGGCCATGTCGCTGGTCACGTCGGCGAAGAGTGCCGGCGTCACGAAGTTGCCGGCAGCCAGCTCTCCGCCAACCCGTTCACCGCCGCAGACCAGGCGGGCCCCCTCCGCCTGCCCCTTCCCGACATAGCCGAGCACCCGGTCCAGCTGCCGCGGGTTGATCAGCGGCGAGGCGGTGGTCTCGGCGTCGAAGGGATCTCCGTAGTTCACCAGGGCGGTTGCACCGGCGGCGACTGACAGGAAGTCGTCGTAGACCTCCCGCTGGACCAGCGCGCGGGTATGGGCCACGCAGACCTGGCCCGACAGGCCCACCGTGACCGTTCCCATGGTCAGTGCCGCCGCGGCGTAGATGTCGGCATCGGCGAAGACAATCGACGGGCTCTTTCCCCCGAGTTCCAGACTCACTCTGGTGATCCTGTCCGCCGCCGCATGCAGGATGCGCCGGCCGACCGCACGGCTACCGGTAAAGGTGATCTTGTCTACCAGCGGGTGGGTAACCAGCGCCTCGCCGGTGGTCTCCCCGGGCCCGGTCACCACATTGAGCACACCCGGCGGTACGCCCGCCTCCTCTAGAATCCGCACCAGTCGCAGTACGGCGAAGGTCGCGTACTCCGACGGCTTCAGCACCACGGTGCACCCGGTGGCCAACGCCGGCGCGAGCTTCTGCGCCGCCAGCAGGAGGGGCGCATTCCATGGGATGACCGCCGCCACCACCCCGATCGGCTCGCGCAGGGTGAACACCATGTGATCACCCCCCTGGTAGGGCGACAGCGTTTCACCAGCCAGTTTGTCGACCCAGCCCGCGTGGTGATCAAAAATGTCGGCCGCGCACTCGGCCGACACCGCATAGGCGTCGCCAAAGCTCAACGGAACGCTGTTGTCGAGCGCCTGGAGCGCAAGCAGTTCATCGGCGTGCTCCCGGATGAGGTCAGCGGTCCGCCGCAGCACCCGGATGCGCTCCTTCGCCCGGCTGTGGGGCCAGGGCCCCTCGTCGAATGCGGTTCGGGCGGCTCGGACGGCGGTGTCCACGTCGGCGCCGTCCGCGACCGCGAACTCCCCCACCTCCTCACCCGTCGCCGGATGTAGGTGCACCCACGTCCGGTCGTCCCGCGACGGCCGCCAGTCACCGGCAAGGAGCAGTTCCCCCCGGGTCAGTCCCACCGCGTCCCGTCGTGCCCTAATCGAGAGAACCATGCCCACCTCCACAGCCGACCAGGTATAACTCGTTCTATTTCTCGGCAGGATACGCCGAACGCGTGTGCACTGCCAGGCTCCGGGTCAGGCATCGATACACAGCTCGGCTTCGTGATAGATTCTGCCAAGCAAGCGCTAGGTAGCACGGCGGTGTGGACGGCGTTCGGGGATGGCCACGCGTGTCGCTATCCGTTGCGGAGCATGCGGTGGCCTCCGTTCCGGAGCATCCGGTGGAGCTGGAGGAAGTCAACGATGGGCATCGACATTCGCGGCGACGAACGGATCAGCGAGGTGGTCATCGCCATCCCCCCGGTCAACGCCCTGGCTAGCGACGACTGGTTCGCACTGGCCGATGCCATCCACACCGCTGCGGCCAGCCCCACCACGTCGGCCGTGATCCTCAGCGCCGAGGGGCGAGGTTTCTGTGCCGGTGTGGACCTCAAGGAACTCCAGCACAGCACCGACCACGCGGCGCTGATCGGGGTCAACCGGGGCTGCTATGCCGCCTTCGCCGCCGTCTACGAGTGTCCGGTGCCGGTCGTGGCAGCCGTCCACGGGTTCTGCCTCGGCGGCGGTGTCGGCCTCGCCGGCACCGCCGACATCGTGGTGGCCGCCGACGATGCCACCTTCGGGCTACCGGAGGTGGACCGGGGCGCCTTGGGCGCAGCGACACACCTGTCCCGACTGGTGCCGCAGCAGCTCATGCGGGCGATGGTCTACACCTGCCGACAGATCACCGCGCCCCAGCTGCGGGACTTCGGGTCGGTGCTCGACGTGGTGCCACGGGAACGACTGGCGGCCACGGCTCGCCGGGTGGCCGAGGAGATCGCGGCCAAGGACCCGGTCATCATTCGCCGGGCAAAGGAGTCCCTCAACGGGATCGACCCTATTGACCTCCGCCGGTCCTACCGCTACGAGCAGGGCTTCACCTACGAACTGAACCTCGCGGGCGTGTCCGACCGGGCCAGACAGAGCTTCTTCGACCGAGGCAAGCACTGACGGACCGACGAGGGAGGGTGGCCTGACCCATGGCCGACAAGGTAGTGAGCATCGCGGAGGTGGTCGGCGAGCTGCGCTCCGGTATGACGATCGGCATCGGAGGTTGGGGGTCACGACGGAAGCCGATGGCGCTGGTTCGGGCCATCGTCCGGTCCGCCCTGACCGATCTCACCATCGTGTCCTATGGCGGACCTGACATCGGCCTGTTGGTGGCGGCGGGGCGGGTGCGGCGAGTGGTGACCGGGTTCGTCTCCCTCGACAGCATCCCCCTCGAGCCCCACTTTCGACGAGCCCGGCAGCTGGGTACCGTCGAGCTGACCGAGTTGGACGAGGGAATGCTGCACTGGGGACTGCTCGCCGCCGCACGGCGGCTTCCCTACCTGCCGATCCGCGCCGGGCTGGGCTCCGATGTCCTGCGGGTGAACCCCGAGCTCCGTACCGTGCGGTCCCCCTACTCCGACGGCGAGGAGCTGGTGGCGATGCCGGCCCTCACCCTGGATGTCGCGTTCGTACACCTGAACCGGGCCGACCGCCAGGGCAATGGGCAGTACCTGGGTCCGGACCCGTACTTCGACGACCTCTTCTGCCTCGCCGCCGCCCGGAGCTTCATCTCCTGCGAGCGGTTGGTCGACCCGGCCGAGCTGCGCTCCGGCGGTCCGGCACAGAGCCTCCTGGTCAGTCGCATGATGGTCAACGGCGTCCTCGAGACCCCACATGGCGCGCACTTCACCAGCTGCGTGCCGGACTACGACCGCGACGAGGCGTTCCAGCGTGAGTACGCGGAATCCGCTGCCAGCCCGCAGGCCTGGAGCCGGTTCCGGGCTCGCTACCTCGATGTGGATGAGGCCCACTACCAGCGAGCCGTGTCGTGACCGGGGCCAGCCGCGTCGAGGTCTGCATCGTCGCCTGCGCCGAGGCGTGGCGGGGCGATGGCGAGATCCTGGCCAGCGGGATCGGACTGATCCCCCGGTTGGGCGCCCAGTTGGCCCGCTGCACCTTCGCTCCCGACCTGGTGCTCAGCGACGGCGAGGCCGCGTTGGTCGGCGACGACGGGGCCGAGGGGTGGCTGCCCTACCGCGCGGTGCTCGGTATCGCCGCCGCCGGTCGTCGCCACGTGATGATGGGGGCCAGCCAGCTGGACCGGCACGGCAACCAGAACATCTCCTGCATCGGCTCCTGGGCACAGCCCACCGCCCAGTTGCTGGGGGTGCGCGGCGCCCCGGGGAACACCATCAACCATCCCACCAGCTACTGGGTGCCCCGCCACAGTCGGCGCGTCTTCGTGGACCGGGTCGACATGGTCTCCGGCATCGGCTACGACCGGGCCGCCGCCCTCGGTCCCCCAGGCAACCGGTTCCACGAGATCCGGATGGTGGTGACGGACAAGGCGGTCCTCGACTTCCGGTCACCAGATCGGGGGATGCGGTTGCGCTCGGTACACCCCGGCGTCAGCGTGGACGAGGTCGTGGCCGCGACCGGCTTCCCGGTGCAGCTGCCGGCTCAACTACCGGAGACCAGGACCCCCAGCGATCACGAGCTGCGACTCATCCGCGATCGACTGGATCCGGCTGGGTTACGAGATCACGAGCTGGAGCGGTGAATCCCCGACGCCCGTCCGGCCGTTCCTGCCCGGCAACGACAGGGAGCCCACCATGCACCCGGCACTGCGCACCCAGTTGACTGAGTTGGTCGGCGTCCGGTACCCCATCGTCCAGACCGGCATGGGCTATGTCTCCGGTGCCGGGTTGACCGCGGCGACAGCCCGGGCCGGCGGCCTCGGCATCATCGCCTCGGCCACGATGAACCTCGACGAGTTGCGCTCCGCGATCCACCAGGTGCGTCGGTGTACCTCCGCGCCGTTCGGCGTCAACCTGCGCGCAGACGCGACGGACGTGCGGGAGCGGGTCGAGTTGGTCATCGCGGAGTCGGTTCGGGTCGTCTCGTTCGCGCTCGCACCGCGCCGCGACCTCATCCGTCAACTCCGCGACGCCGGGGTCATCACCATCCCGTCCGTCGGCGCCCTCCGGCACGCGGAGAAGGTGGCCGGCTGGGGGGCGGACGCCGTCCTGGTTCAGGGGGGCGAAGGTGGTGGGCACACGGGGACGGTGCCCACCAGCCTGCTCCTGCCCCAGGTGGTGGACGCGGTCGACATTCCGGTGGTCGCGGCGGGTGGCTTCTTCGACGGCCGCGGCCTGGTCTCGGCCCTCGCCTACGGGGCGGCGGGAATCGCCATGGGTACCCGGTTCCTGTTGACCAGCGACAGCCCGGTCGGATCAGCGGTGAAACAAACCTATCTCGACAGCGGCCCCACCGACACGGTGGTCACCACGCGGGTCGACGGCGTACCGCACCGGGTTCTCCGGACCCGGTTCGTGGACCGGCTCGAACGATCGGGCCGGATCCGCACCCTGGCCAGCGCGCTCGGGCGGGCCCTCGCGCTGCGCCGACACACCGCAATGCCCTGGTCGACGCTGATTCAGGATGGTCTCGCCACCCGACACAGCCGCGAACTCTCCTGGTCCCAGACCCTGATGGCCGCCAACACCCCGGTCCTCCTCCGGGCGGCGATGGTGGACGGCCGGGCCGACCTCGGGGTGATGTCTGCCGGGCAGGTGGTGGGGCTCATCAACGACCTGCCCTCGTGCGCGGAGCTCATCGACCGGATCATGGCCGAGGCAGATGGCTGCCTCGGCCGGCTTACAACCGCTCAATGACGGTGACGTTCGCCTGGCCGCCCCCCTCGCACATCGTCTGCAACCCGTACCGGCCGCCGGAGCGATCCAGCTCGTGCAGCAGGGTGGTCATCAGCCGTGCGCCGGTCGCACCGAGCGGATGCCCAAGGGCGATCGCCCCACCGTTGACATTGACCCGTTCCAGCTCCGCACCGGTTTCGCGCAGCCAGGCGAGCACTACGCTGGCGAACGCCTCGTTGATCTCGATCAGGTCAATCTGGTCGAGCGTCATCCCGGCCCGCCGCAATGCGACCTCAGTTGCCCGGATCGGCGCGGTCAACATCAGCACCGGGTCGTCGCCCCGGGCGCTGAGATGGTGGACGCGGGCCCGGGGCGACAGCCCGTGCACCCGAAGTCCCCGCTCGGAGGCGACCAGCACGACGCTGGCCGCGTCGGCGAGTTGGCTGGCGAGAGCCGCCGTGGTCGTCCCGTCGGGACGTAGTGGGGCAAGGGTGGCCATCGCTGCCAGGGAGGTATCCGGTCGCGGGCACTCGTCGACCGTGCAGCCGGCGCAGGGCACGATCTCAGCGGCGAACCGTCCCGCCTCCCGGGCGCGGACCGCCCGCTGGTGACTGAGCAACGCGTACTGTTCCAGCTCGGGACGAGTGATCCCCCATCGGGCGGCGATGAGGTCTGCGCTGCGGAACTGGGAGATCTCTTCCTCGCCATAGCGAGCCGCCCACCCGACGGAGCCGGCGTACGGGCCGTGTGGGGCCATCGCACTCGCGATCGGCACCTGACTCATGCTCTGCACCCCACCGGCGACCACCAGGTCTGCGGTGCCGGCCAGAACAGCCTGGGCGGCGAAGTGCACCGCCTGTTGGGACGAGCCACACTGTCGGTCGACGGTAACCCCGGGCACCTCCTCCGGTAGGCCAGCCGCCAGCCAAGCCGTCCGGGCGATGTCACCGGACTGGGGCCCGAGGGTGTCCACGCAGCCGAGGACGACGTCGTCAATCGTGGCCGGGTCAACCCCCACCCGGTCCAGTAGGGACGCGATGACCTGACCGCCGAGGTCTGCGGGGTGCACCCCGGCCAGCCCACCACCGCGCCGCCCCACCGGGCTACGCACCGCGTCGACAAGGTATGCCTCGCTCATTCAGGCCTCCTCCGTTATGCTAGAACGCGTTCTAAATCTAGCCGAATGGGGCAGCGCTATGCACCTCTCCTACTCGGTCGAACAACAACAACTCCGTTCCCGCCTGCGCGCGTACTTCGCTGAGCTGATGAGCCCCGAAGTCCGCGAGGCGCTCGCCATGACCGATGGTGAGTATGGAGACGGCAAGGTCTACCGCGACATCGTGCGACGCCTGGGCCAGGATGGCTGGCTGACGCTCGGCTGGCCCCGGAAGTACGGCGGTGGTGACCGGTCCATGCTGGATCAACTCATCTTCACCGACGAGGCGGCGGTCGCGGGGGTGCCGGTTCCGTTCCTGACCATCAACACCATCGGACCGACGCTGATGCGCTTCGGCACCGAGCGACAACGCGCCGAGTACCTGCCCCGGATCGCCGCCGGCGAGCTGCACTTCTCGATCGGCTACTCCGAGCCGGAGGCGGGCACCGACCTGGCCGCCCTACGCACCACCGCGGTACGCGACGGTGAGACCTATCTGGTCAACGGCCAAAAGATGTGGACCAGCCTCATCCAGTACGCGGACTACGTCTGGCTGGCCTGTCGCACGGCGCCGGAGGCCCCCCAGCACGAGGATCTGTCAATCCTCATCGTGCCGACCGACTCGCCGGGCTTCTCCTGGACTCCGGTGCGCACCGTCGCCGGGCCGACCACCAGCGCCACGTACTACACCGACGTCCGGGTACCGCGCTCGGCACTGGTGGGCGCGGAAAACCAGGGCTGGCCGCTGATCACCAACCAGCTCAACCACGAGCGGGTCGCGCTCACCTCAGCCGCCCCGATCCGACACGCGTTACGGGAGGTGCGGGACTGGGCCCGCACCACCACCCTGTCGCGCGGGAAACGGGTCATCGACCAGGAGTGGGTCCAGCTACACCTGGCCCGGGTGCACGCCAAGGCCGAGTTCCTCAAGGTCTACAACTGGCGACTCGCCGCCGAGTCAGCCAACGGCCTCGACCCGGCCGCCGCCTCGGCTACCAAGGTCTACGGGACCGAATTCGCCATCGAAGCGTACCGGTTGCTCATGGAGGTGCTCGGCACGAACGCGGCGATACGGCAGGGGTCCCGCGGCGCCTTGCTGCGCGGGCGGGTGGAGGCATTGCACCGCTCCGCCCTGATCCTCACCTTCGGCGGCGGCACCAACGAGGTGCAGCGAGACATTATCGCCACCGTCGGCCTGGGTCTGCCAGCGGCCCGTCGGCGCACCCAACCGCAGGAGTGGTCATGAGATTCGCCCCAAGCGAAAGCCACCGCGACCTCGCCCGGCTGACCCGGCAGATCCTCACCGACCAGGTCACCACGGACCGGCTCCGGGACCTCGAGGCGAAGGACACCTGGCTGGACCGACCACTCTGGCGGGAGCTCGCCACGGCGGGGGTGCTCGCCGCCGCACTGCCCCACCGGGCGGGCGGTGACGGGCTCGGCCTGATGGAGCAGTGCGGCGTTCTGATCGAGGTGGGCCGGAGCGTCGCTCCCGTGCCCTACCTGTCCAGCATCGTGACGGCGGCAGCCGGACTGGCCACCTTCGGTGACGACCAGCAGGTCACTCGGTGGGTCACTCCAGCTCGGGAAGGGACCATGGTCCTGACCGCCGCCCTCGCGGAGGGCGAGGTGGGTGCCGAACGCGTCGCCGGCCGTTGGGTGTTGACCGGGACGAAGACGACCGTGCCGGCCGCGCCGGACGCCGACCTGGTGCTGGTCCCGGCCAAGTTCGGCCGTCGGACCGTGGTCTTCCTCGTCTGCCCCGACGACCCCGGGGTCACCGTGGAGCCGCAGCAGGTGGCGGGGGGCGAGGGGGCCGGCTGGCTGGACCTGGCCCGGGTGGCCCTTCCCGACGACCGGCTGCTCGGCACCGTCGCGGACGGCGGCGCCATCGCCGCCTGGCTCACCACCCGGGCCACCATCGGGTCCTGCGCTCTCCAGCTCGGGGTGACCGAGCGGGCGCTGGAGTTGACCGCGGAGTACGTCCGCAACCGGGTCCAGTTCGGTCGCCCGATCGGCACCTTCCAGGCGGTGGCGCAGCGGCTCGCCGACACCTACATCGATGTCGAGGCGATCCGGCTCACGCTCTGGCAGGCGGCTTGGCGGCTCGCCGAAGGGCTACCCTGCCCGACCGAGGTGGCGACGGCCAAGTTCTGGGCCGCCGAGGCCGGACACCGGGTCGCGCACACCGCCGTCCACCTCCACGGTGGCGTAGGAATCGACCTTGACCACCAGCTGCACCGCTACTTTCTCGCCGCGAAGCACCACGAGTTCCGGTTGGGCGGTGCCACCGCCCAACTACGGGCGATCGGGGCCGCCCTCACCTCGACCGAGCTGGAAGACCAGGACGGCTCAGCCGGTGCGGCGCCCCCCGCCGGCTGAACCCCAGCGGGTGCCCCAGCGGGCCCCACCAACCGCCTCGCGGGTCTGACCCCGGGACGTTGACGGCGCAGAGAGTACACCATAGATTGACATACATGGATTTAATGGGAGCTGGTGCGCGGGGCCTTCGACGCAGACCCGAAAGCCACTCCCCCTCCGAACTGATAGGCGGTGACCGCCACGATCAACCCCGGCGGCGATCGCCACGGATGCGGTCGGCCGCCAGCCATCGGCGACTCTGTCACCAAGCTGGTGGTCAATCTCGATCGACACCGCCAGCCGCTCACCACCAGGCGGGAGACCTGAGCCCGAGGGACGGTCGGCGCGCGCCCGACGTGACGCATGGGCATCGGACACCGATCACGACCAACAATCGAAGGGGCCGAGCATGACAGGTACGAGCCTTTCCCGACGTGGCCTACTCCGGGCCACCACGCTCGGCGCCGGCGCCGCCGTCGCCGGGGCCGCTCTAGGCCAGCAGGCGGCCCAGGCGGGTGGTCCGGTACCCGCGTTGGCCGGAAAGACCGCCGTGGTCATTGGTAGTGGCTTCGGTGGGGCGGTCGCCGCCTACCGACTCGGCCAGGCCGGAGTGGTCACCACCGTGCTGGAGCGTGGTCGCCGCTGGAATGTGGACGGCTCCGGCACCACGTTCTGCAGCATCAATGAGCCAGACTGGCGGTGTGGCTGGTTCCTGGACCGCCCACCACTGGGCATCAACCTCGGTTCGACGATCGAGAAGCGTGCTGGGTTGATCGCCCGCCACGACGGAGATGGAATCTCGGTGCTGAGCGGAACCGGAGTAGGCGGCGGCTCCCTCGCCATCGGGATGTTCCTACCGCAGCCGCGGCGCAGCGAGTGGGAGCAGGCGTACCCGGCCGAGGTCGGCTTCGACGAGATGAACGATGTCTACTGGCCCCGGGCTCGGCAACGCCTCGGCGCCGCGCCGATCCCCGAGGACGTGCAGAGCACCGGCCCCTACCGGGGAGCCCGCGCCTGGCTCGACTACCTGTCGGAGTTCAAGCAGACCCCCCTGCCCATCCCGTTCGCCGTGGACTGGGACGTGGTCCGCGCCGAACTCGCCGGTGACGCCGTGCCCTGCCACACGATCGGCGAGGGCCCGTACGGCAGCAACTCCGGGGCGAAGAACAGCGTGGACCGCAACTACCTCGCCTGGGCCACCGCGACCGGCAACGTGACCACCTTGGCATTGCACGAGGTCACCGAGATTCATGAGGTGTCCGGCCAGGACAAGTTCGAGATCAGGTGCCGCCAGATCGACGAGCACGGCACGGTTCTCTCCACCAAGACCTTCGTCTGTGACTACCTGTTCATGGCGGCGGGTTCCGTCTACACCACCTCGCTGCTGCTCACCTCCCGGGCCAAGGGCGGACTTCCCCGCCTGGTCAACCAGGAGGTGGGTAAGGGCTGGGGCAACAACGGCGACTTCCTGGTGACCCGGATCAATCTGCGAAAGGACGTCGGCCACGCCCAGGGCGGTCCGGGTAACGTCAAGTACATCGACGAGGACAACCCGTACGCACCCACCTCGATGGCGTGGGAGGCGGCACCGGTTCCCCGTTGGATGCCGCGTACCACGGCGCACCTGGTAACCAGTATGGCTCCGGAACGAGGCGAGATTCGCTACGACCCGGATACCGGGACCGGCAGGGTGCACTGGCCGTACGGCGTGCTGGAGACCACCTCCGAGAAGGCGGCGGTTAACCTGGTGACCCGGTTGTGGTGGGAGACCGAGGGCCGCAAGGGGTACCTCCTGCACGGTCTGCCGACCTACGCCCGGGGCGTCGGTACCGGGCTCGGCGCGGCGAACACCTGGCACCCGTTGGGTGGCATGGTCATGGGCAAGGCGACCGACTTCGGCGGTCGGTGCCTCGACTACCCCAACCTCTTCTGCGTCGACGGATCGATCCTGCCGGGTACGGCCTGCCTGGCCAACCCTTCCCTGACCATCACCGCGAACGCCGAACGCTGCATGGATCGGTTCCTCGCCGTGCACTCCTGACCCGTACGGGGCCCGGCCACGAGCCGGGCCCCCGTTCAGCGGTACCGCACCGGCATCTCCCGGATCCCGTTGATCCAGCCCGACCGCAGCCGCTGCGGATCGGCCACCTTGCGGATGTCCGGCATGTGGTCGGCGATCGAATTGAAGATCAGTTCGATCTCCAGGCGGGCGAGGTTCGCACCCAGACAGAAGTGCACACCACTACCGCCGAATCCGAGGTGCGGATTGGGGCTCCGGGTGATGTCGAACCGTTCCGGCTCCTCGAACACCGACTCGTCGAAGTTGGCCGACCCGTAGAAGAGCGCTACCCGTTGGCCGGCGGTGATCGCCTGCCCGCCCAGGGTGGTGTCGACCAACGCGGTGCGTTGGAAGACGTTCACCGGGGTAGCCCAGCGAATGATCTCCTCGACCGCGCTCCGGGGGCGCTCGGCCTTGAACAGTTCCCACTGGTCTGGGTGCTCGAGGAAGGCCAACATGCCGTGGGTGATCGCGTTCCGGGTCGTCTCGTTGCCCGCCACCGCCAAGAGCATCACGAAGAAGCCGAACTCGTCGGTCGTCAGGTGCTCTCCGTCGATCTGCGCGTTGACCAGCTGGGTCACCAGATCGTCGCTCGGGTTGCGCTGTCGCTCGTTGGCCATCTCCATCGCGTACGCGAGCAGCTCGGCGGCGGCGGCCATCGGATCCACACCGTACGCCGGATCGTCGTAGCCGATCAGCTGGTTCGACCAGTCGAAGACCTTCCGACGGTGGTGCTGCGGCACCCCGATCAGCTCTGCGATCGCCTGCAGCGGTAGTTCGCAGGCGACGTCGGTGACGAAGTCACCCGTGCCCCGCACGGCCGCGTCCCGCACGATGCGCTCGGCCCGCTCCGCCAGCGACCCACGCAACGCGTTGATCGCTCTGGGGGTGAAGCCGCGGGACACGATGGCCCGTAGCTTGGTGTGCTCCGGCGGGTCGACGTTGATCATGATGACCCGCTGCATCTCTCGATCCGCCTGGGTGGTGCCCGGCTGGAAACGGGCGATCGCGGTGTTCTCCCGGGTCGAGTACGTTTCGCTGTCCCGGGAAACCGCCATGACATCGGCGTACCGGGTGACCACCCAGTACCCGTCGTCGTCGAAGCCGGCCGAGCCCCTCGGTTGGACGTTCCACCAGACCGGGGCCGTCCGGCGCAGCTCGGCGAACTCCTCCCGAGGCACACGGCGCTCCAGGACGGCCGGGTCGGTGAAGTCAAATCCCACTGGAATACGCGGCTCAGTCATCGAACCTCCTACTGTAACCTGTTCTAATATTGAAACAGATCACATGTTGTTTCGACAACGCAGCGTGAACTCCGGCGCGGAGCACGTTTGCTCTCCGAAGGGACGGTGCGATGGGCACTCCGGTGATCGTTGACGCGGTTCGCACACCGATCGGCAAACGGGGCGGCTGGCTGGCAGGGCTGCACGCCGCCGAGCTGCTCGGCGCGGCACAACGCGCCCTCGTCACCCATGCAGACCTCGACCCGGACACCGTCGAGCAGGTCATCGGCGGGTGCGTCACCCAGGGCGGCGAGCAGTCCAACAACATCACCCGCACCGCCTGGCTACACGCCGGCCTGCCGTACCGGACGGGCTGTCTCACCATCGACGCCCAGTGCGGTTCATCCCAGCACGCCGCACATCTGGTCGCCGGGCTCATCGCCACCGACGCCATCGAGGTCGGCATCGCCTGTGGTGTCGAGGCGATGAGCCGGGTACCGCTGCGCGCGAATCTCGGCGTGGACGCCGGCACTCCCCGGCCGGCCTCGTGGGAGATTGACCTACCCAACCAGTACGTCGCCGCCGAACGGATCGCCGTCCGGCGGGGACTGTCCCGTACGGCGGTGGACGAGTTCGGCGTCCGCTCGCAGTCCAACGCCGCTCGGGCCTGGGCACGGCGGCACTACGACCGCGAGGTTGTACCAGTGACCGCGCCGATCCTCGACAGCGAGGGGCAGCCAACCGGAGAAGCCCACACGGTGGAGCGGGACCAGGGCCTGCGGGACACCACCCTGGCGGCGCTGAACCGACTACGACCGGTGATCGACGGCGGGCTGCACACCGCCGGCACCTCGTCGCAGATCTCCGACGGCGCCGCGTCGGTACTACTGATGGAGGCCGACCGGGCCCGCGCGCTCGGTCTCCGCCCACGAGCCCGGATCGTCGCCCAGTGCCTGGTCGGCGCCGAGCCCTACTACCACCTGGACGGCCCCGTGCAGGCGACCGAACGCGTGCTGTCCCGCGCCGGCATGAAGATCGAGGATATCGATCGGTTCGAGGTCAACGAGGCGTTCGCCGCCGTCGTGCTGTCCTGGCTGTCGGCCCACCGCGCCGACCCGGAGAAGGTGAACGTCAACGGCGGCGCGATCGCCCTCGGGCATCCGGTGGGCAGCACCGGGGCCCGACTGCTCACCACCGCCCTACACGAGTTGGAGCGAACCGCCACCCGCACAGCATTGATCACGATGTGCGCCGGGGGCGCCATGTCCACCGCGACCATCATCGAGCGCCTCTGACCCTCCGGCGGCGATGCCCGCCGTTGGGTGCGGTGGCACTCAGGGATGCTGGCTACTGACCGACACCACCTCACCGGCGAGATAGGAGGCGTAGTCGCTGGCGAGGAAGGCCATGACGGCCGCGACCTCCCAGGGCTGCGCTGCCCGGCCGAACGCCTCCTGGCCGGTGAGCTCGGCGAGCAGGTCCGCACTGGTCACCTTCGACAGGTTGGGGTGCATGGCGAGGCTGGGCGCCACCGCGTTGACGCGGATGCCGTAGGGTGCCGCGTCCAGCGCCGCACACCGGGTCAACGCCATCACCCCCGCCTTGGCAGCCGCATAGTGCGCCTGACCGGCCTGGGCCCGCCAGCCCAGCACCGACGCGTTGTTGACCACCACACCACCGTGGCCCTGCGCCAGCATCTGCCGTACCGCTGCCCGCGTACAGCGAAAGGTGCCGGTCAGAGTCACGTCCAGCACCCGCGACCACTCGTCGTCGGTCATCTCCATGACCGACGCGGTGCCGCCGAGCCCGGCATTGTTGATCATCACGTCCAGCCGTCCATAACCCGTCACGGCGGCGTTGACCAACGCTTCGACTGCCTGCTCGTCGGTCACGTCACAGGGCACCGACCGAACCCGGCCCGGGTGGTCCGCCGAGAGCCGTTCGTGGCTCTCGGCAAGCCGCCGGAGATGCCGGTCGCTGATCACCACGAGCGCCCCCTCGTCCAGGCAGCGTTCCACCACGGCCGCACCGATCCCGGATCCCGCCGCCGCGGTCACCACCACCACCTTCTCCGCGAGCAGTTCCCGACCAGCCGGGCGAAACGGCGGCGTCGGGCCCGGGGGCCTCATCCGCGGGCCTGTCGCGGCAGACCGAGAACGCGCTCGGCGATGATGCCCCGTTGGATCTCGTCCGACCCGCCGTAGATCGTTTCCGCACGACCGAACAGGAAGAGGCGCTGCCAGTCGTCCAGGTCGTAGGGGGCATCCTGGGCAACCGTTCCGGCGGCACCGCGCACCTGCATCGCCAACTCGCCGAGTTGCTGATGCCACCGCGACCAGAGCAGCTTCACCGCGGATGCGCCCTGCCCGGAACCCGACTGGTCCGCCTCGGCCATCGTCCGTAGGGTGTGCGCGCGCAGCGCCCAGAGCCCGACAGCGGCGCGGGCAAGCCGGTCGCGCAGCTCTGGTTCACCGGCGACGCCGGTGTGCCGGGCAAGCGCCACCAGGCGGTCCAGCTCCCGCTGGAACCCGACCTGTTGGCCGAGTGTCGCCGCGCCCCGCTCGAACGCGAGAGTGCCCATCGCCACCCGCCACCCCTGGCCCACCTCGCCGACAACCAGGTCCCGCGAGGTGCGCGCGCCGTCAAAGAAGACCTCGTTGAACTCCGAGGTACCAGTCAGTTGGCGGATGGGCCGCACCGTAATGCCGGGTTGCCGCATCGGCACCAGTAGATAGGAGAGCCCGGCCTGGCGCGGCCCGGTGCCGGCGGGCTCGGTCCGGGCCAGGAGAAAGCACCAGTGCGCCACGTGCGCCAGCGAGGTCCACACCTTCTGGCCGTCGATAATCCACTCGTCACCGACGAGTCGGGCACGGGTCGCCACGGCGGCGAGATCAGACCCCGCCCCCGGTTCGGAGTATCCCTGGCACCACAGCTGTTCGACAGCGCGAATCCCGGGCAGGAAGCGCCGGCGCTGCTCCGGCGTGCCGTAGGCGATCAACGTCGGACCGAGCAGTTCCTCACCCAGGTGGCCGACGCGCGCCGGAGCACCGGCCCGGGCGTACTCCTCGTGGAAGGCGACCTGTTGGGCGAGCGTCGCGCCCCGACCGCCGTGCTCGACCGGCCAGCCGAGACAGGTCCAGCCGGCGGCGGCCAGCCGGCGGTTGAAAGCCAGCCGTTCGCGGTATGCCTCGTGCTCCCGGCCCGGTCCACCCGCCCCCCGCAGCTCAGCGCTGACATTCTCCGCCAGCCAGGCGCGCACCGCCCGCCGGAACTCGTCGTCGTGCACTGGTGTCACCTCCCGAAGCGCGCGTAGGCTCACCCTACCAAGCACTTGCTTGCGTGAGGAGGTGTCGATGGAACGCCGAGCAGAGCAGGAAACCACGCCACCCGACCCGACCGACAAACCACTCGAGCAGGTGCTTCGGCAGGAGGCAGCACAGTGACAGCAGACGGGTTGGTACGACTCGAACGCCAGGGCGCCACCGCGGTGGTCACGATGAACCGGCCCCGCTACCGGAACGCCCAGAACTCGGCGATGACCTACGCCCTCGACTCCGCCTTCGCCGCGGCCGTGAATGACGATTCGGTCGCGGTCATCGTGCTCGCCGGCGCCGGTGAGCACTTCTCCGCGGGCCACGACATCGGCTCACCCGGCCGAGACGTCGAAAAGAGCTTCGAGCGCCGGGCGGTGCTCTGGTGGGACCACGTCGGCCGGTCCGGCGCCGACCAGCGGTACGCCCGGGAGATGGAGGTCTACCTTGGCATGTGCCGGCGCTGGCGGGAGCTTCCGAAGCCGACCATCGCGATGGTGCAGGGGGCCTGCCTCGCCGGCGGGCTCATGCTCGCCTGGGTCTGCGACCTGATCATCGCGGCCGAGGACGCGTACTTCGCCGACCCCGTGGTCCGGATGGGCATCCCCGGCGTGGAGTACTTCGCCCACCCGTGGACGTTGGGCCCCCGCCTCGCCAAGGAGATCCTCTTCACCGGGGACCGGTTCGATGCCCGGCGCGCGTACGAGGTCGGCATGGTCAACCGGGTCGTCCCCCGGGCGGAGCTGCACTCCCACACCCTCGGTATCGCGCAACGAATCGCCGAGATGCCCCGCTTTGGACTGGCCCTGACCAAACGGGCCGTCAACCAGGCCGAGGATCTGATGGGAATGCGCTCGGCGATGGACGCCGCCTTCGGTCTGCACCACCTCGCGCACGCGCACAACGCGGAGGTGGCCGGCGACCCGCTGGCCGGGATGGACGCCGCGAGCATGAAGGCGAGGTCCAGTTCGTGAGCCCGGTCGGCACGATGAACCTCGACCTCGACAACGAGACCCGCGCGTTCCGGGCGGAGGTCCGGTCGTGGCTGGCGACGAACGTGCCCACCACGCCGTTGCCGCCCGTGGAAACTCCGGCGGGTGACCGGGCCCACCGGGCGTGGGAGCGACGCCTCGCCGCGGCCGGGCTGTCGGTGGTGTCCTGGCCCACCGCCTACGGTGGACGCGACGTCTCACCCCTGCAGTGGCTGATCTTCGAGGAGGAGTACCACCGCGCGCGGGCGCCGGTCCGGATCAACCAGAACGGCCTCTTCCTCCTGGCTCCGACCCTGTTCACCCACGGCACGGCCGAGCAGCGGGCTCGCCTGCTGCCCCGGATGGCACGGGCCGACGACGTGTGGGCGCAGGCCTGGTCGGAGCCGGAGGCCGGCAGCGACCTGGCCGGAATCCGCTCCCGTGCGGTACGCACCGACGGCGGTTGGCTCCTGTCCGGGCAGAAGACCTGGAGCACCCGGGCGGCACGGGCCGATCACGCGTTCGGGCTCTTCCGCACCGGAGTGGACCGCCACCGCGGCCTGACGTACCTGATGTTCGACCTCCGCGCCGCGGGCGTCACGGTCCGGCCGATCCAACAGGTGGGCGGTGCGGCCGGCTTCGCCGAGATCTTCCTCGACCAGGTGTTCGTGCCCGACGCCGACGTGCTCGGCGTGGTGGACCAGGGTTGGACCGTCGCGATGAGCACCGCGGGCCACGAGCGCGGGTTGTCGCTGCGCAGTCCGGGACGCTTCACCGCCGCCGCCCAGCGGCTCGTACGGCTGTGGTGTCAGGCCGGTGCGCACGCCGCCGACCCGGGGCTGTCCGACCGCGTCGTTGCCGGCTGGATCGCCGCCCGGGCGTACCAGCTGCACAGCTACGGCACGGCCACCCAGGAGGCCGCCGACCGGACGCCCGAGCCTCCGCCACCCCCCGGCCGAGCCGATCGACCAGCGCAGACCGGTTCGACGGCGTTGCGGGGCAGTGGCCACGCCGCCAGCATGACCAAGGTTTTCTGGTCCGAACTGGACGTCGCCCTACACGAGGTGGCGCTCGACCTCCTCGGGCCGTACGCCGAAATCGGTGGTCTTCCGGCGGATTCGGCGGGCCGGGCGGACGATGCCGGCGACGCGGACGCCTGGCTGGACGGCTACCTGTTCTCCCTGGCCGGTCCGATCTACGCCGGCACCAACGAGATCCAGCGCACGGTGATCGCCGAACGGGTACTCGGCCTGCCCCGGGATCGACGATGAAGCTGACCCCCTCCGCGGAGCAGGAGCAGTTCGCCGCCGCCCTCCACGCGATGTTGACCGAGGCGGACATTCCCGCCGTCGCCCGGCAGTGGGCCGCCGACGACCCGGCTCCCGGGCAGGCACTCTGGCGCCAGCTGGCCGAGCTCGGCGTGACCGGGCTGGCGGTGCCGGCACGGTGGGGTGGCCTGGCCGCACACCCGGCGGACCTCGTCGTCGCGTGCGAGGAGCTCGGGCACCACGCCCTGCCCGGTCCGGCCGCCGAGTCCATCGCCGCCCTGCCCGTGCTGCTGACGGCGCTCGGCGACGACGCGCTCTGCGAGACCTGGCTGCCCCGGCTCGCCAACGGCGAGGTGATCGGCACACTCGCCGTGCCGCCGCACGTGCCGTACGCGACGGACGCTGATGTCGTGTCCCTGGTTCTCCGGGCGGATGAGCAGACGCTGCGCCTCGGGGTGCCGGGGCCACGACTGCGCTCGGTGGACGGCACCCGACGACTGGTCGAGGTGGCCGACGGAGCGCTGCTGGCGACCGGTCCGGCCGTCGGCCCGGCTGTCGCCCACGCCCTCAACGCCGGCGCGCTGGCCTGTGCGGCGCAGCTTCTCGGAGCGGGCCACGCGCTGCTGGAGACAACCCTCCGGTACGCCGGCCAACGCACCCAGTTCGGCCAACCAATCGGGCAGTTCCAGGCGGTCAAGCACCAGCTCGCCGACGTGGCAATCGGCCTCGAGTTCGCCCGGCCGCTGCTGTACGCCGCCGCCGTCGCCCTCGCCGACCACCCGTCCACGGCTGCCCGCGACGTCTCCGCCGCGAAGGTGGCCTGCGCCGACGCCGCCCAACGGGCGGCCCGCACCGCACTACAGGTGCACGGGGCGATCGGGTACGCCCGGGAGTCCGGCCTCGACTCCTGGCTGACCAGGATCTGGGCGCTGGCTCGGACCTGGGGCACCCAGTCCTGGCACCGCGATCGGATCCGGACCGCACTAGCCACTGGAGCTCTGACATGACGACGGAGCAGCAAGCCCTGCGGATGAGCGTCCGCGGTGTGCTGTCCCGGCACACCGCCGACCGGTCCATCGCCGAGCTGACCGAGTCAACGACGGGAGACGACACCGAGCTCTGGCAGGTGCTGTGTGGCCAGATCGGAGTGGCGGGACTCGCCGTACCCGAACGGTTCGGTGGGCTCGGCGCCGGCCTGGGCGAGGCCCATGTCGTGTTGGACGAGTTGGGCCGCACCCTCACCCCCGCACCGATGCTCGGCTGCGCGGTCCTCGCCGGCCAGGCCCTGCTGCACAGCGGGGACGAGGCGGCCTGCCGCCGCATCCTGCCCGACCTGGTCGGCGGAGAACGGCTGGCCGCGCTCGCCTGGACCGACCAGCACGGGGACTGGGATCCACACCGGCCCGCGGTCACCGCGACGAAGGGCGGCCGGCTCACCGGCGAGGCGCACCACGTGCTCGACGCCACCGTGGCCGACGTGCTGCTGGTCGCCGCGAGTACCCCCGCTGGGGTCCGCCTCTTCGAGGTGGATCCACACGCTGCCGGCGTCCGACGACGCCCGGTCACCACCGTGGACCTGACCCGCCGGCTGGGGGTGGTCGTGCTCGACGAGGCACCCGGTCGTCAGCTGGGCGAGGTGAACCCGCTGGAACGGCTCCGGGACATCGCCTGCGTCGCGCTCAGCGCCGAGCAGGTCGGGGCGGCCACGCGGGCCGTGGAGCTGACCGTGGCGTACGCGCTGAGCCGGGTGCAGTTCGGCCGGCCAATCGGTGCCTTCCAGGCGATCGCACACCGGCTGGCCGACCTACACGTCGTGGTGGAGAGCGCTCGCTCCCTGTCGTATGCGGCGGTGTCGAGCCTCGACTCCGACGCACCCGACGCCCACCTGCTCGCCGCCGGGGCCGCGGTCCACTGCGCCGAGGCGCTGGAACAGGCCGCCGCGCAGATGATCCAGCTACACGGCGGCATCGGTATCACCTGGGAGCACGACGCGCACCGCTACTTCAAACGGGCCCACGGGGCGGCGCACCTCTTCGGGCACCCGCGGGCACATCTCGCCCGGCTCGCGGACGCGGTCATCGGCACTCAGTCGTGATAGGAGGCGCCGAATTGGTCCAAGGCGCTGATGACCGCGTCCCCGACACCGTGTCCGGCACCGTGACCGGCCTCGTCGACCAGCTCCAACCGCGCGGCGGGCCAGGCCTTGGACAGTTGCCACGGGACGTCCACCGGGCTGCCCAGGTCGAGCCGGCCGTGAACCAGCACGCCGGGAATTCCGGCGAGCCGGTGGGCACCTGCTATCAACTCGCCGTCGGTGAACCAACCGTCGTGTGCCCAGTAGTGGGTGACGAGGCGGGCGAAGGTCATCCGGAACACCGGGTCCTCGAACCTGGGGTCGGGTCCACTACCGGGTAGGTTCGAGACGAGGGCGTCCTCCCAGGCGCACCAGGCGCGGGCGGCGCGGTCGCGTACCGTCTCGTCCGGATCGGCCAACAGCCGGGCGTAGGCGGCGGGCAGGTTGCCGTCGCGTTCGGCGGCCGGTACCGCATCCGAAAACCTGTCCCACTGTTCGGGGAAGATTCGTCCGAGGTCGCGGGTGATCCACCGATGCTCGGCCGGGGTGCTGGTGACGACGCTGAACAACACCATCTCGGTGACCCGGTCGGGGTGCCGCTGGGCGTAGCCGAGGCCGAGCGCGCTGCCCCACGATCCGCCGAGCAGCAACCACCGGTCGATGTTCAGGTGTTCGCGCAGCTTTTCGATGTCGGCCAGCAGGTGCGGCATGGTGTTGGTCGACAGGTCGGTTCGGACGTCACCCGCGTCCGGTGTGCTGCGCCCGCACCCCCGCTGGTCGAACAGGACTATCCGGTAGACGGCCGGATCGAAGAACCGCCGCCAGCCGGCGCTGGCGCCGGAACCGGGGCCGCCGTGCAACACCAGCGCCGGCTTGCCGAGTGGGTTGCCGCAGCTCTCCCAATAGACGAGGTGGCCGTCCCCGACTGCGAGCAGGCCAGCCGCGAAGGGTTCGATCTCGGGATACACACGCATCATCCGCGTGATTCAACCAGTCGCGCGCCGACCGCGCTCGGGGCCCAACGGCAGCCGGAGCCGGAGGTGGCTCAGGGTCCGATGTTGCCGAGGTCGGGGGGCCCGAGCAGGAGGCCACTGGTCGGTACGCCGGTGCCGGCGGTCACCAGCACCGGACCAGGCCCGGCGACCTGGTTGACCGAACCTCCCCGGATCTGCCGGACCGCCTCCACGATGCCGTTCATCCCATGGATGTAGGCCTCGCCGAGCTGCCCACCGTGCGGGTTGACCGGGAGCCGACCATCCAGTTCGATCGCTCCGTCAGCGATGAAGTGCCGTGCCTCGCCCGGCGGGCAGAACCCCAACTCCTCCAACTGCATCAAGACGTACGGGGTGAAGTGGTCATACAGCACCGCGACCCGCACGTCGTCGGGGCCGAGACCGGACTGCTCCCAGAGTTGCCGCCCGACCACGCCGAGCTCCGGTAGGCCGGTCAGGTTGTCGCGGTAGTAGCTGGTCATGATGTACTGCTCCGCTCCGCTGCCCTGCGCGGCAGCGGTAATCACCGCGGGGGTCTGCCGCAGATCGGCGGCCTGCTCGACGCCGGCCACCACCACGGCGACCGCTCCATCGCTCTCCTGGCAGCAGTCCAGGAGCCGAAGTGGCTCGGCGATCCACCGGGACGCCTGGTGGTCGGCGAGGGTGATCGGTCGTTCGAAGAACCAGGCTCGTGGGTTGGTCGCGGCATGCCGGCGCGCAGCCACGGCCACCCGGCCGAAGTCCTCCCCGGTGGCCCCGAAGACGTGCTGGTAGCGCCGGGCGACCATGGCCACGGTGGCCGCCGGGGTACTCAACCCCATCGGGTAGTGCCAGCCGTTGTCGACGCCGGAGCTGGTCGGTGCGCTCGAGATATCCCGCGACACCCGACCGAAGCGGCGGCCGGAGCGCTCGTTGAGCGCGCGGTAACACACCACGACCCGCGCCACCCCGGCGCTGATCGCCAGGGCCGCCTGCTGCACCGTGGCACAGGCCGCGCCGCCGCCGTAGCCGACCTGACTGAAAAAGCGCAGCTCCCCGGCACCGATCTCCCGGGCCAGGGCGATCTCGGCGGTGCTGTCCATGGAGAAGGTCACCAGACCGTCGACATCGACCGGCGTCAGCCCGGCGTCGGCGAGTGCCGTGCGAACCGCCTCCACCGCCAGTTGGAGCTCGCTGCGGCCGGAGTTCTTGGAGAACTCCGTCTCGCCGACCCCGACGATCGCCGCTCTTCCCGAGATCACGGAAGCCTCCCGACCTCAACCTGCCCGGTGACGTGATCGCCCCCGGCAACCCGCCCCACCACGGCCACCACACACCCGGTTGCCGACACCCGCGTCACCTGACCGGTCAGGACGAGCGTGTCGTACGCGTAGCAGGGCGCCCCGAGCCGGATGGCGACGCGGTGCACCATCGCTGTCGCTCCCGCCCAGTCGGTCACGTACCGCTGTACCAGTCCGGTCGTGGTCAGAATGTTGAGGAAGATGTCCTTCGAGCCCCGCCGCACGGCCTGGTCCCGATCGTGGTGTACATCTTGGAAGTCCCGGGTGGCCACCGCGGTGCTGATCACGAAGGTCGGGGTGACCGGGATCCGCAGTTCCGGCAGGACGACGCCGACCGCCGCGTTCATGGCAGCAGCCGCCACGCCGGCAGGGTCAGCTCGGCGTCCACCGGTACGAAGTCAACCTGGACCGCGGCGCCGATCCGCACCTGCGCCGGGTCCGCTCCGAGTAGCTCGCCCACCATCCGTACCCCTTCGGTCAGCTCCACCAGAACGACCACGACCGGTAGCCGCCGCCCCGGCACCGGTGGATGCCGGTGCACCACGAAGCTGAAGACCTCACCGGTACCGCGGGCGGCCAGGTGGTCCTGGCGGTCGGCGCCGCACCGTCGGCAGACCGGCCCCGGTGGATGTCGCAGCTGACCACAACCGCCGCACCGCTGGATGCGCAGCTCGCCGGCGGCGGTGCCAGCCCAGAAGTAGGCGGTGTCCCGGGTGAGGACCGGCCGGAGCACGTCCGCCGCCGCCGGAGCCGGCGCGGGTGCCGGTGCCGGAGCCGGCTCGGGTGCCGGTGCCGGAGCCGGGGCCCGCCCGGATGTCGCCGGAGCCGGCGCGGATGCCGGAGCGGCCGCGGTGGAGCCCGGCGGCCGGAACTTGAGCACCCGGAAGGTCATCGACGCTACGGCCTCCGCACCGACGTACCAGGTGCTGTCGGTGGTGACAAACCAGCCCTCGCCGAGCGCCGTTCGTTTTGGTCCGCGCACGTCTACCAGCCGGCTGCGCACCTCGACCCGTTCGCCGTCGCGCAGATACCGGTGGTATGTCTGCTCGCAGTTCGTGGCCACCACTGAGGTGAACCCGGCCCGATCGAGTACGGCGGACATGGCCGACAGCGGATCGGCGGGATCCGCGGCCGGGTGTAGGCCACGCATCGTCCACACCTGCGTCATCGCTGGTGGTGCCAGACCGTCCTGCTCGTAGCGGGGATTCCGGTCGCCGATCGCCTCCAGCCAGTTCCGGATCATCGGTAGGTTGACCGGGTCGCGTGCCGGCCGGGCCGGCCCCGCACCGGCAGCCCGGATCCGCTCCGCGGCGGCGTTGACAGTGTCCTCCATCGAATCTCCCTCCTCCCCCGGCGACTGGCCTGATCCACAGTCAGCCCGCGGATGCCCGGGGCAGGCCGAGAACCCGTTCGGCCACCAGGGAGAGCAGGATCTGGGTGGTTCCGCCGGCGATACTGAGGCATCGGGTGAGGAGGAAGTGGTGGACTGGCTCCGCACTCGCGCCGTCGGCCGCCGCACCGTTCGGACCGCAGAGCGTCAGCGCCGTCTCGGCCACCGCCTGTCGATGGCTGACACCGATCAACTTGGCGACCGCCGATTCTGGCCCACCTCCACCAGCACCGAGCTGCCGTAGCGTGGCCCGGCACTCCACCAGGGAGACCGCGAGACCATCCGCGATGTGACCACCCAGGCGTTCCCGCATCCCCGGCTCGCCGGCGACTCCACCCGCCCCCACCATCCGGACCAGTCGGTCCACGTCGGCACCGAATCCGGGCCCGCGTCCCATGGCGACCCGCTCGTAGGAGAGCGTCGCCCGGGCCAGCTGCCAGCCCTGTCCTGGCTCGCCCACCACACCCTCGTCGGGGACGAAGACGTCATCCAGGAAGACCTCGTTGAAGACCGACCGCCCGGTGATCTCGCGCAGTGGGCGAATCTCGATGTCGGGGCTGCGCATGTCGACCAGGAAATAGGTCAGCCCACGATGTTTGCTCACCGTGGGATCGGTGCGGGCCAGGCAGATCGCCCAGTCCGCCTCGGCCGCCAGCGACGTCCAGACCTTCTGGCCGGACAACCGCCAACCACCCGGCACCCGGTTCGCCCGGGTGCGCAGCGAGGCCAAATCCGAACCGGCCTCCGGCTCGCTGAAGAGCTGACACCAGGTGAGCTCGCCCCGAAGGGACGGGCCGGCGAACCGATTCCGCTGGGCGGCACTGCCGTAGCGCAGAATCGTGGGGATGGCCCAGCCGGCGATCGCCAGGTCCGGGCGGATGACGCCGGCCCGGTCCAGCTCCTCGTCGATGAGGAGTTGCCGGGCGGGTGTGGCGTCGAGCCCGTACGGCGCGGGCCAGTGTGGTGCGAGGTATCCGACGTCCGCCAACCGGGCCCGGCGCTCGGCCTCGGGAAGCTGTGCGATCGCCTGGAGCTGGGCTCGTACCGCCAACCGGTCCGCGGAGTCGGGGGCACTCTCCGCTCCGGACGACGGCGGTGCCGCTTCCGTCTCGGCCCGGTACTCGTCGCCAACCGCCCACACCTGCCGACGCGCCCCGGCCAACGTCAGCTCCGCGCAACGCTGCCGCCATCGGGCGCCGCCGCCGAGTAACTGCCGTAGGGCAAGTGCTCGGCGCAGGTAGAGGTGGGCGTCGTGCTCCCAGGTGAACCCGATCCCGCCGAGCACCTGAATACAGTCCTTGGCGTTGTCCACCGCGGCGTCCAGAGCGATCGCGGCGGCGGTGGCGGCGGCCAGGGGGAGTTCCTCCGGCGCCTGGTCGTAGGCGCGGGCCGCGTCCCAGGCCACCGCGTTGGCCCGTTCCGCCCGGCAGAGCATCCCGGCGCAGAGGTGCCCGACCGCCTGGAACGACCCGATCGCCTGATCGAACTGCCGCCGCACCTTGGCATGCTCGGTGGCGGTGCGCAGGCACCAGGAGGCCACCGCTGCCGCCTCCACCGCGGCCAGCAGCGCCGCGCAGTCGCGGAGTCGGTCCGGCGCGGGTGTGGGCAGGAGTTGATCGGGCTCGACGAGCACCCCCGCCAACCGCACGTCGGCCAGGGGCCGGGAGAAGTCCACCGGCGTACGTGCGGTGTGGTGGACCCCCGCATGCTCCGGATCGAGCACGAACGACAACGTTTCGGCTTCGGTGTCAGCGGTCAACATCAGGTGGGTGGTGCTCCCCGCACCGAGTACGGCGTTGGCCTGCCCGGTCACCCGGTAGGCTCCCCCGGCGACCGGCACCGCCGTCAACGCTCCTGGAGTGAGCGCCACCCCGACCGAGACCCTGCCGGCCGCAAGGTCGGGCAGCAGGCTCTTCGCGACGGGCGTCGGCCCGGTGGACGCGAGTGTCAGGGCCGCGAGCAGGGTGGGCATGACCGGGCCGGGGACCAGGGCGACGGTGAGCTGTTCCAGCACGGCGGCCAGCTCGCCGACCCGGCCACCGTCACCACCGAGCTGCTCCGGCACGGCCAGGGCGAAGCAGCCAAGGCCGGTGAGGCCGGCCCAGTAACGGTCGGCCGCTGCGGACGGCCCGTTCTCCAGCGCGCGTACGGTGGCCAGGAGATCGGCTCCGGCAGCCCACTGCCGGATCGCGTCCTGGAGCGCCAACTGGTCGGTGGTCATCGCGATCGGCATCGACCCTCCCCACTCAGACACCTCACGCCAGTAGAACATGTTCTACCGGCCTCCGCCAGCCACCCTGAGCGCACGATGCCCGCCCGTTGCTAGACTTGGGACGGCATGGCCGCTGCCAATTCAACCAAGATCACGGAAGGCAAGATGGTGGCGTCGAGAACACATACCAGAAGCCCGGGCGCGGGCAGCCTGACCGACACCGAGCAGGGGTCGGCGGCGCAGCGGGAACGCCGACGGCGCATCCTGGACGCCACCCTCGTCCTGGCCTCCAGGGGAGGATACGACGCGGTGCAGATGCGCACCGTCGCCGAACACGCCAACGTCGCCCTCGGCACGTTGTACCGCTACTTCCCCTCCAAAATCCACCTATTGGTTTCCGCCTTGGCCCGAGAGTTCGAGCGGACGCAGGACCGGCTCCGCCGCACCGCCATTCCGGGCGAGACGGCGCACGAGCGGACCGCGTTCGTCCTCGGCCGGGTCACTCGCGCCATGCAGCGCGACCCCATGCTCACCGAAGCGATGACCCGGGCGTTCATGTTCGCCGACCCGACCGCCGCCACCGAGGTCAACGCCGTCGCCCGACTCATGGAAGACATGTTCATCCTGGCCATGCGGGACGGCAAGCCATCAGCGGACGACCGGGCCAAGGCCCGCGTCATCGGTGATGTCTGGCTCTCCAGCCTGGTCGCCTGGGTAACCCGACGCGCCTCGGCTAACGACGTGCACGAGCACCTCGAACTCGCCGCCCGCCTGTTGCTGCGCTGACGGCCAAGGCGGCGGAGCCTGGGGGCCCCGCCGCCACCGGGCCGCGAACAACACCGGCCCCCTGGTCCACAAGACCGGGGGGCCGATTCCTGGCAATCAATAGATACTCACCTTAGGTGGTGGCGCAGTCACTCAGCTTGTCCTACGGTGCTGGGGCGAAGGTCGGCGGCGCACCACGGGCTCCACGCGGGCCACCATCCCGGCTGGGTCAACGATGTGGCGTGGGAGGGACAACCCGGATGACGCGATCGTTGCCCACGAGGGTGAGCCCGTTGTTCTCGTCCGCGACGCCGCCGTTGCCGGGAGCGGCGGGCGCGCTGAGCTCTCCGCTGGTGGGCCTGCCGCGTCGGATCCGCTGGTAGGAAGCCGGTCTGGCGTTGCCGATGCAGGGGTATCCGCCGGGAAGGACAGGAGAGCACCCACGATGACCTACCAGCACGACCGGGACGTGTATCTCACCCACAGCCCGGAGCGGGGCTACTGGCACTTCATGCTCTACATCGAACCACCGGCGTACACCGGCGGCGCCATCAACGCCGGCCAGCAGCTCGACACCTACGCCAGCCCATACGCGGCCGAGTGGCGAGACCGGCTCACGCCCTGCACCCCAGACGCCCTACACGTCACCCTCGTCACCCCGGACGAGGCGCCCCAGCTCTGGTATCCCTGCGTCTACGACGACCCCGACTCTCCCTCCGCGGTCGCCGGTGACGGCTGCCTCTGCTGGCGCGCCTTCCGTGATCCGATCACCTGGCTGCCCGTCGCCGTGCACCACTATCGGACAGTCACCGGCAACCACGAGCACTGGGAACATCACACCTACGCTCCCCTCGCGCTTCCCGACGGGGAGCAGCTGACCGCCCTGATCATCGACCGCGAGGCCGACATGGTCTGGGCCCGCACCGACCGCGGCACCCTGCACATCCTGCCCGAGAAGCAGACCGCCGGTTACAGCACCGGCTACCCGGGCAGTGGGCCGGCCGAACTCGCCAGGATGATCGAAAAGATCGTCGCCTCCGACGGCTACGACGTGACCCCAGGCACGCCCAACCAACAACCAGCCGAGACCGTATTCGGCTGGGCCAGCAGCCACGCTGCCGCCCACACGCAGGAGCTCACCCTCCAGCAGCTCATGCTCCTCTGCCGCACCGGCGTCGTGGCCTAGCCAGCACTCCGAGGCTGCCTCCGCCGGCAGTTCCGGGGGGCAATGGCGGCTCCGTGGAGCCACAGCTACGGATCAGTCGTACTCGACGGAGGGATTGTCGGCCTCCCAGTACGGTGCCGCACCGAAGAGCCGCCAGGACTGTTCCGGTCGGGGCGCGACGAACACCCCGGTCGCCTCGACCAGGAGGTCGTCGGGGTGGGCAGCGGTCGCGATAACGCCGTGGGCGGTGGTCTTCCGGCCGTTCACGGCGGTAACCCGGGCCATCAGGTGTAGCGGCGTGCGCAACGGGATGGGTGCGCGATAACGGGTGTCGAGCCGGACGGTCATCCCCGCGTTACCCCTGGCACTCGCCACATAGCCGAGTAGCTGGTCCAGTAGTTGGGCGCTGACTCCGCCATGGGCGTACCGGGGCGGCCCCTCGAAGGCGGGCCCAAGGGTGCACGCGCCGACGGCGACCCCATCAACCAGGTCGATGCGCAGTGGCGGGGCCAGGGCACTGCCGACGCCGGTAACCGGGTTGTACATCCGGACTCCACCCAACAGGTCGTCGGCGCTCGGTATCCGCGTCACCTCCCGCTCGTGCGTGGTCAACGGACGGGCCGCTCGGCGCAGGTCGGCCGTGACCTGGCGGAGCTGGTCTGCTGGAATCTCCGTGGTGACCGCCTGCTCGACCAGGTCGCGTAAGGCGTCTCCCAACTCCGCGATGGCCTCCCGCCGGTCCAACAGAGCAGGGCTGGCGTCCCGCTGCTCCCGCATGGGGTGGTGGCTACGCCAACGCTCGTGATTCGACCTACTCATCGTCACCGTCGTGCACCTCGTCTTCGACCGGTTTAACGGCCATCATGACACCGTCCGGCGCCGGCTCGACCGCGTCCGCGTCGCTCGCGGCGGTCCGGGCCGGGCATCGTCACAACCGCCGGTTGGCGTAATCAAGATCAATGATTTGATTGAAGTATGTACATGCAACACCTCCCGACGCCGATCTGAATACAGTAACGTGTTCCACCATCTGTTACCGCTGGGCTGGGGGTCCGATGACGACCGTGGTCGAGTACGACGTAGTGGTGGTGGGTGCCGGCGCGGCCGGCATGGTGGGTGCGCTTACCGCGGCGAAACGCGGCCTGCAGACCGTTGTGGTGGAGAAAGCCGATGTCTACGGCGGCACCACCGCCCGCTCCGGGGCGGGAATCTGGATACCCAACAACGAGGTGCTCCTCGACGCCGGAGTGCCGGACACTCCGACCAAGGCCGCCGAGTACCTGGCCGCGGTCGTCGGGGACGAGGTCCCCGCCACACGCCTGCAGGCGTACCTGTCGGCCGGGCCAGCCATGATCTCCTTCCTGTTGGAACACACACCGCTGCGGTTCGCCTGGATGGAGGGCTATCCCGACTACTACCCCGAACTGCCCGGTGGCCTGCCCGGTGGCCGGTCGATCGAGCCGCAACCCCTCGACGCCAATGTCCTCGGCGCCGAGTACGCCGCCCTGAACGCGCCCTACATGGCCACCCCGCCCGGCACCGTCGTCATGGATGTCGACTACAAGTGGCTGGCCCTCATCGCCCGCCACCCCCGCGGGCTGACGACGGCCACCGAGATTGTCCAGCGCTACCTGGCGGCATGGGCCAGGGGCGAAAAGCCGATCACCATGGGCCAGGCGCTCGCGGGCGGGCTGCGCGCCGGCCTGCTCGCCGCCGACGTGCCGGTCTGGCTGAACACCCCCCTGACCGAGCTGGTCATCAGCGAGGGACGAGTCACCGGGGTACGGGTGGTCCGGGACGGCGAGGAGGTCCTCCTCACCGCCCGGCGTGGGGTCATCGTCGGATCCGGCGGTTTCGAGCACAACGAGGCGATGCGCAAGCAGTACCAGGAAGCTCCCACCGGCACTGACTGGACCGTCGGCGCGTCGTCGAACACCGGGGACGGCATCCGGGCCTGCGCCGAGGCGGGCGCCGCTCTGGACCTCATGGACAGCGCCTGGTGGGGGCCGATGATCCCGCTGCCGACCGGCCCCTACTTCTGTCTATCCGAACGCACACTGCCGGGAAACATCTTCGTCAACCCGGCCGGGGAGCGGTTCGTCAACGAGGCCGCCCCCTACGGCGACGTGGTCCGCACCATGTACGCGCAGGACGCCTTCCCGGCCTGGATGATCACGGATCAGCGGTACCGCAACCGCTACCTGTTCCGTGACCTCCCACCGCTGCTGCCCTATCCCAGCGAATGGTATGACTCCGGCGCCCTGGTCCGCGACTGGACCATCAGGGGCCTGGCCGACAAGATCGGCGTCCCCTCGGCGACCCTGAGCGCCACCGTCAAACGCTTCAACACGCTCGCGAAGACCGGTCGCGACACCGACTTCCATCGGGGCGACAGTAGCTACGACCACTACTACGCCGATCCCACCAACGACCCGAACCCCTGCCTGGCCGCGCTGGTGCTGCCACCGTTCTACGCGATGCGGATCGTCCCCGGCGACCTCGGCACCAACGGCGGAGTCCGTACCGACGAGCGGGGTCGGGCGTTGCGGGAGGACGGCACGGTCATTCCCGGCCTCTACGCCGCCGGCAACGCGAGCGCGGCCGTCATGGGGAAGGGTTACGCCGGAGCAGGGTCGACGCTCGGGCCAGCGATGACCTTCGGATACCTGGCCGCGTTGGACATCGTCGAGGCGTCCCACGGTTGACGGCAACCGTCTCGGGCCCCGCCAACACCCCTTACGCTGGCCGTTGGCGGTCACCGCCTCGCCCGGGTAGCCCATGTGGCCAACACCCATGCGGCCGACACCCGGGCGAGCGGATGACCGCCGACGGAGTAGTCGGCGTAAGACGTTGGAGGTCGAGGAATCGATGCGCGCTGTCTGGATCACCAAGGCGGGTGGGCCCGAGGTCCTTGCGGTACGGGAAACCCCCGATCCGCAACCGGGTCGCGGTGAGGTGCGCATCGCGGTCCGCGCCTGTGGCTTGAACTTCGCCGAGGTCATGGCCCGGCAGGGGCTGTATCCGGACGCTCCGAAGCCGCCGTCCGTGGTGGGATACGAGGTGGCCGGGGTCGTGGACGCCGTTGACGCCGAGGTCACCGGCCTCGAGGTGGGGCAGCGGGTGCTGGCCCTGGTGCGCTTCGGTGGCCACGCCGACACCGTTTGCGTGCCCGCCGCGCGGGTGCTGCCGATGCCCGATGGCCTCGACTTCATCGAGGGAGCCGCGATCCCGGTCAACTACCTGACCGCCTACCACATGCTCTTTCGGGTGGCGAACCTCCGCCCCGAGGCCCGCGTCCTGGTGCACATGGCCGCGGGTGGGGTCGGCACCGCGGTGCTGCAGCTGTGCCGCACCGTACCGGGAGTTGTCACCTTCGGTACCGCCTCGGCGGCCAAGCACGCCGTGCTCCGCGAGGAGGGCTGCACCCATCCCATCGACTACCGCACCGAGGACTACGTCGCCCGGGTGCGGGAGCTCACCGGCGGCGAGGGCCTCGACCTGGTGCTGGACTCCCTGGGCGGTCGCGACTGGAAGCGCGGGATGAGCCTGCTCCGGCCGGTTGGGCAGCTCATCGCGTACGGCTTCGCCAACCTGTCCACCGGTGAGCGGCGCAGCCTTCGCCGGCTCGTCGGTCAGCTCACCGGCGTGCCGTTGCTGACGCCGTACGGGATGATGGACCGCAACCACACGGTCAGTGGCGTCAATCTGGGGCACCTGTGGGAGCGCACCGACCTGCTGCGTGAGGAGCTGACCGCGCTGCTGGACCTGTGGCGCGAGGGCGCGATCAAGCCCCGGATCGACCAGGTGTTTCCGTTCGAGGAGGCCGCGGCGGCGCACCGCCGGATCGGCGAGCGTCGCAACATCGGCAAGGTGGTCCTCGTCCCCTGACGAGTCTCACCAGGTCGAGCGAGAACGCGATTGTCCATGGCCGCCGCGGGCTGCAGCCCGCGGCGGCCGTTTTGTTGCGGCGCCGGTGTCTCGCCGATGCTATGCTCCCAAGCAAGCGCTTGGCAGGAGGGGCGATGGGGCGACTGGACGGCAAGGTGGCGCTCATCACCGGCGGCGCGCGCGGCATGGGCAAGGCACATGCCCGGCAGTTCGTCGCCGAGGGGGCCCGGGTGGTCATCGGCGACATCCTCGACGACCGCGGCACGGCCCTCGCCGACACCCTCGGTGCTGATCGTTGCCGCTACGTGCACCACGACGTCACCGGCGAAGACGAGTGGGCTGCCGCGGTCGCCACCGCGCTGGCGGCGTTCGACCGACTCGACGTGCTGATCAACAACGCCGGCGTCTTCCGGCACGCGGCGATCGCCACGATGGACCCGGCCGAGTTCCGCCACGTGATCGACGTGAACCTCACCGGCTGTTGGCTCGGCATCCACACCGTGGTGCCGGCAATGATGAGGGCCGGCGGCGGATCGATCGTGAACGTGTCATCGATCGAGGGGTTCGTCGGCGCGGCCGGCCTCTCGGCCTACAGCGCCAGCAAGTTCGGGATCCGCGGCATCACCAGGTCCGCGGCCCAGGAACTCGGGCCGGCCGGCATCCGGGTCAACTCGGTCCATCCCGGCGGCGTGCTGACCCCGATGGCGCTGGCCGCCGCCGAGACCATGCCCGCCGTTGACTCGGACGCGTTCCTCACCTCGCTGCCGATCGCCCGACTCGCCGAGCCGGTGGAGATCTCCCGACTGGTGGCGTTCCTCGCCTCCGACGAATCGTCATACACCACGGGTGCCGAGTTCGTGGCCGACGGCGGGCTACTGTCCGGACCGGGATACTGAGATGACCTCGCTGGATCGAGCGCCCGCCGCACCCGGCACCAGTAGCGGCGCGGAGGGCGAGGAGTCGTGAACCAGCGCGCCACGGTGGCGATGCCACCCGCGGACGTCGCGGAGCACTTGGCCCAAGGCCGGAAGCTCCAGCTCGCGACCGTCAACCGGGACGGCACACCGCACCTGGTCAGCATGTTCTACGCGATGCACGGCGGACGCATCGCCTTCTGGACCTACCGCGTTTCGCAGAAGGCCCGGAACATGGCCCGTGACCCACGGGTGACCTGCCTGGTCGAGGCGGGCGACGGCTACTTCGAACTGCGCGGCGTCCAGGTGACCGGCGAGGTCACCCGGATCGACGATCCGGCGGGAGTCACCGCGGTCGGCCGGCTGATCGCCGCGCGGATGCCCAGCCCGCTGGCGGCCGGCGATCTGCCGCCCGATGAGGTGGCAGCGGCGCTCGACGGCTATGTCGCGCACGCGGCGACCAAGCGGGCGGCCTATCTGGTGGAGCCGCGGCGGGTGGTCAGCTGGGACCACCGCCGACTGATGGCCTGAGGACCGCCCGGACCGCCCGGACCGCCCGGACCGCCCGGACCGCCCGCTAAGCTACTCCACAACAGGCAGTTCCGTCCGCATAGCGCAAAATACTCCAGTTGGGACAGCGCCCCGGCACGGAAACATCTTCCCAACGATGGAGGCATTCGTTACGGAAGTTGATTGGACAAAGGGTCAGGGGAAGAGAGGTGACACTTCATCACTGAAGGCCGCCGAGGAAGCCCGCTACCTACGATGAGGATGGCTCAGCAGTAGGGCCGCGCAGGTCCCCGAGATAGCCCGGCCACTCGCCACCACCGTGCACTGCCACCGCCGCCCCGGTCACATAGGACGCCAGCGGAGAGGCCAACAGCAGACAGACGCCGGCGACCTCGGCCGGCGTCGCGGGTCGCCCCAGGGGCACCGTGCGCGCCACCGCCGCCGGATTCAGCCGGAGGCTCCCGTCGCCGGCCACCGGACCGGGGACGACACTGTTCACCCGCACCGCCGGCGCCCACTCGGCGGCCAGACTTGTCGCCAGGTGGTGCAGTCCGGCCTTGGCGGCGCCGTACGCGGCGGAGCCGGGCGATGGACGCGTGCCGCTGACACTCCCCACCATGATGATGACCCCGCCACCGGGCTGCTGTTGCATGACCGTGTTGGCCGCCTGCGCCACATGCAACGGAGCAACCAGGTTGAGCTCCACAACCTTGGCGTGCAGCCGGGGTGAGGCGCTGGCCGCCACCGCCGGGGGCGCCCCACCGGCGTTGTTCACCACCACGTCGAGGCGACCGAACCGGTCAACCGCCGCCGCCACCAGGGCGGCCGCCTGCGCGGGGTCACGAACATCAGCCGGCACGAAATCGGGCACCGCCGAGGACGGTTGGGTCCGGCCACAGACCAGCACCCGGGCACCCGCCGCGCGGAAGGCCGCGGCGATCGCGGCACCGATCCCCCGCGTCCCCCCAGTGACGACCACGCCGCGACCCGTGAAATCGAGAGGCTCCATCGATTGATGTTAACCCTTGGGTATTCGCCGGGTCGACCCGAAGATACCATCCGACCAGACCATCTGGGACCCTGCCATGGTCGGGTAGAACACGTTACAGTCCATAGATGAAGTTCAGCCTCGGAATCGCACTCAGCCCGCTCGACCAACTCACCGACCTGGCGCAATCCGCCGAGGAGTGCGGCTTCTCGGCCATCGCCCTCCCCGACTCGCTCTTCTACTCCGAAGAGGTCAGCGCCAAGTACCCGTACACGCCGGACGGCAGCCGGTTCTGGGACGCGCAGACGCCCTGGGTCGACCCGCTGGTGACCGCCGCCGCGCTCGGCGCCGCCACCACCCGGATCCGGTTCTACACCCAGGTGCTCAAGCTCGGTCCCCGCAACCCGGTCCTGTTGGCGCGGCAGGTCGGGTCGGTGGCGAACCTGATCGGTAACCGGTTCGGGCTCGGCGTCGGGCTGGGCTGGTCGCCGGAGGAGTCACTCTGGTGCGGCTCACCGTTCGCCGCCCGGGGCGCCCGGGGCGACGAGGCGATTGAGGTGCTGCGGCTGATCCTGGGCGGTGGCATGGTGGAGCACCACGGCAAGCACTTCGACTTCGGCCGGCTACAGATGAGCCCGGCCCCGACCGAGCCGATCCCGATCTACGTGGGCGGTCACACCGATGCGGCGTTGCGCCGTGCGGCCCGGCTGGGCGACGGCTGGTCCTCCGCCATGATGCGCTTCGACGAGCTGTGCGCGACAATCGACCAGCTTGCCCGGCTACGCGTCGAGTACGACCGGGCCGACCAGCCGTTCGAGATCCAGGCGGTCTGCATTGACCGATTCGGCCTGGCGGGCTTCCAGCAACAGGCCGAGGCCGGCGTCACCGACGCGATCGTGATGCCCTGGCGCTTCTACGGCGTCGGCTTCGACGGCGACCTCGCCGCCAAGCGGGACGGCATCCACCGCTTCGCCGACGAGGTGATCAGCAAGATCCATTAAGCGAAGGTGGCGTCCACCACAGCCGGGGTCAGTCCGAAATCAGCGAGATCGTAGCGATGTGCGGGGCGCGTTCGCTGCTGGTGCAGCGAGCTCATCGCGGCTCGCGCCGCAGTGGTCAACCGGGCCCCCAACCGCTCGTAGATCACCTCAACCACCCGAAGCGGGTCGGCGACGAAGTCGTCGTGGGAGACGTCGATGAAGTGTGCCGGGTCGTGTCGCGCGCGGTCGGCCATGAACCGCCGCAGCCCACGCGACCAGAGCTGCGCCTGCGCCCCACCGAGCACCTCCCCGCGGAACAGCTCCGACCAGCCCTCGCACGCCTGCGCGTTGAGGCTGCAGACCGAGGCGACCACCTCCCGCGGCGCGCGGTGCGTCTGGATCACCACGGCGTCGGGGTAGACGGCGAGCAGCGCGTCGAGGGCGAACAGGTGGCTCGGGTTCTTTAACACCCAGCGACGATCTCGGTCGTGCAGGCCGATGAGCTGGAGGTTGCGCCGGTGCCGCCGATAGGCAGCGGTCCAGTCCTGCGCACTCAACCACCGCGAGTAGCTCGGCAGGTAGGCCAGGCACTCGAAGGACACCGACATCATGGACTGCCGCAGCAACCGCCAGCACTCCTCCACCTGGTCGGCCGCGGTGTAGTGCGCACCCCGCAGGCCCGGGTTGGTCTCGTGGTACTGCTCGTAGCCGGCCTGCAGGCTCACGTAGCCGGGGTTCGACTCCCAGGTGGCTCGCGGCGGGCGGGGTTGGGGGACCTCGGTCAGCCACAGCTCAAGCCCCTGGTGGGCGGGGTCGGCGGTGAGCAACCGGTGCAGGGCGGTGGTGCCGGTTCGGGGCAGGCCGGTCACGAAGACCGGCCGGGTCACCGGGGCCTCGGCGTGCTCCGGGAACTGCCGCCACGCCGCCTCGCTGAGCAGTCGGGACACCAGCGCCGCACGGAGAAACGCCCGGGAGACCTTGCTCCCGGTGGGCGTGAGGGCCGCCTCATTCCGGTACGCGGCCAGCAGTTCGCCCATCCCCTCGCGGTAGTCGTCGTCGCCGAAGTCGTCGAGCCCGGTGAGCCGGGTCGCCGAGGCGTGGAGGTCCTCGATCGTGCCGACATCCGTACGGGTGCTGCTCATGCTCGCTCCCGGAATTCAGTGATGGAACTCGCCGCAGTTGACGTCGAGGCACTGGCCGGTGATGCCCCGAGCCAGGCCGGAGCCGAGGAACAGCACGGCGTCGGCGACCTCGTCGGGCACCGGCAGCCGGCGCAGGTCGGTGGTGGCGGCGACCTCGTCGTAGAGCTGCTGGGGCGGCACGCCCCGCTGGTTCGCCTGGTAGTCGAACCAGAGTCGCAGGCTGTCGGCCCAGATCCAGCCGGGTGCCACCGAATTGACCCGCACGCCCTTCGGCCCGAGCTCACTGGCGAGATTCTGCGCGGCGGCGAGGAGCGCGGCCTTGGCCAGCTTGTAGGGGCCGAACGCCCGCCGGGAGTGGCGCAGCACGGCAGAGTTGACCATGACCACCGAGCCGCCGGACTCCACCAACGCGGGCGTCAGCAGCCGAGTCAGGCGCAGCGCCGCCAGCACGTTGACCTCGAAGCTCGACCGCAGGTCGGCCAACTCGACCTTCCCGAGACCGCGCATCGGCGGCATCTCGAAGGCGTTACTGACCAACACGTCAACGCGGCCGTACTCGGCGAGGGCGGCCCGCACGAGCGCGGCGCTCGACTCACCGTCGGTGAGGTCGGTGGGTACCGTCAGGGCCCGCTGACCCGCCGCCCGTACCTTTCCGGCGACCTCGGTGAGGAAGGACCCGGTGCGGGCGGCGAGCACCACGTCGGCGCCGGCCTGCGCGGCACGCACCGCGATGGCCTGGCCCAGCCCGGGGCCGACCCCGGCCACCACAACGACCTTCTCCGCGAGCAGCACGGCTCAGCCCAGCATCCGGGCCGCGGTCGCGGCCTGCCGGGCGGCGATGCGTTCCTGCCACGCCGCTCGCCCGATCGGCTCGTAGTACGGCACCTGCTTGGGTAGGTCATCCACCGCGACCACCTCCACCCGCGGCCCGTCCGCGGCGGTCAACGCGTGCGAGAGTCGCTGCCAACGCAGCTGCACGTAGCCGCGATCGTGGCCCGTGCACTCCAGCCAGTTCGCCACCCCCGGGTCGCGTTCGCTGATCACGTACCGGATCATGCCGTCCGGGTCGATCCGGGCCTGGGGCACGGTGAGGCTCGTCTGGTGGTTGCTGTAGTCCAGCGAGATGTACCACATGCTGCCCAGCTGGATGCCCTGGTAGGGCGCGTCGGAGACCCGCACGGTGATCACCATGGCCTGGTCCTCGGCGAGCTGGTAGTGGCCCACCGAGGAGTACTGGGTCGCCAACCCGCCGGGGGTGAGCCGGGGCGGGGTCAGGGTGTTCACCGGCAGGTTCAGGTAGAACCGCTCGGCGAACGCGAGGAAGGTGTGAATCCGACCGGTGAGAATCTTGCCGGCCACCGCGTAGCGTTTGGCCAGGGTCTCCTCGGTCAGCGGCGGCGGTGTCCCGCCGATGGTGTCGGGGCGGTGAATGCGCAGCATCCCGGGGCGTTCGGCCGCCCAGTCGCTGAACACCTCGCGCACCACGAGCATGGCCGAGCCGGGGGCGAGCGGGAACGCGTTCGGGCCGGAGAGCCCCGGCCCGAACCGAATCTCGAAGGAGCCGTCGGCAGCGACTTCGATCTCGCGGTCGTCGAAGGCGGTGAGGCTGCCCGGGACGTTGACCGGGGAGTAGGAGCCGTCGAGGACCTGGAAGCTCAGGTCGGCGGTGCTGCCCCGGCGGCCGGTCACCACGTACTCCGCGTCGTCGTGGAGCCACGCGTGAAAGTAGAGGGTGTCTGGATTGTCGAGGCCCATCTTCGTGTACGGGCCGGTGGAGCGGACGAAGTAGGGAAATTCGCGGTCGTAGGACCAGGCCATCTGGATCGAGCTCCGGATGCCACCAGCCAGGTAGTCGTAGCCCTCGAGCAGGTCCTGCTGGCCGCGGACGTGGGCCGCCTCGGCGATGACCCGCTCGGCTTCCGCGATGGCGTGGGAAAACGGCTGAGTAAGCACGATACCAATAATAGAACGTGTTCTACTTTTTGGTCAATGTGGTGCCGAGAACGGAACCTCTTCGGCACCACACGTGCAGTTTTCATGAGCACTTGCCCAGCCCCGCTTGACCAAGCCCATATGGCCACCACCCCCTAGCGCAGCCCTCCGAGGTGGACCAATCTCTCCTCCGCCTCGGCGACCAGATCCGCCAACACGTCGACGACGGAGCGCACCTCATTCATCCGACCCACGATCTGCCCCACCGGCATCGGAACGACCGTCGGGTCATCAGAATCCATCAGCCGGCTGTGCGCCGACGCCACCAGCAGATTCTGGAGTGGCATCGGCAGCGGTCGGGGCGCCCCCTCCTCGCTCCAGGCCTCGGTCCACCGATTGCGCAGCAGCCGGGCCGGCTTGCCGGTGTAGATCCGGCTGCGGACCGTGTCCGCCGACCCGGCCCGGAGCAGTGCCGTACGCAGCGCGGAGTTGCTCTGGTATTCGGCCGTGCCGAGCCAGACCGAGCCCATCCAGACCCCACCCGCACCGAGCGCGAGCGCCGCCGCGATCTGGCGGCCACTCCCGATGCCCCCGGCGGCCAACACCGGCACCTGCTCACCGACCGCGTCCACCACCTCCGGCACCAGCACCATGCTGGCGATCTCACCGGTGTGGCCGCCGGCCTCGTACCCCTGCGCGACCACCAGATCGACCCCGCTCACCACGTGCCGGCGGGCGTGATCGGCCCGGCCGGCCAACGCGGCCACCAGCACCCCCCGCGCGTGCGCCTGGGCGATCACGTCGGGCGGCGGCGAACCGAGCGCATTGGCGATCAGTCGGACCGGGTGCGTCAGCGCCACCTCGACGTGACTGCGGGCCACCGAGTGCAGCCAACCGAGCACGCCGGCCTGGTGCTCGCCGTTGCCGCCGAGCGGCGGCACGCCGAGGCGCAGCAGGGTTCGCTCCACGAAGTCGCGATGCCCCGCCGGAATCAGCCGGTCGAGATCAGCCGGGGCGCCCTCGGCCGGTTCGGTGCTGGGCATCACCACGTCCACCCCGTACGGCCGGCCTTCGGTCTCCCCGTCGAGCCAGGTGAGGACCGCGTCGAGCTCCTCCGGGTCGTTGAATCGCACGCAGCCCAACACGCCCAGTCCGCCGGCCCGGCTGATCGCCGCGACCACCTGCTCCGAGGGGCTGAAGCCGACGATCGGATACGCGATGCCGAGCTGTTCGCTCAGCTCAGTCCGCATGGCTGACCTCCTCGGCCGGGTGTTGTTCCGCATGCCGCTGCGCCCACTTGTAGTCAGCCTTGCCGCTGATCGTGCGCGAGATCTCGGCCACCAGCCAGATCGACCGTGGCACCTTGTAGCCGGCGATCTGCTCCCGCAGGTGCGTTCGCACCGCCGCCAGGTCGAGCGTGCCGCCGGCCCGGGGCTGGATCAGCGCCGCCACCCGCTGCCCGAGCCGCTCGTCGGGCACCCCGACGACCAACGCGTCGAAGATGTCGGGGTGCGTCTTCAACGCCCCCTCGACCTCCTCCGGGAAGACCTTCTCACCGCCGGTGTTGACACAGGTGCTGCCCCGACCGAGCAACGTGATGGTGCCGTCGACCTCAAGCCGGGCGAGGTCACCCGGGAGCGCATACCGCACGCCGTCCACCTCGATCAGCAGGGCGGCGGTCTTGACCGGGTCCTTGTAGTAGCCGAGGGGGAGGAAACCGCTCTTCGCCAGCCGCCCCTCCCCGCCCGGCGGCACCGGCCGCCCGTCCGGGGCGAGCACCACCGTGTTCGGCCCGGGCGTGACCCGCGGATCCTGCACCGCGCCACCGGGCACCTCGGCGACCACGCCCAGCCCGATGAAGCCGGTCTCCGACGCCCCGATCGCGTCGGTGACCAGCGCGTCGGGCAGCAGCTCCAGGTACTGCCGCTTGACCCCCGGGGAGAAGAGGGCGCCACTGGACGAAACCGCGGCCACCGACGAGCCGTCGTAGCCACCGGCGGCGTAGGCCTCGATGATCGGGCGGGCCATCGCGTCGCCGATCAACACCAGCACGTTGACCCGGCGCCGCTCGACCGTCCGCCAGACCTCCTCCGGGTCGAAGCGCGACAGCAGCACCACGGTGTCACCGGCGAAGAGCGCGGCGAGCACCGCCCACTGCGCGTTGCCGTGGATCAGGGGGGCCATGCAGAGGCGTACCATCGGGGTCCCGCTGGCGCCCCGGGCGGACTGGGCCCACTCGTCCTCGAGCGGAATGCCGGTCATGAAGTCGACGCCACCGCCGAGCGCGCGCCACACGTCCTCGTGCCGCCAGAGCACCCCCTTCGGGTAGCCGGTGGTGCCACCGGTGTACAGCAGGTAGAGGTCATCCGCCGAGCGCTCGCCGAAGTCCCGCGCCGGGTCGCCGGCGGCGAGCGCGTCCGCGTACGGCACGCCGCCGTACCCACCGATCTCCTCCGCCGAGCCGTCGGGTAGGGCCACCACGGTGTGCGGACCGGCGGCGCCGGCCAGCACGGTAGCGACTCGGGGCGCGAAGCGACGGTCGTGGATCAGCGCCGACAGCTCCGCGTCGGCGAAGAGGAAGCGCAGCTCGTTCTCGACGTACCGGTAGTTGATGTTGACGATCGCGGCGCGCAGCTTGTAGACGGCGATCATGGCCACCACGGCCTCGATCGAGTTGCCAGCGTAGAGGCCGACATGGTCACCGGGGCGCACGCCGCGGTCACGGAGGAAGTGGGCCAGCCGGTTGGCGCGCTCCTCCAGCTCCGGGTAGCTGATCGCCTGCTCGCCGAGGAACACGGCGGGACGGTCACCGAAGGCGTCAACCGCATGTTCAAACAGGTCTGCGATATTTGCCACCATCACTTAAAAGTAGAACCTGTTATCGTCGCTGACAAGCCTTGGAAATCGTCGAAGGAGGCGCCCGTGGAATCGGCAGCCGACCAGCCACACGCACTCGTGGAGCAACGTGGACAAATACTGATCGTGACGATGAACCGGCCACGGGTCCGCAACGCGCTCTCCCCCGAGATGCTCGCGATCATGCGAGACGCCTGGGACCGTGCGGACGACGATCCGGAGATCCGAGCCTGCGTGCTCACCGGGGCCGGGGGCGCCTTCTGCGCCGGCGCCGACCTCCGCGCGATGACCCAGTCCCACCCCGGTGACCGGTTCAACGGCGCCGACCTCTCCCGGATCGACGCGCTACTCAAGGGACGGCGACTGACCAAACCGCTCATCGCCGCGGTGGAGGGGCCGGCGGTGGCGGGCGGCACCGAGATCCTCCAGGCAACGGATCTCCGCGTGGCCGGGGCTAGCGCCCGCTTCGCGGTCTCCGAGGCGTGCTGGGGCCTGTTCCCCCTCGGCGGCTCCGCCGTCCGGCTGGTACGACAGATCCCGTACGCCGTCGCGGCGGAGATGCTGCTGACCGGACGCCAGTTGGGTGCCGCCGAAGCCCGGGACGTGGGCCTGATCGGCCACGTGGTGCCGGACGGACAGGCCCTGGACAAGGCCCTCGAACTGGCCGGGATGATCGCCGCGAACGGCCCGCTGGCGGTGCAGGCGATCCTGCGCACGATGCGGGAGACCGAGGGCCTGGCCGAGAACGAGGCGTTCGCGCTGGAGGCACCCATCGGCACGGCGGTGTTCCGCACCACCGACGCCAAGGAGGGCCCGCGCGCCTTCGTCGAGAAGCGCACCCCCCAGTTCCACGGGCGGTAGCCAGGTCAGATCGCGCGCTGCTGCGCGGCCCAGTACGGGTCGCGCAGCACTCGCTTGTAGAGCTTGCCGTTCGGGTCGCGGGGCAACTCCTCGACGTAGTCCACGCTTCGGGGCAGCTTGAAGCGGGCCAGCCGGCCGGTCAGGAACGCCAGCAGCTCGCTGGTCAGCTCCGGACCAGCCGTCACCCCCAGCTCCGGCTGCACCACGGCCTTGATCTCCTCACCCCACTCATCGTGCGGGATGCCGAAGACCGCGACATCCGCTACCGCCGGATGAGCGGCGAGCTCCCCCTCGATCTCGGCCGGATAGACGTTCACCCCACCGGTAATGATCATGTCGCTCTTCCGGTCACACAGGTAGAGGTAGCCATCGTCGTCGAGGTAGCCGATGTCGCCGACGGTGAACATCCGGCCGCGCCAGGACTGCCGGGTCTTCTCGGCGTCGCCGAGGTATTCGAAGGTCGTCTCACCCATCTGCAGATACACCGTCCCGGGCTCACCTGTTGGCGCGTCGTTGCCATCCGGGTCGAGCACCCGCACCTGCGAGCCCGGCCAGGCCTGCCCGACCGAGCCGGGCCGGGCCAGCCAGTCCTGGGCGGTGATCAGGGTGCCGCCGCCCTCACTGGCGGCGTAGTACTCCACCACCACCGGCCCCCACCAGTCGAGCATCCGCCGTTTGACCTCGTGCGGACACGGCGCCGCACCGTGGATCATCATCCGCATCGACGACAGGTCGTACGCCGTCCGAACCTTCTCCGACAGGGCGAGTAGGCGACGGAACTGGGTCGGCACCATGTGGCTGTGGGTGACCCGGTGCCGTTCGATCAGCCGCAGCATCTCGTGCGGGTCCCACCGGTCCATCAGCACCACCGGATGGCCGAGCTGCAGCGAGATGACCGCGAAGTTCATCACCGCGGTGTGGTAGAGCGGTGAACAGCACAGGTGCACGTGGGAGTCGAAGGGTTCGAGGCCGAACAGCCCGAAGAACCAGAGCGATACCGGCGGAACGGTGTCCGGGTCGGCGCCGGTCAGCGGACGCCGTACGCCCTTGGGCCGCCCGGACGTTCCGGAGGTGTAGACCATCAACGCACCGAGGGTGCGCGGCGTGGGGCGGTCGGAGGCGCCGGCGCCGAGGTCGGCGAGCGGCCGGAACCCGGGAACCGCGCCGGCCACGGCGAGGCATCCGTCGGCCGGGATGCCGGCCTCGACGGCGGCGGCCACGGCCACCTCGGCGAATCGGCTGTGCGCGACGAACGCGCGGGCACCGCTGTCGCGCAGAATGTAGGCGATCTCGGCGGCGGTCAGATGCCAGTTCAGCGGCACCGAGTACAGCCCCGTCTCCAGGGCGGCGAACTCGGCGGCGAGCAGGTCGGCACCGTTGGGCAGCAGCATCGCCACGGTGTCCCCGGGCACCATCCCGAGCGCCTGGAGGCCGCGCCCGATCCGGTCGGCCTCGGCGGCCAACTCGCCATATGTGACGACCCGGCCATCCGGGTCAACGACGGCGATCCCATCTGGATCCTGACTCGCGATGTTCCACAGCCCGATGCCAGTCATGGACCAGACTCTATAACGTGTTCCACTTCCTGAACAGCGGAACGGGAGCGACCTTGATTCACCTCGATAGAACATGTTTCACTGAGCCTCGTGGATACCGCTTCGGCGCCCCCGCTCGCCGCCCCGCTGGACATCGCCTTCGACTACACCCGCTCCCTCGGTCCGGTCCTGGGGCGATTCATGACCGGCCTACGCGACCGTCGAGTGCTCGGCGCCCGCACCGCCGACGGCCGCGTCCACGTTCCCCCGCTCGAATACGATCCGATGACCCACACCCCGGTCACCGAGCTCGTTCCCGTCTCGCCCACCGGCACCGTGACCAGCTGGACCTGGACCGACCGGCCGCTTGACGGGCAGCCCCTCGACCGACCGTTCGGCTGGGCACTGATCCGGCTCGACGGAGCCGACACCGCGCTACTGCACGCCGTCGATGCCGGCACCCGGGAGTCGATGCGGACCGGCATGCGGGTCCGCGTCCGCTGGGCCGCGGAGCGATCCGGAGACATTCGCGACATCGCCTGCTTCGAGCCCGGCCCGGGCCCACCCCGCGCGCCCGACGACACCACCGGCGGCGATCCCGGCAGCGCGCCCGGCACCAACAGCGATCCCGCCACCAGCGACGATCCTGTCACCGGCATAGTGACTCCGATTCGGCTCTCCTACACGCACACCACCTCCGCCGAGGAGAGTCGATACCTGCACGCGCTCGCCGAAGGACGGCTGCTCGGCCAGCGCTGCCCGGCCTGCCGCAAGGTCTACGTACCGCCCCGGGTCTGCCCGGCCGACGGCCTGCCGACCGAGGAGGAGGTGCCGGTCCGCGACCACGGCACGGTCACCACGTTCTGCGTGGTCAACGTTCCCTTCGCCGGGCAGCGACTGGAGCCGCCGTACGTGGTCGCCCAGGTCCTCCTCGACGGTGCCGACATCCCGATCCCCCACCTGATCCTCGGCCAGGCCGGCGACGTCCGAATGGGCATGCGGGTGGCCGCGGTCTGGCGGGACCCGACGACCTGGACCACCACCCCGGAGAACATCGCGCACTTCCGTCCCACCGGCGAACCGGATGCGCCGTACGAGTCCTACCAGGAGCACCTGTGAACCCTGCCGTCGCCGTCATCGGCTTCGCCCAGGCACCCTGCCGACCCTCCGCGGGGACCACCAGTGGCGTCGAAACCCTCGTCCCGCTCTTCCACCAGGCCCTGTCGGCGGCCCGCCTCGACCGGCGCGAGGTGGAATTCTGGTGCTCCGGCTCCTCGGACTACCTCGCCGGCCGGGCGTTCTCCTTCGTCAACGCGATCGACGCGATCGGGGCATACCCGCCGATCTGTGAGTCGCACGTGGAGATGGACGCGGCCTGGGCGTTCTACGAGGCGTACGTGAAGATTCTGGCCGGCGAGGCGGAGACCGCGCTGGTCTACGGCTTCGGCAAGTCCTCGGCCGGCCTGCTGCGCCGGGTACTGGCGCTCCAACTCGACCCGTACGTCGCCGCGCCGCTCTGGCCCGACTCGGTGAGTGTCGCCGCGCTCCAGGCCCGGCTCGCCATCGACGCCGGGCTCGTCACCGAGCAGGCCATGGCCGAGGTGGCGGCCCGCAGCCGGGCCGACGCCAGCACCAACCCCTACGCCCAGGTGTCCGGGCAGCCAACCGTCGACGAGCTGGTCGCCGCCCCCTACGTCGCCGACCCGCTCCGGGCACACGACTGCGCACCCGTCTCCGACGGCGCCGCCGCACTGGTGCTGGCCGCCGGCGAGCGCGCCCGCCGGCACCGGGAGCAGCCGGCCTGGATCAGCGGCGTGGCGCACCGGGTCGACCCGCAGGGCCTCGGCGAGCGGGACCTGACCACGGTGCCATCCGCGACCGCCGCGGCCGAGGCGGTGGCCCTACCGGCGGACCTCGACGTGGCCGAACTGCACGCCCCCTTCACCCACCAGGAGCTACTGCTGCGCACGGCACTCGGCCTCGGCGACCGGGTCCGGATCAACCCGTCCGGGGGTGCGCTCTGCGGCAACCCCATGTTCTCGGCCGGGCTGGCGCGCATCGGCGCCGCCGCCGAACAGGTCATGACCGGCCGGGCCCGGCGAGCGGCCGGGCACGCCACCAGCGGGCCGGCGTTGCAGCAAAACCTCATCTGTGTGCTGGAGGCGAGGTCATGAGACGAGCAGCCGTGCTGGGTACCGGGCAGACGCAGCACCAGACGCGCCGTACCGACGTGTCGATGGCCGGGCTGTGCCGGGAGGCGATCGACCGCGCGCTAGCCGACGCGGGCGTCGACTGGCCACAGATCGACGCGGTCGTGCTTGGCAAGGCGCCGGACCTGTTCGAGGGCGTGATGATGCCGGAGCTGTTCCTCGCCGACGCGCTGGGAGCCGCCGGGCGCCCGCTGCTGCGGGTGCACACGGCGGGTTCGGTCGGCGGTGCCACCGGGGTCGTGGCGACCAGCCTGGTCCGGGCCGGTGTGCACCAACGCGTACTCGCGGTAGCGTTCGAGAAGCAGTCGGAGTCCAACGCCATGTGGGCGCTCTCCATCCAGCCGCCCTTCACCGCGCCGATCGGAGCCGGGGCCGGTGGCTACTTCGCGCCACACGTCCGCGCCTACATTCGACGCTCGAACGCACCCGAGCACGTCGGGGCGATGGTCGCGGTGAAGGACCGGCGCAACGGTGCGCTCAACCCCTACGCGCACCTGCGCCAGCCGGAGATCACGCTGGAGTCGGTGCGGGCCTCGCCGATGTTGTGGGACCCGATCCGGTACGACGAGACCTGCCCCTCCTCCGACGGCGCCTGCGCGATCGTGATCGGCGACCAGGCGGCAGCCGAGGCGAGCGAGCGGCCGGTGGCCTGGATCCGAGCGACGGCGATGCGCACCGAGCCGACCTACTTCGCCGGCAAGGACCACGTGAACCCGAGGGCCGGCGCCGAAGCTGCCCAGGCACTGTGGCAGGCGGCCGGGATCACCGACCCCCTCGCCGAGGTCGACGTGGCGGAGATCTACGTGCCGTTCTCCTGGTTCGAGCCGATGTGGCTGGAAAACCTGGGCTTCGCCGAAGCCGGACACGGCTGGAAACTCACCGAGTCGGGCGAGACCCAGATCGGCGGACGCCTGCCCGTCAACCCGTCCGGCGGGGTGCTCTGTTCCAACCCGATCGGCGCCTCCGGCATGCTGCGCTTCGCCGAGGCGGCCAGGCAGGTCATGGGACGGGCCGGCGAGCACCAGGTGGCCGGAGCGAAAACGGCGCTGGGTCACGCGTACGGCGGCGGGTCGCAGTTCTTCTCGATGTGGGTCGTTGGCGACACCGCGGGTCGGTGAAGTAGGTACAGGTTCCAATCGATGGGGAGGTCCAGATGAACACCTTCAAAACCCTGTTCCTCAGTGCGGCGATCGGCGTGGCGCTCGCCGCCCTCGGCATCGCGGCCACCATGGCAGCCCTCAGCCCGACCGCCGCCGAGGTCGCGAGGGAGATGGCCAGCGAGGAGGACTTCGACCCAGCCGCCCCGCCCGCCTTCTACGGCACCCGCTGACAGCTGCCCGCCACCGTCAACCCGTCACTACGGCCTCCCCGCCAGAACGCGTCCAGCGCGTCGACGAACGCTACGACCACATACCCCCGAAGAAACCGGTGGCCACCACGGGCTTGGCGCTGGGCCGGGTGAATCTGACGCGCTGCGCGACGCCTATCCTCCGTACCCGTAAGCGTGGTCTATCCGGCACATCGACTACTCGTGAGGTGGGTACGGCGTGGCATCGATAGCGCCAGACAGGCAGGTCCCGGACGAAGCTGGTCTGGTCAAAGTCATGTTTCGGTTCCGTCCGCGTGCGGGCTGGCTTCCCTATGACACCGAGGGCTTGTGGGCGCGGCCAGTAACCGTGGAAACTGCGCGGATTCAGAGCGCGCCGTTCCTGCAGGACGGCATCGCCGAGGGAGACGTCGTCCGCTTCACGACCGACAATACCGGTGTGCGATGGGCAGTCGAGCGCGTCCAGGCGTCAGGCAACTGCACGATCCGGGTCCTGCCCTTGCCGAATGGCCCGCTCGGACGGAACGCAGGAGCGGTGCACGAGCAGTTCGCGGGCTTCGGCCTTGGCGGTGAGTCCTTCAATGAAGAGTTCCCGTTCGTGGCCTTAACCGTGCCCGCCGATGCCGACTTGGCCGCTATCAAGGCGCTGCTGCAGTCGGGGACGAGCCTTGGCTGGTGGGCGTTCGAGGTGGGGTGCGCTACCGACGCCTGGCGTGACGCACGTACGAGGAAGGTCGGTAGCGACGAAGGACGAGACGCAGCGTGACCACCCTCGGCGATCTCGACCACGCGAAACGCGCTATCCGGCAACGCGTCTGGGATCTCCTCGAACGCGGCAACGCCGCCTCGTCCGGCGTGCATGGTCACATCCCCGACTTCGCCGGGAAGGAACAAGCCGCAGCTCGCCTGGCCGAGCACGACCAATGGAGGAGCGCCCGCGTCATTAAGTGCAACCCCGACCGCGCCCAGTTGCCCGTTCGGGTGCAAGCGCTACACGCAGGCAAACTGCTCTACATGGCGGTACCGAAACTCGCCACGACCAAACCGTTCTACCTGCTCGATCCCGCAGCCCTCACCGTGCCCTTCGAGATCGCCGCCACCAGCGCCGGTGCTGCCGACGTCGCTCCCCTGGTCGGACCGCAGGAGATGCGCCCGGTGGACCTCGTTGTCTGCGGAAGCGTCGCTATCGGCCAGTCCGACGGCGCACGAATCGGCAAAGGTGCCGGCTACCCGGACCTTGAACTGGCCCTCCTCACCGATGCCGGTCTCATCACCGAAAGCACCATCATCGCGACCACCGTGCACGAACTGCAGGTCATTGACGACGTCCTGCCCAACGACAAGCATGACTTCAGCGTCGACCTCGCGATCACTCCTACGAGAGTCTTGTCCTTCACTCCCGACCAGCCCCGGCCCGCCGGCAGCGTGGCCAGCAAACTCCGACCCGAGCAACTGGAGACCATCCCCGCGCTCGCTGAGGTGATCCAGCACCAAGACCCTGACCGGCAAAACTCCTGAGCACATCCCGCAAAGCGGGGCCGCCAGGGAAGGAGGAGTAGAAGGTCGGGGTGCCCGACTGTCCCATGGCTCCGCTCCCGCCCGGACCTGCCCAGAAGCAGACGCCCCTCAAGCCAGGAACCGTCGCAAAAACGACTACTCCTAGGAGGTGTGCAGCCCTCCTGCGGAATCGTCACACTATTCCCCGACGCCGCTGGTCAGGTGCGGGAGCAGCCACCGGAATCACCAGGCCGCAATCATATGCGGTGATCACAAGTTGCACCCGGTCGCGGGCGCCAAGTTTGCTCAGCAGATGCGATACGTGAGACTTGACAGTCTTGACAGCGATGGTGAGATGCCGGGCAATCTCGTCGTTAGACAGCCCCTGCCCGATGAGGCCCAGCACCTCCACCTCCCGGGACGTCAACTGTTCGAGCCGGGACCGCACTGGGCCGGCAGGGCCGGTGGGCCGAGCGCCAACGTAGTGCTCGACCAGACGCGCCAGGATCGATGGAGCGAATAGCGACTCGCCGTCACACGTACGCCTGATGGCATCCAGCAGATCCTCGGGCCGGCTGTCCTTCAGCAAGAAGCCAGCTGCTCCGGCGCGGAGCGCATGAAAGACGTACTCGTCAAGGTCGAACATACTCAGGACCAACACCCGGGTGTGCCCGAGCTCGGGTAGTCGGCAGATATCTCGGGTCGCGTCAATGCCGTCGAGCCGCGGCATCCTGACATCCATCAACACGATGTCGGGGGCCAAGGTCTCGGCGGCGGCGATCGCCTCCATCCCGTCGCCGGCTTCTCCAACCACGGTGAGATCGGGTTCGGAATCGATGATCATCGCGAGGCTCCGTCTGAGTAGGAGCTCGTCATCAACGACAACGACCCGCAGCGGTGGCGCTGACGCAGTCATACCGTCCCTTCGGGCAGGGTGACCGCCAAGCGAAACCCCGCGACTTCCCCACGCTCCTTCGCGCGCGGCCCTGCCGTCAGGGTTCCCCCCAGGCTGCTGACCCTCTCCCGCAGACCGACGAGACCAAGGCCGGCGCCGGGTCGAACGACCCAGGCCCGACTCGGCCCTCCGTCGTCAACCGCCACGCACACCGCGGCTGGGGTCCGCGTCAAACCAATTTCTACAGTAGTCGATCCGCAGTATCGGGCGCTGTTGGCCAACCCTTCGCGAACGACCCTGCAGATCGCCACCTGGATACCCGGCGACACCACGCCGAGATCCCCCTGAGCCAGGGTGACATGTAGACCGGCCCGCCGGGCGCCCTCAATGATGGCGGGCAGGGACGCCAGTGTCTCAGTCGGATGGCGGGCAGGCAGGCGGTCAACCTCCCGAAGCGCATCCATCATTCGGCGGAGCTCCGCCGTCGCCGTCCTGCTGATGGCCTCCACATCCGCAATAGCCGCCAGCAACACCTGATCGTCCGGCTTGCGCGCATGCAGGTGGGCGGCGGCGGCTACTCGTACAGTGATCATGCCCAGACCGTGAGAAACGATATCGTGCAGGTCCCGGGCCAGGTGCAGACGCTCGGCGAGTACTGCCTCCGCGACATCCCGACGCGCCATCGCCGATTCATGCTCACGCCGCTCGACCAGCAAGCGGACTATCGCCCAAGCGGAGATTGCCGCGAACATTGACAGCAAGACAGCCACGAACGGCCAGGTAAGTCCGAGCACGAGAACGGCCACCAGCACGACAAGCAGCATGCCGGGCGGCAGCAGCAGCCATGACCGTCGGAGGCGGTACCAGCTCTCGGTCATGCGGCGCAGCCTACCGTTCCGGTCTCGGTGCCGCCCGTGCTCGACGTGCGAATGCGAACCCTCCGGGTAGCCGGTGTCAGACCACGGTCCGACGGACTCAGGGCCGAAGAGCGACCCTCAAGGCCGACCACGGCCCGATGCGCGCCGGCGAACACCTTGATTCAGTGGATACGGCGAACGTCATCGTGCTCGCCGCAATGTCCACGGATCGCTCAGGAGGGTCGTTGTACAAGCGTGTGGTAGTCGCGGTCTCGGGTGCGCTGTTCTCCCTGATGGCTTTGGTGGCGGTGATAGTCACCGATCTACACGACCGAGACTTTCCACAGGCCATAACTGCACATAGCAGGCTGGGCCTGGACTTCGGAGAGTCGCAGTTCAGCGACAGGGAGGCGTTTTCGGTACTGACGCAGTTGGACGCCGACTTGAGCCTGGGCCTGCTACGGATCGCACCGGACCTGATCGGTGACGGTGACGGTGACGGTAACGAGCAGATCTTCGTAGCACTCAACGACGGAAATCTGCCCGCGACGTTCCACTCGTTCAGCGGCGTCGGCACGGCACGGATTGTCGACCGGGACCGGCTGACCAACTCTTCACCGGACGGTTCGTACCTGGTCAGCGGTTCTCTCTCGGGGCTGACAGAGTTGGAGAGCCGGCTGGCCGGCAAAGGCGTACGGGTGACGCGCACCGATGCCTCTGTGATCAGCAGCCTCGGGTTCGTCCTGCAGGAGGGTGGCTTCGCCGTACCCGTCCTGGCCGCCTTCGCCCTAATCGCGACGCTGGCGCTGTTCTGGTTGTCGATGAAGGCGCGCAGCCGCGCACTCAGGGTGCTCGCCGGATGCCCCACGCTACGCATTCAGGCGCAGGATCTGGGCGGGTTTGCGGCCGCCCTCCTCCTCCCAGCAGCCGCTGTCACCATCGCTGCCACCAGCTACGTTGGCCTCGCTCGTGGTTGGCTCTACATCGACGTCTTCGTCAAGGTGCTGGCGGGCGTGGAGGGCACGGTCATCGCGGTAGCGCTCTTCGTTGCCCTGATCATGTCGGCCTCCGCCTGGCCAAGCACGGCGATGCTCGCTACTCGGCAGCCCGCGGTGAAGAGCCTTCGTTTGGCGGCCGTGGTCCTCCAGGCACTGACCTTCCTGCTGGTGGTAAGCACCGCCGACCCGGCCTGGTCGGCATATCGCAACTCCTCCGCTCAAGCCGCGGAGATGGCACAGTGGAAGAACCTCGCGAACCAGGTCACGATACAGCTCGGGATAAGCGACGATGAAATGACCAGCCTCGAACCGTTGATCGGCAACCTTGTTGAAGACGGCGAAAAGGCCGGAATGATCGCCTCCTCATACACCTTCCACAACGAGACATGGGGCAGCGGTTTCGGTGACTACTCAGCAGTTTCCTTCGTAAACCAGCAATGGCTCGACCTGACGACCATCAACGCACCGGCAGGGGCGCTGACGCCGGTGCCGTACCAGGACGTGAGCGGCATGCTCTCCCGGGAGTTCACCGATACGTTCTCCCTGCTGTCGAGAGGGAAACGACCCGGCACGGAGGTCCTGTCGGGATTCGAATATCTGCAGCCTGCCAGCGGATTCCGGCTACCAGTCGCCCAGGGTGGCGGTGGAGATCTCCACTTCTTGGGCAATGTTCTCGTCGCCATCGTGCCCTCCCTGCACCAAACCTTCAACGACCGAAACCTAACTTCCATGCTCTCGACGAGAAACGTTCTGTTCACCGGCGTGGCGGCAACCCAGGATTTACTCGAGCGCAACGGCCTCTCTGCCGGGGCACTGGTCGGCCAAGGGGTCGAGGGCGACCTCAGTATCGTCTACGTCGCGGAGCGAGGGATCCTCCGAGCACAGTTCATGGCATATATGGCCTGGCTGATGAACCTCGCGCTCGCCGCCCTGGCCGTCGCCTTCACGGTCGCGACCCTGATCAGCGCGCTTATCACCGCCCTACTGCACGTAAAGCGCGACTTCCCCTTGCGGCTGTCCGGCCGCCCGTGGGCGCAGATCCTACAAAGCCGGGTGATGAGGGAGTCGCTGGCCGGATCGGCACTCATCGGTCTCGTCGCGCTATTTCAGAGGCCGGACAACATCGCGGCACTGCTGGTAGCCGCGCTGTGCGGGATGATTATCGTGCCGCTGGGGCACGTGTGGGCCGCGAGTTGGTTTTTCTCCGGCGTCAGCAGGCGGCGAATCTGATGGGAATACCGATGCAAATTGAAACCCAAGGTGTCTCCGTGGTAATAGGTGGACGTTCGGTGCTCAATAATGAGTCCGTACGCTGCGAGCCCGCGACGATGACCGCCCTCGTGGGTCCAAGCGGGTCAGGAAAAACAACTCTGCTGCACTGCCTCGGGCTGCTACTCCCGGTCAGCCAGGGTCAGATTCTGATCGATGGCAAGGATGTCACAAAGTACGGGTCGGCGGCGCGGCGTCGATTCTGGCGGGACCACGCAGCATTCGTACTGCAAGACTACGGCATCATGGAATCAGAATCTGTTGCCTTCAACGTAACGATGCAATCGAGCCAGCTGGGCAAGCGGGCCTCCGGGGACGTACGGCGACTGGCGCAGATTCTCGATCGGACTGGGCTGGCCGACCGGCCAGATGAGGCGGCCAGCCACCTTAGTGGTGGTGAAAGGCAACGACTCGCCATAGCTCGGGCCATCTACAAACGAGCCGCAGTAGTATTCGTCGATGAACCCACTGCCTCGCTGGACGCCATAAACCGGCGGAAGGTCATCGATTTGTTAACGAAGTTTGCCACCAACGGCTGCACAGTCGTCGCGTCCACGCACGACCCGGAAATGATCGAAGCGTGCAACAAGCATCACGAAATTGGGAGCGGACCGGCTGTCGCGTAACCCTACCGCCAGGCCATGCGGCTTCTCACCCTCATGACCGCCAGCACCAATACCGGCGCTGCCGTACCCATAGCCGGTCAAACCCCTTGCTGAGCGCGTCGCGCAGGCGCTCGGCGACGGCCCGACGACTCGTCAGCTGGCGGGCCGGGGCGGCTGTTCGTCGATGTATGCCGGGGTTGACTCCAACACGGTCTCCCACGACCCTGCGCAGTGCACCACCAAGGCCGAATCACCTGGGTGGCACTGATGACGTCAGTGCCATTCATGAGGGTTTCTCTTCATCGGGAGAGGCCCTGATGGCGATCCGGTAGGAGCGGTAGTGCCGGGCGGGCCAGCCAAGGAAGCGGTCGAAGACATCCGCGGCACTGCCGGTGTCGCTGGGATGGAGCTGGTGCAGATCCTCGATCGCGTCGTGCAGACAACTGGCCAGGTAGAGAAAGAGGCTGACCGGGCTGTCCCGGTGCTCCGTCAGAAGGGCGACCTTCGCCGCTCCGCACGGCCACGGATGGCCGCATCGGCGGCACCGCCACAGCGGCCGCATGGGCAGATGCGGCCGGGGCAGCCCGGCGCGGACCGCCCCGGCTGACCGCTCTGGCGGAGCCAGCGGCCGTAAGGAAGGGCGTTCCGCCGGCTCGGACGATTCAGCGTCCGCGGGGCAGCCTCCGTCGCTGTTCATCGGGGATCGCGCTCCCGTGCCTGCCGCTCGAAGACGATTCGCCAGACGTACGTCAGCAGCGGCGGATCGGTCGGTCCCGGCTGCATCGGCAAAGCCGAAGTTAACCGAGGTCGTGGCAGGTCGCCGACCGTTGCGTTGCGTGAAATATAGACAGTCATGACCGGACGCCACTTTGACTCGCTGTGTGAGTGCGGTGGGCTTGTCGACACGCCGGCAAGCCCACCGCCACTGGCCGGCGACCGGGAGCAGACCGCCGGCCACCCGCCCACGCAGCCCTGATAGCAGTACGCGAGCGAGGAATCACCCGTGCGGTTGACGGAGTGCCCGGTGGGGACCATTTTCGGTGCGTTGGGTCGTATTCCGACCCGCCGCCGTAGGGCACGTCCATCTGAAGCTCCCTGGTGTGACATTGCCGCTGGCCCGTCGGCGCGCCATGGCGGTCAGGACGGTCCTAAGCCATTCGCCGACGTGTTTCTGGCCTCTACGATCGCTGGCGGCACCGCTTGGAGATAGACCCAGCGTGGTTGGCCACGGTGGGTCTCACCATGACCGTCTTAGGTCAATACGAAGAAAACGGGGGCGGCCATCGTTACGAAACTTGGTTCAGAGAATGTGCCAGCGACGGAGTTCCGGCCCGTCGTCAACAAGGCCCGTGATCCGGTGGTGCACCTCGTCGGCGGCCTCGGTCCCAGACCGGGACTTGCGAGCGTTGGTAGCGATCATCTGCAGCTCACGAAGCTGGCACAGTTTCTCGAACCCTGGCCAGGATGTGGCGTCCCAGCCGTAGGCTGCGGTGAAGTCGGCGAAGGCATCCGCGCCTGGTGGGTCGAACCGGCGGCAGTGGACAGCCACGGTTGCGATGTCCCACTCCCGGGGTCCGACAGCGGCACCGTCCCAGTCGGCCAGTACGGGCGTGCCGTCGAAGTCGCGCAGCGCGTTGCGGATCTGGGGATCGGACTGAATCATGCTCGTGCCTCGGGGAAAGCACATCGCTTCCCAGCTGGCCGTCATTGCTTCAAGCCGACACATCAGCAGATCCCGTTCCTTGTCGTTCAGGATCTTCGCGCGGGTGACGGACCGCTCGATGCTGCGGATCGGTCGGAGTACGGGCAGTGGCACCGGCGGAGCCGGCAGGGCGTGCAGGTCTCGGAGCAGCGTTCCGAGCTCGGAGACGGTGATGCGGTTGTCGTACGCCGGGTCCAGCCGCTGCCAGACCGTGACGACGTGCCCACCCACCCGCAACGGCTGGACCAGTCCTGGGTGAAGGCCCACGGTGGGGAACCCTCGGTCCACCAGCCAGTGGACCACCGCCACCATCCCGCGCACCCGTTCGAGGCCATGGTCTCCGGGGGCGATCTTGATAACCACGTCACCGACTGCGTACACGGCGTTGGTGTGGTGCCGCAGCAGGGTCGCGTCCAAGTCGTGGTAGCCAAGGCGACGACATACCTCGGCGAGCACCGGCCGGGTGCGCGCCTCGACGAACATGGGGCTCCTAGGGACCGGGTGCTGCTGTGGTCCCAAGCCTACGGGCGCTCTCGCGGCAGGCCCGCACATAGTCCGTAAGGACCGCGACCTCACCAGGCCGGCTCTCCTCAGGGATCGCCCTTGTCACGTCGGTGGCCCTGGTCAGGATGATTTCGGTCCGTTGCGCCTCGGGTAGGTCCGCGACAGCATCACGCGCGGTCACCGCCGCTTCGGTCGCTCGCCGGTCCTGGGCAAGGCACATCGACCGATCCAGGGCGATGAGCGCCGCATCAATAGGTACGGCCGGAGCCGCGCCGTAGAGCCGCAACGCCTCTTCCTGGATCCGATACGCCTCACCCGTGTCACCCAGCCAGGTGTAGGCACCGGAGAGGTAGAACAACAGCCGCTTCACCGGGAACCGGAAGGCCACGTCGGTGTCCTCGTCACCAGCCTGATCGAACAGCCGACGCGCCTGGTCAATTGCCGACTCTGCCTGCTCCGCAGCACCGATTCGGGCCAGCGCACGCGCCCGGCCTGCGGCTGCCAAGGCAGCAGGTGACGATGCGATGGATGTGACCGCCAAAGCTGCGTCAGCCAAAGCAACAGTCTGGGTCGGGTCCCCGAAATAGTACGGCAGCATCGCCGCTTGGGCCCGCACCAACACCCTGAGACGAGCCTCCCCACTGTCGTCCGCCGCGTGGATCGCCGTGCCATACCAACGCCGAGCCTCGGCCGCATCCCCGAGCCGCATCATCGCATCAGCGCACATCGTGGCCAGCAACGCCGCCACCCCGGAAATCCGGGCCTGAACCGCCGCCGGCTGCCGCCGAAGGGACAGCATCTGAACCTCCCGGCAGTCGGCAGCCAACAACGACAGCATGACCTGAGGCGAGGCCGACGGGTAAAGCGTCATGTGCTCGCTTGCGGACTCCTCAATCAACTCAAGTTGCTGAGGAGCGACACTTGTCAACGCCAAAGCCTCGTCCAGGCCAAGCCGTAGTCTCGCCAGGCCGCCTACCTCCACGCTGGCGTCCGCACTTGCCAACGGACTGTGTGCTCCGCTATCCGCGGCCACGACATCGGAGTCCCCACCCACGCGGGTGCCCGCGTCCCGGCCGAGTCCCATCGCTGGACGCGGGATGCTAAGGCCGACCGCGATTCGCTCCAGCACCTCGTAGGCCGTTACCTGACGGATGCCCTTGGCGATTTCCGCCGCACGGTTCGACGAAATCCCCACGAGAGCCGCAATCCTGCCGTAAGACACGCCCCGAGCGTGCAGGAAACGGAAGACCGCGGCAACGTCCCGCCGCTGCAGGAATTCACCGATCGGGCGGCCGTTCCAGACTCCCGACCTCCACCACTCGGGATTCACCTGCGAGCCCACAATCACCTCCGATCGAACAAGTACCTATCGTCAGCACCACGCATTCACACCATCACATCAAGTCGGGACAGGTCGAGTCGCTGGATGCCCCACAGGATCGAGACTGGTGACATCATCCGGAACCCCCACCGTGGGCCCTCACGGTGCTTCAGGAAGGGCTACCGACGCACATCCAAACCATCGATCTGTTCCTGCCCGGACCGCGTCAGAGTGTCGACTAACTCTGACGCCACCTGCTCCGGCTCGGCCAGGCAACGCCATGCCGGCACCCGACGGACCGGTGTGGCACCACTGATGACATCGATTCGAGCGAGTACCCGACGTAGTCCCCGGCCCACGGGGTCGCCCGCCGGATCGTCAACGACGACGGCTAGCTCGGCAGCTCCGCGCCCCACCACGAGGTCAACAGCCCGGCCAGCCACGGGGACGTCGCGCCGCACGGTAAGACCGACGCTCCGAAGTGCCAGGTGCAATCGGTCTACTGGCACATTCGCGGTCCCTGATTGAGCATCGGCGGTAGCATCAGGGACCAACGCCAAGGCGGTCAGCAGGCCGCGTTGCCCCGACCACCACGACCGGTCACCGACCACGACGAGCTGGGATCGCGCCCTGGTGATGGCGACGTTCCACAAGTTGGTCTGGTGTACCAACCAGCCTCGGGTGCGGTCCGGAATGCCATGCGCCCCGATCGGTGAGACGACCATGATGTCCTGCTCGCTGCCCTGAAACTTGTGAATCGTCGCGCAGAGCACGTTGTCTGTGCGGCCGGCGTCGCGAAGGGCCGCGGCCAGGCGACGCTGGTGCGCAGCGAGCGGCGTGACCACCCCGATCGAGACATCGGGGTACGCCGTCCGTAGTTCCGTCACCTCGGCTACGACCGCGTCGATCTCGACCTGGTTGAACCCGGACCCGGTTGTGCCGCGGCTGAACTGGCCGGGCACGTGGCGCCAACGAACTGCGGGATCGGCCGCAGCGGCCAGTCGGGCAGGATCTGTCAGCACGGTAAGCCGACCCTGATAGACCTCCCGGTTTGGCACCTGCACGATGTCTGGGTGGCACCGGTAGTGCTCGTCAAGGAGGTACGTCGCGCCCGCGGCGGTGACGAACGCGTCGTACGCGGAGTGGGCCGTGTAGGTCAGCCGCCGGGCGGTGAGCCAACCGGTGCTCAGGTCCGCTCGGGCCCGTTCCGTGACGTCGTCGGCCTCGGACAAGTCCACGACGGGTGCGAGCTGACGCGGATCACCGATGAGCAGTGCCCGCTTGGCCCGGTAGAGCATGGGCAGAATTGCGGGAATCGTGCACTGCGCCGCCTCGTCGATCACCACGAGGTCGTACAACGCGGGACTCCGCTTCAACCGCCGGGCGGACAGGGCGGTCACGGCCCAGCCCGGCAGCACCCGGAGCAGCTCCGGGAAGTAGGCCCAACTGTCCGACTGCGGCTTGGCCATCTCGTCGGCTCGGTCCTGCAGCAGGCGTGCTCCCGCAGCCACCCTGCGGGCGATCTGGGCGTGCAGCAGGTTCACGCTGAGGTTCGGCCGTTCGGTGCCGATCAGGTCGGCCAGTCGCCGCCAGGAAGCATCGGTGTCGGGCAGCTCAGTGAGGAGCCGCCGGCTTTCCCGCCAGCGCAGCTCGAGCACCGCCCGCTCCGCGAGCGCCTCGACAGCGTGGCGATCCGCGACCTGGTACGACCGCAGCTGCCACCGGTACCACCAACCGAACCACCTACTGACGAGCCCGCGGTCGGTCAGCCGGACGAGGTGTGCCAGGGCCCTGTCGTCGGCGGGCAGCGGTGCCACACCGTCGCCCGCATCGGCCCCACGCTCAACAGCCAGATCGGCGAGGTCGCGTTCGAGCAACCGCTGTTGGTCGAGCATCGCGCGGAGTCTGGCAGCTTCTTCGCCCAGGAGCCGCAGTTCGTGTCGGAGCGTATGGTCGTCCGACGTCGTGGGCCGCTCGCCCGGCGGGTACGCCGCGAGAATGTCGGCGATGTGCTTCGGCTCCTGCGTCCGGTGTTCCTTGTTGCCGGTGCGCATCAGCAGACCCGGGCCGATCAGGTCGGTCACCCGGTCGAGCACCGAGTCGACGGCCTGGTTGCTGGTAGAGCCGATCAGCACGCTCTGTCCGGCGGCGGTGGCGGTCGCCAGCAGGGCGGTGACGAGTTGACTCTTGCCGGTGCCCGGCGGCCCCTGGGCCACCGTCAACGGCTGGGACATCGCCGCCTGGATGATCTTTTCCTGCGCCTCGTTCGCCGCGCTCATCGCCACCGTCACGACTGGCGTAGCCGCGGCTTCGTCCGGGCGGAGAGCCAGCGCGCCCAGTGCCGTCCCCTGGATGAGCCGCGGATTCTTCACCATGCCCCGTAGATCGTCAACGAGCTGCCGCTGCGGCGACTCGGCAGCATCGACGGTGTACAGAATCGCGGCGTTCTGCACCCCGTTCACCGGTCCCGACCTGATGGTGCCGCCGAGCACCGCCGGGTCCAACTCCGTGACCGGTCTCAACCCGAACGTCTTCACGAGCACATCTACGGTGGCAGCGATGGCGGTCGGATCGCCGGGCGCGAATGCCTGCTCGACACGTTGCCGCAGTTCGTCGCCCTCCACCTCAGAGAGCTGGAACAGGTCGACGAGTGCGGCGCTGGGGCGGGGTGGAAAGGAGGCGTGCAGGACGTTGTCCGCGCCAACGGTGACATCGCAGACCAGGAGCGGAGCGAGCCGGAGTGGCTTCTGCCGGGCCGGCCGAACGGCGACGACCGGATAGCCGTATTGCAGTTCCCGGCCCTCGGCGCGGGCCCGAGCGGCGAGTTTGGCTGCCGACCCGGCCAGCTGCACGGGCGTAGCCGAGGAGAAAACCGCTTCGGACCCTGGTGGTGCCGCGACGTACGTCCCGGTCGCCCGCGGGTCGATGAACGATTGCAACACGGTTGAACGCTGCATGCAGTTGATGTAGTAGGTCACCAGGCGACGCCACTGATCCGCGTCGAACGGCGCCTCGTCCGTCGGGCTCGAAGTAACGGCGGTGACCTGCCGCCCCGCGGCGGCGGAGCCCGGCGCCGTCACCAGTCGGATCGGCTCGGTGACGCCCTCACTCGACTCAACCGGCGTGTGCTGGCGGCGCCGGGCCATCTCCGTCGGGGCGTACCGGGAGAGGTCGTTGGTGGTGATCCAACCATCGTCCGAGGGCCCCTCGGCCGCACCCCGTAGACCATTGAGCAGCACCTCAGTGAAGACGGACGGGTGGTCCGGCCCCTGCGCCTTGGACGCCTTCAGGTGCGTGCTCGACGTCAGGATGAAGGTGCCACGCTGACGCTTGAGGCGACGCGGCTCTTCCCGCACCCCGCCCCGGAACCGGTGCCGCGCCGTGAACGCGCCAGAGAAGCAACAGTCAAGCAGGACCACCTTCTGACTGGCCTTCGTGTCGTTGAGTAGATGACGCAGCATTCCGTCGGTGTCGAACGCGGTGGTGTGCAACTGCCCGGTGACCGTGTCGGTCGCGGCCAGGAACAGCGACTGACCATCACCGTGCAGCACCCCGTGGCCGGAGTAGTAGAGCAAAGCCAGGTCACCCGTGCGTCGCGCGCCGTAGAACTCCTCGACGACCTGACGCAGGTGTGCCGCTGGCAGGTCCAGTTCAGCGCGTACGGTGTCGAACTCCCCGGCACCGTCCAGCAGCGTCTTGAGCTGCGCCACATCCTGGCGTACCGAGGGAAGGGGTGCGAGCTCACTGTCCATCTGGCAGGTGGCGGTGCCGAGCAGCAGGGCGTGCCGTCCCATCAGAGACGGGCCCGTTCGATTGCGGCCCGCGCTGTTCTGACCAATTCATCGGTCTGGGCGTGGGTGGGCCGGTCGATAGTCATTTCGATGTCCCCGACTCGCAGGTGTACCCGGCGGCCGGTGTGGCGCTGGAGGAAGCTCAGGACCACGTCAACCAGCGCTTGGACGTAGCCGGGGTCGGTGCCCGTCAGTACGGTTACCACGCCGAGCATCAGCTCTGCCGCGCCTTTGGCGTCCGGGTTGACAACGGGGTTACCAACGCGCTCCACCTCGCCGCCGATCTCGCGGAGACTCTCCGCCAGCTCGTCGGTCAGCTCACCGAGGACGAACTCGTCGTCGTCGGTAAACGGCGTGAAGTCGATCTGAACCAGGACGCGAGCCATCCAACCTCCTGCACGAGCGGTGCGACCAATCTACGGAATAGGTTCGCGTTGGGGCCGAGACTGTCGGCTTGCCGATCAAATACCGCCTACGCACCGCCCATCGTCCTCCTGTGTAGAGTTGAAAATTACTCCAATCGAGAGTCCCAAAGATAGGCACGGTCGCCGTGCCGCGGGCACAGATGACCCAAACGATCCGCGGACCCGACCACACCGTCGCCTACGCGCCGGCACGGGCAACGCCTTTCGGGCATACCTTCAAAACAGCCCTCAATGACCAGGTGCATCTGGCCCTCGCCGGCCCCGGCGGGCTTGACTGCCCGCCGAGCAACGCCGTCTGGAGGTACATGCTCAAACGTTCGCAGAAGCGCACGAGGTCGCCAGGCGGGTGCGCACCACCAGGTCGTGCAGGGCGCCCACGGCCGCCGGGGCTGCGGAGTCGGGCAGCGCGGACATGTCTCGGGCCGCCTCCAACTCGGCGCGAAGCCGCGGCACGTCGGCGGCGAGTCGCGGCGCAGCGTCCACGGGCAACGGTCCCTGCTCGGCCTCCCGCTTGGCGGCGATGAGGTCGGGCACGTACGGCAACCCAGTCCCGAGCACGCCGAGGTCCGTCTCGAGGCGACCGGTCCGCATCAGGTGGATCCCGGTGAGCAGAACGCGCAGCGTGTACAGCGCGGGTTTGAGCTTCCCGGTCCTGGCGTACAGGTTCTGCTGGGTGGCCGCGAAGCCGAGGTAGTGGTGCGCATGGTGACGGGTGATCAGTCGTGGGGCCAGCGACGTGAGCTCGGCGTGCACCGGGCTCGTGACGACCACCAGCGGCGACAACACCTGCTCCAGGACGTACCCGTTGCGGCTGTTCAACAGTTTGGCGAACTTCAGCAGGTCGTGGCTGACCACGTCCAACTCGACACCGTCGCGTACGCCGGTGTACTGCAACGTCTGCGGCCCGGTGCGCAACCCGACCACCTCTGCTGGTGGCAGTAGGTGCGCGCCGCGCAGATCAAGGTCAGAGTCGACGGACGCGAAGCCGTACAGGTGCGCACCGCTGACGGTGGCGAACAGCAGCGGCCGGGGCAGCATGCGCGCGGCCTCAGCGGCCCACGGCGGCACTTCGGTGGTCACGACAGATTCCCTTCCCGTACGGCGATGAGCAGCCGATCCACGGCATCGCGGTCGGGCAGTTCCGGTAGCGCGGTGGCGGCCGCCGCGTCGGCGAGCTCGGCGAGCAGGTCCGCCGCCCAGGCGGCGACCGTTTTCCAGGGCAGCTCGCCGCGCCGCACCGCGAGCAGCTTGTCGCGCAGATGCCGCACGTCAACGAGGACATCCCCGGTACGCAGCACATGTGTACCGGCCACCAGCAGCCGGATCATGTGCATGGCCTGCTTGTGATTCGTCTCGCCGGTGCGATCGCGGCGGGAGGCCACCCGGTTCAGCTGATCCCGGGCGTAGCCGCCATACGTCTCGGCCACCCGCCGCGACAGGAACGCCTGCCGCGCCGCCAGCAACCGTTCCCCATCTGCGGTGATTGCCTCGACGAGCGGGGACCAGAGCACCTCCAGAACCGTCGGGTTGCCCTGCAGAGCAAGCAGGCAGAAGCGTTCGAACTCCCAGGAGAACTGCTCCGCCGCCGGCCCGTCAACGTGGGTGGGCGGCTTGTCCAGGTGCCAGAACGCGCGGGTCGGCGCCGCGAACACACCACGCCGGTCGTAGTCAGAATCCGGTCCGTGCAGTCCGTACGCCCGTGATCCGACCACGACGGAGAGGACGGTACGCCGCTCGACAAGCTCGATCACGCCCAGCGACGCTACCGGAGCATCACCCGGCAATGCATGATCTATTCCCGGCGGGACCGGGCGTCGCTGGAAGGGTAAACACCTCGCCGGGCGGAGCGGTGCCACGGGAATGGAACAACCGGAAATCATGGCGCACCACCCCGGATCCCACCCCCACCCCCACCCCGCCCTGCCCTGCCCTGCCCCGGAGACTGCAGGCCAATGCCAACCGCAGCACGGTGCGTGCTGCGTGCTGCCGCCAACCCCCGCACCAATCCCACCACGGGGCGAGGGAAGACCCCATCGCGAAGGCGAACCCCGGCGTCGGTCTCCCCGGTGGGGCAGCTCGACAGTCAGCAGCACGCCACCACCACCGCCGCCGTCGCCACCACCGCCGCCCGAACAGGTGACGCTCCGGGCGTGGCCCCCGGCGGTTTGCCGATTCCGGTTGCCAGCCCGCAAACGGTGTTCGACACTTTCCTCACGTATCCGATTTGAGGGGTTTGATATGGCTAGGTGTGATGTCTGCGGGAACGACTACAAGATGCCATTTCAGGTGCACATGGCCAACGGCGACGTGCACACCTTCGACAGCCTCGAGTGCGCCAACCACAAGCTCGCCATGAACTGCGAGCACTGCCAGGTCAAAATCGTGGGCCATGGCATCGAGGTCTCCGGCCGCTTCTACTGCGGCACCCACTGCGCCCGAACCGAGGAAGGGTCCCTGGCCACCGAACTGCGCGGCACGTTGACTGCCCAGCCGGCCTGAGTGGGGCGGAAGGGGGCGGCAGGGCCTCAGTAGCGAATCCGCGTGTGCCGCCGCCCCCACCGCCGCCGAGAACCACGACCGCCAGCCTTGCCCCGACCCCACCGGCTGGCGAACACCGCCTAGTTGTCCGCCGGGCAGCGGGACACCGCCACCGGAATCCCACGGCCGGAGCAGTCCATCTCGTACCAGGTGACTGGACCACGTCGGCAGGCTCGTACCCAGCAGGCCGCTGCCCCAAAACCAGGCGGTAAGGATGTCACGGTGGGAAGCGCCGGTAGGGATCGCGCACACCCGACCCTGGCGAGTCCTCAACATCGCGCTGGTCGTCTCGTTCATCAGCTGGATCGACATCGGTGCCATCACCGTGATGTTGCCCTCCATCGACGAGGCGCTCGGCACCGACGACAACGTTCTCCAATGGGTCGTCTCCGGCTACTCACTGATGTTCGCGCTCGCCCTCGTCCCCGCTGGGAGACTCGGCGACGCCAAAGGCCGGCGTCAGGCCATGCTCATCGGCCTGGCCATGTTCGTCGGAGCCAGCACGTTGGCAGGACTGGCCAACTCCGGCACGGTGCTGGTGATCGCCCGGCTCCTCCAGGGCGCGGCGGCGGGCGTCCTCGCACCCCAGATCACCGCCCTCGTGGAGCGACTATTCCCCCCCGCGGAGCGCGGACGCCCCTTCGGCGCGGTCGGTGCCACCTCCAACGCGGCCACCGCCGTCGGCCCACTGATCGGCGGCCTGGTCATCGCCGGGGGCGGAGCGGACCATGGCTGGCGGCTCGTCTTTCTGATCAACGTCCCGATCGGGATCATGGCGGCGATACTCATCTGGCGTTTCTTTCCGAAAAGGCCGCTTCGTCCCCAGGCCGACCGTCGCCACGACGTGGTCGGGACGCTGCTGCTCGCCCTCGGGATCATGTTGGTGATCCTGCCCGCGCTGCAATGGCAACAGTGGATGGGGTGGCTACCGTGGCTGTTGGTGCCAGCCGGGCTCGGCGTCCTCGTCGCCTTCCGATCCTGGGAAACCTCCACCATCCGGCGCCACCCGCCGGTCTTTGACTTTCGCCTGTTCACCCACCGGCCGTACCGCCTGGGGCTGCTGCTCGGGTTCCTCTTCTACGCCGGCTTCGTCTCCCTACCGCTGATCTTCAGCTTCCACCTGCAGTACGGGCTCGGCACCAGTCCACTGAACACCGGCCTGACGCTCGCACCGCTCGCGGTGGGCTCCACCCTCGGCGCCGTGCTCGGCGGACGCTACGTTGGCCGGCTTGGCCGTGCCCTGCTGGTCATCGGACTCATCATCGTCCTGGTGAGCCTCGCCATCATGACCGCTCTCACCGGCTTGCAAGGGGGCGCCTTCTCGGCCGCGACCGTGTTCCCGCTCTTCCTCGCCGGAATCGGCAGCGGCCTCGTCATCACACCGAACAACACCCTGGCGCTAGCCCAGGTGCCCAAGCCCGACGCCGGCAGCGCCGCCGGCATGTATCGCACCATGCGACAGATGGGAGCCGCGGTGGGGCTGGCAATGATCACCGCCACCCTGCTCGCGGCGGTGGCCGCCAACGACGGACGCTGGTCAATCGCACTTCGCTACGCACTCGCCGTGGAGATCGGCATCATCGTCGCCGCCCTCCTCATCTGCCTCGTCGACATCCTCGGCGAGCGCCGCGACGAACGGAAGCGCGCAGCGCGGACGAGCCGGTAGCGCAGAGCGTGGTGGACCTCGTTCAGCCGCTGCCCTCGCGGAACTCAGGAGTCGACCTGAGTGGCGGTTGCTGGTCCGGGCCCCCGGGACCGCCCCCGACGCGCGAGCACGAACCCGGCCCCGGCGGCGAGGAACCCCACCACCAGGACGCCGATCGGCAGGTAGCGACCGAACAGCAGCAACTGCGCCCGACCATCTTGGGCCTGTTCGATCACCGCGTCGGCGGTGGCATCGTCGTACTGGAAGGTGGCGTTCAAGATGACCACCGGCGGCCCGACGTCTGGCACCAGCTCGTGATGCTGCTGGTCGCGGTAGCCCAGAATGCCACCGGTCATCGGCTCCACCCAGAGCGTGCGGGAGGCGCGGTAGCTCATCGTTGCGCCTGTCGCCTCCGGTGCCAGGAAGCCAAGCAACTGGGCCAGCGCCTCCTCGTCCATGTCGAGGCCCCGCTGCGGGATGGTCTGTTCGAAGCGGTACGTCTCCAGGCCGGCAATCTCCTCCACGCCCTGGTACCGCATCGGCAGCGACTGCCGCAGGGTGCTGTCAAAATACTGGTAGGTCTGCTTCTTCGTATCGAAGGGGAACAGGTACAGCTGCCCGGTGTACGCGATGTTCCCCGCCTTGCACCCGGTGGCACCCAGCTCCTCGGCCACTACGTCGTTGTAGCACTGGCCCTCCCACTCGGCGGCGGCGCCGGACACCCGGTCGAGGGCGATGCGGCTCTCGGACCGCTCGACCGGCAGGTCCCGATCGACCCAGTCGGTCGCTTGATACACGTTCCAGATGAGAGTTTCACCCGCGAGGCTTCCGGTGAGCTCTGCGGCGGTGTCGTTGTCTGGCTTGATGCCGGTGGCCGAACGCAGAGTACCGGTTTCGACGGTCACCGCGGGGTCACCGTTGGGCAGCGTCCGGGCGCTGACGAAGGTGGCTGATGGCGCGACCACCACGATGTCTGGCGGCGTCACATCGTAGGGCACCTGCTTGAGCGCCGGCACGATCAGCCATACCAGGCCCACGGCTGCGACAACACAGAGTAGCCCCAGACCGAAAAGAGCCGCGCCGATTTTCTGTCGCATCAGCACACCCTCCCTTTAGGTGAAACTTGTTCTAAGCTACTGCCACTTACCCGGCAGGGAAACCCCTCAGCAACACGCCATTCGCCGCACCGTCATCCACTGGCGCCAATACCCGCTCCCGCGTAGTCTGACCAAGCACTTGCTTGGCCAACATCGCGCCCGGGAGGTCCGATGATGCCGTCGATCCCAGCGGCCCTACACCGGGCGGCGCGTGAGTTCAGCTCGGCGCCGGCCCTGGTGGAGCCCGGCGTCGCGCAGCTGAGCTACGCGGAGCTCCGCGCCGAGGCGCGGCACGTGGCACGGGCTCTGATCGCCGCCGGGCTACGCCCGGGCGATCGGCTCGCACTCTGGGCACCGAACTCGACGCAGTGGGTGCTGGCCGCCCTCGGCGCGAGCTACGCGGGCCTCACCCTGGTGCCGGTCAACACCCGGTTCACCGGGATCGAGGCGCTCGACGTGATCCATCGAAGCGGTGCCAGCGGACTCGTCGTGGTGGACCCGTTCCTCGGCACCGACCGACTCGCCACGCTGCGAGCCGCCGCGACGGCGGAGGGCAAACAACTCCCTCGCCTGGTCGTGCAAGTGCCCTCCGGTTGGGAGGAGTTCGTATCCCGGGGCGGGTCGGTTCCCGAGCTGGAGGCCGACGCCCGCGCCGCCGCGGTCAACCCCGACGACCTGAGCGACATCCTGTTCACCTCGGGCACCACCGGGCGCAGCAAGGGGGTGATGAGCGCGCACCGGCAGTCGGTGGCCGTCGCTGCCGCCTGGGCCGATATCGCCCGGCTGACCCCCGACGACCGCTACCTCGTGATCAACCCTTTCTTCCACAGCTTCGGCCTGAAGGCCGGCATCCTCGCCTGCCTGGTCAGCGGGACCGCCATCGTGCCGCAGGCGGTCTTCGACGTACCCCGGGCGATGGCCCTGATCGCGGACCAGCGGATCACCGTCCTACCTGGTCCACCCACCCTCTACACCAGCCTGATCGGTCATCCCGACGCTCGGCGATTCGACCTGTCGAGCCTGCGCCTGGCCGTGACCGGAGCGGCCACCGTGCCACCGGCCCTCGTCGATCAGATCCGCACGGAGCTCGGCGCGGACGTGCTCACCGCGTACGGGCTGACCGAGGCGGTGGTTGCGACGATGTGCCGGCCGGGCGACAACGCGCAGACCGTGGCGCAGACCTCCGGACGCGCAGCGGCCGGATTTGAGATCCGCATCGCCGACCCGGGCGGCGAGGTCCTGCTGCGGGGACCGAATACGATGCTCGGCTACCTCGACGACCCGGCCGCCACCGCGGCCGCCATCGATGCCGAGGGATGGCTGCACACCGGCGACATCGGGCATCTTGACGAGCGCGGCTACCTGACCATCACCGACCGGCTCAAGGACATGTATGTCTGCGGCGGTTTCAATGTGTATCCGGCTGAGGTTGAGCGGGCGCTCGCGCAGCTTCCGGGAGTGGCCGAGTCCGCGGTGATCGGTGTGCCCGACCCACGGCTCGGCGAGGTCGGGAAGGTCTACCTGATCTGCCGCCCGGGTCACTCGCTCAGCGCGGCTGAGGTGATCGAGTTCTGCCGGAGCCGACTCGCCAACTACAAGGTGCCGCGGTCGGTGGAGGTCCGGTCCGAGCTACCGCACAACGCCTCGGGCAAGATCCTCAAGTATCTGCTCCGCGCGGAGAGTTGACAGCTGCCGAGGCGCGCTAGATCCAGTCGGTGTGCCGGGGCCACGCCAGCAGCGTGTCGACCACCTCGGGCGGCTCACCAGTTGGCATCGGCGCGAGGGCGCGGTATCGGCCCTTGAAGAACAGCAGCGGACGGTCGTCGCGGCACTCGCCGAGCGCGGTCACCCGGCCCACCACGATCGCGTGGTCGCCGCCCGGATGCACGGCCTCAACCCGGCAGTCGGCCCAGGTCAACGCTCCGGTAAGGATCGGCATACCGGCCGGGGAGGGAGCCCAGGCGACATCGGCGAACTTGTCCGCGCCCGTCGCGCCGAAGACCCGGGACAGCGGCCCGTGTGCCTCCGCCAACACATTGACACCGAACACCCCGACGTCGCGGATCCGTTGCCAGGTGGTGGAGCCCGCCTGCGGGCAGAACAGCAGGAGCGGTGGGTCCAGCGACAGTGGGGCGAAGGCCTGGCAGGCGAACCCCGCCGGGCCTTCGTCGTTGAGCGTCGTAATGACGGTCACGCCAGTGCAGAAGTGGCCGAACACCCGCCGAAACTGCTGGGTGTCCACCACGGCTGCGGCGGTCACCCGACTCGCTGGAACTGGTGGCCCCACACGCTGTGCGCGGTCGTCTGCCGAGCGATCCAGGTGCGGTCGTCCACGGTGTCACCGTCGGTGCCGTACTCGATGTCGAACCCACTCGGGGTGCGCAGGTAGAACGAGATCATGCCGTCATTGGCGTGCCGGCCCAGGGTCGCGACCATCGGGGTCTTGTTTCGGGTGCCACGATCCAGGGCTCGGCCGACGTCATCGATGGTCTCGGTCTCGATCATCAGGTGGACCAGGCCACTGGGGGCTGGTATTGGAGCCAGGGCGACGCTGTGGTGTCGCGGGTTGCAGCCGAGAAAGCGCATCCAGAGTGGTGTGTCGCTGGGCGGCAGGCCGATGGTCTCGGGACGCAGTCGCATCGAGTCGCGCAGCCGAAAGCCGAGCACCTCGGTCCAGAAACGGAGCCCGGCGGCGTCGTCGAAGGTCGGCAGCACCACGTGCCCCATGCCCTGCGCACCCGTGACGAAGCGGGTGCCGTACGGGCTGTGCGCCGGGCGGCTGTCGAGCTCGGCCCCGCAGTAGAACTCCAGGCGGTTACCGGAGGGGTCATCGACGCTGACCATCTGCGCCACCCGACGGTTGGCCAGTTCGTCAGCCTCGGCCGTCTTGATCACGGTGCCGGCCCCCTCGAGGACGCCGGTCAACTGATCGAGCGCGGCGGGATCAGCCAGCTCCCAACCGCTGGCGGCCAACCGGTCCCGCTCGCCGGGTACCACCACGATCCGCGCGGGCAGGTCGTCCATGCGGAGATAGGCGGCCTCCGGGTCGGGGCCACGGCCCTCGGTCATGCCGAGCACCTTGACGCCAAACTCCCGCCAGGCGGAAACATCGGTGGCTTCCACCCGGAGATAGCCGAGGGATCGAATGAGACTCACGGGCGGTTTCCTTCCAGGAAATCAATGGCGAGGCGATTGAACTCGTCGAACTTCTCCAGGTGTGCCCAGTGTCCGCAGCCACCGAAGACGTGCAGTCGGCAGCGGCGGATCAGCTTGAGCGCGACCAACGCTCCATCGAGCGGGTTGACCCGGTCCTCCCGCCCCCAGACCAGCAGGACCTCGTTGCGCAGCCGGTGGGCGTCGCGCCAGAGCAGACCCTCCTCGTAGAGATCCGGATCGGCGAACGAGGCGCCCAGCGCACGCATGCCGCGCAGGGCGCCTCGGTCGGTCGCGGCCCGCATCCGTTCATCGATCAGCTCGTCGGTGACGAAAGACTGGTCGAAGACGAGCGTGCGCAGGAACTCGGCCAGCTTCTCCCGGCTGGGACCGGGTGGGGCGCCGAACGCGGTGAGCCGCTTGACCCCCTCGGTCGGGTCGGAGGCGAAGACGTTGAGGCTGAGCCCGCCGGGGCCCATCAGCAGCAGCCGGCCGGCCCGCTCCGGATAGCGCAGGGCGAACCGGACCGCGGTGCCGCCGCCGAGCGAGTTGCCGATGAAGTCGACCCGGTCCAGGCCCACCTCGTCGAGCAGGGCCGCGAGCCGGTCGGCCGAGTGCGTGAAGTACTGCCGGCCACTCGGGCAGCTCTCGGACCCGCCGTATCCCGGTTGGTCAACGGCGAGGGTGTCGAATCGCTCGGCGAAGACCGGGATCGTCCGCCCGAAGTTACTCCATGCCGAGGCGCCGGGCCCGCCGCCGTGCAGCAGCACGACCGGGTGTACGCCCACCGGCCCGGCCCGGTGATAGTGCAGCCCGGCGGCGGTGGCATCGATGATTGTGCTGGTCGTCATGGCGTCCTCACACCATCGCATCCGCGATGGACAGGCCGAACTCGCCGCTGCCGTACATGGACAGGGCACGTTCGGGATCGTTGATGGCGTGTACCCGGCCGGCGTGTGCGTCGCGCCAGAAGCGCTGGATCGGGTGGCTCGTGTAGATCGCCCGACCACCGGAGTTCTCGAAGAGCCGGTCCGCGGCCTGGATCGCCAGTTCCGTACCCCGGACCTGGTTGCGACGCGCCCGCAGGCGCAGCCGCATCGGCAGCTTCTCCCCCGCCGTGACCAGCCCCATCAGCTCGCCCATGTCGGCGGTGAGGGTGAGCCAGGCCGCGTCCACGTCGGCAGCCGCCCGGGCGACCCGCACCTGCGAGTACGGGTCCTCGGCGGCCCGAACCCCGGCGTAGGCGGCGCGGACCCGCTCCCGCATGTGGCGCACGTGCGCCTCGTACATCCCGGTCGCCATCCCGATGATCGGGGCGGTGATCGTGTACGGGAAGATCGAGCCGTACGGGATCCGGTAGAGCGGCCCGGGGTTGCGCTCCTGACCGGGGCAGACGCACCGAGCCGTGTCGCCGAAGCTGAGCGATCGATACGCCGGGACGAACGCGTCGGAGACGACGATGTCGTTACTACCGGTGCCCCGCAGCCCGATCGTGTGCCAGACATCCTCGATCGTGTAGTCGGCCGCGGGGAGCAGGAACGTGCGGAAGTCGGCGGGGCTGTCGTCCTGGCCGGGCACGATGCCACCGAGCAGGACCCAGGTGGCGTGGTCGCATCCGGACGAGAAGCTCCACCGTCCACTCACCCGGTATCCCCCGTCGACTTCTTGGATCTTGCCGGTGGGGGCGTAGGAGGAGGACATCAGGGTGCTGGGGTCAGCGCCCCAGACGTCCTGCTGGGCCCGTTCGGGGAAGAGGGCCAGCTGCCAGTTGTGCACCCCGATCACCGATGCGACCCAGCCGGTCGATCCGCAGGCGCCGGCGATGTCGCGGACGCAGCTGAAGAAGACCGTCGGGTCGGCCTCAAGCCCGCCACACCAGACCGGCTGCAGCAGCCGGAAGAAGCCGGTGGAGGCCAGTGATTTGAGGTGCTCGGCGGAGAGTGTCCGGCGATCCTCTGTCTCCTGGGCCGCCTCCCGCAGGACGGGTAACAGCTCCCGCACCCCCCGTGCGACCAGTTCGGCGCCCTCCATGAGATCCCCTCCGGTGGCTTGGCTGAGGAACGTGACGATCCCTATAATAGAACACGTTCTACTTGACGGCTACTACGCGACCAGCGGGACCTTTAACACGTTCCATCACAACTGAGGAGCGACATGACCAATGTCGAGGCAGTACGCACGATCGACAGCGGGGTTCTGCCCACCAGATTTGCCCGCGGCTGGCACTGCCTGGGCCTGGCCGACTCGTTCCGCGACGGCAAACCGCACGCCGTCGAGGCGTTCGGCACCAAACTCGTGGTTTTCGCCGACTCGACCGGCACCCTGCACGTGCTCGACGGGTACTGCCGCCACATGGGCGGCGATCTGACGATGGGCACGATCAAGGGCGACGAGATAGCCTGCCCGTTCCACGACTGGCGCTGGCGCGGGGACGGTCGCTGCACCGCGGTGCCGTACGCCCATCGCGTTCCGCCCCGCGCCCGTACCCGCTCCTGGCCCACCTGTGAGGAGAACCGCCAACTGTTCATCTGGAACGACCCACAGGGTGCTCCGCCATCGCCGTCCGCGGCGATCCCACACATCGACGCCGCATTCTCTCCCGAGTGGACCAGCTGGACCTGGGACTCCATCCGGATCGATGGCGCCAACTGCCGCGAGGTCATCGACAATGTTGTCGACATGGCGCACTTCTTCTACATCCACTTCGCGTTCCCGACGTTTTTCAAGAACGTGTTCGAGGGCCAGGTAGCCGCGCAGTACCTGCAGACCCGGCCCCGGCCGGACGTACCGACCGCCACCCGACAGTCCGGGGAGGCGACGCTCCGCTCGGAAGCCGCCTACTACGGCCCCTCCTACATGATCGACTACCTCTTCAACGACTACCACGGCATCGAGATGGAGTCCGTGCTGATCAACTGCCACTACCCCATCTCGGCCAACTCGTTCATGCTGCAGTGGGGCATCATCGTCAAACAACTACCCGGCCTCACCGCCGCGCAGGCCGACAAGGCGGCGGCGAAGTTCGCGGCCGGGATCGGGGTCGGCTTCCAGCAGGACGTGGAGATCTGGAAGCACAAGAGCCGGGTCGACAACCCGCTCCTCTGCGCCGAGGACGGCCCGGTGTACCAACTCCGCCGCTGGTACGAGCAGTTCTACGTGGACGTTGAGGAGGTCACCGAAGACATGGTGGCCCGCTACGAGTTCGAGGTCGACACCAGCAGGGCTGTCGAAACCTGGACCGCCGAGGTGGCGGCCAACCTCGATCGACAAGCCGACTCCGCGTCATGAACCGCACCGACCCGCCCACCGAGCGGCAGGAGTATCTGATCGGCGGCTATGTGGAGCTGTCCTGCGCCCGCTGCGCCGCCCAGGTCCGGGTACGCAAGTCGAGCCCGCAGCAGACCAGCGTGCAATGGAGCACCAAGGCCACCCGCCGATGCCCCGCGCTGACCAGCGGCGAACAGCGGCACGCACCGGTGCCCACCTGCCCCGACCTGCGCACGAGCATTCAGCACGCGGTGCGTACCGGAAGCCTGGGGGTGGCGTGATGTACCACCGGCTGCGCGTCATCGACGTGATCGAGGAGACGCCCGATGCGCACTCCCTGGTCCTGCGCGTGCCACCCGAGCTGACCACCGAATTCGCCTACCGCCCCGGCCAGTACCTCACCGTCCGCGTGCCGCACGGCCGGGGAATCGTGGCCCGCTGCTACTCGTTGTCCAGCGCTCCGTACACCGAGACGGACCTGAAGATCACCGTCAAACGGGTACCCGGCGGGCCGGCATCGAACTGGATCTGCGACGACATCCGTGCCGGAGCCAGCCTGGAGCTCATGCCACCGGCTGGCTCGTTCACCCCCGACTCGCTCGACGGCGACCTACTCCTGCTCGCCGGCGGCAGCGGCATCACCCCGGTGATGTCCATCATCAAGTCCGTACTCGCGGCCGGTCGCGGCCGGCTTGCCCTGCTGTACGCGAACCGCGACCAGCACTCGATCATCTTCGCCACCGAACTGGCCACGCTGAGCGAGCTACACGGCGACCGGCTGAGCGTGACCCACTGGCTGGACAGCGAACGCGGCACCCCAGATCCCGCCACGCTGGCAAACCTGATCAGCCCTTATGCCGGGTGGGAGACCTACGTCTGCGGTCCGGCGCCCTTCGTCGTGGTAGCCCAGGACACGCTACGGCGCGCTGCCGTGCCGGCTGACCGCATCCAGGTCGAACGCTTCGAGGTCGAGCGGCGCACGGCTGACGACCGCGACGCCACCCTCGAAGTGGAACTCGACGGCCAGACCCACCGACTGCCCTGGCCGGCCGGCGTCCGCCTGCTGGACGTGCTGATCGCAGCCGGGCTGAACGCACCGTTCTCCTGCCGCCAGGGCCAGTGCGGCGCCTGCGCCTGCCGACTGCTGGACGGTCAGGTCGACCTCGCGCACAACGAGATCCTGGAGGAGGAAGACTTCGCCGACGGCTACATCCTCGCCTGCCAGGCCGTCGCCCGGAGCGACGAGGTGTCGGTCACCTACTACTGACCAGTCACCAATCGCCGTCCCGGTCCCGAGCGGCGGTTGGCGTGACCCGGCCGTCAGTCGCCGCGCTTCTGGCCCCGGATCGCCGCGCTTCGGCCCGCCCGACGGCCCGAGAAGACACAGTCGGCCAACGACAGCCCACTGACGTAGTTACGGGAGCAGATGCCCACCGCGGTACGGCCGGCGGCGTACAGGCCGGGTACACCCGCGCCGTCGGTGCCCAGGGCCTGCCCGGTCTCCTCGTCCACCCGGAGGCCACCGAGGGTGAGCATGGGTGCGGGCGCGAAGAGCCGGGCCCGCACCGAGACATCGACCAGCGAGTACGGCGGGACGGCCAGGGGCCGAACCTGGTCGACGGGCTTGCCGGCCGGGTCGGGGCCAGCCGCCTGATAGGCCGTCAGGGTCTCGACCAGCTGCTCGGGATTCACTCCGGCGCGGCGGGCGACCGCCGCTGGTGTCGCCCCGGTGACCTGGCCAAAGGTCAGCAGCCACCGGGCCTGCAAGCGCTGGAACCACAGCGTCTGGGCCCGCAGCTGCCGGCGGCACTCAGCGCGCAACGCGCCGTCGAGCAGCAGCCAGGCCCGCGCGCCCGGCGCGCGCAGGATCGCCTCGCCGACGGCCGCGCCGTAGCGGGACTCGTCGCAGAGCCGTCGGCCATCCCGGTCGACGAGCAGGCCGCCGAGCATCGCCGCGGGCGGGGCCAGGAATCGCCAGATGCTCATCCGGTCAAGGTGGTCGGTGGCTGCGCCAGCCGCCACGCCGAGCCGGATCCCGGAGCCGTCGTCACCGGGCGTGCCCAGCCGCAGCCCACCGCGGTACTCCGGCGCGTGGGTACGAAGCAGTTCGCGGTCGAAGACGAAGCCGCCGGCGCAGAGCACGACACCGCCGGCCGCCCGGACCCGCAGCCGACGGCCGTACCGCCGCTCCAGCCAGGCGACTGGCCGGTGCAGCGCGCGCCCCAGGGCCGGCAGGTAGACACCGGGCCGGACCGAGCAACGGTGCAGGAGACGGTGGGCGAGCCGAACCCAGCGGGCGGCACCGTGCAGGGTCCGGCACTCGACTCCGGTGATGCGGCCGTCGGGGCCGGTGACGAGCCGCTCGGCCCGGGTCTGCGCGCGCAGCTCGACGCCCCGGTCGCGGGTGGCAGCGGCGAGCCGGGCCGCGAACAACCGACCGGAGGTGCCGCGGGCGTGCACCCGGTGGCCGCGTGGGGCAGGTGGTGCCCGGTGGGCGAAGGACGGCTCACTCCCGGAGTAGTACAGGTAGTGGCGATCGGTTGGATATGAGGTCTTGTATGGACAGAGACTCGCCTCGAAGGGTACGCCGAGGCCGGCCAACCAGTCGATCGCGTCGGCGCTCTGCTCGCAGAACCGACGCAGGGTCGCGGGAGAGACGGTGTCGCCGACCTCCTCGCGCAGGTAGTCCAGCATCGCCTGGGGGGTGTCGGTGACCCCGGCCGCACACTGCTGCTGGGTGCCGCCGCCGGCATAGATCACCCCACCGGACATCGCGGTGGTGCCGCCGCCGGAGAAGCGGTCGAGCACCAGGACGTGCGCTCCCGCGTCGGCCGCCTCGACCGCGGCGCAGGCCCCGGCCGCGCCGAAGCCGACCACCACGACGTCGGCCGTCTGGTCCCACTCCTCGGTCACCGCGCCTCCGTGGTGTTCCGCAGATCAACGTGGTCGGCTGCGCCGACCACGAGGCGGACACCGTCGCCGATCGGTGGTGGCGAGCCGGATAAAACTATAACCTGTTCTCGTGTCGATATCGGAACGGGAGTTCGATGTGGTCGTCGTCGGCAGCGGCGGCGCCGGCATGGTCGCGGCACTCACCGCGGCGCACCGGGGGTTGAGCGCGGTCGTGCTGGAAAAGGCCGGGACATACGGCGGTTCCACCGCCCGCTCCGGCGGCGGGCTCTGGCTTCCCGGCAACGAGGTGCTCGCCCGGGCTGGGGTCGCCGACCGGCCCGAAGACGCGCGCACCTACCTGGCGTACGTCGCCGGCGCCGACGCCACTCCGGCCCGGCAGCACGCGTTCCTCGCCACCGCACCGGAGGTGGTCGCCTTCGTCCGCGACCACACCCCACTCGACTTCGCCTGGGTGCCCGGCTATCCGGACTACTACCCCGAAGCTCCCGGTGGGCTTCCGGGCGGGCGCAGCATCGAGCCACTCCTGCTCGACACCCGGTTGGTCCGAGCTGACCTCGCGACCTTGGCCGCGCCCTACAAGGCAGCGCCGAAGGGGGTGGCGGTCACCCAGGTCGACTACCGGTGGCTGTCGCTGGGCCTCCGACATCCGCGGGCGATCCGCACCGTGGCCCGGCTCGCCGCCCGCGGCCTGGGCGCCCGGATCCGGCGCCGGCAGCTACTCACCATGGGCCAGGCGCTCGCCGCCGGGCTCCGCGCCGGCCTGCGCAACGCCGGCGTCCCGGTCCGGCTCAACACGCCGATGACCGACCTGCTCATCGAACGGGGCCGGGTCACCGGGGTTACCGCCCAGCAGACCGGCGCCCCGATGCTGTTCCACGCCCGACGAGGTGTACTGCTGGCCAGCGGCGGGTTTGAGCACAACCAGTCGATGCGCCAGGAGCACCAGGCGGGGATCGGCACGGAGTGGACCACTGGCGCGGTCACCAACACGGGGGACGGCATCGAGGCGGGCAAACGGCTCGGTGCCGCCCTCGAGCTGATGGACGAGGCCTGGTGGGGGCCGTCGATTCCGCTCCCCGGCGGGCCCTACTTCTGCCTCGCCGAGCGCAACCAGCCCGGCTGCCTCATGGTTGATGCCAACGGCCGGCGCTTCGTCAACGAGGCGGCCCCCTACGTGGACGCGGTGCACGCCATGCGCAGCCCGGGGGTCGACCAACCGGCGTGGCTGGTGGCCGACCAAACCTACCGGGACCGCTACCTGTTCGGCGGCCGGGCCCCACGCTCCGCGCTACCACGGCGCTGGTTCACCTCGGGGGCAGCGCACCGCGCCGACACCCTGGACGACCTGGCCAACCAGATCGGAGTGCCCACGGCCGCGTTGACCGGCACCGTGCGCCGGTTCAACGAGTTCGCGCAGCGCGGTCGGGACGACGACTTCCACCGCGGGGACTCAGCCTACGACCGCTACTACGGCGACCCGCGGCATCGGCCCAACCCGTGCCTGGGCACCGTGGCCCGGCCCCCGTTCTACGCGTTCCGCATGGTCCCCGGTGACCTGGGCACCAAGGGCGGCCTGCGGACCGATGAACGGGCCCGGGTGCTGCGCCCGGACGGCACGGTCGTACCCGCGCTGTACGCGGCGGGCAACGTCAGCGCCTCGGTGATGGGGCGCAGCTACGCCGGCGCCGGTGCGACCCTCGGCCCGGCGCTCGTCTTCGGCTACCTGGCCGCACTCGACCTGGCCACGACGGCCGCCACCCCCACCCCCCTCCAGGAGGACTGATGCCCATCGACCCCGCCGTCGCCGTCGGCGCCGAACTTCCCGGCCGGGACCTGAGCTGGGACAGCACCGACGTACTGCTGTACCACCTGGCCGTCGGAGCTGGCCCCGACGAGCTGTCCTACGTCTACGAGGGCGCGCTGCGTGGCGTCCTGCCCACCTTCGCCACGGTGGCCACCACCCTGCGGGACACCGAGCCGCCCACGCTGACCATGCCCGGTATCGACATTGATCTGGCCCAGGTCGTCCACGGCCGGCAGGAGCTCGAACTCCACCAGCCGATCCCGGCGAAGGGCAGCTGTGCGGCTCGCTCCCGGATCGTCGCCGTGTATGACAAGGGCAGCGCGGCGGTCATCGTCACCGAGACCAGCACCGAGCTGTTCACCAGTCGGATCAGCATCTTCGTCAAGGGTGCGGGCGGTTTCGGCGGAGAGCGGGGGCCGACCACCCGGGTGCCGGTGCCCGACCGGGCACCGGACGCGGTGGTGCTCTCCCCCACCGATGCGCGGCAGGCCCTCTGGTACCGGCTCTGCGGCGATCGCAACCCGCTGCACGTCGACCCGACCTTCGCCGCCCACGCCGGGTTCCCCCGGCCGATTCTGCACGGGCTCTGCACATACGGAATCGTGGCGAAGGCGGCGGTCGACGCCCTGCTCGACGGCGATCCGGAACGGGTGGCCGGCTACCAGGCCCGCTTCGCGGGAGTCGTCTTCCCTGGCGAAACCCTGCGCACCGAGATGTGGCGGGAAGACGGTCAGCTGGTGCTGCGCGCCTCGGTTGCCGACCGGGACGACGCCCCGGCCCTCTCCGACGTGAGCCTCACCCTCCGCTGAGGGCTAGCGCGGCACGCGAGGCAACCCGAGCCCGGCAGACGCGATCAGTTCCCGCTGGATCTCGTTGACCCCACCGCCGAAGGTCAGCACGAGGTTCCGCTTGACCTGGACGTCAAGCCAGGTCAACAGCTCTGCCGTCGCCGGGTCGGCGGGGTCGCCGCGGCGCCACACGACCTCCTCCAACTCCTGGCTGAGCCGCAGCAGCCACTCCGACGAGAAGACCTTGGTGACCGAGGCGTCCGCCGCATTGGGTTCGTCCCCGGTCGCCGACCAGTTGAGCAGTTCGTTGATCCGCTGGCAGGCGGCGACGCGAGCGAGGACACGTCGCACATCGGGGGCTTCGAGCAGGCTCCTCGAGTACGCCCAGTCGTGTACCCGTTCGCCGACGGCACCGAGCCGGCCGGCCGGGCCCAGCATCACCCGCTCGTGATTGAGCTGCGTGGTCAGCAGTCGCCAGCCGTCGTTCTCGGCACCCACGCGCCGGGCCACCGGCACTCGCACCCCAGTCAGATAGACCGTGTTGACGTGGTGCGCCCCATCGCACGTGATAATCGGCGTCCACGAATAGCCGGGATCTTTCGTATCCACGATGAGGATGGAGAGGCCGTGGTGCCGGGGCGCGCCCGGGTCGGTGCGACAGGCGAGCCAGAGGTAGTCCGCCGCGTGCGCCCCGGTGGTGAGAGTCTTCTGACCGTCTACCACGTAGGCGTCCCCGTCGCGTACCGCTCGGGTCCGCAGCGCGGCGAGGTCGGTGCCGGCCTCGGGCTCGGTGTAGCCGATCGCGAAGTGCAGCTCCCCGGCCAGGATGCGGGGCAGGAAGAACTCCTGCTGCTCGGGCGAGCCGTGGGCGAGCAGCGTCGGCGCCACGGTCTGCAGGGTGACCGCGGGCAGCGGAACGTCGGCACGGGCTGCCTCGTTGACGAAGATCTGCTGCTCCACCGGGCCGAGCCCCCCGCCGCCGAACCGGGTCGGGAAACCCAGGCCCAGCCAGCCGTCCCGGCCGAGTCGACGGATCAGTTCGCGGTAGACCACGCCGTGCCGCTCGCGCAGCAGAATGGCGCGCTCCGCTGGTGGCAGCACCTCGGCGAGGTACGTGCGCAGCCGCGCCCGCAGCGCGTGCTGCTCCTCAGTCAAATCGATGTACACCATGGGCTCCCAGTTGGTGCAGGCAGTACTCGGTGCCGCCAAGGTGCCGGACCAGGTCCCGGACCAGGGCGGTGTGGCGGTGTAGCGGGTAGTCGGCGACCAGCCCCAGCCCCCCGTGCAGGTGGTGGCAGGTACGCAGCGCCGGCTGGGCGATGCTGCTCAGCCAGTACGCTGCGGTCCACCCGTCGGCGTCCTGGCCCACCTCGGCACCCCAACTTGCGGCGAGCGCCGCCAGATGCATGGTGCGAGCGGCGACGTACACATCGGCGATCTGCTGGGCGACCGCCTGGAAGGTGGCGAGCGGACGGTCGAACTGCTGCCGGTCTCGCACGTGGTCGGCGGTCAGCTGTAAGGCACCGGCCAGCGCGCCGTCGCCCAGCGCACAGGCTCCGGCGACCGCGAACCGGCGCAGCTCGATCTCGGCGTCACCGAGGGGCTCCGCAGCGGCCCCCTCGAGCCGCAACGTGAACTCGTCGGCCCCGGCCGAGGTCGGGGTGCGCAGCAGCGTCACCCCCGGCGCGGTTGGATCGATCAGGGCGACCGTCGGCCCGCCCCCGCGCACTCGCACCGGAACCAGAACCCGGTAGGCCGCCTCAGCGTCCGGAACCGGACCGCAGGCACCGGTGATCCGCCAGCCGTCGGTGACCGGCAGCGGCGCCCCCAGGGCAGCCGTCAGAACCCGCCCCTCGAGCACGCCCGACAGCAGCTCGCGTTGCTGCTCGGGACTGCCCGCCCGGGCCACCGGGAGGACACCGAGCGAGAGCGTGGACCAGGCGGGAACCCGGGCGGCGCGCCGCCCGATCTCGGTGAGCAGCACGCCAGTTGCCATCGCGCCCAGTCCAGCGCCGCCCAACCGCTCCGGCACAGCGAGGCCGAGCAGGCCGGACTGACCGAGGGCCTTCCACAGGCGCTCCGGCGTACCCTCGCTGTCGCTCAGCACCTCGTCAGCGAGACGAACGATCGACTGCTGGGAATCGTCGAGCTCAAAGTTCGGTCCCATTTTCCTATTAGAACACGTTTCACTTCGAGTCGACACCTGCCTTTGTTGCCCACCAGGGGCAGGACCCGAATACCAAGACCAGCCACACCGCGATCCCGCACCACAGAACTCACGGAAGCGACGGTGTGGCCGCCCCGGGAAATGACCTCAGTCCAGCAGCGCGACGAGCTTCGCCAACGCCTGCTGACACGCCGTGGTGGCCTGCTTCTGCAACATGCCGTCCATCGCACCTTTCAAGGCCGGGCCGGCAAACTCCATCCCGTAGGTGATGTGCGAGCCCCCGCCGCTCGCCTCGACCGCGATCACCATCTTCGCCTTGACGCCCATCGGGCCGTCGCCCGCCTGCTCGAGGCGCCCCGGCGCCTCCGCCTTCGTCACCCGCCAGGCCATCTCGGCCGGCATGCCCATCAGCTTCACCCGCTGCTGATACGTGGTCCCCTCGCCGAGGGTTTCCGGCACCTCGCCGGCGAAACCCTCGTGCATCGTGTTCCACTCGCCAACCCTCGGCAGGGCCACCACGAGCTTCCAGACCTGCGTCGGATCCGCCTTCGCGTCGGCCTCGACCGTCACTGTAGCCATCGTGACCTCCTCTTCGAGATGAATCTAGAACAGGTTATAACAGGGGCATTGTTTCCACCAGCTTTGATCATGGCGGCACTCCAGCCCGAGAGCACCGGGTCCACCGCCACCAGGTTCACCCGGCCGCCGTCACCGCCCCCGGCCGGCGTCCGCTGGGAGCCGCCCGGCCAGGACACCCTCCCCGCCAACTTGACGCATGCCGTTATGGGAATATGATGGCGTCATGGCGCGAGCAGCAACGACATCGGACGCGTTCAACGCGATCGCGGAGCCGCAGCGTCGAGACATCCTCGGGCTACTGCGGGCCGGTGAATGGCCAGTGACCGACCTGGCCCAGGAACTGGGGATGAGCCAGCCGCAGGCCTCCAAGCATCTGCGGGTACTCCGGGAGGTGGGGTTGGTGCGGGTTCGCGGGGTGGGCAAGCAGCGCCGCTACAGCCTGGACGCGGGTGGGCTGCGGCCGGTCCACGAGTGGATCGGCGGATTCGAACAGTTCTGGAACGAGAGTTTCGACCGACTGGACAGCTACGTCCAAGACCTCAAACACGACAGGAGGAACAGCCAGTGACAGGAACCAGGCAAGACGCGCAGCCGGCGACGACGGACCGGGAGATTGTCGTCTCCCGGCTCATCGACGCCCGGCAGGAACTGGTATTCGAGGCGTTCACCGCGGTTGAGCACCTGTCCCGATGGTGGGGCCCGGCCGGGTTCACCACCACCACGTACGCCTTCGAGTTCCACGAAGGCGGAGTCTGGGACTTCGTGATGCACGGACCAGACGGGACCGACTACCCCCAGTGGATCATGTGGACCGAGATCGTCCCACCGAAGCGGATCACGCTGCTGCACGGGGCGTACCGGGACGACCCGGACACCTTCGAATCAATCCTGGACTTCACGCCACACGGCGCCACCACCCGGATCGTCATGCGCAGCATCTTCCCCACCCGACAGCAACGAGACCGGGTTGTGCTGGAGTACCACGCGATCCAGCGCGGCGAGCAGACGCTGGGCAAGCTGGCCGCCTACCTCGCCGAGGTCGCCCGGAAGGGGGCCCGCTGATGCCGGGGAAGGTGTTTGTCAGCATCGGCATGTCGCTCGACGGCTTCAGCGCGCCCGAGTCGATGGAAGGCCTCCTTGCCACGCCCGAACAGCGAGAGCAGGACCCGCGGCTCGACCACTGGATGGCCCAGTGGATGGAGCTTCAGGGGTGGCTCTTCGCGCAGCGGTTCTTCCAGGAACGGCTCCACCTGGGGGAAGGCGGCGAGGAGGGGAGTGACAACGACATCGTCCGGGAGACGTTCGAACGTACCGGGGCAAACATCATGGGCAAGCGCATGTTCGACCTCGGCGAGCACGCGTGGCCGGAGGAGGCGCCCTTCCACGTCCCCGTGTACGTCCTCACCCACGAGCGACGCTCCCCCTGGGAACGGCCCGGCGGGACCACGTTCCACTTCGTCAACGACGGCATTCACCACGCGCTGGATCAGGCCCGCGAAGCCGCCGGAGAGCGGGACATCCGCATCTCCGGCGGCAGCGAGACGGTCCTGGCGTACCTCAACGCGGGCCTGGTCGACGAATTGTCGATCTCGGTCGCACCGGTGCTCTTTGGTGCCGGCACCCGCCTCTTCGAGGGCGTGGACGCGTCCCGGATCGCGCTGAAGCCACTCCATTCGAAGTCGTCGGCCCGGGTGACCCACCTGACCTACACGGTGCACCCACGCTAGCCGCGCAGGTCCTCCCTTCTGGCGGGACCAGATCCACCTGGATCAGCGGGCAGCGCAGGTCTGCCCGGCCGGCGCGGTGCCCGGACCGGTGCCGGTGAAGCCAAACGTGGTCCTACTCCCGGCCGCGAGCTGACCGTTGTACGCCTCGTGCAGCACCACATTCTCGCCACCGGTGAACGTCCACCTGCCGTTCCACAGCGAGGTGATCGCGGTCCCGCCCGGGTCGGTCCAGGCGACCTGCCAGCCGGCGATGGTTACGGTACCGGTGTTTTCCACGGTGACCTCACCCTGGAAACCTCCCGACCACGTATTGATCAGCTGGTACGTAGCGGTGCAGCCGCTGCCTCCGCCACCACCGCCGGGTGGGGTGGTGACGGTGCGGGCCGGGGAGGCGGCGGAGACATTTCCCGCCGCATCCCTGGCCCGCACCGTGAAGGTGTATTCGGTCTCGGCCGCAAGGTCGGTCACCTGGTAGGTGGTGCCGGCGACGGTGGCGACTGTGCTCGGTGGGCCGCCGTTGGTCGCACGTCGTACCTCGTAGCCGACGACCCCGACGTTATCGGTGGACGCGTCCCAGGTCAGGGTGACCGTGGTGGAGGTCAGATCACTGGCCACGGGACGCCCCGGTGCGGTCGGCGCGACAGTGTCGCCACCGCCGCCGGTGTAGCGCTCGGTGAGGCTGATGCCGGTGGTGGAGGCCCCGCCACCGAGGCGTACCTGATGGTCCAGGCTGACGAACTTGCCGTTGTACTGCCAGAGCGCCGGCTTGAGCACCTGTTCGTACTTGACCTCGTCCCAGGTCTGCCAGTCGTGTTGCAGCAGGCCGCCGGTGTCGCCGGAGTTCGGGTTCAGGCACCAGAAGGTGTGGTGGATCCCCTCCTCGGCCATCAGGTCCCGCAGGGCCTGGAGCCACCTGTCCTGCCGTTCGTCCTGCCCGAACCGGCCACCCCACTCGCCGACCAGCAGCGGCGCGGTGCCGTCCTCGTGGAGGTAGAGCCAGTTTGGTCGCCACACGTCGTTGGTCAACGCGGTCTTGTCGAAGTCCTTCTGGAACCACGGCTGCTCGTGCACCAACGGCCCGTAGTCGTGCGGCGAATAGACTAACTGGTCTTGGTGGTCACCCAGATTGATCGGGTGGTCCTTCGCCCCCCGCAGGTTGCCACCCCACCAGTTGTAGTGGTAGTTGGGGCTCTGGTCCGGGTCGGTGTTGGGTGATTCCCAGCTCTCCCCCGGGCGCGGGTAGACCTCGATGCCCTCGCAGAGAATCAACACGTTCGGGTTGATGGCAAGGATCCGATTGCCCGCCGTCTCGCAGGTGTGTTTGAAGTTGTCGATGTCGCTGGTGCTGTCCCACTTGGCCCGGGGCGGGTTGTTCGGGGTACCGTGCGGCTCGTTCTGGATGTCCATCGCGACGATGGTGTCGTTGTGCTGGTACCGAGCGGCGACCCACTCCCAGCCCTGGTAGAACAGCTCCGGGGTGATCTTCCCTTTGTACCACATTGGATAAAAGTGGCCGGAGTTGTCTGCCTCCGCACTGTGCACATCGAGCATGACCTTCAGCCCGTACTTCTCGCAGAGGGCCAGCCAGTGGTCGAAAATCTGCAGGTTGTCCAGGCCCGCCAGCTCCGGGTTGACCGACAGGTTCACGTTCGGCAACACCGTCTGGCCGGCCTTCCACTCCAGCAGCAACTCCGTGGAGATCGGCACCCGTACGATGTTGATTCCGCGCTCGGCCAGCTGCCGCGTGATGGTCTCGATGTTGCCGGCCCAGAGCCCGTGGAAGACCCGTTCGGTGGCGTTGTAGCCAAACCAGTTCGCGCCGGTCAACCACACCTGGTTGCCCAACTCGTCCACGATCTTGTTGCCGTCGGTGTGCAGCCAGTCGGCCGCCGGGGCCGAGACAACCTGCGCCTCCGGCTGGGGTGCGGTGGTGGCGAACGCGGCTGGGGCAACGGCCGCCAGCCCGAGAGCTACGCAGGCCGCCACCGCGGCAGCCGGCAATCGTGATTTCACAGACACGGGAAGCTCCTAGTGGTGATGGTCAACGACTGGGAGCGCTTCCACACATAGATTAAGCTGGCTGTCGACGCAACGGAAGGGAAACTTTCCGTAATCACTGCTTAACGGATCAAGGCGCATCCGGCCCATCGCTCGACCTGGGATGCGGGGCGTAGGGTGTGCCGACACCGGGTAGCCGAGGGCATGGCGCGGTACACCGATCCGAAGCTACGAAGAAGACTCAAAGACGAGATCAAGGCATCCGACAAGGGCGCCCGGCCCGGACAGTGGTCGGCCCGAAAGTCGCAACTGCTGGTCAAGGAGTACGAGAAGCAGGGCGGAGGCTACCAGGGGCCACGAGACGAACGGCAGCGATCCCTGCGACAGTGGGGCCGCGAGAAGTGGCAAACCCGAGAGGGCGGCACCCGGGCGCGGCAGGACGGCGAGACAAAGCGCTACCTGCCCGAACGCGTGTGGAAGGAACTCCCCGAAAAGGAACGCCGCGCCACCGACACCAAGAAACGTAAGGCGTCGAGGAGCGGCCGGCAGTACGTGGCCAACACCGGCCCGGCCAGCCGTACCCGCCGCGACACCACGTCGGTCGACCGGCTACTCGACCTGCGGGTCCCCGACGCGGCGAAACGGCTGACCGGGCTCGACACCCGCCAACTCCGGTCGGCGCTACGGCGCGAACGCGCCGGCAAGAGCCGAAAGACACTGGTCCGCCGAATCGAGGCGGAACTCGCGCGCCGGTAGGGTGCCCACCGCAGGTGGCCAGGCCGGCGCGGCGAGACACCACCGCCCACGGGGCCGTGCCCACCACCAGGGCCCACCCGCGGAGGTAGTCCGAGGGTGAGCCCGGCTGCGGCTAGCGCCAGGTGTCCGTGTTGGTGCGGGTGCCGGTGGTCGGGGTGGTGAAGCTTCGGTTTGACTGGGACTCCCAGGTCACCGAGCCATCCGGATTCTTCTTCACGTACTTGTACTCGATGTGGGTGCTCGGCGGCAGGTCGACGGTCGCCCGCCAGACCGGGTAGTCGGCCGCGGAGAGCGCGATGGCGTTGTCCGGATTCCAGCTGCCCAGTTCCGCGACATTACCGACCACAAAGACGTTCTGCCCGAAGTAGGTGTAGACGGTGGCGTGGAACGAACTGGGGATCGCCGGGGCGGGGATCGAGTCGCCCCGGAAGGTCTCGGTCAGCGCGTACGTACCGGAGGCGGGGGTGGTGAAGCTCCGGTTCTCGCCGGATTCCCAGGTCACGTCTCCCCCGCCGGTCACCTTGATGAACTTGTACTCGACCGCGGTGGACGGGGGCAGGTCGATCGTGCCGCGGTAGGTGTTCCCACCCTGCGGGGTCAGCCGCACCGCGGCGGCCGGGGCCCAGGAGCCGAGCTCGGCGATGCTACCGACGGCGTAGACGTCCTGATCGGCGCTGGGGGTCGCGCTGACCGTGAAGGTCGTGGCGATCTCGTCGGTGGGGTCACCGGTGGGGCTGACCGTCGGCGACGGCGTCGCGCCGGGGCGGGCGTTGACGTGGATGGCGACAGCGTTGTTCGCCGGGATGCTCACGGTGGCCTGACCGCCGGTGACACTCACCGTAGCGCCGGTGCAGCCGCTACCGTCGGCCGCGCCGGAGATGACGTCGCAGTAGGCACCGTCGGCGAGGCCGGTGGCGAAGGTGGCGGTGGCGGTGCCACCGGAGTCGTTGATGCCGATCCAGGCCCGGTCGCCCCGGTGGAAGCCGATCACGTTGTCGTTGACCGCGGTGAAGTCGGCGACGCTCTGGACCAAACGCGCCGCGTTGGCCCAGCCCACCATGCCCTTGATGCCGGTGCTCTGGCTCAGGCAGTTCCAGGCGCCACCGCAGACCGTGTCGGTGACATACCCACCACCGTTGTGTGGCGGGGACTGATTCCGATTCGACCAGGTGAAGCTGTCGAAGACCGACGGTTTGCCGTGCGGGTAGGCCAGCGCGAAGTAGTTGGCGAGCACGTAGTCGGTGCCGTCCTTGTACGACAGCACCACCCCGTCTCGCTCCAGGTCGTGATTGGTGACCATCGAGAAGACGTTGGCACTCGGCGCGTCGAGGTTCCAGTTCGGAATGTTGCCCAACGTCGCGATCGAGCCCTGGAAGGCGGAGCGAATGCCCTTGGCGTACGCGAAGTCGAGCACGTCGCCGTTGCCGATGAACGCCCGGGCCTGAAGGTCAGGGTTGTTGGCGCCGTCGAAGATCTCCTGGGCGACGTAGGGGCGCTTCCCCTCCGCGACGGTGTCGTCCAGCCGGCTGAGGATCGCCGCGAAGTCGTCCTTCCGAATGTGCTTGACCGCGTCCACCCGGAAACCGTCGACGCCGAGGCCGATCAGGTCGTTCAGGTACCCCGCGATCGTGTCGCGCACGTACTCCTTCTCGGTGTAGAGATCGGCCAGGGAGAGCAGCTCGCAGCTGGTCACCTGGGCTACGTTGTCCCAGTCATTGATGGAGCCGTCGGTCGGGCAGTTGTCGCCCGGGCGATGGAAGTCGCCCCCGCCATAGGGAACCGAGGGGTAGCTGTAGCCGGAGAACTCGGTGCCGGCGTAGCCGCGGGTGCCGGGCGGGTTGTTGGTGCCGGCCATGTGGTTGACGATCGCATCCACATAGACGCGCACGCCCGCATCGTGGCAGGTGCTGACCATACCGGCGAACTGCTCCCGGCTACCGAACCGGCTCTCCAGCTGGTACGAGACCGGCTGGTAGACCTCGTACCAGGGGTGCACCCCGTCAGCGCTGTTGGGTAGGTACACCGACTCCTGCGGCGGGGCCACCTGCACCGCGCCGTAGCCGGCGGGGCCGAGGTGGTCGGTGCAGGCGGTGGCGACCGAGTTCCAGTTCCACTGCCACAGGTTGGCGGTCACCTCGCTGTCGTTGAGCACGACTGCGGCGCGGGCGGAGCTGGCGGTGGTCGCGGCGGTGACGACCGCTGTGCCGCCCACCGCGACCAGCGCGGCGGCGAGCACCAGACGGCCGGTGCGGCCAACTGGATGTGGTCTCGCGGTTTCCATGACGGGGACCTCTCGTGCGAAGGGGCGCTCGGCAAGGGCGGACGGCCATCCGGTAGCGAACACGATGCGGCATCTATGAAATAAGTTGCAAGAGTTTTCGGAAACATTCTCGAAACTTCACTGCCCGCCGTCCGGCGACCACCAAGCCACGCACCCGTAGCGCGCTAGGGTGTGCGGCATGGCCCAAGTGGACATAGCAGTACAACAGGGCGACGAGGTCGTCGTGGCCGACTACACAAAGTCCCGCTTCCAGCTCGCCTCGGTCAGCAAGCAGTTCACCGCCGCTGCCCTGCTCCTGCTGGTGGAAGAGGGCACGCTACTCCTCGAGGATCCCATCAGCCGCTGGATCGACGGCTGCCCGGAACAGTGGCGGGACATCACCCTGCACCACCTGCTCAGCCACACCTCCGGCCTCGGCCACTGGGACGACTACCCCATGATTGATCTGGGGCAGCGGGTCCAGCCGAGCGAACTACTGAAAACCTTTCACTCCGTACCGCTGCAATTCCCACCCGGCGCGGGCTGGAGATACAGCAGCCCGGGGTGCGTACTGTTGGCGCAGATCGTCCAACGATCCGCCGACACAGCGCGGGCTACCAGACGTTCGTCGGGCACATTCCGGAACTAGGCCGCCGGTTCGTGGTGCTCAGCAATACCGAGGCGACCACCCCCAGCATCCTGGAGCCGCTGCTCACCTGACGGCGGGCCGGGGAGAGACCCGCCCCTACGAGGGGTACGGCGGGCCCGTGCGTAGGTAGGTGAGGACAGCCAACACCCGGCGATTGGTGTCATCACTGGGCGGCAGCTCAAGCTTGGTCAGGATGTTGCCGACATGCTTGCCGATCGCCGCCTCGGTGATGAAGAGCTTCCCCGCGATCGCCGCGTTGGAGTGACCTTCGGCGATCAGCGCGAGTACCTCGCGTTCGCGGGTGGACAGGGTGGCGAGCGGGTCACGGGGGCGAAGCAACAGCTGCCGTACGACGTCGGGGTCGATGGCTGTTCCGCCAGCCGCCACCCGACGCAGCGTCGCGACGAACTCGGCGACGTCGGCGACCCGGTCCTTGAGCAGATAGCCGACCCGGCGCCCGTCACCACTGTTGAGCAGGGCGGAGGCGTACTCGCTCTGCACGTACTGACTGAGCACCACGACTGCTAGATGCGGCTGTTCCGCACGCAGCGTGACGGCCGCGCGCAGGCCGTCATCCCGGTGCTGGGGCGGCATACGGATATCGGTCACGACCAGGTCCGGCTTCTGGGTGCGGACCGCGTCCAGCAGTGCCGGCACGGAGCCGACGGCAGCGACCACCTCGAAGTCGAACCTGGTCAGCAGGCCGACGAGACCCTCGCGCAGCAGAACCTCATCCTCGGCCAGCACAACCCGGGTCATCGGTGCCATGGCAGCTCCACCCGCAACACGGTGGGGCCACCGGCCGGGCTGGCGAGCAGCAGCCGTCCGTTGACCGCGGCGACCCGGTCGGCGAGGCCGGTCAGGCCGGTGCCCTGGCCGGGGCTGGCGCCGCCGCGGCCGTCGTCTTCGACCTCCACGACGAGTTCCCGGTCGGCCTGGGTCAACCGCACCTCGGCCCGGGTCGCCTGAGCGTGCTGGGCCACGTTGCTGACGGACTCGGAGACCACGAAGTAGGCGGTGGTCTCGACCAGCTCCGGCAGGGGTTGCCGGAGGTCGGCGTGGACGGCGAACGGGACGGTGGTGGCCGCGGCCAGTTCCCGGACGGCACCGGCGAGACCGAGCTCGGCGAGGTGCTGCGGGCGGATGCCCTGCACGATCTGCCGGAGCGTCACCATCAGGGCCTTGGCCTGTCCGTGTGCGATGGCCAGTGGCTTCGCGGCCGGGGAGTCGTCGGGCACGTCGAGCTTCGCCAGGCCGAGCTGGAGGGTGAGGCTGGTCAGCCGGGGCTGGGCCGCGTCGTGCACATCCCGCTCGATCCGGCGGCGTTCGGCCTCGTACGCGTTGACCAGCCGGGTCCGGGAGCGGGTGACCTCCCGCAGCGCCGCCCCGGCCACGGGTCCCCCGAGCAACCGGCGGGCCACGACCGCCTGAACGGCGACGAGCAGCCCGAGCAGGTACCACAACACCGGAATGAACAGCAGGCCCACGACCGCGTACGGGATCGCCTGGCCTGGGGTGTCGACCGTGGTCTGGACGAGGATGACCCGGTCGCTGTCGACGGCCAACCAAGGGCTGGCGATCAGCGTGAGGTCCAGCAGAATGAGCAAAAAGAGCATCCAGTACGCGACCGGCACCGCCCCGCCCAGCCAGCAGAGGTAGGCCACTTCCCGCCACGCCGCTGGGCTGGTGTAGCGGGCGGCCAGACCCCGGAGCCGCGCTCCCGCAAGCGGACGTGGGTCAACCAGGCCGAGCCGCCACCGCTCGAACGGAGCCACCACGGCACTCACGATCGGCGCCAGGGCGAGCAGGGCCAGCCCGGCGACGGTGAGAAATATGATGACGGGAAGCTCCACCGACTGACCCTGCCGCACCGCAGAGACAACCGCCCACAGGGGTACGGCGACAACGAGCAGCCCAGCGAAGAGGGCGCCGGCGATCGGGAGGGTGCCGGCGGCGTACGCCAGGGCACGCCACGGCCAGGATGAGAGCAGGTAGCCACGCCGGCGAAGTGCCGCCACCAGGTGTCGGGGTCGATCCAAGGTCATGCGGCAACGCTAACCAGGACAGATAGGTCGAACCAGCTGCGTACGTGTATTCCTCGGGTATACCCAGCCCTACCTCTGACTGACTGACCAGGCCCAGTGCGAGGCCCGCCGGGACGCGCTGGACTTGCCGAATGGGTATACACCGCCTTGGCGCTCACAGCTGGCTGCTCGCCGCCCCGCTCTTCCTCGCCGCAAACCTGACAATCGGTTTGGCCTGGCGGCAGCCACGGTTCAGCTGGAGCACCAACAACATCAGTGACCTGGGCAATGTGACCTGTGGGAGGTGGGACACCACCCGCCCTCGTGAAGTGTGCTCGCCCTGGCATGTCGCGATGAACAGCGCCATGGTCAGCACCGGGGTACTGCTCGCACTCGGCGTCTTTCTCACCTGGTCAGCGCTGGGACCCGGAATCGCCGCACGGACCGTGCAGCTGCTGACGCTCGCCGGCGCGAGCGGCTACGTCCTGGCTGGGGCCTACCCAGCGGATGTCAACGAGAACAAGCATTTCCTCGGGGCCATACTGATCTTCTTCCTGGCCAACGGCGGAATGCTCGTGGCCGCGCTGGCCCGCCGCTCACCGGTGCTGACCTCGATGCGCCCGCTCAGCCTCACCCTGGGCCTGGTCGGGTTGGGCGGTACAGCCCTGTTCCTGGCCCAGGTTGACCTCGGCATCGGCGTCGGCGGCATGGAACGGGTAGCCGTGTTCCCCCTGTTCATCTGGACATCCGCGGTGGCGGCGCGGCTCGCCCGGTGAGGCGGGGGTGTGACCCGCCACGTCGAAGCCGCGGCGCAGTGGAGCGGGGCAGCCGGGGTGTCCGCCCGGACCAGGACATTCCAGTGCCCGTCCGATTCGTTCAAGACGGAGCGGCGAGCCGCTCGTACCGTCGAGGTCATGGCACCCACCTTCAGCGCGATCGGCCTTGCGGTGGCCGACATGGCAGCATCTCTATCCTTCTACCGCCGACTCGGCCTGCCGTTTCCGGCCGGCGCGGAGGATGAGCCGCACGTCGAGGTGACCGTCTCCGGCGGCATCCGCCTCATGTGGGACACCCACGCCTCAATACGGTCGTTCGACCCCGACTACGAACCTGGACCGCCCTCCGGCGGTTGGGCCTTTCGCTGCGCGGACGCGGGCGAGGTGGAGAAGCTCCACGCCGACCTCGTCGCCGCCGGCTACCCGTCGGTCCAGGAGCCCTGGGACGCACCGTGGGGACAACGCTATGCACAGGTGCGTGACCCGGACGACAACGTCGTGGACCTCTTCGCCCAGCTCCCGTCACCCCAGTAGCGCGGTGAGCGGCACCCCGGCCAACGCCCGCACCTCGCGGGCGAGGTGGGCCTGGTCGGCGTAGCCCGCCTCGGTTGCTACCGACGCGAAGGGCTGACCGGTCCGCGCCAACGCGACGGCCCGCTGCATCCGCAGGATCCGGTGCAGGGTCTTCGGCCCGTAACCGAACGCGGCATTGCTGCGTCGCTGCAGCTGCCGGGAGCTGAGGCCGCAGCGCGCCGCGACCAGGCCAACGGACAGTCCGGCCCGCGCGGCACCGGCCAAGGAAACCAGCACCCGGTCGGTGCCGTGCCAGCGACGGCGCGCCGCGGCCGTCAAGGCGGCGAGCGGATCCGCCGCCTCGGCGATGGCGCGGACGGAGGCCGGCGGCCACACCGTTTCCAACGGCACCTGCCGATCGACCACCTCGCTGGCGGGTATGCCGAGCACGCCGGGCCCGGTCCCGGCACCGAAGCGCAGCGCGGCGTAGCGACTGCCCGGCGCGGAGGACGCCATCCGAGCGGACGTGTCCGGCCCCGCGACAAAGACCCCACCGTCCCGCCAAATCAGGTCGAGGCAACCGTCGGGCAGCACCCGTGCCGGAGCGCCACCCGGTGCCGTGACGCTACGCCACGCGACGACGTACGGCAGCGGCGAGGCTAGTTCTTCGTACACGCCCGCGATCCTCCTCCGCAGGTATGACGACGCGGCAGCCGCCGCTCCCCCGGCGAGACCCCTATTCCAGCTGGAAGTCAGCGAAGTCGAACCCGGGTGCCACCACACAGCTGACCAGGACCGGCTGATCACCGGTGGGGATCGCGGCCTGCCACGTCCCACCCGGAATCAGCACCTGCGGACGCTGACCGGCGGAGACATCCGCGCCGAGAGCAACCTCTCTGGAGTCGTCCGCCGGCTGCTGGCCAGAGCCGCCGAAGCGCAGCGTCAGCGGACCGCCCGAATGCCACAACCACAGCTCGTCCGAGCGCACCACATGCCAACGGGAGCGCTCACCCGGGTGCAGCAGGAAATAGATGGCCGTAGCCGCGCTCCGGCTGCCGTCGTACCCGGTGGGACGCAGCGTCTGGGTCGAGCGCCACGTCTCTCGGAACCAGCCGCCCTCGGGGTGGGGCGCGAGGTCAAGCAGTTCGACCAGCTCCGACCGCTGCACATCCGGCACGCGAAACTCCTCTCGCTGAGATGTCACCAGGGCGAAACCACGGGGACCTGGCACGAAGGCGACCGCCTGACGGTAACAGGGACGGCAGACGTACCACCAAGATCCGCGAGACAACCTAAGCGCATTTACGGTCACCACCAAGTGGCCGCTGGTCTAGGAGGGAACGCTGTCGTGACCGAGCCGCCCATCACGGTGCTCATCGCCGACGACCAGGACCTCGTCCGTACGGGATTCACGCTCGTCGTCAACTCCGCCGCCGGCCTGCGGGTAGTCGCCACCGCCGCCACCGGTGCGGAAGCGGTTGACCTCGCCGCCGCGCACCAGCCGGACGTCATTCTGATGGACATCCGGATGCCCCACACCGACGGTATTACCGCCACCCGGGCCATCCTCGCCGCCCCCGGGCCTCGCCCGAAGATCATCGCACTGACCACATACGACAGCGATGACTACGCGACCCGAATCCTCATTGATGACTTTACCGCCCGGGAGCGCGACGTCTTCCACCTGGTCGTGGCGGGAGCAAGCAACGCCGAGATCGCCCAACGGCTACACCTCGCCGAGGTCACGGTGAAGACCCACGTCGGCCGGGTGCTGGCGAAGCTCGGCGTACGGGACCGCGTCAACATCGTGATCTGGGCATACCGCAACGGCGTCGTCGGCTGACCCGGCGGCTGCCCACGATCCGTACCGCCCTCGGGCGGGACCCGGGGTCGGGCGGGACCCGGATCCCGCGACTCGGCGGCCGCGGAGCGGCTCACCGCGTACTGTCGGATGAACGGATGTCCATGGCAGGCACACCGCGTTTGCCGGACGGCCGGAAATCCCGTTCCGACCTGGGGTGAGCATTGAACACGAACCCGAATCGCTGCGTCCTGATCACTGGAACGTCCTCCGGAATCGGACTGGCCACCGCCATCGCCTGCGCCCGTGCGGGCTGGACGACCGTGGCTACGATGCGGGACACCACAAGGGCGGAGGCGTTGAACGCCGCCGCGGCGGCCGCCGGGGTGTCCCTGGATATCCGTGCCCTCGACGTCACCGACGAGTCGGTCCGGGACGGTATCGACTCGGTGGCGGCCGAGCACGGCCGGCTCGATGCCGTGATCAACAACGCCGGCGCCGCGTACCTCGGCACCGTGGAGAATGACGACCTCGCCGACATCCGCGCCTGCGTCGAGGTGAACTTCTTCGGCGTGATCCAGGTATCCCAGGCGGCGATGCCGCACCTGCGGTCCAGCGGCGGCCGCCTCCTGACCATCAGCAGCGTCGGTGGCAGTGTCGGGCAGCCCTTCAACGAGGCGTACTGCGCCGCCAAGTTCGCCGTCGAGGGCTTCATGCAGTCGCTGGCGCCGGTCGCCCGCACGGTCGGCGTGCAGGTTGGCATCATCGAGCCCGCCGCAGTTGTCAGCGAATTCGTGGCCAACGCCAACGTGGACATCCCGGCCATGGTGGCGCAGGCCGGGCCGTACGCGCCGGCGCTTACCGCGTACGTGCAGCGGGTCCAGGCGATGTACGAGGCGGACACCGGCAAGCCTCAAACGTCCGACGAGGTCGCAGCTGTGGTCATGGAGGTGCTGACCGCGCCGGAGCTGCCCTTCCGGACGCAGACCTCGAACGAGGCGCGGGACTTTGTGGGCCGGTCGCTGTCGGACCTCAATGGTTCGGCCGTCCTCGGGGAGACCCGGGGCTGGGTCGCCCAGTAGGGCTAACAGGCTCCCGCTCGATGTGCGGTGGGGGCGAGCCGGCGGAGGCCGGCCGCTCCGCCGTCGGACGAACCCGGCGCAGCAGCGACGCCGACACCACGGCGAGGAGCACCGCCAGCCCGGCGCTCACCCCGCCGGCGGTGTTGAAGCCACCGGTGAACGCGACCCGCGCCGCCTCCAGCAGCGCCGCGCCGGCCGGCTCGGGCAGCTGCTCGGCGACGACGGTGGCGCCGGCGAGGGATTCCGCAGCCGCCTCGCCGGCATCTCCTGGCAGGCCCACCGGGATGGCGGCGGCGACCGCACTGCGGTACACCGCTGTGCCGACGCTGCCCAGCAGCGCGACACCAAGCGCGACCCCGAGTTCGGTGCTGGTCTCGGAGATCGACGATGCGGACCCGGTCCGCTGTGGTGGAGCGGCCCCGATGGCCAGATCGGTGCCCAACACGGCCCCGGGGCCGAACCCGAGGTAGACCAGTACCAGGCCGAGCACTGCCAGGCCGAGCCCACCGGCGCTGCCCACCAGGCCGATCAGCGAGTAGCCGACCGCCGCGACCACCATGCCGCCGGCCACCACGTAGCCCGGGGTGACGCGCCGCGCGAGCAGCGGCGCCAGCATCGAACCGGCCAGCATGGCGATCGCGTACGGCAACATCCACAGGCCGGCTCGCAGCGGGGAGAGGCCCACGACGAGCTGGGCGTACTGCGCGAAGAGCAGGGCGATGCCCCCGATGGTGGTCCCACCGACCAGCATGATGAGCAGAGCCGCGCTGAAGGTGCGGTTGGCGAAGAGGCGGACCTCCAGCAGTGGGTGGGCGAGCCGGCGCTGCCGGCGGACGAAGACCGCACCGACCGCGAGGCCGACCATCATGGCCAACAATGGCGCCACGCCGAGGCCGTCCTTGGCCAACTCCTTGAGGCCCCAGACGACCGGTAGGACGGTGACCAGGGAGAGCACGACGCTCACCGGGTCCAGGCGGCCGGCTTCGGGGTTTCGGTACTCCGGCAACAGGACCGGCGCGGCGATCAGCAGTACGGCCATCACGGGTACGGCGAGCAGGAACACCGAGCCCCACCAGAAGGACTCGAGCAGGGCCCCGCCGATCAGTGGGCCGAGGATCGAGCCGATCATGAAACAGCTCATCCAGGTCCCGATGGCCACGGTACGCTGCTCCGGACTGCGGAACATGTTGCTGATCAGCGACAGGGTGGACGGCATCAGCGTCGCGCCGGCAACTCCCAGCAGCGCCCGCGTGCCGATCAGCATCTCGGCGCTGTTCGAGTACGCGGCGACGATTGAGGCCACGCCGAAGGCAGCGGCGCCGATCATCAGCAGGCGTCGTCGACCGATCCGGTCACCGAGGGTACCCATCGTGACCAGGAATCCGGCGATCATGAAGCCGTAGCTGTCCATGATCCACAGCAGTTGGGCGGCATCCGGCGCCAGGTCGGCGCTCAACTGCGGTAACGCCAGGTACAGCACGTTGAGGTCAAGTGCCAGCAGCAGCGTGGGCAGGGCGAGCACCGCGAGCCCCACCCATTCCCGCCGGCCAGCCCGGCTCTCGTTGATGTCCATCAAAGGATCCCGTCGGGTCCGCGCACCGGCCCCGGATCTACCCGTCGTAGTCGTCGTGCAGCCGCCACCAGCTGTACGGCGTGCCCTGCGGCCGCCCGCCCGGAGTCTCCTCCCAGGTCTCCTGCCGGCCCAGCGGAGTCAGGTCGAGCAGGGTCCAGTTGCTGCCGAGGGCCTCAACACCGCGCCCAGTGGTGAAGTACGTGCGGTACACCTCGTCGCCGTCGCGCAGGAAGACACTTAGGCCAAAGGACTCCCCCGCCTCCGACGTCAGCCCGAAGTCGGGGTTGAAGTCGGTGCCGTAGGACGAGTACCAGGGCAACGTCCAGCCCATCCGCTCCTGGAACGGCGTGATCTCGGCCCGGGGCGCCCGCGAGATCAACGCGACTGTGGTATCCCGTGCGTTCAGGTGAGCCGGGTGCCCGAGGTTGTCCACGAACATGGAGCAGCCCTCGCAGTGGTGCGACGAGTCGGGGGTGAGCATGAAGTGGTAGACGACCAGCTGCCGCCGTCCCTCGAACACGTCGGCCAGGCCGACCCGGCCGGCGGGCCCGTCGAAGACGTACTCCTGCTCGATGCGGGTCATTGGCAGCCGGCGGCGCTCGGCGGCGAGCGCGTCCCGGGCTCGGGTCGCCTCCTTCTCCTTGACCAGCAGCCGCTCGCGCGCGGCCTGCCACTCCTGGGCGGACACAACCGGTGGCAGGTTCACGATCTTTCTCCGTTCCTGGGGTGCGGCCGGTGGATCCCAGCCTCCTGGTCCACCCTGTCCGGCGGCACTCTCGGTCCAATCCCGGCGAAATCACGGTCCGTTGTCGGGGCCCTGGGCTACGGTGCCCCCATGCGCTTCGGGCTCCTCGGTCCGCTGGGTGTCTGGACGGCGGACGGCACACCGGTCACCGTGCCCGATCTGAAGGTCCGGCTCCTGCTCGCCACCCTGCTGGCCCACGAGGGGCAGCCGGTGTCGATCGACCGGCTCCGCGAGCAGGTGTGGACGGACCGGCCACCAGCCAACCCGACCGGGGCACTGCAGACGAAGGTCTGGCGACTGCGCCGTGCCCTGGACGCCGCGACCCCCGGCGCCCGCGACCGCGTGCTCTCCCACCCGCCGGGTTACCTGCTCCGGACGGGCCCGGAGCCGACCGACGCCGAACGGTTCACGGCCTTGCTGGAGCGGGCCGCCAACACCGCCGCCGCGCCCAACCGGGCCGCGCTCCTCGACGAGGCGCTCGGGCTGTGGCGGGGCCCGGTGCTGGCCGACTTCCCCGAGGCCCCGTTCGCCACGGCACTGGCCGCGCGGCTGGCGGAGCAGCGGTTGACCGCCATCGAGGACCGGGCCGAGGCCCGGCTCACCCTCGGCGAGCACCACCCGCACAGCGGGGAGCTCGCCGACCTGCTGACCCACCACCCGTACCGGGAGCGCCTGCGTGCCCTGCATCTGCGGGTGCTGTATCGCGCGGGCCGACAGGGTGAGGCGCTGGACAGCTACGACCGATTCCGTCGGCAGCTCGCCGACGAGTTGGGCGTGGATCCCGGTCCCGAGCTGGTCGCCCTCCACCGGGCGATCCTGTCGCAGGACCCGGCGCTGCTCGCCCCAACGGCGACGAGCAGCCCGGTCACCATCGCGCCACCGCCGCCGGGCGCGGTATCTCCAGCACGGGTGCCGGGAAACCTTCCCGTAGCGCTGACCGAGCTGATCGGCCGGGAGGAGGCGGTACGCGACCTTCACCGTCTACTCGATGCCGGCCGGCTGGTAACCCTGGTGGGCTCCGGCGGGGTGGGCAAGACCCGCATGGCGGTCGAGGCGGCCCACCAGGTAGCCGGGGCGTACCCGGACGGGGTGTGGCTGGTGGAGCTAGCGGCCCTGGAAGCCGACCCGGCGGTCCTGGCCGGGGCGATCCTCGCGGTGCTCGGCGTCCGCGAACACGCGGAGCGCCCGCCCGCCGCACCGCCCGCCACGCCGGCCGAGCGGTTGCTGGCGGCGCTACGTGGTCGCCAACTCCTGCTGCTCCTGGACAACTGCGAACACGTCGTCGAGTCCGTCGCCGAGCTGGCCAACCGGGTACTGCGACACGCGCCGGGCGTCCGCCTGCTGGCCACCAGCCAGGAGCCGCTGGGCGTCGCCGGCGAGCAGGTCTGCGCCGTACCTCCGCTGGCCCTGCCGGATCCCGCGGTCGGCGACCCGGTGTTGCTCGCCCGGGCGAGCGCGGTCCGACTCTTCGTCACCCGGGCGAGAGCCGCCGCGCCCGCGTTCGCGCTCGACGAGACGAACGCCCGGGAGGTCGCCGAGCTGTGCCATCGGCTCGACGGCATCCCGCTGGCGCTGGAGCTGGCCGCCACCCGGGTCCGCGCACTGGGAGTCCACGGTCTGCTGACCCGGATAGACGATCGATTCCGGGTACTGACCCGCGGGCACCGGGGCGCACCACCCCGCCAGCAGACCCTCCGCGCGATGATCGACTGGAGCTGGGAGCTGCTCGGCGAGCCCGAACAGCTTGTCCTGCGGCGGCTTGCGGTGCACGCCGACGGTTGCACGCTGGAGGCCGCCGAGGTGGTGTGCGCCGACGATGATCTCCCTGCCGAGCGGGTTCTCGACCTGGTGGCCCGCCTGGTCGACCGCTCGCTGGTGGTCCTGACCGAGACGCCGGTCGGGCCGCGGCACCGGCTGCTGGAGTCCGTGGCGGCCTACTGCGCCGAGCGGTTGCGGGAGGCGAACGAGGCGGCGACAGTCCGTCTCCGTCACCGGCGGTACTACACCGCGCTGGCCCGCCGGGCCGATGAGGAGCTGCGCGGCCCGAAGCAGCGGCAGTGGCTGGCCCGGCTCGACCAGGAGACCGCCAACCTGCGGCAGGCGCTGGACAATGCGGTCGCTGACGGTGACGCGGCGGGGGCACTCGACCTGAGCACCGCGCTGGCCTGGTACGGCTACCTGCGGGGCCGGCTGCGGGAGACGCGCCGATCAATCGAGGCCGCGCTCGCTGTCGCCGGTCCCGCGCCGGCGACGCCACGGGCCGCCGCCGCCTGCTGGCGCGCCGGACTGGCGCTGCTGGAGCGCGGCGGCGAACACGCACCGCTGGTTGCCCCCGCGCTGGGCGGCTGGCCAGCCGGGGAGGGGTTGGCGGCGCGGGCGCGGGCCGTGGCCTTCCTCGGGCTCGCGCTGCTCAACACCGGCGATGTGGCCAGCAGCAAGACCCTGGTCCACGAGGTGTTGCCGGAGTTCGAGCGGCTCGGCGACCGGTGGGGGGTCGCCGCCGCGCTGAGCCTGCGGGCGAGTCAGGCACTGGCTCACGGCGACCTGGCGGCGGTACGCCGGGACGGCGAACGTGCCGTCGCCCTCTTCCGCGAGTTGGGCGACCGGTGGGGCCAGTTGCAGGCGTCCTTCCCGCTCACCAACCGGGCGGAGGCCACCGGGGACTATCCGGAAGCGGCCCGGCTGCACCGGGAGGGCCTGGAGCTGGCCGAGGGGCTGGGGCTGTGGCTGGAGGCCGCGGACCGCCTCTCCGGCCTGGGCCGCATCGCGCTCCTCACCGGCGACTACGACCGGGCCCGCGAATTCCACGAGCGCGCGCTGCGACTGGCCGCCGCGCAGAGCTGCAAACCGGCGGAGCTGTACGCGCAGATCGGGCTGGGGCTCGGCGCCCGCCGCGAGGGCCGCCTCGCCGATGCGGAGCGGTTGCTACGGAGCGTCCTGGACTGGACTCGGCAGCCGGGCCTGGACGCCGACGTGGTGCGGGCCCTGCTCCTGGCGGAGCTGGGTTTCATCGCCGAACTGCAGGGCGCCGCCCCCGCCGCGGATTCCCTGCACGCCGAGTCGTTCGCCCTGGCGAGCGCCGTCGGCGACCCGCGGGCGCAGGCGCTGGCGCTGGAGGGGCTGGCCGGCGTGGCTGCCATCGACGGTCGCCCCACGCGGGCGGCCCGGCTGCTCGGCGCAGCGGCGATGGCGCGCGACTCGGTGGGCGCGCCACTGCCGGCCGGGGAGCGGGGAGACGTGGACCGAATCACCGCCGCCGCCCGCGCCGCGCTGGGTGCCCCGAGGTTCGCCGCGGAGTTCGACCGAGGCACGGGGCTGCGCCCCGAGCAGGCGTACGCCCCCTCCTGCGCGCACGGAGCTCACTCTGGGCAGGGGGCCGGTGCGACTCGGCCACCGGCGGACGTGGGGTGACTCAGTACGGCTCCTTCCAGGCTTTGACGACCGAACGGACGAGCAGAACGGGGCCCACCAAGCCGCCGATGACTGTTATCGCCCTCAGCTCCACCTGGCCGGTCATCGTGCCAATGAACATCGTCGCGGACAGGCCGACAACTCCGGCCGTGACGCAGCCGAGTGCGACGACGCGAGCCTTCTTCCGGGTGCTGAAACTGCGGAACCGACGGAAAACGCCGGGTCGCCGGGATACCGGGGGCGGCTGCGGGATCTCCGCCGGATCACGGGCCGGCAGCTCCACCCGAACCCGCGCGGGTACCGCCTGATCCACCGCTTGGGTGGGCAAGCCCGGATATAGAGTCGGTTCGAGGCGAACCGAGATGCCGTCCGCGCCAAGGAGTTGTCGGCCGCCGTCCGGCCAGGTGAGCAGCGCGGCACAGGTGTCGTAGTGGACGGTGACGAACTCGTCACTGTCGTTGCTGACCACGCTCACCCCATCGTTCCCGACGACGAGTCGCTGGGTCAGACCACCCTGCCCAGGATAGTCGGTGCCGGTAACGACTGCGGTCGACGAGGTCGGCGCAGCGACGAATCCGGCCCAGTCCGCGGTACGCCCACGCGGTGTCATCAGCAACGAGTCCGCGAGTACGTCGGTCGCGACCTCGTGCACCGCCTCCGGGGTAACCTCCTTCACCTGTCGTAGCAGGTCGTCGCTGGCGGTAAGGCCCTCCCCGGTGAGCACGTCGAACGCGGCCGAGGCCAGCCGGGCGCTGTCGACGTCCTCAGCGGAGAGCGCCTCCGTGGCCTTGCCGATCACCGCGGCGATGTTCGCCTCGTCAATCCGACCGACCCGAACCTTCGCCAGAACGTCAATGAATCCGCCGAGCACCGCATCCTGCTTCTCGGGCAGGGCATCGGCGAGTGCGGTTATGGTCGCGTACCCGTCGCCACGCGGTTCGTAGTTGGTGGCAGCGGTGTAGGACAGTCCGTCCCGTTGGCGCAGCGCCTGAAAGAGTTCCCGCTCCAGCGCCCCGGCGAACACGCTGGCGGCCACGCTACGGGCAGCCACGGCGTTGATGGCGGTCAGGCCGCCGGAGCCGGAGAAGAACGCCGGGGTCTGGGGCAGCGCCGACGACGGCGCTGGGACCGGCATCCGCTGGCCGGTTGGAAGGTCGATTCGCAGCCCGGCCGGTAGGTCCGCTCCCGCCAGCCACAGCACCGCGTTCTCCTTGGTGAAGTAGCGTCGGGCCCAATCCTGCAGGTCCTCCAGGGAGACCGCGTGCAGGCCCCACTCGGGATAGCTGAGCAGGCCGTGGCCGCGGGCGCCGTATCGCCACAGCGGCAGCTCGTCCAGGCTGGAGCCGGATTTGCTGTTCCACTCGGTCCGCAGGATCGCCTTTTCCGTCTCCACCCGACTGGCCGGCAGCTCACGCAGGCTCTTGCACACGCCCGTCAGGAACGTGGTGATGTCGTCAACCGACCCCTGTAGGTGAAAGTGGGTGACGACGCTACCGGTGGTGCCGTTGTAGTGATAGTCGGCGGTTCCCAACGGGTGTAGCACGAGATGCTCCAGCAGGTGGGTGATCCCACGCCGGGCCAGGGTCTCGTCGGCCTGACCAACCCGAAACATGAGTCCGGCGTGGGTGGGCCCCGTAGTCGGGGCGAGCAGCGCCGGCACCCCGTCGACCTCCAGCTGCCGGATCATCGCCAGTCACCTTTCGCCATCGCCTTACGGCGGAAGTCGTCAAACTCTTTCACCGGGTCATCGAAGTATCCCCAGACGCTTTCACTGACCAGATTGCCGACCGCGGCGAAGTACGGGGCCGCGAGGGCGTGGGCGCCGAGGACGCTGTAGATCAGCGCGAACCGGCTGACCGCGTCGACCCAGCCGTGTTCCGTGCCGAAAGCCGGATGCAGCACCGATCGGGCGGCAGCCTCGCGTAGCTCCTCCCGGACCCGAAGGTCCTTGCGGTAGTCGGCCCGTTCGGTGCCCGCCAGTTCGGTCAGGTGCTCGTAGTGGGCTTGGGCGACAAGACTGCCCTGTGCCGCGCCCTCCGGCGCAGCCAGCATCGCGTCCCAGGCGAAGGAGTGCATCCCGTGGTACGAACCACCCCACTTCGGACAGATCTGCTGTAGATACTGCAGCTGTCCCGGCAGGTGGTGCGGGTCGCCTTCGGCGAGCCGGTCGTAGCGGCGACGCGCCTCTGCCTGGCCGAGTTCGAGGCCTCGGGCGGTGAGAAGGCGGCAATACCAGATCGCCGGGTCACCCGGCTGGTACGCGGCGGCGTCGATCAACATCTGTTCGGCGCCACGCAGGATCCGATGGAACTCGCGGAACTGGTCCTGGCTGACGTACTGGGCCCGATAGCCGGTTCGTACCTCCCAGGCCTTCACGATCAGGCATTTGCCGAGCAGCGCGGCGGCGAGCCCGTCGGCCGGGTCGGCCTCGACCTGCCGCCGGGCGAGTGCCGCGGTCGGTGGCAGCGAGCCAGCGTAAACGATCATCTCGGTCCGGGTAGCCGGGCGCTGGCCGTCGACCAGGCGTCGCAGCGCGACCCAGTCACCATCCAGCACGCCAGCGCGCAGGTCGGAGAGCTCGCGATAGGCGGTAGCGAGGTCGGTGGTGAGTACGGGCGCGGTGGACATGCGGGGATCCTAAGCCGACTGCGACGCAACCAACCAACCGGATTGGCGGACCACCGGGCCACGTCAATTGATAGCGACCCGTTTCATTACTGTATTGCTCAATATGCGCCGTTGTCGGTCACAACTGCCCGGAAAGAGCCAGCTCCGTCTGGTATGGAAAGGAGCCGGGCTGATAGCCGCAGGACGGTTCCTCGGCCCAGATATCGCCGGTCACCGCGTACGCCCGGGCCCGCGATCCGCCGCAGGCGGTGCGAAACTCGCAGCCACCGCAGCGGCCACCGAGCCGCTCGGGATCACGCAGCGCGGTGAACAGCGCCGAATCCCGGTAGATGTCGCGGAGCGGTCGCTGCCGCACGTTGCCGGCCGCTACCGGCAGGAAGCCGCTGGGATGCACGTCGCCACGGTGGGACACGAAGACAAATCCGTTGCCGGCACTCACCCGTAGCGGCACCCGCCGGACCCGGCCGGCGGTACCGGTCAACCCGCGCGAATCGAGGTCGTCACGCAGGTGCCGGTACAGCCGCCCGAGGCCGAGGAGACGGACGTGGTCGTCGCCCCGCCGGGCCAGCGCCTCGCGTTGCAGGCAGACCCGGCGGAAGTGGTGCGCCTCGGTGGTCTTGACCGCGATGGTCTCACCGAGGTCGTACAGCACGTTGAGCACGTCCTCGGTCTGGGCGGCGTCCAGGCTCCGCAGTCCCTGACCCCGTCCGGTCGGGACGAGGAAGAAGACGCTCCAGAGCAGGGCGCCGTAGTCGCGTACCTGGGTGGCCAGCTCCGCCAGATCGTGGACGTTATCCCGGGTCACGGTGCTGTTGATCTGCACCTTGAGGCCAAGGTCGGCGGCGTCACGCCAGGCCTGCATGGTCAGGTCCCACACTCCGGGGACACCCCGGAAGCCGTCGTGTCCGGCGGCGGTGGCCGCGTCGAGGCTCAGCGAAACCGCCCGTGCCCCGGCTGCGCGCAGGGCGGTCAGCGCCGGACGGGTGAGGGTGGGTGTGCCTGATGGTGAGACGGACACCGGCAGGCCGAGCTCGGTGCCGCGCCGGACCAACAGCTCCAGGTCTGGGCGCTGGAACGGGTCCCCGCCCGTGATCACGAACAGCGGCGCGGGACGTCCGAACTCGGCAACCTGCATCATCAGTGCGGTGGCTTGTTCGGTGCTCAGCTCGGCTCGGTCCCGGTCGGGGCGGGCGGAGGCCCGACAGTGCAGGCAGGCGAGCGGGCACGCCTGGGTGGCCTCCCAGATCACGATGAAGGGACGTTCCCCGACGTTCTGCTTCGGTGTCCGCACCGGCGCGCCCGGGCCCCGGCGCGCTGCCTGCTTCCGGTTCGTCCCGATCGGGCGCTGCCGCTCGGTCCGCGGCGGCGTCATGCCTGTTGGGCCGCGGTGTTCGACTGCGGTGGGGTCAGCCGGTCCCAGGCGGACATCGGCAGCGCGATGACCGCGGCTGGGAACAGCCCGTGTTCCTCGTTGTCGATGTGCCGGTGCAGTCGGTCCAGAGCAGCCAGCACCGCCGGCCAGTCCGGTGCCGCACGGTCGACGTTACTGAGGACGCCGTGAATGTCGTCGTGCTCGTCGCAGAGCTGCTCCACCGCTTCGGTGAGGCTGCCCTCGGCACGCAGCTCGGGAAAGAGGCCGCGTTCCTCGGTTTCGGTGTGCGGCATCAGCAGCGTGAGCAGGTCGTCGAGGAGGTCAACCCGGTCGTCCGCGCCCACCGTGATCGCCGTACGCAACCGTCCGGCAGCGTTGGCGATCGCCTCGTGTTCGGCGGTCAGTTGCCCGATCAGCGGGAACTCCCGACAACCGCAGTAGTTACACATGGCCCCTCTCCCGACCGTGATGTGGGGGATACATCAACCTTGCCCTGATAAACCCGGAGCACCTAGGGCCGTTCGACCTGTCCCCGCCGGAGACAGGTCCCGGACACCCGGATTCGACGGCCGGTCCGCCCCGGACGGGGGCGGACCGGCCGTCGACTCACACTCGGGACCGGGACGGAGCACCGGTGGATCACGTCGGGCGCGCACCCGCCCCCACCAGCGGAGCGGCCACCGCGGCCGGCTCCTCGGCCGTGGCCCGTTCCCGCAGCCGGTCCCGCAGCCAGATACCCCACCAGATCAATCCGCGACCCAGGCAGACGAGGGTCACCGCGAAGAACAGCGTGTAGACCACATTGAAGATCATCAGCACGCCGTAGACCCCGGCCACGGCGGCGCCAAAGATGAACTGGGCTCGACCCTTCATCGGGGTGGTGCCCGGGTCGGTAATCATATAGTTGGTGAACAGGACGAATGCGACACCGGTGATGGGCACGAGCGCCGCCCAGAGCTGCACATCCCAGATGAGGTGCCGCAGCACGGCCTGGATCACGAAGCCGCCGACCCAACCCACGATGAGTGGGATCTTCTTGGTGAGCACGCCGTTCAGGACGGTCCCGGCGGTGATAATGATCAGTGGCACGAAGACCTGCATCACGTCCGGCACGTTCTCGGTGAAGTGGTACGGCGGAGCGATGTTGACCCAGGAGAAGACGAGCAGGGTCACCGTGATGCCCAGATTGGACGGGTTCATGAAGTGCCGCATTCGGCCGCGAATGGGTGCCTGGAAGATTGCCTTCTGCCCGATCGCGACCACGACCGCGAACGCAATCGGCCAGAACTGGTCGTTGGCGTAGAGCAGCATGTTCGCCGCGAGCGCCGTGATGTGCGCCGGTAGTAGGAAGGTATAGACGCCCCAGGCGCCGTTGCCCAGGAAGGCCGGCCGTCGACGGTGCGCCCAGGCGGTCACGAGTTCGACGATGACTTCAATGGCGTAGCCGACGGCCACGGCAAAGAGCGGCCAGGTCCACGGCTGCTCGAAGCCAAGCACCGTATAGCCGAGGATGTTGAAGACGCTCATGGAGATCGCGAAGTTTCGCAGCGCCAGGTACCGGGGATCGCGGCTGTCCAGCCGTGGCGGGCTGTCCCGGTTGGTCGAGGCGTGGCGATCGAAGCTGGCGGCGGTGGCGATGCGGGGCGGAGCGGAATCGGTGCGCGGCACGGTGCCGGATGCCCCCACATCAGCCCGGGTATTGTCTCGGACGTCGGTCATTGTGCCTTCATCTCCTGGACTTCTTCAGTGAGCAGCAGGTCGTGCCAGCCGGCCGTGAGGTCGAGGGTCTGCGTGTGTGCGTTGCCGGTGCGGTCGCGCCAATGGATCTCGGCGGAGACGGGTTGGCTGCCGGCTGCACCGAGTCCGAAAAAGACGTCAAAGCTACGCTTGCCCGAGTGGCCGCTGCCGCCGTCGAGCTGCGCCACCCGGGTACGACCGTCCGCGGTGCGGACGACGACCTTGGCGCCGTAGGCGGGAGTGCCGGGCACCCCGGTCGGCGCTCCAGCGGCTGCCGGTCGGTAGAGCCGGAGGCCGAGGAAGTTGTTCTGGCCGGCGCGGTCGTTGCGGTAGTAGGACGGAGCACCCCACTGTCGCGCCACGGCAAAGTCCTGACCACCGTCACCGTTGGTGTCGGCCACCGCCACGCCACGGCTGGGCGTCGTATCGGTCATGCCGAGCTCGGCGGCGATGTCGGCGAAGCGGCCGTTGCCCTCCCGCACCCAGAAGGCGAAGGGCTGGGCACCGGCGATGTCGTCACCCGGCTCAGCGTTGGGCCACATAGCCGGGTTCCGAAGCATGAGGTCATTGCTCATCGCCAGTTCCTGGAGCAGGTTCCAGCGATTGGTCTCGCCCTTGACGAAGCCGGCGGTCTGCACCACGGACATCTCGCCGCTGTTGTTGAAGTCCGCCATCTTGGCGTCCCATCCCCACCCGACCCAGGCCAGGTTGAGCGAGGCCGCCTTGTTGTCGAAGACCGCGATCCCCTGGCTCAGCCGACGCCGGGCGTCGGCAGCGTCCACAGCGTTGTTCTTCCAGACAAAGTTGCTCTCCTCCAGGCCCCAGGAGGTGGTGATGTTGCTGACAAACATGTCGAAGGCGCCGGTGCCACCAAGATCACCGAACTCGATCGCCATGCCCTTGAACGAGTCGTGCCCGATGACCAGGGATTTCGGGGTGAACGCGCCCCGCTGCCCCTCGGTCAACTCAAAACGGATCTTGCCTGGGGTGGAGACGTTGTGGAAAAGGCGATCCTTGCCGAAATCATTGGCCAGGTAGAGTTCCGGCAGTAGGTCACCGTCGATGTCGGCCGATCCCGCGCCGAGGGTCCAACCCGTGGCGTACTGCGGCTTGATGGCCGGCTCCTCGACGTAACGTACTGTTGGCTGGTCACCGATGGTGGCCGAGGTCCAGCGCAGCAGGTGCGCGCCACCGGCGTTCTCGGCGCGCGACAGCGAGTGGTTCATCTCCACGTTCGGCTGTCCGACCGGGTCGAGCACCTGACTGTCCGGGAAGTAGTTGAACACGCCGATGTCCGGGTGTCCGTCACCGTCGAAGTCAGCGACCGCGACAGCGTTGGTGTTCCACAGTTTGCCCTGGTAGACGCCGTCGTTGGAGTTCTGTTCAGCGATCAACTCGGTCGGGTGGAAGGTCGCCGTACCGAGTGTCGGACCCGCACCGGTGCGATGCATGAACAGCACCGGCGTCCGGCCCCAGTAGTAGACCAGTAGGTCGAGCAGACCGTCACCGTTGAAGTCGCCGGGGACACAGCCCATCGGCGCCATCGCCGAGTGGGTGGGCAGTGGCTTCGGGTCGAGCACGAACGGTGCGTACCGCGCCGGCCCGTCAGGTGCCGGGGTGACGACCACGGTGTCACTACGCGTATCCACGAGACACAGGTCGTTGGCGATCCGGTCACCATCGAGATCGTTGACCGCGATCGCCGCACCGACCGAGGACACCCAGGCCCGAATATGCTCGTATGCGGGATTGACTGGCCGGACCGTACGCTGAGGCAGCCCTGGCGGCAACGCAATGGGCAATTCTGTGAAGCCATACCGGGAGGCGAGCGCCTGCCGTTCGGAGGCCGACGCACTGGGCAGGCGGGCCACGGCGAAGAGCGCAGCCGCCAGGACGAGCACGAGAAGTGCAGGAAGCGTTCGGCGGATCACACCGACAGGTTGGGGTGACAATGGTTCCCTCCAGGTAGGGGCCACTACCGATTCCGGGTACGGCAATTCAGCCGACAGGTCGGGCGGACCGGTGGTCACCAGCAGCCAAGAGACGGATGGTGCGAACTATCGTCGCGATACGAGTTACCTGCAATGGGTGCTGCAGTTCTCGGTCGATCCGCGAATAACCGGCAATCCCTTCACGTTGTCGGCCATCGAGATACGGAACTGGCTGCCAGCACACTTATCGTGCCGGTAGCACCGGCGGAGTTCTTCTCAAAAGTTGCTCAATGCCTTAACCGCGCCTCACCTGCACTGATCGGCGTCATCATCGGGGACGCACTCAGCGCTCTGGCAGTTCCGGCGTCATCGGCACGCCAGCTGATGTTCACGCGCCATCCGGCGTAGCGCGGCCAGGGCTACCCCGAACAGCACCCCACGGACTATTGCCGGGCCCTTCCGGTTGTCCGCGTCGGCCTTGCCGGCCAGATCCAGCTCGGCCCGTGCCACCTCCTCGGCCGCCCGGGCGAAGGGGGCGAAGAAGGAGGCGTCCGCCTCGCAGCCGAGGAGGCGCAGGCTCGCCAGCACCTCGGCCAGCACCTCCTGCCCGTTCGCGCTGGCATGCCGACCCCAGCCCATGGACTCCACCAGCGCCTCGACATCCTCCCGGGCGCTGGCCACAGCTACCGACCCGACCGACGCGGCACAGTCCAGGTCGATCGCCCGGTCCAGGACCTGGTACGCCTCGGCCAGGGACACCTGATCATCATCAATAGCAGCGAGGATGCCACGCACCGAGGCCAGGTCGAGACCGCCGACCCCGGTCAGCGTGCGGATGAAGCGAAGACGTCGCAGGTGCTGCTCACCGTAGTCGGCCTGGTTGCGACCAGTGGGAATCCCGGACGGCAGAAGCCCTTCGCGCAGGTAGAACTTGATCGTCGGTACCGAAACGCCACTTCGTCGACCTAGCTCCGAGATTCGCAAGCATCCTCCCCTGGCGAAACGTTGCGGGCAATCTTGCCACAGGTATCGGCAGAGGACCATTGAATGATTTCCGCCGACCATCCCGCCCCGGACGGATCTGCACCAACCTGTACTAATTAGGCGATTTCGCCCCCGGGCGCCCAACTGCCGCAGCACGCTTGGATAGTGGCGAGTTCCGATAGACAAAACTGTCGGGACACTCCCGCCAAGAGTGTTTATCACCACACCCAGACCAAGGGCAAGAATTGAGAAGGACAGTGCCATAACACTGAGCTACCCTTCAGGCACTCTCCGCCTTGACCGCCTTCTGAAGCTAGGCTAATATCAGCTCCCGAGCGGCAGATAATTGCCGATAATGCATTTGCAACAACGGCACCACAACCTCAGCAATGCCGCCACCATGTCCGCACGTTCTGGGGGAGAGAAAATGCAGGACGCAGCTGAAAGAGCCGTCGATCGCGTCATCGATACAATGCGAAACAACCTATCCGATCAATTAACAGTAGACGATATGGCGCGAGCGGCTATGTTCAGCAAGTTTCACTTCACCCGTATCTTTCAAAGGGTTACCGGGGTATCACCTGGCCGGTTCCTGTCGGCGATCCGGCTGCAGGAGGCGAAACGACTGCTCGTGACAACCAGGCTGAACGTGACCGATATCAGTATCCGCGTGGGCTACAACAGCGTCGGCACCTTCAGCACCCGGTTCACCAAGAGCGTGGGACTGTCGCCGACCACCTACCGCCGGATGGGTGGCTACACCAGACGTATCCCGACCCTGCAAACATCGACGGGGTACGGCACCGTCCGCGGCCGAATCACCGCGGGCAGCCAAGGCACGTCCCCCGGCCTGATCTTCATGGGGCTGTTCCAGCACCGAATCCCGGAAGGCGCGCCGACCCGCTGCGCGATCCGCGACGAGCCCGGCCCCTTCCGCTTCACCGACGTCCCGGACGGCTCCTGGTACCTGCTGTGTCACGCCGTGTCCGGTGAAGTGCTCCGGCTCCAACAGAAGAACGTGATGGTGGCGACCGCCGGACCGCTGATCGTACGCGACCGCCAAGTTATCAATCTCGATATACAACTCAAACCGGTTTCGAAGCTGGACCCGCCGGTCCTACTCGCCCTCCTCGACGCCCGAAAGGCCGCCTACGAGCGGCAGTTCACCGCCGCCACCGAGGCGATCGCCGCCTGACCCGTCCCTGCCGGTTCGCCGGCGCGTCAATACGGGGCTGACGCGCCGGCGCACCGGTGTGCGGCGTACCAGGGCCGAGACCACGACAACGCACCTGCTCGCCCGCGCCGGGATCGGGCATGAGCTGGCGGGCACCAACGCCGACAACCCGACCGGCTCACGTTGGGGCAACGCACAGCCACCGGTGCGGGTCGGGCCTCAGTCGACCCGCCGCACCGTCATCGGCAAACCGCCGCGTACCCGCAGGGACAGCATCGGCTCAGGTACGACCGCTCGACCCGGCAGGCCCTCCAGTCGCAGGTCACGCAGGAGCACGGCCAGGACCAGGGTGGCCTCCAGCATTCCGAGGTTGTTGCCGACGCAGAACCGCGGACCGGCCCCGAAAGGTATGTAGGCGTATCTCGGCCGGTCGGTGGTACGGGAAGGATCGAACCGCTCCGGGTCGAACCGCTCCGGCTCCGCCCAGAACCGGGGGTGTCGGTGCAGGGTGTACGGACAGATCAGGATATCGGCGCCGGCGGGTACCCGGTAGCCGCCGATCTCATCCTCCGCCCGCGCCCTCCGGGTGAGAATCCACACCGGCGGATACAGCCGGATAGCCTCCTCCACCACCATCGCCGTGTACCGGAGCTGATGCAGGTCCTCGTAGGCCGGGACCCGGTCTCCGAGCACCGTCCTGGCCTCGTGCCGGACCCGCTCACGCAGCTCGGGGTGCTGGTCCAGCAGATGCAAACTCCAGCCGAGAGTGCTCGCCGTCGTCTCGTGCCCGGCCAACAGCAGGGTGACCAACTCGTCCCGCAACCGCTCGCGCCCCAACTGCGGGTCGGCCTCCGCACGGGTGGAGAGGATCAGCCGGGACAGAACGTCGTCCCGACCCTCAACAGCCTGACCACGCTCCGCGGCCAGTACGTCAACGACCTCCTGCAGATGCTGACGGGCGCGCCGGAACCGCCGTTGCCGACGCAGGGGAATCCAGGTCGGTACCGTGTTCAGGGTTTCCAACTCGAACATCGCCTGGTCCTGCACCGCCGCGAACGACTCACCAACGCCGTGGAAGCCGGTCAGCTCCGCGTCGAGCAGGGTCCGGCCCAGCACCCCCAGGGTCAGCCGGGTCATCTCGTCCAGGACGTCCACCGGCGGTCCGTCCACCCGCGTCGCGAGGCGTGCGACGAGCCGGGTGGCTTCCTGCCCGACCGCCCCGGCGTACTGGGCCAGGCGCCGATTCTGAAACGCCGGTTGGATAACCCGCCGCTGTTTGCGCCACAGCTCGCCCTCGCTGGTCAGCAGGCCGTCACCGAGGGCACGCCGGGCATGTACCAACCCGATGCCCTTCTGATAGTTGGCGTGGTTATCCGCCAGGACGTGCTTGGCGTGGTCGGGATGGTTGAAGAAGTACAGCTTCTTCGGGCCAACCGGCAGCCGGGCGACGTCGCCGTACTCAGCCGCCGCCGACGTCATCATTCCGAGCCGGTCGCGCCCCAGGGCCAGCAGCAGGCGCAGGCCCGCCGTGACCGGAGGACCGGGTGGGATCCGCCCACCCCGGTCCGCAATCACCGTCATGCCGCGTCTCCGATCTGCCGCTGGAGCTGACCGAACCTGCCGGACATGAACAGCAGCGCCTCGTCATCTGGCCGGCGCTGCGCAGACAGCAGTCGACCGACGAAGATGGTGTGGTCGCCACCGTCGTACGAGCCCCACACCGCGCACTCGAAGTGGGCCAGCGCCCCGGTGATCAGCGGCACCCCGGTCGACGAACCGGGCAACCAATCCACCCGGTCGAACTGTTCGGCGCCCAACGGGCGGCGCGCATCGGCGAAGTACCGCGCCACCGACTCCTGCCCCGACCTGAGCACCGAAACCCCGAACTCACCCATGTCACCCAAAAAGCCGTGCATCATGGCCGTCCGGTTCACGCAGACCAGCAGTAGCGGCGGATCCAGTGACACCGAGGCGAACGAATTGGCGGTCATGCCGTGCGGGGTGTCACCACCGACCGTCACCACGGTGACACCAGTGGCGAAGGCCCCATACGCCCTCCGCAGCGCCTTCGACTCGGTTACGCCGGTAGTGAGTGTCCGCTGTGGCTTCACGTCTGCCTCCTCGTAGGCTGTCACAACCCCGCCGCCGCGTAGGGCTCCAGCGCCCGGATCAGCGCCTCGGGCACCCGCGCCGGCACGGTCTGGGTGTTCGGCCCACGCATACAGGCCACCCGCTGGCGGCCTCGGGCTACCACCGTTTCCCGACCGTCCGGGTCGAGTCGCACATAGTCGAAACTGAACTCCACCTGGGTCTGTGCGAGCTGGGCCAACCGCATTCGAATCGACAACTCGTCAAAGGCGGTGATCTCGGCGAAGAACTCACAGTCGACTCGGAGGGTGAACAGCTTCAGGTCGTCGCGGAGGTCGGCGAGCACCTCCGGGGCTCGCTCCTTGAGGAACATCTCCCGGCATCGCCCCTGCCAGCGCAGGTAGTTGACGTAGTACACGTTGCCGACGAGGTTGGTCTCCTCGAAGCCGACGGTGTGCACGTATTCGAAGTACTTGTCCACGGTCAGTGCTGTCCTTCCGTCAGGATGGCGATGGCAACCGGCGCCGACAGATTCCGTACGGTCGCCACCAGGGTGGCGATCCGCAGGTTGCCGGAGCCGAACAGCTGCCAGCCCGGCCGATCCGAGCGCAACAGGGTCAGCGGCGCCCGGTGGGAAAGACCCGCCTTGCGCAGGCACTCGATCGCCGCCCAGGTACGGGTAGCCGAGGCGTGATACGACTCGTCGATCTCGGTGGCTACCAGGCGGGCCAGCTCCGCGAACGGACCGAGCAAGCCCTGCCATACCGACTCGTCGCGGTCTCGGACCGTCTCCACGTCGCACGCGACGGTCCGGTCCGCTACCGTGCAGAGGGTCAGCCCGGAAACGTGTGAGGCCGAGAGCTGGCGACCACCATGCAGCTCTGGGCGACCGTCGGGACGATAGTGGACCTGCGCGGGGTGGCCCAGCGCATGGCCGGCCGCGACGGCGGTGACCGCACGCCGCTCCCGCAGCCACTGCTCGCTCCGGCCGGAGGTCTCCGGTTGTGCGGTGGCCGAGTGCGGTAGCACTGTCACGGCGACCTGGGCACCGACCAGATCACCGACGCTGCGCTCCAGGTAGGAGCCCAGTAGCGGCGCCACCCATGGGCCGCGGCCGTCCTTCTTGCGGACCGCGCGGAGACGCAGACCGTCCCAACGTTCCAGCACGGTGCCGTCGGCGGACCGCAGGGCGATGTCGTACACGTACGTGTCGCCGTCCCGGCTCCGCTCCACCGCGCAGTAGCGCAGCTCCTCGGCGCCGCCCAGCCGCGGCCCGGCCGGGTAAAGGCGGGCGATACCGGCCGGTAGCAGTGTGCCGTCCGGAACGCAGACCTGGTTGCCGTGCATCAATGCATCCCGGACACCCGGGTCACCGAGCAAGAGGGTGGCCGGCAGATAGTCGGCGAACCAGCGAGTGTCGGCCACCGCTGCCACCACTGCGTCGACGTGCCGGGCCGCAGCCCGGTGGTAGCGGCGCAGGCGCTGGAAGAGGGCTCCCTGGAACAGGGTGTCTCCGTAGAGCTCCGATACGGGGTTCAGCGGCACCGCCGGCAGCCCGTCAGGGACCTCGTCGGGGGGGCCGGCCGGCGCCGGCGCTCCGGTAAAGCGCAGGCGGGCACGGAAGTGGGCGGCGGCGAAGTCGGTTTCGGCACTCTGAATGACCGCGTCAACCACCCCCTCCTCGACCACCAGGGTGGCGATCCGGATGAGGGTGCGGCCCTGCGGCGGAACCACGATCGGGCGGAGGAACTCCGCCTCCTCGATCACCGGGGTCTCCTCGCGCCCGAGTACCGCCGCGGCGACCTGGGCCATGGCCTCCATGCCGAACACCGCCGGGAACAACAGATTCCCATCCAACCGGTGGTCGGCAAGGTACAGGTCGGTCGCCGGATTCAGCTCGGTCTCCACGACCATCTCGACACCGTCGTACCAGACCAACGGCCGGTCGACGAAGCGCAACAGCGGCAGCTCGGGCCGATTCCGGCGGACCGTGTCGACTCCCTCGATCCGACCGCTCACCACCACCTTGGCGGGAACCTGCGGATCCGCGATGAGCCGGCGCAGCAGGTGCACCCCTTGATCCGGAGTAACCGGGGTGATGCCGTCGCGGGTGAGCGTCTCCACCACCGAGAGCCGCTCGCCCATGCCGACGCCGGACCAGACCGACCACTCCAGGCAGAGTGCACGACACTTCGGGTAGCGGCGACCGAAGTCCTCGGTCAGCTCGGCCAGCCAGTCGTTGGCGACCGCGTAGTGGGCCTCACCGCGCAGGCCGGCCCGCCCGATGATGCTGCCGAAGGTGACCAGCAGCTTCAGCTGGTCTCCGGCAACAGCATCGAGGACCGATCGCAGCCCGTCGATCTTCGGAGCGAAAGTACGTCGAATCGTCTCCGTGGTGACGCCGGTCAGCGCGGCCGGTTCGTTCCGACCGGCGCCGTGCAGCACCGCGGTCACGGAGCCAACCGCGTCGACCAGTTCGACGACGGCTCGCCGGACCTGCTCGGCATCGGCGACATCCGCGCGGACGTAGTGCACGCGGACCCCGGCATCGCGCATCCGGTCCAGGTTGGCGGCCAACTCCGAGTCGTCGGCCGGGTCGGAGCGGCCCAGTACCGCCAGCGTGGCTCCACTGTCCCCGGCAAGGGCCAACGCGCACTCGGCGGTGATGCCCTTGCCGCCGCCGGTGGCGAGCAGCACGTCGTCGGGGCCCAGCACGGGGACGTTCCGCTCGGCCTGCACCGGCAGTACGCGCAGCGTCGGCACCCGTCGATGGCCCGCCTCGTCGTAGTGCACCTCGCTGAAGGTGGTGGTCGCCGCGACCTCCTGGACGATCCGGTCCACCGCACCCGGCTCCGGCCTGATGTCCACGATGGTGGTACGGACCTGAGGGGCCTCGAGCCGTAGGGTCCGTGCCATACCGGCGGCACCGGCGCCCTGCTGCACCAGGACGAACCGGCCGGTACCGGCGGTGATCGCGGCACGGGCACCTTCCAGCGCCACCTGCAGGTCCACCTCCGCGCAGCGTTCCGGCAGGCAGACGAGCACTCCCTCCCCGACTCCGCCCGCCTGCAACGCTTGCCGAAGTGACTCGGCGAGTGGGTGGCCGTCGGTGGCGTAAAGCTGCCACCTTCCGGCAGAGACAGCACCGGAACGCGCCGGCAGCGGCACCTCCTCCAACTCCACGGACCAGGCACGGCACCAGTCGGCGACGCCGTTGACCAGCAATGGACCCGCCTGCTCGGCATGGGCGGCGACACCGGAGCCGGTGAGCTGGTCGAGCGCTTCGGCGAGCTGGCCGACGGTTGCCGTGGCGAAGTTGGTCGGTGTCTGCGCTGCCGGGATGTGCAGGTGCTGCGCGGCCTGGTTGACGAGTTGCCCGACGGTGATCGAGCTCAGATGCAGGTCGTCGAGGAGCTGACTGCCGTCGTGCACCATCTCCATCGGCAACTCGGCTCGCTCGGCAGCCAGCCGACGCAGCAACTCCAGGCTGGTCTCCTCGGCACGATCACTCACCGTCGGCGCCGGCCCGGTGGCCGGCTGGGCGGGGGCTTCGGCGCTTTCGGGCAGGTGCAGCGTGGGTGCCGACTCGCACGGACTGGCGAAGAAGCGGAACTCCTGCCCCAGCTCCAACGGCCGGACCAGCCGGTCGTGGAAGAGGATTCCATCGACCGGCGCAGCACCCAGGACGTAGCCGGCAGCAGCCACCCGGAGCAGCCCGACCAGGGATTCGTCGTCGGTGTCCAGCGCGATCGCGGGGACGTCGGTGGCGGCCGCGGCCAGCCCGGAGAGCACCCTGCCGGGACCGACCTCGATGAAGAGGTCGACCTCCTTGGCGGCCAGGACGACGGCCTGGCTGAACAGCACCGGGTCAGTAACCTGCTGGTGCAGCAGTTCCACCACGTCGGTGTCGGGGGCAAGCGCCTCCCCGGTGACGGTGGAGATCACCGACCCGGCCACCCGGTCGAACCGCTCCCCCGACAGCGCCTCCCGGAGGGCGTCCGCGGCCGGCGCCACCAGGCTGGAGTGGAAGGCATGCGAGACCGACAGCGAGGTGGCCCGCAGCCCGTCGGCAGCCGCCCGCTCGCACGCCTGCCCGACCGCCGTCACCGTGCCGGCCACCACGGTGTGCTCGGGACCGTTGTGGGCGGCGATCACCACCGGCAACCCGGCGACCAGCCCGGCGACGCGTTCCGCGGGTGCGTTGATGTCGGCCATCGTGCCGGACGCGCTGTGCTCCCCCATCGTCCGGCCCCGAAGCCGGGCGATCCGCAGCAGCGCCTCGTCATCAAAGGCGCCGGCCCAGTGCAGCGCGGCGATCTCACCGAGGCTGTGCCCGACGGCGACGCTGGCATCCAGCTTCAACAACGACAGGGCTCGTAGCCCGGCCAGCGCACCGGTGACGATCCGGGGCTGCGCCACCTCGGTGACGACCATGTCACCGCTGCCGGGCAGGTCGGCCCGCTCGTACACCTCGGCGACGTCGGAGAATCGGCGTCGTAGGGCGCCGCCGGAGGTACCCCGTCCGGAGCCCTGCCCGGGGAAGAGGTAGCCGATCCGGGCAGCAGGGCCGCGTACGTGACCGAGCAGACACCGACCGTCGGGAGTGACCAGCCGCACCGTGTTGGCGTCCAAGGCCTCGCAGGCCCGGCGTAGCTGCCGCTCGGCGTCCGCCGGGGAGGTGACCACCACGGCCGCCCGGTAGGGCAGCTCCCGCAGCTCACGGTGGAGAGTCGCGGCGAGGTCGGCAAGCTGGGCGTAGGAGACGGTGGGGGCGAACTCCAGCAACCGGCCGAGCCGCTCGCGCAGCTGGGTCGGCGATGCCCCGTCGACCAGAAGGAGCTCCGCGTCCTGGAGCGAGGTGGCGAGGCGGCGCGACCGGCTGTCCAGCCGGGTCGACCGGCGGGGGCGGTCGGCAGCCAGCACGAGGTGGGTGTTGATGCCGCCGAAACCCATGGCGGTGATGCCGGCCCGCAGCGGCACGTCCCGCGGCCAGGGCTCGGCCTGCCGCAGGGCCCGCAGGGCGTCGCCGTGCTCCGTGAACGACTCGTGGGGCTCGACGCAGCCGACCGTCGGGGGCAGGACCTCGTGGTGCACGGCCATCGCGGCCTTGATCAGACCGGCGACCCCGGCGGCGGCCTTGGTATGCCCGATCATGCCCTTGATCGAGCTGATCGCCGCGGGTGGGGCATCGGGGTCAGCGGCCCGTCGGGCCAGTGACAAGGCGTTGAGCTCGGTGGCGTCGCCGACCGCGGTGCCGGTGCCATGCCCCTCGAACAGTCCGACCGTCTCGATGCCGAAGCCAGCCCGGTCGTAGGCCCGGCGCAACGCCAGCTGGTAGCCGCTGACCTCGGGCCGGGTGATGCCGCCCTTGCCGTCGGAGGAGATTCCCCAGCCCGCGATGGTGGTGTAGCTCCGGTGCCCGGCACGGCTGGCGTCCGCCTCACGCATCAGCACGACCATGCCGCAGCCCTCGCCGGGCCAGAAGCCGTTGGAACCGCGGTCGTACACCCGCATCTCGTGTCGGGCGAGTGCGCCGGTCTTCGCGAATCCGATGATCTCGAATGGGTCGATGGAGAGGTCGACACCCCCGGCGATCGCCACGTCGACCTCGCCGTTGACCAGGGCCTTGCAGGCGGTGGCGACGGAGAGCAGGGACGACGAGCAGGCGCCGTCCACGGTGTAGCCTCCGCCGTTGAGGTCGAAGTAGTTGCAGATCCGCCCGGCGATGGTGTTCGACAGTCCGCCGGCGAGCGTGTCCTCGTCCACCGGCGGGAACGGGCCCTTGAAGGTCGCCTCGAAGTCGGCGAGGAACTTGCTGAGCTGGTCGTCGTCCCAGTCCTGTTCCTTGAGCGCGGCGGCGACCATTCGCCGGACATAGGGCCAGCGCAGCCGGAGCTGGTTCGCGCGGGAGAACTCTCCCGTGAGGGTGTTTCCCACGACCACGCCGGTGCGTTCCCGGGGTAGCCCTTCGCCCATCGGGAACCCGGCGTCGGCCATGGCTGACGCCGCCATGTCCAGCGCCAGCCAGTGGGTCAGGTCGGTGGAGCGGTAGGTGCTGCCGGCGACCTTGTAGCCAATCCGGTCGAACTCGTACCCCTCGATCACCGCGGCGTTGGGCGAATAGAACTTGTCCGGTGTCGTTGCGTCGGGATCCCAGTAGTCATCGAGACTCATCCGTTCCGGGGGCAGCCGGCGGAACGCGCGTCGCCCGGCGAGGGCGTTCTCCCAAAGTTCTCGCGGGCTGGTGGCGTCCGGGTACCGGCACGCCATCCCGACTACAGCGATCCTGGCCATAAGAGCTCTCCTCTGATGTTTGCGGTAGTGGTACGGCCGATCGGCACGGTGGCCGGAATTCGGATCTGAGTCCGAAACGGACTCACCGCCTCCTCGGGCCGCCTTCAGCTCCGTGCCTGGAACTCTGCGGCGACCGCCCGTCGCCACCGCTCGTAGGCGGGGACAGCATCGGGCGTATCGCGCGGGACGGTAGCGTCGGTCACCTTGGCCGCCTCGGCCGGCGTCATGCCGCAGAACACCGACGTGGCCAGCTCGTTGTGCGGAACGACCAGGCCGGCCCGGACCCGGGCACCGGCGGCGAAGGCACTGCCCTGGGCCACGGCGGCGCGGTACTCGCCAGCGCGCTCCCGGAAGCGGATCAACTCCGCCTCGGCGGCGCCGCCGGCGTAGGTTGCCGCCAGGCCCGCCCCGGCGTACAGGTCGGCACGGCGGTGCTCGGGAAAGCCGGCGATCAGATCCGCGACGTGGTCCGCGTCGGTGCCGCCGACGAACCAGATGGCCCGACCGACACCCTGATCGATCACCCGGACCCCATACCCGGCGGGTCCCTCCGCCGGCCAGGGGAAGGTACGAGGCCGGTACTGGCGGTGCACGTACCGCTCGGTGTGGAAGTACGCCTGGTGGAAGCCGTAGCCGTCGAGGACCAGCCAGCGCAGCAGCGGGTCCGGCGCGTAGAGCTGGCTCCAGCGAACCCGCGGTAGCCGCGCCATGGCCCACCCCACTCCGACGTACGCCATGTAGACGTGCCGGTCACCCTGGCCATCGAGCAGGTCCGGCACATGTCGGGGGCGCCCCAGGCGCAACCCGTCCCGGACCGCGAAGCCCATCGCCGCACCCTCATACGCGAAGCCCCGAAAACGGATAGGAATGGTTTCCAGACGGGCTTCGACGGTGGCAACGTCCGGTCCTTCGGCGGCAAACCCATAGCCGGACAGAAACGATGAGCCGACGGTCTCCAGCAGCGTCCGCGATTCTTCGTTTTTGACCCGGAAACCGCGAACGTCCAGCTTGGTCTGGGAAATGTTCGGCGTCAGAATCCTGCGACGCAGACCACGGAGGTTCCGCATTGGCACTTGCCCCCAAGAAGAGTGGATGTGACAGCCGACCCGCTTATGGCCGTCCATTTCGATGATGGCAAAGGCAATCGTCGTGATGTTCTTCAACCGTGCGGACCCGGGCGCGGCTCGGGCACATCCACCGCAACCGGTGACGGGGCGACCTGGCTCCGGGTCAGGGCCGCGCCGCATCGGCCGGCACCAGGCGCGCGCGCAGCGTGCGGCGCCACACCTCGTACGCCGGCAGACCGGGCTCGGCCGCAGCGGAGACGACGTCGCTGGCGAGCCGCGCCGCATCCGCCACCGACCGGTCGCCCAACGCCCACATGGCGACCTCACTGTGCTCGGGCACGTACCCGGCATGGCTGCGGGCCTTGGCCGCGAACGCCGCCCCCTGGGCGAGGTCGCCGGCGTACGGACCGGCGGCCCGGCGGATCGCGGCCAGGTCGGCCGACGTGCCGCCACCGGCGAAGGTCGCCGCGAGGCCGACCCCGCTCCACAGGTCACCGTGCCGCTGCTCGGCGAAGGCGTGCAGCGCGGCGGTGACGTCGGCGGTCCGTCCCCCGTGGATGAACCACAGCGCCCGACCGATCCCCTGGTCCACTGCCCGGGCGAAGTAGTCCGCGTGGCCCTGCCACGGATACGCCCGCAGGCGGTCCTGCCGGGTGACGTAGCGCTCAACGTCGAAATATGCGCGATCAAAGCCGTAGCCATCGACGGCCAGCCACGTCATCGTCGGGTGATACGGGGAGCCGGTGAGGTCGGGCACCACGTGCCGCCACAGCCGGCGGGGCAGTCGAGCCATCGCGAACCCGATGCCGATATAGGCGAGGAAGAGGTGTCGGTCACCGGCTCCGCGCAACAGGTTCCGGGTACGGGTGCCCCGGCCCGGCGGCAGCACGTCGAGGAGCGTGTAGGCCATCGTGGCGCCCTCGTAGGCGAAGCCAGCCAACTCTCCGTCAACGAGGTCGAGCCGACGCTCCAGCTCCCACAGGTCGCGGGTGTCGATACCCCACTCGAAACCGCAGATCACCGACTGCGGGACCGCCTCCAGTCGGCGGGTCACCGGCGACGGCTCCCCCGGAAAGCCACGGCGGGCGAAGGAGACCTCGGCCAGCGACGGCGACATGAGCAGGCGACGCACCGAACCCAGCACGCTCGGCATGGCAGTCTCCCTCTCGGTACGACGACTTCCGCCGGAGCCGGCGGCGTCTCCATCGTCCGGGTCGGCGCGGTCCGCGACCTCTTCTGCGTTGCGCACCCTCGGAGAAGGCCCGTCGGCGCGCCGGGCAAATGATGGATCGGGAGCGATGCCACCGAGGATGGGAGCGGCGATGCGGGTACTCGTGACCGGCGGGACCGGCTATGTCGGTGCCCATTCGACCGCAGCACTGCTGACCGGCGGGTACGCGGTGCGGATGCTCGTACGCGAACCGGACCGCGTTGACGCGACGCTGGCCGCGCTCGGCATCGACTCTCGACAGGTCGAGCTCGTTGCCGGGGATGTCACCGACGCCGTCACGGTGGCGCGGGCCGTTGACGGGTGCGCGGCGGTGCTGCACGCCGCCGGGGTCTACAGCTTCCACCCGCGTGATCGGCGGCGAATGGCGGCGGTCAACGTCGACGGCACCGAGCTGGTGCTCCGACTCGCCCGGTCGGCGGGGCTGGACCCGATCGTGCACGTCTCCACCTTCGGTGCGCTGCTGCCGGCCTGGTCAGCACCCCTGAGTCCGGAGTCGCCGGTCGGTAGCGCGCGGGAGCCGTACCTGGCGAGCAAGGCCGCCGCTGACCGCATCGCGCGTCGCCATCAGCGCGACGGGGCACCGGTCGTGATCACCTACCCGCTGGCCTGCCTCGGACCGTACGACCCGCACCTGGGCGATCAGCTACGCCGGGTGCGGGACACGCTCCGGGGCCGGCTACCGCTCTGGCCCACCGGCGGCTTCCCCGTCGGCGATGTCCGGGACGTTGCCCGGCTGCATGTCGCCGTGCTGCAGCCAGGACATGGGCCGCGCCGCCTGCTGGCACCCGGCCGGTACGTGCGCACCGACGAGTTCGTGGCATCGTTACGGCGGGTCACCGGGCGCACGCTGCCCGCCCTGCGGCTGCCGGCCGCCGGGTTGGAGCCGGCCGGACGTCTGGTCACCGCGGTACAGCGGTGGGTGCCGGCGCACCTACCCGTCCAGTACGGAGCCATCCACCTCTGCCGGCTCGCCCGCCCGGTGGACAACACCGCGACCAGGGAGCTCCTCGGCGACCGGGGCCGGGACCTCGACGAGACGATGGCCGACTCCGTTCGCTGGCTGGCCATCACCGGCCGGTTGAGTGCTCGGCAGGCCGGGCGGGTCGCGGTCGACAACGGCTGAAAGTCAACCGCCCATTCGACCCGCCCAAACCTGCCTCCGCAACGAAAAAGGTGCACCCACTCGGCGACACCATCGATGATGCAGTAATTGAGCGTCGCATCCGCTCACCAATCTGCACCTTCATCATTTTTCGCCACACCTTAATCGACACAGGGCTAAGCGAGAAGCCACCAGAAATGACCGCGATGCCTCGACGGACGTACACCGCAGAGACAAAAGGGGAGGCCATGCATACGGAAGGGCCCGACGCCGAACAGACCCGAGTCATGACACTCGAAGCGTTTGCCGACACTATTGTTCCGGGACAGAAGCGTTCACCCGATGACCGGGCGATCGCTGGCGTCTCGGCTGACGGCGGCGCCGTCGCCAGTGGGGCACTGGCGCTGCTGGAGGATCCGGCCAGTGGGTTCGCCCTGACCCTGGCGCCACTGAGCACGGCACTGAACTCGCACGCTACCGGCTACGCCGAGGCGCGCGGGCTGCTACTCGACCCCGGTGTGCCGCCGTTCGTGGCACTCTCCTACGACCATCGCACCGCCCTTCTGAGCGAACTGCTGTCCCCGGAGCACGCCGAGCGGGAAATGTGGGTGGGGCTGGCGCTCTTCAGCAACATGGCCTTCGACAGCGCGGCGCACATCGGCACCCACGAGGCCCTTGCCGCCGGCCACCCAGGCCTGCTGACAATCGGCATTTCCCGGCCCGACGAGGACGGCCGCTGGCGGTTTCCCGAATACTCCTACGGCCAACCGTTGGCACCCCTACACCCCGACACCGTCGCCTCCGGGAGCCCCGCATGAACAGTACCGCCAGCACCGACGTACTGATCATCGGTAGCGGCTTCGGCGGCGCCATTCCCGCCTACCACCTGGCGGCGGGTGGGGCCAAGGTGGTGGTTCTTGAACGCGGACCGTGGCTGTCCGCCGAGGAGTTCGATCACGACTTCAAGCTCGGCTCCTCGTACACCCGCATCTTTGACTTCACCGTCGGCGACGGCATGAGCCTGCTCGGCGGCAACTGCGTCGGCGGTGGCAGCGTGGTCTATTTCGCCACGATGCCACGCGCGCCGCGGTTCGTCTTCGAGCGCCGTGGCAGTATCGGCCAGCGGATGTGGCCCGCGACCATCACCCGGGACAGCCTCGACCCCTGGTACGACCGGGCGACCGAGGCGCTGCCGGTCACGATGCAGAGCTGGGAGAAAGTTCCCTACGCCGGTGGCCTCTTCGCCGCGGCCTGCGCGCACGCCGGCCGGACCGCCAACCCGGTACCGTCGGCAGTCGACGTAGACATGTGCACGAATTGCAACTGGATGATGGCTGGCTGTCGCTTCGACGCCAAGCGCTCCCTGCTACTGAACTACCTGCCGGCCGCCCTCGCCCACGGTGCCGAGGTCCGCCCGCTGCACGAGGTACAACACCTCTCCCGCACCGACGACGGTGGCTATCGGGTGCACTACCGACACGTTGACGCCGAGGACTACCGGATCCTGCACGGCAGCGGCACGATCGACGCCAAGATCGTAATCGTCGCGGCAGGCGCCGGTGCCACGCCCGTGATCCTCCAGCGGTCCGCGGCGACCCTCGGCGCGATGCCCCCCGCGGTCGGCCGCTACTTCTCCAGCAACGGTGAGCGGCTGAACACCGCCGTATTCAACGAGGATCGCGTCCGCGAGGTGCTCGGCCTGTCCCGCCCCGGCGGCAAGGCGTACGCCGCCAACCAGATCGGGCGTGGACCGACCGTGGCGTCCTGGGATCGACTCGACCCGAACCTGCCCGAATTCGAGCGCTACTCGCTGGAGCAGCTCTACTTCCCGCCCGGCCTCGGCACCATCCTCGCCCAGGTACCCGATGCGACGGGACCCACCTGGTTCGGCGTGGAGAAGAAGGAACTGATGCGGCGCTGGCAGTCCTGGCTGACCATCTTCACCATGTCCGAGGACGACAACGAGGGTGTCTTCGGACCACCACCTGCCACCGGGAACGCCGATCGAATCTCCCAACAGATGCTCGGTCGTGGACCGCTCCGCTACCGCCCCACCCCGAACACGTTGCGCGGCTGGGCGGCCTCCGACGCCGACGTCAAAGACATCCTGGAGCGCGATGGGCTGGCCCGGGTGATGCCGTGGACCAACGATGTCGTCGGCGCGTACACCGTACATCCGCTCTCCTCCTGCCGAATTGGCGACAACCCCGAGACGTCCGCCCTCGATGACCGCCACGAGCTACGCCAGCACCCCGGGATCTTCGTCACCGACGGCTCCGCCGTACCCGGTGCCCTGACGGTGAACCCGGCGCTGACCATCGCCGCGCTCGCCGAGCGGGCCGTCCCGGGCATCATCCACGCCGCGCGCGAGCGCGGTGTGCAGGTCACCTACGGCGGATCCCTGCCGGAGGGCTCCGCCCGGCCCGTGCCGTTGACCACCGCCAGCTGAGGACGTGCCGCGGGCCGGGCCGGCGCAAGGCCGCCGGCCCGCGGCGTCGGGTAGGAGGGAGAAGCCGATGGGCCGATGGCTGGCGCGGGCGACGAGCCGAACGATGCTGACCCACATCCGGCACGTCACCCCGGTCCCGCCGAAGGCCGCGACCGGGTCCGTTGCCGAGGTCTATCGCCAGCTCGCCACCGACTTCGGCGTCTACGCGCCACCGGTGGTGCTGCACTCCCCCGCGCCCGAGGCGCTGCGCGCCTGCTGGGCATTGCTCCGGGAGACTCTGCTGGCCGACGGACTGGTCCCGCGGCAGGCCAAGGAGGTGGTGGCCGAGGCGGTGTCGCGCGGAAACCGCTGCCCCTACTGCGTCGAGGTGCACGGGGCGGCGGTGGCCGGGCTACCCGGCTACCGCCGGGGAGACGCCAAGAGCCAAGAAGCGGCGGCCGACCCTTACCTGGAGGCGCTCGCGGAGTGGGGGCGACGCAGCGGCGGGCCGTCCCACCGCCCGACGCCGGTCTTTCCCGTCGCGCACGCGCCGGAGCTGATCGGCGTGGCGGTGGTGTTCCACTACCTCAACCGAATGGTGAGCGTGTTTCTCCAAGAGTCGCCGTTGCCTGCCACCCCGGGACCGGTCCGCAACGTGGTCGACCGGGTCGCCGGTCGCGTGATGGGAGCGCTGGCCGGTGTCAGCGTCGTACCGGGCCGATCGGTGGACCTGCTACCGCCGGCCCCGATCCCGGCGGAGTTCAGCTGGTCACTCCCGCAACCGCACATCGCTGCCGCGATGGCGCGGTCTACCGACGCGCTGCACACCATCGGGGCGCAGGTGCTGCCGGGCCGAACCAGGGACCTGGTGCTGACGCTGCTCGCCGACCCGCCCGCAGCCACCCTGACCGCCGGCGCACGTTTCGAGGCGGCGCTTACCGCACTGCCCGCCGAGGAACTGCCCCTGGGCCGGCTGACGCTGCTGACCGCGCTTGCGCCCTACCGTGTTACCGCCGGCCACATCGCGGCCTGTCGTTCGGCCGGTGCCGATGATCGCACCCTGGTCGCCGCGGCCGCGTGGGCGAGCCTGACCGCGGCCCGCCTCGTCGGCGCCAACCTGGGCGACGACCTGACCACGCGCGCGGACGGCCCCGGACCAGAGGCGAGGAACTGAACCCGGACCGGTCGGGCCACCCGGTCCGGGCAGCGGGAGAAGACCTCGCCCGTCTGGGAACCACGGCGTCGTGGATCATCACGTCGTCGGATGCGACGGAGTTCCCGCGGTGGCGGGGCCGAAGGGGTCGGCTGGACGGTGGCCACATGTGGCGTTGTGCGGCCGGTGCGGGTCGCCCCGCACCGGCCGCCGTCCGCTCAGCGACTCCCAACGGCGAACTGCCCTGCGCGCCGGCCCTCGCCGGCGGGGCCACGGTACGCCTGGGCAAGGTCCAGCCAGCCGTCCGCCACGTCACCCGACGCCCGCAACGCCAGGTCGTCTCGGTGGCGACGGCGGGTCACCAGCAGGCAGAGGTCGACGGCTGATCCGGTGATCCGCTGCGCGGAGTCCTCCGGGCCGAAAGTCCAGACCTGGCCCGACGGGGCGGTCAACTCAAACCGAAGCTGCACGTCCGGCACCGCCAGGTTCCGCGACAGGTAACCGAAATCCCAGGTGCGAACGGCGAAGTCCACCAGGTGCCCGACGCGGTCGGTGTACTCCCGTCGGACGCCGAACGCGTCGGCAATGTCCTGTCCATGCGCGAAGGTCTCCATCATGCCGGCCTTGGCCAGCACCGCGGCCGGAAGCGGTCGGACCAGCCACGGGACCATCCGGTCCGGTGGTAGAGCGGCCAGCGCCTGCTCCGCACCGGCGCGCTCCGACCGCCAGCGGGACAGCAGCACCGGCGGCGGCTCGACGAGGAACTCGGCCATCGCCGCCTCGACATTTGCGCTGAAGTCGGCGGAGAGCTGAGAGATGACCTGCTTGAACGCCGTGGCGTTGGAGGCCGCGAGCGCCGCGAGCCGGAAGGTGGCCGCCAGGTGGGCAATCTGGTGGGCCACGGTCCAGCCCGGCGCGGGGGTAGGGGTCGTCCAATGCTCCTCGTCCACGTCGGCAACCAGCCGGTCGATCTCCTCACCTTCGGCGATAAGGTCCGCGGTCACGTTTGCCTGCTGCGTCACGCATGTTCCCCTTTCGTGCGGGCAGACCCCGCCGGCACCGGGATGCCGGTGAGCCTGATCGACGAGGCACCCCTGCCCAAGATCGAAGAATCGGGATAGTTCGAGGATGCGCGAGCCGACCACCGATGTCTTCTCCGTGGTTGCCCCAGTCCGGAGCCCACGGGACGAGACGCACCCTGGTGGACCCGCATTTCTGAAGATGCACCGAGGTCAGGGACGGTGCGAAGGTCGGGGCTGAGCGGCGGGGACCGTCGTGGTGTTCGTGGCGGCCCTCGCACTGGGCTCCGCCGTACCACGCACACCCGCGATCGACCGAGACGCCGGGCAGCAACGCCGCCATGGCCTGTACGGGCACTTCCGACCCGGCAAGGAGGACTCTGTTGGTGACGAAAGTTCCATCCCGCGAGGAGATGATCGACCGTATCTCCCAACTCGCCCCGCAACTTCGTAAGAACGCCACCTGGTCCGACGAGCACCGCCGGCTGCCGGACGACTCTGTCGACGCCCTCGCCGAGGCAGGGGTGTTCCGGATGCGGGTGCCGAAGCGCTACGGCGGTTTCGAGGCCGACACCCGGACCCTGGTGGACGTCACCGCCGAACTCGGTCGGGCCGACGGCTCGCTGTCCTGGGTTGCCTCGGTGTACTCCATTCCCACCTGGATGGTCGGCCTCTTTCCGGACGAGGTCCAGGACGAGGTGTTCGCCAAGCCGAACGTACGCGTCTGCGGAACGTTGAGCCCCAGCGCCATGGCGGCGCCCGCCGACGGCGGCATCGTGGTCAACGGCCGGTGGGGCTTCATGAGCGGCGCCGCGCACAGCGACTGGCAGGAGATCGTGGCCGTGCTGGTCGCGCCCGACCAGGAACCGCTGCCCGTGATGGCGCTGGTGCCGATGTCGGAGCTTCAGGTCGTTGACGACTGGCACACGTCCGGTCTACGGGGCACGGGCAGCGTCAGCACGATCGCCCAGGACGTCTTCGTGCCGCAAGCCCGGGTACTGCCACTACCGGCGGTCCTGCAGGGTCAGTCCGCCTCGCAACGCAATGCCGACTCCCCGATGTACCGGGCACCGCTGCTGCCGGTCGCGTCGGCCTCCTCGGTCGGCACCCTCGTCGGACTGAGCCGCGCCGCCCGCGAGGCGTTCCTCGATCGACTGCCCGAACGAAAAATCACCTACACCAACTACGCCCATCAGGCTGAAGCCACGGTGACCCATCTCCAGGTCGCGGATGCCGCGATGCGGGGCGACGAGGCCGAGTTCCACGCTCACCGACTTGCCGCGCTGGTAGACGGCAAGTGCGCCGACGGATCCGCCTGGACGCTGGAGGAGCGCTGCCGGGCCCGGGCCGACATGGGCGCGGTGGTGACGCGGGCGAAAGAGTCGGTGGACATCCTCAGCACCGGCAGTGGCGGGTCATCCATCTACGACGGGGTACCGATCCAGCGGATCCAGCGCGATGTGCACGCCGCTCACCTGCACGCACTCATGCACCCGAACACCAACGCGGAGCTGTACGGCCGCGTGTTGTGCGGCCAGGAGCCCAACACCCTCTACCTCTGACTGCCCGGCCCGCCGGCCGGTCCAGCCGGCGGGCCGTCACGGAAAGCGAGACAGCAGATGACCAGTGGCACCTCCACCATGCCCTCTGACGGCGCCGTCGACCCAGCGGAGATCGCCCAGCTCCCCCAGCGCATGATCGAGGCCTGGGCCGCGCACGACGCAGACCGCTTCGCCGACCTCTTCGTCGAGGACGGCACGCTAATCCTGCCGGGCCGTTTCCAGCAGGGCCGCGAGGCGGTCCGGTCCTTCATGGCGGCCGCCTTCCAGGGCGTCTACCAGGGCACCCGGGTCACCGGGAAGCCGATCGCCATCAAGCCCCTCGGTCCGGGAGCCGTCGCGCTGATCACCGAGGGTGGGGTGATACCGGCCGGCGCCGAGGAGTTGCCCGCCTCAGCCGCCATCCGGGCCAGTTGGATCCTGGTCCGCCAGGAGGAGGGTTGGCGCCTCGCGCTGTACCAGAACTGTCCCCGGTGACCCGGCGGCGACGAGCTGGCCTGGCGAGGAGAGCCGCCGGCTGATGCTCCGGCCGGCGGTCGGCGCAGCTGGCTCGCCAGCTCAGTAGGACGACGCCGAGGGACAGGACGGCACCCGGCGCCCGGCGTTCACCGGGCTGACCACCCCTTCGATCACGGTCCGAAGCACCGTTCGAACCGCGATGTCATCCCTGATGGACCGCAATTTGAAGGATGCGGTGCGATCACGACCGACATGAAGATGAGCCGGCATCCCGTCTCGCAAGGAGCATTACATGGTGCAGGCTCAACCACCAGTTACCGTGTCCACACCGTTGCGGTCCGCGCCTCCGTGGCAGCCGGTCGCGGTGGCGCTGATAGTCCTGGGAACAGTCTGGTTCCTGTCCTTCACCCTGCCGCTGTTCATTCCCCGCATCTTCGATCCGACCATCGCGCCGGTACGGGTACTGCACGGAGGCTTCGGCATCCTGGCACTCGTCACCGCGGTGCTGCAGATCTTGCCCGGTATCCGCCGCCGGTACCCCCGGTTCCACCGGTGGAACGGCCGGGTCTACCTGGTCGGTGGTGTGCTGCCCAGCGCACTGCTGCTGGTCGCCGTCCTGTTCGCCCTGCGAAACCCGCAGAACACCGCCGATTTCTTCTGGTGCGTGGTCTGGCTGGTGGTCAGCGGGATCGCGTGGCGAGCGGTGCGGCAACGCGACTACGCCAAGCACCGCCGGTACATGGCCTACAGCGTGGCGATCACCCTCGTCGCGGTCACCAACGCCGGGCTGGTCGTGGTTGCTCCCCAGATCTCGGCTGTCGTAAGCCCGCCGGTCCTGTACGACGCGCTGCACTGGTTCCCCTGGGTGACGCACCTCGCCATCGCACACTGGCTGGTAACCCACTACGGCGCGACACCCTATCCGGCCAGGCGCAGGCAGATCGCTGAGGCTTCCACCGTACCCGCCTGACCCCGTCGCACAGATCGTTCGCCCCCTCGCCGCGCCCCGTACCGCGCGAGGTGATCTCACCGATCACCGCCCTGCGGAAAGGGGCGCTGACCGCAGCCCAGGTGCCCCTGCCTGGGCTGCGGTCGTGTATCCGGCTGGCCGGGCCTGGCCAGCCGGTGCAGCCGTGGGACATCGGACGACGAGCAGCCTTGGAGATGACGGGCCGGCGCGGACCGGCGCATGCTGGGTGGGCGGAGGCGCCCAAGCTGACAACCGCGGCGGCGAACGCCACCGAGCACGACGTCCCGCCGGCACGGCCGGCCGCTACCCGGTTCGGATCAGCCCGCTGACACGTCCCCTTTGCCGCCCCAGCGCAAGGAGCCCACCTTGGCACCCAGTCGCCTTCACGCGGACCAGCACGCCGCACCGATGCGAGGAATCCTGCTCGCCGGTGGCACCGGAAGGAGACTACGACCGATCACCACGTCGGTCTCCAAGCACCTGCTGCCAGTCTACGACAAGCCGATGATCTTCTATCCACTGTCCACCCTGGTAAGCCTCGGGATCCGCGAGATCCTTCTGGTCACCACACCGGTGGACCGGCCACTGTTCCAGCGGTTGCTGGGCGACGGCTCCCAGTGGGGGCTGCGCCTGGAGTATGTCGCGCAGCCCCGACCGGAGGGGATCGCACAGGCGCTGGTGCTGGGCGAGGACTTCCTGGGCGGCATGAGCTCCGCGTTGGTCCTCGGGGACAACCTGTTCCACGGCATGGATTTCGCGGCGTGGGCCCGGTCCGGGGTGGAGTTGACCGGTGGCCACATCTTCGCCTACCCGGTGGATCAACCATCGGACTACGGGGTCGTCGAGTTCAGCTCCGACGGTCGCGTGCGCTCGCTGCAGGAGAAACCGGCCCGGCCGAGATCGCGGTACGCCGTACCGGGTCTCTACTTCTACGACACCGAGGTCGCCAAGATCGCGCGGGGTATGCGTCCGAGCGCCCGCGGCGAGCTGGAGATCACCGCCGTGAACGAGTACTACCTGCGCGAGCGGACGCTACGAGTCACGGTGATGGATCGTGGCTCGGTGTGGTTGGACACGGGAACGGTCGCCGACATGGCGCGGGCCACCGAGTACGTACGGGTCGTCGACGAGCGGCACGGCATCAAGATCGGATGCATTGAGGAGACCGCCTGGCGCGCGGGGTTCATCGACGACACGCAGCTGAGGCTGCTCGCACAACCGCTACTCGGCAGTGGTTACGGCGAGTACCTGCTGCGCCTGTTGGACTAGCGGCGGCTCGGCCAGCAGCCGAGACTGACGAAGGGGAACACGGAATGCGGATTCTGGTCACCGGCGGTGCGGGCTTCATCGGTTCGTGTCTCGTCCGAATGGCGCTACGGGGCGAGCTACCAGGTCTGGAGGACGCTCGGATCACCGTTTTGGACGCCCTCACCTACTCCGGTAATCGGGCGAACCTCGACCCGGTCCTGGGGCACGCCCGGCTCACACTCGTCCACGGCGACATCTGCGACGCCGATCTGGTCGATGCCCTGCTGCCCGGGCACGACGCGGTCGTCCATCTCGCGGCTGAGACGCACGTCGACCGTTCGATCGACGGTGGCACCGCCTTCGTCCGGACCAACGTGCTCGGCACCAGCGTGCTGCTGGAGGCGGCGCTGCGGCACGGCGTTGCCCGCTTCGTCCACGTCTCCACCGACGAGGTGTACGGCTCGATCGAGGTGGGCGCCTGGGACGAAGACTGTTCGGTACGGCCGAACTCGCCGTACTCGGCCAGCAAGGCGGGCGCCGATGTGCTGGCCATGGCCTATCACCACACCCACGAACTACCCGTGATCATCACCCGGGGCTCGAACACCTACGGTCCCTACCAGTTCCCGGAGAAGATCATCCCGCTCTTCGTGACAAACCTGTTGGACGGCCTGACCGTGCCGGTGTATGGCGACGGCGAGAACGTGCGGGACTGGCTGCACGTGACGGACCACTGTCGTGGTATCGCCCTCGCGCTCACCGGTGGACGTCCCGGCCGCGTCTACCACGTCGGCGGCGGCACCGAGATCACCAACAACGAACTCGCCGCGCTGCTGATCCAGGCGTGCGGGGCGAACAGCGACCTGATCCAGCATGTCACCGACCGCCGGGGCCACGACCGCCGGTACGCATTGGACATCTCCCGAATCACCGCCGAACTCGGATACCGGCCACGGGTGCCGTTCCGGAACGGCATCCGGACGACGGTCGAGTGGTACCGCGCGCATCGCGCGTGGTGGCAGCCACTGCGCCGCCGCATGGAGCAGGAGGCGCTGATGACCGGCCGCTGAGGGCACCAGGCCGACCGGCGGGGCGACGTGGGGCCCGCGGTTCACCCGATGGTCAGGATGCCCTCGGGCGCGTTGTTGAGCCGAACTTCGAGCCACATCGGCTGCCAGCAGCTGAGCCCGTGGTAACGACGCAGTTCCGCGATGCCGCCCAACCAGCCCATCCAGGCGCTGTACGGCGGGTCGTCCGCGGCGAAGCCACTCTGCACGATGGTCAACCGGGTCTGGCCCTCGGAGTCCGCCAGTTCCCACGACGTGACCAGCCCGTTGTCCCAGGCGAGCGAGAGTCGCGCCGCCGGCTCGAGATCGATGATCTGGGCGGGGGTCGGGTCGGCCTCGTACCCACCCATCGCCCACCGCCCGCCGACCTCCGGCTCGAGCTCGACCCGGGCGCCGAACCAACGGGCGAACTGGGCCGGCTCGACCAACGAGTCGAACACCTCATCGGGCGGGGCGTCCAGCAGCACCTCTGCCCGCATCTCGGTGCTGGTGAAGTCGCACTTCGGGGTCAACTCGCGTCCCTCGACGTACTCCACCAGGTTGGCGATCGACAGCGCCCAGAAGGTATGCACCCGGCTCAGCGTGCCGACCTCGGCCACCATCTCCTCGAAGTTGGGCAGGTCGGTCTGGGTCACGGTCAGGACGGTGGCGTCCGAGCCGTCTTCGGCGAGGCCGAACTCGACGGTGGTGTCGGTGTCGTCCAGTCGCCACTCGAACCGCAGCGAGTGGTCGTCGACGTGCAGCAGCCGCTGGTGTGGCGCGTCGCCCTCCGGGGTGAACCGTCCCCAGAACTCGAACCGCTCGGGCAGCCGCACGTCGACATGCTCCGCCAGCCAGACGCGCAACGCCCCGGGATCGGTCAGCACCTGCCGCACCCGGGCGACAGGTGCCGGCACTCGAACCCGGTGCACCAGCAGATCACTCATCCTGGCCTACCTCCGGATAACACGCGACCACCAGATTGAACGGCTCCCCCTCTGAACCACCGTAGCGGGTGAACAGCTCCTGGAGCGTGGACGTGAGGTCATCCAGGAACTCCTGCCGGCGATCTGGCCGGACGCGGATCCGGCCGGAGATGCCGATGGAGGACGCTTCGGCCGTCGCGGGGCGGAGTGCCGCCACGTCCGCCTGGACCTTCTCCACCAGGTCGAGCAGGTAGCCGAGGCTCAGCTCGTCCCGGCCGACACTGCCACCGATCCGGCCGACGAGCCGCGGCGAGAGCCAGTACGAACGAGCGGTGGCCTGGTAGATGCCCTCGATGATGCCCCGCACCCGGCGCTCGGCGACCTGACTGACCAGACCCGCCTCCTGCAGGCGCTTGACGTGGTAGTAGACCCGCTGCGGGGTCTGGCCGAGGGAGGCCGCCACCTCCGTACACGAACGCGGCTCACCGAGGAGCCGCAGCACGTCGATGCGCTGCGGTTTGAGCAGCGCCTCCGCCTGGGAGATCTCGTCGAGATACAGGACATCCAGCATTTCAAAATATCTTTGAACGTCGTGCCACCTTTTGTCAATCGCAGGCACGTACGCCCGGGAGCCACATCCCACCGGATCAGGAGAGCACACCGGAAGTTGTCCGGCCGGTCACACCCTTCCATACTCCGGATCAGGTGCCCGAGCCGCCGGCGCGTGCCCGGCCGGGCCGGGACACACCCGCCGCCGGCCAAGCGGAAGGACGATGATGAATCAGCTCGGCTACGTCATGGGTCGACAGACCGTACAGGCACTACAGGACGGCCAGGACAGCACCTTCACCCTGCTGGACCGGGAGTGGGACCAGCTCGGCGCCGTGTTCGGCGGCGACATCATGCACGCCACCGCCTTCTTCACCAGCTCGCTGCCGCTGGACGGGGGCGCCGCCTTCCTGGAGATGGGCTGCGGCAGCGGCATCACCGCCGTCACCGCCGCGCTGGCCGGTTGCGCTCCGGTGGTCGCCGCCGATGTCAATCCGGCCGCCGCGAAGAACGTGCGGCTCAACGCCGAGCGACACGGCGTCGGGGACCGGGTCGATGCGGTGACCAGCTATCTGTTCCGCCAGCTCGATCCCGACCGCCGGTTCGACATCATCTACTGGAACTCCAACTTCATCGAGGGACCCACGCTGGACGGCGAGCAGTCGTACGTCGAGGCGGCCGTGCTCGACCCAGGCTACCGCGCCCACCGCGAGTTCTTCGCCGAGGCGCCGAAGTACCTGGCCCGGGATGGTTCGATCTTCCTCGGGTTCAGCGAGATGGTGGGCAACCGGTCACTGCTCGAAGAGTTCGCGGACGCCGCGGGCCTGAACTGCGAGGCGTACCGCCAACAGAGCTTCGACGTGCCGTACGAGCAGTTCGGCCCGGATCCGGAGTACGCCGCGCACGCCGACGACGCCGGACTGCTCCACCCGGACTTCACCCTGCTGAGGTTCCGCCGCCGCTGAACGTACGCCCGAGATTCTTGACAAACTAGATTTTTACGTACAGTATCCTCCTCGGAAGGTATCCGAACTGCGCCCTGGACGGCGCACCGCGTCGTTGGCGCGCACGACCGCCTCCCCGGCGGCCACGCCTTGCGCGGCAGCCACTGCCGCCGGGGCGTCGGCCCCGACCCCGCCCCTCCGGGAGTCGGCGGCCGTTGGCTCCCGCGCCGACGACCGCTACCGGAGGGGTGGTGCGGGCAATGTTGCTCCAAGACAAAGTGGCGGTCGTATACGGCGCAGGTGGGCCGATCGGGCAGGCCATCGCCCGCGGCTTCGCCGGCCAGGGCGCCCGGATTCACCTAGCCGGACGGACGCCGGCGAAGCTCGACGTGGCGGCCGACGCGATCCGCGGCGACGGCGGAGCGGTGGCCACAGCCCGTGTCGACGCCCTCGACGAGAAGTCGGTCGCGGACTTCGTGGAGAATGTCGTCAAGAAAGACGGCAGGCTGGACATCTCGGTCAACGTGATCGGCTACCAGGACATCCACAAGCCACTGCTGGAGATCTCGACGGAGGAGTTCCTTCAGCCCATCGTCAATGCGACGCGCACCCAGTTCCTCACCACCCGGGCGGCGGTGCCGCACATGATCCGCAACGGGTCGGGGGCGGTGCTCACCTTCGGGGGCTCGGGTAACGGCATGTCCGGCCTGGGCGGTTTCAAGATCGCCCTGGATGCCGTGGAGGCCCTCCGCCGGCAGTGGGCGCAGGAGCTGGGCGCCCACGGCATCCGACTGATCACCCTACGGACGGGCGGCATCCCGGAATCGCTGCCCGACTCCCTGCCCGAGGACGAGCGCCGGGAGATCACGTCGATGATCGACGGCGCCACCCTGCTCAGGCGCTCCGCGACCTTGGCGGACGTGGGCAACATCGCGGCGTTCGCCGCGTCTGACCTGGCCCGCCCGATCACGGGCACCGAGATCAACATGACCTGCGGCGCGGTGCTCGAGTAGACGCACCAGACACCGCCATGGTCCGTTCGCGGTACAACAACATGAGGTGACGGCATGACTCCTGACTACGGCACGGCCGTGTGGTCCACCGAGCGGTGGCAGGCCTCCGCGGTCGAATGGGCCGAGTCCCAACTCCGGGTGGCCGGCATCCGACGCACCGGACCGGCAACCCAACCGCACTTGCGCCCGTGGGGCACCGTCCTGCAGATCCCGACCTCCGGTGGTACGTACTGGCTCAAGGCACCCGGGCCGCAGACCACCTTCGAGATCGGCCTCTACGAGGTCTTCTCCGAACTCTGCCCCGACCAGACGCTGACCGCGCTGGCCGCCGACGCCCGCCGCGGCCTGCTCCTACTGCCCGACGGCGGACCGGTGCTCGGCGACCGACTACAGGGCGAGGATCTCATCCGGGCGCTGACGGAGGCCCTGCCGCGATACGCCCGCCTACAGCGCGACCTGAGCGCACACGTACCCCGACTGCTGGAGGTCGGCGTGGCCGACATGCGGCCGGAGCGCATGCCGGAGCGTCTTTCGGAGGCCCTGCGTACGGTGGGCGCCTACACCGAGCAGTACGGCGAACCGGCCGACCGGCAGGCACTCGCCGACATAGCCGCGATGCGGGACCAGTTCGGTTCCTGGTGTGCCGAACTGGCGGACAGCCAGGTGCCGGCCAGTCTCGATCACGGCGACCTGCACCCGTGGAACATATTCGAGTCCACGGCGACCGTAGGCGGCCGAACGGCGTTCTACGACTGGGGCGACAGCGTGGTCACCCACCCGTTCGCCAGCATGCTGGTCGGCATCGGCATAGTGCGGCAGTTCCTCGAGGTTGGTGACGACGATCCGGCGGTGCTGCGGGTCCGGGACGCCTACCTGGACGCCTACTCCGACCTGGCCCCACGGGAGACGCTGCTCCGAGAGCTGGACCTGGCCTGCCGGCTGGCGAAGGTGAGCCGGGCACTGACCTGGGACAGGTCCCTGCAGGCACAGGGGTATGCCGAGGCCGGCGCCTTCGGTCGGGCACCGCTGGACTCACTCAGGTCACTGCTCACCGCCTCGCCCTTCCAACTCGCCGCCTGACGGCGAACCGGACGCGGAGGTGCTCTCGGCCCGCCCGCCTCTCGTCCTACCGGTCGGTGGGCGGGAGGAACACCACTGCGCTCAACCAACCCGTTCGGCGGTCATGATGATGAAGGATCCGGGTGTCCACTCGTCCCGGATCCTCATCCCCGCCGCGGCGATCCACCGCCGGACATCCGCGTGGTCGAACAGGTGCAGCCCGGCCGCGTGCTGCGGAAAGTGGTGCCGACCGACGAAGTATCGGTAGACCGGGTCGTCCGAGTTGCCGAACGTGAGCAAGGTGAAAGTTCCACCTCGCCGTAGACATCGGCCTACCTCGGCGATGGCCGCCGGCGCCTGCGCGGGGAACGCCTGCAGCGCGTTCCAGCACAGCACCGCGCCGAGCGTCGCGTCGCCGAACGGCAACATGTCCGCGCCGGTCAGGACCGCCGGCACCGCGGGCAGCCGTTCGCGCAGGGCGGCCAGCATCGGCAGGCCGAGATCGAGGGCGATGACGCGCTCCGCGCCGACCGCCTGCGCCAGCACCGAGGTCCAGCGGCCGGCCCCGGCGGCGAGATCGAGGACCGGGCCCTCCACCGGGCGTACGTGCTCGCTGATGTGGGCGTCCTCGATCTCCGGCGTCACCCGGGCGTCCCAGTTCGCCCCGCACAGGCGCAGGAAGTTCGGTCGGGCGTACGTCTCGTAGAAGTAGCCCATCGTGGGCATCTCGGCGAGCTTGAACAGGAAGTCGTCGGAGCGGTCGACATCGGTGCCCGTACCGGTCAGGTCGAGGATGCCGCCGGGAGCCGGGTAGCTGCGACCGCAACCGACACAGGACAGTGACGTGGCCCGCTGCGTCAGTTGGCCGTGGCAGTGCGGGCAGCGCAGGGCGTCGAGGTGCGGCGCGAACAACGGCGCGTCGGCCGGTGCCGGCGGAGTCCCCCCGGCGCGAGCGGACGCCGGGGCGGGAACGAAGGGTACCGGTGCCCCGTTCAGGACCGCCCAGTACGCCTTGGCGCCGAGATGGCCAAGCACCGTCTCGGTGTCGTTCGTCCAGTGCAGTTGGGCCTCCGCCGGCGTCAGCCGGCCGATCCAGTCCCGGTCGAAGGCGCGCTCGTCCTCGTCGAGCTCCCATGCCTCCGGGTAGGGAAACGCCCGGCCCACGTCAGGTCGGGCCGGGTCCAGGCGCTGCAGGGCTCGGTCCAGTCTCGACGCGTCGTCCGGGTCGAGGCCGGTGGCGGCGCCGAGCACCGGGTCACGGCGGTCCGGGAAGTGGGCCAGCAGATAGAGCAGTGCGAGGTATCGGGGCTGGCCAGGGGTGCTGCGCGTCCACTGGTCGAGGTAACTGTCGAACCCCTCGGCCACCACGTGACGTACCTCGGTCGCATCGGTGCCGCCGCCGGCTTCGAGGAGCAGACCGAACAGGATCGCGACCCTGCCCTGACGGTCGTCGTCGAGGTCGGGCAGGAGCTCGACCAGGCGGCGGGTGAGCGGTACCGCGCCAGGGCGCACCGCACCGTCGGCCCAGGCCCTCTCGACAAGCCGGACGAAGCAGGATGCGAGCTCGTCGCGGGATGCATCGACGAAGTCGTCGACCAGGTCGTCGTTCGCCGTGAAGGTCTCGGATCGAAGCATGGCAAGCCTTTCCAACAGGGGCCGGTCCGGACCGCCGGCGTCCTTCACTCTCGGCACCGTGCCGTCGCGGACGCATCTCCTGGCATGCGCTACGGCCGGTTCACGCACCGCACGGAGGGAGATGCCCGGCCCATTACCGGCTGAGAACCTGGGGCAGTTGGCCCCACGCGCGCCCGGCGACAGGGAGACGATCACATGAGCAGCACGACGGTCCTCGACATCTGGGTGTCGGACCTGACCTTTCCCGGCTACATGGACTGGTGGACCCGCAAGGCCGCGGAGTTCGAGCAGGCCCATCCGCGTTACACGGTCGCGCTACGCGGCCTGGACTTCTTCACCGGCCCCCAGCAGGTCGCGCGGGCGGTCGCCGAGGGCCGCGGTCCCGCGATCGCGGAGTACTACTTCTACCTGAGTCAGGCGGCGCGCGACACCCGGGCCCCGGACGGAAGCCCGCAGTGGACTTCGGTCCAGCGGGCGATAGACGGCCGGGACGAGATCCTCGGCGAGCCTGTGGTGATCGACGACATCGTGCCGGCGGCACGCGACTACTACACGCTGCGGGACGACCTGACGTCCATGCCCTCGATCGTCACGACGAGTCTGCTGTACGCGAACACCGACCTGCTGGAGCGGGCCGGCCTGACCCGGCTGCCGGCCACGTGGAAGGAGGTGGAGGCGGCCTGCGCGGCGCTGACCGAACTCGACGGCGGGCCGTCGCACGGCATCACCTGGTCCAACCACGGCATGTTCTTCCAACAGGCACTGGCCAGCCAGGGCGGGCGGCTGACCGACAATGCCAACGGGCGGGCCGGTCGAGCCCGACAGATCGACCTTCGCTCCCCGGAGATGCTCCGCTGGGTCAACTGGTGGCGTCAGCTGCACGACGCCGGCCACTACCTGCACACCGGGGGGATCCCGGACTGGCAGGGCACCTTCCAGGCATTCGCCGACCGCCGGACCGGCCTGCGGATCAGCTCCTCCAACGACGTCAGCTACATGGCCGAGGCAGCTCGGGCCCAGGGTATCGGCCTCGTGGCCGGCCCGTTCCCCCGCCAGGAGGAGATGCCGTTCGTCGGCAACGCCATCGCCGGCAGCTCGTTCTGGCTGGCGGACCGGCTGGATCCGGTCACCCGGGACGGGGCACTGGCCTTCCTGCAGTTCGTTCACAACCCGCGCAACGCCGCCGAGCGGCACCGGGTGAGCAGCTTCCTGCCGCTCACCCACTCCGCCTTCGACCTGCTGGAGCAGGAGGGCTGGTTCGACCAGCACCCGTACCACCGCGCCGCCACGGATGCCCTCCGGCTGCATCCCGAGACCGGGCACGAGGTGTGGCCGCCGTCGCACGGTGCCCAGTTCGGTGAGTTCGCCCGAGCCCAGGACCTCATGACCCGGGCCATGCGCGACGTGCTGCACGGCGCCGATGCCGAGGAGCGGTTCGCCGCGGCCAGCGACGCCGCGCAGCAGCTGCTCGACGCGTACAACACAGCAGTCGAGTCCGGTTCTCCGGTCACGCCGGAGGCATTGCGGATCGAGTACTTCACCGGCGCCGAGAGCTACTCCGGCACCGACCTCGAGAACGTCGTGCGCCTCAACCGCTGATGCCCAAGGCGACTGGAAGGATCCCATGACACGCCTGTCCGCCCTCCGACGACTGTGGTCACCCCGCCGCCAGCTGGCGGCCGTGCTGGCGACCGCCGCGCTGGTCGTCGCACCGCTGTCGGTACCCACCGCACAGGCCCGGGGTGGCGATCCCGCCCTGGTCCGCACCGAATCCGGAGTGGTGCGCGGCACCGTCACCGAGACCCGTCGCGAGTTCCTCGGCATTCCGTACGCGGCACCGCCCGTCGGTGAACTGCGCTGGGCCTCGCCGCGGCCGGTCACCCCCTGGAACACCCCCCGGGACGCCACCCGGCCCGGGCAGCGGTGCACACAGTTGCCGCTCCCGCCGTATCTCAGCGGGGAGAGCGAGGACTGCCTCTTCCTCAACGTGACCACCCCCCGCCGACCGGGCGGACCGAAGCCGGTCATGCTCTGGTTCCACCCTGGCGGGTTCACCGGCGGCTCCGGAACAGAGACGACGCCCACCCGGCTGGCCGTGCAGGGCGATGTCATCGTGGTAACCATCAACTACCGGGTCGGCGTACTCGGTTTCCTCACCCTCCCGGAACTCGACGGGGGTGGGGCACGGCACCGCTCCGGCAACTTCGGCGTGGAGGACCAGCAGGCCGCGCTGCGGTGGGTACGTCGCAACGCCGCCGCGTTCGGCGGGGATCCGCGCAACGTCACCATCTTCGGGCAGTGGTCGGGAGGACGCAGCGTCTGTGTCCAACTGGCGGCACCGGGTGCGGCCGGGCTGTTCCATCGCGCGATCACCATGAGCAATCCGTGCACCCTCAACGACGTGCCGAAGCCGGACGGCTCGCTGGACCCACAGCCACTCGGGCTGCCACGCCCACGGGCCGAGGCAGAGGCCCGCGGGCGCGAGTTCGCCGCCTCGGTGGGCTGCGTCGACCCGGCCACGGTGTCCGCCTGCCTACGAGCCAAGCCCGCCGACGAGCTGCTGGGCAAGGCGGAGTACCTCGTCTTCACGCCGGTCTTCGGCGGCGGTGGGGTACTCCCGGTCGACCCCGTCAGCGCGATCCGGGCCGGGCGTACTGCCCGGGTCCCGATGATGCTGGGTGTGAACCGAGACGCCTACCGCACCTCGGACGCCTTCCTTGAGGCATACGGCTTTCCGCCGCTGACACCCGAGGGCTACGTGCAGCGGGTCCGCAACCTCGTCGGCGCCGCCGATGAGCAGAAGGTGCTGGAGCGCTACCCGCTGGACCGGTACGGCGTTCCCAGCGTGGCGTGGTCGGCCCTGGCCACCGACGCGTTGCTCGCCCGCCCGTTGACGGACACCGTCGACCTGCTCGTCCGCCACCGCGTCCCCACCTACACGTACGAGTTCGCGGATCCCGACGCGCCCTGGTACGCCAACACCCCGCTGCCGAGCTTCCCGACCGGCTCGTTCCAGGACTCCGAGGTGCAGTACCTCTTCGACACCACGTACTTCGCCGGACGGCAGCTGACCCCAGCGCAGCGCCAGCTGTCCGACACGATGATCGCCTATTGGGCGCGCTTCGCCCGCACCGGTAATCCGAACGGTCCGGGCCTCCCCCGCTGGCCGCGCAGTCACCGGGGCGCCGACACCGCGCAGCAGTTGGCGCCGGGGCCGGACGGTATCCGTCAGGTCCCCTTCCGGCAAGACCACTCCGTCGACTTCTGGCGGGACCTGCTGCCCTGACCCGGTCCGGCTGTCGCGTGGCGTACCGCCGCGCGACAGCCGTGGGGAGAAAGAGACCACATGCGCAAGGTGATCGTCCAGATGTCGGTGTCCCTGGACGGCTTCGTCGCTACCACCGACCATGACCTGGAGTGGATCTTCCCGCAGTTCGACGATGCCACCCTGGCGTGGGTCAGGGAGACGATTCAGGAGACGGACACCCAGCTCATCGGTCGGGTGAACTACCTGGAGCAGGCGGCACACTGGCCGCGGTCGACCGAAGGTCTCGCCCCCCTGCTCAATGCGGCCGAGAAGATCGTCTTCTCGCGGACACTCGAGCGGCTGTCCTGGCGCAACTCCCGGTTGGCCACGGGCGATCCGGCCACGGAGATCGCGCGGCTGAAGCGGCTGCCGGGCAGGCATGTGCTGGTGCCCGGCGGGGCGGGCTTCGTCCGTGGTCTCGTGGACGCCGGTCTGGTGGACGAGTACCGGTTGATAGTTCATCCGGTCGCCCTCGGCGCCGGGCTGGCTATCTTCCCGCGCCGGCTGAAGCTACGTCTGATCGACCAGGTCCGCTTCGCCACCGGCGCGGTCGCCCTGACGCTACGTCCGGCCGACCGAGACCATAATGGACAGCTTAGTCGGGAATCTTCTGCCGAAGATCCCTTATAGCGCATTTGAGGAGACGCTTTCGCCTTCGTCCCGTACGACGATGAACGAGCAGCCGATCCGGCTGCAACCTCACCAGGCGAATGCGAGAGGGGCTCGTCGTGACCACGGCAGAAACGCAGACGACACCCGCGATGTCGGCGAACCCGCTGGAGGATCTGGACCGGCGGCATCTGGTGCACCCCCACCAGTCCAAGGCAGACACCGAGCGCACCGTCATCGTCAGCGGGACGGGTTGCACCGTTCGGGACACCCGCGGGCGTGACTTCCTCGACGTTTCGGGCGCCGGCAACTGGGCCTGCCAGATCGGGTACGGCCGCACCGAGGTGGTGGAGGCCGGCGCCGAGCAGTTGCGCGACCTCGCGTACTTCTCCGGCTTCTTCGGCTTCTCCAACGACAAGTCGGTCCGACTGGCCGAACGGCTGGCAGCGTTGGCGCCGGACGACATGAACCGGGTCTTCTTCACCGGTAGCGGGTCCGAGGGGGTGGAGACAGCCATCAAGGCCGCGCGGCTGTACCACCATCACCGCGGCGAGCCGGACCGCACCTGGATCATCTCCCGCAGTCTGGCCTACCACGGCGCCACCTACGGCAGCGGGACCACCACCGGATTCCCGCCCATGCAGGAGGGGGTGGGCCCCAATCTGCCGCACGTGGCGAAGGTTTCCCCGCCGTATCCGTACCGGGCCGAGGAGATGTACGGCGGTGAGGATCCCACCGACTTCCTGATCCGGGAACTGGAGACCACCATCCAGGAGCTGGGTCCGGGGCGAGTGGCAGCCATGATCGGCGAGCCGGTGATGGGCGGCGGAGGGATCCTCGTCCCGCCCGCCGACTACTGGCCGCGGGTACGGGAACTACTCAACCAGCACGGGATCCTGCTGATCGCCGACGAGGTGGTGACGGCGTTCGGCCGTACCGGCGCGTGGCTGGACTCCCCCGGCCGCGGGATGGCACCGGACATCATCGTCACGGCGAAGGGCCTCACCAGCGGTTACGCACCCCTGGGCGCGGTCCTGTTCCGAGACACGGTCGCCGAGACGGCGGCGGCCGACTACTTCTTCCACGGCCACACCTACTCCGCGCACCCGACCTGCTGCGCGGTGGCCCTGGCCAACCTCGAGGTGCTGGAGAAGGAGGGTCTCATCGACCAGGCGCACCTGGTGGCCGAGTGGTTCCGCGAGGACCTGCCCGCGCTGCTCGAGCTGCCGATGGTCGGCGACATCCGGATCGAGGGGGCGACGGCGGGCATCGAGCTCGTCGCCGGCCCGAACGACCGTACTCCCGTCATGGCCGGCGCGGTCACTGCCGAGATGCGCCACGCGCACCGGATCATCCTCCGTGAGTACGGCCCCACGGTCGTCCTGTCGCCGCCCCTGGTGATCAGTCGCGAGGAGGTCCGCCGGACGACCGAAGCACTCTCCGACGTGATCTCGCGGCTGCGGCCCGACGGCACCGTCGGTAGGTAGACCCGCCCGACCTGAAGGGATGAGATGTACGACTACGTCATCGTCGGCGGCGGATCCGCGGGGTGCGTGCTCGCCGCCCGGCTCAGCGAGGATCCGGACGTGCGGGTTTGCCTGGTCGAGGCCGGGCCGCCGGACACCGACGAGAACATCCACCTACCGCTGGGCGCCGGACAACTGTTCCGCACCCGGCTCGACTGGGACTACGACACCCACGATGAGCCTGAGCTCACGGGCCGACGGCTCTACCTGCCCCGGGGGCGGGTCCTCGGGGGCACCAGCGCCCTGAACGGCATGGTGTACATGCGCGGCAACCCGCTGGACTACGACGCTTGGCGGCAACCCGGGTGGGGCTTCGCCGACCTGCTGCCGTACTTCCTGCGCGCGGAGGACAACGAGCGCGGGCCGTCGGTGCACCACGGCGTGGGCGGGCCCCTCGCCGTGGCCGACAGTCGGTCAAACAATCCGATCGCCACGGCGTTCGTTGACGCGGCCGTGGAGGCGGGCTTCCCCAGCAATGACGACTTCAACGCCGACCAGCAGGACGGCTTCGGCCGGTACCAGCTGACGCAGCGTGACGGGCGACGGTGCAGCAGTGCCACCGCGTACCTGCATCCGGCCGCCGGTCGGCCCAACCTCGAGGTCGTGACGCACGTACAGGTGCACCGGATCCTGTTCGCCAGCGGACGCGCCGTCGGCGTCGTCGGGGACCGACTCGACGAGACGGTTCGCCTCGAGGCGCAGCGCGAGGTCATCGTCTGTGCCGGGGCCTACAACTCGCCGCAGCTGCTGATGCTCTCCGGCATCGGCGACCCGGCCGTCCTGGCCCCACTGGGCATCCCGGTGCTGGTCGAGCAGCCGGAAGTAGGGCGCAACCTGCAGGACCACCCGGCGGTCAACCTGGTCTTCACCCATCAACAGCCGTTCAGTCTGTTGACCGCGTTCGACGATGAACACCTGCGTGAGTACGCCGAGCACCGGCGTGGGCCGCTGACCTCCAACGTTCCGGAGACCGGGGGCTTCGTCCGCACCCGTGGCGGGCTGCCCGCGCCGGACGTGCAGTTCCACGCGTCCCCGCTCATGTTGCTGGACGGCGGCCTGGATGCGCCGACGGCGCACGCACTGTCGTACGGGCCCTGTCTGCTCACCCCGCGCAGCCGGGGCTCGGTGACCCTCGCCTCCCCCGCTCCGACCACCAAGCCCCGGATCCGACACGGCTACTACACCGAGCCCGAGGACCTCGACGGCATGGTGCGAGGGTTGCGCATCGCCCTGGAGGTGGCGCGGCAGAAGACGCTCGCGCCCTACACCGAACAGCCGTACCGGGTGCCGTCGTCGGAATCCACCGCCGAACTGCGCCAGTTCATCCGGCGCAACACCCAGACTCTGTTCCACCCTTCCGGCACCTGCGCCATCGGCACCGTGCTCGACGAGGAACTGCGGGTCCGGGGGGTGGACGGCCTGCGGGTGGTGGACGCTTCGGTGATGCCCACGCTGATCCGTGGCAACCCCAACGCCCCGGTGATGGCGATGGCCGAACGCGCCGCGGATCTGCTCCGCGGGGCCGGCTCCGGACGACCCCGGACGGCAGCGTCCGGTACGGGCAGCCGGGTCCGCTGAACCGAGCTGTGGGGCAGGTACACCAGACGGTGTACCTGCCCCACAGCTGTTCGGCGGGTCAGTTGGACGGCAGCAGCGCCTCCGGCCGTTCCACCATCTCCCCGAGCAGGTGGGCGAACTCGGCTGCCAGGGCCTCCACCGACGCGTCGTCGTGCAGATGGCGGTCCAGCTTGAGGCTGCTGACAGTGCCACCGGACGGGAGCACGTCGAGGGCCCACAGTCCCCCGTTGGGGATGTCGCAGCTGTCCCGAGCCGTCAGCAGACGCTCCCGCAGTTCGGTGTAGACCAGGTGGCCGACCCGGCGGCCCTCCAGCCCGGCCGGAAACTGCAGCAGCTCGAAGCCGAGGATGTCCTGTTCGGGTGCGGTGGCGGTCATCAGCTGCGGCGCCTCCCCCTCGACCAGCGGGAAGGGCAACTCGTGGGTGTAGGCGCCGAGGCAGGTGGCCCGGGTCTCCCGCAGCACGTCAACGAAGGTCCGGCACCGCGACAGGTCGATGCGCAGCGGCAGGAAGTTGAGGAAGGGGCCCACCGTCCGGGCGAACCGCTCAAGCTTCCGGCCGGAGCTGAAGCTGCCCACCACCACGTCATCGGTCTCCGCCCGCCTCCCCAGCAGCACCGCGAAGGCCGCCAGGAACGCCATGAACGGCGACGCCCGGTTGGCTCGCGCCAGCCGCAGCGTCGCGGCGGTCACGTCCGCATCCAACCGGGCGCGGTGGTCCGTGTACGCCGCAACGGCGCCGGCCACGGCGGGCCGGTCGGCGGTGATCGTGGTGAACCGGGCGTCGGCCAGCTTCTCCCGCCAGTAGCGGCGAGACACGGAGAGGTCCGCCCCCGTCAGCCAGTCCCGCTGGTCGCGCACGAAGTCGCGGTACTGCGGTACCACGGGCAGGCTCTCGGTTGACGCGTCGCAAAGCTGTGCGTAGCGCAGGGCCAGATCCTCGACGAGCACCCGCATCGACCACCCGTCGCCGGCGACATGGTGCACGACCAGGACGAGTACCGCGTCGTCGGCGGCGAAGCGGCCCAGGAAGGCCCGCAGATGCGGCAGCTCCCGCACCGGGTGGCGCCCGGACTCCACGGCATGCAGGAATTCCTGGGCCAGGAGCTCACGCCGCGCGGCCGCCGGGGCGGCGATGTTCTCGACGGTCAGGGGCACCGGGCGCGCGTCAACAACCCACTGCGACCCGGCCTCGGCACCCCGGCCGACGGCGGTGCGCAGCATCTCGTGCCGGCGTACCAGGTCGTCGAGCGCCGTCTGCAGGACGTCGACCCGCAACGGGCCACGCAGCCGCCAGCATGCTGAGGCAATGTGCTTGGCGCCGAAGGATCCACTCTCGTCGCCCGTGTCCAGGCCGTAGAGGAACTCCTGTTGCAGGGAGAGCGCGGAGGGCCCGGACCGATCGACCGTCGGTTCGGTGACCTCGGGCAGACTCATCGCCTCACCGCCGCACGAGGTCGGTCAGCGTAGGGATGATCTCGGCAGGGCTGGGCTTGGCGAGCCACTCCTGACGCAGCCGCTCGGCGCCCTGCCGGTACGACGGATCCTCCAGCAGGTTGACCAGTTGGGCGCGGATCTCCTCCGCGGACTGCCGCTGGTGGTTCATCCGCACGCCGGCCCCACGCTCGGTGATGTACTTCGAGCAGAACCACGAGTCCTGATGCCGGTCCGCGTTGCTGACCCGGATGTCGTCGCCCTCACCGGTGAAGATCTGCCGGTGCGGTTCCTCCGTGTCAATGATCATCTGTGGGATGCCGGCGGCCTGGGCCGCGCGGAAGGTGCCACCCGCACCGTGGTAGACGATCGCCGAGCAGCTGGGCAGAAGCTGGGCCAGCGGCACGAACTCCACCACGCGGACGTTGTCCGGCACTCGGGGGGTCGAGGCCAGCTGGCCCTCGCTCAGCGTGGCGACGACCTCAATGTCCAGTCCGTCAACCGCTTCCATGATCTTCGGTACCCGGGTGTCGCCGCCGGTCTGCCACAGCCGTACGGACAGCCCGAGCGAGACGGCGACCCGAGGCTTCTCCGGGCTGCCGTGCAGCCACTCCGGCAGCCGCCAACCACCGTGGTAGGGGATGCCCCGCACCGGCACGGTGTTCAACCGCTGAGACAGGCGCAGCTCCGCCGGCAACGGATCGACGGTCACCTGCCCGAGCAGCAGATCGTCGTCAACCTTCAGCCCGTACCGGTCCGCGACCGGAGTTACCGCCTCTACCAAAGGATTGCCGCCCAGCGCGGCGACAGCCGGGTTGCCCCGGTCCTGGAACAGCTCCACCGACCAGCCCCCGTAGTCCGGCCCGAGCAGCAGCCGGGAGTGGGCAGCCCCGCAGGCACGGGCGATTATGCCGCCCAGGGGGAACCAGGACTCCCAGAGCACGAGGTCGGGCTGCCAACGCTGGGCGAACTCGACCATCCCGTCGATGTCCGGACGGGCCTCACGGGGCAAGAAGAATCGCGCGTTCAACGAGTAGTACTGGTAGAAGACGTCCCAGTGGTCACGCTCGACCGGGTTCAGCGCGAAGGCATCAGCGAACCGCTCGCGCATCTCCTGGCTCGGCAACAGGCCGTGCTTCTTCCAGTTCGCCAGGGACAGCGGCACCATTTCGCCGAACGACACCACCGGTAGTCCGGCGGAGATGATGTCGTCCTCACCGCCCGGTGCGGTCACGACGCACACTTCGTGTCCGGCGTTGCGTAACGCCTGGGCGTAGGGCATGACCTGGTAGGAGTGGGTCGGGTGGGGAATGGTGGCGACCAGCACGCGCATGGATGCTCCCAGGACGACGTTGGACTCGTTTCGGGCAGACGGGTACGCACGAGGCGTACCGATGCAGCCAGTGCAGCACCGGACGGCGCGGGCGGGCATCTCCGAAGGTGCGCAGACCCCTCCGCCCGGAACCGGCTCGGCAAGCTCAGAGATGTCCCCGCGCCCGTGTCGGTGCGACCGTGACAACGGCTGGGGCGGCAGGCACCGGCCGTTGCTCGGCGCCCGGCTGTCCCGTCCCCACGACGGGAACGGCGAACCCGTGGCGCCGCCGGACGTTCCCCCGCGGAAGGGTGTGACTCCATGGGTCTGACTTCGAGGCAGCGCGCAGTGGTGATCGGCGGCAGCATCGCCGGCCTACTCGCCGCGCGAGTGCTCGCGGATGTCTATGCCGAGGTGGTGGTCGTCGACCGCGACGAGCTGACCGGCCGATCCTCGGCCCGGCGCGGTGTACCGCACGGTAGCCACGTGCACGGGCTGTTGGCCCGGGGCCAGCAGGTGATCGAGGAGCTGATGCCCGGCTTCACCGAACGGATGGTCGCCGATGGCGCGCCACTGTCGGACCTGTCGGACACCGTCCGTTGGTACTTCCACGGCCGCCGACTGAGGTCGGCACCGTCCGGACTGACCTGCGTCGCGGCGAGCCGGCCGATGGTGGAACGACACGTACGCGAGTCGGTGGCGCAGCTGCCGAACGTCAAGTTCCTCGAACGCCAACAGGTCCTCGGCCTGTTGACCTCGGCCGACGGCGGCACAGTCACCGGCGTGCGGGTCGGTGGTGTCGAGACCTCCGAGGACGAGCTCGTCGACGCTGATCTCGTGATCGACGCCTCCGGCCGAGGCTCCCGAACCCCCGTCTGGCTCTCCGAGTTGGGCTACAGCCGTCCCGCCGAGGAACGCGTCAAGATCGACCTGACCTACACCACCCGCCGGTTCCGCCTGCGCTCGAACGAGATGCTCGGCCGCGACATCTCCATCAACCCCGTGTCGAGCCCGTCGCACCCGCGCGGCGCCTTCTTCACCCGAATCGAGGACGGCCTCTGCGCCCTGTCACTCACCGGAGTGCTCGGCGACCGGGCACCCACCGACCCCGAAGGCTTCCTGTCCTGGGCGCGGTCACTACCCGTGCCCGACATCTACGACCTGGTCCGCGACGCGGAGCCGATCGACGAGGCGGTGGCGTTCCGCTATCCGGTCAGCGTACGCCGCCGGTACGAGCAGCTGACCCGTCTCCCGAGCGGCCTCCTGGTCGTCGGCGACGCGGTGTGCAGCTTCAACCCGGTCTACGGGCAGGGCATGTCCGTCGCCGCGTTGGAGGCGCTCGCCCTACGGGAGCACCTGCAGCGCAGTCCGGTTCCGGACCCGGCGGCCTTCTTCACCGACATCGCCTCGACCATCGATGTGGCGTGGGGCATCTCGGCGGGTGGCGACCTGGGCTACCCCGAGGTGACCGGCGAGCGCACCACCCAGATCCGGGTGATGAACGCCTACATGGGCCGGCTGCAACGCGCCGCCGTCCACGACGGGCAGATCACCCGGACCTTCATGCGGGTGGCCGGTTTGGTCGAGCCACCGCAGGCGCTGATGCGCCCCGGCATGCTGCTCCGGGTGCTGTGGCACGGCCGCCAACCGGCCGCCCGGCCCGCCACCGGTGCCGGAGCGGGCACGTGATGCCAACAGTGCGCGACGAGCAGGCGTCCAAGGGACTACCCAGCCGGCACGTGGCCCGGTCGGGGCGGGCCACCGGTGGTGCCGGGGCCACGAGAAGGGAGAGGATCCGATGAGCACTGCTCCGCGCAGATGTGCCGTGGTCATGGGGGCGAGCATGGCCGGCCTGCTGGCCGCCCGGGTGCTCGCCGAGGCGTACGAACGGGTCGTGGTCGTCGACCGCGACCAGGTGCTCGGGGTGCGCGAGTCCCGCCGCGGAACACCACACACCCGGCACGCGCACGGCCTGCACGCCCGGGGCCACCTCATCTTCGAGGAACTCTTTCCCGGGCTGACCGACGAACTGCGGGCCGCCGGGGTCCCCACCGGTGACCTCGGCGAGATGCGCTGGTACTTCGACGCCCGGGAACTCCGACCCGCGCACACCGGCCTGCTTTCGGTGACGGCCCTGCGGCCGGTGCTGGAGGAACATGTCCGGGCCCGGGTCACGGCGCTGCCCAACGTGCGGATCCGGGAACACTGCGACGTCCTGCGGCTGGAGACGAACGCGGGGGGTGAACGCGTCCAGGGGATCCGGGTACGCGATGCGAACGGCCGCGGCGACGAGGAACTGATCGAGGCCGACCTGGTGGTCGACACCACCGGCCGGGGCTCACGCACCCCATCCTGGTTGGCGCGGCTGGGGTACGAGCGGCCTCTCGACGAGCGGATGAAGATCGGCCTGGCCTACACCACCCGCCTCTACCGGTCCCGCCCCGAGATGTTCGACGGGGTCCAGTCGATCAACCCGGTGGCCTCGCCGGCGCATCCCCGCGGCGCGTTCTTCGGCCAGGTCGGCCCGGATCTGTGCATCTTGTCGCTGACCGGGATCCTGGGCGACCGGCCGCCGACCGATCCCGAGGGCTTCCTGGAGTTCTGTCGAACGCTGCCCGTGCCCGAGGTCTTCGAGGCGGTCAAGGACGCGGAGCCCGTGGACGACCCGGTCTGTTTCACATTTCCGGCGAGTGTGCGGCGACGGTACGAGCGGCTCTCCCGATTCCCCGACGGTCTGCTGGTACTCGGCGACGCGGTGTGCAGCTTCAACCCGGTTTACGGGCAGGGTATGTCGGTGGCCGCCCTGGAGGCGATGCAGCTACGCGAGCATCTGCGCTCGCCCGCCGCGCCCGAACCGCGACGCTTCTTCGCCGACCTCGCCCGGATCATCGACGTTCCGTGGGACATCTCGGCCGGCGGAGACCTCGACTTCCCCGAGGTGGAGGGTGATCGCCCGCTCAAGATCCGAGTGGCCAACGCCTACCTGGGCCGGTTGCGGTACGCGGCTACCCGAGACGCCCAGGTGACCGACGCGTTCATGCGGGTGGCGGGGCTGATGGATCCGCCGCAGGCACTGATGCGCCCGGGGATCGCGCTGCGGGTGCTACGGCACTCGCTGCGTCGGTCGAGCTCCGGCGCGCAGCCGGCCCGACCGGCCACTCCGGACCCGGCGCCCCGGTAGGCGTACCCCACTCGACCGTCGGCCGGTCCAGCGAACCGGCCGACGGTCGAGCCCGTCCAGCCGGCCCCACGGGCGTCCGGCGCGGTACGTCGACCGACCGGCGTCGGGATGGACAGCCGACGTCACCACCCGCCGCAGACCGCGGCCACGCCGGCGTTCGCCGCCGTGGCCGACGCCAGACGCTCCGGGCCACACGGATTCGGCGCTCGGGCCAACACCCGAGGCACCATCAGCGACCGAAGCGCTCCCGGGTGAACTCACGGTTCGCCTGGTGGGCCAGGAAGACACCGAGCCCGCCGTGGCTACGCATCATGGACATGTCTCGCCACACCCGCTCGATCCGCTCGCCCCGGCGTACCGCGCTGGACCCCGCGGTCGGGAAGAGCTGGGACTCCACGGCACGCCAGCAGAGCCGTGCCGCCTCCCGGCTCACCAGGGCCAGCCGCAGTTCCTCCGCCCGGGTGACCGTCGCCGGGTCCTCGCACAGCTCGCGCCACTGCCGTACCGCATCGAAGACGGCAGCCTCGGCGGTGTCGATCAGGGCGTGCGCTTCGGCGTACCGGAACTGGTAGTCGGCATCGTCGACCCGGTCGTGGATCGGCGGGTAGATGGTCGTGCGCGACAGCAGCAGTTCCTCGTACGCATCCAACGCGCCACGGGCCATGCCAGCCGCCAGCACCCCCAGCTCCAACAGCATGAAGCTGAGCTGGCCGCCGCCGTACTCGGGGCTCGCGTGCAGTTGCCGGCCGAGCGCGTCGGTGGCCGGCGACACCTGGCTCAGGTGCACCCGTCGGGTGAACCGGTCGGGCACCAGCGCGTCGCGCACCACGATGCTGTGCGACCCGCTACCCCGCAGCCCCAGCTGACCGCCCCAGTCGTCGAGCCGTTCCCACTGCTCACGTGGGAGCACGAAGAGCATCGGCTCGGGCTCGCCATCCGCTCCAGGAACGAGGGTGTGTGCGGCGAAGTGGGTCGCGAAGGGCGCCCCGGAGCAGTAGCCCCAGGTGCCGGTGATCCGCCAGTGCCCGTCCCCGGCGCGCTCCGCGGTGCCGCTCGGCACGACGGTCAACGGGCAGATGAAGTCGCCGTCGCGGAACAGCTCGTCCTGCGCCGCGCGGTCGAACAGTGTCGCCACCGGCAGCGCGTGGGCCGCGCCGAACAGGTACATCCAACCCGTGGAGGGGCAGGCGCGGGCCAGGGTCATCGCCACCCGGAAGAACGTGTCGACACCGAACTCATAGCCGCCGTACCGGCGTGGCACCAGGATGCGGTACAGCCCGGCTCGGGTGAACGCCTCGTGGACGTCGGGGGCGTAGAAGGTCCGCCGCTCCGTCTCGGCCTGCCGGTCCGTCAGGCCGGGGGCGAGTTGGGTGACCCGGGCGAGCAGTGCCTCCGGGGTCAGGTCGGGCTCGGGCGGCGGAGTCGGCGGGTGCTCGCGATCCCTCGTGACCATTGTCATCGCTCTGGTCCTTCGTCTCGTTGCTGGCGCGGCGGGCGTCGACAACCCTTCGACAGCCTGGCACCCCGGGCCGGCGGGGGCATCTTCGGTGTTGCCCCCGCCGGCCCGGAGCACTCAGCCGACCGGGTCCCGCTCGACCGACGCGGGTACGTCCGCCGGCCGGCCCGGGGCCGGCGGGGTCAGCTCGACGCCGTCCCCGTGGTACGGACGGCTACTCGGCGGCACATGCCGCAACATCGTGACGGCCACCACCGCCGCGGCCAGCGCCACCAGGGCGCTCGCCAGCGCCGTGGTGTGCAGGCTGGTGGTGATCGCGTCAAAGACGTCGGCGAAGAGCTGCTGGGATTGCTCCGCGGGGAGACCGCCGGCCACCGAGAAGGCGCCGGCCGCGCTGTCACGGGCGGCAGCGGCGACCGATTCGGGCAACGCCGGGTCGAGCTGAATGGAGTTTTGGTAGGCGGCCGTCCCGAACACACCGATGGTGGCGATACCCAACGCGATGCCGAGTTCGCCGGAGGTCTCGGTCAGCGAGGCGGCGGAGCCGGCCTTCTCCGCCGGCGCGGATTGCAGGGTCAGGCTGGCGCCGAGTGCGGCCAACGGAGCCAGGCCGATGCCGGTCACCACCGTGCCGGTCACCAGGAGGCCGAGCTGACCACTGTTGTCGACCTGGGTGAGGAGGAGGTATCCGCCGGCCTGGACGACGAGTCCGGCCGCGATGGCGAACGCCGGCCTGATCCGCCGGACCACCAGTGGGGCGATCTGGATGACCACCACGGAGGTGAGTGTTGACGGCAACAGCCACAGGGCGGTGGCCATCGGCGAAAGTCCCGCGACCGTCTGCAGGTAGAGGTAGACGAAGAGAATCGTGCCGGAAACCACACCGACGCAGAGGGTAAGCACCAGCGCGGAGCTGAGGGCACGGCTACGGAAGAGCCGTACGTCGAGCAACGGGCTGGCGAGCCGACGCTGCCGGAGCACGAACAGCACCCCGGCGACGATCCCCACGGCTACCGTGGTCAGTACCGTGGCGTCGACGCCGGTCCGGGACAGTTGCTTGAGCCCGTACACCAGCGACAGTACGGCCAGCAGCGACATCGCGACACTGACCAGGTCGACCCGGCCGGCACCGCTGCTCCGGCGTTCGGGGAGCAGCCGCGCCCCGAGCAACACGGTCAACAGGGTGACGGGCACGCCGATCAGGAACGCCGCACCCCACCACAGGTGCTCGATGAGCGCGCCACCGATCAACGGGCCGATGGCGGTGCCGGCGGTGAAACAGCCCATCCAGACCGCGATCGCCGTGGTGTGCTGCCGCCGGTCGCGGAACATGGCGCTGATCAGCGCCATGGTGGACGGCATGATGGTGGAGCCGGCGATGCCGACCAGGGCACGGGCGACGATGAGCATGCCGGCGCTGGTGGCGTAGGCCGCGAAGAGGCTCGCCGCGGCGAAGCCGACCAGGCCCAGGAACAGCAGGCGTTTGCGCCCTATCCGGTCGCCGAGGGTGCCCATGGTGACCAACAAGCCGGCGATCATGAAGTCGTGAATGTCGGTGATCCACAGCTGCTGAAGGCTGCTGGCGCCGAGGTCCGCGCCGATGTGCGGCAGAGCCAGATAGAGAACGCTACGGTCGAGCGCCACCAGGATGGTGGGCAACATCAGTACGGTCAACGCGACTATCTCGCGTCGGCCCGCGCGGATCGGTGGAGCGACAGCGCTGTCCATGAGATGCCTCTCTGCCGTTACCGGTACGTCGGATCGACGTAGGTGATCGCCAGTCTCACACCACGCGCGGCGGCGCCCTTCTTTCAGGATGCGTACTCTTCGGCCGCTGACCGGCAGCCGGACGGGCCGGGCACGGAGGAAGTTGCCCGGAACGCACCGCGGTGTCGAAACTCCCCGCAGCGCCGCCCGGCCGGGTCGCGCCGGCGGACGGCGCGACGTCGTCGTCCCGACACAGGAGGCGGTGCAGCGATGACGTCAGCGAACCGGAGCTACCCGGACGTCACCTGGCCGGGAGACCCGGGATACGCCTCGGCGACGCAGGTGTTCAACCTCGCCGGCGCACCCGAGCCGTCGGCCGCGCTGACCGCCACCTCGGTGGCGGAGGTCCGCGCCGCCCTGCGGTACGCCACGGCGCGGCGACTCCCGGTGCGGGTGCACACCACCGGGCACGGCAGCACCGGCGCCCGTCCCGTCCGCGGTGGCCTGCTCATCCGGACCCAGTTGCGGGACGAGGTGGCCGTGGACAGCGCACGCGGCACGGTCCGGGTGCCCGCCGGCTCCCGATGGGGCGAGGTGGTGGCCGCCACCGCCCCGCACGGCATGACGGTGGCGCACGGTTCCTCCCCCACCGTGGGCGTGGTCGGCTACGCGCTCGGCGGTGGGCTGAGCTTCTACGGCCGGACAACCGGCCTCGCGGCCAACACGATCCGCTCGGTGGATCTGGTCACCGCCGACGGCGAACTACGCCACGTCGACGCCGGCTCCGACCGGGAGCTGTTCTGGGCGCTGCGCGGCGGCGGGGGCGGCTTCGGCGTGGTGACCGCGTTGGAGCTGGAGATGCTGCCGGTCCATCGGGTGTTCACGGGTGCGGCCTGGTGGCGCGGCGAGCACGCGGAGCGGCTGCTGCGGATCTGGCGGGACTGGACGATGCGGGCTCCCCACACCGCGACCACCTCACTGCGGGTGATGAACCTGCCACGGATGCCGGAGGACCGGCTGGGGCTCTCCGACGGTGTCATGGTCAGCGTGGATGGTGCGGTCGTCTGCGATGAGGATCCGACCGCCCCGGTGGCGCGGGAACTGCTGGATCCGCTGCGGGCCGTGGCCGAGCCGGTTCTGGACACCTGGGCGCTGACGGATGTCATGGGGGTCCTGAGCGCACACATGGACCCGGACCAGCCGATGCCAGTGATCGGCGACCACCTGCTGCTCCGAGAACTGGACGATGAGGGGATCGGACGGCTGTTGGGAGTGCTCACGGAAGGCTCCGGCTCGCCCCTGATCGCGGCCGGGCTGCGGCAGCTCGGTGGTGCGTTCGCGACACCGGCGACGGCGGGTGGGGCGTTGGACCGGCTCGACGCCGCCTACTCGTACGCGGGTTCGGGCGTACCGATGGACGGTCGCACCGTGGACGCGCTCCGTGGGCACTGTCAGGTCGTCCGGGAGGCGCTACGGCCCTGGGACACCGGCGGCACCGTCCCGTCGTTCGTGGAGTCGTTCGACCAACCCCAGGGTCACCTCGACCCAGAGCGCGTCGAGGCGGTCGACCGGGTCCGGGAACGGGTCGACCCGCACGGCGTGCTGCGCGGCGATGTTGCACCGAACGCCACGTTCCGGTTTCGGACCGGCTGACTTCTCGCGGATTGCCGCGTTTCCTGCGGCGGGGCGGGTGCGCAACGGCCGAGGTGATCCGTCGGACAACCGGCGGTGAGGCTGGAGGTGGCTGATCCGGCCGTCAGGAGCGCACCCCAGTGGAGCTGCCATGCATCCCTTCCGTATCGAAATCCCGCAGCACGCGATCGACGATCTGCATCGGCGGTTGGCGGACACCCGCTGGCCGGACGAACTACCCGGGGTCGGTTGGAACCGCGGGGTACCACTGGCACACCTGCGGGATCTGGCCGCCTACTGGCGCGACGGGTTCGACTGGCGGGCCACCGAACGGCAGCTCAACACACACCCGCAGTTCCGGACAGAGATCGACGGCGCGACAGTGCACTTCCTGCACGTCCGGTCGCCGGAACGGGACGCCCTGCCCCTGGTCCTCACCCACGGCTGGCCCGGAGCCGTAACGGAGTTCACCGACGTCATCGGTCCGTTGACCGACCCCCGCCGGTACGGCGGCGACCCGGCCGACGCCTTCCACCTGGTTATTCCGTCGATACCCGGCTTCGGCTTCTCCACCCCGCTGACCAACACCGGCTGGAATGCCCGGCGGGTGGGGCAGGCGTGGGCGGCGTTGATGGCGCGGCTGGGCTACGAACGGTTCGGAGCGCAGGGCGGTGACGCGGGCTCCGTCATCTCGCTGGAGCTGGGCCGGCTCGCCCCCGAGCAGGTCGTCGGGGTGCACGTCAACATGCTGCTCACCTTTCCCTCCGGCGCGCAGGGAGAGCTTTCGGGCTTGACCGAGGTGGAGTTGGGGCGGCTGGAACGGCTGGCCCGGTTCGACACGGAGCTGTCCGGCTACATGAAGCTACAGTCGACCCGGCCGCAGACCGTCGCCTACGGGCTCACCGACTCCCCCGTCGGCCAGCTGGCCTGGGTGACCGAGAAGTTCCGCGAGTGGGCCGACCCAGCCAGCTGGGAGAGAGGCGCCATCGATCGCGACCGGGTGCTCGACATCGTGTCCATCTACTGGTTCACGGCCACGGCCGGTTCCTCAGCCCAGCACTATTACGAGGGCGCGCGCGACCTGGCGCCAGCGGCTGCCGGAGCTCGGCCCGACCCGCTCAAGGTGCCGGTGGGGGTGGCGGTGTTCCCGCACGACATCCTCCTGCCGATCCGACGGTTCGCCCAGCGGGACATCCCGAACATCGCGCACTGGACCGAGTTCGACCGGGGCGGTCACTTTGCCGCACTGGAGCAGCCCGAGTTGATCACTAGCGATATTCGCCGCTTCTTCCGTCCGTTGCGGTGACATTCGGGGGCGGCGCCGCCCGATCGAGCGCGGCTGATTGACAAACAGACGTTTTACGTACAAGGTGCTTGTTGCAATGTGCGCGTGCCGCCCCCGCCGCACTTCGGACGACAGAGGAGGATGCAATGGACCCGAGCGCCGAGATTCCCCCGCGGGCCGGCCGACGGGAGTTCATCGGCCTGGCAGTGCTGGCTCTACCCACGATGCTGGTGGCGATGGACATCAGCGTGCTGTACCTGGCGTTGCCCCATCTGAGCGGAGATCTGGGCGCCAGCAGCGTGCAGCAGCTCTGGGCCACCGACATCTACGGGTTCATGCTGGCCGGTCTGTTGGTCACCATGGGAAACGTCGGCGACCGGATCGGACGCAAACGACTGCTGATGTTCGGGGCCGCCGGCTTCGCAGTGGCCTCGGTCGTCGCGGCCTACTCCACCGACGCGACGATGCTCATCGCCGCCCGTGCGCTGCTGGGCATCGCCGGATCCACCCTGATGCCATCGATCATGTCGCTGATCAGCGCGATGTTCCGCGACCCGAAGCAGCACACCGGCGCTATCGCGGTCTGGATGAGCTGCTTCCTCGGCGGCACCGCCCTGGGGCCGATCATTGGTGGGGTGCTGCTCAACTCCTTCTGGTGGGGCTCGGTGTTCCTCGTGGCCGTGCCAATCATGGCGATGGTGCTGATCCTGGGGCCGTCCCTGCTGCCGGAATTCCGCAGCCCGCAGTCCGGCCGCATCGACCCGTTGAGCATCCTGCTCTCCCTGGCGACGATCCTGCCGCTCGTCTACGGCCTCAAGGAGATCCCCCGCACCGGCTTCGAACCCCTGCCGACCGTCGCCGTCCTGATCGGCCTGGTCTCCGGTGTGATCTTCGTACGCCGGCAGAACCGCCTCACCAGCCCACTGCTGGACCTGAAGCTGTTCAAGCACAAGATCTTCCGGCCGGCGCTGCTGCTGACCATGTTCGCCGGTCTGGTCGCGGGAAACCAGCTCTTCGTCTACCTCTACCTGCAGTCGGTGCAGCAGTTGTCGCCCCTGAGCACGGCGCTGTGGCTGCTGCCGTCGGCGCTGGCGATGATCATGATCATGCAACTCACGCCGCTGCTGGTCCGATCGATCCGGCCGGCGTACGTCATCGCGGGGGGCACCGTGCTGGCCTCCCTCGGGTACCTGACGCTCACCCAGGCCCCCAGCTCCGGAAACCTGACGTTGGTGGTCACCTCGCTGATCGTCATCAACCTGGGGACCGGCCCGATGGGCAGCATGTGCGCGGCACTGGCCATGCAGTCCGCCCCGCCGGAACGGGCCGGTTCCGCCGCTGCCATGACGTCCACCTCGGGTGAGCTCGGGATCGCCATGAGCATCGCCGTCCTGGGTACAATCGGCAACGCGATCTACACCCGGCAGTTCACCGCTCCGGCCGGCGTGCCGGTTGACCCGGCAGCGGAGGAGAGCGTCGCGGGTGCCCTGGAAAGCGCGACGCGACTGCCCGGCGATCAGGCCGCGGCGCTACTCAGCAGTGCCTACGACGCCATCACCAGCAGCCTGCACAGCACCTCGGTGGTCAGTGCGCTGCTGATGCTCGGCGCCACCGCCCTCACCCTGAGCACCCTGCGGCAGCTGCCCTCGAGTAACGAGGCGGCTGCGGCGGCCGAGGCGCAGGACCAGGCGCCGGACCCGGTCGCCGGCACCCACGCCTGACAGGGCGCTCCTCGTACGGCCGGTGGCGTGGTCCCATCCACAACGCCACCGGCCATACGGGTCAGAACCGGAGGCTTCCTCCGTCGCCTGGCACACTCGGACGGGAGCGGACAGGGCGGCGATACCGGTGATTAACCTGTTGATCAGCTACTGCCCAGCCCATGGCGACGGTCGACCTGACCGCTTCGGCGCCGGCAGGCATCGGCTACGGCGCCGCCCACCGCGTCGGTCAGGTCGAACCGCCTCGTCACCGGCCTAGCGGTAGTCGACCACGGCGCGGAACCGCACCGCACCGCGCTCGACCCGGTCCACCGCCTCGGCCACCTGTTCCTTCTCGAAGACCTCGGTCATCGGCGTCACTCTGCCGTCGGCCGCCAGGTCAAGGGCCTCGCTCAGATACTGCGGGCCGTTGTGGGTGGAGCCAATGATCCGTAGCCGGTTCGCCCACACCGGGCTGTCCGGTCCCACGGTGAAGGCCCCCGCCGGATCGATGCCGGCGAGCACCACCCGGCCGTTCGGACGTACGCCGGCCAACGCCTCGGTGGCCGCCGGATACGACGTTCCGGTCACCAGCAACACGTCGGCGCCGCCGGCCTCACGCAGCTCCGCACCACTGCCGACCACCAACCCGGCGCCCAGCTTGCGTGCCGTGCTCCGCTTGTCCTCAGACCGGGTGACTGCCACCGTGTCGAACCCGCAGGCACGGGCATACTGCACGGCCAGGTGGCCAACGCCACCGATGCCGAGCACAGCCACCCGCTCGTGCGGGGCCGGGTCGGACGCCCGGAGCGCGCTCCAGGCCGAGTAACCGGCGCAGAGCAACGGCGCCGCGGCCACGAAACCGAGCCCAGCCGGGAGCAGGACCGTGCTCGACGCCCGGGCCAGCACGTACTCGGCGTGTCCACCCTGGGTCGTGACGCCGGTCATCACCGGAGCGGCGCAGTTCATCCCGGACTGGCCCGTGAGCGGCAGACCCAGCCGGCAGTAGTCACAGCGCCCGCAGGTGTCCTGCACCCACGGCACCCCGACCCGGTCCCCCGGGCTACGGGTATGCACGCCCGGGCCCAGCTCGACAACCTCACCCACCGCCTCGTGCCCCGTGATCATCGGGTCGCGTGGCGGAGCTGGCAGGACGCCGCGACTAAGCCACACATCGTTGTGGCAGACCCCGCACACATGGACCCGGACCAGCACCTCACCGGGGCCGGGGCGGGGCGTCGGTACGTCCCGCAACTCCCACCGGGCACCAAGCGTCGGCACCACAGCAGCCTTCATGTGACCACTCCCTCTCCTCGAAGGGGCGGGTAACGGCCACCGCGGGTGCCGCACCCGCCCAAACGTTCATCCGTCAGCTCGGACAGACCCGATCGGTGGCCGGGCGTACGCCCGTCACCAGGAACCTTGTGGTCACCGCGTCCGCGCAGGCACCACCCGTACCCAGATAGGCGAGGTGGCCGCCGCTGTCGACGGTTACCAACCGCGCCCGCTGGCCCAACGCGTGCCGCATCTCCAGCGCGCCCTCCAACGGCGTGCCAGGATCACGACGATTCTGTACGAGCAAGATGTTCGACGGCCCTTCGGCAGTGATCCGTACCCGCGCCTCCACGGGTCGGACCGGCCAGAAGGCACACGGCCAAAGGCCCGCCGAGGCCGCCCCGTACAGGGGGTAGCGGGCGCGGTCCAACGTCACGGCGCGTTCGTACGGTCGTACCCCTCGCGGCCAGCCCTCGACGTTGTTGCAGGCCAGGTGGAGCAGGCCGGAGAAGTCGAACGCGGTATTCGACATCTGCCGCAGCAGCGTCGCCTCGGCCTCGGTCAGCGGCAGGCCGTCCGCACCCTTCCGGGCCGTTTGCCAGAACTGCGCCAGGTGGGGGAACGTGGTGTCACTGAACAGCATCGCGAACGTCAGGTAGCGCAGCAGGTGACCGTCGACTCCCTCCACCGGCGCGTCGTCCAGCCGGCGTGCCAGATGCAGCAGAGTGGACCGTACCTGACGTGGGTTGTCCCCGAGGTCGTAAATTTCTCGGTGCTCGGCCGCCCAGGCCGCGAAGTCGGGGAAGCGCTGCTCCACGCCCAGGCCGAGCCGCCGGGACCAGGTGTGGTCCATCCCGGTGGGTCCCACCACGCTGTCCAGGACGAACCGGTCGGTGCGCTGCGGGAACAGGGTGGCGTACACGGCTCCGAGGTAGGTACCGAACGAGTATCCGAGGTAGGAGATCCGCTGCTCACCGAGCGCCTGACGGATCTGGTCCAGGTCACGGGCAACATTGGCCACCGACATGTGCCGCATCAGTGGCGCGGTCGCGGAGCTGGCGCACTGCTGGGCGATCCTCCGCATCCGTTCCGCGTCCGCACGGATGTCGGCCTTGGTCTCGGCATACCGTCCGGGCGGGATGGTGAACATCTGCGCCGGCGTCAGGTCGCAGCTCACCGGCGTACTTGTGCCGATGCCACGCGGGTCGAACGCGATGAGATCGTAGTGGCGCCGAACGTCGGCGGGCAGCCCCCGCTCGACCAACCGCAACGGCAGGGCCAGCTCGGAGGTGAACTGGCCCCCCGGGTTGAGCACCAGCACGCCACGTCGGGCGTCCGGATCGGTGCCGGGAAGCCGGGAGATCCCCACCTCGATTCGCCGGCCGCCTGGGGCTCGGTAGTCCAGCGGGACCTCGATCGAGGCGCACTGGAGTCCCGCGGCGGCCTGGGCGGGGTCGGGACACGGCGTCCAGGCAACCTCCGACACGGCGGGGGCGGCCACAGCCGGTGTCGGCGGCGCCGGGGCGGCCACGACGGCCATCGCAACGGCGACCGCCACAAGCCCGCGCCACCGCGCCCCCCACGGTCGGCGCGGCCCGCTCGCATCGGTGTCGGAACGCATGTCTCTCCCCTCCGAAACAGATATCATCACCCACCTTAAAACCGTTTCACTCTGTTGATGAGCGTCGAAAAGAGCATTTTCGAATAAGCGTTACGGATTATGGCGGGGATAGGGTTCGAGAACCTGCGGCGTGGCGACTCGGCGCCGATCGGCCCGCTACTTCCGCACGATTCACTCCGTCGGCCCGGCAGGAGGGGTTATGGGCGAAATGGTGCGCGTCCCGGGCGGCTCGTTCGCCATCGGCACGCCGCCGTGGATGCTGGACTGGCTCGACCGGTCGGACCAGCCGCTCCCGCGTATCTGGTTTCACGACGAGACTCCCTCGTCGATGTGCACCGTCTCAACCTTCCACATCGACCGGGACCCGGTGACGGTCGCGGAGTTCGCCGCTTTCGTGACCGAAACCGGGTACCAGACCGATGCCGAAAGGCGCGGCTTCGGCATGGTCTATGGCGAAAACGGTTGGGCCGAGTGGGATGGTGCCCACTGGCGGGCCCCGGGCGGCCCCGGCACCAGCAGCGCCGGAATGGGCGACCATCCCGTGGTACACATTTCCTTTCCCGATGCCGGCGCCTACGCGCACTGGGCCGGAAAGAGGCTGCCCACCGAGAAGGAGTGGGAATACGCCGCCCGCGGTCCGCAGTTCCGCATCTGGCCGTGGGGGGACGAGTGGCACGACCCTCGGGCCAATACCGCCGAATACCACGCGGGCAGCCTGACCACCCTGGACGGCTGGGTGAAGTGGTGGAACTCGGTGTACGAGCGGCAGGGCGCGATGCCACTGACAACCCCGGTGGGCACCTTCGCCGTCCTCGGCGAGAGCCCTTTCGGGTGCCGGGACATGGCCGGCAACGTCTACGAGTGGACCTCCACCCGGTCCCGTCTCTATCACCCGGGTACCGAAGTCGACCCCAGCGTGCGCATGGCGATGGGCCGGTACCGCGTGATCAGGGGTGGCTCCTGGATGAATTTTCGGTACCAGGCGCGGTGCGCTGAACGCATTCACGGCGACCCGGAAGGGTGGTCGACCTTCGCGCACGGCTTCCGCTGCGCGCGGGACGGTTGAGACGAAAGCCCGGACACGACGAGGAGACTGACGTGGTAAAAATCGTTCTGCCATCGGTGTGGACCCAGGGTCACCGCACCGAGTTCACCGGGACCGAGGGCAAGCTGGATGCGGTTATCAAACGGTTCGCCGAGGAAAACCCCACCTATCGACGACGGCTGCTGGGTCCCGACTCCGAACCGTTGGGCTACCTGAACCTCGTGGTCGATGACGACATGGTCCCCCGGCACCTGCGCGCTGACACCGTGGTGACGTCGGGCAGCACCGTCACCGTCGTCTCGCCCATGGCCGGCGGCTGACCACCCCCATGGCGCCGGACCGGCCCCGATACCACCGGCCCTCCGGCAGTATCGGGGTCGCGCCACGGCTACCGCTCAACCGTTGAGCGTCGAGTTGCGCAGTCGGCGGAAGTCCGTGAACGACTCCAGGTCGTTCACCGTCCAACCGTCCAGGTCGTACTCCGCGAGGCACTCGTCCACGAACGCCTTGTAGCGGTCCAGATCGCCCGAAGCCAACTGAGCGCCGAGCAACTCCACGCGGGTACTCTCGTGGTTGCCGGCATAGTTGCGTTCGTACAACTCGTGCCGGCCGCCGAACTCGGTGCCGACGGCGTCCCACAGCAGCTTCATCACCTTGACCCGTTCCTCCGCACTCGCCCCATTGGAACCGCGGACGAAGCGGTCAAGATAGGGACGGATCTCCGGGTTACCGAAGTCGTCGGCACTGGAGTTGAGATAGATCAGACCACTGGCCACGTCCTGCATCGCGATCTCCCGGATGCGGGGATAGCCGATCTGCATGAACCACCGGTACGCCATGCCGTACTGGGGGTTCGGCAGCACCGCGCCGTTCTTCCACGGGACCGGATTGCGGGCCGCCGCGTCGGAGAGCGCCCAGAACAGGTTCCGCCAGGCGAGCACCTCACCGAGGCGGCTCTGCACGCCGCGGAAGTCCTGGGTGCCGGTCAGTTCCAAGGCACGGGCCAGCAGGCCAGCCAGAAACTCGATCTTCACCGCCAGCCGGGTGCAGCCCTGGAATACGAACCGCTCGAGAAAGCCGGAGTGGGAGCTGAACAGCTGGACCTTGCGCACGTCGCCGTAGATGAAGACGTTTTCCCAGGGGACCAGGACCTGGTCGAGCACCAGAATGGCGTCGTTCTCGTCGAGGCGCGAGGAGAGCGGGTAGTCGTAGGGGCTGCCCATCACCGCTGCCGCGGCGGAGTATGAGGCCCGACAGATCAACTTCAGTCCGGGCGCATCCATCGGCACGGTGGCGACCAGGGCGAACCGACGATCCTTGATCGGCAAGCCGTGGTGGGCGATGAAGTTGTAGTGGGTCAGCGCCGAGCCGGTCGCCACGACCTTCGCCCCGCTGACCACGAGGCCCGCGTCAGTCTCCCGTTCCACCTGGACGAAGACGTCACCCACCTTGTCCGGCGGCAGGTTCCGGTCCACCGGCGGGTGGACGATGGCGTGGTTCCAGTACAGCACCTTCTCCTGCGAGCGTGCGTACCACCGGCGTGCGTTGTCGGCGAAGGGGCCGTAGAAGTCGGCGTTGGCACCGAGCGTGCCGAGGAACGAGGCTTTGTAGTCCGGGCTGCGCCCCATCCAGCCGTAACTCAGCCGGGCCCAGGCGGCGATCGCCTGCTGGTCCGCGACGAGATCCTCGGCGCTGTGCGGAGTGGTGAAGAACCGGTGGGTGTAGCCGTCGCCACCGGTGTCGGTGGCAGTGGTCAGCACCGCCCGGTGGGCCGGGTCATGCAACGCGTCGTAGAGTCGGGCGGTCATCCTGACCGGATTGTGGAACGCCGGATGGGACGTGACGTCCTTGACCCGCTCCCCGTAGAGGAAGACCTCCCTGCTGTCCCGGATGCTCTCCACGTACTCGGCGCCGGTGAAAGGGCGCGTCTTTGGCCGGTCGCTCACGTCGATCACGCTCCTCACCGTCGCCGCTCCGGCGACGCCGCACGGTCAGGATCATCGTGGCAGCAGGGGCGGTCGGGCCTCGCCTTCCAACGTGCGCTCCACCGGGTCTGTCACCGCCCCCGCCGGTCGGCCATCCTCGTCGGACAGGCTCTTGCCGATAAGTTCGTCGAGCTCAGCCACGGTCGGCGCATCGAACAGGTCCGCCACACTGATCTCCACGCCGAACACCAGCCGGATCCGCCCGACCAGGCGCACCCCGAGCAACGACTGGCCGTCGAGGTCGAAGAAGCTGTCCATCAGGCCGACCTGCGGTACCTGCAAGATCTCCTCGAACAGGGCACACAGCCTGCGCTGCCGGTCGGTCAGCGGGCCGTCGGACCGGCCGGCGGGGGCCACGTCCGGCGCCGGCAGCGCGGCCCGGTCGAGCTTGCCGTTCGGCGTCAGCGGAAGCCGGTCCAACACGACGAGGTCGCTCGGCACCATGTACGGCGGGAGGTGGGCGGCTGCCCGCTCGCGCACCGCCGCGACGTCGAGCTGACCGGCGGGGGCGATCAGATAGCCAACCAGTCGCCGCTCCCCCGACGCGTCCGGGCGGTCCGCCACCACCACGTCCACCACCCCCGGGTGGGCGCCGAGCACCTGTTCCACCTCGGCCGGTTCGACCCGGAACCCCCGGATCTTCACCTGCGCGGTGGCCCGTCCGGCATGCTCCAACAGGCCCTCCGGCGTCCACCGCGCCAGGTCGCCGGTGCGGTACATCCGGGCGTCGCCTCCGGCGAAGGGATCCGGCCCGAACCGTTCGGCGGTCATGTCGGGACGGCTGGGATAGCCGATCGCGAGGCGCTCGCCACCGATGTACAGGTTTCCCACCAGACCCGGTCCGACCGGCACCAACCCGTCGTCGACGATGTACGCCCGCACGTCGTCCAACGGCTGGCCCATCGGTACCGTCACCTGCGGTGGGTGGTCGACCGTCATCGGCCAGCTCGACGCGAACGATGAGACCTCCGTAGCCCCGTACATGGCGCGCACCACCAGCTCGGGGCACGCGGCGAGGACCCGGCGGACAGCCTGCGCCGAGATGTTGTCCCCACCTGTCAGCACCTCCCGCAGGCCACGGAAGCACTCCGGCGCCTCGTCGGCGAGCACCCGGAACAGGCCGGCCGTGACGTGCGACGCGGTGATCCGGTGCCGGCGCACCAGCCGCTGCAGCGTGGTCGCGTCGATCACCTCGGGCGGCGCCAGGACCACCGTCCCGCCCCGCAGCAGGGGCACCCACAGCTCGTAGGTGGAGACTCCGTACGCATGCGGTGCCAGCATCAGCACCCGCTCGTGGTGCCCACTGTCCCAGCAGGAGTCGAGGGCCAGACCCAGCACCCCGCGATGGCTGACCGCCACGCCGAGCGGGGTGCCCTGGGTACCAGAGGTGTACATCATGTAGGCGGGATCGTGCCGGCCGACCGGTACCGGGTCGAGTCCTGCCGCCCCGGTGTCGCCGTCGGCACCGACCCGAACGACGTGTCGGACCCGCAGCTGGTCGCCCGAAACGTCGTCGGAGTCGGTGAGCAGGAGCTCTGCTCCCGCGTCGTCCAGCACCTGCTGCCGCCGAGAGGTCGGGTAGGCGTCGTGGATCGGAAGATAGAGGCCACCGGCGCGTAGTACGGCCAGGAGCGCGGCTACGAGGGCTGGCGAACGCCGCATCAGGATGGCCACCGGTTGCCCTCGTCGCAGACCGTGGTCGCGTAGCCGGTGTGACTCGGCACCGGCCCATGCGTCCAGCTCCCGGTACGTGAGCTGCTCGTCTCCGGACACCACCGCAACGGCGTCCGGACGGCTCCGCACCTGTTCCTGGAAGCATGCGTAGATGGAGTTGAACTGCACTACTCACTCCTTGCGCGGTTGGTCCGGGGGGCCGGAGAGAAGGTCAGTGAGGAAGTCGGCAACCACGTTGCGGGCGACCTTGCAGTCCAGCACCAGCACCCCGGGGCGATTCGAGGCCAACCACGACCGCACGGTCCAGAGGTCGGCCGGGCTGCGGACGGTCTGGGCCTGCCCGCCGAGCGCCCGGGCCAGGGCCGCGAAGTCGGTGTCGGCGAACGTCGCGCTGCTCAGATCGGCGCCCTGCGGCCCGTACATGTGGACCTCGAATCCGAACGCCGCGTCGTCGTAGATCACCACGAGCGCGGACGCCCCGCAGCGAATCAGGGTCTCCAGCTCAGGCAAGCCCATCAGGGCGCCTCCGTCGCCGAGAACGGCCACGGTCAGCCGGTCCGGTCGCCCGACCGCCGCCCCCACCGCACCGGCGAACCCCAGGCCGATCGCCTGGAAGGCCGCGCCCATAAAGGCCAGCCCAGCTGGGTCGGGCACGGGCCAGCTGCGGATCGGCCATTCGATGAACTGCCCACCGTCCAGCACCAGGGTCCGTTCAGCGGGCAGCAGCTCACCGAGCGACCGGGTGAGGGTGCGGGGATCGATCCGCCCGTCGCCCCCCGCGTCGTCGTACCTCGGCCGCTGGTCGCGCGCCAAGGCCACCCGCTCCGCCACCGACTCACGCCATCCCGCTCCGGGCCGCGGCCGCGCGTTTGCCAGGTCCAACAGGGCCGAGGCGGCCACCGAGGCGTCGGCGCGTACCCGCAGATCGACGCGGTCCGGACCCACTCCCGCGGCGATGTCGATCCGCACCAGCGTCGCGTCGGGGTCCAGCATGCGACCGTGGTGCAGGGTGAACGGGTCCAGCCCGGCGCCGAACGCGACGACCAGATCCGCCTCGCGGATCAGCGCGGCGGCCCCAGGGGTGGCGAAGCCGCCCATCACCCCCACGCTCCAGGGGTTTCCGATGAACAGGCCGCTGGCCATCACCGTGGTGGCGTACAGCGCACCCAGCCGGTCCCCCAGGTCCACGATCGCCTTTCCGGCACCGGCCCGCCATGCGCCCTGCCCGGCCAGCAGCAGGGGCCGGCGCGCCCGCGCGAGCGCGCCGGCGACGGCAGCCAGTTCGGCCAACGGGGGCACGGTAGGATCCTCGGCCGACGCATCAGCCAGATCTGCCTGGATGAGGGCGGACCGCTCCGTCGACGTGGTTTCGGACGCGTCGGCCGTCACCAGGTCGTTGGGCAGGCAGAGGACGGAGGCGCTGCCCGCGTTCGCCGCGCGCAGCGCCGCCGCGGCGGTCTCGGCCGCCGACGCGGCCGAGACGATGCGGAACACCCGGGCGCCGACCGAGGCCGCCAGGGCGGTCTGGTCGACGTCGTGCCGGCGCCGGCCCCGCAGCGGCGCGTCGCCGCAGAGCAGCAGTACGCCGCTGCCGTGGCGGGCAGCCTCGGCGAGGGCGGTCAGCGCGTTGGTGAAGCCCGCACCGTGCGAGGTGGTGCAGACCGTGGCCCTCCCCGTGACCCGGTGGTAGGCGTCGGCCATCGCCACCGCGGCTCCCTCGTGACGGGCGGAGACGTACCGTACGCCGGCACCGGTGAGTCCGGCGACGGCGAGGATGTTGCCGCCGCCCACCACGCCGAACGCGCACTGGACGCCCAGGCCGGCCAGGGTCTGGCCGATCAGCTCGGCTGTTGTGGTCATGCTCGCTCCAAGGAGGTCACCGGCCGGTTCGGGCACCGGGCTAGGCCAGTTCGAAGATCACTTCGCCGACGGTCAGGTTGATCCGGTTGGTCCGCAGCAGGCGCCAGCCCCCCTCCTCGAACACCCCCTCCCAGTCGGCGACAGTGGGCAGCGAGATGCCCATCAGGTCGTGCCCCAGCTCGAAGCCGGCCACGAAGATGGGCAGGTCCCGGTCGGCCGTGTGCTCGGTGCGGGTGGCGTCGCCGATCAGCAACCGACGCGCCGACGGGAAGCATTCCCGCAGCCGCCGCAGGGTCGCCACGCACCTGTCCTTGGGCCAGAAGTCGTGCCCCATCATGAAGCAGGTGAGCAGCTCGACCTCGGCGAACTCGGGTCGCGGTTCGAGGTCCAGCACGTCGGCCTCGATGAAGGTCGTCCGCTCGGCCACACCGGCTGCCTCCGCGTCACGCCGCGCGTCCTCCAACGGGGGACGGGCGCTGTCCACACCGATGCCCCGTGCCGCGGGGAAGCGACTGAGTAGGCTCCGCACCCGGGCCCCGCTGCCGCAACCGAGGTCGGCGACGACACCGATGTCGTCGCCGACCCGGTCGACCGCGGCCTGGAAGGTACTCTCGTAGCAAAGTTCATTGATCTCGCGGCAGGCGTAGGCGATGGCTGCCGAGTCACGTCGGTAGTAGGAGCCGGTCCGGTTCGCCCGCACCATCGCTGCCGGCATTTGCTGGAACAGTTCCGCGCTGCCGCGCGCGAGCCAGTGAAAGAACGACTTCAGCCGGTACATCTCCGTGGTGTAGCCGGACAGCCGGACCAGGGTGCCCTCCCGCTCGACCAGGTCGGCCGCGGCGAGCGCTCGACACATTCCGACGGTTGACGCCGCGTCGAGCCCGTGTTCGGCGGCGAACTCGACGGCGTCGACCTGTCCCTTCTCGATCAGCTCGTCCAACAGACCGATCTCCCAAGCGGCCGCGACCGCCCAGCTGGCCACCGCGGAGTTGAAAATCGAGGTGACGTGTCGTCCGGCGGCGGTGCTGGTGATCTCGATAGCTGGCGCGTCCCGCAGGGTCCGGGCTGCCGGCCGGGTGGCCGCGGTATCCATGGTGATCCTCCATCAATCGGCCTCACTGCGCCCCATCCTCGGAGATGCCGTTTCGCTCGGACACCTCCGCATGTGCTGTCCGCCGGCGGGCTTCGGTGCCGCTGACTGCGCATCCTCAGAGATGGATGGCGTGGTGACGACAATGAGAATGAATCCGGCCGTACCCGGCCGCTGACACGACGGACCGCAGACCGGAGGTGACCACAGCATGGCGGTTGGTACCGATGTCCCGCCGCGACTCGTCGCCCGGAGCGACCCGGGCCCGGCGCGGCGCGTCCTGCGGTCCGCCACCGCGACCTCTGCCGCGGCGGGCGATGTGCTCGGCTGGCTGGCGCGACGCGCCCGTCGGCACGACTTCCGCGTGCACCGCATCTCCTTCCCGGAGCTGGACCACTGGCACTTCGAGGAGGGCACCGGAAACCTGCAGCATCGCACCGGCGGGTTCTTCACGGTGACGGGACTCGACGTGACCACCGACGGGCCCGCGGACCAGGGGCCGCGACACTGGCAGCAGCCGGTCATCGCGCAGCCCGAGGTGGGTGTCCTGGGGCTGCTCGCCAAGGAGTTCGACGGGGTCCTGCACTTTCTCCTACAGGCCAAGATGGAGCCCGGCAACCCAAACCAGATCCAGCTGTCCCCGACCGTGCAGGCCACCCGCAGCAACTACACCCGACTGCATGCCGGTGGCGAGGTGCGGTACCTCGAACACTTCCTGACTCCGGGGCGGGGCCGGGTGCTCGGCGACGTCCTGCAGTCGGAGCAGGGCTCCTGGTTCTTCCGCAAGCTCAACCGCAACATCATCGTCGAGACCCGGGAGGAGGTGCCGACACACGAGGACTTCCACTGGCTGACCCTGGCGGACATCGGCCGACTGCTGCGCCAGGACCTGCTGGTCAACATGGATGTCCGGAGCGTGCTCGCAAGCGCACCCCTACCATCCGACGAGGCCGCGGCGCTACACCCGGACACCGAGGTGCTGTCCTGGTTCGCCGCCGAACGGTCCGCGCGCCGAATCGACGCCCGCCGGATTCCGCTGGCCGAGGTACGGGGCTGGGGCCGCGACGACTGGATGATCCGACACGAACACGACCGGTTCTTCCGGGTGGTGGCGGTGTCCGTGGAGGCCGGCAGCCGGGAGGTGGCCCGATGGACCCAGCCGCTGGTGGAGCCCGTACGGGGCGGCATCGCCGCCTTCGTCGTACGCCGCTTCGCCGGCGTACCACACCTGCTGGTCAACGCGCGGGTGGAGGGCGGTTTCATCAACACCGTGGAGCTCGGCCCGACGGTGCAGTGTGCACCCGGAAGCGACGCGGAGTGCGGGTCAACCTGCTCACCGTTCCGCAACCTGGTACTGAACGCAGGAGCGGACCGAATCCGCTACTCGGCTCTGCAGTCAGAGGAGGGCGGCCGATTCCTCAACGCCGAGAACAGGTACCTCGTCGTCGAGGCCGACGAGCGCGAGGCACCTACCAGACCCCCCGCCCACCACTTCTGGGTGACCCCGAGCCAGCTGCGTTCTCTGGTCCGACACAGCAACTACGTGACGGTCCAGGCACGCACGCTGCTGGCCGCCATCAACTCACGGGCCGTGGTCCTCTAGTCACGCCCGGGCGACGTCGACTCCGGCTCGCCGAGTAACGACTCGCAGCACCCGACACCGGAAGGCTTCAGCGCCCCATGCAAGAGGACCTCACGCAACAGACGCCGACGGGCACCCTTCGCACTCCGGTCACGCCAGCCGGGGTGGCACTGCTCAAACTGGTGGGCCACCACCTGCCCGCCATCCGCGTCGCCGCCGGCGACCACAACCGTACCGGCACCTTCCCCGCCGAGGTCTTCAAAGCGCTCGGCGAAGGTGGGGTGCTGGGCGCCACCGTCCCGCGCGAACTCGGAGGGCTAGGGCTGAGCCGGCTCTACGACACGGCCACCGCCCTACTCGCCGTCGCGGAGGCGGACGCCTCCACGGCACTGGCCCTGCATGCCCAGTTCAGCCGGGGACTGACCTTCACCTACGAGTGGACGCACGGCGAGCCGCACGCGCGACAGCTCGCCGAGCGGGTACTGCGGGCGATGGCGTTGGGCGACCCGGTGGCCGGCGGCGTCAAGGACCATCCCAGCACCGTCACCCGGCTCACTCCGGACCCCGCCGGGGGATGGCGGCTGACCGGCCGCACCACGATGGTGACGATGGCCCCGGTCGCCCGGCACATCCTCATCGTGGCGCAGACCAGCAATGGCGGAACGCCACGGCTCGCCACGGTACTCATCGGCCCGGACGTCCCCGGCGTCACCGTGCTCGACAATTGGGACGGGCTCGGAATGCGCGCCTCCGGGACGGTGGACGTCGTCTACCAGGACGCTTTCGTGCCGGATGCGGACGTCCTGATCCGGGGCGAGGTGGGGACCCAGCACGACGGTGCTCTCGCCGGCCAGACGGTCAGCTCGATCACCATGCTCGGCATCTACCTCGGTGTGGCGCAGGCCGCCCGGGACTGGGCGGTCCAGTACGTCCGGCAGAACATGCCGACGCCGCCCGCGGCGGTGCGCACCCTGGTCGCCGACATTGACGCCCGCATATATATGCTCCGGGCCGCGGCCGGCACCGCGCTGTCCAACGCCGACGAGACGGCGGCCCGGGTGACCGACCCCGCCGTACGCGGGCGGCAGATGATGCTGCCCTTCCAATACGTGAAGCTGATGCTGAACCAGCACGGGCCGGCGATCGTTGACGACTGTCTCACCCTCTGCGGTGGTGCGACGTACTCCGCCGGTCACCCCCTGTCCCGGATGTTCCGCGACATGCGGGCCAACAACTTCATGCAGCCCTACAACCGTCTGGACGGCGTCGACTTCCTCAGCGCCCACGCGTTGGGGCTGCCCTACGACAGCAACTACATGAGCGCCCGCGCAGCGCGGTCGCTGCGGCGCTAGGGAGGCGAGCACCTGTGACCACCCGGGTATGGGACTACCTGCAGGAGTACTCCGAGGAAAAGGACGACATCCTGGACGCCGTCCGCACCGTCCTCGGTTCCGGCCAGCTCGTCCTCGGCCCCGCCGTACGGGCCTTCGAGGAGGAGTTCGCCGCGTACCACGGCCTTGCGCACTGCATCGGCGTCGACAACGGCACCAACGCGGTCAAACTCGGCCTCGAAGCACTCGGCGTCACTCCCGGCGATGAGGTGATCACCGTCTCCAACACCGCGGCCCCCACGGTGGTGGCGATCGCCGGCGCCGGCGCCACACCCGTGTTCGTCGATGTCCGCGAGGAGGACCACCTCATGGACACCGACCAGCTGGAGCAGGCGCTGAGCCCCCGTACCAGGGCGATCGTGCCGGTGCACCTGTACGGGCAGTGCGTCAACATGGAACCGGTACTGCGTTTCGCCCGTCAGCACGACCTGGCCGTACTCGAGGACTGCGCCCAGGCGCACGGCGCACGCCACCACGGCCAGGTGGCCGGCACCTTCGGCGACGCCGCAGCCTTCTCGTTCTACCCGACGAAGGTGCTGGGCGCCTACGGCGACGGTGGCGCGGTCGTCACCGACCGCGAGGACACCAACCGCGCCCTGCGCCAGTTGCGCTACTACGGCATGGACAAGGTGTACTACGTGGTCCGCTCGCCCGGCCACAACAGCCGACTCGACGAGGTCCAGGCCGAGATCCTACGGCGCAAGCTGCGCCGACTCGACAGGTACATCGCGGGTCGCCGTGCGGTCGCCCGACGGTACGCCGAGGGCCTGCACAGCCTGACCGGTGCCGGTGGTCTGGTGCTGCCCACGACCTCCGCCGGAAACGAACACGTCCACTACGTCTACGTGGTACGCCACCCGCGGCGTGACGAGATCCTCCAGCGGCTGCGCCACTATGACATCGAGCTGAACATCAGCTACCCGTGGCCGGTCCACACGATGTCCGGCTTCCCGGAACTCGCCCGCCCCCGGATACCGCTGCCCCGCACCGAGCGACTGGCCGGCGAGATCTTCTCCCTGCCGATGTACCCCTCCCTGCCGTGGCACGTACAGGAGAAGGTCATCGCGGCCCTACACGACGTGCTCTCAGACCAGTGAGACCCCGCCCCGAAGACCCTTGGAGCGAACATGACCGGTAACAGCAGTGTCCACTCGAAAGGTGCCTGCCGCGTGTGCGGCGGCACCGTGGAGGAGTTCCTGGACCTGGGCTCCCAACCGATCTCGCAGGCGTTCCTGGAGCCGAGGGCTACGGAGAAGGAGTTCACCTTTCCGCTCACCATCGGCCGGTGTGCCAGTTGCATGATGGTCCAACTACTCCACGACGTGCCCCGGCACCTGATGTTCCATCGCGAGTACCCCTTTCATTCCTCCAGTTCGCAGGCCATGCAGGCGTACTTTGCCGACGTGGCCCGGACCCTCCTGCGCACCGAGCTGACCGACGACGACCCGTTCATCGTCGAGATTGGCTGCAACGACGGCATCATGTTGGGCACGATCAAGGACGCCGGAGTACGCCACCTCGGGTTCGAGCCCTCCGGCGGGGTCGCCGACGAAGCACGGGCGGCCGGTGTCCGGGTGCGCGGTGACTTCTTCGAGGAGGGCACGGCCAAGGAGGTGTGCGCGGCCGAGGGTACCGCCGACGTCATCTACTCGGCGAACACCCTGTGCCACATCCCCTACCTCGACTCGGTGATGCGCGGTGTCGACGCCCTGCTCGGCCCGAACGGCGTGTTCGTCTTCGAGGACCCGTACCTGGGCGACGTCGTCACCAAGACGTCCTTCGACCAGATCTACGACGAGCACTTCTACCTGTGGTCGGCGGAGTCGGTCCGGGCCACCGCCGCCCGCTTCGGCTTCGAGCTGGTCGACGTGCTGCGCCTTTCCGCGCACGGCGGAGAGGTGCGGTTCACCCTGGCCCGCGCGGGTACCCGCACACCCGCTCCCGCCGTGGCGGAGCTCCTGGCCGAGGAGCAGCAGCGGGGGCTGTCGGAGCTCGCCACCCTGCGTCGGTTCGCCGCCAACGTCAATGGCATCCGCGATGACCTCGTGCGGGTCCTGACGGACCTACGCGCCCAGGGACGCCGGGTCGTCGGGTACGGAGCGACGGCCAAGAGCGCCACTGTCCTCAACTACTGCGGCATCGGTCCGGAGCTGGTCGAGTTCGTGTGCGACACGACGCTGGAGAAGCACGGCAAGCTGACGCCCGGACAGCACATCCCGATCCGGCCACCGGCGGCGTTCGCCGACCCGTACCCCGACTACGCCCTGCTGTTCGCCTGGAACCACGCCGAGGAGATCATGGCCAAGGAGCCCGCCTTCACCGAGGCGGGCGGGCGCTGGCTGCTGTACGTCCCGGACGTACACGTGGTGTGAACACCGGGTGCCGCCGGGCCTGGGGAGGGCGGGCGGCACCCGACCTCCGCCGGGTCCCGGGTGCCGGTCAGCTCACAGCCACCGTGTCGATCAACGCGGCCACCGTCGTCGGCACCCCCTCCGCCAGCGGGATCCGTGCTTCCCACCCCGTTGCCGACCGGAACGGCCGCGCATCGAGCACCAAATCACGCAGATCGCCCGCGGTCGCGTTGACGGGGGCCGGCACCGAGACGACCGGGACCGGGGCGTCACCGGTGCACCGGGCCACGGCCTCGGCGATCGCCGCGAACAGATCGGCCAGCGACACCCCGGTACCGCTACCGACGAGCCAGTGCCGACCGGCGAGAGCATCCGCGTGGTCCAGCGCCGCCACGAACGCCGCCGCCGCATCCCGCACATGCAGCAGGTCCCGCTGGACCCTGCCGTCGTTCCACATGGTCAGCTCACCACCGGTCACGGCCCGACGAGCCATCGCGGCCACCACACCCTTGTCCGCCGGCCCGCCGTAGACCATCGGCAGCCGTAGCGACACTCCGCGCAGCAACCCGGAACGTCCGGCGTCGAGCAGCAGCCGCTCCGCTGCCAGCTTCTGCCGGTCGAATGCGCTTGCCGGTTGATCTGGTTCGGTGCCGTCGAGGGGCGTGCGGGCTGGCGGTCCGCTCTGCGACGACGAGCCAGCGTAGACAACCACGGGTACCTTCTCACCGTCCCGCACCGCGGCCACCAGGGATCGCACCACCCCGACGTTGACCTGCTCCGCCTCCACCGAGTCGGCGTCCCGCCAGCCGCCGCTGTGCTTGGTGAAGCACAGCACCGCGTCCGCGTCACCCACCACCTCGGCGACCCGGGACGGATCGGTGAGGTCGACGGAGACGGTCTCGATCCGCGCTTGGCCGGTCGGGTAGGCCGGATGGGGACCCCGCCCCACCAGGCGCAACCGGACGGGCCGGTCTGCCAGCTCGACGACCGTCGCTCGGCCGAGCGAACCGGTGGCACCCAGAATGGTGATCACGCGCCGGGAACCGGGTGGGTCAGTGGCCATTGAGATCTCCTCCGGACTTCGGGTCAAGCTTCCAGCCTCGTGTGGTCAGCCCGAGTCGTGCATCTCGTGACGTGCGCAACGGATTCCGCACGCCCGGAGAAGCGTCGTCGCGTCGGATGCCACCAAGATGTCCACAACCGAACCTGCCGGTCACCGGAGCAGCGTTCTGCTCACGCTCAGGGGATGCGGTAGGCAGGTACTCATTCGGCGAAGGGACGCGCGGTGCAGAGTCGTCGACACTTCTTGCGGATGGGCGCGGGCGCCGGTGTCGCCCTGACCGGGCTGGCTGCCTCGCCCGTGGCAGCGTCGGCCACCCATGGCAACGAGTGGGATCGGCTCGCTCGACGCCTCGACGGCGACCTGGTGCGGCCCGACAGCCCGGCATACCGGCAGGCGCGGCAGCTGGCCAGCGGCCAGTACGACAAGATTCGGCCGCGCGCCGTGGTCTACTGCTCCTCCAATCGGGACGTACAACAGGTGATCCGGTTCGCCGGCCACCACGACCTGCACACCGCCATCCGCAGCGGCGGCCACAGCTTCGGTGGCTTTTCCACCGGAGGGGGCATCGTGCTGGACGTCTCCCGACTCGCCGATGTCACCGTCCGCCGCGACACCGTCCTGGCCGGACCGGGGGTACAACAGGTCGACGCGCTGCACCGGCTCGCGCCGCAGGGGTTGATGCTCGCCGGTGGGGTGTGCCCGAACGTCTGCCTCGGTGGCTTCGTACAGGGAGGTGGCATCGGCCTCCTCACCCGCGGCCAGGGGCTGGCCTGCGATCAGCTGGTCGCCGCCCGGGTCGTGCTGGCCGACGGACAGACGGTACGCGCCTCCCGGGACGAGCATCCAGATCTGTTCTGGGCACTGCGGGGCGGTGGGGGCGGCAACTTCGGGGTGGTGACCGGGTACGAGCTTCAGCCCGTCGCGCTCACTTCCATGGTCAACTACACCCTCACCTGGCCGTTCGAGGAAGCCGTCGAGGTCATCACCGGGTGGCAGTCGTGGGCCGCCGCCGCCCCGGAACAGCTCGGCGCCTCCCTCGGCGTCATCACCGTTGATGCGGGCAGCGCCCAGCCACAGGTCGCCGTGTACGGTGCCTGGACCGGCCCGGAAGCCGGGCTGGACAGGCTCCTCGACCGGCTGACGGCGGAGGTCGGATCCATGCCGACGACCCGCAGCGTACAAGCGCACCGCCCATACGACGCGATGATGCAGTGGTACGGCTGCGCCGACCTCACCGTCGACCAGTGTCACCGGGTGGGATACTCGCCCGAGGCTGTGATGCCCCGGTCGAACTTCTACGCCACCCGTAACCGGATGTTCGCCCGACCGCTCCCCGCCGGGGAGTTGCGCCGGATGCTCGACGTCTTCGCCAGCCAGGGCCGCACCGGACAGTTCCGGCTGCTCTACTTCGAGGCGCTGGGCGGGGCGGCGAGTGCCCTGCCACGCCAGGCCACCGCGTACGTGCATCGGGACGCGACCCTGCTGGGCGGCTACGCGGTCTCCCTCACCGACCCGGCGTACCAACGCAACGACGTGTCGGCGGCGAAGCGATGGCTCGCCGACGGCTTCGCCATCCTCGATCACGAGGGCCGGCGCGAGAGCTACCAGAACTTCATCGATCCCGACCTGCCGGACTGGCGCCGCTCCTACTACGCGGAGAACTACGGCCGTCTGGCGGAGGTCAAGCACCGCTACGACCGGCACGGCTTCTTCCGTTTCGCCCAGGGCATCGACTGACCGGCGGATGCGCACCGACCGCGGCCGGCGAGCCCGACCGTACGTGTGCGCGTGCGAACTGGTGGAGATTCTCGCTCCGCCTACCACCAACCTGCGGCTCCGCCGGGCCGGCGCCGGCAGGGCCAAAGTTGACTAACGTCGATGCCAGGTAAGGGAGCCACGTTCCTTCCGGTGCGGCGGGTGGTGCCAGCCGTCGATGCGCCCGCCGTCACCGGTCACGGGGTGACCAGAACATCATGAGGAAGTTGACTGGCACGTCCGCCTCGGCGGCGGAGTCCGGCCGGTTGAACTCCTCCATGAGCGCGTCGAGCCGGGCGCGGAACTCCACCGCCCGCTCCCGGCTCACCATCTTGTCGGCCGTCACCAGCATCGGTCCTGGCGACTCCGCGTCGGTGGCGGCTGTCGACTCCCGACCGAGCCGCCCGGCCAGAATGTCGTTGATCAGCCGGCCCCGGGAGTCGTCCAACGCGGCGGCGAACGCCCTGGCCACCTCGCTGGCGTTGCCGGGCTCGACCACCAGGTCGCGGCTGAGCCGTAACGCGAGCTGCGCGACCTGGTACTGGCTCTCCTGAATCCCGGAGACGAGGCGGGTGCTGGCGACCCGGATCAGCCCGGCCGCCTCCAGGACCTTGATGTGCCGGTAGAGACGGGTCGGCGGCTGCTCGAGCGAGTGGGCCAGCTGTTTCACGGTCCTCGGGGTCCGCACGTCTGCCATCAGGGCACGCATGATGCTCAGGCGCAGCGGATCCGAGAGCGCCTTGAGGGTCTCGACGTCATCGACCTGCCGTACCACCTCGGGCTTCTCGACCCGGTCGGCACTCGCAGGTTGGTCTTCGTGCGCGGCCATCGACCACCTTCCCCTTTACGGTCTGGTCCGATGTTAGCCCTAACGTTAGCATTCACGAATGAGTGAACGTTTAGCGGAGCGAGAAAAGAAGGCCGATCACCCGACACCACTCCGGCGCAACTGGCGCTTCCAGGCGCTCTGGGCCGGTGCGGGCGCCGCCAACCTGGGCCTCGAGGCCGTTGAGGTGGCGTACCCCCTGCTCATCCTGACGCTCACCGGCTCTCCCGCCCTCGCTGGCCTGTTCGGCTTCGTCCAGGTTGGCACCATCGTCCTCGTCGGGCTCCCGGCCGGGGTGCTGGTTGACCGTTGGGACCGGCGCCGCGTCCTGCTGGTCGCCGAGGCCAGCCGCGCACTGGCGCTGGGCTTGGTGATCGTGGCCCTCGTCCTTGACCGGATCACCGTCGCCCACCTGATGGCTGTCGCCGTCGTCCTGGGCACCGGCACCGCGTTCGGCGCCACCGCCCGGATGTTGCTGATCCGCGCGGTCGTCCCGCCGCAGCAGCTCACCCTCGCTCTCAGCCAGGACGAGGCGCGTGGTGGAGTCGCGGCCCTCGCCGGACCGCCACTGGGCGGGGCGCTGTTCGTCGCCGCACGGGCCTACCCGTTCGTCGCAGCGACGATCGGCTTCGTGATCTCGTTCGGGTGCGCGCTCGTCGTCCGGGTGCCGAAGGTGCGGCGCCCGACCCCCGCCAGCGCTCCGGCCTCGACGACCAGCGCGTGGGGCCCCCTCGCCACGGTCTCCTCCGGTCTACGTGAGGTGCTCGGCAGCAAGCTCCTACGGGTAGCGCTGCTGCTGATCTGCGTCTTCTACCTCAGCCTCACGGCCGCTATCCTCGTGGTCGTCGTCAGCCTGCGCGAGCAGGGCACCTCCGCCGCGATGATCGGTATCGCCCTGAGCGGCAGCGCCGTCGGCATGCTCGCCGGCGCCGCCCTCGTACCGCGGCTCAACACGCACCTCTCCCCCGGCGTACTCCTGCTCTGCGCGTCCGCGCTGACCACGGGCGCCGTCGGCCTGCTGGCCCTGCGGCTCGGCCCCTGGTGGGTCTTCGCGATGCTCGTGGCGGCCGCCTTGGGCCTGCCCGCACTCAAGATCCTGATGGACATCCTGATCTTCCGCCAGACCCCGGACGAGCGCCGTGGCCAGGCCGTCTCGGCCACGATCACACTCATCGGCGCCGGCTCCCCCCTCGGCTCCCTCGTCGGTGGTCTGGCCCTGCAGTACCTCGATGTGACCCGCGCGGTGCTCCTCGTCGCCGGCATCCAGGGACTCATCACCCTCGCCGGTCTCGCCACCCGAAAGGTCCGCGACGCGCGGTGGCCCGAGGAAGCCTGACACCGGCGGCCGGCTCCGGGCCGCGCGGGCGACCCGAACGTCCAGCTCGCCAAGGTCGACTTACGCAGGCTGCCCTCGCATCATCGGTCGTCCCCGTCGGCCGGTGGATACGCCACCCGCCGCGCGGCGGAACCGCGTCGCGAGGCGATCGAACGCCACCGCGAGTTCGTCTCCGTCAATCACCTCAAGGTCGAGGTCGAGCTGTGTCAGCCACAACGCGAGCCGGTCGGGGTGGTCGGAGCCCAGCACGACCTGGCAGGTGAACTCGTCAACCACCTCGATGTCGACCGGGATGCGGATCTTCGCGGCGACCTTGGCGGCAGGTGCATGTACGAGTACCCGGGCGCGGTACGTCCAAGCCGCCTTGCTGACCCGTCCGACGACGTACTCGACGATGTCGTCCGCCGGAATCGCCCGCGGCTGAAACCGCACGCCGGTCGGTGCGTGCACCACCATGCGGTCTACCCGGAAGACCCGCCAGTCGTCCCGGTCGAGATCCCAGGCGAGTAGGTACCAGAGCGTCCCCCAGCTCACCAGCCGTTGCGGCTCGGCATGGCGAATCCCTTCGCTGCCGCCCGGCTTGGTGTAGCCGAAGCGAAGCCGTTCATGGCCGCGGATCGCGGCAGCGACCGCGCCGAGAACCGACAGGTCCAGCGGCGGCCGCGCCCCCGGAACAACGCTCGTCGCCTCCCGTACCGCCGCAACGCGCCGACGGAGGCGTGCGGGCAGCACCTGCTCCAGCTTCGCGAGCGCGGTGAGCGATGTCTCTTCGACACCGAGCCGCTGGGTCGCGACCGCACCCAGCCCGACCGCGACCGCCACCGCCTCGTCGTCGTCGAGCAGTAGTGGGGGCATCGCCGTGCCGGCGGCCAGCCGGTACCCACCCGCGATGCCCGGGCGCGAGTTCACGGGATAGCCGAGCGACCGCAGTCTGGCGACGTCGGCGCGGACCGTCCTCGTGCTCACCTCCAGCCGACCGGCGAGTTCGGCGCTCGTCCAGTCCCGCTTGAGCTGGAGCAGTGACAGCAGTTCGAGCAGGCGGGCCGAGGTCTCCAACACGTTCCCCAGCATGTCAGCCATTGCGGAAGCTGCTGTGCCGCATTGACGATCCAGCTGTCTCGTCACCGACGGCTGCCCGCCGGTCACCAGGGACGACGGCGCCGGTCGAGATCATCTGGCCGACCTACTCGTCTCGCTGCTGGGACCGCCTGCTCTCGTACCCGGTGGGCCCACCATCGCTGGCCGGTTGGACCAACGCGGTTCATGCTGATGGCCGCATCGAGTACGGGTCAGCGTGCTTGAGTCTCCCAGGCCGGCAGCCGAGGCTCGTCGTTGTGTACAACGACATCGACGTGGTCGGTCGGACGAATCCTCGCGAAGTAGAGCTGTTGCGAGGGGATGTAACGCTCCCGCCAGCGTCGTTCGACATCGGCCCGGGACGACACCCGGCCTTCTCGGATCACGGCACGATCCACGGTCTTGTCAAGGGCTGTCGACACGAAGATGCGCAGGTCCCACCGATCGATCAATTCTGGGCGTAGGAGGAAGACGCCGTCGAAGACCAGCACGGCGTTGACGGGGGCGGTCATGACCGGTGGGGACAGCACGGAATCCGCGATGTGGTCGTAGACCGCGGGTTGGAAGCGTCGATCTCCGCCCGGGCCAAGCGGATCGAGCAGGACCCGGGTCAGCGCGTCGTGGTCGTGGGCGTCGAGGTAGCAGCCCTCGGCCGAGTACTCGCCCCGTCGATAGCGCTGCGCCCGAGGAACGACGAAGTCGTCGATCGTGGCGCGGATGACAGCGCGGCCCTGGTCGCGCAGGACGACGGCCAGCTCGTCGGCGAGGTTGGTCTTGCCGGCGGCGGGCGGTCCGTCGACAGCTACCCGCGTGGGGTGCCCGAGTGCGACGGATTCGACCGACTCAGCCAGGCGGCCAAGTAACTCGTCGCGGGTGCCATGCTCCACAGTGTGCCCCGCCCCGCTCTTACGACAGTGCGTGTCGAACCGACTCTGCGCCCGTCCGCCACTCTCGCACGTCACAATCCGAGTGAGCGACAAGGGCGCGACAGCTGGGCCTGATCTGCGTTTGCGGACATCCGAAATCAGCAGGCGGATGGCCACGGACGACCATCCGGAGCCCGGAAAACATGGGTGAAGGCAGCCGCGGCCGGGCACCGACAGGTGAACCCTGACGACCAAACGGTCAGTCGTGTGGGGGGATCACCCTGCCCCGATGGTCCCACGAGTGGCCGACGCGCTGGCGGCCCGGCGGGGCGGGTTAGCCTGCCGTCATGGCGAGCGCTGAACTGGACGAGTTGATTGTCGAGGATGCCGAGGCACTGCGCACGTGGTTGGCGGCCAACCATGCCACGTCGCCGGGCGTCTGGCTCGTTCTGACCAAGAGAGGTGGCACCGCCACCACGTTGACGTGGCAGCAGGCGGTTGATGAGGCCCTCTGCTTCGGCTGGATCGACGGGCAGGGCCGGAAGCGGGATCAGGAGACATCCTGGATCCGGTTTACCCCGCGCCGGCCCCGCAGTTCCTGGTCGCAACGCAATGTCGGCCACGTGGCCCGGCTGGAGGCACAGGGGCGCATGATGCCCTCCGGCCGGGCTGCGGTGGAAACCGCCAAGGCAGACGGGCGGTGGGCGGCCGCCTACGCCCCGCCGTCGGAGGCCGAGGTGCCGGACGACCTACTCGCCGCCATCGCTGCCAACCCTGCCGCCCAAGCCATGTTCGACGTACTCACCAGGACCAACCGGTTCGCCCTCATCCAACGCCTTGCTGCCGTCAAACGGACGCAGACCCGCGAGCGCAAGATCGGCGAGTTCGTCGCCATGCTGGCCCGCCACGAGACAATTTACCCACAGAAGGCCACACCGCCGGCCTCGCCGCAATCGGCGACCTCATGACCCTGTCAACTGACCTGTTCCGTTCCTGGTAGCGCTAGTCGCCGGGCTGGGTGCCGGGCCGCGAAGGTGAAAGCGCGGTGCTGAAGCGGGCCGCGAGTGTGGCCACGGCGGCGCGTAGTTCAGGGCCTTCCTCGACTGAAAAGTCAAAGGGGACCGCGGCCAGCCACTCCTGGGCGTACATCATGGGGTTTCGGGTGCTGCCGACCAGGACGCAGCGGTCACCGTCGCGCTCGAGGCAGCCCATCGGCGGCCGGATCCACGGTGCCACCTGCGCCCGTGGCGCGTGGAACACCACACGGGTGGGGTACTCCCAGCCCGTGCCGAGCTTCTCCTCAAGCATGGCGACTGGATCCAGGGCGTCGGGCGGCGTATAGCTGTGCGGCAACTGTCGAGCGACCCGAATCCGATCGATACGGTACGTACGAATCGCGCCCGCGCGGTGTGAGTGGCCCAGCAGGTACCAACGTCCGTACCGTACGACGACGGCCCACGGGTCGACCTCAGCGTCCCGCTCCTCGCCGCTCTCGCCGCTGTAGGTGACCAGGACGCGGCGCCGGTCGGCGACGGCGGCGACCAGGGCGCTTGTGGTGGCGGGGGCAGGGCGAGCTGATCGCCGATCCGGGGTGGCCGAGACGTACGCCCACAGCGCCGCCGCCTGCCGTCCGACGCTCTCGGGCAGAGCCCGGATGACCTTGCTGAGCGCCGAACCGATGGGGTCGTCGGCGTCGATCGCGGTCGGCTGCCCGTCGAGCACAGCCATGACCAGGCTGAGGGCCTGTTCCTGGGTGAAGACGACCGGCGGTAGCCGGGTGCCGCGGCCCAGTCGGTAGCCGCCATAAGGCCCGCGGACCGACTCGATCAGGATGCCGGCCTCACGAAGGATCCCGACGTAGCGTCGCGCGGCCCGCTCCGTCACCCCTAACCGGGCGGCGAGGTGATCGGCAGTCACGCCGGGACGTGCCTGCAGGATCTCGAGTGTGCGTAGGGCTCGGGCGGTAGGGCTCGGACCGGTTCGCACAACGAAAGATTACCGGAAGTAGAACGTCCGGAATCGCCGTTAGGTTGCTGCCATGACTACAGAGCAGATCGTGCTCCTGGGTGGCCTATGGCTCGACGGGTCGATGTGGAACACCGTCGGACACGAGTTAGCCCAGAGAGGCCGCCGCGCGGTACCGGTGACCCTGCCGGGGCAGGGCGACGGGAACAGCGCGGCGACGCTGGCCGACCAGCTGGCCGCGGTGCTGGCCGTCGTCGACAGTGATCCTGGCAAGTCCGTGGTGGTGGGGCACTCCGCCGCCTGCACCCTGGCTTGGATGGCGGCCGACGCGCGGCCCGAGCGCGTGGCCAAGGTTGTTCTGATCGGCGGGGTCCCCTCCGACGACGGGCGGCCGTACGCTGACTTCTTCGAGATCAACGACGGCGTCATGCCGTTCCCGGGTTGGGAACCGTTCGACGGGGCGGACGCGGCCGACCTGGATGAGCAGGCCCGGCAGGCCTTCGCAGCGGCGGCGATCCCGGTTCCCGAGCGCGTGGCCAAGGGCGTTGTGCGGCTAACGGACGAACGGCGATTCAACGTCCCGATCATGGTGGTGTGCCCGGAGTTCACGCCCGCCGCTGCACAAGAGTCGATTGATGCGGGAGACATACCCGAGCTAGCCCGAGCCAAGCACGTTGACCTGATAGACATCGACTCTGGACACTGGCCAATGATTACCCGTCCCGCCGAGCTGGCACGAATCCTCGCCGAGGTCTCGCCAAGACCGCACAGCCGAGTTCCTGGAGCGCGCCGCGGCTAGCCTCGTTGTGGTGCCGGCTGAATCCCGTTGTCCATCGATCGGTGGACAACGGAATTCAGTCGGGTGGTCGTCCCATACGGACTGCGGCGACAAGACCCTGGAAGCATGACCGAATCGCTCGCCGCACGAGTGCGGGGCCTGCGCAAATGCTATGGGAACAACCCGGCGGTCGACGGAATCGACCTCGACATCGTCCCCGGTGAGATCTTCGCGCTGCTCGGCCCGAATGGCGCCGGCAAGACGACGACGGTGGAGATCCTCGAAGGCTACCGCCGCCGGGATGAGGGCGAGGTGTCCGTCCTGGGCGTTGACCCGCAGCAGGCTCCACGGAGCTGGCGGTACGGCATCGGCATCGTTTTGCAGGACGTCGCCGACCTGTCCGAGCTCACCGTCGGTGAGACGGTTCGGCACTTCGCCCGGTACTACCCCGACGCCGGGGACCCCGATCAGGTGATCGATTCCGTCGGACTGAGCGAGAAGACGCGGGCGCGGGTGCGCACGCTCTCCGGCGGCCAGCGGCGTCGGCTCGACGTCGCGGTCGGCGTCATCGGCAACCCGAAGTTGCTGTTCCTGGACGAGCCGACTACCGGCTTCGACCCCCGGGCACGCCGGCAGTTCTGGAGCCTGATCCGCTCGCTGGCCGCCGAGCACGGCACCACCGTCCTGCTCACCACGCACTATCTCGACGAGGCCGAGGCGCTCGCCAACCGGGTCGCGGTCGTCGCCGCAGGCAAGATCGTCGCCGTGGGGGACCCGGCGACGCTCGGTGGACGGGCCGGTGCCGAGGTCACCGTCTCCTGGGACGACGACGGTGTGCGCCGCACCGAGCACACATCGGATCCTGGTCCGCTCGTCGCCGACCTCACCAGCCGCCACGGCGGGACCGTGCCGGGCCTCACCGTGACCCGGCAAAGCCTCGAAGATGTCTACCTGGCCCTCACCGGGAGCGACCGATGACCACCGCACCGACCGCCGGCGCGCGCCGTGGGCCGTCGGTCGCCTACCTCGGCCTGCACCGCGGCATTGTCGAGCTCAAGGCCTTCTTCCGGGAGCGCGACGCCGTCGTGTTCACGTTCGCCCTGCCGGCCGTCTTGCTCGCGCTGCTCGGCGCACTGATCAGCGGGGTGTACGAGGGCAGCAGCGTCACCTCGGCGCAGTATCTCGTGCCCAGCATGGTCGCCGCCGGCGTCGCCTCCACCACATTCGTCAATCTCGGTATCAGTGTCGCCGCCGACCGGGCGGACGGCACGCTGAAGCGGCTACGCGGTGCGCCGACGCCCGCCGCGGCCTACTTTCTCGGCAAGGTCATCATGATGCTCGTCGTGACGGTCGCCGAGGTTGTCGTCCTGTTCGGAATCGGTGTGCTGATGTTCGACGTCACGATGCCGACCGACCCGTCGCGCTGGTTGACCTTCGCCTGGGTGTTCGTGCTCGGTGTCACCGGATGCACGTTCCTCGGCATCGCGGCGAGCAGCCTGGCCAGCTCGGAGCGCAGCGCCGGCGCGGTGATGAACCTGCCCTACATCGCGCTGTCGTTCATCTCTGGCATCTTCTACACGCCGATCAGCGCATTGCCCGAGCCGCTGCTCACGGTGGGCTCGCTGTTCCCGCTGAAGTGGATGGCCCAGGGCTTCCGTTCGGCCCTGCTGCCGGACACCATCCTCACCCAGGAGGTCGTGATGTCGTGGGAGCATGCCAGAACGGCGGTGGTCCTGGGCGCGTGGTGCATCGGAGGTCTCCTACTGTGCCGCACGACGTTTCGCTGGCGGGGACGCAGGGACGGGTGATCCCCGGCACCCGCTCCACAACAGGTCCGACCCCCCGCTCTGGCGCGGGTGGTGGATGGTGGACCAGCGACGTGGTGTGGGAGATCTACTACGTCTTCATCGCCGTCGCCACCGCTGCCCTCGTCCTGGGGTCCACGAACCGACCGGTCGCGGCCCGCGCCGGGGCGGTGGCCACGATCGCCGTGGCACTCGTCTGGTACGCCGCGTGGCGGCGCGTGCTCTCCGGCGGGGGTGGCGCCACCTGGCGCGGCTACGCCTACTTCGCCGGCGCCACCGGGTTGTTCGCCGCCGGTGTGGCGATGGCCAACGGTGTGTCACTGCTGCTGGCCATGCTGTGCCCGCAGGCGTACGTCATCCTGCCGCGCCGGCGGGCGTTCATCGCGGTGATGACAGTCAACGTCAGCTACCTGGCGGTGGTCTTCGCCGTCTCGCGTGATCTGGTCGCCCTGCTCGAGGCGCCGCTGTGGGTGGCGATGATGACGGTGGTCGTCTCGGTGGTGTGCGGTACCTGGTTCAGCCACGTCTCGGACCAGAACGACGACCGCGCCGAGCTGATCCGCGCACTCGAGGCCAGCCGCGCGGAGGTGGCACGGCTCAGCCACGAGGACGGCGTGAACGCCGAGCGGCAGCGCCTCGCCGCAGACATCCACGACACCATCGCGCAGGGGCTGTCCAGCGTGCTGATGTTGATGCAGGCGGCCGAGGCCGACCTCGAACGATCACCCGGGAAGGCGCGGCGGCACCTGGCCCTGGCGATGGACACCGCTCGCGACAATCTGACCGAGGCGCGGGCGCTGGTCGGAGCGCTCACGCCGGCCGCGCTCGACGACTCCTCGCTGGCGCAGGCGCTGCGCCGGCTCGTTGACCGCTTCCGATCGGAGACCGGCCTGCACGCGGAGTTCGCCGCCGACGTCACCGGACCGCCGCTGCCCAAGGCGCTCGAGGTGGTGCTGCTGCGTACGGCGCAGGAGTCACTCACGAACGTCCGCAAGCACGCCCGGGCCAACGCGGTGGTCGTACGGCTGGAGCACCACGACGGGTCGTTGGTACTGGAGACGCAGGACGACGGGTGCGGTCGGGCCACGACGGCGCAATCGGGAGGCTATGGGTTGGCAGCGATGCGCAGTCGCGTCCAGCAGATGTCCGGCACGGTGACGGTGAGCTCCGAACTCGGTTCGGGCACCCTGGTCCGGGTCGAGGTACCGGTCCGGTGATCTCGGTGCTGCTGGTGGACGACCATCCGGTCGTACGGGCCGGTGTCCGCGGCATGCTCGACGGTGAGCCGGACATCGCCGTCGTCGGCGAGGCCGCCTCCGGGGCCGAGGCGCTCACGTCGGCGCGGGCCCTGCGCCCGGATGTGGTGTTGATGGACCTCCGCCTGCCTGGCCTCGACGGCGTGGGCGCCACCAGCCAACTACGCACGGTGGCACCGGACACGCGGGTCCTGGTGCTCACGACGTACGAGTCCGACGCGGACGTGCTGCGAGCCGTCGAGGCGGGCGCCACCGGGTATCTCCTCAAGGACTCCTCGCGCGCCGACCTGCTCGGTGCCATCCGGGCGGCCGCTCGGGGCGAGACGGTACTGTCACCGAAGGTCGCAACCCGGCTGCTGAACCGGATGCGGCACCCGAAGCAGGACGCGCTGTCCCCGCGCGAAGCCAACGTTCTGCGCCTCGTGGCGGCCGGCATGTCCAATCCGGACATCGGTCGAACCCTGACCATCACCGAGGCCACCGTCAAGACGCATCTGCTGCGTGCGTTCGCGAAACTCGGCGTCTCCGACCGCACGGCGGCAGTGACCAAGGCGATGTCGCTGGGGCTCATCCCACCCGACGCGGGAACCTGACGACCTACTTGCCTGCCGGTCTACCAACACTCGATGGGCTGCCCTCACAGCACACGTGGACCACCCGCTACGCCGTAGAACCAGTGCCGATCGGCCGAAGGCACCGCCGGTAGCTGATCCCGGATCAAACTCTCGACCGCCTCGGCGAGATCAGCGACCACATCGCCGGCTATCTGCTCATGCCCCCGCAGGAAGTAGGGCTCATCGTCGATCAGGTAGCGCTGAGCGGCCTCCGCAGATGTGACGATCCCAGACCCACGAAGCCGGCGTCCTGCCGCCGCGACAATCGAACGGGCGTAGTCGCGCTGCTCGGTGTCCCACTCATCAGGGTCCAAGGCGAAGAAACGGCTGGAGCCGACCCGCACCTGGGTGCGGAGGTCTTCCACCACCACGTCAGCCCGTGGTGGGCGCTGCCCGGGCGCTGTCTCCGCGTGCACCAGAGCGGCCTCCAGGAGCAAGATCCCCAGGCTGACGTCGTAGGCCCAGAACCAACGGCCCCCAAACCCGACCGGCACTGTCCTGCTCACTCCAGCCCCTCTCGTCCGTCTCGCCGCTCACTCCCGAGCCTGGTGAACAAGGATCGCCACCTGCACACGGTTCGCACAGTCCAGCTTCGCCATGATCCGGGAGACGTACACCTTGACCGTCGCCACGCTCATGAACAGGTCGCCACTGATCTCAGCGTTCGACTGGCCCGCGGCCACCCCCTTGGCGACCTCCCGTTCCCGGTCGGTCAGGTGCGCCAACGCGGCCCGGGCGACCTTCACCTGGTCCCGGCGCTCGTCGTCGTCCGCCACCTGGACAACGTAGTCGATCAGTCGCTCGACGACGGCCGGGGAGAGCATCGGCTCCCCCGCCGTCACGGCCCGCACCGAATCCTGGATCTGCCGCGGTGGCATGTCCTTGAGCAGGAACCCATTGGCTCCCGCCCGCAGCGCCCGCAGGATATGGTCGTCGGTGTTGAAAGTGGTCAGCACGATCACCGCTGGCGGGTCGTCGAGCGATCGCACCGCCGCGGTGGCGGACAGGCCGTCCAGACCCGGCATCCGAATGTCCATCAGCACCACGTCCGGGCGTAGCCGCCGGGCGGCAGCGACCGCGTCGGCACCGTCCGCCGCCTCCGCCACCACCTCGATGTCCTCGGCCGCGCTGAGCACGGCCGACAGTCCGACCCGAACCAGCGCGTCGTCGTCCACGACCAGCACCTTGATCACGCCGACCACGGTAGCCACGCCTCCACCTGGAACACGACGCCCCCTTCCGGAACACGCCGCATGCCGTACGACAGTCGGCCACCGGCCAGCGCGACCCGCTCCGCCAGCCCGACGAGACCGGAGTGGCTGCCGGGAACCGGTGTGCCACCCGGGCTGGCCGGGGCGTTGCGCAGCCGGACCCGGACCTCCCGGGCGCCGGCGCGCTCCAGCAGAATCTCGACGGGCCTGCCCTGCGCGTGCTTACGCGCATTCGTCAAGCCCTCCTGAACCAACCGATAGATCGTCCGGCCGACGTGTTCGGATGGATCGCCGGTAGCTCGAAAGTCAATGCAGATCTCAGTGCCGGCGGCCCGCGCCTCGGCGACGAGCCGGGCAAGATCGGCTATTCCGGGCTGCGGGCGCAGCCCGTCGGTGTCGGTGCCGGCACGCAGCACGCCGAGGATCTCCCGGAGATCCTCGAGCGCCCGATGCGACTGCAGCCGAATGCCCGTCACGGACTCAGCGACGCCGGACGGCAGATCGGAACGGACCTCCAGCGCGCCGGCCTGCAGGCTCACCAGCGAGATACGGTGCGCCAGTACGTCGTGCATCTCTCCAGCAATCCGCTGCCGTTCCTGCACGCGCAACTGCTCAGCCCGCTCCTGCGCCTCGATCTCGGCCCGCTCGGCCCGCTCGTACAACCCAGCGATCGCCTCGTACCGGGCCCGCGTGGTGCTGCCCGCTGCCAGCACGAGCGACATCAACGCCACGTAGATCATATTGGTGTTGAAGGCGCTCAGTTCGGGAGCCGGAAACAGTACCGAGTAGGGGACGTAGATCAACAGGCTCGCCCCGAACGTCGCCGCCGTGGTGGACCAGCTGCGGAGCGCGCTTACCGTGTAGACGGCGATCAACACCGCGACGATCACCAGATCGGTGACGGTGAGCAGCAGGGCGAGCACCACCGTGACGGCGACCGGATACCGCCGCCGGAACCACAGTGTGACGGTGCCGAGCACCGCCAGGCCAAATGCCGCGTTCAGCGCATCCCCGGTGAGCTGGCCACGTTGCTCGGCCTCACCGGCGATGGCCAGCGCGCCCAGCGCCGAGACCGCCATCAGCGCGAGGTCGGCGAGGCGGTCCCGGACCGAAGTGGCCGGACGGGGAACGGTCACGACCGGACGAGCGGGCGCCAGAACTGATGCACACCCTCGTCCCGAATGACGTACCCCATCTTTTCCAGCGCCGCGCTCAGGGCGTGGATCTCGCGGTGCGCCTTGTTCTTCAGCGCCGACTGCCGGGCCGCGAGCACGTCGTTGGCCGCGGCCGGCAGTTCCGGGGTGGCGGCTGCCCAGGAGCGGAAGAGGTCAGCGTACGGATCGTGGTCGTGCCAGGGGTAGCCGTGCTGGCGGAACCCCGCGGCGATTGTCGCCTTCGGCGCCTGGTGTCGGTCCCGGACCAGCTGGCACGACCGCTTGTCGAGCACCACGAGCTTCTTGCCATCCAGGAACACCGCCGACACCTGGTCGCGGGCGAAGATACGGGTGTCGTCGTCCTTCGTCACCCGCAGCTCGGCATCGTCGATCGTTACCCGCAGCGACTCACTCACCACGACGAACGCCGTCACCACCGCGAGCACCAGCCAGATGGCGAGGTTCACGGCAACCTCCCACGGCCTGTCGATCCCGCCAACGAGCCAAAAGATCGGTTTGAGCGGCAGTGCCGTCTCCCAGCTCAACATCCACCGAGCCAGCGGCGGAAGGGAGAGCCCGACCAGGAGCACCAACCCGGGCAGGCCCAGGAACAAGGCGAGCCGGTCGGACAGGGGAGCCATCAGAACCGTCTGTCCACCGCCACTATCAGTACTGACACGAGGTCCCTCGCGGAACTCGTTGGTGGCCATTTCGCGCACCTTCCGACTCATCGGGCATCCCAGATATGACCCGGCTCGACCTTCACGCTAATCGGCGATCGACGGGCCGCACCAGTAGCCGATGGTTGAGCTCTCGATTGCTCGTCACAACCATCGACAGCCCCCGCATCACGCCTTTGACCTGCAGTTTTTCCGAGATCCGGCGAGACCTTGACAGGGATCCTCCAGCCGGCCTGTTTACTTTCGGCTAAACGTGGCGGTGCGCGGCGGAGAGCACGGCGCGGCGCAGTGCCGGGCTCGAGAGAGCAACGAGCCCGGCAGTTCCCGCGAGCGCAGCCCCGCCCAAGAACGCCGCCGCCGGCCCCCATAGCCCGGTGACCAAACCGGTGATCGCGTAGCTGACCGGAATGCCGCCAAAGCCGGCCAGGCTACTCAGACTCATCACCCGGCCCAGATACTGCGGCGGTGTGTGCGCCTGCAGCAGGGCCGTCCCGAGCGTGCCGGCCAGACCGACGCCTACGCCGAGCAGTAACGACGCGGCGACCGCCCACAGCCGGGTTGGGGCAGAACCGACAGCGGCGAGCGCAACCCCGGTCAGCACGGCGAGCGGGCCAACGAGCAGGCCAGCTCGGGGAAGGTGGCCGAGCACCGAAACCACCACCGCGGCCGTTGCGGCACCGATACCGAAGCCGCCGACGAGCAGACCGACCCCCGCAGCGCCCCAACCGCGTTCCTGGGCCAGCAGCGCGATGCCCACATTGAACGGGCCGGTGAAGCCCAACTCGGCGACTGCCGAGACGAGCAGAATCGTGCGCAGCAGCGGCGATCGCGCGGCCACAGCCAGCCCGGCCCGGACCTCTCTCCCCATCCCCCGTGCTCGGCCGGTTTCCTCGGCGGGCTTGGCGACTAGGCCGGGGCGAAGCCGGACTGTGGCGAGGGCGAGCACCGAAACGGCGAAGGTGAGCGCGTTGAGCGCGAACGCCGCCGCGATCCCGGCCGTGGCCACGACCGCCCCGCCGAGCGGCGCACCAGCAACGATCGCGCCCCGCGCCAACGCCATCCGCATGCCTTGCAGCCGGGCGAGGTGCTCCGCCGACACCAGGTACGGCGGCAGCGCCCCGACGGCGGGCAGGAACACCGCGTCCACCGCCCCGAACACCAGCGCCACCACGATCAGCACCGCGAGGGCTGGTTCGGTGGTGGCTGTGGCCACCGCCGCAGCGGCCATCACCGCGCAGCGCAGCGCGTCGCTGCCGAGCATCAGCCGCCGCGCACCCCATCGGTCCACCACCGCCCCGCCCAGTAGGAGTAGCACCAGCCGGGACACCGACGCGGTGGCCAGGACCAATCCGGCTCCACCGGCGCCGGCGACCTCGGCAGCGGTCCAAGCCAACGCCACGAAATAGACCTGATCGCCTACCAGCGACACGCCGAAACCCGCGAGCCAGCGCCGAACGTTCCCATCCCGGTAGGGAGGCGGTTGTCGGACCGCGACCGCCTCCCGCGTCACGGCTGGAACGGGAAGGCGTGCATGAACATCAGAACGTGTTTCCGGGCGGGCGCGTCGGGTCGGTCCTCGGCGCCGGCTCGCCCGCGCTCAGCCCACTTCCGCGCCACCGCCGTCAGCTCCGCGCTCAGCTCGGCCAGCTCTGGCGCCGTGAGCCGAAGCAACGACTCGCTGGCGAGCGAGGCGTCGGTCCACGCCTCGCCCCAGGCGTCGTCCTCGTCGATCCACCGTTCGAGGCGGCTGATCTGATGGGCCAGTAGCTGGCGTTTGGCCGCGACCGCCACGCCCCGGGCCTGCGGATCCCCGGCGAACTCCGACCCCGCGAAGTTGAAACCCTCGTGGGTCTTGCGCCACCAGCGCTCCCGCCGATCACCGGAGCGGCGCGGCGCCTCCTCGATGAACCCGTGCGCGGCCAGTTCCCGCAGGTGATAGCTGACCAACGAGAGCGACTCGTCAACCAACTCGGCGAGCCGGGACGCGGTCGCCTCCTCTGCTGCGGTCAGCGCGTAAACAACCGTAGCCGCAACGGATGGGTGAGCATCCGTAGCTCGGCGACGTTCTTGAGTCGCCGGCTCGATCCAGGTGACATGCATCGACCGTAGCAGCTCAAATACTTTTGTGTAAATCTTTGTCATAGTTGGCCTCCGGGGCGCCGACCACAGCCCAGCAGGCTCGGTTGCTGCCGAAGGGCATCGCCCTTCGCCCACCGCGAGCCGGTTGTCGATGGCGGGCCAACCACGGCAAACCCGAAATGTCTACGGCTTCGGCAAGCGCCGCCGCGGGATCAGTGGTCGAAGTACGGCGTCAGCTGACCGGAAGCCGCCGGCCTTCGGCCGGGGGTCAGCTCCTGCCTGCCAGCATCGACTTGGAGCACAGCACGTCCGGCAGCGGCAGGTAGCCGCGTGACTGCCAAAACTGCAACCCGGCGGCGTTGTCCGGCATGACGAGCAGGTTCACCCTCGGGCAGTCCAACTGCCGAAAGCGGCTCTCCAGTTCATCCACCAGCCGGGCGGCGACGCCCTTCCGGCGGCAGGCCGGGTGCACAGCGAGTCGCAGGATCCAGCCCCGCCGCCCGTCAAATGTTTTCATGGTCATGGCCACCGCCTCGCCACCCAACTCGGTAACCAGAAACAGCTCCGGGTCGCGGGTCAGTTTGGCTTCCAGCTCAGCGCGGGGCAGGACGTCACGACCCGCGGCTGTCCACACCGCGACCACACGCGTCGTAGTCGCTCCATCGGAACTGGCGTATGTGAACTGTCACAGCCGGTCTCCTTGTCGCAGGCACTGTTGCCGCGGTTTGCTCATCGACATGGCTCGCATCGCATACGACCGCACGGAGGCGGGTGCGTTCGCCTCGACCCGGCACCTCGGCGACCAGGAGGCCGACGAGTGGCGGGCAGCTGTGGCCCGGCACCTGGACCCGCGACCGGGCCTGCGGCTGGTGGACCTGGGCTCCGGCACAGGTAGCTGGGCCAAGGCGTTCTCCTCCTGGTTCCCCGGCATCGAGGTAACCGCAGTCGAGCCGTCAGCGGCGATGCGTGAACGGTCGGTATACCAACCCGTCCTCGCCGGCGACGACACCGACATCCCGCTCACCGATGCGAGCGCCGACGCCGCCTGGATCTCCACCGTCATCCACCACGTGCCCGACCTGAACGCCACAGCCCGCGAACTACGCCGCGTCCTGCGCCCCGGTGCGCTGGTCCTGATCCGGTCCGCGTTCGCCGGCCGGCACGAAGCGATCACGCTGTTCCGCTACTTTCCCGAGGCGATTCGGGTTCTGGACACCTACCCGAGCGTCGCCCAGGTCGAAGCAGCCTTCGCCGGTGAAGGGTTCTCCACCGTCAGCCGGGAGCAGATCCCGCAGATCACCGCCGCATCGCTACACGAAGCAGCGCGCACCCTGCGCCGAGCGGCACACACCCCGCTGCAACTGATCACCGACGAGGAGTACGACAACGGCGTACACCGCCTACGCCAGGCAGCGCTCACCGAGACCGGACCGGTGATCGACGCCCTGGACCTGCTCGTACTGCGCAGAGCATGATCGGGAGGATCGGTGGGGCAATACCGCTCCACGCCGGTCTCGACGCCGATGCCCGGGACGAGGCGGTCGGCCGGTGGGTACTGGCGTCCTGGACCGCACCACGCTCGGGCCGGCCGCTATACAGCGTGGACGGCAAAACGTTGCGAGGCGCCGGACTGGCCGCCGTCCAGGTACGCCTGCTCACCGTGCTGGACCAACACAGCGCAACCGTCCTGGGTCAGGTCGAAGAGGCCGACTACCGCGGTCCCGTGAGCGACCAGGAATTCACCGACGCAGAGCATGCACTCGGGGCAGCGTTGCCAGCCCGATGGCGGGCATATCTGCAAGGCCCGTCCTGGTTTCGCCGAGGGTGGACGAGAACAGAGTCCTATGTGCGGCTCAACACACCACACGAAATGCTTGAGCAACACCACGCATGGAAGCAGAGCAACAAATCCCACCCCGGACTCGCAATCATCGGCGGCGACTGATCCCGCGAATATCTCCTGCTCGACCTGCGCAGCGATCCCGCACCGGTCCTGCTGGCGGACATCAGCAGCACCGGCTGGGACGACGCCATCCGGCAAGCTGATGAGGTCGGCGAGTTCATCGGCCGTATCGAGGATGGCACCTTCGCGTTTGACTTCGGAGATTAGCGCTGAGGCCTACACCCGACGCCCCATCAGCAGCGTGGCCGACATCCGAACACCCCCTGCAGATGACATCGATATGATCTGATCGTGCTGCCCGACCTCGATGAGCGCCCCCTGATCTTTCTGGACGTCGACGGAACGCTCATCCCGTTCAAGGCCCGCCCTGGCAGTCGTACGGCTTGCCCAAGCGATAGCGGCAACCCGCTGCTCGATCGGCTTGACTCGAATGACGGGCGCCGACTGCTTGAGCTGGACTGCCAGTTGGTCTGGGCCACCACCTGGATGGCCAAGGCGAACGAGGTTGTCTCGCCCCGGCTCGGGCTTCCGGATCTGCCCGTCGTCGAGTGGCCTGACAGCGATGACACACGAACCGACGGTTTGCACTGGAAGACCGCGCTCCTCGCCCAATGGGCTGATGGACGCCCCTTCGTCTGGCTCGACGACGAGACAACCGAACGGGACCGCCGATGGGTCGCCGACTGCTACCCCGGACCGGCACTGCTGCCACGCATCGAACCGACCGTCGGCCTGACCGAGACGGACTTCTCCGCAATCCACCAGTGGCTCAGTGGGTCCAACCTTCCCGGCGGCTAACCCCGCATCTCACCAGTCGTAGGCATACTCGTCGATGTCCAGTTCGGCACCCGTGAGCCGCAGGAACTCCAGCGTCGGCCGGTCAAGGTGCCAGCCCAGCAACTGATGCTGTCCCGGTAGCTTCTCCAGTCCGTCGATCGGCCCGGGGAGGTCCTCCGGTTCGCCTGCAGGGTGCCCGAAAGCCCGTACGACTTGAAGGACTGCCGACCCCGGACCACCATCCGCCCGGTCAAGTTCCGCCACGAGCGCACCGATCAGTGGGGCGTACCCGAACAATCGATCGACGATGCATGCGATCTGCTCGTCAACAGTCATGCTCGGCGTTCGACAGACCACCTTCCAGCAGTGTGCAGCCGGGAACACTGGATCAGCCGGGTGACGGCTGCCTCGGGTGGTGACTTCATCCGGCTCGATTCCCAGGCGTGCCGTAATCTCCACCGCGGGCACCGAGCGCGGACCCGCTATCGCTGGGACACGCAACCCACCACCCGGCTCCGTTAACCCCTACTGCCGTCGCGAGACTATTCACTGGGAAGCCCATCGCCACAGGGGGGCACCGGCAAGAGCGGCCACGTATATCTCCCCCCGGACACCGATGGCGAGTTGGTGGGGGTTGGCGCGCTGGTCAGCTAGCGCCCACCGGTGGGTGACCTGCCCGGCGGTCGACAGCCGGCAAACGTAGCCGCGCTGCTCACCGTTGTTCTCATCCAGGAGATCTCCGCCGTCGAGGACGTAGACCGCGTCGTCTGGACCGATCGCGACGTCGTAAGGACGGCCCAGGGCGCTGCTGTGCCACACGTGCCGCACCGACCCGTCGGCATTGAAGACCTGCACTCGCGCGTTGCGCCGGTCAGCGACGTACACAGCTCCATTGCTGTCCAGGGCCACCCCATGCGGAATGTTGAATTGTGCCGGCTGGTCACCGAGTTCGCCCCACTGGCGGGTCAGCACGCGGTGCGTGTCGAACCGGGCCACCCGGGAGTTACGGTAGCCATCGGTGACGACGATGGACCCGTCGGCCGACACGGCCACGTCGGTGGGGCGGGCGAAGATGTACTCGTCGAGGGTGCACGGCAGGTTGCTGAGGACGTTCCGTACTCGCAGGCAGGTTTCCAGCCCGGTGGGATAGTCGTGGCCCAGTTCACCGACCTGCCGCCCCGCCGCGTCGAACGTGGTGATCTTGTTGGTACTGACGTCGGTGACCCAAAACCGTCCCGCACTGTCGGCGGTGATCGAGTGAGGGGAACGAAACCGTCCCGCTCCCCAGGTCCGGCGCACCGTGCCGTCGCGCGGGTTCAGCACGACGACCGTGTCCGTGTCGATGACCGCGTCGTGGGCGAACGCGGTCCCCGCCCGGTGCAGCAGAGCTATCTCCCCGGTAGGCCCCACCGTGATTCCGGTACCGATACGCGCCGTGGTGGGTAACCGTCCCCACGGCCGTAACAGCCGGTCCTCGGGGATGGCGCCCACCGCGGGATCGCTGACCGTGGCCGCTGAGGGCGGATCGCCCCAGAGCGTAGCGCCGGCGGCGGTGAGCAGACCAAGACAACTCCCGGTCAGCACGGCGCGGCGCGACAGTTGGGGGCGGGTCGAGCGTTTCGACGGCGGTTGCGATGACATGGTTTCACCCTGCCCATGCGCCCTACCAAGATCAATCAGGTGTTCCCCGGACCGAATCGCTCAGGTGTTACCCGTACGAACCCTGAGCACCTCATCAGGGCACGGGCCGTCCAGGCCCAGGTCCTTGCGCACCGCACCGCGCGGCCATGACTGTCGGCCCCCGCCTGCGCCCGGAAACGATCATCGTCACCAGCCGTGACCTACCAAGGCGCCAGCTACCCGCCGTCATGTCGCTCACCAGACACAAACATCGCACCGCCTACCGCCGGTGGCTCTAAGGTCTCCCGACGTCCAGGGCGGGGAAGCGCTGGCGGACATGGGTGGGGGTGAGGGGGACCTCCTCGGCAAGCATGTCGAGGAAGGCGTGGGTGATGGGGTCGGGCTGGCTGCGGGTGTACGCGGTCAGGGGGCGCAGCAGCGCGGGGTCCGGGCGGATCAGCGCCGCGTCGAAATGGGGAGGAACGGTGTTCCCAGGGACGAGCGCCAGGCCCAGCCCGGCCGCGGCGAAGTTAACCGCAAACGGCGCCTGCTGGGTGCGCACGGTGATCCGGGGCTGGAAGCCCGCCTCGGCGCAGGCCCGGTCGAGAAGCTCAGCCAGGCCGCTGTCGGGGGTGAAGTGCACCCACTCCCGCTCGGCGAGGTCGGCGACGCGGACCCTGCCGCCGGGGGCCTCGGCCAGGGGATCGTCGGGGTGGGTGACCAGGAAGAACTCCTCCGCGCCCAGGTGCCGGATGGGGCCCTCCCAACTGGGCGGGGGCGGGCCGATGGCGATGTCGGCCTCGCCGTCCGCCATGGCGGCCGCGAGTTCGGTGGTGTGCCGGTGCTCGAAGAGGGTGACGCGCACATCTGGGTGCCGGGCACGCCAGAGCGCCAGTGCCGTGGGCAGAATGCCGTAGCTCACCGAGTAGAGCGTCGCCAGCTGAAGCTCCCCCGAGGCGACCCCGGTGGCACGCCGGGCCGCGGTGACGGCCCGGCGGGCGTCGGCCAGGGCCGCTCGGGCAGACGGCAGCATCGCACGACCGGCGGCGGTCAACCGCAGGCCGCGGGGCAGGCGTTCCAGGAGGCGGCCGCCCATCTCCTTCTCGAGGGCGTGGAACTGGTGCGACAGCCCGGGCTGGGTGATGTTGAGCAGGGCGGCAGCCTGGGTGAAGGACCCCTCGTCGACGATCGTCACGAAGTATTCGAGCTGACGAAGCGTAGCCATGCACTCAGCTTATCGAGTCAAAAATTTCCTGTCATTGGACGCATGACGTGTGGTGGGTGCAATCTGGTTCCGCCGCGGGGAACTCCGGTCCTCCCGGTTCTCACAACACCCGACGCGAAAGGCAGGGAATTTCGCATGGACACGGGCATTCGCCAGCCGGCGCTCATGGTAGGGAACATCTCGCTGTCGTTCCACCGCGCCGCGGCCGCGGTCACCCGCCGCGTTCTGGAGGATTCCGGGCACGAAGTACGCACCATCGAGGCACCGCACCAGCGGCTCTTCGAGTTGCAGGCCACAGGAGAGGTCGATGTGCTCGTCTCGGCCTGGCTGCCCTCCAGCCACGGGGAATACCTGTCCGCATACCGCGACCAGGTGCAGGTCCTGCCCGCGCACTACGAGCCGTACTGCGTCTGGGCGGTACCCCCGTACGTCCCGGCCGACGCGGTCGGCGAGGTCGCCGACCTGGCCCGCCCCGACGTGGCCGACCGAATGACCGGGACCATCGACGGCATCAATCCCGGTGCCGGCATCAGCCGCTTCTCCGCCCAGATGGTCCGTGAATACGGTCTCGATCGGCACGGCTACGCGTTCCAACCGGGGACCGAATCTTCCTTCGTCAGCCGGGTGGAGCGCGGTATCGCCGAGCGCGAATGGTTCGTGATTCCGCTCTGGCGGCCACAGTATCTGAATCTGCTCCACGGCCTGCGGCCGCTGTCCGAGCCCAAGGGCCTGCTGGGCGGAGTGGACGCGGCGAGCCCGGTCATCACCAACCGCGCCATGGACGTCATCGCCCCCGAGGCGTTGGAACGGCTACGCGGCCTCCACCTCGGCAACGAGGGAGTGGAAGCGATCGACAAGCTCATCAACGTCGACGGGCTGGCACCGCTGGACGCCGCCGACCGCTACCTGGGCCGCGAGGCCGCCGGCACCGGCTGACCCCGCCCCTTGTTCCATCCCGCACCACACCCATCCCCAAGGAGAGAACCAGCATGACCGCCCCCATTTCCAACCTGGGCCTGGACCACATCGCCCTGCGCACCTACGACATCGACGCCAGCGTCCGCTTCTACACCGAGGCACTGGGCTTCCGGGTCGCCCACGAGTGGAGCGCGCCCGAGGCCGGCGTCAACCGCTGCGTCTTCCTCGACGCCGGCGACGACCGGGTGATCGAGCTCTTCGACGCCGCCTCCACCCCGCCCGGCGGTTCGGCGCGGCAGTTCGACGCCGAGCCCCGTCCGAGCGACGAGGAGCGGGCGCGAGCCGCCACCCTGGTGCACTTCGCGATCCGTACCGAGGAGCCGGCCGTGCTCTTCGAGCGGGCCGTCGCCGGCGGCGCCCGTCCGCTGATGGCGCCCGCGCGGATCGAGACCAAGGGGGCCACCGCCATGACCCTCGAGGTCAGCTTCGTGTACGGCCCCAACGGCGAGGTCATCGAGTTCATCAAGCGGCCGCGGCCGCAGCAGTCCTGAGCGCCGGGCGGCGTTGACTCGGCCAGACCTGGCAGCGACGTGAGGAAATCCCGGTCCGGGCCGCCTCGGACCGGGATTCGTCGGGAGTGCCGATCGGAGCCGGCCAGGCGCCCTGGCTGGCGCTGCTGGTCAACGGGCGAACCCTGGAACCGGAGCCAATTCACCACTCTGCTGGGCCGACGATCGACCGCAGCTGCCTCGTCGGGGCGAAGGTCAGACCGCTGCGGGCGTGGGCAGCACCGGGCGCAGCCACGAGGCGGGGTGGCCGCGGGGGCGCCACTCCCGGGGATAGCCGATGGAGACCTCCTCGAAACGCACCCCGTCGTGCCAGGTGACTCGGGGGATGTGTAGGTGGCCGTAGATCACGGTGCGCGTGTGGAAGCGGCGGTGCCATCCGGCGGTGAGCTCGGTGCCGCACCACTGGGCGAACTCGGGGTACCGCAGGATGTCGGTGGGCGTGCGGACCAGCGGGTAGTGGTTGACCAGGACCTTCGGCACGGTCGGATCGCAGTCGGTGAGGCGGTCCTCGGTCCTGGTCACCCGGGCTCGGCACCAGGCGTCCCGGCTCGGATGCGGGTCGGGGTGGAGGAAGACCTCGTCGGCACAGACGATGCCGGCGGCGTGGGCCCGGGCCAGGGCCTGCTCCTTGCTGGTGACGCCCGGCTCGCGGAACGAGTAGTCATAGCCGACGAACAGCGGCGCCACCAGTAGCGGCCCGCCGACGCCGGTCCAGACCGGGAAGCTGTCCTCGGGAGTAGTCACGCCGAGGTCCCGGCACCGCCGCACCAGGGCCTGGTAGCGGGCGTCGCCCCGCAGCTGGACCGGGTCTTGGGGGTGGGTCCACAACTCGTGGTTGCCAGGCGCCCAGATGACCTTGGCGAACCGTTCGCTGAGCAGGGTCAACGCCCACGTGACGTCGGCGAAGAGTTCGGCGACGTCGCCGGCGACGATCAGCCAGTCGCCCGCCGCGTGGGGCCGCAGGCTCTCGACGATCCTCCGGTTCTCCGGGTACGCCACGTGCAGATCGCTGACGGCGTAAATACCGGCGTTCATCGGTGCGGTCCCCTCATCTGGCCCGGTACGGCGACGACGGTCAGGGGTTAGCCCCGTACCGCACCGACTCCCGGAACATCGCACCGTCGCCGACGGCATCCGGCGCCGGACGGCGTCCGACGTCGACGAAGCGCGTGGCCCACACGCTAGGGTCCGCCGCCGGCCACGCCAACCCTTAACGGACCCCTACCCCGGTCTCACCGGCACGCCGCCGCCGGACCGCCGTGACGGCCGGCCCACCGGGACCACTCAGGAGCCCAGGTCTCACCCCGACGTGGGACACTCGTATCCATGGGCGAGTTGATCAGCGACGCGGTAGCCGAGCCGGGGTCACCACTCCGCCCGGTTGATCCGGAACGCGTCGGCCCCCACCGGCTGCGCCGCCTGCTCGGCGTGGACGCCATCACCATCGCGCACATCCGGCCGGCCCTGTCGCGAGCCCTGCGGGCGACCGGCCGGGGCGTGGTGCTCGCGGCCACCGCCGTGCTCAGTCTGGTCCTCTTCGTCGCCACCACCCTCGCCACGGCGTTCATCCTGCTCGGCGTCGGGATGCTACTGCTGCCACTGCTCACTCCGCTGGTCCGCCGGCTGACCGGGCTGTGCCGGGAACTCGCCGCCCGCTCCGGGGTCACCATCGCCACGCCGTACCTTCCCGGAAGGCCGTCGGAGCCGGGGGTAGTCGGCTGGGTGCAGCGCTGCCGATTCATCCTCACCGACCCGGCAAGCTGGCGTGACCTACTATTCTTGCTGCTCAACGCCGCGGTCGGCTTCGTGCTCGGGCTGCTGCCGGCCACTCTGCTGGTGTACGCAGTGGAGGGGTTGTTGCTCTCCTCCGGGTTCTGGATGCTGATACGGGAGTCCGGGGTGGACTTCTGGTACGGCTTCACCCCGATGGACACCTGGCCACGGGTGGGGGTCGGGGCCCTGGTCAGCCTGACGGTGTTCGTCGTCTGGCTGGCCGCGGCCCCAAGGCTGGTCGCCGGGCACGCACACTTCGCCAGAGCACTGCTCGGGCCGAGCGGGCGAGCGTTGACCGCCTCCCGCATGCGGCACCTCTCGGAGACCCGGTCGGACGTCATCAACATCCAGGCCACCGAGCTACGCCGGATCGAGCGCGACCTACATGATGGCGCGCAGGCACGGCTGGTGGCGATCGGCATGAAGCTCGGCGCGGCCACCCGCCAGCTGCGTACCAATCCGGATGCCGCGGAGATGCTGCTGGTCGATGCACGCAACGCTACCGCCAGCGCGCTGGAGGAGTTGCGCTGCCTGATCCGCGGCATCCACCCGCCGGTACTCGCCGAGCGCGGCCTGGCGGACGCCGTCCAGGCGATCGCGTTGGAGAGCCCGATCGACGTCGCCGTCACCGCCGACGTGCCCGGTCGATTGGCCGCGCCGGCGGAGTCCGCCGTCTATTTCGCCATCTCCGAACTGTTGACCAACATCGTCAAGCACGCCAACGCCGACCGGGCGAGTATCGACCTGCGCCATCAGGACGGTGCCGTGCGCGCGGTGGTGGTCGACAACGGCCAGGGTGGCGCGGATGCCGGCACCGGCACCGGTATCCGGGGCATCGAACGGCGTTGTGCTACGTTCGACGGGACATTCGTCCTCAGCAGTCCCGAAGGTGGGCCAACCATCGCAACCCTGGAGCTGCCGTGCGCGTTGTACTCGCCGAGGACCTCTTCCTGCTGAGACAGGGCATGGTCCAGCTCCTCGAATCATACGACTTCGAAATCGTCGCGGCGGTTGACAATGGTCCGGCCCTGCTCGATGCGCTGGTGACCCTGCGCCCGGAGGTGGCGGTGGTGGACGTGCGGCTACCGCCGACCTTCACCGACGAGGGTCTCCAGGCTGCTCTGGAGGCGCGGCGCCGCTGCCCCGGGCTACCCATCCTGGTGCTCTCCCAGCACGTCGAGCAGTTGTACGCCAAGGAGCTACTCGCTGACGCCAGCGGCGGCATCGGCTACCTGCTGAAGGACCGGGTGCTCAACAGCGACCAGTTCGTGGACGCCATTCGACGGGTCGCCGACGGTGGCACCGCGATGGACCCGCAGGTGATCTCGCAGCTGCTGGCCGTCCGGTCCCGCCGGGAACCGCTGTCGATGCTGACCCCGCGTGAACGGGAGGTGTTGGAGCTGATGGCCGAGGGATGTTCGAACACGGCCATCGCCCAGCGCCTCATCGTCAGTCAGGGCGCGGTCGCCAAATACACGACCAGCATCTTCGCGAAGCTCGATCTGGCACCGGCGGAGGACAGCAACCGCCGAGTGCTGGCCGTGCTGGCCTACCTCAACAGCACCCGCGTCGACGTCGCCTGACAGCACCCCGGCCCGGGGGCGGGCCTGCCGACGACGGCACGTAGTGGTGCCCCGGTCGGGCCACCGGGGCACCACTGGTCGTTGCGCTGCTCGCTACTCCACGGCGACGGCAGCTTCCGCCGGCCGGGCGAGCATCGCCCGGCGTCCGGGCAGCAGGGTGGCGGCGAAGGCGAGCACCGCCGCGCCCGCCACCACGGCCAGGTAGATCCAGAACGGCCCGGATGGTACCGGTCGCCCCAGCACCACGATGCTGAACGGCAGCAGCGTGGCAATGGAGGCGATGGTGCCGAGCACCACCCCGATGACGGTGACCGTGCCCGCCTCCACACTGAGCATCAGCAGGGACTGCCGCCGGGTGGCGCCGATGAGGCGCTGCATACCCAACTCCTGGCGGCGACCAGCGGTCGCCACGATCAGGGTGTTCGCCACCGAGATCAAGGTGTAGCCGGCGACCAACGCGACGAGCAGATAGTTGACCCACGCCAGGGTCTTGGTGCGTTCGGCAAAGGTGGTGATCGCCTCGCGTCCCTCGATCATGGTGCCGGGGTGGTCGACGACCTCCTCCCGCAGATTGGCCACCAACGTGTCCCGGTCGGTGCCGGGCTCGGCGGTGACGAGGATCTGTCGGGACAGTCCGGTGGTGCTGTGCGCGGCGAGCAGGTCGGCGGGGAGCAGGATCGTCTCGAACCCCTCCTTGGCCGGGTAGAGCGCCACCACCCGCAGGTCCACCGCCGACCGGTCGCCGAGCCGTAGGGTGATCTGGTCGCCCACGCCGAGGTTGAGGTTCCTCCCGGCGACCTCGGGCAGCGCCACCGCGTCGCCGGTGAGGTCACCCAGGCTTCCGGCGACGGTCCGGATGCCGGTGATGGCGGCGGCGCTGGCGCCACTCACGCCCTGCAGGGGCCACGGCGACTCGACGTGCGACCCGTCGTACGGCTTGTTGATCCAGCCGGCGCTGGTGACGTACGCCGACGCCGCCTCGACGCCCGGCGCGGAGCGGATCGCCTCGACGGTGTCGGCGGGGAACCCACCGGTGGTGGAGCTGAGCACCACGTCGGCACGGAGGTTCTCGGAGTAGTAACGCTCGGCGGCCTCGTTCTGGGTGGTTTGGAGGTAGAAGTTGGCCACCGCCAACGCCACCGCCAGCATGATCGGGGTGACCGCAGCGGCCACCCGGACCGCCCGCGTCCGCACGTTGATCGTGCCGAGGTAGCCGGCGAGCCCGAAGAACGCCCGCACCGGCAGGCTCAGTACGGCCGCGAGGAGCCGGGTGAGCCCCGGGCTGATCAAGGCGATCGAGATCGCCCAGCACATCACCGCCGGCCCGGCGGTGGCCGAGGCCACCGGCCCCTCCATCACGATCGCCGTCACCAGGATCAACGCGAATCCGCCGGCGAAGAAGAGAAGGGAGAACAGCACCCGGGGCCAACTGACCCACCTGCGTTGCAGGGCCGCCTCGGCGATGCCAGCAGTCGGCCGGATCTTGGAGGGGCGTCGACCGGCGACGTAGGCGGCCACCAGGGCGGCGAAGATCCCGATGGCGGGCGCGGCAAGGTAGGGAAGGAAGCCCTGGTGGAACTCGACCACCGGCGAGATGACCCCGGCCGCCGAGACCAGGCGGTAGAGCAACGGACCCAGGAACACCCCCGGGAGGCAGCCGAGGATCGCCGCACCGACCGCGACCACGAGCGCCTCGCGACGCACCATCGTGCGGATCTGCCGCGGTGTCGCGCCGATGGAGCGCAGCAGGGCGAGTTCCTTCTGCCGCTGCTGCACCGACAGGCCCAGAGTGCTGGCGATCACGAAGATCGCCACGAAGACCGTCATCCCGCCGAAGACGCCGGCGAGCGGGATGAGCTGCGCCTGCCCGCCGACCGCCTCGGGGAACTCGGCCAACCCGCGGTCATCGCCGATGAGGACCACCAGCTTGCGGTCGGCGAGGGTCTGTTCGATCCGGCCGCGCAGATCCGCCACGTCCGTGCCGGGCTTCGCCAGCACACCGATCGCGTCGGCGCTGCCGGCGTGTGGGTTGAGCCGCCGCTCGTCGTCGCTGGAGAAGAAGAGCGCGGACTGGCTCGTCTCGCCCGGCGGGGCGGCAATGCCGGTCACTCGGAAGGAGGAGGTGGCGCCGCCGACCACGATGTCAACCCGGTCACCGACTCCGACCTGCGCCAGCCGCGCCACCCCCCGGTCCAGGACAACCTGACCAGCCTGGGTGGGTGGCCTCCCGTCCAGCTGGTACGGCCCGAGTTCGGCCGACTCCCAGCTGTGGCCCAGCGACCCGGACCCGACGATCACCGGCGCCCCGTCGCGGACGACGGTGGCGGTGAAGGACGACTCAGCGATGGCCCGTTCGACCCCGGGCACCCCCTGGATCTTGCTGACCAGCGCCGGATCGATCCAGTACCGCTCGGCCAGCGGGACCGACTTGATGTTCTTGGTGTCCTGTGGGTCCTCCTTGGGCACGCCATAGGTCTGCTTACCGCTCACCACGACGTCGGCCGCCGCGAGCCGCTGCGGCGGGACCGCCAACCGGACACCGGTCTCCATCAACCCACCACTGGCGACGATCAGCGCCACGCCGAAGAAGACCGCGAGGAAGGTCGCCATGAACGCGAGCCTGCGGTAGCGCAGGGTGCGCCATGCGAGGTACATCATCAGAAGCCACCCCGGCCGGTGGACTGCGGCGCGCGACCCTGCTGCCATGCGGTCAGGTGCGTCATCCGCTCCGCCACCACGTCCGCGGTCGGGGCCTCCAGCTCACCGACGAACTGCCCGTCAGCGAGAAACAACACGCGATCCGCAGCAGCGGCGGCGACCGGATCGTGAGTCACCATGATGATCGTCTGGCCGCTCGCCGCCGTCTCCCGGAGCAACTGCAACACCTCACTGCTGGTCTGGGTGTCCAGCGCGCCGGTCGGCTCGTCGGCGAAGATCACTGCCGGCCGCATGATGAGCGCACGCGCGATCGCGACCCGCTGCTGCTGACCACCGGAGAGCTCGCTCGGAAGATGCCTGCGCCGCTCCGCCAGCCCCACCCGACCCAACACCTCCACCACAGCGGAACGATCCGGCCGCCGGCCGGCCAACCGGAACGGCAAACCCACGTTCTGCTCGACATTCAGCGCCGGCATCAGGTTGAACGCCTGGAAGATGAAACCGACCCGCTCCCGACGCAGCCGGGTGAGCTGGTTCTCGTTCATCCCGTTGAGTTCCTTGCCGTCCAGCACCACCGACCCGGACGAGGGCACGTCAAGCCCCGCCGCACAGTGCAGGAAGGTGCTCTTGCCAGAACCCGAGGGCCCCATCACCGCCGTGAAGCTACCCCGCGAAAAGCTCATCGTGACGCCCCGCAGTGCCTCCACCCGATTCCCGCCGCGCCCGTACGCCTTACGCACGTCGTCCAGCCACACCGCGTCCGCGCCGTCAACCGAGGTCCGCCGGTCCTTGTTCCTGTTCACCTCATGCTCCCCCGCAGAAGAAGTCGCCGAACGGCGGTGGGTACCTGTTCACGGTATGAATCGAGCAGGCGCCATTCTATGGAGCTAATGACCCGAACAGGTGGGCCTAGGCCCACCTACAGACCGACCACACCGGGTCAGCTCGCCTGGACCGGCGCCGACTCCCACTGCGGCCAGGACTGCTCCGCGCCACTCGACGTCACGGCCAGCAACCCGGCCCCAGCGGAGTCCATGGGCAGCCCCAACGACAGTTCGGTGCGGCGCCGGACGTTCAGCTTCCGATAGACCCGGGTGAGGTGTTGCTCGACGGTGCTCACCGTGATGTACAGCTTCTTGCCGATCTCCCGGTTGGTGTGGCCAAGCGCGGCCAGGGTCGCGACCCGCTGCTCGGCGTCGCTGAGTCGGGACATCTCCTCGTGCTCCGGCGTGGCGTCCGCCTCGTCGCCCCCGGCCGCGTCGCCGCTGGGCAGCAGCCGGCGGCACAGCGCCTGCGCCTGGATGTCCTTGGCGAGTTGGGTGGCGCTGCGCGCCACCACCCGTGAGGTGTTGAACTCCCCCCGGCCGTAGTGCGCTCTGCTGAGGGCGGCGAGGGCCAGGGCGAGCTGGAACCGATCACCGGACTCCTGGAGCAGGTTGGCCGCCTGGCGCAGGGTGTTGACCCGCTGCTTCACGTCCAGCGCCGAGCCGAGTAGCCGCAGCGAGATACCCCTGGTGCGAATGCTCTGGGCGCCGGGACGGGAGAGTTGCTCGGTCACCATCTTCCGCGCCAGATCGGGCCGGCCGGAGCGCAGGTAGACCTGGGCCAGGTCGCCCCGCCAGGGCAGCAGGGTCGGCAGGTCCATCCCCCACTGGGTGGCCAGATGCCCGCAGGTCTCAAAGTCGGCGAGCGCGGCGTACACCCGTCTCCCGGCCAGGTGTAGATGGCCCCGGGCGCGCAGATACAGCGGCCAGAACCAGGTGTCCCGCATCGCGTCCGGGATGACGTACCTGAGCAGGGCCTTGGCCTCATCGAGCTTGTCCAGGCCGATTTTGGCGAGCAGCATGTTGGACAGCGGTGAACCGATCGCGACGCCCCAGTTGTGCGGCGACATCGCGTCCAGGGCCTCGCGGGCGAACCGCTCGCCGAGCGGCAGGTCACCCTGCCGGAGTGCGATGTGCGACCGGACGTCGGACAGGATGGCGTGCCAGGTGGTGCCCCGGGAGCCGGCCTCCGCGCCGAGTGCGTCGCACCAGTGCACCGCCTGGTCCATCCGGTCGGCGTAGACCAGCGTCTGCAACGCACACAGCGCCGACTCCGGGCCGACATCAACCAGCATGTGGCTGCCGAGCACCTGCTCGGCTCGGGCGATCGCCTCGTCGGTCACCCCTTCGGTGAGCACGGTGGTCAGGGACGGCGTGGCCCACCCAAGCGAGCCGTCCGTGCGGGACAGGGCGCGGACCGGCGTGGTCGCCGCCGTGGCGCCGGGGGCGGCGTCGAGCCCCGCGAAGGCGACCGGGAAGTACAGCCGCAACCATTCGGCGCCCCCGTCCAACTCGGCGGCGGTCGTGGCGTCCAGTTGGTGTCGGGCGTCCCGCAGGTGCCGTAGGGTCTCCTGGGCTTCCTCCAGGTGGCCGTGCCAGAGCTGGTAGCGCAGCAGCGCGGCTGCGTGCCGCTCGGAGAGGTGCCCAGCCCGCAGGGCGTCGCGCTGGGACTGGAGGTGCTGGCTGACCGCTGCCGGGCTGACCCGCCACTGGCAGTCGGCCAGCATTGCGGTCAGTGCTGCCCGACGGGGTGCGTCGTGGCACATCTCGTGGGCCAGTTTGAGCGACTCGACCGCGTCGTCGACCCGGTCGTCGGCGAGCGCGTGCGTCGCCGAGTCCTGTAGGAGAGCAATCGCCCACGGCTCGGTCAGACCCCCGGCCGCGAGCAGATGACCCCCGATCGCCGGAACCGGGGCGCCCTCGGCGTGCAATAGCTCCGCCGCGCGGGCGTGCATCTCGGACAGCGCCTCCGGGTCCAGGTCGTGCAGCACCGCCGCGCACGCCGCGGGGTGTCGGAACCGGCCCGCGTCCAGCAGGCCGGACAAGGTAAGCGCCTTGAGCACCCACTGGACCCGGGCCGGCTTACTGTCGAGCAGCCGGGCCAACAGTGCCGGGGTGGCGAACTCGTCGAGCAGGGCCAGCCCGTGAGCCGTCGCCAGGATCGCTGGGTCCCACCGCCGCAGGCACGCCAGGACCGCCTGACGGAACTGGTCGCCGACGACCGCTTCGGTGGCGTCGGTCGGCCCGGCGGCACGCCGGTCCTCGCCGAGCGCGTGTAGCAGCAGTGGGTTGCCGCCGCTGATCCGGTGGTACGCCGGGGCCTGCGCCAGAGCCGTCTCGTCGTCGGTCCAGCCCCGGAGCACCTCGGCGACTCCGGCCTCGGACAGCGGTGACAGCTGGATGGTGTAGAAGCATGCCTGCCGGGTTAGCTCGGCGCGGAACTCGGGGTTGACCGGCTGCGGTTGCGGCGACTCGGTGAGGACCACCAGGATCTGTGCGGCGGTGAGCCGGCGCTGCAGGTAGAGCAGGGTCTGCAGGGTGGTCTTGTCGGCGAACTCGACATCGTCGACGAGTAGGACAAGCGGCCGGTCCCGGGCGATGTCGAGCAGCTTGCCGCACATCACCTGCACGGCCCTGATATCGGCATCGCCCTTGGTCGTGGCGGCCTCGGGGCCGATGAACGCGCCGACGCATCGCATCACCTCGGTCGGCAGCGGCACGCTGTTGAACAGCTGCCCCATCACGGCGGCCGGCAGCATCTGCTCTGCCCGCGAGCAGGTGGCGCTCAGCACCAGCCCGCCTGCAGTGTCGACATGATCGGCTACGGCCCGCAGCAGCTCGGTCTTGCCCGTGGCACCGGGACCGCTGATCAACACGACCCGTCCTCTGCCCGTGGCGCTTCCGGCGTAAAGGTCCCGCAGGATGTCGAGCTCGCGGCCTCTCTCTACGAGTTCCACCCGTCTCCCTTTGTCAGCGATGACGCATCGAACGGAGCGCAGCCGCCTACCGGGACAGGCCCCCGACGAAGAGGTTCGGCTCGATGCCATGCGGTCCGCCGAGCCCCACCCGGCCACTGGGCAGCTCAGCCCGAAAACCATGATTTGCAATGATGATCGTCAATTGGATTGACGCTTTCACCGCGCCTCGACGGCGAGGACAGCATACCTAGACACGCGTACAAGTTGGAAGTGGGATGGTGACACTTCGTCACCGAATATCACGCCAGGACGAAAGTAAGGTTTGGTTGACCTTCGCTCGGCTTGTTGAGCACCACCGACGAGGCAGCGTAGGGGTGGTGAACGAGCGCACTCGTCCTCAGTAGACCACAAGCTCCGACGCCAGTCGTCGCCCGCGAACAGGCGCCACTCGTTGCCGGCCTCCCACACCGCGTTCGGTGCCGGCCGGGATGATCGCGAGGCAGAGTGGACGTTGGGCGGGTAGCTGAGGCGGGGCGGGTAGTGGGGACCAGGCAGCACCTGGTCGACGGACCCGCTCCGGGGGCGCGCCGTGGTATCGGCGATCGGTCACCGTTGCCGCAGCCCTTGCAGGCCCTCGGCGTCCGCCGGGCACCCGGTGCTCGATCCGCTTCATCCCGGGCCTTGACACGTCACGTCGGCCGACTGAGGCGACCGTGCTGGAGCACGTCACCAGCGCGCGGCTGACCACCGGCGCGTCGCACCCACTGGTGGATGCAGGACGGCGAGAGATGGCCGCCCTCCGCAACCTCGCGCTCGCCCTGATCCGGTCGGCCGGACACCCCAGCCGGCGAGGCACGTCACGCCGCAGGTGATCGGGCACGTCACCAAGAGCATCGCAACTGGAGGGTGTTCGTCTTGGCCGGTCAGGCGTGGGAAGACAGCAATATTACAAATCAATTCCAGTGTTGATCAGCCGTGCCGGCCTGGCGACAAAGGCATCACGAATGCTACTCCCTGAGCCAGGAAGTGGCCCAGGTTGGCCAGCCGCCGAAATTCGGCTGCCGACCGAGGGTAGGGGTCCCCTCCGCGTGGACGAACACAAAGACGAACAGCAACGACAGTTCAATGGTCAGCCGGGAAACTATGGCCGCCGCAGCGACGACCCGTCACGGGTCATGGTCTACCGCGGGACCAGGCCCCAAGATCGCCGATTGAGGGGCACGGTAACCGGGGCACACCGGTTGCCGGCGTCCCCCTGTCACCGTCGTCCCGGTTACCCGATCGGCTCGCTGGGCAACAGCCGCTCCAGCTCGGCCCCGATCAGCCGGATCACGTCGCCGGCATGGTCATTGAGATAGAAGTGCCCCCCGGGGTAGACCTGGACGTCGCAGTCACCGGTGGTGTGCCGACACCAGTCGTGCGCCTCGTCCAGGGTGGTCATCGGGTCGACGTCACCGGTGAGCACGGTGATCGGGGCGTCCAGCCGTTGGTCCGGGTCGGCCCGGTAGGTCTCCACCGCCTTGTAGTCGCCCCGCACCGCGGGCAGGATCATCGGCAGCAGCTCCGGATCGCCCAGCACCCGCGGGTCCGAGCCGCTCAGCCTGGCCAGTTCCCGCAGTACCCCGGCGTCGTCCCGGGTGTGTACGTACCGCTCATCACGAACCCGGGACGGGGCCCGACGACCGGAGACGAACAGTCGCAGCGGTGGTCGGCCCGTCCGCAGTTGCAGCCGCAGGCCCACCTCGTAGGCGAGCACCGCGCCCATGCTGTGGCCGAAGAGCGCCACCGGCCGGTCCAGCCACGGCCCCAGCGCATTGAACACCCCGTCCGCCAGGTCGGTGATTGAATCCAGCACCGGCTCATGTCGGCGGTCCTGCCGGCCCGGGTACTGGATCGCCAGCACGTCAACGGCGGGCGAAAGTGCCTTGGAGACCGGAAACAGGTAACTGGCCGAACCGCCGGCATGCGGCAGTGCCACCAGCCGGATCGCGCTGGACGGCGCCGGATGGAACCGCCGCACCCAGAGGTCGTTCTCGAGGGTTGCCGTCATCACTGGTCCCTTACGGATCGGCGCTGCGGGTACCTCCGCAGCGGGACATCTGGAGCCGGACGTTCCCGGGCTGGCCTGGCCCCGGTGGCGCCTCGGCCAGCACTCGGGGAACCACCGCCTCGACGAGGGCGTGCAGCAGCTTCGCCCCGCGCCGGACCACCCCGCCCGCTCCTCCTTGTCACCGAGCAGGTGCCCGGGGAGGGTGACCAGGACGACCAGCGGTACGCCGAGCGCATCGCGCGTCCGCACGAACCGCGCCGCAACCTGATCGTCATCATTGCTCCCTGCCGGGCGGACCGGTCGGCACGCCACGCGGCACCTTCGTGCGGCACCGGTGTCCTCTGACGAGGCGAGCGTAGGAACGCCCGGAATGCCGGGACAACCCCTATACGGAGCGCCGGCCCCCCTAGCCCCACCACTGCTGCGAGCTGCGCAACCCGGCGCACCAGGCTGATACTTCCATGGTAAGCGGAACGTCACCGCCCGACCGGGCCGGTACGGTCCGGCCACCGGGTGGGCCGGCCGGGGGGTGGCGACGGGGCGGCCGGCTCCGGACCGATCTGGACCGCCGGACCCGGCTCAGCGTCGGCGGTCGCCTCCGCCGGCACGGCGTTGGTCGCTGTCGATTCGGCGTTGACCGGGGTGGCATCGGCGGCGGCCACGGTTCCCTCGACGTGGGTCGCGCCGTTGGCCGTCGAGGGGGTCGGGTCGCCGGACCCGCCGGACGGGCCCTGCCCGGGCACCGACACGCCCACGTTGCGCAGCAGCACGGCCGCCAGGAACGCCGTCACCAGCAGGATGCCGGCCGAAACGATCGCGGCGGCCCGCAACTCGTCGGTGAAGGCCGCCCGCGCCAGCGTCACCAGGGTGTCCGCTGCGGTCGTGGAGAGCGTCCGGCTCTCCACGACCGCGCCGCCCAGCGTCTCCCGGGCCGCAGCCCAGGCCTCCGACGGCACCCCGTCCGGTGCTTCGCCGGAGAGCTCCCGCCGGTAGACGTACGCGCCGATGCTGCCGAGGATCGCGACGCCGAGGGCCGCACCGAACTGGCTGCCGGTCTCGGAGAGTCCGGCAGCGGCGCCGGCCCGCTCCGGGGGCGCGGTAGAAACGATCAGCTCGGCGCTCAGCGTCAGCACCATGGCGACGCCACCCGCCAGCAACGCCTGGCCGAGCACCGCGGGGGCCAGGCCCGACTCGTCGCCGACCTGGGCGAGCACCACGCAACCGGCGGTCGCCACCAGCAGGCCACCGGCGGCGACGTAGGCGCGTTTGAAGCGCTGGGCGAGCATCGGGGCCAGCACGGCCGCGCCGATGCCCGCCGCACCGGCGGCCGGCAGTGACCACAGGCCGGCGGTGAACGGGCGCAGCCCGAGCACCAACTGGAGGTACTGGCTGATGAAGAACATGAACCCGACCAGCGCGAAGTTGGCGAGCACATTCATCACCACCGCCGCGCTGAACGCCGGGGCACGAAACAGCCGGACATCGATCACCGGGTCGTCGAGGCGCCGCTGACGCAGCACGAAGACGGCCAGGAAGGTCAGTCCGGCGACCAGGCCGGCCACCGGCGGCCAGTCCATGCCGTCCTCGGCGAACTGCTTGACACCCCAGATCATGGGCAGCACCGCGACGAACGCCAGTACCGTGCTCAGCAGGTCGGGCCGCCCGGCGGCCGCGTTGCGGAACTCGGGCAGCAGCAACGGCGCCAGGATCAGCAGGAGCAGCATGATCGGCACATTGATCTCGAAGACGGCGCCCCAGGAGAAGTACTGGAGCAGCGCGCCGCCGGCCACCAGGCCGATGACCCCACCGGCGGAGAAGCCGGCCGCCCAGATCCCGATCGCGGCCCGTCGCTCGTTCTCGTCGTGGAACATGTTGCGGATCAACGACATGGTCGACGGCATGAGCGTCGCACCGGCGGCGCCCATCACCGCCCGGGTGCCGATCAGCATGCCGGGGCTGGTGGAGAGGGCCGTCGCCACGGACGCCGCGCCGAACACCGCCGCGCCGATCATGAGCAGTCGCCGGCGCCCGATCCGGTCCCCCAGTGTCCCCATCGGAATCAGCAGGCCAGCCAGTACGAAGGCGTAGACGTCCGTGATCCAGAGGAGTTGGCTACTGGTCGGCTCAAGGTCCGCCGTGATGAATGGCAGAGCGTACGACAGCACGGTCATGTCCATACTGATGATCAGTGTCACCATGACGAGTACCGCGAGACCGATCCACTCGCGGCGACCGGCCTTTGCCTGCGCTGTAGCCATGGCCAAAAGCTACACGGGGTTTTATACGCGCGTATACATCCGGTGGGGTGAATAAGGGGGTCGTTCCGAGTAGGGTGGCGCCTGTGGGTCATCGGGAACGTCTGCTGGTAGGGGCCAGGAACTGCCTCTACGAACGCGGCTACACGCGCACCACCGCCCGCGACATCGTCGCCGCTTCGGACACCAACCTGGCGTCGATCGGCTACCACTTCGGCTCCAAGGAGGCGCTGCTGACCGCAGCGCTGGTGCAGGCCTTCGAGGAGTGGGGCGTCGAGATTGACCGGGTGCTGCGCGACGGCACCCAGCCCGACCTGATGGACCGACTAGAATCGATGTGGACCGGCCTGGTCGAGTCGTTCGCCACGCAACGGCCGCTCTGGGTCGCCGGGATCGAGGCGTTCGCGCTGGCCGAGCACCGTCCGGAGCTGCGGGCGCAACTGGCGGAGAGCTACGCCCGCGCCCGCCCGGCCCTGGCCACCTTCGTCATCCGCGACGGCGGCGAGGACGTCACTGACGAGACCCGCAAGGCCGTCGGCTCGTTCCTGCTGGCGCTGATGACCGGGCTGACAGTGCAGCGGCTGCTCGACCCCAAGGCCGCCCCGTCCGGCGAGGAGCTGGCCGAGGCACTTCGGCTGATCATCAGCGCGGTCAACCACACCGCCAGCGCCTGACCCCGCCCACCGGGCAGGGGTTCCGCCCTTCCTCGACCAATGACCTTCCCAGCGCAGGGGCAGGGGGCTCGATAGGGGTCACCCCCACCGCCGGGCCGGCTCGTGCCACCGCGTCACTCCACCCGGACCAGACCGGCGCGGAGCATGTCCTCCAGCCAGACGTCGAAATCCCGTCGGGTGGCCGCCGGATCGGCCGACCACTGCCAGGCCAGGACACCGGCCGCCCGCTCCAGCGAGCCGCCCTGCTGCTGCAACGCGATCCACATCGCGGCGGCGGTCGCGCCGAACCGGTATCGCAACCCGCTCCGTTCGGAGACAAGCTCAAGCTGTCCGTTCCGGGTGACTTTGGCCACGATCCCCTCTTCGAGTCGCACCCGCATCCTCCCTGCCTCTCCCGCGTCCACCCTGGTGGTGGCCACCGGCTAACGTCACCAAGCCTGCTCACTACCGTATGATGTTGAACGGTCACGCGATACGGTCATGGACCCACGCCGAAGGTGGACCAAAGCCCACCCATCCGCGCAAGGGAGACCTGAGTCTGCCGACCACCGTGGGCGCCAACGGGCCTCGGATCCCGGGATCGGACGATCAGTCCGACCCCTGCAGTTCGTCGTCGAGAATCTCGAACAGCTCGTCCGCGGTGGCCGACGTCAGGTCCTCGGCGGCCGGCTCCGCACCGGCCGCGCCGTACGTGGCGTTCCACCGCGACATCAGTGCCTGAAGCCGGACGGTTATTCGGCCCCGCTCCCCCTCGTCCGGCACGGTGTCGTCCATCAACGCCTCGAGCCGGGCCAACTCGGCCTCCAACGACGGAGCGCCCCGCAGGACACCGGTCAACTCGGACCGGACGAAACGGGCCACCGCCGCCGGACTGGGATAGTCGTAAATGAGCGTCGCCGGCAGGCGCAGCCCGGTGGCCGCCCCGAGGCTGTTGCGGAATTCCAGGGCCGCGAGCGAGTCGAAGCCGAGTTCCAGAAAGCCCCTGTCCGGGTCGATCACATGCGAACGGTCATGCCCCAACACCTCGGCGACACGGGCGCAGACCAGCTCGGTGACCATCCGGTCCGCGTCGTCCGGCGTCAGACCCGCCAGCCGGTCGGCCAGTGACCGCTCCCCGGCCGCCGGACCGGCCGCCGGACCGGCCGCACCGGCCGCCGTCCGCCGGGTCGGGACGGGGACCAGGCCGCGCAGCAGCGGCGGCACGCCCTCCACCCGTGCCCGGACCGCGGCCAGGTCGAGCCGGACCGGCAGGACCAGCGCCGGTCCCGCCTGGACGGTCGCGTCGAACAGCGCCAACGCGTCCCCGGTGGACAGCGCGGACACCCCGGATCGGGCCATCCGGCGCAGGTCCACCTCGCCGAGGTGGCCGGTCATCCCGCTACCCGGCTCGGCCCACAAGCCCCAGGCCAAGGAGCTGCCGGCGAGCCCGTGCGCCCGCCGGTGCTGGGCCAGGGCGTCCAGGTAGGCGTTCGCAGCGGTGTAGCTGGCCTGGCCGGCACCGCCGAGAGTGGCCGCCGCCGACGAGAACAGCACGAACCAGCGCAGCGACCGATCCAGCGTGAGTTCGTGCAGGTGACGAGCGGCCTCCGCCTTGGGGGCCAGCACCGCCGCCGTCCGCTCGGACGTCAACGTGTCCACCAGCCCGTCGTCAAGCACACCGGCCGCGTGGATCACCCCGACCAGCGGGTGCGCGGCGGGCACCCCGTCGAGCAGGGCTGCCGCCGCCGCCCGGTCGGCCACGTCACAGGCCACCACAGTGACCTCCGCGCCGGCCGCCGCCAGACGGGCGACCAGTTCCTCCACTCCCGGGGCCGCCGGGCCCCGCCGACTGGCCAGCAGCAGTCGCCGTACGCCGTGCCGGGTGACCAGGTGCTCGGCGACCAGCCGGCCCAACCCCCCGGTACCACCGGTGACCAGCACCGTGCCCTCGGAGTCCGGATCGACGGGCAGTTCGCCGTCGGGCACCGGCAGCGGCGCGAGCCGGGGCGCGAACAGCTCCGCCCGGCGCACCACCAACTGCGGCTCAGTGTCAACGGCCAGCGCCGCTCGCAGCCCGGTGGAATCCGCGCCGTCCAGGTCGACCAGGGCCAACCGGCCCGGGTTCTCCTCCTGCGCGGCCCGGACCAGACCCCAGATGGTGGCGTCCACCGGTCGGGGCACGTCCTCGCCGTCCGCGGTGGCGATCGCCCGAGTGGTAACCACCGCCAACCGGCTGCTGGCGAACCGCTCGTCGGCGAGCCAGCCCTGTACGAGGGCGAGCGCATCAGTCGCCGCCGCCACGGTCGAGTCCGACGTGGCACGCCAGGCAACAACGACGGTCCGCGGCGCGGCACCGGTCCGCTCGATATCCGCCGCGAGCGCCGCGAAATCCGGGTGACGGGGCACCCCGAGGCCGAGGGCGTCGTCGCCGAGGACCACCGTCGCGTCGTTCGTGGAGGTCTCCGGGGCCGGCACCGGGGTCCAGGCCACCTGGTACAACGACGAGCGGCGGCCGGCCCGCGCCCCGCCAAGCTGGTCGGCGGCCAGCGGCCGGACCACCAGCGAGGCCACCGAGGCCACCGGTACTCCAGCGGTGTCGGCCAGCTCGAAGGAGGCCTCCTCCGGCCCGATCCGTCGCAACCGCACCCGTAGCGCCGCCGCCCCGGTGGCGTGTAGGGCGACACCCCGCCAGGCGAACGGCAGCCGGAGCAGGTCGTCGCTCGGGTCCGTCCCAGTCAGGTCGAGGGTGTGCAGCACCGCGTCGAACAGCGCCGGGTGCAGGCTGAACCGCTCGGCCGAGGACCAGACGTCCTCCGGAAGCGCCACCTCGGCGTACACCTCGTCATCCCGACGCCAGGCGGCCCGCAGCCCTTGGAACAGCGGGCCGTAGTGGTAGCCGGAGTCGGCAAGCCGGTCGTAGCGCCCGTCAAGATCGATTGGGACGGCGCCAGCCGGTGGCCAGGCGCCGCCGGTCGGCGCGGCGGGGACGGTGGCGGCCACCGGGGCGAGCACACCAGTGGCGTGCCGGGTCCACCCCTGCACGCGGTCGTCTGGCTGGGAGTACACAGTTACCGGGCAGCGCCCCGCCTCGTCGGGTACCCCGACCACCACCTGGAGGTCCACACCGCCCTGCTCAGGGACGATCAGCGGGGCCTCCAGCGTCAGCTCCTCCACCAGGTTGCAGCCGACCTGGTCCCCGGCGCGGACGGCCAGCTCGATGAACGCCGTGCCGGGCAGCAGTACCGTCCCGGCGAGGGCATGTTCGGCCAGCCACGGGTGGGTCCGCAACGACAGCCGACCGGTCAGCACCGTGCCGTCGGCACCGGCCAGCCCGATAACCGCGCCGAGCAACGGGTGGGCGGCGGCACGCTGGCCGAGGCCGGGCACGTCGCCCCCGCTGCCCGCCGGGACGTCGAGCCAGAGCCGGCGACGCTGAAAGGGGTACGTCGGCAGGTCGGTGACCCGGGCCCCGGTGGGCGCAAACCAGGCCCGCCAGTCGACCGGGACGCCCCGGGTGTGCAGCGTGGCGACGGCTGTCAGCAGGGTCGCCGCCTCCTGCCGACCACCGCGCAACACCGGCACCAGGCTGGCGTCCGCCATGTCGGTGACGCAGTCCCGACCCATCGTGGTCAGCACGGCGTCCGGCCCGACCTCCAGGAACGTGGTGACACCGGCGGCCTGCAGGGTGGCGATGCCGTCGCTGAACCGGACCGCCTCCCGCACGTGCCGCACCCAGTACTCGGGGGTGCAGATCTCGTCGGGATCGGCGAGCCGACCGGTCAGGTTGGATACCACCGGCACCCTCGGCGGGGCAAAGGCCAGACCGGCCACGATCTGGTGGAACTCGGCCAGCATCGGCTCCATGTGCGGCGAGTGGAACGCGTGGCTGACCCGCAGCCGTTTGGTCCGGCGGCCCCGCGCCCGCCAGCCGTCGGCAACCGCGCCGACGGCGTCGTCATCGCCGGAGATCACCACCGAGAGCGGGCCGTTGACCGCCGCGATGCCCAACTCCGCCTCCCGGCCGACCAGTTCCCCGCGTACCTCTGCCTCGGACGCCTCGACCGCCACCATCGCGCCGTCCTCACGCATGCCCTGCATAAGCCGGCCCCGGGCGGTGACCAGGGTGGCAGCGTCGGGCAACGACAGCACCCCGGCGACGTGAGCGGCGGTGATCTCACCGATGGAGTGCCCGGCGACCAGATCGGGCCGGATGCCCCACGAGCCGAGCAGACGGAACAGCGCCACCTCGATGGCGAAGAGCGCGCTCTGGCTGTAGCCGGTCTGGTCGAGCAGCGCGGCGTCGGCGACGTCCGGTTCGGTGTAGAGCACCTCCCGCAGCGGCCGGTCGAGCTGCGCGTCCAGGTGTCCACAGACCTCAGCGAAGGTCTCCGCGAAGGCCGGGTACGCCGCGGCCAGCTCACGGCCCATGCCGAGGCGCTGGGCGCCCTGTCCGGTGAAGAGCATGGCCAGCTTGCCGGCGGACGGGGAGCCCTGCACCAGTTCGGCGGAGTCGGCTCCCTCGGCGACGGCGCGCAGGGCGCGGATCGCGTCGTCCCCGGCCGCGGCGACCACGACGGCCCGGTGTTCCCAGGCTGTGCGGGTGGTGGCCAGCGAGTAGGCCACGTCGAGGGCGCCGCCGGTGCCGGCGACCAGGTCGGCCTGGGCACGCAACGCCTCCGCCGAGCGGGCGGACAGCAGCCAGGGCAGCACGGGCGGCGTGACGACCGGGGCGACGTCGACCGCGGGTGCGTCGACGGGAGGCATGTCGGTCGCTGTTGCGTCGGTGGGGGATGGGTCGGTGGGTGGTGCCTGTTCGAGGATGACGTGGGCGTTGGTGCCGCTGATGCCGAATGATGAGACACCCGCACGGCGGGGCCGGTCCAGCACCGGCCACCCCTGCGCCTCGGTCAACAGCCGTACCTCCCCGGCCGACCAGTCGATCTGCGGAGACGGCTCCGCAACATGCAGCGTGCGCGGCAACATGCCGTTACGCATCGCCAACACCGCTTTGATCACCCCGGCGACACCAGCCGCGCCCTGGGTGTGACCGATGTTCGACTTGATCGAACCCAACCACAACGGCCGATCCGCAGGCCGACCCTGGCCGTAGGTCGCGATGATCGCCTGCGCCTCGATCGGATCGCCGAGGGTGGTACCCGTACCATGCGCCTCCACCAGATCAACCTGGTCGGGACGGACATTGGCAGCGGCCAACGCCTGTCGGATGACCCGCTGCTGAGACGGACCGTTCGGCGCCGTCAACCCATTCGACGCGCCGTCCTGGTTAGTCGCCGAACCACGCACCACCGCAAGCACCTGATGACCGTGACGCTCGGCGTCAGAGAGCCGTTCCAGCAACAACATGCCCGCCCCCTCGGACATCGCGGTGCCATCGGCGCCAGCAGAGAAGGACTTGCAACGGCCATCAGCGGCCAGCCCACGCTGAAGACTGAAATCGATGAAGGTGTCAGGGGTAGACATCACCGTCACCCCACCGGCCAGCGCGAGGGAGCACTCCCCCGCCCGCAGCGCCTGCACCGCCAGGTGAACCGCCACCAACGACGACGAACAGGCCGTATCGACACTGACCGCCGGCCCCTCCAGACCAAGGGTGTAGGAAATCCGCCCAGAGGCGACACTGGCCATACTGCCGTTACCCAGATAACCCGCCAACTCCTCGGGAACCTCCGGCAACCGGCTGGCATAGTCGTGATACATCACCCCGGTGAACACACCAGTACCACTACCCCTGAGCGAGGTCGGATCGATCCCGGCCCGCTCCAACACCTCCCACGACGTCTCCAGCAACAACCGCTGCTGCGGATCCATCGCGACCGCCTCCCGCGGACTAATCCCAAAAAAGTCCGCATCAAAATCGGCCGCATCGTAGAGGAAACCACCCTCCAACGAATACGTCTTCCCCGGCTTACCAGGCTCCGGGTCATACATACCCACCAGATCCCAACCCCGATCAGTCGGAAACCCGGAAACCGCATCAACACCACCCTCCAACAACTCCCACAACTGCTCCGGAGTCGCCACCCCACCCGGAAAACGACAACTCATCGCCACAATCGCAATCGGCTCCTGAACGAAGGAGGCCGACGCCGGCTCCGGCACCGCCACCTCCAGCCCGGTGCCCAGCACGGTGGACACCACGAACTCGGCAAGCGCCGCCGGGGTCGGATAGTCGAACACCAGGGTCGCCGGCAGCCGCAGCCCGGTAGCGGCGTTGAGCCGATTACGCAACTCCACCGCCGCAAGAGAATCAAAACCAAAGTCCCGAAACGCCCGCTCCGGCTCCACAGTGGCAGCACTGTCATGACCAAGAACCCCAGCCACATTGGCCCGCACCAAATCCAGCAGCATCCGATGCTGATCATCCACACCGAGAGCAGCCAACTGCCGCTGAAGAGCAGAACCACCGACCGGAACGACCCCACCACCCGCCGCCCGACGAGCCGGCAGCCGCACCAAACCCCGGAAGAGCGCCGGCATCTGCTGACCCTGAACACGCAACGCAGCCAAATCCAACCGAATCGGCACCAACACCGACTCGTCAGCCCCCACCGCCGCATCAAACAACGCCAAACCCCGCTCCGCACCAAGCGGCAAAACACCAGAACGCGCCATCCGAGCCACCTCGGCATCACCCAAATGCGCCGTCATCCCACTACGCTGCTCCCAAAACCCCCACGCCAACGACACCCCCGGCAAACCAAGAGCCCGCCGCAACCCAGCCAACGCATCCAAAAAAACATTCGCCGCAGCATAATTACCCTGACCAGAACCATCCACCACCCCCGCAGCCGAAGAAAACAAAACAAACGCCGCCAACCCCCGATCACGAGTCAACTCATGCAAATGCCACGCCGGCGCCGCCTTAGCCCGCCACACCACATCCAACTGCGCCTCAGTAAAACCAGCCACCGTACCGTCATCCAACACACCAGCGGTATGCACCACCGCACTCAACCCCGGAACACCATCCAACAAAACAGCAACAGCATCCCGATCAGCCACATCACAAGCAACCACCTCCACCACCGCACCACACCCGATCAACTCATCACGCAACTCCACCGCACCCGGCGCCGCCAAACCCCGCCGAGAAACCAACACCAAATCCCGAACCCCATGCACAGCCACCAAATGCCGAGCAACCAACGCACCCAACACACCAGTACCACCAGTAACCAACACCGTGCCCCCAGCCCGCCACACACCACCACCCCCATCCGCATCCGCACCCGCACCCGCATCCGCACCCGCACCCGCACCCGCATCCGCACCCGCATCCGCATCCGCATCCGCACGAACCAACCGCGGCACCCGCACCTGCCCACCCCGCAACGACAACTCCGGCTCCCCCGTACCCACCGCCGCCAGAATCTCCTCCACCGCAACCCCCGGATCCGCATCAACCAACACGAACTGACCCGGATTCTCCGCCTGCGCCGCACGCACCAACCCCCACACCGGAGCATGAACCACATCGACACCACCATCAACGGCACCGTCAGTCAGGATGACCAGCCGTGACTCGGCCAGCCGGGGGTCGGCCAGCCAGGACTGGAGCAGCGCGAGCGCCGCTCCGACGGCAGCCCGCGCGGCCGGCTCGGTGTCGACGTCGGGCCCGTCGCCCAGGTCCGGGGTGACAGCCGGATGTACGTCGGTGAGGCGGGCGACGACCAGCTCCGGTACGTCGTCGGTGAGGTCGTCAAGGTAGGCCCAGGAGGTGGCCGAGGTAGCGGCTACCGACACGGTGGTCCAGTCGACGCGGTAGAGGTCACCGTCGGTCGGTACGGCGGCGTCGAGCTGCACCGGACGCGACACCAGCGACCCAACAACAGCTACCGGACTTCCCTCGGGATCAGCCAGGTGCAAGGTGGCCGCCTCCGGACCGGCCGAGGTGATCTTCACCCGCAGGGCAGTGGCACCGGTGGCAAAAAGTGCGACATCCGCCCACGCAAACGGCAGGTACGGCCCGCGATCCGCCGGCACCGGCTCACCAATCCCCACCGCCTGCAACGCCGCATCCAACAACGCCGGATGCACACCGAACCGACCCGCCTCCGCAAACGCCTCCTGCGGAAGAGCAACCTCCGCGTACACCACCTCACCGACCCGCCACGCAGCCTGCACACCCTGAAACACCGGACCATACTCATAACCCTGAGCCACCAGATCGTCATACAACCCCGCCGTCGACACCGGCACCGCCCCCAACGGCGGCCACACAGTCAGGTCAAAACCTGGATCGATGACCTCAGCCGAGAGGATGCCGGCCGCATGCCGGGTCCACGGCAGGTCCGGATCCGCGTGCTCCGACCGGGCGTGCACACTGACCGGACGACGGCCGGCGTCGTCAGCCACACCGAGCAGCAACTGCACCTGGACGGCACCCTGCTCAGGCAGGAACAACGGCGCGTGCAGCGTCAACTCCTCCACACGACCACAACCGACATGGTCACCCGCATGCAGAACCAGCTCAACAAAACCAGCACCCGGCAGCAACACCCTGCCCGAAACAGCATGGTCGGCCAACCACGGATGCGCATCCAACGACAACCGACCAGTGAACAACACCTCCCCCGACTCCGCCATGGTCACCGCAGCCCCCCACAACGGGTGCCCAGCGGAGCCCAGACCAGCCAAGCCAAGATCCGCAACACCACCAGTAGCGTTGATCCAATAACGCCGACGCTGGAACGGATACGTAGGCAACAACACCTCACCACGCGGCCGGACCGGCAACGCCGACGACCAGTCCACCCCCACCCCCCGCACAAACGCCTCACCCACCGAGACAAGCCACCGACGCCACCCACCCTCACCCCGACGCAACGAACCCACCGCCGCGACCTCAACACCCACATCCGCAGCAGTCTCCTCAATACCCACCGTCAACACCGGATGCGCACTGCACTCCAGAAACACCCGCATCCCCGCCCCGAGCAACACCCGGGTCGCCTCCTCAAACCGCACCCTCCGCCGCAAATTCGCAAACCAATAACCGGCATCCAACCCCACGGTGTCCACCACACCCCCGGTCACCGTCGAATAGAACGGCACACTCGACGACCGAGGCGCCACCCCCGCCAACACCTCCAACAACCGCTGCTCAATCAACTCCACCTGCGCCGAATGCGACGCATAGTCAATGTTCACCCGCCTGGCTCGCACACCCTCGGCATCCAATGTCGCGATCAGCTCGTCCACCGCATCCCGATCGCCCGTCACCACCACCGACGACGCACCATTGACCGTTGCCACCGACAAGCGACCGCCATACGCACCCAGACGATCACACACCTGACGCTCCGGCAGACCCACCGACGCCATCGCACCCCGACCCGCCAACACCTCCGCAATCACCGCACTACGCAACGCCACCACCAACGCACCATCACGCAACGACAAACCACCCGCCACCACCGCAGCCGCAATCTCACCCTGCGAATGACCCACCACCGCATCCGGCTCCACACCAAACGAACGCCACAACCCCGCAAGCGACACCATCACCGCCCACAGAACCGGCTGCACCACATCCNCCNGNTCCAGCGACGGCGCCCCCTCCACACCACGCAACACATCAACCAGCCGCCACGACACAAACTCATCCAACGCCGCAGCACACTCACCCAACCGCTCCGCAAACACCGGCGACGAATCCAACAACTCCACCGCCATCCCCAACCACTGCGAACCCTGCCCCGGAAAAACAAAAACGATGCCGGAACCGCCATGCAGCACGCCGGGAGCGATCCCGCCCTCAGCGAACGTGCGGGCTGCGGCGACGAAGTCCTCCCGGTCGCCGACGACGACCGCACGCCGGTTTAGCAGCGCACGCCCGGTTGCCAACGCGTACGCCAGGTCGCCGGCTTCGGCGGGGCCGCTCTCGGCTACCGCGGCCACGCGCCCGGCCTGGGCGCGCAGTGCCTCGTCGGTGCGGGCCGACAGCACCCAGGGCAGAATCTCCGACCCGGACACGCCGACCGGAGGCCTCCCGGCCCGGAGCCCGTCGGCCGGGAGCGCCTCGACGGGAGGCACGTCAGTCAGTGGCGCCTGTTCGAGGATGACGTGGGCGTTGGTGCCGCTGATGCCGAATGATGAGACACCCGCACGGCGGGGCCGGTCCAGCACCGGCCACCCCTGCGCCTCGGTCAACAGCCGTACCTCCCCGGCCGACCAGTCGATCTGCGGAGACGGCTCCGCAACATGCAGCGTGCGCGGCAACACCCCACTACTCATCGCCAACACCATCTTGATCACCCCGGCGACACCAGCCGCGCCCTGGGTGTGACCGATGTTCGACTTGATCGAGCCCAACCACAACGGCCGATCCGCAGGCCGACCCTGCCCGTACGTGGCCAACAACGCCTGCGCCTCGATCGGATCACCCAATGCCGTGCCCGTACCGTGCGCCTCAACCGCATCCACCTCGCTCGCCGGGATACCACCCGCCGACGCCAGCGCCTGTCGGATGACCCGCTGCTGAGACGGACCGTTCGGCGCCGTCAACCCATTCGACGCGCCGTCCTGGTTGGTCGCCGAACCACGCACCACCGCAAGCACCTGATGACCGTGACGCTCGGCGTCAGAGAGCCGTTCCAGCAACAACATGCCCGCCCCCTCGGACATCGCGGTGCCATCGGCGCCAGCAGAGAAGGACTTGCAACGGCCATCAGCGGCCAGCCCACGCTGAAGACTGAAATCGATGAAGGTGTCAGGGGTAGACATCACCGTCACCCCACCGGCCAGCGCGAGGGAGCACTCCCCCGCCCGCAGCGCCTGCACCGCCAGGTGAACCGCCACCAACGACGACGAACAGGCCGTATCGACACTGACCGCCGGCCCCTCCAGACCAAGGGTGTAGGAAATCCGCCCAGAGGCGACACTGGCCATACTGCCGTTACCCAGATAACCCGCCAACTCCTCGGGAACCTCCGGCAACCGGCTGGCATAGTCGTGATACATCACCCCGGTGAACACACCAGTACCACTACCCCTGAGCGAGGTCGGATCGATCCCGGCCCGCTCCAACACCTCCCACGACGTCTCCAGCAACAACCGCTGCTGCGGATCCATCGCGACCGCCTCCCGCGGACTAATCCCAAAAAAGTCCGCATCAAAATCGGCCGCATCGTAGAGGAAACCACCCTCCAACGAATACGTCTTCCCCGGCTTACCAGGCTCCGGGTCATACATACCCACCAGATCCCAACCCCGATCAGTCGGAAACCCGGAAACCGCATCAACACCACCCTCCAACAACTCCCACAACTGCTCCGGAGTCGCCACCCCACCCGGAAAACGACAACTCATCGCCACAATCGCAATCGGCTCATCGCCGACGACCGACGTGGCCACCGTAGAAACGGCAGGAACCTCCACGCCGAGAATCCGTCCGTGCAGGTAGCCGGCGAGCACCGTGGGATTCGGATAATCAAAGACCAGGGTCGCCGGCAGCCGCAGCCCGGTAGCGGCGTTGAGCCGATTACGCAACTCCACCGCCGCAAGAGAATCAAAACCAAAGTCCCGAAACGCCCGCTCCGGCTCCACAGTGGCAGCACTGTCGTGAACCACATCGACACCACCAACAACGGCACCATC
>NZ_KB905359.1:25631-26686 GCF_000378845.1 Salinispora pacifica DSM 45544 | reverse complement strand
CAATGTTCACCCGCCTGGCTCGCACACCCTCGGCATCCAATGTCGCGATCAGCTCGTCCACCGCATCCCGATCGCCCGTCACCACCACCGACGACGCACCATTGACCGTTGCCACCGACAAGCGACCGCCATACGCACCCAGACGATCACACACCTGACGCTCCGGCAGACCCACCGACGCCATCGCACCCCGACCCGCCAACACCTCCGCAATCACCGCACTACGCAACGCCACCACCAACGCACCATCACGCAACGACAAACCACCCGCCACCACCGCAGCCGCAATCTCACCCTGCGAATGACCCACCACCGCATCCGGCTCCACACCAAACGAACGCCACAACCCCGCAAGCGACACCATCACCGCCCACAGAACCGGCTGCACCACATCCTCCCGGTCCAGCGACGGCGCCCCCTCCACACCACGCAACACATCAACCAGCCGCCACGACACAAACTCATCCAACGCCGCAGCACACTCACCCAACCGCTCCGCAAACACCGGCGACGAATCCAACAACTCCACCGCCATCCCCAACCACTGCGAACCCTGCCCCGGAAAAACAAAAACGATGCCGGAACCGCCATGCAGCGGAGTGGGGACCGGTGCGCCCGCGACCAGGGCGTCCGCGCCGGCCAGGAGGTCAGTGGCGTCGCCGACGACGACCGCTCGCCGCTCCAGCGCCGCCCGCCCCTTCGCCAGGACGTACGCGAGGTCGCCGGGGTCGGCGGTGGCGGCGGTGGCGGCGGCGACGGCCGCACGGATCTGGCCGGCCTGGGCGCGCAGTGCCTCGTCGGTGCGGGCCGACAGCACCCAGGGCAGAATCTCCGACCCGGACACGCCGACCGGAGGCCTCCCGGCCCGGAGCCCGTCGGCCGGGAACGCCTCGGCCGGGAGCACCTCGGCCAGGAGCCCGTCGTCCGGGAGCGCCTCGGTCGGGAGCCCGTCGTCCGGGAGCGCCTCGACGGGAGGCACGTCAGTGGGTGGTGCCTGTTCGAGGATGACGTGGGCGTTGGTACCGCTGATGCCGAATGATGAGACACCCGCACGA
>NZ_KB905359.1:24713-25531 GCF_000378845.1 Salinispora pacifica DSM 45544 | reverse complement strand
AACTGACCCGGATTCTCCGCCTGCGCCGCACGCACCAACCCCCACACCGGAGCATGAACCACATCGACACCACCATCAACGGCACCATCGGTGATCACCACCAGCCGGGCGGCAGCCTGGGCCGGGTCGGCCAGCCAGGACTGGAGCATGGCGAGGACCTCCCCCGTCGCCGTACGGGCAGCGGTGCCCGGGTCGGTGGCGGCGCCGGGCCGGGTGAGCGGGGCGAGCACGACATCGGGTACGCCGAGGCCGAGCCCCTCCAGATAGCCCCACGACTCGGGGGCGGTGCCGGTGGGAATGGTGGTCCAGTCGACGCGGTAGAGGTCACCGTCGGTCGGTACGGCGGCGTCGAGCTGCACCGGACGCGACACCAGCGACCCAACAACAGCTACCGGACTTCCCTCGGGATCAGCCAGGTGCAAGGTGGCCGCCTCCGGACCGGCCGAGGTGATCTTCACCCGCAGGGCAGTGGCACCGGTGGCAAAAAGTGCGACATCCGCCCACGCAAACGGCAGGTACGGCCCGCGATCCGCCGGCACCGGCTCACCAATCCCCACCGCCTGCAACGCCGCATCCAACAACGCCGGATGCACACCGAACCGACCCGCCTCCGCAAACGCCTCCTGCGGAAGAGCAACCTCCGCGTACACCACCTCACCGACCCGCCACGCAGCCTGCACACCCTGAAACACCGGACCATACTCATAACCCTGAGCCACCAGATCGTCATACAACCCCGCCGTCGACACCGGCACCGCCCCCAACGGCGGCCACACAGTCAGGTCAAAACCTGGATCGATGACCTCAGCCGAGAGGAT
>NZ_KB905359.1:22922-24613 GCF_000378845.1 Salinispora pacifica DSM 45544 | reverse complement strand
CCCCCGCCAACACCTCCAACAACCGCTGCTCAATCAACTCCACCTGCGCCGAATGCGACGCATAATCCACATCTACCCGCCGAACCCGCACCTCCTCAGCACCCAACACCGCAACCAAATCTTCTACCGCATCCACATCGCCCGACACCACCACCGACGACGCACCATTAACCGTTGCCACCGACAACCGACCGCCATACGCACCCAGACGATCACACACCTGACGCTCCGGCAGACCCACCGACGCCATCGCACCCCGACCCGCCAACACCTCCGCAATCACCGCACTACGCAACGCCACCACCAACGCACCATCACGCAACGACAAACCACCCGCCACCACCGCAGCCGCAATCTCACCCTGCGAATGACCCACCACCGCATCCGGCTCCACACCAAACGAACGCCACAACCCCGCAAGCGACACCATCACCGCCCACAGAACCGGCTGCACCACATCCTCCCGGTCCAGCGACGGCGCCCCCTCCACACCACGCAACACATCAACCAGCCGCCACGACACAAACTCATCCAACGCCGCAGCACACTCACCCAACCGCTCCGCAAACACCGGCGACGAATCCAACAACTCCACCGCCATCCCCAACCACTGCGAACCCTGCCCCGGAAAAACAAAAACGATGCCGGAACCGCCATGCAGCACGCCGGGAGCGATCCCGCCCTCAGCGAACGTGCGGGCTGCGGCGACGAAGTCCTCCCGGTCGCCGACGACGACCGCACGCCGGTTTAGCAGCGCACGCCCGGTTGCCAACGCGTACGCCAGGTCGCCGGCTTCGGCGGGGCCGCTCTCGGCTACCGCGGCCACGCGCCCGGCCTGGGCGCGCAGTGCCTCGTCGGTGCGGGCCGACAGCACCCAGGGCAGAATCTCCGACCCGGACACGCCGACCGGAGGCCTCCCGGCCCGGAGCCCGTCGGCCGGGAACGCCTCGGCCGGGAGCACCTCGGCCAGGAGCCCGTCGTCCGGGAGCGCCTCGGTCGGGAGCCCGTCGTCCGGGAGCGCCTCGACGGGAGGCACGTCAGTGGGTGGTGCCTGTTCGAGGATGACGTGGGCGTTGGTACCGCTGATGCCGAATGATGAGACACCCGCACGACGGGGCCGGTCCAGCGCCGGCCACCCCTGCGCCTCGGTCAACAGCCGTACCTCCCCGGCCGACCAGTCGATCTGCGGAGACGGCTCCGCAACATGCAGCGTGCGCGGCAACACCCCACTACTCATCGCCAACACCATCTTGATCACCCCGGCGACACCAGCCGCGCCCTGGGTGTGACCGATGTTCGACTTGATCGAGCCCAACCACAACGGCCGATCCGCAGGCCGACCCTGCCCGTACGTGGCCAACAACGCCTGCGCCTCGATCGGATCGCCGAGGGTGGTACCCGTACCATGCGCCTCCACCAGATCAACCTGGTCGGGACGGACATTGGCAGCGGCCAGCGCCTGTCGGATGACCCGCTGCTGAGACGGACCGTTCGGCGCCGTCAACCCATTCGACGCGCCGTCCTGGTTAGTCGCCGAACCACGCACCACCGCAAGCACCTGATGACCGTGACGCTCGGCGTCAGAGAGCCGTTCCAGCAACAACATGCCCGCCCCCTCGGACATCGCGGTGCCATCGGCGCCAGCAGAGAAGGACTTGCAACGGCCATCAGCGGCCAGCCCACGCTGAAGA
>NZ_KB905359.1:2644-22822 GCF_000378845.1 Salinispora pacifica DSM 45544 | reverse complement strand
CATGCGCCTCCACCAGATCAACCTGGTCGGGACGGACATTGGCAGCGGCCAACGCCTGTCGGATGACCCGCTGCTGAGACGGACCGTTCGGCGCCGTCAACCCATTCGACGCGCCGTCCTGGTTAGTCGCCGAACCACGCACCACCGCAAGCACCTGATGACCGCGACGTTCGGCGTCAGAGAGCCGTTCCAGCAGCAGTACGCCCGCGCCCTCCCCCCAGCCGGTACCGTCGGCGCCGGCCGAGAACGACTTGGAGCGGCCGTCCCGGGCCAGGCCCCGCTGCCGGCTGAAGTCGATGAAGGTGTCGGGGGTGGACATGACAGTCACCCCACCGGCCAGCGCGAGGGAGCACTCCCCCGCCCGCAGCGCCTGCACCGCCAGGTGGATCGCCACCAGCGACGACGAGCACGCCGTGTCGATCGACATGGCGGGCCCCTCCAGCCCGAGGGTGTACGCCACCCGGCCGGAGACGATGCTGGCCAGGCTGCCGTTACCCAGGTAGCCGGCCAACTCGTCGGGCGTCTGGTGCAGTCGCAGTGCGTAGTCGTGGTACATGACGCCGGCGAACACGCCCGTGGGGCTGCCCTTGAGCGAGGTCGGATCGATCCCGGCCCGCTCCAACACCTCCCACGACGTCTCCAGCAACAACCGCTGCTGCGGATCCATCGCGACCGCCTCCCGCGGACTGATCCCAAAAAAGTCCGCATCAAAATCGGCCGCATCGTAGAGGAAACCACCCTCCAACGAATACGTCTTCCCCGGCTTACCAGGCTCCGGGTCATACATACCCACCAGATCCCAACCCCGATCAGTCGGAAACCCGGAAACCGCATCAACACCACCCTCCAACAACTCCCACAACTGCTCCGGAGTCGCCACCCCACCCGGAAAACGACAACTCATCGCCACAATCGCAATCGGCTCCTGAACGAAGGAGGCCGACGCCGGCTCCGGCACCGCCACCTCCAGCCCGGTGCCCAGCACGGTGGACACCACGAACTCGGCAAGCGCCGCCGGGGTCGGATAGTCGAACACCAGGGTCGCCGGCAGCCGCAGCCCGGTAGCGGCGTTGAGCCGATTACGCAACTCCACGGCGGCCAGCGAGTCGAAGCCCACCTCGTTGAAGGCGCGGCGCGGCTCGATCGCCGCTGCCCCGTCGTGGCCGAGCACGGCGGCAACGTGGGCGCGGATCAGGTCGACGGTGACCCGGTCCCGCTCGGCCGGGGTGAGCGCGGCGAGTTGCCGGGCCCAGCCCTGCGCCGCGTCCGCCGCTCCGGCCGCCTGCGCGGCCCGCCTGGCCGGCAGTGGCACCAGGCCGCGCAGCAGCGCCGGTACCCCCTCCGGGCGGTTGCGCAGCGTGGCCAGGTCGACCTGGATCGGCGCCAGGACCGGCTCATTGACGCCGAGCGCCGCGTCGAGCAGGGTCAGATTCTCCGCCGGGGTGAGGCCGGGCATGCCGGAGCGGTCGATGCGTTGCCGCGCGGCGGCATCCAGCCGCCCGCCCATCCCGCTGTCACCGGTCCACAGGCCCCAGGTGAGGGCGACGGCGGGCCGACCCGCGGCCCGGCGGGCGGTGGCCAGCGCGTTCAGCGCCGCGTTCGCTGCGGCGTAGTTGCCCTGGCCGGCGCAGTCCAGCAGGCTGGCCAGGGAGGAGAAGAGCACGAACACCGACAGGTCCGCGTCGCGGGTCAGCTCGTCGAGGTTGATCGCGCCGTCCAGCTTGGCCTTCAGCACGGCGTCGAGCCGCTCCGGACCGAGTGAGCCGATCACCCCGTCGTCAACGATGCCGGCAGCGTGCACCACCGCCCGCAGCGGCTGGTCGGCCGGGACGGCGGCGAGCAGCGCGGCCAACGCGTCGGGGTCGGCAGCGTCGGCGGCGGCCACCTCGACGGACGCGCCGGCCGCCGCCAGCTCCGCGCACAACTCCGTGACACCGGCCGCCGCCGGGCCGCTGCGGCTGGTCAGCAGCAGGTGGCGTACCCCGTGGGTGTGGACCAGGTGACGGGCGACGTGCGCACCGAGGCCACCGGTGCCGCCGGTGACCAGCACCGTGCCGTCGGTGGGCCAGCGGGTGCCGGCGTCCACCTCGTCGGCTCCGGCGGCGACAGCGGTGGTGGTGGCGACCCGGGCCAGCCGAGGCACACTGATCTCGCCGTCACGCAGCAGCAGCTCCGGCTCACCGGTGGCCAGGGCGGCGGCCAGCAGCGAGGATGGGGCGTCGGTGAGCCGGACGGTGACAAACCGGTCCGGGTTCTCCGTCTGCGCTGCCCGGACCAAGCCCCACACCGCCTCGGCAGCGAGGTCGTCGACCCGGCTGACGAAGACCAGCCGGGAGCCGGCCAGCCGCGCATCGGTCAGCCACTGCTGGAGGGTGGCCAGCGCGTCGGCGGTGGCGACCCGGACGTCACCGGCCCGGACGCCGACGAACGTCCACTCGGGGGCGGTAGCGCCGGCATCGATCGCCGCACCCAGCGCGGCGACGTCCGGGTGTCGGGATGCCGCGCCGATCCGCTCGTCGCCGAGCACACACCAGCGGGGGGTGCCCGATGGCGCGGGCCGGTGCCCCAGCTTCGTCCACTCCAGCCGGAACAGCCGCTCGTGATAGCCGCCCCGGGCGGCGGTGAGCTGGGCGGTGGAGACCGGCCGGGAGACGAGGGAGCGTACCGAGGCGACCGGCGCGCCGGTGGGATCAGCGAGGGCCACCGAGACGCTGTCCCCGGCGGCGGGGGCGATCCGCACCCGCACCTCGGCGGCGCCCGCCGCGTGCAGGGTGATGTCGTTCCAGGCGAACGGGATGCGCACCTCGTCGTCGGCGGATTCGCCGTGGCGGGCCGCCGCATCGATGGCGTGCAGGGCGGCGTCCAGCACCGCCGGGTGCAGGCCGAAGCGAGCGGCGTCCGGGCGGCTGTCGACGGGGAGCGCCACCTCGGCGTACACCTCGGCACCGCGCCGCCAGACGGCCTTGAGGCCCTGGAAGACCGGGCCGTAGCCGTAGCCCTGGCCGGCCAGCACGGGATAGGTATCGGTCAGGTCAACCGGCTCGGCGCCCCGGGGCGGCCACTCGGTGAGCGGGGTGCCGGGGTGGGCGGCCTCCGGAGCGAGGACGCCGCTGACATGCCGGGTCCAGAGCTGGTCGCCCGGCTCGTCGGGGCGGGAGTAGACGGCCACCGGGCAGCGTCCCGCCGGGTCGGCGGCGCTGACCACCACCTGGAGGGCGACCCCGCGCTCATCCAGCGCCAGCGGCGCCTCCAGGGTCAACTCCTCCACCGTGCCGCAGCCGACCTGGTCCCCGGCCCGGACCGCCAGCTCCACGAATGCGGTGCCGGGCAGCAACACCACCCCGGAGATCATGTGGTCGGCCAGCCACGGGTGGCTGCGCAGCGACACCCGGCCGGTGAGCACCACCCCGTCACCGCCGGCCAGGCCGACGACCGCACCCACCAACGGGTGGCCGGCAGCTAGCTGACCGAAGCCGGTCGCGTCGGCGCTGCCGCCACCGGAGGCCAGCCAGAACCGGCGACGTTGGAACGCGTACGTGGGCAGGGCGACCCGGCGGGCACCGCGCGGGGCGAAGAACGCCGACCAGTCCACGGACGCGCCCCGCACGTGTACGCGGGCGAGGGCGGAGACGATGTCGGTCTGCTCATCCTGGTCGGCGCGCAGCACCGGGGTGAAGACCGCGTCGTCGTCCTCGGTGAGGCAGGCCGGGCCCAGCGCGGAGAGCACCCCGGCCGGTCCGAGTTCGAGGAACGTGGTGACGCCCTCGTCGGCCATCGCCCGGACCGCGTCGGCGAAGCGGACACAGTCGCGGACATGCCGCACCCAGTACTCGGGATCGCAGAGTTCACCGGAGAGCACCGCCCGTCCAGTCACCGTGGATACGATCGGTATCGCCGGCGGACGATAGCCGAGCACCTGGGCCAGCCGGCCGAACTCGGCGAGCATCGGCGCCATCAGCGGCGAGTGGAAGGCGTGGCTGACCCGCAGCCGCTTCGTCTTGTGCCCGGCGGCGGCGATGGCGGCGGCGACCTCGAGCACGGCGGCCTCGGTGCCGGAGACCACCACCGAGGCTGGCCCGTTCACCGCCGCCAGGCCCACCTGCGCCTCGCGGCCGGCGAGCAGCGGGCGAACCTGCTCCTCGGTGGCCTGCACGGAGATCATCGCGCCCTCGGCGGGGAGCTGCTGCATGAGTCGACCGCGCGCGGCGACCAGGATCGCCGCGTCCTCCAGGGAGAGCACCCCGGCGACGTGGGCAGCGGCCAACTCGCCGACCGAGTGTCCGGCAAGCACGTCGGGGCGCACCCCCCACGACTCCAGCAGCCGGAACTGGGCGACCTCCACGGCGAACAGCGCGCACTGGGTGTAGGCGGTCTGGTCCAGCAGCGCCGCCTCGGCGGTGCCGGGCTCGGCGAACAGCACGTCGGTCAGGGGCACGTCCAGTTGCAGGTCCAGCCAGCCGCAGGCGGCGTCGAACGCGGCGGCGTAGACCGGATAGGCACGGTAGAGCTCACGTCCGGCGCCGAGCCGCTGGCTGCCCTGCCCGGTGAAGAGGAACCCGAGCCCGCCACCGGTGACCTGTCCCAGGTGTACGCCGGGCAGGTCACCGCCGTCGGCGAGCACGGCCAGCTCATGCAGGGTGGTCGCCCGGTCCCGGGAGACCAGGACCGCGCGGTGTTCCAACGCGGTCCGGGTGGTGGTCAGCGAGTACGCGACGTCAAGCAGCGTCGGGGGGTTCTCGCTGGTGGCCAGGGCGGCGTGCAACGCGGCAGCCTGGGCGCGCAGCGCCGCCCCGCCACGGGCGGAGAGCACCACCGGCAGGCCCTCGCTGGACGGCGGCGGCTCGGCGGGGAGGGCAGGTTCGGCAACGGGCGGGGGCTCCTCGACGATGACGTGCGCGTTGGTCCCGCTGACGCCGAACGAGGAGACCCCGGCGCGGCGCGGCCGGCCCGGATCGGTCCACTCGCGGGCCTCGGTGAGCAGTTCGACGGTGCCGGCGGACCAGTCGACGGTGGGGGTGGGGGTGTCGACGTGCAGGGTGCGCGGCAGCACCCGGTGCCGTATCGCCATCAGCACCTTGATCACCCCGGCGACACCGGCGGCGGCTTGCGAGTGCCCGATGTTGGACTTGAGCGAGCCGAGCCAGAGGGGCCGGTCGGCGGGGCGTTCCCGGCCGTAGGTGGCGATGATCGCCTGCGCCTCGATCGGGTCACCGAGCCGGGTGCCGGTGCCGTGTGCCTCGACCATGTCGATGTCGGTGGGGGTCAGGCCGGCGGCGGCCAGCGCCGATCGGATCACCCGCTGTTGGGACGGCCCGTTCGGAGCGGTCAACCCGTTCGATGCGCCATCCTGGTTGATCGCCGATCCGCGGATCACGCCGAGGACGCGGTGGCCGTTGCGTAGGGCGTCGCCGAGTCGCTCCAGCACCAGGATGCCGACGCCCTCGGCCCAGCCGGTCCCGTCGGCGGCCGCCGCGAACGGCTTGCAGAGCCCGTCCGGGGCGAGGCCGCGCTGCCGGCTGAAGGCGGTGAACGCGCCCGGGTGCACCATCACCGCGACTCCGCCGGCCAGCGCGGTGGTGCACTCCCCGCGCTGCACCGCCTGGCAGGCCAGGTGCAGGGCGACCAGGGAGCCCGAGCAGGCGGTGTCCACGGTCAGGGTGGGCCCCTCGAAGCCGAAGGTGTAGGCGAGCCGACCTGACACCACGCTCGGCGCGTTGCCGGTGAGCAGGTAGCCGTCCAGGCCTTCCGGGGCCTCGTGCAGACGGGGGCCGTACTCCTGGGGTTCGGCACCGATGAAGACCCCGGTCTGGCTGCCGCGCAGCGACGCCGTGTCGATGCCGGCGTCCTCCAGAGCCTCCCAGGCGGTCTCCAGCACCAGCCGCTGCTGGGGGTCCATCGTCATGGCCTCGCGCGGGCTGATGCCGAAGAAGTCCGGATCGAACTCGGCCGCGCCCTCCAGGAACCCGCCCTGGCGGACGTAGGTCTTGCCCGGCTTGCCCGGATCGGGGTCGTAGAGCCCGTCGGTGTCCCAGCCCCGGTCGGTCGGGAAGTCGGAGCTGACGTGCCGGCCCTCGGACACCAGCCGCCACAGGTCCTCGGCGGAGTGGCTGTGGCCGGGGTAGCGGCAGCCGATGCCGACCACGGCGATCGGCTCGTCGTCGGTTCGGCGTGGCGGCGCGGCGGCCGGGGCGGGGGCGGCATCGCCGCCGAGCAGGGTCCGCAGCAGCCGCCCGACCGCCTGCGGCGTCGGATGGTCGAAGACCAGGGTGACCGGAAGGTCGAGGCCGGTGGCGGCAGTGAGCCGACGGTGTAGCTCGACCGCGGCGAGCGAGTCGAAGCCCAGCTCGCGGAAGGGCCGGGCCGGCCCAACGGCTTCCGGACCGTCCGGCAGCACGGTCCGCAGCACGTCGCGGGCCTGCTCCCGGACCAGGGCGATGAGTGCCCGGTCCTGCTCGTCGGCCGTGCGGCCCTCCAGTCGCCGCCGCAGGGCCGACAGCGCGCCGGGCTCGGCACCGGTGGGGTTCGCGGACTCGCTCATGGCACGCTCCACTAGGTCTCCGGGTTTCGGCGCCCGGGTCGGTGTCGGTTTCGGCGCCCGGTCACGGCGAGGCCGCCGTGACCGGTAGGGAGGACCGGTCGCGGCGGCCTCGCGGCAACCGGCGGGGGCACCGGTCTGGACGGTGGTCGTTCACTCCTCGGGCGCGAGCAGTGCGCCCGAGGCCGCGTCACGCACTGTGATCGCGGACATCGGGCACATCTCGGCGGCGTCGATGACCGCCTCGTCGGGCGCGGTCTCTGGGGCCAGGACGGATGCCTTACCGGTGCGGACCTCAAGCTGGCGGGGCGCCGCGCCGGCGCAGACCCCGGTACCGATGCAGGCCTCCCGGTCGACGGTCACCGTCCAGCGGGTTTCCACCGCGGTCACCAGCCCACCAGCAGCCGGCTCGGGCCCCGGACCAGCAGGCCGGACTTCCACGACACGCCCTCGTCGCCGTCGGCCAGGCGCAGGTCGGGGAAGCGGTCCAGGACGGTGTGCAGGGCCACCTGCAGCTCCATCCGGGCCAACTGCGCGCCGAGACAGTGGTGCGGGCCGTGTCCGAAGGCGACGTGCGGGTTCTGCTCACGGGTGAAGTCGAAGGTCTCCGGGTTCTCGAAGACCTCCGGGTCGCGGTTGGCGCCCGGCAGGGAGACCAACACCGGCTGGCCGGCGCGCACGGTGATCCCGCTGAGCGTCACGTCCTCCACCGCGTAGCGGGGGAACATGGCGGCCGGGTTGAGCGGGATCATCCGCAGCAGCTCCTCCACGGCGGCCGGCACCAGGCTCCGGTCGGCGCGTAGCTGCGCCATCAGCTCCGGATGGGTGAGCAGCGCGTAGACAAAGTTCGGGATGTGCGTGGAGACCGTCTCGACGCCGGTGAGCAGCAGCCCGACCCCGGCGATGGAGAGCAGTTCCTGCTCGGTCAGCCGGTCGCCCTCGTCGCGGGCCTTGACCAGCGCTCCGAGAAGGTCGTCGGTGGGCTCCGCGCGACGCTGGGCGACCAGCTTGCCCATGTAGTCGAACAGCTGCTCGGCGTAGACCATCAACTGCTCGCTGGTACTGGTCAGTCCCTCGGTCCAGATCCGGAACTGGGCGCGGTCCTCGAACGGCACACCGAGCAGCTCGCAGATCACCGTGACCGGGTACGGCAGGGCGAACGCCTCGACCAGATCGCCCGGCGAGCCCTTGGCGATCATCTCGTCGACGTACTCGTTGGCGATCCGCTGCGCGTCCGCGCGGATCGCGTTGACCCGGCGGGCGGTCAGCGCCTTACCGGCCAACCTGCGGAGCCGGGTGTGGTCCGGCGGGTCGAGGCCGATGATGCCCTCGTACGTCATCTCCGCACGGGTACGGGGTTGGTCCTTGCCCTGCGCAGCGGCTCGGCTGAACCTCGGATCCGTCAACACGGTCTTGACATCCTCGTACCGGGTGACCAGCCAGGACACCTCGCCGTACGGCAGTTGCACCCGGGCCAGCGGCTCGGTCCGGCGCAGCAGCTCGTAGGTCGGGTCGATGCCGATTCCGCGCGACTCGCGGAACGGGTACTCACGGATCTCCTGATCGATCGTCACGGGCACTCCCTCGGGTCGCACCGGGCGCACGGATTGGGCGCTGGCGTCGATGTCTCGTCGGCCGCTCGGTGTGGTACGGCAGCTCCGGGCGACCCGCCGGGCACCGGCCGGACCAGGCGAGGAATACGTAATCAGGAAAGGAAATCCAGCTACACCCCCGCACCGCCCCTACCTTCCCCCTACCACGATTGGTAAGGGCGAGTCTGGGGTGCCGCTAGGGGTCCGGGTGGCCGGTCCGCCACTAGCCTCGGTTCAAGACAATGCGCTATTGACCGTCGCGCGATTCTCGCCGGCGTGCACCGGTGATTGAGTCACGCCACGTCGGTGGGCGCAATCCCCCTGGAGGATGGCTGATGTCCCTGCTCATTTCCACGATCGCTGGTCCGGGGCGGTTCCACTCCTTCGGCCCGCACCATATCGACAAACTGGGCGCCCGCTTCGGACTGTCGGCCGACAATCTGCACGCGATCCGCACCATTTCCCAGGTACTGCCGTTCCGGGTCAATGAATACGTATTGTCGCACCTGATCGACTGGGACCGCATCCCGGACGACCCGATCTTCCGATTGGTGTTCCCGCAGCGTGGCATGCTCGCCGCGGACGACGAACGACTCCTCGGCAACCTACTGGACGCCGGCGACCGCAAGCGGCTGCGCGTGGAGGTGGCCCGCATCCGGGCCGGACTCAACCCGCACCCGTCTGGGCAGCAGCAGCACAACGTGCCGCACCTGGACGGTCACGAGCTGCCCGGAATGCAGCACAAGTACCGGGAGACGGTGCTGTACTTCCCCCAGCAGGGGCAGACCTGCCACGCCTACTGCACCTACTGCTTCCGCTGGGCACAGTTCGTCGGCGACGCCGACCTGCGGTTCGCCGCGCCGGGCCCCGAGCAGCTGGTGTCGTACCTGCACCGGCACCCGGCGGTGACCGACGTACTGGTCACCGGCGGCGATCCGATGATCATGTCGACGGAGCGGCTACGCAGCCACGTCGAGCCGCTACTCCAGGTGGACACGGTACGCACCATCCGCTTCGGTACCAAGGCGGTCGCATACTGGCCATCCCGGTTCGTCTCCGACAGCGACGCCGACGACCTGCTGCGGCTCTTCGCACAGGTGGTCGCCGCCGGCCGCACCGTCGCGGTGATGGCGCACTTCAGCCACCCGCGTGAACTCGCCACCGAGATCGCCACGCGGGCCATCGCCCGGATCCGGTCGACCGGAGCGGTGGTTTACTGCCAGGCCCCGCTAATCCGCTACGTCAACGACGACCCCCGCGCCTGGAGCGACATGTGGCGGGCCGAGCTGGCTGTCGGTGCGGTGCCCTACTACATGTTCGTCGAGCGGGACACCGGGCCTCGGGACTACTTCCAGGTGCCGCTCACCCGCGCCGCCGACATCTTCCGTACCGCCTATCAGGACCTGCCGGGTCTGGCCCGGACCGTGCGCGGACCGGTCATGTCGGCGACCCCCGGCAAGGTCCTGGTCGACGGCGTCGAACAGACCCCGCACGGCGACTTCTTCCAACTCCGGTTGATCCAGTCCCGCGACCGACGGCTGGTCGGCCGGCCGTTCCGGGCCCGGTGGTCACCGGACGCGGCGTGGCTGAGCGACCTGCAGATCGACCCGGCCGCCCCGACGGACATCCTCGCCGCGGTCGGCCCCAGCGCGGCCCGCCCCGGCGCGGTCGTCACCACCTGAGCACGAACCGACCCGAAGGGAGCTGGCGATGGCCGGCCGGAAGATCTCGCCCAATCTCGCACTCGACCAGCTGGTCGCGGAGCGGATCGCCAGGGGCGAGTCCATCGTGCACCTCGGTTTCGGCGAGTCCCGCCTGCCGGTCTTTGCGCCGCTGGCGCGGCAACTGACCGCGGGTGCGGACCGCAACGCGTACGGGCCGGTGGTCGGCGACCCGGCCACCCGGGAGGCCGTGGCCGGCTACTTCTCCCGCCGCCGCCTGCCCACGGAGGCCAACCAAGTGATTGTCGCGCCGGGCAGTAAACCGCTGCTGATGGCCCTGCAACTGGTGGTCGACGGTGACACCCTGGTCGCCCTGCCCAGCTGGGTCACCTACGCCCCGCAGGCCCGACTGGCCGGCAAGAACGTGCGGGGGGTGCCGATCCCGAAGTCCGGCGGCGGAGTGCCCGACCCGGCAGCGCTGCGGGAGACCATCCGCACCGCCCGGACGCTCGGCCAGGCCCCCCGGATCCTCATCCTCACCTCGCCGGACAACCCGACGGGCACCCACGCCCCAGCCGAGGTGATCCGGGAGCTGTGCGCGATCGCCGAGGAGGAGGACCTGCTGATCGTCTCGGATGAGATCTACCGGGACATCCTGCACAAGCCGGGCGCGGACCTGCTCAGCCCGGCGGAGGTCGCGCCCCGGCGGACCGTGGTGATCACCGGGTTGAGCAAGAACCTGGCGCTCGGCGGCTGGCGGATCGGGGCGGCCCGGTTCCCGGCTGGCGGGTGGGGCGAGCGGATCCACGCGGACGTGGCCGCGGTGGCCAGCGAGATATGGTCCACCCTGGCCGGCCCGATGCAGTCCGTGGCCCGGTACGCCTTCGCCGAGCCACAGGAGATCCGCGAGCGGCTGGCGGCGGACGCCGCGCTGCACGGCGCGGTGGCCGGCGCCATGCACCGGATCATGGTGGACGCGGGCGCAACCTGCCCGCCACCGACCGGCGCGTTCTACGTCTACCCGGACTTCGCACCGCTGCGGGGCCCCCTGGCCGAGCAGGGCGTCACCGACGGCGCGTCGTTGCAGCGCCACCTGCTGGCGGAGTTGGGGATCGCGGTGCTCTCCGGCCACCACTTCGGAGACCGACCCGACGCGCTGCGCTTCCGCGCCGCGACCAGCATGCTGTACGGCGCCACCGAGCAGCAACAGCGGCAGACCCAGGACGCCGCCGACCCGCTCGCCGTGCCGCACGTCGCCGACGCGCTGGCCCGTGTTGAGCAGGCCCTCGCCAAGCTCCCCCGATGACAAGGATGCCAGAGATGACCAACGCCACCGTCTTCCCCGGGATGGGTCCGTGCGAGTTCACCGACGTCGCGAAGTTCATGCTCGTCAACCGGGACGCTCGCGACCTGCTCGCCACCGCGAGCGACGCCCTGGACTACGACCTGTTCGCCCGGTATCGGGACAGCGATGACGACTACTCCGAGTACGCCCAGGTGGCCTTCCTGGTCAACTGTGTGGCATTGGCCCGCTGGGCGGAGCGGGTGCTGGACCTGCGGCCAAGCCTGGTCGCCGGGCCCAGCTTCGGGGGCAAAGCCGCCGCCGTGTACAGCGGCGCGCTGGACTTCGCCGAGGCGGTACGGATGACCGCGCGGCTGTCCCGGATCGAGACGGAGTACTTCGCGGCCGAGCAGCCGGGGGTGGTGACGATGTCCTTCGTCCGGACCCCGCCGGATCGGCTGCGGGAAATTCTGGGCGAACTGGACGAGGCCGGTGAGTGGTACGAAATCTCCTGCTATGTAGACACCGACTTCTGGATGGTGACGCTGCACGAGGGACGCACCGACTGGTTGGCGCAGCGGCTACGCGCCGGCGGTGGGCTGCCGCTGTACGTGATGGATCCGCCACTACACGCTGCCGCTTTCCAGCCGCTGCGCGACCGGGTGGAGGCGGAGCTGTTCGCGTCGCTGCACTTCACCGACCCGCAGATCCCGGTCGTCGGCGACCAGGATGGCACGGTGCGGGACACCGCCGACGGGGTGCGGGCCATGTTGCTCGACGGCATCGTCACGCCGGTGCGCTGGCCGGAGGTGGTCGGCACGTTCCAACGGTTGGGCGTGGAGACGGTGCACGTCTGTGGGTCGGACCGGTTGTGGGGTCGGGTGGGGGCGACCGTCCGCAACTTCCACACCACCATCGTTGACCCGCGGCGGGCGATGTCGCCGATCCGCCGCACCGTGGTCGCGTGACGGCCGGTCGAGCACGGAGGACGATGATGACTCAGCACCCCGACTACGCCCTGTCCGGGCGATTCCTGCAGGGGCTGGCCGCCGCGCCCCGGGCCACCGCTCTGCACCTGCCGTCCGGCCCGGTCAGCTACGAAGAACTACACGACACCGCCCTGCGCTGGGCGGGGGCGCTGGCCGCTGGCCCGGACGGGCCACCCCGGGTGGTCGGCATCCTGGCCGGCAAGACCCTGGAGTCGTACGCAGGGCTGCTCGCTACCCTGTACGTCGGTGCGACCGCCGTACCGCTACACCCGGAGTTCCCGGCGACGCGCACCGCACGGATGCTCACCGCGTGCGGGGTGTCCACCCTGTTGCTCGACGACGCCGGTCTGGCGGTACGGGCCGAGTTGGGCGATGTGGTCTCCGGGGTGCCGGTGCTGGCACCGGTGGTGGACCCGGGCGGCAGCGGCACCGGTCTCCGGCTCCCGGTGGCCTCGGCGACGCCGCTGGCCGAGCCCCACCCGGCCGGCCCCGACGACGTGGCCTACGTGCTGTTCACCTCCGGTTCGACCGGGCGCCCCAAGGCGGTGCCGATCACCCACGGCAACCTGCGGCACTACTTCTCGGTGCTGGACGACCGGTACGACTTCGGGCCGGACGACCGCTTCTCACAGTCGTTCGACCTGAATTTCGACTGCGCCATGTTCGACCTCTTCTGCGCCTGGGGTGCGGGGGCGAGCATGCACCCGGTGCCCCCGGGGGCGTACCGGGACGTCCCGGCGTTCGTGGCCGAGCGGGGCCTGACGGTGTGGTTCTCCACCCCCAGCGCCATCACCCTGGTCCGGCGGACCGGACGGCTGGTTCCGGCGGCGATGCCGTCGCTGCGGTGGAGCTTCTTCGCCGGAGAGGCGCTGCACGCCGCCGACGCGGTGGACTGGCAGACGGCGGCACCCGGGTCGACCCTGGAGAACATCTACGGCCCGACCGAGCTGACCGTCACCATCACCGGGCACCGCTGGTCGCCGCAGACCTCGCCAGGGCTCTGCGTCAACGGCCTCGTCCCAATCGGATCCCTGCACGACGGACACGACGGGGTGCTGCTCGACGCGGACGGCGCGGCCAACGAGGTGGAGGGTGAACTCCTGGTCACCGGCCCACAGCTGACCCCCGGCTACCTCGATCCGGCCGACGACGAGGGTCGGTTCCTCATCCGGGACGGCCGACGCTGGTACCACACCGGCGATCGGGTGCGGCGGCTGCGGAACAAGGAATTGATCTACCTGGGCCGGCTGGACGCCCAGGTGCAGGTGCACGGCTGGCGGGTCGAGCTGGCCGAGATCGAGCACGCGTTGCGGGGCTGCCCCGGGATCGAGGACGCGATCACCGTGGCCCGGGCCGGGGCCGGCGGCACCGAACTGGTGGTCTTCTACACCGGCGAGCCGACCGCACCGGCGGAGCTGTCCCGGCAGCTACGGCAGATCCTGCCGAAGGGGATGCTGCCCCGCTCGTACCGACACGTACCGGAGTTCCCGCTGAACTCCAACCGGAAGGTCGACCGGGCCCGGCTGGCCCGTACGGCCGCCGAGGCCTGACCCGGACCGGTCGGGCCCACGTCAACGGGAACCGACCGGGGACCGGCGGACGGTGGATCAGCCCGCGGGTTCTCCGGCGCGGGCGGCGAGCGCCCGCCGGTCGACCTTGCCATTGGCGTTGACCGGCAGCTCGTCGAGGACCCGCACCTGCTGCGGCACCATGAAGTCGGGCAGCGCCTCCAGGCAGAACGCGCCGAGCTCCATCTCCTCGACGCCGGTGACACCCGGGTCGAGCACCACGAAGGTGGCCAGCACCGGATCCCTGCCCTCCTGGGGGAGCATCAGCGCGGCGGCGCCGGCGACGCCCGGGAACTCGCGGACCCGGCGCTCCACCTCGCCCAGCTCGACCCGATTGCCGCGTACCTTGACCAGCGAGTCGACTCGGCCGGTGAAGTACAGCTCACCGCCCTCCCCCCGGTACGCCAGGTCCCCGGTGCGGAAGACCACCTGCCCGGTGGCCGGGTTGAGCGGGTCGGGCACCAGAGCCTCGGCGGTCGCCTCCGGGTCGTTCCAGTAGCCGTTGAACAGGGCGGCGCTGCGCAGATGGATCTGGCCGACCACACCCGCCTCATCGACCGGCCGACCGTCCTCGTCGATCAGTAGCATCTCCGCACCAGGGTGGGCGTGACCGATGGAGATCCGGTCCGCGTCGTCGGGCAACGGGTTCGGCACGTCGGTGAAGGATGCGGCGAGGGACTCACTGCTGCCGAAGCAGTTGACCACCCGGGCCCGGGGCAGGGCCCGTTGCAGTTCGCGCAGCTCGGGCAGCGGGAAGTTCTCGCCGGAGTAGAGCACACCGCGGATCTGCTCACCGAGCGCGGCCAGCCCCGCGTACTCATGCCGCAGCACGCCCCGCCAAATCGACGGGACGCCATTGACCTGGGTGGCTCCGGTGTCGGTGAGAAACTGCACGAACCGGCGTGGCCAGCGCAGCAGCGCCCGGGGAACCGGCACGACGGCCGCGCCGCTGCCCAGGGCCAAGCCGATGTCGAGCAGGGAGAAGTCGAACTGGAGCGGGGAGGTGGTCGCGACCCGGTCCTCGGCGGAGACGATGCCGTGCCGGAGCATGCCTCGGAAGAAGGCGAGTACGCCCCGGTGGCTCATCACGACGCCCTTGGGCCGGCCGGTGGTGCCGGAAGTGAAGATCACGTAGGCGGGGTCGGTGGGGACCAGTTCCCGGCGGCGCCGGGTGCGGGGCGTCGGGGCCCGTTCGACCTGGATACCGTCGGTGCCGAAGCGGGCGGTGCCCAGCGGGGTGGGCACCGTCTCCCGGCGACCGTCAACGGTTTGCAGGTGCAGCGCCGCCTCGGTGCTCTCGGCGATCAGCGCGAGGCGCTGCGCAGGTGTCTCCGGGCTGACCGGTACGAAGGTGAGCCCCAGCGAGGAGCAGGCCAGGAAGACGGCGATGGCGGTCGGCGAGGTGTCCGACTCCAGGATCACCCGGTCGCCGATGTCCAGGCCCAACTCGTCGAGAGCGGCGGCGTAGCCGTCAACCCGCTGGGCGAGCTGACGATACGACAGGGTGCCGGTCTCGCCACCGACGGCCTGGACGACAGCCGGCCGGTCGGGTGTCAATCGGGCGCCCGCCAACAGAAACTCGGGCAGTGTCTCCACGGAGGCGTGCGTGCGCGCGAAAATCTCTCGACCCATGGCCGGATCGTATCGGCGACCTTAAGTGCGTTGCACCCGCATCGACACCCCTAGCGACCCCTAACCATCGACGTTCCGCAGGGCCAGAAATTGTCGGGTCGTCTACGCCCGGCGGTCGTTGCTAGCGTTTCCTCACCCTGCACCGGAAGGAAATCACCGACATGTGGGATCAACGATTCGAGACCATCCTGCGCCAGCACCTTCCCTTCCTCGACCCGGAGGAGCCGCTGCTGGGCCGCGCCAGCCTGCGGGACTCGGGCCTGGACTCCCTCGCCATGGTCGAGCTGCTGGCCATGCTCGAAAGCGAGTACAACGTACGGTTCGTCGACGAGGCGATGTCGATGGAGACGTTTGCCACCCCAGAGACACTCTGGAGCGCAATAAACGACATGCTCGGTGCTTCCGTGTGACGCATCCCGCACACAGTGGCCCGTGACCATTTCGGTCGCGGGCCTTTTCGACGGCTCAGCTCCGCCTCGAATCGACGAGAGCACCCGGGTGAACGACAAGCTCAGAGCTGGTCGAGAAACTCGGTGAGGAGGTCGGTGAACCGCTCCGGGGTCTCCAGGTGGGGCAGGTGACTGGCCCCGTTGATGATCTCCCAGCGAGCACCGGGGACCAGATCGTGGAAGGGGCGTACCGCGGCCGGGGTGACCTCGTCGTGCTCGCCGCTGATGACCAGGGTGGGTGCGTCGATCTGCGGCAACCGGTCGACCAGCGAGTAGTCGCGCAGGGTCCCGGTCACGCAGAACTCGCTCGGCCCGTTCATCGAGTGGTAGACGGTAGGATCACCGTTGATCTCCATGAAGCTGGCCATCAGCTCTGGCGGCAGCGGCTTACGCCGGCACACGTGCCGCTGGTAGAAGACCATCATCGCCGCCACGTAGGCGGGGCTATCGGTGGTGCCGGCGGCCTCGTGCCGGCGTAGTGTCTCGTCCACGCCGGGGGGCAGCGCGGCCCGCAGGACGTCCAGCTCGGGCAGCCACAGCGGATATGACGCGGGCGCGTTGGCGATCACCAGGCCGCGCAGCCCGGCGGGCCGATCCACCGCGTGCGACGCCGCGAGGACCCCGCCCCAGGACTGCCCGAACAGGACGTACCTGTCGGCGATACCGAGCCGACGCAGGAGGTTGTCCAGCTCGGCCAGGAACAGCTCCACCGTCCAGAAGTCAGCGCCACGGTCCCGCAGGTGGGTGGCGCCGCCGTTACCGAGCTGGTCGTAGTGCACCACCGGGCGACCGGAGCGGCTCAGCTCGGCCAGGCTGAGCAGGTAGTCATGGGTACTGCCCGGGCCGCCGTGCAGCACGACGAGCGGCGGTGAACCCTCGTGCAGCCGGCCCGTCACGCGGTACCACGTCCGGTAGTCGCCGAACTCCACGGTGCCCTTGTCGGTCGGTGCCAGTGTCATCGCGTTCACTCCAGCTGTCGTCACTGCGAGATCCAGTCCCGGACCACGCCGGCCGTCGCAGCGACCTGCCCCTCCATCATGGTGAAGTGGTCGCCGGGCACCTCCCGGAGTGTGTGCGGGGTTTCCCAGGTGGCTCGCCACCCATCGTCGTCGCCAGCCATGATGGATTCCCGCGGCCGGACGAAGAGCACCGGTGTGTCGATCGGCTCGATCGGGCAGCTTTCCAGCAGCCGCACGTAGCGGCCCATCGCCGACAGCCGGGCGCTGCTGAACTCGCCGAACTCGGCCTCCCGGTCCAGCAGCGAGTCGAGCATGTGGGTGAAGAAGGCCGGTGTGGTGCTGCCGGTGGTCAGGTACGTGTCCAGCAGCACCACCCCGACCGGACCGTGTCCCTGCCGCTCCAGCTCACCGGCGGTGGCGTGGGCGAACAGCCCACCCGAGGAGTAGCCGACCAGGATGTACGGCCCCTGTTCGGCGATCGGCCGGACCATCTCGGCGAAGACCCGCACCGCCGCGTCGGACGAGGCGGGCAGGCTCTCGTCGCGGCCGAAGCCCGGCACCGGCAGGGTCCACACGTCGCGGGTGCCACCGAACTCGGCGGTGAACCGGGCGTATTGCTGATCGCCGCCGAGCGCCATCGGTGAGGGGAGGCAGACCATCGCCGGCCCCTGGTCGCCGCGGGCGAGCCGGCGGGGCCTGGGCATCTCCGGCAGGCCGGCCGGCCCGTCAAAGGTGGGCCGGATGTCGGCGACCGCGTACAGCAGGGACAGGCCCTGCTGTACCCGGCCACCCTGGACGGCGGTACGGAACAACGCGCTCATGGTGTCGGCAGCGTCGGCCGGGCCGGTGTGTTCCTCGGCCGGCGGAGCTGCCAGTTCGGTGCGCAGCAGGGCGGCGAGTTCGGCGACGCTGCCGTGATCGAAGACCACGCCCGTGTCCAGCCGCAGCCCCGTGGCCTCGTTCAGGGCGTTGCGCAACTCCATCGCGGTGAGCGAGTCGATGCCGAGTTCGACGAAGCGCAGTGCCGGGTCAACGTCGTCGGGTTGGGTGTGGCCGAGCACCGTCGCGGCCCGCCTTCGGACCAGGTCACGCAGCAGCGTCTCCTGGCCGTCGGTGTCGAGCCCGGCGAGGGTGCGCCGCAGCCCCGCCGGGTCGGGCCGGGCCGGGCCGAGCCGGCTCCGCCGGTCCGGGGTGACGAGCGTACGGAGGATCGGCGGCACCTCCGCCGTAGCCGACGTACGCAGGTCGGCCTTGATTGGCACGAGCACCGCGTCTGTACGGGCCAGCGCCGCATCGAGCAGGTCCAGCCCCTCCTGGCTGGACATCGGCAGTACCCCGCCCCGGGACATCCGAGCCCGGTCGGCGCCACCGAGGTTGTCGGCCATGCCGCCGCCGGCCCACGGCCCCCAGGCCAGGGATTGGGCGGGAAGCCCGGCCGCCCGGCGGGCGGCCGCGAGTGCGTCGAGGTAGGCGTTCGCCGCCGCGTAGTTACCCTGGCCCGGCCCGCCGAGCACACCGGCTGCCGAGGAGAAGAGCACAAACGCGGTGAGGTCCGCGTGGCGGGTCAGCTCGTGCAGGTTGGTGGCGGCGTCAATCTTGGGACGTAGCACCGCGTCGAGACGTTCCCGGGTCAGCGAGGGGATGATTCCGTCGTCGAGCAACCCGGCGGCATGCACCACCCCGGTCAGCGGGCGGTCGGCGGACACCCCAGCGAGCAGCGCGGTGACCGCGTCCCGGTCGGCCAGGTCGCAGGCGACGACGGTGACCTCGGCGCCGCGCGCGGTGAGATCGGCGCTCAGCGCGGCCATGCCGTCCGCGTCGGGGCCGCGCCGGCTGGCCAGTAGCAGGTGCCGCACCCCGTGCGCGTCGACCAGGTGCCGGGCGACGAACCCGCCGAGGGCACCGGCGGCCCCGGTGAGCAGGACGGTGCCGTCGGCGGTGAAAGTGCTGCCGGACGTGCTGTCGGGCGCGCCCGCGGCCACCAGCCGGGCGGCGTGCGCGACGCCCTCGCGGAGGAGCAGTTGTGGCTCGCCGCCGGCCAGCACGGCCGGGAGAGCCAGCACCGACCTGTCGTGGTCGTCGAGGTCAACCAGGACGATCCGGCCTGGGTTCTCCGACTGGGCGGAGCGGGCAAGCCCCCAGACCGCCGCGGCGGCCGGCTGGGTGACCGGCGTGCCCTGCGCGCCGTGGGTGAGGACCATCAGTCGGGACGACGCCAGCCGCTCGTCGGCGAGCCACCGCTGCAGCAGGACGAGGAGTTGCCCGGTGGTGTGCCGGGCGCCGGCCGCGAGGTCACGGCAGTCGGGTTGGACGCTGGCGACCAGCACCACGTCCGGTGCGGCAGCGCCCGCGTCCAGGCCCGCGGTGAGGGCGTCGAGGCCGGGGTGGGTCTCGACGGCCAGCCCGGCCGTGTCGAGCGCGGCGGCCACCTTAAACTCATCGGTGCCGATGAGTGCCCAGTGGCCGGTGTCCGCGGTCGTGGGCAGCGGCACCGGGGTCCAGTCGATCCGGTACAGGTGCTCCTGCCGGCCGCCGCGAGCGGCCCCCAGCTGACTGACATCGATCTCCCGCAGTACCAGGGCGTCGACCCGGGCGACGGGTACGCCGGTCTCGTCGGCGAGCGTGAGGGCGACCTGCTCGGGTCCGGTGGGAGTGACGGTGACCCGAAGGGCGACGGCGCCGGTGGCGTGGATGGTCACCCCGGCCCAGGAGAATGGGACGGCAGGCGCGCCCTCGCCCCGGCTGAGGCCGATGGCGTGCAGGGCCGCGTCGAACAGGCCCGGGTGCAGGTGGAACCGGTCGGCGTCGGTCACATCGGCGGGAAGCGCGATCTCGGCGTACGCCTCGTCGCCGTGTCGCCAGGCGGTCCGCAGGCCCCGGAAGACCGGGCCGTAGCCGAGGCCGACCTCGGCCATCCGCTCGTACAGTCCGTCGAGGTCGACGGGGGTGGCGGCGGCTGGGGGCCACGGGGCCGGCGGGTCGGCGGGTGGGACCGGTGGGGCCGGGGCGACCACGCCGACGGCGTGCCGGGTCCACGGCGCGTCCTGGTGCCGGGAGTAGACGGTGACCGGCCGCGAGTTGTCCTTGCCGGGCGCACCCACGGCGACCTGCACCTGTACGCCGCCGTCGTCCGGGATGACCAACGGGGCCTGGAGGGCGAGCTCGGTCAGTTGGCCGCAGCCGACGTGGTCACCGGCATGCACGACGATCTCCACCAGGCCGGTGCCGGGCAGCACGATCGTGTCGCCAAGCGCATGGTCGGCCAGCCACGGGTGGGTACGCCGGGACAGGAGGCCGGTGGCGATGAGCCCGTCGGTGTCGGGGAGAGCGGTGACAGCCGACAGCAGCGGATGTTCGGCGTCAAGCAGGCCGGCGGCGGTGACGTCCTTGTCGGTTCCGGTGTCGTGCAGCCAGTAATGCTGGTGTTGGAAGGCATACGTCGGCAAATCCACCCGCCGCCCACCCCCACACACCACACCCCAATCCAAATCCACACCCGACACCCACACCC
>NZ_KB905359.1:0-2544 GCF_000378845.1 Salinispora pacifica DSM 45544 | reverse complement strand
CGCTGAGCAGGTGTCGGGCCAGATCGCTCGGCGACGGGTAATCGAAGATCAGGGTGGCGGGCAGCCGCAAGCCGGTGCTGGCGGAGAGCCCGTTACGCAACTCGACCGCGGTGAGCGAGTCGAAGCCCAGTTCCTGGAACGCGCGGCTGGCATCGATCCGCTCGGTGGAGGCGTGCCCCAGCACCGCCGCCACCTGGGCCAGGACCAGGGCGGTTGCGGCACGGTCGCGCTCGTCCGCGGGTAGCGCGGCAAGCTCCTCCGCCCAGCTGGTGGCGCTGGGGGCGGCGGCGTGGGCAGCCGAGCGCCGCGCCGGGCGGACCAGGCTGTGAAAGGGCAGCGGCAGGTCATCGCCGAGGGTACGCAGCGCGGCCACATCGAGTCGGGCCGGGATAAGCATGGCCTGCTCACTGGCGACCGCAGCGTCAAGCAGGGCAAGCCCATCGGCGGTCGTCAACGGCAACACCCCACCACGAGCCATCCGCTCCTGATCCACACCAGACAACCGCTCGGTCATCGCCGAGCCCTGCCCCCACAGCCCCCACGCCAACGACACACCAGGCAACCCCGCCCGCCGACGCACCACAGCCAACGCATCCAGAAAAGCATTAGCCGCCGCGTAGTTACCCTGCCCCGGCGCACCCAACACACCAGACATCGAAGAAAACAACACAAACGCCGACAACTCCCGACCCCGGGTCAACTCATCCAACAACCACGCCGCATCCACCTTCGGACGCAACACCCCAGACACCCGACCCGCCGACAACGACGACACCACACCGTCATCCAACAACCCCGCCGTATGCACCACCGCCGACAGATCCACCACACCCGCCAACACCGCCGCCAACCGCCCCCGATCCGCCACATCACAGGCAACCAGCTCGACCCACGCACCAGCCCCCGAGAGCTCCGCCACAAGGTCCGACGCACCGGAGGCAGCCATACCACTACGCGACAACAACAACAGACGCCGCACCCCATGCGTCACCACCAAATGCCGAGCCACCGCCGAGCCCAAGGCACCCGTCGCACCAGTAACCAACACCGTGCCCGTACCGAAGAGCGGAGCATCCAGCTGCCTAGTCGACGACGGCCGGCGCACGATCCGCGGTACAGAGACCACACCACGACGCACCCGCACCTGCGGCTCGCCAGCGGCCAGGGCGAGCGGAAGGACGTCGGCGAGCTGCTCGGTGTCGGTGTCGACGAGAAGGAAACGGTCGGGGTGCTCCGCCTGCGCGGAACGCAGCAGACCCCACACCGCCGCGCCGGCCAGGTCGGTCACGTCATCGCCGACGGCATGCCGGGTGAGGACGACGAGCGGGGCGGTCGTGGTCTCGGCCAGCCAGCGCTGGGCGATCGCCAACACCCGGTTCACCTCGGCGTGCACGTCGTCGGTGCCCCCCGCCGGCAGCACCACCAGCTCGGTCGGGCCGTCGCCGTTCCCCGGGCCGGTGGTCGGAGTGAGGCCGTCGTCGGTGGGGGCCGGGGCGGTGTCAGGGTGCCAGGTCCACGTAGGGGTGGTTCCGGTCGCGGTGCGGCTGAGGGGACGCCAGTCGAGACCGAAGAGCGCGTCGGAGACACCGGTGGCCGTAGTGACCTGCACCGGGCGGAGCACCAGCGACCGCACGCTCGCGACAGGTGCACCGACGGTATCGGCGACCGCGATCCGGATGCCGGTGTCGGACAGGGTGAGCCGTACCCGGAGACTGGTGGCACCGGTGGCGTGCAGTGCCACGCCCGACCAGGCGAACGGCAGACCTCGGTGGGTGTCCTGGTCAGCTCGGGTGAGGGCGTGCAGGCCGGCGTCGAAGAGCGCCGGGTGCAGACCGTAGCCGTCGGTCTCCGCACCGTCGGGGAGATCGACCTCGGCGTAGAGTTCGTCGCCGGTCCGCCAGGCGCGGCGCAGACCCTGGAAGGTGTGGCCGTAGTCGAGTCCGCCAGCCGCGAGGTCGTCATAGAGCCCGGTCAGGGGCAGCGGTTCGGCATCGACGGGCGGCCACTCGGTGAGGTCGACGCCGGGGTTGTCGCTGGCGGTCAGGACTCCGGTCGCGTGCCGGGTCCACGGGGCGTCGTCGTGTTCGCGGGAGTGCACCCCGACGGCGCGGCTACCGGTCGGGTCGGGCGCCTCCACCGCGAGCTGGACCTCGACGCTGCCGCTGTCCGGTACAACGAGCGGCGCGTGCAGGGTCAGCTCGTCGAGCAGGTCGACGCCGACCTGGTCGCCGGCGTGGAGGGCGAGTTCGACCAGCCCGGTGCCGGGGAACACGACGGTGCCGCCGACCGAGTGGTCGGCGAGCCATGGGTGGGTGGCCAGGGACCAGCGGCCGGTGAAGACGACGCCGTCAGTGTTGGCCAACGGCACCGCGGCGTCGAGCAGGGGGTGGGTGGCGGCAAGCAGCCCAGCGCCGACAAGGGCCGGGTCGTAGAGCCAGTAGTGCTGGTGTTGGAAGGCATACGTCGGCAAATCCACCCGCCGCCCACCCCCACACACCACACCCCAATCCAAATCCACACCCGACACCCACACCCGCCCCATCC